>NZ_JAFBFW010000025.1 GCF_016909495.1 Pantoea coffeiphila | reverse complement strand
CCATACCCCGACTGGCTGCCGCTGGCGCAGAAGTCCAACAAAAACCCGAAGACGGACACCGGATTTCGCACCGATCAGCCGCAGGTCGGCGCGCCAATCTTTCAGAAGCTGACCGACGATCTGAAAACCTCGTTCTCCCTGACGTGGATTTTCACCGAGTACCAGCACCGGGTGTTCATGCAGTGGCTGCGCCGCCCGGACTATCTCGACAACGGCAACCAGTGGTTCACGATGCGAGTTGGTACCGGAACGGGAGACGCCGGGATTGAGGTGCTGGAGCTGCATTTCACCGCGTATCCGGCGTGGAGCCAGAGCGGCTCGGTGTACACCTGGTCCGGTGACGTTATCTGCCGGCAGTTGCCGAACGCCGACGACGACTACGGCGACCTGATGATCGAGCTGCCGCCACCGTGGGGCAGCATTCTGGACGAAGTCATTACCGAAATCATACCGGAGGCATAATGCCAACACTGCGCGAAATCAGAGCGCAGAGGCCCAATCGCATTCAGTACGAAACCATCACCTTTTATCACTCAACGTTCGGGTATGTGCGCCTGGTGAACAACCAGATTTTCTCCAAGCAGCTGGCCGGCACTACATTCGAGCCATGCCGGTTCGAGCTGACGGAAAGCCAGCAGAGCAATACCCCCGTGATCGACAGCACCCTGAAATTCAGCCGACTGGCCAGCGACTTTAAGCAAAAGCTCAAAGCGTGGCGCGGCTATTCCCGCATCACGCCGATAACCGCTACGTCTGCGCTGTACGACGCGGATCAGATTACGTTGCTGAAATCGTGGGTGCTGTACGTGAGTGACTGCAATTTGGATGAGTCTGATGTGAATGTCTCTCTGTCGATGACCAACCCTCTCAACAAAAACGTAGGGCTTCTCTATGACCCAGCTGAATGGCCAGGCCTCGTTAACGGGTAGTGACTTCGCCCGGGCGATGATCGGCGTGCCCTGGGCTAACCGGGCGTGCTCATGGCAGGCCTGTGACTGCTGGGGGCTTGTGGTGCTGTACTACCGGCATGTGGCC
>NZ_JAFBFW010000024.1 GCF_016909495.1 Pantoea coffeiphila | reverse complement strand
ATAGTCCGTACAGATCGATGGTGCCGGGAGACTCTTTGCCGATCACCAGCCACTCATGCGCCAGCGCATCGGCGAACGAGCGGGACGGCCGCAGCGTATAATCAACCTGCCGCGTGTCCATGTTGTAACTGATGGTGTGCCGGGTGATCAGCGCGTTGTATTTGCGCTCACGAACGCCGGTGGCCTGTTCTGTTGCGCGGATGGTGACACGTACCAGCGTATCGTCCGGATGGACCTCGTTAGTGCGAATGCGTACGGAGTGAATTTCTGTCAGCTGCAGCACGCTGGTATCGTTACTGTTGTTCGTGCGGACAATCTGCACCGCGTAACGGCCATATCCCGCTGCCGGCGTTATCTTGTCGGTGCGGTACAACGTGTCGCTGCCACCGCTGCTGTTCGACAGGCCGCCGCTGAAGGTCTGAACGGTGCCGGGTATCTGGTTATTGTCATCGTCAATTTTCCAGATTGTGCCGGTGTAGTTCGCCCAGTTGTCATTGCCGAGCTGGGCCTGAAAATGCACCCACAACTGATCGCCTTCGAGCGGCGCAAAGAACGGGCCAATAACCAGCGGCTGGTTGTCGTTCAGCACAAATTTGGTGGTGTTGATCGTCGCATTAGCCGGGATTTCCTGCGCATCGCCGCCGCTCAGTTCATCAAAGTAGAACGTGTAATACCGTACCGGATCGACAATCTCGCCGTTATCGGTCAGCGTTGCGTTGAACAGATTGGCGTTTAGCGTTACGTCGCGCGTCACGCTGCCGCTGGCCGTGTTGTAGGTCACGTTGATGACGAACGTCACGGCGTGCGGGAATGCCAGGCTGTAGAAGTAATCGAACTCGTCCTGCTTGAGGATCTTCATCGCTATCTCACCACCTGCCAGCTCACCGGAGATAACGGTTGTAGCGGTGGCTGTGTAAGCCGGAAAATCCTCGCTCTCGTTCGGTCCGGGAAGCTCCTGCCCGTCCACGTCATCGAACTCGAACCCCTCATAAATAACCGGTATCACCTGCCCCGGCTCGAACACCTGATAACTGGCACCTGCCAGCGAGCCGAGGTTCGATTCTGAGTAACGCACGCTGTCCACGGTGTAGCGCCCGATCCCGAAATTCATCCACTCGGTGACGTATTTCACGTTGTCGATAAACTCAAACATCGACTCCTGAATCAGGTCAGGGTATGAACGCACCTGGCCGTAAACGTCTGGCCGGGCCTGATAGGTTCGCGCGACGTTAGTCTGGCCGGTCAGCTTATTGTTCGGGCTTTCTTTGCTGTTGTTATCCGCAACAGAGAACGACGACTTCGGCGCGAGGAAGGAGAAGATTTTAGAGATGACTTTGAATACCGGATTAAGCACCTGGCCGATCACACCTTTTGG
>NZ_JAFBFW010000023.1 GCF_016909495.1 Pantoea coffeiphila | reverse complement strand
CACCAGAACGCTTCTGGTGTTGTAAGGTTAAGCCTCACGGGTCATTAGTACCGGTTAGCTCAACGCATCGCTGCGCTTACACACCCGGCCTATCAACGTCGTAGTCTTCAACGTCCCTTCAGGATTCTCAAGGAATCAGGGAGAACTCATCTCGAGGCAAGTTTCGCGCTTAGATGCTTTCAGCGCTTATCTTTTCCGCACTTAGCTACCGGGCAATGCCATTGGCATGACAACCCGAACACCAGTGGTGCGTTCACTCCGGTCCTCTCGTACTAGGAGCAACCCCTCTCAATTCTCCAGCGCCCACGGCAGATAGGGACCGAACTGTCTCACGACGTTCTAAACCCAGCTCGCGTACCACTTTAAACGGCGAACAGCCGTACCCTTGGGACCTACTTCAGCCCCAGGATGTGATGAGCCGACATCGAGGTGCCAAACACCGCCGTCGATATGAACTCTTGGGCGGTATCAGCCTGTTATCCCCGGAGTACCTTTTATCCGTTGAGCGATGGCCCTTCCATTCAGAACCACCGGATCACTATGACCTGCTTTCGCACCTGCTCGAGCCGTCACTCTCGCAGTCAAGCTGGCTTATGCCATTGCACTAACCTCCTGATGTCCGACCAGGATTAGCCAACCTTCGTGCTCCTCCGTTACTCTTTGGGAGGAGACCGCCCCAGTCAAACTACCCACCAGACACTGTCCCCACGCCGGATCACGGCGCCAGGTTAGAACATCAAACGTTAAAGGGTGGTATTTCAAGGATGGCTCCACGCAGACTGGCGTCCACGCTTCAAAGCCTCCCACCTATCCTACACATCAAGGCTCAATGTTCAGTGTCAAGCTGTAGTAAAGGTTCACGGGGTCTTTCCGTCTTGCCGCGGGTACACTGCATCTTCACAGCGAGTTCAATTTCACTGAGTCTCGGGTGGAGACAGCCTGGCCATCATTACGCCATTCGTGCAGGTCGGAACTTACCCGACAAGGAATTTCGCTACCTTAGGACCGTTATAGTTACGGCCGCCGTTTACCGGGGCTTCGATCAAGAGCTTCTCCTTGCGGATAACCCCATCAATTAACCTTCCGGCACCGGGCAGGCGTCACACCGTATACGTCCACTTTCGTGTTTGCACAGTGCTGTGTTTTTAATAAACAGTTGCAGCCAGCTGGTATCTTCGACTGCCTTCAGCTCCGTCAGCAAGTGACTTCACCTAACGACAGCGTGCCTTCTCCCGAAGTTACGGCACCATTTTGCCTAGTTCCTTCACCCGAGTTCTCTCAAGCGCCTTGGTATTCTCTACCTGACCACCTGTGTCGGTTTGGGGTACGATTCGTTGTTACCTGATGCTTAGAGGCTTTTCCTGGAAGCAGGGCATTT
>NZ_JAFBFW010000022.1 GCF_016909495.1 Pantoea coffeiphila | reverse complement strand
TGCAGAGTTCTGGCAGGTTGGCGCGTACAAGCGCTTCAGCGAACGGTGGCGGCACGGCGTTGCCACAGCGTGCTACCTGCTTGTCTTTCGCGTACTTGTTGCCACGATAGTCACGGTCGATGACGTACCACGCCGGGAAGCCCTGGGCGTTATACAGTTCCCGCGGCTGCAGCATTCGCATGCCGATATCGACAATCCGGTAAGTCACTCCCTCAACCAGAACAAACTCGCTCAGGCCGTGCTGATGGAGGAATTCAGCCACCTGTACAGCGCGCGCTTCGTCATAATCATTAACGGCCAGACAGGTACGTACTTCCCCAACGTGTTGACCGCCAGCCGTTATGGTCGGCATCGGTTGGTCGGTACGTTGACCATCGCGACAGGTTCCGCGCAGTTTCACCAAGTTTGACGTAACAATAGCGTGGTGGTTTCCGGTGGTAACGGTATGCACTGGCTGGTCAGCAGCGCCGCCCGGGTGGCCGGTGTTATTCACCAGCAGCTGCGCAGTTACCAGCGCGTGATGATCCGTGGTGGTGACCGTGTGTGCAGGGCCGTCGACTGGGGCGCCGGGGCCGGTATAATTGCCACCGAAGTGTTTGGCCAGAAACGCGCTGGTGATCGCAAACTTATTGCCACCGGCTGTAACAGTGCCGACAGGCTTCTGCATATCCAGCACCCGCGGTGCCTGGCCCTGTCGTTCACCGTAACCCATCTGGATTAACGTCGGGCACACCAGTTGGCTTTTTCCGCCGCCACCGGCCGTAACCGTTCCGCTCGGTTGATCAACAGAGTGACCGATGCTGCTGCCGAACTGTCGGGCGATCACCGGTGCGATAACGCAGCTGCGCGACTCCTTCAGAATGGTGTGTATGGGCTTCTCGCAGGAACGCGGTTTGCCCTGGTATTCTGATCCGCCTGCACCTGCCAGGAACGGCGAAAGTTGAGCCTCCACCATTCCCAACGCGTGGCCGTTGCCACCGGGGCGCGCTGAAGTACCGGCGGTGACCGTCGGCAGTGGCTCAGTAACTTCCTGCCCGGTGGCCCCGGTGCGGAATTTAGTGATGTGAGGCGTAACGACCGCAAAACCGTGGGTCTTGGTTATCGTGTGCAGAGGCGACTCCAGCTCCTGTCCCCGGAAACAGTCGTATTTTGTACGGGTGCTGGTGTGGTTGCACTTCACGATGAACGGCGTCGGGTTGTCGATCACGAACCGCTGAATGCCGCGGGCGATACGCCGCAACGTATTCTCTGCCAGCGACTTCTTGCGACCGAAAATCGACGGACATGGGATGTTCCAGTCAATGCACTCCGCAGCGGTGCGCCAGGGTTTTAGCTGGCCGCTTTGCACCGGCAGACTCTTCGGATCGCCGTGGGAAGCCTCTGGCCAGGCGACAGGCTGCCCGTCGCAGCGCATCACCATAAAAAATCTTTTGCGGATCGTTGGCGCGCCGTAATCGCACGCGCGCATTTCACGGAACTCGACTGTATAGCCGAGCCCGACGGTCAGCCGCTGCGCCTCCGGTCCGTGTCGGTCAATCTGCAACGATTCGCACACCTCATCCAGAGCCGGGTGGTCTGCGGCAATACCAGCGCTGAGCATACCGATGAACGCCTCAAAGGTTTC
>NZ_JAFBFW010000021.1 GCF_016909495.1 Pantoea coffeiphila | reverse complement strand
GGCGAAGTTTTCTTTGAGGTGCGACAGCGCAGCGTCAATGCAAATTAACCACTTATCACAGCCAAAATGAGGAATTGTCGTGGATAAAGCATATGAAGAATATTTCGACAGCCTGAAGGAAGGTGAAGAGTCACTTACTTTTGATGAATTTGTAGAGGCTCTTTCATGAAGTACGTTGTTAAGACTCACTTTGGGTTCGTGGGGCAGCCCAGGATTCATGGAACAACACGGAGCGTTGGCACTTTTCGCAACGCTGAAAGAGCCTATGTGGCAGTCAAGCTCTATCTACATTGGGCTAAGACATTCCCGGTTGGCGACATACCCCGAAAGCCGACGCATGTCGACGCTTTCAACTCCTTTGGATTCTGACTCCCAGATAAAAATGTTGCGCGGTTTTTTCTAACCCTAAGACAGTCCGGAGAACCTCAGCAGAACATTGGGCTTAAAAGTAAAGGCGGCACGACGCCGGGCATCACCCCGGCACACAAATATGGCAGCGGGGCCAGCGTATGAGCGAACCCGATCACGATGCGAAAATTACACGTCCCAGCTGAACGCAAAGTGACTCCAAAGCAGGGCCACAACTTGACTCCGCACTAACTACGGTTGAGTGCGCCGGATCGGTAACCGGCACACAATGACCAGAGCGCTGGCATGCAAAATAATTCTCGCAGCCGTTGCGGTACCAAAAGCCAGGATGGGGCGGCAAAAAAGCGGTAGTGCTCTGTTCATTGTGTTGCATCTGGTGTTGATCGGGCTCCCTACCCGGCGCCGGTTCGATCCCGGCCAGCACAATCCTGCCATTGCTGTGTGTAGTCGTTTGCCCCCTTCTCCGGGGGCTTTTTTTCGCCCTCAAAACGGAGGTAAGCATGCACCCAATCCCCAAATTAACCGCCCAGCGCCTGGCCGAGTTGCCGCCGGGAACGCCGATCCGCATCGGCGCTCAGCTGGTCACATTCAACGGCTGCAGCATACGCCCGAACTTTAAGGGCGAGGAGCAAACGTTCGTTGATTACACGCTGCCAGACGGCACTCCCGGTTCGCATTTCGAGTACACGGTGCTGGATGCCGGTACCGAGCATCTGGAATCAGTGCGATGCCGTTACTGCGGCCGGTTCCGCCATCCTGAAGATGTGGTGAAGAGCACCATTAAACACTGGGATCGTAGCGAGCGAGATGACTTCTGCGCTGACAGAGAGTGCGCCCTGCGTTACCAGCAAAGCATCCGGGTGCCGTCACATAAACGCGCTGCAGGATTGCGTATCCGAGGTAATCGATGATGAGCCAGCTCTACAAATCACAGTTCCTTCACCGGCTGACCGGTGCTGACTTCCACCCGCGGCGCCGCAACTGGTTATTGCCGGTTGTCGGTGCAGCGCTGATTGCTGCGGGGATGTATATCGGATGGATGTAACGCTTATCCCCACGCCACTGGCAATAAACGAATGGATGCGCCAGGCCACTGTCGACGCAATCCTGCAGCTCTGCCAACAGAATCAGTTCGGCCCGGCTGACCTGATTCAAATCGCCCACCAGCTGGCGCAGCGAGAAGCCGCTGCCGATGCCCTTACGGAACAACCTGATGACCATTTTGCGTGTAATTGATACGGAGACCGCCAGCCTCGAAGGTGGTGTGTGTGAAATCGCCAGCGTCGACATCATCGACGGCGTTATCTGCAACCCGATGAGCGACTACGTTAAGCCGCCCGAACCAATCAGCATCGGATCAATGGCGCTTCACCACATCACTAACGAGGATGTGGCGGATTCGCCGCCCATCGAGGCAGTGATTGGCCGTTACCTGGGTGCTGATGTGTATGTGGCGCACAACGCTAAATTCGACCGCAGCAAACTGCCGCAGATCACCGCGCCGTGGATCTGCACAATGAAGCTGTCCCGCAAGCTCTGGCCGGAGCTGGAGAGCCACGGCAACCAGTTCATGCGCTACCACCTCGGCGTTAATGCCAACGTGCCGGAAGGCCTGCACGCCCACCGTGCGCTTTATGACTGCTATGTGACGGCAGCGGTGCTTATCGAGATTAACCGGCACGCCCGCTTCACCATTGCGCAGATGCGCGAAATCACTTCCCTGCCTTCCCTGCTCCACACCATGCGTTTCGGCAAGCACAAGGGCAGGACGTTTGAGGAAATCGGCGCTACCGATCGCGGATATCTGAAATGGTGCCTGGCAAACATGGACCTCGACGAGGACCAGAAATTCACGATGCAGCATTACCTGCAGGGAGATTGATATGGGTA
>NZ_JAFBFW010000020.1 GCF_016909495.1 Pantoea coffeiphila | reverse complement strand
CAGAAGTGAAACGCCGTAGCGCCGATGGTAGTGTGGGGCCTCCCCATGCGAGAGTAGGGAACTGCCAGGCATCAAACAAAGCAGAAGGCCATCCGCAAGGATGGCCTTTTTGCGTTTATGCCGTTTAAAATCCTGCCTGAAGTGACCTTTTTACAATCCAGTAGTCTGTATTCTCTGTACTGCTATCCAGCTCTACACCTCTTGCCTCTGTTCATCCGGTAATGAATGATTACATGAGCTTTAAAGCATCTACATTCCTCTTTCGCTCAAAAATCATGCACAACAAGTCATGAATTTTGTAAAAAAATATGTTTTCATTTTGGTTGCCAGAGTATGCTTGAATAGTGGTCGCCCCCAGAAAATCCTAAACCCACCTCCTGTCGATCGGTTACACTACAACTAGTTAAATTCGTAAAGGCTGTCTTATGTCCCGCCAGAAAAATTCCCTGAAACCCTGGAATACATTTTCTCTTGAAGCAGCAGCAGCTGTTATTACGGTTGCTGAAAATGCAGAACAGTTATGCCAGTCCTGGCAGTTGAGCCAACGGAAAAAAGAGCCCACGTTATTACTCGGAGAAGGCAGTAATGTACTGTTTATTGAGAATTTCTCTGGCCAGGTGATTATTAATCGGCTTAAAGGTATAGAGATCCAGGAGAAAAATGACGCATGGTTACTGCATATCGGCGCAGGAGAAAACTGGCATCAGCTGGTCGAGTTGACGCTTGATAAGGGCCTGCCTGGGTTAGAAAATCTGGCGTTAATTCCCGGCTGTGCAGGGTCGGCACCGATCCAAAATATTGGGGCCTATGGTGTCGAATTTGAACAGCTTTGTGCGTATGTTGACGTCATAAGCCTGGCCGATGGCCATATCTTAAGGCTAACGGCTGCACAGTGTCAGTTTGGCTACAGGGACAGCATTTTTAAGCATCAGTATCGTGATGGTTTTGCCATTGTTGCTATTGGGTTGCTCCTGCCAAAGGTCTGGAAACCGGTACTGAGCTACGGTGACCTGCGAGACCTGGACCCCAAGACGGTCACTCCACGTCAGGTTTTTGACTCGGTATGCCATATGCGCCGCAGTAAGTTACCTGACCCTAAAGTGACAGGAAATGCGGGTAGCTTCTTTAAAAACCCATTAGTCAGTTCAAAGGTTGCTGCTGAGTTACAGAAACACTACCCAGCTATACCGCTCTATCCGCAGGTAAGCGGCGAGGTTAAACTGGCTGCTGGCTGGTTAATCGATCAATGTGAACTCAAAGGATTCCGTCAGGGAGGGGCTGCTGTACATGAAAAGCAGGCTCTGGTGCTGATAAATTGTGAGGATGCGACAGGGAAAGACATCATCGAACTGGCCCGTATCGTACGCCAGCGGGTAGCGTCTAAATTTAATGTCTGGCTTGAGCCTGAAGTCCGGTTTATTGCCAGTAGTGGCGAGGTAAATGCAGTGGAGGCACTCGCATGAAAGATAATACCGTACCTTTGAAGCTGGTTTCTATCCTGGCTAACGGTGAGTTTCACTCCGGTGAGCAGCTCGGGGAACAGTTGGGGATGAGCCGTGCTGCCATCAATAAACATATCCAGACGCTGAAAGAATGGGGCATTGATGTTTTCACCGTCACGGGCAAAGGTTACAGCCTGTCTTCTTCGATGCAATTACTCAACGAAGATGAAATTAATGCCCAGTTAGATAACGGACGCCTGGCCGTCATTCCGGTTATTGACTCAACCAACCAATATTTGTTGGATCGTATGGACCGTCTGCAGTCAGGAGACGCCTGTGTTGCCGAGTACCAACAGGCAGGCAGGGGCCGGCGAGGTAGGCAGTGGATCTCACCTTTCGGTGTGAACCTATATTTATCCATGTACTGGCGTCTTGAACAGGGGCCTGCAGCCGCCATGGGCCTTAGCCTGGTCATTGGTATCGTATTGGCCGAAGCCCTACAGGAACTCGGTGCTGCTAATGTTCGTGTCAAATGGCCAAATGATATTTATCTCGAAGATCGTAAACTTGCGGGTATTTTGGTCGAACTTACAGGTAAAACAGGCGATGCTGCGCAAATCGTGATCGGTGCTGGGATTAATCTGGGGATGCGCGCACCGGCCGCAGAAGCGATAAATCAGGGATGGATCAATCTGCAGGAGGCGGGAGTCACCGTCAATCGAAACGCTTTATCTGCACGAATTGTCAATAAGTTGCGTTCTGCGCTTGCTCAGTTTGAGCAAGATGGCTTGACGCCATTTGTGGGGCGCTGGGCCAGACTGGATAACTTTATCGATCGGCCGGTTAAATTACTGATTGGCGACCGGGAAATATTCGGTATTGCGCGAGGTATCGATCAGCAGGGTGGACTCATTCTTGAACAGGATGGTGTCAAAAAATCCTGGGTTGGCGGTGAGATTTCATTGAGACCACAACATTAAAAACAACCACGTCTCTGAATCATTCTTTAGCAAATCATTGAGCGTTTAATGAATAAAAAGGGGCATTAATTGCCCCTTTTTTACTTTCTTAATCTTACCAAATCGACCGCATGGCCAAAGCTTTTGGTCATAATCAGGCTGGCACGCTCACGAGTCGGTAATATATTTTCTTTTAAATTTAAGTGATTAATTTCTTTCCATAACTGTGTGGCAATACCTACCGCTTCTTCCTCGGGAAGTTGCGAATAGTGATGGAAATAAGAGTCCGGGTCGCTAAATGCACCCTGGCGGAATTTCAGGAAACGATTGATGTACCAGTGTTCCAATAAATCCTCAGGTGCGTCGACATAAATAGAGAAATCAACAAAGTCAGACACGAAAACATGATGAGGATCGTGCGGATAATCCATCCCGCTTTGCAGTACATTCAGCCCTTCCAGAATAAGAATATCGGGCTGCTGCACGATCTTATCGCCGTCCGGGATGACATCATAAATAAGATGGGAGTACACCGGAGCGGTTACCTGCGCAGCACCAGATTTTAATTCTGAAACAAAATTAACCAGCCTGTGCATATCGTAAGAAAGAGGGAAACCCTTCTTCTTCATCAGGTCCCGTTCTTTAAGGACTGCATTGGGATGTAAGAATCCATCAGTGGTGATCAATTCTACTTTACGGTGCTCAGGCCAGCGGCTGAGAAGCGCCTGTAACACGCGAGCTGTGGTACTTTTACCAACAGCAACGCTGCCTGCAATACTAATAATATAGGGAACTTTCTGTCCTTTTGTACCCAAAAACTTCTCAAGAACTGCCTGACGCCCCAAATTGGAACTGATATAAAAATTCAGCAGTCGAGAGAGCGGCAAGTAGATCTCGGCAACTTCTTCTATGGAGAGATCTTCGTTAATCCCTTTTAACTGGGCAATTTCATCCTCTGACAGGGTCATTGGCACGGAATCGCGCAGCGCAGCCCACTGAGTACGGTTGAATTGCAAATAGGGCGTAGTTAACAATGAATCTTTTTTGCTCATATACATGCTTCTGCCAGCAATCGTTTATCCTTCAGTGTGTTAGCCATATTATTTCAACGAGAAATGCTCGGAGACAGGCTTTAGTACTGAGGGCTAAATCAGAACACAATGGGCAGGAGGTTAACATCAGAAGGGCAGCAATAAGAAGGAAAAAAGATGTACAGCGGGTGCAAACGCAAGCTCACCCGCATAAATGATAACTTTAACTGGCAATCGGACGCACAACCTGATTAACCCGAAACAGGCGTTTGTAATAAATCACAGCAGGGCAGTAATAGCCTTCAGCTAAGCAGGCATAATCTGGAAGCTCGCCCAGACAACTGTAGCCCTGGGAGCGATAAAATGCCTCTGCGGGGGTACCCGCCAACGTATCGAGATAAAGCAGGCCACGCTGACGATGTATTGCTTCCTGTTCCAGCACCGCGAGGAGCCGCTTTCCTGCACCTTTGCGCCTGGCCCTGCTATGAACCAGCAGCTGCTGGACCTCCGCACGATTACGGCCATCCGGGCGTGCGCATATTTCCAATTGTATGCTTGCCACAACACCGTTCTGGTCGCAGGCCACCCAGAGCAGTCTTTCTCCCTTTGCTAATCCATCACGCAGGCTATGGAAGTAGCTAGCCGCCTCTTCACGATTTTGGATGGGCTGATAGTCAGTCAGAGCATTGTGAGCAACAGCATCCATTAACAATTCGGCTAACTGACTGCGATAAACCGGCAGGGTGGCGGCAGTGAGCATCATTATTTTCATGCGAGTCCTCCTCTGGGGTATAGGTCTGGTTAGTCCATTAAAGATAAGCAAAATATGTTCCAGCCTACAGATAGCGAATTCAGGCGCACCCCATCGAACCAGTAACACTAAGGTTGCACACAAAATGTGCGAATGCGGCATGCTGGTGCATTCTGTTAGAAAAAATCGTCGGTAATTTTAAAAAACAAACACTGAAATATTCTGTCAGTGGGCCATGTGAATGGAGCAAAAAACAGAACCTCTTGCTGCTTAATTGAACTGATTTATTGTATTTAACGGCCAATTTGCGAGGTTTTGCACAAATAGTGAGCATAAGAACATTTATCGCAATATTTTTGTTGCATCATGCGCCGGGTCTTCCTAGAATGCGCACCACTTGATGCCGGCTTAGCTCAGTTGGTAGAGCAACTGACTTGTAATCAGTAGGTCACCAGTTCGATTCCGGTAGCCGGCACCATCAAGTACCCCAGGTGGGGTTCCCGAGCGGCCAAAGGGAGCAGACTGTAAATCTGCCGTCATCGACTTCGAAGGTTCGAATCCTTCCCCCACCACCATTTCGATTCTTAGTTTGAGTCGAAAGCAGAAAGACAAGAAATCGTCTATCTGCAACGATGACTACTCTCCAGGAGTATGTTCATCAAGATTTCCGACTGAGCTCAAGCGCAGTCAAAGTTAGCAGGCAAATGCTTGTTGACTCGAGTAACAGGAAAGCTTTTTCCTGTTGTTCACAAGCTACAGACAGAACAGGTAGCCGAGTTCCAGGATGCGGGCATCGTATAATGGCTATTACCTCAGCCTTCCAAGCTGATGATGCGGGTTCGATTCCCGCTGCCCGCTCCAAGCCGTGCTGATATGGCTCAGTTGGTAGAGCGCACCCTTGGTAAGGGTGAGGTCCCCAGTTCGACTCTGGGTATCAGCACCACTTTCAAAATCTCCCTCCCTGCTTCTTCTCTGTGCATTAAAATTCAACGATTCAGGCAATGCCTGGTTGATGTGGTGATATCACCGATTAATCCGTGTCTTAGAGGGACAAGCGATGTCTAAAGAAAAATTTGAACGTTCCAAACCGCACGTCAACGTTGGTACTATCGGCCACGTTGACCACGGTAAAACTACCCTGACTGCTGCTATCACCACCGTTCTGGCTAAAACCTACGGCGGTTCTGCTCGCGCATTCGACCAGATCGATAACGCACCAGAAGAAAAAGCACGTGGTATCACCATCAACACTTCTCACGTTGAATATGACACCCCGACTCGCCACTA
>NZ_JAFBFW010000019.1 GCF_016909495.1 Pantoea coffeiphila | reverse complement strand
CGCGGATATCTGAAATGGTGCCTGGCAAACATGGACCTCGACGAGGACCAGAAATTCACGATGCAGCATTACCTGCAGGGAGATTGATATGGGTACTCCCGTGTTAATCCTCGGTGATTCCGGCGCGGGCAAGTCTTACAGCCTGCGAAACTTCAACCCCGACGACTGCCTGCTAATTCAGTGCATCCCCAAGCTGCTGCCGTTTCGCCATAAAGGCACCTGGAAAGTTCACGGTAAACCTGACGCGAACGGAGAGCCGCAGCGCGGTAACGTGTTCCGCACTGATGACTGGGCTGATGTTGAAGATAAGATCCAGCGGATGGTGCTTTCAAAGAATCGCCGGGTGCTGATTATCGATGATTTTCAGGTCGTGATGCAGCACGAAAACATGCTGAAGGCCTACACCACTGGCTACACCAAATACACCGAAATGGCTGACCATATCTGGCGAATTATCACCGCGGCCGCCCAGCTGCCCGACGATGTACGCGTGTATTTTCTTGCGCACACCGAAGAGTCAGAAGGCAAGGTGCGCATGAAAACAGTTGGCCGCATGCTAAATGAAAAGCTGACGCCGGAGGGTTATTTCTCCATCGTACTGCGCGCCATCAAGAAAGACGGCAAGCACGTATTCCTGATCAAGGGCGATGATAACGACACCGCCAAAGCACCACCCGACCTATTCCCCGATCAAACCGAAATGGACAATGACCTGTTCGCTGTAGACCAGGCCATCTGTAACTTCATGTCTGAAGGAGACATCTGATGCAGCAACCACAACAGCCAATGAGCTTTGTTTTCAACCCGGAATCAGCGAAAAAGGCCGGAACGTCAGCCATGCTCAACGAAACCGGGGCCTATGAGGGTGTGATCCTGCACGCTCACTACAACTTCGGGACCGACAGCCAGTCGCAAACGCTGGAGCTGGGTTTCGAATCAAATGGCCTCAAGGCAAATTACCTGCGCATCAACTTTATCAACCGCGAAGGTGAGCAGACTTTCGGCATGGATACAGTATCCGCGCTGCTGTGGGCGGCCGGAGTTCGTGATGCACAACCTCAGCAGCGGCAAACCCCAGATGGCATGGTGTGGGCGCTGCCTGCCATCGAAGGTAAATCTGTTGGACTGGTACTGCAGAAGGAGCTGCGCACGAAGAGCACCGACGGATCGGATACCTACCAGATGAACATACGCCATGTTTTCCAGGTTAAAACACGCCTGACGTATGCCGAGCTGGCTGACAAAGTACCGGCAGAGGCGATTGATAAGTTATTGCTGTCGTTAAAAGACGTGGACAAACGTCAACCAGTTGCGCCGAACGGTGCCGCACCGGGCGCGCGCGGTGGTCCGACTGTAAACCGTTATGCCAATCAGGCGACAGGCAATCAGCAGCAATCACGCCTGCAGCAAAACGCAGGCTCGCGAAACGTTGGTCAGCAACCATCACCAGAGCCTGATTTCGACGACGACATTCCCTTTTGACGCCACCCAATCAGCCCCGCCCGGGGCTTTCTGGAGTATCTATGCCACTGCCAAATAGCTCGGCACAATCAGCAGCGCAGAAAGAGCGCGACGGCCTTTTCGCTGATGCCGCTCATCACTGGTTGCAGGCCTCACGCCATGCAACTGGCAACAATATCACCTGGTACCAGCTGCGCGCAGAGTTCTGCGCTGGCATGGCCCGCCGCGCAGCAATTAAGGATCAGCAGCAATGACCTGGATTAACACACTCTCCGGCAAGCACTTCAGCTTTACCGACACCGATGCGGAGGCCATCAGCATCGAGGATATCGCCGGTGCGCTGTCGAATCTTTGCCGCTTTACCGGCCATGTGCAGGACTTCTACAGCGTGGCGCAGCATTCGGTGTACGTCAGTCGCCTTGTGCCGCCAGAAATGGCGTTAGAGGCGCTGCTGCACGACGCAGCAGAGGCTTACTGCGGTGATGTAAGTTTACCACTGAAAGCGTTTCTACCTGACTATCAGGTGATTGAGCACCGTGTCGATCAGTTCATCCGGGACAAGTTCAATCTGCCAGCTGCAATGTCTGCGCAGGTTAAGCGTGCGGACCTGATTATGCTGGCCACCGAGCGCCGCGATTTCGATATGGACGACGGCACGCCGTGGCTGCTGCTTGAGGGCATCGAGTGCGCCGATTTCATGATCTATCCGCTGACGCCACGACAGGCGCGTGTCCAGTTTCTTCAACGTTATAACGAGCTGAAGAAAACCATTTAACCACCCTTTCCGCCTCCTGACCGCCAGCCAACGCCGCCGCATTCGGTGCGGTGCGCCTGCGTGCGGCCACCAGCTGCGGACTATTGAGGGCTTAACTGTGAAACCTGATGAAATCAAAAACGTCAGCGTAATGCTGAATGTGAACGGCAAAACGCTGGCGATCCTGATACCAGCGGAAATGAAGCTGCCCGTAGCACTCTTCGCGATTAACGCTGCCTCGGAGAACGGCCCTGTGACGCTCGTGCCAGTTCCGCACACCTCATTGCCGCCAGATCCGGAGATGCAGAAATGATGCACCCACTCGGTATTTACCTTTTCGGCATGTTCATGAGCTGCGTTTATACGCTGCTGTGCGTTTGGATTTTTGGCTGACTGCGGTCGGCGGGAGATAAAAATGGAAAAGTATTACGTGCATGGTTGCCGGAGTAACGGCGATGAAATCGAACGCTGTGAAGACAGCGAGGCGCAGTTCTGGACGCTGTATGCGCGAGACAGCGAAGGCCTGAGCGAGGGAATCATAGACTGCGTATTTCGTGAGGATGCTGAAGCTGCTATGGCCGTTTACGCCGAGCGCGACCGGCTGAATGCGGATGCAGCATTAGCCGAAAAATCGCTGAAAGAAGCAAATGACGTTGTGCTGAAGGCGCATGAAAAGTTCAACGCACAGAACGACGAAATTGATGCTTTGCGTGAGCAGGTGCGGGCGCTGATTGCGGCGAGTTTGCAGGAAATTAATGATGACATGGCGCTGGCATTTCACCGGGCTATTACCGACGGGGATATCGGCGGCGACGATATTGAAGAGATAAAGAACGGATTGCGGGCGGCTATTGCCAATCTCTTCGCAAACACACCAACAGACGCCATTCTTAGCGAGGTTCGGACACAGGCCCGCGCCGAGGGCATCCACTTTGCGGCAAACAGACTCCTCGCAGCGTGGGAGTCAGGGTTTGTTGATGACACTCCAGCCGAGGCCCACGACATCTCTGGCGCTATTCTTTCCGCGTTGGAGTTCCTGCCTAACGCTGATGAAGGAGAGTTCAAGCGCGACTATGCAGATGAAGTTCGCGCCCGTATCCGAACCCGCATCCGCATCCGCGCCGGGGAGGTGAAGCCATGAGCAACTCCACTGTAATAGCTGTATGGCCAGGCGAAAAATCCGAAGAGATGGAAGAGCTGAGTAACGGATGGGGCAGCGGCCCGGTAATTTGGAATGATATGGCTGTACGCTATCTGGGCATGGCTCGAAATGCCTATAACTGGGAAATAGATAAAATCTGGCCACTGCCTAAGCGCAAGGATATCCCTGAACACAACCGCGCTGTCTTGGCGATGACATACGACAACATGATCGTCATGCGTGAAGATTATTCCCGCGCAGCGAAATGCATTCGCCTTTATCTGCAAGATTTCCCTGTTGATGAACGGTACGTCAACCACTGGCCACGAATTGCTGAGATTTTTGAGGGTAACCCCGACTGCGCCGCTATCGGCTTGTGGCTCACATCAGTATGTGAAAATCCATTTGCTGGCGAGTGGAATGAAGAGGCTGACCAATATGATCAACCGGACTGGTCCAAATACTGGAACGTGTTTGAATGGCTTGATTGTCTGGGTACCGACAAGGATCAGTCCATATGACAACTTTAACCTTCATTTTCCTGATCCTCGCCTCTCCGGTGCGCGACGGCAGCGCCTGGAGTATCACACCGATGCCGTCTATGGCTGTCTGCGAGCGGGTACTGGCTGATGTTCGTTCCCATGGTGGCTGGGGCGACGATTTCCCCGCCGTGCCAGACGGCGCTCACTGTAAAGAGGTCAAACAGTGAAGAAACTAATTGAGATGTTCACTCGCGAGAGACTAATGCAAATGGCCGACGAAAATACTATTTGCAAATTATCTCTGGAGGAAAGAGTAGCATTAACTAGGTTAGCTCTCATGGTTAATGAACCATCAGGGGTGATTTACCAAATCCGACAGAACAACGGGAGCCCTGAGTGGGAACAATGGTCAGAGGTCAGCGCTGAAGAATTTTATGCCGACGTCGAAAGTAAAGGCTGGGAATTTCGAACATTGTATGTTCTTAGTTGAACTTTCGTGACTCAACTGCAGGGTTTCGCAAAAAAACATCATAATCCTTTAACTTCATGAGTTTTTATGAAATTTTTTCGGACTAATTATTAACCACATTAAAACCCTTCAAAGAGCAATAATTGCACAGCAAAAGTTTATCTTTCTGACATCTGGTTACTACCAGACCAGATTCAAAAACTACCGACCTAAAAACTTTAAGCTTTTTCCTAATTTTTCTTTTCGCTATTGCACCAAAATTCACTTTGAGGTTTTGATAATACTAAGCTTTAAATCTTTTATTGAGAAAGCAATGAATGTACAGTTTTTTTTATGAATTGATGGCTAGGAGGTGATCGTGAAAGTCGATTACATCAATGATAAGAAAAAATTCACATATAGGACAATGGGCTACTGGGTTTTAATTCTAAAAGTTAATGAGTATATTATTTTTGAAAAAGCCTTGCTTGGTATACCTTTAAAAAAAGCGCAGGCGTATATTCATAATTTCACGTATCTAGGAGAGCACAGATACAGGTCTCGGATCATTGATGGCAATAAGTTGCTGGTTCGCAGAATCCCGGACAACGATGCCACCATATGAATACCATGTTAATTAAATTGTTTAATAGACACCGATTAACCAATATATTCTCCCACTCTCTGTCTTAAATAGTTTATAGCCACTCCCTTTAAGATATCGAGACAATAACCGCCAATCGGCGGTTTTTTTACGCCCTCTCCCCATGAAAAACACAATCCGGCGCCACCTCGCGCGCCACCATATTTTCTATGCCAGCATCCGCCCGGCGGCTGTGCTGATCCTGCTGCTTATCGCGGCGTTAACTGCGGAGCTATTTCTAAAGTGAACTCCTATCAATTACATGTTGGTCGTTGCGAAGCCGTTCTGAAGACGATGCCGGATAACTCAGTGGATGCGATTGTCACCGATCCACCCTACGGCCTGAGCTTTATGGGGCACAAATGGGATTATCAGGTACCGACGGTTGAGCAATGGGCAGAATGTCTACGCGTGCTTAAGCCAGGCGGGCATCTGTTGGCGTCTGGTGGTTCCCGAACCTATCACCGCTTGGTCGTAAACGTCGAAGACGCAGGCTTTGAAATCCGTGACATGATCGAGTGGTTATACGGCACCGGCTTCCCGAAATCTCACAATCTCGATGGAGAGTTTGACGGCTGGGGAACGGGCCTTAAGCCCGCCCATGAGCCAATCGTTATGGCCCGTAAGCCGTTCAAGACGACGGTGGCTAATAACATGGAGCAGTATCGTACCGGAGCGCTGAACATCACCGCCTGCCGTATTTTCACCGATGACGAGCTGACTGGCGGTAAAGGCGCACTACTATCGCATCAGCGGGACAGCACTGAACCCGCCAGCAACTACCAGCAGACACCTGAGGGGCGCTGGCCAGCAAACCTGATCCACGACGGCAGCGATGAAGCGATCGCCATATTCCCGGCAAACGCTGGCGCAGCATCACCGGTAAGAGGTACTGAGCCATCAGCCGCCGGGACAGGAAACATTCTCGGTATGAGAAAGCGTGTCGCGACACATCATCATGGTGACAGCGGTAGCGCCGCGCGCTTCTTCTACTGCGCGAAGGTGACGCCAGCAGAGCGCGACGAAGGCATGGAACGCTTTATCGCTTTCTCCGCATCGGAAATGACTGGTGGCCGCAAAGAGGGTAGCGCGGGCCTTAACGATCCTCGCGCCGGTGCCGGACGCAACAACGGTGCGAAGAACCCGCACCCGACCGTGAAGCCGATTGCGCTGATGAAATACCTCTGCCGCCTTATCACTCCACCAGGCGGAATTGTTCTCGACCCATTTACAGGCAGCGGCAGTACCGGCCGCGCGGCGATTGAAGAGGGATTTTCTTTCATCGGCATCGAGTTAGATCCGGACAACATCGTAACCGCCAGCGCCCGCATCGGTTATTCCTACAAGCAAATGTCTGCGCCAGCAGCGCCAGCAGCGCCAGCAGCGCCAGCAGCGGAGAATGACGTGTGGCCGGTCGAAGTCAAACGCCTGGCAGACCAAATCGAGCATCTTGCCGATCTGGAGCCGGAGCACCAGCGCAAGGTGAAACACCACATCAACACTCTGCTGCTTGAGCGCGAGCCAGCAGGTGTAATCATCGCAACGGCACAAGCCCTCACCAAAACATTCGGGAACATTCCAGCATGAGAGAAATCATAGTCGACAACTTTGCCGGCGGCGGCGGCGCTAGCACCGGTATTGAAATGGCCACCGGCCGCAGCGTGGACATCGCCATCAACCACGACCCGAATGCGATCGCTATGCACACGACAAACCACCCGGACACGCTGCATTATTGCGAATCGGTATTCGATATCGACCCGGTGGTGGCGACCGCCGGCGCACCGGTTGGCCTGGCGTGGTTTAGCCCGGACTGCCGCCACTTCAGCAAAGCCAAAGGCAGCACGCCGGTTAAAAAAGAGATTCGTGGACTGGCGTGGATCGTACTGCGCTGGGCGCTGGCCACCCGCCCCAGAGTCATGATGCTGGAAAACGTGGAGGAATTTAAAACCTGGGGGCCGCTGCTGGATGATGAGGCTCGTCCGGATCTGGCGCGTGCCGGAGAAACCTTTGAGGCGTTCATCGGTATGCTCAGCGCTGGTATTGCCGCAGACCACCCGGCTCTGGATGAGGTGTGCGAATCGTTGCAGATTGACCG
>NZ_JAFBFW010000018.1 GCF_016909495.1 Pantoea coffeiphila | reverse complement strand
CGGTCAATCTGCAACGATTCGCACACCTCATCCAGAGCCGGGTGGTCTGCGGCAATACCAGCGCTGAGCATACCGATGAACGCCTCAAAGGTTTCGCCGGTACGTGCCGGGTCTGGACGATCCTCACCAACAAGCAGCGGCCCCCATGTCCTAAATTCCTCCACGTTTTCCAGCATCATTACGCGCGGGCGGGTGGCTAGCGCCCAGCGCAGAACAATCCACGCAAGTCCGCGGATCTCTTTTTTTACGGGCGTGCTGCCTTTGGCTTTACTGAAGTGACGGCAGTCCGGTGAGAACCAGGCCAGGCCAACAGGCGCGCCGGCGGTCGCGGCGACAGGATCGATATCGAACACCGATTCGCAGTAGTGCAGGGTGTCCGGGTGGTTTGTCGTGTGCATAGCGATTGCGTTCGGGTCGTGATTGATAGCGATGTCCACGCTGCGGCCGGTAGCCATTTCGATGCCGGTGCTAGCGCCGCCGCCACCGGCAAAATTGTCGACGATGATTTCTCGCATTATGCGTGTTCTCCGAAGGTTTCTGTTAATGCCTGGGCGGCGATGAGGATTGAATTGCTAGGCTGGCGCTCCAGCAACATGGTGTTGATGTGCTGCATTACTTTCCGGTAGTGAACCGGCGGAAGTTCGTAAATGCGCTCGATCTGCTCAGCAATGAGCTTGACTTCATTGGGCCACACGTCATTCACCGCTGCTGGCGCTGCTGGCGCTGCTGGCGCTGCTGGCGCTGCTGGCGCTGCTGGCTGCAAACGTAACGCCGCCCGCTCTATTTGACGCAGGAATGCGGCGCCACGCGCCTCCAGATCGTCACGGCTGACATAGCCGAACCGCTCACCGCGCCATGACTTATCGAACACAGCGATCGCCGCGCCGAATCCGGCTGACGATTCCGACGGTTGCCCGGGCGCTGGCCGGTACCACTCCGGCAGGTCAAAGCTGATGCGGCCGCGGATAAACGAAACGTGATCCGCATCTTCCGGCCACCACACTTCGCCTGTCGCTGCTTTTATCAGGAACACGTACCGGCCGCCCAGCTCGCGCATCGCCAGCGTGTAGGCCATGATGTGGCGCATGCCAGTGATGTACTGGCCGTCGTGCTGGCTGGCGCGGGAATAGGGTGGGTTGGCGTAAGCGGCACCGCGTAGCTCCACCAAGCGAGCGCTCCAGTCCTGTGTCAGGGCGCTATCCTCTGCACTGTAGAACGCCTCGCACTTGGCATTGCTGGCGTCGGCAAACAGGTCCAGCACGAACGGGCCGAACATGGCGTTAATGCCCCACCACAATTCGTCGGGGCTTCGCCACTGGTCGCCAATTTCCTTGAGCTTATGCGTGGGCTGAGAGCGCAGGGCATCCAGTGCCGCGCAATACGGATTTATTTGATGAACGGTCATTGTAATGTGCCTCGGCAGCCGGGTGGCCGGTCAGGAGAGTTTGATTTGGTAGTAGGTGCAGAAATCGAGAACGTACGGGCATTCGAAGGGGCTTTCGGTGCCGTTTATAACGTCGCACCCGCCAGCATGAAGGCAGTTGCAGTGCTGGCAGCTGAGCCGATTTTCCCAGCAGTTTTTCGCCATCGCGTAGCCGTTGCACTGGCCGCCGCTGAACCGGTGCGGGAACTCATACGCGGAACAGCGGCATGTGACCTGCCTGCCGTCCCAGTACGCTTTCCCTCCGGTAGTTGAGTTTGCATAGACTCACCTCGTCAGATATAGCTCCGTAGTTAACGCCGCGATAAGCAGCAGGAGCAGCACAGCCGCCGGGCGGATGCTGGCATAGAAAATATGGTGGCGCGCGAGGTGGCGCCGGATTGTGTTTTTCATGGGGAGAGGGCGTAAAAAAACCGCCGGAGTGGCGGTTGCTTAAAGTTTTAGTTGTTCATCATGAAAGCTTTTCTTTCCCAAGCATCATATGCTGAGTTCTTTGTAATTCCAGTTACTTGATGGCGACCTGAGTCATCATGTGCCACCCACACAGTCTTAGACTTTTGATAACATAGAACTTTGAATTCCTCACCATCGATATTGAACAGCCTGTATTCTTCCATAATGATTTTTCTTTACCTATACATGTTAGAGTTAAAAAACCTACCCACCTTAAGGCAATTACGTTATGCGCGGAATTATCATCAAAGCCAAAGATGTAGAAATTGAGAACGAAAAGCGCTGTTATCTAGTGCGATTTTCTGAAAATGAGTATGCGGTTCTATTCTCGCCAAATACAATCACATTTTCGGAAGGTTCTGTTTTGCATGATGAAAAAGGATATTGGCTTATAGAAAATTACGGTAGCCTGCAAGTTTCACTCCCGGATTTAGTTTCGAAGGATGAAGCTGAAAAGCATTTCAGTTCTCTCAATGGTTCGAAGGATTTATAAAATTTTTTATAACGCAATTAATCTTTTGAGTTCTCTTTCATCCTTAGTCGCATAGCGCCAGCTGTACCCGCGGTGTGTTTTCGCCCGGCCACTAATGGCCTCCTTGATACCGGAGCGGTTAAACCCCGGCGCGTAGTAGGCCGATGGAAAATACACCTGCTGGCCGGTAACAACGTTGGTGCCGATGACCGCCATCTGGCGGGAGGGGATCTGACTCATTGCGATAGCTCCTTATCCACCTGGCGGATGTAGTACGACAACCAGCGTTTAGCCGGGAATGTACCGGGCGGCAGGCAGGAAATTGATTTAGCGTGATGATCGAGAAGGGCGGTGATAATGCGGTCGTGCTCTGCTTTGGGCCTGCCATCAATGGCTGTTTTGATTTCGTTCCTGCATTTACGCGCTACGGCCCTTAGTGCGTTTTCCGCTGCTGGCGTCATACATTGCTCAGCGCGGCTTTGCGTTCTGCGGGGGATTTAGCCATCGTCATCATCCCAATCGTCATCATCATCACCGCCAGATAGCAGCGGATTCATGGCAAACTCGACCTGCTCGGCGTAGCCGTTACGGCCAAGATTGCGCAGCACGCCATAAACCGAGAACATCTGCGTGCGATCGGGGCCAACATCGAGTGAACAGGCATTTTCGTGGCAGGCCTTAGCCAGTTGAGCGATTTGCTCGAAAATCTGCTGTTTAGTTTGCATCACCACCTCCCGGCAATGGCGGATCAAGCCTGTATTCGCACGTCTGGTAGGTGTGTTCTGAGTGGTTGTAGTGCTTGCCCTGCGCATCGAACCCTTGAGCCTGCTGTACCACCACACCCCACGCAACACGGCGCACATCTTCATCCCATCCGTCGTCGCGATCCTCGCGGTAGCCGTCTATTTCTTCCTGCGCGGTGTTGATTGCGTCCTGCTTGTTTTTGAAAAAGTCGAATCCGTAATCCGGTGAGAATGCGAAATATGTAACATTATCCGGCGGAAAAACTGCGGCAGGGGCGGAGGCGTAGAGTGGAGTTGACCCTATGCCACTAATCCCTTCCGCATTCGCAACATAACCACCATCTTGAGTTAACTGGTCACCTCCTCGCGCATGGAGAACCCACGCCACCGGCACAGCATCATTCCGGCGCTTTAGCTCTGCGCGTAGTCCGTAATTCTCATCTGTAAGTGTTGTGTTTCTAACGGCTGTTCGACGCTCAATCTCCGCGTATTCATCACGATAACGCTGCGCCGCCTCAAGTTGCCGCTTCAGCTCTCCGTTTTCTTCAGCGAGGGATGTAGCAGCCTCCCAGTTCACCGCCTGTTCGTGCTGAGCCGCTTTCAACTGGTCAATCAGCTTCACAAGGCATTGCGAGCTGAACTTAGCGCTCAGCGCATCAGTAGCCTTATCCCAGGCCTTAGAGCCCTGCTCGGCGTCAGCTACGGCTGCAGCCAGGGTGCGTAGTTTATCCAACGTGATTGCTTTCACTGTTTCACCTCTTTGCAGTAGGCGCCGTCAGGCACTGCGGGAAAATCGTCGCCCCAGCCGCCGGTGTGAGAACGAACATCAGCCAGCACCTGCTCGCAGACGGCCATGGATGGCATCGGTGTGATGCTCCAGGCGCTGCCGTCGCGCACCGGGGAGGCGAGGATCAGGAATACGTAGGTAAGGGTGCTCATGCCGCCAACTCCTTCATGAAGGCAATCCAGTGGGTGTTAGCGCGCTTGCCGGACGGATGACCGAATGCGGGCTTCTCCGGCGTCAGCGCCAGAATTTCCCGCGTGGCGATCTGCGTTTCGTTCCACTTGAAAATCAGCGTGCCACCGGGGCGAAGCACCCGAAACGCCTCACGGAAGCCAGCCGCGAGGTCATCGCGCCATGTTGCTTTGTTCAGCACGCCGTATTTCGCGCGTAGCCAACTGGTTTCCCCGGCATACTCCAGGTGCGGCGGATCGAACACCACCAGATTGAAAGTCTCATGCTCAAAAGGCAGGGCGCGGAAATCAGCGAGCATGTCAGGGTTAATATCCAGCCCGCGGCCGTCACACAGAGTGTGTTTTTCCCGGCGGATATCACAGAATATGACGCGCGGATCTGCGCGGTCGAACCAGAACATGCGGCTGCCGCAGCACATATCGAGGATGGTTTTAGGCATTGCTGGCCCCCAGGGAATCAAGCCATTCAAACACGTTCCAGTATTTGGACCAGTCCGGTTGATCGTATTGGTCAGCCTCTTCATTCCACTCGCCAGCAAATGGATTTTCACATACTGATGTGAGCCACAAGCCGATAGCGGCGCAGTCGGGGTTACCCTCAAAAATCTCAGCGATTCGTGGCCAGTGGTTGACGTACCGTTCATCAACAGGGAAATCTTGCAGATAAAGGCGAATGCATTTCGCTGCGCGGGAATAATCTTCACGCATGACGATCATGTTGTCGTAAGTCATCGCCAAGACAGCGCGGTTGTGTTCAGGGATATCCTTGCGCTTAGGCAATGGCCAGATTTTATCTATTTCCCAGCTATAGGCATTTCGAGCCATACCCAGATAGCGTACAGCCATATCATTCCAGACTACCGGGCCGCTGCCCCATCCGTTATTCAGCTCTTCAATCTCTTCGGATTTTTCGCCTGGCCATACAGCTATTACAGTAGAGTAGCTCATGGCTGCACCTCCCCGGCGCGGATACGGGCGGCGTAATCTTCAGCATCATCAACTGTTAAATCGCAAACAAATCCGCTTTGTGATGTTGCGTATACGACAAACCCCTCAACCGCCCGCGCACCCACTTCGCGCTTTATTTCCTCCATGTGGCGGCTAGTCGCAGCAACCAGATCATCAATATCGCCGGGGATGAACCCCTGTTGCCTGTAGGGCAGGATGTTTTTGTAGATGATGGTTTGTAGCCGATCATTTTCTACTGCCAGAAATTTATTCTGCTCTGATTTAAGATCGCTCTCCGCCGCCAGCGCCCGCACCTTCGCATCCATCTTCGCGCATTCCTGGAAATTACTGATCGCTATGCGCTCCTGCTCGTCACGATCTGCACGCAGAAACTGCAACTGCTCATTCAGCCGCGCAACCTCTGCGGCGTGTTCACGACAGATCGCATTCAGCACACCACTCACCCTGGTAGCCGTGCTGTAGTCTTCAGAGCCAAAATATTTGGCACCACTATCCGAATCGACGACATCCCACGAATCAGCTCTTTCGTCATCGTCTTCGCATGAATAGCCGCTTCCGTCTGGACCAGTGCGAACACCTTCTGTAATAAATACTCTTCCCATATCTCTCTCCCGTCGACCGCAGTCAGCCAAAAATCCAAACGCACAGCAGCGTATAAACGCAGCCCATGAACATGCCGAAAAGGTAAATACCGAGTGGGTGCATCATTTCTGCATCTCCGGATCCGGCGGCAATGATGTGTGCGGAACCGGCACGAGCGTCACCGGACCGTTCTCCGAAGCGGCGTTAAGCGCAAAGAGTGCTACGGGCAGCTTCATTTCCGCCGGTATCAGGATCGCCAGCGTTTTGCCGCTCACATTCAGCATTACGCTGACGTTTTTGATTTCATCAGGTTTCACAGTGAAGCCCTCGATAGTCCGCAGCTGGTGGCCGCACGCAGGCGCACCGCACCGAATGCGGCGGCGTTGGCTGGCGGTCAGGAGGCGGAAAGGGTGGGTTTATTTGGTGGCAGCAGTTTTGGCTTGCTGATATTCGCTGCCGAGTATTTCAATACCGCCGGCAGTGGCATCTGGTTTGGCCCCGGTATTGAAGTAGATAGCATCGCCGTGACGGAAGTAGGCACAGCCGGTGAGAAAAAGCATTCCCCAGTCCAGGCCTACCGATTTAAGAAACGGATCCCGGTTCACATCAAAGCCCGGTTTTTGCACGGCCCATAACTCGACCAGCGCTTTGTGATCGGCACCCATTCCTTTTGGTGCTTTAGCCCGTGGCCAGCATGAAAATCCAGTCTGCTCGGTCGGTTTCGTCCACAGCGCCGGATCAAGATATGCAGCACCATCGAAACGGACGCCAAAAAGGTATGAGCGCGTCAGGTCGCTTTTGAACACCGGTTTAGCACCGAACAGAGCCGCAAAGGTTGTTGCATGCTGGCGCAGTTCCGTTTCCTGCTTGTGCATCGCGTCCCACGCGGCCAGAGCCTCTGGCGAGATGAATTTATAAAAGCTCACTAAATACCTCCTTTCAGCTCGTTGTAACGCTGAAGAAACTGGACGCGCGCTTGACGTGGCGTAAGCGGGTAGATCATGAAATCTGCGCACTCGATGCCTTCCAATACCGGCCATGGCGTTCCGTCGTCCATATCGAAATCGCGGCGCTCGGTGGCCAGCATAATCAGGTCCGCGCGCTTAACCTGCGTTGACATTGTGACGGGCAGGTCGAACTTACCCCGGATAAACTGATCGACACGATGCTCAATCACTTGGTAGTCGGGAAGAAACGCTTTCAGTGGCGAACTGACATCACCGCAGTAAGCTTCTGCGGCGTCGTGCAGCAGCGCCTCTAACGCCATTTCTGGCGGCACCAGGCGGCTGACGTACACCGAATGCTGCGCCACGCTGTAGAAGTCCTGCACGTGGCCGGTAAAGCGGCAAAGATTCGACAGAGCACCGGCAATATCCTCAATGGTAATGGTCTCCGCATCGATATCGGTAAAGCTGAAGTGCTTGCCGGAGAGTGTGTTAATCCAGGTCATTGCTGCTGATCCTTAATTGCTGCGCGGCGGGCCATGCCAGCGCAGAACTCTGCGCGCAGCTGGTACCAGGTAAAGTTGTTGCCAGTTGCATGGCGTGAGGCTTGCAACCAGTGATGAGCGGCATCAGCGAAAAGGCCGTCACGCTCTTTCTGCGCTGCTGATTGTGCCGAGCTATTTGGCAGTGGCATAGATACTCCAGAAAGCCCCGGGCGGGGCTGATTGGGTGGTGTCAAAAGGGAATGTCGTCGTCGAAGTCCTGCACTGGCGGCTGATTCTGCCCAACATTTCGGGAGCCAGCGTTTTGCTGCAGGCGTGATTGCGTCTGGTTATTCTGCTGCCCACCCAGCATCGAGCGCTGCTGATTACCTGCCGGACCACCGGCAGGGCCAGTTCCAGCCGGTTGGCGCTCGTCTTTGTCGCTAAGCGAGGCCACCAGTTTATCGACCGTCTCAGCTGGTAACCCTTCAATGCCTTCTTTGTAGGTTTTGCGGGTTTTAGTGCCGAACGCCTGGCGGATCTCGAAACGGTAGCCATCGCCGCCGGCGTTCTTGGTGTAGAGCACTTTCTGAAGAACGAACCCGATCGGCTTGCCTTCCAGCTCTTTGCAGTGATACTCCGTTTCGTTCTGGTCGTTCACCACTTCGGTGGCGTGAAGAGCCTTGACGCCTGTCAGGCCCATAATCGCCTGAATCATGGCATTGCCACCCTGTAGAGGGTTGCCATCGCGACCGACATAGGACACACGGAGGAAATTAATTGCGCCAACGTCGGCATCCAGCGAGAACTCCATCGACTGCGATTGGGAATTAGCATCGCGGGCGCTGGTGAAAAGAGCCGTACGGATGATGCCAGCGTAAGCACCAGATTCTGACGCGCCGGACGGTCCGGCCTTCTTGGCGTCTTCCTGGTTGAAGGTGAAGATTGGTTGCATAGTGATTTAACCCCTTAATTCAATTCGTAGTAGTCCCGGATCGCCGTGTCGACGGCGTTCAGGTCGTTGTCTATCTGGAAGCTTTCAAACAGCCCGATCGGCGATTTAACCGGGTCGGTGCCGTCTGACTGCGTGGTAAACTGGTAGCGCCCATCAGTGACCTGAGTGCGCAGGGCGATGGTGAACATGCCCTCAACGGTGATTTTCTCGTCCAGCATCTTGCCGATGGTTTTCATCTTGATGCGGCCGGCGGCGGTTTCTTCCGTGTGAGCCAGGAAGTAAACGATCAGGTCTTCTTCTGCATGCTGGGCGGCTTTCACCACATCCCACGCACCGCCGCCGATCTCCGTGAATTTCTCGAATGATTTTTCACTGCGGCGCCGCATGAACGAATTACCCATCACGTACTGAAAATCGTCGATAACCACATACTTCTTACCCGCTCTGCGGGCAAAATTAATGATGGTAACGAGGTCAGCAGCGAGGTCGGTGTGAAAGACGTTGCCTGTTTTCGCTGCAAAGTCGCGCGGCTTCCACCCCTTCGACTTAAACGGAAGTCGCTTATTTTCCGGGTTAATGAGAAATCCCTCTTCGGGATTCAGGTTCATCATGCTGGCCGTCTTGCCGGAGCCTGAATCCCCCAGGATAAGCACCGGGATACCCATATCAATCTCCCTGCAGGTAATGCTGCATCGTGAATTTCTGGTCCTCGTCGAGGTCCATGTTTGCCAGGCACCATTTCAGATATCCGCG
>NZ_JAFBFW010000017.1 GCF_016909495.1 Pantoea coffeiphila | reverse complement strand
GCTGGGTGCTGGGTGCTGGGTGCTGGGTGCTGGGTGCTGGGTGCTGGGTGCTGGGTGCTGGGTGCTGGGTGCTGGGTGCTGGGTGCTGGGTGCTGAAAGCGTGAGGGAGAGTCGTTAAGGAAGGAAGAGAGAAAACTCCCCGACGGAAGGCAGAATGAATTCCAGTATCCGTCAGGGAGTGTGCTATCGCTTACTTAGCCGGGCGTGCTTCGCGCCAGTAGCCAATCAGCGTCAGGTAATTGCTTTTAACTTTGGCAATCAGCGAGGCATCATCCAGCTCGCCCTGCAGCCACTGGCGTGACGGCTGGCCGAAGATGGTGCGGCCTACCGCAAAGCCTTTCACCCATGGGCTCTTCGCCGCAGCGGCAAAGCCCGCTTTCAGTTCGGCTTCCGGCGCGTCCAGGCCCAGCAGCAGGATACCGCGGCAGTGCGGATCGTTTTTCTCGATCAGCGCGCTGATTGCTTCCCAGGATGCGTGTGACAGCGGCGGCAGTTTCCACCAGTCAGGCTGAATGCCCATGCTGTAGAAGTGGGTCAGAATTTCCAGATAGTACTTCTCATCTTTATCCGGGTTGCTTTCCGGCAGGATCACTTCCAGCAGCAGCTCATGGCCAGATTTGTTACAGCCTTTCCATACATCCAGGATCAGGTCGTCCTGCTCTTTACGCATTTCCGCGCTGTCGTGCGGATGGTAGAAGGTCAGACACTTGACCACGTGTTCCTGCGGCCAGTCCACCAGCTGGGAGCCGATGTTGCCGTGCTCAAGGCGCAGCGGACGAGAGCTTGGCTGCTCGATCGGGCGACCAATCCACCAGCCTTTACCGGTGATAGCGTTCAGCGCGGGCTGACCGTAGGTGGTGTCTGCCAGAATACCGCAGCGGCCATCGTCCAGACCGGCTTCGCGAGCCGCTTCCTGTGCACCCTGCAGCAGCAGCGTTTTCAGTTCTGGAATACGTGAATCGTCGAAGCCCGCTTCGGCAGCCATGTCGGCCAGCTGCTTGCGGTGGTCGAAGGCGAAGATGTTCAGTTCGGTCCACTCCTGCTTGCGCGTGGTGACGCGGTGCAGGTGGTTCAGACGTGCGTCCAGATCCGGGCGCTTAACGTCTTTATCGCGGCTGAGGAAGTCATCCAGCTCTTCTTTCGTTGGCATGGCTGGCGCACAGCCGTGGCGAGAAACCACCAGCGCACCGCAGGCATTCGCGTAACGGCATGCCTGTTCCCAGCTTTCGTCGTTCAGCCAGCCGCGCAGCAGGCCGGACATAAAGGCATCGCCCGCGCCGAGTACGTTCAGCACTTCCACACGCACGCCGCTTTGCAGCTGTGTTTCTTCCCAGCTGTCCGGGATATCGCCTTCGAAGACGACGCAGCCCAGCGGGCCACGTTTGCAGACCAGCGTCGCTTTGGTCGCTTTACGCACGTTTTTCAGCGCGGTCAGGCTGTCGGTGCTGCCACCGGCAATGTGGAACTCTTCTTCCGTTCCCACTACCAGGTCGAAATAGTGCAGAACTTCCTGCAGCTGCTGGGTAACGCGCTCGGACTCAACGAAACGCGTTTCACCGTCGCCCAGTGAGGTCAGACCCCACAGCACCGGACGGTAGTCGATATCCAGCGCGGTGCGCAGGCCGTGACGGCGAGCGATTTCCAGCGCTTTCAGCACGGCGGCACGGGTATCCGGGTGAGACAGGTGTGTGCCGGTCACGGCAACGGCGCGGGAAGACGCGATGTAGTCTTCCTGAATATCGTCCGGCACCAGGCCCATATCGGCACAGTTGTCACGGTAGAACACCAGCGGGAAGGTTTCCTGATCTTTAATCCCCAGGATGACCAGACCGGTCAGACGCTTTTTATCGGTGATCAGGCTCTGAGTGTCGCAACCTACGCGCTGAAGCTCTTCCCGAAGGAAGCGGCCCATATGCTCATCACCAACGCGCGCCAGCATGCCTGATTTCAGGCCCTGGATTGCAGTACCGTAAGCCACGTTACCGGATGAGCCACCCAGATATTTGGCAAAGGTGGTTTCATCTTCAAGGCGCGCACCGATTTGCTGGCCATAAAGGTCGACGGCGATGCGCCCGATACAAATCACATCAAGCCGCTTCTGTTGTGTACTCATACCTGTTTTTTCCTTCTGTGATGTACCCTGGTCATCGGCGTTTTTTCGCGGTTGATTAGCCGCCGGTGGTTTCGGGTAAAGCCGACTCTGTTTGAGCTTCTCCAGCGGATCGGTGGCACGCCAGCCCGATCGAATCCGGATCTAACATGCCAACGAGTATGAGGAATAAAAATTCCAATTTCAATATGAAATGAAATTATTGCCCCAAAAGTGTGAGGTGGTTAAAACTCTTGCACAGCGGAATATCCGTACGGCAGATGTCATGCCGTTTCAGGCCGCTCAGGAGTTGTGAGCGACATCTCAACTTTCTTAGATAACCAGAGTAAACGTATTGAAGTGAAAGGATTTTTATCATTTTATGTCTGGATGAGGGTAAGCGTTTCATTTCCCCCCCTCCGATCCCCCCATTCATCCCCGTTTCACCGCAGAATTTGATCTCACTCGCAAAATGAAATGTTTCTTCTGTAATTCTGTTTAGTGAAAAAAATATTTGTTTATAATCGGCTCACGTTTCACTTATAGCTGTCGCCGATTTCTCACCAGGGCGACCAAAAATGCGAATACCGGTGGACCTGAGTTGCGTCCCCGACAAATAAAGGAAGAGCAAATGGGCAAGATCAGATTAACTACAGCACAGGCTCTGGTCAGATTCCTGGACAACCAGTATCTGTCGGTAGACGGCGTTGAGACCAAATTCGTTAAGGGCATTTTTGCCATCTTTGGCCACGGCAACGTGCTGGGTCTGGGCCAGGCTCTGGAACACAACAACGGCGATCTGGTGGTGTATCAGGGCCGTAACGAGCAGGGTATGGCGCATGCGGCAATGGGCTATGCCAAGCAGAAGCTGCGTCGCGAGATTATCGCCTGTACTTCTTCCGTTGGACCGGGCGCGGCCAACATGATTACCGCTGCGGCGACCGCCACCGCTAACCGCATTCCTTTATTACTGCTGCCGGGCGATGTGTTTGCCACCCGCCAGCCGGACCCGGTTCTGCAGCAGATTGAACAGAGCCACGATCTGAGCATCAGCACCAACGACGCCTTCCGTGCCGTCAGCAAATACTGGGACCGCGTTAACCGTCCTGAGCAGCTGATGACCGCCTGTATCAACGCCTTCCGCGTGCTGACCGACCCGGCTGAAACCGGCGCGGTGACCATTTCTCTGCCGCAGGATGTGCAGGGTGAAGCCTACGACTTCCCGGAATATTTCTTCCAGAAGCGCGTGCACCGCATTGAGCGCCGTCTGCCAACCGAAGGCCAGCTGGCCGACGCGCTGAAGCTGATTGCTGAAAAACACAAGCCGATGATCATCTGCGGCGGCGGGGTGAAGTACTCCGGCGCGGGCGCAGCGCTGCTGGCCTTCGCTGAACGTCACGGTATCCCGTTTGCTGAAACTCAGGCCGGTAAAGGCACTATCGTTTCCGACCATCCGCTGAACGTGGGCGGTGTGGGTGAAACCGGCTGCCTGGCCGCTAACCTGCTGGCGAAAGAGGCCGACCTGGTGATTGGTATCGGTACGCGCTACACCGACTTTACCACCGCGTCAAAATGGATCTTCCAGAATCCGGACGTGAACTACATCAACATCAACGTCAGCAACTTTGATGCCTACAAGCTGGATGCGGTGCAGGTTGTGGCCGATGCCCAGGAAGCGCTGAACGCGCTGAACAGCCGCGTGGAAACGATCCGCAACGGCTGGGGTGAGCAGGTAAGCCAGGCACAGAGCAAGCTGCTGAAAGAAACTCAGCGCGTTTACTCGGCGGTGTACAGCGAAGAGAACTTCGTGCCGGAAATCGCTGACCACATTGACCGCGAAGCGCTGTTTGCCGAGTTCAACCGTCTGACCGGTTCCTTCCTGACGCAGAGCAGCGTGCTGGGGACGCTCAATGAGCACCTCCCAAAGGATTCGGTGATTGTCGCCGCCGCGGGCAGCCTGCCGGGCGATCTGCAGCGCATGTGGCGCACCAAAGATTACAACAGCTATCACGTCGAGTATGGCTACTCCTGCATGGGCTACGAGGTCAACGCTTCTCTCGGCGTTAAGCTGGCCGAGCCGCACCGTGAGGTTTACACCATGGTAGGCGACGGTTCATTCCAGATGCTGCACTCCGAGCTGGTGACCTCGATTCAGGAAGGCGCCAAGATCAACGTCGTGCTGCTGGATAACATGACCAACGGCTGTATTAACAACCTGCAGATGGAACACGGTATGGACAGCTTCACCACCGAGTTCCGCTTCCGTAACGCGGAAACCGGCAAGCTGAACGGTGGCTTTGTACCGATTGATTTCGCCGCGATTGCCGCAGGTTACGGCTGCAAAACTTACCGTATTACCACGCTGGAAGAGCTGAAGGCCGCGCTGATTGATGCGCAGAAGCAGACTGTTTCCACCCTGTTCGATATTAAAGTTCTGCCGAAAACCATGATCCACAAGTATTTCAGCTGGTGGCGCGTGGGCGGAGCACAGGTTTCCGACTCTGAGCGAGTGGATGCCGTTGCCCGTAAGCTGAACGAGCATATCGACCAGGCTCGCGAATATTAATAACGCATTTTTTATTGTTCCTTTTGCTGTTCTTTTTTGCCTTTAAAGCGCGGGCTGCCTGGCCCGCTTTTACCCCCTACTCAAGTAAGGATCGATCATGACGTTAAAGTTAGGTGTTATTGGTGCTGGTGCCATTGGTCAGGAACATATCCGTCGCTGCAGCAAAGTGCTGCAGGGTGCAGAGGTTGTGGCCGTCTCTGATATCAACGTGGAAGGCGCGAAAGCAGCCGTTGCACGTCTGGGTCTGAATGCTGAAGTTTACGCAGACGGCCACGACGTCGTTAACTCTTCCAACGTGGATGCCGTACTGGTGACCTCATGGGACCCAACGCACGAAGAGTACACGCTGGCTGCAATCGCTGCCGGTAAGCCTGTGTTCTGTGAAAAACCGCTGGCGATGACCGCTGAAGGCTGCCGCCGCGTGGTGGATGCAGAGATTAAATTCGGCAAGCGTCTGGTGCAGGTTGGCTTTATGCGCCCGTACGACGCCGGCTACCGCGCGCTGAAAAAAGTGATTACCGATGGTGAAATCGGCGAGCCGCTGATGCTGCACTGCGCGCACCGTAACCCGACCGTACCGGAGAACTACACTACCGATATGGCGATTACTAACACGCTGATCCACGAGCTGGATGTACTGCGCTGGCTGACCGAAGACGACTACAAATCTGTACAGGTTGTCTTCCCGCGCGTAACCTCCAAAACCCATGCCAAACTGAAAGATCCTCAGATCGTGCTGTTTGAAACCCGTAAAGGTATCCGCATTGACGTTGAAATCTTCGTTAACTGCGCATACGGCTACGACATCCAGTGCGAAGTAGTTGGTGAAGAAGGGATTGCTAAGCTGCCAGAGCCGTCTGCCGTGCAGATGCGTAAGAACGCGCAGCTTTCTACCGCCATTCTGACCGACTGGAAAGACCGCTTTATCGATGCCTATGACGTTGAGTTGCAGGCGTTTATTAATGATGCCACCGCTGGCAAGCTGACCGGGCCATCCGCCTGGGACGGCTATGCCGCTTCCGTCGCCGCTGATGCCTGCCATAAGGCACAAAACAGTGGTGCGATTGAGCCGGTGGAACTGCCAGAGCGCCCGGCGTTCTACAACTAATCGCCGCGCTGCTACCGCACATTCCCCTGCCACTGTGCAGGGGAAACCGTAAAACAGCGTACTGATTTAATCACGGAGAGTCTGATGAAAATTGCCTTTGATGTGGATGTCATTCGAGATTTGGGCATCACAAAAATGGTTCACCAGGTGGCTGACTGGGGCTACAAATATATTGAGCAGTCCCCGCATCCGCAGATCAACCCGTTCTACAAGCATCCTAAAGCCAGCCGCGAAATTATCACCGAGTACAAAAACGCGCTGCGTGCTACCGGGTTAGAGATCTCCTCATACATCGTGGTTTATCGCTGGTCCGGTCCCGATGAGGCACGCCGTCAGGCTGCCGTTCGCAACTGGAAACGTATGATTGAGATCGCGGTAGAAACCGGTGTGCAGGTTATTAATACCGAACTTTCCGGTAACCCGAACGAACCAGAAATCTGTGAAGAGATGTTCTATCGCTCCATGGAAGAGCTGCTGCCTATCGTTGAACGCGAAGGCATTCGCATCGAAATCCAGTCACATCCGTGGGATTTCTGCGAAAACAGCAATGAAACGGCCGATATTGTGAAATCGTTCCGCAGTGAGAACGTGAAGTATCTGTACAGCGCACCGCACACTTTCTTCTACGACAAAGGCAAGGGCGATGTGAAGCCAATGCTGGAGTACGCCGGTGCCGATCTGTCCCACGTGCTGATTGCCGACACCATGAACCATACCAAGCACTGCCGCTATATCGTGAACCCACCGGGTGTGGACGCCACGATTCACCAGCACGTTGCCGTGGGTAAAGGTGAGGTTGATTTCCCGACGCTGTTCCAGACTCTGCGCGATATGAAGTTTGCTGAGCAAACCTTCAAAGTGGGTGGCGATCCGATTATCGCCGCAGCGCTGTTCGGTTATCCGGAAGAAATGAACGTTGAAGCGGTTGCTACGCGCGAACTGATCGAGCGTGAACTGCTGCGGAAATAACAGCGTGCGGCCATGGCCGCACGGTGAACACCAGAGGTAGGATCATGAACAAAGATAACGTCAAACTGGCTATTGCCCCGATCGGCTGGACTAACGATGACATGCCGGAGCTGGGTAAAGAGAACACCTTCCAGCAGATCGTCAGCGAAATGGCGCTGGCCGGTTTTGTTGGCAGCGAAGTGGGCAGCAAATACCCGCGCGACCCGGCAGTATTGAAGCCGATGCTGGATATTCGTGGCATTCAGATCGTTAACGCCTGGTTCAGCACTTTCTTCGCCAACGGCGACAAAGCGAAGACCATCGACGAGTTCATCAACCATCGCGACTTCCTGCATGCGATGGGGGCGAAAGTGATTGGCTGCTCCGAGCAGAGCCTGAGCATCCAGGGCACCACCAAAGCGGTGCTGGAAGAGAAGCCGATTTACACCGATGAGCAGTGGCGTCTGACCACCGAAGGCTACAACGAGCTGGCAAAACTGGCCGCTGAGAAGGGCATGACGGTGGGTCTGCATCACCATATGGGTACCGGCATTCAGACCACTGAAGAAGTGGATCGCTTTATGGCGGAAACCAATGACGACGTTTATCTGCTGTTCGATACCGGCCATGCTTACTACTCAGAAGGTAGCCAGGAGAAGATGCTGGCGATTCTGACTAAATACCTGCCGCGTATTAACCACGTGCACCTGAAAGACGTGCGTGATGAAATCGTCGATCAGGTCAGAAGCCAGAAGCTGTCGTTCCTGGACGGCGTGAAGAAAGGCACCTTTACCGTTCCGGGCGACGGCGTGATTGATTTCAAACCGGTGTTCAAAATCCTCGACGATTTCGGCTACAAAGGCTGGATGGTAGTGGAAGCCGAGCAGGACCCTGCGCTGGCGAACCCGTTTGAATACGCGGTAAAAGCACGTAAATACATTCGCGAAACGGCCGGTCTGTAAGCGCCTGACGTAAAAAAACCTCCCACTTCTGAAACGGGCTTCTGTTGAAGCCCGATGACGAAGATGGGAGGTTTTTTTGTGAGCGCAGTATTACTTCAGCTGAAGCGTTTTCAGGATATTTCCCGCTTCGGTCTGCGCGGCCTGCTGATCGTCTCCCGGCAGGGAAATTTGCAGCGTCAGCAGTTTGCCATCCACTTTGCCCATCACCAGCGAAGACCAGACGGTCTGATTGTTAGCGGAGATCACCGTATCCAGCTGCTGTAGCTGCTGGTCGTTAACGGTAATTTCTTTATTGGTCACCACCTGCAGCTGAGGCGCGCGGCTACGCTGCTGCTCGATCATGCGTTTTGACAGGTCTTCCAGCGTATCGTTGCTGCTGTCGCCTTCGATGACAATGATCGCTTTCTGGCCTGATTCATCGGCGTAAACGTGCATATTATTGGCCTGAGTACCCAGCTTGCCGCTTTTGTCGCTCATGCCGGCAGGCAGGGCGAAGCTCAGTTTGCCGTCCATCAGTGAAACGGTCTGGCTGCTCTGACTTGCCTGGCTGCTGGCATTTTTGTCCGCAGCGGCGGTGTCACTCTTGCCATCGCAGGCGGCCAGGCCAACTACCAGTAAACTTACTCCGGCATATTTCAGTAGGTTACGCATCAGGGTCCCTTTGTTAGTCATCACTTAAGATATCAGGCACTTATACAATAGCATTCAGCGTGTAAAAGCAACTTATCTTGCGTGACATTGTGTGTAACCAGCTTACCCAAAATTAACCTGTGGACCATTGGATTTTTCTGCTAATCGCTTCAGCGTGGCGTTGAGCAGCAGGCCGTAGGCGGGCAGGAAGAAAATCATGCAGATCATGACTTTAAAGCAGTAATCCACCATGGCGATCTCTACCCAGTGGGCTGCCATAAACGGATCGGTGCTCTGGTAGAAAGCAATGAAGAAGAAGGCTGCCGTATCGCTGATATTGCCAAGGAACATCGCCGCCGCCGGTGCCATCCACCAGGCGGCTTTCTGCCGCAGGCGGTTAAAGACGTAAATATCGAGGATCTGACCCAGCGCGTAGGCCATAAAGCTGGCACAGGCGATGCGGGCTACAAAGATATTCATCTCTTTCAGTGAGGCCACTCCCTGCCATTCCCCCTGAAAATAGAGCGCGGAAATCAGGTAGGAGATAAACAGGGCCGGGATCATCACCGCCAGAATAATGCGACGCGCCAGCGGGGCACCGAAAATCCGTACCGTCAGATCGGTGGCAAGGAAGATAAACGGGAAGCTGAACGCGCCCCAGGTGGTGTGCAGACCAAAAATGGAAACCGGCAGCTGGACCAGATAGTTGCTGGAGGTGATCACCAGCAGATGAAACAGACTGAGCCAGATCAGCGCGTGGGTACGCTGACGCGAAGTAAATGCGATCATATTGAGCCTTTTTAAGATCAATGGGGTGAGGGAACCCAGTTTAAATTTAAGACGCACCGGCCGTATTGACGGCAGTACATCGGTCGCTTGCGCGATTTTGCGGCATATTACCCGGTTGTGCTGCTATTGCAATGGTTAATTTTAGCGCAAACGTTATCGTCCGATAGCGCTGTTGCACCCCGGCCGTCCGGCGGTAGAATAGCGGCTGTTTGTTATCATTACTGTTGAGAATCCCATGAGCGACCTTTTCGCTAACCCCGATAAGACCCTTGATGCGCTGGGCCTGCGCTGCCCGGAACCGGTCATGATGGTGCGCAAAACCGTGCGTCATATGCAGGAGGGCGAAACGCTGCTGATTATTGCTGACGACCCGGCGACTACGCGCGATATCCCCGGTTTCTGCCGATTTATGGAGCATACGCTGCTGGCGCAGAATACCGACGCGCTGCCTTATCGCTATCTGCTGAAGAAGGGCGTTTAAGGGAGCCTTTGCGGCTCCCCTGATTTAACTGCTCGGGGCGAATAGCTATCGCCCTGGCTGCAGCTACGATCTGCGGCGCAGCAGCCGCAGGGCGTTAGCGGTCACTAATGCTGTCGCCCCTGAATCCGCCAGCACCGCCAGCCACAGCCCGGTGATCCCCAGCAGGGTGGTCAGCAGGAATACCGCCTTCAGCCCCAGCGCGATGGTAATGTTCTGGCGAATATTGGCGTGAGTGGCACGCGACAGGCCTATCATCGCCGCCAGCCCGGTGAGCCGGTTATGGGTCAGCGCCGCGTCAGCCGTTTCCAGCGCCACATCGCTGCCGCTGCCCATTGCAATACCAATCGTTGCCGCCTTCATGGCTGGCGCATCATTGATGCCGTCGCCAACCATCGCCACCGGCTGCTGCTGGTTAAGCGCGCTGACCGCCGCCACCTTATCTTCCGGCAGCAGGCTGGCGCGGTAGTCAATGCCCAGTTCACCGGCAATAGCCGCCGCGGCCCGCGGATTGTCGCCGGTCAGCATCACGCCCTGAATACCCATTGCTTTTAGTTCTGCCAGCGCGTTTCTGGCATCTTCACGCAGGGTATCGCGCAGAGCGATCAGGCCATAAAGCTGCTCTGCATCGTGCAGGATCACCACCGTATTGCCCGCGTTTTCCAGCGCTTCAACGGCGGATCGATGTTGAGCCAGCCGTTCTGCATCGACTTTTGACGGCGCGCTGATTGAAAGTAAGCGATTGCTCACTATTGCTTCCACTCCGCTACCGGCAAGCGCCCGCTGTTCCGTGGCGGCAGGTAAAGTTAACTTGCGCTCTGCGGCGGCAGCGACAATGGCCTGCGCCAGCGGATGCGAGGAACCCTGCTCAATCGCCGCTGCCGTTGACAGCAGCCACGCTTCATCCTGCTGTGCAAACGGCTGAATGGCGGTAACCCGGGGTTTACCCTCGGTGAGCGTACCGGTTTTATCAAAGGCGATAGTGCGAACGCTACCCAGGCTTTCCAGCGCCGCGCCGCCCTTAATTAACGCACCACGGCGGGTTGCCGCCGCCAGTCCGGACGTAATCGCGGCAGGGGTGGAGATCACCAGCGCACACGGGCAGCCGATCAGCAGCAGCGTTAACCCTTTATAGATCCACGGCTGCCATTCCGTGCCCATCAGCAGCGGCGGGATAACGGCAACGGCCAGCGCCAGCGCCATAATCACCGGGGTATAGACACGGCTGAAGCGATCGAGGAAGCGTTCAATCGGTGCACGTCGCTCCTCCGCTTCTTCAATCAGATGCAGAATGCGGTCGATGGCGCTTTCGCCCGGTTTCGAAACCACTTCCAGCTGCACCAGACGATCCACGCTCAGACTACCGGCGGCAATGGATTCTCCCTGCTGGCGTTCAACAGGGATTGATTCACCGGTAAGCGCGCTTTCATCAAAGCTGGCAAACGGGCTAAGCAGCCGGGCATCCGCAGGCAGACGCGCCCCGGCGGCAACTTCAATGCAATCGCCCGGGCGCAGGGCGCTGACCTGTACGTTCTCGCGGTGGGAGCCAGTAATCCGCACCGCCTGGTCTGGCTTGAGCGCTATCAGTGCCGTTACGCCTTTACGCGCCCGGCTGGCGGCAAAGGATTCCAGTCGTTCACCCAGCATAAACAGCAGCAGCACCATCGCCGCTTCGGCCGTTGCGCCAATAAACAGTGCGCCAATCGCCGCCACGCTCATTAAGGTTTCGATACTGAAGGGGGAACCGCTGCGCATCAGGCGCAGTGCGCTGAGTGCAATCGGCCAGACGCCGACAAGCGTTGTCGCAATAAAGGCAAGCTGGCCTGCTGCGGGGTTGACGCTGTCCAGCAGCCAGCTGGCGGCCATCAGAACGGCCAGCAGGATCAGGCTGCGGTTCTCCTGCCAAAATCCGGGGACGGGCTGGGCGGTTTTAGCGGCGTCTGGCGCATCGCTGCGCTGAAGCTGGAAACCGGCGCGAGCCACGGCTTTCTCAACGTCATTACGCACATCGCTGTTGGCATCAACCACCAGCTTTTCGCTGGAAAAGACCACGCGAGCCCGATCCACGCTGCTTAGCTGCCGTACGGCGGTTTCGACTTTGCGCGCGCAGCTTGGGCAGTCCATACCCTGAACCTGCCAGCTGTAGCGGGAGAGTCCCGCTCGCCTGTCGCCCTCGTCGTCGGCGGTGTCTCCCGAACTGCAGGAGGCATCGCCGCAGCAGGGCGTTTCTACGCTGGCTGCGCTAATCGCGGTGATTTTGCGGATAACGGGACGTTTGGCCGAACTGCTGCAACCGTGCTGATGGGGGGCGTGGTCGTGACCACAGCTGCAAGTAGAATGCGAGTGCATAGCGCCTCCTGAAAGATAGCGGCGGGCGTGAGTGCCCGCCATAAAGCTATCTTACACTTTGGAGTCCACTCCAGAGTCAAGCCCTACAGCCACAGCGAACGCACAATCATAAAGTGACCGGCAAAATAGCAGGCGGCAATAATCGCCCGATCGGCGTTAAAGCGGCAGCGATAGTGGCTGACCAGCCAGACGATATTGGCCAGCAGCAGCAGGGAAGCACCCACCATCAGCGTGAAGCTGTAGTCGGTTGGGCGGAAGACATACAGCTCGGCGCTCAGCCAGACCATCAGCAGGGTGATGCCGATAAAGGTGCACACCGGCCAGCGCAGCTCCTCCAGTCTGCTCCAGACCGTGGCAATCAGCAGCCCGCCAATAATCAGCAGTGCCAGCGGCAGCGGCCAGAAAAAGCTCAGCGTCATCTGGCTGGCGAAGAACAGGGTGTACAGTAGATGAGAAAGGAAAAACGCGCCGATGGCATACAGCATGCGGCGTTCAGGCAGCAGGGTCAGGGCATCGCCCAGCAGCGTTGCCAGCAGGCCAAGCAGGATCAGATAGTCGGTGGTTTTCAGTACGGGTGCCTGCCAGGCCCAGGCCAGCAGTAACAGTAGCGTGACGGGTTTAAACACCCAGCGCTGCCACTGCGGGCCGCGGTAAGAGGCATCGACGTATAACCAGCCGGAAAAAAGTACTGCGAGAAAAGACCAGATCATAATTTTTCCCTGTATTGACGAAAAACTCCACAACTTCGCCCAGTTTAGGCCACCCGACAGCGGTGTGACAATCATCCTGGTCCGGTTGTATCCTTATCGCGTGCTGTTCCCCGTATCCCTGGAGAAAACCGTTCTATGAAGCCACCGATAATTTTTCTGGTTGTGGTTGCGCTGATCGCCGTGCTGGCAACACGGCAGTTTATCAAGCAGCGGCGGGAAAATGCCGCCAATGATGCTTCCCCCGTGCGCAGCCTGATGGTGGAAGTGAAAACGAAACGGGAATATCTGGCACCGGATCGGCGCTCGCGCCAGCGCGACCAGATCCCGGTGGAAGACATGCGTTATGAGGCGTGGTTTCATCCGCTGAATGGCGCAGAGGACATCAAGCTGGCGCTGGACGCCAGTGATTATCATCAGATCGATAAAGGCAGCCGTGGTGAGCTACAGGTACAGGGGACGCGTTTTATCCGTTTTACTCCCTGTACGGCTTCCGACTGTTAACAGAAGGCAAACGCCGCCTGAAACCTGCGGCTGATTTTCCGAGCGGGAGGCTACTGTTTGGGGAAGTTTTTCTTCTGCCAGGCCAGCAGCTCAAACACGCCGAAGAAGAAGATTTTCGCCTGAGTAAAACCGCTCAGCTTCGGGGACTCTTTCGGCTGCGTTGAGCGCATCAGCACCAGCTGTAAGCCGTGCATAATGACCATAAAGAACAGCGCGACGTTAACGAAGTGGGTCAGCGGTTTAGGGAACGGGTGAACAACGTTCAGCAGCAAAAATCCCCAGACAAAGACCATCAGCAGACGGCCTGCGTTAATTAACATGTTAATTCTCCGAGCCTGTGTTGCAGGCAATAGTATTGATTACGCCTCTGAGGGCGAAAGTTCTGCAACGGCATGCCGGATATAGAGACGGTACGCCACCTGGCCGGCAACTTTTTCCCGATGCAGCTGCCAGTTTACCGGCACCGGCGGCAGGCCATGTTCAACTTCACTTTCAACGTAGATCAGTGCTTCATCACTCAGCCAGCCGTTGTTTTCCAGCAGAGTGACGGTTTCTTCCAATAGTCCCTTGCGGAAAGGCGGATCGATAAACACCAGATGATGCGCATCGCCTTTCTGAGCAAGAAACTGCAGCGTGTTGGTGTTGATGACCCTGCCGTTCTTAGCCCCCAGCGTGGCGAGGTTTTTTTCCAGCTGCTGGGCTACCGGGCGCTCCAGTTCCAGCAGGGTGGCGCTGGCCGCATGGCGAGATAGCGCTTCCAGCCCCAGTGCGCCGCTTCCGGCGTAGCAGTCAAGGCATCGGGCTTCCTGAATATCGGAGGCCAGCCAGTTAAATAGCGTTTCGCGAACGCGATCCGTGGTGGGGCGCAGGCCAGTGCTGTCCGGAACCGGCAGCTTACGGCCTCGCCAAAGGCCCCCAATAATGCGTATTTGCCCGGCTGCGCCGCTGTGGGTTTTCTTGATCATCGTACTGAACTCTTAATAATTTGTTGCACAGTTTAACGGGCTAACCGGGCTGAGGAAACGTAAAAAGGGAACTGTAATGCACTCAGCAGAAAGTGTTAGACTAAGGGATTGATTAGGCTGTCTCCCGCAACCGCACTGTGACGCCCGCGTGCGGTTGCGAGAGACAGTTTTCGCTTATTTTCGGACCGGTACGGTTTTTCCCGCGAGGAGTGTGGTTGCACCATGGCAAAGAATAAAAAACGTGGCTTTTTTTCCTGGCTTGGTCTGGGGCGTGAAGACAAGGCACAGCAGGAAGACGTAAAAGAAACGTTAGACCCGCAACCTGCTGCTGATTCTGCGGCGGAAGCCGAAGCCGCCGCCCGTGCTGATGCGGAAGCTGCTGCCCGCGCCGAAGCGGAAGCCGCTGCCCGCGCTGAAGCGGAAGCCGTTGCCCGTGCAGAGTCTGAAGCTGCCGCTCGCGCAGAAGCGGAAGCCGCCGCCCGTGCCGAAGCCGCCGCCCGTGCCGAAGCCGAAGCCGCCGCCCGTGCTGATGCGGAAGCTGCTGCCCGTGCCGAAGCCGAAGCTGCCGCTCGTGCTGATGCGGAAGCCGCTGCCCGCGCTGAAGCGGAAGCCGTTGCCCGTGCAGAGTCTGAAGCTGCCGCTCGCGCAGAAGCGGAAGCCGCCGCCCGTGCCGA
>NZ_JAFBFW010000016.1 GCF_016909495.1 Pantoea coffeiphila | reverse complement strand
CAAACCAATCGCAATGGACGACGGTCTGCGTTTCGCAATTCGCGAAGGCGGCCGTACCGTTGGTGCTGGTGTTGTTGCTAAAGTTATCGCTTAATTGTGATACTTGTCTGGCGGAGTTCGCTCTGCCAGAGCAGAAAAGAGAGCGCTTCGGCGCTCTTTTTTTTTGCCAAAATTGAGTATTCCTGATAATCGCGTTCGTATAATGGTTGCTTTGCCTCCAGATGTACGTATAATACGCGGGCCTGCCAATATGGCCAGGCGCGATTCAATATGAGTCGCCAGCCGGTGTGAAAATGCCAGCTAACAATACTCGCGATATGCGGGTTATGTGCTCAACGATTACACTCCTCCATCAATCGTAATGGATGCGAGTAGTAATTCTTTTCGTTTATAAATAATTGGAGCTCTGGTCTCATGCAGAACCAAAGAATCCGTATCCGTCTTAAAGCGTTTGATCATCGTCTGATCGATCAATCAACTGCGGAAATCGTAGAGACTGCCAAGCGCACTGGTGCGCAGGTTCGTGGTCCTATCCCGCTGCCGACCCGCAAAGAGCGCTTTACCGTTCTGATCTCTCCGCACGTCAACAAAGATGCGCGCGATCAGTACGAGATTCGCACTCACAAGCGTCTGGTTGACATCGTTGAGCCAACCGAAAAAACGGTTGATGCTCTGATGCGTCTGGATCTGGCTGCAGGTGTTGACGTGCAGATCAGCCTGGGTTAATCAGGTCATTGAGCGATTGAGAGGTTGAAACAATGATTGGTTTAGTCGGTAAAAAAGTGGGTATGACCCGTATCTTCACAGAAGATGGCGTTTCTATCCCTGTAACCGTGATCGAAATTGAAGCAAACCGCGTTACTCAGGTCAAAGGCCTGGAAAACGACGGTTACACTGCTATCCAGGTAACTACCGGTGCTAAAAAAGCTAACCGTGTAACTAAGCCGGAAGCAGGTCACTTTGCTAAAGCTGGCGTTGAAGCTGGCCGTGGTCTGTGGGAATTCCGCACTGAAGAAGGCGCAGAGTTCACCGTAGGTCAGAGCATTAATGTTGACATTTTCGCTGACGTGAAAAAAGTTGACGTGACTGGAACATCTAAAGGTAAAGGTTTTGCCGGTACTGTTAAGCGCTGGAACTTCCGTACTCAGGATGCTACTCACGGTAACTCCTTGTCTCACCGCGTACCGGGTTCTATCGGTCAGAACCAGACTCCGGGCAAAGTGTTCAAAGGCAAGAAAATGGCAGGCCAGCTGGGTAACGAACGTGTAACCGTTCAGAGCCTGGACGTAGTGCGTGTTGACGCTGAGCGCAACCTGCTGCTGGTTAAAGGTGCAGTTCCCGGTGCTACCGGTAGCGACCTGATCGTTAAACCAGCTGTGAAGGCGTAAGGGGATAGCAATGGAATTAGTACTGAAAGACGCGCAAAGCGCGCTGACTGTTTCCGAAACTACCTTCGGTCGTGATTTCAACGAAGCGCTGGTACATCAGGTTGTTGTTGCTTATGCAGCAGGTGCCCGTCAAGGTACTCGTGCTCAGAAGACTCGTGCTGAAGTAACTGGTTCCGGCAAAAAGCCGTGGCGCCAGAAAGGTACCGGCCGTGCGCGTTCAGGTTCTGTAAAGAGCCCGATCTGGCGTTCAGGTGGTGTGACCTTCGCTGCGAAGCCTCAGGACCACAGTCAAAAAGTTAACAAAAAGATGTACCGCGGCGCGCTGAAAAGCATTCTGTCCGAGCTGGTACGTCAGGAACGTCTGATCGTTGTCGAGCAGTTCTCTCTGGAAGCGCCTAAAACTAAGCTGCTGGTAGAGAAACTGAAAGACATGGCTCTGGAAGATGTGCTGATCATCACTGGCGAACTGGAAGAGAACCTGTTCCTGGCCGCACGTAACCTGTACAAGGTTGACGTACGTGATGCAGCGGGTATCGACCCAGTTAGCCTGATCGCCTTCGACAAAGTCGTTATGACTGCTGATGCAGTTAAGCAAGTTGAGGAGATGCTGGCATGATCCGTGAAGAACGTCTGCTGAAAGTACTGCGCGCGCCGCACGTATCTGAAAAAGCATCTGCTGCGATGGAAAAAACAAACACCATCGTTCTCAAAGTTGCTAAAGACGCGACCAAAGCAGAAATCAAAGCCGCTGTGCAGAAACTTTTCGAAGTTGAAGTCGAAGTCGTTAACACCCTGGTAGTTAAAGGGAAAGTTAAACGTTCTGGACAGCGTATTGGTCGTCGTAACGACTGGAAAAAAGCTTACGTCACCCTGAAAGAAGGCCAGAATCTGGACTTCGTCGGCGGCGCTGAGTAAGTCGGAGGAGAAGAACAATGGCAGTTGTTAAATGTAAACCGACATCTCCGGGTCGTCGCCATGTAGTTAAAGTGGTGAACGCGGAGCTGCACAAGGGCAAACCATTTGCCCCGCTGGTAGAAAAAAACAGCAAATCCGGTGGCCGTAACAACAATGGTCGCATCACTACCCGTCATATCGGTGGTGGTCACAAGCAGGCTTACCGTATTGTTGACTTCAAACGCAACAAAGATGGTATCCCAGCGACCGTTGAACGTCTTGAGTACGATCCGAACCGCTCCGCGAACATCGCGCTGGTTCTGTACAAAGACGGCGAGCGCCGTTACATCCTGGCCCCTAAAGGCCTGAAAGCTGGCGACCAGATTCAGTCTGGCGTTGATGCTGCGATCAAAGCAGGTAACACACTGCCGATGCGTAACATCCCAGTTGGTTCTACCGTGCATAACGTAGAAATGAAACCAGGTAAAGGCGGTCAGATTGCTCGCTCTGCTGGTACTTACGTGCAGATCGTTGCGCGTGATGGTTCTTACGTTACCCTGCGTCTGCGTTCTGGTGAAATGCGTAAAGTCGAAGCTGACTGCCGCGCGACCCTGGGCGAAGTCGGTAACTCGGAGCACATGCTTCGCGTTCTGGGTAAAGCCGGTGCAACCCGTTGGCGTGGTGTTCGTCCGACCGTTCGTGGTACCGCGATGAACCCAGTTGATCACCCGCACGGTGGTGGTGAAGGTCGTAACTTTGGTAAGCACCCGGTAACCCCGTGGGGCGTTCAGACCAAAGGTAAGAAGACCCGTAGCAACAAGCGTACTGATAAATTTATCGTACGTCGCCGTAGCAAATAATTTTAGAGGATAAGCCATGCCACGTTCTCTCAAGAAAGGTCCTTTTATTGACCTGCACTTGCTGAAGAAGGTAGAGAAAGCTTTGGAAAGCGGAGACAAGAAGCCACTGCGCACCTGGTCCCGTCGTTCAACGATCTTCCCTAACATGATCGGTTTGACCATCGCTGTCCATAATGGTCGTCAGCACGTTCCTGTCTTTGTTTCCGACGAAATGGTCGGTCACAAACTGGGTGAATTTGCACCGACTCGTACTTATCGCGGTCACGCAGCTGATAAGAAAGCTAAGAAACGCTAACAGGAGGAAGAGATGGAAACTATCGCTAAACATCGCCACGCTCGTTCTTCTGCTCAGAAGGTTCGCCTGGTAGCAGATCTTGTACGCGGTAAGAAAGTGTCGCAGGCTCTGGACATTTTGACCTACACCAATAAGAAAGCGGCTGTACTGGTCAAGAAAGTTCTGGAATCTGCCATTGCTAACGCCGAACACAACGATGGCGCTGACATTGATGATCTGAAAGTCACGAAAATCTTCGTAGACGAAGGCCCAAGCATGAAGCGCATTATGCCGCGTGCGAAAGGTCGTGCAGATCGCATCCTGAAGCGCACCAGCCACATTACTGTGGTTGTGTCCGATCGCTGAGACTCTGGAGACTAGCAATGGGTCAGAAAGTACATCCTAATGGTATTCGCCTGGGTATTGTTAAACCCTGGAACTCTACCTGGTTCGCAAATACCAAAGAATTCGCTGACAACCTGGACAGCGACTTTAAAGTTCGTCAGTTCCTGACCAAGGAACTGTCAAAAGCATCCGTCTCTCGTATCGTTATCGAGCGTCCAGCTAAGAGCATCCGTGTGACTATTCACACCGCTCGCCCTGGCATCGTCATCGGTAAGAAAGGTGAAGATGTAGAAAAACTGCGCAAGGTCGTAGCGGATATCGCTGGCGTTCCTGCACAGATCAATATCGCCGAAGTCCGTAAACCGGAACTGGACGCTAAATTGGTTGCTGACAGCATCACTTCACAGCTGGAGCGTCGTGTGATGTTCCGTCGTGCTATGAAGCGTGCTGTACAGAACGCAATGCGTCTGGGCGCTAAAGGGATTAAAGTTGAAGTTAGTGGCCGTCTTGGCGGTGCAGAAATCGCGCGTACCGAATGGTACCGTGAAGGCCGCGTGCCACTGCACACTCTGCGTGCAGACATTGACTACAACACCTCTGAAGCCCACACCACTTATGGTGTAATCGGCGTTAAGGTATGGATCTTCAAAGGTGAGATCCTGGGTGGTATGGCTGCTGTTGAACAACCGGAACCGGCTGCTCAACCTAAAAAGCAGCAGCGTAAAGGCCGTAAGTAAGGAGAGTCGCTGATGTTACAACCAAAGCGTACGAAATTCCGTAAAGTGCACAAAGGCCGCAACCGTGGTCTGGCGCAGGGTACGGATGTTAGCTTCGGTACTTTCGGTCTGAAAGCTGTTGGCCGTGGTCGTCTGACTGCCCGTCAGATCGAAGCAGCACGTCGTGCTATGACCCGTGCAGTTAAGCGTCAAGGTAAAATTTGGATCCGTGTATTCCCGGACAAACCAATTACTGAGAAGCCGCTGGAAGTGCGTATGGGTAAAGGTAAAGGTAACGTGGAGTATTGGGTTGCCTTGATCCAGCCAGGTAAAGTCCTGTATGAAATGGACGGTGTTCCGGAAGAGCTGGCCCGTGAAGCATTCAAGCTGGCAGCAGCAAAACTGCCTATCAAAACCACCTTTGTAACTAAGACGGTGATGTAATGAAAGCAACAGAGCTGCGTGAAAAAAGCGTTGAAGAGCTTAACACTGAGCTGCTTAACCTGCTGCGTGAGCAGTTCAACCTGCGCATGCAGGCAGCATCCGGCCAACTGCAGCAGACTCATCTGCTGAAGAATGTGCGTCGTGATGTTGCACGCGTTAAGACTTTACTGACTGAGAAGGCGGGTGCGTAATGACCGATAAAATCCGTACTCTGCAAGGTCGTGTGACTAGTGACAAAATGGAGAAATCCATCGTTGTTGCTATCGAACGTGTTGTGAAGCACCCAATTTACGGGAAATTCATCAAGCGTACGACCAAACTGCACGTACACGACGAGAACAACGAATGTGGTATCGGCGACGTGGTTGAAATCCGCGAATGCCGTCCACTGTCCAAGACTAAGTCATGGACTCTGGTTCGCGTTGTAGAGAAAGCTGTTCTGTAATAAGAACGTCTATCTCTGTAAAAACCCCCGCTTGTCGGGGGTTTTTTATTTTCTGCTATTCACTTAATTCCCTTCTTGTTTACTCCTCTAAAAATTTCAACGTTTTACTTCGGTGATGTTGCTTCCCTGAGAAGGAAGATTCATCAGATGGACAGCAAACTTGTATTCGATCCGGGCAAAGTCGGGGGAGGGAATGAACTGACTCCTGATGCTGATGGTCAGAGACATAACCTCAAGAAGCCATCAGTGTTTATCTTCCCTCCTCAGAAGGACCGTCCAGAGGTTTTCATCGCCATAGTGAGGGGGCTTCTGCCGGCACGTTGCTGTATGACTGCGGCGAATCCTGTCGTGACTTACCATCGATTTGAGGTACGGGAAAATATCAGTGCCAGAATACGGGGGGCGGGATTCGGGTAAAATTGGCCATATCTACCTTAGTTCAATGGCTTGCGGGGCAAATGCATCAGTTTTGAGGCCAATCTGCCGCGCTGAGTTGAAATAAGCTGGCGTATTGTACAGATTGCGATTGCTACCGGATGAACAATTCCTTAGAATGTCGCGTTCCTCTTTCCAGGGGTCCAAATAACGACTCGATTTGAGTCGGTTATTTTTTCTACCCATATGCGAGATGCGGTGTTATAATGCTGCGCCCTCAATTATGGGGCTTTTAAACGACCTGAATCAGGTCCCGAAGTAGTAGTTGACATTAGCGGAGCACTAAAATGATCCAAGAACAGACTATGCTGACCGTCGCCGACAACTCCGGTGCACGTCGCGTAATGTGTATCAAGGTTCTGGGTGGCTCGCACCGTCGCTACGCAGGCGTTGGCGACATCATCAAAATTACCATCAAGGAAGCAATTCCTCGCGGTAAGGTTAAGAAGGGTGATGTGCTGAAGGCGGTAGTGGTGCGCACCAGGAAGGGTGTTCGTCGCCCGGACGGTTCTGTCATTCGCTTCGATGGTAATGCATGCGTTATTTTAAACAATAACACTGAGCAGCCAATCGGAACGCGTATTTTTGGGCCGGTAACTCGTGAACTTCGTACTGAAAAGTTCATGAAAATTATCTCTCTGGCACCAGAAGTACTCTAAGGAGCGAAAAATGGCAGCTAAAATCCGTCGCGATGACGAAGTTATCGTGCTGACCGGCAAAGATAAAGGTAAGCGCGGTAAAGTTAAAAATGTTCTGTCTTCTGGCAAGCTCATTGTTGAAGGTATCAACCTGGTTAAAAAACATCAGAAGCCTGTACCGGCTCTGAATCAGCCAGGTGGCATCGTTGAAAAAGAAGCCGCTATTCAGGTTTCCAACGTTGCACTGTTCAACTCGGCAACCGGCAAGGCTGACCGTGTAGGCTTTAGATTCGAAGACGGCAAAAAAGTCCGTTTCTTCAAGTCTAACAGCGAAACTATCAAGTAATTTGGAGTAGTACGATGGCGAAACTGCATGATTACTACAAAGACGAAGTAGTTAATAAACTCATGACTGAGTTCAACTACAATTCTGTCATGCAAGTCCCTCGGGTCGAGAAGATCACCCTGAACATGGGTGTTGGTGAAGCGATCGCTGACAAGAAACTGCTGGATAACGCAGCAGCCGATCTGGCAGCAATCTCCGGTCAAAAGCCGTTTATCACCAAAGCACGCAAATCAGTTGCAGGCTTCAAAATCCGCCAGGGCTATCCGATCGGCTGTAAAGTGACTCTGCGTGGTGAACGCATGTGGGAGTTCTTTGAGCGCCTGATTTCTATTGCTGTACCACGTATCCGTGACTTCCGTGGCTTGTCCGCTAAGTCATTCGATGGCCGCGGTAACTACAGCATGGGTGTTCGCGAGCAGATCATCTTCCCAGAGATCGACTATGACAAAGTCGACCGCGTTCGTGGTTTGGATATTACCATTACCACTACTGCGAAATCTGATGATGAAGGCCGCGCACTGTTGGCTGCTTTTAACTTCCCGTTCCGCAAGTAAGGCAGGGTTACTGATGGCTAAGCAATCAATGAAAGCACGCGAAGTCGTTCGCGTGAAACTGGCTGACAAGTACCGCGCCAAGCGCGAGGAACTGAAAGCTATCATTTCAAGTGTGAACTCATCCGACGAAGATCGTTGGAATGCTGTTCTCAAGCTGCAAACTCTGCCGCGTGATTCCAGCCCGTCTCGTCAGCGTAAGCGCTGCCGTCAAACTGGCCGTCCACATGGTTATGTGGGCAAGTTCGGGTTGAGCCGTATCAAGTTGCGTGAAGCCGCCATGCGCGGTGAAGTACCTGGCTTGAAAAAGGCTAGCTGGTAATTACCAATAGAATCACGGGAGTAAAGACAGATGAGCATGCAAGATCCGATCGCGGATATGCTGACCCGTATCCGTAACGGTCAAGCCGCGAACAAAGTTGCGGTCACCATGCCTTCCTCCAAGCTGAAAGTGGCAATTGCCAACGTGCTGAAGGAAGAAGGTTATATTGAAGAATTTAAAATCGAAGGCGACATCAAGCCAGAACTGGAACTGACTCTTAAGTACTTCCAGGGCAAGGCTGTTGTAGAAAGCATTCAGCGTGTTTCACGTCCAGGTCTGCGTATTTATAAGCGCAAAGACGAGCTGCCAAAAGTTATGGCAGGACTGGGTATCGCTGTTGTTTCTACCTCTAAAGGTGTTATGACCGATCGTGCCGCACGCCAGGCTGGTCTTGGCGGCGAAATTATCTGCTACGTAGCTTAATCGGAGGAATAAATGTCTCGTGTTGCTAAAGCACCAGTCGCAATTCCTGCCGGCGTAGAGGTAAAACTCGACGGTCAGGTAATTTCGATTAAAGGTAAAAACGGCGAGCTGACTCGTACGCTCAACAACGCTGTAGAAGTTAAGCATGCTGACAATGCACTGACTTTCGCTCCACGCGAAGGCTTTGTGGATGGTTGGGCACAGGCTGGTACTTCTCGTGCGCTGCTGAACGGCATGGTTATCGGTGTTACCGAAGGCTTCACTAAGAAGCTGCAGCTGGTTGGTGTAGGTTATCGTGCAGCCGTTAAAGGCAACTCTGTGAGCTTAGCCCTGGGCTTCTCTCACCCTGTTGACCATGAGCTGCCAGCGGGAATCACTGCTGAATGTCCAACTCAGACTGAAATCGTGCTGAAAGGCGCTGATAAGCAGCTGATTGGTCAGGTTGCAGCGGATCTGCGCGCCTACCGTCGTCCTGAGCCTTACAAAGGCAAGGGTGTTCGTTACGCCGACGAAGTCGTGCGTACCAAAGAGGCTAAGAAGAAGTAAGGTAACACTATGGATAAGAAATCTGCTCGTATCCGTCGTGCGACCCGCGCACGTCGCAAGCTCAAAGAGCTGGGTGCTACTCGCCTGGTGGTACATCGTACCCCGCGTCATATTTACGCACAGGTAATCGCACCTAACGGTTCTGAAGTCCTGGTGGCTGCTTCTACAGTAGAAAAAGCTATCAGTGAGCAACTGAAGTACACTGGAAACAAAGACGCTGCTGCTGCTGTAGGTAAAGCAGTTGCGGAACGCGCAATCGAAAAAGGCATCACTGGTGTTTCTTTCGACCGTTCTGGTTTCCAATATCATGGTCGTGTCCAGGCACTGGCAGATGCTGCCCGTGAAGCTGGCCTACAGTTCTAAGGTAGAGGTGTAAGATGGCACACATCGAAAAACAAGCTGGCGAACTGCAGGAAAAGCTGATCGCGGTAAATCGCGTATCTAAAACCGTTAAAGGTGGTCGTATTTTCTCCTTCACAGCTCTGACTGTTGTTGGTGATGGTAACGGACGCATTGGTTTTGGTTACGGTAAAGCGCGTGAAGTTCCAGCAGCGATCCAGAAAGCGATGGAAAAAGCTCGTCGCAATATGATTAACGTTGCGCTGAACAACGGCACCCTGCAGCACCCTGTTAAAGGCGTGCACACAGGTTCTCGCGTGTTCATGCAGCCGGCTTCTGAAGGTACCGGTATCATCGCCGGTGGTGCAATGCGCGCCGTCCTGGAAGTCGCTGGGGTTCATAACGTACTGGCTAAAGCCTACGGTTCCACCAACCCGATTAACGTGGTTCGTGCAACTCTGGATGGCCTGGCCAATATGAATTCTCCAGAAATGGTTGCTGCGAAACGTGGCAAATCCGTTGAAGACATTCTGGGGTAATGACCATGGCTAAGACTATTAAAATTACTCAAACCCGCAGTTCGATCGGTCGTTTGCCAAAACACAAGGCAACGCTGCTTGGCCTGGGTCTGCGTCGTATTAACCACACCGTAGAGCGTGAAGACACGCCAGCTGTACGCGGTATGGTTAACGCGATTTCCTACATGGTTAAAGTGGAGGAGTAACAGATGCGTTTAAATACTCTGTCTCCGGCCGAAGGGTCTAAGCACGCTCCTAAACGTTTAGGTCGTGGTATTGGTTCTGGTCTCGGTAAAACCGGCGGTCGTGGTCACAAAGGTCAGAACTCACGTTCTGGTGGTGGCGTACGTCGTGGTTTTGAAGGCGGCCAGATGCCTCTGTACCGTCGTCTGCCGAAATTCGGTTTCACCTCTCGCAAAGCAATGGTCACTGCAGAAGTTCGTCTGTCTGACCTGGCGAAAGTTGAAGGCGGTATCGTCGACCTGAACACGCTGAAAGCGGCTAACATTATCGGTATTCAGATTGAGTTCGCGAAAGTGATCCTGTCTGGCGAAGTTTCTGCACCGGTAACGATTCGCGGCCTGCGTGTCACTAAAGGCGCTCGTGCTGCAATCGAAGCTGCTGGCGGTAAAATTGAGGAATAAGTAGCAGATGGCTAAGCAACCGGGATTAGATTTTCAAAGTGCCAAGGGTGGTTTTGGCGAACTAAAACGCAGACTTCTGTTTGTAATTGGTGCGCTGATTGTCTTCCGAATTGGCTCTTTTATTCCAATCCCTGGTATCGATGCCACTGTACTTGCCAAACTGCTTGAGCAACAGCGTGGCACCATCATTGAAATGTTCAACATGTTCTCTGGTGGTGCTCTGAGCCGTGCTTCTATCTTTGCCCTGGGTATTATGCCGTATATTTCGGCCTCTATTATTATCCAGCTGCTGACGGTGGTTCATCCAGCGTTAGCAGAAATCAAGAAAGAAGGGGAGGCTGGCCGTCGTAAGATTAGTCAGTACACCCGTTACGGCACACTGGTATTAGGTATTTTCCAGTCTATCGGTATTGCTACCGGTTTACCGAACATGCCTGGAATGCAGGGCCTGGTATTAAATCCAGGTTTTGCTTTCTACTTTACCGCTGTTGTCAGCCTGGTCACCGGGACAATGTTCCTGATGTGGTTGGGCGAGCAAATTACTGAACGAGGTATCGGTAACGGTATCTCGATCATTATCTTTGCTGGTATTGTTGCGGGTCTTCCGCCGGCCATTGGCCATACCATCGAGCAAGCGCGGCAAGGCGACCTGCACTTCCTCCTGTTGCTGTTGGTTGCAGTTCTCGTATTTGCAGTGACCTTCTTCGTTGTTTTCGTTGAGCGTGGTCAACGCCGCATTGTGGTGAACTATGCGAAACGTCAGCAAGGCCGTCGTGTCTATGCTGCGCAGAGCACGCATTTACCGTTGAAAGTGAATATGGCCGGTGTAATCCCTGCTATATTTGCATCCAGTATCATTCTGTTCCCGGCAACCATCGCGTCATGGTTCGGGGGCGGCACGGGCTGGAACTGGCTGACTACTATTTCGATGTATTTACAGCCAGGTCAACCGCTTTATGTGTTACTCTATGCGACTGCAATCATCTTCTTCTGTTTCTTCTACACGGCGTTGGTTTTCAACCCGCGTGAAACAGCAGATAACCTGAAGAAGTCTGGTGCATTTGTACCAGGTATTCGTCCGGGAGAACAGACGGCGAAGTATATCGATAAAGTGATGACACGCCTTACCTTAATCGGTGCGTTGTATATTACCTTTATCTGCCTGATCCCGGAGTTCATGCGTGATGCGATGAAAGTTCCATTCTACTTCGGCGGTACATCACTGCTGATCGTAGTCGTTGTCATCATGGACTTTATGGCTCAAGTGCAAACTTTGATGATGTCAAGTCAGTATGAGTCTGCATTGAAGAAAGCAAACCTGAAAGGCTATGGCCGTTAATTCAGGCGCTTGAGAAGTTACGGAGAGTAAAAATGAAAGTTCGTGCTTCCGTCAAGAAATTATGTCGTAACTGCAAAATCATCCGTCGCGACGGTGTTGTACGTGTGATTTGCAGTGCCGAGCCAAAGCATAAACAGCGCCAAGGCTGATTTAATCGCATATTTTTCTTGCAAAGTTGGGTTGAGCTGGCTAGATTAGCCAGCCAATCTTTTGTATGTCTGTGCGTTTCCATTTGAGTATCCTGAAAACGGGCTTTTCGGCATGGGACGCATAAGTTAATTAATAGGAGTGCATAGTGGCCCGTATAGCAGGCATTAACATTCCTGATCATAAACATACCGTTATCGCATTAACTGCTATCTTCGGTATCGGTAAGACCCGCTCACAGAAAATCTGTGCAGACACGGGTATTGCTGAAAATGTTAAGATCAGTGAACTGTCTGAAGAACAAATCGACATTCTGCGTGATGCAGTTGCTAAATTTGTTGTTGAAGGCGATCTGCGTCGTGAAGTCACCCTGAGCATCAAGCGTCTGATGGACCTTGGTTGCTATCGTGGTTTGCGTCATCGTCGTGGTCTCCCAGTGCGCGGTCAGCGTACTAAGACCAACGCACGTACCCGTAAGGGTCCGCGTAAACCGATCAAGAAATAATCGGGGTGATTGAATAATGGCAAAGGCACCAGTTCGTGCACGTAAGCGTGTAAGAAAGCAAGTCTCTGACGGCGTGGCTCATGTCCATGCGTCTTTTAACAACACCATCGTAACTATTACCGATCGTCAGGGTAATGCGCTGGGTTGGGCAACAGCCGGTGGTTCCGGTTTCCGTGGTTCTCGTAAATCTACGCCGTTCGCTGCTCAGGTAGCTGCAGAACGTTGCGCAGACGCCGTGAAAGAGTACGGTATTAAGAACCTGGAAGTTATGGTTAAGGGTCCTGGTCCAGGCCGCGAATCAACTATTCGTGCCCTGAACGCTGCTGGTTTCCGCATCACTAATATTACTGATGTGACTCCGATCCCTCACAACGGTTGTCGTCCGCCGAAAAAACGTCGCGTATAACGCCCCGTTTTTTAGGAATGTTGGAGAAAGAAAATGGCAAGATATTTGGGTCCTAAGCTCAAGCTGAGCCGTCGTGAAGGCACAGACCTGTTCCTTAAGTCTGGCGTTCGCGCGATTGATACCAAGTGTAAGATTGAACAAGCTCCTGGTCAGCACGGTGCGCGTAAGCCACGTCTGTCTGACTATGGTGTACAGTTACGTGAAAAGCAGAAAGTTCGTCGTATCTACGGCGTGCTGGAGCGTCAGTTCCGTAACTATTATAAAGAAGCAGCACGTCTGAAAGGCAACACCGGTGAAAACCTGTTAGCTCTGCTGGAAGGTCGTCTGGATAACGTAGTTTATCGTATGGGCTTTGGTGCCACTCGTGCAGAAGCACGTCAGCTGGTTAGCCACAAATCTATCATGGTAAACGGCCGCGTTGTTAGCATCGCTTCTTATCAGGTATCTCCGAATGACGTTGTTAGCATCCGTGAGAAAGCCAAAAAGCAGTCTCGCGTGAAAGCCGCTCTGGAGCTGGCTGAACAGCGTGAAAAGCCAACCTGGCTGGAAGTTGATGCGACTAAGATGGAAGGTGTGTTCAAGCGTACTCCTGAACGTACCGATCTGTCTGCGGACATTAACGAACACCTGATCGTCGAGCTTTACTCCAAGTAAGGCTTAGTACCAAAGAGAGGACACAATGCAGGGTTCTGTGACAGAGTTTCTAAAACCGCGCCTGGTAGATATCGAGCAAGTGAGTTCGACGCACGCCAAGGTGACCCTTGAGCCTTTAGAGCGTGGCTTTGGCCATACTCTTGGTAACGCACTGCGCCGTATTCTGCTTTCATCAATGCCGGGTTGCGCGGTGACCGAGGTTGAAATTGATGGTGTACTGCACGAGTACAGCACCAAAGAGGGCGTACAGGAAGATATCCTGGAAATCCTGCTCAACCTGAAAGGTTTGGCGGTAAGAGTTCAGGGCAAAGATGAAGTTATTCTTACTCTGAATAAATCTGGCATTGGCCCTGTGACTGCAGCCGATATCACCCATGATGGTGATGTCGAAATCGTCAAGCCGCAGCACGTGATCTGTCACCTGACCGATGAAAACGCAGCTATTAGCATGCGTATCAAAGTTCAGCGTGGTCGTGGTTATGTGCCGGCTTCTGCCCGAATTCATTCGGAAGAAGATGAGCGCCCGATCGGTCGTCTGTTGGTCGACGCCTGCTACAGCCCTGTAGACCGTATTGCCTACAATGTTGAAGCTGCGCGTGTAGAACAGCGTACCGACCTGGACAAGCTGGTCATCGAAATGGAAACCAACGGCACTATCGATCCTGAAGAAGCGATCCGCCGTGCGGCTACCATCCTGGCAGAACAACTTGAAGCTTTCGTTGACTTACGTGATGTTCGTCAGCCAGAAGTTAAAGAAGAGAAACCAGAATTCGATCCGATCCTGCTGCGCCCTGTTGACGATCTGGAATTGACTGTCCGCTCTGCTAACTGCCTTAAGGCAGAAGCTATCCACTACATCGGTGATCTGGTACAGCGTACCGAGGTTGAGCTTCTTAAGACGCCTAACCTTGGTAAAAAATCTCTTACTGAGATTAAAGACGTGCTGGCTTCTCGTGGTCTGTCACTGGGCATGCGCCTGGAAAACTGGCCGCCAGCTAGCATCGCTGATGAATAACCCGATCACAGGTTAAGGTTTCACTGAGAAGGATAAGGTCATGCGCCATCGTAAGAGTGGTCGTCAACTGAACCGCAACAGCAGCCATCGTCAGGCTATGTTCCGCAATATGGCTGGCTCTTTGGTTCGTCATGAGATCATCAAGACGACCCTGCCAAAAGCGAAAGAGCTGCGTCGCGTAGTTGAGCCGCTGATTACTCTTGCCAAGACCGACAGCGTAGCTAATCGTCGTCTGGCATTCGCCCGTACTCGTGATAACGAGATCGTGGCAAAACTGTTTAACGAGCTGGGCCCGCGTTTCGCGAGCCGTGCCGGTGGTTACACTCGCATTCTGAAGTGTGGCTTCCGCGCTGGTGACAACGCTCCGATGGCTTACATCGAGCTGGTTGATCGTCCAGAAGCTCAAGCAGAAGCTGCTGCAGAGTAATCTGTAGCTGCAAATGAAAAAACCCGCTTCGGCGGGTTTTTTTATATCTGAATTTCCCTTCGTTCATCATTTCCCTGCCAGTTGCGCTATGCTGTAGGCCTTCCTGCCAATGGAGGTGCATCAGTGTCATTACTCGATCAACTTGCTGAACAGCATATTCTCGCAGCCCTGCGAGAGGGCGAACTTGATAATCTACCCGGAGCTGGTCAACCATTACTGCTGGATGATGATCGTCACGTTCCTAAAGAGTTACGCGCAGGATATCGACTGCTAAAAAACTCTGGCTACCTGCCACCCGAGCTGGAGATGCGTCGAGAGGCTATCGAACTTGAACAATTGCTGCACGGTATCGATCCACAGGATGAGTGTTATGAACTTCATGCGAACCGATTACATCTACTCGAGTTACGGCTGAGGCAGGCCGGGATGAGCACGGATTTTCTACACGGTGGGTATAGCTTAAAGATTAAACAGCATTTCAGCGAGGATAAGTAATGTATCGTATCGGACAGCTGGCCAAACTTGCAGATGTAACACCGGATACCATTCGTTTTTATGAAAAGCAGCAGATGATGGATCACGAGGTCCGTACGGAAGGTGGGTTTCGCTTGTATAGCGATAATGATCTGCAGCGGCTCAGATTTATTCGCTACGGGCGGCAGCTGGGCTTCACGCTTGAAGCTATCCGTGAATTGCTTTCGATACGCGTTGATCCAGAGCACCACACCTGCCAGGAATCGAAGACCATTGTTCAGAAACGGCTGACGGAAGTTGAAGCGATGATCGCCGAATTGCAGCACATGCAGCGTTCACTAAAGCGTTTAAACGATGCCTGCTGCGGCACTGCTCACAGCAGCGTGTACTGTTCGATCCTGGAAGCGCTTGAAAAGGGTGCAATGACACCTTTAGCTAAAACGGGTGATTGAATTCTGCTTCGGCGAGGCCTATATTCATCACCGAAATCTATCAACAGGAGTTTACCGTGGCAAATTATCAGCACAGGAAAGGCGTTATTCGTGATAACGCACTCGAAGCTTTACTCAGCGACCCGTTATTTAAACCGCGAATTGAAGTCAACGTTAAAGGTAAAGGAAGTTATCGCCGCAAAGAAAAACACGGCAAAAAAGGTAACTGGGAGGCCAGTGGTAAATGCGATATCAAACATTTACCACTGGTCTTCCACTTTACAGGCATAAAAAAACCGTCGAATCCGACGGTTTTTTCTATCTGATTACGCTTACAGCGTTTTATTGTTCTGCGCTTTCAGCAGATCGCGGATCTCGGTCAGCAGCGTCTCTTCTGCGGAAGGCTTAGGCGCCGGTTTTTCCACTTCTTTCTTCTGATACATTTTGTTCATAATCTTAATTGCCATAAAGATAGCAAAGGCAACGATGACAAAATCAAAAATGGTTTGAAGAAATACACCGTATTCCATTACAACGGCTGGTGCAGTACCGTCGGCCGCTTTCAGTACCCAGCTAAACTGCTTGAAATCAACGCCGCCAATCAGCAGGCCCAAAGGTGGCATGATGATGTTTGCGACGAGAGAGGACACAATCTTACCAAACGCGGCACCGATGATAACACCGACGGCGAGGTCAACGACATTGCCACGCATCGCGAAATCGCGAAACTCTTTGAATAAACTCATTGTTATCTCCTTTCCTGTGCCAGGTTGTAAAGTCTAACAAACCATCGCCGTTTTTCCACGATGAGATCGAATAAAGATCATTGATTAGTGTAGTAAAAAGACCGGCAATGCACATGCATTGCCGGATGAGTTACAGGAAGAAAGGACTCGGCTGGAACAGACGCTCAACGTCAGGAACAAATTTCTTATCGGTCAGGAACATAATCACATGATCGCCCTGCTCAATACGCAAATTATCATTGGCAATCATCACGTCGTTACCACGTACAACAGCACCGATAATTGTACCCGGTGGCAGTTTGATATCATCAATCAGGCGACCAACTACTTTGGATGTAGTCTCCTCGCCGTGGGCGATGGCTTCAATTGCTTCCGCCACGCCGCGACGTAACGACGAAACGCCAACGATGTCCGCTTTACGTACGTGGCCCAACAGTGCCGAAATGGTTGCCTGTTGAGGTGAAATGGCGATATCAATTACGCTACCCTGGACCAGATCGACGTAGGCGCGCCGCTGGATCAGCACCATGGCTTTTTTAGCCCCCATGCGTTTAGCCAGCATGGCCGACATGATGTTAGCTTCGTCATCATTGGTGATGGCAATAAACAGATCGATTTGATCAACATGTTCTTCAGCGAGCAGTTCCTGATCCGAAGCATCACCGTAAAATACGATGGTATTTTGCAGATGCTCAGCCAGTTCCGCTGCGCGCTGCTGATCGCGTTCAATAAGTTTTACGCTGTAGTTCTTCTCAAGCCGCTGCGCCAGACCAAAACCAATATTGCCGCCGCCGACGATCATAATGCGTTTATAGGGCTTTTCCAGACGCTGATACTCGCTCATTACTGCACGAATATGCTGGCTCGCTGCAATAAAGAAGACCTCATCGCCGGCTTCAATAATCGTTGATCCCTGTGGGCGTATAGGGCGATCCTGGCGAAAAATCGCGGCAACTCGGGTGTCGATGTGTGGCATATGCTCCCGCATCACGGAAAGCGCATTACCGACCAGCGGTCCACCGTAATAGGCTTTGACTACTGCCAGACTGACTTTTCCCTCGGCAAAATTCACCACCTGCAGGGCTCCAGGATATTCGATCAGTCGATAAATATTATCGATGACCAGCTGTTCCGGTGAGATCAAATGATCGATCGGCACGGCTTCGGGGATAAACAGCTTATCAGCATCGCGAATATAGTCCGGTGCGCGGATACGCGCGATGCGATTGGGCGTGTTAAACAGGGAATAAGCGACCTGGCAGGCAACCATATTGGTTTCATCAGAGTTGGTCACGGCAACCAGCATATCTGCATCTTCAGCCCCGGCCTCCCTTAATACGCGAGGATGAGAGCCGTGGCCCTGCACAACGCGCAGGTCAAACTTATCCTGGAGCTGACGCAGCCGGAGAGGGTCGGTATCGACCACGGTAATATCGTTGTTTTCACCGACCAGGTTTTCTGCGAGCGTGCCGCCAACCTGTCCAGCGCCAAGAATGATGATTTTCATATTGCTTCAGTCTTTCTTATTGTTGTTCGGTTAGTGGCGCCACCGGTGCAGCGCCATGGGGGTTATGCTTTTATTAACTTCGCGTAGTAGAACCCATCACCGCCCTCTGCTTGAGGAAAGACCTGAATTCCCGGCTGGGCCATATTACCTGTATCAACCAGTCGGGCATCAGCATGGCTCTTCAGGAACTGGCTTACTTGCAAATGGTTTTCTTCCGGAAGTACCGAACAGGTCGCATATAGCAGCGTACCGCCTGATTTCAGATGGGGCCAGATCGCTTCAAGGATTTGCTGTTGCAGTGCCGCAAGTTCGGCAATGTCGCGATCGCGGCGCAGCCACTTGATATCCGGATGACGACGAATGACACCGGTAGCAGAGCAGGGAGCATCAAGCAGGATACGATCAAACTGCGTCTGGCCACACCATTCTGCCGGGGTACGACCATCGCCGAGTTTAACCTCTGCTTTCATCCCCAGGCGTTGCAAATTCTCGCTAATTCTAGCCAGACGCTGGGCATCAACGTCAATAGCCATCACATCAGCCTGCGGAGCGGCTTCCAGAATATGAGTTGTTTTACCGCCGGGTGCTGCGCAAAGATCGAGGATCTTCTCGCCGTTTTGTGGATCGAGTAGAGCAACGCAGCCCTGAGCTGACGCATCCTGGACGGTTACCCAGCCCTGGTCAAAGCCAGGTAATTGGCCTACCGCGCAGGGTGTTTCCAGGCGCAGCGCATCGATGTGTTGTGGATGCGGAAATGCTGTTTTCCCGCTTTCTGTCAGCAGATTAAGCCAGGCATCGCGGCTGTGATGCTGGCGGTTAACGCGCAGCCACATCGGTGGGCGTTGATTATTGGCATCAACAATCTGTTGCCACTGCGTTGGCCAGGCCTGCTTGAGGCGCGTCAGCAGCCATTTAGGGTGCAGATATTGCTGGTCACCCTGGTTCATTTGCTGCATCAGCTCTTCCTGCTGACGCTGGAATGTACGAAGTACGCCGTTAATCAGCCCTTTCAGCTGTGGACGTTTTAAGGCGATAGCGCCATCTACCGTTTCCGCCAGAGCTGCATGAGCAGGAATGCGGGTGAACATCAGCTGGTAGAGACCAACCATGATCAGAAAATGGATCGCGCGCTGTTTTCCCGTCATAGGTCGGGACATTAACTTGCTGACAATCCACTCCAGCTGCGGCAGCGTACGAAGAACGCCATAGCACAATTCCTGCAGTAGGGCAGCGTCCTTTTCTCCGACCGATTTCTGTGCGGCAGGTAACACATTACTGAGCGACTGCCCCTGTTCGACAACCTTTTCGATAGTCTGCGCGGCAACGCAACGTAAGTTTGTATTTTTTTTCATAGTGGGTTCGCAATTGAAACGACTGCCCGGGTTGAGTCCCGGGCAGATTATCAGGCAATAATGTTGCCCGGAATGAACCATTCACGGCGGGAGTTGAGCAGATCCTGTGCTTTCATCGCTTTTTTGCCCGCTGGCTGTAGCTCTTCGATATTGAGCACGCCGTCTGCAGTGACAACCTGAATACCCAGTTTATCAGCCTGCAGGATTTCACCCGGCTGGCGGTTATTCACCGCAGGGAGTACGGAGGCTTTCCATACTTTTACCGGCTGCTCATCAATGATGAAGTAGCTAACCGGCCACGGATTGAAAGCACGAATGCAGCGTTCCAGCTGTGCGGCGGAAAGCGACCAGTCGAGGCGGGCCTCTTCTTTACTCAGCTTTTCTGCATAGCTGACCAGTTCTTCATTCTGCACTTCCGGTGTGGCGCTACCTTCGGCAAGCTGCGTCAATGTCGTCAGCATACCGGCAGGGCCAAGGTCTGCAAGCTTGTCATAAAGTGTGGCGCTGGTGTCGCTGGCTTCAATAGGGCAGGACAGCTTATAAAGCATATCTCCGGTATCCAGTCCGACATCCATTTGCATAATTGTCACGCCGGTATCTGCATCGCCCGCCCAGAGTGAACGTTGGATCGGTGCAGCGCCACGCCAGCGTGGCAGCAGAGAACCGTGAACGTTGATGCAGCCCAGGCGAGGCATTCCCAGCACCGCCTCAGGCAGGATCAGTCCGTAGGCAACAACGACCATCACATCGGCTTCCAGCTGAGCGACCAACTGCTGATTTTCTAGCGGACGTAAGGATTTTGGCTGAAATACCGGAATGTTGTGCTGCTCAGCCAGCTGTTTAACCGGGCTGGCGGTCAGTTTATTACCGCGTCCGGCCGGGCGGTCGGGCTGGGTAAACACGCCAACAATCTGGTGCCCTGATGACAGCAGCGCGTCAAGATGACGCGCTGCAAAGTCAGGGGTGCCGGCAAAAATGATCTTTAATGATTCGGACACGTTATTCCCTTCAGTCAATCAAGACGCTCAGTCACGGGCATTCTGGCGATAAAGCTTTTCCAGTTTCTGGCGAATACGCTGACGTTTCATTGGCGACAGGTAATCGATAAACAGTTTTCCAACCAGATGATCCATTTCATGTTGGATACAGATCGCCAGCAGATCGTCAGCTTCAAGCTCAAAACTTTTGCCATCACGGTCGAGCGCTCGAATTTTTACTTTTTCCGAACGAGGGACCAAAGCGCGTTGTTCCGGAATCGACAGGCAACCCTCTTCAATACCGGTTTCGCCGCTTTCTTCCAGCAGTTCAGGGTTAATCAGCACCAGGCGCTCATCGCGATTTTCTGACACATCAATCACGATGATGCGCTGATGAATATTTACCTGAGTGGCGGCCAGGCCGATGCCTTCTTCGGCATACATGGTTTCAAACATATCATCAACGATACGTTGAATATCGGCATTTACTTCTTTCACGGGTTTCGCAACGATGCGCAGGCGCTCGTCAGGAAAATGTAATACCTGCAAGACTGACATAACTTTCCAGATTCGTGTTCAAGGGATTAAATATTTATCCCTCTTATTGTAGACATTTCACGCTGTGATTGACAGCATTCCTGGCAGGTAACCTTCAGGGGGAAGGGGCGATATCAGGGATGAATTATGTCACCATTGGAATGTGCATTAAGGCTGTCGGGTGTTTCCGGGTTATCCAGTTTGCAGCGGGAATCTCTGCTCGGCGCTTTACTACAACTTAACAGTCCGACGTCTGCCGATCTGGCTGGTCTTGGTTTGCGCAGCGAGCAACGACTGGCATTTGAACAGTATGACGAGAAAATCCTGGTTCAAAGTGAAATCTGGCTGAATGAGCCACAGCATCACTTTATTACGCCATCCAGTCCTTATTATCCTGAGCGATTAAAAACTATCGATAACTTTCCTCTGATGCTCTTTATTGCGGGCGATCCGAGACTGCTATCTTCACCACAGCTGGCGGTTGTGGGGAGTCGTTACTGTTCTCATTACGGTCGTGACTGGGGCACCTGGTTTAGTCAGGCACTGGCACTGAGTGGTTTAACGATTACCAGCGGCCTCGCGCTGGGAATCGATGGAATTGCACATCGCGCTGCGTTGGCAGTACACGGTAAAACGCTGGCAGTGTTGGGAGGGGGGCTGGGGGCTATTTATCCCCGACGGCATAAGGGACTGGCACAGGATATTATCGACAGTGGCGGTGCTTTGGTCTCTGAGTTTCCGCTGCATGTTGCTCCCCTGGCCCACCATTTTCCACGGCGTAATCGAATAATCAGCGGGTTAAGTCACGGCGTATTGGTGGTTGAAGCAACGCTAAAGAGCGGTTCGCTGGTAACGGCACGGCTGGCTCTGGAACAGAACAGAGAGGTGTACGCGCTGCCCGGCGCATTGGGCAATCCCGGGAGTGAGGGAACCCACTGGCTGATACAGCAGGGGGCGATGCTGGTTGCACATCCCAATAATATAGTTGAGCAAATGCAAAGTGGCCTGTCGTGGATACCCGATTTGCCAGCAGCTGCAAACAATTCAGCAGAGAGCAGCAATCCTCCATTGCCATTTCCCGATGTGTTGGCTAACGTAGGAGATGAGGTTACACCTGTTGACGTCGTCGCTGAACGTGCCGGCCAACCTGTGCCAGCCATCGTAGCTAAGCTGCTTGAGTTGGAGTTAGCAGGGTGGATCGCAGCTGTACCCGGCGGCTATGTCCGATTGAGGAGGGCAAGCCATGTTCGACGTACTAATGTACTTATTTGAAACGTATATCCACAACGAAGCAGAAATGCGCGTTGATCAGGATAAATTGACTGATGATTTAACCGATGCCGGTTTTCATCGTGAAGATATCTATAATGCGTTGAACTGGTTGGAAAAGTTAGCTGATTATCAGGACGGCCTTGTCGCTCCTATTCTGCTAACTACCGATCCGCTGTCTATGCGTATCTACACCGAGGAAGAGAGTCAGCGTTTAGATGCTAACTGTCGTGGTTTTATTCTGTTCCTGGAACAGATTCAGGTACTGAATCTGGAAACCCGCGAAATGGTTATCGAACGTATTATGGCTCTGGATACCCTCGAGTTTGATCTGGACGATCTCAAATGGGTGGTGCTGATGGTGCTGTTTAACATCCCCGGATGTGAAAATGCCTACCAGCAAATGGAAGAGCTACTTTTCGACGTCAATGAAGGAATGCTGCACTGAAGATTGCCTTCGTGTACAAAAAGTTATGAATAAAACAGCGCTTTTCGCTGTGCGAAAAAATGAACCCTGCCCCGAATGTGGGGCAGAACTGGTCATCCGCTCCGGGAAGCATGGCGCTTTTCTAGGCTGCTCACATTATCCCGAATGCGATTATATTCGTCCGCTGAAAAGTCAGACTGACGGGCACATAGTAAAAGTGCTTGATGGGCAACTTTGCCCGCTATGTGGTGCCAGCCTTGCACTGCGGCAGGGGCGCTATGGTATGTTTATCGCCTGCAGCGACTACCCTGAATGCGCACACACCGAAATCATCGATAAGCCTGATGAAACCACGATCGCCTGTCCGCAGTGCGCCAACGGTAAGCTGGTGCAACGTCGATCGCGGTATGGCAAAACATTCCATGCCTGCGATCGTTATCCTGACTGCCAGTTTGCTGTGAATTTCACACCTGTAGAAGGTATCTGCGAGTTCTGTGCGTTCCCATTGCTTATTGAAAAGAAAACCGCCAGAGGCGCTAAGCGTTTTTGCGCCAGCAAAGCCTGTGGCAAACCCGTAACAGCAGGAAATGGTTGTGAAGATGAATCAAAAGCATGACTCACTTGAGCTATGTATCAGACAGTTACAGCTGTCAGCGGTCATTGCTTATCCCACCGAAGCAGTATTTGGCCTTGGCTGCGATCCCGACAGTGAATCGGCCGTTACGGCATTGCTGGCGTTAAAACGTCGGCCTGTGGAAAAAGGGCTGATTTTAATCGCTGCCGAATATGAGCAACTCGTTCCTTATATTGCTGACGAACAGCTTAGCGCAGAGCAGAAAGAGCGCATGTTTTCCCGTTGGCCAGGGCCGGTAACATGGGTATTGCCTGCGCGGGCTGAGACGCCGCGTTGGTTAACCGGTCGCTTTAATTCGCTGGCCGTTCGCGTTAGTGACCATCCGGACGTTGTGCAGCTGTGCAGCCAGTTTGGTAAGCCACTGGTTTCCACCAGTGCAAACCTGAGTGGATTACCTCCTTGCCGCGATGCAGATGAAGTCCTGGCACAGTTCGGTGCTGATTTCCCGGTATTGCGGGGGGAAACGGGGGGGCGCCTCAATCCCTCAGAGATTCGCGATGTATTGACCGGTGAATTAATTCGCCAGGGATAAGAATGCTATGTCGTCCTTTGTTGTTTTCGGTAATCCAATTAAGCACAGTAAATCTCCCCGTATTCATCAGCTCTTTGCCGAGCAAACGGCAATTCCTCATCCTTACGATCGCTTTTGTGCTCCGTTGGAAGGGTTTAAGCAGGCGGTGGATGAATTTTTTGCTCAGGGTGGTGGTGGTGCAAATGTCACATTGCCTTTTAAACAACAGGCTTACGAGCTTTGCTCTGAACTGACGGAACGCGCGGCGCTGGCCGGGGCGGTGAACACTCTTAAAAAATTGGATGACGGTCGCATTCTGGGAGATAACACTGACGGTATTGGTTTGCTAAGCGATCTGCAACGGCTCAACTTGATCAAAGAGAACGACAGGATTCTGTTGATCGGCGCGGGTGGTGCTGCACGTGGGGCGATTCTGCCGCTGCTCAATTTCAACTGCAGTATCACGATCGTTAACCGTACCCATGCTAAAGCAGAGGAGCTGGTCCAGGTCTTCCAGCATCATGGTTCTGTTCGAGCGCTGGCGGCAGATGAGCTTCATGATGCGCAATTTGATTTAATTATCAATGCAACCTCCAGCGGAGTGGCCGGCAGTATACCGGACCTGCCTGCGGTACTGGTAAATAGCCAGGTTCGCTGCTACGACATGTTTTATCAGATCGGCGATACGCCGTTTCTTTTATGGTGTCGGCAGCAGGGAGCAACCGATCTTGCTGATGGGTTAGGCATGCTGGTGGGCCAGGCCGCTCATGCATTTATGCTTTGGCATGGCGTTATGCCGGAGATCGCTCCTGTTATCGATAAGCTAAAACATGAGATGCAGGCGTGAATCAGGCGATTCAGTTTCCTGAACGTGAGTGGTGGGATGAGGGCATCCAGGCCGTTTGCTTCACCGCGCTGGTTAACGGCTTTCAGCTAGTCTGTGCGATTCACGGCGAAGAACTGCTTCGCCGTTATCATGATGAATTCATCGCGTTGGATGCTTTTCGCAAAAATCGCTGGGATATAGAAGAAGAAGCAACCCACGCGATAGAGCTGCAGCAGGAAAACGATCAGGGCTGGCTTTGGCTCTCTTCAGCGAGATAGTCGTTTTTCCATGTGACATAGTTATTTGCTGAATAGAGCAGCCCTGCAATTTCAGCTTCCGTTAGCGGTCGAGCTTTCTTTGCCGGGCTGCCTAAATAGAGATAACCGCTTTCAAGGCGTTTGCCGGGTGAAACCAGGCTGCCGGCACCAATCATTACATCATGCTCTACGACTACACCATCCAGTAGTATTGCCCCCATACCGACCAGAACCCGATCGCCAATGGTACAGCCGTGAAGCATAGCCTTATGCCCCACGGTAACGTCTTCACCTATTACGAGGGGATATCCATCTGGATTAGCTGCTGACTTATGTGTCAGATGCAGAACGCTACCATCCTGAATATTTGTACGTTTACCGATGGTGACCTGATTAACGTCGCCGCGAATCACCACCAAAGGCCAGATCCCCACATCGTCATCGATCACCACATTGCCAATGATCACACTGGTAGGATCGATCATTACCCGCTTGCCCAACTTCAGATTCACTCCTTTATATGCACGTACATTGTGACTCATAGCTGCCTCACTGTTGATATGATCCTGTTAGCCTAGTGTTTGAAAGGATCCTCAGGCAAGAATTCTTGGTAAAAACAGGCTTAAAAACGTGCGAAATGCCTGTTATATCATCGATAAGAGTGAAAGTTCGGCGGTTGGGAAAAAAGATCGCAAAAAGACTTGTGCATTAAAACGGGATCCCTATAATGCGCAACCACTGAGACGGCACAGCGGCTTACGAGTCAGCCACTCAGGAGGTTCAGAAAGTTGTCTGAACCGCCGGAAAAAACTTCTCAAAAAGAAGTTGACTCCGAAGGAGGAAAGCGTAATATACGCCACCTCGCAGCAG
>NZ_JAFBFW010000015.1 GCF_016909495.1 Pantoea coffeiphila | reverse complement strand
GGCGCGCCGACCTGCGGCTGATCGGTGCGAAATCCGGTGTCCGTCTTCGGGTTTTTGTTGGACTTCTGCGCCAGCGGCAGCCAGTCGGGGTATGGAATAGCCATATCATCCTCGAGCCCTGCGCGGGGCGTTGTGGTAATTAGAGATGGCCTGGCCTATCTGGCCGCCGTTTGCGATGTCGGTGACAATAGTCTGAATGGTGACATTTCCGTTACCGTCAGAGCTGGCCTGGGTATCCACCATCGCGCCGCTGGAGTAGTTTTCAATGTTGTTGATGACAGTGATGCCGCCGCTGCCGTTGATGTCCTTATTGCTGATCACCTTCCCGTTATCGCCGGGGATCATGTACTGGCTGCCGTTGCTGGCCTGGTAGATTTCAGGCCTGCCGCCTTCGCCTACCTGATACAGACCACCAGCTGATACCGGACCGCCGTTTTTGCGGGCACCCAAGACGCTCATTGCCAGCCCGGCAGTCTGCGCCGTCTGATAAGCGCTTAAACCGGTTGCCGATGCAGTGCCTGCAGTCGCGATAGATGCGGCAATCGCTGCAGGAGTCCAGGCCGCAAGCGCTGCAGCACCACCAGCCGTTGCAGCCGCGGCATTAGCCGTTTGTGTAGCGGCACCAAGCGTTTGGGACACGGTGAAGTTCTTCAGCATTTCAACGCCGGTTTGCACGATAGAGTTGAGCACGCTGTTGAGAATGGTGTTGCTGAGAGATCGCATGGCTTCCTGTGCAGACATCGTGTCTGTGAACAGGCCCGTCAGTGCATTCGATGCATTGCCGGCGAAAGAGTCCACCGCGCTCGTCAGCATGTTGTAGCCCAAGCCCTGCTGGCTGAGCAGCTCCCACTGCGCTGCGGTCATCTGCTGATTAAACTGGTTCTCCTGCGCTGTGCGCAGCGCCAGATACTGAGCATCGGTATCCTGCCGTGCAGCAACATACTGGTCGTAGGTGATGCTGCCAGACTGGTAGCTCTGCTTGAGTATCGCCTGCTCCTGCTGCTGATACTGCTGCATGAGGGCCAGTTTCTGGTTGTTCTGGTTCGCCAGCGCCTGAACCGGATCAATCTCACCCCGTGCCTCTGCTATCGGGTTGGCACTCACCTGCTGAGCCCGGATTTTCGACAGCCGAACCTGATGGCCCTGCTCCAACTCTTCAGAAGCGGCGTTGTACTGCTCCTGATTGATGAGCAGTTTGCCGTTGGCATCCGTTGCACTCTTCAGCATCTCCAGCTGCGATTTCTGCGCAGTGTAGTCGGCGTTTTCTTTCAGCTCAGGAATGGCATTGCGCGCCTTGATGGCAGCTGCTGTATCCCAGATGGCGGCAGCATAATCATGGGCCTGCTGAATCTGAGATGCTGTTGCGCCCTTACCCAGCGACTGCTCGGCGCGCTGGATGGCCTGTGCACGGGTAAGCTCCTGCGTTGAATCAGCGGTCAGCGCTGCTTGCTGCTGCAGGCTGGCCAGTTTCTGCGCCACCGATTCAGCGGACGATGCGGATTTTTTATCCTGCTGCTCGCTTTTCTGCTGCTCTTTGCGCCTTTGTTCCTCTGCCTTTTTCTGGTCGAAGCTAACGCCAGCCCTTTCTCTGGCCAAAGAAACATCGCGCTCCAATTGCTCAGGGTTGGCATCGGTACCCTTTTTAGCCAGATTGCGAATATCCATCTCCGCTTTCAATTGCTCACGCTTACGCTCATTAAACTCGCTTTGAAGGTCAATCTGTTCCTGCTGCCCATCCAGATAGTCCTGAATATCTTTAGGGCGTGTAACAACCAGGCTTGTCGCATTGAATCTCTCTTTCGCCCCTGCAGCAAAATTCATTGCTTTGCCGAGTTGGTTCATTATTCCAGTTGCCACGCCTGCTTCATGCCCGTCCCGGCTCAACAAATCGATCCCCTGTACAAGCAACCCGTTATATTGAGCCTGAAGCATGCTGGTCAGATTTTTGGTTCTGCTATAACGAAGCTCCATTTCCTCAAGCCGCCCTTGCTCGATAGCGAGCTTCCTCTGAGCCTCCTGCATATTCTCCATCTGACGGGTAGATTCGCCATAAATACGCTGTGAGCGCTTATAACTCTCAATTACACCAATTAATCCATCAACTCGTTGCCGCTGATCATCAATCATATCTGATTGGACGCTTATTGCCTGCGTCGCTTTTGCAATCTCAGCAGCGATCTGAGTTTGAGACATATCCTTCATTTTACTGACTAAACCAGTCAGCGTATCGCTGAAATCAATAGCCTCTTGTTTGGCTTGCTTCGCCTTCTGATAAAAGTAATAAATTGCGGCACCTGCCAGCATTGCTGCTCCTGCAGGCCCACCGATAAGACCCAGCGCCTTTGATGCCAGGGTTGTGACACTCAGACTCGCCCGGTCTGCGGCTACTGTTGCAGCCGACTGCGCAGCGGTGTTTGCTACAAGCGCCCGATTGTAATTATCAGTTAGCGTCGCAGCTTCAAGTCTGGCGGCAGAAAGCCTCACCTCTGCAGCAGCAAGGTTCGCTGCAGTAATAGAAGAGTTACGCATTACCTGTGCAACACGTACCTCATCCAGCGCACGTTCCTTTGCTACAGCGGCAGCTCGAAGATCTGCAGTTGCCTTGTTGGCCGCAGCCTGTGCCGCTTGATTCTCTGCGACTATTTCTTCACGTGTAGCTATTGCCAGTTTTACTTTTCCAGTTGCAGCCATTGTTAGTGCGCCAATATACCGGCTACCCATTACTGCTACGACAGCCGTCAATGCAGCACTCAGTCCGCTGATATTTTCACTTACGCTAACGACTGCATCATTAAAAATTCCCGCCGCCGTCTTTACGGTGGAATTTTCACCAAAGAACTTTGTGATGTTGTTCCCGGCAACCCGAAGAGCCTGGCTAATCGTCGTGGTCGTATTGGCAAACTCAGCACCAATCACCGCCCCCTGAGAAAGCAGGCCATTTACCACCACATCTGTCGTTAGTTTGCCCTGTGCGGCCATGTTCCGCATCTGACCGATACTGACTCCCATGGAGTCAGCCAGCGCGACGATCAGGCGGTTACCCTGCTCATTTACTGAGTTAAATTCCTCACCACGCAGAGCGCCGGACGCAAGGCCTTGGGACAGCTGAATTATTGCGTTTTCCGCTTCTTGCGCTGTCGCACCTGAAACCACAAAGCCCTGGTTTATGATCGTCGTCAGCTTGCTCAGATCGCCAGCGCTTGTCCCATACTGCCGGGTCGCCCTTTCCAGGCGCGCATAAAGCGAAGCAGTGGCATCTAAACTGCCGCGCGTCTGCTGAGTAATGTTAAATACGCGCTCAGTCACTTCCGCGAGCTGTTCATTCGGACGCAGCGAGTTGGCTAATTTATTATTTACGGTAGCCCAGGCATCAGCGTATTCAGAAACCTGCTTCACAGAGAGCGCAGCGGCAAGCGCTACAGCAACACCTGAGAGGCTGGACATCGAGCGTTCAGTGTTATTAATAGACCGTGTTGTGCTGTCGAAACCACGCTCCATCAGATCGAGGCGCTGATTGACACGTTGCTGTGCAGTCAGTAATCCGCGCACATCCATTTCGATATCGTAATAAATTCCACCTGCGTTCTCTGACATTTAATTTTCTCCGGACATAAAAAAACCCCGCCGCAGCGAGGTTTTTATGACTTTACTGATCAATTATGGCTTTCAAAAATAACATCCAACACCTTTTTGGATACATCAAAATATTTCATATCAATATTTTCATCCACTGGATTTTCATATGGCCACTTTGTGTATCGTGTCTTTACTTTGCTTCCTGATGATAGCGCTTCGATAATTTCACCAGACTGTTCTGCAGGGAAAACACCATCATCACCTGACTCTATAGGTTTTTCATTGCCAATTCTGATGAAGGAGTGAGTTTTCGGGAAATGTTCAGAACCGACGATGACATGATAGCCATCCTTATCTTTTACTATATAAAGGTGCTTCTGATAAATATGGCAATTATACTCATCGGTCATAGAGTCAGTCTTACAACCAAATTGCCATGATGCCTTGTCACTATACTCTCTTCCTACTGTACCAGAGCCGCCACTTTGAAATAATTTAACTTTAACATCATCTATTTTTGCTTCTTCAATGACATAAAGCGTGGGCTTTTCCCGATCATCCATATCAGCCCATAGATCACACACAAGTTTACTATCTTCAAAAAGCTTTGGCTTCTTGAAGGATGATTCTTTTATATAGAATCCATCTCTCTTAGTGAAAGAGTATGTGCTATCTTCAAAAGAGTTGCACCCTATCTCAGATACTCCGGGTTGAGTTAATAGCCATTTTTTGTTCTTTTCAGTCATTTTATCTGATGCTGTTGCAGTGTTACACGCCAACAAAAAAGAAATTACCAGCAAGATTTTTTTCACATCCCTATCCCCATTAGTAACAAGTCACCAGATCGTAGCGGGGAAGCGGCGCAATGGGAAGCATGCTCATTTCCGAGCACCTGAACAAATCATCAAATTGCTAGCGTACAACAGCTCGCGAACTAATCACTGTTTCACCAGAAATTTCTTCGATTCCACCATCCACAACACCATATATTTCTACAATACCACCTCTGTTAGTAATCCCGTTCAAAGCTGAGCCATTAAGTAAAAGTCTTCCTCCAGACTCAACAAAGATTCTTCCGGCTACAATGCCACTAACAAGTGCTGTACAACCATAAGAGACTATAAGATCACCCGATAGTAGACCGGCCATCTCAAGATCGGTTGAGAGCATCAGGTTCCCGTAGTGTTTATTGGTTATTTTCAAAAAAATCTCCGAAAATGATCAGAAAAACCAAAGAAAAAGCAACCAACTCCTTATAATTCTCAATTAAATCATATCTAAATGTGATTTTTTTTGGAACCCTTTAGGAACCATTGGAGATTAACTGACGTCATCACTATTAGCTAGCTGTATTTTTTTCACTTGTTTTCGCTCTCATTTTCGATTTGCGAGCAAAATATCATCCGACGTCAGCCCTGTTCCTGCGCCATCATTGCCTGCCAGCGGCGATCGTCTTCATCCATGACTTCGTCGTACTCTTCCCGGGTAAAGCCTTTCTGGTTCGGGTATTTGACGTTAATCATCATGGCAAACTCAGTCATCGTGAGATTCTCAGCCTCGCCCCGACTGATGCCAAAGTGATTACGCGCCGCCATGATGTACTCGGCACCACGAAACTCAGCAGTGGTATCATTTGACTCATAGCGCTGCAGTTTGCGCACCTTCGCTTTGCCGACGATGCCGTGCATCATCAGGTTTTGCGCGACGATAACCATGTTTTCTGGCGGCATGCTACCGGGCCGCCAGACAAATCCGCGCTTTCCCGTCTTCCCTGGCCTCATCCATCCGACCAACTCCCCGATATCATCGTCGCAGCACGCGGTCAGAACGGTATGAGCGGCCATGATAGCCCTGCGATTTAATAATCCACTCTGGATAAAGCGCTGTACACAGTCAGGCAGGCTGCTGTAATCGTCGCGGATATAGGCCTGGGCGGCACGATGAAGTAATGGCGTGACCTCATCGTTGCACAGGTCATAGAAAGCCTGGACGATTTCAGCCGGCTCACCAATACGCGCCATATTGCGAAATGACGGACGAAAAAAGTAATCCCGGTCATCGGTACCGATCACGCATTCGCCTAACTCTTTAATCGGATTCATAGTTGCTCCATAAACAGTATCAAGGGCGCCGGAACGCCCTTTGTACTGCTCACGCGGTATCGGGCAGTTAGCTGATGGTGACAGTACAGGCGGCAGAAGTGATTTTCACCGGTGAAGCTGAAGAGTCAGTGACTTCGCAGGTGTAAACGCCTGCATCGCCAGACACAGCACTGGCCTTGTTAAACGTGGCCGTCGTTTGTCCGCTGATAACCGCTCCGTCTTTCTTCCAGACGTAGGTATAAGGCGCCGTACCGCCCGCCACCACCACTGGCATATTCAGAGCCGATCCGGCCGCAACACTTTTAGTTGCCGTCAGATTCGTGGTGAACGCCAGCGCCGGGCCTGCCACCTCAAACACGACGGTGTCAGCATCGTAGACCTTCCACTCACCGGAGAAGGTGGAAATGTCGGATGTTCCGAAATCGCCAGACCATGAAGTAGTGTTGAAATACCCCATGATGTAGGTTCCGGCATCTTCACCAACGAAGTCGAAACGGACCCAGAGGGTCGGCTGCCGGCCAGCCTGCACTTCATCGAAAATGTACTTCGAAATAGCGATGGCACCGACTTCCGTCCCCTTGTCTTTCTTGCGGAACTCACCTTCACCAGAAATAGTGAAGTCCATATTGTTGACCAGGTTCTCAACCAGACCTTTCGTATCGTCAGCCTCAGAGGTGACGGTATTCATGGAGTAGTCAAAACCTTTAGTGGTTAGCGCGCCCAGGCGCTTCCATTCGGAAAGAGCCGGAACAGTATCAGCACAGCCATAAGCCATGCGGAGTACCGCTGTTTTCCCGATCAGCTTACCGGTGTCATTCTGGCAGCCCTGCATGTGTACCTCTCAAATAAAAAAGGCCGCCAGATGGCAGCCTGATGGTTGATTCTGGCGATTATTCGCCGTATGTGCATGAGACGAGCAGCCGGGTAACTAACCGGCCCTCCTCAGTGGGTATGGCTGACGGAATGCTGCCAACAAGGCTGAGCGCACCAACACAGTCGTCAGCATCGATCTGCGCGCTGATATAGGAAACAATGGCGTTGACCGCTGTATCTGCGGCATCAGGATTCGATTTGGACGCGATAACATCGACCATCACATACCAGTCGCCGCCGCGGTCGTACTCGAGATTGGTACCGCCCGATGGCCGGAATACGATGAACTGATCGGCATCTTTGCCTGAGTCCCGCCATTGTCGCCATTGCACCTTAAAGCCGGCAGTGAGCCCTTCGGCGACAAAAAGGTCTTTCAGGCGCATATACATCGCCGGTGTCATAGCTTCAGCTCCTTCTTAACCGCCGCGTCGATCAGGCTGCGGGTGTCTTCGAAGCCTTTCTTTAAGAACTCTTTCTGCGCGGTCGAGCGCCTGAAGTTCTGTTTCACTTCCGGATCGTGAACAAAGACTGCATAAGACGCCGTATAACCAACACGACCGGTCACTCTGACGCCGTTAGCAGTGATTTCCCGGAACTGGCTGTTGATGAGCGTTGAAGTGTCAATCGGCGTATAAAGCGCCGCCTGTGAGCTGCCAATAAGCATTGCCGACTGCAACGCACGAACAACCTTTCGCCCCTGAACGCCCTTGATAATGCGATCGAGGTTAGCTTTAGCCTCGCGGATACCGCGAACTTTAGCGCCCATAATCAGACTCCGGTAATCAGTGCAAAATCATCGGCAATTCGTTCGAACGTATCAGCGAAGCGAATCACCTGCCTTATCTCGTCGGCCTCTTCAGGCGGTACTGATGCTGATGATGCCCCGATCAGGATGTAATCCCCCTGTCTGGCCTCTGCGTACTCCGTCCAAATCGTATTCTTGACCACAATTTCCCGGCCAATATCACCGATCTTTGCTGAGAGACCGCCCTGGTAGTCCATCATTACAGCAACCGGCGTTTCCCATCCGTACGGCTGACCTCCGCCGTCGGTATCGCTACCGTCAGCATCGCGTATGCGCCGCCAGATTGTCGCGGTCGCGGTGTAGCTCCAGTTGGCTGCGCTGCTCACAATGGATACTCCAGATGCTGATCCGGGCAGCCGGGGCAGTCCGGGCACTTCTCGCAGTCCGGATTTTCTTCCGGCTCGTCTTTCGGTTCGGACATTACTTACCTCCACACATGCAGCCACCTTTGCCGATCCAGATGCCAGCAAAAGCCTGTTGAGTCGGGTCCGCAGGGATGAGGCTTGTTGCACACCCCTTTTTATCCAGGCCACGCAACAACCCCAGCGAGCCTTTCCAGCGATCGGCAAACGAGCCATAACGAAATGAACGGGATGCGCCGGAAGGTGCTGACTGCGAGCTTATGTACTTATCTCCCTGCCCCAGCCCCATGAGACCGAGCAGGTACATCTGGATAAGTAGCGCTGTAGCTGGCGAATAGTGAGCATCCAGACACTCCTGAATACCGTTTGCCTGCTCAACCAGCGCGCCAAGAATGAAGTCAGGCAAAGTAATGCCCTGGCTCTCCAGATACTGTTTTGCCTGTTCCTGGGTGACCATGAAAACCTCGCAGCCCTGCCGAAACAGGGCATAAAAAACCGCCAGGGCGGCGGTCATTATTCAGTGGGGAAAAGCTTTTCCAGCTCACCATCCGGCAGCAGCTCCGCGAGCTTCTCAGCTCCCAAGTTGCCTTTGAACTCAATCCCGAGTTCAGTCAGGCGATTGGCGATGGCCAGTTTACGGGCCTGCTTCTCGCTCGTCCCGTCCGGCGTGGCAGGAGCAAAACCGGATACAGCGTTATCGGACAGCTTAAGCACGTGGGACTTGAGTGACGGGTGGAGCTTCTCCAGTTCCACAACATCTCCAACAGCCACGCCATGCCACGCCTTCGTTACCTGGTATTTTTCAGTCATGATTTTCCCCTTATGCCAGGTTAGCGCCGTAGACCACGCCGGACAGACCTTCGCCGTCCTTCTTGATCTGCAGACCTTCAGCAGACATGATCTGGAAATTGTAGTTGCTCTGCGGCATCAGACGAGGCAGCGGAACAACGCCAACGGCCATACCAACCAGCGGGGTGATCACGTCCTGTCGGCGCTGGTAAGCGAAGAATTCATTACCGGTTAGCGCGTAGGTCGGCTTGATTTCTTTTGCCGGAATGAACTTCGAAATAGCATCCAGCACAGTGCCGCTCACCATCGCATTTGTACCACCGCCGACTTCAATCAGGTATGGCTTAGCCATATTTGCCCAGATTTCGTCGCTGACCCAAAGCACATCGTAGACCGTGACTTTGTTCGCGCGCGCAGTCAGGCCGAAAGCGCCGGTCGGGCCAAAGAAAGCCAGTAACTGAGCCGGGGTGGCAGTAGTCAGGTTGATGTTAACGCCACCGGCACCTGAACCGAGGTTGATCTTGGCCGTGTTGCGGTGTGTGCGGATACCCTGAGACTTGAGGCCATCAACTGACACTGTGGCATTACCGTCCAGATAGCCTTTTACGCGGCGTTTGTGGAATTTGCGCATCTTCGCGGATTGCGCGTCGAGCGCGGCATCAATGCCCACAGAACTGAGTCCTGCTGCATGACGCCAGTTCACACCGTATCCCGCGGTGTAAACCGGAATCGGATCACCGTCGCTGTCATAGTCGGTGTGGTCGAAGGAGTACGGCGCCTGACCGTCAATGCTCACCGAAACATCATCGGCGATATCGCCGGCTACGGTGTAGAGCTTTGCCGTTTTGCCGATCGACAGCACGGTTTGCACCGCCATCAGGTCATTGATGATTTCCATCCCGACTTCCTGATCGCGCATCTGGATGACCTGGCGGTCAATCTCGGCCCAGAACTCGCGAGTAAAGCCCCCTACGGCGTTCGCCGCCAGCATTTCAGGCGTCATGCCACTACGGTAAGCATTGACCATCAAGTTATGCTGGGTATTGAAGATATCGCGGTTGGCCCACAGTTCGCCCCAGTGGGCGCGCAGGCGGCTGTTTGCAGCCAGTGTTTCAGCGGTAAAGTACATTGTATTCTCCTGATTACGCGCCTGAGGCTACGGTACCGACGCGCATACGCACGCGGATAAAGTCGGTGGTGCTGGCAGCGATCGTCGCTTCGTCCTGGCTGTAACCAATCACCGTATCGGTGTCAGAGGTAGCCAGCGTGAACTGGCCATTTGAGCCGAGCTTGATCGGGCTGTCCTTCTTGTAGATGCCGGGCACGCAGAGGAGCGCCAGTTCGCGTCCCTCTTCGACATAATTCCCAACAGCAGAATCACCCGCTGGCACAGGTTCGGTGATTTTAAGCCCCTGGTGATAAGCGACATCGATGATGTACAGGCGACCAGCTGCAGCTGTGGCCTGCGCGAACTGGTCACTGCTGTTGATCACAGCTGCTGTACCAGGAAGAATTGCAGCGACGGCCACGCGGGTTTCAGTCTTATAAAGGGACTGGCCGTCAATATTTACTCGGCGATAACGGGCCATTATGCGGCACCTCCGTTAAAGTAGGTTTTGTAGTCAGGTGCACCAGTAGGTGCCGGGTTGGTTGCGGAATTAGCCCCCAGCGGTGTGGCAGCGCCCAGTGACTTAAACATGGCATCTAGCGCTTCACCGGACAGCGCATTTGCCACGATCTCACCATGAACAGCAGCAACGGCAGTACGCTTGGTTGTCTCTTCAGCGCGAGTATTGGCTGTGAGCGCATCGGTGATCTGCGTCTGATTAGTCTGCAGTTGCTGAATTTGCTCGGTTACCGGTTTCAGCGCGTCAGCGAGATTGGCGGCCAGGCCTTTACCGATTTCCGTGATCAGCTCTTGTTTCTCTTCAGTAGTTAAAGGCATCTCGCCCTCCGTTCGGTGGTTTGTTGCAGGGGCATCCTGCAGAGTAAAAAAGGATTTGAACTTGTTAGCAGCAATCGCCACCCAGGACTCCTGACGGGTAACCTTTGTGCCATCGGCTTCAAACGTAATTTTTCCGCCATCAGAGGTGTAGCCGAAGACCTGTGCATCTCCCCCGTTACGAATAATGATCGCCTGCGAGTCGGTGAAATCAGCCACCCAGGCATAATCGTCCGGTCCGGTCGCGAACTGGTCGCGCGCTGCTTTTTCGAGGCGTCTTTCACGCTCGCGGTAGGACTCACCCACCAGCACGCCAGAGTTAACCTGCAACGGCCTGGCCAGATCGGCATTCACCATCAGGCCCACTCCCTGCTCAGGTGTCGCAGCGCCTACTTCGTGCAACAGAATTGCGTCATGATCCATCGCGTGGATCTTCACTACGAACTCAGCTCCCATTGCTTTCTGTTCGGCGCTGGCCGGAAGCTGATCACGGAACACAGCAACACTGGTATGGATCGGCGGAACATCTTCACCACGCTCAATAGCTTCCACTCGCTCTATAAGCTCCCGGCCGCCAGCGCTTTCATTGGCTTTCAGCACATCCACCCACTTCTCAACGTAAATGCGGTTGCCCGACTTCTTCACGTTGCGGTTCCAGGCACCGGCATAGCCAACGTTGATACCCTCCGGAGAGAAGGCAGAAACAAACTGTCCGTTCACCGTCGGATGTCCAAGTGGCGCAAGCGTGCCTTCCAGCCCCTGATAATGGGCGTCTATCTCCGAGTCCGGATAAAGTTCGTTGTTCATGATGACGTTAGCCGGCAGCGTATAGCTTGGGATAACGATGTGATCGCGACCGTTATAAACCTCACGGCGAATAGACTGACTATTCACCCGCGTGGTGACGTTGACTTGCATTGGCATGGTTTAACCTCAGGCTGCCTTTGCGCAGCAATGACATAGTGATTTGTTGGCGGCCAGTTTTTGCCACTGGATTTCGAACTCTTTACGGGACAGCTCGATCACCTTCGGATTGAGCGGATTCCCTTTCTCGTCAACCAGCGTCTCCACCTGCGAGCATTTGCAGTTAATGGCGTTTGCACCTGTTGAGTACCACTCCCGCACCGCTTCGACGGTGTAGAGATGAGCATGGCGGATGGCATGGCTCTGACGGGTTGTGGGGCTTAGTGCTGAGTAATGCAGGAGCATGATCCGCAGGCCGAGCACATCGCGTGCATCGGTAGCTTCATCCCATCGGGCACGGCGCAGTGCGCCGGTAATTTCAGTACGGGCAATGGTGTTAGCCCGGCGAGTTTCTATCCCCACCTGGTTGCGCAGGTTGCGAGCCACTTCGCGAGGATTCAGGCCCCTCCCGATCCCATCGGTCAGTACGCGCGCCATGTTGCGCTTAGTGTCTGCCGCCAGGCCTTTCATTTCTTCAAACGCCCGGGCATAAACCAGAGACATGCGGCGCTGATAGGCTGTAGTAAGAAGGAGAGCCTGAAATGACTCTGTGCTGGCCGCATACACTGCTGATTGCTGACTCAGGTTTGTCCATGCCTGCGCAGTGCCACGCGTTGCTGCTGGTTCAACATAGGCTTCAGTGAACCAGAGATTGTTCTGGTCACCGTCCAGCAGCACAGAATCGACCAACAGGCTGGCGTCATTAAGGACCATCGTCAGTAGAATGGGATCGAGCTGGTATTCGTAGCGGGCGTTTACTGCGAGTGTTGCAGGGAATCGTTCGAGTGCTTCGGCGTAAGCGGAGCCGATTTTCTTCATGCGTCGGGCAAACTCTTTCATTGCCCCTCGCTCCAGCCAATCTACTCCGGTCGGGTCTTTATTGTTTCCCGGTAGTATTGGTGGTTTCGGTGTCTTCTTCATCATCCGTTTCTCCTAACGGCTCCGGCGAACCTTCATAACCAGCTGCCACCCGAATCTCTTCACCACTAAATGCCTGCTCTCCGGTTGCGACCAGTGCCGTGTTGATCTGTGCCATCTTCAGGGCGCTATCAAGCTTTTCCGATGCTGTTTGCGCGTTAAGGTCATCCCAAACCACGGCCTTATGAGCCACTGCATCGATAATTTTCAGATCGGCCAGCTTGTCGCAGAAGTCCTCGATATCAAACGACAGGTCACCGCGGCGAGACTGGCAGCGCGCATTAAAATAACGCTGGTCTTCGGTGCTCGCGCGCTCACCCGTCTGCATGCCGACCAGTATCTTTGTCGGGATGTCCAGCGCGGCGGCAGCAGTCTGCAGGTTCACGTTATAGGTCGGCCCTGGATCGGCAACGGAAGTTACCAGCGGTGTTACCGTTGCTCCCTGAGTTGTCAGCGTGACGTCGTTACCCCGGTTCACTTCCACGGCGGTTTCGTTGAACTTGTCCTGCAGTTCCTCAACGCTCACGCCATAAAGTGACGCGAGGTTGCCGAAGTCGATCTCTTTCTCAAAGTTGATATTGAGCTGGCGCGCTGCGTTCTTCAGGAAGGATTCCCCGGACCCGCCCTCAACCTTTTCCAGGCTGACGAAGGCGTTATAGGCTGGCTCCAGGAAGCCGATCGCATCGTCGGTATAATCACCGAGGATAAATACACGGTCTGGATGAACATCTACCCTGCGCTGCTGGCCGCCAGGCGAGTGCTCCACGTACTCCCAGATTTTAGGCTGGCCGTACGTTCGCGAGTTAAGCCCGTTGTCCCACACCTTGACGGTTAATGCGCCAGCCCAGGCTACAGTGATTTTCTCCAGACCTGCGCCACGTGTGGCAGCCTGGTTCCAGTCTTTGTTGTCTCGAATATGCAGCAGAATGCCGGAGTAGCGACCGACCAGCCTGCGCATATCAGCCTCAGCGAAGGCACGCCAGAATCGGTGAGTAAATACGGCTTTGGCCTTACGCTCCCAGGCCGTCACTGCGCTGGTTTCATCCTTCTCCTCTCCTTCGATAATCTCCGGGTTGGTCTGCCAGCATGCACCGGCCAGCTTCCGCACAGCACCATGCGCAATACCACCACGCCGGAACAGGCTGTACAGATCATCGAAGCAGATATCCTCTTTAAATCCGTACTCACACCAGGCACTGCTGCGCTTCGAATCCAGACCCATGGTCGGTGACAGCATTCCCAAGCGGGCGCGAGCCATCCGGGCGTCGTTCAACGCATGGTTGACGGCCAGTTGAAGGTTTTTGTTCATGCTGTTTCCAGTGAATTTGTTTTACCTGCCACGCAGGCGCTTTGGAATCATCATCCCTGCTGACTGTGGCTTGTGCTTGATATAGCCATCGAGGCCATAACGAGCGGCGTCCCAGCAGTGGTTGTGCTTATCCTCAATGACAGGGAGCACCTCACCGGTGATGCGGTCAGTTTTGTACGAATAGAGCCGGGCCTCTTTGGCTGTCTCTTTGCAGCGGGTGTGGATGACGATCTGCTTAAAGCCGCGCAGGCAGGTAATACCGTCTTCGACGCTTCCCTGCCACTTCTGAGCGGAAGCAATATTGAACCCCTGACTCTTAATGTGGCTTATCGTCTCTGGCCGCGAGTTGTCAGCCTTAATAGGCCATCTGCGGGACTGAGGAATGCCGGGGTATTTCGCTTCGTCAGTGACCTTCCATTCCTCCAGTTGCTTAGGCCTGGCCTCTTCCTTGCCAGCGTAAAACTTCCACATATCATCCAGCTCAACGCCAGTCCCGTAGGCCTCGTACTCGATGTACAGGCTGTTATCGAGGATGAACATGCGCAACAGTGTGCTGGGGTCTTTGGCGAAACCGAAGTCAGCGCCAAACAGCAGGCGATCTGCTTTTTGCCAGAGGTCGGAAGCAAAGTCCTGAACCACGTAGCGATTGGCCAGCACCTGCTTATCGGAGTTTTCGAGGTAAGCACCTTCCCAGATCCACGCGTAATCGGCGTAATCGAGGTTTCTCAGGTCTTCCTGTCGCTCTTCTTCGAGCACGTCAGGGAACCATGGATTATCACCGTAGTTCATCTCGACAACCATCGAGCTTTGCGGCGGGTTCTTCCTGAATAGCTTGTCGGTGGCACTGCCATCTTTTTCCGGGTTCCAGGTTACCCAGATTTCTGAGCCTTTCTCACGCACGGTTGGGCGTAGCTTCTTCCATGCCGTGGCGGAAACGGATTCGGCCTCATCAACCCATGCGACGAGAATCCGCGCTTTGGATTTGATGCTGTCGAGGTTATGCCGCAGGCCACAGAACACATAACCAACCCGACGATTTTTGGTTCTGATGTACTTCTCGCCGATGTCGAAATAGTCATCGAGCCAGGGGACCGAACGGATCGCCTGCTTTATTTCCTCCATCGAGGATTCTTCCAGCGAGTTCATATACTCGCGGGCGCAGAGGATCACGCCGCTCAGCCCGCTCTCTGCGGCCTGATACGCTTTGACCGCACTCATCAGGGCAAAGGTGCGGGTCTTCGCCGAGCCACGTCCACCAAATGCGCCGCGATAGCGCACGCCTTCGGTAGCAAATACCGGTACCAGCTTTGCGGGGATAGGCAGATCAACCTGGCTTTCCATCTTTTGGCTCTACCCCTATCAGTCGAATTGTTGTCGGCCTCGGGGTCATGGTGCCGTCAGGGCTGGTATGCTCCACCTTCTGTTTATTGCTGTACGCGTCCCCCACCTCTTTAGCCGCCTGTTCCATCAGCTGGGCGGTCATCGCGAGGTTCTTCATGCCCTCCGCACGCGTTGCCATGCGGTCGAGCACGCGCAGCCGGTAGGCTTTGTTGGCGATCGGGATATCGGCGATTTCGTTCTGGAAACGGGCGCGGGTGGCGTTGAACATGTCGACCCAGCGCGCCGCGAGCGCTTTGCCGCTGGCCTTCGTCGGGTCGTAGGATTCGACCTGCTGCCGGGTCACTTTCACCCGAAATTCCACCTGGACAGACTCTACCACCTGAGAGGGGCTGTCGAAGCACGCAAGCGATTGAACTATGTACGCTTTTACGTCATTTTTAAGCGCCGCCATAATTCACCATCCGTCCAGGTCAGTCCAGGTAATCACGCCAGTTTCATGAGGCAAGTGCCGCACGCCCTGGCTATGTCTAATTTCGCTACCTCCGGCCGCTCCGCTGCGGAGTCGATCAGCTGTTGCACATCGTCACTGGCACCGTAGCGCCTCACCACGCCGATGAACTCTTCCACGTCATGCCCGCGCATGGTCAGCTTTGGCTCACCGTCACGGGTGAATGCAGGCGCGCCGAACTCATCAACCTGCTGCGCGATGTGGTACAGCTCATGCTCAACCAGCGCGCAGAACTCCAGATCCGTGCACTGAGCGCAAAAGTCAGCAGCCAGGGTGATGATGAACTTCGGCACTTCGCCGAACCACTCATACATCTGCTGTTCCATGCGGGCCTTCTGCCAACCACCGGCACGCATCATCACTGATTCGGCCTGGCCCAGAACAACGCGGCCCTTCTTCGTGAAGCCATTAGCAGCCCACAGGAAGCGGATATCAGCGTCAATCAGGTGCCCGTGGTCAGGGTTATGCAGGTAGCCGTCAGCAGAAAGAATGTGGTTTTGTACCCATTCACCGATTTCTGGTGCGGGGAGCAGCCGGATGTATGGGTGGAACTCGTTAAGCAGGCTGGCGGGTGGCGCTGGTCTTTCCAGATCGCTATCGCTTATCGCCATGCAGAGTGACCTCTTCGCCTTCGCGGATTAGTTCCATTTTGAAGCATAAATTTACAAGCCAGTCCCATTTAGTCAGTGCTCCGATAATGAGGATCGGCTTCATAAAACGCCGTAGCGTTACTTTGTAGGTCAGTATTCCAATAGCCATTCAGAGTTTCCTGCTGGTTCAGTTGATATAAACCCGGCGATACAGTTAACCGGCCTCTGACGAAACATCCACAAAACTCTGGCAATGGCGCTTAATCAGCACCATTTGCAGAACTTTGTAAAATCGCTTTCATCTACCATCGCAGCGACTGGCGACCATGAGTGAACGCCCCTGCGTGGAGTCAGGAGTAACACGGTATTGGCGTTTTTGATTCTCTCTGTGCGCTAACTGTCAGGACTCACAGATCGATGCTGACACAGAAAGACGGCGACGGCCTGCGCCCGCCCGGAGGGGTTATTCGGTTGCGGTGTCGGTGTCGTTCAGCACGGCCAGCGCTTCCACTGACTCCTGCACGGCTTTGGTCGCACGCGCCACATAATCGCTCTCGGAGTAAGCACGGCTGAACTGGTTGATGAACAGGCGGTGCTTGAACGCATCGTTCTGGATAAAGGCAACAGCCACTTTAGCCGCGGCAGTGTCATAGTTCAGCGTCTGCAGCAGCTCCAGCTGGTTAGTCTGTTCGGTTGTAATTTCGGTCATAGATACCTCGGCAGGCTGGGCTTGGAAATATTTTTCAAAATATTTCATATGTAGCTGGAAATGTGAGAATTATCCGCTATTACTTATCTTGTCTATCTGGAATTCGTTATTGTTGTTTTCTTTGAAAGTACCGCGTCAGAGTTTTCACCCCTTACCTGACGCGGTTTTTTTTCAGATACAACAGCGAAGTACTTAATTTTTTTCAGATAGCTCATCTTCCGGTAAATCCATAAGGCGTCCCCCATTTATCAACCTTTCATAATTGATTAATGAGGTCTGACACCCTTGAAACTAGGACCAAATTCCGGTTATTCAACAATCGTTAAAAGGAAGTTCAGATGAAAAAATTCGTCTTATCCATCCTCTCTGTCATTGTTCTTTCTTCTGTATTGACTGCCTGCAACACCACTCGCGGAGTCGGAGAAGATATCTCAGCAGGCGGTAAAGCGATTCAGAAAAGCACTCAGTAATTAATTTATCAGGCCAATTTTAATTATTGGCCTGAGCTCACTTTTTCACGGTATCTGGCACCACAGCACCGACCACACCAGCCAGTGCCACACCACCGGCAATGACCGTTTCCTGAATACCAGGCGGCATCTGCCAGCCAAAAACCCCTGCAAAAACGAGAATAATGCCGCGCCAGGTAGATGCCTCTTTCAGGCGATTAATCAGGTAGTTCATAAGACTCCTTATACGAGAATGCTTTTTGCCAGGGTGTAGCGGGCTTTGCGGTCATCAAGGCCGTTAGTCCCGCCATTAATAATTCGGGTTACGTTTTCGATACTGTGCAACCAGTTCATGCAGCCTTTAGAAACAAAGAACCATGCCGCGCTACGAGCAGCGTTCTGCTCCAGTTCAAGCAGTTCAGGCTGGCTGACGAGATCAACCTTTATGGCGTTGCCGGTTGTACGGTAGTTATCAAGGAACGTGGTCTGAATGAGTCCTCCACCGCGATACTTCCAGCCATCACCCGGCAGGTTGTTGCCGAATCGCTTCTGGTACACCAGATTTGCGATCGCCTTCTGCCGTTCAATGGGTAAAGCACTTTCACCCGGCTTTCTGCCAAGCTTCAGCGCCTGGTCTTTTGTAAGGCGCTTCGGTACAAACGTGACAATCAGAGCCTGTACGCTGTAATTAAAGCTCTCACGTGTAGCGCTGAAGCCGTTAGACTCATGGCCAACCTGAGCAATAAACATCGCCTTAGCTATTGGGCTGTTGATGCCAAACTCGGCCATTGCGGCATCAATGTGCGGAAACCAGCGCGCAGCTAACCCGGCGCTGATGCCAGCCGCCCGTTGAAATTGTGATTGGTTCATTGTTATGCCCTTGGAGAGTTTCCGAAGCGGGTATTCAGGATGGCGAGAAGAAGCTTTCTGAACTGCTCCACTCCGATAAAGCCGATACCGCCACCAATGGCGATCGACAGGGAGCGTGAAAGCTCCAGATATTCAAGGCCAGAGGCAACGCTCAAAGTCAGAGCACCGCAAAGCAATCCCTCTAACACCATTTTTTTCCAGCCGCCGCCGGTGTAGGCAATACGCAAGACGGCCATTACAAACGCCAGTAGAACTGAGCCAACCGGCGTATCTCCGCGCCACCACGCGGCAATGATTTCACTGAACTCAGCCCAGTTGTGGGGATTGTTAGGCATACGCATATCTCTCACCTCCGGCATTGCCGTGGCGCTGTTCAATTAGGAGGATGAAAAAGGAATGACATAAAGTGAAAAACTTTAAGTTATAGCTATGCTGTTCTAAGGTTGATGTACTTGTTTGTGAATGGATTTTCAAATAACCCAAAGAGACAATGATACTTTTAATTAAAATTATTATTAATGATTCTTAGAAATCAATTAAGAGGAAATTTAAAAATGAACTTACAACAATACATCGACATTTATTTTTCTGGTAACCAGGCAGAATTCGCTCGATATGTGGGAGTACGCCCCCAACAAGTTACACAATGGATCAATGGAGGCTTCATAATGTTTGGTGGGAAATTATACAGCCCACGAAGAACTATTAAGCCTTTACCATAGGAAATTCAAACCGTTACTGCTTACGAAAGTCATTACTTCTTGCACTAATCATGCTTGCAAGATGCAAGAAAGGCCCACCGAAGTGAGCCTTGATTTAGTTGCTGAAAATTGTGACATCATGAAGTTTCAGTGCCGGGTGCCTCCCGGTAAATCAGAAAAGACAGAACCTGATTCGCTTCCTGGCAACAGGATATGTTGACCTGTCTTAGCCCCTCCGCTTAGGGGGATTCACCGTAACCTGCACGATTCTAAACAAGATAAAATCAGAGTCAAAGCCGAGCTCTGTTCTGGGTATGTATCCTTTATAGATTCAGATTAATCAGAGATGAATCGCCATTACGGCAGGAGAGACTCAAAATTTAGCACTAAAAAAAGGCCCTGCACTAGCAGAGCCTAAGATTTGGTGCGCCTGTATATCATCATTGATTAAATGTCACTCCTTCGGACGGGAGGCGCATAGAGTTGTCATCAACTTGAAGATAGTAGATTGACAGAAAAAAGCTAATAAAAATGCCCCGCATTTGCGCAGCCTCTGAATTCGTTTAAGTACCTGTGGGCATTGAAATCCCACGATGAGAGATATAATTGGTCAAAGTTATGCAAAATGCAACCACTTTCGATGCATAAATTCGTATTATCGCGTCACTTTATTGAAAATCGAATCAGCCTGGCTTTCCTCAGCTTCGCATTTAACGATCAGCCCGTCATAGAATGGCTTCCAGTTACGCGACCATGACGATTGCGTCAGTTCAGGCACCAACGCCCGGATCGCTTTAAACGCAACCGTCGAAGGCTGCCGCCTGAAGCCCAGCCCATCACATCGATCGCAATCCTTCTCAACTGGCACGCCGAGCAGTTTCGACCGCTTCAGATCCCGGACCTTGCCGGAACCGCCGCAACGGCAGCGCGCTGACAACTTTCCCTTTCCGTGACATGTCACACACTGATTTTCCACCAGTTGCATCTGATACGTTGGAGCCGTTTTTTCTCCACAACCGGGATGCGTCATCACTCTGGCCAGCGTGTTAGTCACTCCCCTGCCTACGCAGTCAGGACAATCATGCGTATCGGCAGCAGAACGCGCGTAATCGTCATAGGCGAATTTAGCCAGTACAAAAAGACACTGACTCAATTTTCCTGCTGCGGCCTTCCTGAGAAGCGCAGGCGCGGTTTTGCGGGCATACGCCAGCAGGTGCTGCACTGCCTTATCCCGATCCTGCTGACTGATACCTGCTTTTCCCAGATACGCACTCATGCCGAAAGCAGCTTTAGCCTGGCACATGCCGATCGCGGCCATGACGTGTGTGCCGTCGATATTCTCCGAGCTGGTAGCGCCGGGGCTGTCGGTGATCATCATCGTTTTCGGGCTGAAATGTTTTAATGCGGCTTCGATTCTCACGTGTATCCCCTCTGGTATGTTCTTGTTATCCGGTACGGCAGGTGGCCAGCGGCCAGGTGTTAAACGTCCACCAGCACTTTCAGCGCACGCGAGCAGCGCGGCTTACTGTAGAGCGCGCCCTTTTTCACCAGCGCTTTAATGTGCGCTTCAGCGGCGTTAGCGGACTTCCAGCCAAAGTGAGTGGCTATCTCCACACGTGTTGGCGCGCAGCCATTCTCAGCAGCGTACTGCCGGATAAAGCGGCACATGTTTTTCTGGATCTCGGTCAGTCCTTTCACGTTTTATTCTCCTGACTGGTGCGCCGACGGCGCGATGCTGGCGATCCGGATACTGCCGGTTTCGCCCCATATTTTTGATACGCGGAAATCCCACACGCTGCTGTCATCGGCAAACAAGGCATCCATCAGCGCTTTCATCAGGTTGTCCACGTCCGGTTTTTGCTGATGCGGCTGACCAATACTGGCGCTGCGCTTTTTCTTGCTCCAGCTGGCTGGCATTGGCAGCACGAAAGTAACGTGGCAGCCGCTGACCGGCAGCTGCAGGCGCTTTAATCGCACCTCGTCGCAGTAAGCGCGGTACCGGAGAACCACCGGGCGTTTAGCCCAACGGTCTCTCTGCGTCATGCGGGGTTTCGGCAACGGACAGATGTCATAGACCTGCATCAGAACTCCCTCTGTCGCTGTCCGGCTGAAGCCTTCTCGGTGCAGATGCGCCGCGCCTCATCCTGGTTGGTGTCGTGGAAATGGCCGTTGCGGAACTCCTGGTACACGGTCCCCAGCTCGCCGAAACGGTTCTTCGTTACGATGATTTCGGCGAAGCGCGCCGCCAGGCTGTTCTCGTTGTAGACGGCATCGCGGTACAGCATGATGATGCTGTCTGCATCCTGCTCAATGCTGCCGCCGTCGCGCAGATCCGCATTTACCGGACGTTTGTTCGGGCGCTTCTCAACGTCACGTGACAGCTGGCTGAGCGACAGAACCGGCGTTTTCAGTTCCTTAGCCATGTTCTTCAGGCCACCGGAGATAACTGCGATCGCCAGGTCGTTACGTTCTGCTCGAGGCTTTTTAATCAGGCCCAGATAATCGACAAGGATCAGCGACAGGCCGGGGAACTTGCGCTTGTGGCGTTCTGCGATAGAGCGGATCTGCTCAATGGTCAGGTTTGCCGCATCGACGAGCCAGACATCAAGGCCTGTCAGACGCTGAATCCCCATCGAAACCCGACCCCAATCCTCGTCGTGCATACGGGACGGCTTGCGCAGGCTGGATACCGGCATGTTCGACGCGCCGGCGATCTGACGCTCAATCACCTGCTGGTTGCTCATTTCCATGGTGAAAATCAGCACACCGCGGCGAACCTTGTGATCCCCCATTACACGCTCACTCGAGGCAACTCCCTCGGCCACTTTCAGCGCGAACTCGGTTTTCCCCATTCCCGGTCGAGCAGCCACAACAACGAAATCTTCATCGTTCATGCCGCCAGTAATTTCGTCCAGTTCGGAGATCCCTGTTTTCAGCGTGTCAGACTCCTCACCGTTGGTTACCCGCCGCTCCAGCACATCAACGTAAGGACCCATCAGTTCATCGATATGAACCGGCACGACCTCATCAGAGGGGCGACCAACGGCCATGACCTGGCTGGTAAACGCCCGAATGTTCTCCAGTGCCTGATCGTGGTTGTTCGCCAGGGTTATGCTGTCGTAGTTGGCTTCCATGAGCTTCACGAAACTGCTGATCATGAACTTCTCGCCCAGACTCTTGGCGTAGCCCTTCAGGTTGGCTGGACTCGGCACGACCTTCGCCGTTTCCATCACGTCGGCGAATACGCCGGGACCATCACCCATCGCATCCGCAACCAGCAGCGCGTCGATCATCTTGCGCTGAATGGCCTGACGCTTAATCTCTCCGTAGAGCTTGAAATAAAACGGATTGGTGAACGCTGCAGGGTCCAGTGTGTTCAGCACGTCGCTGGCGTCAGGTGTCAGACCGGCATTTAACAGTGCGCCGATAACGCTGGCTTCGAGATACAGGTCGCTCATAGCGCACGCTCCCGCACTTTGCGAAGCGTGTCGGGCTTCATCAGGAAATCGAAGTTGGCACGCCAGCCAGACGGATTCTCGCCGAAGTAATGCGGCCTTGCTTCAGTCACAAACGCCTTGAAATAAGCCCGAACCGCATCGATATTTTTGTGGGTCATGTGAGTGACCAGGTCACGGATCGCTTTCTCACGGTCATCGTCCAGCTCAGCCAGAGGCAGACGGTCACCGGCAATCTCGTTGTAAGCCTCAACCACAGCTGCGCAGTCAATCTCAACGTAGCTGGAAGCCCAGGCAGCAGCGTCAGCAAGGTAGCCGTCGAAACGGTTCACCCGGCAGATATTAGTCGGCTTAGCAACCGTGCCATTGCGGCGCTTCCAGGTCAGCACCACCCAGCGCACCACCAGCTGCAGGTCGTCCACGGTGTAGGCGGCACGGGCTGAACGTGGTGTGAGCAGAACGGCAAAGGCTTCTGCAGAGCGGCAGGTGGTTCCTGTGAGCTCGTTGTAATACTCCAGGACCTGTTTTGCCTGTGAGATTACCTCCTCCGAAAATTCCCCCTTGGGGGCTTTAGGGGGATCTGTTTTTATTGTCTTTGGAATAATGTCTTTGGTGTCCCCCTGTTTTGAGGGATAGCCACCCCCTAATTTGAGGGATAATTTCTCCCCTGATTTGAGGGATAATCCCTCGTTTTGAGGGATGCGCCATTCTGAGACATTTTTATTGGGACCAAACTGACGTCCCTGCTGGATAAGAATATTCATTTCAACCAGTTGCAACTTCGCCTCATTGCAGCGCTTCACCGGCAATCGAGCGATCTCCGAAATCTGTGAATCACTGATTCGGTCCATAGTTTTGTTCCAGCCGTAAGTGAGCCGCAACATGGCAAGCAGCACCTTGAATTGGCGCTTCGTCAGATCCGCGCCTGCATATTCCTCCAGCAGCATGTTAGCCAGCCGGGTATACCCATCATCGGTATCGGCCACGCGCTGCTCCTCACGCTCTGTACGAGCGCGGAAATTGATGATCTCGGCGGTGTTACTCATCCCCTTCCCTCGCACGCTTATTCTGTTCGAGTAACTGGCGCAACTTGTGCGCCGCGTCAGGGGTAAACTCCCGGGCTAACTGCTCCCGGGACATGTCTTTATGTACAGTGTTTTCTGGTTGCATCTTCCGGCGTTTCTGTCGCATAATTGACCTCGCTTGACCAAAGCAATGCGGTACCCGGCTGTTCAGTTGGCGCTGTTCAGCCTTCGCTTTTCCCTTCAAACTTCCTGAAATACTTCTCGAAATACCATTTCGGCACGCAGCATGGATGCGGGTAATCTGGCCGCATAAAAATGATTCTTCGCTCCTGCCGGTCATACCGGGTAACCCGCACGACAACGCCGCGCCGATCGTGGTATTGCTGATCGGTATCAACGAAACGCTCGTCATCCACCAGTTCCCCCTGCCGGTTGCCGTATGTGCTCCAGCAGCGAAAGCAACTTCCGCGCCTCTTCACCGGTCAGCACCACGTTCTGCTCGCATCCCGGCGCCGCGATGCAGCCAGCAGGCAGTCCCAGCTGCAAAATCAGCTTGCAGGCCAGGCCAACCAGCCCAACCTTTTTGCGGCTTAGTCCCGAAGGATGAATCCCCATATCCAGCGCCAGAGGTTTGTTACCGCGAGCGATAGCTTCCCTGTGAAAATAACTCTCCAGCGCTTCTGCTTTGCAGGTGATATTTACTGAATTGCTGGTTGTTGCTACTGATTCCATTGATAATTTCCGTTTTCAAAATAGTGTTTAGGCAGCATTACCTTGCTTGACTCCATGCTGGAGCCAGGCTGGGTCACACTGCAGTGCATGGGCAATCTCAATCAAAAACCGCGGGCGCTTCGTCAAACCAGCTTCGATCTGTTGGATGGACTGCTGTTTAACTCCAGCCTTACTGGCTAATTCAGCCTGCGTCAGGTTGAGCTCCGCCCGTTTTTGTTTGAGGCGGTCCGAGATAGTTTGCATAAAGCCTCCTTTGACAAACTTTCTTGTATATTAATTACAATATAGTTTGTTTGTCAATTACAGCTTTTCTTGTAAACATCTCTTGATTGGATTGAGAGGTGACTTAATGACGATCGCGGCGCGTGTCCTTGCGAAAAGAAATGAGCTTGGATTAACGCAAACAGAACTGGCAGAAAGAGCCGGCACAACTCAACAAGCGATTGTTCAGTTGGAGAGTGGTAAAACTAAACGTCCCCGCTACCTCCCTGAGCTGGCGAAAGCTCTCGGCTGCGAGATCGAATGGCTCCTTGATGGTAAAGACGTTGTGACGGGCGATAATGTTTCTGGTTTTCGCCCATACTCTCCTGGCCGAAAATATCCTGTCCTGAGCAAAGTCCAGGCAGGTGCCTGGGGAGAGGCCATTGAGGCCTATACGGTAAAGGATATCGATCTCTGGTTAGAGTCAGACGCACATGTACAGGGTGAGTCATTTTGGTTGGAAGTTGACGGCGATTCGATGACCGCACCGATGGGCTTGAGTATCCCGGAAGGTACGTTCGTGCTTTTCGATACTGGGCGTGAGGCGGTGAATGGCAGCCTGGTAGTTGCAAAGCTGATCGACGATAACGAAGCCACGTTCAAAAAGCTGGTGATCGACGGTAGCCAAAAGTACCTGAAAGGGCTTAACCCTCAGTGGCCAATGGTGCCGATCAACGGTAACTGCCGGATTATCGGTGTGGCGATTGAAACTAAGCTTCGGCTGGTATAATCCCCCTGCATACGGAAGAAACGTTTAGTTAAGGAAGTGCATGTCAGTTTACACAAAGATAGCAGTACCTATGTTTTGCGTAGCGTTCGCCATGTTCTACCTGGCTCGCAAGAAGCGCGACAAAAACTTCCTGATACCGGGACTGGCATTGCTTTTGGCTGGCTTCGTTAACTTATTGCTAGGTCTGACTCTGGGTTAGTGGTCGGAAGAGGCCTTCAGTTAAAAGGGATAACAATGAAAAAAATACTGATTACCGCACTACCAGTGCTTATCGCCTCGTGTGCAGCGCACAACGAGCAGCCGAAGATGATTGGCATGGCTAACCCGGCCTCGGTGTACTGCAAGAAAATCGGCGGCAAGCTGGAGATCGTTAAGGAACCCGCTGGAGAGGTAGGCTACTGCACCCTCCCAGGCGGCGAACGGATTGAAGAGTGGACTCTTTACAGGCGCGATAACAAATAAAACGGCGCTGTTACGTATTGCAATTTTTAAACACAGATCAGCATCAGGGCTGGTTAGGGCTGGAGAAGACAGGCAGGGATGCCCTCATAATAAAAACTCAGGCGGTAAAAATGAAGATCGGCTATCTGTTCCCAGCTGCCTGCGGCATAGCAGGCGTAGTGCTTCTGGTTTGGTTTATCGCGAGTGGTGCTTGGATGCCTGGCGGTTAATGCACGGTTAGAGGTCAAAGAAATCTACCTCTTGCTCTTCACCCTTTTTTTTGAAAAAACAACAAGAGCCCGTTTAACGCGGGCTTTTTGTGGACAGTCAATCCCTCTTATCTAATCAGAATTGCCTCCCTTAAAGTGCCCTTCCCGTTCACAACTAATTTGATAAACCTTCAACCAAGATACTTTTGACTCTCGTCGTTTAATTTATGTTCGAAAACCATGTTGCCAATCACTTCAGCCATGATTGCTGTTCACTATCCACACCTCGATTCCGGCAAAACTCAAACTTCGCTCAAAAGGCCTGAGCGCTTTGTTTAAACGATCACTTCAAGAAAATAAATCACTTTAAAAAACAAGTAAATGAGTAAAAAACCAATGAAATTACAATATTTATTGTTTACCTATTACAAACTTTATTGTAATTTTCTCTCATCAGCACAACGCAGCCCACCGCCAAGCGCTGACCCGCTCTTTAACAATCTGGCAGTCGCGCACCGGGTACTCAATCGCATCCCTGGCAAACTGAAATAGCGGCCACCCCTAACTGACCTGGGCTGAGCCAACGAGGAGCAATGCGAGCGACGGACCGGTGCACGGGCCAGCGACATATGTCGGCCCCATTAACAACAGGAGATAAGCCAATGAAGCATTAAAGGCATCGCGAAGACGGCGTATGCGGTCTGGCTCCCACGGCGACGTAGTGAGGGAGAGGAAGCGAAAGCATCACTGAGTTTACGGTTGGCGCCCGGTTTAACGCATAAATCAGCCTGACATGAAGACCGGGAAACCGGCGCCGGCCACTGCGAGAGTGTGGCGAAGTTTTCTTTGAGGTGCGACAGCGCAGCGTCAATGCAAATTAACCACTTATCACAGCCAAAATGAGGAATTGTCGTGGATAAAGCATATG
>NZ_JAFBFW010000014.1 GCF_016909495.1 Pantoea coffeiphila | reverse complement strand
CATATGCTTTATCCACGACAATTCCTCATTTTGGCTGTGATAAGTGGTTAATTTGCATTGACGCTGCGCTGTCGCACCTCAAAGAAAACTTCGCCCCTGCATCGGGGCGCTTCAATTTGCACAGCAGCACGTCGTGGTTACGGTTTCCCCTTCGCGAACTATCACCCGCAGATGAATCGCCCGCCTGCCTGGTATCCTTACCGGCGCTATTTCAGTTTGCCGGGAGCGTTGGCCGCTTCGAGCTGCTGTAAAAACCGAGTTGTTAAAGAGCGGGTCAGCGCTTGGCGGTGGGCTGCGTTGTGCTGATGGAGTTTATAATAGTGCTGCTAATTATAATAGTAAATAGTGCCTCTAATAAATTTGTGTAATGGTGTTACTAATAACTGATTTGTAAGGTGATTTTTTTCATGCCCTACCTAGAGCATCGCATCAAGCAGGCATGAACAGGGGGATGGTCGGTAGAGGTTGGCGGGAGAAGGGCGCAAAAAAGCCCGCTAGGGGCGGGCTTACGTAAACATACTTAGCGCTGGTAATTCGAAAGGCGGGTGTGGTGACATATGCGCAACCCTTACGATATTGGCTTCCATTCTAGAGTAATGCAGAACAAACATCGACGTCCTGTCTCCAAACTTACTTTCAGGGTCATATTCATGAATGCCGATATGGTAATGCCAAAGACAGTGTTCGTTAACAAATCGAACTTTCATAACAAAATCAGGATCATCATGGCTAACATCATCGGAGAATTTATTTCTTCCCTCTAAACCATCGAAGCCATTTTTGATAATATGCAACAAGAACGCACTTATTTTCTTTCTGCTGTCTTTTGGAAAAGTTTTGTACCTGTTTTTAAAGCTATCCGTTAACTTGGCATCAATTAAAGCTACAGGCTCATTATCCATTCATCCATCTCATCGACTGTTTGGAGGTGATTTGGAATAGAGATGTCTGCTGACTCAAGAGACAATCTGATATCCTCCAATGGAAAATCTACAAAGCTATCCTGCGATGTGTAAAGAGACTTACGTAAAGATGTTTGTTGTTCTTCAATGAAGCTTACAGCACCTAACGTGCTCTGCACAAAGGGTGAAGACAAAGTTGGGATTAGGAAAGATGTAATGTTCATACTAAGATCCCCCTTTTTTTTGATCGTGCTCGCTCAGCCCCTTAACTAAGGCATCCCGTAAAGCAATAGCTCTATCAAGTGTCATGGTAACTGATCCGACTTTTTTAAGCTGAATTCGTGAGCTCATCGGCCTGCCATGTTCATCGACAAGGGATATTACTTTATTTCCTAAAAATGATAGGTTTACGTATGTTACGCCATTGGCGTTGTATTCAGTCATACCAACAATTTCAGCGAAAACATCCCTAAATGTTGGGTCGTTCTCTATCACTCTCAGCTTCTCTTCTTTTTCGGTAATAGACATTTTTATCACGCAAATCCTTCACGGTGGGCCGCGATTTTAAACTCTTTTGATTCTAACACAATGTGTGTAATTTGCATCGATACACATTGTATAGACCTGCAATGCTCATAGATAACGTGGCTGCAACTGCTGCAAAAACCTCAAGCCGCATTTCAGTGCCCCAATCGAAAGCATTTTCCATCCTAGGTCCCTGGCATCCAAGCGCCACTCGCGATAAACCACACCAGAAGCACCACGCCTGCTATGCCACATGCAGCTGGGAACAGATAGCCGATCTTCATTTGTACCGCCTGAGTTTTTATTATGGGGCATCCCTGCCGGTCATCTCCAGTTCTAACCAGCCCTGATGCTGATCTGTTCTGTGTGTAAAAATTGCTATGCGTACCAGCGCCGTTTTATTTGTTATCGCGCCGGTAAAGAGTCCACTCTTCAATGCGTTCGCCGCCGGGCAGGGTACAGTAGCCTACCTCTCCAGCAGATTCTTTAACGATGTCCAACTTGCCACCGATCTTCTGGCAGTAAACCGAAGCCGGGTTAGCCATGCCAATCATCTTCTGCTGTTCGTTATGCGCTGCGCATGAGGCGATAAGCACCGGCATCGCCATAATCAGTAATTTTTTCATGGATGCTCCGTTTAGCTGAAGGTCTCTTCCGGCCATTGAGCCTTAACTACTTTTCCTATAATTCGGCAGAACTCATTACACTCAATGCTTTGGTAGCGGGGGTTGGTATTCAGCGGTTCCAGCCATGGTTTGCCGTCTTCCCATACGAACTTTTTGAATGTCACTTCGCTATCGTTATGAATACCAGCCACACAGAAATCACCTGGCTCTACGTCCTCTTCCGGGTCTACGAGAATCAGCATCCCTTCGGGGAAGCTGGGCTTGCTTCCTTGCGGCGCGGTCATTGAGTGTCCAGATACTTCAAGCCAGAAAGCCTTGCTACTGGCCTTTTTGGTTGTAGCCACCCAATTTTTAGCATTAGTTTCAGAGTATGAGCCTACCTCGGCAAAGGTACCTGCTTGAACAGAAGTAAAAAGCGGATATTCAAACTGCTGTTTGTGAGTCGCATCTTCTGTTGCCCTCTCAGGGCTTCTAATGTGGGCTAGCAGATGGCCGATACTGGGGCTTATTTCTTCTGGTTGAACGCGTAATAGCGCTGAAAATTTTAGAATGTTCTCAGTATTTAAAGGAGCTTTGCCATTAAGGAATTGGCTAATGGCAGCCTGAGTACTAAACCCAAAGAAGCCAGCAGCCTTCTCCTGGCTAAGTCCCAACTGCTCTTTTTTTGCGTCCCAGATGCTTCGCAGGCGAAGTGCGGTCTGAGTATCTTCTTCGGTGATTACATTTTTCTTTGCCATGCTCTCGATTTTATTCGCAATACTAATAACTTCAAATAGTGCAACTATTGATTTTTGCAATCAGTAGCACTAATATCTCGTTTGTCTAAGCGTGGAGAACGATATGGATCTTAACGATTACCTAAAACAGAACAGTATCAGCCAGTCTGACTATGCAATTACCGTCGGCGTCAGTCAGGGTTTTGTTAGTCAGGTCATTGCAGGCAAATACAAACCTAAGGGACGTAAAGCCATTCAATGGTCTGAAGCTACCAACTGGCAGGTAACGCCTCATGAGCTTAATTGTGATGATTATCCCAATAAAACTGATGGGCTTCCTAAAAGCGCATTGTCAGCAGCATAAACACTTAATGCTTCTGAAAGAACATATCGCACGCTGCCACTAGGGCGCTGTTCAGTGCCCAGTGCGATTTAACCTTTTAATCAACTAACAATGGAAATTATCAATGGAATCAAGCGCAACGTCACGCAACATCGCACGTGATATCGAAAATGAAATCATTGTGCGGATCGCTGAACGCGGAGTGACGGCAGTGGCAAAGGAGATTGGCGTGGATAAATCCCGTGTCAGTCGCTGGCAGAGTAAAGGCGGTCTGGTCGAGAAAGCAAGCCAGTTATTAGCAGCCATAGATTTTCAGCGTCCAGAAGGATTGGTGCTTTTCCGCGGCGAAGAAACCGCAGAGTTAGCCAAGGGGCTAATTGCCATGCTGGATCACATTCGCAGCGGGGGGAATGGTGGATGACGGGCGCTTCATTGAAACCGATCAGCTTTACCGGGATCGCAGAGGCATTGTGGTGCGTGTCACCAGTTACGACCGCCAGGAGCGGCGTGTCATTTTCATGCGGCCAGACTACGCGCACGCATGCTTTGTTCCGAAATGGTATTTCGAGAAGTATTTCAGGAAGTTTGAAGGGAAAAGCGAAGGCTGAACAGGTAGGACTGAACAGCCGGGTACCGAATTGCTTTGGTCAAGCGAGGTCAATTATGCGACAGAAACGCCGTAAGATGCAACCAGAAAACACTGTACATAAAGACATGTCCCGGGAGCAGTTAGCCCGGGAGTTTGCCCCTGACGCAGCCCACAAGCTGCGCCAACTTTTCGAGCAGAATAAGCGCGCGAGGGAAGGGGATGAGTAACACCGCCGAGATCATCAATTTCCGCGCTCGCACAGAGCGTGAGGAGCAGCGCGTGGCCGATACCGATGATGGGTATACCCGGCTGGCTAATGAGCTGTATGAGGAGCTGATAGGCGCCAATCTGACCCGCAACCAGGCGAAGGTAGCGCATGCTGTTTGCCGCAAAACGTACGGCTTCAATAAAAAGCTGGACCGGATATCTGACAGTCAAATTTCAGAGCTAACTCGCCTGCCACGGCAGAAGGTGAACAAGGCTAAAAACGAGCTGATCGCCATGCGTGTGCTGGTTCGCGAAGGTTCTCTAATCGGGCCAAATAAAGCCCTTTCAGACTGGGAAATTCCTGACTGTCACCAAAACAGTGACTTTGTCACCAAACCAGTGACAAAAAGTGTCACCAAAACAGTGACAGGGTTGTCACCAAAACAGGGACACACAAAAGACACTATTCAAAAGACAATAAAAACAGATCCCCCTAAAGCCCCCAAGGGGGAATTTTCGGAGGAAGTAATCTCGCAGGCAAAACAGGTCCTGGAGTATTACAACGAGCTGACAGGAACCACCTGCCGCTCTGCAGAAGCCTTTGCCGTTCTGCTCACATCACGTTCGGCCCGTGATGCCTACACAGTTGACGACCTGAAGCTGGTGGTGCGCTGGGTGGTGCTGACCTGGGATCGCCGAAATGGGACGGTGGCCAAGCCTGCAAACATCTGCCGGGTGGGCCGCTTCGATGGCTATTTCGCCGACGCTGCGGTCTGGGCTTCCAGCTACGTTGAAATCGACTGCGGCGCCGTGGTTGAGGCCTATAACGAGATTGCCGGTGACCGCCTGCCGCTGGCGGAACTGGACGATGGCCGCGAGAAAGCGATCCGTGACCTGGTCACTCACATGACCCACAAAAATATCGATGCGGTTCGGGCTTATTTCAACGCGTTTGTGAGCGAGGCCCGGCCGTATTACTTCGGTGAAAACCCATCTGGCTGGCGTGCCAGCTTCGATTTTCTGATGAAGCCTGAAACGCTCCGCAAAGTCCGGGAGCGTGCGCTATGAGCGACCTGTACCTCGAAGCCAGCGTTATCGGCGCGCTGCTGAACGCCGGTCTTACGCCAGACGCCAGCGACGTTCTGAACACGCTGGATCCTGCAGCGTTCACCAACCCGTTTTACTTCAAGCTGTACGGAGAGATTAAGCGCCAGGCCATTCAGCGCAAGATGATCGACGCGCTGCTGATTGCGGATGCGATGGGCGATGGTCCCGGCGTATTTGCCGACGTGATGGAAACGGCGAAGGTCGTGCCGAGTTCGGCAAACCTGAAAGGCTATGCCAAAAGCCTCGGTGAAAAATTCATGATCCGCAGTTTTGTCGCGCTGATGGAAGCCAATTACGACAGCATCACCCTGGCGAATAATTACGACCAGGCGCTGGAGAACATTCGGGCCTTTACCAGCCAGGTCATGACCGTTGGTCGCCCCTCTGATGAGGTTGTGCCGGTTCACATCGATGAGCTGTTGGGTTCTTTCGCTGAGGTGCTGGAGCGCCGGGTAACCAACGGCGAAGAATCTGACACGCTGAAGACCGGGATCCCTGAACTGGATGAAATCACCGGCGGCATGAACGACGAGGATTTTGTGGTGGTTGCCGCCCGTCCTGGTATGGGTAAAACCGAGTTTGCGCTGAAGGTGGCCGAGGGCGTTGCCTCAAGCGAGCGGGTGATGGGGGATCACAAGGTCCGACGTGGCGTGCTGATTTTCACAATGGAAATGAGCAACCAGCAGGTCGTAGAGCGTCAGATCGCCGGTGCGTCAAACATGCCGGTATCCAGCCTGCGCAAGCCGTCCCGTATGCACGATGAAGACTGGGGGCGGATCTCCATGGGCATCAAGCGCCTGATGGGCCTTGATGTCTGGATGGTGGACGCAGCTAACCTCACCATTGAGCAGATCCGCTCTATCGCTGAACGACACAAGCGCCAGTTCCCGGGCCTGTCCCTGATCCTCGTCGACTACCTCGGCCTGATTAAAAAGCCCCGAGCTGAACGTAACGACCTGGCTATCGCGGTTATCTCTGGCGGTCTAAAAACCATGGCGAAGGAACTGAAAACGCCAGTTCTATCGCTCAGCCAGCTGTCGCGTGAAGTGGAGAAGCGGCCAAACAAGCGCCCGGTAAATGCGGATCTGCGCGACGGAGGCAGCATCGAACAGGACGCTGACAGCATCATCATGCTGTACCGGGATGCGGTCTACAACGAGAACAGCCCGGCGACACGTTTCGCCGAGATCATCGTAACAAAGAACCGTTTCGGCGAGCTGGGCACTGTGTACCAGGAGTTCCGCAACGGCCATTTCCACGAAACCAACCAGGAGCAGGCGCGGATCATCTGCACCGAGAAAGCGCCGGCCGCAGGACGCAGAACGAGGGACGATTTTTAATGCAGGTATATGACATTTGCCCGCTGCCTAAACCTCGCATGACGCAGAGAGACCGGTGGGCCAAACGCCCGGCAGTTCTCCGGTACCGCGCTTACTGTGACGAGGTGCGATTAAAACGCCTGCAGCTGCCAGTCAGCGGCTGCCACGTTACTTTCGTGCTGCCTATGCCAGCCAGCTGGAGCAGGAAAAAGCGCGCCGCCAGTGCTGGTCAGCCGCATCAGCAAAAGCCGGATGTGGACAACCTTATGAAGGCGCTGATGGATGCCTTGTTTGCCGATGACAGCAGCGTGTGGGATTTCCGGGTATCAAAAATATGGGGTGAAACCGGCAGCATCCGGATCGCCGAAATCAGCGAGCCAGTCAGGCCGTAAACGGGAGAGTGACATGATTCAGCTGACCGAGATCCAGAAAAACATGTGCAGATTCATCCGGCAGTACGCCGCCGAAAATGGCTGCGCGCCAACCCGGGTGGAAATAGCCACTCACTTTGGCTGGCGTTCCGCTAACGCCGCCGAAGCGCATATCAAAGCGCTGGTGAAAAAGGGTGCGCTGTACAGCAAACCGCGTTGTTCTCGAGCGCTGAAAGTGCTGGTGGACGTTTAACACCTGGCCGCTGGCCACCTGCAGTACCGGATAACAAGAACATACCAGAGGGGATACACGTGAGAATCGAAGCCGCATTAAAACATTTCAGTCCGAAAACGATGATGATCACCGACAGCCCCGGCGCTACCAGCTCGGATAATATCGACGGCACACACGTTATGGCCGCGATAGGCATGTGCCAGGCCAAAGCCGCTTTTGGTATGAGCGCGTATCTGGGGAAAGCAGGCATCAGTCAGCAGGATCGGGATAAAGCAGTGCAGCACCTGCTCGCATATGCCCGTAAAACAGCACCAGCGCTTCTCAGGAAGGCCGCAGCGGGAAAATTGAGTCAGTGTATGTCAGTGCTGGCAAAATTCGCCTACGACGATTATGCGCGTTCTGCTGCCGATGCGCAGGAGTGTCCCGACTGCACCGGCAGGGGAGTGACGAATACACTGGCCAGGGTGATGACGCATCCCGGCTGCGGAGAAAAAACGGCGCCGACGTATCAACTGCAGCTGGTGGAAAATCGGTGCGTGACATGTCACGGCAAGGGAAAGCTGTCAGCTCGATGCCGTTGTGGCGGTTCCGGTAAAGTCCGGGATCTGAAGCGCTCGAAGCTTCTTGGCTTGCCAGTGGAAAAGGATTGTGACCGCTGCGATGGGCTGGGCTTTAAGCGGCAGCCGTCGACTGTCGCGTTTAAGGCGGTCCGGGCGCTGGTTCCTGATCTGAACGAACGCACCTGGCGGCGGAACTGGAAGCCGTTTTATGAAAGCCTGATCAGTAAATGCGACATCGAAGAGAGCGCTGCCGATGCTACATTCTGCAAAGTGACGCGATAAGTCGAAATGTTGCGTCGAAATCTATTGCATTTTGACCGAAATTGACCAATTATATCTCCCATCGTGGGATTTCAATGCCCACAGGCAATAAAACACATTCAGAAGCTCCGCAAACGCGGGGCCTTTTTGCTTTCCGCAGTCTCGTTTCGATGCTGCCCGACGTTCTCTTTCACGTACCCGTTATTTGACTCATGTAATGAGGTGAATAGGCATTCTATTCTGCTCACATGGTCTGGCCGGTCGCGACATTATCTTTCCCTTCCAATCCACACACAGCGCCACGGCATCGCCGGAGGTGAGAGCATGTATCGCATGGACAAACTATCTACTGGTATCGCCTATGGGACCTCCGGCGGCAGCGCGGGGTACTGGGTTTTGCAGTTGCTGGATCAGGTGACTCCTTCTCAGTGGGCCGCCATTGGCGTGCTGGGCAGTCTTGCCTTTGGTTTCATGACCTACCTGACCAGTCTTTATTTTCAGATTAAGGCTGATCGGCGCAAGGCTGCCCGGGGCGAGTAATGGCAAACCTGAAAACGAAACTCAGCGCTGCCGTGCTGGGACTTGTGCTGGCCGGCGCTCCTGCCAAAGTCATTCTGGATCAGTTTCTGGACGAGAAAGAGGGCAACCGATTGTTGGCTTATCTCGATGGTTCCGGGATCTGGACAATTTGCCGCGGTGTGACCCGCATTGACGGTAAAGCGGTGGTGAAGGGCATGCGGCTGACTGCCGAGAAATGCGCGGAGGTGAACGCCATTGAGGAGCGCAAGGCGCTGGCCTGGGTAGAGAGCAATATCAAGGTGCCACTGACTGAGCCGCAGAAAGCCGGTATTGCCTCGTTCTGTCCGTACAACATCGGCCCCGGCAAATGCTTCCCTTCCACGTTCTATAAGCGTCTGAACGCCGGCGACCGTAAAGGAGCATGTGAAGCGATGCGCTGGTGGGTACACGATAACGGGCGAGATTGCCGTTTGACGAAAGGGCAGGTCGGCGGCTGCTACGGGCAGGTTGAACGCCGTGATCAGGAGTCTGAGCTGGCATGCTGGGGGTTGGACCAATGAAAGACTCCAAATTAACGGTCGTACTGGTTGCTGTGTTTCTGCTCCTGCTGATTGGGCTGGGCGGCGCTGCGGTCTACTACCACGGTGAATACAGTGAACAACGCAAAGATAATGAGCAACTGCAGAAGGATAACGATCGGCAGAGCAGTGTCATTGCCACGCAGTCCATGCAGTTCAACCGCTTTAACCAGATAGCCGCTGCTGTCCAGCAGTACGACGCACAAATCACGGCATCATCCCAGGAGAAGCAGATTGAATACCGGACGATCCTCAAAACGGAGCCGACCTGTGCTCTCGCTGTGCCTGCTGGCATTGCTGGCCGGTTGTTCGAGTACGCGAACAGTTTACGTGCCAGGGCAATGCGTTCCGATCCCGGCATCGCTGACAGCTCCGGTACTGACGCCACTGCCACCGGCACCCTGACATACTGCCAGGTGGTGTTGTGGATTGACCCACTGCTGACAGCCATTGACCAGGCTAACAGTCAACTGGCTGGCATCCGAGAAATTGAACAAACCCGACAGGAGAAACACGATGGCACTTCAAGGCAGTGAAAACCCAGTGCAGCAGCGGCAGCAGTGGAACGACGAAATTGAAAGTGGGAGCGACGCATGATTAAGCTCGCTTCCTTGTTAATCAGTGCAGCGCTGCTTTGTGCTTTGGCTGGTGGTGTATTCATGCCGGTTGAAGGGCTCGTCACGTTATCTGTGGCTGCCTGCTGGTCTCTGACGGCACTGTCGATCCCGGTATCGCTAATTCTCATCTGCGCGGCCAGCATGTACGGTCCATCGACAGATGAACCACTGAAAACGTCGCTGGCGAAATTGCTGGTGAACGCAGCCAAAAAGCGAAGTCGGATTGGCAAGTTTTTGGGGCGGCTGCAATTTGTACTGACGCTTGCGCTGCTGGGTTATGCAGGCTGGATCTTTACGGCCGTGACGTATTTCCTGGCGAGCATGGTTATGCGATTCGCGGGCTCAATGGCGCGTGATGCCGCCGTGAAAAGCGGACTGGCGTGAGCATCACAAGGCGCATTTACGAGTGCGCCTGATGATGCGGTTTAGCAGGAACGCAAGGAAAAAAAACCAGCTTACCCTCGTCGAAGTAATAAGCTGGCGAAAGAACATCAAAGTGCTTGTTTTCCTCATCGAGAAGATTAGCTAATGATTCTGCTTTTTCCAGTTATTTAAGATTTTCTGTATCAAACCGAAAATAAAAAAGCGCTATACCAAAAAAACGCCCGGGGGAGGCGAGTTGATATAGCGCTGACATTGCTTCAATCAACAGGGGGACGAAGCACAAAACCCTTGGAGAAGAGTGAGGTAAACATTAGCTTATCGCAACAAAAAAGCCAGTTTATTGCTCCGTTTAATTTGTCTATATCCGCATGGCTTTGCCTGCGGTAAGTATCTTATTGCCATCACAATGCCTGGCGTGCCGGTCATCGTCATGACAGTAAACCACCACCTGAGGTATCCCATGCCAGAAATCACTACCGAACAGACCAACCAGCTGGAGCTACTGGCCACGCTGGGTTACGACACTGCAGCAATTAAGGTGGCTGTAAAATACATCCAGGACGATCCGTTCAAACATCGCATGTTCATCCAGCAGTACAACCGCGTATATGGCGAGTCCGAGCTGGTAGCTCGCGCCACGAAGGCAGTGCAGGAATCAGTCGAAGCAGAGGCAGTAATCAATACCACCGCAGTTACCGAATAACCCCTCCGGGCGGGCGCAGGCCGTCGCCGTCTTTCTGTGTCAGCATCGATCTGTGGCTCCTGACAGTTAGCGCACAGAGAGAATCAAAAACGCCAATACCGTGTTACTCCTGACGCCAGTCAGGGGCGCTCACTCATGGTCGCCAGTCGCTGCGATGGTAGATGAAAGCGATTTTACAAAGTTCTGCAAATGGTGCTGATTAAGCGCCATTGCCAGAGTTTTGTGGATGTTTCGTCAGAGACCGGTTAACTGCATCCCCGGGTTTATATCAACTGAACCAGCAGGAAACTCTGAATGGCTATTGGAATACTGACCTACAAAGTAACGCTACGGCGTTTTATGAAGCCGATCCTCATTATCGGAGCACTGACTAAATGGGACTGGCTTGTAAATTTATGCTTCAAAATGGAGCTAATCCGCGAAGGCGAAGAGGTCACTCTTCATGGCGATAAGCGATAGCCTCCTTAACGACTTCCATAAATAGGATTAACGCATGGCATCACCTGACTGGGAGGCTATCGAATCAGCTTACCGGGCTGGTTTGTTGTCTGTAAGAGAAATTGCATCACAGCATGGCATCACTCATGGTGCCATCAATAAGCGCGCAAAGCGTGACGGGTGGGAGCGCGATCTTAAGGCGAAGATAAAAGCCAAGGCGGACGCGTTGGTATCCAAACGCGAGGTATCCAGGGTGGTATCCACCGAAACGGCTACCAATGAACGGATACTGATTGAAGCAAATGCCGAGGTCATTGCCACCGTCCGCATGGAGCATCGCGGCGATATCCGCCGGGCGCGTGAGATAACCAACGCGCTGTTCGACGAACTTGGCGCTGAATGCGCAGACGTCGGCGCGCTGCGTAAACTCGGTGAGCTGATGCTTGATCCCGACGACAACGGCCGCGACCGCCTGAACGAAATCTACCAGTCGATCATCAGCATGCCGGAACGCGTGAAGTCGGTGAAGGCGCTGAGCGACGCGCTGAAGAACCTGATTAGCCTGGAGCGTCAGGCCTACGACATCGACGGCCCAGAGGGCGACAACTCCGTTAAAAAACTTTCTGACCTCATGGATACCTTGTCTCAGGGGGCGTGATGAAACCTGAGCACCTGAAGCTGCTGGCCGATAAGGACTGGCGGCTTAACAACCTGTACTGGATCACCGACAAAGAGGGCAAGCCCACTCGGTTCAGGATGACGCCCGAGCAGCGCGAGTACTTTGAGGGTATCCATACCCGCAACATCATTCTGAAGGCGCGCCAGCTCGGATTTACCACCGAGGTGTGCATTATCCAGCTGGATGCCGCGCTGTTCGAGTCTGCCAAGTGCGCGTTGATCGCCCACACGCTGAACGACGCTAAGCGGCTGTTCCGCGAGAAGGTGAAATTCGCCTACGACAATCTCCCAGACGAGATAAAAGCCGCCAACCCGGCCAGCAATGATTCCGCCGGCGAGCTGGTTTTCAAAAAGGGCGGTTCGCTCTACGTCAGCACCTCATTTCGCGGCGGTACACTGCGTTACCTGCACGTTTCCGAGTTCGGCAAGATATGCGCCAAGTACCCGGAGAAAGCCCGGGAAATCGTTACTGGTGCGTTTGAAGCTGTATCGACAGGATGCTTTGCCACGATCGAAAGCACAGCAGAGGGGCGGGCAGGCTACTTCTTCGACTATTGCCAGATCGCCGAAAAAGCCCAATTGCAGGGTAAGCCACTTTCGCCGCTGGACTGGAAGTTTTTCTTCTTCTCATGGTGGAAGAATCCGCAGTACGCAATCGACCCGATAGAGCCGCTCCCGCAGCGCCTGGTTGAATACTTTGCCGAGATGGAGGCAAAGCACGGCATCGTGCTGAACGAGCGGCAGAAGGCCTGGTATTTCGCCAAAGAGAAGACGCTCGGCGACGACATGAAACGTGAATATCCGACCATTCCGGCGGAGGCGTTCCAGCAGTCGGTCGAGGGTGCTTACTACGCCAAACAGTTCCGCTGGCTTTACACCAATAAGCGGATCGGCGCGCTGCCCGATAACTCACACCTGCCGGTGCACACCTTCTGGGATATCGGTGTCGGCGACTCCACGGCTATCTGGTTCGTACGCGAGGTCGGCGAGGAGTTCCACGTTATCGACTACTACGAAAACTCCGGAGAAGGCCTGCGGCACTACATGAAGGTGCTGAAGGACCGGGGCTATGAGTACGGCGAGCACTGGGGGCCGCACGATATCGAAAATCGCGAGTTCGGCTCTGATGCCAAATCCCGTAAGGAACTGGCGCGGGAAGGGTACGAGATTGACGGTCAGAAGTATTCCATGACCTTCAAGGTGGTACCGAAAACAGGCGTCGATACCGGCATTGAGTCGGTGCGCGAGCTGCTGCCGAAGTGTGTCTTTGACGAGGAAAAATGCAGCGAGGGCATCACCCACCTGGAGGGCTACCGCAAAGAGTGGGATGACAAGCGCGGTTGCTGGAAAGATAAGCCGCTTCACGACGCAACATCGCACGGTGCCGATGGGTTCCGCTACTTTGCCGTGGCGAAGAACAACCATAAAAAAGTCGGCGCCATCTTCTTCTAAGGAGCACCAGTGAATCTACAACCTCGGGAAAATTTTCTCGTCAATGCGCTGGCTGCTACCGTTGGCCGCCTGCGGTCGATGTATGCCGGAGTAAACGGCAACACGAAGCGCACGAAGCTTTGGGACGAGTTCGGATATCCGGATCAGGTTGGCTTCGAGCAGTACTACCGGGCTTATGAGCGTAATGCCGTGGCTCATGCCGCGGTGCACAAGCTGCTCGATAGCTGCTGGGTGGACAATCCGACCATCATCGACGGTAGCGAGGCGAAGGAAGCGACCAATACCACGCCATGGGAAAAACAGGTAACCAAGCTGCTGAAGAAGCACTGGCCGAAAATCAAGGATGCCGATCGGCGTAACCTGATTGGCCGGTACTCGGCGCTTCTGATCCAGTTCAAAGACGGTCGCGAGTGGCATCAGCCGGTTGACCGGGTGGCGGTTGGCAGGCTGAAAGAAAAGGCCATCGTTAAGCTGATCCCCGCGTGGGAGTCGCAGATAAAACCGGGTAACTTCGACACCGACACGATGTCGGAGACCTACGGCCAGCCGGTCAACTATAACTTCAACGAGCAACCGGTCGGTGACGATGGCACCTACGGCCCAGTGCGCGGCGTCACCGTTCACCCCGATCGCATCATCATCCTGAGCGAGGGCTCGGAGGATGAGAACATGCTATCTGGGGTGCCGTTGCTGCGCGCCGGATATAACAAGCTGCTCGATCTGGAGAAGGTGTCCGGCGGCAGCGCGGAGGGCTTTCTGAAGAATGCCAGCCGCCAGCTGGGTATTTCGTTCGATAGCCAAACCGACATGCAAACCATCGCTCAGATGGCAAAAGACGCCGGGTACAACGACCTCGGCGAAGCCATGAACGATAAAATGATGAAGCTGAACCGGGGGACCGACGCCGCTCTGGTTACTCAGTCCGGTACGACTTCAGTTTTGTCCGTCGCAGCTGCCGATCCGGCACCAACCTGGACGGTCACCGCCAACGAGTTCGCCGCCTCAATCCAGTGCCCGTTCACCATTCAGTTCGGTCAGCAGACCGGCCGCCTGGCATCCGACGAGGATAAGACGGACTGGGCGAAACGCTGCAATGGCCGCCGCTGGGGTTTTATGTCGGCGGTGGTGATCGCTGTGCTGGAGCGATTCTGGACAATGGGCGCCATTGAAGCTCCTTTATCCGGTGAGGTAACGCTGGCCTGGTCCGACTTACTCGCCCCGAGCGAGAAAGAGAAGATCGCCAACATGCAGGCAATGGCCGACGTGGCGCAGAAAACACAGCAGGCGTACGGCACACCGGCCATCGAGCCCAACGAAGTGCGCGCCGTGGGTGAGATGGAGCCGCTGAAAGAGACCGATTTGCCAGACCCCAACGCAAAGCCATCCGGTAAGGACCCGCTAAATGACGACAGCGACGACCCGGATCGGGACGCCAATCGTACCGCGTAACAAAGCCGACCCCACGCAGTCAGCCCGACAGGTTGGACGGATGTTCCGCGACATCGACGAGCGGTATCTGGCAATCAAGCGAAGGTTGAGGGTGCTGTTTGACGAGCGGCTGACCGGAACGGCAAGTGCGATTAACGTCCGGCAGGGCTTCATGGCCTGCAACAATGCCGACGGACCGGATACGCTTTACCAGGTAAATGCCGGAACATTCATCTACGATATGAGCGCGCCGCAGCTCGCCGACCTGCTGCAGATTGTCCAGACAATACTGGATGATGCGCTGCTGGAGGGCGGGAGCCAGAATCTGTGGTCGCTGGGCTACGTTGGCGCTGAGTATGAGCGCGGCACTCTGCAGGCGTTTACCAACCTGTCGGCGCAGTCACAGGTTTACACGCAGCAGACCACCCTGGCGCAGCTGCTGAGTAGTCCGGCATTGCAAAACCAAATCGCTGCGGCTTACGTCTCGACTTACAGCGACTGGAAGGGCATCAGCGATGCGGCTCGCGCGGATCTGGCAAACGTGATCTCCAGCTCGATAGGTCGCGGCGTCAATCCGCTGGAAACGGCCAGCATCGTCAGTAAGCGCCTCAATGTCTCAATGTCGAGTGCGAAGAACATCGCTCAGACCGAACAGGTGGGCGCCTTGCGCGAGGCTCAGTGGCTGGAGACGGATTGGGCGCGGGACAGGCTGGGGCTGAACACGGCAGTGCTCTGGATCTCCGCGCTAAAGCCCACGACGCGCTCCTGGCATGCCTCGCGCAGTGGCAACGTGTACACCACTGAAGAGGTGCGGGATTTCTACTCCGCGAACGGGAATCGCTACAACTGCTATTGCTCGCAGATACCGTGCCTGCTGGATGAAAACGGGCAGATCGCCAACAAAGGCGTGACCGACCGGCTAATCAAAGAGCGGGATAAATGGAAGCAGGCCGCCTGACCATCAACAATCAATGAGGATCCAGCATGAAGCGCAACCGCGTTAACGTGCTGACCGTCGTCAACTCCGCTTCAAAAATCACCACTGAAACTATCGACGGCAAGCCACATATCGTGGTTCGCGGCGTCACGCCCGTTGTCGACGATATTGTGATGAACCGGAAGTTGTACCCGGCAGCAGAAATCAGCAAGGCCTTTAACACCCTTGAGCGCAACCCGATGCCGTTCGGTCACCCGAAGGTCGACGGCAAGCACGTGTCTGCTCGTGACGTCCGGGCGGTGAATAACTACCACGTCGGTGCATGGTTCCAGAACGTGACCCATACCGACGGCAAGGTATCCGGCGATATGTACGTCGATCGCCAGTACGCCGAGGGCAGCGAGAAGGGCAAACGCCTGGTGAATCGCCTGGACGAGATGGCCGCTGGCAGCAACGTCGAGCCTATCCATATCTCGACCGGCCTGCTTTATTCCGGCATCGCGGCTAACGGCGAGTCGAAGGGCAAAAAGTACAACGAAATCGCCACCAACATGCTGTTCGACCACGTGGCGATCCTGATGGATGAACCGGGTGCGGCGACGCCAGGCGAAGGGGTGGGCATCTTCGTGAATGCCGATGGTGATGAGCTGGAAATCGAAGTTGTGAACCTGGCCGAAGCAAATGCTCCCGATCTGCATGACCCGTCGTTTAAATCATTTTTTACTCAGCTAAAGGCGTTTTTCAGCGCCAACAGCGATTCCGTCAAAGAGGAAGTTGATCCGATGAAAGAACTGATCGTAAACGCGCTTCAAGCCGCGGGTAAGCCGACCGAAGGCAAATCCGATGAAGAGCTGATGGACGCGTACAACCAGCTGGCAGCCGAAAAGGCCGCCGAAAAATCTGAAACGCCCGAAGAGAAGGCGGCCCGCGAGAAAGCCGAGAAGGATGCGCGCGAGCAGGCAAACAACAGCGCCGAAGCGCCGGCATGGTTCAAGCCTTTCGCCGACAAACTGACCACCATCGAAAGCGGTCTGGCGGTTAATGCCGACAAAGAAAAGGGCGAAAAGCGCGCTGCCGTTAAGGCCAAGTTTGGCCTCGACGATCTGGCCGTTAACGCACTCGACGGCGCCGCCCTCGATGGCCTGTATGCCCAGTGCCCGACTTCTTTCGGCCTGAATGGCGCACACCGCCAGCAGTCCACCACCAATTCATTCAGCGACATGCCGGAGTAAGTCATGGCTAAAGACGGAAAGCACGTAATTCACGCGGGTGGCATCTTCGCTAACCCGCAGCTCCACCGCGAGGGCTCTGCGGCGGCAGATATTCTGCCTGGCACCATTGGCACCTTCGTAAACGGCAAGTTCACCGCGGCTACCGACGGCAAGGCCGCAGCCATCCATTATGTGGCGAACTACGACTACCTGCGCTGCAAAACGGTCGATGACACGATCGCTGCTGGTGACTGGGTAGTTGCATTCCAACCGACGCCGGGCGTTTTCCTCAACTTGCGTGCTGCTGCCGGTACCTACGGTAAGGGCGACCCGGTAGCAGTCGCCAACGGGCGCATCAAGCCAGCCACCACCACCGGCGACACGCCAGATACCGTGTTCGCCTATGTCGAAGAAGATAAAGACCTGACCGCTGCAGCCGGCGATCTTGTCCGCGTCGTGTTCAAATAAGGAGCGACAATGTTTTCATTCTCAACCCGTCTGGCGACCGAGACCAATAACCTTGAGGTTAATGCGGCTCAGTTCCAGGAACTTCAGTTCGCACGCAACGCCAGTGCGCAGGCCGTTGCCGACTTTATCGCGCGTACCCGTGCGCGTGGTGACGCAGCAAACGCACCCGCACTGGATGCCATCAACGCAGTCGACGATATCCGCCGCCTGTATCGCTCTTACGACCAGACGGTGCTGGCGCAGTTCGAACCCAATACCGAGTTCACGCTGCTGAACGACCTGACGCCGTTGTCCCGCTCTGTACGTCTGGAGGAGTCGGTGTACGAGTACGCCCGCACCGGTGGCCGCGGCTGGGCGCACACATCCATGTCAGGCCAGGTCGGCGCGGCGCTGGACGCTAAAAGCTACACCTTCGACGGCACCATGGTGCCAATTCACGACAGCGGCTTTAAGTTCAACTGGCGCGACCCGGTGTTCAACAAAGGTTCTGCTCTGTCCTCTCTGGCAGATGCTCAGTCAGGTTCAGTGAATGATGTGCGTCGTCAGTATGTCGATTTCATCTGGGATGGTTTCCGGGACAGTGAAGGGAACTTCATTAAGTTTGACAACTACACCTGGAAAGGCCTGCGCGGCGACGATCGCGTTGCTCACGTTACGCTGCCCATCAACTTTGCCACCAGTACCGATCCGGAAGCGATGCGCAAAGCCGCCATCGCACTGCGGGACGTGCTGAAGGTGCAGAACTTCCAGTACGGTCAGCAGACCTGGTACGTGTCGGCAGAAATCATGTCCAACCTGGAGCAGTACTACGACACCACCAACAAAACCCGCACCGTGCTGGAAGAGTTGCTGAAGCTGTCGGGTATCTCGGCGATTAAAGAAGACGCCAAACTCACCGGCAATCAGGTCCTGATTGTGCCTCTGCAGGCGGGCGTCATCGCGCCAATCGTCGGCCAGGCGTTCGGTACCGTTGCCGATCCGCGCCAGTTCTACAACAGCGATTACGTGTGGCGCACCTGGGGTGCTGCCGGTCTGATGGTCAAGCAGGACATCAACGGCAAGTTCTCCGTCATTTACGCTTCCAGCTAAGAGGTCACCATGGCACTTGTGAAAATTCTCTCTGCGAATCTGTTCGCGGGTGCCAGCTTCCAGAAACTGGAGGCTGGCGTGGTGTACGACGTTGACGATGCGATCGCCGAAAAGTGGTTGGCCGAAGGTAAGGCAGAGAAAACGACCGAGAAGAAGGGCGAAAAGCTCTCCTTTGCGGTGGCTGCTCCGTCTACTTCGACCTCGTCCAGCGCATCTGAGCTGCAGACGCAGCTTAAAGCGGCGCTGGCGGAGGTGCAGGTGCTCAAGGATGCGGCCGAAGCGGCTACCACCACTCACGCAGCTGAACTTGAAGCGGTTCAGAAGGCTCATGCCACAGCGCTGGAGATCGAGAAACAGCGCGCTGACGCAGCGGAAGCGGCGCTGGCGGAAATCCAGAAGAAGGCGAAATAACCATGACAGTGCAGATAACAGCGGCGCAGGTAAAACAGCAGTTATCTGCGCTGGGTTACACCGTTCCGGACTTCATGATCGATGCCTACCTCTGCAAGTTGGAGGGTATCAGCGCCTGCCTGGAGGCTGCCGGCCATGATGACTGCGACCTGATGCTGATTCAGGTTTACGCCGTCACCCTGATGGCTGTCACCGCGTCTGGCCAGCGCATTAAGTCTCAGTCGGCACCATCCGGTGCGTCGCAGTCGTTCGACTACAGCGGCGATATTAAAAACATGCGCAATACGCTGGCCGCGCTCGATAAGTCTGGCTGCACGTCGGCCTTACCGATCGACGTTGGCAGCAGCGTGGGCTTTTTTGATGTTGTGGGAGGGTGATATGTCCGAACCGAAAGACGAGCCTGAAGATAAGCCGGACTGCGAGAAGTGCCCGGATTGCCCCGGTTGTCCGGATCAGCACCTGGAGTATCCATTGTGAGCCGAGCAGCCAGCTGGAGTTACACCGCGACAGCGACAATCTGGCGGCGCATACGCGATGCTGACGGTAGCGATACCGACGGCGGAGGTCAGCCGTACGGGTGGGAATCGCCGATCGCCATCCTCAGTGACTATCAGGGCGGTCTCTCTGCAAAAATCGGCGACATCGGTCGGGAAATCGTGGTTAAAAACACGATCTGGAGTGAATACGCTGAGGCCAGGCAGGGTGATTACATCCTGATCGGGGCATCATCCGCATCAGTACCGCCTGCAGAGGCCGACGAGATAAGGCAGGTGATTCGCTTCGCTGATACGTTCGAACGAATTGCCGATGATTTTGCACTGATTACCGGAGTCTGATTATGGGCGCTAAAGTTCGCGGTATCCGCGAGGCTAAAGCTAACCTCGATCGCATTATCAAGGGCGTTCAGGGGCGAAAGGTTGTTCGTGCGTTGCAGTCGGCAATGCTCATTGGCAGCTCACAGGCAGCGCTTTATACGCCGATTGACACATCAACGCTCATCAACAGCCAGTTCCGGGAAATCACCGCTAACGGCGTCAGAGTGACCGGGCGTGTTGGTTATACGGCGTCTTATGCAGTCTTTGTTCACGATCCGGAAGTTAAACAGAACTTCAGGCGTTCGACTGCGCAGAAAGAGTTCTTAAAGAAAGGCTTCGAAGACACCCGCAGCCTGATCGACGCGGTGGTTAAGAAGGAGCTGAAACTATGACACCGGCGATGTATATGCGCCTGAAAGACCTGTTTGTTGCCAAAGGACTCACGGCCGGCTTCAAGGTGCAATGGCGACAGTGGCGGGACTCGGGGAAAGATGCCGATCAGTTCATCGTATTCAGGCCATCGGGCGGTACTGATATTGCCTACGACCTCGGTGGCGACTGGTATGTGATGGTCGATATTATCGCGTCCAAATCGAATCCTGACGCCGCAGATACGGCGGTCAACGCCATTGTTTCCTATATCAGCGCACAGGTCGACGCTGACGGCTGTGTTGGTGCGCTCAGCCTCGTTGGCAGTATTCCGTCAGCTATACCCACTGAGGAGGGCCGGTTAGTTACCCGGTTACTCGTCTCATGCACATACGGCGAATAATCGCCAGAATCACCCATCAGGCTGCCATCTGGCGGCCTTTTTTATTTGAGAGGTACACATGCAGGGCTGCCAGAATGACACCGGTAAGCTGATCGGGAAAACAGCGGTACTCCGCATGGCTTATGGCTGTGCTGATACTGTTCCGGCTCTTTCCGAATGGAAGCGCCTGGGCGCGCTAACCACGAAAGGTTTTGACTACTCCATGAATACCGTCACCTCTGAGGCTGACGATACGAAAGGTCTGGTTGAGAACCTTGTCAACAATATGGACTTCACTATTTCTGGTGAAGGTGAATTCCGCAAGAAGGACAAAGGAACCGAAGTTGGTGCCATCGCTATCTCGAAGTACATTTTCGATGAAGTGCAGGCTGGCCGGCAGCCGACCCTCTGGGTCCGTTTCGACTTTGTTGGTGAAGATGCCGGCACCTACATCATGGGGTATTTCAACACCACATCATGGTCTGGCGATTTCGGAACATCCGACATTTCCACCTTCTCCGGTGAGTGGAAGGTCTACGATGCTGACACCGTAGTGTTTGAGGTGGCTGGCCCCGCGCTGGTGTTCACTACGAATCTGACGGCAACCAAAAGCGTTGCTGCCGGATCTGCTCTGAATATGCCAGTGGCGGTGGCGGGCGGTACGGCGCCTTATACCTACGTCTGGAAGAAAGACGGAGCGGTTATCAGCGGACAAACGACGGCCACGTTTAACAAGGCCAGTGCTGTGGCTGGTGATGCCGGCGTTTACACCTGCGAAGTCACCGACTCTTCAGTTTCACCGGTGAAAATTACTTCAGCTGCATGCACTGTCACCATCAGCTAACTGCCCGATGCCGCGTGAGCAGTACAAAGGGCGTTCCGGCGCCCTTGATACTGTTTATGGAGCAACTATGAATCCGATTAAAGAGTTAGGCGAATGCGTGATCGGTACCGATGACCGGGATTACTTTTTTCGTCCGTCATTTCGCAATATGGCGCGCATAGGAGAACCGGCTGAAATCGTCCAGGCTTTCTATGACCTGTGCAACGATGAAGTCACCCCTTTGCTGCAGCGTGCGGCTAAGGCCTATATTCGCGATGATTACAGTCGACTCCCAGACTGCGTGCAACGTTATATCCAGAGCGGGCTACTAACCCGTAAGGCCATCATGGCCGCTCATACCGTTCTCACCGCTTGCTGCGACGATGATATCGGGGAGTTGGTCGGATGGATGAAGCCAGGGAAGACGGGAAAGCGCGGATTTGTCTGGCGGTCAGGTAGCATGCCGCCAGAAAACATGGTTATCGTCGCGCAAAACCTGATGATGCACGGCATCGTCGGCAAAGCGAAGGTGCGCAAGTTGCAGCGTTATGAGTCAAATGATGTCACTGCTGAGTTTCGTGGTGCCGACTACATCATGGCGGCGCGTAATCATTTTGGCATCAGTCGGGAAGAAGCGGAAAACCTCACGATGACTGAGTTTGCCATGATGATTGCCGCCAAATACTCGAATCAGAAAGGCTTTACCCGGGAAGAGTACGACGAAGTCATGGATGAAGACGATCGCCGCTGGCAGGCAATGATGGCACAGGAACAGGCGTGAAGGCGGAAGACTTATTTACACGTCGCGCGCTGAAGCTGTTTTTGTGTTTCCCTCTACCCTAAAACTTGATCCGCACTTATGATTTAGAGTGTCATCGAACGTCCACATACTAAGATTTGATTTCACTCAACCAGGAGGGATGCCGTGAATTGGATTTCAGTTGGAGAGGCTTTACCAGATACAAAGTTTCAGCGTCAGATGGTCATCGTTGCAACAGATAAGGGTATTGGAACGGCATGCTATAACGATATCAGTAAGTTCCATAACGCTGTATTGAGCGGAAACACTCTGTATTCAACACTCGTTATCACTCACTGGATGTATTTGCCTGCTGCACCCTGGTCATAAGTGACAAGCCCGCTTGTGTGGGCTTTTTTGCTATCTGGGCATCCTTGCCCGTTATGTCTCCATCTTACGAGCAATAGCCGCCCTTATGATGGGAGCCGGTTCCGCCATGCGGATGCTGACCTTTTGGGCACGCAAAAGCTGAAGCAGACATAATGCCCAGCAGTGAAGCCAGAAGAATTGCTGTGATTTTTTTCATTGATTGCCTGTGTAGTCTTGCCCTTGGGAAACCCCAACATTCAATATACACATGTGACTACCAATAAGAATCCTGACAAATGATCAGTGAAAACTCGCTGAGTCTCAAGTCGGTTTCTTGCTTCCCATTGCGCCGGTTCCCCGCTACGATCTGGTGACTTGTTGCTGATGGGGGTGGGTAATGGATTTAGAGCATGATTTTAACGTTGATGATTTTTTCAAAGAAATAGAAGGGACAGAAGGCAAATTTAAAGTAGACCGCAAAAAAGTTAGATTTCTTGCGGAAAATCAACACCAATATATATTGGACATAGAGTTATCAGGTGGTAACAAGCATGCTGCTGAGCTAGATGTTAATGATGTTGTTGCTGAAATGCTCGCCAATATTATGAAGTCTAAATATTCTGATTTGGCTGCTGATTTTTCTGGGGTTCTTACTGAAGAAAAGATGGCGTTAACAAATCATGACCTAGACATTTCCGAGAAAACCTACAATCAAAAACTGCAAGGTATTGAAAAAGAAGACTTAAGGAAGCTAGATATCGTTCGGATATTGCCATGGATTGGGGCCGTCTTTGTGGTGCTTCTTCTATTTGGTTTCCTAAAGTAAGAATTTCCATCATCACTAATCGCCTCGCTATTGCGGGGTTTTTTTATGCCCGGAGAAAAGTAAATGTCAGAGAGCGCAGGCGGAATTTATTACGATATCGAAATGGATGTACAAGGTCTTCTTGTGGCTCAGCAGCGTGTAAATCAGCGCCTTGATTTGATGGAGAGGGGCTTCGATAACACGACCCGGTCTATTAATAACACTGAACGCTCGATGTCCAGCCTCTCAGGCGTTGCTGTAGCGCTTGCCACTGCGCTCTCTGTAAAGCAGGTTTCTGAATACGCGGATGCCTGGGCTACCGTAAATAACAAATTAGCCAACTCGCTGCGTCCGAATGAACAGCTCGCGGAAGTGACTGAGCGCGTATTTAACATTACACAGCAGACGCGCGGTAGTTTAGATGCCACTGCTTCGCTGTATGCTCGCCTGGAAAGGGCGACCCGGCAGTACGGGACAAGCGCTGGCGACCTGAGCAAACTCACGACGATCATTAATCAGGGCTTTGTGGTTTCAGGAGCAACAGCGCAAGAAGCAGAAAACGCAATAATTCAGCTGTCCCAAGGGTTGGCGTCCGGCGCTCTGCGTGGTGAGGAATTTAACTCAGTAAATGAGCAGGGTAACCGCCTGATCGTCGCGCTGGCTGATTCCATGGGAGTCAGTATTGGTGAAATGCGTAATATGGCTGCGCAGGGCAAGCTGACGACGGATGTTGTGGTAAATGGCCTGCTTTCCCAAGGGGCGGTGATTGGTGCTGAGTTTGCCAACACTACAATGACGATCAGCCAGGCGCTCCAAGTCGCTGGTAATAACATAACTAAGTTTTTTGGTGAAAGTTCGACTGTAAAAACGGGGGCTGGGGTATTTAATAATGCCGTAGTCACAGCCAGCGAAAATATAGGAGTCCTTAGCGCTGCATTAACTGCCGTGGCTGCGATTATGGGAAGCCGCTTTGTTGGTGCATTAACAATGTCAGCCTCTTCTCAAATTCAGTCTGCTTTAGCTGCACAGCACCAAGCGGCTGCTAATAACCAGTCCGCGCAAGCGGCATTGGTAGCCGCAAACTCGGTTAAGAGAAAGGCTGTTGCCGATAAAGAAGCAACACTGTCTGCATTGGCTCTTGCTCAAGCAGAGTATAACGTTGCTAAAGGTAGTGCAGCTGAAATGTTGGCTATGAATGCTCTTATCGCAGCAAAAACAAGAGCCACCGCCGCCTCAATTGAATTAAAAATAGCTGAAGATGCTCAGGCGTCTGCTTCGGTTCGCGCAGCAACTGCTGCAAGGGCCGCATCCGCGAGCATTGGGCTTGCAAGGAGTGCTTTTGCTTTGATTGGAGGGCCTGGGGGAGCCGCAATGCTTGCCGCAGCGGCTATTTTCTACTTTTGGCAGAAATCTCAACAAGCAAGGGAAGAATCGCTCCGGTTTGCCGACAGCCTTGATCGGGTTAATTCATCAATGAAGGCGATGGACAACACGCAGCTTCGCGGAACTATTTCTGACGCGAATAAATCCATCCGCGCACAAGAAGAGGAGATAAGTAGCCTCGAAGGTACAGTAAGTGATTTAACTAAAAGATACAGCAACTTCACCCCAGAAGCAGAGTCAGCAGCTGAGAAGATGGGGATGGCTACAAGTTATGCCGCAGAACAAAAAGAAGTCTTTGATGAGTTAAATCAAAAGACACGAGATTTATCCACTGCCAGAAACCGACTTGCCAGAACGGTTGAAACAGCATCAGAAGCCACAAGAACGCTAAACAACAATATGCTGACCTCAATGGGTGTGCATGATGGGTTGGTTGAAAAAGGATTTAGTCTTGAGCAGGTTCAAGGCGCTGTAGCAAAGGCATTTGGCTTGACCGCTGACGAAATTAACCGAGCCAATCAAGCTGGGCAGAACTTCAAACCAGCATCCTTGCAGATATCCCCTGCAACAAAAGAAGGGGCTAAATACGTAGAGCATCTGGAAGAACAAAACAAGCTTCTGAAGATTCAGGATGAGCGCCAAAGAGCAGTGACACAAGCCAAGCTTGAAGCCGAAAAAACAACCAGTAACGCAAATCAGATCGCGGATGCACAAAGGCTTGCTGGAGAAAACTTTGACCTTAAGAAGGCAGAAGAAGAAAGGCGCAAAGAGCAGCAGAAAGGCGAGCAGCAGGAGAAAAAGACTGCATCGTCAGCTGAATCGGTGGCGCAGAAACTGGCGAGCCTCAAACAGCAATCCGAGCTGGCAGCCGTTTCCACACAAGAGTTAAGTCGCGAGCAGGCCATCCTGCGCGCAGAGCAGTCGCTGGGTAAGGGCGCAACAGAATCACAGATTCAGCAGGCCCATGATTATGCAGCCGCCATCTGGGATACAGCTGCCGCCATCAAAGCTCGCAACGCCGTTCCGGAGCTGAAAGAAAACGCCGACTATACCGCGCAGAAATCGCAGCTGGAGATGCTGAAGAGTGCAACGGATGCTAACGGTAAGCTGCTCATCAGCCAGGAGCAGTACAGCGCCGCTTCCGAGCAGCTGGAGCAGGAACACCAGGTGCGACTGTCGAAAATCCGGGCTCAGCAGGTGAGTGCTAATCCTATAGCAGAGGCGCGGGGCGAAATTGACCCTGTTCAGGCGCTGGCGAATCAGAACAACCAGAAACTGGCCCTCATGCAGCAGTATCAGCAGCAGGAGCAGGCGATACTCAAGCAGAGCTACCAGTCTGGCAGCATCACCTACGACCAGTATATTGCCGCACGGCAGGATACCGACGCTCAGTATCTGGCGCTGCGCACAGCTCAGGAGAACCAGTTTAATCAGCAGATGACTGCGGCGCAGTGGGAACTGCTCAGCCAGCAGGGCTTAGGCTACAACATGCTGACGAGCGCGGTGGACTCTTTCTCCGGCAACGCATCGAATGCACTGACGGGCTTGCTAACCGGCACGATGTCTGCGCAGGAAGCCATGCGCTCTCTCGGCAACACCATTCTCAACAGCGTGCTCAACTCTATCGTGCAGACCGGCGTTGAAATGCTGAAGAACTTCATCCTTTCCCAAACGCTCGGCGCCGCTACACAAGCTGCCAATGCTGCCACTGCCACAGCTGGTGGTGCTGCCGCGCTTGCCGCCTGGACTCCAGCAGCGATAGCAGCATCAATAGCTACCGGAGGAACTGCATCAGCAACCGGTTTAAGCGCTTATCAGACGGCGCAGACAGCCGGGCTGGCAATGAGTGTTCTGGGTGGGCGCAAAAATGGCGGCCCGGTATCTGCTGGTGGTCTGTATGAGTTTGGTGAAGGTAACCTGCCGGAAGTCCTGCAGATGGGCGGCAAAAGCTACATGCTACCGGGTAACAATGGTCGGGTGTTCAGCAATAGTGATGTTAGCGGCGGTTCTCCAGCGATCAGGAAAGCATCCACCGGACAAGAATACGCACAGGCCGGAGTAAGTGGCAGTTCTGCCTCGGGAGGCGTATCAACGGGAGGCGCGGCTTTACCACCAATCATTAACGTCTATCAGTATGCCACCGGCTCAGGTGTGGATGTGCAAACATCGAAGTCGCTAACAGGGCAGGACGTTATTGATATTGTTAGCTACAATGTTGCTCAGGGTGGTCAAATCGGGCAGACCATCGCTAATCATCATAATGCACCAAGACGGGCGACCGGCGGTTGATATTATATTAATTTTCATTGTTGTTTGGTTCTCACGATATTTAATTACACTCAAATGAGGTATGCATGACTGATGAATCTTTAAAAGATGAAAGCTCTGATGTGCAATATTCATTACCGGCTAAAGATAGCTTGTTAGTGGATTTTGTCCGCTGGGCAAACAGAGGGGTGTCGATCAGTGTAACCCTCTCAGTCAAAGGTACTATTTACAGTGGTAATGTCATTGGTGGTGCAGAATGGTGCAATCAGATCATTGCTGCAGCCGCTAAATTACACGGTAGCGAAGATAATAAAACTGCCTTCGTTGAGTATTTTCACTCAGTGAAAGACAATCTTTATACCGATTTGAAGGACGATTTTGATGATGTTGGTTTTATTCATCTTAAAGACGTCAGAGTATACCAAGGATCGCAACCAATTAAATTGCCTGAAACATTATGGCGCTTGAAAATTGGTGAGGTAGATGGCTTCACAATTGGACTCTGGTCTGCATCCTAACCCGCTACGGCGGGTTTTTTAATGGCGAAATCTATGGCTATCCCATACCCCGACTGGCTGCCGCTGGCGCAGAAGTCCAACAAAAACCCGAAGACGGACACCGGATTTCGCACCGATCAGCCGCAGGTCGGCGCGCC
>NZ_JAFBFW010000013.1 GCF_016909495.1 Pantoea coffeiphila | reverse complement strand
AGCTTGATTTGCTGAAACAAGTTCAGCGGTGCTCATCTGTAAAACGTCATAATGAATTTCATTATGTGTTCACTCGTGAGACTTGATATTTTTTACGTCCGGAGACGTTGATATCAATCCTGCGAGTGCCCACACAGATTGTCTGATAAATTGTTAAAGAGCAGTGCAGTCAGTGGCGTTAGCCGTCCTGCTGCGAGGTGGCGTATATTACGCTTTCCTCCTTCGGAGTCAACTTCTTTTTGAGAAGTTTTTTCCGGTGGTTCAGAGACTTCCCGAACCTCTGAGTGGCTGACTTGTCAGTCGTTGTGCCGTCTCAGTGGTTGCGCATTATAGGGAGTTCTCGACGGCTGACAAGGGCTAAATTGCGATAATTTTACCGTTTGCTGCATTCCACAGCAAAACCCCGCCTTATACCTGTTTATGCACAAACTTATCCACATTCTTTATTGAATGACAATTTTGACGAGCAACGCGCAAACGTTTTCGCTACAATGCCCGCGCGTAATGGAAGCCCCTTTCAGGGGCGTTACCTGAAACTTATCTTCCTCTATATAGAGAAGAGAAAGACTAAGCTTCATATAACGCTCTTTATATGCGATCCAAAGCCAAGGGATAAAACCACCATGCAACAACGTCGTCCTGTACGCCGCGCGCTGCTCAGCGTGTCTGACAAAGCCGGTATCCTCGAATTCGCTCAGGCGCTTTCTCAACGTGGCGTAGAGCTGCTCTCCACTGGCGGCACCGCGCGCCTGCTGGCCGATGCTGGCCTGCCCGTGACGGAAGTCTCTGACTACACCGGTTTCCCGGAAATGATGGATGGACGTGTCAAAACGCTGCACCCAAAAGTGCATGGTGGCATTTTAGGACGCCGCGGTCAGGATGATGCCATCATGTCCGAGCACAGCATCTCCCCTATTGATATGGTCGTCGTTAACCTTTATCCGTTTGCCCAGACCGTTGCACGCGAAGGCTGCTCGCTGGAAGATGCGGTAGAGAATATCGATATCGGTGGCCCAACCATGGTGCGCTCCGCTGCCAAGAACCACAAAGACGTGGCGATTGTTGTGAAGAGCAGCGACTATCAGGCTATCGTGGCCGAGCTGGACGCCAACGATAATTCACTGACGCTGGAAACCCGTTTCGATCTGGCTATTAAAGCCTTCGAACACACTGCCGCTTACGACAGTATGATCGCCAACTACTTTGGCAGCCTGGTTCCTGCTTACCATGGTGAGACCACTGCGCCTGCCGGCCGCTTCCCACGTACGCTGAATCTGAACTTCATCAAGAAGCAGGATATGCGCTACGGTGAAAACAGCCATCAGGATGCTGCCTTCTATATAGAAGAGAATGTTTCAGAAGCCTCGGTTGCTACCGCGCAACAGGTTCAGGGTAAAGCACTTTCTTACAACAACATCGCCGACACCGATGCGGCACTGGAATGTGTGAAAGAGTTTGATCAACCGGCCTGCGTTATCGTCAAACACGCGAACCCGTGCGGCGTGGCGGTAGGTGGATCGATTCTTGATGCCTACGAGCGCGCGTACAAAACCGACCCAACCTCAGCCTTCGGCGGGATCATCGCCTTCAACCGCGAACTGGATGAAGCCACGGCTCAGGCCATCATCAGCCGTCAGTTTGTGGAAGTGATTATTGCACCATCTGCCAGCGAAGCCGCCCTGAAGGTGACCGCTGCGAAGCAAAATGTTCGCGTCCTGACCTGCGGCCAGTGGCAGCAGCGCCAGAGCGGTCTGGATTTCAAACGCGTAAACGGCGGCCTGCTGGTGCAGGATCGCGATCTGGGCATGGTTAATGAGAGCCAGCTGCGCGTGGTCAGCAAACGTCAGCCGAGCGAGCAGGAACTGCGTGATGCGCTGTTCTGCTGGAAAGTGGCGAAATTCGTGAAATCCAATGCCATCGTCTATGCCCGTGACAATATGACGATCGGGATAGGTGCAGGCCAGATGAGCCGCGTTTACTCTGCCAAAATTGCCGGTATCAAAGCCGCTGATGAAGGCCTGGAAGTGAAAGGTTCAGCGATGGCCTCCGATGCCTTCTTCCCGTTCCGCGATGGGATTGATGCTGCTGCCGCAGTGGGTATCACCTGTGTAATTCAGCCGGGTGGTTCTATTCGCGATGACGAAGTGATTGCCGCTGCTGACGAACATGGCATTGCGATGATCTTTACCGACATGCGTCATTTCCGCCATTAATTACGGAGTCTCAAATGAAAATTTTGGTTATTGGTAACGGCGGCCGTGAACATGCGCTTGCCTGGAAAGCCGCACAGTCACCGCTGGCTGACACCGTATTCGTTGCCCCAGGCAATGCCGGTACCGCACTGGAGCCTACGCTGCAGAACGTGGCAATCAGCCCAACCGACATTCAGGGCCTGCTGGACTTTGCTCTGAGTGAGAAAATCGATCTGACCATCGTCGGCCCGGAAGCGCCGTTGGTGAAAGGCGTGGTGGATACGTTCCGCGCCGCCGGTCTGAAAATATTTGGCCCAACGCAGGCCGCTGCGCAGCTGGAAGGTTCTAAAGCCTTTACCAAAGATTTCCTGGCCCGTCATCAGATCCCGACTGCGGAATACCAGAACTTTACTGAAGTGGAGCCTGCCCTCGCGTATGTGCGTGAGAAAGGTGCGCCAATCGTCATTAAGGCCGATGGCCTGGCGGCGGGTAAAGGTGTGATTGTGGCGATGACGCTGCAGGAAGCGGAAGATGCCATTCAGGATATGCTGGCCGGTAACGCTTTCGGTGATGCGGGCCACCGCATTGTGGTGGAAGAGTTCCTTGATGGTGAAGAAGCCAGCTTCATTGTGATGGTTGACGGCGAGAATGTGCTGCCCATGGCCACCAGCCAGGACCACAAACGCGTCGGCGATGCGGACACCGGCCCGAACACCGGCGGTATGGGTGCCTACTCCCCTGCTCCGGTTGTGACCGATGAAATCCACCAGCGCGTAATGGATGAAGTGATCTGGCCAACCGTGCGCGGCATGGCGGGCGAAGGCAACGTCTATACCGGCTTCCTGTATGCCGGTCTGATGATCGATAAAAGCGGCCAGCCGAAAGTGATCGAGTTTAACTGCCGCTTCGGCGATCCGGAAACTCAGCCGATCATGCTGCGCCTGCAGTCGGATCTGGTGGATCTTTGCCTGGCTGCCGTTGACGGTAAGCTGGATCAGAAAGATTCCGTCTGGGACCCCCGTCCATCGCTGGGCGTGGTGCTGGCAGCCGGTGGTTATCCGGGTGATTACGCCACTGGCGATCAAATCCACGGTTTACCGCTGGAAGAAGTTGCCGACGGTAAAGTGTTCCACGCGGGTACGACGCTTGAAGACGATCTGGTGGTGACCAACGGTGGGCGCGTACTGTGCGTCACCGCGCTGGGTGAAGACGTTGCGGCCGCTCAGAAACGTGCTTACGAACTGGCCCAGCCAATCTCATGGAAAGGCAGCTTCTGCCGTAAAGACATTGGCTACCGTGCGATAAATCGTAAGTAAGCTGCCATCTTTAGCTATTGCGATAAAAAGCGCCCTTCTCGGGCGCTTCTTTTTTTAGCGGTTAGAAACTGTATTTAATACCAATCGCCGCTGAAGTATCTGTCCAGCTGTGATCGCCCATCTGATGTCCAATCGTTCCGGTTAGCCTTAGCTGCTGATTGAAGTCACCCTCAATACCCAGTTTGGCTTCTGCAATGTTTCGCGTGCCTGACTGCGTCACATCTACGCCATCCATCGACACGCTGTTGTTACGTGTGTTGTGAATCCAGTTCGTTTCAATAAACGGTTTGAACTCGCGCCCTGCGCCCTGATCCTGCGATGAATGACCTTTTGCAAAGGCTTTAATACCTAAACGAGAACGTACGTTATTGTCCGTTTTTCCAATGACGCGCGTACCATTTTTTTCCGTATGATTATCGGCAGAAATACCCGACCACGTTATCTGCGCCAGAGGCTGGAGGTAAAATCCGCTACGCTCACTCTGGCTCACGGGGATCACATAACCTGTTTCCAGCGAAGTGCTTACCCCATCAGAGTCATAGTGCTCGCGTCTGACATCGTCACCTTTTACCTTATTCTTGAACCAGCTGTACTGAACCAGAGTGTCCACATACAGCCCATGTTCGTCGGTTCCCTCAGCATACCAGGTACCGTATACGCCGGTGGTATAGCCTCGAACATTACCTTTAGCACGGTAGCCGGTAACGCGGGACGTGGTGGTGTTATGGGCATGTCCGTAACCCGCTAACAGGCCAACGCGCCAGGAACCCGCAGCGCCAACACCGCTGCCGATATCACCACCCAGCATGGCCGAGTAACGATTATTGTTGGTTTTAAGCTGACCGCTCTTATCGTTGGCATGGGTACGACCACCAACCTGATTTAACCAAAGAGTCGTATATTTTTTCTCGCCGCTAAGCGGGTCAACATAAAACGTCCCTTGTCTGTCACTCAGGCGGCTTTCAAAAAGAGTCAGGGCTGCTGCAATGTTTGCACTGTAAGCGCCCCCCTCAGGACGAACGACACGTTCCTTGTTAGCAGGCGGTTCAACCGGCGGATTTACCGGTGGCTCGACCGGTGGATTTACAGGGGGTTCCACCGGTGGGTTAACGGGAGGTTCAACAGGTGGCTCAACCGGCGGATTAACCGGAGGATCGGGCTGTTTCTGGCTGGTCAGATACCAGTTGTTGCTATTCGTATTTCCGCGGACCAGAGAGTAGTCGTAAGCCCCGGCAACGATGCGACCTGACTGATTAAAGGTACCATCCGACTGACCGTCTACGCGGATTAACTCCACGCCTTCAACCGTTTGTGCTCCTTTACCGCCAATGTTATTCACGACAACGTTAGTATCGCCTGAACTATTTCCTTCAATCGCTAATCGATCGGAAGGAGAATCATCACCCGCTAATTCAGAATTGAAAACAAGGGTTCCGCCATTCCCGACGTAGTTATTATGGATCGTCAGGACCGAACCTGTTTTATCCGTATCTGAAAGCTGAATCAGACCCGCATTTGTGAGATTACCAACATCCGAGCTGGCCCCCATATGCCACAACGATGTTCCGTCAACATCGATTTCTTTGACATTCTTAGCAGAACCAACAAGCGAAGATTTATTGTTTAAATTAACTTTAACTTGAGAATCTTTTGAAGAAATAACGGCCCCATTAAGCGAACTGTTACTAAGATTGTAATTAATCGTTGATGCGTCCTGCGCAGACGTTGAACCATTAAGGACACTGTCACTCACGTTTAAATTAGTCGTCGATCCATCAAGGGTAGCCAAAAACCGACCATTCCCGCTCGATATGGTTGAATTTCCGCTCACGGTGAGATTAGCTACAGTGTTTTTACCCACAACGATGGCAACGTTGTTTTCAGTATTCACCGTTGAAGAGTCAATAAGAACGTCGTTGTCTTCATAGGTACCTCGAGAACCGTCAAAGTCAGAGTATCCCCGCAGGAAATAAAATCCAAAGCCGTTCTTCCTGGCGTTGATCACCGTACCATTCGTAAGACTAAGCTGACCGCCCTTGGTGACAATACCGTAAGTTCCCTGAGATTCAATATTAGTATGATCAAACGAGGCTATTCCGCCAACCAGGTAAGCACCAGTCCCCTCAGAGTTGATGGTCGAGTTTACCACCGTTGTCGTCGTCTGGTTCGTATTCTCTACTCGGGAGGCATTAACCAGAATACCGTGCGCTTTACTATCACTATTCTCTACGAACACATTAATTGTAGTGTCCTTTACCAGAAAACCATTTTCATTATCCCAGCCTTCATTAAAAACAGCAGGCTGATCCGTCGAATTAATGACCTGGCCGTCAATGACCGTCGAATATGCGAACGCCAACTCTGGTCCAAAAAGTGCGCCAGAGATAAGTAAACTGATAACTTTTTTTCTGTACATCTTAAATTTCCCTTTTATGAATCAAATCCATCGACCGCGAGGAAGAGTAAAGCTTTCCATTATTTTTTAAAGTGTCATTTGGTGCTAGTCTTTTATTTTTTTGCGCAAATTAAGGTAAAAAATTTATCATTCATATTAATAATATAAATTATTCATCCTTTTAAGTTCGATTAAGGAACACTTTATTAACAAACGGAAATTCGCTGCTGTGCAAACGAATGCGAAGCGCTATCATCGTGAGAGTTATTACTCATTCCAATAATAAAAGCACTCCCCCCCCCCTGTTAACACTCCCAATACATTAGAGATTTTTAGCTCAGCGGGATTAGTTTATAATTTTAATAATCTAAAAAAATTGAGAATGGACAAAGATAGGATAAAAATATCGAGTCGGGGATAATAATTGCAGAATGGAGGGCCGGATGAATTTATTCGTATGACTCAAATACCCTCTCAGAAATCCGCTTCTTTGGGTTCACTCTGGCAAAGGTCCTCATGACTGACCAGTAGTAGTTGGACCCCCTCTGGTGCCTGCAGCCATGCGACGTTAAGCGGCGCGGAAGACGCAGACGCATGCTGCCTGGCAATCTGTTCCAGCTCCATTTCATCGAACTCTGGCCGTAGCTGATTGCCCTGACAGCTGGCGACCTCTCCACCGGGCAACCAGCGCCCCTGGATCAGCATCACCCGTCCGTTCCGCAAATCGTTGCTAATCTTCAGCATCCGCTGAGCGTCAAACTGATAAAGCGCCACTTCATCGGCAGATAAGGGCTCCCGATGCCCGGCCAGCTGTCGCTGCATAAAGCTTAAAGCACCATCATGATCAAAACGTAGCGTCACATCATCAGGTTGCTTACCTGAAATATGGCGTTCAATCGCCACCGGCTTGCCATTCAGCCACTGATAATCCGTCGTTTCCGTTGCGCCACCGCTGAAGGGTGTAAAAACGGTCATCATGTGGGAGATTTCTGCCTGACTGTCTTTTCGCCAAATCCGTACGGCACCACGATCGGCAAGATAGCCGCTGGCGGTAAAATCGGGCAGATCGGAATGCGAACTGCAGCCAGCTAGCAGCAGCAGAGTAGTGAGGATGGAGATACGGTTGGGAAGCGTCAGTTTCATGATAAAAGAATATCACATGACTGCGGCGGCAGTAGGAAAGCAGCCAGAAGATTTACTTCAGGTAAACAAAGGGGGCGAATTCGCCCCCCTGTTTAAACTCTTCACCGTCGGACGATTACTTAACAGCGTCTTTCAGTGCTTTACCAGAAACGAATGCTGGTACGTTTGCAGCAGCAATTTTGATTTCATTGCCAGTCTGCGGGTTGCGGCCAGTACGCTCAGCACGGTGGTTAACTTTAAAGGTACCAAAACCAACCAGTTGTACAGCATCACCTTCTTTCAGAGACTCAGTAATCGCAGCCAGAGTGGATTCCAGTGCAGCTTTAGCCTGGGTCTTAGACAGGTCCGCTTTGTCCGCAATTACATCAATCAGTTGAGTCTTGTTCATAAGTTATCCTTACAGTGTATTTATCGCTTGCTAAGCACCAGGTGCGAGGGGAAAAACCAGATTCTGGCACTCTCCAGCCTACACGCACCGATAGCCACATTTTTCAGCCCCCCAAATGTAGACCAGAGTGGGGGCGAATGTGAAGCCCAAAGGCTCTACAAATCTGGCCTGAAGTCACGTTTTGTGGCCTTATTGATGAAAATCTATCCCGATATTACTGATTCCGGATTCGCGCAGGTCGGATCGCAGCCCTTTGATCAGCTCGATGTCCCTCTCCTCGCAGGCTGCCAGCAGGCGGAAAATCTCCCACTGGATGTCCCATTCCTCTTCAACCGCGGGGTTAACCTTCAGTTCTTCTTCGGTCATTTCACGTCCGGCCTGTGTCATTTCCAACATGGCCACGGTGGTAATTGATGTTTCGCTGACGGCAATAGCATGTGCCAGGGTTTCGCCACTCAAGCGAGAATGGATCAGCTCACTGAGCGCGACACAGGCATCGATTGCCGGATAGACACCGTACAGATCGTAATCGTCAGCGGAAGGGATAGCCTCTTCCAGTTTTTCCAGCTGGCTGTCGAAGTTGACCTTCGCATCCTTCACCACCAGGGTTTCCCACAGCAAATCCAGAATGCGGCGATACAGCTGCCCATCGCCGAAACCGGTCTGCTGGCAAAATGCACGGTAGTTAGGGGCCATCCGCTCACACAGACAGGCCATAAAAGTCACATGCTGCCAGCTTTCCAGCTTTTCCAGCCGTAAATGAATTGGGTTACGTAACATATCAGGGTCTCAGAATTAACGCGCTGCGGGGAGTGTACCTGAAAAGCACCACGGCATCACGGTTAACCCTGAGGGAGAGAGGTAAAAGCCCGACGCTGTGACGCAACCGCATCCGCCCAGCGCGTTGGCTCCGGCAGGCGATAACCCTGCAAACAGTTTTCTACCCATTGAAGAGCGGTAGACTGGCTGACACGGTGTCCGGTGGAAATAAACAGTGGATTACAGCGCGCTTTACTGCGCAGCACCCAGCCAAGCTGCTGGTCTTTATCCATCAGCGGCTGACAGCTGCCGGGTTCGGCATCCGGCGGCGTAAATGCCCCGCACAGCCGCTTTTTCGCCACGCCAATCGTCGGGACATCCACCAGCAGGCCGAAGTGGCTTGCGACACCCAGCCGCCTTGGATGAGCGATGCCGTGGCCATCTACCAGTAACAGGTCGGGACGATGAGCAAGCTGCTGCCAGGCGGCCTGCAGTGCAGGAGTTTCCCGGAAGGAAAGAAAACCGGGAATGTAGGGCATGGTGGTGGCGATACGCGCCACCTGATGCTCAATCAGCCGCAGTGAAGGGTATTCCAGTATGACCAGGGCGGCACGGGTAACCTCTCCGCCCTGCTCAAAGCCGACATCCGCGCCACCTATCAGTCGCGGAGGCATGACGTCAAAATCATCCTGATGGATCACTTCAGCTGCGAGAGTACGCTGCCGGTCACGCAATACGGCTATGTCCATTTTTTACTCCTGGTGATAAGGGCGCGAAAGTTTGTGCACCGCCTCCACGAAAGCGCCCGCATGCTCTGGCGGTACATCCTGATGAATTCCGTGACCCAGGTTGAACACGTGTCCTGCTCCCTGGCCATAGCCTTCGAGAATACCTGCCACTTCCTGCTCGATCCGTGCAGGAGGTGCGTAAAGGATGGAAGGGTCCATATTTCCCTGCAATGCCACTTTATCCCCCACTCGGCGACGGGCATCGGCGATATCCGTAGTCCAGTCCAGACCCAGCGCATCACAGCCGGTTGCTGCCATCTCTTCCAGCCACTGACCGCCACCTTTCGTAAACAGCGTAACCGGAACGCGGCGGCCGTCATTCTCATGCAGCAGGCCATCAACGATTTTGTGCATGTAATAGAGCGAGAACTCGCGATAGTCGCGCCCCGTCAGTACACCGCCCCAGGTATCGAAGATCATCACCGACTGCGCACCCGCGCGAATTTGGGCGTTTAAGTAAAGGGTTACGCTATCAGCAAGTTTGTCGAGCATCAGGTGCAGAGTCTGTGGTTCGGCATACATCATCTTTTTGAGCTTGGTAAATGCTTTACTGCTGCCGCCTTCCACCATGTAGGTCGCCAACGTCCAGGGACTGCCGGAGAAACCGATTAATGGCACTTCGCCGTTTAGATTCTTGCGAATCGTTCGCACGGCATTCATCACATAGCCCAGTTCCTGTTCAGGATCGGGGATCGGCAGCTTCTCAACATCGGCACGGCACGTTATTGGCTGCGAGAAACGAGGACCTTCACCCGTTTCAAAGTAGAGGCCCAGCCCCATCGCATCAGGGATCGTCAGAATATCGGAGAACAGAATTGCCGCATCAAGCGCATAGCGCCGCAGAGGCTGCAGCGTGACTTCACAGGCCAGCTCGGCGTTTTTACACAGCGACATGAAGTCACCGGCGACGGCACGCGTGGCTTTATACTCCGGCAAGTAGCGTCCGGCCTGGCGCATCATCCATACGGGGGTAATATCAACAGGCTGGCGCAGCAGGGCGCGCAGATAACGATCGTTCTTCAGTTCACTCATCACAGGGCTCTCTACTCCAAATAAGCCTGTAGTGTACCATTTATCAAGATTGACTGTGCCCGGTAGCCCGATAATTTGAGGGGAACGCAAAATTTCCCTGCCTGTATGCGTATAAATATCAAGGCAGGGACAGCACCTGGCCCGAAATGTGGCACCTCGTACTACTTCTTAGCCTGCACCTGATTACTTTTTGCAGCACCACCTTCAACAGAAACCAGTGAAGGCGCACGTTCAGGATCTGGGCTATTTGAATTTTTTGCTTTTTTATCTTTTATTTCAGCGGTTTCTTCAACCCAATGAGAGTTACCAATAAATACGCCACCTTTCTCAATTGAGAATTCACTAGCATAAACATCGCCTTCTATTCTTCCTCGCGACATTATCACTACCGTTTTCGCGTAGCAGCACCCTTTTAACAGACCGTTTACGATCAGCTTTAAGGATGTGACTTTCCCAACGACTTTTCCTTCCTTACCGATCTGCGTGACTTTTTTACTGGTTACATCACCCTCAACTTCACCGCTAATGGTAATGTTATTTTCATTAGTAATTTCACCGCGTAGCATTGTTCCGGGTGAAATAGTTGTTTCCTTAATATTATTACTTTCCGCTGATGGGTCCATGCTGATGCTCTCACTCATTGTACTGGCGGACGAATCCTGTCCCTTTGTCGTTTTAACTTCTTCTTTCTTACTGAAATTAAACATATTTATAATCACTCTATTAACGCGTAGATATGTCGACAGACTCAGCAGGACAAGGCATCCCATACCGCCAAGGAAAATCAGCATTGAAATTCTGTGCGATAGCAAAAAAGCGACAATGCTACCGATCCAGAAAATCCAGATCCCCCAAAGATAATATTGCGTTCTGTTCTTAAACATACCTACATCCAACCTACATATGAATCACCCTGATGAATTGTCGCCCGACCGCATCATTAATGGCTGCATACGGATCGGCAACTTCGCTTTCAAAGGATTTAATAAGATATATTAGGAAATAGCACTATGAGCTAAATAAAGACTATTTCTTTCATCGGGAATTTAAAGCGAAAAACGGAGTCAATTGAAAACTATTCCTTGTTACGAGCTTAAAATCTTCCATGCAGTGAATCATATTAGAATTCACCGCAGAGATAAACCTAAAGGTCCTTATATCTGGACAGTAGTCAACCCCCCGGCCGCACCAAACGGCAAACCAGGGGAAACAAAGTGGGAAGTACTAATGCATTAAATTGTTAATCAGTCGCGAATTTCACTCATCATCAGCACGGCATAATGCCACTGTATCCTCGATTAAACGTCGTGCGATAGTGCCTGCTGGCGGCAACAGCGGTAAAGCATCATACCGATACCAACCCGCATCCAGCAGTTCTTTAGGATCAATGTTGATTTCGCCCGCATCATAGTCGGCCATAAAGGCCATCATCAGCGACTGTGGAAATGGCCACGGCTGAGATGAAACATATCGCAGATTTTTAACCTTAATTGCCGCCTCTTCCATCACTTCGCGCGCTACCGTCTGCTCCAGCGTCTCACCGACTTCAGCAAAGCCCGCTAGCACGGTATAAATACCGTTACGATGGCGGGTATGCTGGGCCAGCAGGATCTTATCTTCACGGCGAATAGCAACAATGATACAGGGAGCAATTTGCGGATAGTAACGCTGCCGACAGTGGCTGCACAGGCAGGCCCATTCGGTTTTGCTGTGATGCATCTCGTGGCCGCAATAGCCACACCAGCGGTGCGACCGGTAAAACTCTGCCAACTGTATACCCCGACCAGCCAGCTGGAATAAACCGGTCTCCTGATCGAGTAGCTGACGCAGCGATCCGGTATCACGCGTGCGGCTTTCGCAGATCAACCACACCGTTTCCCCCTGCCATTCGCCGATAGGCGATCCTTTTGATCCCGTCAAGCCGAATGATTCGGCAGATCCTCGAGGAATTTCGCCTTTTGGTAACCAAATTTTATGTTCGTGGCTGACAACCCACCAGCCAGTGTCTACGCTTGATATTTGACGTTCCATAAATTGCTTATCATCCTCAGCTCAAAGACTGGTTTGAGGTCAGGCATTAAAAATAAAACTCACGGAGATGAACATGCTTAACCAGTTAGAAAATCTGGCCGCGCGGGTTGGCGGCTGTAGTGAACTGGTCGATTTCTGTTTACATGCCCGTAAGCAGCTGCTGATTGCCTATTATCAAATGGCCGGTTTAAAGCCTAACAAGGAATCGTTGACGGCGCTCGATGAAAATGCGCTGGATAATTTTTGCCAGAATCTGGTGGACTATCTCTCTACCGGCCATTTCACGGCTTACGAACGTTTCATCAAAGAGCTGGAAGGAACGGAACAGCTGGCGCAGGCGGCAATAATTTATCCCTCTTTACGCGCCAATACCGACCACATTATGCAGATTTATGATACGTATCTGGAAAAGGCCATCGAAACAGATGATGCGGTAGATTTCCAGCAAACGCTTTCCCTGGTCGGAGAGGTACTGGCTGAACGCTTCGTGCTGGAAGATAAATTTATTAAGCTGGCTCTGGAAAAAGTTGCTGAAAATCAGATGGCTAACGATGTAGCGCCTCTTGCGCCTTCCGCCTGATTCGTTATCAGATTGTGAATTACTTGTAGTTTACAATTAGCCCCTTTATGCTGAAGGGGCTATTTAGTTTGAGCAAATAACGTTTTGTTCTGACTTAAAACTGATTTTCTGACAACAAAGTCTGACAATCAGAGAGTATTTCTTGTCGGAGTGCCCCACGGGGCTGAGACCGTTAATTCGGGATCCGCGGAACCTGTTCAGGTTAACACCTGCGAAGGGAACAAGAGTAAAATCGTCTGCGATGATGCGAAATAAAATGTTTCACATCGTTCAAATTACTCCCGCCTCCAGGCAAGCAACTTTCCCTAATATTTCAGGAATTTGCTATGTCTACCGTTGAAAAACTTCTCGTTGAGAAAAAAACCAATCGCCGTGAGCAGCGCGCTGAAGCTCAGCAGTTTATCGATTCTCTGCAAGGCACGGCCTTCCCCAATTCAAAACGTATTTATCTGACCGGGTCACGGGATGATATCCGCGTGCCGATGCGTGAAATCCAGCTTAGTCCAACCGTGATTGGGGGCAGTAAAGATAACCCGACGCTGGAAGAGAATGAGCCGATTCCGGTGTACGACACGGCTGGCCCCTACGGCGATCCGGCAGCGACTATCGATGTACATCGCGGCATCGACAAGCTGCGCAGCGCATGGATTCACCAGCGTGCCGATACGGAAGAAATTGCTGAACTCAGCTCGGTCTACACCCAGCAGCGGCTGGCCGATGAAGGCCTGGATCATCTGCGTTTCGATAATCTTCCTCGCCCACGACGTGCACTGGCAGATCGCTGCGTTACTCAGATGCATTACGCGCGTCTGGGCGTGATCACACCGGAAATGGAATATATCGCCATCCGCGAGAATATGGGCCGTGAACGTATTCGCGGTGAAATTCTGCTGCAACAGCATCCGGGCAACAGCTTCGGTGCCAGCCTGCCGGAAAATATCAGCGCAGAGTTTGTGCGCCAGGAAGTCGCCGCCGGACGGGCGATCATTCCGGCCAATATTAACCATCCGGAATCAGAACCGATGATCATTGGGCGTAACTTCCTGGTGAAGATCAACGCCAATATCGGCAACTCCGCGGTCAGCTCTTCGATTGAGGAGGAAGTTGAAAAACTGGTATGGTCTGCACGCTGGGGTGCCGACACGGTGATGGATCTTTCCACCGGTCGCTATATCCATGAAACACGTGAATGGATACTGCGTAACAGCCCGGTACCGATTGGCACCGTGCCAATCTACCAGGCGCTTGAGAAGGTCAATGGCGTGGCAGAAGATCTTAACTGGGAGATTTTCCGCGATACGCTGCTGGAACAGGCAGAGCAAGGCGTGGACTACTTCACCATTCATGCCGGCGTGTTGCTGCGTTACGTACCGATGACCGCTAAAAGGTTGACCGGCATTGTTTCGCGCGGCGGGTCGATCATGGCGAAATGGTGCCTGTCGCACCATAAAGAGAGCTTCCTCTACCTGCATTTCCGCGAGATTTGTGAAATCTGCGCCGCCTATGATGTTTCCCTCTCACTCGGGGACGGCCTGCGCCCGGGTTCGATTCAGGATGCCAACGATGAAGCGCAGTTCTCCGAGCTGCATACGCTGGGAGAGCTAACCAAAATTGCCTGGGAATATGATGTGCAGGTGATGATTGAGGGACCCGGGCACGTGCCAATGCAGATGATCCGCCGTAATATGACCGAGCAGCTGGAACATTGCCATGAAGCACCGTTTTATACGCTCGGCCCGCTGACCACCGACATCGCTCCCGGCTATGACCACTTTACGTCCGGGATTGGTGCAGCGATGATCGGTTGGTTTGGCTGCGCAATGCTGTGCTATGTAACGCCGAAAGAACATCTTGGATTGCCTAACAAAGAAGATGTTAAACAAGGGTTGATTACCTATAAGATCGCCGCGCATGCCGCCGATCTCGCAAAAGGCCATCCCGGCGCGCAGATCCGTGATAATGCGATGTCGAAGGCGCGCTTTGAGTTTCGCTGGGAAGATCAGTTTAATCTTGCCCTCGATCCGCATACCGCCCGCGCCTATCATGATGAAACCCTGCCGCAGGAATCCGGTAAGGTGGCGCACTTCTGCTCAATGTGCGGGCCGAAGTTCTGTTCAATGAAGATCACCCAGGAAGTGCGCGAGTACGCCGCGCGCCAGCAAGCCCAGGCCATGCCGATTGAGATAGGTATGGCGCAGATGTCTGATGAATTTCGCACTCGCGGCGGTGAACTGTATCACCGCGCCGATGCGCTTAAAACCGAGGAAAATGTATGAGTCGTGGTCCTTTTCCCGCTACCGATGCCCGGCTTGGGCTTTATCCGGTGGTGGAAACCGTTGAGTGGATTGCCCGCCTGCTGGATTTTGGTGTGCGCACTATACAACTGCGCATTAAAGATCGTCAGGATGATGAAGTAGAGCAGCAGATTGCTGAAGCGATTGCCCTCGGCAAACGTTACCAGGCAAGGTTGTTTATTAATGACTACTGGCGTCTGGCAATCAAATATCAGGCGTATGGCGTTCATCTGGGGCAGGAAGATCTGGATATCGCCGACCTTGATGCGATTCACGCTGCCGGACTGCGGCTGGGACTGTCTACCCATGATGATGCCGAGCTGGATCGGGCACTGGCCGTAGAACCGTCCTACATCGCTTTAGGCCACGTTTTTCCAACGCAGACCAAAGATATGCCTTCTGCGCCGCAGGGATTAGCGGAACTGACCCGGCATATTCAACGCCTGCAGGGTGTATCAACTGTCGCTATTGGCGGTATCAGCATCGATCGCGTCCCGGCAGTGCTGGCAACCGGCGTCGGCAGCGTGGCCGTGGTCAGTGCCATCACCAAAGCGGAAGACTGGCAGGCGGCAACTCGCCAGCTGCTGGATCTGATTGAATCCCCGGAAGGCGCTGCACAATAAACTGTAATGTGTCGTAACGCCGGCAAACTGTCATGAAGCAACGCCGCAGGCTCAGTCTCTGCGGCTTTTCACCTCTGCATACGCGGCTATAGTGGCAGTGCTGGCGGCAGTTTCGCCGTCAGCCAGGGTCAGCGCTGTTCCTTCCCGCTGGCCCTGCCTTCTCCCCGATCATCGCTGGTCGTCGCCAGCTCACGCACCGGAGAGCAGGATTGCATAGCCCGCTCTAAGGCTGCACCCAGCATCGCCAGCGCCCGTTCGGTTTTATCCGTACAGGTTTGGGCATAGCTCAACCGCAGGCAGTTGCGGTACTTTCCCGATGCGGAAAACAGCGAACCGACGGCGATTTGAATTTTCGATTCACGCAGCTCAGCATTGAGCCGGTGTGAATCAAATGCTTCCGGTAGTTCAACCCAGATCAGGAAACCGCCCTGAGGACGGGTAACACAAATACCGCAGGGAAAATGCTGACGTACCAGGCGGGTAAATATCTCAAGATTTCGCTGATAGGTAATCCGCATGCGCCGCAGGTGCGGCTGATAGTAGCCCTGGCTTATAAATCCGGCGACCGCCATCTGCGTCAGGGTTGTTGTTGACCCGGTAACGATGTATTTCATATGCAGTACCCGGTCAAAATAGCGTCCCGGTACTACCCAGCCCACCCGCAGTCCCGGGGCCAGTATTTTTGAGAATGAGCTACAAAGCAAAACGCGACCATCGGTATCCAGCGACTTGATGGTTATCGGGCGCGGATAGTCGAAGGCCAGCTCGCCGTAAACATCATCCTCGATGATCGCTGCGTCAAAACGCTGTGCCAGCGTGAGCAGTGCGCGCTTGCGGTGCTCTGGCATAATAAACCCGAGCGGGTTATTGCAGTTCGGCACCACCACCACGGCCTTGATCGGCCATTGTTCAAAGGCCAGCTCCAGTGCTTCAAGGCTGATACCCGTCGAAGAGTCAGTGGGGATCTCTATCGCCCGAATGCCAAATCCACGCAGGGTTTGCATGATGCCGTGGAAGGTTGGCGACTCAACGGCGATGATATCGTCAGGCTGACAGACCGCGCGTATCGATATCGACAGGGCCTCATGGCAACCGGTAGTAATGACGATGTCATCCGCCTCCAGCTGGCAGCCGCTGTCGATCATCAGGCGCGCAATCTGTTCTCGCAGTTCCGGGATGCCGCATAGCGTGTCATAGCCCAGCAGGCGTTCGTCCTGCTGTTGAGCAACCCGGCTGATAGACTTCCATAACGGTTTCAGCGTTGGCTGACCGACGTCCGGCATACCGCTGCCCAGCTGGAGGGTTTGCTCATCGGATCGGGCTTCAAGCAGATGCAGCACGGCATCCCACTGAGTGATCTCAACCGGCCGCTGTACCGGGCGGGTAATCGCCGGGACCGGCGGCGCTGCTTTGCGCGGGGTAACAAAGTATCCCGAACGCGACTGGGGGGTGATCAGCTGCCTTTCTTCCAGCAGGTAGTAGGCCTGCTGCACCGTGCTGATACTGACGCCATGTTCGCTGCTCAGGGAGCGTACCGACGGAAGCCGTTCTCCTGCCTGATAAAGGCCTTGCTCGATACGCTGAGCCAACAGTTCGGCCAGATATTGGTAACGCGTCATTGTATCTCCCCTATCGCCATTCTTGAATGAAAACCAGTACAGATTAGCGTCTTTATGACCATTCAGTCAGCGTATCACGCCATCTGTATGTCAATAAAACAGTATTTCTGCATCTGTATCATTAATGTCATCCGCGACAAAATAGTGCTTATACACCGAGGCATTGAGGGAGCAGATGATGGAGTTTCACGAGAACAGAGCAGCCAGGCCGTTCAGCTGGGGATTGATCAAAGCGATCTTTATCGTTCCCTATCGCCACTGGCAGCAGCAGCGTATGCGGGCATGCACCAGAAAAATTCTCTCCCGGCTGAGCGATGCGCAGCTGAAGGACATCGGGCTGACCTGCCATGATGTCCGGCACTATAAGTGATGTGGCTTGGGCGGATTGCGCGCCCGGGGTAACGGAGACGTCCTGCCTCCGTTGCTCTTTTTTTATTGGCTGCGGGCTGCTTCAGGGTGGCCCGCTTAGTTTCGCTGTTAATTATTGTGCGGATTCTGCCGTTACCCAAACGGAGGGCCAGTCGCCGGGTTCCCCGCCGTTACAGGAGGGCTGGCTGTTGTAGCTGGCCAGATGGAATCTTTTCCCGTCGTATTTCCAGCTACCGCTATGACCACAGTCAGCAATGCCGCGACCGCGCCCGGAGAAAAATAGCGTTGCCGTTTTCGGATCGTATTCCGCTTCGGTAAACCAGCTCAGTATTTCCGGCTGGCCATTTTCGCCTGGCAGAGGCAGCGGTAGCGTCAGGGAAGTTGATTGAGTGGGATTAGTACGTTCGCTTATAAACAGCATACTGGAAGACTGATAGGCGCCAAGCCCGCAGTTAACCAACACCAACGCCTGCTTATCATTCAGCGGCTGCGCTTCACTGCGGCCGCGGTTTTCCTCGTTCGGTTCACAGCTCTCTTTTTCTAACAGCGCTGTATTGGCTCTGATTGCTCCATCAATCAATGCCTGCGTGTTGTTCAGCTCCACAACTGTTGGTACAGCAAAATTTAGCGCTGGCGGGAGCGGACGCGGAGGGACTATTTCGGGTTCATCGTTGCCTACCCGTAGCAGGGCGGTCTGATTTTTCAGCCTTCCCTGCCGTTCATCCACCAGCAGCAGGGCCGCATTGAGGCCGCTAAGAGACGCGGTATCCCCCTTCGAAGCCAGCGACAGCTCCAGCGCATTTTTACTGGCCTGTATCCACTGCTGAATCGTTGCCAGACGAGTGGTGGAAGCAACACTATAATCATCTGCCGATGCTTTCGAGAAGGTGATGTCAGTTGGCCACCGTTTGCCATCCAGCCAGATCCCCTCGGGATTATCGTTGCCAAATCCCTGGAATTTCAGTTCAGCACTGCCGTCAGGACCCGCTGTACGCTCAAGAATAATGCGTAACCCTTCATCAAGATTGCGAATATCGCAGTCGTTAAGGTTGTTACAGGTCACCTGCCAACTCTTAAATATTTTTTGCAGCGGTACATTGCGCGTTTCAACGGCCTGCGTCGCAGATGACACGGCAATTCCCACGATAGCGGCGATAAAAGGGGCTGTTTTGAACATCGTCATATCCCTGTTGACTTTTTATGGGCGAAAAAAAACCTCGCCGAAGCGAGGTTTTTACTATGCCATAAGCCGTTGACGATTACTCGTCGTTACCGCCCAGGCCAGCGTTCAGCAATTCTGCCAGGCTGGCAGACGCTTCATCAGCTGTCACGACTGGCACGACTGGTGCCTCGCCCGCAGCTTTACGACGCATACGATCCTGATGATAAGCGTAACCGGTACCGGCTGGGATCAGACGGCCTACAATTACGTTCTCTTTCAGGCCGCGCAGTTCGTCGCGTTTGCCCGCAACGGCTGCTTCGGTCAGCACGCGTGTGGTTTCCTGGAACGATGCCGCAGAGATAAACGACTCGGTTGCCAGGGAAGCTTTGGTAATACCCAGCAGGTCTCGTGCAAATGTTGCAGAGATTTTGCCGTTAGCTTCCAGCTCGCGGTTAGCGATCTTAACGCGTGAGAATTCAACCTGCTCACCGTCGAGGAAGTCGGTGCTTCCTGCGCTGGCGATGGTCGCTTTACGCAGCATCTGACGAACGATAACTTCAATGTGCTTATCGTTAATCTTAACGCCCTGCAGGCGGTAAACTTCCTGCACTTCGTTAGTGATGTAGCGGGTCACCGCATGCACGCCACGCAGACGCAGAATGTCATGTGGAGACTCTGGACCATCGGAAACAACGTCACCGCGCTCTACGCGTTCACCTTCGAACACGTTCAGCTGACGCCATTTCGGAATCATCTCTTCGTAATGATCGCTACCGTCGATTGGCGTAATCACCAGACGACGTTTGCCTTTGGTTTCTTTACCGAAGGAGATGATACCGCTGATCTCAGCCAGGATTGCCGGTTCTTTCGGACGACGGGCTTCGAACAGGTCAGCAACGCGTGGCAGACCACCGGTGATGTCCTTGGTACCGCCTGATTCCTGAGGAACACGCGCCAGGGTGTCACCAGAACTGATCTTGATGCCATCTTCCAGCTGAACAATCGCTTTACCCGGCAGGAAGTACTGAGCTGGCATATCTGAGCCAGGGATCATTACGTCGTTACCGTTAGCATCAACGATTTTCAGTGCCGGACGCAGATCTTTACCACCGGCAGTACGTTCCGCACTGTCCAGGATAACCAGAGAGGACAGACCGGTCAGGTCATCCGTCTGGCGGGTAATGGTCTGGCCATCAATCATGTCGGTGAAGCGAATGAAACCGCTCACTTCGGTGATAACTGGCATGGTGTGTGGGTCCCAGTTTGCTACGGTCTCGCCCGCTGCAACCTGCTCGCCATCACCTTTAGCCATGGTAGAACCGTAAGGAACTTTATAGCTCTCTTTCGTACGACCGAATTCATCGATCATCTTCAGCTCGGTGTTACGTGAAGTAATCACCAGCTTGCCAGCGGAGTTGGTTACCGACTTGGCGTTAGAGAGTTTAATCGTACCTTTGTTCTTAACCTGGATGCTGGATTCAGCAGCCGCACGAGATGCCGCACCACCGATGTGGAAGGTACGCATCGTCAGCTGGGTACCCGGCTCACCGATTGACTGTGCAGCGATAACACCGATCGCTTCACCTTTGTTGATAATGTGGCCACGCGCCAGGTCACGACCGTAGCAGTGGGCACACACGCCGAAGTCAGTTTCGCAGCTTACTACGGAACGCACTTTCAGGCTGTCAACAGAGTGTTCTTCCAACAGGTCACACTGTGCTTCATGCAGCAGCGTGTTACGCGGCAGCAGGATATCAGCAGTGCCCGGCTTGATCACGTCTTCTGCGGTCACACGACCGAGTACGCGCTCACGCAGTGGCTCTTTAACATCACCACCCTCGATAACCGGAGTCATCATGATACCTTCGTGGGTACCACAGTCATCTTCGGTTACAACCAGGTCCTGCGCTACGTCAACCAGACGACGAGTCAGGTAACCGGAGTTCGCAGTTTTCAGTGCGGTATCCGCCAGACCTTTACGAGCACCGTGGGTCGAGATGAAGTACTGGAGTACGTTCAGACCTTCACGGAAGTTCGCGGTGATTGGCGTTTCGATGATTGAGCCATCTGGCTTAGCCATCAGACCACGCATACCGGCCAGCTGACGAATCTGTGCAGCAGAACCACGCGCACCGGAGTCGGCCATCATAAAGATGCTGTTGAAGGAAACCTGACGCTCTTCTTCACCGTCACGGTTAATCACGGTTTCAGTAGACAGGTTTTCCATCATCGCTTTCGCAACGCGTTCGTTGGCCGCAGCCCAGATATCGATCACTTTGTTATAGCGTTCGCCAGCGGTAACCAGACCAGACTGGAACTGCTGCTGGATTTCAGCCACTTCAGCTTCCGCTTCGGTGATGATTTCCACTTTCTTCTCTGGGATAACCATGTCGTCGATACCAACAGACGCACCTGAACGTGCCGCATAGGCAAAGCCGGTGTACATAGTCTGGTCAGCAAAGATAACCGTTGGCTTCAGGCCCAGGATGCGGTAACAGGTGTTCAGCATCTTGGAGATCGCTTTCTTACCCAGCGCCTGGTTGACGATGGAGTAAGGCAGACCTTTTGGCACGATCATCCACAGGATGGCGCGGCCAACGGTCGTATCGATCAGGCTGGTTTTTGCCGTCCATTCGCCCTGCTCGTTCTTCTCATGTTCGGTAATACGTACCTTAACGCGAGCGTGCAGAGACGCGAGGCCAGCGCGATAAATACGCTCAGCTTCTTTTGGACCGGTCAGTACCATGCCTTCGCCTTTGGCGTTAACACAGTCACGGGTCATGTAGTACAGACCCAGTACAACGTCCTGAGAAGGAACGATGATTGGTTCACCGTTCGCTGGGGACAGGATGTTGTTGGTAGACATCATCAGCGCACGCGCTTCCAGCTGGGCTTCCAGCGTCAGCGGTACGTGAACAGCCATCTGGTCACCATCGAAGTCGGCGTTATATGCCGCACAAACCAGCGGGTGCAGCTGAATAGCTTTACCTTCGATCAGTACTGGCTCAAACGCCTGGATGCCCAGACGGTGCAGGGTTGGTGCACGGTTCAGCAGAACCGGGTGTTCGCGGATCACTTCGTCCAGGATATCCCACACGACAGCTTCTTCACGCTCAACCATTTTCTTAGCGGCTTTGATGGTGGTAGCAAGACCACGCAGTTCAAGCTTGCCGTAGATAAACGGTTTGAACAGCTCCAGTGCCATTTTCTTTGGCAGACCGCACTGATGCAGACGCAGGTATGGACCTACGGTGATTACAGAACGGCCTGAGTAGTCAACACGCTTACCGAGCAGGTTCTGACGGAAACGACCCTGCTTACCTTTGATCATGTCGGCCAAAGATTTCAGAGGACGTTTGTTAGAACCGGTGATCGCACGACCGCGACGGCCGTTATCCAGCAGCGCATCTACCGCTTCCTGCAGCATACGTTTTTCGTTACGTACGATGATATCTGGCGCAGCCAGATCCAGCAGGCGCTTCAGACGGTTGTTACGGTTGATAACGCGACGATACAGATCGTTCAGATCTGAAGTTGCGAAACGACCGCCGTCCAGCGGTACCAGCGGACGCAGATCCGGTGGCAGTACAGGCAGCACGGTCAGGATCATCCACTCTGGCTTGTTACCAGACTGTACGAACGCTTCCAGCAGCTTGATACGCTTGGTCAGCTTTTTACGTTTGGTTTCGGAGTTAGTCTCGTTCAGCTCTTCACGCAGCTGCTCGCACTCTTGCTCCAGATCCATGTTTTTCAACAGGGCCTGGATCGCTTCCGCACCCATTTTCGCGTCGAATTCATCACCAAACTCTTCCAGCGCGTCAAGATACTGCTCTTCAGTCAGGATCTGGCGCTTTTCGAGGTTGGTCATGCCGCCTTCAACAACGACGTAAGATTCGAAGTACAGAACACGTTCGATATCACGCAGTGGCATATCCAGCAGTAAACCGATGCGGGATGGCAGCGATTTCAGGAACCAGATGTGCGCAGTTGGAGAAGCCAGCTCAATGTGGCCCATGCGCTCACGGCGGACTTTGGTCTGTGTAACTTCAACGCCACACTTCTCACAGATCACACCACGGTGTTTCAGGCGCTTGTACTTACCGCACAGGCACTCGTAGTCTTTTACCGGCCCGAAAATACGCGCACAGAAAAGCCCGTCACGTTCTGGTTTGAACGTACGGTAGTTGATGGTTTCCGGCTTTTTAACTTCGCCGAAAGACCAGGAACGGATCATGTCTGGCGAGGCCAGAGCAATCTTGATCGCATCAAACTCTTCGGTCTTAGTTTGCGCTTTCAGAAACTTAAGTAAGTCTTTCACGGATTAGCTCCCGTCGGAGTGAGACTTCTCAGGGATGCCCTGCCGCAGCAGGGCACCCTGTAACCAGTACAGCAGATGCGAATAACCTCAGGGGTTACTCGTCTTCGAGCTCGATGTTAATACCCAGCGAGCGAATCTCTTTCAACAGTACGTTGAAGGATTCTGGCATGCCCGGTTCCATCTGATGGTTGCCGTCGACGATGTTTTTATACATCTTCGTACGACCGTTCACGTCATCAGACTTAACGGTAAGCATTTCCTGCAGGGTATAGGCTGCGCCGTATGCTTCCAGCGCCCACACTTCCATCTCACCGAAGCGCTGACCACCGAACTGAGCCTTACCACCCAGCGGCTGCTGAGTAACCAGGCTGTAAGAACCGGTAGAACGTGCATGCATTTTGTCATCAACCAGGTGGTTCAGCTTCAGCATGTACATATAGCCAACGGTAACCTGACGCTCGAACTGTTCGCCGGTACGACCATCGAACAGTGTAATCTGACCGGAAGAAGGCAGGCCGCCGAGCTGCAGCAGCTCTTTGATCTCGCTCTCTTTCGCGCCGTCAAACACTGGCGTTGCGATTGGCATACCTTTTTTCAGGTTCTCTGCCAGACGCAGCACTTCGTCGTCGGTGAAGGTGTTCAGGTCAACTTTCTGGCGTACGTCGGTACCCAGATCGTAAGCACGCTGAATAAACTCACGCAGCTTAGTCACTTCTTCCTGCTTCTTAAGCATAGCGTTGATTTTCTCGCCGATGCCCTTCGCAGCCATACCCAGGTGGGTTTCAAGAATCTGACCGATGTTCATACGTGATGGAACGCCCAGCGGGTTCAGTACGATATCGACCGGCGTACCGTTCTCATCGTATGGCATATCTTCGATCGGGTTGATCTTGGAGATAACACCTTTGTTCCCGTGACGACCTGCCATTTTGTCACCAGGCTGGATCTGACGTTTAACGGCCAGATACACTTTAACGATTTTCAGCACGCCAGGTGCCAGGTCATCGCCCTGAGTGATTTTGCGGCGCTTAGCTTCAAGTTTCTTCTCAAACTCGTGCTTCAGCTCGTCGTACTGCTCGGCCAGCTGCTCCAGCTGGTTTTGTTTTTCTTCGTCGGTCAGGCCAAGTTCCAGCCAGCGCTCGCGAGGCAGCTTGTCCAGTTTGTCCGCTTCCACACCGCCGGAAACCAGCAGGTATTGGATACGGCTGAACAGGCCAGCTTCGAGGATCTGCAGTTCTTCAGACAGGTCTTTTTTCGCCTGCTTCAGCTGCATTTCTTCGATTTCCAGCGCACGCTTGTCTTTTTCCACGCCATCGCGGGTGAAGACCTGAACGTCGATAACGGTACCAGACACGCCGTTTGGTACGCGCAGAGAAGAGTCTTTTACGTCAGACGCTTTCTCACCGAAGATCGCACGCAGCAGTTTCTCTTCTGGCGTCAGCTGGGTTTCACCTTTTGGCGTTACCTTACCAACCAGAATGTCGCCACCGGTCACTTCAGCACCGATATACACGATACCGGATTCATCCAGTTTAGAGAGCGCAGCCTCACCCACGTTAGGGATGTCAGCGGTGATCTCTTCAGGCCCCAGCTTGGTGTCACGAGACACACATGCCAGTTCCTGGATGTGGATAGTGGTGAAGCGATCTTCCTGTACCACGCGCTCGGAGACTAAAATGGAGTCTTCGAAGTTGTAGCCGTTCCACGGCATGAACGCGACGCGCATGTTCTGACCCAGTGCCAGTTCGCCCAGATCCGTTGAAGGACCGTCGGCCAGCACATCACCACGTTCAATTGGCTCACCCAGGTTCACGCAAGGCATCTGGTTGATGCAGGTGTTCTGGTTAGAACGGGTGTATTTGGTCAGGTTGTAGATGTCGATACCGGCTTCGCCCGGATACATTTCGTCTTCGTTAACTTTGATAACGATACGAGATGCATCAACGTACTGAACGGTACCACCACGTTTCGCTACGGCTGTAACACCGGAGTCAACCGCTACCGCGCGCTCCATACCGGTACCAACCAGCGGCTTATCAGCGCGCAGAGTTGGAACCGCCTGACGTTGCATGTTTGCACCCATCAATGCGCGGTTGGCGTCATCGTGCTCCAGGAACGGGATCAGTGACGCACCGACGGAAACCACCTGCTGGGTGGAAACGTCCATGTAGTCAACCTGATCGCGGCTGAACAGGCTCGATTCGCCTTTGCTACGGCAGGTTACCAGGTCGTCTACGAAGTGACCTTCGTCGTCGAGGTTGGTGTTTGCCTGAGCGATAACGTAGTTACCCTCTTCGATTGCAGAGAGGTAATGAATTTCGTCGGTCACCACACCATCGCGCACGCGACGATACGGGGTTTCCAGGAAACCGTACTCGTTGGTCTGTGCGTACACGGACAGCGAGTTAATCAGACCGATGTTTGGACCTTCAGGCGTTTCGATTGGACATACGCGACCGTAGTGCGTCGGGTGTACGTCTCGAACTTCAAAGCCTGCGCGCTCACGGGTCAGACCGCCCGGGCCGAGTGCAGAAATACGACGCTTGTGCGTGATCTCAGACAGCGGGTTGTTCTGGTCCATAAACTGGGAAAGCTGGCTGGAACCAAAGAACTCTTTCACTGCCGCAGAGATTGGCTTGGCGTTGATCATATCCTGTGGCATCAGGGTATCCAGATCGCCCAGAGACAGACGCTCTTTCACCGCACGCTCAACACGGACCAGACCTACGCGGAACTGGTTTTCTGCCATTTCGCCGACGGAACGGATACGACGGTTGCCGAGGTGGTCGATATCATCCACTTCGCCAATACCGTTACGGATACCGATGAGCTTCTTCATCACCTGAATGATGTCGTCTTTGCTCAGGATACCGGAACCTTCGATCTCGTCACGCATCAGAGAACGGTTGAACTTCATACGGCCAACCGCAGACAGATCGTAGCGGTCTTCAGAGAAGAACAGGTTCTCAAACAGGTTTTCGGCCGCTTCACGCGTTGGTGGCTCACCAGGACGCATCATACGGTAGATCTCAACCAGTGCGCTCAGGCGATCGCTGGTTGGGTCAACGCGCAGCGTCTCAGAGATATACGGGCCGTGATCCAGGTCGTTGGTGAACAGAGTTTCAATGCGTTTGTGACCGGACTGGCTCAGTTTAGCCAGCAGATCCAGTGACAGCTCCATGTTCGCCGCAACCAGCAGTTCGCCGGTACCTTCGTCGATGTAATCTTTAGCGACGACTTTACCTGCGATGTACTCAACCGGTACTTCGATATGCGCAACGCTGTCTTTTTCCAGCTGACGAATATGGCGCGCGGTGATGCGGCGGCCTTTCTCAACGTAGACAGTACCGTTAGATTCGATATCGAACGAGGCAGTTTCGCCGCGCAGACGCTCAGGGATCAGCTCCATCTGCAGCTTGTTATCGCGAATTTCATAAACCACTTTGTCGAAGAACAGATCGAGGATCTGCTCAGTGGTGTAATTCAGCGCGCGCAGGATGATACTGGCCGGCAGCTTACGACGACGGTCAATACGGACGAACAGGTTGTCTTTCGGGTCAAACTCGAAGTCCAGCCATGAACCACGGTAAGGAATGATACGTGCGTTATACAGCACTTTACCCGATGAGTGGGTTTTACCCTTATCGCTGTCGAAGAAGACACCAGGGCTACGATGCAGCTGAGAAACGATAACGCGCTCAGTACCGTTGATGACAAAGGTACCGTTATCGGTCATGAGTGGAATTTCACCCATGTACACTTCTTGTTCTTTGATGTCTTTAACTGTGCCTTCCGGCGCTTCGCGCTCGTAGATCACCAGGCGCAGTTTTACGCGCAGAGGTGCAGAGTACGTGACGCCACGAATCTGACACTCTTTCACATCAAATACAGGTTCGCCTAAACGGTAGCTGACGTACTGCAGCTCAGAGTTACCGCTATAGCTTTGGATTGGGAATACGGAACGGAATGCAGCTTCCAGACCATACTGACCTTCCGGATCTTGCTCGATAAACTTCTGGAACGAGTCAAGCTGGATAGAAAGGAGATATGGAATGTCCAGAACTTGTGGACGTTTTCCAAAATCCTTACGAATGCGTTTTTTCTCGGTATAGGAGTAAACCATTGGGTTCCTCAGCTCGCTGAAAAGTAGAACCTTTCTGTCCGTCCAGTGGGGACAGTTCATGCAACGCTGTTTTGTGTCGTGCAAAAGGCAGAGCACCTTTTGTAATACCTCTTTCTATCACGCTTAAATCATTTCATTGCTTTTGACTGGACAGAGGGTCCATGCAGGAAAGCAGTATATTAAGTCGTCGATAGAGAAAGATATTAAGCAAATCAATGGCTAAACAGTGTGAAATACCATTGATGCTTTAGAGCGCAAAAAGGCTGGTGACCAAAAAGTCACCAGCCATCAGCCTGGAACTACTTAAACCCAGGCTGCAACCTGAAAGGTTGGCTTATTTAACTTCAACTTCTGCGCCAGCTTCTTCCAGTGCTTTCTTCAGAGCTTCAGCGTCGTCTTTGCTGATGCCTTCTTTCAGGGCAGCAGGTGCAGACTCAACCAGGTCTTTGGCTTCTTTCAGGCCCAGACCAGTTGCGCCACGTACGGCTTTGATTACAGCAACTTTGTTAGCACCGATAGCTTTCAGTACAACGTCGAACTCAGTTTTTTCTTCAGCAGCTTCTACTGGGCCAGCAGCAACAGCTACAGCTGCAGCAGCAGACACACCGAACTTCTCTTCCATAGCGGCGATCAGTTCAACTACTTCCATTACAGACAGAGCTGCAACAGCTTCAATGATTTGGTCTTTAGTGATTGACATTTGTTGTTCCTAAAATTCAGAAAAAGTTTATACGTTAGCAAGTAAACGTGAAAAGAAAGGCTGATTAAGCAGCTTCTTTCTGATCGCGTACAGCGGCCAGAGTGCGAACCAGTTTGCCGGCAGCGGCTTCTTTCATGGTTGCCATCAGGCGTGCAATTGCTTCATCGTAAGTTGGCAGAGTTGCCAGGCGGTCGATCTGAGCCGCACTGATCAGCTCGCCTTCAAAGGCTGCAGCTTTAACCTCAAATTTTGCATTCGCTTTCGCGAACTCTTTGAACAGACGAGCAGCAGCGCCCGGATGTTCCATAGAGTATGCAATCAAGGTTGGACCGGTTAACGTGTCTTTCAGGCACTCGAACTGAGTACCTTCAACGACGCGGCGCAGCAGGGTGTTACGAACAACACGCATGTATACGCCAGCCGCACGACCTGCTTTACGCAGTTCGGTCATTTTATCTACGGTAACGCCACGAGAATCCGCAACTACCGCAGACAGCGCGCCTTTGGCTACTTCGCTGACTTCAGCAACAATCGCTTGTTTGTCTTGAAGATTTAAGGCCATTAGCTTGTGCTCCTGGATTTGGGCCGGGGATGGATTTCCCCGGAACTCACTTCACTCATTTACCCGAAGGTATACGAGCGCTCAAACACGGTGAGCAGAATCCAGTTAAGAAAAATTCTTGTCGGTTCTGTCACCGTCTACGCAGGGTATTAAGTGATCGCTTTCGCTATCACTCCTGCGGTCTTGGACGGAGGCCTGGATAAGGCCAGGCTCCAACCTAAAAATCTGTCGGCTCTGTATATTTACAGAACAACGGGCGTAAGATTCTAGATGAAAATTTCGCCCGCGTAAAGCAGATTAGTTAGCAGCAGCGTTCAGGCCAGCCTGATCAACTGCCACGCCAGCACCCATGGTGGTGGACAGGCTAACTTTCTTGATGAAAACGCCTTTCGCCTGTGAAGGTTTTGCTTTTTTCAGCGCAACCAGCAGGGATTCCAGGTTTTCTTTCAGTTTATCTGCATCGAAATCAACCTTACCGATAGTGGTATGGATGATGCCGTTTTTGTCGTTACGGTAACGAACCTGACCGGCTTTAGCGTTTTTCACTGCTTCAGCAACGTTAGGAGTTACGGTACCAACTTTCGGGTTTGGCATCAGACCGCGTGGGCCCAGAACCTGACCCAGCTGGCCAACAACGCGCATTGCATCTGGAGATGCGATAACAACGTCGAAGTTCATTTCGCCTTTTTTGATCTGGTCAGCCAGATCTTCCATACCTACCAGCTCAGCGCCGGCTGCTTTAGCAGCTTCAGCGTTTGCGCCTTGGGCAAATACGGCAACGCGAACGGAACGGCCAGTACCGTGTGGCAGTACAGTTGCACCGCGAACGTTCTGGTCAGATTTACGAGCATCAATGCCCAGGTTCACAGCTACGTCAACGCTTTCTACGAACTTGGCAGTAGCCAGTTCTTTCAGCAGAGCAACAGCTTCGTTGATGTCATACTGTTTAGTTGAATCAACTTTGTCACGGATCACGCGCATGCGCTTGGTCAGCTTAGCCATTTCTTAGTCCTCTACTACCAGGCCCATGGAACGAGCAGTACCTTCGATTGAGCGAGTCATCGCTTCAATGTCAGCACCAGTCATGTCCGCAGCTTTGGTTTCTGCGATTTCACGTACCTGAGCACGAGATACTTTACCTACTTTGTCTTTGTTCGGCTTGCCGGAACCAGACTTGATACCAGCCGCTTTCTTCAGCAGTACTGCTGCAGGAGGGGTTTTGGTAACGAAGGTGAAAGAACGGTCAGAATAAACGGTGATCACTACTGGGATCGGCAGACCTTTTTCCAGGGATTCTGTTTTGGCGTTGAACGCTTTACAGAATTCCATGATGTTAACGCCTTGCTGACCCAGAGCCGGACCTACCGGAGGACTCGGGTTTGCCATACCAGCTGAAACTTGCAGCTTAACGTAGGCTTGTACTTTCTTAGCCATGATAATTCCTCTATTGGGTGATAACGCTCCGTAACGGAGCTCCCCGTGATTAATATTTTACGCGCGGATTTATCGACGCATAAAAACAAAAGGCGCGAAATTGTAGTGTAATTTCGCGCCTTTCGCAACCACCTGATAACGGTGATCGTATAAATTTTATGCCGCCTTTAGAAAGCGGCTCAGGGTGAATCAATCAGCCCTTCTCAACCTGTCCGAAGTCCAGTTCAACCGGCGTTGCACGGCCGAAGATAGAAACAGAAACTTTCAGGCGGCTTTTCTCGTAATCGACTTCTTCTACCACACCGTTAAAGTCAGCAAATGGACCGTCGTTAACACGTACCATCTCGCCAGGCTCAAACAACGTTTTCGGACGCGGCTTATCACCAACCTGCTGCAGGCGGTTCATAATCGCATCAACTTCTTTGTCGCTAATCGGCGCAGGACGATCGGACGTACCGCCGATGAAGCCCATTACGCGCGGCACACTGCGCACCAGATGCCAGCTGGCGTCATTCATCACCATCTGAACCAGTACGTAGCCCGGGAAGAACTTGCGCTCGCTTTTACGACGCTGGCCACCACGGATTTCAACCACTTCTTCGGTTGGAACCATGACATCGCCAAACAGCTCTTCCATGTTGTGTAACTTGATATGCTCACGCAGCGACTGTGCTACGCGGCCTTCAAAACCGGAAAACGCCTGAACGACGTACCAGCGCTTCTTTGGAGCTTCAGACATCTCAGAACCTCAGGCCAGTGATAAACGATACCAGACGGACCAGAATACCATCCAGTCCCCACAAAATCAGTGACATCACGGCAGTCACCGCGGCAACGATTAAGGTGGTGTGCAACGTTTCCTGACGAGTAGGCCAGATCACTTTACGAACTTCAGTACGCGCTTCACGAGCGAAAGCCAACGTTGCTTTACCCTTAGCGGTCAGCAGGGCAATGCCAGCTGCTGCTGCAATCAGTACAACGACGGCCAATGCACGCAGCGGTAATGTTACTTCACGATAGTAGTAGTTACCCACGATGGCGACAACCAGCAGTAACGCCACGCCTAACCACTTTATCGCTTCCAGGCCGCGCCCGCTGCCTTGAGCTTCGGTATTAGCACTCATAACCAACCTGCCACAATAAATCAGAAACACTTTTGCCCCGGATTACGAGGCAACCGAACCGAATAATACTGTCATACCCGCAGGTATAGGCGTAACTCGGCATATCATGTATGACGCCGTGCTACAGAGCCTGCCTCAGCAATGATTATGAGTCATAATCACAGATGAGTCAGGTTCTATGTTACAGCGTGCAAAAAGGGCATCAAATGATGCCCTCTTCATGTGCGTTGCGTCAAATGTTATCAGCGATTAAGCGATAACTTTAGCAACAACACCAGCACCAACGGTACGGCCGCCTTCGCGAATTGCGAAACGCAGACCGTCGTCCATTGCGATTGGTTTGATCAGTTCAACAACCAGTTTAATGTTGTCGCCTGGCATTACCATCTCAACGCCTTCTGGCAGTTCGATGGTACCGGTCACGTCAGTTGTACGGAAGTAGAACTGCGGACGGTAGCCTTTGAAGAATGGGCTGTGACGGCCGCCTTCTTCTTTAGACAGAATATAAACTTCTGACTCGAACTTGGTGTGTGGCTTGATTGA
>NZ_JAFBFW010000012.1 GCF_016909495.1 Pantoea coffeiphila | reverse complement strand
ATCAGTACAGAATCGGTGGAGCGGTAGTTCAGTTGGTTAGAATACCTGCCTGTCACGCAGGGGGTCGCGGGTTCGAGCCCCGTCCGTTCCGCCACCCTTTTAGGGGCGTAGTTCAATTGGTAGAGCACCGGTCTCCAAAACCGGGTGTTGGGAGTTCGAGTCTCTCCGCCCCTGCCAGATAAAGAAAAAACCTTTGCTTAGGCAAAGGTTTTTTTTTGCCTAAAATTCAAGAAACAAAGCTCATAATGACCAAAGATATGTAACTACACTTAAAGCTATGCTGTAAGTGCGAGTTATAAAGAGCCGTCCTACGGCTCTTTTGTCGCTTTTATCAACACTAATTGGTTAGATATTGACCGGTAATTTGATGAGTTGACGGATGTGTGTTTGCTGATCGCTATTTTGTAACCAGACTGCGTAAAGGGGTCTGAGGACAATTGCAGTATCCTGAATTGAGAGAAGATCGCTGTACTCCGTCTCCCAGAAGTCCGGTAAAAATGCACAGGCTCCTGTTGTATGCAACAGTTGGCGCGTTAAATGTGCTGAGGTTGTCGTCAGTACAGGTATGTCATCGGCACCGGCAAGATAGTTTTCATGTTGATGAAAATCCGCCCCCCATTCCAGCTTAATATAATCATATTTCTCCTTTTTCTCCGATTTTCGCGACCTGAACAGCGCCAATGAGATATGGCCAATTTGATGGCTTGTCAGCTCGTCCATTTTGGGAGCTTCAGTGGTAATCAACAGGTCGAGTTGACGTTCATGCAGCTGCTTAACCATCAGATGACGCTGAGCGATTCGTGCTTCGAGATGGAGACTCTCGCGCTGCTGATACAACGTTTGTAGCCAGGGGGTTAGATAGGCTTCCCAGAGCGAAGCACTGGCCCCTATCGACAGCTCATGGTGCTGTTGCGTGTGTGAAACCTCTTTCTTAGCCATTTGCCACGTATTCATCAGGCTTTCAGCATATGGCAGTAAACGCTCACCCGCTGAAGTTAACCTGATGTTGTTACGGTGCCGGGTAAAAAGGTTCACACCCAGCTGATTTTCAAGCTGTCGAATGCGAAAACTAACGGCGGACTGCGTTAGATAGAGTGCTTCCGCAGCTCGTCCGAAGTGGCGAGTTCTGCTCACTTCAAGAAAGGTTTTTAGTAATTCCGTATCCACAGCGATCTCCTAAAAAACATTTGTCGTTATGATTTAAATGTTTTGTTTTACACTCTGTCAAGCCTATCTAATACTCCGCGCCATAAATAGCTCGGCCTTAAAAGAGTTAGGAGCGTGTAAAATGGCGGAAAGCTTCGCAACAACCAGTCGTTTTTTTGATAACAAACACTATCCCCGCGGGTTCTCCCGGCACGGTGATTTCACCATCAAAGAAGCCCAACTTCTTGAGCGCCATGGTTATGCTTTTAACGAGCTGGATCTGGCAAAGCGTGAGCCGACGACGGAAGAAGAGCGTCTGTTTATCGAAGTGTGCCGCGGTGTACGTGAGCCGCAAACTGAAGCAGAGAGAGTCTGGTCTAAGTACATGACCCGAATTAAACGTCCTAAGCGTTTTCATACCCTTTCTGGCGGTAAACCGCAGATGGAAGGTGTTGAAGACTATTCGGATAGCGACGATTAAGATTAAGGGGCCTCGGCCCCTTTTTAATGCCTGCTATCCCAGACTTTTCTGTAGATTAATCAGTAATCGATCCATTCCCCGATAGCTCACCGCTTCAGTCAGATGTTCCCGATCAATCTCGTTATCATCCGCCAAATCGGCAATCGTCCGTGCCACTTTTAAAATTCGCTGCCAGGCCCTCACCGAGAGCCCAAGTTGATTCAACACCTGTTCCAGCCACTCGGCATCCTCCGTTTTTAACATGCAGAAGTCTTTGATCTCATGATGACTCATCAACGCGTTCACTTTTCCCACGCGTGCAAGCTGACGCTCACGGGCAGCGACAACACGTTTTCTGACGGTATCGCTGGATTCACTGCCACTCCTTTGCGCGCTCAGTGTTCCCGTCGGTAGCAGCGGTACTTCCAGTGAAAGATCAAAACGGTCAAGGAAGGGGCCGGATAATCGGCTTAAATAGCGCAGCGTTTGCTGCGGAGAGCAGCGATTATGGGGACCGTTGTAGTGACCCGTAGGACTGGGATTCATCGCGGCGATCAGCTGGAATCTGGCCGGATAGGTCACCTTAGCTCGGGCGCGAGATATCCCGATCTCGCCGGACTCCAGCGGTTCACGCAGAGCGTCCAACGCACGGCGTTCAAACTCAGGTAGCTCATCAAGAAAAAGCACCCCGTTATGCGCCAGTGATATCTCGCCCGGCTTTGGTATTGCTCCTCCGCCAACCAGGGCAAACAGTGAGGCGCTATGGTGGGGAGAGCGAAATGGCCGCTGACGCCAGTGAGTATGCACAGTGTCATTCCTGACAAGGCTGGCTATGCAGGCACTTTCCAGCGCTTCCCGATCGCTTAGCGGCGGCATAAGCCCGTTCAGGCGCGTTGCCAGCATGGTTTTACCGGTACCGGGGGGCCCGATTAGCAGCAGGTTATGCCCGCCTGCAGCTGCGATCTCAAGTGCGCGCTTGGCCTGCTGCTGGCCGATCACCTCCTGCAGGTCACCCTCCATTGCCGGCAGCTCATCATGCTTCACGCATGCGCGTTCTAGCTGGGCTTCGCCATGCAGATAGGCGCAGACTTCCAGTAAATCACGAGCAAGCAAATTATCACCATGTTCTATCAGGCCAACCTCCGCGAGATTATCCGCTGAGAGGATAAGCTGCCTCCCGGCATCATGAGCTGCCATCGCCGCCGGGATAACCGCCTGTACGCCCCTTAGAGCGCCTGTAAGCGCCAGTTCGCCCAGGAATTCATATTGAGTGAGTTTCTCCGCAGGAATCTGTTCTGAGGCTGCGAGAATGGCAACCGCGATAGGAAGATCGAATCTTCCGCCTTCTTTGGGCAAATCCGCCGGGGCAAGGTTAACGGTGATGCGTTTGGCCGGGAAAGAAAACCCGCAGTTAATAATGGCGCTGCGTACCCGGTCACGAGCCTCTTTGACGGCTGTTTCAGGCAGTCCCACCATGGAAAGTGCGGGAAGCCCATTACTGAGATGAACTTCGACGCAAACCAGGGGGGCCTGAATGCCAATCGCAGCACGAGTGTAAGCAACAGATAATGACATGGAGCCTCCTTTTGGCGTTACTGTGCATACAAATTTCTATCCTGACGATGAGCAAAAGGGATCGCTGTGAGACGGGCTGACAGTTATTTTGTGATGGTGCAGCACGTTTCATCACGCTGCGAGCTGCCGTGATAATTCCACTATGTGGGATTAAAGCGATCACGGCAGGTGAGTATTGAAAATAAATCAACATCTTCTTATTCACTGAATAACAATACTTTTTACTTTTTTTGCGTACGCTGTCATAAAATAAAATGATGAAAAAAGTTGAACGCAAACGCGTAACTGTGATAACTCTATAGACATTAATTCGAACAAGTGAATTTACAGAATCCAAATGAAAGCCCTTCTACGAGTCATTAGCCTAGTCGTCATTAGCGTCGTCGTGATTATTATCACGCCGTGCGGGGCTACGCTCGGAGAAAGAAAGGCTTAAAAATCAAGCCTGAATTCGAAAGAACCCCCGCACCGAAAGGTCCGGGGGTTTTTTTTTAGCAAGACAAAACGTGTGAGGAACAGAAGATGAACAGTAGCATAAAATGCTGTTGTTCCCAGCCAGAGGCGGGGGAATAACTATGAATGGTGCACAGTGGGTGGTTCAAGCTTTGCGTGCACAGGGAGTCGAGACAGTATTCGGCTATCCTGGTGGAGCAATTATGCCGGTCTATGACGCGCTCTATGACGGCGGTGTCGAACACCTACTGTGCCGCCACGAGCAGGGTGCAGCCATGGCCGCTATCGGCTTTGCCCGTGCCACTGGAAAAGTCGGCGTCTGTATCGCCACTTCTGGGCCCGGCGCGACCAACCTGATCACGGGTCTGGCTGATGCGATGCTGGATTCTGTTCCTATTGTTGCCATTACCGGCCAGGTCTCTTCTGCGGTCATGGGCACCGATGCCTTCCAGGAGATTGACGTTCTGGGCCTCTCGCTGGCTTGTACCAAGCATAGCTTCCTGGTGGAATCGCTCGATGAACTGCCGGGCGTGATGGCTGAAGCCTTTGCCATTGCTAAATCGGGTCGTCCCGGCCCTGTTCTGGTTGATATTCCTAAAGATATCCAATTGGCCAGCGGCGACCTGATTGCCCATCTGCTGCCGGTGGAAGAGGAGCAGGACCACCCGCACGTTGAACTGCAGCAGGCCCGCCAGCTGCTGGCACAGTCGCAGAAGCCGATTCTGTATGTTGGCGGTGGCGTGGGAATGGCCGATGCGGTCCATGCGCTGCGCGCCTTCGCCAAAGAAACCGGCATTCCAACCGTGGCTACCCTGAAAGGCCTGGGGACGCCGGATGCGGAAGATGAGTGTTATCTGGGCATGCTGGGCATGCACGGCACCAAGGCTGCTAACCTCGCCGTTCAGCAGTGCGATCTGCTGATTGCCGTCGGTGCTCGCTTTGACGATCGGGTGACCGGCAAGCTGGATACCTTCGCGCCGCATGCCAGCGTTATCCATATGGATATCGACCCGGCGGAACTGAACAAACTGCGCCGCGCGCATGTTGCCCTGCAGGGCGATCTGAACAAGCTGCTGCCGGATCTTTATCATCCGGTAGCGATCTCAGCCTGGCGTGAAGAGATCAAAGCGCTGAAAGCCGATCACGGCTGGCGTTACGATCACCCGGGGGAGGCTATCTTTGCTCCGCTGTTCCTGAAGCAGCTGTCGGATCGCAAATCGGATAGCAGCGTTGTGACTACGGATGTGGGGCAGCACCAGATGTGGGCTGCACAGCATATGAGCTTTACCCGACCGGAGAATTTCATCACCTCAAGCGGGCTGGGCACGATGGGCTTTGGTCTGCCGGCTGCCGTAGGTGCTCAGGTGGCTCGTCCCGACGATACCGTGATCTGCGTTTCCGGTGATGGCTCCTTTATGATGAATGTACAGGAGCTGGGCACCATCAAGCGCAAACAGCTGCCAGTGAAGATCGTGCTGCTGGATAACCAGCGTTTAGGCATGGTACGCCAGTGGCAGCAGTTGTTCTTCGAAGAGCGTTACAGCGAAACCAATCTCTCAGATAACCCGGACTTTCTCACACTGGCCAGCGCTTTCAATATTCCCGGCCAGCGCATTACCCGTAAAGATCAGGTCGACGCCGCATTAGACGCTTTGCTGCACAGTGAAGGGCCATACATGCTCCACGTCGCGATTGACGAGCATGAGAACGTCTGGCCTCTGGTGCCACCCGGTGCCAGCAACGAAAATATGATGGAGAAAACCTCATGATGCAGCATCAATTATCTATCGAAGCACGTTTTCGTCCGGAAGTTCTGGAACGTATTTTACGTGTTATCCGCCACCGTGGTTTTCAGGTGTGCACGATGAATATGGCTTCGCAGGTGAATACCGACAATATTAATATTGAATTGACCGTTGCCAGCCAGCGCTCTGTCGATTTACTGTCAACGCAGTTAAGTAAACTGATGGACGTTGCATGCGTTCAGGTTCAACAACAGACAACACAACAAATCCGCGCTTAAGCGGGCAAGGAAATTAGAATGACGAAGAAAGCTGACTTTATCTGGTTCAATGGCGAGATGGTTAAATGGGAAGACGCGAAGGTAAGCGTTATGTCCCACGCACTGCACTACGGCACATCCGTATTTGAAGGCGTCCGTTGCTATGACTCGCACAAAGGGCCAGTTGTCTTCCGCCATCGTGAACACATGCAGCGTCTGCGTGATTCTGCAAAAATCTATCGTTTCCCTGTCAGCCAGAGCGTTGATGAACTGATGGAAGCGTGCCGCGAAACGCTGCGCAAGAACAACCTGAAAAGCGCATATATTCGTCCGCTGGTGTTTGTTGGCGACGTGGGCCTGGGCGTGAATCCGCCAGACGGCTACAGCACGGATGTGATCATCGCCGCGTTCCCGTGGGGTGCTTACCTGGGTGCTGAAGCGCTGGAGCAGGGCATTGATGCGATGGTGTCTTCATGGAACCGCGTGGCGCCAAATACCCTGCCAACCGCGGCTAAAGCCGGTGGTAACTACCTGTCTTCCCTGCTGGTTGGTAGCGAAGCACGCCGTCACGGCTATCAGGAAGGTATCGCACTGGACACTCAGGGCTACATCTCTGAAGGTGCCGGTGAGAACCTGTTTGAAGTGAAAGACGGCATTCTGTTTACTCCGCCATTCACCTCTTCCGCGCTGCCGGGTATTACGCGTGATGCCATTATCAAACTGGCGCAGGATCTGGGTATCGAAGTTCGTGAGCAGGTACTGTCCCGTGAGTCACTGTATCTGGCGGATGAAGTGTTCATGTCCGGTACTGCTGCTGAGATTACTCCGGTACGCAGCGTTGATGGTATTCAGGTCGGCGCGGGCAAACGTGGCCCGGTTACCGAGCGTATTCAGTCTGCATTCTTTGGTCTGTTCACTGGCGAAACTGAAGACAAATGGGGTTGGCTGGATCCGGTTAACTCATAAGAACTATACATTTTCTCGGGCGTCATTTGACGCCCGCGTATCATCGATTTCTGGAGTAATAGAGCATGCCTAAGTACCGTTCCGCCACCACCACCCACGGGCGCAATATGGCGGGTGCCCGTGCCCTGTGGCGCGCCACAGGAATGACCGATGATGACTTCGGTAAGCCGATCATTGCGGTTGTAAACTCCTTCACGCAGTTTGTGCCGGGTCACGTTCACCTGCGCGATCTGGGAAAACTGGTTGCTGAGCAGATCGAAGCGTCAGGCGGCGTGGCGAAAGAGTTTAATACCATCGCCGTTGATGATGGTATCGCCATGGGTCACGGCGGCATGCTTTATTCTCTGCCGTCACGTGAACTGATCGCTGACTCGGTCGAATACATGGTCAACGCACACTGTGCCGACGCCATGGTTTGTATCTCCAACTGTGACAAGATCACCCCGGGAATGTTGATGGCGTCGCTGCGCCTGAATATTCCGGTGATCTTCGTTTCCGGCGGCCCGATGGAAGCCGGTAAAACCAAGCTGTCAGATAAGATCATCAAACTGGACCTCGTCGATGCGATGATTCAGGGTGCAAACCCTAACGTCAGCGATGCCGACAGTGACCAGATTGAGCGTTCCGCCTGTCCGACCTGTGGCTCCTGTTCCGGTATGTTCACCGCCAACTCGATGAACTGCCTGACCGAAGCGCTGGGTCTGTCCCAGCCGGGCAACGGCTCGCTGCTGGCGACACACGCTGACCGTAAAGAGCTGTTCCTGACCGCCGGCCAGCGCATCGTTAGCCTGACTAAACGCTATTATGAGCAGGATGACGTCAACATGCTGCCGCGTAATATCGCGACGAAAGCCGCGTTCGAGAACGCGATGACGTTGGATATCGCCATGGGCGGTTCAACGAATACCGTTCTGCACCTGCTGGCGGCCGCGCAGGAAGGCGAAATCGACTTCAACATGTCCGATATCGATCGCCTGTCACGTAAAGTCCCGCATCTGTGTAAAGTGGCGCCAAGTACGCCGAAATATCACATGGAAGATGTGCACCGTGCGGGTGGCGTGATCGGTATTCTGGGTGAACTGGACCGCGCAGGGCTGATCGACACCAGCGTGCGTAATATTCTGCAGCAGACCATGCGTGAAACTCTGGATCAGTACGACATCATGCTGACCAAAGACGAAGCGGTGAAAAAGATGTTCCGCGCCGGTCCGGCCGGTATTCGTACCACTCAGGCTTTCTCACAGGATTGCCGCTGGGACACGCTGGATGATGACCGTCAGGAAGGGTGTATTCGTACCCGCGAACACGCGTTCTCTCAGGATGGCGGTCTGGCCGTGCTGTACGGCAACATCTCAGAAGATGGCTGTATCGTGAAGACCGCCAGCGTAGATGCTGAGCTGCTGACCTTCAAAGGCCCGGCAAAAGTCTACGAGAGCCAGGATGATGCGGTAGACGCGATCCTTGGCGGCAAAGTGGTGGCGGGCGACTGCGTTGTGATCCGCTACGAAGGGCCAAAAGGCGGTCCTGGCATGCAGGAAATGCTCTATCCGACCACCTATCTGAAATCGATGGGGTTGGGCAAAGCCTGTGCGCTGATCACCGATGGCCGTTTCTCGGGCGGGTCTTCCGGTCTTTCTGTGGGGCACATCTCACCAGAAGCGGCGAGCGGTGGCACCATTGCGCTGATTGAGAATGGCGACATGATCGAGCTGGATATTCCAAATCGTCGCATCCATCTGGATCTGCCAGACAACGAAATCCATGCACGTCGTGAAAAAGAGCTGGCGCGCGGTGATGAGGCTTATACGCCACACGGCCGTGTGCGTCAGGTTTCCTTTGCCCTGCGCGCCTATGCCACTCTGGCAACCAGCGCCGACAAAGGTGCGGTCCGCGATAAGAGCAAGCTGGGAGGCTAACGATATGGCTGAGTCTCAACCGCTACCCGCACAGCCCTGTGGTGCGGAGTATCTGCGTGCGGTACTTCGCGCGCCGGTCTATGAAGTCGCACAGGTAACGCCGCTGCAGAAAATGGAGAAAATCTCCTCGCGCCTCGGCAATACCATTCTGGTTAAGCGTGAAGATCGTCAGCCGGTGCACAGCTTTAAGCTGCGCGGTGCCTACGCGATGATTGCCGGGCTAAGCGAAGAGCAGAAGGCGCGTGGTGTTGTCACCGCTTCGGCGGGGAATCATGCTCAGGGTGTGGCGCTGTCTGCCACCAAACTGGGTATTAAATCCCTGATCGTGATGCCGGTTGCCACGGCGGATATCAAAGTTGATGCGGTGCGGGCATTTGGCGGTGAGGCTTACCTGTTCGGTGCCAACTTCGACGAAGCGAAAGCTAAGGCGATAGAACTGGCGGAACAGCAGGGTTATACCTTTGTTCCACCGTTCGATCATCCGATGGTGATCGCCGGTCAGGGTACGCTGGCGATGGAGTTGCTGCAGCAGGATGCGCATCTCGATCGCGTATTCGTTCCGGTAGGCGGCGGTGGTCTGGCCGCGGGTGTCGCGGTGCTGATTAAGCAGCTGATGCCGCAGATTAAAGTGATCGCGGTTGAATCTAACGACTCGGCCTGCCTTAAGGCGGCGCTGGATGCCGGTCAGCCGGTCGATCTGCCTCGCGTTGGGCTATTTGCCGAAGGCGTGGCGGTGAAACGGATCGGTAGCGAAACCTTCCGTCTGTGTCAGGAATACATCGACGACATCGTGACCGTAGACAGCGATGCTATCTGCGCAGCGATGAAGGATCTGTTTGACGATGTGCGCGCGGTGGCGGAACCATCCGGTGCGCTGGCGCTGGCCGGTATGAAAAAGTACATCCAGCAGCACCAGATTAAAGGTGAACGCCTGGCGCATGTGCTTTCCGGTGCTAACGTCAACTTCCACGGTTTGCGTTACGTTTCAGAGCGCTGCGAGCTGGGTGAACAGCGTGAAGCGCTGCTGGCGGTAACCATCCCGGAACAGCAGGGCAGTTTCCTGCGTTTCTGTCAGCTGCTGGGCGGACGTTCCGTCACGGAATTCAACTATCGCTATGCCAACGCCGATGATGCCTGCATTTTTGTCGGTGTGCGGCTGACCCGCGGGCTTGAAGAGCGTGAGGAGATCCTGGCGCTGCTCACCGAGGGTGGCTACAAGGTGGTCGATCTTTCCGATGATGAGATGGCGAAACTGCACGTGCGCTACATGGTCGGCGGTCGTCCATCCAAGCCGCTGCGTGAAAGGCTGTTCAGTTTCGAATTCCCGGAAGCACCGGGGGCGCTGCTGCGCTTCCTGCAAACGCTGGGAACGCACTGGAATATCTCTCTGTTCCACTACCGCAGCCACGGCACCGATTACGGTCGCGTGTTGGCCGCGTTTGAGCTGAGTGACAACGAACCGCAGTTCGAAGAGCACCTGGCGGCACTGGGATATGATTTCCACGATGAAACCAGCAATCCGGCGTTCCGCTTCTTCCTTGCCGGTTGAAGCAGATTTCTGAGCTTATAAATGCAAAAAGGCGGATAATAATCCGCCTTTTTTAATGACTAGAAACTGTAATCATCATAGTTTTCAGATGAAATAAAACCATTATTAGTCAGGCTTGAGCCGCTGGTATACAGATTCCCTGCAGCTAATATCTTCCCATACTTATCATTGAAAATACCTTGTGGAGATGTCAGTGAGATATCTGAACCACTGAAAATTGTATTGTAGTTATTGATCTGTCCTGTTTTAGCAATAAGATTCACATCTTTCTTTGCTGAGATGACGTTCCAAACACCAATGCGGCCCGCGATTATATTTACGTCATTTTTGGAGTTAATAACGGCATTGTTGTAATAAAATTCACCTGCTTTGATATTAACATCATTTCTGGCGTTAATTTTTGCCGCTTTTAGCACCTCATATCCTACTTGAGTTGAAGCTTTCCATGCTTCCCCTGTCTTAACTTCTTCCCCAATTAGATAGATATCTGAACCATTAATTGTGCTGGATGAAAGATCGTTCTTTTGGGCTGCGGTTAATGATACGGCCCCGTTATTAGAACGGAAGTTACCATTATTCCCATCAATGTTCACGCCGCTATTAATAATCAGGTTTTCATCTGCTATCATCCCGCCTTCTTTCCCTGATGTAGGTGAATAACTATTGCTATTGGTGTTAATAATCTGGTTGGAAACTATGTTTATATTTTTTGCATCGATGTGTCCAGCATTATTACTTGTCTTTTGACTATTGAGATAGAAATCTCCGGCGCTGGTTAGGGTGCCTCGATCATTACTGAAGGTATCAACAGTATTGATATCAATATCGCCACCTGTACTAATTTTTCCAGTGTTGCTGATTATACCATTTGTGCTGATACTAAGGTCAGTATCTGCCGAGATAAGGCCCTTATTATTAATGCCAACACCATCCTGTTCAACGACCAGGGTAATTTTATTCGCATACATGCCGCCAAGTGCAGCCACATCTAAACCTGTTGCGTTGACTCGCTGTGTTGCACCTCCATTGCTAAGCCATTTTCCGTAACCTTGGACAAGGTAATTATGCTGGCCGGCCATAACCTGTAGGTCATTGGCCTTTAATTGGGAGTTGACTTTAACGGTATTGGACAGTAATGCGGTATAATCAGATCGCCTGTCATCCATACCCTTGCCAGAAATAGTAATTATGCCCTCTTTGACATTAATTCCAGATAATTCACCATTGTTCATTTTCAGATGGCCGGTTGTCAGCGTACTCCAACCAGTATTAATGAATCCACAGCCATCGCATACGATACCGGCAGGGTTAGCGATGATAACATCAGCTTTGTTTCCAGAAACTTCAATTTTTCCGTTAAGTGTACTGGTTTTATTAGATGTCACTTCATTAATGATTAATTGCGCCGGCCCTTTTGTCAGGTTTTTATTTGCGCTAACGTACCCACCAAGCTCGGTATAGTTAGATGTATTACTGTTGTTGAGGATAACTCCTGACTTTTCAATATTAAACTGAGAGTATTTGTTATGAGAGATCCCGCCAGATGACGTTGAGTTAATGTTTACAGTTATTGAACCATTCACATTACCCAATACTTGGGGCTTTTGAGATTGATTTGGATCAGCAAGAATAGCCGCTTGAGCCATGCTCACGTAACCTAATGCTAAAAATAGCATGGCACTTGTGGGAGCGACTCTGAATTCTTTGTTTTTTGAAGAAATGATTCGTTTGATTTTCACAGTAACATCCTTTTTTGGTATGAATTACTTCCTTGAAGAACAATGAGATTACTATTAAATGCTTTTTATTAATATAGTAGTTTGCCTATTAAGTTAATTATCAATATTTTTTAACTTCTTGGTTTTTTGTTGTTCTGTTTATATGTCGAGAAATTTAATAATAAGTGTTTTTATAAAGATCAGTTTTAAACTGATTTTCACTTTCTTATAATAGCCAGTAAATTATCTTACTGGCTGATTCTGTTGGAGTAGTTTTAATAAACTGGCTGCTATAACTATTTAACATCTTCCTTGCCGGTTAAAGCAGATTCCAGAAAGCATCGATAAGCGGCTCATTGAGCCGCTTTTTTTGTACGCACACGCCCAGTTCGAACGGCGCAACCATCTCCACGTCTTCCAGTTCCAGAATTCGGTTACGAATCGGTTCCGGGCTGTTCTCCAGCACCACATCCGGCAGCAGTGCAATACCGCAGCCCAGCGCCACCATCGAAACAATCGCTTCATGCCCGGATACCGTGGCGTAAATCATTGGATTCGCAATATGACGATGGCGAAACCAGAGGTCGATACGGCGGCGCGATGGCCCCTGCGCGGGCAGGATAAATGGGATCTGTGCCCAGTCCGGCTCTGCCTGAGTTGCCTGGTTACGTACCGGGCAGGGCAGCGCGGGCGCAATCAGCACCAGCGGGATTAGCCCCAGCGGCATAAAGCCAATACTGGCGGGCAGCGTTTCCGGCCGCCCGGCAATGGCAATATCGACTTCATTTGACTGCACCTTCTCCACCGCATCGGCGGCATCGCCGGTGGTCAGCTTGATTTCAACCAGCGGATGTTCGGCACGAAAGCGATCGAGGATCGGCGGCAGATGGCTGTAGGCGGCGGTAACAGAACAGAACAGACGCAGCTCACCGCTTAGTGATGGGCCATTCTGCCCGATGGCGTGGCGCATCTGCTGATACTGCAACAGCGTTTGTTGGGCAAACTGCCGCAGGCGTTCACCGGCATCGGTCAGGGTGACGGTGCGGTTATCGCGCAGAAACAGCGCCTGGCCCAGGTCTTCTTCCAGCCGCTGGATCTGGCGGGAGAGCGTGGAGGGGCTGACGTGCATGGCGCGCGCACTGCGCCCGAAATGGCGGCTTTCCGCCAGATGAAGGAATAATTTCAGGTCGCGCAAATCCATGGAATCGAACCTCGTTTTTACGTTGCAAAACATGCAATGTCACGTTGTTAATATATCAATTTCAGCAATAGATTTCCTGTCATATGATAGGGTCTATTCAGGGCGGAGAAATCGACAGCCCGGACAACAAATAAAACGCGAACACAACTTCAGGAGTGCCCATGTCTAACTATTTCAACACTTTGAACCTGCGCAACCAGTTAGCGCAATTAGGTAAATGCCGCTTCATGGCGCGCGAAGAATTTGCTGATGAAGCAAGCTACCTGAAAGGTAAAAAAGTCGTCATCGTTGGCTGTGGTGCTCAGGGTCTGAACCAGGGCCTGAACATGCGCGATTCTGGCCTGAATATTTCTTATGCTCTGCGTGCAGAAGCGATCGCTGAGAAACGCGCTTCATGGCGTAAAGCGACCGAGAACGGTTTCCAGGTAGGCACTTACGAAGATCTGATCCCACAGGCTGACCTGGTGGTTAACCTGACTCCGGACAAGCAGCACTCTTCTGTTGTTCAGGCAGTACAGCCGCTGATGAAAGACGGCGCTGCGCTGGGCTACTCTCATGGTTTCAACATCGTTGAAGTCGGTGAGCAGATCCGTAAAGACATCACCGTAGTGATGGTGGCACCGAAGTGCCCGGGTACGGAAGTTCGTGAAGAATACAAGCGTGGTTTCGGTGTGCCAACGCTGATCGCGGTTCACCCGGAAAACGATCCAAAAGGCGAAGGCATGGCGATTGCTAAAGCCTGGGCAGCGGCAACCGGCGGTCACCGTGCGGGCGTGCTGGAATCCTCTTTCGTTGCGGAAGTGAAATCTGACCTGATGGGCGAGCAGACTATCCTGTGCGGTATGCTGCAGGCCGGTTCTCTGCTGTGCTTCGACAAGCTGGTGGCGGAAGGTACTGATGCTGCCTACGCAGAAAAACTGATTCAGTTCGGCTGGGAAACCATCACCGAAGCGCTGAAGCAGGGCGGCATCACGCTGATGATGGATCGCCTGTCTAACCCGGCTAAACTGCGTGCCTATGCGCTGTCCGAGCAGCTGAAAACCATCATGGCTCCGCTGTTCCAGAAGCACATGGATGACATCATCTCCGGCGAATTCTCTTCCGGTATGATGGCCGACTGGGCTAACGACGACAAAAACCTGCTGGGCTGGCGTGAAGAGACCGGTAAAACCGCATTCGAAACTGCTGCACAGTTCGAAGGTAAAATTGCCGAGCAGACCTACTTCGACGAAGGCGTGGTGATGGTTGCCATGGTTAAAGCAGGCGTTGAGCTGGCGTTTGAAACCATGCTGGATGCGGGCATCATCGAAGAATCTGCTTACTACGAATCACTGCACGAGCTGCCGCTGATTGCGAACACCATCGCACGTAAGCGTCTGTATGAAATGAACGTGGTTATCTCTGATACCGCAGAATACGGTAACTACCTGTTCTCTTACGCGGCGGTACCGCTGCTGAAAGAGTTCATGACTACGCTGCAGGCGGGCGATCTGGGTAAAGCAGCAAGCACTTCGACTACCGTTGATAACGCGCAGCTGCGTGACGTTAACGAAGCGATTCGTCAGCACCCAATCGAGTCTGTAGGCCGCACTCTGCGTGGCTACATGACCGATATGAAACGTATCGCCGTAGCAGGCTAATGTTCTCAGCGGATTAACCCTCCGCCAGAGTGAAAAATGGCACCCTCGGGTGCCATTTTTTATTTTCGGTACAGTACCTTAATGATGTGGTAGCCGAACTGCGTATGCAGCGGGCCCTGCGGCTCGATCAGCGGGCAAGAGAACACCACTTTATCGAACGCCGGTACCATCGCACCCTGTTTGAACTCACCCAGATGTCCGCCTTTTTTCCCTGAAGGGCAGGTAGAGTGTTTCTTCGCCAGCTTTTCGAAATCACCACCCTGTTTCAGCTGTTCCAGCAGATCCAGTGCCAGTTTCTCTTCTTTAACCAGAATGTGCAGTGCTGCTGCCATTTTCGCCATGTTGCTCTCCAGAATATTTAGTCAGTCAGGCCCGCAGGCCGGATGGCGCTTACTATACCTGCTCACTCTTCCCGGCGCGACAGGCGCATTTGATGCCATATCGACAAGTAGACGAAATTATGACCATCAGGTCACGTTCGGCTCATATCGCGTTATTTAGACTGGCTCTCTGTTTAACACAACAAGGAGAGTAATAATGAGTCCATCGTCAGTACTGAACCCGTCAGCCGAACCCGGCTGGAAAAACTATGATGACTTCGCCCGTGGAATCGACACTAATCGTCTGCCATCGACCCGACACTGGCAGGGTAAGGTGCTTAACCTGAAGTTTGATGAAGCCGAACCGCTAAGACTGGATTTTCGTCACGATGCCCTGCACTGGACCTGGGGCAGTGAAAAAGGCGAATCCCCGGTAGATGAGGTTTGCCTGTCGAACGATCGTTACTTTTTCAGCTTTTCGCTGGGTGAACAGACGTCCGAATGTTTGATTCTGGTGATTAACAGCATTACCCGCCGGGTGCTGGCGGTGCGATGCAGTATTTTGTCACCGGAACAGGCTTTAGGAGGCTCACGTCTTGCCCAGAAATTTTTGTGTGGTGCATTGGGTGATGCCGTTCCGACCGGTCATCCTCCGGCACTGACCCGCGAACTGATTGGGTATCGGACGCTGAATGTCTATAGCCCCAATCATTACTATGAGCATTTCTATGTCAACACCGAACGCTATGCCTGGCAGAACCTGCGCGGAGAGCAGTTTGGCCACGGCGATATGGATTACGCCACCTACTATAAATTTGAGCCGGACAGGTATCTGTTTACCTTCCGGGAAAAAATTATCCCGGTCTGCTCCGTTTTTTTCTTTGATTACCTTTCGGGGCGCTGTACCGGCATTTTTATGGGAATTGCTTCCTCGGGCGAAGTGCAGATCCGACCCGCGGGGGCGCTAATCTCTAAAATGAGCTTTAACTGTTATCCCATTGGCGTAGTGCCGCTTTAAGTGGCAAGGAGCAGAAAATGGATACGGATCTCAAAGATAAAACGGTACTGATCACCGGCGGCGGTAGCGGAATAGGGGCGGCAGCTGCGCACTACCTTGCAGAGCAGGGAGCAAAGGTGGCGATTGTTGGGCGTCGTCAAAAGCAGCTGAAAGCCGTCGCCGAAAGCTGCGGTGCATTTTATACGACGGCGGATATGGCCGACAGCCAGCAGGCGGCGGATGCCATAGCGAGAATTATCAACCATTTCGGTCATCTCGACAGGCTGGTGGCCAATGCCGGCGGGCACGGTTTTTCCCGTGTCGATGAAACCGATGACACAGCATGGCAGCAAAGTCTGAACGGGAATCTGAACAGCGCTTTTGTCACCGCGCGTGCGGCGCTGCCGCAGTTGTTACAGCAGCGCGGCAGCATCGTGGTGATCTCGTCTCTGGCCGGTTTGTTTGCCGGGCCGGATGTCGCGGGGTATACGGTGACAAAGCACGCGCTGATCGGCCTGACCAAATCCATGGCACGCGATTATGGCGAATATGGCGTGCGGGTAAATGCGATATGTCCAGGTTGGGTGCGCACGCCTATGGCAGATGAAGAGATGATGCAACTGGCATCACGGCGCGGCTGGGGAGCGGATATTGCCGCTGGTTATCGAGAAGTGACGAAAAACCTGCCGCTGGCGCGCCCGGCACAGCCGGAAGAGATTGCCGCAGTGATTAGCTTTCTGCTTTCTGCACAGGCGTCCTATATCACTGGCGCAACGCTGGTCGTTGACGGCGGTGCGCATATTGTTGATTTACCGACCCTCAGCTTTTCTTCCCGGTTTTGAGCGGCTCCACTGCTCTACAGGCAGGCTTTCTTTGGTTATACTTCCTGCCTGTTTTATTAGTGGAATAATCAAGCTATGCGTCTTAATCCTGGTCAGCAACACGCCGTTGAATTTGTTACCGGACCCTGTCTGGTACTGGCTGGAGCCGGCTCGGGTAAAACGCGCGTAATTACCAATAAAATTGCGCATCTGATTCGTGAATGTGGCTATCAGGCCCGGCACATTGCTGCTGTGACCTTCACCAATAAAGCCTCGCGCGAGATGAAAGAGCGCGTGGCGCAGACGCTGGGCCGCAAAGAAGCGCGCGGACTGATGATCTCTACTTTCCATACGCTCGGTCTGGAAATCATCAAGCGTGAATATGCCGCGCTGGGGATGAAGTCTAACTTTTCTCTGTTTGACGATCAGGACCAGCTGGCGCTGTTGAAAGATCTGACCGAGGAGTGGCTGGAAAACGATAAAAATCTGCTTCAGCTGTTAACCTCGACGATCTCAAACTGGAAAAACGATCTGTTGGACCCGCCTCGTGCCGCCGCAGGCGCTCAGTCCGAACGCGACAAGCTCTTTGCCCACTGCTACGCGCTGTATGACAAACACCTGAAATCCTGCAACGTGTTGGATTTCGACGATCTGATCCTGCTGCCTACACTGCTGTTCCAGCGCAATCAGGAAGTCCGCGAGCGCTGGCAGCAACGCATTCGCTACCTGCTGGTGGATGAATATCAGGATACCAACACCAGCCAGTACGAGCTGGTTAAACTGCTGGTAGGCAGCCGTGCGCGCTTTACCGTAGTCGGGGACGATGACCAGTCTATCTACTCATGGCGCGGGGCGAGGCCGCAGAACCTGGTGCTGCTGAAAGAGGATTTCCCGGCGTTGCAGGTGATCAAGCTGGAGCAGAACTACCGTTCTTCGGAACGTATTCTGAAAGCGGCGAACATCCTGATCGCCAATAATCCGCACGTGTTTGAAAAACGCCTTTTCTCCGAGCTGGGTTACGGAGCGGAGCTGAAGGTGGTTATGGCTAACCATGAAGAGCACGAAGCCGAGCGGGTGGCGGGCGAGCTGATAGCACACCACTTTATTAATAAGACGCAGTATAAAGACTACGCCATTCTCTATCGCGGCAACCACCAGTCGCGGGTCTTTGAAAAAATGCTGATGCAGAACCGTATTCCGTACCGGATTTCCGGCGGTACTTCATTCTTCTCGCGCCCGGAAATCAAAGATCTGCTGGCCTATCTGCGGGTGCTGACCAATGCCGATGACGACAGCGCCTTTATGCGCATCGTTAATACGCCGCGGCGCGAAATTGGATCGGCCACACTGCAAAAGCTGGGTGAATGGGCGATGCAGCGTAATAAGAGCCTGTTTACCGCCAGCTTTGATATGGGACTGGGCCAGACGCTGACCGGCCGCGGGCTGGAGTCACTCCAGCGCTTTACCCACTGGCTGCAGGAAATTGCAAGGCTGGCCGAGAGGGAGCCGGTGGCCGCCGTACGCGATCTGATCCACGGTATTGATTATGAGAGCTGGCTGTTTGAAACCTCCGCCAGCCCGAAAGCCGCCGAAATGCGCATGAAGAACGTCAATACCCTGTTCCAGTGGATGACGGAAATGCTCGAAGGCAGCGATATCGATGAACCGATGACGCTGACCCAGGTGGTTACGCGCTTCACCCTGCGCGATATGATGGAGCGCGGTGAGAGCGATGAAGAGGCCGACCAGGTGCAGCTGATGACGCTGCATGCCTCAAAGGGTCTTGAGTTCCCCTATGTGTATCTGGTGGGCATGGAAGAGGGACTGTTACCCCATCAGAGCAGTATTGATGAAAACAACGTTGAGGAAGAGCGTCGCCTGGCCTACGTCGGCATCACCCGTGCGCAAAAAGAGCTGACTTTCAGTCTGTGCCGCGAACGCCGTCAGTACGGTGAGCTGATTCGCCCGGAACCCAGCCGCTTTTTACTGGAACTGCCGCAGGATGATCTGCAGTGGGAGCGAGAACGCAAGGTGGTGAGTGCGGAAGAGCGGATGCAAACCGGCCAAAGTCGGGTAGCCGGTCTGCGCGCGATGCTGGATAAAGCGAAGAAATAATACGACCGTCAGACGACGGTCAGATGCCAGTGTACATAGCTCTGCCAGTGGACTTCCTGCTCCAGCAGTTCGGCGCGTAGCGGATGCGCCTGCAGCCAGCCTGCAGGTAGCGTGAGGCTCAGCGTATCATCATCGGCCTGTAAGCGAACGGCTGGCAGTGTGTTATCGCGACGGCGGCTGGAGAAGATAATCGCCAGGCGTAGCAGACGGCACAGGCGTTCCGCCACGCGCGGCGGTACGGCATTCTGCTGACTTAACAGTGCCAGATCGATACCGTTGACCTGGTTTTGCAGCAGGGTGGCCAGCAGTTTTTTCTGTGCAGGCGTAAAGCCCGGCAGGTCCAGATGACGTACCAGATAAGCGGAATGCTGCGGAGCCTGGCGGAAATCGACGCTCAGGCCGATTTCATGGATCAGGCAGGCGCTTTCCAACAGGTCGCGGCTCAGATCGTCCAGCTTCCAGCTGTTGCTCACCTGACGGGTGAAGCTTTCTGCCAGCTGGCGCACGCGATCGGCCTGCTCAACATCGATAGCGAAGCGGCGCTGAATATTGTGCAGCGTGCGTTTACGGATATCGCGATCGACGGGCAAATGCAGCATGCCGTACACCAGGCCCTCGCGCAGTGCGCCACCTGCCAGGGTCATGCTGCTGATATTCAGTTCGGTGAAAATGGCAATCAGTATCGACAGCCCGCTCGGGAACACCAGAGCGCGCTCCAGCGTCAGGCCTTCAATTTCCAGCTCTTCCAGCTTGCCACATTGAATGGCGCGCTGTTTAAGCTGCTGCAGTTTGTTCAGGGTAATGCGTTCATCCATTCCCTGCGCCATCATAATTTCCTGTAGCGCCTGCACGGTGCCGGAAGCACCGACACAAACCTGCCAGCCCTGCTCACGCAGAACGCTTGCTACCGGGCGGATCATTTCACGCGCGGCCTCTTCGGCCTGGGCGAAATTCTCTTTTCCCAGATGGCGGTCGGTAAAATAACGCTCCAGCCAGGTGACGCAACCCATCGACAGGCTAAACAGCGAGGTCGTTTGCGAACCTTTACCGGTGACCAGTTCCGTACTGCCGCCGCCAATATCCACCACCAGGCGTTTATCGGACCCGCCGGTAGTATGAGCGACGCCCTGATAGATCAGCCGAGCTTCCTCTTCACCGCTGATGACATTAATCGGGCAATTGAGGATTTGCTGAGCCTTAACCAGGAAACTGTCGGCGTTGACGGCGATACGCAGTGTGGCAGTGGCCACGACGCGGATCTGCTCCGGGGGAATATCCTGCAGCTGTTCTGAAAACAGCCGCAGACACTGCCAGCCGCGCTCCATCGCTTCTTCAGAAAGCTGGCTGCTGCCATCAAGACCTGCAGCAAGACGCACTTTACGCTTGATGCGGGCAATGGTCTGGATACTGCCAGCCACCTCGCGCACCACCAACATATGAAAACTGTTCGATCCCAGATCGATTGCAGCATAGAGTGATGACGCGCTGAGCATAGAGACGTTAACCTGAGCGTTTGCGGTTAGGGTTTCGCGGTGCGCTACCACGGCGATTGTTATTTCCCCCACGACGCAGGTTGTTGCCTGTGCGGTTGCGGGTTAAGCGTTTTGGCGGCGGCAGCTCAGTCATCAGTGCATCGCTGTTATAGCGGCTGACCGGAATGCTGTGACCAATATATTCTTCAATCGCCGGCAGATTCAGCGCGTACTCTTCACAGGCCAGGCTGATTGAGTGTCCATTTGCGCCAGCGCGACCGGTACGTCCGATGCGATGAACATAATCTTCGCGATCGTCAGGCAGATCGTAGTTAAACACGTGCGTTACTGCAGGAATGTGTAAACCACGAGCGGCTACGTCAGTCGCAACCAGGATATCCACGTCACCTTTGGTGAAATCGTCCAGAATACGCAGGCGTTTTTTCTGAGCCACATCACCGGTCAGCAGGCCTACGCGATGACCATCGGCAGCCAGATGACCCCAAATATCTTCGCAGCGGTGCTTGGTGTTGGCGAAAATAATCGCCCGGTCAGGCCACTCTTCTTCCAGCAGCGTTTGCAGCAAACGCATTTTTTCTTCGTTGGAAGGGTAGAACAGCTCTTCTTTAATACGGTGCCCGGTTTTCTGCTCTGGCTCGACTTCAACGTACTCGGCGTTGTTCATGTTTTCGAAGGCCAGCTCGCGTACGCGGAACGACAGCGTAGCGGAGAACAACATATTCAGGCGCTGGTTCGCGGCAGGCATGCGGCGGAACAGCCAGCGGATATCTTTGATAAAGCCGAGATCGAACATACGATCGGCTTCGTCGAGGACGACGACCTGGATAGCACCTAAATTAACGTGATTTTGTTTCGCATAATCGATTAAACGGCCCGTGGTGCCAATCAGAATATCAACACCGCTTTCCAGCACTTTCAGCTGCTTATCATAACCATCGCCACCGTAGGCAAGGCCGAGTTTTAGCCCGGTAACCTGCGCCAGCGGTTCCGCATCCGCATGAATCTGAACGGCCAGTTCACGCGTCGGAGCCAGGATCAGCGCGCGCGGTTGGTTAACCTGGCGGCCTTCCGGTGCAGGGTGAGAAAGAAGATGATGAAACGTTGACGTTAAAAACGCCATCGTTTTGCCCGTACCGGTTTGCGCCTGACCTGCTACATCACGCCCGGAGAGCGTAAAAGGTAATGCCAGCGCCTGAATAGGCGTGCAATTATGAAACCCTTTATTATCAAGAGCTTCAATGACCTGAGGATGCAGGGCGAAGTCGGAAAACTTCTTTTCGGTTAAGTGTGTTTTGCTCATAGTGTGGTAGAATATCAGCTAAGTATTGCTTTACGAAAGCATATCCGTTGAAATAAAAGCAGTGAAATTGTTAATCTGATGCTGCTTAATGCTACATCATCAAGATCAAGATAATCCCCCTGGAGTAAACATGAGCGCTAAAATTGTTCACCTGTCCGATGATAGCTTCGAAACTGATGTCCTGAAAGCTGATGGTTTAACGCTGGTAGACTTCTGGGCAGAATGGTGTGGCCCTTGCAAGATGATTGCCCCAATCCTGAATGAAGTTGCCGAAGAGTATGAAGGCAAGCTGACTATTGCCAAGCTCAACATTGATGAGCATCCGGCTACAGCGCCTAAGTACGGCATTCGCGGTATCCCAACACTGCTGCTGTTTAAAGGTGGCGAAGTCATCGCGACTAAAGTTGGCGCACTGTCTAAAGGTCAGCTTAAAGAGTTCCTGAACGCGAACCTGGGCTAATCATGCTTTGCCGGCGCCTGGCGGTTTGTAATTTTTCTCAGACCGCTAGACGCCCCGCATTAAGCGTGCTAAGTTAAATCTGCTGCACGACGAACTTACCTGTAGTTTGAATCTTTAGAATTATCCCTTGTTGAATACTGTATTCGTCTAAATCTTACAGACATTCAGCAATCTGACGGTTAGCATCAACTGAATTCCGGCGTCTTTCTACACCGTCTCCTCGTTTCGGATCTGCGTTTTCCTGTACGTGATCATCGAGCGGACTTTAGAACAGAGTGCCATTTAACAGGCATGGACCTTTTGCCATACTATTCACGACAAACAGTTCAAGATTTACCCCGAGTTTAAGAACCCACCATTATGAATCTTACCGAATTAAAAAATACGCCGGTTTCTGACCTGATCACTCTCGGCGAAAACATGGGGCTGGAAAACCTGGCGCGTATGCGCAAACAGGATATTATTTTCGCCATCCTCAAGCAGCATGCTAAAAGTGGCGAAGATATCTTCGGCGATGGCGTACTCGAGATACTCCAGGATGGATTTGGTTTCCTCCGCTCCGGAGACAGTTCCTACCTCGCAGGCCCCGATGACATCTACGTTTCCCCCAGCCAAATCCGCCGCTTCAACCTCCGCACTGGTGACACAATCTCTGGGAAGATCCGTCCACCAAAAGAAGGTGAGCGTTACTTTGCGCTGCTGAAAGTTAACGAAGTTAACTACGACAAACCGGAAAATGCGCGTAGCAAAATCCTGTTTGAAAACTTAACTCCGCTGCATGCGAACTCTCGTCTGCGTATGGAGCGTGGTAACGGGTCTACCGAAGACCTTACCGCACGCGTGCTGGATCTGGCATCGCCGATTGGCCGTGGCCAACGTGGCCTGATTGTGGCACCGCCGAAAGCCGGTAAAACCATGCTGCTGCAGAATATCGCGCAGAGCATCGCTTACAACCATCCTGACTGTGTGCTGATGGTGCTGCTGATTGACGAGCGTCCGGAAGAAGTGACCGAGATGCAGCGTCTGGTTAAAGGTGAAGTGATTGCTTCTACCTTTGACGAGCCGGCATCACGCCACGTGCAGGTTGCTGAAATGGTGATCGAGAAGGCTAAGCGCCTGGTTGAGCATAAAAAGGATGTCATCATCCTGCTGGACTCCATCACCCGTCTGGCGCGTGCCTACAACACCGTTGTTCCTGCCTCTGGTAAGGTTCTGACCGGTGGTGTTGATGCGAACGCCCTGCATCGTCCAAAGCGTTTCTTCGGTGCTGCACGTAACGTTGAAGAGGGCGGAAGCCTGACTATCATCGCTACGGCGCTGGTCGATACCGGTTCTAAAATGGATGAAGTTATCTACGAAGAATTCAAAGGTACCGGCAACATGGAACTGCACCTTGCGCGTAAAATCGCTGAGAAGCGCGTATTCCCTGCTATCGACTATAATCGTTCAGGTACGCGTAAAGAAGAGCTGCTTACCACATCCGAAGAGCTGCAGAAAATGTGGATATTGCGCAAAATCATTCATCCAATGGGTGAAATCGACGCAATGGAATTCCTCATTAACAAACTGGCGATGACCAAAACCAACGACGAATTCTTCGACATGATGAAACGTTCGTAATGGTTTGATGATGCTTTGAAAGCGGTACGCTGCTGAAGCGTTGCCGTTTTCGTTGTCTTCGCCAAAAAACAAACTCGGGTAACGCCACGCTTAGTCGTGGCGTTTTTTGTTTTTGACCTATACGCTAGCCGGTTAAGGGAGAACTAAACCTGGTGTATGGTTCAGGACTGCAATTAAACGAGGTTAATTTTTGCTCGTCCTGGTCGATAAAATCAGAATTACACGGATGATTATGGCACTATTTTTGCTTATAACATTACGCAATTCTTCGCAGAGAGCTGATTAATGTGAATTTACTCAATATGAGTACTGAGCTTGCACTGACTTTTGTTTTTTCGCTGGCGTTTCTATTTTTTGCCCGCAAGGCCGCTAAAAACATTGGGCTGGTGGACAGACCCAACTATCGCAAGCGTCATCAGGGTGTGATCCCGCTGGTCGGTGGTGTTTCCGTGTTTGCCGGCAGCTGCTTCGCTTTTGCCATTTCCGATTACTACATTCCCCATTTTAGCCTCTATCTGATATGTGCAGGCTGCCTTGTCCTGGTCGGCGCACTCGACGATCGCTTTGATATTAGTGTAAAAATTCGCGCTGTGGTTCAGGCTGGCGTCGCCGTGGTAATGATGGTTAAGGCCAAACTGTATTTGTTCAGCCTTGGCCATATTTTTGGCCCCTGGGAGCTGGTTGTTGGCCCATTTGGCTACGTACTGACGCTGTTTGCCGTCTGGGCTGCGATCAACGCTTTTAATATGGTTGACGGTATCGACGGCCTGTTAGGTGGCCTGTCCTGCGTCTCTTTTATGGCGATGGGGATCATCCTGCTGTTTGACGGGCAGAGCAGTCTGGCAATGTGGTGTTTCACGATGATCGCCGCTATTGTCCCCTATATTTTGCTCAATCTCGGCATGTTTGGTGGCCGTTACAAAGTCTTTATGGGCGACGCCGGTAGCACCCTGATCGGCTTCACGATTATCTGGATCCTGCTGGCCGCCACTCAGGGTGAAAGCCATCCGATTACCCCGGTTACCGCGCTGTGGTTGATCGCTATTCCTTTGATGGATATGGTCGCTATTATGTATCGCCGTCTGAGTAAAGGAATGAGCCCTTTCTCGGCAGATCGCCAGCATATTCATCACCTTATAATGCGTGCGGGCTTCACCTCACGACAGGCGTTTATGCTGATTACTCTGGCAGCAGCACTGCTGGCAGCGATCGGGGTTCTGGGTGAATATCTGAGTTTTACCCCGGAATGGGTCATGCTGATTCTGTTTTTACTGGCTTTTATGCTGTATGGCTACTGCATAAAACGCGCCTGGCGCGTTGCGCGAATGATCAAACGTGTAAAGCGTCGCCTGCGTAATAACAATAATGACAGCTAAGCTTTTTAACTGATTGATAGATGCCCTGACGATAAGGAAATGATGTATGACCCATCCTGTTGCTGCCGATAACGAGCTGGATATTCGCGGTCTTTGCTGTGCGCTATGGCGCGGTAAATTCTGGATTATTGGTGGAGGCGTGCTGTTTGCTCTGCTGGCCTGGCTCTACACGCTGGTGGTCACGCCGAAATGGAGTACCACGGCGATTACCGATCGGCCGACGGTTAACATGCTGTCCGGCTTTTACTCCCAGCAGCAGTTCCTCAATAACCTGGATCAGCGCGCCGGAAATATTAACCTGAACGCACCGCAGCCAACCGTTATGGATGAAGCGTACCAGGAATTTATCATGCAGCTTTCTGCCTGGGATACCCGGCGTGATTTCTGGTTGCAGTCCGATTACTACAAGCAGCGTCAAACCGGCAGCGCGCGTGAAAATGCCGCGTTATTGGATGAGTTGATTGCCAATATCCAGTTCCAACCGGCAGATGCGGCGAAAAACATCAATGACACCGTTAAGCTGGTGGCTGAAACCTCAGGGGATGCTAATACGCTGCTGCGCCAGTACGTGGCTTTCGCCAATGGACGCGCAACGACGCATCTGAATGAAGAGCTGGCCGGCGCATGGGCGGCGCGCAGCATCCAGCTAAAAGCGCAGATCAAACGGCAGGAAGCGGTCGCTACCGCGATTTACGATCGTGAGATCCACAGCGTTGAGCAGGCGCTGAAGATTGCTCAGCAGCAGGGTTTCGAGCAGACGAAAACCGATACGCCTTCCGAGCAGCTACCGGATTCTGAGCTGTTCCTGCTGGGGCGGCCCATGCTGCAGGCGCGGCTGGAAAACCTGCGTGCCAGCGGCCCTTCTTACGATGTTGAGTACGACCAGAACCGTGCCATGCTGGCTACGCTCAATGTTGGCCCAACCCTGGTTAAAGCATTCCAGACCTGGCGCTATTTGCGTACGCCGGAAGAGCCGGTAACCCGCGACAGCCCGCGTCGTCTGTTATTGATGATCATGTGGGGGGCAGTAGGTGCCCTGACTGGCGCCGGGACCGCGCTGATACGCCGACCTCGCAAAGGTCATGTTGTTAATCAACGGACCAATTGAGAGAGCGACGGTGAAAGTATTAACGGTTTTTGGCACGCGCCCCGAGGCAATTAAAATGGCCCCGCTGGTCCATGCGCTGGCGCAGGATCATGAAATAGAGTCCCGCCTGTGCGTTACTGCCCAGCATCGCGAAATGCTGGATCAGGTGTTGCATCTGTTCTCACTGGTGCCGGATTACGATCTGAATATCATGCGCCCGGGACAGGGGCTGACCGAAATCACCAGCCGTATCCTGGAGGGGCTGAAAACGGTATTTGCCGATTTTACCCCGGACGTAGTGCTGGTTCATGGTGATACTACGACCACGCTGGCTGCCAGCCTGGCGGCGTTTTATCACCGTATCCCCGTCGGGCATATCGAAGCGGGTTTACGCACCGGAGATCTCTACTCTCCCTGGCCTGAAGAGGCTAACCGCACGCTGACCGGGCACCTTGCCAGCTACCATTTTGCACCGACCGAACGTTCCAGGCAGAACCTGGTACGTGAAAATCTGCCTGACTCGCGTATTTTTGTTACGGGCAATACGGTCATTGATGCGCTGTTCTGGGTGCGGGATCGTGTGCTAAGCGATGAAAAGCTGCGAAACGGTCTGGCGGCCAGATACCCTTTTCTCGATGCCGATAAAAAGCTGTTGCTGGTCACCGGACACCGCCGGGAAAGCTTTGGCGGTGGTTTTGAGCGTATCTGTAACGCACTGGCTGAAATCGCCCGTCTGCATCCGCAGTTGCAAATTGTTTATCCGGTCCACCTCAATCCGAACGTCAGCGAGCCGGTGAATCGTATCCTTAAAGGCATCGACAACATCATTCTGATAGAGCCGCAGGAGTACCTGCCGTTTGTCTGGCTGATGGACAGGGCCTGGCTGATCCTCACCGATTCCGGAGGTATCCAGGAAGAAGCGCCGTCGCTGGGTAAACCGGTGCTGGTGATGCGCGATGCCACTGAACGTCCCGAAGCGATTGAGGCCGGTACGGTCAGGCTGGTGGGGACCGATGGCGCTAAAATAGTCAGTGAAGTGACCCGCCTGCTGACCGATGAAGCAGCCTGGCAAACAATGAGTCACGCACATAATCCCTACGGCGACGGGCTCGCCTGCCAGCGCATCGTGCAGGCATTAAAAAATAATCGGATTACATTATGAATTTTAACACCATTTCAGTTATCGGCCTGGGGTATATCGGCCTGCCAACCGCTGCGGCTTTTGCCTCACGCCAGAAGCAGGTTATCGGCATTGACGTTAATGCCCACGCAGTGGATACCATCAACCGTGGTGAAATCCATATTGTTGAACCTGACCTCGATCGGGTGGTGAAAACCGCCGTTGAGGGGGGATTCTTACGTGCCGCCACCCGGCCGGAACCCGCTGACGCTTTTCTGATCGCCGTTCCTACGCCGTTTGAGGGCGACCATCAGCCCGATATGTCCTATGTCCGTGCCGCTGCGGCCTCGGTTGCGCCGGTGCTGAAGAAAGGCGATCTGGTGATCCTGGAGTCCACGTCGCCGGTCGGTGCCACCGAGCAGATGGCCGAATGGCTGGCCGGTGAACGTCCCGATTTGACCTTCCCGCAGCAGGCGGGCGACGCGTCGGATATCCACATTGCCTATTGCCCGGAGCGCGTGCTGCCGGGGCAGGTCATGATTGAGCTGTTTAAAAACGATCGGGTCATCGGCGGCATGACCGCCACCAGCTCGCAGCGTGCCTGTGACCTGTACAACCTGTTCCTTGAAGGTGAGTGCGTGGTGACCAACGCCCGCACCGCGGAAATGTGCAAACTCACCGAGAACAGTTTCCGCGACGTCAACATTGCCTTCGCCAACGAACTCTCGCTGATCTGCGCCGAGCAGAAAATTAATGTCTGGGAGCTGATCCGCCTGGCTAACCGCCATCCGCGGGTGAATATCCTGCAGCCGGGACCGGGCGTCGGCGGCCACTGTATTGCCGTCGATCCCTGGTTTATCGTCGCGCAAAACCCGCAGCAGTCGCGTTTGATCCGCACCGCGCGTGAAGTCAACGATGCTAAACCCCACTGGGTATTGGAACAGGTGAAGCAGCGGGTAGCAGAGTGCCTGATGGCCAGCGATAAGCGCGCCAGCGACCTGAAAATTGCCTGCTTTGGTCTGGCGTTTAAACCGGACATCGACGATCTGCGGGAAAGCCCTGCGATGCAGGTCACCCGACTGATTGCCGACTGGCATCAGGGCAGTACGCTGGTGGTGGAGCCGCACGTACACCAGCTACCGGAAAAACTGCGCGATAAAGTCACGCTGCTGGCGCTGGACGATGCGCTTCAGCAGGCAGATGTGCTGGTGATGCTGGTCGATCACCGCCAGTTTAAAGCCATCAGGCCGGAAGCCGTGCAGCAGAGCTATATCGTCGATACCAAAGGCGTGTGGCGATGATTAACCGGCTCGCTTTTCCTGCCCGTGGAGGTGCGTATGTTTGCCACGCTTAAACCTCTCGTCTGGGAAAATGCATTTTTCGGTCAGCGAAGTGCCCTGCTGGAATTGCAGGGCGAAACGCCGCTGGATATTGCCGTACTGGATGACTGGCCGCTGGTACAGGTGAAAGTGCTGGCACAGCAAAGTGCCGAGCTGGATGCGCTCAGCGCTCTGGGCTTCAGCATGGTGGAGGGCGAGGCGGATTGCGTGCTGGGCATCACCCCCGCTGAGCGCCCGACCGGTATTCGCATCGCCCGCGGCGAACATATTCCGGCCCTGCGGCAGGCGGCGAGTGAAGCCTTTATCTGGAGCCGCTTTCGCGCGCCCTGGTTTGCTGCGGGTGACAGCGGACGCTTCTACGCGCAGTGGATTGAGAACGCCGTTCGCGGCACTTTCGACCATCAGTGCCTGCTGGCGGTGGATGAGCAGGGTGTTATGCAGGGCTTTGTCTCTCTGCGCGAGCTGGAGGACCGGACGGCGCGCATTGGGCTACTGGCCGTGCTGCCCGCTTATCAGGGATTAGGGATTGGCCAGCGGCTGATGGATGCGGCAAATGACTGGTGCCGTGCCCGGCGTCTGACCCGACTTCACGTTGCAACGCAGCTGGGTAACCTTGCTGCGCTGCGCCTCTATCTTCGCTGCGGTGGCGTGATTGAACGTACCGCCTACTGGTTATACAGGAAAACGCCATGATCCCGTTTAACGCACCACCGGTGGTGGGAACTGAACTTGAATATATGCAGTCGGCCATGGGCAGCGGTAAGCTGTGCGGCGATGGCGGCTTTACCCGCCGCTGCCAGCAGTGGATGGAACAGCGGTTTGGCAGCCGTAAGGTGCTGCTGACCCCGTCCTGTACCGCCTCGCTGGAAATGGCCGCGATCCTGATCGACATCCAGCCCGGCGATGAAGTGATTATGCCGAGCTACACGTTTGTCTCTACCGCCAATGCCTTCGTTCTGCGCGGTGCCACCATTGTCTTTATCGACGTGCGCCCGGATACGATGAATCTTGACGAGACGCTGATTGAAGCGGCGATCACCGAGCGCACTAAGGCGATCGTGCCGGTCCACTATGCGGGCGTGGCCTGCGAGATGGACACCATTATGGCGCTGGCGAAGAAACATAAACTCTGGGTGATCGAAGATGCCGCGCAGGGCGTGATGTCGACGTATAAAGGCCGCGCGCTGGGCACCATTGGCCATATCGGCTGCTTCAGCTTCCACGAAACGAAGAACTACACCGCCGGGGGCGAGGGCGGGGCGACGCTGATTAATGATGCGGCGCTGGTTGAGCGTGCGGAAATCATCCGCGAAAAAGGCACTAACCGCAGCCAGTTCTTCCGTGGGCAGGTGGACAAATATACCTGGCGCGACATCGGCTCCAGCTACCTGATGGCCGATTTGCAGGCCGCCTATCTCTGGGCGCAGCTGGAGGCGGCGGAGCGCATTAACCAGCAGCGTTTACACCTCTGGCAAAATTACTACACCGCGCTGGAACCGTTTGCCGCGCGTGGACGGATCTCTCTGCCGGGCATCCCGGCAGACTGCGAGCACAACGCACATATGTTCTACCTGAAGCTGCGTGATAACGACGACCGCACCGCGTTGATTTCCTGGCTGAAAGAGGCCGAAATCATGGCGGTGTTCCACTACATCCCGCTGCACAGTTCGCCTGCCGGGCAGCGCTTTGGCCGTTTCCACGGTACCGATCGCTATACCCAGCAGGACAGTGACCGCCTGCTGAGGCTGCCGTTGTTCTATAACCTTTCTGATAATAATCAGAAAACGGTAATTGGCTCCTTACGCAGCTATCTTTCCTGATATGTCGTTGGCCAGAGCTTCCGTGTGGACCGCCGCGTCCACGCTGATTAAGATTGCTGCCGGGTTGCTGGTGGTGAAGATGTTAGCGGTGTCCTACGGCCCGTCGGGCGTGGGGCAGGCGGGTAACTTCCGCCAGCTGATTACCGTGCTGGGCGTGCTGGCAGGGGCAGGGATCTTCAACGGCGTGACCAAACTGGTGGCGCAGCACCAGCAGCAGCCGAAGGAGCTGCGTGCGGTGACCGGCACGGCGTCGGCGATGGTTCTCGGGTTTTCGCTGCTGCTGGCGGTCGGTTTCCTGCTGTTTGCCGCCCCCATCAGTCAGGCGCTGTTTGATGATGTGAAGTACCAGCAGGTGATTCGCATCGTGGCGTTTTTACAGCTGGGCATCGCCTGGGCTAACCTGGCGCTGGCGATCGTCAAAGGCTTCCGCGATGCGGCCGGGAATGCGCTGGCGCTGATTGTGGGCAGCATCATCGGCGTGGCGGCATGGTTTGTCTGCTACTGGCTGGGTGACTACGGCGGCGCGCTGGTTGGGCTGGCGATGGTGCCCGCGTTGGTGATGATCCCGGCGATGGCGGTGCTGGCCCGTCGTGACCATCTGCCGATGCACTATTTGCTGCCGGTGTTGCAGCCGCAGTATGCCCGTCAGCTCGGCAAGTTTACGGTGATGGCGCTGATTACTGCCGTCACGCTGCCGGTGGCGTGGGTGATGATGCGTAATTTGCTGCAGGAGCACGCGGGCTGGGAGCAGGTAGGGCTGTGGCAGGGGGTAAGCAGCATCTCCGACGCCTATCTGCAGTTTATTACCGCCTCGTTTAGCGTCTGGCTGCTGCCAACGCTGGCGAGACTGGAGAATAAAGCGGATATTTCTCGGGAGATTATTCGCGCGCTGCGCTTTGTTCTCCCGGCGGTAATGGTGGCCAGTTTCTGCGTCTGGCTGCTGCGCGACTTTGCCATCTGGCTGCTGTTCTCCAGCCAGTTTACCGGCATGCGCGATCTGTTTGTCTGGCAGCTGATTGGCGATGTGCTGAAGGTTGGCTGCTATGTCTTTGGTTATCTGGTGATAGCGAAGGCATCACTGCGTTTTTACATTCTGACCGAAGTGAGCCAGTTTATCCTGCTCACTGGATTTTCCCGCTGGCTGATCCCGCTGCACGGTGCGGCAGGGGCGGCGCAGGCATATATGGCGACCTATATCGCTTACTTTGCGCTCTGTGCAGGCGTATTTACTCTCTACCGTAGACGATAATGACCACAGTAATCCATCTTTTAGGCTCGGATATACCGCATCATAATCAGACGGTTCTGGGCTTTTTTAACCAGGTAATTTATGACGTGGTGCCCACGGCGGCCCCGCGTCAGTTCTGGCTGGTGTCAAACCAGCCCTCTGTGGCGGAGCAGTATCCCCAGTTACAGATACGCGTTTTCGCGGATAAAAACGCGCTGGCCGAAGCGGTTATCACTTTGGCTCGTCGCCAGCGTGAGACGCGCTTCTTCTGCCACGGCCAGTTTAATCCTAAGCTTTGGCTGGCGCTGCTGGCGGGGAAGATTTCGCGTTCACAGCTCTACTGGCATATCTGGGGAGCGGATCTGTACGAGGACGCGACCAGCCTGAAATTCCGCCTGTTCTATCTGCTGCGTCGGCAGGCGCAGAAGCGCGTGGCGCAGGTGTTTGCTACACGGGGTGATATCAATCATTTCCATCAGCGCCACCCGCGCGTGCCCGCGTCGCTGCTCTATTTCCCAACGCGCCTGGCGCAGAATGTCCCTGTCGCTCAGCCTCATCAAGGCCCACTGACGATCCTGCTGGGCAACTCGGGTGATGCCAGCAACCGCCATATCCAGGCGCTACAGGAGATCCATCAGCAGTTCGGTGATGAAGTGAAGGTTGTCGTGCCGCTGGGCTATCCGGCGAATAATGACGTCTATATCTCCCGCGTGCGTGCCGCAGCCGATGCGCTGTTTACCTCCAGTCAGGTAAAGCTGCTGACGGAGAAAATTGAATTCAGTGACTATCTGCAGCTGATCTCCGGCTGCGATCTCGGCTGGTTTATCTTTGAACGCCAGCAGGGGATCGGCACGCTGTGCCTGCTGATTCAGGCCAACATTCCGTTTGTCCTGAATCGTAAAAACCCGTTCTGGCAGGATCTGGTTGAGCAGCAGGTGCCGGTACTGTTTACCGGTGACGCGCTGGATGCCGCGACGGTCAGCGAGGCGCAGCGGCAGCTGAGCCTGATGGATAAGCAGCAGATTGCCTTTTTTGAACCGGGCTATCTGGCGGGCTGGCAGCAGGCACTGCGGCTGGTTGAGGGAGAAAGCGTATGAGTTTATTAGAATTTTCCGGGCTGCTGGTGGTCTGGCTGCTGGGCGCTGGATTTATCCTGACGCTGACCTGGCGCGAGTTCCGCCGGGTGCGGTTCAATTTTAATGTTTTCTTCTCGCTGCTGTTCTTGCTGACCTTCTTCTTTGGCTTTCCGTTTACCAGCGTGCTGGTGTTTGGCTTTAACGTCGCCGTGGTGCCGCCGGAATTCCTGCTACAGGCGTTGCTGGCGGCGAGCTGCTTCTATGCCATCTACTACGTAAGCTATAAAACCCGGCTGCGGGCACGCAGCACCAGGCCACCGCGGCAGGTGTTCACCATCAACCGGGTGGAGGCGAATCTGAGCTGGATATTGCTGGCGCTGGTCGCGCTGGGCACGGTCAGCGTGTTCTTCATGCACAACGGCTTCCTGCTGTTCAAACTGCACAGCTACAGTCAGATTTTCTCGGCGGATGTTTCGGGCGTTGCTCTGAAGCGCTTCTTCTACTTCTTTATCCCGGCGATGCTGGTGGTCTACTTCCTGAAGCAGGATTTTCGCGGCTGGCTGCTGTTTTTAGTCAGTACCGTTGCCTTCGGATTGCTGACCTATGTGATTGTGGGCGGTACGCGCGCCAACATTATTATCGCCTTCGCCCTGTTCCTGTTTATCGGCATTATCCGCGGCTGGATCACCCTGTGGATGCTGGTGCTGGCGGGCGTCGGCGGCATTGTCGGCATGTTCTGGCTGGCGCTAAAACGCTACAACCTGGATGTGAGCGGCTCGGAGGCGTTTTACACCTTCCTCTACCTCACCCGCGATACGTTCTCGCCGTGGGAGAATCTGGGGTTATTGCTGCAAAACTACGACAAAATCAGTTTCCAGGGGCTGGCACCGATCGTACGGGATTTCTACGTATTCATCCCCAGCTGGCTGTGGCACGGCCGCCCGTCGCTGGTGCTGAACAGTGCGAACTACTTTACCTGGGAAGTACTGGATAACCACTCCGGTCTGGCGATATCACCGACGCTTATTGGCTCACTGCTGGTCATGGGCGGCGCGCTGTTTATTCCACTCGGTGCCGTTGCGGTCGGGCTGATTATTAAATGGTTTGACTGGCTGTATGAAAAAGGCCAGCAGGAACAGAACCGCTATAAGGCCGCGATCCTGCAAAGCTTCTGCTTTGGTGCGGTGTTTAACATGATTGTACTGGCGCGAGAAGGTCTGGATGCGTTTGCTTCCAGAGTGGTGTTCTTCTGTGTCATTTTTGCGGTCTGCGTGGTGGTGGCGAAGCTGCTGTACTGGTTACTGGATAGCGCGGGCTTAGTCCGCGACCGTACCGGTATTCGCCCGCTTGCCGCACAGCCGGATGCGGCAAGCGGGCCGTTTTGATTTCAGACTTAAGGTAAATACCATGCATGCCTCTGTAACCGTGCCGCAGTATCAAATTCGTGGCCTGTCGCTGGCCGGGTTTCGCGATATGGCGGAGTTTGTTGATTACCTCAATCAGGATGGAAAGCTGAAGAGTGGAACGCTGGTAGCGATCAATGCGGAAAAGGTTTTGACGGCGGAAAATGATGCCGAAATCTTTAATCTCATTAACGCTGCCGAATATCGCTATGCCGACGGCATCAGCATTGTGCGTTCGATTCGTAAGAAGTACCCGCAGGCTCAGGTATCCCGGATTGCCGGGGCCGACCTGTGGGAGGCACTCATGGAGAGGGCCGGGCGCGAGGGTACGCCGGTATTTCTGATTGGCGGGCGTCCTGACGTGCTTGAGCAAACCCAGGATAAACTGCGCCGTCAGTGGAATGTGAATATTGTGGGGGCGCAGGATGGCTATTTCACGCCTGACCAGCGTGATGCACTGCTGGCGCGTATCGTTGCCAGCGGAGCAAAGCTGGTCACGGTGGCCATGGGATCGCCTCGGCAGGAGCTGCTAATGCGTGACTGCAAGGCTTTTTATCCGGATGCGTTGTATATGGGCGTGGGGGGCACCTACGATGTGTTTACCGGCCACGTTAAACGCGCCCCCAGAATTTGGCAAAAAATGGGTCTGGAGTGGCTCTATCGCTTACTTTCACAACCGTCGCGTCTTAAACGCCAGCTCAGATTGCTGAAATATCTCAACTATCACTGGAAAGGCGATCTTTAATTCTGGATAAATTGCGACGGTAATTCGTTGCTGCCGTGGTTTTTCCGTCCGAAAAGGCGGAAAAATGCTGCGAGTTTAGACGGAATGCACAAAGCGTAATCAAACGCGTTTTTTTGTGAAAAAAGCACTGGACAGGTAAGGCTCCTATCCGTAGTATGCACATCCGCAACGGCGCTACGCGCCCGTAGCTCAGCTGGATAGAGCGCTGCCCTCCGGAGGCAGAGGTCTCAGGTTCGAATCCTGTCGGGCGCGCCATTAAGTTTGTGCGCAAGAGCTGCGGTGGTATCATTACCGCGTTATAAGAAGTAAGAAGTCGGAAGTAGTTGTGGTGGCTATAGCTCAGTTGGTAGAGCCCTGGATTGTGATTCCAGTTGTCGTGGGTTCGAGTCCCATTAGCCACCCCAGATTTTGTTGAATGCGAAGGTGGCGGAATTGGTAGACGCGCTAGCTTCAGGTGTTAGTGTTCTTACGGACGTGAGGGTTCAAGTCCCTCTCTTCGCACCACAAAATCTTTAAGTAAAAAGAAGTTATGTTCGGCGAGTAGCGCAGCTTGGTAGCGCAACTGGTTTGGGACCAGTGGGTCGGAGGTTCGAATCCTCTCTCGCCGACCAATTTTAAAATCCTGCACTAGCGGGGTTTTTGCTTAAAGCCTGAGGGTTTTGAGCGATGCAGTAAGGTAGTACAGTTCGGCGAGTAGCGCAGCTTGGTAGCGCAACTGGTTTGGGACCAGTGGGTCGGAGGTTCGAATCCTCTCTCGCCGACCAATTAAGAAACCTGCTTGAAAAAGCAGGTTTTTTTTTCGTCTTTAATTTAGCCATTTTTATCTTACGGTTTCCCCCTTCTTAATAGTACCGCCATACCTGCTATTTTCGTTCGCACGATACACATTTGAATTTCGTCCATATCGGATTGAGCCAGTGGCGTGCACACTCTCTTCTATACAAACACTCCCCTATCCAATGATGTTTGCCGTTCTCACTAATTTTGCTTTTTGTCTCCAACTTGAGACATGTAATGCATTGTTTTTAAATAGATTTACCTAACTATGCAGTGGTTGTCTCCATCTGGAGACGCTTTATCAAGGCTGGTGTCCGTTTTTGACGACGGCGGTGGGATATGGAGTAATGCTAAAAATGACATTAAAAGTGATAAAAATCATAGCAGTAGAATATTAGGAATTATGGAAGTGCCATTCTGGCACAGGCTGTGCAACACTATACCTGTAGATGCTCATTCCACCCCTTATGTTTGCTGATGCTTCATAAACCTGGGAATGACGCAGAGCCACTTTACGGTACCCGTTGTCCAGCCAGCCAATATCGCTAACGCCTTATTGGAATCCAGGGCACAACGTTGAGTCGGGTACCAATCGGTTGTCTTAACCGACCTGATCGTTACACCTGTCTTCGGGCAGGTGTTTTTTTTTGCCCTAAGCGAAAAAAAAACCGCTATCTCAGAAAGATAGCGGTTTGATCAACCCGCAAACAGCAGCGCCACAACGAAGAGTCCGTGACGCTTCAGCCGTGGCTCAGGAATTATTTTTCAGCGTCAGCAACAAACCATCCCGCCGCATTGCCGCGGCCTCTTCTGGCTTGTGCTGGCGGTCCAGGGTATCAGCCAGCCAGGCATAGTCAAACGCATCAGGCCGCTGCTGTAGCGCAGCGCGGAAGGCTTCGCTGGCCTGTTCCCACTCACCGTGCTGCATCAGCAGCTGCCCCAGCGTGCTGTGGAGCAGCGGCGTGGCGCCGTGCTGCTTGATCTGCTGGCGGAGGGCTTTTTCCAGCTGCTCTGGATTGCCGGACTTCAGGCGCGGCATCAGCAACACCAGGCGTTCATCATACTGGCGCTTGAGACCGTCCAGCACAATTTGCTGCGCGGTCTCATGGTCGTCACAGACGATAAGATGATCCGCCATTGCCACCTGCAGTGCGGTTTCATGCCGCGTTTTACGGCTCTGATTTTGCCACCAGCGTTTCAGACCATCGCTGCCCTGATCGGCCATTGCCTGATTCATCAGGCCCAGCCAGGCCTGCTGCTGCAGAGCGATACGATGGTTGTCATCGCCGAGCTTCACTTTCTCCATCGCAGGCAGAATATCCAGCAGCGCGCTCCAGGCACCGGTGCGGATATAGGCCTGTTCCGCCAGACGTAGCACTTCCGGATGGCGCGGGGCGATCTCCAGAAGACGGTCGATCCCGTGACGCGCGGCATGATCCTCATTGCGCGCCAGCTGAATACGCACGCGGGTAATCTCCACCGGCAGCGGATCGCCATCGTTTAGCTCGGTAGCGCGTTCAAGATGCTGATTGGCTCGTGCTTCATCACCGCGCTGCTGTGCTGCTTCAGCCGCCAGCAGATAATTGATCATCGGCTGTTCTGCATGATCGGCATTGCGCGAAAGCAGTTTTTCAACCTGCTGATGGTCGCCTTCCGCCAGTTTCACCAGTGCGGCCTGGGTCTGTCGGCGCGCACTGCGGCGTTTCCTGCCGGTAAACCAGCCACGAGTGCGAGCTCCGGTGCGGAAAATACGGCGCAGCAGCCACTCAATACCAAGGATCACCAGCAGTGACAGAATCAAAATAATCACCAGGCCGGTCACGCTGGTTTCAATATTCCAGTTATCGGTCTGAATCAGCACGTAGCCCTGATGACCCGCGATCATTGGGCCGAGAACGACACCGGCAATCAACAGCAGAAACAGTAGAAGAACTTTTAACATCGTTATTCTCCCTGCTGCTGTGGAGTGGCCGGAGTCGCAGCGGGCTGCGCCAGCAGATTACGCACACGTGTCTGCATCAGCTTATCAAGCAGCGGCTGGCTCTCCAGTGAGTCAGGAACATCCATTGAGACGCTTTGCTGGCTGAGTTCATCCAGCTGATCGAGGAAGGCTTTGGTATTGGCATCGTTAGTGTCATACCAGGCGCGAACCCAGCCGGACACGGTATCAATCGACTGTTTATAGATCTCATCCTGATGACGCGGCACGGCCTGTGCGGCAATCAGCAGGCGTGAACGGATATTCTCACGCAGATAGACATCCTGGTTTGGTGCCAGCAGGGGTTCCGCAGTGGCATCGCGGCGGCGGATGGTAATAAAGTCATCCATGAAGTTATGCCAGCTTTTTACCAGATTTTGCCGCCATTCGCGCAAAGATGACGACAGTTCGCTGCTGTTCGCGTCCATCGGCGCATCGTCGTTATCATTATCGGCAAGACGCAGATTATCAATACCGTTAGACAGCTGGTTCAGCTTGAGGATGATGCCATCATAGTCAACCTGGCTGAGTGCAGAAAGGGTGCTGATATCGTGAGTGAGTGCACGGCGTGCCTCGAGCAGGCTCGGATCGTTCATGTCGGCCAGGCTGGCATCGGCGCTTTTCAGAAGCGCCGCCGCCGTTGTGACATCCTGATCGCTCCACAGCTTGCGGCCAGCCATTTTGACCAGGTAATCCGCCTGTGACAGCATCCAGGTATGCACATCGTTCCCGGAGATGGTCGCCACTTTTTGTTTCAGTTCGTCCAACTGCTGGCTAAGGGCTGCCTGCTGTTGCTGAGCCGTATCCAGCGCCTTGGTTTGCGTTGAAAGCTGCTCGACCAGCGACTGTTTATCGCGGGTAGACTGCTGCTGTAAATCGGCAATCTGAGCGGCAAGCGCCTGACGCGCTTCTTCCTGCTGCGCAGCCTGATGTTTGCCATTCAGCCACAGGCCGACACCCAGCGCTAATGCAATGGCAATTGCCACCGCGCCTAAAACGACGCCGTGATTTTTTGATTTATCCGAAGGCGGCTGCCCGGAGGTTGAGTCTTTAACCGCAGGGGTAACATCTTCAACCATGGCGGAGGAATCTTTTTGTTCCGTCATAATGGCTCATCCCATATTTAAGTGTGATATACCTTAATCTTCCCGCTCGCGAAATCTTAAGAGTATAAGTCCAGTGCGCGCAGCAGCGCGTCATTATCGGCACCCCCGGCGACACAGACGTTCGCCCAGCCCAAATCCCTGGCCAGAGTGGCTAAACGTTCACTGACGACCACCAGCCGACAGTGCAATAACCATGCATCCCGGTCGATGACGGGAAACAGGGCGTAGAGCTGTTGCAGCATTTCTCCACTGGTCACCACCAGCGTATCAATCCCGCGATCTCGCCATCTGCGGCCTTCTTCAGCACCGTGATAATGCTTTGCACAACGTTGATAGCATTCAATAAACTCTACCTGAGCGCCACGGTTATGCAAAGTTTCCCCCAGCAATTCACGGCCACCGTTACCGCGCAGTATTAGCGCTTTCCTGCCGGCGACCTGCTGAAGTTCAGGCAATTGGATCAAAACTTCACTGATTTCCTGCTCGTGCGGCCAGACGACCGAATGTCCGCTTACCGCGTGCATCGCCAACGCCGTGCTACGGCCTATTGCATAATAGTTCAGACTGGCGGGCCAGGTCTTGCCAACCTGCGTTATCGCCGGATTAGCATAGTGAATGGCATGCTGGGAAAGGATAAAGACCAGATCGTCTTGCCTGAGCGCGTCAAGCCGTGAGGGAAGGAGATCGAGCTGACTTCCCGGAGTGAATTCAATCAGGGGGAACGCCCAGGCAGCCTGCCCGCGGCTACGCAGCCTGCTGACCAGTTGGTCAGCGGCCGGTGACGGGCGGGTGACCAGGATATTCATGCTGGCGGATTTCCCTGATAAACTTCAGCCAGAATTTCCCTGGCACCGTTGTCCAGCAACTCTTCTGCCAGTGAGATCCCCATCTGTTCTGCATCGTCGCGTGGGCCTCGACGCTCACCGCAAATCATCCGACTGCCGTCCGGTGAACCAACCAGGCCGCGAAGCCATAATTGATCCCCTTCCAGCACCGCATAGCTGCCAATCGGCACCTGACAACCGCCTTCCAGACGCGTGTTCATTGCTCGCTCGGCACGGACCCGGCAGGCGGTATCTGCATCATTCAGTGCAGCCAGCAGGCTAATGGTTTCGGCATCGTCAAGGCGGCACTCAATGCCGACTGCACCCTGACCGACGGCGGGCAGCGATTCTTCAGCGGGCATAACCTGGCGGATTCGATCGCCCAGCCCAAGACGCTTCAGACCGGCCACGGCAAGAATAATGGCATCATATTCACCGGCATCCAGCTTGCCCAGGCGAGTACCGACGTTGCCGCGCAGAGAGCGGATCACCAGGTCCGGGCGACGGGCACTAATCTGGCACTGACGGCGCAGGCTTGAGGTGCCAACAATCGCACCATGTGGCAGTGCATCAACGGAAGCATAATGATGTGAGACAAAAGCATCATGCGGGTCTTCACGCTCGCAGATGGTCACCAGGCCCAGCCCTTCCGGGAATTCAACCGGTACATCTTTCATTGAATGCACGGCGATATCGGCGCGATCGGTGAGTATTGCCTGCTCAAGTTCTTTAACGAACAACCCTTTACCGCCCACTTTAGCCAGTGGGGTATCAAGGATCACATCGCCGCGTGTAACCATAGGCACCAGCTCAACGCGCAGCCCGGGATGGCAGGCGATCAAGCGCTGCTGTACATATTCTGCCTGCCATAAGGCCAGGGGGCTTTGTCTGGTTGCTATTCTTAAAATTTTGTCTGACATGCTCAATACCGTTTTGATCGTTCATTGATTATCCTATCATTTAACCGCGAAGGCTGTCAGTGAATAGCATTTAAACGACCGTCTGGAGAAGCATCGCGATGGTTTGGCGCAAAAATGTGCTAAACTGTTAACTAGCGCAACTTTCTTTACGGTCAATCTGTCTGATGTTAGATTGATCACGTTTCCAGCAATAATCTGCACGACTATTTTTAAAGCAAACGGCAGATTTTGGAAAAAAGAGTTCTTGTATACCCTTCTCTCTAAGGGTGTAAGCACTGGGATAATCAGGCGAGACGTCTTGTACCTCTACATTGAGACACTGAAACAGAGACTGGATGCCATTAACCAGCTGCGCGTCGATCGCGCACTGGCTGCGATGGGACCTGCGTTCCAACAGGTTTACAGTCTGCTGCCGACCTTACTACATTATCATCATCCGCTGATGCCGGGTTACCTTGAGGGTAACGTTCCACATGGCATCAGCTTCTACACGCCTGATGAAAATCAACTTGTCTATCTTAATGATTTGCAAGTGAAATCAGACAGCTCCGTGACCGCACCTCCGCGCGGCGAAATGCCGATTACCGGGGTGTATTCCATGGGGAGCACGTCTTCCGTCGGGCAAAATGCCACATCCGATCTTGATATCTGGGTCTGCCACCAGTCGTGGCTGGACAATCAAGAGCGTCTGGCCCTGCAGAAAAAATGCACGCTGCTACAAAACTGGTGTGCGGCGATGGGCGTTGAAGTCAGCTTCTTCCTGATTGATGAGAACCGCTTCCGTCACAACGAAAGTGGCAGCCTTGGCGGTGAGGACTGCGGATCAACTCAGCACATTCTGCTGCTGGATGAGTTTTACCGCACGGCGGTCCGCATGGCGGGGAAACGTATTCTGTGGAATATGGTGCCGCGTGAGGAAGAAGAGCATTACGACGACTATGTGATGTCGTTGTATCAGCAGGGCGTGCTGACGCCGAACGAATGGCTGGATCTCGGTGGTCTGGGTACGCTATCGGCGGAAGAGTACTTTGGTGCCAGTCTGTGGCAGCTGTACAAGAGCATTGACTCCCCTTATAAGGCCGTACTGAAAACGCTGCTGCTGGAAGCGTATTCGTGGGAATACCCGGATACTCGTCTGCTGGCGATGGACATTAAACAGCGCCTGCACGATGGCGAGATCGTTTCCTACGGTCTGGACCCGTACTGCATGATGCTGGAGCGAGTCACACGTTACCTTATTAGCATTGACGACCATGCGCGTCTTGACCTGGTACGCCGATGTTTCTACCTCAAAGTGTGTGAGAAACTGTCTCAGGAGACTGAGCACTCCGGCTGGCGTCGGGAAATACTCAGCCAGCTGGTAACGGAATGGGGTTGGGATACGCAGCGTCTTGAGGTACTGGACAGCCGGGCCGACTGGAAAATCGGCCGGGTGCGCGAGGCCCATAATGAATTACTGGATGCGATGATGCAGAGTTATCGCAACCTGATCCGCTTTGCCCGCCGTAATAATCTCAGCGTCAGCGCCAGTCCGCAGGATATTGGCGTATTAACGCGTAAGCTTTATGCCGCTTTCGAAGCATTACCGGGTAAGGTGACGCTGGTAAATCCACAGATCTCCCCCGATCTGTCCGAGCAGCATCTGACCTTTATCCATGTCCCGAACGGCCGCGCCAACCGCGCGGGCTGGTATCTGTACAATCAGTCGCCGGACATGAGTTCCATCATCAGCCATCAGCCGCTGGAATATAACCGCTATCTGAACAAGCTGGTGGCGTGGGCGTGGTTTAACGGTCTGCTGACCAGCAAAACGCGGCTGCATATGAAGGGCAACGAGGTTTGTGATCTTGCCCGCCTGCAGGAGCTGGTTGCCGATGTATCGCACCATTTCCCGCTGCGCCTGCCAGCGCCAACGCCAAAAGCGCTCTACAGCCCCTGCGAGATCCGCCATCTGGCGATCATCGTTAACCTTGAATACGACCCGACTTCGGCCTTCCGTAATCAGGTGGTTCACTTTGATTTCCGCAAGCTGGATGTGTTCAGCTTTGGTGCTGAGCAGCAGTGCCTGGTCGGCAGCGTCGATCTGCTGTATCGCAACTCGTGGAATGAAGTGCGTACGCTGCACTTTAACGGCGAGCAGGCGATGATTGAGGCGCTGAAAACCATTCTGGGCAAAATGCATCAGGATGCCGCGCCGCCGGATGCGGTAGAGGTCTTCTGCTACAGCCAGCACCTGCGTGGGCTGATCCGTACCCGTGTTCAACAGCTGGTTTCAGAGTGCGTTGAGCTGCGGCTTTCCAGTACCCGTCAGGAGCCAGGCCGCTTCAAAGCGCTGCGCGTGGCGGGGCAGACATGGGGACTGTTCTTTGAGCGCCTGAGCGTTTCGGTACAGAAGCTGGAAAATGCCGTTGAATTTTACGGTGCGATCTCTAACAACAAGCTTCACGGCCTGTCGCTGAAGGTTGAAACGAATCAGACCCGGCTGCCGGCGGTGGTCAATGGCTATGCCAGCGAAGGCATTATCCAGTTCTTCTTCGAAGACACCCTCGACGATCACGGCTTCAATATCTATATCCTGGATGAAACCAATCGGGTGGAGGTTTATCACCACTGCGAAGGCAGCAAGGAAGAGCTGGTGCGTGACGTCAGCCGTTTCTATTCGTCATCGCACGATCGTTTCACCTACGGCTCCAGCTTTATTAACTTTAACCTGCCGCAGTTCTATCAAATTGTTCAGGTTGAAGAGCGATTCCAGGTGATTCCCTTCCGCAGCCAGACGCTGACTCAGCTTTGCGCTGCCGTGCCGAACAGTGAAATCAGCAGCGATTATCCCCAGCGCTATCAGATGCATTGAGGCCGCTGGCATTCATCCAATTTGATTCTGCTTTTCCTGTTGCTTTTCAGTCTTCACCTGCGATGATAGACAGCAACGGGTATCTTTTACGAGCAGAATGAGAATGAAAAAAGCTATTTGCCAGCTGGCAATGTTACTTGCCGTTGTCAGCCTGGCGGGATGCGGACTCAAAGGGCCGCTCTACTTCCCGGCAGACGAAACGAGCAAACCGCAGGCCACTCAGACCTCTTCGCCGACGCAGTCCGGCAGCAGCGTGTCATCTCCTGCCACGACCTCCGGGCAGGATGTTAAACCGGTCCAGTAAACTATGACACACTCGGCGGAGCAGAAAATGCAGTTCTCGAAAATGCACGGTCTCGGCAATGACTTTATGGTGGTCGATGCCGTTACGCAAAACGTTTACTTCTCACCTGAGCTGATCCGTCGACTGGCGGATCGCAATCTGGGGATCGGCTTCGATCAGCTGCTGATCGTTGAGCCGCCTTACGATCCCGATCTCGATTTCCATTACCGCATTTTCAACGCTGACGGCAGCGAAGTTGCCCAGTGCGGCAACGGTGCACGCTGTTTCGCCCGCTTCGTTCGCTTAAAAGGCCTAACGAATAAAAGCGATATTCGCGTCAGTACGCAAACGGGTCGTATGGTGCTGAGCGTGAATCAGGATGAACTGGTTTGCGTGAATATGGGCGAGCCTAACTTCGAGCCTCAGCAGGTCCCGTTCCGCGCGAATAAAGCCGAAAACATTTACCTGATGCGGGCCGCAGAACAGACCGTGATGTGTGGCGTGGTGTCGATGGGTAACCCGCACTGCGTCCTGCAGGTGGACAGCGTGAAGACCGCCGCTGTCGAAACGCTGGGACCGGTGCTGGAAAGCCATGAACGCTTCCCTGAACGCGTGAACGTCGGCTTTATGGAAGTGGTCAACCGCGAGCACATTCGCCTGCGTGTGTATGAGCGCGGCGCGGGTGAAACCCAGGCCTGCGGTAGCGGAGCCTGTGCGGCAGTCGCGGTGGGTATTCAGCAGGGGCTACTGTCAGAGAAAGTGCGTGTTGACCTGCCGGGCGGCACGTTAAACATTGCCTGGAAAGGGCCGGGGCATCCGCTGTTTATGACCGGGCCAGCCACTCACGTTTACGACGGGTTTATTCATCTATGAAAACTGTCGGGGAGCCACAACAGGACAGCAGCGAAGTGCTGCTGGACGATCGCCTGGTTGGCGATTACCTGCTGCAAAATCCAGACTTCTTTATTCGCAATGCCCGCCAGGTTGAGCAGATGATGGTGCCGCATCCGATCCGCGGTACCGTTTCGCTGGTGGAGTGGCAGCTGGCGCGGCAGCGCAACCATATTCATCAGCTTGAAGAAGAAATCACCCTGCTGATGGAGCAGGCCAGCGCTAACCAGCAGCTGTTCGAACGCCTGTTTACCCTACAGGGACGGCTGGCCTCGGCATCGAGCCTTCAGGACATGCTGAATCGTCTGCATCTGTGGGCGCGTGAACTTGGGCTGGCGGGAGCGAATATCCGCCTGTTTAGCGAACAATGGCGTATTGGCGCGCCGTCTGATTTCACTCAGCTTGCGCTGCCAAGACCGGCATTTGAATCAGTGCGTATTCAGCGGCTGGGTAAAGAGAACCACTACCTTGGCAATCTGAACGGGCCTGAGCTGCTGCTGCTGCTCCCGCAGGCGAAAGCCGTAGGATCGGTCGCGATGTCGCTGCTCGGCGAGCGTGGCGATCTTGGTGTACTGATTTTCAGCAGCCGCGATAAGCAGCACTACCAGCGCGGCATGGGAACGGTGCTGCTTCAGCATCTGTCGTTAATGCTCCCCGATCTGCTGTCGCGCTGGGTTGAGCGCGTGTGAGCAGTGAATCGCCCCTGCTTCCTGCCGTAGAGGGCTTTCTGCGTTACCTGAAAGTTGAACGCCAGCTTAGCCCTCTGACCCTGATTAACTATCGTCGGCAGCTGACGGTAGTGGTTGAACTGCTGGATTCATTAAAAGTCACGGACTGGACGCGCCTTGATGCTGCACTGGTTCGTACGCTGGCCGCCCGCAGCAGCCGCAGCGGACTGAAGCCTGCCAGCCTTGCTCTGCGTCTTTCCGCACTGCGTAGCTTCCTCGACTGGTTGATTAGCCAGGGAACGATTCAGGCCAATCCGGCGAAAGGCGTTGCCACGCCGCGTGCGCCACGGCACCTGCCAAAGAACATTGATGTCGATGAAGTTAACCAACTGCTGGAAATCGATCTCAACGACCCCCTGGCGGTGCGCGATCGCGCCATGCTAGAAGTGATGTACGGCGCGGGTTTGCGTCTCTCTGAGCTGACCGGCATTGATGTCAACCATCTTGAGCTGGCGTCCGGCGAAGTCTGGGTAACCGGTAAGGGCAGTAAAGAACGCCGCCTGCCGATGGGGAAAACGGCGGTACTCTGGCTGGAACACTGGCTGGCGCTGCGGGAGCTGTTCTCACCGCAGGACAACGCGCTGTTCCTGTCTAAACCAGGCAAACGTATCTCCGCGCGTAACGTGCAGAAGCGCTTCGCCGAATGGGGGATTAAGCAGGGGCTGTCCAGCCACGTTCACCCCCATAAACTGCGCCATTCATTTGCGACACATATGCTGGAGTCCAGCGGCGATCTGCGCGCAGTGCAGGAGCTGCTTGGCCATGCCAATCTGGCAACCACCCAGATTTATACCCATCTTGATTTCCAACACCTGGCGTCCGTGTACGACGCTGCACATCCCCGTGCGAAACGAGGAAAGACCTGATGCATTTTTACCGACCACCGCGTCCGATCGCGGCGATGACCTTCGATCTCGATGATACGCTGTACGACAATTATCCGGTGATTGCGCGCACCACAAAAGAGTCCCATGCCGCATTACAGGCCCATCATCCGGCGCTAGAAAACTATAGCGTGGAGCAGTATCAGCAGGTGCGTCAGCGACTACTGCTGGCCGAGCCGGAAATCTATCATGATGTCAGCGAATGGCGACGCCGTGCCGTTGAGCAGTCGATGCTGGATGTGGGATTGGCTCCCGTGCAGGCGGCCGACGGCTCGCGCGAAGTGATGTCCGTATTCGCTGAATGGCGTAGCAAAATCACCATCTCTGATGAAAACCATGCCACGCTGGCGGCACTGGCAGAGCGTATTCCTCTGGTGGCGATCACCAACGGTAACGCTGAGCCGCATCTGTTTGGCCTGGATAAATACTTCCAGTTTATCCTGCGCGCGGGCCCCGATGGCCGTGCCAAGCCGTATCAGGATATGTACCACACTGCCGCAGAACGGTTGAATCTGGCACCGGAACGCATTCTGCACGTGGGTGACGACCTCACCACCGACGTTGCCGGTGCAGTGCGCTGCGGGATGCAGGCCTGCTGGATCAATTTACGCGGTGGCAATCTGATGCATATCGATGATGCGCGTCTGCTCCCAACGCTGGAGATTTCTCAGTTGGCATCGCTGACTGCGTTGTTATAATGAACTGGTTAAATAACCAGTAGGGCGGTGTGCCGCCCTCTACCCCGATGGTGCTTATGGACGTTTCCGATCTGCTCGACAGCCTGAATGACAAACAACGCGAAGCCGTCGCCGCGCCGCGCAGCAACCTGCTGGTGCTGGCGGGTGCCGGCAGTGGTAAAACCCGCGTCCTGGTTCACCGTATTGCCTGGCTGATGGCGGTTGAAAACTGTTCCCCTTACTCCATCATGGCGGTGACCTTTACCAATAAAGCCGCCGCTGAGATGCGCCACCGCATCGAACAGCTGATTGGAACCAGCCAGGGGGGAATGTGGATTGGGACCTTCCATGGACTCGCTCATCGCCTGCTGCGCGCCCACCATCTGGATGCCAACCTGCCGCAGGATTTTCAGATCCTCGACAGTGAAGACCAGCTTCGGCTGTTGAAGCGTCTGATCAAGGCGATGAATCTTGATGAGAAGCAGTGGCCTGCACGTCAGGGCATGTGGTACATCAACGGCAAAAAAGATGAAGGGCTGCGCCCGAAAAATATTGAGAGCTACGGCAACCCGATTGAACAGACCTGGTTACGCATCTATCAGGCCTATCAGGAAGCCTGCGATCGTGCCGGCCTGGTGGACTTTGCCGAACTGCTGCTGCGCGCGCACGAACTGTGGCTGAACAAGCCGCATATTCTTAATCACTACCGCGAACGTTTTACCAATATTCTGGTGGACGAATTCCAGGACACCAACAACATTCAGTATGCGTGGATTCGCATGCTGGCCGGCGACAGCGGCAAGGTGATTATCGTCGGCGATGACGATCAGTCTATCTACGGCTGGCGTGGTGCGCAGGTTGAGAACATCCAGCGCTTCCTGAACGATTTCCCGGGGGCGGAAACCATTCGCCTCGAGCAGAACTATCGCTCCACCAACAATATTCTGAAAGCCGCTAACGCCCTGATCGCCAATAACAATGGCCGTCTGGGCAAAGAGCTGTGGACCGACGGCAGCGACGGTGAACCGATTGCCCTCTATTGCGCCTTTAACGAGCTGGATGAAGCGCGCTTTGTGGTTAATCGCATCAAAGTGTGGATGGAAAACGGTGGGGCGCTGAATGACTGCGCGATCCTCTATCGCAGCAACGCCCAGTCGCGCGTGCTGGAAGAGGCGCTGCTGCAAACCAGTATGCCTTACCGCATTTATGGCGGCATGCGCTTCTTTGAACGTCAGGAAATCAAGGACGCGCTGGCCTACCTGCGTCTGATTGCCAATCGTAATGACGATGCCGCCTTTGAGCGTGTGATCAACACGCCAACACGTGGCATTGGCGATCGCACCCTCGACGTGGTGCGGCAGACCGCTCGTGAGCGTCAGTTAACGATGTGGCAAAGCTCACGCGCGCTGCTGCAGGAAAAAGCGCTGGCCGGGCGTGCCGCCTCGGCGCTGCAACGATTTATTGAGCTGGTGGACTCGCTGGCGCAGGAAACCACCGAACTGCCGCTGCATGTGCAGACTGACCGGGTGATCAAAGATTCCGGCCTGTGGCTGATGTACGAGCAGGAAAAGGGTGAAAAGGGCCAGGCACGCGTCGAAAACCTTGAGGAACTGGTCAACGCCACCCGTCAGTACAGCTATCAGGATGAAGATGAAGACCTGATGCCGCTACAGGCTTTCCTCTCTCATGCAGCGCTGGAAGCGGGCGAAGGGCAGGCGGATAAGTGGCAGGATGCGGTGCAGCTGATGACCATGCATGCGGCCAAAGGGCTGGAGTTTATGCAGGTATTTATCGTCGGCATGGAAGAGGGCATGTTCCCCAGCCAGATGTCGCTGGATGAAGGTGGAAGGCTGGAAGAAGAGCGCCGTCTGGCCTACGTTGGCGTCACCCGCGCGATGCAAAAGCTGACCCTGACCTACGCGGAAACGCGCCGCCTGTATGGTAAAGAAGTCTATCACCGCCCCTCACGCTTTGTCGGCGAGCTGCCGGAAGAGTGCGTTGAAGAGGTACGCCTGCGCGCCAGCGTCAGCCGCCCGGTCAGCCATCAGCGGATGGGTACGCCGGTAGCGAAAAACGACAGCGGCTTCACCCTTGGCCAGCGCGTTCTTCACGCCAAGTTCGGTGAGGGGACGATTGTTAACCTGGAAGGCAGCGGCGAACACAGCCGCCTGCAGGTGGCGTTCCAGGGGCAGGGGATCAAATGGCTGGTTGCCGCGTACGCGAAGCTGGAAGCGCTGTGATGAAAGGTGGGCCCGCTTGACGCCTTTTTCGTCTCAGCGTAACATGCGCCCACCATTACCCTAAGAGGACATTCGCCTTGGACACACCCAGTAGATACTGGCTCACTGACCTGCACACCAGGTACAACTCCTAAGGCTATCCTCTTTTGCCGATAGCCTTCGTGGTTGTTGGCGACCGCATTCCCCGTCGCTCTGAGTCAGTACTGTTCGCTGACTGAAACGCATGTTTCCCGTGTTCAAGCGCTCTGTCCCACTAGTCACTGCGAATTGGGAGTATTGCTATGCTGAGCGCATTTAAACTGGACCAGAGCCGTCTGACCCGTCTTGAGCTGGATGATGCCAGCGAAGAGCTGACCGGCTCCGTCTGGGTCGATCTGATCGAGCCAGAAGAAGCTGAGCGAGACCGCGTCCAGACCGAGCTGGGCCAAAGCCTGGCCACCCGTCCTGAACTGGAAGACATTGAAGCATCGGCACGCTTCTTCGAAGACGAAGACGGCCTGCACATCCACTCCTTCTTTTTCTTTGAAGATGCTGAAGATCACGCCGGTAACTCAACGGTGGCGTTTACCATTCGCGAAGGGCGTTTATACACCCTGCGCGAGCGCGAGCTGCCCGCCTTCCGTCTTTACCGCATGCGTGCGCGCAATCAGGTTCTGACCGACGGTAATGCCTACGAGCTATTGCTGGATCTGTTTGAAACCAAAATCGAACAGCTTGCCGATGAGATCGAAAATATCTACAGCGATCTGGAAAAGCTTAGCCGGGTCATTATGGAAGGCCAGCAGGGCGATGAGTTTGACTCCGCGCTGTCTACGCTGGCCGAGCTGGAAGATATCGGTTGGAAGGTGCGTCTGTGCCTGATGGATACCCAGCGCGCCCTCAACTTCCTGGTGCGTAAAGCGCGCCTGCCAGCTAATCAGCTGGAACAGGCTCGCGAAATTCTGCGGGATATCGAATCCCTGCTGCCGCACAACGAATCGCTGTTCCAGAAGGTTAACTTCCTGATGCAGGCGGCAATGGGCTTTATCAACATCGAGCAGAACCGCATTATCAAAATCTTCTCGGTGGTATCGGTAGTCTTCCTGCCGCCAACGCTGGTGGCATCCAGCTACGGGATGAACTTTGAGTTTATGCCGGAACTGCGGTGGAGCTTTGGTTATCCGGGAGCCATTACCCTGATGATCCTCGCCGGGCTGGCGCCTTACGCCTACTTTAAGCGTAAAAACTGGCTCTGATTGCCGCTGGCTCAGCCTGATTTATCGGGCTGGGCCGGTCTTAACTCTCTCAAAATGTTTCACGATCTGGTACTCCGTCCACGCTGCGGGTAATCTGTAAGTTCTTATTTCAGCTGAGATCGCTTCACTCTATGGAACGGTTATCCCTGCGATACCAGTGGGCGCTGTTGCTCATCACATCGCTGCTGTTGGGGTCTGTCCTGCAGGTTTTTCATGTACCGGCTGCGCTGTTACTGGGCCCGATGATAGTCGGCGTGGTAATGGGGCTGAGCGGTGCGCAGATCCGCATCAGTAAACGCCTGTTTGTACTGTGCCAGGCCGTGCTGGGCTGCATGATTGCCCAGAGCCTTTCACCCTCCATTCTTCAACCGCTGCTGGCCGACTGGCCCATCGTCCTGTCCGTGCTTCTGCTCACGCTGGCAGCCAGCGGACTGTCCGGCTATCTGCTGGTGCGCTTCAGCGATCTGCCTGGTCCGACCGGCGCGTGGGGTTCCTCCCCCGGAGGCGCATCCGCAATGGTGGCAATGGCCGGTGATTTTGGGGCGGATACCCGGCTGGTGGCATTTATGCAGTATCTGCGCGTGCTGTTTGTCGCTGCTGCTGCCGCGATAGTGGCACGGATCAGCCTGGGCGACAGCGCGCAGTCCAGCGGGCTGGAGTGGTTTCCGCATCTGGGGTGGGGGTTTGCCGCGACGCTGGCGGTGATTGTCCTTGGGGCGGTGCTCGGTCAGAAATTCCGTATTCCCTCCGGCGCATTGCTGCTGCCCGCGCTGATCGGGGCGACTCTGCATTCCAGCGGTACGGTAACGTTACAGGTGCCAGAGTGGCTGCTGGCGCTGGCCTATGCGCTGATTGGCTGGACGGTTGGCCTGCGCTTCACCCGTCCGGTCTTCCTGCTGGCGCTACGCACGTTACCGCAAATGGTGGCATCGATTATCGGACTGATGTTGCTGTGTGGCGCGATGGCATGGATGCTGACTCGGGTACTTCATGTCGATATGCTGACCGCATATCTGGCGACCAGCCCTGGCGGGCTGGACACCGTTGCAATTATTGCTGCCGGTAGCCGGGTCGATCTGGCTTTTGTGATGGCGATGCAGACGCTACGCCTGTTCTCTATCCTGCTGACCGGCCCGGCAATGGCCCGATTTCTTTCACGCTATGCGCGACGGTGATCGGCGCAGCGTCCAGAGTGCGTCCGCGATAAACAGTGCGAGCGCCGCCCAGATAAAGCCGAAGGTCACGGCTTTATCTGACGTCATCTGCTCACCGTAGAACAGCACGGCCAGCAGGAACATCAGCGTCGGGCCAAGATACTGGAAGAATCCCACGGTAGAGAGGCGCAGACGTGTGCAGGCGGCGGTAAACAGCATCAGCGGGACGGTGGTGATAATCCCGGCGGCGGCCAGCAGAATATTCAGGCTTGCCGCATTGTTGCCGAGGTGGCTGGTGGGACTGTCGACGATGGCGAACAAATAGACGGCAGCGGGAACCAGCAGCCAGCTGGTTTCAACCAGCATGCCGGTTTGTGCATCCACCGCAATTTTCTTACGCAGTAGCCCATACATTGAGAACGTCGCCGCAAGGCCAAGCGCGATAACGGGCACTGAACCGAACTTCCACAGCTGAACCAGCACGCCACAGGTGGCAAGCGCAACGGCCAGCCACTGTAAACGGCGGAAGCGCTCGCCAAGAAACAGCATACCGACCAAAACGTTTAGTAGCGGGTTGATAAAGTAACCGAGGCTGGCTTCCAGCATATGGTGATTGTTTACCGCCCAGATATACAGCAGCCAGTTGCTGCAGATCACCACGGCGGATACGGCCAGCAGCAGCACCTTTTTCGGCTGGGCGGCAATGGCGCGAATATTACGCCAGCTGCGGCTGATGCTGATTAATACCAGCATAAAAAAGAAGGACCAGATAACCCGGTGGGTCATAATCTCCCCGGCGGGTACCTGCTGGATCAGTTTGAAATAGACCGGAGCCACGCCCCAGATAAAATACGCTCCCAGCGCAAAGAGCACGCCCTGGCGTGTTTGTTGTGGATTCATTTCTTAACCAATCATATAGGTAGCAGTAGCGCTGGCAATGTGAACACCGGCATCGTTATGGAGTTCAACGCGGGCAACGGAGACTTTGTTACCGCCGCGCAGCAGGCTGCTGCTGGCGATAAAACGCTCGCCGCGCCCTGGCCGCAGGTAATCCACGCGCAGATCGATGGTGCCCATGCGCGACAGGCGCTGGCGAAGCTCTTCTTCGGTAATGCTTTGCTGGCGGGTCAGCGCGCTGCTAACGCAGACCAGACCCGCCGCCACGTCCAGCACCGAGGCAATCACCCCACCGTGCAGAATTTTCTGCGCATAGTTGCCGACCAGCATGGTTTGATTCGCCAGGCTTAGCTGAGCAAAGTCCGGTTCAAGGCGATCCAGCTCCAGCCCGAGCGAGCGGTTGAAGGGCATATCATAAACAAAAATTTCGCCAATCAGCCGACGTGCTGCCGCCTGATCCAAAGGTAACGCTGACATTATTGTGATCCTGTAAAGCCGGAGAAAAGTAAATCAAAGGTTAATGAGGTGAGTATCTTATGCTTCGTTGGCAGTGCTTTCCACTTTCAGAAAACAGCACTAAAGCGGGCAGCACTTTATGTGTAGAATGGCGTGCTTTTATCTTCATATTCGCCCACCGGGAGTAAATTATGGCTCTGCTGAAAGGACTGCTGGCGACAGCACTCCTGGTTCCGACAATTGCGCTGGCACAGGAAGCGACGCTAAAAGAAGTTCATGACCGGCCTGAGGTTCCCGGTAGCATCATTGCTAACCTGCTGGAAAAACACGATAACCCGTTTGTTCTCTATCCCTATGAGAGCAACTATCTGCTTTATACCTATACCAGCAATATCAACCGGGAAGCGATTGAGTCCTACAACTGGGGTAATGAAGCCAAGCACGACGAGGTGAAATTTCAGCTGAGCCTGGCCTTCCCACTGTGGCGCGGCATCCTGGGCGATAATTCTGTGCTGGCGGCCTCCTATACGCAGAAATCCTGGTGGCAGCTCTCCAACCGTGGAGCGGGGGCATCTTCACCGTTCCGTGAAACCAACTATGAGCCACAGATTTTCCTCGGCTGGGCAACCGACTACAGCCTGGGTGGCTGGACGCTGCGGGATGTAGAAACCGGTCTCAACCACCAGTCAAACGGGCGTTCAGACCCGACTTCACGCAGCTGGAACCGGGTTTATGCCCGACTGATGGCGCAAAACGGCAACTGGCTGGTGGAGGTGAAGCCCTGGTATCGCCTGCCGGAAAGTGAAAGCAACGACGATAACCCGGATATCACCAAGTATATGGGCTACTACCGCTTGACGCTGGGTTATCAGATGGGTGACAGCATCTTCAGCGTGAAGAGTAACTACAACTGGAACAGCGGCTACGGCGGCGCGGAGCTGGGCTGGAGTTACCCGATGACTGAACACGTGCGCTTCTATACCCAGGTCTTTAGCGGCTACGGCGAATCGCTGATCGATTATAACCATCGTCAAACTCGCGTTGGCGTGGGCGTAACGCTTAACGATCTGTTCTGATTTCATCTTCGCCGGGCGCAACTGCCCGGCGAATGAAACCCAGCCAAAGTCGGTTTCCCCTGTTCCGGATCTCGGCTTTGCGCAGCAATATTACGTTTTGCAGCCCGCTTCGCAGACAGAGCCATCGATGAAAAGTGACGCAGCAAAACGGCGCGAATCGCTTCGCAAATAAGCAAAATGCTCGCGATAATCCAGATCTTGCTCCGGACATGAGTTATCATTCTTCGCTGTGGTTGAGTCTTGCTCAACCGTCGGTTCTGGCATCACCATCGGGCAGGCAGTGCCCGGTAGCGCTTCACACCACTTCAGATTGGGGACAATGTGTCTACGGCAGCAGTAATCAATAATGAGACTCTGGCAGAGCAGGTACTTCGCGATACCTTCGGCTATCAGCAGTTTCGTCCGGGACAGCAAACGATTATCCAGGCATCGCTCGACGGACGTGACTGTCTGGTGGTTATGCCGACCGGTGGCGGTAAATCTCTTTGTTATCAGATTCCTGCGCTGGTTCGCGATGGGTTAACGCTGGTTGTATCGCCGCTGATTTCACTGATGAAAGACCAGGTCGATCAGCTGCTGGCAAACGGGGTGTCTGCGGCCTGCCTGAATTCTACGCAGAGCCGTGAACAGCAGCAGGAAGTGATCGCAGGCTGTCGTACTGGCAAAGTACGCATGCTGTATATCGCCCCTGAGCGGCTGATGATGGATAACTTCCTCGACCAGCTGACGCACTGGAACCCGGCGATGCTGGCGGTGGACGAAGCCCACTGTATTTCACAGTGGGGCCATGACTTCCGCCCTGAGTACGGTGCGCTGGGGCAGCTCAGACAGCGTCTGCCTAATGTTCCGGTGATGGCACTGACCGCCACCGCGGATGAAACGACGCGAAACGATATCGTTCGTCTGCTTCAGTTAGACGATCCGCTGATTCAGATCAGCAGTTTCGATCGCCCGAATATTCGCTACACGCTGGTGGAAAAATTTAAACCTACCGAACAACTTCTGCGCTATGTGCAGGATCAGCGCGGTGCGTGCGGCATTATTTACTGCAACAGCCGCGCCAAGGTGGAAGATACAGCCGCACGTCTGCAAAGCCGTGGGCTGAGCGTGGGTGCTTATCACGCAGGAATGGACAATGCGCATCGCGCGCATGTGCAGGAAGCCTTCCAGCGTGACGATTTACAGATCGTCGTGGCCACCGTGGCGTTCGGTATGGGGATTAACAAACCCAACGTGCGTTTCGTGGTGCATTTCGATATTCCGCGCAATATTGAATCCTACTATCAGGAAACCGGCCGCGCCGGTCGTGATGGCCTGCCGGCGGAGGCATTACTGCTTTACGATCCGGCAGATATGGCCTGGCTGCGCCGCTGCCTGGAAGAAAAAGCGCCGGGGCAGCTGCAGGATATTGAGCGCCATAAACTCAATGCCATGGGTGCCTTCGCCGAAGCGCAAACCTGCCGCCGTCTGGTTCTGCTGAACTACTTCGGCGAGGGGCGTCAACAGGCCTGTGGAAACTGCGATGTTTGCCTCGATCCGCCGCGTCGCTATGACGGGCTGGTGGAGGCGCAGAAGGCGCTTTCCTGTATTTATCGCGTCGGTCAGCGTTTTGGTATGGGTTATATTGTCGAGATCCTGCGCGGCGCAAATAATCAGCGTATTCGCGACATGCAGCACGACAAGCTGCCGGTTTACGGCATTGGTCGTGAGCAGACGACCGAACACTGGACCAGTGTACTTCGCCAGCTGATCCACCTTGGCCTGGTCACCCAGAATATCGCGATGTATTCAGCGCTCCAGCTGACGGAAGCGGCCCGGCCGGTATTGCGTGGTGAAACGCCGCTGATGCTGGCAGTACCAAGGCTGGTGACGGCAAAACCGCGCAGCAGCAGCCAGAAATCATGGGGTGGCAATTACGATCGTAAGCTGTTTGGCAAATTGCGTAAGCTGCGTAAAGCGATTGCCGATGAGGACAACATCCCGCCTTATGTGGTGTTCAGCGATGCGTCACTGATTGAAATGTCCGAACAGATGCCACTAACGGCCTCAGAAATGCTGAGTATTAACGGGGTGGGGCATAAAAAGCTGGAACGCTTTGGCAGGCCGTTCCTGTTGATGATTAAGGATCACGTTGACGGTGTTGATGACGATTAACCATCGCGTTAAGCGGGCCGGGTGACCGGCCCTTTTACGTTTAATCAGGCGATACGCCGCGCCGACGCCAGCAGTGCACCCACCGCCATAAATAACCCACCGAAAATTCGATTTAACAGCTTCATTTGCTGCGGGCCTTTTATCCAGACGGCAATACGCGTAGCCAGCGTGGCATAGCCAATCATCACAATAATGTCGACCACCACCGTGGTTACGCCCAGCACAAGGTACTGCATCGCCTGCGGCTGATGCGGGATGATAAACTGGGGGAACAGCGCCGCAAGGAACACGATGCTTTTCGGGTTGGTCAGGTTAACTAAAACCGCCCGCTGGAACAGTTTACGTCGCGGCATCGCCTTCGCCACGGCGTTCAGATCGATGGCTCCGGCAGAACGCCACTGTTGAATTCCCAGCCAGACCAGATAGGCAGCGCCAGCCCATTTCAAGATCTCAAATGCCAGCAGAGATTGTGAAAACAGCGCGCCCAGGCCGATCCCAACCAGGATAATATGCAATGACAGCCCGACCTGTAGCCCGGTAATGGAGGCAGCGGCCCCGCGATAGCCATGGCTGATACCGGTACTCATAGTATTAATGGCACCAGAACCTGGCGAAAGGCTCAGAATGCAGGTTGTCAGAAGGTAAGTCAGCCACCATTCGATGGTCATGGGTAAAGCTCCCGAAAAACGCTTAATTGTGACACAATACGTGAATGTTGAACGTTGTGCTATGGGTAACAATGGCCTGCTGAATGGTAAAACATCTTTCTGGAAAGAGTCTGATTGAGCCTGGTAAACCAGGCTGGTTGACCCGTGAACAGTCTTTTGCGGCCTTTGCAACGGGCCCTTTGCTGAGCTTTTGGCAGCAGCGCGAAGAAGATGAATTCGCCGGTGTTGGCAACGTGCCCATCCGCTATGCCCGCTTCATCTCTTCGCAACATGACAAGGTTATTTTGCTCTGTCCCGGTCGAATCGAAAGTTATGTCAAATATCCTGAGCTGGCTTACGATCTGTTTCACTGCGGCTATGATGTGATCGTTGTCGATCATCGTGGGCAGGGACGATCGGGGCGTTTGTTGCAGGATTCGCATCGTGGCCACGTGGCGGCCTTTGAGGATTATGTCGACGATCTGGAAACGCTTTATTTAAAAGAGATCGTCGCTCGTCATTATCGTCATCGCTATGCTCTCGCGCATTCGATGGGAGGGGCGATTCTTACGTTGATGCTGGCGCGTCAGCCTGCGGCATTTGATGCCGCTGCATTAACCGCGCCAATGTTTGGCATCACGCTGCCGATGCCGCAGTGGATGGCCCATCGAATTCTGGACTGGACGGAAAAACGCCCGGCAGTCAGCGAAGGTTACGCTATTGGTACAGGAAAATGGCGTCCGCGACCGTTTGGCCTCAATCATCTGACCCACAGCCGCGAGCGTTATCGGCGCAATCTGCGTTTTTATGCTGACGATCCCGGGCTTCGTGTCGGCGGACCAACCTATCATTGGGTGAGGGAGGGCGTGATGGCAGGTAAGATGATCCTGCAGCAGGCATCCCGCATCTCAACACCGCTGCTGCTGCTACAGGCAGAAGAAGACAGGGTCGTGGATAACAGAGCACAAAATCTTTTTTGCCAGGCAATGGTTGCCGCCGGACAGCCCTGTGAAGGGGGAGCTCCCAGAATTATCGCGGGTGCCCGCCATGAAATACTGTTTGAGAAAGACAGTATGCGGGCTGAGGCGCTGGAAACGATTATGGCGTTTTTCGCTCGCCATCCCTGATTACCCGCTGCGCAAAGTTTATGTTACCTGATGGGCCCTGCCCGCCAAATGATATTAACCAGAGGTTTTATGTACCGTATTGTTGCTTCAGATCTGGATGGCACGCTGTTATCTCCCGATCATACGCTTTCCCCTTTTGCTCGCGAAACTCTGCAGCTGCTGGTTCGCAAAGGGGTCCACTTTATTTTTGCTACCGGCCGACACTACATTGATGTCGCGCAGATGCGTGACAGCCTGGGCATCGACGCCTTTATGATCACCTCTAATGGCGCACGCGTGCATAATACTGCCGGTGAACTGGTTTTCAGCCATAATCTCGATGAAGACATTGCGCGCGAATTGTTTGCAATGCAGCACAACAATCCTGACATCTATACCAACATTTATCGCGATGAAGAGTGGTTTTTGAATCGCCATCGTCCCGATGAAATGGATTTTTTCAAAGAATCTGATTTCAACTATCAGATTTACCATCCCGGCGAACTGCCGACAGACGGTATCAGCAAAGTCTTTTTCACCTGTAATGATCCTGAGCTATTAGTTCCGTTGGAACTGGCGCTGATCGCACGATGGGGCGATCGGGTTAACGTCAGTTTTTCGCTGCCAACCTGTCTTGAGGTGATGGCCGGTGGCGTTTCTAAGGGCCATGCGCTGGATGCCGTATCGCAGTCTCTCGGTTCTTCTCTGAAAGAGTGCATCGCGTTTGGTGATGGGATGAATGATAAAGAGATGCTGAGCATGGCGGGTAAAGGATACATCATGGAGAATGCGCATCAGCGCCTGAAGGATTTGTTGCCGGAGCTGGAAGTCATTGGTTCTAATGCCGAACAGGCCGTATCGAAAACGCTGCGTACCTTGTTTGGTGTGTAGTCACTCTGAGTTATAATTTTTTACCCGCTCGATCAGCGTTGCGAACCCATAGCCAGGATAATACATATTCTCCTGGTTTTTTTATGTCTAAAATAAATATTTTTCACCAAAAATAGTTAATTTAAGATGTCGGATTTTTTTTGGTTAATTTAATTTCGTTTAAATGTGTCAGTGTGTTTTTAATTGGTAAGTTGGGTTTTTTGTCATTTCATTATGAGTCGAGTGTGAAATACTCTCGCTACAAACAATCTTCATAGCGCATTGAATTTTGAGGGATATAATTCTGTTTCCATCTTTTTTTTAGATTATAGTGTTATATTTGTTATTTGTGCTTTTATAGCATGGTTTTTTTATGTGAATTTTAGTGGTGATGTTTTTTAATCTTTTCAACGACGATCCTTGCTGTAATAATTACTGAATCAAATCATTATGGATGGTTTGATTTTGGGCCACTAAGCTGTATTCATCATGCTTTGTTTATGAAATTATTATGGTGACCCGATTAATTATCTATATTTATACTGATGTAACTTTAAATTACCTGTTAAAACTGCATGTCTGAAGTTGTTATGTATTTACCTTCTATGCTATTAGCATTCGGTGTTTTGTTTGAATTCAAAAAGAATTTGTTAAAGCACAATCCGTATCTGTGGATTGTCATAATCAGATCGTTGGGAAATCCTTGTTTAGCCAGGAGAGCTCTGGTTTGGAAAACCAGTTGATTATAATTCTTCTCTTTTGACATGGATGTGTTTCTTCCCCAAACATTTTGAATGATTTTTTCTTTTTCGATAATTTCATTCATCAAACACAGAATGAGGATTCTTTGGTTTTTACTAACCTTAGCCATAATATTGCTATCTTTAATCATTAAATACTTATCCTTTAACAGGAGTTTTTCATTTTCATACTTTACTGATTTTGGTTCTATGCTGTTCATTTTTTAAATTTCTCTTTTTTACAAGTCGGGAATGGCACCTAAAGTTTTCTTTAGGGTTTTTTATTTTTTAATGCATCATTTCGTTAGAGTTATTTTATTATTCCGGAAAGCTTAATAACAATATATATTGCCTTTTTGTGTTTTTATAGATTTTTATTTTGTTATTAATTAATTTATTAGTTTAATATTCTGTTGTTTGTTGAGTTTGTGTTGATATCTTTTAAAAGAAACCAATGGCGCGTTTATGATTAAAATGTGTTTTTTCTTAAAGTTTAAGATGGTGAATAGGTTGCTATCTTGTGGTTTTCAGGATGGCAATTATTCTGGATGATTAGGTAGCGTTGTGAATTACTTAATAAACGGGGCTTTAAAGTACAATTCCTATGATGGAACTTTGTATTTGATTGACGGTAGTGTAGATATGTTAACGCTTAGCCGGATTGCTAATGAATTGCTCTGCCTGATGGTGGAGAATAATAACAATCCATTAAGCAGAGAACATATTCTGAATGATCTTTGGACTAAAAAGGGTCTGTCATCCTCTGGTAATAATTTAAATAACTACATGTCAATATTGAGGAGGGCTTTGTCTAATCTTGGGTTCTCTGACGTGATCATTACTATTCCCCGGCATGGCTTCATGCTTAGTGCGGACGTCGAGATTATGTCAGATGATAATGATGAAGGTGAGATTTTTCTAGAGGGAAATAAGAAGTTAGCGAATGGCTTAATCAATGATGACAGCTTAAATAAAAAAATAAATTTTATTTTCTTATTTATCAGAAAGGGAAATGTGAGTCTTTTAACCGTGTTGTTACTTGTTTTATTAAGCTCCCCTTTGCTGTTTTTTCATTTTTTAGTGCGAGGTGATTGTTCTTTTAAAATAAATAATTGTAATGTGTATTTGTTGGAGAACTCCGGAGTTAAAAGAAAAACAGCGGATGATTTTTCAGTAGTCAAAAACTATGTTGTTAAATACAAAATAAACTGTGGCCGTAAAGCAGATATTTTTTATTGGTCCGGGCGGGAGGTTAGTGTAAATGAAAGCTCGACAGGTAAAGAAATTTTAGCGTACTGCGATGATAGTCGTGGAGGAGAATGCGTTAATTACGGCCTACTCAAATGAGAGAAATAGATTAATGTCTTTGATCAGGCAGCGTTATCCAGGCTGGGCGGTGGCAGTGGTACTCTCGCTGTGTATTCTCTGGTTTGGCAACACGAATAAGAGGCAAGACTTTAGCTGTAGGGCACAGTTGGGTATGGAACCTATTATTAATCAGTGTGGTAGCCGCAACCGGCTTGACCTTTTTATGGCAATAAATGGTAATGGAGAAGGATATTTGTTGCTATCAGGGAAGTTGAGATGCAAGGGGAAAGATCAAACCGTCAATGACATTCTTGATTTCGATTATGAAAAAGAAGGACGATATTATGATTTACATTTGCGGAAAAAAGATACGGTGATAAATAAATTTCTACCGCAGCTCAAGGATGAAAAAATCATGATAAAAATAAGAAAGTTAGATCGCCAAAGATATCTTCTTTCTTCTAATAAGCATGCATTACTGGTGTGTACGTCGGAGTGATGAGGAAATGAGTAGCGGTTTTATAAAAGCTATCCCGCTACTCATAATTTAATTATTTCGCATTCATTTGCTGCTTATGTTTCTTTTCGCTCATCATGGTCATGGCAAGAAGAATTACGGCCAGAATACATCCGCCAATCATAACCATAAAGCCACCGTCCCAACCAAAGTAGTCAACGGTGTAACCAACGATCGCGCTGGCGGCAACAGAGCCACCGAGATAACCAAACAGGCCGGTAAATCCAGCGGCAGTACCCGCAGCTTTTTTCGGCGCCAGTTCCAAAGCGTGCAGACCGATCAGCATGACGGGGCCATAAATCAGGAAGCCAATCACCATCATACAGGCCATATCGACGCCAGGATTACCCGCCGGGTTCATCCAGTAAACTATGGTCGCAATGGTCACGAGAGTCATAAAGAAGACGCCGGTAGCTCCACGGTTGCCCTTGAACACCTTATCTGACATCCAGCCACACAGCAGCGTGCCCGGAATACCTGCATATTCATAGAAGAAATAAGCCCACGAAGATTTATCCAGCGTGAAGTGCTTAACCTCTTTCAGATAGGTTGGTGACCAGTCGAGCACACCGTAGCGCAGCAGATAAACAAACACGTTCGCCAGTGCGATGTACCACAGCAGTTTGTTAGGCAGAATGTACTGGGTGAAAATCTGTTTCGCAGTCAGCTCTGTTTCATGTTTTTCATCATAGTCCGGTGGATAGTCGTTTTTATACTCTTCGATCGGAGGCAGGCCGCAGGACTGTGGCGTATCGCGCATCAGCGCAAAGGCGATAATCGCGATCAGAATGGCACCAAAAGCAGGCATATACAGTGCGGCTTTCCAGTCGTTAAACCAGGCCATACCTAACAAGAACAGCAGCGGAGGGATACCGCCACCAACGTTATGCGCGCAGTTCCATACGGAAACGATGCCACCGCGCTCTTTCTGTGACCACCAGTGAACCATGGTACGACCACACGGTGGCCATCCCATACCCTGGAACCAGCCGCACAGGAACAGCAGAACGAACATCACCATGATGCTGGATGTTGCCCAGGGTACGAAACCCATAAACAGCATTACCGCTGCGGCAAGAATCAGTCCGGCAGGCAAGAATACTCGAGGGTTTGAGCGGTCTGAAACGGAGCCCATGATGAACTTTGAAAAACCGTAGGCGATAGAGATGCCTGACAGTGCAAATCCTAAATCTCCGCGTGAGAAGCCCTGCTCAACGAGATAAGGCATCGCCAGCGCGAAGTTTTTACGCACCAGATAATAGGCGGCGTAGCCGAAGAAGATCCCCAGAAAGATCTGCCAGCGCAGTTTGCGATATAGCGGATCGACGCGGCTGGCATCAACGCGTGGCTGATGTGCTGCGGGTTTAAAAATACTTAACATTACGGCCCCCATGGCTCAGGTAACGATATCCCCGCCCGGCTGAGATGAAATACAAACAGCTTTCCTGGTAACGGTAAATGTTCTATTTCGAAAGCAGCATGGCGATATTCGAAGGTAACAGCTGTGAATAAGTGCGCGAATGTTACATTTTTATGACGAAATGGCTATATCTGCACCATTAAATGAGGTGATATTTTCGTATGCGAACTATAATTTGTGATTGAAGTCACACTAATGGGGCCGTTTAACGCTCTGGAGTCTGCATTTTGGATGTTTACGTTCTAATTGGAAAAATTTTTTATCTAAGGAATGTTATATCCATGGAAAAAAGCGGGATTTAAGGAGGCGATAAGATGAGCTGTGATACTGGCGTAGAAAGGGAGTACACCTGCCGTTGTTTAAATCTTTAATAAACTAAGCGTAACTCCCTGAATTTGTTAGTTAACGATAGTTGCTGGTAAATTCACCATTCACAATGGTCATACCGCTATCATCAAAATTGATAACTAAACCATCACCACCAATATTAATAACGTTGATGGGTTTATCATTGTTAATAACGGTGGTGATATTCATATTTGCCCGGCCACCGCTAACCTGATCTAACTCTATTTCTGACAATACCTGCATGATATAAACTCCCTTTTTGATTGAAGAACTCAAGAGATACTAGAGTTTCGAGTAAGAGAGCAGGTATCGTAATTTAAAGATTTTTATAAACTAACGCCCGGTTAAGGCGTTAATTATTTGAAATAGAGATGAATATTTATTTTTTAGCCGGGCGAATCTTCATTGCCAGACCTTTGAGGAAGTTGCGAAGGATTTGATCGCCGCACTCGCGATAGTTTTTATGCCCCGGCTTGCGGAAGATTGCACCAATTTCTGATTGCCCCACCGCAAAATCGGCGCTTTTCAGCAAATCAATAATATCGGTGGTTTTTAAATCGAAAGCGACGCGAAGCTTTTTCATGATGATGTTGTTCGTCATCTTGCGTTCAATCGAAGGCACCGGCGCATCTTCGCTTTTTCCACGGCGCTCGAAAATCAGACCGTTAAGGAAATAGCCCATAACGACATCCGGGCAGAGGCGATAGCCTGGCTCATCTTCTTTTTTCAGGAAGCTGTGCACTTCGGCTTCAGCCACTTCGCTCTCTGCCAGCGCCAGAATGCTCACTACTTTCGCATCGCTTAAATCCAGCATGTAACGCACGCTGCGCAGGACATCATTATTCGTCATAAACACTCTCTTCATTGAAACTATTGCAGTGAGCGCATTATAGAGCCAATTGAGCGGTTAGACAGGAAAAACCGCCGGTCTTCACTGATGAGTGGGATCAGGGATGAGTCAGCGATGTTGGCAGCGGCGTGCCCGGGAGAGAGGCATCCCGCACCCGTGGTAAATGATCGCAGGCGTGCTGCCGGGCTGAACGGATAAATGCTTCAACCACCGGTTGACGCTGCTCCCCATCGCGTACAGCCGCGTATAGCCTGCTCCACAGACCTTCGCCCAGCGCCCTGGTAGCCACCAGTCCCTGTTGCTCGAAGCTTTCCACCACCCAGTGTGGCAGAGCTGCAATGCCCATCTGCGCGGAGACCATCTGAATTAACAATAATGTGTTATCCACGCTTTTCAGAGCCGGGCTGACGCCAGCGGGCTGTAGAAAATGACGCCAGATATCAAGACGCTGACGCTGTACCGGGTAAATCAACAGCACTTCACTGGCTAAGTCTTCCGGAGAAATACGGTTCACTTTGGCCAGAGGATGGTCAGGTGCCATAACCAGCCTGACCTCGAAATCGAACATTGGCGTATAGAACAAGCCGCTGCGCGGCAGAATATCGGAGGTGAGTACGATATCCAGTTCGCCCTGCTGAAGCGCAGGCTGTGGGTCAAACGTCACGCCTGATTTAAAATCCATCACCACCTGCGGCCAGCTCTTACGGAAATTGTTCAGTGCCGGCGTCAGCCACTGGATACAGCTGTGACACTCAATAGCGATACGCAACGTAGTCTGGTGTGGCTCATGGCAGGCCTGTAATGCTTGTTGAATCTGTGGCAACACCTGCTCGGCCAGCTGCAGTAAAACCTCTCCCTGTGGCGTAAAGCGAAGCGGCTGACTTTTCCGCACGAACAGACGGAAGCCCAGCCGCTGTTCCAGATCGCTGAACTGATGGGATAACGCTGACTGCGTTTGATGAAGCTGGGCGGCAGCGGCGGCCAGCGAACCTGAATTTCGCAGAGCCTGCAGCGTTCGGAGGTGTTTAAGTTCGATCATGAGAGTCCTTCACATCGACAGTGAACATATTGCGCTTGTAGATAATACAGTACCTGCGGATTATAGCAGTGTAAACATCTGGACGTCCAAATGATAACACCTAAATTAACAGGAAGCGCATCATGACTATTCAGAACCATACTCTTGGATTTCCCCGCGTCGGCCTGCGCCGCGAACTAAAAAAAGCACAGGAAAGTTACTGGGCGGGCAATAGCACGCAGGAAGAACTGCTGGCAACCGGCCGCGAATTACGCACTCGTCACTGGCAACAGCAGAAAGATGCCGGTGTGGACCTGCTGCCGGTTGGTGACTTTGCCTGGTACGATCACGTACTGACGACCAGCCTGCTGTTGGGCAACGTACCTGCCCGCCACCGAAATAAAGAGGGTTCTGTTGACCTTGATACCCTGTTCCGTCTTGGACGGGGTCGCGCACCGACCGGTGAACCGGCCGCCGCCGCAGAAATGACCAAATGGTTTAACACCAACTATCACTATATGGTGCCGGAGTTTGTACGCGGCCAACAGTTCAAACTGACCTGGACCCAGCTGCTGGATGAGGTTGATGAAGCGCTGACCCTTGGGCATAAGGTCAAACCCGTACTGCTTGGCCCGGTAACCTACCTGTGGCTGGGGAAAGTGAAGGGCGAACCGTTCGATCGCCTGACGCTGCTAAGAGACATTCTTCCGGTCTATCAACAGGTCCTTGCCGAGCTGGCGAAACGTGATATTGAGTGGGTGCAGATTGATGAGCCTGCCCTGGCTCTTGAGCTGCCTGCTGAATGGCTGGCGGCGTTCAAACCGGCTTATGATGCACTGCAGGGACACGCTAAGCTGCTGCTAACCACCTATTTCGACAGTATTGGTCAGAACCTGGAGACCATTACCGCACTGCCTGTTCAGGGACTGCACGTGGATCTGGTTCATGGCAAAGATGACATCACCCTGTTGAATAACAACGTGCCGGCGAACTGGCTGCTGTCGGTCGGGGTGATTAACGGACGAAACGTCTGGCGTGCCGATCTCAGCAGCTGGTTTGAGCGACTGCGGCCGCTGGTCGCTCAACGCAAACAGCTGTGGATTGGGACTTCCTGCTCGCTGCTGCACAGCCCGATCGATTTGAGTGTGGAAACGCGCCTGGATGAAGAGGTGAAAAGCTGGTTCGCTTTCGCACTGCAAAAATGTACCGAACTGTCACTACTGAGCAATGCACTGAACAACGATGATGCCGCCTCACTGGAGGCCTGGAGCGCCCCAGTCCGTGCTCGAAAAACATCCACCCGAGTGCACAACGCAGCGGTGGCTCAGCGCCTCGCGTCAATTACGGCGAAAGACAGCCAGCGTCAGAATAGCTATCAGGTTCGTGCCGAAGCCCAGCGAAAGCGTTTCCAGCTGCCGGCATGGCCAACCACCACCATTGGCTCATTCCCGCAAACTACCGAAATTCGCGGTCTGCGTCTGGACTTTAAGCAGGGGCGTCTGGATGGTGCCCACTATCGCACCGGCATTGCCGAACACATCAAGCAGGCCATCGTCGAGCAGGAGCGCCTGGGTCTTGATGTGCTGGTTCATGGGGAAGCCGAACGTAACGACATGGTGGAATACTTTGGCGAAAACCTTGACGGTTTTGTCTTCACGCAGAACGGCTGGGTACAGAGTTACGGTTCACGCTGCGTTAAACCACCGGTTATCATCGGCGACGTCAGCCGCCCGCAGGCGATCACCGTAGAGTGGGCGAAGTATGCCCAGTCGCTGACCGAAAAGCCGGTAAAAGGCATGCTAACCGGCCCGGTGACGATCCTCTGCTGGTCATTCCCGCGTGAAGATGTTTCACGTGAAACCATTGCTAAGCAAATTGCGCTGGCGCTGCGTGATGAAGTGGTCGATCTGGAAAAAGCGGGTATCGGCATCATTCAGATTGATGAACCGGCCTTGCGTGAAGGCCTCCCGTTGCATAAGTCTGAATGGGCCGACTATCTGAATTGGGCGGTGGATGCGTTCCGCCTGAATGCCGCCGTGGCGCAGGATGAAACACAGATCCACACCCATATGTGCTACTGCGAGTTCAATGACATTATGGATTCGATCGCGGCGCTGGATGCGGATGTTATTACCATCGAGACCTCACGTTCCGATATGGAACTGCTGGAGTCTTTTGAAGAGTTTGACTATCCCAATGAGATTGGCCCGGGCGTTTACGACATCCACTCGCCAAATGTACCGAGTGTGGAATGGATGGAAGCCCTGCTACTGAAAGCCGCAGAGCGAATTCCAACCGAACGTCTTTGGGTAAACCCGGACTGTGGCCTGAAAACCCGCGGCTGGACTGAAACCCGCCAGGCGTTGGCCAACATGGTGACAGCGGCGCAGAATCTGCGTGCGGCAAAAGCGTCATTATCTGTGTGAATTGAGTCGTGTTGTAATCGGTTGGGGCGCTGAGCGCCCCCTTGTTTATGCTTTTGCTACTACGCCATGTTGGGCAAACCACGCCAGCATGCGCTGCCAGCCGTCGGTGGCGGACTCTGCGTGATAGCTTGGGCGATAGTCGGCGTTAAATGCGTGACCGGCATCGGGATAGACAATGATTTCCGCGTGCGCATTCGCCGCCCGCAGTGCCTGGCGCATGGTATCGACCGTATCTAACGGTATACCGTCATCTTTCGCGCCATAAAGCCCTAATACCGGTGCGTTAAGATCGACAGCAATGTCCACCGGCTGTTTCTGCTGCTTCATGGTCTTTTCACCGACCAGCTTGCCATACCATGCCACGGCCGCTTTCAGCTGCGGATTATGCGCGGCGTAAAGCCAGGTAATGCGGCCGCCCCAGCAAAAACCGGTGATGGCCATATTGCGCATATCACCCTCATGGCGCGAAGCCCAGTTCGCCACGTGGTCAAGATCGGCCAAAACCTGACTGTCCGGCACTTTACTGACCAGCTCCTTCAATAGCGTTGGGATGTCGTTATAGTCAGCGACATCGCCCTGACGGAAGTAGAGTTCTGGGGCGACGGCCAGATAGCCTTCACGGGCCAGACGGCGGCAAATATCGCGAATATGTTCATGAACGCCGAAGATCTCCTGCACAACCAGTACAACAGGTAAAGGTCCTGCCACATTGCGTGGCCTGGCGTGGAAAGCGGGCATATTTTCACCCTGAGTGGGGATCGACGTTTCCCCAGAAAGAATCTCTGCATCATCGGTAATAATGGTGGTTGCCGCGACAGGCTGGACTGCAGGTGCGAAGCTATTATTGCTCAATTTTTGAGTCGTGTTATCTTCGGTTTTCATTGTCCTCTCCATGCATGAACTAAGGCGATGGGCTAACTATAGCCAGGAAATTCTGGCACCCTCGCTGGGTACGGGCTATCTCTTTATCATCAGATAAACCCGATCTACGGGGTGGGTTGTAGCAAAAAAAGGCAACAGAACATTTATGTGTGATTTTGATCGCACTTTTTATTTTGATTGATGTAAGTTTCATTTGGATAAGCGATTTTTATCACATAAATGTGCGCCGTGTTTGCTTACAGTAGCACTCAGTTAACTATCCCCCGATTTTCGTGACAGGAGTTTGAAATGGCACAATCTGATGTTTTCCACCTTGGCTTAACGAAGGCCGATCTTCAGGGTGCCACGCTGGCGATCGTGCCCGGTGACCCTGAGCGCGTGAAGAAAATTGCGGCTCTGATGGATAACCCGGTCCATCTGGCTTCACATCGTGAATTCACCACCTGGCGTGCAGAGCTCTCCGGCAAGCCGGTGATCGTCTGTTCGACCGGAATTGGCGGCCCATCCACCTCAATTGCCGTGGAAGAGCTGGCGCAGTTAGGTGTTCGCACGTTCCTGCGAGTGGGAACCACCGGCGCGATTCAGCCGAATATCAACGTGGGTGATGTGCTGGTGACTACGGCTTCCGTGCGTCTTGATGGTGCCAGCCTGCATTTTGCTCCGCTGGAATATCCGGCCGTCGCTGACTTTGCCTGCACCACTGCACTGGTTGCCGCAGCGGAAGAAGCCGGAGCCACAACGCATATCGGCGTAACCGCCTCTTCCGACACCTTCTACCCGGGTCAGGAGCGTTACGATACCTATTCCGGACGTGTTGTCAGCCGCTTCCAGGGCTCAATGAAAGAGTGGCAGCAGATGGGCGTGCTGAACTATGAAATGGAATCGGCTACATTGCTGACCATGTGTGCCAGCCAGGGACTGCGGGCCGGTATGGTTGCCGGTGTGATCGTCAACCGTACCCAGCAGGAAATCCCTGACGCGGAAACCATGAAGCGTACCGAAAGCGATGCGGTGAAAATCGTTGTTGAGGCTGCTCGCCGCCTGCTCTAATCGTCAAAATACTTGGGCTGCGGCACCTGCCGCAGCCATGAAATTCCTGCAACAAAACCCCCGCTTTTTCGAGCCGTTATCCAGTTCGCATTTAAATCACCATACATCCTTCTTCCTCGCGCTTTTTATCTGGACATTCATACAGTGTGCCTCTATTTTTCCCCTGTTGTCGTTGATGAGAGGGAAAGCAGAGTGGATGCAACAATCAGTTACGCCGCAGTCATTGGTCTGGCGGGAATACTGGCAGGGTGGATATTTGCCTGGTTTCTCGGTCACCAGCGATTCGCTAAGCAGGAAACCGAGCGGCAGCTGCTGGTACAAGCTGCTGAGCAGAGTCAGACAGAACGTCAGCGCCTGCAGCAGCAGCTGGAGCAGCAGGCTGTGATGCAAAGACAGAATGAGCAGGAGTTACGCCAGCTGCACGGTAATCTCGCCGCCGCGCAGGAAAAACTGCATCAGTTCGATCACTGGCGGGGAGAAGCGGAACAGTTATCACGTGAACTGCGTACGCAGCTGGAGATTAACAGCGCGCAGGAAGCTGAACTGCGTGAAGTTACCATCCGGCTGGAAGAAACTCGGATGGCTGCAGAAGAAAAACAACGGCTGCTGGTCAACAGCGAGCAGCGGCTTAACTCGCAGTTTGAAAACCTGGCCAATCGCATCTTTGAAAATAGCGGACGCCGCGTGGATGAGCAGAATCGTCAGAGCCTGCATGGCCTGATAACCCCGCTGCGTGAACAGCTGGAAGGATTTCGCCGCCAGGTGCAGGAAGGCTTTGGCCAGGAAGCGCGCGAGCGCCATACGCTTTCCCATGAGATACGTAACCTGCAGCAGCTCAATGCCCGTATGGCACAGGAGGCGCTCAACCTGACGAAGGCGCTGAAGGGTGACAATAAAACTCAGGGTAACTGGGGAGAGGTCGTGCTGAGCCGCGTGTTGGAGGCATCAGGATTGCGTGAAGGGCATGAGTATGAAACTCAGGTGAACATCCAACTGGAACAGAATGGCCGCATGCAGCCGGACGTCATTGTGCGTCTGCCCCAGGGTAAAGACGTAGTGATTGACGCCAAAATGACCCTGGTGGCCTACGAGCGTTACTTCAATAGTGAAGATGAGCTACAGCGTGAAGCGGCAATCAGCGAGCATATTGCGGCGATCCGCGGCCATCTTCGCTTACTCAGCCGAAAAGATTATCAACAATTGCCGGGTTTACGCTCGCTGGATTATGTGTTGATGTTTATCCCGATTGAACCGGCCTTTTTACTGGCAATCGACCGCCAGCCAGAGTTGATTAGTGAAGCTTTGAACCAGAACATTATGCTGGTCAGTCCGACCACGCTGCTGGTTGCGCTACGGACGATTAACAATCTGTGGCGTTATGAACATCAGAGCCGCCACGCCCAACGCATCGCCGACCGTGCCGGGCGGCTGTATGACAAAATGCGGCTGTTTGTTGATGACATGACCAGTATCGGGCAGAACCTTGACAAGGCTCAGGACAGTTACCGCCAGGCGATGAAAAAACTATCAGAAGGGCGGGGCAATCTGATTGCGCAAACGGAAGGATTTCGTCAGATGGGAGTGGAGGTGAAGCGTCCCATTAACCCTCTTCTGGCCGGGCAGGCGGTATCTGAGGGCGATGATGAAAATGCGGAGCAAGGCGACACTCAGCAACCGCGGGTTGAAGCTGGCGATCCAGATGTTTACGCTACGCGCGGGCAGCGTCAAATCAATGAATAAGCGAGCGGCATGTGCCTGGCCTGCCTGACTCTGGTACACTTGGCAAATATTTGATTGTAGAGCAGGCAAAACAAATGGCAGATGAATCAAAGGACACTACCCACTTCGGTTACCGCACCGTTGCGAAAAGCGACAAAGCCGACATGGTTGCTGATGTTTTCCACTCCGTTGCGGCCAAATACGATCTGATGAATGATCTGATGTCATTCGGTATTCACCGCATCTGGAAGCGTTTTACCATTGACAGCAGCGGCGTGCGCCGCGGGCAGCGCGTGCTGGATTTAGCCGGCGGTACAGGCGATCTGACGGCGAAGTTTTCTCGTCTGGTTGGCGAAACTGGCGAGGTCGTGCTGGCTGATATCAACAGCTCAATGCTGAAAGTCGGCCGCGAAAAGCTACGCAATAAAGGCATTATCGGTAACGTTAATTATGTTCAGGCCAATGCAGAAGCCCTGCCGTTCCCGGACAACTATTTTGACTGTATTACCATCGCTTTTGGCCTGCGTAACGTGACGGAAAAAGAGAAGGCACTGGCATCGATGTTCCGCGTCCTTAAGCCGGGCGGACGCCTGCTGGTCCTGGAGTTTTCCAAGCCGGTGCTGGAGCCGCTGAGCAAAGCTTATGATGCCTACTCTTTCCACATCTTGCCGCGCATCGGTGAAATGGTGGCGAAAGATGCCGGCAGCTATCGCTATCTGGCTGAGTCCATCCGCATGCATCCAGACCAGGAAACGCTTAAGCAGATGATGATGGATGTCGGCTTCGAAAACACCACGTATCACAATCTCACGGGCGGCATCGTTGCCTTGCACCGCGGATTTAAGTTCTGATCGGGAAAGCGAATGACTTTAACGCCGTTGTTAACTGCCAGTCTGGAGACCGCGCTTAACCAGATTCTGTATCGCGATCGTGGCCTGAAAGCGGCGCGTCAACGCCTGAGTGGTAAAAGCCTTGCTATAGAACTGGCTGAACTGAAGCAGTCCGTGACCTTTATCTTCAGCGATCGTCAGGTCGATGTGATAGGTGACTGGGCTGATAAGCCCGATTGTACGGTGAAAACTCGCCTGGCTACGTTGCCGAAGCTTCGCGATCGTCAGCAGCTGACTGCGCTCATCCGCAGCGGAGAACTGGAAGTTGAAGGCGATCTGCAGCTGGTTCAGCAGTTTTCTGCGCTGATGGATCTGGCCGAGCTGGACCCGGCAGAGTACCTCGCCCCGTGGATTGGCGATATCGCCGCTCAGGGGATTTCGCAGTTTGCCCGCCGTGGTTTTCAGGCCGTTCGCCGTGATGTGCAGCGTAAACAAAGCTATCTGGCGCAAACGCTGACCGAAGAGTGGCGAGTTGCCCCGGGTGCGCTCGAGCTGGCATGGTTTGCTGAAGAAGTTGACGCGCTTTCGGCCTCTTTCGAAGCGCTGGAAGCACGCCTGCGCAAACGGGAGGCTAAATGAGTTTCGGAGAGTTACGCCGCCTGTATTTGATCATTCGCGTGTTCCTTACTTATGGCTTAGATGAACTAATCCCGAAGATGCGCATTACCCTGCCGCTGCGTCTGTGGCGAAAATGCCTGTTCTGGCTTCCGAATCGCCATAAGAATTTGCCGCTGGGCGAGCGTCTTCGCCTGGCGCTGGAGCAGCTCGGCCCGGTATGGATTAAGTTTGGGCAGATGATGTCTACGCGACGTGATCTGTTTCCCCGGCAGATCGCCGATCAGCTGGCGATGTTGCAGGATCGCGTTGCGCCATTTGATGGAGCTAAAGCTCTGAAGTTGATCGAGCAGTCGTTAGGCGCACCAATTTCCAGTCAGTTTGATGATTTTGACATCACCCCGCTGGCATCAGCATCCATTGCTCAGGTGCATACGGCAACGCTGAAAGAGAATGGTAAAGCGATCGTTATCAAGGTGATTCGCCCCGATATCCTGCCGGTTATTAAAGCGGATATGAAGCTGATTAAGCGTATGGCGCGCTGGGTTCCACGTTTGCTGCCGGATGGCCGTCGTTTACGACCGCAGGAAGTGGTCGCCGACTATGAAAAAACGCTGCTTGATGAGCTAAACCTGCTGCGTGAAGCAGCGAATGCCATTCAGCTGCGTCGTAACTTCGACGGCAGCAATATGCTGTATGTTCCTGAGATCTACTCAGACTATTGCAGTGAGACGATGCTGGTTATGGAGCGCATCTACGGCATCCCTATTTCGGATGTGGTAGCGCTGGAGCAGCACGGCATCAATATGAAGCTGCTGGCTGAGCGTGGTGTGCAGGTGTTCTTCACCCAGGTATTCCGCGACAGTTTTTTCCATGCGGATATGCACCCGGGGAATATTTTTGTCAGCTACGAGCATCCTGAGGACCCACAGTATATCGGCATCGACTGCGGCATTGTGGGCTCACTCAACAAGGAAGATAAACGATATCTGGCCGAGAACTTTATCGCGTTCTTCAACCGCGACTATCGCAAGGTGGCAGAATTGCACGTTGACTCAGGCTGGGTTCCGCCTGATACCAATGTTGAAGACTTTGAGTTTGCCATTCGTACGGTTTGTGAACCCATTTTTGAGAAACCTCTTGCGGAAATCTCATTTGGCCATGTGTTGATGAACCTGTTTAATACCGCGCGCCGTTTTAATATGGAAGTTCAGCCTCAGCTGGTATTACTGCAGAAAACGCTGCTGTATGTTGAAGGGGTAGGCAGGCAGCTTTATCCACAGCTGGATCTGTGGAAAACGGCGAAGCCGTTCCTGGAAGACTGGATCAAAGATCAAATCGGTATTCCAGCTATTGTCCGGGCGCTAAAAGAAAAAGCACCGTTCTGGGCAGAAAAACTGCCGGAACTGCCCGAACTGTTTTACGACAGTCTGCGCCAGCATAAGCATTTGCAGCACAGCGTCGATCGTCTGGTCAGCGAGCTCAAGGATGAAAAAGCGAAGCAGCATCAGTCGCGCTATCTGTTCGGTGTTGGTGCTACTCTGCTGCTGAGCGGTACGGCGATTCTGCTATTTCGCCCAGACTGGGATCTGCTTTCAGCCGGATCGATTGCGGGCGGCATCGTCGCCTGGCTTCTTGGCTGGCGCAGAACAAAATGATTGTCATGAATGGTAAATAGGCAGTTTATTGCGCTGCTGCGTCAGTTTGCGCATCGTCAGCGGCAGATAAGCTGTTATATACTGCTTAACCGGCTTCAACTATTGATATCTAGAGGTAACCATGGGCATTACTCTTCCACACTTACTGATCATCGCTGTGCTGGTGGTCCTGCTGTTCGGCACGAAAAAACTGCGTTCGCTGGGCTCCGATCTCGGTTCGTCCATCAAGGGCTTTAAAAAGGCTATGAGCGATGAAGACGATAAAGCAAAATCCACGACGCATACTGAAGATGCTGACTTTAGTGCCAAACTGGCCAATCAGCAGCAGCATAGCGAAGTGAAGAAAGAAGACGTCAAAAACGACAAGGTATAAACCGTGTTCGACATAGGCTTTAGTGAACTGGTACTGGTTTTCATTATTGGTCTGGTAGTACTCGGACCGCAACGTTTACCCGTAGCGGTCAAAACCGTTGTTGGCTGGATTCGGGCATTACGTTCGCTGGCGACCAGCGTGCAGAATGAACTGGCGCAGGAGTTGAAACTGCAGGAATTGCAGGACGGCCTGAAGAAAATCGAAAAGGCCAGTATGGACAGCCTGTCCCCCGAGCTGAAGGCCTCTGTAGAGGAACTGAAGCAGACGGCAGAGTCGTTCAAGCGTTCCTACCTGGGCGACAATGAGAAGGCTGCGGATGAAGAAGCGCACACCATTCACAATCCGCTGGTGAAAAATGAGACTCCTCATGACGGTGCGACACCCTCGCAAGCCGATCATCAGGCGTCTGCACCTGCTCAGGCACCGGAAGCGGCTGAACCGTCCGTGGCCGCTGCCGCTGAACCAAAAGCGTCAAAGATCCCAGAGACGGAGAGCGTGGTTTCCCTGCAGAAACCAGTGGCTCCCACGGCTGCTCCTGTAGCCGCAAAATCCACACAACCGAGCGATGAACGATAAATATGGCCGTTGAAGATACCCAGCCCCTTATCAGTCATCTGATTGAATTACGTAAGCGTCTGTTAAACTGCATTATCGCCGTTCTGGTGATTTTCCTCTGTCTGATCTATTTCTCTAATGACATTTATCAGATGGTTGCTGCGCCGCTGATCGAGAAGATGCCTTCAGGTGCCAGCATGATTGCGACGGATGTGGCTTCGCCATTTCTGACGCCAATTAAGCTGACCGTAATCGTGTCTATTTTCCTCGCCGTGCCGGTTATTCTTTATCAGATCTGGGCGTTTGTTGCCCCAGCCCTTTACCGTCACGAACGTCGGCTGGTCATGCCGCTGCTGTTTTCCAGTTCATTCCTATTCTACCTTGGAATGGCTTTCGCCTATTTTATCGTCTTCCCGTTGGCGTTTGGCTTCTTCGCAAAAACCGCGCCGCAGGGCGTACAGATTGCGACGGATATCAATAACTATCTCGACTTTGTCATGACGCTGTTTATGGCGTTTGGCGTGTCGTTTGAAGTGCCGATTGCCATCATTCTGCTCTGCTGGACAGGGGTGACCACCCCGGAAGATTTGAAGGCCAAACGCCCTTATGTACTGGTAGGCGCGTTTGTGGTGGGAATGTTACTGACACCGCCGGATATTTTCTCCCAGACGCTGTTAGCCGTTCCGATGTACTGCCTGTTCGAAGTTGGCGTGCTGGTTTCTCGTTTCTACGTTGGGCAAAAGCGTGGCGACGAAGAGGAAGAGCAGGATACTGAATCGCAGTAGGCTTCTGCTACCGGCTGCTCAGGCAGGACAAACACTATTTTCTAACCGCCCGTCAGGGCGGTTACTGTTTGGAAGAGACTATGTTTGATATTGGTGTAAACCTGACCAGCACCCAGTTCGCTAAAGACCGTAAGCAGGTGGTGAAGCGCGCGCGTGACGCCGGCGTTAACGGCATTTTGATCACCGGCACCAATGCGCTGGAGAGCCAGCAGGCGCAAAGCCTTGCGCTGCAACATCCTGACTACTGTTGGTCCACCGCGGGTGTACATCCCCATCATGCCAGTGAATGGTCAGGGGAAACGGAGACGACCCTGCGCAGGCTGGCTGAAATGCCGCAGGTTGTTGCCATTGGCGAATGCGGTCTGGATTTTAATCGTAATTTTTCCGAGCCGGAACAGCAGGCCTATGCCTTCAATGCCCAGCTGGAGCTGGCCGCCGAGCTGTCATTACCCGTTTTTCTACACTGCCGGGAAGCCCACAGCCGTTTTATCTCTATTCTTCAGCCCTGGTTGCCCAGACTGCCTGCGGCAGTACTGCACTGCTTTACCGGTAATCGTCAGGAGTTAGAGGATTGTCTTGCGCTGGGATTATCGATTGGCATTACGGGATGGGTTTGCGACGAGCGAAGAGGGCTGGAGCTGCGTGAGCTGATGCCGCTGATCCCTGCGGATCGATTGCTGCTTGAAACCGATGCGCCCTGGCTGTTGCCAAGAGATATGCGCCCGCGTCCTGCCTCGCGTCGTAATGAACCCTGTTTCCTGCCGCATATCGTCGAGCAGGTTGCGTTGCTGCGCGGCGACGATGCTCATCAGCTGGCAGAGAAGACGGCGGAAAATGCGCGTCGGATTTTTCAGCTGTAAATAAGCGATATTAAGCGGGAGGCACCGATCGTCGGATGTCGATCGGCGCTTAACGTTTGGGGAATCGCTACAGTTTCTCGAACTGACAGTTGCCTATGCTGCGGATCACCTGCTTGTTGAGCAAATTCAGCAGCAGAATCGAGCGTGTTTCACCATCGGGCTCGGTATAGATAGCCTGCAGCCCTTCGAATGACCCTTCGGTAATAATCACCGTATCACCCGGCTGAGCAAGACCCTCATCAAAGCCGCTCAGAACAGGCTCATTTTGCAGCGCATTGATCACTTTGAGTGGCACAATTGCGGGCTGATTCCCAAAACGAACAAAATGGCTGACGCCACGGGTAGCGCTAATGGTGGTGGTGTGAATCGCCTCGGGATTGAATTCAATAAACATATAGTTGGGGAACAGGGGTTCATCGACCTGAGTTCGTTTGCCGCGCACGATTTTTTCCAGCGCAATCATTGGGCTGAAGCAATGCACGTCCTGGCGCTCAAGGTGCTCTTTCGCGCGCAGTAACTGACCTCGTTTGCAGTAAAGTAAGTACCAGGATTCCATAACGTCACTTTTAAATTATCCGACCGATAAGAATAGCAAAGTCATCTTCAGAGATATAGCGAGATTGGCGTAAGGGGAGCGCTGCGGGCGTAAAGTTGCCAACAAAACTAACCCTCAGCGGCGAATCGGCACTATAATGGCCGACTCACTGACCATATTGATGGAAAGTCATGAAATACCACGACTTACGCGACTTCCTTTCTCTGCTTGAACAGCGTGGGGAATTAAAACGCATCAAACATGAGATCGACCCCGATCTGGAAATGACCGAAATTGCCGATCGCACGCTGCGCGCCGGCGGTCCGGCATTGCTGTTCGAAAACCCGAAAGGCTACAGTATGCCAGTACTGTGCAACCTGTTTGGCACGCCGGATCGCGTTGCGATGGGGATGGGGCAGGAAGATGTGAAAGCACTGCGCGATGTTGGTCGCCTGCTGGCTTTCCTGAAGGAACCCGAGCCGCCGCGTGGTTTTCGTGATTTCTTCGATAAAATGCCGCAGTGGAAGCAGGTGCTGAACATGCCGACCAAACGGCTGCGTAATGCCCCATGCCAGCAGCAGATCTGGCAGGGCGACGAAGTTGATTTAAGTCGGATTCCGGTGATGAAATGCTGGCCGGATGATGCAGCACCGCTGGTAACCTGGGGGCTGACCGTGACGCGAGGCCCGCTAAAAGAGCGCCAGAACCTCGGCATCTATCGCCAGCAGGTTATCGGTAAGAACAAGCTGATTATGCGCTGGCTTTCCCATCGCGGCGGTGCGCTTGATTTTCAGGAATGGTGCCAGCAGCATCCCGGTGAACGCTTCCCGGTCTCCGTTGCGCTGGGTGCCGATCCGGCGACCATTCTTGGAGCCGTTACGCCGGTACCGGATACGCTGTCCGAATATGCTTTTGCCGGCCTGCTGCGTGGAACGAAAACCGAAGTTGTGAAATGTATTTCTAACGATTTAGAAGTACCTGCCAGTGCTGAAATCGTGCTGGAAGGGTATATTGAACCGGGAGAAATGGCGCCAGAAGGGCCATACGGCGATCACACCGGTTACTATAATGAAGTGGATAGCTTCCCGGTCTTTACCATTACCCATATCACCCAGCGGCAGGATGCAATTTATCATTCAACCTATACCGGACGGCCGCCAGATGAGCCTGCTGTGCTGGGTGTGGCGTTGAATGAAGTCTTTGTACCGATTCTGCAAAAGCAGTTCCCGGAAATTGTCGACTTCTATTTGCCGCCGGAAGGCTGCTCGTACCGCCTGGCCGTGGTAACCATCAAAAAACAGTACGCCGGGCACGCAAAACGCGTGATGATGGGCGTATGGTCATTCCTGCGACAGTTCATGTACACCAAATTTGTTATCGTATGCGATGACGATGTGAACGCACGCGACTGGAACGATGTTATTTGGGCGATCACTACACGTATGGATCCCGCCCGTGATACCGTACTGGTAGAAAACACGCCGATCGATTACCTTGATTTCGCATCACCGGTTTCCGGGCTGGGGTCCAAAATGGGCCTTGATGCCACGAATAAATGGCCTGGTGAAACGCAGCGTGAATGGGGAACGCCGATCCGCAAAGATCCTGCCGTTACCGCCCGCATTGATGCAATTTGGGATGAGTTAGGCATCTTGAGTGATACACCGGCGCGCTGATGCACCGGTGGTCAAATGATAATGACGACCCGACAGAGGGACCGCATGACAACCTTAAGCTGTAAAGTGACCTCGGTAGAGGCGATTACCGATACCGTGTACCGCGTCCGTATGATCCCGGAAGCTGATTTCAGTTTCCGCGCAGGGCAATATTTGATGGTGGTGATGGACGAGCGTGATAAGCGCCCGTTCTCTCTGGCTTCTACGCCGATGGAAAAAGACATCATTGAGCTGCATATCGGCGCATCCGAGCTGAACCTCTATGCGATGGCGGTGATGGAACGTATCCAGCAGCAGCGCCAGATTACCGTTGATATTCCGCACGGTGAGGCGTGGCTGCGTGAAGAGGGCGATCGTCCGCTGGTGCTGATTGCCGGTGGTACTGGTTTCTCCTACGCGCGCTCTATTCTTCTGACGGCGCTATCGCAGCAGCCCGATCGTCATATCGCCATTTACTGGGGCGGACGTGAGCTGAAACATCTGTACGATCTCGATGAGCTGAACGCGCTGGCGATTAAGCATCCGAACCTGAAAGTTGTACCGGTTGTTGAGCAGACGGAAGAGGGCTTTACCGGACGTACGGGTACCGTACTGACCGCCGTGATGCAGGACTACGGCAGCCTGGCCGATCACGATATCTATATTGCTGGCCGCTTTGAGATGGCGAAGATTGCCCGTGAACGTTTCTGTGCCGAGCGTGGCGCTCAGGAAGCGCGCATGTTTGGCGATGCGTTTGCTTTCTTCTGATGCAAGAGGGCAGTGAACCTGCCCTGTTCATCCTTAGCGTAAAAAACCCGCCCCTGACAGGCGGGAAATTGAACAGTAAAACTTCCAGACTAACGTATCAGACCCTTTCAAATACCGTCGCGATCCCCTGACCCAGCCCGATACACATGGTCGCCAGACCAAACTGTTTATCGTGGCGTTCCAGCAGATTTAGCAGTGTTGTACTGATCCTCGCACCCGAGCAGCCAAGTGGGTGGCCCAGCGCAATGGCTCCGCCGTTAAGATTCACCTTGTCATCCAGCTTATCCAGCAGCCCCAGATCTTTAATACACGGCAGGGTTTGTGCGGCAAAGGCTTCATTTAGCTCAAAGATATCAATCTCGTTGATGCTCAGCCCGGCGCGTTTCAATGCCAGCTGCGATGCTGGCACCGGGCCATAGCCCATAATTGACGGATCGCAGCCAACCACAGCCATAGAACGAATGCGTGCTCTTGGTTTCAGGCCCAGTTCTGCACTGCGTGACTCACTCATTACCAGCATGGCAGCGGCGCCATCAGACAGCGCCGAAGAGCTGCCTGCGGTGACGGTGCCGTTAATGGGGTCGAACGCCGGGCGCAGCGATGCCAGACTTTCTACCGTGGTATCCGGGCGGATGACTTCATCAAAGTCGTAGCGTTTAAGAACGCCATCGGCATCGTGGCCGGAGACCGCGACAATCTCATTGTTGAAATGGCCTGCCTGGGTGGCTGCCCAGGCGCGCTGATGAGAGCGTGCGGCAAACTGGTCCTGCATTTCACGCCCGATCCCGTGGAGGCGGGCCAGCATCTCGGCCGTCAGGCCCATCATACCGGCGGCTTTGGCCACGCTTCGGCTCAGGCCCGGATGGAAGTCTACGCCATGGCTCATTGGCACATGGCCCATATGCTCGACGCCGCCAATCAGGCAGGATGATGCATCACCAACCATGATGGCCCTTGCTGCATCGTGCAGCGCCTGCATGGATGAACCGCAAAGCCGGTTGACGGTGGTTGCCGGTACGCGATGCGGGATTTCCGCCAGCAGCGCCGCATTACGGGCGATGTTAAATCCCTGTTCCAGCGTTTGCTGCACGCAGCCCCAGTAGATATCATCCAGTGATGCAGCATCCAGTGCCGGATTACGGCTTAACAGACTGCGCATCAGATGCGCTGAAAGATCCTCTGCACGTACATGGCGGAAGGCTCCGCCTTTTGAGCGGCCCATTGGCGTGCGGATGGCATCAACAATAACAACTTTTTCCATTTTCTTTTCCTCACGCCGTTTTCAGGGTTGTGTCACTCAGCGGTGCCGCCAGGGGATACCAGGTTTCCGCGTTATTGGCTTTCTCACGCAGCATTTCCGGGATTTCATACAGCGCCCCCAGATTAATAAAAGGTTCAGCCTGTGCGACGAACCGATCGCTGCCCAGCGTATCCAGGTAACGGAAAACACCACCGTGGAACGGCGGGAAACCCAGTCCGTAAACCAGCGCCATATCGGCTTCTGCCGGTGAAGCGATAACACCTTCTTCCAGACAGCGCACAACCTCGTTGATCATCGGGATCATCATGCGTGAAACGATCTCGCTATCACTGAACTCACGCTTCGGTTGGCAAACTTCCTGAAGAATAGCGTCGGTCGCGGTATCGCTGACTTTTTTTGCTTTGCCTTTGCTGTCCGTTTCCCAGCGCCAGAAGCCAAGTTGGTTTTTCTGCCCGAAACGGCCAGCATCAAACAGGACATCAATCGCATCGCGATAGTTTTTGCTCATGCGCTGCGGGAAACCCGCCGCCATTACGCTTTGTGCGTGATGGGCGGTATCAATGCCCACGACATCCAGCAGCCACGACGGGCCCATCGGCCAGCCAAACTGCTTTTCCATCACTTTATCGATCTGGCGAAAATCAGCGCCGTCGCGCAGCAGCTGACTGAAGCCAGCGAAATAGGGGAAGAGTACGCGGTTAACAAAGAAGCCCGGGCAGTCGTTCACCACGATGGGCGTTTTACCCATTTTACTGGCCCATGCCACCACGCTGGCGATAGTGCTGTCGGCAGTCTTTTCACCGCGAATAACCTCGACCAGCGGCATACGCGGCACCGGGTTAAAGAAGTGCATACCGCAGAAGTTTTCCGGGCGCGTTAGCGCCTTCGCCAGCTGGCTGATAGGAATAGTCGAAGTATTAGATGCCAGGATGGCATCTGGACGAATCTGTTGTTCTGTTTCAGCCAGCACGGCGGCTTTCACTTTGGGGTTTTCGACAACCGCTTCAACGACGATATCAACGCGTTCGAAACCCGCGTAATGCAGCGTTGGCTGGATGGTGCCGATGACGCTGGCCAGCTTCAGACCGTCAATTTTCCCACGCGCCAGCTGTTTATTAAGCAGCTTCGCGGCTTCACTCATGCCGGTATGCAGGGATTTCTCGCTGATATCCTTCATGATGATCGGTACGCCTTTCCATGCCGACTGGTAAGCAATACCGCCCCCCATAATTCCGGCGCCCAGCACGGCGGCCTGTTTGGGCGTGTCGGTATCACGGGTCAGTTTTTTAGCTTTGGCTTTTATCGCCTGATCGTTGAGGAAGATACCCACCAGGGCCCGCGCTTCATTAGATCGCGCCAGCGGTACGAACGCAGCGGTTTCCAGCTTCAATGCGTCGTCGCGGCCCAGAGTGGCAGCGGCTTCAATGGTTTTGACCGCGGTTATCGGTGCGGGATAGTGCTTACCGGCGGTTTGCATCACCATGGCTTTGGCGGTGGTAAAACTCATGGCCGCTTCAATTTTACTCAGCTTCAGCGGTTCAAGCTTCGGCTGGCGACGCTCGCGCCATGGCTGTTTATTGGCGATGGCTTCTTTCAATACGGTCAGCGAGGCTGCAGCCAGTTTTTCTTCCTTAACGACCGCATCAACCAGGCCTACTTTGAGCGCCTGACCCGCGTCGATATCTTTTCCGGCGGCGATGATTTCCAGCGCACTGTCGGCCCCCAACAGGCGCGGCAGGCGTACCGAGCCGCCAAAGCCAGGCATAATCCCTAATTTTGTTTCCGGCAGGCCGATGCGTGTATTCTCGGTAGCGATGCGGAAATCCGTCGCCAGTACACACTCGCAGCCACCGCCCAGCGCATAGCCATTAATGGCGGAGACGGTGGGGACCGGTAAATCCTCCAGACGGTTGAAAATACCGTTGGCAAAAGCCAGCCATTCCGCCAGCTGTTCAGCCGGTGCGGTGAACAGCGAAAGGAATTCGGTAATATCTGCCCCAACGATAAAGGCGGGTTTTGCAGAGCTGAGCAGTACGCCACGCAGCTGTGGTAGCTGTTCCAGCACTGCAATCGCCTCTCCCAGACTGGCCACGGTCCGGGTATCCAGTTTATTGACTGAGCCTGGGGCATTGAAAACCAGTTCGGCTATGCCATCTTCCAGCCAGTCGAGGGAAAGCGTTTCGCCTTGGTAGAGCATGTCTGTCTCCTGAGCTGCGGTAAAAGGATCTGGTCATACCAGATGATCGTGAGTGTGGAATCTATGTTAATTATTTGCAAATGAGAGTTTGCTAATTTGCAAACAAGATCACAGCTGAGGCAAAACGGCACGGCCAGACAGGCTGTGGTAAGATGCGGACAATTTGATCATCACGGAGACAGGGCAATGGAATCACTGGTAACGCTTTATCAGGATCATGTGAAAACGCTGCAGCAGCGTGCGCAGCAGGTACTGGCGCGCCACAATCTTGATGCAATGCTGATTCACTCAGGGGAACTACTGACGGTGTTCCTCGACGATCACAGCTATCCGTTTAAGGTTAATCCTCAGTTCAAAGCCTGGGTGCCGGTCACGCAGGTCCCCAACTGCTGGCTGTGGATCGATGGCGTCAACAAGCCGAAACTGTGGTTCTACTCTCCGGTGGACTACTGGCATAACGTAGAGCCGCTGCCGCAGAGTTTCTGGACTGATGAGATTGAAATTATTGCCCTGAAAAATGCTGATGATATTGCGCAGCAGCTGCCTTCAGCGCGCAACAATGTCGCGTATATTGGCCCGGTTGCCGCGCGCGCTGCGCAGCTGGGATTCAGCACTGAGTCGATTAATCCGGCGGGCGTGCTGAATTATCTGCATTACCATCGATCCTATAAGACCAGCTACGAACTTTACTGTATGCGCCAGGCGCAGAAGATTGCCGTCAGCGGCCATCGTGCAGCGAAAGAAGCCTTCCTGTCAGGTATGAGCGAGTTCGACATTAATATCGCCTATCTTAGCGCGACCGGGCACCGTGATACGGATGTTCCCTATGACAACATCATTGCACTCAATGAGCATGCTGCAGTGCTGCACTACACTAAACTGCAGCATCAGGTACCGGAACATCGGCGCAGTTTCCTGATCGACGCCGGGGCGGAATATCAGGGCTATGCGGCAGATTTGACCCGCACCTATGCGGCGAGTGAAAGCAGCGAGTATGCGCAGCTGATTAAAGATATGAACGCTGAGGAGCTGGCGCTTATTGCCACGATGAAAGCCGGTGTGCGCTATACCGAATATCATCAGCAGATGCATTTCCGCCTTGCCGGCCTGTTGCTTAAACATCAGCTGGTAAAAGGGATCAGCGCCGAGGCAATGGTTAAAGAAGATATCACCGGGCCGTTTATGCCTCACGGTGTGGGCCATCCGCTGGGATTACAGGTGCATGACGTCGCTGGATTTATGCAGGATGACAGCGGTACTCACCTGGCGGCACCTGCGCAGTATCCTTACCTGCGCTGCACGCGTATCCTGGAACCGGGTATGGTACTTACGATCGAACCCGGGATTTATTTCATCGACTCGTTGCTGGAGCCCTGGCGCAGCGGTAAGTTCAGCCAGCATTTCGACTGGGATAAAATTGACGCGCTCAAGCCTTATGGCGGTATCCGTATTGAGGATAACGTCGTGATTCATGCGAATCGGGTGGAAAATATGACCCGCGACCTGCATCTTTCCTGATGGAGGCCTGGGAAGTTCCTGCTGAGTCTTGCAGCTACAGCGAGGAAATTAAGAAAAGCCGCTTTATTACCCTGCTGGCGCATACGGACGGGGTTGAAGCGGCTCGGGCTTTCGTCCAGCAGATTAAGCAGGAGCATCCAACGGCCCGGCATCACTGCTGGGCATGGGTGGCCGGTGCACCGGATGATTCGCAAAAGCTGGGGTTTTCCGATGATGGCGAACCTTCTGGCACTGCCGGAAAGCCGATGCTGGCCCAGCTGATGGGTAACAATATTGGTGAGATTACTGCCGTCGTAGTGCGCTATTATGGCGGTATCCAGCTTGGGACGGGGGGGCTGGTTAAGGCTTACGGCGGTGGGGTGCAGCAGGCGCTGCGTCTGTTAACCCGCAAAATAAAAGTCCCGATGCTGAATTTCCTGCTGGTCTGCGACTATGCGCAGCTGGGGGATATTGAACGAATGATTGCTCGCTTTGACGGACTGCTGCTGAATAGCGAGTTTCTGCAAAATATTACGCTTACTCTGGCGTTACCTCATGCTCAGGTTGCAGATTTCTCTAAGAATCTGTCGGACTTCAGCCGGGGCTTACTACATCTGGTCCCGCTCAAATAACTTTTACGTCAGGAAAGGAACGGCAGAATGCATTTTCGTGCCATTACCCGCATAGTGGGTGTACTGGTCATTTTGTTCTCAGGCACGATGATTGTGCCGGGGCTGGTGGCTTTAATTTACCGTGACGGGGCCGGACGTGCATTTACGCAGACGTTCTTTATGGCACTGATGATCGGCACCCTGCTGTGGTGGCCAAACCGCAAACAGAAAAGCGAGCTTAAACCACGAGAAGGATTCCTGATCGTCGTACTGTTCTGGACCGTACTGGGTAGCGTAGGGGCAATGCCCTTTATTTTTGCCGAACAGCCAAATCTGTCCATTACTGATGCATTTTTCGAATCCTTTTCCGGCCTGACGACAACGGGTGCGACGACGCTGGTTGGGCTGGATTCACTGCCTAAGGCGATTCTGTTTTATCGGCAAATGCTGCAGTGGCTCGGCGGTATGGGGATCATTGTTCTTGCCGTGGCTATTTTGCCTATCCTTGGTGTTGGTGGGATGCAGCTGTATCGTGCAGAAATGCCCGGCCCGCTGAAAGATAATAAAATGCGCCCGCGTATTGCGGAGACGGCCAAAACGCTGTGGCTGATCTACGTATTGCTCACCGTTGCCTGTGCCGTTTCATTATGGGTCGCCGGGATGCCGCTGTTTGATGCGATAGGCCATAGCTTTGCCACGATCGCGATTGGCGGATTCTCCACGCACGATGCCAGCGTTGGCTACTTTAACAGCCCAACCATCAACACGATTATCGCCATCTTTTTGCTGATCTCCGGTTGTAACTACGGTCTGCATTTCTCTTTATTAAGTGGCCGCAGTCTGCGGGTCTACTGGCGCGATCCTGAATTCCGTATGTTTATTGGCGTACAGTTAACGCTCGTCATTATTTGTACGATCGTTTTGTGGTTCCATGGGGTTTATAAAAGCGGGATGCAGACGCTGAATCAGGCGTTCTTCCAGGTTGTCTCTATGGCGACAACCGCCGGATTTACGACCGACAGTATCGCCCACTGGCCGCTATTCCTGCCCGTACTGCTTCTTTGTTCTGCCTTTATTGGCGGCTGTGCGGGTTCAACGGGCGGTGGGCTGAAGGTTATTCGTATTCTGCTGCTGTTTAAGCAGGGCTCACGTGAGTTGAAAAGGCTGGTACACCCTAATGCGGTTTATACCATCAAACTCGGTAACCGCGCGCTGCCGGAGCGTATCCTGGAAGCCGTGTGGGGGTTTTTCTCAGCCTATGCGCTGGTGTTTATTCTCAGTATGTTGGCGATCATCGCAACCGGGGTTGATGACTTCTCCGCCTTTGCAGCCGTAACTGCAACGTTGAACAACCTCGGCCCGGGGCTGGGCGTTGTGGCTGATAATTTCACCTCAATGAATGATACCGCCAAATGGATACTGATTTTGACGATGCTATTTGGGCGTCTTGAAGTCTTTACGTTGTTAGTTCTTTTTACGCCGACCTTCTGGCGTGAGTAAGTGAGAGTGTAATCATGAAAGCGCTAGTTCTATTTTCCAGTCGTGATGGTCAGACCCGCGAAATCGCCTCCTATATAGCAAACTTACTGAATAAGGAGAGGGAGTGTGATGTTTTCAATATTCATCACGTTGGTGAGATTGACTGGACACAGTACGATCGGGTGTTGATAGGTGCATCCATTCGCTATGGGCATTTCCATCCGCAGGTGGCGAAGTTTGTGAAAAAACACCTTCATTCTTTGCAACAGCGCCAGAGTGGTTTTTTCTCCGTAAATCTGACCGCACGAAAAGCGGAGAAGCGTACGCCGCAGACCAACGCTTACACACGTAAGTTCCTTATCCAGTCGCCATGGGAACCTGACTGCTGCGCGGTGTTTGCAGGCGCGCTGCGATATCCCCGCTATGGGCTGTTCGATCGCTTCATGATTCAGCTGATTATGCGCATGACTGGCGGCGAAACGGATTCAAGTAAAGAAGTGGAGTACACAGACTGGCAGCAGGTGGCCCGTTTTGCCCATGAATTTGCTGTATTACCAGGCAAACTGTAGTAAAAAACCGCGGTTCGTTGAAAAAAAGCTCGCTCGGTAATTTTTTTGCAATAAAGACTTGTCAGCCGTCGAGAACTGCCTATAATGCGCAACCACTGAGACGGCACAGCGGCTTACGAGTCAGCCACTCAGGAGGTTCAGGAAGTTGTCTGAACCGCCGGAAAAAACTTCTCAAAAAGAAGTTGACTCCGAAGGAGGAAAGCGTAATATACGCCACCTCGCAGCAG
>NZ_JAFBFW010000011.1 GCF_016909495.1 Pantoea coffeiphila | reverse complement strand
AGCCGCTGCCCGCGCTGAAGCGGAAGCCGTTGCCCGTGCAGAGTCTGAAGCTGCCGCTCGCGCAGAAGCGGAAGCCGCCGCCCGTGCCGAAGCCGAAGCCGCCGCCCGTGCTGATGCGGAAGCTGCTGCCCGTGCTGATGCGGAAGCTGCTGCCCGCGCTGAAGCAGAAGCCGTTTCCCGCGCTGAAGCCGAAGCCGCTGCCCGCGCTGAAGCCGAAGCTGCCGCCCGTGCTGAAGCCGAAGCTGCCGCCCGTGCAGAAGCCGAAGCTGCCGCCCGTGCCGAAGCGGAAGCCGAAGCTGCCGCTACCGCCGAGCAGGTTCGCCCCACGAAGGAAGGCTTCTTTGCCCGCCTGAAGCGCAGCCTGGTGAAAACCCGCCAGAACCTCGGTTCCGGCTTTATCGGCCTGTTCCGTGGCAAAAAAATTGATGACGATCTGTTTGAAGAGCTGGAAGAGCAGCTGCTGATCGCCGACGTGGGTGTGGAAACCACCCGCCGTATTATTGCTAACCTGACCGCTCAGGCCACCCGTAAGGATCTGCGCGATGCCGAAGCGCTGTACGGTCTGCTGAAAACCGAAATGGCGGGCATCCTGTCTACCGTTGAAGCACCGCTGGACGTCAGCGGCAAGACGCCGTTTGTGATCCTGATGGTGGGCGTTAACGGCGTGGGTAAAACCACGACGATTGGTAAACTGGCGCGCCAGTTCCAGGCCGAAGGCAAATCGGTGATGCTGGCGGCGGGTGACACCTTCCGTGCGGCGGCGGTGGAGCAGCTGCAGGTTTGGGGGCAGCGCAACAATATTCCGGTGGTGGCCCAGCATACCGGTGCAGATTCCGCCTCGGTGATCTTTGACGCCATTCAGGCGGCGAAGGCGCGCGGTGTGGACGTGCTGATTGCCGATACTGCCGGTCGTCTGCAGAATAAATCGCATCTGATGGAAGAGCTGAAGAAAATCACCCGCGTGATGAAGAAGCTGGATGAGGATGCGCCGCATGAGGTTATGCTGACCATTGATGCCAGCACCGGACAGAATGCTATCAGCCAGACTAAACTGTTCCATGAAGCCGTTGGCCTGACCGGCATTACGCTGACCAAGCTTGACGGCACGGCGAAGGGGGGAGTGATCTTCTCGGTGGCTGACCAGTTTAACATTCCTATCCGCTATATTGGCGTAGGTGAAAGTATTGAAGACTTGCGATCGTTTAAGGCTGACGATTTTATAGAGGCACTATTTGCCCGAGAGGATTAATTTAGGATGATTCGCTTTGAAGAAGTCAGTAAGGCTTATCTCGGCGGTCGGCAAGCGCTGCAGGGGGTGGATTTTCATCTGCGCCCCGGCGAAATGGCGTTTCTGACCGGACATTCCGGGGCAGGGAAAAGTACCTTGCTGAAGCTGATTTGTGGCATTGAGCGCCCGAGCGCCGGGCATATCTGGTTCAGCGGCCACGATATCAGCCGTCTGAAAAGCCGCGAAGTGCCGTTTCTGCGCCGCCAGATCGGCATGATATTCCAGGATCACCATCTGCTGATGGATCGTTCGGTCTATGACAACGTCGCGATCCCGCTGATTATCGCCGGTGCCAGCGGGGAAGATATCCGCCGCCGCGTGTCGGCCGCGCTGGATAAGGTTGGCCTGCTCGACAAAGCGAAGAGTTTCCCCATTCAGCTGTCCGGCGGTGAACAGCAGCGCGTGGGCATTGCCCGTGCGGTGGTGAATAAGCCAGCGGTGCTGCTGGCGGATGAGCCGACCGGTAACCTTGATGAAGCGCTGTCTGAGGATATCCTGCGGCTGTTTGAAGAGTTCAACCGCGTGGGCGTCACCGTGTTAATGGCCACCCACGATATGGGGCTGATTGCCCGCCGTAACTACCGCCTGATGACGCTGAACCAGGGCCGTCTGCACGGAGGTTATCGTGGTGAATAAACGTAACGCCCGCCCGGCCGCTGCGAAAGCCGCAAAGCCTAAAATGCCGTCAAAAAGCAAAGCGCTGAAGGGCGGCTGGCAGGAACAGTGGCGCTATGCGATGCGCGGATCGCTGTCTGAAATGTGGCGTCAGCCACTGGCTACGTTGCTGACGGTGATGGTGATCGCTATTTCGCTGACCCTGCCCAGCGTGTGCTATATGGTGTGGAAAAACGTCAGTACCGCAGCGGATCAGTGGTATCCGGCCCCGCAGCTCACCGTTTATTTCAGCAAAACGCTGGATGACGATGCGGCTGAAGGTGTGGTGGCGAAGCTGAAGGCCGAAGATGGCGTGGATAAAGTGAATTATCTGTCGCGCGAAGAGGCGCTGGGCGAGTTCCGCAACTGGTCTGGCTTCGGCGGCGCGATGGATATGCTGGAGCAGAATCCGCTACCGGCGGTGGCAATTATCACCCCGAAGCTGAACTTCCAGAGTTCCAACACGATGGACAGCCTGCGCGAGCGGGTGTCGAAAGTGGAAGGCGTGGACGAAGTGAAGATGGATGACAGCTGGTTTGCGCGGCTGGCTGCGCTGACCGGGCTGGTCGGGCAGGTGGCAGCGATGATCGGCATCCTGATGATTGTGGCGGTGTTCCTGGTTATCGGCAACAGCGTGCGCCTCAGCATCTTTGCCCGCCGCGATACCATTAACGTGCAGAAGCTGATAGGCGCGACCGATGGCTTTGTGCTGCGTCCGTTCCTGTACGGCGGGGCGCTGTTGGGCTTCAGCGGTGCACTGCTGTCGCTGGTGCTTTCCGGCGTGCTGGTCATGCGGCTGGAGTCCGTTGTGGCTCAGGTTGCGACGGTGTTCGGCACCACCTTTGTTCTGCACGGCATGACGTGGGATGAAAGCCTGCTGCTGCTGCTGATTGCTGCGATGATCGGCTGGATTGCCGCCTGGCTGGCGACGGTACAACATTTACGTCGATTTACGCCGCAGTAACCCCTCTACACGTTTTTTTGATATAATCTCCTCTGCTGCATCAGCGTTTGCCGCAGAGGAAGTTAAAACGCATCGCTTCCCGCTGTTCATCCGGCACTCGCCAACGGCATTAAGAACGTGTATAAATTATCCCTGATTAAAATTGAACTTGTGGATAACTTCGGCGTCTTATCCCTGTTGAGATTGATATTCGCACGGAATGCTTTCTATTTAGCGCTGTACTTCGCGTAGGGTATCAGTCGCGTCAGGATCTGACGTAGTCACGATGCTAAACACTGAGAGGGTTTGAATGACCAAAGAAATGCAAACTTTAGCTATTGCTCCTTTAGGCAACCTGGATTCCTACATCCGGGCGGCTAATGCCTGGCCTATGCTGACGGCAGAAGAGGAAAAAGCGTTGGCTGAACGGCTGCATTACCAGGGCGATCTGGAAGCAGCTAAGACGCTGATCCTGTCTCACCTGCGCTTTGTTGTTCATGTTGCTCGTAACTACTCCGGTTACGGCCTGCCGCAGGCAGACCTGATTCAGGAAGGTAATATCGGCCTGATGAAAGCCGTGCGCCGTTTTAACCCGGAAGTGGGTGTGCGCCTGGTTTCCTTTGCCGTGCACTGGATTAAAGCCGAGATTCATGAATACGTGCTGCGCAACTGGCGTATTGTGAAAGTCGCCACCACCAAAGCTCAGCGTAAGCTGTTCTTTAACCTGCGTAAAACCAAGCAGCGTCTGGGCTGGTTCAACCAGGACGAAGTGGAAATGGTGGCACGCGAGCTGGGCGTGAGCAGCAAAGACGTTCGCGAAATGGAATCACGCATGGCCGCGCAGGACATGACCTTTGACCCAACGCCGGAAGATGAAGGCGAAGGTCGTTCTATGGCACCGATGCTCTATCTGCAGGATAAAACTTCTGACTTTGCCAACGGCATCGAGGAAGATAACTGGGAAGATCACGCTGCCGATAAGCTGTCCGACGCGATGCAGGGACTGGACGAACGCAGCCAGCACATCATTCGCGCACGCTGGCTGGACGACGACAACAAAACCACGCTGCAGGAGCTGGCCGATCGCTACGGCGTTTCCGCAGAGCGCGTTCGTCAGCTGGAAAAGAACGCCATGAAGAAACTGCGTATGGCTATCGAAGCCTGAGCATAATGCTTCGGGCGTCTGCGATGCCCAGACAAAAAAACCGCCTCCAGGGGCGGTTTTTTGTTGTCAGAATAAACCAACCAGCACAGCAATTTTATTCTAAAGCGGGAGAGGGAAAATGGAGACGCTGAATACGCCGCAGGAGCGCGCCACGCTGTTCTGCGTGGAGGAATTCAACGGCATGAATATGCTGGATGCCAGCTATCGCCATCGCCGCTTTCCCCGCCACGTGCATGACACCTTCTGCGTTGGGGTGATTGAGACCGGCGCGCAGCGCTTCTGGCGATCCGGGGGCGATCACGTAGCGCCGAGCGGCGATATCATTCTGGTTAACGCCGACGAAGTGCACACCGGCTGCTCGGAAGTGGCGGGCGGCTGGTCCTATCGCGCTATCTATCCTCATCCCGATCTTTTCGCCCGGCTGTCGGCAGGCAGCGAGCCAGGCCCGGTGCCGTGGTTCCCCGATGCGGTGCTGCACGATCCGCTGCTGTCCGCCCAGCTGCGGCTGGTGTTCTCGCTGCTGCCGGAGCAGGGCAACAGCCTGCTGAAAGAGTCTCTGCTGCTGACGGCCTTCTCCTGGCTGGTGATGCGCTACAGCCGCACGCGCGTTGTGCCGCCCGACCTGGCCGATGCCTGCCGCGCGGTGCTGCCGGTGCAGGAGCTGATGGCCAGCTGCCCGGAAAAGAACTGGTCGCTGCAGCAGCTCGCTGATGTCGCTTGTCTCAGCCCGTGGCACTTCCTGCGCCAGTTTAAGAAAAGCATCGGTATGACGCCGCACGCCTGGCTGGTGCAGGCCCGGCTGCAGAAAGCGCAGGCACGGCTGAAGCAGGGAGAGACTATCGCTCAGGTGTCCAGCCTGTGCGGTTTCTCCGATCAAAGCCATTTCACCCGCCATTTCAAAAACTCGATGGGCGTTACGCCGGGCGAATACGTGCAGGCGCTGAAACGGGGCCGCCGGGGATAAACAGAAACACAGCCTCTGCAGTTGTATTGGCTGATGATGCAGGAATGAGCGGATCGAATCTTATGGTGACGGCTGAGTTAAAAGCGTTGCCCTGGCCGAGTCAGGCAATTTTATTCAATCCTCCGCCGATGCTGCCTGCCACACTGCTGCTGAATCTACTCAGGAGCCGTCAGATGAATCATCCCGTTACTTCCCTTTCTTCCCCGCAGCCCGCGCCGTGGTCCGGCTTCTGGCGCGGAGCCAGCGGCATGCTGCCTCTCTGCCTGTCTGTGGTGCCGTGGGGCATCCTGGCGGGATCGATGGCCATTCAGAGCGGGCTGAGCCTGTCGCAAAGTATCGCCATGTCGACGGTGATTTTCGCCGGCGCGGCGCAGCTGGTGACGCTCGGACTGATGCTGTCCGGTGCCAGCGTGGCGACTATTGTCATTTCGGTGTTTTTTATCACCGCCCAACATTTTCTGTACGGCCTGACGATGCGCGAAACCGTGTCAGTGCTGAAAACGCGATATCGCCTGCCGATCGGTTTTCTGCTGACCGACGAGCTGTTTGCTTTGAGCTGCGCGCAGCCGAAAGAGAAGCTGACGCCGGGCTATCTGATTGGCGCAGGGCTGACGTTTTATCTCAGCTGGGCGCTGTTCAGCCTGATGGGGATTGCCATGGCGTCCTCGATCCCGGATTTGGATCGCTATCATCTTGATTTCTCGATCGTCGCCACCTTTATCACCATCGTGGTGCCGATGATAAAAAACCTTAACGTGCTGTGCGGCGTGATCGTTTCGCTGCTGCTGTCGATGGTGCTTAGTCTGTATCAGATTGAAGGGGCCATCGCCATTGCCGGGGTGTGCGGCATGTTCTGTTCGGTAATGATTGCCCGTTTGCGGCAGGAGGCATGATGAGCTGGTTTTTACTGTTAACGCTAGCGGCGGTCGTGTTTTTTAACCGTTATCTGTTCCTTGAACCGGCGGTGCCGGTCAGGCTGCCCGCCGCAATCCGCGAAGCGCTGAAATATTCCGCGCCCTGCCTGCTGACCGCAATCTGCGGACCGATTATTTTGCTGAATCACGGTGAAGTCCGCGCCCTGAGCGATAATCCCTATCTGTATGGCGCACTGGCGGGCGTGCTGATTGCCGCGCGGGTGCGCAATATGGTACTCAGCGTGCTGCTGATTCTGGCGGTGTTCTATTTACTCTGCTGGTGGATGTAGTGCTGTAGTTCCGCATCAAACTGAAAACCCGCCGCCTGCATAAAGGCGGCGATAGCCTCTGCACTGTCGTCACCGTCGTTTGCCACCTGCCAGCGAGTAATATGTGGATTCTGCGCCAGCGTATCCTCCAGCAGATACAGCCCGACGCCGCGTCGGCGCGTCACTTCCCGCACCATCAGCTGCGACAGCCTGCCTTCATTTCCGGTAATCACAACCTGTACCGCCGCCAGCAGTCGTTCATTAAATAGCGCGGCGTAGAGCTGATGTTGGTCATCCAGCTGCTGTTCCAGCGCGTGGCTATCGGCCTGTGGCCAGATTTTTTGCAGATCGCTGTGGTCCTGCAATGAGAATTGTTGCAGGCGAATGATGGTTAGTTTCATTGTAAAAACTCGTCGGTCAGAAAGGCATATTGTAGCGAAGTTGACCATACTAAAGCGTGGAAGTTTTTCTGTACAAAAACGAGCTGTTCTGTTTCTGATTTAAACAATTTACCGAGTAAATCATTATTCGGTTAGTAATTGTCCAGCATAAAAAGCTGGTTAACTGGCTTAAAAGCAATCGTTAATGCCAGCTTATTATGCTGCTGCATCCGCGATTTAGTGAATATGTCAGTTGATTTACAGCAGAATATTCCTGTTTAATAACCTGAAATTTAACGCCTTTATACCAAAAAAATGCCGCATTAATCCCTAAGCCTTTCTTTGTAAAGCGATTAGGAAAAATGACGGCAGAAAATAGCCAAATCACAACAGATGGGGAAGTTCGGATGAAAATCAGTAAAGGTAGTGCGTTCCTGGCGGGCTGCGTAGCCCTGGCGATGAGCCACGCTGCGTTAGCAAAAGATATCAAAGTGGCGATCGTGGGTGCGATGTCCGGTCCGGTGGCGCAGTATGGCGACATGGAGTTTACCGGTGCCAAGCAGGCGATTGCTGACATCAACGCCAAAGGCGGCGTGAACGGCAATAAACTGGTAGGCGTGGAATACGATGATGCCTGTGACCCGAAACAGGCCGTTGCGGTTGCCAACAAAGTGATCAACGACGGTATCCGCTACGTGATCGGCCACCTGTGCTCTTCTTCTACTCAGCCTGCTTCAGATATCTATGAAGATGAAGGCGTGCTGATGATCACCCCGGCGGCTACCGCACCGGATCTGACCAGCCGTGGCTATAAGCTGGTGATGCGTACCACCGGTCTGGACTCCGATCAGGGCCCAACCGCTGCCAAATACATCCTGAACGACATCAAACCGCAGCGCATCGCCGTGGTTCACGACAAACAGCAGTACGGTGAAGGCCTGGCGCGTTCCGTTCAGGACAGCCTGAAAAAATCCGGCGGCAACGTGGTGATGTTTGAAGGTATCACCGCCGGTGATAAAGACTTCTCTACGCTGGTTGCGCGCCTGAAGAAAGAGAACGTCGACTTCGTTTACTTCGGCGGCTACTACCCGGAAATGGGCCAGATCCTGCGCCAGGCGCGTGCGGCAGGCCTGAAAACTCAGTTTATGGGTCCGGAAGGCGTGGGCAACTCTTCACTGTCTAACATTGCCGGTGCGGCATCAGAGGGCATGCTGGTGACGCTGCCTAAGCGTTACGATCAGGTTGCGGCTAACCAGCCAATCGTTGATGCGCTGAAAGCGAAAAAACTGGACCCAACCGGTCCGTTCGTCTGGACAACCTATGCCGCGCTGCAGTCTCTGACTGCCGGTATGGAGCGCAGCAAGAGCGAAGAGCCAGCCGATATCGCCAACAACCTGAAAACCGGTGCGGCGGTGCCAACCGTAATGGGCGATCTCAACTGGGATGAGAAGGGCGATTTGAAAGGCTTCGAGTTCGGCGTTTTCAAATGGCATGCTGATGGTTCTTCCTCGGCGGTGAAATAAACCTGTCTGCGGGCCAGGTCAGCCTGGCCCCTGCGGCGAGATGACTATCCCCCGTTGGGGTCGGGCCTGCCCGGCCCTTTGTTGTATTCATCCTTCTGCCCTGCCTGCGCAGGAGGAATCGTAAGGTATTCAGGTATGTCCGAGCAGTTTCTCTATTTCCTGCAACAAATGTTCAACGGTGTGACGTTGGGCAGCACCTATGCGCTGATCGCCATCGGTTACACCATGGTGTACGGCATCATCGGCATGATTAACTTTGCCCACGGCGAAGTCTATATGATCGGCAGCTACGTCTCGTTTATCGTCATCGCTGCATTGATGATGATGGGGATCGATGCCAGCTGGCTGCTGATCGGCTGCGGCTTTGTGGTGGCGGTGGTGATCGCCAGCTGCTACGGCTGGAGCATCGAGCGCGTGGCCTACAAGCCGGTACGCTCTTCCAAGCGCCTGATCGCGCTGATCTCCGCTATCGGGATGTCCATCTTCCTGCAAAACTACGTCAGCCTGACTCAGGGCTCGCGCGACCTCGCGCTGCCAAGCCTGGTCACCGGACAGTGGACGCTGGGAGAAAGCAACGGCTTTGCCGCCACCATCTCTACCATGCAGATGGTGATCTGGGCGGTGACTTTCCTCGCCATGCTGGCGCTGACGCTGTTTATTCGCTACTCCCGCATGGGCCGCGCCTGCCGCGCCTGTGCTGAAGACCTGAAAATGGCCAGCCTGCTGGGTATTAATACCGACCGTGTGATCTCGCTGACCTTTGTGATTGGTGCGGCGATGGCGGCGGTGGCCGGCGTACTGCTGGGCCAGTTCTACGGTGTAATCAACCCGTACATCGGCTTTATGGCCGGGATGAAAGCCTTCACCGCTGCGGTACTGGGCGGCATCGGCAGTATCCCAGGCGCGATGCTGGGCGGACTGATCCTCGGTATTGCCGAGGCGCTGACCTCCGCTTATCTGAGCACCGAGTACAAAGACGTGGTGTCATTTGCGCTGCTGATTGTGGTGCTGCTGGTGATGCCAACCGGTATTCTGGGCCGTCCGGAGGTTGAGAAAGTATGAAAAAGCTTAACCTGCTGAATGCGCTCGTTTCCTCCCTGATGCTGCTGGTGCTGGCCGCGTTCTTTATGGGCCTGCGGCTGAACCTCGACGGTACACATCTGGTGGTTAACAACGCCGGAGACGTGCGCTGGAACTGGATCGCCGTCGGCTGCGGTGTGGTGTTTATCTTCCAGATGCTGCGCCCGCTGGTACAGAGCAGCCTGAAAAAAGTCTCCGGCCCTTCGCTGGTGCTGCCGGGCATTGATGGCTCAACGCCGAAACAGAAGCTGTTCCTGCTGGCGCTGATCGTCGCGGCGGCGGTGTGGCCGTTTATCGTTTCACGCGGCACGGTGGATATCGCTACCCTGACGCTGATCTATGTGATGCTCGGCCTGGGGCTGAACGTGGTCGTCGGGCTATCCGGCCTGCTGGTGCTGGGCTACGGCGGTTTCTACGCCATCGGTGCCTACACCTTTGCGCTGCTGAATCACTATTACGGCCTGGGCTTCTGGCAGTCGCTGCCGCTGGCCGGTATGGTCGCTGCAGGATTTGGCCTGCTGCTGGGCTTCCCGGTACTGCGTCTGCGCGGTGACTATCTGGCGATTGTGACGCTCGGTTTCGGCGAGATCGTGCGTATTCTGCTGCTGAACAACACCGAAATCACCGGTGGCCCGAACGGCATCAGCCAGATCCCGAAACCGTCCTTCTTCGGTCTGGAGTTCAACCGCAGCGTACGCGACGGCGGCTGGGACACCTTCCATAACTTCTTCGGCCTGAAGTACGACCCAAGCGACCGTATTATTTTCCTCTACATGGTGGCGCTGCTGCTGGTGGTGATCACCCTGTTCGTGATCAACCGCCTGTTGCGTATGCCGCTGGGCCGCGCGTGGGAAGCGCTGCGTGAAGACGAAATCGCCTGCCGCTCGCTGGGCCTCAGCCCGACGCGCATCAAGCTGACCGCGTTCACCATCAGCGCCGCGTTTGCCGGTTTCGCCGGTTGCCTGTTCGCCGCCCGTCAGGGCTTCGTCAGCCCGGAATCCTTCACCTTTGCTGAGTCCGCCTTTGTTCTGGCGATCGTGGTATTGGGCGGCATGGGATCGCAGTTTGCGGTAATCCTTGCGGCAATTCTGCTGGTGGTATCGCGTGAGCTGATGCGTGACCTCAACGAGTACAGCATGCTGGTGCTCGGTGGATTAATGGTATTGATGATGATCTGGCGTCCGCAGGGGCTGTTGCCGATGAAGCGTCCGCACCTGAAGTTGAAAAATGCGGAAAAAGGAGAGCAGGCATGAGTCAGCCTTTGTTAGCAGTCAATGGCCTGATGATGCGCTTTGGCGGTCTGCTGGCGGTCAACAACGTTCAGCTTGAACTCCGTCCGCAGGAAATCGTCTCGCTTATCGGCCCGAACGGGGCGGGTAAAACCACGGTGTTCAACTGCCTGACCGGCTTCTATAAGCCAACCGGCGGTTCGATTATGCTGGGCGATAAACAGCTCGCCGGTTTGCCGGGGCAGCAGATCGCCCGCATGGGCGTGGTGCGTACCTTCCAGCACGTGCGCCTGTTCCGTGAAATGACGGTGATTGAAAACCTGCTGGTGGCACAGCATCAGCATCTGAAAAGCGGCGTCTTTTCCGGCCTGCTGAAAACCCCGGCCTTCCGCCGGGCGGAAAGCGATGCGCTGGACCGCGCCGCCACCTGGCTGAAGCGCGTCGGGCTGCTGGAGCTGGCTAACCGTCAGGCGGGTAACCTCGCCTACGGCCAGCAGCGCCGTCTGGAAATCGCCCGCTGCATGGTGACGCGCCCGGAAATCCTGATGCTGGACGAACCGGCGGCGGGGCTTAACCCAAAAGAAACTCACGAGCTGGATGAGCTGATTGCAGAACTGCGCGGTGAGCATAAAGTCTCGGTACTGCTGATTGAACACGATATGAAACTGGTAATGGGCATTTCTGACCGTATTTACGTGGTGAACCAGGGCACGCCGCTGGCGAACGGTACGCCGGAAGAAATTCGTAACAACCCGGATGTGATCCGCGCTTACCTCGGGGAGGCATAAGATGAGTAAACCCATGCTTTCTCTGAATAACATCAGCGCGCACTACGGGAAAATCCAGGCGCTGCACAACGTCAGCCTGCATATTAATCAGGGGGAAATTGTCACCCTGATTGGTGCCAACGGTGCGGGTAAAACCACTATCCTGGGCACGTTGTGCGGCGAACCGCGTGCGACTCAAGGCACTATCGTCTTCGATGGTCAGGATATTACCGACTGGCAGACCGCGCGCATTATGCGGGAAGCCATCGCCATCGTGCCGGAAGGCCGCCGGGTATTTTCCCGCATGACGGTGGAAGAGAACCTGGCGATGGGCGGTTTCTTTGCCGAGCGTCAGCAGTATCAGGAACGCATCAAGCGCGTTTACGAACTGTTCCCGCGCCTGTGGGAGCGCCGCATTCAGCGCGCCGGAACTATGTCCGGCGGCGAGCAGCAGATGCTGGCGATTGGCCGTGCGCTGATGAGCCAGCCGCGCCTGCTGCTGCTGGATGAACCGTCGCTGGGCCTGGCGCCGATTATCATTCAGCAGATTTTCGACACCATCGAACAGCTGCGCAAAGAGGGGATGACCATCTTCCTCGTTGAGCAGAATGCGAATCAGGCGCTGAAGCTGGCGGACCGCGGCTACGTGCTCGAAAACGGTCATGTGGTGCTCGAAGACACGGGTGAGGCATTGCTCGCCAACGAGGCGGTCAGAAGCGCCTACCTCGGCGGTTAAACCATAAGGGCAGTCCACGCGGCTGCCCTTTTTTTGCCCCGAACGTGCGGGCAATTGTGCGCTAAATCTGTGATCGTCTTCTCTCTGTTGATTACCAAAGTTGTTACATTCCTCTCACTTCTGCCGTCGCGTTTCGAAATTCCCGTCATTCGTCCGTCACATTTCCGTCACATCACTATTATTAATCTGTCATTTAGCCGTGGCATGTTACTTGCCGACTCACACAGTGCGCGGAATCGCGCATCATTAAAACGGGCACAGGAAACCGATATGTCATCTACCGCATTCCGTCGTACCGCTCTCAGCATGGTGCTGGGACTGACCTTCAGCGGCAGCGCGCTGGCCGCTACCGAAATTCCGTTCTGGCACTCGATGGAAGGCGAGCTGGGCGTAGAGGTTGACTCACTGGCGAAGCGTTTTAACGAAACTCACCCCGATTACAAAATTGTGCCGACCTACAAAGGCAACTACGAACAGAGCCTGGCGGCGGGTATTGCTGCCGTGCGTACCGGCAAAGCACCGGCTGTATTGCAGGTATATGAAGTGGGTACGGCCACAATGATGGCATCGAAAGCCATCGTCCCGGTTAATGAAGTCTTTAAAAAAGCCGGTATCGCGATGGATGCGAAGCAGTTCGTGCCTGCGGTAGCCGGTTACTACAGCGATTCGAAAGGCGAGCTGATTTCCCAGCCGTTCAACAGCTCCACGCCGGTGCTGTACTACAACAAAGACGCCTTCAAAAAAGCCGGTCTGAACCCGGACCAGCCGCCAAAAACCTGGCAGGAACTGGCGAAGGATACCGACGCGCTGCGTAAAGCGGGCATGTCCTGCGGCTACGCCAGCGGCTGGCAGGGCTGGATTCAGATTGAAAACTTCAGCGCCTGGCACGGTCTCCCGGTCGCCACCAAAAATAACGGCTTCGACGGCACCGATGCCGTGCTGGAGTTCAACAAGCCGGTGCAGGTGCGCCACATCCAGATGTTGGAAGATCTGAACAAGAAGGGTGATTTCACCTACTTCGGCCGTAAAGATGAATCCACTTCCAAGTTCTACAACGGCGACTGTGCGATCACCACCGCCTCTTCCGGCTCGCTGGCCGACATCCGCAAATACGCCAAGTTTAACTTCGGCGTGGGCATGATGCCGTACGACGAAACCGTGCCGAACGCGCCGCAGAACGCCATTATCGGCGGAGCCAGCCTGTGGGTGATGAAGGGCAAAGACGATGCCACCTATAAGGGCGTCGCCGAGTTTATGCAGTTCCTGGCTAAGCCGGAAATCGCTGCCGAGTGGCATCAAAAAACCGGCTACCTGCCGATCACTACCGCCGCCTACGAGCTGACCAAACAGCAGGGCTTCTATGACAAGAACCCGGGTGCGGATATCGCGACTCGCCAGATGCTGAACAAAGATCCGCTGCCGTTTACCAAAGGGATGCGTCTGGGCAACATGCCGCAGATCCGTACCATTGTTGATGAAGAGCTGGAAGGCGTATGGACCGGTAAGCAAACGCCGCAGGCCGCGCTGGATAACGCCGTTAAGCGTGGTAACGAGCTGCTGCGCCGCTTCGAGCAGCAGACGAAGTAACCTGTTGCCGGTGCAGACCGCCGCTCGCCTCCGGGCCGGGCGGCGGTCTGCCTGCAAAGGCACATCACCGATCTCTCCCGTGGGGCGATCGGTGATGTGCTCGTTAATACCGACCCCGTTCCGCACGAGATAATCCACTATGGCTCAGCCCCGTCCCGTCTTTCGCAATCGCTTGTTGCCCTATCTGCTGCTGTTGCCGCAGCTGGTAATTACGGCGATTTTCTTTATCTGGCCAGCGGGCGAAGCGCTCTGGTATTCGCTGCAAAGCATCGATCCGTTTGGTATCTCCAGTACTTTTGTGGGCATGGAGAACTTTGAGCGGCTGTTCAGCGACGGTCTGTACCTCGAGTCATTCTGGACCACCATCAAATTCAGCGGGCTGGTGACGTTCTTCGGCATGGGGCTGTCGCTGCTGCTGGCGGCGCTGGTGGACTATGTTATCCGCCTGAAAAAAACCTATCAGACGCTGCTGCTGCTGCCTTATGCCGTGGCACCGGTCGTAGCGGCGGTGCTGTGGATGTTTCTGTTTAACCCCGGGCTGGGGCTGTTCAGCCACCTGCTGAACCAGTGGGGCTACAACTGGAACTACGCGCAGAACAGCGGCCAGGCGATGTTTCTGATTGTGCTGGCCTCCATCTGGCAGCAGATGAGCTACAACTTCCTGTTTTTCTTTGCCGCACTACAGTCGATTCCGAAGTCGCTGGTTGAGGCGGCGGCGATTGACGGTGCTGGCCCGGTACGGCGCTTCTTCGCGCTGTCGCTGCCGCTGATTACCCCGGTGAGCTTCTTCCTGCTGGTGGTGAACCTGGTGTATGCCTTCTTCGATACCTTCCCGGTGATCGATGCCGCCACCGGCGGTGGCCCGGTGCAGGCCACCACCACGCTGATTTATAAAATTTACCGCGAAGGCTTTGCCGGGCTGGATCTCTCTTCCTCTGCCGCCCAGTCGGTGGTGCTGATGCTGTTGGTGATTGTGCTGACGGTGATTCAGTTCCGCTTTGTTGAGCGTAAGGTGCGTTACCAATGATTGAAAATCGTCGCGGGCTGGATATCTTCAGCCATACCCTGCTGATCCTCGGCATCCTGACCATCCTGTTCCCGCTGTATGTGGCCTTTGTGGCCGCCACGCTGGATAACAATGCCGTTTATCAGGTGCCGATGACGCTGATCCCCGGCAGCCATCTGTGGGAAAACATCAGCAATATCTGGGTGCGGGGGGTGAACGGCAGTGGACCGGCCTTCAGCCTGATGCTGATGAACAGCCTGTTGATGGCATTGGCGATCACCATCGGCAAAATCAGCGTCTCCATCATTTCGGCATTTGCGCTGGTATGGTTCCGCTTCCCGCTGCGCGGTCTGTTTTTCTGGATGATCTTTATCACCCTGATGCTGCCGGTGGAGGTGCGTATTTTCCCGACGGTGCAGGTGATTGCCGATCTGAATATGCTCGACAGCTACAGCGGCCTCACGCTGCCGCTGATGGCCTCGGCTACCGCCACCTTCCTGTTCCGCCAGTTCTTTATGTCGATGCCGGATGAGCTGATGGAAGCGGCGCGCGTTGACGGTGCCAGCCCGATGCGCTTCTTCCGTGACATTGTGCTGCCGCTGTCGAAAACCAATCTGGCGGCGCTGTTTGTCATTACCTTTATCTACGGCTGGAACCAGTATCTGTGGCCGCTGCTGATCGTCAACGATGCGTCGATGAGCACCGCCGTGGCGGGCATAAAAAGCATGATCTCCACCAGCGGTTCGCCAACGCAGTGGAATGAAGTGATGGCGGCGATGCTGTTAACCCTGATCCCACCGGTGGTGATCGTATTAGTCATGCAGCGTGCGTTCGTGCGCGGTCTGGTAGAGAGTGAGAAATAATCTATGGCTGGTGTAAGACTTCAGGCAGTAACCAAATCCTACGACGGAAAAATCCAGATCATCCAACCGCTGGACGTGACCGTTCAGGATGGCGAATTTATGGTGATGGTCGGGCCGTCCGGCTGTGGAAAATCGACCCTGCTGCGGATGGTGGCGGGGCTGGAACGAGTGACCACGGGCGATATCTATATCGATTCCCGCCGCGTCACCGATGAAGAGCCAAAAGATCGCGGCATCGCGATGGTATTCCAGAACTACGCGCTCTATCCGCATATGAGCGTGGAAGAGAATATGGCCTGGGGCCTGAAAATTCGCGGCATGGGCAAAGAGCAGATCCGGCAAAAGGTGCTGGAAGCGGCGCGCAGCCTGGAGCTGGAACCGCTGCTGAAGCGCCGTCCGCGTGAGCTTTCCGGCGGCCAGCGCCAGCGCGTGGCGATGGGGCGCGCTATCGTCCGCGAACCGGCGGTGTTCCTGTTTGATGAGCCGCTGTCGAACCTGGATGCCCGCCTGCGCGTGCAGATGCGCCTTGAGCTTCAGCAGCTGCACCGCCGCCTGCAAACCACCAGCCTGTACGTTACCCACGACCAGGTGGAAGCGATGACGCTGGCGCAGCGCGTGATGGTGATGAACAAAGGCGTGCTGGAACAGCTGGGTACGCCAACCGAAATTTACGAGCGACCGGCGACGCGCTTCGTCGCCAGTTTTATCGGTGCGCCCGCCATGAATCTGCTGGACGGTCAGTTCAGCGCCGACGGCTCTCGCTTCAGCCTGGATGAGCGTTTTGCCTTGCCGATCAGTGCGCCATCGGCAGGCAAGGCCGGGCAGGCGTTGACGCTGGGTATTCGCCCGGAGCATATTGAGCTGTCTTCTGCCGAAGCCGGCGGGATTCCGCTGGTGGTGGACACGCTGGAAATGCTGGGAGCAGACAACCTGGCGCACGGCAAATGGGGCCAGCATAAGCTGGTGGTGCGCCTGCCGCACTCGCTGCGTCCGGAAGCAGGCAGCACCCTGTGGCTGCATCTGCCACCGCACTCGCTGCACTTCTTTGACCAAAATGGACAACGTACTGAATGATTAATCGTGCCTGGCCTTACCCACCGATTGTCGCCCATCGCGGCGGCGGTAAACTGGCCCCGGAAAATACCCTGGCCGCTATCGATCTTGGCGCGCAGCTGGGCCATCTGATGATCGAGTTTGACGCCAAACTGTCGCAGGACGGTGAGATTTTCCTGCTGCACGACGACACGCTCGACCGCACCAGCAACGGCTGGGGCGTGGCGGGGCAGCTGCCCTGGGATAAGCTGGTGCAGCTGGATGCCGGGAGCTGGTTTGGCAAAACCTTCGACGGCGAGCGCCTGCCGCTGCTGGCGCAGGTGGCGGATCGCTGCCGCCAGCATCGACTGATGGCGAATATCGAAATCAAGCCGACTACCGGCCTTGAAGTTGAAACCGGTCGGGTAGTGGCGCTGGCCGCGCGCGATCTGTGGCAGGATCAGGTAGCACCGTTGCTCTCTTCGTTTTCTTACGAAGCACTGGAAGCGGCGCAGAAAGCCGCTCCGGAGCTGCCGCGTGGCCTGCTGCTGCATGAGTGGGATGATAACTGGCGGCAGATGACCGACGCGCTGGGCTGCCTCTCCATCCATCTGAATCACAAACTGCTGGATGAACAGCGCACCGCCGAACTTAAGCAGGCCGGGCTGCGTATTCTGGTGTATACGGTTAACGAGCCGGAGCGCGCGCATCAGCTGCTGCAGTGGGGCGTGGATGCGATTTGTACCGACCGCATTGACGTGATCGGGCCGGATTTTCGCTGAGGGCACTGCGGGCTATACGCCGCTGTTCGATCTTGAGGGCGACCCCGAAGCCCGGGGTGGCGAGTTGCCGTTTGAAAAAAGCCTGCGCTAAGCCTGCCGTCAGCGACGATGTTCTGCCTGTTTGCCACGAAAAAATGCCCTGGCGGCTAACCGACAGGGCATGGGAGTAAAGAAAACGGGCAATATCGCGCGGGGTTAGTTAGACGGCTGCGTGTTGTTGCTGTGGCCCGGCTGATTGTTCAACGTGCGCTGCGAGGCGCTGTCGCGCTGCTCCTGAATTTTACGCTGCAGATCCTGCTGCTGCCGCTGCTGATCCTGCTGAAGTTTCAGCTTCTGCTGAGACTGCTGGCTCTGCATCTGCTGCTGCATTCGCTGCGTGCTGGGGTTATAGCCCGGCTGATTCGGGTTATTGCCGTTGTTTAACATATTCGCCATACCGCTCAGCGGCAGCAGGGCGGCAAGCATCACTAACACTTTCGTTTTCATTGTGATTCCTCCGTGTTACTTCCCTTATTTTACGTCAGACGCAATGTACTGAGGCCAGGAGTGCTCCTGATTTCACGCAAAGTTCGCGAACCTGTCGTTTTTGTGCATATTTATCAATGGCAAACATAACGTAAATAAACTTAAAGGATGTAACAATGATGACACAAGGTAAGATGCGTCGCCTGTCCTTGTCACTGCTGGCCGGGTTACTGGTCTGGCAGGGGGCAGGTGCAGCCCCCACCGACACGCCGACGGCGCAGCCTGCTCCGGCAGCGGCACCGGTTTCCTACGGAGTAGGCGCGGATACCTTCCATCCGGTGAAAGCGGCGCACGGCATGGTGGCCTCGGTGGATGCCACCGCTACGGCGGTCGGCGTGAAGATCCTTGAGCAGGGCGGTAACGCGGTGGATGCGGCGGTGGCCGTCGGCTATGCGCTGGCCGTGACCCATCCACAGGCGGGTAACCTGGGCGGCGGCGGTTTTATGCTGCTGCGTACCGCCTCCGGTAACACCACCTCGATTGATTTCCGTGAAATGGCTCCGGTGCGCGCCAGCCGCGATATGTTCCTTGATGCGCAGGGCAATGCCGACAGTAAAAAATCACTGACCTCTCACCTGGCGTCCGGCGTTCCCGGCACGGTAGCGGGCTTCTCTCTGGCGAACCAAAAGTACGGCACGCTGCCGCTGAGCACGCTAATCCAGCCCGCGCTGGAGCTGGCGCGCAAGGGGATTGTGGTCAACGAATCGCTGGCCGACGATCTCAGCGTCTACGGCAAAGAGGTATTGCTCAGCCATCCGAACAGCAAGGCGATCTTCTTTAAGGCCGACGGCACGCCGTGGCAGAAAGGCGAGAAGCTGGTGCAGCGTAATCTGGCGAACAGCCTGGAGCTGATTTCCCGCCAGGGGCCGGATGCGTTTTATAAAGGGAAAATTGCCGATCAAATCGCGGCGGAAATGGAGCAGCACGGCGGGCTGATTGGCAAAGCGGACCTGGCCAACTATCGTGCCATCGAGCGCAAGCCGGTCAGCGGCAGCTATCGCGGCTATGAAGTCTATTCCATGCCGCCACCGTCCTCCGGCGGTATCCACATCGTGCAGATCCTCAATATTCTGGAAAACTTTGACCTGGCGAAAATGGGCTTCGGCAGTGCGGATGCGATCCAGGTGATGGCGGAAGCCGAGAAATATGCCTATGCCGACCGCTCGGAATACCTCGGCGATCCGGAGTTCGTTAAGGTGCCGACTCAGGCACTGACCAGCAAAGCCTATGCGAAAACCCTGGCGCAGCAGATCGACCTGGCGAAGGCGCGCCCGTCGTCGGAGATCAAGCCGGGCAAGCTGGCCCCGTATGAAAGCGATCAGACCACGCATTTCTCGGTGGTGGATAAAGACGGCAATGCGGTGGCGGTGACCTACACGCTGAACACCAACTTCGGCAGCGGCATCGTAGCCAGTGACAGCGGCATTCTGCTGAATAACGAGATGGATGACTTCTCCGCCAAGCCCGGCACGCCAAATGTGTACGGTCTGGTCGGTGGTGAGGCCAATGCGGTGCAGCCGTATAAGCGCCCGCTCTCTTCCATGTCGCCGACCATTGTGGCGAAAGACGGTAAAACCTGGCTGGTTACCGGCAGCCCGGGCGGCAGCCGTATTATCACCACCGTGCTGCAAATGGTGGTCAACAGCATCGATTTTGGTATGAACGTGGCGGAAGCCACCAACGCGCCGCGCTTCCACCATCAGTGGTTGCCGGACCAGCTGCGGGTGGAGAAAGGCTTCAGCCCGGATACGCTGAAGCTGCTGGGCGAGAAGGGCCAGCAGGTGAAGGTGATGCCGGCGATGGGCAGTACCCAGAGCATTATGCTGGGGCCGGACGGCATGCGCTATGGCGCTTCCGATCCGCGTACGATTGATGATTTAACGGCAGGATACTGACAGCAGCCGGGCCGACGTAAACCGTTCGGCCCGGTTTATTTGTCAGTTACTTACGCCCATCCCCATCAGCTGTAGCAGCTGCTGTGCCTGCTGTACCGCCTCCTGACGATGTACCACGCCAAGCTTCTGATACAGATTGCGGATATGGGTTTTGATGGTGGTGGCCGCCACGTCAAGCTCGCCTGCGATGCGCTCGTTGCTGTAGCCGGAATAAATCAGCCCCAGTACCTGCCACTCGCGCTGGGTCAGCGGGCTGGTGCGGATCAGTTCCGGCACCTGCGGATGGGTCAGCAGGCGGGTGACAAAGCTTTCGTCGAAGTGGGCGAACTTGTGGCGGTGGTGCTGATTAATATCGCGCAGGATGCGCTGAGCGCGCCGCTGCTCCATTTCCGGCAGCGTGTTGAGCTGTAACAGCTGGCGGAGCTGCTGCGCCATCGGTTCGCCTTCAATGACAAAGTGGCTGATAAAGCCGGTACGGTTGGCCAGGGTAAGCGCCTCAATCAGCGCCTGCTGGGCTTCGGCTTTGCGACTTTCCCGCCAGTAGAGCGCGTTGGCCAGCAGCAGATTGCGGTTTAAATCGCTGGTGAGCAGCAGGCGGCGTGCATTGTCATTCAGTTCATCCAGCACCACTTCCGCCTGGCTGAACTGCCCGAGCAGGATCTGTGCGCGGGCGATATTGCGCCACTGACCCTGCAGGAAGTGATTATCCGCATCCGCCGGTTTCAGGGTCAGGCCCAGCCAGCTGCCAGCGGTGGTGACGTCGTGAGTCATCTGCCAGTAGATCACCCGCGCCTCATCGGCGTTGGTGACCCAGTCGCTGTGGTAGTGGCCGTTGCTGAGCAGATTCTCACAGCGGGTCAGATAGCGGCGGGCGTTATCCAGATCGCCGCGCGCCAGGGCGCATTTCGCCAGCACCGTCAGGCACTGCAGCTGCTGCTGCGGATGAAAGTTCTCCAGCACCTTCAGCCCGGCGCGAGCGGCTTTCTCCGCATCGTCCAGATGTGCCCACGAGAGCAACAGCTGCGCACGCAGGCGCAGCAGGAATTCATGCATCGGCAGCTGTTCCAGCCCTTCTTCCGCAATCAGGCGGAAAGCCTGCTCCTGCGTATCCCAGGCGGTTTGCAGATAGCCCTGGGCAATCAGTATTTCACTCTGCTGCAGCAGCGCCCACAGCGCGTAGTGGCAGACGTTCTCCTGCCGTGCCATCTGCGCGGTCTGCTGCATCATCATCAGCGCCATCGCCAGCTCACCCCGACAGTGCAGCACTTCGCCGCGCACCGAGGTGGCGACGATACGGCTGAAGGCGCAGCTCAGCGGCAGGGTATCTAACGCCAGCAGCGCCAGGCGGTCGGCTTCATCCGGGCGACCGGCGTTGATCGCCACCTGCGCGCGCAGCGCGTTAAACTCGGCGCTGAGCAGATCGTCCACCACTACCTGCTCCAGCGCCATTTCCTGTTCGGCACGCGCCAGCAGGCGGTCGACTTCGTTATAACGGTGCTGACTCTGCGCCAGCCACGCCTGCAACAGGATCAGCCGGGGATTCTCGACCAGCTGTTTCCAGGGCAGCGCATGTAAGCCTTTTTCCAGCAGCGTCAGCTCGCTGTGGTTAAACAGGGTCCACGCGTGGCGCAGCAGGATATCGCGCAGCAGCGGAATATCTTCCGCCTCCAGCGCGTGATGAATCGCCTCACCGGCGTAACCCTGCGCCATCCAGCCTTCGGCAGCGGCGCGGTGGATCGCATGGAGTTCGCTGCCCAGCTCCCACTGGCAGCGCTGTCGCAGGAATGAAGCAAACAGCGGGTGGAAATTAAACCACTCGCCGTGTTCATCCATGCGCTGAATAAACAGCCCCTGGCGTTCAGTTTCTTCCAGTCGCCGCTGGCCGCACTCTTCGCTGGTCAGGCGGGCAATCAGCCCGTCGTTCATCGAGCGCAGCACCGAACTGCGCAGCAGGAAGTTTCGCGTGGCATCGTCGACGCAGTCCAGCACCTCATCCACCAGATAATCGGCCAGGTGGCTGGCGTTAATCCCGGCCAGACGCTGGGCAGACTGATGGGTTGGCGTATTGGACTGGCGGGCGGAGAGAGCGATGAGCTGCAGCGCGGTGGCCCATCCGGCCACTTCATCACACAGCCGCTGTGATTCCTGTTCGGCTATCGGCTGCTGCAGGCGGCCGGCGAAAAACGCGCGGGTTTCTTCATGGGTGAAGGCCAGCGACTGGCTGTTAATTTCCAGCAGCTGCTCGCGCACGCGCAGATTGGCAATGCCCAACGACGGCAGGTTACGGGAGAGGATCACCAGCGTCAGGTTTTCCGGCTGATGTCGCAGGAAAAAGCGCATCGCCTGATGGATCACGTCATTATTAAGCTGGTGATAATCGTCAATCACAATGGTGAGTGGCGTCTGCCATTCGGCCAGCTCAATAAACAGCTGTGAAAACAGCGCATTGAGTGAAGCATACTGACGTTTCTGCGCCAGAGCTTCACTGCGCACGCAGTGGCCGCCGGTCGCCTGTTGAATGGCCGCCATAAAATAGTTGGCGAAGCGTTCGGGATAGTTATCGCTCTCATCGAGAGAATACCAGCCCAGGTTATTTTTCCCCGCTGCCCACTGGGCCATCAGTGTGGTTTTACCGTAGCCTGCCGGGCTGGTGACCAGCACCAGACGGTACAGATGGCTGTTGGCCAGCCTGGCGATCAGGCGATCGCGTACCAGCGTATTCTCTAACCTTAGCGGTCTGCTTAGTTTTGAGGGTATCAGCATGGCGAACACTTCACTGTGTGATGGCGAAAGAAGAAATAAAATGAATTATTTCGCAGCGTGTAATTAAAGTACCTTCGACCAGGATAACGTGTATTGCAAGACGCAGCGTAAATGGACGTTCTGTAAGTTGCACTGCATCACATTTCCTTATGATTTTTTACATCGTGAGATGCTGGCGCGATTAATGAATTGACTCATACTTAATTACATCGCATTACTTTTAACACACACCTCCCTCACCTTTTTTTAGCCAGGCAGTGCGCTTTGCCGATTGATTGTGCGTTTCATCCGGGCCACGGGTCCGGCAAGCTATACCCTCTGATTGTCATTCTTGTTATTTATTTGCTCATCGCATTATGCGATGAGCTTTTTTTCGCATTGGCGTCTTAACTGTAAGGTGCTGGCGATCACATTTTCACCTACGCCCCACGGCTCCTCCCTGGTAAAAATTGCCCGGGGATGATGCCCTGTCATCCGGCGTCGTTAGCATGTGCGCATCGGTTTATCACAGTATTTCGGGTCATGACGGTAGTTGGTCAATTTGAAACCATTTTGTGAGGGAAGTTATGTCGCAACAGCAATTCAATAAAGCACGTTTTGACGCGGCTCTGACGCGTCAGTGGCAGCATCTGGGCTATTCCTCCGCCGCTGAGATGAATTCTCACCAGTGGTGGCAGGCGATTAGCGGTGCGCTGGCCGAACTGCTGGCGGCGCAGCCGGTGGCAAAAGTGGATAAAAAGCAGCGGCACGTTAACTATATCTCGATGGAATTTCTGATTGGACGACTGACCGGCAATAACCTGCTGAATCTCGGCTGGTATGACGAGGTGAAAGCCGCACTGGCGGAACACCAGCGTGACCTGAGCGAACTGCTGGAAGAGGAGGTTGATCCGGCGCTGGGCAACGGCGGTCTTGGACGCCTGGCGGCCTGCTATCTTGACTCCATGGCTACAGTGGGGCAGTCGGCAACCGGCTACGGCCTCAACTATCAGTATGGCCTGTTCCGGCAGTCGTTTGCCGACGGTCAGCAGAAAGAGGCCCCGGATGACTGGCACCGTGAGAGCTATCCGTGGTTCCGCCACAACGCGGCGCTGGATGTGAATGTCGGCATCGGCGGTAAGGTGGTGAAGAATGGCTCCGGCGGTTTTAGCTGGCAGCCCGCTTTTACCCTGCGCGGCGAGGCCTGGGATCTGCCTGTCACCGGTTATCGCAACGGTGTGGTGCAGCCGCTGCGCCTGTGGCAGGCGACGCATGCCCATCCGTTCGATCTCACCCTGTTTAACGATGGCAAATTCCTCAAGGCGGAACAGCAGGGCATTGATGCCGCGAAGCTGACCAAGGTGCTTTATCCGAATGATAACCATCAGGAAGGCAAGCGCCTGCGCCTGATGCAGCAGTATTTCCAGTGCGCCTGCTCGGTGGCTGACATTCTGCGCCGCCATCACCAGGCCGGCCGCAAACTGCACGAGCTGCCGGACTACGAAGTGATCCAGCTCAACGACACCCACCCGACCATTGCTATCCCGGAAATGCTGCGGGTGCTGATTGACGAGCATCAGCTCGGCTGGGACGACGCCTGGGCGATCGTCAGCAAAACCTTTGCCTACACCAACCACACTCTAATGCCGGAAGCGCTGGAGCGTTGGGACGAGCGTCTGGTTCGCAGCCTGCTGCCGCGCCACTTTACGCTGATCAAAGAGATCGATCGCCGCTTTAAAAAGCAGGTTGAAAAGCAGTGGCCGGGGGATGAAAAAGTCTGGGCGAAGCTGGCTGTCGTTCATGACAAGCAGGTGCGGATGGCGAACCTGTGCGTGGTCAGCGGCTTTGCCGTTAACGGCGTAGCGGCGCTGCACTCCGATCTGGTGGTTAAGGATCTGTTCCCTGAGTATCACCAGCTGTGGCCGGAGAAATTCCATAACGTCACCAACGGCATTACGCCGCGCCGCTGGCTGAAGCAGTGTAACCCGGCGCTCTCTGCGCTGATCGACGAGACGCTGAAGGAAGAGTGGGCCAATAATCTGGATGCCCTGCGCGGGCTGGAAAAGTACGCCGATGACAAGGCCTTCCGTCAGCGCTACCGCCAGATCAAGCACGATAATAAAGTGCGCCTGGCGGAGTACATTAAGCAGCGCACCGGCATTGTGGTCAGCCCGGATGCCCTGTTCGACGTGCAGATCAAGCGCCTGCACGAATACAAGCGCCAGCACCTGGGGCTGATGCATATCCTCTCCTGCTATAAGCGCCTGCGCGACAATCCGAAGCAGGACTGGGTGCCGAGGGTCTTCCTGTTCGGTGCCAAAGCCGCGCCGGGCTACTATCTGGCAAAAAATATTATCTTTGCCATCAATAAGGTAGCGGAGAAGATCAATAACGATCCGCTGATCGGCGATAAGCTGAAAGTGGTGTTTATCCCTGACTACCGCATTACGGCGGCGGAGCTGATGATCCCGGCGGCGGATCTTTCCGAGCAGATCTCCACGGCGGGCTATGAGGCTTCCGGTACCGGCAATATGAAGCTGGCGCTGAACGGCGCGCTGACTGTCGGCACGATGGACGGCGCTAACGTTGAGATTGCCGAGCAGGTTGGCGAAGAGAACATCTTTATCTTTGGTAACCGCGTGGACGATGTGAAGGCGCTGAAGGCCGGAGGCTACGATCCGCTGAAGCTGCGTAAAAAAGATAAGCACCTGGATAGCCTGCTGAAAGAGCTGGAGAACGGCTTCTTTAGCGGCGGCGATAAACACGCCTTCGATATGATGCTGCACAGCCTGACGAAAGGCGGCGATCCGTGGCTGGTGCTGGCGGACTTTGCCAGCTACTGCGAGGCGCAGCTGCGGGTGGAAGCACTGTATCGCGACCAGGAAGCCTGGAGCCGCGCGGCCGTTCTCAACACCGCGCGTACCGGAATGTTCAGCTCCGATCGTTCAATCCGCGATTATCAGCAGCGCATCTGGCAGGCAAAACGCTAAGGACAGCCTATGGATCATCAGCAATTTGAACATGCCGCCGCTGCCGCAGGTATCGCAGCGGAATACATCAACGCCAAAGGTGAGCCGGAAGTGATTCCGCTGGCAACGCGGCAAAAGCTGCTGGCGGCGATGCACGAGGTGCCAAAAGCCGATCGCGTGCCGCTGCCGCCGTGCAAAGTGCTGCTCAGCAAGCGCGAGCAGCGGCTCAGCATCGGCGGCAGCGGTGAGTACCAGTGGCATTTTCATACGGAAAAGGGCAAAGAGTTTCACGGGCGAGTTGCGGCGGGAGAAACGCTGACACTGCCGTCACGCCTGCCGAACGGCTACCATCAGCTGCTGCTTAGCCAAGGGAAAAAGCAGTGGCTGTGCCGGGTGATTATCGCGCCGAAGCGCTGCTATGAGCCTGCCGCCCTGAAGCAGGGCGAGAAGCTGTGGGGTTCCTGCGTCCAGCTTTATACTCTGCGTTCCGCCCATAACTGGGGGATGGGCGACTTTGGCGATCTGAAGCGGATGGTCGGCGAAGTGGCTCAGCGAGGCGGCGCGTTTATCGGCCTGAACCCCGTTCACGCCCTCTATCCGGCCGCGCCGGAGAATGCCAGTCCGTACAGTCCATCCTCCCGTCGCTGGCTGAACGTGATGTATATCGACGTTGCGGCAATAGTTGATTTCCAGCAGAGCGAGGAAGCACAGCGCTGGTGGCAGCAGAGCGAAACTCAGGCCACGCTGGCGGCGGTACGCGAAGCCGACTGGGTGGATTATGGCCCGGTGGGCGCGCTAAAAATTCAGGGCCTGCGCTATGCGTGGCAGCACTTCAGCAGCCGGCTGCCCGAGGACCGGACGCGTCTGGAATTCGAGCAGTTTATTACCTGCGGTGGGGAAAGCCTGTTTAACCAGGCAGCCTACGATGCTATCCACGCTTATATGCTGCAAGAGGATGCCAGCCGCTGGGGCTGGCCGGTGTGGCCGGAAGCCTGGCAGCATGGCGACAGCGATGCGGTGCAGCAGTTCTGCCAGCGCCACGAGGATGAGGTGCGCTTCTGGCTGTGGTTGCAGTGGCAGGCGCACCGCCAGTTTGATGAATGCTGGCAGTTCAGCCAGCAGCAGGGCATGCCGATTGGCCTTTATCGTGACCTGGCGGTTGGCGTTGCCGAGGGCGGTTCGGAAACCTGGTGCGATCGCGAGCTGTATTGTCTGAAGGCATCGGTAGGCGCTCCGCCGGATATTCTCGGGCCGCTGGGGCAAAACTGGGGGCTGCCGCCGATGGACCCGCATGTGATGGCGGCCCGCGGCTATCAGCCCTTTATCGATCTCCTGCGGGCCAATATGGCCAGCTGCGGCGCGCTGCGTATCGATCATGTGATGTCGCTGCTGCGCCTGTGGTGGATACCCTATGGTGAAACCGCCAATTTTGGCGCGTACGTTTACTATCCGGTTGACGATCTGATGGCGATCCTCGCGCTGGAAAGCGAGCGTCATCAGTGCATGGTGATCGGTGAGGATCTGGGCACCGTTCCGGCTGAAATCGTCGGTAAGCTGCGTGACAGCGGGATCTATTCGTGGAAGGTGCTGTACTTCGAGCAGCAGGATAAAGACACCTGGCGACCACCGGCTGACTGGCCGCGTCAGTCCATGGCCAGCGCGACTACGCACGATCTGCCAACGCTGCGTGGGTTCTGGAATGTCGGGGATTTAACCCTGGGAGAAACGCTGGGCCTGTATCCGGATAAAGTGGTGCTAAGCGGGCTGTTTGCTGACCGTGCGAAGCAGAAGCAGGCGCTGCTGGATGCGTTACACCGCTTCGGCTGCGTACCAAAGCGCTATGCTAAGCGGGCGGATAAACGTGAAATGGATGCCACCCTGAATCGCGGGATGCAGCGTTACATTGCCGACAGCAACAGCGCGCTGCTGGGACTGCAACCGGAGGACTGGCTGGATATGGCGAAGCCGGTCAACGTACCCGGTACCACCGATCAGTACCCCAACTGGCGCAGAAAACTCAGCCTCAGCATAGAGGACATGTTTGCTGATGAAGGGATAAACCGGTTGATTAGCGACCTCGATCGACGCCGCAGAGCAGGAAAAAACGCCTGAACTGCCGCCTCTGTCACTTAGCGTGGCGGAGGCGGCCACAGATTACTCTTTAAAGGCTTTAAATATTACCGAGGCATTCACGCCGCCGAAGCCAAATCCGTTTACCAGCGCGGTGTGGATCGCCATCGGACGGGCGGTATTCCGCACCACGTCTAATCCTTTCGCTGCGTCATCCAGCCGCTCAATATTCAGCGACGGCGGTGCTATCTGCTGACGTATTGCCATCAGAGAGAAGATCGAACCTACCGCTCCGGCCGCACCCAGCAGGTGACCGGTAGCCGACTTGGTAGACGAAATCGCGGTTTTCGCGCCTTCCCCCAGCACTTTCAGCAGGGCGTTAATTTCCGCCAGATCGCCCACCGGGGTTGAGGTGGAATGAGCATTAACATAGTCGATATCACTGCCGGTTAGCTTCGCCTGTGCCAGAGCCATCTGCATCGATCTGACGGCGCCTTCGCCATCTTCCGGCCCGGAGGTAATGTGATAAGCATCCGAGGTGGTACCGTAGCCAACAACCTCTCCGAGGATGGTTGCACCGCGCTGGCGAGCGTGCTCGAGTTCTTCCAGCACCAGCATGCCTGCTCCTTCACCCATCACGAAACCGTCCCGCCCGGCATCAAACGGCCTTGATGCCCGTTCCGGCTGTTCGTTCCAGGCGGTAGAAAGTGCGCGCGCGGCCTGGAAACCGCCCAGCGAAACCGGATTGATGCAGGACTCACTGCCGCCGACCACGGCGATATCGGCTTCGCCACAGCGAATGGCGCGCAGGCCATCGCCAATGCTCTGAATGCTGGCGGCACAGGCGGAAACCGGCGTGCCCAGCATGCCTTTAAAGCCATATTTTATCGCTACCTGTGACGCGGCAAGGTTGGCAATAAACGAAGGAATCGTGAAGGGGGAGAGGCGACGGCTGCCTTTTTCCGCCACGGTTTTTACCGCATTACTGATAGCGTGGAAGCCGCCAATACCGGTGGCAATAATGGTGGCAACCCGCACCCGTGCCGCTTCGCTAAGGTTACGCAGGTTAGCCTGGTTGACCGCTTCTTCGGCCGCAGCCAGCGCCAGATGAATAAAACGATCGGATTTTCGCTGTTCTTTATGCGGGATTAAAGCATCAAGATCTAACCCATACTCAGGGTCCTGATTCACATCGGGAACCTGTCCACCCACGCGTATGGCCGTGTCGCCGTAGGCATCTGCAGGGAGTGCAGAAACACCTGATTTACCTGCAACCAGGCGCTGCCAGCTGCCGTTCACGCCGTTTCCCAGAGGGCCTGTTAGCCCCATGCCGGTAATAACCACTCTTATATTATTCATAGATAATGCTTTCACCCGGGTTACGAAAGGAAATTTCAGTGTACACGTGTAAGCTGAAAGATCCATAGCTAAACCTGCGTTAAGCTCTTTCTGTATAACGAACTTTTTTTAGATGCAAAAGTGAGAGAAATAGCGAAGGCATAAATGAAAAAGGCGGCCATAAGGCCGCCCGGGAAGAGAGAATAACCGGCTGCGATCAGTAGAAGGAGTGCTCGCCGCGCTGATGTTCGGTCAGATCGCGCACGCCTTTGAGTTCAGGGAAGGCCTGCAACATCTCTTTTTCAATCCCTTCTTTCAGCGTGACGTCAACCATGGAACAGCCGTTACAGCCGCCACCGAATTGCAGAATGGCGAAGCCTTCGTCGGTGATTTCCATCAGCGAAACTTTACCGCCGTGACTGGCCAGCTGTGGGTTGATTTGCGCCTGAAGCAGATACTCAACGCGCTCAACCAGAGGGGCATCATCGTTCACTTTACGCATTTTGGCGTTTGGCGCTTTCAGCGTCAGCTGTGAGCCGAGATTATCGGTAACGAAATCGATCTCTGCGTCTTCCAGGTACGGTGCGCTGAGCTCGTCAACGAATGCCGACAGCTTGTCAAACTTCAGTTCAGTATCGGTTGCTTCTACTGCATCGGGCGGGCAGTAGGAAACGCCGCACTCGGCGGTGGGCGTACCCGGGTTAATAACGAATACGCGAATCTGGGTGCCATCTTCCTGCTTTGACAGCAGTTTTGCAAAGTGCTCTTGTGCAGAGTCAGTAATAACGATCATGGCGATTGCTCAATAGTTAACAAAATTCATTGGTTATAATACGCCCATCTCCGACCCGCTACAAGGTTCGGCACAGGCACCATATCTGTACGCTGGCGGCACCGGCGGCCAGTAGTATACGGCTGATTTCGGCAACCGTGCTGCCGGTAGTCACGACATCATCCAGCAGGGCAATATGACGCCCGCTGACCTCCGCCATGACCCGAAAAGCACCGCGCAGGTTGCGGCGGCGGGCCAGCGCATTGAGTCGATGCTGGATTTTCCCTTTGCGGATGCGCATCAGGCCCCGGCGGTCGTAGCGGCAGCGCGTCCAGTGGGCCAGGCACTGCGCCATATCATCTAACTGATTATAGCCGCGATGCCACGCTCTGCGGGAATGCAGCGGCACACACAGTAATAAATCAGGGCGTAACAGCCCGTTATTGCGGCGTGTATCTAACCACCTTAACAAAATCAGCCGCGCCAGCATCACCGCCTGTGCGGTGGCACGATAAAATTTTAGCCGGTTCACTAAGATCTTTAACGGCGGCTGCCACGGCGTTACGGCCAGCAGATGCTGCCAGGGCGGTGGGCGCAGCAGGCAGCGCCCGCAGGGGCGTGATGAATGGCCGCTGGCTAAACCACAGCGCGGGCAGCTGGGGTATTGCCGCAGTAAAGGGCGCAGGCAGACGCTGCATACGCCGTGGTGTGCCAGATTCAGCGGCATCTGGCATAGCCAACAGGCGGCTGGCATTGGTAGCATGATCACCTCATCGACGTAAAACACAGGACCATAACCTATGAAGCCGCTTTACTGGGAGACCATTGGCCAGGGAGATCGTCATCTTGTGCTGCTGCACGGATGGGGGCTGAATGCCAGCGTGTGGCATTGCATCAGCGATCGACTCAGCGCGCATTTTTGTCTGCACCTGGTGGATCTGCCGGGATATGGCCGCAGCCAGGGCTTTCCGGCGATGTCGCTGGATGAAATGGTGGCATCGATACTGCCGCAGGCACCCGAGAAGGCGGTATGGCTTGGCTGGTCGCTGGGCGGACTGGTTGCCAGCAGACTTGCGCTCCAGCATCCCGACAGGGTTGAAGCACTGATTACGGTAGCGTCTTCACCACGTTTCAGCGCAGCAGAGGATTGGCCGGGTATCCGGCCTGAAACGCTGAGCGGCTTTCAGCAGCAGCTCAGTGAAGATTTCCAGCGAACGGTTGAACGCTTTCTTGCCCTGCAAACCCTCGGTACTGAGAGCGCCCGTCAGGACGCCCGATCGCTGAAAAGCGCGGTGCTGGATCATCCGATGCCGTCCGTTGAGGTGTTGAATGCCGGGCTGGAAATACTCAGGGATGTTGATTTAAGAACGGACCTGATTTCACTGAATCTTCCGCTGCTGCGTGTGTACGGTAAACTCGATGGTCTGGTGCCGCGTAAGGTTGCCCCGCTGCTGGATACGCTATGGCCAGCCAGTTCCAGCATTATCATGGAAAAAGCCGCGCACGCGCCGTTTATTTCTCACCCCGAAGAGTTTAGCCAATATATTATTGATTTTACAAAATAATATAAAACCCATCATATGGTTTAACTTTTTGATAACCCATTTTTTTGCTCTCAGACGGCCAATAATGATGAGTGTAAAAAATAAGCGAATGATGGACAGGGAAATGCCACTTTTTGTCCATAATATCGTAGGTTATCCGGTTGGTTTGTCTGTCAGATCCGGTTAATAATGAAGTCGGCGGCGTGAGAGTCTTTACGCTGCCGAAGTTATTCGGATCTAGCCTAAGGAGAGGACAAATCATGAAAAAAATTATTTCTGCTACTGCATTATTATTCACAGCAACGTTAGCATTTAATGCTTCAGCCGCCCAAGAAATCAGCCGCCAGCAGGTTCAGGACATGAATCTGGATAAAATTGGTGTGATTACCACTACCGGCACCAATGCGCCAATGGATGCTAAAGCGGATCTGTCTGCCAAGGCGGATAAATTAGGCGGCCGTTACTACGTGATTATCGCCGCTGAAGAGCGTGGCCGTACGCTGGCAGAAGCTGAAGTTTATAAATAAGCCCCGTTGCATGGCGCTTTATTCCGCCTGCAGCCAGTAATAATCACACGGGGCCAGACTGAGTGGCCCCGCTTTGTTCATCCGATTTCCATTAATCACGTCGCGATACAGCCTGTCATCCGGTAGCGCGTAGCTCATCGCCTTCTCACTCAAATTGTAGATGCACAGCAGGGTATCTCCGCTGCCCGGTGCTTCGCGTTGCATCACCAGCAGCGTGTTTTCGCTTTCCAGAATTTTTAGTGGATTATCGGGATGGAAAGCAGGCTGCCGCTGGCGAACCTGAATCAGTTCACGCATCGCATTAAACACCCGATGCCGTAGCGTGGCGGGATCGGTTAGTGCCTGTTCGATATCACCCAGTGAATACTTCTCTCGGTTGATGGCCCGGTTGTAGCCGGCACGCCTGACCCCTTCAACATCGTTGCGCGAGCCAAGCAGACTTTGCACATAGACCGCCGGTACGCCGGGAAACGCCAGCAGCAGCGCGTGCGCCAGCATAAAGCGCCGCAGGCGGGTGTCGTCGTCATCATCCTTTTTATTTAACGCATCCATGTAGGTGACGTTAATTTCGTACGGGCTGGTGGTGCCGTCGGGATTGTTTTTATAGGAGATCAGCGCGCCTTCGTTTGCCAGGTCGCGCACCAGCGAGACGATCTCGGTTTCCGGCAGAATGCCGCGCAGCGGGTTCAGTCCGATGCCGTCGTGGGAGGCAAGGAAGTTAAAAAAGGTGGTGCTACCGCTGTTGGCGTCGAGCGATGCGGCCCACTGCTTCAGGGCGCGTGACGACCCGTAATGGATGGCGTGCAGTACCAGCGGCGGCAGTGAGAACTGGTAAACCATCTGCGCTTCATCCGTGCCGCTGCCAAAGTAACTAATGTTATCTTTGTGCGGCACGTTGGTTTCCGTCAGGATCACCGTCCCCGGCGCGACCTCATCGGCAACGGCGCGCATCAGTTTAACCAGCTGATGAGTTTTCTCCAGGTGAATGCAGGAGGTGCCGGGAGTTTTCCACATATAGCCAACCGCATCCAGCCGTACGTAGTCTGCCCCTTTTTGCAGATAGTCCAGCAGCACCGCCATCATGTCTATCAGCACTTCCGGGTTGGCAAAATTGAGGTCAATCTGGTCAGCGCTGAAGGTTGTCCAGACAAAGCGCGTTTCGCCATCTGCCAGAGTGAACGGCGTTAGCAGCGGGGAGGTGCGCGGGCGGGTGACGGCACTCAGATCGGTAGCGGGTGGCATGCTGATAAAAAAGTCATCCCAGCGTGGGTCCTGTGCCAGATAGCCTTTGAACCAGCGGCTTTCTGCCGAAATATGATTACAGACAAAATCGAACATCAGCCGGGTATGCTGGTGGAGCCGGGCAATATCCTGCCAGTCTCCGCAGTGCCGATCGATGCGGTGGTAATCAATAACGGAAAAGCCATCGTCCGAGGACCACGGGAAAAAAGGCAGCAGATGAACCAGGTTAAACGTTGTTTGCAGATGTTGCAGATAGAAGCGGGTAAAGGTGGTTAATGTGGCGGTGTCGTCCTCGCGGAACTGGTCGGCATAGGTTATCAGTACCACATCTTTTTCATCCCAGTGCGGCTTGCGCTGATAGCATATACGCTCGCGCGCATCGTCAATTTGCGCGCGCAGCCGATGCAGCGCGGCAGGGGGAAAGGAAGCGTCATAGATGCGATCGATTAAGCTACTGATGATATCCATGTGTCGTGAACGGGCCACCGCAGGCGAAGAGTTCAGGCGTTATTTTTCACTGTAGACTCTGGTATCAGATTCGCAACTTCTTCTGTCCTTTCCGCCGCAGAATATTAGTGGCAGTTTTTACTTTGCTCGCAGCCTTTGCAGGCGTGGGTAATATTTTTAACCGGGATTAGCATCGGTTTAAGCTTGATCCTGCGCAGCAGCGCCAGCACCACAATATTGACCAGCACGACGATAGCGATAATCAGGCTGCTGCTCCCCGGGTGCTGCTGGAAGCTGGCTAGCTGATAAAACATCGCAGCCAGAGACCAGGCGAGATCCAGCCCCCAGAAAATGGAAAACAGCATCCAGCGGCTGCTGCTTTCACGAGCGATTGCGCCCATTACCGATACACAGGGAACATACAGCAGAACGAAAATCAGATAACTGTAGGCCGCAGCATCGCTGACAAATTTACTGTGCATGGTCCCCATTGCGCCGCCGGCCATTTCAGCATCACCTTTGCTGGCTTCAATCGGGTTAGAGAGTACGCTCAGGCTGAAGGTGCTTTTCACCCCCTGCCAGGTTTCGTTAAGGGCTTCCAGCAGCTGGTGGGAGAGGCTGAACTCCGCGGCATCAAACGGCTGATGTTGGATAGCTTCTGCGGTATACAGCGTATTCAGCGTACCGACCACGACTTCTTTCGCCATGGCACCGGTTAGCAGGCCGACGGTCGCCTGCCAGTTATCGTCCGTCACGCCGATTGGGGAAAGCAGCGGCGTTAGCGTGCGGCTAACGCTGGCAAGGGCGGACTGGTTCAAATCGCTGACGGGTTCTCCGCTTAACGAAAAGCTATTCAGTGCCCCAATCAGCATGCTGACCAGCACGATTACCTTGCCAGCACGAAGTACGAAACCGCGCAGACGCTGCCAGCTTTGCAGCAGCAGGCTTTTCAGATGCGGAATGTGCCAGACCGGTAGCTCCATGACAAACGGGCTGGCGGTGCCGCGCATCAGCGTGTGTTTCAGCACCAGCCCGGTCAGAATAGCGACCACAATGCCCAGGACATAAAGGCTGAAGACAATGAGTGCACCGTGTTGGCCAAAGAAAGCCGCGGCGAAAACGGCGAAAATGGCCAGACGCGCACCGCAGGAGATAAACGGCGCCATCAGGACGGTCATTAAGCGTTCGCGTGGTGCATCGAGCGTACGGGCTCCCATCACAGAGGGAACGTTACAGCCAAAGCCGACAATTAACGGTACAAAGGATTTACCGGGTAGCCCCAGCGCCTGCATCAGGCGATCCATCACAAAGGCGGCACGCGCCATATAGCCGGAGTCTTCCAGCAGCGATAAAAACAGAAACATCAAGCCAATCTGCGGTACCAGCGGCATCACCGTATTGATCCCGCCGCCGACTCCCTGAGCGAGGAACAGCGTCAGCCAGTCCGGAAAATGCAGAGTGGCGCCCAGCCACTGGGTACCCTGAATAAAAATGGCGGCGGAACCGAGATCGAACAGTGGCTGCAGCGCACCGCCCAGGTTGATCGCCATAAAGAACATCAGATACATCACCAGGAAAAATATCGGTAGCCCCAGCCAGCGGTTCATTACCAGCTGGTCGAGCCGCTGCGAAAAACTGGCACCGGTTGTGCCGTGGGCGATGGCATCAATGCACAGCGCATCGATTTTCTGGTAACGGCTGCTGGCAATGGACTGCGCGGCATCGTCGCCGAGGTTATGGAGGAGATCCGCCAGTAGCGCGGTGGCTTCACCGGCCTGCTGTCGGCTCCAGATATCACCCTCCAGCATTTGCAGCGCCAGCCAGTGCTTTTGTTTGTCCGGTAATGCTTCCGGCTGCGCGGCGACAAGACGATCGATTGCCTCCTGTAGCGGTTGCGGGTAGTCAACGATCATCTCTGGCCCGGTCCGATCGTGGCGATCGATAGCCTGTTTCAGCGCATCGATGCCCTTGCCACGGGTGGAGATCAGCGGTATTACCGGGCAACCCAGCGCCAGCGAGAGCGCGTTGCTATCAATATGAATCTGCTGGCGCTCGGCGATATCCAGCATATTCAGCGCAACGATGCAGGGCTGCCCCATTTCCAGCAGCTGAGTGGTGAGATAAAGATTGCGCGCCAGATTACTGGCATCCACCACGTTAATCACCAGCTCCGCTTCTCCGCTGAGCAGGTAATGGCAGGCAATCTGCTCGTCCAGCGACGCCTGCGTAGACAGCGTGGTGAGTGAGTAGGTGCCGGGAAGATCAACCAGCCGCACCTGATTCTGCGGGGTGCTGAACATTCCCTCCTTGCGTTCAACGGTGACGCCCGCCCAGTTACCGACCCGCTGCCGCGATCCGGTCAGCTGATTAAAAAGGGTGGTTTTACCCACATTGGGGTTACCGGTGAGTGCGATAGTACAGGATTTCATATTTCTGCCCCGGCGGCCGCAAGGCTTTCAAGCTGAAGCAGGGCGAGATCTTTCTTCCGCAGCATCAGGCTGATGCGCGGCGTTTTAATTTGTAACGGATCGCCGAGTGGTGCGATGCGAACCAGTTGGAATGTTGAACCGGGCAGTAAGCCCAGGGCCATCAGTTTCTGGCGGAATACCGGACTGACCTCGGGAGAAAAACGAAGAATGCGATAACGCTGTTTTGGTATCAGTTGCATGCCTGTGCCCGCCATGTAGATAAAAATGAGTGATAATCAACCAATGAAAATTTTAATGAGAGTGATTATCGATGGTATTGATATGGCGCAATGTTGGCACTGCATGTGGCAGCAGATCGTAGCAAAGAGAGCGGATCGATCGATCCGCCCGTGGAGCTGTTAGCGTTTTTTACCGAATGCGGCAGCCAGCGCATCGCCCATCGCGCTGTTGCCCGCAGGCTGTGCGGCAGGGCGTTTAGTGCTTTTCGCCGGGCGGGCGTTGTCCCGGTTATTGGCGCTGCTGTTATTGTTGCCGCCGCCGCGACGGGCGTTGGTTTCCCCCGGCTGTTCGTCAAGACGCATGGTCAGGGCGATGCGCTTACGCTGTAAATCCACTTCCATGACCTTCACTTTAACGATATCCCCGGCTTTCACCACTTTGTGCGGATCGTCGACAAACTTATCCGACAGCGAGGAGATATGCACCAGCCCGTCCTGATGTACGCCGATATCAACGAAGGCACCAAAGTTAGTGACGTTGGTCACCGATCCTTCCAGCACCATGCCCGGCAGCAGATCGTTCATGGTGTCCACGCCTTCAGCAAACTGGGCGGTTTTAAACTCAGGGCGCGGGTCGCGGCCTGGTTTTTCCAGCTCTTTGATGATGTCGCTGACGGTCGGCACCCCAAAGCGCTCATCGGTGAAATCCACCGCCTTCAGGTTGCGTAGTTCACTGGGATTGCCCATCAGGTCGCCCAGTGACTGCCCGGTTGACGCCAGAATACGCTCGACGACCGGATAGGCTTCCGGGTGAACCGTGGAGGCATCCAGCGGGTTATCGCCCTGGCTGATGCGCAGGAAGCCGGCGCACTGCTCAAACGCTTTCGGCCCCAGACGGCTGACTTTCAGCAGCTGCTGGCGGTTCTGGAAACGGCCGTTTTCATCGCGCCAGCTGACAATGTTTTGGGCAATCATTTTGCTCAGGCCCGCCACTCGGGTCAGCAGTGGTACTGAGGCGGTGTTGAGATCCACGCCGACGCCGTTAACGCAGTCTTCGACGACCGCATCCAGCTTTTTCGCCAGCTGGCTCTGGCTGACGTCGTGCTGGTACTGACCAACGCCGATGGATTTCGGGTCGATTTTCACCAGCTCGGAGAGCGGGTCCTGCAGGCGGCGGGCAATGGAGACCGCGCCGCGAATCGATACATCCAGATCGGGGAATTCCTGTGCTGCCAGCTCGGAAGCCGAGTAAACGGATGCACCGGCCTCGCTGACGATCACTTTCTGGCCCTGTACCTGCGGGAACTGTTTTTGTACATCCAGGTAGAAGCGCTCGGTCTCGCGGGAGGCGGTTCCGTTACCGATAGCGGTCAGCTCCACATGGTGTTTCGCACACAGCGCGGCAACGGCGGAAGCCGCTTTGGCGATTTGCCCGGTGTGTGGGTAAATGGTATCCGTGGCAACCAGCTTGCCGGTGGCGTCAACCACGGCCACTTTCACCCCGGTGCGCAGTCCCGGGTCAAGGCCCATGGTGGCGCGCATGCCCGCCGGTGCTGCCATCAGCAGGTCGTGCAGGTTACGGGCAAAGACGTTAATCGCTTCATCTTCCGCACGCTCGCGTACCGTGCCCATCAGCTCGGTTTCCAGGTGCAGCAGGACTTTGATGCGCCAGGTCCAGCTGACCACGGCTTTACGCCAGGCATCGGCGGGCGCGTTGTTGAGGCGCAGGCCGAGATGATCGGTGACGATCTGCTCACCGTGGCTTTCGCGCGGCGGCTCATCAAACTGCGGGTCAGCGTTCAGCGACAGCTGCAAAATACCTTCGTTGCGGCCGCGAAACATCGCCAGCGCGCGGTGTGAAGGCACGGTGGCCAGCGCTTCATGATGGTCGAAGTAGTCGCGGAACTTGGCACCTTCGTCCTCTTTACCTTCAATGACGCGGGATACCAGGTGGGCGTTTTTCCACAGATAATCACGCACTTTCGCCAGCAGCGATGCGTCTTCGGCAAAGCGTTCCATCAGGATATAGCGCGCGCCGTCGAGGGCGGCTTTCACATCTGCGACGCCTTTATCCGCATCGACAAAGCCCGCAGCCCGCTGTTCAGGGTCCTGCGACGGATCCTGCCACAGCGTATCGGCCAGCGGCTCCAGCCCGGCTTCAATGGCGATCTGCCCGCGGGTGCGGCGCTTCGGTTTATAAGGGAGGTAGAGATCTTCCAGCTCGGTTTTGCTCATCGTGCCGTTAATGGCGGCGGCAAGCTCGTTGCTCAGCTTGCCCTGGTCATCGATGGATTTCAGAATCGACTGGCGGCGATCTTCCAGTTCGCGCAGATACCCGAGGCGCGTCTCCAGCGTACGCAGCTGGGTATCGTCCAGCCCTCCGGTCACTTCCTTACGATAGCGGGCAATAAACGGAACGGTATTGCCTTCGTCCAGCAGGCGAACAGCGGCTTCTACCTGTTCTGCTCTGGCCTTGAGTTCATCTGCAATAATGCGGCTCAGCGAATCTTTCATCATTGGGATACTTTTTTGGCTTAAGAAATAGGGGACAGTTATACGGATTGCAGGCGAAAAATGCCAACCCTGAGGCGGTGTAATCGTGATGCAACCGGTTATCGCCGCGTAATTAGGACTCTTCTATATAGCTGATATCGTTCACGTACCACAGCGCGTCACCTACCGGGGTATGCACGGTGGCGGCATCGCCCACTTCTTTTTTCAGTAGCGCACGGGCCATCGGCGAGTCGATAGAGATATAGTCGTTGCGCCCGAAGATTTCGTCGTAGCCGACGATGCGAAAGCGCTTGATGTCGCCGTCGTCGTTTTCCACCTCAACCCAGGCGCCGAAAAAGACTTTGCCATCCTGCTGCGGGGAATAATCGACAATGCGCAGCTGCTCCAGGCACTTGGTCAGATAGCGCACCCGGCGGTCGATTTCACGCAGGCGCTTTTTATTGTACTGGTAGTCGGCGTTTTCGCTGCGGTCGCCGAGGCTGGCAGCCCAGGTGACTTTTTTTGTCACTTCCGGGCGTTCTTCACGCCACAGGTAGTCCAGTTCCTGCTTCAGCAGGTTGTAGCCGCCGCGGGTGATCAGTTTGGTTTTCATCGTTAACCCATGCCGTAACCAGAGAAAACGCTATTTTGTGATGAGATGAGGCGGGGATGCAACCCACAGGATGATGAGAAAGCAGCGGGGAGATGGGTCTCCCCAAAAAAGAATCAGGCCGGGAATCCACCCGGCCATGCGATCAGAAGCGATACTCCATATTCGCCGTTAACGTGCGGCCCGGGTAGAAGTTGTAGCCCATGCTGGTCGGGGTGCCGTCCATCTGGTCGGTCAGGTTGGCCAGGTATACTCCCAGCTTCAAATCTTCCGTGGCCTGGTAGTTGGCAAACAGATCGACTTTAATGGTTTTTGGCCACAGGTTGGCGGTGAGCCAGCCGTCGCCATCGGGTAGCGGCAGCTGAGAATTTTGCTCCGCATAAGGACCGGCCTGCGCATCTTTGACATACCAGTAGGAAGCGCGCTGTTTACCGCGATATTGCAGGGTGGTTCCCAGCTCTAACTTACCGTGATATGGGGTGATTGCGGCGGTGATACTGCCCCGCACTGGCTCGATCAGGCTGGTTTCCATCCAGTTCCAGCCGGAATAGCACTGCGACCCGCCGTTGCCGCCGCCCTGGGTATAGATGGTGTCACCCGCTTCGTTATAGCTCTGATGATAATAACTTCCGCTTGGCGAATTCGCGCTGCACATCTTATTGTCGTGGCGAAGTGGAACCGTCAAATTGCTGCGGATGTAGAACAGCGGTTGTTTATACGCCAGATTAAATTCAAAACCCTGGCGGATCACGGCGTTGAGGTTATTCACGTTACCGACGCTCTGGCCTGTGCTGCCGCCACTTTCCCCGATAACATCATCGCGCATCCATAGCGGGCCGTAGCCGATATAGTTTTTGATCCGGTTGCGATAGAAGCCCACGCCGGCGGTAAACTCATCCGAAGCGATAAACAGCGCAGGGCGGTGATAATTGACGCCCAGCTGTAACGACAGGTTTTTTTCCGGTTTCAGGTCGGGATTAACCAGAAATGCCTGCCGCATCCAGACTCCGGAAACATACATTTCACTGCTGGTGGGGGCGCGCTCACTGTAGCCCAGTGAGGCGTAAGGGGTCAGCCCGGTATCCGCAAGGGTATACTGCACCGCGAGGTTGCCGGATTTCAGGTTGTAATGCTGTTTCTGATTATCGGTGACCCAGCGCGTGGTGCCTTCTTCTGGATCAATCTTCAGGTCATTGGTTTGGGCGCTGAGATCCTGAAAAGCCAGATCGTAGGCTTGATTGTAGTCATAACCCTGCCCAACATAACCGTCGATCAATGTACCGAAACTGGCGATCGTGCCAGCCTTGCTGGTGTTACCGCTGCGATAGTGGGGATCGTAGATCGTCATATCCACCCGCTGATAGCCCACCCCTGCGCTAATTTGCAGCGGGCCGTTATCATCGGTGCTTAGCGCCAGTGCAAGGCTTTTGGTGGTGGTGCGGGAATCGTTATCCCACTTTGGGATCGGGTAGTCGTAGCCCCAGCTCAGATACTGCTTGTGTAACGCATCCTCTTCGGTGAAGGCGTCGACCTTTTTCTTTTCGCTGCGGTACTCCACGCCGCTATCCAGCCGCCAGTCCCCGACAACCGGCAGGCTGAAATGGCTGCTGTTGGCCAGTTTGATGCCGTTGGACTTGTTATCAACGTTGTAGTGCATGTCCTGGTTATAAGCGTATGAGCCTGCCGATCCCAGCCACCCCTGTTTACGCCGCTGCTGTTCGTGATAAATCTGCACGCTTGGATTGAACAGATCGGTGAACGCCGCCTGATACTTCAGGCTGAGCATCCGGCTGTCGAGATCGTTTTTTACCGACCAGGGGCTACTGCCCCATTCCGCTTCCGTACCGTCATTCAGCGCTTTCACGTTCGGCTGCTGATCGCTTTCATAGCGGGAATGGCTGGCGGAGGCGAACAGTTCCAGACTTTGGGTGGCCTCATCATTGAAGAAATGGCGCAGCCTCAGCATCTGTGAATCGGCTTTGCGCTCGGTGCCTTTTAATGCGCCGGATTTGGCCGCCTGCTGTAACCATTGCAGGCGCTGCGGGGTAAGCATGCAGTTGCTCAGGCCGTCCTGATAGCCGCCTGAAATACCGTTGATGCTACCGTAGCGGCAGTTTTCTGCAGAATAATAGGTATTGTTTTGATCGTCAGAGAACTGCATGTTGGTAGCGTGAAAGCCATTCAACATTGCGCCCTGATTAAAATGGCTGCCGATGCGGTAGGCGTCGTTTTTACTGCGGGATACCCCCAACAGTACGTCCCAGTTTTCATCGCGCCCGGCGAGGAAAGCCGCTCCGGAGGGTTCCTGTCCGTTACCGTACTGGCTGAAGCCGGTGGAACCCCGTACCAGGCCACCCAGATTTTTACCCGGGCGCAACACGTCATCCATATCCAGATAGCGGAAGTTCACGCTGCCGCCAAGACTGCCCAGAGTACTGGTTGAGGTGTTGACGCCGCGGCTGACATCGATGGACTGCAGGAACAGCGGCTCCACGTAGATCGAGCCGGTCTGGCCGATGTCTTTGGTGAAAGCGGTAAAGTTCTGTGAGACCCCTTCCAACTGCTGGGAGACGCGACCAAAACCGGCAACGCCCTGAATACCTATAGACACATCGGGGCGTGCATACAGACTGTTCATCGAGGTCCCGGAGATTTGGTCCACGATGTCGCTCAGATGGCTGGCATTGCGGCGCTCAATATCTTTTCTGCTGGCTCCGGCGTTTATCCCGCTTTTAGGCGGCAGGGGAGCCGGGGTGCTTTCGGTCACGGTCAGGGTATCCGCAGGCACCGATGTGGCAGGCTTTGCAGGCGATTCTGCTGAGCTATCTGCGGTGGTTTGCTGTGCCAGCGCCTGCCCGCCGGATAATGAAATCAGAGTAAGAAAGGTGATTTTGGTGAGAGTGCCGCCGTCTTTGGCCCCTTTACGATCCCGAGTCATGTCTTTATCAGCCTGTTAGGAAGAGGAATAACCTTTTGCATGGTTATAGAAATGCGAGTGATAGTGATAATTAGAATTATTTCGTAATTGACTCGCACATTTTTTGCCGAAGCCAGGATGCTAGGGGAAGGCGAAAATCGCTGCTACCGCATTTCAGACAAAAGTTGTCTAATCCGGCAACATTTTTACATGTTGCTTACGCCGTGATGCGGGAATGTGGGGATTATTCTGTAGGAAATCGGGGTTAGATCGGGATTATTCCGTGGCGCGGTGGCCGTGGACCCAGCGCTTAGGGGAGATGCCAAAGGTGTTGCGAAACACTTTGCTGAAGTGGCTGACGTTGGCAAAGCCCACCGCCTGGGCAGTATCCGTCACGTTAGCACCGGAAGAGAGCATTGCCAGCGCAACGTCAAGGCGGATTCGGGTCAGAGATTCGTGCACAGTGCTGCCGTAAAGCGCGTTAAAACCTGCCTGCAGTCGTTTTTCATTCAGCCCAACGGCCTGGGCCAGGGACTGCACGCTCCATGATTCATGATGACGATCTTCCAGCATGGCGCGCGCCTGTAGTAGTCGCAGGCGATCGGACGGAACCGCCTTCAGGGTTGAGGCACTGCCCTGCTCACGGGAACAGGTGTCCAGCATCGCGGCAATCGCCTCGCAGACTTTAGCGCAGAGAAAGACGTTTCTCGCTTTGCTGTCCAGATAGCTACATTGGGCGATCTCGGCGGCCAGCCTTTGCAGACTGCTAAAAATCGGCATCATCGCGACACTGGCATTGATATGCGGCATTACGCCGATTGCGGATTTCATATACCTTTGCACATCATCCATGTTCAGCCCGGTCAGGCCGCAAAGTGCCTCCGGCGTAAGATGAATATTCACCAGGCGAAATCCCTGTTCGGCAGTAAAAGTATCCCAGCCGGAGAGGTGTTCTCCGGTGGCAGTCAGGCTGACGTAACCGCCTTCAAGACGGAACCGCTCACCATTGTCAAAACCCGCTTCAATGCAGCCTTTTTGCAAAATACTCATTGAAAACGATGCGCCACCTTCGACCGGGAAAGTCCATGGCGCATCGGGTCGTCCGTTCATGCAGCAAATATTGACCCCTTCCCGCGGATGATCCACCTGCATGATTCGCGCCCAGCTTTCGGGAATTGACAGCGCTTTCAGTTCCTTGAGTGCGGCGGGGTTATGCCGTTTTACACGAAAAAAACGCCTTGCAGTACCCGCCATTGACTCTTTCCCAATGTGAAATGAATTGACAATTATCAGAATAAATTCAGCCCTGGCGTCAGCACGGAGGAGGGGCTGCGGTGACATCATTGAATGTTAATGAGAATCATTATTGATGGTAACAGTAGCGAGACAGAAGACAAGCTTTAATGCCCGGTAATGTAAACCTGCGGTAGCATGATTCGAAATAGCGAATCATCTGAGGGATGAGCACTTTAGCCGCTGTTTGCGCTAAGAATTTTTTATTTACGTACGTGATCGGTAGCGCGTTTAGCGATGAATTTTAAGGATAACCTACTGTTTAATATGCTTTGTAACAATTTCAGCTACAATATAAACCATTATTGGCTGTTACATTCAGGCTTATTTTTTGAAAATATCAGCTTCAGGCAATAGCGCCTTGGGAGTATCGAAATGCAAGAGAACTACAAAATTCTGGTAGTAGATGACGACATGCGTTTGCGTGCGTTGCTGGAGCGTTATTTAACCGAGCAGGGCTTCCAGGTGCGCAGCGTAGCGAATGCCGAGCAGATGGATCGCTTGCTGACCCGTGAATCCTTCCATCTGATGGTGCTGGACCTGATGCTACCTGGTGAAGATGGATTATCTATCTGCCGCCGTCTGCGCAGTCAGAGCAACCCGATGCCGATCATTATGGTGACGGCTAAAGGCGAAGAAGTGGATCGTATCGTTGGCCTGGAAATCGGTGCCGATGACTATATTCCAAAACCGTTTAACCCGCGTGAGCTGCTGGCCCGTATTCGTGCCGTGTTACGCCGTCAGGCTAACGAGCTGCCGGGTGCGCCATCTCAGGAAGAAGCGGTTATCGCCTTCGGCAAGTTTAAGCTCAACCTCGGCACCCGCGAAATGTTCCGTGAAGATGAGCCCATGCCGCTGACCAGCGGTGAGTTTGCGGTGCTGAAGGCGCTGGTTAGCCATCCACGTGAGCCGCTTTCACGCGACAAACTGATGAACCTGGCCCGTGGCCGCGAGTACAGCGCGATGGAACGTTCTATCGACGTGCAGATTTCACGCCTGCGCCGTATGGTGGAAGAAGATCCTGCGCACCCGCGTTACATCCAGACCGTTTGGGGCCTGGGTTACGTATTCGTGCCGGACGGCAGTAAAGCATGAGGCGAATCCGCTTCTCACCCCGCAGTTCATTTGCCCGAACCCTGTTATTGATCGTTACCCTGCTGTTTGTCAGCCTGGTAACGACCTATCTGGTCGTTCTGAACTTTGCCATTTTGCCGAGCCTGCAGCAGTTTAATAAGGTGCTGGCTTACGAAGTGCGCATGCTGATGACCGACAGGTTGCAGCTTGAGGATGGCACGCAGCTGGAAGTCCCGCCTGCGTTCCGTCGTGAGATTTATCGCGAGCTGGGCATTTCGCTGTACACCAATGCGGCGGCGGAAGAGAGCGGATTACGCTGGGCGCAGCATTACGAGTTCCTTAGCCAGCAGATGGCGCAGCAGCTGGGCGGCCCGACCGATGTGCGCGTTGAAGTTAACAAAAATTCCCCGGTTGTCTGGCTGAAAACCTGGCTGTCTCCGGATATCTGGGTGCGCGTGCCGCTGACTGAAATCCATCAGGGAGACTTCTCTCCGCTGTTCCGCTATACGCTGGCGATCATGTTACTGGCGATAGGCGGTGCCTGGCTGTTTATACGAATACAAAACCGACCCCTCGTCGAGCTGGAGCATGCCGCCCTGCAGGTGGGTAAAGGCGTGATCCCGCCACCGCTGCGTGAATACGGTGCTTCTGAAGTCCGTTCGGTCACGCGTGCATTTAATCAGATGGCTGCAGGGGTTAAGCAGCTGGCTGATGACCGTACGCTGCTGATGGCCGGTGTCAGCCACGATCTGCGCACGCCGCTGACTCGTATTCGCCTTGCAACGGAGATGATGTCGGAGCAGGACGGCTATCTGGCCGAGTCGATCAACAAAGATATCGAAGAGTGTAATGCGATTATCGAACAGTTTATCGACTATCTGCGCACCGGGCAGGAAATGCAGTTTGAATACGCCGATCTTAACGGCGTGCTGGGTGAAGTTATCGCGGCAGAAAGCGGTTACGAAAGAGAGATTGAAAGCTCGGTGATGCCGGTCGAACTGATGGTCGATATCAACCCGCTGGCGATCAAACGTGCGGTAGCTAACCTGGTGGTCAACGCTGCGCGGTATGGTAACGGCTGGATTAAAGTCAGTTCAGGTCGCGAACTCCAGCGTGCCTGGTTCCAGATTGAGGACGATGGTCCGGGTATTGAACCCGATCAGCTTCAGCATTTGTTCCAGCCTTTCGTACGGGGTGACAGTGCCCGCAGTACCAGCGGCACCGGGCTGGGCCTGGCGATAGTGCAGCGCATTATTGATGCCCACCAGGGGGGACTGGAGATTGGTAAAAGTGAAAAAGGCGGCTTGTCGGTTCGTGCCTGGCTTCCCCTACCTGAGTTTCCTGCTCCCGGTGCGGGTGGACTGCCACAGCATCGTAGCTGATGAGTAAAAAATGGACCGCCATGCGGTCCATTTTTTTGCTTTTTTACAGCTTCGGTCCCGCTTTCACCAGCGCTGCACCGGCTTTGGTGTCGGTAAATTTATCGAAGTTATCGATAAACCGCTGCGCCAGGTCGCGTGCCTTCGCTTCCCACTCTGCTTCGCCGCCCCAGGAATGGCGTGGGTCCAGCAGGCTGGCATCGACGCCCGGCAGCGACAGCGGGATTTCCAGATTAAAGACGGGCAGCGTGACGTTATCGGCTTTATCAATCTCACCGCTCAGAATCGCATTGATAATCGCCCGAGTATCCTTCAGCGAAATACGTTTACCGCTGCCGTTCCAGCCGGTATTGACCAGCCACGCCTGCGCTCCGGCGGCTTCCATTCTTTTTACCAGCACCTCAGCATATTGGGTGGGATGCAGCGTCAGGAAGGCTGCACCGAAGCAGGCAGAGAAGGTTGGCGTTGGCTCGGTAATACCGCGCTCGGTGCCGGCCAGCTTAGCCGTAAAGCCGGAAAGGAAGTGGTACTGGGTTTGATCGGCCGTGAGACGTGATACCGGCGGCAATACACCAAAAGCATCAGCGGTGAGGAATATCACTTTTTTCGCATGGCCCGCTTTTGAAACGGGCTTGGCGATATTATCGATATGATAAATCGGATAAGAAACGCGGGTGTTTTCCGTCTTACTGCCATCGTCATAGTCTACCGAACCGTCAGCACGCACGACGACGTTTTCCAGCAGCGCGTCGCGGCGGATAGCATGATAGATCTCCGGTTCAGCCTGCTCGGAGAGCTTGATGGTCTTCGCGTAGCAGCCGCCTTCAAAGTTAAACACGCCGTCATCATCCCAGCCGTGTTCATCATCGCCAATCAGCCTGCGCAGCGGATCGGTGGAGAGGGTGGTTTTACCTGTGCCCGACAGACCGAAGAACACCGCAACGTCACCTTTTTCACCGACGTTGGCCGAGCAGTGCATGGAAGCAATCCCCTTCAGCGGCAGCAGATAGTTCATGATGGCGAACAGTCCTTTCTTCATTTCGCCACCGTACCAGGTACCGCCTATCAGCTGTATCTTCTCAGTCAGGTTAAATGCAATAAAGTTTTCTGAATTCAGCCCCTGCTGCTGCCAGTTCGGGTTGGTGCACTTAGCCCCGTTCATCACCACGAAATCCGGCACGAAATTAGCCAGCCCTTCGGCATCCGGGCGGATAAACATGTTCTTGACGAAGTGGGCCTGCCAGGCGACTTCGGTAATAAAGCGCACGCTGAGGCGGGTATCCGGATTGGCACCGCACCAGGTATCCACCACGAACAGGCGTTTGCCGGAAAGCTGTCGGGAGACCAACGATTTCAGCGACTGCCAGGTTTCCGGCGAAAGAGGATGGTTGTCATTTTTCCCCTTCCCTTCGTCGCTCCACCACAGCGTGTCGCGGGTGGTGTCATCACGGACCAGATATTTATCTTTCGGCGAACGGCCGGTAAAAATCCCGGTATCAACGGCAACTGCACCGGATTGCGTGACCGTGCCGCGCTCAAAGCCGGTTAAACCGGGTTGGGTCTCTTCCTTAAACAGCGTGTCATAATCTGGATTATGAACCACCTCAACCGTATCAGTGATGCCATAAGCGACGAGGTCCAGGCCGGTCAGGTCGTTAGTGCGCATATAACTGCTCCTTATCTCGGTTTTTTTACTACAGCAAAGTGTAAGGGTATTTCGATTGCTTCACCGTGATAACCCGCAGGTTCCTGATGCGGGAGGGGGGAGCCATCACGATCGCGCGCAGTTTACTCTTCTCATCCGGGAGGGAAAGGAGCTGAAGGCAGAAATGAGAGCAGGAGCATAAATCACTGAAAAGTACCGCTGAATAACGCATTATATGAGTGATTTTTGGGTCTTTGTGGGTGGTAAGTATTGATGAAAAAGTTATTTCCCCGATGTCAGCGCAGTTTGATTTTTTAAAGCCTCAACTGTGAATAAACGATAACATCGGGTGAGTAGAGTGATCTTATTGCCATTGCATCACTAATACAGCGGATGCTGATTTATAACCGGTCGTAGTACCGGTGCTGATTGCCTGTAAGTTGATTTTAAAATTGGATGTAACGAGGTAAAAAAGCCAAAAAAAAGAGCAGCTAACGTAGCTGCTCCTTTATATTTCAATGGGTTATTAGCCATTGCGGCGAATCAATGAACCTGTTCCACCTCGCCCGCTGAACCATTGCGGATTGCCGCAATATCTACAGAATCATAAACATAATGGCTGCCGCAGTAGTCACAGTGCATATCAATCTGGCCATCTTCTTCCAGAATCTGATTCACTTCATCCTGCGCCAGGGAGAGCAGCACTTCACCACAGCGTTCACGGGAGCAGGAGCATTTGAAGACCACGCTTTGCGGATCGTAAACGGTCACCTCTTCCTCGTGATACAGACGCCACAGCACCTCGTTGGCCGGCAGGCCGAGCAGCTCTTCAGTTTTGATGGTTTCGGTCAGGGTGGTGAGGTGATTAAAGTCATCAAGACTCGCATCCTGAGCCGGCAGCACCTGCAGCAGGATACCTGCGGTACCCGGTAAACCATTGTGCTCGCCGGTGCGAATAAACAGTCGTGTTGGCAGCTGCTCAGAACGCATGAAGTAGTCTTCCAGGCAGGCAGCAAGCGTATCGCCTTCCAGGCCAACCACGCCCTGATAGCGTTCGCCTTCTTTCGGAGAAATGGTAATCACCAGGTAGCCATTACCGACCATCTCTTTCAGGCTGCTGCCTTCAGCGATCTCGCCCTGAGTGCGGGCTACGCCGCGCATTTCCTGTTGATTATTGCCGTTGATCACTGCCAGATTCAGCGGGCCGTCACCCTGTAATTGAACGGTAATATCGCCGTCAAATTTCAGCGTTGCGGTCAGCAGGCTGGTCGCCACCAGCAGTTCGCCGAGGAGTTGCTGAACCGGCTGCGGATAATCGTGGCCGTCGATGATATCGCGCCAGGTTTGGGAAGCGGTGACCAGTTCACCACGCACGGCGTGGTTTTCAAACAGGTAACGATGCATTTGGTCTTGCTGGGACATAATTTTTCTCTCTTAATGGCGGATTACTCGTCGCCAGAATTTTTAAATTTCATCAGGTCACGGCGCTCTTTTTTATCCGGTCGCCGGTCAGGATGCGGCATGGTGAGCGCGTTCATTTTTCGCGCCAGCGCCACTTTTTCCCGTTTTTCAATGCTCTGTTCCGTTTCGCGGTACAGAAGCTGTGCTTCCGTTGCCGGGCCTCGTTTGTCGCTGACCGCCTGAATAACGACCGTACGTTCATCGTTACCCTGGCGCAGGGTCAGCTCTGCGGCCACTTCTACCAGTTTGCTGGGTTTGCTGCGCTGACCGTTGTAATGGACTTTGCCACCTTCGATCATTTCACGCGCGACGGCACGGGTTTTATAAAAACGCGCAGCCCAGAGCCATTTATCGAGTCTGACCCCTTCTGTGGGTTTTTCTTTCATCGCTGCTCCTGTCGGGAAGCCCCTTATGTATGGGTCATTCCCGCGTCTTTCAAGCTGCAGGTTGGTATGCGTTGAGGATGGAAATAAACAGTCTTAAAAATAGCACAGATGCGCGGGTCAAAACATTGGCCGCACGGAGCGGATGTTACTCAGGGTGTGATTAAGACAGGTATCGTAATAACGCTGGATCTCCTGCAGGCGAACGCGATTGCGGTTCATCCTGCGCAGTGCCAGCAGCAGATTGATCGTCACCGTTGCCGCCAGGATCAGCAGCAGCAGACTGGTGCCGAGATAGCGCCACAGAGTCACTGAATTCGGTTCGCTGTGAAGCGCAATGTGTCGGGTGCCATTGGCATCCGTTGAGATATTGGTGACGATGCCGTTGGCGGTAAACGGCGTTTGCAGCAGCATACCGGCCAGCCGCTGCAGCTCCGGCCACTGATCGGGAGCATTATAATCAAACAGCGACACGGAAGGTGCCGGGTGGCTGACCAGAGAACGGCCTTCATCGCTATAGATTAAAAAACCTCCCGGCGGCGGGCTGTTGAGCATCTCCGCGGCGCGGCGCGTTTCGCGATAGAAAAACGTGGATGTGGCGGTATTCACCAGATTTTCCAGCGCCTCGGCGCTCACCGGGCGCAGCAGGACGTTCATACCGCTCAGTGCCCCGGAATTGGCACGGCGCACCAGCGTGGTCCAGTCTTTGGCATTACCGAGGTTAACCAGCGCGTTTTTCAACCGTACGCAGTCCAGCTTCTGGCTACACAGGTCCTGAGTTTTCAGCACGATATCTGAAAAATCATCCAGCAGGATCATGCCGGACTTCTGAATCGCCGTCGCCAGCTGCGGATTCAGTTTTGGGTCAGTGCTGGTTTGCGGATGGAGCTGCTGGCGCGTGGTGTCCAGCAGTGCCGTTGCCTTATCGATAATATCCGACTGCGGCAGAGGCAGGGCCGGAGCGTTATTCCAGTAGAGTGCCGAGCAGTCGAAAGGCATGAAAGCGTAGCTACGATTGCCCTGGTAGGCCGCAGGGATGGAGCACATACCTGTCCCCTGAACCTTCAGGCTGTCACCGACGTGGAGCGTGGTTTTCTCCAGGTCTGCAATCCGGGTAACCTGCAGGCTGTCGGTGCCTTTAATCCAGGCCATGCTGAGTTTAAGCGGCATACTCAAAGGGATAAGGGCAATCAACAGCACCATCACCCCCAGCGAGCAGCCGGCAAGCACGAGGTTTTTTCGCCAGCGCTGTATAGGGAAATTACGCACCTCATCCTGTAACGACAGAAAGCGCCCCTGACGCACAACATGACGGTTAAGGTAGATATCAATTTCAGTCGTTTGCCCCAGGTCCTGGGCCAGATACTCCTGCCAGTGCGTGGGATAAATCAGATCAATACTGCCTAAAGAGATATTGCTCGCCTGCCCCTGGTTTGATTCACCGAACAGTCCCCAGCGCTTTGGCGCGCCTCTCAGGCAGTGTATTTCCCGCAGATCGCTGTCGGCAGGGCGACGGTAAAGGAACCATCCGCTCACCAGTATCATGGTTATTCCGGCCAGTACCAGCCACGGTGTCAGCATGATGGGGCTGATAAGGCTGAAGAAAAATAGCAGCAGGGCGGTGCCAATCACCAGTGCTTCACGCGTGCCTTCCGGACGGCTGAGTGCATACTCTTCCGGGCTTTCTTTACGGACGCTGAGCAGTTCAATTTGTTCGCTTTCCGCTTTGCGGATGGAGGCATTCGGCGTCGTTGTTCGCAGCGCGGGTGGTAAAACGGGCATATCCCAGTTGTACTGGGTCAGCTGGTGCCCGTTCAACGAGATCACCAGTGGGATGGTCTGCGTTTTGATCAGCTCGACGTAGTTTTCGTCGGTAATGTACTGTTCCCACTGCGGCGGGAGGTGAACTTCAACCGAATCAAGATAGTAGCGCCACTTATGCGGTTCGTCCGTGGAAAGCCCGTAGCGGGTGATGGCACGCGTGACGGGATAGACGTTATTACTTTGTGAAGTCAGCACCAGCTGTTCCTGCGCGCTGCTGGCACCGGTAGGTAAGATGGTGGAACGGCTGCGGGCCAGAGATGACAGGTAGCGCTCAACGGCCGCGCGCTCTTCGTCGCTCAGCTTACGTTGGGGTGGGCTTAAGAATGGTAGAGGCTTAGCCAGCGGTGAGCGACGGCGTAGTGCATACCAAAATACACAACCCGCTACAATTGAGCAGGCCAGTATGGCAAGCAATATGCTAACTAGTGTGCCCATGCTTCCCTCATTCCTGCCACGGTGCTCCTGTTACGGTTCTGGCGAACGGCTTCGGTCATATCTAAACCAATAACGGTGGGCTCAGATTGTGCTGACAATCCGCGGTGAAATCAAAAATAGTTATTAAAATCATAATGATAAAATAATAGCATGCCTTTCCTTGCCTAAATCTTACCAGGCATTTGCAGTATTAAGAATCGGTATAATCCTATTTCCCACCGCTAAGATTGACTTTTATTAAAAGATTTTCCTCATATTAACAATGATTTGTTATAAATAAGCAAAATGATCCGTGCGATGATTGGCATCCTGATGCGGCTACCGCACAATAGTGTAAATATGGTCAGCGTTCTGCCTTGTGCAGGCGATGACGTTTAATCTTCGGCTTATTCCTGGGGCCCTTATGACCAGACAATTACAGAAACCTGAAATCCTCAATGTTGAGGCCGTTGCCCGCTCGCGGTTGTTTACCGTTGAAGCCGTGGATCTGGTCTTCAGCAACGGGGCCCGCCGGGTATATGAGCGGATGCGTCCCTCCGACCGCGAAGCGGTGATGATTGTTCCGATTATCGACAATCATCTGATCCTGATTCAGGAGTATGCCGTTGGCCTGGAAAGTTATGAACTGGGTTTTCCCAAGGGGCTGATTGATCCAGGTGAAACACCGTTTGAAGCAGCAAATCGCGAGCTGAAAGAAGAAGCCGGTTTCGGAGCACAGCAGCTTGAAACGCTGGGTAAGCTCACCATGGCTCCCTCCTATTTCTCCAGCAAGATGAATATTGTGGTGGCCGAGGGCCTTTATCCGGAAAAGCTGGAAGGGGATGAACCGGAGCCGCTGCCGCAGCTGCGTTGGCCGCTGGATAACCTGCTGGCTTTACTGGATGAGCCGGATTTTCGTGAAGCGCGTAACGTCAGTGCGCTGTTCCTTGTGCGGGAATGGCTGGTGAAGCAGGGGCGGCTCAGCTACTGACCGCCAGCGATCTGCTCTCTGTTCTGACCAAAAAAAGAAGCCGGATTAATCCGGCTTCTTCGTTTTAAGGCGTTAATATCTGTCAGAACAGTTCGTGGGTTTCGCCATTATCCATCAGCGTGGTGCCCACATCATGTACCGAGTATTCAGTCGGCTGCGTACCGTCGATAAAGTACTCCTGGCGGGTGTTGCCTCCACCGTTGGCCAGCTTGCCGGTGCTGCGATCGATGGTCACCGACACGACACCTTCCGGCGGCGTAAGCGGCTGTACCGGTACGCCATCCAGCGCTGACTGCATATACTCATCCCAGGCCGGTTGGGCACTCTTCGCTCCGCCTTCATAGCCAGAAATCTGATCTTTGATGGCTCCGGAAGCCGTCGTACGGCCCAGATCGCGGCGATGATCGTCAAAACCAATCCATACCGACGTTACAACGCCCGGACCGTAGCCGGAGAACCAGGCATCCTTCGAACTGTTGGTGGTCCCGGTTTTTCCGCCGATGTCGTTACGCTTCAGATCGCGTCCGGCACGCCAGCCGGTCCCCATCCAACCCGGTTCACCAAAGATGTTTGAGTTCAGTGCGCTCTTGATCAGGAACGACAGCGGGGTATTGATGACGTGCGGTGCGTACTGCGGCTCGCCGTCCTGCTGAACCTGCTGCTGCGTTACCTGTTCCAGCTGAGGCTGCGGTACGGCATCGGTTTTCCCTTCCTGCGAAACCGCGACGTTTTCCACGCTGTCTTCGCTCAGTGCGACTGCTTTTTGCGTTTCACCGTAGATAACCGGCAGATTGCACTCCGGGCAGGCTACTTTTGGTTTCGCTTCAAACACCTTATCGCCCGCTTCATTTTCAATACGAGTGATGAAGTAAGGGTCAACCAGGAAGCCGCCGTTGGCCATTACCGAATAGCCGCGCACCATTTGTAACGGCGTGAAGGATGCTGAACCCAGCGCCAGTGACTCGGTATGGACAATGTTTTGCGCCGGGAAACCAAAGCGCTGCAGATATTCTGCCGCATAATCAACGCCCATCGCGCGCATGGCACGGACCATCACCACGTTTTTCGACTCGCCCAGCCCCTGACGCAGACGAATCGGGCCAGCGTAGGTGTTGGGGGAGTTCTTGGGACGCCAGTCGGCACCGGCACCGGCATCCCAACGGGAAATCGGCAGGTCGTTGAGGATCGACGCCAGCGTCAGCCCGCGATCCATCGCCGCCGTATAGAGGAACGGTTTGATGTTCGAGCCCACCTGGCGCAGTGCCTGGGTGGCGCGGTTGAACTTGCTCAGGGTGAAATCAAATCCACCGACCAGCGCACGCACCGAACCGTCATGGGGATCGAGTGAGACCAGCGATGAGTTAACGTCAGGCACCTGCGACAGCATCCAGCCGTTATCCGCATGGCGCACCCAGATCTGCTGGCCCGGCTGCAGGACCTGATTCACGGCACGTGGGGTTGCACCCTGCAACGTATCGGACTTGAACGGACGTGCCCAACGTACGGCATCCAGATTCAGATCCGTGGTGCTGCCGTCGCGCATCTGCACCGTTGCGGAATCGCTGTTGCTCTGCGTGACGACCGCCGGGAACAGCGGGCCGTATACCGGCAGGGACTTCAGCGTTTTCAGAATTTCCGCCTGGCCCCAGGCCGGTTCACCGGCTTTCCACAGTTCGCTGGCCGGGCCGCGATAGCCGTGGCGCATATCGTAAGCCAGCACGTTATCCTGAACTGACTTTTGCGCCGCCAGCTGCAGCTTGCGGGTGACGGTGGTATAGACCTTGTAGCCGTCGTTATAGGCATCTTCACCGTACTGTTTCACCATCTCCTGGCGCACCATTTCGGTCAGATACGGGGCAGAGAAGGCAATTTCCGGCGCGTGATAGTTTGCCACCAGCGGGGTATTACGCGCCTCGTCATACTGAGCCTGGGTGATGTAATGCTGGTCCAGCATACGTGCCAGAACCGTATTACGGCGCTGCACGGCACGTTCATGGGAGTAGAGCGGGTTGAAAGTTGACGGTGCTTTTGGCAGACCGGCAATCATCGCCATTTCACTCAGGGACAGCTGATCGATATTTTTACCGAAGTAAACCTGAGCCGCAGCACCCACGCCGTATGCGCGATAGCCGAGGTAGATTTTGTTCAGGTAAAGCTCAAGGATCTCATCTTTGCTCATCATCTGTTCGATGCGAACGGCAAGAAAGACCTCTTTGATTTTGCGCAGCAGGGTTTTTTCCGGGCTGAGGAAGAAGTTACGTGCCAGCTGCTGAGTAATGGTACTGGCACCCTGTGAGGCATGACCGGAGACCAGCGCGATGCTGGCAGCACGGAAAATACCGATCGGGTCGACACCGTGATGCTCATAAAAACGGCTATCTTCGGTGGCGATAAACGCCTTCACCATCGTTGGGGGGATTTGTTGCAGGGTCAGCGGGATACGGCGTTTTTCTCCGTACTGCGCGATAAGCTCGTTATCGGCACTGTAGACCTGCATTGGCGTCTGCAGACGCACATCTTTCAGCGTGGCAACGTCAGGAAGCTGCGGCTCTATGTATTTGTATAAACCATAGATCGAGCCGGCTCCCAGCAAGATGCAACACACTGCAAGGATCAATAAATACTTTACGAACTTCACCTGATATTTCCCATTAAGAGTCGATTGGGCAGTTTATAAACAATCGCGCGGTAGTATAAAGGCAAGCCAGTACCTTGGATACGTCCTTTTGTAACTGACGATAAGGAGATTTCGTCAATGGCTTTTCAGACATGGCAGGTCGGGTTGGATATACAAAACGGGCAGCTCTGCGCCATCGCTATCCAGCGCCGCCGCAACGGCTGGCAGCTGCGCCACTGGTGGCAGCATACGTTGCCGCAAGATACGTTAAGAAATGGCCTGGTGCAACGGCCAGAGATCCTCATCTCCATTTTGCAGCGCTGGCGCAGGTTGCTGCCATCGCGGATTGCGCTGCGCGTAGGATTCCCGCCCCAGCTGGTGATGCAGCGCCAGCTTAGCCTGCCCGCTACACACCTGCGTGAAGCCGCGCGTAGTGACTATATTCACGCGGCGGCAAAGCGTTTTTTCCCGATTGAACCGGAAGCACTGGCGCTGGATTTTCGCCTGAGCGACGGGGGCGAAAACCAGCTGACGTTAACCGCAACCCGCCGGGAAGCGCTACAGGGCTGGCTGGACTGCCTGCAGCAGGTTGGGCTGGTTCCGGATGTGATGGACCTGACGCCGTCGGCGCTCTCCGTGCTGGCCCGGGCACTGACGCTGGCACCCGATGCTTCGCTGGTTCATCGGCTGAGCGACCACTGGCTGTGGTATTCGCCACAGCATGCTGAGCGCCCCTGGGGATGGTGCCCGCGGGAAGATATTCCGGATTTTTCTGCACTTCAGCAGCGCTACCTGCCGCCGCAGAGCGCGGTTTGGTACAGCTCTGCGCTGGATGATGCGCCGCCGGAAGGGACCACGGCGCTTTCCCCCTTTGCCGCCTTGCAATTCCTTCAGCCGCCGCTGCCGGTCTGCGGTGGGGCTTATACCATTGCAGCAGGGCTGGCAATGCGCCCAGAGGATCGCTGATGGTCTGCATTAATCTGATGCCCTGGCGAGACCGCCGACAGCGGCAGCGTTGGCAGAAATGGCGGCTGTTGGGAGCGCTGATGCTGGCGCTGATTCTCCTCGGTATGCAAAACGGATACTGGCAGCAGCGGCTTAATCATCAGCGAGCGGTGCTGCTCAGCTTATGGCCCGTCATACAGCAGGATGTTGCTGCTCTGCACAATCGTACTCTGGCGGCGCAAAAGCGGCTCGATCAGCTGAGAGAGTCACAACGACAGCAGATGTTAAAGCGGCAGGATCTTTCCCGATGGTCGGCGTTTATCCAGCGGCTGAGTGCGGAAATCCCGCAGAATATCTGGCTGAAAGGCCTGGAGAAGCATCAGCAGAGCGTTTCACTTAAGGGGTTCAGCCGCAGCATCGCCGAGCTTCATCATTTTCGCGACCGGCTGCATCAGCAACAGGAAATACCGTCCGTAAAGCTTGGCGCTCTTCGTCGTGAGCCGTCTGCCGATGTGAGTTTCAGCATGCAACTCACGCTGGGTAACAAGGATTGGAACAATGAGTAATCGCTGGCTGGCGGGGTGGCTGGAAGCGGATATCCGGCTTCACATGTTCAGCGTTATCGGCGTGGGGGCACTAATGGCACTGCTGATGTGGCAGTTCTGGCTATATCCGGCCGGGCAAAAATCGCACCGGCTGGACAAACAGGCCGATGAGTCTGTATCTCGCTATCAGCAGCGAATTGCGGTACTGCGCCGGCTGCCGCCGCTTTCAACGCTGGAACAACAGATTGAACAGCTGGGTGAGCAGGCTGCTGTGGAAGATAACCATCATTTCTCTTTACCTGCACTGCTGGCAGCCTGCGGCGGGGAGCTTGAACACTGGCAACCGAATGAACGCGGCGGTGAACTGTCGATTTCTCTTCGCTGGCAGCAGTTTACCGATCTTCTCGGTTATCTGATGACGTTGAGACCGGCGGTAACGATCCCTTTGATGACGCTAGAGGGGCAATCTCCACGGTTACATTTGCTGATTCAACTTCATTATGAAATTTAGCGCACTGCTGTTTTTACTTCTGGCGATGGATGTCGGGGCAAGGGACCCGTTTTTACCGGCCGGTGCGGGGCATTGCCCGGCAGGCAATGCGGTTACGGTGCCGTGGCGGCTTCAGGGCATTATCGGGCGGCCAGATCGCTTTGAGGGCTGGCTGATCTCTCTTTCAGGAAAGCGGTTGCACGTCAGCGTTAACGATTGGCCTGCCGGTGCGGGGTGGCAGGTTAAGCATATCGATCTGCGAGGCATCACCCTGACAGATGAACAGGCCTGCCATCCACCGCAGAAGCTGACATTTAAAGGAGAAAATCATGTTAAGGAAAATCGCGTGGGGGCTGATTCTGGTTAGTGGGTTCTGCAGAGGCGCAGCGCCCATCTCTCTGGTATTTGAAGATGCGCCGATAGGCCAGGTATTACAGGCTCTGGCAGAGTACCAGCAGCTGAACCTGATGGTGGCCCCTGAAGTAGACGGTTCGCTGACGCTGCGGCTGCAGGATGTTCCATGGCAGCAGGCACTGGAGCTGGTGATGAAAATGGGCAGGCTCAGTATTGAACGGGAAGGCAACGTGATGCTGGTGTTCCCGGAAGAGCGTGAACAGGAGAAACAGCAGCGCGCCGAGGCAGAGCGAGAAGCCGCAGAGCTGAACAGCCCACTGCATACGAAGACGGTGATGTTCAAATATGCCGATGCTGCTGCGTTAAATACCAGCCTGCAAAATGAGCGCAGCAGGCTGATGACCGCACGTGGCAGTGTGACCTTAGATACTCGTACCAATGCGCTTTTGCTTCGCGATACCCGGAAGGCGCTGGATCAAACCATCCGCTGGCTGCAGCAGCTGGACGTGCCTCTGGAACAGGTTGAGATTGCTGCGCAGATTGTCACTATCAGCGAAGAGAGATTGAGGGAACTGGGTGTGAACTGGGGGCTGAATGGTGAAGAGCAGGTCGCCGGTGCGCTGCGCGCCAGCCAGCTTCGCGTGGATCTTGGCGTTGCGCGCCCCGCAGGTATGCTGGGATTGACCCTGGCGAAGCTGGACGGCCGGCTGCTGGATCTGGAATTAAGCGCGCTGGAACGTGAACACCAGGCTGATATTATCGCCAGTCCGCGGCTGTTCACTTCCCATCAGCAAACGGCCAGCATTAAGCAGGGAACTGAGATCCCTTACGAAGTGGCTACCGGTAATAGTGGTTCAACGACCATGGAATTTAAAGAAGCGGTGCTTGGGATGGAAGTGACGCCCGTAGTTCAGGGTAACGGCCGGATTTTACTGAAGCTGCACATCAGCCAGAATGTGCCGGGCCGCACCATGCGCAGCGGTGAAAACGAGGTGCTGACGATTGATAAACAGGAAATCGATACGCAGGTGGCGTTAAAGGACGGGCAGACGCTGGCGCTGGGGGGTATTTTCCAGCAGCAGAGTGCCACCGGGCAGACTCGGGTTCCGCTACTGGGGGAAATTCCGTTGCTGGGTGGGCTGTTCCGTCACAGCGTACGGGAGCAGAAAAGGAGAGAATTAGTGATCTTCATCACACCTCGGCTAATTCGAAGTGATTAAGGATTTTTGCGACAAAAAACATAGGCAGTATGTTTTTTCCTGAATTGGTTACGGTTGCGTTTGACGCAAGGGCTGAATTAGCTTACAAGGTTTAGCGATTTTGAATATCAGGCCTGTGGCCTTAAGTAGCGAATACATTATAACCGTTTTTTATCGCGCGCAAACGGCGTAGCCGATGCAACCATATCCGGCTGATAAATGAAGCGGACTGAAACGTGCCAGATTACTGCGTGCAATGAGCAAGGTAAATTTAATCGGTTGCCAAAACCCCTTCAGTGTTGAGATAATTTTTCGTCTGACTCTCGCACTTTAGCTCATGAGGTTTCAGTTCATGTCCTGTCTGGTTTAGGCGGGGTATCATCCACGAATTGTCTTAGTAATACCGAAAAAATGGCAGAGAAACGCAATATCTTTCTGGTTGGGCCTATGGGTGCCGGCAAAAGCACTATTGGGCGTCAGTTGGCTCAGCAACTCAATATGGAATTTTTCGATTCCGATCAAGAAATTGAGCGACGTACCGGAGCGGATGTAGGCTGGGTTTTCGACGTTGAAGGCGAAGAAGGCTTCCGCGATCGCGAAGAAAAAATTATCAATGAACTAACTGAAAAGCAGGGCATTGTGCTGGCGACAGGTGGCGGTTCCGTCAAATCTCGTGAAACGCGCAATCGTCTTTCTGCTCGCGGTGTAGTCGTTTATCTTGAAACCACTATCGAGAAACAGCTGGCACGGACACAGCGCGACAAAAAGCGCCCGCTGTTGCAGGTTGATTCTCCACCACGTGAAGTGCTTGAAGCATTAGCTGGCGAACGCAATCCAATGTATGAGGAGATTGCCGACGTGACAATTCGCACTGACGATCAGAGCGCGAAAGTGGTGGCTAACCAAATTATCAACATGTTGGAAAAGAGCTGATTAATGCTCTGATTGTTCGCCTGCGGGCAAAGCAGAAAAGGTGATACAGCGTCATGGAGAGGATTACCGTTACTCTTGGGGAACGTAGCTACCCCATCACTATCGCCGCCGGGTTGTTTGCAGATCCGGCTTCTTTTTGGCCGCTTAAGGCTGGCGATATGGCCATGCTGGTGACAAACCAAACGCTGGCCCCTCTTTACCTTGATGCAATGCGCAAGCGCCTTGAAGGGGCTGGCGTGGTTGTCGATCAGGTTATCCTGCCCGATGGCGAACAGTTTAAAAGTCTGGCCGTTATGGACCAGGTATTCACCGCTCTATTAGAAAAACCTCATGGCCGCGATACGACCCTCATCGCACTGGGTGGTGGTGTTATTGGCGATCTGACGGGATTTGCCGCAGCCAGCTATCAGCGTGGCGTGCGTTTTATCCAGGTCCCTACCACACTGTTGGCACAGGTAGACTCTTCCGTTGGCGGTAAAACCGCCGTTAACCACCCACTGGGCAAGAATATGATTGGGGCGTTTTATCAGCCCGCTGCAGTGGTGGTTGATCTGGATTGTCTGAAGACGCTACCGTCACGTGAGCTCTCTTCCGGGCTGGCGGAAGTGATCAAATATGGCATCATTCTTGACGGCGAATTCTTCAGCTGGCTTGAAGAGAATCTGGATGCGCTACTGGCTCTGGATGGCAGCGCAATGGCGTACTGTATTCGCCGCTGTTGCGAGCTGAAAGCCGAAGTGGTCGCCGCCGATGAGCATGAACACGGGCTGCGGGCGTTGCTGAATTTAGGCCACACCTACGGTCACGCGATTGAAGCGCATATGGGCTATGGTAATTGGTTACACGGTGAAGCAGTCTCTGCCGGAATGGTGATGGCGGCACGAAATGCCGAACGTCTTGGGCAGTTCGACCCGGCGGATACCGACCGTATTATCGCACTGTTACAGCGCGCCGGATTGCCGGTCAATGGCCCTGAAAGTATGGCTGCTGAAGACTATTTGCCGCATATGATGCGTGATAAGAAAGTGTTGGCAGGCAAACTACGTCTGGTGTTACCTCTCGCTATCGGTAAAGCCGAAGTGCGCAGCGGAGTACCGCATGATATGGTGCTGGCATCCATTCAGGATTGCCAAAAGCCTTGACTCTTAATGTTATTATCAGATCGGCCTGATGGCTGCTATTCTGAAGTTATCGCCTTTCAAAGGATGTGAACGGCGTAACCGCTCTATGGGAGGAGGCTAAATGGACGAGTTTAAACCGGAAGACGAGTTGAAACCTGACACCAGCGACCGCCGACCACCGCGGTCGCGCAAAACGTCTTCACTACCGAAAGTCCCTGTTTCACGTCAGCATATGATGATGGGCGTGGGTATTCTGGTGCTGCTGCTCCTGGTGCTGGGTATTGGTTCAGCGTTGAAAACCCCGGATGCGCCGGGTGGCCAGACGGCTCAGCAGCCTGCTGCCGGTGGGCGTTCAGGTAGTGAGAAAAATATCGATCTTTCCGGTACGTCTTCCATGAGTGGGCAAACTGCTGGCCAGCCGAACTCTGCTGGTCAATCTTCGTCCCCACAGGAACTTAGCGCTCCGCAAATTTCATCGACGCCGACTGAAGCTGCACCGTTGCAGACACCACAGAATCAACAGCGCGTTGAGCTGCCTGGTGACCTTAACAACGCCCTGAACAATCAGCAGGGGCAGGTTGATGCGGCTTCTCAAGCCGGAATCGGTTCGTCTTCGTTACCTACCGGGCAGGCCACTGTTGGGGGTTCCGGCAGCAAACCTGCTGCGACCAAAACTGCCAATGTTCCGCATCAAAACGCCGTGCCGCAGAATAAACCTGCTGCCGTACACAGCAAACCTTCAGCAGCTAAGCCGGTAGTTAAGGAAAGTAAGCCTTCCGCGACCGCCAGCCATAGTGCTGCACCGCGAGCTCAAACACCGACCAGCGTTTCCAGTGCGGCTAAACCCGGTGGTAACTACACGTTACAGCTGAGCAGTGCCTCGCGATCTGACACGTTAAACGCATGGGCGAGAAAACAGAACCTGAGCGGCTATCACGTGTATCAGACAACGCGTAACGGGCAACCCTGGTATGTCCTGGTTAGTGGTTCCTATAATACGTCCGCTGATGCGAAACGCGCAGTGGCATCACTGCCTGCTGAAGTACGAGCTCAAAATCCCTGGGTAAAACCGGTGAGCCAGGTTAAAAAAGAAGCAGGAAATTAATCCCGTGCCGGGGTAACCCGGCTATTCATGAAGTGTGAGTGTGTGACGACACGCAGACCTTTTAAAGCGCAGATATGCTGTCGGTGTAGCCACAGCCTGATGAGTAAAAAATTAACGACGGCATGAAAAAGAATCGCGCTTTTCTTAAGTGGGCAGGCGGCAAGTATCCATTGCTTGACGATATTAGACGCCATCTGCCAGAAGGTGATTGCCTGATCGAGCCGTTTGTCGGTGCCGGATCGGTATTCCTTAACACCCACTATCCAAGCTATATCCTTGCTGATATCAATAGCGACCTGATCAACCTGTACAATATTGTCAAGGAACGTCCCCATGCTTTTGTTGAGGATGTGCGTAAGCTGTTTACAATTGAGTCGAATGACTCAGTCGTCTACTACGCCCGGCGGCAGGAGTTCAACCTCAGCCAGGACCCGTATCGCCGGGCGATGCTGTTTCTGTATCTTAATCGTCACTGCTACAACGGCCTGTGTCGGTATAACCTGCGCGGCGAATTCAACGTGCCGTTTGGCAGCTATCGTAAACCTTATTTCCCTGAAGCCGAGTTGTTCTGGTTTGCCGAACGTGCGCAGAATGCCACCTTTGTTTGTGAATCTTATGATGTTACCCTGGCTAAGGCGAAGACGGGCTCGGTAGTCTATTGCGATCCGCCGTATGCCCCTCTTTCGGCTACCGCTAAGTTTACGGCTTATCACACGAACAGCTTCAGCCTGCGTGAACAGCAGCATCTTGCCGAGCTGGCTTCTACACTGTCACAGGACAGTAGTATTACGGTGCTGATTTCTAACCATGATACGCCGCTCACGCGGAACTGGTATCAGGGAGCGGTACTGCATGAGATTGAGGTACGCCGCTCGATTAGCCGCAGTGGCAACACGCGGAGTAAAGTGAGTGAATTACTGGCGCTCTATGCTGGCCGGTGAACAACAATGATCTGACCCTTTGGCCCGGGCGGCAGTCGCATCGGCTGCCGCCACGGCTATCAGGGGTTTAGCCTGGGAGAAACGGATGAAACAGTTTTTAATCGCCCCATCAATCCTTGCAGCAGATTTTGCCCGCCTGGGTGAAGATACGGCGAAGGCGCTGGCTGCCGGTGGTGATGTGATACATTTCGATGTGATGGATAATCATTACGTTCCCAACCTGACGATGGGACCGATGGTCTTAAAAGCCCTGCGCGATTATGGCATTACTGCGCCAATCGATGTGCATCTGATGGCTAAGCCGGTCGATCGTCTGATCCCTGATTTTGCCAAAGCGGGCGCTAACTACATCACCTTCCACCCTGAAGCCTCTGAACACGTCGATCGCACGTTGCAGCTTATCAAAGAGCACGGCTGTAAAGCGGGTCTGGTGCTGAATCCGGCTACGCCGCTCAGCATTCTTGAGTACGTGATGGATAAACTGGACATCATTCTGCTGATGTCGGTAAATCCTGGCTTCGGCGGTCAGTCGTTTATCCCCGGTACGCTGAACAAGCTGCGTGAGGTTCGTAAACTGATTGACGACAGCGGCTACGATATCCGCCTGGAAGTCGATGGTGGCGTGAAGGTCGATAACATTGGCGAAATTGCAGCGGCCGGTGCCGATATGTTTGTGGCCGGTTCAGCAATTTTTGGTCATCCCGATTACAAAAAAGTGATCGACGATATGCGCACTGAACTGGACAAATCCCGCCATGGCTCATTTCACTGATATTCGCGCACTGGCATTCGATCTCGACGGTACGCTGGTGGACAGTGCGCCGGGGCTGGCAAGTGCAGTTGATGCGGCTTTAACCGAGCTGCGGCTGCCTGCGGCAGGGATAGAACGTGTTTCGACATGGATTGGCAACGGTGCCGACATACTTATCGAGCGCGCCCTGAACTGGGCGCAGGGCCACGCCCCGCGTGAAGAGGCGCTGCGTGAAGCGCGCATTCTGTTTGATAAGCACTACGCCGACACCGTAGAAAGCGGTAGCCTGCTCTATCCCCATGTGCAGGAGACGCTGGCAAAGCTGGCGGCACAGAATCTGCCGATGGCGATCGTCACGAATAAACCGACGCCGTTTGTCGCACCGCTGTTGCAGTCTTTAGGTATAGCGGACTACTTCTCGCTGGTTATCGGCGGAGATGACGTCGCCGCCAAAAAACCACATCCTGCGCCGCTGTTTATGGTGTTGGGAAAATTTGGTCTGCTACCCGGTGAGTTGCTGTTTGTAGGGGACTCCCGCAATGATATTCTGGCGGCACAGGCGGCAGGATGTCCCTGTATCGGCATGAATTACGGCTACAACTACGGTGAGCCCGTAGCCACCAGTCAGCCTGACATCACGCTCGATCACTTTAACGATTTAATGCCCGCGTTAGGGCTGTAATTATCAGGACGGAAACATGAAACCCATTGTATTTAGCGGCGCACAGCCTTCAGGTGAACTGACCATCGGTAACTATATGGGAGCGCTGCGTCAGTGGGTACAGATGCAGGATGACTATCACTGTGTTTACTGCATTGTTGACCTGCACGCGATTACTGTACGCCAGGACCCCGTTGCGCTGCGTAAGGCAACGCTGGATACGCTGGCGCTATACCTTGCCTGTGGGATCGACCCACAGAAAAGCACTATCTTTGTGCAGTCGCACGTGCCGGAGCACACTCAGCTGGGCTGGATTCTTAACTGTTACACCTACTTCGGTGAACTGAGCCGTATGACCCAGTTCAAGGACAAGTCCGCGCGCTATGAAGAGAACATTAACGCCGGGCTGTTTGATTATCCGGTGCTGATGGCGGCAGATATTTTGCTGTATCAGACCAACCAGGTGCCGGTGGGTGAAGATCAGAAGCAGCATCTGGAGCTGAGCCGTGACGTTGCCGCACGCTTTAACGCCATCTACGGTGATATCTTCAAGGTTCCTGAGCCGTTTATTCCGAAATCAGGTGCGCGCGTGATGTCGCTGCTGGAACCGACCAAGAAAATGTCCAAATCTGATGACAACCGTAATAACGTCATCGGCCTGCTGGAAGATCCGAAGTCGGTGGTGAAAAAAATTAAGCGTGCGATGACCGATGGCGATGAGCCACCTGTCGTACGTTACGATGTGAAAAACAAGCCGGGTGTCTCGAACCTGCTGGATATTCTGGCTGGCGTTACCGGTAAGTCCGTCTCCGATCTGGAAAAAGAGTTCGACGGTCAGATGTATGGTCACCTGAAGGGGGCCGTAGCGGATGCGGTATCCGGTATGCTGAGTGAGCTGCAAGAGCGCTATCATCGTTATCGCAACGATGAAGCCTTCCTCGATCAGATTATGCGTGACGGTGCGGCGAAAGCCCGTGCTCGTGCGCAGGAAACCCTGAAAAAGGTTTACGCTGCCGTCGGCTTCGTCGCCCAGCCGTAATCCTGAATATAAAAACGGGTGGCTTCCTGCCACCCGTTTTTGTTTGTCAGAACCAGCTCAGCTGCTCGCGCAGTGCCACTACCTCGCCGACGATAATCAGCGCCGGGCTTTCCACTTCTTCAGCCAATTCTGCCAGCTCAGCCAGTGAACCTGAGACCACACGCTGCCTCGTAGACGTGCCGTTTTCTACCAGTGCGACCGGCATCTGCGGTGACATACCGTGTGCGATCAGCTGCTGACGTATTTCTGCCGCCTGGGCCAGCCCCATGTAAAAGACCAGAGTTTGCCGCTCTGCGGCCAGATGCTGCCACTCCAGCTCGCCGTTTTGCTGCAGGTGGCCGGTGACCAGCCGTACGCTTTGTGCGTAGTCACGGTGGGTCAGCGGAATGCCGCTATAGGCCGAACAGCCCGATGCGGCGGTGATACCTGGCACCACGGAGAAGGGGATATCGGCCCCCTGTAGGGCCTCCAGCTCTTCCGCACCGCGGCCAAAGATAAACGGGTCGCCGCCTTTAAGACGAACCACCCGTTTGCCGCTCTGCGCCTGCTGTAGCAAGATCTGGTTGATTTCTTGCTGGGGAACGCAGTGGTGCCCCGCGCGTTTACCGACAAAGATGCGTTCAGCGTCGCGTCGCGCCAGGGCCAGCACCTCATCGGATACCAGACGATCGTAAACCACCACGTCGGCCTGTTGGATCTGTTGCAGTCCTTTCAGAGTGAGCAGCCCGGCATCACCCGGGCCGGCGCCGACCAGCACCACTTCGCCCCGCTGCTCCAGCGGTTCGTTAAATAACTGTTCGCTCAGCCGCTCTACCTGCTGGCTGTCGCCGTTGGCCAGCGACTGCGCCAGCCGCTGATGGTTAAACAGTTTTTCCCAGAAGCGGCGGCGCTGCCCGCTGCTGAACTGCTGTTTAACCCGCTGCCGCTGAGCACCGCCCCAGGCTGCAAGCCTGCCAAGATGCAGCGGCAGCAGGGCTTCCAGCTTTTCACGCAGCATCCGGGCCATGACCGGCGCATTCCCGCCGGAAGAGACGGCGATCATCAGCGGAGACCGATCGATAATCGACGGCATAATGCAGCTGGCGCTCTGCGGCGCATCGACTACGTTGCAGAACATCCGCCGCGCGTCGGCACTCTGGCTGACCCGCTGGTTCAGCGCCTCATCGTCGGTGGCGGCAATCACCAGCCAGCAGTCATCCAGCAACGACGGGCTAAACGGATCGGTAATCAGCGTGGCTTTACCCGCCTGCTGCCAGAGCTGGAACTGCGGTGAAAACTCACGGGCGCAGACGCGCAGGCGGGCACCGCTCGCCAACAGCAGATGGGCTTTACGCTCGGCGACGTCGCCACCGCCAACCAGCAGGCAGGGCTTATCACGCAGCTGACAGAACAGAGGAAGAAAATCCATAAAGACTCACAAAAGAAAACGGCAGGATGGCCGCATGCGAAGGTGCGTGCGGCCGGTAAGGGATGTGTCAGGCGGCGGAGGTTTCCGCCGCAAGGTTTATCTCAATCATTCCGTGACTGATCCGAGCCGGATAGCTCGGAACTGAGTGGCTTTCATCTTCCATGCACAGGCCATCGCGCAGGCGGAAACGCTGTTTTTTCAGCGGACTGGCCACCCACAGCTCCTGCTGGTGCTCGGCGATGATACCGCGCGACAGCACGCTGGCGTGGGCAAACGGGTCGATATTGCTTAACGCGAACACCTGCTCATCTTCACCCGGGCGGAAAATGGCAATCTGCTGGCTACCAACCAGCGCGCAAACGCCGGTTGCGGGCAGAATACTGGTCAACGGGCAAATCTCCTGCCACTGGCTCATACATTTTCCTCCAGTTGGATAATCTCAATGCGTTCCTGCACCCGAGCAGGACGATGCTGCTCGCGTTCCGACACCATCTGAACCAGCGGATCGCGTGCGCTGCTGTTAACAAAGTGGGCAAAGCGAGCGCGCTGCTGCGCATCATTAACCGTTTCAGTCCACTCGCAAACTACCTGCGCGCGCAGACGATTGATTTCTTCTTCCAGCTGCGCGTTGATACCCAGTTTGTCGTGAATCACCACCTGCCGCAGATAGTCGATACCGCCTTCCAGATTATCCAGCCACACCGAAGTGCGCTGAAGCTTATCGGCGGTGCGGATATAGAACATCATAAAGCGGTCCAGATAGTGCATCAGCGTATCGCGGTCGAGATCGGCGGCCAGCAGGTCGGCATGGCGGGGCTTCATGCCGCCGTTACCACAGACGTAAAGGTTCCAGCCTTTTTCGGTGGCGATAATCCCCACGTCTTTGCCCTGTGCTTCGGCACACTCGCGGGTACAGCCGGAGACACCGAATTTCATCTTGTGCGGCGTACGGATGCCTTTGTAGTGATTTTCCAACTCGACGCCGAAGCCGACACTGTCACCGACGCCGAAACGACACCAGGTGCTGCCCACGCAGGTTTTCGCCATGCGTAGCGCTTTGGCGTAGGCGTGACCGGTTTCAAACCCGGCGGCAATCAGCTGCTCCCAGATGGCCGGCAGATCGTCCTGCTGTGCGCCAAACAGGCCAATACGCTGTGAACCGGTGATTTTGGTGTACAGGTTGTACTGACGGGCAACGTTGCCGATCGCCATCAGACCCTCTGGCGTGATCTCACCGCCCGCCGAGCGAGGGATAATCGAGTAGGTGCCGTCCTTCTGAATATTACCGAGGAACAGGTCGTTACTGTCCTGCAATGGCGTATGTTCCGGCTTCAGCACATATTCATTCCAGCAGGATGCCAGCAGCGATCCCACCGTTGGCTTACACACTTCACAGCCGTAGCCTTTGCCATATTTGTTAATCAGCTGATTAAACGACCGGATGTTATTGACGCGGATCAGGTGATACAGCTCCTGGCGTGACCACGGGAAGTGTTCGCACAGATGATGGTTTACCTCGATGCCCTGGCGGCTCAGTTCCGCATTCAGCACCTGAGTGATCAGCGGGATACAGCCACCGCAGCCGGTTCCGGCTTTGGTTTCCGCCTTCAGCGCGGCAACGCTGTGACAGCCGTTTTGTACCGCCTGGACGATCGTGCCTTTGGTGACGTCAAAGCAGGAGCAGATCTGCGCGCTGTCCGGTAGCGATTCAACGCCAATCGACGGTTTGGCTCCGGCGTGTTCAGGCAGAATCAGCGCATCCGGATTGGCCGGCAGTTCGATCGCATTCAGCGCCAGCTGCAGCAGGTTGCCATAGTCGCTGGTGTCGCCTACCAGCACCGCGCCCAGCAGCGTTTTGTTATCCGCGCTGACGATCAGGCGTTTATAGACTTCTTTACTCTCATCGAGATAAACGTAGCTGCGTGCGCCGGGAGTCCGCCCGTGGGCATCGCCGATACCGCCCACGTCCACGCCCAGCAGCTTGAGCTTGGCGCTCATGTCCGCGCCTTCGAAGTGGCTGCTGCCGCCTAACAGATGGTCGGCGGCGATTTGCGCCATTTTATAGCCCGGTGCGACCAGACCATAGACATGCTCACGCCATGAGGCACACTCGCCAATGGCATAGATATCCGCATCGCTGGTCTGGCAGCTGTCGTTAATCACTATGCCGCCGCGCGCACCGGTAGCCAGATTGCACTGTCTTGCCAGCGCATCCTGTGGGCGGATGCCGGTGGAGAAGACGATGAAGTCGACTTCGAGCTGGCTGTCATCGGCAAACTGCAGGGTTTTACCTCTGGGGGCGTGATGCACAATCTGCCGGGTATTTTTCCCGGTATGCACCTGCACGCCGATGCTCTCGATTTTACGTCTTAGCTGCTCGCCGCCCATGCGATCGAGCTGTTCAGCCATCAGCACCGGGGCAAATTCGATAACGTGAGTTTCAATGCCGAGGTTTTTCAGTGCGCCAGCGGCTTCCAGCCCCAGCAGGCCGCCGCCGACGACCGCACCGCGTTTGCTGCGGCGGGCACAGGCTTCAATGCCGTTCAGATCTTCAATCGTGCGGTAAACGAAACAGTCTGCACCTTCTGCACCAGGGATCGGTGGCACCCACGGGCGTGAACCGGTAGCCAGCACCAGCTTGTCATAGGGCACCAGGCGGCCACTGTTGGCGTGAATCACTTTCTCTTCGCGGTTAATCAGGATAGCGCGCTCACCAATCAGAATATTGATGCCGTGCTTCTGATAGTAACCTTCCCGCACCAGCGACAGCTCTTCAGCGGTGTGGTGAGAGAAGTAAGCGGAAAGGTGGACCCTGTCGTAGGCCACGCGAGGTTCTTCGCAAAAGACAGTGATCTCAAACTGTCCGGGCTGTGACTTTTCCACCAGTTCTTCGATCAGGCGGTGGCCGACCATACCGTTGCCAATGATGGCGAGTTTGATACTCATGCTTTGCCTCATTAATAAGATTCTGGTCGTACGATAACCGCTCAGATATCGCGGTTATTGATGTGTATCAATCCCCCCCGGCAAATACCCATTAGTGGGTAGGTGGCAAAAAAAATGTTAGCTACATAACATTATGAAATCATAGCTTTTATGATTTTTAACGTGAGAGGAAAGTCGGTCGGGTATTGAGGAGGGGTAACGGATGATTTACCGGAATGAAATATAAAAAAAGCCGGTGCACAGACACCGGCTTTTTAGCTGCATTAAGGGTCGAGAATTAATGCGAGTTCATATGGCCATGCAGCTTGTGCTTGCTGACGAAGCCCAGCAGCAGACACATCACAAACACCACCGCGTACAGGCCGTTAGCCGTTGCCAGTGCTGCGTGAGCGCCGCCTTTTTCCACGATAGGGCCGGTGACCACGAAGGTCAGCATGGTCCCTACGGTGCCGCAGGTCAGAATAAAGTTCACCAGTTTTGGTGAAGAGACTTTGGTCTGCAGGGAACCCAGGGTGATGATGGTGGTGTAGATAGCGCTGGAGAAGAAGCCCAGGCTCAGCATGATCCATTTCAGCATTGAGGCGTCGGTGGTGGTGATGAACCAGTACATCAGTGCGGTAGCCAGCAGGGCCAGCAGGGTAACGATGCGCTGCGGATCGAAGAAGCGCAGGATGGCGCTGAACGCCCACATGCCAACCATATAGGCGGTCCAGAAGTTGCCCACCAGACTACCGGCCTGGCCGATATCCATGCCCATGCTTTTGGTCGCATACTGCGGAACCCAGCCGATAAAGCCCAGCTGGCCGAGGATATAGCACAGAGCGGCAACCGCCAGGAAGCCAACGCCCACGCCCCATTTTTCTTTTTTGACCGGCTCGCCGCTGGCCGTTTTTTTGCCGAGTACCGGGAATTCGAAGCACAGCGCCAGAACAAAGATCGCCACGTAGATCACGCCGATACACACGTACACCCAGTACCACGGCAGCGCACGCGCCAGCAGAGCGGCAGCGATAATCGGGAAGATAGTACCGGCCATGCTGAAGAAGGAGTCGGTAAACAGCAGGCGCGAACCACGCTGGCGTCCTTCATAAAGATGGGTGATCAGGAAGGTACCGATCGACATGGTAATACCGCTCACCACGCCCAGCACGAACATGCAGAGCGAGAAGACGCTCAGGCTGTGGCTGGTCATCAGCCCCAGAATTGCCAGCACCATTAGTACGAAGCCGAACATCAGCTGGCGCTTCAGCGGCACGATTTCCATCAGCCAGGCGTTAAGGAATACGGCCAGCAGTATCCCGGCGTTAAGGAATGTAAAGGTGTTGCTCATCTGAGCCACGGGAAGCTGGAAGTACTCTGCTATATTCTCCAGTACCATACCGGTAACGATAACCACTGCACCGGTCAACGCATAAGAGAAGAAGCTGATCCAGGTAAGTCCGATTCGATCGCGATTTGTCATAGTGGAAACCTGTCTGGAAGGAAGTTTCTCAGGCGAGGTACCTGAGATATGCCGTAGGAGTTTAACCATATTCGTGATCTGCATGAATATTTAATGAAATAATAATTATCGAATTTCATTGTTAGTGTGATTTTTGTCACATTTATTCATTGGTCATTTACTTTTACAGCCATGTCTTCCTGAGTAAATAAAGGTAAAACGCTGGCGCGTTGGTAAGTGCCTATTTACAATCAGCGTTGCATTTATGGCTTATTGCCCTCAGTAAGGAATATTTCATGTTGAAACGTACTTTGACCGCGGTGGCGGCAGTTCTCGCACTGTCATCGATCTCTGCTTCTGCATTCGCCGCGAAAGGGGATACACATGTACTGCTGACCACTTCAGCAGGTAGCATTGAGCTGGAATTGAATAATCAGAAAGCCCCTGTTTCGGTAAAAAACTTTGTTGATTACGTCAACAGCGGCTTTTACAACAACACCACATTCCATCGTGTGATCCCGGGCTTTATGCTGCAGGGCGGTGGCTTCACCACTGATATGCAGCAGAAGCAGCCTAACGCTCCGATCAAAAATGAAGCGGATAACGGCCTGCTGAACAAACGCGGTACCATTTCTATGGCGCGTACAGCAGAAAAAGACAGCGCAACCAGCCAGTTCTTTATTAACGTGGCGGATAACGCCTTCCTTGACCACGGCCAGCGGGACTTTGGCTACGCGGTGTTCGGTAAAGTGGTTAAAGGTATGGATGTGGCTGATAAGATTGCCCAGGTGCCAACCCAGAATGTCGGCCCTTACCAGAATGTGCCGGTGACTCCGGTGGTGATCCTCTCCGCCAAAGTTCTGCCGTAAGCTTACGCACTGTGCCTGAATCGGTCTGCGGGGCTGATTCAGGTTTTTGCCTCATCTTCCGCACAGTAAAGAGATAAGCGAAACGGCGTAAAATCCGTAAAATAGCGGCGTAAATCGTTTACCGGAATTCGCCATGCTGCTGCTTATCGACAATTACGACTCCTTCACCTGGAACCTCTACCAGTATTTTTCTGAACTGGGCACCGAGGTCATCGTTCGCCGTAACGACGATATTACGCTGGCTGAAATTGCCGCTCTGGCCCCTCAACATCTGGTTATCTCCCCCGGTCCGTGTACGCCCAACGAAGCGGGCATCTCACTGGCGGCGATCCGTCATTTTGCTGGCAAGCTGCCCGTACTTGGCGTTTGCCTGGGGCATCAGGCGATCGCCCAGGCGTTTGGTGCCAAAGTGGTTCGTGCTCGTCAGGTGATGCACGGCAAAACATCGGCCATTGAGCATAACGACGGCGGCGTTTTTGCCGGGCTGAATCATCCGCTGACCGTCACCCGCTATCATTCGCTGATTGTAGAGACCGGGACGCTGCCGGATGAATTTGAGCTGACGGCCTGGACGCTGCGCGACGGCCAGCCGGATGAAATTATGGGATTTCGCCACCGTACGCTGCCGCTGGAAGGCGTGCAGTTCCACCCGGAAAGTATCCTGAGCGAGCAGGGGCATCAGCTGCTGGAAAATTTCCTGCGTTACTGAGTTAGTGTTTGCCTTTTTTTGATTTTTTATGCATATTTCATGACTATATTTTCACATTAATGCAAAGATTAAACGGCGAGGTGGTTGATGGCAGCGGAAAAATTAGCGGTAACGCGGGCAACATTCGATGAAGTGATTTTGCCTGTTTATGCACCAGCGCAGTTCGTTCCGGTAAAAGGAAAAGGGAGCCGCATCTGGGATCAGGAAGGGAAAGAGTACGTCGATTTCTCCGGTGGTATTGCGGTAACGGCGCTCGGTCACTGCCATCCGGCACTGGTTGAAGCGCTGAAAACCCAGGGTGAAACCCTGTGGCATACCAGCAATGTCTTCACCAACGAACCTGCCCTGCGCCTGGCCAGCAAGCTGATTGCGGCTACCTTCGCTGAGCGCGTGTTCTTTGCTAACTCCGGTGCAGAAGCCAATGAAGCGGCATTCAAACTGGCGCGCTATTACGCTACCCAGCGCCACAGCCCGTTTAAAAGCAAGATCATCGCCTTCCATAACGCTTTCCATGGCCGCACGCTGTTTACCGTTTCCGTCGGTGGACAGCCGAAGTACTCCGACGGCTTTGGGCCGAAACCTGCCGACATCGTCCATGTGCCGTTTAACGACCTGGCGGCGGTCAAAGCGGTTATCGACGATCACACCTGCGCCATCGTGGTGGAGCCAATCCAGGGCGAAGGCGGCGTAACGCCTGCGACTCAGGAATTTATGCAGGGGCTTCGTCAGCTGTGTGATGAGCATAATGCGCTGCTGGTACTGGATGAAGTACAGAGTGGAATGGGCCGCAGCGGCAAGCTGTTTGCCTGTGAACATTACGGCGTGAAGCCGGATATCGTCACCACGGCGAAAGCGCTGGGCGGCGGCTTCCCGGTGAGTGCGATGCTGACCACCAACGAGATCGCATCGGTGATGGCCCCTGGCGTGCACGGCACCACCTACGGCGGTAACCCGCTGGCCTGTGCGGTCGCGGAAGCGGCGCTGGATATTATCAATACGCCAGAGGTGCTGGACGGCGTGGCGCAGCGGCGTCAGCTGTTTGTTGATGCCCTGCAGGCGCTGGATGCCAAACTGGATCTGTTCAGCGAAATCCGTGGAATGGGGCTGCTGATCGGTGCCGCGCTGAAGCCGCAGCATGCCGGTAAAGCGCGCGACATTCTGAATGCCGCCGCGGCTGAAGGGGTGATGGTGCTGGTGGCCGGTACGGACGTGATGCGCTTTGCGCCATCGCTGGTTATCGATCCTGCGGATATTACCGAAGGGATGAAGCGCTTTGCGGCAGCGGTAGAAAAAGTTTTAGGCTAGGGCGACTTACGTAAACGCCGGGACAGCCAGTGCCCCTGATGCGGGCGCTGGCTCCAGGTCAGCGACGAGATAGTGTGCATGGTGCTGAGGTGGCCGAGAATACGCTTCACGTGCCGTTCCAGGATGGTCACCGGACCCTGATGAAAATCTTCCGGCGCTTCCAGTACGTTGCTGTCTGAGCTGGGGCCGTCATATTCCAGGCGCTGCTGGCAGCGCTGCAGTGCGATTTCGCACGACTGCAAATAGCGCTGTGCCAGTGATTCCGTGAGCATGGTGTGCTCGCGCGCCAGAATCGTCATGGCATTAATGTGTTCGACAATAAACTGGCTGTGGGTCACCCACAGCTGCATATCCTTCAGATAGCTGGCATTAAAGTTTGGTTCCTGCATCGCCTGATGCAGTGAGTTAAACAGCGCGTTGTGGGCCTGATTGACCCGCATCCTCTGCCAGGCCAGTTTTGCCGGTTCCTGTTCCTGTCCCAGTAAAAGCTGCAGCGCTTCCTGATAGGCTTCCAGCGCATCGTGAGCATTCTGCCTTAACAGCCCGCTCTGCCACTGCGGCCACAGCCAGATCATGCCACCAAAGGCAATCAGACAGCCAATCAGCGTATCCATCAGGCGCGGTATCAGCAGCTGCACACCGTTGAGCGACAGCAGTTGCAGCGTGAATACCGTGGTGATGGTAAAACCGATCGTGGCCCAGCCGTAGAATTTACGGATAAACAGATTACCGATTAGCGTCAGGGCCAGCATAACCAGCAGCATCACCGATTCCGGCGCGTGCAGGCGCAGCATAACGGCGGCAATCACCAGCCCGGCCAGGGTTCCCATTGCCCGGTGCTGGATGCGAACCCGAGTGGCGCCGTAGCCATTGAGGCTGACGAACATCACCGTCATCAGTATCCAGTAGGGCTTGGGCAGATTGAAAAACAGCGCCAGCGAGCTGGCAAAGGCAAGCATCACGCCATAGCGTGCGGCGCTGCGCAGGCCCGGAGATTTCAACGACAGGTAGCTCTTCAGCGCCGGGATCAGCGGTAGCCGACGCTGGCGATCCGCCATCAGATCGCGTCGATACAGCGGCCGCTGGGTGCGGAGCACACGGGCGATGCGGCTGAAATGGTAATAGCAGAAATTACCCACCGGATTGTCTTTATTCTGCCGGGAGATTTTCTCCAGCGCCTGCAATGGTTTATCCATGGTGAAACGTTCAGGATAGCGATGATAGAGAATGTCATCGGCCAGCACTCGCAGCCGGGCGGCAATGGTTTGCGCATTCCAGCGGATCACCGCTTCGGCGTGGCTCTGTTCCACCAGTTTTTGCACTTCTTCCGGCTGATGCAGGCTGACGGAAATGTGTTCCTGTAGATCCAGTGCCACCTGAAAGGCCCGCGTTAGCCGCTGATAGTGGTTATCCTGGCTGGCGGCCAGCATATACATCTGCTGATAGCAGGTGTTAATCAAATCCACCGCTTTCTGCTGGCGCGCCAGCAGCGGTGGGAGGGCCGTCTGCGGGTCGGTCAGCCGGGTCAGCAGCGTATATTTCGCCTCGCAGTAGTCGGCCAGCTCGCGATACAGCAGGCTAAGCGTTTCACGCATCGGCTGCTCTTTCCACAGGCGGAACCACAACCAGTTAAACAGCCCGTACCAGATGGTACCGAGAATATAGAGCAGCGGCGGTTGCCAGAGGGGAACTCTTCCGGCAAGGCTGAGGGTAAAAATGGCGGCAATGAGCGAGGCGGGCAGCAGACGGCCATGCAGCGGACTGATTTCCGCAGTGACGCCCAGCATCAGTGCCATCACCAGCATGATGATCGGCAGCGGTACGCCCTGTTCTCCGGCATACAGGATCATAAAACTACAGAAGGCAAACAGGCTGCCGCCGATAATCAGGCGCTTGAAAAAACGTTTATGGGGAGTATCAAGACCGGCGTTGTTACAGCAGGCGGGAACCAATGAGAAGAGTAAACCCTGTCGAAGATCGCCCAACAGCCAGCCAACGGCTATCGGCAGGCACAGCACCAGCGTTTGTCGCAGTGCATAGTTCACTTCAGGGTGATAGATGATTCTCCGCCACATGCCCAATACCACAGAAAAAAAAGGCGCGACCAGGCTGTCGCGCCACAGATCCACAACCGCTTAGCGCGTACCGTAAACCACGATAGTTTTACCGTGCGCGGAAATCAGGTTTTGATCTTCCAGCATTTTCAAAATACGCCCCACGGTTTCACGAGAACAGCCAACGATCTGGCCGATTTCCTGGCGGGTGATCTTGATCTGCATGCCATCCGGGTGGGTCATGGCATCCGGCTGTTTGGCCAGATTAAGCAGGGTTTGTGCAATACGACCGGTTACGTCAAGGAAGGCGAGGTTACCCACTTTCTCAGAAGTGACCTGCAGACGGCGTGCCATCTGCGAAGAAAGACGCATCAGAATGTCAGGGTTAACCTGAATCAACTGGCGGAATTTTTTATAGGAGATTTCAGCTACTTCACAGGCACTTTTAGCGCGCACCCACGCACTTCGCTCCTGGCCCTCTTCGAAAAGGCCCAGTTCGCCAATGAAGTCGCCCTGATTGAGGTAGGAAAGAATCATTTCTTTGCCTTCTTCATCCTTGATCAGCACCGCTACTGCGCCTTTGACGATGTAGTAGAGGGTTTCTGCCTTTTCACCCTGATGGATCAAGGTGCTTTTGGATGGATATTTGTGAATATGGCAATGTGACAGGAACCATTCGAGGGTTGGGTCTGTTTGCGGTTTGCCGAGAACCATTCGCTGTTATCCTCTTATTGTAATCGTGCCTAAATATACCCTTTTATCACTCAGGTTGCAGAAATGTTAACTGCTTTTTGAAATATTTCGGGTACACAGGGAAGGAGTTCCCTGTCAGGCGCTTCCCATAGGAAAATCAAACGGGCCATACCGTTAAGAGTCTGGCTCATCCTGTTGTCCCGTTTTCACCATGCATTGCAATGCCAGAATAATAATACAGCACCGTTTGTAGCACAGCTTGACCTGGCTGTCTTGTGTTGTGTCATGTTGTCTCGCTTCAGCATAGTGAGAAAAGGAGCGACTGTCGTTTTTATTGTCTTGAGAGGGATCTGTAAGCCCGTTGTAAGAGGGCCGTTTTGGCACGGTTCGCCACAGACCTTGCACTGATTTGTGTTTTTATCACCCTATTCACCCTACCCATGAAATACGTTTTCTACGGCTGTTGGCCCGGCGATTGACCGGGTGAACGCGAGTGACGGATGGGGTGACTGGCTTCACTGCCCGGTAGTCGGCTCTGGCTGCTTTTTCACCGTTACAGGAGTAACTATGAAATCTCAAACTGCGTCACTGATTAAAGATATCACCCCACGAGTACTGCAATGGCGTCGACATATTCATGAGCATGCCGAGCTCTCTTTTCATGAGCAAAAAACTGCGGATTACGTCGCCAGCGAGCTTCAGCAATGGGGTGCATTAACCCTTAGCCGTCCCACACCTAACAGCGTGCTGGCCGAGTTAAAAGGGGCGCGTCCTGGCCCCTGCATAGCGCTACGTGCTGATATGGATGCCCTGCCGATCCACGAGCTGAACCAGGAGCCTTTTACCTCGCGTAATGCGGGCGTCATGCATGCCTGTGGTCACGATGCGCATACGGCTATGCTGATGGGAGCGGCCTGGGTACTGTGCCAGCTGCAACAACAGATTGCCGGAACCGTGAGATTTATTTTTCAGCATGCGGAAGAGGTGCCGCCGGGTGGGGCACAGGAACTGGTTTCTCTGGGTGTGCTTAATGGGGTTTCGATGATTTTTGGTCTGCACGTGATGCCGGCTTTTCCTACCGGTACCGTCAGTTTCACCGAAGGTGTTTTCAGCGCGGCCAGTGATAATTTCGATCTGATTCTGCAGGGGAAAGGCTCGCATGCTGCTCTGCCGCATACGGCGTGCGATCCCGTGGTGTTAGGTGCCGGGGTAGTTCAGGAGCTGCAGCAAATCGTCTCACGCAGACTTGACCCTAACGAGGGTGCCGTACTTAGCATCGCCAGTTTTTTAGCTGATGGGGGCTACAACGTTATTCCGGATGCCGCGCATCTCAGAGGAACTCTGCGCACGCTGAGTGAAAACACCCGCACTGAAATCCCAAAAATGATGGAACAGATGCTTGGTGGCATGACGGCGGCGGTTGGGGCCAGCTACAAGCTGGAATGGACAAAGGGTTACACGCTGGGCTTCAATCACCCGGATGCCTGTCGTTTTGCCGCAAAAAATGTGGTGGATACGCTGGGCGCCGACGCGTTGAAAATAATGCCGCATCCCATGTTTGGCTGTGAAGATTTTTCAGCCTACCAGCAGGTTATCCCCGGATGCTTCCTGTTTATCGGTTCGGGAAATGAGGAAAAAGGCACCTGCTGGAGCCTGCATAATCCGCACTTCCGTCTTGATGAAGATGTCCTGCCAATTGGCGTTCAGCTGCACATTGGCTTTATCCATCAGCAGCTTATGTCATAGTCGCGATACCCTCCGATCAGCTGATTTTTTTCCCTTCGATAAGCCGTTTAACCAGTGGGCCCATAATCAGTTCCATCGCCAGGCCCATTTTTCCGCCTGGCACTACCAGGGTTTTAATATGGGAGATAAATGAGCCCTGAATCATGGTAAGCAGATAGGGAAAATCGATATCTTCCAGCCCCTGGAAGTGAATAACCACAAAACTCTCGTCCAGTGACGGGATGCCACGGGCGGCGAAAGGGTTGGAGGTATCCACGGTCGGGACGCGCTGGAAGTTCAGGTGGGTGCGGGAGAACTGTGGCGTGATGTAGTTAATGTAATCTTCCATTGAACGCACCACCGAATCCATCACCGCTTCACGCGAATGGCCGCGCTCGCTGGTATCGCGTACCAGCTTTTGTATCCACTCAAGGTTGACGATAGGCACCACACCGACCAGCAGATCGACGTTTTCCGCCACGTTATTCTGTGGTGTCAGTACGCCGCCGTGCAGGCCCTCATAGAACAGCACGTCGGTGGGTTCGGGCAGCGGCTGCCACGGGGTAAAAGTCCCCGGCACCTGATTCCACGGTACCGCTTCATCATAGGTGTGCAGGTATTTACGTGATTTGCCTTTGCCGGTACGTCCATACTCAATAAAGGTTTGCTCCAGCAGCCCGAAGTCGTTGGCCTCCGGGCCAAAGTAGCTGATGTGTTTACCCATATCGCGCGCTTTGCGGATAGCCATATCCATCTCGGGGCGGGTAAAGCGGTGGAAGCTGTCTCCCTCGACCTCCGCTGCCCTCAGATTAAGCTGTTGGAATATTTTCCGGAAGGCAACGCTGGTGGTGGTCGTTCCTGCACCGCTGGAGCCGGTGACGGCGATAACCGGGTGTTTGGCTGACATGGTAAACAACTCCCTGAGAGATAGGCGGACGGATCATTCCTAACATGTTTATCGGTGCAAAGTCATCCTCGCCGCGTGGCGACCGGGAAAATTATCCTCAGCCGTTAAACTGCCCGCGCGGCATGATGTTGACGGTTTCATGCAGTTCCGACCACACCAGCACCGCGTCTCCGCTGGCCAGCTGGCGGCGAACGTCTTTCACTTTTTGTTCCAGCGATCGTTCCTGCTCACCGTAGTCGGTTCCCTCGCGCAGAACAAAGGATTCAATCAGGTTATCAAGCGTTTCAGAGTCGAGATCTTTCCAGGGAATAATCATCAGGGTTCCAGCCAGGTTGAAAGCCATTGCGGTATACGCTGTTCCAGCCACATTTGTGGCTGGCGCAGCGTACCGCCTACAAAACCAACGTGTCCACCGTAGCGGGTCAGCTGATACTCAATATTGGGCGGCAGCAGGGCCGGATCGGGGATCACCTCAGCGGTCATAAAGGGATCGTCCAGCGCATGGATGATCAACAGCGGTTTGCTGATGCCGGGCAGCAGCGGTAGTCCGCTACAGCGGCGATAGTAGTCGGTCGCGTCGGCAAAGCCGTGGGCTCTGGCGGTAATCGCATCATCAAAGGCGCGAAGCTTTTTCAGTGCTCGCAGCTGCGGCAGCTCTATGGGCAGCGTGCCGGGCCAGGCCATCAGCTTGCGCGTGGCGTTCTGCTTGAGCAGATTGAGCAGATAGCGCTGGTAGATACGGGAAAACCCCTGCTCCAGCCGCTGGCTACAGGGTTCCAGCATGAGTGGGGCGGAAACGACCACGCCCGCATCCAGCAGGCAGTTATCGCCCTGTTGCCCCATCAGGCAGGCCAGCATATTACCGCCGAGGGAGACGCCGACAGCGGCGGTCGGCACCTGGCCCCACTCATCGCGCAGCCACTGCAGGAAGTAGCTGGCATCACTGGTCTCTCCGGAGTGATAGATGCGGTTCAGGCGATTCGGCTCACCGCTACAGCCGCGAAAATGCATCACCACGCCCAGCCAGCCGCGATCTTTCCACGCCTGCAGCAGACCGTGCGCGTAGGGGCTGTTAAAGCTGCCTTCCAGACCGTGGAACAGGACCACGCGAGGTTTATGCCGCGCCTGTGCCGGGTCTTCACTCCAGGCAAGATCGACGAAATCGCTGTCCGGCAGGGTTAAGCGCTGCCAGTGCGGCTGCAAGGTGATGCGCCGGCGCACCAGCCTGGGTAGCAGGGTTTGCAGATGAGGGTTACGACCCCCGCGTAGAGGCCTGAAAGATTTGTCATCCAGGTGACTGAAAATCAGTGGTTCAGAGCTTGTAGTATCCATAACTCGCTGTTAGCTTCTTCGGGTTGTTTATTTCTTCAGGGGTGGGGAGCACCCGTTCTATGGAACTGAGCCTGTTTCTGTCTATGTTAGGTTTTCTCTGGGTCGCCGCCATCACACCTGGCCCTAATAATATGTTACTCACCGCCTCCGGTGCCAACTTTGGTTTCTGGCGATCGCTGGCCCTGCTGGTTGGCATTATGCTCGGTATGCAGATCATGCTGCTGATGGTGGCGTTTGGTATCGGCGGGTTAATTCTGCTCTATCCCTCCCTGCATCTGTTTATGAAGATTGCCGGTAGCCTTTATCTGCTGTGGCTGGCATGGAAAATCGGCACGGCAAAATATGAGAAGCTGGAGACCGGTGACGGCCCGGCGTCCCCGATGCCGTTCTGGCAGGGTGGTCTGCTGCAGCTGATTAACCCCAAAGCCTGGCTGATGGTGCTGGGTGCGGTGGCCAGCTTCAGCCTGGCCGGAAAGGGTTACCTCGGCTCCGTCGTCGCCATCAGTATTGCGCTGGCAATCGTGAACTTTGCGTCGGCGGTGATCTGGCTGGGATTCGGTACGCTGATTGGCCGCATTCTGCGCAGCCGTCGGGCATGGACGATTTTCAACGTGTTCATGGGTCTGCTGACCGCCGCCTGCGTGTTGTTGATTTGGCACTAATCTCCGGGGCGTGATCGGCACGCCCTACGATTTAAATCCATCCGTTCTTAAGAGGCTGTTCAACACGCTGAGATCGGTTTCAAACTCCAGCGTGTCATTTTCCAGCAGGCGAATATGCTGTTGGGCAAACGCCGAGTGCAGCGCCTCAAGTGCCTGTAAACATTGCTGCTCAATTTCGTCAGTCCTGCCGTGCAGACTCAACTGCTGCGACAGCGACAGGCCGCGCTTCACCACATTAGCAACCTGCGGCAGATAGCGTTGTAAAAAGGCCGTACCGGGCTGAACGTCATCAGCATCCTCCTGCATACACCCCAGAATGCGTTGCGCGTAGTCAATAACCCCGTCCAGCTCCTTTTGTAACAGTACCGGGAGCGGGGACTGCTGCTGTAATCGGTAGAGTTCCTGCCAGAAGGGGGCAAAGGGGAGCTGGGGGGCGTCATCCTCCAGTATGTCGCTGGGTGCCTTGTCATCATTCCTACCAGCCTGTTTTTCCACCGTAGGCGGTAATGAGTTTTTTCGCCCGGACCAGATGTCCGGCTCAGCATCCGTGGCAATAACCTTGTGCAGCCTGGCCCTGGCGACAAGCCACCTCTCCCGAACAGCGCTAAGCAGCGTTAACGCAATAAACAGACCAAAAAACCAGTCATGCGCGACGTGTTCGTAAATCATCACGTAGGCGATACCTGAAACCAGCAGTAGCAGCGGGGGAGAAATATCTGGAGTATTTTGACGGCTGACGAGGGCAATAAAATAGCCTGACGCGGCCATCCAGCAGGGCGTTGCGATCGGATCGCCAAAAAACAGCCACAGCATTCCGGCCAACAGGCACCAGCAGAAACAGCGGCGGCAGTATACAAACAGGTGTAGCAGTACCACCATGCTGGGCCAGACGAGAAAGAGATAGCCATTCTGGCCATCGGTGCTGGTGGATTGGGAGTATTCTTCTGAGTGGCCCAAAACTGTGCAAAAGCTGATGAACAGCGCGACGAAAACATACAGCACCAGCTGTACGGCGAGCTTTGAACCTCGTGAACGGTTGTAGAAGCCGCTAAATCCGCTCTCGTTTTCGCCTTTCAGTTTGTCTGTTGCCATCGCACGTTGAGCTTCAATGGGTTTCATCAGTTTCGCCCTTGTCCTGTAAGGCTGCCTTCATCTGAACAATTCCGGCCAGGCGTTGCTTCATTTCCTGCTCCATGCTGACCAGATCCTGTTCCACTTCCAGTCGGCGGTGGCGCGCATCGGTCGCGATGGTCAGGGTCTCTTCCAGCGTGCCGAGTAACCGCGTTTGCACTTCACGCAGAGTTTCGATATCGATTACCGAGCGCTCAACCTGGGTTGCGGTCTCAAGGCTACCGCTTTGCAGCAGTTCAGCATTGCGCTTCAGCATTTGATTGGTGGTATCGGCGACGTCTTTTTGCAGCTGCGCGGCCTGGCGCTGAGAGTAGAGTGAGATCCCCAGCACCATCTGACTTTTCCAGACAGGGATGGTGGTGAGAATGCTGCTCTGGATTTTTTCTGCCAGCGACTGGCTGTTACTTTGCATCAGGCGGATCTGTGGCGCAGTCTGTATGGCGAGGGTGCGCGACAGCAGCAGATCGTGCAGGCGGCGTTCAAAGCGTTGGATCGCCTCCAGCAGGTCACGCACGCGCTGCGCATCCATCGCATCGCCCGTTTCCCGGGCACGGGTCTGTGCGTCGGCCAGTTCATGGTTTTCCGTCAGCTCAACTTTCTGTTTTCCGGCGATAATATGCAGGGTGATTTGCTGGAAGAAGTCGCGGTTGCGCTGAAACAGCTGTTCCAGGGTGGCAATATTACGCAGCAATCCGGTTTGCGCCTGCTGCAGTTTTTGCGTCAACGCATCTACCTGCCGGGTCAGGGTCTGATATTCGAGCAGCGTGCGTTCCACACGGTTGAACAGGCTGCCGATCAGCGGAACGCCAGCCAGCCAGCTTTTTGACTGACCGAATACGTTGGGATCGACACCTTTCACTTTCTGCAGCAGGTCGGTGATTTGTTGCCCGACTTCGCCTGCATTCTTCGCACGAACTTCACTCATCAGCGTCTCGGCAAAGCGCGAAATGCCGTTCATGGTATTGGCGCCATAGGCAATTGCCATTAGTGGATCGTCAATATCAATTTGAGCAATTAGCGCGGTGACCTGCTGCTGTTCCTCTGCGTTAAGAGCAGGAAGGGCGGTGCTATCGGTTAACTTTGGAGAGTGGGGGAGTTCCGGCATAAGAATATCCTTATTTTTTATGCGGTAATTTAAGGGGCTTAACTTAACAGGAAATGGCGAGGAGACAAACAGCCTGAGTCGCATCGATGAATCTGTAAGCCGGCTTAACGCGGCGCTATGTGCGCTTTCCGGCAAACTTTTGCGTAAAAATTACTAAGTACACTTAGATATAAAAAAGAATTTTTAATTACTTTATTGCGATAGTCGCGCCCGGTTACAAAGGAGGTGTTCACCGATAACAACAATACTGGAGCGGGCTATGGCGGGTAAATTTACAGTTTCAATTCTGGCAGCGGCACTGGGGCTGGCAGCACTTAACGCACAGGCGGTGGACGTGACCGTCGCCTATCAGACATCAGCAGAACCGGCGAAAGTCGCGCAGGCCGACGACACCTTTGCCAAAGAGAGCGGGGCAAAAGTTGACTGGCGCAAATTCGACAGCGGCGCCAGCGTAGTGAGAGCGCTGGCCTCTGGCGATGTGCAGATTGGTAATCTCGGCTCCAGTCCGCTTGCCGTCGCGGCCAGCCAGGGCGTGCCGATTGAAGTCTTCCTGCTGGCATCACAGCTCGGTAACTCCGAAGCGCTGGTGGTGAAAAAGAACATCAAGGACCCGAAGGACCTGATTGGTAAACGCATCGCGGTGCCGTTTATTTCCACAACGCACTACAGCCTGCTGGCCTCGCTAAAGCACTGGGGTATCAAGCCGGGCCAGGTACAGATTATTAACCTGCAGCCGCCGGCTATTATTGCCGCCTGGCAGCGCGGAGATATCGACGGTGCCTACGTCTGGTCACCGGCGGTAAACCAGCTGGAAAAAGACGGCACCGTGCTGACCGATTCCTCGCAGGTGGGGAAATGGGGTTCTCCGACCCTCGACGTTTGGGTAGTGCGTAAAGACTTCGCCGAGAAGCATCCTGAGGTGGTGACCGCCTTTGCCCGCAGCGCGCTGGCCCCGCAAAAAGCCTATATCGACAACCCGGAAGCCTGGCTGAAGCAGGATGACAACCTGAGCAAGCTGTCGCGCCTGAGCGGCGTACCGACCGAAGATGTGCCGGTGCTGGTCAAAGGGAATACCTATCTTACCGCACAGCAGCAGGTGCAGGAGCTGAACGGCCCGGTGAATAAGGCGATTGTTGATACCGCTAACTTCCTGAAAGAGCAGGGCAAGGTGCCGCAGGTGGCTAGCGACTACAGCAGTTTCGTCACCGATCGTTTTGTTAAACCGCTGACGCAATAAGCGAGGTAAAGCCGATGCTGTCCGTCTCTCATCTCAGCGCCCGCTATCAAAACCAGCTGGCGCTCCAGGATATTAATCTGTCGATCGACAGCGGTGAGCTGCTGGTGGTGCTGGGGCCATCCGGCTGCGGCAAAACGACGCTGCTGAACCTGATTGCCGGATTCATCCCGGCCGAGAGCGGCAGCATTACGCTGGACGGCAAGCCGGTCAACGGGCCGGGTGCCGATCGCGGTGTGGTATTTCAAAACGAAGGGTTGCTGCCCTGGCGTAACGTGCTGGATAACGTGGCCTTCGGCCTGCAGCTGGCCGGGGTCGAAAAAAATGAAAGGCGGGAAATCGCCCGCCAGATGCTGAAAAAAGTGGGTCTGGCGGGCGCGGAACGACGCTTTATCTGGCAGCTTTCCGGCGGGATGCGTCAGCGGGTCGGCATCGCCCGCGCGCTGGCGGCCGATCCGCGGCTGCTGCTGCTGGATGAGCCTTTCGGCGCGCTGGATGCTTTCACCCGCGAACAGATGCAGGAGCTGCTGCTGACGCTCTGGCGGGACAGCGGCAAGCAAATTCTGTTGATTACCCACGATATTGAAGAGGCGGTATTTCTCGCCAGCGAGCTGGTGCTGTTATCGCCCGGCCCTGGCCGAATTGTTGAACGCCTTGCGCTGGATTTCGGCCGCCGCTACGCCAACGGCGAACCGTGCCGGTCAATTAAATCTGACCCGGCGTTTATTGAACGCCGTGAATATGTCCTTAGCCGGGTATTCCATCAGCGCGAGGTGTTGGTATGAGCTCACTGATTAATGAAAAAAGCACGCCGCGCCGCTGGCGTTTACGCTGGCCGCTGTCCCGACAGCTGACATTGAGTAGCGCCACGCTGGTGGTGGTAGTGGCCCTGTGGTGGCTCGTGACCGCGCTACAGCTGGTGACGCCGCTGTTTCTGCCGCCGCCGCAGCAGGTACTGCAGAAGCTGTTGACCATCGCCGGTTCGACCGGATTTATGGATGCCACTCTGTGGCAGCACCTGGGAGCCAGCCTGACGCGTATCCTGATTGCGCTGCTGGCGGCGGTGGTGATTGGCGTGCCGGTGGGCATTTTTATGGGGCTGAATGAGACGGTACGCGGCATTCTCGATCCGCTGATTGAGCTTTACCGCCCGGTACCGCCTCTGGCCTATCTGCCGCTGATGGTGATCTGGTTTGGCATTGGCGAAACCTCGAAGATTTTACTGATTTATCTGGCGATATTTGCCCCGGTGGCGATGTCTGCGCTGGCCGGGGTGAAGAGCGCCCAGCAGGTTCGCCTGCGCGCCGCACGTTCCCTTGGCGCCAGCCGCTGGCAGGTCCTGTGGTTTGTTGTTTTGCCCGGTGCGCTGCCGGAAATTCTCACCGGTTTACGCATTGGTCTTGGCGTGGGCTGGTCAACCCTGGTGGCGGCCGAGCTGATTGCGGCCACGCGCGGCCTTGGTTTTATGGTGCAATCCGCGGGGGAGTTCCTCGCCACCGACGTCGTGCTGGCAGGCATTGCGGTGATTGCCCTGATTGCATTTGCACTTGAGCTGGGGCTGCGTGCCTTACAGCGTCGTTTAACCCCGTGGCACGGAGCACAGTCATGAACGAACGTATTACTATTCAACCGCTTGGGCCGTATATCGGTGCTCAAGTCAGCAATCTTGATTTACGCCTTCCGCTCAGCGACGGTCAGTTTGAACAGCTTTACCATGCGCTGATCCGCCATCAGGTGCTGTTCCTGCGCGATCAGCCGATCACGCCGCAGCAGCAGCGAGCGTTGGCCGCGCGCTTCGGCGATCTGCATATTCATCCGGTCTATCCTCATGCTCCCGGCGTGGAGGAAGTTATCGTGCTGGATACCCACGACGATAATCCACCGGATAATGATAACTGGCATACCGATGTTACCTTTATCGAGACGCCGCCTGCCGGTGCCATTCTTGCCGCGAAGCACCTGCCGGAAACCGGCGGCGATACGCTGTGGGCCAGCGGAATTGCCGCCTGGGATGCGCTGTCCGAGCCGTTGCAGCAGCTGCTGAGCGGGCTGCTGGCGGAACATGACTTTAAGAAATCGTTCCAGGAGTACAAATATCGCGGTAGCGAAGAGGAACACCAGCGCTGGCAGCAGGCGGTCGCGAAGAATCCACCGCTGCTGCATCCGGTAGTGCGGACTCATCCGGTCAGCGGTAAGCAGGCGCTGTTTGTTAATGAAGGCTTCACCACGCGTATTGTCGGCATCAAGGAGAAAGAGAGCGACGCGCTGCTGCGTTTCCTGTTTGCTCATATCACCAAGCCGGAGTTTCAGGTGCGCTGGCGCTGGCAGGTCGGGGATGTGGCCATCTGGGATAATCGGGTGACTCAGCACTACGCGAACGCGGATTATCTTCCACAGCGGCGCATTATGCACCGCGCGACGATCCTCGGGGATAAGCCGTTTTATCGCGCTGAATAATGCCGCCGTAGAGAGAACGTCTAAACGAAGTTGGAAGGGCAATACGGGCTGAATCCGAGGTGTGAGTTCAGCCTGAGCAGGGGACGGCTGAAACCGTCCTCTGCCTGATGGAGCATTATTCCGCGTTTAGCATCGCTTCAAGCTGTTCCTGTGCGTCCAGCCATTCCATTTCACTCTCTTCCAGTGCGGATTTTGCCGCCGCCTGCTGCTGCAGTGCGGCGGTGAGATCGGCCTTGCGGCTTTGCTCGTAGATTGCGCTGTCCGACAGCTTCGCTTCGGCGTCCGCCAGCTGAAGGTTGTGCTTCTCCATCAGCTTTTCCAGCTTTTCAATCTGCTTGCGTAGCGGCTGGGTCTGCGTGCGCAGTTCGGCCTCGCGGCGCTTTTGATCTTTACGCGACTGTGCGCTGTTGGCGCTTTCTACTTTCGGGGCGGATTCTGCTGCGACCTGTTTTTGCAGGTCGCTGAGCCACTGCTGATAATCTTCCAGATCGCCATCAAAGGCTTCCACTTTACCGTCGTGCACCAGATAGAGATCGTCGGTCGTGGATCGCAGCAGGTGACGATCGTGGGAAACCACCACCAGTGCACCCTCAAAGTCGATCAGCGCTTCAGTTAAGGCCTGGCGCATATCCAGATCGAGGTGGTTAGTTGGTTCATCAAGCAGCAGCAGGTTGGGGCGCTGCCAGACGATCAGTGCCAGCACCAGACGGGCTTTCTCGCCGCCGGAGAAGCGTTTCGTCTCCTCGGTGACTTTATCCCCCTGGAAGCCGAAGCCGCCCAGATAATCGCGCAGCTGCTGTTCCAGCACTTTGGGTGCCAGCCGCGCCAGGTGCTGTAGCGGGGATTCATCCGCGCGTAAGAATTCAAGCTGATGCTGGGCGAAATAGCCGAGCTTGATGCCTTTCGCCAGACCGATATCACCCTGTAGCGGGGCCAGTTCGCCCGCCAGCAGCTTGATCAGCGTGGATTTACCGGCACCGTTACGGCCCAGCAGGCCAATACGCGATCCGGGTACCAGGTTCAGCTTGATGGAATTCAGGATTTTTCGGTCGCCGTAGCCCGCGCTGACTTTTTCCATTTTCAGCAGGGGATTTGGCAGGCTTTCCGGCTCGCGGAAGCTGAAGGTGAACGGGTTGTCCACGTGCGCCGGGGCGATCAGCTCCATACGTTCCAGCATTTTGATACGGCTTTGCGCCTGCTTGGCCTTGGTGGCTTTCGCTTTGAAGCGGTCAATAAAGCTTTGCAGATGGGCGACTTTTTGCTGCTGGTGCTCAAACATCGACTGCTGCTGTGCCAGCTTGGTGGCGCGCTGAATTTCGAACGAGCTGTAGTTGCCGGTGTATTCGTAAATAGTTTGCTGTTCGATATGCAGGATCTTATCCACCACCGGATCGAGGAAGTCGCGATCGTGGGAGATCAGGATCAGCGTGCCGCTGTAGCTTTTCAGCCAGCGTTCCAGCCAGATCACCGCATCAAGATCGAGGTGGTTAGTCGGTTCATCAAGCAGCAGCAGATCGGAACGGCAGAGCAGGGCCTGCGCGAGGTTCAAACGCATACGCCAGCCGCCGGAAAAGTCACTGACCGGCCGCTGTAGCTGTTCCTGGCTAAAGCCCAAACCGCTAAGAAGGCTGGCCGCGCGGGATTGTATTGTCCATGCCTGAATCGCATCCAGCTTGCCGTGCAGCGTGGCGATGGCATGGCCGTCGTTAATGTCGTTGGCGTGTGCTAATTCAGACTCAAGCTGACGAAATTCACGGTCGCCGTCGATAACATACTCAATAGCGGCCACGTCCAGCGCGGGCGTTTCCTGGTTGACCCACGCCAGTGACCAGCTACCGGGATAGCTGAAGCTGCCAGCATCGGCGCTTATCTCGTTTTTAAGCAGAGCCAGCAGCGTGGATTTACCGCAGCCGTTTTTACCGACCAGGCCCACTTTCTGACCGGGATTGATAGTCGCCGTAGCGTTATCCAGCAGTACGCGGACACCGCGACGAATTTGTAACGAGGAGAATACAATCATAAGCGCCGTAAGTTCAGAGTATGTTAAATTAAGTCATCATAATCAGTTTGTCGGAATCACGTATTCCGTTGCGTCGTGCATGGTAGCGGAAATCCCCGTCCGTGACGACGATTTGGAGGGGAATGATGTCGCAGCCGCCTAAAGTTCTGCTGTTGTATGCCCATCCGGAGTCTCAAGATTCGATCGCTAATCGTGTTTTGCTGCAACCGGCTCGTAATCTGGAACACGTGACGGTCCATGACTTATACGCGCACTATCCCGATTTCTTTATTGATATTCACCATGAGCAGCAGCTGCTGCGTGACCATCAAATCATTGTTTTTCAGCATCCTCTTTATACCTACAGCTGCCCGGCGCTGCTGAAGGAGTGGATGGATCGCGTGTTGTCCCGTGGCTTTGCCAGCGGACCGGGCGGTAACGTGCTGGAAGGTAAATACTGGCGCAGCGTGATCACCACCGGCGAGCCGGAGGCGGCCTATCATCAGGAAGGGCTTAACCGTTATCCGATGTCTGAGATCATGCGCCCGTTTGAGCTGACGGCGCAGATGTGCCGGATGCACTGGCTGACGCCAATGATCATTTACTGGGCGCGACGCCAGTCGCCGGAAACATTAAAAAATTATGCCAATGCCTACGATGACTGGCTGGAAAATCCACTGCCCTATGGAGGTGTTTAATGGAAGGTGAAACTCTCCTGACCGCAGGCGTGGTATACCTGTTTGCCGCGGTGATTGCGGTGCCGATTGCGGCGCGCCTGGGTATCGGCGCGGTGCTGGGGTATTTACTGGCGGGTATCGCCATTGGCCCGTGGGGCTTAGGCTTTATCAGCGACGTGGAAGAGATCCTGCACTTCTCCGAGCTGGGCGTGGTGTTCCTGATGTTTATCATCGGCCTGGAACTGAATCCCTCGAAACTGTGGCAGCTGCGCCGTTCGATTTTTGGCGTCGGTGCGGCGCAGGTGATCCTCAGCGCCGCGGTGCTGGGTGGCCTGCTGTATCTGACCGATTTCTCGTGGCAGGCTGCCACTATCGGCGGGATCGGGCTGGCGATGTCGTCTACGGCAATGGCATTACAGCTGATGCGCGATAAGGGCATGAATCGCAATGAATCCGGCCAGCTCGGCTTCTCGGTTCTGCTGTTCCAGGACCTGGCGGTGATCCCGGCGCTGGCGCTGGTTCCACTGTTGGCCGGTAACGACAGCGGCCATACCGACTGGATGAAGGTGGGCATCAAGGTGCTGGCGTTTGCCGGTATGCTGATTGGCGGGCGCTATTTACTCCGCCCGATCCTGCGTTTTATTGCCGCCTCCGGCGTGCGCGAGGTGTTTACCGCCGCGTCGCTGCTGCTGGTGCTGGGCTCTGCACTGTTTATGGATGCACTTGGGCTGTCGATGGCGCTGGGCACCTTTATCGCCGGTATTCTGCTGGCAGAAAGCGAATATCGCCACGAGCTGGAAGTGTCGATCGATCCGTTTAAAGGCCTGCTGCTGGGGCTGTTCTTTATTTCGGTGGGCATGGCGCTCAACCTTGGCGTGCTCTATACCCATATTATTGAGATCCTCGTTGGCGTCGTCGCGCTGGTGGCGGTGAAGACGCTGGTTCTCTATCTGCTGGCCCGCGTTTACGGCCTGCGCAGCTCCGAGCGCTTGCAGTTTGCCGGCGTGCTGAGCCAGGGGGGAGAGTTTGCCTTCGTACTGTTCTCCGCTGCGGCTTCGGCAAAGTTGTTCAGTGGGGATCAGATGCCGCTGTTGCTGGTGACTGTAACACTGTCGATGATGACCACGCCGCTGCTGATGCAGGGAGTGGATCGTATTCTCGCCCGGCGCTTTAACGAAGCGGACGACACGCAGGAAAAACCGTTCGTTGAAGATGATAAGCCGCAGGTTATCGTGGTGGGCTTCGGGCGTTTTGGCCAGGTTATTGGCCGCCTGCTGATGGCGAACGAAAAGCGCATTACCGTGCTGGAGCGTGATATCAGTGCCGTTAGCCTGATGCGCAAATACGGCTACAAAGTTTATTACGGCGATGCTACTGAACTTGAATTATTGCGGGCGGCGGGCGCAGAAACGGCGCAGTCGATCGTGATAACCTGCAACAGTCCGGAAGACTCGATGGAGATTGTTCATCTGTGCCAGCAGCATTTCCCGCATCTGCAAATTCTGGCCCGCGCCCGTGGCCGAGTAGAGGCCCACGAGCTGCTGCAGGCCGGCGTGATGCAGTTCTCGCGTGAAACCTTCAGCAGTGCGCTGGAGCTGGGCCGCAAGACGCTGATGACGCTGGGCATGCATCCGCACCAGGCGTTTCGCGCTCAGCAGCACTTCCGTCGTCTGGATATGCGCATGCTGCGTGAGCTGATGCCGAATCATACCGACAGTCAGCATATCTCCAGGGTGAAAGAGGCACGGCGCGAGCTGGAGGATATCTTCCAGACCGAGATGCGCCAGGAAAAACGGCAGCTCGATGGCTGGGACGGCAACGAGTAGCGGGCGATTTCTCGGCGAGCGTCCGTACGACAGAACTAAATCATCATTTTTCTGGGATCATTATGCGTAAACGTTTTATCGCTGGTGCAACCTGCCCCAGCTGTCAGGCTAAAGACACTCTTGCTCTGTGGCGTGAGAATAATGTTGATGTGGTTGAGTGCGTTAAGTGTGGTCATCAGATGCGCGAAGCCGATAAACAGGCCCGCGAACAGGTACGCGAGAAGGAACAGGTGATCGGTATTTTTCATCCCGACTAGCGCTACCGCCCAGCTTTTTTTAAGCTGTAGCGTACAGCCGCATTGAAATTCGATACAATTGACGCCACTTAGAGTCCATAACGTTGGTAATGATAGCCAGCGAAGCTAAGGGCTCAACGCTCTCAACGGTTAGGAGAAATCATGAAAGTAGCAAAAGACCTTGTGGTCAGCCTGGCATACCAGGTACGTACAGAAGATGGTGTGTTGGTTGATGAGTCACCGGTGAGTGCACCGCTGGACTACCTGCACGGTCATGGCTCCCTGATTTCCGGCCTGGAGAAGGCGCTGGAAAATCGTGAAGTGGGCGATAAGTTTGATGTGAAAATCGCTTCTAACGATGCCTACGGCGAGTATGACGATAATCTGGTTCAGCGCGTTCCTAAAGACGTCTTTATGGGCGTGGACGAGCTGCAGGTGGGTATGCGATTTATGGCTGAAACTGACCAGGGTCCGGTTCCGGTTGAAATCACCGAAGTGGAAGACGAGCACGTTGTGGTTGACGGTAACCACATGCTGGCCGGTCAGAATCTGAGCTTCAATGTTGAAGTGATCGCCATCCGTGCTGCAACCGAAGAAGAGCTGGCCCACGGCCACGTTCACGGTGAGCACGACCATCACCACGATCACGACCATGACCACGGTCAGGGTGGCTGTGGTAACGGCGGATGTGGCTGCAGCCACTAATCGCCGATAGTTGAAAAGCGAGCAGCCGCTATCTTTCTCAGATAGCGGCTTTTTTTTGGTTTTTTTTCGATGTGTGAGCGTAACAGGGAAGCGGGTACAGCGTGACACTCAGTAGTGTGGCGGAGGTGTTTCTTCCGACTGTGATGCGATCTGCGAAGGGGCGGCGGCCTTGAGTTTATCGGTCAGCAAGCGCATCTGCTCACGCAGTCGCGCCATATCCAGCTCGTGCTGCACCACGGTCTGGTTCAGCTCCTCAATCGTGTGTTCCTGAAACGCCAGTTTACTCTCCAGCACTTCAATTCGCTGTTCCAGCAATGTTTGTTGCATTTTATTCCCTCTTGTTACTACTTACCGTTCGTTCGAGCGGGTGAATTGTCCGATTCTAACGGCAAAAGAGAGGCTAACACAGGTAAAATGGCGTAAATTGGCGATTGAGGGTTGAAAAGTCAGGCGGCTGTTGCCATCACAGACAGTGAAACTTTTCGGCAGCCGGATTGTCGGAAGTTAACTTCTATATTTCAGGCGGGAGTATTTTGTTTTCCCGCGCCCGGTTATAGTACGGACCGAAGGTCTGCAAACGATTCCCGAGGTGAGACGCTTCGGTTTTGGAGAAATGGATGAAATCATTATTTAAAGTCACATTGTTAGCTACCACTATGGCCCTCGCGCTGAATGCTCCGCTGACAATGGCTGCTGATGCGGCCCCGGCTCAGAAAGCGGCAGAGCAGGCACCTAAGAATGCTGCGTTCAAAAACGACGATCAGCAGTCTGCTTACGCACTGGGTGCTTCACTGGGTCGCTACATGGAAAACTCCCTGAAGGAACAGGAAAAACTGGGCATCGCTCTGGACAAAACCCAGCTGATCGCGGGCGTTCAGGATGCGTTTGCCGGTAAAAGCAAACTCTCCGACCAGGAAATCGAACAAACGCTGCAGTCCTTCGAAGGCCGTGTGAAAGGCGCAGCTCAGGCGAAGATGGAAAAAGACGCGAAAGAGAATGCCACCAAGGGTGAAGCTTTCGCTGCTAAATTCGCTAAAGAGAAAGGCGTGAAGAAAACTGAATCTGGCCTGCTGTATAAAGTTGAGAAAGCCGGTACAGGTGATGCGCCGAAAGACAGCGATACCGTTGTTGTGAACTACAAAGGAACCCTGATCGATGGTTCCGAGTTTGATAACTCTTACACCCGTGGCGAGCCGCTGTCATTCCGTCTGGACGGCGTGATCCCAGGCTGGACCGAAGGTCTGAAGCAGGTTAAGAAAGGCGGTAAGATCAAACTGGTTATCCCACCGAACCTGGCCTACGGTAAAAACGGTGTTCCGGGTATCCCGGCTAACTCCACACTGGTGTTTGACGTTGAGCTGCTGGATATCAAACCAGCGGCTAAAGCTGAAGCCCCGGAAGCCGCGCCGGCTGAAGGCGCCGCTAAACAGCAGTAATATCTGCCTGCCGCCACCTTCGGGTGGCGGTTTTATTTCTCGTTCTTACCTCGCTGTTTCTTCTGGTTTTTTGCTTAGATCATCATTTCACGACAAAGTCGGGACACACCTTTCTGATATTTGCTAGACTAGCCAACGCGCATTTAATAAGAATGAGTCTGCCCTTGCGCTGTGTGACAGGCTCTTGTCAAAGGGTGGTGTCGTCTATGTCTGGTTCATTTTTTCCCGCCGATATTACGGATGCGGATCTGCTTGAGCAGCATCCCTTCGTCCCAGCGGATTTTGATATTTTAAGGTCTTACGAAGCCGTGGTGGATGGACTTGCCATGCTGATCGGTTCGCACTGTGAGATCGTGCTGCATTCACTGGAAGATTTAAAATGCTCGGCGGTGAGAATCGCTAATGGTGAACATACCGGGCGTAAAATCGGGTCACCGATTACCGATCTCGCGCTGCGTATGCTGCATGATATGACCGATGCAGACAGCAATGTTTCCAAAGCCTATTTCACCCGCGCTAAAAGCGGCGTGCTGATGAAATCCGTCACCATCGCGATTCGCAACGGCAACCAGCGCGTTATCGGCCTGCTGTGCATCAACATGAACCTGGATGTCCCGTTCTCGCAGATTATGGCGACCTTTATGCCGCCTGAAACGCCTGATGTCGCCTCGTCGGTGAACTTTGCGTCTTCGGTGGAAGATCTGGTGATGCAAACGCTGGAGTTCACCATTGAAGAGGTGAGCGCCGACCGTAACGTATCAAACAATGCCAAAAATCGTCAGATTGTCCTGAATCTCTATGAGAAGGGGATTTTTGATATCAAAGATGCGATTAATCAGGTGGCTGACCGCTTAAACATCTCCAAGCACACCGTTTATCTCTACATCCGCCAGTTTAAAAACGGTGACTTCCACGGGCAGGATAAGTAATGCGTTTCGCGCTGATGGTCACCGGCCCGGCCTACGGCACACAGCAGGCCAGCAGCGCCTGGCTGTTCGCTAACGCGCTGCTGGAACAGGGGCATCAGCTTGAGAGCGTGTTCTTCTATCGTGAAGGTGTGCTGAATGCCAGCCAGCTTAATGCCCCCGCCAGCGATGAGTTCGATTTAACTCGCAGCTGGCAGCAGCTACAGCAGAAATACGGTTTTGCTTTAAACATCTGCGTGGCTGCGGCGCTGCGGCGGGGGATTACCGATCGGCAGGAAGCGGAAAATCTGGGGCTGCCGGCGGCAAACCTGGCAGACGGGTTTCAGCTTTCGGGCCTTGGGGCGCTGGCGGAAGCAGCACTGAGCTGCGACAGAATGGTGCAGTTTTAATGAATCGTATTGCGTTTGTTTTCAGCCAGGCTCCGCATGGCACGAGTGCAGGCCGTGAAGGATTAGATGCCGTACTGGCCACTTCTGCATTGAGTGATGAGGTTGCGCTGTTCTTTATCAGCGACGGCGTGTTACAGCTCACCGCGGAGCAGCAGCCACAGCAAATACTGGCGCGTAACTATATTGCGACCTTCGGCGTGCTGCCGCTGTACGACGTAGAGCATTGCTATATTTGCGCAGCAGCGCTGGCGGAACGTGGGTTGGCTGTCGACGCGGTTCGCGTACTGCCCGCTGAAGTGCTTGCCCCGGAAGAACTGCGTAGTCGACTGGCGGAATACGACCGGGTGCTCACTTTCTGAGGAAGCTATGCTGCATACTTTGATGACTTCGCCGTTTCGCTGTGACCTGAATGCCGTAGTGCGGCTGTTCGCGGAAGGTGATGATGTTCTGCTGATGCAGGACGGTGTTATTGCCGCACTGGCCGGTAGCCCGGCACTTGAAGTACTGCTTCAAGCCCCCATATCTCTCTTTGCTTTGAAAGACGATCTTGACGCTCGCGGGCTTTTTGGTCAAATTTCAACCAGCGTGACAGCGATAAGCTATACTGAGTTCGTTGCGCTGGCGGTTAAAAACCCTCAGCAAATGACCTGGTAATGACAGTACCCCTGGTTATTTCTTGACTCTTTTTAAGCTCAGCCCTAAAATTCCGCGGCCTCGTGATTCCGCGAGGTGATTTATTACGTGTTTACGAAGCAAAAGCTAAATCCAGGAGCTATTTAATGGCAACAGTTAACCAGCTGGTTCGCAAACCACGCGCACGTAAAGTTGCAAAGAGCAACGTACCTGCGCTGGAAGCCTGCCCGCAGAAACGTGGTGTATGTACTCGTGTATACACTACTACCCCTAAAAAACCGAACTCCGCACTGCGTAAAGTTTGCCGTGTTCGTTTAACCAACGGTTTTGAAGTTACCTCCTACATCGGCGGTGAAGGTCATAACCTGCAGGAACACTCAGTGATCCTGATCCGTGGCGGTCGTGTAAAAGACCTGCCAGGTGTGCGTTACCACACCGTTCGTGGCGCGCTGGACTGCTCAGGTGTTAAAGACCGTAAGCAGGCTCGCTCCAAGTACGGCGTGAAGAAGCCAAAGGCTTAATGGTTCTCCGTTAAGTAAGGCCAAACGTTTTAACCTTAATGTCAAAATAAACTCGTAGAGTTTTGGACAATCCTGAATTAACAACGGAGTATTTCCATGCCACGTCGTCGCGTCATTGGTCAGCGTAAAATTCTGCCAGATCCTAAGTTCGGATCAGAGCTGCTGGCCAAATTTGTAAATATCCTGATGGTAGATGGTAAAAAATCTACTGCTGAAGCTATCGTTTATAACGCGCTGGAGACCCTGGCTCAGCGTTCTGGTAAAAACGAGCTGGAAGCTTTCGAAGTAGCCCTGGACAACGTCCGCCCAACCGTGGAAGTTAAATCTCGCCGCGTTGGTGGTTCTACTTATCAGGTACCAGTTGAAGTCCGTCCGGTTCGTCGTAATGCCCTGGCAATGCGTTGGATCGTAGAAGCTGCTCGTAAACGCGGTGATAAATCTATGGCTCTGCGCCTGGCGAACGAACTTTCTGATGCTGCAGAAAACAAAGGTACTGCAGTTAAGAAACGTGAAGACGTTCACCGTATGGCCGAAGCCAACAAGGCGTTCGCTCACTACCGCTGGTAACAGCCCTGTAGTTGTTATTAACCCAGTGGGCGTTCAAGTGACCAACCCGCTGGGATTTAACTTAGAACGTCCGAGAATCAGAGGAATCAAATGGCTCGTAAAACACCCATTGAGCGCTACCGTAATATCGGTATCAGTGCGCACATCGACGCCGGTAAAACGACGACGACCGAACGTGTTCTGTTCTACACCGGTGTAAACCACAAAATCGGTGAAGTACATGACGGCGCAGCAACCATGGACTGGATGGAGCAGGAACAGGAACGTGGTATTACTATCACCTCCGCTGCGACCACCTGTTACTGGTCTGGTATGGCTAAGCAGTTTGAGCCACACCACGTAAACATCATCGACACCCCGGGACACGTTGACTTCACCATCGAAGTAGAACGTTCCATGCGTGTGCTCGACGGCGCAGTAATGGTTTACTGTGCGGTTGGTGGTGTTCAGCCACAGTCTGAAACCGTATGGCGCCAGGCTAACAAATATAAAGTTCCACGCATCGCGTTCGTTAACAAAATGGACCGTATGGGTGCTAACTTCCTGAAAGTTGTTGGTCAGATGGAAGCGCGTCTGGGTGCAAACCCAGTGCCATTGCAGCTGGCTATCGGCGCAGAAGAGAAATTCACCGGTGTTGTTGACCTGGTGAAAATGAAAGCGATCAACTGGAACGACGCCGATCAGGGCGTTACCTTCGTTTACGAAGATATCCCAGCTGATATGCAGGAACTGGCCGAAGAATGGCGTGCGAAGCTGGTTGAAGCGGCTGCGGAAGGTTCTGACGAGCTGATGGAGAAATTCTTCAGCGGTGAAGAGCTGACCGAAGAAGAGATCAAAACTTCTCTGCGTAAGCGCGTGCTGAAAAACGAAATCATTCTGGTTACCTGTGGTTCTGCATTTAAGAACAAAGGTGTTCAGGCGATGCTGGATGCGGTTGTTGAATACCTGCCGGCACCAAATGACGTTGAAGCAATCAACGGTATGCTGGACGACGACAAAGACACTCCGGCTGTGCGTCACTCTGATGACAAAGAACCGTTTGCTGCTCTGGCGTTCAAAATCGCTACCGACCCGTTTGTGGGTAACCTGACCTTCTTCCGCGTTTACTCTGGCGTTGTGAACTCTGGCGACACCGTGTACAACCCGGTTAAGTCAGCTCGTGAGCGTCTGGGCCGTATCGTACAGATGCACGCCAACAAACGTGAAGAGATCAAAGAAGTTCGCGCGGGCGATATCGCTGCGGCTATCGGTCTGAAAGACGTGACTACCGGTGACACCCTGTGCGATCCGGACAGCGTGATCATTCTGGAGCGCATGGAATTCCCTGAGCCAGTAATCTCGATCGCTGTTGAGCCGAAAACCAAAGCTGACCAGGAAAAAATGGGTCTGGCTCTGGGCCGTCTGGCGAAAGAAGACCCATCATTCCGCGTATGGACTGATGAAGAAACTAACCAGACCATCATCGCTGGTATGGGTGAGCTGCACCTCGACATCATCGTTGACCGCATGAAGCGTGAATTCAACGTTGAAGCGAACGTCGGTAAACCTCAGGTTGCTTACCGTGAAGCAATTCGCGCGAAAGTTACCGATATCGAAGGTAAACACGCCAAGCAGTCTGGTGGTCGTGGTCAGTACGGTCATGTTGTTATCGACATGTACCCACTGGAGCCGGGCTCTAACCCTAAAGGTTACGAGTTCGTCAACGACATCAAAGGCGGCGTGATTCCTGGCGAATACATTCCTGCGGTTGATAAAGGTATCCAGGAGCAGCTGAAATCAGGTCCACTGGCTGGTTATCCAGTAGTAGATCTGGGTGTTCGTCTGCACTTTGGTTCTTACCATGATGTTGACTCCTCAGAGCTGGCATTTAAACTGGCTGCTTCTATCGCGTTTAAAGACGGCTTTAAGAAAGCAACTCCAGTTCTGCTTGAGCCGATCATGAAGGTTGAAGTAGAGACTCCGGAAGAGAACACCGGTGACGTTATCGGTGACCTTAGCCGTCGTCGTGGTATGCTCAAAGGACAAGAATCTAACGCTACTGGCGTTCAGATTCACGCTGAAGTTCCGCTGTCTGAAATGTTCGGATATGCTACTCAGCTGCGTTCTCTGACTAAAGGCCGTGCTTCTTACTCCATGGAGTTCCTGAAGTATGATGATGCGCCGAACAACGTCGCTCAGGCCGTTATCGAAGCTCGTAGCAAATAAGCTACAGTTTTAAAATATTGATCCTATGCTCTCACCAAAGGGTGAGAGCATTAAAGTAAGGAATATCGTCGTGGCTAAAGAGAAATTTGAACGTTCCAAACCGCACGTCAACGTAGGTACTATCGGCCACGTTGACCACGGTAAAACTACCCTGACTGCAGCTATCACCACCGTTCTGGCTAAAACCTACGGCGGTTCTGCTCGTGCATTCGACCAGATCGATAACGCACCAGAAGAAAAAGCACGTGGTATCACCATCAACACTTCTCACGTTGAATATGACACCCCGACTCGCCACTACGCGCACGTTGACTGCCCGGGCCACGCCGACTATGTGAAAAACATGATCACCGGTGCTGCTCAGATGGACGGCGCGATCCTGGTTGTTGCTGCGACTGATGGCCCAATGCCACAGACTCGTGAGCACATCCTGCTGGGTCGTCAGGTTGGCGTTCCATTCATCATCGTGTTCATGAACAAATGTGACATGGTTGATGATGAAGAGCTGCTGGAGCTGGTTGAGATGGAAGTACGTGACCTGCTGTCACAGTACGACTTCCCAGGCGACGACACCCCAATCGTTCACGGTTCTGCACTGAAAGCACTGCAGGGCGAAGCTGAGTGGGAAGCTAAGATCATCGAACTGGCTGGTTACCTGGATTCTTACATCCCAGAGCCAGAGCGTGCGATTGACAAGCCATTCCTGCTGCCTATCGA
>NZ_JAFBFW010000010.1 GCF_016909495.1 Pantoea coffeiphila | reverse complement strand
CAGAAGTGAAACGCCGTAGCGCCGATGGTAGTGTGGGGCCTCCCCATGCGAGAGTAGGGAACTGCCAGGCATCAAACAAAGCAGAAGGCCATCCGTAAGGATGGCCTTTTTGCGTTTGCGCCATTTAAAATTTCCTCTGAAGTGACCATTTTACCATCGCGTACTCTACGTTCTCTGCACTGCTATCCAGCACCATAATCCGGCTCTCAGTAGAACCACCATTTTCACCTTAAATATCGCTCAGTCAGTACCCGGTGGTACCTCAGACATAGAACACAAAGTACTCACTCCCTCTTTTTGGCATAAACGATCTGCACATTATTGATACTCAGTCTGGTTTCTGAACGCCCTTCGCGCCTTCATCCTTTCTGCACTGACATCCAGCCCTGAATAAAATCAGCAATCGCCTCTATATTGTTTAAATCTAATCGAACCACATCGAGCTCAAGCTGAATATCACTGGCAACAGCAATCGTCCATTGATCCAGTGGTAAGGGGAGTGGTTTGCCTGAACCGGACCGGTGCAGGACAATTTTTGCGACTTCTTCCTGCTTAAATCCTTCCACCAGAATAAGATCTAATGCCGAAGCATCCATTCTGCTGGCAAGATAATGCAGATCGAGCGCGTCCTGCTGTGGCGTTTCTGTCATTAAAGCCCAACGTAACTGACTGGCAACCAGTACCTGATCGGCCCCCGCTTTACGCAGCTCATAGCTATCCTTCCCCGGCGTATCAATTTCCAGCTGATGATGAGTGTGTTTGATCAACCCACAGCGGATACCCCGTGATTTGAGTTTGGGAATTAACAGTTTAAGCAGCGTTGTTTTCCCTGTGCCGCTCCATGCGGAGATAGCAAGAAGTGGGATCATTATGTGAATTCCTTTCAGTTTTTAAGATCTTCGGGATGGTTAATATTATTGAAGGCGGTACCGGCGTTGCTGAACAGCACACCGTGCCCGCCAGCCTGCTGTAAAAAAAGCAGTAGCCTGCGGTCACCACACTCAAGATACTGACGAAGCTGTTTTGCCAGACTGCGATGCATCAATGCCAGCGCCGGGTGATCCCGCTGTTCAGATCGAGCCCAGACCGCCGGCGCGCCGTTTTTGTTACGCCATAGATGCGAAACCAGATTGTCGGGCAGTTGCGGGGTATCACAGGAAGAAAAGGCGACCCATTCTGTATCGGCCTGCTCGAGCGCTGCCAGCATACCCGCAAGCGGGCCGGGAAAATCCGGCATTGTATCGGTGATAACCGGAAAGCCACTCTGTTGATATTCCGCAAGGTTACGATTGGCATTAATCCATACAGTATCAACCTGGGGTTTTAAACGCTGCAACACGTGGTGATAGAGCGGTTGCTGATGCCAAACGATCAGCCCTTTATCCTGGCCTCCCATTCTGCTGCCGCGGCCGCCAGCGAGGATCACTCCGGTGATAGCCGGACGTTCAGAGTTTGAGTTAATAGCCATTCTTTATGTCCTTTGCTCAAGTTTGGCGTGTAGATTGATATCGTAACTGAAGTGTATTTATACGGGGAACAACAATATGAAATGCCATCGCCTCAATGAACTTATCAGCCTGTTACAGCCTGCATGGCAGCAGGAACCCGATCTCAATCTTGTACAGTTTTTGCAAAAAATGGCCGATGAGGCAGGATTTAAGCAGCCAATTGAAGAACTTACGGATGATGTTCTGATCTATCACCTTAAGATGCGGGGCAGTGATAAAAGTGCGGAAATTCCCGGATTAAAGAAAGACTATGAGGATGATTTCAAAACCGCACTGCTTCGCGCTCGTGGGGTGATTAAAGATTAAATCTGCTCCTGGAACCGAAGCCACCGGTATTTGATGATATTCTTAGCGGCTATACTTACGCATTTATCAATGAGCCTGCCGGATGACAGAAGCTGCTTTTAACTTCCAAACGCTTACCCCCGATACCATCCTCGATGCATTATGGGATACCGGCCTGCGGGTTGAATCCGGGCTGACGGCGCTAAATAGCTATGAAAACCGCGTTTACCAATTCACCGATGAAGATAAACGCCGTTATGTTGCAAAGTTTTACCGCCCTCAGCGCTGGTCACAGCAGCAGATTGAAGAAGAACATCAGTTCTCCGCCGAGCTGTTGGCTGATGAAGTGCCTATCGCCGCACCGTTGAACCTGCAGGGTAAGATGCTGCATCAGCATCAGGGTTTCTGGTTCGCCGTTTTCCCCAGCCTTGGTGGCCGCCAGTATGAAACGGATAACTATGACCAGCTGGAATGGGTTGGCCGTTTCCTTGGCCGCATTCATCAGACCGGGCGCAGGGAAACTTTTGCACACCGACCGACAATTGGCCTGACGGAATATGTTGATCAACCGCTGGAGGTTCTGGCCAATAGCGCGCTCGTTCCCAGGGCCCTGAAGGATAGTTTATTAGCGACTATCGAGCGGCTACGCACAACTTTACAAAACTGCTGGCATACTCAGTGGCGGCCGCTGCGTCTGCACGGAGATTGCCATCCAGGAAATATTCTGTGGCGGGATGGTCCACTTTTTGTCGATCTGGACGATGCCCGAAATGGTCCTGCCGTGCAGGATTTATGGATGCTGGTTAATGGCGATCGGCAAGAACAGCTGATCCAGTGGGATATTTTACTTGAAGCCTACAGTGAGTTTTGTGACTTTGATGCTCACGAATTGTCACTGATTGAGCCTTTACGTGCTATGCGGATGGTTTATTATCTGGCGTGGGTTGTTCGCAGATGGGATGACCCGGCTTTCCCAGGTAGTTTCCCGTGGATGACGGATGAGGATTTCTGGCGTCGTCAGATTTCCATATTTAATGAGCAGGACAAGCTGCTGCAGGAGCCTCCGCTGCAGCTGATGCCTGATTTCCAGGTGTAATCACCCTTTGGTACGCCTACTGAGTAGTAACTAGGAGAGAGTTTCACGATGAAAAAAATTTGGTTTGCACTTGTCGGTATGGTACTGGCATTCAGCGCATCTGCTGCACAGTTTACCGATGGTCAGCAGTATGTCACGCTGGACAAACCCGCTTCCGGAGAGCCGCAGGTTCTGGAGTTCTTTTCATTCTTCTGCCCGCACTGTTATGAGTTTGAGCGCGTCTGGCACGTTAGCGATGCCGTAAAAAAAGGCCTGCCGGCTAATGCAAAAGTGACCAAATACCATGTTGAATTCTTAGGTGGCGACATGGGTAAAACTGTTACTCAGGCATGGGCTGTCGCCATGGCGCTGGGCGTAGAAGATAAAGTGACCGCGCCTATCTTTGACGGTATTCAGAAAACCCAGACAATTACCGATCCTGCCAGCCTGAAGGATACCTTTGTGAAAGCCGCCGGTATCAAGCCGGAAGATTATGACGCCGCGTGGAATAGCTTTGTGGTGAAATCACTGGTTGCGCAGCAGGAAAAGGCAGCCGCTGATGTTGATCTTCGCGGCGTTCCGGCCATGTTCGTTAACGGTAAATATATGGTTAACAACGGTGGCCTGGATACCAGCTCAATGGATAACTATGTTCAGCAGTACGCGAACGTGGTGAAATTCCTGATCGGCCAGAAGTAATTAATCTGCTTAAATCGCCGGCTATCAGGCCGGCGTTTTTTTTCCCGTTTACTAGCAAATCAGACGGAATGAATTAAAATCTATCTCGGTTCTACACCATTCGTTTTCAGCCTTCGTCGCTACGCCTTTAACTAATATCCACATAATAATAATTCCGCTAAGGCCATTTTAAGTTAGCGGTTTTCCGTGTATCACATTGAATATTATGGTTATAAAATTCACTCTTGTTATTCTCTTTTCGCGAATAAAGAAGAGTTATTGAATTTACACACAAACTTATCCACAGGGTAATTTGTCGAGATGCTACGCAAAACGGGAATTGTTCTGTCAATTATGGCCATTGCGGTTTTATCTTTGATATCGAGCTGTGGCATCCTTAACACCAATCCAAAACTAATCAAGAACGTGACGACCTATGGCTCAAATTGCAGAAAACCCGCTGATCCTGGTAGATGGCTCTTCCTACCTGTACCGCGCTTACCATGCGTTCCCCCCACTGACCAATAGTGCTGGTGAACCTACCGGAGCAATGTATGGCGTACTGAACATGCTGCGCAGTCTGCTACTGCAATATAAGCCGAGCCACGTAGCGGTGGTATTTGATGCTAAAGGCAAAACGTTCCGTGACGAACTGTTCGAAGAGTACAAATCCCATCGCCCTCCGATGCCCGATGACCTCCGTGCACAGATAGAGCCGCTGCACACTATGGTGAAGGCCATGGGGCTGCCGCTGCTGGCTGTATCCGGAGTGGAAGCCGATGATGTGATTGGTACGCTGGCACTGGCGGCTGAAAAAATGGGGAAACCCGTCCTGATCAGCACCGGCGATAAAGATATGGCTCAGCTGGTCACGCCTAATATCACGCTGATCAATACCATGAACAATGCCATCCTTGGCCCGGAAGAGGTGGTGGAAAAATATGGTATTCCGCCATCGCTGATTATCGATTTTCTGGCACTGATGGGTGACTCGTCGGACAATATTCCTGGCGTACCCGGTGTGGGAGAGAAGACCGCGCAGGCGCTGCTTCAGGGACTGGGCGGCATTAAGGATATTTACGCCAATCTCGACAGCGTTGCTGGTTTAACCTTCCGTGGTGCAAAAACCATGGCCGCCAAGCTGGAACAGAATAAAGAGATGGCGCTGCTATCCTATCAGCTGGCTACCATTAAGACTGACGTTGAGCTGGATCGGACCTGTGACCAGTTGACCGTCAATGAGCCGGCGACGGAAGAACTGCTGGCCCTGTTTAAGCAGTATGAGTTCCGCCGCTGGATTGTCGATCTGGAAGAAGGTAAATGGCTACAGGGTAAAGTGGGCGGAACCTCCGCACCGAAAGCGAAAGCCGCACCTGCTGCTGAAGCTGCCGCCGATGAGGAACAGCCCGCCAGCGTACTGTCATCTGACGGTTACGTCACCATTCTTGATGAAGAGACCTTTGAAAGCTGGCTGCAAAAACTCCAGCGTAGCGAGTTCTTTGCTTTCGACCTGGAAACCGACTCTCTGGATACGCTGAGTGCCAATATCGTGGGTCTGTCTTTTGCTATCGCACCGGGTGAAGCGGCTTATCTTCCGGTAGCGCATGATTATCTGGATGCTCCCGATCAGCTGGATCGCAGCAGCGTGCTGTCACGTCTTAAACCACTGTTAGAAGATAATAACGCGCTGAAAGTTGGGCAGAACCTGAAATACGACCGTGGCGTGCTGAAAAACTATGATATTGAATTAAAAGGTATTCGTTTTGATACCATGCTGGAGTCCTATGCGCTGAATAGCGTGGCGGGCCGCCATGATATGGATACCCTGGCATTACGCTGGCTGAACCATAAAACGGTGACCTTTGAAGAAATTGCCGGTAAAGGTAAGAATCAGCTGACCTTTAACCAGATAGCCCTCGAGCAGGCGGCACACTACGCGGCAGAAGACGCCGACGTAACGCTACAGCTGCATCTGAAAATGTGGCCTGAACTGGAGAAAGAGCAGGGGCCGAGAACGGTTTTCGACCAGGTCGAAATGCCGCTGGTGCCGGTTATCTCACGCATTGAGCGTAACGGCGTGCTGATCGACCAGAGCATACTGGCCGCACATTCAAAAGAGCTGGGGACGCGGCTTGCGGAGCTGGAACTGCGGGCTCATGAGCTTGCCGGTGAGCCGTTTAACCTGTCTTCACCGAAGCAGCTGCAAACGATTCTGTTTGAAAAGCAGGGCATCAAACCAACCAAGAAAACGCCGGGCGGCGCGCCGTCGACCAGTGAAGAAGTGCTTGCCGAGCTGGCCCTGGACTATCCCCTGCCTAAGGTAATCCTTGAGCATCGTGGTTTATCCAAGCTGAAGTCGACCTATACCGACAAGCTGCCACAGATGATCAATCCGCTTTCTGGCCGCGTGCATACTTCCTACCACCAGACGGTTACAGCGACCGGAAGGCTCTCTTCCAGCGATCCTAACTTGCAAAATATTCCGGTGCGCAACGACGAAGGGCGTCGCATCCGTCAGGCGTTTATTGCTCCGAAAGGGCACGTCATCGTCGCCGCCGACTATTCCCAGATTGAACTGCGCATCATGGCGCATCTGTCTCAGGATAAAGGGCTGCTGACTGCGTTCGCTAATGAGCAGGATATTCACCGTGCGACCGCTGCGGAAGTCTTTGGCGTATCACTGGACAGCGTGAGCGGTGAACAACGACGTAGCGCGAAAGCGATCAACTTTGGTCTGATTTACGGCATGAGCGCGTTTGGTTTGTCACGCCAGCTGAATATCGGCGCAGGCGAAGCGAAAAAGTATATGGACCTCTACTTCGAGCGTTATCCGGGGGTATTGCAGTATATGGAGAGTACCCGTGAGCAGGCCGCTGAAAAAGGCTACGTTTCAACTCTGGACGGCCGTCGGCTGTATCTGCCGGATATCAAAGCCAGTAATGCAATGCGCCGTAAGGCAGCAGAGCGTGCGGCAATTAACGCCCCGATGCAGGGGACCGCAGCGGATATCATTAAACGCGCGATGATTGCCGTGGATGAATGGCTGCTCCAGCAAACGGAACCCGCCGTGAAGATGATTATGCAGGTACACGATGAACTGGTATTTGAAGTCAGAGCGGATGCGGTTGATGCCGCATCGGCGAAAATTCGCCAACTGATGGAAAGCAGTATGAAACTGGATGTGCCGCTGCGTGTCGATGTCGGCGTTGGCGACAACTGGGATCAGGCACACTAATCTCTTATGCAAGAGGCCGGGTAGTCATTTCTCCCGGCCTGAAACATCGATAAGAAAATAATCTATTTAATCGTTTCAGCTTCTGACCCTGCATATACTGTGGTTACCAGTAACGCTAACCATTTCAGCTAAAAGCATTTTTTAAGTAATTAAGCTACAGAAAGGGCGTCGTTATGTGACGAATGTTGGATCTTGACTGTCGTTTTCTGAAAATTAACTACAAAAAACCCTTTTTAGCGCTCAAAAAATCATGTAGAGTTTATCGCGTAGGGTACAGAGGTAAGATGTTCTATCTTTCAGACCTTTTACTTCACGTAATCGGATTTGGCTGAATATTTTAGCCGCCCCAGTCGTTATGACTGGGGCGTTTTTTATTGTCTGTCGCCTGCATCCTTGACGCCGCAGCTGCGTTAGCTGCGAGCCTTTGCCCCGGTCACTTACTGATGTAAGCTCCCGGGTTCTTATGCTCTTGCCGCCTTGCTGCAACGCCAACTATTCGGCGGCAGATCGTCTATTTCAGACAGTTTCTTCGTCTTCTTCAGTCGCAGGCGGCAGCTCGCGATACCAGCTATCCAGCTTCTGGCTAAGCTTATCCACGCCAATTTTCTTCAGCGATGAGAAGACTTCAACATCCACCGTGCCGAGGAAAGATTTCGCTTCTTCACGAACGGCGTTCAGCTGTGCTTTACGCGCCCCGGAAGCCAGCTTGTCGGCTTTAGTCAGCAGGATCAGTACTTCAATTCCGCTCTGTACAGCCCACATAACCATCTGACGGTCGAGATCTTTCAGAGGATGGCGAATATCCATCAGGACTACCAGCCCCTTCAGGCATTGGCGCTTTTGCAGATATTCTGCCAGCGATCGCTGCCACTTTAGCTTCATCTCTTCCGGCACTTCGGCATAACCATAGCCGGGAAGATCCACCAGTCTGTAGCCTTCGGCAACCTGGAACAGGTTGATTAACTGGGTACGGCCAGGTGTTTTACTGGTTCGGGCAAGGCTTTTCTGATTTGTCAGCGTATTGAGCGCGCTGGATTTACCCGCGTTTGAACGCCCGGCAAAAGCAACCTCAATGCCGGTATCGGCAGGCAGATGGCGGATATCCGGGGCGCTGGTGACAAAATGGGTGACGTGATAATTCCAGCCAGACAAAATAAAGTACTCCAGGAAAAAAGTGAATTGCGTTGATTATACCCTGTATGATCGAAAAGCGCCCGATAAGACATAATAACCCTGATATTCTCTGTGAGATATTTGCCATAAAACGTGGCGGTACTCTCTGCTTTTTTTTCTTCCAACTGTTAAAATATTCTTTAATTTCATGTGATTATTTTTTTCATATCCAAAAAATAACTAAAAATAAAAGCACAGCCTTGATAGTCGGATTAGTTAGTCTACATTTGTAATCAGAAACAGGCAGTTTCACTTCAGGATGAAGCGCTCATTGAGCATCAGGACGATGAAGAGCAGGGAAAGGAGAGTGCGAAAGGATCGCACAGCAGGATGGGAGCTCACCGGGACGTGGGCGCTTTGCAAAGGAAAACCGGGACGTTGGCTGCTAAAATGGATGCTGACACCGTCAGCCCTTCTGTGGAAGGTGCGAAAAAAGGCGACAGGGTGACCTGCCGCCTTTTTTCTTTCTCTGCTTTCTGCTAGATTCCGCCGCAATTCTATACTGAAGATAAACGTCTGAGAGCAGAAACCATGAAGCAACCTGCACGCACGCCACAGGGACAAAAACCTGCTGCAAAAAATAAGCGTAAATCCCGTGATGAACTGAATCAGGAAGCGCGCGACCGCAAACGTGATAAAAAACGTAGCGGCAACGCAACCGGCAGCCGATCTAATCCTGTTGTAGAGAGCCAGAAAACCGGCAGCAGTAGCAAAACTAAAGATCCGCGCATCGGTAGCAAAAAGCCCATCGCACTGGGTGGAGATGCCGTTACCGCAAAACCGGCTAAGCCCGCCAAAGCACCTAAAGTGCAGCCGGAGAAGAAACCGCGCCTGACGCCGCAGGAAGAGCTGGCAATGCTGGAGAACGACGAACGCCTGGACGCATTGCTGGATCGCCTGGAAAACGGTGAGTCGCTGTCTGCGGAAGATCAGGCATGGCTCGATCAGGCCCTGGATCGCATCGACGTACTGATGGAACAGTTGGGCATTGCACTGGATGATGATGTCGAAGACGACGCTGCGGAAGAAGATATGTATCGCCTGCTGAAGGGTGGGAACTGATTTTTTATCTTTGCTCCTGCGGGGGGATTCGCTCTCCATTGTCGGGAAAGAAAGGGTGTGCGTGCCCGGCATTCTGCATCTGATATTGACGTAAATTGAGGCAGGGCAATTCTGCTCTGCCTGTAATAACCGGTTTCTCTGCTGATGATTTGGCCTGGATCAATTATTGCGCTGATTCTGCTGTGCTGGCTGGGGTGGTTGTTCGTTAAACTACAGCGGTTATCGCGCCTGAAAGCACGGCTGCGTAGCAGGATCGTCAGCCGGCCTCTCCCTGTCCCGCGACGGTCTGCCCGAAAGCGTAAAAGGTAGACGAGCATGCAGATACAGAAAGCAGAATGGGATCTCCCGTTAATTCAGAAGTACAACACCTCCGGTCCGCGTTACACCTCTTATCCAACGGCTCTTGAATTCAGTCAGGATTACGATGAGAGCGCTTTTTTACACGCGGCGTCACGTTATCCCGATCGACCACTGTCTCTCTATCTGCATATCCCGTTTTGCCATCAGCTTTGCTATTTCTGCGGCTGTAACAAACAGGTGACGCGTCAGCAGCACAAAGCCGATGCCTACCTGGATGCGCTGGTGCAGGAAATCGCGGCTCGCGCCCCGTTGTTCAGCCAGCGCATCGTCAGCCAGATGCACTGGGGCGGCGGTACGCCGACTTTTCTGACTAAGGCGCAAATCAGCCGGCTGCTGGGTACTCTGCGACAGCATTTTACATTTGCTGCTGATGTGGAAATGTCGATTGAGGTCGATCCGCGCGAAATCGAACTGGATGTACTGGATCACCTGCGTGAAGGGGGATTCAACCGTCTGAGTATGGGCGTGCAGGATTTTAACAAGCAGGTTCAGCAAAGCGTTAACCGGGTACAGGATGAGGCAATGATATTCGCCCTGATGGCCCGGGCGCGTCAGCTGGGCTTTACCTCCACCAATATCGATCTGATCTACGGTCTTCCCCATCAGACGGCAGAGAGCTTTGCATTTACCCTGCAAAAGGTAGCCGATCTTAATCCGGATCGCCTTAGCGTATTCAACTATGCTCATCTGCCAGAACTGTTTGCGGCCCAACGCAAGATCCGCCAGGAAGACTTACCCGATGCGCAGCAGAAACTGGATATTCTGCAGCAGACGATTTCGTCCCTGACCGCTCAGGGCTATGAATTTATCGGTATGGACCACTTCGCTCGCCATGATGACGAGCTGGCGATTGCGCAGCGCGCCGGAAAGCTGCACCGCAACTTCCAGGGATATACCACTCAGGGAGACAGCGATCTGTTAGGTATGGGCGTTTCGGCAATTAGCATGATCGGGGATAGCTATGCGCAGAACCAAAAAGAGCTGAAGCATTATTACGCCGCGATTGAGCAGGATAAAACGGCGCTCTGGCGAGGGTTACAGCTCACGGACGATGACTGTATCCGACGTGATGTGATTAAAAGCCTGATGTGCAATTTCTCGTTGTCATTTACAGCGGTTGAAACGCAGTGGGGAATCGATTTCCAACGCTATTTTGCGGACGATCTGCACCAGCTGCAGCCGCTGATTGCCGACGGGCTGGTGGATAGCCACCAGAAGGGCCTTCAGATAACGCCTAAGGGGCGATTGCTGGTAAGGAATATCTGTATGTGCTTTGACAGCTATCTGCGGCAGAAGGCCCGCAGGCAGCAATTTTCGCGGGTGATTTAAATCAGCCAGTAAAAAGGCGAGCCGCTTGCGGCTCGCCCTCTAACTTCCCGGCCTGAAAAATCGTTATTCCATTCCCAGTTCTTTCAGCTTGCGGGTGAGCGTATTGCGTCCCCAGCCAAGCAGGCGAGCAGCTTCCTGCTTGTGGCCCTGAGTATGGCGCAGTGCGGTGGTCAGCAGCGTGCGTTCCATTTCCGGCTGTGCTTCGGACAGCAAATTTTGATGACCGGAACGCAGCGCTCTGTCGGCCCACTGTGCCAGTAGCGTGGCCCAGCTATCCGGCAGAGACTGGCTCGGACTGTCCGGTGTCGACGTCTCAAACAACTCCGGTGGCAGATCCTGAATCAGCACTTCCTGACCGGCCGCCATCACCGTCAGCCAGCGGCAGGTGTTTTCCAGCTGGCGCACGTTACCGGACCAGTGAAGGCGGGTCAGCGCGGTTTCCGTTTCCGGATGCAGAATTTTCGCTTCCACGCCCAGCTCCCGTGCAGCGACCTGCAGGAAATAGCGCGCCAGACGGGGAATGTCTTCACGGCGTTCACGCAGCGGGGGCAAATGCACGCGGATAACGTTCAGGCGGTGGAATAAATCCTCACGGAATTTACCTTCCTGTACGCGCATTTCCAGGTTCTGGTGGGTCGCGGCGATAATGCGTACGTCCACCTTCACCGGGGCATAGCCGCCCACACGATAAAACTGCCCATCGGCCAGAACACGCAGTAGTCGGGTCTGGACATCCAGCGGCATATCACCAATTTCATCAAGGAACAGTGTGCCGCCATCCGCCTGCTCGAAGCGGCCCTGGCGTATTTGATTTGCGCCGGTAAATGCCCCTTTCTCATGGCCGAACAGCTCGGATTCAATCAAATCCTTAGGAATAGCGGCCATATTAAGCGCAATAAACGGCGCCTTTGCCCGAGGGCTGTGGCGGTGCAGCGCGTGCGCGACTAACTCTTTACCGGTACCTGACTCACCGTTGATCAGCACGCTGATCGAGGAACGGGAGAGGCGGCCGATAATGCGAAAGACATCCTGCATGGCCGGCGCTTCACCGATGATATCGGTGGTTGGCCCGCTGGCAGGCTGATTGCGCGGCTGCTGCTGTTCCTGATAGTGGCTGATAGCACGTTCAACCAGCGCTACCGCTTCGTCGATATCAAACGGTTTAGGCAGATAATCAAACGCACCCTGCTGGTATGCGCTAACGGCGGCATCCAGATCGGAATGGGCGGTCATGATAATCACCGGCAGCATCGGATGACGCTGTTTAATCTGTTTCAGCAGTGCCAGTCCGTCCATGCCCGGCATGCGAATATCCGATAATAAAACGTCTGGGGTTTTGGTTGCGAGTGCATCCAGCACCTCATTGCCACTTTCAAATGTGACACAACTTAAACCGGCTCCAGTGAGCGCGCGTTCAAGCACCCAGCGGATGGAGCTATCGTCATCGACGATCCAAACTATCCCTCGTTGCATAGAAACCTCACTGGCGAATAGGCAGATAAACTGAGAACTCAGTGTGTCCTGGCCAACTGTTGAACTCTATTTTCCCGGAATGCTGGTCTATCAGGCTGCGGGCAATCGACAGCCCCAGCCCGGTGCCGCCTTCGCGGCCGCTGACCATCGGGTAAAACAGCGTATCCTGCAGCTGTGCCGGAATGCCCGGGCCGTCATCTTCAATATCGATGCGTGCCACAAGGCGATAACGCGTACCGTGCAGCGTGAGCTGAAACGCCGTACGGGTACGTAGCGTAATGGTTCCACCCTGGTCGCCCAGCGCCTGTAGCGCGTTACGGACGACGTTAAGCAGAACTTGTTCGATTTGGTCGGGATCGTGCGGCAGCTCTGGCAGGCTGGGATCGTAATCCCGCACCAGAGAAACGTTATCGGGCAGCTCCATGGAAACCAGATTAACCACGCGCTCAGCCACCTGATGGATGCTCTGAGTAACGTGCATTCCCGGCTGCTGAGGGCCCAACAGACGATCGACCAGATTGCGCAGGCGGTCGGCCTGTTCAATGATCACTTTGGTGTATTCGGTTAAACCCGGATCGGGGAGCGCTTTGGCCAGCAGCTGTGCTGCGCCGCGTAATCCTCCCAGCGGATTTTTAATCTCATGCGCCAGACCGCGAACCAGATCGCGGGCAGCAACCTGTTGTGCATGCTGCAGCTGCTCCTGGCTCAGACGACGCTGATTATCCATCGGCGCCATTTCCATCAGAATCAGACCATCCGGCAGGCGCTGTGCGGTCAGCGACATAATATGGGCGCGACTGTCGACCACCAGGGTCACTTCGCTGTCGGTGAAGCCCTGACCTGCATCCAGGTTCTCGAGCATCACTTCAATATTGAGAGAAAAATAACCAATCAGTTCCGGTAACGGCGTACCGAACAGCTTGCGGGAACTTTGCGCCAGCAATTGCTGCGCTGCGGGGTTGGCATAATGAATCACCAGCTCGCTATCAACTAACAAAATGCTGTTGATCAGTGAATTGAGAATCTGCCCAGCATCGGGCAGAGCGCCAGTTGCCATAAAGCGTTCTCCTGAGTCATTCGCGCGCACCAATTTAGTGCATTATAGTCATTTAACCCGGAAATCATCGTGTGAAACGATGAATTTGTGGAGAAAAAAGCCCATCCGAAGATGGGCTGAAAGTTTCCACGGCAACAAAATCCCAGGCGTTTATCGTGCTGGAGCTTGGCGGGTTCCTTAATCTCACCCACATGGCATAGCCATGCGGATTTGGTCTTGGTTGCCGCCTCTCAGCGACAGGATATTCGCCGGGCTACTACTAATTAAACGCTGTAGTACAGTTCGAACTCGACTGGGTGCGGAGTCATACGAACGCGGTCCATCTCTTCCTGACGCAGGGCGATGTAGGCATCGATAGTGTCTTCGGTGAACACGCCACCGCGGGTCAGGAACTCACGGTCTTCGTTCAGTGCAGCCAGTGCTTCGTCCAGAGAACCTGCAACTTTTGGAATCTCAGCTTCTTCTTCCGGAGGCAGGTCGTACAGGTTTTTGTCCATTGCATCGCCAGGGTGGATCTTGTTGATGATGCCGTCCAGGCCAGCCATCAGCAGTGCAGCGAAGCACAGGTATGGGTTAGCCGCTGGGTCCGGGAAGCGCGCTTCGATGCGGCGTGCTTTCGGGCTGGTAACCACTGGGATACGGATTGAAGCTGAACGGTTACGGGCAGAGTAAGCCAGCATTACTGGCGCTTCGTAGCCTGGGACCAGACGCTTGTAAGAGTTGGTAGTTGGGTTTGCCAGGGCGTTGATCGCTTTAGCGTGCTTGATAACACCACCGATGTAGAACAGCGCTAACTCGGACAGGCCGCCGTATTTGTCACCGGCGAACAGGTTGGTGCCGCCTTTAGACAGAGACATGTGGCAGTGCATGCCGGAACCGTTGTCACCAAACATTGGCTTAGGCATAAAGGTTGCTGTTTTGCCGTAAGCGTGAGCAACGTTGTGAACAACGTATTTGTAGATCTGAATTTCGTCAGCTTTTTTGGTCATGGTGTTGAAGCGGGTAGCCACTTCGTTCTGACCAGCGGTTGCCACTTCGTGGTGGTGAGCTTCAACAACCAGGCCCATCTGTTCCATGGTCAGACACATGGCAGAACGGATGTCCTGAGCTGAGTCAACCGGTGGCACTGGGAAGTAGCCGCCTTTCAGACCTGGACGGTGGCCTTTGTTGCCGCCTTCGTATTCTTTACCGGAGTTCCAGTATGCTTCGATATCATCGATAGCAACGTGTGAACCTGAAGTGCTGCTGCCGAAACGAATGTCGTCGAACAGGAAGAACTCTGGCTCTGGTCCAAACAGCACGGTATCTGCGATGCCGGAAGAACGCAGGAAGTCTTCTGCACGCTTAGCGATGGAACGCGGGTCACGGTCGTAGCCCTGCAGAGTGCCTGGCTCGAGGACGTCACAACGGATGATCAGAGTAGAATCTGCAAAGAACGGGTCAATGAGCGCAGTGGTTGCATCTGGCATCAGAACCATGTCGGATTCGTTGATGCCTTTCCAGCCACCAATCGAGGAGCCGTCAAACATTTTGCCTTCTTCGAAGAAGTCAGCGTTAACCTGATGAGCGGGAATGGTCACGTGCTGCTCTTTACCTTTAGTATCGGTAAAACGCAGGTCAACAAATTTGACTTCGTGTTCGTTCATCATCGACAGAACGTGTTCAGCGGACATACTTAACTCTCCTGGATTTTGTCATTGTCGTCGTGGTTAGAGAACTTAACGGGCGCGCTTTGCGTTTGGCTGCGCTGACTCCGAAAATTAAAGTCCTCTGACAAGCTATCAACCGTTGTGGAAACTGGCATTTTTCGCTTACAGATACTAAAGCGAAATCTATGCCAACTTTTTTATTCAGTGCAAAAAGCGCTATGATGCGCCCTCCCGAAAGACGAGGAGTGCACCATGATGGAAAATGCGCACTGTTTTGGTGCCTTTGTATGATAGCTGGGCACCATTTTGGTGCAATTTTGCCATGCAGTGCAATCTTTGCACTGAAAATGGCATCAAATGCAATCCGAACAGTTAAATTTCTATGAAATATGTGATCCTGTTCAGTCCTTCGATTAATCCGTGTACAATAGCGCGCTATTTCTAATGCCTGAGGCAAAGCTGTGATCGAAAATTTGCGTAACATCGCCATTATTGCCCACGTTGACCATGGTAAAACTACCCTGGTTGACAAGTTGCTGCAGCAGTCCGGGACCTTCGATGCCCGTACCGAAGCAACCGAACGCGTAATGGACTCCAACGATTTGGAGAAAGAGCGTGGGATTACCATCCTCGCAAAAAACACCGCCATTAAATGGAATGACTACCGCATCAACATCGTAGATACCCCAGGACACGCCGACTTCGGCGGTGAGGTAGAGCGTGTGATGTCAATGGTTGACTCGGTGCTGCTGGTTGTGGATGCAATGGATGGCCCTATGCCGCAAACCCGCTTCGTGACCAAAAAAGCCTTCGCTAATGGTCTGAAGCCGATTGTAGTTATCAACAAAGTTGACCGCCCTGGTGCGCGTCCAGACTGGGTTGTCGATCAGGTGTTTGACCTGTTCGTGAACCTGGATGCCACTGATGAGCAGCTGGACTTCCCGATTATCTATGCTTCTGCATTGAACGGTATCGCGGGCCTGGATCACAACGATATGGCGGAAGACATGACTCCGCTGTATCAGGCAATCGTTGATCGCGTATCGCCACCACAGGTTGAGCTGGAAGCCCCACTGCAGATGCAGATCTCGCAGCTGGACTACAACAACTACCTGGGCGTAATCGGTATCGGTCGTATCAAGCGCGGTAAGGTTCGCCCTAACCAGCAGATCACCGTAATCGACAGCGAAGGCAAAACTCGCAACGCTAAAGTCGGTAAAGTTCTGACCCACATGGGCCTGGAGCGTATCGAAGCATCAGAAGCGGAAGCGGGCGACATCATCGCTATCACCGGTCTGGGTGAGCTGAACATCTCTGACACTATCTGCGACCCGCAGAATGTGGAAGCGCTGCCGGCCCTGAGCGTTGATGAACCAACCGTAACCATGTTCTTCTGCGTTAACACCTCTCCGTTCTGCGGTAAAGAAGGTAAGTATGTGACTTCACGTCAGATCCTCGACCGTCTGAACAAAGAGCTGGTGCATAACGTGGCACTGCGTGTTGAAGAAACCCCGGACGCCGATGCGTTCCGTGTTTCTGGTCGTGGTGAGCTGCACCTGTCAGTTCTGATCGAAAATATGCGTCGTGAAGGTTTCGAACTGGCGGTATCCCGTCCGAAAGTTATCTTCCGTGAGTTCGAAGGCCGTAAGCAAGAGCCATTCGAAAACGTGACCCTCGACATCGAAGAGCAGCATCAGGGCTCCGTGATGCAGGCGATGGGTGAGCGTAAAGGCGACATGAAAAACATGGACCCGGATGGTAAAGGCCGCGTGCGTCTTGACTACGAGATCCCAAGCCGTGGTCTGATCGGTTTCCGTAACGAATTCATGACCATGACTTCCGGTACCGGCCTGCTGTACTCCACTTTCAGCCACTACGACGACGTTCGTCCGGGCGAAGTGGGCCAGCGCCAGAACGGCGTACTGATCTCTAACGGCCAGGGTAAAGCGGTAGCATTCGCCCTGTTCAGCCTGCAGGATCGCGGTAAGCTGTTCCTGGGTCACGGTGCAGAAGTGTATGAAGGCCAGATCATCGGTATTCACTCACGTTCTAACGACCTGACCGTGAACTGCCTGACTGGTAAAAAACTGACTAACATGCGTGCTTCCGGTACTGATGAAGCCACCACTCTGGTTCCACCACAGAAAATGACTCTGGAGCAGGCTCTGGAATTCATCGATGATGACGAACTGGTAGAAGTGACTCCGCAGTCCGTACGTATCCGTAAACGTCACCTGACTGAGAACGATCGTAAACGCGCAAACCGCGGACCGAAAGAGTAATAACTCGTCGAATCAGTGAACAAAGGTCGGAGCAATCCGGCCTTTTTTTTGTCCGCAGTTTCCCACCGTTACCTGTTCAGCCCCCGTTTTTACCGCTAGAGTGAATAACTCAGCGGAACAAAAGGAGAGGGCTATGCTGTATATCTTTGATCTCGGTAATGTCATTGTAGATATTGATTTCAGACGAGTTTTAGGCGCCTGGAGCGATCTCGGCCGCGTACCGCTGGCCACACTGCAAAGCCGCTTTCATATGGGCGAACCTTTCTTCCAGCACGAACGCGGTGAAATCAGTGACGAACAGTTTGCGGCGCAAATGTGTGAACAGTTGGATATCGCGCTTGGATTTGAGCAGTTTGCTGTCGGCTGGCAGGCCGTGTTTGTCGGTGTACGCCCGGAAGTGATCGCCATCATGCACAAACTGCGGGAACAGGGCGATCGCGTCGTCATTTTATCGAATACCAATCGCCTGCACTGTGAGTTCTGGCCAACCGAATATCCTGAAGTTAAAAACGCCGCTGATAAAATTTACCTGTCGCAGGAAATGGGGCTGCGTAAGCCCGATCCTGAAATTTATCAACGCCTGCTTAATGAAGAAGAAGCCTCCGTGCAGGACGCTATCTTCTTCGATGATAATCTTGAGAATATTGAGGCTGCACGAGCGTTAGGCATCCACAGCGTCCATGTGACCGATGCCAGCGTGGTGCCGGCATTTTTCTCCGACCGTAAATAGTCATGCGTTTGTTTAGCCATATTCGCCATCGCCTGCATGCTGTCTGGCAGTATGTAAAACTACTGTGGCGGCGGACGGATGAAGACGGCATGACCATGCTGGCAGGCCATCTTGCCTATGTATCGCTGCTGTCTCTGGTGCCGCTGGTTGCCGTGGTGTTTGCGCTGTTCGCGGCTTTTCCGATGTTTTCGGAGGTCAGCACACAGATTAAGGACTTTGTTTTCAACAACTTTGTCCCGGCGGCGGGAACGACTATCCAGAGCTACCTTGAGCAATTCGTGGCTAACGTCAATAAAATGACCACGGTCGGCGTGGGTGGACTGATCGTCACCGCACTGCTACTGATGTATTCGATAGATTCTGCGCTCAACACGATTTGGCGGAGCAAAAAAAAGCGACCGCTGATTTATTCGTTTGCCATCTACTGGATGATCCTGACTCTGGGGCCACTGCTGGTGGGGGCAAGTCTGGCAATCAGTTCTTACCTGCTTTCACTTCACTGGGCCACGGTCAGCGGCGTTTCCTGGGCAATCGACATGATGCTGCGTATTTTCCCGCTGCTGCTCTCCTGCCTCTCATTCTGGTTACTTTACAGCATCGTCCCCACCACTGAGGTTGCCGCGCGCGATGCGCTTGTCGGTGCGCTGGTTGCAGGGGTACTGTTTGAGCTGGGGAAAAAGTGTTTCGCCCTCTATGTTACGATGTTCCCCTCGTACCAGTTAATTTATGGGGTACTGGCCGTTATACCCATTATCTTTTTATGGGTTTACTGGACCTGGTGTATCGTACTGTTGGGGGCTGAAATCACAGCTTCGCTGGGTGATTACCGTCAGCTGAAACAAGAAGAACAAGAAAAAGAGAACGAGGAACTATGATTGCCTTAATTCAACGGGTGCTTGCTGCCAGCGTGACGGTAGCAGGTGAAACCATCGGGGAAATCGGGCCTGGACTGCTTGTCCTGCTCGGCGTGGAAAAAGGGGATAGCCCTGAAAGTGCGCGTAAGTTGGCCAGTAAGGTGCTTGGTTACCGTATATTCGGTGACGAGAACGACAAAATGAATCTGAACGTGCAGCAGGCAAAGGGCAGCGTGCTGGTGGTGTCGCAGTTTACGCTGGCTGCCGATACACAAAAGGGTCTGCGCCCCAGTTTTTCCGGCGGCGCAGAACCGGCAGAGGCTGAAAAACTTTATGAGTATTTCACTTCCTGCTGTCGCGAACAGGGGATTACGACGGAAACCGGGCAATTCGCTGCAGATATGAAAGTGGCGCTGGTTAATGATGGCCCGGTAACCTTCTGGTTGCAGGTTTGACGCAGCTGGCCGATCGGCAAAGGAACAGCCTGGCGAGCTCAGACAGAGAGAATCACTTTATGTATCACCTCCGGGTGCCAGAAACCGCAGAAGAGTTAGATACCTACTATCAGTTCCGCTGGGAGATGCTGCGTAAACCACTGCATCAGCCTATGGGATCTGAGCGTGATGCCTGGGATGCTCTTGCGCATCACCAAATGGTGGTCGATGAGCAGGGGAATCCCGTAGCCGTTGGCAGACTGTACATTAACGCTGATAACGAAGCGGCAATTCGCTTTCTGGCCGTACATCCCTCGGTACAGGGTAAAGGGCTTGGCACGCTGGTGGCGATGACGCTGGAGTCCGTTGCCCGGCAGGAAGGCGTCAAGCGAGTGGTGTGTAGCGCTCGTGAGGATGCCGTTGATTTCTTCTCCAAGCTTGGCTACCTCAATCAGGGCGAGATCACCGCGCCCCAAACCACGCCTGTGCGCCATTTCCTGATGATAAAACCGGTGGTGACGCTGGACGATATCCTCCACCGTGCGGACTGGTGCGGTCAGCTTCAGCAGGCATGGTATGAACACATCCCCCTTAGCGAAAAAATGGGTGTGCGCATACTGCAATATACCGGGCAGAAATTTGTCACCACCATGCCTGAAACGGGCAACCAGAATCCTCACCATACGCTGTTCGCCGGTAGCCTGTTCTCCCTGGCTACGTTAACCGGCTGGGGGCTGATCTGGCTGCTGCTGCGTGAGCGCCACCTGGGTGGGACTATCATTCTGGCCGACGCGCATATCCGCTACAGCAAGCCTATCAGTGGTAAGCCCGGTGCGATTGCCGATCTGGGTTCGCTCAGCGGTGACCTGGATCGTCTTGCCCGTGGACGCAAGGCGCGTGTGCAGCTGGAAGTTGAACTATTCGGCGATGATGAATCCGGTGCGGTATTTGAGGGCGTATACATTGTTTTGCCTGCCGATCCCGATGGGCCTCTGGAATCCGGAGGTTCCGGGCAATAGTTTTACTGACTGAAGTCATGCATTCTACTAAGAGCCGACCGAGACGGTCGGCTTGTTTTAGTGTTTTATTCTGTTTACAAATAGCAGTTATCATTTAAATGAAATGCGATTGATTAGCATTATGATAACCTGTTGGTTAAATGTTGTTTATAACTAAAGTTAAACGTAACTTGGTGTTTTTTCAGGTATATATATTGTTTTTTTATGACTTATCTTATCAGGTGAACAAGTAATAAGATTGATTAATATCTGCCTTACATCATTACTTTGATGATGATTTATTGCCTTATTGTGCTTGTACTGGCAGTTTAATAAATCTTTGGCTTTAGTCTTGTTAGTGCTTTTTTGTAGGGTTTCGTATCGCATTCTTTATTATCAAATAAACACTATTCTAATTAACCTCCTGCCTTGGTAAATTAAATAAAGCATGGCAAATGAAATGCAATGTTATTTCTTTAATTCCATATCAAGGATGTAATAAATGAAATTGAACAAAATTCTGATCTCAATGGGTATCGTTCTGGCTTCTGTATCTACTGCATCAATTGCTGCTTATACCGGTACTCCTACCAATGGCACCATCGAATTTAAAGGATCGCTGGTGAATTCAGCATGTGGTCTGGCTGCTAACTCCAGCCCGGTAATGGTTGATTTTGCTGAGATCACCACAGCGGCTCTGAAAAACGGTGCAAGGGCAGGTAATGAGAAAAAGAATATTGAGCTTCAGAACTGTGATATCACGGTTGCGCAGCATGCGACTGTGACCTATCAGCCTAACACTGCAAATCCAAACGATGCATCTCTGGCTGCAATGCTTTCTGGCACCGCAAAAGGTGCGGGTATTGGTTTAACCGATAACGCCGGCAAAGATGTTGTTTGGGGTCAGGCATCTGCACCTGTTAATCTGACTAATGGTAAATCTGTTATTCCATTCATGGCCTATGTTAAAGCCGATAACTCTTCCAGCGCCGTAGAGCCAGGTGATTTCACCTCACAGATCAACTTCCAGATCGACTATCAGTAAAACTCTAATTATTAACGCAGAGCGATTTGCTCTGCGTTAATAATATTATTGTTCCCAGTAATGGGCAGAGGGAATATGAGTTTACGCAAATGGATTTGCTACAGCTTGTTTTACATTGCTGGCGGAACAGCCCAGGCTGATGAAGTTAAATACAGTACGCCGGGTGAAGTAATGGTGAAGGGTGAAATCATCGAAGCACCCTGCGAGATTGTGTATCAGGACCGAGAGCAATGGATTGAATTTGGGCAGATAACTGCTCAGGAAATTATTAGCGGTTCAGGTAACAGTTTGACACATTATTTTCATATCCAGCTGACGGGATGTTCGTTGCAAAGCCAAATCTATCCAGGTGTTTTCTATCGTAGTGCAAAAATAATTTTTAACAGCGATAAGGTCAGGGAAGGGAACGATCTTATCGGGATTACTGGAGATGCTAAAGGATTTGGGATTCGTCTCAGTGATCGAGACGGAAAAAGGCTGAGATTAGGTGAACCGACCTCCGCGTTTTCTTTAAGCGAAGGTGTCAATACGCTTTACTTTAAAGCAACAATAGTTCCTTTAAATACCAACATAATATCAGGTGAGTTTTACGCAACTGTTAGATTCTTTATGGACTATTTGTAGTAGAAGTCTCGACTGAATAACACTATTGGGACAAGGATGACTACTTTATTAATTTCATGCATATCTGCATTTTTTAGATGTGTGGAAATTGGGATGATAATTTAATGTTATTTTTTATTAAAAGCAGATACAAATTATCCATAGCGAATCTGATATTGTGCTTGATAGCACATTCATCCCTGGCAGCAGATGATGCCGTAGAGTTCAGTGTTGATGCGCTGGATGCTGCCGATCGTGGCAATATTGACCTTTCTCGTTTTGCAGAAACGAACTATGTTGCACCCGCAACATATTTACTGGACATCAAAATTAACGGTCGTTTTTATAAACAAGATAAAGTCACCTATATCGTTTCTCCTGATGCAAAGAACAAAACGCTGGCGTGCTTAACGCCGAATATGGTTACCGCATTGGCGCTGAAGGAAAAGGCGCTAGAAATGGTGCGTAGAATCGACGATCGTTGTCTTGATATTACCACAATCCCCAGTGCGACAATTTCTAACCAGGAAGGCACACTGGATATCACTATCCCCCAGGCATGGATGAAATATTCCGATCCTGACTGGACACCACCTGAACGCTGGGATAATGGTGTGCCCGGTCTGCTGTTGGATTACAGCATCAGCGGGCAAACAAGCCGTCAGATAAAGAATGGATCTGGTTCAAGTACCAGTTTTTCTGCCTATGGTCAGACGGGCATGAACGTGGGCGCCTGGCGCCTGCGTGCGCAGTATCAGGGGGACTATTCCGGCAGCGAGCACCAGCATAATTTCGAATTTAATCAGATATATGCCTATCGTCCTCTGCCAATGCAGGCGGCGAAGGTTATTCTTGGTGAAATTTATTCAAACTCAAAAGTGTTTGATACCGTACGCTTTACCGGTATTAATCTGGCCAGCGACGAACGTATGCTGCCTCCAAACCTGCAGGGTTATGCCCCACAGGTGCGTGGCATTGCAAAAAGTAACGCGAAGGTAACCGTTAGCCAGAGCGGTCGTACAATTTATGAAACCACAGTACCGGCAGGTCCATTCAATATAGAGGATCTGAACACATCCGTACGCGGTGAGCTGGATGTTAAGGTTGAGGAACAGGATGGTACAATAAGCACCTTTAAAGTGAATACCGCCAATATTCCGTATCTTACTCGTCCGGGTTATATTCGCTATAACACCTCTGTTGGTCGTCCTTCACAATACAATCATAAAATCCAGGGGCCTGCTTTTTATACCGGTGACTTCTCATGGGGCTTAAGCAACTCGTGGTCGATTTATGGTGGGGTTTTACTGTCCGGGAGTAACTATAATGCCTGGTCTACGGGCGTCGGGCGCGATCTGGATATTTTGGGCGCAATATCTGCCGATATTACGCAATCAATAAGTAAATTACCGGGGGAAAGTTCGCAGCAGGGGATGTCCTTCAAACTTAGCTACGCGAAAACCTTCGATGAATTTAACAGTTCAATTACCTTCGCGGGCTATCGTTTCTCGCAGAAAAAATACAGGACCCAGTCCCAGTACCTGGACGATCGTTACAATGACTATAACAGCACCGGTCGCGATAAAGAGATGTATACGATAACGGGTAATAAAACGTTCTGGGCTGACGATCCGGATAAAATGACTACGGTATTTCTTACCTATACCCACCAGAATTACTGGGATACAAAAGGCCAGGATCGCTATGGCTTATCCGCATCACGAACGTTTAGTGTTGCCGGTGTGAATGGTATTACGGCTAACCTGGCGCTGTATCGTTCGACCTATCAGGGCCGTAATGATGACAGCCTGTCCTTCTCGATCTCTATGCCGATTGGCGACAGCCGCTGGGCGGGTTATGACCTGCAGATGCAGGGGCGTAGAAATACACAAATGGCATCGTACAGCGACAATCGCGATTACAACAACCTGTGGCGAATCCGCGCAGGGGCCGATCAGGCCGGTAAAGCTTCAGGCGACGGCTATTATCAGCACCGGGCGGCGATGGCGCAGATCGATACCAACGTCAGCTATCAGCAGGATAACTATATTTCACTGGGCGGCACGGTGCGCGGTGGGATCACGGCCACGCGCTATGGTGCAGCAATACATAACAGCTCTGCCACTCAGGATACGGCACGTATTATGGTCGATACCGGTGGTGTGGCCGGCGTGCCTCTTAACGGTAAGCTGGCCAGGACTAACTTCTTCGGGATTGGCGTAGTGCCTGATGTGGCGAGCTATAACAGCTTTGATACGCGTATTGATGTTGATGCACTGGGTGAAGATGTTGAGGTTTCACATGCGATTACCACATCGACTCTCACCGAGGGGGCGATCGGCTACGAGAAATTTGCGATGTCTCAGGGAGAGAGGGTGATGTCGCAGCTGCGCTTGCAGGATGGAACCTCGCCGCCGTTTGGTGCCGAAGTGTTGAACGATGATTCGGTGAGCGTGGCGATGGTCATGGATGGCGGAATTGCCTATTTATCCGGGGTTAAGCCTGGAGAGAAACTCTTTGCCGTCTGGGAAGGGAAAAAGCAATGCACTATTCAGGTCCCGGAAAAGCTAACGCACAAGCAGGCACAAATTTTATTACCATGCCAATAGAATCGTAGCAGGAACGCGCGCACTACCTAACAGGATTATTATTATGCGAAAAACTATTGTTACCTTAAATATAGCAACATTAACGACGGCTTTAGTCGTGGGCATGGGGTCTGCTCAGGCAGGAATTTCTCTCGACCGTACAAGGATGATCCTCACCGGGAACAGTGTTTCTGCCAGTGCAAACCTTTCAAACACCAGCCCGGATGTGCCATTTCTTGCGCAATCATGGGTTGAAGATGCAAAAGGAAATAAAATCACTTCGCCTCTTCTTGTTTTACCGGCCTTACAGAGGATTAACGGTGGGCAAAAAGGTGTTATCAGGGTGACTAAAACCAATGGAATTGATGCACTTCCACAGGATCGCGAGAGCCTTTTTTATCTCAACGTCAGAGAAATACCGCCAAAGCCTAAAAAAGCCAACGTGCTTCAGTTATCTATGCAGTCGAGGATAAAATTGTTCTACCGGCCAACGCCAATCGTTCCGGATAGTAAAAATGAAGTCTGGCAGAATAAACTGGCCTTTAAAAAAGAAGGGAATAAGTTCGTTGCGGATAATCCAACGCCCTACTTTATAACCGTAATAGGTTTAACAAAAGGTGCCTCTGAAAAAGGAGGGGAGCGCCTGACAACCTTCCCGGGAATAATGATACCGCCGAAATCGACGCTAGATGTTCCGGTGACTAATACGAGCGTAAATGAATTTTCGATGATGTATGTCAATGACTATGGTGGTCACCCTGAAATTCGCTATCGCTGTGAGGGGACCATTTGTCATTCTGTTCCTGACGATCAGGTAAAAAAATAGCACGGAACGCTGTTTTTTCTGCATATAAAGAGGGATGTAATTATGACTGCCCGAACGCTAATTTTGTCAGCACTGATGTTCAGCTGCTGTGCCAGTGCGACGCTTTCTCCTGTTCACCGGGATTTGTATGATGTTGAAGGGCAGAATGGCGTAGTTCATTTTCATGGTGCCGTATTGACTTCCCCCTGCATACTGGCCAGCGAATCTCAGGAGCAGGATGTTGACATGGGTGAGGTTAGCGCCCGGTCATTTCGCCAGGAAGGGAGCCGATCAAAACGAGTAATCTTTGTCGTCAACCTGAAGGGTTGTCTCGCTGGTGCGCACGAGTCTCATGAAGATATTCCCGGAAAGATGACCGGGATAAATGTCAGATCTTATACGACAGATGAGCGGGTAATTTCTCTCACCTTCGCCGGTGAGTCCGATGGTGCTAACCCCGACCTGCTGATGGTACGGGGGGGGGTACGAGGCCTTGGGCTTCGTCTGATGGACAGCAAAGGCACTCCGCTTTTCCTGAATCAGACTCAGCATCCGTATCTGTTGTTTCCCGGCGATAATACGTTGACGTTTATGGCTGCTTTAGAGTCAACGCAGAAATATGTAGGTGCCGGGAGCTACTATGGAATGGTTCGTCTGATGATGGAGTATTTGTAATGAGCAAGCGGTGTACCAGGCAAAGCGCATTCCGATTCGGAGCAACGTGCGGGTTATTCATTACCCCTCTTTTATTTCCACTGTCATCAATGGCGTATAATGAGGGTGACATTACGCCGGAAATCGTTGGTGGTTTTAAATATGACGTTTCAATTACCTCAATGGACTTAAGTTCGAATAAAGTGGGCACGCAAGTCAATACTGGATGGAATATGAATGGGCGATATACCGTTGACATTCACTGTAACAGGCCGATAACGGATCAATCGCGATTTTATACGGCCACTACTACGATGATTAATTCATCGACCCCCAATTTTCTGGTATTAAATGATTACATCGATGTGAAGGTCGAGGTGTTTATGATAACCGGAATGGGGGCACAGGGCGGTCTTTTCCCAGTGCCTTTTACAGGGCGAGCTAACAATGTTCCTGAGTCCTGTGTTCCACCATCATCGCATGTTATCAGAGATACAATGTCTGGTTCACAAGGTAAAATTACTTTCGTCATTAAGAAACCGTTAATTAATGGCATGAATCTTGAGGGTACAGAATTAGTTAAGCTGTATGGTCGCCTGGGGGCCATGCCATCAATTAGTTATCCTTTGGCTACGATCACTATTACTTCTGGGATTATTACCGTTCCGGATAAATGCATTATTAATGAGGGACAGGCTATAGTCATTCCCTTTGACGACATCCCAGGGTCCGGGGTTGATGCTAATAATACCAAGTACAGGAAGCCCGTCCCCATTCGTGTTGAGTGTAAAGGAGGGAGTTTTGATACAGGATTTCTTAATATAAAAATGGGTATCCAGCCTGCGGGTTCAGGGTTGGCAAGTTTTAACCCGGACTATCTTGGTACGACCGGAACCGGTCTCGACCGCAGTAACCTGGGTGTGGGGCTGTGGGATAAGTCAGGGAACCCTGTGTTACCGAACCATTTTTACGATATCGATAATTTTGAAAATAATAAGGGTAACTGGAGCCTGACGGCTTCACCCATTATAAACAAAGGCGCTCAGGTTCCTGAAGGGGATTATGAGTCTACTGCCAGCGTTGTTGCAGAATTTCAGTAGGGACGAGTGACATGATGAAACTATGCCGCTGGCTGCTTCCTTTGCTGCCCGCCGTTGCAATGAGCCAGCCTGTGGCAGCCACGACTAAAATGGCTGGATTAATCGGTGGGGATCTTAGATTCACCGGTAAAGTTGTTGCGTTACCCTGCGATGTTGCTCCCGGAGATGAGAAGGTGCCTGTCGACTTTAAGCAGATTGCGTTGAAGGATCTTGTTAATGATAGAACTACTAAACCGATACCTTTTACTATCCATCTGCTTAATTGTAATGCCGTTGTTTTTGAATCAGTGACGATCTCGTTTTCAGGTAATGAGAGCCCTAAGTTACCGAACAGATTGATGATTACACCTGAAGGCGCCGGTGATATGTCTGCGATTGGCGTTGGGCTGCAGTTAAAGGACGGTAGCCCTGTCACGCTGAAACAGGCATCCCCGGCGGTTGCGCTTTCTCAGGGAAGTATGAGTCTTGATTTTTTTGCTTTTGTGGAAGCGGATACTGAGGAAATAAAATCGGGCAACGTTGCCTTTGGGCCATTCACCTCCGTTGCGCAATACACGCTGAGCTATCAGTAACCAGATAAGGCTTCGTTATATGTCTGATACCATTCCGATTTCCGAGCACAAAGGAATGTCGCTGGGGCGATCGCGTACGTTAAGAAATACTCTCTTATGCCTGGTGTTTCTTTTTTTTGGTTTATTACTGCACTGGTATCAGCCGAATATGGGGGGGAGCGGCCTGGCGCTGCCCATCAATATCATTACGTGGATGACGGTGTGCGTATTTATGGTCATCATTGCCGTGTGGCCGGTTTCCTCAGGTCGCATCCGGCTGAGATTTAGCGCTGCGTCGGGCTGGTTTGTGAGTGGCTTTCTGATTTTAATTCTGCTCTCTTTGTGTACCAAACCTGTCTGGCGGGAGAACGCTGCGTTAACTACGATCGGAATGGTGGGCAGCGTATTCTTTTATCTTACGTTGCTACAGTTCAGGGTACGCCCATCTGACACCTGGTGGATGATGACAGCTGTACTGCTCGGCGTTGTTCTTGAATGTATATTATGCCTGGTACAGTATTTCCACTTACCTGCGGCGCAGTGGTGGGAATTCTCAACGCTTCGTTCGACGAGGCCTTACGGTATTTTTCAGCAAATTAATGTACTGGCAAGTTTTGTGGCGACAGGCGTATCGGCTCTGCTCTTTCTAAGTTTTTCTTCTCCATACCGGGTTTTACTTTCGCAGGGTAAGTTTGCTCTTTACCATCGATCAGCCTGTTTTTTCCTGTTTTTACTCTTTGGTCTTGTACTTCAACTCTGTCAGTCTCAGATTGGTTACCTGGCAACCGGTATCGCTCTGCTATGTTACTGCTGCTGGTTTTACCGGCAGGCGGCAAGGCTACTGTGGATCGCTACGGCTTTAGTCTTAGGGATACTGATCGGTAAACTGATGCAGTTTCTGATGATGACGCCTGACATTAACCATATACAAAGTACCCATATTCGCTGGGTATTCATTGTCGATAGCCTGCGCATGTTTATCGAAAAACCGCTATTCGGTTGGGGCGTCGGCGGCTTCGAATATAACTTCCTGCACAGATTCGGTGGGGAAGAGACCTTTGCAGCTCAGGGCACGAGCGCTCATCCTCACAACGAGATTCTCTTGTGGATGGTTGAAGGTGGGAGCCTGGCTCTTCTGGCAATGGCGGCAATAATTGTTGGTGGGGGCATCATTGTTTGGCTGGCTTACCGCAGGAAAAAGCTCCCCCTGCTGGCTGTAGCGTTTCCTGTTCTTCTCCATATGATGACTGAATACCCCATCTATCAGTCTGCTGCCCACTGGCTACTGTTGTTGATAGTGTTGCGCTGTATTGATATTCCTTGCCGTCACTTCAGGGTATGGCCGTCCCTGATATGCAGCGGGCGGATATTTACGGGGGCTGCAGCTGCGGTATTTCTGATCCTGTTGGCGGGAGCCTTGCAGCTACAGGGGAAGCTGACCGACATTGAACGCGGTGGCCGGCAGGACGAGCTGTTAGCAGCATCTCATCCTGTCGGAAAAATATTGCTCAGCGATCGTTATGACTTTGACCAGCATATTGGCAACCTGCTGCGCTTCAACCAGTCGGGGGACAGCTACTGGCTGATAAACTTTGAACACTGGGCGCGGCGCTATTCTGGAGTACACCCCGACGCGAATATTTATGATACAAGGATAAATATCGCCCGGCAGCTTAACGACGTACAACACCGGTTGGTGTTACTAAAGGAAGCTCGCTGGCTGTTTCCTCACGATCCGCGGTTTGCCAGCGAGCATTAGCCATCAGTTGCCGCTGCGCACTTCACCGTTCACCATCCGCTGCTGCACGGCATTATCAGCAGAGGTGATGGAAAGCGTAGCGTTAACAGTAGGCTTTAACGGTTTATCCTGTTGCAGCAGGGCCTGGCCGCTGAGTTGTAGATTGCCTTTGCTCTGCGGAAGCGGTGACCATCCCCAGTTCTGCAACAGGTTAAACGCGACCTGGCGGCCATTCAGCGTAAAGGATGTGCTTCTGTCAGGCTGTTGGCTTATTTTGGCGTTACCTTCCAGCATGCCGTCACCACTAAAAGCGCTCATCTCAGTGAAATTAATGCTATTTTCATCTGCGGCCAGGGTGAGTGAAGGGTGACGCAAGTCAACGCGATTGAAGGTGGCTTCGGCCGCATTCAGGCTCAGATTTCCCGCCCAGATCCCCCACTGGTGGTTGTGCGCCAGCAGCAGATTGTTGCCGGTGCCTTCTAAAGACGTCATCTGGAAAGGGAATGCCGGATCGATATCAATGATCAGATTGCGATTAGCGCTGAATTTCTTAATTTCAACGCTATCCAGCCAGCTCGGTAGCGCTTGAGTCCAGCGCTCACGCCAGGTTGAGGGAAGCGTGTACTCCAGACCCGCGATGACCACTTCATCCAGGTTCAGCGTTTTATCGCTGCGGTTCCAGCTGCCCTGGGCGCGGATCAGGCCGTTAACCCAGCGAGAGCTGAACTGTGATAGCTCAATACCCTGCGGAGAAAAGTCCAGATTTGCAATTGGATCGTCCAGCTGCAGGCTCCCGTTGACAACACTACTGGCGTTCATCGCCAGCGATCCGCCATCACTCTGCCAGTCACCGTGGCTCAGCGTGATATTTTTCAGCACTAAATCCAGATCGGTGACCGCCCAGTCGCGCCCTTCCAGGCGGGCATCGGTCACATCGACCCTGCCCAGCCGTACTTCAGGAAGAGACAACAGGGGTTGTAAAAAATCACTCAGCGTCTTATCACTTTGCAGGCGAATGCTGTTCAGCCGCAGGCTGGAAACCTGCCAGTTGCCGGACGCATCACGGTGGGCATTTGCCGTCGCCGATCCCCGAGCGACATCTGCACCAAGATTGCTAATCGTCCATTCCCGTCCTTTCACATTGCCTTCAATGAGCGCATTCGCCGCCGGTACGCCATTCAGCAACAGCGACCCGGCGCTGATCTGGAAGCTGGCCTGATAGTCTGGACGTTCGGTCGCTTCTGGCTGCCAGGGAATAATACCGCCATCCACCCGCTGAGCCTGTAATGACCAGTTATCCTGGGAGCGATTAAGCGCCATCTGGCTAAGCTGGAGTCGGTCGGCCTGTAAAGAAACCGGCGGATTGCCGTTATTCAGATTTAGCGTTCCCTGGTTCAGCCGGATGCTGGAGAAATGAAGTGGATTGCTGAATTGCTTGAGGCTCAGACCGAGGTCGACGCGTTTAGCGACCAGCGTAGCGGGCTGACCATCCCGGCCAAAGGCAACGTTATCAAGCAGGAGATGGCTGGGATTAGAAAAGTCATGCTCTATTTTACTCATAGAGAGCTGATAGGCGCTGTCATCGCTAATCTGGCGGCTAATCCATCCTGCACCCCACTGGGTTTGCAGCAGCACATAAAGAGCAACGATGACCAGCAGTAACACCAGTAGCAGCGTGAGCAAAACTTTTCCGAGAAATTTCATTGCAACCATCCCGTGGAAAATCGGTAATGGCTTGTTATGCCTGATTTATCGCCGTTTCTCAACCGGGAAGGCACTTGCAGGGCGGAAATTATCCGCCCTGTATTCGTACGACTATGACCGCTGCGGAATTATTTTTCCTGCGGGAACACCAGATTCAGAACAATAGCAGTGATCCCGCCTGCCGCGATGCCGGAAGAGAGCAGCGTTTTCAGCCAGTCTGGCGCGAACTGCAGGATCAGTGGCTGCTGTGATACGCCCAGCCCAACCGCCAGCGACAGGGCAATAATCATAATCGCGCGGCGGTTTAACGGCTCACGTGACACGATGCGCACTCCGGAAGCGGCAATCGTACCAAACATGACAATCGTTGCACCGCCGAGTACCGGTTCAGGAATATGCTGCACGAAGCCACTTACCGCCGGGAACAGTCCCAGCACAATCAGCATCAGTGCTACCACAAACCCTACGTAGCGGCTGGCAACGCCGGTCAGCTGGATCACGCCGTTATTCTGTCCGAAGCAGGAGTTTGGAAAGGTATTAAACAGTGCGGAAACGCAGGAGTTAAGGCCGTTCGCCAACACGCCGCCCTTGAGTCGCTTCATATATAGCGGGCCACTGACCGGCTGTTCTGAAACGTCAGAAGTCGCGGTAATGTCGCCAATAGTTTCCAGAGAGGTCACCATAAATACCAGCATCAGCGGAATTAACAGGTTCCAGTCGATACCCAGCCCGTAATAGAACGGCATCGGAATCGCCACCAGGGAGGTATTGGTCGGCGTTGTGTCTGCCGGCAGCATACCCAGAGCCCACGCCAGCAGATAGCCGACTGCCATCGCTATCACCAGTGAGGCTACGCGCAGATAGGGATTACGCTGACGGTTCAACAGAATAATCACCGCCAGAACGGCGCCGGCCAGCAGCAGATTTTTTGGTGCGCCGAAGGTGTGATCATTCATCGCCGCATAGCCACCACCGATAGAGGTCAGACCGACCTGAATCAGCGACAGACCGATAATCATCACCACGATGCCGGAAACCAGCGGGGTGATGACCCGGCGCGCCAGGTGCAGAACGCGGGACAGTGCCATTTCGGTACAGGAGGCGAGCATCAGCGTGCCGAACAGTGCTGCCATCATGGTCGGGACGTCAGCACCGCCGTTTTTCAGCGCCAGCCCGCCCATGATCAGCGGTGAGACAAAGTTAAAACTGGTTCCCTGGATAGAGAGCAGCCCGGAACCCACCGGTCCCCAGGTTTTAATTTGCAGAATGGATGCCACGCCGGAAGCAAACAGGGACATGCTGATGATGTGTTGCGTATCCTGGGCCGGTAAGCCGAGGGCCTGGCAAATTAGCAATGCTGGCGTAATGACCGCAACGAACATCGCCAGCAGGTGCTGACACGCGGCAAACAGGGTCTGAGGGAGCGGAGGACGATCTTCAAGACGATAAATCAACTCACTTTTGCTCACCGGAGAAGATTGGCGAGCAGCGGTTTCATGGGCATCAACGGACATGTTCGGGGTTCCAGCGGTAATAAAGTGGCGATTTTAATCTTCTGCCGATTAAAAGCAAACGTTTGCTGATGATGAAAATTGATGCTGAAGTCGGCGATTAAGGGTACGCACTTCAGGCGTTGGTGTAGCGCTCGGTTTCAGGAAGCCAGCGCTCAATTAAAGCCTGCGCCTGCTGGGGATAGTGCTGGTGAATATGGCGAGCCACGCGCTGAACTTCCGGAATCATCGCGCCATCGCGTAGGAGATCGGCCACCTTAAACTCGGCATTGCCGGTCTGACGCGTACCCAGCAGCTCACCTGGGCCGCGTATTTCGAGATCGCACTGGGCAATAACAAAACCGTCATTGCTGTCGCGCAGAACCTGCAACCGTTTTTGTGCCGTTTTGCTAAGCGGTGCCTTATACAGCAGTACGCAGTGAGAGGCGACAGCACCGCGCCCGACGCGCCCGCGCAGCTGATGGAGCTGTGCCAGGCCCAGCCGTTCCGGGTTTTCAATAATCATCAGGCTGGCATTGGGAACATCAACCCCAACTTCAATCACGGTGGTGGCAATCAACAGCTGGATTTCACCGGCTTTAAATGCCTGCATCACCGCCAGTTTTTCCGCCGGCTTCATGCGGCCGTGCACCAGACCAACCTGCAAATCGGGCAGTGCCAGCTTTAGCTCTTCCCAGGTGGCTTCAGCCGCCTGCGCTTCCAGCAGTTCCGACTCTTCAATCAGCGTACACACCCAGTACGCCTGACGGCCTTCCGTACTACAGGCACTTTTAACGCGGGCGATGATATCCGCACGGCGCGTATCCGGGATTGCTACGGTAGTCACGGGTGTTCGGCCCGGTGGCAGTTCGTCGATGGTGGAGGTATCGAGATCGGCATAGGCGGTCATCGCCAGGGTCCGCGGAATGGGCGTGGCGGTCATGATCAGCTGGTGCGGATGGAATCCCTGCTCTTCGCCTTTTTCCCATAGTGCCAGACGTTGGTGAACGCCAAAGCGATGCTGTTCATCGATAATGACCAGTGCCAGTCCGTTAAACTGCACCTGCTCCTGAAATATGGCGTGAGTACCGACAATCATTGATACCTGGCCGCTGGCAATCGCTTCCTGCTGGGCAAGGCGAGCCTTACCTTTCTGTTTTCCTGCCAGCCAACCCACTTCAATTCCTAATGGAGCGAACCACTGGCGGAAGTTATTTGCGTGCTGTTCAGCCAGCAGCTCTGTGGGGGCCATCAGTGCCACCTGTTTGCCCCAGGCAATCACATTAAGTGCAGCCAGCGCTGCTACCAGCGTTTTACCGGAACCAACGTCGCCCTGCACGAGGCGCATCATTGGGTAATCTTTTGCGAGGTCAGTTTCTATTTCACGGCCAACGCGCTGTTGAGCGCCGGTAGGACGGAACGGAAGTGCAGCCAGTAATTTATCGCTCAGCGAGTGGCGGGGCGTCATGGCAAGTGCGTGATAGCGCTGAGCCCCGGCGCGGACTGCCAGCATGCTGAGATTGTGAGCCAGCAGTTCTTCCATAATTAACCGGCGCTGAGCGGGATGTGTGCCGCTGTCGAGATCGCTCAGGGCGATATCCGGTGGAGGGCGATGCAGCGTGCGTAGCGCTTCCGGCAGTCCAATCAGTCCCTGGCTTAGCTCGGGAGGCAGTAATTCGGCAATAGCGCAGGTGTCCAGCAGGGCAAGTGCCTGGTCGGTCAGGTTACGCAGCGTAGCCTGGCGGACCCCCTCGGTGGTCGAGTAGACCGGGGTCAGTGTTTCCTGTAGACCGGTGACGCCTTGTTCTCCCTGAATCTTATATTCAGGATGAATGATTTCCGCCCCGCGCTGACCACGTTTGATTTCACCATAGGCGGTAACGCGTCGCCCGACAGCGAGGCTGTTTTTCATTCCGGCATTAAAGTTGAAGAAACGCAGCGTCAGCACGCCGGTTCCATCGCTAATCTGGCAGGTCAGCATACGGCGTCGGCCAAAGCTGATGTCGCAGTGCAGCACGTCACCTTCTACGGTGGCAAAGATGCCCGGCAGCAGATCGTTGATTTTATAAAGTTGAGTACGGTCTTCATAGCGCATCGGTAGATGCAGCAGCAGATCCTGTACGGTAAGCAGGCCAATTTTTGCCAGCTTTGCTGCCTGACTGGCGCCCACGCCGGTGAGCGTGTTCAGCGGAATGGCATCCAGCAGGCGGCCCTGCATTATTTCGTCGCCTTTGACTGCATGGTGGCCCACCATTCCGGGTCCGCTTCCACTTCACCACGGTCATTGATCACCGGATAGGGCAAGCCTTTCTGTTTCGCAACGCGAGCCAGGACAGGGTAGCCGCCTTCAAACAGCAGTCGCTGCTGTTCGGCGTAAGCCAGCGTACTTTCCTTACGCTGGTACATACCGGCATTCTGGCGCTGGCGCTGGGCTTCGTACAGGATCAATGCTGATGCTACGGAGACGTTCAGTGATTGCACCATACCAATCATTGGGATGATGATATCCTGGTCGGCAAGCTCCAGTGCTTCCCGGGTGATACCGGTTTTTTCCTGGCCCATCAAAATACAGGTAGGGCGGGTATAGTCAATTTCGCGAAAATCGACGGCTTTATCCGACAGATTGGTGGCCAGAATTTGCATATCCTGGCTTTTGAGATGCTGCACGGCTTCAGAAATAGTTCGGTGAGTTTTTACCTGCACCCAGCTGTTGCTACCGGCTGCGGATGACACCATGGTGCGCATGCGGCTACCGGGCCAGACGGCATGCACTTCATGCACGCCAACGGCATCGGCAGTACGGATCACCGCGGAAACGTTATGGGGTTTGTGCACCTGCTCCATACAGACCGTCAGATCGTGCTGGCGCGCGGCAAGCATCTCACGGATACGGGCATAACGTTGTGCATTCATGCGAAGAATAACTCCCTGAAAATAGTAATTCCGTCGCGGTACGATAAATCGACGATCGGGTGAAAGGCGACAGGAGCGGATCGGCGCTCCTGTCCTCAGTTGCGGTTACGATGCACCTTGATGACATCCGGCATTACGCGGATTTTACGCATAATATTAGCCAGATGAACACGATCGCGTGCCGTCAAACGGATAAAGGCGCTGTATACGCGGCCATCTTTTTCTTCGGTATTCAGACTCTGAATATTAGAGCCCGCGGTGTTAATTGCCGCAGTCAGATTGGCCAGTGCACCCTGGTGGTTAAACATATCCACTTTGATTTCGGCAACAAATTCCTGCTCGGTAACCTTGTCCCACTCAACAGCCATGAATTTCTCAGGCTCTTTCTGATAACCGCGGATATTTCTGCAGGATTCATGGTGTACCACTAATCCTTTACCCGGGCTCACGTGGGCAACGATGGGGTCACCAGGAATCGGGCGACAGCATTTGGCAAAGGTAATCAGTACACCGTCAGCGCCTTTAATCGGCAGCTTGCTGCGCGAAGGTGTAGATGATGGTGTTTCGATCGGTGCCGTATCGCTTTGTTGAAGATTTTTAGCTACGACCACGCTCATGGCGTTACCGAGGCCAATTTCCGCCAGCAGGTCGTCCAGCGTAGCAAGCTTCATCCGCTCAAGTTCGTGTTGAATATTGGCTTCAGGGATTTCGGCCAGCTTGCGGCTACCGCCGAGAGCATGATTTAGCAAACGTCGGCCAAGGCTGACGGAGTCATCACGCTTAAGATTTTTCAGCAGTTGGCGAATTTTAGCTCGTGCTTTCGAACTGACGACAAAGTTAAGCCACGCCGCATTCGGGCGAGCGCCTGGCGCGGTAATAATCTCTACCGTCTGTCCGCTGGTCAGCGATTGCGACAGCGGGTAAGGCTGGCGATCGACTCGAGCACCAACGCAGGCATGTCCGATATCGGTATGCACCGCATAGGCGAAATCGACCGGTGTTGCTCCGGCGGGGAGTTCAACAATACGCCCTTCCGGGGTGAACACGTAAATTTCATCCGGGAACAGGTCGGATTTAACGCTCTCAATAAACTCAAAGGAGCTTCCGGCACTTTGCTGCAGTTCCAGCAGGCTTTGCAGCCAGCGCTGGGCGCGTATTTGTGCGGTTGTGCTGCTTTCGCCCTGCTCTTTATAAGCCCAGTGCGCTGCCACCCCCATCTCTGCCATCTGATCCATATCTTCAGTACGGATCTGTACCTCCACCGGCACACCGTGTGGGCCGATCATCGAGGTATGCAGTGACTGATAGCCGTTAGCTTTGGGAATCGCGATGTAGTCTTTGACTCGCCCCGGGCGCGGCTTATACAGGCTGTGCATTTGGCCGAGAACGCGATAGCAGGTGTCCATATCATGCACGATCACCCGAAAAGCGTAGATATCCATAATGGAATGGAAGCGCTGTTCTTTCAGGTGCATTTTACAATAGATGGAATAAAGGTGCTTTTCTCTACCGCTTACGCGGCAAGGGATACCGGCTTCCTGCAGACGACCGTCGATTTCAGATAGGATCTTTTGAATCATCTCTTTACGGTTGCCGCGCGCGGCTTTCACCACTTCTTTGATCACTCGATAGCGATTCGGATACAGAGCTTCAAAGCCCAGCTCTTCCAGCTCGGTTTTCAAATGGTGAATACCCAGGCGGTGCGCCAGGGGACTGTAAATTTCCAACGTTTCAAGAGCGATACGCCGGCGTTTGTCCGGACGTAAGGAGCCCAGCGTGCGCATATTGTGCGTACGGTCGGCCAGCTTGATCAGAATGACGCGGATATCCTGCACCATCGCCATGATCATTTTGCGGAAGTTCTCCGCCTGCGCTTCTTTTTTGTCGCGGAATTTTAGCTTATCAAGTTTGGATACGCCTTCGACCAGCTCAGCAACGCTTTTGCCGAACAGCTGTTCCATATCCTGATACGTAGCGGGAGTGTCTTCGATAACATCGTGGAGCAAAGCGGCCATGAGTGTTTCATGGTCTAGCTTCATTTCAGCCAGGATGCAGGCAACAGCGACCGGGTGAGTAATATAAGGCTCACCGCTGGAGCGTGTCTGTCCCTCGTGAGCATCACGTGCGACCAGATAAGCTTGCTTGAGGCGCTTTATTTGCTCCTCAGGCAAGTATTTTTCAATCAGCTGATTGAGGCTTTCAAACAGATACAAGGCGAGCCTTCAGATCCGATTAACGACGACCTTCAGCGATAGCGGTAACAGCCTGAATTTCAGCGGCTTCCTGCTCTTGCTGTTCCTGACGATCGCGGACGTCAAGGATCTGATTAGTAATCAGACCCTCTTCGATTTCGCGCAGTGCGATAACGGTAGATTTATCGTTTTCTTCTGGAACCAGTGGGTCTTTACCACCAACCTGCATCTGACGCGCGCGACGTGCGGCTACCAGAACCAGGTCAAAACGGTTACCAATTTTTTCTACTGCGTCCTGTACGGTTACGCGTGCCATAAGTGTGATACTCCACGGGTGAAGAAATGACTGGGCATCATACTGAGTTGTCCTCAGTCTGCCAATAGTTTGCTAATTAAAGCATCATGACGAGCCTTTTGACGACTCATGCGCAGACGCTCGGCGCGAATGATTGTTTTCAGATCGGACAGAGCCAGATCGAAATCATCATTCACAATTAAATAATCGTATTCGGCATAGTGGCTCATTTCGGCCACGGCCTGCTCCATACGTTTGGTAATCACCTCTTCACTGTCCTGTCCCCGCCCACGCAGGCGGCGGTCCAGCTCATCTTTTGAAGGCGGCAATACGAAGATGCTGCGCGAGGCCGGCATTTTCTGACGGATCTGCTTCGCGCCCTGCCAGTCAATATCAAGAAAAACATCAACACCGGTAGCCAGAACCTGCTCAATGGCTTTGCGGGATGTTCCGTAATAATTACCGAAAACCTCCGCATGTTCGAGAAACGCATCGTCACTAATCATGGAACGAAATTCGTCATGGTTGACGAAATAATAGTGCTCACCATGATTTTCACCGGGCCGCATACCGCGAGTGGTATGTGAAATAGAGACCTGAGTGTCGTACAACGGTTGCGTTTTTAACAGTGCCTGAATCAGGCTGGATTTACCCGCGCCGCTAGGGGCGGAAACAATATAAAGCGTGCCTTGAGCCATGATTATTCTTGATATGCCAATAAAGCGGAGTCTACTTCCTGCACAGTATACACATGTGCAGCCCTTCATGCAGCGTTTCGGCTGAGTAATGCGCCATTTTATCCGAAAACGGATAGCATCACGCAAAATTTTGCCTTGAAGCCCGGTGTTGCAGCATTAGTTTCAGCACCTGTTTCCAGAACCTTTTTTCGCAGCTCGCCAGTCTGCATTTGATGCGTTTTACTGCAGCCTGTCGGTGGTTCTGATAAGAGAGGCTGGGATGCGATTTCTGATTTTGGTGATTGGATTACTAAGTACAATTGCACAGGCACAGTGTCCGGTCTGGGCACCAGCACGGCAAATAAGTGAGATGGCCGCGTTGGAAAAGCAACTCAAGCAATGGGATGACGCCTATCATCGCCAGGGAGTGAGTTTAGTCACTGATGAGCGTTATGACGCCTTACAGTCAAGGATGCAGAGTTGGCAACGCTGCTTTCAGCCCGATAGCGGTTTACGCCAGCCTCTGTTAACCACGAATGGGAAAGCCCTTCATCCGGTTGCTCATGTGGGGGTGAAAAAGCTCAGGGATAAATTTGCTCTGGCCGATTGGATGGGAGCCCGCCGCGATTTATGGGTACAACCAAAAATAGACGGTGTTGCCATTACGCTGGTCTATCAGGATGGCAAATTGCATCAAGCGATCAGTCGGGGTGATGGCCTGCGTGGCGAAGACTGGACGGAAAAAGCCCGGCGTATAGCTGCCATACCGCAATCCATTCCGCTCCGCGAAGCACACACCGTTTTCCAGGGCGAGCTGTATTTGTTGATGACCGGGCATCAACAGAGATTGCATGGGGGAAAGAATGCGCGTTCGAAGGTTGTCGGTGCCCTGATGGCAAAGCAACCGATCAATGAGCTACGTAATATTGGATTGTTTATCTGGGCCTGGCCGAATGGCCCGAGCAATATGATGCAGCGTCTTGAGGGCATTCGCGATGCGGGCTTTCCGGATGTCAGCGCCTGGACCCGACAGGTTGAGGATGCTGATGCTGTGCAAATGTGGCGTAAGCGCTGGTTTGAAACACCATTACCTTTTGTGACTGATGGCATCGTGGTGCACAGTGAACCGGGAGTTCAGGGCAGTAGCTGGATGCCCGATCTGGGGAGTTGGGCCGTAGCCTGGAAATATCCACCGCCTGAAGTGAGTACTGAGGTACAAGCCGTGAGATTCACCATTGGGCGAAGTGGAAAAATCAGTGTGATTTTAGACCTTGAACCCGTACAGCTTGATGATAAGCGGGTGAGCCGGGTTAGCATTGGCTCTCTATCTCGCTGGCGCGAAAAAGACATCGTTGCTGGCGATCAGGTGAGTATTAGTCTTGCTGGGCAGGGAATACCTCGATTCAATCAAGTACTCTGGCGCGTAACCGAGCGCGATTACCCATCCCCACCCGATGAGCAACGGTACACTATGCTCAGCTGTTTCCAACTGACGGCGGATTGTAATGAGCAGTTTCTGGCCCGTCTTGAATGGCTTGGCGGTAAACAGGCACTTAACTTTACGGGGCTGGGGCGAAGCGGGTGGCAGCGGCTGATTCAGACAGGCAGCCTGAATCATCTTTTCTCATCGATGGTGCTGACCGAGGAGAGGTTACAATCGTCGATTGGAATGAGCCAGCATATGGCACACCTTTTCTGGCAGCAGTTTCAGCTTAGCCGTCGGCAGCCTTTTAAACGCTGGGTCAGAGCACTGGGCGTTCCGATACCCGAATCGGCATTACGGACGCTAGTGGATGACAGCTGGGAGGTACTCCTGGCACGAACGGAGAAGCAGTGGCAGCAGCTCCCGGGTGTTGGCGTGGGTCTGGCACGTCAGATTAGTGATTTTCTGAATCATCGTGACGTGCAGGAGATGATAGCCTGGTTGATGCAACCCGAACTGAGAATACGGCCCTGAGAGCTAGAGCTTCAGTGGTCGCCGTGCGGATAATTGAAAACGGGTAAACCCAGTTTGAAACGCAGTGCCAGCAGGCGTGCTATAAATCCACAAATCAGGGTGATGATGACGACTGTTTCCATGGCCAGTGCGGTTTTTAACAACAGGATATAAACCCATCCTGAGGCAAAGGCGATCCCCGCATAAAGCTCTTTTTGAAAAACAAGTGGAATACGATTGCAAAACATATCGCGCAGAACACCACCAAAGACGCCGGTGACGACAGCGCTGATAGCGGCAATGATTCCAGCATATCCCATGTCCAGTGCAACCTGTGCGCCCAGAATTGAAAAAACGACCAGGCCTAGCGCATCAAGTACGAGAAAGACCTTACGCAAATGAGGCATAAGTGGGGCGGCCAGCGTCGTGACAACCGCCGCAGCGGCGACAATCATGATGTACTCAGGGTGTTTTACCCATCCCAGAGGATAGTGACCAAGCAGCATATCCCGCACCGACCCTCCACCAATCGCGGTGACTGAGGCGATAATGATAACGCCGAACATGTCCATTTTACGGCGACCCGCAGCAAGTGCCCCGGTCATGGCTTCGGCAGTAATACCGATAATGTAAAGTACGGTGAGTAACATGGTCTGCTCCTGGGTAGAGGCCGCAAGCCTAAGGGGTTATGCAGCTTTCGGCGACTGAATTTTTCTCAGGGAGAGACGAAAGTATTAGTTTTAATAATTCTCCGAGGGATTTTAATGACTGATATGATTATAACATTTTGAATTTAAATGGTTTTTATTGGATTTTGTTTCTTTTTTTCGCAAAGGTGCATTAATAAAAATTATTCTGAATTTTATCGTATGTGAAGTTGATGGTGCATGACGCGATGTTGATTTTTCCTCGTGCTGACCCGTGTAGGAGGGGCGTAGCATATATACATGATCACGTTATTCGAATTGGTAAATGGTTGCGATAATTATTGATGTAAGTCGGCTATCGCAGAATTTTATTATTACTTGTTCGTTTTTTGATGGTTATTTTTTTTGACCTTTCTGGCTGTGTTGGGTAGAAAAATGTATACTCCTGAATTAATCTCATTAGGATGATCTTCTACGGTTAAATTAATTCTAAAGAGGTAGTCTATGCATTGATGTAATTAGTAGGCTGAGTGATTTGATGCGTTGCACTGCTACCATGGAATTATCTGGTATGCGTTTGATATTTTTTGAGGGCCCTAATCTAAAACAATTTTGTTATGATTCAGTAAATGATCAGTTATGGCTGTTTTCTCAAAGTCGTACGGTGTTAATACATGGATTTACTACAAGTTGCAGTCTGAGTGACGATAAAACGTTAACTTGTTATCGAATCATAGGGAACATTATGATGATATTTTATCGGGAGGGAGTATGCATAATAGATACACAGTAACCATATCTGATGATCATCCACATATTTTGTATTCGCTGAAGATGCTTTTTTCTGGCAATGATAAATTTCTTATCACGAATGAGGCCGTCTGCGGTAAAGACTTGTTATCTGCCCTGTCTGCCAGGCCAACAGATATTGTCATTACTGACTTCTCTTTGGGATCGGATCGTTCGACAATTGATGGTTTTACTAAATTACGAGCTCTGCACGGTCGTTTTCCTGATGTGAAAATTGTTTTACTGACCTCGCAAAAGAATACGGCGATTTTAAGAAAGGCAAGTGATTATGGTGTCAAAGCCGTTGTAAGTAAGTGCGATAGTGTGGAAGAAACCGTGTTGGCTTGTCATCATGTCGTTAGCCAGCAGGAGTGCTATTACTCATCATCCTTCAACTATCTCAAAGTGCCTTCCAGCAAAGGTAGTGAGCGAGGTAGCACCCTGACGCCCAAAGAGCTGGAGGTGGTCCGGTTGTTTTCATCAGGCTATTCGCTTGCAGAAATTGCACAGCGCCAGAATCGGACAATCAGCACGATTTCTACTCAAAAGTATAACGCTATGCGTCGCCTGGGCGTTTCCTCAAACATTGAATTAATCCGTTATGCTTATGCGCAAGGACTGATCTGAACTAAATATATCTAGAAAATATCTATTTTTCTGGAAACTATCTTTATCAATAAGAACATATTTTATTAATCATTTAATGAGATCTTAGTGTTTTATTTTTTGTGTTATTACTCAATAATGTATTTTGGCTGTTTCTAATGATTTATTTAGTATAAGCACTGTTCATTAGTTGCAAGGATGAATGCGGCAAAGGTGATTTTCCCAGGGAACAATATTTACTTTTACCTGAAAGTATAAGGCGACAAAATGAGATAGGGTTGATGCTTTATGTATTGGTGATGACTTGGCAAAAGATGCTTACTTTATAAAAAATAGTTGATAAAATTCTAATCGGAAAGGAATCGCTTTTTATAATGGAATGGTTTTAGGGCTAGAACAGTATAATTGCAAACTATTGTTGTAATATTACTGTGTTTTTTGATTTTTTCAGAAAACGCACGCATTAATACGAACAGGCCAGTAGCCTGAATGGCTACTGGCAACGATCAGCTCTTTTTAACAAATTCAGATTTCAACTTCATTGGCCCAAAACCGTCAATTTTACAATCAATATTGTGATCGCCTTCTACCAGACGGATACTTTTCACTTTGGTGCCAATTTTTAGCGGCGTTGAACTTCCTTTCACTTTCAGGTCCTTAATGACCGTCACGCTGTCGCCATCAGCCAGTAAATTACCATTGGCATCTTTAACGATAAGTCCCTCATCCGTACCACTATCAGCACCATCAGCCCAGACATGACCGCATTCCGGGCAGTTAAGCATGTCTCCATCCTGCCAACTGTATTCAGAGTGACACTTAGGGCAGGGAGGTAAAGTTTGCATGGTTGAGCCTCAAATAAATCCATATTAAAAGAAGGGTGATAGTTTACCCTCTGAAGCATCTTCTTCCTACCATAAAAAAACGCTATAAGCAGGCTTATAGCGTTAGGGTATTGATCGAACGTTCTCTTTTCTGTTAAAAATTTGATATCGCTGCAGAAAAACTACTCAATGTTCTGAATCTGAATATCGATTTCATTGTTATTTTCTTTAATAATCAGCGGGTTGATAACAACTAAAGATCTTTAAATCGATATTTACTCCCCGAATCACCCCCCGTATAGTTTACTTAAATATTGAGTTATAGACGGAGAGGATGAGTGAAAAACTGGACAACTGAACATACCAAAGAAATCAAGAAATGGTTAGATATCGACACATATCGTAAGTTCGAAGATCTCACCCTTCTACAGTTATACCACGAGCTGTGGGCCAGAACACTGTTCTTCAAAAGCTACAGGGAGGATTTTGAGGCAAAAGCCCTAATGGGATACTTCGAAAAAATTTTCAGCGGAAATCCATTCTTGATTGAGGAAAAGCAACTTGGCTATATGGCACCGGACAACCGATTGTTTCAACCGCCTCATTTCTTTCTAACTACACTTGAACGACTTGCTGAACTGAGCATCATCTCAATGCAACGGGGCACTTTTGTGTGGCATGGCGATGATAAGTATTCAATCAACGGTGAGCTACAGGAAGAAACTCTCTACGAAAGTTTACCCGACCAATTCCAAAGAACAGTCATGTTAGAAGTTGATCTCTCAAGTGGCACAGACGACGAAATTGCGGAATCACTCAAAGCGGCATTACCTCAGTGGCGTAAGTACATGGAAATACAGGAAAACCCTCTGGATTCCGTTCGCTTTGGATATGGAACCATTAAGAAGCTTATCAACTATCGAATCATCCCTATGCTCGACATTTTAGTTTGGACAAAGATTAAACAGATTCGTGTATCGGATGATCGACTGTCCAGGCTGCTTTATACCGATGATGATGATGAAAGTCAGATCAGACTTCACTATCATGTAAAGGATACCGACAGACCACTTGCCCTCAAAGCGGCCTCAGTTGACTTCATCAGGCAGTTTTATTACTTCATAAACAAGAATAGCCATTTAAAAAACATGAGAGTTTCAGACACCATGAAACTCTCTGATTCTGAAAAGAGTTAATTTCTATCATTTAGGTGTTATGAAGTTCGCTACTTTTGTTGCTGATTCATTTATATAGTAATTCCCATCGCAACTGAAATGAGGAATAAAATATGAATCAGCAGAATACTCGCCTTATTCGTTTACCAGAAGTTATCGACAGAACTGGATATGGTAAGGCTTGGATTTATCATCTTATCAATCAAAACCTATTTCCAGCCCCGATTAAAATTGGTGCTCGTGCAGTTGCTTTTATTGAAAGTGAAATTGAAAACTGGATCTTAGAAAAAATTGGGAATTCACGTAATTAAAACTGTGAGATTTAGTTATAGTGGTAATGTAAACTTTGAGGCCTAATTTAGGGTAAAATTTACAATATACTTTACAATAGTTGTAATAGATAATATTTATAAGTGTTTGCGAGAAATGACTCTGGATAACTTATGTTTTATTCAGACTGATATTAATTTCTGTAAATATTAGTTCTTTTTCTCTATTCAAATCATAGTATTAATAATAAATCTATCATAAAAATATTTGTAAAATTATAATTAATAAAATATATATCCAGAGCAATCTATTAAATGTAAAATTTAAAAGGAGGGGGTATGTGCATTTATAGTGTGAGGAAAACAATTTTCGAAAACGGGGAAAGATATTGTGTCTTAATTAATAAAAAAACATTAAAGCCATTATTTTATCCTAATATGTATCTAACCGCCAATTTTCGAAATAAAGGGCTTTCTATTAATACAATTGAATCTAATGCTAAGGTGTTAGGTTTGTTGCAGTCTTTTTTTGATGAAAAGAACATGAATATAATGGAAAGGATTTTAGGAAGAAAATTTCTTACTTCTTATGAAATTGATGACTTAACTCAATATCTGACAAAACGCCATAAGGTAAGAAAGGTTGTTAATATCAATAGTAATATTTTGAAGGATTATACTAAATATAGCAGACTAAGCACTGTTGCTAATTATTTAGAGTGGCTCTGTGAATATTTGATAAGGTATGATTACGAACGCCGTGAGGATATATCGAGGTTTATAAATAGTATTAGGGAAAGAAGACCAAGGAAACAAATAGATTTTGATTTCTATACTAAAGTTCAAAAGTCATTAAGCGATTCGCAGATAGTCAAGGTTTTTAAGTGTTTACAACCAGAATCCGAATTAAATCCTTTTAGCAAATCTGTTCAATCACGAAATGAATTAATTATTACTATGTTGTATTGCCTCGGCATTCGTGCTGGAGAATTACTCAATTTAAGAATCAGTGATATAGATTTTGAGAAAAAGATTATAAAAATAGTCCGAAGGCATGACGATATATTCGATGATAGATTAAATCAACCATTAGTTAAAACCCTCAATAGGGACTTGTATTTTTCCGATTGGTTAGAAAGTAAAATATATAATTACATGACTGGTGAAAGGCAGAAATATTCTAAAAAAAACAAACATGATTTTTTGTTTATCTGTCAAGGTAGTTTATCGAAGTGTGGTTTCCCTTTAACCATATCTGCATACGAGAAAATGATTATGAAAATAAAACGAATAGACCCAACTTTGAATGATTTTTCAGGGCATCGTCTTAGACATACTTGGAATTATGTATTTTCTAAAGAATCATCAAATCTTCGAAAAGAAGGAGTAAGTTTTGAACCTGAAGAGATTAGATCTTATTTAATGGGTTGGTCTCCAAACTCAGGGACAGTAAAGTTCTATAACCATAAATTTAATATAGAGCAGTCTAATTTATTGATGAGAAAGGTGCAGATGAAAATAGAGTATTTTTTAGGTGGAGGTCAAAATGAATAAAGCGAGATTAAAAAAGTATAATAATGATTATATATTGAGTAGTTCTGGATATGAGGTCAATACCTTTGATGATAACTGGAAAATAAGCAAAAACTGTAATCTGAATATTGCTGAAACTCTAAAATATTTAAATGAAGGGCTATATGATGGTTTTATAAAAACAATGACATATTTTGTAAGTGAGTTAAGTGATGGTTATGCGGAGCATGTGTTCCATACTTTTAACAAGATGATTAATAAACAGGTAGTAGATTATATAGATGAATCATTAATATTAAACTTCATGGCTAGGTTGGGTAAAAATCGTTTGTATCAATTCAGTAAATTAAAAGTAATGCTAAACAAATGGCACTCATTAAACTTTCCAGGGATAGATTCAAAAGTCATTAAACTATTTAATGAGATAAAAATAAAAAAATATGGCTATGGTGATGTTGTAAAAATGAGGGACCCCAATAAAGGACCTTTTAATATTGAAGAGTTAAAGTGTATTTCAAATGCTACGGAAGAGGCTTATAACACAGGGAAAATAAGTATCCATACTTACGCCATGCTAAAACTTTTATTGCATAGTGGAAGAAGGATTTCGCAATTAACAGCCTTGAAAAGGAAAGATCTATTTAATGAAAATAATATTTATTATTTGAATATACCAAGAAAAAAACAGAGAGGTGTAAATAAAGGTAGCTATAGAAAAGTTGAAATAAATGAATCGTTATGGGACACATTGCACAAAATATTAGATATCAATACTGAGATTATTTCTGATTATCTTGGATGTGAATTAAAGTATAAAAACATTGATAAAATCCCTCTTTTCTTATCAACATATAGCTTACGAAATTTAGACAGGGATATTGATATTGAACACTATTTAGAAAATGAAGATCTTCATATAACTACAGGATCAATGAATCGTGCAATAGCATCATTGTCTAAGAAAATGAAATTAGTCTCTCCAAGAACGGGGAAGATTATACGAATTAGCTCAGTCAGATTTCGATACACATTTGCCACAATGCTGGCTAAGTCCGGTGAAAGTTTAGCGTCAATTGCTATGTCTTTGGACCATTCTGGAACAGGAAGTGTAGGCTGCTATGTTCAGAATCTTCCTGATAATGTAATAGACATAGATAAAGCGATATCTAAATATCTTCAGCCTATATCTGACATTTTTTTGGGTAAACAAGCTTATGAAGGCGACATTTTGCTTAATATTTTTGTTAGCGACATTCGAGGATGTAGAACAGAAAAAAATGTATTAATTAAAGGTTGTACTGAGTGCAAACATTTTAACAGTTGGTGATATTATGAAAAATTTAATTTTTGAAAGTTCAAAGTCAAAAGCAGAAGAAAACATCAGTGATTTCATTAATTTTTGTAGAAACAAACTTAACGTCTATGGCCCAGATTTCGATTGGAATAATAATGTGTGGAAGGGGTTTTATACATTTAGAAAACTCGATGCCAAGAAAGGAATTTTAAGCCCACAGGATACATTAGATTCGGATTTTTTAGATTTTGCTAAAGCATTTATCATTTACCATCAGGCTCTTGGTAATAAAATAAAGCTTAAGGAAGAAATGAGAGCTTTAAAGCTAATCGAGAAGTCGCTTATCCAGTTGACAGGTAATGCTAAGATAACTAACTGTACCATAATGGTCTTTGATAATGCAGTAAGGATCTCAAAATCTAAATATAGTATTTCAGTTGTTGCTAAAGTTGGCAAGACATTAGAGCGCATATCAAAATTTCTTATTAACCATAATTTCGTTAAATCTTTTACCATGAAATGGGTTAGTCCTATCAGGGCTAAGAAATCAGCAGATAGGCAATCTATAGATGAAATTATTGGAAAAGATGGAAAACTTTCTGATTTAAAGGCAATGGAGGCTTTAGCGAGTATCTTTGCTAAAGAGGATCATTTGCTTAGTTTAAAAGACATTTTTACTACATCCATATTTGCTTTGTTGATGTGTGCCCCATGCAGAATAAACGAAATTTTATCTCTTTCAGAAGATTGTGAAATATTTGAGAGTGATAGTGAAGGAATCGCTCGTTATGGATTGAGGATTTATACATCTAAAGGAGCTGGGGCAGATATAAAATGGATATCTACTGCTATGGTTCCAGTTGCGAAGAAAGCTATAGCAAGATTAAGACGCATTTCCGAGCAGGCAAGAGGATTAGCTCAATGGCATGAAAATTTAAAAGAAGAAGTATTTATGACAGCGACATGTCCTAATATCAATCCAAATAAGCCTCTAACCGTCATAGAGGTGTGCCAAGCATTAGGATATGATATAACCGAAAGAGAAAAATGCAAAGATAAGTTAAGACGATTAGTTTTAAATTATGGGATAAATAACTTAATACGATATGATTTTAATTTTACATTAAAGTCATTATGGAATGAGATTCGTAGTTTCAAGCCAAAAGAATTTCCATATTTGGATCAATATTCAAAAACCAAATATAGCAATGCGTTGTGCTTGATAAATGAACATCAATTACATCCAATGAAAGACACTAATGAATGGAAATTGTATCGACCTACATATAGCTTTTTTATGACTGATATTAATAAAAACTCTGCTGTAAACAAACTTTATAAGAATATTTTTGAACGTCATGGGTTTTATGATGAACATGAAATACCCTTTTCCATGCATTCACATCAACCAAGGCATTTGTTGAATACATTTGCTAAGTTTGGCGGTATGAGTGAACTAAACATTGCAAGATGGTCCGGTAGGAGAAACATCTATCAAAACAAGTATTATGACCACACATCAAAAGAGCATATGCAATCTTTCGTTAAAGCATTGGGTATTGATGATACAAAACCTCACTCATGTCCAAATTTAGACGGGGATATTAACAAGGCATCTAAAGTCATTAAGCTTGAGAATCTAACTCATGGTGCGTATCTATTCTCTACTATTGGTTATTGTCAGCATAATTATGCCATTACTCCATGTTCAAGATACCCTGGTTTAAATTTGGAAGATATAAATTCTTCTTTGAAAGAAAAAATTGAAAAACTTATCTCAATAAATTATAAAGATAAAGAAGATGGCGTTTATGGTGCTGAAAGATGGCTTAATCATAATTTAATTCACCTAAAAGGAATAAATAATAATTAGAGAGGTTTTTATGGCGAAACATTTAACAAGAAGAGAGATTAATTATATTGTAGGTTGTATAACAAATTGGGACGATAGTAGAAATAAATTGACTTGGGATAATCTCTGTACCCTTATATCTAGAAAGTTAGGAAGGAGGCCTACTCGTCAAGCTCTAAACACACACAAAGAAATAGTTGACTCGTTAAGATTTAAGAAAAAAGTATTAAAAAGAGAAGCTACAGGCTTACAAAAGCCAGATAATCTAATCTCCGCACAGAAAAGAATAGCCACTCTCGAAATAAAAGTTAAAGAATTAGAGATGGCTAATAAAGTTTTGCATGAAGAAAATGTTAAACTAAATTATTGTTGTTATCTAAAAGGGATAACAGAAAACGAGCTAAATTCTTACTTTCCTGAAATTGATAGATGCAATTGATAGGTTATACCTATTGACTCAATGATATTTTATGGTAGATATACAATATCAGGACGATATAATTAATTGCAAGGATGCAAATTATGGAAAAACTAAATAGCATGGAACGTTTTCTAATTCTTTTTGAACGTTTCGTGAAGAAACTCGAAGAATCTGGACTATCAGAATCAGATATAATTGATAAATCTTACCTTTTTTGTGTTGGTTTCTATATCAAGTATAAAAATGACATTGATAATATAGAGTTAGCTAATAGAGATGTTGTTTTATCTTTTATGCTTACCTCTTATTACTGCTTTATTAACAATGTTGAAAAAAGAGTAATCGATGCTGATAAAATAAGAAGAATGTGTGGATTACTCATTCACTTCATCATGAAGAATAAAGCTAATTCAGAAACTGTTTTTATAACAGAAAAAAGAAAATATGATCGTTCCGTGTTAGCAAAATCATTAAGAGATAAGAATGTAAACTATATAGCGAACTATAACAAAAATGCTTAAACAGAATCTACCTCGATATAGACTCTGTTTTAAGCAAGATGTGTTTTGATTTCATGCAGCATTCAAATTCTGGTCAAAGATCTCCATCCATTGGTTAAGTTGTGCTTTGAGATCATTAATGCCCTTACGAGAATTAAAAGAATCATTACGAGGATAGAACTGGATATGCCACTCTGGTTTACGAACGTCTTTTACACGGATAAAGAGACCTGTATCAGCGATGTTTTGACTTAATGTTTTACCGTTTTCTCTGATACTGCTTAATCCAGTACCTGCAACTTCACCACCATAGGTAATGTTGTAGCTCCACTCTTTAATTTCCTCAAAAGAATATGTATTTGCTCCTTCGCTATTTTTAAGGAAAATCTCTTGTTTATTTGTGTCTAACCGGATTTCACAATCATTGAATTTATGAAGATAGATCCCATCATTGTTTTCATTTAGGTAATTGAATGTCGCATCATTGTTTTTCCTGACAATATATTTACCAAAAGCTGTTGCACATAACATAGCGCTGATAAAAAAAATGGGAACCCAATATACTGACATCACTTTAGAACCCCCAAAGTAAGCAACAATAATAGGGAGTGCAATCGCCAGCAATACACGCTTCATCATGAAGAATTTCATACGTTTGTTCCTGTATGATATAACGATATTGTAAATAGGCTAGTAAAATCAATCTATTAGCCGATAGTTCCTTCAAAGTACATTTTGTACAAAGCTATAAAGTTATCAAATCATTTGTACCGATCGATATTTTCATCCTGATAGGTTTCGCCTATCATATGTAATTAATCGATCGATTGTGACGATCGATTAATTATACTAAAATCAATTGCATAGCTGCTTTCAGCAAAAATAATGCTAAATTTTCGACCTAAAAACGTTTGATTTTATAGTTTTTTCAACAGCAGAAAGAGGGGTATTGTGTATATAAAGGGGGGTAGCCGAAAAAATCTTCGGAGGCTGTTTAAACGCCCTTAACAATGGATTACGTAGTTTTTTGAGGGTGATGACTATTGTGTCTATAAAAGGAATGGTTTCTATCCATCGCATCGCTACGTCCACATAGCTTTTACCTGTGGTTTTAACTTTCTCTTGATAGATATCATCTACTACAGGCAAGACAGATAAAGGAAGCAGGGTGTTTTCTGCATCTATACCACCAAAAAAACTTACGGCATCAGCTTTCACTATCCTGATAATTTCTTCTGGGTTGGTTGCATTGAAGGCAATGGAAGCTTTTCTGTCATCTACGGCAAGGGGAGCAATGATGATGAACGGCTCTAAGTTTTTCCATGAATACTTTTTACCTAATTGGGATGCCTTGAATGAAATGTTGGCGTACTCAAACGAAAAACCGTTCATTTTTCCGGTTGAAGCCCTGTTGGGAATTGCTTTTATCTTTTGTGCTGCAAGCTGCTGCACAAACTCATCTTCTGAAATCTTGCTGGTTATGAGCGTATCTATAGCTTCTTGTATGATTGTTTTTGGGCATTTTTTGCCAGTTCTTTTCTCCTGCATCGCTTCATTACGTGATTTTTTACGTTTTACTGGTGATGAAGAGGGTTTTAGTGCATCAGCACCTTTGGTTTGTGTTAGCTGGTAGTCTTTTTCAAGATCCTGGATGATACGGGTGCTGATAAGGTTCTCATTTTTACCTAAGTAGAGCTTCCCGGATGTTGCATCAATGCGGCTTGCTACTATATGGATATGTTGGCCATCTTTATCATCATGAAGCACGTATGCACGTAAATGCGTTTCAGAGAAGCCCATACGCTTCATATAGTCATCGGCTAACATTTTCCATCGTTGTATAGATAGACTCTCACCAGCAGGCAGACGCAGAGAATTGTGCCATACAGGTTTACTGACATCGGAGCGCAGGAGCTTCGTAGCGTTGAACTCTGCACTTAGTGCTTCTGCGAAGCTTTCTATCACATTGCCACCAACCACACTCGGATCTAATTTGTGGTGCGAAGCAGGTTTTAATAAATAAGAAATTAGCCCGTTAAAGGTTTTTCCTCTTTTGATTTTTTGCATCCCTTTCATTCATTTCTTTCTCCCCATAGATCTGCACCAACAAGATTTATGCGAAGCTCAGAGATCTGGCGCTTCACTGCGAATAGTTCTGTTTGCGTCAGAGAGCTACCCTGGCTTTTGTTATCCAGATGAGCGACAAGCTTGTTCAGCTTCTGTGAAATTTCGCTCAGAGATTTCCAGGCTTCTAAGTTGATGGCAGGAACGGACAAAGGAAGCTTATCCAGGGACGCTAAGCGAAGCCACTCTCCCTTGCTTTTATCACCGCGTTTCGTGTCGAGAAGCTGTAGTTCTTCATGGTTGAATCGGGCGCTGACACAATGAGTACGCAATGATTTAGCTGGGACTTTGTTGTTTTTCTTACAGAATGGTAATCCTATAGTTTCTTTCATAGAAGCTCCTTTTCGTATATTAGGTTTTGTATTACTTTTATTGTGAGCAATTCCGTTGCAGCACTTTGTACATTTATATTTCAAAAATGTGATATGTCAATATTTTGAATTTGACCCGGCTCTTCTTTTTCAACCGTAGGGCGAAAAACAAGGGAACTCAAAGAAGCGTAGCTTCGATGAGTTAGCCCTTGCTTAAACAGATATTGATTTTTTAGTCTTGGGCTATGCTGTTAAAATCTGTAGTCCATTTTACATTACTAATATTGTTTTGTATCATGACTTTATAAAAAAGTTGCTTTAAACCGTTGTAAAAGAACTCTAATTCCTTTTGGTTTTCAGCCCTGACAATCCAATTTCTTGTGATCATCGTAAAGTAATTTCTATGGTCATTAAATAATTTTTTGTATTTAGCTCTTTTGTATCCATGAGTAGACTCACTATTTTCTTTCATGGATTCATATTGCATTTTTATAGTGTTTATTAATGGTTGAATTTCTGTGAGATAATAATCTTTCGTAAAACCAAGGTTATATATATCAGGATTACGCCAAAATGAAGCATCATCTTCTTTTAGAACGGTCTCACAATGTTCAAGGATAAATTCCTCTGGGGATTTTTTCCCAGGGAGAGAAATTGTGCTTTTTCTTACATCACCTTGATGATCACCGTCATATATACAAATAGACTTTAATGATGTCTCCATAAGAAATGGATCATCGAAAATAGTTTTTAAATTGTTGGCACCAATAGAACAATCTACGAGATGGAAACAATCTCTTACTGCTGCTAATTCAGGCCTTTTTGACGTCCAGTAGTTAAAAATCTCATTAAATAAATAGCGTGCCTCTGGGTCTTCGGTAAATACAGGTATTTTGTGTCGACTGTAAGTGCTATCCTTGCTTTTGTTTTGTAAAAACATTTTTATTTTTATATAGCTTGGGTCTTCTAAACTTATTATATTACTATGGTCATTAATCAAATATGTTATTTTTATTTTTGAATTAGAAGAAAATTTTAATAATGATAGGCTATGCGTTGTTAAGAATATTTGTATTTTATATTCCTTCGCATATTCGTTCATCTTTTCTAATAATTTAGTTTGCAAATATGGGTGAAGAGTAGCATCAAATTCATCTATAAGGAGAATGCTTTCTTTGTCATGAATCGATTCGGTCAATGATTGGTAATAGAATCTTAGGCTTACCAAAGCTTTTAATATGATAAAAAGGTTATCTTCCCCGGAAGAGATAGTGTTCGAATCTATATCAGGATTATTCGTTTTGAATTCTGGGCCGGACTTAAAATCATTAATACTATTAGATGCTATATTACTAATTTCGAAACCTAAAAACTCCTTATATATATTCGAGATCAAATTATTATATTCATCAGGAAGGTTAGATCTTTGGATAGATATATCAGAGTCTTTTGTTTCTCCGATTGGGAATAACCTTGATAAACCTAAATAAATTACGGGTCTTGAAGGAAGTGATTCTTTTGGCTTCCCTCTCGAATACATTGGTTTTAGAGCGTATCGTTGAGCTAAATTATCATCTTTAGAGTTATGCTTTCTAAAATCAAGGGTTTGATCATCTAAATAATTTACACTAAATAGCTTACCTTTAATACCATCTGCTGGATCAGTATATTTTGAATCTTTAACAATGGCTTCCATTTTAGGGTTAGCTATTTTATTTATATCTTTTATTATTTTTATGCACTTACTATTTATATGCGGGTTAGATCTTGCGGTAGGCATTTGAAATGCATTGCTTATTAGATGAAGTAATGTTGTTTTACATGCGCCGTTAGTGCCAGAAATCACGTTTAGATGACTGTCGAAGGAAAGATTTATCCCTTTGAGCTTTTTAAAACTAACAAAATCTATATTCTTAATCATTTTATCCTACCATTCTATAAATTTAAGAAACGGTCTCTTTAATTTTTTTCTTCCCTAACTCCACGGATGGAATTTTTAGATTCTTTGAGAAAATGATTACTTCTGAGCCAACTCTTTTAGATTGTGCTGAATATTGCAGATCAAAATCAATTATTGTTTGTCCCTTGTATATCTCTTTGATTTGCTCCGTGTTGTCATAGGTTGCAATCCAATGCAAGATTGGCATCTTTAAGAGTTGATTTTTGATGTCAACATGATCCTGATGTTCATAGAAGTTTCTATAAAGTTCCTGTCCTTTAACATAATAAGGAGGATCTAAATACATAAGCGTATTTTCATGCGACTTTATGCTTAAATCTATTAGTAAATCCAAGGTGTCCTTGTTCTGTATTATTATCCTATCTTTATATGCTGCTATTCTTTTTATTCTATTAACTAAGTCTTCTTTGTTGAATCTTACGTCAAGTTTCCATTTACCAGCTTGAGCCTTTCCACCAATAACTCCGGCATTCAATATTCCAGAACGGTTTGTTCTGTTCATAAAAAATGCAGCAAAGCCTAATGAAAGGAGATCATCATAGCTGTTTGCGCTTAATATTTCCTTTTGCTCGTACCAAGTATTCATTGAAACTTCTGTCTGATGAATTTTTTCACAAAATTCTTCACAATTATTTAAAATTGAGTGCCAGAATGAATATATGGCCGGATCATAATCGTTAATCGTAACTTTATGGACATATTCTTGCATCAAGAGTTCGAGTGCGACACCAGCTCCACCAGCAAAAGGTTCAATGTAATGGCAATCCAAAAGGGAGTTATGCTTGATAATCCCTTTTAAGTAATAAGCAAGCTTACCTTTACCGCCTGGATATCTTAAAGGTGTATAGAATGCCATTTTTTACCGTTGATTAAGTATGATTTTTAGTCATTATAACATATCCATTTGTGTGTGGCACCCCTCGCTTGAAAGGCGAGGGGTTGTCTCATTTCCATATTGCCGAGAAGAGACAATGGAGATTGTCAAACTGGGTGTTTAACGAGCTTTTATCAGGAAGCGTGTCTTTATTATGCATGTATTGCTGTAATGAACCTTGGCTCACCGTTATGCTTGAAGATACTGACTGGACTGAGGATACCTGGCTATTTGTTAGAATTCCTTTGTCTTTAAGATCATTACTTACAGCAACGACTTTATCATGAAGTCCTTGTTGTTGTTTTTTTAGATTAATATTGTTTTTATCTAAATAGCAAATCAAAGATAATTCTAAAAATGCTCTAAATAGGACTGAAATGGACATCGGGCATTCATCATGTCTTAATTTACCTTTCAGTTCATCATATATTTTCCTGCATTTCTTATTGTCGAAATTATATTTTACATTACTTGGTATCAAATTATTTCGATTGGGATTGTGCTTAACACTTTGTTCGTCTTTCTTATTGCTGTTATGAGCTTTGTTTTCATTCTTTTGTTTTGATTCTGATTCTGTAGTTTCACTTTGTGAACTATTATTTTTATATTCATCGTTCTTTGAATTACTTTTATTATCTGATGATGAGTTAGAATGATATTTCTCCTCATTATCTTCTTTATAAGAGTTTGGATCAGATAATTCCCACAGCTTTCTGAGTTTTATGTTAGGTTTAGTAATATTTAACTCATTTAATACATCACGACGATCAGTTTTATGCCTTATTTTGTTAACGGTAAAAATAGGCCTACCCTTATCATCTACTTCCAACATAGCATTAATTATTTTTGATATTTCATCTATGAATCTTGCTTTATTTTGACTACAGAACAATTTTGCATTGATTACTTCAAGCCCAAGTGCTTCCCTAACATCTGGATCGCCTAATAAACGAGTAATATTCGTGATTTTCAATATGCTAAAATCTGATGGGACTTTTTCCTCAAGTTTTTTTTCGTTTTCCAAGAATTTTAAGAATTGGCTTCCAAATGATGAATTACCATTTTTTGACTGATATCTCTCTTGTTCTTTTGTATCCCAACGAACACGTCCTGCCCCATTATTTTGTCCACTGTGTTTTAAATTAACCCAATGTTCAAAATCTTCAGGAGTGTCAAAAACAACACAATCAATTTCATTTGGTAATTGATTACTAATTTGTATTATTTTTTTTATGCGCGATTTTAACTTTTCATCATCTGAAAGTTCTGGCTCCTGCAAGAGCTTCAAAGCCGTTAGGCGACGATTACCTTCAGCTACTGTATATGCTTTTTGGTTATCAGAAAGATCATTTTTATAAACAATTAATCGCTCAGAAGGATCTAATCCAAATTCTGATATGTCTTTTGCCAAAGCTTCAATCTTAACTGATTGAATTTCAATCATTAAGTTTACTGCTTCTCGTTGGCTTTCTACAATTCTTGGAAAGCGTGGGTTGTCTAAATCCAGTAAAAGGTTGTTGATGTGTATAGTATCAAAATTCATTTACTTCCCTGCCTTTTTTTAATAATTTCAAGAAGTTATGGTAAGTCCCAGAGATGTACGTTAAGTAATCAATTGTCTAACTTAGTAATTTACGTATAACGAAGCAGAGTTTCAATTTTTTTCATCCCATAAGATGAATTCAAACAATAAGTACTTAACTCATTGATTATGGTGTATTTTATATTTTATGAAAAGAACGTCAACGTCTTCAAGTTGTTCAAAAGCTCTCAGACCTGACGTGAACGAAATCCTACCAAGCTCCGATTTTGAATTTCTTACTTGGATTGGTAATAGGTATAGTAGTGGACAACATAATATAGCTTCGCAACAATACCTCTTGCCATGTATTTTTAGGAGCTGAATGTTATTGATTTAGGCATGATATAATTGAGTATCTTTTAAAGATTATTGCTCATGTTTCCATTTTTGTGATGTTAATCAATGGTATCGGCGCATTAATACTTAAGTCATATAAATCATCTATTAATGGGATGCTTACAAAGACTAAATCAACCTTCTCGTCAATAATATATTTATACATAAAGCAGGACGGGCATGATGTTAAAAAACGTAATTCCGTTTTTGTCATTCCTGCTTTGAAAGCCATACTATTAAATTTATCCAACACTTTTTGTTCAATGTCAAAATACTCATCCTTATGTATCCCTGTGCTTTCCAAAATATAATTGTTATTATCTACCTTTGATACAATGAATAAGGTATTGTCTGGCTCGTTTTCAATAACAGGGAAATTACCACTCTTCCTATAAATTATATTGTTTTCTAATTTAAAGAAAAATGTTTTATTTTTATAATTAATAGTTTTATGCTTTGTAAAATGGATGTTTGTTTCCTCCCATCTTATATTTATTTTGTATTTCATTTAATCCCCTTTTTATCATTTGTAGGGCTATGTATTTTGTCTTAACAACCCCTCTATTTTTGATACTGTTTTATTGAATATGTCTTTTTTATTCGTTGCATTTATCCAGTCTTGCAGCGATATATCCGAACCTGGATTTCTGCGCTTTGTGTATATTCGTGTAAAATCAATTGTGTCTGATGCATTTGCTATAATTTCATTGACAGAATTTATGATGTCAGTATCCAAATGAATTCTGTTCATTCTTAAAAATAATAACAATTCTGAAATCGCTTTTAATGAATTTTCAAGCTCTTGAACAGGGTCGTAAACTCTCAATCCTGTAGGGTCTGGTTCAAGTGCGTAATTTACATGATTTGATAAAGTGCTAATACGATTCCATAATTCAGTTCTTTCTGATTTTTTTGTGCTCGGAAAATCAATGTATTCACTAACATTTGAGACTAAAGTGTCTAAAGAGTTTATATCTAAACCCCTAGCTTTTGCTATTATGTCTCTTATAAGAAATACATTATTTTCAATGTTAAAATCAAATTTATTTTCTGTGTTAAAGGTACCTTTATAATAATCTTCTTTTCTACCATTATCGATAATTAGAAAATATAGTTTATTGTATTTCAGATAATGGTTTTTCTTAATAAAATTATCAATCGTTGATTGTATTTTTACTTTATCTGTCCTTACGGTAACTTGTATTGCGATACTCTCTTTTTCATCGTATAAATCTATTGTATCCTGATTTATTTTATCAATATTTGTGTTTGTTAAACTTATACCAAATAGATTATTTCCAATTTTTAAATAAAGATCTTCAGATAGCACTGCTCCATCATTCAAACCAATTGCTGTCAAGTTTTTCATTGTGTAAGCATGAGTACTCAATAAATCCGTAAGTTTTTTTAACAAGACTTCATTCTTCATCATGACGGTTTTTCCTTTTGCTAACAGCTATTCTTAGTATATTTTTCAAATGTTCCAGCTAACTTCTTAAGAGCATCTTTTCTTTCTTCAAAGTAATCATATCTGTCATAAATAGCTTCTACACCCTTCAGCTTGTGGTTCAGACATCTTTCTGCGACATGTGGGGGAACAGACAGTGATGCAAGTAAACTTCTGCAAGTCCTTCGTAAGTCATGGACTGTGAAATATTCAATATTACCCATTACATTAGGTGGTTGCTTCCTCTTACCCGGTTCTACCCCGAATAGCTTGGCTATCGCCCTGTTGAGGGTATCTTTTCCCATATGTAGATTCTTACTGGATCTGCGGTTAGGAAAGACATAATCAGAACCAAAAGCTCTGACCTTTAGCTCTTTTAACATTTCAATTGCCAGTGGTGGTAGCGGAATCACAATGCCCACTCCTGACTTACTCCTTTCTTTTGGTAAAGACCATTTTTTCTCATCCAAATCGAATTCTGCCCAAGGAGCCTCGGTTAGCTCACTTTTGCGAACAGCAAGGAGTAGTAGCAGAGCACAGGCAAGGTAGTTATCACGAGAGAAGCTGTCAGAGTGTTCTCTGAAAACTTTAAACACCTGACCAATTTCTTCCAGACTTAATGCTCTTTCTCTGCTTTTTTCGATTCCACCTGCATCATTGACCTTGAACGCCATTGCTGGGTTGCTCTGAAGCAGCCCAAGCTTAATGCCGTGGTCAAAGAGTTGCTTCATGTAGAGTAGGGCATCGTTTGAAATGGTTGGCCTTCCGCTATCTGTAATTTTTTGCAGAATTGACCGGATATCAATGGGGGTTATCTTCGTCAAAGAAAGTTGACCAATAGTAGGGGCAATATCCTTCTTGTATACCCTTTCTGGGATTTGTGGATGCTTCAACCGCCTAACCAGGTCTTTGTGCCAGTCTTCAAACAATCCATCTACCGTTGTGATTTGCTTCGGTCGGTTAAGTTTCCGTTCAGCAATAGGATCATCTCCGGTGGCAACTTTTCTTCGAGTATCCTCAGCGAGGCTACGTACCTCAGACAGAGATAGATGGGATACCTTGCCAAGTGTGAGTTCTCGTCTCTTAGAGCCGATTGTGTATCGAAGCATCCAATACGCCTCACCTTTTTGTGGGACTTTCAGGTACAAGCCTCGCCCATCTCCAAACTTCCCCGGTTCTCCTGCTTTGATGAGAGCCTGAACCGTCCTGACAGTGAGTGAGGCCATATACCTATCCTGATTAAAAATCGTCGTGGGGGGTATATGGTTATAAACTGCCAGATGAGACTAGTAAAGCAAAAGCGCTCCCCGTTTTACTCCCCACTTATTGGTGGTTTTTAATGTATCTAAGTGGTCTTTAATAGACTATGATTTAAATAAAAAAGCCCATTTAACATGGGCTTATGTATCTCAGTGGACTTTAAAAGAATTTACTCGATATTTTGAATCTGCTCGCGCATCTGCTCAATCAGCACCTTCAACTCAATGGCCGATGCGGTGATTTCCGCATTAATCGATTTGGAACCCAGCGTATTGGACTCACGGTTGAACTCTTGCATCATAAAGTCCAGACGGCGGCCAACCGCCTCTTTTTTCTTCAGGATGTTATAGGTTTCCTTCACGTGCGCTTCCAGGCGATCCAGCTCTTCCGCAACGTCTACGCGCTGTGCCAGCATCACCAGTTCCTGCTCCAGACGGTTATTTTCAAGCTGTACCTGCGCGTCTTCCAGACGGGCTACCAGGCGCTCGCGCTGCCATTTAAGAACATCTGGCATATGGGTGCGAACTTTGCTGACTTCTGAACTGACGCCTTCCAGACGCTGCTCAATAAGTGCCTTCAGTGCAGCACCTTCGACCTCACGCGCAGCAATAAAGTCGTCAATGGCACCATCGAGCAGAATTAATAGCTGTGCTGAGATGGCATCCAGATCCTGCTCTTCAGCCGACATCACTCCGGGCCAGCGCAGAATATCTACCGGGTTAATTTCACCCTCATCGCTTTGCATTTTGACCCAGTTAGCCGCTTGTACCAGTTGGATTGCCAGCTTTTCATTCAGTACCAGTGCACTCTGCGTACTGGGATCGGCGTCGAAACGCAGATTCACTTCCACTTTACCGCGAGTCAGCCGATTGCGGATGCGTTCGCGAATAGCCGGTTCCAGCCCGCGGAATTGTTCTGGCAGACGGATATACGTTTCAAGATAGCGCTGGTTTACGGAACGCAGCTCCCAGGCGGCGCTGCCCCAATCACCTTTGGTTTCGCGGCGGGCGTAGGCGGTCATACTGCGGATCATTTTGCGTACTCGCTTAAGAGAAAGATGCCGGAAGTATAACGGCGCAGGCGCTGGCTTAACAGGTATTCAGTCAAAAGTCGGAGCAACGGCTGACGTTTTATCAACCAGAGATTAATATGTTAAGAATAATCCGGCCTGAGTGCCGGGCCACTCGATCGCCATCGTTATTTACCAGGAGAGTTCATGTCTGCTCGTTTATTTTATTCTTCTTTTTTACTCTTAGCGCTCACGGGATGCAGTGTGCCAGGCAAGGTGACGAGCACAGCTGCACCGACACCGACATGTGCGACCGGTGAGGCGATGCAGCAGACAACGCTCTATTTTGGCCTGAACAGGCCGCACGGGCAGGCGATTACTGAGGCTGAATGGCAGACGTTTGTTGATAAGGACGTTACGCCGCGCTTTAAAGATGGCCTGACGGTATTTAACGCGAAAGGGCAGTGGCTGGGCAACGATGGAAAACTCGCGCGTGAAGACAGCAAAGCGCTGATGCTGATTCACCCAACGGATCGGAGCAGTGAGCAGGGGATTGAAGCGTTGAGGGCGATTTACAAGCAGCGTTTTGCTCAGGATTCGGTTATGCGGGTTGATACGTCAGCCTGTGTGGCTTTCTGACCGGCATTAACTTATCAAGCAGCCCGGTACCGCAGTACCGGGCTGAATGTTTACAACACCAATCCGGCGAAGGCGGCGGAAAGTAAACTGACCAGCGTGGATCCATAAATTAGCTTCAGCCCGAAGCGAGACACCACGTTTCCCTGCTGCTCGTTAAGTCCCTTGATGGCACCTGCCACAATGCCGATGGAGGCAAAGTTAGCAAACGAAACCAGAAATACGGACAGTATCCCCAGCCCGCGTGGTGACAGTTCGGCTGCGATTTTTTTCAGTTCGATCATCGCGACAAACTCGTTGGTCACCAGCTTAGTGGCCATAATACTGGCGGCTTTCAGGGCATCGGCCGGCGGAATACCGATCAGCCAGGCAAACGGCCAGAAAATATAGCCAAGGATCTGCTGGAAGCTGATACCGAATACCGCAGCGAACAGTGCATTAACCGCTGTGATTAGGGCAATAAATCCAATCAGCATGGCCAGGATAATCATCGCGACTTTAAAACCTGCGAGGATGTACTCGCCAAGCATCTCAAAGAAGCTCTGGTCTTCGTGCAGTTTTTCCAGCCGAATCTCGGGTTCATCACCCACCGGCGTCGGGTTAATAATTGACAGGATGATAAAGGTGCTAAACATGTTAAGCACCAGTGCGGCTACTACATAGCGCGGTTCAATCATCGACATGTAGGCACCGACAATCGACAGTGAAACGGTAGACATCGCGGCTGCGGCCATTGAGTAGAGGCGCCGCTCCGAAATCTCTGCCAGGATACCCTTATAGGCGATAAAGTTCTCTGACTGACCAAGGATTAAGGTACTGACGGCGTTGAATGACTCCAGCTTACCCATACCGTTGATTTTAGACAGCACGGTACCAACAAACCGGATCAGCAGCGGCAGAATCTTCAGGTGCTGTAAAATACCGATTAGCGCAGAGATAAAGACGATTGGGCACAGTACGCCCAGGAAGATAAAAGCTAGCCCCTGCGAGCTCATGTTGCCAAACACAAAGTCGGTACCCTGTGCGGCATATTTCAACAGCACCTCGAAGAAGCCGGACACGGCACTCACTACGCTTAGTCCACCGGATGCGTGCAGGAAGAACCAGGCCAAAGCGCCTTCAATTACGACCAGCTGTAACAGTACGCGTGGACGAATTTTCTTTCGGTCGGAACTGAATAGCAGCGCCAGGCAGAAGATAATGGCCAGGGCCAGAATAAAATGTAAAACAGCAGTCATACGGACGGTCCCGCGTGAAGAGTCAATAAAGAGGGGCATTTAGCCATATCTCGATTATTTTTACATCCTGTTCCCGATTATCTTGCTGTTTTAAACGTTGATTATCTGCCAGTTGCATAACAGCGCGCGGATGAAGCTGCCTTAGATAGGCATTCACCAGTGAAATCCGTATAATGCGCAGCCAATTATAATTAGCTAGCCGGAGAACATACTATGCGTCCATCAGGCCGTAGCGCACATCAGGTGCGCCCCGTAACCCTGACCCGTCATTACACCAAACATGCAGAAGGCTCTGTGCTGGTTGAATTCGGTGATACCAAAGTACTGTGTACTGCAACGATTGAAGAGGGCGTTCCTCGTTTCCTGAAAGGTCAGGGGCAGGGATGGGTGACGGCTGAATACGGCATGCTGCCTCGCGCCACCCATAGCCGTAACGCCCGCGAAGCGGCGAAAGGTAAACAGGGTGGCCGCACGCTGGAGATCCAGCGTCTGATTGCTCGCTCCCTGCGCGCCGCGCTGGATCTGAAAGCGCTGGGCGAATTTACCATCACCCTGGACTGCGACGTATTACAAGCCGACGGCGGTACGCGCACCGCATCCATCACTGGTGCCTGCGTGGCGCTGGCCGATGCACTGAACCACCTTGTTGCGATTGGCAAGCTGAAGGCCAATCCAATGAAAGGCATGGTTGCTGCCATTTCCGTTGGCATCGTAAATGGCGAAGCGCTGTGCGATCTGGAATATGTTGAGGATTCCGCTGCCGAAACCGATATGAATGTGGTGATGACCGAAGACGGCCGCATGATTGAAGTTCAGGGGACAGCAGAGGGTGAACCCTTCAGCCACGATGAGTTGCTCAAGCTGCTTGAGCTGGCCCGGGGCGGCATTGACACACTGGTACAGGCGCAGAAAGCGGCGCTGAGTAACTGATTTTCCAGGCGACCCAAGAGTCGCCTTTTTTTTGCCTGAATATTGAGGAATGACAACATGAAAGCCTGGCAGCGCCAATTTATCGAATTCGCCATCAACAAGCAGGTGCTGAAGTTTGGTGAGTTCACGCTGAAGTCAGGGCGTAAAAGCCCGTACTTCTTTAACGCAGGTCTGTTCAACACCGGTCGCGATCTGGCCCTGTTGGGCCGTTTCTATGCGCAGGCTCTGGTAGATTCAGGCATTGATTTCGATCTGCTGTTTGGTCCGGCCTACAAAGGTATCCCGATTGCTACCACCACTGCTGTTGCACTGGCCGATCATCACGATCGCGATGTGCCGTACTGCTTTAACCGAAAAGAGGCCAAAACTCACGGTGAAGGCGGCACGCTGGTTGGCAGCCCGCTGCAGGGTAAGGTGATGCTGGTGGATGATGTGATTACCGCCGGTACGGCGATCCGTGAGTCTATGGAGATCATTGCGGCGAACGAGGCGAGCCTGGCTGGTGTACTGATTTCCCTCGATCGTCAGGAACGCGGACGCGGCGCCATTTCGGCTATCCAGGAAGTGGAGCGGGATTACGGCTGTAAGGTGATTTCGATTATCACGCTGAAAGAGTTAATCAGCTATCTGGAAGAGAAACCTGAGCTTGCCGATCACCTGGCGGCAGTTCGCGCCTACCGTAGCGAATACGGTATCTGAATCATCTGCTGATCTGAAAAGTCGATATGGACTGGCCTCATTGCTGGGCCAGTCCACGTCGGTTTACACCAGCTGCATTGCGAACAGCGGCCAGCGAACTTCAAATTCCGCTGTCGGACGATAGCGAAACTCTGAACGAACAAAACGCGAAAGCAGCCCTTCGCAAAAAGCCAGAAGCTGGCTGGCCAACAGCGTTTCATCCGTAGCGAACCCTTCGCCTTCACGCATTTTCTTTTCGCGCATTACCTGGCGAATTTGTACTTCAATACGCTCAAACAGCTGGTTGATACGCCCCTGCAGACGATCCTGTTCAAACATCAGCGCATGGCCGGTCAAAATTCGCGTTAAACCCGGATTACGCTCACCAAAGCCCAGAATCAACTGCGTGATAAGACGCAAACGCGGCAGCGTTTCTTTTTCGTCTTTCAAAATCAGATTGATGCGCGTAATCAGGCTGTCTTCGATAAATTCGATCAGGCTGTCAAACATCTTGGTCTTGCTGGGAAAATGACGGTAGAGCGCAGCTTCAGATACGCCAACGCTTGCCGCCAGTTTTGCGGTCGTTATCCGCTGGCTGCCATCACTTGATTCCAGCATCTGCGCCAGTGCCTGCAGGATTTCCTCGCGACGATTCCTTTTCGCACTCTTTTTTTCAACCATGTCTTAAAAGACCCCTGAAAAGATCACCATAAATGGGCACGAGCCCACGCAACGTCCGTGAGCCTGATGGCTCACGGCGAAAAACGGGTTTCGTTTTACGGGAGTGGTGGTGAGTTACTGGCGACCAGAATGGCCAAAACCGCCTTCACCACGCACGCTGGTGTCAAAATCGTTGACCAGATTGAACTCAGCCTGCACCACAGGAACAAAGACCATCTGAGCAATACGCTCGCCGGGTTCGATAGTAAATGCGTCCTGGCCGCGGTTCCAGACGGAAACCATCAGCTGTCCCTGGTAGTCAGAATCAATCAGGCCAACCAGGTTGCCCAGCACCACGCCATGTTTATGCCCGAGGCCGGAACGCGGCAGAATAACTGCAGCCAGCGTCGGGTCGGCAATATGGATAGCTAACCCCGTTGGCACCAGCGTAGTCTGGCCCGGCTGCAGATCAACTGCGCCGTCCAGGCATGCGCGTAGATCAAGCCCGGCAGATCCAGAGGTCGCGTAGGTCGGCAGAGGGAATTCGTTGCCGACACGCGGATCTAAAATCTTAACGTCGATTTTTTTCATCATAATGGATGACTATCTCGTCTAGTAACTGTTGGCCAAGGAGAGACTTATCGCTGAGCGGTAAGATTTTATCTCCTTCCTGCCAAAAAAGGTGAAGAGCATTGGAATCGCTATTGAAACCCTGCCCGGCTTTGGCAACATTATTGGCGCAGATCAAGTCCAGATTCTTGCGCGCCCGTTTTTGTTGTGCGTATTCTTCCACATTCTGGGTTTCAGCAGCAAATCCTACCACGTAGGGGCGCCCCTCGGCTAAAGCCGCCACGCCGGCGACGATATCAGGGTTTTTCACCATTTTCAGGGTAATTTCATCACCCTGCTTTTTGATTTTTTCTTCGGCAACCGCTGCGGCGCGATAATCAGCCACCGCTGCACAGCCGATGAAAATATGCTGCTTCGCCACCTGTTCCATCACGGCGTGCTGCATCTCAAGTGCCGTCGTGACGTCGATGCGTTTGACCCATGGTGGGGTTAGCAATTCAACAGGACCCGCTACCAGCGTGACGCTGGCCCCGCGTTTGGCTGCGGCTGCGGCGATGGCAAACCCCATTTTACCGGAGCTGTGGTTACTGATGAAGCGCACCGGGTCCAGTGCTTCGCGAGTGGGGCCCGCGGTGATCATAATATGAAGATGTTGCAGGTCATTGACAGGTGTGGCCCAGCTAACAGCCAGATCAACAATCGCTAATGGGTCAAGCATGCGTCCCGGGCCAACGTCACCGCAGGCCTGGCTGCCGCTGTCAGGGCCCCAGATCATCACACCACGCTGTGCCAGCTGCTGGATGTTATGCTGGGTGGGGAGCGCGCGATACATCTGCTGATTCATGGCAGGAACAATCGCAATAGGGGCCGCCGTTGCCAGACAAATCGTGGTGACGAGATCGTTAGCCATTCCGGCAGTAACGCGTGCGATAAGATCGGCAGTCGCCGGTGCCAGAATCACCAGATCTGCCCATTTCCCTAGTTCGATATGGCCCATCGCCGCTTCGGCAGCCGGATCGAGCAAATCATCCGATACCGGGAAACCGGAAACGGCCTGTAAGCTAAGTGGGGTGATAAAAGCTTTCGCAGCATCCGTCATCACCACGCGGACTTCTGCTCCGCGATCGCGGAGCCTGCGGACCAGCTCTGGCGTTTTATAGGCAGCAATACCGCCGCTGACGCCCAGAACAATCCGCTTTCCCGATAATCCCATCATCTGCCTTTCGCCTTCTGTTGAGCCTGCCCGGTAACTTTGTACCGCAATGCCGGATATTTTATCACATTCGATCGGGCTGGTTATTTTTCACCTGGGTCCCTTTGCGATCTGCCTCGTAAAGCTGGCGGGTGGTGATAGAAAACTACTGTATATAATGACATGCTTTTGCGTATTCAGGCAAGGAGACGCAGAAGATGGAAAATAAGTGGCAGGGGTTGCCCCCGCGTGAAAAGCTGATCAAATTTGGAGCGGCCACGCTGAGTGACTGTGAGCTGTTGGCCATTTTTTTGCGCACCGGTACGCGCGGTGTGCATGTGATGGAATTGTCGCAGCGCTTGATCGATCATTTTGGCTCGCTGTATCGGCTGATGCATGCAACAAAAGAGGATTTCCAGTCGGTCGGTGGGATAGGTGTCGCTAAATATGCGCAGATTCATGCCGTCGCTCAGCTGGCGAGGCGCTGTTTTACCTGTCAGGAAGCGCTGAAGAGCCATGCCGTGACAAGCTCTGAGCAAATGCTGGATTTTTTACACAGTTCGCTTGCTCATCGGGAGCGCGAGATCTTTCAGGTGATCTTTTTTGATAACCAGCACCGGGTTATCCATACCTGCGAGATGTTCAGCGGCACCATCAACAGCGTGGAAGTCCATCCGCGGGAAATTGTCCGCGAAGCCTTAAAGCGCAATGCGGCGGCACTGATTTTGGCTCACAATCATCCCTCCGGGCTGGCAAAACCAAGCCGCGCCGATCGTGATATTACTCAGCAAATCGTCCGTGCCTGCTCGTTGCTTAACATTCGTGTGCTTGACCATATCGTGATTGGGCGAGGTGAATATTTTTCTTTTGCCGAACTGGGGTGGATGTGAAAAATCGCCTTTTACTGCCCTCAATCACGAATGTCGGGCCGTTCAGCGTACAAAAACAGGCTGTTTCACATGCAATTAAGACGGTTACAGGCGATCCAGAGGGATCTTTATCTGTTCGGGACTTGAGCACTCGCGCTACAGGGCGTATACTACGCCACCTTTGAGAATCTCGGGTTTGGCGTTTGGGCCTGCTCAGCGGGTTCACATAGAACTCGCCTGGATAGGCTATTAGTCTGACGAGGCGGCCAAAACCTTATTTTTAAAGCTCGAGCTGATTTGATTTTTGGAGAATAGACATGTCACGAGTCTGCCAAGTAACTGGCAAGCGTCCGGTGACGGGTAACAACCGTTCCCACGCAATGAACGCGACGAAACGCCGTTTCCTGCCGAACCTGCACTCTCACCGTTTTTGGGTTGAGGGCGAAAAGCGCTTCGTTACACTACGCGTATCTGCCAAAGGCATGCGTGTAATCGATAAAAAGGGTATTGAGACGGTTCTGGCCGATCTGCGTACCCGCGGTGAGAAGTACTAAGGTAAGGAACTGAAACATGGCTAAAGGTATTCGTGAGAAGATCAAGCTGGTTTCTTCTGCTGGTACAGGTCACTTCTATACCACCACGAAGAACAAACGTACTAAGCCGGAAAAACTGGAACTGAAGAAATTCGATCCGGTTGTCCGCCAGCACGTGATCTACAAAGAAGCTAAGATTAAGTAATTAATCTCAGTTGAAAAACCCGGCTCCGGCCGGGTTTTTTTGTTTCTGAGTTTTGTATTAGAGTACTGCGTCATTATGTTGATAAGCCAACGGGAGCGGGAAGATGCCAGAATTACCAGAAGTAGAAACCAGCCGACGCGGAATTGAGCCGCATCTGGTCGGCGCAACGATTCTGCACGCCGTGGTGCGTAATTCCCGCCTGCGCTGGCCCGTCTCACACGAAATACATGCTCTCAGCGATCAGCCCGTGCTCAGCGTGCAGCGGCGTGCCAAATATCTGCTGCTGGAGCTGCCGACCGGGTGGATTATCATCCACCTGGGCATGTCCGGCAGCCTGCGAATGCTTCCGCACGAACTGCCGCCGGCGAAACATGACCACGTTGACCTGGTCATGAGTAACGGTAAGGTTCTGCGTTATACCGATCCGCGCCGCTTTGGTGCCTGGCTATGGTGTACAGACCTTGCAGCCAGTTCGGTTCTCTCCCATCTCGGTCCTGAACCGCTGGAAGACAGTTTTAACGGTGCATATCTGTTTGCGAAATCGCGCGGTAAACGCACGGCGATCAAACCGTGGCTGATGGACAACAAGCTGGTCGTGGGGGTGGGCAACATCTACGCCAGTGAATCTCTGTTCGTTGCCGGTATCCATCCCGATCGTCCTGCCATGGCGCTCAATGAGTCTGAAGCAGACCTGCTGGTGGCCACCATCAAGGCCGTGCTGCTGCGTTCAATCGAACAGGGTGGTACTACGCTGCGGGATTTTCTGCAGAGCGACGGGAAGCCCGGCTACTTTGCTCAGGAGCTACAGGTGTATGGGCGGGCGGGAGAACCGTGCCGCGCGTGCGGCACGCCGATAGAAAGCAGTAAACACGCTCAGAGAAGTACCTTCTTCTGCCCGTGCTGCCAGAAATAGACTCAGAGCTTCGCCTGCAGGGCCTGATACACCGGTGCCGGCAGGAAGGCTTTTACCTCACCGCCGTGGCGTGCGACTTCCTTCATCAAGGATGATGAGATAAACGAGTACTCTTCAGAAGGCATCAGGAAGACACTTTCCAGCGTTGGCAGCAGATGGCGGTTCATATGCGCCAGCTGCAGCTCATATTCGAAGTCAGATACCGCCCGCAGTCCTCGTACCAGCACGTTGGCCTGCTGCGCTTTGGCGAAGTTTGCCATTAAATCGCTGAAGCCGATCACTTCCACATTACCCAGATGTGTCGTCACTTCTGTGGCCAGCGCCACGCGCTCTTCCAGCGTGAACATGGGCTTTTTACTGGGGCTGGCCGCTACCGCCAGCACAATATGGTCAAACATCAGTGCGGCGCGCGTCACGATATCCAGATGACCATTGGTCATTGGGTCGAAGGTGCCGGGGTAGATGGCTTTGGTGCTCATAGTCTGCCGTTCCTGGATGCGTGATTGAGAGCCCACAGGGCCGTATATTTATTAAACGTGTACTGTGCATTAACCACGGCCAGTAGCCATCCCTGCTTGCCGTCCAGAAAACCGGCGCGCAGCACCAGCGTTTTCAGGAAGGCACCTGCGGTGTGGCCGAAAATTGCCGCAATACCGCAGCGTTTACCCTGCTGGTGGCGCTGTTTTGCCCAGGCTTCTGCATAGGCGAACTGTTTCCACTGAAAATCGGAAAAATCACGGCAGGTCAGATGCAGGAGGTCTCCTTGAAGAGGCCGGACTTTTGCCTGTTCGGTTTCCAGTGATTCATGAACCTGATTATCGTTGTAGCGATAGCTGCGCGGATAAAGCCGCGTGACACGATCGGGATACCAGCCGCTATGACGCATAAAGCGACCAAGGAACAGATTACGCCGGGCAATACTGTACACCGTCTCTGAGGCAGGTTGTTCAAGCACCAGCTCAATGCTGCGGCGCAGTTCTGGCGTCACGCGTTCGTCAGTATCGATCATCAAGATCATTGCATGGCTGGCATAGCTCTGCGCCAGCTGGCGCTGTTTGCCATAGCCGTACCATTCCGTGGAGTGGAAGACTCGCGCCCCGTGACGTTCAGCGATTTCTGCTGTGCCGTCGCGGCTGCCGGAGTCGAGCAAAATAATTTCATCTGCCCAACTGACCGAAGTCAGACATTCCGGCAGGAGTTCCGCCGCATCTTTCGCAATCAGGACAACCGACAGCTGCTGGCGAGTGTTCATTTAGTGATTCCGCTGTGGCAGGTGAGGCTCCAGTAGATGGAGCAGACGCTGGAGTGCGCCCTGATTCTGATGCAGAACATCAACCGCATGACGACCGTAATAGAGACGATAGTCCTCGTCGGTCAGCAGCGTACCAATCTCTTTATCCAGTGAATCGGCATCGGTCACGGTGATCAGACCGTCAGCCTGCTGCAGGCGGGAGCAAATATCTTTAAAGTTAAAGGTATGTGGCCCCATCAGAACCGGAATGGCATGAGCCGCAGGCTCCAGCGGGTTATGACCGCCGCGCTCAACCAGGCTGCCGCCCACAAACGCCAGATCGGCAATTCCGTATAGCAGCATCAGTTCACCCATTGTATCGCCGATCACCACCTGCGTGCTGCCGGAGGGGATTTCTCCGCTGCTGCGCAGCGTATAGCTCATCCCTGCCTTCTGCGTCAGGCTACGCGCGGTGTCAAAGCGCTCCGGGTGGCGCGGTACCAGAATCAGCAACAGCGTCGGGAAACGGGCAAGCAGTTTGCGGTGCGCCTCCAGAATAATGCTTTCTTCACCTTCATGGGTGCTGGTGGCTATCCATACCGGGCGGTGCGGTGCCCACTGGCGTCGCAGCGTCACGGCGCGAGCAGCCAGCTCTGGGGTCACGGAAATATCAAACTTCAGGCTGCCGGTCACCGCCAGATGCGAACGTTTCAGCCCAAGGCCGATAAAGCGTTCACCGTCTTCCTGGTTTTGCGCGGCGATTAGGGTAATTTTTTGCAGCAGCTGCTTCATAAACTTGGCGATCTTCTGATAGCCCTTCGCCGAACGTTCGGACAGACGGGCGTTGGCGATCACCAGTGGAATTTTACGCGCGTGCAGCAGCGAGATCATGTTCGGCCAGAGCTCGGTTTCCATAATGATCACCAGTCGGGGATTGACGGTATCCAGGAAGCGGTTCATTGCGCCGGGTAAATCATAGGGCAGATAGACATGATGAACGTCTTTACCAAACGCCGAGCTGGCGCGTTCGGAACCCGTTGGCGTCATCGTCGTTACGACGATCGGCAGATCGGGATAACGATGGCGTAGCGCACGAACAAGCGGTATAGCGGCCAGGGTTTCACCGACAGAAACCGAATGCAGCAAGATCCCATCAGGTTTTACTTTACCTTTGCAGAAACCATAGCGTTCAGCCCATCGCAGACGATAGGCAGGCGCTTTCCGCCCGCGTAGCCAGAGACGGAGCCAGATGAAGGGCTGAATGAGATACAGTAAAACGGTATAAATGGTAATCATCACATTGTTTTTTCAGGTGAAAAGAGACTTATGCCCAGAGATTGCCAAAAAAAGGAATAATAGGGCATGTTATCAGATAAGTGATGCTGTCTCACAGTACTTCATTATCGGGCTACTGTACCTGATGATGGCGGCGTTAAATACCGCAGTGTGTCTTATTAACTCACTCGGTGGGAGTGATAAAGATAAAACAGGCGCATCTGCCATACCAGCAGTTTATACCACTGTGTAATACCGCGTGCGTTGCGCATCATACGCTGAGGGGTTCGGGTTCGCATGAGGTCGTGAATCATTGTGCGGCGGGCCTCGGCATCAGTTTCGCGGCGAATAGCATGACAGACGCTGAGCGCCTCGCGGGTAATTTGTGCATGAAAGGAACGATAGACGGGTATCCGATGCTGATAGCGGCGATTCATATCGTCCAGCAAAGCGCAGATGCGAAGATAATGGCGCTGGTATCGGACATTTTGCCGACCTTGGCGGCGGCGGTGGCTAATCGATTCGGTATGAATTCTGTAACGGTAGAGTGGTGCATCGCTATAGCGAACCCTCTGGGCGTTAAACATAAATTCGGTCGTCCACGGTATGTCCTGATGATGAAGGCCGGGGATAAAGCGCAGCCTGCATTCATGAATCAGCGAAAGACGATAAACCCCCAGCCAGACAACATGCAGATAGCGGCGGGTTTTCAGCGCCTGGTTGAGCCAGTCTGCACCGGACATGACGGACGTTGACTGTAATCGGTCAAAAGGAATCAGCGGGCTGCTGTGATCATTGTGAGCATTAATACGCAGAGCATTACACTGCGCGGCGTCAAGACCATCCGCTAATACCATTTCCATCAGGGTCTGATACATCTGCGGCTCCAGAATATCGTCCGCATCGGGAAAGGTAACATACTGCCCACGGGCCTCCCGCAGACCGGCATTCCTGGCCCGGGATACGCCGCTGTTTGCCTGATGGATCACGCGAATATGTGCCACACGGCCGGCATATTCATCGGCCGATTCCCCGGAGCCGTCGGTTGAGCCATCATCAACAATGATTATTTCCAGCTGTTGGAAAGTTTGTGCCAGCAGCGATTCCATAAAGGGCTTAAAAAAACGACCGGCGTTGTACAGTGGAACGATCACCGTGAGCAGTGGGGGGAGTTGCATAGAAGAGTCCATTCTCTAAGTATTTTCTTATTACTATAATTTTCATGGTGTTAGTCGTTATTATGGCAAGGCAGGAATTCTTTTTTTGACGATACATGTGTAATTTAATATTACGTGCTGTCTGAGCTGTTAGCGGACGAACGATCGGATACCGCAAGTGTGTTTCAACAGGCGCACTTTTTTATGCTCTCGACGGATTGAGATGTTTTGGAAACTGGTTGAAGAGGGGCTGGGATCTACTCTTTGGCATCGGTGAAAAGATCGGGCGAGAACCGTCGCCTGAAAAGTACAATGAAAAACATTTTGATTATCCGCCGTGACAATATTGGCGATCTGGTGTGTACCACGCCGCTGATTGAAGGGGTCAAATCTGCCTGGCCCGATGCCAATGTCTATTTACTGATCAACACCGTCAGCCAGGACGTGGTCAAAAATAATCCGCACATTGAAAACACCTTTATTTACCGTAAAGCCAAGCACCGTAAGAAAAATGAGAGCAAGTTTGGCGTGTATCTCGATCGTCTGAAAATTTTCATGCGGCTGCGCCGCATCCGCTTTGATGCAGCGATCCTGGCGAACCCGAATCCCTGCGTATACAGCCTTCGGCTGGCGAAAATGGCGGGTGTAAAGCATATCATCGGTGCCGATACCGGCGACCGGGCGATAAGCGTTCCTTTCCGGCCTGTGGATTTCATTGGTGAGCACCAGGTGGAGCGTACCTTCAGCTATCTTTCTGCCATCAGCGACAAAAAGCTGATGATCCCCCCGGTGCGGATCTGGCTGAGCGAGCAGGAGCGCCAGCAGGCCGCCCGCCGTTTTGCCGGGCGAAGCTATAGCGATGGCCCGGTTCTGGCAGTGCATATCAGCAGCCGTAGCCCTAAACGGCGCTGGCCGCTGGAGCGCTACGTTGAGATCATCCAGCGCCACCTGGCGAACGGTAACGGCAGTGCGGTTATCTTCTGGTCCCCGCAGGGCACGCTGGCGCCTGATGATGTAGGCGATGAACACCGCGCCCGGCAGGTACTGGCGGCCTGCGACAGCGAACGTGTTTCACTCTATCCCACCGCGTCGGTGCGCGAGCTGGTGGCGGCATTTGAACGCTGCGATCGCCTGCTGTGCAGCGACGGAGGCCAGATGCATCTGGCCTCGGCAATGAATAAAAAGCAGGTGGTACTGTTTGGTGACACGGACAGCAAGGTCTGGCATCCGTGGTCAGGCGACTACCGGATTATGCAGACGCCATCCGGTGAGTGCGCAGATGTCAGCGTCGATGAGGTCTGGCAGCAGCTGCAAAGCTTAGCGGATTGATTTCGCCTGAAGCGCCAGATACTGCCGGCAAACGGGTTCTAAATCATATTCAGCGAGCTTTTGGCTATCGATGAACGGTGGCGACTGCCAGGTCGCCGCTATCTTCGCGGCCAGTGAATCGGCCGTTAACTCTGCCAGCGCATCGTTCATGCCCATACGTTCGAGAATTTCCGCCGGGCCACCCGGGCAGCGCGTGCTGACCACCGGGGTGCCGCACAGCAGGGCTTCCACCAGCACATTACCAAAACCTTCACTGTCTGAACTCAGTACCAGCATTCGGGCATGTTTAATCAGCGGGTAAGGGTTAGCCTGGAAACCGGCGAAAACCACCCGGTCATCAATACCCAAACGAATGGCCAGATCCTTCGTCTTCGCGAGCTGGTCTTCGCTGCCGGTTCCTGCCAGCACCAGTTTGGCCGGAATACCCGATGCCGCAAAGGCTTCCAGCAGGCGGTCATGACGCTTGTGCGGATGAAAACGCCCGACGTGAACGATATAAGGCACGCCCGCGACGGATAAAGGTTCTGCTGCCTGCTGCAGAATACTTTCAATATCAAAAGGATTATTGATAACCGCCAGCCGGGATGGCGAGATCGCCAGCTGTTGGGTCAGATCTTCTCCCACCGCGCGGGAGACCGCGACGATATTTTTGCCCTGATAAACACGGGCGATCTTACGCAGTTTCAGCCAGCGGCTGAACCCGCTGCGATGACCAAGGTAAGAGGTAGAGAGAATACCGTGAATGCAGTACCACAGCTTCTGCGGCGGAATGGCTTTACAGCGCGATACAATCCGGTCGGTTTTATGCAGATTGGAGAAGATTAAATCATAGCTGCCGCCACGCGATTCGCTGACAGCGATGGCATCATCCAGCGCGGCGGCGCGGCGCGACAGCTCGGTCAGCTTGCGCCAGGGAGCGTTGCTCGGGCGTTCTACGATCTGATAATCAATCCCGTCCGGGATAGCGTAATTGCACACGTTACGCAGCGAGAACAGGCTGACATCGTGGCCCATCTTCTGCATCCCTTCGCACAGCGTCAGCACCACTTTTTCTGCACCGCCGCCCGGCAGGCCGTCAATAATCATCAAAATACGCATTGGTTAGTCCAGAATCTGTTGATAAAGCGATACAAGCTGCTGTGACAGCCGCTGCGGCGTAGAAGCCATCACTTGTTCACGGGCCGCCAGCGCCATGCTGCTGTCGGTCGCACAAGCGGGAAGGGCCATCACCGCATCACGCAGTGCGTTGATATCCAGCGCATCACACACATAACCATTATGCCCCTGCTGAATAAACTCTGCGCCGCCGCAGGTGGTCGAGGTGATCACCGGCAGACCGCAGGCCATTGCCTCGAGGATTACATTGGGGAACGGATCGTACAGCGTGGGCAGCAGCAGCCCATCGGCGGCCTGATACCACGGCAGCGTATCCGATTGCATCCCGACGAAGCGGATACGATCGGCACAGCCCAGCGTAGTCGCCAGTGCTCTGTACTGTTTCTCTGCTTTATCTTTGCCGACGACCAGCAGGTAGCGATCGGTACTGGCTACTGCGCGTATTGCTGCCGCCAGCCCTTTACGCTCGAAGCCGGAGCCAACATAAATCAGCACGCTGGCATCCAGCGGCAGCGCGATTTGCTGACGGATAGCCGCCCTTGTCGCCATCTCCGCCGGGACGAACTGGGCAGTATTAATCGCGTTGTAGATGACATGGATTCTGTCACTGGCAACGCCAAACCGCTGGATGATTTCCTGCTTCACCATCTCCGCATTGCAGATAACGGCTTTCAGCTCCGGGGCTTCATACATCGCTTTTTCAGCCGCCATCACGTAGCGGTGATAGCGATTCGCCAGCAGTAGCTTATGTCGCCAGCCCGGCATCAGCCGGCCGCGCAGCTCAAGCCAGCGCTGATGAACCCCGTCGCCGGCGCGGTAGATATCGCATCCTGCAATGCGCTCGTGGCTCTGAACGATATCGAAGTTTTCACGCTGCCACAGCGCCCGGGCTGCGTCGGCAAACCCTCGCTCGCGGCTGATGCGGCCCCATTTTGTCGGATTACAGATATGCAGGTGCCAGTTGGGCTGGCGCTGACCCTGCCATTCACGGGTAATCACGTTGAGGTCCAGCGACTGTTGGTCCAGCGCTTCCAGCGCGCGGGCGATAAAACGCTCTGCGCCGCCATCGGGACGGTATTTCTGCCGTACGATCGCCAGTCTGATGGGTTTCATGCTAAAAGCCTCCGTGCTGCTGCCAGGACATCGTCAACGGGAATGGCATCCAGATAGCGCTCGCTGGTGCGGGTATCAACGCTGTCCGGGTCCGGCAGGGGAGCGTAGTCTCCAGCCCAGATGATTGCGCCTTTAACCTGCCACGGGCGCCAGAACACCAGTTTTGAGGGACCAAACAGCGCGACGGTTGGCGTTTGAAGTGCCGCAGCCATGTGCATCGGAACGGAATCCACGCCGATAAACAGCTGCGCGCCGTCAATCAGCGCGGCAAGCTGGGTCAGCGTCAGCTTCCCGGCCAGAGAGAGAACGCCTTCTCGCGAGCTCAGTCGATCGATAATCCCTTCAACCATCGCTATTTCTTTGCCGTCAGGACCGGAGGTCAGTATTACTTTGCGTCCATCATCCAGCAGTCCCTGAAGCGTGGCAGCAAACTTCTCCTCGCTCCAGCATTTGAAGAACCAGCGGGAGGTCGGTTGAACCACGATATAATCTTCCGGACCAGCAAGATCGCGAACGGTCTGCCGATCTGCGTCAGAGTAGTGCATGGCGACGTTATCCCGCCGCTGTGGAAGCCGCAAAGGGGCCAGCAGCGACAGATTCTGCTCCACGGTATGCAGCGAATTATGGTCTGCAGTGGAAACTAACTGCGTATGGCACTGACGCCACAGCCTTCCCTGACGCTTCGGGAAATCAAACCCCAGACGCACACGTGCGCCGGTGAAGCGGGTAATAATCGCACTGCGCCACTGATCGGCCAGATTCAGCACCATATCGTAATGCTGCTTTCTCAGCGTGCTCATTAGCCGCCACTCCTGGCTAATCTGGAAACGCACACCCTGTTTTTTCCAGCTGCGATCGATAGCATAGATCCGGTGAATATCCGGATGGCAGCTAAGCATGGTGCGGGTTTCCTCGAAAAGCAGCACGTCTATCTGAGCATCAGGAAAGGCGGCTTTTAACGAGTGAATAACCGGCGTCGTCAGCAGCATATCGCCATGGTGGCGAAATTTGATCACCAGGATACGTGATACCGGGTGAGGGATGTGGGGCAGATCCAGAGATTCCATGCTTTATCGCTGTTCAATAAACCAGTCGCTGATTCTAAAGCAGTCACCAGGGCGTGGCTAGCCTCGCCTCCCGCTAACGCCGTGATGAGCGGAATTACCTTTGCGCTTTGCTGGCCCGCTACGTAACATAGCCGCAGGTAATTGTGCTGACAGGAAAGAATATGGGTAAGCCCGCGTTTATCATCACCATCGATACCGAAGGCGATAATCTTTGGCAAAATCACGATCGGATCACCACCGAAAACACCCGGTTTTTGCCACGTTTCCAGCAGCTTTGTGAAAAGTATGCCTTTAAGCCAACCTGGCTAACGAACTATGAAATGGCGATCGATCCGGCCTACGTTGAATTTGCCCGCGACGTGATTGCGCGCGATACCGGTGAGATTGGTATGCATCTGCACGCGTGGAACAATCCACCGATACAGGACCTCACCGGCGACGACTGGCGGCACAAACCCTATCTGATTGAATACCCTGAAGCGATAATCCGTGAGAAAGTCAGCTACATCACCCGGCTGCTGGAAGACACTCTGCAGACGAAAATGCGCAGCCACCGCGCCGGGCGCTGGGCGTTTAACGAATTTTATGCCCGTTTGCTGATTGAGCTGGGCTATCAGGTTGATTGCTCGGTCACCCCTCGCGTGAACTGGCAGTTTTCGCCGGGTGCGCCGCAGGGTAACGGCGGCACCAACTACCAGCATTTTCCCGATCGCGCTTATTTTATCGATCCGCAGGATATTTCCCGGGCGGGTGATTCCCCGCTGCTGGAAGTGCCGATGAGTATTCAGTACAAGCATTCAGCGTTGATGAACGGCGTTAAGCAGGGCTGGGATCGGCTGCGCGGCAAGCAACGCAGCCCATCGGTCCACTGGCTGCGGCCGATGCGCGGTAATCTTCAACAGATGATCGGCGTGGCGGAAAAAACGCTGGCCGCTGGCAGTGACTACGTGGAGTTTATGCTGCATTCGTCGGAGTTTATGCCCGGCGGCAGCCCGACGTTCAAAACCGCCGCGGATATTGATGCGCTGTACGATGAGCTGGACCAGCTGTTCGGCTGGCTACAGTCGCGTACGACGGGGTTAACTTTATCAGAATATTACCAGAGTAAAGTGGGTTGAGATGTCGAAGAAATGGAAGATTAAGCTCGCGAACTTTTTCCTTGACCGCTATACCGCCAGATACGGTCGCCTTCAGGATAAATCCACTTTCGACAGTGGGATTCATTTCGACAATATCGTTATCTATTCGACAACGGCACTCGGCGATTTTATGTTCAACACACCCGCTATTCGTGCCGTACGCGAGCGTTATCCCGATGCGCATATCACGCTGGTGGTGCATGAGAAGAACCGGGAGCTGGTGGAGGGCGGGCGAGACTTTAACCGCATCGTTTACTGGAACAGTAAAATCAAAACGCTGGGCCCGCTGCTGAAATCCTTACGGGAGCATCAGCCCGATCTGGCTCTGATTATGCATTCGCATCTGCCCTATGATGTGATCAGCGCCGTGATGGCCGGGGCCAAATATATCATCCGCGATAACTACAGCTCCGGGATTAGCGGGCTGGAGAAATGGCTGACCAACTATGTGTTCCATTACTACGGGCATTTTGTTCGTCGTAAGCTTGAGCTGGTTTCGATTCTGGGATGCCGCAGTGACGATCCCACCATGGAGATCCCCGCTCCTTTTGAGAGAGCGGTAAAAAATCCTGACCAGATAACCATTGGTTTTCAACTGGGTGCATCAACGGAGTCACGCTGCTGGCCTGTTTCGCATTACGTCAGACTGGCTGAAATGCTGGTGGCAGCCTGGCCGAAAGTGAAAATTGTGCTGATTGGCGGCGGTACCGACAGGGAAAGAGCACAGCGCTTTCTACAAAGCGTCAGCGCAACGACCGCAGAGCATGTTGATGACCGCATTGGGAAAACCGGGTTACAGCAAATGATTACGCTGCTGGATGGTTTCGATTTGCTGGTGACCGGTGATACGGGGCCACTGCACGTAGCGATCGCTCTGAAGGTAAAAACCATCAGCCTGTTTGTTACCGCCGACCCGCGATCTACCGGCCCTATTCAGGATTTAGAGCTGCACCGCGTTATTCATCTTTCCCGCACTGGCTATACGATGCCGCTGGAAGCAGAGAGTCCGATGGGAGTGATCCAACCACAGCGGGTTTATGATGAGGTTGTGGAACACCTGCAGCTGATTGAGAAGTAAATTTTACTTCTTCGATCTCCTGCGAAGTTTTGACAGCCAGGTATCGATGTTGGCATACCGCATCTGCCGGACCTTTTTCTTCGGTACGGCAGTGCCATCACACAGTGTGGCGGCCTGTGTTAATACAGCCCGGACTTTCTCGGGATAGAAATAGTAGCCATAAAGTTTCTTCGACATGGCTTTCACCTCATTAAAGCAGTTCAGCACCATGAGGGCAGCGAGCTGTTTTATTGCCTTATCATGTTGATTCTGCGAGGCGAAGTTCAGCATTTTCTTCATCGCAAACAGCATGTCTTCAATGTCTTTTTCTTTAACGTTGCGAGTGATGCCCTGGCTATTATCGCGATAAAAATAGAGTGGGTGATCGATATGGCCGATCTTTTGCGTCTTGAAGTAGACGAATGGCGTAAAGATCACATCCTCATAGCGTCGGCCTGCTTCGAATGATTCACCAACGAGCAGAGAACGATGGAACACTCTGTTCCACAGATGCCACATGGAGCGACTGAAAAGCGGCATCAGGCAGCTCATTCCCTGCGTAAAATCACTGGTGGAAAATGCTGATTCTGCGGGGTGGTTGTCTTCCTGCGTTACGTTGGCAAATATATGATATTTAAAATCTATTAACTCATACTTCCCGGATAACAGCAGTGGGCGAAGGGTGACCAGATAGTGGCGACTGAGCAGATCATCCCCATCAAGAAAAGTCACATACTGTCCGCTGGCCTGCTGAAGTCCAACGTTACGTGCATGTGCAATCCCACCGTTTTGCTGAGAAATAAAAACAACGTGTGGATGCGCGTAGCGGTTCAGGGCCTCTTGCGCCGCTGTGACAGATCCATCTGTCGAGCCGTCATTAACCAGTACGATCTCAATATCATCATCAACTTGTCGCAATAATGATTCCAGGCAGTCACCCAAAAAGTTTTCATTATTGTAGAACGGAATAATAATGCTGAGTAAACGGCCGTTTTCAACCTCACGCATCGGCCTGTCCCCGAGTTTTCTTCAGCGACAGCACACTGAAGATAATTGCCAGTGAAAAGGTGATGGTTGCCTCCGAGCTAAAGAACAGAACGTCGCTCAGGCCATAGAGGATCAGTGCTGCGCTGACACCCAGCAGCATAGCGTTTCGTTCAGGTCTGAAGGACTGAATCAACAGGGTCAGGTAGATGGCGAGCAGTATGGCAACGCCCCATATACCTTTTAGCGAATAGGTTTCCAGCACTTCATTATGCATATGCACGTCTAGATAGCGTTTGGCATTATATAATTTTGGTTCTTCGGCAATAATTTTCAGTGCTTCTTTCGCTCGATTTTCAGCAGACTGCCCAAAAGGTGCATCATTACCGGTTCTGATTGCGATAATTTGCATCCATACTCGGGAGAAAATAGAGTTATCCGCTTTTGCCGTATTTAGCATGACGAAATTTCTCTGTGCATCCTCAATACGTTTAGCAATTTTATCCTTAAAGATAAAACCACAAACGGTAAGCAGCAGCGGAAGAAGCAATATAATCACGATCTTATGCCGATGAGATATCACATTTTTTGTCGCAAGCACTGACAAACCAATTAGCACAGGGTAAAGCAGCATAGCGGCACGTGTGCCCGTGAACACGATGGCGGCATAGCTGAACATAAAAGCCAGTGCATAGAATACCAGGCGATATCTGGTTTTTAGCATCAAAATGGACTGCATCATCAGTAAGCTAACGGCGGTAAGAATATAGGCTACTATCGTCGCGCGATCGAAGGCCAGTTCAATACGAATGTATCTCAACGCTATGCTCTGATAGAAAGCATAGAGGTTAATCACGACTCCAGCAGTGATGCAAAAATAGAGAATTTTACGCTGCAAGCCCAGGCGTTCATTGAGAGCCAGTAGTAGAACAAAAGCGGTGGCTATAAACAGTCTCGACATGTTCATATACGAACGATAGATATTGATATAGTCGCCGGGGGCTTTATAAACGACCAGCCAAAAAATGGTGGAAAAGGATAATGTCAGAAATAATCCTGGCAGGATCAGGTTTTTCTTATTGCGGGTATAGTATTTTAAATTGAATAAAAAACAGAAAAATGCAAAGTATCCGCTAAGATAAAATAAGTCACGGCCCGTACTCGGAAGAAAAGGCAAAACTAAAAGGCTAATAGCGCAGCACGAGTACGAAAAATAACTCCATAGTGGCGATGGAGCTGGGTTATTAAAAATGCCTTTGGCTAAATCTCTCACATTATTTCTCATTTTTGTAATATTCAAGGGTGTTATTAAATTCATCCTGAAATACTGCAAAACTAAAGTTCTCTAATGGGAATTTCTGCGCATTTCTGCTGTAGGATTCGTAATTTTTTTCCGCTATCAATTTTTCTACGGCATCCGCGCAGTCAGTATGTGAAATTAATTTCGCAGAAACCAGCGCGTCCGCTAGAGGATCGTAGACCTGATGAGGGAAATCCACCTCAATACCGGTGAGAGTTTTGTGTTGTTCAATGCTGACGGAAGGAACGATACCGATGCCGCAGACGCCTTCTTTAACGGCTTCTGGCTGGCCGTCTACCATTGGAAATATCACCGGAACGCCAAAATATAACGATTCCATACAGGATAATCCGAAAGGTTCGGTGATCGGTGTGCTGAGGTAAATATCAGTACGGTTAAAAAAATCCGCAACGTTATGCTGAAAACCACTGAAAGTGACCCGATCGCCGAGCTGTAATCTTTCTGTCAGTGCCTCAAATTCCGCGCGGTCCGGACCTTTTCCGGCAATCTCCAGCACCACGTCGTGTCCTCGTGCTAGCAGCTCTTTCAATGTCAGTAATCCAACGCTGATACCCTTCAGGCTGACCAGTCGCGAAGCCGTACCCAGACGTATTGGCGACCTAAGATGGCGAGGCGCGGCACTGATACCGTCAGGCGTTTTGATGCGGTTAATCACCACCTTGTGTGGACAGGGTAGATTAAAACGCAGCTCCATCACCCGCTTAGAAGCATAAGAGGCTGAAATAACGCCATCAAGCATTGAGAGAAAACGCAGCGTCTTGGTGTTTTTGGCATAGCGCCATGAGCAGCCGTGATCGTAATAAAGCAGCTTGCCGCGTTGCGGTTTAGCGGCCAGCCCTGGGATTAAATCCCAGACGATAATCACGTCAGCATTGGCACGGTTAACTTTCCATTGCAAAAGGTACTTTCGCAGAAACTGTGGGCAGCGTAGCGGGAGCTTATCGATAAGTCGCGTAGCGAAGGTCACTTTCTGCTGTGGCATCTGGCGCGCAATTTCAGGGCCTATCTCGCGGCTGACACAGATGATTTCATTGCTGTCATCGCCTGCTTCATTAAGGTACTGCAAAAAAAGGCGCTCTACGCCGCCCATTTTTCCCAGGTTAATGATGTGTAGTTTCTTCATGACATGACCTTGCTCAATGCTTCGCGCACCTGCTCTGCGCTCAACGAATCCATGTTTTTATCCGGAGAAATCAGGGCAAACTGATTCTTGCCGTAGCCGCCAATCAGTCCCGGATCGGTTGGGCCATACAGCGTGATATTCGGGCGGTCGAGCGCAGCGGTCAGGTGGCTCAAACCGGTATCGACGGATACCACCGCACGCGCGCCCGCCAGCGTGCGGGCGACCTGCTCCAGCGTCAGCTTCGGCAGCACGTCAACGAAATCAAAGCCTTCAGCCAGGCGAATCGCACGCTGATGCTCATGTTCTGCCCCCCAGGGCAGCTTTATCCGCAATCCTGATGGCTGTATTAAACCAATAAGTTCACGCCAGTGGCTTTCCGACCAGTGCTTATTATCGCGGGTGGTGGCGTGTAGAAACACCAGATAGCGGTTCGCATCTTCCGGCAGCTCGTGAATAAAATGTTGGGCGATAGCGTAGTCACCCGTGGTTTCCGGCAGCGCATAGCCGAGGCTTTTGGCGAACAGTTCTCGCGTGCGCTGTACTGCATGCTGCTGTTTGTCGATCGGATGACGGCGGTCATACCACCAGCTGGCAAACGGTTCACGCGCGCTGCGGCTGTCGGCCCCGTGTTTAACGCCTTTTGCCAGACGCGTGACCAGCGCCGCGCTTTTAATCAGCCCCTGCGCATCCAGCACCACATCATACTCACGCGACTGTAGCTCGCGCTTAAACGCTACGCGCTCTTCGCGGTTCTGGCTGCCAAACCAGTGTTTGCGCCAGCGGCGAATCGCCACAGGCAGGACATTATCCACGGCAGGATGCCAGGAAGGGATCTGAGCAAAGCCCTCTTCAACGACCCAGTCAAAACGAATTCCGGGAATGGCCTGCATGGCGTCCGTTAATGCTGGTAGCGAGTGCAATACATCTCCCATTGAGGAGGTTTTAATAATCAGAACCCGCATTCAAACTCCTGGAGTAGGGCAAAGCGTTTCCAGCTCGGCGATAACGCGCGCTGGAGTAATATCAATCAAACTCTGGTGATAGCCTTCGGCAGCATCACCCTTACGCACTTTGTGGTAGCCGTCGATCAGACGTATCACCCGTGCCTTATCGGACAGCGGCGGTGTGAAATCAGGGCTGCTTGGACCGTAAAGCGCAACCAGCGGGCGGTCGAGCGCTGCGGCAATATGCATCAGTCCTGAGTCGTTGCTCACCACGGCGTGGCAGCAGGCCAGCAGGATCACCGCCTGTTCCAGCTGGGTTTCGCCAGCGAGATTGCGGCAGTGCTGTCGATTGTTTTCGCTCAACGCGGCAAGGATCTGATCGCCCGTCTCATGGTCTTTCGCCGAACCGAACAGCGCTATCTGGTAGCCCTGGTCGATCAGCTGCTGCGCCAGCGCGGCATAGTGATAGTGCGGCCAGCGTTTCGCCGGGCCAAATTCCGCACCGGGACAGAAACCAATCAGCGGTCGGTCAGCGGCCAGATTAAATGCGGCGGCTGTGCTCTGCTTCTCCGCTTCCTGTACCACCAGTTTCGGCCACAGCAGCGGCTGGGGCAGATCGCTGGCGCTGGCGATGCGAGATTTGTCGTATGCCAACGCGACGTAGCGCTGCACCATCAGCGGAAACGCGGCTTTATCCAGCGTGCGGATATCGTTCAACAGGCCGTAGCGCATTTCACCGCGCCAGCCGGTACGGCGTGGGACGGCAGCAAAAAACGGCACCAGGGCGGATTTAAACGAGTTGGGCAGCACAAACGCACGATCGTAGCCTTTATCGCGCAGCGCCTTGCCCAACCGACGGCGTTCACCGATCTCCAGTGCGCCATGGCCCAGCGGCATCGCCAGCGCCTCGTTCACTTCCGGCATGCGCGACAGCAGGGGCCGGCACCAGGCTGGCGCCATCACATCGATCGTCGCCTCGGGATGTTCCGCCTTCAGCGTACGATACAGGCTCTGCGACATCATCATGTCGCCGACCCACGATGGGCCAATAACCAGAATTTTCATTGCCTGCCCCGCTCCGTTAACCGTTACGGTTCAGCCACGCCATGTATTCAGCCACGCCTTCGGCGACGGTTTTGAACGGCTTATCGTAGCCCGCAGCGCGCAGTTTGGTCTGGTCGGCAAGGGTAAACGCCTGATAACGGCCTTTCAGTTTTTCCGGGAACGGAATGTATTCGATTTCACCTTTCTGGTGATAATTCAGCGCGGCGTCCGCCACTTCCTGGAAAGATTCGGCACGGCCGGTACCGCAGTTGAAGATGCCGGACACGCTGTTTTCCCAGAACCACAGGTTGACCGCAGCAACGTCTTCCACATAGATAAAGTCGCGCTTAAATCCGTCGCTGCCTTCAAACAGTTTCGGGTTCTCACCGTTTTTCAACTGGGTATTCAGGTGGAATGCCACGCTGGCCATGCTGCCTTTGTGTCCTTCGCGCGGTCCATAAACGTTGAAGTAGCGGAAACCGCAAACCTGAGACTGCGCTTCAGGCAGGATGCTGCGTACATAGTGGTCGAACAGCATTTTGGAGTAGCCATATACGTTCAGCGGCTCTTCAAACTGGCGCTCTTCAATAAAGTCGGCGTTACGGCCACCGTAAGTCGCCGCGGAAGAGGCGTACAGGAACGGAATATCGTGCTCAAGGCAGTAATGCAGCAGCTCTTTAGAGTACTGATAGTTGTTATCCATCATGTACTTTCCGTCCCACTCGGTGGTGGATGAACAGGCACCTTCGTGGAACACGGCTTCAACATCGCCAAAATCTTCATCGGCCAGAATGGCAATCAGGAAGTCTTCTTTATCCATGTAGTCGGCGACGTCTAAATCCACCAGGTTGGCGAATTTGGTTCCGTCTTTAAGATTGTCGACCACAAGAATGTCAGTATGGCCCTTATCATTCAGCGCCTTGATGATATTGCTTCCAATAAATCCAGCGCCGCCGGTGACGATAATCATGAGCATTAACCTTTACTGTGGGGTGGAGCAGGAGGCTCCACGCGCTAATAGTCTTATCATAACATCTCAACGCGCCACACACAGCCAGACGAGTCTGTAACCTGGGGTGCTGAACAAATTATTCCGTGAGATATGCTGCAATATTTGCATCTTCCATCATGTCTGTCCGCTATTGTGCTGTACTTTCAGTGCACAGTGTCGCTGAAAAGAGCAGGAGGGGGATAAACATGAAGGATGTTTTTTATCAGCAGGTTAAGCAGCAGTTGCTGAATGCGGATCGCGAGGGGCTGTTTAAGCACGAGCGGCAGATTGCAGGTGCGCAGCAGGCGGTAATTGAATTAGCTGACGGTAGCGAGCTACTGAATTTTTGCGCTAATAACTATCTCGGGCTGGCTAACCATCCGTCGCTGATTGCTGCAGCAAAATCCGGGCTGGATACGCACGGTTTTGGCATGGCCTCGGTGCGGTTTATCTGTGGGACGCAGGACCAGCATCGCCAGCTGGAACATCGACTGGCGGAATTTCTGGGCATGGAAGACAGCATCCTTTACTCCTCCTGCTTTGACGCCAACGGCGGGCTGTTTGAAACCCTGCTGGGTGCGGAGGATGCGGTGATCTCCGACGCGTTGAATCACGCATCGATTATAGACGGCATCCGCCTGTGTAAAGCTCAGCGCTATCGCTATGCCAACAATGATATGGCCGAGCTGGAATCCTGCCTGCAACGGGCGCGGGAAGCGGGCGCACGTCATATTCTTATCGCTACCGACGGCGTGTTTTCGATGGATGGCGTGATTGCTAATCTGGCGGGGATCTGCGATCTCGCCGATCGCTACCAGGCGCTGGTGATGGTGGATGATTCTCACGCTGTAGGTTTTGTCGGTGAGGCGGGACGGGGCAGCCATGAATACTGCGGCGTGATGGGCCGAGTGGACATCATTACCGGCACACTGGGCAAAGCGCTTGGTGGGGCGTCCGGCGGCTACATCGCCGCCAAAAAAGAGGTGGTGGAGTGGCTGCGTCAGCGATCGCGCCCTTATCTGTTCTCCAATTCCCTGGCACCCTCAATTGTCGCGGCATCCTTACAGGTGCTTTCCATGCTGGCAGAAGGCGATGGGCTGCGGCAGCGGCTGTGGGATAACGTAAATTATTTTCGCTCCGCGATGCAGGCCGCGGGGTTCACTCTGGCAGGGGCTGATCACGCCATCATTCCCGTGATGCTGGGCGATGCGCGGCTGGCCCAGACCTTTGCCAGTCTGTTACAGCAGGAAGGGATCTTTGTTACCGGTTTCTTCTACCCGGTGGTGCCTGAAGGAAAAGCGCGCATCCGCACCCAGATTTCAGCCTCCCACACCCAGCCGCAGCTGGAACGTGCGGTTGATGCATTCACCCGTGTTGGCCGTCAGCTGGGCGTCATTGCCGGATAAGGAGGAGTAATGAAAGCGTTAGCCAAACTGCACGCCCGCCAGGGGATCTGGATGATCAACGACGCCGCAATACCCGAGCCGGGCCACAATGATGTGTTGATAAAAATCCGCAAAACGGCGATCTGCGGTACCGACGTGCATATCTATAACTGGGATGCCTGGTCACAGAAAACCATCCCGGTGCCGATGATTACCGGCCACGAATACGTCGGCGAGGTGGTGGCGGTGGGGCAGGAAGTGGTCGGTTTTCAGCCCGGTGACCGGGTATCCGGCGAGGGGCATATCACCTGCGGCCACTGCCGTAACTGCCGGGGAGGGCGAACTCATCTGTGTCGCAATGCGATTGGCGTTGGCGTGAATCGTCAGGGCTGCTTTGCCGAATATCTGTCAATTCCGGCGGTTAACGCGTTTAAAATTCCCGATAATATTCCTGACGAGCTGGCGGCCATCTTCGATCCCTTCGGCAACGCGGTGCATACGGCGCTGTCATTCGATCTGGTCGGTGAGGATGTGTTGATAACCGGCGCGGGGCCGATTGGCATCATGGCGGCGGCCATCTGTCGCCACGTGGGGGCGCGGCATGTGGTTATCACAGACGTTAACGAATACCGGCTGAAGCTGGCCCAGAAAATGGGCGTCACCCGGGCGGTTAACGTCAGCCGGGACGACCTGAGATCGGTGATGGGTGAGTTGGGAATGACGGAAGGCTTTGATATCGGACTGGAGATGTCTGGCGTACCCGCAGCATTTCGTTCCATGCTGGGCGTGATGAATCACGGCGGGCGTATTGCTATGCTGGGTATTCCTTCCGAGGAAATGGCCATCGACTGGAATCAGGTGATCTTCAAGGGGCTGTTTATCAAAGGGATTTATGGTCGGGAAATGTTTGAAACCTGGTACAAAATGGTGGCGCTGCTGCAGTCCGGGCTGGATTTAACGCCGATTATTACTCATCGCTTTGATATTGATGATTTCCAGCAGGGGTTTGATGAAATGCGTTCCGGCCACTCGGGCAAGGTGATCCTTAACTGGCCATCTTAACACGCTGCCGCCAGCTGGCGCTGGCGGCAAACGAATTAGCGAGAAAAATCAGGCTTTAATCCTGAAAACTGCTGCGACAGCGTTTTCAACAGCGGGCTGCTGGCGACGCTTTCAGCGACAATCCCAAGAGCCAGCGTTGCCGGAACCGGCACGGTTTTCACCGGGCAGTTTTTGCCCACGCGGAACGGATTGCGCGGCTTGTTCGGTTGCGGCCGGGTCTCAGGCAGCGGCGTGTTGCTGCCATGCTGTGGTTCGTTGAGAAGCTGGCTTGGGCGCACCAGCGTGATATCGGCAGGCAGCGTTGGCAACATCTGCTGCAAAACGCGCACCGTTGTCGGATGCGGGTGACCAATGGCAATTGCCGAGCCGTCGCGTTGGGCAAGCCGGACCGCCCGGGTAAACTGCTGGCGGATATCCGCCTCATTCTGCGTATCGTCCAGGAACACGCGGCGCTTGATGACTTTAACGCTGGTGCCGGCGGCGGCGCGCGTTGACTGGCTGTTGCCGATAGTCATGCTGTCGAGAAAATAAAAATTATAGCGGTCAAGAACCTGCATCACTTTCTGCATGCCGGGCAGGCTGGAGGTCATTGCGCTACCCATATGGTTATTTAACCCAACGGCATACGGTACATCGGCAGCGGCTTCACGCACGATGCGCGCAATTTCATCCACGGACATGTCCGGTCGCAGAGTGTCTTTTTCCAGCGGCTGTTTGCTGAGTGGGGCCATCGGCAAATGGATCAGCACTTCGTGGCCGCGCTGATGGGCTTTGGTTGCCATCTCCCGGGCGTGTGGTGCATTGGGCAACACCGCCACGGAAATGGCCGCAGGCATCTGTAATACCTGATTTTCCTGCGCCGGACGGTAGCCAAAATCATCAATCACTATTGAAAGCTTACCGGCAAACGCCGGGTTGGCCAAAACAAGCGCTACCAGCAGGCCGCTGAGTTTTCGTAACTGAAACAAACTTATCTTCCTAACCACGGCAGTGGATTGACGGCCTGTCCCTGGCGGCGGATTTCGAAATAGAGTGAAGGCGTGCCGCGGCCACCGCTGTTGCCAACCAGCGCAATGGGCTGCCCTGCCCGGACCTGTGTTCCCACGCTCACCAGCGCACTCTGATTATAGCCGTACAGGCTCATATCGCCTTTACCGTGCTCCACGACCACCACCAGCCCGTAACCCTGCAGCCAGTCGGCCATCAGCACTCGACCGTCGGCAATCGCTTTAACTTCGGTCCCTTCCGGTGCGGCGATCACCAGGCCCTTCCAGCGAAGCTCACCCTGTAGCTGTTCGCCAAAACGGTGCTCGATGCTGCCGCGAACCGGCCACAGCGCCTGTCCTGCCGCCCGGCCAAGGCCGCCGGTACGGGAAACCAGCGCTCGCTCGCTCTCGGTGGGTTTATAGGTGGTGCCTTTCCGTTTCGCCTGCGCCTCGCGTTCGCGCACTTTCTGCGCCTCACGCGCTTCCCGTTCAGCACGGGCTTTCGCCTCCCGCTCGGCTTTGGCAATTTTGTCGCGCAGGCGGCTTTCGTTCTGCCGCAGTTCCACCAGCTGCGCCTGATCTTTCTCCAGCGACGATTCGAGCGTGGTCAGGGTTTGTTTGCGCGCCTGGCGCGCACCCTCAAGCTTTTGCTGCTGCGTTTGCTGTTGCTCCAGCAGGGATTTTTGCTGCGCCTGCTTGTCTACCAGGCTGGTTTTTTGCGCCGAGAGGTCGCTGCGGGTTTGCTTCAGCTCATCGATGGATTTTTGCCGGGCATCGTTCAGATAGCCGAAATAGGCCAGCATGCGCTCGCTGCGCTGGCTCTCTTCGCCACTGAGGATCAGCTGTAAACCACTGTGCTGGCCCTGGCGGAAAGCGGCATCAAGCTGCTGCGCCAGCATAGATTCCTGCTGCTGCTGCTGTTTCTGAAGCTTATTGATGGAGGCGGTGAGAGAACTGATATCTTTACTCAGTGAACCCAGACCCGACTGCGTTTCCCGCAGCTGGCGGCTGGCCTGAGCGATAACTTTTTCCTGAGCCTGCAGCTGATCGAGAAGTTTGCTGCGCTGCTGTTTTTGCAGCTGAACGCTTTTCTCTTTTTCAGCGATATCCTGCTGGATACTCTGCAGCTGTGACTTATTGTCGTCGGCGGCGGAAGCAGAAAAAGACCATAGCAACGCGCCGGTGCAAAGAACACTGACGGTCAGGATGGACAAGCTTGCACGTAATGACGGCGTGGATGCCTGCTTGTTACGTGGGGTCCATGAATGTATCACTGTTGCTTTTTCCCTCATAGCTTCGGATTATTCCACGATGAACAGCGGCTTACCAGCCATCTCTACCGGGTTTTCAGTTACTGACAGTAACAGTAATCGCTCTCCGGCACGGGATTTTTGCGCGGTCGTTAATCCTTTCAGAATCACGATGAGCGACAGCCGTAATGGCTCGCTGCACAACAAATAACCGCTTAAGAACGATACACCGTTATGTCAGGATAGTATTTTTCACTTAAGGCAACTTTTTTTTGTAATCTGCCGCAGAAAACATAACTCTGAGCAGCTTATCGACTGTACATGGCAGCCTTGGCAGGTATACTCAGAAGCCTTATTTTTAGCTTATTAACCCTTCCGGGAGTTGTTACCCCTCATGCAAGATATTATGCAGTTTGCAGGCAATCACACAATTTTAAGTCTGGCGTGGGTTGTTTTGCTGGTTTTGGTGATCGTGACTACGGTTAAGGGTCTGTTCTCCAAAGTAAAAACGATTAGCCGTGGTGAAGCCACCCGTTTAATCAATAAAGAAGATGCCGTGGTTGTAGATGTGCGTGGGCGCGATGACTTCCGTAAAGGCCATATTTCAAATTCAGTTAACGTACTGGCTGCTGATATCAAAAAAGGCAGCTTCAGCGAACTGGAAAAACACAAAGCGCAGCCGCTGATTGTCGTTTGTGCGACCGGTACTTCAGCAGGTGAATCCGCGTCGCAGCTGAACGCTGCCGGATTTGCACAGGTGTATGTGCTGAAAGACGGTATTTCCGGCTGGAGCGGCGAGAACCTGCCGCTGGTTCGCGGTAAGTAAACTTCAGGAGTGTCGGCATGGCTAACATTGAGATCTATACCAAAGCAACCTGCCCTTTCTGCCATCGTGCCAAAGCGCTGTTGGATCAGAAAGGCGTGAGCTATCAGGAAATCCCGATTGATGGGGATGCCGATACGCGTGAAGTGATGATCAAACGCAGCGGCCGGACTACCGTTCCTCAAATTTTTATTGATGCACAGCACATTGGCGGCTGTGACGATCTCTTTGCGCTCGACGGCCGCGGCGGTCTTGACCCGCTGTTAAAATAGTAACGAGCTGAGTACGCACTGAGCGCTCACAGGATGACGAACACTGCGGCACAATAACGGATTATTAACCCATAGGATTACGTATCATGTCAGAACAAAACAACACCGAGATGGCTTTCCAGATCCAGCGTATCTATACCAAAGACATCTCTTTTGAAGCGCCAAATGCACCGCAGGTTTTCCAGAAAGAGTGGGAACCGGAAGTTAAGCTGGATCTTGATACCGCCTCTACTCAGCTGGCTGACGACGTATATGAAGTTGTACTGCGCGTAACCGTAACCGCAACGGTAAACGACGAAGCGGCGTTCCTGTGCGAAGTTCAGCAGGCGGGTATTTTCTCCGTCAGCGGCATTGAAGGCACGCAGATGGCACACTGCCTGGGTGCATACTGCCCGAACATCCTGTTCCCGTATGCTCGTGAATGCATCACCAGCCTGGTTTCTCGCGGTACTTTCCCGCAGCTGAATCTTGCACCGGTTAACTTCGACGCGCTGTTTATGAACTATCTGCAGCAGTCAGAAGGTGCAGCGCAGCAGCAGGATGCTTAATGCGTAGCTCTCATGCTTCCATGAGCGTCATCGGTGCCGGCTCGTACGGCACCGCCCTGGCGATTACGCTTGCCCGTAATGGCCACGACGTGGTGCTGTGGGGGCATAATCCACAGCACCAGGCGCAGCTTCAGTCCGATCGCTGCAATACCGCTTTCCTTCCCGATGTGCCTTTCCCCGATACTCTGCAGATTGAAACCGATCTGGCTAAAGCAATTGCTGCCAGCCGGGATTTGCTGGTCGTTGTTCCCAGCCATGTATTTGGCGACGTTTTGCAGCAGATTAAACCACATCTGCGTGCCGACTCCCGTCTGGTGTGGGCAACGAAAGGCCTGGAGAAAGAAACCGGTCGTCTGTTGCAGGATGTGGCGCGAGAAATTCTGGGCGACGCGATCCCGCTGGCGGTGATTTCCGGTCCGACATTTGCCAAAGAGCTGGCTGCCGGTATGCCAACGGCGATAGCGCTGGCGGCTACCGATAGCACTTTCGCAGATGAGATCCAGCAGTTACTGCACTGTGGTAAAAGTTTCCGGGTATACAATAATCCTGATTTTATCGGCGTTCAGCTCGGTGGCGCGGTAAAAAACGTTATCGCTATCGGAGCGGGAATGTCGGATGGCATTGGCTTTGGTGCGAATGCCCGTACGGCGCTGATTACCCGTGGCTTGGCTGAAATGAGCCGCCTGGGTGCAGCGTTGGGTGCCGACCCTACGACGTTTATGGGTATGGCCGGCCTCGGTGACCTGGTGCTGACCTGTACCGACAATCAGTCGCGCAATCGTCGTTTTGGCATGATGCTGGGCCAGGGCGCGGATGTTGAAGGCGCGCAGCAAACCATCGGCCAGGTAGTGGAAGGCTTCCGCAATACCAAAGAAGTGAAAGCACTGGCCGCGCGATTTGGCGTTGAAATGCCAATCACCGAGCAGATTTATCAGGTACTGTACTGTGGTAAAAATGCACGTGAGGCAGCGTTGAGTCTGCTTGGGCGTACCAGAAAAGATGAGAACAGCGGTAGCTAAGATGGTGTAACCGTGTCGTTGTCTGTTGGCGTCCTGGTGACGCCATTTTTAGTGGGGAGTGAGTTATGTCGTGTGCAGAACCTGAACTGATCTGGGATAACATCAAAACGGAAGCGCGAGCGCTGGCCGATTGTGAACCTATGCTGGCCAGTTTTTACCACGCTACCCTGCTCAAGCACGATGACCTCGGAAGTGCGCTGAGTTATATGCTGGCCAACAAGCTGGCAAATCCGATTATGCCGGCGATTGCTATCCGTGAAGTTATTCAGGATGCGTATTCGCAGGACCCGTCGATGATCGTTTCCGCCGCCTGCGATATTCAGGCGGTGCGTCAGCGTGACCCGGCGGTCGATAAATACTCGACCCCGCTACTCTATCTGAAAGGGTTCCACGCACTTCAGGCGCATCGCATTGGCCACTGGCTGTGGCATCAGGGCCGCCGTGCGCTGGCGGTCTATCTGCAAAACGAAGTGTCCGTATCGTTTGCCGTGGATATCCACCCGGCGGCGAAAATCGGCCGCGGTATCATGCTTGACCACGCCACGGGGATCGTTGTGGGTGAAACGGCGGTTATCGAAGACGATGTCTCTATTCTGCAATCCGTTACCCTTGGCGGTACCGGTAAAACCAGCGGCGATCGCCACCCGAAGATCCGTCAGGGAGTGATGATCGGCGCGGGCGCTAAGATCCTCGGCAATATCGAAGTGGGTCAGGGGGCGAAGATCGGCGCGGGTTCCGTTGTATTGCAGCCGGTTCCGCCGCATACCACCGCCGCTGGCGTTCCTGCGCGCATTGTCGGCAAGCCCAACAGCGACATGCCGTCAATGGATATGGACCAGCACTTTAACGGTATGGTGCCGGGCTTCGAATTCGGCGATGGGATCTGAGCCTGGCTCAGATTTCAGCTTCTTAGCAGCGCACCCGCATAGCCCAGCTGCCGCCACGCTTCATATACCACCACCGATACCGCATTTGACAGGTTCATGCTGCGGCTGTCCGCCATCATCGGAATACGGATTTTTTGCTGTGCGGGCAGGGCATCAAGAATGCTGGCCGGCAGGCCGCGCGTTTCCGGGCCAAACAGCAGATAATCGCCATCCTGATAGCTTACCGCGCTGTGGGCAGGGGTTCCTTTGGTGGTCAGCGCAAACAGGCGCTCAGGCGCTTCTGCGGCGACAAACGCCTCATAGTTTGCATGATGCTTAATGGCGGTGAATTCGTGGTAGTCCAGCCCGGCGCGGCGCAGTCGTTTATCATCCCAGGCAAAACCCAGCGGTTCGATAAGATGCAGCTGAAAGCCGGTATTGGCGCACAGGCGAATGATATTGCCGGTATTCGGCGGAATTTCAGGTTCGAATAAAACGATATGTAGCATGAAACGGCCCTCTGATACGAGGGCCGCAGGATAGCAAATTATTCGTGCTGAGTGGTATACAGCGGTAGCCAGATGGTCAGCCGCAGCCCGCCCAGCGGACTGTCATCGGCTTTCACCCAGCCGTGATGCTGCTGAATGGCATTTTCCACAATTGCCAGCCCCAGCCCCGTACCGCCGGATTCGCGGTCGCGCGCCTCATCGGTGCGGTAAAACGGACGAAAAATCTGTTCCCGATCCTCCGGGCTGACGCCCGGGCCGTCATCATCCACATGGACGGTGACGCCTTTTTTATCCACCGAGAAGCTGACCGAAATTTTGCTGTGCGAGTAGCGCAGGGCGTTACGCACGATGTTCTCCAACGCGCTGTCGAGCGTGCTGGGGTTACCGTACAGTGGCCACGGACCCGGTGGATAAGGCACCTCCAGCGATTTACCCATCTGCTCTGCTTCGAACTTTGCATCTTCCAGTACATCCGACCACAGGTGATTGGCCTTGATCGCCTCGCTGACCAGCGCATTTTTGTGCTGAGTACGCGAGAGCACCAGCAGGTCGTTGATCATGCCATCCAGGCGCTGTGCTTCCATCTCGATACGCTCCAGCTCTTTGGCCTCACCGTGGCGGCGGCGCATCAGCGCGGTGGCCAGCTGCAGGCGAGTCAGCGGGGTGCGCAGTTCATGCGAGATATCGGATAGCAGCCGCTGCTGCGAAGTCATCATCCGTTCCAGCGCGCTGACCATCTGGTTGAAGCTGGCACCCGCCGCAAGGAACTCCTGCGGACCGGCTTCCAGTTCCGGTCGCTGGCGCAGGTTACCGGCGGCTACATCATCCGCGGCATGTTTCAATTTGCGTGCCGGTTTTGCCAGGCTCCATGCCAGCCAGAGCAACAGCGGTGAGCTGATCAGCATGGTGACGATCAGCAGCAGCAGCGGCCGGTCAAACAGCAAATTGATAAAATCGAGCTGTGAGTTACTGGCGGGACGGATCAGATACAGCTGATAGCTGTCTTCCCCATCGCGCACGGAGAACGGGCCAGCCATTTCCAGGCGGCCATATTTTTTCTTCTGCGGTTGATCCGAGTTATCAGACTGGCCGATAAAATTACGAATCACCTGCATTTCATTGTGCTGCGCGCCAATCACCCGGCCTTCGCTGGTGACCAGCAACAAACGCTGGCCGGGGGGAGCCCACTTATCAATTGCGCGAAACAGCCTGCGCCACCACATCAGGTCGTTGGGCGGGTCCTGTGCCAGCTCCGCCTCAACGTGCTGCTCAATCATGACTCCCTGCCGTTCTTCACTGTCCAGCAGTGGCGTCATTTGGCGGGAATCGAGCTTCGGCAGCATTAACACCAGCATCAGCACCAGTGCCAGCGTCAGCCAGAATATGGCAAAGATGCGGGTGGTCAGGCTGGATATCATGTTGCGGACACCATCAGATAGCCACGTCCGCGCAGCGTTTTGAACCACGGATGTTCGTCTTTACGCTCCGGCAGCTTGCGCCGCAGGTTTGAGATATGCATATCGATAGCGCGATCGAACGGGGTAAGCCGCTTACCAAGGACTTCCTGGCTCAGATGTTCACGTGATACAACCTGGCCTAAATGCTGTGCCAGCAGGTAGAGCAAAGTGAATTCTGTTCCGGTCAGATCCAGCGTCACGCCGTCGAAGCTGGCTTCCTGGCGGCCCGGGTTCAGGCGCAGTAAATCCACCTCCAGCGTTGGCGAGCTGTTGTCGTGCTGTTGCTGCTGCTCACTCCAGTTGGAGCGGCGCAGAATGGCACGGATACGCGCAACCAGTTCCCGGTCGTTGAACGGTTTTGGCAGGTAATCGTCCGCGCCCAGTTCCAGCCCGAGTACGCGATCCAGCTCGCTGCCGCGAGCGGTCAGCATAATCACCGGCGTCTGATGCTGTTGACGCAGTTCTTTCAGGGTATCAATGCCGTTTTTCTTCGGCATCATCACATCAAGTAATAGCAGATCGACACTGCTATCCAGTAGCGCCAGCGCCTGTTCACCGTCACCGGCAACCAGCACATTGAAGCCTTCCATTTCCAGCAATTCTTTCAGCAGCGAAGTCAATTCGCGGTCATCGTCAACCAACAGGATTTTATTCATCTTTTATTGCCCTCCGCAGGCAAAATACCGTGAACGAACGCGCTCAATCTATGACTTTACGTAGTTTTACACCCCCTGACGCTTGTTTGCAGCAGGCCCCGTAGACTGAATCTCGTTGAATCGAAATACGGAAACAAACTTGGGAGTAAACGATGCGCAGAGTTACCGCCGTCGTTGCGGTTCAGGCGCTGGTGCTTAGCCTCTCCACCGCATGGGCTGCTGACGTTACGACGAATGACGAGATGCATCACACTGATGGAGCAAGCAGCACATTCAGGCTGGGCCCGCAAAATCACATGTTTGATGGCATCAATTTAACGGAGCAGCAGCGTCAGCAACTACGGGATCTGATGCAGCAGGCACGGCACGATCGTTCTCCTATAAGTATTAACGATTTAGAGCAGCTACACGAACTGATTATTGCAGATAAATTCGATCAGGCAGCTTACGAAGCTCAGGTGGAAAAAATAGCGCAGGCAGAGGTTGGACGCCAGGTCGAGATGGCCCGGGTACGCAACCAGATGTATCACCTGTTAACACCGCAGCAGCAGGCTGTCTTAGAACAGAAACATCAGCAGCGCATCAATGAATTGCGCCAGCTAACGAACTCGCAGCAGGCCTCACCGCTGCAGGCAGTACGTAACACCAGCAGTAACCCGTAAAGTACCAGTACATACTATCCCTGTTTTTCCTTGCCATAGACACCATCCCTGTCTTCCCCCTCATGATGAGGGGGTTTTTTTTGCCCATCAGATTTCAATGTTTCTCCACATGCACCGGCTCGCAATAACCGGGGATTTTTTGCGCTTAAATCCAGTATACTGACGGTACTTTTCCTGCCGGAGTGCGTCATGAATCAACGCTATGCTCGGCTGGTCAACTCGGCAGCACTGGCCGCTACGGTTCTTGCTTCGCTGCTGTTGATCATCAAAATTTTCGCCTGGTGGCATACCGGATCGGTCAGCGTACTGGCCGCGCTGGTTGACTCGCTGGTGGATATCGCCGCTTCCCTGACCAATCTGTTGGTTGTTCGCTACTCGCTGCAGCCCGCTGACGCGGAACATACTTTCGGCCACGGCAAAGCCGAATCGCTCGCCGCCCTGGCGCAGAGCATGTTTATTTCTGGATCGGCCCTGTTTCTGTTCCTGACGGGTCTTCAGCATCTGGCCACGCCCGCCCCAATGCATGCGCCGCTGGTGGGGATGATCGTCACCGTTATCGCGCTGTTTTCTACGCTAATACTGGTCACTTTCCAGCGCTGGGTCGTACGCCGCACCCACAGCCTGGCGATTCGTGCCGACATGCTGCACTATCAGTCAGACGTGATTATGAACGGGGCGATACTGCTGGCACTTGGCCTGAGCTGGTACGGTTTTCATCGCGCGGATGCGCTGTTTGCCTTAGGCATTGGCGTCTGGATTCTGTATAGCGCGTTACGGATGGGTTATGAAGCTGTCCAGGCGCTGCTCGATCGCGCACTGCCCGATGAGGAGCGGCAGATCATTCTGGAGATTATTGCGGCGAAATCCGGTATCCAGGGGGCGCATGATATTCGCACCCGCCAGTCTGGTCCGACTCGATTTATTCAGCTCCATCTGGAAATGGATGACCACTTACCGCTGGTTAAGGCACATCAGATAGCGGATGAGCTGGAGCAGGCGCTGTTGGCACGATTTCCGGGTTCTGATGTGATTATCCATCAGGACCCGTGCTCCGTAGTGCCGGTGGAGCCAAAAAATAATTTTTAGTGGTAAATTGTCGTTAAATGAATCAGTTAGCTCTGCATCACATAAAACGTGAGTTACCGCAAAAAAAATAGGCAAATCTGGCCTGACCTGAATCAATTCAGCTAACAAGATTTGATATACTATCAGCTTAACTTAGTCGGTTAGCTCTTGTGCGCGCGTCCTGCCGCCCCGGCGTTCAGAATTCAACATTTGCATCAACAAGTTCAGAGGTTGTCATGATCAAGAAAATCGGTGTACTGACAAGCGGCGGCGACGCCCCAGGTATGAACGCTGCAATCCGCGGTGTCGTACGCGCGGCGCTGAGTGAAGGGCTGGAAGTTTTTGGTATTTATGACGGCTATCTGGGCCTGTATGAAGATCGCATGGTTAATCTGGATCGCTACAGCGTATCCGACATGATTAACCGCGGTGGTACATTCCTTGGATCTGCACGCTTCCCTGATTTCCGTAAAGACGAAGTGCGTGCGGTAGCCCTTGATAATATGAGAAAGCGCGGCATTGACGCGCTGGTAGTGATCGGCGGTGACGGTTCCTACATGGGTGCCAAGCGCCTGACCGAAATGGGCTTCCCGTGCATCGGCCTGCCGGGCACGATCGATAACGACGTTGCCGGTACGGACTACACCATCGGTTACTTCACCGCGCTGGAAACGGTCGTTGAAGCGATTGACCGCCTGCGTGATACCTCCTCTTCGCATCAGCGTATTTCTATCGTTGAAGTGATGGGCCGCTACTGTGGCGATCTGACCCTGGCGGCGGCGATTGCCGGTGGCTGTGAGTTTATCGTACTGCCAGAAACGCCATACACCCGTGAAGAGCTGCTGGCGGAGATTAAAGCCGGTATTGCCAAGGGTAAAAAGCACGCGATTGTGGCGATTACCGAGCACATCTGCGATGTGGACGAGCTGGCGAAATATATCGAAGCTGAAACGAAGCGTGAAACCCGTGCAACCGTGCTGGGTCATATTCAGCGCGGTGGGGCACCGGTTGCCTATGACCGTATTCTTGCTTCTCGTATGGGTGCTTACTCCATCGAACTGCTGCTGCAGGGCTACGGCGGTCGCTGCGTGGGTATTCAGAACGAGAAAATGGTTCACCACGACATCATTGATGCGATCGAAAATATGAAGCGTCCGTTTAAGGGCGACTGGCTGGATACGGCCAAAAAGCTTTACTGATAAAAAACAAGGCGCTGCGCTCCAGCGCCTTTTTTATGCAAAGTGTTATTCCATATAGTTATTACAGCTTCTTTTTAATTCTTTAATTCGCAGTCTGCTTTATGTCACGCTCCTTCTCAGATTAAACCTTTGGGAGTGCGTGCAATGAAGAAGTGGAGTGTGGGAATTACCCTGTTACTGGCCTCAACCAGCGTGCTGGCGAAGGATATTCAGCTGCTGAATGTCTCTTACGATCCAACACGTGAACTGTATGAGCAATACAATAAAGCGTTCAGCGCTCACTATAAGCAGGAAACCGGCGATAACGTGGTGATTCGCCAGTCGCACGGTGGCTCAGGCAAACAGGCGACGTCGGTGATCAACGGGATTAAAGCGGATGTTGTGACCCTGGCGCTGGCCTCGGACGTTGACGCCATTGCAGAACGTGGCCGCATCGATAAAAACTGGATCAAACGCCTGCCGGATAACTCCGCACCGTACACCTCCACCATTGTCTTCCTGGTGCGTAAAGGTAACCCAAAACAAATTCATGACTGGCCGGATTTGATTAAGCCGGGCGTCTCTGTGATTACTCCGAACCCGAAAACCTCCGGCGGCGCACGCTGGAACTATCTGGCAGCCTGGGGATGGGCACTGGATCAGAACAACGGCGATCAGGCTAAAGCGCAGGAATACGTGAAGTCGCTGTTTAAGAATGTTGAAGTACAGGACTCCGGCGCACGTGGCGCCACCAACACCTTCGTTGAGCGCGGCATTGGTGACGTGCTGATTGCCTGGGAAAACGAAGCGTATCTGGCGGTGAACAAACTGGGTAAAGATCAGTTTGAAATTATCACCCCGAGCGAGTCCATCCTGGCCGAGCCGACCGTTTCCGTGGTGGATAAAGTGGTCGACGAGCGCGATACCCGTAAAGTTGCTGACGAGTACCTGAAGTATCTCTACTCGCCGGAAGGCCAGACTATCGCGGCGCAGAACTTCTACCGTCCGCGCGATGAGGCCGTTGCCAAGAAATTTGCCAGCACCTTCCAGCCGGTGAAGCTGTTCACTATCGACGGTAAGTTCGGTGGCTGGACGGCGGCACAGAAAACCCACTTCGCTGAAGGTGGAACTTACGATCAGGTGATGAAGCGCTAAATACCGATCGGGAGTCATGCAATCAGGGCCGACACTGTCGGCCCTTTTTGTTTTTCTCTGTTGGACTAAGCGTATTCATCGCAACGTTCCTTGCCGCGGAAGCACGCTCGCCGATGATTTCACATGATCTTGCCGCCCGCTTCGATTACATTGTGAACGATTATTGGCTGAGGTAATGATTGATGCATGGAAGAAAGCGCTTAGCGATTTTGCTGGTGGGGGTAATAGCGGCATCGGCTGGCGCTATGGCTCTGTATTTTAATAATAATGCCGATGCCTTATGGAAGATTGTCAGCCAGCAGTGCGTCGTGGGCGAGCAGCAGAAACACGATCCGGCCCCGTGCAGCCTGGTCAGTGAAGCCGATGGTTATGTGGTACTAAAAGACCGTAATGGTGCGCTACAGTTTCTGCTACTGCCGATCGCAAAAATAACCGGCGTTGAAAGTCGAAAATTACTCAGCCCGGCCACGCCGAATTTTTTATCCGAGGCCTGGCGCACCCGGCACTTTATGGAAGAACGACGGGGGGCGGCGATTAACGATCGGGTCTATTCGCTGGCGGTGAATTCTGAGTGGGGACGGACGCAGAACCAGCTGCACGTTCATATCTCCTGCCTGCGGGCCGATATTCGCCAGCAGCTGGATGCCCTCGATAGCACGCTGAATGACCAGTGGCAGACCTATAAACTGGGTAAACATGATTACTTTATACGGGCGATTACCCGCGATGAGTTTAAGCGCACCAGCCCGTTTATCCGTATAGCCAACGAACTGCCCGGCGCACGTGAAAATATGGGGCGTTACGGTGTGGCCATTGCTGCGTTGAAGGACGGGCGGCGGGCGCTGATGGTGGTCGAGCGCAACTGGCTGCTTTTGAACCGGGGATCTGCCGAAGAGTTGCAGGACCACAGCTGTGCGCTGCTGAAGTAGTCAGGCCGGATTTCTCCGGCCTGTTAACGTTATTTCCCGATAGGTTCCGGGTCATCTTTATACTGTGCGGTGGCGATCCACGCCGCGCAGAACAGCGTCAGACGGGCAAAGAAGTAGAAGAACGCCATCAGCCCCAGCACGGAGCCGAAAGCGGCACCGGACGGTGAAGAAGCCAGCTTCGGCAGCGTCAGGGTCATAATAAATTTAATTACCTCAAAACCAATCGCCGCCAGCAGCGTACCGCGCAGCAGTGCCTTTTTACGCGGCTTGTGGCGCGGCAGTATCCAGAAAATCCACAGAAACAGGAGATAGTTGGCAAATATGGAGATCGACAGAGCAATCGTCGTCATCGCCGGGCGCAGCCATTCGATATCTTCCAGCCCCAGAGCCCTTACGATCGTCGCCTGCGCCGCACCGGCAATTGAGGTCAGCGACAGGGTAATAATCAGCGCCAGCACCAGCCCGGTCAGCGAGATAAAGTCGCGAGAATATTTGAACCAGACTTTTTCCTGATCCTGCGGCGTCCGTTCCCAGACGTCGCGGGACTGAGCGCGTATCGCTTCACGCAGATTACCCATCCAGCTGATGCCTGAATACAGCGCCACCAGCAGACCGGTTATCCCGACCGTCGTACGCTGCTGGATCGCCGTATTGACCGTATTCTTTAACGTTGCCGCCAGAGCGGGATCGCTAATGCTGCTGACGATCTTATCGATCAGTTCGGTCAGCAGATCCTGATTTGACGCGAGTAAAAAGCCGACGGCGGCAAACGACACCATCAGGATCGGGATCAGCGAAAGAAATGAGAAATAGGTAATCGCTGCGCCAAACTGGCTGCCAAGCCGATCGTTAAATCGCTCACCCGCACGAATAAAATGCGCTACCGCCGGAATGGCACGGAACCAGCTGACCAGCCGGGAGACTCGGGTGATGGATTTATCGACCGTATGATTCCCGGTTTTGATGTTGATCAGCGGTTTTTTCGCCGTGTCTGCCGCCTGGGGATCGTGCCGTTGAGTATCCGCCATGAATCCTTCTCTATCCTTTTGATTAACGTTTAATTGCAAATTATAGCCTGCCAGTCAGGCAACGTAGCGCTTCAGTGCCTGGCTCAGCCATTCAATGAACACCTGAACCCGCCGTGCCTGATTACGACGATGCGGCCAGAGCAGCGACAGCTGCATCGGGCATGCCGGGAAGTGTGGCAAAATCTCCACCAGTTTTTTTTCTTTCAGCGCGCTCTGCACGCCAACGCTCGGTACCTGAATAATGCCCAGACCGGCCAGGCAGGCCGAGCGGTAGGTTTCCGTACTGTTCACGGTGACGGCACCGCCGGTTTTGATCAGCGTGGTCGTTTTACCATCAAAATATTCAAAGCCGCCCGACTGCACACCGAGCTGCTGGCTGTAGTGAACCATCGCATGCTGGGACAAATCCTTCAGGGATTCCGGTGTACCGAAGCGTGCAAGATAGTCAGGACTGGCGCAGTTAATCAGCGGAAGATGGCCCAGCGGCCGTGCGACCAGCCCGGAATCTTCTAAAATCCCCACGCGAACGACACAGTCGAAGCCCTCTCGTACCACATCTACCCGGCGATCGCTGCTGCTCAGCTCCAGTTCAATTCCGGGGTAGTGCTGAAGAAATTCGGGGAGCAGCGGGATGAGATAGCCGCTGGCGAGGCTGACCGGCATGTCTACCCGCAGCCGACCGCTGAGCGTGGCCGGATCGTGCTGGAACATCGAATCCATCTCTTCCAGCGTGGCCAGCACATCACGGCAGCGTTCGAAGTAAATCTGACCATCCTGTGTCAGCTGCACCCGCCGCGTCGTTCGGTGCAGAAGGCGTGAACCAAGGCTGTTTTCCAGCGCCTGGATCTGGCGCGACAGGCTGCCTTTGGGCAGTCCCAGGCTCTCTGCAGCGCGGGTAAAACTCTGCATTTCCGCCACGCGTACAAACACTTTCATTGTGTGTATTTTATCCATTTTTTCTCTTATTGTTGTTGTTAATGGAACAGTGAAGCGTAGTTAACGCTATTTATAGTTCATCAGAGCAGTAATATCTTGTTTTTTGTCCACAGCCCACTCCCTGGAGAAACAAATGAGCGAGAAAATTGCACTGATCACCGGCGGCAGCCGCGGTTTAGGCCAGAATGCAGCGTTAAAACTGGCGGAAAAGGGGATTGATATCATTCTGACCTGGCACAGTAAAGAGCAGGAAGCGCAGGCGGTTGTCACGAAAATCCAGGCTCTGGGTGCGCGCGCAGTGGCGCTACAGCTGGATGTGGGCGATAGCAGCAGCTTTGATGCCTTTGCCGGACGCGGGCGGGAAACGCTGCAAAAAGTATGGCAGCGCGACAGCTTTGATTACTTATTCAACAATGCAGGAACCGGCCTCTATACGCCGTTTGTCGACACGACCGAAGCACAGTTTGACCAGCTGGTGAACGTGCATTTTAAGGGGCCTTTCTTCCTCACTCAGAAGCTGCTGCCGCTGATTACCGACGGCGGGCGCATTCTGAATGTGTCCAGCGGGCTGGCGCGCTTTACGCTGCCGGGCTCCGGCGCTTACGCGGCGGTCAAAGGTGCGATGGAGGTACTGACACGTTATCAGGCCAAAGAGCTGGGGGCTCGCGGTATTGCGGTCAACATTCTTGCTCCCGGTGCGATTGAGACAGATTTTGGCGGGGGTCGGGTGCGTGATGATGCGGCAATGAATGCAGCGATTGCTGCGCAAACCGCGCTGGGCCGCGTTGGCCTGCCTGATGATATCGGCAACGCCGTTGCCGCTCTGTTGAGCGAAGAGTGCCGCTGGGTTAACGGCCAACGCATCGAAGCGTCAGGCGGGATGTTCCTGTAATTCGCCTGATTGCGATTCACTATCACGGCCGGGAGCGCAACCTCTTTGGCAAGCAAGCAAGCAAGCAAGCAAGCAAGCAAGCAAGCAAGCAAGCAAGCAAGCAAGCAAGCCAGCAAGCCAGCAAGCCAGCCGGGGCGCTCCACTGTGATAGCGAATCGAATCGCCTGCGACTGCCTTACAGTCTGATGGCTCCATCCAGCACCGTGACCGTCTGGCCACCAATCCACACGCCGTCGCTGGCGTAGGTCACGGTCACTCTTCCCGCACGCTGGATGGCGGTTCCCTGATGAACCAGATAGTCCAGCTCCACGCCGCGTGCCTGGAAATAGCGTGCCAGGCACGCGTTCGCGCTGCCGGTCACCGGATCTTCCGTCAGGGAACCTTGTTCAATCAGCAGGCCACGCACCTCATAGCCATCAGCGACGCCTTTGAGTGGTCCAAACGGCATTACCCCGTTCACGTTGGATTTCTTAATCAGCCGGGCAAACTCGACGGCGTCCGGTTTGATCTCCAGCACCGCTTCCGCCGACTTCATTGGCACCAGCAGCCAGCGAATACCCATATCGACCACCATCACCGGCAGCTGCTCTTCCAGCTTATCGCTGTTCAGCGCGCTGGAAATGGGCGCATCGCTAAACGGTGTCAGCACTGCCTCCGGCGAGGCGAACGCCAGCGCGCCGTCATCGGCGATGCGGATCTTCACCAGACCGACGCCGCACTGCTGCACGATCTGCTGCGGCTGATTCAGCGAAATACCGGACTCCAGCAATGCGTGCGCCGTGCCCAGCGTAGGATGCCCGGCAAACGGCAGCTCCATGTCCGGGGTGAAAATACGCACGCGGTAATCTGCCGCCGGTTCGGTTGCCGGTAAAACAAAGGTAGTTTCGGAAAGATTGGTCCAGCGCGCGATGGTCTGCATCTGCTCATCGCTCAGGCCGTCGGCATCCATAATGACCGCCAGTGGATTACCGTTAAACGGCGTGGAAGTAAAAACATCAACCTGTTTAAAAGGGCGTAGCTGCGTCATAACAATACCTGTAACCGGAAGATTTCCATGGGGACTGACCACGTAGTGCGATGATTTATCACAGGGGTTGTCAGCCTCGTTGATTATGGCTATTACTAGATAATATCAGATAAAAAATGGAACATATTATGCTGAAAATACTGGGAAGAGCGTCTTCGATCAATGTCAGAAAAGTACTGTGGATCTGTGATGAATTAGGTATCCCCTTTGAACGTGAAGAGTGGGGCGAGGGTTTTCAGTCGCCGAAGGAAGAGGCGTTTAAAGCGCTGAATCCGAACGCGCTCATTCCGGTTATTCTGGACGATGATTTTATCCTGTGGGAATCCAACACCATTATCCGCTACCTGGCGAATGCCTATGGGGGCGAATGGCTCTACCCGCAAAATCCCCGACAGCGTGCGCGCGTAGACCAGTGGATTGACTGGCAGGCTACCGAACTTAACACCGCCTGGCGCTATGCGTTTATGTCGCTGGTTCGCCATTCCCCTGCACATCAGGACCCAACCTTACTGGCGGCGGCCTGCAAGGGCTGGGAATACACCATGGGGATACTCAACCAGCAGCTGGAGAAAACCGGAGCTTACGTATCCGGGGACAACTTCTCACTGGCAGACATCCCGGTTGGCCTGTCGGTTAATCGCTGGTATGAAACCCCGCTTGAACACGCGGAGTTTCCTGCCGTTCGGGCCTACTACGAGCGCCTGACCGCGCGTAAGGGCTATGCAGCCTGGGGTCGCAACGGTACGCCATAGTTTTTACGCCACGCCAGCCGCAATGCCGCTCATTTCACAGGCCACGGCACCGCTGCGCTGTAGCGCCCAGATGTAGCGCTCATTAAACGGGTAGCAGCAGGAGAGCCGCAGAGCGTTATTACAGCGCTCGCTCAGCGTGTAAAGCGCGCCGGGCGTCAGGCAGATTTTCTCCTGCAGCAGCCTGTGGAACAGCTCAACGCTGTCGATATTGCCAGGCAGCTCAACCCAAAAGACAAACCCTCCGCTGGGGCGGGTGGCGCGCGTTCCGTGCGGGAAATGGCGGGCGATGATACCGCGCGCCTCCTCCAGCTGGGCGGCATAGCGGCGGCGCAGCGAGCGCAGATGGTGATCGTAGCCACCGGACTCCAGAAAAATCCCCAGCGTTTCCGACAGCAGGCGCGATTCTGCCAGCGAGGAAACGGATTTAAGCCGTGCCAGCTCCTGGCTGAAACGGCCGGCGGCAATCCAGCCGAGATGGAAGTCGGGTGCCACCGTTTTGGTAAAGCTGCTGCAGTACAGCACCCAGCCGTTTTCATCAAAGGCTTTCACCGCAGGCGTCAGCGGCCAGCAGAACTGCAGTTCGGCATACAGGCCATCTTCCAGCAGCGGTACTTCGTACTGATTCACCAGTCGCGCCAGCCGCTTTTTCCCTTCCAGCGTCATGCTGCTGCCCAGTGGGTTCTGCGCGTTCGGCATGGCGATAATCGCCTGAATGCGCCGCTCCTGCAGCATCAGCTCCAGCGCATCCAGAGACAGCCCGAGCTGGGGATCGGTGGGGATCTCCAGCACCTTAAGCCCTAAGCTGGCGAGCAGTGGAAAGAGGTAAAAGTAGGTCGGCGTTTCCAGCCCAACGCAGTCGCCGGGCTGGGTAACCGCGCGCAGCGCCAGCTGGAGTGCTTCCATACAGCCGTGGGTGAGCGTTACGTCGTCCGTGCTGATGCGAATACCCAAATCCATTGAGCGGCGGGCGATTTCCCGACGCAGGCGCAGGCTGCCCGGCGGCAGGGCGTAGCGGCCAATCAGGTCGGGTTCACGGCGCAGCAGTGAGGCCATGATGCGGCTGATTTTTGCCGTGGGGAAAAAGTCGCTGTTCTGCGGGCAGGCCAGCGAGATATTGGTGTAGTCGGCATGGTTCTGCGCGGCAAAAACGGCATCGATCAGGTCGAGTTTTTTACTCCCCGGCGAGCGTACGCTGCTGCGCGGTGGAGACTGGTAGGTCAGCGAAGGGAGCGCATCGCGCACGTAGTAACCGGACTGCGGCCGCGCTTCAATCAGGCCGCGATCTTCCAGAATGCCGTAGGCGGTCAGCACGGTATTAACGCTGACCTGATGGCTGGCCGCGCAGCGGCGGATGGCGGGCAGTCGGCTACCGGGCATAAACGTACCCTGCTGGATCGCGGCGGCCAGCGTTTCGGCCAGATTATGGTACAGCGTTGCCTGCGGTTCGGTAATGGACACAGATCGCTCCTCAACGGATGGGTACAGTGATAACTTAAATCACTTTGTACCCATAACAATACTGTTTTTCTGCATCTGTTACCATCATGACAGAGTGAATACACTGGTTGTATTCACCCGGAATGTAGGAACTCTCTTATGCTCGATCTCTCTTTTGTCAGCTATGTCACCGTTATGTCGATTACCCCAGGCCCTAACAACCTGATGCTGGCGACCTCCGGGGTCAATTTTGGTATGCGCCGTACTCTGCCGATGGTCACCGGGATTATGCTGGGCTGTGGCTTACAGACCGCACTGGCCGGTGCGCTGCTGGAAGTCCTGCTGACGTGGATGGGAGCAATCCGCCTGCCGCTGACGCTGCTGGGCTGCGGCTATCTGCTGTGGCTATCGTGGAAAATCTTCCGTTCCGGCGCGCCGGAACTGCGTGGTAAAGCGCGTCCGATGACGATGATTGGCGGCGCGCTGTTTCAGGCGGTGAACCCGAAAGCCTGGCTGATGGCAACCAACGTGGCGCTGATGTACACCGTCAACAGCAGTATTCTGGCGGTGATGGTCGGCTTTATGGTGCTGAATCTGCCGTGCATCCTGGTGTGGGCGATGATGGGCGATCGGCTGGGTAAGCATCTGCAGGTGCCGTGGAAGCTACAGCTGTTTAACACCATCATGGCGCTGTCGCTGCTGGCAACGACGCTGTGGATGCTGGTGGAAGCTATCCAGCTGGCTTAGTTCCTCGAATTTAGCGCAAGAAAAAAGGCGGATATCCGCCTTTTTTTCGTTTTCAAATCGCCCGTTGGCGCATGGGTTTCCCCATCCTGCGATTACTTACCGACGACTTCCGCCGCCTGCTCGCTGTTTTCATCATTGGCAGAGGTCATTGGCGCGTAGTCCAGCTGCAGGATGCGGCTGGTGTCCGCCAGTTCCTTCTCCGTCGCGGCCACGTTGCCGTTCAGCTTCTGGCCATAGAACGGGATAATCGCCTTCAGTTTGCTCTGCCAGTCTGACGATGCCATCTGCTCTTTGAACACTTTGCTCATCAGGTCCAGCATGATCGGCGCCGCCGTTGAGGCACCCGGCGATGCGCCCAGCAGTGCGGAAATGGTGCCGTCCTGCGAGGTGACCACTTCGGTGCCCAGCTTCAGCACGCCGCCTTTTTTGGCATCTTTCTCAATGATCTGCACGCGCTGACCGGCTTTCACCAGTCGCCAGTCCTCTTTACGCGCGTCCGGGAAGTATTCGCACAGCGCCTTGTGGCGATCGTCAGCGCTGAGCAGCACCTGACCGACCAGATATTTCACCAGATCGAAGTTATCCATCCCCACGCGCATCATCGGCATCAGGTTCGATGGCGTAATAGAGCCAAACATATCCCACAGGGAACCCTGCTTGAGGAACTTGGTGGAGAAGGTAGCAAATGGACCGAACAGCAGAACCGGCTTGCCGTCCAGTGTGCGGGCATCCAGGTGCGGAACGGACATCGGCGGTGCACCAACGGACGCTTTGCCGTACACCTTCGCCAGATGGCGCTTCACCACTTCCGGGTTTTCGCTAACGAGAAACTCGCCACCTACCGGGAAGCCTGCATAGTTTTTCATTTCAGGAATTGCGGATTCCTGTAACAGCGTCAGCGCCGCACCACCGGCACCGATAAAGACATATTTAGCGCGAATGGTGTCCTGCTTGCCGTCGTTGTTCAGATCGGCCACGGTCACGTTCCAGCTGCCGTCGCTGTTACGATGAACCTTGCGCACTTCGTGGCGATTTTTCAGGCTAAAGTTCGGGTTCTTCTTCAGCGAGGTGACCAGCTGGCGGGTGACTTCACCGAAGTTGACGTCGGTGCCGATAGGAATACGGGTAGCGGCAACTTTCTGCCCCTGCTCGCGGCCTTCCATCACCAGCGGCACCCACTGTTTAATTTGTTCAGCGTCTTCTGAGTACTCCATACCGCGGAACAGGCTGCAGTTTTGCAGCGCCGCATAGCGACGTTTCAGGAAGCTGACGTTATCGTCGCCCCAGACAAAGCTGATATGCGGCACGCTGGTAATGAAGCTGCGCGGATCGCGCAATACGCCACGTTCAACCTGGTGTGCCCAGAAACGGCGGGAAATCTGGAACGCTTCGTTAATTTCTACCGCTTTCTTAATGTCGATCGATCCATCGGCATTTTCCGGAGTGTAATTCAGTTCCATCAGCGCTGAGTGTCCCGTCCCGGCATTATTCCAGCCGTTGGAACTCTCTTCGGCGACTGCATCGAGACGCTCTACCATGCTGATGCGCCAGTTCGGCTCCAGCTCTTGCAGGTAGGTACCAAGCGTGGCGCTCATCACTCCACCACCGATCAGTAAGACATCAACGTGCTTCTCGTCTTCTACAGCGGCTTTACTGGTTAAACCCAGACCCGCCAGAAGTACTGCCATTTTACGCATGAGGATACATCTCCGTATGCTGAATTAATTCAACATGTTAAGCAGGTAAAACAGACCCGATATATCTCTGAACCAGTGAAGTTATTGCGCTAATTCAGGAATGCTAAAAGATTCCACCCGCATTTTTTGCTGCAAGTTTAATCACTTTTAGGAAGTATCAGAAATATACCATTGTTACGGGCTAATTAAAAAAGTGTTTAAAGATTAAAAATGAGAATGATTCATGAGCGGAAATTAGTAACATTTATACGGGCCGTTGAGCGGCCCGCAATACCAGCAGGAGATGAGGGGTAAATGGCTGAGAAGGATGGATTAATTACGAGGGGCGCTGTCTGGTAGCTTGCGGTGGCTTATGGCCAGACGGTTATAAGCATTCATTAAACCGATAGCAATTGTCATATCGGTAATCGCTTTTTCGCTAAATTCTTTTTGTACCAGGGCATACACCTCGTCCGGTGCGTTGGTCTGCGCAATCAGCGTCAGGGATTCGGCCCAGGCCAGCGCCGCCTGCTCATTGCTGGAAAACCAGTTTCCTGCTTCACGCCAGACCTGGGTGAGCACAATTTTGTCCCACGGCATCCCCTCTTTGTGTAACGCTTTAGTGTGCATGTCGATGCAGTATGCGCAGCCGTTAATTTGTGAGACGCGCAGGAAAATCAGTTCGATAATGCTCATCGGCACGCCGCACTGCGCGACATAACCATAGACGCCGCCCAGCGCCTTCATTCCGGCAGGGGAGGTGGCATTAAAATCAATACGTTCGCTCATATTTGTGTCTCCAAAGACAGGGGGGATTGGCGTGAATGATCGACAGCATTCGCTGCTGATGACTATTTTCATCGGTTTGATGGGGCAATAAAAGTGCCAGGAATTGACAAAAACAGTGGTCCATCTGCCGTGCAGACGGCGGAACAGATTGGCCTGCAGCGCTATGCCGATCGTTCGCTGACGGAGCAGATTCGTGCCGGGATGGCCCAGGCGATTGCGGAAGGTCGCCTCCCGGCGGGATCGCGCGTGCCTTCCTGCCGCGATCTGGCGGTTGCGCTGGGCGTTGCGCGCGGTACGGTGCGCAACGCCTACGATTTGCTGGTAGACAGCCAGCTGCTGGTGGCCCGTGGTGCGGCAGGAACCTGGGTCAGTGCCGTTCTGCCCGCCGCCCACGCAATACCGCAGAATGCACCGGTGCTGGCCCCGCTGGCGGATGTCGTCCATGCCTTTGACGTGGTGCCAATGACTTTTCAGATGGGAGCTCCTGCCAGCGATGCTTTTCCGGCCAAAGTCTGGTCGCGCATTCTGGCCCGTCACGTTCGGGAGATTGCCGGAGGGGCAACGGGGTATGCCGATCCGCGCGGCAGCCTGGCACTGCGTCAGGAGCTGGTGAGCTATCTGTCGCTGGCGCGCGGTATCCGCTGCCAGGCCTCGCAGGTCATTATCACCAATGGCTATACCGGTGCGCTGGGCATTATCTGCCTGGCGTTAGGGCTGCACGGTTCGCGTGCCTGGAGCGAAGATCCGGGCTATCTGCTGGCTCGCCGTGCACTGAACCTGGCCGGAATCGAGGCGGTTCCGGTGCCGGTAGATGAGCAGGGAATTTCCGTTGCGGACGGTATACGGCTGGCGGACGACGCCCGCGTGGCGCTGGTGACGCCGGGGCAGCAGTCACCGCTCGGCGTGACATTATCGCTTGCGCGCCGCGGCGAGCTGCTGGCCTGGGCGCGGCGGCAGGATAGCTGGATTATCGAAGATGATTATCTTGGCGAACTGCAATTGCAGGGTCGGGCGGCTCCTGCCCTGGCGGCGCTGGATGCAGAGCGCGTGTTGCATATCGGCACGTTCAGTAAAACGCTCAGCCCGGCGCTACGTATGGGGTATCTGGTGGTGCCGGACGCGCTGGCCGGGCATTTTGCGGAAACGGTGGCGCTGCTGGCTCCGGCATCGTCATCCGTTCTGCATAACGCGGTGGCGGAATTTCTGCATGAGGGGCACTACATGCGCCATCTGCGGCGGATGAAGCGGCTGTATGCCGCCCGGCTTAACGAGCTGCTACAGGCGCTTGAGCCGCATTTTACAGCGTTGTCGCGTGCGGCACTGGCGGTGATTATTCCCCTGCCGCAGGGCACGCGCGATGTACAGATTGCAAAGGCGGCGCTGGCGTACGGTATGGCCCCGTCACCGCTGTCGGTGTGGTATCAGGATAAAACGGCTTACTGCGGGCTGGTTTTAGGGGTGACTAATTTGCCGGAAGGTGGTTTTGCCGCGAGTGCGGCCAGACTGAAGGCGCTGGTGGAGGAGTTTGGCTAACTATCCCTGCCCCGAAGGGCAGGGATGAGGATCAGGCTTTTTTCGCTGCGGCAGCGGCTTTCACGATAACCGCGAACGCGTCGGCTTTCAGCGATGCACCGCCAACCAGCGCGCCGTCGATGTCCGGCTGACCGAACAGCTCTGCTGCGTTTTTATCGTTAACGGAACCGCCGTACTGGATGATGACCTGTGCTGCCACGGCCGCATCCTGCTTCGCGATATGGTCACGGATGAACTTGTGTACCGCCTGAGCCTGCTCAGGGGTGGCTGATTTGCCGGTACCGATGGCCCATACTGGCTCATAGGCGATAACCGCGCCGTTGAAGGCTTCAGCGCCCTGAGTTTTCAGCACCGCGTCGATCTGACGAGCGCAAACTTCTTCGGTTTTGCCCGCTTCGTTTTCAGCGTCGGTTTCACCGATGCACAGAACTGGCACCAGGCCTGCCGCTTTCACGATGGCGAATTTTTTAGCAATGAATTCGTCGCTCTCGGCGTGATAGGTACGACGCTCAGAGTGACCGATAATGATGTACTGCGCACCGATATCTTTCAGCATGTCGGCAGAGGTTTCGCCGGTGAACGCACCTGACAGGTTCACGTCAACGTTCTGCGCACCCAGTACGATATGGCTACCGGAAATGGCATGTTTTGCCTGATCCAGATAGATCGCCGGTGGGGCAATTGCCACGCCACAACCGTCAACACCGCTCAGTTCGTTACGCAGACCGGCGATCAGCTCATTGACCATGTGCTTGCTACCGTTCAGTTTCCAGTTACCCATCACTAATGGATGTCGCATTGTATCCTCCACGCTTAGAGAGTATTAAAGCTGCCGGCAGGCAGCGTTGTCTGCCGACAGTATAGAGATCAAATATGCGAAAGGCTTTGCTTTTCGTCATCGTTTGCATGAATCGATTCAGGGGGCCGCGAGAGCCAGTTTTAGCGGTTCGATCGCGAAAGTAAGCCCCTTTTCGCCGTTATCCGCCACAATGTAGCGCAACGCCCCCTCCGTCTGTTGGTAATATCGCGAATTCTTGCCTTTCGCCAGCAGATCGTTCACCCGTTTCTGACTTTGTTCATCGCTGAGCATCGGTTCAAAGAACCGCACAAACGCCGCCATATAGGCCAGTGCCTTTTCCCGCGCGGCTTTCTGTTCCGGCCCGGGTATGGGTAGCCAGGTGAGCTGTAGCGTTTTGATTTTCCCGCTGCCGTGTTCAAGTGCCGTGGACGCGTAAAGATTTTCGTTGATCTTACTGGCGGCACGGGTCAGATTGCTTTTATCATCGGGTGTGTCAATTGCGCGATATTCACCTAACGGTAACGTTGCGTTGGCAGCATTATATTTTTCACGAAACTGGCCAATGGTCATATCAAAGGTTGGGGCCCCCATTTGCAGATAGGGTGCCGCAGGCATATGTTCTGCCCGGTCCTGAGGATCGGGATCGGCTTTTGCTGTAGCGATGTTCAGTGTGGTCAGCAGGATAATCGCTGCCCAGATCGCTTGATTCATTTTCATGGCCCTAACCAGTAAACTCTGCTCAAGATTAAAACGGACAATGACTGGAAAAGTCAAAGGGCACCCTGACACTGGGAAAAATAATGACTCTACAACAATGGTGTTTCTCGTTTCGTGGCCGTCTCAGGCGGCGGGATTTCTGGATCTGGCAGGTGGTCTGGATACTGCTATTGACGCTGTTGTTTAGTCTTGCCGGTAACGGTTTGATGGATATGCAACTGGCGGCATTTTGCGTGGTGGCGCTGCTGTGGCCGGTCAGCGCAGTGCTGGTGAAACGATTACACGACCGCAACAAGGGCGGCCAGTGGGCGCTGCTGCTGATCCTCGCGTGGGTGCTGATGGCCGGTAACTGGTCGATGCTGCCGGCCGATGCGCAGTGGCTGGTGGGGCGTTTTATCCCCACGCTGATTCTGGTCAGCATGATGGTTGAACTTGGCTTCTTCCGCGGTACGGATGGCGATAACCGTTACGGTAAGACGGCGCAGTATGTGGTGTTCCTGCGCCGTGGAACAGCCTGATTACCAGTAGTGTTCGCTGGTCATGTGGCCCGGTTTACGCTTGAAGTGCTTGCGCATTCCGCGCGTATCTTTCAACAGCTGCTGGGTGTCTTTTACCATCTCCGGGTTACCGCACAGCATGACGTGGCTCGACTCAGCATCGATTTTCAGGCCGGTTGCGGCCTCCAGCTGGCCGCTGGCAATCAGTGCCGGCACCCTGCCGGTCAGCGAGCCTTCGGCTTCTTCACGACTCACTACCGTTTGAATCTGCAGCTGGCCGTTATAGCGCTGCTGTAGCTGCTGCATCTGCGGCAGATAGCTCAAATCCCGGGCGTAGCGCGCGGCATGAAGCAGTACGATATTCTTAAAGCGATCCAGCCCTTTCCCTTCTTCTAAAATCGACAGATAAGGGCCAATGGCGGTACCTGTTGCCAGCATCCACAGCGTATCGCATTGCGGAATTTCTTCGATAACAAAAAAGCCCTGCGCGTCCTGGGTAATCATTACCTCATCACCCGGCTTCAGCGCATACAGTAGCGGGCTGAGCTTACCCTCAGGAACCAGCACCAGATAGAACTCAAGATTTTTATTACTCGGTGCATTCACAAAGGAATAGGCGCGAACCACGCGTTCACCGTTAACTTCCAGCGACAGCTTGGCGTACTGACCGGCGGTAAAGGGGTCGATGGGGGCGGTCACAATGATACTGAACAGGCTCTCCGTCCAGTTCGTCACTTTTTCTACTCGGGCGTTGACCCAGGCGGCCATAACAAACTCCTTAACTCAGTTGCGGCAGGATTGGCTTCTCTGCGGCTATCTTCGTCAGCTGTGAGTGGTTTTTCCAGTTTCCGGCGGCGGTAAAGCTCGTATAAACAAAGTATGCGCACGAATTTACCTTAGCGTAAAAATTGTTTTACAGCTGCGCCCGATTTTAGTGACAGGTGCAGGTGGCTTATTTTGGGTTCAGTCCTCGCTTTGTCATCCATTCCTGATATTTTCTCCGGCAATGAGCGTATCCATTTGTCTGATCCTCTGGATACGAAAAATTTTACCGTTATTTATACTGATATGGCGCGATGAAAAAGATTGAAAATGGACATCTGTTAGTGATGTTGATTGCCCTGCTGGCGGTTGGACAAATGGCGCAGACTATTTATGTTCCGGCGATGTCCACCATTGCGGCGGCATTTCATGTTGGCGACGGTGCCGTTCAGCGGGTGATGGCGGCATATCTGATGACCTACGGTGCCTCTCAGCTGTTTTATGGCCCGCTCTCGGACAGTATTGGCCGACGGCCGGTGGTTCTGCTCGGTATGGGGATATTTATCCTCGGCTCGCTGACGGCTTTGCTGGCGCACAGCCTGAACGGGCTGGTGCTGGGGGCGGCGATCCAGGGGCTGGGGACGGGGGTGGCGGGCGTAATGGCACGGACCATGCCGCGCGATCTGTATGAGGGCAGGGCGCTGCGCCATGCCAACAGCCTGTTAAATATGGGTATCCTTATAAGCCCGCTGATCGCTCCCCTAATCGGTGCAGGACTGACCCGGCTGTTCGGTTGGCAGGCGTGCTTTGCGTTTCTCCTGCTGCTGTGCCTGATGGTCAGCTGCGCCATTCTGCGATGGATGCCGGAAACACGCCCGCAGACCGTGCAGCCTCGCCCGCTATTTTCACGCTATCGTCCCCTGCTGGCCGACAGCAGCTTTGTACGCTATCTGGTAATTCTGATCGGTGCGCTGGCCGGTATTGCGGTATTTGAAGCCAGCTGCGGCGTATTGATGGGCGGCGTTCTGGGAATGAGCAGCTTCGCCGTCAGTTTGCTGTTTATCCTGCCGCTGCCGGCGGCGTTTTTTGGCGCCTGGTTTGCCGGTAAAAGCGATAAGCCCTTCACCACCATTATGTGGTATGCGGTGAACAGCTGCCTGCTGGCAGGCGTACTGATGTGGCTCCCCGGCTGGCTGGGCGTGATGAATCTGTGGACGCTGATTGTGCCCGCTTCACTGTTTTTCTTTGGCGCAGGCATGCTGTTTCCGCTGGCCACAACCGGAGCGATGGAGCCCTGGCCCTATATGGCGGGCACTGCCGGTGCGCTGGTCGGTGGGTTGCAGAATCTGGGATCGGGGCTGACTGCCTGGCTTTCTGCGCTGCTGCCGCAAAACGGGCAGTTCAGCCTCGGGATGTTGATGTTTGCGACTTCGCTGTTAATTCTGTTCTGCTGGCTGCCGCTGTCGAAGCGTCCGGAGCCGCAGACCGTTTGACGCTAAACCAGCAACGCCGGAGCCAGCAATCAGCGGCTGGCCCCGGCGAGTGAATTACAGAATAAATGGATGAAGATTGTCGTCTTTACGGTCGAGATAGTGAATGGACTGGATACGGCGAATGGTGCGAGATTTACCGCGGATCAGCAGCGTTTCGGTGGTCGCCATATTGCCTTTCCGGGTGATGCCCTTCAGCAGATCGCCGCTGGTGATGCCGGTGGCAGAAAAGATCACGTTATCGTTGCGCGCCATCTGATCGAGCAGCAATACTTTCCCGGCATCAATGCCCATTTCATGGCAGCGCTGAACTTCCTGCTCGCCCAGACGACGGTTTTCCGCCGTATCGCCTTTCACCTCATGACGAGCCAGTAAACGGCCCTGCATATCGCCATCCAGTGCGCGGATCACTGCCGCAGAGATCACGCCCTCCGGCGCGCCGCCGATACCGTACATCACGTCTACTTCGCTGTCCGGCATGCAGGTAAGGATTGATGCTGCTACATCGCCATCCGGGAAGGTGAATACGCGTACACCAAGCTGCTGGAGGCGGGCAATCACCGCATCGTGGCGCGGCTTCGCCAGCAGCGTGACGGTCAGCTCGCTGAGCGGCTTGTCGAGCGCGGTAGCAATACGCTGCAGGTTCTCTTCCAGCGGAAGGTTCAGGTCGATAGCGCCTTTCGCGCCGGGGCCGACAACCAGCTTTTCCATATACATATCGGGGGCATGCAGGAAGGTGCCTTTATCGCCGACCGCCAGCACCGCCAGTGCGTTCGCCTGGCCCAGGGCCGTCATACGCGTACCTTCGATCGGATCAACGGCAATATCCACCGCATCGCCACTGCCACTGCCCACTTTTTCGCCGATGTACAGCATCGGCGCTTCATCAATTTCCCCTTCGCCAATCACGATCTGACCGTCAATATCCACCTTGTTAAGCATGATGCGCATGGCGTGTACCGCCGCGCCATCGGCCGCATTCTTGTCACCGCGCCCCAGCCATTTATAGCCAGCCAGCGCCGCCGCTTCGGTTACGCGTGAAAATTCAATTGCCAGTTCTCGTTTCATGACGTGCCTCGGAAAAGTGATGAGGCGGGAAGTTTATCACAGGCGGGGAGGGGAGGAGGTGCCCGCAGTCGGCGACTGCGGGCGGGTAAATCCTTAGTTGTCCTGATCTTCCCACGCCTGAGCGCGGGCAACGGCTTTCTTCCAGCCCGCGTAAAGCACGTTACGCTGGGTGGTTTCGATGCCAGGGCGGAATTCACGCTCGATAACCGACTTGGCGCGAACCTCTTCCAGATCCTGCCAGAAGCCTACCGCCAGTCCTGCCAGATACGCGGCACCCAATGCGGTCACTTCACGAACTTCAGGGCGCTCAACGCGGGTGCCCAGGATATCCGACTGGAACTGCATCAGGAAGTTATTGGCAACGGCACCGCCGTCCACACGCAGCGACTGCAGGCGGGTATTGGCGTCATTCTGCATGGCTTCCAGCACGTCGCGAGTCTGATAAGCGATAGATTCCAGCGTGGCGCGAATAATGTGGTTGGCATTTGCTCCACGGGTCAGACCGAAGATCGCGCCGCGTGCATACGGGTCCCAGTACGGTGCGCCCAGGCCGGTAAAGGCCGGAACCATGTAGACGCCGTTGGAATCCTTCACCTTGGTAGCAAAATATTCTGAATCAGCAGAATCGCTGATCAGCTTCATCTCGTCACGCAGCCACTGAATGGATGCACCACCGATAAATACGGCACCTTCCAGTGCATAGTTCACTTCGCCGCGTGGACCGCAGGCGATGGTAGTCAGCAGGCCATGAGTTGAGGTGACTGCTTCTTTACCGGTGTTCATCAGCATAAAGCAGCCGGTGCCGTAAGTATTTTTCGCCATACCCGGCTGCACGCAAAGCTGACCGTACAGAGCAGCCTGCTGATCGCCAGCGATACCGGCGATAGGAATACGGGTACCACCTTTACCACCGATGTTGGTCTGGCCGTACACTTCTGAAGAAGATTTCACTTCAGGCAGCATTTCACGCGGGATGTCGAGGATGTCCAGCATGCGCTGATCCCACTCCAGCTTGTGAATGTTAAACATCATGGTACGCGAGGCGTTAGTAAAGTCGGTGATGTGCACCCGTCCCTGTGTCATTTTCCACACCAGCCAGGAATCGACGGTGCCGAACAGCAGCTCGCCACGGCGGGCACGTTCACGTGAGCCTTCTACATGATCGAGTATCCACTTCACTTTGGTCCCGGAGAAGTACGGGTTAATCACCAGACCAGTGGTGTGCTGGATGTACTCTTCCAGGCCTTCTTTCTTCAGTTTTGCGCAGTAGTCTGCGGTACGCGGGTCCTGCCAGACGATGGCGTTATAGATTGGCTTACCGGTTTCTTTATCCCAGACGATAGTGGTTTCGCGCTGGTTGGTGATACCAATGGCGGCGATCTCATCAGAACGGATGTCCGCGTGTGCCAACACTTCAACCAGGGTTGAACTTTGTGACGCCCAGATATCCATCGGATCATGCTCAACCCAGCCCGCTTTCGGATAAATTTGCTGGAATTCGCGCTGCGACACGGCAACGATGTTGGAATCATGATCCAGAATTACCGCACGTGAGCTGGTAGTTCCCTGGTCGAGTGCGACGATATATTTTTTTTCTACGGTCATAATGTCTTCCTGATGAGTTCGAGAGTTATACCCGCCGGAGCGGGTATAGCAGGATTACGCTTTACGCTGTGCAGCGCGCTGCACCACTTCATCCTTCTTTACCGCCGTCTGGCCCGGCAGATTGCGGCCAATCAGAGAACGGTAGCCAAATGCGCCAACGATTGCACCGAGCATCGGCCCGAAGATTGGCACGAGGAAATAAGGAATATCGCGACCGCCGGTGAAGGCCATGCTGCCCCAGCCTGCGAGTGATGCGAACAGCTTAGGACCGAAATCACGTGCCGGGTTCAGAGCAAATCCAGTCAGCGGGCCCATTGCTGCACCAATCACGGCAATCAGCAGACCAATCAACAGCGGTGCCAGAGGCCCGCGCGGAAGGCCGTTGCCGTCATCGGTCAGGGCCATAATCAGCGCCATCATTACGGCGGTGATCACGGCTTCAACCAGGAACGCCTGCCCCACGCTGATATGCGGGTTTGGATAGGTTGAGAACACGCCAGCAACGTCCAGGCTTTCTACGCTACCGCGTACCAGCTGATGAGTCTGTTCGTAGTCGAGGAATAAATTGTAGTAGAGCCCGTACACCAGCGCAGCCGCGCAGAACGCGCCGGCTATCTGAGAAATGATGTAGGGGAGCAATTTACGTCCTTCAAAATTGGCAAATAACCACAGGGCAATACTGACAGCAGGATTCAGATGTGCACCGGAGATGCCCGCGCTGAGGTAGACCGCCATGGCAACGGCGACACCCCACACGATGCTGACTTCCCACTGGCCAAAAGCAGCACCAGCGAGTTTTAACGCAGCGACACAGCCTGCACCAAAGAAGAGGATGGTCGCGGTGCCAAGAAACTCGGCGATGCATTGTCCTTTAAGTGTGCTTGTTGCATGACTCATGTTGAAATTCCTGAAGGCGAGTTAAGAGTTTACTATCATCGTTTTTCTCATTCCCTGAGCCGCCCAAGTCTTTTGTAGGGCTGATGTGAATTTATCGTTAACGAGCATAAACGAGAAATAGCGAAATCAAAAGTTGTGTACTGTGTCATAAAAATGAGCGAATTCGCGTATTTCAGGGTGCTTAAAATCACTATGCTGCGCGTTTAAGCGGTAACGAAATGTTCAACTCATTAACCTCGCCCCCACCTTATTGCGTGAATATGTTACGTAAACCAGGTCTACGCTGAAAATTGTTACAGACTGCACCCCAACTGGCTTAGCTGCTGGACTTGCTATGCGCGTCTACTTACAATCGAAGAATCGTTGTTATCCGCGGAATGTCGGTTCACTCCTTATCCCTGCGGCTAGCATCATCAGCGCCCTGCGATTAGGAGAGGTTATAGATATGTCATTTGAAGTATTCGAGAAACTGGAAGCAAAAGTGCAGCAGGCGATTGATACCATCACGCTGTTGCAGATGGAGATCGAAGAGCTTAAAGAACAGAATGGAAATCTGAATCAGCAAATTCAACATGCTGCTGGTAATAGCGAAGCGCTGGTGCGTGAAAACCAGCAGCTAAAGGAAGAGCAGCACGTGTGGCAGGATCGCCTGCGTGCGCTGCTGGGTAAAATGGAAGAAGTGTAAGACTTCACTTTTTATTAAAGTGAGTCTGCAGAGAGCGGGTGCCAGCGGCACCCGTTTTTGTATCCGTTATTCGAGATCGAGCGGGTCTTCAGACAGGATCATACCGGTGTTATCGGCGTAGAGATGATCGCCAGAGAAGAAGGTAACGCCACCGAAATTAACGCGCACATCGCTTTCACCAATCCCTTCTCCGGCAGCGCCGGCAGGAATGGCAGCAATCGCCTGAATGCCGATATCCAGCTCTTCCAGGTCGTCTACCTGGCGCACTGAGCCGTAGACCACAATGCCTTCCCATTCATTCTGTACTGCCAGCCTTGCCAGTGCGGCATCAACCAGCGCACGACGCACGGAACCGCCGCCGTCAACCAGCAGTATCCGGCCCCGGCCATTTTCCTCCAGCAAATCATAAAGCAGACCGTTGTCCTCGAAACATTTTACCGTAATGATTTGCCCACCAAACGAGGTGCGGCCACCAAAGTTTGAGAAGAGCGGTTCAACGACATTCACGTCTTCGTGATAGATGTCGCACAGTTCTGAGGTATCGTATTTCATAGGGATTTCGTCTGTTTGCTACAGGGAGCTTAAGTATATCGCTTAATCGTCACTGTTGGCAAAATCATCAATTGTTAAAAGTTACGATGGGTCAAGTACATCGCGATTAGCTCAACAGCAGTCCAATGGCAAACAGCACATTGATCAACAGCGCCGTTTTGACCGTTCTCACCAGCAGCGGGCGCATTGCCATCGCGCTGGATTCCTGCAGCACATAGCGCATCTGCTGCCACAGCAGCGGCACCGCCAGCAGGAACAGCCAGCCGAAGGGCTGCGGATTATTCATCAGCGTAAACAGCGTGAAGCTGGCTATCGCGCCCGCCAGCAGCAGGACATGATAGTGCCGTGCGCGCCGTGGGCCGAGGCGAACTGCCAGGGTGAATTTGCCGTTTTGGCGATCGTTTTCGATATCGCGCATATTGTTGGCGTTAAGCACTGCCGTTGCCATCAGACCACAGCCGGTGGCGGGCAGCAGTGGTAGCAAATTAAATTGGTGAGTTTGCAGATACCAGCTGCCGATAACGCCAAGCCAGCCAAAGAAAATCATCACCGATACGTCACCCAGGCCAAGATAGCCGTAGGGTTTTCTGCCCACCGTATAGGCGATAGCGGCAACGATTGCCAGTGCGCCAAGCAACAGAAAGCCCAGCATGTCGCTCAGGGTTTTGCAGGACCTTATCAGCAGCATAATACCGCTCAGCATTGATAGTGCCACGGCGAGAGCCATTGCCATTCGCATCTGCTGCTGGGTAATTGCCCCTTTTTGCATACCGCGCAGAGGTCCTATACGCGCCGGCGTATCGCTGCCTTTTACCGCATCGCCATAGTCGTTTGCCAGATTAGAGAGGATTTGCAGCAGCACGGTGGTTAACAGTGCCAGCAGTGCCGTCGTGAGATTGAATGAACCCTGCCACCACGCCAGCGCGCTGCCGGTAATTATCGATGCGCAGGCCAGCGGGAGCGTGCGCGGGCGCAAACTCTCAATCCATGCCTGTGGGTGACTGATTGGGGTAGCCAGCTGGCTGTTGTCGGTCATAGGCAGGCCTCTGCTCTGATTGGCGGGTCCGGAAAAGCCGGATCAACGTTTTAGAAGCAGTGTAAGGCGCTTAGTGCCCCCAGGAATTAACCCTGGTCAAGTTGGCTGGAAATTTAACCAAAAAAAACGGGGGCCATATACTGGCCCCCGTAGTACGGCAGTTCACCGTCGTTACAGAATAAAGCGGCTCAGATCTTCGTCTGCAACCAGTTCATCCAGATGCTTACTGACATACTCGGCATCGATGGTGATCGACTGACCGTTCAGATCGCTGGCGTCATAGGAGATTTCCTCCATCAGGCGCTCCAGTACCGTATGCAGGCGGCGTGCACCGATATTCTCAGCGGTTTCGTTCACCTGCCAGGCGGCGGCGGCAATTTTGCTGATGCCGTCTTCGGTAAAGTTAATATCCACGCCTTCAGTACCCATCAGCGCTTTGTACTGCACGGTGATCGACGCGCTCGGTTCCGTCAGGATACGTTCGAAGTCATGCGTGGTCAGCGCCTGTAACTCAACGCGGATCGGCAGGCGCCCCTGAAGCTCAGGGATCAGGTCTGACGGGCTGGCAACCTGGAATGCACCCGAGGCGATAAACAGAATGTGGTCAGTTTTCACCATGCCGTGCTTGGTCGAAACGGTACAGCCTTCTACCAGCGGCAGCAGATCGCGCTGAACACCTTCGCGGGAAACGTCAGGGCCTGAGGATTCGCCGCGCTTACAGACTTTGTCGATCTCGTCGATAAACACAATACCGTGCTGCTCTACGGCTTCGATGGCATCCTGCTTAAGTTCTTCCGGATTAACCAGCTTGGCCGCTTCTTCTTCCACCAGCAGCTTCATCGCATCTTTGATTTTCAGCTTACGCGGCTTCTGCTTCTGGCCGCCGATATTCTGGAACATCGATTGCAGCTGGCTGGTCATCTCTTCCATGCCCGGAGGTGCCATAATTTCAACACCGGCGGAAACAGCGGCCAGATCGATTTCGATTTCTTTATCGTCAAGCTGGCCTTCGCGCAGTTTCTTGCGGAAGGACTGGCGTGCGGCAGACGGTTCGGCAGGCGCTTCCGACTGGCCCCAGTTGTTTTTAGCCGGGGGGATCAGCACGTCAAGAATGCGGTCTTCTGCCATTTCTTCAGCGCGGTAGCGATTTTTTTCAATCGCCTGGGAGCGAACCATTTTAATCGCCGAGTCGGTCAGATCGCGGATGATCGAATCCACTTCTTTACCTACATAGCCCACTTCGGTGAATTTAGTGGCTTCCACTTTGATGAATGGCGCATTGGCCAGTTTTGCCAGGCGACGGGCGATTTCGGTTTTACCGACGCCGGTTGGGCCAATCATCAGAATATTTTTTGGCGTGACTTCATGGCGAAGCTCTTCGTCCAGCTGCATACGACGCCAGCGGTTACGCAGGGCAATCGCCACTGCGCGCTTGGCGCCGTCCTGGCCGATGATGAATCTGTTCAGTTCGCTGACGATTTCGCGCGGGGTCATTTCAGACATAAATTGGGTCCTTACGCTTTAGACGCTAATTCTTCGATGGTGAGGTTGTGGTTGGTATAGATGCAGATATCACCTGCAATACCCAGCGCTTTCTCCACAATATCGCGCGCGCCAATGTCAGTGTTTTCCAGTAATGCACGAGCGGCTGCCTGTGCGTAAGGTCCACCTGAACCGATGGCAATCAAATCGTTTTCTGGCTGGATAACGTCACCGTTGCCGGTAATGATCAGCGAGGCATTTTCATCGGCGACGGCCAGCAACGCTTCAAGCTTGCGCAGCATACGGTCGGTGCGCCAGTCTTTTGCCAGCTCAACCGCGGCTTTCACCAGGTGTCCCTGGTGCATTTCCAGTTTGCGTTCAAACAGTTCGAAAAGGGTAAAAGCATCTGCGGTACCGCCAGCAAAACCGGCAATGACTTTGTCATTGTAGAGACGACGCACTTTTTTAACGTTGCCTTTCATTACGGTATTACCGAGGGTAGCCTGGCCATCGCCGCCAATTACTACCTGGCCGTTGCGTCGTACACTTACTATTGTTGTCACGGGCGGACCCCTTGTTGCAGTTGGTGAGGTCCCCGCACTTTTCGTGCGGGGACACTGATGCAATCTGATATGGGGCGACTTTTAGGGGTTTCAACCCCCAACGGCGAGAGGAATACAATTTGAGTGGCCGGAACCACGAAGATTTTTCAGCGCGCTATCAGCGGCGGCACGGTTGCCATACGGACCAATCACCACGCGGTTCCAGCCGCCGCCGGTGGTAATGCGGCTTTCGAAACCTTCAAAGGCCAGCGCTGCGCGAACGGACTCCGCCTGGTCAGTTCCTTTGAAGGAACCGCACTGCACCATCCAGCGCTGCTGCTTCTCTTTTTCGGCTTCTTTCGGCTTCGTTTCAGCTTTTGGCTGAGCAGCAACTTCCTGCTGCCGTGCTGGTTCACGGGTGACAGGGGTTATCGGTGCCGGTTTCTGCTGAGCCTGGTTTTGCTGCTGCGCGGCTCGCTCGGTCTGTTGCGTCTGCTGCTGGGTTCGCACCTGCTGCTGATTTTGCTGTACCGGCTGGGCCTGCTGCGTTCTTGCAGGTTGCTGATATGTCTGCACCGGTTGGTTTTGCTGGGTTCTTACCGGCTGCTGCTGAACCTGCTGCGGCATACGTGACTGCTGCTGTAGCTGATTCTGACGCTGTATGGTCTGCTGGCGTTGAGCTGGGGTTTGCTCATTCCACGGCACCTCATTCAGCTGGGTTGGCTGCTGGCGCATATCGGCCTGCATTTGCTCCAGCAGCTGCCTCTGTTCGTTAGTCAGCTGTGTCTGCGAATGGGCTTCACCGCCGGATGAAGGTTCTGTCGGCGTAGGCACACCTATCTGGCGATTCTCTAACTCTTTGATATAGCGCCAGCGTTCCTCGGGTTTCGGCGGCAGGCCGTTACCGGTGGCTTTATGATCGGTGATGACGGGGGTGTCTTCTTTTTTATGATGCGCAATAAACCACAAACCACCGACAAAGGTGACGAGGACTGCAACGGCCAGCATGGTCATAAACTTTGATACGCCTGAGCCACCGCTGCGCTTTTTACTGCGACTGTTGGTCTTGCGACGCGTCCCTGTCGAACGCCCGCGGCCTACATAATCTTTTTGTGCCACTATCGTTCCGTTAATAATCAATGAAAGAAGACCGGGCAAAATCGCGATGGGCACCCGGCTACAGCCCGTCATGTTACTTAAGGGTCGGAAGTTTGACCAGCGGCGATCTTACTAAGAATCCGCTGATTTTGCGCCAGGTCGCAGTTGGCGAAAATGACCATTACACAATATGTTAATCTTCATCGCGCAGTGAGGGTGCCGTACTACCGCGGATCTTTAACTCAAAATCCAGTAGACGAGAGCCAACATTTACCATCCGCCCCTGAAGCTGTTCCAGCAAGAGTAGCATCGCTTCGCGCCCAATGTTAAATCGCGGCTGCGCAACGGTGGTCAGCTGCGGGTCACTGTAGCGTGATAATTCAATGTCATCAAAGCCAATAATGGACAGGTCCTTCGGGATTTTCAGGCCCATATTCTTCGCCTGCGACATCGCGCCCAGCGCCATGATGTCGCTATGGCAGAACAGGGCATCGGGGGGTTTTGGCAGCGCCATCAGCTTTTTCATCGCATGCGTTCCGGCGTCAAAGGTAAAATCACCGCGCACGATGTACTGAGGGTCCACGCTCATACCGCTGCGGCGTAAGGCCTGAATGTAGCCCTGCAGGCGATACTGACACAGCGGCATATCTTCCGGCCCTGATATGCAGGCGATGCGGCGGTGGCCCAGCTTTTGCAGATGATTTACTGCTTCAAACGCGGCGGTCAGGTTGTCGATATGCACGGTGGGCAGTTCAAGCTCTGGTGCAAATTCGTTGGCCATCACCATCGGCGGCAGGTTGCGTTGTTCTTCCAGCCCGGCTTCAAAAGGTAGCTGCGATCCCAGCAGTACCATGCCGTCGATTTGACGCGTCAGCATTAAATTCAGAAACGATTTTTCCTGCTGATTCTGGTGGGCACAGTCGCCAATCAGAACCAGATAGCCCTGATCTGCGGCAACAACCTCGATCCCGCGAATCATTTCACTAAAAAACGGGTCGCAGATATCCGGCACGATAACCAGAATAGTCCGTGATTCGCTACGCCTGGCGCTGCGCGTCATTGAATGCGGGGAATAACCGACGGCAATCACCGCCTGTTCAACTTTACTGCGTGTCGCGGCGGAGACCTTTTCCGGGTTCATCAGGGCACGGGAGACCGTTGCCGTTGATACGCCTGCTTTTTCAGCTACGTCCTTCATGGTCGCTGCTGTTGTCTCTTGATTGTGCTCCAACGCTTTTCTCCTCACGCCAGCCGAAGCTGACCTGACTAACGGGTGATAATGTGCTCTTTCAGTGGCAGGCCGCGTATCCCTTTGCTGACCATTGCGCATTTTTACAGATGCAGCGAACTGCTGTTACTTAATTTGCATAAAAAATGTGACTTGTGCGACTTTTTTCGATCTACGCCGCAACTTTGCCATGCAAACGTTTACGCATTCTGCTTCCGTGCGACCAGTGCCGGTGAATTAGCCCTCCGCGGGATCGATATCCAGCGACCATTTCACTTTGCGTGATTGGGGAAGCGTGCCGATAAGCGGCAGGCTGGATTTAATCAGCCGCTGCAGTACGGCGCGGGAAGGGTGTTGCAGCAACAGCTGCCAGCGGTATCGACCGCTTCGCTTGGCCTGCAGAGCCGGCACCGGCCCCATCACCCAGAAGCCGTCGTCGTTCAGCGGGCTGGCTTCCAGCAGGTTGCGCAGCTGCTGAAGAAACAGGGAAGCCTGTTGATTATCGTGATCCTCCGCGCGGAACAGCGCGTGGCTGGTAAAGGGCGGTAGAAATACGCTTTTGCGCTCGCTGAGCGCCTGTTTAGCAAAGGCATCGTAGCCCTGCTTCAGCAGCGTTTGCAGTAAAGGGTGGTCCGGGTGATGGGTCTGCAACAGCACTTCCCCCTGTTTGCCCGCCCGTCCTGCTCGCCCTGCTACCTGAGTGTAGAGTTGGGCAAAGCGCTCGGCGGAGCGGAAATCCGCAGAGAACAGCGCGCCGTCAACGTCGAGCAGGGAAACCAGCGTCACGTCAGGAAAGTGATGCCCTTTCGCCAGCATCTGCGTGCCAACGAGAATACGCGCTCCGCCACGATGTACTTCCGCCAGCTGCTGCTCCAGTGCGCCCTTACGGCTGGTGGTATCCCTGTCGATACGCGACAGCGGCACGTCGGGGAACAGTGTGCTGAGGTTATGTTCCAGCTGTTCCGTACCCAGCCCGACGGGCACCAGATGCGTCGATCCACACTGGGGGCACTGATGCGGTATCGGGCGCTGACTATCGCAGTGGTGGCAACGTAGCTGGCGCTGATTCTGATGCAGCGTGTAGTAGCGGTCGCAGCGCTGGCATTCGGCAATCCAGCCGCACTCGTGGCACAGCAACGTGGGGGAAAATCCACGGCGGTTAAGGAACAGCAGAACCTGATTATCCGCCTTTAAGTGCTCGCCAATTTTTTTAATCAGCAGCGGAGATAAGCCGCCCTGGAGTTTCACGCCTTTCAGGTCGATCAGTAACTGCGTGGCGCGCGTGGCATTTCCGGCGCGTTTGCTGAGGTTGAGCAGGTGATATTTGCCCAGCTGCACGTTGTGTAACGTTTCAAGTGCAGGCGTCGCGGACCCCATCACCACCGGAATATCTTCCTGGCGGGCACGCAACACCGACAGATCGCGGGCGTGATAGCGCCAGCCCTCCTGCTGTTTGTATGAGCCGTCGTGCTCTTCATCAATAATGATGGCGCCCAGTCGGGCAAACGGCGTAAACAGCGCTGAGCGGGTGCCAATGACAATCGCCGTCTCACCGCTGCGAGCGCGCAACCAAACCGCCAGGCGTTCGCTGTCGTTCAACCCGGAGTGCAGGACGTCCACCGGGGCGTTAAAGCGTTCACGAAAGCGGGCGATAGTTTGTGGCGTCAGGCCAATTTCCGGCACCAGCACCAGCGCCTGGCGTCCGTTAGCCAGAATATTTTCCAGCACGCTGAGATAAACTTCGGTTTTCCCCGAACCGGTGATTCCATCCAGGAGCCAGGCGGAGAAGCGATCGTCGGCGCTGCGGATAGCGCCAACTGCCGTTGCCTGTTCGGTGTTTAACCGCAGTCTCTCACCGCTTACCGCAAAGTTTTCACGCCAGTCCTGCATCGCGCGGGTCACCGCGTGAAGTTCGCACAGTCCCTTCGCCCGGATCGCCTGCAATGTTGCTTCGGTGATATCGTGCTGGCTGACCTCATGCCGGTAAAGTGCTCGCTGGCGCAGTGCGGCCAGCGCCTGCTGCTGTTTTGGCGCACGCTTCAGGCTTTCCGGCGGCGTGGCGCGCCCCTGCTCGGTGATGGCCCACTGCCAGAGCGGGGCCTCTTCCGCGGCTTTTCCCTGCCGCAGCAGAACCGGCATGGCATGGAACAGCACTTCCCCCAGCGGGTAATGGTAATAGTCCGCCGCCCACAGCAGGATATGCCATAAAGAAGGTGAGAACAGGGGGGTACTGTCCAGCACCTCATGCACGCTTTTCAACTGGTCGCGAGGGTAATCGCTGTGTTCACCAACACTGACCACCACGCCAATCGCTTTACGTTTACCGAACGGCACGCTGACGCGGCCACCGGGAACGGCGTGGCTGAGGTGGGGTGGCAACAAATAATCAAAGTTGCGCGCAAGTGGAACGGGCAGTGCGACCTGAACAACGGGCATGGCTTCATCCGGGTGAAAAGCAGGGCCATTTAGTGTACACTGTGTCGTTCGCAATGTGCGGATACGATTGCAGCGTACGGTTAATTTCTGTATAATTCGCCGCCGTTGATACGGTATTTTGTATCGCGATGCCCGTAACCTTCGAGGTTTGGGTATATCACCTGACTATTAATCTTCGTGTGGTGCCGGTGCAGGAAACATTCCTGGCGCGGGAGAGCGACACGGCCTTAACTGAGGTTTCCCATGAAAAAAGGTATTCACCCAAATTACGTTGAAATTACTGCTAAATGTTCTTGCGGTAACGAAATCAAAACTCGTTCTACTACGGGTCGCGATCTGAACCTGGACGTTTGTGGCGAATGTCACCCGTTCTACACTGGCAAGCAGCGTGACGTTGCTACTGGTGGACGTGTTGACCGCTTCAACAAGCGTTTCAGCATCCCTGGCAGCAAATAAGCAGCCGGTCAGAAACGGTCAACGTTTCGGATGTACGAACAAAAAAACCAGCTCAGGCTGGTTTTTTTGTTTCCGGAATCAGGAGGACTTAGCGTATTTCAGCACGTCACCCTGCCAGCCTTTTTGCGCATAGTTTTGCAGATGGTCGATACGTTTTACCGGTTGACCCGCCGAGAAGTTAATCTCTCCCAGTTTTACCATCACCTCTGATGGCGCGAAGACCGATTTAAAGTGATATTCACCGTGGCTGAGATCGGCAATGGTCGTCCAGTAGGTCGACGTGCCTTTATTCTCCTGTGGGAACTTCGAATATTTTGCGTACGCATCGGTGATCGATTTCACCATCGGATCGCTGGCGTCCGGGTAGTTAATCGGGAATGCCGCATTATTGACTACCGACAGAATAAATCCCTGTGCCTGTGCTTTATTATCCGGCTGCGGGATATTTTTTACACCGATGCTGGTACGTACAAAACGGTCTTCCGCGCTTTGCGTACCGGGAATATGGTTTTCATCGACACCCTGATATTTTTTCAGATTTGCCAGCTGGCGATCGTATGACGGCGGATTGGTCATCACACGATAGTCGCGGTTGTGGTAAATGTTGACCTTACCGTTGTCAATTTCAATGATTGCTGAGTCACCGGTGACGTCTTCCAGCGCGATATGTTTCGTATCCGACGCGTAATCAATCGGCAGTTTTTTGGCGACCAGACGAACATCCTCTAAACCCTTCACCGCTTCATCAACCGTGGCGAAATTATCCAGCAGATAGCTGAGCCATGCGCGGCTATCGAGTTCGGGCTTATCCTTGTTATCCGCCTGGACCTGTTTCCCGTTGGTGTAATATTGCGTGTGTCCCGCCAGGCCTTTCTCATTCATGCCATCCATTGGAAAAACACCGTCAGCATAAATGACTACACTACCGTAGCGTGTTTTCCACTGTTTCGCTCCTGGGCCGTCACTGCCTGTGTGCTCAATTCCTCGTGGAGTAATCACCAGGGAAGGATCGACCGGGCCGAAGAAATCAAGATTACGTGCGCTGACCATATAGCCCGGATAGGTATTTAAAAATGCGCGGGTGCAGGCGCTGGCGCTGCCTATGGTCGCGATGGCCAGGGACGCACCCATTGCTACAGCCACCAGGCTGGATAATTTTTTATTCATTGTCTTCTCCTTTTGCTCACTGATGGTCAGCATAGCCAGCACGTTTAAAAGGAAAGAGTCGGCAACTGAGGGATTTTCCCCCTTCGGTATTTTTTAAGCAGGGAGCTTATGGCCATTAATTTTTCACTGGCGCAAATCGAAGCGTTTGCCTGCGTGGTGGAGTCCGGCAGCATTACGCACGCCGCGAAGCGGATGAACAAAGATCGTACTACCGTCAGCGAGCTGCTGGACTATCTGGAACTGGATCTGGGCTATGCACTGTTCGATCGGCACTGTCGGCCGTTTGCGCTAACCGAGCGCGGCGGCCTGCTTTATCGCCGGGCAAGGCTGTTTTTACACGAGGCTCAGGCGTTCAGCTATCTGGCCATGCAGCAGCAAAAGCAAGCACCCCAAACGCTCACCCTCAGCTACGACATTTTCACGCCACGCAAGCTACTGACCGTACTGGCGGAGGAATGCCGTCGGCAGGGGGTACAGCTCAATCTCTGTTATCAGGACCGTCAGGAGGCCGAGCAGGCGCTGCAAAAAGGCGAAAGCGATATTGGCATCTATCAGGCGGTCAACAAATCCGTCAGTGAGCGCTTTAAATGGCGCGCGGTGGGCAGCATCGAAATGGGGGTGTATGCCAGCCCCTCGCTGTTCACGCATCGGCCCGTCAGCCAACTGTCGCTGACGGCCTGCAATCAGCTGATCCCGAATAAGGGCCTGGAAGACCATCTGGCGCGTCGCTTACAGATCGCCGATCGCGTGCAGTTTGTGAATGATGCCGTGCTGTTGGAATCGCTGCTGGAGAATGGTGCAGGCTGGGCTTTTCTGCCGGTACATTTACTGGAGGGCAGGCTAAGTCATATTGAGCGGATTGAAACTGAAATGGGGAACAGCGGGATAGTGCATACGATGGTCGCTATCTGGCAGCCGGGGCAGGCCGGGCACCCGATTTTACATCAGGTGCTCGACCGGATAACCGAGCTGTTTGCGACGGGTTAATACTCCCAGGTGTCGGGATCGACGCCCATTTCCCGCATAATCGCTTTTGCTTCTTCAGGGATCTCGTCGCTGCGCTCTTTACGCAGATCCACATCGTCAGGCAGAGGCTGGCCCGTAAAGGCATGCAGGAATGCCTCACACAGCAGTTCGCTGTTGGTGGCATGACGCAGGTTGTTGACCTGGCGACGGGTGCGTTCGTCGGTCAAAATTTTAAGTACTTTCAACGGAATAGATACCGTGATTTTCTTAACCTGTTCGCTCTTCTTACCGTGTTCAGCGTAAGGGCTGATATATTCGCCGTTCCATTCAGCCATGGGTTACCTTAGTCATAATCAATATTTAAATGAGAAATGCCGAAATTCGGCCAATTATGCCCGAAGTTGGTGTGTATCACACAGCGATAACACAACTTTCTGTGGGGGATATCGGCATAATTTTAGCGGTTATTGGCCCATTGCTCAATCTATACGCAAAGACATTTAGATGTCCAGATGTATTGACGTCTATAGCTGCCCTGTTTACTCTATAGCCCTTCTCTCTTTTCAGCAGGAATTTATGCACCATGACGCGTAAACAGGCAACCATCGCAGTGCGCAGCGGATTGAATGATGACGAGCAATATGGCTGCGTTGTCCCACCGATTCACCTTTCCAGCACCTATAACTTTCTCGATTTCAACCAACCGCGCGCGCACGACTATTCGCGCCGTGGGAACCCGACCCGTGATGTAGTGCAGCGTGCGCTGGCAGAACTGGAAGGCGGCGTGGGTGCGGTACTGACCAATACCGGCATGGCGGCGGTACATCTGGTGTGTACCGTATTCCTGAAGCCGGGTGACCTGCTGGTGGCTCCACACGACTGTTACGGCGGCAGCTATCGCCTGTTTGACAGCCTGAGCAAACGCGGTGCCTATCGCGTTAAGTTTGTCGATCAGGGTGATGAAGCTGCGCTTCAGGCTGCGCTGGCTGAGAAGCCGAAGCTGGTGCTGATTGAAAGCCCGAGCAACCCGCTGCTGCGCGTGGTGGATATTGCCGCGATCTGTCAGGCGGCGAAAGAAGCCGGTGCGATCAGCGTGGTGGATAACACGTTCCTCAGCCCTGCGCTGCAGAATCCGCTGGCGTTGGGCGCAGACCTGGTGCTCCATTCCTGTACTAAATATCTTAACGGCCACTCTGATGTGGTTGCTGGCGCGGTGATTTCAAAAGATCCGCAGCATGCGACCGATCTTGCGTGGTGGGCGAATAATATTGGCGTGACCGGCGCGGCATTTGACAGCTACCTGCTGCTGCGCGGTCTGCGCACGCTGAATCCACGTATCGCGGCGGCACAGCGTAATGCACTGGCGATTGTTGAGTATCTGAAACAACAACCGCTGGTGAAAAAGTTGTATCATCCTTCTCTGCCGGAAAACGCAGGACATCAGTTCGCGGTGAAGCAGCAGAAAGGCTTTGGTGCGATGTTAAGCTTTGAGTTCGATGGCGATGAAGCAACGCTGCGCCGTTTCCTCAAGGCGCTGGAGCTGTTTACCCTGGCGGAGTCGCTGGGTGGCGTGGAAAGCCTGATTTCGCATACTGCAACGATGACGCATGCCGGAATGTCGGCAGAAGCCCGTGCCGCGGCAGGAATTTCCGAAACGCTGCTGCGTATTTCGGTAGGAATTGAGGATCACGAAGATTTAATCGCCGATCTGGATAATGCATTCCAGATTGCGGCCAAGAGGTAAGCATGAGTCATTCAGCAGTGGCAGAGGTGGGCAGTTCACGGCAGTTGCACAAATTTGGTGGCAGTAGCCTGGCGGATGCCAAATGCTATCAGCGCGTTGCCGGTATTATGGCGGAGTATAGCCAGCCGGGCGACCTGATGGTCGTTTCTGCGGCAGGAAGCACCACTAATCAGTTGATCAGCTGGCTCAAACTGAGTCAGAGCGATCGGCTGTCTGCGCATCAGGTACAGCAGGCTCTGCGTCGTTATCAGAGCGAGCTGATTAGCAGCCTGTTACCGCCGGAAACCGCTGACCCGCTCATTGCTGAATTTATTCACGATCTTGAAAAACTGGCCGCGCTGCTCGACGGCGTCATCAATGATGTCGTTTATGCAGAGGTGGTCGGGCACGGTGAAATCTGGTCAGCACGGCTGATGTCGGCCGTGCTGAGGCAGCGCGATATTGATGCCAGCTGGCTGGATGCGCGTGATTTTCTCCGTGCCGAGCGCGCTGCACAGCCGCAGGTAGATGAAGGCAAATCATTGCTGTTGCTTCAGCAGCTTATCGCTCAGCATCCCTCGCAGCGTCTCGTTGTCACGGGCTTTATCTGCGCCAACGATGCCGGTGAAACGGTGCTGCTGGGGCGCAACGGCAGTGACTATTCTGCAACCCAGATTGGTTCACTGGCCGGCGTGTCACGCGTAACGATCTGGAGCGATGTGGCCGGTGTGTACAGTGCTGACCCGCGTAAAGTGAAGGATGCCTGCCTGCTACCGCTGCTGCGTCTGGACGAGGCCAGCGAACTGGCACGTCTCGCCGCACCGGTGTTGCACACGCGTACACTGCAGCCGGTATCCAATAGCGATATCGATCTGCAACTGCGCTGTAGCTATCAGCCTGAACAGGGCTCAACCCGTATTGAACGCGTTCTGGCCTCCGGGACCGGGGCGCGAATTGTGACCAGTCATGATGATGTTTGTCTGATTGAGTTCCATGTTCCTGCGCATCATGACTTTGCGAAGGTACATAAGGAAATCGACCATCTGCTCAAACGCGCCCAGGTTCGTCCGCTGGCGACGGGAGCTCACCCCGATCGCAATCTGCTTCAGCTGTGCTACACCTCAGAAGTCGTCAACAGTGCACTGACGCTGTTGGAAGATGCGGCTCTGCCCGGGCGCTTACAGCTGCGGGAAGGGATGGCGCTGGTGGCGATGGTGGGGGCGGGCGTGTGCCGCAATCCGCTGCACAGCCACCGCTTCTGGCAGCAGATGAAAGATCAGCCGGTCGAGTTTATCTGGCAGTCGGAAGAGGGTATCAGCCTGGTGGCGGTGCTGCGCGTTGGTCCGACCGAGCATTTGATTCGCGGCCTGCATCAGACCCTGTTCCGTGCGGAGAAGCGCATCGGGCTGGTGCTGTTTGGTAAAGGTAATATCGGTTCGCGCTGGCTGGAACTGTTCGCTCGCGAGCAGGAAACACTTTCCGCGCGTACCGGTTTTGAATTTATTTTAGCGGGCGTGGTGGACAGCCGCCGCAGCCTGCTGAGCTACGACGGGCTGGAAGCCAGTCGGGCACTGGCTTTCTTTGAAGAGGAAGCGGTGGAGCAGGATCAGGAATCGCTGTTCCTGTGGATGCGGGCTCACCCGTTTGATGACCTGGTGGTGCTGGACGTCACTGCCAGTGAATCGCTGGCCGCTCAGTATCTGGATTTCGCCAGCTACGGTTTCCATGTGATTGGTGCAAACAAGGTAGCAGGCGCATCCAGCAGCGACGCGTATCGTCAAATTCGCGATGCCTTTGCTAAAACCGGCCGTCAGTGGCTTTACAACGCCACCGTGGGGGCCGGACTGCCGGTGAATCATACGGTGCGTGACCTGCGTGAAAGCGGTGACAGTATTCTGGCGATCAGTGGGATCTTCTCCGGCACGCTTTCCTGGCTGTTCCTGCAGTTTGACGGCACGGTGCCCTTTACCGAGCTGGTGGACCAGGCATGGCAGCAGGGGCTGACCGAGCCAGATCCGCGTGTCGATCTGTCCGGCCAGGATGTGATGCGTAAGCTGGTGATCCTGGCGCGTGAAGCCGGTTACGACATCGAACCGGATCAGGTTCGCGTAGAGTCGCTGGTTCCGGCGGGCTGCCAGGCTGGTTCGGTGGATCATTTCTTCGAAAACGGCGACGCGCTTAATGAGCAGATGCTGCAGCGTTATGAGGCGGCTCAGGAGATGGGACTGGTGCTGCGCTACGTGGCGCGCTTTGATGCCAACGGTAAGGCTCGCGTTGGCGTGGAGGCCGTCCGCGCCGATCATCCGCTCGCCGCGCTGCTGCCGTGCGATAACGTCTTTGCGATTGAAAGCCGCTGGTATCGCGACAACCCGTTGGTGATCCGCGGTCCGGGTGCCGGTCGCGATGTGACCGCCGGTGCGATTCAGTCGGATCTGAACCGGCTGGCGCAGCTGCTGTAGTGTTAACAGCGTGCTGATGGCTGAATGTCATCAGAACGTTCTGTTGAATGAAAGAACTCAAGCAGGCATGGATGCCTGCAAAGCTGGGTAAAATTGGAAGTATGCCTTCGGCGGCCGTATGCATCAGGGTTCGTCAGGCAATGTATCCATAGATCCCATTCATCCACTCTTCACCCGTCATCCAGCAGTATCGCTCAAAAGGGTGATATCCCCTGTTATCCCGCCGAACTGAGCCGCTAAATATCACTTCCGTTCGCATCATGAATTTCCCTCATCTTCGTTGAGGATTTGTCACGGCATGTCATCATTTAACTGTTGACTGAATGTACAATTTCCGTCATTTTGAATGTCTGGACGTCTAAATGGATAGACGTTTAACGGCGGCGATAGAATCAATAGCGATCGATGAGGTAACGGGTATGAGTTTTTTCCATGCAAATCAGCGCGAAGCACTAAATCAGAGTCTGGCCGAGATAAACGGACAGATTAATGTCTCTTTTGAGTTCTTCCCGCCGCGCACCGCTGAAATGGAAAATACCCTCTGGAGCTCTATCGATCGTCTGAGCAGCCTGAAGCCGAAGTTTGTCTCCGTCACCTACGGAGCCAACTCCGGCGAGCGCGACCGCACCCACAGCATCATTAAAGGGATTAAAGATCGCACCGGTCTGGAAGCCGCACCGCATCTGACCTGTGTCGATGCCACTCGTGAAGAACTGCGTACCATTGCGCAGGACTACTGGAATAACGGCATCCGCCATATCGTTGCTCTGCGCGGCGATCTGCCTCCGGGCAGCGGCAAGCCTGAAATGTACGGCGCGGACCTGGTGGCGCTGCTGAAAGAGGTGGGTGATTTTGATATTTCCGTTGCGGCCTACCCGGAAGTGCATCCTGAAGCGAAAAGCGCTCAGGCTGACCTGATTAACCTGAAGCGTAAAATCGATGCCGGTGCGAATCGGGCGATTACCCAGTTCTTCTTCGATGTGGAAAGTTACCTGCGCTTCCGCGACCGCTGCGTGTCCACCGGGATTGATGTTGAGATTGTGCCGGGTATTCTGCCGGTATCTAACTTCAAGCAGCTGCAGCGCTTTGCCACGATGACCAACGTGCGTGTGCCGGGCTGGATGACCAGCATGTTTGAAGGGCTGGATGATGATGTCGAAACGCGCAAAATGGTTGGTGCCAATATTGCGATGGATATGGTGAAAATCCTGAGCCGGGAAGGGGTGAAAGACTTCCATTTCTATACGTTGAACCGCGCGGAGATGAGCTACGCCATCTGCCATACGCTGGGCGTTCGCCCTGGCGTGAATGCAAACGTGGGCTGATATGCTGTAAGCGGGGTATAGCATGCAAAAAAACAGGACGCTGAGCGTCCTGTTTTTACATCGGCGATGCGTTAAACCGGGCGGGGTCTCCGCCCTTGCAATCTAGCCGGTGTTACGCATACCTGCCGCCACGCCGGCGATAGTCACCATCAGCGCCTGCTCAACGTGCGCATCCACTTCGCCGCCGTTGGCTTCCTGCTGGCGCGAGCGATGCAGTAGTTCTGCCTGCAGCACGTTCAGCGGGTCGGTATAGACGTTACGCAGCGCGATGGATTCGGCAATCCACGGCTGGTCGGCCATCAGATGCGAGTCGTTGGCGATGGTCAGTACCGCTTTGATATCGGAATCCAGCTGGTCACGCAGCTGTTTGCCCAACGGCCACAGAGACTCATCCACCAGACGCTGATCGTAGTATTCCGCCAGCCACAGGTCCGCTTTGGAGAACACCATCTCCAGCATGCCCAGGCGGGTTGAGAAGAACGGCCAGTCGCGGCACATGGTTTCCAGCTGTTCCTGATGACCTTCTTCCATTGCCTTTTGCAGACCGGCACCGGCACCCAGCCAGGCTGGCAGCATCAGACGGTTCTGCGTCCAGGCAAAGATCCACGGAATAGCGCGCAGCGACTCTACGCCACCGGTCGGGCGACGCTTCGCCGGGCGGGAACCCAGCGGCAGTTTACCCAGCTCCAGCTCCGGCGTCGCCGAGCGGAAGTAAGGCACGAAGTCAGCGTGCTCGCGCACGTAGCCGCGGTACATTTTACAGGACACATCAGACAGCTGGTCCATGATGCTGCGCCATTCGGCTTTTGGCTCCGGCGGTGGCTGCAGGTTGGCTTCCAGAATCGCACCGGTGTACAGCGACAGGCTGCTAATGGTGACTTCCGGCAGGCCAAACTTAAAGCGGATCATCTCGCCCTGTTCGGTGACGCGCAGGCCGCCTTTCAGGCTGCCCGGAGGCTGAGATAGCAGGGCAGCGTGCGCAGGGGCACCGCCACGGCCGATGCTGCCGCCGCGCCCGTGGAACAGCGTCAGGGTAATTCCGGCTTTCTCACAGGTTTTGATCAGTGCGTCCTGGGCCTGGTACTGTGCCCAGCTTGCTGCCATCACACCCGCATCTTTCGCAGAATCTGAATAGCCAATCATCACCATCTGCTTGCCCTGAATGATGCCGCGATACCAGTCGATATTCAGCAGCTGGCTCATCACATCATTGGCGTTATTCAGGTCGTCCAGGGTCTCAAACAGCGGGGCTACCGGCAGGGTGTAAGTAATTCCGGCTTCTTTCAGCAGCAGGTGGACGGCCAGCACGTCGGACGGCGTTTTCGCCATCGAAATAACGTAAGCGGCGATCGAGCCTTTCGGTACATCGGCAGCCACGCGGCAGGTATCCAGCACTTCTTTGGTGTCGGCGCTTGGCTCCCAGTTACGCGGTAGCAGCGGACGTTTGGAATTCAGTTCGCGGATCAGGAAGGCCTGCTTGTCGGATTCTGACCAGCTTTCGTAGTCGCCAAGGCCCAGGTAGCGGGTGATTTCAGCGATGGCTTCGGTATGACGGGTGCTTTCCTGACGCAGGTCGATGCGCACCAGCGGAACGCCGAAGCATTTCACGCGGCGCATGGTGTCCAGCAGCTGACCGTTGGCAATAATGCCCATGCCGCAGGCCTGTAGTGACTGGTAGCAGGTGTGCAGCGGTTCCCACAGCTGATCGTTGGAGATCAACAGGTCTGCCGGACGCGGTAAACGCTCGCCTTTCAGGCGGCGCGCCAGGTAGGACTGGGTGCTGGTCAGCTGTCTGCGAAGATTTTTCATAATCTCGCGGTACGGCTCCAGCGCTTCCGGATTGCCGCACAGCTCGCGCACTTCCGGCGTACATTCGGACATCGACAGCTCGGAGATCAGCACGGCGATATCGCGCAGGAACAGATCCGCGGCTTTCCAGCGGCTCAGCTGCAGCACGTGGCGAGTAATATCGGCGGTCACATTCGGGTTACCGTCGCGGTCACCGCCCATCCAGGAGGTGAACTGCACCGGCACGAAATCAACCGGCAGCGTGTAGCCGAAGGACTCTTCAACCTGTTCGTTTAGCTCACGCAGGAAGTGTGGCACACCTTCCCACAGGCTGTTTTCAACCACCGCAAAGCCCCATTTGGCTTCATCGATCGGTGACGGACGATATTTACGGATTTCATCGGTATGCCAGGCCTGGGCAACCAGCTGGCGCAGACGGCGCATGATTTTCGAGCGGTCATAGTCAGAAAGATCGTTGTGATCCAGCTGCTTAAGGCAGTTGTTCACCTCAACCAGTTTGTGGATCAGCGTACGACGGGTGATTTCCGTTGGGTGAGCGGTCAGAACTAATTCCAGCGACAGGGATTCAATCGCCTCGCGAATGTTAGCTTCGGTCAGGTCCGGCTGCTGCTTCAGGCGTTCAAAGGTTTTCGCCAGCATTTCCGGATGATTTGCCCCTTCGCCCTTTGGCGAAATGGTGTGGTACTGCTCGGCAACGTTGGTCAGATTCAGGAACTGACTGAACGCGCGCGCAACCGGCAGCAGCTCATCGTTGGACAGATTTTGCAGCGTTGATAACAGCTCCTGACGGTGGGCATCATTTCCCGCACGTGATGACTTAGAGAGCTTACGGATAGTTTCCACCCGATCGAGAATGTTCTCTCCCAGTGCATCCTTGATGGTATCCCCGAGCAGCTTGCCGAGCATACTGACATTACTTCGCATTGCGGAATATTGTTCGTTCATATGACCCCTGACACCCTCTTTCTTGTACTTGTAACTTTATTTCACCCTTGTGGGTATAACGCAGCCTTTTATCTAGCCACGTTAATAACCATTCGTCAATTGACTTAAATTTGCCGTATCGTGCCGCTAAATAACGAGAATTTATGAAATTTAATTACACCGGAGCGAGATAAGTTATTCTTATCGTCCCGAATAATCGAAATCAGAGGCAAACAGCTGTTTTTGCAGTTGATTGCCCCATTTCTCACCTTAGTGATAGCAAAAATGATGCACGACCTGGGCGATCAATTCGCGGGTCGGTTTGATAAATGCCGTATCGATAAATTCATCCGGCTGATGTGCCTGGTTAATCGAACCCGGTCCTAACACCAGCGTCGGGCAGATTTCCTGAATAAATGGCGCTTCGGTACAGTAGTTCACCACCTCGGTTTCGGTGCCGAGCAGTTTTTCCACCACCTGCACCAGCTGATGTTCACGCGGGCACTCATAGCCTGGGATCGGCGGATGCAGTTCACCCACGGTCAGGCGGCCCGGCCAGCGCGCGCTAACCGGCGCCAGCGCTTCATTCAGCAGTCCGTCGAGATCGCTCAGCGTCAGCCCCGGCAGCGGGCGGATATCCATATGCAGTTCACAGCAGGCGCAGATGCGGTTTGCTGCGTCGCCGCCGTTGATATGGCCGAAGTTCATCGTTGGGTATGGAATGGCGAAGCCGCTGTGGTTATAGCGCGTTTTCAGCGTGTTACGCAGCTCCATCAGCTGGGTGATGGATTCGTGCATCAGCTCAATGGCGTTCACGCCGCGAGCCGGATCGCTGGAGTGGCCGGACTGGCCCTGGATGCGGATCACGTTGGAAATGTGGCCTTTATGAGCGCGGACCGGCTTCAGCGAGGTTGGCTCGCCGATGATGGCGCAGTCAGGGCGCAGGCTGGTGGTTTCTGAGAAGAACTTGGCTCCGGCCATGGTGGTTTCTTCATCCGCCGTTGCCAGGATATACAGCGGTTTTTTCAGCGCAGACACATCAACTTCACGCAGCGTATCTAAGATGAAGGCAAAGAAGCCTTTCATGTCGGCGGTGCCCAACCCGTACAGTTTGTTGTCGTGCTCGGTCAGGGTAAACGGGTCGCGCGTCCAGCGGCCGTCGTCGAACGGCACGGTGTCCGTATGACCGGCCAGCAGCAGTCCGCCTGCACCGAGGCCACTTTTAGCTAACATATTGAATTTATTACGCGTGCCGGGAACCGGCTGAACTTCAACAGTGAAGCCAATATCGCGGAACCAGCCCGCAAGCAAATTGATTAAAGTTTCATTACTCTGATCGAGCGCGCTGTCGGTGGCGCTGATTGATGGCGTAGCAATCAGCTGGCGGTATATCTCAATAAAAGGTGGTAATTTTGTCTTCACTGTTGACAGTCCTTGAGTTAGGATAGTATCAATATTCATGCAGTAATAGTGAATAAAAATACATTATCGACGTGCGGATGGAAACCGATAATTTTTCCACCATTTGGCTTGGACAGCCAAAGTGAACATAACCGCATTCTGCAACGTAGTCACATTTTTAAAGCGAGTTACTCTCTGATGACCAATCCGTTAATTATCAAACTGGGTGGTGTGCTGCTGGATAGTGAAGAGGCGCTGGAGCGTCTGTTCGATGCGCTGGTGAGCTATCGTGCTGCCCATTCGCGTCAGCTGCTGATTGTGCACGGCGGCGGCTGTCTGGTGGATGAATTGATGAGCAAGCTGTCCCTGCCGGTGAAAAAGAAAAACGGCCTGCGCGTAACGCCTGCCGACCAGATCGATATCATCACCGGTGCGCTGGCCGGTACTGCTAACAAAACTTTGCTAGCCTGGTCGAAAAAACACGGTATTGATGCCGTTGGCCTGTGTCTGGGCGACGGCGGAAGTGTTAATGTTGCTCAGTTTGATGAAGAACTTGGCCATGTGGGACAGGCTACTCCGGGTTCACCGGTGCTGATTAATACGCTGCTGGGCGCAGGTTTCCTGCCGGTTGTCAGCTCAATCGGCATCACCCAGGATGGCCTGCTGATGAACGTCAATGCCGATCAGGCTGCGACGGCGCTGGCCGCGACGCTGGGTGCCGATCTGATTCTGCTCTCCGACGTGAGCGGTATCCTCGATGCCAACAAGCAGCGAATTGAAGAGATGACGGCTGAAAAAGCCGAGCAGCTGATCGCCGACGGTGTGATTACCGATGGAATGATCGTCAAGGTGAATGCCGCGCTGGATGCCGCCCGTACCCTGGGCCGCCCGGTGGACATCGCCAGCTGGCGGCATGCTGAGCAGCTGCCAACCTTATTTAACGGCGTGTCCATTGGCACCCGTATCCTCGCTTAATTAGAAACGTTTTCAAGGAATCATCATGCAAGACAAAAGCATCAAAAAAATCGTACTGGCTTACTCCGGCGGCCTCGATACTTCGGCGATTATTCCATGGCTGAAAGAGAACTACGGCGGCTGTGAAGTGGTGGCTTTCGTCGCCGATATCGGCCAGGAGCGTGGCGATCTGGAAGGCGTTGAGCAGAAAGCGCTGCAGTCCGGTGCGTCCGAGTGCCATGTGGTTGACCTGCGTGAAGAGTTCATCAGCGAATACGTTTACCCGGTGCTGCAAACCGGTGCTCTGTATGAAGGCACCTACCTGCTGGGTACCTCTATGGCGCGTCCAATCATCGCCAAAGCCCAGGTTGAGCTGGCGCTGAAAGTGGGCGCAGACGCGCTGTGCCACGGCGCGACCGGTAAAGGTAACGACCAGGTTCGTTTCGAAACCACCTACACCGCGCTGGCTCCACAGCTGAAAGTGGTTGCACCATGGCGTGAGTGGAACCTGCGTTCCCGTGAAGCGCTGCTGGACTATCTGAAAGAGCGCAACATCCCGACCACCGCGTCGCTGGAAAAAATCTACAGCCGTGATGAAAACGCATGGCACATCTCTACCGAGGGCGGCGTGCTGGAAAGCCCCTGGAACGCACCGAACAAAGATTGCTGGGTGTGGACCGTCGATCCGCTGGAAGCGCCGGATCAGCCTGAGCAGGTAACGATTGTCGTTGAAAAAGGTCGCGTAGTTGCGGTTAACGGTGAAGCGTTAACGCCGTTCGGCTGCCTGGACAAACTGAATGCGATCGGTGCACGTCACGGCGTGGGTCGTATCGATATCGTAGAAAACCGTCTGGTGGGCATTAAGTCTCGCGGCTGCTACGAAACCCCTGGCGGCACCATCATGGTTAACGCGCTGCGTGCCGTTGAGCAGCTGGTTCTGGACCGCGACAGCTTCAAATGGCGTGAGCAGCTGGGCCTGGAAATGTCCTACGTTGTTTACGATGGCCGCTGGTTCGCACCGCTGCGTAAATCTCTGCAGGCTTCAGCAGAAGCGCTGGCTGAAGAAGTGAACGGCGAAGTGGTACTGCAGCTGTACAAAGGCCAGGTTACCGCGATTCAGAAGAAATCCGCTAACAGCCTGTACTCTGAAGAGTTCGCCACCTTCGGCGAAGACGAAGTGTACGATCACCGTCACGCGGGCGGCTTTATCCGTCTGTTCTCCCTCTCTTCACGCATCCGCGCGCTGAACGAGAAAAAGTAATCTGTTGCGGTGGGTGAGGCGTGCCTCGCCCCTGCATGATTTCCAGAGTGCGGCATCCGTGCCGCCTCTTGCATAAATTCTGAATGGAGTACTGAGCATGGCACTTTGGGGTGGACGGTTTACGCAGGCAGCAGATCAACGTTTCAAACTGTTTAATGATTCACTGCGCTTCGACTATCGTCTGGCAGAGCAGGACATTACCGGTTCCGTTGCCTGGTCCAAAGCGCTGGTGACGGTCAATGTATTAACCGCAGAAGAGCAGCAGCAGCTGGAAAGCGCGCTGAATGTCCTGCTGGAAGAAGTGCGCGCGAATCCGCAGCAGATTGTGGAAAGCGACGCCGAAGATATTCACAGCTGGGTGGAAGGCAAACTGATCGATAAGGTCGGCGCGCTGGGTAAAAAACTCCACACCGGCCGTAGCCGTAACGATCAGGTCGCAACCGACCTGAAACTGTGGTGCAAACTGCAGGTCAGTGAACTGCTGGCCGCAACTCGCCAGTTCCAGCAGGCGCTGGTGGCCACCGCTGAAGCAAATCAGGATGCGGTGATGCCGGGTTATACTCACCTGCAGCGTGCGCAGCCGGTGACGTTTGCGCACTGGTGCCTGGCGTATGTTGAAATGCTGGCCCGCGACGAAAGCCGTCTGCAGGATACGCTGAAGCGCCTGGACGTCAGCCCGCTGGGCTGCGGTGCGCTGGCGGGTACCGCCTATGAGATCGACCGCGAGCAGCTGGCGGGCTGGTTAGGCTTTGCCTCCGCGACCCGTAACAGCCTGGACACCGTTTCCGATCGCGACCACGTGCTGGAACTGATGTCCGATGCCTCGATCGGTATGATCCACCTGTCGCGCTTTGCTGAAGATCTGATCTTCTTCAATACCGGCGAAGCGGGCTTCGTAGAGTTGTCCGACCGTGTGACCTCCGGCTCTTCGCTGATGCCGCAGAAGAAAAACCCGGATGCACTGGAGCTGATCCGCGGCAAAGTAGGCCGCGTACAGGGCGCACTGACCGCCATGAGCATGACGCTGAAAGGCCTGCCGCTGGCGTATAACAAAGACATGCAGGAAGATAAAGAAGGCCTGTTTGATGCGCTGGATACCTGGTACGACTGTCTGCATATGGCCACGCTGGTGCTGGACGGCATTCAGGTAAAACGTCCGCGCTGCCAGGAAGCGGCAGAGCAGGGCTATGCGAACTCTACCGAGCTGGCGGATTATCTGGTTGCGAAAGGCGTACCGTTCCGCGAAGCGCACCATATCGTCGGTGAAGCGGTAGTGGAAGCGATCAATCAGGGCGTGGCGCTGGAAGCTTTGGCACTGGCTGACCTGCAGAAGTTCAGCAGCGTGATTGGCGAAGATGTCTATCCTGTGCTGTCGCTGCAATCCTGTCTGGATAAGCGTAATGCGAAAGGCGGTGTGTCTCCGCATCAGGTTTCGCTGGCGATTACCGAAGCGAAACAGCGTCTCATTTAATCGTTTAAATATTAAATCTGCGCAAATACGTCAAGTATTAAGAAAAGCATGAAGTGGATGATAAACAACTACCGCTCCATGCTTTCTAAAGAAAGGACCTCTATGCGTCCGAATTTAGTGTGCCCTTCTGAGTCGTAATTAAAGCCACCGTCTATGAAGGTGGCTTTTTACTTTAGATAATATCGTTAATGTTATTAAATCATTTCTACTTTAGGTCAATTGGCCTCTTTACTATTTGATAATCTCTTTTTCTGGGCTATTTTTGGTTTTCTATTTAATCTGATAAGGATATTGAAATGAAAACATTAAATAATGAAGAAATTGAGATGGTAAGCGGTGCTGGACTTCTGGGGGCGATTAGTCTGGCAACCACTGCTGGCTGGGCTGGGGCGATCCTTGGTGGCCGCTATGGTGGATCTAATGGCGGTCTTCTCGGCTTTGGTCTTATCGGCAATGGCGTAGGCTTAGTTGCAGGTGGTATTTACGGCACCGTAGGTGGATTTGTAAAAGGGCTGACCCAGTCTAATGAACAGTCCTGGAAAGAGTCTTCCGAAATTATGGGAAGCATCGAAAATGGTAATATGACTAAATAAAAGGTCGGTTATTTTCCGATAATAAATAGCGGGTTGTTTTTCCCGCTATTTATCGTTAATTACTCTATATAAAGAGTAATTGCTTTATTATTATGCAGCAAAAAATTTCTCTAAATCATCGCTGCCGCCGATATGGCGCCCGCCAATAAACACCTGAGGTACGGTGGCGCGGCCGGTCATGGCGCGCAGGCTCACGGTCGTAGCATCCTGGCCCAGTACGATTTCTTCATACTGAATTCCGCGATCCAGCAGCATCTGCTTGGCTTTGGTGCAGAACGGGCAGCCGGGCTTAGTGAACAGCGAAACGGACTCCTGCACTTTAAATTCCGGCGCAACATAGCGCAGCATGGTATCGGCATCAGACACTTCAAACGGGTCGCCCGGCTTGTTTGGTTCAACGAACATTTTGACCACCACGCCGTTACGCACCAGCATTGAATAGCGCCATGAGCGCGGGCCGAAGCCGAGCTCGGCTTTTTCTACCAGCATCTCCATACCGCGGGTGAACTCACCGTTGCCGTCGGGAATAAAGTTGATGTGCTCGGCATGCTGATCGGCTTTCCACGCGTTCATCACGAAGGTGTCGTTAACGGACACGCAGAGGATGCTGTCCACACCATGGCTTTTAAACACGCCAGCCAGTTCGTTATAGCGCGGCAGGTGGCTTGAGGAACAGGTGGGGGTAAACGCACCGGGCAGGGAGAAGACGATCACCGTTTTGTCTTTGAACAGCTCATCAGTGGTGACATCAACCCAGCTGTCGCCCTGACGCGTGTGAAAAGTGACCTGTGGGATGGATTTACCTTCCTGACTTGCAAACATGTAAAGACCTCATCGTTTAATTTTCGGGTGTGCTATTTGTGTACGGACACATTATTGTGATCGAGGGTTGATAGGGCTAATCGTTGATTGCTATCCTATCTATCGCCACGGACTATCGTGGTCTGGAGGATAAGATGAATATTCGTGATCTTGAGTATCTGGTTTCGCTGGCGGAGCATCGTCATTTTCGTCGTGCAGCGGATGCCTGTCATGTAAGCCAGCCAACCCTGAGCGGACAGATCCGCAAGCTGGAGGATGAACTGGGCGTTATGCTGCTTGAGCGCACCAGCCGTAAGGTGCTGTTTACCCAGGCGGGGCTTCTGCTGGTGGATCAGGCGCGCACCGTTCTGCGTGAAGTTAAGGTGCTGAAGGAGATGGCCAGCCAGCAGGGTGAGGCGATGTCCGGCCCGCTGCATATCGGGCTGATCCCCACCGTGGGCCCTTATCTGCTGCCGCAGATTATTCCTTCGCTGCATAAAACGTTCCCTAAGCTGGAGATGTACCTGCACGAGGCGCAAACCCAGCAGCTGCTGGCGCAGCTCGACAGCGGTAAGCTGGACTGTGCCATTCTTGCACTGGTGAAAGAGTCGGAAGCGTTTATTGAAGTGCCGCTGTTTGATGAGCCGATGAAGCTGGCGGTGTATCAGGATCACCCGTGGCACGATCGCGATCGGGTGCCGATGTCGGATCTGGCCGGTGAAAAGCTGCTGATGCTTGAAGATGGTCACTGCCTGCGCGATCAGGCGATGGGCTTCTGCTTCCAGGCCGGTGCCGATGAGGATACGCATTTCCGCGCGACCAGTCTGGAAACGCTGCGTAACATGGTGGCGGCGGGCAGCGGAATTACGCTGTTACCTGCGCTGGCCGTGCCGAAAGAGCGGGTGCGTGATGGCGTATGCTATCTGCCCTGCTACAAGCCTGAACCACAGCGCACCATTGCCCTGGTTTATCGTCCGGGTTCGCCCCTGCGCGGCCGTTATGAACAGCTGGCAGAGGCGATCCGAACGCATATGCAGGGCGTGATGATTGGCGGATTAAAACAGGCGATTTAAGCCGTTTAGCGCCGCCACCCGATAGGCTTCGGCCATAGTCGGGTAGTTGAAGGTGGTATTCACAAAGTACTCAATCGTGTTGCCACCGTTTTTCTGCTCCATAATCGCCTGACCGATATGAATAATCTCGGCGGCACGTTCACCAAAGCAGTGAATGCCGAGGATCTCTTTGGTTTCGCGATGGAACAGGATCTTCAGGCTGCCGACGTTCATCCCGACAATCTGCGCGCGTGCCAGATGTTTGAACTGTGCGCGTCCCACTTCATACGGCACTTTCATCGCCGTCAGCTGCTGCTCGGTTTTGCCCACGGAGCTGATTTCCGGAATGGTGTAGATACCGGTAGGAATATCCTCAATCAGGTGTGCGTTGGCTTCGCCTTTCATCAGGGCCTGTGCCGCAATGCGCCCCTGATCGTAGGCGGCAGAAGCCAGGCTTGGGTAGCCAATCACATCGCCCACCGCGTAGATGTGCGGCTGCGCGGTCTGATACATGCTGTTGACCTTCAGCAGCCCACGGCCATCGGCCTTCAGCCCGACATTTTCCAGCGACAGCGAGTCGGTGTTACCGGTGCGTCCGTTGGCGTACAGCAGGCAGTCCGCTTTCAGCTTTTTGCCGGATTTCAGATGCATAATCACGCCATCCTCAACCCCTTCAATCTTCTCGAACTCTTCATTATGGCGAATCACCACGCCGTTGTTCCAGAAGTGGTACGAAAGCGAATCTGACATCTCCTGGTCGAGGAAGGCCAGCAGGCGGTCGCGGGTATTAATCAAATCGACTTTGACGTTCAGCCCACGGAAGATCGAAGCGTATTCACAGCCAATGACCCCGGCACCATAGATAATGACATGGCCTGGCTCATGGTGAAGGTTGAGGATCGAGTCACTGTCGTAAACCCGTGGATGGGTAAAGTCGACATCCGGCGGGTGGTAAGGGCGTGAACCACAGGCGATCACAAATTTTTCGGCGGTCAGGCGTTCGGTGGTGCCATCAGGACTTTCTACTTCGATGGTGTTGGCATCAACGAAACGTGCATCCCCCTGGAACATCTCACAGTGATTTCGTTCGTAGAATCCCTGGCGCATACGGGTTTGCTGACTAATTACGTTCTCGGTGTGGTTAAGAATGTCGGCAAAGGAGGAGCGAAGGAGACGTGAGTGGTCGCTATACAGTGGGTTCTGGTTAAATTCGATAATGCGGCTAACGGCATGACGCAGTGCTTTCGACGGAATCGTTCCCCAATGTGTACATCCGCCGCCGATATTGTGGTAGCGCTCGATCACTGCGACTCGCGCTCCCTGTTTCACCAGCCCCATGGCAGCACCTTCACCGCCCGGGCCTGAACCAATAATTATGGCGTCGTAATCATAAGACTGTTGCATACCAATACGTCCTATTTTATAAAACAATTTTACAACGATATTCTAACATCCAGCGGCCAACTTCCCAATTCTTACCGCTTTTTTTGCCACCATTTGCCAAATTTCCAGGTTAACAGGCGGTCACAAAGTTTGCGGCACTGTACGCTGAAATTTTTGCTATAGTGCCCACTTGCAGGCTAAACAGGCACAAAAATGGGCGTCAGAGCGCAGCAAAAAGAACGTACACGGCGGTCACTTATCGAGGCGGCATTCAGCCAGCTAAGTGCCGAGCGTAGCTTTGCCAGCCTGAGTCTGCGCGAGGTGGCCAGAGAGGCGGGCATTGCCCCGACGTCATTTTATCGTCACTTTCGTGATGTAGATGAACTGGGGTTAACCATGGTAGACGAAAGTGGCTTAATGCTTCGTCAACTAATGCGACAGGCACGTCAGCGTATTGCCAAAGGTGGCAGCGTTATTCGTACTTCCGTGTCAACTTTCATGGAGTTTATCGGCGATAACCCTAACGCCTTTCGCCTTCTGCTGCGTGAGCGTTCAGGGACATCCGCCGCCTTCCGTGCCGCCGTGGCCCGGGAAATACAGCATTTTATCGCCGAACTGGCGGATTATCTGGAAGTAGAAAATCGCATGCCTCGCAGCTTCACTGAAGCGCAGGCGGAAGCGATGGTCATCATTGTGTTTAACGCCGGTGCAGAAGCACTGGATATTGATGCCGTACAGCGTCGTCAGCTGGAAGAACGGCTGGTACTGCAGCTGCGTATGATCTCGAAAGGGGCATATTACTGGTATCGCCGTGAGCAGGAGAGACTGGCTGTGACGCTGGCATCCAACGATTAAAAAGGTGGAGACATGAGTTTAGCTTCAGGCAGAGACAAAGGAACGCTGCTGCTGGCGTTTTTAACCGGGCTTTCCATTAACGGCAGTTTTTCTGCACTTTTTAGCTCGATAGTACCCTTTTCAATGTTCCCGATTATTGCCCTGGTGCTCGCCGCCTGGAGTCTGCACCAGCGCTATCTGAATCGCTCAATGCCTGACGGGATGCCGTCGCTGGCCGCTGCATTCTTCCTGCTGGGTATTCTGCTGTATAGCGCGATGGTACGGGCGGAGTATCCGGACATTGGTTCGAACTTTATCCCGACCATCTTGATGGTGGCGGTCGTGTTCTGGATTGTGAGCAAGTGGCGGGTGCGTAAGAGCAGCTGAATTTCAGGGCGATCGAACGATCGCCCTGATTGTTTAACGTCGGGTTAGCAGTACGCCGCATTCCATATGATGGGTATACGGGAACTGATCGAACAGCGCAAGGCGGGTCACATCGTGAGTGGCCGATAGCGTGGCGAGGTTGTTGCACAGCGTTTCAGGATTGCAGGAGATATAAAGGATGCGCGGATAGGCCTGCACCATTTTCACCGTTTCATCATCCAGACCGCTGCGTGGCGGATCGACAAAGATGGTTTCACACTCGTAGCTTTTCAGGTCGATCCCTTCCAGACGGTTAAAACTTCTTTCACCGTTCATCGCCTGGGTGAACTCTTCCGCCGCCATACGAATGATCTGTACGTTATCAATCTGATTTACCGCAATATTGTACTGCGCCGAAGCGACTGAAGGCTTGGCGATTTCGGTAGCCAGCACCCGGCGGAAATTACGTGCCAGCGCCAGCGAGAAGTTGCCGTTGCCGCAGTACAGTTCCAGCAGGTCGCCGCTTGAGTTACGGGTGGTATCCAGCGCCCATTCCAGCATTTTCACGTTCATGGCGGCATTAGGCTGGGTGAAGCTGTTTTCGACCTGGCGGTAAATCATCTCCCGGCCATCCACCGTCAGGCACTCATCCACGAAATCCTGGTCCAGACAGATTTTGGTTTTCGTGGCGCGGCCAATCAGATGCAGGTTAAATCCTTCTGCACGCAGCGCATCGCGCAGCTGCTCGGCGGCCTGCTGCCAGACTTCATCCAGCTTGCGGTGATACAGCAGGGAGACCACGACCTGACCGCTTTGCGTAGAGAGGTAGTCAATCTGGAACAGCTTAAAGCGCAGCGCCTGTGTTTCCCGCAGCGTAGCCAGTAATCTTGGCATCAGGCGATTAATCAGCTCGCTGGCGGCCGGGAAGCTGTCAACGCGGATTCTTTCACGCGTTTGCTGATCGAAGATGATGTGATAGAGGTCATCACCATCGTGCCAGACGCGAAACTCGGCACGCATCCGATAATGGCTGACCGGCGAACGAAAGATTTCAACTTCGGGCGCGTTAAAGGCCGACATCATCGACGTCAGGCGGTTTACCTTTTCGGCAAGCTGATCTTCATAGTGTTCTACGGGCAGCTGTTCGGGCGTCATAGTGGTTCCTGGATATTTGGCGGAGATAGCCGGGCGATTGTAGGGATTCCATATCTGATGTCCAGCATTGTGAGCGAATTGCCATTATGGATGTCCAGCTATCTGGACTTCCAATTACGTTATACATAAAATGCGCTCTCCGGCCTCCCCACGAGTTAAAAGGGAATCCAGTGAAAATCTGGAGCTGACGCGCAGCGGTATAGAATGTCATGGCAATCGCGCAAGCAGACACTGTCTACGGATGGGAAGTCATTGCCTTTTACGACACTGAGCCCGAAGACCTGCCGGATTAACGTCGCATTATTACGATCATCGCGTGCTATCGATCGTAAGCCTGCGGCATCCTGCTGGTTTTTTGGATGCTCTATACAATGAAAAAAATGAATAAATCGCTGTTCGCCTTTAGCGCAACGGCAATTGCACTCTGGGCGCAGTATGGCTTTGCACAGGATAATAAAGAAGAGACGCAGGTTGTAACGGCGAACCGCTTTCAGCAGCCGATCAATACAGTACTTGCGCCTACCACCGTTGTGACTCGCGCTGAAATCGATCGCTGGCAGTCTAAAAGCCTGAGTGATGTGATGCGCCGCTTACCGGGCGTTGATGCGGTACAAAGTGGTGGATTGGGGCAAAAGACCAGTCTCTTTATTCGCGGTACTAACTCAAACCATGTGCTGGTGCTGATTGACGGTATTCGTCTGAATCAGTCCGGCATTACCGGTTCAGCGGATATCAGCCAGATCCCGCTGGCGCTGGTGCAGCGCGTTGAATATATTCGCGGTGCCCGTTCTGCGGTTTATGGTTCCGATGCGATTGGCGGCGTGGTTAACATTATCACCACGCGTGAAGGCGAAGGCACGACGCTGGAAGCCGGCGTGGGATCAAACAGTTACCAAAATTACAACGGTTCCACCCAGCAGAAATTGGGTGAAAATACTCAGGTGACGCTGGCCGGGGATTATACCTACACCCGCGGTTTCGACGTGAAGGCCGGTTATCCAAATGATTACGGCCCGGCTCAGCCAGATCGCGATGGCTTTATGAGCAAAACGCTGTACGGCGCGTTGAATCACCAGTTTAACGAGCAGTTCAGCGGTTTCGTGCGCGGATACGGTTTTGATAATCGTACCGGCTATGACAGCGGCTACGGTTATACCGTACCGGGCTCGTTAGTCGATACGCGCCAGCTCTACAGCCAGACCTGGGACACCGGGCTGCGCTTTAATCAGGGTATCTACTCCTCACAGCTTGTTGCCAGTATCAGCCACGTCAAGGATTACAACTACGATCCGCGTCTGGGGCGCTACAGCGCAGCAACCACGCTGGATGAAAGCAAACAGTATAATGTGCAGTGGGGCAATACATTTGCCGTGGGGCAGGGGGCTGTTAGCGGCGGCGTAGACTGGCAGAAGGAAACCACGGAGCCGGGCACCAGCTCGCTGGCAAACAGCACCGAGCTACGCAATACCGGCCTGTATCTGACCGGGCAGCAGCGGTTCGGTGAGTTTACCGTTGAAGGCGCGGTGCGCGGTGATGATAACTCCCAGTTCGGCTGGCATAACACCTGGCAGACAAGTGCCGGTTGGGAGTTTGTGGACGGTTATCGCTTTATTGCTTCCTACGGTACGGCCTTTAAAGCGCCCAATCTGGCCCAGCTGTACAGCAACTTCTACGGCAACGATGACCTGAAGCCGGAAGAGAGTAAGCAGTGGGAAGCCGGATTTGAGGGACTGACCGGCCCGGTCACGTGGCATATCTCCGGCTATCGTAATGATATCGACAATCTGGTTGATAGCGATCCAACGACCTACCGTTACTACAATATCTCGAAAGCCACGATCAAGGGCGTTGAAGCAACGGCTTCATTTGATACCGGTCCGCTGAGCCACGAAGTCTCCTTCGACTATCTGGACCCGCGTAACGGTGCGACCAATGAGATCTTACTGCGCCGTGCGAAACAGCAGGTGAAGTACCAGCTCGACTGGACGGTATATGACTTCGACTGGTCTGTGACCTATCAGTATCTCGGCCAGCGCTATGATAAGGATTTCAACGTTTATCCCAACCCTACAGTGAAAATGGGCGGAGTCAGCCTTTGGGATCTCGCCGTGTCGTATCCGATCACATCCCATCTGACTGTTCGTGGTAGAATTGCCAACCTGTTCGATAAAGACTACGAGACAGTGTATGGCTATGAAACCCCTGGACGGGAATACTACCTCAACGGCAGCTACACCTTCTAATCTGCGCCCCACCGTGCTGGTTTTTGACTCCGGCGTCGGTGGGCTTTCAGTCTATGATGAGATCCGCAAGCTATTGCCGGATCTCCACTATCTCTACGCGTTCGATAACGTTGCCTTTCCTTATGGTGAAAAGTCGGAAGAGTTTATCGTTGATCGGGTTGTCTCTATTGTAGAAGCGGTCACGCTTCGTTATCCCCTCGCGCTGGTGGTCATTGCCTGTAACTCGGCCAGCACCGTGACCCTACCAGCATTACGTGAACGGTTTTCCTTCCCTGTGGTGGGCGTTGTGCCGGCGATCAAGCCTGCGGCGCGTTTAACCCGCAACGGGATTGTGGGCCTGTTAGCGACTCGCGGAACGGTGAAGCGTCCTTATACCCATGAGCTGGTGGCGCGTTTTGCCAGCGAATGCAAAACCGAAATGCTGGGCTCAGCGGAGCTGGTCGAACTGGCAGAAGCGAAACTGCACGGTAAACCGGTGGCAATAGAAGACGTGAAGCGGATTTTACAACCCTGGCTGCGTATGAAGGAGCCACCGGATACGGTCGTGCTGGGATGTACACATTTCCCTCTTATTAGTGAAGAGCTCCAGCAGGTACTGCCTGAAGGGACCCGGTTAATAGATTCCGGCGCTGCGATTGCTCGCCGTACCGTCTGGTTATTAGAAAATGAATCGCCAGAAGCCTTTTCTACAGATAGTAATATCGCTTACTGCATGGATATTACGGAACAGGCAGTACAATTAATGCCCGTTTTGCAGCGCTACGGGTTTGAAAAGCTCGAAAAACTAGCGCTCTGAAGCACTTTTGGGCAAAAAAACAACACTCGAACATCTTTTTAAAATTAGCCCTTGTCAGCCGCCAGAAAATCCCTATACTGCGCCTCCACTGACACGGAACAACGGCTTACAGGCCAGCGTGTTAGAGGTTCAGGAAGTTGTCTGA
>NZ_JAFBFW010000009.1 GCF_016909495.1 Pantoea coffeiphila | reverse complement strand
CCGGGGCAATCTGCTGCGAGGTGGCGTATATTACGCTTTCCTCCTTCGGAGTCAACTTCTTTTTGAGAAGTTTTTTCCGGCGGTTCAGACAACTTCCTGAACCTCTAACACGCTGGCCTGTAAGCCGTTGTTCCGTGTCAGTGGAGGCGCAGTATAGGGATTTTCTGGCGGCTGACAAGTTTTTATTGCAAATAAATTACCGAGCGTCTTATTTTTAACCAGATGAATAAAAAGAATACAGCAATCGATTAATAATCACCCAGATATAGCCAGAAAACAGCAGACGCCCATCACAAAATTGAGATACGGGATGCTATTCTTGCTGCACCGCAGGCAGATTTCTGCTGGCTTCCAATTAAAAAAGGACGACCAATGATAAAATCCGCGCGCAGTATGGCCGGACTTCCGTGGATCGCCGCCATGGCGTTCTTTATGCAGGCGCTTGATGCCACCATTCTCAACACCGCTCTGCCCGCTATCGCCCACAGCCTGAACCGCTCACCGCTGGCCATGCAGTCGGCCGTCATCAGCTACACCTTAACCGTCGCCATGCTGATTCCCGTCAGCGGCTGGCTGGCCGATCGCTTCGGCACACGTAAAGTGTTTATCGTTGCCGTCTTCCTGTTCTCTTTTGGTTCCCTGGCCTGTGCGCTATCAAACTCGCTGGGCATGCTGGTGATCTCTCGCGTTATCCAGGGCGTCGGCGGCGCGATGATGATGCCGGTGGCGCGGCTGGCCCTGCTGCGGGCCTATCCGCGCAGCGAACTGCTGCCGGTACTCAACTTTGTCACCATGCCAGGGCTGATTGGCCCGGTACTGGGCCCTCTGTTGGGCGGTGTATTGGTCACATGGGCAACCTGGCACTGGATATTTCTCATCAATATCCCGATTGGAATTCTCGGCATTATCTATGCGCGCAAATACATGCCGGACTTCACCACCCCAAAACGACGGTTCGACCTGCTGGGCTTTCTGCTGTTCGGTCTTGGACTGGTTGGGATCTCAAGCGGCATCGAGCTGTTTGGTGAACGGGTCGTCTCCAGCCTTATCGCATTGAGCGTACTGGTCGGGGGTATTCTCCTTCTTCTTCTATATATAGTGCACGCCCGCCGCCACCCTTCTCCGCTGCTGCCATTGCCGATGTTTAAAACCCGCACGTTCTCCGTCGGCATCATTGGTAATATCGCCTCTCGTCTGGGAACCGGCTGTATTCCTTTTCTTATGCCGCTGATGTTACAGGTTGGCTTTGGCTATACCGCACTGATCGCCGGATGCATGATGGCCCCGACGGCGCTGGGATCGATTCTGGCAAAATCGCTGGTCACAAGAGTTCTGCGCTGGTTTGGTTATCGTAAAACGCTGGTCGGTATCAGTGTGATTATCGGCGTGTTGATTGCGTCGTTTTCCCTGCAATCAGCGAGCTGGAGCGTGCTGGCAATGTTAATCCCGCTGTTTATTCTCGGGATGGCGATGTCTACCCAGTTTACGGCGATGAACACCATCACCCTTGCGGATTTAACCGATGCCAATGCCAGCAGCGGCAATAGCATGCTGGCGGTAACGCAGCAGCTGGCGATTGGTTTTGGTGTAGCGGTTAGCGCAGCGGTCCTGCGCTTTTATGAAAACTTCGATGGCACAACCTTCCAGCACTTCCACGCCACCTTCCTGACGATGGGCGTCATTACCGTGATTTCCGCGCTGGTGTTCCTGCTGTTGAAACCAGGAGACGGCCGCAACCTGATCAGCGACCGCGATAAAAAGAAGAAGGCTTAGCGTTCCCCCACCGAGGCGCGCGCCATAAGTTCCGGTGTCAGTACCAGCAGCTGCTGGCTGGCATCGGGGCTACTCAGCCGGTGCAGCAGAGTATCAATCGCCAGCTCACCCAGCTCGTCTTTCGGCTGATGGATAGTGCTAAGAGGCGGGGTCATATAGCGCGCCAGCTCAATATCATCGTATCCCATTACTGCCATATCCTGCGGAATTGTCATCCCGGCCTGGAAGAGCGCCTGATAAACGCCAACGGCCATAGCATCATTACTGGTAAATACCGCCTGAGGTCGCGGGTCCAGGGTTAACAGCTGCTGCATGGCGTTGAAGCCACCTTCAAACTCAAAATCACCGTCAACAATATATCCGGGCAGGATCGGTAACTCCGCCGTGGCCATCGCACGCTGATAGCCTTCAAGGCGCAGGCGCGCTGGCGTTTTGTCCTGAGGGCCGGCAATACAGGCAATGCGGGTATAGCCGCGGGAAATCAGATGCTGAGTCGCCATTTCTCCGCCCAGCAACGAGTTGTCCTGAATGATGTCGCTGCCGCCTTCAAACGGTGCCCAGTCCATCATCACCGAAGGAATAGAAGGATAGCGGCCAAGGATCTCTGCTGAAGGCAGATGGCTTTCGGTGCACATGATCAGCAAACCATCAACGCGCTTTTGCAGCAGCGTTTCCAGGCTCCGATCCATACGGTCCTTATCCCCTTCGGTATTACACAAGATCAGGCTGTAACCGCGCTCATAACAGCTGCGTTCAACGCCACGAACCACTTCCGCGTAAAACGGGTTGCTGCTGGCGGTCAATAGCATGCCGATAGTGCGGGTCTGATTCAGCTTCAGGCTGCGAGCAAGCGCTGACGGCGCGTAGTTCAGCTCGCTGATTGCCGAAGTGACCTTCTCTCGGATCGTCTCGCTGACGAACCGATTGTTGTTAATGACGTGGGATACGGTAGAGGTTGAGACGCCCGCAAGCCGGGCGACATCTTTCATAGTGGCCACGTTTACCCCTGCGATTGCAAGAAGCTGTCGATTTCTTCACGCCAGGGTACGGAGGGCTGAGCACCGTGGCGCGTGACGGCAATAGCCGCGGCAGCATGAGCAAAGCGCACCGACTCGTCCATCGGCTTTTTCTCCAGCAGTGCGGTAATCAGCGCACCATTAAACGTATCGCCGGCAGCAATCGTATCCACCGCCTCTACGCGGAATCCAGGAATACGCTGGCCGTTGCCCTGCTCGCTCAGCCACACGCCGCGGCTTCCGAGGGTGATCAGTACCGATTCAATCCCTTTAGCATGCAGCACTGCCGCAGCCTTCGCCGCATCCTCATCGGTGTTTACGGACACGCCGGTCAGGATCTGCGCTTCTGTTTCATTTGGGGTAATCATATCCACCAGCGACAGCAGTTCATCGGAAAGCGCCGTTGCCGGGGCCGGATTCAAAATAACCCGGGTCTGATTCTGATGGGCAATGCGCGCAGCGGCCAGCACGCTGTCCAGCGGCGACTCAAGCTGCATCAATAATGCGTCAGCGTCGGCAATCACCTGCTGATGCTGAGTCACACGCTCCGGCGTCAACGCCGCATTCGCACCGGCATAAATACCGATGGTGTTTTCTCCTTCACCATTGACAAAAATCAGCGCCACGCCGGTAGACTCACCCTCAACGGCAATAACCGGTGCCACATCAATACGATCGTCCGCCAGCTGCCTGCGGATACGTTCACCAATATCGTCATGCCCCACGCAGGCAATAAAGGAAATATCCGCGCCGCTACGTCCGGCAGCTACGGCCTGGTTCGCCCCTTTTCCACCAAACGCGACCTGATACTGCTTCCCGATCACCGTTTCACCCGGGCGCGGGAACTGCGCCAGATTAAGAATGTGATCTGCGTTGATGCTGCCAAGAACAGCCAGTTTGCCGGTATTTTTCATATGGGGAATCGTCCAGATAAGTGCGCCACCCGAGGGTGGCGCGTGCCATGCTTTTCTTTGATTTATTTGGTGACCAGCTTCAGGTCTACCGGATTTACAGCGTCGACTTTCTGACCTTTCAGCACTTTATCAGCGGTTTCTACACCGATAGAGCCGATCTGCTCCGGCAGCTGAGCAACGGTCGCGGCCAGTTTGCCGCCTTCAACAGCCTTCACCCCATCAGGCGTGCCGTCAAAGCCCACAACCACCACACCAGATTTACCGGCAGTTTGCAATGCGCGTAGTGCACCCAGCGCCATTTCATCATTCTGGGCAAACACCGCCTGCACATCAGGATGTGCGGTCAGCAGGTTCTGCATCACGTTCAGGCCCTTGGTGCGGTCGAAATCGGCCGGCTGGCTGGCGAGGATATTAAATTTATGGGCATCGGCGGCCTGTTTGAAGCCTTCACCACGCTCACGCGCGGCTGACGTACCGGCAATTCCCTGCAGTTCGATAATTTTTGCGCCATCACCCAGCTTCTGAGCGATATATTCGCCGGCCTGCTTACCACCTGCGCGGTTGTCAGAAGCGATATGGCTGACAACCTTGCCCTGCGTCGCGACGCGGTCAAGCGTGATCACCGGGATGTTCGCCTGGTTAGCCATTTTCACCGCATTGCCCACCGCATCGGAATCGGTTGGGTTAATCAGCATAACCTTAGTGCCGCGAACGGTCAGGTCCTGCACGTTCGCCAGCTCTTTCGCCGGGTTATTCTGTGAATCCAGCACCACCAGGTTATAGCCCAGCTTATCGGCTTCTTTCTGCGCCCCATCTTTCAGCGAGACAAAGAAGGGATTGTTCAGCGTGGATACCACCAGCGCGATAGTGTCTTTTGCCAGCGCATTGGTGCTCAGGGTAGCGCCTAACAGTAAAGCCAGTGCAGTCAGTTTTTTCATGTTCTTAATCCTGTAGGGTAATCAGTTATTTACTGCTTTTGTTGTCTACCAGCACCGCCAGTAAAATCACTACAGCTTTGACGATCATTTGGTAGTAAGAAGAGACACCGAGCAGGTTCAGCCCGTTGTTGAGGAAACCAAGGATCAGCGCACCGATCAGCGTTCCCATAATACGTCCTTTGCCACCAGCGAGGCTGGTCCCGCCGAGTACAACGGCCGCAATCGCATCCAGCTCATAGCCGGTTCCCGCCGTTGGCTGTGCGGAAGAAAGGCGCGCGACTTCAATGGTTCCGGCCAGCGCGGCCAGCATGCCGCACAGTGCATAAACGGTGATTTTTACCCGATTCACGCTGATGCCTGAAAGACGGGTCGCCGCTTCGTTACCACCCAGCGCATAGATATAACGACCCAGACGGGTGTGATGCAGCATGTACCATGCGGCAAAGAAGACAATTGCCATCAGCCAGACCGGCGTTGGAATACCCAGCGGGCGGCCAATACCGAACCAGCCGAACAGATCCGCATTGTCGCTAAAGCCGGTATTCACCGGGCTGCCGTTGGTGTACACCATGGTCACCCCGCGCAGCAGCAGCATCATTACCAGCGTGGCGATAAACGCCTGAACCTTGCCTTTCGCGACAATCGTACCGGTAATACCGCCGATCAGGGCACCCAGCGCCAGCGAAGCGGCAACCGCCACCAGTGCATTCACTTCCAGGCCAACGATCGATGCCGCCACCGCGCCGGTCAGCGCCAGCAGCGAACCGACGGAAAGATCGATGCCCGAGGTCAGGATAACCAGCGTCATCCCTACGGCCATAATGGCGTTAACCGAGGTCTGTTGCAGAATATTGAACAGGTTCGCCACGGTGAAAAAGTTCGGGCTCATGCTGGAGACAATGGCGATCAGCACCAGCAGTGCAATCAGCGATTTCTGTTCAAGCAGCCATGCCTTACTGATCAGGCGGCGTGAAGGGATTGTTTGCGTACTCATAGTTATGCCAGCTCCGCGCTGTATTGTTTGCCTACTGCCGCCGCCATCAGAATTTCCTGCGAGGCGTGTTCAATCGGGAAGTCACCGCTCAGGCGACCTTCGTGCATCACCAGCACGCGGTCGCTCATGCCCAGCACTTCCGGCATTTCAGAAGAGACGAGGATGATGCTCAGCCCCTCTTCTTTAAACTGGTTAATTAGCTGATAAATCTCTTTCTTCGCGCCAACGTCCACGCCGCGAGTCGGTTCATCCAGGATCAGCACCTTAGGCCGGGTCATCAGGCCACGGGCGATAGCCACCTTCTGCTGATTCCCGCCGGAAAGCAGGCCGATAGGCTGATTCATCGAAGGGGTTTTCACGTTAAACAGCTTGATAAAGTCCCCGACGGCCAGCTGCTCTTCACCGTGCTTCAGACGACCGCCGGTATGGCTGAAATACTTCAGGGCGGTCAGCGACATGTTCTCTTTTACCGACATCCCCAGCACCAGACCATCGCGCTTGCGGTCCTCAGAGATATAGACGATACCGTTGAGCAGCCCTTCTTCTGGCGAACGCGCTACTACCGCTTTGCCGTCCAGAGTTACGGTTCCGGCTGAACGCGGCAGCGCGCCGTACAGCACTTTCATTAATTCGGTACGGCCAGCGCCCATCAAGCCCGCCACGCCAAGGATCTCTCCTTTACGCAGAGTAAAGCTGACATCATCAACGCCGGAACCGCTCAGGTTTTCCACCTTCAGGCGAATATCACCCGGTGCTTTGTCCAGGCGCGGATACTGCTCTTCGAGCTTGCGGCCGACCATCATTTCGATCAGCGACTCTTCGCTTAACGAGTTGACCTCTCGCTCGGCAATAAACTGACCATCGCGGAAAATAGTCACGTCGTCGCAAATCTCAAAAATCTCTTTCATGCGGTGGGAGATATACACAATGCCGCAGCCCTGCGCCTTCAGCTCGTTGATCACGCGAAACAGCGAGGCAGTTTCCGTATCGGTCAGTGCATCCGTTGGCTCATCCATAATGATGACTTTAGATTCAAAGCTCAGCACTTTGGCAATCTCAACCATCTGCTGGTCGCCGATCGACAGATCGCCCACCAGTTTGTGGCTGCTGAAACGCAGATTCAGGCGTTTCAGCAACGCGTCCGCCTTCTCGTGCATCGCTTTCCACTGAATACGGCCAAAGCGGTTAACGAACTCGCGACCGAGGAAAATATTCTCCGCAATACTGAGCTGCGGGATCAGGTTAAGTTCCTGGTGGATAATGCCGATACCCGCTTCCTGCGACGCCTTCGGCCCGTTGAACGTTGTTTCTTTACCCAACCACTCAAAGCTACCGGCATCGCGAGCGTAGATCCCGGTCAGGACTTTCATCATGGTGGATTTACCTGCACCGTTCTCCCCCACCAGCGCCATGACGCGGCCAGGATAAACGGCAAGTGCAGCCCCCGACAGCGCTTTCACGCCGGGGAAGGATTTCTCAATGCCTTTCAGTTGCAGTAAAGGTTGCATAACGGCCTCAGAAGGTCACGCCAGCGTTAAGGATGATATTCGCATACGGAGAACACTCCCCGCTGCGAATAACAGCCTTACTACGTTGTGTTTGTTGTTTGAACTGTTCGTGACTGATATAGCTGATACTAATGGTATTACCCTGGTGTTGTTGCAAGGATTCAAGCAGGGCGATCAGTTCACTGTGGAGCTGCGGATTGTGCTGCAAAATCTCCTCCGCAAGGATGGCGCTCTCAACCTGCATTTCTTCAGTTACCGTTTTGGTTACCTGCAAAAAACTGGGAATACCGTGAGTCAGCGCAAGATCGATGCGCTGCGGGCCATGCGGGACAGGCAGGCCAGCATCGCCGATGGTCAGGCTATCAGTATGTCCCAGGCGGGAAACCACGGACGAAATATCAGAATTCAGTAAGGTGCCTTTTTTCATCTTTCACTCCAGAGCGAAACGTTTCGCTGACTGCAGTTTAAGCAACGGCCAGGGGAAAACAATCGCCAGATCGTGAAAATGTGATCGCCATCGAAACGTTTCGCTGTCGTTGCACGAAGATGAATTGACGGCGTCAAAGAGGCTTCAGAAAGAAAGTTGGGGGGATTTTGATATGAATGATTGCCTTGCGGAACAGCGCGAGATAATCCTCCAGCAAACAGCATTATCCGCCGATGCTGGAAGAACAGTTTATCGCTCGCGCTGCCGGGAATGAGTCAGCCTTACTGACTGAGTTTTCTGATCTGCTTCACATCCAGCTCAAGGGAGTTAAAGTCTTTATCCAACTTGCCCTGAAGTTCGACATTATCTTTCGGGCCGACGGTCTGGCCTTCCCAGCGCTTGTGGTCAATCTCTACCGTCATAGTGCCGGTGGCATCGCGAAACAGATAGTCTTCATCACCGATACGCTTCTCGATATTACCGCGCATCGTTACCCAGGCGTCGTCTTTCATATCCTGGGCCTGTTTTACGGTCACCATCGTACCATTTGGCCCACTAAAGCCCCCTTTCTGCACGACGGACGTCGGTGCACTCGGATCAACAAAGCCGCCTCCCTGTACGGCCAGAACCGGGGTAGAAATCAGAGCGGTAATCGCCAGTAATGCAGCTGTTTTTTTCATGTTCATCTTTATCACCTTTCTTCCTGAACGGAGGCAGCGTTCCACTGCCGGATGTACTCTGAGGGTGATTAAAGCAAACGCTTCTTAACAGGATCTTAAGGAACATCAGCTGATGAGTTTATTTCTGTTTATTGCGTAAATTCAGGCAATTTCGCCGATCGTCCCTGTACAAGCGGCATCCTCATTCCGTATAAATCGCTAACAGCAAAGGATAAGCCGATGAGAATTTTACTGATTGAAGACGATCGCCTGATTGGCGACGGGATAAAAGCCGGACTGGGCAAGCTGGGGTTTAGCGTTGACTGGTTTACTGAGGGAAATGATGGCCTGCTCGCCCTCAGCGCAGCACCCTACGATGCCGTGGTGCTGGACCTCAGCCTGCCGGGGATCGATGGCCTGGAGATCCTGCGCCAGTGGCGCCAGCAGGGCCGCGACGAGCCGGTGCTGATCCTGACCGCCCGCGATGCCCTTGAGCAGCGGGTCGATGGCCTGCAGCAGGGGGCCGACGACTATCTGTGCAAGCCTTTTGCCCTCACCGAAGTGGCGGCACGGTTGCAGGCGCTGATCCGTCGACGCCACGGCCAGCTACAGCCTATATTGCAGCACGGCAGGGTGATGATGGAACCGGCTTCCCACAGCGTCACCCTGGACGGCAAGCCGCTGGAACTGAAAGCGCGCGAGCTGGCACTGCTGGAGCTGTTTCTGCTCAACCCTGGCCGGGTATTAACCCGCGCCCGGCTGGAAGAAAAGCTCTACGGCTGGGATGAAGATGTCTCAAGTAATGCGGTAGAGGTGCATATCCATCACCTGCGCAAAAAGCTCGGCAGTGAATTTATCCGTACCGTTCACGGCGTTGGCTACACGCTGGGGGCGCTATGAAAAAAAGAAGCCTGCGCCTGCGCCTGACGGTCGGCTTTCTGCTGCTGAGTATTGTGTGCTGGGGAGCGGCCGCAATCGGCGGCTGGTGGCAAACGCGGCACAACATCAATCAGCTGTTCGATACGCAACAGATGCTGTTTGCCAAACGTCTGGCGGCGATAAATCCCGAGCGGTTAAGCACCGATCCCCTCACCCTGCCAAAAACCAAAAAACTGCTGCGCCATCATCGTGGCGATCAGGAAGATGATGCGCTGGCCTTCGCCGTCTTCAGCCGCGAAGGAAAAATGCTGCTTAATGACGGGGATAACGGCAAAGATTTCCCCTTCAGCTACCAGCGCGACGGGTTCACCGACGGCAGGTTAAACGACGATGACGATATGTGGCGGCTGGTGTGGCTGACCACGACGGACGGTCGCTATATCGTAGCGGTTGGCCAGGAGTGGGAATACCGCGATGATATGACCCGCGATCTGGTACACGCCAGCCTCAGCCCCTGGCTGCTGGCGCTGCCAGTGATGCTGCTACTGATGCTTTGGCTGGTCAGCCACGAACTTAAACCCCTCAAGTACATCGCGCAACAGCTCCGCCAGCGGGCGGCGGATGATGCCGCACCGCTCGAAGCTGAGCGCGTCCCACAGGAAGTTCGTCCCCTGCTGGACGAGCTTAACCAGCTGTTTGCCCGCATCGGTGCGATGCTGCTGCGCGAGCGGCGCTTTACCTCCGATGCCGCCCACGAGCTGCGCAGCCCGCTGGCGGCGCTAAAGGTCCAGACCGAAGTGGCACAGCTGGCCCACGACGATACCGCTGCGCTTCACCACGCACTGAGTAATCTGGATATCGGTATCGATCGCGCTACACGGCTGGTGGATCAGCTGCTGATCCTCTCGCGGCTGGATAATGGCCAGGATCTGCAAAAACAGTCGCTGGAAATGCAGTATCTATTGCAGCAGGCCGTGGTCGAGCACTATGAACAGGCGCGGGAAAAAGGAATCGATCTCAGTCTGGATGCACCGGAAGAACCGCTCAGACGGCTGGCAAACCCGCTGCTGATGGCTCTGCTGGTGCGCAATCTGCTGGATAACGCTATCCGCTATGCGCCAGAGGGTAGCCAGGTGGCACTGGCGCTAACGGAGAACAGCCTGACGATAAGCGATAACGGGCCGGGTATTCCGGCGGAGCTGCTGCCGCGCATCGGGGAGCGTTTCTATCGCCCTCCCGGTCAGCAGCAGTCCGGCAGCGGCCTGGGATTATCGATCGTTCATCATATTGCCCGGCTGCACGGTATGGGGGTCACGCTGAAGAATCGGGATGAGGGTGGATTAGTCGTGACGGTGTGGCTGTAGGGCGCGGTCATGTTCAGACCGCGCCCGTTCATCATATTTCGACCTGCGTACCCAGCTCAATCACCCGGTTAGGCGGGATTTCAAACTGATCCGGCGCGCGCAGGGCGTTCTTTTGCAGCATCAGGAACAGCTTGCCGCGCAGCCGCAGATACCACGGCCGTTTACCGATAATCAGCGATTCGTGGGACATAAAGAACGAAGTTTCCATCATCCGGCAGCTCAGCCCTTCCAGACCGCAGCGGTGGAAGATCTCCTCGACGTTTGGCGTTTCGCGCCAGCCGTAGCTGGCCACCACGCGCCAGAAGGTCGGGGAAAGCTGCTCAATGGTCACGCGTTTCACATTATGCACGTACGGCGCATCTTCGGTACGCAGCGTCAGCAGCACCACGCGTTCATGCAGTACCTTGTTATGCTTAAGATTATGCAGCATGGCAAAGGGGATCACGTTCAGCGCGCGCGACATATACACTGCGGTTCCCGGCACCCTGACCGGCGGCGATTTCTCCAGCGAGGCGATCATCGCCTCCAGCGAATTGCCGTGCTCATGCATACGGCGCAGCAGGCGGAAGCGTTCGCTTTTCCAGGTGGTCATAATTACAAACATCACCAGCGCCAGCGCCAGCGGCAGCCAGCCGCCGGAGAAAACCTTCACCAGGTTGGCCGAGAACAGTGACACATCAATACACAGCATGGCCACGAGGATTAGCAGCGCCAGATAGCGATTCCAGTGCCAGTTCTTGATCGCCACGGTTGTACACAAAATGGCCGTCAGCACCATGGTGCCCGTCACCGCAATACCGTAGGCCGCAGCGAGGTTGCTGGAGTGCTTGAAGCCGATAATCACGATGACTACGGCAACAAACAGCAGCCAGTTGATCACCGGAATATAGATCTGGCCGGATTCCTGCTCTGAGGTGTAAACAATACGCATCGGCGGCAGATAGCCTAAACGCACGGCCTGACGCGTGAGTGAGAATACCCCGGAAATCACCGCCTGAGAGGCGATCACCGTAGCCAGAGTCGCCAGCAGCAGCAGCGGGATCAGCGCCCAGTCAGGTGCCAGCAGGAAGAACGGGTTTTTGATGGCTTCAGGATGTGCCAACAGCAGCGCGCCCTGGCCGAAATAGTTCAGCACCAGCGACGGCAGCACCACGATAAACCACGCCAGTCGGATAGGGAATTTGCCAAAGTGGCCCATATCCGCATACAGCGCTTCCACCCCGGTAATCGCCAGCACCACGGCACCCAGCGCAAAGAAGGACACGGTTTTATATTCAATGAAGAAGTGAACCGCCCAGTAAGGATTCATCGCCTGCAGTACATCCGGGTTATTGAGAATGCTGCGCGCACCCAGCACCGCCAGTACGATAAACCACACCAGCATCACTGGCGCAAACAGCTTACCCACAATGCCCGTACCGTGTTTCTGAATCACAAACAGCAGGGTCAGTACCGCGATGGCCAGCGGGACGATATAGCTGTCGAGCGACGGTGCGGCAATCTCCAGCCCTTCTATCGCCGACAGTACCGATACGGCAGGGGTTATCACCACTTCGCCATAGAAGAAGCTGCCGCCAATCAGGCCCATAATCAGCAGGATCGCAGTTGCCCGCCCACCGGTATTGCGCCCGGCCAGCGACATCAGCGTCAGAATACCGCCCTCACCGGCGTTATCCGCGCGCATGACGTAGGTGATGTACTTGAGGGATACCGTCAGAATCAACAGCCAGAAGATCAGGGAGAGGAAACCAAATACCGCATCGCGCTCTACGCCAAAGCCGAACTGTCCCGACAGACATTCGCGCAGGGTATACAGCGGGCTGGTACCGATATCACCGTAGACCACGCCGATTGCGGCAAGAGTAACGGCACCAAGGGACTGCTTTTTGTCAGAGCTCATAGGTTAATCTTTTGTTGCAGCCGGCCAGCGCGGGATTGCGCACAGTTTACCTGGCTATCAAAAAGCGCACAGTATGCATGATTCATCACGAATGCCTATTGTTTATTGACGGGATATCGCCCAATCGGAACTAACTTCAATGGCCAGTGTCACCCTTTGATAATAAAAAAGCTGACTGCTATCAACTCTTTCAAGCATCATAGTCAGTAGTGTTTGCGCTCGCCAGCCACGATGCTGGCCTGACCGTAGAAAAAGGATGGATGTTTGATTATGGCCCAGTCTCACCTACTGGCGGAGCGTATTTCCCGCCTGAGCAATGCATTAGAGAAAGGACTTTACGAACGCCATCACGCGATTCGGCTCTGCCTTCTTGCCGCGCTATGTGGCGAAAGCGTTTTTTTACTGGGGCCACCGGGCATCGCCAAGAGCCTGATCGCCCGACGCCTGAAGTTTGCTTTTCAGCACTCCCGCGCCTTTGAGTATCTGATGACCCGCTTCTCAACGCCGGAAGAGGTGTTTGGCCCGTTGTCCATTCAGGCTCTGAAGGATGAAGGCCGCTATCAGCGTCTGACCAAAGGCTACTTGCCCGATGCGGAAATCGTCTTCCTGGATGAGATCTGGAAAGCCGGCCCGGCAATCCTCAATACTCTGTTGACCGCCATTAACGAACGCCGTTTCCGCAACGGCGACAACGAAGAAAAAATCCCGATGCGGCTGCTGGTGACAGCCTCTAACGAACTGCCGGAGGCGGACAGCGGGCTGGAAGCGCTGTATGACCGCATGCTGATCCGCCTGTGGCTGGATAACGTCCACGAGAAGCAGAATTTCCGCAGCCTGCTGACCCACCAGCAGGATGAAAATCAGAATCCGGTGGCGGAATCACTGTGCATCAGCGACGAGGAATATCTGGCCTGGCAGCAGGGCATTACCAAAGTGAACCTGCCGGATGATGTCTTCGAGCTGATATTCCAGCTGCGCCAGCAGTTAGAAAATCAGCCAGAAGCGCCATATATCTCCGACCGCCGCTGGAAAAAAGCCATTCATCTGCTGCAAGCCAGCGCCTTTTACAGCGGGCGCAATTCTATCGCGCCGATCGATCTGATCCTGCTGAAAGACTGCCTGTGGCATGACGTGAATTCGATGAAACTGCTGGATCGCGAAATTGATAATCTGCTGACCCAGCAGGCGTGGCAGCAGCAGCCGATCCTGATCAAACTCCAGCAGATTAACACCCGCCGCCTGGCGCTTCAGCAGCAGCAGAGCGTGGAGCAGGCCATTCGCCTAGAGAAACACGGCGGCATGTTCAGCCGCAAGCCGCACTTCGAACTGCCCGCGGCGCTGTCGGCCGATGAACTGACCCTGATGCTGCAAAAACCGCTGACGCTGCATGATATGCAGGTTACGCACGTTACTCTGGCCCGCGAGGCGCTGCATCACTGGCTGCAAAAAGGGGGAGAGGTACGCGGAAAGCTGAATGGCATCGGCTTTGCGCAGATGTTGGATCTGCACGTGGATGCTCAGGAGTGTCTGACGCTGCGTGATATCAGTCTGCAAAGCACGCGGCTGATGCTACCCGGTAAACTCCAGCAGGCGCTGCCGGAAGAGATTATTCAGGCGCTGGATGAGCTGGATACCCAACTTCGTGCCCAGCGCACGCTGTTCAGCCAGCACCACCGCTGCCTGTTTATCAGCGATGACTGGCTGGCCCGCGTTGAGGACAGCCTGCAGCAGGTGGCCGAACAGCTGAAGCAGGCGCGGCAGTGATCTCACTCGATACGCTGAGTATGTTGCTGACCATCAGCGAAAACGAGCTGATCGAAGAAGTGGCCATCGCCATGCTGGCCTCGCCAAAGCTGGCCGCTTTTTTCAAAAAATTCCCGGGGCTGAAAAATGCCCTGACTCGCGATTTGCCCAACTGGAAAGCGAGCGTGCTGCAACAGCTCAAATCGACCCCGGTTCCTGACGACGTGGCCGAAGAGTTCAGCCGCTTCCAGCACTTCCAGACGCTTAACTCCCACGAATTCAGCGCGCAGCTGCCCGCTTTGTTGCAGTGGCTGGATGCCAACCACTCGCCCTTTGCAGAGAAAGCCCGTCACCTGGTGGAGCATACGGAGATCGGTCATCTGAGCCCGGCTCAGCAGACGCTGTTTCTCCAGCGCTGGCGGCTGAGCCTGACCCTGCAAACCCTGTCGCTGAACCAGCAGCTGCTGGACCAGGAGCGCGACAAGCTGCTGGCCGAGCTACAGCATCGCCTGGCGATGAGCGGCCAGCTGGCCCCGGTGCTGGCCAGCGATGATGAAGCCGCCGCAGGCAGGCTGTGGGATCTCACCCGCAGCACGCTACAGCGTGAGGATTATCAGCTGATTGTGCAGTACGGCGATTTTCTGGCGGGTCAGCCCGAGCTGATGAAGCTGGCCGAACAGCTGGGCCGCAGCCGCGAAGCCAAATCGGTGCAGGCAGAAGAGGCACCGCTGGAAGCCTTCCACCAGCTGGTGCGCGAACCGGAAAGCGTACCGGAAGAGGTCAACGGGCTGCATCAAAGCGATGATATCCTGCGCCTGCTGCCGCCGGAGCTGGCTACCCTCGGCATCAGCGAACTGGAATTCGAGTTTTACCGGCGGCTGGTGGAAAAGCGCCTGCTGACCTATCGCCTGCAGGGCGAGAGCTGGCACGATAAGATCACCGAGCGGCCCGTCGTTCATCAGCATCATGACGAACAGCCGCGCGGGCCGTTTATTGTCTGCGTTGATACATCCGGATCGATGGGTGGATTTAACGAGCGCTGTGCAAAAGCCTTCTGTCTGGCGCTGCTGAAAGTGGCGCTGGCGGACAACCGCCGCTGCTACATTATGCTGTTCGCACATGAAGTCATCGGCTATGAGCTGACCGCCGGAGACGGCATCAGCCAGGCGATCCGTTTTCTCAGCCAGCGCTTTCGCGGCGGCACCGATCTTGCCGCCTGTCTGGATGAAGTATTAAAAAAACTCAGCAGCAGCCCGTGGCAGGATGCCGATGCGGTGATCCTCTCCGATTTTATCGCTCAGCGCCTGCCGGAAGAGCTGGTCAAACGCGTTCGCGATCATCAAAATCGCCAGCAGCAGCGTTTTCATGCCGTTGCCATGTCCGATCATGGAAAACCGTCCATCATGCGTATCTTCAACCATATCTGGCGTTTTGACACCGGACTAAAAAGCCGCCTGCTGCGCCGCTGGCAGCGCTAACCCCCTTCCTTCCGCCCTTTGCGCAAAATACGGCAAACCTTATTTGCTATAGTCATATATCGGCTTTAGCCAATCGGCAGATGGGAGCATTACGTGACAGCACAACAACAGCATCAGAGCGGGCTTCCCGCACCAACCCGCACGCTACTTCTTGACGGCAGCGACCCGGAACAAAAACGCCAGCAGCTGCTCGCCTACTTCCGCCAAACCTGGGAACTCTACGAGAGCCTGTTTGACTGCCTGGCCGATGAACGGGCGTATTACAACAAAGCGATCCCGCTGCGCCATCCGCTGATCTTCTATTTTGGCCATACCGCCACCTTCTACATTAATAAACTCATGGCCGGTCGGCTGATTGACGCCCGAGTTGATGACCGGATCGAAGCCATGATGGCGATCGGCGTTGATGAAATGAGTTGGGACGATCTGGATAACAGCCACTACAGCTGGCCGTCGGTCAGCGAACTGCGTGACTATCGCGGTAAGGTCCGTAGCCGAGTAGAGCAATTTATCGAAACTATGCCGCTGGCGCTGCCTATCGGCTGGGACAGCCCGGCGTGGGTGATCCTGATGGGGATTGAACACGAGCGCATCCATCTGGAAACCTCCAGCGTATTAATGCGCCAGCTACCGATCGAATGGGTTAAGACTCAGCCCCACTGGCCCGCCTGTACCGAAGCACGCCACGATCGTCTGGCGGTGCCGGAAAATTCGCTTATCGCCGTGGCCGGTGGCCGGGTGACCCAGGGAAAAACCGATCAAACTTACGGCTGGGATAACGAATACGGCACGCAGGTCAGTGAAGTGAAGCCCTTTCGCGCCAGTAAAATGCTGGTCAGCAACGCCGAGTTCTTCACCTTCGTCGCGGCAGGGGGCTACCAGCAGTCGCGCTGGTGGGATGAAGAGGGCGAAGGCTGGAGGGCGTTTTCCAAAGCCACGATGCCGACGTTTTGGGTCGGCAGCGCCGGGCAGCCGGATAACCTGCGTCTGCGGTTGATGACGGAAGAAGTGCCGATGCCGTGGGACTGGCCCGCCGAAGTGAACCAGCTGGAGGCCGCTGCCTTCTGTCGCTGGAAAGCAGAGGAAACCGGTAAGTCCATCCAGCTTCCCGCAGAGAGCGAGTGGATGCTGCTGCGTGAACAGGTGGCCGGCGATCAGCCCGACTGGGACACCGCGCCGGGCAATATCAATCTGGCCTACTGGGCCTCTTCCTGCCCGGTCGATCGCTTCAGCCAGGGGGATTTCTTCGACCCGATCGGCAACGTCTGGCAGTGGACCACCACGCCGATTAACGGCTTTGAAGGGTTTCGCGTGCATCCGCTGTACGACGATTTCTCCACGCCAACCTTTGACGGCAAACATTCGCTGATCAAAGGCGGCAGCTGGATCTCCACCGGTAACGAGGCGCTGAAATCTGCGCGTTATGCCTTCCGCCGCCACTTCTTCCAGCATGCGGGATTCCGCTACGTCGTCTCCAGCCATCAGGAAACCATGGCGCAAAACCCGTACGAAACCGACACGATGGTATCGCAGTATCTGGATTTCCAGTACGGTCCGGAATATTTCGGCGTGGCCAACTACGCACGTGCGCTGGTGGAAATCGCCTGCGGGCTGACGGATAAACGGCAGCGCGCGCTGGATCTCGGCTGTGCTACCGGCCGCGCCAGCTTTGAACTGGCGCGTCATTTCGAGCAGGTGGTGGGCATGGACTACTCGGCGCGTTTTATTGACGTCGCGCTGCAGCTGACCGGTGGTGAAGACTTCCGCTATGTCACCCAGGAAGAAGGCGATCTGGTTGAGTATCGCCAGGTCAGGCTGAAAGATTTTGGTCTGGACACTCAGCAGGCCAGCCGCATTCAGTTCGTACAGGGCGATGCCTGCAATCTGAAGCCGCAGCCGGAACACTACGATCTGGTCCTGGCCTCTAACCTGATCGACCGGTTACGCCAGCCCAAACGCTTCCTGCAGGATATCAGCGGCATGATCCGCAGCGGCGGCATACTGATGCTCTCCTCACCCTATACCTGGCTGGAGGAGTATACGCCGAAGGAAAACTGGCTTGGAGGAGTCCGTGAGAACGGGGAAGCCCTGACCACTTACCAGGCACTGCAACGACTGCTGGCGGCGGATTTTGAAGAGATCGCACCCGCACAGGACATTCCGTTTGTCATTCGCGAAACGGCGCGTAAATACCAGCATACGCTGGCGCAGCTGACGCTGTGGCGTAAACGCTGATCTCCCCTACCCCGCAGGCATCCCACTGCCTGCGGTTTATTTCAATCGATTGCCATCGCCTTCACGATCCCGCACAGTAACGCTATTCCAGGCACCCGCTAATAACCATGGAGCCACTATGCCCGAAAACATGCAGCCCGATAATCTCGATCGCGGCATTCTGATCGCCCTGATGGACAACGCCCGTACCGCCTACGCCGAGCTGGCAAAGCAGTTCAACGTCAGCCCAGGAACCATCCACGTGCGCGTAGAAAAGATGAAGCAGGCGGGGATCATTAAAGGCACGCGGGTTGAAATCGATCCGAAGCAGCTGGGCTACGATGTCTGCTGTTTTATTGGCATTATTCTCAAAAGCGCGAAGGATTACCCTTCTGCACTGGCCCGTCTTGAAGCACTTGATGAAGTGGTGGAAGCTTATTACACCACCGGGCATTACAGTATTTTTATCAAGGTGATGTGCCGATCTATTGATGCGTTACAGCAGGTACTGATCAACAAGATCCAGACAATTGATGAAATTCAGTCCACGGAAACGCTGATCTCGCTACAGAACCCAATCATGAGGGCAATTAAGCCCTGATCGGGCGCTTATCCTCCCTTCCCGCGGCAATTTCCGGACGATCCTGTGAATCATTTTATGCACAGATGTTTTCCTGAGTGCTTAATGTGGTATCCGCATAATATCCCTACTTACCCACAGGTAGATCCCAGCCTGATCACAGAGTACAATGCCCACCTTTGTGACTCAGGGACCCATCATGGCCGACATTACCTTAATCAGTGGCAGCACCCTAGGCAGCGCGGAATACGTTGCCGATCATCTGGCAGAGAAGCTGAACGAGGCCGGTTATACCACCGAGACGCTGTATGGTCCGGAACTGGATGAAGTGAAGCCTGAAGGGATCTGGCTGGTGGTGAGCTCCACCCACGGTGCTGGTGAACTGCCTGAAAATATCCAGCCGTTTTTCGATGCATTAAAAGAACAACAGCTGGATCTGAGTAACCTGCGTTACGGTGCAGTAGGCATTGGTAACCGTGAATACGATCTGTTTTGTGGTGCCATCGATCAGTTTGAGACGTTGCTAAGCTCTCTGGGCGCTAAGCGTATTGGCGATTGCCTGAAAATCGACGTCCTCGAGCACGAGATTCCGGAAGATCCTGCCGGTGTTTGGGTGGAAACCTGGAAAGAGTCGATCTAAATATCACCTCGATCGGGCTGAGATCGACGGTGAGATCCGTCCGATCGGCGTTTTTCAGCCCGTGAGTTTTGTAAATTATGTGCTTTTTCGCCTGGTTTATCAGCATTCATCTGTGGATAAACATGCTTAAATCACGGTAATAACCGGTTGTTATCCCAAGAACAACTTTATACCTTGCCTGGGGCTGTGCATAACATAGTATTTTGATCCCAGCTTATACGGATCGGGATCACCGATCATTCACAGCTAATGATCCTTCCTAATCGATTGATCGTTATCAGCAAAAAGCGCTTATCCACAGACCAGGACGATCCTAATAGAAGATCTAATAAAGAGATCTTTAAATAAAAAAGATCTTCTTTTTAATACGTGAAGATCCCGCCGCTTTCCCCGTCGTCTAAAGTTGAGTAGAATTCACGCCCCAGGCAACGATCCCTTAATCGCACAAACCGCGAGGTGCAGTACCATGTTTTATCCAGATCCCTTTGACGTCATCATCATCGGTGGTGGTCATGCGGGAACCGAAGCTGCAATGGCGGCTGCCCGTATGGGTCAACAAACCCTGTTATTAACCCACAACATCGATACGCTCGGGCAGATGTCCTGCAATCCGGCGATCGGGGGTATCGGGAAAGGACATCTGGTTAAAGAAGTGGATGCACTGGGTGGGCTGATGGCCCATGCCATTGACCAGGCCGGCATTCAGTTTAGGATACTAAACGCCAGCAAAGGGCCAGCCGTCAGGGCAACCCGAGCTCAGGCCGATCGCGTGCTGTATCGGCAGGCGGTTCGCACTGCGCTGGAGAACCAGCCAAACCTGATGATCTTCCAGCAGGCGGTTGAGGATCTGATTGTTGAAAACGATCGCGTCGTCGGTGCCGTTACCCAGATGGGCCTGAAGTTCCGTGCGAAAGCCGTGGTGCTGACCGTCGGAACGTTCCTCGATGGCAAAATCCATATCGGACTGGATAACTACAGCGGTGGCCGTGCCGGCGATCCGCCATCCATTCCGCTGGCGCGCCGCCTGCGTGAGCTGCCGCTGCGCGTTAACCGTTTAAAAACCGGTACACCTCCGCGTATTGATGCCCGCACGATAGATTTTTCAGTGCTGGCAACCCAGCACGGTGATACGCCGATGCCGGTCTTCTCGTTCATGGGCAATGTGGCTCAGCATCCACAGCAGGTGCCGTGTTACATCACCTACACCAATGAGAAAACCCACGATGTGATCCGTAACAACCTCGATCGCAGCCCGATGTATGCCGGGATCATCGAAGGGATCGGTCCTCGTTACTGTCCGTCGATCGAAGACAAAGTGATGCGCTTTGCCGATCGTAACGCGCATCAGATCTTCCTGGAACCGGAAGGCCTGACCAGTAATGAAATCTATCCAAACGGTATCTCCACCAGCCTGCCGTTCGACGTGCAGATGCAGATCGTCCGTTCCATGCAGGGGATGGAAAATGCCAAAATCGTACGTCCTGGCTATGCCATCGAGTACGATTTCTTTGACCCGCGCGATCTGAAACCGTCGCTGGAAAGTAAATATATTCAGGGCCTGTTCTTTGCCGGACAGATTAACGGCACCACCGGTTATGAAGAAGCCGCCGCTCAGGGACTGCTGGCTGGTCTGAATGCCGGTCGCTTCTCTGCGGATAAAGAGAGCTGGGCACCGCGCCGCGATCAGGCTTACCTTGGTGTGCTGGTTGACGATCTCTGCACGCTGGGTACCAAAGAACCGTACCGCATGTTTACCTCTCGGGCTGAATATCGCCTGATGCTGCGTGAAGACAACGCCGATCTGCGTTTGACCGCTGCCGGTCGCGAGTTGGGACTGGTTGATGACGCCCGCTGGGCGCGCTTCAATGAAAAACTGGAACGCATTGAGCTGGAACGTCAGCGCCTGCGTGATATCTGGGTTCACCCGAAATCCGCGACCGTTGATGAGATCAATACGGTTATCAGTGCGCCTCTGACCAAAGAGGCCAGCGGAGAAGATCTTCTGCGTCGTCCGGAAATGACTTATCAACAGTTGATGACACTGAGCACTTTCGCCCCGGCGCTCAGCGATGAGCAGGCCGCCGAGCAGGTTGAAATTCAGGTTAAATACGAAGGCTATATCGCACGTCAGCAGGAAGAGATCGACAGACAACAGCGTAACGAAAACACACTGCTGCCGGTTGATCTGGATTATCGCCAGGTCAGCGGTCTGTCCAACGAAGTGATCGCCAAGCTCAACGATCACAAACCGGGATCGATCGGTCAGGCTTCGCGAATTTCCGGCGTCACGCCTGCGGCGATTTCCATTCTGCTTATTTATCTTAAAAAGCAGGGACTGTTGCGTAAAAGCGCGTAACGACATCAACAGGGGCGGATGCCATCCGCCCCTGCCCGGCATTTCTGCTGCCGTAAATCTTAATTTTCTGGACCATCGCCTGTGATCAACAAACTTTCCGCCCTGCTTAAGAGCGCCAACATTTCACTGACCGATCTGCAAAAACAACAGCTGATTGGCTACGTGGACATGCTGCACAAATGGAATAAGGCCTATAACCTGACCTCCGTCCGCGATCCTGAACAGATGCTGGTGCGCCATATCCTCGACAGTATCGTGGTAGAACCGCATCTGGAAGGTGAACGTTTTATCGATGTGGGAACCGGCCCCGGGCTTCCCGGCGTTCCGCTGGCTATTGTGCGTCCTCAGGCTCATTTCACCCTGTTGGACAGCCTGGGTAAACGCGTGCGTTTTTTGCGTCAGGTGCAGCATGAACTGAAACTGGAGAATATTACTCCGGTACAAAGCCGTGTTGAAGATTTTCCTGCTGAACCCCCGTTTGATGGCGTGATTAGTCGCGCATTCGCATCGTTGAACGATATGGTCAGCTGGTGTCATCATCTGCCTGGCTCAGAGGGGCGTTTCTATGCGCTGAAGGGTCTGCTACCCGAGGATGAAATCGCTGCGCTACCGGTGGGATTCGTTGTCGAAAAGATTGCCTCCCTTGCCGTTCCTGAACTGGAAGGCGAGCGCCATCTGGTGGTCATTTCGCCAAAGGGCTGACTTTTTAAGTGAAAAAAACCGCCACTTTTGATGCTGGCGGTTTTTTTTTCGCCATTTTTAACCTGTTGAGAGACGCATATTCAGGGTACTATCAGTTAATAACCCTTGAATTTGTATGATTTTTTTGTGCATTTGAAGGGATACGCTCGTCGCTGAGTTTTAGCCGGTCATCTTTTTTTATTTTTTTTCGGACCAATCAGCCTGGACGGAGCTGTTGCTATAGCGTTAAATCAGAGCGCGGAAACGGACTGACAACTTCGTTTACATTTAACGCCCTGTTCACAATTTATTATCACAACGATCACCTTATCCATGGCATTTTAGATAGAGAATAGTCACATGGGAAAATATATCTTCTTAATAAATTCTCGTAAGTAATGGCTTTGAAGTTGTTAAATATTTGCTGGCGATGTCAATAAGCGGTTTTAATCGAGATAACAATCTGTTTTGCTAATAGATTGAATTTAAGTTGTTGATATTAAATAACTTACTTCTGTCTCAGTAATAATTATTAGCATCAATCTTGTTTCAATGATGGAAATGATATTACTAATTTGTGATCTTCCGCACGCTTTGTGAGCAAAATAGCTCCTGTATTACAGAAAAATGGACGAATCAGGTGGAAGTCATTTGTTTCGGAAAATAGGCCGCTGGAAAGAATTTTAAATAATTGTTCACCTTTTCTCTACTTATCCATTGAAATCACAGGTGCGCCCCGTATAATTTGCACGTTTTTTGCTGCTTGACTCAAATGAGTAAAGGCAGTTTTATACGACACGCGACATAGCCCGAGCGGGGCAGGAGAGTTTCAGCGTCATGTCAGTGTCCCTTTACAGAGTAAAATTTGCCCGAACCGTGCTGATGTTACAGCTGGTGACATTCGTCTTAATCGGTGCGCTGTTTGCCCTTAAAGATTTGACCTGGGGCGTGTCCGCTCTGTTAGGTGGACTGGCAGCCTGGCTGCCAAACATGTTGTTTATGATTTTTGCCTGGCGCCACCAGGCGGGACATGAAGTAACAGGTCGGCTTGCCTGGACGTTCGTCTTCGGCGAGGCGCTGAAAGTGGTCGTTACTATTCTCATGCTAATCGTGGCGCTGGGTGTGTTTAAGGCGGTGTTTACACCGCTGGGACTGGCCTGGTTATCGGTGCTGATTGTGCAAATCGTCGCACCGGCTGTAATCAACAACAAAGGGTAAGGGCATCATGGCTGCAGGAGAAATCTCTACGCCGCAAGAATACATAGGCCACCATCTGAATAACCTTCAGCTGGACCTGCGTACCTTCGAGCTAGTGAATCCGCACGACGCTCCGGCGACGTTCTGGTTATTAAATATCGACTCCATGTTTTTCTCTGTGGTGCTGGGACTGGTGTTCCTGGTGCTGTTTCGCAAAGTCGCGAAGTCAGCAACCAGCGGTGTACCAGGCAAGTTACAGGCCGCTATCGAGTTAGTTGTTGGCTTCGTTGACGACAACGTACGTGATATGTACCACGGCAAAAGCAAACTTATCGCTCCGCTGGCCCTGACGATTTTCGTCTGGGTATTCCTGATGAACTTCATGGATCTGCTGCCAATCGATCTGTTGCCATACATTGGTGAACATGTCTTTGGGCTGCCAGCATTGCGTGTGGTGCCTTCCGCAGACGTGAACGTTACGCTGTCGATGGCGCTTGGCGTATTTATTTTGATTCTGTTCTACAGCATCAAGATGAAAGGCATTGGCGGCTTTACTAAAGAGCTGACTCTGCAACCCTTCAACCACCCCGTCTTTATTCCGATCAACCTGATTCTGGAAGGTGTGAGCCTGCTGTCCAAGCCTGTTTCTCTGGGTCTGCGACTGTTCGGAAACATGTACGCGGGTGAATTGATTTTTATCCTGATTGCCGGCCTGCTGCCGTGGTGGTCACAGTGGGTTCTGAATGTGCCTTGGGCCATTTTCCACATCCTGATCATTTCGCTGCAAGCTTTCATTTTCATGGTCTTAACGATTGTCTATCTGTCGATGGCATCTGAAGAACACTGATTTTTTTCTCAACACTACTGCGTTTTAACTGAAACAAACTGGAGACTGTCATGGAAAACCTGAATATGGATCTGCTGTACATGGCTGCCGCTGTGATGATGGGCCTGGCGGCAATCGGTGCTGCGATCGGTATCGGCATCCTCGGAGGCAAATTCCTGGAAGGCGCCGCGCGCCAACCGGATCTGATTCCTCTGCTGCGTACGCAGTTCTTTGTTGTAATGGGTCTGGTGGATGCAATCCCAATGATCGCCGTTGGTCTGGGTCTGTACGTGATGTTTGCTGTCGCGTAAATAACCGATTGTTTATCGCCGGCGCAGGTCAGCGATAAACGGCTTCTGCCGCTGTAAAGGCGGCAGAAAAAGTTAACTTAATAAGAGGCATTGTGCTGTGAACATTAATGCAACAATCCTCGGCCAGGCCATCGCGTTCATCCTGTTTGTCCTGTTCTGCATGAAGTACGTATGGCCGCCGCTGATGGCCGCTATCGAAAAGCGCCAGAAAGAAGTTGCTGAAGGCCTTGCTTCCGCTGAACGTGCCAAAAAAGATTTGGATCTCGCGCAGGCTAATGCGACCGATCAGCTGAAGAAAGCGAAAGATGACGCTCAGGTAATCATTGAGCAGGCGAACAAACGCCGTGCGCAGATCCTGGACGAAGCGAAAGCCGAGGCTGAACAGGAACGTAACAAGATCGTCACCCAGGCGCAGGCTGAAATCGACGCCGAGCGTAAACGTGCACGTGAAGAGTTGCGTAAGCAGGTCGCGATGCTGGCTGTTGCCGGCGCCGAGAAAATCATTGAACGTTCCGTGGATGAAGCTGCTAACAGCGACATCGTAGATAAACTGGTCGCTGAACTGTAAGGGAGGGGCTGATGTCTGAATTTACTACCGTAGCTCGCCCCTACGCTAAAGCCGCTTTTGACTTTGCGGTTGAGCATCAAAGTGTCGATCGCTGGCAGCAGATGCTGGCGTTTGCCGCCGAAGTGGCTGGCAATGAACAGGTATCAGAACTTCTTTCCGGCGCTCTGGCGCCGGAAGCGTTGTCTGGCGCGTTCATCGCAATCTGTGGTGACCAACTCGACGAAGCCGGCCAGAACCTGATTAAGGTTATGGCTGAAAACAAACGTTTGCCAGCACTTGCCGATGTACTGGATCAGTTCATCCAACTGCGTGCCGCACATGATGCGACCGCCGAGGTTGAAGTTATCTCTTCTTCTACATTGAGTGACGCGCAGCTGACCAAAATCAGCGCAGCGATGGAAAAACGTCTGTCACGCAAAGTTAAGCTGAATTGCAAAATTGATAAGTCTGTAATGGCAGGCGTAATCATCCGTGCGGGTGATATGGTCATTGATGGCAGCGTACGCGGCCGTCTTGAGCGCCTTACCGACGTCTTGCAGTCTTAAGGGGACTGGAGCATATGCAACTGAATTCCACCGAAATCAGCGAACTGATCAAGCAGCGCATTGCTCAGTTCAATGTAGTGAGCGAAGCTCACAACGAAGGTACTATTGTTTCTGTAAGTGACGGTATCATCCGCGTCAACGGCCTGGCCGATGTGATGCAGGGTGAGATGATTGCCCTGCCGGGTAGCCGTTACGCTATCGCACTGAACCTGGAGCGCGACTCCGTTGGTGCAGTAGTGATGGGCCCATACGCTGACCTCGCCGAAGGCATGAAGGTTAAGTGTACTGGCCGTATCCTGGAAGTTCCGGTAGGCCGTGGCCTGCTGGGCCGCGTGGTGAACACCCTGGGTGCACCAATCGACGGTAAAGGCGCTATCGACAACGACGGCTTCTCGCCGATCGAAGTGATTGCACCTGGCGTTATCGATCGTCAGTCCGTTGACCAGCCTGTACAGACCGGTTACAAATCTGTCGATGCGATGATTCCAATCGGCCGTGGCCAGCGTGAGCTGATCATCGGTGACCGTCAGACCGGTAAAACCGCAATGGCGATCGATGCGATCATCAACCAGCGCGATTCCGGCATCAAATGCGTTTACGTTGCTATCGGTCAGAAAGCTTCTACCATCGCTAACGTGGTGCGTAAGCTGGAAGAACACAACGCGCTGGCTAACACCATCGTTGTGGTTGCAACCGCATCTGAGTCTGCTGCTCTGCAATACCTGGCGCCATACGCCGGTTGTGCGATGGGCGAATACTTCCGTGACCGCGGTGAAGACGCGCTGATCGTATACGATGACCTGTCTAAACAGGCCGTTGCTTACCGTCAGGTTTCCCTGCTGCTGCGCCGTCCACCGGGCCGTGAAGCATTCCCAGGCGACGTGTTCTACCTCCACTCCCGTCTGCTGGAGCGTGCTTCCCGCGTGAGCGCCGACTACGTTGAGCGTTTCACCAACGGTGAAGTGAAAGGTAAAACCGGTTCTCTGACCGCACTGCCAATCATCGAAACCCAGGCGGGTGACGTTTCTGCGTTCGTTCCAACCAACGTAATCTCGATTACCGATGGTCAGATCTTCCTGGAAACCAACCTGTTTAACTCTGGTATTCGTCCAGCGGTTAACCCGGGTATCTCGGTATCCCGTGTTGGTGGTGCAGCGCAAACCAAGATCATCAAGAAACTGTCCGGTGGTATTCGTACCGCTCTGGCACAGTATCGTGAACTGGCTGCGTTCTCTCAGTTCGCATCCGATCTGGATGAAGCAACCCGCAAACAGCTGAGCCACGGTCAGAAAGTGACCGAGCTGCTGAAACAGAAACAGTATGCGCCGATGTCTGTAGCGCAGCAGGGTCTGGTGCTGTTTGCTGCCGAGCGCGGCTTCCTGAATGACGTCGAACTGGCGAAAATCGGTAGCTTCGAAGCGGCACTGCTGGCCTTCGCGGATCGCGATCACGCTGAGCTGATGGCTGATATCAACCAGTCTGGTAACTATAACGGCGAAATCGAAGAGAAGCTGAAAGGCCTCCTCGAGACGTTTAAAGCAACCCAGTCCTGGTAATGTCTGGCGGCTTGTCCCTTAGGGGGCAAGCCGCAAGGCTTTGAGGAGAAGCTTATGGCCGGCGCAAAAGAGATACGTAGTAAGATCGGCAGCGTGCAAAACACGCAGAAGATCACCAAAGCGATGGAAATGGTCGCCGCCTCCAAAATGCGTAAATCGCAAGAACGCATGGCGGCCAGCCGTCCTTATGCAGAAACCATGCGCAAAGTGATTGGTCACATTGCGTTAGGTAATCTGGAATACAAGCACCCTTACCTGGAAGAGCGCGACGTTAAACGCGTTGGCTATCTGGTCGTATCTACCGACCGCGGGCTTTGTGGTGGTTTGAACATTAACCTGTTCAAAAGATTGCTGGCGGATATGAAAGGCTGGGCGGATAAAGGCGTTGAGAGCGATCTCGCCATTATCGGTTCCAAAGGCCTGTCATTCTTCAGTTCTGTCGGTGGCAACGTGGTTGCTCAGGTAACCGGAATGGGCGACAAACCTGCCCTCTCCGACCTGATTGGCCCGGTCAAAGTGATGCTGCAAGCATACGATGAAGGCCGCCTGGACAAGCTGTTTATTGTCAGCAACAAATTTATCAACACCATGTCTCAGTCTCCACAGATCGAACAGCTGCTGCCGTTACCTGCAGCCGATGATTCGGAAGGCGTTGTGAAGAAGAGCACCTGGGACTATCTGTATGAGCCCGATCCGAAAGCGCTGCTGGACACGTTACTGCGTCGCTATGTCGAATCTCAGGTTTACCAGGGTGTTGTAGAAAACCTGGCCAGCGAGCAGGCCGCGCGAATGGTGGCGATGAAAGCCGCAACCGACAACGGCGGAAACCTGATCAAAGAGCTGCAGTTGGTATACAACAAGGCTCGTCAGGCCAGCATCACCCAGGAACTTACCGAGATCGTCTCGGGGGCCTCCGCGGTTTAACCAGGTATACCCTGCTGCGTTTCGAACCGGTGGGGTATAAACGAATTAGGTAGAGGATTCAAGATGGCTACTGGAAAGATTGTCCAGGTAATCGGCGCCGTAGTTGACGTCGAATTCCCTCAGGACGCAGTACCACAAGTGTACAGCGCCCTTGAGGTTAAAAATGGTGATGCTCGTCTGGTGCTGGAAGTTCAGCAGCAGCTGGGTGGTGGCGTGGTTCGTACCATCGCTATGGGTTCTTCAGACGGCCTGAAGCGTGGTCTGGAAACCGTTGACCTTGAGCACCCGATCGAAGTACCAGTAGGTACTGCAACACTTGGCCGTATCATGAACGTGCTGGGTGAGCCAATCGATATGAAAGGCGATATCGGCGAAGAAGAGCGTTGGGCGATTCACCGCGCAGCACCTTCATACGAAGACCAGTCAAACTCTCAGGAGCTGCTGGAAACCGGTATCAAAGTTATCGACCTGATGTGTCCGTTTGCTAAGGGCGGTAAAGTGGGTCTGTTCGGTGGTGCGGGTGTAGGTAAAACCGTAAACATGATGGAGCTGATCCGTAACATCGCGGCTGAGCACTCAGGTTTCTCCGTATTTGCCGGTGTGGGTGAGCGTACTCGTGAGGGTAACGACTTCTACCACGAGATGACCGACTCTAACGTTATCGACAAAGTATCACTGGTTTATGGCCAGATGAACGAGCCACCAGGAAACCGTCTGCGCGTTGCGCTGACCGGTCTGACCATGGCTGAGAAGTTCCGTGACGAAGGTCGTGACGTACTGCTGTTCATCGATAACATCTACCGTTATACCCTGGCCGGTACTGAAGTATCAGCACTGCTGGGTCGTATGCCTTCTGCGGTAGGTTATCAGCCAACGCTGGCGGAAGAGATGGGCGTTCTGCAGGAACGTATCACCTCTACCAAGACCGGTTCAATCACCTCCGTACAGGCCGTTTACGTTCCTGCGGATGACTTGACTGACCCATCACCAGCCACCACCTTTGCGCACCTTGACGCAACTGTGGTACTGAGCCGTCAGATCGCTTCCCTGGGTATCTACCCGGCGGTTGACCCACTGGATTCTACCAGCCGTCAGCTGGACCCACTGGTTGTTGGTCAGGAACACTATGACACTGCGCGTGGCGTTCAGTCACTGCTGCAGCGTTATCAGGAACTGAAAGACATCATCGCCATCCTGGGTATGGACGAACTGTCAGAAGAAGACAAACTGGTGGTAGCACGCTCTCGTAAGATGCAGCGTTTCCTGTCCCAGCCATTCTTCGTGGCAGAAGTATTCACCGGTTCTCCGGGTAAATACGTGTCGCTGAAAGATACCATCCGTGGCTTTAAAGGCATTATGGAAGGCGAGTTCGACCATCTGCCAGAGCAGGCTTTCTACATGGTTGGTTCCATCGAAGAAGCCGTGGAAAAAGCGAAGAAACTGTAATTTTTACCCTGAGTCATTCAGGCTGCAGCAATGCGGCCTGAAGTATGACGGGTTAGTTTCTCAGGAGGTTAATTATGGCTATGACTTTTCACCTGGACGTTGTCAGCGCAGAACTGCAAATGTTCTCCGGTCTGGTACAAAGCATCCAGGTATCAGGTAGCGAAGGTGAGCTGGGTATTCGCCCAAACCACGCCCCGCTCCTGACTGCCATTAAGCCTGGTATGGTTCGCATCGTTAAGCAGCACGGTGACGAAGAGGTGATTTACCTCTCCGGCGGCGTGCTGGAAGTGCAGCCTGGCGCGGTTACCGTGCTGGCTGACACCGCGATCCGTGGTACCGACCTTGATGAAGCGCGCGCGCTGGAAGCGAAACGCAAAGCTGAAGAGCATATGAACAGCTCTCACGGCGATGTTGACTTCGCTATCGCGTCGGCAGAACTGGCGAAAGCCATTGCTAAGCTGCGCGTCATTGAGTTGACCAAGAAAGCGATGTAACTCAGGTTTAAGCTGCAGAATGCCAGTCAGGAAACTGACTGGCATTTTTTTTGCCTGCCGTTTGAGATTTCCACCGTTCTGAAAGCTAATTTCGGGCCAAGAAAAATGTAGTATTCTTAGCGCTAAACCGCTTTACTTTCCTCATCAAAACAAGAATCAGGATGTCTATGTCTACCAGCCCGATGAGCGTAGTGATCCTTGCCGCTGGCAAAGGAACCCGCATGTACTCCGACCTGCCAAAAGTGCTGCACCTGCTGGCCGGAAAACCGATGGTTCAGCACGTTATTGATGCCGCTAAGGTGTTAAACGCGCAGCAGATTAATCTGGTTTACGGTCACGGTGGCGATCTGCTGAAAAGCACGCTGGATGATACCTCTCTGAATTGGGTGCTCCAGGCCGAGCAGCTGGGAACCGGGCACGCGATGCAGCAGGCTGCACCTCATTTTGCCGATGATGAAGATATTCTGATGCTGTACGGCGACGTGCCGCTGATCTCAGTGGATACCCTGCGCCGCCTGCAGTCGGCTAAACCCGAAGGCGGCATTGGCCTGCTGACGGTAATCCTGGATAATCCAACGGGCTACGGCCGCATCATCCGGGAAGGTGGCAATGTGGTTGGCATTATCGAACAAAAAGATGCCGCGCCGGAACAGCTGCAGATCAACGAAATCAACACCGGTATCCTGATCGCCAATGGTGCCGACCTCAAGCGCTGGCTGAGCAAGCTCACCAATAACAACGCCCAGGGTGAATACTACATCACCGATATCATTGCGCTGGCGCATCAGGAAGGCCGCCATATTGAAGCGGTGCACCCTGCCCGCACCACGGAAACCGACGGCGTCAACAATCGCCTGCAGCTGGCTACGCTGGAACGCGTTTATCAGGCCGAGCAGGCGGAAAAGCTGCTGCTGGCCGGGGTGATGCTACTGGACCCGGCACGCTTCGATCTGCGCGGTACGCTGGAGCACGGTCGCGATGTGGTGATTGATACCAATGTGATTATTGAGGGCCACGTCACCCTGGGTAACCGGGTAAAAATCGGCAGCGGCTGCGTGATTAAAAACAGCGTTATCGCCGACGACAGTATTATCAGCCCGTACACCGTCATTGAAGATGCGCAGCTGGCCGAAGCCTGCACCGTCGGGCCATTCGCCCGCCTGCGTCCGGGAAGTGAGCTGGCAGAAGGTGCCCATGTCGGTAACTTTGTTGAGATGAAAAAAGCACGCCTCGGCAAAGGCTCCAAGGCGGGTCATCTGAGCTATCTGGGTGATGCCGAGATTGGTACAAACGTAAATATTGGAGCAGGTACAATCACCTGCAATTACGACGGCGTAAATAAGTCGAAAACCATCATCGGCGATGATGTGTTTGTCGGCTCGGATACTCAGCTCATCGCCCCGGTAAAAGTGGCTGACGGCGTCACTATCGCTGCCGGAACGACTATTATGAAAGACGTGCCCGCCGCCGGGCTGGTCTACAATCGGAAAGAGCAGCAGCTGAATGCCAGCTGGCAGCGCCCGGTAAAGAAAAAATAGTATTTTAACGGGCTGGGGTTCTCCCCGGTCCGCGATAAACAGCAGTAAACATAAAAATAATCCCCACTCTCTACAAGGCTCGGGGAACCGGAAAATACCGGAAAATCAGGTCAGAAGACAACGCTGGTGGCATATGAAATGCCATTAAGTCAGGAAAATTTACTATGTGTGGAATTGTTGGTGCTGTAGCGCAGCGTGATATTGCAGAAATCCTGCTTGAAGGCCTGCGTCGTCTGGAGTATCGCGGTTATGACTCCGCCGGTCTGGCCGTTGTTGACCAGCAGGGACATGTCACCCGTCTGCGTCGTTTGGGCAAGGTCGTTAACCTGGCCGAAGCGGCGGAAGAAACGCCGCTGGTGGGGGGAACCGGTATTGCTCATACCCGCTGGGCAACTCACGGAGAGCCGTCGGAGGCCAATGCGCATCCGCATATTTCCGACCATATCATCATTGTTCACAACGGCATTATCGAGAATCACGAACCGCTGCGCGAGCTGTTGATCGAGCGCGGTTACTCATTTGCTTCCGAAACCGACACCGAAGTGGTTGCCCATCTGGTTCACTGGGAGCAAAAACAGGGCGGATCGCTGCGTGAGGTGGTGCTGCGCACCATTCCTCAGCTGCGCGGTGCCTACGGCATGGTCATTATGGACAGCCGCGATCCGTCTACGCTGGTAGCGGCACGCTCCGGTAGTCCGCTGGTGATTGGTCGCGGTGTGGGTGAGAACTTCATCGCCTCCGATCAGCTGGCGCTGTTGCCGGTCACTCGCCGCTTTGTTTATCTGGAAGAAGGCGATATTGCTGAAATCACCCGCCGTGACGTGATCATCCTCGATCGCGACGGCAATACGGTGAAACGTGCGGAAATTGAATCCAACGTGCAATATGACGCCGGTGATAAAGGGATTTATCGACACTATATGCAGAAAGAAATTTATGAACAGCCCGTCGCGATTAAAAACACCCTGAGCGGGCGTTTCAGTCACGGCGAGGTGGATCTCTCCGAGCTGGGGCCAAATGCCGATGCTCTGCTGGCTAACGTTGAGCATATCCAGATTGTGGCCTGCGGTACCTCCTACAACTCCGGTATGGTGTCACGCTACTGGTTTGAATCGCTGGCTAACGTGCCGTGCGACGTGGAGATCGCCTCTGAGTTCCGCTACCGCAAATCCGCAGTGCGTAAAAACAGCCTGTTGATCACTCTTTCACAGTCCGGTGAAACTGCCGATACGCTGGCGGCGCTGCGTCTGTCAAAAGAGCTGGGCTACCTGGGATCGCTGGCCATCTGCAACGTGGCGGGTTCTTCACTGGTTCGCGAGTCGGATCTGGCGCTGATGACCAAAGCCGGTACTGAAATTGGCGTGGCCTCTACCAAAGCGTTCACCACCCAGCTGACCGTGCTGCTGATGCTGGTGGCGCGTGTGGGCCGCCTGAAAGGTATCGACCCGCAGGTTGAGCACGATATCGTGCATGCCCTGCAGGCGCTGCCGAGCCGCATTGAGCAGATGTTGTCGCAGGATGAGCTGATTGCCGAGCTGGCGGAAGATTTCTCCGACAAACAGCATGCGCTGTTCCTTGGCCGTGGCGATCAGTACCCGATCGCCATGGAAGGGGCACTCAAGCTGAAAGAGATCTCCTACATTCATGCGGAAGCCTATGCGGCGGGCGAGCTGAAGCACGGCCCGCTGGCGCTGATTGACGCCGACATGCCGGTGATCGTGGTGGCGCCAAACAACGAACTGCTGGAAAAGCTGAAGTCGAACATTGAAGAAGTTCGTGCGCGCGGCGGCCTGCTGTACGTGTTTGCCGATGTTGATGCCGGGTTTGCCAGCAGCGAAGGAATGCGGATTATTCCGCTGCCGCACGTTGAAGAGGTGATTGCACCGATCTTCTACACCGTACCGCTACAGCTGCTCTCCTATCACGTGGCCTTGATTAAGGGCACCGATGTTGATCAGCCGCGTAACCTGGCGAAATCCGTCACCGTAGAATAATTTCTGTTCCGCCGTATCTGTTCGCAGATCCCGGCTAAAATATAATCCAGCCTGCTGACCCTCAGCCGGCTGGATTTTTTTTATCTTTCGGCAGCGGGATTATTCGGACGGGTTGCAGGAGCAGGACATGTTACTGAAAAAGTTGATGGCGATACTGATGGGGCTGGGCGGGTTGTTAGGCCTCTCCGGCGGCGTACAGGCAGCGCGTCCACCGCAGCCTGCAATGGATGCGCCCGGGGAATGCCGAGACAGCGCCTTCCTGCAGCAGCATCCGCTGACGGAAACCCTGCGTGCCGAGCCTTTTGTTATTTTCTACACCCGCAGCGGCGACAATGCACCACCGCTGGAGGACACCACCGGCAGCGGCACGCCGGACTACGTCAAAAACGTGGCGATCCAGCTGCAGGCCGCCAATCAGTACTATCAAAAGATGCTGCGATTAACTCCACCGCTGGAACAGCCGCGTTACCGGCTGGCAAAAGCCATCCATGTTTATCTGTTTGACCTGCCGCGCGGCAACGGTATGGCCTTCGACGAAGTCACGCGGGTGAAGGGAGAGGACGGTAACTGGCTGCCCTGTGCCCTGACCATCCGCATCAGTTCTAAGCTCAATCAACCGCTTAATCCCACCCCGGCCCACGAGCTGTTTCACCTCTATCAGTACGGCTACACCCAGTTTAAAGTCGGCTGGCTGCTGGAGGGGATGACACGCTGGATCGAATCTGCGTATAACGGCGAAATCGTCATGTCGAAAAAACTGCAGGCGCGGCCGCCGCTGAAAGGCGCTGAACTTTATGCCCTGCGCTACTCCGCCTGGCCTTTCTGGCAGCGCCTGGCAAGGGAGAAATACGGCACGGTCACGCTATCGCCGGAACTGGAGGCCGTACGCTATCTTGACGGCAATCCGGTCTTTCGCACCACCACGCTGCCCGGCGGAGAGGCGCTGGAGCCTTTGCTTACCCGACTTCAGGCGTTAAGTAAGGAACAGTCGCGACAGGCGAATCTGCCCTACTATCAGTGGCCGGAAAAACTTCAGCAGTCACACCAGTTTGACGATGTTATCTGCCAGGCCATGGAAGGAATTGAGTGCTCACGTTAAACACCCTGTTTAGTCATTCGTTTAGCGCCGTGGGGCAGAGAGATATAGGGAGAGCAGAATATCCTGCTCTCCCGTTGCTTATGCCGGTTTCACAACCTTTCTGACGCGTATTGATTTCTGATGGGTAAAGGCTTCATAGGAGTATTTACCGTGGTAGCTGCCCATCCCTGATGGACCAACGCCGCCGAACGGCAGCCATGGCGTTGATGCGTGCATCATCAGCGTATTGATGCTGGCGTCCCCGGAAGGGATTGTGTCAATCAGCTCGCGGCCATGCTCAGGATCGACAGTAAATACATAGGCCGCCAGCGGTTTCGGGTGCCGGGTATTCACATTTGTCGCGATTTCACTTTCGTCCTCAAAGGTCAGTACCGGGAAAATCGGCCCGAACAGTTCGCCCTGCATTGAGCTGTCATCGAAATTCGCATCATCAATGACGATCGGGCTGAAATAACGCTGCGTTTTATCTGCATCACCACAGCGCAACACCTTGCCTTTGCTGGTGGCGACAATATTTTCCAGCCTGCTCCAGGCCTGTTCGGTGATGATTCTACCGTTGCTGCCCGCCTGATGATAATTCGCTTTCAGCGCCGCGATCAGCTTGTTGACCAGGCTCTCTTTAATGCGCTTATCGGCATAAATATAATCCGGCGCCACGCAGGTTTGCCCGCTGTTGAACATTTTAGCTCCCACCAGTTCCTGCACGGCCTGGTCCAGGTCGGCATCCGCCAGCACAATCGCCGGGCATTTTCCGCCCAGCTCCAACAGAACCGGCGTCAGATTTTTAGCCGCTGCGGCCATGACGATTTTGCCCACCTGAGGGCTGCCGGTGAAAAAGATCAGATCGAACGGCAACGACAGCAGGTACTCATTCTCTTCGCGCGCGCCCTGGAACACGTGAGCATAGGTCGGGTCGAAGGTGTTATTAACTATTTTTTCAATGACTTTTGACGTTTCTGGCGTGGATTCTGACGGTTTAATGATTGCCGTATTACCGCCAACGATCGCTCCCACCAGCGGCCCACCGGTCAGATAAACCGGATAGTTAAACGGTGAAATAATATAGGCGACGCCATAGCCTTCGCGACTGATATAGCTCCGCGTATGGCTGAGTTCGCTGGGTGTGGGCACGCACTGTTCCTGCGTCCACTCATCAAGATGGGTCAGGGCAAAATCAATCTCATTAAGCAGCGGCTTAATTTCTCCGCTATCCACGCCCTCTTCACTGCGACCTAAATCCACCGCCATTGCCTGGCGAAGGTCGGTACGGTAATGATTAACGGCCTCTTTCAATTTGAGCAGCTGTGCTTTTTTAAACGCATTGCTTTGGGTGGCTCCGGACAAAAAAAGTTTTTTCTGTTCGGCAAAAACTGCACTCATTTTATGCTGGGTTTGCTTATCCATGACGTTCGTTCCTTGATTTTTTAATGGGCTGATAACGGTCTGTTCAGGGGCGATATGACTTATCGAGAATCAGTACCGGCTTGATGGTCGCGCCGCTGGCGGAATCCTGGCTGGCCTGATTGATATCGCTGAAGTCATAAAATTTCACCAGTTTCTCGATCGGGAACAGGCCGCGTTGGTGATAGTCAATCAGCTGCGGGATTGAGGTTTGTGGAACGGCATCCCCCATCAGTACGCCGATCATACGCCGGCTGGAGGCCACCAGATCGCGCATGGTGTTGAAGGAAATATCATGGCGTGTAACCGCCACCGGAGCCAGCGTGCCGCCGATAGCAAGGACATCCAGTGCCGTTTTCATTACCGCTGACTGGCCGGTGGTATCAACGGATGCACTGACCCCGTCATTCTGAGTCAGGGATTTGATAACGGCCAGCGCATCCTGCTGTTTGCTATTGATGGTATGAGTTGCGCCGAGTGACCGGGCCAGTTCAAGGCGTGAATCATGGATATCCACGGCAACAATGGTTCTACAGCCGGCAATTTTCGCCGCCATCATCGCGCCAAGACCGACGGCCCCCGTACCAAAAATGGCGATGGTTGAACCTGCGGCCGGTTTCAGGCCGTTAAATACCGTACCCGCCCCGGTTAACAGCCCACAGCCGAGCGGTGCAGCCAGGCGCAGATCCATTTTTTTATCGAGTACGATCAGGTTATGAAATTTGGTCAGGGTATGGGTGGCGAAGGAGGACTGTGAAAAGAAGTTGGCTACCGGCGTACCGTCTTTTTTACTGAAGATGGCGCTGCCGTCCGGGCGAAAACCGCCTTCGTTCAGGGGTATCCAGTCATGGCAAAGGGAGGGATGCCCGTGCCGACATTGTGGACAGTGCCCGCACCAGGCATAGGACATCACCACGTGGTCACCCGGCTTAACGCCTTTTACCGCGCTGCCGACCTCTTCAACAATACCCGCGCCTTCGTGTCCTAACACGGCGGGAAACGTGTAGGGGCCATCCCCTACGCGCACGGCTTCATCCGAGTGGCAAATCCCGGAAGCGACGACCTTCACTTTGACTTCATCCGGCTGGAGGGGGCTCAGCTGCAATTCTTCCAGCTGATAGGGGGCGTTGGTTTGATTGATAACGGCAGCGGTAACGTTCATAACAGTTCCTTGTATTTAGTAACGTATGTAACTATCAACAAGGTAACCGTACCACCGAATAAAAGAATGTAACATGCATGTTCTTACGAATCGCAGTTAATGTTAAATCCGTTAAGGGGGAGAGATCGTCGCATCTATGATTAAAAACCTGCACGCGTGATATCTCCGCGAACAGTGCGCAACAATCCAACAACGCCGGTGGAAGAATCGCCAGTCAGTCCAGGGTGGGTCGTCATAAAAGTGTCATATTTCGTACATTTTACTGTCACCAAACTGTCCTATTTTGCCTCCAGCAGCAAACATTAATCAGATAAACACAGCACTGGCCTGACTTTTAATCCCGTGGAGGGAACATGACACTGATGCACAAAACCCTGGCTCAATTCGTCGCCGTAACCCTGTCCCTGAGCGCGGTTTCTGCCATGGCAGCCACCAACCTGACTGGCGCTGGCGGTACTTTCCCGGCTCCGGTTTATAACAAGTGGGCTGCTGAGTACAACACAGCAACAGGTACTCAGGTTAACTATCAGGGGATCGGTTCCTCCGGCGGCGTTAAGCAGATCATCGCTAAAACCGTAGATTTCGGTGCGTCTGATGCGCCAATGAAAGAAGAAGATTTACAGACTAACGGCCTGTTCCAGTTTCCGACAGTTATTGGCGGCGTGGTACTGGCGGTTAATATTCCTGGTATCAAATCTGGTCAGCTGATCCTTGACGGTAAAACCGTCGGCGACATCTACCTGGGCAACATCAAAAAGTGGAACGACGCGGCGATCACCAAGCTGAACCCGGGCGTGAAACTGCCGGACTCTGACATCAACGTGGTACGCCGCGCTGACGGTTCCGGTACCTCTTTCGTGTTCACCAGCTACCTGTCTAAAGTGAACAGCGACTGGAACAGCAAAATCGGTAAAGGCAGCACCGTTAACTGGCCGGTTGGTCTGGGCGGTAAAGGCAACGACGGTGTAGCTGCATTCGTACAGCGTCTGCCGGGTTCAATCGGTTACGTAGAATACGCTTACGCTAAGCAAAACAGCCTGGCGTACACCAAGCTGGTGGATGCGGATGGTAAAGCAATCGAGCCAGGCGAGAAGAGCTTTAGCGATGCCGCTAAAGGCGCAGACTGGAGCAAATCGTTCGCTCAGGATCTGACCTTCCAGAAAGGCGACAACGCGTGGCCAATCACCTCTACCACCTTTATCCTGGTGCACAAAGAGCAGGCTAACGCTGAGAAAGGCGCAGCCGTACTGAAGTTCTTCGACTGGGCTTACAAAAACGGCAGCAAAACCACCGCTGGCCTGGACTACGCTTCCCTGCCTGAGTCTGTGGTAACGCAGATCCGTGCAGCATGGAAAGCGAACGTGAAAGACAGCTCCGGTAAAGCTCTGTACTAAGCTTCGGCTGACTATCCCAGGGGTCAGGTTCGCCTGACCCGATACTTATCCGCAGTATCAAAATCGAGAAGACTATGGCTGCAACCAAGCCGACATTCAAAGCCCCCGGCAAACAGGGTGACATTATTTTCGGTGCGCTGGTAAAACTGTCCGCGCTGATTGTTCTGCTCCTCCTCGGTGGCATTATTGTTTCCCTGATATTTTCCTCCTGGCCCAGCATCCATAAATTTGGTTTCTCCTTCCTGTGGACCAAAGAGTGGGATGCGCCTAACGAACAATTCGGTGCGCTGGTTCCGATTTACGGCACCATCGTCACCTCTGTTATTGCCCTGATCATTGCTGTTCCGGTGAGCTTTGGTATTGCACTGTTCCTGACCGAGCTGGCTCCAAACTGGCTGCGCCGCCCTCTTGGCGTGGCAATTGAACTCCTGGCGGCAATCCCAAGTATCGTTTACGGCATGTGGGGCCTGTTTATTTTCGCGCCGCTGTTCGCGAAATATTTCCAGCAGCCGGTCGGTGATGTTCTGTCCAACATCCCGATTGTGGGTGCGCTGTTCTCCGGCCCGGCATTCGGTATCGGTATCCTGGCGGCGGGTATCATCCTGGCGATCATGATCATTCCATATATCGCCTCGGTGATGCGCGACGTCTTCGAGCAGACGCCGGTGATGATGAAAGAGTCCGCCTACGGCATCGGTTGCACCACCTGGGAAGTGATCTGGCGCGTCGTCCTGCCGTTCACCAAAAATGGTGTGATCGGCGGCGTGATGCTGGGTCTGGGGCGTGCGCTGGGCGAAACGATGGCGGTGACCTTTATTATCGGTAACACCTACCAGCTCGACAGCGCCTCGCTGTTTATGCCGGGCAACAGTATTACCTCCGCACTGGCTAACGAATTTGCTGAAGCCGAGTCCGGCGTGCATACCGCTGCGCTGATGGAGCTGGGGCTGATTCTGTTTGTGATTACCTTCATCGTACTGGCCTGTTCCAAGATGATGATTATGCGTCTGGCGAAAAGTGAAGGAGCGCGCTCATGACCACGATGGAAATGCAGTCTCGCGCTGAACTGGAAGCGTCGCGCCGTAAAATGCAGTCCTGGCGTCGGACGAAGAACCGCATCGCCCTCACCCTGTCGCTGCTGACCATGGCTTTTGGTCTGTTCTGGCTGGTATGGATTCTGTACGCGACCGTGACTCGCGGTATCGACGGCATGTCTCTGTCGCTGTTTACCGAAAACACCCCTCCGCCAAACACGGCGGGTGGCGGCCTGGCTAACGCCCTGGCGGGCAGCGGCCTGTTGATTTTCTGGTCAACCGCGTTCGGCACACCGTTGGGCATTATGGCGGGGATTTATCTGGCCGAGTACGGCCGTAAGTCCTGGCTGGCTGAAATTATCCGCTTTATTAACGATATCCTGCTCTCAGCACCGTCGATTGTGGTGGGCCTGTTCGTCTACACCATCGTGGTGGCGCAGATGCAGCACTTCTCCGGCTGGGCTGGCGTTGTTGCGCTGGCGCTGTTGCAGATCCCTATCGTTATCCGTACGACGGAAAACATGCTCAAGCTGGTTCCTGACAGCCTGCGTGAAGCGTCCTACGCGCTGGGTACGCCAAAGTGGAAGATGATTTCGGCGATTACGCTTAAAGCGTCAATCTCCGGCATCCTGACCGGTGTGCTGCTGGCGATTGCCCGTATTGCCGGGGAAACCGCTCCGCTGCTGTTTACATCGCTGTCGAACCAGTTCTGGAGTACCGACATGATGCAGCCGCTGGCGAACCTGCCGGTGACCATCTTTAAGTTCGCTATGAGTCCGTTTGCCGAATGGCAAAGCCTGGCCTGGGCGGGTGTGTTGATTATTACGCTGTGCGTACTGTTACTTAACATCCTGGCACGCGTAGTTTTCGCCAAGAGTAAACATTAATTAAGCAGCGCGGCTGCGGCGGCGCGGACTAAGTGAGAGCAAAATGATTAATACTTCCGCTAAGATGATTCAGGTTCGCGATTTGAACTTCTATTACGGAAAATTCCACGCGCTGAAGAACATCAACCTGGATATTGCGAAAAACCAGGTTACCGCGTTTATCGGTCCGTCCGGCTGTGGTAAATCCACCCTGCTGCGTACCTTTAACAAGATGTTTTCTCTTTACCCGGAGCAGCGTGCGGAAGGCGAAATCCTGCTGGATGGCGACAACATTCTGAATGCCAGCCAGGATATCGCCCTGCTGCGTGCCCGTGTTGGGATGGTGTTCCAGAAGCCAACGCCGTTCCCGATGTCAATTTATGACAACATCGCCTTCGGCGTGCGCCTGTTCGAAAAGCTGTCGCGTGCCGATATGGATGAGCGCGTGCAGTGGGCGCTGACCAAAGCCGCGCTGTGGACGGAAACCAAAGACAAGCTGCATCAGAGCGGTTACAGTCTGTCCGGCGGCCAGCAGCAGCGCCTGTGTATCGCGCGCGGCATCGCGATTCGCCCGGAAGTGCTGCTGCTTGATGAGCCGTGTTCAGCGCTGGACCCGATCTCAACCGGCCGCGTTGAAGAGCTGATTACCGAGCTGAAGCAGGACTACACCGTGGTGATCGTGACTCACAACATGCAGCAGGCCGCACGCTGCTCCGATCACACTGCGTTTATGTACCTGGGTGAACTGATTGAATTCAGCGATACCGATACGCTGTTTACCAAGCCGGCTCAGAAACAAACAGAAGATTACATTACCGGCCGCTACGGCTGAAAACAGGCAGTTACTCTTGCCAATTTGCGGCGGCGGGTTGCCCGCCCCCAAACTGACTGCGTTCTTAACGCCTGTTTTAAACAGGTCTGGAGTTTGAGATGGAAAGCTTAAATCTGAACAAACACATCTCCGGCCAGTTCAACGCCGAGCTGGAGCATATTCGTACCCAGGTGATGACCATGGGAGGAATGGTGGAGCAGCAGCTGACTGACGCCATTACCGCCATGCATAACCAGGATGGCGAGCTGGCCAACAAAGTGATTGAAGGCGATCACAAGGTCAACATGATGGAAGTGGCGATCGATGAAGCCTGCGTGCGCATCATCGCCAAACGTCAGCCGACCGCCAGCGATCTGCGCCTGGTGATGGCGATCATCAAAACCATCTCCGAGCTGGAACGCATCGGTGACGTGGCGGAGAAGATCAGCCGTACCGCGCTGGAGAAATTCACCCAGCAGCAGCAGCCGCTGCTGGTGAGCCTGGAATCGCTGGGCCACCACACCATTGAGATGCTGCACGACGTGCTGGATGCCTTTGCGCGTATGGATCTGAATGCGGCAATTGAAATCTATCGCGAAGATAAGAAGGTTGACCAGGAATATGAGGGCATCGTGCGCCAGCTGATGACCTATATGATGGAAGACCCGCGCACCATCCCAAGCGTGCTGACCGCGCTGTTCTGCGCCCGCGCCATCGAGCGTATCGGTGACCGCTGCCAGAACATCTGCGAAATCATCTTCTACTTCGTGAAGGGCCAGGATTTCCGCCACGTCGGCGGCGACCAGCTGGATAAACTGCTGGCCGGTGACGACAGCGGCAGCAATCCTGCCTGATCATCAGCGGGGCCGCTAATCGCGGCCTCGCTTTTTCCCTCTCTCTTATTTACGGTTTTTCTGCATACGCTGTATCACCATCTTCGCCTTTCTGATCCACCCTTGTGGCAGGGTTTTTCCTCGCCCCTGCGCTTCACGAATGCAACCGGATTTATTTCAGGTATATACTTGGCGCACAATTTGAACGATATGGCTTTGAAATAATGTCTTCTTCTCCTTCTGCTAAACGCGGCGTGACGCCGGGTAAAGCGATGGTTGCCGCGGTCAGCGGCTATGCAATGGATGGTTTTGACCTGCTGATCCTCGGCTTTATGCTGCCGGCGATCAGCGCCTCGCTGGTGCTTAACGCGTCTCAGGCGGGGTCTCTGGTGACCTGGACGCTGATCGGTGCGGTAATCGGTGGAATTGTCTTCGGTCACCTCAGTGACCGGCTGGGTCGTATACGCGTACTGACCTTCACCATTCTGATGTTCTCGGTGTTTACCGGACTTTGCGCCGTGGCGCAGGGTTACTGGGATCTGCTGGCATATCGCACCCTGGCCGGTATGGGTCTGGGCGGTGAGTTTGGCATCGGTATGGCGCTGATCGCCGAGGCCTGGCCCGCCAACAAACGTAACCGCGCCTCGGCGTGGGTGGGTATGGGCTGGCAGCTCGGCGTGCTGCTGGCGGCGTTTATCACCCCGTTCCTGCTGGACATTATCGGCTGGCGCGGCATGTTCCTTGTCGGCCTTCTCCCGGCGCTGGCTTCATATGCCATCCGTCGCGGCATGGGCGAACCGGAAGCCTTTACGAAGCACGTCGATGTGAACCAGGGGCTGTCGTTCCCGGCGCGCATCCGGCTGCTGTTTGCCGACAGAGCCACTTCGAAAGCCAGCATCGGTATTTTTATCCTCTGTTCGGTGCAGAACTTCGGCTACTACGGGCTGATGATCTGGATGCCGAGCTACCTCTCCTCCAACTTTGGCTTCTCGCTGACCAAATCCGGTCTGTGGACGGCGGTGACCGTGGTGGGCATGACCTTCGGCATCTGGCTGTTTGGCCTGCTGGCGGATCGCTTCGCGCGCTGGAAAATTTTCCTGATTTATCAGGTTGGCGCAGTGGTGATGGTGGTGGTTTATGCCCAGCTGCGAGACCCGACGGTGATGCTGTTTACCGGCGCGCTGATGGGGATGTTCGTTAACGGCATGATTGGCGGCTACGGCGCGCTGATCTCTGACACCTATCCGGTGAAGGTGCGCGCCACCGCGCAGAACGTGCTGTTTAACCTCGGTCGTGGCGTTGGCGGTTTTGGTCCGCTGGTGATCGGCCTGCTGGTGGGCCAGTGGTCGTTTACCGCCGCGATTACTCTGCTGGCGCTGATTTACCTGCTGGATATCTTCGCCACCCTGTTCCTGCTGCCGAAAAAGCAGGGCAGCGAGGATGTGCTGGGAGCGATTGGCTGATACTGGCCAGGCCCGGATGCGATGATCGTCCGGGCCGAGCGGGTCTATCGCGTAGAGATCCGCGCTTCACAGGGCCGCAGCAGTTCCCCGCTCAGATTGCAGACTCTCACTCCCTTGCTGTTCCGTCAGCGTACCGTATTGACATGATGCATAACGTTTCCCTTCAGATTTAATGGGCTGCCGACGATGCGACCAGTCGCTGAAAGGCGCGGCCCTGGCTGTCGAACAGGTAGCAGCACTCTACCGGCAGGCCGACGCCAACGGTATCTCCCACCCGGATCGTTGAGCGTTCGGGATTGCGCACGACCCAGGGTTCACTGACGTTGCCGTTATCCAGATAAAGGTAGGTTTCGTTGCCCATATGCTCAACAAACATCACTTCGCCCTGATATTCACACTGCGCCAGGTTGCCACCGCGGATATGCTCCGGGCGAATACCGATATTGACGCTTTGCCCCTCGGCTTCGGGCGGCGTCGCGATGGGCAGCACCAGTGATTTACCATTATCCAGCTCCACCACGCTCTGCTGTTCTCCGGCGCGGCGCAGAACCGCCGGGATCAGATTCATTTTCGGTGAGCCAATAAACTGGGCGACAAATTCGTTGGCCGGATGGTCGTACAGCTCCAGCGGCGTGCCAACCTGTTCAATATTTCCCTGATTCAGCACGACGATGCGGTCGGCCAGGGTCATGGCCTCTACCTGATCGTGGGTGACATAAATAATCGTCGAGCCAAGCCGCTTGTGCAGCGAGGCGACCTCCATCCGCATCTGCACGCGCAGTGAGGCATCGAGGTTAGAGAGCGGTTCATCGAACAAAAACAGCCGGGGTTCGCGCACAATCGCCCGGCCAATCGCCACGCGCTGGCGCTGACCGCCGGAGAGATCCTTCGGTCGCCGCTCCAGCAGCGGTTCCAGCTGCAGGATTCCGGCGGTTTCATGCACTCTGCGCGCGATGTCATCCGCCGGATGGCCCGCCAGCTCCAGCGCGAAAGCCATATTCTTGTACACGCTCATATGCGGATAGAGCGCATAGGATTGGAAGACCATGCCGATGCCGCGTTCTGAAGGGCTGTCGTCGTTCACGTAGCTGCCGTCGATATACATGCCGCCGCCGCTGATCTCCTCCAGGCCAGCGATCATGCGCAGCAGCGTGGACTTGCCGCAGCCGGAAGGCCCGACCACCACCACGAACTCGCCGCTGTTAATCTGAAGATCCAGTGACTTAATCACTTCCGCTTTGTTGCCGTAGCGTTTTTGCAGGTTTTTCAGCGTTAATTGCGCCATATTCTCTCCACTCAGCATTTGCGATAGTTGGACGGGGCGCTGCTGCGCCCCCTCTCTGGACTTATTTCAGGTAATCAAGCCACGGGCTTTGACGCGATATCATCACGTCCACCAGTTCAGGAATGGCGCGGCACTTGTCGTTAACCGAATCCACCAGCAGCGCCTGAATCACCAGATCGCGCGAGCCGTTAAGAATTGCCTCTGCGGTCAGATCGTGGATACCAATCTGGTTGCACAGCAGCCCGGCGATACCGGACGGAACCTCAACCGGAATGCCATGGATACCTTTACGATCGATAATCGCCGGGACTTCCACCGCGATAAATTCCGGCAGCTGTTTGATAAAGCCACGGTTGGGAATATTGACCGCGGCCTCTTCGTAACCGGAATCGTTGATGATCCCCTCCATGATTGCCACCACCCGCTCTTTCATCTTGAGTTCGATCGACGGCTGAACGTGGCCGAGGTAGTTGCGGTAGAAGGTATAGAAGTCGAGGATACCCCGATGATCGCTGACCTCGCTGGCCCAGCGAATGTACTCGCCGAAGTGGCTGTCGCTGGTGATCGGCAGATAATTAAACTTCTGCAAAATTTCCTTAAACAGCGTGCGATCCGACCACTCCCAGGCGCTGTCCCGGCCGCCCAGCGCGGCGCGTTCGGTAGCACCTTCCGTTTCCAGCACTTTCCCGTGGATGCGGGTGTAGGCCAGGATATCGCTGTAGCCCGGCAGGCGGGAGAAATAATCCGGCGCTTTCGCGCGGACATCGGCATAGGCATCCTCGCCGCTGTCCTTGTAGCGCGCTTCCAGCAGCACGCTGAAGTGGTTAAGCCCCCCCGCCCGCAGGCTGAGATTATCAAAGGAAGTTCCTAACATTTCCGGCAGGTAGCGCTCCAGTGAGGCGATTTCGTGACACATACCGACAAAGTTCAGCTCCGGGAAGCGGCGATGTACGGTGGTACAAATGCGGCTCATCGGGTTGGAGTAGTTGAACACCCAGGCCTGCGGGCAGATATCGGCAATGTCGGCGCAGATATCCAGAATCGGCGGGATGATGCGCAGCGAGTGGAACAGGCCGCCGGGGCCGCCGTTTTCGCCGTACACCTGCTGAATACCGTACTGCTGAGGGATCTGCCAGTCGAGATCCCACAGCGCGAAGCGATCGCCCACCTCGATGGAGATAATTACAAACTCCGCGCCGCGCAGGGCTTCACGGCGGTCGGTGGTGGCGCTGATGATGAAGGGCAGATCTTCATGGGCAATAAAATCACGTGCGGTTTTTTCCGTCACCGCCAGCGCGGCAGGATTGATATCGAGCAGCACGATCTCGCTGCCGTACAGCGTGGTACTCTGGAAAATATCCCCGAGCGTGCCGTAGCCGAACTGTGCACTGCCCGCACCCACTAAAACGATTTTTGTAGCCATTTGCTTATCTCCTTGAGGTAAATCGACATTAGCCTTTAACTGCGCCGTTAGTTAATCCGCTGACGATGCGGCGCTGGAACAGCAGTACCAGCCCGACGATCGGCAGCGTGACGATGACCGAGGCCGCCATGATGGTGCCCCACGGAAGTTCATATTGAGAGGCACCCTGTAGCATGCCGATAGCGACGGGCACGGTGCGTTTGCCGCTGGAAATCACGAAGGTCAGCGCGAACATGAACTCATTCCATGCGCCGATAAACGCCAGCAGCCCGGTAGTCACCAGCGACGGCCCCATAATGGGGGCGAAAACGCGGGTGATAATGGTCCAGGTGCTGGCACCATCGACGATCGCCGCCTCTTCCAGCTCCACCGGGATGGCACGCATAAAGGTGGTCAGCACCCAGACGGTAAACGGCAGCGAGAAGGTGGTGTACGAGAGCACCAGCGCGCCCAGTGAGTCGTAGAGGCCCATAAAGCGCACCAGCTCGAACATGCCGGAAAGCACTGCCACCTGTGGAAACATCGAAACGCAGAGGATGGTAAACAGCAGGTATTTGCGGCCGCTAAAGCGGATGCGCGCCAGCGCAAACGCGGCGGTGATGGAAACCAGCAGGCACAGGCCTACCGTCAGGGTCGCCACCGTTATCGAGTTCAGCAGGCTGCGGGCAATGCCGCTTTCCATCAGTGCATTCAGGTAGTTGCCCCAGTTCAGCCCGTCCGGCAGATAGCTGACGCGAAACAGATCTTTCCCCTCGCGCAGCGAGGTGACAATGGCGTAATAAAACGGGAACAGGCAGAGAATACTGGCCAGCGCCGCGCCGGAAAAAATCAGCGCCTTATGGCCCATTCGCTGCTGGTGACGGCTCAGTTTCATTTGTTTTCTCCGTTATTGAAGCGGCCCGCCGCCAGGAAGCAGGCGGCGATACCCGCGACCATCATGAACACCAGTACCGAGGCGGCAGAGCCGGAACCCATCTGCTGATAGCTGACCATCAGGTCGCGGGCATAGCCGGAGATCGATACCGTGGCTTCGCTGTTAGAGGTCAGGACGTAAATCAGGTCAAACACCCGCAGCGCATCCATCACGCGGAAAATCAGCGCAACGATCATCGCGGGCATAATCAGCGGCAGCGTGATGCGGCGGAAACGCTGCCAGGCATTGGCCCCGTCAACCCGGGCGGCTTCATACAGATCGCCGGGGATCAGCTGCAGCGCGGCCAGCAGCATCAGCGCCATAAACGGCGTGGTTTTCCACACGTCGGCGATAATGACCGCCCACATCGACAGATTCGGTTCTGCCACCCAGGCCAGCGGCGTGCTGATAACGCCCAGCTTCAGCAGCAGGTCGTTCACCACGCCGTACTGATCGTGGAACATCCAGCCCCACATCTTGGCGGAGACGATCGTCGGGATAGCCCAGGGAACCAGAATGGCGGTGCGCACCAGGCCCTGACCGCGAAACTTCTGGTTCATCAGCAGCGCCAGCAGCATGCCAAACACCAGCTCCAGCGATACCGAAATCAGGCTGAAGCGCAGCGTATTGCCCACCGCCAGCCACCACTGCGGATCGGCCAGGATGCCGAAGCGATGGCCGCCGTCGGCGAAGTCGAGGTAGTTAGCGAAGCCGACGAAACGATAATCGTCCGGCGTATCCAGCATGGCATCGGTGAAGCTGTAGAACAGGGTGCGCAACAGCGGCCATCCCGCCACTGTCGCCAGCAGCAGCATAGCGGGTGCCACCAGCAGCCAGGCCACGCGGCTGCGCCGCTGCTGATGATTCAGTTTGCTGCGTTTCGCCGAGGTTACCGCGTGCGGTTCCGGCGTTGCCGTCAGGGATAAGGAACGCGTTTCATCTTTCATCGTGCAGGCTCCGGTAGGTTTACAGGGCGATATCAGCGCCACTCTCTGGCTTTGATTCTTTCCAGGCGCTGCTGCAGACCAGCGACTGCCGTTGCGCCATCGCTGCTGCCGCGAAGCACATTAAAGGTGGCGTTGTAGATCGCCCGGGAAACCTGGGCGTACTGGCGTTTGGTCTGGGTGGCCGGGCGCGGAATGGCCCTGGCGAAAATCTCCTTGAAGCTGGCCAGATAGGGCACCTGGGCCAGCACCTGCGGATCGTCATACAGTGCGATGCGCGACGGCGGCCAGCCCATCAGCGTCAGCCCTTCGCGCTGCGATTTGGCATCGCTGACGATTTTCAGCAGTTCGAAGGCGGCATCGGGGTTTTTGGTGTAGGCGCTGATCGCCCACTGCCAGCCGCCAAGTGTACTGAGTGAACGACCTTCATCGCCTGCGGGCAGCGGCATCAGGCCCACTTTGCCTTTGATTGCGCTGCTGCTGTCCTGGGTCAGGACCCAGGCGTACAGCCAGTTGCGCATAAACAGCGCATCACCGTTCTGAAATACCGCGCGTGACTCCTCTTCCATGTAGCCCAGCGCGCCGCGCGGCACGATGTTGCCGATCCAGCCCGCAGCTTTATCCAGCGCCTGCGCCGCCTGCGGGTTATTGATGGTGATCGCGCCGTCCTGGGTAATAAAGTCGCCACCGCTCTGCGAAGCCACCCACTCCAGCGCATTGCAGGTCAGCCCCTCGTAGGATTTGCCCTGAAACACCAGACCCCAAAAGTTTTTATGCCCGGCCTCGCGCTCCTGCTGCTGAATGCGCGTACTGATGCGGGCCATCTCATCCCAGGTTTTTGGCGGCTGTTCGCCGTAGCGCTCAAGCAGGTCTTTGCGGTAGTAGAGCGCGCCGGTATCCAGAAAAGCGGGTACGGCTTTGACCCGACCGTTAACCACGTTGTTTTGCCAGGCGGAGGGGAAGAAATCGTCGCGCATGCTGCCGACGCGATCGGTGAGATCCAGCAGATGCTTGTTCAGTACGCCGATCCACACGGTATCGGCCTGAAACAGATCGATGGCGCTGCTGTCTTTCGCCGCAAACAGCTGTTGAAACAGCGACAGCTTTTCATCCGAGGCGCGGGGGAGATCGATAAATTCCAGCTTATGGCCGGTTTGCGCTTCAAAGCGCTGCTTGATGTCATGACAGAACTGGCGGCCTTCCCTGCTGGGTGGGCACTCCATACGCAGGGTATCGGCCAGGGTGGGAGCAGATAGCAGCGCCGCCGCGCAGACAAGCAGGCTCGGAATCACTTTTCTCATGACGTCCTCTCAGTTAGCGGCCGGGTGCCGTTACCGGACAAGCTAGCGAAAGCGGATCATTGAAGGAAATCGATTTATTTGGCTATGCTATAGAAAATATCTATGTCACTTGCGGAAAATATGATCGTGGACAAAATTTTACGTCAGTTTATCGAAGTCGCGATGTTGGGAAATGTGAGCCATGCGGCAAACAAACTTTGCCTGAGTCAGCCCACCTTGACCCATAACATGAAGAAACTGGAAGAGAATTTAGGCGTGCAGCTGCTGGAGCGCACCTCAACCGGGGTGAATACCACGGAATTTGGTGAGCTGCTGCTGGAGCAGGCCCAGATGATGCAGCGCATCTACGATAACACCCTGATTAAGCTGGCTTCGATAAAAGCCCGGCAGGGGCAGAGCCTGCGGATGGGGGCGGGACATGCCTGGTGGTATATGTTCGTTCGCGACAGCTTTAACGCCTATCGCACCCTGCATCCCACGGTCAATATTCATATCGATCTCGGCAATCACCTGCGCCTGATGGATCTGCTGCTGGGGGGCGATATCGATCTGTTTATCGGACATGAAATCAAAGGATTGAATCCGAAGGCGGGCATCAGTTTTCTGCCGCTGTTCAGCACGCGCGATAGCATGTTTGTCCGCGGCGGGCATCCGCTGCTGGGCAGGCCGGTGGAGGAGTACGAGCTGCTGGGATACCCCTATGTGGAGCTGACGCCGGACGAGAGCCGCTACCAGCATATGATGGATGATATGCAGCACAAAAGGCAGGCGCGTAATCGTCTGCACCTGGCCGAGCGGGTGATCTGGTCTACCAGCTCAATGATGTCGGCGGTGGATATGATTAACGACTCTGACGCAATGATGCTGAACTACCCTTCCTGCATGGCGGGGTATTTTGCCCGGTATGGCCTTGAGCCTTTGCAGCTGGCAGAAGAAAGCCAGCCGTGTACGGTCGGCATCTATTTGATGCGGGAAAAGGCCGATGCGCCCCATGTGGTGCAAATGCAGGAGCTGTTACATCAGTTCCTTGAACCGGTTCGCCATCTGGTGTCGTAGCTACTTTTCACCGACCCGTTCGACCAGCGCCTGATACAGCGGCCGCGACTGGCCCGGCCCCATCACCAGCTGGAACTCGGTAAGCTGCGGGGCAAGGGTGACCTCCAGCAGCGCTCTGACCGGGGGCTGCTGCTCAATCAGCTGCCGGTCAATTTGGGTGTTATCGTGCAGTTTTAACCGAACGCGGCTGGCGCAGTAGCGCAGTGCGGCGACGTTATCCGCGCCGCCGAGTGCCGCCAGTACGGCGGTAGCAAGTCGTTGGTTTTCCATGTTCTCTCCTGGCCGATACCTGTGCTGTAGCAGCATAGGGCCAGGGAGGGGATGAAGTGAAATTGATTTATTCCGGCCGGATATAGACTGTTTCTATACCCGGCGCTGGCCCGGCCGCTAGCGCGTCAGCTGCCAGCCTTTGTCACGCCACAGGGCGGGAAGCTGCGCCATATCTGTAAATACGGTGACCAGCGGATGGTCGATAGCGGGATTGTGCGCGTCCGCGCAGTAGTAAAATACCGGAATACCGGCGGCGATCCCCGCTTTTGCCCCGGCTTCGGAGTCATCCACCAGGATGCAATGCTCAATCGGGATGCCCATCTGCTGCGCGGCGTGGTGCATCAGCTCCGGCTCGGGCTTCCAGTGCTGGATATCGTAGCCGCTGTAGAGGCGATCGCTGAAAAAAGGCAGCAGCCCGGTCAGGCCCAGCGAGTGCTGCATTTTCGGTACCGTACCGTTGGATACGACACACATTGGCACCTGAATGCTTTCTACCAGCGCTTTAGCGCCGGGGATCGCCTTCAGTTCCAGATCGAACAGTCTTGCTACTTCGGCGCGGTAGGCCGGTTCAAGCACCTCAACCGGGGTGGTCAGGCCATGCTGTTCGCAGACATCGGCCACGATGTCATACAGCTTAACGCCCTTATATTTCTCGAACATCTCCTGCAGCGAAAGCGTAACGCCAAACTGCGCAAAGGTATTCACATAGCCCTGGGTACAGAGCACTTCGCTGTCTACCAGCGTTCCATCACAATCAAAAAATACACACTCCACTGACATCTGTGCGTCCTTCAGGTCGGTTAGGCTTTCTTTTCTACTTTACGCGACTGTAGCAGGATTGCGACTGCAAATGTCAATTACGGTTAATGGTAGTGATTCGACGGCGAAAACAGCGCAATCGGTTGCGAAAAAACCGGTTACCCCCCATCCAAAACGCATCATTATGGGGTAGGATAGCCGTCGACATTTTTCTCCGTTTCTGGAAACACATAATGACTAATCCCGGTTTGTTACAACGGATTTTTAAATTGCAGGAGCATGGCACCACAGCACGCACTGAGGTGATTGCCGGCTTCACCACGTTTCTGACGATGGTGTACATCGTTTTTGTTAACCCGCAGATCCTCGGCGTGGCAGGTATGGATACGCAGGCGGTGTTTGTCACCACCTGCCTGATCGCCGCAGCCGGTAGCATCCTGATGGGGCTGGTGGCTAATCTGCCGGTTGCGCTGGCACCGGCAATGGGCCTGAATGCCTTCTTTGCCTTCGTGGTGGTGGGTGCGATGGGTATCTCGTGGCAGGTGGGCATGGGGGCAATTTTCTGGGGCGCGACCGGCCTGCTGCTGCTGACCATTTTCCGCGTGCGCTACTGGATGATCTCGAATATCCCGGTCAGCCTGCGCGTGGGCATCACCGCCGGTATCGGGCTGTTTATTGCGATGATGGGCCTGAAAAATGCCGGGATCATCGTGCCGAACGAAGCCACGCTGGTCAGCGTGGGTAACCTGACCTCGCACAGTGTGCTGCTGGGTGCGCTGGGCTTCTTTATCATCGCGATTCTGGCATCCCGCAATATTCACGCTGCGGTGCTGGTTTCCATCGTGGTAACCACCGGCATTGGCCTGGCTATTGGTGATGTGAAATACACCGGTATTTTCTCTGCGCCGCCGCCGGTTACGTCGGTGCTGGGCCAGGTGGATCTCGCAGGCTCACTGAATATCGGCATGGCCGGGATTATCTTCTCCTTTATGCTGGTCAACCTGTTTGACTCCTCCGGCACGCTGATCGGCGTTACCGATAAGGCCGGTCTGACCGATGAAAAAGGCACATTCCCACGCATGAAGCAGGCGCTGTACGTTGACAGCATCAGCTCGGTGGCCGGTTCATTTATCGGTACTTCCTCTGTTACCGCCTACATCGAAAGCTCTTCCGGCGTGTCCGTCGGTGGGCGCACGGGGCTGATGGCGGTAGTCACCGGAATTCTGTTCCTGCTGGTGATGTTCCTGTCTCCGCTGGCCGGCATGGTGCCCGCCTATGCGGCAGCCGGTGCGCTGATTTACGTTGGCGTACTGATGACGTCCAGCCTTGCACGCGTGAAATGGGACGATCTGACCGAAGCCGTTCCGGCATTTGTGACCGCCGCGATGATGCCGTTCAGCTTCTCGATTACCGAAGGGATCGCGCTGGGCTTTATCTCTTACTGCGTGATGAAGCTGGGAACCGGCCGCTGGCGTGAAATCAGCCCGTGCGTGGTAGTGGTGGCGCTGCTGTTCGTGCTGAAGATTGTCTTTGTAGACGCACATTAAGCGCTCTGCAACAGCAGGGTGGCCTTGCGCCACCCTGCTATCAGGAATAGTAGTGCTGCTTCTCGGCGGGCAGACTGGTTAAACGCAGTGCCCGTGGCCCCATATTTAACGAATAGACGTTAATACTCTGCAGTGAATTCCACCCTTCAGAATCATCATATTCCCACAGCTGTAGCCGATCGGTTCCCGGTGAGAGCGCGCAGGACCAGACCATCAACGCTTCCACATCACAGATAGCCTGAATATCGGCCAGGGTTGAAGAACGCAGCCTTCCCGAAGCGGGATGCAGGCGCAGCGCATCAAAACCACTGTTACCCTCCCCGGTCATCTTCAGAATGCTTTGGCGAAGCGTCCAGATTTGAGTACAGGCTTCAGACGGATCGTTCTGGGCGTTGATCCAGGCTTTTTCACCGGATGAAAAAGAGTGCAGATACTGCTCTAAAGTCTGGCGGCTGTGTGCGCGAACAATCTCCATATCCAGGCCGGCACGGCAGCCCTCTTCCGCCAGCAGAACGCCAACCACATTTCCGGCGTAGGAGATACTGAAGTCAGGCAGATCGGGATCGGAAAAACAGGGGCGCCCGCCGTCAGCAAGGCGGATATCGGGAAGCTGGGGGATGCCGTAGACCCGCAGCATCAGTTCCGCCAGCAGCGTTCTGGCCGCGAGATAGCGGCGACGGCGCCTCTCCGCCAGGCTGGCTGAATGCTCTACCAGCTGCAACGGAAGTCGGTGAACCTGTGCTTTCGTCTGGACAAGTGTCCATCGTGCAAAATGACTTGCCATCTGTCACTCCATGAAAATGGTCGGGTAATCATCAACTCTATTGTAAGAATAATCCTACGAACTTTCACCCGTGATTCCCTTAACGGGGCGAAATTCGGATTAATATTATTTCTCCAGGGGTTAAACCGAGCAGATCAATACGTAATAGGAAAACAGCCAGATAATCATCGCTTTTAATGCCATTTGCACAGCATAAATACCATAAACTAGCTAAATGTTGATCATTCCCCGCTATATCCTTCCGTTGAACCCTTGCTGCTGCATTTGCAGCATCTAAACAACATTTCTGCTGCAAATGCAGCATTTTCTTTCATTGGTTTTCAGTCTAATTAACTGAATTAAAAAGAAAATAACCTTTGCTAACTTTGGCACACATTCTGCTTATGTTCTTATAACCTAAAGGTTGGTTTGTATATTTATAAATTGCAAATAGTTATATGAGAAAGCGGCAAAGCGATCGAAAGCGCTGCTGACCAGGAGAGAAATATGTCGTTATCAGAACTATCCCCGACCTCGCTGGCGGCACTGCGACAATCGCCGTTAGCGGGTTACTCAGCCGAAACGGCCAGAGCCAGGAAGCCGGGCGCATCGCTACAGCTTTCTGGTATTTCGCTCTCATTTGGCGGGGTTAAGGCCTTAAGTGACGTCTCGCTGCGGGCGGAACCGTCATCGTTACTGGCAATTATCGGCCCGAACGGCGCGGGGAAAAGCACCCTGCTGAATGTGATTTCCGGTATTTACCGGCCCGATCGCGGCGAGATCGGGCTTGACGAGCATCGCTTTCGTTCAATTCGCCCGGAAAAGCTCGCCAGTGCGGGCGTGGCCCGGACCTTCCAGAATCTTGCGCTGTTTAGCGGCCTTTCCGTGGTCGATAACATTTTGCAGGGGCTGGCACACCGTCGGCAAACATCTCTGCTGAGCGAGGTTTTCGGCTTGTCCCGCGCGCGGCATGAGCGCGAAAGCCAGCTTCAGCAGGCGCAGGCGGTGATGAATTTCTTCGGTCTGGATGCAGTGGCATCGCGCCTGACGACCAGTTTGTCCTACGGCATGCAAAAACGCGTTGAGCTGGCGAGAGCGCTGGTTGCCCGCCCTCGCCTGCTGCTGCTCGACGAACCGATGGCGGGAATGACGCTGGCGGATAAACAGCAGCTTAGCGAGCTTATCCGCGAGATACGCCGCCATTTCGGCACCACCATTTTGCTGATCGAGCACGATATTGCGGTGGTGATGAGTCTGTCCGATCGCGTTGTGGTACTGGAGTACGGGCGCAATATCGCGACGGGAACGCCGGATGAGATCCGGCAAAATCCGGCGGTGATTGCCGCCTATCTGGGTTCAGCGGCGGAAACTACCGCACCGGGAGCCAGAGGATGAATATTGACTGGCTGTTCCTGATTGAAGTGAGCGTCGGTGGCCTGCTGTCGGGGGTGATGTATTCACTGGTCGCGCTGGGTTTTGTGCTGGTCTACAAAAGCTCCGGCGTCTTCAACTTTGCCCAGGGTTCGATGCTGCTGTTCTCGGCACTCACCTTCGTTTGCCTGATCGAACGCGGCTGGACGGTATGGGCGGTGCTTCCTATTACCCTGGTAGCGATTTCGCTGCTCGGCATGCTGATTGAATTCTCCGTGCTGCGGCCGTTGGTGAATCAGCCGCCGATCGTGCTGTTCGTTGCCACGCTGGGCGTGTCGTACATCATCGAGGGCGCCGCACAGCTGTTGTGGGGAACGCAGGTTCACGCGCTGGACCTGGGCATCGACGACACGCCGTTTGAGGTTGGTGGCGTGCTGATCAGCCAGTTCGATCTGTTTGCCGCCGGCGTTGCCGGGCTGATGGTGCTGCTGCTGAGCCTGTTCTTCCGCTATACGCACACCGGGCTGGCGTTCCGCGCGGTGGCGGATGACACCTTTGCCGGGCTGGCGGTGGGCCTGAATATTGGCCGCCTGTGGGCGGTGGTCTGGGCGGCGGCAGGGATTGTCGCGCTGGTTGCCGGACTGCTGTGGGGGGCAAGGTTGGGCGTACAGTTCTCATTGTCTCTGGTGGTTCTAAAAGCGCTGCCGGTTCTGGTATTGGGCGGATTTGATTCGGTGGCCGGGGTGATCGTTGCCGGGCTGCTGGTTGGCCTGATCGAAAAGCTGGGATCGGTGTATCTCGGCCCGCTGCTGGGCGGCGGGATTGACAGCTGGATCGCCTATGCCGTGGCGCTGCTGTTCCTGCTGATCCGTCCTGCAGGCCTGTTTGGCTCCCACCGTTTATCGAGGCTGTAACGATGTCGACACTCTCACCGGACGTTCGTCGTACCCTGCCTCGCCTCAGTGCTGGCGGGATTATTCTACCCATCGTGGCGTTTATTCTGCTGCCGCTGATCGGTAACGAATACCTGTTTGATGCGGTACTCACGCCGTTCCTCGCGCTGTCGCTGGCTGCGCTGGGGCTGAACGTGCTGGCAGGCTATACCGGGCAGATCTCCCTCGGCAGCGCCGCCTTTATGGCGGTGGGTGCCTACGCCGCGCTGAATCTGATTGGTCGCCTGGACCTGCCGCTGCCGCTGGTGTTGCTGCTGGCAGGCGGTATCAGTGCGCTGCTGGGGCTGATCTTCGGCCTGCCGAGCCTGCGGCTCAGCAGTTTTTATCTGGCGATTTCTACCCTGGCGACGCAGTTCTTTGTCCAGTGGGCGCTGAACAACTTTAGCTGGTTTTCGATGAACAGCGCGTCCGGCGTGGTATCGGTGGCTCCGTTGCACCTGGGTGCGTGGATCATCGACAGCTCCGAGCGTCGCTATCTGTTTACTCTGACGGTGGTCAGCCTGCTGACCTGGCTGGTCTGGCGGTTGGTTAACAGCTCGGCCGGGCGCAACTTTATCGCCGTGCGCGACAACCCGCTGGCGGCGAGAGCGATCGGTGTACCGGTGTTGCGAACCCGGATGATCGCCTTCGGCTTCTCCTCTTTCATTATCGGCATTGCCGGCGTGCTGTGGTCATTCACCTATCTGCGCAACGTCGAACCGGCGGGTTTCAATCTGGATCGCTCATTCCAGCTGCTGTTTATCATCATCATTGGGGGATTAGGCACGGTTCGCGGCGCGTTTCTTGGCGCGGCGCTGCTGACGCTGTTTCCGCTACTGCTTTCCCGGCTTGGCGCATGGCTGTTTGGCCAGCAGGTGGATTCCGGCGTGCTGGAGCTGGTGCAGAACATCATCGTCGGCGTTTTGCTGATCGGGTTCCTGATTGCCGAACCAAAAGGGCTGGCGGCGCTGACGCAGCGGCTGGCGTCGTACTTCACCTCGCGGAGAACATCATGACTGACCGCAATGCGCTGCTTGAGGTAGCGCACCTCAGCGCCCGCTATCAGCGCCATATCGTGGCGCTGGAGGATATTTCGCTCACCGTTGGCGAAGGGGAAATTGTGGCGCTGCTCGGGCGCAACGGCGCAGGGAAATCGACCACGCTGCAGGCGATCTCACACCTGCTGCCCGCGCGTCGCGGTGAGGTCAGCGCGGGCCGCGTGCTGTGGCGCGGCGCGGATATTACCGCCGAAGCCCCGCACCGGCTGGTGAAGCGCGGCATCGTCCCGGTACTTGAAGGGCGGCACTGCTTTGCATCGCTGACTCTGGAAGAAAACCTGATCGCCGGTGCGCTGGCACGTTCGGCCTCCCGGGCGGAGATTCGCCAGGGACTGGAGGAGATCTATCAGATTTTCCCACGGCTGAAGGACAAACGACAGCTGGCCGCCGGGCTGGCTTCCGGCGGCGAACAGCAGATGGCGGCCATCGGCCGTGCGCTGATGGCGAAACCCCAGCTGCTGCTGCTGGACGAACCGTCAATGGGCCTGGCACCGCTGATTGTTGAAGAGATTTTTGCGGTGCTGACCCGCCTTAACCAGCAGCAAAAGCTATCGATTCTGGTAGCGGAACAGAACTCCACGGTGGCCTTACGCCATGCCCATCGCGCTTATGTGCTGGATACCGGCAGCGTGGCGCTTTCCGGTGATGCGCAGGCATTAAGCCAGCAGGAAGACGTACAGAGAATTTATCTGGGATTTGCAGCATAACTTTTATACAGGAGAATACCGATGAGTACGCTTCAGACCGAAGACGCAGTAACCGCATCTCAGCCACATCCTACCAATACCGCTCCGCGTGGCGTGCCGGGCTATCCGCGCCCGGCGCAGCCCGCGCATATTATTCAGAGTGATGAAGAGGCGATCCGCGTGGCTACCGAACTGGCCGCGCAGTTTGTTCTCACCGCCGCCGAGCGCGATCGCGACCGCATCCTGCCGATTACCGAGCTGGACGCGTTTTCTCAGAGCGGGCTGTGGTCGATCAATGTGCCGAAGCGCTTTGGCGGCCCGGAGGTCTCCTACGCTACGCTGGCGAAGGTGGTGCAGATCATTGCCGCCGCCGATCCCTCAATTTCGCAGATTTCCCAGAACCATCTTGGCGTGGTGGCGGCGATCCGCACGGTCAGCGATGAAGCGCAGCAGCGTGAACTGTTTGCTCAGGTGCTGAGCGGCGTGCGCTTTGGCAACGCCTTCTCTGAGTTTGGCAGTAAGCGCGCGGCGGATTTCGAAACGCGCTTTGTTGACGACGGCGATCATGTGCTGGTGAGCGGCAAGAAATTCTACTCCAGCGGTGCGCTGCTGGCGCATCTGGTGCCGATCGTGGCGCTGGATGATCAGGGCCGGGCGTGGTACGCCATTGCCGACCGCGATGCGCCGGGGCTGACGGTAATCGACGACTGGTCTGCCTTCGGCCAGCGCACCACCGCCAGCGGCACCGTGCTGCTGGATAACGTACGGGTGCCGAAAACCCATCTGGTTCCCGGCTATAAAGGCTATGAAGCCCCCAGCGCCGACGGCGCGATTTTCCAGATTGTGCAGGTGGCGATTGACTCCGGCATCGCCGAGGCGGCCATTAACGAAACCATCCGCTTCGTGCGCGAGAAATCACGCCCGTGGGTGGACAGCGGGTTGGATCGCGCCTCCGACGATCCTTACACCATTCAGCGCGTCGGCGATCTGACGCTGCGGCTGCACGCCGCCGAGGCGCTACAGGAAAAAGCGGGCCTGTGGATCGATCGCGCGGTGGCAGAACCGACGGCGGAGAACGTGGCAAAAGCGCAGATTGCCGTGGCGGAAGCCAAGGTGCTGAGCACGGAAATCGCCATTGAAGCAACCAACCGGCTGTTCGAACTGGCGGGCACCCGTTCCACGCTTGCCGAGCACAACCTCGATCGTCACTGGCGCAACGCCCGTACCCATACGCTGCACGATCCGGTGCGCTGGAAGTACGCCATCCTCGGCAACTACGCGCTGAACGGGGTCAATCCACCGCTGCACGCCTGGAGCTGACGGTTTCGCCGGGCAAAAATAATTCTACTAATAACAGGGCATGAAAATGGTGAAAATGAAGGTGATATCGCTTACCCGGCTTCTCGTCGGGGTTACGCTGCTGCTGGCGCAGCTCTCGCTCGGCGCCAGGGCGGATGAACAGTATTTCCCGTTACAGAGCTATCGCGTCGGGCCTTATGCCGCCGCGGGCAGTGGCTTCTTTGGCGGGTTTATTGACTACTTACAGCTGATTAATCAGCGTGACGGCGGAGTTAACGGCGTCAAGCTTACCTGGGACGAGTGTGAAACCCAGTATGAAGTGGAGCGTGGCGTTGAGTGTTATAAACGCCAAAAAAGTAAGCCCGGCGTTGCCGCCTGGAACCCGCTTTCCGTGGGTATTGCCTATGCGATGATCGATGACGTCACCCGCGATAAAACGCCGCTGATCACCATCGATCATGGCCGTACCGATTCGACCGATGGCCGCGTTTTCCCGTATGTTTTCCCGCTGCTGCTTAACCCGTACAGCGAAACGTCGGGGATCATCAAATTTATCGGCACCCGTCTCGGCGGCCTGGACAAACTACAGGGTAAAAAAATTGTCGTCCTCTACCACGGCTCGCCATACGGCAAGGAAACCATCCCGATTTTTGAGCTGCTGGCGAAAAAATACGGCTTTGAAGTACAGCAGATCGAAGTGCCGCATCCGGGCAACGAACAGCAGTCACAGTGGCTGACCATTCGCCGTGCGAAACCGGATTACGTGGTTCTGCGTGGCTTTGGCGTGATGAACCCGGTGGCGCTGAAAACCGCGCAGAAGGTTGGTTACCCGGCGGACCACATTATCGGCAACGTCTGGTCGAACTCCGAAGAGGACGTGATCCCGGCGGGGAACGCGGCGAAGGGCTATATCGCACTGACCACCCAGGCATCCGGCTCGGTGTATCCGGTAGTGAAAGAGATTATTGATAAGGTCTACGGTGCCGGTAAGGGTAATTTGCAGGATCGTAAACGCATCGGCAGCGTCTATCATAATCTCGGCATTGTGAACGGCATTCTGAACGTTGAGGCTATCCGCATTGCGCAGCAGAAGTTTGGCCACCGCACGCTGACCGGCGATGAAATCCGCTGGGGCTTCGAGCATCTGCAGCTTGATCCTGCTCGTGTGGAAGCGCTGGGTGCCAAAGGCCTGTTCCACTCGATTAACGTGACCTGTGAGGATCACGAAGGCCAGGGCCGCGTGACTTTCCAGCAGTGGGACGGCAGCCAGTGGAAAGTGATTAGCGACTGGATTTCACCGGACTGGGCGCTGCTGCGGCCGATCATCGAGAAATCCGCCAATGCCTACGCGAAGGAAAACAATATTACGCCACGTAACTGCCAGGCTGAGAATTAATCGGTAATCTAATTTATCCGGTGAGTCGGCTAATACGGTAAATCAGAACCCCATATCAGAAAGTTGTATGGGGTTTTTATTTCTATGGCGTGAGTATCCCGATACCAAACCGACTTTCTTTAAATAACCATATTGGTTTTTCATCAGTGATAACCAGATGATTGAAGTCCTCTACGTATGGCAGATCGATTTGAGAGGTATTACCGATGGCGATGCAATCCGTACCTGCAGAAAGTGCGGCAGTAATACCATGAGTCGAATCTTCAAAAACCAGTGTTTCTGCAGCGCGGCAGCCGAATTTTTCGATTGCTGTAACGTAAGGTTCTGGATCGGGCTTCCCACGAGAAACATCATGACGAGAGACGATATGTCTGAACATATCAAGATGATGTTCCTTAAGTACGTGATTGATTTTATCTGGCCAACTGCTGGTGACCAACCCGATGTTAATCGAATAGCCGGTCAGCTTCCTTAAGAAGCCCTCTACGCCAGGAATGAGTGTGCACTCAGCCTGCTGTTCAAATTGGTCTACCAGCCGATGAATTTTCTGATGTTGCTGAGGACCCGCTTCTGGAAATATTTTTGATAATGTATATTTCGCTGACGCGCCAATAATGAACTTGTCCACCATTTCATCACTAATAGAATATCCAAACTTACCAGCCGCATATCGCCATGCCCGAATGATGACATCGTTGGAATCGATAATAACGCCATCGAGATCGAATAAAATGGTGCTGATGAAATGCCCACTTCTTGGTATCATACATCCTCTCTCATAGTTAGTGCATAACTGTCATTTATTATTATGACATCTATGATCTTTTCTTTTAAAACCGCTACGGCTTGCCTTAGAGTGTTAATTATTGGCTCTTCATGACGGTTAAATGAGGTGTTGACCAGGCAAGGCTGGCCTGAAATTTCATACCATTTATTAATTAATCGATACATGAAAGGGTCTTTGCTCTCTTTGACAACCTGTGGTCGAGCGGTATTGTCAACGTGAACGACAGCCGGACACTGATCTTTCATTATTCTATTGCATCGGTATGTGATCGTCATATACTCAGCAGAAATATCTTCTTTCTTCCAGTTTTTAAAACAAATTCCTGCCAGTTTTTCAGTTGTAACGGGTGCGAAGGGCATAAATTCTGTTCTGCTCAGCTTAGCGTTAAGCCAAACGTTGATGTCTGGATTGTGTGCGTGATAAATAATACTTCTTTGGCATAGTGCTCTTGGACCAAACTCCATTTTACCGCGAGTTATTGCGATTATTTTTTCGCTTTTAAGAAGTTCAGTCATATAACTAATCATATCTATTGGTTTAAAACAAACTAAATCTGTTGATGAATCTATGATTTTTTGCAGTTCTTCTTTATCAATATCTGGGCCGAGGTTCATAGTGTTAAACTGGCAACGAGTTTTTCGTTCTCTCCATGCTGTTGTTACGGCCGCAGCCAGAGGGAGTCCCTCATCACCCATACAAGGTAAAATAAATACTCCATCAACGCCGGAAATTTCACGCACTTTTTGGTTTAATCGTACATTCCCGAAGATTCCGCCAGCAAGGCAAATGTGACTTTTTTTATTGTTTTTAATATGATGCTTGATTAACGTCGTAATGATGTGCTCTAAATGAAATTGTGCTGCTGCAGCAATATCCTGCGGGCTGTGTTTTTTTATTTCATTAATGAGTTTTTTCGAATAGCTTTGATAAGATGGAATGTAATAATCACCGCAGTTTGATAATAGTCTATGTCCATGAAGATCAATCATTTTCTGCATAAATGAGAGTGCTGGTTTTGGATTTCCATGTGCAGCAAGACCCGTTATCTTTCCTTCATGACGATTAGGTGTGAAGCCCAATAAATGCGTTATTCTTCCATAGAAATAGCCGAGGCTATCTATCGTTGTTTCACGTTGTAATACTAATTCTTCTCCATTGATGATTTGGCGTATAGTGAGAGACAGAAAATCACCCCTTCCATCACATGTTACAACTAATGCGTCATTCCATGGTGAGCAAAGCCATGCTCCCCATGCATGAGTATCATGATGATCGATAAATCTCACTTTATCTTTTATTTTGTTCTGTAAAATATAATCATCAAATTCTTTGCGTTTATCTCGATCGTTAATCAATTCATCTGCTATTCTTTTTTTTAGTATGCCAATATTTTTCACGTTTGTAGTACTTTCATGAATTATTCTTGAAACATAAAGGTTCAAACAATTCTCTTCGTTAAATCCAGCCTTCCAGCCATAAGCAACAATATCAATGTCATTTATTTTTAAATCATTTGATTCTAGAACAAAATTAATAGACTGCTGTGGCCATATTTTGTCTCCTTTAATCCTGGTGAAACGTTCCTCATGAACAGCAGAAAGGATTTGTGAATCTTTGACTAAACAGGCACCTGCAGTATCATTATTCGTTATTCCAAGGATTAGCATATGATAGTTTCCGCTGATAGTTCGTTCTGATGATGTTTAGATATTTTCATGAACTTATCTAATGCTTTCTGGTTTGAATCGGCCAAAACATGAATGCGAGATATATAAAATTGTTGCCGCAGCATCTCGCATATCACCTCGGCGGCGCTGGCTTCTTCAAGCGATTGTGGAGTGACAGTTTTTTCTTTCAAAAGAAATATAAAGTGTTGTTCCGCCATGGTGCTATCTCCTTTTGAAAATTATCTGATGGGAATGTTATTACAGTTGGTGAAATGATTAGAAAACAAAACCTGGCGGAAATATAATCAATAAAAATTTGCTAACGATAGCGAAATGGAATGGATATACGTCAGCTACGTGCTTTTGTCACGCTTGCCGAATGCGGTAGTTATCGTGAAGCGGCGCAACAGCTATGTATCACCCAACCTGCATTGACTAAGCAGATTCAGTCACTTGAGAAAGATCTTGGTGCAACGCTGTTTGCACGCGGTCGTCATGGCGCAAAGATGACACATTTTGCCGCCGAATTGTTTGAAAGAACACGCCTGCTGATCCGGCAGCATCATGAGTATCGTCAATATGCCGTGAGCCTGGCGAAAGGAACTCGAGGCAGCCTGGCCGTCGGATTTGGTATCTCTGCTATCAGATTAGCACCCGGCTGGGTTGCGGCATTTCGCCAGCGCTGCCCGGATGTTTCTATCAGCCTTGAAGATATGCCCTCCCGGCTGCAAACGGTTGGATTACTGAACGGGCAGTTGCAGTTAGCGTTTACTCGCCTGCCGGTCGAGCCGCCGTTAACTGCGCAACTGGTTTTGCGTGAAACACTGGTGCTGGCCGTACCGCGAGGTACCGGTATCGCAAACCGATTGAAGGATGAAGGTTATGATGTGCTGGCGACATTGCCGCTATTGATGCTGACACCGGACAGAGGGCCGGGGCTGGACAGCCAGATTGCTCATTTGCTGAGGTTTCATCAAATCACGCCCCATGTGGTACAACATGCCGGGGACATTCAGACGCTGATAGCACTGGTTTCGGCTGGCGCGGGTGTTGCGATGGTACCTCATAGCGCAACGTGGTTTGCCGGTCCCGATATTGAGTTGATATCGCTCTGCGGTCCCTACACGGATTGGGATATTGGACTGGCATGGAATCCTTCAATGGACGATCCATTGCGCGATCTGTTTATCCAGATGATTGACGAATTGAGCCTACCCGCTCTTGCGCCTGGATTGCAGAATAAAAGCGGATAAAGATATTGCGACAGAAGTCCTGTTTGGAAAAATATCTGCATTAACAGTCCGTTAATGCAGGTCAGTGAATGCTCACTTTTGGATGTGAATGACACGCTATAGCAGGTGAACTAAATCTTAACGGCTATAGCGTGTCATTTTTGTATTCTATTAATTACTTACCAATACAGAAGCTGGAGAATATCCGCCCCAGCAGGTCATCGGAGCTGAATTCCCCGGTGATTTCACTCAGGCTTTGCTGCGCCAGGCGCAGCTCTTCCGCCAGCAGTTCCCCTGCCCAGGCCCCAAGCAGCTGATGTTTGCCCTGCTGCAGATGTTCTGCCGCCAGCTCCAGCGCCTGCAGGTGACGGCGACGGGCCAGGAATCCACCCTCCATATTGCCCGAGAAGCCCATACTGGCCTTCAGATGTTCGCGCAGCACGTCCACGCCTTCGCCGGTACGGGCGGAAAGGCGAATAAGTGAGTGACCGTTTACTTCTGTAATTCCCAACGTCTCACCGGTCTTATCGGCTTTATTACGTACCACGGTGATCGGCAGCGCCTCCGGCAGGCGGGCAATAAAGTCCGGCCAGATCTCGCCCGGTTCCGTTGCATCCGTGGTGGTGCCGTCGACCATAAACAGCACGCGATCGGCCTGTTCGATCTCTTTCCACGCACGTTCGATGCCGATGCGCTCAACTTCGTCGCTGGCTTCACGCAGGCCCGCAGTATCAATGATATGCAACGGCATGCCGTCGATATGAATATGCTCGCGCAGCACGTCGCGCGTGGTGCCGGCAATATCGGTGACGATAGCGGCATCGCGGCCGGCCAGCGCATTTAGCAGGCTGGATTTACCGGCGTTGGGGCGCCCGGCAATCACTACCTTCATCCCTTCGCGCAGCAGGCTGCCCTGGCGCGCTTCGGCACGTACGCCGTCCAGATCGGCAATCACCTTGTGCAGCAGCGCTTCAATTTTACCGTCTGAGAGGAAGTCGATCTCTTCATCCGGGAAGTCGATGGCCGCTTCCACGTAGATCCGCAGGTGAGTAAGTGCTTCCACAAGGTTGTTAACACGGGTGGAGAAAACGCCCTGCAGCGAGTTAACGGCCGAGCGCGCCGCCTGCTCGGAACTGGCGTCGATCAGGTCGGCAATCGCTTCCGCCTGTGTCAGGTCCAGCTTGTCGTTGAGGAAGGCGCGTTCGGAGAACTCACCCGGGTTGGCAATGCGCAGCCCGGGCAGCGCCACGATGCGTTTCAGCAGCAGGTCGAGGATCACCGGGCCGCCGTGGCCCTGCAGCTCCAGCACATCTTCGCCGGTAAAGGAGTTAGGGCCGGGGAACCACAGCGCGATACCCTGGTCCAGGGTGCTACCGTCGGCGTCGCGAAACGGAAGATAGTCGGCATAGCGCGGCTTGGGCAGCTTGCCCAGCAGCAGCTGTGCCACTTCCGCCGCTTTGCTACCGGAAACGCGCAGAATACCTACGCCGCCGCGTCCTGGCGGGGTTGCCTGGGCAACAATCGTATCGCTATGGCTCATGGTTAACTCTCTTTTGATGCAAAAAAATAAGGCGGTCTGAGTGACCGCCTTAGTGTAAACAGTGTGTTCGTTATTGGCACGCGGCAACCGTAAAAAGGCTGCCCCGTGTTTTTACTCTTACGCTTTCTTCTTGTCGCGGCTGTGCAGGCCACGTTTTTCCAGGCCGCGATAAATCAGCTGCTGCTGGATAATGGTCACCAGGTTACTGACGATGTAGTACAGCACCAGACCTGAAGGGAACCACAGGAAGAACACGGTGAAGATGACCGGCATAAAGGTCATGATCTTCTGCTGCATCGGATCGGTCACGGTGGTCGGCGACATCTTCTGGATGAAGAACATCGTGATACCCATCAGGATCGGCAGGATGTAGTACGGGTCCTGCGCTGACAGATCGTGTATCCACAGTGCAAACGGCGCATGACGCAGTTCTACCGAGCCCATCAGCATGTAGTACAGGGCCAGGAAGATTGGCATCTGGATAACCAGAGGCAGACAGCCGCCCAGCGGGTTAACCTTCTCAGACTTATACAGCGCCATCATTTCCTGACTCATGCGCTGTTTGTCATCGCCTAAACGCTCACGCATCGCCTGAATCTTCGGCTGCAGCATGCGCATTTTCGCCATGGAGGTGTACTGCGCTTTAGTCAGCGGGTACATGATGCCACGAACGATAAAGGTGATAACGATAATCGAGAAGCCCCAGTTACCGATGAAGCTGTGCAGGAATTTCAGCAGCTTAAACAGTGGCTGAGAGATAAACCACAGCCAGCCGTAGTCTACGGTCAGATCCAGGTGTGGGGCAATCGCCGCCATTTTGTCCTGAATTTCCGGGCCAACCCACAGCGTGGCTTTCAGTTCCTGCTGGGAACCCGCCGCGATAGTCACCGGTGCAGACTTGAAGCCCACTGCCGCTACGCCGTTACCCAGGTTGCTGGTGTACAGCGTGTTGCTGCCAGCGGTCTGCGGTACCCAGGCCGTCGCGAAGTACTGCTGCAGCATCGCCACCCAACCGTTGGTGGTGGTGGTGCTCAGGTTTTCGTTTTCGCTGATCTTATCGAATTTATACTTCTCGTAGTTGGTCTCACTGCTGGAGTAAGCCGCGCCACGGAAAGTATGCAGAGCAAAGTTGTTGCTGCCGGTATCACGATGCTTAGGCAGATCGATAGTCTGTTTCAGCTGACCGAACATCGACACTTCCAGCGGCTGCTGGCTGGCGTTGTTGATCTGATAATCGACGCCAATAGCGTATTCACCGCGTTTCAGCACGAAGGTCTTGGTGTAGACCGCGCCGTTTTCAGCGGTAAAGGTCAGTGGGATACGCAGTTCGCTCTGACCATCGGCCAGTTCGAAGCTATCCTGAGAAGCCGTGTAAAGAGGACGACCGCCGTTTGCCGGATTATCCGGGCCGTTACGACCGGTCAGGCCGCTCTGCGCCTGGTACAGGAAATCAGGTGTGTTTTCCAGCAGCAGGAAAGGCTTATCGGAACCCAGTGAGTCCGGATAGGTCAGCAGCTGTGCCTGGTCAATATCACCACCGCGAGTATTAATGCTTAAAGACAGGACATCGGTCTTAACGGTGATCGTTTTGCCCTGGCCGCTGGCAGGAACACCCTGATTAGCGACATCACCCGCTGCTGTCGTGGTCTGCGTGGTCTGGGTTTGCAATGGCTGAGGATTATTATCCGTCTGCCAGGCTTGCCAGATCATAAAAGACACGAACAGAAAAGCGATGAGAAAGAGATTGCGTTGCGAATCCATCGTTAATGTTCTCTGGTATCAATGGTTGTTTGGCGGTACCGGATCGTCGCCACCTGGGTTCAAAGGGTGGCATTTTAATATGCGTTTCATCGTCAACCAACTCCCTTTTATCACCCCAAACCTGCGCAATGCCTCAATTCCGTATTGCGAGCAGGTAGGATGAAATCGGCAGTGAGGTCCTAATAGCGGGCTGATTACGCGCTGATAGACGCGAATCAGCGCGATTAGGAACCGCGAGCCAGGCGACAATGGCGGCGCCATAATTTCTCCAACGCTTCCGTCAATGCCTTATTATCCAGGTCAGCGACCCCTTTCTTCGCCACAATCACAAAATCCATTGCGGGAAGTTCATGCTGGCGCAGGCGAAAGCTTTCACGGGTCAATCGCTTGATCCGATTACGCTCGTGCGCACGCTTAACATGTTTTTTTGCGACGGTCAGACCGATGCGGGGATGCCCCAGCGTGTTCAGGCGGCCGAGAATGGTGATTTGCGGCGTGCCAGCCCGTTGTGGCTGCTGGAAGACGAAAGTGAAATGAGTGGGAGTTAACAAACGTAACTCCCTGGGAAATGCGAGCTTAACCACTCAGCGGTTAGCTTTTATTACTTAGAAACGGTCAGACGAGAACGGCCTTTAGCACGACGACGTGCCAGAACCTGACGACCATTTTTATTTGCCATACGAGCACGGAAACCGTGTGAACGGTTACGCTTCAGTACGGACGGTTGAAAAGTGCGTTTCATGGCGATTTCTACCTAAACTTGAATAATTTCACTTAGTGACGCGTTAACTGGCCCGAAAAACCGACCGACGCCTCAGTGTATCTTTAATAAAGAGGCGGGATTGTAATAATTGTACAGTCCAGAGTCAATTTACTTCGCGTGAAAACCGCGCCCTGATTGCCCGTTTTGACCCGCAAAAACAGCCATAAGGGCCACGGCGCAGCACGCCGGGGCAAGAATTATACGGCCTCCGTTAAAAAGCGCAAGGATCGTGCAGGATCATATCGCGATCCCGTTACATTGTTTTTGCGGCAATAACGTGATGGCACCATTAAATTTCACTGAATGCAGACGATCCTGAATGTCTTTTGCGCAAGGTGGCGTAAACTAATCTGCGTTGTATGCGCCTGTGGATAAATTGGATCAAAACTGTGTAGAAAGTGAAGATCTCTGCGACGGTTTACGCTATGATCCGCCGTTCCGCTAACGATCCTCCGGGTCGTCTTGCTAACCGCATGCTTCCAGGATGCCGGGCTAGAGTGGAGTAACCGTAGATAACGGTTCGCATGCGTCTCATCGGCATGCGTCAACAATGATGAAATTATCGCTTCAGCGCCCTTATTATTTCTTATCGAATTTTTTTTCGAGTGGAGTCCGCCGTGTCACTTACGCTTTGGCAACAGTGTCTTGCCCGTTTGCAGGATGAGCTACCTGCCACAGAATTCAGCATGTGGATACGCCCCTTGCAGGCCGAACTGAATGACAACACGCTGGCATTATACGCACCAAATCGGTTTGTACTCGACTGGGTTCGGGATAAATACCTGAATAATATCAATGCACTGCTAAATGACTTCTGTGGGCCGAACGTTCCGCTGTTGCGTTTTGAAGTGGGCAGCAAACCGGTGGTACAGCCCGTCAGCCAGCCGGTGATGGCCAGCGCGCACGCCAGTGCGCCAGGTTTCGGCAGCCGTGCGGCTCCGGTTCGCCCAAGCTGGGACAGCGTACCTGCTCCGGCGGAACTGTCATACCGCTCGAACGTCAATACCAAGCACAACTTTGATAATTTCGTTGAGGGTAAATCAAACCAGCTGGCACGCGCGGCGGCGCGTCAGGTGGCCGATAATCCCGGCGGCGCATACAACCCGTTGTTTCTGTACGGCGGTACGGGCTTAGGTAAAACGCACCTGCTGCATGCGGTCGGCAACGGCATTATGGCGCGCAAGCCCAACGCCAAAGTGGTGTATATGCACTCCGAGCGTTTCGTACAGGACATGGTAAAAGCATTACAAAACAACGCTATCGAAGAGTTTAAGCGTTATTACCGTTCGGTCGATGCGCTGCTGATCGATGACATCCAGTTCTTTGCCAACAAAGAGCGCTCTCAGGAAGAGTTCTTCCATACCTTTAATGCGCTGTTGGAAGGTAATCAGCAGATCATTTTGACCTCGGATCGCTATCCGAAAGAGATCAACGGGGTAGAAGATCGTCTTAAATCCCGCTTTGGCTGGGGCCTGACGGTGGCAATTGAGCCGCCTGAGCTGGAAACCCGCGTGGCGATTCTGATGAAAAAAGCAGATGAGAATGACATCCGCCTGCCGGGTGAAGTGGCATTCTTTATTGCCAAGCGTCTGCGCTCTAACGTCCGCGAGCTCGAAGGGGCACTGAACCGCGTTATCGCCAATGCCAACTTTACCGGGCGTGCCATCACCATCGACTTCGTACGTGAAGCGCTGCGTGACCTGCTGGCGCTACAGGAAAAGCTGGTCACTATCGACAACATTCAAAAGACGGTTGCCGAATACTACAAAATTAAAGTGGCCGATCTGCTGTCTAAACGGCGATCCCGCTCCGTAGCCCGCCCGCGCCAGATGGCGATGGCGATGGCGAAAGAGCTGACCAACCACAGTCTGCCGGAGATCGGCGACGCTTTCGGGGGTCGTGACCATACCACCGTGCTACATGCCTGCCGTAAAATTGAGCAGCTGCGTGAAGAGAGTCACGACATTAAAGAAGATTTCTCAAATCTAATCAGAACATTATCTTCCTGACTATGAAATTTATTGTAGAACGTGAGCGTTTGCTTAAACCATTACAGCAGGTCAGCAGCCCGTTAGGCGGCCGCCCTACTCTGCCGATCCTTGGTAACCTGCTGCTGCAGGTCGATGAAGGCACCCTGCGGCTGACCGGTACCGATCTTGAGATGGAAATGGTCGCGCGCGTGGCGCTGACTCAGGATCATCAGCCGGGCGCCACAACGGTTCCGGCACGTAAATTCTTTGATATCTGCCGTGGCCTGCCCGAAGGCGCGGAGATCACCGTGATTCTGGAAGGTGACAGAATGCTGGTGCGCTCTGGCCGCAGCCGGTTCTCACTTTCCACTCTGCCCGCCAGCGACTTCCCGAACCTGGACGACTGGCAGATTGATGTCGAATTCACCCTGCCGCAGGCGACCATGAAGCGCCTGATCGAAGCCACGCAGTTTTCGATGGCGCATCAGGACGTTCGCTACTACCTGAACGGTATGCTGTTTGAAACCGAAGGCGAAGAGCTGCGCACCGTCGCCACCGACGGACACCGGCTGGCGGTCTGTTCAATGCCGGTGGGCCAGTCTCTGCCAAATCATTCGGTGATCGTGCCGCGTAAAGGAGTGATTGAACTGGTTCGTCTGCTCGACGGTGGCGATACGCCATTGCAGGTGCAGATCGGCAGCAACAATATCCGCGCGCACGTTGGTGACTTCATCTTCACCTCAAAGCTGGTTGACGGCCGTTTCCCTGACTATCGCCGCGTACTGCCAAAAAATCCGGATAAAACCCTGGATGCCAGCTGCGATCTGCTGAAGCAGGCGTTTTCCCGTGCGGCGATTCTTTCTAACGAGAAGTTCCGCGGCGTGCGTCTGTATATCAGTGAAAACCAGCTGAAAATCACCGCCAACAACCCGGAACAGGAAGAAGCAGAAGAGATTCTGGACGTGAGCTACGGCGGCACCGATCTCGAAATCGGCTTCAACGTCAGCTACGTGCTGGATGTGCTGAACGCGCTGAAGTGCGAGAACGTGCGTCTGCTGCTGACGGATTCGGTTTCCAGCGTGCAGATTGAAGATGCAGCTAGCCAGAGTGCGGCCTACGTTGTTATGCCGATGAGATTATAGAGAATATCGGCCTGGCTTACTTGCCATTCTGGTCCCGTGCAGTGCTCGCCCTTGGTCACATACTTCAGTATGCTCCCAAGTTCTGTGCGCTGGCCGTAACCAGACTGGCTGCGCCGCCGACGGCCTGGATCGCATATGTCAGGTAAAATCCCCTTCACGCTGGATTCGTTATGGCTTTAACCCGCCTTCTTATTAAAGATTTTCGTAATATCGAAAATGCGGATCTGACGCTGGCCCCGGGGTTTAACTTCCTTGTGGGCCCCAACGGCAGCGGCAAAACCAGCGTGCTGGAAGCGATCTATACCCTTGGCCACGGGCGTGCGTTTCGCAGCCTGCAGGCCGGGCGGGTGATCCGCCACGATCAGGACGCCTTTGTGCTGCACGGCCGTATTGCTGGCGCTGAACGCGAGATCTCGGTTGGCCTGACCAAAAATCGTGCCGGCGACAGTAAAGTCCGCATTGACGGCAGCGACGGCCATAAAGTGGCCGAACTGGCGCAGATGCTGCCGATGCAGCTGATCACGCCGGAGGGGTTTACCCTGCTGAACGGCGGGCCGAAATTTCGCCGCGCCTACATAGACTGGGGCTGCTTCCACAACGAGCCGGGCTTTTTTAATGCCTGGAACAATCTGCGCAGGCTGTTAAAGCAGCGCAACGCCGCGCTGCGTCAGGTGACGCGCTACCAGCAGATTCGCGCCTGGGACCAGGAGCTGGCACCGCTGGCTGAACAGATAAGCGCATGGCGTGCGGCCTACAGCGAAGCGATTGCCGCCGATATCAATACAACCTGTGCGCAGTTTTTACCCGAGTTCGAACTGAGTTTCTCTTTCCAGCGCGGCTGGGATAAAGAGAGTGACTATGCGGAACTGCTTGAACGTCAGTTCGAGCGCGATCGCGCACTGACCTATACCGCCACCGGCCCGCACAAAGCGGATTTCCGCATTCGTGCCGAAGGGACGCCGGTGGAAGATTTACTCTCACGCGGCCAACTTAAGCTGCTGATGTGCGCCCTGAGGCTGGCGCAGGGTGAGTTTCTCACCCGACAGAGCGGGCGTCGTTGCCTGTATCTGATAGATGATTTTGCCTCTGAGCTGGATGAGACGCGTCGACAGCTGCTGGCGTCGCGTTTGAAAGCCACTCAGGCCCAGGTTTTCGTTAGTGCCATTGGTACTGAACATGTGTTCGATATGGCTGACGAAAAGGGCAAGATGTTCCACGTGGAACAGGGTAAAATAGCGGTTCAACCTGAAGATTAAATGAGCGAGAAACGTTGATGTCGAATTCTTATGACTCCTCAAGTATTAAAGTTCTTAAAGGACTTGATGCTGTACGCAAGCGCCCTGGTATGTATATCGGCGATACGGATGACGGTACCGGTCTGCATCACATGGTCTTCGAGGTCGTGGATAACGCCATTGACGAAGCACTCGCCGGCTACTGCTCCGATATTGTTGTTACCATTCATGCCGATAACTCTGTTTCCGTGCAGGATGATGGCCGTGGTATCCCGACCGGCATTCACCCGGAGGAAGGGGTTTCCGCTGCCGAAGTGATCATGACCGTGCTGCACGCAGGCGGTAAATTTGATGACAACTCTTATAAAGTTTCCGGCGGTCTTCACGGCGTGGGTGTCTCAGTGGTTAACGCCCTGTCTGAAAAGCTGGAGCTGACCATCCGTCGTGACGGTCAGGTTCACCAGCAGATCTACGTGCACGGCGTGCCGCAGGCCCCGCTGAGCGTCACCGGCGAAACCGAACTCACCGGTACTCGCGTGCGCTTCTGGCCAAGCCACCAGACCTTTACCAACGTTACCGATTTCGAATATGAGATCCTGGCTAAACGCCTGCGTGAGCTCTCCTTCCTGAACTCTGGCGTGTCCATCAGGCTGGAAGATAAGCGTGACGATAAGAAAGATCACTACCACTACGACGGCGGTATTAAGGCGTTTGTGGAGTATCTGAACAAGAACAAAACCCCGATTCACCCAAATGTGTTCTATTTCTCTACCGAAAAAGACGGCATTGGCGTGGAAGTGGCGCTGCAGTGGAACGACGGTTTCCAGGAAAACATTTACTGTTTCACCAACAACATTCCACAGCGCGACGGCGGTACGCACCTGGCTGGCTTCCGTGCGGCGATGACCCGTACGCTGAATGCCTACATGGATAAAGAAGGCTACAGCAAGAAAGCCAAAGTCAGCGCCACCGGTGACGATGCGCGTGAAGGCCTGATTGCGGTCGTGTCGGTGAAAGTGCCGGACCCTAAATTCTCCTCGCAGACCAAAGACAAGCTGGTTTCCTCTGAGGTTAAATCGGCGGTTGAACAGCAGATGAACGAACTGCTGAGCGAATATCTGCTGGAAAATCCGGGCGATGCGAAAATCGTGGTCGGTAAGATTATTGATGCTGCGCGTGCGCGTGAAGCCGCACGCCGTGCCCGTGAGATGACCCGTCGTAAGGGCGCGCTGGATCTGGCAGGCCTGCCGGGCAAACTGGCCGACTGTCAGGAGCGCGACCCGGCGCTGTCTGAAATTTACCTGGTGGAGGGTGATTCTGCGGGCGGTTCAGCCAAGCAGGGTCGTAACCGTAAAAACCAGGCGATTCTGCCGCTGAAAGGTAAAATCCTTAACGTGGAGAAGGCGCGCTTCGACAAGATGCTCTCTTCGCAGGAAGTCGCGACGCTGATCACCGCGCTGGGCTGCGGCATTGGTCGCGATGAATATAACCCGGACAAACTGCGCTATCACAGCATCATCATCATGACCGATGCCGACGTCGATGGTTCGCATATCCGTACGCTGTTGCTGACTTTCTTCTACCGTCAGATGCCGGAAATCATCGAGCGTGGCCATGTGTATATCGCACAGCCGCCGCTGTATAAGGTGAAAAAAGGCAAGCAGGAACAGTACATCAAAGACGACGAAGCCATGGACCAGTACCAGATCGCTATCGCTCTTGATGGTGCCACGCTGCACACCAACGCCAATGCGCCTGCGCTGGGCGGTGAGCCGCTGGAGTCGCTGGTGGCTGAATTCAACAGCACGCGCAAAATGATCAAGCGTATGGAGCGCCGCTATCCGGTAGCGCTGCTGAATGCGCTGATCTACAACCCAACGCTGAGCGATCTCTCTGCGGAAGCGGCGGTGCAAAGCTGGCTGGATAATCTGGTGACCTGGCTGAACGAAAAAGAGCAGCACGGCAGCAGTTACGTTGGTGTGGTGCGTGAAAACCGTGAGCTGCATATCTTTGAGCCGGTGGTTCGCATCCGTACCCACGGCGTGGATACCGATTATCCGCTCGATACGGAGTTTATGCTGGGCGCGGAATATCGCAAAATCTGTGCGCTGGGTGAAAAACTTCGCGGCCTGATTGAAGAAGATGCCTACATTGAGCGCGGCGAGCGCCGCCAGCCGGTTGCCAGCTTCGAGCAGGCAATGGACTGGCTGGTGAAAGAGTCACGTCGTGGCCTGTCCGTACAGCGTTATAAAGGTCTGGGTGAAATGAACCCGGAACAGCTGTGGGAAACCACCATGGACCCGGACAGCCGTCGTATGCTGCGCGTGACGGTGAAAGATGCGATTGCGGCCGATCAGCTGTTCACCACGCTGATGGGCGATGCGGTTGAGCCACGTCGTGCCTTTATCGAAGAAAACGCCCTGCGGGCGGCAAACATCGATATCTAATCTCGGGTACAGGGGCGGCTTGTTTTCAGGCCGCCCCTGAATAACCGTTCTGCCTCTGCCTCTGCCTCTGCCTCTGCCTCTGCCTCTGCCTCTGCCTCTGCCTCTGCCTCTGCTGTCTCTGTCTGGATTCTTTTTCTGCTGTTCCTGTTGCATTACCCGCATTCCAGACGCGTCCGCCAGCGATCGTGACTTTCCCGTAATCCATCGGTCTGGCAACTAACTATGCAACCTGCTGGAGATCGTCAGCTGAATCGCGCTAGCATGGAACACAACAGAAGCTAAGGAGTGTGGCATGGCGATTAAATTAATAGCGATTGATATCGATGGGACGCTGCTTAACCCGCAGCACGAAGTGACGCCGCGCGTGAAAGCGGCGATTGAGGCGGCGCGCGATAAAGGCGTGGCGGTGGTGCTGGCAACCGGACGGCCGTTCCTCGGCGTACAGCGCTACCTGCGCGAACTGGGCCTGGAGCAAGAAGGCCAGTACTGCATCACCAACAACGGCGCACTGGTGCAAAAAGCGAACGATGCCAGCTGCGTGGCTGAAGTGCCGGTGACCTTCGATGACTACCTCTACTATGAGCAGATGTCCCGTGAACTGGGGGTAAACTTCCAGGCGCTGACCCAGAGCCACCTCTATACCGCCAACAAAGATATCAGCCGTTACACCGTCCACGAAGCGGGTCTCACCGGCATGCCGCTGCGCTACCGTACCGTGGAGGAGATGGACCCAACGTTAATCTTCCCGAAAATCATGATGATCGATGAGCCTGAACTGCTGGACGCGGCGATTGCCCGCATTCCTGCTGAAGCTTACGAACGTAACACCATCATGAAAAGCGCGCCGTTCTTCCTGGAAATCCTCAATAAAGAGGTGAACAAAGGCGCCGGCGTTAAGCTGCTTGCAGAACGTCTTGGCCTGCAACGCGACGAGCTGATGGCGCTGGGCGATCAGGAAAACGACCTGGCAATGCTGGAATTCGTGGGCACGGGCGTGGCGATGGGCAATGCGATTCCGGTGGTGAAAGAAATCGCCCAGTTTGTTACGACATCCAATCGTGAAGACGGCGTTGCCGTGGCGATTGAGAAATTTGTTCTGTAAAAGGACTGCCCGATGAGTGAACAGCAGATCACTTTCGCCCCCCGGCATCATCAGCTGACCAACATTAACGTCTGGACCGCCGACAGTCAGTGGCTGGTCTATGACGTGCGCCCTTCCGGGGCGTCTTTTACCGGCCTGACTATTGAGCGGGTCAACGTCAGCAGCGGCGTGGTGGAGGTACTATATCAGGCGCGGGACGGTGCGCACGTTGGCGTGGTCACCGCCAGTCCCGATCTTCCGCCGCGCTACGTCTGTATTCACGGGCCGGAGCATCCCGACAGCCTGTGGAAATATGATTTTCACCACCGGCGCGGAGTGATTATTCAGCACGGCGTGGCGGAGAATCTGGACGCCTGCGATATTACGCCACCCTTCACGCCCGGCGCGCTGCGCGGTGGTTCCCACGTTCATGTCTTTAGCCCGGACGGCAGCCGCTTAAGTTTTACCTACAACGATCATGTGATGCATGAGTGGGACAAAACCCAGGATTTGCGCAACGTTGGCGTTGCCGTACCGCTGCATGCGGTGTGCCCGCCGAAAAGTCACCCGCGTGAATACGACGGCAGCCACTACTGCGTGCTGGTCAGTCAGACCACGCCAACGCCGCAGCCGGGCAGCGATGAGATCAATCGCGCTTACGAAGAGGGATGGATTGGCTCCCGGGGTTATCAGCGGGGTGCGCAGCGGCAGCGCTGGGCGCTGGCCTTTATTGGCGATACGCTGGCGGCAAACGGTGAGAAGGTGGCGGAAGTGTTCGTCGTCGATCTGCCGGAAAATAATGCCGATTTTGCCGTGGCGGGAGCGCAACCGCTGGAAGGTACGGCAACGCGCCTGCCTGCTCCGCCTGAGAGCGTACAGCAGCGGCGCGTCACCTTTACCCATCAACGCCGCTATCCCGGTCTGGTCAGTACACCGAGGCACTGGCTGCGTAGCGCACCGGACGGCAGCGCGATTGCCTTTCTGATGAAGGACGATCTCGGTGTGGTCCAGCTGTGGACGGTATCCCCGCTGGGGGGCGAACCGCGCCAGATAACCCGGTCGGAAAGCGGCATTCAGTCCGCCTTCAGCTGGCATCCCGACGGCGAAAGCCTGGCGTTTATCTGCGACAACAGCGTGACGCTCTGTACGCTGGCAACGGGAAAACTGCGCCGCATTACTCCACGCAGTGAAACCGCACCCTCAGCGGATGCGGTGGTATTTTCTCCCGACGGTCGGCACGTTGCTTACCTGCGCAGCCACGACGGGTATCAGCAGATCTTTATGGCGTCGGTGAATTAGAAACCATCGGGGCCGCCTGCGACAGTCCGTCGGCGGTCCTGTTTTGCTGTTCGCTTCGGCGCACGCGCTCGCGCGGCGAGTCCGTATCATCGTTACGATAGTAATCCCACGGCAGCAGCAGCGTATCCATCACCGCAGAAAACGGCAAATCAATTGCCGCCAGCGGTTTCATCGCCCAGCTGCTGTCGTCATCGGTCAACACGCTGGCGCTGGCGCGCGTTCCTGGATAATAGCCCTGACTGGGGCCGGTATGGGTCATAACGCTTGAGCAGCCGCTGGTGGCGCCAAGTGAGGCGCAGGTAAGCAATCCTGCAGCGGTATACTTCTTTAATGCCTTCATCATTTACTATCCCTTCAGTCGTTGCAGCCTGCTGAGATCTGTCGTCAAACGCGGGGAAATCCCGGTCCACTCTACGGTGGCTGGCACTAAGGCCGACGAACTCATCCCTGAGTGTATGACATTCAGTGCGATCGGGTTAAAAAAATCACAACTTCCCCTTGAAAGCGTCACTGGTGTCACCATTTTACTACTACGGTCAGTGAAGTACCTGCGCCGACAGGGCAGTACTTACTGAGCCAGCGACTCGTCCATAGTGGAGAGTCGATATCTTAATAACTCGCTGTATATCAGGAGCTTAAACATGCGTAATTTCGACCTTGCCCCACTGTATCGTTCATCTATCGGCTTTGACCGTCTGATCAACCTGCTGGAAACCAGCCAGGGTCAGGGGAACAACGGCGGCTACCCTCCCTACAACGTGGAGCTGGTGGCAGAAAACCACTATCGTATTACGATTGCCGTGGCCGGTTTTGCGGAAAGCGAGCTGGAAATCACCTCCCACGACAATTTGCTGACCGTTCGCGGCTCGCATCCTGAAGAGCAGGAGCAGCGCACCTATCTGTATCAGGGCATCGCGGAACGTAACTTTGAGCGTAAATTCCAGCTGGCAGAGCACGTCCACGTGCGGGATGCTCGCCTGGAGAATGGTCTGCTGTACATCGACCTGGAACGCGTGGTGCCGGAAGCCAATAAACCGCGCCGCATTGAAATTCTGAAATAATGCTGATGCAGGGGCCGCCGTTAAGCGGCCCCAGTTGTTTATCCTTCGCTTAACGCCCGCTCTATCTCTTCCGCCAGAATCGCCACGCCCCGCTCAATCACTGCGCTATCCGGAACGTAGTTCATGCGCATGCACTGATGCGTGTGAGGCCACTCAGCCTCCAGCCCCGGGAAGAAGAAATGCCCCGGTACCATCAGCACGCCGCGCTGCTTCAGCCGCTGGTAAAGAATTTCAGTGGAAATCGGCAGGTCCTTAAACCACAGCCAGAGGAAAATCGCGCCTTCAGGTTTATGGATCAGGCAGCGATCTTCCGGCAGATAGCTGCGAATAACCGCGATTGTCTGCTTAACACGTTCCTGATAGAAGGGCTTAATCACCTCTTCCGACAGCCGCAGCAGATCGCCACGTTGAATCATCTCATGCGCCATGGCCGGGCCAATGCTGCCGGGGGCGAGGCTGATAATCCCGTTCATATTGCTGATGGCCGAGATCACCTTCTCATCGGCGATGATGATGCCGCAGCGCGAGCCCGGCAGCCCCAGCTTGGACAGGCTCATGCACAGAATGATGTTCGGATTCCACAGCGGGCGTGCTTCGCTGAAAATAATGCCCGGGAAAGGAACGCCGTAAGCATTATCAATCAGCAGTGGAATATCGTGCTGCTGCGCCAGTGCGTCCAGTTTCAGCAACTCATCATCGGTAATCACGTTACCGGTGGGGTTGGTGGGTCGGGAGACGCAGATCAGGCCGGTATCTTCGCCGATGTGCAGATGTTCAAAGTCCACGTGATACTTGAACTGGCCTTCCGGCAGCATTTCGATATTCGGTCGGGTGGAGACAAACAGGTCCTCATCCAGCCCGGCATCGGCATAGCCAAGATATTCTGGAGCCAGCGGGAAAAGTACACGCTTTTTCTGGCCGTCAGCGCGATGCCCGGCATACAGGTTAAACAGGTAGAAAAAGGCGCTCTGGCTGCCGTTGGTCAGGGCAATATTTTTCGGCGAAATCTGCCAGCCCTGCTCTTTACTGAGCAGCTCCGCCAGGGAGTTCAGCAGGGTGCTTTTACCCTGCGGGCCGTCATAGTTGCACAGCGCATCCGTCAGCTTGCCTTCGTCGTGCATCTGCTGCAAAAGTTGATGGAAATAGTCATTCATTGCGGGGATCTGCGCGGGGTTACCGCCGCCTAACATCACCGTACCCGGCGTGCGTAAACCCTCACCCATATCTTCCATCAGGCGCGTAATGCCTGAGTGGCGCGTAAATTTGTCACCGAAAGCCGAGAAGCTCATACCCTGTTAATCACTTGTTATTCACTAAGGGTGACCACCTTAACGCTGGCACCGGTGCGATGCAATCTTCGAGCGGCAGGGACAGCACGGCGGGCAGGAGGGGTTGCCGGGCAATGATGATTTTTCACTGGCCCTGAAAAACTAGCTGAATCGTTAAGTCTTGGTGGGTGAGTAAATGGCTTTACGTCGCATTAATAATGAAACAAACAACTTCGCATGCATTTTTTAGTGAGAAATAGCACGATTATTCGACTAAAAATGGCTAAAAGTCCATGCGGTGATGATTGTCACATTTTTCTCCCGCGCTGATTTGTAGTCTTGACGCGGTCAAAGCTAAATCAATTCAGCAAAAGGGATAATACGATGAAGAAAAGACTTCTGGCAGGGGTAATTACGGCGTTAATCTGCGGTCAGGCATCGGCACAAAGCTGGCTGCTGACGGATGCTGAAACCAGTGTGGAAAAGGGAAACTGGCAGGTAAACAGCCAGCAGCTGAAGCTTTCCGGTGAGAACTTCAGCATTCAGCAAAAAGTTCTGCACGGCGGCAAGCAGGAAGGCTCGAAAGTGCTGACCATCACCAGTAAAAATGGCCTGACCATCGCCCTCAGCCCGACGCGAGGCATGGATCTGCTGCATGTTAACGGCCACGGCGTGCGCCTTGGCTGGGATTCCCCGGTTGATGAGGTCGTGAACCCGGCTTACATCAATCTGGAAAGCCGCAACGGCCTGGGCTGGCTGGAAGGGTTCAACGAAATGATGGTGCGCTGTGGCTTTGAGTGGACCGGCCACCCGGTCACTAAAGACGGCGTGATTTACACGCTGCACGGGAAAGCGGGTAATACCCCGGCTTCAAAAGTTGAAGTGATCGTTGATGAAAAAGCGCCGCATGAAATCCGTATTCGCGGTCTGCTGAAAGAGACCACCTTCAAAAAAGCGAAACTCGAAACCTGGACCGAGCTGCGTTACGTGCCCGGCTCTGACTCCTTTACCGTGCATGATGTGCTGACCAACCATGCAGACTATCCGCACGATTACCAGATTATCTATCACAGCAACTTCGGCACGCCGATCCTTGAGAAAGACGCACGGTTTATCGCGCCGCTGAAGTCGGTTTCACCGTTTAACGACTACGCGAAGAAAGGTCTGAACGACTGGAATGTTTACGGCGCGCCGACGAAAGACTTCGACGAGATGGTGTTTAACCTTACGCCGAAAGCCGACGAAAACGGTAAAACCGTGGCCGCAGTGATTAACAGCAAGGGTGATAAGGGCGCATCAATTGAGTTCGATATCAAACAGCTGCCTCTGTTGACCATGTGGAAAAACACCGATACGCAGAAGCAGGGTTACGTGACCGGGATTGAGCCGGGCACGAACTATGCTTATCCGGTGACGATTGAGAAAGAGCAGGGCCGCGTGAAGCAGTTGCAGCCAGGGCAGAGTACCGAGTTTACGCTGACCTATTCCCTGCTGAAGGATGCCAGCGCGGTGCAGCAGGTTGAGCAGCGGGTGCAGAAAATCCAGGGTGATGAAACCGTAGCGATTAGCGAGACGCCGATCGCGAAGGAGTAGTCCTTTCTGAAGCGTTATGGGGCAGGTCGCTGTGGGATCTGCGAAACGGGGCGACCGTTACGGGCAGATCGCCGGGTCGCCGTGAACCCGGTCCCTGGGGGCTTGGCTGCCGCATCCCTGCGGCAGACACCCGGCTAACCTGTCCCGTAACGGTTCCCCTTTCAAATCATTGCTTTGCGGCCAGAAGAAATCAGTTTTTCCAGCAGCAACACCAAAGTCTTCAGGCAATCGGGGTTATCCGGATAAGCGGACCGTCCGAGCACAGGGAAGTGCGAGGCCGAGCGGACATGGACGTGGCAGCGGGTCCGTGTTCCGGCCAGCCCCGATACGCCAGGCACTAAAACCTGACGCGACCTGAACAGCAACACCTCAGTAAATAGGCAATCGGGGTTATCCGGATAAGCGGACCGTCCGAGCACAGGGAAGTGCGAGGCCGAGCGGACATGGACGTGACAGCGGGTCCGCGTTCCGGATAACCCCGATAGGCCAGTCACTTAAACGTGCAGCAACCCGAACCCGCCAGCAAACGCTATTCACTAAATATCATCAGTATCGCCCCGGAAAAAATCACCACCCCGACAAAAAACAACACAATCGCCACCGCTGAATGATCCTTCTTCATCTCGTCCTCCTCAGAACCACTGGCCGAAACGGCGGATGTAAAGGCGCTTCATGCCCTGCGCGACCACGCAGTAGCCCAGCAGCGTGGCCAGCAGCCATGGGAAATAGCTCCACGGCAGCGGCACCAGCCCGACAGCATGGCCCAGCGGCGAGAACGGGATCAGAATACCGGCAATCATCACCAGCCCGGTGGCCAGCATCACCGGCAGCGCGGCACGGCTCTGAATAAACGGAATTTTGCGGGTGCGCAGCATATGCACCACCAGCGTCTGCGACAGCAGCCCCTCAACGAACCAGCCGGACTGGAACAGCGCCTGGCTTTCAACGCTATTGGCGGCGAACACTGTCCACATCAGCCAGAAGGTGGTGATATCGAAAATGGATGACGTTGGCCCAATCCATAGCATAAAGCGGCCGATATTCTTCGCGTCCCAGCGGCGCGGCTTGCGCAGAAACTCTTTGTCCATTTTGTCCCACGGCAGCGCCAGCTGCGACAGGTCATACATCAGGTTTTGCAGCAGCAGATGGATCGCCATCATCGGTAAAAACGGAATAAACGCGCTGGCCACCAGCACCGAAAAGACGTTGCCGAAGTTAGAACTGGCGGTCATGTTCAGGTATTTGATGATGTTGCCGAAGGTTTCGCGTCCGGTCATCACGCCCTGCTCCAGTACCAGCAGGCTTTTTTCCAGCAGGATGATATCCGCGGATTCTTTGGCAATATCCGTGGCGGTATCCACGGAGATGCCGATATCCGCCGCCCGCAGCGCTGGCGCATCATTAATACCGTCGCCGAGGAAGCCCACCGTATGTCCGTTGTGTTGCAATGCCTGCAGTACGCGGGTTTTTTGCTGCGGCGTCAGGCGGCAGAACAGCGTACGCTGCTCAACCAGCAGGTAGAGTTCATCATCGCTGAGCTGGGCGATTTCACTGCCGCACAGCGGTTCACCCGGCGCCAGACCCACATCGCGGCACACTTTGCTGGTAATAATCGCGTTATCGCCGGTCAGTACTTTCACCGTCACGCCGTTTTCGTGCAGGGCAGCAATGGCTTCTGCCGCGCTCTCCTTCGGTGGATCGAGGAAAGTCAAAACGCCGCTGATAATTAGTTCGCGCTCGTTATGGATACTCAACGGCAGTGAGATCGGGCTGCCTTCAATAGCCCGCCAGCCGACCACCAGTACGCGGAAGCCCTGCTGGTTATAGTTCTCTGCCTGATCGCGAAGGCGTTGACGCGCGGCCTCATCCAGCGGGCGGATTTCATCGCCGTCGCGCCAGAAGCTGGAAACCGCCAGCATTTCGTCCACCGCGCCTTTGCAGACCAGCATCTGCTGCTGGTTCTGGTCCGCCAGCAGAATCGACAGGCGGCGGCGTTCAAAATCGAACGGCAGCTCGTCAATTTTGCGATAGCGCCACAGGTCGTTGACCGCCATATTGCCCTGGCTGAAGGCCAGAACGGCCTTATCCATCAGATTTTTCACGCCGGTCTGATGGCGGCTGTTCAGCCACGCCAGCTGTAGTACGCGTTCGTCGCTGCGGTCGTGCAGATCCAGGTGGTGAGACAGAATGATGCGATCCTGAGTCAGCGTGCCGGTTTTATCGCTGCACAGCACGTCCATTGCGCCGAAGTTCTGGATGGCATTGAGCCTTTTCACCACCACTTTCCGCCGCGACAGGGCAATCGCGCCTTTCGCGAGGTTAGAACTGACGATCATCGGCAGCATTTCCGGGGTCAGTCCCACCGCAACCGCTAGCGCAAACAGCAGCGCATCGCTCCAGTCACCTTTGCTGTAGCCGTTCAGCAGCAGAACGATCGGCACCATGACCAGCATAAAGCGGATCAGCAGCCAGCTGACGCTGTTTACGCCGCGATCGAACGCCGTTTGCGGGCGCTTACCCAGCAGTGAAGTTGCCAGTGAACCAAACCAGGTATGGCCGCCGGTCGCCACCACCACCGCCGTCGCGCTGCCGCTGGCCACGCTGGTGCCCATCAGGCAGATACCGGGCAGGCTGAGCAGCTCCTGTTCACTGAGCGGTCCGGCAACGTTCGGGCTGCTTTGGGTGTCATATTTCTCAATCGGTAGCGCTTCACCGCTCAGCGCCGCCTGGCTGACAAACAGATCGCGCGAGGCCAGCAGGCGCACGTCGGCCGGGATCATATCGCCCGCCGACAGCCGTACGATATCGCCCGGTACGACCTGCTGTAGCGGGATTTCCATCTCCATCGCTTCACTGTGCGCATGGCTGCGTCGAATCACCGTGGCAGTCGTGCGCACCAGGGATTTCAGCGCTTCCGCTGCTTTGTTCGTGCGGTATTCCTGCCAGAAACGCAGTAAGCCGCTGAGGCTGACCATCACCAGCACGATGATCACGCCGGTCAGGTCGGTATCTTCACCGCGATTCAGCGGCAGCAGATAATCGGTAACAAAACTGATGGCTGCCAGCGCGGTCAGTACCCAGATGAACGGATTATTAAACGCCTGCATCAGCTGTATTGCTGCTGCCGGGGCTTTTTCGCTGGCGACCTGGTTGGTGCCAAAGTGTTCCAGGCGCTCTGCGGCATCCTCAAAGGTCAGCCCGTGGCGTTGAGTATTAAGTTGAGCGAGGGTGTGTTCCTGGCTCCGGCTGGCTGCGCTGGCGATCGCCAGATCGCGCGCCTTTTTCAGGTCAGCGTGATGCATTTTCATCTGCCTGCTCCTTGAATGAAGTTTTTTTACGTGCAGGAGAAGGCCCCCTGCAAACGAGGTTTTTTCAGTAAATTCAGGGAAGGAGGCGTGGCAGGCAGACGGAAAGGAGAAGAAACGTTAGTGCGTTATCCTCCCGTGTTCATCCTGCCATCGCCTCTCTCGTGACGGAGGTTCTTTCATCGTGTGCTCCTGGGTTAATCTGCCGCGCAGCGAAAATCGCTCGTACAGCAGAGGGATGCTCTGATAGTCAGCCACGCAGCTACGCCGCTGGCGAAGACCAGATCGAATGAAATTGATTTACGGGATGAAACAGCTCGGAAGAGAGTTGCAGCATGGCCCGCCGTTTTTACGGCAGGCACACATTAAACGGAGTGGACCTGCCTTCAGTAATGTTCAGGTAAAGGGTGACTGTCCAATGAAATGCAGGCTCCGTTAGTAATTTGCCGAGATTCTAATCTCCGGGCTACGCAATGTAAACCCGGAGATTAATTACGGGAAGTAATAAAGATTATAAAAATAACATGATGATTTTAAAGTAATAAAATTAATGTGGCGTTAAAAAATGGCCGATTTTTTCCTAAACTGTTTATCAACGAATGTGCAAAACGTCATTTTATGGCGTGGATGAAGGGTAAATCGTCCGCATCCAGTTTTCGTCCGGGCGATCGGGATAGCTGATTAATGCCTCCCGTCTGACCGACCTGGAAACGGTGGTCAGCCATCCGCCATCACGCCAGACAAACGCTTCCTGAACGGCACACCAGCTGGCTGAAAAATGCAGGTAGCGGCCTGCAATGCGCAGATCATCCCGGCTGAAGGGCTGCGGCGATCCGCCGTTTCTTAGCCGTTTCCCCTGCTCGCGGGCGAATTCGCACAGCGGCACCAGCTCCGGCGGCAGGCTGAATTCGGGATCGTCCTCATCAATTTTTGCCAGCATCACACCGGCCTCCTGCGCGGCATCCGCCATCACCCGCAGTGCGAGCTTCGCCCAGTCGTTACTCAGACGACGGCGAAAAACCACAGCGGCCCCCACCCGTTTGCGTGCAAGCCCTTCCTGACTGGGAGGCAGCCATTCGTCATGCCAGCTCTCAACCGTCATCTCTCCACTGTTCAGCAGCGGCTTCAAGGCTGGATTGCCCTGCAAAATTCGCATATTTTCATTGGCCTGCCGCACAACGTCGGCCATCTCGTCCGGAGTTTCGGCAGGTAAGTAAGTGAACTCCGGCTGGCTGAGGAACTGGTGCTCTTCTTCCTGCGGATTGTAACCCCCGCCGATATCCGAGTGTGCGCCGGGGAGAACCAGCTCGGGATACTCAGGCGCAATGCTTTGCAGGCAGAAGTTGTAGCGATACTCATGTGCTGCCGCAATTTGAAAGACCCGGTGCGCAATGCCCGGCGGTAATGACAGTTTCAGACCCCCGTGGTGCGGGCTGTGGGGATCGAATGCGTTGGTCATATTCGCAATACCGGCCACACCGTCGAACAGTCCGATAAAGCGAGTCTCGATCGCCGGGAGAGCGCGATCTCCCCGCTCTTTTAAGCCTTCAACAATAGCCGCAGTCAGTCGCGGATCTTGCCCTGCAACACGATTAGCAAAGTGTCGCGCCGACGCCGCACCGCGGCTGAAGCCGAAAAGATCGAATGCCAGCCGGGTAATCTGCCCTTTTTCTTTATCCTGGCGTATTATTTTCTTTAGCTCAGCAGAGAGTGCGGCAATCGCCTCATCCGTTTTGGCAATAATGCCACTTTTCCCTTCACCAATCGCAAAACCGCTAATACTGTCCGCATCACCGGAATGTGTACCGGTCCCACTGATATATAAACCTGTCTGAGATTCAGCCTGGTCGTCCCTGGAAGATTTATAGAGAGTAAACAGCCGATAAATATTGGTGTAATACTTATCATAACTACTGCGTGAGATATCACCGGGTCTTGCCCCGTTAATTGTCTCCGGAAAGCAAGATTCGTCATGGGTATGTTTGCTGTATATGTCCATGCGTTTCATGGTGTTATAGGCGTTATTTCCGCTGCCGTCGAAAAAAATCCCTATCGAAAGCACTCTGCTGCGATGTTTATCGGATGGGGCGGAATGCGCGCTGTTCAGGACAGAGGTATCACTGCGAGTAATTTTATCCATAATAACCTTTCCCTGGTGATTGTTGATATTTACTACAGATTTTTTATGCCGTCGGAGAATGTATTTTAATTAAAAGCGGGTCGGCATTAATTGACTTAAATTATAAATAAGCCAACTGCATAGAAAAGAGACGGTGAATGTGAGGTGAGAAGTAGTCAAAAACCCTGACTAAAGGTCACTATTTAGCCAAAGAGGGGCATTTATCACTGGCTCCTAACTTTTATTTGCCATTTTTTAGTGATTAACTCTAAAAAACATTTCATTTTCCCTGCCATGTTCTCGCAAATATCGCATATTAAACATTATCCTCTTTTCCCGTAGGATCTATAAACTCACTGCGCACTTTCACCATTGAATGCGATTAAACCTCTGCGTAAGATTCTTTTTCGTTTATTAGAATAAAGAAACAATTATGCAAGCCTCCATCGCTCCATCTATCGCCGCTGAAGACGCTGCACCCGTAAACTCCCGTAGTAAAGTGGTGGTTGCTTCTCTGGTCGGTACGGCTATCGAATTCTTCGATTTCTATATTTATGCTACTGCGGCGGTGATCGTCTTCCCGCATATTTTCTTCCCGCAGGGTGATGCCACCGTGGCCACGTTACAGTCGCTGGCGACCTTTGCTATCGCTTTTGTGGCCCGCCCGATTGGTTCTGCGCTCTTCGGTCACTTTGGCGACCGCGTTGGCCGTAAAGCCACGCTGGTGGCCTCGCTGCTGACCATGGGGATCTCTACCGTCATCATCGGCCTGCTGCCGAGCTACAGCAGCATTGGCGTATTTGCTCCCATGCTGCTGGCGCTGGCGCGTTTTGGTCAGGGGCTCGGCCTGGGCGGCGAGTGGGGCGGTGCTGCTCTGCTGGCCACCGAAAATGCGCCTGCGAAAAAACGCGCGCTTTACGGCTCATTCCCGCAGCTCGGCGCACCGATCGGCTTCTTCTTTGCCAACGGCACCTTCCTGCTGCTTTCCTGGCTGCTGACCGATGAGCAGTTTATGAACTGGGGCTGGCGTGTACCGTTCGTACTCTCTGCCGTGCTGGTACTGATTGGTCTGTACGTTCGCGTCTCGCTGCATGAGTCGCCGGTGTTTGCCAAAGTCCAGAAAGAGAAAAAGCAGGTTAAAGTGCCAATCGGTACGCTGCTGAGCAAGCACCTGGGTGCGACCGTGCTCGGCACCTTTATCATGCTGGCGACCTACACCCTGTTCTACATTATGACCGTGTATTCCATGACGTATGGCACAACACCGGCTCCAAACGGGCTGGGTATTCCGCGTAATACTTTCCTGTGGATGCTGATGGTTGCGGTGATTGGTTTTGGCGTGATGGTGCCGATTGCCGGTATGCTGGCCGACCGCTTTGGTCGTCGTAAGACGATGATTGTGATTACCCTGATGATTATCGCTTTCGCGCTGATCTTCCCTTCCATGCTGGGTTCAGGTAATCAGGCGCTGGTGATGGCGTTCCTGCTGTGCGGTCTGAGCATTATGGGTCTGACTTTTGGCCCGATGGGTGCGCTGCTGCCGGAGCTGTTCCCGACCGAAGTACGCTATACCGGGGCCTCGTTCTCCTACAATTTGTCGTCAATTTTAGGGGCATCCGTAGCGCCGTATATCGCCACCTGGTTAGCACACACCTATGGCCTGTTCTACGTTGGCGTTTACCTGGCTTCCATGGCGTTCCTGACGCTGCTCGCGCTGATTAAATGCCGCGAAACCCGTCACGAATCACTGTTTGATTAAATCTTCCTGGCGGTTATGCCGCCTGAAGCACGCATCAACCCTCTTCGCCGCCACTTGACCGTGGCGGCGATTTTTTTAGCTTTTCGTCCGCAGCCTTTCTTGCTTCCTCTGACTAAAACGCGTCACGCTGCATTGGCTATTTCCCCTTCATCTGCCCAAGGACCTTCGTACACTGATTCTGATCGTTCTCGCTGGGGGAAATGAGCGCCAGCAGGGCCGCAGCCGGAGCGACTACCGCACCCAGCGCTACCGCAGCAGCACCGCGAGCAATCAGCGGGCCTGCTTTCACCCCCGCATCAGGATTTTTAAAGGTGCCGCGCACGTACAGCGGCGAGCGCAGGGTGATAATGCGGATGCCTTTACTTTCCGGATCGATTGACAGATCCAGGCGTTCGTTAGCGAAGTTGGTGGTGCCGGTAATATTGATCACCGCATTTTCCGTATCAAAAACAAATAGCTGAGACGAAGCTAGCCCGTTTTTGACCTGCAAATTTGCCGCCGCGCAGTTGATCTTCACTTCATCATCGCCAAACAGTTTGCCCACCACGTAGTTGCCGACGTTAAGCCCGACAATTTCCATCAGGCTGCGGCTGATCAGACCATCGTTCATCAGCAGCTTCAGATCGCCGTTACTGGTGGCCAGCAGGTCCGCCACCGAATTTCCCCGTCCGCTAAGCGTGGCATCACCGTTCAGCTGCCCCAGCGCGCTTTGCATCGCCTGCACGTCAGGGAACAATTGACGTAGCTTGAGGCTGCGCGCATGCACATCGGCCCGCCCCTGCAGCGGCGTTTTATCCCCTTCCAGATGGATGGTTGAGTTTATCGTGCCGCCCGCCATGCCGAAGCGCAGCGGATCGAGGCGCAGATCGCCGTTTTTCAGTATCACATGGGTTGAAAGATCGCTCAGCGGCAGCGAACCGCCGTGTTCGATGCGTTTGCCGCTGAAGCGCACATCCGCATCCATCACGCTCCAGCTTTTACTGTCGAACTTATCATGCGGCAGAACGCGGTCGGCGGGCTGCGTGGAGGCTTCGCCGCGTTTCTTTTTCGCCTGCTCGGTTTTCTCACTGCCTTTACCCGAGTTCACGCCGATTAACGGACCCAGGTCGGCCATCCGCAGCTGGCGTGATTCCAGCTCGCCCTCCAGTTTTGGCCGCGGCTTCGTCTGGCTGTAGGTTAACGAACCACGAATATCACTGTCGCCGATATGACCATTAAAGTTCTGATAGCGGAACACCGCACCGCCTTTCTCGCGGAAACGGGCGCTGAGGTGGCCGTCGGTCTCATACGGCGGGGTATCCGGCAGTAGCACGCCGGTCAGGCCGTAGAGGTTCGCCAGCGTGTCGCCGGAGAAGCGCAGCCGAAGGTCAACGCCGCCGGGAGACATCGGGTTCTGGATGGTACCCGCCAGGCGAACCCGGGTTGTTCCGCTGCGTACGTCGGCCTGCACCGGGAACGGCGTTGTCTGGCTGCGCAGTGAGAGCATGCCGCCGATCTTGCCTTCGCCCGTCAGTTTTTCCTTGTTATAGGTGCCGCTGGCCTGCCAGCCAAAGACAAAGTCGGCCGCGCCCTTCTGTTTGTCATCGCCTCCCGCCAGCTGGGCGTAGGGCACGGGTTTACCCAGCGGATCGACCATTACCTTAACGTCGGCTTTGTTAATCGCGTCGCGGTAGCCGATGGTTCCCTGGTCAAAAACGATATTGTCCAGACGGAATGACCAGGCGGAAGGTGGCTGATTCGGGTCTTTGCTTTCGCTGCCGGCCAGGTTAAAGGTCCAGTTGTTCTTGCCGTCAGCGGTTTGTACCAGCTTCGCCTGCGGCTGCTGTAGCTTGATCCACGGTAGCCACACTTCTTTTCCCAGCAGCGCCAGTGGCGAAATCGACGCATCAACGCGCTCAAGATGCGCCATGGTCAGATCGGGGATTTCCGGCGGGTTGCCCAGCATAATGTCCTGAGCATGAATATGTGGCCACGGCACCCAGCTGCGCCAGCCCGGCTCGCTGCGGTTACGTTCCCAGGCGACGCCCAGATCGCCACGGATGGCGAACGGGCGGTTAATTTCCTGCGAAACCTTGCGGTTGATCGTCGGCTTTAAACGGTTCCAGTCGAACGTGGCAATCAGCACCACCAGAGCCACCAGTAGCAGGACCAATACGCCTGCGGTCCAGCTGATTATTTTCCCGGTACGCGACATTCGCTTCTCCTTACCCTTTTTGCGCTTATGTAAAGATAGCCCAGGGGGGAGGATCTGGCATTCACGAGAGCGGCGGCATCCGTGAACGCAATAATTAAACCGACATCACGATAAAAATAAAACATCGTTTTAAATATTGACTGGGCCGCGCCGGGCGGCGAGACTGGATAAAAAATTTCCTACGGGCCGAGAAAAATGACGCAACAGAAAATTGCCGTAATAGGCGAATGCATGATTGAGCTTTCCCAGCGCGGCAGCGATATGAGCCGGGGTTTCGGCGGCGATACGCTGAATACGGCAGTCTATGTCGCCCGCCAGGTACAATCCCAGGCGCTGCGCGTGGACTATGTCACCGCGTTAGGGAAAGACAGCTTCAGCAATGAAATGATTGACGCGTGGCAGGGTGAAGGGCTGCACACCGACTTGATCCAGCGGCTGGAAAATAAGCTGCCGGGACTGTACGTGATTGAAACCGATGCCCAAGGCGAGCGCACCTTCTGGTACTGGCGCAACAATGCCGCCGCCCGCTTCTGGCTGGATGGCGAGCAGGCCGACGCGATCTGCCAGCAGCTGGCGCACTATGACTATCTCTATCTGAGCGGCATCAGCCTGGCGATCCTCAGCCCGCAGAGCCGCGAAAAACTGTATGCCCTGCTGGCCGCCTGCCGCGCTAACGGTGGCAAAATTATCTTCGATAACAACTATCGCCCGCGCCTGTGGCAAAGCCGGGAGGAGGCGCAGTCGGCCTATCAGGCAATGCTGGGCTACACCGATATTGCCTTCCTGACGCTGGATGACGAGACGCTGCTGTGGGGTGAGGCCGATAGTGCAGAGGTGATTCGCCGTACCCGTGCGGCGGGAGTGCAGGAAATCGTGATTAAACGCGGGGCCGATGCCTGCCTGGTGGATACGGGCGCGGAGCCGCTGCTGGAGATACCTGCAGTGCGGCTGTCGGCCGATAGCGTAGTGGATACCACCGCCGCAGGGGACTCGTTCAGCGCGGGCTATCTGGCGGTGCGCCTGACCGGCGGCAGCGCAGAAGAGGCCGCTAAGCGCGGACATCTGACGGCCAGCACGGTGATCCAGCATCGCGGTGCGATTATTCCCCGTGAAGCGATGCCGGTCCAGGAGCGCGGGGTCATTAACTAAACCGGCTGCCCACCATTCCACCGTTCAGCAGGCAATACCGACGGGGTTATCACCTGAACCGTCGGGTGTGGAAGGCGAGCTCGATTGCAGTGAAGCCCGTCAGCGGCTGTAGGCGGGCACTGCCAGCAGCCAGCTGGCTCGCAGGGCATCGAGCGTTGCACCGCGAGCGGCACCGGCTGCGGGCAGCGCCCAGTCAGCCCGTTCGATTTGCTGCCGGTAGCGCTGGCTTTGCTGCTGGTTATCCGCCTGTTCCAGCAGCGGAATCAGTCTGACGCCAATATGATCGAGGCTGGGATAAGGCCAGTGCTTCGCGCCGTCGCTCCAGGGTGCCATAAAGTCCAGCGCGGTTAACAGCCCGGAACCCTGCGGCGTCCGGTAACGCCATAAATCCCCTGCTCCACTCTGGCTGGCAACGGTCGCCAGCGCGGTTAGCGCCTGCAGGTTAAACCAGCTGTAGTGAAACGAGCGGGTGCGCGCCAGTTCAAGCGGCTGGCGGCCATCTGTAGTGAGCTGATGTGCCATTCGCTGCTGTGCCTGCTGCACCATCTGGCGGATAACGTCAGGTCGCTGAACGTACCAGGCAATGCCCGCCACCTGCGCGCTGTACCAGCTGCCGTGGTTATTCTTCGCCGCCGCCTCGCCCCGGCCCTCTCGGCTGGTCAGCAGCCACTGGAGATAATCGTTCATCCAGCGCTGCATCTGCTGTTCGTCCTTTTCCTGCCACCCCGGAGCCTGCCGCAGCACGATCAGCGAGTCGACAATGCGGGTGGCTAAGTAGCGGCCGTCCAGCACGCCGGTGTGCCGCCCGTCTGCGATGCCCGGCACGCCCTGGGCATACTCCAGGTTGGGGTTCATGCGCGTTGCCGGGTTAATAAACCAGTGGCGGATCAGCGCGATGGCTTTATCCGCATAGCGCCGGTCGCCGGAGAAATACCAGGCGAGGGTTAATGTCTGCACGCTGGCAGTAAATGTTGCCAGCCGCACGCCGTCGCTTTGCTCATTTTTACTTGCCGGATTAACGTGACCATCGCGCCTGACCCAGGGCAACCCGTCCGGTTTATTGCCGTCCGGCCACCAGTAGGCGCTGAGGCTGAGGTAGTCATGCTTTGACCCGCTGGGCGGAGTCATTCCTTTATCGGTGACGCTGAGCAGCGGTTGCTTCAGCGCTTTATCTGCCGCGCGATGCAGCGCCTGCCAGGCGGCAATCGTCGGTTCGGGTGCCTGTTGCTGTAATAAACGCTGGCGGTTCAGTACCAGGTCGCTGTCGTTAAGGAAGGCATATTCCTGTGCACAGATCGCAGGGGAGAACGCTGAGAGGATGAGCAGCAGGAACGGAATCGCCCCGCGCAAAGAAAAAGGGCGGCCCTGAAAGGCCGCCCTGCGGTTACTGCGCTGGCGCATCCGTTGCTACCGCCGGGTCGGCTGGCGTTGCGGGGGCCTGAGGCGCGGCGTCAACCGGCTTCATAATTTTCTGCCAGCTTTCCTGCAGCTGTCCGGCATTGATTTCCGGTTCGCCCTGCGGCTGCATCAGCATCATGGTGATGTCCTGGGTCAGCTGTTGGCGCAGTTCCTGGTTCAGCATGTCCAGCGTCAGGCCGGAGAGAAACGCCTGGCGCAGCTTCTGGTACTGTTCCGGGGCGATATCCACCACCGCGTTTTGCTGTGAACGCAGGCGCTGGCTCATCAGCACATCGGTATCGGTGCGGGCATAGGTGGCAAACAGCTTGTTCAGCTCGGTATTTTTCTGCGCCATCAGCGTATCAAATTCCTGCTGCGTCAGGCCGTTGTCACGCACGTTAGCCATCTCTTTGGCGATCAGGTCCAGGTTGCTACTGAGCGCCGCGTTGTCCGAATCAATATTGATGGCGCACTGGGCGCGCTGATACAGCACGCGGCAGTCAAAGCCGACCTGTACACCCTGAGCTTTATTCTCGCTCAGTACGCGCTGAACGTGCCAGAACAGCGCTTCGCGCGCCAGATCGCCCTGCCAGTAGCGCTGTAAATTCTGCGATTCGCGGATTGGCATCCAGGGATTATCCCAGACCAGAGACAGGCGGTCCTGGCCGAGTGCCGGATTGACCAGATTTACCGGCTGCGGCGGCAGTGGAGAAAGCGTTGGCAGAGGCGCGGGTTGCTCACGTTTACCTTCCAGCGGCGAAAACACTTTGTTGATCTGCTCGGCCAGGCTGCGGCTGTCAACGTTGCCGACAACAAACAGGGTCATCGCATCCGGGGTATACCACTGTTTATAGAATGCATTGAGCTGGGCCAGATCGACCGGCACTTTCACCGCTGATGCCGGGTCGTGGCCGAGCAGCGTGGAGCCTTTCAGCCGGTAGCGCCACCAGACATCCTGAGTATTACCGGGCCAGGTACCGATGGGATCGTCGGCATTCAGCGCCGTATTCACCACCTCAGTATTGATAGTCATTTTATCCACGGTCGCGGCCAGCCAGTTCAGGGCCTCTTTCACCATTTCCGGGCGGTTATTAGGCAGACTGAGATTATAAACCGTGTAGTTATACGAGGTGATGGCTGGAGGGAGTGGATGCTGTGGATCGATGCTTTGCTGCCAGAGAGAGCGTTGCTGAGCGGGTTCAAGAGCGGCGTTGTGCACCAGCGCCAGACGTGGCAAAAGGTGGCTGTAGCCGATTTGCTGGGCGCTTTCAACCAGCGATCCGGTATTAACCAACAGGCGAATTTCAATACGATCGCTTGGTCGTTGAGGTGTTGTTAATAACTGCCAGCTGAAACCGTTATCCAGTTTTCCCTGCTGCCAGGCGGGATCGGGTTGGAGAGTTTCAGCCTGTACCGTGCAGCTGGCCGCTGCCAGTACTACCCCACCAATCAAAAGACGAATTCTGGTGCCCTGCATGTGAACCCCTACTCAATCACAAACCAAAAAGAATCACTGGTGATCTGTTACCTGCTGCCCGCGACGTTTCAGCCGGTCAAAAACCCCTGGGAAGCCGCTGTATTTTAAAGGAACAGCTTGTTAGACCACGCATCGGCGAGGATGTCACACAGCGGAGTAAAAAATCATAAAAAAGTGTTGGATGTTATTATGCAAATGCCCGCCGCGAGGGCAAGTCGCGTCGGGCATTTCTGTGCAATTTTAATGAATTAAGTGCTTAATTAGCGCTATCAGAGAGATTTTTTTGACTCTTATCAGCATTAAGCGTCGCTTTCAGCTGTTTTTCATCCAGCTGGCCGACCCACTTCGCGACCACCACGGTGGCCACGCCGTTACCCACGAGGTTGGTTAACGCGCGTGCTTCGGACATAAAGCGATCGATGCCGAGGATCAGCGCCAGTCCGGCGACCGGCAGATGCCCTACTGCGGATAGCGTTGCTGCCAGCACGATAAAGCCGCTGCCGGTCACGCCCGCTGCGCCTTTGGAAGAGAGCAGCAGCACCACCAGCAGGGTAATCTGATGGAAAATATCCATATGACTGTTGGTGGCCTGGGCAATAAATACCGCCGCCATCGTCAGATAGATCGATGTCCCGTCCAGGTTGAACGAGTAGCCGGTGGGGATCACCAGCCCAACGACGGATTTTTTACAGCCCAGCTTCTCCATTTTATCGAGCATGCGCGGCAGCGCCGATTCAGAGGAGGAGGTACCCAGTACGATCAGCAGTTCTTCTTTGATATAGGCAATAAACTTGAAGATATTGAAGCCGACCACGCGGGCAATTAAACCCAGCACGATGACCACAAACAGCACGCAGGTGATATAGAAACAGACGATCAGCTGGCCCAGCTGTACCAGCGAACCGACACCATATTTACCGATGGTAAAGGCCATTGCGCCGAATGCGCCAATTGGGGCGAGGCGCATAATCATATTGATGATGCCGAAAATCACCCGCGAGAAGCTGTCAATAAAGTTGAATACCAGCGTACCTTTATCGCCCAGGCGATGGAGTGCAAAGCCAAACAGCACGGCGAACAGCAGAACCTGCAGAATATTACCGCTGGCAAATGCGCCAATAACGCTACCGGGTATCACATCCAGCAGGAAGGCAACAATGCCCTGCTGTTCTGCCTGCTGGGCATAGACCGCCACGGCTTTCGCATCCAGTGTGGAAGGATCAACGTTCATCCCCGCACCTGGCTGCATGACGTTGACGACGATCAGACCGATAATCAGCGCGATAGTACTGACCACTTCAAAGTAGAGCAGCGCGACCGCGCCGGTGCGGCCAACGGCTTTCATGCTTTCCATACCGGCAATACCGGTTACCACGGTACAGAAGATGACGGGAGCAATAATCATCTTAATAAGCTTAACGAATCCGTCGCCCAACGGCTTCATCTGTGCACCCAGTTCGGGATAGTAATGGCCCAGCAATACGCCAATAGCAATGGCGGTCAGCACCTGAAAATACAGGCTTTTAAACAGGGAAAGCTTCATAAAATATCCGTTATCGGCGGGAATTCGATAGGGCGAAAATAACACCCGGGTAACGGGATTGATATAACCGGAGGGAATACGGGGTCAGCCATAACGCAAATTTATGAACTGAATCACTTCAGCAGAAGATTCCTATAACCTCAGGTAAATTAACATTCTTCACGGTGATTTATCACTTTTCCAAGGGAAAAATAATAACGGTCGAACTGGCCTCGCGGTAAAGGTTCCGAATAGAGATAACCCTGACCGATATAGATATCACGCGCCAGCAGCCAGTCGCGCTGTGCTTCGGTTTCTATCCCTTCCGCCACTACTTCCAGCTTGCTGATAGCGGCTATCGACGCCACAATTCGCACCATCGTGTCATCATCCGGCAGCGCAGACACAAAGCTGCGGTCGATTTTAATTTTGCTGATCGGCAGGGATTTAAACTGATTCAGCCAGTTCAGATTGGCATAGCCCATACCAAAATCATCCAGCGCAACGGAAATCCCCGCCTCATGCAGCGCCTGTAACAGATGCAGCGCGTGGTCAGACTCGCCTACCTGTGCGGTTTCAGTGATTTCCAGCACCAGGCTGCCGGGAGTAATGTTATGCCGATCGATATGTTCGCGCAGATGGGTAACCATATCGGCATCGCGCAGCTGAATCGGCGACAGATTAACGCTCAGTGTCAGCTCTATGCCCCGCTGCTGCCAGTCTGCCAGCAGGCGGCAGGACTCCTCAAAGACCCAGCGCCCAAGGGCATTAATCACGCCGATCTCTTCTGCATTAACAATCAGGTCGCTCGGCAGGCACCAGCTGCCATCCGGCTGCTGCATGCGCAGCAGGGCTTCTGCACCAATCACTTCGCCGCTGCGCATATCGATCTGCGGCTGGAGCCAGAGGGCAAACTTACCCTCTTCGATCCCCTGTAAAATGTCGAATTCCTGGGTCAGGCGCTTCTCGGCTTTTTCCGCCAGCTCAGAATCAAAGAACAGGATCTGATTTTTGCCCTGATGGCGGGCGGACATCATCGCAGAGACGGCACGCCCCAGCAGCTCAGTGGCGTTCTGCCGCGCTTCCGCTCGCTGCGCCATACCGATGCTGACGTTGGGCCTCAGCTGCATATGCTGGAGGCTGACCGGCTGATTGAGTGTCTGTAGCAGTGTATTGGCCAGCCGCAGTGCGCGGAACGGGTTATCGGCCTGCTTAACGAGCAGCGCGAAGTCACAGTTGGACAGCTGCGCCAGCACCGTTTGTTCATCAATGCAGCCGCGGATTTTATCCACCAGCGTTAGGGTCAGCGCATCCCGTTCGCTGTCGCTGACGATGCCGTTGGCGTCCAGCAGCGTCTCAATACGCAGCACCAGCACGGTGAAGACGCCGCCGCCTTTCACCGATCGCAAATGCTGTTCCAGCAGCGCCAGGAACAGGGTTTTATTCGGCAAATCGGTGAGCGAATAATGCGTGCTCAGTCGGTTGATATCCTCGTTCATCGTGCCCAGCGTTAGCTGGTTACGGTTGTAATTGCGGATCAGCAGGCCGATTTCATCGTTACGGTGGTAGCGTGGCAGCGCCAGCTGGTGGTTCAGCAGCTCCTGCGGCGTAAGGTCCTGCAGATCCTGGGCGATTTTACGCACGGGGCGAACGATCAAGCGGTTGATACACCAGCTGATAGCGACAGAGAGGATCAGCGCCAGCAGCAGGAAGGTGGTCACCATGGTTGCAACGGCGCTGAGGATAAACTGATACACCCGCCAGGAGTCGGCTTGCAGGATCAGCAGCGCCAGCGGTTTAGGGTTTGCCGGTTCCACGGAGTAGAGCGGCACGGTGATCTGCACCGGCAGCTCAAACAGAGTAGCGATAAACTGCGGTACCGGTTTTTCCGGCTCGAAATCGGTATGCAGCGCCTGCAGGCCGTTGGGCAGCACCACTTCGGCACGCGCCAGGATTCCTGCCGGTCGAAGGGAGTTGAGGATGAATTCAGCCTGGGGGATATCCGCTTTCAGCACCGCCTGAGACAGCGGCTGGCGCACCGTATGGGCAACATTTTCCATCTGCTGGGCGTAGTCAATTCTGCGCTGCTGCACAAAGTGGAAAAGCTGTATAACGATAAAGATGCAGATGGTGACGACCGCAACGCCGGACACCGTTGCCATTTGCTTAATCGTTAGTGAACGACTGACGCGCAAGCCTGTTCTCCAAAGCCTGAATCCCCGGATTCATGGCGCATAAGGCAAAAAACTGCCCTGAGTATATCCTATGGCAACCGCTTGTTAAGCTATCACGCTCTGCGACTATCGGTTTAAGCGTTTTCCGATCGTTTTCCTCTCCGTCGCGGAAAGGCGACTGGCTCCAGAGAGCCAGTTACTGCTGCTGTTGCAGAAATGCCAGCCAGGTCAGCAGATGCAGGCTGGAGGAGTAGTAATCTTCGTTACTGCTCAGCGCATCGTTGAGATAACCGGTTTCATTCAGCGTTAAATCGCGCACCGACAGCAGGCCACCGGCCATATTGTACGGGGCTTTCTCGCCGCTTAACACATCGATCCATGCCGGCGTTTGCAGACGCTGGAAACCACCCCAGAAGCGCTGGAACGGGACCAGTTGAGGATTCTGTGCGTCGTACCAGTGCAGATAGAGTGGGATGCGGACGGCGTCATAGCTAAAGCGCGGCGGCCAGGCTGCGGCCGGGGCAAAGGTGCCGTCGGCGTTCAGCGCTACCCAGTCCAGCGGCAGATTCGTATCGCCAAACCGCATTTGCGCCAGCAGCTCCATCCCGTCACTAATCAGCTGATTCCACACCTGAAGATGGCTGCGCCGGGCAAAGTCACGCCATGCCGGAAACACAAAGTAGGAAGGATTCAGGATCACGTAGCTGTTTTTATTGAAGCCCTGCGCGCCCGGCAGCATCACCGTGTAGCCGCCAAACGGGATAACGTTCTGTGCCAGAATGGCCCGCTGAATGGCGTCTGACGCTTTCAGGTAGGCCTGAACGTGCCATTTTTCCCCGGCCTGCTGTAGCGCCCAGGCGATCAGCACATCACCATCGGAGGCATTGTTTTTATCCGCCACCGGATCAGCCTGGGTCGGGATATAGCGCCAGTAGAACAGGCCGTTATTTGGGTTTTTCAGCGTGTTTTGCGTCCAGTTCCACAACTTGTCAAAACTGGTGCGGTCGTTGTATTGCACGGCCATCAGCATGGCGTAGCCCTGCCCTTCCGTGTGGCTGACGTTTTTGTTACCGGTGTCCTGAATGCGACCATCACTGGTCATAAAGCGCGTCTTAAAACTGCCCCAGCCGTCCGCAGCAAAGGCTTGGGTACATCCCAGCGCCATTACCAGCATAATTACCGTCGCCCTCAACATCGCAATCATCGTATCACTCAGGCCTTATAGCGGAAGCGGAGTGAAACATCGCTGGTCGCTTCCACGCTCAGTGAAACGCGATCGTATCCTCCCTGCTCACGCAGCCAGCGGGCGTACAATCCGGTCAATACTGCGCTCAGAGCAAGATGCCACTGATGCAGCGGCAGTGCGCCATCTGCTACAGGCAGCGCCAGATGTTCAATAATCATTGCGCTTTCGGAAGGCTGAATGTCGATAAAGCCCCAGTTAAAGCGCGCCAGCACCTGGTTAATCTGCTTTTCCAAATCGCCAACGGTCGCCGCTTTACCCAGCGGGTAACGGCCCGCGAGGCTGTCCCCCATCTGCTGCAGGAAAGCCTGGCTTTCACGCTCGCCGGCATTGCCCATCATGCCGCCGATCATCACGCTCAGCAGGTCAAACCAGCCTGGCTGACACTGCTGCTGACGATAATATTGCAGGGTACGTTCCTGTAACTGGCTCATGCTTATTGACTACCTCCCAGCATGTAACGGAAATAAAGTTGCGCCGTGCTTTCGTTATATTCACCAAAGGTGTCATAACCCAGCTGACCACCGACGGTGATATTTTTATTAATCTTGTAATCCGCACCCGCATGAAGATTATAGCCAACTCCGCTCTTACTGCCGCCGGAATAGTAGGCTTCTTTGGCAAAACCAGCAGTAACTGCTGATTCCAGCGCGGATTGCCACTCAGGATTGTTCGGATAATAGGCGCTGCGATCCTGGGTATAGGCCTGATAACCCGCCGAACCGCCGATGCGCACGCTCAGATCGTCATAGCTTTGCGAGTAGTCGATCGGGAAGGCGACGCTGACGAAGTTTTGCGGGCTGAAGTAGCCGCCCTGGCCGTAGCTGTAGTAGCTGAGGTTCTTTTTGAAATCCATCCAGCTCAGGCTGATACCGGTTTTCAGTTCGCGATCGTCGTAATGGTACGGACGAACGTAGGCACCGGCGTTGGCGACCAGGCTCTGGTTGCTGGCCACGTTCTCACCCAGATAGCTGTAGGCCCCTGCGCCAACGTAGAATCCGGCATCGCCGTCGTCATAGCTTAACAGGGCGTTACCGCCGTTCTTGGTCACCCGTCCCCAGTTGCTGCCGGAGAGCTTATCCTGCACGCCCACATAGGAGAGCAGACTGTCGGTCACCGCACGACGTTCCCCGGTGAGGATCAGCGTCAGATAATCGGTCAGCTTCGGTGCCCACTTCACGCCACCGACCATGGTGCTCAAGTCCTGACCCAGCGGCGTGCTGCCGAGGTCGATCTTGTAGCTGGTGCCGGTCAGCGCCAGGTTCAGCTCAACGCCGCTGGCGTTCTGCGAGTCGCTGGTACCGGAACTGGCACTGTCCACGCTCGGTTTACGCGTGGAGGCGACCAGATAATTTTTCAGCGCGGTGTTGTTGTTCAGGCTGGTGAGGTTGCTCAATCCGGTGGCGGTCAGCGGGTTCAACTCTTCAAAAGTGATACCGTCCAGCGCGGTCAGCGCGGTCGCCACCCCCGGATTGGTGGTGTTGAAGGTCGCCAGATCGGTCGCGTTAAGCGTGCTGATGTAGGTCTGTTCACTCTTGATGGTTTCCAGCAGGTTGCCGATCGCCTGTTCGGTTGCGCCGGAGCCAAGGCGGCGATAGGCATCGCCGCTGGCGCTGCCCGCGCTGAGATTAATCGGCGTAACGGTAAAGTCAAAGTGCGCATCACCCAGCGGTGAACTGGTCCAGGTCAGCGGCGCTTTGGCTTCGGTCAGTTTACTGAGACCATTCTCGCCGTCGCGGCTGCGGATCTGCACCCCGGCCTGCATCCAGGTTCCGGTGTCTTTTTCCAGATCGGCCATCATGGTATCAATCTGGGCCAGCGTCTGGTTCTCGCGCAGCAGCGGTGCATTACCCATGGTGAAGGTAGCGCCCGGAATATCGCGGTAATCACGATAAGTCGGCGACAGCTGCCACGGCATGGTTTTACCGTAGGTTGATGGTGAAGGACGCGGCGACAGCGTGGTGCGGTTGATAAACGGGTTGTCTGACATCGCCAGACCGCCAATCCCCGCACTGCTGCCGGTATCTGCGCCCGAAAGACCGATCACCTTGCCACGCGCGGTGCGCAGGTAGCTCAGCGCTTCGTTATGATCGCCGTCGGCATTCGCCACGCGAGCCAGCAGCAGCAGGCGCTCAGGTGACTGCTGACCGCGCAGGCCGGTACTCAGTGAGCGCGCGCGTGGGACATCGTTCAGCGCCAGCGCCACGTTGATAGCGCCTTCACGCGCATCCTGATTCGGCGTATCGCGAGTCATCAGGTAGTCGTAGACCACGCCAGCTTCTTTGTTCATTTTGCCGGACTGATAGAGCCGCGCCATGGCAAACATCAGGTCGGTGTTCTGCGGATCTTTCTGCAGGGCGGTAATCAGTTTGTCGTAGGCCGCCGCGTACTGTTTTTGCTCGCGCAGGCGGTCAACTTCATTGATCACCCCACCGTTACGAATACCGGCCAGCTGGGTTGGCGTACTGCGCGACTGGATTTCCGGGCTGCTGAGGAAGCTCTGCGCCTCGGCACCTAATCCTGCCTGCTCAAGTACGGCGGCCTGTGCGGCATAGTCCCCGGCATTGCCCTGCACGCCACGGCGCATGTTGCCGCGTACTACCGACACGGCGGTGCTCATATCGCCCGCCTGGGCCAGGGCTTTCGCCAGATTACCAGCATCGGACGGGCTGGACGGCGGATTGGCCGCCAGCACTTTCAGCGTATTGGCAGCGGCGGCACTGTTGCCCTGCGCCAGGTACTGTTTTGCAACGTCCATCTGCTGATTAAAGCTGGCCCGCTGTGCCAGCGTGCGCATGTCGGCGTTCTGGCTGCGGGCCGGAATACGTGACAGCAGGCTGTTGGCCTGCGCCCACGACCCCGTTTCGCTGGCGAACAGCGCGGCGGCGTAAACTTCGTTGCTGGAGGCACCGTTGCGGTAAGCGGGCTGCATGACGCCTGCGGCCTGAGCCGAATTGCCCTGCTGCTCATAGATACGCGCCAGATCGAGGCGCAGCCACGGATCTGACGGGAAGCGCTGCATCCCCTGCTGGAGGATCGACACCGCACGCTGCGGGTTACCCGCCGCCAGCGCCTGTTTGGCCTCGTTGCGCACCGGATCGCTGGTGGCGACCGGGCGCGGCGTGACCGCAGCGCGAACGCTGGCTGGCAGTGAGGCCAGTAGCGTATTGGCTTCTGCCGTACGATTCTGCTGACGCAGCACGTAGAACAGCCCTTCTTTGGCCGGGCGGTTGTCGGCATCGGTGGCCAGCACGCTGCGGAAGGTCTGTTCCGCCTGATCGAGCTGGTTGCTGCGGCGCAGCGCATCGCCACGGAACAGTTTGGCGGAAACGCCTTTTTCACCGGCGGCCTGAGTCAGTGGCTCACTGAGCGACAGCGCCTGTGCGGTATTGCCGGATTTCAGCGCCTGCTGAGCGGTGGCCAGCTGGCCATAGAAGCGGGCATCATCCGCCTGCTGCTGACGCTGCTGGCTGTTATTACCGCCCAGTTTGGCCGCACGCTCAAGGTAGTCGGCGGCCTGAGTATAATTGCCGTTGCGCTGGGCAACGTAGCCCAGACCGGCCAGCGCATCCGCATCTTCCGGATTAACCTGAAGCACCTGGTCGAATGCGTTTTGCGCGCTGGAAACGTCGCCGCTGTTCAGCGCGTTAAAGCCCTGACCTTTGGTTTCGCCACCGACGTTTTTACGGTAGTAGGCCATCACCGCCGTATCCTGCGGATGGCGCTGCTGGTAGTTCTGATACAGCGCATCATCGGTCGGTTTCGGGCCCAGCCACAGCAGCGCCTGGCGCAGCGAGCGGTCGGCATCCGGATTCGCCGGAGCCATCGTTTCCAGCGACTGCAGGCCTTCACGACGGGTGGATTCCTGATAGGTCAACGCTTTGGCCAACGCCAGCTTGGCGGCGTTATCCTGCGGGTTCTGGGCACTGAACTGGCGCAGGTTATCGATCGCCTGCGGCAGCATGTTACGGTCACCGGCCATCGTCAGATAGTATTCCGCCGCCACGCTGGCAGGCGGCTGGTTGCCGCTGAACGTGTTGCGCCAGGTTTGCAGCGCGGCGGCGGTGTTGCCGGTGCGCGCCTGCTGGCGGGCCAGCGACAGCTGTGCTGCCGGAATCGACTGCATCTGGCGGGCGTTATCCAGCTCAACCAGACGCGGGTCCTGCGGCGACACTTCACTCAGCCGGGTACGCCATTTGGTCATGCCTGCGGTGTCGCCGTTCTGCTGCGACCACAGGGCCATCAGATACATCGCCTGGGTGTTATTGCCGTCCACCATCAGCACTTTCTGTAACGCTTCACGCGCCAGATTGTCATGCGATTTCTGATGCCAGTAGTTTGCCTGGTCAAAAAGCGCCTGAACGGCCGGGTTGTTATCAGCCGCCATCAGCGGGAAGGAGATGACCGACAGCGCAAGGCTGCCGCCGATCATCCAGCGATGGCGAATTCTGGCGCTTAACTGTGTGAGTTGTGTTTTCATCATTCTTTTTTCTCGCCAGAGGAACGGGATGATTTCGGTGGATGCAGGCGACGCCATGAGTGGCGTTTCAGCAGCACGTAGGTACTTAATCCCACTAATGTCGAACACAGCAGTGCCACAAGGGCCATCAGAACGGAGTGCTGGTTGGCATACCAGACCACCATCATGTACCACGGCATTTGTCCGCTGGGGAACTGGGCACCAACGCGGAAGCTGCGCACACCGGTTTCATCCGTAATGATAGCCGTATCGCCGCGAATACCGGCGTTGATGCGCTGCAAGGTTAAATCGTTGCTCAGGCGGTTCAGCTGATCGTCGTCGGTCGCGATGGTCATCACCACCAGACGGCTGCCGTTCCACGGCGAGCGATAGCTGACAAACCCACGCCAGTCTTCGTTAGAAGAGAGATAGCGGTCGGCATCCAGTGATTGCCGTGACCAGTCGCCGGTCAGCCAGCTGCGCAGTTTTTCCAGCGTTCCCTGCACTTTCACGCCCAGCGTATGGCCGTGAACTTCATACGGTGAAGCGGCCAGAATCGACTCGTTAAACGCGGTTTGACCGAGCGTGGACACCGCCAGGACATCGCTGTTTTCCAGACGTTCGCGCATCGCGCCGCCGCCAGGTACGCCGAACACCACGTTGTTGTAGGCCAGCGCTACGCCGGTGGCATTACCGGAACGCCCTGCCATGTTTAACAGCGCGCTGATTTCGGCATTAGCCGGCTTCTCAGGCAGCATCAGTACGGTCTGGGAATAGTCAGCCAGACGCGAGAACGGGAACGAGGCACCGACGAAGTAGGAGAGGTTCGGCAGCATCGCGAAGTGGCGCGTGTGGCTCAGATCGATCGAGGAGTCTTCTTCGATTCGGCTCTTAATATTGTTGTTGGTCAGAACGCTACAGGGTGCGTTGGCCTTCGGTTTGATATTGAAATAGAGCTGCAGCTGGTTATCACCGTAAATCAGATACGGGTCCAGTTTCAGCGTGTATTTCTCCTGGCGTGCGTCGCCGCCCAGGCGGTGCCAGATATTTTCCAGCAGCCCGAGTTTATTGACCGTCAGATTACGCAGGAAGGTGCCGTTCAGGGTGACGTTAAGAACGGAGTTATCTTCATCAATCCAGTTTTCAGACGGGAAACGATAGTTCAGCTGCAGCGGCAGCGTATCGCCGTCCCACAGGAACAGATCCGGTGCCGCGCGGAAGTTAACCCGCAGCGCGTCATGCCAGATGCCGTTGGCAGTCAGGTTCTGATCCTGGCGCAGCAGCTCGCTCAGGCGAACCGGGCGCTCGGTATTAATCCAGCGCGGAGCGTCATAAGGTTTACGCAGCGGCAGCGTTTGCTGACCCACTTCCAGCTGGGCGCTGTCTACCTTCATTGGCTGTAGCAGACGGGTTGCCGCCTGGCGCAGTTGCAGGTCGTCTTTACCGACGACCAGCAGCAGTTTATAGACCGGGTTGTCCGGGTTATCGACGATTTTCACCAGCGGCACGCTGGTTTCCGGCAGCGTCAGGCTGGAAATCACTTCACCCGGGTGGCCGAACACCACGCCGTTTTTCTCCGGCAGCTGGCCGCGCAGCACCGGGAAGGTAATCCCACGGTAGTCCGCCTGAATGCCCAGCCACGACGCCAGAATTGCCGCCGCGCTGACTTCGCCCGGCTGAATATTTTCACCAAACGCCATGGCGACGCTGGAGGAGTTCATCCGCAGCGGATCGAGGAACGGCCGCGGGAAATTACTCAGGCTGGTGCCGATGTTCAGCTGCTGACCTTCCAGCGACAGCGTGGTCGTTGGCAGGATCGTCACCTGGTACTGATCTTCGCTGTCGCGCTCGCACAGGAGCTGGTCAGCATCGTTAATTTTGAAGCTCAGGTTGTTGCTTGAGACCACCATCGCCGCCGGGATATCCAGCTGATAGTCTTCACTTTCTTTATCCGACGCGCTCAGCGGCAGCGTACCCAGAGGCTGACCGTTCATCATCAGCTGCAGCGAGGTATTACGCGCCGCCAGCGCGGAAGAGACCTTCAGCGACAGATTCAGACGCGCATTGGTGATCACTTCATCGCCCGGCAGCGTAAAGGTGATACCGGACTGCAGCTGGCCACCGGTCAGCAGCACGCCCTGCGGCTGGCCCATCTGTGCAACCGTCACTGTGCTGGAGAGCGGCTGATTCAGGGAGACCATCGGTGAGGTATCAGCAGGCGGTGCAGGAAGCGGAGGCAGCCCTGGCAGCTCGGCCACCGATCCCGGCGGCAGCGCCGGTTCGTTGCCCGCAGGCAAGCCGTTTTCCGCGCCCGTTGCCGGTGCCGGATTGTCTGATGCCGCAGCGGGCTGATCGTTCTCTTCAGCTTCCGCGCCGTTACCCTGGTTGGCAGGAACAAAGTTATTCAGTAAGTTGCCAAACTGCGAATTGTTGTTGGCCGTATCTGCGGCGTTGAGATTGCTCAGCGTCAGCGCAGTACTCAGGCACAGTGCGCGAAGTATCAATTGCTTCATGCCACTCCATCCTTCTCAGCACGCATACGGCGCTTTTTATTCGCGCGGCGATCTTTCCAGGTCAGCCAGAACAGTTCGAATACTGTACGAATGATGTTAACCAGCGAGCGTAGTGGGTTATCTTTTGGCCCTTCCGGTTTCAGCCAGGCATCGGCGCGGGACAGCACCACGCGTACCAGCTCGCGGCGGCGCGACAGCGGAATGTCCTTAAACTGGAAGCGCAGCACGCCGGAATCAGCGCTGATCAGCTGGACCGGGATCGAGATAGCGCCGGAGTGCAGCATCAGTTCGATCTCTTCAATCTCATCATTCTCGAAGCGCTGATCCGGTGCGGTCAGCTGCGCGCCGCCCATCGACAGGTTGATGGTGTGGCAGCGTGAGGAGATACCGCTGGCATAGTGCACAATTGCCGGGATATTCACGTCGATACGAATGGTTTTACGTACCTGCTTGGTTTCGCGCGCCACGGCAATCGCCGCCATCAGAATGATCAGGCTGAAGGTGGCCCAGCCGACGTTCAGCGCAATAACGTAAGGGTCTACGCCGAAGTAGTCGTGAGCGGTGGCGCGTACGATGCCGCTGATCACCCCGGCTGCCAGCAGCAGGGCGCAGATCACGTGCGGACGGACGATGTTGAAGTCGAAGAAGCCCACATCCAGCAGGCCGCCTTTATCCGTTACGTTAAACTTGCCGTGCTTCGGCGAAATCATCGTCAGCAACGTCGGGATCACCAGGTGGAATGCCATCACCGTTTCGTAAATTTCACCCCAGAAGGTGGCGCGGAAACGGCCATTCATGCGGGAGTTCACGTACAGCGACAGCACCAGGTGCGGCAGCACGTAGGCGAAGATCAGGCTGGCCGATGAGTGAATAATGTTCAGGTTAAACAGCAGGTAGGCCAGCGGCGCCGTCAGGAACACCACGCGCGGCAGACCGAACTGGAAGTGAAGCATGGCGTTGAGGTAGCACAGGCGCTGCTGCCACTTCAGGCCACGGCCCAGCAGCGGATTGTCCACGCGGAAAATCTGCGTCATGCCGCGCGCCCAGCGGGTACGCTGAACGATATGCAGACCCAGACGCTCGGTAGCCAGACCGGCAGCCAGCGGGATGGCCAGAAACGCGGAACCCCAGCCCAGTCGCTGCATTTTTAATGCGGTGTGCGCATCTTCGGTCACGGTTTCCACCGCAAAACCATTGATCTCTTCCAGCGCGGAACGGCGAATTACGGCACAGGAACCGCAGAAGAACGTTGCGTTCCAGTTATCGTTACCCTGCTGTACCGGGCCGTAGAACAGCGCGCCTTCGTTAGGGATTTCGCGGGCGGCTTTCAGGTTACGTTCAAACGGGTCCGGCGAGTAGAAGTAGTGCGGCGTTTGCAGCAGCGCCAGCTTTTCATCTTTCAGGAAGGCACCCACGGTGGCCTGCAGGAAGGTGCGGGTGGCTACGTGGTCACAGTCAAAGACGGTAATCAGTTCACCCTTGGTGATTTTCATCGCATGGTTCAGGTTACCGGCCTTGGCGTGGCGGTTATCGTCGCGGGTGATATAACCCACGCCGACGTCGGCGGCGAAGCGGGCAAATTCGCTGCGCTTGCCGTCATCCAGCAGGTAGATCTTGAGCTTGTCGCGCGGGTAGTCAATACACTGTGCAGCCAGCACGGTGTCACGAACCACATCAAGACTTTCGTTATAGCTGGGAACGTAAACATCCACCGTCGGCCAGAGTGAAATATCATCCGGCAGCGGTTCGATGGTGCGTTTTAGCGGCCAGGAAGTCTGCAGATAGCCGAGAATTAGAATCAGCCAGACGTAAAGTTCGGCGATAAACAGACCGATACCCAGAATCGCTTCCACTTCGGAATTGAAGTGCAGGGTTTCGGTAGCGCGCCAGTATATATAGCGGGTCGACATGATCGCGGAAAGAAATACCATGATCAGCGAGACCGGCTTGCTCTTAATAAAGCCCAGCAGGAACACAATACCGATGGCAATCAGACCAAAGGTATATTGTTTCTGGCTATCCATCGGGGTGATAACGATTACCGCCGCAACGGGCAGTAAGATGAGTAAGAGCAGATAAAACAGGACTTTATTCATAAGTCATCCTGAACACGTGTGGGTATAATTCTTCGTGGCGCATTTCACCACGCGTCTTCAGGCATCCGTGCCAGGTTCCTGTGGCCCGCTCTAGCGAGACTGAAGCGGCGCATGCATCTCGCCATCGCCGACTTTGATATCAAGCAGCGCGGAAAGACGTTTACCGATCAGTTCGATATCGAACGCGGCAGCGGATACGGAACTGAAATCAAAAATAGACTGCTGTGAGGCATTTGCCTCGGCCACGCTTTCATCGCGGTTTACCACGCCAATTAACCGGTCGCCCAGGCGCTGCTGCATAAACAGCGTGACGTCGCGGCTGATATTGCGTCGGCTGTCGCTCTGGTTCAGCACAAAATAGTGGCCTTTACGATGATTCAGGGCGCTGCCAATCAGTTTTTCATTTTCCACCTGCGGCAGCAGCGACAGCGAAGCCGTGTCGGCCAGCATCACCACCAGGTGCATATCGGCCAGTGCCGCCATAGCTTTCAGCGCCGGGCCAGGGCCCGGAGGGAAATCAGCGATAATCACCAGACCGGGATAGTTCAGCACGGTGTTCAGACCCCGGATAATAAAGTTCGGATCGTGGGTCAGGTTATCTTCGAACTGCATACGCTGCTGTTCGGTAACATCACCGTAAGGCAGAACAAAGATGTTCCCGCCGGTGGTGAGAATGGACTGGCTCCAGTCGGACGATTCCGCAGATTTGGCGACAAAGCCGCGTCCGTCCGACAGCGGTACACCAAAATGCAGACGCAGCGCATTCTGTACGTCAAAATCGATCGCCAGCACTTTGCTACCGTTGCGGGCTAGCGCGTGTGCAAGGTTGGCTGCCATGGTGGTTTTACCCACACCGCCTTTAGGGGAACAGACGCAAACTAACGGCATGAGGCAATTTTCTCCAGCAGGGATTGTAATGGCATCTCTTTAGAAACGATCTGCTCAGCCGAGCCGTGGGCCGGGCTGAATAACTGTTTATAGCTGATATTTGAAGATGTTGCCGCAGGCTGCGCGTGCGGCTGTATCGCCTGGCTGCTGGCAAAAAGCGGCGAGGTTGCTGGCGGCTGCGACTGATAAAGCGGTGCGGCCTGCTGCTGTGGATAAACGGGCTGCGGCGCGACCTGCTGAGGCTGCGACTGATACAGCGGCTGCGGCGAAACCTGCTGGGACGCATAGTACGGCTGCTGAGCAACCTGCTGTGGCTGATACTGTGGCGGCACCTGCTGCGGATGTGGCTGATACTGCGGTGCGGCAACCTGCTGAGGCTGTGGCGCTACCGGCGGCGACTGCAGCAGTGCATTCAGCTGCGGCTGCACAGGCGGAGGCGGCAGCGGGAAGCCCGACTGCAACAGGGGCTGAGCGTTCGGCTGTGTTGGCTCCGGCTGCTGTAATAGCGCGTTGAGCTGCGGCGCTGCGGGCTGCTCAAGCGGAGCATCAGGCTTTTTCTGCGCAGTGCTTGGCTGTGACTTTGCCAGCTGATCGAACAGCGAGCCTGATGCCTGAGCAACAGACTCCGGACGCAGATCGGCGACTTTGGTCAGCTGTACCGCCGGTTTCGCTGGTGCAACAGGCGGAACTTCCGGCTGCGGCGTAACGGGTGCGGATGCTTCAGGCGGCGTGCCTGGCTTCAGCGATGATGAAATGCTGTCGAATAACGATGCGCCCACCGATGGCGTGTGGTCCTCCAACGCGGAGAATGACGGCAACGGCTGTGCGGGCGCAGCTGCTACCGGCGGAGCCAGCAGCACCGACGGATCGATAGGCTGAGGTGCAACAACATCAATCCTCTGACTCTTATCCAGCACCGGGTCGGTGCCATCACTGAGCAACTGCTTGATAATGGCCCAGTTTGAGCTGTCAGAATGGAGTGACTGCTCGGACATATCTTTGAATTCGATGTGGTTTGTTTGCGTCTTTTCTTTAAAACGCTGCAAGTCATCATAACTTTTCATAGAAGCGATCGCGCAGAAGGAGGATTTTACGGCAATATAACACACTCTTTTTGAAATCGTCAGATTAATCTCAGTGCGCAGTTTGCTGATTTTCAATCAGTAAATTAACGGGTTACTAGCAAAATTATTTATTGCCAACGTCACTTATCATATTAGTGACTATGTTAATAAATTGGATAATTTTACCGGGTTAAAGGCTTTCATTTCACAAACTTGAAATAGCTTAAAAATAGTTATTAACTTCTTTTCCTTAATTTTCCTTTAAATTATTAAGGTTATCCGTTAACTCGTTATCACTACTGGAAAAAATTCCCTTTATCGGTAAAACGACTCTTTTACTTATCTTAAGTGTTTAAGGTGTGTACAGTTTCAGCGTTGTTAAAAAGAAAGCGGAGCTAATCTCCGCTTTTGCATTATGGCCGCCTTCAGGCCGCCGGTTCGCTCTCATCCTGCTCAACGGCAAAGCAGGCGACCTGCTGCCCACCCCAGGATTTTAGCTGCGGCTGCAGCTGGGTGCAGGTGCCAAGCCGCCGACGGCAGCGGGCGTTAAACGCACATCCCGGCGGTGGATTCAGCGGGCTGGGCAGCTCGCCGGTCAGTTTGATACGCTCGCGCCGATCGTCCGGGTTAAGACGCGGCGTGGCGGAAAGCAGCGCCTGAGTATAAGGATGCCGCGGATTAGCGAAAATCTCCTCTTTGGTTCCCTTCTCTACGCAGCGCCCCAGATACATCACCATCACTTCATCGGCAATGTGCTCTACCACCGACAGATCGTGAGAGATAAAGATGTAGGAAAGCCCCAGCTCCTGCTGCAGGTCCATCATCAGATTCAGGACCTGGGCGCGGACCGACACATCCAGCGCGGAGACCGGTTCATCGGCAATCAGCACGTCCGGGTCAAGCATCAGGCCACGGGCAATAGCAATACGCTGGCGCTGGCCGCCGGAGAACATATGCGGATAGCGATCGTAGTGCTCCGTTTTCAAGCCCACTTTCGCCATCATCGCCAGGGTTTTCTCCCGGCGCTCGGCTTTAGTCAGGTTGGTATTGATTACCAGCGGCTCTTCCAGGATCTGGCTGACTTTTTTACGCGGGTTGAGCGAGCCATACGGGTTCTGGAAAACAATCTGAATCTTCTGCCGCCGCATCTGCTGCGCCTGCGGGTCGTGCTTCAGCAGATCCTGCCCCTGATAAAACAGCTGGCCTTCGGTTGGCGTTTCGATCATCGTCAGCAGGCGGCCCAGGGTGGATTTACCACAGCCGGACTCCCCCACCACCGCCAGCGTTTTACCGCGTTCGAGGTTAAACGATACGCCGTCCAGCGCTTTCACCAGTCGTTCCTGGCCAAACAGGCCTTTTTTGACCGGGTAATGCTTCTTCAGATCGATCGCCTGCATCAGCAGGGTCGGATTCGTTCCTTCAGGCTTCATAAGTTGGTCTCCCGGCATCATCCAGTGGGAAGTGGCATTTGGACTGACGCCCTGCAAGATCGCGCAGCGGCGGTTCTTCCGATCGGCAGCGGTTGGTGGCGTACGGGCAGCGTGGATTCAGCAGACAACCGTTGGGCCGGTCATATTTACCCGGCACGACGCCCGGCAGCGAGGCCAGTCTTGCCTTGTCGGTGGAAAATTCCGGCAGCGCGCGCAGCAAAGCCTGGGTGTAGGGATGGCGCGGTGCTTTAAAGATATCCACCGCTTTACCGGTTTCCACCACCTGCCCGGCATACATCACAATGATGTGCTGCGCGGCTTCGGCGACCAGCGCCAGATCGTGAGTAATCAGGATCAGCGCCATATTTTCCTGGCGTTGCAGATCCAGCAGCAGCTCAATGATCTGCGCCTGAATGGTCACATCCAGTGCGGTAGTCGGTTCATCGGCAATCAGCAGCTTGGGCCGACAGGCAATCGCCATCGCGATCATCACGCGCTGACTCATGCCGCCCGACAGCTGATGCGGATAGACATCCAGCCTGGAGGCCGGATCGGGGATGCCCACCTGGTTCAGCAGGTCGATCGCGCGCTGGCGACGGGTACGGCGATTACCGCCCTGATGCACCTTAATCGCTTCCATAATCTGGTAGCCCACGGTGTAGCAGGGGTTCAGGCTGGTCATCGGGTCCTGGAAGATCATCGCGACCTCCGAACCCACCAGCTGGCGGCGCTCTTTCTCGGAAATCTGCTGCAGGTTGCGCTGATCGAAGACCAGCTGATCTGCCATGACCTTACCGGGATAGTCGATCAGCCCCATGATTGCCAGTGAACTGACGGATTTACCGGAGCCGGACTCGCCGACGATACCGACCACCTGCCCCTGTTCAACCTGGTAGCTGATGCGGTCTACGGCGCGGAACGGTGCTTTTTCGTCACCGAAATGCACCGAGAGTTTATCTACAGTTAATAGTGCCATCTCGCTGCCTACTGTTTGAGTTTCGGGTCAAGAGCGTCGCGTAAGCCGTCGCCCATCAGGTTGAATGCCAGTACCGTCAGCAGAATGGCAACACCGGGGAAGGTGACCACCCACCAGGCACTTTGCGCATACTGCAGTACGTCGGAGAGCATGGTGCCCCACTCCGGCGTAGGCGGCTGCGCGCCCATACCCAGGAAACCCAGCGCGGCCATATCGAGGATCGCGTTGGAAAAGCCAAGAGACGCCTGCACGATCAGCGGTGCCAGGCAGTTTGGTAAGATATTGATAAACATCTGGCGCATCGCCCCTGCCCCCGCCACGCGCGAGGCGGTGACGTAGTCGCGGGTCACTTCCACCAGCACTGCCGCGCGGGTCAGGCGGATATAGTGCGGCAGGGCGACAAAGGTCAGCGCCAGCGAGGCGTTGACAATCGATGGGCCAAAGATCGCCACCAGCACCAGCGCCAGCAGCAGGCTCGGCAGTGCCAGCATGATATCGACCAGGCGCATAATCGCTGCATCAATCGCACCGCCGACATAGCCGGCGATCAGGCCGAAGACCACGCCCATAATCAATGACAGAACCACCACCAGACAGCCAACCAGCAGCGACAGGCGTGCGCCGTACATCAGGCGGGAAAGGACATCGCGGCCCACATCATCCGTACCGAGAAGGTACTGCCAGCTGCCGCCTTCATGCCAGACCGGTGGGCGCAAAAGCGCGTCACGGAACTGCTCTGCCGGGGCATGCGGTGCCAGGAAGTTGGCAAAAATAGCGATTAAAATCATTACGACGACGTAAACCAGGCCGATCACCGCGCCTTTGTTACGCTTAAAGTAGTGCCAGAATTCCTGTAACGGGGTCATCGGCTTGGGTGCAGCAGGGACGCTGCCCGGATCTACAACAGACATAGTGGCCCCTTATTTCTTGTGGCGTATGCGTGGATTGACCACGCCGTAAAGCACGTCGACCAGCAGGTTAACGAGGATAATCAGCGTGGCAACCATCAGCACGCCGCCCTGGACGACCGGATAATCGCGGCGCTGGAGTGCGTCGATCAACCAGCGACCCAGGCCTGGCCAGGAGAAGATGGTTTCGGTCAGGATAGCGCCGGCCAGCAGCGTACCGACCTGCAGGCCGATCACCGTGACCACCGGCAGCATCGCGTTGCGCAGCGCGTGGACGATAATCACCCGCATCGGGGTCAGCCCTTTGGCGCGCGCGGTGCGAATATAATCCTCGCCCAGCACTTCCAGCATCGCCGAACGGGTCATACGCACAATCACCGCCAGCGGAATGGTGCCCAGCACCACGGCAGGCAGGATCATATGCATCACGGCATCAATAAAGTCGCCCGGCTCGCCCCAGATCAGGGTGTCGATCAGCATAAAGCCGGTCAGCGGCAGCGTGTCGTCGAGGAAGACCGTATCGCTGATGCGCCCTGACACCGGGGTCAGGTTAAGCTGCACCGAAACCAGCATGATCAGCATCATGCCCCACCAGAAAATCGGCATGGAATAACCGGTCAGGGAGATACCCACCGCGGTATGATCGAAAATTGAACCGCGTTTAACCGCGGCCAGCACGCCAACGGGGATGCCGACGATTACCGCAAACAGCATGGCGCAGATGCCCAGTTCCATTGTCGCTTTGAAGCGCGGAACAAATTCGTCCCATACCGGAATGCGGCTTTTCAGCGACATACCTAAATCGCCGTGCAGCACGTTCCAGACATAGGTGAAGTATTGCTGCCAGAGTGGCTTATCCAGACCAAGCTGGGCCAGCAGCTGAGCGTGACGTTCAGCGGAGATCCCGCGTTCACCTGCCATAATCAGCACCGGGTCGCCGGGGATCATGTGGACAAACGCGAAAGTTAACAGGGTGATACCAATAAACGTTGGGATAACGAGTCCCAGCCGTCGGAGTATGAACTGCAGCATATTCCGTACTCTCTTCTGTTTCCCGCCGGTCTTAGCCTGCGGGATTATTATTGCTCACATCTTGTAGCCGGGTAGACCCGGCCACGACGCAGCGAACTGCGCCTTGACCTGAATAAACAAGGATTTAGCGGGCTTCGAAACATCGAAAGGGGTTGAACAGCCACCGATGCAGCTCTTCAACCCCTTATCGGGTTCGTTACTCGGCGATATCAACCTGGGCAAAGTAGTGTCCGCCCAGTGGATCAACCACGTAGTTGGACACTTTTTTGCTCACTGGCTCATACACGGTTGAGTGGGCAATGATCAGCGCCGGAGCCTGGTCATGCATCACCACCTGAGCCTGCTTGTACAGTTCGATACGCTTGTTGTGATCCTCAGTCGCACGGGCAGGCTGAATCAAATCTTCAAACGATTTGTCACACCAGCGTGAATAGTTCGAACCGTCTTTGGCTGCCGCACAGCTGAACAGAGTGGCGAAGAAGTTATCCGGATCTCCGTTATCACCGGTCCAGCCCATCATCACGGTCTGGTGTTCACCGGCTTTCGCGCGCTTCAGATACTCGCCCCACTCATAGGTGACGATCTTGGCCTTCACGCCAATCTTCGCCCAGTCGCTCTGGATCATTTCCGCCATGCGGCGAGCGTTCGGGTTATACGGACGCTGTACCGGCATCGCCCACAGGTCGATAGCAAAGCCATCGGCCATACCCGCTTCTTTCAGCAGCGCTTTGGCTTTTTCCGGGTCGTAGGCGTAGTCCTTCACGGCGTCGTTGTAGCCCCACATGGTTGGTGGGATCAGGTTTTTCGCCGCCTGTCCTGCACCCTGGTAAACCGCGTCGATGATCGCCTGCTTGTTCACCGCCATGGTCAGCGCCTGGCGAACTTTCAGGTTATCCAGCGGCTTTTTCTCAACGTTAAACGACAGATAGCCGACGTTCAGACCCGGCTGCTCCATCAGGTTGATTTTGGTGTCTTTCTTCATGCTGGCGATGTCAGCAGGATTTGGATACGGCATCACCTGGCATTCGCCTTTCTGCAGCTTGGCGTAGCGCACCGATGCATCAGGGGTGATGGAGAACACCAGGCGGTCAATCTTCGGCTTCTCGCCCCAGTAGTCCGCGTTGGCTTTATAGAGAATACGTGAATCTTTCTGATACTGCTGCAGCTGGAATGGACCGGTACCGACCGGGTTCAGGTCGACTTTTTCCGGAGTGCCCGCTTTCAGCATGTTGTCGGCGTATTCCGCAGACAGAATAGAGGCAAAGTCCATTCCCAGGTCGGCGAGGAACGGTGATTCAGGGCGGGTCAGGACGAAGCGTACGGTGTTGTCGTCAACCTTCTCAATTTTGCTAATCAGGTTAGGCATGTCCATGCCTTCAAAGTATTCGTAGCTGCCGCCGGAAACCCCGTGATACTTGTTATTTTTATCCAGCTGGCGCTCAAAGGTGAAAACCACATCGTCGGCGTTAAAGTCGCGCGTTGGCTTAAAGTCTTTGGTCGTTTGCCACTTCACGCCTTTACGCAGATGGAAAGTATAGGTTTTGCCATCTTCACTGACGTCCCATTTTTCCGCCAGAGCCGGGTGCAGTTCCGTGGTACCGATGGTGAATTCCACCAGACGGTTATAAATCTGGCGCGAGCTGGCATCGTAGGTGGTACCGGAAGTAAACAGCTGAGGGTTAAACCCTTCTGGCGATCCTTCAGAACAATAAACCAGGGTTTTCGCCTGTACGCTGGCGGCCATCATTAGTGCGATCGCGCTGAAACCGACCTTCAGCATCCCGGATTTAGTCAGGGAAATACTCATGCTTAGCTCCAATAGTGATGTGATGTTGTGTGTTGCGTGCCGACCGATAATTTTTTTGTGTGGTCTGGCGTAATGCCTTGCGGCGTCAGTCCTGGGAGCGGAGTTTGCGGTTTCCATACGATTGAGAAACCTTCAGACAAATCTCCTTACCTTTTGTGCTGGGGTTTCAATTTGTCAACAGTTTCAAGGAACGTCAATACAATCGTAGTGTATTTACGCAGAGTGTGAGAAACCGCATGCAAATATTAAAAAAACAATTAGCTCTATTTTGCGGATTAAAAACTTATGACTTCGTCACAAAACCAGATTAATCGCTAAATACGATGCTGATATCCAGCGGATCGCGTTGAGAAAAAACCTTTAAAATAAACCGAATAACCCCGTCTGCCGCGCGATAAAATTATCCATATGGCTAACTTATAGATAAATATGCTGCAACGGTCCGGTGAAAAATCGTCGTTTAACGTGAATCGGACATCAACATAATTCGTCGCGAATTAAGATTTTATTTACATATATAACATCATGTTAGGTTGTTTTTTTGTCGGATTTAATGCGGGTTGAAACGGTGGATAATTTTGCAACAGTAGAGTTTTATGTTGGGGGTGGGGAGATTGTCGGACGGGTATAAAGCCACTGGTACGCGTGAAGTGATTGGCTGGAATATTGGTGTTGCCTTTAACGCTGGTGGCGTTCGCGGGCGGGTTCCGGCTCTGATCGGCTGGTCCTAGCGCCTCGCGCCACGCGCGCTGCGTGGTTCCCTCACGCCGTTCGTCAGCCTGTCGGACCGCCTCAGACGGGCCGTCCTGGACCGGCTGCGGCTTTTGGCCGCGTCCATGCGGCCAAATCCTGGCTTCCTCTCTTCGTTCAGCGCTGTGGATTGCCGGTTCAGAGCCGGAACCCGTCCGCTCTGCGGATTTAGCGTCGTCTGTTTTAAATGTCGGCCTGGTATTTGAATTGGGGGTGGCGTACTGGGGGAAAGGTCGATCTGGCGGTTTTACTGGCAGGGTATTCAGGTGTGGGGGTAACGGGCAGGATGTTCTCCTACCCGATTAAGCTGCAAATCGATGAAAGCCAGCACCACGCCGGTCCGTCGACGTGATTGAGTTTTGGGTAACCTAAGCCAGAGGGGCTTATTTCGCCGTACTGCCCTCTGCCACTGCTTTCGGGTCGGCACACCAGTTATTCGCCTGCTTAATACCGCCGTTGGGTGAGGTATAGCCCAGGCAACCCATAATGGTATCGAACAGCTCTACGTGGCGATGCGTTTTGCCCGCGCGTTGCTGCTCCTGCAGGCGTTCAAATGCACTTTTGTTGTTGGCATCAGCCAGATACTTGTCCGACGCCCAGACAATCATCGGCACGCGGAACTGCTCCGGTGGGGCCATATTGCGCGGCGTGCCGTGCAGGTGCATGTTGTCGCTGATGGATTCACCGTGATCCGCCGCGTAGAAGACGATGGCTTTCTTATCGCGCAGCTGGTCGAACACGCTGTCCAGTACCGTATCGGTATACAGTACCGAGTTATCGAAAGCGTTAATCAGCATGGCTTTACTGCAGGTGTCATCGACCCCCATACATTCCGGCTGATAGCGCGCGTACTCACGCGGGTAACGCTGCGAGTAAAGATAATGGGAGCCTTTGGTATGCAACACCACCAGATGTTTTCCCTGCGGATGGCGATCGATTGATGCCTTCAGCTCCGGGATCAGCAGCATGTCATCCACCGATTTGCCCTGATTACGCTGCTCGGAGCCAATCTGCTCGCGGAAGACATAGTTGTCGGCGTCGGTATTGTTGTAGAACCAGACTTCGCTCTGCATAGCGAACAGCTCGGAGCTGAATCCTAACTCTTTCAGCACGGCGAAGACGTTTTGCTCTTTCAGGGTGCGTCCCGGGTTGTCCATGGTACCGCCCTCGCGAACGAACATGCAGCGCAGGGAAAGCTTGGTGGCGGTATCACAGGATTCGCCACGGAAGGCGACCAGATTTTTTTCCTGCGAAAGCTTCGGTGTGGTATCGCGCTCATAGCCCAACAGGCCCATGTGGTCCCAGCGCGTAGTTTCACCGATCACAAATACCACGTAGGTATCGTCAAGACCCGCGGCGGGCGCAACGTAGCTAAACTTCTTCGCCGGATCGAGCAGGTCATCATGCTCCATCTTTTCATCGTAGCTGGTGTAGGCAAACAGCCCCAGCGCCGAGAGCCAGTTTGACGGCAGATAAGAGTGAGCCACGACGCCACCGTAGCTTGGCAGGTCAATATTGGTCAGTTTCTCGTTGGCGCTTTGCAGCTTGTCGAAGTAGCGAATCGGCAGCCAGACCAGAGCGACGGCCAGCAGCAGCGTCAGCAGTGGTTTAATACGCTGGCCTGGGGTTTTGAGCTGTTCCAGCAGCGTCATTCGTTGTTTATTGGTCCATATCAGCACCAGCGGCACGATGCTGACCAGCACCATCCACAGAATAAAGTGATATCCCACGACCTCTTTCGACAAATCAACGTCGGTCGTCATGACCGACGCGACAATCCCATAACCAATAACCACGTTGAAGAAGGTCATATAATAGCTGGCCGAAACGGATATCAGCACCAGCAGGGTCGCGGTAACGCGATAGAACCATTTCCCACCCAGCGACAGCAGGCGCATCAGGAAGAAAGTGAGCAGAACCGCTGCGGTCACTTCCGCCAGTGCGGAGAGCCACTGCATGGGTTTAAAACTGGAGAACAGAGGATCAAAGCGTCGGTAAGATACTGAAAAATTTAAGAAAATACCGATATAAACGGCCAGCATCAGAGATAACTTTTGCTGGGTAAGCATTCTAATATAATTCATTGGGATTTTAGTCCTGGCATGACCTAAACAATTTCTATACACATTCTGAACATTTATCAGACCCTGGTGCTGTCAGAGAGTTCGGAAAAAACCTATAAACCTAAATTCCCTTTTATAAACAAACTATTCTTACAGCATAAATGCCGACACAGATGACCATGACCGATCGTTAATCACGCTGCGTGATGGCATTCTGTTAACTAACCACTCAGCCGATACAATCGCCTCTTTTCGAAGTCAATCGGGGAAAATCACCATGCATACACTCGAAGAACGTGCCCGGCGCTATGCCACTAAAGCGCATGCGGCGGCTGGACAGAGACGCAAGTATACCGATGAACCCTATATCGTCCACCCCGAAGCGGTAGTGGAACTGGTTCGCAGCGTCAGTGATGATGAAGAAATGCTGGCTGCCGCCTGGCTGCATGATACCGTTGAAGATACTCCCGGCACACTCGGTGATATTAAAGCGCGTTTTGGTGAACGGGTCGCTTCTCTGGTTTCTATGCTCACCAACAGCGGAAATCTTCCCGGCCAGAACCGTGCCGCGCGAAAAGTCGCTCACTTTCGTCATACGGCTGAGGCGTCACCTGATGCCCAGACGATTAAGCTGGCCGACATTATCGACAATACCCGTTCTATTATTCATTTCGATCCGCATTTCGCCCGTATCTATCTGGTTGAAAAGCGCGTGCAGATAGCCTTACTGACCGCTGGAGATCAAACGCTATGGCAGTCCGCCAATCGAATTATTGAACAGGGTATCCATCAGCTCGGCCAGCCGCCTTACAATGTTCCCGACGACTGGTTTGCTCTTCAGGAAGCGAAATATCGATAAGTATTGATAACCAGCGGACACAGGTTCTGTTTCTAAGCAGGCGGCTACCCTGGCATTCTGTGCCATTGTATGGTCCACGGCATAGAATGCCAGGAATCAAGATTTCACATCCCTATAATTGCCCGGAGATTAGTTTACCGGGGGCAATAATGTCTGAAGATCTGCTTACAATTAGAAATAAAATTGGTGTTTTTTTTATCTTTGCAGCATTTCTTAGTGCGATGATGGGATTAGTATTTATTGATGTGGTCTGGATGAGTGATGAGGTGCATGAAGCTTCATTTACGGAAATCACTCAGGAATTAATACTGGGTGTGATCGTATTTTTGTTTATTCGTCATGCCAGAGATTCTGTAGATCAGCAGCCGATACGAATTCTGGTCGCTGGCTTTTTTGCCTGCATGTTGATTCGTGAGCTGGATTTTTTGTTTGATAAAATCAGCCATGGAAGTTGGTTTTGGTTCGCGCTGGCAGTAACGTTTGCTTCACTTATCGCCGCGATCAGGCATCCTCGTTATCTGATTTCGGGGCTGGCTGATTTTATGCGACATCCCGCGTGGGGAATGATGGTAGCCGGTATGCTCACTATCCTGGTGTTTTCACGCCTGTTTGGTATGAATGAGTTATGGCGGCATCTGATGCCAGACGGTTATAACCGCACGGTGAAAAACATGGCAGAAGAAGGGAGTGAACTGCTGGGATATACCCTGTGTCTTTTTGCCACGCTCGGGTATTTATTCACCGAAAAGAAAAAGTAAAAGAAAGATTGATCGCGCAATTAAGATGATTTTTTAAACATGTTGCTTGTTAAATGTGCGATCAATTATATCGACTGTACTGTATCAGAGTAAACTGTATTGTTTTGGCCTGTAATTATCAAAAAATCATATTGGTTATTTTTTTTAATAACATTTAACTATAAAATATCCATGGGTTTCAACAAATAATAAGGCAGGTTGATTTTTATGTTGCAAGCTGCGGGATATTCGCAACGCATTCACCTTTAGTCTGGTGATAGATACCTGATTGAGTCTTTACTTTTGATGTTTTTTCAGCTGTACCTGCAATTCTGACCTCCTCAACCTTGATCTGATGGCATAAGCGGCGCGTACCCTGAGCTTTTACCTTTCTTGTCTGGCAGATTATGACGTCTGTCTTACGTAAAATATAAGACAGCTGGAAGGATGCCCTGCGCTCGGTAATAGCAAAGACCTCAGAAACTTGTTTATGTCCAATCCACGTTTTCTGCATCAGACCCCATAATGCGATAAGAACATATAAAGGCTGGTCGGCATACTGACTTAATTCCGCAGGCACGCGGCCACCGTCATGATTGCTCTGTTTTACCACCTTGGTTGTTCCCTTATCGGGAGAAATAACGTTTTCGTCTTTACTCATAATCATGTCGTCCCTGTTTGATAAGAAATGTACACTACCGATGAGATTCAAGGCTCTTTTTTTCACGTGAAAATGGGAAAAATGGGCAAAGAGTATTTGCCCAACCCGCAGTGACACAGAAAAAATAACTATACGCAGCTAAAAAAATAGTTCCCCATTGCTAAAGTTAGCAATGGGGATAGGGTTTACCAGGAGTAATTCACGCCCACGTTTGCCTGCCATGGACGCTCAAGGTTGTCGCCAGTGGTATAGTTGAAGCTGGCATAACCGCCGACATTTTTCATCAGTTGAACTTCTGCACCGCCGCCAATCTGGAATGCAGCACCATCGATGCTGTTATTCATATTAACGTTGTTCAGTCTCACTTCATTGCTATCAGCAAATTCGTTGAGCGCTGCCATGTGCAGGTAAGGTTTGATATAGCCTTGATTCAGTTCGAATGTATAACCCACATCCGTACCGATTTCGCCTACCATTGATTTGAAATCGTCGCCATTGACAACCATGCCGTTATTCATGGTGTAGTGTGCACCATCAATGGCACGACCGGTCGCTTTCACATACGGTTCAGCAAAGTAACCGCTGTCTTCCCAGGTGTAACCCAGTTTCATACCCAGGCCATAGCCGTTGGTAGAGAAGTCAGAACGTGAACGTTGACCATCCAGAGTACGGGCATCGCCGCTGTTACTGAAATGATTGTACTGCGCGGACGTATCAACAAAGATGCCATTTTCGAAGCGACGAGACAGATAGAACTGTGCGCCGTAGCTATCGAGATCGCCGCTGCTGTTCATCACGTCAAGATCGGAACGCGCTGACGAGAACGCCACACCGGCTAACCAGCTGCCGCCATTCTTCGCATCAAACAGGTTATCAACGCCCAGCATAACGCCGTTGGTATTTAACTTATACCCAGCACCGGCTGACGTTGTATTGTGGTTTTCTCCACCAAAGTAAGAGATCCATACACCACCGTCATCCCTGGCGTGGCGTGAAGCATTCATATGCTGGTTAAGTGCATCCGACTCCATGCTGGCAACATTCACCTGCGCGGCCGCCATGCTTAATGCCGTTACCGCGCTGTTTGACAGGTGGCCATTATTTTTAAAATAAACGTTACGTTCGTCGTGCACTTTGTCATTCAGAATGTCCTGAACGTCATATTGGTAAACACCCAGCTCGGTGCGGCCAATGAAGTGCGCATCGCTGCCTTTATCCAGATAGTTAACGAAGCTGTGAGGATTCACGCCATTAACGCGGTCGCGATCGGCAATGTAGCCGTCTTTGACATAAGGTTCTACGCCAGAGTTAGCGATTTCCAGACGGTACTCACCCTTTGCTGTGCCTTTAACCTGAACTGAACCATAGGTGTAATCACCACCGATGTTGAGCAGCGGCTCGGCTACGGCTTTACCCACGGTGATAACCGAAGTCTGATAATGGCCAGCGCTGTCTTTGTCCTGGTTCAGATTACCATGAACGACAACGCGTGCAGCGCCCAGGTCTTCATAGCGGCCGCGATCGCCCAGAGTTGCGGTGTCGTCTGCCAGGTTGATCAAATTCAATGAGGAGGCAGAAAGGTTCATGTCATGAACGTCGCTGATTGCCAGACCGCCATCAGCCGTTGCAGCGGCATTCCACACCGCGCCGTTTTTAACGTTCATGTCCGGGTTCCATGAAGATACCAGGGTATCGTCAGGACGAGAAATGTTAGTAATACCGCCGACTTTACCATTCAGCGTACTGTGGTTCAGGTTAACGGTAACCGGCGTCCACGCATTGCTGGCATTCACCAGAATGGTATTGCTGACGCTGCTGACGGCATTTTTATAGATGGAAGACGCAGACAGTGAAGCATCAATTGCCCCCTGTGCCAGAACCACCGGCGCTTTCGCATCGGTCACGTCGGTCAGTTGAACAACGTAGCCAGTGGCACCGCGAGCGGTGATGTCACCGTTTACCACGGTATTGTTGGTCAGATTCAGCGTGGTGCCGTTGTGTTCACGATCCATAGCCTGCGTATTAGTAATGCTGGCACCGCTTGCAACATAGTCGCCGGTCTTCGCATCACGCACTACGGTTACGTTGATCGTTGGCGTATAGCCGTCGTGGGTCAGATTCACGTTGCCATTCAGCGTTGAGCCATTCACATCCACGCGGTTAGCATGACCGGACATGTCCAGTGCAGAACCTGCGTTGTTTACCCCAGCGGACAGCGTTGAATTGTTGGTCACGGAGACAAATAAACCAGAACCGGAGATGGCTACCGCAGTGGATTTGCTGTCGGCATCGCGGCTGTAGTTGCCGTTATTTTTATGGCTACCGTCGTAGTTATCATCTTCACGAACCGCAGCGATATTTTTTGCCGTGATCTGAGCGTTATCTAAAACAACGTTTGGCGTTTTAGCAACCTGATGGGTCAGCGTCTGATTCGCAGCAATATGGTTACCGTTGCTGTCAACCGCGTAATTCATGCTGCTACTGTTAATGCTCAGGCCGGTCGCTGAAGGACGCATGGTATAGACATGCTCTTCACCTTGAACATTTCCTGAAGGATCAACCGGCACGGAATCCGTATTAAGCGTGTTATCGATAGTGGTATTTTTAATCACCAGCACATCGCGAGCGCGATCGTGCGTAGCGGTTTCCTGCAGATTACCATCAACGGCAACGGCTGCTACGCTTTGATTCAGGCTTTTCACCTGAGAATATACAGCTGCGTTTTGCAGGCCAAAAACACCGCCGGTGCGATCGACCGGGCTGATATAAACGTCAGAGTTACGATCGAGCGCGATAACTTTGCTGACGGTTAAAGGAATTTTATTTCCGGCCGTATCAAGTACAAATGTACCGTCGGCTTTTTTCTGATACTGAATAGCGCCGCTGGCATCACGTTGATAAAGCGTTACGCTCTGTGTTTTTTGATAGCGATTATTCGCGGTACCCATTTTCAGGCCATCAACGACACCAACCGGAACAGAATAACCGTTCGCTGCTGTGGCTTTTGCCAGACGCTCACCATGTACGGCACGTTGGTAATCTTCGAAAATAATGTAGTTGGCATCGCCTGGCAGGCTTGGAACGGTCGAGTTCAAGTAGTCTTTGTAACCGCTGCTGTTTACCAGAGCGTGAAAGCCCTGAGTATTCGTATTAATGGCAACCCATTCACTACCGGTAAGGGTGTTATTGACAATCGGAAGGTCGCTTCCGCCAATAAATACGGCACCGCCGCCAGTATATTGACCCTGGGCATCATGGCTTAACACAGCCTTGTCTTTTACTGCGACGGAAGATGACGTGGTGGCGGAAAACGCTGGGGTACTAAGGCTGACGATAACTGAAGCCGCCAGAACACTCAGCTTGAAACTGTTTTTTCTCATCACTGCAATTCCTTTTATAATAAACAATTGAACAGTTCGCCTCACTGGCTCCTGTTTTATTTCATTAATTTTTAAGCATAAAACCTCACGCCAGAAATAAAAAATTATCTCAGCGGAAACTAATTACAGATTTAACTCAGAAGAAAATATATCCCTTCAAATTATCCTCCATGAAAATTAACTGAATATTAAGAATCGTGTTGATTGCAGCTAACAACTGTAAAGAAAAAAATAGTAATCATGTTGATAAATATCTCTTATCGACAGCGCAATGAAAATGATATTGAAAAAATCAACCTAAAAAACCTTAATTACAGGATAGGGGTGAAAATAACACTTAAGTCTCATTGCTAATCGACAGGTAGAGTTAAATATCGTTTTTAAACCCGAAATAGGTTTTATTTGTTACTTTCAAGCTTGGAATTTGAGTGGGTATTAATTGATTGATCGTAAAATTCACGTATAGATAAGGGTATGTATTAAAAGAATTATAAATGGAAAAGGGTTTTTATGAGTTTGAAACGGTGAAAATGTCGGAGAGTTATTAACTCTCCGACGGCAGGATTTTATCTGAAATTATTAGAAGTTCAGTTCCAGCGTGGTTCCAATTGCGCGTTCACGAAGCGTAATTGGCGTATTTCTGTCATTCGAACTAATACTCAAACTGTGATCGTTATCAAATAAGTTCTGCGCATACAGCGTTGCACGACCATATTTGAAGGTATAAGCCAGCTGCGCATTAGAAACCCAGTATGGAGAAATGCGGCCACGATTATCATTATCATAGGCTGAATAATAAGATCCGCTGAACTTCACATTACCGCTCAGCTCAACGCCCGGCAGCAGCATATATTTCGCGCCCACGTTAGCCGTATAGCCCGGTGCTCGTGGCAGAACATTGCCTTCGTTGGTGCTGCCGTTAAACTCCTTGATCTTGGTTTTCAGCAGGCCAACGGAGGTATTCATTTCAAAATCAATGCTCGGCTTCCAGATAGCGCCAAACTCTGCACCGTAAGTCACCACTTTGTCCGCATTGTCGATAATCGATGAACCTGATGACAGCGTATACGGCAGCTGCATGTTTTTGTAATCGTTATAGAACACGTTACTGGTCAGGTCGAGGTCGGCCGCATCAATATGGTGACGGGTATACAGTTCATAGTTCCAGACGTATTCCGGATCGTAGGTGTAGGTGACCACCGGCGTGGCGAAGGTGATGCCCGCACCACCGGCGTTATAACCGCGAGCGATTTTGGCACCGAAGGTCTGGCCTTCAATCGGCTTCCATGCCACGTCCAGTTTCGGCAGGAAAACGTTGTAGGTTTCATCGAAATTCACTGCGGATGCACCACCGCTACCAACGCGGCGGCGATGTTCGCGTTCCAGGCGGCTGGATGCGGTGACATCAACCTGTTCGGTCAGCGCATAGGTCAGTTCAGCGAAGGCCGATGAGGTTTTGGTTTCATCCTTGAAGAAGCTGCCGCCGTAAAGGTACACATCCTCATCCTGGCTGGCGGTGAAGTAGTTCAGTCCGGCCAGACCGCGCCAGACGTTATCTTCGGTGGCAAAGTTCACCAGTGGCGACATCTGGAATTCATGGCCATCGACGTTAGCACTGACGTTGCTGGCGTAGGTATGACGATGCTGATTGAACGCGGTATACAGCGCTTTGTTCGACAGGCGCAGCTGTTCCGACTGATCCCAGGAGATATCCCAGATCGTGCTGTTGTACTGGTTCTGGAAGACCGGACGGCGGCGATCGTAGCGGGCAACGGTGTTGGTTTCCGGGCTGAGCGCTTCGTTCTGTGGTGCGATGCTGTCAAAGTGGTTGACCGTCAGCTTGGTGCTCAGTTCGCGCAGCGATGACGGGTTATACAACAGTTTCATACGCGCGGTATTGGTCTCAACCTGCTTCACTTTCCCCGGATAGGGATCGTAATCAATCAGGTCGACGGTGCTCTGGCGGCGCTGGCGATCGAGGCTGACGCGGAAGGCCAGTTCATCTTCGATCAATGGACCGGAAACCATGGCGGCTGTTTGCGAGGCGTGTTGATTACCGATACCGCCTTTTACCGCACTTTCCCATTCAAATGACGGATCGCGCGTGGTCATTACCACCGCACCGGCAATGGCGTTACGTCCCTGCACATAGCTCTGTGGGCCGAGGAAAACTTCGGTACGGTCCACATCCCACAGCGACTGGCTGCCGAATGCCATTTCGTTATAGCTCAGCGAACGGCCATCGACGGACATGTTGATACGCGGGCGTGAACCGGTGAAGAAAGCGGTCGCGCCGGTTGCCGGACCGGAACCGTCCAGGCCACGAATGGTGGGCAGATCGTTACCCGGGCCCACATCGGTAATGTTCGGGATCATCTGCATGATGTCGCGAATTTCCACTGCGTGCGGCAGGGAATCGATTGCGTCTTTGTCGTAAACTTTGACGCTAGAGCCGGTGTCATAGATGGAGCGGTTAGTCTTCTCACCGGTGACGATCATCGTGTTATCAACGGCAGTTTCGGTTTCTTTTTGATTACCTTCTGCCACTTTGTCATCAGCCACTTTCTCTTCAGCTGCCGTGGCATTACCTGCGCCTAACACGCATAAGCCAATTAACAGCGATGAAAATGTCCGTTTGAAAACCCGTCCTGCTTCGGGCTGACGTTGAGCCTGAGTCTGCTCGGCCATGTGTCTTTCTCCTTTCCCAGATGCGCACTGCTTTTATTGTTTTTACGAGGGTGAAACGACAATAACATTCACATTGCTAATGACTTTATCGGCCATCCTGGCTTTTGGTTATGTAATACCTACGCTGACTTTCTGCGAAAATAATAGTCACGCTGGTAAATTATGCTTTTTAACCATGATGTTAACGCGACATCAAGCGATGCAGCTGAGAAGTGGCCCCTATGAGGTAAGTAATACCGCGCTAAAAAATCGTCAAAAATAATAATGATTTGCGCATGTTAATGCAAATCATTATCAAATGTAACAAAAGTAAATTTTGGGTTTATATGCCGGGAAATGATTCTGTTGCAGTTATTTGTACTGAAGATGTTTTAAATTTGTCGGGTGCGGGTCAGCAGCCAAAGCAAATAGAGCCCGCCAATAATTCCGGTCATGCGTCCAACGGGAACGGTGATCCCTACAGGCATTAGCTGGGTGAATAGATCGGCCAGAATCAGCAGGCAGGCACCCATTAATGCCGCCCCCAGCACCGGCACTCCCCGCCCGGCAGTCAGGCGAACCACCAGTTGTGGAGCGGCCAGCGCCACAAAGGCTATTGGTCCGGTAGCGCTGGTCGCCACTGCCGCCAGCATTACGCCGGCAAACAGCATCAGTAAGCGCATACGTTCAACCGGAACGCCTAACTGACGGGCCAGGTCATCGCCCATCTCCATTAAATTCAGACGATGTGCCCCAAGCAGGACCAGCGGCAGTAGCACGACGACACCAACAATCACCGGAATAGCATGATCCCAGCTGCGCGCGGCGGTAGTGCCGGAAAGCCACAGATTTGCCATGATGGAATTATCGAGATCGCCTTTAACCAGCAGTAATCCATTGAATGCACTGAGGATCGCGCCTACGCCGATGCCGGTAAGAATCAGCCGGTAGCCCCGTACCGCGCCTCCCTGGCGTGCCAGCAGGTAGACCAGCAGTGCCGTCAGCATGCCGCCCGCCAGCGACCAGATCACGACCTGTAGCGTTCCGCCATCAAACAGTACAATCTGCATGATGGCCCCGCTGGCTGCCCCCGTGGTAAAGCCGATAATGTCAGGCGAACCCAGCACATTGCGCGAAATCGACTGGAAAATTGCCCCGGAAACACCGAGTGCCGCCCCGACAAATAGCGCCACCAGCACTCTCGGCAGGCGAATATTGCGGATAACGTGGCCGAAAATCCCCTCATCACCGCTGCCGGACAGTGCAGCAAGCACCTGCGGAATACCAATCGGCAGGCGGCCGACGGTCATGGCATAACAGCCCAGTATGAGCGCCAGCACCAGCAGGCAACAGCACACCAGCAGATTGCGCAGTGACAGGCGAAGTGAAAATTGCCGCCACTGCCAGACGCGACCTGTGATCGGCAGATCCTGATTCTTCATGCCTGTACCCTCTTCCAGCGTCTTACCAGCCAGATAAATACCGGTCCGCCAAGCAGCGCGACCATAATGCCTACGCTGACTTCTCCGGGATATCCCACCAGACGCCCAAGCGTATCTGCCGCCATCACCAGAATGGCCGAAATCAGCATCGCCCAGGGCAGCAGCCAGCGGTGATCCGCGCCGGAAAATGCTCTGGCGAAGTGCGGCGCGGTCAGTCCGATAAACCCGATCGGTCCGGCGGCGGCGGTTGCCGATCCTGCCAGCAGCACAATCGACAGCGCCGCCAGCAGCCAGATGCGCAGCGGATTCACTCCGAGGGATTTACCCAGGTCGAGGCCGAGAGCCAGCGTATCCAGCGCCGTCGCAAGGATAAGCGCCAGCACCACGCCGGTTAAAACCAGCAGCGACACTGGCAGCAGCACCGCATAGCCTCGCCCTTGTAGTGAGCCGACAACCCAGTGGCGAAACTGGTCAAATACGGCCTCATCGCTGTTAACGGTAATCAGCTGAGTCAGTGCCAGCATCATAATCGACAGCGCAGCCCCGGCCAGCACCATCCGCACCGGGTTGTTGCCGCGCAGGCCACCCAGTGCACATACCGCACCGCCGGTCAGTGCAGCGCCTCCCAGGGCGAACCAGATGTACTGATTGATATCGGACAGCCCGAGAAAGGCGATCGCCATAACGCTGGCGAGCGTGGCGCCGGCATTCACGCCGAGGAGGCCAGGGTCGGCCAGCGGATTGCGGGTTAGCGCCTGCATTACCGCACCGGCTGCGCCCAGCGCCACACCAACAACCAGCCCGAGCAGCGTGCGCGGTACCCGCAAATAGTGCACCAGCAGATGTTCACTATTACGTGGATCAAAATGTACCAGCGCCTGCCAGGTAGTCGCAGGCGAAATCGCCCGGGTGCCGATAAACATGCTGCAGATGGTCAGCAAAACCAGTAGCAGCATGCCCCAGAGCAAACCGCTGCGTCGAAATGCAGGACTGAAAAGTTGATTCATTGCCCGCTGGCTGCCGGGGTTTTAGCGAAGTTTTTCACCACGTCACGCACGATCTCACTGGCACTGTAGTAGTCAATACGGAAGGAGTTGATCCCCAGACTGTAAACCCGCTTCGTTTGCACCGAAGGCAGATTCGCCAGCATCGGATCGCGAAGAAAGGCATCGACCCGCTCCTGCGGCGCGCGCAGCAGGAAGGTGGTGGCCGCAGTCAGCTGGGTCAGATTCTCGTAGGTTGCCCAGACAAAATCATTCTGTGCTTTGACCGTGGTTTGCCAGGCCGGGTTCGGATCTTCCATTTTAAAGCCGAGTGATGCCAGCAGGCTGCTGTGCACGCCTCTTGCCGTAGCGATCGGGTTAGGGATACCTGGGCCGTTATAGCTGATGATATTGGCCTGCCCCGGCGGTACGGTAATTTTTTCCCGCGCCTGCTTTACGAGGCCGTCAAATTCGGTAATGCGCGCACTGGCTTCTTTTTCCAGTCCGCTGGCTTCACCGAGCAGCGTCGCCAGTTCCTGCCAGGTTTGTCCACCGTAGTCAACGACGATCGTTGGTGCAATCTGGCGGAAGTCTGCCAGCTGCGCCTTGGCGGAATCCGCTCCGCCGGTGGAAACCACAATCAGATCCGGGGTGACTGCGTACGCCTGTTCCAGATCGACGGTACCCGCCGTCCACAATTTTTCCAGCTTGCGCTCTGCCGCTACCGCTTGCCACTGCGCGTACCAGTCGCCGTTCACGCCGGTGGCGCTGCCCGCCAGCGGCGCATCAATGGCCAGCAGCGTGCCGGTCACGGTGACCGATGTGGAAAGAATACGCTTTGGTTTCGCCGGGATGGTCGTGGTCGTGCCATCCGCATTGTGGAACTGGCGCGGCCAGCCTTTTTCACCTTCAGCCTGGCTGGAAAAAGCCGTTATCAACAGCACCAGAGATAATAAGTATCGCAAATTTAGTTTAATTTTTTTCATATATCCATTCATTTGTAAGGACTATTTTGCACAGCACACGCTGCCCTGCGCCATTGCGTATTCATAAAACGACGGGCAGTATATTCCGCACGCACATCTACAACAACATCAGCAAATGCAAGGATATAAGGAGAATGGAGTGAATAATAACAGGCAGCTCTGCGTCGGGTTATCGCTTGCTGTAACCTGGCTAACCGGCAATGGATGGCGCCGAAATGACAGTGACGTAGAGTCAATTTACTCAAGCGAATTTTATGTTGATATCGCCCGGCGCGCCGAAGCAGCAAAGCTCGATTTCCTGTTCCGCCCCGATGCGATGTGGCTATCACGCCAGGCGGTGGTTGAATCTCCAGCCTTCAGCAGCGTTGATCCCACTCTGCTGATGGCATCCATTGCCGCGCATACCAGCCGTATCGGGCTGGTTTCCACCGCCTCAACGACGTTTATGCCGCCCTACGTGGTGGCGCGCCAGTTCCAGTCGCTGAACCAGCTCAGCCGGGGCCGCGCAGGTTGGAACGTGGTGACCTCACTGGCCGGGAATCTGAATTTTGGCCTCAGCGAAATGCCTCCGTCGGCGCAGCGCTATGCTCAGGCGCTGGAATTCACCGAGGTGGTGCGCAAACTTTGGCGCAGCTATCCGGCAGAGGCGCTGCGCATCGATCGTGAAGCGGGTGTGTATGCCGATTTTGATAAAGTGGTGCCGATCGATCATCAGGGCGAGCACTTCAGCGTTCAGGGCCCGCTTAACGTGCCCGAATGGGACGGCCCGCGCATTCCGCTGTTCCAGGCGGGGGCTTCCGATTCCGGCCGCGACTTTGCAGCCCGCACCGCCGATGCCATTTTTGCCGCCACGCCTGATATCGCTGCGGGCGTAGAGCTGCGCAACGATCTGCGGCGCAGGGCGGTGGCGCACGGGCGCAGCGCTGATGATATCCGCCTGATGCCGGGCGTCAGTCTGTATCTGGGCAATACCCGGGAGGAGGCGCAGGAACTGTACCGCGCCACGCAGGAAGGGCTGGACCCGGAGCGCAAATTCGCCCGCGCCAGCGAGCTGCTCGGCATTAACCTGCGCGAGCTGTCGCCGGATACCCGCATTACGCCGGACATGCTGCCACCGCCGGGGAAAGTATTCAGCCAGACACACGCCAATCTGCTGCGGCGGCTGATCGAGCGCGAGCAGCCGCTGTTGCGCGATCTGATGACGCGACCGGAGGTGGTTGGTTCCGCCTACTGGCAGGTTATCGGCACGGTGGAAGATGCGGTACGCGAAATTCGTGAACGCTTCGAGGCCGGTGCGCTGGACGGGATTATCGCCATTCCGGGCGGTTCGCCGGGCTGCATGGATCTCACCCTTAGCCAGCTGATGCCACGCCTGAGTGAAGAGGGCCTGCTGCGCCGCGAGTATTCATCCACAACGCTGGCCGGGCATCTTGGGATTGGCTGAGTGTTATCGGACTGTCGCTTCCCGGCAGTCCGTTTTTTGTCGTATAAACGTCACGTTTCGGCAATAAAAACGTCATTCCGCACGGCGAGGATAGGGCTCTTAATTATTGCCTGGATCTGCTGCACGATGTCCCTTAAAACGTTGCCAAATCCGCTTTCCCAGCCGCAGCGGCTGGCGCTGGGCGAGGCCGGAATTCTTTATCAGCTCCCTGCCATACGCTCGCCTGACCCCGCCGACAGCACCCTGCGCTTTGGCTTGATTGCCGATCCGCAGTATGCGGATGCCGATCCCGATGTGGAAAATAACCTCTATTACCGCCACGGGCTGTGTAAGCTTTCCTCGGCCATTAGCGCGCTGAACGATCTGTCGCTCGATTTTGTTGCCACGCTGGGCGACCTGGTCGATCGCCACTGGTCAAGCTACAGCGAGCTGCTGCCGCGTTATGATGCCCTGCACCATCCACATGTCGCGGTAATCGGCAATCATGATGCGCAGGTGATTTCCGAGCATCTGGCCGCGCACACTCCGCCGCTGGGCCTGCCGAAAAGCTATTATCATTTCCGACTCAGCGGTTATCGCTTTCTGGTGATCGACGGTAACGATATCAGCCTCTACTGTAATGCGGGCAACGGTGACGACCTGCAGCAGGCTCGTGAACAGCTTGATGAACTGATTGCACAGCAGCAGCCGCAGGCCCAGCGCTGGAACGGTGCGGTCGGCGAGAAGCAGATGGCGTGGATTGAGCAGAATCTGCAACAGGCGCAGGCGCTGGGTGAAACGGTTATTGTGTTTGGTCACTATCCGCTGGCTCCGCTGAAAAAACACATTTTGTGGAACGGTGAAGTGGTGGCGGATCTGCTGTGCCGCTATCAGGTCCGTGCTTACTTTGCCGGTCACGATCACCGTGGCGGCTATTACCGGCGTGGGAATACCGATTTTATTACTCTGAAAGGGATGCTCGACGGCCCGGATAACGTGCCTTTTGCCGTTGCCGAACTCAACGGGAACAGGCTTATCATCACCGGTTTTGGTGGTGAAATCAGCCGTATCCTGCCACTAAGCCACAGCGAGCCGCTGCACGAGGTGGATAGCGAGAGCCGTCTGTAAAATCCGGGTCAATTATGTGATAGCCTGTCACGAACTTAACCCGGAATATTATCGTCATGAAAGAATTACCGCCTGCCGTGCAGCCGCTGATGGCCGGTTCCCGTGAAGGATTACAGGCCCGCATCGCGGAAGATCTCGCACTGCTGCTGCGGGTGTTGGAAATTTACGATCGACGGACCGTTGCCGAACATTTGCAATCGGTCGGCGGTGACGGCTGGACGCGTGAGTCGGTAAGCCGCTGGATAAGCGGAAAATCTGCCGCACAGGCATTAACCGCAGCGGAAGTCAGCGCGCTTGAGGCCATGCTGCCGCAGCCACCGTCGCATCATCCCCACTATCCGTTCCGCTTTATCGATCTCTTCGCCGGTATCGGGGGCATTCGTAGCGGCTTTGAGGCGATTGGCGGTCAGTGCGTGTTCACCAGCGAGTGGAACCCGCACGCGGTCAGAACCTACCGGGCTAACTGGTTTAACGATGAGCACGAGCACACGTTTAATACCGATATCCGCAAGGTCACGCTGAGCGATAAACCCGAGGTGGCCGAAGCGGAAGCCTACGCTCATATCGATCATCAGATCCCGCAGCACGACGTGCTGCTGGCGGGTTTTCCCTGCCAGCCGTTCAGCCTGGCGGGCGTCAGCAAAAAGAATTCCCTCGGCCGTGCGCACGGTTTTGAATGTGATACGCAGGGCACGCTGTTCTTCGATGTGGCGCGAATTATTGCCGTCAAAAAACCGGCAATCTTCGTGCTGGAGAACGTAAAAAACCTGAAAAGCCACGATAAAGGCAAAACGTTTCGCGTGATCATGCAAACGCTGGATGAGCTGGGTTACGACGTCGCTGATGCTGATGTTAACGGTGCGGCCGATCCCAAAATCATCGACGGCAAACATTTTTTACCGCAGCACCGCGAGCGTATTGTGCTGGTGGGTTTCCGCCGCGATCTCGGCCTGGCACAAGACTTTACCCTGCGCGATATTGCGAAGTTCTATCCGCCGCAGCGCCCCGCCTTTGCCGATCTGCTGGATAAGCAGGTTGAGAGCAAATATATCCTGACGGTAAAACTGTGGGAGTACCTCTACAACTACGCGAAGAAACACCAGGCTAAAGGTAATGGTTTTGGCTACGGACTGGTGTCACCTGCCGATCGTCAGGTGGTATCACGCACCCTTTCCGCGCGTTACCACAAGGATGGCTCTGAGATCCTGATCGACCGGGGATGGGATAAAGCGCTGGGCGAGAAATCGTTCCACGATGCGGCCAACCTTGAACACCGCCCGCGCAGGTTAACGCCGCGTGAATGTGCTCGCCTGATGGGCTTCGAAAAGCCGGGGGAAAAGACGTTTCGTATTCCGGTGTCGGATACCCAGTCCTATCGTCAGTTTGGGAATTCGGTGGTGGTGCCCGCTTTTGCTGCCGTGGCCCGACTGCTGGAGCCGGTGATTTTGCAGGCAGTGAAGAAAACTCGCACTGCGGAGAAAACGGCAGGCTAATACGGCCTGAAAACGGATCTGTAACGGCGCGGAAAGCGGATATGTCCCCTTTCCGGCCATGTTCTTACCTCTCCGCCGTTTTTGACGTTTCTCCTTCCGCGGCGATGGTGCTTACTGCCAGGTAAGGTAGTTGCGCTGAATGGCAATCTGGTCAGCGATATATTTGGCATCGTGCCATACGCCCCAGATAAATGACGAACCGCGCCTGGAGAGCCACGGTAAACCGAGGAAATAAACCCCGGGTTCCGAGGATACGCCGCGCTGATGCTGTGGTTTGCCCTGTGCATCACAGGCATTAACGTTCAGCCAGCGATAATCCGAGGTAAAGCCCGTCGCCCAGATAATCGTGGTGATGTTGTTTGCGGCCAGATTCAGCTGTCGCTCCGGTGAGGTCATACAGGCAGGCGCCGGGCGAATGATCCGTGCCTGCGGCTCTTCCGGTAAATCCTGACCGTTGCGTGTGACCCACTCATCTGCGGCATCGAGCAGGGAGAGATAGTTTTCATCCCCGCGCACGATGTTCTGCGCCAGATCGTTTTCAAATTCCACCACACCGTTGGCAAAACGCTTCGTGCGGCCAACCAGCCTGACCCCTTCCTCCGCCAGCTTGCGGAAATCAACCGTATGGCCGCCGTTTGCGCCGCTGACGGCGATCGTCACGTGTTCTTTGCCCGGTTCCGTGGTCGCTTTATCCCACAGGCCAAGCACCCCTAACCACCAGCAAAAATCGCGCCCGCGATAGCTGCGCGGCGGCCGGTCGTGCGGACCAACGGAAAGATAGACTGCTTTCCCGGCGCGATTCAGTTCCTCGGCGATCTGCACACCGGATGAACCCGCACCGACAATCATCACTGCTCCATCCGGGAGCTGCGCGGGGTTTCGATAATGTGCCGAATGCAGCTGCGTCAGTTCTGCGGTCTGCGGTGCAATGGACGGAATCGCCGGGCACTGGAACGGGCCGGTAGCCACCACCAGATGGCGGGCTTCAAACACGCCGGCGGAGGTTTCTACACGAAAGCCGGGCTTGCCAATGTTGCGATCGACGCGCCGCACCTCTACACCGGTGCGAATGGGGGCATTGAAGCGGCTGGCGTAGGCTTCCATATAGTCCGCCACGCGCTCTTTAGGTACAAAGCTATCAGGGCTGATACCGGAAAACGCCATGCCGGGAAAGCGGTCGTGCCAGGCGGGGCCATTGGCGACCAGTGAATCCCATCGGCCGGTGCGCCAGGCTTCAGCAATACGATTTTTTTCTAACACAATGTGGGGGATGTCCAGCCGCGTCAGGTGTTCGCTCATTGCCACACCTGCCTGACCGGCACCGACAACCAGCGTATCAATGAAGGTTATTTCTGGCGTCATCTCTCTATCCTCAGGCTTATGGAATCGTCAAATGCAGCCTAGGGAGCGAATCAGAGACGGTAAAATATTATTAAGTTCATCATTGACGATAAATTAACGATTCAGGCAGCGGGAGTTCGTTTCCGGTCAATGTTACTCATATGTCGCAACTGTTGAATTTTCGTTAAATCACCACTGGTTTGCCCTGCCAAGTTTTTTCATTCTCTCTGACCATAAACTTACTAATTTACCCGTCGAAAAAAGAGTGCGCATTATCGCCTCAATAAAAAAACGATGCGTCGACGCCTCGAAATCCCCTGCACTTTCTGACATTGGAGCCTGCTATGTCGCCAACAGAAACTTCGCCCCCGCTGATTGAGAAACACACTATTGGCTATGTTCCCCCGGCCGATCGTCACGGTAAAACCCGCGATCTGTTTACCCTGTGGTTTGGCGGAAATATCGCTCCGCTGCCGATTGTCACCGGCGCACTGGCCGTTCAGCTGTTTCATCTGAACTTGCTGTGGGGCGTGGTGGCCATTCTGGTCGGCCATCTGGCCGGCGGTGCGCTGATGGCGCTGCACTCCGCACAGGGGCCGCAGATGGGGATTCCGCAAATGATTCAGAGCCGTGCGCAGTTCGGCTCGCTGGGTTCTTTGCTGGTGGTGGCGATTGCCGGAGTGATGTATATCGGTTTTTTTACCTCGAATATCGTCCTGGCCGGTGAGTCGCTGCACGGCATCGCTCCCGCTGTGCCGCTGCCGGTCGGGATTATTATCGGAGCTGTGGGTTCCGGGATAATCGGCATTATCGGCTACCGGTTTATCCACGTGCTGAACCGCATCGGGACCTGGGTGCTGGGGATCGGTATCGTGCTGGGCTTCGGCTATATCTTTAGCCATATCCATACGGCGGATTTCCTGACGCGCGGCGGATTTTCACTTTACGGCTGGCTGGCAACGGTGTCGCTGGCGGCGCTGTGGCAGATCGCTTTTGCCCCCTACGTTTCCGATTATTCCCGCTATTTGCCGGAAAATGTGTCCGTAGCAGGTACGTTCTGGGCGACTTACTGGGGATCGACGCTCGGCTCCAGCCTGTCATTTATCTTTGGTGCCGTGGCGGTACTGGCGACCCCGCCGGGCCTGCAAACCATGGACGCCGTCAGGGCTGCCACCGGTGCGATTGGGCCACTGATGCTGGTGCTGTTTTTGCTGAGCGTGATCAGCCATAACGCCCTTAACCTGTACGGCGCGGTGATGTCGTTAATTACCCTGGTGCAAACCTTTTTCTGGCGCTGGATACCCGGCAGTAAAAGCCGGGCCGTGCTGTCGGCAATCACCCTGGTGATCTGCTCGGTGGCGGCGATCTTTGCCTCGGCGGATTTCATCAGCCACTTTGTGGATCTGGTCCTGGCTCTGCTGGTGGTGCTGGTGCCCTGGACGGCGATCAACCTGATTGATTTTTATGCCATCCACAAAGGCAACTACGACATCAGCTCTATTTTTCAGGTGGATGGCGGGATTTATGGCCGCTATAACCCGCAGGCACTGCTGGCTTACGGCATCGGCATTGTGGTGCAGATCCCCTTTATGAATACCCCGCTCTATGTTGGCCCCGTTTCCGCGTGGATTAACGGCGCGGATCTCTCCTGGCTGATCGGCCTGCTGGTGACCTCACCGCTTTATTACTGGCTGGCCAGCCGCAACAGCGCGTATCGCCGCAGGCAGCAAAGCTACTGCCGACCCGCCTGAATTTTCCACCGGCCGCGTTATGCGGCCTCATTTACCCGTTTTACAGGAGTTAAAAGATGAGCAAACCGACGCATACCCGCATTCGCATGTTCAATACCAAAGCGACCTATCCAAATCAGAGCCTGGATAACGATCTGTGCCAGGCGGTACGTGCAGGTAACACCGTTTACGTGCGTGGCCAGGTGGGTACCGATTTTTCCGGGGCGCTGGTGGGGCTGGGCGATCCGCGCGCGCAGGCGGAGCAGGCGATGAAAAACGTGAAACAGCTGCTGGAAGAGGCGGGAAGCGATCTGTCGCACATCGTCAAAACGACCACCTATCTTATCGATCCCCGCTACCGTGAGCCGGTCTATCAGGAAGTCGGAAAGTGGCTGAAGGGCGTTTTCCCTATCTCTACCGGGCTGGTGGTGTCTGCACTGGCGCAGCCGCAGTGGCTGATGGAAATTGATGTTATAGCCGTTATTCCGGATGAGGAGGCGCTGTGACCTTTTCAATCGCGGCGCGCTGTAGTGAAACCGGGCAGTTTGGCGTGGCCGTCAGCTCCTCCAGCATGGCGGTGGGCGCCCGCTGCCCGTGGGTACTGAGCGGGGTCGGTGCAGTATCCAGCCAGAACATCACCCTGCCCGCTCTTGGCCCGGAAATCCTCGCGGCACTGGATCAGGGGGCGACCGTGCCGGGTGCGTTAGATGCCGCGCTGGCCCGTGACGCACACTGCCAGTATCGCCAGGTGACGGTGATTGGGCGCGATGGCCACACCGCCATATTTAGCGGCAGCCAGACGCTGGGTGTGCATCATGCGGTTCAGGGGAAAGCGTGCGTGGCTGCGGGAAATATGCTGGCAGGGAAACAGGTGATCGTCGCTATGGTCAGCGCATTTGAAAAAAGCCAGGGTTCACTGGCTGAGCGCCTGATCCTCGCGATGGAAGCGGGGCTGGCGGCGGGAGGAGAAGCTGGCCCGGTCCATTCCGCCGCGCTGAAAGTGGCGGGCGATCACAGCTGGCCGCTGATCGATCTCAGAGTTGACTGGGCGGATGCTGCTCCATTGGCCCGGCTGAACGATCTCTGGCGCGCCTGGCAACCTCAGGCGCAGGACTATCTGACGCGAGCACTCGATCCGCGCCAGGCTCCCGGCTATGGGGTTCCCGGCGATGAGTAGCTCGGTCCGCGATTTAATGGCGCAGCTGCTGGCGTTCGATACCACCAGCCGTGAATCCAATCTTGCGCTGATTCACTTTGTTCAGAGCTGGCTGGCGGAACACGGCGTGGCATCCCGGCTGCTGCATAATGACAGCGGAAGCAAGGCGAATCTCTACGCGGTGATTGGCCCTGATACAGCGGGTGGCGTGATGCTCTCCGGCCATACCGATGTGGTGCCGGTCGAGGGTCAGACGTGGAGCGTGCCGCCGTTTGCGCTGACGGAACAGGAAGGCCGCTATTACGGGCGCGGCAGCACCGATATGAAGGGATTCCTCGCCTGCGTGCTGGCCTCGGTACCGGCGTTTGTTGCCGAACCGCTGCGACTGCCGCTGCACCTGGCATTCTCCTACGACGAAGAGGTCGGCTGCCTGGGCGTGCGCAGCCTGACGGAGCTGCTGGCTGATGCGGCCAGTAAACCGGCGTTGTGCATTATTGGCGAACCCACTGAAATGCGGCCGGTTTACGGCCATAAGGGTAAAGTGGCGATGCGCTGCGACGTGCGCGGCCACGCGTGTCATTCCGCCTATGCGCCGCAGGGGGTGAATGCGATTGAGTATGCTACCCGGCTGATTACCCGGCTGATGGATGAAGGTGACAAGCTGGCTGAGGTGCAGGACAGCCGTTTCGATCCTGCCTTCAGCACCCTGCAGGTTGGTACGATTTCCGGCGGCACAGCGTTAAATATCGTGCCGCAGTCCTGCCAGTTTGACTTTGAAATCCGCCATCTTCCCGATGCCCCGGCTGACGCGGTCATTGAACGGATCGCACAGTATGCGCAGTGCGAGCTGTTACCCGCTATGCGGCAAAAAGCCGACGGCTGTAGCATCACCTTTCAGCCGCTCAGCCAGTATCCCGGTCTGCTGACCGATCCCACGTGTCGGTTCGCCAGCCTGCTGGCCGAATGGTGCGGCTGCGACCGTTTCAGCACCGTTGCTTTTGGCACGGAAGGCGGATTATTTCATCAGGCGGGTATGACGACGCTGGTTTGCGGTCCGGGTAGTATGGATCAGGGGCATAAACCGGATGAGTTCATCAGCGTGGAACAGATCGATGCCTGTATGAAAATGCTGGGTAATCTGACCCAATGGCTGCGCGCCTGAGCGGCGCGCTGGCCCGTTTACAGCATGCCCGGTAGTTCGGCTTTGCAGTACTCCACGAACAGTCCGGCGGGCTTGGTCAGCCGATCGCCCGCCAGCCAGGCGGCGGCCAGCCCGGAACCCTCCACCTCATCTTTCAGCTCCACCATGGCCAGCGGCTTCCCGTCGTAGCTGAACTTGCCACTCGGGCGGGTTACCAGCACGGCAAAACCAAAACCGTGGCCAACCATACCGCGCACCATTTCAATCGATGGCGAGCTAAAGACAATATCCGGCGTGATGCCTGCGCGGGTAAACAGGCTGATAAAGTAGTTACGGCTGGGCTGTACATCCAGCAGGATCATTGGTTCATCGGCCAGTTCAGACAGGGAAACCGCACTCTGCTGCGCCAGTCGGTGCGCCGCAGGCAGCAGAATATAGGGCTTTCTCGGTGCCACAAGCGGTTCCACGGTCAGGCTGTTGTCGAGATCGTGCTGATAGAGCAGCGCCACGTCGAAGCGGCCTGCGGCCAGCCCCTGCAACAGTTCGTGCTGCTCGCCGTCGCGGATCATAATCTCCACGCCGGGATACAGAGCCTTAAAGCCGTGGATCAGCTTTGGCAGAATCAGCGGAGCGACCGTTTCAAAGCAGCCGATATCGATTTTACCCGCCACAATGTCCGTATCGGCCAGCGCATTTTGCTCAAACTCATGGGCCATTCGCAGCAGTCTGACCGCTTTACGATGAAAACGGGTACCGGAAGGCGTTAGCGACACGCCCTGCGCGTGATGGCGAATAAAAAGCTGTACGCCGAAGCTCTCTTCCAGAATCTTTATTGCCGTTGAGATCGACGGCTGTGCGATAAATAACTTGCGGGAAGCTTCCGCCACGCTGCCACATTCAACCGTCGTGACGAAATACTTCAGCTGACGCAATGTGTAGTTTGCCATAGACCATCCTTATTCGTTCTCAGGATCATATCCGGCAAAATGGCGGCGATAAAGCGTTTATCTGTGTTGAACTTCACGAATTTTGCAGTCAGTTTTAGTGGTTTAGCTAAACGTTGACGTTGTCAAGGACAACGTCTGGCGTTGCGATAACGCTGGCATTGTTGTTAGCTGATAAGCGGACAACATTATGCCCGGAATCGGGCATTTAACCTGCGCAAAGAGACTCAATGAACGCTGAAATAACCCTGCCCCTGCGGCAGCAGAATAGCAATATTCTTCGCCTTGCCACCGCTCAGGCGCTGGCGGGTGCGAATGCGGTGGTGTTCTATACGACGGGGGCGATTGTCGGTAATAGCATTGCACCGGACAGCACGCTGGCCACCCTGCCGCTGACGATTTTTGTGCTGGGGATGGCCGCCTGTATTTTACCGCTCGGCGCGTTTGCCCGTCGGCATGGCCGCAGAGCGGCCTTTCTGCTGGGCACCGGTACCGGGGTGATCACCGGCCTGGCCGCCGCACTGGCGGTGGTCATAGGTTCGTTCTCTCTGTTTTGCCTTGCCGCGTTTATGGGCGGAGCCTATGCGGCGGTAGGGTTGTCATTTCGTTTTGCGGCCACCGATGGCGTGGGCAAAGAACGCCGGGCGCGGGCGCTTTCGCTGGTGATGGGCGGCGGCGTGGCGGCGGGCGTTATCGGCCCGATGCTGGTGACCGGCACGATGGATCTCTGGCCGCCACATACCTTCGCGGTGACCTTTATTGCCCAGGCGCTGGTGGCTGCGATTTCCGCCCTGGTGCTCTCCGGCGTGAAGTCGGCCGAGCCGGTCGCGCAGAATAAAGCTGGGGCCGCTGGCCGCCCGCTGGCTGAAATTATTCGCCAGCCGGGTTTTGCCCGCGTGGTGTTTACCGGCGCGGTTGCCTATATGGTGATGAACTTTCTGATGACCGCCGCGCCGCTGGCGATGCATATGCACGGCATCTCTCAGGAGGCATCTAACCTGGGCATCCAGTGGCACGTGATTGCCATGTACGCGCCGGGCTTCTTTACCGGCGGGCTGATTAGCCGCTTTGGTGCTTCTCGCGTTGCCGCCGCCGGGCTGGTGATTACGGCTCTTTCTGTGCTGGCCGGGCTGGCCGGAACGGAGATTGGTCATTACTGGGTGTCGCTGATCCTGCTGGGCGTGGGCTGGAACTTTGGCTTTACCGGTGCTTCCGCGCAGATCGTTGATTTCCATCGCCCCGAAGAGAAAACTCAGGTGCAGTCGCTGAATGATTTCATCGTCTTTGGCGTGATGATTATTGGGTCATTCTCTTCCGGCGCGCTGCTGCATCTTTTCGGCTGGAATGCCGTACTGTGGGGATCGCTGGTGCCGGTAATAGTGGCGCTGCTGACGCTGATATCGATAAAAAAACGCGGATAACCAGTAAAACACGGATAACGATTAAGTTGCAGACAGGCAGACAGGCAGACAGGCAGACAGGCAGACAGGCAGACAGGCAGACAGGCAGACAGGCAGACAGGCAGACAGGCAGACAGGCAGAAAGGCGCTCAGCAGCGGACAGGCTGAGCGCCTGCCCGCTGGCGAACGTGAGTGTTACCAGATGCCCACGATTTTCATCCATGCGCCGCCGGCCAGCAGCCAGATGGCGATAGAAACGATCGACACCAGGAAGCTGACGCCCCACCACTGGCCGGTAGAGTTATAGCCGGAGCCGAACAGTGCCGGGCCGGGGCCGCCGGAATACTGGGTCAGCCCCATCGACAGATTGGAGGTGTAGCCCAGCGTCAGCGCGGCCAGCAGCGGCGGCACGCCGACCGAAACGGATACCGCCAGGAAGGCCAGATACATCGCGGAAATATGTGCCATCGCCGAGGCAAAGAAATAGCGGGTGTAGAAATAAACCAGAATCAGCACCAGGAACACCAGCAGCCAGTCAAAGTGGCCGATGTAGCCCACGATGCCCTTGGAGATCCAGGCAATCATGCCGTATTTGTTCAGGGCGTTGGCCATCATCACCAGCACAGCGAACCAGAACATCGTATCCCACGCTGTTTTCTCTTCAATAATGTTCTTCCACGACATGATATTGGAGAGCAGCAGGATAACCAGACCAATAAAGGCCGACAGCGTGGCGGGGATCTGGAAGAAGATATCGCCCGCGGTCCACAGCACGATCAGCAGCACGAAGTCGAACGCCAGGATTTTTTCGGCAAGGGACATTGGCCCCATTTTGCGCAGCTCTTCCCGCGCGATGCCCGGTATTTCCGGCGTTTTTTTCAGTTCCGGTGGATAAATATAATAGAGGCACAGAGGAATAATCAGCAGCGTCAGCAGACCGGGCACGATGGCACCTAAGAACCAGATCCCCCAGTTAACCTGAATCCCCTGGCTGGCAGCCAGCTCGGCAATCAGCGGGTTTCCGGCCATCGCCGTCAGGAACATTGCGCAGATAATGGCATCAATCTGCGACACGCAGATCATCAGGAATGCCCCGGCCTTTCTGGCCGTTGGCCCCGGCTCGGACTGGTATGCGGTGGCAATCGACTGGGTGATGGGATACATAATGCCGCCACCGCGCGCCGAGGCGGAAGGAATGCCCGGGCCGAGTACCATATCGGACAGCGCCAGACCGTAAGCCACGCCGAGCATGCTGTGTCCGCATTTCGAGATAAACCACAGCGCGATGCGCCTGCCCAGCCCGGTTTTAATCACCGCGCGGGAGATAAACATGGCGATACCGATCAGCCAGATCGTGCCGTTGGCAAAGCCGGACAGTGCGGCCACTTTGCCGCTGCCACCGCCGGAGATCGGCGTCAGCCCGGTCATTGCCGAGACGACCAGCGCCACCATGGTTACCGCGCCCATCGGCATCACTTTTAAAATAATCGCCAGAATGGTCGCGGCGAAGACCGCAAACATATGCCACGCAACAATATCCAGCCCGGTGGGCGGTGGCATAAACCAGATTAGCAGGCCCACAAAGAGCGTGAAAACGCCCTTCCACAGTGGAAATGCCAGTTTTACCTGCACTTGTTCAGTCATCATTATTTCCCTTTATTTTCCCCTATGCCCTTTTTGAACAAAAACAGCTCCCCACGCCTTGATGGATATCAAGGATGGTAATTAATCCATCTTAATTTACTTAATACGCGGGAGATGCGGGTAGAAACGGCCTGTGCGAGGTGGATAAGTGATTTTATATTCGGGTTTATTCAACGGAGAGGAATTAGAAAGAAGGCGTTAAGTCGGTATCAGCTGAATAAATAATTCAGTCATGCGTATTTTTAATAAAGGTTATGCCACTACCGATTACCCGTTAGCGTTTGCGATGACGTTTATCCCGCTGACCATTCAGCTAACTGCGTTTGCCCTCAAATTTATCCTGCCCCCAGGCGGGAGCAGGATAACGGGGTTTAGGCGACGCTCAGATTTTGTGTTTTATAGCGCTGCAGCTTATACAGCGTGGCTGCCGCCGCGAGCAGTGCCGGCACGCTGAGGAACATCAGGATACTGTCGGCCTGCCATTGTTGAGAGAGCAGCTGTGCGCTCATCATGGTGCCTGCCACGCCGCCAAAGCGCCCGACGCCCTGCATCCATGCAATTCCCGTGGCACGGCAGTGGGTCGGATAAAAGGTGGCCGCCAGCGTTTGCAGGCCCGACTGCGCGCCGTTCATGGTAATGCCCATCAGGAAGATCAGCCCGCCGAACAGCACGATATGGTTGTTCTCGAAGCCCAGCGCCAGCGCAAACAGCATCGTCAGGGCAAAACCGGTCATCACCACCTTGTGTGCTTCCCACCTGTCCATCATCCAGCCCGCCAGCAGAATCCCCGCCGTGCCGCCGAAGGTAAACAGCGAGGTCAGCCAGGCCGATTCCGCCAGCGGATAGCCCATCCCCAGCATCAGCGTCGGCATCCAGCTCAGCAGCACGTAATAGATCACCAGCCCCATAAAGTAGGTCATCCACAGCATCAGCGTACCGGCCAGCCACGGCTGACTGAACAGCTGTGCCACGCTGCCTTTTTTGCCGGTGGTACGTTCTTCATCGAGATAAAAATGTGTCACCTGCGCCAGACTCCCGGCAATAAACCGCTGGGCAATGCGCCGGATTTGCACAATGTCTTTACCGCGATGTACCAGGAATTTGACCGACTCCGGCAGGAACAGAACCAGCAACACGGTGAGCGCCAGCGGCGCAATCGCTCCGGCCAGCAGAACGCTATGCCAGCCATAGTTAGGGATCAGCCAGGACGAAATCGCCCCGCCGCCCGCCGCACCCAGCGGAAAGCCGCAGTACATGGTGTTGATTGCCATAGAACGGCAGCGCTTCGGGGCAAACTCAGAGACGAGCGTAATCGCATTCGGCATCGCCGCGCCCAGCCCGAGACCGGTCAGAAAGCGCCACAGCGTCAGCGTATTCAGCGTTTGTGCGTAGGCGGTTCCCAGGCTGGCAAGCCCGAAGAACAGGCAGGAGAAAACCAGCACCTTTTTACGCCCCAGTCTGTCCGAGGCCGGCCCGGCGATCAGTGCGCCGATGGAAAGCCCGAGCAGCGCGGCGCTTAATACCGGCCCGAGGTCCTGCCTTTTAATTCCCCAGTCGCTGGACAGCGTGGGGGCGATATAGCCCATCGCCGCCGTGTCGAACCCGTCGATGGCGAGGATCAGAAATCCCAGGATGATAATCACCCAGTGAAAGCGTGAAACCGGTGCTTCGTCGATTGCCTGTTGGATATTCACTTTACCCGAATAAACCATGTAACCCCCGCCCGTTGTGATGTTGCAATGCATGTCTTCTGTTCATGTATTTTCCTGTATATACATTTGCAATCGACACAAAAAATTGTCAAATCGACTTAGCGTAAGTGTTAAGTAGTCGTTGTTTTTGGATGAAAAATGGACGGTTGATGAGGGTGGGTAGATTCGAATGATCCGAATTAACAGACCAGCAGAATTTACAGTGCGTTCAAAAGGGGAGATTTTTAGGCGATATAAAACAGATATGTAGAACTATTTTTTGCTCGTTCCTTCCCACTCTGACAAACCGGCAATATCCTTTTCGCCCTCTGCTTCCTTTAAACGGCGCTGTTGATCAGAAAAGTGAACGTATTCTTGCCGGGCTTTTTCATCTGCCTGTTTCTTCGTCATTGCACCTGTGCCTTGTAATACGTCACGGTCGTTAAACTGCAGGAACTGATCCAGTTTTTCCTGCCAGTCCTGCAAAAATACCTGCTGTCGACGACGAGCCTGATCTTCAGCAAAATCCAGCCACATATTGACCACCCGATTGAGTTCGCTGACTTTTGTCTGGCTCAGGTAATTTTTTGCCACAGTTACATCACTCTTACGAACTTCATCGCCTTTGAAGCTGGTTAATCCCATATGCGGTTGGCTGGAATCAGAACGCAGGTGGATAAGTTCAGCCGCGGTAAAACCGGTGCAGGCAAAATGCAGCTTGTTCTGAATGGTTTGAAAAAAATGAGCGGTTTCTTTGTGAGACGGTTGGTAGTCGGCAGCTAACGAAAATATTTCCCTGACTCGCAGATAAACCCGGCGTTCACTGGCGCGAATATCACGGATGCGTTCCAGCATCTCATCGAAATAGTCGGGTACGGTGGAAGTGCCGATGGGTGGATTTTTCAGCCGCTCATCATCTGTAACAAACCCTTTTATCAGGTATTCCTGGAGGGTTTGCGTGGCCCACTGACGGAACTGCTTACCACGAGTAGAGCGAACGCGATAACCGACGGCGAGTATGACGGGAAGACTGTAGTGCAGCTTATTACGACTTATCTGGCGAGAGCCTTCCTGTTGAACTTGTAAGTAAGACTTACAAGTTGAGTTTTGCGCAAGCTCACCTTCTTCGTAAATAGCTTTGATATGCTGCGTAATTGCCTGAGGGGTAATCTGATAGAGATGTGCAATCGCTGCTTGCGTTAGCCAGAGCGTATCGGATTCAAAGCGACATTCAACACGCAAGCGCCCATCGCTGCTGGCGAAGATCAAAAATTCGCCTGCAGGAGAGTGTGTGATGGGATCGTTGCTCATGTCGCCTCCGCTACGCTGAAAAATGTCTGATTAGAGGTTTAGTATGCCAGAGATGCTGACCGAAAATTACCGTACGAGCGTATCCATTTTGCGGGAGGCCTCCCAGCCAGGAGATGCAATACCGCGTTGGTTACATTGCGGCCAAGCGGAAAGATGTGCTAACCGGGAAAGTGGTATTACTGAGATAACAGGCGGGTTTAAGAGACTTCGATTGGCGGAAGATCACAGGAGTCGAACCTGCCCGGGACCGCTGGCGGCCCCAACTGGATTTGAAGTCCAGCCGCCTCACCGGAGACGACGATCTTCCTTTTAATACAGAAGCGCGGCGAGTATATCATTGGTGATACCCTTATAAAAACCATGGTTTCATTAAATAAGATGTCTGATGTCCCGCAGCGGCAGCAACGTGTCCGTTTCTGACCTTCTTTCCCTCGCCAATCCTTGCCATCATAGGGTTATTCCCCTCAGGTAAGGAGTCCGAAAATGACCGATACCGTTTTACTGGTAATTGACGCGCAGCAATCGTTCTATCATCGTGGCTATCAGCAAACCCCAGAAACGCCCGTGTTTGAACAGGCGCTGAGCAGGCTCATTGCGGGCTGTCAGCAGAAAGAAATTCCGGTGGTGGACGTGCTGCATGTGGAAACGGAAGGCCCGTTTTCACCGGCGTCCGGCCTGGTGGTTCGCCTGCCGTTTCTGACCCATCAGGCGGCACACGCCGTGAAAAAAACGGTACATAATGCGCTGACGGAATCCGGTCTGCTACAGTGGCTGGAGCAGCGGCAGGTGAAGCACGTGATTGTGAGCGGTATCCGTACCGAGCAGTGCTGTGAAACCACCGCGCGCGTGGCGTCGGACCTCGGCTACCGCGTGACGTTTGTGACGGAAGCAACGCTGACGTTCCCCATTACCCATAAAGGCATTACGCTCAGCGTGGCGGATTTGCACCACCGTACCGAAAGCGTGCTGATCGATCGCTTCGCCGCGATCCGCACGGTGGAGGAGTGCCTGCAGGAGCTTGCATAATATGACGATTCCGGTGTGGTTTTTGACCCTGCCCGGTGTGATGACCCTCGATCTGACCGGCCCGGCGGAGACGCTGAAGCTGGCCGACGGGGCCTTCAGCCTGCACTATATTGGCCCCGATGAAACCGTGCTGAGCTCAACGGATATGGCCATCAGCCGCATCCAGCCGCTGCCGGAAACGTTACCCCCCGGCAGCCTGTTAGTCGTGCCGGGCGTGCAGGACTCTTCGGTATGGTTTGACACCCCGCAGGCTATTGCCGCCCGCAACTGGCTGATGCGCATCCAGCCCGCGATTCACGCCCGCCATATTACCCTGATCTGCGTCTGCTCCGGCTCGCTGCTGGCCGCCCGCGCAGGTCTGATGCACGGTGTGGAATGCACCACCCATCATGAAGTGATAGCACGTCTGAAAAACGCCGAACCTGCCGCTATCGTTCGGGAAAACCGTATCTTTATCGAAGATCGCGGTATCTGGACCAGCGCGGGGATTACCGCCGGCATCGATCTGTCGCTGCATCTGATTAACCGCCTGTGTGGCTCGCAGATGGCGCTCAACGTGGCGCGGGAAATGGTGGTTTACTTCCGCCGCTCGGGGGATGATCCGCAGCTTTCGCCGTGGCTGCGCTACCGCAACCATATGCATCCGGCCATTCACCGCACCCAGGATCTCCTGATCCAGCAGCCGGAGCAGGAGTGGTCGCTGGATGACATCGCCGAGCGAGTCCACGTTAGTGCGCGCCATCTGACGCGGCTGTTCCGCCAGCATCTCGGCATCAGCGTACGTGAGTATCACGAGCAGCTGCGGCTGGCGATTGTCCAGCAGCGTCGCCAGCAGGGCGAAGGCAACGAGCAGGCGGCGCTGGCGGCAGGGTTCTCCTCCTCCCGCCAGCTGCGCCGCGCTCAGCAGCGCTGGCAGGCGGACTAGCTCACCAGGTGATGTTTATCGATGCGCTGCAGGCCAATGGCCAGCAGCAGACTGCCGCCGAGGGTGATGGCGAACACCAGCGGGATGTCGATCAACGGATGGTCGGTATTATCCAGCCCGTGGGTGCGCATATAGTGGATAAACAGCGCGTGGAAGCCGTAAATCGGCAATGAATAGCGCGAAATGGTGGCTAAAATCGGCAAAGGGCGGTCGTTTAGCGTGTTTTTAAACAGCACCAGCAGGCTAACGGCGGCAATAAACACCGCCGGGCCGCAGTAGAGATACCAGGTATCGGCGAAGGCGCCGTTAATGGCGAACTGGCGTTTGGTGCCGAAGGCGATCACCAGTACGCAGGCGATAAAGGTGATGGCGGCCAGCCAACTGACGCCCGGCCTGTCGGTTTTCATCGTGCCGATGGCCCGACCGGTCAGCGCGTACAGCAGATAGTAGATGGAATCCCCGTTGATATAGAGGTTTACCGGCAGCCAGTGAAAGCGGGCGATCGAACCGTCGACGGTATTTGGATTCGCCAGCACAGCCAGTACCAGAATGACAATCGCCATATAGCCCGCGCTGACCGGTTTCACCTGAATCAGCGGTGAAAACATATAGATGGCGATAATCGCAAAGAAAAACCACAGGTGGTAAAAGATCGGTTTTTGCAGCAGGTTTTTCACCGAGGTGACTTCATTAATTGGCGTCAGCAGGGTGATATAGGCCAGCGCAATCGCGCTGTAGAACAGCAGGCACAGCACTACGCGCAGGAAATGGCGCTTCTGCGCGCTGCGCTCGCCGAAAAACAGGTAGCCGGAGATCATAAAGAAGATCGGCACGCACACCCTGGATGCCGAGTTCAGCAGGTTTGACAGATCCCAACTGTGCTCGCCGACCGACATTCCGGTGGTCACGTACCAGGTGGTGGTGTGGATCATAATCACCATCAAACACGCCACCGCGCGCAAATTATCTATCCAGCCAATTTTCTGCATTATTTCAATCCTGTTTGCCGGGAAAAAATCCGTATCGATGCCCGCTAAGCCTGGCCAGGGGAACGGACTTCAACAACCCGACGAGCAAAAACTCGGAACAGGACGAATAAAATGTGTGGCGTCGCCGACAAAAGCAGCGAATTCGATTAAATCACCGCCGTTATCATTACCATTTTGGTAATCAACCCGGTCAAAGGGTATACTGACGCCCACTTTTTTAACCACTCGTATCGCGTGCGAAATCAACATGCAAAAGTTTGATACCAAGACTTTCCAGGGCCTGATCCTGACCTTACAGGATTACTGGGCGCGCCAGGGCTGCACCATCATCCAACCGCTGGATATGGAAGTGGGCGCTGGTACTTCTCACCCGATGACCTGCCTGCGGGCGCTGGGGCCAGAGCCAACGGCGGTGGCCTACGTGCAGCCGTCACGCCGCCCTACCGACGGCCGCTACGGTGAAAACCCGAACCGCTTACAGCACTACTACCAGTTCCAGGTGATCATCAAGCCGTCACCGGACAATATTCAGGAGCTGTACCTTGGCTCGCTGAAAGAGCTGGGCATGGACCCGACCATCCACGATATCCGCTTTGTGGAAGATAACTGGGAAAACCCAACGCTGGGTGCCTGGGGTCTGGGCTGGGAAGTGTGGCTGAACGGCATGGAAGTAACGCAGTTCACCTACTTCCAGCAGGTTGGCGGCCTGGAGTGCAAACCGGTTACCGGAGAAATCACCTACGGCCTTGAGCGCCTGGCGATGTACATCCAGGGCGTGGACAGCGTTTACGATCTGGTGTGGAGCGACGGTCCGCTGGGTAAAACCACCTACGGCGACGTGTTCCATCAGAACGAAGTGGAGCAGTCCACCTATAACTTCGAATACGCCGACGTCGACTTCCTCTTTACCTGCTTCGAGCAGTACGAGAAAGAGGCGCAGAGCCTGCTGGCGCTGGAAAAACCGCTGCCGCTGCCTGCCTACGAGCGTATTCTGAAAGCCGCACACAGCTTTAACCTGCTGGATGCCCGTAAAGCCATCTCCGTCACCGAGCGTCAGCGTTATATTCTGCGTATCCGCACCCTGACGAAATCCGTGGCCGAAGCTTACTACGCCTCCCGCGAGGCGCTGGGCTTCCCGATGTGCAATAACAAGAAATAAGAGGCAGCCATGACTGAAAAAACCTTCCTGGTGGAAATCGGCACCGAAGAGCTGCCTCCGAAAGCCCTGCGCAGCCTGGCCGAGTCCTTCGCGGCTAACTTTACCGCTGAACTGGATGCCGCAGGCCTGGCCCACGGCGACGTGAAGTGGTTCGCCGCGCCGCGCCGCCTGGCGCTGAAAGTCGCCAGCCTGAGCGCCGCGCAGCCGGATCGCGAAGTGGAAAAACGTGGCCCGGCGATTGCCGCCGCGTTTGATGCCAACGGCGTGGCCACCAAGGCTGCCGAAGGCTGGGCGCGCGGCTGCGGTATCACCGTCGATCAGGCCGAGCGTTTGAGCACCGACAAAGGTGAATGGCTGGTGTACCGTGCGAAAGTGACCGGTGAAAGCGCGCAGGCGCTGCTGCCGGCGATGATCGCCACCTCACTGGCTAAGCTGCCGATCCCGAAACTGATGCGCTGGGGCGCGTCTGACGTGCAGTTCGTGCGTCCGGTGCATACTGTGACCATTCTGCTCGGCGATGAGCTGATCCCGGCCACCATTCTGGGCATCGACTCGGCGCGTACCATTCGCGGCCACCGCTTTATGGGCGAGCCGGAATTCACCATCGATAACGCCGACCAGTATCCCGCGATCCTGCTGGAGCGCGGTAAAGTGCAGGCGGATTTCGACGCCCGTAAAGCGACGATCAAAGCCGATGCCGAAGAAGCTGCCCGTAAAATCGGCGGCGTTGCCGATCTGAGCGAAAGCCTGCTGGAAGAAGTCACCTCCCTGGTGGAGTGGCCGGTGGTGCTGACGGCGAAGTTTGAAGAGAAGTTCCTCGCGGTTCCGGCTGAAGCGCTGGTGTACACCATGAAGGGCGATCAGAAGTATTTCCCGGTGTACGACACCGCGGGCAAGCTGCTGCCAAACTTCATCTTCGTAACGAACATTATCTCGAAAGATCCGCAGCAGATTATCTCCGGTAACGAGAAAGTGGTGCGCCCACGCCTCGCCGACGCCGAGTTCTTCTTCAACAGCGACCGTAAGCGTCGTCTGGAAGATAACCTGCCGCGCCTGGAAACCGTGCTGTTCCAGAAAGAGCTGGGTACCCTGCGCGATAAAACCGACCGCATTCAGGCGCTGACGGGCTGGATTGCTGCCCAGATCGGCGCGGATGTGAATCACGCGACCCGTGCTGGCCTGCTGTCCAAGTGCGATCTGATGACCAACATGGTGTTCGAATTTACCGACACCCAGGGCGTGATGGGCATGCACTATGCGCGTCACGATGGCGAAGCCGAAGATGTTGCGGTTGCCCTGAACGAGCAGTATCAGCCGCGCTTTGCCGGTGACGAGCTGCCGTCGAACCCGATTGCCTGCGCGCTGGCGATTGCCGATAAGATGGATACCCTGGCCGGGATTTTCGGCATCGGTCAGCATCCGAAAGGCGACAAAGACCCGTTCGCTCTGCGCCGCGCCGCGCTTGGCGTGCTGCGTATTATCGTCGAGAAAAACCTGCCGCTGGATCTGCAAACCCTGACGGAAGAAGCGGTGCGCCTGTACGGCAGCAAGCTGTCTAACGCCAAGGTGGTGGATGAGGTGATCGACTTTATGCTGGGTCGTTTCCGCACCTGGTATCAGGAAGAAGGCCACAGCGTGGATACCATCCAGGCCGTGCTGGCGCGTCGTCCGACCCGTCCGGCGGATTTCGATGCCCGCATGAAGGCAGTGTCTCACTTCCGTACGCTGGAAGCCGCAGCCACGCTGGCCGCCGCCAACAAGCGTGTCTCTAACATTCTTGCCAAGTCCAGCGAACCGCTGAACGACAGCGTGCAGGCCGTGCTGCTGAAAGAGAATGAAGAGATCAAGCTGGCGACCTATGTGTCTGCCCTGAGCAGCAAGCTGCAGCCTTACTTCGCAGAAGGCCGCTACCAGGAAGCGCTGATCGAGCTGGCTGAGCTGCGCGAAACGGTGGATAACTTCTTCGACAAGGTAATGGTAAATGCTGACGATCAGGCGGTGCGTATTAACCGCCTGACGCTGCTGGCTAAGCTGCGCGAGCTGTTCCTGCAGGTTGCGGATATCTCCCTGCTGCAGTAATCTGCTGCCATAAGGGGCGGGCCATCGGTCCGCCCTTTTTTATCGCGCAGACACCCCGCCTTACAATTCCACCTTGCCCCTGGGGCTCCATTTCCTTACCCTGTGCGGTTTTTGCCATTCAGGTTAAGACAGTTATGCAATCCTTTGGATACGCTGCAAAGGCAGCCAACACCCCTCTCGAACCCTTCGAATTCAAGCGCCGCGACCTGCAGGCCGGTGATGTCCATATCGACATCCACTATTGCGGCGTCTGCCACTCTGACCTGCATATGGCGCGTAACGAATGGGGCGTCAGCCAGTTCCCGCTGGTGCCGGGACATGAAATCGTTGGGCGCGTTGTCGCCACCGGTAGCGACGTTACCGCGTTTAAAGCGGGTGATTTGGTGGGTGTAGGCGTGATGGTCGACTCCTGCGGCCACTGCGCTCAGTGCCACGGTGGTGAAGAGCAGTATTGCGAAGAAGGCTTTACCGCAACCTATAACAGCGAAGAGAAAACCATCGGCGGTATGACCTTCGGTGGTTACTCCGACAGTATCGTGGTTGACAGTAAATTTGTCGTCTCCGTTCCGGATAATCTGGAGCTGAGCGCGGTGGCACCGCTGCTGTGCGCCGGTGTGACCACGTGGTCACCGCTTCAGCACTGGAACGTGCAGCCGGGCCAGCGTGTGGGAATTATCGGGCTGGGCGGCCTTGGCCATATGGCGGTGAAGCTGGCGAGTGCACTGGGGGCCGAAGTGGTGCTGTTTACCACCTCACCGGCGAAAGGTGCCGATGCGCTGCGCCTGGGTGCCAGCCAGGTGGTGGTGTCGAAAGATGCAGAGCAGATGGAGAGCGTGAAGAACAGTCTGGATATGATCCTCGACTGCGTGGCCGCACCCCACGATCTGGACCCATACCTCAATGCGCTGAAAACCAACGGTCATCTGGTACTGGTGGGCATCCCTGACTCTCCGCACACGTCACCCAACGTCACGCCAATTGTCTTTAAACGCCTGAGTATTTCCGGCACCTCGATCGGCAGCATCAAGGAAACCCAGCAGATGCTCGATTTCTGTGGCCAGCACAATATCGTGTCGGATGTTGAGGTGATCGGCCTGAATCAGGTTGAAGATGCGTTTGAGCGGATGCTGAAGGGTGACGTGAAGTACCGTTTTGTCATTGATATGAAAGCGGGACGCTAAGATTTTCCTGCATAAAACCCGCCCTGTGGCGGGTTTGTTTTTTCGTTCTTTTATCTTTCCAGCAACTGTCGTCCCAGATACGGATTCGAATGAATCAACTGCATCAGCTTCTGTGCGCTGCCTGACGGTTTGGTACGTTGTGCTTCCCAGCTTTTCACCGATGAAACACTGACGCCCATTGCCAGGGCAAACTCATCAATCTGCATGCCGCTAATTTCCCTGATCCGTTTTGGTTCGGGCATGGCTACTTCACTTTCTGTCATCGCACCAGCCTGCATCACATCACGCGTCAACACGATCTGCTCCAGGTTGGAGAGTAATTCAAACATTGGATCTTTTGTTTCCATAAGTACACACCTCATTAAACTCACTTAATGTGAACAACCAGAGGAGTAGAGCCTCAAGCTCAGGCTCAGAATACTGGCGGACATCAACCGCTGGAAAACTGCGAGGCAGCACAGGGAAACGCCAGGACCTTAAGTATTAGACTAATCCTGGTGATTCAGGTCATATTTTTTAATTATTTTTCTGTTTTGCTTTGCAAAAACTGAAAGGCGTTATCTCTGTCGCCTTAAATGTCATTGGCTTAGGTAGCATAAGCCGTACTTACCTGTCACAGTCCTGCCAATCTGCCAATCTGCCAATCTGCCAATCTGCCAATCTGCCAATCTGCCAATCTGCCAATCTGCCAATCTGCCAATCTGCCAATCTGCCAATCTGCCAA
>NZ_JAFBFW010000008.1 GCF_016909495.1 Pantoea coffeiphila | reverse complement strand
TCTGCCAATCTGCCAATCTGCCAATCTGCCAATCTGCCAATCTGCCAATCTGCCAATCTGCCAATCTGCCAATCTGCCAATCTGCCAATCTGCCAGCATCGGCGATTATCGATCCTCGACGGCGACACCAACGATCGCGCTATCCTTCGAAAACGAGTTCGACTATCCTTCATTCAGGATTTATCTTCTTCACAACCCGCAAGATAGTTAACAGGAGTTTTTTCCATGACCAAAGGACCTGCACGCATCTGGATGCGTTTGCTGGTGCCGTTTATGGCGCTGTTTCTGGTGCTGCAGCTAACCGGCTGCGGTGATAAAGAAGCCGACCAACGCAAGGCGTTTATCGATTTCCTGCAAAATACGGTGATGCGCAGTGGGGAGCATCTGCCTTCGCTGAGCGAAGATCAGAAGCAGAAGTTCGGCAATTACGTCAGTGATTACGCCATTATCTACGGTTTTTCTCAGCAGGTGAACAAGGCGGTCGATTCCGGATTAAAACCCGTAGTCGATGAGCTTTCGGCCATTCGTACCCCGCAGGACTATCTGACCCGCCGTGATTCACTGCGCCAGGCCAGCGGTTCATTAGGCGTGCTGACTCAGCAGGTTCAGACGGCGAAAACGCAGGCGGATAGCAGTAAAGCCACGCTGAAGCAGCCGGAAGATCTGAAAACCGTCTATGACAATGTCTTTAATAAAGTGGTGACGCAGCCGGCGGACGCATTAATGCCTCTGCTGCCTACGCTACAAACGCTGAGCCAGGATGTGATCCAGGCCGGTGATTTCCTGCAGCAGCAGGGAACGCGCGTCAGCTTTAACGGCTCGGCGGTGCAGTTCCCAACCCAGGAGCAGGCATCCGCTTACAACACGTTAATGAGCAACCTGAGCATGAACGCTCAGGCACTTAATCAGGCGCAAGGCGTACTGAACAGCATTCAGTAATAGATGAGGTGGGGTAATCATCCCGTCCCGCTTAATTTTATTCTTCACGATATTAAAAAGGCCACACTGCTGTGGCCTTAATTTTTGAATCAGCTATAGAGCTTTATCCATGAATCTACGTTCTTTTCTCCGCCTTTACCACCACACAGGATATTGACAACTCTGATAGCCTCCTGGCGTAAGCCTGGATCCGTAGCCGTAATAACACGGTAATCCATGCCAAAATATTGCGGATCGTTTAGAGCATACTGCTTCGCGATTTCCCCTAGTGCGATTAAAGTCTCGCCTGCGTCTCTATAGTAGTTTGGATTGCTATTTCCTGCGCCGCTTACCTGTGAAGCTTCAACAATGGTTAGTTCACGAATGCTCATTTTATAAATCTCCATATTTATTAAATTCTATAAAAAACAGAATTCCTGCAGACTTATGATATCTTTGGTTAAGGAGTTTTAAATAATAAATTATCCATAATTCCATTTTATGTTTTTATAACATAAGTCTCTTTTTGGTATGTTTTGGATTAAAAACTATTGGTGTATGTGTTTGTTGTCTCATTAATTCAGGTGGGTTTTAAAAAGCATAATGCGAAGTTTTTTAATTATCCAGAAGTTATGAAATTAATAGAGGAACATGCTGCTAAATTTCAATCTATTAATTTTTACTAAAAAGCCACATTTCTGTGGCCTTCGATATTAGTGAGCTTTTACCAGAAGGGGTAGCTTACCAGTTACCATTCAGCCATTGGTCAACGGTTTCCTGGCCGCCAGCACCAACAGAATCAATGATGGTAATCATGGCCTTACGAATGCCTGGTTCTGTTGCAGCAATGACATGGCAATCCATACCGCGATATTTTGGATCGACTTGAGAATAAAGTTTTGCCACGTCTAACAGACGTTCAAAGCGAAGACCGAAAATTTCACTGTCTGAAATGCTGCCGCCGCTAATTTGCGAAAGTTCAGATTTATTTAATTCACGGATACTCATTTTTCTTTCTCCATTTTATGAAGTTATTCCCTATGTTGACACAATGCCAACGAAGTGATTTTACATTAAAAATATAATCTAAATTATAGTTTTTCATCCATAAGCAATGTTGATAAGTCAATTTTATTGATCGCTGGTGTTATGTGATGGTTAATTTAATTCGAGGTTTTAAGTGTGGTGGTAATATGTTTATTTTGGTTGGAATTTCATTGTGGTATATCATATTAACTATGATTTATAGCATTTTATTAAAATGGCAAGTGTTTGGGAGTTCAGCAAGGATATACGTGGGTTATTTTATTTTCATGATGTTAATAACAAACAGGCCACATTTCTGTAGCCCCTATTTTTTCTCATTCACGCCAGAAAAGTGAGCTTTACCAGCAGCCGTTTGCCCATGCGTTCGCTGTTTCTTTGCCACCGGCACCCAGGTCGTCAACAATCTTGATCAGTGCTCTGCGTACGCTTGGCTCAGTGGCAGCAACCATACGATAATCCATACCGCGATATCGTGGATCGACCTGGGAGTAAAGCTTAGCAACTTCCATTAATGACTGAAGATGTGTAGCAGTAGCTCGTTCTTCATGCATGCCCAAAACGCCACATCCAGCACCACTAACCTGTGAAAGTTCTGAAGTCGTTAGTTCACGAAAGCTCATTCAATAATCTCCCTGTTTATTTGAAATTTGCGTTGACTTAATGTTAGCGATTCAATTTTGAATTTGATTTGTTTGAATAGAATCATATCCATAATGAAATTAAACTCATATTTTTTAAAAAAAGTAATAGATGTTTCTCAGTGTGTGATATTTCCATACTAATGAATATATTATGCGCCCTGTGGCACTAATTAGATTATCAAAAAACGAAAGTGACATTGTTAGAGCAGGACTAGCGTTTTTCCTTTCAACCTTTTAACAGCATGATATTGCCGTTCGCGGTGTTGTTTGCGACAGGCCTGTACTGGTCGGTAGTGAGTTGAGTTTATTGAGCGGAACAAGGATTTTCGCGTAAAATTTATTGTGATCATCATCACGTTTTAGAAACAAACATGATGCTTGATTTTGTGATTTTCATCTCATTTTTCCACTGTTCAAGGCTTTTTTTTCAGCAGTGTATTTTTTTTAAACGCAAAAATTGTGATGAACATCACGAAAACACCCCCTTAAGCCCTTCATATATAGTGATCTACATCACATATTATTGTGCGACTACGCAGCGTCATATTCGCGTGATAGAGTCCGCTTGCATACAGTGATACTGACGGCTTTTTCGCCGTAACCGTCTTCAAACAACATCAGCGCGCTCTCTTAATGGTCAGCGCGTACCAATAAGAGGTGTGCTTTTATGTCCTCATCAGATATTAAGATCAAGGTTCAGAACTTTGGTCGCTTTCTGAGTAATATGGTAATGCCAAATATCGGGGCATTTATTGCCTGGGGTATTATCACCGCGCTGTTTATTCCAACCGGATGGCTGCCAAACGAAACGCTGGCCAAGCTGGTTGGTCCAATGATTACCTATCTGCTGCCATTGCTGATCGGTTATACCGGCGGACGTCTGGTCGGTGGCGATCGCGGTGGTGTGGTTGGTGCAATTACGACTATGGGCGTGATTGTGGGTGCCGATATGCCGATGTTCCTCGGCTCAATGATTGCTGGTCCGCTGGGCGGCTGGGCAATCAAAACCTTCGACCGTCAGGTTGATGGTAAAATTAAAAGCGGCTTCGAAATGCTGGTTAACAACTTCTCTGCCGGTATTATCGGCATGCTGTTGGCGATCCTGGCATTCCTGGCTATCGGTCCATTGGTTGAAGGCCTGTCGCATATCCTTGCCGCCGGCGTAAATCTGATGGTGCAGAACAACCTGCTGCCGCTGACCTCTATCTTTGTTGAACCGGCAAAAATCCTCTTCCTGAACAATGCGATTAACCACGGTATCTTCTCGCCGCTGGGTATCCAGCAGGCCAGCGAAGCCGGTAAGTCCATCTTCTTCCTGATTGAAGCGAACCCGGGCCCGGGCATGGGCGTGCTGATGGCCTACATGTTCTTCGGCCGTGGCAACGCGAAGCAGTCTGCCGGTGGCGCTGCGATTATCCATTTCCTGGGCGGTATCCATGAGATTTACTTCCCGTATGTGCTGATGAACCCACGTTTGATCCTTGCGGTTATTCTGGGCGGTATGACCGGCGTGTTTACCCTGACGCTGCTGAACGGCGGGCTGGTTTCACCGGCATCTCCGGGTTCTATCCTCGCCGTACTGGCGATGACGCCAAAAGGTGCCTACTTCGCGAACATCGCGGCCATTGTTGCGGCCTTCGCCGTTTCCTTTGTGGTTTCAGCCGTGCTGCTGAAAACCAGCAAGGTTAAAGAAGAAGACGACATCGAAGCGGCAACACGTCGTATGCAGGAAATGAAAGCCGAATCAAAAGGCCAGTCAGCAACTGTCGCCGGTGCCGATGCACTGCACTCTGATTTATCCCACGTGCGCAAAATCATTGTGGCCTGTGATGCCGGTATGGGTTCCAGCGCGATGGGTGCAGGCGTGCTGCGTAAGAAAGTTAACGATGCGGGTCTGGGTAATATTTCCGTGACTAACACGGCGATTAACAGTCTGCCGGGTGATGTTGACCTCGTGATCACTCACCGCGATCTGACCGAGCGTGCGATGCGCCAGGCACCTCACGCACAGCATATTTCACTGACTAACTTCCTCGACAGCGGCCTGTATAACGATCTGACCGCACGTCTGGTTGAAGCTAACCGCAGTGCCGAACATCGCGAGAAAGTGAGCACTACGCTCAGTGACAGTTTTGATGAGGGCCAGGAGCATCTGTTCAAGCTGACTGCCAGCAATGTCTTCCTTGGCAATCATGCCAGCGATAAAGAGCAGGCGATTCGCTTTGCCGGTGAACAGCTGGTAAAAGGCGGCTACGTCGAGCCGGAATACGTAGAAGCGATGCTGGAGCGTGAAAAACTGACGCCGACTTACCTGGGTGAATCGATTGCCGTACCGCATGGCACCATCGCTGCTAAAGACCGCGTGCTGAAAACCGGCGTGGTATTTTGCCAGTACCCGGAAGGCGTGCGTTTCGGTGAGGAAGAAGATGACATCGCTCGCCTCGTCATTGGTATTGCCGCCCGCAACAACGAGCATATCCAGGTGATTACCAGCCTGACCAATGCCCTTGACGATGACAGTGTGATTGCCCGACTGGCGACCACTACCAGCGTACAAGAAGTGTTGGATCTGCTGTCCGGTAAAACCAGCGCCTGATTCAGCGAGTGGTGATGTATTCCGTAAGGGCCGGGCATGCCCGGCCTTTTTTGGATCGATTCCTGAACAATTTAAGTGGGTAATATCATGAAAGCTTTACATTTTGGCGCGGGTAACATTGGCCGGGGATTTATCGGTAAACTGCTGGCCGACGCGGGTATTCAACTGACGTTCGCGGACGTGAATCAGGTGGTTCTGGACGCGATTAACGCACGCCATGAGTACCCGGTTCACGTGGTCGGTGAACAGGCACAGATTGAGATAGTAAAAGGTGTGAATGCAGTTAACAGCACCAGCGACGATATTGTCGATCTGGTGGCTGAGGTTGATATCGTTACCACGGCGGTTGGTCCACAGATCCTCGAGCGCATTGCTGGTGGCATCGCCAAAGGACTGGCCAAACGCAGTGATAACGCTAATACCCGTCCCCTGAATATTATTGCCTGCGAAAATATGGTTCGCGGTACCACACAGTTAAAAGGCCACGTACTGAAAGCGCTACCCGAGCAGTATCATGCCTGGGTTGAAGCGAACGTGGGGTTTGTGGATTCCGCCGTTGACCGTATCGTCCCGCCTTCTGAAGCCGGCAGCAGCGATCCGCTGGAAGTGACGGTTGAAACCTTTAGTGAATGGATTGTCGATCAAACCCAGTTTAAAGGAACACGGCCTGCGATCCCGGGTATGGAGCTGACCGACAACCTGATGGCATTTGTTGAACGTAAACTGTTCACGCTCAATACGGGGCATGCCATTACCGCCTATCTTGGACAGCTGGCGGGGCATAACACCATTCGCGAAGCGATTCTCGATCCACAGGTGCGTGCGGTAGTTAAAGGTGCAATGGAAGAAAGTGGTGCCGTACTGATTAAGCGTTACGGTTTTGAAGCGGATAAGCATGCGGCATATATTCAGAAAATCCTGGGTCGTTTTGAAAACCCATACCTGAAAGATGACGTTGAGCGGGTTGGCCGCCAGCCGCTGCGCAAACTCAGCGCCGGGGACCGCCTGATTAAGCCAACGCTAGGTACGCTGGAATATCAGCTTCCTCACGATAACCTGGTAACCGGGATTGCCGCCGCGCTGCGTTATCACAGTGAGCAGGACCCGCAGGCGCAGGAGCTGGCAGAGCTCCTCGCGAAGCAGGATGTCGCGACCACGCTGGCTCAGATCTCAGGTCTTGATGCCAAAAGTGATGTGGTTAAGGACGTAGTGAAAGCCTGGAGCGCTATGGCATAATGCCGGTGAACGCGCTCCTCAGGGACGAACAATCAGGGCACAGCTTTGCCGCTGTGCCCGCGCTGGCATTACTCTGCCCTATGATGAATGATATGCAGGCACTCATGGAACAACCTCAGGCTTTTGAAAACAGGGTGCTGGAGCGCCTTAACGCCGGACGATCGGTGAGAAGCTTTTTGATCGCTGCCGTCGAATTGCTGGCAGAGGCGATTAATATTCTGGTTATTCAGGTGTTCCGTAAAGATGACTATGCCGTAAAGTACGCGGTGGAGCCGCTGTTGCACGGCGATGGCCCGCTCGGCGAGCTATCCGTTCGTCTGAAGCTGATTTATGGTTTAGGGATGATTAATCGTAGTGAATATGAAGACTGTGAGCTGCTGATGGCGCTGCGTGAGGAGCTGAACCATGATGGCCACGAATACCGCTTCACCGACGATGAAATTCTGGGTCCTTTTGGTGAACTGCACTGCGTAACCCCTCTTCCTTCTCGCCCTGATTTCGCCATCGAAGATGCAGAACTACGCAACATGCAGCAGCTGCGCTATCAGCAGGTGGTGCGCTCAACCATGGTCCTGTCGCTTACCTCGTTGATTTCACTTATCAGCCAGAAACAGGCCTTCAAAAAGTAGCCTCTCTTTACCCGCTTTGCGCCGCTTTAGTGTATCCTTTTCAGCAATGAATCATTGCAACGGTTAATCGTTATGAAAGAACAAGTACAGTCAGAAATTAAAATCCTTAGTGACAAGCTGGATGCCCTTAACCACAAAGAAGCAGGCCTGCTGGCATCGGGCGACAGTGAGAAGCTGGGGGAGTTGCTGCATGAAAAAGACAAGCTGGCGGCTGAAATTGAGCGTCTGCGCACTGTGCGTTCAGAAAAGCTGAGTAAAGAAGCGCAACAACTTAAAAAGCTGCCTTTCAACCGCCCTATTACAAAGAAAGAGCAGGCGAATATGGGGGCGCTGAAAAAAAGCGTACGTGGCCTGATTGTTGTGCATCCGACCACTGCTTTGGGCCGTGAAATGGGCCTTAAAGAGATGACCGGATTCGCTAAGTCTGAATTTTAAGAACATTGCCCGGACAGAGTTCCGGGTTTTTTTATATCATCGTCATTAATTTTTTTATATAAAAAACAATTGGTTGATGAAATTAAGATTCCTTAAATACCTTCATAAATTCTTACCTTTTGTGTCCCCGCATCAAAAAACTTCGTCCGGCGGTTTATTTTTTCTCAAAACCAGTGTCATTATCTGTTGAAGTGGTTTCGCATAGTACTAAATCCTGCGCATTGGCACTTGGATAGTTAAAAAATATCGCTAATTAAAACCAGAAAAGAGACTAAGCCCGCAATTATTATTTCGATTTTAAAGTTCCAGAGATATATATCGAATTCTGGGGAATGTTTTTTTTCTCTTCAAATGAAGAACAAGATTTGCAATAATTATTTTCAACGAGCAACCATCGGTAGCTATTTCTCCGTGGCTACAGATGTCATGTAATATTAGTCATGATTAGGTTCGTTAAATATTGTTTCTGAAAAAATTCAGTACAAAAAGCTTTTTGCATTCTTGAAAACGGACAAAAAGATATTTTCATATCAATAAAGGAATAGTGTAATGGAACTGAAAAAAATTGTACTTGGCGTTGCTTTAGCTATGGGTGTTGCTACTTTTGCTCAGGCTGCTGAAGAGCCAGTAGCTCCAACCGATCAGGGTAGCGGTAGCGTAACCTTCAAAGGTTCTATTATTGATGCGCCTTGCTCTATCGTTGGTAATAAAGATCAGACTGTTGAAATGGGTCAGATTTCTAACTCAGCTCTGGCTAACGGCGGTACTTCAATCCCTGCTGATTTTAAAATTGAACTGGCAAACTGTAATCTGGCAGACAAATATAAAACTGTCAGCGTTACCTTTACCGGTGCCGAAGGTAAAATTGAAAACTCCCTGGGCATGAGCAAAGCAACTGGCGCCAGCATCATCATGCAAGACGGTGCGAGTAACAAAATCAAGCTGGGTACTCCTACCGCACTGCAGACTCTGGCAAACGGTTCTAACACCCTGTCCTTCTCTGCCTACGTACAGGGCAACCCGGGTGAAACCGTTCAGCTGGGCCAGTTCGATAGCACCGCTAGCTTCACCCTTGCTTATCAGTAATATTCATTATTGATGAAGAGTACATGTGGGGGCTAACTCCACATGTACTGATTTCATTTGCCATTGTTGGATTTCCTCTATGTTCAAGAAAATAAGCCTTTTAGTTTTATTGTTGAACATGAGTGCTGTCAGTCAGGCCTGGTCCTCTGATATGGGTTCTGGACACGTAAAGATGGCTGGTAGCATCATTGATACGGCCTGCGCAATTGATATCAACAGTATCGACCAGACACTTGATATGGGCGTAGTACCGATTGGCCGAATTATTCGAGATGGTCATAGCATAAAAAAAAGTATCACTGTAAATCTGGTAAAATGCGTTTTAAATAAAAATGATGAAAATTTAACGCAGTGGAAATATTTTACCATAACGTTCGATGGTATGAATGATGAGGGATTATTTACCGTCGAGGGTGATGCAAAAGGTATTGCATTAAGAATTATTGACAGCGATGGAAATGTTGCAAAGCCAGGAGTGCCACTTCCTTCTGGAGAGCTTGAATCAGGAGAGATGTCACTTAACTATTCTATTCAGCTTGTGAGCAACCATAAAGCACTGCACGCTGGTGAGTACAATTCCATAATTAAATATAAAATGGATTACTACTAAGCCGCGTTATCTTTTTGATTCATTAATCCTTTGCTGAGATGAATATTCGGCATGGCGCAGAACCATTGATGTAAATGACTCTATGGCGCTTGAATGGAATAAAAAAAGGTCAGGGAATGATGACGCCATATTATGTTAGGTCTTTTTCTACACGCCCGCATATTCTGGGATTAATTATTAGTTGTATCATCAGCGGTGCTGTCTTTCCCGCTAGCTCCCAGGACTTCAATTTTAACGTCGATGTACTCGATGTTAACGATCGTAAAAATATCGACCTCAATCAGTTTTCCCGCGCTGGTTTCGTTATGCCGGGTGACTACATCATGTCCGTCAATATTAACAAACAGCAGCTGAGAGAACAGCCGATCAGCTTTTTCGCTCCGGATAACGATCCTAAAGGCAGTGACGCCTGTATTACACCGGAGCTGGTTGAGCAAATTGGTCTGAAGCCACAAATGAAGGAAAAGCTAAGCTGGTGGCACAACGGTGAGTGTCTGGTTGCTGACAGTCTGAAAGGGACGGTGGTTAAAAGCGATCTGTCCGCATCGACAGTTTATCTGAGCATTCCACAGGCCTATCTGGAGTATACCTCCGATGACTGGGACCCTCCATCGCGCTGGGACAATGGTATTCCGGGGCTGCTGTTCGACTATAACGTTAACGCCCAGGGGCAGCGCCAGAGTAAGAGTGGAGATAAGAGTTATGATGTTAGTGGCAACGGTACCGTTGGCGCCAACTTTGACGTATGGCGTTTTCGTGCCGACTGGCAAAGTCGCTACAATCATCAGTCAGGTAATGAATCATCTAATAAGGTGACCTGGGACTGGAGTCGTTATTACGCCTACAGGGCGATTGCTCGTCTTGGCGCAAAACTTACCCTGGGTGAGAACTACCTCAACTCTGATATCTTTGACAGTTTCCGTTTTACCGGTGTTACGTTGGCAACTGATGATGGCATGCTGCCGCCGAATCTACGTGGCTATGCGCCAGAAGTGACCGGCGTGGCTAAAACCAACGCAAAAGTCATTATCAGCCAGCAGGGACGTGTATTACAGCAGACTCAGGTGGCATCGGGCCCATTCCGTATTCAGGATATTAACGATGCGGTTACCGGTAAATTAGATGTGCGCGTAGAAGAGCAGGACGGAAGCGTGCAGGAATTTTCGATCAATACGGCGAACATTCCTTATCTTACCCGTCCGGGAACGATACGTTATAAAATTGCATCCGGTCGCCCAACAGACTGGCGGCATCATGCTAGCGGACCGATGTTTGGCTCTGGGGAGTTTTCCTGGGGTATTAATAACGGCTGGTCGTTATATGGCGGTGGTGTATCCGATGGCAGATATAACGCCCTTGCTCTGGGTATCGGTCGTGACCTGTTGTTCCTGGGTGCGCTGTCATTTGACGCAACGCAATCCCGGACAAAACTACCCCATAGTGATGAGACATACTCAGGCGGTTCATATCGGTTGAGCTATTCGAAGCGCTTTGATGACTATGACAACCAGGTGACCTTTGCGGGATATCGCTTCTCGCAGAAAAACTACATGAGCATGAGTGAGTATCTCGATGCCAGAATAACCGGTGTGCGTACGCAAAACAGTAAAGAGATGTATACCATCTCCTTTAACCAGCAGTTCCGTGAGGCTGGTCTTAGTGCGTATCTTAATTATAATCATCAGACATATTGGGACAGGCCGGACAACGATCGCTACGACGTTACGGTGGCAAGTTATTTTGACTTAGGACGCTTAAAAAACTTAAGCCTGTCATTAACTGCTTTCCGTAATAAATATAACGGGCATACTGATGACGGAATGTACTTGTCGCTTTCATTGCCTATCGGCACCGATGCCAGCCTGAGCTATAACGGCAGCTGGGGTCGTTCTGATAGTACAAATAAAGCGAGCTATTACAAACGGGTTGATGAACACAACAACTATCAGGTCAGTAGTGGATTGTCACACAGTAAAGCGCTGGCAAGTGGTTATTATTCTCATGAAGGTGATATTGCCCAGGTTGATGCTAATGCCACTTATCAGGAAGGAGAATACAGCTCGGTCGGATTGAGTGTGCAGGGTGGGGCAACCGCAACGCTGAAAGGTGCTGCATTGCACAGAACCAGTATTATTGGCGGAACCCGAATCCTGTTGGATACCGATGGTGTGGCGGGTGTGCCAGTCAGTGGTTATGGTTCAACTACCTCGTCTAACCGTTTCGGCAAAGTTGTATTAGCTGACGTAAGTAATTATTACCGAAATAAACTCAGCATTGATCTGAATAAGTTGCCAGAAAATGCTGAAGCTATTCGTTCCGTAACTCAGGCGACCCTGACTGAAGGCGCAATTGGTTATCGTAAATTTGAAGTTATTTCTGGAAAAAAAGCGATGGCGGTCCTCCGTCTGGCAGATGGGTCCACACCACCGTTTGGTGCTACCGTCAGAAATAGCAAAAATCAGAGCGTCGGGATTGTTAATGACGGCGGTAGCGTATATCTGTCCGGTATTAAAGCAGGTGAAACAATGAAAGTATTCTGGGATGGCAAAGAACAATGTGAATTGCCACTGCCTAAGAATCTGTTAATCAGCGAAGAGACAAATTTACTGTTGCCATGCCACCTCGTGGCTGTTAACAAAAAATAGATGAGATGAAAAAATGAAACAAAAAGTTATTCTCGGGCTGGTACTGGCCCCACTGATGATTCAGTCAGCATTTGCGGCTATCGCATTAGATCGTACCCGCATTGTGTTTGACGGTAGCCAAAAATCGGTGAGTTTAAGCGTCAGTAACGAAAATAAACAGCTGCCCTATCTGGCTCAGGCCTGGCTTGAAGATGAGAAAGGCAACAAAGTATCTTCACCTTTAACCGTATTACCACCGGTACAGCGCATTGAGCCTGGTGCTCAAAGCCAGGTTAGAGTTCAGTCGGTAGGCGCAGATAAGAGTCTGCCCCAGGATCGCGAATCGCTCTTCTATTTTAACCTGAGGGAGATCCCACCTCGCAGCGATAAGCCTAATACGCTTCAAATCGCGCTGCAAACGCGTGTAAAACTCTTTTACCGCCCTGCTGCACTGATGACCGAGGGCAACAGCACGCCGTGGCAGGAAAAGATTACCCTGACTCGCCAGGGAGATCGTTATGTTGTTAATAATCCGACGCCATACTATGTCACCCTCGTTGATGCCAGTAGCAGCGTGAAGGGACCGTCAGCAAAAGACTTTGAAGCGGTAATGATTGCGCCAAACGGCCAGGCCCCGATTAAATCCGGCGCCGCCGCATTAGGCGATAGTCCGGTATTAACTTATATCAATGACTACGGTGGACGCCCTCAGCTGAAATTTACCTGTAGCGGCACGAACTGCAAGGCGACACCGGTTAAATCTAAATAACGGATATACAGAATAAACTGCGGGATAAGGAAATCAGGTATGCAAAAACAACAGGGAAAAAAGAATTGCAGCCCGCTGATGCAGAATGAACAACCCTCTCATTCAATCAGGTTTGTCGTTGCAACTGCGATTCTTGCTGTATGTACTTTATATCATCCTGCCCTCCTGGCCGCGGATAACTGGGAGGTAGACGGGGCGCACGGTGAAATACATGTTCACGGTTCGCTGACGGAAAGTGCCTGCCGTTTGGCTACCAGTTCCGCCTGGCAAGATATCTCTATGGGTAATATAGGAACTGCGCAGCTGCGCCACATTGGCGAACGTGGTAAAGCAGTGAGGTTTGAAATAAAACTCGAGGATTGTGCTTCTTCTGCCTCAAGAATGAGCGATAGCTTTACAGGCAACGTCACCTGGAGCAACAGGCAACCCTCCGTTTCCATTAGCTTTAAGGCGCCTCTGGACCCCGATAATCCGGAGCTGATTCAGGTCAGCGGAGCTAGCGGGCTGGCGTTGCGGCTTACGGATATGCTAGGAAGAGATGTCCGTGTTGGGGGCCATGCTACTCCTCTTCAGCTAACACCAGGGAATAATCAGTTAGTCTATATCATTGCCCCCGAACGTACTCGTGCAAGCTTAGTCGCCGGAAACTGGTGGTCACTGATCAATGTTGGACTGGATTACCAATAATCAGATAACAAGGAAAGTAAAAATGAAATTATTGAAAAATGGCACGGCACTCGCACTGGCTCTTTTATTCTGCAATCAGGTAAATGCTGCAGATAATTTGAAATTTACCGGGACGCTAGTTATTCCACCGCAATGTACTATTGGTGTAGATGATACGGGTTCGCAGATCGTTGTCGCATTTCCTGGTCGTATGCCGATCAGTAAAATCGATGGGGTTAATTTTATGCAACCGGTTCCTTACAATCTAAAATGCGGGAGCGGAACACCGGGTCTGGACCTACAGTTAACGCTGGTTGGTACGGGTTCTTATGGTGATGGTGTTATTAAAACAAACCTGGGCGATCTCGGGATTCAAATTTACTATGGTAGCGGTGGATCGAAAACTAAATTTAGCCTGAACAAGCCTATTGCTATTAACTATAACAGTCAGCCGGAAATATGGGCCGTTCCTGTGAATAAACCCGGAGGAACATTAACGGATGGTAATTTTGAAGCAACGGCTACATTAAAGGCTGAATACCACTAACTGGAGCAGGCTGGATGAAAAGACATCTCAGATTTAGCCGATCGTTTTTATATACCAGCCTGCTGATGACAGCCTTAGCAGCTGGCTCATCTGCATATGCAGCTGAGGATAATAGCGGTGCAGATAATCTGCGTTTCTCGGGACAGTTAGTTGCTCAACCCTGCATTATCGATGAGGGTAATGAATCGCGTGAACTTAATTTCAATTCTGTTATCGAAAAGTCACTTTATGTTTATGGGCGATCATATTCTCGCCCATTCAGTTTATTGCTTTCGGAGTGCGATTTAAGCGTAGGCAAGAATGTAAGAATATCTTTCGATGGACAGAGAAGCCTTGCACTGCCTGACCTCCTTGCGATAACGGAGGGAGGGAAAACATCAGGCATTGCGGTTGGGCTTGAAACGGCTGATGGTTCACCTCTTGCGCTCGGTAAAAAGACTTCAGATTATCAACTGAAAGCAGGGAGCAATGAAATTTTCTTTCAGGCTTACATTCAGGCCGAGCCGGAGGCTTTGACCAAAAAAAACATTGTCTTAGGGCCGTTTACCGCTGTTGCAACATTCTATCTTGAGTATGAGTGAATCAACGACTCAATGATTTTGGTAATCGAACGGTTATAAAGAAATAAAATCTCTCCGGCATCGGTTACTCTTTCTAAGCTGCGTGTTGGCTGAGCGTCTTGACATTAATTTTTAAAAACATTAAAAAGACGCTCAGCAACACCTTCCTTTTTTAATTTTGATTTTTCCAGTTAAAACAGCATGTTTTACTCTGTGTCGGCAGATGATTTCTTGCTTAAAAATATGTCATTAAGTAAGAAATTAAACATCGCCATTAAAATAAAAATTAATAGCTTGCGACGATCTAAACCATCAACAAATAATGCGCGATATAATATATCGCAATTTATGTATTAATGACGCCTTGCTTTTTTTATTAAATTCTCTGGGATACAATCCCAACGATTGCCATCAGGAGATAGCAGGGGGAGTTGTTGAGATTAAAAACAACTTCTCGGGTTAGGGATAACATTAGGATCTATTTATGAAAAGAAACCATTTAACAGTTGTGATCAATGACCCTAATCGCTTTTTTGCTGAAGGGCTAATGAATTGCATCAGTGATAACTCTTCGTCAATGGGATTGAACGTGGAGTTTACCGATTGTGTTTTTAACAGCCGGGCAAAGTTAATATTTTTGTCTGCGGACACGGTATCAGTTGCAAATCTTCATTATTTGAATCGCAGACTGGCTTCTCGTGTATTGAGCGTATTTATCATTCATGATGTTGCATCGAATAATACAGCAAATGCTCTGAAAATCAGCAAATTAAATCAGTATACATCATTATACAGAGATCAATCCGTTGATGATGTCGCTACTGCTATTCGTAGTCATCTTGAACCACAATCTGATTTACGTAACATTTTAATACCACCGTGTTCAGTACGATCTAAAAACAATCTTACCAGGCGTGAGACGGAGATACTGCGTTATCTCGCTCGGGGTATTAGTAATGGAGCGGTGGCTCGTTTTCTTCACATTAGTGAAAAAACCGTCAGCGCTCATAAACGAAATATTATGTCTAAGCTAAACATGATTCGTCCTGCCGAGCTGAACTATTGGCTTCTCCAGGAAGGGTGGTGTGAATCATGGCGTGCCCGTGAAAAATAACTGAGAAATTCATGATTAAAACATCTTCCAATTTATTTTTGTATGCAAGAAATAATGCGATATTATTTTTTGCATTTTTTTTATTGGGTTGTCAGACCACATCAGATTCAGGTAAATCGATGGTCCGTTCATCATCCAATACCGCGCAAGTGCAATCTGCCCCCATTGGGGCTACACCTGCTTCCTCTGATGTTGATAGCGGAAAGCCTGTGCTTGCCCAACAGAATATCAATGCAGAGACTCATAGCGAAAAATATAAGACGGAAAGTGAAAAGCTGCAGCAGTGCCAGTCTCAGTTGGAGGCACTGAAAGTGATGAGCCCGGCGCAGTACACGCGTATGCGTAACTCTTTCGATTATCTGATGAATGGGGCCGCTCAATACGCTAACCTCCGCCAAAAAATTAATGCCGATACGCAGGACACGGTAGATGCCCTGTATCGATATCGCGCTAATCTGCTTTGCGCTCAGATCGCTCAAACACTACTGGATGGACTGACGCGCCGAGGTGAGGCTCGTCCATGAATCGTAAGCCAGGCGCATTCCCTTTTGTTCATTCTCAGATTGCGTTGCTCATATTTAGCCTGACGGTTGTTGGCCGGCCGGCCTATGCTGAGCCGAATGAAGCACCGGCAGTTCTTCAGTTTGCGCGTAAGTATCAGCAAGAACAAACCGACATTCCGCGGTACAAACCCGCCAAAAAAGCGCCTCAGTCGGAGCGTAAAGGCTCGTCTGTGCCTAAAAAACCTGTACTTGCACCTGTGGTCAATCAGCCGCTGATGACTGAGCCTGAACGGCGTCAGCTGTTACAGCTAAAAGGGCATGTTGCGCAAAAAGAGCAGGAGATTGCGGCGCAAAGTCAGACCATTCAAAAACTTGAAAAGCAACTTTCTACACTACAGCAGGCAGCTGATAAAGCGTCCGCCGCAGCGGCAGCTATTCCAGCGGCTTCACCGCAGGATGTGCAGATGGTTCAGAATATGATTGAGAGCCTTTACAGGACATTCACTTTACGTCCTGCTCCTGGCACTCTTGCTGAAAATCTGAAGCAGGCTAATCAGCGTGCGGCAAATGCCCGGCTGGCTGAAGCTGCGATGCAAGAAAAGCAAAAAGAGCTGAAATTACAGCTTGATGAATTACAGAACAAAATTGTGGTTCTAAAGAATAGCCGTTCTCAGAGCGACAACGTACGTGAAACATCGCTGAGTACAAAACTGGAAACGTTGAACAAGCAAAACGATCGTCTGGAATCAGATCTTGCTACAAGCCGTCAGAAAGCATCACAAGCGTCAGCGCAGGTTCAACAACTTGAAAATTCCATGCGCAAGTTAGAGAGCGAGAATAAGCAGTATGCTGACGATAATAAGCAGCTTATGTTGCAGATCTCCGGCCACAGTAGCGTGAGCGAAACGCTTGAGCGAGTAAAAAAACAGCAAAATAAACTGCAGGATGAACTGGCCACCCGGCAGCAGCAACTCACCGATTTACAAAATGAAAAGCAACAGCTGCAGCAACAGCTGACGGCTGCTCCGACGCCCGCTCAACTTGCCGAGAGCCAGCAGCAGGTTGTTAAGCTAAAAAATCAGTTGGATGCCAGTGCTCAGCTGCTACAGAAACAAGAACGCAGCGCCACTGAGCAGGCTAAATCAAGCAGCGAAATGTTCATCGCTGAGAAAAAATCAGCGGAAGATAAGATCAAAGTTCTACAGGAAAAACTCGCCGCGTCCCAAATTCAACAAGCAACTCTGCAGTCTGAGCAACAGCAGCTTCAGCAAAAACTGCAAAACAATCTGCTTAGCAAAGAGGAAAATAGCGCAGCGATTGCCGTTCAGCTTAAAGAGCTGCAGGATAAATTGACCGCCGCCCAGCATCAGCAAGCGGTTCTTTTGGCAGATAAAGAAAAACTTCAGCGTCAGCTTGAGCATGCTCCCACTCCTGCGCAGCTGGCTGACAGCCAGCAGAAGGTTAAGGCCCTGCAAAGTGAGTTGGATGCCAACGCTATACTGCTGCAGAAAAAGGAAATCAGCGCCAGTCAGCAGGTGAAAGCGAGCAATGTCGTTCTACTGGCAGAGAAACAATTGGCTGATAATACAATTAAGGCGCTACAGGAAAAGCTGAATGCATTACAGATTCAGCAGACTGCTCTGCTCGCTGAAAAGCAGGAATTCCAGCAGAAACTGCAGGGCGAACTCAAAAGCAATGAACAACACAGTTCGGCTTTATCCGCGCAAATGAAAGAGTTGCAGGATAAGCTCGCCGCTGCCGAGCAGCAGCGAAAAACTGTAGCAGGTGAAAAAGAGCAATTACAGCATCGGCTGGAGAAAGCGCCAACTGAGGCCCAGCTGGCTGATAGCCAGCAAAAAATAAAAGCGCTTCAGGCACAGCTTGATACCGCCATGCTGTTACAGAAAAAAGGTAACATCACTAGCGAACAGATGCAGGCCAGTAATGCGACATTAATGACGGAAAAGGCAGCCGCTGAGAATAAGGTTAAATCTTTACAACAGGAGCTGTCGGCAGTTCAGGCACAGCATGCAGCGATTCAGTCAGAAAAAGATAAATTACAACATCAGCTTGATAACGTGCCTGGCTCGGCTCAGTTGGCTGATAGCCAGCTGAAAATCAAAGCACTTCAGGGGCAGTTAGATACTGCGTTGATGTTGCAGAAAAAGGCCGTTTCAACCGGAGATGTTGCCAAAACTGATGATTCAATGTCCACTGCAGATTACAAGGTGGCAGAGAATAAGATTAAAGAGCTACAGTTAAAACTGGATGCAACTCAGGCCGAGCTTACCGAAGCGACAAAGCAGAGTGCCTCATCCAAAGCTAAAGGCTTACTGGAGGTGACGACTGAAACGCTGAAGAAGAAATCAACCCGTGAAGCATATGCAATAGGTGTTTCTCTTGGAACAGAGATCCTTCAGCTCCAGGCCGAAAACCGTAACTGGGCATCAACGGATAGCGACAAGCCGAGCGTTCTTGCTGGGATCATCGATTCATTCCAGGGTAAGGAAAAGCTTCCTCCGGCTGAGTTGCATAAGGCATTAATGAACATCAGCGAACGGGTGAAATCGGGTCGTGAGAAATACATGGGCGATTTAGATAAATCGACTAAAAAGTTCATAGATAATTTTACTAAACAGAAAAATGTCAAAAAAAGTGAATCTGGTTTTTGGTATCGTATAGGGTATACGGGCGATACGCCTATTCCTGCTGGTGCAACAATTGACGTTGTTGTCAAAGAGAGTCTGGCAAATGGTATGGTTGTTGAGGATATGGATGCGAAAGGCATTGTTTTATCTCAGCCGATATCAGCATTCCCGCCGGTATTCCGAGAGGCGTTATCTAAGCTTAAAAACCATGGCTCGATTACCATAGTGGTTCCACCTGCGCTGGCTTATGGTGATAAAGGATATCCGCCAAAGGTACCACCTAATGCGACTATGGTTTACGATCTGCGCGTTTCAGATGTTTATCCAGGACGTGAGAAAAAGTAACGATGATGCGGAATGGTTATTGAGAAAATAAAAATACGCATTCAGTAGTACTGATACTGAATGCGTCATTTTATGTTTGAGTTAATCCGTGAATGAGTCGGTTTTATTCCAGTAAAGACTCTTCCGCTGCTTAACGGAAGTAATAACGCCTTCTTTTTCCAGCTTGATTAAAATATGCCGTGCATTATAGATGCTGAGTTCAGATCTGTCGGCGATATCTCTGGTACTGGCATATGCCGTGGCATCATCATTTGAATCACTTTCTTTAAAAAAATCATGAAGTGCATTGATAACACGCTCAACGGATGTTGCTCTTTGAAAACCCCTGGTGGATTCAATCATTTTATAACTCCTTCTTAGTAAACCCGGCTCCTGCCGATTAATAAAAAACAAACCCCCTGATAATCAAGTGGCTCAATGATAACTTTTGTTGTCAGAAATCAAAACTTAATATCAATTAGTTAAAAATTACATAATAAAAATCCATTTTAATAAATTATATTAGCATAATATCCTGTTTTTTCGTTGTAAATCTTAGTTGTTAAGAATATTAACTCGCAAAATTAAGATATGGCATGACTTAAAAGCCTAACGATTAAGTGAATGGTTATTATTAATAAGGAGTTAAAGATGTCGGGTGAGATCGTTTTTATCTTAAAGGAAATGATATTCATACATGTATCAATGAACCCTCACATAAAGATACCTAATGAAATACTTGATAAATGATTTGGTAGAATTTGATGCTTGCGTTGGAATACTGATTCTGTTAGATGGTGAAAATATTCCGATACAGCTTTCAAAACCTGGCTGCAGGCTTTTAAATGAACTAGTTACTCATTCAGGTATGACGTTGACGCGTGATGAGTTGCTACAAAATGTTTGGGGGAATCACGGGTTAATTCCCTCCAGCAACAACCTCAGTAATCATATCAGTTTTCTGAGAAAGATTTTTTCGCAGCTGGGATTAGAGGATATCATTATTACCTCTCCAAGAGAGGGATTCAGGCTTGATGCTGAGGTGTTGATAGTCGGTGAAAGCCAGTGTGAACAACAGGAAAAAATTGAAGAAGTAGAGAATGTTGCAGAATTACAGCCTGATACCAGAGAAGGTAATTTAAGAAGATTTCGATGCTTCATAAATACTTTCATCAGGAGGGAAATTTTTAATATCAACTTCATTACTCTGGCAGTTATTTTGTTCTCGTTGGTTATTATAAAATTTCAATTTCAGGATGGTTTTTTATCCAGTGATAAAAGCGCATTTTCTTCAGTCGGGCTGTGCCATGTTGTTGATTTAGAATCAGGTGACAGAATTGTTGATAAGAATAAAATGAATATCGTTAAGAAAATCATTAATGAAAAAAATATTAACTGTATTAATAAAAGGAGTCGCATTTATCTGAAGGCGACTCAATTTATAAACGACGCCGAACATAATCAGCAGGCCACTTTTCTTGTGCAATGTTTCTCCGATCAGAGAGATAATAAATCGAAATGTGAGAACTATCTTTCACTAACCATACAAAAACCATGAAGAAAATACTTCTTTTCTGCTTTGTTATTCTGGTTGTCACTGTGGGAGGCATTACCATCCAGGGCAAAAAAAATGCCGACTTTGCTGAGGATAAACTGGTGCTCTCCTGTAGTGCAAAGGTGGATATTGAGATAAGACAGCCTGATGCATTGGCACATATGGAGGGGCGTCTGAGCCTGACAACATTGGGCAGCAAACGTCTGGCATTACTTTATACCGGCCGTCTGGTGGCGCCTGAGGGGCGTTTCATACTGAGCAGAACGCTGTTAATGGATTATCGCTATCATCCTGAAAACCACGCACTTGAACTGACCTGGGAGCAGAGTAACGTCAGTCAAACAGATACGGCTCCGGATGAGGTGTTTTACCGTAATCTGATGAAGAGCAAATCCTTCATCCTGTATCTGACGCGATTTAATGACGATGCATGGCTGGTTTCAGGGCTGACGACTCCGCTGTATGTTTGCAATGATGAATGAAAAAACGGCTTATTGCGCAGGGCACATAAACCGTTTTATCTGAATGAAGAGGGGTGCTCGGCAACTACTGCCGGCGCTGAACGTAGGTTATTGCCAGCGCTACCGCCAGTACCAGGCCTTTAATAATATCCATGGCGTAGTAGGGAACGGACAGCATCACCAGACCGTTTTGCAGCACGCCGAGGATCACCGCACCAAGTAGGGTTCCCAGCGCGTTTGGCTTCCCGGCACCGGCCAGAGAAAGCCCAATCCACGCTGCGGCAACGGCATCCATTAAGTACCCACCACCGGCGTTAACCTGCGAAGAACCGATACGGGAAGCCAGCAGAATGCCACCCAGCCCGGCCAGCAGCGAGGCGATAACGTACGCCACCACGCGATAGCGATTGGTACGGATACCGGACAGGCGCGCTGCCTCAGGATTGCCGCCGATGGCGTACATGCGGCGCCCGTGCTTGGTCAGTGAGAGCAGCAGCTGCGCGAGTACCGTCACCACCAACATCACGATAACGATAATCGGCACCTGACCCAGCAGCGAGAACACCGCCGGAATGGTGCCTTCGGCCATATCACCGCTTGGTAACACCATGTTTTCGGTAATGGAGCCGCCAAAGCTGTAGGTCATCGCCACACCCTGCACCACAAACAGGCTGGCGAGCGTGGCCAGCATGTCAGGGATCTTCAGCACGACGATCATAAAGGCATTAAACAAGCCAACCAACGTACAGAGCAGCAGCGTCAGTGCAATCGCCGCCGTGGGGCCAAACCCGTACCAGACGAAGAAGGAGATCACCAGCGAGTTGGCCAGCGATGCGGTTGAGCCGACGGAGAGATCAAAACCGCCGATAGTCAGCGATATTGATACGCCAATCGCAATCACCGTCACGATAGCGATAGATCGCAGAATATTGATGATGTTACTCGGTTCCAGGAAGCTGTCTGATGCCAGGCCAAAACCGATAATCAGCGCCGCTACCGTCAGCAACATTCCCCACTTATAGAGAAAATCAAACAGCTGGTGCCGGACAGATGCTGTCGGCTTGAGGGAAATTTCTTTGCTGCTCACGCAGGTGTTCCTCCGGTCGAATAAAGTAAAAGTGTTTCTTCGTCAGTCTCGTTGGCGGCCATTTCGGCCACAATGCGCCCGTCCCACAGTACGCAGATGCGGTCGCAAAGCCCGACCAGCTCGGCAAATTCGCCGGAGGCATAAATCACCCCTTTTCCCTGGCGAGCCAGTCCGTCGATCAGTTCAAACAGGTCTGTTTTTGCTTTGATATCAACGCCCTTTGTCGGCTCGTCGAAAATCAGCACGTCGGCATCGTTTCGCAGCCATTTACCAATCGCCACTTTCTGCTGGTTACCGCCGGACAGGCGGCGCAGCGTTTGTCGTGGGCCGGTGGTACGAATCCCCAGTTTGCTAATGACCTCTTCCGCCCAGCGCCACGCCTGGCGGTGGCCAAACAGGCTCCAGCGAGAAAAACTATTGTCGGCGCTGACGCTAAGATTCATCACCACCGATTCATCGATAAAAATACCCTCTTTGCGCCGCTCCTCGGGGATGAGCGCCATGCCCTTTTCAACGGCAGCATGGGGAGAAGAAGGCTTCCACGGTTTACCGTGCAGCTCTCCCCGCGTAACCCGGCTTGCGCTGGCACCAAACAGCGCCTTGCATAGCTCTGTTTTCCCAGCGCCCGCCAGCCCGGCAATGCCCAGGATCTCACCTTTCCGAAGCGTCAGCGTAATATCCTTCAGCAGCTGTTCATCGTGCAGGCCGTCGATATGCAGCAGGATCTCCTCGCTGAACGGCGGACGGCGCGGTGGATAGATGTCGTCCAACTGGTGGCCCAGCATTTTTTCCACAATCTGCTCACCGCTCAGATCCTGCATCGGTCCGCTTTCAATCAGCTCACCATCGCGCAGCACCGTCAGGCGATCGCAGATAGCCTTCAGTTCGTGAATGCGGTGCGAGATAAACACCACGCCAATCCCGCTGTCCTGTAGCCGACGAACCACTGCAAACAGGCGCTCGCTTTCATGCTGGTCGAGCGGTGCCGTTGGTTCGTCCAGAATAAGGAAGCGGCAGTGATGCGATAGCGCACGGGCCAGTAAAATCTGCTGTTTTTCCGCCAGCGTGCAGTGCTCAACCTTACGGCGGACATCTATCTGCACATCCAGCTGTTCCAGCAGCGCACGGGCCTGGCGGCGCATGGCACCCCAGCGATACAGCTGGCCGCCTTCGGCCAGCCGGTCCAGCATGATGTTTTCCGCCACGCTTAAGCCGGGAACCAGCGCCACATCCACTTCCTGCTGGACCAGATGAATGCCCAGCTGTTTGGCATCACGCGGGGATCGAATAGTCACCGGTTGGCCGTCGAGCAGAATTTCACCGGTAAAATGATCGTATGCACCTGAGAGAACGGCCATCAGTGTTGATTTACCGGCTCCGTTAGCGCCGGTCAGTGCGTGAACAGAGTGTCCCTCGAGGGTGAGGTCCACCGATTTGAGTGCCATAAAACCGCCAAAAGCGATGGAGATATGGCGCATTTCAAGGCGATTTTGCGCGGTCACAGGCGTGTATTCTCTGGCTAATCAATAAGGGTGCGCTGCATTTTTTAATGAATTATCACGGCAGGCAACAAACGAAAGAGCATAAGCTAACACAAAATCTTATTAGCCATCCAGATGTCCATATATAACGGAATTAAGCGCTGGTCGATAGATGATTCTCAGCATGTAAAATCAAATAAATACAATTAGTCAGCATTTATAAATGTTTGCATTCGTTTGAATGAAAGGATACGTGTGGGAAGCAGGAAGCAGGAAGCAGGAAGCAGGAAGCAGGAAGCAGGAAGCAGGAAGCAGGAAGCAGGAAGCAGGAAGCGTCAGGCTCAGTATTGGCATAAAAAAACCGGCAACGCATCGCGTCACCGGCTTTTATCACGCCTGCGGCAAATTACTTCGCAGCAGCGAACAGGGCAGCAGCCTGATCCCAGTTAACCACATCCCAGAATGCTTTGATGTAGTCAGGGCGTTTGTTCTGATATTTCAGGTAGTAAGCGTGTTCCCACACGTCCAGACCGATGATTGGCGTACCGGATGCACCGGAGATCGCTTCACCCATCAGCGGGCTGTCCTGGTTAGCAGTAGAAACTACCGCCAGCTTGTCGCCCTTCTTAACCAGCCACGCCCAGCCTGAACCGAAACGAGTGGTTGCTGCTTTTTCGAATTCAGCTTTGAATGCGTCAACGCTACCGAAATCTTTTTCGATAGCCGCTTTCAGATCGCCGCCCAGCGTGGTGCCGGTTTTCAGACCTTTCCAGAAGAAGCTGTGGTTAGAGTGGCCACCGGCGTTGTTACGCAGTGGGCCTTTCTTATCCGCTGGCAGCTGGTCCAGTTTAGCGATCAGTTCATCAACAGGCAGGTTAGCGAATTCAGTGCCTTCCAGCGCTGCGTTAGCGTTGTTAACGTAAGCCTGGTGGTGTTTGGTGTGATGGATTTCCATCGTCTGCTTGTCGAAATGGGGTTCCAGCGCATCGTATGCGTAAGGCAGGGATGGTAGTGAATAACTCATGTTCATCATCTCCATTAATATCAGGGGGCACCAGTACGGCACCGGGTAAGCAGTCGGATCATTATAGTTAAATAAATGATCGGGAAAAGGGTTATCAATGCCCCGAACAAAGTAAGGGTATCGTTCACAGCAGCTGAGATGCACGGGTTATAGCATTTCGCCGCAGGGTTACAATGAAATGATCTAAGGAAAATTTAACCCGGCAGGCGGGGGATCTGGCCGGTTTAACCCGGCCAGCAGAGCGGCAAACTAGCGGGTGAGCGCCGCCAGCGACTTGTCCAGCGCACCGACCAGCCAGTCGATGTCGCTTTCCTGGAATGCCAACGGTGGGCGCAGCTTCAGCACATTGCCGTAAGGCCCGGCTACTGAAGTCAGAACATGGTTGTCGCGCAGCATTTCGGTAACGTCCAGCGCCAGCGGCTTGTTCGGGGTTTTGCTGACTTTATCCGTCACCAGTTCAAAACCGATAAACAACCCGGCACCGCGCACGTCGCCCACGCACTCATACTTATCTTTCAGCGTTAACAGTTCCGCCAACAGTTTCGCACCCACCACGCGGCTGTGTTCCTGTAGCTTTTCTTCTTCAATCACCTTCAGCACCGCCTGCGCTGCGGCCATCGCCACCGGGTTGCCGCCAAAGGTATTGAAGTAAGGAATATCGTCACTGAACGCGGCCAGCACATCACTTTTGGCCAGCAGGCCGGAAACCGGAATCCCGTTGCCCATCGGCTTACCGGTGGTGATCACATCCGGCACGACGTCGTGGCGGGCGAAGCCCCAGAAGGTATCACCGGTACGAGCGAAGCCCGGCTGGACCTCATCGGCAATAAAGATACCGCCGTTCTTATGCACCACGTCAACGGCCTGCTTCAGGAAGCCTCTTGGCCCCGGCAGCACGCCGTCGGAGGAGAAGATGGAATCGGCAAGGAAGCCGGCGAACTTGATGCCGTGCGCGGCCATATCGTCGATCTGCTTCTGAATTTCAGCGGCGAACCAGGCCCCGAGATCGGGGCTATTAACGCGATAATGATCCGGCGGCGGCACCAGACGGGTGGTTGCTGCCAGCGGCTGCCCGCTACCCAGCGCCGGAGAAGCGCCGGAAGTCAGATCGCTGGTACCGTGATAGGCTTCCTGACTGACGATAATGCCAGTACCGCCGCTGTATGAACGCGCAATACGGATTGCCAGATCGTTGGCCTCCGAACCGGTACACATATACATGGCGCGGTCGACGGCGGCCGGTGCGGTGGCGAGCAGCTGGTCGGAGTAATCAAGGATCGATTCGTGCAGATATCGGGTGTGGGTATTCAGCTGCTGCATCTGCTGATACACCGCATCAATCACCGCCGGATGGCAGTGGCCAATGCTGGCAACGTTATTGTAAACGTCGAGATATTTGTTTCCCGCCGCATCCCACAGATACTGTCCCTTACCTTTCACCAGATGCACCGGCTTGCGGTAGAACAGGCGGTAGGATTCGCCCAGCACTTTGCTGCGCTTATCGGTCAGTTTACGCACGTCGGCATCCAGCCCGTCAGCGTGCTCGGCTCGAAAACTATTGGTATCCATGATGGTTGAACGTGTAGCCATTGATTGCTCCCGTTACAAAAATGAGGTTTGCCCGGCGGCAGGCATTCAGTGATGTCTGGGGATTATCATGGCAACTTTTTCGACAAATGCAACAAAATACACAAACGCAATAAAATACACATGCAGAGTACCGCATTGTCAGTTAGGCTATGACGGTGAGTTATCGTCAGGAAATCAGAATTATGCTGCAGGAAACACGCTTACATCGCATCCGCGCGCTGCTCAGTACGCTGAATCAGGTGAGTACCGAGCGAATCATTAAAGAGCTGGGTATCTCCCGGGAAACGGCCCGTCGTGACATTATTGAGCTGGAAGCGCAGGGCATGGCGCGCCGGGTACACGGCGGCCTGGTCGCCCTGGACGCCGCACCGGAACCGCCGCTGACCGTGCGCAGTGCCTCCATGGCAAAAGAAAAGCGCGCGATTGCCCGAGCGGCAGTGCAGCTTTTACAGCCCGGGCAGACCCTGTTTATTGATGCGGGCAGCACCACCACCATGCTGGCCGAAGAACTGCGTTCGATGTCCGGCCTGACGATTATCACCAACAGCCTGAATGCCGCGCTAAAGCTCAGTGCAGCGGAAGAACACGAGACGCTGAACAACGAGGTGATCCTGCTGGGCGGCAGCATGCGGGCGGGGGCGCAGGAGACGCGCGGTGAGCTGACGGTCAGTGAAATTTATCGTTATCGTGCCGATCTGGCGCTGCTGTCGCCGGTGGGCGTGGACGCCAGGCAGGGGGCCAGCAGCTTCCATCCGCATGAGGCGGCCATCGCCAGAGCGATGACAGAACAGTCCGGCGGGCTGATCCTGCTGGCCGACCACACAAAAATCGGCATCAGCAGCCGCATAAACTACGCCAGCGTCCAGCAGATCGGTACGCTAATCAGCGATCAGGGTGCCGCCACGCTGCCTGCACTGGCGGCCCTACAGCAGAAACTTCCGCAGGTTTTACTGGTGTAAATCAGCTGCCGATCAGCCGCTGTGGATGGGTATATACCATCGCGCGGCCGGGCTTGCTGAAGCCGACCAGCGTCAGGTTGCTGCGCTGTGCCACCTCAACCGCCAGTCGGGTGGCGGCGGAGACGGCAAACAGGATCTCCACGCCGCACATTGCGGCCTTCTGCACCATCTCATAGCTGGCGCGGCTGGACACCAGCACTGCGCCCGCACCCCAGTCCGCCCGGCTGCGCAGGCCAAGCAGTTTATCCAGCGCCACGTGGCGGCCAACGTCTTCACAACCGGCGGTTAAATTACCGTCAGGCTGTATCCAGGCGGCAGCATGGGTGCAGCCGGTCAGCTGGCCTACCGGCTGGAAGTCACCCAACTGGCGCAGGGCAGTATCAAGATGGTCGAGGTTAAAGGTCTGGCTGAACGGCAGAGCGTCGATGGGCTTGCCGATCTCTTCCAGCTGCTCCACGCCGCAGACGCCGCATCCGGTCCGCCCGGCCATCGCCCGGCGGCGTTCTTTCAGCCCCATAAAGCGGCGGCTGGACAGCTCAACGTGCACTTCAATCCCTTCGCAGGCGGGCTGAATATCGATGCCATAAATCTCCGTCGGGCTGCTGATAATCCCTTCTGATAACGAGAAACCTATGGCGAATGCTTCCAGATCTTTCGGCGTGGCCATCATCACGACGTGGGAGATGCCGTTATACACCAGCGCCACCGGAACCTCTTCCGCCAGCCAGTCCGAACGGGAATGCTGCAGGCTGTCTCGTGGCCACACCTCAGCTAAACCGGCCCCGATAACCTCTGCCGATTTTGTGTCGATATTGTGCTGTTTTTCGCTCAATCTGTTTTATCCTTAACCAACAACCACACGGTTAATGTGGTAACATTGCGACCGCATGCGTTTAAACTGAGGCAATTGTGAACCTCTGAAGGAAGCGCCGCAAAAAAAATTGAGCAACATCGATACAGGAAGAATGCGATGAATGTCAGCAGAAGACGTTTTTTTAAAATCTGCGCGGGAGGGATGGCAGGCACCACGGCTGCCGCTCTGGGATTTGTCCCGACTGCCGCGCTGGCGGAGAGCCGCCAGTACAAACTGTTACGCGCTCGTGAAACCCGCAACACCTGCACCTACTGTTCCGTTGGCTGCGGCCTGCTGATTTACAGCATGGGCGATGGCGCAAAAAATGCCAAACAGTCAATATTTCACATTGAAGGCGACGCGGACCATCCGGTTAACCGCGGTGCCCTTTGCCCGAAAGGGGCTGGCCTGCTGGATTACATTCACAGCGACAGCCGCCTGAAATATCCCGAATATCGCGCACCCGGCTCCGACAGCTGGCAGCGCATCAGCTGGGATGAAGCTTACGATCGCATTGCCCGCCTGATGAAGGACGATCGCGATGCCAACTTTATTGCCCGCAATGAAGACGGCGTCACGGTTAACCGCTGGCTGAGTACCGGCATGCTGTGCGCTTCCGCCTCCAGCAATGAAACCGGCTATCTGACGCAAAAAATCACCCGCTCGCTCGGCATGCTTGCCGTCGATAACCAGGCGCGCGTCTGACACGGACCTACGGTAGCAAGTCTTGCTCCTACGTTCGGTCGCGGTGCGATGACCAATCACTGGGTCGACATCCGCAATGCGAATCTGATTATTGTCATGGGTGGCAACGCCGCTGAAGCGCATCCGGTGGGATTCCGCTGGGCGATGGAAGCCAAAATCCATAACAACGCCAAACTTATTGTCATCGATCCGCGCTTCACACGAACCGCGTCGGTCGCTGATTTCTATACGCCTATCCGTTCCGGCAGCGATATTACCTTCCTGTCCGGCGTTCTGCGTTACCTGATCGAACACGATACCGTCCAGCATGAATACGTCGCGTCCTACACCAATGCCAGCCTGCTGGTGCGGGAAGACTTCAGCTTTGAAGACGGCCTGTTTAGCGGCTATGACCCGGAAACACGCAGCTACGATAAGAGCAGCTGGAACTATCAGCTGGATGGCGAGGGCTATGCTCTGCGCGATCCTACGCTACAGCACCCCCGCTGCGTGTGGAACCTGCTGAAAACGCACGTCAGCCGCTATACGCCTGAAATCGTGGAGCGCATCTGCGGCACGCCGAAAGCGGATTTCCTGAAAGTCTGCCAAATGCTGGCAGAGACCAGCGCCCGCGATCGTACCGCGACCTTCCTCTATGCCCTGGGCTGGACGCAGCACTCGGTGGGTGCGCAGAACATCCGAACTATGGCGATGATCCAGCTGCTGCTTGGCAACATGGGTATGGCGGGCGGCGGCATTAACGCCCTGCGCGGCCACTCCAATATTCAGGGATTAACCGACCTTGGCCTGCTGTCGCAGAGCCTGACTGGCTATATGAACCTGCCTTCCGACAAACAGGCTACGCTGCCCGCTTATCTGGATGCCAACACGCCAAAAGCGCTGCTGCCGGGCCAGGTGAACTACTGGGGCAACTATCCCAAGTTCTTTATCAGCCTGATGAAGTCCTGGTGGGGCGATAAAGCGCAGGCGGAAAACAACTGGGGCTTTGACTGGCTGCCGAAGTGGGATAAAGGCTACGACGTGCTGCGCTACTTCGACATGATGCACCGTGGCGAAGTGAACGGCTATCTGTGCCAGGGCTTTAACCCGCTGGCCTCGTTCCCGCATAAAAAGAAAGTCAGCGAGTCGCTGTCGAAGTTGAAATTCCTGGTGGTTATCGATCCGCTAAACACCGAAACCTCGACCTTCTGGCAGTCCCACGGCGAGTTTAACGATGTGCATCCGGCTGATATCCAGACGGAAGTGTTCCGCCTGCCGTCAACCTGCTTTGCAGAAGAAGACGGATCGATCGTCAACTCGGCGCGCTGGCTGCAGTGGCACTGGAAGGCGGCGGACGGTCCGGGTGAAGCGCACAACGATGGTGAAATCCTGGCCGGTATCTACTCGCGTCTGCGCAAGCTCTACGCCAGCGAAGGCGGCGCACTGCCGGAGGCGGTGCTGAACATGACCTGGGATTACCTGACGCCGGATTCACCGGCATCGGAAGAGGTCGCGCAGGAGAGCAACGGCCGCGCGCTGGTCGATCTGGTCGACGACAAAGGCACCGTACTGGTGAAAAAAGGCCAGCAGCTCAGCAGCTTTGCACAGCTGCGTGCCGACGGCACGACGGCCAGCGGCTGTTGGATCTTTGCCGGCAGCTGGACGCCGGAAGGCAACCAGATGGCACGACGCGATAACAGCGATCCGTCCGGTCTGGGCAATACGCCGAACTGGAGCTGGGCGTGGCCGCTTAACCGCCGCATCCTCTATAACCGTGCCTCTGCCGACCCGCAGGGGAAAGCGTGGGACCCTGAGCGCCAGCTGCTCCACTGGGATGGCGCAAAATGGAGCGGGCAGGACGTTGCCGACTACGGCACGGCTCCGCCGGGCAGCGAGGCCGGGCCGTTTATCATGCAGGCGGAAGGGCTGGGGCGTCTGTTTGCTCTCGACAAAATGGCCGAGGGGCCGTTCCCGGAACACTACGAGCCGTTTGAAACGCCGATCGGCACTAACCCGCTGCATCCTTCGGTGATTTCAAACCCGGCGGCACGCGTCTTTACCGACGATCTGAAGGCGATGGGCACGGCGGCGGAGTTCCCGTACGTCGGAACAACGTACCGCCTCACCGAGCATTTCCACTACTGGACCAAGCATGCGCGGCTTAACGCCATTGCGCAGCCGGAGCAGTTTATCGAAATCGGTGAAGTGCTGGCGGAGAAGCTGGGCATTGCCAAAGGGGACTGGGTGAAGGTCAGCTCTAACCGTGGCTACATCAAAGCCGTGGCTGTGGTGACCAAACGCCTGCGGCCGCTGATGGTCGACGGCAAAACGGTCGACACCATCGGTATCCCGCTGCACTGGGGCTTTACCGGCGTGGCGAAGAAGGGGTTCCTGGCGAATACCCTGACGCCGTTCGTCGGCGATGCCAATACGCAAACGCCGGAATTTAAGGCGTTCCTGGTCAACGTGGAGAAGGTGTAAACGATGGCTTATCAATCTCAGGACATTGTCCGCCGCTCTGCTACCAACGACCTCACCCCCGCGCCACGTGCGCGGGACCATCAGCAGGAAGTGGCCAAGCTGATCGACGTTACCACCTGTATCGGCTGCAAAGCCTGTCAGGTGGCCTGCTCCGAGTGGAACGATTTGCGCGACGAGGTGGGCAGCAACGTCGGGGTGTATGACAACCCTGCCGATCTGTCCGCGCAGTCATGGACGGTGATGCGCTTCTCTGAAGTGGAAGAGAATAACCGGCTGGAATGGCTGATCCGTAAGGACGGCTGCATGCACTGTGCCGATCCCGGCTGCCTGAAGGCCTGCCCGTCCGAGGGGGCAATTATTCAGTATGCCAACGGCATCGTCGATTTTCAGTCGGAGCAGTGCATTGGCTGCGGCTACTGCATTGCCGGCTGCCCGTTCAACGTGCCGCGCATCAACCCGAAGGACAACCGTGCCTACAAATGCACGCTTTGTGTCGACCGGGTTAACGTCGGGCAGGAGCCCGCCTGTGTGAAAACCTGCCCAACCGGCGCGATCCACTTTGGCAGCAAAGAGGATATGAAAACGCTGGCGGCCGAGCGCGTGGGTGAGCTGCAGGGGCGCGGCTATCAGCACGCCGGGCTATACGACCCCGAAGGCGTGGGCGGTACGCACGTGATGTACGTGCTGCATCATGCCGACAGGCCGCAGCTTTATCACGGTTTGCCGCAGAACCCGGCGATCAGTCCGGCGGTGACTTTCTGGAAAGGCGTCTGGAAACCGCTGGCGGCGATTGGTTTTGCCGCCACCTTTGCCGCTTCGGTATTCCACTATGTCGGTATCGGACCTAACCGTGTTGAAGAAGATGATGATGAGGAGGAGGAACAGCCATGAAAAAGCCGCAGCGAATTCAGCGCTACAGCGCCCCGGAGCGTATTAATCACTGGCTGGTGGCCATCTGCTTTGTTCTGGCCGCGGTGAGCGGCCTGGGATTCTTCTTCCCGTCGTTTAACTGGTTGATGCAGATCATGGGCACGCCGCAGCTGGCGCGTATCCTGCATCCCTTTATAGGCGTAGTGATGTTTGTGGCTTTCCTGCTGATGTTTTTCCGCTACTGGCGGCACAATTTGCTGGAGCGAAACGACATCCTGTGGGCAAAAAACATCCATAAAATTGCCCAAAACGAAGAGGTGGGAGATACCGGGCGCTATAATTTTGGTCAGAAGTGCGTATTCTGGGCAGCGATCCTCAGTTTAGTGCTGCTGCTGTTAAGCGGCGTGGCGATCTGGCGTCCCTGGTTCGCTGGCTACTTCAGCATCCCGCTGATCCGGCTGGCGCTGGTGGTGCATTCTGTCTCGGCCGTTGTGCTGATCGTGGTGATTATGGTGCACGTTTATGCGGCACTGTGGGTGAAAGGGACGATAACCGCCATGGTCGAAGGCTGGGTTAGCGTAAGCTGGGCTAAACGGCATCATCCGCGCTGGTATCGATCGCTACGCGAGCAGCAAAACCCACCGCGACAACACGATAAAGGTCCCTGATGACGATTAGAATTATTCCGCAGGACCGGCTGGAGAAGGAAAAAAGTAACCCGGCGGGGGGCATCCCGCCGTTACTTTTCCCTCAGCTGAAACACCTGTACAGCCGCCGGGCTGCCCGTTTGCGGCAGCTGGCGGAGAAGAATCCACTGGGCGACTATCTGCGCTTTGCGGCGGTTATCGCCGCCGCGCAGGAGATCGTCCTCTACGATCATCCGCTGCGGATGGATCTACAGGCGCGGCTGGAAGAGAGTGCCCGCCTCGGCAAACCGCCGCTGGATACCGCCACGCTGCCGCGCGATGCCCACTGGCAGCAGATGCTGCATTCGCTGATCGCCGAACTGAAGCCGGAGATGAGCGGGCCTGCATTGTCGGTACTGGAGAATCTGGAAAAAGCCTCTGCCAGCGAACTGGAGCAAATGGCCGGGGCGCTGCTGGCTCACGACTTCGCCCAGGTGAGCAGCGATAAGGCGCCGTTTATCTGGGCGGCGCTATCGATCTACTGGGCGCAGATGGCGGCGTTGATCCCCGGTAAAGCCAGAGCTGAATCGGGCGAACAGCGCCAGTTTTGCCCGGTGTGTGCCAGCGTGCCGGTTGCCAGCGTAATCCATATGGGCAGCCACAAAGACGGCTTGCGCTACCTTCACTGCAACCTGTGCGAAAGCGAATGGCACGTGGTGCGGGCGAAGTGCAGCAACTGCGAGCAAACGCGAGACCTGCACTACTGGTCGCTGGATAGCGAAACTGCCGCGATTAAAACCGAAAGCTGCGGCGACTGCGGGACCTACCTGAAAATGCTTTACCAGGAAAAAGATCCGGCCGTGGAACCGGTTGCCGACGATCTCGCCTCGCTGATCCTTGACGCGCGGATGGAGCAGGAGGGTTTTGCCCGCAGCAGCCTGAATCCGTTCCTGTTTCCCGGGGAGTAAGCCATGAAGACGGCCGGCAATTTTTTTCCGCTCCGCAGGGATGAGGTGACGACTAACCGTGAGTAATCTGTTCCATCAGCTTCCGTCCATAGACAGCCTGCTGCGCCAGTCCGCGATGCAGGTGCTTTCCGGTAAATGGGGCCACGTCAGGCTGGTCGCCATCCTGCGTGAGATGCAGCAAAGCGCACGTGAGCATATCCGGCAGCATCAGCAGCTCCCTGCCTGGAGCCAGGACTGGGCAAGCCATGCCCGCAGTCTGCTGCATCATCAGAGCCGCTGCGGGCTGCGTCCGGTGCTGAACCTCAGCGGTACGGTTTTGCACACCAACCTTGGCCGCGCGCAGCTGGCTGAAACCGCCGTTGCCGCTGCCACCAGGGCGATGCGATCCCCCGTGACCCTCGAGTATTCGCTGGATGATGCCGGGCGCGGCCACCGCGATAGGGCGCTGGCCGATCTGCTGTGCCAGCTTACCGGCGCGGAGGACGCCTGCATCGTCAATAACAATGCGGCGGCGGTGCTGCTGATGCTGGCCGCGCTGGCACCGGGTAAACAGGTGATCGTCTCACGCGGTGAGCTGGTGGAAATCGGCGGCGCTTTCCGCATCCCGGATGTGATGACTCAGGCGGGTTGTACTCTGCGCGAAGTGGGCACCACCAACCGCACCCATCTGAAAGATTACCGCCAGGCGATTGGGGAAGACACCGCGCTGCTGATGAAGGTGCACACCAGCAATTATCAGATTCAGGGCTTTACCAGGGCCGTCAGCGAAGCGGAACTGATCGCGCTCGGGGAGGAATCTGGCCTGCCGGTGGTGGTTGATTTGGGCAGCGGTTCGCTGATCGATCTCAGCCAGCATGGCTTACCCGAAGAACCGATGCCGCAGCGGCTGATTGCAGCCGGTGTCAGCCTGGTCAGCTTTTCCGGTGATAAGCTGCTGGGCGGGCCGCAGGCCGGGATCATCATCGGCAAAAAAGCGCTTATCGAACGCCTGCAGCAGCATCCGCTGAAGCGCGCGCTGCGGGTGGATAAAGTCACCCTCGCCGCGCTGGAAGCCACGCTCCAGCTGTATCGTCAGCCGGATAAGCTGGCGGAACAGCTGCCCACGCTCAGATTCCTGACCCGCACCCGGCAGGATATTCATGCCCAGGGACTGCGGCTGCTGCCCGCTGTGGAAGCCGCCTGCGGGCAACAGTTCTGCGTGGCGCTGGCACCCTGCTCTTCGCAGATCGGCAGCGGCTCACTGCCGATTGAGCGCCTGCCGGGTACGGCGCTGACTCTGACCCCTCGCGACGGCAGCGGCAGCACTCTGATGGCGCTCACCCGCAAACTGCGTGAGGGTGATGTGCCGGTGATCGGGCGCATTCACGACGGCTCTCTGTGGCTCGATCTGCGCACGCTGGAAGACGAAGAACTGTTTATCAGGATGATAAGTGCATGATTATTGCCACCGCCGGTCACGTTGACCACGGTAAAACCTCGCTGCTACAGGCGCTGACCGGCGTGAATGCCGACAGACTGCCGGAAGAAAAATCGCGCGGCATGACCATCGATCTTGGCTATGTCTACTGGCCGCAGCCGGATGGCGCGATCGTCGGCTTTATTGACGTTCCCGGCCACGAAAAATTTCTCAGCAATATGCTCAGCGGCATTGGCGGCATCGATCATGCCCTGCTGGTGGTCGCAGCCGATGACGGTGTGATGCCGCAAACGCGCGAACATCTGGCTATCCTTCAGCTCGGCGGGCGGCCACCGCTGACCGTGGCCATCACCAAAAGCGACAGCGTGGAAGCCGAGCGACTGGCTGACGTGGCGCAGCAGATCAATGTCCTCACTCAGCAGATGGGCTGGCAGCAGGTTGCTCAGTTTCCTACCAGCACACTGAACGGTGAGGGCATCGCGGCACTGGCGGATCATCTGCGCCAGCTGCCGGCCGGGAAGTCCCGTCGCAAGGGGCCGTTTCGTCTCGCTATCGATCGGGTGTTTAACGTCAAAGGGGCCGGGCTGGTAGTGACCGGCACCGCGCTGTCTGGCGAGATCTGCGTGGGCGATACGCTGTGGCTGAGCGGCGCGAATCAGGCAGTCCGCGTTCGCGGTTTGCACGTGCAGAATCAGCCGAACCAGACGGCGCACGGCGGGCAGCGGGTGGCGCTGAATATTGCCGGCAGCGTGGAAAAATCAGCGATTTCGCGCGGCGACTGGCTGCTGTCTGTACTACCGGAAACGCCCTGCGAGCGGGTTATCGTCGCGTTGGAACAGCAGCAGCCGCTGCGGCAGGGCCAGCCGCTGCATCTCCATCACGGTGCTCGCCATATCACCGGGCGGCTGTCGCTGCTGGCGGATAATCTGGCCGAGCTGCTGCTCGACACACCGCTGTGGCTGGCCGATAACGATCGCCTGATCCTGCGTGATATCGGCGCGAAACACACGCTGGCAGCGGCGCGGGTGCTGCTGCTGGCGTCACCGAAACGCGGCAAGCGCCAGCCTGGGTTTCTTGCCTGGCTGCACCAGTTAGAGCAGGCGCGGGAGGATGCTGAGATCATCGCTCTGTATTTGCAGCAGCGCCCACGGCCACTGTCGGAACTGAGCTGGGCGCGTCAGCTGCATGAAAAAGCGCTGGTTAATCTGGACTACCGCCTGCGCCCGGAGATTATCGCCGGGCATATGATATTGCCGCAGATGATTCAGGACTGGCAGCAGCGGCTGCTTGACGAGATGACACACTATCACCGCAGCAATAGCGATCGTCCAGGCCTGGGGCGCGATCGCCTGCGGCGCATGGCGTTGCCCGACCGGCCTTCTGCGCTGGCAGGCTGTTTGATCGATGGACTGATCGGCAGCGGCAGGCTGGTGAATAGCCGGGGCTGGCTGCATTTACCCGATTTTGCCATTCGCTTCGAGCCGCAGGAAGCCGCGCTCTGGCAGCGGGCTGAACCGCTGTTTACCGATAACGCCCGCTGGGTGCGGGACCTGGCCCTGGCGCTGAACTGCCCGGAGGATGTGATGCGGCAGGCGCTGCGCAAAGCGGCACAAAGCGGGCTGATCGTCGCCGTCGTGAAGGATCGTTATTACAGCCACAGCCAGATAACCCGTTTTGCCGACATTATTCGCCAGCGTGATGCTGAAGGACTGGGCAGCAGCGCCGCAGATTTTCGCGATCGCCTGGGCGTTGGCCGCAAGCTGGCGATACAGATTCTGGAATTTTTCGACCGCAGTGGTTTTACCCGCCGTAAAGGCAATGAACATCTGCTGCGCGATGGCGGAATGTTTCTGTAAATCGTACTTTACCGATTTTAAATGCCGCTGCCGTAACGTCCCCCTGAGTTGATTGACCACAAAAAAACCATTCGCAAGTTGTGGGATAAAAGTAAGTGCGCTTACTTTTCAGTGCGCTGCACTGAGCCAATCAGTATTAACAGGGGAAGTTATGAATTATTTCAGGAAAGAGGGGCGGCTGAAGCGACTGTGCGGCTGGCGTGCGCTGTTGCTGATGCTGCTGGGCCTGTTCATCGGCCTGCTGCTGGTCGCCGGTGGTGTCACCGTGATGCATAAAACCAGCGATACGGCCTTCTGTGTTTCTTGCCACAGTATGGAAAGACCGCTGGCTGAGTATCAGGGCAGCGTTCATTTCGAAAACCACGCCGGTATCCGCGCCGAGTGTGCCGACTGCCATATCCCCACGGCCCCTGTCTCCTATATGCTGACCAAGATCGCCGCAGTTAAGGATGTTTACGGCGAAATTACTGGCAAGATAGATACCGAAGAGAAGTACAACGCCCATAAACTGGCGATGGCGGAATCGGTATGGAAGACCATGAAGGCCAACGACTCAGCCACCTGCCGCAGCTGCCACAGCTTTGAAGCGATGGATATTCTTGCTCAGCGGCCTGAAGCCCGTAAGGCGCATCCGGTAGCGATAAAAGAGAATCAGACCTGTATTGACTGCCATCGTGGTGTGGCACATATCCTGCCGGACATGACCTTAAGTAACGCGGCCGGTGCCAGCCAGCTTGCGGCCCTGACGACCGATGTCAAACCGGCGGACAGCCCGCTTTACAGCATTAAAACGCAGTCTTTTGTACTGGAGCCTGGCATCACCAACTCCGCCGGTACGCTGTTCCCGTCTGCACCCGTGATCCCGTTACGTCATCAGGGTTCGCTGACAGAAGCGCGCCTGGAAGGCTGGCAGCAGGATGGTGTAACCGGCGTGATCTATGGCGCACCCGGCCGGCGAATTATTCGTGCGGTGCTGGATGAAAACAGTCAGCAGCAGTTGAAAACGCTGGGCTCGCAAACCGACAGCCAGACCGATACGCAGTGGCATCATGTTGCTCTGACCGCGTGGTTCCCTTCCGAGGCGCTGATCGCCAACCAGCAAAAAATCTGGCAGTACGCCAGCGATTTGATGTCCGCTAACTGTACCGGCTGTCACGGCCTGACCGCACTGGATCACTTCACCGCAAATCAGTGGATTGGCGTGATGAAAGGTATGGCCTCGCGTACCGCGCTGAACGAGGAGCAGCTGCGCATTTTGACGCTGTACGCGCAAAACCACGCCAGCGATATGCCACCTGCCGGACTGCCCTCTGAACAAGGAAGCTCTCGTGAAAAATAATGTATTTTCCGGCCTGTCGCGCCGCCGTTTTCTGCAACTGGGCAGCACGCTGCTGGCCGCCAGCTCGTTAGATCTGCTGTTTTCTCCTTCCGCCGTGGCCCGGGCGGTGAGCCAGGCGATGCCGCTGTTTGCCGCGCTGCGCCCGGCGAAGAAAGGCATTCTGACCTCCGCTCACTGGGGGGCTTTTGAAGCCATTGTTGAGCAGGGAAAAATGGTGGGTGTGCAGCCGGTTCAGGACGATCCGGCACCCAATGAACTGATTGAGATGGCTCCGTGGCAGGTGCACGCCGCCAATCGGATTACTTCACCGGTCGTGCGTAAAAGCTGGCTGGAAAATGGCCCCGGCAGCCGCAACGATCTGCGCGGGCGCGATGAATGGGTGAAGGTCAGCTGGGAAAAGGCTATCCAGCTGGTCAGCGATGAAATCCGCCGATTGCAGTCGGCCTATGGCCCTTCCTCGATTTATGCCGGGTCCTGCGGCTGGAAAAGTACCGGCATGCTGCATAACTGCCGGGCGCTGCTGCATCGTTTGATGAATCTGAGTGGCGGCTTTCTGAGCTACAGCGGCGACTACTCTACCGGTGCTGCGCAGGTGATTATGTCCCACGTTGTCGGCTCGACCGAGGTATACGATCAGCAAACGACCTGGCCCAACGTGATTGATAACAGCGAGCTGGTGGTGCTGTGGGGATGTAACCCCTACACCACGCTGAAAAACAGCTGGAACGTGCCGGATCACGTCGGGCTGGAAGGCTTTGCCGCACTGGCGAAAAAAGGCACGCGGATTATCACCGTTGACCCGATCAATAATCCCGGTTCAAAACAGCTGAACGCGGAGTGGATTGCGCCGCACGCCTACACCGATGCGGCGATGCTGCTGGGTATTGCACATACTCTGCTGAGTGAAAAACTGCATGATGAAGCCTTCCTGCAGCGCTATACCACCGGCTTTGCTCAGTTCCGTGAAAGCCTGCTTGGCGAGCACGATGGCGTGGCTAAAACGGCGGAATGGGCCAGTGCGATTTGCGGCGTCGAAGCGGAAACGCTGCGCCAGCTGGCGCGCGATATGGCGAAGAAGCGGACGATGATTATGGCAGGCTGGGGCATTCAGCGGCAGCATCACGGTGAACAGCCGCACTGGCTGCTGGTGACTGTGGCTGCCATGCTTGGCCAGATTGGCCTGCCTGGCGGTGGTTTTGGATTTAGCTATCACTACTCTTCCGGCGGTAGTCCGTCGGCGAAAGGCGGTATTCTGTCCGGCATCAGCGCCGGAGAAGCGCCACAAAACTCACCCGTTCCGGTTCCGGTGGCCAGAATGGCCGACTGCCTGGCCAATCCGGGAAAAACCATTGATTACAACGGTCGCCAGGTCACCTATCCCGACGTTAAAATGGTCTACGTCGCCGGCGGTAACCCGCTGGTACACCAGCAGGATACCAATAATCTGCGGCAGGCCATGCAGCATCCTGAAACCATCATCGTGCATGAACCCTGGTGGACGTCCACGGCAAAATTCGCCGATATCGTCCTGCCGTGCACCACCAGCTATGAGCGCAACGATATGGATATGGGCGGCGACTATTCCCAGCGCTATGTTTTCCCGATGCGCCAGTGCGTGCTGCCGCAGCACGAGTCGCGTAACGACTTCGATATTTTCCGCGATATTGCCGCGCGGCTTGGCGTTGAGCAGGCCTTTACCGAGGGGCGCGATGAGATGCTGTGGCTGAAAACGATGTACGACAACATGAAGACCCAGGCCCGTAATGCGGGCGTGCCGCTGCCGCCGTTCGATCAATTCTGGCAGTCGAACAATTACATCCGCTTCCCTGTCCCGGAAGAGAATAAAAACTGGATACGCTTTGCCGATTTTCGTGCCGATCCACTGCTCAACCCGCTGGGTACACCCAGCGGACGTATCGAAATTTTCTCCCGCAGCGTGGCAAAAATGAATTACGACGACTGCCCGGGGCTGCCGGGCTGGTTCCCACCGCACGAATGGCGCGGCAGCGACATTGCGCAGCGCTATCCGCTGTCGTTGAACTCCTCGCACCCGGCGCACCGCCTGCATTCGCAGCTGGATAATACGCCCCTGAGAGACAAATACGCGGTCAGCAACCGCGAGGCGATTCTGATCAATACCCAGGATGCTGCAGACCGGCAGATCCAGTCCGGGGACCTGGTGCGCGCGTACAACGACCGTGGGCAGATCCTGGTGGGAGCGCAGGTGAGTGATGATATCCGCCCCGGTGTAGTTCGGGTGTGTGAAGGGGCCTGGTTCGACCCGGCAGATTTGTCAGAGCCTAAAACCCTGTGCAAAAACGGCAGCGTTAACTGCCTGACCTTTGATATCGGCTCCTCCCGGTTAGCGCAGGCTAACTGCGGCCATATGGCCCAGCTGGAGGTGGAAAAATATTGCGGCGAGGAGCAGAAAAACACCGCTCATTCGGTGCCTTTTGGCGCTTAAACGGTTAAATTCAGTACCCAACCCGTTAATAAGGAATGTTATCTATGCAACGCTGTGGCTGGGTATCTGAAGATCCGCTATATATCGCCTATCACGATCGCGAGTGGGGCGTTCCCCATCATGACGCCCGTTCGCTGTTTGAAATGATTTGTCTGGAAGGCCAGGTTGCCGGGCTGTCCTGGCTGACCGTGCTGAAGAAAAGGGAAAACTATCGCCAGCATTTTCATCATTTTGACGTTCAGGCCGTTGCCCGGATGGATGAAGACGATATTGAACGGCTGATGCAGGAGAGCGGTATTATCCGCCACCGGGGAAAGATCAACGCAATTATTGCCAACGCCCGAGCGCTGCTGGCGATGGAAGCCGCCGGAGAATCGTTCAGAGACTTCGTCTGGCGTTTCGTTGATAACGAACCGCAAATCACCCGCTTCGGCCACTACCGAGAGGCACCGACCACCAATTCGGCTTCTGATGCACTCTCTAAGGCGCTGAAAAAACGCGGATTTAAGTTTGTCGGCTCCACGACCTGCTACTCGTTTATGCAGGCCTGCGGATTAATCAGCGAACACACGACCGACTGTTTTTGCCATCCGGATAACATTAAATAGCTTTCGCTTACACTTTGAGAATTTGCCTGAGTATTTTCCTCACAATTGAGCGCCATAATTAGCGCTTACAGGCGATGTTGCCTGCGGTGAACGAATGAAAGGAATACTCATGAAAAAAAGCGCTATTACTCTTTCCCTGATATTAAGCGGCACGCTTGCGCTGGCCGGTTGTACGACTAACCCTTATACCGGCGAACGCGAAGCAGGGAAGTCCGGTATTGGTGCGGGTATCGGCGCCGCGGTAGGCGCAGGTGTGGGTATGCTTTCTTCTTCGAAGAAAGATCGCGGCAAAGGCGCACTGATTGGTGCCGCCGCCGGTGCCGCTCTCGGCGGCGGCGCGGGTTATTACATGGACGTGCAGGAAGCGAAGCTGCGCGACAAAATGAAAGGTACCGGAGTCAGCGTGACCCGCAACGGCGACAATATCGTGCTGAATATGCCGAGCAACGTCACCTTTGACAGCAGCAGCAGCACGCTGAAACCTGCCGGAGCCAACACGCTGACCGGCGTGGCAATGGTACTAAAAGAGTACCCGAAAACCGCCGTGAACATTATCGGTTACACCGACAGCACCGGCAGCCGCCAGCTGAATATGTCGCTGTCGCAGCAGCGTGCGGACAGCGTCGGCAGCTCGCTGATTACTCAGGGTGTTGAAGCTAACCGCGTGCGCACCAGCGGAATGGGCCCGGATAATCCGGTGGCTTCTAACACCACTGCTGAAGGGAAAGCTCAGAACCGCCGTGTAGAAATCACCCTCAGCCCGCTGCAGTAATCCCCTCAGCCCCGGCACACAGCGTGCCGGGGCCGTTATTCTCTTTTTTGGGAATAATCATTCAGGACCATAGTGGCCATTAGCCGTTTGTGCTACCCTGCACAAAAACTGATCAGTACGCACACACATGTCACTTAAAGATATTGCCTCCGCTCTGGGGCTTTCCGTCACGACAATCAGCCGTGCGCTCAACGGCTACGATGATGTGGCTGAGGAAACGCGCCTGCGTATACAACAGGAAGCCCGACGGCGAGGATATCGTCCTAATCCGGTCGCGCGCAGCCTGAAAACCGGAAAAACCAACGCTCTCGGTCTGCTATTCCCCTCCTCACCTCTTCCTTTCAACGGTACCAGCTTTGTCGATGTGATCGGCGCTATTGCCCAGGCGCTGGCCGAGCGCGAAGTGGATCTGCTGATCGTCGCCGACACGCCTGAAAACGACCATCGTTCCCTGCAAAGGATGCTGCGTTCGCGCTATGTCAGCGGGCTGATTGTGGCGCATACCACTCGCCAGGACAGCCGACTGGCGAAACTTCAGCAGCTGAATTTTCCGTTTCTGGCGCTGGGCCGCAGCGAACTGACCGCTCCCTACGCCTGGTTCGACTTCGATCATTACACCGGGCCGCGGATGGCGGTGGATCACTATGTCGCGCAGGGGCTTCGTCGTATCGCCTGGCTTGGCAGCCACCTCGATCAGGCCTTTGTCAGCCAGCGGCGAGAAGGCTATCTGAGTGCGATGCAGCGGCACGGCTTCGACAGCGAACTCTGCTGGCAGACAGACCCAAGTCGCCTTGAGGGCTACCGCGCAACCCGGCAGCTGCTTGCTCTGCCGCAGCCGCCGCAGGCGCTGATTGCCGATTCCAGCTCGCTGGGTGAAGGCGCGGCAATTGCCCTGCGCGAGATGGGCCGTCTGAGCGGGCCTGAACGTATCGAGTTGATGATCTACAACGGGCTGCCCGCCGATTCGGTGATCGATGTGCCCGTTGCCAGCATTGCTCAGGCCACCTGGCCTGCTATCGGGCAGCAGGTGGCAGAAATGGCGCTGCGGCTGATGGCAGGAGAGCCCGTGTCCTCGTTGCAGGTGTTGTGGCAGCCGGAGCTGAAAATACCCTGATGCTGCCGCCGTCGGGCAGTTATGGTAGTCTCACGCCATTCACATCATCAGGGATAGCCATGAAGAACAAGGCCGCTAAAGCTACCATCAGCGACGTCGCCAAAGAGGCGCGTACCGGGAAAACCAGCGTTTCGCGCTATCTGAACGGTGAATTCAGCGCGCTTTCTGACGATCTGAAGCAGCGCATTGAAGCCGCTATCAGCACGCTCAACTATCGCCCCAGCCAGATGGCGCGCGGCCTGAAGCGTGGGCGTACCCGACTGATTGGCCTGATCATCGCGGATATCACCAACCCCTATTCCGTTGATGTGCTGAGCGGCATTGAGTCCGCCTGCCGCAGCCACGGCTTCACGCTGCTGATGTGTAACACCAACAACGAAGTCGATCTCGAGCAGTACTACCTCAATCTGCTGAACAGCTACCAGGTGGAAGGCATCGTGGTTAATGCGGTGGGCATGCGCGAAGAGGCGCTGAGTCAGCTGCAAAAATCGCTGCTGCCGATGGTGCTGATAGACCGAAAAATACCGGATTTCGCCTGTGATGTGGTTGGGCTGGATAACCGCGCGGCGGCGCTGCAGGCCACTGAACATCTGCTGTCGCAGGGCTATCGTGCGCTGCTGTTTATCAGCGAGCCGCTCGGCCTGGTGAATACCCGGCTGGAGCGTATCCACGCGTTCCATGAACGTATGGCGCAGCAGCCCGATCTGATTGCCGAACACGCCGAAGTGAAACTGGATGATGAAACCCGTATGCAGCAGGTGCTGAGCGAGTTCTATCAGCGTCATCAGGGAACGCCCTGCGCGGTGATGGCCGTCAACGGCGCGTTGACGCTACAGGTTGCCCGCGCTCTGCGTCGGCTGAATCTGAACTGGGGCGAGCAGTTGGGCCTGCTGGGCTTTGACGAACTGGAGTGGGCTGAGCTGGCGGGCGTTGGCATCACGACCCTGAAGCAGCCTACCTGGCAGATTGGCTATGCTGCGCTGGAGCAGGTTATCAGCCGCATTGAGGGCGGAGATCAGCCGCTGCAAGAACAGGTATTCTCCGGGGAACTGGTGGTGCGGGGCTCAACGCAGCCGATTGTCCGCTAAGCACGTGTCCCCGTAATAACCCGGGGCCGATCGTGCCCCTGCAAGACTTCTCATCCCACCCTGCCGTTCCTCTATTTCACGCAGAAAAGCGTTCACTCCGTGAGCGCCGTCATAAAATCCCGTTTTGGTACTTTTCTTTGGAACCGGTTCCATTTAACGTTTTTCCATCAAATCGGGTGAATTAACCGGAGAAATCATGAAAAGAGAAGTCATCGTTGTCACCGCGGCCTACGGCAATAAACAGGTGCGTGAGCTGGGGGGGCAGCAGGCGCTGCTGCCGATTATTGCTGCCGCAGGTGCCGACGGCGTGGAGATCCGCCGCGAACTGCTGGATGAACAGGAACTGGGCCAGCTTTCTGCGCTGGGCGCGGACATTGCTTCTAAAAAACTGATTGCTTTCTACTCGGTGCCGGAAGCGCTGTTTACCGAAGATGGCTCGCTCAACCCGCGTCTGGACCAGCATTTTGCGGAAGCGGAACAGCTGAATGCCCAGCTGATTAAATATTCGCTGGGCCACTATCGTCACGATTTCGACAACAGCGAACTGCGCAGCAAGCTTGCCGATAAGAAAGTGCATCTGGTGGTGGAAAACGACCAGACCGAATACGGCCGTTTCGCCACCCTCGATGGCTTTTTCCACGCCTGCGGCGAAAGCCGCATCTGCAACGGCATGACCTTTGATACCGGCAACTGGCTGTGGGTCGGCGACCAGCCGCTTCCGGCGGCGGAAAGCCTGAGCCGCTACGTCAGTTATATCCACGTTAAAGCGGCGGTGCCGCACGGCGAAAGCTGGCGCGCTATCCCGCTGGATGAAGCCGATAACCTGTGGCGCGAGACGCTCGCCCTGCTGCCGTCTGACGTGCCGCGCGCTATTGAATTCCCACTGGAAGGCCCGGACCTGGTGGCGGTGACCCGTCACTATGTTGACCTGCTGCGCGAGGCATAAATCATGACGACCCATACCAACGGCACGCTGGATGTTGTCACGATCGGTGAAGCGATGGCGATGTTTGTCGCGGCAGAAAACGGCGACCTGGCTTCGGTTGAGAAATTTACCAAACGCATCGCCGGTGCCGAACTGAACGTGGCAATCGGCCTGGCGCGCCTGGGCCTGAAAGTGGGCTGGGTCAGCCGCGTCGGCGATGACTCATTTGGCCGCTTTACCTGCCAGCAGCTGGATCGTGAAGGCGTCGATCGCCAGCAGGTGACGCTGGACGCGCGCTTCCCCACCGGTTTTCAGCTGAAGTCGAAGGTGGACGATGGCTCCGATCCGCTGGTGGAGTATTTCCGCAAAGGCTCGGCCGCCAGCCATCTCTCCTGCGACGACTTTAACCGCGACTACTTCGGTGCCGCACGCCACCTGCACCTGAGCGGCGTGGCCGCTGCGCTTTCCGACAGCTCGCTGGCGCTGTCGAAACATGCCGCGAAGGAGATGAAGGCGATGGGAAAAACCATCTCCTTTGACCCTAATCTGCGCCCGGTGCTGTGGTCCAGTGAACGGGAAATGGTAACCCGGCTGAACGAACTGGCGTCTTATGCCGACTGGGTTCTGCCTGGCATCAAAGAAGGCAAAATTCTCACCGGCTATGACCAGCCTGAAGCGATTGCCGACTTCTATCTGGCGATGGGCGTAAAAGCCGTGATTATCAAAACCGGCTGCGAAGGCGCGTGGTTCAAAACCGCCGACGGCATGAAAGATCGGGTACCTGCGGTCCTGACCACCAACGTGGTGGATACCGTCGGTGCCGGAGATGGCTTTGCGGTAGGGACGATCAGCGCCCTGCTGGAAGGAAAATCGCTGCCTGCGGCCATCCGCCGCGGCAATAAAATCGGTTCTCTGGCAATCCAGGCAATCGGCGACAGCGAAGGACTGCCAACCCGGGCGGCACTGGGCGATTTTTAACCCTGACGGCCGGCCGGAAACATAACATCACCACATCGTTCCCCTACAGAACAGAATGTGGCCCCTCAACAGAGGAAACACCATGAACGAGCAGACGAAGCAGACAATCGCGCCAAAACGCTGGTGGTACATCATGCCCATCGTGTTTATCACTTACAGCCTGGCGTATCTGGACAGGGCGAACTTCAGTTTCGCCTCCGCCGCAGGGATTAATGAGGATCTCGGCATCACCAAGGGCATTTCTTCCCTGCTCGGTGCGCTGTTCTTCCTTGGCTACTTCTTTTTCCAGATCCCCGGCGCGATTTATGCCGAACGCCGCAGCGTAAAAAAACTGGTGTTCTGGTGCCTGGTGCTGTGGGGCGGCTGTGCCTCGCTGACCGGGATGGTGAGCAATATTCCGATGCTGGCGATGATCCGCTTTACGCTCGGCGTGGTGGAGGCGGCGGTGATGCCCGCGATGCTGATTTATATCAGCAACTGGTTCACTAAGTCCGAACGTTCGCGCGCCAATACCTTCCTGATCCTCGGCAATCCGGTGACCGTGCTGTGGATGTCGGTGGTGTCCGGCTATCTGATCAACGCCTTCGGCTGGCGTGAAATGTTTATTATTGAAGGCTTCCCGGCGGTGATCTGGGCCGTAGCCTGGTGGTTCCTGGTGCAGGATAAACCGTCGCAGGCGAAGTGGCTGAGCGATGCCGAGAAAGCCGCATTGCAGGCGCAGCTGCAGAAAGAGCAGGAAAATCTGAAAGCGGTGCGTAACTACTCTGAGGCCTTTAAGTCGCGTAACGTTATCCTGCTGTGCGCACAGTATTTTGCCTGGAGCATCGGCGTGTACGGTTTTGTGCTGTGGCTGCCGTCCATTCTGCGTAACGGCACGCAGATGGGCATCGTTGAGGCCGGATGGCTGTCGGCGGTGCCGTATCTGGCAGCGACCATCGCGATGATCGTCGTTTCCTGGGCCTCTGATAAGTTACAAAACCGCAAATTGTTTGTCTGGCCGTTACTGTTGATTGGTGCATTAGCCTTTTTAGGCTCATATTTGGTGGGTTCCGACAATTTCTGGCTGTCCTATGCCCTGCTGGTGATTGCCGGTGCATCGATGTATGCACCGTATGGTCCCTTCTTCGCCATCATCCCGGAAATGCTGCCGCGCAACGTTGCCGGGGGCGCGATGGCGCTGATTAACTCGATGGGAGCGCTGGGTTCATTCCTCGGCTCCTGGGTGGTGGGATACCTCAACGGTGCCACCGGCAGTCCATCTGCATCCTATATCTTTATGGGGAGCGCATTACTGGTGGCCGTGTGGCTGACGTTGATCGTCAAGCCGTCGCAGGACCGGCAGGCTCCGCTGCCCCATGATGTAAAACATGCTTAAATTAAAACGGGTCAATGCTGGCCCGTTTCACTGTACTGAACAGGGAGAACCGTATGAAACCGTCTGTGGTGTTGTATAAGTCGTTACCTGAAGATCTGCGAGCGCGGCTGGATGCGCATTTCAACGTGACCGAAATTAACGGCTTAACCCCAGAAAATATCGCTGCTCACGCCGAGGCGTTCCGTCAGGCGGAAGGCATCCTTGGCTCCGGCGGCAAAGTTGATGCTGAATTTCTGCAGCAGGTGCCTAAGCTGCGTGCGGCCTCCACGATTTCCGTGGGCTATGACACCTTCGATGTGGCGGCGCTGAACGATAAAGGCATCGTACTGATGCATACCCCGACCGTGCTGACTGAAACCGTCGCGGATACCATGATGGCGCTGGTGCTGAGCAGCGCCCGCCGGGTGGTGGAACTGGCCGAGCGGGTGAAGGCCGGGGAGTGGCAGAAAAACATTGGCCCTGACTGGTTCGGCATTGACGTGCACCATAAGAAGCTGGGCATTCTGGGTATGGGGCGTATTGGCCTGGCGCTGGCGCAGCGTGCCCACCTTGGCTTCAGCATGCCGATTCTCTACAACGCGCGTAAGCATCATCAGGAAGCGGAAGATCGTTTTGATGCGCAGTACTGCGATCTGGATACGCTGCTGGCAGAGTCAGATTTCCTCTGCATCAGCCTGCCGCTGACCGCCGAAACTCACCATCTGATTGGCCGCGAGCAGCTGGCGAAAATGAAGCCGAGCGCGATTCTGATTAACGCGGGTCGCGGGCCGGTGGTGGATGAGCAGGCGCTGGTTGATGCGCTGAAGGACGGGACTATTTTTGCTGCCGGTCTGGATGTGTTTGAGCAGGAGCCGCTGCCGGTGAATTCCGAGCTGCTGAAGCTGCGTAACGTGGTGCCGCTGCCGCATATCGGTTCCGCGACGCACGAGACGCGTTACGGGATGGCGCGCGATGCGGTGGATAATTTGATTGCCGCGTTGACCGGGAAGGTAGAGAAGAACTGCGTGAATCCGCAGGTATTGAACAAAGGCTGATTCTTGTTGCTGCACGCTCTGTGCCCGGGCGTATCGGGGCTGGCCGGAACGCGGACCCGCTGTCACATCCCTGTCCGCTCGGCCTCGCACATCCCTGTGCTCGGACGGTCCGCTAACCCGTCCATCCCCGATTGCCCGCATGTTTTGGTGTTGCTGCTGGAACAACTGATCGTATCTGGCAGCAACCCAATGATTTGAAAGGGGAACCGTTACGGGACAGGTTAGCCGGGTGTTTGCCGCATGGATGCGGCAGCCAAGCCCCCAGGGATTGGGTTTACGGCGAACCGGCGATCTGCCCGTAACGGTAGCCCCGGTCACGGACCCCATCGCGACCTGGCCCGTAGCTGTCACTCCGTTCACGGAATCTACCGCGAAAAATCGCTTAACGACCAGATTAACGATCGTTATCTGGCAGCAACCCAATGATTTGAAAGGGGAACCGTTACGGGACAGGTTAGCCGGGTGTCTGCCGCACGGATGCGGCAGCCAAGCCCCCAGGGAGGGGTTTACGGCGACCCGGCGATCTGCCCGTAACGGTAGCCCAGTTCACCGATCCCATCGCGATCTGCCCGTAACGGTCGCCCCATCCGCAGATCCCACTGCGACGATCATTATCTGCGCCCGCCAGGCTACGGCCGAATAAACCGCACATAAATAAACCGTACGATATAAAACTCCACCGCACCCAGCAGCAAAAACCATAAACAAAACACCAGCGTATACAGCTGACCAATATCTTCCAGATGGAACATCTCCACCAGCTTGCGCGTCAGCGCCAGGCCAAACCACGGGGCGGGCAGCAGCAGTGCGGAAAGAAAACCGAACATCAGCGTGCTCAGCGGCATTAAAAAGGTTTCAAACGGACTTTTCATCGTCATTCCGGCGTGTAAACAGTTGCGCCATTTTCAGCGATCCCACCCGCAGGTTCAATCCTTAAACCGCCAGCGCTAACGGCAGCTGCTCGTGCAGCCAGGCAATAAAACTGCTGCGCTTTTCCGACGGGCTGAGATCCTGGCGCCACAGCAGATGGATCGGTCGGCTGGCCTGCTGCCACTGTTGCAGTACCGGCACCAGCCTGCCCGCGGCAATGTCTTCCGCCAGCAGGATTTCCGGCTGTAGCACCAGCCCGGCTCCGGATAATGCAGCCTGACGCAGCGCCTGGCCGTCATTACAGATAAAACTGCTGTCCGCAGGCCAGAACACATCGCCCAGCTGCCAGGCATTGCTCTTATTCCACGCCATATTGGCCAGGCAACGATGCTGATACAGCGCCTCCGGGGTCTGCGGCGTGCCGTGCTGCGCCAGATACTCCGGCGCGGCGCACACCACCATACGGTAATCACCGATTTTTTTTGCTACCAGCGGTTCAGCCGGATTGAGGTTGCCAATGCGAATAGCAAAGTCGAACCCCTGGCCGATGAGATCGACAAAGCTGTCGCTGAGATCCAGCTCGATCCGCACCTGCGGGTAGTTCAGTTGGTAGCGGGCAACCAGTGCGGCGATCGCCGCCGATCCCAGATTGAGCGGTGCGCTGATCCGCAGCAGCCCCGAGGGCGTGCGCTTCATATTCTCTACCGTATCTTCCGCCAGCCGCAGCTGGGCCAGCGCGGCTTTGCACTGCTGATAGTAGCTTTCCCCGGCTTCGGTCAGATGCTGTCGGCGGGTATTACGCTGGAGCAGGCGGCTGTTGAGCTGCACCTCCAGCTGACGCACGTGTTTGCCGACCATCACGGCGCTGATATCCAGGCGGCGTGCAGCCTCGGTGAAGTTGCCGCTTTCCACCGCGCAGATAAAGGCCTCAATGCTGCTTAATTTGTCCATGATTACAAACCTGTGGTTCGGAGTTATCGAAAGTATGGCCCGTTTATCCACCTCTGACACTGCTTCATGATGGGGTAACCGTTATTTACAGAGGAAATGCGATGAAAATTTTAGTGATTGGGGCGTCAGGCACCGTCGGTCAGGGCATCGTTAACGAGCTGAGCCGTGATAATCAGGTGATCCGCGTGGGGAAAACCCGGGGTGATTATCAGGTGGATTTAACCAGCGAAGAGAGCGTTCGCGCGCTGTTTGCCCAAACCGGTAACGTGGATGCGGTGATTTCCGCCACCGGCGGCGTGCACTTTGGTCCGCTGTCCGAGATGACCAGTGAGCAGTTCAACAGCGGTCTGCAGGATAAGCTGATGGGTCAGGTTCGGCTGGTGCTGATCGGCAAAGAGTTTGTCAATCCGGGCGGCTCGTTCACTCTGACCACCGGTATCCTGGCGCAGCAGCCGATTCGTACCGGTGTGAATGCGACGGCGGTAAATACCGCGCTGGAAGGTTTTGTGTTTGCCGCTGCGAACGAGCTTTCGGGCCTGCGTATTAATGCCGTCAGCCCAACGGTACTGACCGAAGCGCTGGACAGCTACGGGCCATTCTTCCCCGGTTTTGAAAGCGCCTCCGCCAGCCGCGTAGCGCTGGCCTATCGCCGTAGCGTGGATGGCGTAGAAAGCGGTAAGGTTTATCGCGTCTGGTAGCCGGAAATTATTTTGGGGAAATGATGCGATAAAGTGCTGAAAATTTCCCCAACCCCTTCGCGGTTATATATCCACACGCTCTGTGTAACACGGTAATTCTTTTAGAGTTTCCCGCCGATATTTACGCGCCAAAATAGCATCCGTTAAAAAGTATAGCCGATGCTATACTCAAATCCATGATTTTGTTGTCTTTTTTTCTGGCGATTCGCGTGATAGGATGCGCTTCACTTGAACGGACCAGTGGTTATTTTTCCTACATAACCTGGGGTTTTAACGATTTGGAACGCACCCGACGCTTCAAACCGGGATAAATACAATGAACCTATACGCAACTCTGATTCTGGCTTTTGCCATGTCGATGGACGCCTTCGCCGCGGCCATTGGTAAAGGTGCAAGCCTGCATCGCCCAAGCCTGAAAGAAGCCCTGCGCACCGGTCTGATCTTCGGTGTGATCGAAGCGCTGACGCCGCTGGTCGGCTGGGCTATCGGCCTCGCCGCCAGCAAGTACGTGATGGCGTGGGACCACTGGGTTGCGTTCGGTTTACTGCTGATCCTCGGCGGAAGAATGGTCGTTGAGGGGATACGTAAAAAAGAGTGCCGGCCGGAAGATGCCCCACAGAGCCACGGTTTCTGGCTGCTGGCCTGTACTGCCGTTGCTACCAGTCTGGATGCGATGGCCGTTGGCGTCGGGCTGGCATTTTTGCAGGTCAACATTGTCACCACCGCGCTGGCAATCGGCGCTTCCACCATGATTATGGCGACTCTCGGCATCCTGCTGGGCCGCTTCCTTGGCCCGGTGATGGGCAAATGGGCGGAAATTTTTGGTGGTGTAGTGCTGATCGGCATCGGCTGTAGTATTTTGTTCGAACATCTGGGCAAATAAGCAGAAGGCACGCCCGGTCACTTGCGCGGGGCGGCTATGGCATTATCGGTAGTAGACTGGAACACCCGGAATAATATTGAGTGCTCGCACCTCACCGCCAGCAACGCGGCTTTTCCGCTGCATACCCACGAAGAATATGCGATCAGCGCCAACCTTAGCGGCGTAGAAAAACTCTTTCTGAATCGAAAAAACCTGTCGGTCCTCGCCGGGGATATCACCGTTTATAATCCTGGAACGCTACAGTCGTCAGAGTTTGGCGGGCAGCCGGTCGAGTTTTTCAGCGTTCATTTACCGGCGGCTGTTTTTGCCGATCTGGCGGATCGTCCACTGCCGATCCTGCATGAAGGCGTACTGCGCGATCCGCAGCTGTTTGATGCGATCTGCCATTTCGTGCGTTCTCCTGACGACGATCAGGTTCAGCAGCAAAACCTGCTGTGGCTGACCAGCCGGCTGCTGCATCACAGCAGCGAGAAGGATGTAGCACTGGCTCCTGCATCCGTAGGACGTGCCCTGGAACATATGCGCGATAGTCTGACGCAGAAACTGACGCTGGATGAGCTGGCGGTAACCTGCGGGTTGAGTAAGTATCACTTTGTCCGCCAGTTCCGTCAGGAGATGGGCGTGGCACCGCTGCAGTATCATATGCAGCTGCGTCTGCTGGCGGCGCGTAATTTGTTACGGCACCGCAGCAGCGCATTAGATGTGGCCCATCAGCTGGGTTTTTACGATCAAAGCCACTTTATTAACAGCTTTCGCAAGATGCTGGGCATCACCCCGCACCACTATCTGCGTATGCTTAGCCGATAAACTCGCGATAGCCCGAAAGAATGACGTATCCGGCGAAGTAGCAGAAAATCACTGCCGAAGCGATATACGACCAGCGCAACATCTTCGTACCGAGCATACGCCCACCGATGCTGCCCACTGCGCACAGGGCTATCGTCCACGTCACGCCCGCGAGGAAAAAGCCGGAAAGGAACCAGGCCGATGCCGCCGTACTGCCGGTACCCATCCGTGAAATCAGTGCGCCTCCGACGGCGGCAAACCACAGGATCGCCGAAGGGGACGACATCGCGAGGAATATTCCCCGCAGGAAATTCTGCCGAGGGCTGAGCGCTTCGCCAATGTCACCCGCACTCAGTGTTGCGGCGGGTTGCAGCGCGCTTTGCACCATTTTCCACGCAAACCACAGCAGGATCAGCGAGCCGCCAATCCACAGCACCCAGCGCACGCTGGTGAACTGCAGCAGTACCGCCATCCCGGCCATGGCGAGGATCGCATAGATCAGATCGCCGATGCAGGTGCCGATCCCCAGCCAGAAGCCGTGAAAAAAGCCGCGTTGCATGGCCAGGGTGATCATCGCGATATTGGCGATGCCGATATCAAGGCACAGGGAAAGACTCAGTAAAAAACCATTAGAAAAGGGCATAGCATTGGCATCCGTTAAGCGTAGTGTGGCGATTATCGACACATGCAGCGCAGATATATTGGAAAAAATTGCGCAGCGCCGGGTGCGATGCTGAATTAAGGCGCGCAGGCCAGCAGATTAATTCTTTGCGGCATATCTCACTGTTTTTGGCCATCAAAGGTCTGTTTTTGTGATCTGATTCAAAAAATCTTGCCTGAAAAAGCACCGTTCGTTATAATTTATGGTGTATTTTTCAACAATATTTGTCACAGGCAATCATGAAAAAATTCTTCCGCAACGTGTTTCGTTCCTATGTAAATACCTTCAAACACGTTCCGCCGGGCGCGGTTCGCTAAACCCGCCGAGCTTACACCCTCGATAACCGCGGTCAGGGACTGGACCGATGGTTATCACTTATTCCCGCTGTTCCCATTCTTTATCTATCGAAAAAAAACGTGCCTGCGGCACGGTGATATGCAATTCTGTGGGTTATGAAAATGACCCGGCTGTTCCTCACCGCGACCACCACCACCACGACCGCTTCTGGCGGGGCGAGGTCGGTTTGCATGCCTGAGAAATAGCAAATCCGCTTCATCCCGCCGGTTTCCGACGGGGTTCTGTGTTTCTCCGTCGTGGCCGGTTAACGGTAATCAAGGAGAAATACCATGCCCAATGCGTCCGCGCTGTTAGTGATTGATATGCAGGCAGGTTTGCTGCATGCCCCACAGCCCCCTCACCAAAAAGAGCAGCTGATTGCCCATACCGTCGGGCTCATTCATGCCGCCCGCGCGGCACAAAGCCCGGTATTTTTTGCCCGACACACCGGGCCGGAAGGATCGCCAATCGCGGCAGGCAGCCCGCTGTGGCAGCTGGCGGATGAACTGCCGCTGGAGGCGGGCGACCGATACTTTAATAAATCCCGGCCGAACTGTTTTTTCAATACGTCGCTGCTGGCAGAACTGCAGCAGGCGCAGGTGAAGCGGCTGGTGATGGTGGGCATGAAAACTGACTACTGCGTGGATACCACCTGTAGGGCGGGGGCGGATTTGGGATTTGACGTGGTTCTGGTGAGCGATGCGCACAGCACTACCGATAACTCGGTGCTCAGCGCGGCGCAGATTGTCGCTCATCACAATGCGACGCTGGCGGGGCCGTTTGTCACCCTGCTGGCAACGGATGACGTCAGGTTTTAACGCCAGGTAAAAGGGGCAGCCATCGTTGATGGCTGCCCCTTCAGGCAACAGATTTGGAAACCCGATCCACTAACGGCCGGGAACCCAGTCCGTTAGCGATTACTCGAAATCAACCCAGGTCGCGCCCGCGTCGGCGGACTCAACGCAGCGCTCAACCCACTGCACGCCCGTCACACCGGCGTGAACGTCCGGATACCAGAAGTTCTCCAGCAGCGCTTTATCACCACGGTCGCTGGCGTCCATCGCCACCGCGAAGCGGCGGTAAAGGTTAGACCAGGCTTCAAACAGCCCTTCCGGATGGCCGCCGCCGATGCGGTCTTCTTCCAGCGCGCGTGGAGCCAGGTAGCCCATGCCGCGTTCCAGAATTTGTACCGGCTCGCCCTGCACTTCATAGCGCAGCTGGTTAGGCTGTTCGTCCCACCACTCCAGGCTGGCTTTCGATCCGATCACGCGGATCTTCTGGCCGTGCATCGATCCGCAGTTCACCGCAGAGCACCACAGCGATCCCACCGCACCGTTATCGTACTCCATCAGCACAAAGGCGTTATCTTCCAGCGGCGCGCGGGTTTTCACAAAGCTTTGGCGCGAACACATCAGGCGCTTAATTTTCAGCTCTGGCAGCATAGTTTCCGCCAGGAACAGTGGGTGAGTCGCGAGGTCGCCCAGCACGTAGCTTGGCCCAACAAATTTCGGGTCCACGCGCCAGCGGGTGCTCGGGTTCGCCAGCTCCACGGCTTCGTTGTGGAAACCGTGGGAGAACGACATATTCACAATGCGGATCTCGCCCAGCAGCCCTTCGGCGATCATGCTGCGCGCCTGCTGAATCAGCTGGTGGCCGGAGTAGCCGTAGGTGACGCCGATAATTTTGTTTTTCGCTTCGCTCAGCGCCGCCAGCTCTTTGGCTTCTTCGGTGGTAAAGCACAGCGGCTTTTCACACACCACGTGCAGGCCCGCTTCCAGCGCCGCCTTACAGATAGCGAAGTGGGTGTTGTTCGGCGTGGCGATCGATACTGCTTCAATACCGTCAGCGCGCTCGGCTTCCTGCTGGAACAGGGTCTGATAGTCCGGGTAGCAGCGATCGCCCGCCACGCCCAGGCTGGCACCGAAGGCGCGTCCGCGCTCGGCATCAATATCAAATGCACCGGCCAGCAGGGTAAAGGTGTTATCGCGCAGCGCCGCTGAACGATGGATATAGCCGATCTGGCTGGTGCCGCCGCCGCCAACCATGCCCCAGCGAAGGGAGCGATCGAGAGGTTTAATGCCGTTAATCATCGGGTGTTCCTCAATTAAAATCCAACGGAGTTCAGGTAGCGCAGGCTTTCGGTCACATCGTGCAGGCTGCCGTCGGCATTGCGCGGGTCGCGCTCCTGTTCAATGGTGATCCAGCCCTGATAGTTACGTTCGGCCAGGAAGGCACGCACGGCCGGATAGTCGATAGCGCCTTTACCAATCGGGCACATCACGCCTTCCGCACAGGCAGTGAAGAAATCCACTTCGCGGGCGATAACGTCGCGGAATACGCTGTCGTTAACGTCTTTAAAGTGCAGGTAGTCGATGCGATCGAAGTAGCGGCCCAGCCAGGTGATCGGGTCCATATCGGAGTAGTACAGATGGCCGGTGTCCAGGCACAGACCGGCTACGCTGTGCGGAATATCCTGCACCAGCTGTTCGATCTCGTCGGCGTACTCAATGCAGCCACCGGCATGCGGATGGATGACCGGGCGCACGCCGTACTCCTGCGCAATGCGGCTGATTTCGGTGATGTGCGACATCATGCGCTGCCAGTCGCTGTCGGACAGGCGCGGGGCTTTGTGGTACTGGCCAGCCAGCCGTGCGCGTTCGGCGTTGCCGAAATCAATAATCACCAGATACGGCGAGGGGAAGTTATCACCGTGGGTTTTGGTCGCTGTCGGCACTTTTGACAGGTTACGGCAGAGGTTGTGCGTCAGCTCAATCATCGCCGGGAAGTTCTCTTCACTGACCAGGTCGTCAAAAATGGTTCCGGCAACCAGCGACAGGCCGTACTGATTCAGTTTCTCGGTCAGGACCTGCGGATCGGTCGGCAGGTAGGTCCACGGCCCCAGCTCGATGCTCTTATAACCGGCCTGGGCGGCTTCTTTTAGCACTTTCTCATACGGCGGCAGATGCGGGTTTTTCGGGTCGTCCACGCCCCAGCTGCAGGGTGCATTAGCAATATGAATGGTCATTTCGGTGTCCTTTAAATCAATGAGTGACTGTTTTGCTTTCGCGTTGAGTGGTGTCAAAGCGTTCCAGAATCAGGGCTTCCATTTTTTCCAGCGAAACGCCTTTGGTCTCCGGCAGCAGCGCCTTAACGAACCACCAGGAGGCCAGCGAGCACACCGCGAACAGCAGCAGCGGGAAACCGCCGTGGAAGTTATCGTTGAGGTAGGTGCTCTGGTTCATCATCGGGAAGGACTGGCTGACAAAGAAGTTGCCGGCCCACATGGCGCAGATAGAAAAGCCCATACCGGCACCGCGCAGGCGGGTCGGGAAGATTTCGCCGATCACCGTCCACACCACCTGTCCCCAGGTCCCGCCGAACAGGAACATAAAGCCGAACAGGCCCAGCACGGAGATCACGCCGGTCATCCCGCTGTAGAAGGTCCAGAAGGTGAACAGCAGGCAAACGGTGGAGCCGAGCGAGCCGATCAGCAGCAGCGAACGGCGGCCCATCTTATCGATCAGCATCATGCCAACGATCACGCCAGCGAACTGCAGCACCGCCAGCCAGATGGTCATAAACATTGCTTCCTGCATGTTGTGGGTGACGTTCATCAGCAGCGTCGGGCCAAAGTACTGAATGACGTTGATGCCGGTCAGCTGGTTAAAGATGGCCAGACCCACACCAATGACCAGGAAAATGGCCGTTTTGCGGTTAAAGCTGACGCGTTCGCGGTTCACTTCGCTGCTGGCGGAAAGCTGGAGTGAGGTCTGAATTTCCCCCATCAGGCGCTTCGCGTGCTCTTCTGAAGAGATGCGGGTCAGGGTTTTCATTGCCGCTTCGTTGCGGCCGACCATGATATTCCACCGTGGGGATTCCGGGATAAAACCAACAAACAGGAAGAACAGCACGCAGGGTACGAACGCTGCGCCCAGCATCCAGCGCCAGCCGTAGGCGTTCAGCCACTCCGGGTCAGCGTTTTTCGCAATCAGATAGTTGGTCAGCAGTACCAGCACCTGGCCGCCGACGCAGCAGATCATGTGCATAGTCATGGCGCGGCCGCGGTAATCCTTGGGCGCCACTTCCGCGATATAGATCGGCGAGATAACCGACGCCAGGCCGATGCCCAGCCCGCCGATAATGCGGAACACCACAAAGGTGGTGAAGTCCGGTGCCAGCGCGGTTCCGGCAACCGACACCACAAACAGAATCGCGGTGATAATTAACATTGATTTGCGGCCGTAGCGATCTGACAGCTTCCCGGCAATCAGGCAGCCGATGACGCAGCCGATAATCACGTTGGAGACGGCCCAGCCTGTTTCTGCCGGGGAAAGCTGGTAGTGATGGGTGATAGGTTCGATAGCGCCGGAGATGACCGAAGAGTCATAGCCGAACAGCAGCCCGCCGAGTGCGGCAACCGCGCAGATGGCCATCACGTAGGCCATATTGTGTTTTGGTGTTTGCAGAGGCACGGAACATTCCTTCCTGTTTTAATTTGAAGGAAGTATCAAACGAATGTTCCATTATCAGCAATGATAGAATGTTTATTTTTTGATGGCGATCTCAATAATCATGATAGATTTTTTTGATAAAAACCTATCATTATCGCGTTATCAGCGGGTTAAACGCTGAGCTTCCGCGGCATGTCATATCCGTAAAAGCCGCTGTGCCGTTTACACGTTTTCTTTGGTAATCAGCTCGAAACTGCTGTGAAGTGAAATGAAATTTCCATGTGCCTCGGAATTTGCCTGCAGCATGGCTTCCACCACGGAACCGGCCAGTTCCTCAAGACGATGTGACACCATAATATCAAGCGTACCGTCGATCAGTGCCAGCTGCGCATCCTGCAGCGGGCCGTGGCAGATCAGCGTGATCTTATCCTTCTTGCCGCTGTCGCGCAGGGCATTGACCACGCCTTCAACCCCGCCGCAGGGGGCATAAATTACCGACAGGTCGGGGTGGTTCTGGATTAGCTGAGTGGTGACATGATAGCCCTGCTCAACGTTTTCAAAGCTGGTGACCGGCTCCAGCACGGTATGCCCGGTGGCGTGTTCGCGCAGATACGAGCGGAAGCTGATTTCGCAGGTTTCCTGACAGAGAAAACGGTTATCGCCGATGATCACCCCAACTTTGCCCGGTGGGCCGCTCAGGCGCTGTACGATCCAGGCGGCGGTGCGGCCCGCTTTGCGGTTATCCAGGCCAATGTAGCCGGTGTGATCGCAGGGAGAGAGGTCAGAAAGCAGCGTAAAGACCTTCACCCCTTTCTTTGCCGCCTTCTGCACCGCGCGCCGTACCAGCGCGTTGTCCAGCGCGATCAGCACCAGCGTATTCACGCGGTTGCTCATTTCATCAATGCTGGCGGCGGCCGCTTCCACGGCGTGGATGTCGTGGAAAACAAACTCCACCCGGGTGCCGGGCTGGCAGTGCGGCGAGGCCTGCTTTTCCAGCGAACGGGCAAAGGTATCGTAGAAGGAGTAGTCGCGCGACAGTAGGATCACGCCGATACGCAGCGCTCCGCCGCTACCGGAAGTACCGTCTGCGGCGGCGTCGGCCAGAAACTCCGGTGAAAAACGATAACCGAGGCGCGTTGCGGCCTGAACCACGCGATTTTCCGTCTCGGCGCGCACGGGAGCCCGCCGGTTGAGTACCCGGTCTACGGTGGCGACCCCGACTCCTGCTTCGCGGGCGATATCGGTGAGCGTGGTTTTTTTCATCGAAAGTTCCAACTGAATCTGAATGAGGAAAAACTATCATAAAACGCGGAGGTGCAGGGAATTAAGATGCTAAAGATATGACAATGCTCAGATTATATTTTTTAACATTACGCCAATAAAGCATAAATATTTCATTTTCTTGTTCTTCGCGCTGCCCCTCGATCCTGGCATTTTCTGTGCTTTTTTACTTTATCCCTGAAGATTAGTTTTATCTGAGCGTCATCATTTTATGGTATTTTACAGGCAACATACCGTGCGGTATCTTTCTTGTATTAATCTGTAAATTTAAATGAAACAGCTAATTGGATCAGATATACCTCAGAATACGGGGCCGGATAAAACGGCCTATAACCGAAAAAAACAGCCCGAGCAGGTGCGAAACGCCTTGATTGAATCCGCCGCCGCGCTGGCCGTTAGCCGGGGGCTGAATGGTATCACCGTGCAGGCGGTCGCCCAGGCCGCCGGTGTGACTAAAGGCGGCTTCTTTCACCATTTTCCCCACAAGCAGGCACTGCTGGACGCCATGTTTGATGCCTTTCTTGCGGAAAGCGAGCGGGAGATTGATCGGCTGATTGCTGAAGATAGTCAGGAATCGGGCTGCTTTAGCCGTGCCTACGTCATCGTGGCCTTTAATGAAATCCAGCAGGGCTTAAACAGCATGCGGGTTCCGCTGTCGCTGTCGATGATGGCTTCTCCGGCGCTGTGTCAGCGCTGGTCCGCATGGCTGAAAGGACGGCTTGAACGCCATCGGCGTACGGACAGCCTGCCGCTGCATCAGATGGTGCGGCTGGCTGCGGACGGTGCCTGGCTTGCCCAGTCGCTGGTTAGCGGCGATACCATCCGCGATATGCAGGTGCTGCGCGACGATTTGCTGGCGCTTATCAGGGAGAGTGATAAAGAGTGAAAACCACATTTAAGCAGGAAGTTGTGCATCAGCTGCTGCGCTGGCTGGAAGGCAATATCCATACGCCGCTGACCATTAACGACTTCGTTGAGAAGTCGGGCTACTCGAAATGGCACCTGCAGCGTATCTTTAAAGAGGTCACCGGGCAGAAACTGGCCTCCTACTGCCGTCAGCGTCGGCTGACCTCCAGCGCGGTGATGCTGCGGCTGTTTGATAAGCAGATTGATTCGGTGGGCAGCGAACACGGTTTTTCCAGCCATAATGTTTACCACAAAACCTTTAAGCGCCATTTTAACGTCACGCCAGCTCAATACCGCGATGCGCCGCACTGGTCGTGCGAGGGGCTTTGCCCGCCGATCAATTTGACCGCCATGAACGTGCCGGAAGGTGAGCTGGTTGAGCTTGACGGATTACATCTGAGCGGCTGCGTGAACAACTATGCGTTTACCCTGGACACCATTGAGGATTTTTCCTGGCGCGAGCGCGACAGCTTCTGGCAGCGGCGGCTTAATGCGCTGGCCGAACAGCCGGACATGCTTTACGGGCTGATTAACGTCATTCGGGGCGGACCCCGTACGGGCGATCGTGCCACGTTGCAGTATCTGACGTGCCTGGAACAGGATACCTGTGCGACCGATGCGGCGCAGATGCAGATAAGCATCGAAAAACAGCCCTATCTGAAGTTCAGCTATCGGGGTGATGAGCGTCTTTACAGCACGTTTATTGATCTGATTTATCAGCATGCGCTGCCGACAGTCGGAGCCGTGCGCCGTGATGGCTATGATGTTGAACGCATCGATCGCCGGGAACCACTGGAGGGTAGGATGGTGGTGGTGGATTATTTTGTGCCGGTACTGGCCGAAAATTACAGCATGCCCGTTCCCTGAGTGTCAGGGTTCGGGCACTGCCGTTACTGCGATAAGACGCCTTATTTGATCAGCTGAGCTGTCATATGCACGCCGTTGTTGCTGTTGGCTTCAATGATGCGGTAAGACGTACCGGCCTGCTGAGCCTGAGCGGCAATTTTCGCTTCAGCGCTGTCGATAGTTGCACCGGTTGCGGTAACGGTCTGAGCGAAGCTGCCGAAAGAAACTACGGACAGGGCGATAACTGCAGCAAAAGTTTTGATAGATTTCATGGTGTCATTCCTTCAGTTGTTTTGTTTGTATAAGGCGTTTTGCCTTCGTTGAAAACAATGATAGGCCGATGGAAGACATTGCGATAGCGGAGTGATTTGCTGATCTTTGTCAAAAAAATTGATTAATTAAACCGGGCCGCTCACCGCAAGCCAGCCCCCGGCCGTTTTACTTCATATACGAACGAATCACCGCCACAATCTGCTCTAAATCCTGCTCGCGCTGAGCGGCTTCACTTTGCTCATCGAGCAGATGTTCACGAATATGCCCTTCCAGCACTTCCGCCATTAATCCATTCACCGCACCGCGAACGGCAGCGATCTGCTGCAAAATATCGATACAGGGCGTCTCCGCCAGCAGGGCTTTTTCCAGCGCGTCTGCCTGGCCGCGAATGCGGCGTACGCGGGTCAGAAGTTTCTTTTGTCCGGCAATTGTGTGTGACATCGCTGCTTCCACCTTGTGAGTTAGTATACTGGGGTATAGTATATTTACGATCTTCTTCTCCCTATGATAGCTTCTCCGAGGCAAAAACTATGATGGATTTTACTGCGCTGTTGCAGCAGGGGGCCGGCAACGTCTGGCTGTTTATTCCCGGTGCTATTCTGTTAGGCGCACTGCACGGGCTGGAGCCCGGACACTCCAAAACGATGATGGCGGCGTTTATCATCGCGGTGCGGGGGACGGTCAAACAGGCGGTGCTGCTGGGACTGGCTGCGACGATTTCCCACACGCTGGTGGTGTGGGCGATTGCGCTGGGCGGCATGATGCTCAGCCGCCGCTTCGATGCGGCAACGACCGAGCCGTGGTTCCAGCTGGCATCCGGGGTGATTATTCTGGCCACCGCAGCATGGATGTTCTGGCGCATCCGCCGCGAAAGCCAGCACGCTCACGATCATCATCACGGGCACAGTCATTCCCATGACCACGCTCACGATCATCATCATGGGCACAGTCACTCTCATGACCACGCTCACGATCATCATCATGGGCACAGTCATTCCCATGGCCAGGCTCACGATCGTCATAATGGACACTCTCATGGTCATGACCACAGCGATGAGTATGGTCATCAGCAATCTCATGACCATACTCATGCCGATTCCGCTCGCCAAAGCCTGCCGCATGTATATCGGCCCGTTCAGGTGCAGGGTCAGATTCTTAGTGCCCGTTACGCTCCCCATCATCACGGCGAGGCTGCTCACTCCACGCATGGGGCACTGACGCTGCAGCATATCGATCTGCGCAGCGAGGAATATCAGGACGCCCATGCGCGTGCCCATGCCAGTGATATCCAGCGCCGTTTCGCCAATCGCAAAGTGACCACCGGGCAGATCGTACTGTTTGGCTTAACCGGCGGGCTGATCCCCTGTCCGGCGGCGATCACCGTGCTGCTGCTGTGTATTCAAATGAAAGCGCTGTCGTTGGGGGCGCTGCTGGTTTTCTGCTTCAGTATCGGCCTGGCACTGACGCTGGTGACGGTTGGCGTGGTGGCGGCGATGAGTATGCGGCAGGCGACGAAGCGCTGGAGCGGATTCAATACGCTGGCGCAGCGGGCACCCTGGTTCAGCAGTGCGCTGATTGCGCTGGTGGGGATTTATATGGGGATACACGGCTGGATGGGCATTACGGGCGGATGAAATACAGCATGCCCGTCCCCTGATGGTCAGGGTTCGGGCACTGCCGGTACTACGGTAAGACGTCTTATTTGACCAGCTCGGCAGTCATGTGCACGCCGTTGTTGCTGTTGGCTTCAATGATGCGGTAAGAGGTGCCAGCCTGCTGAGCCTGAGCGGCAATTTTCGCTTCAGCGCTGTCGATGGTTGAACCGGTCGCGGTAACGGTCTGAGCGAAGCTGCCGAAAGAAACTACGGACAGGGCGATAACTGCAGCAAAAGTTTTGATAGATTTCATGGTGTCATTCCTTCAGTTGTTTTGTTTGTGTAAGGCGGTTCGCCTTCGTTGAAAACAATGATAAGCCGATGGAAGGCATTGCGATAGCGGAGTGATTTGCTGATCTTAGTCAAAAATATTGATTGTTTGGTGCGAGTGGGAGAGTGGGGACAGATTGGCTGGATTATCGTGGGAACACTTCACTGGAGCAGGCGCAGGCGCAGGCTGTTGTGCTGCCGCACCGAAATGCGCGGCAGCAGCGGGTTTATCAGGCATCCACAATCGGGTCGCGGACGATAAACAGATAGGAGAGCGCGCCAATCACCGTCACGCAGGCACAAACGGTCAGTGCCATGCTGAATGATCCGGTCGTATCGAGGATCCAGCCGGTCAGTACAGGAGCAAACGAGGCAAACACGAAGCTGGCAAAGTTCTGAATACTGCCCACTGAGGCGGTCATACGCGCGGTGACCGAGCAGTGGATCAGGCCCCAGCACGATGTGCCAGCGAAGTGGATGCAGAACAGCGCCATGCCGATCAGCAGGACCGCGCTCCAGGTGGTAGTAGCATGCGGCACCACAGCGGTAAAGGCGGCAGAAAGCAGCATACCGGCAATAATGCACACCTTACGGGTTTTCAGCGGATGTGCACCGCGGTTGACTATTGCATCAACCACGTAGCCGTTCAGCAGCATACCCGCCGCGCCAAACAGGAACGGGATCGCCGTCATCCAGCCCGTGCTTTTCAGGTCCAGATTGTAGGTTGCCTGCAGGTAGCCCGGCAGCCAGGCCAGATACAGCCACGCGGTGTAGTTGATGCCGCTGAAGCCGATCATCATGCCCCACATGGTGCGGTTCTTGAACAGGCCGCGCCACTCTTTCATGGTCATCGGCTCTTTTTTCGCCACCACGCTGCCCGCATCCAGATAGTTAATCTCTTCCTGGGTCAGGGTGTTGTTGTTGCGGTTGCGATAAATGGTGTACCAGCCGATGGAAAGGAAAATCCCCAGCACGCCGATAGTAATAAACATCGCACGCCAGCCCATCGTCAGCATCATTGCTGCCAGAATCGGCGGGCTGATAGCCAGACCAATGGTGGAGGCAGCGTTGAAAATACCCATCGGCATACCGCGATGGCGGATGTTAAACCAGTCGTTAATTACCTTAACGCCGCACGGGTTCATCGGCGCTTCACCGATCCCTAAGCCGATACGCACCAGCACAAACTGAGTAAAGTTCTGCACCATACCCGCCATGGCCTGGAAGCAGGACCAGACGAACATGCCGACGCCGAGCATAATGCGCGGGCCTTTACGGTCCAGCAGCAGGCCGCACGGCAGCTGAGCGATACCGTACGCCAGCGAGAAGGCGGAAAGCAGAATCCCGATTTCGGTGCCGCTCAGGCCCAGGTCACCACGGATGGTCTGGTTAGCCACGGACAGCGAGCTGCGGTCGAGGTAGTTAATAATCGCCGCGAGGAACAGCAGGATCATCGCGGTGGTTTGTACGCGCTTAATGCGCGCCGAGCGCTGCAGCGGACCGCGCTCTGGCACCACGGTGGCCTTTGGCTCTTCGTGGTTGGCAGGGCGGTTTTGACCGCGAACGGTCTGGCTATTTTCCATACGGTACTCCCCGGGTATAAAAAGTATTGTTATTAGCATCGGGCCGGGGCACTGCTTTAAAAACCACGGCCAGAACAGGGTTGAAGTAAGGCTGAATAGCAGACTAGTGGCGGCCGAAGTCGGTGTTGCCAACTTGTTATCTTTTTCGTGCGGCAGGCGGCGATTTACGGTTTTTAATCGGCTTTTAATTACTGTGGTTGATGTCTTTTATCGATAAAAAGCCAAAATCGGTTAAAAAATCACCCTCTGTACTGGCGGATTGAACGCTGCATCGACTCCTTGGCGGTAATCAGATGGCGGTGAAATTCGATGATCGCTTCGACGTCATTCCGGCTGACCAGCGCGGTCAGGATCGCCAGATGCTCCTCCAGCGCCACGATGTTGCGCTGCTTCAGGTCGCTTTCATCCCACAGATAATGGAAGTGGAAAATGACCGAAATCACCTCAAGAGACTGATCGAAAAAAGGATTATTTGCCGCTGAGAGGATAAGTTTGTGCATCTCGCGGTCCAGCTGCGAAAAGTTACGATAGCTGGTGGCGATGGTGTCACGCATCTGACGGTGGCGGCTCAGCAGGTCACGGGCGGCAATCCAGCGCGGGTCGTCGGCGGGCAAATTGATAAAGCGCTTCAGGGCGTGGATCTCCAGCATCTCGCGCAGCTCAAACAGCTTCTCCGCGTATTCCTGGTCAAATTTCTTCATCAGCCAGTGGCCGCGCCGCACGTTTTCAATCAGCCCGTAGCGGCAGAAGCGCAGCAAAAACTCCCGCGCCGCCAGCGGACTCACGCCCACCGCCTGCGCCAGCTGCAGTTCGGAAAAGCTGTCCCCGGCCATTAGCTGGCGCTGGTTAATCATTTGAAAAAAAGCCTGTTCTACCAGATTTGTCTGCGCTTCCGGCCCCGGCAGCGTTGCGGCAAAGCCATCGGCATCATCGGGCTGACGGGCAATGACCCAGCTGCCGTTGACCTTTTCCAGCACGCCACACTGCTCCAGGTGGTCCAGCGAGTGGCGCACGGTGGTGCGGCTGATGTTAAACATTTCCGCCAGGGCGGCCTGGGGCGGCAGCGGTGAAGGAATGTGCTGCTGGGCGATGGCTTCCAGCATCTGATTCACGACGTTATGACGAAGATTCTGCGTGCGGCTCATGGCTTCTCCCGGTTTTTTATCTATTAAAAACCAATTCAGAACAGCGAAAGGCGCGCTGGCTCACAGATCCAATTCTTTAACAAACCGCGCCGATTGATTTGCGCCATAACCCTGTGCAGACAACGGAGAAAAACCATGACAACGATGAATACGCTGGTGTGTCTGGAGCCGAAACAGATGGCTTACCAGACGCGTAATAAACCGCAGCCTGCTGCGGGTGAAGCGCTGCTGAAAATTATCAGCGCCGGAATTTGCGGCACCGATATTCACGCGTGGGGCGGCAATCAGCCGTTTTTCAGCTATCCACGCGTGCTGGGGCATGAACTCTGTGGCGAAGTGGTCGAGCTGGGCGAAGGCGTTAGCGGCTGGAAAGTGGGTCAGCGCGCGGCGGTGATCCCGTACCTCTCCTGCGAACAGTGTTCAGCCTGCCTGAGCGGCAAAACCAACTGCTGCGAAAACATCTCGGTGATAGGCGTGCATCAGGACGGCGGTTTCTGTGACTACCTCAGCGTGCCGGTGAAAAACCTGCTGTCGGCGGAGGGCATTGACCCTGACGGGGCCGCGCTGGTTGAGCCTTTTGCCATCAGCGCACATGCGGTACGCCGCGCGGCACCGGAGCCGGGCAGTAATCTGCTGGTCGTGGGTGCCGGGCCGATCGGGCTGGGCGTTGCCGCCATTGCTCATGCGTCTGGCGCTAACGTGGTGGTAGCGGATACCAGCGAGTTTCGCAGGCAGCACGTGGAGCAGAACCTGAAGCTGGTGGCGCTGGATGCGGCGGCGGAAGATTTCCCGCAGCAGCTGCGTAATCAGTTCAACGGCCAGCTGCCGTCCACGGTGATTGATGCCACCGGGAATGCGGCGGCGATGAACGGCGCGGTACGTCTGATGGCCCACGGTGGCACGCTGGTGTTTGTTGGCCTGCACAAGGGTGATATTCAGATCCCTGACCCGGAATTCCACAAAAAAGAAACCACGCTGATGGGCAGCCGCAACGCCACCCGCCAGGACTTTGAGCGCGTTGCCAGCCTGATGGCTGACGGAAAAATTACCGCCGAGATGATGCTCAACCAGCGCTTTGAGTTTGCCGCGCTGGCTGAGATTTTCGAACAGCAGGTGATTAACAACCGCGGGCTGATTAAAGGCGTTATCCGCTTCTGAGCCCCGCAGGTTTAACCGCGTAGCGCCGCCAGGAAATGCGCTTTGACCCGTTCGCTGTCCACCGCCAGGCACAGTTTTTGAATGCCGGCAGCGGCAAACGGGTCATCGCGTGAAGCCAGCGGATGCAGCCGGTGCAGCGTCTGGCCGCGTGAGATCCCTTCCGTCACCACCCGCACCGGTGATTCGGTAATACCGAATAGTTCGGGATGATTCAGCCAGGCAATGGTCAGCGTATCGTGCAGCGCCATCCCTTCAAATCCTTCTTTCTCCAGGCTGTACTGCAGGTAGCTGCGGGAAATCGCCTCCAGCTCCGGTCGGTTCAGGCTACGAATGTCTTCTCCGCTAATCTGCACCTGGTGGGTCACATCCAGCGGCAGCACCACGATTTTCAGCTGTGAGCTGAGCACCTGATCCGCCGCGTGCGGATCTTTCCAGATATTGAATTCGGCAAACGGCGTGACGTTGCCGCCGTGGCCCAGCGTGCCGAAAGCGCCGCCCATAATCACCAACTGCGCCACCTTCGCCACGATATCCGGGGCCTGATTGATGGCGGTGGCGATATTGGTCAGCGGCCCGATGGCGACCAGAGTGATCGCTCCGGGATGCTGGCGAACGCTGTTAATAATAAAGTTAATGGCGTTATCCGCCTCGCCGCTGCACGGATTTTCAAAAACGCCGCCGAGGCCGTCTTTGCCGTGAACCTGAAGGGCGGGGGCGGAAGGCGCGCAGGCCAGCGGGCGCGAGCTGCCGCGATAAATCGGCACATCCAGGCCGATTTTCTGGCTGAACAGGCGGGCGTTTTTGACCGCCTGCTCCACCGGCACGTTGCCAAATACCGTGGTAATGCCGAGGATGTCGGTGCTTTTCGCCGCATAGGCCAGCGCGAAGGCGTCATCCACGCCGATATCGGTATCAAAAATAATTTTCTGCATCAGATTCTCCTTTCCGTAATGACTGACATCCCTGTGCGCGTTATCAGGTGGTCAGCAGGGTGTGCAGCGTCTGCAAGTCCTGTTTTACCATCTCCAGCTCCTGAGCAAAACGATCGTCTGAGAGCAGCGGCTGGCGGAACACCGTAATCAGCACCTGCGATCCGGTACCGTTGGCGACAATACGCATCGGCACGAAAATCTCTTTGCTGAGGCCGGTATCCACGTAGTGATCCATAATGCAGAACGGGTTATGTTCGGTAAAACGCACTTTCACCGCACCCAGCGGGCCTTTACCGCGCCAGATGTTGCCATCCTGCTCCAGCGGCGTTTTGCTCAGCCCGGAAGCCCATTTAGGAAAGAATTCCGGTTTCCAGATGGTTTCATATAAATCGACCCAGTTACGGGGAATAGCGATGCTAAGGGTATGTGAGGACAGCATAAAACCTCCGATCGATGATGAATCAACCCTTCATCGTTTAAAGTAAAGTGCAGATAGCGGATTTAAGCACCCCGGCAGACTAATGAGAAGTCTTTCACATTTTCACCTTTCCAGATCACGACACAGCTCCCACTTTCCGTTAACAAATCCCCATGGCCGATAACGGCTTGTTTTGCCGGACGGCGAGGCATATAACTACTCTTTCCGCTGACGGGATCGCCCTGCGGCAGTGAATTTTTATCAACGGGAGAAGTGAGTGAGACAAGGGGATATGGGTCGTTTACTGCTGCTTGCCGCCATCTGGGGCGCCAGCTTTCTGTTTATGCGGGTTGCCACGCCGGTTTTTGGCTCGCTGAATACCGCTTTTCTGCGCGTTTTCTTCGGTTGCCTGGGCCTGGTTGCGCTGCTGCTGATCCTGCGGGTGAAGTTTACCTTTAACGGTAAAGCGCTGCCCGCGGTGCTGCTGGGGGTGATCAACTCCGCGGTGCCGTTTGTGATGTACTGCCTGGCGGCAAAATGGCTGCCCGCAGGCTATTCCGCCATTCTGAATGCCACCACGCCGCTGATGGGCGTGCTGATCGGCGGCCTGCTGTTCAGCGAACAGTTTACGCTGCGTAAGCTGAGCGGCGTGGTGCTGGGATTAGCGGGAATTGTGCTGCTGACCACCACCGGCAGCCTGGCGCTGACCCACGATGTGCTGCTGGGCATCGCCGCCTGTCTGGTCGCCACCGCCTGCTACGCGATGGCCGGATTCCTCACCAAAAAATGGATCGGCGATCGCGGCGGGCTGGATGCCAAACTGGTGGCGCTCGGCAGCCAGATGGGGGCCACCCTGTTTATGCTGCCGATCTTTATCACCTCGGTCGCCGTCCAGCCCGCGATGGACTGGCAGCACCCCGGCGTCTGGCTCTGCGTGCTGGCGCTGGGACTGGTGTGCACCGCCTGGGCCTATATTCTGTTCTTCCGCCTGATTGCCGATATCGGTCCGTTGAAAACGCTCACCGTCACCTTCCTGATCCCACCCTTTGGCGTGCTGTGGGGCTACCTGTTCCTCGGCGAGACGATCTCCAGCGGCTTTATCGGCGGCGGGCTGGTGATTATCGTGGCGGTATGGCTGGTGACCGGTAGTGTAAAACCGAAGGCGCAGATTAAGGACGTCTCGCTGAAGTCCTGATGCCGCGCATTAGCCAAAAGATATAGCGGGTTAGCTTTTCAGTCATATTCACGGCCGCCGGGCGCATCACATACTGGGGGCCGTGACTCACTGAGGAAGATAACCATGACCGAGACGGTTTACGATCTCCGCTCCGCGCTGGCGCGGCTGGCGGCAATGGACGGCGAGCTGGTCAGCACCGACACCGAAGTTGACCCCCATGCCGAGCTGTCGGGCGTTTATCGCTATGTTGGCGCGGCCGGGACCACCCGGCGACCAACGCGTGAAGGCCCTGCGATGCTGTTTAATCGGGTGAAAGACTTTGCGGATTTCCGCGTGGTGACCGGGGTGCTGGCCTCGCGCCGCCGCGTCGGTGCGCTGCTGGGCTGTGAGCCGGACAGGCTGGGCCATCTGCTGATGAACTCGGTGAAAAATCCCCTTCCTCCCGTCCTGACGCAGAGCGCGCACATTCCCTGCCAGGAGGTGGTTCACCTCGCCAGCGAGCCGGGTTTTGATATCCGCACGCTGCTGCCCGCGCCGACCAATACCGAAGAGGATGCCGGTCCCTATTTCACCATGGGGCTGTGCTACGCCACCGACCCGGAAACCGGCGAGTCCGATATCACCATCCACCGCCTGTGCATGCAGGGGCCGGACGAGCTGTCGATGTACTTCGCCCCCGGGCGCCATCTGGACGTCTTCCGCGCGAAAGCGGAAGCGGCAGGCAACGCGCTGCCGATCACCATCAGCCTCGGAGTCGACCCGGCGATTTATGTCGGTGCCTGCTTTGAGCCGCCGACCACGCCGCTGGGCTTTGACGAGCTGAACATTGCCGGGGCGCTGCGCGGTAAGGCGGTAGAGCTGGCGCAGGGCGTGGCGGTGAATGCCCGGGCGATAGCCCATGCGGAGGTGGTGATCGAAGGCGAGCTGATGCCGGAGGTGCGCTACCGGGAAGATCGCAATACGAATACCGGTAAAGCGATGCCGGAGTTCCCGGGTTACACCGGGGCGGCCAATCCCTCATTACCGGTAATCAAAGTAAAAGCCGTCACCCATCGCCGCCATCCGATCCTGCAGCACACCATCGGCTGTAGCGAAGAGCACGTCAATATGGCCGGTATTCCCACCGAGGCCAGCATTCTCGGCATGGTGGAGCGGGCGATGCCGGGCCGCCTGCTCAACGTTTTCGCCCACTCCTCCGGCGGCGGCAAGCTGATGGCGGTGATGCAGTTTAAGAAAAGCATCCCGGCGGATGAAGGGCGCCAGCGCCAGGCCGCGCTGCTGGCCTTTGCGGCATTCCCGGAGCTGAAGCACGTGATGCTGGTTGACGAAGACGTGGACATTTTCGACAGCAACGACGTGCTGTGGGCGATGCAGACGCGCTATCAGGGCGATGTCGATACGGTCTTTATTCCCGGCGTGCGCTGCCATCCACTCGACCCGTCGCAGATCCCGGAATACAGCCCGAGCATTGCCGCGAAGGGTATCGCCTGCAAAACCATTTTCGACTGTACCGTGCCGTTTGCGCTGAAAGAGCATTTCCAGCGCTGCGAGTTTAAAGAGGTCGACGTGCGGCGTTTTCTGCCTGATTTTCACTATTGATACCTAAGCGGGCACGATGCGGGGTGTTTCTGTACCGAACGTTGGTGTAAAAAAGGCGTTATCAGGTTATCAGGTTATCGGGTACAGGAATACGCTGCGATGTTGAAACTCAAACCCCTGTATTACTTCAAAACGGTAGTGGAAAAAGGCTCGATTTCGGCGGCTTCTGCGGTGCTGTTTACCGCACAGCCGCCGATCAGCAAGGCGCTACAGCAGCTGGAAGCCCAGTGGGACGTGGTGCTGTTCGAGCGAACGTCGCGTGGGATGATCCCCACCGACGCCGGGCGCTACCTCTATCAGCGCGCCGGGGATCTGCTGTTGCAGGCGCAGAATATCGACAGCGAAATGCGTGCCTTCAGCGAGGGGCAGCGCGGCGTGGTGCGTCTGGGCTGCGTGGATATGGGCATCAGCCTGATGGCCGAAGCCATCGCCGCGCTGCGTTCGCGCTATCCCGATCTGCAATTCTCGCTGTATCAGGGTGACCCGCCGTGGCTGGAAGAACTGCTGGAGCGGCGCCAGGTGGATGCCGCGCTGATCCATTTGCCGCTGACGCTGAACCCGCACAATATCGCCAGTATCCCACTCAATCAGCTCAACGTCCGCGCCCTGTGCCTGGCCGATACACCGCTGGCCGCACTGCCCTGCGTCACGCTGGCACAGCTGGCCGCACAGCCGCTGGTGCTGCTGCGGCGTAAAACTGGTTTTGGCATGTACGATCGGGTGATGCAGTGCTTTACCCAGGCCGGGCTGACGCCGAACATCGTGGCGCAGGCCAGCGATCTGCCGGTAATGAAGCAGCTGGTGCGGCAGGGCGTGGCGGTGGCGCTGGTGCCGTCGCTGGCCGAGGCAGAAACTGAAGCCGGGCTGATCTCGCTCCCGGTGCCGGAGCTACAGTCCGCTGCCGACAGGCTGGCGCTGATTTACTACCAGCAGCATGTGGAGAGCGCGGTGCTGAAACCGCTGCTGGAATACTTCTTTTCGCGCTGATGGCCGTGCACATCCTGTGCGCCGCTACTGGGCTGAGCGGGCCATAACTGCTGAAAAATCAGTCCATTTTTATACTTTTTTTACACCCTGACCCCGCATTTTTACACCAACTTTGCACGCCGCTCGCAACAATATCAGCCATCTGAAACGCCTCTGGAGGTGTGCTGTGAGCGCTGCTGTTATAACCGGCATTGTGCTGGTGTTTGCCCTGTTGGGTTATCTGATTTATGCCCTGCTTAACGCGGAGGAGTTCTGATGGCTGCCTCCGCCTTTTTACTGATCGGCTGTTACATGGTGCTGCTGCTGGTGCTTGCCCGTCCGCTGGGCAGCGGTCTGGCGTGGCTGATTGCCGACCGTCCCGTGCCGGGGTTGGCCGCTACCGAGCGCCTGCTGTGGCGGGTGAGCGGCGTTGCGCCGGGGGGGATGAACTGGCAGCGCTATCTGCTGGCAATCCTGCTGTTTAACGCCCTTGGGCTGGTGCTGCTGTTCCTGATGCTGCTTAACCAGTCACACCTGCCGCTGAACCCGCAGGGGCTGCCGGGGCTGAGCTGGCATCTGGCGCTGAACACCGCGGTCAGCTTTGTCACCAACACCAACTGGCAGTCCTACGCCGGGGAAAGCACCCTGAGCTATTTCAGCCAGATGGTCGGCTTAACCGTGCAGAACTTCCTCTCTGCCGCCACCGGTATCGCCGTCGCCTTCGCGCTGATCCGGGGCTTTGCCAACCGCGCGCTGGACGATTTGGGTAACGCCTGGCGCGATATCACCCGCATCACCCTTTATGTGCTGCTGCCGCTCTCCCTGCTGATGGCGCTGTTCCTGGTCAGCCAGGGCGTAATTCAGAACCTGCACGGCTACGTGGAGCTGACCACGCTGGAGGGCGCGAAACAGGTGCTGCCGATGGGGCCGGTGGCCTCGCAGGAAGCGATCAAAATGCTCGGGACTAACGGCGGCGGCTTCTTTAACGCCAACTCCGCGCACCCGTTTGAAAACCCCACCGCGCTGAGTAACTTCGTGCAGATGCTGTCGATTTTCCTGATCCCGGCAGCGTTGTGCTTTGCCTTTGGCGACGCATTGCGCGACCGGCGGCAGGGCCACACGCTGCTGTGGGCGATGTCGCTGATGTTTATTGCCGCCGTGGCGGTGGTGATGTGGGCGGAGCTGCAGGGCAACCCGCACTTCCTGACGCTGGGGGCGGATACCGCCGCCAATATGGAAGGGAAAGAGACGCGGTTCGGCATCCTCAACTCCAGCCTGTTCGCAGTGATCACCACGGCGGCCTCCTGCGGTGCGGTAAACGCGATGCACGACTCCTTTACCGCGCTGGGCGGCATGGTGCCGATGTGGCTGATGCAGATCGGCGAGGTGGTGTTTGGCGGCGTGGGCGCGGGGCTGTACGGCATGCTGCTGTTCGTGCTGCTGGCGGTGTTTATCGCCGGGCTGATGATCGGTCGCTCGCCGGAATACCTCGGCAAAAAGATCGACGTCTGGGAGATGAAAATGACCGCGCTGGCGATCCTGGTGACGCCGACGCTGGTGCTGCTGGGCACTGCGTTGGCGATGATGACCGACGCCGGACGCAGCGCGATGCTGAACCCCGGCACCCACGGTTTTTCCGAAGTGCTGTACGCGGTTTCCTCTGCGGCCAACAACAACGGCAGCGCCTTCGGTGGCCTTAGTGCCAACACCCCGTTCTGGAACCTGCTGCTGGCGTTCTGCATGCTGGTGGGCCGCTTCGGCATCATCATCCCGGTGCTGGCTATTGCCGGTTCCCTGGCGCGGAAGAAAATCCAGCCGCAGGGCAACGGTACGCTGCCTACCCACGGCGCGCTGTTTATTGCCCTGCTGATTGGCACCGTGCTGCTGGTGGGCGCGCTGACCTTTATCCCGGCACTGGCCCTGGGGCCGGTGGCTGAACATCTGCACATGCTCAGTCGTTAACGAGCGGAGAATCACGAGATGAGTCGGAATCAACAGGCGCTGTTTGACAGCGCGCTGATCGGCGTGGCGCTGCTTGATGCGCTGAAAAAACTGGACCCGCGCGTACAGGTGCGCAATCCGGTGATGTTTGTGGTGTGGCTGGGCAGTGTCATCACCACGCTGCTGGCGATCGCCATGGCGACAGGGAAAACCCCGGGCGAGGCGGGCTTCACCGCCGCTATCTCCCTGTGGCTGTGGTTTACCGTACTGTTCGCCAACTTTGCCGAAGCGCTGGCGGAAGGGCGCAGCAAGGCGCAGGCCAACAGCCTGAAGGGCGTGACCAAAACCAGTTTTGCCAAAAAGCTCAGCGAGGCGCGCTACGGAGCCAGCCATCAGCCGGTGGCGGCGGACAGCCTGCGCAAAGGCGACTGGGTGCTGGTGGAAGCCGGGGATATCATCCCCTGCGACGGTGAAGTGCTGTCCGGCGGCGCGTCGGTGGATGAAAGCGCCATCACCGGGGAATCTGCCCCGGTGATCCGTGAATCCGGCGGGGATTTTTCCTCGGTGACCGGCGGGACGCGCATTCTTTCCGACTGGCTGGTGGTTCAGTGCAGCGTCAATCCAGGGGAAACCTTCCTCGATCGAATGATTGCCATGGTGGAAGGCGCAACGCGGCGTAAAACGCCGAACGAGATCGCCCTGACCATCCTGCTGGTGGCGTTGACCATCGTCTTCCTGCTGGCCACCGCGACGCTGTATCCGTTCTCCGCCTGGGGCGGCAGCACGGTCAGCATCACTGTACTGGTGGCGCTGCTGGTCTGCCTGATCCCCACCACCATCGGCGGCCTGCTGTCGGCGATCGGCGTGGCGGGCATGAGCCGCATGCTGGCGGCCAATGTCATTGCGACCAGCGGCCGCGCGGTTGAAGCGGCGGGCGACGTTGATGTGCTGATGCTGGATAAAACCGGCACCATCACCCTCGGCAACCGGCAGGCGACGCAGTTTCTGCCCGCGCCGGGCGTGACGGCGGAGCAGCTGGCCGATGCGGCGCAGCTGGCGTCGCTCGCCGATGAAACCCCGGAAGGGCGCAGTATTGTGGTGCTGGCGAAGCAGAAATTTAATCTGCGCGAACGCGATCTTAGCAGCATGGACGCCACTTTTATTCCGTTCTCGGCGCAGACGCGCATGAGCGGGGTTAACGTGCAGCAGCGTGCCGTGCGCAAGGGCGCGGTGGATGCAGTGCGCCGCCATATCGACAGTAACGGCGGCCAGTTCCCGCAGGAAGTGAACGGCCTGGTGGAACAGGTGGCGCGGGCGGGCGGCACGCCGCTGGTGGTCTGCGACGGCGCGAAAGTGATGGGCGTGGTGGAGCTGAAGGACATCGTTAAAGGCGGTATCAAAGAGCGCTTTGCTGAAATGCGCAAAATGGGTATTAAAACCATCATGATCACCGGCGATAACCCGCTGACCGCCGCCGCCATCGCCGCCGAAGCCGGGGTGGATGACTTCCTGTCGGAAGCCACGCCGGAAGCCAAGCTGGCGCTGATCCGTCAGTATCAGGCGGAAGGCCGCCTGGTGGCGATGACCGGTGACGGCACCAACGATGCGCCAGCGCTGGCGCAGGCCGACGTGGCGGTAGCGATGAACTCCGGTACTCAGGCAGCGAAAGAGGCGGGGAACATGGTCGATCTGGACTCCAACCCGACCAAACTGCTGGAGGTGGTGCATATCGGTAAGCAGATGCTGATGACCCGCGGGTCGCTGACCACGTTCAGCATCGCCAACGACGTGGCGAAGTACTTCGCCATTATCCCGGCGGCTTTTGCGGCGACCTACCCGCAGCTGAATATGCTCAACGTCATGCACCTGCATTCCCCTACCTCGGCGATGCTGTCGGCGGTGATCTTTAACGCGCTGATTATCGTGTTTCTGATCCCGCTGGCGCTGAAGGGAGTGAGCTATCGTCCGCTGAGCGCGGCGGCGCTGCTGCGCCGTAACTTGTGGCTGTACGGCGTGGGCGGGCTGCTGGTGCCGTTCGCCGGTATCAAGCTGATCGATATGCTGCTGACCGTTACCGGTCTGGCGTAAGGAGAACTATCATGAGTCAATGTCGCCCTGCACTGTTTTTACTGTTAATACTGACGCTGGTTGTCGGCGTATTTTATCCTCTATTGACCACCGGGCTGGCGCAGTGGTGGTTCCCGCATCAGGCCGCCGGTTCGCTGATTGAGCTGCGGGGAGAAGCGCGAGGTTCTGCACTGATCGGGCAGAACTTCAGCCAGCCGGGCTATTTCCAGGGGCGCCCTTCGGCTACCGGCGATGCGCCCTATAATCCGCTGGCCTCTTCCGGCAGCAACCTGGCGGCGAGCAACCCGGCGCTTGACCAGGCGCTGGAACAGCGTGCGGCGGCGCTGCGTGCCGCCAATCCGCAGGCCGTGGGTTCGATACCGGTGGATCTGCTGACCGCATCCGGTAGCGGACTCGACCCGGCGATTTCACCGCAGGCGGCGCGCTGGCAGGCTCCCCGCATTGCGGCGGCGAGGCAGCTGCCGCTGGGTGTGGTGCAGAATCTGATTGAGCAGCAGACTCAAACGCCGATGCCGGCGTTTATCGGCGACCCGACGGTCAACGTGCTGGCGCTGAATCTGGCTCTGGATGCCATGTAGTAGAAAGGTGGCCTTAATGGGCTGATGTAACGGGCCGCACGGCGATGTTAATCCGGTGCGGCTTTTCGCCGTTTTGATCACAGGGAGCATTATGAACGATGAACTCCAGCGCCCGGACCCGGATGCGCTGCTGCGCCAGGCGGCGGTTGAGGGCCGTGGCAAACTAAAAATCTACTTTGGTGCCTGTGCCGGGGTGGGTAAAACCTGGTCGATGCTGCAGGAGGCACAGCGCCTGCGCGGCCAGGGGCTGGAGGTGCTGGTCGGCATCGTTGAAACCCACGATCGCCCGGAAACCGCGGCGCTGCTGGCCGGGCTGACTGTACTGCCACGCCGCGCCACCGGGCAGCAGCGCTACCCGGAGTTTGACCTTGATGCCGCGCTGGCCCGTCATCCGGCGGTGATCCTGATGGACGAACTGGCGCACAGCAACGCCCGTGGCTCGCGGCACCCCAAACGCTGGCAGGATATCGAAGAACTGCTGGACGCGGGCATTGATGTGATGACCACGGTCAACGTTCAGCACCTCGAAAGCCTGAACGATGTGGTGGGCGGCGTGACTGGTATTCGGGTACGGGAAACGGTGCCGGACCCGTTCTTTGACGCCGCCGACGAAGTGGTGCTGGTGGATCTGCCGCCGGACGATCTGCGCCAGCGGCTGAAAGAGGGCAAAGTCTACATCGGTGCAGGGGCAGAGCGTGCCATCGAAAACTTCTTCCGCAAGGGCAATCTGATCGCCCTGCGCGAACTGGCGCTGCGCCGGACCGCCGATCGTGTTGACGACCAGATGCGCGCCTGGCGCGATACCCAGGGGCGGGAAAAAGTCTGGCACACCCGCGATGCGATCCTGCTGTGCATCGGCGACAACGGCGGCAGCGAAAAGCTGGTGCGCAGCGCCGCCCGGCTGGCAGGGCGACTCGACTGCGTTTGGCATGCGGTGTACGTGGAGACCCCGCGCCTGTATCGCCTGCCGGAAGCCCGGCGGCGCGGCATTTTGCGTACGCTCCAGCTGGCGCGCGATCTGGGGGCAGAAACCGCCACCCTCTCCGACACCCGCGAAGCCCGCGCGGTGCTGCGCTACGCCCGCGATCATAACCTCGGTAAAATTATCCTTGGCCGCCGCCCCAGTAAACGCTGGTGGCGCGAGCGCTTTGCCGATCGCCTGGCGGAGCTGGGGCCGGATCTCGATATTCTGATCGTCGCCCTCGACGATCCGCCAGCGGATGTCGGCCCGCCGCTGGCAAGGCAGAACGCAGCGAACGATAGCCGCTGGCGCGCGCAGCTGCACGGCTGCGTGGCGGCGCTGCTGCTGTGCGTTGTGGTGACACTGGCCGGGCGCTGGCTGCTGCCGCGCGTTGATTCCGTCAACCTGGTGATGGTCTACCTGCTGGCGGTGGTAGTGGTGGCGCTGCGCTATGGCCGCTGGCCGTCGGTGGTGGCCACACTGCTGAATATTATTGCCTTTGACCTGGTGTTTGTTGCACCCACCGGCACCATGGCGGTGTCGGATGTGCAGTATCTGGTGACCTTCGGCGTGATGCTGGCGGTGGGGGTGATCGTCGGCAATCTGACGGCGGGCGTGCGTTATCAGGCGAGGGTGGCGCGCTATCGCGAGCAGCGGGCGCAGCACCTGTACGGTATGGCAAAAGCACTCAGCCGCGCACTCAGCCAGCAGGACATCGCCGCGATCCTCCAGCACAGCCTGGAAAGTACCCTACAGGCGCGCAGCGAGCTGCATCTGCCTGATGAGCAGGGCGAGCTGAAGGTGGTGGGCGAACCGCATCTCAGCACTCAGCCGGATCGCGCCATCGCCCACTGGAGCTTTACCAAGGGCCAGCCCGCCGGTGCCGGGACCGACACGCTGCCCGGCGTACCCTGGCTGATGCTGCCGTTAAAAAGCGGCAGCGAGACGCTTGGCCTGCTGATCCTCGAACCGCTGAATCTGCGCCAGCTGATGATCCCGGAACAGCAGCGGCTGGTGGAAACCTTTACCGTGCTGATCGCTAACGCGCTGGAGCGCATGGCGCTCAGCCAGCGCGAGGCGGCCTCCAGGCTGGCGGCCGAGCGGGAGCAGCTGCGCAACGCGCTGTTATCCGCGCTTTCCCACGACCTGCGTACGCCGCTGACGGTGCTGTTCGGTCAGGCGGAAATCCTGACGCTGGATCTCGCCAGTGAAAACTCGCCGTATGCGCCGCAGGCCAGCGCGATGCGTGAACAGACGCTGAACACCATCCGGCTGGTCAATAATCTGCTGGATATGGCGCGGCTACAGTCCGGCGGCTTCCACCTTAAACGCGAGTGGATGGCGCTGGATGAGCTGATTGGCAGCACGCTGCGCACCATGAACGCTTCGCTGGCCGACCGCACCGTTCAGCTGGATCTGCCGCCGGAGCTGCTGCTGATTGACGTGGACGCACCGCTGATGGAGCGGGTGCTGGCGAATCTGCTGGAGAACGCGCTGAAATATGCCGGGGCGGAGGCCGAGCTGGGCATTCGCGCTCGCAGGACGGAGGGGGCGGTTTCACGGCTGGAGATTATCGTGTGGGACAGCGGTCCGGGGATACCTGCCGGGCAGGAGCGGAAGATTTTTGAAAAATTCTCTCGCGGCAATAAAGAGTCATCGGTGCCGGGCGTTGGGCTGGGGTTAGCAATCTGCCAGGCGATTGTCGCGATGCATGACGGGGAGATTCATGCGGAAAACCGCCCGCAGGGTGGCGCGAATTTTGTGATTTCGCTGCCGATGACGGCACCGCCGGAGCTTGAGGATTACGAGTGAACTTGGGGATAACTTGAGGATGAAGAAGACGGTGATGGAGTAAACGTACCTGGTATTATCCTCGCTGAGCGCTGCATGACGCTCGTTTAAAACATTTCCAAACGCTGAAAACCAGAAGAGGCCGCCCATCGGGCGGCCTCTTCTGGCATATCCTTATGCGACCATTTTTATTTGATCAATTCCGCAGAAACGTATGCGCCGTTTTCAACGCGCGCGCTGGTGATTTTGTAACCGGCACCCGCCTGCTGAGCCTGAGCGGCGATTTTCGCTTCAGCGCCGTCAAGGGTAGAGGAGGTGGCAGTAATGCTCTGAGCAAAGCTACCGAATGACATCAGTGACAGAGCAGCAACGGCAGCAACAGACAGTGTTTTGATAGTTTTCATGGTCGTATTCCTTCATTTGTATGGTGAGGAGGTTGTTTGCCTCCGATGAATGAATAGTAACGCAAGTTACTATAAGTTGATTAACAATAAGTGCGGTAATCATGATCGTGCTAACTTTTCGATAAACAGATGATATGGGTCAGCCCTTGTTCAGTCAGTGAAAAAGGAGGAGTGGTTGTCGTCAGGAAAGGGTCAGGCGATGGACATGTCAGAAGATATGCGTGATACCGGGCGACAGGCGACAGGCGACAGGCGACAGGCGACAGGCGACAGGAAACAGGAAACAGGCGGCAGCGTTAAAGGATAATCACGCCGGACTGGAAGGTTTTTAGCCCGGCGATAAGACTTATTGCAGGTTTTGATACAGATCCCAGCGGTTGCCGTAGAGATCCTCAAACACTACTACGGTGCCGTACTCTTCCTGCCGGGGTTCTTCGCAGAAGTGGACGCCGGCCGCTTTCATCGCGTGGTAGTCGCGCCAGAAATCGTCCGTTTGCAGGAACAGGAATACTCGCCCGCCGCACTGGTTGCCGATAAACGTTTCCTGCCGGTCGTTAGAGGCACGAGCCAGCAGCAGATTACAGTCGCTTTCCGGGTTTGGTGTTACCACCACCCAGCGTTTGCCCGGCTGTGGCGTGTCTTCAACCAGCGTGAATCCGAGTTTGTTGGTGTAGTAATCAATTGCCCGATCGTAGTCGTCGACCACGATGGCGACGTATCCCATGCATCTTTTTTGCGTTCTCAAAACCTTATCCTTCCGTTTTTATGAACCTGCCAGGTTCTGGAATCTAACATACAAACGGAGTTTTCCCGGCAGAACACTTCACATATGCAGAAAAGTATTTCCCGATAAGCTCAGAAAGTAGATACGGCCCTGAAAAAGTAATATAAGTTGACTAAGAGTAATTGAAAATTTAGAAGGGTCGAGATCATGATCGGAAGAGCGATTGCAATAATAGTCACTTTCTCTTCAACATGTTTTGCCAGTCCGATATTAACGGATGCAGAACAGGTTAATGTAAAATTGAATGACGGCACTGTCGCCACGGTGAAAACCTGCGAAGACTTTATCTCTATTAGAGAAAAGGGTAAGGAGGTGGTAGATTATCCTAATCTTCCCGACCGCTTTGTACAGGACGTTGCTGATTCACTGGTAGACTGTTATTTACAGGAACATGCCAGTCGTAATAAATTTAAAAAAATTGATGAAAGTAAGGTTAATTTCAGTATCAAAGATATTGTTGAGCATTTTCCTGCATCAGAATCAGTTATTGTCAGTAAAGATGAAGAGGAAGAAATTAAGGTTAATGATAAAGGGAAATCCATTTCTGAAAGAGAGCAAGACTTGAATTTTATTAGTGAGAAACGCGCTGTTTCAGATAAAAATGACGACGGTTATTTTTTATCCAGACAGGTTTCTTTTGAAGATGGAAGTGGCAGGCGGATTAACTATATTACGTTGGTGAAGTATGTTATCGGAGGTACGTGGGCATCTGCTAATACGTATGAAATATTGTCAACGAATTCGACGATCTGGCAATTAAAAGAGATCACGGTCAACAGTCCATTATGAAGAATTGGGCGCATAGTGCGCCCTTAATCAATGACCCAGAGCTGCTTTGTTGAAATTTTCGGCCGTGTCATTGTTTCTTTCCTGGCTGATTCCTTCTCTGTGGCTCTCTTTTGCTGCAGTATTCCAATCTCCTCTGTTTACAGCCTCATTAAAATGAGGAAATTTATTTTTTAAATTTGATATTCCTATATTAAAACCCATGTCAATCAAACCTGTTTTAGCATTGTTTGTGAAGTTGTCATAGTTTTTATATAATCCTCGAAGCCCTGATTCAATTTTTTTTACATCATCAATGCATGCTTTGATCACTTCATCATTACTAAGGTGTATAGATGATGTATATTTCGGATTTTCGTGAACATTATTATACTCTTTTCTTATTTGGTCTGGGGTGGCGGACATTTCATTATCTGATGAAGAACCTTGAGCACCTGTTTTATGATAGGTGTATTTGAATGGCATATTTAATGCGTCTTCTATTTTACCCAATAACCTTCCAATTCCAACAGTAACGTTACCTTTTGTATCAGCATACATTTTGTTTCTAAACCCTTCATGGTTTTTTAAATTGTTAAGGCATTGGCTCATAAATGCGCCATCGTAGTCTTTGGTTGTGATAATTCGAATTAGTGTCTTTGGTCCTATGTTCGTATGATTATTGCCACCATTACCAGAGGCCATATGTGTGCCCGGGTCCGTATAACTATGAACTGTTCCGTATGGTGTATTATGATCGCCCCATCCAGGGCCTTTGTTTTCATTAATTCCAGCCATAAATACCTCTCATTGTTTTGCTTTAACAGGCGTTTTTTTAATGAGAGTTATATTTAATTTAAATTAACTTTTTCTGATTAATAAAAGATGCTAAATTAAATTAAGATTTTTATAAAAATAACATGTTTGTTTTTTATGAAAACCATACGAATAATTTTAAGAATAATAAAATGTAAGCTAATCAAATTTTTTATAACTAGCAGTTTGAAAATGAAAAAGAGGATAACAACAATGTGCCTTTTCATTTAGTCTGTAATGAGAGCCCGGGATAGAATGAAGAAGACTGAAGGAAGGCGGCCAGCCTATCACTAATGTTGGGTGGCCGACCGGGAGATAAATGAAACTTATATTATGAACTCAATTATTTTAAAAGCCCGGCAATAAACTCCGCCGCAAGCTGCGCACCGCGTGCCGAGATGGTATGCCCGGTCCCCGGCTCAAAGTCGCTGCGGGCGCTGATGCCCAGAACGCGCAGCGTCTCCGCCGCCACTTCGCTTTCCGCTACCGGGATCACGCCGTCGGCCATACCGTGGATCAGCAGTACCGGAGTATTGAGCGCCGGAGTCAACGGCTGCGGTGAAGCAAGGCGGCCGGAGAAGGCCACAATCCCGGCGACCGGCCAGCGGCCGGACACCAGCGTATCCAGCGCCATAATCGACCCCTGCGAGAAACCGACCAGCACCACCTTGTCGAGCTTATCGCTCATCTGATGCTGTTCAAGGATCGCCGTCAGCTCGCGGTCAAATGCTTCCCGCGCTGCAGCCACGCGCGCCGGGCGGTTAGCCGGCGTAATACCGGCCAGGCTGAACCACTGATAGCCCGCGCCGTGCTCAAAATGGAACGGCGCGTCAGGGCTGGCGAAACTCACGCCCGGCAGGCTCGGTGCCCAGTGGCGACCCAGCCCGGCCAGATCGTTGCCGTTGCTGCCCACGCCGTGCAGTAAAATAACCAGACCTGTCATGACATTTCTCCTGATGCAAATTACAAACCGTACGCGGTCATATCGGGACCGGCAGGCACAATTCCGTTCGGGTTCAGGCTCTTAATCGAGTAATAGCCCTGCTTAATATGGTCGATACTCACCGTTTCGCGAACGCCCGGCAGCGCCAGCATGCCCAGCAGGAAGCCGTTTAGCGCCGGGTAATCACGCAGCTGCCGCTGATTGCACTTAAAGATGCCGTGATAGGCCACGTCAAAGCGGATCAGGGTCACGAACAGGCGGATATCGGCCTCGGTCAGCGACTCGCCAAACAGCCACGGGCCGCGCTGGCTCAGGCGCATCTCCAGCGTATCCAGCATACCGAAAACGTCGTTAAAGGCTTCGCGGTAGCTGACCTCGGTCGTGGCAAACCCGGCGCGATACACGCCGTTGTTCAGCCGGGGATAGATTTCCGCGTTCAGAGCGTCGATCTCGTCCCGCAGCGCCAGCGGACAGAGGTCGATGCTGTCGCTCGCCAGGCTGCCGAAACCGCTGTTAAACATCCGCAGAATGTCGGCGGATTCGTTGCTGACGATGGTAGCGGTTTTTTTATCCCACAGCACCGGCACCGTTGCGCGGCCGGTAAAGCTGTCGTCGGCGCGGGTGTAAAGCTGATGCAGATACTCGGCGTGATTTAGCGTATCGCGGTCGGAACCCGGATAGTCGCCGAAGCGCCAGCCTTCATCGGTCAGCTTCGGCTCCACCACCGAGACGCTGACCACATCCTGCAGACCTTTCAGGCTACGGGCGATCAGCGTGCGTGATGCCCACGGACAGATCAGCGCCACGTACAGGTGATAGCGATCCGCTTCGGCGGCAAACCCGCCGTCACCGGTGGGGCCGGGTGCACCATCGGGCGTCACCCAGTGGCGGAAGCTGGAGATCTGGCGAACGAAGCCGCCTTTCTCATCGGTGGCCTGCACCGGGTGCCAGTCCGCCGTCCATTTACCGTTTACCAGCATAGCAACTTCCTTAACGCAGACGTGAAGAAGGCAGGGAGGCTTTCAGCGCGTACTTACCGTCACCGATCAGCGCCAGTACCACCAGGCTGATGGCCCAGAATACCGGATATTCCCAGCCACCGTTCGGGTTAGTGAACCAGAATCCTGCCGGACCGTGTACGGTGAAAATCGCACCGAGCAGCACCGGGATCAGCACAATTGCAGCGATGCGCGGGCGGTAGCCGACGATCAGCGCCACCGCACCGAGAATTTCCCAGACGATAGTCACGTAGGCCAGGCCGCCGGGCAGACCCAGCGAGGCGAAGAATTTTGCGGTGCCTGCGGGCGTAAAGACAAACAGTTTCAGACCGGCGTGGGCGAGGAACAGGATGCCGAGAGAAAGACGCAGAATGAGCGCGGCCCAGGGAGCGGTGCGGGTATCAGTCATGTTATTTACCTTATTCAGTGTGCCATAGGGGAGTCGATGAAAAGCACTCTACACTGATTCCCTGACGCTGATTATCCCGTCAGAAACGCAAACATTACTTCCATTTTGGAAGTAATTACCAGCCGCGATCCCATTCCGGCTCACCGGCGTAGTGGCTGACCAGGAAGTCGATCAGCGCCCGGACCTTATGCGCCAGATGGCGCGCCGGGGGATACACCGCGTACAGCCCGAGCGGCGGGATTTCGCTGTGGCGCAGCAGGGGGCGGATGGTGCCCGCCCGCAGCGCCGGGCCTGCGATGAAGGTCGGCAGCCGGGCAATGCCCAGCCCGCTTAGCGCCGCCGTCAGGCTGGCTTCGGCGTTGGAAAAATGCAGCCTGCCGCGCACCGGCAGGGTAACCGCTTCGCCGTCAACGCTGAACGGCCAGTTGAACGGATCGCGGAAGTTGGTATCGATAATGCAGCTATGATCGACTAACTGCTGATAATGAGTTGGCGTGCCGTGCTCGCTCAGGTACTCATCGCTGGCGGCAATCACCACCCGCATATCGCTAAGGTGGCGGGCGATCAGGCGGCTGTCGCTCAGCCTGCCGATGCGGATCGCCACGTCAAAGCCTTCATCCACGATGTTGACCAGCCGATCGGAGAAGTTAACGTCCAGCTCGATTTCCGGGTATTCGCGGGCAAAGGCGATCAGCACCGGGGCCAGCTGGCTGGCACCAAAGGTAATTGGCGCGCTGAGCTTGATGCGCCCGGTTGGTTTCCCCGCAGCATGGCGCACCGAGGCATCCAGCGCGTCCCACTCTTCTAGCAGATTTTTAATGCGGTCGAAGTAGGCGAGCCCGACTTCGGTCGGCGACAGGGCGCGGGTGCTGCGCTTGAGCAGCTGCACGCCCAGCTCGCTTTCCAGCCTGGCGACCAGCTTGGACGCCTGCCCGCTGCTGGTGCCCAGCCGCGCGGCCGCCGCCGCGAAGCTGCCCAGTTCCATTACCGCTACAAACATCCGATCGCAGTCCAGACGTTCCACATGCTTTTCCTGATTCCGAGGGGCAGAAATGCCTGCGGATAGAGTTTTCCGGGCCGCAGGCGCTGGCGTTATTAAAGCAGCCTTTGCGGTCGTTGTGCATCCAGGAATCTGTATTTCACCGCCCGGTCGCCGCGCCGGTGGATTATTTACGATACAAAGGCACTGACTGACGCCTGACGATCGGCCTGATGCACTAAGCTTCAGGGTTCCGTTGGTCAACTGAGCCTGTCTTATGTTTTATCACCGTGTTGAAAGGATGATCGATACCTTCAGGGAAGCCCGGGGCACCACGCCGCCCGACAGCGTGTGGCCTTTCTATCTGTTCTATCTGCGCCAGGTGTGGCCGGTCTTTGCGCTGCTGCTGGTAATTGGCCTGATTGCGTCCTTGATCGAAGTTTCGCTGTTTCGCTATCTCAGCCGGATTATCGATCTGGTGAACAGTACCCCGGCCGCCAGCTTCTTCCAGGATCACTACGGCGAGCTGATGTGGATGGCGGCGGTCGCGCTGCTGCTGCGCCCACTGTTTATCGGCCTGCACGACCTGCTGGTGCACCAGACCATTAACCCCGGCATGACCAATATGATCCGCTGGCAGCATCATAACTACGTGCTGCGCCAGAGCCTGAACTTTTTCCAGAACGACTTTGCCGGGCGCATCGCCCAGCGCATTATGCAGACCGGCAGCGCGCTGCGCGATTCTGCTGTGCAGATGGTCGACGCGCTGTGGCACGTGGTGATCTACGCGGTGACCACGCTGGTGCTGTTCGCCGAAGCCGACTGGCGGCTGACCATTCCGCTGATCCTGTGGATTATCGGTTACGTGCTGTGCCTGAAGTATTTTGTGCCGAGGATTAAAGCGCGTTCGGTGGCCTCCTCGGATTCGCGCTCGCGGCTGATGGGCTTTATCGTGGATGGCTACACCAATATCGCTACCCTCAAGCTGTTTGCCCACGGCGATCTGGAGCGCCGCTACGCGCGGGAAGCGCTGGACGATCAGACGCAGAAAACCCGCAGCCAGGGGCGAATGGTGACCGGGATGGATGTGGTGGTCACCACGCTTAACGGCCTGCTGATTGTCAGCACCACCGGGCTGTCGCTGTGGCTGTGGGGCCAGTCGCTGATCAGCGTCGGCGCGATCGCGCTGGCCACCGGGCTGGTGATCCGCATCGTGAATATGTCCGGCTGGATCATGTGGGTGGTGAACGGCATCTTCGAAAACATCGGCATGGTGCAGGACGGCCTGAAAACCATCTCCCAGCCGCTGAGCGTCAGTGATAAACCCGATGCGGCGGCGCTGGATGTCAGTCGTGGCGAGATCCATTTCGACGGCATTACCTTTAACTACGGCGGCGAGCGGCGGGTGATTGACGGCCTGCAGCTGGACATTCGTCCCGGCGAGAAAATTGGCCTGATTGGCCCGTCGGGTGCCGGGAAATCGACGCTGGTTAACCTGCTGCTGCGGCTCTACGACCTTAACGGCGGGCGGATTCTGATCGACGGGCAGAACATTGCCGACGTCAGCCAGGAGAGCCTGCGCGCGCAGATTGGGATGATCACTCAGGATACCTCGCTGCTGCACCGCTCCATCCGCGAAAACCTGCTGTATGGCCGCCCCGGCGCCAGCGAAGAGGAGATGCTGCAGGCGATCCACCGGGCGAAGGCCGATGAGTTTATTCCGCTACTGTCGGATCTCCAGGGCCGCACCGGACTGGATGCACACGTCGGCGAACGCGGCGTGAAGCTTTCCGGCGGTCAGCGCCAGCGTATCGCCATCGCCCGCGTGCTGCTGAAGGATGCGCCGATCCTGATTATGGATGAGGCCACCTCGGCGCTGGATTCCGAAGTGGAAGCGGCGATTCAGGAGAGCCTGGAAGGGCTGATGGGCGGCAAAACGGTGATTGCCATCGCCCACCGCCTGTCAACCATCGCCCGCATGGACCGGCTGGTGGTGCTGGAGCAGGGTCGCATTGTTGAGATCGGCAGCCACGCCGAGCTGCTGGCGAAGGACGGCCTGTATGCGCGGCTGTGGCGGCATCAGACCGGCGGCTTCGTCGGCGAACAGTAGCGTTATCCGGCGTTAAGCCGGTACGGCAGCGCGTCGCGGGCTTCCTCAGCCCAGGCGCGCACGCCGTCGCGCTCCTGCTGCAGAAAATCCGCCACGGCGTCGTGCAGGCCGCCGTGGCGCAGCAGGTGCCAGGATTCGGTCAGCACCGGTTCAAAACCGCGTATCAGCTTGTGCTCCCCCTGCGCCCCGGCGTCAAAGCGCTGTAGTCCGTTATCGATCGCATATTCCATCCCCTGATAGAAACAGGTTTCAAAATGCAGGTGGTTAAACTCCGCCAGGCAGCCCCAGTAGCGGCCGTAGAAGGTACTGCCGTCGACCAGGCTTAGCGCCATCGCCACCGGCTGGCGATGCTGGCTGGCGATGGTGATGCGCAGCGCTTCCGGCATGCGCTCTGCCAGCAGGCTGAAGAACGCGCGGGTGAGATAGGGCTGACGGCCGCGAACGAAGTAGGTGTTGGCGTAGCAGGCGTAGACAAAATCCCACTGCGCTTCGCTCAGTTCGTGCCCCTGATACCAGCAAAACTCAATGCCCTGCTGGCGTACGCCTTCGCGCTCCTTGCGCAGCTGTTTACGCTTGCGCGAGGTCAGCACGTCGAGAAAATCCTGAAAATCGCGGTAGCCGCGATTGTGCCAGTGATACTGGCAGCCGAGGCGCGGCAGCCAGCGGCCGTCCTCCGCCAGCCGATCGCCGAGCGCAGCGTCGTTAAAATTGATATGCCCGTTGTAAAAACCCTGGGTGGCGAGAAATTCCGGCACCGCCTGTAGCAGCCGGTCGGCTGCCTGCGCTTCGCCCAGCAGCCGCGCGCCGCCCACCGGGCTGAACGGCACCGCCGACAGCCACTTGGGATACCAGGAAATGCCCGCCCGCTGGCTGGCATCCGCCCAGGCGTGATCGAAGACGTATTCACCCATGGAGTGCCGTTTACCGTAGCCCGGCATTGCCGCCAGCACGCGGTCACCCTCGCGCCACAGCACATGCTGCGGCTGCCAGCCGCTGCGCCCGCCGACCGAGCCGCTCTCTTCCAGCGCGCTGAGGAAAGCGTGGCGCACAAAGGGCTGGTCGTTGGGGGCCAGGGCATCCCACTGACTGGCCGGGATATCGGCCAGCTGCGTCAGAAGGCTTAACGACATCGATACACTCCACGATAAAGAAAAACCTTACGTTGAACGCTTTCGCGACGGAGATCAACGCCTTCCGCCCGGGTGGCACACGCGGATAAATGCAGCAGGATACGGATTGGGGTAATACGCATTCTCATTATCATTTGCCTTTGCTATTCTTGCTGCCCTTATGTGCGGCACGCGCGCACGGCTTTCGGTTAACAAGGTGGATCTATGGCTGCTCAGAGTTATCGCTTATTCAATGTCGTACTGGCGCGCAAGCAGGTACTGTCTCCTTCGATGCTGTGCTGCGTGTTTAGCGGTGAGGAAGTGCGCCAGATGAAGATGGATGCGCCGGACCAGCGCATCAAGCTGCTGCTGCCACCGCCAAGCGGCAAGCACTTTGAGCCGGTCGATAACGGCCTGACGTGGTGGGAGAACATGGGCAAGCTGGCGGTGGAAGATCGCCCGATCATGCGCACCTATACCATTCGCCACGTTAACGCCGACGCCGAGGTGCCGGAGATGGAAGTGGAATTCGTGATGCACGGCACCGAAGGCCCGGCATCGGCCTGGGCGCTGGACGCGCAGCCGGGCGACGCGATGCAAATCGCCGCGCCGAACCGCGAATACGGTCAGGACAGCGGCGGCTACGAATGGAATCCGCACGAGCAGGTGAAGCAGGGGCTGGTGGTGGCCGATGAAACCGCGCTACCGGCGGCGAAGGCGATTCTTGAGCAGCTCTCCAGCTGGCAGAACCCGCCGCAGCTACAGGTGTTCCTGGAAGTGCCCGAGCGCGGCGACTGCGTCGATCTCAGCCAGTACGCCTTTGCCGATATTCACTGGCTGCCGCGTGACGCCAGCGGAGCCAGCTACGGTGAAGCATTGCTGAGCGCGGTGCGCGAGCACGTGCGCCTGCCGGACAGTGCGCTGGCGCGGGAAGATCTGCGCGAAGAGGCCGAAGGGCAGCTGGTGTGGGACCGCGCCGACCACGACGACGTGCGCTTCCACGGCTGGGTGGCGGCTGAATCGAGCGCGGTGAAGCATCTGCGCCGCTACCTGATCGGCGAGCGCGGTCTGGCCCAGGACTGCATCAGCTTTATGGCCTACTGGAGCCGTGGCCCGCGCCGCAAAGGCTGATTGCCGGGTCAGTTCTCCATCAGTACCGGGCAGGCTTCTTTCAGCGTGTTATAGAACCAGGTCTTGGCGGTGATGTCGCCGATCTCGGTATGGCCGTAGAGATAAACCTCCAGATTCGGCAGCTGGAACGGCAGTTCGACGATGCGCCCGTTGCCGCGCGCGGCATAGATTTTCGCCGCGCTGAGCGGAATGGTCACCAGCAGTTCGCTGCTGGCGATAATCTCGCCCAGCGCGGTAAAGTGCGGCACCTCCAGCGCGATGCGCCGCTCAAAGCCATACTCCTTAATTTGCGCCTCCACCATATGATGCCCGCTGATGGTCGACACGATAATGTGCTGCTCGGCCAGATAGTCATGCAGCGTCAGCTCGCCGCCGATGCGCGGATGCTGGTTATTCACCAGGCAGACGTAGCGCTCATCCATAATTCTGTCGCGCTGGGCAATCGGTGAAATGCTCTCGTTGCGGCTGCACAGCGTGGCATCCACCTTCCCGGTCAATAGCCATTCATCAATGCGCATCATCTCGATCGGCAGTACTTCCAGCTGCACATTCGGCGCCAGCTCTCGCAGATGTTTAACCAGCCTTGGCAGCAGCAGCTGCTCGCCGAGGTCGGAGAGCGCGAGGCTAAATTTGTGAAAAGATGTTTCCGGAGAGAAGCTGCGGGTATCCGCCACGGCGGTTTCAATCCCGCTGAGTGACTGCTTAAAAACCTTATACAGATGGCTGGCAACCGGCGTCGGCAGCATCCCTTTTCGGCTGCGTTTAAACAGCTCGTTATCCGTCGCAGACCGCAGCCGGGCTAGCGCATAGCTAGCAGAAGGCTGCGTGATGAACAGCCGATCGGCAGCACCGCTGACGCTGCGGGTTTCATAAATGGCGATGAAAACCCGAACCAGATTAAGATCCATCATAGGGTTATATAGTTCCTGTCTATATCAGCAGATTCAAATTATCTATTTGAGCTATTTTAAACTTGCTAATAACATCCTTTCTACTTTTTATTGATATGTTCCGTTAATTTTTGCATATCACCTGTTTCATTATATAAATCAAAAAGATAATTCCATCGTAAAAATGAATGGCAGAAGCAGATGCGGGTAATTCGCTGCCGTTGTGGAGTGTGTAGAAATGAAAAATGAAATCGTAGACGTCATCGTAGACTGGATTGATGAACATCTGGAAGAAGGGCTGAATATCGAAGCCGTTGCGGCCAAATCAGGCTACTCCAAGTGGCATTTACAGCGCGCGTTCAAAGAGAAAAAAGGCATTACGCTGGCGAGTTTTATCCGCAGCCGCCGCCTGGATCAGGCCGCACAGTGCCTGATTAATTCCACCAAAAGCATTATGACCATTTCGATGGATCTGGGCTTCTCTTCCCAGCAGTGCTTCCAGCGGGTGTTTAAAAAGCACTTCAACGTCACTCCGCGCGACTACCGCGTGCAGTATCGCCAGTATCACTAACGCCTTTCGCCACCCGGTGGCCAGCTGCCTTCGCTGCGGGATCGCTTTCCCGCAACGTAAAGTCGTTTAAATTGTTCCGAATCCGGCCTCCGGTGCCTGCTAAAGTTCATCGACCATCAGTTATACTGTGCGCCGTGTTGAACTCTGAACTGGATGCTATGGAACGTTTCGTTGAAAATCTGATTTACACCTCGCGTTGGCTGTTGGCTCCAATCTACCTTGGGCTGTCGCTGGGATTGCTGGCGCTGGGCATTAAGTTTTTCCAGGAAGTCTTCCACCTGCTGCCGCACGTGATCGAGATGACCGAAAACGACATGGTGCTGATGCTGCTGTCGATGATCGACATGACCCTGGTCGGTGGGCTGCTGGTGATGGTGATGCTCTCCGGCTATGAAAACTTCGTCTCCAAGCTGGATCTGGACGAGCACCGTGAAAAGCTCAGCTGGCTCGGTAAAATGGACTCCGGCTCGTTGAAGAACAAAGTCGCGGCGTCGATCGTGGCGATCTCTTCGATCCACCTGCTGCGGATCTTTATGGACGCGCGCAACGTACCCGACAACAAGCTGCTGTGGTACGTGATTATTCACCTGACCTTCGTGCTGTCCGCCTTTGTGATGGGCTACCTCGACAGCATGTCGCGCAAAGATAAAGACAAAACCTTAATCTGATTTTCTCAGACTCTCGCCGGTAGCACTGCGCTACCGGCGAAACTCATCCACGCTGATCGCGTACTTCTTCAGTTTGTTATACAGCCCGGCGCGCGACAGCCCCATCTGCTGTGCGGCCTGCCGCAGATTACCGTTGAGCGAATTCAGCGTGGCAATAATATGCACCCGCTCATTTTCATCCAGCCGCACGGCGTGGGTGGCGGTGCCCCGTGAAACCGCCAATTCCGGCTGTGAGCGGCCTGCCTGGATCACCTCTTCCGGTAGATCGGCGGCGTCAATATGCAGCCCGTTATGGGTATTGATCACCCGCTCGACGATGTTTTCCAGCTCGCGCACGTTGCCCGGCCACGGATACTGGCACAGCGCCTCAATCGCCCGTGGCGTAAACTGCACGTTCACCTTTTTCAGCTGGGTGCAGACCTTTTCCCGGAACCATTCGGTGAGTGCCGGAATATCGCTGCTGCGCTCGCGCAGTGCCGGAATGGGGATCGAGATGACGTTCAGCCGGTAGTACAGGTCGCGGCGAAACGCGCCGGTTTCCACCGCTTTCAGCAGATTGCAGTTGGTCGCGGCGATAATCCGCACGTTCACCTTCACCGCCTGCGACGCGCCGATGCGCACCACTTCACTCTCCTGCAATACGCGCAGCAGGCTGGTTTGCGCCTCCAGCGGCATATCGCCAATCTCATCAAGGAATAACGTGCCGCCGTCGGCCAGCTCAAATTTCCCCGCCGCCCCGCCGCGCCGCGATCCGGTAAACGCGCCGTCGGCGTAGCCAAACAGCTCGCTCTGCACCAGATCGCGCGGCAGCGCGCCGCAGTTCACGGCGATAAACGCTTCGCCGCTGCGCAGGCTTTCATTGTGGATCGCCTGGGCAAACAGCTCTTTGCCGGTGCCGCTCTCGCCGGTCAGCAGTACCGTACTGTCACTGCGGCAGCAGCTGCGCGCTTTTTCCATCGCCGCCATCAGCGTGGGTGCGCTGCCGCACAGCATGTCGAAGGTATAGCTGGCGTTAACGCCCATCACCCGGCGAGTAATGGCGCGAATACGCTGGTTTTCCCGCAGGGCGATAATCTTGCCGCCGGTCGGCGCGGGCATCACCGACACCAGGCAGGAGACGTGCTGATTTTCTGACGGTACAAACACCACTTCGCGGTCGTTGCAGAAGGTCATGGTCGCCAGCCGCGCGTTTTGCGGATTCAGCACCGCATCCACCTGATGGCCGGTGCGGGCGAAGCCGTGGAAGATCTGCCGCGCGTAGCGGTTGATGGTTTTGATCGTCCCGCTGCGATCCAGCACGATCACCCCTTCATTCAATGTTTCCAGGATCGACTTCTGCTCCGCCAGCAGGGCGCGCAGGATCAGCTGCTGGCCCACCGCTTCCGCCGCCGCCTGCACGGTACCGAGGGTGTGATAGTGGAAGTTATCCTGGGTGGCGGTCAGCGTCAGTACGCCAATCATCCGCCCTTCGGCATCGCGGATTGGCGCGGCGGCACAGGGATAGTGGCGGCTGCGCAGGGCAAACTTCCAGTTTTCACCGCTGAGCAGATAGACCACCCGCTGCTGCTTCAGGCAGCGCGCGGTGCAGTTGGTCCCCATCTCGGATTCACGCAGGATACTGCCCACCGGGGTGATATCCAGCCCGCAGTAGGAGAGGGTGATGCCGTTGGCGTCGGTGAGATTGATATGGCCGTCGGGATTATAGGCCAGCAGATTTTCCATAATCCCTCTCGCCACCTCAATCAGCACGGCGTTATCCGCCAGAATCTGCTTCACCTCTTCCTGCGGTGGGAAGGTGTAGGCAAAAAAAGCCGGATCGATACCGGCATCGCGGCTGTATTTCCACGAGTTCAGAATGTCGGGGCGCACGAAATCCGGCTCTTTACCGGCATCAAAATCACGGCGTGCCTGCTCAAGCAGCGCATCCCAGCGCCGGGCTTCCTGGCTGTTTTCCGGCAGGCTCAGCTTACCGTCGCACTCTGCGCCAATGGCTGCCCTCAGAACGGGTTGATGATTCATGCTCTTCCCTCCGCTAATCGAGTGTCCATTTTATCGACATGTTAAGTTGACATGTTTTTTTTATGTCCATTTTGTGATCGCAGCGGGCAGAGAAAAGCGCGCCATCAGGGGATTGTCAGGCTGGCATAGCCTTTGCTTATGACAAAGAACAACGAATGTCTGCCAGTAACCTGAAGGGGAACAAGATGTCTGCAACAAAAAAAATTATACGCGTAGGTCTGATTGGCGCGGGACGGATGGGGAGCTTCCACGCGACCTCTCTGGCTCAGCGTGTACCGGGTGCAGTACTGGCGGCGGTGGCCGATCCGGTCCCGGGCGCGGCCCAGCGCCTGGCGGAGAAACTCGGCGTGGAGCGCTTCTACAGCGAACCGCAGGCGATGCTCGACAGCCCGGATATTGACGCGGTGGTCATCGTTTCCCCGGCGCGCACTCATGCTGAACTGGTGGTTGCCGCCGCGCGCGCCGGTAAGCACGTCTTCTGCGAAAAACCGATGGCCGTGACCCTTGAAGAAGCCGATCGCGCCATTGCCGCCGCCCGCGAGGCCGGTGTGGTACTGCAGGTGGGCTTCAACCGCCGCTTTGCCAGCGGATTTGCTGCCGCGCTGGCGGAAATCAAGGCCGGTAAAATCGGTACGCCGCAGCTGCTGCGCTCGCTGACCCGCGATCCGGCCCCGCTGCGCGATCCTACGCCAATCCCACCGTGGACGATTTATCTGGAAACGCTGATCCACGATTTCGACACCCTGCTGCACTGCAACCCGGGCGCGAAACCGGTGGAAGTCTATGCTATCGCCGACGCGCTGGTGCGCCCGGACTTCAAGGACAAAGGCCTGCTGGATACCTCCGTGGTCACCATCCGCTTTGATAACGGCGCGATCGCCATTGCCGAAGCCAACTTCCAGGCGGTGTACGGCTATGACGTACGCGGCGAAGTGTTCGGCAGCAACGGCATGCTGCAAATCGGCAATATCAACGTCAACAACGCGGTGCGCTACACGGCGGAAGGTATCTCGATTGATACGTCGCGCCAGGACACCGATCTGCTGGCCGACGCCTACATTGCTGAACTCACTGAGTTTGTACGCTGCGCTGCCACCGGCGAAACCCCGCGTGCCACCGGTGAAGATGCGCGGAATGCGCTGGCGATTGCGCTGGCCTGTATCGCCTCCGTACAGCAAAACCTCCCGGTTAAATTATAAGGATCGTCACCATGTCCGATTACAGCCTGTCCGTCAGTGCCGAAATGGTTTTCCTCGATCTGCCGTTTATTGAACGCGTGCAGCGCATTAACCAGCTGGGCTTCGGCGTGGAGATCTGGCACTGGGAAAATAAAGATATCGATGCGCTGGCGGCGACCGGTGCACGCTTCACCTCGATGACCGGTTATCTGACCGGCAACCTGACCGACGATGCGGAAATTGAAAACCTGCTGAGCAGCGCCGCCGAATCGCTGGCGGTGGCCGAGCGGCTGAACTGCCCGTCGCTGAATCTGCATGGCACCGGGCTGGATAATAAGGGCCTGCCGGTCAAGCCGGTGGACATCGTCACCGGTGAGATGTGGGTGAAAGCGGTAAGAACGCTGGAGAAGCTGGCGGCGCTGGGCGAGAAAGCCGGGCGGGTGTTCACCCTGGAAAACCTTAATACCGCCGTCGATCATCCGCGTACGCCGTTCGCCAAAGCGGCGGATACCCTGGCGCTGGTGGAAGCGGTCAACAGCCCGTATTTGAAGATGAATCTGGACCTCTACCACGCGCAGATCGGCGAGGGCAACCTGATTGAGCTGGTACAGCGCAGCGGTAATGCGATCGGTGAAATTCAGGTGGCGGACGTGCCGGGCCGCTGCGAGCCGGGCACCGGAGAGATCAACTATCGCGCGGTGGCGAAAGCGCTGCGTGCCATGAATTACCGGGGGGTAATTGCGCTGGAAGGCTGGGCGTCAGGGGACACTGAAACCGCTCTGGCAAGCTTTAAAGCGCACTTTGAGTAATGCAGTACCGATGCGGCCAGCCCTGGCCGCAATTTTTTTTCCAAGAAGTAAGACGTTCACCCGATGTTTTGTAGTTAAAAAATAATAACTTACCTATACCTACAGGAATCATGCTATGAACACTAAAAAAATCGCACTGCTCGTTTGCGCTATGGCGCTGGCACCGGCTTCCCAGGCGAAAGACCTGCGCATTGGCGTTGCGCTGGCCAACTTCGATCTTAACTTTGTCTCCATTCTGCGTACCCAGATGGCTAACGAGATGAAGAAAGAGAACATTCAGGGACAGTTTGAAGATGCCAAGGGCGATGTGGCGGTCCAGGTTCAGCAGGTTGAGAACTTTATTAACCAGGGCGTTGACGCGATTATTCTGAACCCGGTGGATACTCAGGGCGTTAAACGCATGATGGATGCGGCCACCAAAGCCAATATCCCGCTGATCTTTGTTAACCGTAAGCCGGAAGTTGAGCTAACCGGCAAGATGGCCTACGTGGGCTCCGACTCGCTGCTGGGCGGCCAGATGGAGATGGAAGCGCTGGCGAAAAAGATGAATTACAAAGGCAACGTCGCCATTCTGATGGGGGCGCTGTCGGCGGAGGAAGCGCGCCAGCGTACTAAAGCCACGGAAGAAGTGATCGCCAAATATAAAGATATGAAAGTGATCGAGAAGCAGTCCGCCCAGTGGATGCGTAATGAAGCGGTGGATGTGACCTCCGGCTGGCTGCTCTCAGGCGATAAGATCGATGCGATTGCCGCCAACAACGATGAGATGGCGATCGGTGCGATTATGGCTCTCGGCCAGAGCGGGAATAAAGATATCCTGGTCGCCGGTATCGACGGTACCCCGGATGCCCTGCAGTTTATTAAAAATGGCAAGCTGGCGTTAACCGTGTTCCAGGATGCGGCGGGCCAGGGTGTGGGCGCGGTGACCATGGCGAAGCAGGTGATTGACGGTACCAATAAAGACAAATTTATGTGGATACCGTATCAGGTGATCACCAAAGAAAACTATGCGGACTTTGCCAAAAAGAACGTGAAGTAACCTTCCTGCCGGGTCCTGAATCTACAGGACCCGCTATTGCCTGTTCCCGTCTGAGTAATCCCACATTTAGTGATGAAAAAAGTGTGACGCCTGTAGCAATTTACCACGCTTGTGAATACTATTTCGCCACTGAGATCCGCCGTCCTGGCGCTCAACAATAACCTCCCTGTTTCCTGCTGAGAATGTTGGATATGTACGATGATTAGTCGCCGCCGCCTGCTGCTTGGCTCCGGCGCGTTTGTCCTTGCCATGAGCACCGATAACCTGTTCGCACGTCAGGACTTTTTTCCTCTGTGGCCGGACGATCCGCCGGGCGGTGGGGGCCCTAAAGGGGCGCTGCGCATCTCGCCTAACGGCTCGTGGTCGAATATCGTCAGCCCCGGCATCCAGCGTTTTCAGCCGGAAGTGCCGAATGGAAAAGCCGTGTTGATTGCTGCCGGTGGGGGATATCGCTGGATCGGCATGGGGCGCGAAGGCTGGCCGGTGGCGCGCTGGCTGACGTCGAAGGGCTTTACTGCCTATGTACTCAGCTATCGTCTGCCTGGTGAACACTGGCAGGACGGCAACCTCGTTTCGTTGCAGGATGCTCAGCGGGCGATCCGTCTGGTGCGCTCAATGGAGCGCAGCGTACATCTGCTCGGGTTCTCCGCCGGGGGACATCTGTTCGGTATGGCCGCCGCCCGGCCCGAATACGATTCCTATCAGCCGCAGGATGCGCTGGACGAACTGGTGCCGAAGGTCGACAGCGTGGGGCTGATTTATCCGGTGATCACTCTCGAAGCGCCTTACACCCATACCAATACCCACCTGTCGCTGGTGGGCAATCATCCTTCTCCTGCCGAAGAGGCCAGCTGGTCGGTACAAAACTACGTGACCCGCGCCTATCCGCCGCTGTTTATGGCGCAGGCGGAAGACGACACCACCTCTAACCCGGAAAACAGCGTGATCATGCACGATACCTGCCGTCGGATGGGCGTTTCAGTACAGATGATCCGCATTTCCAAGGGCGGCCACGGTTTTGGTCTGGGTAAGGTGGGCACCCCGGCCGCAATCTGGGATGAAGCCTATGCGGTGTGGCTGGCGGCGCGCGGGTGATTTTTGCTTTGGAAAAAACCTGAGTAATAAAAAAGGGGGCGATTGCCATAATCGCCCCCTTTAATGAGAAGTAAGATTAGCGCTGCAGGAAGGCCAGCAGATCCTGGTTCAGCTGGTCCTGATGCGTGACCGCGAAGCCGTGTGGGGCATTATCATACACTTTCAGCGTTGAGCCTTTAATCATCTCTGCCGCCAGTTTACCGGTGGCTTCAAACGGTACGATCTGGTCGTTGCTGCCGTGGATAACCAGCGTTGGCACGTCAATCTTCGCCATATCGCCGCGGAAATCGGTTTCCGAGAAGGCGGTCACACAGTCAATGGTCCCTTTGAGCGAAGCCAGCAGGGCGATATTCAGCGTCTGGGTCAGTACGCCTTCAGACACGGTCTGGCCTGCGTTGGTGCCGAAGAACGGCGTGCTGAAGTCGCTGATAAACTGAGCGCGGTCTTTACGCAGGCCGTCACGAATACCGGCGAACACCGACTGCTCAACCCCTTCCGGGTGATCTTCAGTCTGGCCGAAGATTGGCGTAACGGCACCGAGCAGTACCAGTGCGTTGATGCGCTCGCTGCCGTAGCGGCCGATGTAGCGGGACACGTCGCCGCCGCCCATCGAGAAGCCCACCAGGGTCACGTCGGTCAGGTCAAGGTGCTGGATCAGGTCGTTGATGTCGGAAGCGAACGTATCGTAGTTGTAGCCTTCCCACGGCTGCTCTGAGCGGCCAAAACCACGGCGGTCAAAAGCAATCACGCGGTAGCCGCGCTCGGCGAGGAAATTCATCTGGCTATCCCACATGTCGGCATCCAGCGGCCAGCCGTGGCTGAACAGTACCGGCTTACCTGTACCCCAGTCTTTGTAATAGATTTGCGTGCCGTCTTGCGTATTGAATGTGCTCATGGTTATTTCCTCGAATCATTAATTAGGTTAATTACGTCTTGTTGGAATTAATCTTAGATGCCCTGTCGAATGATAGATAACGCAGAGATTTTGATAACTTGTTAGAAAATTCTTATCAACTTATCTTTATGATATGTATAGATAATCTCTTCTATATAATGGCTGAAAACCTGTCAAAAAAAACTTAACGAGTTGCTAAATTCTTTCCGCTATCCGCTTTTTATCTCCTGCCGTAATCTTATTTCCAGCAGCACAACATCACTCACAAAATTGAAAAACTAAACATTAAGAGGAATTGAAAATGTCTAAATTCGACCTGCTGGACCCACAGAACTCCACCCTGATTTTCATCGACCATCAGCCGCAGATGTCCTTCGGTGTTGCCAACATCGATCGCCAGCAGCTTAAAAATAACACCGTCGCTTTAGCCAAAGCGGGCAAGATTTTTAACGTGCCGACCATCTACACCTCCGTTGAAACCGAAAGCTTCAGCGGCTACATCTGGCCTGAACTGTTAGCGGTTCACCCTGAATCCACGCCGATTGAGCGTACCTCAATGAACTCCTGGGAAGATGAAGCTTTCGTGAAGGCGGTGAAAGCCACCGGCCGCAAAAAGCTGATTATCTCCGCCCTGTGGACCGAAGTGTGCCTGACCTTCCCGGCGCTGATGGCGCTGAAAGAAGGCTTCGAAGTCTACGTGGTGACCGACACCTCCGGCGGCACCAGCGTGGATGCCCACGAGCGCTCCATTGACCGTATGGTGCAGGCCGGTGCGGTGCCGGTGACCTGGCAGCAGGTGCTGCTGGAGTACCAGCGCGACTGGTCACGTAAAGAGACCTACGACGCGGTGATGGATCTGGTACGCGAGCACAGCGGTGCCTACGGCATGGGCGTGGATTACGCCTACACCCTGGTTCACAAAGCCCCGGCCCGCAAGGCCTGATCCATTAACCCGATGCCGGAGCCGACCTGAAGGCGGCTCCGGCAGGAGAGAATCATGCGTAATGCCCTTATTCCTGCTTTAACGTCCCGCGTGCCGTTCCCGGCCGTTCGCTGGCTGGCGCTGTTAGCCCTCTGTTCCGCCTATATTCAGGGCGGCCTAGTCAAGCTGCTGGACTTCCCCGGCGCGATAGCCGAGATGCAGCATTTTGGTCTGTCACCGGCGGCACCGATGGCCGCTGCGGTGATTGTGCTGGAACTGGGGGCATCACTGATGATCCTTAGCGGCCGCCTGCGCTGGCTGGGCGCACTGGCCCTGGCCCTGTTTACCGTCGCCGCGACCTTTATGGCTAACGCGTTCTGGCAGGTGCCGGTAGCGGAGCGTGGCATGGTTATGAACGGATTTTTTGAACACCTTGGACTGGCGGGTGCGCTGGTTTACGTCGCCTGCAATGATTTGAGGAACAGCAAATGACCACCAGTACGCAATCAGGGGCCTTCGCTCCGCTGAAACAGGGGCTGTTCGCCGCCATCTGGGCGGCAACTATCCTCGGCAATACCGGGAGCTTTATGCGCGATGTCGCCAGTTCCTGGCTGGTGACCGGGCTGTCTTCCAACCCGGCGGCCGTTGCGCTGATGCAGACCGCCGCGACCTTACCGATCTTCCTGCTGGCGATCCCTGCCGGGGTGCTGTCGGATATCCTGGACCGCCGCCGCCTGCTGATTTTTGTGCAGCTGCTGCTGGCCAGCGTCAGCGGAACGCTGCTGATTTTGTCGCATAACAACATGCTGACCGTGGAATATCTGGTGGCGTTAACCTTTATCGGCGGGATTGGCGCCGCGCTGATGGGTCCAGCCTGGCAGGCAATTGTGCCGGAGCTGGTGCCGCGCCCACAGTTGAAAAACGCCGTCGCGCTCAACTCGCTGGGAATCAACATTGCCCGTGCGGTTGGTCCGGCTGCCGGCGGTCTGCTGCTGGCGGCACTGGGTGCCTGGGCAGCCTACGGTGCCGATGTGATGAGCTACGTGTTTGTTATTGCCGCGCTGATCTGGTGGAAGCGTCCGCATAAGGCACAGAACGAGCTGTCCGAGCATTTCCTCGGCGCGTTCCGGGCGGGGATTCGTTATGTGAAGGCCAGCCGCGAACTGCACCGCGTGCTGTTACGGGCGGCTATCTACTTCTTCTTTGCCAGCGCAATCTGGGCGATGCTGCCGCTGGTGGCGCGTAACCTGCTGCAGGGCAGCGCCGGATTCTACGGCATTATGCTCGGCGCGGTGGGTACCGGTGCTATCGTCGGCGCGCTGATTATGCCTGCGCTGCGCCAGCGGATGAACGTTGACGGACTGATGTTGTTTTCCGCCGTGCTCTCTGCGCTGGTGATGGTGGTGATTGCCCTGCTGCCGGTGAAAGCGCTGGCGCTGCCGCTGATGATCCTGCTGGGTATCAGCTGGATCACCGCGCTGACCTCGCTGAACGGCGTGGCACAGGCGGTACTGCCGGACTGGGTACGTGGTCGTGGACTGGCGGTCTACCTGATGATTTTCAACGGGGCGATGGCGGCGGGCAGCCTGGTCTGGGGCCTGGTGGGCCAGCAGATTGGCCTGGTGCCGACGCTGATTGTTGCCGCGCTGCTGCTGCTGATTTCCGCACTGCTCTGTCTACGCCTGAAACTGCCAGCGGGTGAAGCGGATCTGCAGCCTTCCGGCCACTGGGATGCACCCGAGCTGAGCGGTGAAGTGACTACCGATCGCGGCCCGGTGATGATTCAGATTGAGTATCAGGTGGCGGTGGAAGATCGTCCGGCGTTCCTGGCGGAAATTAAGAAGCTGTCGCTGACGCGCCGCCGTGACGGAGCCTATGCCTGGGGGATTGCGGAACACAGCCACGATAGCGGCACGCTGATGGAGTGGTTCCTGGTGGAGTCCTGGCACGAGCATCTGCGCCAGCACCAGCGGGTATCGAATGCCGATGCTGATTTACAGAGCAGCGTGACCCGCTTCCATCAGGGGGAGGATAAACCGAAGGTGCATCACTTTATTTCGCTTCACTGATGGGGTCGGCGGCAGGGTTAAGATGGGACTGGCGGATACGCAGCTCGCCATATCGCCACGGACCCTGCTCGTCAGCCGGAGAACCCAGTAGCCGGTTAAGCGCTTCGGCAATTTGCAGGTCGGAGCGCTGCGCCCAGGTGGTCAGATTCCAGGTGGTGGTTCGCGCTTCTTCCACGTCATCAAAGCCGACAATGCCGATATGCAGGTCGGCATCATAATCCCGAATCGCCTGCATTGCCCCGAAAGCCAGCACGTCGTTCTCGCAAAACAGCGCATCAATCCGCGATTCAGCAGGCGTTACCCGTAAGTAATCACTCATGGCGCTATACGCGATTTCGCGGTCGTAGTGGTTACATTTCAGCAGGATATCCAGCTTTTTCCCCGCCGCCTGTAGCACCGATTCATAGCCTTCCATACGCAGTAAATGGGTGGTTTCCGTGTTGCGGCCTTCCATATAGCCATAGCGCTCATAGCCCTGGTCCAGCAGCAGCTGCCCCATTTCCATCCCGGCGGCGAAGCCGTCAATATTGACCACTTCTACATCCGGCGTATCGGTATTGCGGCAGACGTGAACCGATGGCACCTGATGCACGCTTTCGGCGGTGAGGATCAGTTCATCGCTGAGGATGGTGGCGAGAAACAGCAGGCCATCCACCTGCAGCTGCCCGGCCATTTCCAGCACCGAACGATAGTTTTCCTGCGAATCGGTGTTCAGCAGCAGCATCATATAGCCGCGTTCGTTCAGCTGATGGCTGACTTCACTGAGCATTTTCAGGGTATGCGGGTTGTTAAATTCATCGGTGACCACACCGATAATATTGGTTTTCCGCTGCTTCAGTCCTCTGGCCAGCAGGTTGGGGCGGAATCCTAGTCGGTTTGCGGCCTCCAGTACCTGTTCCCGAACTTTCGGTGAGATAGATGCACCGTTTTTGAAGGCGCGCAGGACCGTCCATTTTGATACGCCCACCAGTTCGGCAACGTCGCTGGCGGTCGCTTTCTGCTGCTGCTTCTCTCTCACTTTGTTTTTCATCGTTTTATCTTCGTGGCCCTCAGATTACGAGCCACAGAATAAACAAATCCTCACCACGGAGACAGCACGCGCTGGTGATTGTGTTAGCTGCGTCGTTTCTTCGCTGGATAAATTGAGAACAATTATCGTTGCTACCGTTGGCAAAGTTTTGCCAACGGTAGCAAACTCCGGTAACATTTGATCTAAGTCACAAACATCAAACATTGCTGCATCATATTTTTAAATAAATTAACCAGACAGGCTCAAACCCACAACAAAAGTAATGGGTTAGGGAAGAGTGTTGCCTGCGTTCAGAGAATATGCCGCAGAAAGGGTGCAGAGGGGGGACGAAATCCGGGAATTACGTTTTTAAAATCAAATAATTAGATCGAACACTACATTGTGCTGGGCAAAAGTCGTTTTCCCTATCTTCCTGAATGACTTTTTCTGAATGGAAAATATCTGATCATGAATAACAGTAAAAAAATTGTGGTTACACTCATCGGGATTGCGCTTCTGCTGCTGGGCTTAGGCCTGGCGGCGGGCGGCGCGTACCTGATCTCCCTCGGCGGCTCCTGGTTCTATCTGCCTGCCGGTCTGGCGATGGCCGCCAGCGGTCTGGGCCTGATCCGCCAGAAAGGCTGGGCGCTGTATGTTGCCTGGGCACTGCTGATCGTCAGCCTGATCTGGGCATTCAGCGAAGTCGGTACCGACTTCTGGCAGCTGGTGCCGCGTACGGTCACCTTCCTGGTGGTGGCGCTGCTGGTGACGCTGAGCGCGCCAACCCTGCGTAAAGCCGACCTGGGCCGCGTGATTTCCTGCAAGCTGGCCGCCGGTGTTTCTGCGGTGCTGGCCATCAGTATCATCGCTATCTTTGCCGGTATGTTCCGTCCGCATCCTGAAGTGGAAGCCACCGCCGATAAAGTGCCGGTGCTGGATGAGAAAGCGGCCGACGACAGCGGCAACGACTGGACCGCCTACGGCCGTAATACCGGCGGGCAGCGCTTCGCACAGTTCGACCAGATCAACACCGCTAACGTGAAAGATCTGAAAGTGGCGTGGACCTATCACACCGGCGATCTGGCGATTAACGGTTCTGAGTACCAGACCACCCCACTGAAAGTCGGCAACACCATGTACGTGTGTACGCCGCTGAACAAGGTGATTGCGCTGGACCCGGTGACGGGTAAAGAGAAGTGGCGCTTCGATCCAAAAATCGAAGAGACTTCCGGGAATAAAACCTGGAAACGCTGCCGTGGCGTGGCTTACACCGAGCTGAGCGAGGCACCGCAGGACGGCACCCAGCCAGCGATTGCCGGTAACAAGCGCATTATCAGCACCACCAACGATGGCCGTATCTTCTCGCTGGATGCCGAAACCGGCAAGCTGGATGAGAGCTTCGGCGACAAAGGTTTTGTTAACCTGCTGAACGGCCTGGGCCCAACCGCGCACGGTTCTTACTACCTGACCTCTGCGCCGCTGGCTGCCGATGGCGTGGTGATGGTGGGCGGTAAGCTGAACGACAACCTGACCACCGGCGAAGCCTCCGGCGTGGTGCGCGGCTATGACTCACGCAGCGGTAAACTGCTGTGGGCATGGGATGCGTCACGCGGAGCGAAAGACAGCACCCCGCTGCCTGAAGGCGAAATCTATCCGATTGAAACTCCGAACTTCTGGGGTACGGCGGCCTACGATGCGAAGCTGGGCATTGCCTACTTCCCTACCGGCAACCAAACTCCCGACTTCTGGACCGGCAACCGCCATCCATACTCTGACGAGTACAACGACTCCGTGGTGGCCGTTGAGCTGAAAACCGGTAAAGAAGTGTGGCACTTCCGTACCGCGAATCAGGATCAGTTCGACTACGACGTTTCTTCCCAGCCGATTCTGTACGATATGCCGGGCAAAGACGGCACCGTAACGCCGGTACTGATCCAGCTGACCAAACGTGGCCAGGTGTTTGTACTGGACCGCCGCACCGGTAAGCCGGTGGTGGAAGTGGAACAGCGCAAAGTGTCGACCGACGCGATGCCGGGCATGAAAGTGGCCGAAACCCAGCCGTACTCGGCGATTTCCGTGGGCACCAAGGCGCTGAAAGAGTCCGATATGTGGGGCGCATCAATCTTCGACCAGCTCTACTGCCGCGTGCAGTTTAAAGAGATGCGTTGGGAAGGCGAATTCACCCCGCTGTCCGATAAAAAACGTACGCTGATCTACCCGGGCTACTACGGTGGCTTTAACTGGGGCGGCGGTGCGATTGACGTTTCTACCGGTACGCTGATCGTTAACGATATCCGCATGGCGCAGTGGGGCCAGTTTATTAAGCGTGAAGATGCCGATGCTCGTGGTCTGCAGGCAACGACCGAAGGGGAATACTCCGAGCAGCTGGGCACCCCGTGGGGCGTTGAGCGCGGCATGTTTATCTCTCCACTGGGCGTACCGTGCTTCAAGCCGCCGTTCGGTTCGATGACCGCTATCGATCTGGCGACCGGTAAAACCCGCTGGCAGGTTCCGATGGGCACCATCAAGGATGCACCAATCCACGGCGTAGCGCCGGGTCTGGATATCCCACTGGGTATGCCAACCATGGGTGGCCCGCTGGTGACCAAAGGCGGCCTGACCTTCTTCCACGGTTCTCTGGACTACTACGTGCGCGCACTGGATAACAACACCGGTAAAGAGCTGTGGCGTGGTCGTCTGCCGGTTGGCGGACAGGGCGCACCGATGACCTATATCGGTGAAGACGGCAAGCAGTACATCGTGGTGGTTGCGGGTGGCGCAACCCGTACCGGAACCAACGACAACCGTGGCGATGACGTGATCGCTTACGCGCTGCCGTAACTTTCCGTAAAACGATCGAGCCGGGGTAAGCAGACGCTTAGCCCGGCTTTTTTTATGCCTGAAGGATTACAGCGAAGGGGCGTATAGCAGCTGGAGACGGCTCAGGCGCTGATGATAACAGCGTAGCGTGGCCGCAATGTCTTCCTCTGGCATAAATGAGCGGCGATAGGTGGATTCAACAATCTGACTCTCGTTGCTTAGCTCATGCAGCAGAGCGGTGGTTAATCGCGGGTTTAGCCCAAGACTTTCGCCCAGCAGCAGGAAGTCCATACCAAGATATTCCCCATATGCGGTATTGAACCCCGGGGCGATATCCTGTTCACCTTCTTCACGGATAAGCAACGGCAGCGCCAGATAGCTGGCATTAAAATAGTCGCGATAGGGCGCGACGGAGACAAAATCGTAGACCGGCGACAGCTGCGGCGGATTATCTCGTGGCAGCAGCAGGCCAAAATTTCGCAAATGCAGGTCGTTGTTACCCAGCAGGTAGGCATAAGCGATACGCCGAAACAGGTCGCGCTTGAAAGCCACGTTGTTATTCACCTGTTTCACCAGAAATTGGGCAATCCGCTCATAGCTCACGAACTGCTTACCGTCGCTGCCGATTTTGCCGTACTTCTCCATGATATTCATAGCGGCATCCAGCTGCTCCTGATGTATTGGTTCACCGTTTCCATCGCGGTCGAAGCGGCGAATAACAAAAGCGTATTCGGGTTTATCCTGCTGGCTGGCAGGCATAAAGGGCAGCAGTCCGTTTACCGGGACGTTGAACCCCAACCGTGCCATAACGCTCATCGTGGCATGTTCGTTTTCTGCCAGATGGGGAAATTCATCGGGGGAGGGTTTCAGGATGAACTGTCCCTGGTGATCGACCACTGCGAAGGCATCATTTTGTAAGATCATCTGTAGCTTGGGTTGATAGCCGGAAATACTCATGCCTCGTTGACGCTCGGGCAGTTTCTGAATAAATTCGGAGCGCGTAAACCCTAACTGCGTGTTTGTTCGTGTCGATCCCGCCAGCGCTTTTAATCCTTTAGCTGAATAGCCGGATGCCATTTCCTCCCCGCTTTTAAGCGGCGTTAGCAATATGCGGCAAACTGTCATTCCTTTTCCTCCGCTGTTAATTTCACTGCGCCAATCAGGTTTTCACCATTGTGCAGCAGCATACCCAGTAGATCGTGTTCATCGATTTTTTGTAGCAGGCTGTAGCGCCTTTTCAGCCATCCTTCCGGGGCCAGAGAGGCAAAAAAAGGATGTAAAGCAGCGCTGGGGAATCGCCTCTGTTGTACAGGCAGGCTAAGTGAGAGTGCCTGACCTTCATATTCGGGATAGTATTCAAACAGGTAGCCGTCGTCGTTTTGCGATAACGTCCCTATGGGATCGTCATACAGCCAGATGGTTAAACGACGGCGCATAGCCTGACTCCCAGCGCTTCTGCTACCGCATAAACGGTGCCGAATTTCACCTGTTCGGGGTTTTTAAACAGCCTCTTTAGCGTGGACGCCGATACCCCGGTTTGTAGCTCAAGGGTGAGCATATCGATGCCCAGGTCTTTACGACGCTCATTCAGGCGTGCGCCAAACGACGGCAGTGATTCGATAGCTCCCCGTGCTATCACCGCAGATTCCTGCTGACTTTCTTTGGCGAGGTCGTGCTGCAGCTCGTTGAGCTGTTTAGTGATGTCGCGCAGTCTGGCGGCGGTGGCGTTATCAGAATGAGCGTTCATTAATGACCTTTTTTACGAAGGTGACGAATCAATTAGCTCATAATTTAATCGTTAAAGTTCATAAGTGTCAATATTGAGCTTTTATGGTGTTAAAACCGATAAATGGTCTAAATATGAATTATTAAGAGGTTTTTTAATCAAATATGACCATTTTATTGAAATTTTAATCAGATAGGGTCCAAATATGACAAAACGCCTGAGGATATTTCTCAGGCGTTTTACATTCAGGCGCTTTCTCTCCGCTCAGATGACGCTATCAGAACGCAAAGCAGGAACAGCCCAGCGCGCCCCAGAAGGCATTGTCATCCGAGACCGGCACCGTTGAGCGGCGCGCCACGTCGTGCGAGTGGCTGTGCACACCGCAGGGGCCGCTGCACTGGTGCGGCTGCGAGGCGAAGGCGGCACGGCCGTTGGCCTGCGGCGGGGCGCTGCGGTAGTGGCCGGGTACGGTGACCACGGGTGACCACTCTGGCAGCACAGGCACCGGCGGCGGCGACAGCGGGGTGAAGCCGCCAGCGGCATAAACGATTTCGCCATCGACCACGGTCAGCACCGACTCAATTCCTTTAATCGCCTCTTCCGTCACGCTGAAGTAGTCCTGCGACAGAATGGCGAGGTCCGCCAGTTGGCCGACTTTGATCTGGCCTTTTTTGCCCTGCTCGCTGGAGAACCAGGAGCTGCCCTGGGTCCACAGCATCAGCGCGGTTTCACGATCCAGGCGGGCACTGTCGTCGTACATCGCCATGCCGCCCACGGTGCGGCCGGAAACCAGCCAGTAAAGCGCGGTCCACGGATTGTAGCTGGCCACGCGGGTGGCGTCGGTGCCCAGACCTACCGGCACGCCGGCGTTGAGCATTTTGGCCACCGGCGGCGTGTGCTTCACCGCTTCTTTACCGTAGCGATCGGCGAAGTATTCGCCCTGGAACGCCATACGGTGCTGCACGGCGATACCGCCGCCGAGCGCCTTAACGCGATCGATGTTGGCTTCGGTAATGGTTTCCGCATGGTCAAAGAACCAGTGCAGGCCGTTAAACGGAATATCGCGGTTCACCTTCTCGAACACGTCCAGCATGCGGCTGATCGATTCGTTGTAAGTGGCGTGCAGGCGGAACGGCCAGCGGTGTTCAACCAGGTGGCGCACCACGCGCTCCAGTTCATCTTCCATGCCCGGCGCCAGATCCGGGCGCGGCTCAAGGAAATCCTCGAAGTCGGCGGCGGAGAACACCAGCATTTCACCGGCACCGTTGTGGCGATAGAAGTCGGTGCCCTGGCCCGGTTTCAGCATATCGGTCCACTTCTCGAAATCTTCCAGCTCGTGGCCGGGGCGCTGGGTAAACAGGTTATAGGCGATACGCACCGTCAGCTGCTTTTTCGCGTGCAGCTCGGCGATCACTTCGTAATCGTCCGGGTAGTTCTGGAAGCCGCCGCCCGCATCAATGGCGCTGGTCAGGCCCAGACGGTTCAACTCACGCATAAACTGGCGGGTGGAGTTCACCTGCTGGTCCAGCGGCAGCTTCGGCCCTTTTGCCAGCGTTGAATACAGCAGCATCGCATTCGGGCGGGCAATCAGCATGCCGGTCGGATTACCGTTGCTGTCGCGCTGGATCTCGCCCCCCGGCGGGTTCGGCGTATCGCGGGTATAGCCCACCACGCGCAGGGCGGCGCGGTTCAGCAGGGCACGGTCGTAAAGGTGCAGAATAAATACCGGGGTGTCCGGTGCCGCTTCATTGATCTCATCCAGCGTCGGCATGCGGCGCTCGGCAAACTGGAATTCGTTCCAGCCGCCCACCACGCGCACCCACTGTGGGTTCGGGGTACGCAGCGCCTGCTCTTTCAGCATCCGCAGCGCGTCGGCCAGCGACGGCACGCCTTCCCAGCGCAGTTCGAGGTTGTAGTTCAGGCCGCCGCGGATCAGATGCAGGTGCGAGTCGTTCAGGCCCGGAATCCCGGTGTGGCCCTTCAGATCGACAACTTTGGTGTCGTGACCGGCAAACTGCATCACTTCCGCTTCGCTACCGACGGCGAGGAATTTGCCGTCTTTGATGGCCACGGCGGTCGCCAGTGGGTTTTCACGATCGACGGTGTGGAAATTACCGTTGGTCAGGATCAATGAAGCACTATTCATTATTACTCTCCAGGTTCGACTTCCCACGCGGGGCGAGCCAGTTAGCGAATAAACGTGTTACCACCGGCATCCACAGAAACACCACCAGGGCGACAACGGATGCGTCGTTAAGAAAATGTCCCCACAGCGTGCCTTTGGCCGCGGGCAGTACCGTTCCCCAAAACCACGGCACCAGATTGGTGGAGGGATAGATCACCGCCAGGGTGATGAGAAACTGCTTCCACTTTTTCGGCGCTTTGCGCTCCGGGGTTGGCGGGGTAAACCAGAACGCCGCGCCCGGCCTTAGCTCAATATGTTCCGGGCCGCACAGCATGGCCGGTAGTTCGGCGATCAGCGCGTGGCGCTGGGTCGAGTTAATCCAGCGGTAAAGATTATCCAGCGTGTCAAACCTGATCAGCACCGTATACGTCTGTTCCCCGTGAACCGGTCTTAAAATGTTAACGCCGAGGTGGCCGTCGAATAATGCCGCCTGCGGCATCACTTTTTCCAGCCACTGTTCATACTCCGGCTGCTTACCCGCCAGCAGACGGTGGGTGATAACCAGGGTCACGTGCTCAGGCTGATGTGGATAATCCATGTTACTCTCCTAAACGCCCCCGGATGCGAGCCGGGGGCCGGGGGATCAGGCTTTGCGGGCCGGGGCTTTGTGGACCATGGTGTAGGCGTAATCCACGCCCATGCCGTAGGCACCGCTGTGTTCACGTACCAGGTCCATCACCGCGTCGTAGGTTTCTTTACGTGACCAGTCGCGCTGGTACTCCAGCAGCACCTGCTGCCAGGTCACCGGCACCGCACCGGCCTGCACCATACGATCGATGGAGCGCTCGTGGGCATCCACGCTGGTGCCGCCGGAGGTGTCGGTCACCACGTAGACTTCGAAGCCTTCTTTCAGCGCCATCAGCGCCGGGAAGGTCAGGCACACTTCGGTCCACAGGGCGGAGATAATCAGCTTTTTGCGGCCGGTGGCTTTCACCGCTTTGACGAAAGCTTCATCTTCCCAGGAGTTCATCGAGGTGCGTTCAATCGGCGTAGACTCCGGGTGAACCGCCAGCAGCTCCGGCCAGATGTAGCCGCTGAAGCTTTCGGTTTCAACCGAGGTATAAATAGTCGGCACGTTAAAAATTTTGCCTGCTTTGGCTAAAGCAACGGTGTTATTTTTAAGCTGCTGGCGATCGATATTGGCGACGCCGAAAGACATTTGTGGCTGGTGGTCGATGAAAATCAGGGTGGAGTTCTGTGGGTCCAGCAGGTCAAGTTTAGACATTTTTTAATCCTCGTTAAGTTGTTGGTTTGCAGTTCGTCTTGCGTGTTTACACAATACGAGAGGCGCGCTTTGGTTGATAACGGAAAGAATTTAGGTTGTTGTTAAACAATTTTTGGGTTTGGGGAACACCATGCGATTAAACCTTGAAGCGCTGCTGATTCTGGATGCGCTGGACCGGCACGGCACCTTTGCCGCAGCGGCGGCCAGGCTGTTTAAAACGGCCTCCGCGCTGAGCTATACCGTACAAAAAATGGAGAGTGACCTGAATATCACGCTGCTGGATCGCTCCGGCCATCGTGCGACATTCACGCCAACCGGCAGGCTGATGCTGGAGAAAGGACGCGTTTTATTACGGGCGGTTGGCGAGCTTGAGCAGCAGGCGCAGTACGTGGAAAGCGGCTGGGAGAGCAAGCTCACCATTAGTCTGGATGCCTCGGTGCCGTTTTCACTGCTCTCCGGGCTGATTGATGAGTTTTACCAGCAGCACCAGCACACGCGGCTGATGTTCCGCCACGACGTGCTGGCCGGATGTTGGGAAGCGCTGAGCTACGGCGATGCCGATATTGTGTTTGGTGCCGTGCAGCAGCCCGCGCGCCATGCGGGCGTTGAGTGCGTGCCGATTGGCTGGCTGGAATATGTCTTCGCCATTGCGCCGGAGCATCCGCTGGCCGCGCTGCCTGAACCGCTGCTGCGCGATCAGATCCGCCAGTATCGTGCGGTGGTCGTGCGCGACAGCTCACGCCACGCTGAGGGGATGGATCTGAGGATTCTCGACGATCAGCCGATCCTCAGCGTGCACAGCTTTAGCGATAAGGTACAGGCGCAGGTGGCGGGGCTCGGCTGCGGTTATCTGCCGCGCTATCTGGCTGCACCGCATCTGGAAAGCGGCGCGCTGGTTGAGCGCCAGCTGGATAGCGAAACCCGCCGCGACCAGGCGTTTCTGGCGTGGAAGTCCAGCGCTACCGGCAATGCAGCGATGTGGTGGCGCGAGCGGCTACAAAACTTCAACGGCATTCACGAAGTGTACGTTCCGGCCTGACGGCTGGGTTTGTCCGCCGTGCTGGTTAACGGTTCCGGCTCCCGGCCTGGGTAAAGCCCCGGCCGGGAGCAGATTATCTGCCGATATCCCCGTGCGCCGTATTTACCCAGCCCAGGGTCTTATCCAGAATCTCCCCACTCAGCCTTTCCCCCATCTTCAAGCCGAGTTCATGGCAGGCTTCCCACTGGTTTTCATCGAAGAACTGATCGCTGGTGGGCTGCTGCGGGAATGCGGGTTGCCTGTCGGCATAGCGTTCGGTGTCCAGCCCGAGGTTTTCAATCAGGTGCGGTTTCACCACGATCAGCGCGGCGTAATCTTCCTGGTCTGGGTAGACGATACGCGCCAGCATAAACGGAGCCGGATTCTCTCTTTTGTTTAACAAGTCGGGCGTGGTGAACAGTGCCGACATCGTGGGCTCAACCGCATCACTATCAAGAAACTCAATGCGGGTGGCGTAATCGATGTGCGCCTTCCTGACCAGGTTTTCGATATCTTCATAGCCGTAGTCCGGGTCTGCGCCGCAGTCGGCCAGCACAATCAGCGGCACCCGGCGCTTCAGCAGGGCATACACGCCGGTATTATCAAAATGACCGCCGTCCGATACGTACCACAGGCTGCTGTTCATGCCGGGGAAAAAGGCCAGCATTTCACCGAGCAGCGCCCTGAGATGAGGGAATTTCTCCGGTTTAATTTCCCGCTTAGGCCGATCCTGCTTTTCTGCCGTCGTGGCAATACGCTGATGCTTGCGGGCAAACAGATTTTCATTCCAGTAGCCCAGGCGAATTGCCGAGGTAAACAGCAGGGCGGCCGTGCCCGTGCGGGTATTCGAACCCATCCCCGTACCCAGCGCCGCGCCGGAGATCGCCAGCCATTTCGATAAATGTTCCTCCTGCCAGTCCGTTGCCAGCGGCAGATGCGTGCCGGTCTCGATGCCCAGCGGGCTGAGCGTTAGCGCTATGCCTTTCCGGTCGGCGTTAAAGTTACCGGTGCGGTCATCGACGGTCTGGTTGATACAGCAGTTAATCAGGTGCAGCGGCCCGCCGTAGCGATGAGGATGATAGTCGCGCAGCAGTACGTCATCACCGGGCTGCACGTCGGTAATACGCCACTTCTGATTTTCCCCTACCCGATTTCGCTCATAGGCGGAGAGCAGGGTTAACGGAAATCGCGCATCGGCGGTTTCCGGCCTGTTGGGGCGAAAATAGTTACCCACTGAGATATAAGCGCGTTCCAGCCTTGCGCGATATAAGTTGTGCATCGAGGACAGATTCAGGACATCAACCCGCCTGCGGGTCAGCCAGAAATAGACCGCCATCAGCGCCAGGAAAAAAGCATCCATCAACAGCGCCGGGTAGCCGGACGATTTTTCCGGGATATACAGTTCGGTGAGCAGGATCAGTAGCACGGTTGCCCAGGTGAGGAACAGTGCCAGTAAAAACAGGTAGCCGATCTGATTGATAATGCCTGCCACCGGCTTTTTCTTTGCCGGATTTTTTGTCGGGGGCTTTACCCAGTGCCTTAACAGCGAAATTGCGGGCGGCAGCAGAGCCAGCGCGGTCAGGAAGATGAGAAAGTTCGCCCGGACTTTTATCCAGTAGCAGAATTCGCTGGCGCCGTAGAAAAACAGGCAGGCCAGCGCAGCGAGCAGCGCCACGGCCAGTTTTTTGGTGCGAATAAGCCGCTGCTCAGGAACAGAAAGTGTGGTGATGTTTAATGCACAGAAATCCTGCACCAGCTTAGCGGCCAGCGGCAGGCAGGAGAACAGCAGGACGATCGGCCCCAGCCATATCGACTTATCACGATAAACCATGTGCGGGCTGAAATGCCAGGCCAGCAGCAGCGCCAGGGTAACCAGGGGCACGGAAATCGTGGAGTAGTAATCCTGATAGCGGCCTTTTGCCGTGCTATCGCCCTTTCCACCGGCAGGCCGGATGATCCACCAGGCACAAATCTGCCACAGGGCGCAGGCAAGGGGGATCAGCATCAGGCCGAGCCATGCCGGAGCCGCATCGCTGGCCGGGCTGAAACCGGTGAGCAGCAGGCCGGGAAAGAACATCAGCGCCGCCAGGAACAGTATCACCGTCGCGGCCTCAAAGTGCGAGGCCAGCAGGCCGCGCAGGGTGTAGGCCATCGCCTGTGAGACATCGCGAAATCCTGCCGGAGCCAGGTAGCGGCCATTATTCCGCAGCCACCAGAGTAAGAATGAGCGTTTTTCTGCCAGCCCTTCTTCCACCGCTTCGGCTTGCTGATCTTCGTTATACAGGCGGCCGAGCATGCCGCCGAAATAACCGCCGCCGGATACCGTGGAAAGAAAATCAAACCGGCGCAGCACTTTATTCGCCGCCAGCGCCCTCACCAGGCCGAGGCAGAAGGTGGCGCTGCGAATACCGCCGCCGGAGAGCGCCAGCGCGCTGACGGGACGATCGTCGCTGATATTCGCCTGCTGCCGTCTTTGCTGAATTAACGTGTTTTCGCCGCCGTTAATATCCCGATCGTTATTTTTTATCAGGGGATCGCTCATGATTGAAAGCTCCTGAAGGTGTTGTTGTGAGGAGTGTGGCCTGGCATTACACAATAGAAAGTGGGGTTAAAAAATGACAGCGGATTGTGCGAGGAATGAGCGTATTTAAGAAAATAGTGGATAACTCATCCCTGTCTTGTGAGGCTGACGGCGAGTCATACTTGATACGGTATTTCACCGCTGGCAAAACATCATAGCGTCTGATACCCCGGCCACTCGGGCCGGGATGGGAGATCGTGTTTACTTCACTTCACTTAATGCTTCGGCAATCCGCTTAAAGCGATCGAAGCGTTTTCTCAGCATCGCGTGTTTAGCCGGGTTTGGCTCCAGGCGAAGGGTGGGCGGCTGGCAGTGCTGCATCGCCGTCTGGAAATCACGGTATTCACCCGCGCCCACCGCGGCACAGATCGCCGCAGCGCGGCAGCCGGACTGCTTCACGTCGACGATTTCCAGCGGCAGGTTGCTGGCGTCGCAGAACATCTGCATCCAGATATCCGAGTGCGTTGGCCCACCGGTAAAGCGGATGATATCGCTGCCCGCGCTGAGGTTCTGCACACGGTCCTGATGCAGCAGATGCGAGAAGACGATGCCCTGATAAATGGCGTAGACCATATCTTCCCGGCTGTGGTGGCCGCTTAAGCCAAGGAAGCCGCCGTGCAGGCTGTCGTGGAAGTTGGAGCCGTACAGCCACGGGTAAAACAGAATGTTGAGATCTTTTTCATAGCCGTTTTTTGCCCACTGGTTAAGCTGGCGATAGCTGTCCGGCAGATCCGGGAAGAACTGCTGCACAAACCAGGCGAGGTTGCTGGCCGAGGTCGGGCTGCCTTCATGAACGAAGAACGTGCCGGGAATGCAGTATTTCCCCCACACGTAGGGATAGTCAGAGGGTTCAATACGGTCGAAAACGCGGGTGGCGATGCTCCAGGTGCCCGCCACGGCGCTGAGGCAGGAACTGTCGTGCACGCCCGAGGCCAGCGCCGCGCCAACAACGTCAAATAACCCGCCGAACACCGGGGTTCCGGCTTTTAAACCGCACAGCGCGGCAGCCTGTTCGGTGACGTATCCGGCGCATTCGGCGGAACCGATCACCGGCGGCGATTTCTCCGCCATCTCGGCAATGCCGAAGATGTTAAACAGCGTCGGGTCGAATGCCCCCTGCTGCTGGTTAAACAAATTGCTGCCGGAGATATTGGTTTCTTCGCAGGCGAACTCGCCGGTCAGGCAGTAGCGGATATAGTCGTGGACCATCAGAATATAGCCCGCGCGCTGATAGCTGTCCGGCTCATGCTCCTTCAGCCAGCCGAGCAGCGCCGCCGGATGCGACGGCCACAGCTGTTGCAGGCTGCGGCCGTAAGCTTCGGCGTCGCGGCCTTCACTTTTCCAGCGGCTGACCAGCGGCTGCGCGCGCGAGTCGGAAGAAACGATGCCGTTACGCACCGGCTGGCCCTGCTTATCTACCAGGTACAGACCCTTACCGTGGGCGGAAAAGCTCACGCCGTGAATCGCCTCTGGCGCAATACCGCTTTCGCTCAGCGCCTGGCGAATCACCTGGCTAGTGGCGGACCACAGCTCGGCCATATTCCGTTCGCAGAACCCCATCTGTTCACTGAGCAGCGGCACCGCCAGCTCAACGACTTTGATCTCCTGGCCGTCGGCGGTGTAAATCCCCGCCTTGGTGACCGTCCCGCCTAAATCAACGCCCATATAGTAGTGGCTCATACTGCCTCCGGGCTGAGCAGCGCGCCACGGGTTTCACCCCAGCCAGCTGCGGCCATTTTGTCTTCAATCCACTGACGGGCGCGGATGATTTCCAGCAGCGGCTCGTCGGCTTTTTCCGTCCACATCTCAATCAGGAAGGTGCCGCGATAGTTCAGGCGGCGCAGGGTTTTAAAGAACTGGACGAAATCAACGCAGCCCTCGCCAAACGGCACATCGCGGAACTGGCCCGGCGAGTCCGGCGTGACCGGCAGCGTATCTTTCAGGTGGATAGCCGCAATGCGATCGATACCGCCGGTCAGCTCGCTATCCACCTCATTTCCCCAGGCGCTGAGGTTGCCGATATCGGGATAAACCGTGAACCACGGTGAGTTAATTTTCGCATTCAGCGCCTGCCACTTGCTGATGGAGTTCATAAACGGCGTGTCCATGATTTCCACCGCGCACATCACCTGCGCCCCGGCGGCCAGCTCAACGGCCCACGCCACGGAGTCTTCGAAGCGGGCGATGGTGTCGTCGTCCTGCGGTTCGTAATAGACATCGTAGCCGGCCAACTGAATGGTACGGATGCCCAGATCCTGCGCCAGCCGCACCGCTTTCTCCATAATGGCATACGCCTGCTGGCGGGTCTCTGCATCGCGGCTGCCGAACGGGAAGCGGCGGTGTGCCGACAGGCACAGGGTGGGAATGCGCACGCCGGTCTGCTGAATCGCCTGGATGATCTCCATGCGCTCTGCCTGCGTCCAGTCCAGCCGCGCCAGGCGTTCATCGCTTTCATCCACCGACATCTCGACGAAATCAAACCCGCAGGATTTCGCCACGGCCAGCTTCTCCACCCAGCTGGTCCCTTTCGGCAGCGCCTTCTCGTAAATCCCTAATGGATGCTTACGCATTATCTTTCCCCACGTGTTGCCAGCAGCTGCTGGTGCTTTTTCCGGTTCAGCTTCATCGCCCGCTGCGCCTGCCATTTGTTTTTAAAGAATTTGAACGCCAGGGCGAAAATCAGCGTGATGCCCCATACCGCCAGATTGAAGTGCAGGCTGACCCCCGCCAGGCTCAGCCCGGTGGCGATCACCTGCAGCACCAGCAGCGCGCAGAAGACGTGGATCACTTTGCCCACGCCGCCGAACGGGTCGGTCCCGCCCAGCACAATCGCCAGCACCGTCAGCAGCAGATACGAGTCGCCGTAGCCCATGCGCGCCGAGTTAAAGCGGGCCATCATGATCAGCCCCGCCAGCACGCACAGCAGGCTGGAAATGGCGTAAATCGCTATCATGATGCGGTCGGTGCGGATGCCGCTGAACCAGGTGGCGTTGATGTTGCTGCCGCACATATAGATATTTTTGCCGAGGCGCGTTCTGCCCAGTAGCAGGGCCAAAAATACGGTGGCGACGATAAAGATAATCAGCGGAACCGGGACTCCCCAGACCACTTCCGATCCCATACTGCGCACGATCGGCGGCATGCCGCTCAGCGCCGCGCCTTTGGTCAGGTACACCCCAATGCCGCTGATAATGGTCATGCTGCCGAGAGTCACCAGAATCGGGTGCGCACCCACGCGGGAAATCATCAGCCCGGTCAGTACGCCAATCAGCACCGCAATCACTGCCGCACCCAGCAGCGCCAGCACCAGCCACATCAGCTGCACGCCAACGCTGGCATCAACCGGAACGTAGTGGATCAGCAGCCACGCCATAAACAGGCTGGTGAGGTTGGCGGTGCCGATAATCGACAGATTCAGGCCGCCGCTCAGCATCGGGACAAACATCGCAAAGGTCAGCAGGCCGAGTTCCGGCAGCTGAAACGCAATGCTCAGAAAGGTGTTTTCGGTCAGAAAACGGCCCGGCATCGCCAGTGAAAAGGCCACCGTGGCGATCAGGCAGATAGCCAGCAGGCCGGTGCTGGTGCCGTCCAGAGGTAAAAAGGGTTTATTTTTCATTAAACAGTCTCCGTCAGACGAAGCCGACATCGGTTTCTTTGCGTTTCTTGTAATGGGTGACGCAGATCGCGGCGACGATAACGACGCCAATCACGATGTTGACGAAATAGCTGGAAACGCCGATCAGGTTCAGGCCGTTTTTCAGAATGCCGATCAGGAATACGCCCATCAGCGTGCCAATCACCGAACCTCTGCCGCCGGAGAGACTGGCACCGCCCAGCACCGCCGCCGCCAGCACATCCAGCTCGCCGCCGACCAGCGCGTTAGGCACCACTTCGCTCATGCGGTACGCCTGCAGCATGCCGCCAATCGCCGCCGCCGCGCCTAAATAGCCGTAGGCAAACAGATAGATAACGGAGACGCGGATGCCGATACGACGGGCGGATTCGTTGCTGCCGCCGACGGCGTATAGCTGCCGACCGATATGGGTTTTATTTAGCAGCAGCCAGGTCAGCAGCGCCATGCCCAGCATCACCACCACCGGCAGGCCCACCTGATAGCTTTCGCCACCGTATTCGAAGGGCAGGATAGTGCGCTGGTTGATCCACCAGTCGGGCAGGTCGTAAATGCTGTGACCGTTGGTGATCCACATCAGCATGCCGAACAGCAGCGACTGCATGCTGATGGTGATAATGATCGAGACGATATTGAGGTAGTAGATCAGCACGGCGTTAATCAGCCCGAAGACCACACCGCAGACAATCGCCAGCACGATACACAGCAGCGGGCTGGCAATCACATCGTTGAGCAACAGCGAAGCAATAAAATACTGTGCGACGGAAGCCACGGCGGCGAAGGAAATATCAATGCCGCCGGTCACCAGCACCACAAATAAACCCAGCGCGAAAATCCCGGTTACGGCATAGCTTTCGGTCAAATCCAGCAGGTTCTGGATCGACAAAAACTCGCTGCTTAAGGTGGAAAACAGCACCAGCATTAATGCGATAACCCAGCCCAGCCAGCCTTCGACCGAACGTGGCATTTTAAAAATGTTAGCCATTGATGGCCTCCGCGAGTTGAGGTTCGCTCAGCGTTGAAGGAATTAACTCGTTAACGATTTTTCCCTGCTTCATATGCAGTACGCGATCGCAGTTGTAATAGGCTTCCGGGGCTTCATCGGTAATTAACAGCACCGAAATACCGACGCCGGACAGGCGATGGATCAGCTTGTAGATACTGTCTTTGGCACCGATGTCCACGCCGACGGTGGGCGCATCAAGAATCAACACTTTTGGCCGGGTGAGTATCCATTTCGCCAGCACCACCTTTTGCTGGTTGCCGCCGGAAAGGGTTGAAAGCGGGTTATCCGGATTGGTCACCTTGATATCCAGATCTTTGATCCACTCCTGCACCAGCGCGTCTTTGCGCTGTTCATCGATCATGTGCCACGGCGTTTTGATCTCATCGAGAATGGAAATCACCATGTTGTCGGCAACCGACTGCGGCAGAATGGCACCCAGCGTCAGACGGTCTTCTGAAACATAGGCAATGCCCATTTCCCGTGCCTGAGTGTTGTCTTTGATCCGGACCTTTTTACCGTCCAGCAGGATCTCACCGCTATCGGGGTGGGTGATACCAAACAGGCTCAGTGCCAGTTCGGTGCGGCCGGAGCCCAGCAGGCCGCATAGGCCCAGTACTTCGCCGCGATGTAGCTTGAGGGAGATATCGTCAAACTGGCCTTTGCGGCTGAGGTGATTCAGCTCCAGCACCACCTTACCCAGCTCGGCGTTCGGCAGCTTCTGCTGGTGCTCAATGACTAATCCTGTCATCAGCTCGGTGATTTTGCCGGTAGAGAGCGCGGCGGCGTCCCAGGTGCCGATCTTCTCGCCGTCGCGGATCACGGTAATACGGTCGGAAATCTCTTTCACTTCATCCAGACGGTGGCTGACGAAGACCACGGTGATGTTTTTATCCCGCAGGTAGTTCACCGTGCGCAGCAGCTGGTTCACTTCGGTGCGCGTCAGCGAAGCGGTTGGCTCATCCATAATCACCAGCCGGGCATCGGCAACCAGCGCGCGGCAGATGGCGATCTGCTGGCGTTGGGCTATGGGAAGATGCTGCACCAGCGCGTCCGGATCGATATTGAACGCCAGCTCGTTGAGGATCTGCTGTGCTTTTTCTTCCAGTTTTTTCTGCTTAAACCAGCCGAAATAGCCCTTAAGGTTGTATTCGAAGGCAATGTTTTCGGCGACGGTCAGATTCGGGAACAGCGACAGGTCCTGATAAATCACCTGAATGCCTAAAGCCCTGGCGCGATCGGGCGTCAGGCGGGTGTGGGTTTTGTCGTCGATGATGATTTCGCTGCCGGCATCGGGCGCGTAGACGCCGCTGATGGTTTTAATCAGCGTACTTTTACCGCAGCCGTTGGCCCCGGCCAGGCAGTGGACTTCGCCCTGGTTTAAGGTCAGCGTGATGTTTTTTAATGCCTGATGACCGCCAAAGCTTTTTGACAGCGCGTTCAGCGTGATCAGCGCGGCGGCATTATCGACATTGTTATTATTAAGCATCGTTCTTGCCCTGGTGTTAGACGTGAATAAAGCCGGAGCGCAACGGCTCCGGCGATACGGCTCAGGGTCAGAGGCCCAGTTTCACCAGACGTTTGGTGTTTTCCACATCCAGTTTTTCCGGGTTATCGCTGAGGATGGTGTTGCCTTTGATTTTGATTTCGCCCATGTCGCCCAGTTTGATGCCGTCTTTGATCGGTTCACCGTTCATCATCGCGGTCGCCACCTGCACAAAGACCTTGCCGGCGGTCATCGGGTTAGAGATATAGCCGCCATCGATCGCGCCTTTCTCCAGCAGCTTGATGCCCTGGCCCGGGGTAAACGTACCAAAGACGCAGATATCATTGTTTTTCTTGCGCTTGTCGATCGCGCGGCCTGCGCCGATTGGGCCCTGCGAGCCGAAGGACATAATGCCTTTCAGATCTTTGTGTTTGGACATCAGGTCATTGGCGGTACGCATGGAGTCATCTACCGATTCGGCAACGCCAAAACGGTCTTCAACCAGCTGCATTTTCGGGTAGTGTTCTTTCTGATAGGCGATGGCCGCGTTGGCCCAGTCGTTTACCAGCGGAACGGTCAGGCTACCCACGAACATGGCATATTTGCCTTCTTCACCCATGCAGGCGGCCATATCTTTCATATGGTTAGCGCCCATAGTTTGGGTATCGAGCAGTTCAAAGTCCCAGTCCGCATTGGCCTGTGCCGGTGATTCGTGGGTAATCACCTTGATGCCTGCTTCCTGCGCGCGTTTCAGCACCGGCTCCAGCACTTTGGCATCGTTTGGCACCACGCCAATCACATCCACTTTCTTGGCAATCAAATCTTCAATGGCGCGTACCTGCTCGGCCGGGTCGGCGGTGGTTGGCCCCACCTGCCAGGCGTTCACGCCCAGGGCTTTACCTTCTTCTTTAATCCCCTGTTCCATCACGTTAAACCAGGGAATTCCCCCCACTTTCACCACCACGCCCATGGTAAAAGGCTTGTTGGCTTTTTGAGGGACCGCTGCGTCATCAGCCAGGGTGGAAAATGAAGCGATCAGTGAGGCGATTACACAGGGTAAGAGTAATTTTTTCATTATTAGATCCTCAGAAGGTTATTTTAATTATCATGGGTGCCGAATCGTGCATTATTCGGTTTGTTTCCCCTTCGCCATTACACCGCGCGTTGCTAAATCAAATGAGCGGCAGCGGCTAACGCAAAGGATGCATTAATCCGCTTTAGCCATTGAATAAAACAATGGTGATGGTGTATTTCGGTTCCGGTTATTTATTGCAACTTTCACTGGCATTGACGGTAATAAAATCGTTCTGGCTTATTGCGCCAGAACGGGCGGATTTTATTTTCGCTAAAAAATTACTTGTCGACTTCAATCACACTAAATTCAGGGCTGTCTCCCCAGTTTCTTTCTTCAGCCACTTTATTGGTGATTAAAATATCAATGTCATCGAGCATGCAAATCTTACAAAACGCGAACTGATCGAATTTGCTGGAGTCGGCCAGCAGAATTTTCTTGCCGGAAACCTGTAGCATTACCTGCTTTAAGCGGGCGTTAATTTCACTGCCGTCACGAATGCCGTTTTCCAGATTCAGCCCCTGGCAGGAGAAAAAGAAGGTATTGATCTGAAAGTTACGAATCGCGCTTTCCGCCACCGGGCCGTGGAAATCGTCGTGGCGCTCCGAGTATTCACCGCCGCAGCCGATGATACGCACCTTATCGCGGCAGGCCAGCGCCTGGATGATTTTGACCGAGTTGGTTACGACGGTGATATCAATATCCGGGATCTGCCGTGCCAGGAACCAGCAGGTGCTGCTGTTATCCAGCAGGATGCAGTCGCCGGGCTGAATAAACTGTAGCGCCGCCTTGGCCAGCTTCATTTTAACGTCGGGATGCTCTTCCGTTCTTTTACGTAACGATTCTGCCCGATCGATAGTATCCGCTTTGTAGAAAGCGTCCTGCACGGGGCGGGTACGGTCGTCATAGTCATCAAGCGACACTGCGCCGCCAAAGCTGCGGATCAGTTTCTTGTTACGTTCCAGCAGATTTAAATCTCGGCGGATGGTTTCCTGCGAAACGCTGCACATAGTCGACAGTTCAGCAACCAGCGCGGAGCCATTTTGTTGCACATAGCTACAAATCATCTTGTAACGCTCAGCCTGTAACATAAATAGCCCGATTCCATTGCTTATCACATGGCCTAATATTCATACTTTTCACTTTTTTTTAAAGTGACTGATTTCAAGAAACCCGTTAGCTAGTTTTTCCATATGCCTTAATGTGATGAGTATCACTATTAAGTGATAGCTGAGATGTTTCTTTTGCATTTTAATGTGATTTTTATCACGTAAAAACGGGCGTTATTGCAGATAAAAAATCATCAACAGCTTTAAATCAACATAAACGGTCAAGTTATAAATGCCCATTCATGACCGAATACGACCGTTTGTATTTGTTTGGCGGCTTTTGCCATTCCCGCAGGCTTTTCGCAGCAAAGTATTAGACGTAACGTAATAACCCATCCACTCCCTTATTAATTGATGAAATAGATATTTGCAGCGCCCTTGTCGTTATCTGCAAATAAATTATTTATTACGTGAGGTTTAACTATGCTGCAGAAATTAAAACAACAGGTATTTGAAGCAAACCTATTATTACCCGCCCACAAGCTGGTTACCTTTACCTGGGGAAACGTCAGCGGAATCGATCGTGAACGCGGTCTGGTGGTGATTAAACCTTCCGGCGTGGATTATAAAGATATGCAGCCGGAGGATATGGTGGTGGTCGATCTGCAAACCGGGAAAGTGGTGGAGGGGAATAAAAAACCGTCTTCCGATACCGCAACGCATCTGGTGCTGTATCGTGCCTTTGAACATATCGGTGGTGTGGTACACACCCACTCGCGCCACGCGACGATCTGGGCGCAGGCCGGTCAGCCGCTGAAGGCGCTGGGCACCACTCACGCCGATTATTTCTATGGCACGATCCCCTGCACCCGGCTGATGCGCGATGAGGAAATTAACGGTCAGTATGAGCACGAAACCGGGAATGTCATTGTGGAAACGGTAAATCAGCAGGGGATTGGCGCGAAGGATATCCCTGCGGTGCTGGTCAACGGCCACGGTCCTTTTGCCTGGGGCACCGATGCGGATAACGCCGTGCATAATGCCGTAGTGCTGGAAGAGATCGCCTATATGAATCTGTTCACCCGTCAGCTACAGCCCGGCGTTGACAGTATGCAGCAGACGCTGCTGGATAAACACTTCCTGCGTAAGCACGGGGCGAATGCGTATTACGGGCAATAAATATCTTTCTCAGAGATAATGCCTCACTGATTCTGGCATTGCAGCATAGTGCAGCCATGCCAGATCGGGACAGGATTGAACCCCTGTGGAGTTTTTAGCTCCAATAGCGGTGATTAATTATTGCTGCCACTGATTTTTATATTTCGGGCTTTATCAAGCCATGCTCTATCCCAAAACGTACGGCATGTCGTGCATTTGTTACACCCATTTTTTTGACAATGTTCGACATGTGAAATTTGACCGTGCGTAATTTGATCCCCAGAATAATACTGGTTTCCTGATAGGTTTTACCCACGCTGTACCAGTAAAGGACTTCGTTTTCTCTCTTCGTGAAAACGGTTTTCTTATCGACTTTATTGATGTTTTCCGTTGGTGGATAAGTCAGAGCAAGATATGTTTCATGTATGGATGCGAGAAGTAATGAAATATCCCCCTTTTTTTGAAATAATGCCTTAACTATCTCAGGTTTACTATTCTGTGTGATGATGAAGGTTAACGTAGCGAAGTTGTTATTAAAGTCATGAATAACAAATGTACTTCCTTTAATTAAGTCAAACTCTTCAGCCTGATCAAACAGCCCGGTGTAATGATATCCGGAGTTAACTATCAGACCTTTATCCCATTCAAAAGGCGTTAATCTGTTGCGTGCAGTAATAACAACCGGATCGGTATAATATAATCTGTTTTCCTTATAAATGTTTACCCATTCTTCTGGGTAATTTGTCGCGTAAAAATTTAATGACATATCACTCTTTGACAGAACAACATATGCCCATGTCAGCTCACTAAAATCACCCAGCGCATCTTCAACATAATTCTTTATAAATAATTCAATTTCATTATTGCTTTTCATCGGGGATTTCAGCCTTGATAGCAAGAGATTTATGATTGCCATTATATAATAAAGAAATTCTACGTGTGGTTATTTTTATTCTTGCCGTTCACTGTTTTTATCGGGTACAGGTAGAAGGTACAGCCCGGTGACTGTTCCTTTGGACAGATTACGTCTTTAGGTGAAGTGTGTTACTGTTCTGGCGGGTTGAGTATAACAATTATTTTAAAGATTTTTTATATTTCAGCGTCATACATCAGGGAAGTTTAATTTCAGAATAATGATAATGTAAAATCAGGTAATAATTTTATTTTCGTATTTTTATCTTTCTTCGATTGGCTGGTTCCTTAAGCGACTTTTTTTAAATCATTTATAATCAACAGGTTATTTTTTTTCTGCTATTACCCTCAAACTAAGTAAGAAACACCTGCAGAATACCCTGCAGGTGTTTCTTTAATACCAGAACAGTGCTTAACGCATAGTCACAAATTCTTCTGCGCCGGTCGGGTGGATCGCAACGGTGTTATCGAAATCTTTCTTGGTTGCACCCATTTTCAGCGCTACTGCAAAGCCCTGTAACATTTCATCCATGCCGTAGCCGATACCGTGAATACCGACAATCTTCTCATCGGCACCGACGCAAACCAGCTTCATACGGCAGGGCTGGCGGTGCTGAGTGACGGCGGTGTACATCGCGGTGAAGGCCGATTTGTACACTTTGACCTGGTCATCACCAAACTTCTCGCGCGCTTCCGGCTCGGTCAGGCCCACGGTGCCGATCGGCGGGTGGCTGAACACGACGGTTGGCACGTTGCTGTAGTCCAGATGCTCGTCCGGTTTGTTGTTGAACAGGCGCTCGGACAGGCGACGACCGGCGGCAACCGCCACCGGAGTCAGCTCTACCGCACCGGTGTTATCGCCCACCGCGTAGATGCCTTTCACGTTGGTATTCTGATACTTATCAACGTTGATATAGCCTTTGTCGTTCAGCGCAACGCCGGTGACGTCCAGGTTCAGGTTGTCGGTCATCGGCTCGCGGCCAATCGCCCAGATCAGGCAGTCAACGGTCTGCTCTTTGCCATTTTCCAGCTGCAGGGTCAGGCTGCCGTCGGCATTCTTCACCACCGCTTTTGGAATAGATTCGGTGTGCAGCGTCGGGCCTTCGGTGTTGATCACTTCCAGCAGCGTATCGACGATCAGCGGATCGAAGGTGCGCAGCGGCGCGTGCTTACGAACGAACAGGTGGGTTTCAGAACCCAGTGCGTTCAGCACGCCGGCAATTTCAACCGCAATATAGCCTGCGCCTACGACGGCGGTGCGTTTCGGCAGCGCCTGTAACTCAAAGAAGCCGTCGGAGTTGATGCCGTACTCGGCACCCGGAATGTTCGGCTGAACCGGGCGACCGCCGGTAGCAATCAGAATATGGTCAGCGGTAATCTTTTCGCCGTTCACTTCCACGGTGTGCGCATCAACAAAACGCGCAAAGCCTTTGATCACGTCGACGTTGTTTTTACCCAGCACGTTATCGTATGAGGTGTGGATACGATCGATATAGGCACTGCGGTTCTTCAACAGCACGTCCCAGTTATGCTGGTTAACGGTGGTGTCGAAGCCGTAGTCCGGGCCGTATTGATGGATGGCTTCGGCAATCTGTGCGGCATGCCACATTACTTTCTTCGGTACGCAGCCCACGTTCACGCAGGTGCCGCCAAGATCTTTCGCTTCGATCAGCGCACATTTCTGTCCGTACATGGCCGCACGGTTGATGGAGGCGATACCGCCGCTGCCGCCGCCGATGGCGAGATAGTCATAATGTTTGGTCATCGAATCTTCCAGTTCAGTAAGTGAGTTATTTTTCTGGGCATAAGTGTAACGCCACTCGGCCAAATGCCGCAAAGATTGCGTCTATGATTGCGATAGGGCGGAGGCACCGAGCCGAACGATGCCTCTGCCATTTCACCTCTGGGCCATGACTGTATCGTGCAGGAACCGATCCAGCTTTGTCGCATCGCGCCTTTCACTGTCGGCCAGCGCTGGGCGATCCTGCTGCTCCAGCTGGCTGCGGATAAAGGCGTGCAGGTAAGGGCGGCGCGGGCCATATTCCGCTTCATTCGCGTTGCGTTTCATCACCAGCAGCGACTCTATCTCGGCCAGCAGTTTCGGCTCGGTCACCGTGCCCGCGACCAGTTTGTCGAACCGCATAGGCGGGGTTCCCAGACCGGCTTCGATCCACATCACGGCGAGCAGTGGACGCAGCACGTAGAAATATTTCTTGAGTCGTACCTGCTCCCCCTGCAAATAGCCGCGAAAATTTTTTCTCGCCATCGACAGGTAATGGTAGCGCGCACGTCGATCGCTACAATAGTCGCGGGCCAGCGCCTGTAGCGCACTGCTGCTTTCGGTATGCTGGCGATAAACGATCGGCGAGTCCAGCCACTCCATCAGCGTGGGGTTAGCGGCCTGCATCAGGCCAAGCGTTTTACGCAATTCCCAGCCGCACACGTCCAGCTCGTCATCTATCGGCATTTCGATCACATCGCGCGGCGGCATCACCCGCAGATACCATTCCGGCTGATGTACATAAATGAAACGCACATCATAATCGCTATCCGGTGAGGCAAAACCCCAGCCGCGGCTGCCCGATTCGCAGGCGTACAGGATACGCACCCCGTACTTTGCTTCCGTTTCTTCCAGCGTTGCCAATATTCTGCCGCGCATTTCGCGGCTTATCGTCTGTTCCATCATTCACTCCTTATCCTTTTACGCACACCACCTGGCGCAGGGTGTGGACAATTTCTACCAGCGAGGCCTGGGCGGCCATCACCGCGTCAATATCTTTGTAGGCCATCGGGATTTCATCGATGACGTTGCTGTCTTTACGGCACTCAACGTGAGCCGTTGCGCGCTGCTGGTCGGCTACGGTGAAACGGTTTTTCGCCTCGGTACGGCTCATCACGCGCCCGGCACCGTGGCTGCATGAGCAGAAGCTCTCTTCGTTGCCCAGCCCGCGCACGATAAAGCTTTTCGCCCCCATCGAGCCGGGAATAATCCCCATTTCGCCTTTGCGCGCGGAGACCGCACCTTTACGTGTGATCAGCACCTCTTCGCCGAAATGCTGTTCGCGCTGCACGTAGTTGTGGTGACAGTTAACCGTCTGTTCCTCGGCGATAAACGGCTTGGTTACCGCCTGCGCCAGCGCCGTCAGCGTCTGCTGCATCATCACCATGCGGTTGTGGCGGGCGTAATCCTGTGCCCATTCCACCGCCTGTAGATAGTCATCAAAATGCGCGCTGCCTTCGGCAAAATAGGCCAGATCGCGGTCCGGCAGGTTGGCGATGTGCTGGCGCATATCCTGCTGGGCCAGCGTAATAAACAGGTTGCCGATGGCATTGCCAACGCCGCGCGACCCGCTGTGCAGCATCACCCACACCCGCTCGGCTTCATCCAGGCAGAGTTCGATAAAGTGATTACCGGTACCGAGCGTGCCGAGATGCTGGTAGTTATTGGTTTTCAGCAGTGCAGGATACTTATCCGTAATACGTTTGAAGCCCTGCTCCAGCGCCTGCCAGTGGCTATCAACCACGCCCGGTGGGTTTTGCCACGCGCCGCGATCCCGGCCCGACCGTCCGCTGCTGCGGCCGTGAGGCACCGCCCGTTCAATTGCGCTGCGGATACCGTGCAGGTTATCCGGCAGATCGGCTGCCGTCAGCGAGGTGCGTACGGCAATCATGCCGCAGCCAATATCCACGCCGACCGCTGCCGGGATAATCGCGCCTTTGGTCGGTATCACGCTGCCAATCGTGGAGCCTTTACCGACGTGAACGTCCGGCATTACTGCCAGATGTTTAAAGATAAACGGCATTTTGGCGGTATTCAGCAGCTGCTGCTGTGCTTTCGGATCGACCGGTACGCCATGCGTCCACATTTTTACCGCAGCGCCGTCGGGGTTCTGCAACTGCTGCCATTCATTTGCCATCTGTTATTCCTTTTGCTTAACGTGGGTGACGAACCACTATTGCCAGAAGCGTGCCATTGCGGTTTTTAGCTGTGAATTTATTTTTAAATTTATGAATTTTATGGTTTTTAAAAAATATTTTTGATGTTCGATATTGATGCCGCAAGTTAGATTATTATCTTTTTATCTCGCTTTTTATATTTAAGGATAAACATGAAGCGCCGGGTTGTGATTGGCATGCTGGGCACCACGCTGGATAAACGCGGGAAACGCCATAACCGCTGGAACAAATGGCGCCCCACCGTCGGGCTTTGCATGCAGCCGGGTTTTGCCATTGACCGACTGGAACTGCTGCACGGCGATAACAGCCAGCAGCTGGCCGGGCAGGTGGTGGAAGACGTGGCGCAGGTATCACCGGCGACGCAGGTTAAGCTCAACGAAATCGTGCTCCGCGATCCCTGGGATTTTGAAGAGGTGTACGGCGCACTGCTTGAGTTTGCCAGCCGCTATACGTTTGATACGGAAAATGAAGAGTATCTGGTCCACATTACGACCGGGACACACGTGGTGCAGATCTGCTGGTTCCTGCTCACGGAAGCGCGCTATCTGCCCGCGCGCCTGCTGCAAACCGGACCGGGCCAGAACGAGGGTGAACCCAAAACGGCAGGGGCTTATTCGATTATCGATCTGGATCTGCGCCGTTATGCCACGCTGACCAGCCGTTTTATGCGTGAACAGGCCGCATCGGTTTCGTTGTTGAAGGGCGGTATTGCCACGCGAAACACCACCTTCAACGCGCTTATCGAACAGATTGAGCGGGTGGCGCTGCGTTCCACGGCTCCCATTTTGCTTACCGGCCCGACCGGGGCGGGCAAATCGTTTCTGGCCGAGCGCATCTGGCAGCTGCGCCAGTCGCGGCATCGGGTCAAAGGCAGGCTGGTCGCCGTTAACTGCGCCACCCTGCGCGGTGATAATGCCATGTCGACGCTGTTCGGCCATGTGAAAGGTGCCTTCACCGGTGCGCAGCAGGCGCGAAACGGCCTGCTGCGTGAAGCGGACGGTGGCATGTTGTTCCTTGATGAAATCGCCGAGCTGGGGCTGGATGAGCAGGCGATGCTGCTGAAGGCGATTGAAGAAAAACGCTTTTTGCCTTTCGGCAGTGATAAAGAGGTGAGCAGCGATTTTCAGCTGATCGCCGGTACGCATCGCGACCTGCGGCAGCGGGTGGCGGAAGGGCGCTTTCGCGAAGATCTCTTCGCGCGCATTAATATGTGGACCTTTACGCTGCCGGGTCTGGCACAGCGGCGTGAGGACATCGAGCCTAATCTGGAGTATGAACTGCTGCGCTATGCTGGCGACAGCCAGTCACAGGTGCGGTTTGAACCGCCAGCGAGGCAGCGTTTTTTGCAGTTTGCCTGTTCGCCTGAAGCCCGCTGGCCGGGAAATTTTCGCGAGTTAAGCGCTTCTGTAACGCGGATGGCGACGCTGGCGGATGAAGGACGTATCGGTAGCGAGCAGGTGGAAGAGGAGATTGACCGACTGCGCCGCAGTTGGTATCAGGTAGAGGGCGGCAGCCTGCCGGAAGGAATGGGCGAGCTGGATCTCTTTGATCGTACCCAGCTGGAAAGCGTACTGGCGATTTGCCGCACGTCATCGTCGCTGTCCGATGCCGGACGCAGGCTGTTTGCCGTATCCCGCCAGCAGAAAAAGCAGCCCAACGATGCCGACCGCCTGCGTAAGTATCTGGCCCGTTTCGATCTGAGCTGGGAGCAGCTGCACGGGGATAACCAGTGCTAAACTCGCCCCCTTTTCTCCTGCTCGTTGCAGGAAACAACGCTATGACGGAGTAGAAAGCGTATGGAATTACAGTTTTTAGGTACCGGTGCCGGTACCCCGAGCCGCGAGCGAAATGTTACCAGCATTTCGCTAAACCTGAGTGAATACAATCGCGGCAGCTGGCTGTTTGACTGCGGAGAAGGGACCCAGCATCAGATCCTGCGTACGCCGATTAAGCCGGGGAAAATTGAGAAAATCTTTATTACCCATCTGCACGGCGATCATATTTTCGGCCTGCCGGGGTTGCTGACCAGCCGGTCGATGAACGGTGCCACCGAGCCGTTAACGCTATACGGTCCGGTAGGGATTAAGACCTTTGTGGAAACCTCGCTGCAGCTGAGCGGGTCGTGGCTGACTTTCCCGCTGGAGATCGTTGAGATTACCGCCGGAGAGGTGTGCAACGACGAGCAGTTTCGTGTGACCGCGTTTCCGCTGACGCATCCGGTGGAGTGTTACGGCTACCGGATTGATGAGCATGACAAACCCGGCGCGCTGGATGCGGGGCGGCTGAAAGCGGACGGCTATCTGCCCGGCCCTTACTATTACGATTTAAAGCAGGGGCGCAGCGTAACGCTCGATGATGGTCGGGTGGTGAATGGCTGGGATTATGTTGGCAGCACAATCAAAGGACGCAGCCTGGCCATCTTTGGCGATACGGCGCCCACCGCGGCGGCCACCGATCTGGCGGCGGGTGTTGATTTGATGGTGCATGAGGCGACGCTGGAAGTGGCGATGGAAGAAAAAGCCAACGGTCGCGGTCATTCCTCGACGGTGCAGGCGGCCAGGGTGGCGAAGGAGAGCGGGGCGAAGCGGCTGATTATCACCCATCTCAGTTCGCGTTATTTACGCCAGGACTGTGAGCGGCTGTTGGATGAGTGTCGGGCGGTGTTTCCGGCGACGGAGATGGCGCATGATTTTGCGGTGTTTGTTGTCTAAAAGGGGGCTGTGCAGTCTGGTGTTCTGGTGCCCGCGCTGACGGGGCGTGGCCACGTCTGGCGGTCCTCGCGCCACGCGTTGCGTGGTGCCTTCGCTTCGTTCGTCAGCCTGTCGGACCGGCTCGGACGTCACGTCCCTGTGCCGGCCGAGCCTTGTGCCCGCGTCCTGCGGGCACATCCTGGCTTCCTCACTCTGCTCAGCGCTGCGAATTGCCAGCCGTGGCCACGCCCCGTCAGCGCTATGATCCCGGAGCTGTCTTCAGATCCGAAAGCATTGATGTGATGCATCAGTACGATGCCAGCGAAACGGGCGATGTCGATGCTGTGCTTTTACCTGCGCACAGTTTGGGTGTTGAGGAAATGAGGAAGTAAAACCGATTTGCCGAACGAAGATCGAACGCCGACTTAACGGAAAGCGAGCACGAAAACTGAAGGAGAACGGCCTCTGCGGCGGCAAAGTGGCAATCCGCAGCGCTGAGGTGGAGGCAACTGACCAGGAGACGACAGCAGGGACGCTGGTGTCAGTTTGAGCGCGGGCAGGAAGCCCGCTCTCAAACGGTCCGTCGGTCAGATGCCGGAGACGAGGGCACCGCGCAAAGCGCGGCGTGAGGACCGCCCGCCGCCGCCGCAGAGGCCGTACTCCCGCACGACTCACGCAGCCACCTGCACTGAATACCGTGCTCCCGCACGACTCACGCAGCCACCTGCACTGAATACCGTGCTCCCGCACGACTCACGCAGCCATCCGCACTGAATACCGTGCTCCCGCACGACTCACGCAGCCATCCGCACTGAATACCGTGCTCCCGCACGACTCACGCAGCCATCCGCACTGAATACCGTGCTCTCGCACGACTCACGCAGCGAACCCGCAGAAATTACTCCGGAACGATCCACTCAACCTTAGAATGCCCGGTCCCGGACGGTACCAGCACTTTTTCCAGCCACGGCAGCACATTCTTCATCTGCTGCTCCAGCTTCCACGGCGGGTTAACCACAATCATCCCCGACGCAGTCATGCCGAAACGGTCGCTGTCCGGGCGCACGCCCAGCTCGATCTGCAGAATACGGCGAATACCGGTAGCTTCCAGATCTTTACACATGCGCTTAATCTGCTGACGCAGCACCACCGGATACCACAGCGCGTAAACGCCGGTACTGAAGCGCTTATAGCCCTCCTCGATGCCCTTCACGACGGCCTGATAGTCGCTTTTCAGCTCGTAAGGCGGGTCGATCAGCACAAAACCACGGCGGGACAGCGGCGGCAGCTTGGCTTTCAGCTGCTGATAGCCATCGGCACGATCGGTGCGCGCGCGGCTGTCTTTCAGGAACTCACCGCGCAGCAGCGGGAAATCGCTGGAGTGCAGTTCGGTCAGCTGTAGCTTGTCGTATTCACGCAGCAGGTAGCGAGCAATCAGCGGAGAACCCGGATAGTAGCGCAGCTTACCGTTAGGGTTCAGATCCTTGACCGCTTTAATATACGGCTCAAGCTCGGCAGGGAGATCGTCCTGCTGCCAGATACGGGCGATACCTTCCAGATATTCGCCGGTACGCTCCGCATGCTCACCGCTCAACAGATACCGACCGGCGCCCGCGTGGGTGTCGAGGTAAAGATAGGGTTTATCTTTCTCGTTCAGCGAACTGATAATCAGGCTTTGTACGGTGTGCTTAAGTACATCGGCGTGGTTGCCGGCGTGAAAACTGTGGCGATAGCTGAGCATTATTTATCCTGTTGATTTTATGCGGCTTTAATTGATGGTGAATCAATTTTCTACAATTATTACCCCACGGATTACCCTACAGAACGGCGCACAGCAACGGATGCAGGAAAAAGCATGAGAACGAATTGCGCCGATTATATCAGGTCGGCAGGCGTTGCCATACAGGATAGGTGAAGAACAGCAGGTGCAGCATATTAAAGGAAAAATGCACCAGCGTAGCCACCCAAAGACGTCCGCTCCACAGCCAGGCCAGACCGTAAATCACGCCCGTCAGCGTGGCGAAAAATACCAGCATCAGTCCACCAGAAAAGTGCGCCAGGCCAAATAATACCGAGGCAATCAACAGCGCGCGCTTGTCGCCCAGCAGTTGGCTCAGGCGCTGCTGAATATAGCCACGGAACAGGGCTTCCTCCGCCAGGCAGACGAAAAACAGGTTGGCGAGCATAAACGAGCCAATCCAGGCTGGAATATGGGGCTCCACCCGCAGCGCGCCGATTACGGTCGCCACTAACAGCAGCAGAGGCATCGACAGCAGCAGTACCAACCACCACAGCGGATTCTGCGGCTGCTGTGACGGACGCGCGATCAGCGTTGGCATGCAGCCCAGCAGCAGGAACGGGATCAGCGCTTTATCAAGATTAAAATAGAAGGTGAACGGCAGGCTCTGCGGCCCGGCCTGCACGCCTGAAGCCGCGATTTGATTATTAAAACCCGGAATCATATGCAGCCCCAGCGCGATTGCGCCGGCGACCAGCAGGATCTCGCCCGGTAGCGCAAACGGCGTTTGCCGCTGGCGATATCCCCAGCAAATGGCGATGCAGAACATAATGCCAAGAGCAATAATGCCCGGTGGCAGCAGCGTTTGATCGATAATCGCCATTGCCAGAGCAATAAATAACAATACCAGTGAGCTGCGCAGACTAAATGACAAGAACAGCAAAGACAGCGCCAGCAAAAACCACATCATTTCACTCCCTGTTTAAATGAGTAATACAGCGTAACAAAGCGAAAGAGTATGCAATGCCGTCCCGGCACCAGCAAAGCCGAACGTGCGGTGAGAAGCCGCTCCGATAGCCGATGAAGGGGAGATGTTACGCTGGCAACCATTGATTTTCGCTACACTTAGCCTCATGTTAAAGAAATCGTGCGTAAAAACGCGCTCCTTACACCGATTAAAGGACTACTGCGCTATGACCAACCCGTTACTTTCTTCGTTTACTCTTCCCCCGTTTTCCGCCATCAAGCCTGAACATGTGGTTCCCGCCGTGACCCAGGCACTGGATGATTGCCGTGCGGCGGTTGAGAAAGCTGTGGCCCAGGGTGCGCCCTACAGCTGGGATAACCTGGTGCAGCCGCTGGCAGAAGTCGACGATCGTTTAAGCCGCCTGTTCTCCCCGGTCAGCCACCTGAATTCGGTAAAAAACAGCCCCGAGCTGCGCCAGGCCTACGAACAAACCCTGCCGCTGCTGTCGGAATACAGCACCTGGGCGGGCCAGCATGAAGGGCTTTATCAGGCATATCGCGATCTGAAAGAGGGCAGCCACTACGCCGCACTCGATCTGGCACAGAAAAAAGCGGTCGATAACGCGCTGCGTGATTTCGAACTGTCCGGTATCGGCCTGTCGAAAGAGAAGCAGCAGCGCTACGGTGAAATCGCCGCACGCCTCTCCGAGCTGGGGTCGACCTACAGCAACAACGTGCTGGATGCGACCATGGGCTGGAGCAAGCTGATCGGCGATGAAAGCGAACTGTCCGGGATGCCGGAAAGCGCGCTGGCCGCTGCGAAAGCGCAGGCGGAAGCGAAAGAGCAGCAGGGCTGGTTGCTGACCCTGGACATCCCAAGCTATCTGCCGGTGATGACCTACTGCGACAACCAGGCGCTGCGTGAAGAACTGTACCGCGCCTATTCCACCCGCGCTTCTGACCAGGGTCCAAACGCCGGTAAATGGGACAACAGCGAAGTGATGGCCGAAGAGCTGGCCCTGCGCCACGAGCTGGCCCAGCTGCTGGGCTTTGACTCCTTCGCACATAAATCACTGGCGACCAAGATGGCGGAAAGCCCGGCGCAGGTGATCGACTTCCTGACCGATCTGGCGAAACGTGCGCGTCCGCAGGCGGAGCAGGAGCTGGCCGAGCTGCGCGCTTTTGCGAAAAAAGAGTTCGGCGTGGACGAGCTGCAGCCGTGGGATCTGACTTACTACGGTGAAAAGCAGAAACAGCACCTGTACTCGATCAGCGACGAACAGCTGCGCCCATACTTCCCGGAGCAGCGTGCGCTGAGCGGCCTGTTTGAAGTGGTGAAACGCATTTACGGCATCACCGCCAGCGAACGCAACGATGTCGATGTGTACCATCCCGACGTGCGTTTCTTCGATCTGTTTGACGAAAGCGGCGAGCTGCGCGGCAGCTTCTACCTGGACCTTTACGCACGCGAGCACAAGCGCGGCGGTGCCTGGATGGATGACTGCGTTGGCCAGATGCGCAAAGCCGACGGCAGCCTGCAAAAGCCGGTGGCCTATCTGACCTGTAACTTCAACCGCCCGCTCGGCGGCAAGCCTGCGCTGTTCACCCACAACGAAGTGACCACCCTGTTCCATGAGTTCGGTCACGGCCTGCACCATATGCTGACCCGTATTGAAACCCCGGGCGTATCCGGTATCAGCGGTGTGCCGTGGGATGCGGTCGAGCTGCCGAGTCAGTTTATGGAAAACTGGTGCTGGGAGCCGGAAGCGCTGGCGTTTATCTCCGGTCATTATGAAACCGGTGAGCCGCTGCCGCAGGAACTGCTGGAAAAAATGCTGGCCGCGAAAAACTACCAGGCCGCGCTGTTTATCCTGCGCCAGCTGGAGTTCGGCCTGTTCGACTTCCGCCTGCATACCGAGTTCGACCCGGCGAAAGGCGCGCAGATCCTGGAAACGCTGAAAGAAGTGAAAGCGCTGGTAGCCGTTGTTCCAGGTCCATCATGGGGCCGCTTCCCGCACGCCTTCAGCCACGTCTTTGCCGGTGGCTATGCCGCAGGCTACTACAGCTATCTGTGGGCGGATGTGCTGGCGGCGGATGCGTACTCTCGCTTTGAACAGGAAGGGATCTTCAACCGCGAAACCGGGCAGTCGTTCCTCGATAACATCCTGACGCGCGGCGGTTCCGAAGAGCCAATGGAGCTGTTTAAACGCTTCCGTGGCCGCGAACCGCAGCTGGATGCGATGCTGAAACACTACGGCATCAAGGGATAAGCGGTTTTGAACATCTGTTTACTGGATGAAACGGGCACCGGAAACGGTGCCTTATCTATTCTGGCCGATCGCTGGCAGCTGACGCATGACGACAGTGCCCTGATGGCGCTGGTGATGACCGCCACGCACCTTGAACTGCGCAAGCGCGACGAGCCGAAGCTCGGCGGTATTTTCGTGGATTTCGTCGGTGGTGCGATGGCGCACCGCCGCAAGTTTGGCGGCGGTCGCGGTGAGGCGGTGGCAAAAGCCGTCGGCATTAAAAGTGGCTATCTGCCGGATGTGGTCGATGCCACGGCGGGCCTGGGGCGCGATGCGTTTGTGCTGGCATCCGTTGGCTGCCGCGTGAGAATGCTGGAGCGTAATCCTGTTGTGGCAGCGCTGCTGGATGACGGCCTGGCGCGCGGCTATGCCGATGCGGAGATTGGCCCGTGGCTGCGCGAGCGGCTGACGCTGCTGCACGCTTCCAGCCTGACGGCGCTGACGGATATCTCGCCACGGCCGCAGGTGGTGTACCTTGATCCGATGTTTCCACACAAACAGAAAAGCGCGTTGGTTAAGAAAGAGATGCGGGTGTTTCAGTCGCTGGTGGGGCCGGACCTCGATGCCGACGGACTGCTGCAACCGGCGCGGCAGCTGGCGACCAAACGAGTCGTCGTGAAGCGCCCGGACTATGCGCCGCCGCTGGCCGATGTGGCCACGCCGAACGCGGTGACAACCAAAGGCCATCGCTTTGATATTTATGCGCCGCTAACAGCGTAACGGGGCGATCGGAACAGAGGGCACCGCCTGTACTCAGGCCGTGCCCTTTTTTTGGTCAGTAGGGAGGGCAGGCTGCGATCACACAAACGGCGCGAGCGGGTCGGCGATCCTGAACGCGGTGGCCTTATCCGCTGCCGGTGGGTAGATCAGTTCACTGACGATCGACACTTTCAGCTTTTTCGCTTCCGCCCGCGTCAGCTTGACCTGCTGATCCCAGCCTTCACTGTAGACCGCGCCCCACGCGCCAAGATCGAGGCAGGTGACGTAGTTTTCCTGACGATAAGGCAGCGGTGCGATATCCAGCAGGCTCGCCGCCGCGTTGTTACCGGCAAATTTACCGAGCTGAATCGCGTGCTGGCAGGTCATCAGCGCGTGGTTGCCGTTGTCGTCGGTGGCGGCATACGCCACGTCGCCGGTGGCATAAATCTCTTCATGACCGATGACCTGTAGCTGGGCGTTAACATGCAGGCGGCCCTGGCGATCGCGCGGTGCGTCAATCTGTGCCGTCAGATCGTTGGCCTGTACGCCAACGGTCCAGATCACGGTCTGCGCAGCAATAGTCTGCCCGTCTTTCAGCGTCACGCCCTCCGCCGTCACCTGCTCCACTTCCGCATTGACCTTCCACTCCACGCCCAGCTCGGCTGAAGCCTCGATAATCACATTGCGTAGCTCCTCGCTGAATCGCGCGGCTGGCTGAGGGCCGCGTTCAATGACCACCACGCGGGTTTTTGCCTGGGCGCCGAGGATCTCCCGCAGGCGTGCCGGAAGTTCGGTCGCCATCTCAATACCGGTGAAGCCACCGCCGCAGACCACCACGGTGTTGCGTGTTGGGCTGTCCGGGCGCTGAGCCAGGCCGTTAAGGTGCTGCTCCAGTACCTCGGCGCTCTCCAGCTGGTCAAGGTCGAACGCGTGCTCTGCCACGCCCGCCACCTGCGAACGATTAACGTGGCTGCCGCTGGCCAGAATCAGGCGGTCATAGCGCTGCTGCTGCACGGTGCCGGATTCGTCACGCCAGCTAACCCGGCGATCCGCCGCATCGATCTGGCTGACCGTGCCGCGCAGGAAATTCACTCCGGTGACGTCGAACAGCGGCTGCAAAGGGGCAACCAGCGAACGCACGGCGCTTTCATAAAAACGCGGTCGCACGCGCAGCTCCGGCTGTGGGGCGATCACGGTGATGTCGATATCGGCATTGCCCTCTGCCAGCCGTGCGGCGCTTAGCGCTGACCACATACCCGAGAAACCAGCACCGACGATCAGAATCTGTTTACGCATTTTACTGTCACTCTTGTTACGGTTATTAACTCGGATTATATTTGTCGTAGTTTAAAAAGGCAAAGGTGATTTGCGCGCAAGGCGGCGCTGAAAACGCTACACTAGCGCGAGTTAACAGGGTTGAGATAAGTACATGGCTTTCTATAGTTCTGGCGTTGAGTACGGCATTCACAGCCTGATGTTTATGGTTGATAGCAGCGGTGACGCGCGTGAAATGAGCGTGCGGGAGATTGCCGATCTGCAAAACGTGCCCTACGACTACCTGGCCAAGATCTTTACCCGCCTGTCAAAAGCGGGGCTGGTGCGCAGCAGCGAAGGCAAGGGCGGCGGTTTTCAGCTGGCGCTGCCTGCTGCCAACATTACGCTGCTCGACGTGGTGAACGCCATTGACGGCGAAAAACAGGTTTTTGCCTGCCGCGAGATCCGCCAGCGCACGGTGATTTTTGATGAAACCCCGCCGGAGTGGGCCTGTTCGGGAATTTGCGGGGTGCGTTCGGTGATGGAGATGGCGCAGCAGCGCATGGAAGAGTCGCTGGCGCAGCACTCTATTCTGGATTTAGCGCTGAAGATGTACCGCAAGGCACCGCAGACGTTCGTGGTGGAAGTTCAGGACTGGATTGAAGCACGGCGGCAATAAAAAGGCCGGGCGAACCCGGCCTGTGCAAGACAACGAGCTTAGTCTTCGTCTTCGTCGTTCAGCGGCACAATCAGCATATCAATGTGCACGGTATTGATCAGCTGGCGGGCGGAAGACATCAGTTTGCTCCAGAAATCCTGATGGTGGCCACAGACCACTAAATCCACCTGATACTGTTTAATCGCATCAACCAGCACCTGGCCGAGATCGCCGCTGCCGCTGAGGGTTTCAGCAATCGGATAACCGGCGCTGTTGGACAGCTCGGTCAGCGCGGTGTGGGTTTCTTCCGAAATCCGTTTCTGCATATCACCCAGATTAACGTCGATCAGACCGGTGTAGAGGTCGGAATAATTCACATCAACGTGGATCAATGAGACTTTTGCATCATAAGGACGAGCCATCGATACTGCTTTATCAACCAGCAGTTTACTCTCAGGCGACAGGTCAACAGCAATCAGAATATGTTTGTAAGCCATGATGAATACTCCTTTTCGCGTAAGTTCTGATACATGCGGGATACGATTTAGTATAGCGAAATTTGTTAAAGGATGTTGTGGCAGCCTGCGGTCTTTGCGAACAGGATCAACATGAATTTTCCTCCGTTTATTGCGGATGTCGTACAGAGTGCTGGAAAAATTTTGTGCAGATCTCCTACACTGATAAGAGGCGCCAGTCAGCGCTTTCTTATCGCCTCATCCGGCTGACCGCCGTATCGGGCCGATATCGATAACAGGGGCATTTCAACCATCGCAGGGCGCAGCGGCTTGCCCGCTTTTCGTTTTCTGTGGTGAATGGCCGGGAGGGGATCATGATCAGCACCATCGCGCTTTTCTGGGCTCTTTGTGTCGTTTGTGTGGTGAATATGGCGCGCTATTTCTCTTCGCTGCGCGCTTTGCTTGTGGTGTTACGCGGTTGCGATCCTTTGCTGTATCAGTACGTCGATGGTGCGGGATTTTTTACCTCGCACGGGCAGCCGGGCAAGCAGGTTCGGCTGGTGTACTACATCTGGGCCCAGCGCTATCTCGATCATCACGACGATGAGTTTATCCGCCGCTGTCGGCGCGTGCGCGGCCAGTTTATCCTGACCAGTTCCCTCTGCGGGCTGGTGGTTATCAGCCTGATTGGCCTGGCTATCTGGCATTAAGCGCGGCGTACAGGCATAAAAAAAGCGGACCGAAGTCCGCTTTCTACACTTTTTGCGTGACGGGCAACCCCGCCGCGCTGGCTTAAATCAGCTTCAGCGCAATCCAGTACAGCACACCGGAAAGAACAATCGATACCGGCAGAGTAAAGACCCACGCCAGCAGGATATTCTTAATGGTGCGGCCCTGAACGCCACCGCCGTCAACCAGCATCGTACCCGCCACCGAGGAGGAGAGAACGTGAGTGGTTGAAACCGGCATGCCGGTATAACTTGCCACGCCAATCGAGACCGCCGCCGTCATCTGCGCCGACATTCCCTGAGCGTAAGTCATGCCTTTCTTACCGATTTTTTCACCGATAGTGGTCGCCACGCGACGCCAGCCAACCATCGTACCTAACGACAGAGCCAGTGCCACCGCCACGATAATCCATACCGGGGCATACTCGATGGTATTCAGCAGATCGCCTTTCAGCTTGGTCAGGAAGCGTTTATCTTCCGCGCTGGTTTCCGGCAGCTTGGCTGCTTTTTCCGCCGTATCCGAGATACACATCAGCATGCGGCGCAGATGGCTGCGCTGCTCAACGGTCAGTGAATCGTAGCTGGACAGGTCGTTCAGCAGCCCCTGAGCACGCTGGATAACCGGCAGTGCGCGCGCGGCATCACAGTGGAACTCCTGAGGACCGGACGGCACTTCTTCCGGCGACGGGATCGCCGGTGGCGACATCTGAATGATGTGCGTCAGCGAAGCGGCATGCTGCTGGTAATACTGCTCCAGATGGTTAACGGCATCACGCGTACGGGTGATGTCATAACCGGTGGAATTCATATTGACCACGAAGCCTGCCGGCGCCACGCCAATCAGCACCAGCATAATCAGACCAATGCCTTTCTGGCCGTCATTTGCACCGTGTGAATAGCTAACGCCAATCGCGGAAACGATCAGAGCGATACGGGTCCAGAACGGCGGCTTTTTCTTGCCATCGATCTTTTCACGTTCCGCTGGCGTCATGTGGACACGCATACGCTTTTTGTTCCCGCTCCAGTAACGGCGCAGCAGGAACACCAGTCCGCCAGCAACAACCAGGCCAACAATCGGCGAGATAATCAATGACATAAAGATGCCAATCATTTTCGGCACGTTCAGCGCATCAACCACCGAGGTTCCGGTCAGCAACGCGTTGGTCAGGCCGATACCGATAATGGCACCAATCAGGGTGTGGGAGCTGGAAGCCGGTAACCCAAAATACCAGGTTCCGAGGTTCCATATAATGGCGGCAAGCAGCATGGAAAAGACCATCGCCAGCCCGTGAGCCGATCCAACGTTCAATAACAGATCGGTGGGTAACAGATGGACAATGGCATAAGCTACGCTCAGGCCGCCCAACAGTACACCAAAGAAGTTGAACACCCCTGCCATGACGACCGCTAACTGCGAACGCATTGCACGAGTGTAGATCACGGTTGCGACCGCGTTGGCTGTATCGTGGAAGCCGTTAATCGCTTCATAAATCAATACAAACAACAAAGCCAGAACCAGTAACAAGCCGGTATGAAAATCAAGACCAGCAAATAGATGTAGCATAAGCGTTACGCCATTTTGGAGGACATGAACGCGGCGCATTATCAGCGACAAACCGCACTGGGGGAAAGTGAAATATAGACTTTTTTTGACATTAATGTGTCACTATAGTGACAATACCCTAAGAAAACTATGGTAAATCATTAAGTTACAAATTGTTTCCGCTGAGGTTTCCCCTGATGCTGGTATCCCTCCCGCCAACTCTCTACAATCAGCGTTTTTGTCGGGCAGTGCCGGGGTGAGCAGTGGAAAAATATGACGTTATCGTAATTGGCGCAGGGGCTGCGGGCCTGTTTTGTGCGGCGCAGGCGGGCCAGAAAGGGCTGCGCGTACTGCTGATTGATAATGGCAAAAAGGCCGGGCGTAAAATCCTGATGTCCGGCGGTGGCCGCTGCAACTTCACCAATCTGTATACCGAACCGGCGGCCTACCTGTCGCACAACCCTCACTTTTGTAAATCCGCACTGGCGCGTTATACGCAGTGGGATTTTATCGATATGGTGAACCGCCACGGCATTGCCTGGCATGAGAAAACCCTCGGCCAGCTGTTCTGCGATGATTCTGCTCAGCAGATTGTCGATCTGCTGCTGAAAGAGTGCGAGGTGGGGAACGTTACGCTGCGGCTGCGCAGCGAAGTGATGTCCGTGGTGCGTGGCGATTCGGGCTATACGCTGCAGCTCAACGGCGCTGAGGTGCAGGCGGCAAAGCTGGTGATTGCCAGCGGCGGTCTGTCGATGCCGGGGCTGGGCGCATCGCCGTTTGGCTATAAAATTGCCGAACAGTTCGGGCTGAAGGTGTTCCCGACCCGCGCCGGACTGGTGCCGTTCACCCTGCACAAGCCACTGCTGGAACAGCTACAGACGCTCTCCGGCGTGTCGGTGCCGTCGGTGATGACGGCGGAAGACGGCACGGTGTTTAAAGAAGCGCTGCTGTTTACCCACCGCGGCCTGTCCGGCCCGGCGGTGCTCCAGCTTTCCAGCTACTGGCAGCCGGGTGAGTTTGTCACCATCGATCTGTCGCCGCAGCAGGATATCGATGCGTTTATTAATGAAGAGCGTAATCAGCACCCGAATCAGAGCCTTAAAAATACCCTGGCGAAACTGCTGCCTAAGCGGCTGGTCGAGTGCCTGCAATTGCTGGGCCATGTGCCGGAATGCACCCTGAAGCAGCTCAACAGCCGCCAGCAGGGCGAACTGGCGACCACCCTGCATCAGTGGCGCGTGCAGCCGAACGGCACCGAAGGCTATCGCACCGCCGAAGTCACCTTGGGCGGCGTGGACACCACACAGCTTTCCTCGAAAACCATGGAAGCCCGCGACGTGCCGGGGCTGTACTTTATTGGCGAAGTGGTGGACGTGACCGGCTGGCTGGGCGGTTATAACTTCCAGTGGGCGTGGAGCTCCGCCTGGGCTTGTGCACAGGCGCTGTGATGTTTTAAGGGAAAATGCTAAGGTGCTCGGCTGTTATGGCGATTTTGAGATGAAGGGCTGAATGATGGAAGTGTTAAGCTCCAGCGATCCACTTTACACCTTATTCATGCACCCGAAATCAAAGCTGATCGTCAGCCGGTTCCGCAGCCTGGCCGGTGAAAAGAAGATGAGCGAGTGGCAGGTTTTTAACGTGCTGCTGGCGGGCTTTCTGAACTGCTGGGCCGTTAAATCTGAGAATTTCAGGATCCACATCGAATTTGCCAAATCGAGCAACTTCGATTTCCTGTTTGATAAGATCAATGTGACGGTGACGATTGAAGGCATGTCGGGGGAGAGCAATCTTCTGGGGCCGGATTTCTCGCTGCCGCAGTACGATTCCCCCTATGAATTTTGCCGCCTGGTGAATAAAAAAGAGTACGACTCGCGCACCACCTATCTGGGCATGCACGGCAAGTCATATCATAAAGCCAACTTCCAGAGCCTGCCGCAGCCGGACGGGCACTCCGTCCTGACCTGGGAAGGCACGGTGATGGTGTACGACAAAGCCTTCTTCCATCCGAAAAACTACGCTACGACGCTGGGTTTTTTACAGGATGACCTTCACCGCACCGTGACCGAGGCGCTAGTCAAAAGGTTCACCCAGTTCTCGGCGCTGTATGATTATCTCTTCCGGCCTTTGCGGGTAAGAGAGGCGTAATGTCGCCTTTCTGTGCCGTCATTCTGGTTTACCCCGCCATGCGTTCGGATCGATGCCGTATTTATCAATTTTTTTATACAGGCTGCCGCGCGATAGATTAAGCGCCAGCGCGGACTGGCGCAGGTTGCCGCGATGCATCTCCAGCGCCTGCAGGATCAGACTTTTTTCTCCCTCTTCCAGCGTCATTCCGCGTAAATCGGGCACCGACGCGCGCGCGGATTTTCGCTCCATCATCCGCATTTCTTCGGGTAAATCATCGGCATCAATGGTCTCACCCTCATTACTGTTCAGCACCCGCTCAACCAGATTTTCCAGTTCCCGCACGTTGCCGGGCCAGGGATAGGCCGTCAACTGTGCAAGGGCTGCAGTAGAAAAATGGACGTTCTGACGTTTTAGCCCCCGGCAAATATGTTCGCTGAAGTGGGCGAGCAATAGCGGGATGTCCTGCGGGCGATCCCGCAGCGGTGGAACGTTGAGGTTGATGATATTCAGGCGGAAGTAGAGATCCTGACGGAATGCGCCCGTGGCAATATCATGCTTCAGGTCACGATGAGTGGCAGCAATAATACGTATGTTCACTTTGACCGGGCGCTTACCGCCGATACGCATCACTTCGTTCTCCTGCAATACCCGCAGCAGGCTGGTTTGCGCTTCAAGTGGCATATCGCCAATTTCATCAAGAAACAGCGTACCGCCGTCAGCCAGCTCAAATTTTCCGGCAGAGCCGCCGCGTCGCGAGCCGGTAAATGCCCCGTCCTCATAACCAAACAGTTCGCTTTGTACCAAATCGCGTGGGATGGCACCGCAGTTCAGTGCCAGGAACGGTCCGCTGTAGCGGTCGCTGCTGTTGTGGATCGACTGGGCGAACAGCTCTTTTCCCGTGCCACTTTCACCGGTCAGCAAGACGGTGCTGTCGCTCCGGGCGGCGTTTCTCGCCTTGTGGATCACGTCGGAAAGCACTGAGGAGTTGCCGAGGATCATCTCGAAGGTATAGCTGGCGCTGTTGCCCATCATCTGGCGGGTAATGTCCCGGATGCGGCGATGTTCGCGCAGCGTAATCACCCGGTCGCCATCCGGGGTTTTCACTACGGAAATCAGGCAAGCGATGCGCTTTTTAACGTCCGGGCAAAAAGTGACATTCAGATCCTTGCGAGTATCAAAATCTGCCAGAAGGGTCCCTTCCGGTTTCAGAACCCGATCGAAATGCGAAAAACGGACGCTTTCATCCAGGCCCAGAACCTGCCGGGCATAGCGATTCAGTTCCCGGATGGTGCCGTTTGGGCTGGTCACAATGACGCCTTCGTTCATTGACTCCAGGATTGTGCGCTGCTCATTTAGCAAGCGGCGCAGGGTGAGATGCTGGCCAATGGCCTCTGCCGCCGCCTGAACCGTGCCGAGAGTATGGTAATGGAAGGCGTGGCGATTAGCCGTCAGCGTCAGCACGCCAATCATCGTGCCGCTGGCGTCCCTGACCGGCGCCGCCGCGCAGTGTTTACCGCGCTCGCGCAGGGCCTGCTTATAGTTTTCTCCGCTCAGCACGTAAACCACTCGTTTCTCATTCAGGCAGCGCCCGGTGCAGTTGGTGCCAAGTAACTCTTCGGTGAGGATGCTGCCAACCGGGGTCAGATCCTGACCGCAAAAGCAGAGCGTGATGCCGTTGATATCCGTCAGATTAATGTGACCATCCGGATTATAGGCCAGCAGATTTTTCATCACGTCGCGTGCGGTGGCGATCAGCTCCGCGTTGCTTTGTAGTATTTCCGCCAGATGATGAGGATTGCAGAGACTGTAGTTAAAGGTTTCCGTATCCATCCCATCAGCGCGGCAGCGCTTCCAGGACTCCAGAATCGTGGTGCGAAGTGGCGGTTCGTTGCCGGCGATAAATCCGCGCCAGGCGGCATGCGCATCTGGGTCTTCAGGCGTAAGTCGATCGTGCCGTGAATTTCGGGCAATCAACTCCCACTCTTCATCGCCAAAGTGAGTCGGAATAAAGCTCATTTTATCATCTTTTTTATTGGGCCAGAGTGGAGTGACTCTAGCATGAACATGTTCCATAAATGAACATGTTCGATATACATGTCTTGAATGTGAGCATTATGTTAATAAGTTATTATTTATAATTCATTGATTTTCAACAGATAAAAATCTGGCACAGGCTTTGCTATTAGTGATTTGTCTTACCTCACAAGACTAATAACAAAAAACTGTCTGGAGAAAACCTGATGTCCTTACGCAAACACAATGTGCCTTACATATTGTTTATCTGTGCCATCGCCTCGCTCAGCGGGGTGATTCTGGGTTACGACGCTTCGGTGATTTCCGGGGTGATCGATCCGCTAACCGAGCACCTCTCACTGACGCCGGCGGAGAGCGGTTGGGCTGTTTCTAACGTGATTCTGGGCTGCGTGATCGGCGCCTGGGGCGTGGGCTATATATGCGATCGTATTGGCCGTAAAAGCACCCTGGTGATTACCGCCGTCCTGTTTACCATTTCTGCAATTGGTGCTGCCCTGGCACCGGATCTGTTCTGGTTCGTGGTGTACCGCATGATTGGCGGGCTGGCTGTGGGGATGGCGTCGGCAGTTACGCCATTGTATATCGCCGAAGTATCGCCAAAAGATTTACGTGGCCGCATGCTGGGTATGCAGCAAATGCTGATGGTGGGCGGCCAGTTGGTGGTCTATATTGTTAACTATCTGATTGCTAAAGGAATGGCTCACGATTGGATCGTCACTATGGGCTGGCGCTGGATGCTGGCTTCCGGTCTGGTACCCTGCGTGATGTTTCTGCTGCTGGCCTTCTTTATGCCGGAATCTCCGCGCTGGTATGCCATGCGTGGCAAAAAAGAGAAATCGCTGGCGATCCTTACCCGCCTTTCTAACCCGGAACATGCGAAGAACCTGCTGCACGATATCCTCCAGTCGATTGAGCAGGATAACCAGCATTTACAGCAGGGCACCGGTAAAAAACCCCGCATATTTAAGGACAAAAAGGCCGCTTATATTCTGCTGGTTGGCTGCGCTATTGCCGTGCTGCAGCAGGTATCCGGAATTAATATCTTGCTCTATTTTGCTCCCTCGCTGCTGCAGAACGTCACCGGCAGTACTCAGGACTCGCTGTTCCAGAGCATCTTCTTAGGACTGGCTCTGTTGGTTGGCGTATCGGTCGCCCTGATGGCGGTGGACCGCGTTGGCCGTATTCCTCTGCTGCGCTGGGGCTCCCTTGGCTGTGCGCTTAGCCTGTTGTTCACCGCATGGACCTTTATGTCGGGTATGAAGGGCTACGTACCGGTACTGGGCCTGGTGTCATTCGTGCTGGTATTCGGTCTGTCATGGAGCCTGGGCGCCTGGCTACTGATTTCTGAAATCTTCCCTAACCGTATCCGTGCCGTGGCGATGGGCTTTGCTTTCTGCTCGCTGTGGGTATCGAATTTTATTGTGACTCAGAGCTTCCCAATGATGAACCGTAGTCCGGTGCTGATGGCGCATTTTAACGGGGCCTTTCCGTTACTGATTTGTGCGGTGTTTAGCCTGGTTGCCTTTTGGTTCGTTGGCCGCTTCCTGCCGGAAACCCGGGGCGCATCTCTGGAACATATCGAACCGCTCATGCTATCGAAATCCCGCCGTTTCTCGGCAGAAGCCCGCCAGCAGATATCTGCCGCCGAGACGGTTTCTAACACCAAATAATGACTATCCCTACACAGGAGTTAAAAATGTCTGATTCTAAGAAAGTAATTCGCGTTGGGTTGATCGGCGCAGGGCGTATGGGGTCCTTCCATGCCACATCATTCGCACAGCGCATTCCGGGTGCCGTTCTGGCGGCGGTAGTCGACCCGGTTCCCGGCAGCGCTCAAAAGCTGGCGGACCAGCTGGGGGTGGAGAAGGCTTATACAGATCCTCAGGCGCTGTTTGACGATGCCGACATTGACGCAGTGGCTATTGTTTCCCCTGCCCGCACCCATGCTGAGTTGGTGAGCGCCGCCGCTCGCGCCGGAAAGCACGTCTTTTGTGAAAAACCGATGGCGGTAACGCTGGAGGAAGCCGATAGCGCCATTGCTGCCGCGCGTGAAGCGGGCGTCGTGCTGCAGGTTGGCTTCAACCGTCGTTTCGTTGGCGGATTCGCTCACGCGATCGAACAGATTAAAGCGGGTAAAATTGGTACGCCGCAGCTGCTGCGTTCCCTGACCCGCGATCCTGGCCCGTTTGGAGCCGATCCGGCCCGCATTCCCCTGTGGACCATTTATTTGGAAACGCTGATCCACGACTTCGACACGCTGCTGCACTGCAACCCGGGTGCGAAGCCGGTAGAAGTTTACGCTATCGGCGAAGCGCTGGTGCGGCCAGACTTCAAAGACCAGGGCTTCCTGGATACTTCCGTTGTCACCATCCGCTTCGACAATGGCGCGATTGCCATTGCTGAGGCTAATTTCTGCGCGGCCTATGGCTATGACGTCCGCGGCGAAGTATACGGCAGTAAAGGGATGTTCCAGCTGGGCAACATTAATGTCAACAACGCGATTTACTACGGTGCAGAAGGAATTGAGATTGAAACTTCCCGCCGCGATACGGACCTGCTGACCGAGGCCTATGTGGCCGAGATGAAAGAATTTGTTCACAGTATTGTCAGCGGCGAAGCGCCACGCGCGACCGGTGAAGATGCCCGAAACGCGCTGGAGATTGCTCTGGCCTGTATCGCATCTGTTCAACAATCCAAACCGATTAAACTTTGAGGTCCGTATGAGTCAATATCGTCTTTCCGTCTGTGCTGAAATGGTATTTCTCGATCTACCGTTTATCGAACGCGTGAAACGTATTCACGCGATGGGATTTGGGGTGGAAATTTGGGACTGGACGCAGAAGGATATCGAGGCGCTGATTGCCACCGGTGCGCGCTTTACCTCAATGACCGGCTATATCTCTGGCAACCTGACGGATGAGGTTGAAATTGAAAACCTGCTGAGCAGCGCTCAAGCCTCGCTGGAAGTGGCCGAGCGCCTGAATTGCCCGTCGCTTAATTTGCACGGCACCGGACTGAACAACGTCGGCCTGCCGGTCGATCCGGTGAGTATTGTTACCGGGGAAATGTGGCTGCGCGCCAGGGATACGCTGAGCAAGCTGGCAGCGCTGGGTGAGCGGGCGGGAAAAGTTTTCACGCTGGAAAATCTGAATACCGCCGTCGACCATCCCGGTACGCCGTTCGCTAAAGCGGAAGATACGCTGGCGCTGGTGATCGCGGTGAACAGCCCGTATCTGAAGATGAACCTTGATATTTATCATGCGCAGATAGGGGAAGGTAACCTGGTGGAGCTTATCCGCCGCTGCAATAAATATATTGGTGAAGTGCAGGTGGCGGATGTACCGGGCCGTAAAGAACCGGGAACCGGGGAAATTAACTACAAGGCGATTGCCCGCGCCCTGGATGACATCGTGTATCAGGGGACCGTAGCGCTGGAAGGCTGGGCATCGGGTGACTCTGAGGCAGCGTTAATCGCCTTCCGCGATGCACTGACTGCCTGATAATCCCCAGCACCGCTTTCAGCGGTGTGGAAGAAGCACGGCTTGCAATCCGCGAATCTCGTTATCCCGGAGGTATAATCGACATTTGAATGACCGCCTTTAACCGGGCGGTTATTTAAGGGTGAAAAAATATATTTGTGAAGAATTACGCGGGAATACTTCCGCGTAATACCCATGTATTTTTTAAGACTTAATTAACCACGAACTGTATTCTGCTTGATGTTATAATCCCGCCGAAAATTACCGCACCCGCCGTCCGGCATTAAAAAATTATAGTTAATATTGAGGGAGTTATGCTTAGGCGTTTTTTTAGTTATTACGTACCTTACAAGAAGCTTTTTCTGCTCGATTTTGGCTGTGCCATTCTTGCCGGGCTGCTGGAGCTTTCCTTCCCGATGGCGGTTCGCGCCTTTATTGACAAGCTGCTGCCTGCCCAGGACTGGGTGATGATTATTGTTGCCTCGGTGGCGCTGCTGGCGATCTACCTGATTAATACCGGGCTGATGGCGGTGGTGAACTACTGGGGGCACGCGCTGGGCGTCGGGATTGAAACCGATATGCGCCAGCAGGCGTTCCAGCATTTGCAGAAGCTGTCGCTGGGCTATTACGACAACGTGAAAACCGGCCACATTATTACCCACGTCACCAAAGATCTGGAAGAAGTGGGGGAAATCGCCCACCACGGCCCGGAAGATCTGTTTATTGCGGTGATGACCTTTATTGGTGCCTTTATTCTGATGGCGACGGTGCATATGCCGCTGGCGCTGATGACCATTATTATCGTGCCGTCGATGACCTGGCTGGTCAGCCGACACGGCAGCCAGATGACCAACACCTGGCGCAAGCTGTTTGGTCAGATCGGTGATTTCAACGCCCGCATCGAAGAGAGCATCGGCGGTGTGCGCGTGGTGAAGGCGTTTGCCAACGAGCATCAGGAAGAGAAGCTGTTTGCCCGCGATAACGTGAACTACAAAACCACCAAGCTGCAGGCCTACCGCATTATGACCGCCAGCATGACGCTGAGCTATCTCAGCACCCGTCTGGTTCAGCTGGTGATTATGGTGGCGGGCACGTGGTACGTGCTGAAGGGTGAGCTGAGCTACGGCGGGTTTATCGGTTTCCTGCTGCTGGTGGAAGTGTTCTTCCGCCCGGTGCAGAAGATTTCGTCGGTGATGGAGAGCTATCCGAAAGGGATTGCCGGTTTCCGCCGCTTCACCCAGCTGCTGGACACCGCACCGGATATTACCGATAAGCCGGATGCACGCGTGGTCAGCGCGCTGAAGGGCGATATCGAGTTCGATAACGTTACCTTTGGCTACAGCGCGGGTTCAACGGTGCTGAAGGATTTGAATCTGACTATCCGCGCCGGTGAAACGGTGGCGTTTGTCGGGCCGAGCGGTGCGGGTAAAACCACGCTGTGCTCGCTGCTGCCGCGTTTTTACGACGTGCAGGAGGGGGCTATTCGGGTCGACGGTCTGGATATTCGCGATATGACTCAGCAGTCGCTGCGCGGTCAGATCGGGATTGTGCAGCAGGACGTGTTCCTGTTTGGCGGTTCGATTCGCGAGAATATCGCCTATGGTCGTTTGCACGCGACGGAAGAGGAAATCTGGCAGGCGGCGACCCGCGCGCGTCTGGCGGATTTGATCAACAGTTTGCCGGACGGTCTGGATACGATTGTAGGCGAGCGCGGCGTGAAGCTTTCCGGCGGTCAGAAGCAGCGTATTTCGATTGCCCGCGTGTTCCTGAAGAATCCACCGATTCTGATTCTGGATGAGGCGACGTCGGCGCTGGATACAGCGACGGAGCAGGCGATTCAGCAGTCGCTGTCCGAGCTGTCGGTGGGGCGTACGTCGCTGATTATTGCCCACCGTTTGACGACGATTCAGAATGCCGATCGGATTATTGTGGTGGACGATAGTGGGATTGTGGAGCAGGGCAGTCATAAGCAGCTTCTGGAGCGCCGCGGGCGTTATGCGCATTTGTATGATGCGCAGCTGACAAGGGCGTAGTTTTTTAGCGGTTTGGAGGTGGGTGTGTATGCCTCCAGTTTGTTGTCTGATACTTGTGGTGACTGTGGTGACTGTGGTGACTGTGGTGACTGCGGTGGTTGCGCGGACGGGTCGCGGCTACGACTGGCGGTCCTCGCGCCGCTTCGCGGTGCCTTCACTTTGTTCGTCAGCCTGTCGGACCGGCTCAGACGGCACATCCGTGTGCCGACCGAGCCTTGCGCCCGCGTCCTGCGGGCTTATCCTGGCTTCCTCTCTCCGTTCAGCGCTGCGGATTGCCCGTCGTAGCCGCGACCCGTCCACGCCGTGACTGTTGAGTTGCTTTCAGAGCAAAACGAGCCTGTACATAAATTTGCAATAACAAAGCCTGCTGCTGCCTTTCGCTACATTCCGGCTCAATATTCATGTTGAGTGCTTTCGACTGAACTGATCATTAAGCAGCGACTTCAATACCATGAAGGTGCACAGCCTCTGCCGGGGATACCGGGCAATCCGCAGCGCTGAGGTGGAAGCAGCTGGCCAGGAGACACCGACAGGACGTCGGTGTCAGGCGGAGTCGGGTCAGGGAAGACCCGTCTTCGCCGGTCCGCCCGGCCGGATGCTGTAACCGAAGGCATCACGCAGCGCGTGACGCGAGGACCGACCGGTATCCCCGGCAGAGGCTGGGAACCCTACACAATCTTGCCGCAATCCCGGCAGAGGCTGGGAACCCGGCACCGTACTTACCCGCGACCCCAGCCTGAACACTCATTCCGCCCGCACCGCCCGACGCCTCCCCGACATCACATAACCGGCGCAGGCACAGGCTGCAATAAACCACGGAATAAACTTAATCAGCGCTGAATCACTGCCGCTAATCAACTGCAGATTATCAATCACCAACACAATCGTTATCAGCATAAAAATAATCGCCAGCAGCGGAGCCCAAAACACCTGCCAGGCACTGTTATCATGCTCAACGCGATAACGGAAAAACACGACAACCGCCGCCGAAACCCCCACCTGCAACATCAGAATCGCCAGCGTGGCAATTGCCGAACCGAAAGCAAAAATATGCACCATCGGGTCCATATTGGTACTGCCCATCCCCGCCAGCAGCAGCAGTAAGATTACGCTGTGCATATGACTGGCCTTGTGCGGCGTCCCGTTGGTCGGATGCGTCTCCGACAGCTCCTTCCAGATCAACCCGTCGCGGCTGATGCTGTAGATATAGCGCGAAATATTGTTGTGGAAGGCCAGCGTGGCGGCAAACAGACTGGTAATCAGCAGCACCGACATGGTTTCAACCGCCCACTGGCCGACGTACTGCCGGGTAATATCAAACACGAAGTTGCCGGGATCTTTACTGGCGATCGCCGCAATCTGCTCAAAGCCGTAAACCTGCACAAACGACCAGCTGGTGAAACAGAAGAAGGCGGTAATAATGACCAGCGCACAGATTGTGGCGCGTGGAATGGTTTTCTTCGGCTCCCGGCACTCCTCGGCATAGATTGCCGTGGACTCAAAACCAATAAACGCGGCGATGGAAAATACAAAGGCGATGCCGAGATTACCGTGCATAAACACCGACGGCTCAAACGAACTGAAATTCAGCGGGCCGCTCTTTTTCAACAGGATCATCACGTCGGTCAGCAGCACAATCGCCACCTCGGCCAGCATCAGCACCCCCAGCAGCTTGCCACCGACCTCAACCCGCTTAATGCCCAGCACCCAGGCGATGACCGCAAACAGCATGCTCAGCGCCCACCAGGGAATATGGGCCGCCAGATGCTGCTCAAGGAACAGACTGCTGAAGAAACCGAGCATCGCCATAATGGCCGTCTGCACCGAGAAATAGGCCAGCAGCGCCAGCATGGAAGCCGATGCGCCCCAGCTTTCACCCAGCCCCTTTGAGATATAGGTGTAGAACGCCCCTGCATCGGTGACGTAGCGGCTCATGGTCAGGTAGCCAACGGAAAACAGCATCAGGATCAGGCAGGCGATAATATAAACCACCGGAATACCGCCGCCGTTTCCGGTGAAAATCGCCACCGGCAGCCCGCCGACTACCCCGGTAAGGGGGGAGGCCGCCGCCACAACAAAGAACACCAGGGAAGAAAGTCCGAGGGTATTTTTTCGTAAACCGCTTGAGTTACTCATCGCCAGCGCCTTATTGCAGAGTGAAATCGAACCCAGAGAAGTGAGCTTTCTGAGCAGGAAACGGATATGCATCATTTCTCAGCGGTGAGGGCGGCGATAGAAAAAATCGGACAGCACGGCGGTGCAACAGCTGCACCATTTCAGTGCTACTTTCTGCTAACGGGTCGCTAACCTTGCGCTAACGACCGGGGTTCAGTGATGGCGAATACGACCGTTGTAGGACTCGTGCAGCGTGCGGCGCTGATAGTCCAGCGGCGTGGTGCTGACCAGCTTTTTGAACTCGCGCAGAAAGTGCGATTGATCGCTAAATCCAAGGTCCAGCGCGAGGTCGGAAAATGACACCGCGCCCTGCTGATGCAGACTGTTCAACGCTGCCTGGCAGCGCATAATGCGGCCGAAGGTTTTCGGCGACATCCCGGTATCCTGCCTGAACTGGCGCTGAATCGTCCGGCAGGTGTAGCCGGTCAGTGACTCCAGCTGCTCAATGCGAATATTGCCTTTCTGCCGCAGGATGGTCTGAATACTCAGCCCGGTCACGGCGGACGTTTTGCGCACCAGTCGCGAGGTAAAGTGCTGATTAAACAGATCTATCTGCCGCGAGAACTGCGAATGGCGCAGGATCTGCTCGCAGGCCAGCCGGGCATCCGGCACCACGTCCAGAAAGTTAAACTCGCGATCGGTTAACTCCTCCGCCACCAGATCCAGAAAATCAGGGATTACCCCCGGCGCAAAGCGTACGCCGAAGTAGCGATGATCGCGGATTAGCTCCGCGCTGCGGGCCTCCAGCGTGGTGCCGCACACCCGCGCCACCGGTTTTAGCGCATCACAGTCAAAAACGATATCCACGCAGCCGTCCGGGATTGCCAGCGTCAGGCTGGCGGAGTGCGCCACGTCAAAACTGTAGAAGTGAGCAATCGCCGGATGGCGGGAGGCCATCAGCGAGTACTGATGTGCCGCACTAAGCACAAACCACGGCTGTTCCGGCTGGATGACGGCGCTCTGGCCGCAGACAAGATCGTGTGACATAGGCGGTTCCTGCATAGCAATGATGATGCTCAGTCAATGCAATCAGGGTGCCACTTCCGTTTTGGCGCGTTTCGGCGCGTGTCGCAAATATTCAATACAGCCCAGGCAACCGCACGATATTGATAAACGCAATTCCTGCGCTATCACCCGTTTTCCAGAGGCGACCGAGATGACCGACAACACCAGAATTGATTTTCTCTACCTTTCCGAGCAGGACATGATCCGCGCCGGAGTGACCGATATGGCCAGCTGTGTGGATACGATGGAGGAGATGTTTGGCCTGCTGTATCAGGGCGACTATCGTATGGCCGGCGCCAATAACGATTCCCACGGTGCGATGGTCACCTTCCCAGAAAACTCGCCGTTTCCCACCATGCCGAAGCCGACGGCTGACCGCCGTCTGATGGCGATGCCCGCCTACCTCGGCGGCAGCTTTTGCACCGCTGGGGTGAAGTGGTACGGCTCGAATATTGCCAACCGGCAGAAGGGGTTACCGCGCTCGATCCTGATGTTCACCCTTAACGATGCCGACACCGGTGCACCGCTGGCGCATATGTCCGCCAACCTGCTGTCCGCCTACCGTACCGGTGCGGTGCCGGGGGTCGGCGCGCGCCATCTGGCGCGTAAAGATTCCCGAGTGATTGGTCTGCTGGGGCCGGGCGTAATGGGCAAAACCGCCGTTGCCGCGTTTCTTGCCGTCTGCCCGCAGATCGACACCATCAAAGTGAAAGGCCGCGGGCAGCGTAGCCTGGACAATTTCATCTCCTGGGTCACCGCCACCTGGCCGCAGATCGCCACCGTGCAGGTGGTCGATACCCTCGAAGAGGTGGTGCGCGGCTCCGATATCGTTACCTACTGTAGCTCCGGCGAGGTGGGCGATCCGGCGACCTATCCGATCGTCAAGCGCGAGTGGGTGAAGCCCGGCGCATTCCTGGCGATGCCCGCGCTGTGCAATATCGACGAAGGGATGGAACGGGCCGACGTGCGCAAGGTGCTGGATAACACCGGCCTGTATCACGCCTGGTTCGAGGAAGTGCCCAAACCTGCCCACCACACCATTCCCGTTATCGGCGTGCGCTTTATGGACATGCTGGCCGCCGGACAATTGGCCCCGGAACAGCTGGAAGACATCGGCAAAATCATCGCCGGGGACGCGCCGGGCCGCCTGAACGATGACGAAATTATCATTATGTCGGTCGGCGGTATGCCGGTCGAAGACGTGGCCTGGGGCACGGTGGTTTACCGCAATGCGCTGGCTAACAACATCGGCGTCAAGCTGAACCTGTGGGACAGCCCGGCGCTGAGCTGAGCCTGTCTGCACGCTGCTCACCCTGATACGTTTACCTGAATGGAAGAACAACATGACCAGAATCATCAAAGTAAAAACCGGATCGATCTTCGAAGAAAAAGCCAGCTACTCGCGCGTGGTGGCGGTCGATAACTGGATCTACGTTTCCAATACTGCCGGGCGCAACCCGCAGACCAAAGAGATCCCCGAGGACATTGCCGAACAGACGCAGCAGGTGTTTGCCAATGTTGAGCAGGCGCTGGCGGCGGTTGATGCCTCGCTGGCCGACGTGATTTGTTCACGCCTCTTTATTCAGGACCCTGCCGATATCCATACGGTGATGGCTATCGTCGGCGAGAAATTCCGTGGTATCGACCCTGCTTTAACGGCCACCTGCCCGCCGCTGGGTTCCACGGTGTACAAAGTGGAGCTGGAGGTTACTGCTTACCGTGGAGCCTCTACGGCCAGCGTTGAAAAGCTTAACGTTTCTCAGTAATTCACTCAGCATAAGAAGGTGATGGCGATGGCTCCTGCGATAACGCCGGTACAAACGTCCGCGAACTTCCCGCCGCAAACCACGGTGGTCATTATTGGCGGCGGCATAGTTGGCCTGACGGCGGCGCTGACGCTGGCGGAACGAAATATTCCGGTGGTGGTACTGGAAAAAGGCCGCATAGCTGGCGAACAGTCCTCCCGTAACCTCGGCTGGGTGCGGAAAACCAGCCGCCTGGCCGAGGATATTCCGCTGGCGCAGGCCGCCGATCGGCTGTGGGCGGAGATGCCTGCGCGGGTCGGCAGTGATGTCGGCTATCGTCAGGCAGGCATTATGTTTGCCGCCCGCACGGAGGCACAGATGGCGATGTACGAAGGCTGGCTGAAATCGGTCAGTTCTCTGCATCTGGATTCCCATCTGCTGAGCGCGCAACAGATCGCCGCCCGGGTGCCTGGCGGCAGCAGCCAGTGGACCGGAGGGATTTTCACCCCCTCCGACGGGCGGGCAGAGCCGACGCTGGCCTCCAGCGCCATTGCCCGCGCGGCGATGGCCAAAGGGGCGGTGATTGTTGAGCACTGCGCGGTGCGTACACTGAGTATGACAGCGGGCAGGGTCAGCGGTGTGGTGACCGAACGTGGGGAAATCCGCTGCGAGCAGGTACTGCTGGCTGGCGGTATCTGGTCGAGGCGTCTGCTGGGCAATCTGGGTATTTCGCTGCCGGTGCTGCCGCTGGTGTGTTCGGTACTGCGTACGAAGCCGATGGACGGGCCGACGGATATTGCCGTTGGCGCGCCGGATTTCTCCTTCCGTAAGCATATCGACGGCGGTTTTATTGTTACTCAGCGCGGTGCGCTGGATGCTTCGCTGACGCTGGACCATTTTCTGTTGGGAACGCGCTATCTGCCGCAGCTTCGCGCACAGCGGGATTTTCTGCGGATTAAAATCGGCACGCCGTTTGTCCGCGATCTGATGCTGGCGCGGCGCTGGCAGGCCAGCAGCCGGTCGCCGTTCGAGCGGGTACGGACGATGGACCCGCCGGTGAATGCGGGGCTGAATCAGGAGGCGTTAACCAACCTCAGGGCGGCGTGGCCGGTGTTTTCGCAGGCGGAAATTGCCGAAGCGTGGGCCGGAACTATCGATGTGACGCCGGATTCGAATCCGGTTATTGGCCCGGTGGCGAAGCTGCCCGGTCTGACGCTGGCGACTGGTTTTTCCGGGCACGGTTTCGGCACTTCACCGGCGGCAGGGCAGCTGGCAGCGGATCTGGTGTGTGGGGATGCGCCGCTGATCGATCCTGCGCCGTACCGGTTCGATCGCTTTTGAGGGGGCTGACGGGGCGCGGATAAAACCGAGTCGGGTTCCCAGCCTCTGTAGATGTCGCGTATAAAACCGAGTCGAGTTCCCAGCCTCTGCCGGGATTGCGGTAAGATCGTGCACGGTTCACAGTCTCTGCCGGGGATACCGGGCGGTCCTCGCGTCACGCGCTGCGTGATGCCTTCGGTTTCAGCATCCGGCCGGGTGGCTTGGCTAATTTAGTCGCGGATAAAACGGTTCCGGGTTCCCAGCCTCTGCCGGTGCTACCGGTCGGTCCTCGCGTCACGCGCTGCGCGATGCCTTCGGTTTCAGCATCCGGCTGGGTGGCTTGGCAAACTTAGTCGCGGGTAAATACGGTTCCGGGTTCCCAGCCTCTGCCGGGGCTCCCGGTCGGTCCTCGCGTCACGCGCTGCGTGATGCCTTCGGTTACAGCATCCGGCCGGGCGGACCGGCGAAGACGGGTCTTCCCTGACCCTACTCCGCCTGACACCGACGTCCTGTCGGTGTCTCCTGGCCAGCTGCTTCCACCTCAGCGCTGCGGATTGCCCGGTATCCCCGGCAGAGGCTGTGCACCTTCATGGGATTTTTGTCGCTGCTTCGAAAACAGTTCGGGTTACGAGGTTCAGTACGAGAATTTAGCGGATATGTTCTGCTCTAAATACGTTTCATGAGTTATAGCCCGGACGAACCGCCGCCACGGCGTGCAATCTAAAACGCTGAATGAAGAAAGGGTATCAGCGTGGCTCCACAGCCAGGCACAACACCAATTTCGGTCTGAAGACACGATTTCACAAAACAGACGCTTTCTGATCTGAAGACAGCTCAACAGTCACGGCGCGGACGGGGGGCGGCCACGACGGGCAATCCGCAGCGCTGAACGGAGAGAGGAAGCCAGGATGTGCCCGCAGGACGCGGGCGCAAGGCTCGGTCGGCACACGGATGTGCCGTCTGAGCCGGTCCGACAGGCTGACGAACGAAGTGAGGGCACCGCGAAGCGGCGCGAGGACCGCCAGCCGGGGCCGACCCCCGTCCGCGCAGCCACGCAGGCACCAGACAATGTAAAGCAGCCGCCCCCCGTCCGCGCAGCCACGCAGGCACCAGACAATGTAAAGCAGCCGCCCCCCGTCCACGCAGTCACCCAGGCACCAGACGATACAAAGCAACCGCCCCCCGTCCGCGCAGCCACTCAGCCACCAGACGATACAAACCAGCATCCCCCACGCATCCCAATAATCCAATCGGCATTATACAGAGAGTAATACGGACGTTCTGAGGGGTTTTAATATAATTCCATAAGTCTTCTATAACGGCAGATGATTATTTAAAGAAACTATCAGTTTTATATTTAATCAAACTGTGCTGTTTCGTCATTTCATTTTTAATTTACTGTTTCACCGGGTTTTTGCGAAGTAATAACGGAGAGTGTTGCTAACAGGACGTTATTTACCCTCTGTATTTCTCTATGGTTATCTTTATTTTTATCTGTGAAATATATCTAATAAAACATTCTCCTGCATTTAGTAAGGATTATATTTTCGTGCATCTCACTGGTTTGAAATGTATCTTTGAAATTATGGTATTTATTTACCATGTCTATGGCTTTCACTTGCGGACCGGCACATTCGTGTCGGTCAGAGTGGTTCTATTATTTTAATAATTAAAAAGGGATTCTTCTAATGTCATCTACAGGTGATTCAGGGGGGCGCGTGAATAAGTTTTTCCCAATACTGGTTCTGGTATTTGGATTGCTTACCGCCGTCACCGGGATTTATTTTCTGATTGGTGGATGGAAACTCGCCGCGCTGGGTGGGTCTCTGTACTATATCATCGCTGGCATTGCCTATCTGCTTCTGCTGGTTTTATTGGTGCTGAAAAAGCGCCCTGGACTGACGCTGTCGATCGTTATTTTCGTGGCGACGGCAATCTGGGCCTTAATTGAGGTCGGCGGCGTGGCTTACTGGCCGCTGATGGCCCGTCTGGTGGTTCCGGCAATTATCCTGATGCTCAGCCTGTGGGTATTCCCCGCGCTGGCGAAGGAAATCAGTTCGCGCAAACGCGCGGCGCACCTGAGCGGCTGGGGCGTATTCGTCTGCCTGCTCGGTGTGCTGGCCGGTGCCTTTGTGCCACACGGTAAGATCTACAATCCCGCTGCGGTTGCCACCCAGCCCGCTGCGCTTGAAGGGGACTATAAAGCACAGGCAGATCAGGACTGGGATCATCTTTCCCGCAATGCCAGCGGCACCCGCTTTGCGGCCGTCGATCAGATCACCCCGGAAAATGTGAATAAACTGCAGGTGGCATGGACGTACCGCACCGGCCGTATTCTCGAAGGTAAAGTGGCCGGGGTTGACGAAAATACCCCACTGCAGATCGGCAACGTACTCTATACCTGTACGCCGCAGAACGTCGTCGCCGCCGTGGATGCCGATACCGGTAAGCCGATCTGGAAGGTCGATCCCAAAGCCGCGGCCACCTCGCACGTCACCTGCCGCAGCGTCGGTTATTACGATCTCGACAAAGATACGTCGCTGTCCAGCGAAGAGAAAGCGCAGGCACCGGCCGAGTGCCGCCGTCGCATCATCGCTACCACCATTGATGCACGTATGCTGGCGCTGGATGCACAAACCGGCCAGGCGTGCACAGGCTTCGGCAATGCAGGCACCGTCGATCTGCGTGCAGGCATGACGCCAACCGAGAACGGCCAGGCTTATCACCCAAGCGGTACACCGGTGATCATGGGCCACCTGACCGTGTTTGGTACCTGGATACACGATCACTCGGATAACGACGCCTCGGGTGTCGTGCGCGCATATGACGTGCGTAACGGTGCGCTGGTCTGGTCGTGGAATGCCGAGGAAGATGCACCTGATGCGGTGAATCACACCGGCGGCACGCCAAACGTCTGGGCGCCTGCGACCTACGATCGCGACCTGAATATGGTTTACCTGCCGACCGGTATGGGGCCGCCTGACTATTGGGGTGGCAAGCGCACGCCGTCGGCCGAGAAGTTCTCTTCCGCCGTGGTCGCCGTTGATGCCACCACCGGTAAGACGAAATGGATCTTCCAGACCGTCCACCACGACGTCTGGGACTATGACGTGCCGTCGCAGCCGGTGATGTACGAGATGAAGAATGAGGAAGGCGAAAGCGTCCCTGTTCTGATTCAGACCACCAAAATGGGCCAGATCTTCGTGCTGGACCGTCGGACAGGCAAACCGGCCAGTAAAGTGGAAGAACTGCCGGTAACCACCACACCGACCGGGCAGGATGATCATATGTCGCCGACCCAGCCGTTCTCGACAAATATGCCAAGCCTGGGCCTGTCGACGCTGAAAGAAAGCGAAATGTGGGGGATCACGCCATTTGACCAGCTTGAGTGCCGTATCACCTTCAAGTCCGCGCGCTACAACGGCATCTACACCCCGTCGGCAGAATCCGACTATATTCAGTTCCCCGGCACACTGGGCGGGATGAACTGGGGCGGCATCTCCATCGATGAACGTAACGGCATGATGTACGTTAACGACATCCGCATGGGCAAAGTGATGGCGCTGAAGACGGAAGAGCAGGCCAAAACCTATAAAGGCTCGCCGATCCGCTCGATGCTGGCCAAACCTTACGTCGGTCTGAAATCGGACTTCTTTATGTCGTCGCTGGGCGTTCCCTGCCAGAATCCGCCGTTCGGTACACTGAGCGCGATTGACCTGAATACTAAAAAACTGGTCTGGCAGGTTCCGGTCGGCACCGTTGAGGACACCGGTCCGCTGGGGATGAAAACCCATCTGCCGATGCCAATCGGCATGCCGACGCTGGGCGGGCCAACCGCCACGGCCGGTGGCGTCGTGTTCTTTGCGGGCACCCAGGATAACTATATGCGCGCCTTCAACAGCAAAACCGGCGAAGAGATTTGGAAATACCGTCTGCCGGTTGGCGCGACGGCGTCTCCGCTGGTGTACAAGTCACCGCAGACCGGCAAACAGTATGTGGTGATTTCCGCGGGTGGCGCTGCGCACGCGGCGGAACTGGGCGATTATCTGATTGCCTTCGCACTGCCTGATAGCCAAAAGTAAGCTGTACTGAATGAGTCATTCGATGCCGCACTCCCGTGCGGCATTTTTTTTATCCGCTTAACCCCTGAGGCGATGGGGTGCCAAAACGTGATCGCGATCACTAAATAGCCGTCTTATCGATCGTAATATAGTATTTTATATAACGACAGCTAACTCCTTAATGAAAAACATATTTCTCGGCGCGATTTTTGTCGCGCTGCCGGGCTTCGCCGCCCAAAATTCGGTATCAACCGCGTCCTCTGCCAGTACTGAAAAGCCCAGCAAAGAACAGCAAATCCTCGTCACCGCCAGCGCCCCCCGCGATTTGACCGATGAAAGTAAGGCCGGAGCCGGTTTCACCACCGCCGAGACCGATCTGGGTCCGCTGGGCAGTAAAGACCGGCTGGATACGCCGTATTCCACCACCACCGTCACTCATGAAATGATTGATAACCAGCAGGCAAAAAGCGTCAGCGAGCTGCTGAAGTATTCACCCAGCACTCAGATGCAGGCGCGCGGTGGGATGGACGTTGGCCGCCCGCAAAGCCGCGGTATGCAGGGCAGCGTGGTGTCCAACAGTCGTCTTGATGGCCTGAATATTGTTTCCACCACCGCGTTCCCGGTGGAAATGCTGGAGCGGCTGGATGTGCTGAACAGCCTGACCGGTGCGCTTTACGGCCCCGCCAGCCCGGCCGGGCAGTTTAACTTTGTCGCCAAACGCCCGACGGAGCAGACCCTGCGCCGCGTGACCCTGGGCTATCAGAGCCGCAACGCCTGGAGCGGACATATCGACCTTGGCGGTCATTTTGACGATGAGAATAAGTTCGGCTATCGCCTGAATCTGCTGGATGAAGAGGGGGAGGGCAACGTCGACGACAGCACCCTGCGCCGCAAGCTGGTGTCGCTGGCGCTGGACTGGAATATCAGCCCGGGTACGCAGTTACAGCTGGACGCCAGCCACTATGAGTTTCTGCAAAAAGGCTACGTCAGCGGCTTCAGCTACGGCACCGGCATCGACCTGCCAAAAGCCCCGAACCCGAATAACAAGAATTACACGCTGCCAACCACCGGTAACGATCTGACCACCGACACCATCAGCAGCCATCTGATCCACTACTTCGATAACAGCTGGTCGATGACCGCCGGTGTGGGCTATCAGCAGGCCGACCGCGCGATGCGTACCGTGTCGAACACCCTGACCAGCAACAGTGGAACCATCAGCCGTTCGGTGACCGATTCCGCCGCCGCAGGCCGCTTCCGCGTACTGAGCAATATGTTGACGCTGAACGGTCACGTCGATACCGGCAGCATCGGCCACGATCTTGCCTTTGCCACCAGCGGCTACGTCTGGTCGATCTACTCGGCGAAGGGCAGCAGCCAGCGCTACAGCCTGGGCACCAGCAACTACTACGATCCGTCGGCAATGCAGGAACCGGGCGACGGGCGGATCATCAACAGCGGTGCGCGCTATCGCACCAGCGTGACCAGCCAGCAGAGCGTGACTATCGGCGATACGCTGACCTTTAACCCGCGCTGGTCGGCGATGGCCTACCTGAGCCAGAGCTGGCTGGAAACCCGCAGCTACAATAACCAGGCGGCCAAAACCGACCAGGTGAATGAAGACGGACTCAGTCCGAACCTGGCGCTGATGTACAAAATCACCCCGTCGGTGATGGCCTATATCAGCTACGCCGACTCGCTGGAGCAGGGCGGCACCGCACCGACCGGCCAGGGCGTGAAAAACGAAGGCACGACCCTCGATCCGTACCGCAGCGAGCAGTATGAAATCGGCCTGAAGGCCGACGTGAACGGCATGAACCTGGGCGCGGCGCTGTTCCGTCTGAAGCGTCCGTTTGCCTACGTTGACCCCGACGATATGGTTTACAAAGAGCAGGGCGACCAGCTGAATAAAGGGCTGGAGCTGACCGCCAGCGGCAATCTGTGGCAGGGGCTGAACGTTTACAGCGGCGTGACCTTCCTCGATCCGAAACTGAAAAATACCGTTTCTGAAGATACCAGCAACAAGCGGGTGGTGGGCGTGCCGAAGGTGCAGTCTAACCTGCTGGTGGAATACAACCTGCCTTCCATGCCGGAACTGGTTTACAGCGCGAATCTGCACTACACCGGCAAACGCGCCGCCAATAACACCAACAGCACCTGGGCCGGGAGCTATACCACGCTGGATCTGGGCACGCGCTACAGCACCCGCATCAGCAATGTTCCGGCCACGCTGCGTCTGATGGTGAATAACGTCACTAATGAGCGCTACTGGGCCTCCATCTTCCCTGGCGATACCGACGGCAGCGGCAGCTCCGCCAGCGCCTTTGCCGGTACCGCCCGCGAGGTTCGCGCGTCGGTGACGTTTGACTTCTGATAACCGAGGGGCGCGCCTGCGGGTGCGCCAGATAATGATGATTTCACGACTTCAACGGCGGGCGCTCAGGCTGCTGGCCATCATGATGCTGCCTGCCGCCGTCGCTGCGGCGGAGCCAGCCGGGCACACCACGATCCGCGTAGCCACGCCCTGGCCCGCGCAAACGGCGACGATTGCCATGCTCGGCTACAGCCAGAACCTGGTAGGGACCTCGGTGGTGGCGAAGCGTATCCCGCTGCTGCTGCAAAGCTATCCGGGACTGGCAAAGGTGCCGATTATCAGCGCCAACAACGGCCACGAAATCAGCGCTGAACAGATCATTGCGCTCGATGCCCAGCTGCTGATTGTGCCTGAAAGCATGCGGCTGGCCCAGCCGGAAGCGCTGACGGCGGCGGGTATTAATACGCTGATGCTCAAGTCGAACTCAATGGCTGCGCTGCGCGAACGGGTTACCCGGACCGCGCAGGCGCTGGGGCCGGATGCGGTAGCGGTGGATGTGCGCTACCAGACGTATTTCGACCGCAACGTGGCGCTGATCCGTGAACGCCTGAAGGATTTGCCGCCGAGCGAACGCGTCTCGCTGTATCACAGCATGGGCAGCCCGCTGACCAGCAGCGGTCGGCCTTCGCTTAATCAGGACTGGATGGATTTGGCCGGTGCGCGCAACGTGGCGGAACCGTGGTTCGGGCAGCGCAAAAACAGCAACGGTGAAGTGTCGCTGGAGCAGGTGGTTGCCGCGAATCCACAGGTGATTGTGGCGATGAATCACCGCGATGCGGAAGAGATCATGCACTCCCCGGCCTGGCAGGGCGTGGCGGCGGTGCAGCAGCATCGGGTGTATACCAACCCGCAGGACATGTTCTGGTGGTGCCGGGAAACCAGCGAAGCCGCGCTGCAAATTCTGTGGCTGGCGAAAACGCTCTATCCTGCGCGTTTTACCGATATTGATATGAATAAGGAAGTGTTTGATTTTTATCATGACTTCTTCGGTATCTCGCTGACCCCCGACCAGGTGACGGCAATTCTGAATCCGGTCTGATAGCCAGATCATTAGCCGCTGCCGTAAAAACTTCTCTTGATTTTGAGCGGTTGCTCAAGTAATTTCCCGCTCTTGAGCAACCGCTCAAAATTGCAATGCGGCGTGCGGACTGACGACCAACGCCGCTCAGAGAGGGTTTCCAATGCACGTTAATAACCGCTGGCTGGTGCTGGCGATCGTCACCAGTACACTATTTTTGATCGTCATTGATATGACGGTGCTGTACACCGCGCTGCCGCGCATCATGCAGGAGCTGAACGGCACGGCGGCGGAAAAATTATGGATTATCAACGCCTATCCGCTGGTGGTGGCCGGTCTGCTGCCGGGGGCAGGGATGCTCAGCGATCGCCTGGGCCACAAACGGCTGTTTATCACCGGCCTGCCGCTGTTTGCACTCGCTTCCTGGTGTGCGGCGTTTTCATCTACCGCCGGGCTGCTGATTGCTTCCCGCGTGTTCCTGGCCGTGGGCGCGGCAATGATGATGCCCGCCACGCTGGCGATTGTGCGCCATGTATTTGTCGATGAACGCGAGCGGGCGCTGGCCATTGGCATCTGGGCCGCGGTGGCATCCGGTGCGGCGGCGCTGGGGCCGGTTCTGGGCGGGCTGCTGCTGGAATACTTCTGGTGGGGATCGGTCTTTTTGATCAACGTGCCGGTGGTCATGGTGGTGCTGCCTTTCGCCTGTTGGCTAATCCCACACAGCGGCGGCAACCGCCAGCGGCCTTTCGATCTGGTGGGATCGCTGCAAATCATGTTCGGTCTGGTTGGTGCGGTGTTTGCTCTGAAAGAACTGAGCAATATCAACGCATCGCTGTTTTCTGTTGTGGCCTCTGCCGCCGTCGGCGCACTGTTCCTGACGCTGTTCGTTCGTCGCCAGCAGCGTGCTGCGCAGCCGATGATCGATTTTTCGCTGTTTCGTAACGGCGGCTTTTCCGGTGGGGTGATGATTGCTATCGTTTCCGGGATTGCGCTGACCGGCGTGGAACTGGTACTGACCCAGCGCCTTCAACTGGTGCTGGGGCTGTCGCCGCTGATGTCCGCGTTGATGCTGCTGCCGCTGCCGGTGGCGTCGGTACTGGCGGCTCCGTTGGCGGGTGTGCTGCTGCCGCGCTTCGGTGAGCGGGCGGTGATTATGTTCAGCTTTACGCTCAGCGCGCTGGGGATCATCTGCCTGCTGGGATTATTTAGCAGCGCGTTGATATGGCAGATGCTGGCCCTGTTTGTCACCGGATGCGGCCTGGGTGCGATGTTTACCGCTGCATCTACCTCCATCATGCTCAACACCCCGGAAGAAAAAGCCGGGATGGTGGCGGCGATTGAAGATGTTTCCTGGGAACTGGGTGGCGTGCTGGGCGTGACGCTGCTGGGCGGGATGATGACGGCGGTTTACAGTTACGGGCTGGTTCTGCCGGAAGGGCTGGTCAGCGGGGAGGCGGCTTATGATAGCATTGACGAAGCATTACGCATTGCCGCCGGAATGGGGGCGGAGCGTGCAGCTCAGCTGACGGGCCTGGCCTACGGTGCTTTCGATCGCGCCTTCCTTGCCGTGCTGGGCAGCGCCGCTGCGCTGCTGGTGCTGACTTTGCTGGTTCTGCGGCGGGTTTTGCGGCCGGTTCACTGCGTTAAGTAAATACAGAGGTCACACGGAATAACAGATGAAAGAAACTGCGGAAGAACTACGAGCCAGAATCCTGAGCGGCGCGATTGAATTGTTTATTGAGAAAGGCGTGGAAAAAGTGACCACGCGCGAGCTGACAGAGCATCTTGGCCTCTCCCGCAGTCATATCTATCACTACTTTCGTGACTGGCAGGCGCTGTGCCTGGAAGCGCTGACCGTTTTTTTGCAGGCCGATTTGGATAATCTGAAAGCGAGGATCGTCGGCCAGCCCGCCAGGGAACAGCTGCGGATGCTGATGCAAACCTATCTGCCCGATGTGCAGGACGCGGTCTGGCAGCTTTACGGTTCGCTGTGGCAACTGGCCATTCACGATGAAACCTGGGCAGCGCTTGCCCGGCAGATGGTGGATAAATGGCAGCTGCTGCTGGACGGCATTATTAACGCCGGTATTGCGGAAGGCGTGTTCAGCAGCGCCGATCCGCTCCGTACAGCCCGCCAGCTGGGCGCGATGATCAACGGCTACAGCGACCTGCTGATCGTTGAACCTTCCGCCAGCGCACGCCAGCAGGCGACGGAAGATATTGAAGCCTTTATCGCGCTCGCGCTGCTGACGCCAGCAGAGTAGCTCTGCGCCGCTGCTCCGCATTGACCCGCAGCGGGCTGGTTTAGCGTTTTTCCCTGCCCGCCGCCCGCATCGCCCCGGCAATCTCCTGCTGGCCGCGATCGTAGAGTGCCGCTACGGCACCTTCCCGGTCGGCGGCTTTCTTGTTCTGCCCCAGTTTCATCAGCCCGTCAATTTCGCTGATGCGGATCTCAATTCCCACGACCGCTTTCAGCATCGCGCTGAGGAAGTTTTCCGGCGCGTCGGAAAGCTGCCACGGCTGCGGCATCGCCGACTCCTGTTTCCGGGTCAGGCTGGCAATCATCTGGCGTAAAAAATCCTCATCGTCACGGAATGAGATGCGTCCACGGACGTGCACCGCCTGATAGTTCCAGGTGGGGACTTCACGGTGCGTTTCCTGCTTTGAGGGATACCAGTTGGGGGAGATGTAGGACTCCGCGCCGCGAAACACCACCAGCACGTCGCTATCCGCTGCCACCCTTTGCCACAGCGGATTGGCGCGGGCGATATGGGCATACAGGCTGCCCATATCGCCCTCGCGCGGCTGAAACTCAAAAGGGATATGCAGTACTTCAAGCCGTTGCTGAGCGCTGACCAGCATCCCCAGCGGATACTCCGCGATCAGACTATGGAGCACCTCAGGCCGTTTTTCGCTGAAAAAAGAAGAAGGGTACATGGTTCACTCCTGGTAAACATGAAAGAGAACGGGCGGGCGGGATACTGACCTGCCGCAGAAGGTCGTGCTAAATTACGCCAATAGTGGCCTGCAATTAAGGGCCAGTATCACGCAAAATCACCAGGCCACAATCATGTCCAGAACCGTAGCAGTAGTGGAAATTCCCTCTATTGGCGAGTTAGATCGCCAGTCGGGGCCGCTCAGCCAGCAGCTGGCTCGGGCGTTGAAGAGGGCGATTCAGCGAGGGGAACTTAAGGCGGGCGATCGTCTGCCTTCCACGCGCGTACTGGCCGCCGCACTGGGGCTATCCCGGGGCACGGTGACCCTTGCGTATGAACAGCTGACTGCTGAGGGATTTTTTCAGGCAGAGCGCGGGGCTGGCACCCGGGTAGCGAGCGATCTCACCCTGCCGGATAAATCGCCGACCGATCGGCAGCGGGATTCGGCACCCCCTCCGCTTTCTGCCAGAGCGCAGCGCTTCGCGCGTGCCGCCGGGCAAATCTCACCGATGCCGGCCGTGCCGTTTGCGGTGTCGGTTCCTGCCGGTGACACGCTGCCTGACGATATCTGGCGGCGAATTGGCAATCGCATACGGGCTCGAGGCCCCGGTGCACCTTCCGGCTATGGCGAGCCCGCTGGCGCACCTGAACTGCGTGAGGCTATCGCCGAATACGTCAGAAAATCCCGTTCGGTACGCTGTCATGCCGGACAGGTCATTATCACCTCCGGTACTCAGCAGGGGTTGTATCTGGCGACACAGGTTCTGCTGGAGGAGGAAGATAAAGCCTGGGTTGAGGATCCGGCTTATCCCGGCATTACCTCTATTTTTGAGTGCCATGGTCGTCAGCAGCAGATGGTCAGAGTGCCGGTCGATGATGCCGGGCTGGATGTCGCAGAGGGGATTGCACGCTGTGCGGAAGCCCGTGCGGTATTTGTGACGCCCTCGCACCAGTATCCGCTGGGCATGCCGCTGTCTATGGCCCGCCGCAGCATGTTGATTAACTGGGCGAAAGAGCACCGGGCCTGGATCGTTGAGGATGATTACGATAGCGAGCTGCGCTACGGCGGCCATCCTTTTCCTGCCCTACAGGGGCTGGCTCCGGAGCAGGTTATCTACCTGGGGACTTTTAGCAAAATCCTGTTTCCCTCGCTGCGCCTGGGGTATGCCGTCGTGCCGGAAGGCATGGTGGACGCCTGGCGTGGAGCACGAATGCTGATGGATCGCCATCCCCCAAACGCTGACCAGTATGTGCTGGCCCACTTTATGCGGGAGGGGCATCTGGATCGGCACATTCGCCGCATCCGCAGTGTGTATGCCGAAAAGCGTAGCGTGCTGATCGCGGCGATCGCGCGATTCATTCCGGCGGATCTGGCGTCGGTGCAGCCCGGCGATCAGGGGATGCACCTGCTGCTGTGGCTGCGGCAGGATCTGGACGATCGTCAGGTCGTCAGGCGGGCGCTGGCATCGGGCGTTTCGGTGCGGGCCATTTCGCATATGTATGCTGATGCCAGCCGTCGTCCCGGGCTGATCCTCGGTCTGGGGGGATTCACTGGGGATGCAATGGAGCAGGCGGTACGCTGGCTGGCAGCCGCTATTATTGCGGAGGCCGGATAGCCTGCCGCTCCGGCAGAGTACAGGCGGCGGGTTGCGAAGCCGCTCTGATTTTCGCTATCGGCGACTTAAAAAAAGCAACTTTCGCGATAAATTGCCGGTACAGATAATTTTGTTCAATAATTACATGCTCTTATATTGATCACTAAAACAACCATTGTGATTGTTTGCGGGCCGCCCGGCGGTAATACTGACTCAATCAGTAAAAGATTGGGACTTCGCTGGCAGCCACGGCAGATGATATCTGAAGCTCCACTCCGCCTGGTGAGGTAACGATGCTGGTTTTTTTGAAAGAGAGTGAAAGCGATCGGCTCTGCACCGCTGCGTGGCGCCTTCCACGCCTGCTGTTTGTGTGCAAGATTGGCGGCGAGGAATCCGGTATTCCTCGCGTGATGCATAAGCATGATGAACGCCTGGAAATCATGTTTATGGCGCGCGGCAGCGGTGATTACAGCATTGACGGGGTCCATTACCTGGTGAAAGAGGGTGACATCCTGATCTTTAATGCCGGGATCACCCATGAAGAACGCCCGCACGTCAGCGAAGATGCACTGATCTACTGCTGCGGTCTGGACGGGCTGCATATTGACGGCTTGAAACTCAACCAGCTGGAAGATCGCAAGCAGCCGGGCGTGCTCCCCAGCGGCGACCGCTACGATGAGCTGCTGTGTATTTTTGAGCTGCTCTGGCTGCAGGTGAGCCGCAAAGAGCAGAGGACGCTGGCGATCGTCAACAGTGCGGTCGAAGCGCTGCTGGTTTCCTGTAAAAAAGTCTGGCAGGAATCCGCGGCGGACCCGACCAGTGAAAATAAGGTATTAGGCAAGCGAATAAAAACGTTTATTGATGCGCACTACAATCAGGAACTGACGCTACAGTCGATTGCGCGCGATCTGAATATCAATCGCTTTTATCTGATCCACAGCTTCAAGGCCTATTCGGGATATTCACCCAAGCAGTACCTGATTCGCCGCCGCATTGGTGAAGCGCAATCGCTGTTGCTCAGCTCGAATGACAGTATCGCGCAGATTGCCACGCAGGTGGGTTTTGAAAACGTGACCAATTTCCATCGGGTTTTTAAGCAGATAGTCGGCATCCCCCCGATAAAGTACAAAAAATTATGGCTCAAGGAAGAGGGGTGATTCCTGAGCGTCGCAAAAATCCCATGACGTTTTATCCGTAAGGATATCGGGTCCGGCTTCTGTAAGGGGGGGCCGGACCTTTTTTTATGCCGTCGGGTTCTCCGGCGCGGGTCGCCACAGCTGAACGCCGTTTCTGCCCGCTCGCTTCACGCTGTACAGGGCCAGGTCGGCGCGGCTCAACCACTGTTGCAGGCTCTCCGCCTCACTGGCGGCGGCAATGCCGATACTGATCGAACAGTGAAAATCCGCCGAGGCCGGTAGCCGCAGCCGGGTAATTTTCTGCTGCAGGGTTTCGGCCAGCGCGAGTATGCCCACTTCATCCGCATCGTGGACGATAACCCCCAGCTCATCACCGCCAAAGCGTGCCGGAATATCCTGCTCGCCCGCCTCGTTGCGCAGCAGGGCGGAAATTTCCGCCAGCAGGAAATCCCCCGCCTCATGACCGAAGGTGTCGTTCACGGTTTTGAAGTTATCGACATCAAGCAGCAGCAGCCAGGCACGGCATTCACCGCGCCGGGTGCGTAAATATTCACTTTCCAACCGGCGATCGAACAGGCGGCGGTTGGGGATGCCCAGGCTGGGGTCCATCAGTGAGATGCGTTCAAGTTCGCGATTTTTACGCCGCAGCGTCAGGGTTAATTTATATGAAACGGCGCTAAGCACGAACATATAGCCAGCGGCCAGCGGCAGCGTTAACCAGACTGTACGGGTACTAAAGCTGGTCTGCCACGGCATGCCGTTCAGCATCCACATCGGGATAAAGATCAGTAAAAATGCCCGCATCGCCGATTGCAGCTGTAGCCAGCCGCCAACGGCGTAACGATCCGAGGCCAGCACGGCCATGATGATCAGCGACGGCATTGGGCTGATGCCCATCATCGCCACCCAGAAGCCGCCAAGGGCCGCATCGATGGTCAGATTACGCCGCTCGCTGGCGGTCGGATCGGCGGAGGACATCGCCACGCGGTAGGCCACCCAGGGCCAGATAAAGGCGTTGATAAACAGCAGAACGTAAAAGGCGTTGCCTTTTTGTAGTTCCAGCAGCACCGAGATGATCGGGTTAAAACAGAGAAATGTACCCAGCTGACGCATGGCAAACATGCGGCGGATAAAGCGCGTTGAGCGCAATTTCAGATGGCTGTGATCGGGTGAATTATAGTGCATGAATAAGCAGTGTTTATCCGGTCCATGGTGCAGTGTATCGGGAAACCAATAATGCGGATCGTTTTTTTGCTTGTCGGAATGAGAAATGCCAGCCGCCGAAGCGGACTGGCATCAAAAGGCAAGGTTTTACCGCATCAGAAGCTGTAGTTCGCCGACACGGAGAAGTTGCGTGGCGCACCGTAAACGGCGTAGGTGCCCAGATAGTCGTAGTACTCTTTATCGAACAGGTTGTTGATATTGGCCTGTACGGAAAGCTGTTTGGTCACCTGGTAGCGGCTGAACAGATTGACCAGCGTGTAGCTGCCCTGCTCGACCTGCGTTGAACCCAGCGGCCCGGCGACGTTATCCTGCCAGGTGTGGTTTTGCCAGTTCACGCCGCCGCCCACGGTCAGGTCCTGCAGCATCGGCAGGCGATAGCTGGTAAACAGCTTGGCGGTGGTGCGCGGCAGTTCAGGTTTTACCGCCGTGCCGTCACGCTGCTCGGCGATATAGCGCGATGCGCCGAAGGTCATCTGCCAGTTGTCGGTCAGCGCGCCGTTGACTTCGAACTCGACGCCGCGGCTGACGGAATCCACCGCCTGATAGGCGTACTCGGTGGTGCCGGTAATAAAGCCGTAGGTATTCACGCCGAGGTTATTCTGCTCGGTGCGGAACACGGACAGGGTGGCGGTCAGGCGGCTGTTCGCCCAGTCACCCTTCAGGCCGGCCTCATAACTCTTACCGGTTACCGGGTCGAGGTAGCTGGCGCTGGCGTCGCGCGAGCTTTGCGGCTGGAAGATGGTGGTGTAGCTGGCGTAGGCCGAATAGGTGTCGTTAATGTCGTAAGTCAGACCGGCATAAGGCGCGATCTTTTTGCTGTCTTTATCCCCGGAGGTTCCACGTGCGCTCCACTGGGTATAGCGCGCGCCAACCAGCAGCGACAGCGGATCGGCCAGCGAGAAGCGTGCGGCGGTGTAGGCAGATTTCTGACGGATGGTATCGTCATCTTCCACCGTCCAGTCGTTCCAGTCACCCTGAGGCGTGTTGCCATCCCAGTTGTTGTAGTCGCCATTGTAGGTCATGCCGTCAAAGAACGTGTTCATGAAGTAGTTCTTCTGGCGGCTGTAGCTGCCGCCGACCATCAGCTCGTGGCTGCGGCCAAGCAGTTCAAATGGCCCGTTGGCATACACATCAACCGAGTCAACTTTACGCGTGCCTTTGTTCCAGCCGCTGAAGAGGTAGGCACCCTGACCGGTTTGCTGATCCGGATAGCCGTACGGGTACATCAGCTTGCTGTCGAAGGTGGTTTTGCTGTGGCTGCCGTTAACCTGCGCCTGCCAGCCGTTATCAAACCTCTGCGTCAGGTTAGCGTAGACTTTGTTGCTCTGTTTGTCGGTGTAGGACCAGTCCGGCGCGGCGTTAAAGCTGCGGTCGTAATGGGTGCGCTCGCCGTTGCTGTACCAGGTCGGCAGCCCGCCCCAGCTCGGGTCGCGGGTTTCAGTCTGCTGGAAGTCCCAGCCGAGTGAGAGGGTGGTGGAATCGGTCAGATCGGCATCCACGATAGTGCTCAGGAAGCGCTTACGGTTGTGGTAGCGGTCCAGCCAGCTATCGTTTTCCTGATAGCCGCCGATGGCGCGAGCACGGACGGTACCTTCTTCGTTCAGCGGTACGGTGACATCGCCAACATAGCGCTGTTTGTCCCAGCTGCCGGTTTCCGCAGACAGGCTGCCGGTCAGCTCTTTGCTGTCGGCGTGCTTGCGCACCATGTTAACGGAGGCCGACGGGTAGCCGGAACCGGTGCTCAGGCTGTTGGCGCCCCGAATCACCTCAATACGGTCGTAAATGGCGGTGTCGGAGGCGTTATCGCCGAAGTCCCAGATATCATCCACCACGGTTGGGATGCCATCGAACAGGTAGTTATTGATCAGATAGCCGCGTGACCAGTAAGAAGAGCGGTTGGAGTCGATATTAAATGCAGAAATACCGGTGGTATTGGTCAGCACGTCGCCGACGCTTTGCAGCGCCTGATCCTGCATACGCTGTTTGCTGACAATGGTTGCGGACTGCGGGATATCGCGCAGCGCCAGCGGCATTTTGGTCCCGGCGGTGGTGACCGGAACGCTGTAGTCGGTGTCAGCGGTAGGTGATGCTGCGCTGTCCCCCGCTTTTGCTTCTACGGTCAGGGTGTTTTCACTGGTCTCGGCGGCAAATACGGGCTGAAGTGCGGAGAGCACCAGCAGGGCGGCCAGGGTCGGTTTAAACAGGGACCGGGCAGAGGATGCTGCTGTACGGTGATGCGGCAGGGTACGCGAAGAAGACAAAATCGAGCCTCATTTATCAGTGATTTATTGACGCTTTTTCCGCACCGCGCGCTTTAAAATCCCAATAAATGTCAGGTGATTCTGGCGTGTTAATTTATCCCTGTATTAACCGGTGAGGCGCTTTTACGGCCCAATCCGCGCCGCAGTTTTCATCTTTATTAAAAAAGAGAATGAGAACTATATGTATTAGCGTTGTAGCTGTAAACGATTATCAGGCGCGAAGGACAATTAAAGTTTCGGTAAGTTCCGGAATGACGAAATCTTAACAATTGCCAAAGCGCTGAAATGAAAAAGCCACCTGCGGGAGGTGGCTAAAGAAGGGGGATGACGGGTTGGCTCACTGCGGCAGCGTGGCCTGCGGCCAACCGTGACGCGGGGGTCAGAAGTCGGCTTTCAGCACCACGCGGAAATCGGCTTTACCGGCGCGCACGTGGTCCAGCGCCTCGTTGATTTTCGACATGGGGAAGAACTCCACTTTCGGGGCGATATCGCGGCGCGAGGCCAGCTTCAGCAGCGAACGCAGCTGGCCCGGAGAACCGGTAGAAGAACCGGTGATCGCCTTATCGCCCATAATCAGGTCAAACGCGCTGACCTGGAACGGCTTCATGACCGCGCCCACCGTGTGGAACTTGCCCTGCGGCGCCAGCGCATTGAAGTAGGGCTGCCAGTCGAGGTCAACGGCCACGGTGCTGATAATCAGATCGAAACGGCCCGCCAGCGCCTTCAGCGCTTCAGGATCGCGGCTGTTCACCACTTCGTCCGCACCCATGTCGAGGATCGACTGCTTTTTGGCCGGCGTGGAGCTGAACGCCACCACTTCGGCACCCATCGCACGCAGAATTTTAATCGCAATATGGCCCAGACCGCCGATGCCGATTACCCCGACCCGGCTGGTGGCGGTGATGTTGCTCATCAGCAGCGGCTTAAAGACCGTGATGCCGCCGCACAGCAGTGGACCGGCGCTGGCTGCATCCAGGTTCTCCGGCAGCGGGATCACCCACTGCCAGTCGGCACGCAGTTTCTCGGCAAAGCCGCCGTGGTTCAGAATGGTTGGCGTGCTGCCCTGCTGGCAGTTGACCTGCTCGCCGTTAATACAGGCATCGCAGTGCTGGCAGCTTTTGGCCGTCCAGCCAATACCCACGCGCTGGCCGATTTTCAGGCCTTTGGTTTTTGCCGCTTCGCCGAGTGCCGCCACGCGGCCGATCACTTCATGTCCGGCGATAGTCGGGAACTGCGAGATGCCCCACTCGTTATCGATCATCGACAGGTCAGAATGGCAGACGCCGCAGTATTCCACCTCGACTTCCACTTCCTCTGCGCCCAGCGCACCGGCTTCGTACTCATACAGTTCCAGAGCCTGTCCTGCTGCCAGTGCCGCATAGCTTTTGATTTTCATGTTTCTTACCTCAGATTCAGTTTTCGGTCGAAGGGCAAGTGTAGCCGTTTAGTGAGTCAAAATGGTGTCTGCGCCGCACGTAAGGTTTATCTGAACAACTGACTGCGGGGAAAATGGGCAACAGCGCGATATTTCACACTGTCTGGCCCGCATAAATTGCGGTCCGGGCCAGAGTAGAAAACTTAGCGGGTTGGAAATACGAAAGCCGGGCAACAAGATGCTGAGTGGCGGTTATCGGTACATAGCAAAAGGGCCGGGTATTCCCGGCCCTGAATGATTACTCGTTAATCCGCGGATGCTGATTAATCAAGTGCGTACGCTTCGCTTCCAGTTCGGCAATCTGCTCGTTGATGTCTTCGATCTTCTGCTCGATGTTGTCGTGATGCTCCTGCAGGATTTCTTTCGCCTCGGTAATGTCCGACGCAGCCGGAGTGGCACCGCGCAACGGCATGTTCGCCGTCTCCTTCATCGTCAGACCGGTCACCAGACCCACCAGCGCGACCACCATCAGGTAGTAAGCCGGCATGTACAGATTGCTGGTCGCTTCAACCAGCCAGGCGGCCAGCGTTGGCGTCAGGCCCGCAATCAGCACCGAAATGTTAAAGGCGCTGGCTAAGGCACTGTAGCGGATGTGGGTCGGGAACATGGCGGGCAGAGTCGATGCCATCACGCCGGTGAAGCTGTTGAGGATCACCGCCAGCAGCAGCAGACCGGCAAAAATCAGCCCCATCACGCCGCTGTTAATCAGCATAAAGCAGGGAACCGCCAGCACCAGCAGCGCGATACTGCCGATAATGACAAACGGACGACGGCCAAATTTATCGCTCATCAGCCCCATCACCGGCTGCACAAACAGCATACCCAGCATGATGGCGATAATAATCATCACCCCATGATCTTCCGAGTAGTGCAGGTTATGCGACAGGTAGCTCGGCATATAGGTCAGTAGCATGTAGTAGGTGACGTTGGTGGCAATCACCAGCCCGACGCAGGACAGCAGGCTGCGCCAGTGTTTGGTAGCAATCTCTTTAAAGGAGATTTTCGGACCGTCGGCCAGGCCTTCACGGTCGCCCTGCTCAAGCTTATCGACGTGCTGCTGGAACGCCGGGGTTTCTTCCAGCGCGTGGCGCAGATACAGACCGATGATGCCCAGCGGCAGGGCAACGAAGAACGGAATACGCCAGCCCCAGTCGAGGAATTTCTCCTCACCGACTACGGTTGAAATCAGTACCACCAGGCCCGCACCCAGCACGAAACCGGCGATAGAACCGAAGTCCAGCCAGCTGCCCATAAAGCCGCGTTTGCGGTCCGGGGAGTATTCGGCAACGAAGATCGATGCGCCGGTATATTCACCGCCCACCGAGAAGCCCTGAGCCATTTTACACAGCAGCAGTAGAATCGGTGCCCAGATGCCGATAGAGGCATGGGAAGGGATCAGGCCAATACAGAAGGTACTGACCGACATGATGATAATGGTGATGGAAAGGATTTTCTGGCGACCGTATTTATCGCCCAGAGCCCCAAAGAACAATCCGCCAAGCGGGCGAATCAGGAAGGGTACGGAGAACGTCGCCAGCGCGGCGATCATCTGCACGCCGGGATCGGCGCCGGGGAAAAATACCTGACCAAGGGCATAGGCTACGAAGCCGTAAACGCCGAAATCGAACCATTCCATGGCGTTGCCCAGTGAGGCCGCGGTAATTGCTTTGCGTAATCTACTGTCATCGATGATAGTGACGTCTTTTAAACCAATTGGTTTGACACGCTTCCTACGTGAAATCATATAAAGCACCCTGTAATTTTCTGTTTTTAATCCCAAAATTCCAACATCATCGAGCGGGCCAGACGAGCTGGCGGAGCGATAATGTGGGAAAAATCCAGCGGCAAAATGCGTCGGCGGCGGGCTTCAATGGCGCACTCACACGGCCAAATCACGCACTTCACCACCGTTTATTATAGAACCTCTGCGCGATGTCGCATTTTTTCGGGAAAAAAAATCAGAAATTGATGGAAGCAGGATGTACAGAAGCCAGGGGAAATGGTGGTCGATCGAGCGCCTTAATTCACGCCCGACCTGGTGAATATTCCAGCACGTGGGGGGTTAAACGGCGCGGGTATCCTGGCACCCGCTAGCGTTGTGCTCCTGCAGCCACTCTGACAGGGCCGCGCTTTCCATCGGGCGGGCGAAGTAGTAGCCCTGGATCAACGAGACGCCGTGGTTTTGCAGATAGCGCAGCTGCATTTCGTTCTCCACCCCTTCCGCCACCACCTTTAACGCCAGCTTATCGGCCAGGGAAATAATCGCATCCAGCACCGGGGTTTCGCCGTCCACGGATTCTATGGTGTTAACAAATCCACGGTCGATCTTCAGGTAATCCAGCGGGAAGGTTTGCAGGTAAGAGAGTGCGCAGTGGCCGGTACCAAAATCATCAATGGCAATAATGATTCCTTCACGGCGCAGTTCGGCCAGTCGCTGGGAAACCATCCGATCTTCGCCGATCAGGCTGCGCTCGGTCAGTTCGAGGGTGATTGTCGGTTTGAGATGATCCATCCCGGCGGCAAAGGCCCGAATATCCGACATGAACTCATCATGCTGCAAATGTTCTGCGGCCAGATTCACGCTGAGATGAAAACCCGGTTCCAGCTGCCACTGCGCGCTGTCCTGAATCACCCTTTGCAACAGGTAGCGGGTCAGCGGCACAATCATGCCTTCGGACTCGGCGGCGGAAATAAACACATCCGGCCGCACCCAGTGCCCGTCAGGGCGCTGCCAGCGCATCAGCGCCTCAGCGCCGCTAAATTTCTGCGTTTGCAGATTAAAGACCGGCTGGTAGTGAACGGAAAATTCGTTGCGTTCGATGCCGCGGCGGATTTCATCGCGGAACGAGCCTTTGCGTTTCAGCCAGTTGCTGGTCAGCGCCACAAACAGCAGGGAAAGGATCAGCGCCATCGGCATCAGGCTGAACAGCACCTGCTGCCAGTTATAAAGCAGCTCGCTGCGGGAAGAGGTAACGCTGAGGGTAATCGCATAGCGATCGGAGTGGGTATTCAGCGTGTGATTCCCCCATTTTTTATCGCTCTGGCGGGTGGCGGGAACGCCGCTAAACATGGCAAATCCGTCGCCAAATTTCATCGAAATGTCGTAATCGTGGCGCATGCCTGCTGCCCAGATAAAATCAATAAAATACTGCCCGTCGACCAGCGCGTAGCTGGCGAATCCGTCACGGTCTTCATGCATAAACAGCACGGCAGGGCGATTATTGACCCCGCTGGTACCGGCAACGGAGAGGCTCCACAGGCCTTTGTGATCGGCAGGCAGCGGGCGGCGAATAATATCTTCTATTGAATCCTGGCGCTCGCCAAAGGTGGATGAGCAGATGACGTTATCGTCCTGAACAAGGCCCACTGAGCGAAAATAAGGATGCATCGAGCCATACTCCTGCAGCTCATCTTTAATATCCGCGCAGCGATGATTTTTATATGACTGTAAAGAGGCGGTCATCACCCGCGCTCTGTCGCTGATATTTTCTGCCTGGGACATCAGCATTGAACTGGTGACGGTAAGCTGCCGCTTCACCATTTGCCCCGCTTCCAGCAGCGTGAACAACAGGCAAAGCAGGATCGGTATCAGTCCTGCGGCAACCAGCCAGCGTAGGTCGTGCCTGGGTTTTTCAGTCGCGAGCAAAGTGTTCTCCCGTGGTGTCTGGCGGCGGTAAAACAACAGCAGCAGAAAAGGTGAATGAGGCAAGTGAGTATTATGGCAGCAACTTTATGTTGATGCGCAGCGGCAGCGGCTGATTTAAGTAGAAAAATTCGCCTTAAACACTTAGTCAATGCCTGGATTTCTTATGATGCATTTTAAGCGACCGGCGACGGGCCAATTATTGTTGAAATCGACCTTTCGCGTCGAAAATTGCCCTCTGGTGGATTTTTTTCGACTGAAATCGGTGTGCATGTTTGAATAAACCGGGTAATTTCAATGTTTAACCACGTGGGGTCTGGCAATGAAATTAAGCGATATTCCTTTCGGCATAACGGACTGGTCGACGATTGAGGCAACGGAACATCCGGGGGAAACCGGCAGCGCGCAGTGGCGCACGCAGCAGTTTGGCGACGTGCGCGTGCGTCGGGTGGACTATACCCCCGGCTATCTGGCCGATCACTGGTGCAGTAAAGGGCATATTCTGCTGTGCCTGTCCGGCGAGCTGCATACCGAGCTTGACGATGGCCGCGTCTTTACCCTGCGCGCGGGAATGAGCTATCAGGTTGCCGATAATGCGGAAGCACACCGCTCCTGGACCGAGCACGGCGCACAGCTGTTTATCGTCGACTGATTATTTGACCGGGCGGCCATTGCCCAGCAGTATCGCCAGCTTGCTGCCGCCCGGCGTCGTTTCCATCAGAATCTTGCAGACGCTGGTCAGCGGCACGGAGAGCAGCATTCCCACCGGCCCAAGCAGCCAGCCCCAGAAAATCAAAGACAGAAATACCACCAGGCTCGACAGCCCCAGTCCGCGCCCCATCAGCCGTGGCTCCAGCATATTGCCGCACAGCATATGAATGGCGATAAACAGCGCGGCTACCAGCCCGGCATCCAGCGGCGTGTTCAGCAGCAGCGCCTGCAATACCGGCGGGATACCGGCAATCACCGGGCCGATGTTGGGAATATAGTTAAGCAGGAAGGCCACTACTCCCCACAGCAGGGCGAACTTCACCCCCAGCGCCAGCAGTACCAGCCAGACGGCGAATCCCGTAATCAGGCCAATCAGCGTTTTTAAGGCCAGGTAATGCGTGACGCCCTTCAGCGCCCGGTGAAGGCCGGCAATGCGGATTTGTGGATTCACCAGCGCGTTACGCAGCTTGTAGGGCAGGTGATGGACCTCAAACAGCATAAACACCACCGTCATCACCACCAGCACCAGCTGGGTCATCGCGCCGGAAATCTGCGTAAACATGCTGGTGGCCACGTTGACCATCGCACCGGGATCGAGCCGCTGCATCAGCGATTCGCTGGAAAGCCGAATGTGAAAACGCGCGGCGGCGTGTTGTAACACCGCAAGCTTCTGCTCTGCCTGTGACTGGAGCTGCGGATAGATTGCGCTGAACTCATCCGCCGAGCTGGCGATCATTCCCACCAGCATGGCGATGATCAGCAGGATCACCACCACTACCAGGCTGATGGCCATGCCGCGCCGCAGCCCCCGCCGCATCAGTGCAGTCACCAGCGGATTCAGTACGATAGCGAGGAACAGCGCCAGCAGGAAGGGCACCACGATCTCCGCCGAAAGCTTCAGTCCGGCGAGGATAACCACCAGGGTGGCCAGTTTTAGCAGGATGTTCTGCCCGATTTTCTCCTGTGGCAGTGGACTCATGGCGCCTCCGTTGTTAACCGCTCTGGAGCAAGTGTAGCGGCTGCGGCAGTGAGTCCGCCGTTTTTAAGAATGATCGCCTGCTAAGAACGCTCCCGGCGCTGCATCAGCGCCAGCGCACTGAGCATCAGCGTCAGCCCGGTGGTAATCGCAATGGTCGCCATCGCCATGCCCTGGCCGACGGAACCCTGTTCGAACTGCCGCCAGATAAACACCGATACCGTCTGCATACCCGCCGGAGCCAGCAGCAGCGAGGTCACCAGCTCGCGCGAGCCGATAGCAAACACCATCAGCATCGCCGCCAGCAGGCTGGGGAACACCAGCGGCAGCACGATGTAGCGCAGCGCCTGGAACTGGCTGGCGCCGTGTACCCGCGCCGCCGGTTCCAGATTGCCGCCCAGCTGCTTCAGCGCGCTGCCCACGTAGCGCACCGGCCACGGCAGCAGCAGGCAGCAGTAGGAGAGCAGCAGGATCGGCCAGCTGTTATACGGCGTTACCGGCCAGAACGGCTGGTTCCACAGCAGAATTAACCCGACGCCGACCACCACCCCGGGCAGCACGGCGGGCAGCAGCGACAGCCCGTCGATAAAGACCGCCCCGCGGATTTTGCGCACCACCACCAGCCAGGCGGCAAGAAAACCCAGTACGCCGGTAATCAGCGCGGCGGCAAAGGCCAGTCCGAGGCTGGTGGAGAGCGCGTCCAGCGCGTCACCGTGCTGGGCAAACAGCGCACTGAAGTGGCGCAGCGTGAAGTTCTCCAGCCGGATACCGCCGGAAAGGGTGGAAAGCAGGGCGCTGAGCAGCATCGAAGACATCGGCATGATCACCACAACGAAGGCCACCAGGCTGAACAGCACCATCGCGGGCCAGCGCCAGTGGCCCAGCTGCGCGCCTTTGTTCAGGGCGGGCTTGCCGGTAATGCTGGTGACTTCTTTATTACCCACCAGCTTGCGCTGCAGGGTGTAAGCCGCCAGCGCCACCAGCACCAGCAGCATCGACAGCAGCGAGGAACCGGGCAGATCGATAGGCCAGTCCGCCAGGCGCTCTTCGATGCCGACCGTCAGCATGACCACCCCAGCGCGGGAGCCGAGCGCAGCCGGAACGCCGTACTCCTCAATTGCCAGAGTAAATGAAAGCAGTACTCCGGCCGCCAGCGCGGGCAGCATCATCGGTAATGTAATGTGCCAGAAGGCCCGCAGCGCGCTGGCGCCGTGAACCCGCGCCACGATTGCCAGATGCTGTCCGCTGGCGAGCAGGCTGCGCGACACGGCAAAATAGACCACCGGGAAGATATTCAGGGTCATGACCAGCGCAATGCCGTTCTGGCTGAACAGCAGATCGTTGAGATCGAAGCCGATCAGTTGATACAGATAGCCGTTGTGCTGTAGCGCCAGCATCCAGCTGAGTGCGGCAATGTAGGGCGGCGTGAGGAACGGGATCAGCATGACCAGATCCCACAGGCGCGCCAGCGGCAGATCGAACAGCCCGCGCAGGGTGCCAAGAGGAATGCCGACCAGCGCACTGAGCAGCGCCACCGTCAGGCCAATTTTAAGCGTACCGCTTAGCAGGGCAGGCAGCTGCGGGTCACGCAGCAGGGCCGGAATCGGGCTGAACGCCCCGGCCAGCGAACCCTGGGCCAGATGCGGGAACAGCGCTTGTAACAGAATAAACAGCAGCGGCAGCGCAACCAGCACCACCAGCAGCGCCACCGTGAGCAGCGGCATCAGACGAGAATTCATGGGCGATCCTGGAGGGTGGCACCGCTGAGGGTGCCACCGGGTAGGGATTAAGGTTGTTTAAACAGGTCGGCGAAACGTTTTAACACGCTGCCGCGATCGGCACTGCCGCTGCTCTGTGCCGGAAGGATTTTCAGGTCGCTCAGCAGCGGGCGTTTGGCACCGACGTCTGAACGGGCAGGCATCAGCCAGGCATCGGCCACTTTCTGCTGGCCTTCTTCAGACAGCACGTAGTCGACAAAGGCTTTGGCATCCGCCGCATTCTGGCTGCTTTTCAGGATCATCATCGGGCGTGGAGCCACCACCGTACCGCTGGCCGGGAAGATCACTTTGATCGCTTCGCCGTCCTGGATGCTGCCGTAGGAAACATAGTCCACCGCGCCAAACACGGCGGCTTTCGCACCCTGTAGCACCGGCGTCAGCGCCTGGGCGTTAGGGCCGGCAATCACCATGCCGTTATCCTTCAGCTTGCTGAACAGCTGCCATGCACGATCGCCCATGCTGTTTTGCAGGCCAATCAGCAGATCGAGAGAGGCACCTGACAGGGACGGGTCCGGCGTGGTCACCTTACCTTTAAAGGCTTCTGCGGTCAGATCCTGCCACTCTTTTGGCTCCGGGGTGCCGCTCTTGGTGTTCCAGACGATCCCCAGTGCGGAGATCCCCTGCGCCACATAGTCGGCGGTTTTGAACTCAGCCGGGACTTTTTCCGCGTTCGGGCTTTGGTACGGCAGCAGCCAGCCGCGCTGCTGTAGCTCTTCGGCGGTATCCCATGAGGCGGAAATCAGCACGTCCGCCTGCGGATTAGCCTGCTCGGCCTCCAGTCGTGCCATCACCTTACCGGTGGTGGCCTGGAAAATATTTACTTTTACACCGGTCTGTTTTTCAAAGCCTGCGGCCAGGCCTTTTGCCAGCGATCCCGGCCCGGCGGTATAAACGGTCAGTGCCTGTGCGTCGGCGATCATCATGCCAGAAGTCAACAACATGGCGAAAATAGCTCCTGTCTTCATCGGATTAAACAATGTCATGCGGGTTCCCCAGAGAGTGAAGTAACGGTTTGAATAGCAGAAACGGAGCCCGCGGCCAGCCAGACGATGCGATCCGCCAGGATCTCCGCCTCGCGCCGGTCGTGGGTGACGTACACCGCGGTGGTGCCGAGCTGGCGCAGCAGCGTGGCCATCTCCAGACACAGCGACTCGCGCAGATCGGTATCAAGATTGGATAGCGGTTCATCGAACAGCAGGATTTTGGGTTCAGCGATAATCGCGCGTGCCAATGCGACACGCTGCTGCTGACCCCCCGACAGATCGGACGGCTTGCGTGCGGCGAAATCGCCGAGTCCGACGCGCTGTAGCGCCTGCATCACCCGCTGCTGACGTTCCTGAGAGGAGACGCGCCGCATCAGCAGGGGAAACGCCACGTTCTGCGCCACCGTCATATGCGGCCACAGGGCGTAATCCTGGAAAACCATGCCAATATCGCGCTGTTCGGGCGGCGTGCTTTTACCGGGATCGGCAATCAGACGTTCGCCAAACTGCAGCGTGCCCTGCTGCGGCTCCAGCAGCCCGGCAAGAATTTTTAGCAGGGTGCTTTTGCCGCAGCCGGAAGGGCCGAGCAGGGCCACGATAGAGCCGGGTTCGATATCCAGATCGATGTGATTGAGTACGCGGTGTTCGCCAAAGGCATAACCAATGCCTTTCAGCGTAACGGCGACGGGTGAGCGGGTCATGGCGACACTCCGTTATTGCGCGGGCGTGCCTGACCAGCCGCCGGCCAGGGCCGGTAGCATGTGCTCACCTGAAGGAAGTTCAGGGGAGTAAAGACCATATTGTTATCCTCTTTGGGACTCTGTGGGGCGGAGTATAGAGAGGCTTTGTGACGAAAATATGGCGGTATTCGCGCCCGCTGCGGCGAATAAATATCCGTAGGACGCTAACGGTTCAGGTATAGTGAGGCCTCGACTTTTTTGCTTTGCGAGCCGTAATTTCCATGTCAGACCCGTCAGCAGGCGACGCCGCGCAATCCGGCCTGCGCTTAAATCTGCGCATTATCTCCGTTGTTATTTTCAACTTTGCCAGCTATCTGACCATCGGGCTGCCGCTGGCGGTGCTGCCCGGCTACGTCCATGACGTGATGGGTTACAGCGCCTTCTGGGCCGGTCTGGTGATTAGTCTGCAATATTTCGCCACGCTGCTTAGCCGCCCTCATGCCGGGCGTTTTGCCGATCTCTGGGGACCGAAGAAAGTGGTGATCTTTGGCCTGTTCGGCGCGCTGATTTGCGGCATCTGCTACGCGCTGGCGGCACTGAGCAGCGCCATTCCTCTCGTGAGTTTGCTGCTGTTATGCCTCGGGCGCGTGGTGCTGGGCGTGGGGCAGAGCTTTGCCGGAACGGGGGCCACGCTGTGGGGCGTGGGTGTGGTGGGATCGCTGCACATTGGCCGGGTGATTTCATGGAACGGGATTTTCACCTACGGCGCGATGGCGATCGGTGCGCCGCTGGGCGTGGCAATCTATATGTGGGGCGGCCTGCTGCTGCTGGCGGCGATAGTGATCGCCATCGCGCTGGTGGCGATTGTGCTGGCGTTCCCCCGGCCTGCGGTAAAAACCAGCAAGGGAAAACCGCTGCCGTTTCGCGCGGTGCTTGGACGTATCTGGGGCTATGGCCTGATCCTGGCGATGGGCTCGGTGGGTTTCGGGGTGATCGCCACCTTTATTACCCTGTTTTATCAGGATAAGGGCTGGCAGGGTGCGGCCTTCGCCCTGACGCTGTTCAGCGTGGCGTTTGTTGGTACGCGTATGCTGTTCCCCAATGCCATCAACCGCTTTGGCGGACTGAACGTGGCGCTGGTCTGTTTCGCGGTTGAGGCGTTTGGGCTGCTGATGGTCTGGGGCTCGTGGGAGCCGTGGATGGCGAAAGTGGGTGCGCTGCTGACCGGTGCCGGCTTCTCGCTGGTGTTTCCGGCGATTGGCGTGGTGGCGGTGAAAGTGGTGCCGCCGCAGAATCAGGGTAGCGCGCTGGCGACCTATACCGCCTTTATGGATCTGGCGCTGGGGATAACCGGCCCGCTGGCGGGATTGATTATGAGCTATGCCGGCGTGCCGGTGATTTATCTGCTCAGCAGCGTGCTGGTGTGCCTGGCGATACTGGCGACGCTCCGGTTAAAACGGGTGACGAGCGCATAAAAAAATGCGGCCCTGGAAGGCCGCTAAGTGACACAGATAAGAAGTTAAATCCGGCAGATTTGCCGGATTTTCCGTTACAGCCGGATAAACCCGGCCACGGGATGTTTAGCCCTGCAGCAGCGCGATGCTCTGGCGAATTTCGCGCTCGATGTCCGCAGCGGTCCAGTTGTCCATGCTGGAAGCGAACGGTTCGAAGGCGTAGATGCCTTTGTAACCCAGCTTCTCCAGGCGCTGAACCTGCGACACGCTCTTCAGCAGGTCGCCTTCGCTCAGCATGATGCGCTCTTCGTCGGTCAGCTTGCTGATTTCACGATCGTCTTCCACGCCTGACAGATGCACCAGCCCGATGCGATTGACATCCAGACCGGCGGCGAAGTCCTGCTCCGCGCCTTCATACAGATGGTGGTGGAAGGTATCCAGCACCAGGGTAAACGGCACGTCTGCCTGGTCGATCAGCGCTAACGCCTGGCCTGCGGAACGCAGTGAACTGATCGGGAAGCCCAGCGGCTCAACCAGTCCTTTAACGCCGTAGCGTTCAAACAGCGGTGCCAGCGTACGCAGTGCGTTAACGGTATCTTCGGCTGAAACCGGCGTACCGTCGTTCAGCGGGCACATCACCAGCGCTTTCGCTCCAATCCCCTGCGCATCCTTCAGCAGCCCTTCAGCACGCGCCAGCAGATCGTCACTGATCTGGTTAAACGGGTAGACGGCGTTAATCGTAACGATTTCCATGCCGTACTTTTCAGCCAGGTCTTTCACCTGCTGGTGACTGAGATCGTCAGTCACGCTGCCACCCTTCATATCATTACGCAGCTCAACCTTGTTCAGACCCAGCTTTTGTACCAGCTGGAAAAAGGCTTCAATGCTCAGGGCAGGGGCAATTTTACGGTTAATGCAAATGCGGGTTGGATCGATAGCCATGTGATGGCTCCTGTTTCAGTAGGGTAATAAAAAAAACTCCACCACAGGGCCAGTCTTACCCGATCCGCATGGTGCAGTAAAAGTACGCATAAGAAAACATTTATTTCATAATTAGTGAATAATGAAATTTAAATTTTTAGATCCGCCTCTCAAAATTTCACCGTGCATAAAAAAACACCAGCAAAAACACGGAGAAATCGTCACGAAAAGCGCGAACAATTCCGGGGGCGTTATCGTTACGTGGTAAAACCACTGTTCCGCATGTGGCCTGAGCTGGGGGCTTTTTAGCGATGCCAGCAGGCAGGACCATTTACCCGGCAGAGCCTGACCGTGAAAAATGCGATCCATGCCGCTAAAACCGAATTTTCTAAAGTGAAATATTTGAAAAATTTATTCCAATATTATACTGTCATCCCACGCATTAGAGTTTTGCCCGGCCAGGTAGCGTTGTGATTCAGACTGCCTGCATGGGAACTATCACATCAAAGAGGCCAGAACATGACTATCGTAGGAAACTTTATTGGCGGTAAAACTTCCCTGAGCGCCAGCAACGAAACCATCCCGGTTTACGATCCGGCGACCGGCAAAGTCATCCGTGAACTGACGCAGAGCACCAGCGACGAAGTGGCACACGCCATTGAAGTAGCCCACAACGCTTTCGATAGCTGGTCACGCACTTCTCCACTGCGCCGCGCCCGTATCCTGTTCAACTTTAAAACCCTGATGGAACAGCATCGTGACGAACTGGCCGCGCTGATCGTGAGCGAGCACGGTAAAGTCTGGTCAGATGCACTGGGTGAACTGACCCGTGGTCTGGAAGTCGTTGAGTTCGCCTGTGGTATCCCACACCTGATCAAAGGTGAGAACTCAGCGGACGTCGGTACTGGCGTTGACAGCTACTCACTGATGCAGCCGCTGGGCGTGGTGGCGGGTATCACCCCGTTCAACTTCCCGGCGATGGTGCCACTGTGGATGTTCCCAATCGCGCTGGCCTGCGGTAACACCTTCGTTCTGAAGCCACCGGCTCTGGACCCGTCAGCGTCTGTCCGTATGGCTGAACTGCTGACCGAAGCGGGCCTGCCGGATGGCGTGTTCAACGTGATCCACAGCTCTAACGAAAACGCCGAGCAGCTGTACAAAGATCCGCGCGTTCAGGCAGTGAGCTTCGTGGGTTCTTCCGGCGTTGCCGAACACATCTACACCACCGCCAGCGCACACGGTAAGCGCGTGCAGGCGTTCGGCGCGGCGAAAAACCACGCTATCGTGATGCCGGATGCCGATCTGGATGCCACCGTGAACGCCATCATGGGCGGCGCGTTTGGTTCTGCAGGCGAGCGCTGCATGGCGCTGCCGGTAGTCGTTGCCGTGGGCGACGACACCGCTGACAAACTGATTGCCGCACTGACTCCGCTGGTGAAAGCCCTGCGCGTGGGTCCTGGCATTCACAAAGGTAAAGACGAAAACGAAATGGGGCCGGTGGTTTCTGCTGCGCACCAGAAGAAAGTGCTGGGCTACATCGACAAAGGCGAAGCGGAAGGCGCGAAGCTGGTTGTTGACGGCCGTGGAATTCAGGTTGAAGGCAACCCGGACGGTTACTACGTTGGCGGTACTCTGTTCGATAACGTCACCACCGACATGGTGATCTGGCGTGAAGAGATCTTCGGGCCGGTTCTGAGCATCGTGCGCGCACCTGACTACAAAACCGCACTGGACCTGGTTAACAGCCATGAATTCGGTAACGGCAGCGCCATCTTCACCAGCAATGGCCACACCGGCCGCGACTTCGTACGTGAAGTGCAGGCGGGCATGGTTGGCGTTAACGTACCGGTTCCGGTACCGATGGCCTTCCACAGCTTCGGCGGCTGGAAACGTTCTGTCTTTGGCGCACTGAACGTGCATGGTCCGGACGGCGTGCGTTTCTACACCCGCATGAAGACTGCAACCGTTCGCTGGCCGAGCGGTCAGAAAACCGTGTCTGAGTTCAGCATGCCTACATTGGGCTAATCCTTTTCACCAACAATCCGCGCCGCCGGGCAGTTTGCGGCGGCGCGGGCAAAGGACAAAGCAGCATGTCATTATTAAATAAAGCAAAACAGCCCGATGCACAGGGCCGTATTCAGAACGTCACCCCGGAAAGTGCCGGCTGGCGTTATGTTGGCTTCGATGCCTATCTGCTGAAGAAAGGGCAGACCCTCACGCTTGAAAGCGGTGATAAAGAGCTGTGTCTGGTGCTGGTTGCGGGTCTGGCTTCGGTGAAAACCCGTCAGGCAGAGTTCCCGAATATCGGTAAGCGTATGTCGCCGTTTGAGCGCACGCCGCCGTATTCCGTCTACGTGCCGCACAACGAACAAATTGAAGTGGTGGCCGAGTCCGATCTGGAACTGGCGGTGTGTAATTCACCAAGCCAGGGCAATCTGCCGGCACGTCTGATCGCGCCTGAAGATGTGGGCGTGGAGCAGCGCGGTAAAGGCCACAACAAGCGTCTGGTGCATAACATTCTGCCGGACAACAAGCCTGCCGACAGCCTGCTGGTGGTGGAAGTGTACACCAACGAAGGTGATACCAGCTCCTACCCGAGCCACAAGCACGACCAGGAAGATTCAGAAGACGAAACCTATCTGGAAGAGACGTATTATCACCGTTTCGATCCGGAGCGTGGCTTCGCCCTGCAGCGCGTCTATACCGACGATCGCTCGCTGGATGAGTGCATGGCGGTGTATAACCGCGACGTTGTTACCGTGCCGCGTGGCTACCATCCGGTAGCGACCATCGCCGGTTACGACAACTACTATTTGAACGTAATGGCTGGGCCGGTACGTTTATGGAAATTTACCTGGGAGAAAGATCACGCCTGGGTGAACAGCGATGAGTATCCGCGCAAGAAGTAAGTTGGTTTAGTTGTAGTGATGTACCCCGGAGGGATTCCGGCTGTAGCGATGCAGTCTGAAGCCCGAAGGAAAAGGTTGATGTTGAAAACAAGCTAATAAACGGGCGGCCACCTACGGGCTGCCCGTTTTTTTATGGCTGCCGTTTGCCGCTGACCGAGGTGGGCGTGCGGCCATAAAAGCGCAGGAAGGCGGCGCTGAAGCTGGAAAGATGCTGGTAGCCAACCTTCCACGCCACGGTGGAGACGTGCAGTCCGCTTTCCAGTAACTCCCAGGCGTGAGCCATGCGGATTTCCGTCAGCATACGGTGCGGGGTGGTATTGAACAGCGCCCGGAACCCCTGTTTTAGCGCGAATTCGTTGGTGCCGACCTGAGTACAGAGCCAGGCAACGGTGAGTGGACGGTCGTAATGCTGTTGCAGCAATTCGCGTGCGCGTACCAGCCTGTCCTGGGCCACACCGTTTAGTTCCCGGGAATTGACTGGCGGAGGGGAGAGCAATCGGGCCTGTTCCGCCAGCAGCGTCAGCGCCGCAATCTGTATTTCAAGACCGCTGGACGCGCTGCCATGGAGTGCCACAATCCGCTCGGCCAGCTGCTGAATACTGCTGCCGTGCTGGCCGGAGAATAAAGAGTGGACCTGATTATCTCTCTGCCGACCGCTGAGCAGACCGGTCAGCGCATACTGTTCCATTAGCGGCTCATCGATAATCAGCCGTAGCTGGCGCACCTGCTGACCCGCCGGGAAAAAGCGATCGCCGTGGCTACGGGAAAACAGGGCAACGGTGCTGTGACCGGCACGAAAATGATACTGACTGCCGTCGCGGGCATGGGTGACGGTGCTGCCTTCCAGCGCAATGGCAATAGTCAGGCTACGTATATCCCGCTCTGCGATACCCGGCTCGCGGAGTTCCCTGCGGGGTTGGTAGTGGCAGTAGGCCATGGACAGCCCTTCATCCAGCTGTAAACGATCGACAAACCCTCGGCAGGAAACGTGCGCGCTCGGCTGTCTTTGCCAGCAGAAACGTGGTGCTGAATTCATCTTGCCCTCTTCTTGCCGCGGGTTGGCTCCGCCTTGCCTAAACAAAGCTCCGTTATGCCTAAGAAGCGAATGATACACAATCTCATTAAGAACTTATAGTGACCCGCGGGCTATTCACGGCCTGACTCAGCATCGCGCCACAAACGGGGCGAGGATAGAAATCACCAATTCGGAGTGAGAAATGAACGAATTATCGGACGGCAATCGCCGCCTCGCCGGGGGCGCGATGGCGCGGCCAGGACAGCTCTGGCTGCTTTGGCTGGGCTTCATCATGGTGTCGCTGAATATGCGGCTGATCTTTGCAACGGTGGGGCCGCTGCTGTCGGCGCTGCACCTGAGTTTTACCTCAACGCTGCTGGTGACCACGCTGCCACTGGTGCTGCTGAGTGTTTTCTCTATTACCGGTGTGAAGCTGCGCCAGCGAATGGGGGAAGAGCGGGCGCTGTTTGTGGCGCTGGTTTTGCTGTGCCTCGGTTGTGCTATGCGCGGAGGAGGAGAGGCCATGCTCCTGCTGGGCACGGCGATTGGCAGTGTGGGTATTGCGGTGATGAACGTCATTATGCCCGCGCTGGCGCGTAAGCGTTTTCTGCCGCAGCAGATGGGGTCGGTAATGGGAATTTATGCGCTGATGCTGGGTGTCGGGGCGGTAATCGGTGCCGGTGGCGCTTTCCCACTGTTCCTATCGCTGGGGGCGGATGAGATGGCCGCTTATCAATCCCTGGGGCTGTGGGCGATCCCGGCGCTGTTGGCGCTGCTGATCTGGCTACCGCAGCTGCGTCACTCCGTTGCAGCGGGACAGGTTTCCGGGGGGCGCAACGGTGCGGGGAACGATCTGTATCGCCAACGCGTGGCGTGGTCGGTGACGCTATTTTTTGGCTTGCAGGTGCTGAATCTGTATGTCTTCCTTGCGTGGATGCCGACCATTTTCACCAGTCGGGGCTCATCGCCTGAAAGTGCTGCGCTGCTGTTTTCCGCTTCGCAGTTTAGTCTGATGATTGGCGGCTTCCTGGTGCCGTTCCTGGCGGCGCGCGCACGCGATCAGCGCGGATTTATGGTCCTCACCATTTTGTGCTGCCTGGTGGGCACGCTCGGAATTCTGTATGCCCCTGGGAATAGCGCGATGGTGTGGGTACTGTTGCTGGGATTTGGTCAGGGAGCCGGGCCGGGGCTGGGAACTTATCTGTTTGTTGTCCGCAGCGCCAGTGGTGAAAGTGCCGCCCGGCTCTCCGCGATGGCACAGAGCGTCGGCTATTTGATCGCCGGATTGGGGCCGCTGCTGGTGGGCTATCTGTGGAAGTTTGTCGGTAGCTGGGATCTGCCGCTGCTGCTGGTGGCCGGGCTGCTGGTGCTTGAACTGCTGGTTTGCCTGCCCGCCGGGAAGAATCAGCGAATTTGACAGCTAACCGGCGCTGCAGGGAGCGAGCGCCGGTTAGTCGCGGTTAGTTTGCGTTATTCAGCGCCAGTGATACCGCCAGGGTTTGTGCCAGGCACAGGGAAGCCACCTGCGAGCGGAATCCGTCAACCTGCGCTTCGCGCACCACGAAGCAGACGTCGCTAAAGGCGGCCAGCGGACTCACCTGGCTGTCGGTAATGGCGATCTGATGGGCACCGCGTTTGGCTCCCAGCTCAACCAGTTCGACCGCTTCACGCGCGTAAGGTGAGTAGCTGATGGCAATCACCACATCTTTTGGGTTTACCATGCTCAGCTGTTCGGCAAACATGCCACCCAGACCGTCGATTAAAAATGCACGGCGCTCAAGGTGGCGCAGAGCATAGGTCAGGTAAGAGGCAACGCTAAACGAGCGGCGCAGGCCAATTACATAGATGTTATCGGCCTCATCGAGCATTTTGACTGCTTTTTCCAGCTGCTCGGGGTTAATCTGCATTGCCAGCTGCTGAAGCGCCTGAGAGTTCACCATGGTGAACACATTCAGGATCTCAGCCGGATTTTCAGGTGCGGTTGGCGTTTCATCTGTCGCGGTCTGGCGGAACAGACGTGCACGTTCAGTGTAGTTGACCGTTTCTTCCATCAGGTGCTGGCGAAACACCTGCTTCATTTCATTGAAGCCGCTGAAGCCAAAGGCATTCGAGAAGCGAATTAAGGTGGAGGGCGGTACGTCTGCCTGCTGTGCAATGGAAGCGACGGTGTCGAAGGCGATACTGTTACTGTTATCCAGAATATAGCGAGCCACCTGCTTCAGGCGTTTGCTTAAGGTGTCATAACGGCGACGGATATCGTCCTGTAGCAGTGAAAGCTGTGTTGGATTGTTGGTCATTAAGCGGCTCGCTAATCTCAAAATTGATGTTCTTCTGAACGCCATTCTACCAGATGAACAAAAAATTTCACTTGATGAAGAAAGCAGCGCCTTTTATTTCATCAGGGTTGGGAATTGGTTCACAAAATTGCAACGAACTGGCAAAACTCAGAGGCAGGATACCGCGAGAACTAGGTAACAAAATCTCTGCTTCAGCATTTTATGCTGTATTAGTGCCTGTTTAAAGGTTCTTTATTGGTGATGACAAAGCCACTGTTAATATCCGGTTATCTCCCTGAAGATACTCCTGCTGTGGCCAGGGGGGGGTTCGGATACCGCGTTTACGGCCTTTATCTCTTTGATCTCCTGAGCATTAATGTACAGTTTCAATATTATCAACCACTAATTTTATATTTATGTTTTTTTATGCTGTAAGTATTATTTTCTGATTTTATCAGGAAAGGAAATTATCGAAATTCGCAATCAGGGAATTTTGCATTTCAACGAAAAAGAATGTTTTGTTACACTTAATGTGCAATTGGATTAATTCACTATTTATATCAAGTGATAATAAATATTATTGCCAGTAAGTTTCATCAGTAGAGTATCGTTCTTATTAACGAAATAATTTCATCTGGTTGATTTTTCCATGATTGAAATAATAAAAAATGGAAGATATATGTTTGCATGGAAGATGACTGCAATTGCGTTTATTTTTGGTCTTTGCCTACCCTGTTATGCTGCTGATACGGGGGGGACGGCTGTTAATTTCAGAGGCCGCGTTGTTGATAAAAACCCGTGTACTATTAACAATGATAATCAGATCATCGTACCCTTTGGAAATGTTTTAAAGGAAAATGCCGATGGAGAAAAGATTAAGAAGAATCTGAATGTTAGTGTGAAATGTACCGATTTGAATACAAATGATAAATTAAAAATGCAAATCACGGGTTCATCAAATTTCTCTGAATATATTCTTGACACCAGCATGAAGGATATGGGGATTGTTTTTTATAACAATGATGATTTGATTGAGTTAAATACGTGGTTCAATTTACCTGACCCGGCAGAAAGTCTGATATTGACAGCCTCTCCTGTGATTCTTGATAAAAACAGTACAGCCAGCGGTGATTTTAATGCGACAGCAACCTTACTGGTTAGCATTCAATAAGTATTGTCTAAAACAATCTAAGGTGACTGAGATTTAACTGAGTATCTTAGATTAATATTTAGGTTAAGATTAAAAAAGATGGATATGTTATGTTTTTATCAGTAATTCGCATTGTTTTTTTACTGGCATGTATATGTCCATCAATGTCTTATGCAGCGATTGCCATACAACAGTCACGGGTCATTTTCGATGGCGATAAATTATCGCAAAGCCTGTTGGTGATTAATCAAAACCCTCATGCTCCTTATCTGGTGCACGGGTGGATAGAGGATGAAATTGGCAAACGTGTACAGGGACCGTTGCTGATACTTCCTCCTATTCAGCGTATAGAACCTGGGGAAAACTCGCAGATTAAAATTCAGGCGCTGACTGCGGCGAGGTTGTTACGCCAGGACCGGGAAACGTTGTTTTATTTAAACCTGCGGGAAATTCCTCCCCGAGTTAAGGGGGGCAATACTCTCCAGGTTGCGTTGCAAAATCGTATCAAGGTCTTCTATCGCCCTGTGGGATTGAAAAATCGGGAACTTGCCAGCCCGTGGCACTCACAGCTGATATTAACCCGGCGAGATAATCGCTGGCAGATTGCCAATCCAAGCCCGTATTACATCACGTTGGTGGACGCACAGATTCATCAAAAGGGATCACAAATCGCTGATTTCACGCCATTAATGCTGGCGCCGGGTAGCAGTGAAATGTTGCCGGGTAATATCAGTCATTATGGCCATGCACCGGTATTTACCTACCTGAACGACTATGGCGGCCGCCCCGAAGTTACTTTTAAATGTGGCAAAGAACGCTGCAATGTCATCTCCAATCGGGTTCCACGTAGTTAATACCTGCGAACTTTTTCCGTAATAACGTTCATATTAATTTTAATAAATTCGCTATGGTAATCATGAAGATAATAAAAGATATTTCCGCTAACAGGCTTCCGATAAAGGTATTGGCGTTTGTGATGCTGGCCAGCTCGACGGCATACGCCGTTCCTTCGCGACCTGCAGGAATGCCGGATGGTGGATGCTGGGCCGATCCAATGAACAATTTGATGATCGCACTAAGTGCTTCGTCATTCAGTACTAATCAGGAAGGGGAAACTGCGACCATTTCATACACCACACAACCAGAAGAATATCCGGGGTGGTGCTACAGTGAATCTGGAGCAACCAGTGCAACTTATTTTGCATCGGATATTGGGATAAATACTCCAGGCAAGTTTCCGGGATATAATAAATTAACCGATGATGTTGATTTCCGTATTACTATCGATTTTTCGGGAGTGGAAATCTCATCTCCTTTTGTGGATAAGGGTATAACCGCACTGATTGGGCCTACGGGGGATGGTGTTACCATGTTGCAAAGAGCTACAAAGGGTAACCGTGGAAAGATTGATTTCAAACTTCGTCGGACATTAATTGGTGGTGCCTTCTTTGTTCCCGGGGGGATGGAACTGGCCAACTTATATCGCTATGTCTATTATGGTAGCCGATCTACAATACCGGTATATAGGCTTATCACGCAACAAACCATCATTCCTGTTCCTGTGGAATGTAGTATTAACGAAGGGAAAACGATAGATATTGATTTTGGACTGATTGAAAGCTCCATGTTAACAACGTCGGCACTGTCATCACGCTATCAGGATGACCGTCAGCTCCAGTACAAGTGTAATACTACGCTGACTCAGAACATTCAGGTTAATCTTGTCGCCGATAGTGCACCTTTTGGTAATGCGATTAAAACCTCAAATCCGGATATTGGTATTGTCATGCTCTATAATAATCAGCCCGTAACACCAAATAACGGCTTCCAGACTATGTTAGTCAATGGGATGGGGAGCGATAATGTCAGCTTCGCCGTGGTTGGAAGTGGTAAAAAACCCGCTCCTGGAGATTTTAATGGTTCTGCAGTGCTCATTATTGGGCAATTGTGAGAATAAAGGGTGAATGGTAACATTCACCTGATGCTGTGTTTAGTTATATTCCGAACGGATCAGTAAATATGCACTTCTGAAAATTGGTTGGTTGCCAGTCTCATAGAGGTCAAGAGTAATGGTAAAGTTTTTTGTAGTGCCGCCTGGAACAGGATAGTTATTGGATGCTTTACCATTTGCTAAATAGAATTTTATTTTTGTATCGTACATATCCAGTCCATCTGATTCATTGTCTTTGCCGTTACTTAGAATCATTTTTACATTGCTATAGTTATCACATTTTATGGAACCTGGAACTCCTATTAATGTAATAACATTTTTTCATTTTTCTTCTTGATTAGAAAATTACTGGTATTCAATAGCCATTGTTGCTGATGCGTTAAATTTCCCACCTCTAAGCACACTATCCTTTCTCTTAACCAGCACCGCTTCTAATTTTAAACTGTTTGCAAGGTTGAAACTAACCGTGCTGTTTAGTATGAATTGTGAAGTGCCATTATATAGTGCAACACCTAAATTATAGTTGTCGGTTTCCAATACCTTTTTGTCAAAGTCTGCACCATTGCCGCTTATTGTCATTTTCAAATTCGGTGATGTCGCGGATTTGCAATCTATGGTGTATTGAATTGGTATTCTGTTATAGCGACCATCAATTTTTGTAGTGATTACGCTATTGCCAAAATTTACATAGATGACCTGGTTATTGTTAATTTTACAAGGTGGTTTTACTATTTTCACACTAACGTTAACCTGACTAGCCTGAGCAATACTCACGGGGATTGTCATGATTAAAAAAGAAGTGAAAAGCCGTAATGATCTTGAAAATTTATGACTTATGATCTGCATCATTTGACCCTCTACTTTTTATATCAATAACCAGCGTTCAACGTTAATCAATCGAAGTCTGCTGATAGTGTAATTTAATAAAAAGAAGTATTTGAAATTATGAATTTCCCAATGGAAAATTAAGGGTCGTGTTTTTTCATCCGACCTCTGTTCATTGATTGTATAGTTATGCGCAGAGTCAAATATGAAAGAATTTATATTTTGATGTGCGGTAAATTACTGTGGTTTTTATTAAATATTGTCAGGTATTATAAATGTGATCGTTTAAGCGAGAAAGATACTTTTCCTTAAAAAATCAATTTCGATATTAAATATTGATGAAATGGTTTGCTAAATAATAAGAATAGAATAAAAAACGTGCTGGGTGCTGGGTGCTGGGTGCTGGGTGCTGGGTGCTGGGTGCTGGGTGCTGGGTGCTGGGTGCTGGGTGCTGGGTGCTGGGTGCTGGGTGCTGGGTGC
>NZ_JAFBFW010000007.1 GCF_016909495.1 Pantoea coffeiphila | reverse complement strand
GTACGCGAAAGACAAGCAGGTAGCACGCTGTGGCAACGCCGTGCCGCCACCGTTCGCTGAAGCGCTTGTACGCGCCAACCTGCCAGAACTCTGCATCAACCGCGATCAGCAAGTGGCTTAAAAATTTACTCGAGAGGTGAGTATGCCCACTAAGGAAATACTTATGACCGTAAAAGAACTGGCCGCTACTTTGCAGGTTTCGGCCACCACCATTTATCGCAATCCTCGCAAATATCACATGTTTCGCGTTGGTAATAACTGGCGCGCCAACTCCGAAAGTTTGAAAAAGTTTGCCGAAGCGCCTGGTACGGATAACAATGTTTTCCGGCTGGGTGTTGTAGGCGGTAAGGAGAGAAAAAAATGCCGATCTACAAAAGGGGTCACACGTACTGGATCGATATCTCAGCGCCAGATGGCACGCGAGTTAGACGCTCTGCTGGCACCGAGGAAAAAGCAAAAGCCCAACAGCTTCACGATAAGTTGAAACATGAATTATGGGCTGTTGCAAATCTTGATAAAAGACCTGAACGAAGTTTTGAAGAACTGATAGTTCTGGCATTACAGGATGCTGAAGGTCAGGCCTGTTTTAGTGACAAACAAACACAGGCACGCTATTGGTTGGGATGCTTTCAGGGTAGGTTAATATCATCGATTACAAGTGAAGACATTACTAACAACCTCCCAACTCATGGTTTGCTTTCCAGAAAACGGCTGGCGAATGCTACAAAAAACCGTTATCGGGCTCTGATAATGCGAGGATTCTCTCTAGCATATAGAAATGGCTGGATTGATAAAATTCCTTATTCTCGATCATTGCGTGAGCCCAAGGTCCGGGTAAGGTGGATATACAAAAACGAAGCCAGATCTCTTATCGATAATCTTGAACACGAATGGATGAAGCAACTGTGCTCTTTCGCTCTACTTACAGGTGCCAGATTAAGAGAAATGCTTTCGTTGACATGGAAGAATGTAGATCTGAGCAGGCGAGTAGCTGTTGTAACTGCAGATAGAGCTAAATCAGGAAGAGCGAGACCACTCCCCCTCAATGATGAGGCTGTAGCATTGATCAGAAAGATATCTCGTAAAAAGGAATTCTTGTTTTCTTCGGATGGCACGATGCAAGGCGATTTCAACCGTACAGATTTTAAGAGATCCTTGTCATTAAGCGGTATCGTTGATTTTAGATTCCATGATCTGAGGCATACTTGGGCAAGTTGGCACGCCCAGAACGGTACCCCACTAATGGTGCTAAAAGAAATGGGTGGATGGGAGACTCTTGAGATGGTCAATAAGTACGCGCACCTGAGTGGCGAACATTTAAGCAAATACAGCAACACTGTCACATTTATGGCACAGGACGATATCTCACGAAGTTCTAATGAGGCAATATCACTTGTAAGCTAATGAATTTAATGGACAAAAAACATTAACGCATTACGAAATAATTCCAGCTCATCAGATCTCTAGTCTGGCGTGAAGCATTACTGATTTATATTTTAACGGGAATCATTAGCATGGCATTCGATTTTGACCAACGGATAGACCGCCGTCACAGCGATAGTCTTAAATGGCGAAAATATGGTGATCGGGATATCCTTCCGCTATGGGTGGCCGATACCGATTTTCGTTCGGCAGACTGCATTACGGCAGCACTACAGCAACGTGTTGCCCATGGCGTGTTCGGTTACGGTTTTCCGTCGGAATCGCTGATCGAAGTCGTTGTTGAGCGTATGGCTCAACGCTATGACTGGCAGATCCAGCCTGAATGGCTGGTATTTTTACCCGGCGTGGTTTGCGGCCTTAATCTGTGCGTGCGGGCCTTTACCTCACCGCAGGAAAGTACCCTCGCCCCGACGCCGATCTATCCCCCATTCCGTCAGGCGGCAAAACTCGCCGACCGCGCGCAGCTGAATGTTCCTCTGCGGTTGCAGGAGCAGCGCTGGGTGCTGGATCTGGACGCACAGGAATCGCAGCTGGACGGCAGCGAAAAACTGCTGATGCTCTGCAACCCTCAAAACCCCGGCGGTACGGTTTATCGCCGCGAAGAGCTGGAAACACAGCTGCGTTTCGCCCAGCGCCATGACCTGATCGTTTGTTCAGATGAAATCCACTGCGATCTGCTGCTGGAGCCCGGCGTGAAGCACATCCCGTTTGCCAGCCTCAGCGAAGATGCCGCCCAGCGTTCCATCACGCTGATGTCGCCGTCAAAAACATTTAATATCGCCGGGCTGGGCGCGTCGGTGGCGATAATTCCCAATCGCGAACTGCGCGAGCGTTTTTCCCGCGAGCGTAAAGGCATGGTGCCGGATGTTGACGTGCTGGCCTACGTCGCCGCTACCGCCGCCTGGCGCGACGGACAGCCGTGGCTTGACGAACTGCTGGCCTATCTGAAGCGCAACCGCGATACGCTGGTCAATCACATTAACACCCTGCCGTCGCTGAGCATGGTGTCGCCGGAAGGCAGCTATCTCGGCTGGATCGATGCCGGAAGGCTGGACGTCGCCAACCCGCAGCAGTTCTTTGAACGCCACGGGCTGGGATTCTCAGCCGGAAGTGATTTTGGTGACGATCGTTTTGTTCGCATCAATTTCGGCTGCCATCGCCTGCTGCTTGACGAGGCACTGCGCCGCATCACGCTGGCGGTGTCTTCGCACAGCCAGGCGGACGGGTAAAACAGAGAGGCGGGCTGATGAACCGGAAACCTCACCGCCTCAGGTTAAGTAATGCTGCCCGCGATTGATTGCAGCATGTGCCCGGTCGGTTAATCCGATTGGTTTCAACTGACTTCGCTGGCGACGATCTCTTTCAGGCTCCACGGATGGAACTTGATGGTCACCTGGCCGTCGGTCACCGCCAGCGTTGGATTTGGCAGGCGCTCGCCTTCTCCTTTCGGCGCGCTGCTTTTCACTGAAATACCCTGCTGGATGAGTCCTTCATCCGCCATCAGCGCCAGCGCACGTGAACCCAGCTGAGCCTCATCACCGCGCAGCACGATCTCAACGTGCTCCCAGCCTTCGTGACGATACAGTTTCGCCCCCGGCCACGGCAGTTCAACAACGTCGATCTGCCACGGTCCTACATTCAGCGGCGTATGCAGTTCGAACAGGGCAATCGGTCTGCCGGCAATCTCCTTTTCGGAAAACAGCGCGCCGCACTGCAAAAGTCCCTGCTTCCAACGCTCGGCGGTGGTGTTCTGATGGCAGCGGACCGCAATGTGATCGGCCTCCAACGCGGTCAGATCCAGGCCAAGGCGATCGGCCAGATGGCTAAGAGCGTTAACGAAACGCGCCAAATCCGCGCTTAAATCCTGCAGTTCGGGCTGAGTAGTGATATCGGTCATCTGAAAAATTCCTGGTTACGGCTCCGCCCACGCCGTAAAGGCATCTGGCACGGAGTGCGCTTTCTGTCGTTGCGGCGTATGTTACCCGAAAAGACAGCAAAAACTCACCCCGTCATCGCGTTAAGGTTCCTGGAAAAACAGGCGCTAAATGCAGTATACTTCCCCCCTTGTTTTTTTAACGACGCAAGCGGCGGGTGCATTTTACCTCGCTGGCGGCGTTACGATCGCGGCGCGCACCCTTTGTGTGCGGGCATCTTCAGCATAATTAAGGTAACTCGGTGAATATTCAGGCCCTTCTCTCAGAAAAAGTCAGTCAGGCGATGATCGCAGTGGGTGCTCCAGCGGACTGCGAGCCTCAGGTGCGTCAGTCAGCCAAAGTGCAGTTTGGTGATTATCAGGCAAACGGCATGATGGCCGTGGCGAAATCACTGGGCATGCCGCCGCGACAACTGGCAGAAAAGGTTCTGGAACAGCTGGATCTGAACGGCATTGCCCGTAAGGTTGAAATTGCCGGTCCCGGCTTTATCAATATTTTCCTCGAACCCGCCTGGCTGGCACAGCAGGTGGACAGCGTGCTGGCCGCGCCGAAGCTGGGTGTGGCTGACGTTAAGCCGCAGACCATCGTTATCGACTATTCCGCGCCAAACGTGGCGAAAGAGATGCACGTCGGCCACGTGCGTTCCACCATCATTGGTGATGCCGCGGTGCGTACGCTGGAGTTCCTCGGCCACAATGTGATCCGCGCTAACCACGTGGGTGACTGGGGTACGCAGTTCGGCATGCTGATCGCCTTCCTGGAAAAACAGCAGAACGAACATCATGAAGACATCGCGCTGGCCGATCTGGAAGCCTTCTACCGCGAAGCGAAACGTACCTATGACGAAGACCCGGCTTTTGCCGAGCGGGCGCGTGGCTACGTGGTAAAACTGCAGGGCGGCGACGAGTACTGCCGGACCATGTGGAAAAAGCTGGTCGACATCACCATGTCGCAGAACCAGCTGATTTACGACCGCATGAACGTGACCCTGACGCGTAAAGATGTCATGGGTGAAAGCCTGTACAACGACATGCTGCCGGGCATTGTGGCCGACTTGAAGGCCAAAGGCATGGCGGTAGAGAGTGAAGGTGCCACCGTCGTATTCCTTGATGAGTATAAAAACAAGGAAGGCGAACCGATGGGCGTGATCATCCAGAAAAAGGATGGCGGCTATCTGTACACCACCACCGACATCGCCTGCGCCAAATACCGTTATGAAACCCTGCATGCCGACCGCGTGCTGTACTACATCGACTCCCGTCAGCATCAGCACCTGATGCAGGCCTGGACCATCGTGCGCAAAGCAGGCTACGTGCCGAATTCCGTACCGCTGGAACACCATATGTTCGGCATGATGCTGGGCAAAGACGGCAAGCCGTTTAAAACCCGTGCGGGCGGCACCATCAAGCTTTCCGACCTGCTGGATGAAGCAGTGGATCGCGCCACTAAACTGGTTGCGGAAAAGAACCCGGACATGCCGGCCGATGAGCTGAACAAGCTGGCGAACATCGTCGGTATCGGCGCGGTAAAATACGCGGATTTGTCGAAAAGCCGCACCACCGACTACATCTTCGACTGGGACAACATGCTGGCGTTCGAGGGTAATACTGCGCCGTACATGCAGTATGCCTACACCCGCGTGCTGTCGGTGTTCCGCAAAGCAGGGATCGATGAAAACGGCATCAGCGGTTCAACGCTAATCGCTGAAGATCGCGAAGCCGCGCTGGCCGTTCGCCTGCTACAGTTCGAAGAGACCATTACCCAGGTTGCCCGCGACGGTACGCCACATGTGATGTGCGCCTATCTGTACGATCTGGCCGGTCTGTTCTCAGGCTTCTACGAACACTGCCCGATCCTCAGCGCGGAAGATGAAGCCACTAAGCAGAGTCGTCTGCGCCTTGCGCTGCTGACGGCGAAAACGCTGAAGCAGGGTCTGGACACGCTGGGTATTGAAACCGTAGAACGTATGTAATTCGTGCACGGAGGCAGGTTCGTTACACCTGCCGTCCTGCAGTAAAAACCCCAGCCGGGTATGAATCCGGCTGGGGTTTTTTATGGCTTGTCGATCAGGCGAGACGGGTGAAGCTCACCACCTTCTTTTCTTCGTTCTCCTGCTCGCTGCGTGGTTTCAACGCCTGGAGATCCTGTAGATAGCTTTTGCGCCAGTGGGCAATGTCATTTTGCCGCAGTACCGCCATCATGTCGTTGTAGCGCGAAATGCGTTCGGTGCGCGACATCGTTAACGCGCGATCCAGCGCTGCTGCCACTTCATCACGATCGTACGGGTTAACGATCAGCGCCGACGTCAGCTCGTTGGCCGCACCGGCAAAACGCGACAGCACCAGTACACCGGGGTCGTCCGGGTCCTGTGCGGCAACATACTCTTTTGCCACCAGATTCATACCGTCACGCAGTGGCGTTACCAGACCGATATCGGTCAGGCGGAAAATTTTCATCAGTAAACGACGGTCGAAATGCTGATTGAGATAGTACAGCGGCGTCCAGCCGAGGGTGCCATATTTACCGTTAATCCGCCCCGCCTCAGTCTCCAGCTGGTGGCGAATATCCTGATAGGCCTGCACGTCGCCACGCGAAGTGGGCGCTATCTGCGAGTAACGGATTTTCCCACGGTGCTGCGGGAAGTTTTCCAGCAGCGCTTCATAGGCGAGGAAACGCTCCGGTAGCCCTTTGGAATAATCCAGGCGTTCGCAGGCAATGATGTTCTGTGCATCGCCCAGATCCCTCTTCATCGCCACCATCTTCGGCGGCAGCGGGCCTTCAGCCATCTCTTTAATACTGTCCGGCTCTATCCCGATAGGATACACCTCGGTAGCAAAGCGATTGCCGAAGGCACGATGCTGTTTCCCCTCGGTTTGTAGCGATGTCAGCAGAGAGACGCACTCCAGAAACGCAATACGGTCGCTTTCAGTCTGGAAGCCCAGCAGATCGTAGTCACACATCATCTCCAGCAGTTCGGCATGGGGCGGCAGCGCGTTGAAAATCTCCGGTGTCGGGAAGGGAATGTGCAGGAAGAAGCCAATACGGTTAGTCACGCCCAGTTCACGGAGTTCGGCGGCAAACGGCAGCAGATGATAGTCGTGAATCCACAGTACGTCATCCGGCTTCAACAGCGGCAGCAGGCGCTGCGCCAGCAGCTTATTCACCCGGCTATAGCCTTCCCAGGCTTCTCGCTGAAAATTAACCAGATCCAGACGATAGTGAAAGGCAGGCCACAGCACCGCGTTGGAAAATTGCAGATAGTAGAGATCGTAATCATTTTGATTCAGGCCAAACGACGCGTAGGTGATACCGTCCTGCTCCAGCATCGACAGCTCATCATCATCTTCCCCGATCTCGTTAATGTTACCGTTCCAACCGAACCAGACGCCGCCGGTGGTTTTCAGTGCATCAACGATGCCCACCGTTAAACCTCCGGCGCTAACCTTGCTGCCATCGGGAACAGCAATTCGATTCGATACGACCACTAAACGACTCATAACGTTTCACTCCTTACCGACGCCTGCGCGCCCTGATCTAATTTTAATCTTGTGAGTTCCAGCCAGTGCCAGACCGCGCTAACATCCGGCAAATAGCCGCGTGCTTCGCTGGTGCCCGCACCCACCTTCACGGAAACGCCCTCCATTGCGTTAACAACCTTAAATCCGGCCTCATCGGTTAAATCGTCCCCGACAAAAACCGGGATGCGCCCCAAAAACGGGGGCTGCTTCATAAAGTACTTGATTGCGGCCCCTTTGCTGACGCCGTCCGGCTTCAGCTCAATGACGCATTTACCCGGCTGCTGAACCAGTTCGGGAAAGCGGGCAACCAGCTCATCCGCCAGCTGCTGAATAGCCTGCTGATGCTCCGGTGCACGACGGTAGTGCAGCGCAAACGCCATGCCTTTGCTTTCCAACTGGGTGCCGGGCAGCGCGGCGATTGCCGGTTCCAGTTCGGCGGTCAGCGTACGCACCGTTTCAGGGGATAAGGCAATACGGTCAATATTTCCCTGCCCGTCGCGCCGTTCGGCACCGTGTACGCCCGCCAGCGCCAGCGACAGAGGCTCCACCAGCTCATCAAGCTCACGCATGGGCCGCCCGGAAACCAGCGCCAGCGCCCCATCGCTGTAAGCGGCAAGGCGCGCCAGGTTGTCGCGAACGGCAGGCGGGATACTGACTTCCTCGGGGCGGGACTTAATCGCCGCCAGCGTACCGTCAACATCGAAAAAAAACGCATAACGTGCCGGTTCCAGCGGGGGAACGAATTCTGTTTTGCTCACACATTCCTCCTGATTAGACATAGGCAAACTTTCCGCGCAAAAAGGGGAAAACTCAGTGAAATCGCGATCGTCGGGCAGGATAAAAAAGGGCTGAATGGGGGGAATTCTTGACTACGATGTTGCTCTCCCGGATCAAAATCAAACTCTGTGCGATGGAGTACTACCCTCATCCCCGACGCCCCTCAATGCGCATAACATCAGCATTCAGTATAGTCAGGGATCGGGGGGCTGCCAGGTTTAGTGAAAAATCAGAGGGTTCACGACATAAGCCGCAGCAGCATGATCGGCAGGACTCATCCCGCTAATCCGACCTCGTGCGCAACGGGTATACTTGCCCTGTTCAGATATGACTTATTACCTAAACCAGAGGATTTCCCGGTGATTAAATTCAGCGTGCTTTACCCCAACCGCAGCGATGCCCACTTCGACCACGACTACTACCGCGATGTGCATCTGCCGCTGATCAAAACGCGGATGGGTGACGCCTGCCTCTCTTATGAGCTTGATAAACCCTTAGGTGAAGATGCCCCGTTTATCGCCGCCTGCCACATTTACTGCGCAAGCCTCGAGGCGTTCCAGCAGGTGATGGCCCCGCACGCGGAAGAATTTACCGCCGACGTGGCGAATTTTACCAACGTGACGTCGGTTAAATTTATCTCAGACGTGGTGGTTAAGGGCTAACCGCGTTTGCGGGCAGAAGCAGAAGCAGAAGCAGAAGCAGAAGCAGAAGCAGAAGCAGAAGCAGAAGCAGAAAGTTAATCACACGTCAGGCGACACATTCCAGCCCGTAAAATAAACAGGCGGGCCACAGAGGTCCGCCTGACACGTCAACGGCTGTGATAACAGCCGTTACAGCAGTTTTCTTTCCGCCAGATCCAGCGCGAAGTAGCTGAAAATAATATCCGCACCGGCACGCTTAATTGCGCCCAGGCTTTCCAGCACCACGTCGGTTTCACTGATAGCGCCAGCCTGCGCGGCAAACTTAATCATCGCGTACTCACCGCTCACCTGATAGGCGGCCAGCGGCAGACGGCTGTGCTCGCGCACATCGCGCAGGATATCCAGATAGGCACCCGCCGGTTTTACCATCAGCGCGTCGGCACCTTCCGCTTCATCGATCAGCGACTCGCGAATGGCTTCGCGACGGTTCATCGGGTTCATCTGATAAGTTTTACGATCGCCCTTCAGCGAGGTCCCGGCCGCTTCACGGAACGGGCCATAGAAGGATGACGCGAACTTGGTGGAGTAGGACATGATCGCCGTGTCGGTGAAACCGGCTGCATCCAGCGCAGCGCGGATCGCCGCAACCTGGCCGTCCATCGCCGCAGAAGGTGCGATAAAGTCGGCTCCGGCCTGGGCGGCAACCACCGCCTGCTTGCCGAGGTTAATCAGCGTTGCATCGTTATCCACGCCGTGATCGTGCAGTACGCCGCAGTGGCCGTGGCTGGTGTATTCACAGAAGCAGGTATCGGACATCACAATCATCTCCGGCACCGTGTCTTTGCAGATACGCGACATGCGCGCCACCAGGCCATTCTCGTTCCAGGTATCGCTGCCGGTGGCGTCGGTATGATGTGAAATACCAAAGGTCATCACCGACCGCACGCCGGCTTTGGCAATTCGCTCGATCTCATAGGCCAGGCGCTTTTCAGGGATGCGCATCACGCCCGGCATGGCGGCGATCGGCTTATAGTCATCCAGCTCTTCTTCAACGAAGATTGGCAGCGCCAGATCGTTCAGACTCAGGCTGGATTCCTGGAACAGGGAGCGAAGAGAAGCGGACTGGCGTAAGCGTCTTGGACGCTGGATGAGAGAATTCGTAGACAAAACAACCTCGGTTTAACGACTCAGTCACCGGCAAAATCACGCGGCGGTGATGATAAAAGTGAATAGTGCGCTAACACTATACCTCCGGGCGGCAGATGACAATATTTGTGGAAATTACCTGCGCCTTAACGGCACAGAGTGCTTTGTTAGCTACAGAAAATTCACATTTTTTCCCCCTTCCCTTCACAGAGGCTGGTATTCTGCTTCGGCTCCTGCCGTTTTGACTTTCATTCTGAACATCAAAGGGAATCAAACATGTCTGACGTACGTCCGCTTAAATTCGTTACCCTGCTTGGCAGCCTGCGTAAAGCTTCGCTGAACGCCATTGTTGCTAACAGCCTGCCTGAACTGGCGCCTTCTGGCGTGGAAATCAGTCCGCTTGGCTCCGTGGCCGACTTCCCCCACTACGATGCCGATATTCAGGCGGAAGGATTTCCGGAAGCCGTGCTGGCCATGGGTGCTGCGATTGCCGCCGCTGACGGGGTGATTGTTGTTACGCCGGAATATAACTACTCGGTTCCCGGCGCGCTGAAAAACGCCATCGACTGGCTGTCGCGCCTGCCGGACAGCCCGCTTTCGGGTAAGCCACTGGCGATTCAGACCGTCTCTCCTGGCGCTATCGGCGGCGCGCGCGCGCAGTATCATCTTCGCCAGAGTCTGGTGTTCCTCAACGCCAACGTGATTAATAAACCGGAAATCATGATCGGCCAGGCGGGCAGCCGCATCGACGCGGAAAAAGGCACGGTCAGCGATGAGAGCACCCGCCATCATCTGACGGCGCAGCTGGACGCGCTGGCAGCGCTGGCTCGCCGCGCGGGTTAACCCCACACCGGCATCAGCTCCTGCGGAGCGTCGTGGCGCTGGCTTACCGCACGGGCTGGCCCCCCTACCGCAGTAGCGGCTGCATCGTTCTATTATGGCGATCCCGCAGCCAGCATAGCTGGCCCGTCGGTCAGACAGGCGTTTTTAAGCAATAAAAAAAGCCGGGATAGTCCCGGCTTTGACAATGCAGGCAATCAGAAGAAGCCGAGCGGCTGTACGCTGTAGCTGACCAGCAGGTTTTTAGTCTGCTGATAATGATCGAGCATCATTTTGTGGGTTTCGCGGCCAATCCCGGATTTCTTATAGCCGCCAAACGCCGCATGTGCCGGATAGAGGTGGTAACAGTTGGTCCATACGCGCCCAGCCTTGATCGCCCGGCCAACGCGGTAGGCACGGTTGATATCACGGGTCCAGACGCCGGCACCCAGGCCATAAATCGAGTCGTTGGCAATGGCAATCGCCTCAGCTTCATCTTTGAAGGTGGTAATGCCCACCACCGGCCCAAAAATCTCCTCCTGGAAGACGCGCATGCTGTTAGTGCCCTTCAGCAGCGTCGGCTGAATGTAATAGCCGCCGTTGAGGTCACCTTCGAGTTTCTCCACCCCGCCGCCGGTCAGCACTTCAGCGCCCTCTTTCTGCGCGATGTCCAGATAGGAAAGAATTTTATCAAACTGCTGTTGGGAGGCCTGCGCGCCGACCATGGTATCGGTATCCATCGGATCGCCGCGCCGGATGGTTTTCACCCGCTTCATCACCGCCGCCATAAAGGGTTCGTAGATGGATTCCTGCACCAGCGCGCGGGAAGGACAGGTACACACTTCGCCCTGGTTAAGGAAGCCGAGCACCACGCCCTCCGCCGCTTTTTCGATAAACGACTCTTCGGCCTGCATGATGTCTTCGAAGAAGATATTCGGTGATTTGCCGCCCAGCTCAACGGTGGACGGGATCAGGTTTTTCGCCGCCAGTTCCAGAATATGGCCGCCGGTAGCGGTTGAACCGGTAAAGGCCACCTTGGCGATACGCGGATTAGAGGCCAGCGCTTCACCGGCCTCCTTGCCGTAGCCGTGGATCACGTTAAGCACGCCTTTCGGCAGCAGGTCGGCAATGACCTCCACGAACAGCGTGATGGAAAGCGGCGTCTGTTCAGCCGGTTTCAGTACCACGCAGTTGCCCGCCGCCAGCGCCGGGGCCAGCTTCCAGGCCGCCATCAGCAGCGGGAAGTTCCAGGGAATAATCTGCGCCACCACGCCCAGCGGCTCGTGGAAGTGATAGGCGGCGGTGAATTCATCAATTTCAGCGGCGGTGCCCTCCTGCGCGCGCAGGCAGCCGGCAAAGTAGCGGAAGTGGTCCACCGCCAGCGGCATATCGGCGGCCAGCGTTTCACGCACCGGCTTGCCGTTATCCCAGGTTTCATTCACGGCAAGGTATTCCAGCTTCTCTTCCAGTCGGTCAGCGATTTTCAGCAGGGTCAGAGAACGCGCCTGTACCGAGGTTTTACCCCAGGCATCGGCAGCGGCGTGGGCAGCATCCAGCGCTTTTTCCACATCGTCTTTATCGGAGCGCGGAAACTGGCCGATATCCGAACCATTGACCGGTGAGGTATTGGTAAAATACTGGCCGTTAACCGGCGGCACAAACTCACCGTTGATGAAGTTGCCATACTGCGGTTTAAGCACGATCAGGGAATCTTTACTGCCCGGATAAGCGTAGCGCATCATCGTTCTCCTGTTGAAATTCACATCACTCGGCGGTATTAATTAACAATGAAATAACTAATTATTAACATTGTTGATAAAGACGAGAATGTCAGATCGCGCCAGCGGAAACTGTGACGAAGCCGGAAGGAAATGTGGATTTTACGGATCGGATGTGAGGTGGCTCACGAAGAGCCACCCGATGAATCGTCGCTAAACTAGGCGCGTTTCGCCGCTGGCTGCTGCTGCTGCCAGAAATCCTGCAGCAGCTGGCGTGGCCACTCCGGCTCCGGCTGATTGTGCATCAGCTTTTTAGCCTGCTCATCGCCAAGACTGTTATGCAGGCAGGCCGTCATAATTTCTGCGGTAAATTCAGGATGGAACTGCACCGACAGCGCCTGCGGGGAATAGCGGATAATCTGGCAGGGTTCCAGGGCAGAGCTGGCAAGCACCTGCGCGCCCGACGGCGGTGCCAGCACCGACTGACGATGGGATAGCCAGGCCGAAAAATGCTGCGGCAGCGAGGCCAGCAGCGGGTCCTGATGCCTTGTCGCGCTGGATTCCAGCTGCTGTAAGCCACGCTCCCAGCCGTTGGGGTTATCACCAACCTTGCCGCCCAGCGCATAGGCCATCAGCTGATGACCGTAGCAGACACCGAGCAGCGGCAGCTTTTCCGCCACCAGATGGCGCACCCACGCGGCGGTCCGCTCGCTCCAGTCGGCATGATCGGTCACCATCGCCCAGGAGCCGCTGAGAATGGCGGCGGAAATGGTTGCCGGGTCGGGCAACGTCTCGCCGAGGTCCGGGCGTACAACAATATACTCACCGGCCGACAGGCCAAGCGCCTGCACAAACCACAGCTGCTGATCGCCCACCAGCTCACTGACCGGCAGCGGCGGCGTTTCAAGTTGGATAATGGCTAACGGTAGCTTCACGCTTATCTCTCCTGGCTGAGTACAATTCCCAGTCTCTTATCCTGACACTTTGCTTGCTAACTGTCTTATAACTTTTCTGGCAAATTGTAAACAAAGCATCAGCTTAAGCCGCCGCGTATTTAGCGCCTTTTACGCGATGGCATGCTGAAAAAAAGTGGCACTTTAGCGCTTCATTCGCTGCATTTCATGCCATGATATTCAGGAGTGAAACGTTATTTTAAGGATTGTGCGGTGGCGCTGCGGCATTTTTTTCTGATACTTCTGGTGGTATCAATCTGGGCATTCAACAATATCGCCATCAAATGGGGCCTGATGGACCTTCCCCCGTTGATGATCACCACCCTGCGATTTGTGGTGGTGGCGTTGATTCTGGTGCCGTTTACCCGCGTGAATCTTCAGCAGCTGCGTTATCTTATCGTCCTGGCCTTTACCTTCGGCTTTATGCACTTCTCGTTACTCTTTATCAGCCTCAACAACACCGATGCCGGAACGGCGGCGGTGATCGTCCAGCTCGGTACGCCGATTGCTATGCTGCTGGCGATGGTGATCCTCAAAGAGAAGCTACGTCTGGTCCAGCTGGTGGGTATTGCGATCTCTCTGAGCGGCGTGGTGGTGCTGTCCGGCAGCCCGACAATCCCCAACTGGTGGGTACTGGTTCTGCTGCTGCTGAGCGCGCTGGGCTGGGCAATCAGCAATATGATTGTCAAAAAATCGCCGCCGATCAGTCCACTGACGATGACCGGCTGGCTGTCATTTCTGGCGATACCCATCGTTGGTTGCGCGTCCTGGCTGACCGAATCCGATCAGCTGACGCTGCTGGTTAACTCGTCCTGGCGCGGTTGGTTCGGTATTCTGTTTAGCGCTATTGGTTCGTCGATTGTTGCCTACTCTTTATGGTACAGCCTGCTGAAGCACTACAACGTTAACCTGATCATGCCTTATTCCCTGCTGACGCCGGTACTGGCGGTGATCATGGGCGTGCTGGTGCTCGGCGATGAGATGAACGGTTTCAAGGCTGCGGGTTCGCTGCTGGTCATTCTTGGAACGGCAATTGCGGTGATCAACCTGCGCAATCTGCGTATGCATGCAAAACTGGCGCGGTTCCGCTATGCGGGGCGCAGCAAACGACATTAAACATTTCTGGAGGGCGTGATGAACGATCGGATAACCGCTGAGCTCTGGCAGCAGCTGTGGCAGGGGTTACGCAATGCATTATCGCCCCCGCCTCCGCTTATCCTCTCCGGTCGCCAGGCCCTGGTGTCCGCTTATCCGGTCAGTGAACTGGCCACCACCAGCATTGCACTGGCTGCCCAGGCCGTCGCCAGCCTGATCGATAACTCCCAGCCGCTGCACGTTGACTCAGCCCTCTCTTCGCGCTGGTTCCAGCACGCCCTTCGCCCGATTAATCGCCCGCCAGTTTCACTGTGGGACCCGTTTGCCGGTGATTACGCCTGCGCTGACGGCTGGCTCCGCCTGCATACCAATGCGCCGCATCACCGCGAAGCGATGGAACGCGTGCTGGGCAGGCACGATAACCGTCAGGCGCTGGCCGCCACGGTCACGGGATGGGACCGTTTCACTCTCGAACAGGCCGTGGTGGATGCCGGTGGATGCGCGGCCGCGTTACGCAGCCGCGAGGAGTGGCAGCAGCATCCGCAGGGGCAAAGTGTCAGTCGTGAAGCGCTGATTGAGCAAAGCCTGCAACCCTGCGGACCACCTCCTGAATGGTCGCTCCCCCCTGCTCGCCCGCTGCACGGCGTACGGGTGCTGGACCTGACGCGAATTATTGCCGGGCCGGTCGCCACACGCTTCCTGGCCGGGCTGGGCGCAGAGGTGCTGCGCATCGATCCGCCAGGCTGGCAGGAACCCTCTTTAGAAGAAGAGATTACTCTGGGAAAACGCTGCGCGCGGCTGGACCTGAAATCAACCGAAGGGCGGCGTCAGTTCGAAATCCTGCTGGGTCAGAGCGATGTGCTGGTCCACGGCTACCGAGCCGATGCGCTGATTAATCTGGGTTACGATCGGGAAACCTTGCAAAAACTGAAGCCCGGTCTGATCGACGTCAGCCTGAACGCATGGGGATGGACAGGGCCGTGGCGAAACCGGCGCGGTTTTGACAGCCTGGTGCAAATGGCCTGCGGCATTGCCGACCGCGGGCGTCAATGGCAGGGAGGCGATGCGCCGGTGCCGCTGCCGGTCCAGGCGCTGGATCACGCTACCGGCTATCTGCTGGCGGCGGCGGTGCTGGAAGGAATGCGCCAGCGGCGACTGCACAGTACCGGGTTTGCCGCCCGCCTGTCGCTCGCACGTACCGCCAGCCTGCTGTCAGACTTCCCTTACTCTGTCGATGAGCAGCCTGCCGGGCTGGGTGCCAGACAGCCGCAGGATGAAGAACAGGAAACGGTGATTTCCCACTGGGGGATTGCGGCCCAGCTTCGCGCACCGTTCCGGCTGCCGGGAACACCGCTGCTGTGGTCACGATCGCCATCGCCGCTGGGTTCAGCCACAGCAGAATGGCTGGCGGTGAGTGAACAGCGTTAGCCCGTAAGCGATTAGAAAATGACGGCAAGATCTGCCTGAAACAAACACACAACCAGCCACAGCACGACAGCGCCTGAAGAAAACACGCAGCAGCCACAGTAAAACAGCAACTGAAGACTCGCGCGCAGCCAGCAACAGGAAAGATAACGCCCGAACAGGCTGCGCTGCAACGTGGTGCTTACTCGGTTTCGCCGCCCTGCTGCTCTTCCAGCTCGGCCAGCTCATCGCGCATCGTCTGCACGGCTTCACGGCTGATTGCCGCCAGCGTGCGGTAAAACGCCGTTGAAGCGTGAGCCTCCACCTTGCCGAGAAACGCGCCGCACCACGGCATCAGGAACTCATCGAACAGAGTGACCTGCGCCAGGAACTCATCGGCCTCGGACTGATCTTCCAGCCAGGAAGAAGCCAGCAGCAGTGCGCCAAAATGATCCGCCGGTCCTTCGCCCAGCGGCATGCCGCGGCTGGTCAGAAAAGCGCGAACCTCCACTTCCTGCGGCCCCTGCGGCCACTGCGAACCGTACGGCGGCACCTTGCACTCGCTGCCAACAAACAGCGCGTTATAGTCAGCTGCCAGCAGCTGCGGATCGCTGTTTTCCTGCAGGCGGGTCAGCAGTTCATCCTGCTCCAGCGGCCAGTGCTGTTGCAGCTTACCTGACTGAAGCAGAGTAAACAGCGGCACCAGCAGCGGGTCCTGCGGCTGGCGGTTATACAGCGAGCCAAGGATGCGGCAGATGATAGAAAACTCATTCATTAGTTCGATTCCAAAAGTATGTCAGGGCTGAATCATACTATAGATCCGGGGGCTGCTGGGGGTGAAAGCGGAACTGACGTTAGCGGATTCACTCGCAATCGCAGCCACTCCCCCCTCACAACCAAACTAAAACTCAGCAAACTCGTCTATCGTTTTGCCGGTGCGCAGCGCGAGGAAGTCGAGCAGGCGGCGCGGCGTAACGTTCAGCACGCGATCTTCCGGGAAATCGACCTCACGCATGATGCGCACGCAGTGCTCGAAATTACCAAGGGTAAAAGCGGTATGGGAATCCGAGCCGAGCGCCAGCCAGCCGCCCGCCTCTTTTACCGCTGCGGCAACGGCGCGGCAGTTCGGTTCACTGCCCTTACGGGAAGTGGTAAAGGAAGAGTTGTTGAGCTCCAGCGCCACATTGTACTTTGCCGCCGCTTCGGCTACCGCCTGAATGTCGATAGGATACTTCGGGTTGCCCGGATGGCTGATGATATGCACCAGTCCGTTGGCCATGGTGGCAATCATCGCTTTGGTATTATGTTCTTTATCCTGCGGTTGCAGCACCGGCTCATGGAAGCCGGCAACGATAATGTCGATCGCTTCCAGCATCGGCCCGCTGCAGTCAATCTCACCTTCGTTGTTTTTAATGTTCGCTTCAATGCCGCGCAAAATACCCACGCCGTCAATCACCCGCGGCCAGACTCTCATATTCACGAAGTGCCAGTAGTGCGGCGCATCGGCCATATCCGGGCCGTGGTCGGTGATCGCCAGCAGCTTAACGCCGCAGGTTTGTGCCTGAAGCACGTAGTCACGCAGCGTACTGTAGGCATGGGTGCTGGCAACGGTGTGCATATGAAGGTCAACGGGATACATGATTTACTCCTTAATGTTCAGGGCCGCACCGCTCACTGGGCGGCCCTTATCGTTTAGTAACCGCGTTCTAAATCAACGCGGCCTTCCGGCATCTGATTGTTTTCACACTGGGCAATCGCCCCTGCGATATAGTCCATAGCTTCCTCGGGTAAGGTTACAGCCGCATTATGCGGGGTAATGGCGATATCAGGATGTGACCAGAAAGGATGGTCAGCAGGCAGAGGCTCAACGTTAAAGACGTCCAGCGCGGCAGCGTTGACTTCCCCCGCCGCCAGCGCGGCCAGCAGATCGTCGTCAACCACATGCGGCCCGCGGGCCAGATTAATTAGAAACGCGCCGGGCTTGAGCTGGCTCAGCAACTGGCGATTAATAATGCCGACGGTCTGCGGCGTATTAGGCAGCAGATTAATCAGCACCCGGGTGCCGGAAAGAAACTCACCCAGCTGTTCCTGACCGTGGAAACTGGTAACACCCTCGATGTGCTTCGGCGATCGGCTCCAGCAGCGCACCGGGAAGCCCCAGTCCAGCAGACTTTTTGCCACGCTGCCACCCAGCACGCCCGCGCCTAACAGCCCGATAGAGAACGCTTCTCGCTGGTTGTTTTCCAGATGCTTCCAGCTAGCTTCACGCTTCAGCTGTTGATATTCGTTAAAACGACGGAACCAGCCGAGCACGTGATAGACCGCGTACTCCTGCATCTGGCGACTCATGCCGGTATCTTCCAGGCGGAACAACGGCACCCCGGGTGCCAGCATCTCAGGATGCCGCTTTAACTGGCCGAGAATATCATCCACCCCGGCCCCCAGCGCGAACACCCCTTTCAGCTGGCGTCCTTGCAGCATGGCGACGGGCGGTTCACGCACCAGCGCATAATCGGCAGGCAGGTCGTCGCCCGGCTGCCACAGTCGGACCCGCGCACCCGGCAGGCGGCGCTGAACCCCGTCAATCCAGGCCTGAGCGTTAAAAGAGGGATGGTAATAGATGATGTCCACGTTTTTTCTCCTGTTTTTCTTTAAGGCTCGGGTAAAACGCCGCAGCTGGCAAGAAAAAAATGGTCACGGATTCGTATTTTCAGGCTGGTTTGGCCTCTCTCCTGCCGTTTTTATCGGCAAAGTGATTTAAAACTGATTAAACGCACGCAAAAGCGTTGAAAGTCAGTTGACCGCAGCGAGGCTTTTCCCTACATTAGCGCCCGTCGACAACGCAGTTGCGATAACAATATGGTGAGGTGTCCGAGTGGCTGAAGGAGCACGCCTGGAAAGTGTGTATACGGCAACGTATCGAGGGTTCGAACCCCTCTCTCACCACCATATTTAAAGAGAAAGCCTGAGCGAAAGTTCAGGCTTTTTTTTATGCATAATTTCCGGAGAGAGGGGTGAGAAGCCTCGACAGGGTTCGACAAAACGGCAGGAATGACGTTTTGCACCACTTTTCAGCTTCGCATCACCCCTCAGTTTTGCACGCACATCAATGATGGCGAATACACGCCCTGTAGCACAAACGCATTCCCCAACTCTTTAATCTTTATGTAGCGACCATGATCGGGATCGGGGCTGATCATGACCTTGCTCATCACGTCATCAGCGGCATTATCTGCACTCCGTTTGGACATGGTGATATCGGTTAGATGATAAATGCCGTCCTTTTGTTGCTGGTAGCTGAATCCGTAAGAGCGCTCCACGTGGTAGGAAACGGCATTCGACTTCACCGTGCCCGACATATTGAAGTAGCCTTTGTTGTCATTCCCCATCAGCAGATAGGAGTTGAGACCGTCAGAGAAGTTGAAGGCATCAGAATCCACGATCAGGTAGCCGGTGCAGTCAAAACCGCTCTTGTTAGTCGGAGAGAAGACCCTGTACCCTAAAATTAATATGGCCACGACCACCGCAGTGGAAAGTATGTAAATTAATTTTCCCTGGAATTTAGCGCGTGATTTCATAGTCTGCTCTGTAATAATTTTCGCACGATGAGAATTTCTTACGTTTGTCGTCAACATAATTGCAGCGGGAGATAAAAATTCGGCCTTTTTTATCGGTCAAAACGGGCTCAGAAACGCGAACAAAGAAAATGCTGTTGCCGGAACACAACATGCCCTTCGTTGCGATAACATTTTGCAGAACGGCAAGAGACTTTTCTGATTCATGTGGATTAAAGCTTCTTACCGGGCAATTATCTATATTACCCAAAGACCAGGTCATCTCTTCCTGCCTGCCGCTATCCCCCATGATATATAAAGCAACAATACCGGCGACCAATACTGTCAAAACGATAGAAAGCAGCACGACCTTTACTTGCATGAAGGAAGGTTTAACCAGAATAGACTCTTCTGCTCGGACTTTCTCTGCAACGGTATTTTCGCGATGTTTATTTTCGAGGAATTGAGATTCAGTTGAATGACTTTCGTTAATTTCAGATTCTACAGCAGCGTCTTCAGCACTGTTATTGTTTACATTCCGCGCCCTATCAGGCTCTGATGCGGGGCGGGTATTGAGCTCAACCGGCGGCTCAATAACGGATTCAATGACTGTTCCACCCGCGGGTTCGCCGTCATCAAGCCTCTCCACGCGAACAGATTTAGCAATCATGAAACCCAATTTGGGTACGGTAACAATGATTTCGTCCGTACAGCCAAGATTTTTAAACACTGCCCTCAGGTCTGAAATGTACTTGTAAAGGCTATTGCTTGACGTTGATAAACCATAAGCATCCCATACATTTTCAAGCAGTTCATCTTTCGATATCACATTACCTTTGTGCTGCAGGAGATACGTCAGCAGTCGACCCGTCGTGGCAGTCAAAATTACTCGGGAATCGTCATCTGTCCACACTCGCCCGTCATCATTCCTGAAAAAAATCGACTCCTGAATCCTGTAGATCATGCCTCAGCCTTTGATTTATTTAAGTGCCAGATCTCTAAAGTAAAAATACACCATAACACAGCAGTTATTTTGACTAAAAAAACTTATAATTTAACTTAAAATCAGCATAAAAACCCAAATAGATGGAAATAACAAATACAAATAACCAATCTGGAATCACGGTGATAATCTTTACCCCATCGAAACGAGATGCACGCAGCAGCCTTAAAGCAACACAGATTAAAACGCTTGCCTGCAGACGTGAATCCTTAAACAGCGTGAATTGATGAGGAGCAAAAAACAGCAGAAATTGGCCACCATGCAGGTTAGTAGTCTGAACGCCGATTTCAACAACGGATATACGAAAAACGGTTAGATAAAGAAAAACATACGGAAAAAGGGATGAAATACCTTAGTGTTAGAAAGTTCTTACTCAACATTATCTTAAAAGTTATTCAGCACCTCGGGTGATTAACATGGAAACATGGCAACACCGCGGCGGGAAACGTTAAAAAAAAGTGTTATGTAGAGGAATACTACCTAAGAAAAATCCAATATAAAGAGTGTGCCTATTGCTTTTCAGTTAAATGATAATCACAGCCTATCAATAAGACAGTGAATTATCCTTAAAGCACAAGGTTAATTGAACTTAAAAATCGACACATAAACCACTTTGTGGGATTTAAAACTGGATTTTGCACATGACACAGACAAAGAAGCTGCTTTTGACCTTATCACATAGCTGAAGATTTTTAAGGTGGTAAATTATTGCGGAGTTATTGATATGTCGGGCACACAGGGAATAAGGGTCGATATCATGGAATTGAATTCAGGCATTAAACCGTCAAGGAATGTGTTATCACACGACCAATATTTTATCCTTGGCCTACTGGAACTGCTCGGCACAGATTTTATTGAAGCATTTTACCAGGTTGTTGACCTGGATTTTAATGACATAAATGAATGTAAGGACCTGCCTGCTTCCAGAAAAAAAACGGTGGCTTTCGCTTCCAGCGATTTGGCCTATTACAACTCCGAACTTTATAAGGAAGTAGCCGTTTTAGATAAAGGAAGCAGCCTGAAAGAAATTATTTCTTTCTTTGCGAGTGAAGACACACCAGGGAATTACCATATTAAATTCAACTTAACGCATCGTGAAAAACAGATGCTCAACATGTTAAGAAAGGGAGAAAGCAATAAGGAAATAGCTTTAAAACTTGGCGTAAAGCTAAAAACAATTTATTCACACCGGCGGAATTTAATGATGAAGCTGGGGTGTGAAAACAGAATTATGTTCCATAAATTATTTTTAAAAAACCGGCTCATTACATCTGAGTAATAGCCTCACCAATATGATAAAGGAAATATATCATGAAAAAATTAGCGATTGTTGTTCTGTCTGCCCTGTCTCTGACCTCTACTGCTGCTCTGGCTGCAACCACGACGGTGAATGGCGGTACGGTTCACTTTAAAGGTGAAGTGGTCAACGCAGCCTGTGCAGTCGATGCCGGCTCAATGGACCAGACCGTAACGTTAGGCCAGGTTCGTTCAGCTAAGCTCGCCGCTTTAGGTGATACCAGCTCGGCGGTCGGTTTCAACATCCAGCTGAACGACTGTGATACCTCCGTTGCGACCAAAGCAGCCGTTGCCTTCTCAGGAACGGCCATTGATAACGCTAACCCGGATGTACTGGCGCTGCAAAGCTCCGCTGCGGGCAGCGCAACCAACGTTGGCGTACAGATCCTCGACAGAACCGGCACGCCACTGAAACTGGATGGTGCTGACTTCAGCAATGCAACTGTCCTGAACGATGGCACCAACGTGATTCCATTCCAGGCGCGCTACTTCGCTACCGATGCTGCAACCGCAGGTACCGCGAACGCTGACGCCACCTTCAAAGTTCAGTACGAGTAAGACACTCATCACGCAGGGAAGCGAATCGGGCCAGGATGGCCCGCTATCCGCAACGGGACTGGGATGAACAAAATGCAAAGGATGAAATCGGGTCTGTTGATGTTGCTGTTACCCCCGCTGGCACTGGCGGGAAATCAGTGGCACGTCACCTTACCCGGCGGAAGTATGCGTTTCCAGGGGATCGTTATCGCCGAATCCTGTCGCGTTGAAGCCGGTGACCGGCAAATGACAGTCAGGATGGGGCAAATCAGTAGTAACCGTTTTCATGCCGCAGGGGAAGATGCCAATCCCGTTCCCTTCGACATTCAGCTGCAGGAATGCAGCACGGCAGTCAGTCAGCACGTGGGCGTGACCTTTCACGGCGTCGCTGATGGTAAAAACCCCGAGGTTCTCTCCGTCGGAGAAGGCCCAGGGATCGCAACCGGAATCGGTGTTGCACTGTTCGACAAAGATGACCAGTTGATCAGTCCAAATTCACCACCCGCTTCATGGACGCGAATTTATACCGGGCTGAACACATTACATTTCGTCGCAAAATATCGGGCAACGGGCAATCAGGTTACCGGCGGCATCGCGAATGCGCAGGCCTGGTTCTCCCTGACCTATCAGTAATTAACAGCATAGATACCGCCAACAGAACATACGGTGAATGCTAAAGGAGACAACATGAAAAAAACACTTAACTTCACTCGGGGCCTGTTGGCTGGCTTATTTATGGTTGCCACTGCGGGCTTGGTTCCGCAGGCAGAAGCCGGCGTTGCACTGGGCGCAACCCGGGTCATTTATCCCGCCGGGCAAAAACAGGTTCAGCTGGCCGTGACAAATAACGATGACAGCAGCACCTATCTTATCCAGTCATGGGTTGAGAATAAGGATGGAGTGAAGGACGGCCGTTTCGTTATCACGCCTCCGCTGTTTGCCATGCAGGGTAAAAAAGAGAATACCCTGCGCATCGTGGATGCCACCAACAATCAGCTGCCGCAGGATCGCGAAAGTCTGTTCTGGATGAATGTTAAAGCGATCCCGTCAATGGAAAAATCAAAGCTCAGCGAAAATACGCTACAGCTGGCCATTATCAGCCGCATCAAGCTTTACTATCGTCCGGCTAATCTCGCCATGCCGCCAGAGCAGGCCGCAGAAAAGATTAAGTTTCGCCGCAGCGCGGGTACGCTCACGCTGATTAATCCAACGCCTTATTACCAGACTCTCACCGAGATCAACGCCGGTACCCGAATTCTGGAAAATGCACTCGTGCCGCCAATGGGCGAAGTCAGCATCAAACTTCCTGCGGATGCAGGCAGTGATATCTCCTGGCGCACCATTAATGATTACGGTGCTTTAACCCCTCGCATGAAAGGCACGATGCAGTAAATCGATGGGGAGAAACGCTCTCCCCTTCCCCCAATTAACGAAAAGAAATGACTGCCGGGCGACTTCGGACCGGAGGGACTATGTCACATCTGAAATATGGACTCGACCGTTTGGCTTTCCGACGCGCACTGAGCAATGAATCGCAATCTTCCGGCAAATTCGCCCGCATCCCGCTCGCAATTTTACTGGCTTCGCAGACCTTTTCTACACAGGCAGAAATTTACTTTAACCCGCGTTTTCTGGCAGACGACCCCGCAGCAGTCGCGGACCTTTCTAACTTTGAAAAAGGACAGGAAGTCCCGGCGGGCACCTACCGCGTCGATATCTATCTCAACGACGGTTACATGACGACTCATGACGTCAGCTTTAATCCGGGTGAAGACGGTCATGGTTTGATTCCCTGCCTGACGCGCGGCCAGCTGAGCGATATGGGTGTGAACACCTCATCAATCGCCGGAATGGAGCTGCTGGGAAATGATGCCTGCGTAGCACTCGCTCAGATGATTCCCGATGCCACCAGCCGCTTTGACGTAGGTCAGCAGCGTTTATACCTGACCATTCCTCAGGCTTTTATGGGCGGACATGCTCGCGGCTATATTCCACCTGAAATGTGGGATAACGGTATTAATGCCGGTTTGCTGAATTACAACTTCACCGGTAACAGCGTTCACAACACGAACGGCGGCAACAGCAATTATGCTTATCTTAACCTGCAAAGCGGGCTGAATATCGGTGCCTGGCGCCTGCGCGATAACACCACCTGGAGTTACAGCAGCAGCGGCAGCTCCAACAGCAATGAAAATAAATGGCAGCACGTGAACACCTGGCTGGAGCGCGACATCACTTCATGGCGTTCACGCCTGACGCTGGGCGACAGCTACAGCAACAGTGATATCTTCGACGGTATCAACTTCCGTGGTCTCCAGCTGGCTTCCGATGACAATATGCTGCCGGACAGTCAGCGAGGCTTTGCGCCGTCCGTTCACGGTATTGCCCGCGGTACGGCACAGGTTTCGATCAAACAAAACGGCTACGAAATCTATCACAGTACCGTGCCACCGGGCCCGTTCACCATCAACGATCTCTACGCAGCGGGAAGCGGCGGCGATCTGCAGGTCACCATTAAAGAAGCCGACGGCAGCAGCCAGGTTTTCACCGTGCCCTACTCCTCCGTTCCGATCCTGCAGCGTGAAGGCCGTACCCGCTACTCATTTACCGCCGGGGAATACCGCAGCGGAAACGATCGGCAGGAAAACCCCCATTTTGTCCAGGGCACCCTGCTACACGGACTGGCCTCGGGTTTTACGATTTACGGCGGCGCACAGCTGGCAGATCGCTATCGTGCATTTAACCTCGGCGTGGGTAAAAACATGGGCGAGTTCGGCGCGCTGTCGCTTGATGTGACCCAGGCCAACGCCACCCTGCCCGATGACAGCGATCATCAGGGACAGTCGATACGCTTTCTGTATAACAAATCGCTCAGTGAAACAGGCACCAATTTTCAGCTGGTGGGTTATCGCTACTCTACCCGCGGCTTTTTTAGCTTTGCCGATACCACCTATAACCGCATGAGCGGCTACAACGTGGAAACGCAGGATGGCATCGTCGAGATGAAACCGGTCTTCAGTGACTACTATAACCTCGCTTACAGCAAACGCGGCAAAGTTCAGGCCAGCATCACCCAGCAGTTAGGACGCACTGCGACCGCCTATCTGAGCGGCAGTCATCAGACCTACTGGGGAACCGATGGCGCCGATGAGCAGCTGCAGCTCGGCGTGAACACCGCCGTTGATGACATTAACTGGACGCTGAGCTATAGCCTGACCAAAAATGCCTGGCAGCAGGGCCGCGACCAGATGCTGGCGCTGAACGTGTCGATTCCGTTCAGCCACTGGATGCGCTCCGACAGTCAATCCGCGTGGCGTAATGCCAGCGCAAGCTACAGCATGTCGAACGATCTCAATGGACGGACGACCAGCCTGGCCGGGCTTTACGGTACCGTGCTGGAAGACAATAACCTGAGCTACAGCATGCAGACCGGCTATGCAGGCGGTGGCAACGGCAGCAGCGGCAGTAACGGGTATGCGGCACTGAACTACCGTGGTGGCCATGCTAACGCTAACGTCGGCTACAGCCGGAGTGAAAATATTGATCAGGTTTATTACGGCATGAGCGGCGGTGTACTGGCGCATGCTAACGGCGTGACGCTAAGCCAGCCAATGAACGATACGGTCGTGCTGATTAAGGCACCCGGTGCAGGAAATGTGAAAGTGGAAAATCAGACCGGCGTTCGCACCGACAGCCGCGGCTACGCCGTACTGCCTTACGCCACGGATTATCGCGAAAACCGCATCGCGCTGAATACCAACAGTCTGGCGGACAACATTGAACTGAATGACGCCGTTGCCACCGTGGTGCCGACACACGGCGCGATTGTCCGCGCCGAGTTTAAGGCTCAGGTCGGCATGAAGCTACTGATGACCCTGACTTACAACGGTAAACCCGTGCCGTTTGGTGCCATGGCGTCTTCTGCCGACGGCCAGAATAGCAGCATTGTCGCCGACGGTGGCCAGGTGTATCTCAGCGGCATGCCGGCGGCCGGTAAGGTGCTGGTGAAATGGGGAGACGGGGCGGACGCCAGTTGCCAGGCCGATTACCGCGTGGCGAAAGAAGATCAGGAGCAGGCATTGAGCCAGCTGTCAGCGGTGTGCCGCTAAGGAAGCCATGATGAAAAAAACACTTTATCTGCTGGGCGCATGCCTGCTGCTGGCGTCTAACGGAGCCGCTGCGGCAGACAGCACGATTACCATCAGCGGCTACGTGCGGGATAACGCCTGCACTGTAGCCACTGAATCAAAAGACTTCACCGTCGATCTGATGAATAACGCGGCCCGACAGTTTCACGCGGTGGGCAGTACCACACCTCCGGTTCCGTTCCGTATCCTGCTGTCGCCCTGCGGCAGTTCGGTGACGGCGGTCAAAGTCGGCTTCACCGGCGTGGCGGATAACGATAATACCGCGCTGCTGAAGCTCAACACTGGCGCAGCATCGGCGGCTGGAATGGGGATTCAAATCCTTAACGCGCAGCAGGCAATGCTGCCACTGAACGCCACCTCCGCCAGTATTCCCTGGACCACGCTGACGCCGGGTCAGGCTAATACGCTGAACTTTTATGCTCAGCTGATGACCACCCGCATCCCGGTTACCGCCGGGCACGTGAATGCCACCGCAACGTTCACCCTTGAATTTCTGTAACGGGAGACTGAAATGAAATTGACCCGGAACGGATGGCTGCTGGCGCTGATGCTGTCAGTTGCCTCCCCGACTATGCAGGCCGCCGATGTGACAATCACCGTCAACGGCAAAGTGGTAGCGCAACCCTGTGCGGTTTCGACCAAAAACGCCGCGGTAGAACTTGGCGATCTCTACACCTTCAGCCTGGTATCCGCGGGTTCTTCGTCCGCCTGGCAGGATGCCACGCTGAATCTGAGCAACTGCCCTGCCGGAACTTCACGCGTAACGGCCAGTTTTAGCGGCACGGCCGATGCCACGGGCTACTACAAAAACCAGGGTACGGCGGGCAGCATCCAGCTTGAGCTACAGGATGATGCGGGCGCCACCCTCAATACCGGCACCAAAAAATCGGTACAGGTCGATGGGACCACCCAGACCGCCACGTTCCCGCTGAAGGTCAGAGCGCTGACGGTCAACGGCGGTGCCACTCAGGGCACTATCCAGGCGGTGATTAGCGTCACCTACACCTACGCCTGAATCCGGAGAATAGATAAATGAAAAAGATAATCACCCTGCTGACCGCGCTGCTGCTGCTGAGCTGGTCTGCCAACGTCTTCGCTTTTGCCTGCCGAACCGCCAACGGTGCAACCATTCCGATCGGCGGCGGCGCAGCCAGCGTCTACGTTAACCTTACACCGGCGGTCAGCGTCGGGCAGAACCTGGTCGTCGATCTGTCGTCGCAGATTTTCTGCCATAACGACTATCCGGAAACCATGATCGATTACGTTACCCTCCAACGTGGTTCGGCCTACGGCGGTGCGCTGGCCAACTTTACCGGCACCGTAAGATACAATAGTGCCAGCTATCCCTTTCCAACTACCAGGGAAACTGCACCGGTAACCTATACCTCAAAAGCCGACAAGGGATGGCCAACCGTGTTGTATCTGACTCCCATCAGCACCGCAGGTGGGGTCACAATCAAAGCCGGGTCGCTGGTCGCCGTGCTGATCCTGCACCAGACCAATAACAGGGATAACGACTCCTTCCAGTTCGTGTGGAATATTTATGCTAACAATGATGTGGTGGTGCCCACCGGCGGCTGTGACGTCTCTTCGCGTAACGTGACGGTGACGCTGCCGGACTATCCCGCATCGACCGCAGTGCCGCTGAACATCCGGTGTGCGCAGAACCAGCAGATCAGCTATTACCTTTCGGGCACCACGGAAGATGCCGGTAATTCTATCTTCACCAACAGCGCCTCGGCGTTACCTGCCCAGGGTATCGGCGTGCAAATGACCCGCAGCGGCACTGTTGTTCCGGCTAACGATCCGGTTTCACTGGGAACCGTTGGTCCAGCCGCGCGCGATCTGGGATTGACCGCCAACTATGCGCGCACCAGCGGAGACCTGACGGCGGGCAATGTACAGTCGATAATCGGCGTCACCTTTACCTATCAGTAACGCCTCGGAAATCGCGCCGGCCTACACGACATTACGGCGGCGCGAGAGGCTCTCCCACCCGGCCACAATGACCATCACCACCGTCGTCAGTCCGTTAACCATCAGGCGATCGGTCGTCAATGCTACAGGGATGAGTACCGCCAGCGCCGCCAGCCCGCCGATATGCGACAGCGGGAAACGGCGGTACACCAGAAACTTATAGATGGCGTTGGCCAGCAGGTAGGCGGCCGGGCCCAACAGCAGTACCGCCGCATCCGCAACGGTGATATGGCCATCCGGGTGGACGATGACCAGTTCGTTGGCGACTGCACAGACGATAATCGCCCCCACCAGCACCACGTGGACATAGTGAAAACGCGCTCCCATCTGCCCGGGGTTATCCGCCTTCTGGATCGCATGGCTGCCCGCCTTGCTGCTGGTATCGAAGTACACCCACCACATCGCCAGACTGCCGACGAATGCCACCAGCGACGCAATGACGATCGGCATACTCCAGACTTCCAGCTCGCTCAGCGTGGCACCGGTAATCAAAATGGTTTCCCCCAGCGCCACAATCACAAACAGCTGGCAGCGCTCCGCCAGATGATGGCCATCAATGGTCCATTCACGGCTGCTGTCCGAGCGCCCGAGTCCGGGCAGCGGGAAGCCAAGCATGGGGGAAAAATAGATGCAGCAAACGCCAATCGCCCATAGCACCATCCTCTCCGCGCCCTCAAAGAAGCAGCCGAGTATCCAGAATACGGCGGAGATGCACATCCAGCCGAGAATGCGCTGGAAATTACGCAGCAGCAGATGCCCTTTCGGCAGCAGCCAAAGCGTCACCGCGCTGCGCCCCACCTGGAGCGCCACATAGCACAGGGCAAACATCCAGCCGCGCTCGCCAAACGCCTGCGGCATCGCCGAGGAAGCAAACAGGCCGAGCAGCATCAGTACAAACAGCAGCAGACGGATCTGGCGGGTTTCCGGATCGAACCAGTTGGTGACCCAGGTGGTGTACTGCCAGCCCAGCCAGACGGCGAACCACAGCAGCAGGGTTTCCAGTGCGCCGACCAGCGTCAGATGATGCAGAAGATAGTGTGAAAGTTGCGTAACGGCAAAAACGTAGATCAGATCAAACAGCAGTTCGGAAAACGTGACCGTAGCACCGTGACCATCACGGGTGCGCAGCAGGCTTTGCGGCATAGGAAGATTCCTGAAAGGGAGCGTCGCTTAAATAGTAGCGAAGCTCCCCAGACAGGTGAATATTTACTTAATATCCAGCGCTGATTTCATGGTGTAGAACAGATCGGTCTGATCGGTCAGGCCCACCACATTGGCCGCATGTGGCCCGTAAGCAGCAATACGCAGCTGAGTACCGGTGTGCCCCTGCGAATCTTCTTCTGAGTTACCGTAGCTGATGGTCATCAGCCCGCCTTCGCGGGTGTTCAGCGTCTGCGTCAGGCCCGGTGCCTTACTGTCATTGGCAATAATCTGGCTGGAGTGGGCATGGTCGGCGGTAACAATCACCAGCGTGTTGCCGTCTTTTGCCGCGAACTCCAGCGCTTTTTGCACGGCTTCATCCAGATCCACGGTTTCGCCGATCTGGCCGCACGGATTCGCCGCATGATCCTGCTTATCGATCGATGCACCTTCCACCTGCAGGAAGAAGCCCTGCGGCTTATCTTCCAGTAGCTGAATGGCTTTCTCGGTCATCTGCGCCAGCGTTGGCGTTGAGGCCGGGCGTTCGGCATTCACTTCACAGGTCACCGGCTTGCCATCAAGGTTGCCGTGATAAGTTGCCTTTGGCCCCTTCCAGCGTACTGGCATGTTGCCGTCAGCGAACAGGCCCAGCACCGGTTTGCTGTCGTCGGCCACGGTAAGGGCATTCAAGCCGTCCAGATCGTTAACCAGCTGATAGCCGCGCAGTTTAGCCTGCTCCAGCAGAGTTTTCCCCTGCCACTCACCGGCTTTCGCCGCTTCACCGAAGGTTTTACCGCCGCCGCCCAGCGTAACGTCAGCACGCGCGTTCAGCAGCTGCTCGGCAATTGAGCCTTTACCGCCTTTCTCCAGCGCGTTGCTCTGGCACAGCTCGCTGGTTTTCTCCGGGCCGTAACACTTACGTGAGGTGACGTGCGCAATCTGTGCCGCCGGAGTCGCATCTTCCAGCTCGGCGGTAGAGACGTTACCGGTGGCCTTACCGGCGGCTTTTGCCAGTTCCAGCAGAGATGGATGGTCCTTGCCGTTCACATCAACGCCAATCGCACCGTTATAGGATTTTACGCCGGTGGCCCAGGCGGTAGCGGAAGCGGCGGAGTCGGTCACGTAGTCCGGCTTGTGGCTCTTTTTATCCAGCGCATAGTGGGTGTACTGGCCGGTCAGCGGCAGCGCATCAATTCCCTTAAAGAAACCGCCCGCGCCTTCGGCATAGTTACGCGCGGCGGTAATTTCAGAATCACCCATGCCATCGCCGATCAGCAAAATCACGTTTTTCGCGGTCTTATTGCTCAGCGAGGCTTTAATCGCCTCGGTTTGATCGCCGGTCAGGCGGCGCGCACCGCCCGGTTCGGTGATATCGCCCTGCGCGGCGCGGTTCCATGTGGCAAGGTCCGCCGTGGCGGTAGAGCACACCAGCGCGGTCAGCAGCGAGAGGGCAAAGGCTTTCTGTTTCATTGTTACGATCTCCATGAATAAATTTTTCTAAAGATTTCAGGGAGTCAGTCTGCGATACAACAATGTCAGTTTTGTGTCCACTCTGTGACACTAAGATGACAACGATAACGCTGAACAGGATGAAGTGAATCAGCTGCTCAGGAGTTAACCGAACGGAAGCGCAGGGAAAAATACTGCTTGACCGGTAACAGCTGACTGCCTATAGTAGCGCCCCGTTGCCCCCCAGCGGGTGATGATTTGACAATATGGTGAGGTGTCCGAGTGGCTGAAGGAGCACGCCTGGAAAGTGTGTATACGGCAACGTATCGAGGGTTCGAACCCCTCTCTCACCACCATATTCAAAGAGAAAGCCTGAACGAAAGTTCAGGCTTTTTTTTATGCATAATTCCCGGAGAGAGGGCCGAGAAGCCTCGACAGGGTTCGACAAAACGGCAGGAATGACGTTTTGCACGATATTTAAGAAAGCGCCTCACGTTAAGGCGCTTTTTTGTTTTCTCCACCCGAGCCACGAGCGCTTCTGCACCCGGCCCTGCGCACTAAAGCGACGATTTGCCGCATTGGCCAGGATATCCAGCGACAGGCAGAAGATAAAATAGACCAGCGCCACAAACAGGAACACCTCCATCGGGTAAACCATGCTGCGGTTGTTCACCTGAGTCGCCAGAAAGGTCAGCTCCCCCACCCCAACAATATAGGCCAGCGAGGTGTCTTTGATCAGCGAGATCCACTGGTTAATAAAGGAAGGCACCATCATCCGCAGCGCCTGCGGCAGAACAATCATTCGCAGCGTCTGCCAGCGGGTCAGCCCCAGCGAAAGGCCTGCCTGCCACTGCCCGGCAGGAATCGCCGCAATACCGGCCTTAACCGCATGGGCCAGATAGGCCGACGCGATCAGCGCCAGCGCGCACACCACCGTTGTGATTTCCGGGATCTCAACGCCAAACACCATTGGCAGCAGGAAGTAGGTCCAGAAGATCAGCATAATCACCGGGATCGCGCGGAAAAAACCCAGCACCGCCGCCAGCAGCCCGGCGGCCACGCCGCGCGACATCGCCAGCGCCACGCCGAGCACCGTGCCAAGTACCGCTGAGGCCACTCCGGCCATCAGGCTGATTGCCAGGGTCAGCGCTGCCCCGCCCAGCGGCCCGTCCGGCCAGGTGCCCCACAGCATATAGCCCAGATTATCGCGAATAATACTGAAATCCATTTTAGTGCCCTCCCAGCGGCTTACGCTGCTGCCGCCACATTCCCCAGCCTTCCAGCAGCGCAATAACGGCGATGTACAATACCGTGGCCACGCCGAATGCCTGGAAAGTTCGCAGCGTTTCGGTCTCCACCTGGCGGGAAGCATAAGACAGTTCGGCTACGCCAATCGCCATGGTCAGCGACGAGTTTTTAATCACATTCATGTACTGGCCCAGCAGCGGCGGCAGCGCAATTTTCAGCGCCTGCGGCAGCACCACATAGCGCATCGCCTGCCAGCCGGTCAGCCCCATCGCCAGCGCAGCAGCCTTCTGCCCGGTCGCGACGCCGCGAATCCCGGAGCGGATCTCTTCTGCAATAAAGGCGGAGGAATACACGGTCAGTCCAAAGAAACCGGCAAGAAATTCGAACGATGGCCAGCTAAACGGACCCGCCTGATGGGGCATGTTCAGCCAGTCCATTGCCGCACCCGGCAGGATTTGCCCGGCGGCAAAGTACCAGAAGAACAGCTGCACCAGCAGCGGGGTATTACGAAAAAGGGAACTGTAGCCCATCGCCAGCCAGCGCAGCGGTTCCAGGCTGCTGTCGCGCATTGCGGCCAGCACAAATCCCATCAGCGTGGCGGCCAGCCCCGCACAGGCCGAAAGCCACAGGGTGAGCAAAAAACCGTGCCACAGCCAGTCAAGGTACTGCGGTGCCAGCAGCCAGTCCAGGTTCATGTTCTGTCCTTGTTTTATAAAATGCATCAGGGGCGCAGCAAGCTGCGCCCCTCTTATCTGTTACCTGAAAACCGTGCTTCAGGCTTTCGGCTGTTGATCCAATGGCCCGATTTTGAAATCGCCGCGCGGCTGTGCGGCGTTAGTTTGCGGCCCGAACCAGCGGTCGTAAATTTTAACCGCCTCACCGTCTTTTTCCAGCTTGATCAGCGTGTCGTTCACCGCATCGGTCAGGCGATCCTCACCTTTTGGAATACCGACGCCCTGATACTCTTTGGTCAGGCTGAACGGAGAAATTTCAAATTCCGCCTTCTGAGCGACTGGCAGATTGCCGAGCAGGCCGACCAGTTTTGCGTCGTCCTGAGTAATCGCCTGTACGTTGCGGTTACGCAGCGCCACGAAAGCCAGCGGGGTATCATCGTAGGAGATCACTTTGGCGGTAGGATAGCGCTCACGCAGGGTTATCTCCTGCACCGTGCCTTTGTCCGCGCCGATGCGCAGGGTTTTAATGTCATCCGGGGTTTTCAGCACGCCTTTGCGGGCAATAAATTTCTGGCCGGTGGCAAAGTACGGCACGCTGAAATTCACTTCTTTGGCGCGCTCGTCGGTGATGGTGAAGTTAGCGGCAATCAGATCCACCTTCTTCGAGACCAGCAGCGGAATGCGGTTAGCCGGGTTGGTAGCGCGGAGTTCCACTTTCACGCCCAGCGCCTTGCCGATGGCATCGGCGAAGTCCACATCATAGCCCACCAGCTTTTTGCTTTGCGGATCGATATAGCCGAACGGCGGGTTGCTGTCGAACACCGCAATACGCACTACACCGGCCTGCTTGATATCATCAAGCTTGTCGGCCTGGGCGGCACCGGCAGCAAGGCCGGTCAGACTGGCGAGCAACGTTAAGACCAAAGCGCGATGTTTCATTGAAAGCTCCTGAATGGTTGGATTCCTGCATGCGGATAAGCTAGCAAGAGCCACCCGGCTCAGGAAATAATATAAAGGACTATATTTATGTTTTTTATCTATTTGTAATACCTGGAAATATCATGGCAGGCATGGGTGGTGAACAATCGGGTTTGATCTGCGGTGAAAGGTGAAAAAATGTGATCTCCGGCACAAAGTGGCAAACCGTGCTGTTCTGTGTCAGTTATCTTCGCGCTTTAAATTAGTTTACCAGGTTTATTATTGATGAATAGCACAACACAACTTTTGAAAGACCACCGCAGCGACCGTAGCTACCTGACCAAACCCATTGATGACCGGATTCTTGATGACATCATCGAATGCGCGTGGCGCGCTCCGACTTCGGTCAACTCCCAGCAGGTTTCGGTAATCGTCACCCGCGATGCCGCCACCCGCGCACGTATTGCCGAACTGGCCGGTGGGCAAAAGTGGATTGCTCAGGCTCCGGTGTTTCTTACCTTTGTACTGGATATGCATAAAAGTCAGCTGGCGATTGCCGCCGAAGGCAAAGAGCAGATCGCCCATCAGAGCCTGGAAAGTATTGTTTCAGGCGCAACCGACGTGGGTATTGCGCTGGAAGCCGTCATGACCGCCGCCCGTTCACACGGCTTAGGCGTGGTGCCAATCGGCGGAATTCGCATCAACCCAACGGCGATGGTCGAACTACTGCAGCTGCCCGAGCTGACCTTCCCTGTAGCTGGCGTGGTGTTGGGCTATGTCGATCAGCCCGCCCCGCAAAAACCGCGTATGCCGATGGCAGGCTTCCGCCATGAAGAGCATTACCGCCAGGATGTGCTGCCTGAAACGATCCGCAGCTACAACCAGACGATGGTAGAGCACTGGCAGCAGACCGGCCGCACCGATGGCGATAACTGGGGCAACAACACTGCCAGCTACTACCAGCATATCTATTTCCCCGCCGTGCAGCCGGCCATTCTGCGTCAGGGTTTTGGCATCGACAAATAGGCAAAAAAAAGCCCGGCAGGTGCCGGGCTTTGAACGTTTAAATCCTGTTAACCGTAGGCAAGCAGCGTACGCTGGCACAGCTGAGAACGTACACAGTCTTCTGCGGTAAACCGCACCACCCCAATCATCTCATCTTCCTCAAAGCGGGCCATGGCGTCGCTGAGGCCGGACTTAACGTGGGCAGGCAGGTCGCACTGGGTGATATCGCCGTTAACGATAACGGTGACGTTTTCCCCCAGGCGCGTTAAGAACATTTTCATCTGCGCGGCGGTGACGTTTTGCGCCTCATCGAGGATCACTACCGCATTTTCAAAGGTACGGCCACGCATATAGGCAAAGGGAGCGATCTCTACTTTACCGATTTCGGGACGCAGACAGTACTGCATAAAGGAAGAGCCGAGACGTTTAACCAGAACGTCGTAGACCGGGCGGAAATACGGGGCGAATTTTTCTGAGATATCCCCGGGAAGGAATCCCAGATCCTCATCCGCCTGTAGCACCGGTCGGGTCACTATGATCCTTTCCACATCCTTATGAATCAGAGCCTCCGCCGCTTTCGCGGCACTAATCCAGGTTTTACCACACCCGGCTTCACCAGTAGCAAAGATCAGTTGTTTGGTTTCTATGGCGTTGAGATAGTGCGCCTGAGCTTCATTTCTGGCGGCAATCGGAGAATGGTCGCGGGTATCACGCGCCATACCAATTGCATCCAGTCCACCCATTTGCACCAGCGAGGTGACCGATTCTTCTTCACGCTGACGGTGACTGCGCGAATCGCTACGAAGCACACGTTTTGCTTCACGACGAGCTTTGATCACTGCTTTCTGTCTTCCCATAGTGGCACCTTACAGTTGGTTTCATTTCCCGCATCAGGACGACGATGCGATTACGTGAACGCTTTAGAGGTTTTGGCTTCCTTTTAAGCCGTGTCTGGCCGTTGCAACAGATGCAAAGCCGCGCCGGGGCGCAGAGTGCACCGGAAAGCAATTAACAGGGTTGATGGAACGATAAATTGTTAAAGAAGAGAATGCTGTAGAGGAAATGAACTCCTCGCGTTTTACGGCGATGGTCGACTTTCTGATTACGGGTCCATTAGAGGACTTGGGCATTCGCTATCTCCGTAGTGGGATACTTAATGCGAAAAGATACTACAATTTCATTCCAGCATATCGGTGCGAAATTGCAACATATTTTTTACTGTTATTATTTGTCAAAAAATAAAATCAATAAATTCATAACATTAAATTAAATACTTATTTAACATTACTGTCATAATTAAATTGTATGGCGCGTTTTTTAAACAATGAGGGAGAGGGATATTGAAACAAAAAACAGCGGGCGACATAACATAGAATAGCGGGCGCGCGGCACCCGCTATTATTAATCAGGCCTCAAGCAGGCCCTGAGCGAGATAGTGTTGAGCATCCACTACGCCCGGCAGAACGAAGAAATATCCTCCGCCGATCGGCTTGATATACTCCTCCAGCGCTTCGCCGTCTAAACGCTTTTGCACGGTCAGAAAGCCTTTTTCTAAATCGTGCTGATAGCAGACAAACAGCAGCCCCATTTCCAGCTGGCCCGATTTCGACACGCCGAGGGAATAACTGTAGCCACGGCGTAACATCAGGTTACTTTGCGTTTCCACCGTACGCGGATTCGCCAGGCGAATATGCGCATCCAGCGGCGTGATTTTCCCTTCCGGGTCGCTGACGTAGTCCGGTACATCGTGCTCGTTTTCCATCCCCAGCGGGGCACCGCTGTGTTTCACCCGGCCAAAGATCGTCTGCTGCTCGCCGAGCGGCGTACGGTCCCAGAACTCCACGTGAAACTGGATGATCCTCGCGGCCTGATAGCTGCCGTTCAGCGCCCAGGCGGGTTCGCCCTGCTCTTTGCTCACCCACAGGATATTATCCATCAGTGAAGCATCGCCGGTATCCGGGTTGGCCGTGCCGTCCTTGAAGCCCAGCAGGTTAATCGGCGTTTCTTTGCCTTTACTGCGCGCGGCGTGATCGGAAATAAACCCTTCGCGGCGCCAGCGCACGCTCAGCAGATCCGGCGAGTGCTTGATAATATCGCGCAGCGCGTGGATTGCCGTATCGTTGGTATTGGCGCAGATTTGCAGCAGCAGATCGCCATGGCACAGGCTGGCATCGAGCGCATCATTAGGGAAACGGGTCATGCGCTGCAGCTTCAGCGGCTTTTGCGCCTGCAGACCGAATCGTTCATCAAACAGCGATGCGCCGACGGAAACGGTGATGGTCAGGTTGTCGGGATAAATATCATCGCCGAGAATACCGGAGTCCATAGGCGGCAGCTGCGGATTGGTCACCAGCGGTGCTTTACCACCGGCGGTCAGAAACGCGATCCGATCGGTTAACAGCTTAAACAGCCGCACCAGATCGTTTTTATCCGAGGCCAGCACGTCAAACGAGACCAGCATCATTGCCGCCTGCTGCGGCGTAACGATCCCGGACTGGCGCAGCCCAAAGAACGGCTGGCTTTCACTTCGGGCGGAAGGAGAAACGGTGCCCGGCGACGAGGCTTTCCCGTCACCGGCTGCATGGACCGGACAGCCGCCGGTCACGGCGAGGGCACCGCCAAGGATGCCCACACCTTTCAACAAACGACGACGTGAACTTGACGTCACGTCATCAACGGGTTTTGCCATATCTGATTAATCCAGTCCCAGCGTTCCACGCAGCAGGGAAAGGTCTTCGGCCAGCGCCGTAATCGGGCCTTTCAGAGCGTTGCGGTCAGCATCGGTCAATTTTTCGTAAGATTCATAGCCGTCTTTGGTACGGTACTTCGCCAGAATGGTGTCCACTTTTTTGAAGTTACCGTCCACTTTCGCCAGCAGATCCGGGTTCGCCTTCTGCAACAGCGGACGCAGCAGGTTCACAATCTTCTGCGCGCCGTCAACGTTCGCCTGGAAGTCCCACAGGTCGGTACGGCTGTAGCGATCTTCTTCACCGGAGATTTTGCTGGAAGCGACTTCCTCAATCAGACCTGCCGCGCCGCCAACCACTTTGCCCGGAGGGAAAGCCAGCTCGCTGATACGGGTTTGCAGATCCTGCACATCTTTGTACAGCTGGTCGGCAAATTTATCCATACCTTTTGTAGTGTTATCAGCAAATAAGACTTTTTCCAGGCGGTGGAAACCGGTGAAGTGCGGATCTTCTGCTTTCTTCTCGAAGTCGTCCTCGCGGGCATCGATGGCACCGTCGAGATCGGAGAACAGCTCGGCGATCGGTTCAATACGCTCGTAGTGCTGGCGTGTTGGCGCGAAAAGCGCTTTGGCTTTTTCCAGATCGCCTGCTTTCACCGCATCGGTGAAGGCTTTCGTTCCGGCAACCAGCTGCTCGACTTCTTTCATCACGTAGACTTTATAGTCGGCAATCGGCCCGACCAGCTGCAGCACGTCCGGCTTGCCGTCGTTCACTTTGCTGCCGTTGGCTTTCACAATCAGCTTGCCTTTCGGGTTGCTCAGCAGGCCACAGGTAATATCGTATTCGCCCGCTTCCAGATTAGCGGTCAGCTTCTGGGTAAAGGATGGGGCGATATTTTCACGCTCTTCCACCACCATCACCCCTTTCAGGATCTCCCACTCCAGCGCTTTCTGGCTGTCGTTTTTGATGATGAACTGGGTTTTACCGGCATCCACCGTCAGGGTCATCGGTTCGCACTGCTTGTCGTTGACGCTAACCTTGACCTGCGGAATATCAGCAGCCAGCGCCGCCCCCGAGGAGGTCAGAACGGCCAGCAGAGCGGCATTCAGTGCGTGGCGGCGAAAGTGTGTAGTCATAGTGTAATCCCTGTCAAAGAGTTGAACCGGCAGGCGGCTGCCTGCCCGGTCAGTTTCAGCGCGTGCTGCGCGCCGCAGAGGTGGATGCGCGTGCCGGCAGCATAAACAGCAGCAGCGCAGGAATCAGATAAATCAGCCAGACCGCCACTTCGCTCACGCTCGGGGCTTCCTGGTAGCCAAGCATGCCTTCCATCAGCGTACCGAATACGCTGTGGGTGGAGAGCACATTGCTAAAATCGAACGCGACATCCTGGAAATGGTTCCACAGCCCCGCTTCGTGGAAGGCGCGGATCGCCCCCGCCGCCAGGCCTGCGGCAACAAAAATGATAAACAGGCTGGTCCACTTAAAGAAGCTCGCCAGGTTGAGGCGCAGCCCGCCCCAGTAGATCAGCATGCCCAACACCACTGCGGTACCCAGGCCGAGCATCGCGCCCAGCGGCGGCCCGTAGCCCACGTCCTGCTGGAAAGCGGCCAGCAGGAAGAACACCGACTCCAGCCCCTCACGGGCGACGGCAAGAAACACCATCATCACCAGCGCCCAGCCGCTGCTGTTGCCTTTCTTCAGCGCGTTATCCACCGCATCTTCCAGCTGGGCCTTCACGTTGCGCGACACTTTGCGCATCCAGAACACCATCCAGGTCAGGATCACCACGGCGACAACCGCCACCAGTCCCTCAAACAGCTCCTGCTGTTTCTGCGGGAATTCGCCGGTGGTTTCATTGATGAACCAGCCGAGCGCAAGGCACAGCGCGGCGGCAACCACCACGCCGACCCACATCGCGCCAAACCACTGGCTGCGCTGGGTGCGCTTCAGATAGCTGGCAATCAGGCTGACAATCAGCGCCGCCTCCAGCCCTTCACGCAACATAATCAGAAAAGGAACAAACATGCCAACACCCTCGGAAGTGTTAAATACGGTCAAGTGCGGTAAAGAAAAGTAAAATACAAACGATATCGATTATCATTATCGGACAAGGAATTACAAGCGTTTCAGGTGAAATATTGCTGATTTGCGAGCGGGAATTATTTAAGGAAATGTAACGGAGGGAAACTTGTTTCGTTCAACCTGAAAAGAGGATTGCTGAAAGGTGTGATGGGTAAATCTGGCTACTGGCCATCCTGATTCACGCAACGATCGGGCACTCAGGATCAGGCCGCAATGAGCGCACTTTTAGGTCGTGTTGACCGTAAAGGATTTTGTGGTAAACGGGGTTCCCCATATCGAGGAACCCCATCAATCAGGAAGAGGAAAGCCATCCCGCTACACGGCAGAATGGCTCAGCCGTTTATCAGCTGTGGTATTCCGCTTCCGCTGCGTCAAAGCGCTGCTGCGCGGCAGCGGACGGCGCTTTGCCGATCAGGCTGAAGACCAGAATCGCAATGCTGGCGAACAGGAAGCCTGGAATGATTTCGTACAGTTCCGCATAGCCGTAGTCCTTCCACAGCAGCACGGTCACCGCACCGACGATCATCCCCGCCAGCGCGCCGTTACGGGTCATGCGACGCCAGATCAGTGAGAACAGCACCACCGGACCAAACGCGGCCCCGAAGCCCGCCCAGGCGTAGCTAACCAGGCCCAGTACGCGGTTGTTCGGGTTCGCGGCCAGCGCAATCGCCACCACGGCAACCAGTAGCACCATCAGGCGGCCTACCCATACCAGCTCGCGCTGGCTGGCGTTTTTACGCAGGAAGTTTTTGTACAGATCTTCCGTCAGCGCGCTGGAGCACACCAGCAGCTGGCAGCTCAGCGTTGACATCACCGCCGCCAGAATCGCCGACAGCAGCACCCCGGCAATCCACGGGTTAAACAGAATACGCGTCAGCTCAATAAAGATGCGTTCGCCGTTCTCATTAACCCCGGCAGCCAGTTCCGGATGGTTCTGGAAGAAGGCAATCCCGAAGAAGCCAACGGCGACCGCACCGGCCAGGCACAGGATCATCCAGGTCATACCAATACGGCGCGCCGTACGGATAGAACGATGGGAATCCGCCGCCATAAAGCGGGCCAGAATATGCGGCTGGCCGAAGTAGCCCAGGCCCCAACCCAGCAGTGAAATCACCGCCACGAAGTTCAGGTTCTTCAGCATATCAATATTTTCAATACTCTTGGCTTCAATCACCTGCAGAGAATCGCTGAGTCCACCCACGGCAAAGATGACAATCACCGGCGTGAGGATCAGGGCGAAAATCATCAGGCTGGCCTGAACGGTATCGGTCCAGCTCACCGCCAGGAAACCACCGACAAAGGTATAAACGATAGTGGCGGCGGCACCGGCCCACAGCGCCGTTTCGTAGCTCATGCCGAAGGTGCTTTCAAACAGACGAGCACCGGCTACTACGCCGGAGGCACAGTAAATGGTGAAGAAGATCAGGATAACCAGCGCGGAGATCACCCGCAGCAGCTTGCTGCTATCCTCAAAGCGGCTGGAGAAAAAGTCAGGCAGGGTCAGTGCATTGTCGTGGTGCTCGGTCTGCACGCGCAGGCGTCCGGCAACAATCTTCCAGTTCAGCCAGGCGCCCAGCGTCAGACCGATGGCGATCCAGCTCTCAGAGATACCTGAGATGAAAATCGCGCCCGGCAGGCCCATCAGCAGCCAGCCGCTCATATCAGACGCACCGGCGGAAAGCGCGGTCACCACGCTGCCGAGACTGCGCCCGCCCAGAATGTAATCGTCAAAGTTTTTTGTTGAGCGGTAGGCGATAAAGCCAATCAACACCATGCCGAGAATATAAACACAAAAGGTCACCACCATTGGCGTACTTACAGTCATTCAGGTTCTCCACTTATTATTCGTTTCCGTAGCGTTCAGGCTGCAAGGCGTTTACTGCCCAAAGGGGCAATAACAGCAGCATCGCAAGAGGGTGGCTTCCTGCCGGGGGCGGTATCCTGCCGTAAACGGCTACGGCGCACAATCGATTTAACACACTTCACACAGCCATTTCACCCGGTAGCAACCGCCAAATGTCAACAGGTTGCACTGAGTCACATTTAAGCGGGTTGCACCCGCACAGCAACCTCATTAAAACCAGGGTTTACGCGGCATTCATACCTGGCGGGATTCTTGCAGCAATAACCATGCCGCTTTTTTTGACGTTAACAAAAGGCCGATTTTAAAGAGTGAGGAAAAGGTCACATTTAACGAGGTTGCACAAAGTTGCAACATCAGTGATATTGCTCGCTATTGTTTATTCTCTCTGATTCAGGAGCTTTCAGGCATGGGCACAACCACCATGGGCGTAAAACTGGATGACGCCACACGCGACCGCATTAAGCAGGCCGCCCAGCGAATTGACCGCACGCCACACTGGCTAATCAAGCAGGCCATTTTTAACTATCTTGAGCAGGTTGAGCAGGGCCAGTCCCTGCCCGAGCTGGTCGCCGGTCAGGTTCCCGCTGAGGAAGAAGAGCGCCCGCAGGAAGAGACGCACCAGCCGTTCCTCGACTTTGCCGAAAGCGTTTTGCCTCAGTCCGTTGCCCGTGCGGCTATCACCTCGGCCTGGCGCCGCCCGGAAACCGAAGCGGTGCCGATGCTGCTGGATCAGGCGCGCCTTCCTGCCGCCCTGGCAAAATCGACCTATGAGCTGGCGCACCAGCTGGCAAATAAACTTCGGCACCAAAAAAGTGCAGGCGGGCGCGCCGGAATGGTGCAAAACCTGCTGCAGGAGTTCTCCCTCTCTTCTCAGGAAGGCGTGGCGCTGATGTGCCTGGCCGAAGCACTGCTGCGTATCCCCGATAAACCCACCCGCGATGCGCTGATCCGCGACAAAATCAGCAATGGCAACTGGCATTCACATCTGGGCCGCAGCCCGTCGATGTTTGTGAATGCCGCCACCTGGGGCCTGCTGTTTACCGGCCGCCTGGTGTCGACCCACAATGAAGCCAACCTCTCCCGCTCGCTGAACCGTATTATCGGTAAAAGCGGTGAGCCGCTGATCCGTAAAGGCGTGGATATGGCAATGCGGCTGATGGGCGAACAGTTCGTCACCGGTGAAACCATCGCCGAGGCGCTGGCCAACGCCCGCAAGCTGGAAGAGAAAGGCTTCCGCTACTCCTACGATATGCTGGGTGAGGCCGCCCTGACCGCCCGCGATGCCAAAGCCTACCTGCTCTCCTATCAGCAGGCGATCCACGCCATCGGTAAAGCCTCCAACGGCCGCGGTATTTATGAAGGCCCGGGTATCTCAATCAAGCTGTCTGCGCTGCATCCGCGCTACAGCCGCGCGCAGTACGAGCGGGTGATGGACGAACTGTACCCGGTGCTGAAATCCCTCACCCTGCTGGCGCGTTCCTACGACATCGGCATTAATATCGACGCTGAAGAGGCCGACCGGCTGGAGCTGTCGCTCGATCTGCTGGAAAAACTGTGCTTTGAGCCGGAACTGGAAGGCTGGAACGGTATCGGCTTTGTCATTCAGGCCTATCAGAAACGCTGCCCGATGGTAATCGATGCGCTGACCGATCTGGCGCAGCGCAGCCGTCGCCGCCTGATGATCCGCCTGGTCAAAGGCGCTTACTGGGACAGCGAAATCAAACGTGCTCAGGTCGACGGACTGGAAGGCTACCCGGTATACACCCGTAAGGTGTACACCGACATCGCCTATATTGCCTGCGCCCGCAAGCTGCTGGCGGTGCCCAATCTGATTTATCCGCAGTTCGCCACCCATAACGCCCATACGCTGGCGGCCATCTATCAGCTGGCGGGCAACAACTACTATCCGGGCCAGTACGAGTTCCAGTGCCTGCACGGTATGGGCGAACCGCTGTACGAGCAGGTTGTCGGTAAAGTGGCGGACGGCAAGCTGAATCGCCCCTGCCGTATCTATGCCCCGGTCGGCACCCATGAAACCCTGCTGGCTTACCTGGTACGTCGCCTGCTGGAAAACGGCGCGAACACCTCCTTTGTTAACCGCATTGCCGACACCAGCCTGCCGCTGGATGAACTGGTTGCCGATCCGGTTGAGGCGGTGGAGAAACTGGCGCAGGTCGAAGGCGCCGTTGGCCTGCCGCATCCTAAAATCCCGCTGCCGCGCGAGCTGTACGGCACACAGCGGCAGAACTCCGCCGGACTGGATCTGGCCAATGAGCATCGCCTGGCGTCGTTGTCCAGCGCCCTGCTGAACAGCGCCAGCGAGAACTGGCAGGCCGCACCGCTGATCGACGCGTCGCTGGAAACCGGCGACAGCCTGCCGGTAATTAACCCCGCAGAGCCGCTGGATATTGTCGGCCACGTGCGCCACGCCACGCCGGGAGAAGTCTCTGCCGCACTGGATGCGGCGGTCAACGTCGGCCCGATCTGGTTCGCCACCCCGCCGCAGGAGCGCGCGGCAATCCTCGAACGCGCTGCCATCCTGATGGAAGGCCAGATGCAGACGCTGATCGGCATTCTGGTGCGTGAAGCCGGGAAAACCTTCAGCAACGCCATCGCCGAAGTGCGCGAGGCGGTGGACTTCCTGCACTACTATGCCGGACAGGTACGCGACGACTTCGACAATGAAACCCACCGTCCGCTGGGTCCGGTGGTGTGTATCAGCCCGTGGAACTTCCCGCTGGCGATCTTCAGCGGGCAAATTGCCGCCGCGCTGGCCGCGGGTAACAGCGTGCTGGCCAAACCGGCCGAGCAAACCCCGCTCATCGCCGCACGCGCAGTGGCGATCCTGCATGAAGCGGGCGTGCCGCAGGGCGCGCTCCAGCTGCTGCCGGGCACCGGTGAAACCGTCGGTGCGCAGCTGACCCAGGATAACCGAGTGCGCGGCGTGATGTTTACCGGTTCTACGGCGGTTGCCACACTCCTGCAGCGCGGGCTGGCCGGTCGCCTCGATCCGCAGGGCCGCCCGACGCCGCTGATTGCCGAAACCGGTGGGATGAATGCGATGATCGTGGACTCCTCGGCACTAACCGAGCAGGTGGTCACCGATATCGTTGCCTCCGCCTTTGACAGCGCCGGGCAGCGCTGCTCCGCGCTGCGTCTGCTTTGCGTACAGGAGGATGTGGCCGATCACACCCTGACCATGCTGCGCGGCGCGATGGCCGAATGCCGTATGGGCAACCCTGAACGATTCTCCACCGACATCGGCCCGGTGATCGATGCCGAGGCGAAAGCCAATATCGACCAGCATATTCAGTCGATGCGCAGCAAAGGCTTTACCGTGTTCCAGTCCGCGCAGCAGCAGGTGCAGGACAGCCGGGAATGGCAGACCGGCACCTTCGTGCAGCCGACGCTGATTGAGCTGGGCAGCGTGGCCGATCTGACGCGTGAGATCTTCGGCCCGGTGCTGCACGTGGTGCGCTTTGCCCGCAATACGCTTCCACAGGTGATTGAGCAGATTAATGCCTCCGGCTACGGCCTGACGCTGGGCGTGCATACCCGCATCGATGAAACCATCGGCCAGGTCACGCAGAAGGCCCACGTCGGTAACCTCTACGTTAACCGCAATATGGTCGGCGCGGTGGTCGGCGTGCAGCCGTTCGGCGGTGAAGGTCTGTCCGGCACCGGGCCGAAAGCCGGTGGGCCGCTCTATCTGTATCGCCTGCTGTCGTACCGCCCGGACGATGCGCTGCAAACCACGCTTAACCGCCAGGACCGCCTCAGCCCACCGGATACGCAGCTGCGTCCGGTACTGCTGACCGCGCACCAGGCACTGAGCGAGTGGGCAGCGGATCGCAAGGATTTTGCAGCGCTGTGCGCACGCTACGCCGAACTGGGCCAGGGCGGCACCGTACGCCTGCTGCCTGGGCCAACCGGCGAGCGCAATACCTTTACCCTCCTGCCGCGCGAACGGGTGCTGTGTATTGCCGACAACGAGCAGGATACGCTGGTTCAGCTGGCAGCGGTCACCGCCGTCGGCAGCCAGGCGCTGTGGCAGGATGATGAGCTGCACCGCGCGCTGTGGCAGCAGCTTCCTGCGGCTGTGCAGCAGCGGATTACGCTGGCTGAGCGACCGCTGGAACAGGGGGAGTATGATGCGGCGATCTATCACGGCGATGCCGACCAGCTGCGTACGCTCTGCGAGGCCATTGCCGCGCGGGACGGCGCGATTGTGTCGGTTCAGGGCTTTGCCCGCGGAGAAACTAATCTACTGCTGGAACGACTGCTGCACGAGCGCTCGCTGAGTGTGAATACGGCCGCCGCCGGCGGTAACGCCAGCCTGATGACCATCGGTTAATCACTGCCGATTGATAACAACACCGGCGCAGCCTTTACGGGCCGCGCCGGTTTGCTCTCAGTTCCCACACAGTTACTCAGATGCGCTCAACGTTGGTTTTACCCAATGGCACGCAGGCGATCCACTTCCGAGTCCGCTACGGCTTCCCGCTGCTGATAGAGTGTGAAATCAAAGTCGATTGCGGAGAAAGGCTTGCTCAAATGGCGGGCCGAAATCTGCTCCGGCGCGGTAATCCGATTCACCTTCGGTACCAGCCCTTCCCGGCTGGCAAAAGCGAAATCGTCCCACAGATATTCATCGCCGGCGATATTGATCTGCGTGGTTAGTTTGCGATAGCCACTGGCGCTGATAAAGAAATGAATATGTGCCGGCCGCCGACCGTGACGACCGAGCTTGTTCAACAGCTGCTGAGTGGGGCCTTCCGGCGGGCAGCCGTAACCGGCGGGCATAATAGTACGAAAGCTGTAATGCCCTTCACCATCGGCGACGATGGTACGGCGCAGATTAAATGCCGACTGCGTTTTGTCGAAAAACGAATAGTTACCGAGAGTATTGGCATGCCAGACTTCAACGGTGGCACCGGGGATCGGCTCTCCCTTCTCGCCACGCACGACGCCCTGCATGAACAGAACGTCGGCGCGATCGTCTTCCGCGCCGTCATCCAGGCGAACATTGCCGGTGCAAACCGGCGCACCCGTTACGTACAGCGGACCTTCGATAGTGCGCGGCGTACCGCCCCGCAGGCCGACTTTGGCTTCGGCTTCATCCGAGCGGATATCCATAAAGCGTTCCAGTCCCAGCCCGGCGGCCAGCAGTCCCACTTCATGGGCTCTGCCGCAGTCGGCAATGTACTCCAGCCCTTTCCACACTTCAGTGGGTTGGAGATCGAAATCCTCAATCGCTTTAAACAGGTCGCGAAGCAGGCGAACAACCACCTTCTGCACCCTCGGCTCCACCTTTCCTCTGGCTTTATTGACGATAAAACTGTCAACCAGTGCATCTATTTCATTGTGGTTCATTTTATTCACTCCTGTAGGGCATCGGTAATAAACAGGCTAAACGGCGACAATTTGCCTGATTTTTTAATGTGTCCGATAACCGCGCCAAATCCCCTGGTAATGGGGTTAGCGGCGGCATAAAGCCGCCACCTTTTCTTCATCGACGGCGATACCCAGCCCGGCACCTTGCGGTACCTGCAGCATAAAATCACGGTAGACCAGCGGTTCGCGCAGAATATCTTCGGTCAGCAGCAGCGGCCCAAACAGCTCGCTGCCAAAACTCAGTTTGGGAAAGGTTGAAAACAGGTGTGCCGAGGCAGCGGTACCGACACTGCCCTCCAGCATCGTGCCGCCATACAGCGCAATACCGGAGAGAACGGCGATATCCGCCATCCTTCGCGCGGCGGTCAGGCCTCCGGGCGGACTGATTTTGATCGAAAAGACATCGGCGGCGGCACCTCTGGCCAAATCAAGTGCGTCCAGCTGACTCTTCAGCGCTTCATCCGCCATGATGGCGATCGTAAATCGCTGTGCCAGACGCGCCAGTCCGGCACGGTTAGCGGCGTCAATCGGCTGCTCTACGGCCTCTATGCCGCCCGCTTCAAGAAGCGCGATGCTACGTTCCGCCTCGTACTCACTCCACGCCTGATTCACATCGACCCTGATACTGACGCCATCGCCAAGTTCACGTTGAACCGCCAGCACGTGAGCGACATCCTCCTCCGGCCTGCGGCTGCCAATTTTTAACTTGAATATCCGGTGACGGCGCAGCGCCAGCATGTTCTGCGCCTCGGTAATATCCTTCGCGGTATCACCGCTGGCCAGCGTCCAGGCGACCGACAGTTCGTCGTGCAGCCTGCCGCCCAGCAGTTCGCTGAGCGGAATGTTCAGCCGTCGGGCCTGCGCATCCATCAGCGCCGTTTCCAGCGCGCATTTTGCAAAATGGTTGCCGCGCACGGCGCGATTCAGGCGGGCCATCAGACGCGCCACCTGGCTGGCATCGTGGCCGACCAGCAGCGGGGCCATCCAGCGGTCAATATTGACCTTGATACTTTCCGGGCTTTCCTCGCCGTAGCTCAACCCGCCAATAGTGGTGGCCTCTCCCCAGCCCTCAACGCCGTCGTCACATACGAGATGCACCAGAACCAGGGTTTGAACGTTAACCGTTGCCACCGACAGCCGATGTGGACGTATAGCCGGAACATCGACCAGCAGTGTTTCAACGCGGCTAATCAGCATATTTTCACCCAATGAATTTTGTGGATTTGCGATAAATAGACCATACGCGCCGTGTTATTACGGTCAAAGACCGTTACGGCATGGGTTTCATACTCAAAAGGTATCCCGATGGAACTCCGTCACCTGCGCTATTTTGTGGCCGTCGCCGAAGAACGAAATTTCAACCGGGCGGCGGAGCGCCTGCACATCAGCCAGCCACCGCTGAGCCGTCAGATCCGTCAGCTGGAGGAGAGCCTGGGCGTAGAACTACTGGTTCGCGGTTCGCGCCCGCTGGAGCTGACGCGCGCCGGGCAGTTTTTCTATGACAGGACCGTACAGTTCCTTGCTCACGGCATTGAGCTGGAAAACATGACCCGGCGCATTGCCGAGGCCCGGCGCTCGCTCACGGTGGGCTTTGTCGCTTCCACGCTGTACGGCATCCTGCCGCGCATGATCCGCCGCTTTCGCGCCAGCCATCCTGAAATCGCGCTGCAGCTGCTTGAGATGACCAGCCTGGAGCAGCTACAGGCCCTGAAGGAAGGAAAAATCGATCTCGGGTTTGGCCGCATCCGCTATGAAAGCCCGGGGATTCGCCGAATCACCCTGCGCAATGAGCCACTGATGGCGGCTCTGGTTGCCGACCATCCGCTCTCTGGCCAGCCTTTCCTGACGCTAAAGGAGCTTCAGCCCGAGCCGCTGCTCCTCTATCCGCAGGCACCCCATCCGAACTTCGCCGATCAGGTGCTGGCATTGTTTCAGGAGGCGTCACTGGAGCCGTACAGCGTGATAACCGTACGCGAACTTCAGGTAGCGCTGGGGCTGGTTGCCGCCGGAGAAGGTATTGCACTGGTACCGGAATGCATGAGCAGCCTGCGCCGTAACGAGGTGGTGTTTAAAACGCTGAGTGAGCCGCAAATGGTGTCACCGATTATTATCAGCATCCGCCAGTTTGACCGTTCGGCGGATATCCGCGCCCTGCTACACATGATTTATCAGCTCTGCGAAGAAGAAGCGATCCCTTATCTGGAGCCGCTGCCGGCGCACTGGGAGGAGGAAAAATAGCCTGAAATATCGATGACATTTATCATTTATAACTATTTTTCAGAGGGTTAAAAAACATAGCATTGAAACCAACATCGCGCAAAGAGTGAGCGTTTAGAGTGTTTCTGGCATCAGGTAATGCACCGGATGCCGGGAACGTTTCGTTCACTCACTCACCGGAGGAGTAATGATCAACAAGAATCTGCATGCCACCGACGCGGCCGTCGCCGATGTGCAGGACGGTGCCACGATTATGATCGGCGGATTTGGTCCCGCCGGTCAGCCGTATGCGTTGCTGGAGGCGCTGGTACGCCATCGGCCCCGTAATCTGACGCTGATCAGTAACAATGCGGGCAACGGCGACAGTGGCCTGGCCGCGCTGCTTAAGGCCGGTTGTGTCGGTAAAATCATTTGCTCATTTCCACGGCAGACCGATTCATGGATTTTTGACGATCTTTACCGTCGCGGCAGGATTGAGCTGGAGCTGGTGCCGCAGGGAACCCTTGTGGCACGGATTCAGGCAGCCGGCTGCGGATACGGCGGGATCTATACGCCTACCGGTTTCGGAACGGAACTGGCCGCAGGTAAAGAAACGCGGGAAATCAATGGTCGCCAGTACGTGCTGGAAATGCCGCTCAGAGCAGACTTTGCGCTGATCGAAGCAGAGCGCGGAGACAGCTGGGGCAATCTGGTATACCGCAAGGCCGCACGTAACTTCGGGCCGATTATGGCGATGGCCGCCGCCTGTACCGTTGCCGAAGTCCACTTTCTGGCGTCACCGGGTGAACTTGATCCGGAAGCGGTGGTGACACCCGGAATTTTTGTACAGCGCGTGGTCGTGACCGATCACCGCACAACCCCGCTTCTGACCTGAGGAGTACGCGAATATGGACATGGCAAAAATCAGCCACGAGGCGCTTGCGATGCGTATCGCGCAGGATATTCCCGATGGTGCCTACGTTAATCTGGGGATCGGATTGCCCACTCTGGTCGCCAACTGCCTTCCCGCCAATAAAGATATTTTCCTGCACAGCGAAAACGGCATTCTGGGGATGGGCCAGGCCCCCGCTCCCGGGGACGAAGACCCCGACCTCATTAACGCCGGCAAGCAGCCGGTTACCCTCCTCCCCGGCGGCTGCTTTTTCCATCACGGCGATTCCTTCGCAATGATTCGGGGCGGGCACCTCGACCTCTGTGTGCTGGGGGCCTATCAGGTATCCCAGCGAGGCGATCTGGCTAACTGGAGTACAGGCAAATCCGATGCGATCCCCGCCGTGGGTGGCGCAATGGACCTGGCAATTGGAGCCCGACGCATTGTGGTAATGACGGAACATCTGACACGCCGCGGCGAATGCAAGATTGTTGAACAATGTAGCTATCCGCTGACCGGAATGGCCTGTGTCAACCGCATCTACAGCGATCGGGCGGTCATCGATGTCACCGGGAACGGGCTAATCGTGCGTGAAATCCTCAGTAATATCACGCCGCAGCAGCTCCAGGATATTACGCCGGTTGAACTGACTTTCGCCTGCGATCGGGGAGGAAGATACGATGAACAACGCCTGGCTTTGTGATGCCGTACGCACCCCTTTTGGTCGACTGAACGGCGGCCTCGCCACGATCCGTGCGGATGAACTGGCCGCACTGCCAATCCGAGCGCTGGTTGAGCGGCACAGCCAGATTGACTGGCGCGCGCTGGACGACGTGCTGTACGGCTGCGCGAATCAGGCCGGAGAGGATAATCGAAACGTTGGGCGCATGGCCCTGCTACTTGCCGGGTTGCCCGCTTCCGTACCCGGTTGCACCGTCAACCGTCTGTGCGGTTCCAGCCTGGACGCGGTGGCCATGGCCGCCCGGAGTATTCATACCGGGGAAAACCATCTGCTGATGGCGGGTGGCGTAGAGCATATGACCCGCTCACCTTTCGTGATGAGCAAGGCAGATAAAGCCTTCAGCCGTCAGATGCAGCTGGAAGACACGACTATGGGCTGGCGGCTGATTAATCCGCGTATGAAGGCACTGTACGGCGTAGAGTCGATGCCGCAAACCGCTGAAAATCTGGCGGCTAAATTCGATATCAGCCGGGAGGATATGGATGCGCTGGCCCTGCGCAGCCAGCAGCGCACAGCCGACGCGCAGAACAAGGGGTTTTATCGCGATCAGCTGATGGCAGTGGAGATCGCGCATCAAAACGCCCCTTCCAGCTGGTTTTCTGAGGATGAACACCCGCGCCCCGTCACGCTGTCGATGCTGGAAAAACTGAAGCCGGTAACGTTTCCACAGGGGACGGTAACAGCGGGTAACGCATCAGGGCTGAACGACGGTGCGTGCGCCCTGTTGCTGGCCAGCGATGCGGGCCTGCAACGACATCAACTCACGCCCCTGGCGCGCATTATTGCCAGCGCAATTACGGGTATTGAACCCACCATTATGGGGCTGGGCCCGGTGGCAGCCATCCGCAAAGTGCTGGCGTTCACCGGCTTAACCCTGGAGCAAATGGATGTGATTGAGCTGAATGAGGCCTTCGCCGCCCAGATACTGGCCGTCACCCGCGAACTGGGGTTGGCGGACGATGAAGCCAGAGTGAATCCGAATGGCGGTGCCATCGCCCTCGGGCATCCGCTCGGTGCTTCCGGCGGCAGACTGGTGATGAACGCCGCCTGGGCGCTACAGCAGAGCAACGGCCGTTACGGGCTGTGTGCCATGTGTATCGGCGTTGGTCAGGGGATCGCGATGATTATTGAGAGGAGTTAACATGCAGATTGAGTATCGACTCGATGGTCCGGCTGATGCCCCCGTGCTGGTGTTATCAAATTCACTGGGCACCACCTTCACGTCGTGGCAGCCACAGATGGCCGCGCTGACCCGTCATTTCAACGTGCTGCGCTACAACACACGCGGCCACGGCAATACGCCGTTACCTCCGTCATCGGTCACCCTCGAACTGCTGGGCCGCGATGTTATCGATCTGCTGGACAGAGAAGGCATTCAGCAGGCCCACTTTTGTGGTGTTTCGCTGGGGGGGCTCACCGGACTGTGGCTCAGCCGTTTTGCTGCACATCGCTGCCGGCGCATGGTCGTCGCGAATACGGCTGCCCGCATCGGCCATTCTGCCCACTGGCTGCAGCGCGTCCGCCATATCCGTAAAAAAGGACTGTCCGCGATCGCAGCTTCAGCGCCTTCCCGCTGGTTCGGCGAAGATTTTATTCGTCATTTTCAGCAACAGGTCAGTGAAATGAGCGTGGCGCTGTCGCAGGCGAGTCCGGAGGGATATGCCGCCTGCTGCGAAGCGCTGGCCGCCGCCGACCTGCGGGAAGAGGTCAGGCGTATAAGACTGCCGATGTTGATTGTGGCGGGTGAAAACGACCTGATTACGCCGGTCGCTGATTCAGAGTGGTTGCGGAGCCATATTCACGGTGCCGAGCTGACGCTGTTGCCCGCCTCGCACTTGAGTAATATTGAGTGCCCGCAGGCATTCAGCGAACGGGTCTGTGATTTTCTGCTGGCCTGAATCAGTAGAATTGTTACCGGTACGCACGGCACCGGTAACATTGAACACGCTTAAAGAGGATGGTAGGCAAAAAGCGCCGGGGCACCGCCGGTATGCACAAAAACAATCGGCCCTTCGCGACGGAAACGATTCTGAGCGATACCGTCAATCAGCCCCGCCATCGCCTTACCGGTGTAAACCGGGTCGAGGAAAATACCCTCAAGCCGCGCCAGCAGTTTTACCGCTTCCAGGCCTTCTTCATTCGGTACGCCGTACTTAGGTGCAAAGTAGTCATCCCACAGGGTAATTTCCGCGCGACTGTTCAGCTCCAGCGACTGCGCCACCTGCTGACGAAGTAATTCCACTTTTGGCAGCTGAGCGGCAGCTTTACGGGAAACCGTGACGCCAACCAGTTCGGTATCCGGCAGCAGCTGCTCCAGCCCGACCGCCAGTCCGGCATGGGTCCCGGCGCTGCCGGATGCCACCACTACCGCCGCAAAATCCACTACGCCTTCGCTCTGGTGGGCAATTTCCTGCGCACATTCAACGTAGCCCAGCGCACCCAGTGCGCTCGAACCGCCGACCGGAATGCTGTACGGGCGGAATCCCTGAGCCTCCAGCAGCGTGGCCTGCTCTTCCAGCTGCGCGTCGGGATCGTGCAGCGCATCCACCATCACCACTTCCGTATTCATCAACTCCAGCAGCAGACGGTTACCGTTGCTGAGGTAGTTTTCTGCACGAGTATCGATGGGATTTTCCAGCAGCGCCACGCATTTCAAACCCAGTTTTGCCGCCACTGCTGCCGTCTGGCGAACGTGGTTAGACTGGATAGCGCCGGCGGTAACCAGCACGTCAGCGCCATTGCGCAGCGCATCGGCGGCGAGAAACTCCAGCTTTCTGAGCTTGTTGCCCCCCAGCGCCACTGGCGTAACGTCATCACGTTTGATGAAAATATCGCGCCCCAGATAGTCTGAAAGACGGGGTAAATGCTCCAACGGCGTTGGAGCACCCAACAGCTCAACACGGGGAAAATTAACAAGATTATGTAAGGACAACGCGGCCTCCGCGAGATGTGCGTTCGAATTATTCCTTAGTGTTGCAGAAGATAGCGATCGGGTCATCTTTCATTTGGTGATAACTCAATGCCAGGCTGAATAACGGTGAAAAAAAATTACAGCTTAGATCACACTTTTCACAACGGCTGCTCCATAATTCAGATCCCGAACTGATGAAAAATGGAACAAGGATATGCGCAATCCCACGCTGTTGCAGTTTTTTCACTGGTACTATCCCGATGGCGGCAAGCTGTGGCCTGAAGTGGTTGATAAGGCCCCCAGTCTGGCTGAAATGGGTGTAACCGCTGTCTGGTTACCCCCGGCGTATAAAGGCGAGTCCGGCGGGTATTCCGTTGGTTACGATACTTACGATCTGTTCGACTTAGGCGAATTCGAGCAGAAGGGTTCAAGAGCCACTAAGTACGGTGATAAAGAGCAGCTGCTGGCCGCAACCGAGGCGCTGAAGTCCCATGGGATAGGGGTCATTCTGGATGTGGTGCTTAACCACAAAATGGGTGCGGATGAAAAGGAACGGGTGCAGATCAACCGCGTGAATCCCGACAATCGCGAAGAGATTGATGATGAGGTGATCGAAGCCGAAGCCTGGACCCGCTTCACCTTCCCGGCTCGTGAGGGAAAATATTCAAAATTTGTCTGGGATTACAAATGTTTTAGCGGCGTCGATCATATTGAAAACCCCGATGAGAACGGCGTGTTCAAGATCGTCAACGACTATACCGGCGAGGGCTGGAACGAACAGGTCGACGATGAGCTGGGCAACTTTGATTATCTGATGGGTGCCAATATCGACTTTCGCAACCATGCGGTGACCGAGGAGCTGAAGTACTGGGCGCGCTGGGTGATGGAGCAAATCCCTGCCACCACCGGCTTCCGGCTGGACGCGGTGAAGCATATTCCGGCCTGGTTCTACAAAGAGTGGATCGAGCACGTGCAGGAGGTCAACGACGAGCCGCTGTTTATCGTTGCCGAATACTGGTCGCATGAGCTGGACAAGCTGCAGCAGTATATTGACCAGGTGGACGGCAAAACCATGCTGTTTGATGCGCCACTGCAAATGAATTTCCATCACGCCTCGCAGCAGGGTTCCGATTACGATCTGAGCCAGATCTTTACCGACACGCTGGTCGCGGCCGATCCGTGGCATGCGGTAACCATTGTCGCCAACCATGATACTCAGCCGTTACAGGCGCTGGAGGCCCCGGTCGATCCCTGGTTCAAACCGCTGGCCTACGCGCTGATTTTACTGCGCGAAAACGGCGTCCCTGCCCTGTTCTATCCCGATCTTTACGGTGCCCGCTATCAGGATGAGGGCGACGACGGCGAGCAGTATGAGATTGAGATGCCGGTGGTGGCGGAGCTTGAAGCGCTGATTCGTGCCCGCCAGCTGTATGCGCACGGCGTGCAGACCGAGTGGTTCGATCACGCCAACTGCGTCGCCTTTGCGCGCAGCGGCACGGAGGAACTGCCGGGCTGCGTTGTGATCATGTCCAACGGGGATGAGGGGGAGAAGGTGCTGGAGCTGGGTGAGAATTTTGCCGGTAAGCGCTGGTTTGATTATCTCGGCCACCGCGAGGAGCAGGTTGAAAGTGACGAGAACGGTATCGCGACGTTCCGCTGTAATCCGGGCAGCGTGAGCGTTTGGGTACTGGAATAGTGTAGCGGCTCCTCGCGCAGCCAATGACTACACGCTTTTCTCGCTGTTGAATTGGTTGTTGGGGTTCAGCCTCTGCTGCTGCTTCAGGGCGGTCCTCGCGCTGCGTTGCGGTACCCTCGGTTACGCCATTGCGCCGACCGGATCGGCCAGGATTGAACGTCCCTGTTCAAACCTGACCTGACGCCAACATCCGTGTTGTCGTCTCCTGGCGTAATGGCTCCACCTCAGCGCTGTGGATGCCCTTACGCAGCAGCAGAGGCTGTCCCCGTTAATCATTTCATCGCTTTTAGATTTTCAGGCAACACGGAATTTTGACAGCAGGCTGGCCGTGCCCCCGAGAGGGCAATCCACAGCGCTGAACGCAGAGAGGAAGCCAGGATTCGGCCACACGGACGTGGCCGAAAGTTACAGCCGGGCAGGACGCCCGTCTGTGACGCTCCGACCGGCTGACGAACGAAGTGAGGGAACCGCTTAGCGGCGCGAGGACCGCCCGAACGGGGGGCACGGCCAGCCAGCGCTAACTCCCGACGCGGCAAACAACACAGCACTGGCACACTATCTCAGCAAGCACCAGGCTCAACCCGCATCAGTTCGCCCGATTAAACACACCGCTATAGTGCTTACCACTCTTTGCAGCAGTCGGCTCACCCGCAGCCTGTGCGGCTTTCGGTTCAGCATTATCCGCCAGCGCCTTCTGGCACTCTGCCGTCGGCTGATTCACCTTGCTCAACGTCAGCTTATCGTAATGCAAAACGCTGCCTTCCAGCTCCAGCGGCATCACCCGGGACTGATTATTAATGTTCACCCAGTCACCATCAAGCAGAGTGGTCTTGCCCGGTTTGGCAATCACCCGCTGCCACTGACGGCAGTCAAGCGTATCGCCCGCGGCGGTAATAATCAGGCTGGCGCGCGCTTCAGGGCTGACCAGCCCTTTCTGCGGGCCCATCGTCTGCCAGCTACCCACCAGCGATGCCGGCGGTGGCGTTTTCACCGCGCTGCTGTAACCTTCCAGCTGCGCACAACCGCTCAACGCGGTAACGGCCAGCCCTGCAATAATCCAGTTTTTCATGTTTTTCCCTGCTTTATGAATCTCGCGCTACGTTATAATTAATTCCCGCTGTGCCGCAAGCCCGATCGCCAGTTCACGACCGATTTCTGCCCTTTTCACCCTGCCTGCAACCGCACCGCACCTTTTCTTTTCCCGCTTGCCCCGTGTACACTGGCGGCCGAAATTACCCAGGCAGGACCGCTATGAAAACCGTTGAAGAATATTACGCCATTGCTAAAGACCTGTTTCTTGAAGCTCATCCGGAGCTGAAATCAGGTATTGAGAACCTCACAGCAGAACAGGCGGCCAGCGTCGGTATGAGTATTGAACAGCTTCAGGCGCTGCAAAAAGATCGCGCCTACGCGGCCTACGTGCGCGAGAAAAAACTGGACGGCGTTTTATTTGCCATTCAGCTGGCCGAGCCGGATAAAGCCGTGATGGTGGAAGCGATTGAAACCTATCTGCGCTCGCATGCTGAAGCGCTGGGATTGAGCTGGGAAGAGTTTTGTATTCAGAACGAACTGTGATCGGTCGATCCTCCCGAACAGACGCGCCAACACGTCTGTTCGGGGGTCGTAGCGCTTAACCGGCCAGGCGGGAGCCTGACGTTGCCGCCAGCTCATCCTCGCGGAATGCTTCCCGCCTTACGCTAAAACCATCGTACCAACGACATTCAACCATACCGCTGGCAACACCCGTCACAATCATCACGGGTCCACCATCCTTGTGCTGCACTTCATTACTGATTATAAACATCACAAAGCACCTCCCTTCCGGTTAAAAGACAGAATAGTTATAGCATCTTGTTGATTTCGATGCTGTTAACTGGAGGTAAACAAATTGTTAAATGCAAATAAGCAGTTAAAAACTCGATAAATAAAAAAAATGAATAAGTTTTGCAGGTTTCGTTTATGTGAACCAGCTCTCACTTACACTTAGATTTTGCAACCTTCACAGTCAGCTTCATCGCCTAAGTCGGCCGGCAATTCTGCGGCTTTTTTCTCTGCGTTGGCTTCCGCCTGCTCCAGCTGCGCATCAATATCAAATTCAAAAATATCGTCTTTCATCACATTGCTCCCACATTGGTAAAAAAAACGGACCCGCCTGGCGAGTCCGCAAGCCGCACGTTATACCGATTAGCCGCGCACTCTGGCAATCAAATTTACCAGCGACAGCACAATCGACCCCACGATAAACCCGATCACCAGATTGGCCCCGTTAGACGCAAGGGCCGCAACCAGCGCGCCCAATCCGGCGCTAAATCCTTCAATAGCATGATGCAGGAACGGCACACCGTGCACGATAATGCCGCCGCCGACCAGAAACATCGCCACGGTTCCTACCACGGTCAGAATTTTCATCAACCACGGTGCCGTCGCCAGCAGTACACCGCCCACCGATTTCGCCAGTGCCGAACTTTTTTTCTGCAGCCAGTAGCCAAGGTCGTCAATTTTCACAATCGCCGCCACAATGCCGTAAACGCCGACGGTGACCAGAATCGCAATCCCGGACAAAATCAAAACCTGATTCAGCAGCGGAGCTTCCGAGACGATCCCTAAGGTGATCGCCACAATTTCCGCAGAGAGAATAAAGTCGGTGCGAATAGCCCCCTGCACCTTTTTCTTCTCGAAGGCCGCCGGGTCCTGCTGCGCCACCTTCAGCAAACGCTGCTCGCGGGCCTCCGGGGTTTCATCACTTTTGCTTTTGTGCAGGCTGTGCAGCACCTTTTCCACCCCTTCATAACAGAGGTAGGCGCCGCCAATCATCAGCAGCGGCGTAATTGCCCATGGCGCAAAAGCGCTGATCACCAGCGCCAGCGGCACCAGGATCAGCTTATTGAGGAATGAGCCTTTGGCCACCCCCCACACCACCGGAAGCTCACGATTGGCTTTCACCCCGCTAACCTGCTGCGCATTAAGAGACAGGTCATCCCCCAGTACACCCGCGGTTTTCTTTGCCGCTACTTTTCCCATTACCGAAATATCATCAAGCAGCGTGGCAATATCATCCAGCAAGCTCAGTAAGCTACTTCCCGCCAAAGTGTGATTCCTTATTCATGTTCATCATGTTGACAGCAGGGGCACCGCTCAATCTCCAGCACCGCCATATCGGCAATACCTTCGCAGTCCCACTCAACGCGCACCGGCTGACCCTGTCGCTCGGTGTGGTGCAGATACTTGCTTACCGGGCTTTCGGTCATCCCGGTAATTTCCTCCGTGGCAATCAGCCGATCGCCGACGAAAATACGCGCCGTCGCCCGGGTGTTGACCATCCGTTCACCGCTTAGTTGATACAAACGCTTTACCGTCAGTTTAACACTGGCCATCTTCGCCCTGCGCTTCGCCGTAGAAAGTGGGGATGATCTAAACAATTATGCGTAACAAGTGCAAATTTTGTAAAAAAATTCCCATTCCTGAAGAAAAACATTTCCCTATTCCGCGTTAAAAAACGAGAATTTAGCGCTGCAATTACTCAACCGGACTGAGCTATTAACATGAAGTTGCGTCGTATTCCTGCCTGGCTGCCGCTGCTGGCGGCATTGTTCTCTCTCTATTTTATCTGGGGTTCAACCTATCTGGTTATCCGTATCGGTGTGGAAAGCTGGCCGCCAATGATGATGGCCGGGCTGCGATTCCTGCTGGCGGGCGTTGTGCTGATGGCGATTCTGCTGCTTCGCGGGGAAAAACTGCCGTCGCTGAAAGCCACAAAAAATGCGGCGATTATCGGCGTTTTACTGCTGGCGATGGGTAACGGCGCGGTCACCGTGGCCGAACATCAGCACGTCCCTTCCGGACTGGCAGCGGTGATGGTGGCGACCGTGCCGCTGTTCGCGATGTGCTTTAGCCGCATGTTTGGCATTCAGACGCGCTGGATTGAATGGGTGGGGATCGGCGTGGGGCTGGTGGGGATACTGCTGCTCAACAGCGGTGGACACATGGCCGGTAATCCGTGGGGAGCCTTGATGATTCTTGCGGGTTCAATGACCTGGGCGTTCGGTTCCGTTTGGGGCTCACGCATTGAGCTGCCGCAGGGAATGATGGCAGGAGCCGTTGAGATGCTGTCGGCGGGAATTGTGCTGCTGCTTGCCAGCACGCTGAGCGGTGAGCATCTGACCGGAACGCCCACACTGCCGGGCATTCTGGCGCTGGGCTATCTCAGCCTGTTTGGTTCGATTATCGCCATCAACGCCTATATGTTCCTGATCCGCAATGTCACCCCGGCAGTGGCGACCAGCTATGCCTATGTTAATCCGGTGGTGGCGGTGCTGTTGGGAATTGGCTTTGCCGGGGAAACGCTCTCTTCTCGTGAATGGCTGGCGCTGGCGATCATCGTATTTGCGGTGGTGCTGGTCACATTGGGAAAATATCTGTTCCCGGCAAAACCCGTGATCAAACCCATCAGCAGGGATTAACCGTTAAAGCTGGTGAATGCCTTTTTCATCGATCTCGCCGTTGCCTTCAGCGGCGCAGATCCACTCTTCAAGACGGGCGCTCAGCGCCTGTTCTTCCAGCCGCGTTTTACCGCGCAGCGAACACTCCCAGACCAGTAGCACCTTCCAGCCGCCGTCGGTAAGCTCAGCAATATAGCGTTTATCGCGCGCTACGTTACTGTCAATTTTCCCCATCCAGAACGCCGTACGCGTGGCGGGCATCTTAAATAAGTGGCAATGATGATGGTGCCAGAAACAGCCGTGAACAAAAATGATTGCCCGATAGTCCGGCAAAACAAAATCGGGCCTGCCGGGCAGCGATTTGTCCTGCGCGCGAAAAGTGATGTCCAGTTCGCCCAGCAGCTCCGCCACGCGCTGTTCAATCGCGGTGTCGCGGGTTCGGATCGCTCGCATATTTTTACTACGCACGTCGGGTTTATGTACGTCAGCCATCCTGATCTTCCTTTGGCAACAACGTTTGAGTATAGCGCTTTATTGTCGCGCAGGATGCCTCTACACTTAGCCAAAATTCCAGTTAAAGTGGATCTGATTTAATGAGCACTGTTGAACGAGATAAACTCACTTTGCCGAAAGGCGCGAATAAACTGCTGCTGCATTCCTGCTGCGCCCCCTGCTCTGGTGAAGTGATGGAAGCCCTGCAGGCATCAGGCATTGATTACACCATCTTCTTCTACAACCCGAATATTCATCCGCAGAAAGAGTACCTACTGCGCAAAGAGGAAAATATCCGCTTTGCCGAGCAGCACGGTATTCCGTTTGTCGATGCCGATTACGACACCGATAACTGGTTTGCGCGGGCAAAAGGCATGGAGTGGGAACCGGAGCGCGGTGTGCGCTGCACCATGTGCTTTGATATGCGTTTTGAGCGCACCGCGCTTTACGCCTATGAGAACGGTTTTCCGGTCATCTCCAGTTCACTGGGTATTTCACGCTGGAAGAATATGCAGCAGATTAACGACTGCGGTGACCGGGCGGCCGCGCCTTATGAGGGCATCAGCTACTGGGATTACAACTGGCGCAAAAAAGGCGGCGCGGCGCGCATGATCGAAATCAGCAAGCGCGAACGGTTTTATCAGCAGGAATACTGCGGCTGCGTCTATTCGCTGCGCGACAGCAACCTGCATCGCAAAAGCCAGGGCCGTCCGTTAATTAAACTGGGCGTGTTGTATTACGGTGATGAAGACGCTGAGGGAAAATCATAAATTATCGCCTGATGATGATAATCGCTGCGGGAGTGAGACAGGTACCGCAGTAAGAGCGTTGTCAGTCACAACGGTGAGACAATCGCCAGGGAAGTGGCACAGGCACAGCGACAAACCGTCGGTGCATGAATTGTTCAAAACACTGAAATAGAGATAAACATAACGCCCCTCACGACAAGGGGCGTTAATCGCAGCGGATACACGAAACGTCCTCAGCGCTTATTTTTTCTTTTTACTCTTTTTCAGCAGCGCGCGGACCTGCTTCAGTTCTGCTGCGCTCAGCTGTTCTGACAGTTCTTCAGCCGTATCCTGATTATCCACTTCCGGTTCTTTTGCCCCTTCAAGCGTGATCAGCAGACGGCGGGTCACTTCCTGACTGACCGAAGTCTGATTTTCCAGCGCAATGGCTTTCAGTGTTTCTTTTAATACAGGATCGATCTTTAACGTCAGGCTTACTGTCTCAGTCATTGTTGAATCTCCTGATAAATTTACACATCAAATTAGCCTGTTAAGCTAAATTTAACCATACTGTCATAAAAATTTAATATATCAGTGGCTAACCGCAAACTCAGCCAGTACCTGTCGATCCGTGCCGCAGAAATCCCCCTGTAGTTCCGCACAGAGTTTTGCCATATAGGCCACCAAAAAATCTGCATTGATTTCTGCCAGACGTTTGCCTTCGGCGGTCTGCATAGTTTGCGGCAGCTTAAGCAGCTTTTTTTGGAAATGATCCAGCGCCCATTCGGCATCATCCAGCGGCCTTTCGCGGGCCAATGGATCATGGCTGTCAAACAGCGAACGCCCCAGCGCGCCGGAGACATAAAATACGCGCGCCAGGCCAATAGCGCCCAGAGATTCCAGACGATCCGCATCCTGTACGATTTTTGCTTCCAGCGTCTCTGGCGTCACGGCGGCGCTAAAACTATGGGCGTGAACCGCGTGCATTACGGCGGCAATTTTTTCTGAAGGAAAGTCCGGAAACTCCGTCAGCAGAACCCGTCGGGCTTCTTCCGCCGCCTGGGCAGAAGCCAGATGCCGCTCCGGGTGGTTTTTCGGTAAGTTAACAATGTCGTGAAAATAGCAGCTGGTCAAAACCACCAGCGGGTCGGCCTCGCTTCCCTGCATAATGCGCTGTGCGGTTTGCCATACGCGCGCCAAATGAGCCACATCATGCGCTTTATCTTCTTTCTGCCAGCTCTGATGTAGCCACTGTTCGAAGCGCGATTGCCAGGTGTTCAGCATAATAGACTCTCCTTCATTCTTTGGACTTGTTGAGATCCTGGTGGCGTCAGACCACGACTAAAGAGCTGTGGCATGGTGGTAAAAATGAGACCTCCATCACTATATAGTACATGTATTCATTATGTTACAGCTTGATTGCAAGCTGGTACTTTCTGCGGCTTAAATATACCGCTTTAATTTTGCGCAAATCATTAAGCAGTCATAATACAGCGCAAAGGTAACGAAACGTTTCACCTGTCGACTCATGGCAAAGATTATCGTTTGCTTTACATTACCCCTTCCAGGTAAGCTCCACACTTTTCTGAATATTTTAAAAATGCCGCACTGCTTTAAGACATTGTAATTAAGCAACATGTAAAATATGTTACGCTGCAAAAATGACGTCGGCATGCCGCCTGAAAACGGCCACTTTACCGCCAGTACATCGCCATCAGCAGCATTTATCCTTGCAGTTATTTTTAGTAAATTTTACTGATGTTTTACCAAATAAATGCCCCTGATTGGTGTTAAAGGTTTAAGTTAGGAGTTCTCCGCATTGTGTTTTCATTTTAACTATGTGACTGGTTTGGTTGAGAAAGATATAGAGGTTATCCCATGAAAGAACGCCCGATTTTGTTCAGCGATCAACGGGTGCGCGCCCTGCTCTCTGGCCGTCAAAGCCAGACCCGGCGCATCATGAAATCCCAACCTTTCGGACCGGTTCAGGATAATCATGAAGGCTGTTACGGCATTGATGTAAAGCGTAACCACCTGCAAGGAAACCTGGTAATGAGCATGGAGAACATCAGCCACCACAGCCCGCACGGCCAGCCGGGCGATCGGTTATGGGTGCGGGAAACCTGGCGCGGGCCGGTTATTGCCCCTGAAGACGTTGCACGCTATCAGCAGGACCCTGCGGCGTTCAAAGACCGCAAGTATTGCCGCTACCGTGCCGATACCAGCGCCTGGGGCAGTGAAGATGGCGTAGGCCATCCCGGCTGGCAGGCAGGTATTCATATGCCGCGCTGGGCCAGCCGTATTGACCTGTTGATCACCCGTCTGCGTGTGGAAAAAATCCAGGATATCAGTGACGATGACATCATCGCTGAAGGCGTACAGTTCGACAGCCATTTTTTAAATAACTTCTTTACTATGCAGAGCGAAACCGACTCTCCAAAAGAAGCCTACCGCAAGGCATGGACCGCGCAGTATGGCGGTACCAGTTGGGAAGTGAATCCCTGGGTCTGGGTCATCGACTTTGAACGAATCTGACCGTTGTGAATGATGCGCGACGCTGAAGTTTTTCAGCGTCGTTTGCGCTTCGTCACAGACAATTCCTAATATAACTGGTTGAATATCCCCCTCAATTTGCCATCAGTTTTGGCAACTTTCATCAGCATCACACCCGTCAGCCGCTCAAATTTCATGCAATGTGTATTAACCCGTTGCAGCATTTGTGCGGCTGCGGCATGGTGTAAGAGGAATTCATTAGCGCATGGGGGCAATATCAGCATGATCAAATGGCCGTGGAAAAGCGATGATGACGCAGCGACCAGTGGATTACCCTGGCAACAGGCGCTTGAGATCCCCCTGCTCGCTCCGCTCAATGAGGATGAACGTCAGACACTGATCGCGCTCGCCGCACGCTTTTTGCGTCAGAAACGTCTTGTTGGCTTACAGAATCTTGAACTGGACGAGTTGAAGCGGTGCCGTCTGGCACTGTTGTTTTGCCTTCCCGTGCTCAACCTCGGCTACGACTGGCTGGATGGCTTTCTGGAAGTGCTGGTTTACCCTACCCCTTTTATGGTTGATGACGAATGGCAGGATGAGTTTGGCCTGGTTCACCGCGAGCGCATGGTGCAGTCCGGTCAGAGCTGGGAACAGGGTCCGATCGTACTTAACTGGCTGGATATTCAGGATTCTTTTGACCGCTCCGGTTATAACCTGGTGATCCACGAGGTGGCACACAAGCTGGACGCACACGGCAGCGGCGAGTCAACCGGTATTCCGGCCATGGCACTCCGTGACGTTGCCGGCTGGGAGCGCGATATGCTGGCGGCGATGAACGCAATTCAGGAAGAAGTCGATCTGGTTGGAGAAAACGCGGCGACCATTGATGCCTATGCGGCCAGCGATCCCGCGGAATGCTTCGCCGTGCTGTCGGAGTATTTCTTCAGCGCCCCGGAACTGCTGCTGGTGAGATTCCCGCAGGTTTACGCGCGGCTGCGCCAGTTTTATCGCCAGGACCCCTATCAGCGTTTGGAACTCACGTTAGAACAGCAAAACCCGGATGGAATTGTGCATTAAAACAACGGACTGCTGCAAACTACGCCATTCAGATAGCACCGCTACTTTTGCTGTTGACAGGTAACAGGCAGATCGCTAATATGCGCCTCGTTCACACGATTCCTCTGTAGTTCAGTCGGTAGAACGGCGGACTGTTAATCCGTATGTCACTGGTTCGAGTCCAGTCAGAGGAGCCATATTTAGAGAAGCCCGCTTAAGGAAACTTAAGCGGGTTTTTTGCTATGCGCGAAACAAACGCCGGGATGCTGTCCGCGGCTGTCATACCGGCGCACAAACTCAACGTGAAACCCCTCCTGGCATTCAGCATCAGGGCGCTATTCGCAGCCTGCGCGTACCTTTTTTGCTGTGGTAAGCGTCACAACCCACCCCGGTTTGTCCATTGACACCACTTTTTCTTAAAATGAGATCAAGATCGCTTACCCCTCCTCCAGCCGACGATATAATCGCCGTAAATTCAATTACGAACTCTTGCGGAGAGCCGTCATGCACCAGACAGATGATATTTTAGAAAGCCTGAAATTTATTCAAGAACACACCGACCTCAAGCCCACCGTCGGTATTATTTTGGGGTCCGGTCTGGGTCCATTTGCAGACACGCTGCAAAATGCCGTACGTATTCCTTACAGCGCGATCCCGCACTTTGCGAAGTCAGAAGCGGTTGGGCACGCCAATGAAATGGTTATCGGCACCATTGCCGATAAAACCGTTGTGGCAATGAAGGGGCGTTTCCATTATTACGAAGGGTTTTCGCTGGAACAGGTCACTTTCCCGGTGCGGGTAATGAAAGCGTTAGGCGTTGAAAAATTAATCATCACCAATGCCTGCGGTGCGGTCAATAAAGCGTTTAATCCTGGCGACCTGATGCTGATCACCGACCATATTAATTTAACGGCGGCGAATCCACTGATGGGGCCGAATAACCCGGAACTGGGAACCCGCTTCTTAGACGTTAGCGAGGTGTATAACAAATCACTTCGCCAGACAATTAAGGATGTCGCTCAGGAGCAAGGGGTATCACTTCGTGAAGGCGTTTATGCCTGGTGGACCGGCCCAACGTATGAAACACCGGCAGAGATCCGCATGATCAGAACCCTTGGCGCAGACGCGGTAGGAATGTCAACGGTGCCAGAGGCACTGGTTGCGCATCATTCCCAGATTAAGACGGTGGGGATTTCGTGCCTGACCAATATGGCGTGCGGTATTTTGGATCAGCCACTGAGCCATGATGAGGTGATTGAAACAGCAGAAAGAGTGAAATCAACCTTCCTGAATCTGGTGACTGAGGTCATTAAGCGATTCTGACCCTGACGGCAGTTTATTAATTAATCCACAGGTGCTAACGGCACCAGATATACAGCACCTGTGGTCATTTCATTATGATGATTGAGTTAATCAGTCATCCATCAAAATACATAGCGCACTGTCCCGGCCGGAGCTTTTATGGACATTAGATACCGTTTAAAAATAATGTTATTCATGCAGTATTTTATCTGGGGATGCTGGCTGGTGACGCTGGGTGCCTATATGATGAGAACGCTAAACTTCTCCGGTGCAGAAGTGGGGATCGTATACAGCTCAAAAGGCATTGCCGCTATTTTGATGCCGGGGATTATAGGTATTATCGCCGACAAATATATCCCGGCGAATCGACTATATATGATTTGCCATCTAGTTTGCGCTGGAACACTGTTTTACGCGGCATCGGTAACCGACCCGACGGTGATGTTCCTGGTCATGATGATCAATGCGATGGCATTTATGCCGACCATCGCTCTGTCAAACTCAATCAGCTACTCTTCACTATCCCAGTATCAGCTCGACTCCGTAACGAACTTTCCCCCGGTTCGCGTCTACGGCACGGTCGGTTTTATCATTGCCATGTGGCTGATCAGCCTGTTGAAATTCGAATTAAGCAGCAATCAGCTGTACATTGCTGGCGGTTGTTCTTTGTTACTCGCTGTCTATTCCCTGACGCTCCCGCACATCCCAGTGGTAAAAAAAGCCATCACCTCCGGCTTAGGAAGCAAGTTAGGTTTGGATGCCCTGGTGTTGTTTAAGCAACCCATCATGGTGGTGTTCTTCCTTTTTTCCCTGCTGTTAGGTGCGGTTTTACAGATTACCAATACGTTTGGCAGCCCGTTCCTGCATGACTTCGCCCGGAATCCTGATTATCAGGACAGCCTGATTGTTCAGTACCCTTCTCTGCTGCTGTCGATTTCACAAATGGCAGAGGTCTGTTTTATCCTGGCGATTCCCTTTGTTTTAAAACGCTACGGCATTAAAACGGTCATGTTGCTCAGCATGCTTGCCTGGACGCTACGATTTGGCTTCTTCGCCTTAGGCGATCCTTCAGCAATTGGCTTACTGTTTTTAATTCTGTCGATGATTGTGTATGGCTGTGCTTTTGATTTCTTTAACATATCAGGTTCTATTTTTATCGAAAAAACCGTCGATACCCGAATGAGAGCCAGCGCACAGGGGCTCTTTATGACCATGGTGAATGGCGTTGGCGCTTACTTTGGCGCGATACTGAGCGGGCGGGTCGTTGACTATTTCAGTATTGATGGCGTGAAGGACTGGCCGACAATTTGGCTGGTTTTCGCGGCTTACACTGCCGTTCTGTCCGTTATTTTTTACTTTACCTTCCACTACCATCACAAAGAAGAAGCATCTGCCTGCTAATAGAAAAAACTCTGACAGATACCTGCACATCCCGCAGTTATCTGTCAGTTTAATCCCAATGGATAGCGTTCTTTATTCTTCAAGGTACTTTTCTAATACTGCCCCACCCGCCCCTTGAGCAACGATTTCATAAGAATCACTGGCAGAGAATATGCGGGTCTTAATATGTGGAAAAGCAGATATCTTTCTTTCTATCGTTTCTTTAGTCAGCGCAAAAAAGTTATTCTTTGGCGTTAACGTACCGCCACAGACAACCACATCGGGCTGGAATATCAGCACCGCGTTGGCAATTGCCACACCATAATAGCGGGCCGCTTCGGCTAAAACAGACTGGCAGAGAGGGTCATCCATAGCCAGTGCCTGAAAAATGACATGATAATCAATTTCGCTTTCGTCTTTAACCAACGTATTAATCACTGATTCTTTATCCAGCCGGAGCTGCTGTATAACCTGATTTTTTATTGCCGCCAATGAACTGTACTGCTTCAGGCAACCTTCAGAACCACATTCACAGTGAAGCCCATTGATATCTATTGTCGTGTGCCCAAAAGACTGGGCGGTGCTGATGGGCAGGCGAGAAAGTACGCTGTCGATAATAGTGCAGCTGCGGATTTCAGTATCGCAGGTGGTAAATAAAAATCGCTGACTTTGTGATTTATACCGTAACCGATATTCCGCTAAAGCCGCAAAATTTATTCCGCTACCGATAGTCACCAGGCAGCCGACTCTGCTTGCGATAACATTCTGAATTTCTGAAATTTCAGACTCATAGCGATCGGGTGGGGTTTTATCCCGCTCAAGAATGTGGTCCAGCGCAATACCGATGCCTAAAATATCCTTCGTCGTCAAATTATATTCCGACAAAAGCGCATCAACTTTAATCAGTAAACCATCAATCATCCGATCTATAGGCTCAACACGTTTATTCTGAACCTTCACCATGCCTAAAATATCAAGTTTCAGATTCAGTAATAGCACGGTGGAGTAGATATCACTGATCTCGATGCCAATAACATAGCCATCCGCTGAATTGATCTGGTAAAGAATGGGTTTACGGCCGCCCGTAGACTCGCCAAGTTCGGCGGTCGAAATCAGGCCGCTTTTACTTAATTCATCCAGTAATCTTGCACAGGTTGCCGACTGGATATGGGCCAGTGACGATAATGTCTCTGCCCTTATTGGCCCGTGATTCAGTATCAATCTGTACAGCGTTTTAAGCTTGCGCGTTTTTGAATTTTTAGACTCACGAAATTCATGCAGTAGATTGAGTAACACGTCGCCACCTATGATGATTCACCGATATTAAATGCAAAATATCAGTTTTTATCTCAACGCACGACACAGCGCCTGCGTAACCATGATCCGTACCATAATAATATATTCCATAGGGTAAAAGAGGTTGATTTTCACACCAGACCTCTATTCAACATCGTTATATTTTTAGCCTACACCGGCATTGGCCCATCTTTTACCACTGTCTTCATCACCAGCGTTGAAGTCAGTCTTCGGACTCCCGGCATTCCGCTTAACTGCTCATCATAGAGCCGCTGGAAGGCTTCCAAATCCTCAGTAATCACATGCAGGATGTAATCCGGATCGCCGAACAGTCGCTGTGCCAGCGTCACATTCTTTACCTGCTGTACCGCAGACTCAAACGCCGCAACGGCCTGGCGATCGCCCTCTTTTAGCGTCACGAAAACGATGGCAAAAAAGGTCAGCCCCAGCCGTTCCGGTTGAATGTGGGCGCGGTAGCCGCTTATGACCCCGGATTCTTCCAGCGCACGAACCCGCCGATGGCAGGGGGAAAGGCTTAATCCTACGCGGTCGGCCAGATCGGTTAATGACAACCGGCCGTCTGATTGCAGCTCAGCAAGAATCTTCCTGTCTATTCTGTCCATTTGGAAAAATTTACCCAATAAGGCCGAAAGTAACCACAGGTATGGAAGCACATTTCAACGCTGAAAGGATAATCTTTTCTTCCCGACTTCATCTTCAGACGAGAACAACGCTGTATGAACCCTTTTCAGGCAATAAGCAAAATACCGCGGTGCACGCGGCTCAAATTCATCGCTTAATTCGCCGTAAAAACATAACCCCCCCCCCTGTTAAATCAGAGAGATAGAAAAATGTCCCTGCATCTCTTCATCGCCTTCTGGGCCGTGTCCGCACTGTTTATCATCACGCCGGGTGCAGACTGGGCCTACGCTATTTCCGCCGGTTTACGTGGCCGGGCGATCATTCCCGCCATTGCAGGACTGCTGTCGGGGCATTTACTCGCCACGATCGTTGTGGCCATCGGCACAGGCGCACTTATCGCCAGTATGCATTCGGCAATGGCCGTTCTTACCGTAGCGGGAGCGGGTTATCTTCTCTGGCTGGGGATGGGTATGCTGCGACATCCCGCTGTGCCTGCGGTGGCGGCAGATGCAGAACACAGCTCCGGATGGCAGTGGGCGCTGCGGGGTTTGTGCGTCAGCGGCCTGAACCCAAAGGTGTTTCTGTTGTTCCTCGCCCTGCTGCCGCAGTTCACCGACCCGCAGGGATCGTGGCCCTTACCCGTGCAGATGACCGCACTCGGCCTGCTGCATATTGTCAGCTGTTCAGTGGTTTACCTGCTGGTAGGTTACGGCTCAAGGGCCATACTGCAGACGCGTCCCAACGCCGCCCGGCTGGTCAGCCGCACCTCCGGCGTACTGATGATCGTTATCGCGCTCATTTTGATTACCGAACAGCTTATTCGCATAACTTATTGAGACTCTATTTATGCCTGATATCACACTCAGCCAACTGAAATCCATGAAGCAGCGCGGCGAAAAAATCGCGATGCTGACCTGCTACGATGCCACTTTCGCCCACACATCCGCTCAGGCCGGTGTGGATATGCTGCTGATTGGTGATACGCTGGGGATGATCCTCCAGGGACACGACAGCACGCTCCCGGTCACAATAGATGACATGATTTACCATACTGCCAGCGTGAAGCGCGGCAACAGCGGCAGCTTTATTATCGCCGACCTCTCCTTTATGACCTGCGCCACCCTCGAACGCGCACTCAACAACTGTGGCAGGTTGATGCAGGCAGGTGCGCAGATGGTGAAGCTGGAAGGGGGTGAGTGGCTGGCGGAAACCATTACCCAACTGACAAGAAATGGCGTACCGGTATGTGCCCATATCGGCCTGACGCCGCAATCCGTCAATGTCCTGGGCGGCTTCAAAGTTCAGGGTCGCGGGCAGGACCAGGCTGCCGCACTGGTTGAAACCGCCCTGACTCTGGAAAAAGCCGGTGCAGCAATGATTCTTGTTGAAGCCGTGCCGGCAGCGCTTGGCAGGGCCATTGCTTTGGCGGTCAATATACCGGTTATTGTTATTGGTGCCGGACCGGATACCGACGGCCAGGTGCTGGTTCTTCACGATATGCTGGGACTGAGCCTTGGCGGCCGCGTGCCGAAGTTCGTGCGTAACTTTATGGCGGATGGCGGTACGATTCAGGCAGCCATTGCTTGCTATGTCTCTTCAGTTAAGGATGGCTCCTTCCCCGCAGCGGAACACAGCTACACAGAATAACACCGTGGGTCGGTCCTTAGCGGGCTGACCCGGTTAAGCCAACAACCTCCTCTCACCTCTCACCCTGACTATATTAATTTTTATGATGATGTTGTGATTTATTAGCTCAAGCCCGCGTATTGATTGCCGCGAAGCTTGCTGATAACGTCTCTCCATTATTTTTAAATAACGCCAACACTTTTCGAGCCAATATTTAAAACACAAATATCACTCTTAATCCCTGATTCACGGGACGGGTTACTGCGAAAAAAATATGATAGCCATAGAGAAAATAACGAAAAGCTTTTCCGGAGAACGGATATTAAAAGGTGTGTCACTTTCTATTGAGGCAGGAGAGATAATTTGTATTATTGGCCCAAGCGGTTCGGGAAAAACCACTCTGCTACGCACGCTCAATTTTCTTGAACCTGCCGACGCAGGTAATATTACCATTGATAATATTACCGTAGACTGTGAGCATGCCGCGAAGAAAGACATTGAGAAGATGCGTGCTAAAACCGCGATGGTATTCCAGTCCTGGAATCTTTTTCATAATCTTACCGCCCTACAGAATATCACCGAAGGTCTGATCTACGCGCAAAAGCGTCCGCGCCATGAAGCCATCGCCACCGCTGAACGGTTGTTGAAGCTGGTAGGCCTGCTGCACAAAAAAGACAGCTACCCTAACAGTCTTTCCGGCGGGCAGAAACAGCGCATCGGCATTGCGCGCGCGCTGGCAATCCGGCCCGCCGTGCTGCTGCTGGACGAACCGACCTCCGCGCTGGACCCGGAAAAAGTCGGTGAGATCCTGTCGCTGATTCAGGACATTGCGGCACGCGGGCAAACCATGATTATCGTCACCCATGAGATGGAGTTTGCCCGTCAGGTTGCATCACGCGTGGTATTTATGGACCAGGGAGAAATCGTTGAGCAGGGTCCGCCGGAGCATATTTTTGGTGCGGCCCGCCATCAGCGGACGCAGTCCTTCCTCGCTCGCCTGCGTTATCACGCCTAAGGAGTCGATCAATGACCGCACCTTCGCTGATGACGTTGGCCGACCTGACGCTGATTGTTCCTAAACTGCTGGAAAACCTGACGGTCACGCTGGGTATTACGCTGGCCTCTCTGCTGCTGGGGCTGGGTCTTGGCCTGATCCTCGCCGTGTCAGGCTACAGTCGTTCCACAGCATTGCGGATAATGGTGAAAACCGTGACCGACGCGCTGCGCGGTGCGCCGCTGGCGCTGCTGATCCTGCTGTTTTTCTTTGGCGGCAAGCTGATACTTTCTTCGCTGGCTCTTCCTGCCGCGTTAATTAGCGATACCGCCTTTGCGATTCTGGCGATCTCGGTGGGCATCAGCCCGTATTTTGCCGAGATGATGCGCTCCGCGTGGGAAGCAGTGGATATCGGGCAGAAAGAAGCGCTGAAAAGCCTGAATATTCCCTATTCGATCGGCATAGCGCGAGTCATTTTTCCACAGGGCTTAATTATTGCCATTCCCAATTTCGGTAATTTATTAATCAACCTGGTTAAAATGACCTCACTGGTTAATATTATCGGCATTGTCGATATATTTGGCCGTGCGCAAAAAATTTCGCAGAACAGTTATGGCGCTAAACAGGTAGCAGCGTTTGTTAGCGTTATTCTTGTTTACTGGTTACTTAACCTGATCATCTTTTATCTCACCTCACGGATAGAGAAAAAGTATCACTATTTACTGGAGTAACCGTCACTGATGTTTAGTGTTGAATTTATTCGCAATAACGCCTTTTTTATTCTCAGTGCGTTGCCCATCACGCTGGCAATTACGCTGCTATCGCTGTTGTTCTCTACGCTTTTAGGCGGCCTGCTGGCGTGGGTAATCATTCGTCGGATACCGGTGCTGCACTCTATCGCCCAGATAATGATCTCATTTGGTCGATCGGTCCCCATGCTGGTGATGCTCTATTTCGTCTTTTACGTCTGGCCGTGGATAGCCAGCGCATGGTTTGGCAGCCCGCAACAGCCGATTTATGGCTACAAGCTGGCTCCGCTGAGCGCGGCGGTTATCGCTTTTTCGGTAGTATTCAGCGCCTATTTCGCCGAGACCTTTCGCTCGGCGTGGAATGCGGTAGAAAAAAGCCAGCGTGAAGCAGCCTGGTCAGTTGGCCTGACCGGCTTTACTCAGTTTCGCCGCATTATTCTGCCGCAGGCGGCCGTTTCCGCCCTGCCCAACTACACCAGCGTGGTTATCGATCTGATTAAGGACACGTCGCTGGTTTACACCATCACGGTGATTGATGTGATGGCGAAAGCCAATATCGCCGCCGCGCGCGGGTTTCACTATGTCGAAGCTTACTGCGTGGTGCTGGTGATTTATATCGCGCTCTGTCTGGTGGTCGCCAGGGCACTGCGCAGCCTGGAGCTGTTTCTTAGCCGTCGATGGAAGAACCACGCGCATAACGTGGTGCCGTCTTACTCTTTTTGGGGGAAATATGTTGAAAAGTAAATTACTGGTGGCAAGCGCTATACTGCTGGCGCTGAATATCAGCCCGGTACTGGCGGTGGATAAAAGCCCGAATGCCGAAACCGTTGAGGTGGTCGTCAATGCTAACGGTTTCCCGTTCAGCTTCGTTGATGATAATAACAACATCACCGGCTACGACGGTGACCTGTTAAAGGTGCTGGACGCGCGGCTGAAAGACTATAAGTTCCACTATAACGCGGTATCACGCGATGCGATGATTGTCGGATTATCGACCGGGGCCTATACGCTGGCTGCTGACCACTTTTATCTGACCAAAGAGCGCGCGGCAAAGTACGCCTGGTCTGCTGAACCTTCCGGCCTCAGCGATCTGCGTTTAATCGTACGGGAAAACGAGAACGATATTCATAACCTGAGCGATCTGGCGAGCGGCAAGAAAAAGCTGGTGCCGATCCACACTTCAGATGCCCGCTACACGGTGATCGATAACTACAACCAAAAACATCCCACTCAGCAGATCAACCTGCAGCCTAACGGCGAGCAGTCTGCTGCCGATATCTTTAAGGCGGTGGCCTCCGGGGAATACGATGCGGCAATCTATCCTATTGGCGCGCTGCTGGCGTTAAATAAAGCGCTAAACCTGAATCTTAAAGCCTCAGATTCCGTCGGTCTGTTCCCGAACGTTTATCTGTATAAAAAGAACGCCGATCCGAAGCTTATCAAAGCGGTGGACAGCGAACTCGCCGCACTGAAGAAAGACGGCACGCTCGCTGAGCTGTCACGCAAGTGGTACAACGAAGACGTGTATGCGCTGCCTGATGCCAACGACGTTAAGGTGAATACCGACTGGGAATAACGTGCCGACGGGCGATTTCAGCCCGTTTATCGTATCTGGAGATAAAACTATGCGCAGGAATAAAACGTTGCTTATTGCCGGACTGCTCTCAATGGCCGGCGTTTGCGGTAGCTCAGCCGCCATCGCCGCCGGGCCGTCATCCCACATCGCCTGGAGCGAGCGCTGGCAGCAGCTACCGAATACGCCTGCTCCGGTCGCTGCGCTCAAACCCCACTATGCCAGTATTAACGGTATCCAGCTCTACTACGCGACGACTGGCAAAGGCTCGCCGGTAGTACTGTTACACGGCGGGCTGGCGAACTCAGATTACTGGGGTGAGCAAGTTGCGGCGCTGGCAAAGCATCATCAGGTCATTGTGGTAGACAGTCGTGGACACGGGCGCAGCACGCGGGATAGCCGACCCTACAGCTACGATCTGATGAGCGATGATGTGGTCGCGCTGCTGGACGAGCTCAAGATCCAGAAAGCCGATATCGTAGGCTGGAGCGACGGCGGCATCATCGGCATCGATTTGGCAATTCGCTATCCGGCGCGAATCGGTAAAATTTTCGCCTTTGCTCCTAATACCAAAACCAGCGGCGTGAAGCCGGATACCGAGAAAAACCCGGTGTTTGCCCGCTACATCGAACGTGCGGGGAATGAGTACCGCACGCTATCCAAAACCCCGACTCAGTATGACGCTTTTGTGGAACAGATTAGCCATATGTGGGCCTCTCAGCCGAACTGGAGCGACAGCGATCTGAAGAAAATCAGCGCGCCGGTACTGATCGTTGACGGCGACCGCGATGAAGCGATTGTTCGCCAACATCTGGAATACATTGCCGACACCATTCCCGGTGCAGGGCTGCTTATTCTGCCGAATACCAGCCATTTCGCGTTCATTCAGGCCCCGAAAGAATTTAACCAGGCCATTCTTAACTTCATTGACTATAAGTAAATAACATTAACTTTCGGGGCGTATTCAGCCCCGAAATTTATTAATATAAATTATAAAAATAGTGAAACAGTGGGATTAATAGCGCAAAATGGAATCATTATCTTTTTATTTACCTTTCAATAATGGTCTGCATCCTCAACATCGTGTATAAAAATGCCTTAGCCGTAAAATAAAGGATGCCCTTAGAAGATGTCCAGACCAACAAAACTCTATGTTCCCCATGAACTTGACGCCGCGGATATTCCACCGGATGAGCGCTATTTGCGGATATCGCAGAATATCAGCTGCTATGGCATTGACGTTGTTGACGATCGCCGCCCGGAAGAAATTATCGCGCAGCATAAAACCATTTCCGGCACGAAGGGCGATTTTTGCAGCGCTTATGGCTCGCGAAATATTACCGTTTTCGATCCGCATAAAACCGCACAGTCTTCGCTGTACTTCTCGCTTTTACTGGAAGGATCGCAAATCATCAGCGGCAGGCAGAAATCCACCGCTACGGAGGTGACGTCCGGCTCGCTAATGGTCCACGAGCGCAATGATTACTACACCTATCGCAGCGATGACGTGCGGCAGCTGTATCTGATCCCGGATATTGAAGCCGTTAAGGAGATTTTTGACGGTAAACTGCCCGGCCCGATGCTTTCTATGGAAAACCATCACCTGATGGCATTTATGAAATCGCATATGATGCTGCTGCACAGCCATTCCGCCTCGCTGAATGCGAAATCAACCTCGCTGATCCTTGATGGCCTGCACGATATGGCCTTATTGATGTTGGCGGATGTCGCTAAGGAAACCGGACTGATTTCTACCGGGAGTCTTTGCCACGTTTATAATGCCGCCCGATCGTATATCGCGCAGAATTATTCCAATCCGGCGTTATCCCCCGACCATATATCGCTGAGATTGCGCTATTCCCGTTCCAGTCTGGACCGCGCGTTTAAAGAACAAAGAACTACGGTGATGGCATTGATTAAAGAAACACGCCTGATTAAAGCGCGTGAACTGCTGGAAAACGATATCCATCTCAGGATTGATCAGATTGCCTGGCGCTGCGGATTCAGCAGCTCATATATTTTTAGTAAAAACTTTCGCGATAAATATAAAGTCCCACCCACGGTGTGGCGAGATAATTTTAATCAGTCAGTGTAGATGTGAATGCCCCCGATCGCTGTGCAACCCGCAGAAACTCCTGCTGCAACCAGCGTTTAAATGCCGTGATATTGTCGCGCCCGGCCTTGTCGGCACTGGTCACAAAATAGTATTTCCCGCCAGGCAGGCTGCCCGGTAGTGCAATATGCAGCAGCTTCTGCGCCAAAGCGTGCTGCACCAGCAGTTCACTGGCCAGCAACACGCCCTGTCCGGCGATCGCCGCCTGAATCGCATGCATCTCATCATCAAAATGAAGACCGGACTTCACTAACAGCTCGTCGGGGCCAAAAGCGTCCTTCCAGTGCTGCCAGCTGGGTTCGTGGGTGGGTATCAGTCGATTTTCAATATGAAACAGCGTCTGCCCGATCAGGTCTTTCGGCTGTTTAATACCCAGCGTCGGGCTGGCTATCAGCACAAAACGATCCTCATACAGCAGCGTGTTATCCAGCATATCGTCCGGACGCATACTATAGCGAATCGCACAGTCGGCTTTATCACCGCGTACATCCACCAGCTCGGTTCCGCTATGCAGACGAAGTTCCAGCTCCGGCAGCTCGGCGTTCAGCTGCGGCAGGCGGGGCACCAGCCAGTTGGTTAAAAAGTTCGAGGTGGTGCTCAGCGTCATCGCGGCCGATCGGTCTGCCCCGCTAAGGGTGTCAACGGCCTCGCGCAGAGTAGCAAAGATGTTGCCGGAGGCGCGAAACAGGATCTCTCCGGCGGGAGTCAGGGCGACCGATCGCGCCGAGCGGATAAACAGCCGCTGGCCGAGCGACTCCTCCAGTACGCGGATTTGATGGCTGATAGCGGTTGGCGTCACGCCAATTTCCTCTGCCGCCAGTTTAAAGCTGGCGTGGCGGGCAACGGCATCAAAAGCGCGGATGGCGGTAAGCGGTGGCAGTCGGCGTGACTTCATAGCTGAAATTAACTCATTCATGGCTGAATAATATGACTTTGATTGTGCCATAAAACAGGAATTAATCTGTTATCTGTCGCAGAAAAAGATGAATTAAATTCATCAAAAGACTCAACAGGAACAGCTTATGACCGATATACACCCCGACTCTATCCGCGCCCGAACGGATTTCCCTTACCGCGCGCTGCTGGCACCCGGCATCGCCCAGGCGCTGATCGCCCTGGATTACGCCATTGTTTACGTTGCCCTGCCCACGCTGGCGCAGCGGCTTCATCTTTCAGCCAGCGAGATGCAGTGGGTGGTATCGCTGTACGGCCTGACGTTTGCCGCCCTGCTGCTGAGCGGTGGCGCACTCTGCGATCGGCTGGGGGCCAGGCGGATGTTTATCGCCGGCATGACGCTGTTTTTATTCGCCTCGCTGCTGGGTGGCCTGGCGCAGAGCGGTGAACTGCTACTGGCCGCGCGCGCTGGTCAGGGGATCGCCGCCGCACTGCTGCAACCAACGGTGCTGGCGCTGATGGCTCAGCGGTTTAGCGGTGATTCACACCGCCGCGCGCTGGCGATCTGGAGCGCTATCGGCGCATCCGGGCTGGTTGCCGGTGTTATCCTCGGTGGTGCGCTGACCGCGTTGAGCTGGCGGGCGATTTTCTTTATCAACCTGCCGCCGGGGCTGCTGGCGCTGTGGCTGGTCAGACGGCATTTTCTGGCTGCTGGCAAGCAGACAAGCCTGTCGGACTTAAAGATGGGGCCAGGCCTAACCTCAAGCGGCCATTCAGCAGGAAAAATACACAGGCCGATCTTCCTGTTGCTTCAAGGCAGCGGCGCAGTTATCGGCTGCGCGGCGGCGGGTGCACTGGTGTGGGCACTCATGCGCTATGCGGAAAGCGGGGCGGCGGATTTCCTCGCCAACCGCCTGGCGGCGGCGACGATCCTGCTGTTTATTCTGCACGAACGCTATGCGCCACAGCCGCTGCTGCCGCGATCGCTGCGGATTCTGCCCGGTCTGCAAACGGGATGGCTCAGCAGCGCCTGCTATATGGCCAGCGTCGGCAGTCAGTTTTTCGCCATGACCCTGCTGTGGCAGCAGAGCCAGCATCTTGATGCCGTCACCACCGGGCTGCTGTTCACCCCGCTGGCGCTGCTGATCGTGCTCGGCAACGCGTTCTACAGCAGGCTGAGCGTCCGCTTTGCCGGTTCCTGTCTGTTAATAGTGGGCTTTGCCTCCGCCGGACTGGGTCTGTGGCTGCTGTCCGTTAATCTGACCGATCCACTTTCACCTTCGTTTATTAGCGGGATTGCCCTGAGCGGGCTGGGTCACGGGCTGATTTATCCGGCGATGTTTGCCGTCGGGCTGGCGGCCGTCTCCGAACCGCAGCAGGGCCGTGCCAGCGCGCTGATCGTCACCAGTCAGTATACTGCCGGTGCGATAACGCTGGCGGTCATCGCAGTGCTGCTCGGCACGCAGCCGGAGATTGCCGCCTGGCAGGAAGTATTCCGCGTGCTGAGCGGCGCGGCACTGATCGGGATGCTGATTGCGATCTGCGCCGATCGCTCCGCTGGCAGCAGTTAACCCGGCGTTGTGCCTTCAACGGCGCGCTTTGCAACCAGTGACAAAATCATGAATAAAGCGATAAGCAACAAACACGCAGCCCAGATGCGATGCCCGATCAATCGTCTGAAACGCCAGCCTGGCATTTCCGGATCGGGCGACTAATTCACCCAGCGCGCGGCAGCAGATAATCTCATCTTCCTCGGCGGCCAGTATCAGTGTGGCAATCGGCAATGCGGCCAGCTGCTTGCCCGGATGCCGCGGCGTCAGGGCATTCGCCATATTAACGCTGTAGTGGCGGACCAGACCCGCAGGTGGCTCAGGTACCGCCGCAGGGAACAGCAGGCTGACGCCCTGCGACTGCCCCATCAGCCTGCCACCGCTAAGCGCATTGACCACAAACGGCCACTGCCGCACGCGGGCAAACGGTGCTGACGTCTTCCTCGCCGTAGCGGAAAACGGCCCCAGCTCCGGTGCCAGCAAAATCAGGCTGTCCGCCCGTTCGGTGAAGGGAAAACGTGTGAGGGAGTTCAGCAACATGCCGGCTCCGCTGGAGTGCCCCAGCAAATGACGACGAGCGTTGGGAAAAAGACGGCGCATTTCGGCCAGCAGCAGATCAACATCCTGCCAGATACGGTCAGGTCGGGCGACCGTGCCGCGCTCACCCGTAGAAAAACCGTGCCCGCGAATATCGACTACGCAGGCCGCGACAGGCCCTTCGGCGCAGAGCTGGCGGGCAATAACGTCGTAGCCGGCATCGCCGCTTACGCCGCCGCCATGATAAATCACCACCACATCCTCAGGCTCTTCGCGCTGCCTGAAAAGCCGGTAGTGCAGCCCTTCCACCTGGCCAGTGCTTATCACCGCCCTATCGGGCAGGGCTGCACGTAACGAATCGGTTTGTACAATATAGTCTTTAAAATCAATCACGCGGCAGCTTCCTGGCGATCTGTCCATTTTCGCCGTCAGCATGGCAGATGCCGAAGCCAGCGTAAACCGCCGGGTCACTGCCTGCTTCAAAATCCTTCTGAAACAGACAGCCCCACGGAGCCTGCCGCACCCGTGGCTGGCAGATAACTCCGCATCTTCTTCATGATCCCGCGCGCTTAAGCCGCGTTCCGGCGCTGGCTTAAGGCATAGAACAGCACCACCACGAAGCACAGCAGCGGCAGACCGTATGAAACGGCGGTGCTGAGCTTGTCGGAAATCAGCCCCATAAAGTAAGGCATGATCGCCCCGCCGACGATGGCCATAATCATAAACGAGCTGGCCTGCTTGGTGGCATTACCAAGGTTTTTCACCCCCATGGCGAAAATGGTCGGGAACATGGTGGACATAAAGAAGAAGATCGCCACCAGCGCTACCACCGAGACATCCCCCACGCCCAGCATTACCACGCCACAGAGCACGATGTTGATTGCCGCATAGCTGGCGAGGATCAGCGCCGGTGCCACGCGGCCCATCAGCCAGGTGGAGAAGAAGCGGCCCAGCATAAAGCAGATCATCGCCACCGAGAGCATGTAGGATGCACTCTGGTTGGTCACGCCGTGCCAGTGCTCGGTGGCATAGTTGATAAAGAAAGCCCCGACGCCAACCTGCGCCGCCACATAGAAGAACTGCGCGACCACCCCGCCAACAAAGTGCTTCTGCTGCCACAGTGAAGTATTACCGTGCTGAGCCGCCGCCTCTTCCGACTCGCGGATATCCGGCAGCGCGGTGCGCTTGAACAGGAAGGCGATGCCGATCACCACGCAGGCAATCGCCACATAGGTCATTTTCACCGTATCCTGCGCTTCATCCGCCGTGGTCTGCGAGAAGAACAGCGTACCGCCGATCATCGGCCCGACAAACTGGCCCAGACCGTTAAACGACTGCGCCAGGTTAAGGCGGCGCTCCGCGCCGTTCGGGTCGCCCAGCACGGTGGCGTAAGGGTTCGCCGCCGTCTCCAGGCAGCCCAGCCCACAGGCCAGTACGAACAGCGCAAACAGGAACATCATAAAGTTATTCACCATCGCCGCAGGCACAAACAGCAGCGCGCCGACGGCGTACAGCATCAAACCGGCCAGAATACCGGCTTTGTAGCCCCGGCGGCTCATAAAGTAGCCCGCCGGCATTGCCACCAGGAAATAGGCACCAAAGTAGGCACCCTGTAACAGGCCGGACTGCGCTTTGGTCACGTGCAGCGTTTCCTGGAAATGCTTGTTCAGGACGTCAAGCAGGCCGTATGACACGCCCCACATAAAAAACAGCGTGGTGATCAGCATAAACGCCCAGCGTACACTGACGCTCCCGCCGCTCCCGATGCTTGATGACATCCGGATTCGTTCTGTAGACATAGTTATATCCTCATAGCGTACTTGTAGGGTGGTAAGAGTTTTTATTGGTCCTGCAAAGAGAATATTCGCGCCATCGCCACCCATTTCTCGCCGCTGGCGGTCCACGGGGTGGGCTTCTGGTATTGCCACATCTGTTCTTCCCAGCGCTGAATGATCGGGTTGTTCAGCGCTGCCTGATTAAAACGTTCTCCGTCAAAGCGTTCGTCCACCTCCAGAATCATAAAAAGCCGGGTGCCGAGGCGATAAATTTCCATATCGACCACGCCGTGCTGCCGGATATGCGCCGCCACCTCCGGCCAGATGTGCTGATGCAGCCGCTGGTATTCGGCGATTTTTTCTTCGCTGTCTACCAGGTCCAGCGCCTGGCAGAACCGCTGCGTCCGGCCGCTCACAGCAGCGCCCGGTCAAGATGCAGATAGCCGCCGTCAACGCTCAGCCACTCACCGGTAGTGTGCGAGGCGCGCGGCGACAGCAGGAATACCACGGTGTTGGCGATCTCTTCCGGGGTGGTCATGCGCTTGCCGAGCGGAATGCGTTCATTAATTTTCTCCAGCTGGGCGGCGGGATCGTCAAAGCTGGCGATCCACTGCTCGTACAGCGGGGTCATCACCTCGGCCGGAACCACCGCATTCACCCGCACGCCGCTTTCACGCAGGGACACCGCCCATTCGCGGGTCAGCGACAGAATAGCCCCCTTCGCCGCACAGTAGCCGCTGGTGCCGCCCTGCCCGCTCAGCGCAGTTTTTGAGGCGATATTCACCACCGCACCCCGGCTGTTTTCCAGCGCCCGCTGGCAGAAATGGGTCATCTGGTAGTAATGGATCAGGTTTTTCTCCAGCGAGGAGACAAACGCTGCCCGCCCGGCCTCCAGCCCGACGCCGTCGTTTACCCCGGCGTTATTCACCAGCGCATCCACCCGGCCAAAGCGCTTCATCACCTGTTCAACCGCCGTGCGGCAGTTCTCTTCATCACAGAGTTCGGCGATCACCGTTTCCAGCGCGGGCTGCAAGCGCCGCACATCCGCCAGCCAGATCTCGTCCGGCATGCGGTTGGTGACAATCACCGGGATCGCCCCTTCCTCCGCCAGCAGTTTTGATATCGCCGCCCCGATCCCGGAGCCGCCACCGGTGACAATCACCACTTTATCTTTTAAAAACAGATCCACTTTCGCCTCCTGTCAGGCCATAAACGCGGGCCGCGGTTGTTCCCCAAATCTGCGCCTGCTCATCCGCCGTGAGGGCGTCTGTTGCGTCCTCCAGCAGCTGGCTGACCTCGTCGTAGTTCGCCGCCAGCAGGCACACAGGCCAGTCGGAGCCGAACATCAGGCGCTGCGGGCCAAACCGCGCCAGCGCTTCCTCAATAAACGGGCGTAGCTGTGCCGCGCTCCACCGCCCCTCGGGGGCTTCCGTCACCAGCCCGGACAGCTTGCAGACCACGTGCGGCATCGCTGCCAGCTCGGCGACCTGCTCGCCCCAGGCCGTTGCGCCACGCGCGATATCGGGCTTCCCCAGATGATCCAGCACCAGCCAGTGTTCATCATGCCGCGCGGCAAAAGCGGTTAACTCCGGCAGATGCCGCCAGGTCACCAGCATGTCCCAGGCGTAGCCCTGCCGCTGTAGCTCACTCATCCCGGCAGCGACCGAAGGCTGATGCAGCCAGCGGGCCGGGTCCGGGTCATCCTGCACCAGGTGCCGGAAGCCGCGCAGGCGCGGGTGGCGCAGCGTTTCCAGCTGACGGGCCAGATCGGCGGCGGTGATATCCACCCAGCCAACCACCGCATCCGCCTTGCCGCGCGACTCCGCCCACTGCAACAGCTGCGCCGTCTCGTCCAGGCTTTGCCGCGCCTGAACGGTAATCGCGCCGTCAAAATCCCGCCCCACCAGCAGCGGCGTCAGGTCAACCGGCAAAAAGTCCTGTCGCAGCTGCACCATCTGCTCGTCAATCCACGGAAAATCCGCCGCCCGATAGCGCCAGTAGTGCTGATGGGCATCAATACGCACCGTTATGCTCCCTCGCCCTGAAAGCGGTACTGCGCCAGCGAGGCGGGATGCATTTCGATGGAGAAACCGGGTGCCGTCGGCGGCATATAGGCCGCACCGCGAATGTCGCACGGATGCAGGAAGTGCTCGTGAAGATGGTCGACAAACTCGATCACCCGCCCTTCGTGCGTCCCGGCGATGCAGACGAAATCAATCATCGACAGATGCTGGACGTATTCACACAGCCCAACGCCACCTGCGTGCGGGCAAACAGGCAGGCCGTATTTTGCCGCCATCAGCATCACCGCCAGCACCTCATTGACGCCCCCGAGGCGGCAGGCATCGATCTGCACCACGTCGATGGCTTCACGCATAATGAACTGCTTAAACAGAATACGGTTCTGGCACATTTCACCGGTGGCGACCTTAATCGGATGCACCCCTTCGCGGATGCGGCGGTGGCCCTCCACGTCGTCGGGGCTGGTCGGCTCTTCGATAAACCACGGCTCGGCAAACGCCAGCTCCTTCACCCAGTCCACCGCCTCGTTGACCTCCCACACCTGATTGGCATCGATCATCAGCTGGCGGTGCGGGCCGAGCACGTCGCGGGCTATCGCCACGCGGCGCTTGTCGTCGGCCAGGTCGCGACCCACCTTGAGTTTGATATGCGAAAAGCCCGCATCCACCGCTTCCTGGCACAGGCGACGCAGCTTGTCGTCGTCGTAGCCCAGCCAGCCCGCCGAGGTGGTGTAGCAGGGATAACCGTTTTCCTGCAGATCGGCGATGCGCTGCGCTTTCCCTGCTTCGCGGGTGGCCAGCAGATCCAGCGCCTCGGCCGGCGTAATACAGTCGGTCAGATAGCGGAAATCGATGCAGCGCATCAGCTCCTGCGGTGACATATCGGCCACCAGCCGCCACAGCGGTTTGCCTGCCGACTTGGCCCACAGATCCCACACGGCATTGACCACCGCGCCGGTCGCCAGGTGCATCGCCCCCTTATCCGGGCCGATCCAGCGCAGCTGACTGTCGCCGGTGATCTCCCGCCAGAACTGCCCCATGTCGGCGGTGATATCCGCCAGTCGCCGCCCCACCAGCAGATGCTGCATGGCGCGGATCGCCGCACAGCAAATCTCGTTGCCGCGCCCGATGGTGAAAGTCAGTCCGTGGCCGCTCAGCGCCGGGTTATCGGTTTCGATAATCACATAGGCGGCGGAGTAGTCCGGGTCCGGGTTCATCGCATCGGAGCCGTCGAGATGCTGCGAGGTCGGGAAACGGATATCTTCTACGCGCAGGGCGGTTAATGTAGTCACAGTGATTCTCCAACGGTGGTTTGACGCTGTTCACCCAGCCCTTCAATACCCAGACGCATGGTCTGGCCCGCACGTAAATAAACCGGCGGGGTCTGACCCAGCCCGACGCCCGGCGGCGTGCCGGTTGAAATCACATCACCCGGCTGCAGGCTCATAAAGCGGCTGAGATAGCTGATAATCTGCGCCACGGTGAAGATCATCGTGCGCGTGTTGCCGTTCTGATAGCGATGACCGTCCACTTCCAGCCACAGATTCAACTGCTGCGGATCGGCAATTTCATCGGCGGTGACCAGCCACGGGCCGATCGGGCCGAAGGTATCGCAGCCCTTGCCTTTGTCCCAGGTGCCGCCGCGTTCAAGCTGGTATTCGCGTTCGGAGATATCGTTAATCACGCAGTAGCCCGCAACGTGATCCAGGGCATCGTCCTCGCTGATGTAGCTGCCGCCCTTGCCGATCACCACGCCCAGCTCGACTTCCCAGTCGGTTTTTACCGAGCCGCGTGGAATGCGCACTGCATCGTTCGGCCCGACCACCGAGCTGGTCCATTTGCTGAACACCACCGGTTCGGCGGGAATCGCTGCGCCGGTTTCCGCCGCGTGATCGGCGTAGTTCAGGCCGATGCAGATAAACTTACCGATGCGGCCCACGCAGGCCCCAATTCGCGGGGTACCGTCAATTTTCGGCAGGCTATGCACGGGCAGATGACGCAGCTTTTCCAGCGACTGCGGCAGCAGAACCTCCCCGGCAATATCGTCGACATAGCCGGAGATATCGCGCAGCGCGCCGGTTTCATCAACGATAGCCGGGCGCTCCTGGCCGGGTTCACCAATACGAACTAATTTCATGCCGTGCTCCTTAATTAATTGCTCCAGCCGCCATCAATAATCTGCGCGGTGCCGGTGGTGTAAGCGCTGGCGTCGGAGGCCAGATAGGCTGCCAGCGCGGCGATCTCTTCGGCAGTGCCGATGCGGCCAATCGGCTGACGGGCCACGAAGGCGCGATAGACTTCCTCTTCGCTTTTCCCTTCGGCCTGGGCCTGCGTGGCAATACGCTGGCGCAGCGAAGGCGAATCGACGGTGCCCGGGCAGATAGCATTACAGCGGATGCCGTCGCCGATAAAATCCGCCGCTACCGAGCGCGTCAGGCCGATCACCGCCGCCTTGGTGGTGCTGTAGGCGAAACGGTTAGCCACGCCCTTCACGCTGGAGGCCACCGACGACATGTTGATAATCGACCCTTTTTTCTGCGCCAGCATGGCCGGCAAAAATGCCTGAATCATGTGGAACATGGCGGTCACGTTAAGATCCAGGGCGAACTGCCACTCCTTCTCGCTGCACGCCAGCAGGCTGCCGCTGTGCACCACACCCGCGCAGTTGAACAACACGTCCAGCGTGCCGATTTCTTCTGCCGCCCGGGCGATCGCCTGCCGGTCGGTCACGTCCAGCTGATAGGGCGTAATGCCCGGCAGATCGTGCAGCGCGGAAAGCTGAATATCGCTGGCGATCACCTCGGCTCCGAGTTCGGCGAAGTGGCGAGCGGTAGCCAGCCCAATCCCCTGCCCGGCGGCGGTGATCAGCACGCGTTTCCCCTGTAGGTTCATTGCAACTCCTTTGGTATAATGATCTAATGGTCAGGCCATTGAAGGTGAACTTTCCCTCACATTGAGGGTCGTAAAAGTACCGAGATGGCCGCAGAAGAATTACTTTTTATTGACATTTACGTAACATTGGCAAGTGTGATGTTGCTTTTTTGTGCACGCAGTCACTTAAATTTAATTTTCAGGTAAGCGCGACATGCCGATAAAAAAGATGGAAAACCCAAGGCTTTACAGGCAGATAGCCGATCAATTGATCAAGCTGATCGACAATAACGAATTTCCGCCCGGCAGTCGCCTTCCCGCCGAGCGTGAACTGGCCGAACAGCTACAGGTCAGTCGGGCATCAGTGCGCGAGGCGCTGATTGCACTTGAGGTGATAGGCCTGGTCGATGTGAAGGTTGGCAACGGCGTGATCGTAAAGGCGCGGCGCAGCAATGCGGAGCCGGTGATGGCCGAAGCCGGACGCGATCAGTGGCACGAGCCGGACGACGAGCTGGGGATTAATCTGGACTTCTCCACCGAGCTGCCGCCCTTCTCGCTGTTACAGGCCCGTCTGCTGATTGAGCCGGAAGCCGCCGCGCTGGCCGCGCTGCACGCCAGCGATGCCGAGCTGGAGGCGATCCGCGCAGCCTATAAACAAAACTGTGAAGATAACCGGGCGAATTCACACACCCATCCCGGCGACAGGTTATTCCATATCCGCATCGCCCAGGCCAGCGGCAATCCTGCTTATGGATTTATCATTGGCCACCTGCTTGGGCACCGCTACGGCAGCATGTTCCGCATGTTGCAGGCGCACTTCACGCCGAGCGATATGCCAAACGTTTCAGAGCATGAGCATCTTGCCATTCTGAACGCACTGGAAAAACGCAATGCGAAAGCCGCCAGGCAGGCGATGAAACTGCATATCGAACGGGTGATTTCCACCTTTGGTGGGGTGCAGGAATAGGTCGCCCGCGAAGGCAAAGTTTTAGCTTATCTGCGCGCCGTCGGACCATCTTCACCGGTTCGGCTGTGCCCCTACGGCTGGAAAACACCGACCTGAACAACTATACCTAAGAATGAAATTTTTATTCTGAAGTGGAGAAGTATGGGATATCTGGCGTGGACGGCAGCAGCGGGCGGCCTGTTACTTTTGATGTCGTTGTCCTATGGCTGGATCAGCCGCGCGCCGATACCAGTGTTCGGCCTTTATCTGCTGGTGGGCATCGGCTGCGGCCCCCTGGGGCTGAACATCGTCTACCTTGATATCTTGGCACACGCCTCCCTTACGAGCCGGATAACCGAGATCGCCATGGCGGCGTCGCTGTTTATTACCGGCCTGAAAATCCGCCTTCCGCTCACCTTTTCCTACTGGAAAACCGGCATCATGCTGGCGCTACCGGGAATGCTGCTGACTATCGCCGGCATTATGATCGCCGCGCACTATCTGATGGGGCTGTCCTGGCCACTTTCGCTGGCGCTGGCCGCTATTCTGGCGCCGACCGATCCGGTGCTGGCGAGCCTGGTTTCGATCAACGATGCGCGCGACGGTGACCAGTTACGCATCGCCCTTTCCAGCGAGGCAGGCCTGAATGACGGCACGGCGCTGCCCTTCCTGATGCTGGCATTGATCTGGTATCAAGCTGGAGAGGTCCCTGCCGTGGAGGAATGGTTCGCCTGGGTGAGCGTTGATCTGGTTTGGGCGCTGGCAGGAGGTCTACTGATTGGTTTTGCACTGGGCCGGTTTATTGGCCTGATTGCTACCCGATCGCGCCATGCGCAGGGGGACATGGCACCCAGTGATTTCGTTGCTCTGGCGCTTATCTGCCTGAGTTTTTCACTGGCGATGTCTCTCAGCGCATCGGGCTTTCTGGCTGCTTTTGCCGCGGGTATCGGGCTACGCAGCGCTGAAATCAGCGTGCAGAGAAGACACGCTGACAAAGAGGAAGATATTCACGATTTTCCGGCAGAGATGCAGATTAACCCGCACACGCGCCACGGCATTGAGGAGCGCACGCCGATTAAATCGGTCGGTCTGGTGATCGGCGATGCGCTCTCCTTTGGCGATACAGTGGAGCGGCTGCTGGCCGCCGGGCTGATCATCGTGCTGGGCGTTACGCTTTCCGGCCACTGGAATGCATCCGCCCTGCTGCTGGCGCTGCTTATTTTTGTGGTGATCCGCCCGCTGGCGGTATTTTTCGTGACCTGGCGTTCCGGCACCACGCTGCTGCATCGCGCCAGTCTGGGCTGGCTGGGCATCCGCGGCATTGGCAGCCTGAACTATATCGCTTACGCCTGGGTCCACGGTATGCAGGGGGCAGATGCCACACGGGTGACCGATATCGCCCTGACCATTGTCACCGCCAGCGTGCTGGTACACGGCATTTCGGTCACGCCGCTGATGGCGATGCTGCGGCGGAAAGAGGGCTGATGATTAACGCTTTTAATGTTTCATTTTAAATGCTTCAGCCATGGCGCCAATCTTGTGCATATGGTTGTTATTTCTTGCCATTTTGTGTGCGTCGGGCTTGAGAATGATAATCAGAAGATAGCAGTCAGGCTCCATTACACCCTGGCAGTAAACCAGATGAGCAAGATCGCTGGTGCGTTTGAACTGGCGGAGAAAATGAGGGAAATGCGAGTCTGCATCGGCGAGATGGATATGTGCCACCCGCTCCTCTTTCACTAAGGGAGAGGTGGCATCATCGTCATAAAGTGCGTCCCGACCAAACGTATCGGGCAGTACATCTTCCTGTTTATAGATCAGAAAATCCGCAACCAAATCATCCAGTTCCTGCTGGCTCAATTGCTGGCGGATTAGTGCAGATTTAAAAATCCTTATGCTCATTCCGTGAACTCAGTGAGATCCTTATCCGAGGCGCTGTCCAATAGCGCCTGCCCACTATCGGCAATATGGCTCAAGCGTTCAGCCGCAGGCCGAAAACGTGCGGCAATATGCGTTTTGCCCTGTTTCTCTTCTAACAGATCGATCAGTGCTTCAAACACCCGTGCACTCACCATATAGCCCGCAGGCCGGTTATTTGACAGTACGGCGACCGGTTCATCAATAAAATATTTCGCCGGGTTTTTTCTCAACTCTGTGATGTTGATGGATTTTTCCGCAAGAATACGTTCCATGATTCACCTTTTAGTGTACCCAACAATACACATTATAATGCACGTTATAATAGACATCAATTTTGAACGGTAGAGATTGTACAGAGTCACTTCAATTAAATCATCTATGAATCCGCTTCATAACCCCTGCCTGCCTGACACCATTATATTATTCCCTCGCTAAGGCTACTCTGATTGCCACTCCCCGGACACACAGGCAGCAGCCATCGCGTGTACCGGGCCGATTAGCCGCCCGTCAGGCAAGAAAAACCCGATCCCACTCGCCGAATGCTGCTCTCCGCCATGGCCGGGCTGACGCTGGCAACTGTTCCGCTGACAGCGGCTCGCCGGGATAAGCCGCTGGTGAAACGGTCAACGACTGGCTGGAGGCAGTGCGAAGCTGATCTGGCCTGAGCTGGCCTGAGCTGAGCTGAGCTGAGCTGAGCTGAGCTGGTCGATTATTTATGAAAAATAATCATAAACCCTGGCAAATTAACTCCTCTAATCACATCAATCACTCCGGGTTATGCTTTTCCCTCTGACCACCGCTGAGGGAAATCGTGATGCACTCGGTAACACTGAACAACGGCACTAAAATGCCCCTGCTGGGCTTTGGTGTATTCCAGATGACCGACGCCGCCGAATGCGAGCGTGCCGTGATTGACGCTATCGATGTCGGCTATCGCCTGATTGATACCGCTGCGTCCTACCAGAATGAAACCCAGGTCGGCAATGCGCTTAAACAAAGCGGCATCGCGCGCAGCGAGCTGTTCATCACCACCAAACTGTGGCTGCAGGATGCCAGCTATGACGGCGCGAAAGCCCAGTTTGAACGTTCGCTGAATCGGCTGCAGCTGGACTATGTTGACCTCTATCTGATTCATCAGCCCTACGGCGACGTCCACGGTGCCTGGCGGGCGATGCAGGAGCTGTATCAGGCCGGGAAAATCCGGGCGATCGGCGTCAGCAACTTCCACCCGGACCGACTTGCCGACCTCATCGCTTTTAACACGGTCGTTCCCGCCGTCAATCAGATTGAAGTTAACCCCTTCAACCAACAGCTGCACCCGGTGCCGTGGATGCTGGGCCGTGGTATCCAGCCTGAAGCCTGGGCACCCTTTGCCGAAGGCCGAAACGGCCTGTTCCAGCATCCGCTGTTAACCGCCATCGGTGAGCAGTACGGTAAAAGCGTGGGCCAGGTTGTGCTGCGCTGGATTTTCCAGCGTGGCATCGTCTCGCTGGCAAAGACCGTACAACGGGCGCGGATGGCAGAGAACATGAGCATCCTCGACTTCACGCTTAGCCCGCAGGATATGCAGCAAATTACCGCGCTGGATACCGCCACCAGCGCGTTCTTCTCACACCGCGACCCGGCGAGAATTGAATGGCTGACCGGCCGTAAACTTGATGTTTAACATCCTGACAAATAAGGGAGTTACGTGATGCAAAAACGTTATCTTGGTCATTCCGGACTGGAAGTCTCGGCGCTCGGGCTGGGCTGTATGGGCCTGAGCCACGGCTACGGCCCCGCAACGGACACCCGTCAGGCCATCGAACTGATCCGCGCCGCCGTGGAACGCGGCGTCACCTTCTTTGATACTGCCGAAGTGTACGGCCCGTATCTCAACGAAGAAGTCGTTGGCGAGGCGCTAAAACCGTTTCGCGACCGGGTGGTCATCGCGACCAAATTCGGCTTTACCTTCGGCGATGACAACAAGCAGCAGATTTTAAACAGCCGCCCGGAGCACATTCGCCAGGCCGTGGAAGGATCGCTGCGTCGGCTGAATACGGAGGTTATCGACCTGCTGTATCAGCACCGCGTCGATCCGGATGTGCCGATTGAAGACGTTGCCGGGGTGGTGAAGGATCTGATTGCCGAAGGCAAGGTGAAGCACTTCGGCCTGTCGGAAGCCGGTGCGCAGACCATTCGCCGCGCGCATGCCGTGCAGCCGGTCGCCGCGCTGCAAAGCGAGTACTCCCTGTGGTGGCGTGAACCCGAGCAGGAAATCCTGCCGCTGCTGGAAGAGCTGGGCATCGGGTTTGTTCCGTTCAGCCCGCTGGGCAAAGGCTTCCTGACCGGGGCAATTAAAGCAGGAACCACCTTTGGTGATGACGATTTCCGCAGTAAGGTTCCGCGCTTTGCCGCCGACGCGCTGGAAGCGAATGAACAGCTGCGGGTTCTGCTGGCCGGCATCGCGGCAGAAAAAGGCATCACCCCTGCGCAGATAGCGCTGGCATGGCTGCTGGCACAGAAGCCGTGGATTGTGCCAATCCCGGGCACGACGAAGCTGCACCGGCTGGATGAAAACCTGGCGGCGGCGAATGTCGCTTTGAATCAGCATGAGCTGCGCCAGATCGCACAGGCGCTGGAAACGGTGAAGATTACCGGCGAACGCTATCCTGCCGCACTGGCGGCCCGGGTCGGGCGCTAATGTTCAGCGATAGCGGCGCTGCCATAGCGCAGTCGTAGCGCAGTTTTAACGATTCGCCCGCCTTAAACCTATGAACTCTTCAGCCATTTTCTTCAAAGGGGTCTCTTGCAGGCCCCGTTTTCACCCCTACACAATCCTGTTTTTTACGATAGTATGGTTAGATTATTTGACCAGGAAAGGGAATGCGGATGATAGTCAGGACATGGCACGGCTGCGTGCCGCTAAAACACGCTGAGGGTTTTGCTCAGCACCTTGAGGAAACCGGCGTGGAACACTCAAAAAGCGTGCCGGGGAACTGCGGAGCGCTGGTGCGCCGGGAAACTCAGGCAGACTGGGAACATTTTTTCCTGGCGACATACTGGCAGGATCTTGCTGCGGTGAAAGCCTTTGCCGGTGAAGACTACCACGTTGCCGTCACCTACCCGGACGATGAAGCCTTTGAACTGCTGTCCGATCCCTACGTTTTCCAGCATGAAGTGGACAATGTGGCGCCACTGTAATCAGGGAAGAGAATCCGATATGGCTTTGCAACGGACGCGGCTGGCCCAAACTGCTTTATGACAATACCTCTCGCTTTCTTTGCGCGTCCCATGCTCACCCTTCCACTGGGGGTTCCGCTACGCATTGATTTCGATGCGCGGACGGAGTCAATCACAGGGTAATATTTCAGTGATGAATGACACAGATATCTTGCCAGACAGTATTATCGGCAAACTTAACTGGCTTGTGACTCACTTTTCAACACAGCGATGCTGTTTGTTTAACATTTCAATCAGATCAGCACTTCCAGCCCATGCTTCTGGACCACCCTCAGTAATTTCAACGACAGCCCGCCAGGACGTTTTACCCCAGTTTCCCATTTTTGCACTGTCGAAACGCTGGTGTTCAGGTACCTGGCGAAAACGGGCTGACTGACGTTTAACTTTTCACGAAGTGCCTTTATTTCAGTCGGCTGAAGGTTTTCCACGTTACTAAGACAGGCCTTATCAAAGTTGCGCATTGTTTCAGCAGGAATAGCATCCACACTGAATAATCCTGCTGCTGCAATGTGGATTGCTTCGAATGCCGGGCTTTTAAATTTACTTCTCGTCGTCATGGCAAATCTCCACCAGTTCTTTACTTACAACCAATGCCAAAATTTTCTTATCAACAAGCGTTGCATAATGCCTGGCCAGTTCACGAAATGCAGACAGTTCGCCTCGATCGATATTGGCTTTATCCTGCTTGGCATAAAGGTAAGTGTAATACCAATGCTCCCCACCTTTTGCCAAAATAATAGCCCTATCGCGATTTTGGTTTAGGCGTTTTTTATAGACTCCCCCACCGAGATCGTCCGCTTTCCCCTGTATTACAGCCTTAACAGTTTTGCATAACTCGCTATCATTGATAGCGTGAGATTTAGCCACCTTGCTAAACCATCTGGTTTTGAATACACGCATCTGGCTTACATCCTGTAAACTTAACTCTAGCACCAGGTGATAGCTTATACTTTGTTTGTTCATGTTTGAAGTACAAAAATCAAACAACACTGCTGCTATCGGATGCACAGTTCAATCCACCTCATGAATGCACTGTCACATCATTTGCAGAGCCAGTTAACCTGCTGCCGTTTGCGGCTACCGGTTAGTCACCCCACATTCGCCGCATCATAAGCCGCCTGCGCCGCCAGTACCGCATCCATATTCTTTTCCGCCCAGTGCATCAATACCGAAACGGTTTTAGTCAGCGTCTGGCCCAGCGGGGTGATGCTGTATTCCACCGTGACCGGCACGGTAGCAAAAACCTGGCGGGCGATCAGGCCGTCGCGCTCCAGCTTGCGCAAAGTCTGGGTTAATACCTTCTGTGAAATGCCCTGTACGTCGCGGCGCAGGTTGTTAAAACGCACCGGGCCGCTTTCCAACCGGCCCAGAATCAGCAGCGCCCATTTGTCCGCCAGCCTGGCCAGCACCTCGCGGGTCGGGCACTGATTGCTGTACACATCCCAGGCTAAATGCTCTTTATTCATATGCTTATTCCTCTGGTGCCGGTTTCCTTTTGGAAACGTAGTGGCGATAAGGTGCCTTCTTCCGCGCTGTAAACAACGCTGGTATAACTTGCACGTGGTTTCTATTGGATACTAAGGCGCAAGAAATAGCAAAGCCATACGCGAACGCGCTGAATTCAGAAAGTGTTGTGGATGAGATTTCTGGCCGGGGCGTAAACGCTCACGGGCCGGACCGAATAACGATTGTTAATCAAGGGGATCTATCATGAGTATTGCGGTGGTTTATTTTTCCGGCTACGGACATACCAAGCTGGTGGCAGAGAAAGTGGCCGAGGGCGCACAGGCTGAACTGATTGCCGTTGACCAGAATGGCGATATCCAGGAGAGCGACTGGCAGAAACTAAACGAGGCCAAAGCGATCATCTTTGGCGCACCAACCTATATGGGCAGCGTGCCGTGGCAGTTCAAAAAGTTCGCAGATGCTTCATCCAAAATCTGGTTCACCCGCGGCTGGCAGGATAAAATCTTCGCTGGTTTCAGCAACAGCGCCAGCCTGAACGGCGACAAGCAGGTCTCCCTGCAGTACCTGCAAACGCTGGCATCACAGCACGGCGGGATCTGGGTCAGCCTCGGCTTCCCTCCGGCCAATACCCTGGCCTCAACGCGCGAAGACGTGAACAACCTCGGCGGCTCCGTGGGCCTGCTGGTGCAGTCGCCTTCAGACGCGGGCGCGGATAAGATTGCCTCCGGCGATCTGGAAACCGCAGTGAAATTCGGTGAGCGCGTGGCCTCTGTTGCCCGGCGTTTTAACTGATAAGCAGTGCCCCGCCGCGTTAAGCAGGCGGGGCATTCTTCACTTATCCGCCAGGCAGATTCGATGCTGCGGCCAGCACCAGCACCAGCACCAGCACCAGCACCAGCACCAGCACCAGCACCAGCACCAGCACCAGCACCAGTACCAGCATCAGCATCAGCATCAGCATCAGCATCAGCATCAGCATCAGCATCAGCATCAGCATCGAATTAAATCCTGCGTACTTTACTCTTACTACAACGTCTTCAGCGGCAGATAAATATCCGTCACCAGCTCATGTTCCGGCACCTCATGCACAAAATTCATATAGTGCATATACAGCGGAAAATCGCGCAGTTCCTCGCCGCTCGCAGGCAGCCAGTCGCGATACATCTGCTGTGCCAGCTCGGTTAATGCATCGTGCGATCCGCAGTGGCGCAGCACCGCGCAGCGGCCGCCGGGAATTGTGCCGTTCACCACGCCGAACGGGTTATCCTCCGGGATCGGTGCGGTGACCGATCCACAGATATGAAACTGAAATACCTGCGGGTCGGTGGTGGCCGGATCGTCCGGTGCAATTCCGAACGTCTGGCTGGTGAGTACCGGCGACAATCCGGTAGTTTTACGCCAGGCAATAAAGCGCGCTGCCGTTTCGTTAATACGCTCGTGCTGCCCGCGATGGGTCAGCATAGCGATCTGCGTTGCCGGAAATGTTTTAATTTCAACGGGCATTTTCTCTCTCCGTCTCAGATTTAGCTGTGGCATACGCTGGTGCCAGGTTACCCAGGCAGGCTGCAGGCGAAATTCACTCGGGGTCATGCCAAACATCTGCTTAAATGCCCGGCTGAACGACTCCGAATGCTGGAAGCCCGCATCCAGCGCGATATCAGTGATTTTTTCCGCAGAGTTGAATGCCAGCCGGTACGAAGCATGTTTCAGCCGCATCAGCTGAATATATCGCCACGGCGTCACCCCGCAGCAGGCGGCGAACTGCCGGTGAAAGTGATACGGCGAAAAATGCGCCACCGCACTCAACTTTTCAAGCAGCAGCACATCGTCAAGATGGCGCTCAATATAGGCAAACACCCCGTCAAAGCGGCGGCGATACTCTTCAATTTTATCGTCTGGCATCACATTCTCCTTGAGCAACCACTATTCCACAGCCAGCGGGCGGTCAGCCTGACGGATCTTGCTGACATTGCGCCGGGAGCTGTTGTTGCTGAAGCTTCCACGCGGCCACTTCCTCATCCAGCCAGGCCTTGAACAGCGCCACTTCCGCCGGTTTCTCAGCGTGCAGCGGCGTAACCCGCCAGTATGACCAGGGGTAGTCGCCACGAAAACGGGTCAGCTGTACCAGTTCACCACGCAGCAGCGCATCCTGCACCAGCGTGCGCCTCTCCAGCGCAATGCCCTGCCCGCGCCTTACTGCCTCCAGCACCAGATTGGAGTCATTAATGCACAGCCCCGCAGGCAGGATTTCAGCGCCAAGCCCGGCGCTACTGCACCAGGTTTTCCAGGACTCCGACGAGAAAATAATCTGACTTTCCGCCACGTCTTCCGGCGTGGCGGGCAGCCGTCCGCCGTTAAATGTCGGTGAAGCCACCACAATCAGCTCGTCGCCAAAGAGATACCGGCACTCCACGCCCTGCCAGTCGCCGTTGCCCATACGAATAACAATATCGCTGGGATGTTCAGTAATATCGTTAACGGTCAGGCTCACCGTCAGGCGCAGGGTAATATGCGGGTGCAGCTGGCGAAAACGCTGTAGCCTTGGCGTGAGCCAGTGGTTGCCAAATGACGGCACGGTGGCGATGGTCAGCTCGGATTTTCGCGGATTAACCTGCACCAGGCGGGTGGCATCACTGATGCGACTTAGCGCATCGCGAATGTGCAGTGCATACAGCCTGCCCGCCTCATTGATCTGTAATCCACGACCGTGACGGATAAACAGCCTCACGCCGATCAGCTCCTCGAGCTGTTTGATCTGCTGGCTGATAGCCGAATGCGTCACGCAAAGCTCTTTTGCTGCACGGGTCACGCTGCCCAGACGGGCAACGGCTTCCAGGCTGCGCAAACTGGCAATGGGGGGAAAACCTGACATCGGCAACTCCTGAATGATTATCCGGCAATACGGGTTAACTTATCATGCACCCCGCATTTTCAACAGGTTATCGGCGACGACCCCGCCACCTTGATGTAACCAAAACTGACCAAAGCCGTTAGAAAGCGCTGATTATCGCCCGGAAAAATTTACGGTAAGTTAGGGGTCTTAGCGAATGTGTAAACCCGGAGCGGTAATGAAACTGATTGGCATGATGGATTCCCCCTATGTACGGCGCGTCGCCGTTTCACTGGCGCTGTACGACATTGAATTTGAAAGCCAGACGCTTTCGGTATTCAGCACCTTTGAGGAATTTTCGCAGCAGAATCCGGTGGTGAAAGCGCCAACCCTGGTGCTCGACGACGGCACCGCGCTGATGGATTCCACGCTGATTCTTCACTATTTTGAAACGGTTGCCGACGCCTCGCACAAACTGCTGCCGCAGCGGCCGCAGGCTCTGGCAGAGGACTTACGGCTGCTCGGGTTGATCCTGGCGGCCAGCGAGAAAGCCGTGCAGCATGTGTATGAGCATCATCTTCGACCGGCGGAGAAACAGCATCAGCCGTGGATTGAACGGGTGACCCGGCAGCTGCTGGCCGCCTGCCGGGAATGGGATCGTGCACTTGAAAAACATCAGTTCGGCGAAAAAGCCGATCAGGTGGCCATCAGCAGCACGGTGGTCTGGACCTTTATTCAGCAGATGATCCCTGCGGTGGTCGCGGACGCTGAATTCCCGTCCATTCAGCGGGTCAACGCACGTTTTGAAACACAACCCGCGTTTCAACGCTATCCTCACGGCTGATCCCGTGCAGATACAGTGGCAAAGGTCTGATCCGCCGTTATCTGCCTTTTGCCGTACCGCGCCGAATCGCCTGTGCCAGCGCTTCCGGGTGGGTGAGCGCGATCATATGCGGTGCATCGGCAATAACCTCCATGCTGGCTCCGGGGATAGCCAGCATTCCCTGCATCAGCTCGGGCGGCGTGGAGGCATCCCGCTCCCCGGCAATGATATGTGCAGGCACAGCAATGTCCGCCAGCCGGGTGCCGGTTTCAATAGCGGCCAGCGCCAGCCAGCCGGCATTCCAGTCGGTGACAAAGGCGCGCTGCACGCAGTCCCGGGCATAACGCACCGCCCAGCCATTTTCCGCTAAATCGTCCGGGCGGAACCAGCGCGTCAGGCTGGGTGCCACCTGGGCATCCATTCCCTGCTCTTCTGCTGCACCGGCACGCTGGCGGAAAGCGTCAAACGCCCAGGCAGTTGCAGCGATAATGGTCAGCGTCAGGAAGCGTTCCGGTGCCATTAAGGCCAGCTGCTGGGCAATCGAGCCACCCAGCGACAAACCGGCGATATGCGCCTGGCGGATGCCAAGCCGATCCAGAACGGCGGCCAGATCCCGCGCATAATCCTGTAGACCGTTCGCGACAGGTGCCGCCGCCGCCGCACCGAAGCCCCGCAGATCGTAGGCAATCACACGGAAACGGTCGGTAAGGAGTGGAATGACCTCCCGCCACATCCGCCAGTCCAGGCCCAGAGCATGAACCAGTACCAGAACGGGCCGGTCACCGCCGCTGTCATAAAGCCGGGTCTGGTGATCGTCCAGCGTGAATTTACCGGCGGTCAGCGGCTGAAAGCGCTCCATTTCGGTTAACGCCGCGCGCGTGGCGTTCAGCAGGTTCAGCGCGCGAGGATAGCCGACATACACCGAGGCATGTTCCGCCAGGGCAATCAGTTCGTCAGGATCGGCCCCCACGCGCAGCGCTGCCTCAAGGTGAATGCGCAGCTGCGGCTCCGCCCCCCCAATCGCACCGAGCATGCCCACGGTAACCAGTTCCCGTTCCCGGCGAGAAAGCGTGGAGGCGGCAAACACCGTACCAAAAGCATGTTCAATCAGCGTTTCCGCAATGATCGCTGAGGTTTCACTGACCCTGCTGACCGTCTGCTCACCGCGAGGGCCATCAATGGCGGTTAATTCCTTCCAGCCGATTTGTTGATAATTCATCGTCGTATCCCCTGTTGTCATTCCGTGTACAGAGAGTGTATCTTTGCAAAATTGGTAAGTGTACGGGCAAAAAGCGATGATGAATTTCGAAAATTCGAAAATGGCAGGCTGGAAAGAAATTCCCGTTTTTCTTGCGCTGGCACGTCTCGGTACGCTGACGGCGGCCGCACAGGTGCTGCACATCGCCCCTTCCTCCGTGGCCCGGCACATCGAGCAGCTGGAACAGGATCTCGGCACCGTACTGTTTCAGCGCAGCCCACAGGGCTATGTCCTTACTGAAGCCGCACAGGCCATACTGATCCATGCAGAGCGTGCAGAATCCGCAATGAACGACGCATTCAGGCAGAGTTCCAGCTTCGCGCAGGAAGTATCAGGCACGGTGCGTATTGCACTGCCGGAGAATTTTGCCAACCATCTGCTGATCCCTGCGTTGCCCGATTTCCAGCGCCGCTATCCACAACTGCGCATAGAGCTGGCGACCAGCATGCGGATAGCTAACCTCACCCGGCGGGAGGCGGATATTGCCATTCGCCTTTCCCGACCGCAGCACGGCCAGTTTATCGTCTCACGTATCGGCCAGATGACCACCCGCCTGTATGCCAGCGCCGCCTATCTGGCCGGGCACCCGACAGAAATAACGGCACAGGGTGCAGACCATCAGGTGATTGGCTGGGATGATACGCTCCAGGATATGCCGCTGCCGCAGTGGCTTCTGGGCCAGCTGCCATCCGCGCATTCTCCTTTTACCGCTTCAACGCTGCAGGGGCATGCCGAAGCCGCGATGGCCGGTGCAGGATTAACGGCGCTGCCCGATTTTCTTGCGGGTCAATTGATTCCGGTCGGCAAAGAGCGGCTCATTCAGGATATTTATCTGATTACCCACAGCGATATTCGGCGCGTCCCGCGTATTGATGTGACCATGCTATTTATCCGGGATTTATTTGCAGAGTGGCATGAAAGATTATTTGTCGATAAAAATTAAACTGGCTGTTAATTCCCTGTAATCAGCAGGCCAATAACCCTGTCTCAGGGTTAAGGAATCCACACTTACCGTATTTCTATTATCCACTGGTACTAATGTACAACGTCGGTTAAACATAAATTTACATTTATCTTTAACCGCGATTGATTTTCTGTACAATGACGCCGAATCTCTGATTCAGTCAACGTAATGATCTAATTTCACCAGACTAATTCAAAGATCGGGCATACCACTCACTACGAGAAAACTCATTAAGGAGAACCCATTACATTTACGTGGTTTAAGTGAGAGCCTGCCGCGCAACCACTTTGCACAATTAAAATACAATCAAAAACATCTCAACAATACCTTTTCCACCTTCAGGTAGCGGGATATTTCCGCTCGCCTTAAGGCCGGGAAATTTATGGACGATACGAAGTTTTATTGAAGAGAAGTCATTATTGATGAAAACTTTTTCTGTTTTAATCCTTAGCTTTTTACTGTGTTCTTGCTCGCTGAAATTGGGGAATGAAAAGAAAGGCGGTGCAATTGAATATCTTGAAAAAAATTACAGCACCAAAACCCGCATGCCGTTTCCGGGCGGTGGCGTTTACCTGAATATGGAGCGCTATCTCTATCCGATGGTGGTGAAGTATTGCTACAACCAGAACGCGCGGCTGATTGAAAACTGGTGCGTTGACCTGAATCAAAAGCCGCTGTTCCGCCTTACCAACACCCCGAGCGGCACGGTGCCGGTCTATGTAAACGGCACCTCGTTCAACACTCCAATGGCCAGCTTCCTTGTCATTATTGAGCGAAGTGACTCAATGACCGATGCAGAATGGCTGGCGGCAGCGATCAATAAATACGAATTCGATCCCAAGAAAATTGCCGCCGGGATTCAGGCGCAGAAGGAATAACCCGCGTTTGATTATCCCGTGTGCAGCAGTCTGGCAAGCCGCTGCTGCACATCAACACAGCCCGTCAGCACCAGGTTTCCATTCAGCAGGCCGTTGTCTTCTAGAAACGCATTACTTTTCCCTCCCGCTTCTTCAATCAGCAGCATTCCCGCCAGCGCATCCCAGCTGTTCATATGCTCTTCGTAGTAGGCATGTACCTGCCCGGCGGCGACATGTGCCAGCATCAGCGCCCCCGCCCCGAAGCGACGATACTCAATGCCCGCGTTAAGCAGCACGTCAATGGTGCGGCTGTAGCTTTCCACCGGCGCGCGGCTGGACCGGCCCAGACCGACAACCACTGCCTCCGCATCCGGCTCACGCAGGCGCAATCGTTTCTCATTGAGGAAAGCGCCCTGCCCGCGGCGGGAAAAGAAAAACTCATCACGATCCGGTGCGTAAATAATCCCCATCTCGACGACATTCTTGCGGACATAAGCCAGTGAGATGCACCAGTAATCCATACCAAGAATATAGTTAGTGGTGCCGTCAATCGGATCGATCACCCAGATCCCCTGCACCCCGCCCTGCAGGCCGCTCTCTTCGCCGAGAAAACCGTCTTCAGGCCGATGTGCCTGCAGCCAGCCTTTGATTTCCTCTTCCACAAACAGATCCGCATGGGAAACAAAATCCTGGCGGGCTTTTTTATCGACTTTTAGCCCCGCATCCCGCAGCACCTGCGCCTGCTTTCCCAGTTGTCGAATCAACGTACACAATGACTGTTGCTGCTCTTCGGTCATGCCTTGCCCTTATATGATGGATGGCGACGTGCGCCGGTGAATAAGTGCCACCTTCACCCAGAGGGTACGTGAAGGTCGTTGTGGGTCGCTGGCCCGTTCCAGCAGGCAGGCGAGAGCCTGATGGGCAATTTCAGCGACGTCCTGATGCAGTGTGGTGAGCTGATAACTAAACTGCGCGGTCTGCGGGGTGTTGTCGAAACCGATCAGCTGAAAATCTTCCGGGGCCTGCCTGCCGCGCTGTTTCATACCGTCAAGAAAACCCAGCGCCAGCTGCGCGTTCGCGCAAAAGATACCCAGTGAGTCAACGTCCTGCCCGGCTGCGGCCCGCAACCCACCGTCATAGCCCTCTTCCGGCGCGATCAGCGGCAGTAAATCACATTCGGTATCAATGCCCAGATCGGCCAGTGCCAGCCGGAATGCTTCACCGCGCATCCTGCCCGCCCAGGTAGAATCCTGATTATTTAACCAGCCAAATCGTCGGCAACCGGCCCGATACAGCTGTTCCGCCGCAAGGATTGCGCCCGCAGCGTTATCCGAGCAAACGTAATCCACAAACGGGATATCCGGCTGGCGGTTAATGCCCACCACCGGGATCTGTTGTTCAACGCATTCATTCACCAGCGCTTCCGGCGGCTTACCGGAAGTGACGATCACTCCGGATACCCGAAACTGCGTGAAGCGGCGCAGCGTTTCGGCCAGATCTGCTTCACTGCGGATTTCGGCCACCAGCGCCTGAAAGCCTCGCCGCTGAATTTCACTGAGCAGCCCGTCCAGCAGGCTGCTGCGAAACGGATCGCCAATGCGCGAAACAATCACCCCAATCAGATGGCTCCGCCGACGGTTCAGCCCCTGAGCCAGAAAATTCACCTGATAGCCCAGCTCTTCTGCGGCGCGCAGCACCCGTTCCCTGGCTTCCGGCGAGATACTGCCGTTGTTGCTCAACGCGCGGGAAACCACCGCACGCGAAACACCCGCGCGGTGGGCAACGTCCTGAGCGGTAACGCTCTGCTTACGTAACGACGATGTCAAAACGGGTTCCCTCGCAAAAAAGTTTTCGCCCTTAATTAAATTGTCACAAAGACACGACAAAGTAGGCTCACATAATGTCGAGCCAACATTGCATTTTTTTTACATCAAGATGAACACGTGTTCACAGAAGCAAAAAAATGCCAGCAAACAGAGATTGCGGAAACGGACATGAGTTATTTAACTATCTCCCGGCTGAAAATCAGCTACGGTGAAAAAGTGGTGCTGCATAATATCGATCTGGTCGTAGAGAAAGGCGAGATGATCGCCCTGCTCGGCCCGTCCGGCTGCGGGAAAACCACCTTATTAAATGCGCTATGTGGATTTATTCACGTTAACGCTGGCGATATTTCGATTGCCGGCAGAGATATTACCCACAGCGCGCCGGAACAGCGCAATATCACCATGGTATTTCAAAGCTATGCGCTTTGGCCGCATCTGACGGTAGCAAAAAATATCGGCTACGGCCTGAAACTGCGGAAATGGCGGCGTGATGATATTGACCGCCGGGTCAACGAACTGCTGCACATCGTGAATTTAAGCGGTCTGGCGGAGATGAAAGTGACCGAATTGTCCGGCGGCCAGCGGCAGCGCGTGGCACTGGCACGGGCGCTGGCCATTGAACCGGACGTGCTGGTGCTGGACGAACCGTTATCCAATCTGGATGCCAAAGTCCGCCTGAACGTGCGCCATGAAATAAAAGCGCTGCAAAAGAAACTGGGCTTTACCTCATTAATTGTCACCCACGATCAGCAGGAAGCGCTGGTGATGGCCGACCGCATCGCGGTATTAAATCAGGGAAAAATTGAACAAATTGGTACGCCGGAAGATATTTATCAACGCCCTGCTACGCCGTTCGTCGCCGATTTTATGGGCGCCGATAACAAATTATCCTTCAACGATATTCAGGCCAGTGCAGACATGGCTCTGCATATTAACGGCAATTATTTATCTGCCTCCAGTCAGCAGCAAACCGTTTATTTCCGCAGTGCCGATGCCAGTCTGTCTGAATTAAATTGCACGCCGCAAGACAGCGGGCTGACCGTTGAAGGCGTTGTTGAGCAAAGCGCGTTCCTTGGCAATTTATATCGCCACAGCGTGCGCTGTAATAACCATCTGCTGCTGGCAGATGCCGGTATCTGCTGGCCGCCGCAAACGCCGGTCAGACTGCACGTTCCGGCTTCGGCACTGCACGTTTTTACTTCATCTTATGCTCGTTAATTCCATCGTTTTCATCCTGGGGAAAAACCATGTTTACTAAAAGCAAAGCGGCCGTTGTTGTTGCCCTGTTTTTGAGCTACGGCGCACAGGCCGACACCATCCTGAACGTTGCCACCGCGGGCGATCAGAATATGGTGGACTACGTTAAGACCTGGCTGGGGCCGAAGTTCGAAGCCGCGCATCCGGGGGTTAAGGTTCAGGTTGTGGGTACGGGTCCTGGCGATGCCGGATCGAACAAAATCATTGAAAAGCTGAGCGCACAGAAAGAAAGCGGCGCGAAAACCTGGGATATCGACGTTGCCGTGGTGCATCAAAAAGCCGGTGGCGAACTGGTGGAAAAAGGGCTGCTGGAGAAATATCGCCAGCAGATTAAAACCGGCTCGATGGTGACCGCCGACAACGCTAAGAACGCGCTGGGTGTAAACGTGGACGGCTACGTCATGCCAATGTTCTTAAGCCAGACCGCCATCGCCTGGAACAGCGACACGGTGAAAACGCCACCGGCATCCTACGATGAGCTGGTTGCCTGGGCGGCAAAAAATCCGCAGGCGTTTGGCTATAACGGTATTAAAAACGGCATGTCCGGCGTCAGCTTCGTCGCAGGCTGGATTTACGCCTACGGCACCGATGCGCAGCGCCTCTCCTCCCTGCCTTACGACAAGGGCGTGGAGAAAAACTGGGGAGAAGCCTGGCAGAAGCTGAAGGCGTTTAACAAGAACGTGACCTTTACGCCGGGCAACGCGGGTACGCTGGATATGCTGAGCCGTGGTGAAATCAGCATGGGCCCGGTGTGGGTGGATATGTTCTACAGCTGGAAAGATCAGGGCAAGCTGCCACCGTCCATCAAGCTTTCCCTGCTGGCACCGGGTATGCCGGGGCAGCCGATGTACTACGTCACGCCAGCAAAAGCGGCGCAGCCGCAGCTGGCTCGGGAATTTATCGAACTGGCCACCAGCCCGGAAATCCAGGCAGAAGGCATTGTGAAGCAGTTTAACTGGTATCCGGGCATTGATGCCGAGCACGTAAAACCGAAGCTGGATGCGGCCACGTGGCAGAAGCTGTTTGCTGAAATCTCCCCGCAGGCGCTGGCAGAATACGGTAAGAGCTTCCCTATCACCCCGTATTTTGACGACATCAAAGAAGGCTATGAGAGCCAGGTTTCTAACTGATTGACTTCTGATGCTCAGGTGCGGCCTGCCGCCCTGAGCTTTTCTATTTGCTGATGTCAGGTTTGCTATGCGTATTTCGCTGAAATATTTGCTGCTGGTCGCCCCGGCGGCGCTGATGATTGCCGTGCTGTTTCTCTATCCGCTCGGCTTTTCGCTGATTGCCGCCTTTACCCGCGATGCACACGAATTCACCTTCGACCATTTCCGTAAGGTTTACTCGCTCTATTCCGGCGATATTCTGTTTACGCTGGTTATCGTGCTGATTTCCGTCGCCCTACTGGCGCTGATCTCCATCACGCTGTCGGCGGTGATTACCTTATCGCCCTGCCGCCCGATTGTGCGCACGCTGGCGTTTTTATACCGCCTGCCGCTGTTTATTCCCTTTATCGTTGCCGCGCAGATGATGCGCACCTTCCTGGCAAAGAACGGCCTGATGAACAACGCGCTGGTTTCTGCCGACCTGCTGACCCCGCTGGAAACCGTCTCCTGGCTGGGATGGAAGGGCATTATTATTACCTTTGTCTGGAAGCAGCTGGCGTTTGCCACCCTGCTGATTTGCGGCGCGATGGCCGCACTGGATCAGCCGCAAATTCTGGCGGCACGCAATCTGGGTGCTTCCCGCCCGCGTATTCTGTTTGACATTATTCTGCCGCAGGTGCTGCCGGCTATTGGCGTGGCGCTGGTACTCTCCACCGTCACCATGATGTCGGTGCTTTCCGTTCCAATGATGATCGGCACCGGCACGCCGACGATGATCACCGTGGATATGGCCTTCCGGGTGAATTCCTACAGTGACTACGCCGTGGCTAACGCGCTGGGCGTGGTATCGCTGCTGATTTGCGGCGCGCTGTCCTGGTTTTATCTGCGCCACAGCCTGCGCCAGAAAGGAGGCGAAGCATGAAAGACGTTATCCTGAAAGACGCAGCAATTCCGTTGAAAAAACGCAGGCGATTTGGCCTCAGCCTGCCGCTGCAAACGCTGCTGCTGGTATTTATGCTGCTGATTATGGCTGGGCCGCTGCTTAACCTGCTGATCTGGACGGTGGCGGAAAGCTGGTTCTTCCCGCACAGCCTGCCCAGCCAGTGGGGACTGAAATACTGGTATCAGGTGTTCAGCCCGTACAGCGATGTTTCGGGATCGCTGCTGACCAGCGTGTTTATTGCCGTACTGTCGGTGCTGGTATGCCTGCTGATTTCTATTCCGGCGGGGTATGCGCTCTCGCGCCGGGCGATGCCGCTGCGGGTGGCGTTTATGCTGCTGTTCCTGATCCCTCAGGCTTTCCCCAATCTGACGGTGTATATGAATATCGCGCGGCTGTTCTATCAGTGGGGACTGAACGGGACGATTGCGGGCGTAGTGCTGGTACACAGCGTTCACGGTCTGATGTATTCGGTGTGGATCTGCGTGGCGGCCTTTGCCGCCGTTGATCCGCTGCTGGCTCGCGCCTCGCGTAATCTTGGTGCCGGACCCGTTTACACCTTCTGGCATATCGTGCTGCCGCAGGCGGCACCGGGGATTATCGCCGCCAGCATTTTTGTTTTCCTTGAATCGCTGGATGAGTTTACCGGCACCTTCTTTGTTGGTGCGCCGGATATCTCCACCCTGCCGCTGCTGCTGTTTAACGCCAGCATGTCGGGCAACTACCAGATATCGTCGATAACCGCGCTGATTCTGCTGGTGCCGTCTTTACTGTTTATGCTGGTGATCCACAAATTTATGCGGCCGGAAATGCTGTCGAAGATAGGTAAATAGCAGGTGGGATAAAACATCGCCCCGACGGAACAGATTCCGACCGGGGCGAAAATTTATGCTTAACGCTTAACCAGCGTGTTTCTTTTGCCGGGCTAATGCAAACCCGGCAATGTTTTTATTCTCTCCAGCCCAGACCCGGCGCAACGTGCTTCAGAATCGACTCAATCACGTGCACGTTATAGTTCACGCCCAGCTGGTTTGGCACGGTCAGCAGCAGCGTGTCGGCTTCGGCAATCGCCTCATCCTTCTCAAGCAGCTTGATCAGTTTGTCCGGCTCGGCGGCATAGCTGCGGCCAAAGATCGCCCGGGTTTTCTCATCCAGATAGCCGACTTTGTCGCCCTCTGCACCGCTGTTACCGAAGTAGGCGCGGTCCATATCGTTGACCAGCGCAAAGATGCTGCGGCTGACCGACACGCGCGGTTCGCGGGTGTGCCCTGCTTCCTTCCATGCTTCACGGTAGGCGCGGATCTGTTTCGCCTGCTGAATATGGAACGGTTCGCCGGTTTCATCATCCTTCAGCGTTGAGCTTTGCAGGTTCATGCCCAGCTTTGCCGCCCAGACGGCGGTGGCGTTAGAGCCTGCGCCCCACCAGATACGCTCGCGCAGCCCTTCAGAGTAAGGTTCCAGGCGCAGCAGTCCCGGTGGGTTCGGGAACATTGGCTGTGGGTTCGGCTTACCGAAACCTTCACCGCGCAGCACGTCCAGCAGCTCTTCGGTATGGCGGCGCGCCATATCCGCTTCGGTTTCACCTTCGCCAGGCTGGAAACCAAAATAGCGCCAGCCGTCAACGACCTGCTCAGGGGACCCACGGCTGATGCCCAGCTGCAGGCGTCCGCCGGAGATTAAATCGGCCGCACCGGCATCTTCGGCCATATACAGCGGGTTCTCATAGCGCATATCGATCACGCCAGTACCAATTTCAATTTTTTTGGTTTTGGCACCCACCGCGGCCAGCAGCGGGAACGGCGCGCTCAGCTGACGGGCAAAGTGATGCACGCGGAAGTAAGCACCGTCGGCACCCAGCTCTTCAGCTGCGACCGCCAGGTCGATGGATTGCAGCAGCGCATCAGCCGCTGAACGGGTTCCGGACTGAGGTGAAGGTGTCCAGTGACCAAATGACAGAAATCCAATCTTTTTCATAATCGTTACCTTCCGCGTGAAATTTAAGATGCTGTATCAATGTATGCATTGATAATAAATCTCATGCAGCACGCAGCGCAAACCGTCATTTTTAGTCATCAACAACAAAAAATTTCAACAAGTTGAAAATGTCACCGCCACGACTCTGGTTCATGTTCGGGGAGGAAGGAACTCAGGAACAAAGCGCGGATTGCCGCGAACCCGATCGGCTGCCTTACTTTTCCCACAGCTCACGCAAGCGCGCACCCAGAGCGTTGAAATCCTGTTGATGAGCGTCAGGAAAACGACTGGTTGACGTTTCGATGTTATGCATTAAGGCCGCTTCGCAGGTGGCATCATCGTTACGACAGGCCGACTCGTTCCCGTCTTCGTTATCTTTATAACCTGAAGCGTAAACAATGAACGTCTTCAATAATGGGCGCACTTTGATTTTGGCAATATTTTCAACGGAGATGGTTTTCGCTTTCAGCAACGGATTGCCAATGAGATTAAGAGTAAAATTATTAAATACCTCTGGCCGGAACATAGATGATGTCAAAAAACATTTGCTCATTGACGGTATCCCCAACGTATAGGTTCCCACCTGGCAAATGGCATCAATACTGTCGCCTTTACCTAACTCCAGATAAACAGGATCGTTTTTATTAATCTGCAAATGGATTCCCTCAAGGGCACTCACTCGCGACACACTATCAACGGCAACGATATAGCCATTGCCAAAGGCATTTTCATTGATGGAGCTAATCTCCCCTTTAATACGAATACTGTGATTGGTGTATTTCTTTTTAGCGGCCAGTTCGTTACGTTCGTATGCGGCACGGATCTCGCTGGGTTTCAGCGGGCCGATAAAGTAGGCGTCGAAAGCGGAGGGTTTATCGTGTTTAAACAGCTCGGCCTCAAAGCGGGCGGCCTGCAACATATAGTTATCGAATGCGTCGTTATTGCGGGGTTTGAGAAAGTCGGATTCATCTGCACTGGCAAAACCCGAGCAGATTAACAGCAAGGGCAACGCTAACGTCTTTAGCATGAGATCATCCCGGAAGGTAATAAGGTCAATAAAACGTGTTGTTTTTAATATTAAAAAAGGCCCGCACATTGCTGTACGAGCCTGTATATATTGCCTGAAAAAATTACTTCAGACGATAAGCAACAACGCTGTCACCCTGCTGGGTGCCCAGCGAACCGTGACCACCCGCAGCGATAACGACGTACTGTTTGTTATCGCTACCCATATAGGTAGCTGGCGTTGCCTGGCCACCGGCCGGCAGCTCGGTCTGCCACAGCAGTTCACCGGTGTTGATGTCGTAGGCGCGGAAGAAGTTATCCGCCGTTGCGCCATGGAACACCACATCACCCGCCGTGATCAGCGGACCACCGTGCGCCACCATGCCCATCGGGAAACCGATTGGGAAGCGGCCCGGCAGGAAAGTGGTGTTCAGGTTTTTAGTGGTGCCAACACGGCGCAGCCATTCGGTTTTGCCCGTCGTCAGATCCACACCGACCATACGGCCCCACGGTGGAGCAATACAAGGAATGCCCAGGCTTGAAGAGAGCTGCTGGATATGAATCGCGTAGTCACCCTGGAAGTTCTCGTTCCAGTACGGCGTACCGTCTTTGGTGAACAGGCGCTTGTCGGCCGTTTCTGGCGTACGTTTGATCAGGTTGTACTTATAGGCCAGACGAACCGGTGAAGCAATCAGGATCTGGCGCTCAGGATCGACCGCCACAGAACCCCAGTTGAACACACCAATATTGCCCGGGAAGACGATTGAACCGCGTTCGGTCGCTGGCGTCCACGGATTACCGTCATAGCGCAGCGATTTGAAATCAATACGGCAGGCCATCTGATCGAACGGCGTCAGGCCCCACATCGCTTTTTCAGTCAGCGGGTCCGGAATGAAGTTCAGTTTTGACACCGGTTGGGTGGCAGAGAATTTCTCGCCTGGCACACCGCCTTCCGTAGACACATCCACCTGATTAATCGGATACACCGGCTGGCCGGTCAGGCGATTAAGGACAAACAGGTTGCCGGTTTTCGTCGGCAGGATCACGACAGGCTGTTTCTGGCCCTGATAGTCGATATCCAACAGCGAAGGCTGAGACGGGTTATCGCGGTCCCAGAGATCGTGTTTAGAGGACTGGAAGCGCCATTTGAACGCACCGGTTTTCAGATCCAGCGCCACCAGGGTATCGCGGAACTTCTCGGTGTTACTGTCGGCGTTACGCTCAATACCCAGCTCATCCGGGGATGCGTTACCAAACGGCACGTAGACCAGACCGTTTTTCAGGTCAGCGCTCAGCGTGCCCCAGGCAACCGGAGTATCCTGCGGATAGGTTGCGTCAGCAGCGATCGGCTGGGTCAGCTCCGGGTTAGCCGGGTCAAAGTTCCACACCAGACGGCCAGTAATCACGTCATAGGCGCGGATCACGCCCGACGGGTTGCCGCTGTTGTAGCCGTTGTCCATCACGGAACCGCCAACAATCACCAGATTACCCGCTACCAGCGGTGCAGCCGTCTGCATCAGCGCGTGTGGACGGATGGTACCCATGTTTGCACGCAGATCCACCACGCCGCCGTTGCCGAAGTCAGCACACAGCTTGCCGGTATCCGCATCCAGCGCCACCAGACGTGCGTCCGTGGTCGCATTGAAGATGCGTTTACGGCAGATTGCCGGGCTGGCTGCGGTGGTATCGGCCGGGGCCACAGAACCATCGTAGTAGCTCACGCCGCGACAGGTCTGGTGCTGCTGCAGATAAGACGGATCTTTCGCCGGCTGATATTTCCACTTCAGCTCGCCCGTTTCCGGGTTAAGCGCATGGACTTCGTTATGCGGCGTACAAAGATACAGTGCGCCGTTCACCTTCAGCGGCGTCGCCTCGAAGGTGTATTCGCTGGCGTCCTGGGCCGGATCGCGCAGGTCACCGGTGTGATAGGTCCAGGCCACGTCCAGTTTATTAACGTTATCTTTGGTGATCTGGTTTAACTGGGAAAAACGCAGGCCGTCTGTCGTACCGCCGTAGGCTGACCAGTCATTTTTTGCCAGCTCGGTCTGCACAGGTTTGCGCTCGTTAGTGATATCACCCGCTTTCGGCAGCGGATCGTAGAACATCATGCCGACGACCAGGGCTACGATCAGAATCAGGGTGGTCCCCAGGAAAGGATGGAAACCGCGGGCGCGGCTGCCCTGCTGTGCTTTATACAGCGGGCGGACAACCCACGGCATCGCCAGCCACAGACCAATCAGGCCAATGATGTCGCCGCGTGGAATCCACTGCCACTTATCAAAGCCCACTTCATAAATCATCCATGCAAGGACAATCCACATCAGTACGGCATAGATAGACAGCGCGATTTTTTTGTTCAAAAACAGTGTTACTGCGGTCAGCAACAGTCCCAGCGCCATAATGACGTAGAACGGCGTTCCCCCGACCATCAGCAACTGACTTCCCATGTACAGCATGGCGATCCCGACGATCGCGATGACTATACTGGTTAGCTTATTAACCATGATAATCCCTCAAAGTGTTGCGAAAGCACTCAATAAAATTTACGTAGACTTACAGTAAACGCACATTAATTTAACTAAAAAAATAAGATAAAAAAACAATTTAATTTTAGTAATACCCGTAAACAATTCCGCAACGGAATTATTTTTATCAAAAGAGCAGTTTTAAATCTCCCCCAACCGTTTATTTTTGGAATTTAAATCCAAAAACTCCGCCATACGTTGCAGGCTTTACCTGGGTTTTGCGAACGGCCTCGATTGTTAACAATTTATGTCAAACCCAGCGCGAAAAACCCCCAACACTCCCGTTATCCTGCCGTGAGCAATATTTATGCACAACACTTGCAAGTACGAAAACCATCGTACACAATAGGAGCCGCAAAAATGAGATTCAGGGACGTCAAACGCAGGGCAATACACTGCCTCACCGAGGGAGCATACGATCACCAAACCCGGGGCAATATTGATGTAAAAAACCTGTTTGCAACCGGGCAAGTCAGTGAAGCATGGGTCATTGATCTTATCGGCGGTACATCCGGTGATCATTACCAGTGCTCGCCGCATCATCAGGACAGCAGTATTGATGTCCACATTTTTAAACCCTGGCGGCTGGGTCAACGCTGGTATGTGAAATTCTTTTTTTTAGAACCGGACATCATTTTTATTAGCGTACATATCTGCACAGCAGGAGAACGATCATGAAGATTGTGAAAGAAGGCGATACACGGAGCGTCCTGTGCCATAACTGCGGTAAATCAACGGCAACCTATCTGCTGCGTGATGTTGATTTCAGCGATCGCAGCGGCGCGGTTAAAAATATTCTGGCGGCCGTCTGTAACGGTTGTCAGCAGGTCGTTTCTATCCCGGCACAGTGCACGCCGCAGATCAAACAGGCGTTTGATCAAAGCCGGCAGCCGCTGGAAGTCAGAGTTCCGGCGCACTTTCTGGATATTCTTAACGTCGCTACGCAGAAGATCGACGAATCCCTTGGCGAGGAGTTTAGCAAGACGCTGATCCTATACTATCTGCATGCACTCACCAGCGGCCGCTACACGCAGGATGAACTGAAATCGCTGTTAAGCAGTGAACTGGCGCAGGCGAAAGCGTCAAAGCGCCTGTCGATGAAGATCAGCCCGCGACAAATGGCAGAGCTGACGGCCCTGATGCAGCAGCAGAACCTCAGCAAAATATCGGACGTGGTGAAGGCGGTGATCCTGAAAATCAACCAGGATCTGGTACAGGAGAAAAACCTCAGCGGCCTTGCTGAGCTGCGCAACGTGGCCGCGGCATTTTGCTAAGCAAACAAGGGGCAGAAAAGCCGAACTGACATCGTTAACTGCCCTGCTGCTTTACTTCACCACAGATGCGCAGATTGATGTGCTTGCAAGCTGACTTTTCTGCAACCCGCACGGCAACGCCAGAATACTATGCCCCGCCGCGCCACGCTGCCAGCGGCGGTAGCTCCAGACTGCTGCGGAAATCCGCGCCGCGATAGTCCTCATCCAGCAGCTGCCGTTTGCGCAGCTCAGGCAGCAAGCCGTTAAGCAGCAGATCCTGCTGCTCCGGCTGCCCCAGCCCGTGCAGTGAGATCACGTCGAGCACACCGGCGCGGTAGCGCTCCTCAATGGCATCGGCCAGCGATTCAGGCGTCCCGGCCACAAACCAGTGCCCGGTTTCCTCTGCGGCAATAATCAGCTGGCGCAGGGTATGCCCTTCGCGGGCAAAACGAGTGAAAATCTCGGCCCGTCCACGACGCCGGTTAACGCTGGCCAGCTCCGGCAGCCGGTGTGAAGGAATAGTGCCATCAAGCGGCAAATCGTGCAGATCAACGCTGCCGCCGAGCATATCCGCCAGTCGCAGGCGGCCGCGCTGATAATCGATGCGCTGGTGCTTCTCTTCCAGCCTGCGCGCCACATCCGCCGGGCTTTCACCGATGATCGAATGGAACGAATTCATGATTAACGGGGCAGAAGGCCGTTCGAATTGCTGCGCACGCTGGCGTACCTCGCTGACAAAAGCCTGGGCGGCACTCAGCGTAGGCTGCGAAGTGTAAATGACCTCAGCATAGCGCGCACCCAGTGTGATTCCGGCCTCCGACTGTCCGGCCTGGAACTGTACCGGTCGGCCCTGCGGCGGCGGCGGCACGTTTAGTGGCCCGGCCACCTGGAAGAAATCACCGCGATAGTTCGCCGGATGCAGCCTGGAGTGATCAACTTTCGCACCGCCGCTGGACAGTCTGCTAACGGCGGCCGGATCGTTAGCGTCAAAAAGCGCGTTGATCACTTCAATAAATTCGGTGGCGCGCGCGTAGCGGCTTTCCGGCGAGGGCAGTTCACCGCCGCCAAAATTTTCCTCGCCGACAGATGAGGTGACGGCGTTCCAGCCTGCACGACCGCCACTGATGTGATCCAGCGTGCCAATTAATCGGGCAAGGTTGTAAGGGTGTTGAAAGGTAGTGGTCACGGTAGCAATCAGGCCAATCTGTCGCGTCACCTGGCTCAGCGCCGCCAGGACGACGATCGGGTCCTGGCTACCGGTGATCCCCGCCAGCCCGGCAGGATCGCTTTGAAGCAAATCGGCGGTAAACAGCCCGGTGATCTTTTCGCGTTCGGCAATTTTTGCCAGCGCCACGGCACGATCGATACCGTAAGTCACAGGAGTGTCTGCAGCGGCATAAATCGCACTGCTCGCGCCCACCAGCGTTTTTAACCGTCTTTTCTCTCCACCAGCCACCATCTTCCCCTTATTTATCACCCTGTTCAGAGGGTTAAAACATAGCGGGATGGTATTTTAGTGCCACCAAGAAAAATGAATGTCGATGGGCGAAATTCAGCTAAAGGTACGTTATCCGCGCAGGGATTTTGGCGAAACACCAAATTTTTTGCGAAAGGCGACGGAAAAATGCGCCGGGGTGTAGCCCACGCTGTAAGCCGCCGTGGATACGCTGACTTCCCCTTCGGTCAGCATCCGCCACGCGGTATCCAGGCGCAGATTTTGCAGATACTCAAAGACGCTTTCACCGAACTGACGGCGGAAGCCGACGGTCAGCTTACGGGTGTTAAACCCTACGTTCAGCGCCAGTTCGGCCAGCGACGGCGGGTTAACCATGCGTTCCGCCAGCAGCTTTCTCGCCAGATGCAGCTTGTCGATATCGCTGTTCGACAGGCGCAGCGAACCTGCTTCCTGTACCGGCCGTGAGATCAAAGAATCCAGCGCGTGGGCCATGATTTCCAGCGCCTTACCGGAAAGAAACAGCGCTCTGGACAATCCCTGCATCGGACAGGTCGCCACCTGGGCATGCAGCGATTTGATGGTGGCGGACGCCTCCAGCACCAGCAGACGCGGCCCGCTGAAGCGCCGGGACTGAAAAGAGGCTTCCAGCTGCTGTTGAAATTCACTGTCGATATGGCTGGCGACGGCGGCTGGCGTCAGGGCGATGGTGGTGTAATCCAGCTGTCGGCCAGGCTCGAAGCGCTGGCGGCTCTCCCCTTCCTGCTGATTCCACACCGCGCAAACGCAGGGACCGGTGATGTGCTGCCTGCCGGAGCCGGGCAGATCGCAAAGCAGCTCCCCGCGATCGACTACGATAAGCTTCAAGCCCGGTACTAGCTGTTCCTGTAGCCATTCGTCTTTCTCAGGCCGCAGCGAACCGCTGCTCATGGCAATGGTGCCGTCAAACATGGCGTGGCTTGCAGGTAGAGGAAGCGCGCTTTCTGGCACGCTGTCGCTGAACTTGTTCATGGCACTGTCCGTTAATTTAGGCGGGTTTTCACCGGGCGTGGCAATCACCTAATGAAATCGATTCTCATTCTCACATTACCAGCCTCACCGCGTGCCGTCCACCTCAAGACGAAAGTCTTTTTTTGGTAACCTTATAATTAACATGCCTTTATTGACCGTCATCGCGATCAAAAATCGAAAGAAATAGTCGCGCCAGCGAAAGCCTCCGGCGTTGCCGAAAATCCCGCGCTAGCGAGAATAGTCAGCGCTTATTTCACAGTAAAAGCCGGGGAGGCTCTGGTGTCTGACTATAACAAACATAAATTTTCAACGATCGCCGCCTGCGTGGCCCTTGCCACGCTCGGTTTGTCAGCGACACTCCGGGCGCAGCAGCCCGCCGATGAACAAACGCTGACGGTGACCGCCGACGACAGCGCAAAGCCGAACGAAGGCTATGTGGCAAAACAGAGCCGAACCGGCAGCCGTACCAACAGCTCGGTGGTCGCCACGCCGCAGTCGCTGAGCGTGATCGGTCGCGATGAGCTGACCGACCGTAATGTGCAAACCACCACCGAAGCGCTGCGCTACACACCCGGCGTTTTTACTTCTACATCGGCAATCAACTCTCGTTTTGACTACTTCAGCATTCGCGGCTTTGATGCCACGCTGAACGGCGCACTGCTGGACGGCCTGCGATCCACTTCAGCACAGTCCTACGTTCGCTATCAGCCCTACGGTATGGAAAGCATCGACGTGCTGCGCGGCCCGGCCGGGTTCATGTACGGCAGCGGTTCACCCGGTGGCGTGGTCAACGCCGTCAGCAAACGCCCCACCGAAGATTCGCGCCACGAAGTGGGCGTTCAGATGGGCAATCACAGCCGCTATCAGGGGCAGTTTGATGTCTCCGGCCCGCTGACCGATGACAAAACCGTGCTTTATCGCGTCGTTGGCGTCGGCCGCGACAGCAATACCCAGTTCAACAACGTTCCGGACGACACGATGTATCTGGCACCGTCGCTGACCTGGAAGCCAAACACCGATACCTCGCTGACGCTGCTCTCCTCATTCAGCCGCGACACCTTTGGCCCGCCGCGCAGCTACACGCCGATTTACGGTACGCTGCTGAGCAACCCGAACGGAAAAATCCCGCGAAATCAGTACCTCGACGGCAGTAATCTCGACAACCACATTACCCAGTTCAACGTCGGCTACGAACTGGATCACCGCTTCGATAATATCTGGTCGGCGCATTCCGCCGCGCGCTACAGCTATACCGATCTGCTGACACAGACGTATTCCGGCGCGGGCCTGGAGGCGGATATGCGCACGCTGAAACGCAGTGCCTACCAGTTCGGTATTATCGGCAAGATTCTGGCGACGGATAACAACCTTAAGGCCGAGTGGGATGCGGGCCCGGTGCGCGGCACTTCGGTGGTGGGCGTGTCCTATCGCCGCACCGGCGAGGATTACTACCTGAACTACGGTGCTGCGCCGTCAGTTGATATCTACAACCCGACCTACGGTGGGCGCTTCACCACGCCAGCGACCACGTTCACCAGCACCTATCAGACCGCCGATGAAACCGGGGTTTATCTCAGTAATACGCTGGCGCTGGCCGAAAGACTGATGCTCGACCTCTCCGCCCGCGAAGACTGGGCGTCGGTCCGCACCGCTAACCGGGTGAGCAACACCAGCACCGATCAGAACGATCACCACTTCACCTGGCGTGCGGGACTGACGTGGCTGACCGATATCGGCGTGGCCCCTTACGTCAGCTACACCACCTCGTTCGCGCCGGTACTGGGCACCAATAAGCTGACCGGAGCCACCTTCAAGCCGACCACCGGTAAACAAATTGAAACCGGGGTGAAGTATCAGCCGGAAAGCTTCGACGGCCTGTTTACTCTGGCGTGGTTCGATCTCAAACAGGACAACGTCACCATCACCAACCCGCTTAACGCACTGGATACATTGCAGTCGGAACAGATCACCTCTAAAGGCATTGAGGCATCCGCCAGCGCCAATATCACCCCGGCGTTTAAAGTGATTGCCAGCTATACGTGGAACGATCTGGAAAACAGCAAATCTGCCAACGAAAGTTTAGTGGGTAAAACCCCGACCGGACTGCCGGAACAGATGGCATCGCTGTGGGGCGACTACAGCATCCAGCAGGGGCCGCTGGCCAGCCTCGGCATCGGCGCGGGCGTGCGCTACGTGGGCAAAACCTGGGCCGATTCCGCTAACACAATCCGCGTGCCGTCCTACACCGTGGTGGATGCCGCCGTGCATTACGATCTCGGCCAGCTGAACAGCTCGCTGAAAGGGGTCAGCGCAGCAGTTAACGTCAACAACCTGTTCGACAAAGACTATTACTCAACCTGCTCTTCCACCTCGTGCAATCAGGGCACCGATCGCACCGTCGTGGGCAGCGTCAGCTACCGCTGGTAAGGACATAACATGATGATGTTACTTCGGGCAGGCTCCCCTGCCCGCGGTACGTTCAACGTACTGCTAATGGTATTTCTGCTTGCAGCCTGCGCGCTGTTCACCACCGCCCGCGCCGCTGAAAACAGCAGCGTGACGGTGACCGACATGCTTAACCGCACCGTAACCCTGCCTGCGCCTGCAAAGCGCATCGTGCTGGCCGAAAGCCGCCACATCATGACGCTGGCGCTGCTGGATAACGATCCGCTGTCCAGCGTGGTCGCCTGGGGCACCGATCTGCAACGCTATTCGCCCGCCACCTGGCAGGCGCTGAAGCAGCGCTTCCCGCAGGCGGCATCGATCCCTGAGATTGGCGATCTGAATAGCGGAACGTTCTCAATGGAGGCGGCCATTGCAGCAAAACCCGACCTGGTGGTGTTTACACTTTATGGCCCGATCCCGGACGGTCTGAGCAAGCTGGATGCGGCCCATGTGCCTTATGTTTTTGTCGACTTCTTCCGTCATCCGCTGACCAAAACCGTTCCCAGCATGCGCATGCTCGGCAGGCTGACCGGCCATGAAAAGCAGGCCGAGGCCTTTATCGCCTTTTACCAACAGCATATGGACGAAATAGCGAAGCGGGTGGCGAAAGAGACCACGCGGCCAACGGTGTTCTTCCACCTTAACCCCGGCGGTGAAGAGTGCTGCTTTACCTCCGGCAAGGGCAATATGAGCGACTTTATTGCCGTGGCGGGCGGTGAAAACCTCGGCGTGAAAACGCTGAATCAGGCGATTGGTAAACTGAATCTGGAATACGTACTGGCGCAGAAGCCGGACTTCTATCTGGCCGGCGGCGGTTCCAGCGTCAGCCGTCAGGGGCTGAACGTCGGGCCCGGCGTCTCAGCAGCAGAAAGCGCCCGCTCGCTGAAGGCGATTGTCTCGAATCCGTCGCTCGCCAGCCTGTCGGCGATCCGCAACCGCCAGGGCGCGGGGATCTGGCTGTTCTTCTTCGATAATCCGCTGTTCTTTATCGGCGTGGAGGAGATGGCGAAAATGCTACACCCGGCGGCCTTTGCCGATATCGACCCGGCAAAAACCTTCGACGAACTGAACCAGCGCTTCCTTGCCTTCCCGCTACAGGGTTCATTCTGGACCACGCTGAACGGCCAGGAGTAAAAAATGCAAAAGCCAGTTGCCGGTCTGACTGGCCCTTTACTGCCTCATCTGCTGCTCAATGGGATGATTCATCTGCTGATAATTACCTGCTACGGCGCGCAGGCGTGGCTGACCGCCGATGCGCTTTACATGCTGATGCAGCAGGGGCTGGCCGCCAACATCGCTCCAGCGCTGGTGATGCTGGCGGTGACGATCCTGCTGCGTGCACTGCTGCTGTGGCTGAGTGAGTATACCGCTCAGCGTATTGCGCTGGCCTGTAAGGCTCATCTGCGGGAGAGGCTACTGAATCAGCTGGTGCGCTTTGGTCCCGGCCTTACGCTGCTGCATCCCGGTAGCGATATTCAGGGTACGGTTAACGGCGGCGTAGAAGCGATGGAAAGCTATTACAGTCGCTACCTCCCCGCCCTGTTCAGCGCGCTGTCTGGCTGCTGCCTGATTGTGCTGACGCTGGCCGTTGTGGACTGGCAGTCTGCCCTGCTGCTGGGATTTTTCACCCTGGCCTTTCCGCTGCTCGACGAGCTGTGGATGCGCTGGCAGATGCCGAAAGCCAGTGGCGTATTTACTGCGATGGGCGCTTTTGCCGCCACGCTGCTGGATGCGCTACAGGGTCTGCTAACGCTGAAGGCGTTCGGTGCGGTAACGGCGTGGCGCGCCCGGCTCGCCGGGCAGGCATCGGATTTGCGCAAGGCGTCGATGGCCGCGCTGAAGGTGATCCTGATGCGCGGCGGCATTACCCGACTGGTCAGCCTGAGCGGCATGGCGCTGGTGCTGGTTTTCAATGCCTGGCGCGTGGTGGAAAACGATCTATCACCGTTTGTCCTGCTGTTGACGCTGTTCCTCGCCCGGGAAGCGTTTCACCCGCTTATCCGGCTGGAAAACGCCTTTCACACCGCCTGGGCGGCGGGCGGTGCCGTCGGCCCGATCAACGATCTGCTGACGTTGACCGCGCCGGTCGATGAGCCGCCGGTGCCAAAGGCAAAGCCGCAGCGCCATGATATTCGCATCGAACACCTCAGCTTTCGCTATCCGCAGGGCAACCTGGCGCTGTCGGATGTATCGCTGACGGTCGCCGAGGGGCAGTTCGTGGCTCTCGTTGGCCCCTCGGGTGCCGGTAAATCCACCTTCGTTACCCTGCTGCTGCGCTGCTTTGATGCCAATGCTGGTGCGATCCATATCGGCGGCGTTGATATCCGCCAGCTGTCGCTGCACAGCCTGCGGGAGATGATCGGCGTCGTTTCGCAGGAGGTGTTTCTGTTCCACGGCACGCTGGCTGAAAATCTGCGCATGGCCAAGCCGGACGCCTGCGTTGATGAACTGATGGCTGCCGCCAAGGCCGCGCAGCTGGGCGAGTTTATTGCCAGACTGCCGCTGGGTATGGATACGCCGATTGGTGAGCGCGGCGCGAACCTCTCCGGCGGGCAGCGCCAGCGGGTGGCTATCGCCAGAGCACTGCTGAAGGACGCCCCTATTTTAATCCTTGATGAAGCCACTTCCAGCCTGGATGCCGCCAGCGAACGAGCGCTGCGCGGTGCCCTGGCCCGGCTGCGCAAACACCGAACAACGATCGCCATCGCCCACCGGCTGGAAACCATTCAGGACGCCGACCGCATTCTGGTATTCGACCAGGGTAAGCTGGTGGAACAGGGCAACCATCATCAGCTGAATGCTGCCGGTGGCCGCTACGCGCAGCTGATGGCCGCACAGGGAGAAGAACCATGAAACAGCGCGGGCACGGCGGCCTCACCGGACTGCTGCGCATGATGCGTGGCCGGTATCGGCTGCTGGCCATGGCGGTCATCTCCGGCGTGCTGGCTCAGGGTGGCACGCTGGCCTGCATGGCAATAAGCGGCTGGATTGTCGGTATCGCCGTAAGTGGCGAGACGGTCTTACTGCCCTGGGCATGCGGCTGGCTGGGAGTGCTGGTACTGTTCACCGCCGCCGTCCGCTGGTGGCAGGCGTGGGTTTCCCACGATCTGGCCTTTGCGCTGATCGAGAAGCTACAAATGGCGATTTTCGACGGGCTGGAACGTTCCGCACCGGATAGCGCCAGCGGCCAGCGGCTGGGCGATCTGGCGACCGTTGCCACCGCCGATGCCGAACTGATGGAGCGTTTTTACGCCCACACGCTGGCGGATTACGTCGGCGCGATTGTGGTGCCGCTGGCCGCACTGATCGCGCTGTGGCAGCTCGACCCGCTACTGGCCGGCGTACTGCTGCCGTTTTTACTGCTGGTCGCGACCGTGCCGGTCTGGCTGGCACGCCGGGCTGCTTTACAGGGCCAGCAGATGATGCACGAGCAGGGGCAGCTGAATGCCGACACCGCTGAGTTTATCCACGGTCAGCGCGAGCTGGCGGCGTTTGGTCAGTCAGCCGCCTTTATGCAGCGGCTGCTTAAACGCTCCCGCCGAGTGGGCAGTATGCAGCAGCGCTACGGCTCCCGCAGCGGACTGGAATTTGCGGCGGTAGATGCATTAAGCGCGGCGGCGGTGCTGGCGCTGATTGCCGCTGCCAGCACGCTACTGCACGCGGGCAGCCTCTCACCGCTGTGGCTGCCGCTGGTACTGGTGCTCGGTGTGGGTGCGCTGCTGCCGATTGTCGATGTGACGCAGACCGTCAGCCAGCTCGGTGAACTGTGGGCCGGTGCCAACCGGATTATGCGTATTGTCGATTATCCCGCGCGGGTGAAAGACGGCGGTAGCGCACCGCCACCGGAGCGCCACGATCTGGCCTTCAGTGCAGTGCGGTTTGGCTATGCCGCACTGCGCCCGGTTCTACAGGGGCTGTCGGCCTCGATTCAACCCGGTGAAATCGTGGCGCTGGCGGGCCGCTCCGGCGCGGGAAAAAGTACACTGGTTCATCTGCTGCTGCGCTTTTATGACGTGGATGACGGCGGAGCGATAACTCTTGGCGGCACCGATATCCGTTCAATGCCGCTGACCGCTTTGCGCCAGCTCATCAGCTGGGTGCCGCAGGAGGTGTATCTGTTTAACGGCACCGTTGCCGATAATATCCGCCTGGGCCGCCCCGATGCCAGCCCGCAGCAGATCGAAGAGGCCGCGAAGATGGCACAGGCACACGGCTTTATCAGCGCACTGGCGGATGGCTATGACAGCGACTGCGGCGAACGCGGCAGTCGTTTTTCCGGCGGCCAGCGGCAGCGTATCGCCATTGCCCGAGCCCTGCTGACCGGCGCACCCGTTCTGATCCTTGATGAAGCCTCCGCCAGCCTGGATAACGAGAACGAACAGGCCTTTCACCGGGCGCTAAGCCAGCTGCGGGAAAAACGGACTGTTTTGCTGATCGCCCATCGTCCGGCCACCCTGCGCCAGGCCGATCGGATATTGCTGCTCGAAAACGGGGTCATTGCTGAGAACGGCACGCATGATGCGCTGCTGGCGTCAGGAGGGAAATACGCTGCGCTGATAAAAAAGGTTGCCGCTGACTGACCCTCGCAGGCATCATGCTGCCCTCAGTCGCGGAGCCACCCGTACTCCGTTTGTCGTATTGCCGAAGACTCACCATGACCAATCGCTTTTTCCCGACCGCCGTCGGGCTGTATCTGAATTATCTGGTTCACGGTATGGGTGTGTTGCTGATCACCCTGAACATGCCGCACCTTGAGCAGCAGTGGCATACCGATGCCGCAGGCGTTTCGGTGGTGATTGCCTCACTGGGCTTTGGCCGCCTGATGGTGCTGTTTGTTTCCGGTATGCTTTCCGATAAATTTGGCCGTCGGCCGTTTATCCTGCTCGGTATCCTGTGCTACGTCGGCTTTTTCTTCGGCATTGTTTCGGCACAAAGCGTGGTTACCGCCTTTGCCTGCGGACTGCTGGCCGGGGTAGCCAACAGTTTCCTGGATGCCGGTACCTACCCGGCGCTGATGGAAGCGTTTCCTCATTCTCCCGGTACGGCCACCATTCTGATCAAAGCCTTTGTCTCTGCGGGCCAGTTTCTGCTGCCGTTTATCATCTGGGGGCTGATGCTGAGCCACAGCTGGTTCGGCTGGTCGTTTATGGTTGCTGCCGCCATTATGCTGGTTAACGGGATTTTCCTGCTGCGGCGGCCATTCCCCGCTCACCGACCGCCACAGGCAGCCAGCCCCGGCGGCAAAAGTTTGATACTGGAAGACAGGCGCGCACTGGCCGACATCATCTGCTTTACGCTGTTTGGCTATATTTCCATGGCCACCTTCTACCTCGTCAGCCAGTGGCTGGCGCATTTTGCGGAATTTGTCATTTTAATGCCATATTCGGCCTCTATTCAGCTGCTCAGCGTCTATACCGTGGGGTCACTGAGCGGCGTATTTATCACCGCGCTGCTGGTAAACCGGCTGGTCAACTCGCTGCTTCTGCTGCGTCTTTATACCTTTATCTCCCTGCTGGCGCTGCTGGCGATCAGCCTTTATCCCAGTGCGCGGATTATCGCGCTGTTCGCCTTTGTCATCGGCTTTTCGGCGGCGGGCGGCGTGGTGCAACTGGGACTGACGGTGATGGCGATGAAGTTCCCGCAGGCCAAGGGAAAGGCCACCGGGATTTACTACAGCGCGGGCAGCCTCGCCACGTTTACTGTCCCGCTGATCACCGCCCGCCTGTCGCAGCACAGCATTGCCAGCATTATGTGGTTTGACGTCGGCATGGCCGGTGCAGGGTTTGCGCTGACCCTGGTAATCGGCGGGCGATGGAAGAAACGCGCCGGCCATCAGGAAAAGGAGACAACTTTTACCACGCAGCCCATTCAACGTCAGCAGCGCTAAGCCCGGCATCAAATGCGTCAACGGTTCTGTTTGCCCGCGTCTTCGCTCGCCTCACTATCTTAACCGCGTGGTTTCCAATGCAAAAAAAGAGGCGAAGATAACTTCGCCTCTTTTTCGGTCAGTCTGGCACTGATAGCGATTAGCGCACAATCAGTCCCAGCAGGATACCAACCGCACCAAAGTCAGAGTCGCTGAAGGTGGTGTTGGCCAGGCCGATGCTGCCCAGTACCGGCAGCAGGAACACCGGGATAAAGGTGATCAGCAGACCGTTAGTGAAGGCACCGAGGATTGCACCACGACGACCGCCGGTGGCGTTACCGAACACGCCCGCTGCTGCACCAACGAAGAAGTGCGGCACCACGCCCGGAATAATCACCGTCATGTTCAGCGCATACAGCAGGAACATGCCCAGTACCCCGGCCACGAAGCTGCTGAGGAAGCCAACCAGCACCGCGTTTGGCGCGTAAGGGAACACGACCGGGCAGTCGAGCGCCGGTTTGGCGTTCGGCACCAGCTTGTCGGAGATGCCTTTGAACGCCGGAACGATCTCGGCAATCACCATACGCACGCCCTGCAGAACGATATACACACCGGCGGCGAAGGTAATCGACTGCATCAGGGAGAACATGAACCAGTTTTTACCCCCGGCGTTCATCTCTTTCACCGCCGACGGACCGGCCACCAGACAGGTGAAAATAAAGATAAAGAACATGGTGAAGGCAATAGCAACCGGGGTGTCGCGCAGGAACAGCAGGCTTTTCGGGACCTGCATGTCCTCGGTGGACTTCTCTTTATTACCGAACTTGCTGCCGATAAACGCGGACAGCAGCTGGGAGATTGAGGAGAAGTGGCCGAAAGCAACATCGTCCGAACCGGTGACTTTTTTCATATACGGATGAATAATCGCCGGGAAGAACACCATCGAAACGCCCACCACCAGCGAACCGACCGCAATCAGGCTGGCACCGCGCATTCCGGCGGTAGACAGGATCACTGCCACCATCATCGACATAAACAGCGTGTGGTGACCGGTCAGGAAGATATATTTCCACGGCGTAAAGCGGGCAATCGCGATGTTAATCACCATGGCGAAGAACATAATCATCGCCATCTCTGTACCGAAGCTTTTCTGCGCCACGGCCACGATCGCTTCGTTGTTCGGCACCACGCCCGGAATACCGAAGGCGTGATGGAAGATCGCCGCAAAATCGCCCAGCGAAGAAACAATCAGCCCGGCACCGGCACCGAGGATCAGGAAGCCCATCACGGTTTTCACCGTTCCCTTGATCACTTCAGTTGCGGGTTTCTTCTGTGCAACCAAACCAATCAGCGCAATCAGGCCAACCAGTATTGACGGCTCGGAGAGCACGTCACTCATTAAGAAACGGAAGAATTCCATTATGGCTCCTGATTATAACGCGCCGAGTTCCGACAGCGCGGCGGAGATACGCTCTTTCATCGCCGCTTTGTCTACCATGTTTTGCAGAGAGACGATTTTGCCGCCCACCTGCTGTGCAATCAGCTGCTCAGCAATATCGCTGGTGCCAACAAAGATATCGCTGGCGGTGCCTTTTGCCGAACCCAGGTCCACGTGATCGACTTCCGCCGCAACGCCCAGATCCTTCACGATATTTTTAATGCTCATTTCCATCATCAGGCTGGTGCCAAGGCCATTGCCGCATACCACGGTAATTTTCATTTGTTGTTCCTCTGGTCGTTTAATAACGTGAAATAATGGATAAAATCTGTTCAACGCTGGTGGCAGCCATCAGCGCGTCGGTATCTTCAGGCGTGTCAAACAGCCCGGCGAGCGCGGTGATAATGCCGATATGGCTGTTGCTGTCGGTCGCCGCCAGTACAAACAGCAGCTTCACCGGGTCATTGCCCTCGGAATCAAAGTTCACGCCCTGCTGCACCAGCGTCAGGCTGATGCCCAGTTTATTCGCGCCTTCTTCCGGGCGAGCGTGGGGCATTGCAATACCGGGGCCAACGACATAGTACGGGCCAATCGCTTCATGCGAACGGTAGATAGCCTCAACATAGCGGGCTTCGATCGTACCGTTGTCACGTAATGGCTGGCAGGACAGCGCAACTGCGTGACGCCAGTCTTCACAGGCTGGTACAATCTGCACAACGTCAGCAGTCAGGAGTTCTTTCAACATTTATCGGTCACCTCTCTCTTTTCGCCCGAGCAGAGTAGTGTCGAACCGCCCGAAATAATGTGATAGAGATCTAAAAAGTTAACGCTAACTGTTAAAGCTATCAGTAACTGTGATCGGCATATCATTTGCTGGTTAACCAGTTGTTGTCTTTTATCCGGAACGGCACACTGTCAGCAGGGTAAATCATTGCGCGGCAGCGCCGCGTAACAGAGCGTTCAGGAGAACCAGGATGCGAAAGCGTCGTAGTAGTGGTCGCGTGACGCTACAGGATGTTGCTGACTATGTTGGCGTTGGCGTTATGACGGTGTCGCGAGTGATGCGCACGCCGGAGCTGGTGTCAGACAAAGTCCGCAGTGAAGTTGAAAAAGCCGCCCGCGCACTGGGTTATGAAGCCAGCGCGCCCGCCGCCGAGCTTGCTGCCAGCCCGCAGCAGCGCGTCACCCTACAGGACGTGGCCCGCCACGCCGGGGTTGGGCAGATGACCGCATCGCGCGCGCTGCGTGACCCGTCGCAGGTCTCTGAAGCCTCCTTGAGGAAAGTGGAACAGGCGGTGCGCGAACTGGGCTACGTAACCAACCAGGCCGCCGCCGCGCTGGCTTCCCAGCAGTCGCATACCGTGGCGGTGCTCTATCCTTTTCAGCACGATCGTGCCAGCACCCGCTTCGTGCAGGCGCTACAGCACACCCTCAGCAATCAGCCGTTTCAGCTGATCATGGCCTGCCACGAATATCATCAGTACGGCGAAACGCCGCTGGTGGAAAAACTGCTGCAGCACCGCCCTTCCGCGCTGGTGCTGTTCGCCGCCCAGCTGTCACCGAAAACCTGCGAGATGCTGGAGTCGTCGGAAGTGGTGACGGTCAACGTCTGCGGAGCCGGGCAGTTTTCCGCCGATCTGACGCTGAATATTGCCTTCAGCGACGCCGCCGAACGGCTGACCCGCACGCTGCTGGAAAAAGGCTATCGCCGCATTGCCTTTATCGGCGCGCAGACCGATAACCGCCTGCATAAGCAGCAGCTGAACGGCTGGCACAGGGCGATGCTGGCGCACTATCAGAACGCCGACCTGATGATCACCGTGCCGGATGCACCGAGCCTGCAGTTTGGCCGCTTTGCGCTCGGTCAGCTGCTGCAAAACCAGCCGGATCTGGACGCGATTATTTGCAGCCACGAAGAGATCGCCATCGGCGTGCTGGCCGAATGCCAGCGGCGGCTGCTGAAGGTGCCTTACGATATGGCGGTGGCCTGCCTGGACGGATCGACCGACTGCGATCACACCTTCCCGTCGCTGACCTCGATGCGGCTGAACTATGAAAAACTGGGCCAGCAGGTGGGCCAGCGGCTGATGGCGATGCTCGACGATGCGCCGCAGCCGCTGGAAGAGCAGATTAAATTCGCCTTCGAGCCGGGTGACAGCAGCTGAGCGCAATAAATAATTCCGGCATCCCCTCCTTTTGTCGTTATCTTCAGTTAGGCTGTTGGCAATACGGGAAAACGATGTAAGGAGATTGAATGACTTATTCTCAGAACCAGTCGCTGTCGGTTACCGAAGCGCTGGACAAGCTGGAAGCGCAGTACGATGCCGCCGTCGCCGCCCTGCGCGACGCCATTACCGCCTTTATTGCCGACGGCAGCCTGCCGGACGCCGCAGCCCGCGCCAGCGGGCTGTTTGTTTATCCACAGCTGCGCGTCAGCTGGGACGGCGTGGCCCCCAGCCAGCGTCTGACTCGCGCCTTTGGCCGCTTTACCCGCGCCGGATGCTACAGTACCACCGTCACCCGCCCGGCGCTGGCGCGCCACTATCTGAGCGAGCAGCTGGAACTGCTGAGCAGCGAATACAGCGTCTCCATTGAGGTACTGCCGTCGCAGCAGGAGATCCCCTTCCCTTACGTGATTGACGGCTCCGGCCTGGCGCTGGACCGCAGCATGAGCGCGGGCATTGCCCAGCACTTCCCGACCACCGAACTGTCGCAGATTGGCGATGAAAACGCCGACGGCCTGCTGGCTGTGGGTGAAACCTTCCCGCTGTCGCACTTCGATGCGCTGCGTACCGACTTTTCGCTGGCGCGTCTGCGCCACTACACCGGCACGCCGGTCGAAGATTTCCAGCCCTACGTGCTGTTTACCAACTACACCCGCTACGTCGATGAGTTCGTGCTGTGGGCCTGCGAGCAGATCGCCGATCCCGAATCGCCGTATCAGGCGCTGTCCTGCGCCGGTGGCATCACCATCACCCACGATACGCCGCACCCGGAGCAGACCGTTTCCGATCTGGCGTGGAAGAAGCACCAGATGCCCGCCTGGCATCTGATCGCCAAAAACGGCCAGGGGATCACCCTGGTGAATATCGGCGTTGGCCCGTCGAATGCCAAAACCATCTGCGATCACCTGGCGGTTCTGCGTCCGCACGCCTGGCTGATGATTGGCCACTGCGGCGGGCTGCGCGAAAGCCAGACCATCGGCGACTACGTGCTGGCGCACGCCTATCTGCGCGACGATCACGTGCTGGACGCGGTGCTGCCGCCGGATATCCCGATCCCGAGCATTGCCGAAGTGCAGCGCGCGCTGTACGACGCCACCAAGCTGGTCAGCGGCATGCCGGGCGAAGAGGTCAAGCAGCGGCTGCGTACCGGTACGGTGGTGACCACCGACGATCGCAACTGGGAGCTGCGCTATTCAGCCTCCGCGCTGCGCTTTAACCTCAGCCGCGCGGTGGCGGTGGATATGGAGAGCGCGACCATTGCCGCACAGGGCTATCGCTTCCGCGTGCCGTACGGCACGCTGCTGTGCGTCTCGGATAAGCCGCTGCACGGGGAGATTAAGCTGCCGGGCCAGGCGAACCGCTTCTATGAAGGGGCGATTTCCGAGCATCTGCAAATCGGTATCCGCGCGATCGATCTGCTGCGCGCCGAAGGCGATCGCCTGCACTCACGCAAGTTGCGTACCTTTAACGAACCGCCGTTCCGTTAAGCGTTAGCCGGGCATCCGTCGGGTACGGTTGAAGGCCGGAGAGTGAAACGTGCTCTTCCGCCTTCAACACTTTTACCCGGCTTCCCACATGTTCAGATTCCCTCATCTGAATCCGCCATCCGCCATCCGCCATCCGCCATCCGCCATCCGCCATCCGCCATCCGCCATCCGCCATCCGCCATTCAAGATGGTCCCACGACTTTTCAACGCGCCTACGGTTTTTCCTTCGCGCGCGCGTTACACCTGTAACGGTGCACCTGTTACACCCGTCCACTCTGTCACACCCTTCCACGCCATAGCGGCGTTAATAAGATAATGAATTTTATGATTTTTATTGTTTTATAAATTTCTGGCACGCCTTTCGCATTCTCCAGCGCGAGTACCTGCTCCGGCCCTGCTGACACCACGGCAATGGACAGGTTTAAAGCCAATCTCAGGGGAATAACTATGAAAGCAGCACGTTGGTATCAGGCTCGCGACATTCGTATTGATGATATTGAGGAACCGACGGTTTCCGCAGGGAAGGTAAAAATCAAAGTCGCGTGGACCGGGATCTGCGGCAGCGATCTGCACGAATATCTTGCCGGACCGATTTTTGTGCCGGTAGAAAAGCCGCATAAAATCAGCGGCGATATCGCACCTATCGTGATGGGCCATGAATTTTCGGGTGAAGTGGTGGAAGTGGGCAGCGGCGTTACCAAATTCAAAGCCGGTGACCGCGTGGTGGTTGAGCCGATCCTCTCCTGCCAGGAGTGCGAAGCCTGCCGCGAAGGCAAATACAACCTGTGTGGCGATTTGGGCTTCCACGGCCTGTCCGGCGGCGGCGGCGGTTTCTCCTCCTTCACCGTGGTTGCTGAGCACATGGTTCACCGTATGCCAGACGCCCTTTCCTACGAGCAGGGTGCGCTGGTTGAGCCTGCGGCCGTTGCGCTGCACGCGGTGCGCATGAGCAAGCTGAAAGCCGGTGATAAAGCGGTGGTGTTCGGCGCGGGTCCGATTGGCCTGCTGGTGATCGAAGCGCTGCGCGCTGCCGGTGCGGCAGAGATCTATGTGGTTGAGCTGTCGCCGCAGCGTTCAGAGAAAGCGCGCGAGCTGGGCGCACGTCTGGTTATCGATCCGAGCAAAGAAGATGCGGTTGCGCGTATTCGCGAGCTGACCAACGGCGGCGTGGACGTGTCGTTCGAAGTGACCGGCGTGCCGGTGGTGCTGAAGCAGTGTATCGACAGCACCCGCTACGAAGGCGAAACCATTATTGTGTCTATCTGGGAAGGCGAAGCGTCATTCCATCCGAACAAGGTGGTGCTGGCCGAGCGCAACATTAAGGGCATTATCGCCTACCGTCATATTTTCCCGGCGGTGATGGATCTGATGACTCAGGGTTATTTCCAGGCGGACAAGCTGGTAACCAAGCGTATTGATTTGGCCGATCTGGTTGAGCAAGGTTTTGATGCGCTGGTGAAAGAGAAGCAGCAGGTTAAGATTCTGGTGCGTCCACCGCAGTAAGTTTTTGTTAGTCCACCGTTTGGTGGGTTGAAGAGCTGATAAAGCCACTGTCATTGCGACGGTGGCTTTTTTTATGTGGTAAGGCTGTGGGTGGGGAGGCAGTCTGTGTGGCTGGCGGCCGTGTGGGATTCGCGTTGATATTGCTGGTCGGGAGGCAGTCCGTGTGGCTGGATGCCGGGTGGGATTCGCGGTGAGGCTGCGGTTCGGGAGGCAGTCTGTGCGGCTGGCGGCCGGTCCTCGCGCCACGCGTTGCGTGGTGCCTTCAGCTACAGCATCCGGCCGGTCGGACCGGCGAAGACGGTACTTCCCTGTACCGACTCCGCCTGACGCCAGCGTCCTGCTGGCGTCTCCTGGCCTGCTGCTTTCGCCTCAGCGCTGCGGATTACCCGCCAACCGTACAGACTGCATCCCTTTTGGCACATTGCTCGCTGTATTACGGTACAAACCCGATTCGTTTGCTTGCAACGCTCAATTCGTAACGTTACGTTCAACGATCGTCGGAAATTCTTCGAAGCAGAAAGCACACATATTCCGATCATCTTCTTTCAGCTTTTATCCTCGAACAGGCGACACAGGCATCAAAGCGCAGATCGGCGGGTACCACGATCGGGCAATCCACAGCGCTGAACGCAGTAAGGAAGCCCGGATTCACCCGCACGGACGCGTGGGAAAGCCACAGCCGGGCCAGGACGGCCCGTCTGTGGCGGTCCGACAGGCTGACGCACGAAGTGAAGGCACCGCAACGCGGCGCGAGGACCGCCCGACCGCGGGACCCGCCGGTCTGCGCGATCCCCGCTCCACCAGCGAACCAGCGAACCAGCGAACGATTATTACCCCTATCGCTGCCGCGGAACACCCGCGCGACCAATCGCCGCCAGCAGCGCATCCACCATCTCCTCCCGCAAATACATATCCGCATCCGACAGCATCTGCGCCACACTCACCGTCTTCGACGCCTGATAAAAACGCCCGCTGCCCAGCGCCGCCTCAAACCGATTGGCATACTGATGCGCCTGCGCCAAATCCACATCCACCAGCAGCACCGCATGCGCCAGCACCACATGACAGCGCGGCCCGTCGACGGGCTGATTCGCCACCGACTGCCAGTACTGCGCCGTACCGGCAATCTTACGAGCAGCATCGCCCTCGCCGCAGGCCAGATTGTACCGCCCGTCGCAGAACGACCCCTCCACCGCCTGCCACCCTGTCGGCACACCCAGATCCAGCAGCGCATCGCTCAGCATATCGCAGAGATGTTCGTACACCCCCTCCGCCGCCTCGCCCAGCGTGCGCCACATTGGGTAGGCCAGACTGATATTGATAATGCCCGGCCCCTGCGGCACCAGCCCGCCGCCGGACTTGCGCAAAAACACCGGGCAGCCGGCATCAGCAAACTGCGCCCTCACCTCATCCAACCCGGCGAAGCGCTTATAGCTGCCCGGCACGACCAGCGACGGCGGCGAATGCCACAGCAGCGCCACCGCTTCACCAGCCGCAGCGCGGGCGTACAGCGCGGCCTCGGCCAGCGTGGGATCGGCACAGAACATCAGCCGTGGGGAAAGCAGAGAAAACGAGCCGCCGCAATCGGCGGCCGGGGAAGCATCCTTCATCTGGTACCTTTATTCACTACCCGTATGCTGCTGTAACAGCCGGTTCACCTCCGCCGCTTTCTCCATCTGCGGCATATGCCCGGCCCCGCTAATCCGCTCGACCCGACTGCCCGCTGGGGCATTATCGGCATGGTGCGCCGGGATAATCGCATCGTCTTCACCCCATATCAGCAGCAGCGGCACGCTGCCGTTGAGCTGCTGACCCGGCTGTGAAGACTGCTTCCCGCCCGAGAACAGGCTGTCCTGAAGCTGTTGCAGACAATCGCTGACGCCATCAAGCCGCTTGTATTTAAGCAAATCATCCAGCATCTGGCGACTGACTAATTCCGTATCGGCAAACAGTAATTCCACAACCGGTTTGAGATCGCGCCGCGACTGGGCATCAATAAAGCCTTGAGTGTAGGCCTCATTGACCTCTTCGCCAAAGCCGCCGCTGCCAATCAGCGACAGCGAACGCACGCGCTGCGGCGCATCCAGCGCCAGCTGCGCGGCAATCGCACCGCCGAGCGAATGCCCGACCAGATGTGCGGCAGGCAGGTCCAGCGCCTGCATAAAGTCAGCGACAAACGCCGCCAGATCGCTCAGGCTGCTGCCGGTCAGCCGGGTTTCCGTCTGGCCGTGTGCGGGGAGATCCAGCGCCACCACCGTCGATTCCGGGAAGGCATCGAGGTTGAACAGCCAGTTATTCAGATCGCCGCCAAAGCCGTGAATAAACAGCACCGTATCATCGCCGTCACCCTGGCGGATGTAGCGCACCCGCAGGCCGTTTACCTCAATATAACGGTCGGATGAAACCTGCTCGTCTTCATCATCATCCGTCGCCGGAACCACCCAGCCAGCAATAAACGCGTCGATCTGCGCATCGCTGACCGCCTCCGGTGCCATTACGCCGAGCAGCGCCTTGACCGGCAGCACGTCACCCTCTTCCGCCACTTTGCGCCGTAGAATACCGGCATCGGTGGCCTCGACCGCGTTGGCGATTTTATCGGTTTCCACGTTAAGAATCGGCATGCCGGTGACGATCTCATCGCCCACCTCCACCAGCCATTCGTTAACCGTGCCTTCGCGCATCGACAGCCCCCACTTGGGCATCACCACCGGGGTGATTGTTGTTTCGCTCATCACTGTTTTCCTCTGTAGCCCAGGGTGCGTTTCACCGCTTCAATAATCCGCTCGGCGCTGGGGATGTAGCGATCCTCCAGTGAAGGCGAGAACGGCACCGGGGTATGCGGCGCGCAGACCATCTCGATTGGCGCTTTCAATGCGCTAAATGCCTGCTGGCACACCAGCGCAGAAATATCGGTGGCGATATTGCAGCGCGGATGGGCTTCATCCACCACCACCAGCCGCCCGGTGTTTTCCACCGTTTCAATCACCGTATCGACATCCAGCGGGGACAGCGACCGCAGATCCACCACTTCCACGTCGATGCCCTGCTTCGCCAGCTGCTGCGCCGCATCCAGCGCACGGTGCACCATCAGGCCGTAGGTGATAATCGATACGTCGCTGCCGTCGCGCACGATGCTGGCTTCGCCAAACGGAATGGCATAGGGTTTTTCCGGCACGTCGCCTTCCAGCCCGTACAGGTTTTTATGCTCGCAGAAGATCACCGGATCGTTATCGCGAATGGCCTGAATCAGCATGCCTTTGGTGTCATAGGGCGTGCTCGGGCAGACCACTTTCAGGCCGGGAATATGGGTAAAGATCGGCGTCAGCATCTGCGAGTGCTGGGCGGCAGCGCGGAATCCGGCCCCGACCATTGCGCGGATCACTACCGGGGTTTCGGCCTTGCCGCCGAACATATAGCGGAACTTGGCCGCCTGGTTGAAGATCTGGTCAAAGCAGACGCCCATAAAATCGATAAACATCAGCTCGGCAATAGGACGCATGCCGCAGGCCGCCGCACCCACCGCCGCGCCCACATAGGCCGATTCCGACAGCGGCGTATCCAGCAGCCGGTCGCCGTGCTTGGCATACAACCCCTTGGTTACCCCCAGCACGCCGCCCCAGGCATCTTTTTCGCCGTCGCCGCCCATGCCGCCGACAATATCCTCACCCAGCATAATCACGCTCGGGTCGCGAGCCATTTCCTGATCGATCGCTTCGTTGATCGCCATTTTCATGCTTAATTTACGCGCCATGATAGAACCCTCAGTAGCTTACATAGACATCGGATAACAGGTCGTCGGCATCCGGTTCCGGTGCCGCTTTCGCTTCCTGAACCGCCTGCTCAATCAGCGCGGCCACCTCGCGGTCAACATCGTTAAACGCCGCCGCACTGACCACACCAGCGCCCTCCACCTGCGCGCGAAACAGCTTGAGGCAGTCCTGATTCGCGCGGATAGACTCCAGCTCGTCGCGCCCGCGATAGGTCTGCGCATCACCTTCAAAGTGGCCGTAGAAACGGACCATTTTGCACTCCAGCAGCGCCGGTCCGCCGCCTTCCCGCGCGCGGCGGATCAGCTCTCCGGCGGTTTCATACACCGCAAAGAAATCGGTGCCGTCAACGGTCACACCCGGCAGCCCGAAGCCCGCCGCGCGGTCAACGTAGCTGTCCACCGCCGTGGCATAACTGCGCGAAGTCGCCTCCGCATAACCGTTGTTTTCAATCACGAAGATCACCGGCAGATTCCACACCGCCGCCAGGTTCAGGCTTTCGAGGAAGGTGCCCTGGTTGGCCGCACCGTCTCCGGCGAAGGTGATGCCAATTTCGCCCTTGCCGCGAAACTTCGCCGCCAGCGCCGCGCCGCAGACCAGCGGTGCCCCCGCGCCGAGGATGCCGTTGGCCCCCATCATCCCCTTGCTGAGATCGGCGATGTGCATCGATCCGCCCTTGCCGTTACAGGCACCGCCGGTTTTACCGTAGATCTCCTTCATCATCGCAATGACGTCCACGCCCTTGGCGATGCAATGCCCGTGGCCGCGGTGGGTACTGGCGATGCGATCGCCGTCGCCCAGATGCGAGAGGATGCCAACGGCGGTGGCCTCTTCCCCGGCGTAGAGGTGGACAAAGCCGGGAATGTCGCCGCGCGAGAAGTCGACGTGCAGGCGCTCTTCGAAATCGCGGATGGTGCGCATACGACGATAAACGTTCAGCAGCTGCTCAGCGCTGAGCTGGCTGCCAGGATTGCTTGCTTCTCTGGTGTTCATAGTGTTCTCCAGATGGTCGGGTGGATACGCATCGCGGCCGGTCAGGCACCGTGACGCAGTAATTGAGCCTGGGCGGCGTAGTGCAGGCAGGCATTGATATCGAGCGAGCGGAAGGCGCGCTCGCGCAGGGAGATGATGACGCGCTGCGTCGGGTTGAAGCTGAGTTCGCGCTCACCGTCAACGGCGATCACTCCCTGCCGCAGCAGCGTTGATTGCGGTACGCCGTGCTGCAGGGGCTGCCAGTGGGCGATGTCGACTTCGCTGAGGACACCGGGCGCGACGGGGGCCAGCAGACGGCAGCCGCCGGACCCAAAGGTGATTTGCAGGCCATCATTTTCGCGGCGGCCAACGGGCTGTAACAGGCCGCCGATGGCCGACAGCCCCACTGCCTGCGGTTCGGCGAAGCTGAGAAACAGCTGGGAGAGGGCGCCGGTACTCCATATCGATCGCGCACCGATAAACTGTTCGCCGGTAATGGCGGCATCGACCAGCGCGATATCGCGGCGCAGGGTTCCATCGGCTTCGGTAATAACGATGTCCAGCCATTTGTTCCACACCAGCGCTTTTTCTACCGGGATGCGGCCGCTGGCGTAGAGCCCGAGCGCCAGGCCGAGTACCGTCGGTTCGCGCATTTCCGGCCAGGCGTTATTGGTGCCGGTTGAGAGGCCGACGATGGGCACTTCGCCGCAGTGGCGGGCCACGGCGCGATGGGTGCCGTCACCGCCGAGCACGACGATGGCGGCTGCGCCCGCCTGCTGCATCCATTTCGCCGCTTCGAAGGTGTCCTGCACGGTGGCGGTGACCGTGCCGGGCAGCCAGTCCAGCTGCGGCAGTCGCCAGTCCGGGCGCTGGGCCAGATCACGCAGCAGCAGTGCCCGCAGTCCTTCACGGTCCGGCATCATGCGGACTTCGCCGATGCCGCAGGCGGCCAGCGAGGCCATCAGGCGTAGGAGCAGGTTGACGCGTTCGGCCAGCGGCAGCGTGCCGGCATGGCCGACGACACGGCGGATGTCGCGGGCGGATACCGGGTTAGCGATGATGCCGACCCAGGGGCGTGGCGCGTGGCTGTGTATCATTTGCGTATCTCCGTAATCAACTGGCAGAGATAACGCAAGGGTTGTGCCATATATGTAAAATAAAAGTTAAAACATTGTGATTCAGGTGGTTATTAATACGGTGAAGGCGATCGCGGCCTGGGGAGTGTTACAGCTGTCACCTGTTCGGTATGTGGTTGAGTGGACAGGTGTAAAGTGATGGGATTTGTCGCGGTGGGAACAGTGACTGGTTCCCAGCCCTGGCTGTGCTCCATTCTGGATTCTTTCGTCGCTTTTAAAGGGCCATTGAGCAGGCTGGCTTTGCTGTCTGGCAATTTGAGTGCTGAACAAAAAAAAGGAAGCCAGAGTACGAACGTAAGAAGCAGACGCAAACTTAGGTTGGCACAGCATTGGCTGGCATCCGATATCGCAAATCAATAGCAGGGATATCTTTTACCTGAACACGGCTCTGCAATCACGGCGCTGACGGGGGCTGCCACGACTGGCAATCCACAGCGCTGAACGAAGAGAGGAAGCCAGGATAAGCCCGCAGGACGCGGGCGCAAGGCTCGGTCGGCACACGGATGTGCCGTCTGAGCCGCTCCGACAGGCTGACGAACGCAGTGAGGGCACTACGCCACGCGTGGCGCGAGGACCCGCCAGTCGTGGCAGCCCCCGTCAGCGCAGTCACTAAGTCACCAAGTCACCAAGTCACCAAGTCACCAAGAATGATCTCACCCCTCATTCACCGGCGACTGAATCCCAAACCGCTGCATCCGGCGATAAAGCGTCATACGACTGATCCCCATCTGCCGCGCCACCGCACTATGATTCCAGCGCGCCGCACGCAAATACTGCACCAGCAACTGCGCTTCAGGCGGCAAAGCCGCATCGGCAAAAGCGGCCTGCGTCGGTGCTAACGGCACAACGGCAGAATGCGACAAAGATGCAATATCGATATCACCAGAAGATTGAGGCAACCCCGCCGCCACCTGTGATGATGCAACAGCGGCTGTCAGCCCATCCGGCAAATCCCCGACCTCAATACGACCGCCGTCGCACACCGCTGCGGCATAATCCAGCGCATTATTCAGCTCGCGTAAATTGCCGGGCCAGCTATGCGAATGCAGACGGCGACGTGCAGCCGCGCTCATCTCTACCCTGCCCGCCAGCAGCTTATCAATCAGCCAGTCGAGATCGCTACGCTGGCGCAGCGGCGGCAGCGTGATGCGCGCCCCCTGCAAACGGTAAAACAGATCGGTACGGAAACGCCCCTCGGCCACCAGCCGATCCAGCGCGTGATGCGAAGCCGAAATCACCCGCACATCCACCGGCACCGGCCGGGTTGCGCCCACCGGCAGCACCTCCTGCTCGGCCAGCACCCGCAGCAGGCGGGTCTGCATCTCCAGTGGCATATCACCGATTTCATCCAGGAACAGCGTACCGCCGTCGGCCTCCTGAATCAGACCGCGCCGCCCCTTACTGCCCGCGCCGGAGAAGCTGCCAGGCAGATGACCAAACAGTTCGCTTTCAATCAGCGTTGGCGGAATAGCCGCACAGTTCACCGCCACAAACGGCCGCTCGCGGCGGTCGCTGGCCTGATGAAACGCGCGGGCGAAGTACTCTTTGCCGCTGCCGGTTTCCCCGTGGATCACCAGATGCAATGAGGCCTGTAGCAACCGCGAGGCGCGCTGTAACTGCTGTTGCAGCACGGCATCACCGCCGTTGAGAGCCGCCAGCGGCGCGGGTATCGCATCCGGGTTGCTCGGGCGGCGCGGCGGGCAGCGGGTGGGCTGCACGGCGGTGACAAACAGCTTTTCTCCGCTGCGCGCGCGTTCCAGCGTGCCCTGCCGCCCGTTGGCGCTGGCCAACCAGTCCGGCAGGCTGTCAATCGAGGTATTAAACAGCTGCTCGATCGGCATCCCCAGCAGCGTACTTTTGCTGTGCGGCGGCGGTGCGCCTATTCCCAGCTCTTTTTCCAGCATGCGTTGGGCACGATGGTTATGCCCTACCACGTTTCCACCAGCATCGAACGCAATCAGGAAATCCGGGCTGACCTCGACAAACGGCGACGCCGGGCTGAGCTTCAGCACCCAGTCGTTGCGGTGGCGATGTTCAAACCAGGCATTCTCGATCTGATGGGCGTAAAGCTTGGCGATTTGCAGTGCCAGCTGCTGGCTGGATTTAGGCTGCGGCGAACTAAGCGCCGAAATATCGAGGATCGCGTTCAGTTGCCCCTGCGGATCGAACAGCGGTACGGCGGTGCAGGTCAGCGGAATATGGGTGGCATCAAAATGGTCAGCCTGATGAACGGTCAGCGCCTTGCCGGTCGCCAGCGCGGTGCCGACGGCGCAGGTTCCGGCGCAGGCTTCGGTCCACTGCGCGCCGAGAAACAGCCCCGCCCGCCGCAGGCTGATTTCCGTATCGGCATCGCCCAGATAATCGACGGTAACGCCGCGCGCGTCGGTCAGCAGCAGCACGTATCCCGCAGCGGCAATCTGCTTATACAGCACCGTCAGGCCGTGGTGGGCAATATGGCGAAACTCTTCCATCTCCTGACGGTACTCCCGCAGCTCGTGCCACGGAAGAATACGGGCCTCCTGCATACGGCTGGGATCGAGCCCGTGATGTTCCACGCAGCGCTGCCAGGAGTCGCGAATCGCTCTGTCGTGCGGCCTGGCGGGCAGTAAAGAGGCGCTGTTGCTGATACTGGCCATCACCGTGGCAATATGTTCGCGCTGGCTCTGATTCACGGATGTTTCTCCTGTAGCGGCACAGACGGCCGGGGATAACCGCTGCTGAAGCGACCGATATCATACACTGAATTGCGACGGCGATGCAGGCCCGGGGGCGGGCCAACCGTCACGGATAAGCAGTGATTTTTTATCAGATTAATGCCCGGGGAGAGTTTTTCACCGCATCAGGCGGCAATCTGTGATCGGCCGCAAAACGCGGCCGATTTATTTGCTCAAAAAGAGAGCTGATACGGGTTCTGTGCCGTCTTCAGGGCTGCTGACCGGAGAGACAGGCGCGCTGGCGATCGTCGGTAAACAGCGTCCAGTTAACCTGACTTGCGCCGATAACGAAAATCGCCGTCGCCAGGGTGTTTTCTTCATCCGGATCTGCCGGGTCCAGCCGCAGGATCGGCAGGTCAGCGTGCTGGTTGTCATTGAGGATGGTCAGGGCCTGGGCCGGGTTTAACGGCTGCTCTTCGCTATCTGTCAGCCACTGCTGCAGGCGCTGCTGTCGGCTGGCGGAGCTGCCGGTGATGGTTTGCGCCACCGCTGACATTTCCGGGTGGATCAGATGGTTCGCATGGCCGTAGCGACGAGGGTTAATCTGCACATGCTGCGCCGTGCCGGTGGCTTCTACGCTGACAATGCGCGCATCGCCGCACTGCGCCAGACTGTGATGGAACGCCCCGCCGCGCGGCTGCGAAGTAAGGATCGTGACCGCTTCATCGATCGTGGCCGCATCCAGCGCCGCACGCGCCAGAATCTGCCGTGGCAACCCCGCCGGGCGTTCCGATGCGCGAATATTGTTTACCGTATTGACCAGCCCGCGCTCGTTAACCGCCACGGTGTGGCCGCAGATTGAACCGGGATAGAAAAAGCTGGTAAACGCCAGCCCCTGTTCGGGCCTAACGGTGACGATGCCGCAGTGTTCACGCAGCTGCGGGAAACCGTCTTCGTTGTGGGCAATCAACGCTTCGCCCGCGTCGGTAAAACCGGTTACGGTGGTGCAGCCGTCGGAGGTTGACGGCAGCAGGTCGCCGCGACAGTTCCAGGCAAACACCTCATCTAAGGGTGCCTGCAATCCGTCCGCCAGGCCGCGGAGTTCCTGCCACAGCAGAGGAAAATGCTGCTGCACCTGCTGCTGCATGGCCTGCAGCCGATCGCTATTTTTCAGCGCGGTGGTGTGGCTCCACAGCGCGGTAGCACGCACTTCGCGCAGGTAAGCATCGCTGCCCAGTTCGCCAAGCTGATAGCCGATCTGATAGTTGTCGCCGCTAAGGGTGATATGTTTCATGCCGTTTTCTTTTATTGAGTGATACGTCAATCTACTGAATTCGGCTGAGCATACCAACCGCACTCGCAATAAAAAAGCCGCTGTCTGCAACACAGACAGCGGCTCGGGGGGCCTTACAGCAGTACTTATGCTTCAGGCCTGCTGCTTACCAGCGATAATCAACCGAGGCGATAATCGTACGACCCACGCCGTAGAAGCAGGCATCTTCGCCGCTGCAGGAGGAAACGTATTTCTTATCGCTCAGGTTCTGTACGTTCACCTGTAAAGTGGTGCCGCGCAGGGATGACGTGGCCTGGCCGAGGTCATATTTGACCATTGCATCGTACAGCGTGTAATGCGGGACATAGTACTCACCGATGGCATCGCCCGGCGCGGTGCCGATGTAGCGTACGCCGGTGCCGACGGACAGACCGTTTAGCACGCCATGCTGGAAGCTGTAGGTGCCCCAGGCAGACGCAGCGTGGCGCGGGATAGCCGCCGGGCTGTGGCCGATTTCAGCGGCGGTTGGCGAATCTTTGGTTTCCACGTCCGTATAGGAGTAAGCCGCAGTCAGCGCGATTTCCGGGGTTGGCTGTGCGTGAACTTCCGCTTCCACGCCCTGAGATTTCACTTTACCGATCTGATCGTAGAAGAAGGTGGTGCGGTTAAACGAGGCCACATTCTTCTGGGTGATATCGAACCAGGAAAGCGTCAGCAGGGTGTTGCTGTCCGGGATCTGATACTTCACGCCCACTTCGGTCTGTTTGCCGGTGGTTGGCTTCATCGCCGGGCTGCCCGGTTCGCCCTGATACAGCGTCGGTTCAAACGAGGTGCTGTAGCTGACGTACGGTGAAATACCATTGTCGAAGGCGTACAGCAGGCCCGCGCGCCCGGTGAACTGATTGTCGTTGTAGCTGACTTCAGACCCGCCGGAGGTGTTGTCGCGGGTATTCACCTGCGACCAGTCGTGACGGCCGGAAAGCAGCAGGTTCCAGTCGTTCCACTCCAGCTGGTCCTGTACGTAAACGCCCACCTGGTTCAGGGTTTTCTGATCGCTGGAGACCAGCGACAGCTTGCTGGTATCAATATCGGTATGGCTCGGGTTCGCCCAGTCGATCGGGTAGTCGCTGTTGCGGTCGCGGTACATCTTCGAATTGATATGGCTGTAGCGGTAGTCCAGCCCGCCCAGTACGGTATGTTTCACCGCACCGGTATCGAATACGCCTTTCAGCTGGTTATCCACGCCGAATTCGTTGGTCAACTGCGATTCGTGCTGCGCCATGCGGGTCAGCGTATGGTCGTTGGTCGGGGCGACGACGTTGTACACCAGATACTTGTAATCTTCATCGCGGTGAGTGAAGCGCAGGTTCTGGGTGAACGACACGGCATCGTTGAAGTTATGGTCGAGGTTATAGCCGATGGAGGCCTGTTCGCGCTTCGACTTATCGTAGTTCGATTCGCTGACGTTGAAGTCGTAAGGCACGTAACCGACGCTGGTGGAGTACAGCGTACCCGCGCGCGGCAGGAAGTTACGCGAACCGGCTTTTGGATCGTTCTGGTAGCTGGTTAACAGCGTGAAGCTGGTGTCTTCGTTTGGCAACCAGGTCAGCGCCGGGGCAATGGCCACGCGCTCCTGCTTGTTGTCCTTCACGAATTCGTGTTTGGTGCTGCCGATGCCGTTCAGACGATAGAACAGCGTGTTGTCGTCGTTCAGCTTGCCGCCGAAGTCAAACGCCGCTTCCGCCAGGTGGCGGTTACCGCTGCTCAACTTAACTTCGCGGATCTCCTGCGCGGTCGGGCGCTTGCTGGTCATCACCACCACGCCGCCGGGGCTGACCTGGCCGTACAGCACGCCTGCCGGTCCGTGAACCATCTCCACGCGCTCCAGCAGCCACGGGTCAAACTGCCCCGCTCCGCCGTTCTGGCTGGAAAGCCCGAAGTGCAGACCGTCCAGCAGCTTCGGCGCGTAGCGGAAGCCACGGCTGATCACTTCGTCATTCCGGTTGGAGTTACCGCGGTAGGTGGTTACCACACCGCTGGTGTAGGCCAACGCATCAGCAACCGAGGCCGGTTCCTGCTGGTCCATCTGATCGCGGGTGACGACTGAGATTGACTGCGGAGTTTTGCGCAGCGGGGTATCGGTTTTGGTTCCGGCGGTGCTCTCTTTTGCCACCACGCCTTTCAGCGGCGCGGTTACGCTCTCCTGAGCCTGGGCCGTAACGGTCAGCGTATTTTCCGTGACGGTCGCGGAGTGAGCCATCGGCACCACCAGCAGGCTGGAGGCGAGTAAAAGACGCATTGTGTGTTTATCGGAACGTACTGCAAAGCCTGGTCTTGCTTGTTTTTTTACGGTACTGAACATATCTCTTCATCCATTCAGGAACTGCTTGCCAAAAAAACACCAGTCCGGCCGGGAACTTATCGTTAAAAAAAACATCCCGACCGCTATCACAGATCTCATCAGCCGTATTCGGCTGTGGTTCTTGTTATGGCGATGGCATGAAAACCCTTACTACATATCGAGTTAGCGATTTCCCTGTCAAAGCTGTGGTGCATATTATTGCAAATGGAAATAATTCTCAATGCCATTATCATTTGCAGCAATAATGGTCAAATCGCGCAGGAAACGATCAAAAATAAATCCAGCAGTAAAAAAAATGCCACCCGAATGGGTGGCAAAGGGATGATTCAATAGTCCGCTGGCGAAGGCTCAGCAAGGCTGACCGTTCGCCGGATATTTCCCGGACATCTCGTGAAAATATGGCCGGAAACATTGACGAAAAGGTTTCCGGCAGAGCTGGCGGAGCGACTTTCCGACGTGCTTTACCAGCGGTAGTTTACCGACGCTACCACGGTACGGTCGGTGCCGTAGAAGCAGGCTTCGGTATTGCTGCACGAGGCAACATAGCGTTCGTCGGTCAGGTTCTGCACATTCAGCTGTACGGTGGTGCCTTCCAGCGAAGAAACGGCGTGGCCCAGCTCGTACTTCACCATCGCATCGTACAGGGTGTAGTGCGGTACTTCGTCGGTGCCGGTCGAGTCCGCAGGCGCATCACCCACGTAACGCACGCCCGCACCGACGGTGAAGCCGCTCAGCGGACCGTTCAGGAAGCTGTAGCTGCCCCAGGCCGATGCCGCATGGCGCGGAATACTGGCCGGCGTATGGCCCAGCTGCGAAGCGGTATAGGTTTCTTTGGTTACCGCATCGGTGTAGGTATAGGCGGCAATCAGCTTCACTTCCGGGATCGGCTGCGCGTGAATTTCCGTTTCCACACCCTGCGAATTCACCTTACCGATCTGCTCGTTGTAGCCGGTGGTGCTGTTATAGGAGGTGATGTTTTTCTGATTGATGTCGAACCAGGAAACGGTCATCACCGTATCGCTGCCGACCGGCTGGAACTTCAGCCCGACTTCCGTCTGTTCGCCGGTGGTTGGCTCAAACGGATCGGTGCCCGGCGCGCCGGTGCTCAGGTTCGGTTCAAACGAGGTGCTGTAGCTGATATACGGCGACAGGCCGTTATCAAAGGCGTACAGCAGGCCCGCGCGGCCGGTCAGCTTACTGTCGTTCTGAGTGACGTCCGATCCGCTGATGCGGTTGATGGTGCGGGTCTGCGACCAGTCGTTGCGACCGGACAGCACCAGGTTCCAGTTATCCCACTCCAGCTGATCCTGCAGGTACAGCCCAACCTGGTGCAGCTGCTTAACGCTGCTGGTGGTCAGCGCAATATCGGCGTTGTTCACCTCAACGCTGGTCGGGTTGGCCCAGTCGAGCTGGTACTTATCAGAGGTATGGCGCGACAACGTGCTGGCCACGCGGCTCCAGCGGTAATCCAGGCCGCCGAGCACGGTATGGCTGACTTCGCCGGTATCGAACACGCCCTTCAGATGGTTATCCACGCCGAACTCGTTGGTCATCGCCGTTTCCTGCTGCGGACGGCGGTTGATGGTGTGGTCGTTCACGCTGGAACTGGTGGTGTAGACCATATATTTATAGTCTTCATCACGGTGGGTGTAGCGCAGGTTCTGCTGGAAGGAAAGCGCTTCGTTGAAGTTGTGATCCAGCTCGTAACCAATGGAGGCCTGCTCACGCTTATTGCCGTAGAAGCTCTGATCGTTGATGTTGAAATCATACGGCAGGTAGCCCACGCTGGTATTTTTCAGCGTGCCCGCCATCGGCAGGAAGTTGCGCGACCCGGCCTTTGGATCGTTCTGGTAGCTTGTCAGCAGGGTGAAGCTGGTATCGGCATTCGGCAGCCAGGTGATCGCCGGTGCAATCGCCCAGCGCTGCTGTTTATTGTGCTTCACCGTTTCATTTTTGGTGCTGGCGATACCGTTCAGGCGATAGAACAGCGTGTTGTCATCATTCAGCTTACCGCCGAAATCAAATGCCGCTTCGCCCAGGTGATGGTTACCGGTGCTGAGCTTCACTTCGTGAATGCTTTCCGCCGTCGGGCGCTTGCTGGTCATCATCAGCAGGCCGCCGGGGCTGACCTGGCCGTACAGCACGCCCGCCGGGCCGTGGACCATTTCCACACGCTCTAACAGCCACGGGTCGATCTGCCCTGCTCCACCGCTGGAGCTGGAAAGGCCGGAGTGCAGACCGTCCAGCAGCTTCGGCGCATAGCGGAAGCCGCGGCTGATCACTTCGTCGTTGCGGTTGGAGTTGCCGCGATAGTTGGTCACCACGCCGCTGGTGTAGCTCAGCGCATCGGCCACCGACTCAAACGCCTGGTCGTCCATCTGCTCGCGGGTGACCACCGAAATCGATTGCGGCGTTTTGCTCAAAGGCGTGCCGGTCTTGGTCCCGGCGGCGCTCTCTTTCGCCACCACGCCTTTCAGGGGGGATGTGACGCTTTCACGGCTCTCTGCGGTCACCGTAATGGTGTCCTCTGCGGCGGCATGGGCCAGCGGCAGCATTAACAGAGAAGAAGCCAGTAAAATACGCATGGAAGGTTTTTCAGAGTGTATTGCCAGGCCTGGTCCTGCCTGTTTTATAATCTTTTTAAACATGTTCAGTTCTCTCGTCCGGAACAACTTTTCAGGGGAATCCCCATAAAGTCGCGGCTGTCAGCAAAATTGATAAGCGCGACGAAGAAAGAAAGCCCGTTTGCCACTGCGACTGACGGTACTTTTCCACACTCCTTCCAGGAGAAAACCGTTATCTCTAGGTAACTTACCGTCATCCCCTGGAAAGTTGGGCGGCATCTTATTGCAAATGCAAATTGTTCTCAATAATATTTGCATTAGCGTTGTTTAATCTAAGCGTACTTAGAAAGATTAATTTTAAGTAACATAATGTAACCAAAGGAAAACATCCGTGACGAAAAAGATGTGGCCACGCCCCTCACGCCAGCCGTACGGAAGTGCAGCAGCATTGCTAGCAATGGAAAACGTTGGCGAAGAGGCCTGGTGGCAGGAGCTGGCGCATATCGGCACGCCGCTGGTGGAAGAGTATTCCGCTGAGCGGGTCAAAATGAGCTACTTCTGGCGCGACCCCGCCGGTGATGAATCGCAGTCTCCGGTGCGTCAGGTGTATGCCGATATTAACTGCGTCACCGACCACCACAGCCCGCAGCCGCAGAGCCTGCATCGCGTGCCGGGCACCGATGTCTGGCACTGGTCAACCGAGATCGATCCGCAGTGGCGCGGCAGTTACAGCCTGATCCCGGTGGGTGCCGCGCAGCTGCCTCCCGCGTTCAGTAGCGATGCGGAAACCCGCGCCCGCCAGCAGCGCGAGTGGTGGATATCGCTGTTCCCGTTTGCCATTTCCGATCCGCTGAACCACAGCGCACCGCACTTTAACAGCCGCCATCATCCCCTCTCCGCCGCCCATATGCCGGGCGCGCCGGATCAGTCTTCATGGCATCTGCTGGACTCCGGCCATACGCCGCTGGCGGACGCCGGTCGACTGCAACAGTTCACCTGGCAAAGCGATCTGCTGGGCAATGAACGCCGCATCTGGCTTTACACCACCGGGCAGACCGCCACGCCGGAAACCCGCCCGCTGGTGATCGTCCTCGACGGCCAGAACTGGGCGGAAGGCAGCCCGCTGTTCAGCGCGCTGGACAGCGAAACCGAGAGCAATCATTTCCCGGCGGCGGCCTGGCTGTTTATTGACGTCATTAATATGGAATGGCGCGAGAAAGAGCTGCCGTGCAACCCCGCCTTCTGGCAGGCAGTAGAAGAAGAACTGCTGCCGCTGGCGCGCGGCCGCACGCCGTTCAGCGAAGAGGCCGACCGCACCGTGGTCACCGGCCAGAGCTACGGCGGGCTGGCGGCGACCTATGCCGGGCTGCACCGCCCGCACCGCTTTGGCCGCGTGCTCAGCCAGTCCGGATCGTTCTGGTGGCCGAATATGCAGCTGATCCGCAACTTTGGCGAGCTGAAGCAGCGTGAAATGGGCTGGCTGACCGCGCAGCTGATTCAGCGCGATCTTCCCGCCAGTCGACTGACCATCTTTATGGAAGCCGGCAACCGCGAAGGCGATATGGCGCCGCTCAGCGAGCAGATGCACGAAGCGCTGGTTGCCGCCGGGCACCGTACCTTCTTCCGCATCTTCTCCGGCGGCCACGATTCACTGTGCTGGCGCGGCGGGCTGATTGACGGCCTGCGCTGGCTGCTGGCCGATTTCGCCGATCCTCAACACCCTGCAGAAACAGGAACCCACCATGACTGAACAACAGAACCCGTTTGACGATGAAAGCCTGAGTTTTCTGGTGCTGCTGAATGCGCAGCAGCAGTACAGCCTGTGGCCCGCCTTTGCCGACGTGCCGCCCGGCTGGCAGACCGTGGCCGGGCCGGACAGCCGCGCCGACTGCATCAGCTATATCGAAGCGCACTGGCAGGATATGCGCCCGGCGGCGCTGAAACAGGCAGGCTGATCGGGCCTGCACGCCGCGTTCCACCCTTTTTTTTGTTTTGCTGACAGGAATCGTCACCGTGTCCGAGACTCATATTGCCCCCGAAGTACTGGCAGACTTTGCCGATTATCCGCTGGTCGCCGCGCAGCCGGGGATCTGGATTGCCGACCAGATCGCCCACCGCAGCAACACCTTTACCGTCGCGCACTACAGTGAACTGCATGGTGAGATCGATCGCCACGCGCTGGATCGCGCCATCCGCCAGACGATGGCGGAGGCCGATACCGTGCAGGCCCGTTTTGGCCTTGCGGCGGACGGCACGCCGGTGCAAACCCTGCCGCTGCATAGTACCGCGCAGCAGGTGCAGCCGGTTGAGTGGATAGACTTCAGCCAGCACGCCGACCCGCGCCAGGCGGCGCAGGCGCTGATGCAGGACGATCTGGCCGCTGACCTCGCCGCCGACGGCGAGCGTCCGCTGTACCGGCAGGTGATGATGCGCATCGGAGACGGCGGCTGGCTGTGGTATCAGCGCTATCACCATCTGCTGGTGGACGGGTTCAGTTTTGAGGCGCTGACGCGGCGCGTTGCCGAGATTTACCGTGCGCTGCGGGCACAGGAAACGCCTGCGGCTTCGCCGTTTATTCCCTTTGGCGAGGTGGTAGCCGAATACCTCGACTATCCGCACTCTCCGGCGTATGAGCGAGCGGCGCTGTTCTGGCAGCAGCACTGCACGGATTTCCCGGCGGCGATAACCCTGTCAAACGAGTCGTTCAGCGGTGCCGACGCTTCCGGCCCGCTGAAACAGCCGGTCACCCTGCCCGCCGACCTGTTTACCGCCTTCAGTCAGCAACCGCAGACCGCCAGCCTGACGCCCGCCGAGCTGACCAGTGCGCTGCTGGTCAGCTGGCTGGCGCGCATCAGCGGGGAATATCACCTCAGCGTTGGCTTCCCGTTTATGCGCCGCATGGGCTCTGCTGCCCTTGCCGCCACCGGACCGGTAGTGAACGTGCTGCCGCTGCTGCTGAATCTGCGGCCGGAGATGACGCTGGCGGATGTCAGCCTCGCCCTGCAGGGGGAAATTAAGCAGGTTCGCCGCCACCAGCGCTATGAAGCCGAGCAGCTGCGCCGCGATCTGGGCCTGGTGGGCAGCAGCAAGCCGCTGTACGGTCCGGTGATCAACCTGAAGGTGTATCACGATTCGCTGAGCTTCGACGGCATTGCGGCCGTCAGCCGCACGCTGGCGATGGGGCCGGTGGACGACATCGAATTTGAAGTCGGCTTCCAGCAGGGCGAACTCCAGCTGACGCTGGTCGCCAGCGCGGAGAAATATGACCGCCAGATGCTGCAATGGCATGCCGAGCGTATCGCCCACGTTGCCCGCCAGCTGGCTGAAAACCCTGAGTTGCCGCTGGCCGCGCTGTCGCTTATCGGTGAGCGCGAGCAGCAGCAGATTGACGGCTGGTCACGCGGCATCCGCGTTGCACCGCAGCCCGGTGAAGTGTCGATCCTCGCAATGCTGCAAAAACGCGTGGCGCAGCAGCCCGATGCCGTTGCCGTCACCTGTGGCGCGGTCAGCCTGACCTACGGTGAACTCTCCGTCCGCGCCATGCAGCTGGCGCGTGAGCTGATTGCCCGCGGTCTGGGCGCGGAAGACGTGGTGGCGATCGGCATTCCTCGCTCCGTTGACTCGCTGGTGGCGATCTTCGGCGTGCTGGCCAGCGGCGCGGCCTATATGCCGCTGGACCTCGACTATCCGCGCGACCGCCTGACGCTGATGTGCGACGACGCCCAGCCGAAGCTGCTGTTAACCCACACCGGCACCCTGGCGCAGATGCCGCCGCTGCCCCACCTTTGCATCGACGATATCGATCTGCTGGCGGCCTGCGCGGCGCAACCGGGCGAGGCGGTTCGCGACGACGAGCGCCGTGAAGCCCAGTGCGGCGAGCATCTGGCCTATATGATTTACACCTCCGGCTCCACCGGGCGGCCAAAAGGCGTGATGAGCACCCATCAGGGGCTGCTCAACCTGTTCCTGTCTCACCAGAGAAACCTGTTTGGCCCGGCGATCGACAAGTTCCACCGCACGCAGCCGCGCCGCATGCGCGCCGGGCACACCGCTTCGTTCTCGTTTGACTCCTCGTGGGAGCCGGTCTTCTGCATGATCATGGGCTGCGAGCTGGCGATCTTCGACGAAGAGCTGCGCCGCGATGCCTGGGCGCTGCTGGAAAAAATGAAGCAGGTGCCGGTCGATCTGCTGGATATCACCCCGTCCTTCTTCAGCCAGATGATCGACAGCGGGCTGTTTGAGCCGGAAAGCCATCGCCCGGCGTTTGTGATGATCGGCGGTGAGGCGGCTACCCCAACGCTGTGGAAGCTGATGCAGCAGCACCCGGAAGTCGAGATCCACAACTACTACGGCCCCTCCGAATACACCATTGATACGCTGGGTGCCAGCGTGATGGCCTCCGGCCAGCCGGTGATTGGCCGCCCGGTGGGCAATACCCGCGTCTGGCTGCTGGATAACCAGCTGCGCCAGGTACCGGTCGGCAGCGTGGGCGAGCTGTATATTTCCGGCACCGGCATCGCCCGTGGCTACCTGCGCCGCCCGGATCTGACCGCCGCCCGCTTCGTGGCTAACCCGTTCCTCGACGGCGAGGTGATGTACCGCAGCGGCGATCTGATGCGCTGGCGCAGCGACGGCCAGCTGGCGTTTATTGGCCGCGTCGATCACCAGATCAAGGTGCGCGGCTTCCGCGTGGAGCTGGGCGAAGTGGAAAACGCGCTGGTGGCGCTGGCCGAAGTCAGCACCGCCGTGGTGATCGCCCAGCCTATCGGGGCCACCCATCGCCTGATCGGCTACTGCTCGGTACAGGACGACAGTCTGCGCGCCGAAGAAAATCTCTCCGCGCACCTGCTGGCGCAGCTGGCGGTGACGCTGCCGGACTATATGGTCCCGGCGGTGCTGGTGGTGATGGCCGACCTGCCGCTCAACGTCAACGGGAAGATCGACCGCCAGGCGCTGCCTGCCCCGCAGCAGGCGGTGTTTAAGCCGGGTCGTGAGCCGCAGACCGAACAGGAAACGCTGATCTGCCAGGCCGTGGCTGAACTGCTGGGGATGGAGCGCACCGGGGCCGATGACGACTTCTTCTCGCTCGGCGGCGACAGTATTTCCGCGATGGGGCTGAGTACCGCCGCGCGCCGCGCCGGATATCTGCTGCGCCCGCGCGATATCTTCGCCCAGCGCACCGCCGCCCGCATGGCGCACAGCATGGAGCCGCTGTCGACCATGGTGAAAGCGCAGCGCGTGGCGCAGCAGGGCGTGATTGACGGCCTGCCGATCCTGCACTCCTTTGCCGCGCACGGCGGCATCAATCAGCGCTTTGCCCACGGCGTGTGGCTACAGGTGCCTGCGGAGCTTCAGCCGCAGCAGCTGGAGCAGGCGCTGCGTGCGCTGGCCGGGGCGCATCCCGCGCTGGCTGCCTTTACCCGCGACGAACGGCTGGTGGTCGGTGAACCGCAGCCTGCCGGTTTCAGCGGCTGGGTGCAGACCGCGCCGATCTATCAGGCGGTGGAAGCCTGCGCGGAAGATGCCTATACCGATGCCGTTCAGCGCCTCGATCCGGCCAGCGGCGTGATGATGCAGGCCGTGCTGCTACAGCATCATCAGCAGACCTTCGGGCTGGTACTGGTTATCCACCATCTGGTGGTCGATGGCGTATCGTGGCGCGTACTGCTCGACGAGCTGCGCCAGGCCGCCGAGGCGGTAATGGCCGGTCAGCAACCGCAGCTGACGGCGGAAGAGACCTCGCTGCACGACTGGTCCGCCGTCCTGAAAAACGCCACCCCGGCGCGCGCCGCCGAGCTGCCGTTCTGGCAAAGTATGCTGCAATCGCCGGTGCCGCTGCTCGGCCAGCGCGCGCTGACCGGCCGCGATCGCCACGGCGAGCTGAAGGAGAAACGCACCCTGCTCAGCGCCAGCCAGACGCGGGCGCTGCTGACCACGCTGCCGCAGCAGTATCGCGCCAGCACCGAAGAGATGCTGCTCTCCGCGCTGTCGCTGGCGTTAATTGCCTGCTTTGAGGCCAGCGAGCTGCGCTACACCCTGGAATCACACGGCCGCGCGGAGCTGGAAGGCGACAGCGATCTGGCCCGCACCGTCGGCTGGCTGACCGCCGAATATCCGCTGCTGATCTCGCTGGACGAAGGCGACACCGGCAATCTGCGCGATGCTGTCCGCTCGGTGAAAAGCGTGATGCGTGCGGTGAAAGATCGCGGTATCGGCTTCGGGCAGCTGTGCTGGCTGAGCGATGAACACGGCCCGCAGCTGCGTGAACTGGCGCAGCGGCACGCGCCGGAAGTGCTGTTTAACTATCTTGGACGCTTCAGCAGCGGCAGCGCGCTGTGGACCCCGCAGCGCACCCGCCAGCGCTTCCGCGATGCCTTTGCCGTCTGGCAGGACCCGCAGATGCCGCAGCTGCACGCGCTGGAGGTCAATATCTTCGTTGATGAGCAGTCTGCCGAACCGCAGCTGGCGATCAACTGGGGCTGGCTGCGCGAGGTCTTCAGCGAGCAGGATATCGACGCCCTGCACCGCGCCATCGCCGATGCCACCGACGCGCTGGGCCGCTTTGCCAGCCGCTATCCGCAGCAGGCGGCGGATACGCTGGTGGCAGCCGAAGTGGCGCTGGACGGCGTAGACCAGCCGGATGTGCTGGCGCTGGCAAAACGCCACGGCCCGCTGGCGGCGATCCTGCCGCTGCTGCCGCTGCAAAAAGGGCTGCTGTTCCACGCCCAGACCGCCGGTGACAGCGGCAGCTACAACTCGCTGACCCGGCTGACCTTCAGCGGCCCGCTGGATGAAGATCGCCTGCGCGCGGCGCTGAACGCCGTGGTGCGCCATCATCCTCAGCTGGCGGCACGCTTCGACAGCGAGCTGGCCCTTCAGCCGCTACAGCTGATCCCGGTGATTGAACCGCAGCAGGGCTGCTGGCAGCTGGACCGTCATCAGCTGCCGGAGTTGACGCCGGAAGCAGAGGACGCCGCGCTGCTGGCGCTGGAGAAAAGCGAGCTGGCGCGCGATCTGTTCAGCCAGCCCGCCATGCTGCACGCGGTGCTGGTGCGCCACGGCGATACGCCGCGATCCACCCTGCTGCTGAACGCGCATCACCTGGTGGTGGACGGCTGGTCCACGCCGGTGATTCTGACCGATCTGCTGACCGCGCTGTATCACGGGCCGCAGGCGCTGACGCCGCACCGGGCCAGCTATGCCGACATTGTCCGGCAGCTGGCCGCGCGGGATGCTGCCGCATCGCGTCAGGTCTGGCAGTCGGTTCTGCAGGACGTACGCCCCACCCTGCTGTTCGGCGCTGACGCCCCTGCGGGCGAGGTACACGAGCGGCGGCTGCTGCTGAAGCCCGAACTGGAGCAGGGCCTGCTGGCGCTGTGCCGCCAGCGCGGCCTGACGCTGAACAGCGTGATGCAGGGGATCTGGGGCATGCTGCTGGCTATTGAAAGCGGGCATCAGGACGTAGTGTTTGGCTCCCCGGTTTCCGGCCGTTTTGGTCAGATTGAAGGCCAGCAGCAGCACGTCGGCCTGTTCAGCAACACCCTGCCGGTACGCATGCAATTCGACGCGCAGCGCCCGCTAATGGCCCAGCTGGCCGAACATCAGGCGCAGCAGATCCAGCTGATTGAGCACGACGATCTCGGTCTGGGCGAACTACAGCAGCTGGCGGGCAGCGGAACGCTGTTCGATACCCTGCTGGTGGTGGAAAACTACCCGGATAACGGCGATCTGCACCGTCCACACGAGGGCCTGCGCTGTGAGGCAATTGGCAACCGGGGCTACACCCACTATCCGCTGACGCTGCTGGTGCTGCCGGGCGAACGCTTACAGCTGCTGATGGAGTATCGCGATGCGGTCAGCCATCCGCAGCGCCTGGCCGATCGCCTGCTGATGCTGATTGAACAGCTGGTGGCCGAGCCGGATCGGCCGCTGGCACGCTGGACGCTGCAAACGCCGGATGAGCAGGCGCTGATAGCCAAGATCAACGCTACCGCGCATCCGCTCGCCGCCGATACCCTCCAGCAGGCCATTGCACGCCAGGTTGCCCGCACACCGGACGCGCTGGCGCTGCTGGACGTTGAGCATCGTCTGACCTATCGCCAGATGAATGTGCAGGCACGCCTGCTGGCGGATCGCCTGATTGCCGCTGGCGTTAAGCCGGGTGATGTGGTCGCCGTGGCGCTGCCGCGCTCGGTGCGCCTGAGCCTGGCGCTGACCGCGATTGTGCAGGTCGGCGCGGCCTGGCTGCCGCTGGATACCGGCTACCCGGACGATCGCCTGAGCTATATGGTGGAAGATGCCCGTCCGGCGTTAACCATCACCGAAAGCGCGCTGGCATCCCGCTTCGCCGCACTGGGCACGCTGCTGACCTTCGACCGGCTGGCCGACGAGGCCGAACCGCAGCATTCGCTGCCTGCGGCCCGTGCGGACAGCCCGGCCTACGTGCTGTATACCTCCGGTTCTACCGGGCGGCCGAAAGGCGTGGTGGTCGGGCATCAGGCGATCGTTAACCGCCTGTGGTGGATGCAGGATGCTTACCCGCTGGAGGCGGATGACGTGGTGCTACAGAAAACACCGTGCAGCTTTGACGTGTCGGTGTGGGAGTTCTTCTGGCCGCTGATGACCGGGGCGCAGCTGCTGATGGCACCGCCGGATGCGCATCGCGACCCGGACGCGCTGACCCGCTTAATCAACGATTACGGCGTCACCACCCTGCACTTCGTGCCGTCGATGCTGGCCGCGTGGACCGCCACGCTGGAAAGCGGTACGGATGCCCCGCACTGCCGCACGCTGCGCCGGGTATTTTGCAGCGGCGAGGCGCTCTCCTGCGATCTGGCGAACGACTATCAGTCACGGGTTGCCGCACCGCTGCACAATCTGTACGGCCCGACCGAAGCCGCCGTCGATGTCAGCTGGTATCCGGCTTCCGGCGATGCGCTGGCCGCCTGTCAGGGTGCCGGGGTGCCGATCGGCTATCCGGTATGGAACACCGAGCTGCGCATTCTCGATGCCCTGCTGCGGCCGGTGCCGGTGGGCGTGGCGGGCGATCTCTATCTGAGCGGCATACAGCTGGCCGACGGCTACCTGCACCGAGCCGATCTCACCGCCCAGCGCTTTGTCGCCGATCCGTTTGCCGCAGGTGAACGCATGTACCGTACCGGCGATATCGCCCGCTGGCTGGATAACGGCGCGGTGGAATACCTAGGCCGCAGCGACGATCAGCTGAAGATCCGCGGCCAGCGTATCGAGCTGGGTGAAATCGAGCAGGCGCTGCTGGCTCTGCCGGGCGTGGCGCAGGCGGTGGTTGCCGCCCGCGAGCTTGGCGGCCAGAGCACCGGCGGTGCCGATGCACGGCAGCTGGTGGCCTGGCTGATTGCCGAGCCCGGCGCGCAGCCGGACAGCGAGCAGCTGCATCAGCAGCTGACGGAACGGCTGCCTGCCCATATGCTGCCGGTCAGCTATGTATTTACCGATAGCTTCCCGCTCAGCGCCAACGGCAAGCTGGACCGCAAGGCCCTGCCGCTGCCGCAGGCCCCGCGAACCGGAGGACGGCTGCCGGAAACGGAGCACGAGCGTCTTCTCGCCGATCTGTTCGCCCGTCTGCTGGATCGTTATGAAATTCATGCCGATGACGACTTCTTCGCGCTCGGCGGCCACTCGCTGCTGGCAATGCGCCTGGCGGCAGAGCTGAAACGCCGTACCCGCAGCCCGCTGTCGATCGGTCAGATTATGGCCGCCCGCAGCGTGGAGAAGATGGCGCGCCTGCTGGACGACGGCAGCGCGGACGGCGCGGAAAGCCGCGCCAACGGCGAGTGCCTGCCGTTCCGCAGCGGCAGCGGTCCGGCGCTGTTCTGCATCCACCCGGCTTCCGGCTTTGCCTGGCAGTACGCGGGGATGATGCGCTACATCGACGGCGACTTCCCAATTGTCGGCCTGCAGTCACCGCGCCCGGACGGGGTGATTGCAAACTGCGACAGCATCGATGAGATGTGCGATCGCCATCTTGCGACGATCCGCAGCGTGCAGCCGCAGGGGCCGTACCATCTGCTCGGCTACTCGCTGGGCGGCACCCTCGCCCACGGCATAGCCGCGCGCCTGCAACAGCAGGGCGAAGAGGTCGCGTTCCTCGGCCTGCTGGATACCTACCCGCCGGAAGGCCAGGACTGGACACCGCCGTCGGAAGAGGAAACCCGGGCGGAAGTAGCGCGCGAGGAGGCTGAGTTTATGGCCGCCAACATCGACGACAGCGATCCGCTACTACAGGCGGAGAAAGCGGCGATGTTCCGCAGCATCGTGGCGAACTACCGCGATGCGGTGCTAAGACTCTCCGCGGCCACCAGCGATCGGTTCGACGGTGAAGCCACGCTGTTCGTCGCCAGCAAAACGCTGCCGGAAGGCATGGACGTGGCGGCCTGCTGGGCACCGTACCTGCGCGAGCTGGCGATCCATCGCCTGCCCTGTGAGCATATGGATATTCTGTCGCCGGAGTCGCTGGTGGAGCTTGGTCCGCTGCTGAATTCGGTGATTGCTGCGCGTAGGAGTACGGATTGAAGGCTGGTTTTAGGCTGGATGAGGTTGGCGGGTTGATGAGCTTTGTTTGATTAGGTTCCAGCAGATCTTATGAACGACGGGTAAAACTGAAAAATCCACGCGGCTGCGTGGATTTTTTTATTGTGTGGGGGGGGAATAGCCCTGCACTGGTGGGTAAATTCTGTGTGGTACTACAGTTCCGCTTCTTGCGTTACACGAGTTACGGTCGTTTCTGCATCAGAGTTAACGGCATAACATTTATCTATATTTGACTGCTTTGCACCAGCAAATTGACATTGCTCAAGCAATAACGAGTGAATCATAAAGAGATGGGTTATACATCTTGATAAATTTTACTATTTCCCTTATACCAACTTTGAGAGGCTTTCTCTCAAACATCTTAAGGATAGCTATCATGGGTCTTAAACCTGGTCCTAAACCAATTGCTAAATCTACAGGAAAACCGGATCAACGCCGGCGAGATAATAAGGATACTCCCGGTAATACTCCGGGATTAAAACCTAGTAAATCCACTGGAAAATAAGATGGTTAGGGTATAGATCAAATATCTATACCCTATAAGCTGTGCTGCAATAGTGTTATCTTCCCCATGCTAATCTCATTCCGATTTTACGCTTAATGACGTAATTTTAATGTAACTGCATTTAGTGGTCATGATTCAATTATGTTCGCTCCTTGCTGACGTGACGAGAAAGAATACTATTGCGCCGGTGGGATTGCGCGACAAGGCAAAACAGGATTTAAATCAGCTGGTAGGCAGTGTAAGTGATAGGAACGCAGTCGCATGAGATCAAACAATCGCTACGATAACGGATAATCATCTGTTCGACCTGCAAGAAAAAAGGAAAGTCGGACGAAGATGCGGTTTTGTAAAGTGCTCATTTTACACTGCCAATATGCTTTATCCGGTTCGGGAAGGACATTCTAACTTAGCTCGGCGGTGGTGTATCAGACTTACTTGCGACCGCGACCACTACGCTCATGATTGTCGGTGCCCTATCTCTTTTCACTCCTTCAGTTAGAGATACTCCTCGAAATTCATTGAAAAACAAAAAACCTGATTATGCCGTTTTTATGCGCTAGTAATTTAGTAAATACCAGCCACTGAAGGAACAGAAAAATGCGATACCCGGCATTTATAGAAATTGATACTGACGGCACGGCAAGCGGGTGGTTTCCCGATGTTGACGGCTGTATTTTCGCCGGCAAAGACTTCGATGAAGCCTGTGCGGATGCAGCAAGCGCAATTCGAGCGCACTTCGAAGCGCTGGTAGAAAATGAGTTGAAAATCCCCGCTCCTAAACCGATGCAAGAGCATATTATCGCTAACGCAGCCGAATATACCGGCGGTCAGTGGGCGGTGATTAATGTTGATAGGAATCAGGTCAGCTAACCCTCCCCCACAGATAAAAAGCGATCAGACCTCCCCGGCACCCCACCGGGGATTCCCGTTCTTAACTGCGCAGTCGCATCTACTCCCCTGCCACCCGCGCCTGATGGTATCGCCCGCAGGGAACAATCATCGGCGTATGCGACACCGGATCGTCGATAATCACGCTCTCCATGCCGAACACTTGCTGCACCAGATCGCTGCTGATAATCTCGGCGGGTTCGCCCTGGGCGATAATCTCTCCCTGCTTCATCACGATCAGATGATCGGCGTAGCGGCAGGCCTGGTTCAGATCGTGCAGCACCGCGACCATAGTGTGGCCGTGCTCCTGATTAAGCTGGCGGAACAGATCCAGCAGCTCGATCTGGTGGGCGATGTCCAGCCAGGTGGTTGGTTCGTCCAGCAGTAATAGCGGCGTTTGCTGGGCCAGTACCATCGCCACCCACACTCGCTGGCGCTGACCGCCGGAAAGCTCATCAACGCTGCGCTGCGCCAACTCGCTGACGTTGGTCGCCTGCATCGCGGCTTCCACCGCCTGACGATCCGCTTCGCTCCACTGCTTTAGCAGCGTCTGGTGCGGATAGCGCCCGCGCGCCACCAGATCGGCCACGCTGATCCCTTCCGGCACAATCGCATGCTGCGGCAGCAGGCCCAGCTGCCGCGCCAGCGCTTTAGTGCCCATCTGATGGATATCACTGCCGTCGAGCAGCACCTGACCGCTGCGCGGCTTCAGAAGGCGGCACAGCGCCCGCAGCAGGGTCGACTTTCCGCAGGCGTTGGGGCCGATAATTACCGTAAATTTGCGATCCGGTATCTGCACGCTGAGCTGGCTGGCAATCACCTTCTGATCGTAGGCCAGCGTTAAGTCGGCCGCCGCAAGGCGGGAGGATAAAAGCGTATCGGTCATGAGCGACGAGATTCCCTGATAAGTAGCCAGATCAGATACAGGCCGCCGATGCTGACGGTAACGGCACCGACCGGCAGTTGTATCCCGTTAAAGGCGTGCTGGGCGATAACATCGGCCAACAGCAGCAGTACCGCACCGGTGGTCGCGGCGGAAAATAGCGGCATCGCGCTGGCGGCCGTCATGCGGCGGGCAATCTGCGGTGCCGCCAGTGCGATAAAGGCAATCGGCCCGGCAGTCGCGGTGGCCACGGCGGTAAGAATAATGCCGCCGAGCATCAGCCACAGACGGCTTGATTCGGCGTTGATACCCAGCGCGCGGGCGCTGTCATCGCCCATTTCCATCAGCTGCAGGCGGCGGCCCAGCAGCAGCGTGGCGATAATCGTCAGCGGCACCAGCACCAGCGCGGGCTGGCCTTTGCTCCAGGTAATGCCGTTGAGCGAACCGGCTCCCCACAGGGCGGCGCTCATTGCGCTTTCCAGCGAGGCGCTGATAATCAGCCAGCTGTTCAGTGCCGACAGCACCGCGCCAATGCCGATACCGACGATAATCAGCCGAAAGCCGACAATCCCCTGCCGCCAGGCCAGCAGATAGACCAGCGCAGCGGCGGCGATGCCTCCGAGCAGCGCGCCACCGGCAATCTGGTAGTAGCTGCCGTTAAGCAGAATGATAACAATCAGCGCACCGGTGAAGGCACCGGCGTTGAAGCCGACCACGTCCGGGCTACCGAGCGGGTTGCGGATGGCGGACTGGAAGATGGCACCGCTGACGCCCAGCCCGGCGCCGAGCACCAGCGCCATCACCACACGCGGTGCGCGCCACTGGTTAACCACGGTCTGAAATCCGGCCGGACCGTCGCCGAGCAGCGCCTGCCACACCTGGCCGGGGGAAATCCGCAGCGTGCCGTAGCAGAGCGCAAAAAGCGCCAGCACCGTCGCCAGCAGCAGCAGCGCCACGTTGACCCACAGTACGCGGACGCTGAGCCGCAGGTTTATCCAGCCGCTGGCGCGGCCAATCAGTAGCGTTCGGGAGTGCATATCGCGGTCCTTAATTCTTACGCTGGCGAACAAGCCAGATCAGCACCGGTGCGCCAATCAGCGCGGTAACGATCGATACCCGCAGCTCGCCCTGCACCATCAGTCTGCCCGCAATATCCGCCGTCAGCAGCAGGATCGGGGCCATTAAAAAGGAGTAAATCAGTATCCAGCGCTGGTCCGATCCCACCCACCAGCGGGCCACGTGCGGCACCATCAGTCCGACAAAGCCGATCGGGCCGACCAGCGCGGTGGCCGATCCGCAGAGCAGCATCACCGCCAGCAGCGCCAGCAGGCGAATGGCGACCACTTTAGTGCCCAGCGCCGCCGCCAGATCTTCCCCCATACTGAGGTTGTTCAGCGAACGCGAAGCCACCAGCGCCAGCGCGGCACCGGCGAGAATGGCGGGCGCGACCACCGCCAGATTGTGCAGATCGCGAATATCCAGCGTACCTGCCTGCCAGAAGCGCATCTGATCGAAGGTTTGCGGGTTCAGTAAGGATAGTGAGGAAGTAAAGCCGCCGAGCACCGCGCTGAGCGCCACGCCCGCCAGCGTCAGGCGGATCGGATTCACCCGGCCACCGCTCAGGGTGCCAATCAGCCAGACGGCGATACTGGCCGCCAGCGCGCCGCCCCAGGCAAAGCCCAGCCAGCCCGCCATGCTGTTCACCCCGAACAGGGTAATACCGACGGCCATGGCAAAGCTGGCACCGGAGTTCACGCCGAGGATGCCGGGGTCGGCCAGCGGGTTGCGGGTCAGCGCCTGAATCACCGCTCCGGCCCCGCCGAGCGCCAGCCCCACCAGCAGCCCGGCAAGGGTACGCGGCAGGCGGGCGTTAAAGATAATCGTGCTGTCCGGCCCCTGCATCTGGCCAAACAGGCTCTGCCAGACCACCGAGGGGGCGATCGATCGCGCGCCAATCATCAGGCTGGCAAGGGAAACCAGCAGCAGTAGCGCCAGGCAGATTGCCACACCGCTCAGGCGGGCAGCATAGCGCGCATCCACCGGCTGCGGCGGCGTGGCGGGCTGAGAACGGTGGAGCGACATCCCTGACAATCCTCTCTTAATTTTCGAAATGAATATGATTATTATTATCATTGATGTTATTAACTAATTATGTTACCATGCTGCCCGCCAGAAAAAAATCGGCATCCATCGCGCCTGACCGGACGGAGGCCATCCGCCCATCAGGTAATGGCTCATTTCGAACCTCATGGACACTATGGCTAAGTCATCTATTCTCCTCGATTTCAGTTTGCTCAAGCACAACGCTCACTTCCGCGCCATTTTTTGCGCCCGTATGCTCTCCGTTTTCTCGCTGGGTATGCTGGCGGTGGGCGTACCTATTCAGATCCAGGCCATGACCGGCTCCACCCTGCTGGTGGGCGTGGCGGTGGCGCTGGACGGCGTGGGCATGTTTATTGGGTTAATGCTCGGCGGCATTCTGGCCGACCGGCTGGACCGCCGTAAGCTGATTCTGTTTGCGCGCGGCACCTGCGGGCTGGGCTTCGCGGCGCTGAGCCTGAATGCCTTCAGCCCGGCCCCCTCGCTTTGGGCGCTGTATGTGCTGGCCGCGTGGGACGGCTTTTTCGGTGCGCTGGGCATGACCGCGCTGATGGCGGTGATCCCGCTGCTGGTGGGCCGCGAGAACCTCGGCGCGGCCGGGGCGTTGAGCATGATCACCGTGCGTCTGGGGGCGATTCTCTCCCCGGCGATTGGCGGGGTGATTATCGTCGCAGGTGGCGTGGGCTGGGCGTTTGCCGTGGCGGCCATCGGCACGCTGGCGACGCTGATCCCGCTGGTTCGCCTGCCGCAGATGAAGCCGGAGCCGAGCGAGCCAGAGCATCCCCTGCGCGCGCTGGTCAGCGGCGTGCAGTTTGTCTGTCGGCAGAAGGTCGTGGGTTCCGTGGTGCTGCTGGGTCTGCTGATCAGCATCGTCGGCGCGGTGCGGGTGCTGTTCCCGGCGCTGGCGGAGAGCTATCAGGCGGATGCCTCGGCGATTGGTTTGATGTATTCGGCGGTGCCGCTGGGCGCGATGATCGGCGCGCTGACCAGCGGCTGGGTGCCGCGCAGCGCGCGCCCCGGGGTGGTGATGCTGGTGAGCGCCACCTGCGCTTTCGCCGCGATTGCCTCGCTGGGGCTGTACGGCCATATGCTGCCTGCCCTGCTGGCGCTGGTGGTTTACGGCTACTGCAATGCGATTGCTTCGCTGCTGCAATATATGTTGATTCAGCATCATACGCCGGACGCGCTGCTGGGCCGGGTTAACAGTCTGGGCACGGCGCAGGACGTGTGCGGGGATTCGATCGGTGCGCTCGGTCTGGGCGTGCTCGGCCGGGTGCTGGCACCGTTGATGAGCGTGTTTGCGTTTGGCGCAGCGGCGGCGGGCGTGGCTCTGGTGCTGGCGGCATCGGTGAAGACTCTGCGGCGCTGTTCGTTGAGCGGGCCGGAGGACGCGGAATCCTGCGAGAAGTCGGAACCAATAACGGAGTGATGTGGTCGCAAAAGTCCGGCGTTGTTTTTACGGCGCGGGAAGTCGGTGACCGGGCGACCGTGATGGGGAATAACGCCGGGTCGCCGTTAACACGTCCTTGTGGGCTTAGCTGCGGCCTCCCTGCCGCAGATACCCGGCTTATCTTCCCCACCACGTTCACCTTTCAGACTTTAGAGTGGCTGTTTTAAAAGCCCAAGACATGGTTTTGTAGCAAATATCTGGTGTCGCGTTTCTGGTTTGCGGCGCAGAAAGTCGGTGATCGGGCGACCGTGATGGGGGATAACGCCGGGTCGCCGTTAACACATCCCTGTGGGCTTAGCTGCGGCATCCTTGCCGCAGATACCTGGCTTATCTTCCCCACCACGTTCACCCTTCAGGCTTCAGATTCGCTGCTTAAAAATGCGACTGGCTCAGATTTTCTGAAAAGCAGAAAGCAGTTCGCTTATACCCGCGACACCTAAGTTAACGGGCAATCGGTGCAGGCCGGGTTCACGGACCGTCGGGCGCAGGGATGCGCCCGTCGAGGCTACACGGATGTATTCACGCCGAGTCCGTGAACCTGGCCTGCACCGATAAGCCAGACACCGATTCTAAAGCGCTACCAACGCGATCACTGTGCCTTAAAATCCCGCTCAATGCTGTTCAGCATATTGCTGGCGCTGTAGTAATCCAGACGGAACGTATCCGGCCCCATCGAATATACCCGCTTCGCGCTCACCGGCTCCAGATGCGCCAGGAACTGATTCGCCTCCACCTTCTGCACCGTCTCATCATCGGACGAGAACAGGATCATAGTTTTACCCGTCAGCCCCGCCGCCATATTCTCGCCGGTCAGCTGGATAATGTCGTTGCGCTTGCCCATGCTGGTACCGCCGTGAACGTCAGCGGGCGGCATCGCCAGGCTGAAGCCCAGCTCGGTCAGCAGCTTGCCCTGCGCCGATTCCGGCGTCCACAGATTCACGCCGCGCCCGTCTTCATAGTAAACCAGTGCCGAAACCGGCTGCGGCGGCAGAGTAATTTCCTGCTTCACGGTCTGCACGCGCTGCTCAAAACGATCGATCACCGCTTTCGCATCGTTCTCGTGCCCGGTGATATCACCCAGCTGAACCGCCAGCTGCTGCCAGCTTTTATTGCCGTAATCAATCACCAGCGTCGGCGCAATGGTCGACAGCTGATCGTACAGCTTGATCGCCGAATCCCCGCCGGTAGCGGCGATGATAATCAGATCGGGTGCCTCGGCCGCAATCGCTTCCGCATTCGGCTCGGTCACGTACAGCGGTTTAACCTGACGTTCTTTCGCGACCGCGCTCCACTGGGTAAAGAAGCCCTGCTCATCCGCCACGGTCGAGTTGCGCCCGGTGGCGCCGGAACCGATCACCGGCGCGTTAATCGCCAGCAGCGTACCGGTCAGGGTGACGCTGGTGGAAACGATCCGCTTCGGTGCCTGTTGCAGGGTCAGCGCGCCTTTCGGCGTTTGCAGGGTGCGCGGCCAGCTTTGCGGTTCGCTTACCGCCGCGTTTTGCCGATCTGAACCAGACGTTTCACCCGGCGCGGAATTTTGCAGCTGTTCACCGTGCGCCGCGTCATGATGTTCGGTGCCGTGGTGCTCACCTTCGGCGGCGTTCTGATGGGCAGCAGCATCATGCTGCGCCGCTGGCTTGGCATCGTCGGAGGCCTGGTCACAGCCGCTGAGCATCACGCCCAGCGCCAGCGCACCGGCAACCAACATCAGGCGGGTAACGGAAGATTGAGGTTTCATGGTTAGAATTTGGTTGTAAATGAGTATTATTATCATACATGCAATACCCTTGAAGTTAAACGCTTTAGCCGCAGGCGGGCGGCAATCAGCATGGGGTTTCACCCGCATCATTTATGGATACAGCGCATGCGCATTGGATTTATCGGGCTGGGATCGATGGGCCAGCCGATGGCAAAAAACCGACTGAGGGCAGGACATCAGCTGAGAGTCTGGAACCGTTCGCAGGCGCACTGATTGGTATGGCGGCACTGGCAAAAGCCGCTGCACGCCGTGCCGGGCTGGAATAATAAAAAAGGCTGCGTGACGATCGCGTCAGCAGCCTGTTTTACTTAGAGAAATCGCTCTGAATTACACTTTCATCCAGCGGCCTTCCGCAGCGGAAACGGCTATCGCTTCCAGCACTTTCGAGACCTGCAGGCCTTCCGCGAAGTCCGGCCACATGCGGTCATCGGCGGCGATGCCGTTAATCAGGTCGCGCACTTCAACGGTTTTCTGATCGTTAAAGCCGATACCGTGACCGGCAGAGATGCAGAATGCCGCATAGTCTGGGTGTGCAGGCCCGGTCAGGATGGTTTTGAAGCCCTGGCGACCGGCCGGTTCGTCGTGGATATACAGCTCAAGCTCGGCCATGCGCTCCTGGGTGTAGCGGATGGTGCCTTTGGTGCCGGTGACCACATAGGTCAGGCCCATTTTGCTGCCGCAGGCAATACGCGAGGTTTCAATCACGCCGTGTGCGCCGTTAGCAAAGCGCAGCAGCGCGCTGGCCTGGTCTTCGTTTTCCACATCGCGCAGCGTAGACAGATCTTTCGGGTCCGGACGCTGTTTGATGACCGTCATCATATCGCCGCTGACTTCGCTGATGTTGCCCACCAGGAAGTGCGCCATATTGACGATGTGCGCAGCCAGATCGCCCAGTGCCCCCAGCCCGGCCAGCGCTTTCTGGCAGTGCCAGTCCAGCGGGGTGTTCGGGTTAGCCAGATAGTCTTCGTTGTGGGTGCCGTAGAAATGCACGACTTCACCGATTTCACCGCGAGCGATAATCTCTTTCGCCAGCTGGCTGGTCGGGTTTTTCATGTAGTTGAAGCCCACCAGGGTTTTTACCCCGGCTTTTTCCGCTGCGCGAACCATTTCTTCCGCATCTGCCACATCCAGCGCCAGCGGTTTTTCGGAATAAACGTGCTTGCCGTGGCGAATCGCTTCCAGCGCCATTTCCTTATGCAGGAAGTTCGGTGCGCAGATATCCACCACGTCGATATTTTCGTCCGCCACCAGCTCACGCCAGTCTCCGGTCGATCGGTTAAAGCCCAGCGCGGCGGCCTGAGCGCGCGCTACGTCCGGGTTAACCTCGGCAACCATCTCACGTACCAGTTCGCCTTTCAGCTTAAATACCGTAGAAGCCTGAGAGTAAGCGATAGCGTGGCAGCGTCCGATGTAGCCGGTGCCGATCAGTCCGATTCTGACTTTTTGCATGACAAATCCTTGGGTGTAGGGGTGGCAAAATGGAACGAAATGAAAAACTAACTGGAATATATATTTCAAAAATACACAACTCAATATGAAAATGAAATAAACGTGATCGCGCTTGCATAAAGAGATGTAACCGCCAGTGCAACGCAGATTCCAACCTGCAAAGCGGTACGCAAAAGATAAAAAAATGCGGGTTACAGCACAAAATACGCATCAACTGCCGATTTAATCAGCAGTTAAACCAGAAACATCAAATCAGCCTTTGACATCCCCTCCCCCGCTCGATACTATGCGCCCCGTTCAAACGATTCCTCTGTAGTTCAGTCGGTAGAACGGCGGACTGTTAATCCGTATGTCACTGGTTCGAGTCCAGTCAGAGGAGCCATATTTAGAGAAGCCCGCTTAAGGAAACTTAAGCGGGCTTTTTGTTTTTGCGTTAAACGGTCAGGCGATCGGCATTATGGCCCGCGAAATGCCCCTTTATGCGGCCGACCATCATCGATGAACGAGTGAGCTATCTGCCTCAGCGGCCGACTAGCCATCCGTTGAACAGGTTAGTGTCTCCCATTCGTCTATTTCCTGACCTAATTCCGCGAGCTTTTGCCGCACTAAACCCAGTGCATCACTGCCTAACAATAAATGCGTGGGTGGGTTCCGGCTCTCCATGATTGCCAGCATGGCGCGTGCGGCTTTAACGGGATCGCCGAGCTGCTTACCGCTTTTTTCCTCACGAGACTGACGGATAGGATCGAACAAAGCATCATAGTCCGGGATGCTACGCGCGCTGCGTACCATTGAGCGCCCGGCCCAGTCGGTGCGAAACGAACCGGGTGCCACGGCGGTCACGCAGATGTTGAACGGGTTAAGCTCTTTGCTTAACGTTTCTGATATTCCTTCCAGGGCAAATTTGCTGCCGCAGTAATAGCTGATTCCGGGCAAGGTAATGAAACTGCCCATCGAGGTGATATTGATAATATGGCCGCGACGGCGCTGACGCATGCCCGGCAGCACGGCTTTGATCATCGCCACGGCACCAAACACATTCACATCAAACTGGCGGCGCATCTCAGCGAGCGAAGATTCTTCCATGATGCCTTCATGGCCGTAACCGGCATTGTTCACCAGCACATCAATCGGACCGAAGCTGGACTCAATTTCCGCAACAACTTCATCAATGCGCTCAAAGTGCGTTACATCAAGGAGGCGTCCAAAAGCCCGCTGTGCATCGAGCGCCTCGAAAGCGTTGAGTGCTTCGTGGTTACGCACCGTACCAATGACACGATGGCCTGCGGCGAGGGCTTCCAGCGCCAGCGCGCGACCAAAGCCGCTGCTGACGCCGGTGATTAAAATCGTTTTTGCCGATGTCATAACATAACTCCCATAAACAGTGAAGATTGCATGGTATTCTCTGCACTGGCGCATTTTGAGGCCTGAAGTTCTCTTTTTATTGCCTGATTTTATGAGGCTATGACATGTCTGAATTGATTGCTCAGGTAAAAACACTCGCGGCGCAGGAGGGATACAACCTCACAGCGTTGCCTGATGTGCGAATTTTGCGTGCCGACCGCCCACTAGCCAGAACGCCTGTGCTTTATGACCCGGGTATGGTGATCGTCTGCCAGGGTAGCAAACGGGGCTATTTCGGTCAGCAGACCTATTTATATGATGAGCAGCACTACCTGGCGGTTTCGGTGCCTGTGCCGTTTGTGATGGAAACCGACGCCTCGGCTGAACATCCGTTGCTGGCGATTTATATGCATCTGGATTTCCAGCTGGCCACTGAACTGATGTTGCAGATTGAACAGCATGGCACCCCGCATCCTCCCGCTACGCCGCAAAGCATGATGTCGAGCCCGATGGACGACGCGGTAAAAACGGCCGTGCTGAATTTGCTTGAAGCCCTGAATAATCCGCTTGAGGCGCCCATCCTCGGCCCCGGGCGGGTACGTGAGCTTTATTACCGCGTGTTGACGGGTGCACAGGGCAATGCCATGCGCGCCGCGCTGGCATTGCAGGGGCAGTTCGGCAAAATCGGTAAAGTGCTGGAACGCATCCATGCGACCTATGCTGAGCCGTTAACGCTGCCGCAGCTGGCGCTGGAAGCCGGAATGAGCGTGCCGACGTTTCATCACCATTTCAAAGCGATAACCCGGATGCCCCCGATGCAGTATGTCAAATCGGTACGCCTGCACCAGGCGCGGATGTTGATGGTGCGGCAGCAGCTCACCGCCGCTGCCGCGAGCTACGCCGTGGGCTATGAAAGCCCATCGCAGTTTAATCGTGAGTTCAAACGCCTGTTTGGTCTGCCACCGGCAGAGGAGATAAAACGCATGCAGCAGCACTTCGCCGTTCCGCCTGCGCAGCCCGCGTCAGTATTCGTTTCATCACATTAAGGCTTACTGGATAGTGGCGAGGAAGGGACCGTCATTTTTATAATGAATGCCTGCGCTTCCACTCATCAACAACGTCACCCAGGTTTTTGGTCGCATCATTCAGTATCCAGGCCATAAAATCACGATCGAACCGAAAATCCGCACCACATTCATCAATCATGAAGCGACGGACGTTTTGCGTATTTTTATAGTGTTTATCCACCACCGTGGAACGTGTTAATACGGCACTGTGCCAGTCGATTTTCACTTATTGATCCCTGTAGTCAGTCATTAACGGCAGCGTTTATATCTTACACACAGGCTTTTAAAAAATCCGCTTCTGCCATGAAGGAGACAGGGTATTTGAATATGATTGTGCCTTATGAGCGAGGAAATGGCTCTGAAAACGCCAATGATTTTTAGCAGCTTTCTGATAAGGGAATGGGCTACTAGTTCGAGAGGCGTTATGAAAAAAATTTCGCAAGGCATTGATTAAAATGAGGTAAAAGAGTATCTTCCATCCTTTCGGACAAAGAAAATGACCGTTACCGATTCACTTCTTACTTTCTCCTTCGCAGCACTAGTGCTGACTCTCACGCCGGGCCTGGATACAGCACTCATTCTCAGAACTACCTGCGCAGAGGGTGGTAAAAAGGCTTTCCATGCTGCTCTTGGAATTGACTGCGGCTGTTTCATATGGGGAGCGCTTGTCGCGCTCGGTCTGGGGGCGCTAATGGCAGCTTCAGAGCTGGCTTATACAATATTAAAAATCTGTGGTGCGACTTACCTGTGCTGGCTGGGCTTGCAGCTATTAATGCGGCCACGATCGTCTTTTAGTCATAACGATGCCGACATTTCTTCACACGGAAACTGGTTTGTGAAAGGAATGCTAGGGAATGTACTCAATCCCAAAATGGGTATTTTCTATGTGTCATTTTTGCCTCAGTTTATACCTGTCGGGCATTCCCCTTTGATATGGACATTTATCCTTGTCAGTATTCATGTCGCGATAGGGACAATTTGGTCTGTCACCCTCATTTTATCTACGCACTTTGCATCAGCCATACTGAAGAAAAGCCGTGTTGTCAGGATAATGGACAGGGCTACCGGAGGTTTGTTTATATGCTTTGCGGCTAAACTTGCTCTCAGCTCGAGATAAGCTGGTTGGCAGTGACATTGCTAACCACGTCCGCTTCTGGCACGGAGCAGACGTGTTAACGAAGCTGAAGGTCCGCTGTGAGCGACGAGCGGACATTATGACTTCTTAACCTTCTGAAAAGATATTCATGACATCAGTCTCTTCAGAGACGACTTTAAAGCATCAAGAAAGACAGTAACGCGGCATGGCAGGTAGCGCTTTGTTGGAAACAAAGCCCATATTGCCAGCATGTGGGATTCCACATCACTAAGTGTTATTTCAACGAGTTCTCCGGTTGCCAGTTCAGGGTGAATATCTGCTTTTGTTAGTTGTGCCAGACCCGCTCCGGCCTTACACATACTTCGGACACCTTCTACATTGTTACAAATGAACCGTGGCTCAAATAGATGACTGACTAGGTTCTCACCTTTCACAAATGTCCACTGAGACACCATTGCCGTTCTCAAACACTGATGATTAGTCAGTTCTGCCATAGTGGTGGGTATCCCGTACTGGGAAAGATAAGCTGGTGAGGCACAGAGTACCCGGGGGTTGCTGCTGAGTCTGTGAGCAATCAGGTTCGAATCCCTGAGCGGGGCGACCCTGATGGCCACATCGTATCCCTGACCCACTATATCCACCACGTCATCACTGAGGTTGAGGTCGATTTTCATCTTCGGATTCCGTTCCATGAGTTCAGGCAGCAGGGGAAGTATGTAACGCCGACCTATGCCGGAGGGCGACGTGATCTTTAAGAGGCCCGTTGCCCCGCCAGCATCCTCGCTGAACATAATCCGCGCGCCCTGCTCTGCTTCCATCATGGTTCTGGCATAGGGAAGAAACTCTTCGCCCTCGCTGGTCAGTGAGACCGCGCGGGTCGTACGCTGAAACAGACGCGCTCCTAAATCTTTTTCCAGTTGAGCCAGATGTCGCGACACGCTCATCGCGCTCATGTCAAGCCTGCGTGCGGCCTGTGAAAGATTGCAGGTTTCTGCAAGAATAGTGAACAGCTCGACATCCCGAAGATTCATTATATCTCTTTCTGTTATACAGCAATGCATTTCTCACCAGTGTAACGTTCATAAGAACGGAATTATAATTATTTTTATTATAATCGTTACTGAGGAGTCGCCATGCACCACGCATCTTTATATGAATCCACATCCATTAACCGTGCTCTGTTCCGCAATCGCATTATGGTTGCCCCTATGACGCGTATCTCCGCGTCTGAAAACGGCGTACCGGGTAAAAAAATGCAGGATTATTACTCCCGTTTTGCCCGGGGAGGTTTCGGTGCCATCATCACCGAAGGTATCTATATTGACCAGGCGTGGTCACAGACCTATGCGTTTCAGCCAGGTATCGTGAATGAAGAACAGCTCTCCGGCTGGAAAGATATTGTCGAAAAAGCTCATCAGAATGGTGCACGAGTCATAGCCCAGCTCATTCATGCTGGCGCGTTGTCCCAGAAAAATATCTACCGTCCGGACTCTGCCGGTCCTTCTGTCGTAAAACCTAAAGGTCAGCAACTTGAGTTCTATCATGGTTCCGGAGAATACCGCACACCCCAGGCACTAAGTGAAGAGCAGATCCACGACATCATCGCCAGTTTTGCCGACAGCGCGGAGCGTGCCGTCAGTGATGCAAAATTTGACGGGGTTGAGATCCATGCGGCGAACGGATACCTGCTTGACCAGTTCCTGACTGATTATACCAACCAGCGTACTGATGGATGGGGTGGTTCCCTGGAAAACCGGCTGGCTATTACGCTGGAAGTTATCCGTGCAGTACGAAGCAAAATTGGCGCAGAAAAGTTGCTGGGCGTCAGACTTTCACAGGGCAAAGTAAACGATTTTCATCATAAATGGAAAGAAGGTGAGGCAGGCGCCAGGAAAATATTCGGTCTGCTCGCCGAGGCCGGCGTGGACTATATCCATGTGACCGAATACAAATCCTGGCTGCCTGCATTCGAGAACGGAGATAAGAGCCTTGTTGAGCTAGCACGTGAAGCCGCTCCGAAGACCATTATCATTGCTAACGGTGGGCTGGATGACGGTGAAACGGCAGAAAAGCTTCTGGGTATGGGGGCTGACTTTGTTTCAATTGGCAAGGCTGCGCTTGCCAATCCTGACTGGCCACGAAAAGTCATGAGCGGTCTGCCACTCCACGATCTGCCTGGCGATATTCTTTCGCCGGTTGCGGACATTAAAGAAAAAGAGCGTTTTTAATTGTTATCACCAGCGGTGCTGAAACCAGGGAGTTAATATGACTGACAAGTCGAAAAAAACCATCAGGATCTTATTTCCACAGTGGCAAGGTGGCAACCAGGAGCTCTATGGGTTTGGTGCCCGGCTGCTGCACTGGCTCTCTCCGGAGACACGCTCCCCTGTGCATACTATCAGCGTGCCGGAATTTAACCCGGACACACCTGAGCCTGAAGAGGGTCTGCTTTATCGCAGGCAGTTACTCAGCCAGCATGATGAGGCCTGGGCAGTGCTGGAAAAAGAAGAACCGGATCATATCGTGGTGTTTGGCGGTGACTGCCTTGTAGACCAGGCTCCCTTTGCCTGGATGAATGCCAGGCTCAATGGCGAAATGGGCGTACTGTGGATCGATTCACACCCTGATGTGAAGACCCCGCGCGATTTTACCAACGGCCATACCATGGTACTGGGCAATCTTTTAGGCGGTGGCGATCCGGAGTTTGCTTCAAAAGTAAAGATCCCGGTAACCCCCTCGCGCGTCATGTATGCTGGTCTGATTGAAGAAGGGCTGACGGAGCAGGAATCGTCCGTTATTAGCGATCTTGGTCTGCAGATTGCCCGACCTGAAGAGCTTTATGAAAATAGTGACAGGATCACTCGCTGGATAAAAGAACAGAACATCCGCAAACTGGCAGTTCATCTGGACCTGGACGTCCTTAATCCGGACGTCTTCCGTTCGCTGCTGTTCGCGGAGCCTGAACCTGAGTTTGACTGGCAGGCAGTATATCCGGTTGGAAAACTGAATCTTGCTCAGACGCTCAGAATCATCCGTGATGTCTCTGCTGAAACAGAAATTGTGATTATAGGTATTACCGAACATCTGCCGTGGGATGCCTGGAATCTTAAAGAGTTTCTTAAAAAGCTCCCTATCTTGAACGAGTAAGCGCCAGATCTAATCAAGTCAGCACGTTCATCTACAGGATGTAGCGGACAGCTAACATAAGATATTCGACGTGCTGCACTTTCACATTCACAACGTCCGCTCCTGGCACATAGCGGACTAACCGTTCTCTCTAAACAACTCTTCACTTATTCCCCCACTCTTCAATCCTCTGTGCCCGGATCACCTTCCAGCGAACAAACAACGCCCTCCTTAACCAGGCAAAAAATCCCACTCAAAAGCCATCACATAAAAAGAAACCCACTCAAGTTCCCCTGAGCAGGCTTTTGGATGTACTCCACTTTCCCCACCCCAAAACATCACCCAAGAATCGCCTCCAGCCGCGCCAGCACCTCATTGACAATAACCTCGGGTACACGCTCCAGGCGTTTACCGTTACGCACTTCCATATCAAGGGTTCTGGGCTGGTCGCAGCGGATCACGCCGGTGGTTTTCGTTCCCGCACCATCCAGAGAAACGGCGAAGCCTGCCGTGCGGGCGAAGTTACCGCCGCTGGTGATTGGCACAACGACGGGGAGCCGGGTGAAGGCGTTAAACGAGGCGGGTGAAACAATCAGCACCGGCCGCGTTCCGCGTTGTTCATGCCCCGCAGTGGGATCGAGAGAGACGAGCCAGATTTCTCCCCTGTCCATTTACAGGACCTCCTTACCCAGGGCTGAGGCATTAACCCATTCCCGATCCTCTTCGCTGATTTCTGCGTGTGGATCGCACTGCGCCAGCAGCTCATCAAGGGAATAATGCGGTCGTTTCTGGGGTTCAATAATCAGGCGGCCATTATCAATGGTCATGCCGACTTCACTATCGGTAGTCAGCCCCAGCGTTTTAAGCACGGCAGGAGGAACCGCCAGCATGACGGAGCCTCCAACCTTTTTCAGGCGAGCAATATGCATAGAACACCTCCAAAAATTATATTTAAATATAACATTGTCGGCGATGCGTGCGCAATTATTAATCAATTCCATTGTGTAATTTCCTTCGTTTAGCCTGTTATCAAGCAGGAGCTGAGTCCATGACAAAGAAAGCCGATGATAGAAAACTTCACCACCGGCTCAAAGAGTTATGACGTTTCAGGAAGGGAAAGTGCGGCACGGCTTCCAAAGCTTTGCAGCGCCGAAGGCAAGAGGATTACGCGAAAGACTAATTCAGTACGCACAAAGGCCCGCCCTCCATGGCAGCCCTTCCCTCTCACGCCACGCTGTTCTTCGCCGTTGCTGGCAGCAGCGTTTTACTGCCTTTAAGGGTGAAGATGGAAATCACCGTAAAGCTCAGCGTAATACAGCCCAGGGTCAGATACGCCTGGTGGAAGCCGACGGTATCGTACATCCGCCCTACCCACGCCGAGAGCACCACGCCGGATAGCTGTTTCGATAAGTTAAAGCCGATCAGGAACAGGGTGGCGGAAAGCTTGGGGTTAAACGCCGATGAGATGTACTTAAAGGTGCCGACCAGTAAAAACGGCAGTTCAAACATATGCAGCATCTTAAGGAATACCACCTCCACCGCCGAGCTGGCAAAGGACGACCCCAGAATGCGCATGGACATAATCAGCCCGGCAATTAACAGGGCATTTTTGGCACCGATGCGGTTAATAATAAACGGCGCGCAGAACATGATCATCGCATTGAGCAGCTCCCCGCCGGTGGTGACGAAGCCAAACACTTCGGTGCCGCGCTGCGGGCTGGAGAAAAAGCCTTTAAAGAAGTTGGCGAACTGCTGGTCGAACACGTCATACACGCTGGCCACGCCCACCACGTAAACAATAAAGCCCCAGAAGCGCGGCATCCGCAGCAGTTCGGCGGCGGTGCGCATTGAGAACGCCCGGCGATTCGCGCCCAGCGCGTCGATGACTTCGGCGCTGTTGCTGCTCTCGGGTTTGGATACCCACAGCAGCACGCCGAGGATCAGCGCAAATCCGGAGGCGATCCAGAAGGTAATATTCGGGTCGATGCTGAACAGAATGCCGGTAATAGAGGCACACAGCGCCCAGCCGATGCAGCCTGAAACCCGGACCTTGCCGTATTCAAAGCGGTTAGCGCGGCTGACACGTTCAATATACGCCTCCACCGCGCCGGAACCGCTGGAAAACACCATCCCCAGGTAGATCCCGCCCACCAGCGCACCGGCGATGATGTTCATCTGCAGCAGCGGTGAGAACACGAAGATAAAGAACGGCGCAAAGAGGATTAACAGCCCCGTAATGGTCCACAGCAGATGCTTGCGCAGCCCGAGCTTATCGGAAATCAGGCCGAACACCGGCTGGAAGACAATGGAAAACAGGGAAATCGAGGAGAAAACAATCCCGGTTTCGGTTTTGGTCAGGTGGTTAACTTCCGCCAGCCACACGGGGAAAAACGGAAAGTAGGCAGACATGATGAAGTAGTAGAAGAAAAAGAACAGCATGAAATAGATAAAGTTGTGCCGTTCACGTGGGGCAAGTTCAGAAAGTTTCATGGTGATGTCCCGTATTATTCCTGTAGGGTTGGGGGCTTCTGCCACCGATTATTATTGGAAGTACATCGTTAACCGTTATTGTTATCCCGTCTCAGTCAGCAGCCGCTTCTAAACTAAAATGTCGCCCGTCAGACATGAATGATTTCGTTATCAGATATTTTCGTTAATGCCGCAATAACGGCGAAAATGAAACCCGCCCGCCGTCACGAAACGCCGGGAAAACGGCTGCTTTTTGTCGTTCGTTAAACATAAAATGTTAGCGCACGACATTCACCTTTACCGCAATAAGGAGCGCCGCATGCAGCGCCATTTGGCAACGTTAGAAGATGTCGCACGCGAGGCCGGCGTTTCCCAGCAGACGGTTTCCCGGGTACTGAATAATCCGGCGGTAGTGGCCGAACGCACGCGTGAGAAAGTGATCCGCGCGATGCAGGCGCTGCACTATGTCCCGAACCGTTCTGCGCAGCTGCTGGCGGGGAAATCCGCGCCGTCGATTGGGCTGATTACCGCCTCGCTGACGCTGCACGCGCCGTCGCAAATTGCCGCCGCGGTGAAAAGCTACGCCGGATCGCACCAGCTGGAAGTGTCGATTGCGATGCCGGTTCAGGCCGATTTTTCGTCGCTGCAGGACCGACTAAATGAGTTCCGCGCTCAGCATATTCGCGGGGCGATTATCAGCCTGCCGCTGGAAAGCAGCGTGGCGGAGCGGCTGGCGGCGGAAAACAGCGATATTGCCTGCCTGTTTCTGGATGTCTCGCCGGAGAGCGACGTCTGCTGCGTGCGTTTCGATCACCGCGACGGCTGCGGTGCCTGCGTGCAGCACCTGTGGGATGCCGGGCATCGGGAGTTCGGCCTGCTGGCCGGGCCGGAAAGCTCCGTCTCCGCCCGTATGCGCCTGAGCAGCTGGCGTGAAGCGCTGCACCGGCTGGGGATCGCCAACGCAGTGACGGTATTTGGCGACTGGAGCGCCGCCAGCGGTTGGCAGAAAACCTTTGAACTGCTGCACCAGCATCCACGGATCAGCGCGATGGTGGTAGCCAACGATCAAATGGCGCTCGGGGTGCTTAGCGCACTGGCACAGCTCAATCGCACCGGCAGCCGGGCCGTTTCGGTCACCGGCTATGACGATACGGCGGACAGCCTCTACTTCCAGCCGCCGTTAACCACCGTGGCTCAGGATTTCAATGTGTTGGGGAAACGCGCGGTGGAAAGGCTGATCCAGCTGATGGCCGCGCCGCAGATCAAGATCCGCGAGCTGCTGCCGACGCGGTTGATCATCCGCCAGTCAACCCGCCCTTACAGCGGGGAAACTGACGATGAGAAAGAGAAGGTGATTGCGCAGTTAAAAACGCTGGTGGAGAAGCTGTGAACATCGCAAACGGATCATCGCGCGATGTCGATCCCACAGAGGAACCGCCCCTCACACCAGCCACATCAGTTAAAAGCGGAACGCGCCGCCCACGGTGTACTGGGTTTGCGCACCGTCAGAATTAGCGAACCGGCTGCTGACGTCGGTATACAGCGACAGGTTATCGCCCATCAGCCACTGCACGCCCACGCCGCCCCGGCCAAAGCTCTTGTCCGGCGCTCCGATGCTCACGCTGCGCAGGCCCCCTTCAGCCCGGTCGCGAATGCTGAACTGGTCATTCACGCCGTCGCTGAGTTCACGCACCCAGGACAGATGCGCGTACGGCAGTAAGGTCTGATGCTGCGCAACGCTGAATGATGAGGAAATTTTCCAGCCCAGCGAGGCTTCCAGCGAGTTGAAATCCTGCTTCTGGTAGTCCACGGCGGTGCGCAGATCTTCGCGGTCGCTGAAACCGTCAACCGAATAGTGCGTGTAGTCCAGTCCGGCAAACGGCCCGGTGCGCAGCTGAGCAAAGGTGAAGTCATAGCCACCGTTCACCCGACCGCCGTAGAAGTTGGCGTTGGTATGGCCGTTAAGCGTGTGGTCCAGCAGCGCCAGGCCATCGCCTGATTCGATATACACCGAGCGGCGGGTGTCGAGGCTGGCGCGCCCGGCAGACAGGTCACCGGTCAGCCACAGCGGGTTATCGAAGGTCAGCTGGCCATAAACCCCCAGTTGCCAGGTGTCCCCTTTCACCGATCCGTCACGCTCCAGTTTATCTTTATTACGCTGATAGCTCAGGCTCGATCCCAGCACGGCGCGATCGTTGAACTGGTAGTCAACCAGAGCATAGGCCATGGTATTTTGCGCGCGCCCCTGCGGCACAGTATCAAAACCATCCGCCGGGGTAGACTGGCCTTCAATACCGACGGCACCTCCCCACGTGCCCGCTTCACGAGGCTGCAGGCTGAGCAGCTGACGGCGACCGTCGTGCAGATCGTTCAGGCTCTGATGCTGACGGCGCAGGCTCTCTTCCACCACGCGCTGAAGCTGGCCTGCGGAGGATGCGGAGTACAGCAGGTCGGTATTGGACCACTCAAGCAGCAGCCGGGTGAGGATTAACGACACGTCGTGCAGGCGCTGGGTAATTCTTTCCTGACCAAACACGCTGGTCAGGAATTCTTCGTTATCCGTGGCCGGGCTGTGCCAGGTTGCCCCGCCCGGTACTGCCGGATTAGTGGTCTGGGTATAGCCGTCTTTATCACCGATGTCCCAGTTGGTCGCTTCCAGGTACAGCACCGGAATGTCGAGAATATTAAAGCTGTCGCCGTCGCTACAGCAGCCGGTTCCCGCCGGATACTGCGGATCGAGCCCCGGGTTGGTATACAGCTTCACGCCCAGCTCTTCGGATATGCGGAACAGCTGGTCGCGCAGGCTGGTCAGCGCCGGATTGCTGACGCTGTTATCCCCGGCGTGGGCATAGAGCATATCCCCGGTGATCATACTGTCCATGTTGATCATCCCTTTCAGGTTGCCGGTCAGGCTGTTGGCCTCCAGCTCTTTAACCATCGCCGCCGATCCGCGCAGCCCCTCCTCTTCCGCACCAAATGCCGCAAAGACCAGAGTGCGCTCGGTCTGAATGCCGCTCAGGTTATGCGCAATTTCGGTCAGCAGTGACGCGCCCGAGGCGTTATCGTCCAGCGCTTCCAGCGTCGGTCTGCCGTAGTAGGAGTCGAAGTGCGCGCCGGTAACAATATAGTCATCCTGCAAACCTTTATTGTAAGCAATCACGTTCTGCGAGGCGCGGGTCTGGCCCCGCACGGTCCAGGTAAAATCCTGGCGGAGAACGTTATAACCTGGAGACATGCGGTCCTCCATCCACTGTGCCGCGCCGACAAAGTTATCGGTGTCGCGATATCGACCGGGATAATCGTGGATTAATGTATCGAGGGTTTCTTTGGCGTAGTCGCCATATTCAACGGCAGCACCGGCCTGTTGAGCCGAGAGGAGAGCTAAAGCCACGGCGAGTTTCTTAAACATTCCATTACCCTGTGAGTTATTGTGATTTAAAGGCACGTTTCCAGCCTGCGGGATAAAGCATCGATCGTGCCAGAGAGTGCATAAAGGGGATGGAGCGAGGTTTTGTTACGGGAAATCAACGCATTGAAATGAATAACTATGCAATCCCTATGCAAAACTCGTCCAGCGCAGCCACGCTGTAACGTTAGTGTAAAAAAAGGGAGTGGGTGAATATTCATTTACTCTTTTTACAATTTTCTTACGAAAAGTGTGTTCAACCCTGCAGTTTTTCTTCTCACTTTCGACGGATGCACCACGGGTGAACAGGACTGCACGGTGATGAATCAGTGATAAACGAAAAGGATAAACGGCTGAGGGAGTCAGGAAGTCAGGAAGTCAGGAAGTCAGGAAGTCAGGAAGTCAGGAAGTCAGGAAGTCAGGAAGTCAGGAAGTCAGGAAGTCAGGAAGTCAGGAAGTGAAAACGTAGTCGGAGTGCAGTGTAAACAGGTAGGCCTGTCTTCAATGAAATTGCGCCATATATAAAAAATGCCCCCTACCGATTGCGCAGGAGGCATCGTTTCTTACTCTAATTTGTAAGCATCGACGGTCCGAAAATCAGAACACCACTTCAGCCTGCACGCCGAAGCTAATCTGATAATCTTTACCGTCATTAAAGGTGGTGCTGTCGATCTCGTTTTCCAGCGCCTTAAGATAGGTGGTGTACAGGCGGATTTCCGGGCGCGAGTTCAGGATGCTGGTATCCACCTTAAAGACCTGCGCCAGCGTCACCTTATAGCCGGACTCATCAAAACTGAGGTTGTTGGCGCGGTTCTGCTGGTTAAAGTAGCCCAGCTCCAGCGCGGTCTGCATGGTGCGGCTCCAGATCCACGACGGGCGGATCACCGCGCGCGCGGTTTCGAAGTCGGTGTGTGCGCCGGTGTAAGTGGAGTAGAGATCGTGGCCGCGACCGTAGACCAGCGCGTGTGCCATGATGATCTTGTCGCTCAGGTAAAACTCGCCCTGGCTGACCAGTCGCCAGCCGATACCGTCACTGTGAATGCCGTAGTAGGAGCTGTTGTAGTCAAAATCCGGGTTGGCGCTGGAGATATTCATAAACTGGCTGGCCAGCGAGTTATCGGCCACCTGTAGCGTCAGTTCGTTGGTGCCGTTGAGCAGCGGATTACGCAGAATCGCCTGGCCAAGCCAGGAGGATTTGACCTTGTAGTAGTCGTTATCCGCCTGCGCCTCTTTCTGTTCATCGGTCTGATTGGCGAAGGCGTATTTCGCCCCCAGCTCCAGTGTCACGCCGTCGGTTATCGGCAGGTTTTTATAGCGAACTTCGGCGATATTGACGTTAACCTGGGTGGTATCGCTACAGGTTGAGGAACCCGCCGCACATACCGTGCTGTAGTTATCGATGTCGTTGCGGGTCAGCGCCATGCTCAGCGCTCCCACCGGCATCGCCCAGTTCTCAATCCCGATGCCCGCGCCGGAAAGCGTGCGGTTGCTTTTCCAGTCCAGCAGTTGAATTTCATACTGCGGCAGCGTGTGTTTACCGATCCACACCGAGGCTTCCGGCGCGAACGGCAGCAGGCCGTTACCCTCAACGTACAGCTTGCTGAGCTTGCCCATGCCGCCGCCGGACATGCCCTTTTCGAAGGATTCATTGCTCTGGGTTAAGCCTAAATCGCCCTCAAACTGCACGTTAGCCCAGATGGATTTATCACCCTCGCGCCAGGCGCGTTTTTTCAGCGACAGGTTATACCAGCCGTCGTATTCGTTACCAAAGCGCCCCAGCGACCCCACGCCCCAGGACTTCGGCCCGCCGTTGGTGGTGCTGGCCCAGCCGGAGCGGAAATAGCCGGAGTATTTAAAGCCGGTGTCGTCCTGCACATATTTGCTGATCTGCTTCAGCGTGTCCGGCGACAGCTCCAGCGGTTCGGCGGAGGCGGTCCGTGCGACAGAGGGCGCAGAGGTTGCCGGAACGCCAGCAGCAACGCTGCCCGCAGACGAGGCCGCATAGGCAGCAGAACCCGCCGGTGAACCGGATGACGCTGAAGCACGACCAGTAATTCTTGCCGCATCTGAACCAGATGCCGCCGCCTGCGCCTGCTCCTTATCCTCGTAGGCCTGCAGTTTCTGCTGGGTGGCCAGCAGCTGCGCCTCCAGCATTTCCATGCGCTGTTCCAGCGTCAGTTTTTGCGCCACGGCTTCACCGCTGACGGCGTAGCAAGAGAATAGCGCCGCCGCGATCATCGTTTTTTTATAATTCAGTTGTTTCGCTTTCATTATTACCCCAGGGTATTGCATCCCCGCAAAAAAAAAGACCCGCCGCCAGCGGAGTGTATTTCCGCCGGTTGCAGGTCTCGCCTGAATTAAATCAGTCACGTCCTGAAGGGATAGTTTGAATTAACCATCAATGTTGTTTTATTAACGACGGCGACAGCCCAACGCCGCTACTGACTTTATTTCTACTGCGCGTTAATTCATTACAGCGACAGCGCCATCACCGGTTCGCCAGAGCGAGAATGCGGTTTATCGCTAATCTGCATTTCACGCCACGCTTCACTGTTAGTGACAATCACCGGCGTCACCGTGTCATAGCCCGCTTTCTTAATTTCATCGAGATCGAAGGTCAGCAGCAGCTGGCCCTTTTTCACCTCATCGCCCTCTTTCACCTGCATCTGGAAATGCTGGCCTTCCAGCTGCACGGTATTGATACCCACGTGGATCAGGATCTCCGCGCCGCCGGTGGAGTTAATGCCGATGGCGTGGCCGCTGGCGAAGGTACTGGCGATATGGCCATCCACCGGGGAGTACACCCGTCCTTCATCCGGCACAATGGCGAAGCCCTGGCCGACAATCCCGGAGGAGAAAACCTTGTCATCGACCGCCGTCAGCGGGATCACCGTGCCGGAAATCGGGGCGGCGATCTGCTCGTTGACCACCTGTGCCGCCGGTGCCGCCGTTGCTACCGTTGCTGCCGCAGAAGTTTCCGTGCTCACGGTACGTTTTTCCCCTGGAGCAGGCGCGGCAGGTACGGTTTGAGCCGTGGTCTTCAGCGCCGGGTCATCGAACCCCACCAGCAGCGTCAGCACCAGGCTGGCGGCAAAGGCCACCACGCAGCCGATAATAAAGCCGATAAAGCCTTCGCCGTAGAAGATAGGCAGGGTCAGCAGGCCCGGCATGCCCATGGAAATGGCGGAACTTTTGGCATAGCCCGCGATGGCTCCGCCGAATCCGGCAGCGATCACCGCGCAGACAAAAGGCTTTTTCAGCTTGAGGGTCACACCGTAAACACCCGGCTCGGTAATGCCGAACAGAGAGGCGATAAAGCTGCTTCCCGCCAGCGCCTTGAGCTTTTTATCTTTGGTACGCAGCATCACCGCCAGCAGCGCGCCGGACTGGGCAAACACCGACGGGCTGGAAGCCGCCTTCAGATAGCTGTGGCCCATCACCGAAATATCGTTGATAAAGACCGTCACAAAGCCCCAGTGCACGCCGAAAATCACCAAAATCTGCCACGATGCGGCCATCAGCGCGCTGGCAATAATCGGATTGATGCCGTAGATGCTGACAAACAGTGACGCCACCGCCTCGCTCGCCGAAACCCCAACCGGCCCGATGGTCATCAGAGTCAGCGGCACCATCAGCGTCAGCAGGAAGAACGGCGTCAGGATATTACGCACGCTTTCGTGGATATGGCGGTTCAGGAAGCGTTCCAGAATCGACATCAGCCAGACGCTGAAAATAATCGGGATCACCGTGCCGGTATATTTCATCATCATCACCGGCAGGCCGAAGAAGGTCACCGGATTACCGGCGGTAAACAGCTGCTGGATGCTGGGATAAATCAGCGCACCGGCAATCGACACCGCAACAAATACGTTGGTTTCAAATTTACGCGCGGAGGTAATCGCCAGCAGCATCGGCAGGAAATAGAACAGGCTGTCCGAGGCCGCATGCAAAATAATGTAGGTGGTTTCTTTGCTGGTCATCCAGCCTGCCGCCAGCACAATCGCCAGCGCGCCTTTCAATACCCCGGCGGCGGCCATCGCGCCCAGCAGCGGAGTAAAAATTCCCGACACCAGATCGATCAGTCGGCCGAGTACCGAGGCGCTGTTTTGCTGCTCCGGTGCCGCCTTGTTACTTTTGCTGTCGTCCAGCAGCCCGGAGATGGCACCGATTGCGCGGAACACGTCCGGCACGCGGTTACCGATCACCACCTGCAGCTGGCCGGAGCCTCTCACCACGGTGATCACGCCGTCCAGCGCTTCCAGCTCCGGCTGATTGACCTTGGTGTTGTCGATAATTTTAAAGCGCAGCCGCGTGGCGCAATGCACCAGCGAGGCAACGTTGTTCTCCCCACCCACCAGCTTGAGTATATTTCCTGCCAGCACTTCAGTATTCATGATAATAATTCCCGTTTTATCGACGACAGTCATTGCAGTGCGTTTACGATCGTTGCCTGTATCCGCTGGCCAGCAGGAAAAAAAGCAAAAAAAAACCTGGATAAAATAGTGTGAAAAAACACACTGCTTTATCCAGGTCTCGCCCAGAGAATTCTGGTCACGTCCTGACGAACGCCCTTCTTTTAACAATACCGCTGAAGAAATTCCACTGATATATTCGGTTTTGTGAAAGTCATCACTAAATTTTCATTCTGCACGCGGTGAAAAAGAATTAAATACGGCGGCTGCATCACATTTATCAGGAATAGTGATTGCCCCGGCCGAGCCCTGTTCTTATAACTACGCCCTCAGGACGTTACTGATCATTCGGCGAAACCTGCTTTCTGTTGCTTACCCGGCAACGGAAAGCAGGTTTTTTTGTTTTTGGCGATCCCCAACGGAGAACGATGATGGCCCGGTTAAATCCACTACTCGGCGCGATGCTCGCCTGTACCCTCACCAGCACCAGCGCCCTCGCCGCAGCAGAACAGGCAGCGACGCAGCAAAAGGAACAAACGCAGGCACAGGCAGGACAGCAGAAAACGCGCATTCTGATTTTGTCCGATATCGGCAATGAGCCGGACGACTCGCAGTCGCTGGTGCGCTTCCTGGTGTACAGCAACGAATTTAACGTGGAGGGGCTGATAGCCACCACCTCAACATGGCTGCGAGACCGGGTGAACCCGGAGATGATGCACAAACGCATCGACGCCTATGCGCAGGCGCTACCGAATCTGCGCAGGCACGCGGAAGGCTATCCGAGCGCCGAAGCACTGCGATCGGTGGTGCGGGCCGGTCGCGCCGGTTACGGTATGGATTACGTTGGCGCGGGGAAATCTACCGAGGCGTCGGCGCTGATTATCAAGTCGGTGGATAAATCTGACCCGCGCCCGCTGTGGATCGACGTCTGGGGCGGCGCGGTGGATCTCGCGCAGGCGCTGTACGACGTGCGCGCCACCCGCAGCGCGGAAGAGGTTGAGGCGTTCGTCAGTAAAATCCGCGTTTATGCGATCTCCGATCAGGACAATACCGGCGAATGGATACGGGCGCAGTTCCCTGCCCTGCGCTATATCACCAGCATTCACGCCTGGAATGACTACTTCATCGCCACCTGGAGCGGCATGTCGTCGCGCTTTGCCGAAGGCGGCGATATGAGCCGGGTCAACAACGACTGGCTGGCCCGCAACATCCGCAATCAGGGACCGCTGGGCGCGGCCTATCCGGCCATTGAATACACCATGGAAGGCGATACGCCTTCGTTCCTCTACCTGCTGCAAAACGGACTGAACGCGCCGGAACATCCGGAGTACGGCGGCTGGGGCGGGCGCTATGCGGCGGTCACGCCCGACAGCCGCAGCGGGCTGCGCACCAGCACCTCCGATACCGTCACCGGCGTCGATGGCAAAAGCCACCGCACCGCCAGTGCCACCATCTGGCGCTGGCGCGAGGCGTATCAAAATGATTTTGCCGCGCGCATGCAGTGGAGCGTGACCCCGGACGTGAAAAAGGCCAACCACAATCCGCAGCTGGTGCTGAACGGGCAGCCGGGACAGGGGATCGTCGAGCTGAAAGTGAAATCGGGTGAAGTGGTAGAGCTGTCGGCGAAGGGGTCGCACGATGTGGATAATAACCGGCTCAGCTACCGCTGGTGGCAGTACAAAGAACCGACCGCCACCACGATGAATATCCACTTTAGCCCGGACCTCAAGCTGGAGGATACCGAACGCGAGGCACTCCGCTTTACCGCGCCAGCGGTGAAAACAGCGACGCCGTTCCATATCATTCTGCAGGTGCAGGATGACGGCACGCCGTCGCTGTTCGCCTACCGCCGCGCAATCGTCACCGTAACGCCGTAGCGGCAGCACGCCCGGGCACACAGGGTGCCCGGGCAACGCAATTTAACGCGGTCTAGACGGGATCGCTCAGGCTGGCCCCGTTGCTGCCGATCACATCGCGATACCAGTAAAAGCTTTTCTTACGGCGGCGCTCCAGCGTGCCGTTGCCTTCGTCATTGCGGTCAACGTAGATAAAGCCATAGCGTTTCGACATCTGCGCAGTACCGGCGCTGACCAGATCGATCGGCCCCCAGCTGGTGTAACCCATCAGCTCAACGCCGTCTTCAATCGCTTCCCTCACCTGCACCAGATGCGCCTGCAGATACTGGATGCGGTAATCGTCCTGGATCGAGCCATCCGCCGCCGGAGCGTCTTTCGCCCCCAGGCCGTTTTCCACAATAAACAGCGGCTTCAGGTAGCGATCGTGCAGTTCGTTGAGCAGGAAGCGCAGCCCCTGCGGGTCGATCTGCCAGCCCCATTCGGAGCTTTGCAGGTGCGGGTTGGGGATCATCTTCATGATATTGGTGCGCGAGCTTTGATACAGCTCCGGCTGCGCCGCCGCACAGCCGCTCATGTAGTAGCTGAAGGAGATAAAATCGACCGTCTCTTTCAGGTCAGCGGCGTCCTGCGTGGTAATATTCAGCGCAATGTCGTTTTCGCGGAAGAAGCGCTGTATCCACGCCGGATAAGCCCCGCGCGCCTGTACGTCGCCAAAGAACAGCCAGTCGCGATTCACGCTCTGCGCCTTCAGCACATCTTCCGGCTTACAGGTGATCGGGTAGCGAATCCCGCCCAGCAGCATGCTGCCGATTTTGGCATCCGGGATAATCTCGTGGCAGGCCTTCACCGCGCGGGCGCTGGCCACCAGCTGATGATGGATTGCCTGATAGATCTCCTGCTTGCTTCTTTCCCCCGCCAGCCCGACGCCGGTAAACGGTGCGTGCAGCGCCATATTGATCTCGTTGAAGGTCAGCCAGTATTTCACCTTATCGCGGTAGCGGGTGAAAACCGTGCGCGCATAGCGTTCAAACAGCGCAATCACTTCACGGCCGCCCCAGCCGTCGTACTTTTTCACCAGCCCGTAAGGCATCTCATAGTGCGACAGCGTGATCAGCGGCTGGATACCGTAGCGCGCCATTTCATCAAACAGGCGGTCGTAAAACGCCAGCCCCTCTTCATTTGGCTGGGTTTCATCGCCCTCGGGATAGATACGCGTCCAGGCGATGGAGGTGCGCAGCACTTTAAAGCCCATCTCGGCAAACAGCTTCACGTCTTCCGGGTAGCGGTGATAGAAATCGATGGCCTGATCTTTCACGCCGCGGCTGTCAGCGTCGCGTTCAACGACCTTGCCGTGGATGCCCTGCGGTTGCAGATCGGAGGTGGAAACGCCCTTCCCACCCTCATTCCATGCGCCTTCAACCTGGTTGGCCGCTACCGAACCGCCCCACAAAAATCCTTCCGGGAATGCCATATTCATCGTTACCTTCTCCTTTATGACTCATTTAACTGCGTGCCTGCTGTGCAGGCCTGAAAACAAAAAAACCTGCTCAGCACCGGCATCGTAAGATGTCGTTGCTGAAGCAGGTTTCGCCTGATTGGTTCAGTTACGCCCTGAAGTAAGACCTGTAAATCAGTTTAACCGCCGCTGAGGCGATTGATATGGATGGTCAGAAACATCACCTCATCGGTGGTGAGCTGGCAGCCATAGTTTTTATCCACGTAGTGACAGATTTTCTTTGCGCAGGCCCAGGCCTTCGGCATCATTTCGGTAATGCCCTGATAGATACTGTCGTCGCCGTGCGCCACGGTTTTACGATTCAACAGCCGCAGAGCGAAGAATTTCAGATGGGTAACAAAGCGCTGGTAGTCCAGCGAGTCTTCATCCCAGGTCAGCTTGAAATCGTACTGCAAAATGCTCAGTACATCCCTGATAATGGTCGCACTGTCCATGGTGCTTTGCATATCGCTGTTGTTTTTGGCATTGGCCAGATGCAGGGCGATAAATCCCGCCTCATCCTGCGGCAGCGTAATACTCAGCGCCTGCTCGATCAGCCCCAGCGCTTCCAGTCCGACGGCAAACTCCTCGGCGTAAAAACGTTTGATATCCCACAGCAGGAAGTTCTTAATCGCCAGGCCGTTGCTGTGGCGCTGAATGGCGAAATTAATATGGTCGCTGAGCGCCAGGAACAGCGTGTCCTGCACGGTGATCGCCAGCCGCTGCTGCGCCAGGTTGATAATACGCTGGGTCACGGCCAGGTTCGCCGGCGGGATCTCCGCCAGCAACTGCGCAAACACATCCGCCAGCCCCTCGGACTTTTTCACGAACTGGCTTTCGATCTCGCTGGCGTCCACCGTATCCCCTGGCTTTTTACCAAAACCAATACCGCGCCCGATCGCCACCACCTCTTCATGCCTGGCGTTGATCAGCAGGACCGCGTTATTGCTCAGAATCTTATCGACTATCATTGCAGCCATCTTTCACGTGACCTTTTTCATAAAAAAGACAAAAAAAAACCTGATTGCATTGAAGCCATTACGGTTTCAATGCGATCAGGTTTCGCTCAGTGTTATCTGATAACGTCCAGGGGTTGTTATAACGAATCATCCCGCCAGGCTCAAGTTCCCTCTGAAGGAACTGTGATGATAATCATGAACTGATGCCCGGACGGGGTTTGCTGATACGGATATCGCGAGGCCCTTCCCCGCCGGGATGCTGCCGAGGGGGAAGGCACAGCTCAATCACGGTTCACCGATTGCTACAGGCCCAGAATAAGCATAATCGCTTATCTTCCGTTATCCTTCACAGCTGACATTTCAACAGAGCCAGCCACGGTAAAAGATTATTACCATCCACTCTGTCTACTAAAAACCCTTTTTCATCGATGAGTATTTTCTTCTGTTTTACGGAATTACCGACATTTCCACCGATGGTAATTAGGTATCCCTGTTCCCGATTAACATAAATAACCACGTCACCGTGTGAAGGGTAGAAACTGTCCGTTTTATACGCCAACTCGGCATTTTCAAAACTGTATTCGCTCGCATATTCTCGGCCCGAGCAAATAATATCACCCGGTGAGGGAATATCAGAATCCGGTGAAACAGCATAGTAAGCGCTTTTAGTCCCATTTTGCCGGGCCTTCCTTGCCGATTCGATATAATGGCAATGCGCCGAGGAGTAGTTAAACAGATCGCCCGCACCGGCATTTTTAACAACGAAAGAAACAAAGGCTGATGACCATGCCGGATTATAAAACTTCCCGTGTTTATCTTTTGACAGCGTTTTTCCATCTATATTATCTATATTGATGGCTTTCCAGTAGTCGCCAACGCGTTTATAAACAGCAGCATCATATTCTTTCAGCGTTCCCGACCGGAATTTGGAATATTCGCGATCGCATGCCGACAAAAGTTCTTTGATAAAAACAGTCATACATCCCCCACAGACTAGTGAAAAATGAAACCTCATCTGTTAAAAATTTAATTACTTTTTTAGTTTTTAATAACCAAAAATGAAACGCGTAAACTTTTCGCTTTCCAGAGACAGGTGTTATGAAAGGCGTTGGTATCGGTTTGCCGAAAGCGATAATAACCTGACCGGCCCCCCTTTTCCAACACGTTGCTTTCATTGAAGAAAAACATTAACCCAATGAAATTTATTATGTTTTTCATTGAGAGCAATATTTTAACCCGGCAAAAAAATTTTTACGGTAGATCTCCATTTCAATCAGAGGATATCGCGGATAACGGCCTGAGCCGGGAGCAGGCGGCAGCGGCAATCCTGGTCGCTGCCGCCGTTGAAACGCAGGGCGATCGCCCTGCGTTTCGGAGTAGATCGCCGCCCGATCAGCTCCCGCGATAGGTGGACCAGCCGCCGGGGGCAATCAGAAACGGCAGATGGTAGTGATCGTCCGCCGCAGCTGGAATAACGAAATCAATCTGCGCGCAGGGGAAAGGCGTTTCCAGCCCCTTTGCTGCAAACCAGTCGCCGGTTTCCGCCACCAGCCGGTAGCGCCCAGGCGGCAGCGGCGCGGGGGCGAAGTCGCCCAGCCGTCCGTTGGCGTTGGTCAGCCCGCTGGCGATAACCTGCTCGCCCTGCTCAAGCCGCAGCGCCACGCCTGCGGCAGGTTTACCGGTGGAAATATCCAGAATATGGGTGCTGAGGGTGGTCATTCGCTTATTGCTCCTTCCAGTCGTAACAGGGTAATTTCGCGCAGCGCTTCCAGCGCCGCCTGTACTTCTTCTGCGTGGCTGTTGTTCAAACGCTGCGCCAGCGCGGCCAGGATCTCCTCGCCGCTGCGGCCTTTGGCGCGGATCAGGAACACCCGGCCAAAGCGTGCCTCATAGCGGGCATTACCCGCCTTCAGCGCCAGCGCCAGCTGCGAGTCCTGGTCGTTAACGGCTCCCTGCTCCTGCCGCGACAGTGCGGCGTGCGCCTGGCTGCCGGAGGGTTTTTCGCCGATGCGCGGATGGGCGCTCAGCGCCTGATTCAGCTCCGCTTCCCCCCAGCTCTGCGACGCCTGCTGTGCAGCACCAAGCAGCGATTCGCGGCTGGCGTACGGGCGTGCCGCAACCACGGCTTCGCACCACGCCGGGATTGCCACGCAAGGCGCAATCAGGGCCAGCGCCTGCGGCGGTGAAAGATGATTAAAGTGACTCAGCGCTGTCATTACTGCTCCTTGCTGCCGCGACCGGCGCGGCGGTTTTCTCTTCGGGGATAATCAGGTTAAGGACAATCGCCACCAGCCCGCCGCTGGTCGCCGCCGAGCCAAACAGGTTGCCGATAATCGGCGGGAAGTGGGCGAGAAACGCCGGAACCGCCTCCACGCCCAGGCCAAAGCCAAATGCCAGACCGACGATCAACATATCGCGGCGGTTTAACGGCACCTGGGTAATAATGCGGATACCTGCCGCCACCACGCAGCCAAACATCACCATCGTCGCGCCGCCCAGCACCGGCGTGGGGATCTGCCGCAGGATCTCACCAAACGGCGGGAACAGCCCCAGCAGGATCAGAATCACCCCAATATAGCGGCCAACGTAGCGGCTGGCGACGCCGGTCATCTGGATCACACCGTTGTTCTGCGCAAAGGTGGTGTTGGGAAACGCACACAGCATAGCGGCAATCATGCAGCTGATGCCGTCGGCCAGAATGCCGCCCTTCAGGCGAGAGCGGAACGCGCCGTCGTCAATCGACTGTTTCGAGATCAGGCAGTTAGCCGTCAGATCGCCCACCGCTTCAAGAATACACACCAGCGACACTAAGGCGATCGGCAGGAAAATGGCGCTGTTAAACTGGAAGCCAAACGGGAACAGCGACGGCAGACGGAACCAGGTGTCGCCAATGCCGGACAGGTGAAAATTCCCGCTCAGCGCGGCGGCAACGCAGCCGACGGCGATGCCCACCACCACCGAAGAGAGGCGCAGCCAGCGGTTCTTCGCGCAGCTCAGCAGCACGATCGCGCCCAGCGTAACGGCCCCGAGGGCGATATTGCTCATGCTGCCGAACGCCTGCGACTGCTCGCCGCCGCACCAGTTGATTACGCTGACTTTAATCAGGCTGATGCCGATCAGCGCAATCACGCTGCCGGTAATAATCGGGGTGAAGATTTTTTTCAGCGGTTCGATAAAGCGGCTGACGATCACCGGCACCAGCGCGGCAACGAAGTTCACGCCAAACAGCATGGCCATAATATCCTGCGGTCCGCCGCCCTGGCCTTTGACCCAGATGCCACCGGCAATCGCCACGCCGAGAAAGGCAAAGCTGGTGCCCTGCATACAGATCATCCCCGCCCCGATGCCCCAAACGCGATTGGACTGAAGAAACGTACCAATGCCGGAGGCCAGCAGCGACATGCTGATCAGATATGGCATCCAGTCACCCAGCCCGAGCGTGGCACCAATAATCAGCGGCGGAGTGATAATCCCCACCAGCCCGGCCAGCACGTGCTGTAGCGCGCTGAAAAACGCCGGAAGCGGTGGGATCTTCTGCTCAAGTCCGTAAATCAGCGTGTCGTTCTTTTCATCAGCCATGGTTGTTGCATCCCGTTGCGAATAAGCGATATCAGCACATTGCATAAACCAGACCAGAGTCGCCAAAACGGCGCGGATAATTTGTTTTCCGGCCGATTACCAACGCAATTTCAATAAGATAAATTCACCAATATCGTCGTTTTATCTGCCTGTAAATCACCGCATCCGAATGAAACGTTAGATTCCTGATGACCAGGTAAGAAATTATTGATTCACGATAAAGCAGAGACTGCGATGTATCGCACTAAAAAGAGGCACAACACCGCCTGCTTACGATAGAAACGCCGCCGCCAGCGCCTTTGCTGACCTGGTACGCAAATTGCTGAACCCCATAACGAAGCCTGAACAGGAGAGAAAAATGAAAGCATTAGTTATCGGTGGCGGCATTGGCGGCCTGAGCGCAGCGGTTGCGCTGGAGAACGCAGGGATCGACTGCGAAGTTTACGAAGCGGTAAAAGAGATCAAACCGGTGGGGGCGGCGATTTCCATCTGGCCTAACGGCGTAAAGTGCATGCACCACCTCGGCATGGGCGAGATTATTGAAACTTTTGGCGGGCCGCTGCGTTCCATGGCCTATCAGGATCATCTGCGCGGTGAGGTGCTCACCCAGTTCAGCCTCGCCCCGCTGATTTCTCGCACCGGCGGACGCCCCTGCCCGGTTTCCCGTGCTGAACTTCAGCGCGAGATGCTGGATTTCTGGGGGCGCGATCGGGTGCAGTTCGGCAAGCGGGTGACCCACACCGAAGAAAACAGCGACGGGGTGACCGTCTGGTTTACCGACGGCACCTCGGCCCACGGCGATTTTCTGATTGCCGCCGACGGCAGCCACTCGGCGCTGCGGCCTTATGTCCTGGGCTACACGCCGGAGCGCCGCTACGCAGGCTACGTCAACTGGAACGGCCTGGTGCAGATCGATGAAGCCATTGCCCCTGCCGAACAGTGGACCACCTTCGTGGGCGAAGGCAAGCGCGTGTCGCTGATGCCGGTATCCGACGGGCGCTTCTACTTCTTCTTTGACGTGCCGCTCCCGGCAGGGCTGCCGGAGGATCGCACGACGCTACGCGCCGATCTGAGCCGCTATTTCAGCGGCTGGGCCGCACCGGTGCAGACGCTTATCGCGGCGCTGAACCCGGAAACCACCAACCGCATTGAAATCCACGATATCGAGCCGTTTGACCGGCTGGTGCGCGGGAAAGTGGCGCTGCTGGGCGACGCCGGGCACAGCACCACGCCGGATATCGGCCAGGGCGGCTGCGCGGCGATGGAGGATGCGGTGGTGCTCGGTGCCGTTTTCCGCGAGCACCGCGATATCGAATCGGCGCTGCGCGAATATGAAGCGCAGCGCTGCGACCGCGTGCGTGACCTGGTGCTCAAGGCGCGCAAGCGCTGCGACGTCACCCACGGCAAGGATATGGCGCTCACCCATGCCTGGTATCAGGAACTGAAGGAGGAAACCGGGGAACGCATTATCAACGGCATGTGCGAAACCATCCAGGGCGGGCCGCTGGGCTGACGCTACTCAGGTTTCGGCTGTGGGCTGCATCGCCTCCAGCACCGCCGTCAGCTTCTGAATCGCCATCTGCGCCGGGCGCGAAAGCTGCCGCGAAGGGGCGGTACAGAGCGCCAGCGTCAGCGGCCGCAGCAGCGTGCCGCGCAAAGGCACAAACGCCAGCTGGCCGCGCTTCACTTCATCATGAACGTCCAGCAGGCTCAGCACCGTTACGCCGCTGCCCTTCAGCAGCAGCGATTTGATCAGCCGAATATCATTACAGCTGATGGTGTTCGCCGGTGCAAAATCGTGGTGGCGGTAGAGCATCGCCACCCGCTCGTGAACGATCAGCGGCGCGCCGGGAAGGATATGGCGCTCGCCGCTCAGCTCGCCCAGCGAAATGCGCCCGGAGGATGCCAGTGGATGATCCGCGCGTATCACCATGCCCATCTCCAGCTCGGCAAACGCCAGCACGCTCAGCCCCGCCTGCCCTTCGGGATCGAGGATCAGCCCGAAATCGAGATCGGCCTGGCGTATTCGCTGGCTGACCGTATGGCTGTCGGCCACCTGTAACACCAGCTCCAGCCACGGGCAGTCGGCGATGATGTCGGACAGCGCGTTGGCAAAACTGCCTTCGGCCAGCGCCTGCACCAGCCCGACGTTGACCGTCCCGCGCCGCAGCCCCTGTAGCTCATCAAACTTCTGCCGGGTCAGGCGAAACTCCTTCTGCCAGCGCAGAATATTGTCATACAGCAGCTCCCCCGCCGTGGTCATCCGCAGCCCTTCCGGCAGGCGTTCAAACAGCGGCGTACCAAATTCTTCTTCAGCCTGCAGGATCTGGCGGTTAATCGCCGAGGCGGAAATATGCAGCTTTTCCGCCGCGCGGCGCAGGCTGCCGCAGCGGGCCACTTCGGCAAAGTAGAGCGCAAAACGTGAAAACGGACTCATGCGGCACCTGTACTCCTTTTTGCAACACCCTGGTGAATTAATGCTGATGGATGCGTACACCCTAATATGACAACAATAAACCCACAACAACTAAACCAGTATTTTTTGTGAGCAGGAAGGCCAACGATGAACACGCACAAACCCACTCCCCCCGCGCATTGCACCTTCGAACCGGATGACTGGCTAAAGCTGGCGAAATGCTGGCACCCGGTAGCCCGCGCGTGCGACATCGACGCCGCGCCGGTGAAAGCCACGCTGCTGGACGAACAGCTGGTGATCTATCGTATCAAGGGCAAAGTGGTCGTTGCACGTGACGTCTGCCCGCATCGCGGCGTACCGCTGACGCTGGGTTTTCACGATGAGGAAGGGATTATCTGCCCGTACCACGGCCTGCGCTTCGGCGAAGACGGCCGCTGTAACCGCATTCCGTCCAGCCCGGACCAGCCGGTGCCGGCCAAGCTCAACCTGATGAGCTATGCGGTGGAAGAGCGCTACGGACTGATCTGGACCTGCCTGGACTTTGATGCTGAAAACCCGCCGCCGCTGCCGACCATGCCGCTCTGGGATGCAGAGGGTTACCAGCAGATCAACTGCCCGGGCTTTGAGGTCAACGGCTTCGCCGGTCGCCAGGTAGAAGGTTTCCTGGACGTTGCCCACTTTGCCTGGGTACACACCGATACCTTTGCCGACGCCGACAACCAGCTGGTGCCGGACTACAAACCGCAGGACACGCCGTTCGGCTTCGTTGCCGACTACTGGAGTTCGGTCAGCAACTACGCGCCGCACTCGGAATACCGTGCGCCGGAAGACTTCCAGTGGCTGCGGCATTTTGAAATGCACCTGCCGTTTACCGCCACGCTGACCATTCATTTTCCGGGCGAGGAGCGAATGGTGATTATGAACGCCGCGTCGCCGGTGTCGGCCAGGGTTACGCGGATGTTTGCGCCGATCGCCCGCAATGTCGATCTGCACGTGCCGGTGGAGGACGTGCACGCCTTCAACCTGCGGGTGTTTGAGGAGGACCGGCTGATGGTGGAGACCCAGCGCCCGGAAAGACTGCCGCTGGATCTGACCCTGGAGGCGCATATTCCCGCCGATCGCAGTTCGATTGCCTACCGTCGCGGCCTGAAAAAAATGGGCTTTGGCGAATTTTTCCTCGTCTGACCGGAGGCTGCGATGAATGAGATGCTGGAAGCGAGGGTCGATGGCCTGTGGTGCCAGGGCGACAAAAGTCTGGCCGTCAGCCTGGTCGGCACCGGTGCTGCGCCGCTGCCGGCGTGGCAGCCCGGTGCGCATATCGACCTCCACCTGCCCTGCGGACTGATCCGTCAGTATTCGCTGACCGGCCCCGGTGAGGCGAACCGCTATCTGATCTGCGTGGCGCGTGAAGCGGCATCACGCGGGGGATCGCGCTATATTCACGACACGCTGCGCCCCGGCCAGCGGCTGATGATCTCAGCCCCGCGCAACCTGTTTCCCCTGCATCCTGCCGGGCGGGTGCTGCTGCTGGCAGCGGGGATCGGCATCACCCCGCTGTATGCCATGGCGTTGCGGCTTAAAGCGGCAGGCACGCCTTTTGAACTGCACTACTTTGTCAAAAGCCGCCGCAGCGCCGCGTTTATCGCTGAACTGCTGGAAAGCGGCAGTGAGGCGCTGTGTACCGTTCACTGCTCCGACGAAGGCGGCAGCCCGCGCCACCGGCTGGCACAGGCCATTGCCGCACCGCTGGGCAATCAACACCTTTACGCCTGCGGGCCGCAGGGTTTTATGACTGCGGTGGCGGAAACCGCACGGGCGAAAGGCTGGGCGGCAGAGCAGATCCACAGCGAAGCCTTCCAACCCGTTGCCCCGGCTGCGGCGGGAATGCAGGACGGCACGTTTACCGTCACGCTGGGGTCAACCGGGGAACGCTGGCCGGTACCGGGAAATAAGAGCATTGCTCAGGTGCTGATGGAAAACGGCGTGGCCGTGCCGCTCTCCTGCGAGATGGGCCTGTGCGGTGCCTGCCTGACGCCGGTCATCGACGGCATTATCGATCACCGCGATACCGTGCAATCCGAACAGGAAAAAACTGCCCCTACGCAGCATATCGCGCTGTGCTGTTCGCGCAGCCACTCCGGGGAGATTGTTATCGATCTTTGAAAGGGATACCGGCGAGGCATTGCTGCACTCCTTCAATCTGGAAAACCATCGTCTTGCAAAACTCGCCTGACAGCAGCAGAATCGGTTAAAGAATAATCACATCTAAGTGCGAGCGAGATTAATTTACCAGGCAGCGAAGCCATGTAAGGGAGAACAGGACGTGGATGACAAGGACATGATGGAAAAGATTCGTGTTGATGTGGCAACGCTCTCTGAGCGATCGAAGAGCTTCGCCACAAAAGAAGATGTACAGCTAATCAGAACCGATATGCAAAATGAAATTGCCAGCCAGACGAAATGGTTAGCAACCACCATCATCGCGGTGGCTGGCGTCAGCCTTGCCGTGGCGAAGTACCTGTTTGGATAATCTCCTCTCCATCACAACCTTTCTGTTTTTTTACTGCGGGTCCCCTTTCGGGATCTCGGCAAAGAACCCGGCAAACAGCGGCTGACGCAGCTGGTGCAGCACCTCCTGCAGAGTATCCAGCGGTGCGGCGGACCAGTCGGCGCGGGCGTCAACGTCGGGGTATTCGCGGTCGTACCAGATTTTCAATGCTGCCGAATGCATGCCGCGCCTGTCGCCGCCCGCCGTCGCCCCGGCACGCATCGCCGCCAGCAAACGATCGGCAAACGGCAGCTCGCTGCGCAGCTGGTATTCCCGGCGCATCTCCGCCAGCGTTTCCGCATTAAGCAGTAAATTCCCCCCGACCGCGCCGTCGTTCACCGACAGACTGTCGGCATACACGCCACACAGCGGGCCGCTCCAGTGCGCCACGCTGCCGCTGCGATCCACGATCATCACCTGCCTGCGTGCCGCTTCCGGGTCTTCCCGCAGCAGCATCGCCAGCGTTTCGGTGGCGGTAAATCCTTCACGCAAGCGCGCAATGCCCTGAATGCCATACAGCGGATTGGTCATCGCCTGGGTAGCAATCGCCCCCACCCGCGAGGCACCGTGGATCACCAGCGCGCCGACCGCCGGACCGGCCGTGGCCGTGGCCGCACCGAATGCGCCGGTGCGCGGATCGCGCGCGACGATTGAGAAAGTCATGTCAGCTCCAGTCGCAGGGTCAGACTAAATTTATATGGATAAATTATTGCAATAAACTCTATTTATACGCATAAATAATAATCAGGACAACCGGAATTCACTCCCCGAAGCAGAAGAGGCCACCATGCTGAGTACGCGACGAATCAAGGTTTTAATCAGAAGTGCCCTGCTGCTGTGCCCGCTGCTCGGCTTACCGCAGGCCCAGGCCGCCACGCCCGCCGATGCGCTGCTGATAGGCCAGGTGGCCGAGCCGCAATCGCTCGATCCGCAGGTAGCCACTGCCGCTAACGACTCGCGTATTCTGGTCAATATGTATGACGGACTGGTGCGCAACGGCGAAGGCAAACTGGATATCGAACCGGCGCTGGCCACCCGCTGGGAGATCAGCCCGGATGGCCTCACCTACCGTTTTCATCTGCGCGACAACGTGCGCTTCCACGACGGCACGCCGTTTAATGCCGAGGCCGCAAAGTTTACCTTCGATCGCATGATTGATGAGAAGAACCCGTGGCACGATACCGGCCCGTTCCCGCTGTCGTTTTTCTTCTCCAGCATTCAGTCCATTGACACCCCGGATGAACAGACGCTGGTGTTTCACCTGAAAGAACCTTTCGCGCCGTTTCTCTCCAATCTGGCCACGCCGACGGGGCTGATCGTTTCACCGGCCGCAGTGAAAAAATACGGTAAGGATTTTGGCCGTCATCCGGTGGGAACCGGGGCGTTTCAGTTTACTGAATGGCGGGCCAACCAGCGCGTGGTGGTGACGGCGAATGCATCTTACTGGGACGGCAAACCGGCGGTTAACACCGTGGTCTTCCGGCCGATTACCGACGGCAATACCCGCGTGGCGGAAATGCTTTCGGGTGGGATCGACGCAATGGTCGAAGTGCCGCCGGATACGGTGAAACTGTTCGCAGAGAAGCGCAAACGCTTCCGTCTGTATGAAACCACCGGCCCACACGTCTGGTACGTGATGCTGAATGCCCAGGTACCGCCGTTTAACGACGTCCGCGTGCGTCAGGCGGTGAACTACGCGGTGAACAAGCAGTCGCTGGTCGACAATATTCTCCAGGGTTCGGCAGACGTGGCCGACGGCCCGATCCCGGCGGCGTTCAGCTGGGCGGCGAATCCCGACGTGAAGGCGTATCCCTACGACCCGCAGAAGGCGCGCGATCTGCTGAAAGCAGCGGGAGCGGAAGGTGCAACCCTGACCTTCTACGTCACCGAAGGGGGATCGGGAATGCTCGACCCGGTGCCGATGGCCACCGCCATTCAGGCCGATCTGAAAGCGGTCGGGCTGAACGTAAAAATTGAAACTTATGAATGGAACACCTATCTGTCGAAGGTCAACGCCGGGCTGACGCCGCAGACCCATATGGCAGAAATGGCGTGGATGACCAACGACCCGGATACGCTGCCGTTTTTAACCCTGCGCACGGAAGCCTGGCCAAAAAAAGGCGGCTTTAACTCGGGCTACTACAGCAATCCACAGGTAGATGCGCTGCTGGAAAAAGCCCGTCTGACCACCGATAACGCCGAGCGCGGGCAGCTTTACCGCCAGGTGCAGCAGATCGTGCATAACGATGCGCCGTGGCTGTTTGTCGCCAACTGGAAGCAGAACGCCGTGACCTCCACGCGCATTAACCATTTTTCCCTGCAACCGAACTTTAACCTGTTACTCAACCGGGTGACCAAACAGTAACGCCGACGCAGGAGCCTGACTATGTGGCACTACACGCTAAAACGCGTCCTGGCGATCGTTCCCATCTTTATTGGGCTTTCGCTGATCGTCTTTCTGATTATGGCGATGATCCCCGGCAATCCGGCCCAGGCACTGCTGGGGGCCTGGGCCACGCCGGAAAACGTCGAACGCATCACCCGCGATCTCGGGCTGGATAAGCCGCTGTGGCAACAGTATCTGATCTGGATCGGCAACATCCTGCACGGCGACTTTGGCCGCTCTTACGTGCTGAATCGCCCGGTGATTGACGAGGTCCTGCAAAGGCTGTCGGCCACGCTGATCCTCGGCGGCAGCGCGCTGCTGCTGAGTACCGTGCTCGGACTGCTGGCGGGGATTGCCTCCGCGCTGCGCCAGTTCGGCTGGGGCGACCGGCTGATCACCCTGTGCGTGCTGGTGGGGATTTCCATGCCCTCGTTCTGGATCGGCCTGCTGATGATTATGCTGTTCGCCGTACAGCTACAGTGGTTCCCGGCCTCAGGGATGTTCGCCATCTGGGGCGGCGGTGACTGGCTGGATCTGCTACATCACCTGGCGCTGCCCGCCATTACTCTGGCGATTGTTGCCACCGGGGTGATCGCCCGCCTGACCCGCACCGCAATGCTGGAAGTGCTGCGCCAGGACTTTATCCGTACCGCCCGCGCCAACGGCCTGAGCGAGTCGAAGGTGATCTACCGCCACGCCTTTCGCATGGCGCTGGTGTCGGTGATCCCGGTCATCGGCATTCAGGCCGGTTTTGTGCTGGGCGGCGCGGTGTACATTGAAACCGTCTTCCAGTGGCCGGGACTGGGCGCGATGCTGGTGAAAGCCGTTGCCACCCGCGATCTGCTGCTGGTGCAGGGCGGCGTACTGGTGGCCGCCGCGGTCTATGTGCTGATCAACCTGTGCGCCGACATCCTGCAGGCGCTTCTCGACCCGAGGTTAAAATCATGAGCCAGATCCTGACGGCGCCCTCTGCGCGCCACCGCCCGTCGCTCTGGTCGCTGCTGCTGGCGAACCGCCTGGCGACGCTGGGGCTGATTATTCTGCTGCTGACGGCGATCGTTGCCCTCTGCGCGCCGCTGCTGCCGCTGGCCGACCCGGATGCCACCAACCTGCTGCAGCGCCTGCTGCCGCCGCTGTCGCCGGGGCACCTGTTGGGCACCGATCCGCTGGGGCGCGATGTGCTCTCGCGACTGGTCTGGGGAACGCGGGTGTCGCTGGCGGTGGGCATCAGCGCCACGCTTCTGGCCGCGCTGTTCGGCACGCTGATCGGCCTGCTGGCGGGCTACGCGGGCGGCCGCACCGACAGCCTGCTGATGCGGCTGATCGATATGCTTATGGCTTTCCCCTATATTCTGCTGGCGCTGGCGATTGTTGCGGTGCTGGGGCCGGGGCTGCTGAATGCGCTGTACGCCATCGCCGTGGTCAATATTCCCTTCTTCGCCCGTAATATTCGCGGCCTGACCGTCGGCCTGCGCCAGCGCGACTTCGTGCAGGCGGCGCGACTCTCCGGCAAAAGCCACGCGTCGGTGCTGTTTACCGAAGTGCTGCCCAACGTGATGCCGGTGATCGTGGTGACCATGTCCACCACCATCGGCTGGATGATTCTGGAAACCGCCGGGCTGTCGTTCCTCGGCCTCGGCACCCAGCCGACGGATGCCGACCTCGGCTCCATGCTCGGCCAGGGTCGCGCACAGATGTTCAGCGCCCCGCACGTATCGCTGGTGCCGGGAATTATGATTTTCCTGCTGGTGATGAGCTTTAACCTGCTGGGCGACGGCATCCGCGACCTGCTCGATCCGCGCCTGCGCTCCGGCGTGCTGCAGCGTGCGCAGGCGGTCACCACCGTCACCCGCCCTGCCGTACCGGCGGCAAAAACCGAAGACGCACTGCTGGAGGTGGTGGATCTGAAGGTCAGCTTCCGCGCCGGAAAACAGACTCAGCAGGCGGTAAAGGGCATCAGCTTCCATCTGCAACGCGGGGAATGCCTGGGGCTGATTGGCGAAAGCGGCTCGGGCAAAAGCGTTACCGCACTGTCAATCATGGGCCTGCTGGCCTCGCCGCCGGGGGAAATCAGCGGCGGCGCGGTGTACGTTGGCGGCGAAGAGATGCTGTCGCTTTCCCCTGATGCCCTGCGCCAGCGGCGCGGCGCGCGCGTGGCCTATATTTTCCAGGACCCACTGAGCACGCTGCATCCGCAGCTGCGTATCGGTGACCAGATCGTTGAGGCGATTCAAGCGCACAGACCGCTTTCGCGCAGCGAGGCGCGGCAAAAAGCAGTGGCCCTGCTGGAGGACGTCGGCATTCCCGATGCCGCCGCGCGCTTTAACGCCTGGCCGCATCAGCTTTCCGGCGGCCAGCGCCAGCGCGTGGGCATCGCGATGGCACTGGCGAACGACCCGGAGATCATCATCGCCGATGAACCGACCACCGCGCTGGACGTTACCGTGCAGGCGCGCATTCTTGAGTTGCTGCAAAACCTGCGCCGCCAGCGCGGGCTGACGCTGCTGTTTATCACCCACGACTTCGGCGTGATTGCGCAGATCTGCGACCGGGTGGCGGTGATGCGCCACGGCGAAATTGTAGAAAGCGGCGATACCGCCACCGTACTGGCAAATCCGCAGCATGATTACACCCGGCGGCTGATCGCCAGCGTGCCGAAAGCAGGCCAGGGGCGTGATTTCCTGCGCCAGGTCGCGGTACTTTACCCCGGCAGCCAGCCCCAACAGGAGCGCGTATGAGCAACGTGATTGAGGTGGAAAACCTGACGAAAACCTTCGGCCACGCCGCGCGCTGGTTCAGCCCGGCGGCTCATCAGGTGCAGGCGGTGAAAGGGATCTCACTGCATCTTGCCGCCGGGGAAACGCTGGCGGTAGTGGGCGAAAGCGGCTCGGGAAAAAGTACCCTGGCGCGCATGCTGGTCGGGCTGGAGTCGCCGACATCCGGCACCATTCGCCTGATGGGTAACGAGACAGGCCCGGGGCGCAGCGCGAAAGAGAACGGTCGGCTGATCCAGTATGTCTTTCAGGACCCGGTCGCCTCGCTGAACCCGAGAAAAACCATCGCCGACACGCTGGACGTGCCGCTGAAAGCGCTGTGCGGCTACGGCAGCGCCAAAAGAAAAGCGCGGATGCTGGAGCTGATGGAGGCGGTGAAAATGCCCGCCGATGCGCTGATTGGCTATCCGCACGAGTTTTCCGGCGGGCAGGCCCAACGGCTGGCGCTGGCGCGGGCGCTGGCCGCCGAAGCGCGCATTCTGGTGCTGGATGAACCGGTCAGCGCGCTGGATGTGTCGGTGCAGGCGCAGGTTCTGCTGCTGCTGGAGCAGTTAAAAGAACAGTTTGGCCTCTCCTACCTGTTTATCAGCCACGATCTGGCGGTGGTCGAATCGATTGCCGATCGGGTAGCGGTGATGTATCACGGAGATTTGGTAGAATGTGCCGATAACGCCACGCTGTTCCGTTCACCTCAGCACCGCTACACGCAGAGTCTGCTGGCCAGCGCCCCCCGTCTGTGAAGGAATAATTGATGACCCAGGACACCCCGGACGCTCCGCGCCGCAAGCGCACCGACGAAATTGTCGATGCGATTAAAGAAACCATTATTCGCGAAAACCTGGTGCCGGGCGACCGGCTGCCGCAGGAAAAAGATCTGGCTCAGCACTACGCCGCAGGCAAAGGCACGGTGCGTGAAGCGCTGAAATCACTGGAGGTGCAGGGGCTGATCCGCACCAAAACCGGGCCGGGCGGCGGCGCGTTTATCGAATCGATGACCGAGACCCGCGCCATGAGCCTGCTGTCCAACTATCTGTTCACCCGCGAGCTGTCCATCGGCAATATCTATGCCCTGCGCAAAGCGCTGGAACCAATTGCCGCCGTCAGCGCGATTCACGCCATCGACGAAGCCGGTTTTGCGCGATTAAATCAGCTGATTGCCGTTTACGACCATCCTCCGGCCGATGAAGACGAGCGCTGGGCCCAGCGCATGGCGGAGCTGGATTTTCACGGCGTGGTCGCCAGCTATGCCGATAACGTACTGCTGGCGTTTCTCTGCCACTTCTTGCAGCGGCTGCTGAAAGACCTGGCGGTATGCAAAGATATTTATCAGCGCCCGGAGCCGGTAGACCGCCGGATCGGGATTGATTTCCAGCGCCGCCTGATCGATGCGATGCGCCGCAAGGACGCCGGAGAGGTGGAAGCGATTATGTATGCACATATGCAGCACGCCGAGGCGTCAATGCTGGCGCTGGAGGCAACGCTGGAGGAACGCTTTCTGAGCGACAGCGTTTAGCCGCCTCGCGTAACCGACGAGTCAGATAAACCGGTAGCTGACAATATACCCGCCGAGGTTACCGAGCCGCTTCTCCACCCGCAGCGCGCGGGCCGCGGGCGGAATGTCACTGTCGCTGGCGCAGAATTCGATATGACGCCGCAGGTCTACATCATAGTAACGAATCCCCGCCGGGCAGCGGCTGAATCGCGAACTGGCGGGGCCGGGATGCTCCACCGTATACGCCACTTCGCTCTGCACCGGACGGCTGGCGGTCAGATATACCCACATATCCGGCACATTAAACAGGGTAATGAAGGCAAATACGGTCACACCGGCAAAGGTTTTCAGCAGCGCCACATTGCCTTCATCCACCTCCGGGCCACGGAGAAAATGCCGCCACGCAGCAAAAAGCCCGATACCGCAGGCCACGGAGACGGTTATCAGCCCGTTATACTCCCCTTCGCGCAGCCAGACCCGGCGCGTCAGCCACAGGCAGACCATCATCCAGACCAGCCAGAGGCACATTCCCGCGATAAAGAGATGATAGATCCTGTTCCGTTTTTCGAAGTACACGTTGCGGTCCTGTTCGTGTCTGCCGGTCCTGTCGGACTGAAAAGAAGGAGTTCTGAGTATCGCGCATCGGCAAAACATCGTAAACCGGCCGTGCGGTTGAATCATGTTAGTCGTCGGCCAGCTCCCCTGCCGGTGGCACCACCCGCACCAGATGGATCATCAGGTACAGCAGTTCGTCGCTGGTCAGGGTCACCTGCAACAGATTCAGCACATACTCGGCGATCAGCTGACTGGCGCGATAGTGGTCGGGGTACTCGCCGCGAACCTGTTCAAAGATAAAATCGTCTTTGGTGGCGATCTGCCGCCGTTCGATCATCCGCTGGATGAAGAACTGCAGGTGGGTCAGAAAACGCTGATAGTTCAGCGAGTCGCGATCGATCTCCACGCGAAAATGATATTTGATGATGTTAAAGATATCTTTCAGCATCTTCACCGACAGCAGCGTGGATTCCATATTCAGCACGTCGGTTTGCCCGTTCACCAGATGGAAGGCGATATTGCCCGCCTCCTCTTCCGGCAGGGTGATGGACAGCCGCTGATTCAGCGTGTTGACCGCCTGCTGTGCCAGCGCGAATTCACGCGGATAAAAGCGTTTAACCTCAAACAGCAGCCGGTTCTGGATGGCAATGCCCTTGTGGAAACGCTCAATGGCAAAGCTGAGGTGATCCATCAGGGTGAAGAACAGCTGCTCGCTGAGGCGACCGTTCAGCCCGACGTTAGCCTGGTCGATCAGCGACTGCACCAGCGGCGGCAGATATTCCGGCGAATTCTCAATCACCCGCAGATAATCGCGTGCGGCCTGGCTGTTCTGCACCGCATAGATTTTCTCAATTTTCTGCGGATCGAGAACGTCGCCGGGCCGGCTGCTGAAGCCCAGCCCTTTACCCATCACAATCACATCTTCATGGCCGGGGGTACTGGCTAACACCAGACTGTTATTCAGTACCTTCACTACCGTCATTTTTTCCATTGTTGCCACCCGGCCATTGTCTGCTGCGTGTTGTTTTACAGGCTCTGCCCGTTGCTGGCAATCACCTGCTGATACCAGCCGAAGCTCTGCTTGCGAATGCGCTTCAGATCTTTCAGATCGTGCTCGCCGCGATTAACGTAGATAAACCCGTAGCGTTTGCCGTAGCCCTGATGGGTGCTGACCACATCAATCGCCGACCACGGACAGTAGCCGATCACCTCAACGCCATCCGCCAGCGCCAGCTGAAGCTGCGCAATATGCTGGCGTAAAAAGTCAATGCGGTAGTCGTCGTTAATCACCTCACCCGCTTCCAGCTCGTCCGGCGCGCCGATGCCGTTTTCGGTGATCAGGATCGGCAGGTTGTAGCGCTCCCAGGTTTTGCGCAGCGTCAGGCGCAGCCCCACCGGATCGACCACCCAGCCGTATTGGGTTTTGCCAACGAAAGGATTTTCCGCCGCGCGATACACGCCGGGTTCGCCCAGCATAATCTGCTGATCCCCGGCGCGGGCGCTGATATCCGAAGCGTCGCCACGGCTGGCGGCGATGGTGGCCGTGGAGTAGTAGTTGATTGCCACGTAGTCCGGCCTGCCCTGCAGCAGGATCGCCGCATCCCCTTCCGCAACCTCCGGCGCAATATCGCGGTCCAGCAGGTAGCGCCAGGCCAGCGAGTTGTAACGGCCGTGCACCGCCACGTCGAGGAAATTCCAGCCGCGCAGGGTTTCCCAGTTATGCGCCGCAATGGCGTCTTCCGGTTTACAGGTTTCCGCATACATCGACGTGGTGTTGATCGCCGGGCCGATTTTCGCCGTCGGCAGCAGGCGGTGACAGAGCGCCATCACCTGCGCCTGGGCCAGCATCATATGGTGGTTCTGCTGCCACAGCGATTTTGCCGTGGGCATTACGCCGCCCTCCGGCAGGCCAATCGCCCCCGGATGGAGGATCATGGTGTTCTGTTCGTTGATGGTCAGCCAGTAGCGAACCTTTTCGCCAAAGTGCGTAAACAGCGTACGCGCGTACTCCACGAAGGCGTCGATGGTTGCCCGGTTGTTCCAGCCGCCCTGCTGCTCAAGGCACCACGGCAGATCGAAATGGTACAGGGTGACGATCGGTTCAATGCCGTGGCGGTTCAGCTCATCGATCAGCCGTTCATAGAACGCCAGCCCGGCCGGATTCACTTCCCCGACGCCACCGGGGAGGATGCGCGTCCACGCAATCGAGAAGCGGTAGGCCTTCAGCCCCAGCTCGGCGAAAAGCGCAATGTCCTCCATCACGCGATGATAGTGATCGCTGGCCACGGTAAAATCCGCCGTTTCCGCCGCGTGCTGACACATATCAATCACCGACGGGCTTTTGCCGTCTTCGTTCCACGCGCCCTCAACCTGATAGGCCGAGGTCGAAGCGCCCCATAAAAAATCGGCTGGAAACGGTGCTGTCTGACGATAAATCATGCTGTGGTCTCTCCGTGTTGACTGTTCAGGGCCAGCAGATCGGCCCCCGTGGCGATCTGGCCGTCAGCAAGGGCTTCAACCGCCCGATACCCCTCGCTGTTGACCACCAGTACCGGGGTGATCGGGTCATAACCGGCGGCAATAATCGCCGCCAGATCGAAGCTCACCAGTTCGTCACCCGGGCTGACGCGGTCGCCAACCTGTAACGAAGAGGTGAAGTGCTGACCGGCCAGATTGACCGTATCAATACCGATATGAATCAGAATTTCTGCCCCCTCATCCGATTTGATGCCCACCGCGTGCTTAGACGGCAGGAAGGTCACCACTTCCCCCGCTACCGGGGAGAGCAGCACGCCGCGATCCGGGATAATCGCCACGCCCTGGCCCAGCAGGCCGAGGGAGAAGACGTCGTCCGGCACCGAGGAGAGCGGCACAATACGGCCGCTGAGCGGGCTGCGCAGCGTTTCCGACTGCAGGTGAGCCGCTGTCGTAGAGCTGGCCTGTCCCGATTCGGCTGTAGCGGAACCTGATACTGCTGCCCTGGACACCGGAGATGCTCCGCTAACGGCAGGTTTCGCCCCGGCTGAAGGGGTGCCATCAGAAGGCGATAAATCATCCCCCCCTTCCGGCTGCGGATCGTCAAAGCCGAGGAACCAGGTCAGCGCAAAGGTCACCACGATGGCGATGGCGCAGGTGATCAGCGCATGCACGATATTCATCGGATTGTCGCCGATAAATGCGGGCAGCGCGGCCAGGCCCGGCGAAACAAACGCATAGCGCACAACGCCGCTCAGCCCGGCATAAATTCCGGCGCAGCCGCCGCCGATCATCGCGGCAATCAGCGGGCGCTTCAGCTTCAGCGTTACGCCGTACAGTGACGGTTCGGTGATCCCCAGCAGCGCGGTGAAACCGGCGGAAGACGCCAGCTGCTTCAGATCTTTATTTTTAGTTTTCAGCGCCACACACAGCGTCGCCGCACCCTGCGCAATGTTGGAAGCCAGCATGCCGGGACCGTTGATGGTTTCAAAGCCCTGGCGGGTCAGCTGGGCGGTGGCAATCGGCGTCATCGCCCACGCGGTGCCGGTGATCACCAGGAAGGGTTGCAGACCGCCCATCAGCATCGGGATCAGCCAGCTGGCCTTACCGTTAATCACCGCCGCGCCCGCAGCGACCAGATCGTTAAGCAGGATGCCAAACGGCCCCACCACCACCAGCGCCAGCGGTGCCGTCACCAGCAGAACAATCATCGGCTTGATAAAGAACACCAGCATCGACGGCGAGACTTTCTCCGCGAAGCGCTCCACCCACGACATCAGCCAGACGGTGAAAATAATCGGCAGCACCGAACCGGCATAGTCCGCCAGCCGCACATCAATGCCGATAAAGGTAATGTCGCCACCTTTTGCCAGCATTTGTGCCAGGTTCGGGTGCAGCAGCGCCCCGGCGATGGTCATCGCCAGAATCGGGCTACAGGCAAATTTAATCGCCGCGCCGTAGGCCAGCAGCACCGGCAGGAAGAAGAACGCGGCGTCAGCAATGGTATCCAGCAGCTGATAGGTGGTGCTGCTGGCACTGATTACCCCGCAAAGCTTGAGGATCGCCAGCAGCGCCTTGATCATCCCCGCGCCGGTAATTGCCGGGATCACCGGGGTGAAGGTGGTGGAGATCACGCTGATAATCTGGCTGAAGATGCCGCTTTTTTTCGCCGCCGTGCTTCCGCCAGCGGGCTGCGCGTTCAGCGTGCCGATTTCCGACATCAGCGTGCGATACGTTTGCTGCACCTGATTGCCGACCACAATCTGAAACTGGCCGCCGCTTTCCACCACGCCGATCACCCCCGGCAGTTTTTCAATCGCCTGCGCGTCAACTTTGGCGCGATCGTTGAATTCCATGCGCAGCCGCGTCGCGCAGTGGGTGAGCCTGCTGATGTTGTTTTTGCCGCCGCCGAGCGACAGGATTTGATGGGCGAGCTGTTTATAATCCACTGTTTTCCCCGGAAAAAAACCAAAAAAAAAGACCAAAATAAAAAATGCGCCTCGCGGTGGAGGAGCATTTTTATTTTGGTCTTGCCTGCTTTACCAGTGACACGCCTTAATAAAAATCACGGCAACCTGTAAAGCTCGTTGCGTGGCGATTATCAGCAGAGCCGGTGCAGGCTGGCAATCTCCGGAATGCAGTAATGCGATCTGGCTCGCAACTTTCACTTCACACCGCACCTCCTTTGCCGCCTTCTGGAAATTTCTGACCGCTTTCATGTGATTGCGATCAAATTCTGGAAGGTTGCGATTGACAATACTGCCGCTAAAAAATAGCGTAGCGGCATTCTGATATCGATTTCATACATTATGACTGCAACCATTAAAGATGTGGCAGAGCACGCCGGACTGTCGGTCACTACCGTCTCGCGCTTTCTGAACAATCACCCTTACATCTCCGAAGATAAGAAAGTGCGTATCCTCGCGGCGATGAAGGCGCTGGACTACGAGCCAAGCACCGCCGCCCAGCAGATGCGCGGGGTGAAGTCGCACCGCATCGGCATTCTGGTGTCGCGGATCACCAACCCCTTTTTCGCCAATCTGGTGGATGCACTGGAGGTAACGGCGCGCAAAAACGGCTATTCGGTGCTGATCGTGCAGAACCACGATAGCGTGGGGGAAGAGGCCAACTGCCTCGACCTGCTGAAGAAAAAGATTATTGATGGCCTGATCCTCTGCTCGGTGGAGAGCGATAAAGCGGTGCTGGAAAAATATCAGCAGCACGGCCCTATTCTGCTGTGCAACACCCGCGTGGACGGTTCGACTCTGCCGGTGGTGCGGGTGGATGATGAAGAAGCAACGTTTAGCGCCATCGGCTATCTGCTGGAACAGGGTTACCAGAAAATCGCCTACTGCACCGGCGGTGATTTCCTGCAAAAAGGCCACGGCGAGCGCCGTAACCGGGGCTTTCTGAAGGCGATGGCGGTGGCGGGCAGAACCGTTGATGACGCGCTGATTTTCCGCAGGCTGCACACCTACAAAGACGGCATCCGCCTGGCGGAACAGCTGGCGGCGCTGCCCCCTTCCGCACGGCCCGACGTGGTGTTTACCGGCAGTGACGATGTGGCCTGCGGCCTGGTCACCTGGCTGACCAACCATGACATTCGGGTGCCGCAGGATATCGCGGTGGTCGGTTTCGATAACCTGCCGGTTTCCGAAATGGTCAGCGTGCCGATTACCACGGTGAACCAGCCGGTAGACAAGCTGGGGCAGTTCTCGGTGGAATATTTGATTGCCCTTATCGCGGGTAAACCCTACCGCTACAACAGTGACGATCTGAAAGCGGAACTGGTGCTCAGAAAGTCGGCGTAAATTTTTTTATCACAATGTGGTATCGATACCACATCACAGAGGTGGACATGTTAAAGCAGCAAGCAGGCCAGGATAATCGCTGGTGGAAGGAATCCGTGATTTACCAAATCTATCCAAGGAGCTTTAAGGACAGTAATAACGACGGGATTGGCGATCTGCCGGGGATTATCGAAAAGCTGCCCTATTTGCAGTCGCTGGGCGTGACGATGCTGTGGATTTCGCCGTTTTATCTGTCGCCGATGGCCGATAACGGCTATGACATCGCCGATTACTACGCGGTGAACCCGGAGTTCGGCGAGATGCGCGATGTGGATACGCTGATCGACAAAGCCGCCGAGCTGGGGATTAAAATCATGATCGACCTGGTGGTGAATCACACCAGCGATGAGCATCAGTGGTTCCGGCAGGCGCTGGCCGATGCGGATTCCCCCTATCGCGATTATTATCTGTTCCGCCCGGCGGTCAACGGCCTGCCGCCGAATAACTGGCGCTCGATTTTCGGCGGCAGCGCGTGGGAAAAAGTGCCGGGGGAAGAGACGTATTACCTGCACGTGTTCCACAAGAAGCAGCCCGACCTGAACTGGGAAAATCCGCAGATGCGCGAGGCGATTTACCGGATGATTAACTGGTGGCTGGAGAAAGGCGTGGCCGGATTCCGCGTGGATGCGATTACCTTTATCAAGAAAGATGCCGACTACGCCTCCGTGCCGGTCGACGGCGTTGACGGGCTGGGGTCGATCAAAAGCAAGGCGCGCAACCGCCCCGGCATTGACGTGTTTCTGAACGAGCTGAAGGAAAACACCTTTGATAACTATGCCTGCGTTACCGTCGGCGAAGCGCCGGGCGTTCCCTATGCGGAGTACGGCCAGTTTATCGGCAAGAACGGCTACTTCGATATGATTTTTGACTTCCACGCGGCGGATATCGATGTGGAAAACGGCTCGGAGTGGTTCCGCCGCCGCGACTGGACGGTAGCCGAGTTTCGCGAGGCGCTGTTCGACAGCCAGAGCGCCTTTGCGCAGTGCGGCTGGGGCACCAGCTTTATTGAGAATCACGACCAGCCGCGAGCGCTGTCGAAACTGGTTCACCCGGATTATCAGAACGATATCGGGGCGAAATGCCTGGCGGCGATGTACTTCTTCCTGCGCGGCACGCCGTACATCTATCAGGGCCAGGAGCTGGGCATGACCAACTTCTGCCGCAGCGATATCAGCGAATTCGACGATATTTCCAGCATTGATAACTACCATCGCGCGCTGGCGGAAGGCTTCTCCGAGCGGCAGTCGCTGGCGTTCGTCAATCACCGCTCGCGGGACAACTCGCGCACGCCGTTCCCGTGGGACAACTCGGTGAACAGCGGATTTAATCAGGGGGCGAAACCCTGGCTGGCGCTGTCGGCAGAGGATGCACTGATTAACGCCGCCGCGCAGCAGCAGGATGCGGATTCGGTGTTTGCCTTCTACCAGCAGCTGATTCGCCTGCGCAAAGCGTATTCCGATGCGCTGATCTGGGGCGATTTTATCCCGCTGGAAACCGCCTCGCCGGAAATCATCAGCTATCAGCGCCGCACGGCGAGTGAATGCTTTACTTCTGTCACTAACCTCAGTCACCACGCAGTTGATTATAAAATACCGGAGGGCGATATTATCGTTAATAACTATCCGCAGCTCAGCTCATCATTAAAGCCTTATCAAAGCATTCTTATTAAGGGAACCACCCAACATGAATAAATATAAAAACATTGCCGTTGAACTGGTGAATATCATTGGCCGGGAAAATATTATTTCTGCAACCCATTGTGCCACCCGCCTGCGATTACAGATAAAAGATCGCGGCCTGATAGACGATGAAAAAATAAGAAACGTCGATGAAGTCAAAGGCGTATTTTTCAACTCGGGGCAATATCAGGTTATTCTCGGCACCGGAATTGTGAATAAGGTTTACGCCGAGTTTATGCAGGCGTTTAATATCAGTGAAGTCAGCAAGGATGAAATGAGCCGCCAGGGCAGCAGCTCACTACAGGCGGGTATCCGCCACCTCTCGGATGTGTTTGTGCCGATCGTACCGGTGCTGGGTGCAACGGGCCTGTTCCTCGGGCTGAAGGGCGTGCTGTTTAACGATACGGTGCTGGCGTGGTTTGGTGCCAGCACCCTCGCTCTGCCCGCTTCGGTGACCACCCTGATGACCGTGCTGTGCGATACGGCGTTTGCGTTCCTTGCGGCGTTTATCTGCTGGTCGGCGTTTAAGAAGTTTGGCGGTACGCCGATTATCGGTTTCCTGATCGGGCTGATGCTGGTTTCCCCCGCCCTGCCCAACGCCTATTCGGTGGCCTACGGTAACGCGCAGCCGATTTATCTCTTCGATTTTATTCCGCTGGTCGGCTATCAGGGATCGATACTGACCGCGCTGATCACCGGCATTATCGGTGCGAAGCTGGAGAAGGTTTTCCGCCGGATTATGCCTGACTCGATGGATCTGATCTTCACCCCGTTCCTGGTGATCCTCTGCGCCGTGGCGATTGCGCTGCTGGTGCTCGGCCCGCTGGTGCACGGCTTTGAGCACTATGCGGTGATGGCTATCCAGCAGTTCCTCGCGTTGCCTGCCGGTATCGGCGGTCTGCTGATCGGCTTTATCTATCCGATTGCGGTGATGACCGGCATGCACCATATGTTCATAATGATTGAAACCTCGCTGATCGCCGGTACGGGCTTCAACCCACTGATTACCGTCTGCGCGATGTACGGCTTCGCCAACGCCGCCGTGTGCCTGGCGATCTCCCTGAAGTCGAAAAACGTGGCGTTTAAGACCGCCGGGATCTCGGCAACCGTGACACAGCTGCTGGGCGTTTCGGAACCTGCGCTGTTTGGTATCGTCATGCAGTCCGGTATGCGGGCCATTGCGGTAATGCTGTGCAGCTCGGCGCTGGGCGGCATGGTGCTCTCCCTGTTGTCGATTAAAGCGAACTCCTACGGGTTGGCGGTACTGCTGTCGCCGCTGATGTACCTGTATGACCGCTATCAGTTTATTACCTATATCACCGTCGGCGTGGCCGTGGCCGTCTTCGCCTTTATCTGCACGCTGCTGTTGGTCAGGGTGGATAATAAAAAACGATAATAAATCGCAGACCGCTGCCATAAACCCTTTGCCGTAATCCTTTGCTGTAAACCTTATTAATGGCAACCCCTATGCCCTGAATACTGATATTCGGAGCAGGGTGACTCACAGGTATAAATGATGAAAATAGCACTTCTTACTTTCTGTACCCTGGCCTGTACTTTACCTGCGCACGCAGCTGAATTAACCCTGGCGGAAATTAACGCCCGACTGGAAAAAGTCGAGGCGGAGCTCAAACTTTCACAAAATAAATTAACGCAGGCTGAAAATAAAATAGCCGTCGCGGAGAAACGAGCCAGCGATGCGGAATTAAAAAATAAAAATAGCAAGAGTGATATTATTAGTGACGATACCGAAATTAAATTCGGCGGCTACGCCCGCACCGGCATCCTGAGCGGCAAACAGGGCACCACCACCACCGTCGGTCCTTCACTGACGCCCGCGGGCAGCACCGGCGGCAGCGTGGGCCGCCTGGGTAACGAAGCCGACACCTACGTCACCGCCGACTTCGACTACAAGCGCCACTACGCCAACGATTCGAGCTTCCGCTACTACATGAAAATTGCCGAGTGGGACAAAACCTATAACACCGACAGCGCGTTTAACGGCCAGATGAACCTGCGCCAGGCGTTTGTGGAGATGAGCGATCTGCCCACCTTCACCGGCGCATTCAGCGGCTCAACGCTGTGGGCGGGCAAGCGCGAGGACCGGGACAACTTCGATATCCACTGGCTGGACTCGGACATGATGAACCTGATCGGCACCGGTGCGGGGATTTACGACGTGAATTTCTTCGGCGACGTGAAAACCAACCTGTCGGTTTACGGGCGTAACTTCAACGACATCGACGCGATGGAAAACGTTGAATACAACAACATGACCGGGGCCGATAATACCTTTATCCAGAACTACACCTTCTCGCTGAACAACCGCGTCGGCGGCTGGCAGTGGATGCTGAACGGCCTGTACTCGAAGGAGAACGACAAGCGGATCAACGACGGTCTGGCGCAGGATAATGCCGCCTCGCACGGCTTCAACACCATGCTGGCGTGGCACGGCGACAGCTTCTACGGCCTTAACGAAGGTTCGACCAAAACCGTGCTGCTGTACGGTAAGGGGCTGGGGGCCGAGGTGCGCGGGCCGGGATCGGATGGCTATCTGATCGACGATGCCTGGACGGTGAAGTTCGCCACCTACGGCATGACCCGGCTGAGCGACAGGCTGAGCATTGCCCCGCTGCTGGTGGCGCAGAGCAGCAACAGCCGCTACATCGAATCCGACCACTATGACTGGGTTACGCTCAACTCGCGGCTGATTCAGGAGATCAATCAGAACTTTGCGCTACAGTACGAGGCCAGCTATCAGTATATGGACATCGATCCGAAGGGCTTTAACGGCAATAAGCCGGTGTCCGGCAGCTACTACAAGCTGACCTTCGCGCCGACCTTTAAAATGCAGAACGTCACCGACTTCTTCGAGCGGCCGGAGATCCGTTTCTTCGTCACCTGGATGAACTGGGACAAAAATCTGGATAACTACTCTTCAACCGATACCTTCGGCAACGCGGGCTATCACAGCGGCGGTTCGCTGATGTTCGGCACCCAGCTGGAAACCTGGTTCTGAGGTTAACCCGCTAACGGGGCTGAGTTCAGTTCATCAGCCCCTTCATCGCGGCAATAAATTCCTCCGCCGGGCGCGACCCCAGGCTCCGCGCCGTGACCGCCGCCATAACCGAAACCTCAAGCGACGGGCGGAAAGGCCGCACCGCCAGCCCCCGGGTATCGATCTCCAGCAGCGAGAAGCGATCCACGATGGTCACACCGCCGCCGTGCTTCACCAGATTAATCGCCATGCTGTAGCGGTTGGTTTCTACCGCCGCCACCTGCCGCTGGCGAAACTCCGGCACCACCTCGGCAATCATCGCCACCAGCCGGGTATCGGTAGTGATAAAGATCAGCTCGTGCGGGGCAATGTCCTGCCAGTTCACTTCCACCTGCTGCGCAAGCGGATGCCCTTCCGGCAGCACGCAGACCATTTCCCCTGCGCTCACCCGCAGCGGATCGTCCGGCGCGCCGTGGCCCGGTTTAACCACAAAGCCAAGATCGTAGCGCCCCTCTTCAACCGCCTGTTCGATTTCATGATTGACGCACATATCGACCACCACGCCGAAGTCCGGGAACGCCTCGCGAAAGCGGGCCAGCGCCTGCGGCAGCAGGTTCAGCGCCAGCGCCGGGGTGGCGCACACCCGCAGCTGCCCGACGCGGTAGCGGCGCAGATGTTCCACGAAGCGGTCGAACCGCACCCGATCCTGATGCACGCGCAGCGCTTCCTCATACAGCTGGGCGGCCTCTGCGGTCGGCTGCATCTTGCCGTTATAGCGGTCGAAAAGGCTGAAACCCATCTGCTGTTCGGTCAGGGCCAGGCTTTTACTGACCGAGGGCTGGGACATGGCTAACTGCTGTGCGGCGGCGGTAACCGAACCCGACTGGACCACGTGGATGAACACTTCCATCTGCTTCGGCGTCATGAATAAACCTGCTAACGATATGCGTATTATGCATTTGGGATATATGCACTACGGGTTATAGAATCCATAATTATATTCACTCAGGAGTATAAAATGAAACTTTTTACATCACGTTTGATGTCGGCGTTTTTGCTGATACCAGGGTTCTTTTTCGGTCAGGCTTCGGCGGCGGATGCCGTCAGCATTGACACCATTCTGCCTTCCCACACGCTGCGCGTGGGCGCGGTCAACGCCCCGCCGTGGTATCAGAAGGATCTGCTGACCAATCAGTGGGTCGGACTGGTTCCCGATGTGGTGCAGGCGCTGACTAAGGGCACCGATATTAAAATCGAGTACGTCGATACGCAATGGGGCACCGCCGTGGCCGGTTTGCAGTCGGACCGTTTCGATATTTTAGGCGGCTTTAATAAAACGCCGGAAAGAGCCAAAGCCGCCGACTTTACCCGTCCAATGGGTTCACACCAGATGGGCATTCTGACCCTGCAAAAAGAGACCAAAAAGTTCGAAAAGTGGGACACCATCAACAGCCCGGACGTGAAGCTGGCGGCGATTGACGGCTCGGCGGCGGCAACGCTGCTGCAGCCGCAGGCGCCGAAAGCGCAGTGGATCATCGTACCGGACAGCGACAATATGCTGCTGCAGATGGAGAGCGGCCGCGCGGATGCGGTGGTCAACAACGATATCCAGATGGCGCAGTACGTCAGCAAGCGGCATCAGGGTACGGTGATTATCCCCACGCCGGTGAAAGAGCAGCCGACCAATATCGGCCTGCGCCAGCAGCGCCCCGAGCTGAAGGCCTGGCTGGATAGCCGTCTGGAACAGCTGGAAAAAGACGGCACGCTGAACGCCATCTGGAAGAAATACACCCTGTCGGCGACGCAGAAGTAATGCGTAATAACGTCTCTGCACCGCTGCTGGTAGTCGACGGGCTGAAAAAGTCCTTCGCCGGAAATACCATTATCGATGATGTCTCCTTCGAGGTTCGCCCCTCGGAGGTAATCGGGCTGATTGGCCGCAGCGGCGCGGGGAAATCCACGCTGCTGCGCTGCCTGAATATGCTGGAAACGCCGGACGGCGGCTATATCCGGCTGGCGGATGAGGAGATCGGCTTTCAGGGCACGTCGCGCAGGCCGGTTAGCCGCCGGGTTCTCGCCCGCCAGCGCGCCAGAATGGCAATGGTGTTTCAGCATTTCAATCTGTGGCCGCACCGCACGGTGCTGCAAAACGTCATTGAAGGCCCGGTACAGGTACTGAAGCAGCCGAAACAGCAGGCCAGCGCCCGCGCCATGCAGCTGCTGGAACGGATAGGGCTGGCCGATAAGGCCCACAGCTTCCCGGTGCAGCTTTCCGGCGGGCAGCAGCAGCGGGTATCTATCGCCCGCGCGCTGGCGATGGAGCCGGAGGTGATTCTGTTTGATGAACCGACCTCCGCGCTGGACCCGGAAACCGTCGGCGAAGTACTGGCGGTGATTGCCGAACTGGCTAAAAGCGGCACCACGCTGATTGTGGTGACCCACGAAATGCGTTTCGCGCTACAGGTGTGCAGCCGACTCTTGCTGCTGGACGGCGGCAGGCTGGTCGACGAAGCCACGCCGCAGCAGATCTGGGCGGACGATAGCCATACGCAGATCCGTAATTTTATGACCCTTTCCGGGGTGTCTGCGGAGGACATTCTCTGATGCCGGTTTATCACTGGGATTTCTCCGTCCTGCTGCAATATCACGCCATTCTGCTGGACGGCATGCTGATGACCGGCAAAATCGTCGCGGCATCGGTCACGCTGAGCATTATCGGCGGTATGATCCTCGCTCCGCTGCGCGGTGCGTCCAGCCGTCTGGTGCGCTTCCCCGCTCAGGGGCTGATTGAAGTGGTCCGCTCCGTGCCGCCGCTGGTGCTGATCGTCTGGGCCTACTACTGCCTGCCGATCCTGTTTGGCCTGACCTTCTCCTCCTACTGGACCTGCGTGCTGGCGATAGCACTATATGGCAGCGTGTTTTTTGCCGAGATCTTTCGCTCAGGTTTACAGTCGGTCGATCACGGGCTGGTGGAAGCCGGGCTGTCGGTGGGCATGACGCCGCTGAAGGTGCTGCTGCGCGTGACCGGACCGGTGGCGTTTTTACGCATACTGCCCGCATTTGTCAGCCAGTGCGTGATGTCGATTAAGAACTCGGTGCTGGCCAGCTATATCGCCACCGGCGAACTGCTCTATCAGGGGCAGAGGCTCAGTACCGCCACCTTCCGCCCGCTGGAAACGCTGACCTTTGTCGCCCTGTTCTTCGTGGTGACCATTCTTCCCCTTTCCCTGCTGGCGAGCTACGCCGAGAGAAAGATCCGTACCCGCTATTTTAAACGTTAATCGCTATGACAACTTCCGTAACCGGCGAGCTGGTGGCCTTTGCCACCGCGCTTCGCGCTCAGGACATCCCTGAATCCATCCAACATAAAGTCAGCCTGCATCTGCTTGACGCCCTCGCCTGCGGCTGGGCGGCCTGCGACAGCCCGGTGATGCAGCCAATCCTCGCCGCCGCAAAACTTTCCGCCGGCAGCGGCGGCAGCTTTGTGTTCGGCCAGGCCGACGGCTTTAGTCCGCTGGCCGCCGCCTTCGCTAACGCCAGTCTGATTAACGGCCTGGATCACGACGACGGCGTGGAGATCGACGGCAAAGGGCTGGGCCACCCCGGCGCAACGCTGGTGGCGGCGGCGCTGACGGCGCTGGATCTGCGCGAATCACCGATCGCCGGGGCGGAGCTGATTACCGCCCTGACCGTTGGCTTTGAGGTTAACAACCGGCTGATTCAGGCGATCCAGCCGTCGGTGGCGCGCTTTAATCAGGTGTACGGCGTGGCGCAGCATCAGTCGATTGGCGCGGCGCTGGTCGCCGGACTGCTGCTGGAACTGGACGCGGAGCGGCTGCATCATGCCGTCGGACTGGCGGCGGCGCTGACCCCCCTGCCCAGCCTGCATAAGTACAACTGGCAGCAGCGCCCGCTGCTGGCGCTGAAGGACGCGGTGGCCCCGGCGGCGCAGGCGGGCGTGCAGGCGGCGATTATGGCCCACTGCAGCATCAGCGGCAGCCGGGATGTACTGGACGGTGAGCAAGGGTTCTGGCGGATGATCGGCTCGGATCGCTTCCGGCCTGACGTTCTTACCACGGAGTTAGGCAAGCACTGGTATGCCGGATTCGGCAGCTTTAAGCGCTATCCGGCCTGCCGCTGGCTGGCCTGCGCGCTGGAAAGTATGGACGCCGTGATGGCACAGACCGGCTGGCGGGCCGATGAGATTGAACACATCGAGGTGCAGACTTTCCCCCGGCTGGTTGACGATATGATGGACCGTGCGCCGCGCAACGCCACCGACGCCCAGTTCAGCCTGCCGTGGACGCTGGCCGCCGTTGCGCTGCGCCTGCCACCGGGCGCAGAGTGGTACAGCCCGCAGACGCGCGGATCGGCGCAGATGTCGGCACTAGTGGCGAAGGTGACGGCGCAGATTGATGACGCGTTTAGTGAGCGCATGTGCGGCCCGGCACGGCAGCCGGGGGCGCGGGTTATCGTGCATCATCGTAGCGGAGCCAGCGTACAGCAGGAGCGCTATACGCCGCTCGGCAGCGCCGATCGCCCGATGGACGAAGCGGAGATTATCGCCAAGGCGCGGCGGAATATCGCCGGTCATCTGCCGCCGTCGACCGCGCTGATTGCGCTGCTGACCGACGTAGCGGCACTGTCCGCGACCCGTATAGATTCTGCCCGCCAGCTGGCCGGGGGGCAGAGATAAAACGTCACCCTTTGCTTAGCACTGAGGGAAAAGGTGAGCGTTGTCCCAGAACTTCAGGCCGCCGGACAGATGTAAACTTTACTCCGCGCGGCAAACAGAAGTGCAAATACAAACTTTACTCCAGCGCCTCAAACTTCAGCTGGCTGAGCGGCTGCACCTTATCCTCACGCACCATTTTGTATTCGGTGTCCGGCCCCAGCCAGCGGTTCCAGATGGTATCGATTTCTCCGCTCTGCTCCATCTTCGCCAGGCTGTCGTTCACTTTAGCCAGCAGCGCCTCGTCGCCCTTCTGCATCCCTACCGCCACCGGCTCCAGCGCCATCGGCTCTTTCAGGATCGCCAGATTAACGCCGTCGGCTTTGGCGCGGTTAACCAGCTGGGTGGCGGTCATGCCGTTAGTGACAAAGCCCACCGATTTATTCTGCTGCAAAGCCAGATACGCCGAAGCGGTATCCTGGAAAGTGACCGGCTTCGCCTGCGCCAGGCGGATCGACTGCTCGGAGGTGGAGCCTTTGGTGGAGCTGAGGCGTTTGCCTTTGAAATCGGCGCGGGTTTTCGCCGCGTTGGCTTCCTTCACCACCAGCACTTCTTTAGCGATGTAGTACGGATCGCTGAACTGGATCTGTGCGGCGCGGCTTTTGGTGTAGGCGAGGTTGGCAATCAGCACGTCAACCCGACCGGTGGTCAGCACCGCAATGCGTGCTTCCACCGATACCGGCATCAGGTTGACTTTTACCCCCAGCTGCTGCGCCAGCGCGTTGCACAGGTCAACATCCATCCCGGCCAGCTGGCGGGTTTTGACATCCGGCGAGGAGAACGGCGGCACGTCGGCATACACGCCGCAGTTCAGCTGGCCGCGGCTGCTGATATCGGCAAGGGTATCGGCACTGGCGGGCAGTGCGGCACTGAGCATTAACGGCAGACAGAGTGACAGCAGCGGTGTAGTAATTTTTCTCATGGTTTCAGGCTCCGTTTCGATTTCAGTGCTGACGCAGGTCGGTGAGGAAACGCTGCGCGCGTGGATGCTGTGGGCGGTTAAAGAAGGTTTCCGGCGCGGCTTTCTCCAGGATTTTTCCTTCATCCATAAACCAGATGGTATCCGCCACCTCACGGGCAAAGTTCATTTCGTGAGTCACACACATCATGGTCATCCCCTCGTTCGCCAGGCTGCGCATCACGTTGAGCACCTCGCCAACCATTTCCGGGTCCAGCGCCGAAGTCGGTTCATCAAACAGCATCACCGGCGGCTTCATCGCCAGCGCCCGGGCAATCGCCACGCGCTGCTGCTGACCGCCCGAGAGCTGCGCGGGCCAGGCGTTCGCCTTGTGCGCCAGCCCCACCCGCTCCAGCAGCGCCAGCGCATGCTGCTTCGCCTCGCTGCGCCGCTCGCCGAGTACCTTCACCGGAGAGAGCATCACGTTGTCGATCACCGACAGGTGCGGAAACAGATTAAAGCTCTGAAAGACGAAGCCGATACGCGCGCGCAGCCGGTTTTGCTGGGTGCTGGCCCCGTGAATATCCAGACCGTCGAAGACGATCTGCCCCTGCTGGATCGGCTCCAGCCGGTTAACGGTGCGGATCAGCGTGGACTTGCCGGAGCCGGACGGTCCGCAGACTACCACCACCTCGCCGCTGTTCACTTCCGCATTGAGGTCGGCGAGCGCGTGATAGGCGCCGTACCATTTATTAACCTGGTTAAAGCGAATAATCGGATTCATGCCTTACTCCTCGATAGCGGGTTTGTTGACCAGCAGCGCGGCGCGCTGTGGTGCCGTGCTGACGGCGGGGCCGCGTCTTTTAGCGGCAATGCGCCGCTCCAGATAACCGGCCAGCCACGTCAGGCTGAAGCAGATGATGTAGTAGCTGATGGCCACAATCGCGAACACCTGAAACGGCTTGGTCAGCAGCTGGTTATTCACCTGATTGGCGGCAAAGGTCAGCTCCGGTACGTTGATCACGTAGCCGAGGGTGCTGTCTTTAATAATCGAAACCAGCTGGCTGACCAGGCTCGGCAGCATGTTGTAGAGCGCCTGCGGCAGGATCACCAGCCGGAAGGTGCGGGTGTAGCTCATCCCCAGCGCACGAGAGGCTTCGTACTGCCCCTGCGGCAGCGCCTGAATTCCGGCGCGGACAATTTCGGCAATATAGGCGCTTTCATAGATCACCAGCGTGACCAGCATGGTGCCGAAGCCGCTCAGCGTGTGGCCCAGCAGCAGCGGCACGCAGAAGTAGGTCCAGAAGATCACCATCAGCAGCGGCACGCCGCGCAGCACATAGACCCAGGCGGTGGCAGGCCAGCGCAGAATGCGATACGGCGAGATACGCGCCACGCCCAGCAGCACGCCCAGCGGCAGCGCCAGCACAATCGCCATCAGCGACACCAGCAGCGTGCAGAGCACCCCGCCAAGCGGGCCGTTGGGATACTGGCCCATCAGGAACAGCATGCCGTTCTGCTGTAAAATCGTCAGCATTTCACTCATTCAGCTTACCTCGCGTAGACGCGGTGGAAACGCTGTGCCAGCAGCGCACCGGCGGCCATCAACAGCAGGGAGAAGAACAGGTAACAGAGCGTCGAAACCAGATAAGCTTCAAAGGTGCGGAAGGTGTAGTTTTCGATCTCGCGGGTGACGTAGGTGAGATCCGCCACGCCGATCACCATTGCCAGGCTGGTATTTTTAAACAGCAGCACCGTGTGGTTAATCAACGCAGGGAGCGCATTACGGATGCCCTGCGGCAGGATAATCAGCCGCATCGACTGGACATAGCCCATGCCCAGCGCCCGTGCCGCCTCGCGCTGGCCGTCCGGCGTGGCGCGCAGGCCGCTGCGAATATCCTCCGAGAAGTAAGCGGCCTGGCACAGCCCCAGCGCCACCATCGAGAACAGAAACTCCGCGTTGTAGTCGTTCAGCCAGATCTGCGCGGACTCCGGCAGCAGCGTCGGCACCGCGAAGTACCAAATCATCAGCTGGATCAGCGTGGGCACATTGCGATGCCAGGAGACGTAAGCCGCCACCAGCCATTGCAGCGGCTTCAGCGGAGTCAGCCGGATCACCACCAGCACCATCGCCAGGATCATCGCCAGCAGCCAGGAACCCACCGCCAGCTTCAGCGTTAACGCGACGCCATCGACGATCATCTGTCCGTACTGGCCGTGCAGAATGACGCTAAAATCAAGTGAACCGTTCATCGTCGATCGCCCTCACTCAGCTCAGATTAACGCGCAACATCACCGGGGCGCATGGTGGACAGACCGCCCGGTACCTGTAGCGTCGGGGTGATTTCGATGTTGCCGATATTCACCGCCACTGGCGCAGAGATGGCGAACGCCACGGTATCGGCGATATCTTTCGCCGTCGGCAGCTCGAAGCCGTCGATAAACTCGCGGCGCGCAGCCTCTTTATCCCCGGTCACATTGCCGAAGATATCGGTGGCGACACGGCCCGGACAGATCTCGGTGATACGCACACGTTTGCCATAGCAGTCCACGCGCAGCTGGCGTGAGAGCGCGTGCACCCCCGCTTTGGTGGCGTGATAAATCGAGTTGCCGCCGAAGTTGTAGATGGCGGCGATGGAGGTGATGTTAATCACGTGGCCGCGATCGCGCTCGACCATACCCGGCACCAGCAGACGGCAGAGGTGCAGTACCGCACGCAGGTTAACGTCGACCTGGGTTTCAATCTGCGACTCCTGCGATTGCAGAATCGAGCCCGGATGGGACACCCCGGCGTTGTTCACCAGAATGTCGATCTGCAGGTCGCGGCACAGGTCATTCAGTGCCTGCACATCGGAAACGTCGATGGCGTGAGGAATACAGCCGGTTCTCGCCGCCAGCTGTTCCAGTTCGTTATGACGGCGGGCCACCGCGTGAACCACGATACCCTCCTGGCACAGACGCTCAACGATGGCTTCACCCATTCCGGCGGAAGCGCCGGTCACCAGTGCGGTTTTATAATCTGAAAATGGCATTGACTTCTCCTGTTGTTATTTTTGCTCTGTCTTTGACTGTATCCCCTCACCGCGCCGAGGGGTAAGAGGTAAAGTCTTTGTGGCAATAAGCCGATCTTATAGAGCCAGATAATCTAAGTTATCTCTCTGTTTATTCAATGAAATGTTTCGATATCGGGCGAATTTCTCCGCCCTGAGCCGTAATATCAGCCCGCAGTTGTTCAATCAGCGCCAGCGCGCCTGGCGTGTCGCCGTGCATTAAAATCGAGGAAACCGCCATCGGCAGCCGCGTGCCGTCAATCGCCGTGACGCAGCCGGATTTCAGCAGATCGATCACCCGCAGGCTGACCTGCTGCGGGTCGTGGATCACCGCGCCCGGCGTGCCGCGCGGCACCAGCAGACCGTTGGCCTGATAGGCGCGGTCGGCCAGAAACGTGCAGGCCACGCGCAGCCCCAGCTCGCGGGCGCAGCGCTCCACCGCGTTGGCGGCGGTGGTGCTGATAATCAGATTCGGGTCAAACGCCTTCACCGCCGCCAGCAGCGGCCTCGCCAGCGACTCGTCCTCGGCAGCCATATTGCCCAGCGCACCGTGGAAGCTCATGTGGCTCAGCGGGTAGTTCGCCACGCGGGCAAAAGCGGCCAGCGCGCCGAGCTGATAGGTGACGTAGTGCGCCAGGGTTTGCGTGTCGATCTGCATGCGCCGTCGGCCAAATCCGGCTAAATCGGGGAAGCCGACGTGCGCCCCGAGATCCACGCCATAGCGTTTTGCCAGCGCCACACTGCTGGCCATAATCGACGCGTCCCCGGCGTGAAAGCCGCAGGCAACGTTAGCGGAGCTGATCAGCGCCATCAACCCGGCGTCATCGCCGATGCGCCAGTCGCCAAAGCCTTCGCCAAGGTCGGCGTTTAAATCGATGCTTCTCATTGCGCTGCCTCCGTTTTAACTATGCGGGCCACCGGCTGGCCGTACTCCACCCGATCGCCCTGCGCGACCGTATACTCATCCAGCAGCCCGTCGGCCCCGGCCCGCAGCGGCAGGCAGATCGGCCCAGCCTGAACCAGCGCCAGCAGATCGCCGGTTTTCACCGTGCGCCCGTCGGCGGCAATGTTCTTGCCGGTCAGCGGGTCCTGCAGCCAGATGCGCCCCGGCATCGGCGCGCCCAGCTCAACGATATTGGGCGGTGGAGATGCCGGATAAGCAGCCACAGCTGACGGTGCTGTATGGAATGCGAGTGCGGCATCAGCCGGGGCGGGAGAAGCGGGATCGCCGACGGATGCGGCGTATCCGGCTGGTGCGGGACAGGCCGCCAGCCCCTCGGGGATCGCCCCGTTGGCGGAATACGCACCGCGACACGATGCTTCTTCAGCGCCGCAGCGGATACGCACGCTGTAGCCGTCGCCTTTAATCTCAATACTGTCTATGCCACTGCGCCGCAGACGGCGGGTAATGGCCTGTAGTTCACGAATGGTCGGCATCTTCTCTCCTTGCGGTTAAAGCGGGCAGCGGCGGTAGTCGTCAATACGCTGGCAGATCCCCGCCAGCCACCGCTGCTGGTCACGTTCCGCCTCGTCGGCCTGCGTCCAGTTCACCTCAACAAACTGGACGTTGCTGCCCACCGGCACCTGGCCCAGCAGCCACATATCGGCGTCGATCACCGTGCCGAGCTTCGGGTAGCCGCCGCTCGGCTGGGCGTCGCGCATCTGAATAATCGGCTGGCCGCTGTGGGTCACCTGAATCACCCCGGGGATAATGCCGTGCGACCGCATCTCCAGCGGCGCTTTCGCCACCAGCCCTTCGCCGTCCAGCCGGTAGCCGTAGCGGTTGCTCTGCGGTGAAACGCGCCACTGCTGCTGCCAGAAACGCGCCACCGACTCGGCGGTAAACGCGCCGTACTCCGCCGCGGGTAGCACGCGGATCTGCGGCACGCCGTCGGGGCTGTCGCACAGGCTCAGGCGCGGCGAGGCAATGCCGAAGTCCACCGCGCCCCGATACGCATCGCGGGCGGCGCTCAGGCTGTCGCCCTGCTGTAATCCACGACCGTGGAAGCCGCCAAACTCACCCCTGAGCTGGGTGCTGCGCGACCCCAGTACCTGCGGCACGTCAACGCCGCCGGGCAGATGGAGATAGCTGCGCGCCGAGAAGCGCGACGCGTGCAGGGTCAGCACTTCGCCCTCTCTCGCCTGCGCCACCCACCAGGCCGGAATACGCCGATCGCCGAGCATCGCCGGGCTGTCGCCGCCGCTGATGGCAAACGCGCAGTCGCGGGTGAAACGCAGGCGGAACGGGAACAGCGGGATCTCAATGACCGCATCGTCCGGCTGGTTGCCGAGCAGCGCGTTACCCAGCCGCAGCGCCAGCGGGTCCATCACGCCTGCGGTTCCCACACCGTAGTGCAGTGCGCCGAAGCGGCCTTCGTCCTGCACGCTGGACAGCGCGGTAGTGCGTTCAATAACGATCATGCCAGTACCCTGCTTACCCGGAAGCGAATGCTGTCGCCGGGATGGAGCCGCACCGGCGGTGTGGCGTGGGCATCAAAGAAAACGAAATCGGTGCGGCCGATGGTGTTCCAGCCGCTGGGGCCGGGAGAGGCAGAAACGCCGGTCTGTACGCCGCCGATGGAGACCGAACCGCCGGGAATACTCTGTACCGGGCTGGCGCGGCGCGGCGTTGCCAGCTGCGGGTCCATATTACCGAGGTAGCAGTAGCCCGGATGGCTGCCGAGGGCATACACCGGGTAGAGCGGTTCGGTGTGGCGCTGCACGATCTCCTGAATGGTCATGCCGGTGTGTTCGGCCACGTCGCAGATATGCGGCCCCGGCTCGCCGCCGTAGGTCACATCCAGCTCAATCACCCGGCCGGAGAAGGTTTTGCTTTCGCCGCGCTGCCACTGCTGGCGCAGACGATCGAACAGCTGTTCACCGCCGCTCATCTGCGGGCCAAACACCATCATCAGGTTATTCATGCCCGGCACCACACCGCGAATGGCGGCCAGCCCGCTGGCGTAATCGGCCAGCGCCCAGATGCGCTGCTGGTTTTCCAGGGTGATCTCGCCGGGGGCTTCAAACAGCACCGCGTGGGTGCCGAGCCAGCTGATTTGCGGAGCCTGTAACTGACGTGCTGGGTCCATTCCTCATCCTCAACTTCATATCCGCTAACGGAAAAATGCGATAGCCACACTGTATCCCGCCGTTTCAGGCGGTCTGTAAGAGGGTTTCGCTTTAGGGGGATAAGGCAGACTTATTACTGAAAAACGGCGGCGTGGTGACTGCGGCCACCCGTCGAAACGGGCTGGTGGCCGCTATGTGATGTCAGCTGACCAGGGTCAGCGGTCGGTTGTCGTGGGTGCGTTCGGCCATCAGCGACAGCAGGATTTTCTTCACCGCTTCGGCAGGCTGGGACAGCGGCAGATGATCGGAGGTACAGAACGACAGCGGTGCCTGAATGCCCGGCTCAACGATTTTCGACATCCGCGCGCGGGACTGTTTCACCATATTGCGTGCGATGGACTCCGGCAGAATGGTCGCGCCAAGGTTGCCCTCCAGCGCCTGCGCCAGGGTGGTGGCCGATTCGATTTCGCACTTCACTTTATAGGAGAGGTTTTTCTGCACGAAGGCTTCGTCAACCAGCTTGCGCATGATGTTGTACGGGCGCGGCAGGAACAGCTCAAGATGGGCGATCTGCTCCAGGGTGACGGTTTTACCGAAGCTGATTTCGCTCTGCGGCGTCACCAGATAGAGATCCTCTTTCATCAGCGGAATAAAGGCCAGTCCGTGGATCTGACGGTTGCCGTACAGCACCGCCATATCCATGCGCCCGCTCATGATCAGCTCGCTGAGGGTGGTGCCAAAGCTCTCGTTAAAGTAGAGCAGGATGCCGGGATGCTGTTTACGTACCTCCTCCATCAGCGGCAGCGCCAGCAGCGAGGCGGCGGTACCCGGTGCCAGCCCGACGGACACCTGTCCGCTCAGCGCCAGGCCCGCGCCGTCAATGGCGCTTTGCGCCTGCTCGCACTGGCGCAGTATCGCCTGGGCGTGAGCATAAAGAATGCTGCCCGCTTCGGTCGGCGTAACGCCGCGTTTGGTGCGGATCAGCAGCTGCTGTTTGACCTCGCTTTCCAGCGAAGCCAGCTGCTGGCTGAGGGCTGGCTGGGCGATATGCAGAATATCGGCCGCCTGGGTCAAACTGCCGACGTCGACAATTTTGATGAAGTAGCGTAGCCGCCTGAGATTCATAGTCATACCTCTCGTCACCGGACAGAATGTTAAGAAAAAGTGAACGGAAGTGTAGCAAGATCCGGACCAGCCTGAGTGTTAACTGCCCCGCAAAGCCGGACAGCTAAAAAGTTAATATGTAAAACAGTGAGATAGATCGTGTTATTTCGCTATCCATCCATTTATCAAGCGTTTGCTTTCAGCAGCGTTCTGCACCATTGCGGGGAGTTTTACTTATCGTTGGGCCCCATCCATAAGCTTTTGCTCTTGAATCAGAACAAACTCCTCTTAACCGTCGCCCGCCGCTTATTCGTAACGTAGAGACATCCCGGAACAGACTGGAGTGATCATGAGTGCTATCCGCATTGCCGCCCGCGTTACGCGTATTAAACCTTCTCCCAGCAGCAGCGCGTCCGATCGCGCCAACGCCCTGAAGCGTGAAGGTAAAGCCATCATTAACCTGGTGGTCGGTGAACCTGATTTCGCCACCCCGCCGGAAATCTGCGAGGCGGCCTGCGCCGCGATCCGCAACGGCGAAACCCGCTACACGCAGAATAACGGCACCCCCGCGCTGCGCGAGGCCATTGCCGCCAAGTTCCTGCGCGAGAATCATCTGACGGTGAAGCCGGAAGACATTATCGTCACTAACGGCGCGAAGAGCGCGATCTTCAACGCGCTGGCCGCCACGCTGGAAGTCGGCGACGAGGTGCTGATCCCCGCGCCGTACTGGGTTTCCTACCCGGATATGGTGCTGGCCTGCGACGGCCGTCCGGTGGTGATTACCTGCCAGGAAGAAGCCGGTTTCCGCCTGACCGCCGAGCAGCTGCGGGCATCGATTACCAGCCGCTGCCGCTGGCTGATCCTCAATTCGCCGTCCAATCCAAGCGGTGCCAGCTACAGCCGCGCCGAGCTGCGCGCGCTGGCGGATGTGCTGCTGGACTATCCGCATCTGGCGATTATGACCGACGATATTTACGAGCATCTGCGCTACGACGACAGCCCGAACGTCCATCTGCTGGAGGTGGAGCCGCGCCTGGCCGACCGTACGCTGGTGGTGAACGGCGTGTCGAAGACCTATGCCATGACCGGCTGGCGCATCGGCTATGCCACCGGGCCAAAAGTGCTGATTACCGCGATGGGCACGCTGCAATCGCAGTCCACCAGCAATGCCAGCTCGGTCAGCCAGGCCGCCGCCTTAGCCGCGCTGAACAGCGGCACCGGCTTTATCACCCACAGCCGCGAAGTGTATCGCCAGCGCCGCGACGACATCGCCGCCCGCCTGAATGCCGTGCCGGGCCTGAGCTGCCGCGTGCCGGAAGGGGCGTTCTACCTTTACGTCAACTGCGGCGGGCTGCTGGGTAAAACCACCGCGCAGGGTCAGGTGCTGAAAAACGACAGTGAGGTGGTGCTGTGGCTGCTGGAGAGCGCGGGCGTGGCGGTTGTTGCCGGTGCCGCCTACGGACTTTCGCCCTACTTCCGACTTTCTATTGCCACAGACCTTGCCACGCTTCAGGCCGGGGCCGCCCAGATTGCCGCCGCCGTCAGCCAGCTGAAATAATCGATCAGGAGAATCGCTATGTCCGCAGGAAACCGTATTTTCTTACAACGTAATCTTGAAGCCGCCGGCTACGTCGAAGCGTTCCGCGCGCTGCCCGCAGCCGTGGTGGCAGACTGCATGAGCCGCCTGCCCGCGCTGTCCGGCGAAATTCGCCTGATGAGCGCGCCGCGTAACGCGGTGATGTGCGGCCTGGCGGTCACCGTTAAGGCCCGCTCCGGCGACAATCTGATGCTGCACAAGGCGATGGATATGGCCGGTAAAGGCGATGTGATTGTGGTCTCCAACGAGGGCGATCGCAGCCAGGCGCTGATGGGCGAAGTGATGACCACCTGGGCCCGCCAGCGCGGCATTGAGGGGCTGGTGCTGGATGGGCCGATCCGCGATATCGAAGGCATCGGCAAGATGGATTACCACCTTTATGCCGCCGCCATCACGCCCGGCGGCCCGTATAAAGATGGCCCGGGTGAAATCAACGTGCCGATCGCCTGCGGCAATATTCACGTGTCACCGGGTGACATCATTCTCGGCGATCACGACGGGGTGATCGTCATCCCTCACGGCGATGCGGCACAGATTCTGGAAGCGGCGCAGGCGTATCTGATCGTCGACGAACGCAACTTCGAGCTGGCGAAGCGCGGCGAGCTGGAGCGCGGCTGGATTGATGAAACGCTGAAGAGCAAGCAGGTGGAGATTATTGACGGGCGATTCTAGGCGGTAAAAGAACACTATCCTGCATTGATAACAGGCACCCATAGCGGGTGCCTTTTTCGTTATGCAACCGGCGTAATGGCTTTGCCGTGAGCGAACCACGAAGCCAGATTATCCGCCACGTTTTGCGCCATCGCCTGCCGCGTTTCGGCGGTGGCGCTGGCGATATGCGGTGTCAGCACCGTATTTTCCAGCGCGAAAAAGCGCGGGTCAATCGCCGGTTCACCTTCGAACACATCCAGCCCCGCTCCGGCGATGGTGTGATTTTCCAGCGCGGCGATCAGGTCGTCTTCATTAACTACCGCCCCGCGCGCGACGTTAATCAGCACGCCCTGCGATCCCAGCGCGTTCAGCACTTCGCGATCGACCACCTTATAGTTACGCGCATCGCCAGGCACCGCCAGCACCAGCACATCGCTGAACAGCGCCAGCTGATGCAGATCGCTAAAGCGCTGCCAGCCGGGTTCATCACTCTGGCGGCTGTTGCAGTAGCCGATGTACATATCGAAGGCGGCACAGCGTCGGGCAATCGCCGAGCCGATGCGCCCCAGCCCGAGGATGCCGACGCGCTTGCCGCTGAGTTTGCTGCCCAGCACCGGCGGTCGGTTTGCCCACTCGCCCGCGCGCAGGAAGGCATCCTGTGCCACGATCTGCCGCGAGACGCTGAGCATCAGCCCCAGCGCAAGGTCGGCGACGTCGTCGGTCAGAATATCGGCGGTGACGGTCACGGTAATCCCACGATCGCGGGCGGCGGCCAGATCAATAGCGTCGGTGCCCACGCCGAAGACGGCAATCACCTCCAGTGCCGGTAGCGCGGCCATCACCTCCGCCGCCAGCCCGACGTCGCCCCGGGTGGCGACCGCGCGAATAGCCTGGCCGTGCTGCTGTAGCCAGGCCGCCGCATCGGGCTGTTCGTACAGACGATGGCACTGGTAGTCGCGGTGCAGCATTTCGCTCAGCGCGGGCATCAGCGGCTGAATAATCAGTATCTGTTGTTTCATTGCGGGCATCCTTATTAACGTAGGGTTCAGAACGTTAATAAACTAGCGGAATTCCGCCGCGGCACCCGCAAGGTTACGCTTATCGTCAGATAGGATTCGCTTATTACGCTCGCGCCGCGGCGATCATTCCGTCCAGCCACTGCTGATGGCCGTTGATCATCGGGTCAGGTCGGGCGTTAGCGAGCTCAACCGCCGGTTTGCCGTTCTGGGTTTCCTGGGTCAGCAGGCGCACGCGGCCACCCGGCAACGCCTCAATCAGCCAGGCATGATGCACGTCAAGCCGACTGTCGCCCTCGCCGCACCAGCCGTGCCACGCAATGCGCGCCGCGCTGCCGGTTTCCGGTGCGACGAACTCGTTAACTTCGCTTTCCACCACAAAGCCGAACGTGGTGAAGCGGAAACGTGTCCCCTCGGTCAAATACGGGCCGCTGCCGTTGTGGAAATGAATGTCGCTGGCGTTGCTGTAATAAACCGGCCAGGCGGCGGTATCGATCAGTTTGTCCCACAGCGCCGCGACGCTGACGCCGGTAATAATCATTTCGTTGCTGGCGAAGTTGTCGCTGAAGCCAGGAATGTAGCCCTGCGGCCAGTGAATTGCGTTCATGATGCTGCCTCTCGGTGAGTCTGGTCGGCCAGAGCGCGGGATGCGCCTGCCGAAAACCACTGCATGATGTGCGGCACGGTGATATAAAACCAATCAGCATTTTTTATTTCAGATATTATAATTTCTGATATCTGACCCACTCACCGCCGGGGAACCGATGAGCAGCAACCTACGTACGCTGGATTTGAATCTGTTAAAAACGCTGGATGCGCTGCTGGATGAACGCAGCGTGACGCGGGCCGCCCAGCGCCTGTCGCTCACTCAACCGGCGGTAAGCGCCATGCTCAACCGCCTGCGCGAGCATTTTGACGATCCGCTGTTTACCCGTGGCCAGCACGGCATTAACCCGACGCTGCGGGCGCTGGCGCTGGCCGCGTCGGTCAAACAGATCCTCGGTGATATCGACCAGCTGTTGCAGCCGCAGGTCTTTGATGCGGCCAGTTCGCAGATGTCGCTGAGCATTGCCGCAACCGATTATGCGCTGAGCGCGGTGGCGGTGCCGTTTATTGCCGCACTGCGCCAGCAGGCTCCCGGCGTGCAGGTGAGCGTGCAGCCGGTGGAAAACGATCGGCTGGCGGTGCAAATGGAGCGCGGCGAAATTGATATGGCGCTGCTCACCCCGGACACCACGCCTGCCGATCTGCACGCTCGCCATCTGTTTGACGAGCAGTACGTCTGCCTGCTGCGCCCGGACCACACTGCCCTGCGGCACGGTGCGCTGTCGCTGGATAGCTTCTGTGCGCTGGACCACGCGCTGGTTTCGCACAGCGGTCGCGAGTTTCGCGGCGCGACCGACCAGGCGCTGGCCGCAATCGGTCGTCATCGGCGGGTAACGCTGGCGGTAAACAGTTTTCTGGTGCTGCCGCAGATCCTGCGCAGCAGCGATCTGATTGCCGTGGTGCCGTGCAGGCTGGCAGAATCTGCCGACGGTCTGGTGTGGGTGCCGCCTCCGGTCGCGGTGGCGGGCTTCAGTAAAACCCTGGTCTGGCATGAACGCAGCCATCGCGATCCCGGCCACCGCTGGCTGCGTTCCCTGCTGTTTACCACTCTGGAGCTGGACGCCAGCACGCTGTGATCGGCCAGTGCGTATCGCACATACGGCTTAGTGATTATCGGTGGCCATCGCTTACCGTGATCGCCACTTATCGACAGGCCACGTGTTCTTCGATCGTCTATGACTGAGGTTTTCTATGTCCGCGCTTTTTACCCCATTTAAACTGAAAGACGTTACGCTGCGTAACCGCATTGCAGTGCCGCCAATGTGCCAGTACAGCGCCGTTGACGGCCTGACTAACGACTGGCACCAGGTTCACTATCCGGCGATCGCCCGTGGCGGCGCGGGTCTGGTGATTGTGGAAGCCACCGCCGTTTCACCGGAGGGCCGCATTACTCCGGCCTGTACCGGGCTGTGGAACGATGAGCAGGCTGAAGGCATGGCGCGTATTGCAGCATCGATTAAGGCGGCGGGTTCCGTCCCTGGCATTCAGATTGGTCACGCCGGTCGCAAGGCCAGCGCTAACCGTCCGTGGGAAGGCGACGATCATATTGCCGAAGGCGACAGCCGCGGCTGGCAGACCATTGCCCCTTCCGCGATTGCGTTCGGCCATCATCTGCCAAACGTACCGCAGGCGATGACGCTGGATGATATTAACCGGGTGAAAAGTGACTTCGTTGCCGCCGCCCGCCGCGCGCGCGATGCCGGTTTTGAGTGGCTGGAGCTGCATTTTGCCCACGGTTATCTGGCGCAGAGCTTCTTCTCCGCGCATTCCAACCAGCGCACCGACGCTTACGGCGGCGATTTTGCCGGCCGCAGCCGCTTCCTGCTGGAAACCCTGGCCGCCGTTCGTGAGGTGTGGCCGGAGAATCTGCCGCTGACAGCCCGTTTCGGCGTGCTGGAGTTTGATGGCCAGGACGAGCAGACGCTGAGCGAGTCGATTGAGCTGACGCGCCTGATGCATCAGGGCGGGCTGGATCTGCTGAACGTGAGCGTGGGCTTTACTATTGCGGAAACCAACATTCCGTGGGGTCCGGGCTTCCTGGCACCGATTGCCGAGCGGGTACGTCGTGAGGCGGGCCTGCCGGTGGCGTCGTCCTGGGGCGTGGAGCAGGCGGAAGTGGCGGAGCGGGTGATTGCCGAGCAGCAGATGGATTTGGTGATGATTGGCCGTGCACATCTGGCGAATCCGCATTATCCGTATTCTCTGGCGAAGAAGCTGAACGTTGAAGATCCGTCGTGGGTGCTGCCTGCGCCGTATGCGCACTGGCTGGCGCGTTATCGTTTAGCTGATTAAACAGCGCAGACATTTGTGCAGGGCCGTTTGTAAAGTCAGATATTGGCGCAGACTTTTTTGCAGGGTCGTTTGCAAAGTCTGGTGTTGGTGCTGGCTGGTTGTGCCCCCGGTCGGACGGTCCTCGCGCCGCTTTGCGGTGCCTTCGCTTCGATCGTCAGCCTGACGGACCGGCCCAGACGCGCGTCCTGCGCGGCTGGGCCTTTCGCCTGCGTCCTTGCAGGCGAATCCTGGCTTCCTCCCTCCGCTCAGCGCTGCGGATTGTCCGACCGGGGGCACAACCAGCCTGCTTTCTGACTTCCGCGTTGCCTGAAAAGTGAATCCAGTCCTCTTCTCTCCGTTCAGCGTTGGGGGTTGCCCGTTCTGGGGAACACCCCGTCAGCTTTTTGCTTTAGTGTTGTCTGGTAGAAAAAGGCGAACGACGATTGCAGCGATCAATTCCGGAATCAGAACTCAGAACTCACAACTTCGATTTTCGAGATCCAGCAAAGTAGATCCAGGGTTTATCTCCACAGTTATTTAAAAAGCGTCCGCTTATCCAATCGCTTTCAGGATTAGAAGCCTGTCACTTCAAGAGGAGAATCGGGAATTAAGCAGCCAGCACAATGTATTAAAGGCCCGGCCTCTGCGGTTACCGGGTAATCCACAGAGCTGAGGTGGAGGCTACGTGCCAGGAGACGCCAACAGGACGTTGGCGTCAGGCGTGGCGCGGGCAGGACGCCCGCTCCAGGCCGGTCCGGGAGGCACGGAGCCGCAACCGAAGGCATCGCGCACAGCGCGACGCGAGGACCACCCGGTAACCGCAGAGGCCGGGCCGAAATCACCCGGGCACGAAGCAACAAGCCATGACGGCACAGAGCCGCAACCGAAGGCATCGCGCACGGCGCGACGCGAGGACCGCCCGGTAACCGCAGAGGCCGGGCCGAAATCACCCGGGCACGAAGCAACGAAGCACCGGCACCGATACCGACATCCTCGTTATCGCACACAAAAAAACCGCCATCCCAAAAGAGATAGCGGCTTCAAACTTCACTAAACGAGCAAAGACCTAACCCGATAACTGACCGACATCATCAGAAATCGACGTTAATCCCCGCCTGGAACGTACGGCCAGGCATCACTGCCAATGCCTTCTCGTAGGCATCCTGAGCCGTGCTGCCGGTCAGATCGCGGCTGCTGAGATAATCCCAATATTTACGATCGGTCAGGTTATAAATACCCCCGCTCAGCTTCACGTTCTTCGCCACCTGCCAGTACGCGGTCATATCCACCATGCCGTAGCCAGGGATACGATTGTACTCAGTGCTGGAATCGGTCAACGCCGTACCGCTGTTGGTGTAGCTTTCGCGGTTGGTTGCGCTGGCCTGCTTGCCCTTCACGAAGGTCGCCACCACCGCCGCACCGTAGCGCTTAGCCGGATCGTCCCACGCCATGCCGACCACCGCTTTCATCGGTGCTACGCTGTCGATATCAACATATTTGTCGCCGTCGTAGCTGGACTTGGATTTACCTTCACTGTAGCCCAGAGCAAAGGTGGCACTCAGGCCGTTAACCTCTTCGAACCAGGTACCGAAGTTCACCTTGCTGCTCAGCTCTCCGCCCCAGATGTAGGCCTTATCGCGGTTTTCAGCCTGATAAATGGTGTAAATGTTCGACGGTACGTTGGTGAACTTATCCGGGCTGCCGGAACGCGTGTAACGGCTGTAGGCGATAAAGTTCTTGTAGGTGTTGTAGAACAGGGAACCGTTCAGCATTACGCCGTCGGTTACGTTGCCCTTCACGCCCCACTCCAGGTTATTACTGGTTTCGGTTTCCAGATCCGGATTACCAATCAGCGCGTACTGCGCGGTACCGGCATAGGATGAACCCAGGTTCCATGAACCGTAAAGCTGGCTGGCGTTAGCAAACTGCGCGCCGCGCTTGTACTGCAGATAAGTGATCATCTGCGGGGTCAGATCGTATTGCAGCATCAGCGACGGCAGGATCTGGCTGTCGCTGTTCGCCGAGCCATACAGAGTTTCCAGCTCAGATGCGGTCAGTACGGTGCTGCCGGTGGTCAGGCTGGACAGGTTCTGCGGCTTGGTATTTTGATATACCGCACGCACGCCCGGGATCACCGCGAAACGGCTGCCGTTCAGATCGAAGTTGATCTTATCCTGTACGAATCCACCGGCGGTGTAGCTGCGGCTGTCGGCCTGCGGCTGCATGATCACGCTGTAGACGCTTGGTGCCGGGTCCTGCCGGAATGGACGCTCGGTGTCGGTGATGCGGCCGTTGATTCCGGCGCTCAGATCGTGACGGCCAAGCGTTTTATTGCCGTGGGTGTCAAAGCCCCAGGTATCAACGTTGTAGTCCGAGTAGACATGCTGCATGGTGCCGCTGCTGTCGGTTGGCATGTAGGTATTGTCATGCGCCTCGGTGTGCTGGTAGTAAACGCGGCTCGACAGGCTGTCAACAAAACCGTTGTCCGGGGTGTACTCATCCGCCAGGCTCACGCCCCAGCGACGGGTATCGCTCTGCTGCTGGCTGTCGCCGATGGTGCTGGTCCCTGCGGTGTTCCAGGTATCGTAATGGGTGTGGTTAACCTTGTGATAGTAGTCCAGCGTGGCGCTGAATTTGTGTTCGTCGTTCGGCTGCCAGATCCCGGAGGTCATCAGCGCAGTCGAGTGCCAGTTAGCCGGATAAGCGCTAACTTCATCGCTGTTGTTGCTGGTCTGCTGACCGTCGCGGCGGCTAAGCACGAAAACGCCACGCAGAGTACTGTCGCCAGCTGCGGCGGTAATACCGTTATGCCAGCCGCGAGTGGCAGAGTCGTAATCACTCTGGTAGCCAAACCAGGTGGAGCGTTCCGGGGAAAGATAATCATCCGCTGATTTACTGCGGAACGAGACGTTACCACCAATAGAGGTATTTGGCTGATCGACGGAAGTGGCACCAGCATCAATATCCACGCTGCCGTACATATAAGGATCGATATAATCCCGGCCAATACCAAAGGTATTTAATCCCGCGCGGCTGACGTAGCTGCGCCCGGTCGCATCCGGCAACGGAATACCATCCACGTCTAAACCAACGCGGTTGCTTTCCAGTCCTCGAATATTAAATCCGGTGTAGCCGCTGCGGTCGAAGCCGCTTTTCCCTGCGGTGGAACCGCCGCTCACGCCCGTTGCGCTAATCAGCGGCTGATAACGCATTACCGAACCGAAATCGGTAGTGCCGTTCTTCTGCATCTGCTCGGCGGTAATGGTGGTTTTGCTGCCACCCTGAAGCGGAGCCTGGGCGGTAACGGTCATGGTGCCCTGTTCATTGCTGATTTCTGCTGCGGTATTCGCTGTAGCAGAAGTTTCAGCCTGCGCATAGCCGCAGGCACAGTGAATCGCTGCGGCCAGCACCGCCCATTTCATTACCGGCGCACTGATTCCCTGTAATTTTGACGTGGTGAGCATTTAATTACCCTTAGCTTGTTATTAGTATTGGCTCACGAATTGCTTCGATAAAAAGAATACGAACTTAGTTAAGTTTCACTAATATTATTATATTTTTAAGGCGGCGGGATATTAATAGGAATGATTATCTTTATCAATAGAGCACCGAGCAGAAAGTTCACTTTATTATTAAGAATAATTAATTTCGCAGAATAGCGTTAAGACCGTTAAATAAACCAGATACCTGCTTTCGAAAAACTTTCACTCTCTACACAATTTCCTCACAATTATTTCAATACAAAACTCAGTGTGGGTAAAAATAGATTAGGAAACGGATTTAAATAATGGATCGCGAATAGACAACGCGGTGAAGGATCGGTGGCGAGCGCTCTCTCTCCTACGCGCAAGGGCCGTGTTTCGCATGCATATGCGCACGGATACGGGCAACGATGATCGCTCGGAATCCGCACTCCGACTAACAGGTAACAGGTAACAGGCAACAGGCAACAGGCAACAGGCAACAGGCAACAGGCAGACATCATCAACAGGGGGCCACCGGCGGCAACGGCAATCTGCATACACCGGGTAGATAGCTGGGCGGAACTGCCGATGGGGGATGTGGCATGCATTTACCTGCAAAGCCAGCGATGCCTGACATGCAGGCTCTGACTGTGGCTCTGGCTCTGGCTTTGGCTCTGGCAACTAAACTAGCTGCGTTCGATCTTTTTCGCCGCCTCGTCCAGCGCATCAACGATCGCGTAGAGGGTTTCCTGCGAGATATCCTGCTGTGACAGCCGAGAGTTGAGCGCGGTTTTCATATTGTGGATCGCCCGTTCGACTTCCGGCACGCTGCGGTTATGCACCAGCACCGCCAGTGAGGAAAGCCGCTGCACGATGGTAACCAAGTCGGACTGATTTTGCTGTAGCCAGTCGCGGCCCTGCGGCTCCAGTCGATAGGCTTTACGCGCCGCCTGCGGATCGATGGCGGCAATCATCGCCGTTTCTTCCAGCAGCGTCAGGCTGGGATAGATTATTCCCGGGCTGGGCGTGTATTCCCCTTTCGACAAATCCTCAATAGCTTTAATCAGCTCGTAGCCATGGGCATCACCCTGGCTGAGAAAATGCAGTACCAGCAGGCGAATATCGCTGCCGTCGAGCATTTTTTCCCGGCGCTTTTTGCGCTGGCTGACGCAGGCGGTACGAGGTTCGCTGTCTGAGGAAGTAAAGGGAAATTGCGGTCGTTTCATCGCCTGCCCGTGCGGAAAAATAAGGGGGATGATAGTAGACCGCCACCCGGCGAAACACAACCGGCGCGGCGGCCCACAGGGTTACTTCTGGTGCCAGTAGGCTACGGCACGCACAAAGTTGTCGTCGCAGCCGCGCTGGAGGACAAAGTAGTCATTAAGCTGTTTTACCGCTTCGCCTTCACCGGTCAGCCAGATAAAGTAATCATCGTGCGGTAGCTGCATGCTGTCGAGTTCGCTAATCAGCGCCAGCAGACGATCGCCGTGCATATTGCCGCTGCCCAGCCAGCTGACATCGATGCCGTTCAGTCCGTCCAGATAGAGACTACCGCTGGCTTCATCAGCAAAGGCAAACAGTTTACGCACCCCGCCCTGCACGGTTTCTTTACGGCGCTTGAACGCTGGCAGGCCGCTTTCGTCACAGACGTAAAGCTGGAAGGCATAATCTTCCGGCACGATCATCGAGCCGCGCGGGCCGCCAATTGCCAGCGGGTCGCCGACCTGTGCCTGTGCCGCCCAACTGCTGGCGACGCCGCCGTCGTGGATATAGAAGTCCAGAGTGAGCGTTTTTTCCACGCCGTCAAACCACAGCGGCGTATAGTCGCGGGAAACCGGGCGGATGCCCTCTTTCCACACCACGCCGTCGGATGTCACTTCCGGCAGATGCAGTTCGCCGGTGGCGGCATCCGGGAAGAACACTTTGATATGGTCGTCGAAACCCGGCGAAACGAACCCGGCCAGGTCGTCACCGATAAAATCAATACGCCAGAAATTTTCAGCAACAAGCGTTTTTGCTGCCACCGTAATCTGACGGAAGCGCAGTTCATTACGTACGCGCTTCGGCGCGCGGCTTTTATTCTCGGACAAGATTATTCTCCTTGGGCTACCGGTTGAGATCCGGCAACGTAACACCGGCAGGCAACGCCCGCCGGGAGCAATAGATGATGTGTAATCGGGGTATGCGTCAGACGCTAACTGCCAGCACGGCGGTTTCCGCCACCAGCGAATCATTGGCACCGTGCGCCCCGCTAACGCCAACGGCACCAATCACCATTCCGTTCAGCCAGACGGGTACCCCGCCCTCCAGCGGCGTGACGCCGGGCGTGGCCAGAAAACTTGGCCGACCGCTGTTGATAAACTGCTCAAATTCCTGTGAAGGAGCCTGCAGCAGCGCAGCCGTCCGCGCCTTGCCGATCGCCACATCCGGGCTGATGCCTATCGCGCTGTCGCTGCGTTCCAGTGCCACCAGCTGACCGGCATGGTCAACCACCGCCACACTGATATGCCAGCCGTTTTCCAGCGCTTTCTGCTGTGCGGCAGCGATAGCATTGCGCGCGCCCGTAAGGGTGATGGTCAGCTGAGTTCGTGATGCTGCCTGTGCTGTTTCTGTTACCGATGTGACTGTCATAACGTTCTCCACATTTTTGGCAATGGCTGAACTGGTAATGATTCGTATTAACGCATAAAAATATATCTATGATATATCTTCATCGCAAGCAGCAATCTGCTAAGACGAGCGGTAAAAAGTAACAATCTGTGCGTTTTGGGTCGAAAACTGCCGGGTTTACCCGGGTCGGAACGTTACTTCGCGACCGGGCGATACTTCCACAGCCAGCGACCGCTGTTAAAGCGGCGGCGGAAGCAGACCCCGCGAATGATCCAGTCCAGCGCCATGCCCAGCCAGATCCCGGCCACACCCATGCCGAGTACAATCCCGAGCAAATACCCGGCAACGATGCGCCCACCCCACATGCTGAGTAGCGACACCCACATAGTGTAACGCGCATCGCGCGCGCCTTTCAGCCCGGCCGGCAGCACCCACGATGCAGCCCAGAACGGCATAAAGGCGGCATTCAGCCATACCAGCATTTTCACCACGTGGATCACCTGCGGGTCCTGGGTGTAAAACGCCGCCAGCACACCGGCAAACGGCACCGTCAGCAGAGCCAACGTACAAAGGCCAATATTCGACAGCCAGAAGATGTAACGCAGCAGCCGCTCCGGCTGGCCCAGCTGACCGCGCCCAAGCCGGGTACCGACAATAATCGTCGAGGCGGAACCCAGTGCGTTACCCGGCAGGTTAATCAGCGACACGATTGAGAAGGCGATAAAGTTGCCGGCAATCACGTCTGTCCCCATGCCAGCAACAAAAATCTGAGTGAGCAGCTTGCCGCCGTTGAATAACACAGACTCAATGCTGGCGGGAACGCCGATACCCAACACCTCACGCACGATGCCGAGGTTCAACCGGGTAAAATAGCTTTTAAGTGATATTTTCAGCGCCGGGACAAAGCCAATCACCAACACATAAATCACCGCCGCCGCGCCGATGTAGCGGGAAATGGTCAGCCCCAGCCCGGCACCGATAAACCCCAGCCCGTGCCATGAGAAGCAGCCGTAAATCAGCACGCTGCTGATGGCAATATTAAGGATATTCATCCCGCCGTTAATCAGCATCGGAATTTTGGTATTACCCGCTCCGCGCAGTGCGCCGCAGCCGATCAGCGCAATGGCCGCCGCCGGATAGCTCCACGCTGTGGTTTGCAGATAGGAGAGCGCCAGCGCTTTAACTTCCGGCTCCGCTTTACCGGCAATGAGGTCGATAATCTGCGGCCCGATAAACTCGATGGCAATCGCCAGCAGTACCGCAAAAATTGTCATGATAACCAGCGACTGGCGGGCGGCCGCTACCGCTCTTTCCCGATTCAGCTTGCCGAGACTGAAAGCTACCACCACCGTGGTGCCGAGATCGATGGCGGCAAAAAAGGAGATAATCACGATATTAAAGCTGTCCGCAAGGCCAACACCGGCCATCGCTTCACTACCCAGCCAGCTCACCAGGAAGGTGCTGAGCACCCCCATCAGCAGAACGCAAAGGTTCTCAAAAAAAATCGGGACGGCCAGCGGTGTGACTTCACGCCAGAACAACACTCGCCAGGAGCGTCTTTTGGGATACCACGCGGTACGTTGAATAGCCTGCTGCAGAGAAACTCTGAGGTTTTGCAAGGTCATTCCAGCTTTTTTATCAGGGAGAGAGAGGACTTATTTATGATGGTTAAAGCAGGCGAGTTATGCAAAGTCTTTTTATGTTTCAAAGTACTTTACAGGGGGGGTGCAGACCTGCGCCTGCACCATTAAGGGTTAGACCAGGGTTCGCTGAGTGAGTTTCTGCAAAATTTTAAGCGGCGCATTATCGGGGTTTTTCATCGCCGCCACCGGCAGCAGGAAGGTTTGCTCCAGCATGAACTGCCCGCTCATCGCCGCATGGGGCGTTTGATCGGCAAAACAAATCCAGCTGCTGCCCGCGGGCAGTTCCAGCGTGACCTGCGGCCCCTGCTGCTGGTAGTTCTCGTCACCTTTCATGGTGTCGTGCAGTTGCAGCATCAGATGATCATAATGGCTGCGATAACTTTTGGTGATACCAAGGCGATTCTGCAACCAGCTGCTGAACGGTGAAAAACGCTTCAGGCGTGGCATAAAGCGTTTGGCCAGCACGGGGAAAGGTTCCCCTACGCGCCAGCAGCGGCTTTCACCGTGTGGATTAATATTGGTGAAGATACGCAGAATACGCTCGCCGTGATTGGGACGTGATGGGAACGCATCGACATGCAGGCGGGTATCATCCTTTCGCCATGATGTGGCGTCGCGCCAGACGGCGATCGGATGCAGGCGCAGCGAGTTAACCGGCGAATGCAGCGCTGATTTGTATTCCGGCAGCAGGCTGCTGACCAGCTGGCAGGCATAATCATGATGACGCTGCAGCAGTGCCTGCACCTGCGGTTTTTTCTCCGCCTGAGCAACGCCGTTCAGCTTGCCGTTTTGCGCATTAAAACTGATATTTTTGCGTTTAGGATCGACCAGATCCGGGGTTAACAGCGCCAGTTCTTCCGTGCTGAGCGGGAAAGCCAGCGAGGGGAGAAATAACACTTTCCCCTGTTCCAGCGCATCAACGGCGCGAGCATCATCGACGGTTTCGTTCCAGTGGCGCATCGCCAGCGAGCGAATCACCATATCGTGTGAGAGTGGGCGTTCAGACATTTGATATCCTTATTTCCTTGCAGCGAGAACCGGCTTCCAGCACGCCGCCGTTGTCTAAATAAAGTGTAATCACGTTAATGACTGCGGGATAAATAGTGAGCTTCTGACGGCTGATTATATGGCGCAGAGCCAGAATTAATTAAACCGGAGGTCAACAGAGCCACGGTGTTTACTGTTACACTGCGCCATCTTTAAAGGAGCTAATCATGAAATCCCGTTCCGTGACGCTGGATGATGTTGCTCAGGCAGCCGGCGTCTCCTATCAGACCGTTTCCCGGGTGCTGAATCACTCCAGCCAGGTGGCCGAATCGACCCGCAGTCGGGTTGAGGCTGCGATGCTTGCACTTAACTATGTGCCAAATCGCGTTGCCCAGCAGCTGGCTGGAAAGAACACCCGCACACTCGGGCTGGCGACCAGCGATCTGGCGCTGCTGGCTCCGGCGCAGATTGCCTCGGCGATGCAGCAGCGTGCCAGTCAGCTGGGATGGCATCTGGTCATGGCAATGGCAGGTGCGGACGGTGCACAGGCGGCGGTCAGCGATCTGCTGGCGCAGCGGGTAGATGCGTTGCTGATTAATCTGCCGCTGGAAACCGATGCGGCGCAGCAGATTGAAACGATGGCCGGTTCCCTGCCCTGCCTGTTCCTTGATGTGGCGGAAGAAGCGCCGGTGTCCAGCTGCGGTTTTAGCGCACGAGCCGGAGCACGCCAGGGCGCAGAGCACCTGCTGGCGCTGGGACATCGCCGCATTGTCTTGCTCAACGGACCATCGTCATCGGTTGCTGCGCGCGCGCGGGCAGATGCCTGGCGGCAGGTACTGCAACAGCATCAGCTGGTTGCGCAGGCCGAACTGTTTGGAGACTGGAGCGCCAGCTCGGGCTTTCAGGCGGTCATGCAGCTGGCCGACCAGGATTTACCCTCGGCACTGCTGGTCGCCAACGATCAGATGGCTCTGGGTGCCATGCAGGCGCTGCATCAGCGCGGCATCGTGGTTCCGACAGAGATTTCAGTGGTGGGCTATGACGATACCGCCGACAGTGCCTGGTATCAGCCACCGCTGACTACGGTTCGCCAGGACATGCGTCTGCTGGGAGCGCGCAGCGTTGATTGGTTAATCAGTCGCGTGGAGCAGCCACAAAACCCGAGGGCGGGTGAAATCTTTACTACGGAGCTGGTGGTGCGAAACAGCACTGCGCCGGTGTTCAATGGTAAAAACGGGAGTGCTAAAGTCGCCGCAGAACTTCGCCGCCTGGCGCGCGTTCTGGCACAGGGTTCGGAGCCGTAGCCCTTCCCCCAGGCAAAAAAAAGCCACTATATGCATAGTGGCCTCTGAAACAGTATCGGTGAAGACCGCAGAACGGTTCCACCTTTCGCCGGGCGTTACTTCGGCTCGCCCATCGCTTTCAGTTTTTTCGACAGGTCGCGACGTTCTTTCGACAGGTCAGCATTCTTGATGATGTAGTCATCAACGCGGTCTTCATAGTCACTACGCATGCTGGCGATGATTTCCTGGATGGCTTCTACGCTCATGCCCGGCTTAATGTACTCGGACAGGTTATCAAGCAGCAGCACGCGTTTCTGGTTGTCGCGGATTTTCTTTTCGTTATCGACGATTTCACGCTGCAGTTTGTTTTTGCGACGGAACATACGCACGAACTCCAGTACGTCCTGAAATGATTGCTTTGCATTTTCCATGAAGACACCTTTCTTTTGGGCCTGTTGCACAGGCATCACTGTCGTGGCTACCAGCTTAGCGGCACACCGCTGCCGATGGCAATGTTAAATCTGCTCAACCGAATAGCACTATCTTACCCTGGCGCTGAGCATCCCGCAGTAAGTAGTTGCTGAATCGTTTTATTTTCGCAGCGCGAGGCGCAAAAGCTCGGACAGTCGCTCCAGCTGACGAGCCATTTCCAGGCTCAGCCAGACATAACCGTGAATGGGCGTTTCCACCTGTTCATCACCGCCGGCTTCGGCGATCAGCTGGCGCAGTTCGCGACTGATTGATGCCAGTTCTGCACTGTTGGCCGCCATTTGCTCAGTGTTGCCGTCAACGATGGCTTTCGATAGCGTGCGCAGCATATCTTCCGTCATCTGCTGCGTGCGCCGCAGGGTTGGCGCATTAAGCAGAATAAGATGACTTTGCCGCGAGGCCCACCAGGCGTTTAACTGCAACTCCAGGGTACAAACGATATTGCGGTTAAGGGTCTGGATGGCTTCGAATACCGAGCGGGGCGTGCGCGTTTCCTTACTGGCCGGATCGATCAGCGAGCGCATTTTCACCACCTTGCCCAACAGTCTTTGTAGCGGGCGCGTCAGGCGTGGCTGTTCGACCAGATTTGGCGAAAAGCCGGCATGATAGATTTTTGCCGTCTCCAGCAGGGAATCAGACAGCTGAATGCGCCAGTGGGTATAGGCTTTCTGCGGCCAGATGCTGGTAAACAGTAACGCCAGCAGTGAGCCGAGAATGACATCCCCGCCACGCCAGAGCGCGGAATGGATATCTCCCGGCGTACCCCCGCAGATCACGGCGAGGGTAATGCCGATCAGCAGCGCCATATAAGGATGCTTACCCAGCGTAAGGAAGCCGCAAATAAACATCACGACGGCACACCACACCAGCATCACCGGCAGGCTGAACAGTTCCAGCTTCAACGCTATCAATCCGGAGATGGAGCCAAATATCGTGCCGCCTATACGCTGCACCGCGCGAGGAAACACGTTGCCCCAGGATGAGATTGGCCCCATCACCACAACCAGGGTGATCAGCGGCCAGCTGCCTTCCGGAATATCCAGCAGACGCACCAGCAGAAAGGTGAGCACAAAGGCCACGGCAATGCGAATGCCGTGAACAATACGGTAGTTGCGATAAACGCTAAAATGCAGGGCCGAAAGCGGCGTGTCGGGTCGCAAAACAGGCTCCGAAAAAGATCAGAAATAGCGGCTAATAATACCTGAAGCGCGGAAGATGGACAGACGGACATGGCTGATTTTAGACAGTTTTTCAGGCCATTTCCGTGCGGTAAACAACATTAACCACTGTGATTACCGCACGGTAGCAAAACTTTAACGCACTGGTTTTTTTGTGTGCAATTTAATTACAAAATTCCAATAAAAAATTCACATCAAGCCTGGCGCTTTTCAATCGGGGCGCAAATCAGGAATTCCCAGATGCCGGTTTCAGAACCATCGTTCAGATATCGATCGTAGCATGGACCTTCCGCCTGCTGATAACCGCTGCCCGGTAGCCAGTCATCAAAAAACTTACGCCACGGTTTGGTAAAATCACCATCCCTGACCTGCACATGTGATACGGCGTAACGCGCGGCCGGAATCGGTCGCAGCTGCACACCTTCACTGTCGAGCGGTAAAATAAACTCTGTAGACACGCTGATACCGGTGTCCACTTTGAGCTGATCTACCGACATCTGCTGTGGATTACCATGGTAAACCGCCAGCCATTCGCCCTTCAGTCGATTGCGGTTTACCCACTCGCTCAGTCGGGAAAAACCCTGCGGAACGGTCATTTCCCACGCACCTTCAAGCCGATATCCCGCCATCTGACTGGCCGGTAACTCCTGTATTTCTACTCTCATCACATTTCATTCCTTTTCGCGTTGTGGTGTTACGATGTCCGGCGCAGCGGAATATGACCGCCGCGCCAGCGTAGACCCGGGACCTCACATGTCTCGGGTTAAAAATCATTCCAGTGCTGCGCCAGTTGCAGTCTGAGTTTCTCAACAAACAGCCTGACTCGCGGCGGCTGGTGAAGACCACTCAGCCAGATGGCATGCAGCGGTGCCGCAGGTAGCGGATAGTCCCCCAGAACCGTCAGAAGACGCCCATCACGCAGGTCTCCTGCGACGTCCCAGATTGATTTCATCGCGATCCCCGCGTCATTCAGCGCCAGCGCATGCGCCGCTTCTCCGGTGTTGACCTGCAGCCGTGAATTTATCGGCACGCTGCGCTGCTCTTCATCGCTGCCAAAACGCCACTCGGTCATCGGTGCATCTCCGGTAACGATGCAGCAGTGGGCGCTCAACTCTTCCAGCGTTTGCGGCAGGCCATGCCTTGCCGCATAGCCCGGCGAGGCACACAGCACCCGCCGATTGCCAACCAGCTCCCGCGCCACCAGCCGGGAATCCGCCAGCGCACCGTAGCGGATTGCCAGGTCATAGCCGCTGGCTGCCAGATCGATAACCCGGTCGCTAAGATGCAGCTGGAGCTTAACTCCGGGGTGCTCAATCATAAATTCATTAAGGATCGGCGCAAGCCAGCGCTGCCCCATACTGTGTGATGCGGTGATCCGCAGGGTCCCGCTGGCACGCCCCAGGCGATTGGCCAGTGCGCTGTCAATCGCCTCCAGCTCTTGCTGCAACCGCGCCGCATGTTCAGCAAAAACCAGCCCTTCATCGGTCAGCGAAACATGCCGCGTGGTACGGTGAAACAGCCTTACGCCAAGCTGCTGTTCCATTTGCGTCAGCCGTTTGCTGACGACGGCCAGCGAGATCCCGAGCTGACGCCCGGCCGCCGATAATGTTCCGCCACTGGCTATTGCATTGAACAATGCCACATCACGCAGATCTTTTAACATCACCATTCTCAATTTTATGGAAACAATTCATTTCCATTCTTGCATACTGCGTTGATAAATACAGTTATCTGCCCGCTAAAACCAGGACAGATTGCAAATGGCGATATGAAGAGCCGCGGCTGCGTTTAGCGCTGTAAGCGGGCGGATCGGCGACGTCACTTTTTAGAGCTTACGCTGAATGTAATCGCTGATGCGGGTAAAAATGCCGGCCTGTTCTACCGACTGGAGAGTTACCAGCGGATAGCTGGTCAGCAGCTTATCGCCGTCCACCAGCTGAATGGTGCCAACCTGCTCGTGCAGCTTCAGCGGCGCTTCCAGATTTTTATTTTCAACCACATAGCGCGCTTTGATTTTCTGAACTTCATCACGCGGCAGGGAGAGGTAAATATCTTTTTCGCTGCCCAGAGGAACGCTGCGCGGGCTGCCGTACCACACTTTTTCATGGCCGATCTCTTTTCCAGCATGGAACAGCTGCACGGTATCAAAGTTGCTCTGCCCCCAGGTCAGCAGCTTGCGAGCCTGCTCCTCACGCCCTTTCGGACTTTTCCCGCCCATTACCACCGCGATCAGACGGCGCTGACCATCAACGCTGGAGGCAATCAGGTTAAACCCTGCGCTTTCGGTATGCCCGGTTTTCAGGCCGTCCACGTGCAGAGTTTTGTCCCACAGCAGGCCGTTACGGTTCTGCTGGGTAATGCCGTTCCAGGTCAGCGATTTTTCACTGTACATCTGATAGAAGTCCGGCTCGCCGCTAATAATAGCCCGGGACAGGATCGCCAGATCGCGAGCGGTGGTGTACTGACCCGGGGCATCCAGCCCGTGAACGGTTTCGAAATGACTGTTAGCCATGCCTAATTTGCCCACGTACTGATTCATCAGATCGACAAAACTGGACTGGCTGCCCGCCACGTAGTCGGCGAGTGCCACGCAGGCATCATTGCCGGAGTCGATAATCACTCCCCGGCTGAGATCGCGCACGGTGACTTTATCGCCAGGTTTGAGGAACATCAGCGAGGAGCCCTTAAATACCGGGTTGCCGGCAGCCCAGGCATCTTTACCGACGGTAACAATATCATCGCGGCTGATGCGCTTTTTATCGATGGCGCGATCCACCACGTAACCGGTCATCAGCTTGGTCAGGCTGGCCGGGTTGCGGCGCTCATCCGGATTACCGGCCGTCAGGATTTGCCCGGTGGTGGCATCCATCAGTACCCAGGAGGCGGCATCAATAGCCGGAGGGGTAAGCGGGAACGCCAGAGCGTTCTCTGCGGGGAGATCTTCAGCACGGGCAACCGTACTCAGTAATAAAACCAGGCATACACTTCCAAGCTGACGCTTCTTCACCGCTAAATCCTCGAATTAACCAACAAAAACTGCGGATGTTGTACGAGATATCGCGTGGCAAAGTGTAATTAAATTGCAAGAAAATATGAATAATCAGAGAATTAGCGCACTAGCTGGCTTTCGGCGTCTGGTACTGCACTTTCACCGCATCGATCATCGCCTTGCAGTCGGTAAAGCGATCTTCCGCCCGCTCAGCACCCAGCGTAACTACCAGCAGCAGCTGGTTGTTCGGCATCGATACCACGCAGGCCAGGTTGTAGATTGGCGCCAGCGTGCCGGTTTTACCGCCAATCACTTCCAGATCGGAGAACAGCAGGTTGTTGGTGTTTGAGATGGTTTCAATACGCGGGGTATCGCCAAACACTTTCAGACGGTAGTTCTGCGTCTTCCAGCTGCGCATAATCATCGGATAGCGCGTGGCGCGTGCCACCATTTTCAGGGCACCGATCACGCTGGCATGATTGTTTCCCAGCCCGGAAGGCGTGGTAAACAGAGCCGATCCCATGCCGATAGAACGGCATTTCGCATTCATCTGGCGAACCCAGCGCACCAAGGCCTGTCTGTCGGTGTAGTCGGTTATCCCTTCGGCCTGCAGCAGTTTTCCGCCCCAGATTCTGGCAATCATATTGGCAGTCACGTTGGAGGATGGCAGCATCAGATTATAGAAAGCATCATTCACCGAGATGGATTCACTGACGTTGAGGTTTGCGCCAGAACCCAGCGCGGAATCAGCATCGGTGCGGGTCAGCAGCGTGGTTAAATCAGGTTTCAGGTCCGCCAGAACCATTGCGGTCAATATTTTAGTCATCGACGCCATTTGTTGCAGATCGCGGTCACCCTGGGTGTACAGGGCTTTTGACCGCACCGGGCCCGGCCCTTCATTAATCAACAGGATGCCAGCGGCTTTCGAGCTGCTCAACGCAACGGGCGGAATGGCTAACAGATTTACAGGCAATTTATTCCCCGATTTCAGACAGTAACCCTGCTTCAGTGTAACGCTTAACCGTCCGTCAGGCGAGAGTTGGTAACACAGTATAGCGTGCGACAGTCTGGAAATGCGTGGTCGCATTTTTTCTTCGGCGGTGAACGGCGGCATTCGTCACTTCAGAGCAGGGGGATAATGGTTTACCATATCTGAAACATCGTTCTGCATCGCTCAGGGCCATATGAACAAAAGTGAACGGATATAAACTTTGAAAAACGATCGCGCACAGCCTACCTTCCTCTTCCACGATTACTAAACACCACTTTCAATTAACTGATTTTTAAAAGTTAATCAGAAAACCACCCCAATTCTGTACAGGGTTTTGTACGCGACGCTATTTTTCGCTCAGATCGTTGGCCGATGTTCCGGCGTGATTTCCAGCGCGATGTGAGTTACCCGGCCAATAATCGTCACCTCGTCCAGCGCATCTCCCTCGATCGCCTCACCGTCCTCCGTTATCAGTGCCCTGCCCGACAACTTTCCGAGCTGCCCTTCCCCGAACAACTCAAAAGCCACTGTGTCACCCTGGCCTGCTCTTAGCGACCGGTCAACGATCACCACGCGCCCCACGTCATTGATAATCAGCGTCGAGGATGGGTGCGAAACCAGCAACTCGTTAAGGTCAATCCGCGTCTCGATGTAATCCTTTGCCGGTGATGGAAAGCCCATAATCAGATCCTCCCGTTATTCGAGTTAAAGAAAAAGAATGTCCGGTGCTCACCCTCTTCAGTTGAGATGTCTTTAAAGCCGTGCTGGTAATTTTCGATCCAGAGGTTGGCTTCCTTCAGCGACCAGTGATGGTTGAGCGCTGCCAGCTCGCGCACAAAGTCCGTGGTGCGAACGATGCGGCGGCCGCCAGGCTCATGAACGATGCTGTTTCTGAATGCGATGGGGATTTCATAGTAGCGAGGCATGACGCCCTCCCGTTAAACGATGACTGTATATACATACAGTATTATCATTTTCGGGGAGGGATCAAGTTGGTGGTGGGGTGTTTTTACTAATACGATGATTGGCAGGGTTATTAATTTACTATTGTGGTATTAACCGGTGCATTGGTGCCCGGCTTACGGGGTGTTCCGCTGCCGGTATGTCGGCAGTCCATCATGTGCGTGACCGCAAATCCATAATTCACCGGGTCGATAGCGATACAGCCAATAGCGTTCAGCGTTGCGCGCACTGACGCATCAGCCGTATCTCCCGACCAGTAGCCGTTATAGTCTCCGTCTGAAATGCCGTAATACACTGTCACTGACGTGCTGACACCCGGATCAGATGACAGCGGACTCATGTGCGATTCTATCCCGCCCCGCTTGCCGTTGACCTTCCGAATCTGCAACGCGTTACGCGAGGTGTACGGGAAGTAGTACACCGCCTGACACCCGTAGGCCGGGGTGCCGCCGCCACCAAGATTTGCCACCATCACAGGCGACCAGCCGATTTCGTAGCA
>NZ_JAFBFW010000006.1 GCF_016909495.1 Pantoea coffeiphila | reverse complement strand
TCTTCAGCTCTTCAGCTCTTCAGCTCTTCAGCTCTTCAGCTCTTCAGCTCTTCAGCTCTTCAGCTCTTCAGCTCTTCAGCTCTTCAGCTCTTCAGCTCTTCAGTATTTTCGCCCAGCCCGCTCAATTTACTATGCACGTAAGTGTTTTTTTAACGTTAATATTTCCATCCTTCAAAGCTTGCAAGGGTGTACATCTATCAATGTGGGAAGAGTTCTGAGCGGCTTGAGATAAGCCCATGGCGTAATGCGATTTACTCGTTTACTGGAGCTATATGCTCACTTGCTCAGTCAGGCAGTCAGGCAGTCAGGCAGTCAGGCAGTCAGGCAGTCAGGCAGTCAGGCAGTCAGGCAGTCAGGCAGTCAGGCAGTTAATTTTTATGTTTTTACATGCAAGAACTTATAATTAAATCTGCGCATGAATCCTTACGCTCGATGCTTGGTGTTCGATACTTAGTACCTCAATATTAAAAACCTGATACCTGATACCTGATACCTGATACTCAGCTCCATCTTCTTTGAGGCTTGAGGCTTGAGGCTTGAGGCTTGAGGCTTGAGGCTTGAGGCTTGAGGCTTGAGGCTTGAGGCTTGAGGCTTGAGGCAGTGAAATTATGGAGATTTCACCGTGAAATTCAAAATGAAATTCCTTTAAAAACAGTAAATTAATAGTGAAATCGATGGGGAGAAAGGCGTGAAATTCAATGACGGGAAATCAATAGAAACACCCTGCATCATTGACCCTCTCTGGAGTTGCCGATGCAGGGAAGAATGAAAATCAGCCCTTCAAATGCTTAGCCAGTACCGCAGCGATGGCGCTGTCTATCGCACTCTGTAAATCTGTTGGCAGGCGATTGAACTCATAGCTAAAGGTGCGTCCACGCGTCTTTTTGCGCGCATAGCGGTTCTTGTCACTGAAGTCCCACAGCGGCGTGGTGACAACTTTATCCTTCTCAGGGGTCATCACCAGTAAGGCGGCTTCCTTTCTGATTTCTGCGATGATTTTATTCTTCACTTCATCTTCAGCCAGAGATGACTGAGCGCGGATGCTTTCCACCGCGCTACCGATGTTATCGAGCAGCTCCGGCACGGAAATATCCATCGTGGTCAGCATCTCTTCCGCAGCCAGCAGGTTCTTGTAATCGCCGTAGGTCAGCTCAGACTGCACCGGGAAAATCGACAGCAGCTCAGCGGAAACGCTGGCGGCCTGCAGTGCTCGGGTGACTTTCGCCTGAGAGAGATTTTCGTCTTCGGCGATCTCTTTCTGCGTCAGCCCGCTCTCTTTGAGCGCCAGCAGACGGAGACCGACTTCGCGAATGTTGTGCTCGCGCGCGGTCTGAATATCCTGCGCCAGGTTCCGGGCTTCGGCAGCGGTCAGCGGTACATCAGTGACCAGTACATCCAGCCCGACGTTACATAGAATGGCAGAAGCACGACGGCGCGATCCGTCGAGGATCTCAATCGTCTCACCTTTGCGCACGCCAATCGCCGGGAAAAATTGCTGTAGGCGCAGTGTGCGGGTAATGCCTTCCAGGGACTCAGGCGTCAGCGCGGCCTGGTCACGCCCGTTGGTTTCCTGAACCACGAACGTTTTGCTGGCGACATCCGCTGCCGCAACGGTAACGCGGGTAAAAACGGCTTTTTTGCCTGATGACAGCGTAAATATTTGTTTGACCGGTTCTGCTTGCGGTTCGCTGTTTAATACCGGCGCACTGAAGGTGCGCCCGATAGTATTTCGTTTAATGTTCATCAGGCACCTCAGTTAATGCGAATAAATTCAATGCGATCAAAGACCGCTTTGGCGAAGTCTTCGGCTGCGGCACGGGCATTTTTTAACGCCTCGCTGCTGCCGATGTAGGTCGCCGGGTTGGCAGAAATAACGGTATCGAAGGATTCGCCGCAGCGTTCGAAGCCATCAAGGCGGGGAAGGGCAACGTCCAGCATATCGCCGCCGAAGATCTCTTTTGCCAGGCTGTGACAAACTTTGTGATCCGGTTTGTTAGACAGTTTGGACATAAAGCCAATATTGCCGAGCAGGCGGCAACCGCAGCCGGAGGATTCAATAATGCTGACGAGCTCTGGCAAACGTGTCAGGTATTTAAGCGTTGAGTGAAAATCAACCTGCGCCGGTGGCACTGGAGTCATTAACAGATCCGCAGCGGCAATAGCATTTTTCAGAAACGCATCAAGATGGGGTCCACTATCAACAAAGATAAAGTCATAATCTGACTTTAATTTGTCGATGACATTTTCCCGCAGAACGGCGTGCGGATTCTGACCTGGCAGATGTTCACTACACAGACCTTCCCAACCGGAAGCAATGAAAGCATCGTCAATCGAGGCGGGCAGTACATCGACACCGGGTACGACCGAGCTGACGATAAATTCTTCCAGCAGCTCTTCACGGCTGACGTTCTGTAACATCGCCTGTGCGGAAGTGGTTTCCACAATACCCACAGCTCTTGTGTGGTTAAGGAACATGGTGGCTGAAGACTGAGGATCGAGATCGATAACCAGAATGCGCAGATCTTCAAACAGAAGGTGAGGGTGAGCACGCATCGCATGCGCCAGAGAAACGGTGGAGACGGTTTTTGACACGCCGCCTTTCAGGTTGCCGACGAATACGGTCAGCGCTTCTGCATGACGGTCACGGTATTTTGGTACACCGCGGTGCTGATAGATATCCACAATATTCTGGATAGTCATCGCATACTTCGTTGACGATCCTGCAGCGCGTTTATCAAAAACATAACCGCTTTCTTCCATTTCACTGACGGCATAATCAACGTTTGCACGAGTCAGTTTAGGCAGTTTCGCCAGTGCGGCTTTGGCGTAGACCTGAAAGTATTCGTTCTCACGCATTTCTTCTTTCTGTGCCTGAATGTGTTCAGTCAGAGAAGTCAGCATTTTACCTGCCCGCTGGGCGATCTTTTCAGTCTGATGCGAATCCATATTCATCAATGTCTCCACTTATGTAGCTTATCGTCTTAAAATCAATAATCCTACATACGAAGATAATTATCAACATAAAGGTGGCTTTTATCTCTAAATGGATGACTGAAAGAAAAGATCGTTGTTTTACTCATATTCACACCGGGATTGTGTATTTTTTCCCCGTTATTCACAGGCCAGATCCAATAATTAGATCCTCAATAGATCATAAATAGATCCAAGAAGATCCCCGCACCCTCGCAGCCCTTGTCCTGTCTGGCCTCAGACCCGATCGTTATCCACTGTAAGGAGTAAAATAACCGCTACGGTAAGTAAAACAACCGCTGTAGAGAGCCGGACAACGGCTGAAGAGAGTAGATCAAAACCACTGTAGTGAGGAAAGGAGTGAGATCGCGGTGAATAACCTTATCGGGTCTGAATTCGTTCAGAAATGCGGCGGTGGCGGGATGTTAAGTGAACAGACAAATCCGGATCTGTCGTTACCGGATCTTTTCCACAGTTTTCAGACCTGAAATAACGTAATTTTATCCACTGCTTAGATCCAGTAACAAGATCCATAAAGAACCTTATAAGAACCATAAAGATCCCTGCATGCGCTCAGGCCGCGCTACACCTGCTCCTGGAAGGGGTTGTTATCCACTGTGGTGAGTAAACTAACCACTGTGGGAAGTAATAAAACCTCTGTAGTAAGTAGAACATCCGCTATAGTGAGTGTTAGTATCCACTGTAACCAGTAATCGCGATCCTCGCCTGTGAGTTTACGGAATGTGAAAAATGCCGGATAAAGATCCAGAAAACAAAATGATAGCCGACGCTTTCAGTGAAACGGATAAACGCACCGGCGAAGTTATCAACCTCACGCCTAACACCAACAATACCGTGCAGCCCGTGGCGCTGATGCGGCTGGGGCTGTTTGTTCCCACGCTGAAATCCACCGCGCGCGGGCGTAAGAACCAGATGTCGACGATGGACGTCACGGAAGAGTTAAAGCAGCTGTCGATCGTCAAGTCGGAAGGGTATGAGAATATAAAGATCACCGGTGCCCGACTGGATATGGACAATGACTTTAAGACCTGGGTCGGGATCATTCATGCGTTTGCTAAATACAAGGTGCTGGGAGACAGCGTAACGCTGCCCTTCATCGATTTTGCCAAACTCTGTGGGATACCCTCGGTCAGGTCCTCTGCGCGGCTCAGAAGCCGTCTGGATGCGTCTCTGACGCGCATTGCGACCAACACCATTGCTTTCAGCAGCAAAGAAGGGGAGTACTACGTGACTCACCTGGTTCAGTCGGCGAAGTACAGCACCAAAAATGACTCGGTAACGCTTCAGGCCGATCCGAAGATCTTTGAGCTGTATCAGTTTGATAAAAAGGTGCTGCTGCAGCTCAGGGCGATCAATGAACTTTCGCGTAAAGAGTCCGCGCAGGCACTCTATACGTTTATTGAAAGCCTGCCGCCTTCACCGGCACCGATCTCTATGGCTCGCCTGCGGGCAAGGCTGAATCTGACCTCGCGAACGATCACGCAGAATGCCACGGTGCGTAAGGCGATGGAGCAGCTGAAAGAAATTGGCTACCTCGACTATACCGAAGTGAAGCGCGGCAAAGTGGTGTACTTTGTTATCCACTACAGACGGCCAAAGCTGCGCCCGGCGGACATCCCGCTTAGTCTGCCTGACATTGGCGAAGACGAGTTTGATGACATCCCGGACAGCACAGAGAAAGAAGGGGAGATGGTGATGCTCTCCCGTGAAGAGCTGGAGCTGCTGGAGAAGATCCGCAAGGGCCGCAAATCCTGATTAATTAACCACTGTAGAGAGAAGATCGTCAATTCACTATCCACTGTAGTGAGCGATCTTACTTCCTCCCATCAATAACCACCACTGTAGAGAGTAGGGTAACCACTGTAATGAGTGGTGTTACTCTCTACAGTGGTTATTCCGCGCCGCCCTGGTGACCACTAACCTGTAATGCCTTGTTATATCGCATGTTAGTAATTACTAACATTTAAGTTTCCACCTCTTTAAACCCACTTTATTTCGCCGTTACTCATCATAGTGGATAGTGCTCTCACCACAGTGGTTATCTACTCGTTGCAGTGGTTATCACTCTCTATAGTGGTTAATACTCTCCACAGTAGTTATTTCAGCGTACTTCTCTCTACAGTGGATATTCAAAGTGAATCCTCTTACTACAGTGGATGTTAAAAGGATCTTTAGCCGGGATCGGTTTTGGTATGAAAGAAAACAGCCCGGAATCGGCTCCGGGCTGTTTTTCAGGATGGAAAGGATCGTAGCGCTGTCATCGTTGGATCAATGACGGCTGGCGCAGCCACACTGCGAGGGCTCACTGAAGGTTTCGCGGCTCAGGTGTGAATGTCGGACTTTCAGTTCTCCATGACGCCATGCGCCTTCCGGATCGCTGTGGTTATCCAGCAGGCGGCTGAGCGCTTCGCCAACCAGCAGATCGCTGCGCTGTGACAGACTGGTGAGATGCCAGGTTGCGGAGTGCGCTTCACTGGTGTCGCCAGATCCAACAACGCCAACGTGAACTCGTTCGCCAAAGTCACGCACTGCCTGTAGTGCGCCAAACGCCAGCTCGTCGTTGTCACAGAACAGGGCATCGATACGTTCGGAAGCCCAGGTTTGCTTCAGGTATGCCAGCGTGGCGCGCCAGGCGTGTTCACGATCGAAGCCTCCGGCGGTCAGCACCTGTTTGACGGAATGATGTGCTGCCGTCAGCCCTTCGCTGTAGCCTGCCTGTTGCGGCAGCGGTGCGGAGTCCTGCGCCTGCAGATAACCGAAACGGGAATAGCCCTGTGAACTTAGCAGCCTGGCAACCTGCTTACCGGCGGTGTGGCCATCAACGCCGATGCTGTCTGCCGTAGCGTCTGGTGCAGCACTGCCGATATAAATGGCCGGAACCTGTGGCAGAATATCGGCGGCAATACGCAACTCGTCGCTGAAAAGGGAAGAGAGGAAAATCAGTGCATCAGGCTTTAACGCGGCTGCACTGCTCAACGCAGCCTGCAAGCCGTCACGTGAGTTAACGTTCAGCAGCAGCGTAACGCAGCCGCGCTGGTTTAACTGACGGCTCAGCTCATTCAGCAGGGTGACGGTGTAGGGATTGGTAAATTCATCGCTGACCACGCCGATAATTTTGGTTTTATCTTCACGGGACTGCGCCATATCTGTTCTGTCCTTCATCATGGTTTACTCATTAGGCTTCTGACGGGAAAGTCGCGCTGACAGAATAGCAAAAAATGCCTTTGTCTCCATGCCCCATCGCGCAGCATGATTTTCGTGACATTGTCACGCAGGGTTCCCGGATTAGTCTGAAATATCGGTGATAAAATCGGCCACGGCGTTCGTTCACCCCTGGCCGATTCACAAATAAAAAAAACCACCAGCTATCAAATCGTTAATGATTTTTACGAGGTGTTTCTTCTCAGGTTTAATACAGTTACTCACTGAATTATCCCCCGATTCTGTGGATAAATATCTGGCTCACCCTGGGTAAGATGAGCCGACTCTGCGTTTTACTGACCTAAGGACTCAACGTGAAGGAACGCTGCACGCAGGCTGTCCGGCGTAACGGGGATCGGCAGCGCATGGATCGATTCTTTCGGACGCAGGGTGTGCGCGATGACCGGATCGATCTGGGCCGGATCGTTGACGTCCACGCCCAGCGCCGCCAGCGTGGTTGGCAGATTGAAGCGCTGATAGGCCGCAATCAGCTGACGCGTGGCGGCTTCTTCGGACAGCAACGCGCACTGCACGAGAATACCGTAGGCCACTTTAGTACCGTGCAGATAGCGTGCCGTTTGCGGCAGAATGGTCAGACCGTTATGCACAGCATGCGCTGCCGCGATACGCGTATAGCGTTCGCCGAGGCCGCCTACCATGCCGCCGCCGGCGATGATGGCGTCAATCACGTCCATGAAATCCTGACTCAGCACGCCTTTCTGCTGGTCAGCCAGCGCGGCTTCACTCTGCCCCAGCAGCACATCGCGCAGGGTGGCAGCAGTATCAATGCCCAGACGTACGGTCAGCGGCAGTTTTTTGGGTTCGGGTGCCAGCACCACGGCTTCATACCACTTCGCCAGCGTATCGCCGATCCCGGCCAGCAGATATTCAACCGGGGCCTGCAGCAGGATTTCCGGCTCCACCAGCACCAGGTGATTCGCATCGTTGAATATTTCGTAGTGCGAGGCCTGGCCGGCTGCGTTGTACCACACCGAAAGCGGCGTCCAGGCGGCGCAGGTGGCGGCGATGGTAGGAATGGCAACAAACGGCAGATTAAGGCGGCGCGCCAGCGCCTTGGCGGTATCCAGCAGCGCACCGCCGCCCACGCCAATCACCACCTGGCGATCGTCACCGGCAGCCTGTGCCAGCTCGGCAAGATCGGGGTCGGTACAGTGACCGCCGTATTGCAGGTGTCGCGCGCCGTTCTGTGAGAATGCCGCAGGCAGGAAAGGTCGCGCGGCATGAATTGCTCGCTCGCCGTAAAGCCACACGGCATGTGAAAGTTGTTCTTCGCTATAGAAATCTGCCAGACGCGTCAGTGCGCCGGGATGGGAATAGTAGTTAGCGGGGCCGGGAACGACCTGAATTGCAGTAATGTCCATGATAATCCTTAGTGTTTCTTTGCCTCTATCCTGCTGTAGAGCCTCTGCCACAGGCTAATACTTTTTTTATAGTTACTTATTCCTTTTACTTCTTTGTCAGTCAGTTACAGGCATGAAAAAGTGACATATCGTGCCGTTTATTCTCCAGTTTACTTTTTGCCACAGGGATCTCTGATGAAACCAATTTTTTCCGTACTGGCTCTGTTAGTTGCCAGCGCTCTGCCCGTTCATGCCGCCACGCCGACTCCGGTACCGGAGAAAATTGCCAGCCATGATGGCCCGGTGCGTATCGCCGTGATCCGTAACCTCGGTTCTGACGATAACACCACACAGTTCGTTCAGGGCGCGATCCAGCAGGGTAAAGCGCTGGGCTTTAAGGTCAGTACTTTTTTAACCAACGGTGACGACGCGAAATTCCAGGATTTCGTCAACCAGGCGATCAGCCAGAAGTATGATGGGATCATTCTGTCACAGGGGCGCGCGCCGTATGCCGCACCGCTGATTAAAAAGATCGTCGACAGCGGCATTGCGGTGTCGGTGTTTGATACCTCCGTTGACGGCACTATTCCGGGCGCGACCGTTACCCAGCAGGACGATGCCTCGCTGACCAAACTCTCCTTCGGTCAGCTGGTGCAGGATCACAACGGTAAAGCCAACATCATCAAACTGTGGGTTGCCGGTTTCCCGCCGATGGAACGTCGTCAGGCCGCTTATAAGCAGCTGCTGCAGGAAAACCCGGGTATCCACGAGCTGGAATCCGTCGGTGCTGTTTCCTCCGATGTGCAGGGTGATACCGCCAATAAAGTGGGCGCGCTGCTGGCCAAATACCCGAAAGGCAAAGTGGATGCGATCTGGGGAACCTGGGACGCCTTCAGCCAGGGTGCGATGAAGGCGCTGAAAGAGAATGGCCGTACCGAAATCAAACTCTACAGCATCGACGTTTCCAACCAGGATCTGCAGCTGATGCGTGAAGCCGGCAGCCCGTGGAAAGTCACTGCGGCGGTCGATCCAAAACTGATCGGTGCCACCAACGTGCGCCTGGTGGCGCTGAAACTGGCGGGTGAAGCCACGCCGGACAGCTACGAGTTCAAAGCCACCACTATTCCGCAGGCGCTGCTGGCAGCCCAGCCTGGCCCGGTTAACGTGGCGGGCCTGAGCAAAATCATCCCGGGCTGGGGCCAGACCGAAGACTTCGTGGCACCGTGGTTCGCCACCCTGGAAGCGAAATACAAAAAGTAAGGACGATACCGTGTCAGACAGTTTACCGATCCCGGAATTCAGCCGGAACATGCGCCTGATTGGTCACAGCGACCAGGGTGGGCGACCGGACGGTGTACAGGTCATGGTTCACCGTGGCTACGCCTACGTGGGCCATATGGTTTCTTCCGGTTTTTCGATTATTGATGTCCGTGATGCGAAAAACCCCCGGCCGGCAGGTTATATTGCCGCGCCGCCGGGAACGTGGAATGTGCATCTCCAGGCGCATGACGATCTGCTGCTGGTGATCAACGCCCGCGACCTGTTTGCCGACGTGCGATTTGCCGATGAGAAGGTGTATTACACCCGCTCGGTGGGGGAGACGGTCAGCGATGTGCAGGATAAGGGCTGGAGCGCCGGTCTGCGCATTTTTGATATTTCCATCCCCGATCGCCCGCGTGAAATCAGCTTCCTGCCGCTGAACGGTATTGGTATTCACCGCATCTGGTATGTGGGCGGCCGCTGGGCCTACGTGTCCGCGCTGCTGGACGGTTTTACCGACTATATCTTCCTGACCATCGACCTCGCCAATCCGCAAAAGCCGGAGGTGGCAGGCCGCTGGTGGCTGCCGGGCATGAACGCCGCAGAAGGCGAACAGCCCGACTGGCCGGAAGGTAAACGCTATGCGCTGCATCATGCGATTATCAGCGGCGATACCGCCTACGGCAGCTGGCGTGACGGCGGCCTGACGCTGCTGGACGTCAGCGATCGCAGCCAGCCGACGCTGATAAGCCACCGCAACTGGAGCCCGCCGTTCGGTGGCGGAACGCATACCGCGCTGCCGCTGCCGGATCGCGATCTGCTGGTGGTGCTGGATGAAGCGGTGCTGGATAACCAGGAAGACGGGGAGAAGCATATCTGGCTGTTTGATATTCGCGAACCGTCCAATCCGATCAGCATTTCGACCTTCCCGCAGCCGGGTGAAATCGACTACGTGGCGAAAGGGGCGCACTTTGGTCCGCACAACCTGCATGAAAACCGCCCGGGAAGCTTTGTCAGCTCATCGCTGATCTTTGCTACCTGGCAGAATGCGGGCGTGCGTGCCTACGACATCAGCAATCCGTATCAGCCGGTGGAAACCGGTGCGCTGGTGCCTGCCGCCCCGGAAAAAATGATGGATACAAGGCCGGGACGCCCGCAGGTGATCCAGTCGTGTGATGTGTTTGTAGATGCCGCGGGCATTATCTACAGTACCGACTATAACGGCGGCCTGTCGATTATCGAGTATCTCGGCTAAGCACCGTTTTTTTGCCGACGGGTAAAATTAAACAGCGGGCCAATGCCCGCTATTTTTACGACCGGTCTGAGCGATTCTGACCTGCCTGACCTGCCTGACCTGCCTGACCTGCCTGACCTGCCTGACCTGCCTGACCTGCCTGACCTGCCTGACCTGCCTGGTCCGTGTGACCCATGCCGCTGTACTGACCTTTTCGCCTCGGTTTACTGCGTAAAGCGCAGCGCCAGCTGGAATGCGTGCCGGGCATCAACGCGAACGCCCTGCCGATCCTCATGGAAGAGAATACCGCTTTGGGACAGGCTGTTTTTCACCTGTTCCAGCGAGGTGCTGTGCAGGCTTAGCGCCACCATTCTGGCCGAACCGTTGTAGTCGTCCGGCAGCGTGCCGAACTCGGCTTTCGCCGCCTCGGTCGGAACAAAGCGTATCCGCGCCACGCCTGCATCAATGACCCGTTCACCGCTTTCCGTTTCCTGTAGCGCCACGGAAGGGAACAGCTGAAGATAAACCTCGGCGGCCTGTCCGGGATGATCCGCTGCGATAACGAATTCACGGATCTGCGTGACGCCGTTCGAATGTACCTGCCAGTCTTTCTGCCAAACCGCGTCTGGAGTCAGATGCTGGCAGAAGAAGCTGCGGCCGTTCGGTACGCGATCGGCATGCAGTCTGACGGTACGAAAACGGGCTTCCGTCTCACTGCCGTCCGGCAGGGTGACCGGACGGAAAAACGACCCCGGTGGCGTATCGGCCAGCTGCTGCTGTTGCAGATGCTGGTACACCGCATCGGCATCGTTGGTTTTCCACACCAGCCCGGAAAGGCCAATCGGCGATTGCCACAGATCGCGGCGCAGATTGCCGCGATCCGGTTCATAACCGAGCAGTTCAAGGTAGTTATTGTCGAAAATCGCCAGGTGATTACTTGAACCCAGCGAGTGGTGGCCGCGTGCGGTAAGCTGGAAACCGAGACGCTGAAACAGCGCTGCCGCCTCATCCAGCTGTGGGCCGACGTTGATCACCACGTGATCCAGTGCGGGTTGCAGTTGTGACATTTATCGCTCCTGTGAAAAGGGGAGCGTGCGCTCCCCTGTCAAGTCAGACGGTTTCGGTGTACGGCTCGCCGAGAGTCAGCATCAGGCGGTTAGCCCAGGCGAAGAACGCCGTAGACTGGATCAGATCCACCAGTTCCAGTTCGCTCAGCCCCTGTTCACGCAGGGTAGCCAGCTGCTTAACATTGGCCGTTGGCGGGGTGGCGGAAAGCGAAGCGGCCAGGTCGATCAGCGCCAGCCAGCGCGGGGACTGATCCACCGCCAGTGGTTTACCGGGGGCGGTATCAATCAGGCGCTGAATGTCTTCCGGTTGTTTCGACAGCTGCGCGGCCTTACGGGCGTGAACTGAGGCGCAAAAAATACAGCCGTTGACCTTACTGGCGACGGTGGCGGCCAGCTCTCGCTCCTTGCGCGGCAGCCCGCCGGAGGTGAAGAAAATCCCCTTATCGGTCAGCGTGCGCTGTTCCAGCAGCGGCAGATTGCGCGCCAGCAGGCGGAAGTAATCAGAATCAGTGTGGCCGAACTTGGCCAGCGTGGCTTTTTCCAGCGCATTGAACTCGGCCAGCGGTTTGGCTGCCAGCCATGGCTCCCAGCCCAGCTCTTCACGCGTAAAGGCCGGTGGCGCATTTTTCCCGCTCAGGGTCTGTGGTTCGGTGCGCCAGGCGGCCGCAGTAACCGGCTGTGAGCTGGCCGCCGAACCGTTCTCGCCGTTCAGCAGGCGGTAACCGCGCAGCAGTCGGCTCTGGAAGCTGACAAACGCCACCAGCTGAGAAAGGGTCACAATGGCTTCTTTACTCCAGCCCGCCTGTTCCAGCGCCTGCAGGTGTGCCGGTTCTGCGCAGGCCGGTTTAAAGGTCAGCAGCTCGGAGTGTGCCAGTGCGGAGGCCAGCCGATCCTCTGCCGGGGCTGTGGTGATCCGCCCGGCATAGTGCGCTGCCAGCGCTTCTTCGCCGTGCCAGCGGGCAATCTGCTCTGCCAGAGCCAGGCGCAGAGAGAGCGGGAAATCGCCCGAATCATTGCCGCTAAACAGCACATCGTAGCTGCCCTGGGTATGGGTAGTCGCGGCTTCCCGGGTCAGGCGGGCTTCCGCAAGCGGGCTGTCTGCCGCAATATCGGCCAGTTTTTGCAGTAAATCCTGAGACTGAGTCATACGGTTTCCTTGTAGTTCTGTGCGCTAACGGCCGGTCGCCAGCCCAGCGCCGGGGCGACCTCGGTGGCCAGCAGTTCGATAGAGGTTAAAATGTGCTGATGCGGCGGATCGATAGAGTGCACCTGGAACGAAATATCGGTGACGCGCGGTAGGGTGCTGTCCCTGCGCAGCGAGGCGACAACCTGTTCCGGCGTGCCGAGATGGGCATCAAAGGCGGTAATATAATCATCCAGCGTATCGCCCGGTACGACATGCCCGGCGGCACGGTGTTGTTCCGCCTGTGCGGTGAGCCCCGGCAGGGCCAGGCGGCGCGCTTCACTGCCGTCGCGGCTGACGAAGGCGGTGCGCGAGGCCAGAATGCGCGGTTCAACACCGGAAGGCAGTGCCTCCAGATAGGCATCGATCAGCGGATTCTGAATGGCATCCAGCGGCAGGTCCGGCTGACCTGCCGGGCGCGGCTGGGTGCGTGACAGCATCAGCCCGTGCCCGGCGGCCCCGGCACGGGCGGCTCCGGCAACCGAGAACGTGGCCTGCCACAGGCGATCGGCCAGCTGGGGCGCGGCCGGATACAGTCGGTTGTCCTCATGAGCCAGCGGTGCGTTGCCCCAGGCCTGCAGCAGCGTATCCAGATTGGCCGAGAAGGCGTCGGCACGCTGCTCAAAGGTCAGATCGAACGGCAGGAATGAGGTGGGCGTGCCGCCGGACCCCAGACCCAGTTCCAGGCGATGATGGCTGAGCAGATCGAGTACGGCGGCATCTTCCGCTACCCGCAGCGCGTTTTCCATCGGCAGGGTGATAATCGCCGTGCCAAGACGAATGCGTGACGTCTGCGCAGCCACGCTGGCGAGGAACAGCAGCGGGGAGGGCAGACCGCCCTCGTGTTCGTGAAAATGGTGCTGGGCGACCCAGGCGGTGTCAAATCCCCAGCGTTCCGCATGCTGAATTTGCAGCGTGGCCAGGTGATAGCGTTCCTGCGCGCTGGTTTTATCCAGCAGGCGGGTGAAAAATCCAAGACGTTTAGCGGTCATGCGGTGTCCTTAGCGCGAGTCAAAACGGGGATCGCGGCAATCAGTTCGCGGGTGTAGTCGCTGGCGGGGCGATTAAACACCTCGGCGGTGTTGCCGTAATCGATCTGCTGCCCGGCACGCAGCACGGAAACGCTGTGCGCCAGCTGCCGGACCGTGGCGAGATCGTGTGAAATAAACAGATAGCTCAGACCCAGTTCCTGCTGTAGCTGAAGCAGCAGGGTGAGGATCTGCGCCTGAATGGTGACATCCAGCGCCGACGTCGCTTCATCCAGTACCAGGATCTGCGGGCGCAGGATCAGCGCACGGGCAATCGCCACGCGCTGGCGCTGGCCGCCGGAAAGTTCATGCGGTTTGCGCTCCAGCAGGGTAAGCGGCAGCGCCACGCGGGTCGCTGCTTCTTCCACGCGCTGACGGCGTTCCTGCTGGCTCAGCGGTTCGTAGTTCAGCAGCGGCTCTTCAATCACCCGGTACAGCGTTTGTGACGGATCGAGCGAGGCAAACGGGTTTTGATAGACCAGCTGGATCTTGCGGCGCAGCTGGCGCAGGGCTTCGCCACGCAGCGATGAGGCATCAATACCGTCAATCACCACTCTGCCGCTGTCTGCCTGCTGGAAGCCAAGCAGGATGCGGGCGAGGGTGGTTTTGCCCGACCCGGATTCTCCGACCAGGGCATGCGTCGTACCGCGCTGAACGCTGAACGACACGTTGTTCAGCGCCTGGAAGCCTTCGCCTTTACCCAGAGAGAAATATTTGTTCAGGCCAATAATCTCAACCGCCGGCTGGGAAAACTGCTGCCGCTGAGTCGGAGCGAAACCGCTTCCGGAAAGCGCGGGCGCATCGGCGAACAGCTGCCGGGTATAGGCATCCTGCGGTGAATGGACAATCGCTTCCGCGCTGCCCTGTTCACGGATCTCACCGTGGCGGAAAACCAGAATGCGATCGGAACGCGCCGCCGCCACGGCCAGGTCGTGGGTGACAAACAGCACTGCGGTACCCGACTCACGGCGCAGCTCGTCGATCAGATCGAGAATGCGCTTCTGCACGGTGACATCCAGCGCGCTGGTCGGCTCATCGGCGATAATCAGCGCCGGTTTCAGCGCAATAGCAATGGCGATCAGCACCCGCTGCTTCATGCCGCCGGAAAGCTGATGAGGATACTGCTGCGCACGCTGTTCGGGATGCGACAGCCCGACGCGCTTCAGCAGTGCCACCACGCGCTCGCGGCGCTGCTGGCGTGATAATGGTTCATGCAGCAGCAGGATCTCTTCCACCTGCGCACCAATGGTTTTCACCGGGTTCAGCGAGCTGCCGGGGTCCTGCGGGATCAGGCTGATAGCGGCACCGCGAATGCCGTCCAGGCGCTTCTGCGACCAGTGGGTGATCTCCACGCCGTTCAGCCAGATTTGCCCGGCTTCGCGCACCGCATTGTCCGCCAGCAGGCCGATAATCGACTGTGCGGTGGTGGTTTTACCGGAACCGGACTCGCCGACCAGCGCCACCACTTCGCCGCGCTCCACGCTGAATGACACATTGTGGATCACGCGTTTTTGCTCGCCGCCGCTGCGGTAGGCGATGCTCAGATTGTTCACTTTGAGCACCGGTTGGGTCGATTCGCTCATCGGCGGCCTCCTGAATAATGATGGCTGATGCGGTTGGCGGCCAGTACCACCAGTACCACAACAATCCCCGGGAAGGTGGTCAGCCACCAGGCGGTAGAAATATAGTTACGTCCTTCGGCGATCAGTAACCCCCACTCCGGGGTAGGCGGCGGTGTGCCGTAACCCAGGAAGCTGAGTGTGGAAATCGCCAGGATTGCACTGCCGAATTGCAGCGCGGAGAACGCAAGCACCGGCGTCAGCGAGTTCGGTAAAATGTGCCGCCAAAGCACCGCGAAGAAGGTGCCGCCGCTGCCGTAAGCCGCCTCAACGTATTCGGAATGGCGCACGCGAACCACCTCAGAGCGGGCCAGGCGGGCGAAGTTGGCAATGGAGGTGATCCCCACCGCAATTGCGGCGTTAACGGTGCCGAAGCCCAGCAGAATGATGATGCTCAGGGAGAGCAGCAGGCCGGGAATCGCCAGCAGCACGTCCACCAGCCGCATGACCACGCTTTCGCTGCGACCTCCCAGTGCCCCGGCGATCACGCCGAGCAGCGTGCCCACCGTCAGACCCAGCGCCACGGCCACCAGCGCGCCGCTCAGTGAATGGGATGCGCCCCAGACGATACGCGCATAGAGATCGCGCCCCAGCTGATCGGTGCCGAGCCAGTGCCCGGCCTGCGGTGCCAGGCGCTGCGCCCCGGCCACCCCTTCGGTTGCGCTCCAGTCAGTAAACCAGCCGGGAACCAGCGCCCAGAGAATGGCGATGGCAATCACCAGCCAGGCAAGCACCAGCCCCGGACGAAACTGACGTGGCAGAATGTTGCGCCAGTACAGGCGGGTAGATTTGTGTGTGCTGTTCAAATCGGCGAGGCTCATGATGCCGCCCTCTGATAATGCTTAAGACGTGGGTCGAGTAACGGAGAGAAGACGTCGACCAGTAAATTGATCAGCACGAAGCCGGTAGCGGAAATCATCACGATCGCCTGCAGCACCGCCACGTCCTGATTGTTCACCGCCTGCTGAGTCAGCTGGCCCAGCCCGCTGAGGCCGAACACCGTTTCGGTAATCAGCGCTCCGGCAATCAGCTCGCCCAGCAGCAGACCGGCAATAGTCAGCACGGGCAGCAGCGCATTTCGCGCCACGTGATGCCACAGCACCTGCCGCTGGCTGGCTCCTTTGGCGCGGGCAACGGCGACAAAGGGCTGGGTCTGCACCTGATCAATACTGCGGATCAGGATCTGCGCCAGCGGCGCTGAAATCGGCACCGCCAGGGTGATCACCGGCAGGATCAGACCGACCCACTCGCCGGGGTTGATCACCGGTATCCAGCGCAGCTGGAAGGAGAAGACCTGAATCAATGCAATCCCCAGCCAGAAGGTGGGGATTGAGATAAACAGAGACGGCAGCGACTGCAGGGCGTTACGCAGCCAGCGCAGCCCGGTGAGGCTGGAGCTGAAGGCAATCACCACCGCCAGCAGCGTGGCCAGCACAAAGCCCGGCAGCGCCAGGTGCAGCGTGGCAGGGAAGTTTTCGGCCAGCAGTTCGCTGACCGGCACCCCGGCCTGCACGGAGAAGCCAAAGTCTCCGCGCAGCATACTGCCGAGAGAGTGCAGATACTGCTGCCACAGCGGCGTGGTGGCCCCGTAAGACTGGCGCATCTCTTCGATCTGCGCCGGGCTCAGTCCTAAATCAGGGTTCTGAAATTTAATCAGAATCGCATCGCCGGGCAGCACCTGTAGCAGCACAAAGGAGACGGTAAACGCCACCCACAGCACCAGCAGAGCCTGTCCCAGTCGCTGAGTGAAATATCCCGTCATCGCTGTTTACCTCAGTGTTTTTCCAGCCATGCACCGTAGAAGCTCGGGCGACCCACGGCTTCGAAGGTCAGACCCTTGAGCCACGGTGCGCCGGCAAACACCTGCGGTTCTTCAAAGATCGGAATGTTATAGGCCTGCTCGATCAGATAGCGCTGCGCATCGCCGGTCAGCGCCAGGCGTTTCTGCGGATCGGTTTCGGCCGCGATGCCTTCAAGAATGCCGTTGAGCTTGTCGTCGCGGAAGGTTTTCACCAGGCTGCTCGAACCGCCTTTCTGCAACAGGCCATCGCGGTTGGTCGGATAGAACTGGCTTTTCACCACGTCCGGATCGGCACGACCCACTTCGGTGACGGAAACCGGGGTTTTCTGCGGGTCGAGGTTATCGACGGTTTTACTGCCCGCATCGCCCGCTTTCACCGCCAGAGAGACGCCGACCTGTTTCCACTGCTGTGCCACCAGCTGTAAGACCTCTTTGTTCTGCGGCTGCGGCAGGGATTCATACACCGTCAGCGCCAGCTTCTGGCCGTCTTTCTGACGGATGCCGTCGCTGCCCGCTTTCCAGCCCGCTTCGTCCAGCAGTTTGTTGGCCAGCGCCGGGTCAAATTTTAGCTGGTCACTGAGGTCAACGAAGCCCGCGGCCGAGCTGGCCAGCACCGACTTCGCCACCGGATAGTTAGGAGAGAACAGGGTGTCGACGATCTGCTGGCTGTTGGTGGCGTGGAGCAGGGCTTTACGCACCTTCACATCGGCGACCAGCGCGTTGTCCGGGCGGAAGCTCAGGCTGTCGTTAATCCCGCGAGTTGGTGCCGCGTAAATCGGGAAGTTTTGCTGTTCTGCCTGCTTTTCATCGTAGGCCTGCACCTGGCGAATGGCTCCCGCCTGGCCTGCCAGCAGTGCGCCGATGCGCACGCTGTCTTCCGGGGTGACGATAATTTTAATCGCGTCCAGATTGGCGCGGCCCTGCTGTGAACCGTTCTTCGGTCCCCACTGGTAGTCCGTGCGGACCTTCAGATCCACCTCGCGGCCCAGCTTCTCATCGCTGACCACAAACGGACCGGAACCAATAATGTGGCGGGCATCGCCCAGCGCCTCAAAATTGCGCGCCAGCGTGCTGAGGGAAACCAGGCCTGAACCGATGGTGGCGGTGCCCTGCAGGAAGCCCGGCGACGGTTTTTTGAAGAAGAACTTCACCGTCAGCGGGTCGATCACTTCACTGTGGTCATAGTTGTTGATCACTTCCGACACCGGCAGGCGCTGGGCTTTATTGCCGAGGCCGTAGGTATCAAAGTTTTTCGCGACCGCGTTGGCATCCAGCGGCGTGCCGTCAGAGAACGTCACCCCCGGGCGGATTTTAAAGGTGTATTCGGTTTTGTCCGCGTTGCTGCTCCAGCTTTCCGCAATCCACGGTTCCACTTGCAGCGTTTTCGGGTTCTGCCAGGTCAGTTTATCGGTGATCTGATTCAGGATGCCGCCGTTGGGATAGAAGCCACCGGCCGGCGGATAAAGGTTGGTATGTGCCTGCTGCTCAAGGTAAACCAGCGTGCCGCCCTGAACGGGTTTATCGGCGGCCTGTGCGGCAATCACCCCGGAAAATAACGCCAGTGCGCCGGCGAGGGCGTTGAGGCGGAAAGTCGTGCGCATGAGGAATTCCTTTATTGTCAGTTTGTTTTATCTGCTGACGATAAATATCAATCCTGACAAGGGGTTTGGTGAACCAAGGAATTCATCTAGCTATTTGCGTTTTTTGCATAAGGCTCAGCCGAGCTTCTGCACCCGGGTCATTTCCGGGGTGATCTCGTCACCCTGGTGGTTGAGTATCCGCAGGGGGGAAAGCGTTTTCCCGCTGGCGGCTTCCAGCAGTTCGGAGTGCGCCTCACCGGCACCGAACAGCTGATTCTCGCCAAACTGCCGCAGCGCTACGATCAGCGGAAACGTGGCCAGGCCGCGCTCGGTCAGCACATATTCCTGCCACGCGGTGCCGTCCGAGGCGGGCTGCACCTTGAACAGATCGGCTTCCACCAGTTTTTTCAGGCGGTCCGCCAGAATATTGCGCGCCACGCCGAGGCCGCGCTGAAATTCGCTGAATCGCCGGCTGCCGTCAAAGGCGTCGCGCAGGATCATCAGCATCCAGCGATCGCCGATCAGATCCACGCTCCGCGCCACCGGGCAGGGTGACTGGCTGAACGAAACAGTTGCCGCCATCGTTTCATCTCCTAAAAATTATTCAGTTGCATTTTAAAACCATTTCACGCAGGCTGCAATTGGTTTTAATTTGAAACTAATCAGGAGGCAGCAGTGAGTCACATTATTCCGGCCTGCGGATCGCCACAGAGTTTGTCCGTCTGGCAGGTCACTCTGTTTACGGCGACTACCGGGCTCAGCGTCGCCAACGTTTATTATGCCCAGCCGCTGCTGGATACCCTCGGTATCACCTACGGGCTGCGTTCCGCCTCGCTGGGCGCGATAATTTTCGCCACGCAGCTGGGCTGCCTGTTGGCGCTGCTGTTCGTGGTGCCGCTGGGCGACAGGCTCAACCGCCGTTGGCTGATGCGCGGCCAGCTTCTGGCGCTGATCGCTTCACTGCTGCTGGTGGCGGTTTCCTCCTCCGCCACGATGCTGCTGCTGGCGATGCTGCTGACCGGACTGACCGGCACCGCAATGACTCAGGGGATGATCGCCTTTGCTGCGGCAGCGGCACCGGAGCATTCGCGTGGCCAGACGGTGGGTGCCGTTTCTGCCGGAGTGGTGATCGGGCTGCTGCTGGCTCGGGTGTTTGCCGGAGTGGTCAACGATATTGCGGGCTGGCGCAGCGTCTATTTTGCTTCTGCACTGATGATGGCGCTATTGGCGGCCGTGCTCTGGCGGCGGCTGCCCGTTCTCCCGCAGCAGAAGACAGACGGTGGACGCGCACCGCTCGCTGCGCTCTGGCATCTGCTGCATCACCATAAACAGCTGCAGATACGCGGGGTGCTGGCGCTGCTGATGTTTGCCAGTTTCGCGATTTTCTGGAGTGCGCTGGTACTGCTGTTAACGCCATCCCCCTGGAGTTTCAGCCACGCACAGACCGGCGCGCTGGGGCTGGTGGGGGCAGCCAGCGCGCTGATTGCCAGCCGGGCGGGCAGGCGAGTCGACCGTGGGCTGGCTCGCAGCAACACCCGGTTTTCACTGCTGATACTGCTGCTTAGCTGGCTGCCGCTGTGGCTGGGGGAGAGTTCGCTGCTACTGTTGATTATCGGCATTTTTCTGCTGGATGCCGGCGGACAGGCGCTGCACGTGACCAGCCAGAGCCTGTTACTTAGCGGCATGAACGCGTCAGGTTCGCAGCTGATCGCTGCCTATATGCTGTTTTATTCCGCAGGCAGCGGCATGGGGGCGCTGATTTCAACGCAGGCGTTCGCGTACGGTGGCTGGTCGGCGGTGTGCCTCGCCGGGGCAGCTATCAGCCTGCTGGCACTAATTTTTGGCTTATCGACACAATCACACGAGGTGAAAAATGGATGAACTTGCACTGCTGGCGGCGGCTGACCAGCGCGCGCTGGAGTATACCCGTTCGCTGCCTGCGCGCCGGGTCTTTCCCGATGCCGAAGCGATTGCCGGACTGAAACGCTTTGATGAACCTTTGCCACTGGACGGTTATCCGCCAGAACACACGCTGGCAATGCTCGATGACGTTGGCTCGCCCGCAACTACCGCCTCTAACGGGGCGGACTATTATGGCTTTGTTATTGGCGCGGCTCTGCCGGTGGCCAGCGCCGCCGAGCGGCTGATGATTGCCTGGGATCAGTGCGCTTCCGGCTGGGATAATTCGCCGGTGTCCGCCACGCTGGAGCGGCAGGCCGCGCGCTGGCTGCTGGAAATCCTCGACTTACCCCGCGAAAGCGCGGTGGGATTTGGCACCAGCGCCACGGCCTGTACCCTGAGCTGCCTGGCGACCGCCCGGCGCGAGCTGCTGAAGCAACAGGGCTGGGACTTTGACCAGGACGGGCTGATCGGTGCGCCGGAGATCCGCGTAGTGGTGTCGGCGCTGGCGCATATCACGGTGATTAAGGCGCTGCGGGTGCTCGGTTTTGGATTGCGCCATCTGTTAATCGCGCCGGTGAATGAACGAGGACAGGTGGATATAGAGCGACTGCCGGAGCTGAACGACCGCACCATTCTGTGCCTGCAGGCTGGAGAGGTTAACAGCGGTGAGTTTGATGATTTTGCACAGCTTATTCCGCTGGCAAAGGCGGCAGGAAGCTGGGTACACGTTGACGGTGCATTCGGTCTGTGGGCCAGAGCTTCATCACTCAACGAGCTGACTTCGGGCATTGAGCTGGCCGACAGCTGGACTACCGACGCGCACAAATGGCTGAACACACCCTATGACTGTGCAATGGCGATTTGCCGCCATGCGTCGGCTCTTTCGGCCACCCTGCGCGGCGATGCGGTTTATTCCGCGGCGGCAGAGGATGCGCAGAAAAATCTGACGCTGGAGTTCTCTCGACGCCCGCGCGGTATTCCGGTCTGGGCTGCACTGCGTTCGCTGGGGAGGGTGGGTGTGGCGGAGATGATTGAACGTCACTGTCGGCTGGCAAAGCGAGTTGCCGAAGGCTTGTCATCCTCGGGCTATCGGGTTTTAAATCGGGTGGTGCTAAACCAGGTCCTGTTCCGTGCTGATGATCAACAGCAGACGCTGCGTATTCGCGATGCGGTTCAGGCGTCTGGAGAAACCTGGTTTGCTGCGACGCAATGGCAGGGGCAACCCGCTTTACGTATCAGCATTTCCTCATGGCGAACGGAAGACGCCAATATTGACCGTCTGTTACTGCTGCTGGATCGCATAAAGCGGTCTGACGCTGTGGAATAACGAAGCTAACTTTACCGCTGGGTTTCCGTCAGTCAGGTGTCGCATATTTTCAAAACAGGAGTAATCAATGCGCAGCGCCGGTGCGAATATTAACACTGGTCCGTTTTACCGCGATGAGGGCGATAAGAAATTTCGCGGCGGTATTTTTGTCTGAACGGGCATCCGGTGCGACGGGTTGACCCGGCTAAAGTGAGGTTACTACTCATGTTAGTAATGAATAAGGTTATCCCGGCAGCGGCTTTATGTCGGTCAGACACTCAGAATGTCGCTATTATTAGGGCCTTGCTTTCGCCAGGTTGCACTAAACCGAATCGGCCGTCAAAAGCCAGGTGCTATATTGTGGGTATGGATCAAATTCAACCTGCACATACAGATTTTTCTGTGTTCGGGATTATCCAGGACGATCAAAGCGTCAACGTTAACGCGTTGGGCAGGAAAAAAAGGTCGGTGTTTTGCGGTGGGTTTTAAATAGAAAGAGATTAAAAAGTCAGCGATTGCCGAAGTGGAAAAGTAAAGGGTCACTCAAAAGAGTGACCCTTTATCATTACTTGATCAGGAAATCATCCAGTGATTTACCCGCATCCAGCGCCTGCTTGATCACAGCCGGGGTGCGGCCCTGGCCGGTCCAGGATTTAGTTTCGCCGTTTTCATCAGTATATTCATACTTAGCCGGACGAGGTGCGCGCTTGGTACGGGTTTTGCCAGCGGTAGTATCAGCGGCGGTCAGTTCGCTTAAATCAATCCCGTCTTCCAGCAGCATCTGACGGTATTTAGCCAGCTTCTCTTCTTTCTCTTTAATCTCAGAAGCGATAGCGGCTTCTGATTCACGTCGTTCGTTCACAACCGCTTCAAGTTTTTCCAGCATCTCTTCCAGTTCAACTAAAGAGACTTCACGAGCCTGGGCACGAAGGGTGCGAATGTTATTTAATACTTTCAGCGTTTCACTCATAACGGAATCCGTAACCTTTGGGTTGGTTTAAATTTAGTCAACTAATGTTTCGAAGACAAGTGTACAGACAAATGAATCACGAAAAAACACTAAATCAAAAAAAATGTTTCTTTAAATGTTTCTTCAGTGCAAGTTTAGTCACTAATGTAGTGAATGGCAAAAGGACTATATTTACAACATATGGGATAAATCTTAACACTTTCTTTGGTGACTCATCATTATCTGATGAAACTTTACCCCGCAGGCAGGCGGATATCATAATCAACGCTGGATAAACAGGTGGGAATTTATAATCCACTATGCCTCAGATTGCTTGTGCTCTGCCGTTGCCGTCATCACATTAACGACCGCATTAATAAACTATTCGCGTTACCCTGTCACCCGAGATTTTACAAAATTTGTAAAAAATCCATTTATCAACCAAAGTTCTGAGAAGAAATCTGATGTCTTCCACACTTTTGTGCATTTTAATAAAATGCTGTACCTGACGAAGCGATTTATCCGGGCGTAACGCAATTGCAGATTAAACAGTTATCGATACGGTTTCGTTATTATCGATAAACAGGACAACAGTATTGACCGCGGACTCACCCCTGCGTGGCCCTTTTTGCCTAATAGATCCTGATATCAGTTTTGATGCGACGGGATTATTATCGGTGGCGATTATAGTTACAACATACTGTAAAGCATGCGGCTAACGGTGCCCTCTTCAGCCCCGGTGAACAGGGGTTTTCACCAGGCCGGGGTTATGCTACTTTCATTGTCGATACATTCGTACGCGTTAACGTCATTCAACGCACAGACTCCACTTTTTATCTTAAGCGGCGCTGTGTGTTGTTCTGCATTCCATCTCAACATGCAGTGCCCGGGTTAACGTTAATGAAAATCTCTCTGAAATTTCCCGTTTTATTTCTCTTAATCCTTGCCGGGTTTTGTTTACGCCCCGGGATATCCTCTATTGCACCGCTAGCCGAAACGCTGCAACGGCAGTTTTATGACGTCGGTGCCACGGGGATTGGCTTGCTAACCAGTATCCCGGTGGTCTGTATGGGGGTTATTTCTCCGCTGGCGTTTCTGCTGGAAAAAAGAGTTGGTCTGAAACAAACGCTGATGATCGGACTGGTGCTGGTATTTTTCGGTGAACTACTACGCTGGTTCGATAGCTGGTTTGGCTTACTGTTGTTGACCGCGGTGCTGGTAGGCGTGGGTGATGCGCTGATCCGGCCGATGATTTCCGGTTTTATCAAACTCCGCTGTGCCGATCGTGGCCGACTGGCCGTGAGTGTGTATGCCGCATCAATGGGTGCCGGAGCGGGGGCGGCAACCTTGAGCACGGCGTCGTTAGCAGATATCAGCGGGCACCCGGGCGGCGGGTTGGCTTTCTGGGCATTGCCGACGCTGCTGGCCTTGATCTGCTGGAGTTTATTTTCACTTCCTGTACAACGCGAACAGCAGCAGGCAGTCAACAAAGGGCAATCAATGTTCTGGCTCGCCGCCGGCCTGTCATTATTTTTTGCTTTGCAGGCGGGGATCAATTACACCCTGATCGCCTGGCTACCCACGTGGCTGCGGTATGATGGGTACAGTGCATCCACTGCCGATTCACTGACTACGCTGCTGATTGTGTTTTCAACGCTGGTCAGTCTTTTTTATCCACTGTTCGTTCGTCTTTTTTCCGGTCGGGAATATTTCACTATGCTGGCTGCCGCTATCGCAACGATGATGGCGGCAGCACTTTACGCCGTCGGAGTGCCAGTTGTCGTTCCCGTGTTGCTGATGGGGATCGCCATCGGACTTTGTTTTCCGCTGGCGCTGCATCTTCCGGTTGCGATCAGCCCGGATGCCGCCTCGGCGGTCAGACTGTCGGGATGGGTGCAGACCGTCGGTTATCTGGCAGGGGGACTGCTGCCTTCGATCGCCGGGATGGCGATGACGGGCCGGTTACCCTCGGCGGCGCTGTCTGCGATCGTTTTAGTGCTGACGGTTTTGCTGGCCCTGACCTCGCTGGCGTTTGGCTTTAGCCGTATTCGCCATCAGTGAGATTTTTTCCGGCGTCCAGTTGAAATGGCTGGCCGCCGCGGCCAGCAGGATCGCCAGCCCGCCGAAAAATTGCCAAAGGCCGAGCCGGTGACCAAACACAGCCCAGTCAACGACGACGGCGATGACCGGGTATAAGAATGAGAGCGCAGCCACCAGATTTCCGGGCAGTTTGCCGATGGCTGAATAGAGCAGTGTCGACATCAATCCGGTATGGACTGCACCCAGCGCGATCAGAACCAGCCATGTGTTCATTTGATATTCGCTAACGTTCAACCGGGCTAACGGTAGCAGCAGTAGTGCGCCGAGCGTCAGCTGGATCAGAACCAGCAGCTGAGGCGCGACCTGTTTCAGATAGCGTGCGGTGATTGCCACTCCGGCGTAACAAAATGCGCCACCCAGAGCCAAAAGTATTCCGCGCAGATAATGATCGCCGACGCCCTGACTGTTTTCACCACCGGCAACGATCATCAGCAAACCGACAAAAGCCAGCAGCAGCCAGCCCGCTCTGGTCAGGGTAATTTTTTCTGCAAACAGCAGGGCGCTGAGTGCGGTCAGCATAAACGGCTGAGTGTGATAGGTCACGGTCGCAATGCCGATCGACGCATCCGAATAGGCGGCGAACAGCAGAACCCAGTTCATAACCAACGCCACGCCTCCGGCCAGCGCCAGAAAAAATTGAGGTAAGGTCATTGCACCGCGGCGAAGTTGCCCACCCACGATACAGACGATCAGCATCGCCGCCGCGCCAAACAGACAGCGCCAGAAAACGGCGGCGATCGCATCCTGCCCGGAAAGTATCACCATCCATCCGGTTGTTCCGGCAATGGCCATTGCCAGGGTCATCTCAATTGTTCCGCGTGCCGACGTCATTTGTTTTCCTTTTTTTCTCCGCATGCTGTGCAAACGGAGTGAATACGATAAAATGAACAGATGACTATTATGATGAACATAGTGTGTCTGTTCGTCAAGATGAACAAACGACCGATATAGGAAACAAAGCCGTGTCTGAAGTGATTTCAAACCTTAACCATTCCCCGATTGCTCTGCTGGCACAGGCGCTGCGGCGGGAAAGAGAAAAAGCCGGTATCACCGTTACCGAACTGGCGAAACGGGCGGGAATTGCAAAGTCCACGCTTTCGCAGCTGGAAAGCGGTCTGGGAAATCCGGGCCTGGAAACGCTGTGGTCGCTGGCGATGGCACTGGATGTTCCCGTCAGCCGGCTGATCGCCCAGCCGCGTCAGCAGGTACAGGTGATCCGCGCCGGAGAAGGCACGCCGCTGGTTTCCGGTCAGGCGAACTATGTTGCAACGCTGCTGGCCGCATGCCCGGTCGGGGCGCAGCGCGACATCTATCGCCTCAGCGTGCAGCCCGGCGAGCCGCGCCTGTCGGAATCGCATCAGCCGGGGACGCTGGAACATGTGATCCTTTGCAGCGGCCGCGCACGGATCGGTCCTGCGGAGCAGTGGGTTGAACTCAGCGCGGGCGATTACATCAGCTATTCTGCCGACTGCCCTCACATTTTTGACGCTCTGGAAGCCAATACCACCGCCGTAATGCTGATTGAACTGGCCTGAGGATTGACCCGTCATCCTCATCAGATTTCGTTCTGCGTTATTTTTGTGACTCCAGACCTATTAAGTCTGGAGTCATACTGCGCTACGAGGTAAAATATGCTTTGAAATCACCGATCTATCCCTCTGCGTAAGAGAAGATAACGGGCTGGAATGAACATCATTAACTGCGATCGTTGCCGGATAAGCCGATCGTTGTTGGGAAATATCGCCGGAACCGCGTATGGCTGAAAAACAGAAAACACCGCTTTTGCATTCGCCTCACGTTGGCCGCCACGTTTTGATCTGGCTGAACGAGGTACAAAACGCCTCGCTGATCCAGCTGGAGTCCGGCGAAGATGAGGGCAGCGTGCAGCAGGTGATGAAACTGTGGGTTCGCCTTTCACTGCTGCAAACCCGCCGTCGTCCGGAAATCGCCGTTTCGTCTTTGCTGAAGCACGTACTGCCGGTTATTGGCCATCGATCTCTGAGCGGGGTGACCCGCCTGCAGCTCAACCGGCTGTTTAATATCCTGATTGCCGACGGTAAAAAAGAGGAAGCGCGGCGCGTTTTTTCCCTCTGTAAGCAGTTTCTCAGCTGGGCGGAAATTCAGGGATATCTCGACCATTCACCGCTAAGTGCAATGAAAAAGCGCGATATTGCCGGAAGAAGCACGCCGCCGGGAACCCGTACATTAAGCGATGCGGAAGTGTGGGTGTTCTGGCACGGGCTTGATGAGTGGGAGCTTTCCGAGCAGTGCCGCTGGGCACTCAGGCTGTGCCTGCTGTCGGCGCGACGGCCGGATGAGGTGGTGCAGGCGCGCAAGCAGGAGTTTAATCTGGAGTCCGGCATCTGGCGGCAGGGCGATCGAAATAAGTCGCAGCGCGAGCATATTCTGCCGATCACCCCAATGATGCGCACCTGCATCGATGCACTCTTGCGGGCCAGCCCGGAGGATTCCCCCTGGCTGGTGCCGTCACCGGTGACAGTGTCACGTCCTTTATCTAAGGGAGCCATTACTCAGGCGCTGCGACGAATGATCCGTGCCGATCGCGGGCTGGGCCTGGAGCCGTTTACCACCCGCGACCTGCGCCGTACCGCGCGATCCCGGCTGGCGGCGCTGGATACGCCAAACGATGTGGCGCGTAAGATCATGAACCACGCGCTGGAAGGGATCGACCGCGTTTACGATACGCATAACTACCTGCCACAGATGCAGCAGGCGTTAAATGCGCTGTCCGACAGTATCAAGACCATTATTGCCGCGCCGTCTTATCATGCGCTGACTCACCGCTATCAGGGGGAAAAGCTGCATCTCAGCGAGCGCGCGCTGCTATTTATGGAGCCTTAATCCACTCGTTACGCCCTGAATCCGTGGCGTTTTGCCCGCCAGATCGTCCCCCAGGTGAGTGCCAGCAGGGCCAGTAACGTGGGGGCAAACAGACCCGGGCCGAACCCGGTCAAAATCGCCGCGCCCGCCGCGCCGCCTCCCGCAATCGCGATATTCCATGCGGTGACCAGCATCGACTGCGCTACGTCGGCCGAGTCATCGGCGGTTTTCGCCAGCGCCGTCTGGAACAGTGAAGGTGCGCCGCCAAATGCCAGCCCCCACAGCACGACCGCCGAATATATCACCGCCGGGCTGCCGCCTCCCCACTGCAAAAGCACCATCGCCAGCGCGAACAGCAGCGTTGACAGTAGCGCGCCCGCCCGCAGCCAGCGGTCGATGGTAATGCCAACCAGCCAGATCCCCAGCAGGGATGCAACGCCGAACACCAGCAGCACGGTGCTGATGCGATCTGCCATCCGTACCGCCTGTAAAAACGGGGCGATATAGGTATAAAGAATGTTATGCGCCAGCACGAAAATCAGCGTGGCCGCCAGCACCGAACGCACTCCGGGCAGCCGAAGTACGCCGGACAGCGGCAGCCTTTTTGCGGCGGGCTGGGCCGCAAAATCGGGTACGCTGACCGCAATCCACAGCATCAGCAGCACGCTGAGTGCGGAAATCGCCATAAAACAGCTGCGCCAGCCGATAATTCCACTGATAAACGTACCCAGTGGAATACCGATAGACAACGCCAGCGGAGTACCGACCATCGCCAGCGAGATCGCGCGTCCTTTCAGCGACGGCTTGACCATTCTGGCGGCATAACCAGCAATCAGCGCCCACAGTAATCCGGCGGAAACACCGGCCAGAAATCTTGCGGCCAGGGTCAGCAGATAATCGCCGGACAGCGCCGTTACCGTATTGGCGACAATAAAACCGGACACCGCCGTCAGCAGTAGCGGCCTGCGGCGCAGGCTTTGGGTAGCGACCGTCAGCGGAATCGCCGCCAGCAGCGATCCCAGTGCATACAGCGTCACCAGCTGGCCTGCGCTGGCGGTGGAAACGGACAGGCTGCTGCCGATCTCAGGCAACAGTCCGGCCGGTAACGCCTCGGTCAGAATGGTGATGAATCCGGCCAGCGCCAGGGCGAGCAGGGCGGAAACCGGCAGCCGATCGCGTTCGATATACGCGGTGATCTCGCTGCTCATGCTGCCTCCCGGCCGGTAGCGGAAACACCATAAACCGCATCGCGCAGATCGTTGACGAACTGCCCGGACATCCCTTCGCCCAGCGTATTGGTAAAGGCAATCACGCTCAGGCCCTGCTGCGGATCGACGAACCACGAATGGCCGTAGGCTCCCCCCCAGCGCCAGGTACCCGGTGACTCCGGCGAGGCGGCAAGTTCGGGGTCACGCAGCACCGAGAAACCGAGGCCAAAACCGATGCCGGGCGCATCTTCCCGCTCCAGCCCGTGCGTCCAGTCGCGGGACATTTCATCAACCAGCGTACGCGGCAGCAGCGTTTCTCCATCGCGCAGCGCTTCCAGCAGGCGCAGAAAATCATCTGCCGATCCGACCATTCCTGCACCCGCTGAAGGGAAAGCATCGGCATTGAAAATGCGTGCCGGGCTGTAATTAATGCCAACCACGTCGGGGAACGGCGGTACGATTTCACCTTCCTGCAGCAGATGCGGTTGGGGCCGATCATTGACGTAGGCGCACGCGACGCGCTGTGGTTCCGTACTGTAAAAAGCCGTGTCACGCATCGCCAGTGGTTCGGTAATCAGCTCGCTAACTGCCGTATTCAGCGTGGTTCCGTGGACGCGAGCGACCAGCGCGCCCAGAACATCGGTCGCCAGTGAGTACGCCCAGCTGCTGCCCGGTGCAAACTGCAACGGCACGCGGGCAATGCGCCGCAGGTTTTCGTCCAGCGATATATCAGAAGAATCCATGCCGTCGGAAACGCCCGCCGTCGCATAAGGACCCTGTTCATCGCTTTCAAAAAAGCGATAGCCCAGACCGGCGGTGTGGCTCAGCAGCTGGCGGGCGGTGATGGTCGCAGGGCTGCCGTCTGCCAGCGTTGGGGTAAACTCCGGCAGCCGGCGGTTGACCGGGCTGTCCAGATCGAGCTGGCCACGCGCAACCAGCACCAGCGCGGCGGCGGAAACAATCGGCTTGCTGACCGAGGCCAGGCGGAATAGCGTTCCCGGGGCCATGGCGCGGTTGTTTTCCCGGTCGGCCAGTCCGGCGGCCTGGCGGTAAATAATGTGGCCATGTCGGGCAATCAGCACAACCGCACCCACCAGTCTCTGCTGGTCCAGGGCCTGTTGAATGACCGCGCCAACGCGATCTGAAAGCGATGCCGAAACCGGCGGAATAAGGCTGTTGCTCATCTGGAATTCCTTAAAACAGTGAATGTCCGACTACCTTAATCAGTGACGTATTAAAGAAAAAGTGGGGTATAGTTCAGTAAACCCGTGAATAAATTTCGTTAATCGGCAGGTGAAAATGGACAGCTTCAGCGGCGTGACGGTGTTTGTGCAGGTGGCGGAAAGCCGCAGTTTCGTGACGGCGGGTCGCCAGCTGGGGCTTTCTGCTTCGGCGGTCAGCAAAAGCGTTGCCCGGCTGGAGGAAAAGCTGGGCGTCCGGCTGTTCCATCGCAGCACGCGTAGCATGACGCTGACGGCTGAAGGGGCGCTGTTTCTGGAGCGAAGCCGGCGCATTATCGGTGAGATGGAGGCCGCGCAGCTTGAGCTGTCGCAGGTGGCGGGAAAACCGGCGGGACGCCTGCGCATCAGCCTGCCGCAGGTCAGCCCGCTGCTGCTGCCGGTGCTGGGCGATTTTATGGCACGCTACCCGGACATCGAGCTGGATCTGGATTTCAGTGACAGAATGGTGGAGGTGATTGAGGAAGGGTTTGATGCGGTGATCCGCACCGGGCAGCCGATGGATTCCCGTTTGTCGGCCAGAAAGCTGGGTAATTTCACCATGAAAATCGTTGCCTCTCCCGCCTATCTTGCCCGCTACGGCACGCCGGAAAATCCCGGCGATCTGCTGCGTCACCGCTGCATGCACTATCGTTTCCCGTACAGCGGAAAGCTGGAAAAATGGGAGCTTGGCAGCGAAGTGGAGATGAACCTGCCGATTTCCATGGTATGCAATAATATCGAAACCCGGGTGTGCTTTGCCCTCAAGGGGTTAGGTATTGCTTTTCTGCCGGAGTTTGCGATTAACAACCTGATTGCGGAAGGGCAGCTGGTGACCCTGTTGGACGATATCGATAAACGCAGAGGGGTGTTCCATATCCTCTGGCCCGCCAGCAAGCACGCATCGCCGAAGATACGTGCGCTGGTTGATTTCCTGACCGACAGGGTGTTTGCCCAAGGTAAGGCTGAGAGTCTTTAGCGCCGACGATGGCTATCGCCAGCCGGTCAGAATATCACTGCCTGTCCGCTTCAGTCAGTCTCATTTCCCGCCGGACCGATCGACATATTCGGCCGTGGATTCAGCAGTCCTGTTCCATCATTCAGCGAATCCAGTACGCTGCGGCGGGTCAGCTGGCAGGCGAGTTCTGCCGCGTCGAACAGCGGTAACCCCTTCAGCAGCAGGGCGGTCAGCTGCGCGGTAAACATATCGCCGGTGCCTTTAGGCGCACCGTCGTAGGCCTCGTGCTCGATGATATGTACGGCCTCTGCGGTCACGCAGATAACACGCAGTGTTTTCCCCGCTTCGCCGCGTGCGGCACTGGTGACGATGATCCACTGAGTTTGCTGGTTTAGCAGCGTTCGGGCCGCAGAGATTACATCATCGTCGTTTTTCAGCGTTTTTCCACTCAGGCAGGCCAGTTCAAAGCGGTTGGGCGTCAGGCCCGTTGCCATCGGTGCCAGACTGTCGCGATACCACTCCAGCAGCGCCGGATCGACATAGTAACCGCAGTCGTCGTCACCCATAACCGGATCGATAATCACCATCGCATCCGGATTGCTCCGCAGCGTATCAGGAAGCCAGCGGCTGACTTCCCCGGCTTTGCCGGTGCTGCCCAGGTAACCGGTAATAATGGCGCGCAGCTGGGCATCCTGCCCGCGATCGTGCAGCCCCTGAAGGAAACCATGGAACCAGTCTGATGAAATCTCACCGCCGAAGCAGCTGGGATAGTCGGGCGTATTGCTGAGTAAAAAAGTAGGTACGGCCAGAACCTGCCAGCCGTGGCTTTCCAGCACAGGCTGGGCAATGCTGTTGCCGACGGTGCCGTAAATGACCTGCGACTGGATCGAGATAATATCCGCGTTTTTTTCCGGGCGGCGCTTTTGCAGCTGGGCCGGAGTGATGCCTGGTATCATAAGATTATTTCTCCGTTGGCCAGAAGTGATCGTCAGGCAGTGACCGCGCGCCGAAAATAGCCTGTCCGACCCGAACAACGGTCGCGCCTTCTTCTATCGCGATTTCGAAATCCCCGGACATACCCATCGACAGCGCCAGCTGCTGTGCATCACCGAGGCGATCCCGCAGCGTTCGCAGCCGCACAAAACAGGCCCGCACGCGTGCGGCGTTGGAACTGAATTCGGCGAGAGTCATCAGACCGCGCACGCGCAGGGTATCCAGGCCCTGAATTTTCTGCATAAATTCGCCAGCAGCATCGGGATGCAGTCCGTATTTGCTCGGTTCATTTGAGGTATTCACTTGTATAAATACATCCAGTGCCCGGCCTTCCGCCTGCAGGCGGCGGTCAAGTGCCTCTGCGGTATGCAGACTGTCCAGCGCCTGAAATTCACTGGCAAAGCGGGCAACCAGCTTCGCTTTATTGGTTTGCAGATGACCGATAACCGACCATCTGAGATCGGTTAAGTCGGCCATCGCCTGCGATTTTCCCCACGCCTCCTGAACTTTATTCTCGCCCAGCAGGGTGCAGCCTGCCTGATGCGCCAGGCGAATGTGGGCTTCATCCATGGTTTTACTGACCGGCAGCAGCCGTACTTCGGAAGGATCGCGCCCGGCGCGCAGGCAGGCGCTGTCGATCCGCGCCTGAACCGCTGCCAGGTTATGGCGGAAATCCTCAACGCTTTCCGCCTGCGGCCAGCGGTTATGCATCTCATGGCGCGGCTGCGTGTGCTCCGCGACAGCCGGATCGAGAGGGGGACTCTGGTGTGTTTTCATAACGGATAGACAACTCATCGGCAGTGAATTAACATTGTCCTAGGCTAAACTTAATTTTGTCACAGTTCAATGAAGATAAACGGTAAAACAGCAGGTGAAATTTTCGACAGCATTCGATCTCTGGTACATGCCCGCGAGCTGACACCGGGAATGCTGCTTCCTTCCGTCCGGGAGCTGGCAAGCGAGCTGGGGGTCAATCGCAATACGGTTGCACTGGCTTATAAACGGCTAACCGATGCGGGGTTTGCGCTCTCGCAGGGGCGTAACGGCACCATTATTCGCGACGCCGTATCTGACGTTGAGCTGGAGGGGAGCACCGTCGGCCTGACTTTAAAGGATCTTGCCAGCGGCAATCCTTCCCCCGACGTTCTGCCAAAACTTCATGACCTCGTGACCTTTATCCGCAGTTCGCCAAGCCTTTACGGTGAAGCCACTATTCGCCCTGAACTGGAAGAGGCAGGGCGTGAATGGTTACAGGCTGACTTATCAACCCGCTTCGAACTGAATCTGACCAGTGGTGCGGTCGATGCGGTAGAGCGCGTGCTGGCAACCTGGCTGATTGCCGGCGATCGGGTGGCCGTGGAAGATCCCTGCTTTCTCAGCAGTATCAGCACGCTAAAACATAACCGTCTGCAGGTTTGCCCGGTGCCGGTCGATACTGAGGGAATGCAGCCGGAAGCGCTGGCGAGCCAGCTGGAAACCGGCGTGAAGGCGGTCATTATTACCCCGCGCGCGCACAATCCTACCGGTTACGGCTTAAGTTCTGGCAGAGCCGCACAGATCCGTAGCCTGCTGGAAAGCTACCCGCAGGTGCTGGTGATTGTGGACGACCATTTTTCTCTGCTCTCCACGCAGGATTATCATCATGTTATTCCGGTTAATACGCAGAACTGGGTGCTGATCCGCTCGACGTCGAAATTTCTCGGGCCTGATTTGCGGCTGGCTTTTGTCGCCAGCGATGGCGAGACGTCCGCCCGCCTGCGGCAGCGGCTTAATACCGGCACCAACTGGGTCAGTCATATTCTTCAGGACCTGGCCGGTGCATCCATAACGTCACCACAGTTCCGCCAGACGATTGAGCAAGCGCGCCAGCGCTATCAGCAGCAGCGGGAAGGATTAGTGACGGCATTAAAACGTTACGGTGTCACTATTTCGTCACAGCATGACGGACTGAATATCTGGGTTCCGCTTGTCGGTGACACATCGGCCATTGTCATGCAGCTGGCCCAGCGCGGATGGCTGGTCAGGGGCGGGGATTCCTTCGCGCTCGGCGGCAGCAGTAGCGGTTTGCGGATTACCGTCTCCGATCTTAACCCGGCGGAAACCGAACAGATTGCGCAGTCTCTGGCAGCGATCCTCTCTGCATCGCGCCAGACCTTTATCCCTCAGCTGGCCTGAAACGGGCCTGTATAACGATCAACGGAGTTACCTGCAATGCGCGTACATTTCATCGTACATGAAAGTTTTGAAGCCCCGGGCGCTTATGAAACCTGGGCCAGAGAGCGTGGCCATGATGTGACCTTTTCCCGGGTCTACGCCGGCGATCCGCTACCGAAGGCCATCACCGATATTGATTTTCTGATCGTGATGGGCGGCCCGCAGGACCCGGCAACCACACCGGAAGCGTGCCCGCACTTTGATTCCAAAGGTGAACAGGTGCTGATTGCGTCGGCTTTCAAAGCGGGCAAAGCGGTTATCGGTATCTGCCTCGGTTCGCAGCTGATTGGCGAAGCGCTGAGTGCGCCGTTTGCCCACAGCCCGGAAAAAGAGATCGGCAAGTTCCCCATCTTCCTGACCGATGCCGCAGCGGATGATGTGCTGTTTTCACATTTCGGCCAGACGCTGGAAGTCGGGCACTGGCATAACGATATGCCGGGCCTGACGCCCGATGCGCGCATCATCGCCTACAGCGAAGGGTGCCCGCGACAGATTGTGGCCTATTCCGATCGCGTCTTCGGCTTCCAGTGCCATATGGAACTGACACCCGAAGTGGTTGAATTGCTCATTGCCCACTCTGAAAACGATCTCAGCCGCGCGGCTGAATTTCGTTTTGTGAATACACCGGATGAGCTGCGCGCCCATGACTACCGGGCGATGAACCAGGTGCTGTACACCTTCCTCGATAAGCTGGCCGAGCGTTATACAACAGTGAAAGCCTGATACACCCGCCCGGTTTGGATAAATACCGGGCAGATTCTCCCGCCCCGGGCGAAGCGCAGCCCGGAACGCGGCCATCTGTGTTAAATTACTGCCGTTACCCGCTACAGCCGAAGAGAAAAAATGAATACGCCGCTCAGCCGCACCACCCGTGAAATGAAAAAGAGCAATATCGCGCTGGTGATCGGCATGCTGAAATCCCTTGGCACGGCAACCAAGGGTGAGCTGGCGCAGCAAACCGGATTGAGCAGCGCTACCTGCGGGGCGGTACTCAATGAGCTGACCCTCACCGGTGAAGTGCTGGCGCTGGAGTTTGAAGCATCGCGCGGTGGTCGCCCGGCACAACGCTATGCCTGCAACCCGGATTTTTTCTCCGTCCTGAGCCTATACGCGGCGGGAAGCAATGCCCGTGCTGAACTGGTATGGGCGGTCAGTTCGGCCACCGGCAATCTGCTGACTCAGGGAGATATGCCGTTTCTGCCGCAGACGGTGGAAACCTTCGATACCCTGATTACCTCTCTGCTGGCGCAGTACCCCGGCGTGCGGGTCATCGGCATCGGGCTGCCCGGCGTGGTGGTGGACGATGTGGTGGGATACTGTGATATCTCGCTGTTTAGCGGGTTGCCGATTGCAGCGCGCACCGCGCGGCAAACCGGCTGCTTTACCCAGGCGGGCAACGATCTGAACTACACGGTATGGGGCTTTTACCGCAGCAGCTGTGCGGGCGTCAGCGCACCGGTAGCCTATCTCTATAAACCCGATGTTCACTACCCCGGCTGCGGCATGGTGATTGATGGCAAAGTGCTGACCGGCGTCAGTAATTTTGCCGGTGAGGTGCTGCATCTGCCGTTTAACGTCGAAGGCGAACCGCCGCTGGTGGAAGGCATGGCCAAAACCCTGGTTTCGCTGACGGCGCTGATTAACCCGCGTACCGTCGCGGTGGCGGGGGATAACATTCGCGCTGACCATCTGCCGGAAATGAGAGAAATCTGCCTGCGGTACGTTCCGGAAAAACATCTGCCTGAACTGATTTACCGTGACTCAATTCGCCAGGACTATCTGCAGGGCATTGCCGATCGCACCCTGCAACAGTACAACTACCATCGTTTGTACGCGGAGTAACGCCGCATTTCTTTCCGATAATTTCCCGTTCCTCGATTGACATTTTTTTCGCCATCGTAATAATACCGAGTTATTAAAAGACTTTTAATAAGTATAATCACAAACGAAGGAACCTCTGATTATGTCGATGCAAAACACGCTGGTGGGGGTGGACAGCTCTGCACGTCGGGCCTCCACGCGGGCAATATTTCTTGTCACCGGGATGGCAATGGGTCTGTGGGCGGCGCTGGTTCCCTATGCGCAGCTGCGTACGGGGGCCGAAGCCGGGGACCTGGGTCTGCTGCTGCTGTGCCTCGGGGGCGGTTCGCTGATTGCGATGCTGGCTTCCGGGCGGATTATCGGGCGGCTGGGCTGCCGCGCGGTGATCGTCGCCGGGGTGCTGCTGTATTGCCTGACGCTGCCTTTACTGGCGGTATTTAGCGATATCCGTCTGCTGGCGCTGAGCCTGTTGATTTTCGGCATGGGTGTCGGCCTGACCGATGTGGCGATGAACGTGCAGGGTACGCTGGTGGAGCAGGCGGCAAATAAGCCGTTGATGTCGGGCTTCCACTGCCTGTGGAGCGTTGGCGGAATTGCCGGGGCGGGCGGTGGAGCGCTGCTGCTGGGGTCCGGCTTCTCGCCGCTGGGGGCAGCGCTCTGCACCGTGGCGCTGGTGGTACTGGTGACGCTGGGCTTCCTGTCGTCACTGCTGCCGACCGGTGGGGAGGAGGAGCAGTCTGAGGGCGGTAAAGCGCGGCCTAATTTCCGCCTGGTACTGATGGCGGTGATGGCGATGATTTGCTTTATGGCCGAAGGCGCCATCCTTGACTGGAGCGGTATTTTTATCACCCAGGAGCGCGGCATGGCGGTTGAGCATGCGGGTTGGGGCTTCGCGGCGTTTGCTATCGCTATGTCTCTGATGCGCCTGACCGGCGATGCGGTGGTCACCGCGCTGGGCCGCAAGCGGGTGCTGATAGTCGGGGGTGTGCTGGGTATCGTTGGTTACCTGCTGACGGTATTGACTGCCGGCTGGGCGATGTCGCTGTTTGGCTTCGCGCTGGTCGGCATTGGCGCGGCGAATATTGTCCCGGTGCTGATTACCCTGGCGGGTCAGGAAAAAGTGATGCCGGTTAACCGTTCGGTGGCGATGGTGGCCACACTGGGTTACTTCGGCGTGCTGGGCGGACCGGCGCTGATTGGCTGGGTGGCGCATCTTTCCAATCTTTATGTGGCGTTCTCGCTGGTGGCACTGAGCTTCCTGATTATCGTGCTGGGCGCCCTGAAACTGAAATATTAACGATTACCTGAGTGGCAACGTGCCAGCCGGGTCTTTCGTACCGGCTTTTTTTAAATTGCAGGGAGATAAAATGATTAAGCTTGTGGCCGTGGATATGGATGGAACTTTCCTTAACAGTCAGGGGGATTATGCACGTCAGCGTTTTGCCGAACAGTACCAGCAGCTTAAAGAGCGAAATATCAAATTCGTTGTCGCCAGCGGCAATCAGTACTACCAGTTAAAAAGCTTCTTCGCCGATATTGATGCCGAGCTGGCCTACGTGGCGGAAAACGGTGCCTATATTGTTGATAAGCAGCGGGAGATCTATTGCGGAAGCCTGCCGGAGCCTGAGGTTAAACGCGTGATCGAAGTGATAAGTCGGATTGAGGGCGTGAACTTCCTGGTCTGCGGTCGGAAATGGGCCTGGATGCTGGCCAGCGCCGGGGAGGCGTTCTTCAATGAGATGCGGGTTTACTATCATATGCTGGAGAAAATCGACAGCTATGACCAGATTGACGACACCGTGTTTAAATTCGCGCTCAGCTACGTCGAGGATGACGTCAGCGCGCTGATGGCGCGGATTACTGAAGAGGTGGGGGATATCGTCACGCCGGTCTCCAGCGGCCACGGCTCCGTTGACCTGATTATCCCCGGCAATCATAAAGCGAACGGCATCCGCCGTATCCAGCAGATTTACGGCGTTGCGGATAACGAAGTGCTGGCGTTTGGCGACGGCGGCAACGACCTGGAAATGCTGAGGCATGCCGGATTTGGCTTTGCCATGGCGAATGGTTCACCGGCGGCAAAAGCGGCTGCGCGCTATGCGGCACCGGCTAACGATGAAGAGGGTGTTTTAGCGGTCATTGATGACATGCTGCTGGGGCATGCGCCGTTTAACGCCTGAAGGTGAAAATACGGGAGCCGCAATGCTCCCGTTTCACCAATCTGAGATTCGATAATCCCTGCTACCAGCGTTGATGCACCCACGGTGCGATTTTTTCCTGGTAGAGCTGTTTCAGCGCGGTCATGGTTTCCGCTGACAGCGGGTCGACGCCGCTGGCCTGGGCGTTAGCCTGTGACTGTGCTCTGTTTTTAGAGCCTGGGATCACCACGGTGACATCTTCATTCATCAGTATCCAGCGCAGGGCAAACATCGCCATCGTCACGTCACCGGTAATGAAACGGCGGATGTCCTCTACGGCATCCAGCGCGACCTCATAAGGCACGCCGGAGAACGTTTCCCCTTTATCGAAGGCTTCACCATTGCGGTTAAATGCCCGGTGATCGTCGGCGGCAAACGCGGTGGCGGCGTTCATTTTACCGGTCAATAAGCCGGAAGCCAGCGGTACGCGGGCGATGATGCCGACGTCACGTCGCTTCGCTTCCCGCAGCAGCAGTTCGGCAGGGCGCTGTCGGAAGATGTTATAAATCAGCTGAATAGAGGCAACGTTTGGGTATTCCAGCGCCTTCAGACCCTCTTCGACTTTTTCAACCGATACGCCATAGCTGCGTATTTTCCCGGCGGCAATCATCTCATCCATCACGATAAAAACTTCCGGCGTGTAGTAAATTTCCGTCGGCGGGCAGTGCAGCTGCACCAGATCCAGCGTATCCATTTGCAGATTAACCCGTGAACGGTCAACAAACTCGTTGAGGTTTTTTTCGGTATAGCCGGAAGCCTGATGCGGAGAAAGCCGGCGGCCGAGCTTGGTGGCGATAAACGGGCGTTTGCCGCCGCGCTGGTTCAGCACGCTGGCGATGATTTTTTCCGAACGCCCGTCGCCGTAAACATCGGCGGTATCAATAAAGTCGATCCCGGCGTCCAGCGCGGCGTTCAGCGCTTCTTCCGCGTCCTCAACGCTGACTTCACCCCAGGTTCCGCCAATCGCCCAGGCACCAAAACCAATTTCCGACACCTTCTGGCCGGTTTTTCCCAGCGTTCTGTGTTTCATCTTGTTATTCCTTACCGTTATTGACTGAAAAGGGCGGCTGCAACTCGGCAAGCCGGGTACAAAATTGGGTGTGTGAAGGAGCTTAGCGTTTACCCGCCGGGATCTCTCGTGGTAAAAGATGAATAGGGTTCATTCAAGCAGTTAATAGAGTTCATTATTACTATGGAACGCATTGATTTCGCAGACCTTCAGGTTTTTCTGACCGTGCTGCGCTGCCGCAGCTTTAAGCTGGCGGCGATTGAGCTGGGTTTGACCTCGTCGGCGGTCAGCCATGCAATACGGCGGCTGGAAGCGCGCCTTGATGCCCGCCTGCTTAACCGCACCAGCCGGGCGGTATCATCAACGGCGTTAGGCCAGCAGCTCGCTGAAAAACTGGGTGAGGGATTCGACACCATTTCTGCCGCAATTGAAACGCTGGATGCGCCCGGACGTAACAGCTTCGGTGCCCTGCGCGTTAACGTTTTTGCCGATGCGGCAAGGCTGCTGGTTGCTCCTGCCTTACCGATATTCTCCGAGCGCTTCCCGCAGGTCAGGCTCAGCATTGTGGTGGAGGACAGACCGGTTGATATCACCGCCGAAGGTTTTGACGCCGGTATGCGCTACGGTCATCTGGTGCCGGAGGATATGGTCGCCGTGCCGCTGACCGGTGCGCAGCGCTGGATCGTGGTCGGTTCACCGCAGTACGTTAAGCAGTACGGCGTGCCCGCATCACCGGCAGAGCTGGTAAAACATCGCTGCATCCAGCTATTACTGGGGAATAACGCGCGTTATCGCTGGGAATTTGATTCACCTGAAGGCGGCATCAGTATCAATGTTCCGGGCCATATCACCATCAAGGATACGGAAACCACAATTTCGGCAGCCAAAGCCGGGACAGGCCTGGCCTATGTGCTGGAATCGCGCGTGAGTGACGAGCTTGCTGCGGGTGTGCTGGTGAATGTCATGCCCGCACACTCATCTTATGGCGAGCCTTTTCATATTTACTACAGCAGCAGGCGATACGTTCATCCGGCCCTGCGAGAATTTATCAATATTATTCGTTCACAGCATGGCCTGCAGGCACTTCCCGATCTTCATGAGGCAGGTCAAGACGCGTCTGCAGGCTTCGTAAGGCCATAGAGAACTCATCGAGATTGAGATCGTTAATGTGATTTCCAACGACGATCGTTTCTGAGATATCCTGCATGGCCGGCCAGCGCGTTTTGTAATTGGCGTAAATGGCAAGGGTCGGTATATTAAACGCGCTGGCAATATGTAATATCGACGTGTCCGGCGTGATGACGATAAACGCGTCTTTAATCACCGCAGCGGAGCGTTTTATGGATGGTGCCAGGTTCAGGCGATAAACATGATCGCACATCTGTTCTAATTCAATGGCGGTATTCATTCCTTTAGGACTGTGGACAATTACCACCGGAATTTTTAGCTGCTGCCTGATTAATATTATTATTTTTTTAATCATTGCCGCTGAAAAAGTCCGTTCATCAACGCTGCCTTCAAAATTGAGTGCAACATATTTTCCCGTATAATCGAGATCTTCCCGCACTTCATTTTGCACATCCTCACCCAGAGGAAATTCGAATCGGGGCCGCACCAGCGGAAATCCGGCTTCGCGCATCATAATTGACCATGTTAACGGCACCGGTGCGCGAAAAACCTGATCCATTCTGGACGGGATTTTGCATGCTGGCGAAAAGCATTTCAGGGATAATCCCACCACCTGAAAGTTAGTTTTAGCCTTCAGGTTTTTTATGAAACACATTGTTTTAAAATTGTTTTTACGCATCGCTTCAATGCAGAGATCGGGTGTGCCAAACTCTTTACGTATCTCCAGCGCCACCGCCTTCACTTCCGCCAGGCCTGCGTTATCCTGAAAGGTCATCTCAATAACGGTGAGTCTGGTCGAAGCTAAAATCAGATCGTCGAAGACCGTTTTGTTCAGCGTGGATGCCACAATAATAAGATGGTCGACTTTTTGCCTTTCCAGCGAACGTATCACCGGAAAAATTGACATCGCATCTCCGATTTGATCTGGAATATGAATAACGACCAGACTGACTTTTTCCGGATTAATATGAGTGGCTTTATAGTCATAGGGACTGAATGCAATGCGCCTTAATAGATATTTCCAGGACATGCTTCAGGCCTCACTTTTCGTTAGTTATTAAAAATGGGCGAATTTTAGCAGCGGCATGTCGGTAAGTATAGGATGCAGGATGGCAATCATGTAAAGAATGATGTTGAGGCGTAATTAATTATGTTTTATTAATTCTGTGCCTCTTAAAATAACGATAATATGGATTTTTTATGATTACCTTTTTTTAAATATTTACTTTGTGTTATTCATACTCAGAGGTCGCGGTACATGATGTACCGCAACCGGCCGTTAGGATCATTCCTGCTGGTGCTGAGATAAAAATGCGGCAATAGCATCGGTCACCGCTTCAGCTGACTCAAGCGTGGGATGGTGCCCCGTTTCGGGTAACAGTCGCAGCGTTGAGCCGGGTATCGCTTGCGCCATCTCATGGCTTAATTCAGGTGGAGTAGCCCGATCGCTTTCACCGCTGATAATCAGTGTGGGCACGGTAATCATCGGCAGCAGCGCTCGGATATCGCCTCGGGTGAATACGGCGGCATCGAGCGCAAGTGCCAGTCCGGTTCGGTTATGGCTCAGCATCACGGTACGTTCACGCAGGGCTTCATCCGGGCGATCTGCAAGCCAGCGATCTCCGTTAAGCCGGTGCTGAATATCCCTGAACAGCGATTCACGCGACTCATCGCTGCCGTTGAGTATCACCTCGCGCTGCGCTTTCCAGCTATCGAGCCGTTCCGGGAACTCAGCCCTGGCGCTGGTGCCGATCAAAACCAGTCCCGATACGCACTCCGGCTTCCGCGCTGCCAGCCGTATTCCCACCATCCCGCCCTGGCTCTGTCCCACAAAGGTCACTTTGCCTAACGACAGCTCACGGATCATTAATGCCAGGTCGCTGCTGATATCATCCAGCGTCCAGCCATCGGGGCGGTAGCCGCTCTGCCCGTGGCCGGGCATATCCAGCACAATGCAGCGATGGGTCTGGCTGAGTACGCGGACCTGTGCCGCAAAGACATCGCGATCGACCAGCAGCCCGTGGGCAAAAAGCAGGGTAGGGCCTTCACCGCAGTCGCGGTAGCGATAGAGAGTGCCGTTAATTCTGACCTGCTGATTCTGCCAGCTGTCGTCGGCATCAAAAGCGCGCTGCAGCAGAGCCGAATCTTCATATATCTGATAGCGGGTAATTTTCGAATGTTCGACGGTGAAATGAATAATCATATCGCTACCGATGGTATTACCGCGGCTTAACACAGTATGGCGAAAGCGACCGATAGCCAGCACGCTGGCGTTGTGTTCAATAAGTTCATTTATGGCAAAGACCTTTGGCTTGAAGTTTTCAGGAAAGCGCTCCAGCCAGTTTTTGACCTCTTTCTGCCCGCACAGCAGACCGGTGGTAGAAACGCTCGGATCGCCGTCGATATGCCAGACAACATTCTCATCCAGCAGGGCGATAGCGTCCGCGATATTGCCTCTGGCAAATGCAGCGAAATAGCGTTTGACCACTTCAGTGGCAGTCAAATTTGGTGTGCTTAGGTTATTTTCCTGTGCCATATAAAAACCCTCTTTATCTTTAAATCATTAGGTTACGTATCATTTCAGGCAGTATAGTTATGGAGGATTTGGGAAAAAACAGACAAAACAGGACAATCATTTTCTATTAATAGAAAACGGTAACGGGGAGTTTACTGTGGACTGGAACGATTTGCGCTTCTTTCTTACCGTCGCGCGTACGCAAAGTTTGACGAAAACGGCCGCCGCGCTGAGGGTCAGTCAGTCAACCGTAGCAAGAAGAATTAGTGCGCTGGAAGGCAGCCTGAAAACCCATCTGTTTGTTCATCATCAGACCGGCTACTTCTTAACGGATGCGGGTCAGGACGTGCTGCACTATGCCGAAGAGGTGGAAGGCAAAATTCTGGCGCTGGAGAGTCATATCTCCGGCACGGATATGCGCCCGGCGGGAAAGGTCAGGCTGGCAACGGCAATGACGCTGGCCAGCTATCTGATTATTCCTGCGCTGACGCGATTCAATGAAAGATATCCCGATATCGTGCTGGAAGTGATAACCGGGATAAATACCGTCTCGATGTCCCGGCACGATGCTGATATCGCACTCCGCCTGGTGCGGCCGGAGCAGCAGTCGCTGAAAATTCGGAAAGTGGGCCGCATTGATTCGGCGGTATACGGTTCGAAAACGTATCTCGAAAGGCATCCGGCCACTGACGATTTTCCGCTGCAGGGGAGGGGGGTTATCACCTGGGAGCCGGCCTACGGGCACCTTCCCTCGGCGAGATGGTTAGCTGAAAATTACCCGAATGCGCCTTCCGTACTGGTCACGACCAGTCTGGTGGCACAGCTTGCTGCGGTAAAAGCTGGCCTGGGCCTGGCCGTATTGCCAGGTTTTATTGCTGCGCAGGAGAGTGAATTGAGAATAGCGATCCCTGCCGATCGCGTCTTTAGTGAAGACCTGTGGCTGGTGACACATACCGAGCTGACCGCATCGGCACGGGTCAGGGCAGTGGCGGATTTTCTGGTGGAGATTGTAGCCGAGGCGGGTTTGCGGTCATCCACCCGTTAAAGACACCGGCACTGACCATACATTTTGAGGATCGTGAACGATCCTGCTAGTGTTATATCCAGTTTATTAGGAAACCCGCAGTCGGGAAGCTCATCGCTGGCTACGGAACGACTTGAAAAGTATTCGGTCGGCATGGATATGAAAGGATGATATGTCTCGCGGAAAATGGATGTTGAGAATTGTTCTCCCGGTCATCGCATTGCTAATGGTGATGACAATAGCGGTACTGAGCAGGCTTCAGGCATTTGAACTGCCCGATTCTGCCCGGCAGCGCCATGTTGTTTTCAACCAGGGCGCAGACCGACTGGATGGAACGCTGCTGTTGCCGGATGGCATATCTTCACCGCCGGTGGTTCTGCTGGTTCATGGGGATGGTGCGCAGGATCGCTGGTCGGCCGGGGGCTATCTGCCGCTGGTGAATTATCTGCTCTCGCAGGGGATCGCGGTTTTCTCCTGGGATAAACCTGGCGTAGGTAGCAGCAGCGGTAACTGGCTGGCGCAAACCATGGCCGACCGTGCCGATGAAGCCACGCGGGCGCTGGAAAAGTTGAAAGCGCTTCCCGAATTGCAAAATAGTCCCGTGGGTTTTCTGGGATTTTCCCAGGCTGGCTGGGTTGTTCCGCGCGCCAGTCGTCAGAGCCGCGCGGATTTTGCCGTGCTGATTGGGGCCGCGATTAACTGGCGTAGCCAGGGCTTTTATTTTATGCGGCAAAGGCTGCTGTCGGAAGGCGTGCCTGACGGTGAAATAGCAAAAGCGCTGGCCGATGAAACAGAAGCTTTCGATAAACAGTATTCACGCCAGGCAGTGGAGCGTCCCTGCCTTTCTCACTGTAACCGGCAGGATTTTGAGCGACGGAATGCACTGGCGGATGCCCGTGAGGATATCCGCCAGATGACCACGCCAGTTCTGCTTTTGATGGGTGAAGCGGACCGAAATGTTGATTCCGATGAGTCCGTCGAACGGTGGAAAGAATCGCTGCCGGCGAAAACGCCGAGATGCCTGCGGCAGGTGAGCGGGGCAACTCATGGATTGCTGCGGAGTGCACTGTTCGATTATCAGCTGACGTCGCAGTGGCCCTGGTGGAAGCAGGGGGCTTTTTTGATGCTCGGACAGAAAGCCTATGCCCCGGGAGTGCTGCCAGGTGTGGCGGACTGGATTCACCGGCAGCGGTGCCATGTTGAGTCATAACCAGTTGGCGTTTAAGGAACTGCGCCAGTTTCAGCCCTTTAATTTCTGCTGAGCTGGTACATGTTTTGCCGATCGTGATTTAGGCTTTGTAGTTACAGATATGTGCTGATTGATTTGATGCGCATATTGTATGTTGTAACTATTTTGATCAATATGACGCTCTTTTAACCTCGCTGAATGGTGGGCGACGGGAAGTGTGACGAGGTGCAGTACGTCCTCCCCGGGCGACATTCCCCAGGGAAAACAATTGGATTTACTGCAACGATGTTGACTCCCCCGCCTGCCAGCACCTGACGGAATGACCGTTGGCCAACTTTCGCAGCGGCTGAATTTCACTGCACCGGGCTGTCGCATAAGGGCAGCAGCCTTGATACAGACGATTACTGTATTCCAGTGTGAATGCTTACCTCTCTTGCCCGGCAAAAGCGATCTGCCGGGCAACGGGGAAGAAGGCGTCAGATCAGGCGCTCAGCGCCTGCTGCTCCTGCACAGCAAACTGATTTTCCGGCTCGCTCAGACCAAGGTTTTCACGCAGCGTGTTGCCCTCGTACTCGGTGCGATACAGTCCGCGCTGCTGCAGGATCGGAATCACCTGTTCAACAAAATCATCAAAAGCGGTCGGTGTACCGCCGCGTACGATAAAGCCATCCGCTGCACCGGAACGGAACCAGTGCTCCAGCCCGTCGGCAACCTGTTCCGCCGTGCCGAAGAAGCCCGGCCTTGGCGTTGCCGCCTCCAGCGCCGTCTGACGCAGGGTCAGGCCACGCTCGCGGGCATCGCGCTTGATGGTGTCGGTGGTACTGCGGAAACTGTTCTGGCCGAGATCGCCAATATCCGGGAACGGTTCATCCAGCGGATGCTGGCTGAAATCGTAGTGTTCGAAGTAGCGGCCCAGATACTCCAGCGCTTTTTCCACCGTCACCAGCTGGGCGGTTTGCTGGTAGCGTTCCTCAGCCTGCGCCTCATCCTCGCCGATAATCACGCTGATCCCCTGGAACACGCGAATATCATCGGCGCTGCGGCCGCGTGCCACCAGCTGGCGGCGCACGTCTTCACGGAACGCCCGCGCCAGTTCCGGCGTTTCCTGGCGGGTGTAGATGCCATCGGCCGTTTCGGCGGCAAAAGCCTTACCGGCATCCGACGCCCCGGCCTGGAAGATCACCGGTCGGCCCTGCGGCGAACGCCCAACGTTAAGCGGCCCCTGCACGGAGAAGTAATGGCCCTTGTGGTTCAGGGTGTGCAGTTTGCTGGCGTCAAAGAATTCCCCCGTCTGCTTGTTGCGAACAAAGGCATCGGCCTCCCATGAATCCCACAGCCCCTTCGCCACCTGCAGGTACTCGCTGGCAATGCGATAGCGCTCGTCGTGTTCAGGATGACGATCGCGGGAAAAGTTCTTCGCCGAGCCTTCCAGCGGTGAAGTCACCACGTTCCAGCCCACCCGACCGCCGCTCAGCTGATCGAGGCTGGCAAACTGCCGCGCCACGGTAAACGGCTCGCTGTAGGAGGTGGATAACGTGGCAACCAGTCCGATTTTATTCGTCACCAGCGCCAGTGCGGAGAGCAGGGTGATCGGCTCGAAGCGGTTGAGGAAATGCGGTATCGACTGGGCGTTGATGTACAGGCCGTCGGCAACAAACAGGAAATCGAATTTTGCCTGCTCCGCCTGTTTTGCCAGCTTCTGCACAAATTCAACGTTAATACTGGCATCGCTCTGCGCTTCAGGGTGACGCCACGCGGACATATTGCCGGAAGGCCCCTGAATAATCGCACCCAGACGCAGCTGGGATTGGGTCTGACTCATGATAGTGCTCCTTTATCTCAGGCAGCGCGGCCGGGCATCGCCGGCAGCGCATCAAGTAGCTGTTGCGTCCAGGGATGAACAGGGTGCTTAAATACCTGCTCCACATCCCCGCTTTCGACAATCCGCCCTTCTTTCATCACCAGCACCCGGTCGGCAAGATGGTGAATCACCCCCAGATCGTGGGAAATAAACAGCAGGGCGGTACGATGTTCAGTTTGCATATCGGCCAGCAGATCGAGGATCTGCGCCTGCACCGAGACATCCAGCGCGCTGACCGGCTCATCGGCCACCAGTAGCGCAGGGTTCGGCGCAAAGGCACGGGCAATCGCCACGCGCTGACGCTGCCCGCCGGACAGTTCACGCGGATAGCGATGCAGTAATTTATGGCTGAGGCTGACCTCATCCAGCAGCTGTAGCACGCGCTGACGACGTGCCGCGCCGACGATTCCGGCGGTATCCAGACTCTCGCCAATCAGCCGTTCAACGTTGTAACGCGGGTCGAAGGAGCTGAGTGGGTCCTGCGCGATCAGCTGAAGCCCTGCGCGGCGGCTGCGGCGCAGCGTTTCCGGCTGTTGGCTCCAGCGCTCACCGGCAATATCAATGCTACCGCGCTGCGGCTCACTCAGTCCGAGCAACAGCCGCGCCAGCGAGCTTTTGCCCGAGCCGGATTCGCCCACCACGCCTAATGTTTCACCGGCGCGCAGCTGGAAAGAGACGTTATTCACCACGTGGCGATCGCCGTAGTATTTATGTACGTTGCTGACGTTGACCAGCGGTTCACCGCTGACCGCCGGGCGGGGAGGCAGCGCCTGCGAGCGTTCACTGGCGAGTCGGAAGCCGCGCGTCTGCGGCGTTGGAATGGCGCGCAGCAGTCGGCGGGTCCACGGATGCTGTGGCGCGGTTAACACCTGCCGGGTTTCACCGCTTTCCACCACCTTACCGTCACGCATCACCAGCACGCGATCGGCCAGCTCGGCCACCACCGCCAGATCGTGACTAATCAGCAGCAGCGCCTGGCCGTTTTCCCGCCGCCGCCGGAGCAGCGTCAGGATCTGTTTTTGTACCGTCATATCCAGCGCGGTGGTCGGCTCATCGGCAATCAGCAGCGCGGGCTGCCCGGCCAGCGCGCAGGCGATCAGTACACGCTGGCGCAGCCCGCCGGAAAGTTGATGCGGGTAGACCGCCAGCCGCTGTTGTGCATCGGCCATGCCCGCTTCATGCAGCAGCTGCAGGCTGTGAGCCGGAATATCGCGGGGGGAAACCCGGCCGCTGGCCTTCAGCGCGTCGGCCAGCTGTTGACCCACCGTTCGCAGCGGGTCCAGCGAGACCAGCGCATCCTGCAGAACATAGCCAATCTCCCGGCCGCGCACCTGACGCCAGTCGCGCTCGCGGTTTCCCAGCGCGGGCTGCCCCTGAATCGTGAAACGATCGGCCTCGATCGATGCGCCCTTCGCCTGAAGCCCCAGCAGCGCGCGGGCGGTAACGGTTTTACCCGACCCCGACTCGCCAACCAGCGCCACCGACTCACCCGGGTAAATGCTGAGGTCAAGCCCGTCAACCACCGTCTGAGCGCCAAAACGAATCGAGAGATTTTGAATATCGACAATCGCGGTCATCGCTGTTTTCCTTCAAATCGAGCCTGCCAGTGGCGGCCAACGATACTCACCGCCACCACCGTCAGGGTTATCGCCACACCGGGCCAGACGCCGGTCCACCAGGCGTTACGCAGATAGTTACGCCCCTCGGCCAGCATCAGTCCCCATTCCGCCGTCGGCGGCTGTGGGCCCATACCAAGGAAACTTAATCCCGCCGTACCAATAATCGCCGTACCGAGACCGAGGGTTGCCAGCGCCGGAACCTGAGCAATGGCGTGTGGCAGCACGTGCCGCCACACCAGCACCGGCCAGGGCTGGCCGAATGTACGTGCCTGTTCAACGTAGCCGGAGCGGGCAATCAGAAAGGTCTGCGCACGCACCACACGGGCAAAGCGGGGAACAGACGCCACGCCCAGCGCGATAATCAGATTCGTGGTTCCGGGACCGGTGAAGGCGATCAGCATCAGAGCCAGCAGCAGGTCGGGGAAAGCGGAGATCACATCCACCGTGCGGCCAATCACTTCATCCACCACGCCGCGCGCCAGCCCGGCCAGCAGCCCCAGCGCGGTGCCGACAACCAGGGCCAGACCGATAGCCGCCACCGAAATCAGCAGAGAGTAGCGGCTGCCGTAAATTACCCGACTAAGCAGATCGCGACCCAGCTGATCGGTCCCCAGCCAGTGCTGCCAGGACGGCGGCTGCATGGCGTTTAACGGATCGGCCAGCAGCGGATCGCCCGGAGCCAGCCAGGCGGGGAACGCGGCGGCCAGCGCCAGCACGGCAAGAAAAATAAAGGACAGCAGCAGAGCAAAGGGAATGCGTCGCGGCTGGCGGAGGATTATCAACATCGTAGACATCGCTTACTCCTTATCTGCCTGGCTGCGCAGGCGCGGATCGATCAGCAGGCCGAGAATATCGACCAGCGTGCTCATCACCACATAAACCAACGCCGAGAGGATCGCCACGGCCAGCACCACCGGCATATCCTTTGCCAGCACCGCATCAACGGTCACCTTGCCGAGCCCCGGGCGGCTGAATACCTGCTCGGTGATCACCGCGCCGCTCAACAGGCCACCCACCAACCAGCCGGTCAGCGTCACCGCCGGCAGTGCGGCATGCCGTAGCGCATGGCGCAGGCGCACGATCACCCCGTGAATCCCCCAGGCGCGCAGCGTCAGGGAGAAGGGCTGGTCCAGTGCATCTTCCAGCCCGCGCCGCAGCACCTGCGACACCACCGCACCCTGAGCCAGCCCCAGCGACAGAGAGGGCAGTACCAGCGCGGCAAAATTGCGGTCGCCGGCCACCGGAAACCAGCGCAGCGTAAAGCTGAAGATAAACAGCAGCACAATCCCCAGCCAGAAAGAGGGAGTGGAAGCCAGCAGCAGCTCCAGTCCGTTGGCAACGCTGCGTCCCCAGCGGCGGTGCGCGGTCAGAACGGCAACCAGTACCGCAAACACCACACTGACCAGCAGCGCCGCACCGGCCAGCTTCAGCGTGGGCAGCAGTTGCGAGGTGACCAGCTGGCCCACGTCCACGTTCAGCATGTAGGAGCGACCAAAATCACCGTGCATGATGCGCCACAGATAGCTGAGATACTGCTGCCACAGCGGGCGATCCAGCCCCCATTCAGCGCGGATAGCCGCCTCAATTGCCGGGGTACGCACCTGTTCACCGACCAGCAGGCTGACGATATCACCCGGGGCCAGCCAGACGGCAATGAACGACAGGCTGACGGCTGCCCACAGCACCATCACGCCGCCGCCGATACGCCCGGCAATACGCCAGGTCAGCGATGATGACGACTTCGGTCGTGGTTGCCCGACGCTTTTAATCAGGGGGGTGGTTTCGCTACTCATGGCTCACCTGTTAATGTTCGCTCAGCCAGACGCTATAGGCGTTTTCCGGCATCTGTTTAAATGGACGGAAGCCAATACCGTGGACGTAGCTGGCGGCGGCAATCTGATCTTCCGGCTCGTACAGCGGGATCGCCACGGCCCGGTCGATAATCGCCAGCTGCTGTAACTGCGCGTAGAAGCCACGGCGAGCCGGAACATCAGCGGTCGCGGAAGCGCCTTTCAGCAGCGGCAGGATCGCCGGATCGGACGTGCGGCTGTAGTTGATAGCACCGCCTGCATTCACCGGCAGATAGTGGTTTTCAATGTCAATGCCGTCGGTTTCGGTATTCGAGTTGGCGATGGAACCAAACTGGCCGCTGTTGCGCAGTTCCGTATACGTGCCGGAGTCCACGTAGCGCAGCTTCAGCTCCACGCCCAGACGCTGGCGGGCCTGCGCCTGAATGGCCTGGAGCAGCACATCGCGCTGATCGCGCACCGTCGCCTGCGCCTGAATGATTTCAATACTCAGGCGCTGGCCGTCCTTAGTGCGGAAACCGTCGGCATCACGCGTGTTCCAGCCCGCTTCATCCAGCAGTTTATTGCCCAGCTCCGGGTTATTACCGTATTTGCCCTCGACACCGTTGGTGTACAGCGGATCGACCGGGGAGGTAATGCCCCAGGCGCGGGTGCGTTCGCCGCGATAGATGGATTGCAGGATCGGCGCCACGTCCAGCCCCTGTAACAATGCCTGGCGCACTTTGAGTTCTTGCGTCGGGCCGTATTCCACGTTGAGGAACAGCGAGTACGGCGTACCGGTATTTAGCGCGTGCTGATAGGTGAAGTCCGGATTGTTTTTAAACTCACCGGCATCGTTACCGGAAACGCCTTCAATCGCATCAACCTGGCCGGAGAGCAGCGCTCCCACGCGCACTGAGGATTCCGGCAGGAAGCGATAGGTCACGCCATCCAGATACGCCGGTCCCTGATGGGCGGCGTTGGCCGGTGCCCAGTTGTATTCCGGGTTCTTCACAAAGACAATCTGCTGGCCTTTTTCATAACGCTGCAGGATAAACGGCCCGGTTCCGGCCACGGAAGCGCCGCCCGCTTTCAGATCCGGCGACTGCCAGGATTTCGGTGAAATCAGTTTCAGACCGGCGGCAAAGGCGAGGAACGGTGAGTAACCCGCCTTGAGATTCAGTACCACGGTACGTTCATCCGGGGTCTCGATGCTGTCAATATGGCGGCTTAACGCGCAAAGACTGGAACCCGCGCAGTAGGACGGGTCCTGGATATGGCGGAAGTTTTCTGCCACCGCTTCAGCATTCAATTTAGCCCCGTCGGAGAATTTTACATCCGGGCGCAGGGTGAAAATAATGCGCTTGCCGTCCTGCTCCACGCGGTAACTTTCCGCGAGCCACGGAACGAAGCTGCCGTCGGCATTACGTGCCAGCAGTGATTCATAGGCTACGCGCAGGATCAGCTCGGCTTTTGACTGACCATTCAGTTGAGGATTTAACGGTTTAGGTTCGGTTTCAACCCCCCACGTCAGGGTGCCGCCCGCGCGGGGTTCAGCGGCGGCAAATGCCGATGAGACGGATAAAGCCAACAGCGATACCGTAGCCATCATGGCCACTTTATTATTTAAGCGCATAGTTTTCCCAGAAAGGTAATAAAGACGACTAAGCAGTCAGTGAGTTTTCAATAAAATCGTGTACGTACTCTTTAATTTTCGCCTGCTGATAGCGCTGCTGATCGAGCACGCGGGTTAAATAAACCAGCTCTACGCCCAGCGGATTGACCGCACGATGAAACGGCTGATAGCCACGGCGTAAATAGAGCTGCGACAGCCACGGATGTTTAATTGCCGTCGCCAGGTAAACCGCCGGGGATTTCAGCGTATCGCGCAGGAAGCTTTCCTCAACGTAACGGATAATCCGGCTGCCGAAGCCCTGGCCTTTGAACTCCGGATCGACGGCAAACCAGTGCAGGAAGGGCCACGGAGATATCTGCCTGCTGTCGGCAGCCCAGGGAAAGCGGACGGTCAGCGTGGCAACCAGACGCCCCTCATTTTCCAGCACGAAGGTTGATTCGCTGGCGATCACCGCGCGAACATCTTCCACGCTGGAGCGGGTAATGGTGAAATGAATACCCTGGGGAATAAGCGGCGCGTAGGCGCGCTGCAATAATCCGTGGAGTAATTCTGCCTCTTCCGCTTTTGCTAAACGAATACGTTCAGTCATGAGTTCCACCGCCAGACAATTAAGTTATTACGATTATTAACAGCGCGGGGGGAAACTGTGAAAGATAAATATCTGATAACGATGCGCAGTTAAAATCTTAATAGGTTGACTATCGCATCTGATGTTAAAAATCACCGCCTTCAAAAGTGGGGGTATTTTGACCACGTGAGCAGCGCTCGCACGGCGCGCCATGAATGCATCATTTTCGCATCGGATATTTCCTGTATCATCCCTCCGGGCTGATAGCCAAAATGACGCTTCATTCAATGACGAGAGAACCGTTGTTCCGTGAATATCAGTCATTTTTTGTTGTTTATTTCAACCAGGGAGATGGTCTGTATGCGTGACGCCATTTTTACTAAAAGGGGAGGCTACGAATGTCACTGATCACCATTGTATTAGTTTTTATGATGGCCATTGTTGTTACTGTGTTTATCTCTCACCTGCTTTCCGCCAAAATCCCGCTGCCGCTGATCCAGATTGCGGCCGGTGCGGCGCTGGCAGCCAGCGGTTTTCAGGTCGATTTTGATCCCCACATTTTTCTGCTGCTGTTTATTCCTCCTCTGCTGTTTCTTGACGGCTGGCGCATCCCGAAGGATGCCTTTTTCAGCGATTTAAAACCTATTCTGTCGCTGGCCATCGGGCTGGTGCTGTTTACTATTATCGGTATCGGTTTGTTTATTCACTGGCTGATCCCGGCAATTACCGTAGCGGCCGGGTTTGCGCTGGCGGCGATTCTGTCACCGACGGACCCGGTCGCCGTATCGGCGATGACCGCCAGCTCGCCGCTGCCCTCCCGAATGGGGCATATCCTTGAGGGCGAATCGCTGCTCAATGATGCTTCGGGACTGGTGGCGTTTAACTTTGCCGTCGCCGCCGTACTGACCGGCAGTTTTTCAGCCAGCGATGCCGTTACGCGTTTTGCCGTGATGGCCATCGGCGGCATCCTCAGTGGGCTGGTGGTGGTCTGGGCCACCGGCAAGTGCAATAACTTCCTGATCAAACGCACCCGTGAAGAACCGGCAATACAGATCCTGATCAGTATTCTCATCCCGTTTGCCGCCTACATTCTGGCTGAAAGCTTCCACGTGTCGGGCATTCTGGCCGCGGTTGCCGCCGGGATTGCCATGCACTACGAGCAGCTCTCCGGTCCGCGTCTGCCTGCCACACGCATGAAAAGCAGCGCGGTATGGAACATGTTACAGACCATTCTGAACGGGATGATCTTCCTGATGCTCGGTGAGCAGCTTCCCCGCATGTTGCAAACGCTGCCGGACGTTGCCAGCCAGGCGGGCGTCTCCTCCCCCTGGTATCTGCTGCTGTATGCGGTAGTGATTACCCTGGCGCTGGGTGCCATGCGCTTCTGCTGGGTATGGCTGTCCATTACGCTGACGGTGTTTCGCCAGAAGCGTAAGGGCAAAGTGGTCACCAGCCGCCCACAGTTCAGCGCGATGGCGGTGATGGCGCTGGCCGGGGTGAAAGGTTCAATTACCCTTGCCGGTATCCTGACGCTGCCGGTGGTGCTCACCGATGGCTCACCGTTCCCGGGACGGGATCTGCTGATTTTCCTTTCCATGTCGGTGATCCTCCTGTCGCTAATCGTTGCGGCAATCGGCCTGCCGATCATGACTTCTTACCTGGCCGATGACTTACCGCATGATTCAGGCAAGGGGGCAATAGGCGCGGCGCTGACCGAAGCGGCGATTGCCCGCCTGAACGAACTGCTCAGCCAGCCCGTTGACGATCCGGAAGAAGAAGCGATGCGGGCAGATGCCGGAAACCTGCTGCTGGAAACCTACCAGCGTCGCCTGCACTATAACGACAGCGACGATCGAAACGATGTGGGCCAGGAGCTGAAAATGCGTGCACGGATTGAGAAAGAGATGCAGCGCGAGGCGATCGTGGCCCAGCGCGCCGAGCTGTTCCGGCTCAAGCGTGCACGGAACATCACCGACACAACCTTCCAGCAGGCGCTGAGGGCGATTGATTTGAAGGAAGAAAGCCTGCATTAACCGGTTAAGCGTCAGTGCTGGCGGTATCTCATTCGTGAAGTCAATGAGACCGCCAGCTGAACACGCGGCCCGGCGAGGCAGTGTTAAACATCAGCATGCATTATTTACTGCCCGACAGGGGTGCTAGCCCCCTGCCGGGCACGCAGCCATGACCTCCTTCAGCACGCTATACACGCGCTCATCGCTCAGATGCGCGACGTTAAAACGTAAAAATTCCCCCGCCGACTGCGACACGCTGAAGACATTACCCGGTGCCAGCACCACGTTGTGCAGTCGGCAGCGGCGGGCAATTTCCGTTGAATCTAATCCCGCAGGCAGACGACACCACAGATAAAACCCACCGCGCGGCACCAGCCACGGCGTTATGCCGAGCGCGGCCAGACGCTCGACCGCGTCTTTACGCGCTTTTGACAGCCTGCGGACAACCTCATCAAGATGTTTACGGTAGCTCCCGCCGGAAAGCACAGCAGCCAGCAGTTGAGTGGTCATCGGGCTTGGGCCACCGAAGCTGGTGGCAATTTGCAGATCGGTCAGCCCCTCGATCCATTCAGGACGACAGGCGATATAGCCACAGCGAACCGAAGCCGAAAGCGTTTTGGAAAAACTGCCCATGCGAATCACCCGCTCCAGGCCGTCGGGGATCGCCAGCCGTGATGACAGTTCAGGTTCAAACTCGGCGAAGATATCATCTTCAACGATAATCAGATCGTGCTCGCGGGCCGCGTTAAGCAAGCGCCAGGCCGTTTGCGGGGAGAGACTCGCGCCTGTCGGGTTATGTAACGCCGAGTTGGTGATATACAGCCTGGGGCGTGACTGGCTGAGAACCGACTCAAATACGGCCACGTCAGGGCCGGTCGGCGTAAAGGGAACGCCCACGATAGTGACCTGATGTGCACGGAGCAGGGCCTGAAAATTGAAATAGCAGGGATCGTCGACCAGAACCGTGTCACCGGGCCGCAGCAGGAAGCGACAGATTAAATCCAGCGCCTGGGTTCCGGAGCCGGTCAGCATAATCTGCTCCAAGGGCATCGTCAGCCCTTCGCTGGCAAAGCGCGCCAGCAGCAGACGCCGCAGCGCCGTCGCACCGCGTGTCGTACCGTAATCACATAGCAGGCTGGCATCCGAACGGGCCAGTTGCCGCATGGCTTTCCGCAAGGCCTCCACTGGCATCCAGTCGGCAGGAAGCCAGCCACAGCCGGGTTTCAGCACATCGCGATCGGCATCCAGCGCCTGGCGAGACACCCAGAACGGATCAACGTCGCGCTGATAATCGACACTCTTTTCTACCAGATTCAGCGGCGGCTGATGCGACCCGGTCACAAAGAATCCGGCCCCCCGGCGTGCACGGATCATTCCCGTCGCCGCCAGTCGTTCATAGGCTTCAACGACGGTCGACGGCGATACCTGCATCTTAGTGGCATAGCCGCGCACTGACGGCAGACGTTCTCCTGCGGAGAGTGCGCCGCCGATAATCTGGCTGCGAATGTCGGCTATCAGCATTTCAGTACGGGTCATCGCAGTTTTCCTCGCGGCAATCACAGCTGTATGGTCAATTTTATCCATACAGTTTGGTAAAATTGTACTGCATTGTATCTTCGAAACATTCCTGACGTTGCCTATTATCGTTGAAAATGTGAGGCAAAACAGAAACGAGGAACTATGGAACGGACAACGGCAGGATGGTGGAGTGGGCTGGCAGGCGTAATGATTTTCAGCGGTTCGCTCCCGGCCACACGCGTGGCGGTAAATGATTTTTCGCCCCTGTTCCTGACATCGGCGAGGGCCACCATTGCCGCGCTGCTAGGCGGGGCACTGCTGTTGCTGCTACGCCAGCGCTGCCCGGCGCGCTCGGATATCCTGCCGCTGCTTATTGTCGCTTTTGGCGTGGTGGTAGGGTTCCCCCTGCTGACCGCGCTGGCCCTGCGCCATATCAGCGCCGGCCACTCCGTGGTGTTTATCGGGCTGCTGCCGCTCTCCACGGCACTGTTTGGCGTACTGCGCGGCGGAGAACGCCCCCGGAGGGCTTTCTGGCTGTTTTCACTGCTCGGTGCCGCCATCGTGGCCGGATTCGCTATCGCCAACGGGCAGGGCGGATCGCTAAGCGGCGACCTGCTGATGATCGCTTCGGTCATCGTCTGCGGTCTGGGCTATGCGGAAGGCGCGGGTTTATCGCGTCGGCTGGGGGGCTGGCAGGTGATCAGCTGGGCACTGCTGCTCTCTCTGCCGCTGATGGCGATTATCGCGCTGTTCAGCCTGCCGCACAGCTTGAGCGCCGTCAGCCAGCCAGGCTGGTTAAGCCTGGGCTACGTTTCGCTGTTCAGTATGCTGATTGGCTTTCTGTTCTGGTATCGCGGCCTGGCGCTTGGCGGCATTGCTGGCGTCAGTCAGCTTCAGCTGTTGCAGCCGTTTTTTGGCCTGCTGCTGGCCGCCGTGTTGCTCCATGAATCCATCGCCTGGAGCATGGTTGCCTGCGCCACGGCGGTGATCCTTTGTGTGTTTGGGGCAAAGCGTTATAGCTAGAGCTTCAGAGTGACAGGGGGGTTTCTCCGCTCGTGAAGCAACAGGTAAAGTGACAGCAGCGCCGCAGCCGTCAGTATCGCGGCTGTCACCCAGAGGTTGGGCACCAGACCAAACCGGTCGACGATCTGCCCACCGAACCAGGAACCGCCCGCAATACCGATGTTAAACACCCCAACATACAGCGACGTGGCGATTTCGATTGCTCGCGGCGCGGCTTTCATCATCCAGCTCATCAAACCAACCGATACTCCGCCGTAGGCCAGGCCCCAGAGTATCAGCGCGGCTCCGCTACCGGTGTGATAGTGTCCGATGCTCAAAAAAAGCAGCGGAGTGAACATTAAGCCCAGCGAAATTGCTAACAGGGTCAATGCGGGGCGCCTTGTGGTGACGATCCCGGTCAGGAAGTTCCCCACCACGCCGGTGATACCATAAACAAGCAGCAGAATACCGATCCACTTCACCTCAAACAGCGCCATATCCAGCAGCAGCGGGCGAACAAAGGTAAAAGCCATAAAATGCCCGGCCACCAGCAGCAGAGTCAGTACCAGACCGGCCCGTACCCGGGGGTTTTGCAGCAGTTGTACAAACTGGCGGAACGAAACGGAATGCGTTACCGGCAACGCCGGAATAAAGATCCAGTGCAGGGTCAGAACTAAAACACTAAACAGCGCCATGCCGCCAAATGCCCAACGCCATCCGACATAATCCCCGATGAATGCGCCAAGCGGAACGCCAAGCACAGAGGCTGCGGCCACACCGCCGAACACAATGGCCGTTGCCAGGCCGACGGATTGTGCGGTAACCAGACGCGAAGATAATCCCCCGGCAATCGCCCAGATCCCTCCCATACAAAATCCCACCAGGGTACGTGCAGCCAGCAGCGAAATGATACCGGACGCCAGCGCCGATGCGATATTGGCAATCGCCAACAGCAGCAATAGCCAGCGTAAAATAATGCGTCTGTCTGTTCCACCGGATGCAATAACGACAAACGGTGCAAACAGGGCGGCAAGCAGAGCGGGCAGTGAAATAGCCATCCCGGCTTTTCCGTTAGAGGTGTTTAAGGATTCTGCCATTGTCGTCAGCAGCCCCACGGGCAGCATTTCTGTGGTAACCACGGCAAACGTTGCCAGGCCAACGCAAATCACCGCCATCCATAAACTGTTTTCCGGGGCTGCCGCAGAGGTATTTAGTTCAGCGCTCATTTTTTTCCTTATTAAAATCAGTCGATTTCGTCGTTAACCCGATCGTAATTATTCACCGGTGACGGCAGGCTCCGGGCGGCGGAAGCCATAAAAAACGACGGTGAGAATCACCCCTGCGGCACCCACCGCTACGCTAAACCCTTGTGAAGGCGTGCCATGATTGAGTACCTGTCCCGCCACTGCCGCGCCGAGTGCGACGCCGATATTCAACCCGGCAAGCAGCCAGGCCATCCCTTCGGTTACACGATGTTCGGGTACGGTTCGCTCAACCAGTGACATCGCGACGATCATCGTTGGGGCGAAAAACAGACCGGAGAGCAGAACCGCCGCGGTCAGGGAAAGGATGCTACCTGCCATTATCAGCGGCAGAGTGGCTAAAGCGGTCCCCAGCCCCCCGAACACCAGCTGTTGATTCAGGGTGGCCCGCAGCTTGAGCGTGCCAAACAGCAGCCCGGCAAAACACGATCCCAACGCATACGCAGACAGAACCAGGCTGGCCAGTGCGGGCTGCCCCTGTTCGGTGGCAAAAGCCACGCTGACGATATCGATGGTGCCAACGATAACGCCCATCGCCATCATTAAAATGGCCAGTAAGCGCACCGTCGGGAGATGGATAAGAGCCTGGCTGCCGCCGTTGATATCCGGTGAGATTCGCGGCGGCTCGGTTACTCGCTGGGCAAGCAGCGCGGCTATGCCGACGATCAGCAGCAACATAGCCACAAGCAAAGCGGCCTGGGGCTGCACAATCACTCCCAGCGCCACCGCCAGCGGCGGGCCCGCGATAAAAGAGAGTTCATCCAGTACCGTTTCCAGTGAATAGGCCGTCTGAAGCAGAGGTCGCCCACGATAGAGAGCCGTCCAGCGGGTGCGGATCATCGCCGAGACCGCAGGCATAAATCCGGTGAGCATTGCGCCAGCGAACATCAGCCATGCCGTATCCTGCCACAGGCTGCTCACTGAGAGCGTTAAAAAACCCAGCGAACTGACTGCCGTGGCAGCAGGCAGCACCCGGCGCTGGCCGTAACGGTCCGCCAGACGGGAAATCTGCGGTGAAATCAACGCATAGGTCAAAACAAAAGTTGCAGATACGGCCCCGGCAAGTGCGTAGCTGCCACCGGACCGCGATAGCATGACGATGATACCAATACCCGTCATCGGCAGCGGAAGCCTTGCTAGTATTCCGGCGAGGGTAAAAGCCCGTGTGCCCGGTGCAGCAAATAACTCACGATAAGTGGCGATCATTTCCTTCTCCATAATGCATCCGCTTGCCACGAAAAACGGCTGCAGACATAATACATACGTGGCGTATGAAAAATCATATATTCATACGCCACGTATGTAAACAATCAAAACTCGTTAGCTGAAGGAGAGGATGATGGTGCGACGTACGCGCGCAGAGATGGAAGAAACCCGTGCTGCGCTGATATCAGCGGCGCGAAAGGTTTTTAGCGAGGTCGGCTATGCTGATACGGTGATGGACGATCTGACCGGACAGGCGGGGCTGACCCGGGGGGCGCTTTATCATCATTTCGGCGATAAAAAGGGACTGCTCGCGGCGGTGGTTGAGCAGATCGATGCAGAAATGGACGCGCGGCTGGAGACGATTTCCAGCACGGCAGAAGACGGCTGGCAGGGGTTCACCCATCGGTGCAATGCCTATCTGACCATGGCGCTGGAGCCGGAGTATCAGCGTATTGTCCTGCGCGATGCCCGTTCCGTGCTGGGTGGGCCGTCTCAGGAATCACAGCGCCACTGCGTTGACGCCATGCAGCGGTTGATTGGCCAACTGATTGCTCAGGGCGTGATAGCCGAAGCGAATCCGCAGGCGCTGGCCTCGCTGATTTACGGCAGCCTGGCCGAAGCCGCATTCTGGATCGCGGAAGGAGAAGATAGTGGCGCCCGCCTGGCGCAGAGTACCGAAGCGCTGGCGCTGCTGCTGCGGGGTTTACTGGCTAAACGTGCCCGCTAATGCGGGCTGTAACAACGATAAAGAATGACAGATGTGGAGCAGGGGAACATGCCCGGCTAATGTGCAGCCAGCTCATCAAAAAAGGCGGGATTTGCCTGAATAGCAGCTAAAACCTTTGCTGCCAGCCCGGTTGGGTTCCGTCGTTTAGACTCCCAGCTTTTAATGGTTTCAACGCTGGTCCCTAATGCTTTCGCCATTTCAGCCTGAGTAACGTTAAGCTGTGCTCTGATTGTACGAACATCTGCAATATCGTATCGGGTAACGGCAGATGGTGCTTTGTTACCTTTTTTTATTTCTACGGCCTCTTCCAGAGAGGTTTTCAGTTCTTCAAAAAAATTCATTTTTTACCTCATCTTTCAGTATTCTGGTCAGCTTTTTCAACTCGGCTTTTTCGGTATCATTCAAACTGTCTTTAACATTTTTTGGGTAAGCCATGACCAGATAAATGACGTCGACTGTGGCAATAAAATAGATAACCCGTACAGAACCACTTTTCCCCTGGCCGGCTGTTGCCATCCTTATTTTTCTCAGCCCGCCGGTTTGTTTAATCAAATCGCCTTTATCAGGTGATCCGATAAGCTCTTTCTGTAACTCCTTGAGTTCATCATCAGTGGCTATCAGTTTTATTTGCCGGGTAAATAGAGAAGTTTCAATAAACGCGATTCCACAACTCATTGTATGACTCTCCTTGTCACGAGCATATTATACACGTGGAGTACAATGTACACCACGCAGTCCAGACAAATCCCTTCATCGGGCATTTTTCGATAAACAGATGACAACCTCAATTGTAATGTTATAACATAACAATTACCCCATAAGGGATACGGTTTAACGCCCGTTCATCTCCGCGTTAACGCACCTGAGGATGTCACTATGTCACAACAACGCATCAACACCGATCGTGATGGTCGCCTGCCGGTTACCGTGCTTTCCGGCTTTCTGGGCGCGGGTAAAACCACGCTGCTCAACCATATTCTCAATAACCGCGAAGGCAGACGCGTCGCGGTTATCGTCAACGATATGTCCGAAGTCAATATCGATGCCGCACTGGTCCGTGATGGCGGAGCCGATCTCTCCCGTACCGATGAGAAACTGGTCGAGATGAGCAACGGCTGTATCTGCTGCACGCTGCGTGAAGACCTGCTGCTGGAGGTCAACCGCCTGGCGCGGGAAAACCGCTTCGACCAGCTGGTGATTGAATCCACCGGCATCTCCGAACCGCTGCCGGTGGCGGAAACCTTTACCTTTGAAGACGACAGCGGCGAAAGCCTGTCGGCGGTGGCACGGCTGGATACCATGGTGACGGTGGTCGATGGTTTTAACTTCCTGCGCGACTATCAATCACGCGACAGCATTGAATCCCGCGGCGAGTCGCTCGGCGAGTTTGACGAACGCTCGGTAGTCGATCTGCTGATTGAACAGATTGAATTCTGTGACGTGCTGATTATCAACAAAACCGATCTGATCAGCGAAAAGCAGCGCGAACAGCTTACCGGTATCCTGCGCAGCCTCAATCCCCGCGCACGTATTGAAATCGCCCGTTTCGGCCAGGTGCCGCTGGATAAAGTATTGAATACCGGCCTGTTTGACTTTGCCGAAGCGTCGCAGGCTCCCGGCTGGATGCAGGAGCTGCGCGGCACCCACGTGCCGGAGACGGAAGAGTACGGGATCAGCAATTTTGTCTGGCGCGCGCGCAGACCGTTCCACCCGCAGCGCTTTTGGGAATTTTTCAGCGGCGAACTGCCGGGGGTTGTGCGCTCCAAAGGCTATTTCTGGCTGGCAAGCAGGCCGGAATTTGCCGGTAGCTGGTCACAGGCCGGTGGTGTGTCGCGCCAGGAGATGGCGGGCCGCTGGTGGGTTGGCGTACCGCGCGATCGCTGGCCGCAGGATGAAGAATCCCTGCGCTGGATTATGCAGCACTGGCAGGATGGGGTGGGCGATGCACGACAGGAACTGGTGTTTATCGGCATGCAGATGGATGAAGGGGAACTGCGCCGCCAGCTGAATGCGGCGCTGCTGACCGACAGCGAACTGGCTGCCGGACCACGTAGCTGGGTTCATTTGCCCGATCCGCTGCCGCACTGGTTTAACTGACCTGCATCCGTCAGGGTAACGAGCCGCTGGCTAAAGGCGGCTCGTCGGGGCCAGATGAATCGCTGGGTCTGGCCCCGGCTTGCTCATTAACTATGATGCGAGCCGCAGAATCACTACGGTAGTTTCCGATCAGCGGCCGTCAAAACCGTCCAGATAGGTTCCCATCGCCTCATTAATAAACAGCGCCCGCTGCTTGTCGCTCAGCGAACTGGTATAGCTGCTGTTAATAAAGGTATGCTGGCTTTCCATCTTTTCTGAGGATTTTTCTTTTCTGAAGTTTTCCGCTTTCAGCAGCGCCTGTTCGCGCGTCATCCCCGCCTGACGATCCTTTACGCCGTCATCATAAAACGTTTTAAAAACAGGCTTCATTAACTGGATAGTGCCGGAAATCTGGGTGGTGTAATTGGGGTCAAAATCGTTTTTGGCTTTAAAAACATAACTTTTGGTGTGGGCGGTGACGCTATCCGTGGACTGACTGCAGGCGGCCAAAGAACCCACTAACATCAGCATAACTCCCTTCAGTACGTAACGACGCATTACAGCTCCTTGAAAAATAACACAGCGATTTTATAAAGATAAAAAATACCGTAGCCGAAAACCGGTCGGTTGAATATGAAAAACCTTACTTTTTTGCAGGTTGTCTGCGGGGCGTAATCGGAGGAGAATCGCCCGCTCATAATATAAGAATTTTCTATGGATTAGTCACCTGCGCTATGAATCAGTCCCCTCCAGATACCTTTATCGCTAAGGTCCGGATCTTCTTCGGTCGCCTGAAACCCCATCCGCTGGCGGTTGCCAGAAAGCAGATGGTTCTTGCCAGTATCGGTGCCGGTATCGGGCTGGCGATCACCAGCCTGTTCAGCCACTGGGTGCTGGGTGAGGTTAACCTATGGTTTGTCGCCCCGGTGGGGGCCTCGGCCGTTTTATTATTTGGCGTACCCAACAGCCCGCTGGCCCAGCCGTGGTCGATCGTTGGCGGTAACTTTGTCTCCGCGCTGACCGGGGTGACCGTCGGGATCTGGATTGATAATCCGGCGATTGCCTGCGGGGTAGCGGCGTGCCTGGCAATTGCACTGATGTTTAAGCTGCGCTGCCTGCATCCGCCCGGTGGAGCCGTGGCGCTGACCGCCGTGCTCGGCGGGCCGGGCATCCACAGCACGGGCTATGAGTTTGCGTTTACCCCGGTCCTGCTGAATTCGGTGTCGCTGGCGCTGCTGGCCATTCTGTTCAACAACCTTGCCGGGCGTCGCTATCCGCACCCGCTGGCCGCTGCGGAACCCGCGCCGCCGCCGGTTGACATCACCGTATCGATCACCCGTGACGACCTGCACGAGGCACTGCTGGCAGGCCAGCTGCTCGATATCGATGAAGGCGATCTGCAGGAAGTGCTGCTGCACGCCGAAAAGATCGCCGAACGTCGGCAGCTAAGCCGCCCCGCTGCGTGACAGAAAGGTATCCCCGCAGTCCGCGGGGATATCCGATCGGACCATCTGTCCGCCACTTTACTGCCAGGCGGGCATCTCACTGCGTACCCCTTCCGATAAACGGCAATACCCTTCTGGTTCACTTTCTAACGCGAAGCGTGAAACCACGGTAATCAGGCTATCGGCAGCAGAATTATCAACCATCACAAAATCTTATTTTCCGGTGACGGGCACTGCCGATGCCGCCCGGTTTTTCAGAATGCGCAGACCACACAGCGCAACAAACGCGCTGTAGCCTGCCAGCAGCCAGAACGGCGTCAGCGGCGGCAGATTTGCCATCACCTGTCCCACAATCAGCGGCCCGGCCACGCCTCCGGCCAGTGCGGCGGTCACGATAATTGAGCCGGTGCGCGGGTCGTTGCCCATTCGCGCCGAACCAAACACAAAGAAGTTCGGGAAGATGCTGCCGATAAAGAAGCCCGCCAGCGGATAGGTCAGCGTCGGGGCGATCCCGCTCCCGGCGCAGGCAAGCAGCACAGCGCCACCGACAAAGCCGCCGATCAGCATCGGCGCGGCCGGCAGACGATGGCCGACAAAGCTCAGCGCAATGCGCCCGCTGAGGAAAAAGACAAAGAACAGTGAAAGCGCGCTGGCCGCCGCCGTGTCGCTGAAATTCCCCGCCACCAGGATCACCGGGCCCAGTCCGATCAGGCAGGCCTCAATCGCCGTACCCGATGCACCTACCAGCAGCGTCGGCACCGAGAGCGTGAAACCGCTGTTGCCCTGAGCCGCTTCTTCTGCCGCGTGCGTTTTTGGAAAACGAAACGACAGCAGCAGCGGCAGGACCAGCCCGACAGCCAGAATGCCGAAGCACAGCTGCGGATTGCGCGCCAGCGCCACAAACACCAGCGGGGCGACAATGGCACCGCCGCCAAACAGGGCGTTGACCAGGCTGACCATCGACGGCCCCTTTTTGCCAAAGGCGTCAAGCAGGCGCGTATTCACCAGCGCCAGGCTGGCACCGTAACCGGCTCCAAACGCCAGCGATCCCAGCAGTGTCAGCGGCCAGTTCAGATGAAACGCCATCAGCGCCGCACCCACCACCAGCAGGGTAAAGGCCAGCGCCGTCCAGTCGCGCTTACCGGCGAAAAACAGTGCGATAACGCCAATTAATGCGCCGACCCACTGAGCAGTCACCACCATGCTGGCTGAAGCAATAGTCAGATCGAACATCTGGCGAAACTCCGGCAGCACCGGCCCCATCAGCGATTGCCCGGCCCCCATCAGTACAAAGGCAATGATGCTTCCGCTCAGCAGCAGCCCGTTATTTTTCACTCTATCCATCATTTCACTCCAAAGTTATGCAGGTTTTCGTTGTTTTTCAGTAGGTAAGAAGAAAAAAACCTGCGGCTGTCGGGTGGTGAAATCCCGCAGGCAGGTGTTTTTTCTTCACATTACTGTTACATCGATATTGACATTAGTCTATCGTTATTGACATATGTAATGCGTACGACGTGTTTAATAATCAAAGTTTCGTGAGGCAGATCGCATGTTGAGTTCTGAAAGTAGGGATCAATCGCAGACTGGCCGTCAGGAAGCCTGGGTAAAGCTGAAAGCGAACCCGGTGCCGGACGTGCTGGTGATTGGTGGGGGTGTCAATGGGGTGGGGTTGCTGCGGGATCTGTCCCTCAACGGCGTTTCGGCAACGCTGATCGACAGCGGGGATTTCTGCGCCGGGGCCAGCAGTGCGTCAAGCCGTATGGCTCACGGCGGACTGCGCTACCTGGAGAACCGCGAGTTCGATCTGGTACGGGAATCGGCGCGGGAGCGTAATATGCTGCTGCACGACGCATCCCATCTGGTGAAACCGCTGGAGGTGGTGGTGCCGGTACGTCACTGGGTGAAAGGGCTGCCGGGCACGGCGCTGCGCTTTTTTGGCTTTTCCCGCAGCCCCGGTCCACTCAGTTTCGTGGCGTTGAAAAGTGGCCTGTTGGCCTATGAACGTTTTGGGGCGATCCGCCGCGCGCTGCCGCATCATAAAGTGGTTCTCAGCGGCAGGAACTTTCCGCCAGGCTTGCCTAAAGCCGTGCGTTCGGTGATCAGCTATTACGACGGGCAAATCACCGGCCCGGAAGCGCTGGTATTTGAAATGCTGGAGGCCGCCAGCCGTATTGAGGGCGTAACCGCAGTGAATCACATCCGCTGGCAATACATGCAGGATGGACGTATTACCGTGACCGATCCGCTGAGCGGCGAGACGGCAGACTTGCGGCCCCGAGTCATTATTAATGCCGCAGGCTCGGCCATTGACCGGGTCAATTCGCAGCTGGGCATCGACGCAACCCGCGTCCGTGGCGTAAAGGGCGCGCATCTGGTGCTGCGTCATCCTCAGCTTCACGGACGTATGGGCGGTCGGTCATTCTATTTTGACGACGGGCGCGGACGGATGGTGGTCTGTATGCCGGTGCAGGACGTCACGCTGATCGGCACCACCGAGGTGGAAACCGACGATCCGCAGGACCGCCAGGTGGTGGATGATGAAGTGAACTATCTGCTGTCGTCACTGAATCACCTGTTTGACGATATCACCCTGACGCGGGAACACATTGTCGCGGTCACCAGCGGCATCCGCCCGTTGCAGGCGGGCAACGGCAGTGCCACACAGGCCGCCCGCGATCATGCTCTCTTTGAAGACCGCGCGGGCAGTACGCCGGTGATCTCGCTGGTCGGGGGAAAATGGACCACCTTCCGCTCGTTTGCCGAAATGGCGGCCAACAGCGTGCTCGATCTGCTGGGGCGGCAGCGAACGGCCAGTACCGCCGATCGCGCCTACCCGGGAGCGGGCGCGCTGGATGTGGTGCAGCTGGCGCAGGATAGCGGACTGACCACCCAGCGAACGAAAGAGCTTTATAGCCGCTACGGCACCGTGGCCCGCGAAGTCGCGGCGTTTTGTGGCCAGCAGGAGGATGCGCCGGTTGCCGATGCGCCGGGCTACTCGCGCCGCGAAATTATCTGGCTGACCCGCAACCGTATGACCCTTAATCTGGAGGATATGATCCTGCGCCGGACAAATATCGTCATGACCGGACGCCTTTCAACCTGCACGCTCGACAACATCGCTGACATTATGGCCGACACGCTGGGCCATGATGATTTATGGGCGCAAACGCAGTCACAGGGCTGCGCCGCCGATCCCCGCATTCTCTGGAATGGAAAATAATAATTATGTCTGCATCCTACTTACCTCTCGTTCTCGCCATCGATGCCGGTGGCACCGCCGTCAAAGTCGCGCTGTTTGACAGTACGGGGCGTCTGGTCAGCCACCGCAACGCCGAAGTGACCACCGAACACTACCCGGATGGCCGGGTAGAACGCGACGGTGATGCGTTCTGGCAGGCCACGCTCACCGCCATCCGCGACGTGCTGGAAGGCGATACCGCCGGACGGGTGGTTGCCGTTGGCTGTACCGGTTTCGGCAACGGCATCTTCCTCGTTGACCAGCACGGACAGCCCACCCGTCCCGGCATTGTCTCGGTGGATCATCGCGCCCAGCCGATCGCCGATCGCACCATTGCCGCAGGGCAGGACCGTGCGTTGAGTGATGAAAACGGCCACCGTCCGTGGGGCGGCCAGACACTGATCCAGCTGGCCGGGCTGGCGGAGAATGAACCGGCGGTGATGGCGAAAACCCGCTGGGGCCTGGCCTGCAAGGATTTCATTCGCTTCTGCCTGACACAGGAGGCGCTGACCGATCCGTCTGATGCCAGCGGCGGCGGACTGATGAATCTCGACAGGCAGGACTATTCCGTGGAGGCATTCGAACTGCTGGGCCATCGACCGCTGACGGAGAAGCTGCCGCCGGTGGTCAACAGCTCCGCCATCGGCGGGCGGATCACCGCCGGGATTGCCCAACTGACCGGGCTGCGCGAGGGCATTCCGGTCGCCGGTAGCATGATGGATGTGTCCTCCTGCGCACTGGGCGCGGGCGTTACTTCGCCGGACCGTATGGTGTTTATTGCCGGTACCTGGGCGATTAACGCCATCGAAGTGCCGCGCCCGATAAGCGAGAACTATCCGCTGCTGAATATGCTCTACCGCGACGGTGCAGCCAGACTGGTCGCCGAAGGCAGCCCGTCATCGGCCGCCAATTTAGGCTGGTATCTCAAACACGCACTGGGCAACCGGATCGGCGTGGACGAAGCGATGAATATCGCAGCAGGCTGCCCGGTTGACACCCAGCGCTGCTTCTTTATGCCGTATATCCACGGCCCCGATCCGTACCAGGGCAGCTTTATGCGCCTGCGCGCCACGGATAACGAGGCTTCGATGATTCGCGCCATCTGCGAAGGTGTGGCGTTTGAGCACCGCCGCCACGCCGAAGCGCTGCTGGTTCACACCGACGGTGCCTGGCCGGAAGCTATCCGTCTGACCGGCGGGGCGGCACGTTCACCGCTGTGGGCGCAGATCTTCGCCGATACCTGTAACCGTCCGGTTGAAGTGGTGGATACGCCAGAGGTCGGCGCGCTGGGCGCGGCGATCTGTGCCGCCGTGGCGGGCGGGATTTATCCCTCGCTGGAGCAGGCTACTGCCGCCATGAGCCGCATTCTGCGCCGCCATGAACCCGTTGCCGAAAATGTGGTGGTACTGCAGGCCCGCTACCGGGAATTCACGCGCCTCGACCAGGGAATCAAAGCGCTGCTTGACGTTCAACCTACCGATTACTGAGAAGGGAAAAAAATGAGTTCGTTACTACCGTTTAAAACCACGCGATTTGCTGGAAAAATCGATCGTATCCGTCGCGGTGAATATCGTTCGGGTGATTTTATGCTGGCCGATGCCAAAGACGGCGATCTGGCCGCAGGCGTTACCGCAATGGGCTATCGCCGCGACGGCAGCGGTGCCGCTGTGGGTTTGCGCACCCGGCCTGAATTCCATCAGCAGATCCGCGATCTGATCCAGCAGGATGCGCTGGATATTATGCTGACCTCCACCGCCACCATGGAGCAGCTGAAGGAAGAGGGCGCTTTCGAGGGCAGCCGGATGCTGGCGGCGTTTCGCGGCAATGAAGCCACGGATGCCTGGGTCGGGCTGCGCGGCGGCCGCTACCGCGAGTTTGCTCCGCTGCCGTATCGCGGCGCGGCGCTGGAGTTTGCCAGCGCGCCGATTTGCCTTTACTCGCTGACGTGGATCAATGATGCACGACACGATGTCGCCTCGCTGGAAGCATACGCACGCTTCCGCGCTGACGCCCGCTCGTACGGGATTATGCACTTCCTGGAGGTGTTTAACCCGAACGTGGATACCGGGCTCAGCGCCCGGGATACTCCAGCGTTTATTAACGACTGCATTATCCGTACGCTGGCCTCGCTGACCCGTGCAGAGCGCCCGGAGTTTCTTAAAGTGGCCTATAACGGCCCGCAGGCGCTGGAAGAGCTGGTCAGCCACGATCCGTCGGTGGTGGTGGGCGTACTCGGCGGCGGGCAGGGGACGCATCGCGATACCTTTGAGCTGCTGGCGCAGGCCGAACGGCGCGGCGGCAGGCTGGCGCTGTTTGGCCGCAAGATCAACGGTGCGGAGCATCAGCCGACCATGGTGAACTGGATGCGCCGGGTGGTGGATCGCGAAGCCACCTCGCTGGAAGCCGTGCGCGGCTATCATGCGGATTTACAACGATTAGGCCTGCGCGCCGATCGTCATCTTGAAACCGATAGCGAGATAACGGAAGATGTGCTCCGGTCAGATTTAACCTAACCAGGAGCAAGGATATCAAGACGCAGCCTAAGAGTACGTCGCCGTCAGACAGGATCATTGCCGAAGCGGCATGGCTCTATTACGTGAAAAACCTGACGCAAAGCGAAATCGCCACCCGCATGAAGCTGTCCCGCCTGACGGTGATTAACTACCTCAGGCTGGCCAAAACGCGGGAGATTGTCTCGGTACGGTTAAGCGGGGAACACTTCCGCACCAACGATCTTGCCGACCGTCTTGCGGAACGTTTCTCTCTGGACGATGCCTTTGTGATCCCCGCTGACGGGCTGTCGGACGAAAGCCGGTTTAACGAAGTCTGCGAAGCGGCTGCGCACGTCCTGCTTGATTTCCTTGAGCCTGGCGATCAGCTCGGCGTGAGCTGGGGCTCAACGCTGAGCCTGATCTCGGATAAGGTGCCGTACTGGCCGATTGAAAATCTGACGGTACGGCAGCTGATTGGGGCGATGTCCAACCCGCTGCTGCCCACCGCCGAACGCTGCTCGATTGAAATAGCCCACCGGCTCAGTGCGTTATGCGTCACTCTCAACGCACCCGCCGTGTGCAGCAACAACGAACTGGCCCGCCTGCTGCGCGAAGAGCCGATTATCGCCGAACAGCTACAGCATCTGACCCGCTGTAATAAAGCCATTTTCACCGTCAGCCCCTGCACCCCGGACGGCCACGTCACCCAGTTTAAAATCGTTACCGAAAAAGAAGTTGAACGCTACGTTGCCCACGGCGCGGCGGGGATTATTGCCGGTCGCTTTATTGACAGTGAAGGGCAGCCGCTGCTCGGCGAGGTGGACGATCGCGTGATCGGTATTGAGCTGGATACCCTGCGCCAGATGAACGGCCTGCTGGTGGCTTCGGGGCTGGATAAGCTTACCGCCATCGTAGCCGCGCTGAAGGGCGGCTTTGCTAACACGCTGGTGATTGATACGCTGCTGGCCGAAGCCATCCTGGCACAGGAGTGAAGCCGTGACGCCACTGCAGGATTTGGATTTAAAGCAGCTGGAAGCCTTCGCCGCGGTGATTTCCGCCGGAAGCGTGACGGCGGCGGCGAAAGCGCTGGATCGTTCACAGCCCGCTGTTTCACGGCTGATTCAGGATCTTGAGCAGTCGCTGGGCTATCCGCTGTTTATCCGCAACGGGCCGCGCATCCACCCCACCTCGGAAGCGCTACAGCTGCATCAGTACGTACAAAAAGCGTTGCTGTCGCTACAGCAGATCCGCCTGCGGGCGCAGGAAATCGGCAGTCAGCAGCATCGTCCGCTGCATATCGCCGCCACGCCCGCCCTGGCGGCGGGGCTGCTGCCGCTGGCGCTGGCCTCGCTGAGCCTGCAAAACAAGGTGCAGATTATCAGTGAATCCGCCGAGCACACGGCGCACGCGGTGATCTCCGGCGAAGCGGACATTGCGCTGTGCAGCCTGCCGCTGGAGCATCACGCGGTGGAGCTGCACTGGATCGGCCAGTCGCGCTGCGCGGTGGCACTGCCGCAGGACGACCCGCTGGCGGCGCAGGCGCAGATCGCGCTTAGCGATCTGGCCGGGCGGCGGCTGATTGCGCCCTGGAATCCGCTGCGCCTGCGCGGCCGCTTTGAAAAAGCGCTTAAAAAGCTGAAAACGCCGCTGCATGAAACCATCGAAACTAACTCCTCCGCCAATATCCTTTCCTGCGTGCGCGCCGGGCTTGGCGTAGCCATTCTGGAGCCGGTTACCGCCTGGGGCATGCCGCTGGCGGGCGTGGCGATTCGCCCGCTTGAGGAAGAAATCCCCTATTTCTTCGGCGTGATCACCCCGCAGGGGCGGCCGCTTTCCAGCGCCGCGCAGTCGCTGGTCAGCGCGCTGGCTGCGGCGGCCGCCACGCTGCTGCCCGGCTTCCAGCAGCTGCCTGCCGCTGAACACCCGCGCGTGATGCGGCTGATCAACCAGGACAGCTGATCGCTACACGGCGCGTCTCCTTCAGGAATGCGCCGCTGCTCTGACCTTGCCAAACCCGCCTATATATCAATTTCGGCATAAGATATAAGAAATCCGTCGTTCGAAATGTAAGCACTTTCTTGACACAAATCATAGCGCGGAGGATTATCCAGCGATTGCGCATGATTATGTGAATATCTAATTCTTACTGCTTAATCATGCTTTTTTTGAATAATAAAAATTGACGCTATCCGGGGTTTTGCAGGCAGGCTGCCCGCCGCTCGGGGAAGATAGCATTCAGGAAAATAACCATGACGCATTATGCTGCATCAGCAACGGCGATCGGCCTTCAGGCTCTGGAAGAGCGGCTTCAATCCGATCTTGAACTGCTTGAGCTTCCGGCAAAATCCTGGGTGCCGCCGCGCACCCTGCACGGTGAAGCCGTGCGCGACGTGGTGGTGATCGGAGCCGGAATGTGCGGCCTGGCGGCCACGGCGAAACTGCTGTTCACCGGCATCAGCAACGTAGTGGCCTATGATGCCGCTCCGGCCGGAGAGGAAGGCCCGTGGATCACCTTCGCCCGCATGGAAACCCTGCGCTCACCAAAAACGCTGCACGGCCCGGCGCTCGGTCTGCCGCAGCTGACGTTCCGCGCCTGGTTTACCGCCCAGTGGGGCACAGAGGCCTGGCAGGAGTTGGATAAAATTCCGAAAGCACAGTGGATGGATTATCTGGTGTGGTATCGCCAGGTGCTGGACCTGCCGGTGCGTAACAACGTTCGTATTACCGCTATCACCCCAATCGACGACCTGATTGCGCTGGACCTCACCGGTGCCGAAACCGGGCGAATTTATACCCGTCGGCTGGTGCTGGCCACCGGACGCTCCGGTCTGGGCGGGGCTGCCGTTCCTGACTTCCTGCAGGGCGTCGATCGCCGCTTCTGGGCGCACTCCGCTGACGATATCGACTTCGCGGCGCTGAGCGGGAAAAGCGTGGCGGTGATCGGTGCGGGCGCATCCTCAATGGATAACGCCGCCACGGCGCTGGAGGCCGGTGCCGCTGCGGTAGATATGCTGATCCGCCGTGCTGAAATGCCGCGCATCAATAAAATGACCGGCATCGGTAGCCAGGGCGTGGTTCACGGTATGCATCGCCTGGCGGACGACTGGAAGTGGAAGTTCGTTGACTACACCTCCGCTTCGCAGACGCCGCCGCCGCGATCCTCCACGCTGCGCGTTTCCCGCCACCCGCAGGCGCACTTCTACCTGAACTGCGGCATCAAGGCGGTGCGGGAAGAAGGTGAAGGCCTGGCGATTACCACCACTCAGGGCGAGAAGCATTACGACTTTTTGATTGCCGCCACCGGTTTTGCCAACGATTTTAACGGCCGGCCTGAGTTCGCCGCCGTTGCCCCGTTTATCCGCAGCTGGTCTGACGGCCGCTACACGCCGGAAATGGGCACCCCGCGCGCCAGCATGCTGGACGCACCCGACCTCGGGCCGGATTTCGAGTTCCGCGAGAAAGTACCGGGAAGCTGCCCGCAGCTTGCCCAGATTTACTGCTTTAACGATGCCGCCATGCTGACGCACGGCAAGGTCTCCGGCGATATTCCGGCGGTCAGCGCCGGGGCCGAGCGGCTGGTGCGCGGGATTACCGCATCGCTGTTTGCCGAAGACATCGCCAGCCATTACGCCAGTTTACAGGCTTACGACACCCCAGAACTGCAGGGCGACGAGTGGGTGGATGCCTCACCTCTGCTGAAAAAGGAGAATGCGTTGTGATCGACGCCATAGATAAAGCCGCCGGTCTGAAGCCGGACGATGCGCTGTTCCACGCCCGTCGCTTCCGTACCGAGTTTGTTGACGGCGCAGAAGCCTGTCGCCGTTCCGTACTGATGCCCGAACACGATCTGGGGCTGAATGCGGCACTGCGCCTGGCGCTGGCCCGCCGCATCGCCGCACTGAATAGCGATAGCCCGCTGATTGCCGAATACGATGCGCTGCTGGCAGAACAGCAACCGGATGGATCGCTGCTGGCGCTGGCCGCCGGGGAGTCTGCGCTGCCTGAACCGCTGGCAACGCTGGGCCGCCACAGCGACCTGATTACCCTGACGCCAGACCGCGCCGACGCCGACGCGATCCGGCGGCTGGAGCAGGCCGGGCTGAACAATCCGCAGATTGTGGCGCTGTCTGAACTGATTGCCTTTGTGAATTTCCAGACGCGCGTCGCCGCAGGTCTGCGTCTGATGAGGTCCGCATGATCCCGTCCGTTACCCTGAAACCGCTGAGCTGGCACCCGTGGATCGCCCCGGTTGAACTGGCCGATGCCACCCCGGAACAGCTGGCCGCGATGCAGGTCACGCCGTCAAACAAGAAGGTGTCGGAGTACGTGCGCACTCTGGCGCACGACCCGGAAAGCTACGTGGCCCGCACGCTGCTGTTTAACGCCATTATGTATGTGGAAGGCGGCCTGGACCGCGCCGACCGCGAGCTGGGTGCGCTGGGCGCATCGCTGGTCAACGGCTGCAAATACTGCGCAGTGGTTCACGCCCGCCGCCACGCACAGCTGCGCAAAGATAACGCGCTGGTCAGCGCCCTGTATTACCACCGCGAAGACCAGCTCGGTCCACGCGATGCGGCAATTTATCGCTTTGCCCGCCGCCTGTCAGTCACGCCGTCTGAAGCCACGCCGGAAGATGTGGCGGCGCTGCGCGAAGTGGGTATGAACGATCGCGAAATTATCGACCTGATCCACGCCACCGCCATTTTTGGCTGGGCGAATCGCCTGATGCACGTCCTCGGCCATGCCGGGGTGGAAAAATAAACCCGTTCTGCGCCCGGCATAGCCGAGAGGACACTGAATTCCATGCTTGAACTTAACGATATTACGCTCTCTTACGGCAGCACCCCGATCCTGAAAGGCGTCAACCTTTCGGTAAATCGTGGCGATGTGGTGTCGATTATCGGCCCGAGCGGCACCGGTAAAACCACGCTGCTGCGCTGCATTAACTATCTGGCGAAACCGTCCTCCGGCACCATCACCTTCGACGATATCCGCATGGATTATCGCGCGGCGGATAAAGCGGCAATTCAGGCTATCCGCCTGCGTACCGCCATGGTGTTCCAGCAGTTCAACGTCTTTAAGAATATGACAGTGCTGGAAAACGTCATGGACCCTCTGATAGTGGTTCAGCGCAAATCGAAGGAGGAAGCGCGGGAAATCGCCCGTCAGGAACTGGATCGGGTTGGCCTGTCGACCAGGCTCGACAATTACCCGTCGCAGCTTTCCGGCGGGCAGCTACAGCGTACCGGCATCGCCCGTGCGCTGGCGGTTCGCCCGGATGTGATTTTGTTTGATGAACCCACCTCATCGCTGGACCCGGAACTGGTGGGTGAAGTGCTGAAGGTGATTAAAGATGTGACGTCTTCCGGCATTACCTCGCTGCTGGTGACGCACGAAATGCAGTTTGCCAAAAATATCTCGAACCGAATTGTATTTATGGATCAGGGCGTGGTGGCCGCAGAAGGCAGCCCGGCGGAGATCTTTGACAACCCGTCAACGCCACGACTTGCGCAATTCCTTAACGCTGAACGCATCATCTAATAATTAAAAGGAAACGAAGACATGCCTGCATTCAAAACTGTTTTACGCCGCCTGGCCCTGCCGGTTGCCGTCACGCTGGCGATGACCGCCGCCGGAGCCAGCTACGCAGAGTCCGTTCGCACCATCAAAATCGCCACCGCCGCAGAATCCAAGCCGCTCTCCTGGGGTGCGATTGGCGTGGAGCCGCAGGGCTACGAGCCGGACGTGCTGAAGGCGGTGAACGCCAGGCTGCCGCAGTACAAGTTTGTGATGGAAGGCGCGGCGGATATTGCGCAGGAAACCGGGCTGGTCACCGGTAAATACGATATGGCCACCGGTGGCTATTACAAAGCGCCCGCGCGCAGCAAGCAGTTCCTGATCCCGGACAACCCGATGGGTGCCAGCCTGATGAAGATCTACAGCCGTAAAGACGACAAGATCGAGGATATGAAAGGGCTGGTCGGCAAGAAAATCGTACCAGTCACCGCCGGTGGCGGCGTGTACAAGTTCATCACCCAGTGGCAGCAGGAAAACCCGGCCGACAAGATTAATATCAAAGCCTCCAGCGCCGGTATCCCTTACCCGGATCGCCTGAAAGAAGTACAGAACGGCAAATACGATGCGCTGATCCTGCCTTCCAACCTCGGCGAGCAGACGGTTATCGACAACCAGAAGCTGAACATCGTGGCCAGCGAGCCGGTGGTGATCAACAACACTTACGCGCTGATCCACAAGTCGGATGAGAACAAAGTTCTGAGCGATGACATCAGCAAGGCGCTGAAAGAGCTGAAGGATGACGGCACGCTGGATAAGCTGTCGGTGAAATGGTTTGGCGAAGACGTCAGCAAGTACATCAAATAACGCCTCCGCTTTAACCCGAGGTTTTCAGCCGGGCATACCGGCTGAAACTGTATTCAGGAGTATTGCAACGTGGATCTCGCTTCCATGATTCCCGAGCTGCTGTCAGCCCTGCCGCTGACACTCGGGATTATGTTCGTCGCCATCATCGTCGGGTTTATCCTCGCGCTGATCGCCACAACCCTTCGGGTTTACCGTATCCCCGTGGTCGGTCAGCTGGCCGATTTGTACGTATCCTATGCGCGCAGCGTACCGGTGGTGCTGCAACTGTTTGTTGCCTTTTACGGGCTGCCGCTGGTGTCATCGCTGCTGGGACTGGGTGATGTGTTCTCCGCCAATATCGCCGCGATGATTGGCCTGAGCCTGTATCACGGAGGCTATCTGTCGGAGGTACTGCGCCCGGCGTATCTGGCCGTTGAGCGCGGACAGCACGATGCGGCGGACAGTCTCGGTTATTCCTTCCGGCAAAAAATATTCCGCGTCATCGGCCCGCAGGCGGTGCACATCGCGCTGCCCGGCTACGGCAACGCGATCATTTACCTGATCCACAACGTGGCACTGGTGATGTATATCGGGGCCGCCGACATTATGGCAACGGCGCATCTGATTATGGAGCGCGACTATAACCAGTATCAGTTCGGCACCTATCTGGTGCTGGCGGTGATCTACTCGCTGCTGTGCCTGGTGGCCTGGCTTATTGTGCGCTTCTTTGAACGCCGCCATGCAAAGTACAGCTCAAAAACGGCCGATTCGAAGGTGAAGTTCACGGCAAGCCTCTGACCGGGAGAGTGTGATGTTTGATATCGATGTATTACTGCCGGACTTCTGGAGCATTCTGGATGCCGTGCCCGTTACGCTGGCGATGGCGGTGCTGATTTTTATCACTTCCACGCTGGTCGGGGGCCTGTTCGCGCTGGTGGAATACCGGCGCATCCCGGTGCTGCGTCAGCTGGTGATCGCCTGGAAGGTGGCCTTCAAAGGGATGCCGATGGTGGTGGTAATTTTCCTCGCCTACTACGGCCTGCCGCCCGCGCTGCACTTTGTTGCCTCGGTGCTGAACGTGGAAGTGAATGCCCATTCCCTGCCGAACTGGGTGATTATCATCGTGGCGCTGACCGCCTGCGTGTCGGCGTTTCAGGCCGAAGTGGTGAAGGGCGCACTGAACGCCTTTGACAGCGGCCAGTCCGATGCCGCGCATGCGCTGGGCTACAGCAACTGGCAGCTGTTCCGCCGGGTGATGTTCCCGCAGATTATCGTCTCGGCAATCCCCGATCTGGCGAACTCGTTTATGGTGATTATGAAGGCGCTGTCGCTGGCCTTTGCGATTGAGGTGGTGGATATCTTCGCCCAGGCGCAGCTGACCGCCGCGCTGAACTTCTACTATCTGGAAGCCTTCGCCATTGCGGTGCTGTTCTATATGGTGATTGCATGGGTGGTGACCAAGGTCGCCGATAAGATCGAAGCCGCGCTGCGGGTCAGGACGTAACGGGTTAGTCGTTCTGCTTAGAAAACACCGCTGGCGTTGTGCTGGCGGTGTTTTTTATCTACACAGTAAAATTCACGACCTCTGGCTGGTGCACCTCAGCAGCAGTTGCATCTGCAACAGTAGCCGTAGCCGTAGCAGAAATTGCTCAGTGAAAAGCCGCCAAAACCGAAAAGATAATCAGCAGCGCCCCACCGGCGATATTCACGGTTTTTTTAATCTTCACAGGATCGGCTTTGCTGGCGGAGAAGATCAGTAAATAGCTGACGGCAATCAGCCATAACACCATCACCGCGATATGCACCGAGGCCAGAACCAGATAATCGGTTATGTCACCCTGCCGCCCGGCAAACTGCGACACCACGGTCAGATAAAACACGATGGCCTTGGGATTCAGCACGTTCGCCAGCCAGGCATTCTTTAGCGTTATCGCTCCTTCAACGCCGCTGAAGTCCATCGCGCCAGCTCGCAGGCCGCTGCGGATCAGCTGCACGCCGAGCCACAGCAGATACAGTGTCCCGGCCACTTTCAGCACGCCGAACATCGCGGGGGAAGCCACCAGAACGGCCGTTACCCCCAGCCCGATAAGTAGCGCGTGGGTATAAATCCCCAGCGCGGTGCCCACCAGCGTGCGAACCAGACCGCTGCGGCCTCCGGCGAGGGCGCTGTTCATCGCCAGCGTAAAGCTGGCTCCGGGGGACAGCGCAACGGGGAGCAGGGCGGGGAGAAAGCCTGCAAGATTAACATCCATCAGAACATCCTGTTATCTCAGGCCACAACCACATTCAGGTGTTTCGGGAACGAGAGCTGCCTGAGTTTACGGTCGGGATCGGTGGTAATCAGCCAGGAAATATCCTTCCACACGGCCACCAGCGCGGTTGCGCGGCTGTTTACCTTATGGCCATCCGCCAGCACCACCGCCTGATTGCTCTGTTTAATCATCTGCCTGGCGATGGCAGCTTCGTTCAGATCCTGGTCCATCACACCGGCTTCCGGGCTGACTGCCCCGGCACCGATAAACGCATAATCGGCGTAGAACGCACTGATGGACTGCAGAGCAATCGGGCCAATGCACTCCATCTTCGACGAACCGAACTCGCCGCCAATCAGAATCAGTTTGATGGTGGCATTATCATGGAACAGGTTGGCGATCACCGGCGAGTTGGTGATCACCGTCAGATTGTTGATTGCGCTAATCTGGCGGGCGAACTCCATGGTGGTGGTGCCAAAGTCGATAAACAGGGAATCTCCCGGCTTCACCAGTTCGGCAGCGCGTGCGGCAATGGATTTTTTCTCTTCCTCCGCCAGCTTTGCCCGTTCCTTAAATTCCAGCTCAAAACCAAACTGCGCGCTGACTGCACCGCCGTGGATCTTCTTGATATAGCGCATTTCTTCAAGCTTGTTGAAGTCGCGACGAATCGTTTCCTGAGAGACGTTGAAGAACTCCGCCAGATCGTTAACAAATACCTGGCCGCTTTCCCTGAGTTTTTCCAGGATGATGTTCCTGCGTTCTGAACCGTTTGAGTGATCCATGTAAATTTCCGGTCGTCCGATCGTAAACAACAATAGTACGCATTCGCTAAATGTCGGACAAGTACGATACCGGACAACAGAAACCACATCTCAATGTTGTTTTCATGTTGTTTTTGTTTGTTGATTTCCCCACCGGCTCGCCGCGATTATCTGTAAATTCCCCCTCAGAACATTTTTCATCTCTGTGAGCGACCGCGCCTCGTTTCCCGTCAGAACCGCGATACTCAAGGGATTGACGGTATCTTTCGCCATCATATGACCCATTTTTATGGCTCGGCTATATCCCTGAAAACTGCTGCAAAATACCCACATGGACATAAGGAAAAAGTATGAGGCATGTCACGTTTGCACAGTGTAATGTGATATTAATGTTGATTTGATGTGTGGTTATGATGCTAAATGGTGGGAAATCGCTTACTGGCAACATTTAAGTAACACATAAGAACTGAGGGTTATATGCTTAACCAACGCTATGCAGCCATTGACCAGGGAACAACAGGAACGCGCGTGGTCGTGTTCAGCGAGGACGGCAAACACTTTTCGCCAGCCGCAATCGCCCACAAACAGCTCACGCCAAACCCGGGATGGGTTGAACACGATCCGATGGAGATCCTGCGTAATATCCGCAACTGCCTGAATCACTGTGGCGTGGTGGATGCTATCGGGCTGGCCCATCAGGGGGAAAGCATTGTTGCCTGGGACGCACGCAGCGGGCTGCCGCTGTGCAATGCGATTATCTGGCAGGATCAGCGCACTGAAGCCACCATTCGTAAACTGCGCGCCGACGGCGTAGAAGAGACGGTGCGTGCGCGCTCCGGACTGCCGCTGGATACCTATTTCTCCGCCAGCAAAATGGGCTGGGTGATGCAGAACGTTGCCGGCGCGCAGGAGCTGCTACGCCGTGGCGATCTGCGGCTCGGGACGATGGATTCCTTCTTTATGTTCCACCTGTGCGGCGTGCATGCCACGGATTACAACTCCGCCTCTCGCACTTCACTGTTCAATATCCACACCCTGCAGTGGGATGAGGAACTGTGCCGCATCTTCGGCGTGCCGATAGAAGCCCTGCCGGAAGTGCGCCACAACATCAGCCACTTTGGCGACGTGCGCTATGAAGGAAATACCACACCGCTGACCGCCTGCATCGTTGACCAGTTTGCCGGAACCTACGGCCACGGCTGTCTGGAACCCGGCCAGATGAAAATCACCTTTGGCACGGGCGCATTTTTACAATCAATTACCGGCGCGGAAGTGCCTGACGCCGCCGGTTCCGGCCTGCTCCCCACGCTGTGCTGGAAGCTGCCGGGTGAAAACCCGCTGTATGGTCTGGACGGCGGCGTCTATAACGCGGCCTCCGCGATCAACTGGGCGGGAAAAATCGGCCTGTACAGCGATCTGGAGGAGTTCTCCGATTTTCCGGACGAACCGGCGATTGCACGCGGCCTGGCGTTTGTTCCGGCGCTTTCCGGGCTGGGGTGCCCACACTGGGATCGCTCGGCGGCAGGCGTCTGGGCCGGGCTGTCGCTGGAAACCGAACGCAAAGACATGCTGCAGTCCATTCTGGAAGGTATTGCCGTGCGCTCCGCCGAAGTGATTCACGCCATGGACAAGGTGCGCAGCATTGGCGACACCATCTCCGTCGATGGCGGGCTGTCCTCCAATGCTTACTTCAAGCAGTTCCTTGCCACCCTGATTCAGAAACGCATTGTCTCACCTTCCAATCGCGAAATTACCGCCCAGGGCGTGGCACTGTTGGCGAGAAGAGGGTTGGGCAATACGCATCCGATGAAAGTCAGAAACCAGCAGTCCATCACTGAGCCACAAAGCAGGGACTTCGCGCCCTATTTTGCACGGTATCAGGACATCATTAATCGCTCACGCAACCTGCGGAACGCATAATAATAAGAGGCTATCATGTCAGAGATTGGAAATATCATTATTTACATCATCATGGCTGGCACGCTGCTAGGAGCAATGGCGTCGATCGTTCGCCCGGAAAGCGGACTGGGGAAAGAATTTGTTAACGGTATTCACTCCATCGGCCCGGTATTTCTGGCGCAGGCGGGGATAATGGCTGCCATTCCGATTATTTCCTACGGTATTACCCATACTATCGGCCCGCTGTTCGAGTCGATGGGGTCGGATGTATCTATTGCCGCACTGTCTATTATTGCCGTGGATATGGGCGGCTACCAGCTGGCGGATGTGATTGCCTCTAACCGCGATCAGTGGATCACCGCGATGCTGATTGGTTACACCTCGGGAGCCAGTATTGTTTATCTGATCCCGGTAGGGTTAATTATGCTGCAAAAGCGCGACCATAAATATCTGGCGCTGGGCGCAATGGCGGGATTAATCAGCATTCCGTTTGGCGTACTGATCTCACTGATGATTATTACCGTAAATAACATCCCGGTACGCGATATCATTTCCACCTCGTCACCGGCCAGTCACTATCTGACGATTGACTTTGTTAATGCACTACAGCTTTTATCACCGCTGTTTGCCTTCTGCTTCCTGCTGGCGCTGGGATTAAAATACCGCACTGAATGGATGGTTCGCGGCTTCCTGATGTTCGGTAAGATCATGGATGCCTTTATTAAGCTGGTACTGGCGGCCTGTATTATTCAGCATTTCACCGGCGTATTTACTAAAGTCTTCGGCGGCTGGGTATTCGACCCGCTGTTCGCCGATGAGAAGGAGCTGTATCGCGCCATTGAGATCGCCGGATATATCGGCATTATGCTGGCCGGAACCTTCCCGATTTGTTATCTGTTCCAGAAGTACTGTCACCGCCCGATGCAGTTTATTGGCCGCCAGCTGAAGCTGACCGAGGCCGGTGCGCTGGGGATTGTGATGGTGCTGGCGAACATTATCGCGGTGTATCATCTCTTTAAAGACATGCGCGCCCGTGACAAAGTGCTTTGCGTGGCCTTCGGGATCTGTGCTCAGGCAACGCTAGGTGACCATCTGGCCTTCACGGCTAACTTCCAGCCGACTCTGGTACTGCCGATTATGGTGGGTAAATTTATGGCCGGGGCCATTGCGGTGGCAATTGCGATATTTATTTCCGTACCAGAAGCGCAGCGAATGGAAAAACGTGATGAATTAAATGAGAGTGAATCATCCGAAACGAAAATGGCCGCGCAGTTAAGCCAGTAACGCGATAGTAAGATAGTCTTCATGAAGTTTACATACTGCCTGTGATGAAAAACGATTAATGGCATCGGATTTTTATCACCCGCGCCATGAGTTGAAGCACTCTTTTAATAAATGAAGTTTTTTCGTGAAGGGTTAAATAACAATCTTTATTCTTTCAGATATTAATTAGCAGGCGGCATTCATCTGGTTGCTACCAGAAAAGGCGCTACCGAATTATTGCAGATGTCCGCTATTTTAAATCAGAGTTAACCGTATTGCTGTCGTAAGCAATCATGGTTTCCCTGTGAATAACTTTTACATTTTTGTTTTTATCAGACTCTTATATTACTGAGGTTTATATGCGTAAAATTTTCCTTGCCTGTCCGTACAGCCACGCAGACGAGAAGGTCGTTCACGAGCGTTTTCTGGCCTGTAATAAAGTCGCCGCGAAAATCGCCGAGTCGGGAAATGTTATTTTCAGCCAGGTCACTATGTCTCATCCGATTAATCTGGTGCTGGAGAAAACGGAGAAAGCGAATATCGGCAAGATGTGGGCGCCGATCGATGCTGTGTTTCTTGATGCCATGAGCGAGTTGATTATTCTGGATCTGGAAGGCTGGGATAAGAGCGCGGGGATTCAGCGCGAGATCGAATTCTATAAAGCAAGAGACCAGCGGGTGAGTTTGTGGTCTGAGGTGGCGGGGGAGTTTAATTAATCCGGTTGGCATAGTGCTTACTCGGGCGGGTGGTGGAGCCTGCGGGCGGTCCTCGCGCCGCTTCGCGGTTCCTTCACTTCGCTCGTCAGCCTCACGGACCGGCACAGACGCGCGTCCTGCGCGGCTGTGCCTTTCGCCCACTTCCCTGTGGGCGAATCCTGGCTTCCTCTCTGCGTTCAGCGCTGTGGATTGCCCGCAGGCTCCGCCACTCGCCCGCGTTTTGATATTTGTGTCATCTGAGAAAACCTTATAAGGCAAAAGTCGATCTGGATTTATGCCCGAATCTGGCTTCCTCTCTGCGTTCAGCGCTGTGGATTGCCCGCAAGCTCCACCACCCGCCCGCGTTTTGATATTTGTGTCATCTGAGAAAACTTTATAAGGCAGAAGTCGATCTGAATTTATGCCCGAATCTGGTTCCCTCTCTCCGTTCGGCGCTACGGATCGACCACACTCCCGTAACTTGCCTGCGTTTTGATAGCTATATCGCTTGAATTTTTCCAAGGGGAACGTCGTGTTAGGCTGATGAACTGAATCGGGATTCCTGACTGTACTCAGCGCTACGGATTATTTTCAGGCAATCTAGCTCGCTCATTTAAGCCCTTGTAGCGTCGAGATAAAAGTCGAGGTGTGGACTAGCAACAGAACACAATTACGAAATCCCCTTTTAAGGTAGCCATAGCGCGTCGGGCAGTTCTGGCAAGTATGGCTTAGCGACTAAACGTATGTGGCAAGAGTAGTCGCATTCACAGGAAAATCAGCAGCTTTGTGGCTGTTCTTTGAAAGAAGCTTATGGCCAGGAGTTCAATACAGCACGCTTCTCACTTCGAATATCATGATGTTTTAACAGCAGGCAGGATCTCTGCAGGCGGCCAGCCTTTGCAGTTGCCGGGTAATTCGCAGCGCGGAGGTGAAGGTAGCAGGACAGGAGACGCCAACAGGGATGTGGGCGTCAGGTGAAGCTGGTGCAGGGAGGCACCATCTTCACCGTTCCGACAGGCCGGATGCCGTAACCGAGGGAACCGCGCAGTCGGCGCGAGGACCGCCCGGCAACTGCAAAGGCTGGCCGCCGTTCACCATTATTCCAGCAACAAAAAAAGCCGCGATCTAATAGACTCGCGGCTTCCTAAACGTTTACTTTGGCTTGAGTCGATAACGACTGCAAACAACCGGCATCGGGTAATAATCAGCGAACAGAGACCGTCAACACGCTCTCCGGCGTCAGCCCCGCCACATCAATATTCTTCAGCAGAACGCGCCGCTCCGGCATACAGCGATGACGTTTACGATAAAGCTCTTTCTGACCATCGCGAATCACAATATCTCCGCTGTACGCTGCGTTGACACGCACGTTCAGCGTCACCGCATCACGGCAGTCCTCACCACAGCGAATCACATTCGGCGCAGAAATACGGAACACCTCGGCCAGTGAAACCGGCACGCTGAAACTTCCTGCATCCTCACTCTTCAGTGAATTCGCTACCGCATGCCCGACCTGCTGCCCTTCCTGATAACACTGATCGCCCATGTCCGCCGGGTGGGTCATATTGCCGACCGCGTAATAGCAGGGATCGGAACAGCGCCCGGACTGGTCGAACAGCGGCCGACCGCTGTTCGGTTCAAAGGCCAGATGGCTTTTACGGATCAGCGTGTACTCGCCGGTGAAGCGCCCGGTGAAGATAATACTGTCACACTCCACTAACTGCGTCCGGCCTTTCGCATCGGTGAACTCCACGCTCTCCACCCGCTCAGCGCCGTTAATTTTGCTGATGTGCGCTCCCAGATGCAGCGGCACCCCCATCAGTTTTGCGTACAGCGCGCTGGGGCGAAACGCCACCGGACGGGAATTCTCATCAATCAGCGCCAGCGCTTTGATTCCGGCGTTGCGCAATGTCCAGATAGTCGAGAAGCTCACCAGTTCGGAACCCACAATCACCGGACGATTGCAGGGTTTCAGCTTCTTCAGATAGATAAACTGTTGCAGCGCACCGGCAGTGAGTACGCCCTGCGGACGAAGTCCGCTGACAAGGCGAGCGTGGCGGGGCGTTTCCCGCACGCCGGTGGCGATAATCACCCGCTTCGCCTTCAGCGTTTCAAAACCGCGATCGGACGACACGTCAACTTCACCGCCGGGCTTAATATTCACCACGGTGGTGCTGGTGCGGATTTCATATTTTCCGGCAACACGTTTGAGAATGCGCGCCGCCCAGTTATGGCCGTTCATCGGACGGAAAAAGGTTTGCATACCGAAAGTAGGATGGCGGCAATGACGGGGAACGCCACCGGCTTCGGCTTCGCGTTCAATCAACAGAACGTTGCGAATGCCGTCCTCATGCAGAGAGCGGGCTGCGGCAAGCCCGGATGGGCCCGCGCCGATAATAATAACTTCATACTGATTGCTCATTCGACTTTCCCGACGACCAGTGTGTTTTCAAAACGATGACCGATGATTTCAGCGACGTTATTACTGCAAAAGAAGCCGTTGCAGCGCCCCATCATTACCCGGGTGCGGCGTCGTAACGCACCAATGCATTCCGGCGGGATGGCGGAGTCAAACGTCGCTTCCAGCTCACGTCGCGTGACCAGTTCGCAGTGGCAGACAATTCCGCCGTTACCCGGGCAGGCGTAATCCCGCTTTTCATACTCTGAGAGCATCGGCATACGTGGCCATTGCAGCTCGGTGGGCGGGTTCAGTGTAAATAACGCCGGGAAGTGCTGCTGATAAAGCGATTCCACGTGGCTGGCGATCCCCAACGCGGCGGTTAACCCGGTGGAACGAATTCCCCCGACGGTGATCCAGGTGTCCTGCGGGTAATGAAAAATGCGGTACTCTTTTTTCTCGGTGGCAGGGCGCAGACCGGCGTAGGTCGCTGTGACCGGATAGTCTGTCAGCGTAGGTAGCATCAGGCTGCCTTTCTCAATCAGCCCCTGCATGACCGTTTCATCCACGTCCGCACGATGACGGTCCTGCTGTTCCTCCGCAGTGGGGCCGAGGATCATGTTGCCAAAAATGGTTTTACACAGCAGTACGCCTTTGGTGGTCGGGGTAGGAACCGGAAGAATAATGGCGTTAATCTGTGATGCCGAAGCCTTGTCATACACCAGGAACTGCCCCTTGCGCGGGCGGATTTCAAATTCCGGGGTGCGCCACATGCCGTCAATCAGATCGCCGTGATTACCGGCGCAGTTGATCACCAGTCGGGTCTGTACACGGCCTCTGCTGGTCGTCAGCTCCCAGCCGTCATCGGTGGATTTCACACGCTGTACTTCACAGTTGAAAGCATATTGACCGCCGTGCATCACCGCCTGAGTCATATAGGCCAGCGGCGAGCTCCACGGATCGATGACGTATTCTCCCGGAACGTAAACGCCGCCGAGTGCGCCTTTTGCCAGGTGCGGCTCGCGGCGATAGACTTCCTCAGAAGAAATCTGTTCGACGTCGAACACGCCATTGTTATGGGCCTGCTGCACAATTCCCGGCAGGGCCTCCAGCTGCTCCTGACTCCAGGCAACGACGATGGCCGTCGTTTTCAGCAGCGGCAAATTCATCTGCTGATGAATGGCCATATATTCTTCGTAGCCAGCCTGCATACATTGCAGCTCCAGGCTCCCGGTAGGGGCGTCAAAGCCCGTGTGGAGGATGGCGCTATTCGCCTTACTGGCACCGGAAAGAATATCTCCCCCTTTTTCCAGCAGCATCGTGCGTGCGCCCATCAGCGTGAAGCGCCGGAATACCGCACATCCGACAACGCCACCGCCGATCACCACCACATCAACATTTTCATTCAACTGTGTCATAAACATCATCCCGGCTTCAGGTTCTGTCATTATCTAAACATAAAAACCACACAACCACAACAACAAAACAATGTATTAGCCACACTAAAACCACATCAAAATTTTCCGGAAAATTGCCCATTAACGGCGGAAACCCACAGGTAACTGGCTGTTATAAAGATAAAATACATCAATTCCCGACCAAAGCAGGCGGCCTTAACGCGACCCATTCGCCTTCCAGGCATCAGAAACCAACATGTGGTTTTAGTGTGAGTTTCATTATGCTGGAGGGATGAGCGGCTCTGCGGGCTCGCGTCGGCTTAAACTTTTAGTGAATTAATATTTTCGCTTGATATATAAAGCGGAAGAAAAATTCCATACAATTTACCGGTATCACGATTCATCCTGGCAGAGAACGAGCGAAAGCCAGCATCGCCGCACCAGCAAAGCAGACATCATTTTTCAACGACTTAAGGACTTAACATGTCGTCACGGCAGGGCCACGCAGATATCTTTTTGGTTTGCACCACTATGATTGCCGCATTTGGCTGGATCTGTTCCAGAGAGGCGGTGTCCGGTATGCCCACCATGGCATTTCTTGGTTTGCGTTTCCTGCTGGCCGGCCTGCTGCTGCTCTGCTTTTGCAAACGTAGCGAATTAAGACAGGCTCTGCATCATCGCTGGCCGGTCCTGATCAGCGGCCTGCTGCTGGCCTGCTGCATGCTGCTGTGGATATATGGCGTCGCCACCACCCGATCGCTGGGGGAGGGGGCGTTTATTATGAGCCTGTCGATGTTGTTTGTTCCGATTGTCGCATGGGTGATTTTACAGGCTCGTCCTTCGGCGTCATTCTGGGTTTCCCTGCCCGTGGGGATGGTGGGTCTGGGCCTGCTGACCCTCAAAAAGAACATTGTGTTTGAGCCAAGCCAGTTCTTTTTCCTCGGCTCGGCCATCCTGCAGGCCATCTACTTTTGCTATAACACCAAATACGCCAGCTTTGTTTCCGTACGTCCGCTGGCTTCCTTCCAGCTGATCTGTACCGGCGTGATTGCTTCCGTACTCTCCCTGCTGCTGGAAACCTGGCCGCCGCAGGTTGCTCTGTCCACATGGGGATGGCTGGCCGCCAGCGTGCTGATCGCCACCAGCCTGCGCTTCTGGCTACAGCTGAAAGGCCAGAGCATGACCAGCGCCGCCAACGCCGCGCTGATTATGCTGCTGGAACCGCTGCTGACCGTGGTCGCCGCCGCGCTGTGGTTTACGGAGATGATGAGCCTGCAGCAGATGCTGGGCTGTGCGCTGATCCTGCTGTCGCTTTTATACTATCGGGTGAGGGCAGGCAAAACAAAATAAGGAAGCCCGGATTCGCCCTCAGGGAAGAGGGCGAACAAGTGAATCAGAGCGCCTTCTCAATAAACAACGGCACCTTGCTCAGCGCAGAAACCTTCTGCAAATAGGCCAAACAGGCCGGGCTGAACGGGAAATCTTTCACAATGCTCAGGCTGTTCAGCACGGGGAAAAGAATAAACTCGGTGGTTGATACCTTACTGAAGTTTTGCAGATAAGGTTCAATCTGAGTCAGCTTTTCCACCGTCTCAGCAATAAACGCCTCGCTCTGCGCCTGCAACTCTTCCAGATTACCGAAAGCGGCGATTTCGCGCTGGGTATAGGCCGCGCGGGCTTCCGGCGTTGCCAGCTCGGCAAAATCAGAGCGGGTGAAGCGGGGAATAGCCAGTTTATAAATCGTACCGGACGCCTGCTTGCTCCACTCAACGATCGCCTGATCCGCTGGCTCTGCCGCCACGCGATCGCCCTGCAGGCCATCAACGTAGTGGACGATATCCATGCTCTCCGGCATATAGGTGCCATCATCTTTCTCAAGGATCGGCACCACTTTTTTACCCACCATCCGCGTTGGCGTTTCCACATCGCCTTCCATAATCACCGAAAGCTCAACGGGCTGATTTTTAAAACCAAAAATCATGCGCGCGCGGTTACAGAAAGGGCAGTGCTGATAGATATGTAGCTTCATCGTGTTTCCCATGTTTGATTCAGAAAAATGTCTGCGGTCCGGTAATTCAACATCACCGCCGCACTGAGCTAAGTTATACGAGGTTCGGGTGGCTGATATAAACCGTTTTTTGATCGTTAACGGCGATTTCTTCCGCAAAGCCTTCACGAACGATCGCTCGTAGATCATTTCTGGCGGTATTATCAGAGATCCCCAACGCCTGGCTCACGTCTGCTGCGGTGTATTCCTTGCCCTCGCTCGACAGCATCACGTTCAGCAGCGTAACCTGCCTTGGGCTGAGGCGGGTTAGCGCACCTGATTGAAAAAGCTGGCGGTCCAATGCCGCAGCGCGCTGGGTCAACTTATCAACGTGCTGCAGCAAATGCTCCAGCGCTCGCGCAATAATACGGGCCTGATACTCAAGGAAATAGGTCAAATCCATGCCGTCAGTCTCACTGTACTGATAGCTCAACGCATATTTTACCGGGGCCGAATGGAGCAGGCTGCTGATCGAGATATATCTGAAGGTGTCGTAATCTGCTTTCAGCATAAACCAGTAAAATAGTGCTCTGCTGGTACGCCCGTTGCCATCCCTGAACGGATGTTCGTGAGCAATCATAAAATGCAGAATGCATGCTTTGATCAACGGATGGATATATACCGCCCTGTCATTAACCCAGTCACAGATGGCTTCAAGGCGTTCCGGCAGCAGAACGGCAGCAGGTGGCTGATGCACAATGTTGCCGTCATAGTCGGCAATGACAATGTCGTCGGTGGTGCGGAATTCACCGGGTTGGTACTTTTCATCATCAATACCCGCCATACCCGTTGCGTGGAAACGCCGAATTAAATCAGGCGTTAAGGGCTCACTTATCCAGTCGGGTATTTCAGCCATCAGGCGGGCATTACCGGCGATCATATGTTCATCAGCAGTACGAGGCTCGCGACCACTTTCCAGCATATTTCGCGCAACCAGCGTAGTGGTGTTCGCGCCTTCCAACTGGCTACTGGTAATAGGTTCATCCAGCCGTAGCTGGCTCAGTTCAGCTCCCGCGCCTTTAAGACGCTGCGTCAGTTCCTTCAGCGCAAGCCGGGTTGCATGCTTATCGACCCTCTCGCACACTGCGGCCATGGCTGGCGTAATAATCAACCCGGCCTGCTGACCGGCTTCATCATGATAGTTAATCCATTGCATTGCAGCGTTACGGGCGCGACGCGTCATCGACCAGGCAAGATCCACGTTAGCGCGGCGCGAAACGCGATGTCGAAATTCATCAAAGGGCAGATAACGGCCTCTTTCATCGACCACCCGGTTATACTGCTGGTAAGCGGCGAAGTCAGCACCGGAGAGCGACTCCAGCGGGATTAATGCAGGCGGTCGTTTAATTGACATAGTGACTACCTCAAAATTATTCAGTTTTGCGATAGTATAGTACAGCTGGTGGAATCTATCTCAAATTAATTTTTTTTTGAGATAGATATAACGATTGATTCTCCAAATCGATAACACGCTGTGCTTAAATAGCAGCAATGACACCGCTCTGAGTGATCTGGTTCTACTACGCACGTCGGGTCGCCAGTGCCGCCGACCACAGCGTATTTTTGCAGCGGGGGCAGGGAGGGCTTTCACCGCCGGTGATTTGCAGAGTTTGTCCGCAGCGGGTGCAGGCATATAACCCCACATCTGGCACCCGGGTAAACGCGGGTCGATGTTCCGGCGGCAGCACGCTGAGGCCGGGTCGCACGTCCCGATCGTCGAAATAATACAGACTCAGCTGCCCGTCCAGTTCAATCAGCGCCAGCCGCACCTGTCCCAGGTGCTCAACCCCACTCTGGCGCAGCTCCATAAAGAATTCATCTTCGGAGATGTTTAGCCCGTCCAGGCTTTTCAGTTCGTAGAGGCCGTTAACGATTAGCGTAATGACTTCGCCCTCGATTAGCTTCGACAGCTTTTCACTGTGGGCAATGCCCCAGGTGGTCAGGCGATACAGCAGCAGCAGAACCAGGAAAACCACCAGTACCGGCAGCACCGGCACGTCGTCATAAAAAGTGACATCACCCGACGCCGAACCCAGGGTTAAAATCACCACCAGCTCGAACAGGGAAAGCTGCTTGATACCTCGTCGGCCGGACACCTTGAGAAAAACAAACACCACCACATAGGCAATCAGCACCCGCAGGCTGACCTCAATCAGGAACGAAAGCGGTTTATCATCAAGAAGGAATCGATGCCAGTCGAAAGCGTCCATTTAGAGTCGTCACTTTGCTGTGTCGGAGTAGGGGGAGTGACATAAGCATAGTTGAGGGAGTGTTCAGCGGTTTATTGCATTAAAAATACACGGCAATTATCGCCGTGTATTTATCGCGATATAAACCCTAGCGGCCGTCGCCATCAGGCCGATGGTGAACGTATTCCACGACCGTGCCATCAGGATGAACGGCATTAAACGCTGCACCGGTCGGCACGACCTGAAGTGGAAAAACGATCGTTGCACCGGCAGCAATCAGTTTGTCGTACCAGGGCTGAACATCGTCTACCAGCAGCGTACCGGTTGTGGACGTGAACGGGGCCAGCGCATCCTCGCTGCCTTCAATCAGCAAAAACGCACCGACCATCGCCAGCCTTAAGCCTGCTTCCGGGAACGGGAATCCGCCATCCGCTCGGGTTGATTGCAGATGCTCGTAAAAGGTCACGCTGCTTTCCAGTTCACCGGGTTTAACAAAAACCCGGATCAGCACGCGCGGCGTTTTAAGTGCAGAGGTGTCGTTGCGGTCACGCCAGAGATGATTGAAATCACGTAGTGTCGTCATCGATTTTTTTCCACCTTAGCCGCTCATCGCCGCCGTATAACCCTGGGCGACGACCCGGCCATCAGAAGTTTTTATCCAGCGAAATACTGATATTGCGCTGATGGTAGTCGTAAAAATCGATGTTACTGTTTACCCGTTTATAGGTGAAATTCAACTTTGGCATAAGACCAAACAGGTCGAGATCGCGGTGCCAGACGGCCAGGCTGTAATACTGCTCGTTGTCCCTGCGCCGAAGGGAAAAGATATCGCTGTCCGCCTCGTACTGACGGCGGGAAAACGCCCCCATCGCGGAGAAAGAGAGTTTCCAGGGCAGATCAACCTGGGCGCCGGTGCGCAGCCCGATGCGGCGGTTATTTTCGCTCTGCGTCAGCGTTTGCTGATCCAGCAAATCCACCCCGCCAAACAGGGAAACCCGCGAATTCAGCGCATGGGAAAGCGTGGTGGAGGAAAGCCGGTTATGCCCGCGCAGGAACGCATAGTCGCCGTTGTCATAGCCGAGTTTCTGATACTCCAGCGCCTGGCTTATCTGCCAGCGGGGAGAGAGCAGATAACTGTATTCCGCCCGCACGCCGGGGCCAGAGGAGTAGCTTTCGGTGCCGTACCAGCGCTGCTCATAGAACGGTAGAACGGCAAACTGCTGACGGAAATCCCGCCACTGATAGCCGGCGTAAACGCGGCCAGTGACGTCATCAAAGCGGTGGTTGTTCCAGTAGCTTTTGCCATACACCGTGCCGAGGAAGCGCAGGCCGTGCTGGTTATACAGCTGCACGTCTTTTTGCAGCGCGCCGCTGAACTGCACGCCCTCACCGCGCTGCGGCAGGCTGTCTTTATTGCGGATAAACAGGCGATCGCCGATGCGCACGGTGTCGCCCGACGAGGCGTTATTCACGTTGCTGTCGTTAAGATAGCTGAGGCTGAAACTCCCGGTGAGCGGGCTGCCGCGGTGAATACGGTCCAGGTACTGCGCGATAATCTGCTGAACATTCTCCGGCGGATTGCTGCTCAGTACCCGGCGGAACTGATATTCCGCGGCGTCGGTTTGCCGGTTTTCATACATTGCCCGCGCCAGTTCCAGCCGCACCGCAGCAAAATCGGGGTGGGCACTGAGTATCGCGCGATAGTGTTTTATCGCCCGATCGTAATGGCCTTCGCTGCGGGCCAGACCGGCGCGGGCAAAGTGAATCAGTATCTCGTCCGGCTGCGGGGAAGCGGCGTAAACCGGTAAAATCGCGCGCACGATCGGCCACTGGCCTTCACTGACGGCACGGTCCAGCATCGCTTTGGCCAACTCAGGCTGCGCCGCAAGATCGCTATTGTTAATGTGCTGCGTACGGCGGCTGTCGCCGGTGGCGGTCGGCTGTTCAAGCCGGTCTAAATGACTGGCGGCGGGAAGATACTGGGTTTCAGGTGGTGCAGCAAAAAGCGTGCTGACCGGGCACAATAATCCCAGTACAGCTAAAGCCCGGACTTTCATAGACATTACCATTGCAGGAAAACCGGCCAGGCTGGCTGGCCGGAAAGGGATTATTTTTTCGTCGCACCAAACGAGGTGTTCTTGGTGCTATCGCTGAACTGCGCGATGCCACCCAGCTCTTCGGCTGCCGGGCCGTTGAAGTGGCCGATAAAGGTGCCGTTCTCGCCGCCGGACTGGGCGTCACCGCTGAAGCCACCGTTGCTGATCTTGCCCTGCATGGCGACCGCACTGCCGTAATCGTCACCAGCGGCGATACTGCCGTTAATGGTTTTCGCCGCGAAATCCACGTTGAAGGTGGCGTCGCTGCGGGTACTTTCGCGCATGCCGCTACCGGCATAGGTCGCCGTGCCCTGAGTCGGTACGTTGGCCGCCAGCGTGGCATCGCCGGTGTAGAACACGTCATGCGTGCCCTTTTCAAAATGCGTCCAGGTGCCGTAGGTGGTGTAGCTCATCGTGCCGCAGCACCAGGACGTGGCGGAAACCTGGGTGCCGTCGGTGCGGGTCAGCATCTGGGTGAATACGCCAGTCACGACAAGGCCCGGTTGGCGCATGGTGTATTTACTGCCGTCCGGCGTGGTGTAGGTGTAGCCGGAAACAGTCCCGCCGGTGGCGTAGCTGGCTGCCGGTGACGTGGGCAGCGTTGGAGTGGTGCCGCCGTTATTCTCGCCGCCGCTGCCGCTGCCGCCGTCGGTTTCGCCCGGCGAGGTGGTGACCGGCGGTGCGCTGTCGTCGCCACCGCCACCGCCGCCTCCACCGCAGGCAGTCAGTGCAATAACGGAAAGTAACAAGGTCGTTTTAAAGTTGAACATTAATGAAAGCCCTTTGTTTGTAATAATCCATGTCTTTTTGCGTATTTTTGTATACATAAAGTTACACGGAAAAATTAAGCGCCCTCTATAAATAATCCTTACCTGACAGCATTATGAGAATTATCCGAACCAACATTCGTGGTTAATTCGTCAGAGGTCCGATAATTAAAGAAAAAGTGAATGAGTTGATGATGTTGAAGATAAATACAAGTCAGGAATAATCTTATTTCCTGTTTAATAAAATAAACAATTCCGCCGGGGAAGATATATTATCCATAACCTTCAGAAATCAATTTCCCATTCCGCTTCACCCGCCAGCCGCGAAGAAACACCGCCTTCAGCTCCTTAATCCCGACAGTTTGTGACGGATTGTAATCATCTTGACACCCGGTCCACGCGCGCCCTAGACTGCGCCTTGTTCCAAGGGGTGCCCTGTCAGGGGGCTGAGATTCCACCCGTTTGATGCGTTCAAACAGCGTGGTGACCCTCCGAACCTGATCCGGCTAATACCGGCGTAGGGATGCGGGACAATGGGTGCCCACACGCCCTTTTTCCATCTTTGTGCTTTGCAGCGGACAGATCTCGCTCTCCATGCGTTACCGGGGAGCCGTTGCACAATACCTCGATGGAAACGGACATGACCGAAGCGGCAATCATTTCAGCCTTACTGACCTTTCTGCAGCGCGACGATACCACCGACGCCGACTTCAACCGGCTGGCGCTGGAGATATTCGCTTATCAGTTTGAACACAATCTTTCCTATCGCCGCTTCGCCATCCAGCGAGGGCGCACCCCGCTGACGGTAAAAAGCTGGCAGAAAATTCCCGCCGTGCCGATCACCGCCTTTAAGGATCTGACGCTCAGCTGCCGCCCGGTGGAGGAGATCTCCGCGGTGTTTATGACCAGCGGCACCACTGGCAGCGTGCGGGGCCGCAGCTACCATCCCACGCTGGACGTGTGGAAGCAGTCAATGCGCCTGAACTTCCGCCGCCGTTTTATGGCCGGAACGGAACGCATCCGCATGGGTATCCTTTTCCCCGATAACCGCGCGCTGCCCAACTCTTCGCTGGCGCACTATCTGACCCTGGCGGTGGCGGAATTTGGCACAGCGAACAGCGAGGTGCTGGTCAGCGCCGACAGCGGGCTGGAACTGCCGCGCCTGTTCGCCGCGCTGGAACATGCGGAAAGCACCGGCGAACCCTATGCGCTGCTGGGGGCCAGCTACAGCTTTGTCCACCTGCTGGATGAGATGCAGCGCCAGCAGCGCCGCTTCCGCCTGCCCGCAGGCAGCCGAATTCTCGATACCGGCGGGTTTAAAGGCCAGTCGCGGGAAATTCAGCCGGATGAATTCTACGATGCGCTGACGGACATGCTGGGCGTACCGCGCAGCCGCTGCATCAATATGTACGGCATGACCGAGCTGAGCAGCCAGTACTACGATGACGGCAACGCCGTCTGCCCGCCGGTGAAATCCGGCCCGCACTGGGTCCGATCGCGGGTGGTCAATCCGCTGACCGGAGAGGATGTCCCGGAAGGGGAGGTCGGCGTGCTGGTGCATCACGATCTGGCGCACTTTAACTGCGCGGCCGCCATCCTGACCGAAGATGCGGGCGTGAGAGTGGAGGGCGGTTTCCGGCTGCTGGGCCGGGTGGCCGGCGCGGATGCCCGGGGTTGTTCGCTGGCGATGGAAGATTTTCTCCGCGCGGCGCAGGTGACGCAGTGAGGGAAGTCGCCGGTTATCTGCCGGGCATGGACCCCAGAGAAGTGCAGTGGCGCAGCCTGCACTTCCGCCGCGATGGCGAAAGCCTGGAGGTCTGCGTACCGGAGCTGACCGAAACGCAGATTGAGGCGCTGTCCACGCACATCCGCCGCCATGCCCGCGACTACCTCAGCACGCTCAGCGTGGTGCAGATCGTGAGCATCATCGACCGGGCGGTGGCGAAGCTGCTGGACCGCAGCCATCCGCTGCGTATCCGTGCCGAACGGCTGCTGCCGCTGGTTACCGGCTATGACGCGGAGACGATCCGGCTCGGGCTGACCGGCTATCTGAAAACCTTTCGCCAGCCGCAGCTGAAGCGGTTTCTGGCCGAGGATTTTGCCGATCCGCAAATGCTCGACGATTTCCAGCCACGGCCGAAAGGCGGCTTTGCCCGCGCGTACGGCCCACCGCTGCTGCTGCATATCTGGGCCGGAAATATTCCGGGCCTGCCGCTGTGGAGCCTGATCGGCGGCCTGCTGGTCAAGGCCGGAACCCTCGGTAAGCTGCCCGGCAGCGAGCCGCTGATGGCGGGATGGTTCGCGCAGCTGCTGGCGGAAGTCGACCCGAAACTCGGCGAGTGCCTGGCGGTAGCCTGGTGGAAGGGCGGCGAAACGGCCACGGAAAATGCCTGGCTGCGTCAGGCGGATACCGTACTTGCCTACGGCAGCAACCCGACCCTGGCGGCCATCCGGCAGCGGCTGCCGGTCACCACGCGATTCTTGCCCCACGGTCACAAAATCAGCTTCGGGCTGGTTTCACGCTCGGCGCTGGACAGCCGTAAAGGCCCGGATCTGGCCCGCCGCGCAGCTTTTGATGTGATGCGCTACGACCAGGCAGGCTGTTATTCCCCGCAGATGCTGTTCGTGGAGCGCGGAGGCACGCTGTCGCCCGAAGAATTTGCTGCCCGTGTCGCCCATGCGCTGTCCGCGCTGGAGCGCAAATACCCGCGTGGCGCACTGACGCTGGCTGAACAGAACGCCGTCGCCGCCTGGCGCAGCGCGGAGGAAATGCGCGCGCTGAGCGGCGACCGCACGCTGTTTGGCGATCCGGCCGACGGCTGGGCGGTGGTGTATGCCCATCAGGCTGAACCGCTGTCGCCCTCTGCACTCGCCCGCACGGTGAAAATCGTGCCTGTTGACTCGCTGGATGAGGTGACGGGCCTGATCGCCCCGCAGCGCCGATTTTTGCAGACTGCAGGCGTGGCAGCCTCGCCGGAGGAGCTGTTCACTATTGCCTGGCGGCTGGGGCAGGCTGGCGTTACCCGCATCGCCGCGCTGGGTGCCATGACCTCGCCGGAGGCGGGCTGGCATCACGATGGCCGTTTCAGCCTGCTCGACCTGGTCACCTTCACCGAGATCGACGGGGCCGCCGACGCTGCCAGCGAGGAGTACGCCGCCTATGCCGACTGAAGCTGACGCTGCGCCATTTGTCACGATTGACGAGGTGCATTTTTCCCACGGCAGGGCGCAGCCGGTAGTCGATCGGGTCAGCTGGCGCATCCCGCGCGGTGCCTTTCACTGCCTGGTTGGCCGCAGCGGCTGCGGCAAAACGACGCTGCTGAAACTGGCGGCCGGGCTGCTTTCGCCGGACGATGGCCGTATCCGCGTGGACGGACGGACGCTGTACGGACCCGATCCCGCAACCGGCTTTGTGTTTCAGTCACCGACACTGCTGTCGTGGCTGAGCGTGCTGGACAACGTGCTGCTGCCGCTGGCCCTTAAACGGCAGCAGAAGCAGGGGGGTGAGAAGGCCAGAGAACTGCTGAACCTGCTGGGTATTGGCGAACTGGCCGAGCGCTTCCCACACCAGCTGTCCGGCGGGCAGCAAAGCCGGGTTGCCATCGCCCGCGCGCTGATCGGCGACCCTCACCTGCTGTTGCTGGATGAGCCGTTTGCCGCGCTGGATGCCCTGACCCGCGAACAGCTGCAGGACGACCTGCTGGTGCTCTGCAACAGGCAGCAGATCACCGCGCTGTTTGTCACGCACGATATTGGCGAAGCGGTGTATATGGCGGACCGCGTTGCCGTGATGGACGAGGGGCGGGTGATCGACATGCTGGATATCGACCTGCCGAGGCCGCGCACTGGCGATATTCGCTACGGTCAGCCCTTTAACGCTCTGAGCCGACAGCTGCGGCACGCCATGGACAGTCTGCGATGAGGGCCAGGCTCTGTGCGATCCTGCTGCTGCTGATCCTGCTGGCGGGCTGGGAACTGGCCTGTCGCGTGGGTGGGATCTCCCCGCTGGTGGTCCCCGCCCCCGGCCAGGTTTTCCAGACCCTGTGGCAGGAACTCGCCAGCGGACGGCTGTGGCCGCATATTTTCACCACCGCGCTGGAGATGTCCTTCGGCCTGGCGCTGGGCTGCGCCATCGGCCTGCCGGTCGGTATCGTGCTGGCTGAGGTTGGCTTTCTGCGGCGGCTGCTGCACCCGTATATCGTCGCCTGCCAGGTGATCCCCAAACTGGCGCTCGGCCCGCTGTTTATCATCTGGTTCGGCTTTGGCATGACCTCAACGGTGGTGATTACCGCTCTGATCTGCTTCTTCCCGCTGATGGAAAACACCATTGCTGGCCTGACGCGGGTCGATCCCGCCCGCCTTGAACTGTTCCGCATGCTCGGTGCTACGCGCCTGCAAACGCTCTGGCGGCTGAAGCTACCCACCGCGCTGCCGGTGATTCTCGCCGGTCTGCGGGTGTCGGTCGTGCTGGCGCTGGTCGGGGCCGTCGTCGGTGAATTTATCGGCGGCCGCGCCGGGCTGGGAGCATCCATCATTGCCGCACAGGGGGTGATGGATTCGGCGCTGATGTTTGCCCTGCTGGTCGTTATTACCCTTCTCGGAATGCTTTTTTATCACGCCGCGCTGACGCTGGAACGCGTTCTGCTGCGCCATCACAGGAATCATTAAAATGTCCCGATCGTTCTGCCGTCTTTGTTCGTCGATCCCCCTCGTTTTAGCCCTGCTGTTCGGCAGCCTGCCCGCGCTGGCGCACGGCGAAGAAACCGTCACCGTGGCGGGCTGGAGCCAGCCGATTAGCGAAATCACCAATCTGCTGGCCGAGCCGGATAAAGAGTTCTTTAAAAAGCAGGGCATCGCACTGGACTACGTGCCCGGCACCGGCGGTGCTTCGGCCATCCAGACCATGCTGACCGGCAGGGCGGACGTTGCCTTCACCGATCCGGCCTCTTTCTATCACGCGCTGGATAAAGGGGAGAAACTGATCGCGATCTACAACATCTATCCGCAGAACGTGTTTAACGTGGTGGCACCGAAAGCGTCCGGCATCACTAAGCCTGCCGATCTGAAGGGCAAGCGGATTGGCGTTTACAGCCTGTCCAGCGGCACGCGGCAGAACCTGCAGGTGCTGCTGAACCAGGCGGGAATGAGCGAAGCCGACGTGAAGCTGGAAGTCACCGGGCTGCTGAACTTCGCGCCGCTGATCCAGGGGCAGGTGGATGCCACCGCCGCCACCGATACTGGCCTGCTGATGGGCCGCCTCAAGGGGTTGCCGGAAGTGAATGTGATCGAAGTGAAAGACTACCTTAACGTGCCCAGCGATATTTTTGTGGTCACCGAGCAGACATGGCGGACGAAAAAACCGCTGCTGACGCGCTTTCTGAGTGCGTATCGCGACAGCGCCGCGTGGATGATTGCCGAACCGCAGGAAGCGGCAAAAGTTGCCGTAACGCGGGCGATAAACGGACGGGATGAGGCGGTAAACCTCGAGGTGATTAAGCTGCGCAACCTCTCCAGCGTTTCCGCCACCACGCAAAAAGCGGGGCTGGGGCATTTCGATATGGCGCTGATGCAGCAGGGTGCGGATGCCTTTACCCGCCTGGGAATCATTTCACGCTCGCTGGATATGAGTCAGGTGGTGAAATCAGACCTGATCCCGAACGGAGCCGCCCAGTGAAATTTGCCAACCGTACCGTACTGGTCACTGGTGCCAGCCGGGGAATAGGCGCGGCGATTGCCAAAGCCTTTGCCGCCGAAGGGGCGCTGGTGGTGGTGAACTACCTGCGTAATGAAGCCGCCGCCGGACACGTGGTGGCAGAATGCCGGGCGCTGGGCGGGGAAGCGCTGGCCGTCCAGGCCGATGTCACCTCGGCGGAACAGGTGGCCGCGCTGATGGATCGCATCGCCACGTCTTGCGGCCGCCTGGATGCGGTGGTCAATAACGCCTTTGCGCCTTACGTTTTCGATACCGATAACCGCCCGCGCTTCTGGGAAACGCCGTGGTCCAACTGGCAGACGCAGTTCGACGGCGCGGTCGGCGCGGCGTATCAGGTTTGCCAGGCGGCGCTGCCGCTGATGCGGCCCCGCGCGCGCGGCAGCATCGTCAATCTGGTCAGTGATCTGGTCGCCCGCCCGTCCGTTCCCTATCACGACTACATCACCGCCAAGGCGGCGCTGATCGGCTTCAGCCGCACGCTGGCTGCCGAGCTGGGTCCGCTGGGTATTCGCGTCAACTGCGTGGCACCCGGGCTGGTCTACCCGACAGATGCCAGCCGCACCACGCGTCAGGACGTTCGCGCAGCGCTGGAGGCACAAACCCCGCTCGGGCGAGTGGCAGGTGTGGAGGATATTACCGGCCCGGTGCTGTTCCTGGCGTCGGACTGGAGCGAATTTGTTACCGGACAAACGCTGAATGTGGATGGCGGGCTGGTGATGAATTGAAGAGAAAGCACGCGGCAGAACGCCGCGTGCGGGGGGCTTTAGATATCCGGGAAGGTCAGGTTGTTGCCCGGCGCTTCGCGGTTGAGGTGGATAAAGTTCAGGTGACGCTCGTACTGATCGAGAATATCAATAATCACCTGTTCCTTGCTGTAATCCATCAGGTCGTTGCCCTGACTGCCCTCCAGCAGGAAGGTTTCCAGGCGGAAGTAGCTGGATTTCCCGCTGCGGGCGCGGTAGGTGAAGCCCGGCACCGAGTATTTCTGCGGCCACACCTGATAGACGAAGTCCTGCTCGTCGCCCAGATGCACGCGAAGCTCCAGATGGCCGAGATCTTCCCCTTCCTGGGCCGGCAGGCTTTCCAGCATCACTTTGCCGCCGCGCAGCTCCAGCTCCTTCGCCACATCCTGCATCGCCGGATAAACCACCGTCTGCATCATCTGCTCGGTATAGCGCGAACCAGGATAGTTCATCAGGCGCGACAGGCGTTTCTTCCAACTTAACCGATCGTGTGCGCTGGCCAGATACGGGGCGGTATCGCGGTTGGCGCTCACCCGGCGGTAATCTTCAACCTTCAGCGATTTATACAGACCGGCCATCACAAAGAAGATCACAAAGCTGAACGGCAGCCCCATAATCACCGTCGCGTTTTGCAGCGCGGAAATGCCGTTGGTCATCAGCATACCGAGCGTCAGCAGACCGATGGTGACCGACCAGAAAATACGTATCCAGTTCGGCGCATCACTGTTGATGTCCTTCAGTTTGCAGGTGAAATTACCCAACACCAGCGATCCCGAATCCGCCGAGGTGACGTAGAACAGCATACCGGTAATGGTGGCAACCGAAGCGCTGAATTTAAAGGCCGGATACTGTGCCAGCAGGCTGTAGAAACCGCGCTCGGCATGGCTCATCACTTCCTGCGCGAACCCTGCATCGCCGTGAATGATTTCATACAGTGCGGCATTACCAAACACCGACAGCCACAGCAGGGTAAAGGTGAAGGGGATAATCAGCGTGCCGAGCACGAATTCACGAATGGTACGGCCGCGTGAGATACGCGCGAGGAACAGTCCGACAAACGGCGACCAGGCCACCCACCACGCCCAGAAAAACAGCGTCCAGCTGTTCATCCACTCAACGGGGCGATCGAAGGCAAAGGTGTTGAGCGTCATGCCGGTAAAGCGGTTGATATAGTCACCGACGTTCAGCACCAGCGCGTTCAGTAAGAATTCAGTGTTGCCGAAGAACAGCACGAACAGGATCAGGAACAGCGCCAGCGCCACATTCAGCTCGGATAAAATACGGATGCCTTTATCGACGCCGGAGGTAACGGAAATCGTGGCAATCACGACCGACAGCACGATTAACGCCGTCTGGGCACCCAGCCCTTCCGGGATATCAAACAGCACCTTCAGCCCGTAATTCAGCTGAACCACGCCGATACCCAGCGTGGTAGCGATGCCGAAGATGGTGCCGATAACGGCGGCGATATCCACGGTGTGGCCGATGGGGCCGTTAATGCGTTTACCAAAGATGGGATACAGTGCGGAGCGAATGGTCAGCGGCAGGTTGTAGCGGTAACTGAAGTAGCCCAGCGCGATGCCCATCAGGGCGTACATCGACCAGCCGGTCAGGCCATAATGGAACAGCGTCCAGACCATCGCCTGACGGGCCGCTTCGAACGTTTGCCCCTGGCCTTCCGGTGGCTGCATATACTGCGTTACCGGTTCAGCAACGGAGAAGAACATCAGATCGATACCGATGCCTGCGGCGAACAGCATCGCCGCCCAGCTCAGGATACTGAACTCCGGTTTCGACTGCTCGGGCCCGAGTTTGATCGCGCCAAATCGCGAACAGGCCATAAAAATCACAAACACCACATACAACGTGGCAGCCAGCATGTAATACCAGCCAAATGTGGCGGAAACCCAGTTAACGGCGCGCAGTATCCAGCTCGCCATGAGGTCGCTGTAGAGAATCGTCATCAGGGAAAACAACAAAATCAGCCCGGCGGACGTGTAAAACACCACGGGATTGATTTTGTCCTTTTCACTGGCAGGTGGATTATTCATCAATTACCTCAGGTTTTGACTCAACAAAAGAATTAACAACAATTACTTGCGGTTCGTAACGAATCGCCTGCAACACATACATACTAGCAACAAAACATTTTATATTGAACGTTCAATCAATAAAAAGTTACACTAGCGTCTCGTTTTACTCGTGGAGTTGAGGTTATGCCAAAGGTAGGGATGCAGCCAATCAGGCGGAGACAGTTAATAGATGCCACGCTGAACACCATCAATGAAGTCGGCATTAACGATGCGACCATTGTGCAGATTGCCAGGCGGGCTGGCGTGTCTACCGGCATCATCAGCCATTACTTCAAAGACAAGAACGGTCTGCTGGAAGCGACCATGCGCGATGTCACCCGTCAGCTGCGCGACGCCGTCGCGTCGCGGTTGGAAAAACTGATCGATGCCGGGGCAGAAGCCCGCTTGTGCGCGATCGTTGAAGGGAATTTCGATAAAACGCAGGTCCACAGCGCCGCCATGAAGGCCTGGCTGGATTTCTGGTCCAGCAGCATGCATCAGCCTTCTTTACACCGCCTGGAGCGGGTCAGCAGCGGCCGACTGTTCAGCATGTTAGTGGTGGAATTTCGCAGGGAACTGCCGCGAGAAGCGGCGCGCATTGCCGGGCACGGACTGGCCTCGCTGATTGATGGCCTCTGGCTACGTGCCGCGCTCAGCGGCAAACCGTTTGATGAAGATCTGGCGCTGGCGCTGACCCGCCAGTTTATTCGTCAACAGCTTGCACGAACCGAATAACCTGAGAAAGGAGATACCATGTCACGATTCCCGGAGCAGAAACTCTATATTGATGGCGGCTACGTCGCAGCAGAAAGCGGTGAGCGTTTCGACACCATCAACCCCGCGAACGGTGAAGTGCTGGCCCAGGTTCACGCCGCCGGTGCCGCCGACGTCAACCGCGCCGTCGAATCCGCGCGCAAAGGCCAGAAGATCTGGGCCGCGATGACCGCCATGGAACGCTCACGTATTTTACGCCGTGCGGTCGACATCCTGCGCGAGCGCAACGACGCGCTGGCAGAATTAGAAACGCTGGATACCGGTAAACCGCTGAGCGAAACCGCCAGCGTTGATATCGTCACCGGTGCGGACGTGCTGGAGTATTACGCCGGGCTGGCACCTTCACTGGAAGGTCAGCAGATCCCGCTGCGCGAAACGTCCTTCGTTTACACCCGCCGCGAGCCGCTGGGCGTGGTGGCCGGTATCGGCGCGTGGAACTACCCAATCCAGATCGCCCTGTGGAAATCCGCTCCGGCGCTGGCCGCCGGTAATGCGATGATCTTCAAACCGAGCGAAGTCACCCCACTGACCGCGCTGAAGCTGGCTGAAATCTACACCGAGGCGGGCGTGCCGGACGGCGTGTTTAACGTACTGCCTGGCATCGGTGCGGTCACCGGACAGCTGCTGACCGAGCATCCGGGTATCGACAAAGTCTCCTTTACCGGTGGCGTCGTGAGCGGCAAGAAGGTGATGGCCAACGCCGCAGGCTCAACGTTGAAAGAAGTGACGATGGAGCTGGGCGGTAAATCGCCGCTGATTATCTTCGACGATGCCGATCTGGATCTGGCAGCGGATATCGCCATGATGGCCAACTTCTACAGCTCCGGCCAGGTCTGTACCAACGGCACCCGGGTGTTTATTCCGTCGGCGCTGAAGAGCGCGTTTGAAGCCAAAATCCGCTTCCGCGTTTCCCGTATTCGCGCCGGTGACCTCAACGATCCGCAAACCAACTTCGGCCCGCTGGTCAGCTTCGCCCACCGCGACAACGTGATGCGTTTTATCGACAGCGGCAAAGCCGAAGGCGCACGCGTGCTGTGCGGCGGTGAGCGCTTAACCGGCGAAGGCTTCGACAACGGTGCGTGGGTGGCACCAACGGTGTTTACCGACTGCCACGACGAGATGACCATCGTCCGCGAAGAGATCTTCGGCCCGGTGATGTCGATCCTCAGTTACGACGATGAAGAAGAAGTGATTCGCCGCGCCAACAACACCGAGTTCGGCCTGGCCGCCGGTGTGGTCACCCGCGACCTGAACCGCGCGCACCGCGTGATCCACCAGCTTGAGGCCGGTATCTGCTGGATTAATACCTGGGGCGAATCCGCCGCTGAAATGCCGGTGGGCGGCTACAAGCATTCAGGCATCGGCCGCGAAAACGGCGTGATGACGCTGCAAAACTACACGCAGTTGAAGTCAGTACAGATTGAGATGGCCACCTTCCAGTCGGTGTTTTAATCCCAGCTTAAAGGAGCAACTCATGGAATTTGATTACATTATTATCGGTGCGGGTTCGGCAGGTAACGTGCTGGCCACCCGCCTGACCGAAGACGCCAACATTAACGTGCTGCTGCTGGAAGCGGGCGGCCCGGACTATCGCTTTGATTTCCGTACGCAGATGCCGGCGGCGCTGGCCTTCCCGCTACAGGGAAAACGCTATAACTGGGCGTATGAAACCGACCCTGAGCCGCACATGAACAACCGCCGTATGGAGTGCGGGCGCGGTAAAGGCCTGGGCGGTTCTTCACTGATTAACGGCATGTGCTATATCCGCGGCAACGCGCTGGATCTCGACGGCTGGGCGCAGCAGCCCGGCCTGGAGAACTGGAGCTACCTGGACTGCCTGCCGTACTACCGCAAGCTGGAAAACCGCGACACCGGTGCCAACGACTGGCATGGCGCAGATGGCCCGGTGAGCATCACCACGCCGAAAGCGGGCAATAATCCGCTGTTCGCGGCAATGGTGGAAGCGGGGGTGCAGGCAGGCTATCCGCGCACCGACGATCTGAACGGCTATCAGCAGGAAGGGTTCGGCCCGATGGATCGCTTCGTGACGCCGAAAGGCCGCCGCTCCAGCACCGCACGCGGCTACCTGGACCAGGCCAAACCGCGCCCGAACCTAAAAATCATCACTCACGCGCTGACCAACCGCATTGTGTTTGAAGGCAAGCGCGCCGTGGGCGTGGAATATCTGGTGGGTGACGGCGATACGCTGCATCGCGCCAGCGCCCGCAAAGAGGTGTTGCTCTCCGCCGGGGCGATTGCCTCGCCGCAGATCCTCCAGCGCTCTGGCGTGGGCCCGGCCGAGCTGTTAAAGCAGTTTGATATCCCGCTGGTGCACGACCTGCCCGGCGTGGGTGAGAACTTGCAGGATCACCTGGAAATGTACCTGCAGTACGAGTGTAAAGAACCGGTTTCGCTTTACCCGGCGCTCAAATGGTGGAACCAGCCGAAAATCGGCGCGGAGTGGCTGTTCAACGGCACCGGTATTGGTGCCAGCAACCAGTTTGAAGCCGGTGGCTTTATCCGCAGCGATGCCGCGTTTGCCTGGCCGAATATTCAGTATCACTTCCTGCCGGTGGCGATTAACTACAACGGCTCCAACGCGGTAGAAGCTCACGGCTTCCAGTGCCACGTCGGTTCAATGCGCTCCAAAAGCCGGGGCCGCGTGCAGCTGAAATCCCGCGATCCGCGCCAGCATCCGAGCATTCTGTTTAACTACATGGCAGATGAAGAGGACTGGATTGAGTTCCGTGCGGCAATCCGCATCACCCGTGAGATTATCAATCAGCCTGCGCTGGATGCCTTCCGTGGCAAAGAGATCAGCCCCGGTGACGCGTACCAGACGGACGAAGAGCTGGATGAGTTTGTGCGCAATCACGGCGAAACGGCGTATCACCCGTGCGGCACCTGTAAAATGGGCACCGACGAGATGGCGGTGGTCGACGGAGAAGGGCGCGTGCACGGCCTGGACGGCCTGCGCGTAGTGGATGCCTCGATTATGCCGCTGATTATCACCGGTAATCTGAATGCCACCACCATTATGATCGGTGAAAAGATTGCCGACTCCGTTCGCGGCCGCGCGCCGCTGCCGCGCAGCACCGCCGACTACTACGTGGCGGGCGATGCGCCGGTTCGCGGCAAGCCTTTGCGTTAATTCTCTTCCGTTCATACTCCGGATGGCGTGGAGCAGGGATGCTACGCCACGGGGTTTACTCGCTAAACGACTATCTCAAACTTAAAAACGCTCGATGCGGTTTCTGCCGTTACCCTTCGCGGTGTACAACGCGGCATCAGCGTTTTTCAATAACAGGTTATAGTCAGGATGGCCGTTATGGATCGCATAGCCGATACTGACGGTGATCTGGATAGTTTCCCCCGGCAGCACTTCAAACGGTGTACTGGTGATCGTTCTTCTTATCCGCTCCAGCGAGGTGCGGGCGTCGAACTCGCCGGCCTCTACCAGGATCAGCAAAAACTCTTCGCCGCCGTAGCGGAACAGATAATCGCTTGAGCGGATATTATCGCCCAGCAGCCCGGCAATATGCATCAGCGCACGGTCGCCAACCGGATGACCCCATTTATCATTTATTTTCTTAAAGTAGTCGGCGTCAATTATCGCCACGCTGAGCGGCAATTTATTTTCAATTGCCAGGCTCACCTCGTGTTTTAATATTGTTGGCAGATAGCGTTTGTTGAGCAGATTAGTCAGCGCATCTTTACCGTCCTTCATATTAGAAGCATCGCTGAATAACATCTCCAGATTCATATGTATCTGCTGGCAGTTGGAATGAATAACGCGTAACAGTTCCTGCGTTTTTTTCACTTCCAGCTCCACGCTGGTATCAATAGCCAGTATTTCCCGGTCGATAACATCGATTAACTGGCGAATTTCACTAACCTTACGATCTTCACCGAAATTCTTAACGCATTTATGCCGAAACCACAGGCCAAATCCGGAACTGGACAGGCTGATTAACGATTCCGTCTTCCTGGCTCCGCTCACCAGGTCGTACATCACGGTGTTTTCCCAGCTGGACAGGGCCGCCTGCTGCTTGCCCTGCTCCAGGTCAGAATTGTTCATCAGCACGTGCAGACGATAGGACTCCTCGTTCTGCGTAGCGCGGTGATGCGACATCGCATAAGCATGACTCATGAGTTCTATCGCCATATCAATAGCCATTGATGAGTAATGCTTCACTTCAAAAATGACCGCACGATCGGCGTCATACTCTTTCAGATAGTGGTAGATGCCGTATTTAATCTGGCGGGAGCCGCGCTGAACAAACTGGATGGGAATGCCGATTCGCGCATGCACGCCGCCGATGTGGTACTGCTGTTTAGCCAGCGGTTCCAGCTCATCGGTCTTCACGCAAAGTACGGCTTTTAGCCATTTGATCAGTGAGCGACTCAGCTGCACCTGAACCAGTTCATAAGAAAGATGCGAGGCGGTATCAGGATCTTTCAGCATGCTGTCGTAGAATTTGCTGGTCAGTTTTTCCGACTCGCATTCAGCTATCTGAGATAATAACGCCACGGTATCTTCGCGTAGGCTCTTTCTTAAAGGAATCCATTCATTAAGAATGACTGATATGTACTGATCGATCTCATGTTGCATAATTCTACACCAGTGGGAATACAGACGATTTTAACAACAACTTTATCATGGCTTTAGCAGAAAACACTAATGAATATCATTCATTTCACGGGGTAGAATTTATGATAATAACGTTAAATTAAGGTCATAAAATCTAATTTCCAGTCAGAAAACTGACATAATAATTACCTGGTAATGTCGTTTGGCAAATTAAAATTATTACCCCGAAAATATATAGCAATCGTAAACAGGGATTTATTTATCCAGCGCTGTCCTTTGTCATAAACGGACGATCTCTCTGCGAGTTTTTAGATCTTTGTGGCCGACATGGCGCAAACCACCCATGCGATCGTAGGGGCGAAATCGAGCAGCAGGTGCAGGGGCACCAACTACGGCATGATTTGCGCGAATGCCTGATGAGGCTATTCGGTACTTTTCTGATGACATTGCCGCCTGTTAACGCAGGCGGCTTTCTGAATCGGACGAATGGTCATCAGAAGGCAATCCATCGGCGGATCGCCCGGCGGTTATTTCACCTTAAACTTTCCCTGCTTCCACTGTTTTACCGTATTGGCTTTTGCTGCCGGGCTTTGAATATAACCAATCCCCCATGAGCCCACGCCATACTGGTAAATCTGGTTTTTATACGCGCCCTCAGCACTGGCTTCTTTCGCATAGGGTGCCACGGTATCCTGGAATGCCATAATACCTTCATTGGTGCCAAAATCGGGCCAGTCGGTAATAAACTTTTTAATATCCGCTGCGCCTTTCTTGCAGGCTTCAATCAGGTCGTTATAGGGGGTTTTTGCCTCTTCTTTGATTAAAGACTTGGCATTGTAATCGCAGTTATATTCAATATAGGCACTGACCGCTTTATCGTAATCCGTTTCGGCAAGGACGGGCTGGGACAGCATCGCTGTGGCGATAAAAACCCTGTATTTCATCTGGTTACCTCTCCATAAACCTGTCATAACGCACGCTAAGTTGCGTTTCCATGTTCCTAACCTGCGTAACATTCAGGCTCTGCCTGACGCGTTCAGATTGAGGATATCCACCGTTCTGCTTATTAAGATATCGGTGTCTGATAATTATCAAGTGTGACGACACATCCTGACATCAGGTTATTTTTAACACAACATGAAAGTTATTCATTGGAAAAATAAACTCAGTGACAAATTTCATTACGCGAAATAAGACGGTGGATTTTTAAAATCAACTACGAATCATCCCATCACCATATCACCCGCATGATTCCGATTTCAACTTAATAGAATCCTTACACTTGCTTTACAATTTGTCATGTTTTAATCTGCGCGCGCAGTTTAAGGATTAATATAATTACCCACAGGAAATATAATGAAAAAAAGTATTATCTGCATGATGGTGATGGCTGGGATTTCCGGAACGGCTTCCGCTGAGTCTTCACAATATATACCGAATTTATCCTCTGACAGCCTCAGCGTTTCCACCTCCGTGGGCCTGCTGAGCGGCAAATCAACCGAGCTGGTTTATGACGAAACGACCGGCCGTAAACTCAGCCAGCTGGACTGGAAAATCAAAAATGTGGCGATCCTGAAAGCGGATTTCTCCTGGGATGCCTACTCATTCCTGACGCTGAACGCGCGCGGCTGGACATCGCTGGCATCCGGTTCCGGTCATATGGATGATTACGACTGGGACAACAGCAATCAGTCAGGCTGGACCGACCATTCGTCTCACCCGAGCACCGACGTCAACTACGCCAACGAGTATGACCTGAACGTGAAGGGCTGGCTGCTGCGTGGCGAGGACTACAAAGCCGGGATCGTGGCCGGTTATCAGGAAACGCGCTTTAGCTGGACAGCGACCGGCGGGTCTTACAACTACGATAACGGCAGTACCGTGGGTAACTTCCCGAATGATCAGGTCGGCATTGGCTACAGCCAGCGCTTCACCCTGCCGTATATCGGTCTGGTGGGTCAGTACCGCTTCAATGACTTTGAATTCAATACTCAGTTCAAATTCAGCGACTGGGTCCGCGCGCACGATAACGACGAACACTATGTTCGCGAACTGACCTTCCGTGAGAAGACGTCCGGCTCCCGTTATTACGGCGTGTCCGTTGATGCCGGTTACTACGTGACGCCGAACGCCAAAGTCTTCGCTGAATTCAGCTACAGCAAATACGAAGAAGGTAAGGGCGGCACGCAGATTATCGACAACAGCACCGGTGAGTCTGGCTCAATCGGCGGTGATGCGGCCGGTATTGCTAACAAAAACTACACCGTGACCGCGGGTCTGCAGTATCGCTTCTGATCCTGACATCGCGAGAGGGAAGCCGTCAGCGACGGCTTCCCACATCCCTTACTGCTTCTCCAGCCAGACCTGCGAAAGATTCCCCTCCACGCCGTCGGCGGTCACCGAATGATCGTGAACCTTGCGGTTGTAGATAGTAATAAACTGCGGTGATATCAGATTAATATCGGGCAGTTCCTGTTCAACGATTTTCTGGAAGGCTTTAAACTCCTCAACGCGCTTCTGCGGATCGTTTTCCACCTGAGCGGCTTCCAGCAGACGGTCAACTTCCGGGTTGTGATAATCCGATGCATTAGAGAACGGCACGCCCTTGCGGAAGTTTTTCGACCAGTACACGCGCTGCACGCCCACCGTCGGGTCGTACAGATTGCTGTGCCCGTTTATGGTGAAAGAGAAGTCCCTGTCGGTATAGATGCGGCGCACAAAGCTGGAGAGATCCTGAGCGCGCAGTGTGACTTTAATACCGATTTTCGCCAGCGCCGAGCGGGTGTATTCCGCCGTTTTGCGCAGATCCTCTGAGATTGGGTTGTAATCCAGCGTCACGCTAAACCGCGTACCGTCGCTGCCTTTGGCAAAGCCCGCCTGATCTAACAGCGCATTGGCTTTCTTGATATCAAAGTCATAAGGAGACGGAGAAGGGTCGTGATACGCCTTAATCCCCGGCGCAATCGGTGACGCTGTCACCTGGCCCAGACCAAAGTAGGCCACCTGCAAAATCACATTACGGTTAATGGCATGGGCGACGGCCTGCCGCACCCGCAAATCTTTGAAATGCGCATCGTCGAGGTTGAACTGTAACGAACTGACGTTGTAGGAGTAGCTGTTGCCCTTTGTTTCAAAGCCCAGCTGCGGCAGCGTTTTCAGCCGCGCCACATCATTCAGCGCCACCGGGGTACGATAGCCCAGATCCGCATCACCGGTTTCAAACGCCACCGAGCGCGCTGCCGCATCGGGAATAAACTTCACCACCAGCTGATCCAGGTACGGGCGATTGTTATCCCAGTAGTGAGGATTCCGCTTATAGAGGATGTAGCTGCCACGCACCCACTTGTCGAAGACATACGGACCGGTGCCAATCGGTGCGTTGTTGTGCGGATTGGTCAGTGCGTCAGTACCGTCGTAAATGTGTTTGGGCACAATCGGTGACTCGGCGGCGGCAAACGCTTTAATCAGATAGGGGGCGGGTTTCGACAGCACCAGCACCGCCGTCAGCGGGTCGGGCGTCTCCACTTTCGTGACGTTGGCGAAGGTACTGGAGGCACGCGGATGCACCTTTTTCAGCAGCTCAATGGAAAACGCCACATCGGCAGAGGTGAAATCCTGCCCGTCGTGCCACTTCACGCCAGGGCGCAGATGGAAGGTGTATCGCGTGCCGTCCGGGCTGACCTCCCAGCTCGTTGCCAGCTGGGGTTGAGGATTGAGCTCATAATCATAGCTCAGCAGCCCTTCGGTAACCTTGGCGCTGACGCTGAGCGCAGGCGTGGCGACCGTGGTCAGCGCAATCAGTGCGGGTGGCTCATAGTTCAGCACCAGATTTAACGTACCGCCCTTTTGCGGCTCGGCGGCCTGCGCGCCACCGCCGATCAGGCTGGCTCCTAATGCCAGCGCCAGCAGCGAGCGGCGAAATGTCTCAAGCATGTTTTACTCCGTTTTATTCGTTGATTGAGCCGAATGGCCGTACGCTGTCGCAGCGGCCTGGGGGCTGATAAGCTGGTGGGTGAGGTCGCGGGCAACGCTGGCGACATGGCGTTCGCGGGGATTCCCCAGCCCGCCGCCGCCGGGCGTTTCCACAATCAGATGACTGCCCGGCGGCACAATCTGCCGACCTTTACCGGACAGCGTCTCGCCGGTGGAGAGCGTCACCCGGCCCGGTGCACCGGCCAGACCGCCCTCGGCACCCTGTGCAGGGAAGTGGATGCGATCCCAGGCAGCACCCAGCTCCATGGGCAGATCCTGGCCGTGAGACAGTTCGATCACCTGGCCCAGACCGCCGCGCTGCTGGCCCGCTCCGCCGGAATCCTGACGGTATTCTTTGCGCCAGAACACCACCGGGCTGATCGACTCCAGGATCTCCAGCGACACGTTACGTACCCCGCTGGGGAACGACGTGGTGGACAGCCCGTCAAGCCGGGGACGCGCGCCGGTGCCGCCGGTTGAAAAACTGGTGATGGAAAAACGAGGCTGCGTCAGGGTATTAACGGCATCGTACTCCGGCAAAATATGGCCGCCGGAGAGCTGAATATTCCACAGGCAGGATGCCCCCTCGGCCGGGACTTCGCCCGGACGCGCCTGCCGCAGACAGTTGAACACCACATCGGGCAGCATCTGGCCAATAATATGGCGAGAGGTGACCGCCGCCGGATAAGGCGCATTGAGTATCGACCCCTCCGGCGCATCAATTTTAATCACGCCGAGAGAACCGGCATTATTGGGAATATCGGCACCGATCAGGCAACGAATGCCGAAGGAGGTATAGGCGTCGGTATAGGCCTTGACGACGTTAATCCCTTTAGCAACGAAGCCCGCACTGCCGGCGAAATCAACGTGAATGCCGTCGTGGCCGAGGGTCAGTTTCGCCTGTAGCCGCAGCGGCTGGTCGTAGCCGTCAACCCACAGTTCACTTTCCCAGCTGCCGGCAGGCCAGCTTCTGACCGCTTCCAGCATCGCCTGCTCGGAGCGCGTTAAAATATACTCGCCCACCTCCAGCAGATCGGTCAGGGCAAACTCGTCCAGCAGCGTCAGCAGACGGCGGGCACCCACATCGTTACAGGCCACCAGCGCCAGAAAATCGCCCTCCACCTGCGCCGGTTCCCGAACGTTGGCCTTCACGATATTCAGCACGGTCTGGTCGAGCCGTCCGGCATGGATAAATTTGAGGATCGGCAGGAATAATCCCTCATGCCAGATCTGCTGACCGTCCGGCCCCGGGCCTAACCCGCCGATATCAATCACGTGCAGCGTAGAGGCAAACAGCGCCACCGGGCGCTGGTGATGAAATACCGGCGTAACCATGGTGATATCGTACAGGTGTCCGGTGCCTTTCCAGGGGTCGTTGGTCAGCAGCACATCCCCAGGCTGTAGGGTATCCAGCGGGAATTCACGCAGGAAATGCTTAACCGACTCCGCCATCGAATTGACGTGCCCCGGCGTGCCGGTAACCGCCTGAGCGATCATCCGCCCGTCGGGTAAAAATACCCCGGCGGACAGATCGCCCGCTTCGCGCGTGGCAGTACCGAATGCGGTGCGGATCAGCGCCTGCGCCTGCTCTTCTACCACCGAAATCAAACGATTCCAGATCACCTGAGACTGAATAACCTGTTGGCTCATTGTGCCGCTCCTGACAGGGGTTGACGTTCCAGCAGCAGATGGCCTTCGCGGGTGCTGCTGACCGTAAAGCGTTCATCCACCAGCGTGGTGGTTTCGGGATCGACCACGACCAGTGGACCGGGACGTTGGCCCGTTTGCTCAATATCGGCACGGGTCACGACCGGCACCTGAATTCGCTGCTGCTGTTGCAGGGAGTAGATCGTGCGTTCGGCCGCACCGGCAGTCGGCACGGTCGGTTCGCCGGGAGCAGGGAAGGCAATTTCCGGCGCGGCCGTGGTGGCGGTGACCGTCCAGCTGATGGCTTCCACCGCTACGTGATCGAGGCTGCGGCCGTAGAGCTGGCGATAGGTCCGGGTGAAGCGTTCATGCAGTGCGGTCAGCTCCTGCTCATCAACGTGCTGCCCCTCAAGCGGTATCGCCACCTCATGTCCCTGACCGGCATAGCGCAGATAAACGCTGCGCTGCAGCGTAACTTCCGCCGTTTCATCGGCCTGCTGAACGATGCGGTGGGCCTGCTCGCTCAGTGTTTCCAGTAGCGTATTGACGGCAGGATAGTCGGGGTTATCCAGTCGCTGATAAAAGCTGCGCACGGCCTGATAGGACGCCGGTGCCCACAGAAAACCGAGCGCCGACCCCACGCCTGCGGCATGCGGGATCACCACGCGATCGATGCCCAGCTTGCCGGCCAGTCGGGCGGCGTGCAGCGGTGCCGCACCGCCAAAGGCAATCAGCGTGTAGCTGTCCACCTGCTTACCGGATTCCGTGGCGTGAACACGCGCAGCGTTAGCCATGTTCTCGGCAATAATTTCAGTGACCGCCAGTGCGGCTTCATCCGTTGCCAGCCCCAGCGGTTTGCCGATCTGCTGCGTCAGCGCCGCAGCCGCTTTACCGACGTTCAGCTCCACTTTACCCCCGGCAAAACTGGCCGGATCGAGTAGCCCCAGCTGCGCATTGGCATCGGTAATCGTGACCAGTTCACCACCAAGGTTGTAGCTGACCGGGCCGGGGGCAGAACCGGCGCTGTCTGGCCCCACCTGCAGGCGCTGCAAATGATCGATGCGGGCAATCGATCCCCCTCCGGCACCGATTTCCACCAGGTCGATCACCGGAATACGAATCGGTAAGCCGGAGCCTTTCTGATGACGATGCACGCGGCCAAACTCGAAGCTGCGGGAGATTTGCGGCTGGAAACGATCGATAAAGCAAATTTTGGCCGTTGTACCGCCCATATCGAATGACAGAACCTTTTGCAGACCGAGCTGGCTGGCGATATTACTCGCCAGAATCGCACCGCCCGCCGGGCCGGATTCCACCAGACGGACCGGCTCGCGGATGCCGTTTTCCAGGGTGGTAATGCCGCCGCCGGAGGTCATCAGATAGGGCGGAACCCGCAGACCGCGCGTTGCCAATTGCTGTTGCAGGCGGTGCAGATAACCCGCGACCAGCGGCTGCACGTAGGCATTGGCTGAAACCGTTGACAGCCGCTCGTACTCACGGATTTCAGGGCAGACCTCGCTGGAAAGTGACACGGTCACACCGGGCAGCAAATCACGCAGGATCTCAGCCGTGCGCTGCTCATGCTGCGGATTGATAAAGCTCTGCAGATAGCCAATCGCCACGCTCTCGAACTGCTGCGCTCGCAGCTCTGCCGCCAGCGCGACAACCTGCTCTTCGTTTAGCGGAATGCGCACCTGTCCCTGGGCATCGATGCGTTCTTCTACGGTGAAGCGCCATTCGCGCTCAACCAGCGGCCGGGGCTTTTGCAGAAAGACGTCATACTGGGCAAAGCGGTCTTCCTGGCCGATTTCGACCAGGTCGCGGAATCCGGCGGTGGTAATCAATGCCGTACGCGCGCCTTTGCGTTCAATCAGCGCATTGGTGGCTAGTGTTGTCCCCAGAATCAGCGCATCGATATCGTTGAAGGTTAATTTCGCCTGATCCAACACGTCGCTGATGCCGGTAATCACCGCACGTTCCGGTGCGTCGGCACTGGTGAGAATTTTTGCGGAAAATTGCGTACTGCCGTGCAGCATCACGATATCGGTAAATGTCCCGCCAACATCCACAGCAACCCGGTTAACGGGGCCGTTACCCCCTCTCTCTGACATACATTCGCCTTTATACATAATAAAAAGTGGAGGGCGTCATTAACCGGTATCAGGTAAACGATGGCTACTGAGTATTTCGGGTTAACTCATTCGTAATTTGCAAAAGCGGCCATTGCTTCTCAATCGCCTTATTTCAGAAAAGGTTTCCCGGAAAAATTATTAAGTGAGAAAAACATCGCCTGTTAATTTCGACCCTCTCCACAGATTGTGATTTAAGGACGCTGGCTATGCAGCGAGAGCGCCATTGGCTGCTGATATTTCTGTTTAAAAGTGCGCTTCAGGTCGTGCCAACGTTTATTGGTATTCTGTTGATTATGTTTATCATCCTCAAAACCATTCCCGGTGATGCCGTTGACGTGCTGGCCGGGGAGTCGGGCGGAGCCAGCGCCGCCAGCATGGCGCTAATGCGTGAGCAGTACGGTCTTAACCTGCCCGGCTGGCAGCAGTTTCTTAACTGGGGCGGCCACATCCTGCAGGGAAATCTGGGATTTTCACCCCGCTTTAATACCCCGGTCAGCACGTTGATTCTTTCACGGCTTCCCGCCACGCTGATTTTAATGCTGGCCGCGCAGGCCATTGCGTTAATTATTGGCGTGATTTTCGGCGTGGTGATGGCGTTATTCGTCGGGCGCTGGCCTGACCGGGTATTATCACTCGTCAGCCTGCTGCTTTATTCCCTGCCCGGATTCTGGATTGGGCTGATGCTGCTGGTGCTGTTTTCCGTGCATCTCGGCTGGCTGCCCAGCAACGGTAATATGACTATCGGTGCCGATCTGCACGGTTGGGCCTATATCAGCGATCGGCTGAAGCATGCGGTGTTACCGGTTCTGTCGCTGGCGAGTTTTTTCCTGGCGATTTACGCCCGCCTGACGCGCGCGGCGATGCTGGAAATCGCCCATCAGGATTTTGTGCGCACCGCCCATGCCAAAGGGCTGTCGCCGCTGCGCGTCACGCTGGTTCACACCCTTCGCTGCGCGTTAATTCCGCTGGTCACCGTGAGCGGTATGCACATCGCCACGCTGCTCAGCGGCGCGGCGGTGGTGGAAACGGTGTTTTCCTGGCCGGGGCTGGGCCGACTGGCGCTGGATGCGGTGATGGCGCGCGACGTCAATATTCTGCTGGGCATCCTGCTGTTCTCCTCACTGATGGTGATACTCGCCAACTTTATTGTGGATCTTCTCCACGCCTGGTTAGACCCCCGTATTGCGAGATGATCTATGGCCACTCTGTCCGTTGTATCTGTTCATTCCCCGGTTAACCGCCGCGCCCTGCGCCAGTTTATGCGCAACCCGGCGGGCCTCGCCGGGTTAATTATCCTGCTGCTGACCGTCGCGATGGCCGTTATCGCCCCCTGGTTGTTCCCCGGCGATCCGCTGGATATGGTCGCCTCACCGCTGCTGGCACCGTTTACCGACCCGGCCTGGCCGCTGGGAACCGATGCGATGGGGCGCGATCTGGCCGCCGGTATTTTTCACGGCGCGCGCGTCTCTCTGCTGATTGGGCTGGGGGCCACGCTGATCGGGCTGCTGCTCGGTACGCTGGTCGGCAGCCTGAGCGGCTATTTCGGCGGCAGCGTTGACTATCTCCTGATGCGCATCACCACGCTGTTTCAGACCATGCCCGCCTTTCTGCTGGTGATTATCATTCTGGCTATCTCTACGCCGACAGTGACCTTAATCACCCTCAGTATTGGTGCCACCACCTGGCCGACCATCGCGCGACTGGTGCGGGCTGAATTCCGTACCCTGCGCGGGTCTGACTTTGTGCTGGCCGCCCGCTGCCAGGGCTTTTCCTCTGCGCACATCATCTTTCGCGAGATGTTGCCCAATGCGCTCCCGGCTATCGTGGTGACGTCATCGGTGATGGTGGCGTCCGCCATCCTGATGGAGGCCGCACTGTCTTTCCTCGGCCTGGGCGATCCTAACGTCGTGAGCTGGGGTTTCCTGATCGGCAGCGGCAGGGAAATGCTCCGCACCGCATGGTATCTGACCGCCGAGCCGGGTGTTGCGCTGGTGATAACGCTGCTGGGGCTGAATCTGCTGGGCGATGCGCTGAATGACGCCTTTAATCCAAGACTGAGTGACCAATAATGCAACCGCTTCTCTCCGTGGAAAACCTGCACATTCGTTTCGGCAGTCATGCCGCGGTTAACAACGTGAATTTCAGCCTGGTACAGGGTGAAATGCTCGCGCTGGTCGGTGAATCCGGCAGCGGGAAATCCGCGACCGCGCTGGCAATTATGGGGCTGCTGTCAGACCAGGCAAAGGTCAGCGGGCGCATTGAATTTGCCGGAAGCGATGTGCTGAAACTGCCGCCGTCCGCCCTGCGAAAACTGCGCGGTGATGCGCTGTCGATGATTTTCCAGGAGCCGATGACCTCACTGAATCCGGTGTACAGCGTCGGGGCACAAATCGCAGAAACCCTGCGCATTCATCAGCGTCTGTCGCACAGACAGGCCCGCGCCCGCGCCATCGAACTGCTGGCGCTGGTGAATATTCCCGATCCTGCCCGGCGGGTGGATGATTTTCCGCATCAGCTTTCCGGCGGCCAGCGGCAGCGGGTGATGATTGCGATGGCCGTTGCCTGTGAACCCCGACTGCTGATCGCCGATGAGCCGACAACCGCACTCGACGTCACGGTTCAGGCCAGCATTATGTCGCTGCTGGACCGGCTGCGCCGGGAACTTTCGCTGAGCGTGCTGATGATCACCCACGATCTGGGGCTGGTTTCCCGCTGGGCCGATAGCGTCGCCGTGATGCACAACGGCAGGATTGTCGAGCAGGGGGCCGCCGAGGCGATACTGCACCAGCCGGGCCATGATTATACGCGTGGCCTGATGGCCGCGTCGCTGATGGGCGAGCACGATTTGCACTATCGCCAGCGCCTGCTCACCGAAATTCGCCACGACGGTGCCGATCGCTTTCATCTCCATCAGCCCGCTACGCTGTCGTTTCCTGAGGCGGCCAGCCAGCGGGAAACGCAGCCGCTGCTGTCGGTCAACCAGCTCAATGTGAGCTACAGCCGGGGCCGCACGCGCATCCCCGCCCTGAAAGACATCAGCTTTGATTTACACGCCGGTGAAACGCTGGGCCTGGTCGGCGAATCGGGCTGCGGGAAATCAACCCTGTCGCGAAGTATCTTGCGCCTGCTGCGCCCGGACAGCGGTAAGATTCTGCTGGACGGCACGGATCTTACTCCTTTGCCGGAATCCGGGCTGAAAAGCCTGCGCAGCAGCGTGCAGATGATTTTTCAGGACCCGTATGCGTCGTTAAATCCACGGCAAACCATTTTCACTATTCTGGATTCCGTACTGCATCTGCACGATCCCGCTCCGGCATCACAGCGATTACAGCGCATTCACACCATGCTGGACCGGGTGGGCCTGCCGAGGCAGTCGCTGCATCGCTACGCTCATGAGTTCTCCGGCGGTCAGCGCCAGCGTATTGGCATTGCCCGTGCGCTGATTGTTAAACCCCGGCTGGTGATCTGCGATGAGGCGGTTTCTGCACTGGATGTCTCGGTGCAGGCGCAGATCCTTAATCTGCTGCTGGAGATGAAGCAGGAACTGGGTCTGAGCTATCTGTTTATCTCCCACAATCTGGCCGTGGTGCGCTATATGTCAGACCGGATTATGGTGATGAATCAGGGGGAAATCATTGAAGCAGGGGATGCGGCCGATGTCTGGCACCGGCCACAGCACGCCTGGACCCGCCAGCTTCTGTCGGCGGTTGGCGGGGCGGAAGCACGTCAGCCGCCGTTGCCCGCAGCGGCGGAACCGTCATTCGCCTTCTCGCCGGGTTAAAGCGCGTGGATGCTGGCCTGAATCTTCGCGTTCACCTCGTTAAGCACCGCCGCCGGAATCGCATCGCCCAGCGCTTTTGCCGTAGCGACAAAGGCGGTGGCAACGTCGCAGACTTCTTCGATAATCACATTCATCGTCTTTTCGCTGATATCGGCCGATTTCGCCGCCGTCATCAGCGCCCTGCGGCTGATGTTTTTCCCGTGTCCGGCAACGGAAGATTGATGCTGGCCGCCCGGTCCGCTCTGGAAGGTGATGTCGTAGGCGGGCGAAAGCCGCCATTCCTCGTTCTGATTCAGACTGAAGGCAAAGTTTTTGGCGTGATCGTCCTGATTATTCATGATCACGTTAAACACCATGCGGCGTGCCTGCGCTTCCCGCTCGGTAGCCGAACGGGTAATCATCGCCGTGGCCTGCAAAATATCGCTGTAGTCCAGGCAGGGCAGGCGGAAATCGGCCTGCAATGCACCCGCCATGCTGAGGGTCGGCACCCGCATGCCCTGCTGGCGATCGAAACGCTTCACGCCGAAGGCCGACAGTCCGTCGCCCAGCGCAAACCAGCGGCTTTCGGGGAATTCAATACCGGCTTTTCTCGCCAGCCGGGCATAGACTTCTTCCAGCGGGCAGACCCAGGCGGCTTCCTGCGCCGCCGGGAATTTGATCAGCCAGGGATCGCTGCCGGCAAACGGCGACGAATGGATTTTTCCACTGGCGGGTTCGAAATCCAGCAGCACCTTGGGGCGTGCACCGTGCGGGGAGCCGCCCAGCCGCACCAGCTCCGGCAGCACGTCAGAATCCAGTCCGGCAACTTCCACTTCGATTTCACGCGCCAGCAGCATCAAATCGTTAATCGTGTGCTGCTCCGCTGCCTGCCCCGGAACCTCCATCACCGGCCGGTAAGTGAGCGCACCCATGGTGTTACTGCCCAGCATCGCCAGCCTGTCCAGCGGAGAGAGTGCCGCAGGCTCAATGGCATTGCGCCGCAGGAGCCGGTCCATTAACAACCGACCCCAGCCGTCGGGCAGCGAGTCAGCAATAAAACCGGGGATACCTTCCTGATGACGTTCAAAATCGGCGTAGGTGGTGCTGACCGGCGGATGGAGCAGCGGCGAAAACTCAATGCCGCGATCGATGCTTTGGGCGGAATATTCAAACAGCCATTCGCCGCGCTGGCGACCTTCGGCCAGCGTACCCAACACCCAGTGTTCTCCCCAGCCTTGGTAGATCACGTCCAGCCGCCGGAGCGGGGCGTAGTTATTTTTCATGATTTCCCCTCGTTTCTGCCTGCAGGCCGCGCCCTGCGTTTAGCCGCACGCTGCCGCGTGGGCGCTTTCAGCGCTTCGACCTGCGCAATGCTCATCGCCGGGAGTTGAAACAGGCCGGTCATCTCTCTCTCCAGCCGCAGCGCGAACACCACCTTCATAAAGTTTTCCAGCGTCACTTTACCGTCGCTTTCCAGCTTTTTCAGCGCTGAGACTGAAATCCCCGCCTTTTCGGCCAGCTCTTTTTGCAGCAGGTTGCGGCGTAAACGATGTTCGCGCAGGCGTTGCCCCAGCTGGGCAATCAGCGCCGATTCGGAATAGAGTTTAAGAGACACAATAAACGCTCCTGATAGTTAAAATCACCGACAAGGGGTGTTTTAAACTCTTTTATTTCAATGAATGATTTTAACCGCAAGTCTATCACAAGAGTTGTTTTAACGCCTTTAAAAGCGATAAATCCACTATAAAAGCTTAAATTAAGCCTCTTAAATCTATTGTGAGTGATATGTCATCTCAGTAGCCATTAAGTGAAGAATCCACCTCATGCGTTTTTCGGCAAAGCTAAGTCATTTTTGTTAGTCGTGATATCCGGCAAATCAAGGGATATTAAGGGGTTACAGACCGTACCGATTATCTCAGTGACTTGTAATGCAGGAGAAGTAAGGTGGATAACAGCCCCGCAGCCGGCGCAACCGTCGGCGTGGACGTCGGCGGAACCTTTACCGACTTTGTTCTATTTGACCCGCAGCGCCAGCAGCGTTTTTACCATAAACAACCCAGTACGCCCGCCGATCCTGCCCTGGCCGTCAGTGAAGGGCTACAGGCGATCCTGCAAAAAAGCCATTTACCGGCCAGCGCGCTGTCGCTGGTACTGCACGGCACCACGCTGGGGCTGAATGCCATTATCCAGCGTCGCGGGGCGGATATTGCCCTGGCGATCACCGAGGGCTTTCGCGATGTGCTGGAGATTGCCCGCGCCCGTATGCCGTCCTCGTTCGATTTTCACGCCGATCGCGAAGCGCCGTTTTTACCGCGCCGTCGCGTGGTGGAGATCCCGGTGCGTTTCAGCCCAGAGGGTGAGGTGACGCAGTGGCCCACCGAGGCCGCGCTGGCACAGGCTGCCGAAGAACTGGCCGCGTTAAACGTCAGCGCGGTGGCGCTGGTGACCATCAATGGCTATGCCAACCCGGCGCGGGAAGCGGAACTGGCGGCAGCACTGGCCGCCAGGCTCGGCAATGTGCCGGTACTCTCTTCCGCGCAGCTGTGGCCGGAAATTCGCGAATATGAACGTACGCTGGTGGCCGGGCTTAACGCCTATATCCAGCCGCTGATGCAGCGCTACTTTACCCGCCTTAACACATTGCTGACCGGGCAGGGGATTGAGGTTCCATTATTGATCACCGCCTCTAACGGCGGCGTGCTGCCGCTGGATGCCGCTCAGCAGCGCCCGGTGGATACGCTGCTCTCCGGTCCGGCCTCCGGGGTCACGGCGGCATCGCGGCTTGCCGCGGGCCGCGGCTTCGTTTCCTTCGATATGGGCGGCACCAGCAGCGATATTTCGCTGTCGGCAGAAGGGGAAATCGAGCGGGTAAACCGCACCGAAATCGGCGGCCTGCCGCTGATCCTGCCGGTGGTTGGCGTATCGGCCATCGGCGCAGGCGGTGGCTCGCTTGTGCAGGTGGATGGATACGGCATCCTGAAAGTCGGGCCGGAAAGCGCCGGAGCCGATCCCGGACCGGTTGCCTACCGGCGCGGCGGCACGCAGCCGACGCTGACCGACTGCTACCTGGTCAGCGGCATCCTGTCTGCTGAAAACCGCCTGGCGGGGAGTATTGAACTGGACCGTGAAGCCGCCACGCGCGCGCTTCAGCAAACAGGCGAAACGCTGGGGATGGAAGCCGCCGAGGTGGCACGCGGTGCGATTGCAGTGGCGACGGCCCAGATGGCCACCGAGCTGAACAAGGCGCTGGCGCAGCGCGGTCTTGCCTCCGATGAGCTGACGCTGATCCCGTTTGGCGGCGCAGGCCCGACGCACGCCAACTTCTTCGCCGCCGAAGCCGGGCTGCAACGTATTCTGGTGCCGCTGCGACCTGGAACGTTCTGCGCCGACGGCGCTATCGGCGCAGATATCCGGCGAGATTTTGTCCGCAGCCTGCGGATAACGCTCACGGCGGGCAGCTGGAGCAAAATCGCCGCCACGCTTGAAGAACTGCATCAGCTGGCCGAAGGCTGGTTTACTCAGCAGGCCAGCCGCCTCAGCCGCCGGGTTGATTACGGCGTGGAAGCGGATATGCGCTATGTCGGGCAGGCCTACGAGCTTAGCGTGAGCCTCGGTTCTCCGCAGGACGTCACGCTGGAACAGCTCAGGGCCAGATTCCAGCAGCTGCACCAGCAGCGCTACGGCTTTATTACCCCGGAAGCCGCCGTTGAGCTGACGACGCTGCGCCTGTATCTGAATGCGGCGCTACCGCAGCCGGAGGACAAACCGTTCGATGCGCAAACGGCCCACGTTGCCCCGGCGAGTCGGCCGATTTTCCTGACCGACGGCTGGACCGAGGCCGCGATCTGGCAGCGTGAGAATCTGCGCACCGACACTGCGATTCACGGCCCGGCGATCATCGAACAGGATGACACGACCACGGTGATTTTACCGGGCTGGACGGCGCGTCCCGATGCCCACGGCAATCTGTTGATCGTCCGTATTCCGGGAGGCACGGCATGAAGCTTGATGCGATTACGCTTGAAATTCTCAACCAGAAACTCACCGCGCTGACGGAAGAGATGTGCCATATTCTGCAACGTACCGGCCGCACGCTGTACGTGAAAGAAACCGCCGACTTCTGCTGCGCGGTAGCGGATTTGCAGGGGCGTTTTTTTGCCTATCCCAAGGGCATTGGGGTGTCCGGCTTCGTCGGGCTGAATGCCCTGACGGCGATTTCCGCCGTCGGTGAAGTGGCTCCGGGCGATGTGATCCTGACCAACGATCCGTGGCGCTCACGGGGGCTGGCTACCCATCTTCCCGACCTGCAGCTGCTGGCCCCGTGGTTTATTGACGGTGAGCTGGTAGCCTGGGGCTGGGCATTCCTGCACGCCTCAGACGTTGGCGGGCGCGTGCCGAGCAGCATCTCCCCCACCAATAGCGATATCTACCAGGAAGGATTGCAGATCCCACCGGTGAAGCTGCTGCGCGCCGGGGAACTGAATCGCGATGTGATGGCGATCCTCACCGCCAACAGCCGCACCCCGGAGGCGATTAGCGGCGATATTCAGGCGATGCTGGCGGCGCTGAATGCGGGCCGCGAGCGTCTGAGCCGGATTGCCTCACAGCACGGTGTTCCGGCGGTGCGCCAGGCACAGCAGGATTTGCAGGCTTACTCGGCGGTGCGTGCGCGACAGGTGCTGAAACGCATTCCCGACGGCGTTTATCAGTTTGAAGACTATCTGGATGATGCCGCAGGCAGCGGCCTGCCGGTACGGCTGGCGATAACCGCCACCTTCACTGACGGCCAGGTCCACCTGGATTTTACCGGCAGCGATGCGCAGGTGGCGGCCGCCATCAATATTCCCAGCCACGGCGATCCCCACGCGTGGCTGACGCTACGGATACTTGCGCTGGTGTGCACGCTGGATAAAACGGTGCCGCTGAATGCGGGCCTGCTGGCTCCGGTTACGCTGTATGCGCCACCGGGCTCGCTGGTCAATCCGCACTATCCGGCCGCGGTGGGCGTGCGCCATGCGGCGGCGGTAAGAGTAAACGACTTGCTGAACGGACTGCTGGGCCAGCCGCTGCCCGACGTGATGCCTGCCGCCAGCGGCGGAACCATTATCCCGCTGGTGATTGCCGAGTCGGCGCGTCACGGCCGGGAACAGAATGTGCAGGTGATTGAGCCGCTGGTCGGCGGCGGCGGTGGGCGGGCAGGGCGCGACGGCATCGATGGCCGCGATAACAGCATCTCCAACCTGGTGAACAACCCGGTCGAGATGGTTGAGGCGGAAACCCAAATCGAAATTCGCCAGTACGCACTGCGGCCCGGTTCCGCAGGCGCGGGTCAGTGGCGCGGCGGTATGGGCCAGCAGATCCGTGTACGGATTTTACAGGATGACAGCACCCTGCTGGCGCGCGGCCTGGAGCGTATGCTGTTCCAGCCGTGGGGCGTGCAGGGCGGTCAGTCCGGTGCGCCCACCACGCTGACCTTCAATCCTGACAGCCCCGAGGCGAAAAAACTCGGCAAAATCGATCTGCTCAGCGTCAACCGTGGCGATGAAGTGCTGCTGCAAACCCCGGGCGGCGGCGGCTGGGGCGATCCCTGGCTGCGCGATCCCCTTGCGGTGCAGCGGGATGTGGATAACCAGTTGCTGACCGCCGAACAGGCGCTGCGGCACTACGGCGTGGCGATCGGCGCACAGGGCGTTGATGACGCCGCCACGGCAGCCGCCCGCAGCCAGCCGCGCCAATCCGATAATGCAACGTCTGACGCGAGGGCCAACTGGCTGAGCGTGTTTGACAGTGCCGCACTGACCCGGCTGAACCGGCTGCTGTATCCGCTCAGCCCGGCCGAACGGCAGCGCCATAAGCAGGCGGTCTTTGCCGCTGCGCTGGGCAGCCTGCCGGAGAATTTCCCCCGTTCTGTTTCTGCCGATCCTACCCCTGCGCGGCGTGCATTCGCTGACGCGCTGGAAAGGCTGGCGGAGCAGCTTGCCGTTTCAGAGACATCAATACCAGGAGACAATCATGCCTAATATTCATAATAAAAAACGTCTGCTCGCCGCGCTGGTGGGCATCTTTATCGGCCACGCCGCCGTTGCGGCCGAGGCCAGCAATTCGGTGGTCGTGGGCGTTTACGGCGGAGACTGGGAAAAAAACATCCGCGCCTCCGGCCTTGAGCAGTTTGCCAAAGATAATCACCTGAAGCTCACCATCGTACCGGGCGCGGACGCGGAATGGTTTGCCAAACTGCGTGCCGCCAAGGGGCGCCGCGCACCGTATGACGTGGTGGTGTTCCAGCCCGATACCGTCCAGCGCGCGCAGGCTGCGGGACTGTTGCAGCCGCTGGATGCCAAAGATATCCCGAACCTGAACAATCTGTATAAAACCGTGCAGTCGCGTTTTGTTTACGATAATCAGACCTATGCCGCCGCGTTCAGCCTCGGTCAGCTGGGCCTGGCCTACCGCACCGATCTGGTGAAAAACCCGCCGAAAAGCTGGCTGGATCTGTGGAACCCGGAATATAAAGGCCACGTTGCGATCTCCTCACCGACCTATGCGGCCGGGCTGCAGTTCTTTGCCGGTCTGGTTCATGCGCTCGGCGGCGAGCTGAACCAGCCTGCGGCGGTGGACAAGGCGTTCAGCAAACTGCAGGAGCTGCGCGGCAATGCCGTGGCGTTCCCGGACAGCCCGGGTGCGATTCAGACGCTGCTGGAGCGCGGCGATGCGTGGGTGGTGCCGTACTGGGACGGTCGGGTCTTTGCGCTGAAGCAGCAGGGGATGAAGATTGATTTTGTCTATCCGTCGGACGGTCCGGTGGTGGGTGCGGCAAACTGGGTGATCCCGAAAGGCGCACCGAACCTTGCCAACGCCTACAAGCTGGTGAATGCCATGTCCGCCCCCGAGGTGCAGAAAGCGTTCTCGGATAAGTCACTGTACGGCATGACCAACAAAGACGTGCAGTACAGCGACAGCCTCAAGAGCCAGGTGAAGGTGGGTGAAGAGGCCTACAGCAAGTTGATCTGGATCGACTATAGCACGGCCACCCCGCAGCTGGCCGACTGGACCCGTCGCTGGAGCCAGGCGCTGGGCGGTAACCAGTGAGTTCTGTCGTCATCGACGGCGTCGCGCGGCAGTTCGACAACCACCGCGCGCTGAATGACGTCAGCCTGACCATCGCGCAGGGGGAGTTTTTCTCCCTGCTCGGGCCGAGCGGCTGCGGTAAAACCACCCTGCTTAACATCATCGCCGGTTTTCTCGCCCCGAATCAGGGACGGGTTTTACTGGGCGGCAGGGAGGTGACCGCGCTGCCGCCCTACCAGCGCAATATCGGTATGGTGTTTCAGAACTACGCGCTGTTCCCGCATCTGAGCGTGGGGGACAACGTGGCGTTTGGTCTGAAGGTGCGTAAGGTTTCCCGCAGCGAGCAGGAGAAACGCGTGACCGAGGCGCTGCGACTGGTCCGGCTGGAAGGGCTGGCGCAGCGTATGCCGCATCAGCTTTCCGGCGGGCAGCAGCAGCGTGTCGCGATTGCCCGCGCGCTGGCGATTGAACCCCAGGTGCTACTGCTGGATGAACCGCTGTCCAACCTGGATGCGCGGCTGCGTAAGGAGATGCAGGACGAGCTGCGGGCGATCCAGCAGCGCGTTGGTATCACCACTATCCTGGTCACCCACGATCAGGAAGAAGCGCTGACGCTCTCGGATCGTATCGGCATCCTCGGCCACGGCGAGCTGCAGCAGGTCGGCACCCCGGCGGCGCTGTATCGCCAGCCCGCCAATCGCTTTGTGGCGGAGTTTATCGGCCAGGCCAATCTCTTTCCCGTCGCGGCACAGGGTGAGGAGTACGCCGCGCGCGAGCACTTTGTCGCCGACGGCGTGCCGCTGCGGCTGCGGGCGGCCACGGCGGTGAATGCGGATCTGCTGGTGGTTCGCCCCGAGCGCGTGCAGTACAGCGCTGAACCCGGTATCGCCGCAGTGAATGCCTGTGCCGCCGTGGTCAGAGAGGTCAGCTTTGCGGGCGCAACGCTGCGGCTGGCGTGCGATCTGCCGGGCGGGGGAGAAATCCGCGTACAGCCTGCCGAGTCACACTTCGCCCGGCTGCCCGCGCCGGGTGACCGCTGCTGGCTGCACTGGCAGGCCGGGGATGTGATTGTTCTGCCGCAGCAGGCGCGGGGTGATGATGCGCACGCGTAACCTGTTTCCCTGGCTGATGCTGATGCCCTGCCTGCTGTTTCTGCTGCTGTTTTTACTGGTGCCGCTGCTGCTGCTGTTCGACCAGAGCCTGACCGATGTCGACAGCCTGCTCAATCCGCTGCCGGGGTTCAGCCTGGCGCAGTACGTGACGATCTTCCACGATCCCCAGTACCTGCACGCGCTCTGGACCACGCTGTGGGTGTCGCTGCTGACGGCGGCCATCACGGTGCTGCTTGCCTGGCCCGCCGCCTGGCTGCTGGTCAACGCCCGTCAACGTCACTGGCGCACGCTGCTGTACGTGGTGCTGATTTCACCGCTGCTGACCAGCGTGGTGATCCGCACCTTTGCGTGGATTGTGCTGCTGGCGCAGAACGGCCTGATTAACGGCTTTTTGCTGTTTACCGGGCTGATCCCGCAGCCGCTCAGCCTGCTGTGGAATATGAATGCGGTGGTGATCGCCTACGTGCAGGTCATGCTGCCGTTTGCCGTGCTGCCGCTGATCACCTCGCTGAATGAGATTGCCCCCGCGCTGCGTCTGGCGGCGATGAGCCTGGGTGCCACGCCGGGGATGACCTTTCGCCGGGTGATCCTGCCGCTGACGCTGCCGGGAATGCTGACCGGTTTTATCATCGTCTTCTCGCTGGCCGCAGGCAGCTATATTACCCCGCTGCTGATTGGCGGACGCCTGCAGCCGCTGCTACCCATTGCGATTTATCAGCAGGCGATGCAGATTGCCAATCTGCCGCTGGCGGCGGCGCTGTCGTTGACGCTGCTGGTGATGACGCTGGCGGTGGCGGCCGTGGCCGGTATTTTCCTGAAACGCTGGGAGAAAAAAAATCATGGCTGATGCCTTACACCGTCTGTCGCTGCGGCTGAGCCGCCTGGCCGTCACCCTTGCCGGTATTATTGTTTACCTGTTTCTGGCGCTGCCGGTCGTGGTGATCGTGCTGTCGGCGTTCAGCCCGGAGCCTTACCCGCAGTTTCCGCCGCAGGGGCTGTCGCTGCGCTGGTTTGAAGCGCTGTTGCAGGACCCGGCCTGGACTGAGTCACTGTGGGTCAGCCTGCTGCTGCTGGCGATTGTCACGCCGCTAACGGTGGTGCTGGGCACCTTTGCCGCCTGGTCGCTGGCGCGGCTTAATTTCCGCTACCGCGAGGCGCTACAGGCATTTATTCTGTCGCCGCTGATGATCCCGCAGGTGGTACTGGGCATCGCGCTGCTGTACGTGCTGACCGCCGCCGGGATCGCCGGAACGCTCAGCGGGCTGGCGATCGGCCATGCGGTGGTAGCGTTGCCCTATGTGGTGCGCACCGTCAGCGTCAGCCTGGCGGCGATGGATAAACGCCTCGAGTCGGTGGCGATGAGCCTGGGAGCCGGGCGCTGGTATACCTTCCGCACGGTGACGCTGCCGCTGATTAAACCGGGAATTTTAGCCGGTGCGGTCTTTGCCGCCGTAACCTCGTTTGGCGAGGTGTCGGTCAGCCTGTTTATGACCGCTCCCGGCACGATTACCGTCCCGGTGCAGGTCTTTAACTATGTCGACCAGACTTTCGATCCCACGGTAAACGCCATTTCGGTCATCTTTATCGTCATTGCCATCCTGCTTTTGATGGTGATTGAGAAAACCATTGGCCTGGTAAAACTGAATCAATCGGGTTAAAAGTAAAACGTCTGGCCCGTAGGGCTTATTCCATTTGGGCCAGAATGAAAACCTATTGTTCTTGAGGCGCTATAACACAGAATATATCATGTATTCTTTAAGCCTGAAGAGAGCCCGTTCCGATGACGCATTCCCGCCTGCTGTCCGTTGAAAATCTGTCGCTGGAAACTGCCGAAGGCCGTTTGCTGGTCGATAACGTCTCGTTTCATCTCGACCAGCGGGAGATCCTGGCGCTGGTGGGGGAGTCCGGTTCCGGTAAAACGCTGACGTCGCTGGCGGTGATGGACCTGCTGCCTGCGGGCGTGCAGAGGGCGGCGGGCGACCTGACCTTTGCAGGCCAGCGGCTGGAATCCGGCAACGTGCAATCGCTGCGCGGCTGCCGTATAGCGACGGTATTTCAGGAACCCATGTCGAGCATGAATCCCACACTGCGCATCGGCGAGCAGATTGCCGAAGTGCTGGTGCGTCACCGCCAGATGAGCTGGAAGCAGGCGCAGCAGGAGGCGATTGCCCTGCTGGATCGCGTGGGCATCGTCAACCCCTCTCTGCGTGCGCGGCAGTATATCCACCAGCTTTCCGGCGGTATGCGCCAGCGGGTGATGATTGCCAGTGCGATAAGCGGCCAGCCGCAGTTGCTGATCGCCGATGAACCGACCACCGCGCTGGACGTGACCATCCAGGCACAGATTCTCAGCCTGATGCAGGATCTGCAGCGGGAAATGGGCATGGGTATTCTGCTTATCACCCACGATCTGTCGGTGGTCGCCCGTTATGCGGATCGCGTCTGCGTGATGCAGCAGGGGCAACTGGTGGAGCAGGGGGAAACGGTCGCCACGCTCGGCAACCCGGTTCATCCCTATACCCGCAAACTAGTAGACGCCTCGGTGGCGCAGCTGCCGTCGCAGGCCGCCGTCAAAACGCAGCCGCTGCTTGAGTTGAGCGCCATCTGCAAAAGCTATCCGCTGCCGCGCCCGCTACCGTTCTGGCCCGCTAAGCGGCAGACCGTGCTGCACCCGCTGGATCTCAGGATTGCGCAGGGTGAAATTGTCGGGGTGATCGGTGAATCCGGCTCCGGTAAAACCACGCTGGGCAGCGCGGCGATTGGGCTGATTGAGGCCGATAACGGCGAAATCCGCTTCCAGGGCGAGGCACTGCGCGGGCGGCAGCGCAAAGTGCTGCGCCGCCACTGTCAGATCATCTTCCAGGACCCTTACTCCAGCCTGAATCCCAAAATCACCGTCGGCGATCAAATTGCCGAACCGCTGCGGGTCTGGCAGCTGCGAAAAGGCGAAGCGGCCGTGCAGGCCCGGGTCAAAGAGCTGTTAACGCTGGTGGGATTGCAGGAGCAGCATGCCGGTCGACTACCGGGAGCGTTCTCCGGCGGGCAGCGCCAGCGTATCGTCATTGCCCGCGCGCTGGCGATGGAACCGAAGCTGCTGGTGGCTGATGAAGCGGTCGCCGCGCTGGATTTATCGGTGCGCGGCCAGATCCTGGCGCTGTTTAATGAACTGCGCCACAAGCTGGGTTTATCCGTATTGTTTATCAGCCACGATCTCAGCGCGGTACGTCAGCTGTGCGACCGCATTGTGGTGATGTATCACGGTAAAGTGGTGGAAGAAGGGGCGACCGAACGGGTTATCAGCCAGCCGCAGGACCCGTATACCCTGCAACTGCTGGCCGCAGCGCCCGATGTCCATCAGGCGCTGGCACAGCGCTCAGCTGCCGCGCAGTAGCGGCAGTTCAGGATGTTCGGCCCACTCGTGCCACGAGCCGACGTACACTGAAACATCGCTAAAGCCCGCCCGTTTCAGTGCGGCCAGCACCGTTGCCGCACGGGCACCGCGATGGCAGTAAACCTGCAGTTTTGCCTCTTCACACAGTCCGGCATTCAGGGCACGCTGGCGGATATCTTCCGGCTCCAGGAAATGACCACCGGACACCACATCCTCCCAGAACAGCAGTGCGGAATGCGGAATGCGCCCGGCGCGCGGGCAGCAGTCGTGGGCAAAGCTGCCCTCGAACTCGCTGGGGCGGCGGGCATCAACGTTAATTACCGCCACGCCATCGGCCTCCTGCACCTGCTGACGGGTACAGACCAGATCCCGCTGCCAGCGCGTGGCTTCTGCGGCGGGCTGATGCGCGATCGTCCGGCTTAATCCCTGCCCGGCAGCGGTGGCAAACCCGGCTTCGCGCCAGGCCTCAATGCCGCCGTCAAGGATCAGCGCATCCTCATGGCCGAGAAGCCAGGCAAACCAGGCACCGCGCGGTGAACGCATGCCGACCTGATTCTCAAAAAAGACCGGCGTGGCGCCGGGATAGCTCGCCAGCAGCGGCTCGAGTGCGGTGGCGGCCTCAGCGGCCATCACCGCCAGGCCCGCTTCGGTGCTGTCGGCAATAAAATAGTCATAAACGTTACAGTGTAGCGCGCCGGGCAGCGTGGCCTGCTGCCATTCGGCGGCATCGCGCACGTCTATCAGCAGAAAGTGCTCGCCGCGCGACTGGCGCAGGTGCAGCGCCTGAGCTGAGATAATCATTGAAGTGCTCCCGTAAACAGCGACTGCCGTTGCCCGACCCCGTCACGTTCCGCGGCCTGCAACACGCGGGCGGCAAGGGCGATATCAAACACGTTGAGGCCAAATGAAGAGAAGTAGACGCTGTCATCCGCTGCGGCACGCCAGCCGTCCAGCAGCAGCGCGGCCAGATCGGCGGCCACCTCCTGCGGCTGAAACAGCCCGGCGCGGTACATCTGGAACAGGCTCTTGGCACTGCGTTCGGCAAAATCGCCCCACGCATCTACCACCACCCGATCGCTGGCGCGAATGGCGTCAAAGCTGACCTCGTGGTAGCCCACCTGAATCACAATTCGCCCCGGGCGGACGGCGGTCTCGGTTAACATCGGCTGGTCCGCACTGGTGCAGGTAATCACCGCGTCATACGGCTGTGCCAGCGCCTGCTGAAGATCGGTTTCCACCGTCAGATCGGCGGCGGGCAGAATTTTTCCGGGGGTGCGGTTCCAGACGCCAATCTGCGCCAGGCCCGGGAACAGCTGCCTGAGCATCTGCAGATGGGCCTGCGCATGGAGACCGCTGCCGAGCAGCAGCACCCGCTTCACCGGCTGCGGCGCGGCGTGCTGTAGCGCTACGGCGGTAACGGCGGCGGTACGCGCGGCGGTTAACGCGCCGCTGGCTAACAGGCCGCGCGGCACGCCGTTCTGCGCATCGTTAATCAGCGTTACGGCCAGCGCGGCGGGCAGGGCATCCGGACGCAGGGGCCGGTGCGCCGTCCATTTCACTCCGGCCGCATTGAAACGGCCTCCGACGCGGGCGGGCAGCGCATAGGCTTTGCCCAGCGGCGTGGCGAGGTCGACGGCGTTCTCGGCGGGCATGTGCGCCTCGCCGAGCCGCATCAGCTTCACCACCTCGCGGACATCCTCCAGCGCCAGCGCCACGTCCGCGCCGCCCAGCCGGGCGACGTCAGCGTCATTAAGGACGCGCAGCAGGCCGTCCATTACTGCTCCAGCAGGCGGTCGGCAAACGGATAAAGCGCCGGGGAACCGCCGCAGTGAATAAAGGTAACGCGCGATCCCTGCGGGATCTTGCCCTGCTCAACCAGCGAGAACAGACCGTGCATTGCCTTGCCGGTATACACCGGATCTAACAGCACGCCTTCCGACTGCGCGAGTTTGTAGATCGCCTCAATACCGCCATCCGACGGCACGCCGTAGGCCTGGCCGACATAGCCATCCTCAATCCAGATATCTTCCGGCTGCCACTGCTGCGGCCACTGCAGAAGATCGGCGCAGTCCTGTGCCATCCCGGCAATGCGCGGCTGGAACCAGTCGGCTTTCGCGCTGACGCTGATGCCCACCACCCGGCTGTCGGGCCAGTAGCGTCGCGTGCCGACATGCAGCCCGGCCAGCGTACCGCCGGAACCGGTCGGCGCGACGATAAAGTCCGGGGCAGCGGTTCCACCTGGCTCAAGCTGTGCGGCGATCTCTTCCACCGCACGCACGTAGCCCAGCGCACCCAGCGGCGTCGCGCCGCCGAGCGGGATAATCAGCGGGGTTTCGCCGTTGGCAACCGCCTTATCGGCGTGTGCCTGCATCGCCCCTTCGATCTGGGTGAAATAGCCGTCCGGGTCAAGAAACTGCACTTCGGCCCCGAACAGCTTGTCCAGCAGCAGGTTACCCTGCCAGCTGGATGGCGGGTTGCCACGTAGCACCAGCACCGGACGCATACCGAACTTACGAGCGGCAGCGGCCACCATACGGGCATGGTTTGACTGATGCCCGCCGGTGGTGATCACCACATTGACCCCGGAACGGCGGGCTTCGGCCATCAGGTACTCCAGCTTGCGGACCTTATTGCCCCCGCCGCCGAAGCCGCTGTAGTCATCGCGTTTGATGCTCAGCGTAATCCCCAGCGCCTCGCTGAGCCGGGGTAGCGGCTCAAGCGGGGTGGGGAAGAAGCCGAGCGGAACGCGTTCGAACTCTTCAACTGATTTCATGGTTTTTTACCTGTTTTAATAGTCTTTGGTGTTTCCCTGGTGTGGCGCGCGACCCGGCCAGAGGCCGGATCATTGAATCCTGTGAGCCAGAGGCTCAGCGACTGCTGGAAGCGTTCAAGTCCTTCCAGCGTGACAAACTCATTAACGGCGTGGGCGTTACCGCCGTGGCCCAGCCCGCCGATCAGAAAGGCCGGGGCAACCGCCGCGAAGGCGTAGGCGGGCGCACAGCCCGGTGCCCACGGCCAGATTTGCGGCGCGGCGTCCAGCGCCTGATAGCTGGCGATCAGCGCATCAACGCCGCTGGCAGTGCGGGGGAAGCGAATGCCGGGATAGCTGTCGAACAGTTCAAGTTCACTCCCGGCCAGATCCGGCTGCGTCAGACGCTGGCGGGCGCGTTCGATCATCGCGTCCTGGTCAAATCCCGGCGGGATGCGGAACGCCAGCTCCGCGCTGGCACGATACGGGATCACCCCACGGCCGCCGGGCGGATTGCTGTGCAGTTCGGCCAGCGTCAGCACGGCGCTGCCGAGCAGCGTTTGCAGGCAGCTCAGCGTGTCGCCTTTAATCATCAGCCGCTGGCTGCGGCGAAAACGCAATTCATCTTCAAGGCTGAACGATTTGGCCAGCTCGGCCAGTAGCAGGTTGGCTTCTTCGTCCGGCATCAGGCGGCCCAGCACGCCGCTTTCGGCGGCCGGAGCAATGGCGTTCAGCGCATTGACCAGCTGCCACGCGGGGCTGGCAATCCATCCGGCGTTGCTGGCGTGAATGGCGGAAGACGGCCCGCCCCATTCGCCGCCGGTGACGCTCAGGCGACCGGTGGCCAGCCCGGTAAATCCGAGGTAAACGCGCGGTGCACCACCACCGTATTCGCACAGTGACGGAAACAGCACCGCCTCAGCAGGTGCAATCGGGCAGGGCTGCTGTGCCAGATAGCGGCGCAGGGTGCCGCTGCCCACTTCCTCTTCGCCTTCCAGCAGAATTTCAATATTGAAGTCCAGCCGCTGCTGCTGCTGAAGCTCGCAGAGCAGGATCAGCATGGCGGCCACCGGACCTTTATTGTTTTCGGCACCGCGCCCGACAAATACCCGCCCCAGTTCAGGCCAGTCGCAAAGACCGCCAACAAACGGGGAGACGTCCCAGCCGCTCTCGTCAGCGGGCATCACGTCGTACATGTTGTAGAGCACCACGGTGCGCTCAAAGCCGTTATCAATTCGCACGTGCACCAGCGGCGGCGTGTCGTGGGACTGTGTGGCCACCGGCAGCACCACGGCAGCATCCAGCCGCTCGACCATCCACTGCTCAAGCCAGGCAGCCAGTCCGCGCTGGGCGTCCTTCTCACCCGCTACGCTGCGCCAGCGGGTCAGTTCACTCAGCAGTTCTAACGTGGCATCGAGGCGGCTCACAGGCGTATCCTCGGGTTAAGTGCCAGATACAGCAGATCGATCAGCAGATTAATCACCACAAACACCAGCGCGGCCAGCAGCACGATGGCCTGCACCAGCGGGAAGTCGCGGTTTTGTATCGCCTGAATCGCCAGGCGACCAATACCCGGCCAGGCAAAGATGATTTCCGTCACCAGCGCGCCGCCGAGCAGCGAGGCAAAATACATCCCCTGTACGGTAATCACCGGGATCAGTGCATTGCGCAGGCCGTGACGTACAACAATGCGCCAGGCGCTCAGCCCTTTGGCGCGGGCGGTGCGAATATAGTCCGTTTGCAGCACATCCAGCAGGCTGGCGCGCGAAAGACGCGCAACCGCACTCATGTAAAACGCGCCGAGGCTGATCGCCGGCATCACCAGCGCGGCAAAGGTGCCGTAGCCGCTGGAGGGCAGCCACTGTAATTGCAGGCTGAACAGCAGGATCATCAACAGGCCTAGCCAGAATACCGGGATGGCCTGGCCGCTGAATGCCACCAGACGGCACAGCAGATCCAGCCAGCTGTGCGGGTGCAGGGCGCTGACGATACCCAGCAGCAGCCCGAGCACGGAGCTCCAGGCCAGCGCGCTGACCGCCAGCAAAGCGGTGGCCGGAAGCCGTTCGCCAATCAGCGCCAGCACCGGCTGGCTGTAGCGCAGCGACTCGCCAAAATCACCGTGCAGCACGCCGTTAAGGTAATGGCCGTACTGCCACAGCAGCGGACGATCGAAGCCCATGCTGTGGCGAAACGTATCAATTTCCTGCTGGCTGGAGCCGGGCGGCATCATCAGCGCAGCGGGATCGCCGGTAATATGCAGGCTGAAGAAAATCAGCAGCGAGACGCCAAACATCACCAGCAGCGACTGGCCGACGCGGTTGAGCAGCAGGTTCAGCATCTTAATCCAGCCTCGTGTGCGTGCGGCGCAGCAGGGCATCGCCCAGCAGATTGCAGCCGATTACCAAGGCGGCAATCACCAGCCCCGGATAGAGCACCAGCCACTGCGACAACAGCATGTAAGAGCGCCCTTCGCCAATCAGATTGCCCAGCGTCGGCGTCGGCGGCTGAATGCCCATGCCGAGAAAACCGACCGAGGCTTCCAGCACGATCAGGCGTGGGATATCCAGCGTCAGCAGGACGATCAGCGGAGTAAACAGATTAGGCAGAATGTGGCGGAACAGGATGCGCAGGGTCGAGAAGTCCATCGCCCGCACCGCCTGAATATATTCCAGTTCGCGGATTTCCAGCGTTTTGGCACGGGCCACGCGGGCATAAATCGCCCAGCTGGTGCAGCCCATAATCACAATAATATTGGTCAGCGACGCCCCCATCAGGGCAATCACCAACAGAATGAGCAGAATAAACGGAATGGCCAGCTGGATATCGATCAGCCGCATCAGCAGCGCATCCACCCAGCCGCCAAGATAGCCCGCAATCATCCCCAGCGTGGTGCCGATGACCGCGCCGATCAGCGCCGCCAGTACCACCACCAGCAGCGACAGCCGCGTACCGGAAAGTATGCGCGACAGCAGATCGCGGCCCAGCTGGTCGGTACCCAGCCAGTGGGTGCCCTGCGCGCCGGGGCTACCCGGCGGCAGGAAGATTTCCAGCAGATTATTACTTAGCGCATCGGGCAGGGGCAGCCACGGCGACAGCAGTGCTGCGGCGATAACCGCGATCAGCAGGGTCGCGCCAATTACGGCATCACCATAGATCAGTCGCCTCGGGCGACGGCGCAGCACGGCGGTCGGTGCGATCATTTCAGCCTCAGGTCATACAGTGGGATGCGGGCATCCACGCGGCCTTTAAACACCAGCGAATCGCTGTGAGCGTAAAGGGTATCTTCCCGATACAGCGGCAGCAGAGGCTGCTGTTCGGCGACGCGCTGCTGGATCTGCTCCAGCACTTTTTTACGCGCTGCGGGATCAACAATCTGACGGCTCTGGTCCAGCAGTTTGTCGAGTTCGGCATCATGCACGGTGGAGTACGGCTCGCCGCTGCGCAGGATCGGGAACAGCGCGGCGTCGGCATCCAGCGTCTGGGTTGAACCCCAGGCCAGCATATAAACCGGAGCCTGTTTCTGCGCCGCGACCTGCTGGGTGTAGACCGACCATTCCGGCACTTCCAGCTGGGCTTTCACGCCGATAGCCGCCAGATCCTGCACGATGGCCTGCGCCACATCGGCACTGGCGATATAGCGGCGCGGTGCCTGGAAGCGCAGGGTGAAACCGTTCGGGTAACCGGCTTCCACCAGCAGGGACTTCGCTTTCGCCACGTCCTGCACGGTAGCCGGAACCGGCAGATAGCCAAAGTCATTGGCTCCGGCGGTCGTCCCGGTCGGTGTGCCAAATCCGTGCAGCAGCTGCTGGGTATAGGCCTGGCGGTTCAGCGCCAGCGACAGTGCCTGGCGAACGCGCACGTCGTTAAGCGGTTTTTCCTCATCTTTCAGGCCCAGATAGATGGTCAGGCCGCCGCCTTTCACCTGCTCCAGCTGCACGTTCGGGCGGTTTTTCAGCGCCGGAACCAGGTCGGCAGGCACGTTCTCAATCAGCTGAACTTCGCCGGTCAGCAACGCGGTCAGGCGCGCGGTGGCTTCAGGGATTGGACGCCAGGTGACCTGATCGATAGCCGGCTTACCGCGCCAGTAGGCGTCATTGGCGACCATCACCACTTTTTCATCCGGGATAAAGCTTTCCAGCTTGTAGGCTCCGCTGCCAACGGGCTTGCGGGCAAACTCGCTGGCACCCACTTTTTTCACGTAGGCAGGCGGGACGATATACGCCGGATAGCGGCTCATCCGCGTTGGCAGCAGCGGGTCCGGGCCGTTGGTGATGATGCGAACCTGATTGTCACCGACCGTCTCAACGGATTTAATCGTGCGGATGTAGGAGATGGTCGGCGCGTGGTTTGCCGGGTCGAGGATACGGTCGATGGAGAATTTTACCGCTTCGGCATTCACCGGCTCGCCGTCGGTAAACTTCACGCCCGGGCGCAGGGTAAACAGCCAGGTGGTGGCGTCCACCGCTTTCCATTCGGTAGCCAGGCCCGGCTGTAGCGACATATCGTCACCGCGGCGCACCAGAGTATCGAAAATATTATCCACGAGGGTGGCGGATTCTTTCAGAAAGCCGGGGTCCATTGCCGTGGCGGAGGCCGCCTGGCCAATGGTGATCTCCGCCGCCTGTACACCGGCAGGCAGCAGAGCAATAAGCAATGCGGTAGTGGCAAACTTCACTGCAGGTAGTCTCATAACGTTTTCCCAAATTGCCATCGGCAAGGTAGTGAAAAGAGTGAATACTGTGAGGACAATGCTGTGTTTTTGTAATACATGATATATCCTATAGTCAGGCTGAATAGCAATAAAACATTAAAATTAAATAACCATTTGCGATATCCGGGAAAGGACTAAAAAGCATGATTGAGATGGAAAAAGCGCAGCGACTGAGTCTCACCGCGCAGGTGGAATCCACGCTGCGCAGCGCGCTGATTGTGGGGAAACTCAAGCCGGGTGCCAGGCTGGTGACCCGCGATCTGGCGGCACAGCTGGGTACCAGCATCACGCCGGTCCGTGAGGCTCTGCTGCGTCTGGTTTCTGCGGGCGCGCTGGATGCCACGCCCGCGGCGGCGTTTCTGGTGCCGGAAATCACGCTGCAACGCTATCAGGAGATCACGCTGATCCGTAAGCAGCTTGAAGGTTTAGCGGTGAGGTCTGCCGCGACGGCCGTGACGAAAAAACAGCTGACGGCGCTAAAAAAACTTTGTGCGCGCTTTATGCAGGCCAAGCTGAGCGGTGACGTTGAGATGGCGCTGGAAGCCAACCGTGCATTTCGTTTTACGCTTTACAGCTATGCGAAGATGCCGACGCTGGAAGCGATCATCGAGCAGCTGTGGGTACAGATTGGCCCGTGCTTCAACTATCTCTACCCGCAGTCAACGGAGATGGCACAGGGGCACCACAACTACGACCATTTGCTGGAAGCCTTAACGGCGGGCGATGCCGATGCCTGCGAGAAGCTGATTCTGAAAGCGATCGATGACGGCGCGGAAATCCTCACCGATCACTATTTCAAAAAAGCCTAGCGGCTCGTATTTCTGGAAAACTGCCATAAAAACCAGGGCGCGCCGATAAACGCGGTGAGCAGCCCGGCGGAAACCGGCCATCAATGCGATGGCGGAGTGCGCGGTTAACGCGGGTACTGGCGGGCGAACATCGCGCTAAACCAGTCGATAAAGACGCGAACCTTCGGGGATAAATAGCGGCGATCGGGATAAAGAACCGAGACGGGCTTGGCAACGGTGGAGTACTCCGCCAGCACCTCGGTCAGCCTTCCGGCCTGAATATGCGGTTCCAGCGCGGCGCGTAATGCGTGCAGCATCCCCAGGCCGGACAGCCCGCAGGACAGCAGCACATCGGAATTGTTAACCAGCATGCTGCTGGCCGGGCGTCGTGAAGCTGTTTCTCCGTTGACCGTGAACTTCCACTCCATGATTTCCCGGCTGTGCTCGCTGAAAAAATTTACCGCTTTATGCCGGGCAAGATCGTCGGGCGTCTGCGGTGTTCCGTACTTTTCCAGATACGACGGTGCGGCACAGGTCGCCATCGCTACGCTGCCAACGTGGCGCGAGACCAGGCTGGAGTCTTTCAGTTCGCCCAGCCGGATAACGCAGTCGATACCTTCCGCAATAAAATCCGTCAGGCGATCGGATGCCGTCAGCACAATTTCAATCTGTGGGTACAGCGCCTGGAACTCGTCCAGCGTGGGAACGAGGATAGCGTGGGTCAGCGCCAGTGGCGCATCAATCCGCAGACGGCCGCGCGGCGGTTTATCCGTCGACACCGAGGCCATCATCTCGCTGACGTCGGCCAGCAGCCCTTTAGCACGCTGATAAATTTCCTCACCCTCTGCCGTCATGCTCAGGCTGCGCGTGGTGCGATGCAGCAGCTTTACCCCCAGATCGTCTTCCAGCTGCTGTACTGATTTACTCACCGCCGGGCGGTGCAGTTGCAGGGCATCCGCAGCTCGGGTGAAGCTACGCAGTTCAACAACCTGAACATAAATCGCCATCAGTTCCAGCATGTTAGCGCGCATCATTTCTCCACTGAAATCGTTCACCCACCGGGTATCAATACAGCGAAGTATACCCTGGCGGATTGTTTCCCCTGCAATAACAGTGAAGTGCTTTTCCACGGCTTTTTCCCGCCGCGCGCAGTTTTTATGATGGCCGCCACTTAACTCATACCGTGGAGACGCAGAAATGAAAGCATGGTTACTGAAAGATTTTGGCCTTGAGAATTTACAGCTCGCCGAGGTGGAAACCCCAACGCCGGGTCCGGGCGAACTGCTGGTGAAGGTGGGGGCGGTATCCCTTAATTTCCGGGATAAGGCAATCGTGGACGGATTCTATGAACCACACCGGGTTCCTAAACCGCTGATCCCGGTGTCCGACGCCTCGGGAACCGTCGTGGCAGTCGGTGAGGGCGTGAGCCGCTTCACCGTCGGCGAACGGGTTAATTCACACCTCTATTCGCGCTGGCTGGACGGTGAACCCGCGGCGGATGAGCCGGACTGGTGCCTCGGGATGCCGCTGCCGGGCGGCCTGGCCGAGTATATGATTATTCATCAGGACAGCGCGGTGAAAGCCCCTGACACGATGAGCGATGAGGAAGCCTCAACGCTGCCGATTGCCGCACTGACCGCATGGTATTCGCTGATGGATATCGGCAACCTGCAACCGGGCCAGACGGTGCTGGTACAGGGAACCGGCGGCGTCTCCGTCTTTGCGGCGCAGATAGCCCATGCGTATGGCGCACGCGTTATCGCCACCTCAAGTAGTGATGCCAATCTGGATCGGATTAAACAGCTGGGTGCCGATGAGGGGATCAACTATAAAACCACGCCGGACTGGCATAACGCCGTGCTGGCGCTGACCGCCGGTAAAGGGGTTGATATCACTATCGACGTCGCCGGGGGGAACGGGATTAACCAGTCGGTGGCCGCCACGAAGGTTGCCGGAACCATCGCGCAGGTCGGCTTTCTGACCGGGCAGACATCGCAGCTGGACCTGATGCCGGTGATTTTCCGCCAGACCACGATCCGGGGTATCGCGGTAGCGCCGCGTTCATCGTTTGACCGCATGAATCCGTTCCTCACCGAGCACAACATCAAGCCGGTGATTGAGCAGGTCTACGACTTCCGCGATGCGGTGAAGGCGTTTGAACACCTGTCACGCGGTGCGTTTGGCAAGATCGTTATCCGCATCGCCGACTGACGGGTTGGGCTCGCGGGCTGGGCATCAGCCCGCGAGCCGTCTGATTCCCAAAAATCGAGGCTGTGGTGCAGCTCCGGGTTCCTACGGCGAACGGCACCCTTTCCGGTGCCGCTCTGCTGCGGTTATTTCGGCAGGCTTTCCAGCGCGGCGCGCAGATTTTTCAGCGAGGTGGTGATGATGCTCCAGGCATCCTTCGGTTTATCGTGTTCGATAATAAACCACTTCACGCCGCTGGCCTTCGCGGCGGGCAGAATCGTTTTCCAGTCCAGCAGGCCTTCGCCCAGCGGGGCAAAGTTCATTTCGTCATCGCGGATGCCGATCGAGGCATTATCCTTGGCGTGAATAGCAAACACGCGGCCCGGATACTCTTTCAGAATACGTGCGGGGTCCTGGCCGCCGCGCGATACCCACGCCGCGTCCATTTCCAGCTTCAGGTTAGCGGGCTGCGAGTGCTTAAAGATGATGTCCAGCGCGGTGACGCCGTCGTACTTCTTCATTTCAAAATTATGGTTGTGGTAGCCCAGCTGGATGCCGTCCTTGTGCAGCTTCGCGCCCAGTTTATCCAGCCGCTGCGCGTAATCGATCCAGCCCTGGGTGCTGTCCGGGCGATCCTGCGGTTCAATCCACGGCACCACGATGGTGCTGTTGCCTACCGCCTTGTTAAAGGCCACGGTTTGCTGATAGTCCTGCTCCAGCGCCTTCAGCTGGACGTGTGAAGAGGTGACCGTCAGCTGGTTTTTCTCCAGCAGCGCCTTCAGCTGTGCGGCATTCAGATCGTGCGTGCCGACCAGCTCCACGTGCTTAAAGCCCGCCTTGTGCGCCATCGCGAATTGCTCGGCTGGCGTGCCGACATTGCGCAGCGTATACATTTGCAGCGCGATTTCATCATCCACCTGCGCCGCTGAAACAAAGCCCGACGCCGTGCCCAGAGCCGCCAAAAGCCCCACCGTTGCCATCAAATTTTTCATCAATTTTCATCCTGTTATTAATAAGTAATCGATTACAAACTACGATCAAAAGTAATCGATTACAAAATGCAGAAGTGATTTCTGTGATCGGGGTCATTATGCCGGGGAAGGGAATGGACGGTACAGGAACCAAACCTGGGACTGACCGATCTGGTGACATAGCCCAGCGCGAACATGAGCATTCCGGATTGATCGTTTAACAATGTAGTGCCCAGGATTGGTCGGATTAATCACTTGCAGGTCGAAACCAGAAACTGCTGCATCAATTGATATTCCACTTAAGGGATGAGCTACCCGTATTGATTATTTATCTGCGTGATGGTGAATCGTTAAAACCTTTTCACCCGGTACGTTTTCGGTCATTACCATTAAGTCTATTTATTATTGAAGTGAGACCGCCAGCCGGATCAGAACCCGTTTCAGTAAAATTATCTGGCAGGGCAACGCGGGCATACTATACAATCGCGGGCGTGTTCTGATGGTTGAATCGATCAGCGCATTCCTCACTTAAGCCACAGAATTTAAAAGATATAAATCACACCCCAAAGGCAAGGCAGCATTAAACCAGTCAGTATAAATAATAAGACTTCCAACAAATCAGATTGTGAATCTGTTGGGAAATAACGCTTCACCAGCATAACAATATTAATCGGACTTTAGATGAAGAAGAAATTGAGTCTCGCTGCATTAGCCGTTACGAGTGTTATTTTTAGTTCAGCGTCTTTCGCTGCCGGCTTCGACTGTAATAAAGCCAGCGGCTACGTTGAACAGACCATCTGTTCCACCCCGGCGCTGTCCGCGCTGGACGATAAAGTGAGCGGCTTATACGGCCAGGCGATTAAGCAGAACCCGGAGAATAAAGCCGCCATAAGGAAATCGCAACTGGCGTGGTTAAAAGAGGTTCGCAATAAGTCCACGTCATTCACCGAGCTGCAAAACGCCTACGTGAACCGCGTAAACGACCTGAATGCGATCGTTGGCGGCAGCGCGCAGTCGACGGCGGTTTCCGGCAGCCAGCCTCAGAGTGCTGCACCGGCAGCGGTCGCTCCCGCACAACAGGCTGCACCCGTTGCTCAGAGTGCAGCACCCGTAGCGAGTTCGGGCCAGGCGTCGGTAGAACGCTCCTGCCAGGTGCAGGTCACCTACAGTAAAGACGCTATCGATCAGTACATCACCAACCAGAAAACCCAGCCAAACCGGCTGCGCGTTACCGATAACGGCGACAGCTTTATCATCCACTTCGATCGTTTTTACGGGCTGGGTGATATGAACAGTGAATTTGTTTCACCGCGCGGCAAGGAGTTTATGAAAGTTAAGCAGGAGCCGGACGGCACCACCTCCTTCTACCGCAAAAGCGAGGCCAACGGGTTCCTCAGCTTTATCTTCACCTCGGTGAAAGGCAGCATGAAGCCAAGATTTGATGCCAATCTGTATGACTGCCGCACCGGCGTAGCGGCGAGCGCCAGTCAGCAACAGATAGCGGTGAATGCGCAAGCCAGTGCAGCACCTTCCGCCGCCGGTGAAGTGAAAACCTACCATTTAACAGCAACGTCAGCGGTGCTTGATCCGATTGAGATGGACTTCCGCAGCAACTCGGCGCTGGATATGAAAGTGTATAATGACGCTAAAAATTATGCCGACGGCAGCGACAGTCGCTATCGCATGTTAAGTATCTACCGGGATTACGGCGTGTCGGTGGCTGATTTCGACAACATCGTTATTCCGCAGTGCCGTGCCGAAACGGACAGCCTGACGAATGAGAGCAAGTCCGTGCAGAGCCAGTGGGGTACGTTCAGCAGCGATCCTTCCACCCGCGAGCGTCAGCAAAAAGAGCGGTCGGAATATTTGCAGCAGTGGACGCAGCGCTTCCAGGCGGCAACGGACAAAATGCAGCAGTGCTGGTCGGAAGCGGCGTTGCGCGTGCCTCAGCATACGCCTCGCTGATTATTTTCCCTGGCCGGAGCGGAAATCGAACGCGTTCCGATTGGGTTAAAAAACACCCCGCTTCGGCGGGGTATTTTTCTTTCATCGTTACTTCAGCGAGCCCGAAGTCAGCGTCGCACTGCTCTCCGCTGGCGCATCCCGCTGAGTATCCGGTGCCGGGCTGTCCAGATCGCGGCGGATGCCGATGCGGAACACCCCGGACAGCATCAGCGCACCGACAATGGCGATTGCGCCCAGCAGATACAGCCCCGCCGCCGGTGAATTGAAGGTGTTTTCGGCCCACACGCGGATATTTGGCGCAACGAAACCACCCAGATTGCCCAGCGAGTTAATCAGTGCAATTCCTGATGCCGCCGCCGCACCGCCCAGATAGCTGGTGGGGAAGGTCCAGTAGATCGGCTGCACCGCCAGCAGGCCCGCGCAGCCGATGCACAGCACGATAAATGCCCAGACCGGCGTTGCCGCTAACATCCCCGACAGCGCCACGCCAAGGCCGCCGCACAGCAGGGTAATGGTGCCGATCCAGCGCCTTTCTTTGCGCTTCGTCGACAGGTGCGGAATATACCAGGCCGCAAACAGGGCGCAAAGCCAGGGAATACCGGACAGCACGCCGACGATAAAGCCGACTTTCTGGCCGGAAAGTGCCGCCACCTGCGAAGGCAGGAAGAACGCAATCCCGTAGGAACCCACCTGGATGGTAAAGCAGATCATGCACAGGTAGAGCACGCGCGGATCGCACAGGGCTTTCAGGATACCCTGCGGGCCGTGGTTCACCTTAGCCTTCTCTTCTTTTTCAATCACCCGGCTGAGGGCCTGCTTCTCCTCTTCGTTAAGGAACTTACAGCGCCGGTCGGCAGGCTTATCGTCCAGATAGAAATAGGCCACCACGCCGACGAACGCCGCCAGTAATCCCTCCACCAGGAACATCAGCTGCCAGTTGTGCAAGCCCCACATATCGTGGATGGTTAACAGCGCGCCGGATGCCGGGCCGCCAAGAATAAAAGCGATCGGCGGACCAAACCAGAAGTAACCGGCGACCTTAGCGCGGACGTTCAGCGGGAACCAGAAGGTGAGATAGAGCATCACGCCCGGCATAAAACCGGCCTCGGACGCGCCGAGGAAGAAGCGCAGAATGATAAAGGTTTGCTCATCGTGGGCGAACATCATCGCCGCAGAGATCAGCCCCCACGTCACCATGATGCGGGAGAGCCAGACCCTGGCACCCACTTTATACAGCAAAATGTTGCTGGGCACTTCGAACAGCGCATAGCCGATAAAAAACACCCCGGCACCAAACGCGTAGGCGGCATTACTTAAACCGGTATCCACCTGGAATGCTTCTTTGGCAAAACCAATATTGGCACGATCTAAATAAGCCATTACATACATTAATGCCAGAAACGGCAGCAGGCGGATAATAGATTTACGTACTGCCGAATTAACAACTTTATCATCTTCAGTCTGACTCATAGGAGTGCTTCCACGTTGAGTGTTATGCAGTCGGTCTCTTCGATAATAACGTCATAAGGCATTCTGACTATCCCGCCATTATTTCATGGCGGGATGTCAGAAAATTGACAGGATTAATAATGAGAGGTTTTTAATTTAACCATTCGCGTCCGTCAGGCCATGAATAATCCAGTAAGGTCTGAGGTTTCATTTTCACGCCGTAACCCGGTTGCTGTAGCGGATAATATCTTCCGCGTTTAATGACTAAGGGCTCTTCGAAGTTTTCATGTAAGTGGTCGACATATTCCAGCACCCGGTTTTCCAGCGAGGCGGAGACGGCAATATAATCGAACAGCACGATATTGAGCGAATACTGGCACAGGCCGACGCCGCCGCCGTGCGGGCAAACCGGCACGCCAAATTTCGCCGCCATCAGCACCACGGCCAGCACCTCATTCAGACCACCGAGGCGGGCGGGATCGAGCTGGCAGAAGTCCATCGCGCCGGCCTGGAAGAACTGTTTAAACATCACTCGGTTGTGGGCGTGCTCGCCGGTGGCAATGCCGATATCACCAATTCTCGCTTTAATCGCCGCATGGCCGAGAATGTCGTCCGGGCTGGTCGGCTCCTCAATCCACAGCGGGTCGAACTGCGCCAGCTTGCGCATGGCCGCAATGGCCTGGTCTACGCCCCAAATCTGGTTGGCGTCCATCATCAGCTTGCGGTCCCAGCCCAGCTCCTCGCGCAGAATGGCCGCACGCCGCATGTCCTGCTCCAGATCGGCTCCGACTTTTTGCTTCAGGTGCGTCCAGCCATCCGCGACCGCCTGGCGTGCCAGCTGGCGCATTTTTTCTTCCGAGTAGCCCAGCCAGCCCGCAGCGGTGGTATAGCCCGGGAAGCCGTATTCAAACATCTCCTGCTCGCGCTGCGCTTTCCCGCTCTCGACGCGGCGCAGCAGGGTCAGCGCCTCTTCCGGGGTTAACACGTCGGTGATGTAGGTGAAATCGATGCACTTCACCACCTCTTCCGGCTTCATATCCACCAGCAGCTTCCACACGGTTTTATTTTCCGAACGCGCCCATAAATCCCAGAGCGCATTAATAATTGCCGCGGTGGCTAAATGAATAACGCCTTTTTCCGGACCGACCCAGCGCAGCTGACAATCACCGGAAACCAGCTCGTGCCAGAACTGGCCGAAATTAGCGGTAATTTCTTCCAGCGTGCGGCCAATAACAAATAATTCAGCTAATGATTTAACTGCGCTGACGCAGAGATCGTTTCCCCGGCCAATAGTAAAAGTCAGTCCGTAGCCTTTTAAATCTTCCCGATCGGTTATCAGGGTGACATACGTTGCGGAATAATCAGATATTGCATTCATCGCATCAGAACCGTCGAGGTTTCTGGACGTTGGGAAACGAATATCTTTAACGCTGATATCCTTGATCGCGATCGCCATTTTATCTCCTGATTTATTTATAGGTCGTTATAAAAAGTAGGGTAGGGCTCAGTTGATAATTTGAGTGTATCGGCGGTTTTAGAACGAAATATGAGCGAGTAGCCATATTTTGATGAGGCCTGAGTTTTTATGTTTTTTATGTGTTTTTAATTTGTTTCTGAGATGTTGCACAAATGATGTCTGCGAGAACGGTTTGAATCACCGTCAAACAACCTCTGACGTTAAAAGACAGGAAGAGCCCGTCATGCCGTGGCGAGGGCGGGTTTACACCACAGGGAGACATCAAAATCAAAGCGGGCTACCAGTCCATGACGCCCCGGCAGAGTGCCGATACCCTCATGGTCTGGTTTTTTATTGGCGCTAAATCCCTTCAGGCTGAGTGAACAAACACGCAGCCAGGAGTGACTCAACGGATAAGGCGGGTAGAGAAAACAACCGGCAGCGTTACGCCGCCTGATCCTGCGGGATCTCGATATCCGCGCTGATACGCAGCCCTTCGCTGTCAAAGACCATGCACTGATGCGGATAGAAAGACGGGCGCAGAGACTGATAAGGACGGAAGGAAACATCGCCGGGCAGCAGCATTTTAAAGCCGTCGTGGCCGTAGCTCTGACCGAACAGATAGGTATTGTTGCCCAGCCGCTCCACCACTTCACAATGGAAATCCAGCTGGAGCGGAGCGTCGCTGTTGATGCGCAGATGCTCAGGCCGAATGCCCAACGTCAGCGCCTCGCCCGGCTGCAGCAGCCGCTGCGGGGCAGGCAGCGCCAGGGTGTTTTGCCCTTCGTTAATGCTGACCAGCAGCCCGCTGGCGCTGCACTCCACGACCTGAGCGGGCAGGAAATTCATCTTCGGTGAGCCGATAAAGCTCGCCACAAAGCGGTTAACCGGATTGTAGTAGAGGGCCATCGGCGAGCCGACCTGTTCAACCTTGCCTTAGTTCATCACCACAATCTTGTCGGCCAGCGTCATTGCCTCAACCTGATCGTGGGTGACATAAACCATGGTGGTCTTCAGTTCCTGATGCAGCTTGGCGATATGCAGGCGCATCTCCACGCGCAGCTCGGCATCCAGGTTTGACAGCGGTTCATCGAACATAAACACCTTCGGATTACGCACAATCGCCCGGCCAATCGCCACGCGCTGGCGCTGCCCGCCGGAAAGCTGCTTCGGTTTGCGGTCCAGCAGGTGGGAAAGCTGTAGCGTTTTGGAAACCATCTCCACCTGGTGGCGGATCTGTTCTTTCGGTACGCGGTTAACTTTCAGGCCGTAGCCCATGTTTTCCGCCACGGTCATATGCGGATAAAGCGCGTAGGACTGAAACACCATCGCCACACCGCGATGGGCGGGGGCAACGTCGTTGACCATCTCATCACCAATCAGGATCTCGCCGCCGCTGACTTCCTCCAGCCCGGCAATCAGCCGCAGCAGGGTGGATTTGCCGCAGCCGGAAGGGCCAACGAATACGGCAAATTCGCCTGCCTCGATATCCAGTTGAATATTTTTCAGCGTTTCGGTTGCGCCGAACTTCTTACTCACGCTTCTCAGTCTGATGCTGGACATGCGAATCCTCATCGGGAATGTTTTTCAGGGTTAAATGTATTACGTATTACAAAACTTCACTTCAGGGCTTCAACCGTTGTGGGAAGCGGGTTGACTATAACCCCCTGATGGTAAGCACCCTACCGGGTATTTTGATTTCTGTAACGTCGATCACACATTGATAAATATGGACTGGTGGGATCGGGTGCTCTTGCGTAGCGTATGACATCAATACGTTGTAGTTCCTCTCGCCCTACAGGCTGATTTCCACCGGCTAACGGCCCGCGAACTCAGCAATAAAACATAAAAATGTCATACCTTCACATGAGGTCAGCAATGAAATTGAAAACGAGCATCACGCTGTTACTGTCCGCACTGATGGCCACGCAGGCCGCCTACGCCGCACAGCAGCTCACCGTCTGGGAAGATATTAAGAAATCCGATGGCATTAAAACCGCCATCGCCGATTTCCAGAAGCAGCACAATGTTGAAGTTAAAGTGCAGGAGATGCCTTTCGCTCAGCAGATTGAGAAGCTGCGCCTGGATGGCCCGGCCGGTATCGGCCCCGATGTGCTGGTGATCCCGAACGACCAGCTGGGCAGCGCCGTGGTGCAGGGTCTGCTGTCGCCAATCACCGTGGATGCGGCACATCAGGCGGCGTATACCCCGTCGGCGATGGCCGCGTTTATCCAGAACAACGTGGTGTACGGCATTCCGAAAGCGATTGAAACTCTGGTGCTGATTTACAACAAGGATCTGCTGCCGTCGCCGCTGAAAACCCTCGACGAGTACCGCACCTTCTCGCAGAAGCAGCGCGAAGCCAAACAGTACGGCCTGCTGGCGAAGTTCGACCAGATTTACTACAGCTGGGGTGCGATTGCGCCGATGGGCGGCTACATCTTCGGCAAGGACGGAAAGGGCGGGCTGAACACCCACGACATCGGCCTGAACACCCCGGGCAGCATTGAAGCCGTGACCTACCTGAAAAGCTTCTTCACTCAGGGCCTGCTGCCGGGCGGCATCCTCGGGGATAACGGACTGAACGCCATCGACTCGCTGTTTACCGAGAAAAAAGCGGCGGCGGTGATTAACGGCCCGTGGGCGTTCCAGCCGTATGAAGCGGCAGGCATCAATTACGGCGTGGCGCCGCTGCCCGAGCTGCCAAACGGCAAACCGATGAGCTCATTCCTCGGCGTGAAGGGCTATGTAGTCTCCACCTGGAGCAAGGATAAAGCGCTGGCGCAGCAGTTTATCGAGTTCATCAACCAGCCGCAGTACGTCAAAGAACGCTATCAGAAAACCCAGGAGATCCCACCGCTGCTGGTGCTGATGAATGACCCGATTATCAAAGACGATGAGAAAGCCAACGCCGTTGCGGTGCAGGCCGCACGCGCCTCCGCCATGCCGGGCGTACCGGAAATGCAGGAAGTGTGGGGACCGGCCAATGCCGCTCTGGAACTGAGCGTGTCCGGCAAGCAGGAACCGAAAGCGGCGCTCGACGGCGCGGTGAAGCAAATCACCATGCAGATTGAAGCGATGCAGGCCAGTAACCAGTAAGTCAGCGTCGCATCGCGGCCCGAATCAGGAAGCAAGAAGGATAATGGTGTGATGATTTCCCCCAGTGAAAAACTGATGCTTAACAAACGCTCGCGGCAGCACGCCGTAACTGGCGTACTGCTGGCGCTGCTGCCGGGCTTCGGCCAGTTCTATCATCGCCAGTGGGCGAAGGGATTGTGCTTTTTAATCCTGCTCACCAGCTTTGCCGGTGTGTTCCATGATTTTCTGCAGCAGGGGCTGTGGGGACTGGTAACGCTGGGGGAAGAGGTGCCGCGCGACAACTCGATCTTCCTGCTGGCGGAGGGGATTATCAGCGTGCTGATTATCGCCTTCGGCCTGACGCTGTGGGGGCTGTCGTTCCGCGACGCGTGGCTGAACGGCCAACGCCGCGATAACGGCGAGCAGCTGCACGGGGTACGCAAGCAGTATCAGATCCTGCTGCGCGAGGGCTTCCCCTATCTGATGATCACCCCGGGGTTTATCCTGCTGGTGTTTGTGGTGGTGTTCCCAATCCTGTTCGGGTTCGCCATCGCTTTCACCAACTACAACCTGTACCACACGCCGCCCGCGAAGCTGGTTGACTGGGTCGGGGTGAAGAACTTCATTAATATCTTCACCTTATCCATCTGGCGTTCCACCTTCTTCGACGTATTGCAGTGGACGGTAGTCTGGACGCTGCTGGCAACGACGCTACAGTGCAGCGTGGGCGTGATGCTGGCCATTCTGGTGAACCAGAAAGATCTGCGCTTTAAGCCGCTGATCCGCACCATTTTCATTCTGCCGTGGGCGGTGCCGGGCTTTGTCACCATTCTGGTGTTTGCGGGCATGTTCAACGACACCTTTGGCGTAATCAACAATTCGATTCTCGACTTCTTCGGCATTGCGCCGAAGGCGTGGATGACCGATCCGTTCTGGACCAAAACGGCACTGATTTTAATGCAGACCTGGCTTGGCTTCCCGTTTGTGTTCGCCATGACCACCGGGGTACTGCAGGCCATTCCGGACGACCTGTATGAAGCGGCGATGATGGACGGGGCCAGCGCCTGGACGCGGCTGAAAACCATCACGCTGCCGCTGGTGATGTACGCCATCGCGCCGATCATCATCACCCAGTACACCTTCAATTTTAATAACTTCAACATTATCTATCTGTTTAACAACGGCGGCCCGGCGGTGGCCGGGTCTAACGCCGGTGGCACCGACATTCTGGTTTCGTGGATCTACAAGCTGACCATGTCGTCTTCGCAGTATGCGATTGCCGCCACCATTACGATCCTGCTGTCGATTTTTGTGGTCGGCGTGGCGCTGTGGCAGTTCCGGGCCACCAAATCGTTCAAACAAGATGAAATGGCGTAAGGGCACAGTCATGGCGAAATCAGTAAGTATTAAACGCGAAAAATGGGTGCGCCTGTCGCTGACCTGGCTGGTGGTGCTGTTCGTCTCCACCATCATTATCTATCCGCTGGTGTGGACGGTGGGGGCGTCACTGAACGCGGGCAACAGCCTGCTCAGCAGCTCGATCATCCCGGAAAATGCCTCATTGCAGCACTACCGCAATCTGTTTAACGGCACGGTGCCGTACCTGAACTGGTACTGGAACTCGATGAAAATCAGTTTCTTCACCATGGTACTGACCCTGATCAGCGTCAGCTGTACCGCCTATGCCTTTTCGCGGTTCCGCTTTAAGGGGCGGCAGAACGGACTGATGCTGTTCCTGCTGTTGCAGATGATCCCGCAGTTTTCGGCGCTGATTGCCATCTTCGTGCTGTCGCAGCTTCTGGGCTTAATTAACAGCCACCTGGCGCTGGTGCTGATTTACGTTGGCGGCATGATCCCGATGAACACCTATCTGATGAAAGGCTACCTCGACGCCATTCCGAAAGATCTGGACGAGTCGGCGCGCATGGACGGCGCGGGGAACTTCCGCATTTTCATTGAGATCATTATGCCGCTGTCGAAGCCGATTCTGGCGGTGGTGGCGCTGTTCTCCTTCACCGGCCCGCTGGGGGACTTCATCCTCTCCAGCACCATTCTGCGCAGCCCGGACCAGTTCACGCTGCCTATCGGACTGTACAACCTCGTGTCGCAGAAAATGGGGGCCAGCTACACCACCTATGCCGCAGGGGCGGTGCTGATCGCCGTACCGGTCGCCATCCTTTATCTGGCGCTGCAAAAATACTTCGTTTCCGGCCTGACATCAGGCAGTACAAAGGGATAAACCATGAAGCGTAAATCACTGTTAATCGCCCTGGCGCTGGCCTGGGCGACCCCTCTGCTCGCCGCCACGCCGTCGGTCATCACCCCGATAGGCCAGGTGCCTGCGGATTTTGTTAAGGGCGCGGATATCTCCACGCTGCCGGAGCTGGAAAAGCAGGGCGCGAAATTCTACAACGCCAACAACCAGTTACAGGACCCGATCGCCATCCTGAAGGCTAACGGCATCAACACCATTCGCCTGCGGCTGTGGGTTGACCCGTATGACCCGAGTGGCAAAGCCTACGGCGGCGGCACCAACGATCTGAACACCACGCTGGCGCTGGCCAAACGTGCCAAAGCGGCGGGAATGCATCTGCTGCTCGACTTCCACTACAGCGACTTCTGGACCGATCCGGGCAAGCAGTACAAGCCGAAAGCCTGGGAGAAGCAGACCTTCCCGCAGCTGGAAACGCGCATTCACGACTACACCCGCGACACCATCGCCCGCTTTAAGTCGGAGGGCGTGCTGCCGGAGATCGTGCAGATCGGCAATGAACTGAACGGCGGCATGCTGTGGCCGGAAGGCAAAAGCTGGGGGCAGAACGGCGGCGAGTTTGATCGCCTGGCGGGACTGCTGAAATCGGCCATCGCCGGTCTGCGTGAGAACCTCAGCGATCCGTCGCAGGTGAAGATCATGCTGCACCTGGCGGAGGGCACCAAAAACGACATGTTCCGCTGGTGGTTCGATGAAATTACCCGCCGCCAGGTGCCGTTCGATGTGATCGGCCTGTCGATGTACACCTACTGGAACGGACCGATCTCCGCGCTGAAAGCCAATATGGATGACATCAGCCAGCGCTATCAGAAAGACGTGATGGTGGTGGAAGCCGCCTACGGCTACACGCTGGAAAACTGCGACAGCGCCGAGAACAGCTTCCAGGCGAAGGAAGAGAAAGACGGCGGCTATCCGGCAACCGTGGCGGGCCAGGCGGCCTATCTGCACGACCTGATGTCGGCGGTGCTGGCGGTGCCCAATCATCGCGGCAAAGGGGTGGTGTACTGGGAGCCAGCCTGGATACCTGCCAGCGGCAATACCTGGGCCACACCGGAAGGCATGAAGTACATCCACGACGAGTGGAAGCAGGGCAACGCCCGTGAAAATCAGGCGCTGTTTGACTGCCGCGGCAAAGTGCTGCCGTCCATCCAGGCTTTTCATTAATTGACCGGCCTGCGGGCCGGTACCTCTGACAGATTAAGGAAGAAGTATGACTAAATTCCCACCGCTGGCGGCCGGGATCACCCGCCTGCTGCACGGCGCGGACTATAACCCCGAGCAGTGGTCGCACACGCCGGGCATTATCGATGAAGATGTGGCGATGATGAAGGAGGCCCACTGTAACGTGATGTCGGTCGGCATCTTCAGCTGGGCCAAGCTGGAGCCGGAAGAAGGGCGCTACGACTTCAGCTGGCTGGATAACGTGCTGGATAAGCTGTATGCACAGAACATCCGCGTGTTCCTCGCTACGCCGAGCGGTGCGCGCCCGGCATGGATGTCGCAAAAATATCCTGAAGTGCTGCGTGTAGGCCGCGATCGCGTTAAGGCGCTGCACGGCGGGCGGCACAACCACTGTATGACCTCGGCGGTGTACCGCCAGAAGGTGCAGGCGATGAACGGTCGGCTGGCCGAGCGCTACGGCCATCACCCGGCGGTGATTGGCTGGCATATCTCCAACGAGTACGGCGGCGAGTGCCACTGCGACAGCTGCCAGCAGGCGTTCCGCGAATGGCTACAGCGACGCTATCAGACGCTGGAACAGCTGAACCACGCCTGGTGGAGTGACTTCTGGAGCCATACCTATACCGACTGGTCGCAGATTGCCTCGCCTTCACCGCAGGGCGAGATGTCCATCCACGGTCTGAACCTCGACTGGCGGCGCTTTATGACCGACCAGGTGACCGATTTCTGCACCCAGGAGATCAAGCCGCTGAAGGCGGTTAACCCGGAACTGCCGGCCACCACCAACTTTATGGAATACTTCTACGACTACGACTACTGGAAGCTGTCGCAGGCGCTGGACTTCATCTCCTGGGACAGCTATCCAACGTGGCACAATGAGAAGGATGACACCACGCTGGCCTGCTACACCGCGATGTTCCATGACCTGATGCGCACCCTCAAGCAGGGCAAACCGTTCGTGCTGATGGAGTCCACACCGGGGGCCACCAACTGGCAGCCGACCAGCAAGCTCAAAAAGCCGGGTATGCATATTCTTTCCTCGCTACAGGCCGTGGCGCACGGCGCGGATGCGGTGCAGTACTTCCAGTGGCGCAAAAGCCGCGGCTCGGTGGAGAAGTTCCACGGCGCGGTGATCGACCACGTGGGTCATCTGGATACGCGCATCGGCCGCGAGGTCAGCGAGCTGGGGCGGATGCTGGACGCCATGACCCCGGTGCTCGGCAGCCGCGTGGAAGCCCGCGTGGCGATCATCTTTGACTGGGAAAGCCGCTGGGCGATGGATAACGCGCAGGGTCCACGCAATATAGGCCTGCACTACGAGCGCACGGTGGTGGAACATTACCGGACCTTCTGGGAGCAGGGCGTGGCTGTTGACGTGATCAACGCCGACGCCGACCTGACGCCTTACACGCTGGTGATTGCGCCAATGCTGTATATGGTGCGCGACGGCTTTGCCGAACGCGTGGAGCGCCATTTGCACAACGGCGGCCAGTTCGTTGCCAGCTACTGGACCGGCGTGGTGAATGAAACCGACCTCTGCCACCTTGGCGGCTTCCCCGGCCCGCTGCGGCCGCTGCTGGGTATCTGGGCGGAAGAGATCGACAGCCTGACCGACGAGGAATCAAACGGGATTCAGGGCATCAAAGGCAACGCGCTGGGGCTGAGCGGCCCGTATCAGGCGCGTGAGCTGTGCGAGCTGATCCATCTTGAAGGTGCCACCGCGCTGGCCCGCTATCAGAGCGATTTTTACGCCGGGCAACCGGCGGTCACGGTGAATGAGGTGGGTGACGGTAAGGCGTGGTACATCGCTTCGCGCAACGATCTGACCTTCCACCGCGACTTCTACGGCGCGCTGATTAAACAGCTGGCGCTGCCGCGCGCGCTCGATGTGACCTTGCCGCCGGGCGTGACGGCCCATCGTCGTACCGACGGCGAGCAGTCGTTTATCTTCCTGCAGAACTACACCGCGGCAGAGCACCGAGTCACGCTGCCAGCGGGGATCGGTGACCTGACGGACGGCTCGCCGCTCTCCGGGGTACTGGTCCTGCCGCCGTGGGGCTGCCGCGTGCTGCGCGCGCCGCTGTAACGGCGAATACACAGGCGGGCGCAAGCCCGCCTTTTTTTATGTCCAGAAGGAGAGAAATATGGTGAGTCTGAAATCCTTTAAGCACTACTTCAGCCGCGAAGCGCTGCCTGCGGAAGAAGCTCCGGCCGACAACGCGCTGCTGGATCGGCTGTTAAGCTGCTTCGGTGGCCGCGACAATATCGTGCAGGTTGATGCCTGTCTGACCCGGCTGCGGGTGACGGTTAAATCGCTGTCTGCGGTGGATTCTGCCGGGCTGCAGCAGGCGGGAGCGATCGGAGTGGTGATCCTCGGCCACGAGGTGCATGCCATCTTCGGCACGCAGTCGGACCGGCTACGCCAGCTGCTGGATGCGCGTTTCTTTGGCGATGCCTGAGTTGACAGGGTGACGTTGTCACAATAAAAAAAGGATAACCGGTAACGGTTATCCAATAAAACAGCCAGTGTTCAAGCAGTGATCGGGGAGCGAGCGTGGGAGATTACCACCAGGCCTCAACCTGAACGCCAAAGTTCCAGGTATCGCTGGCAGTACCATCATCGAAGCTGTTGCCCTGCTCGGAGTCATTCAGGTAGGAGGCAAACACGCGCAGTTCAGGACGGGACATAAACTCAGGACCGGCCGCCAGACCCAGCGCCAGGGTATATTTCTGACCAGCCTGTTTATAATCGCTGCCGTCTTTGTACTGATCTTTCTGCCAGAAGCTGCCCGCTTCGCCGATGCCGCGCACATAGTCGGTGAACTGGTACTGCGCACGGCCCACGACCGACAGCAGGGTGCTCTTATCGCTGTACGCCGTCAGATCCTGCGCGGAGCCCCAGGTAATCACCTGGTTCAGCGACAGGCGGTCGGTGATTGGCAGCAGGCCGGTGTTAATGATGCGATAGCCGGTGGCGTCGCGGGTATCATTCCACATATCGTACCAGCCGCCGCCCTGCGAGATAACGTTCTGCGCCAGGCCCTTATTCGCATACTGGAACACCAGCTTCTGGTAGCCACCCCACATATCCTGGCTGATTTCACCGGTCAGCATCACGCCGTTGTCGGCGTCATACAGCCCGCCGTACTCTTCCTGCTTTTTGGTGGTGTTCGGCATGGCGTAGTCGATACCAAACTCGGTCCAGGCACCGCTCCACGGCTTCCAGCCGGCGTAACGCAGGTCGAGGTAGTTGATGTTGACGTCGTTATCCCCGTCTTCACGGTAGTCAACGTCGTTCGCATCGCCACGTATCCAGGCGAATGACACCGCGCCCGGGCCGACGGTGTAGTTTTCAATACCGGCACCGGAACCGGAAATATTCCAGTATTTGGTGTCAATAATGTGCAGATCGTGGCGCTGGTAGTAGCGCTTACCGCCCCAGATCACCGCATTCTTATCACCCGGGACCAGGCCCTTAATTTGCAGATTCAGCTGACGCAGACCAAACTGTGCATCGTCGCCGAGGGTGGTTTCGTTATCGTTGGAACCATCGGAGACCATGCTGACCATGCTGTCGACGTAGAAGCTGACGTCGTCCTTTTTATAGACTTCGCTACCCAGCTCTACTTCGCCGTAGGTATCGCCTTCGTTGCCGAGACGACCAAGCTTGTTCTTCTGCCACTCCTGAATGCCGCCGTCCTGCGACACGCCCACGCCGCCGCGCAGATAGCCGTGGAAATCAATATTATCGATGGCTGCGTATAACGCCGGGGAAGTCAGTGCCGCAGCAAGTGCCACAGCGGTTGCATGTAGTCTGGTATTCATGTCACCCTCGTTTTTGTAATACGTTCACAATGTGAGAGCAGTAAACGCCCAGTGACGAATCCCCTGCAATTTAAATGTCAAGATTGTGTGATTTACTGCAAGTTTTTAGGCGCTTATTGTAACGTTTGGTGAGATTGATCACCGAAATATGAATGTGAACGTCGGACTTTTTTATGATTTTTCCGACAGTGTGACGGGGTTAACCCGGCCAGGGTTTCGGCTGTGTTACAATTTCCGCATCTGCTACCAGGGAAGCGAGCCATGAAATCGAAGAATTCCACTTTAGAGGATGTTGCCCGTCACGCCGGAGTGTCTTATCAGACCGTTTCCCGGGTGCTTAATAAGTCTGCCAACGTCTCCGAAGCGACGCGCAGCAAGGTTGAGAAGGCGATAGAGGTGCTGCGCTATGTGCCTAACCGCCTGGCGCAGCAGCTGGTCGGTAAGCAGAGCACCACGCTCGGGCTGGTCACCACCTCGCTGGCGCTGCATGCCCCTTCACAGGTGGCCGCTGCGGTAAAACGCTACGCTAACGCGGCGGATTACCAGGTGCTGATTGCGATGATTGATGAGAACGTCAACCAAAGTTTGCAGGATTGCATCAACGAGCTGAAGTCGCAGCGCGTCGATAAAGTGATTATTAACGTGCCGCTGGAGACCGCCGACGCAGAGCGCATCGTGCAGGAGAACGACGACATCCTGTGTCTGTTCCTGGACGTCGATCCGTTCTCGTCAGTGTTTAACGTTTCGTTTAACCCGGCGGACGGCACGCGCGCCAGCGTGAAATACCTCTACGAACAGGGGCACCGCGAGTTTGCGCTACTGGCAGGGCCGCAGCACTCGGTTTCCGCCCGCCTGCGGCTGAAAAGCTGGCTGGAGACGCTGGAAGGCTACGGCTTACAGCCGGTCAGCGTGATCCACGGCAACTGGGATGCGCAGAGCGGCTTTAACGGCATCCTGCAGATGCTGCACGAAACCCCGCGCTTCAGCGCGCTGCTGGTCGGCAACGATCAGATGGCGCTCGGCGTGCTGAGCGCGCTGCACCAACGCGGCATGGCGGTTCCGGGGCAGGTTTCGGTGGTGGGCTACGATGACACCTATGAAAGCGCGTTTTTCCATCCCGCGCTGACCACGGTTTCTCTCGACCTCGATTTACAGGGGAAAGAGGCGGTGAGCCGTATTTTGCAGGCCAGCGAAGACGACCACAGCCGATCGTCCTCGATCCTGCCCGCACGCCTGGTGGTGCGCAATTCCACCGCCGCGCAGGGGTCGGGTACGCAGGATTTAGCGCAGATCGCCGCGCAGCTGCGGCAGATTGCCAGTCGGTTGCAGTAGGGGCAGGGATTGCCTCTGTTGCTGGATTGGATGCTTTATGGGGCTTAAAGCGGGGTTATGACTCGTAGGTGGGTCAAAATCGTAAATCGACGGGCTTCGAGTTGAATAAAATCAGCCACCGCAGCTTTAAAAGAGCGAAATAAAGCGCTAAAATCAGCTCCGAATAATATGTTTTATAGTCTTACCGGAGGATGCATGATCACCGAAAATATTCTCAGCAGAAAAACGGCGTCCATTACCGAGTTCAAAAAGAACCCGACTGCGGCCATGAATGAGTCTCATGGTGAGCCCGTCGCAATTCTGAACCATAACAAACCTGCGTTTTACTGTGTGCCGCCCGCGATGTTTGAACTGATGTTTGAACATATGAGCGACTCGCTTCTCCTACAGAAAGCCGTCGACAGAGCAGGGGACGAAGAGATCGACGTTAGCTGGGATGATCTCTGATGTCTTCGGCATTCAAGGCCAGCCTGAAGTTTAAGGCGCTGGCTAAAAAAGAGTGGGACTCTTTGAATCCGTCCATCAGGGATAAGTTTGCCAAAATACTGAAAAAGCGCGCAGCATCCTACGAAGCGCTTACGATGCCGGCCAATAGATTGTCGCTTCAGCACAGCTGCTACAAAATCAAGCTTCGGAACGACGGATATCGACTTGCCTATACCGTTACCTCCGATGACGAAGGCAACGTGAAGGTTACGGTTACCGTCGTTGCAGTCGACAGGCGTGATGAGATCTACGAAGATCTTCACAAGCGACTTGCTGGGAAGTAGTTTTGATGTTGGGGCAGGGGAGAGTATGGCAGTGAGATGAGGTGCTTTGCGGGCAGCTAGACAAGTTAGCTTCAAGGATTTTTGTGATGTATAGTCCAAGTATCAAAACCAGCTTCATATAAGTCTTATTATATGAAGTTAAGATAGCGACCAGAACAAAACTGCTGGCAGATGAGGGAAGGCGCAGAGGGGGGGATAAAAACCTTGTTATATAATATTATAGGTTTTGTAAACGTATTATCTGGATCGTAGGTGCGAGACAGTGAGAGTTCGTAGAAATGCCATTAATGAAGTTACATTCAGCATGGAGAATCTTAATCAAGGACCAATGCTGATTAATTTATGACAACTCTTGGCGTGAAGATGAGTTACGATTTTATAATAATATTCAATCGGAATTTAATCTTGAACAGAGAATGCTTTTTCGAAATTACTTTATCAAGTTGGGCTAAACTTTGATGACTTTGAGGACATCAAAACCGATTTGAATAAACTGCTCACCGCTAGAAATAACGTTGCGCATGGAAAGCATAAGGAAGGTATTAATGACTCTGACTATGAAACTTATAAAAAATGCTTTCAGCACATCTTTTCAAGGTTATCGAATGTAATCGTGATAGCTTATGCAAATAAAAAATACCTATCACAACCCCAAACTTAAACATGTTAACCGACATGTTTATCTTTAAAATTTGGGAAAAAAATATTCTAATACCTGAGCTCACCAAGTTTGTAATCTTGGTGAACATGAAATGTGCAATTATATTTCTGAAAAGCTTTCTTGCGCATATGCTTCACTTAGTTGGCTAAGTTCAGTCATTCCTAATGGCAGAAACAGCACTGCAAACAGCTTATCTGATATTTTACATAATCAGCAAATTCTGTCATAAGAGGTTAAAAGTGGATTCATTATCCGAAAAGACGTGGTATCACGGGTCAGATACGAGGTTTGAAAGCTGGCAATTCCCTCCGCCGGTAAAGAAAGGAAGTGAACTGCTCGTACCTCACTCCGCTGTGTTCCTGACGTCAGATCAGGATTATGCAGCACGCGCTGGGGCACATCTTTGCCAGTCATTGCTGAATAAACCTGAGAACATACTCGATACAGTCAGCGATTATCATAATTCTGAAATGCTCCGCCTTGAGGTCATGAAGAACTCCCTAATGGCCAGGTCGATGAATGTGAATCAGCAGTTCTGGCATACCGGATGGGCAACGGGCGATGTTCTGAGGTTTACTTTCTCAGACCCTGCACTTGCAGAGCACATTGAAAAAATGACTCGTATTCAAGCCAGCAGGTTCTCCATCACAATGAACGCTTCGCAAATTATTATGGGGCTGAATCTGACTCGAGGCTTAATCGAGGTGATGGTCAAAGCAACGCGCTCTCTCGGTTATGACGGATTTACGGGATACGAGGTCGACAGACACAGCGCGGTTAACCAGAAGCATGCACGTGAGATAATTGCGATCATGAAACCGGATTTGATTTCTGAACCCGATTGGATTCGGTAGTGACGTTTTCAATAGACCGGCATGTCCGCCCCATACAGAGGATTTTGACCTCGCTTCAGAGGAAAGGTCTGAAGTCATGTATATCGAGCCATGCGTATCCCATTCTATAACGTGCGGACCGTTCTGCGGCTTCTGGAAGAGCAGGAGACAGCTGACCCCCGTTCATGGTAGTGCAGTGCACATTTAAGCCTCCGCTGGCTATACGGCCATGGCCAGTGCAGAGGTCAGCCTGAATGAGCAGTATCAGCTTGCGGTAGACTCAAAAAACGCATTCCATTAAATCAGCGCCTCTGGTGAAAGAAAACGATACCAATATTCTGGACAACGGTAACACCAAGCTGCTGGCTGAAGAACTTGCCGGCCAGTGGAATTTTGCCGCGACCACCAATAACCTGATTGTCGTCACTGATTCCTCCAGGAGTAGGGTTTGGAAAAAAATCATTAATCAGGCAGGATTTTGACTCTTAAGTGAGATTAATCATAGGGTGACACGGAAAAACGGACCAAGTCAGCTGGACCGCAATGGTACAAATTTGATTTTCACAATCATCCCCGGTTTCGGACGATTAAAGAAAGCCGGATCTGACGGACAGGGAGTGGCTGCTGTCAGCCTTGAATATCCCCATTAAGGAACGTTACCGTGAATTTACAGATCAAGAGTCGGAATCAGTACGCGAATAAAGTCCAGGCCATCAGGAAAAAATTAAACACCTATACCCATTCATCTTTTCTTAATCAGCTGTACATTCATTTCCAGTCGCTGCGGAATCCGCAGAACGGGCTGGTTTCGAATTTTCCATGGTGCTGCTTCCTCGCCCTGAAGTGGAAATATCTGGGCGACGTCAGCAGCGAAGCCCGCGATATTAACGACAGAGAGTTCGATAAGATTATCAACCGCATCTATGCGTTACAGAACGATGCGTCAGACCTGCATCAGATGAACAGCATTGAGCTTGAAATCAGGCGAATGATCATCTCCCAAATGTTTTATCAGACGCCAGCTAAGGCCCACATGCACGCGCTGGCTAGGCAGTTTTTATGGTTCTGCGGCAGTGATTCTCCGTGGTTCAGAGATAATTTCCTGGCGCAAACCGGGATCAGGCTTCAGGATTATTACCTCATCTCTTTTCACCTCCTTACGCACAACACGCTGACTGGCCGGACTGAATCGCTCCGGATCCCGCTCAGGGAGCTTATTATTCCGCTGAGCCCTGCTCTGAATATGACGACCCTCAAAAACTATCTGTCATTGCTGTCGCTATATTCAGAAGACCTGACGTCGTTTTTCAGCAGGTATGCCTGCGACGGACCACTGGCTTCTGAATACTTTGAAGACACGCCGCTGATAAAAAAACCCTTTCTTATGGATAACGAACATCTGTGCGTTTTTTCCCGCACCCTTCTGCTGCAGGCGCTCACTTCAGCGGTACCTAGACTGTTTAGTGAATTCAGCCCAACACCGTTTAAGGATAAATTTGGTCCGGTTCTGGAGAGCTATCTGGAGGATTACATCAGAAAGGTTTTTCCAGAGCTGATTAGCGAAAAAGATATCGCCTTGCTCTACCGCAAAAACTCTACGGAAGGAAAGAAAGTTGATTATATCCTGCCGAGCAACGAGGGCTACGTCTTTATTGATTCCAAAGCCATTGAACCTCATGGCGATGTCAAAACATCCGTTAGTCCCGTACATTTAAGAGGTAAACTCAGAAGCAGCTTTGAAAAAGGGATCATACAGGCTCAGGAATGCTGTAAAATCATGAACACCATAAATAAGCGATCGCGCTCAGAATTAGATGCTGTGCTTATCGTTGTTCATCGAGATCATTTTATATCTACGGGAAACTTTCTTAACAAAAATATATCGACGGAGTTGTTTTCTGATATAGAAGAGAAATATGGCTATCTGCCGGTAAATCGCGAGAGGATTTATTATCTAACCATTGATGAACTGGAGCATCTCATTGACATCTGTGAGAAAAAAATGGTTTCAGTTATCAGCGTTATTAATCAGGCCGTCGCTGATGATGCACAACCTCACAGACAAAAAATGAACTTCGGCATGCACCTGCAGGCCATTTCGCCTGCAAGCTACCTGTCCAGAACAAACCTTCACAACAGCTACCTTAACCTTATCAAAATGAAAGAAGCGGCTGTTCAACAGTCCGAAGGATTCTGGGACGGTCGTGTGGAGATCTATCTAAGGGCGCTTCATTTTCTTACGTCACGCCCCTGAGCTGATCTGCGGCGGCTGCCACGAGGATCGCACCTGTGATTTCACCGGATGAGAAAAATAAATAAACCTTTAACAGGAGAAAAGATACTTTCAACAGAATAGGTATCCGGCACGGTGCTGCATAGGGCACGCCGGCCCTCCACTTTAAGGAAAAAAATATATGACTATTTATGAACTCAAACTGGCTATTCTGTCGCGCTGCCGTGAGGTGCTGGCCACGCGTAAGCGTAACCCGGTCTGCTCGATTTGCTGGTTTCCGGACGAATGGCCAGCGGACGAGATTATACAGGCGCTGCAGGAGATGCGTCGGGAAGGGATTATCTCCTGCACCCGGGGCAGCGCTATGGTCGAAGACGGGTTTCTGCTGAACGGCCTGTAGCCCCATTTAGCACGCATCCTTCATTCTGAAGGGGGGATTTACCGGTCACGCCGGATCAGTTATATAGAGTGCACCAGCATCCCGGCGACAATCAGAAAGGCTGAGATGCAGCGATTAACGCAGGGAGCTAACTGCTTCAGGGATGAGCGCCAGCTTGGCTGGTGCCTTTCGTCTGTGCCCGTTCCCTTTCTAACCACTGGAAACCCTGAACGGAGAGAACAACTTGCCAGTCAGAGAAGTATCTGAATTATCATCGTGGCTGACGCCCGCTTTGTCCTTCTGTGGCGCCCTGACCGCTGTGGCGCTGACTCACCACTTCACCCGCCGCCACGAGCGCCAGACAGCTGAAGAAAAGCGGCAAGAGGAGCGGCTGTTTATCGGTATAGAGCTGGTCACGGTGCTGGAACACTTTGCGCTTTGCTGCGCCGACGTCGCCCACGATCGGGGCAAACGGGAAACCGATCCGTTAACCGGCGCGAGCAGGCTCGTCCCCGCCATGTCTGAGCCCGTAGTGGACTATTCCGCGCTTACGGGGGAATGGAAGGTGTTGCCCACCGTTCTGATGTATCACCTTCGGGAGTTGCCGCTGAGCGTCAGGCAGACAGCGCAGCTGCTGGCGCGGTATCACGCGCTTAACGACCCCTATCACATCCGGTATTTCAGCTACCGGCGTTGGCATTACGCCCGGGCTGGCCTGCGGGCCATTTTGCTGTCTGCGAAGTTGCGCGGGCTCTGCAGCCTGCCGGCCTCGAGGCTGACAACGTCCCCGGATTCATCCTGGCACCAGCTTCGGCGCGCCCGTCAGGCCGAACGCCGCTTTTACATCAGCTCAAGACCGTCAATCCTCCCTTAAGGCCTGGTCGACAGGATGGCCAGCGCTGTTGTGCTTCCTGTAATTAAGTCGGAAGCAGATTGTCAGTTAACCAAGGAGTCCGGCATGCACCAGGCTCTTAACAGCGGAAACCGGAAGTAATTCAGATACAGTATAAAGGAACAGTTGACGTCGTCTCGTCATACATCCGCTGATTTCAGGCGAGGGTAAATGGAGCTTACATTTACATCAAAATTTATATTTAACATAATTAGTATTATGCGCACCAAATCTGTCAGCCCAAAGCGATAATGTCGTGTTTTACCAAAGTTAAAATGTCGCGTTTCCTGTAGCCTGCTTTTTGTTCTTACAGACAATCCGGAGCGTCGTAATGTTGGTGACCATGAGCCAGAAAGAACTGAGTCGCATTCCAGTACTGCAGCAGATTTGTGACAAACGCCTGACCCAGTCTGCTGCCGCAAAACTTCTCAACATCAGTGTTCGGCAGATCCAGCGTCTACTTATCCGTTATATATCAAACGGAGCTGAGGGACTTACTTCGCGAAAACGTGGCCAGCCGGCAAACAATCGCGTACCAGAAGCATTGAAAATGCATGTTCTCGCGTTGCTACGTGAAAAATACAGCGACTTTGGACCCACATTAGCCGCAGAAAAACTCAGAGAGCGTCATTCAATTAATATTTCAACGGAGACTGTTCGCCACTGGATGATCGCGTATGGTCTGTGGCTACCTCGTTCACACCGTAAGCCACGCGTGTATCAACCACGTTATCGACGCGATTGCCTTGGAGAGCTGATTCAGATTGACGGCTCTCACCACGACTGGTTTGAAGGTCGTGCATCAAAATGCTGTCTTTTGGTTTACATGGACGGTTCTCGACTATCCAGACGGCACGCTGGCCTTTAAGTATGGCTACAGAACACTGTCCTATCAGGTCTTCGACAAACTGGCCATTGTTGACCAGGGCGCTATTGTGGACAACAAGCGGTTGGGCGCAGTATTGAAACTCGCACAGATTCAGCAGAATGAACGCGAACGGGACGGTAAAAGAGAACGCAGTAAGAAGATGCCCAGACGACGCGCTCAGGCAAGGATTCAGGAGCAGCTGAAAGCCATCAATCCGGTACTGGCCAACCCTGAAGAATTCAGAGCCAGCCTCAAACGATAACCACCTGCCCACCCTGCTCTTTCAGACTGAATCACAGTAAAGGTGACATTTTAAGTTGGGAACTGAGGGTGACATTTCAACTTCGGGTAGACAAAATCTGTAGTGGCTAAATTCAGATGTCCGTCTCTGGCTATATTGAAATGTCCGCTTTATCGTCCTTTTATGAGTTCAAGCTTGAGGACGCAACTGCTGGCGATTGCTTGCACGTTATCGTGAGTCCGGGCCACTGGCTCTGATGAACTGCCGGCGCGGACTGCGTGGTAATCGCCAGCTTCTGCCCGGCCTGGCTGAACTTGCGCTGGACATCATCCGGGATAACTACGCCGATTTTGGTCCGACGCTCGCCTGCGAGAAGCTGGCCGAGCTTCATGACGTTGTACTGGCTAAAGAGACTGTAGGTCAGCTTATGGTACGTGCCGGACTCTGGATCCCCCGGAAAATGCGTGCGCCGAGGATCCAGCAACCGCGATGCCGTCGCAAGGATACGGCCTGAAAATCCCAGTGACCATTGAAAGAAGACGACTTGCTTGAAGCGATTGCTGACTTACAGAGGCGCAGCGAGGGGAATAGAGTGTAAATAAACCAACATTTATAACTGATTGTTGTATTTTATACTGCGAACAGATTACTCATTTAAAAATATAGCGCCGTATTTTAAATCGGCGCTATTTAATAAAAAAATCAGAAACGATAAATACTGAAAGGTTTTGGATCAATAATAGGAGTTTTACCTAACAATAGATCTGCTGTGATTTCCGCTGATACAGGACTTTCTGTCATACCCCAGCCGGTAGCTGTGTTAATTACCATTCCCGGGTATTCTTTAATTTCAGAAATGTAAGGATGTTCGTCTGGAGCAATAGCCATAGCTCCGCTCCATTGATCGATGATTTTCGACTCTTTGAAAGCAGGGAACTCAGCTTTTAACTTTTCAAGCGACGCATTCAAATCTTTATAATCAGGTGCTGCAGTCATATCACGATATTTCTCGAACGGAGTAACTTCATTATTACTCCAATGAGATTGCTGCTTGATAGAATTGACCAGCTGCTCATTCAAGGCAATATGTACTGGGAAGTCAGCCATAAGAGGCATGTACTTGTAACCGTAAATGAAAGATTCTTGAACTACAGGCGCAACAACCACGCGAGGTGAAGTTGCGTAGCTACCATCAGCTTGCTCCCGGAAGAATATGCTACCGGGCAATGCGACGTTCCCACCCGGAGCGCCTGGTGCCGCACTAATCAGCTGTTGAGACTGGTAAGCAGGCAGCGTTTGAATATCCACATTCAGGTTCTTCATGAACAAGCGTGACCATGCTCCCCCGGCTACAACGACTTTAGATGCCCTGATCGCCCCATGTTCGGTGACAACATCAGAGACTGCTCCAGCCTGTGTTTCAATACCTCGAGCGGCACAATTTGTATAGATTTTAACACCCATCTTTTGGGCATATTCAGCCATTACAAATGCAGCAATTTCGGGATCAAGACTGCCAGAATCTTCTTCAAATCCAGCGATTTTCCAGTTTGAAGTTGCGCCACGAAGTCTATTATTTAACTCAGTCCCCTCGATAATACGGGTTTTGAATGGAATATTGCTTCCAGCATCATTTCCCTTTCTTGAGATCCATTCTCTTACAAATTCCAGATCTTTTTCATCATGGGGGACTTCAACTCTTCCCTGAGTCCGATAGCTGGTATCTGCTCCAATTTTCGCATTCATCTCACGCCAGCGTTGTTTAGCGATATGATGAAGCTGGAAAGTCGCATCTGGCATTTTGTAGGTCATCACTTGCCCATAAAAGCGGCTAGATTGCTCGCCAGCGATGTTCCCTTTTTCTAACACCACTACAGACTGGCCTCTCTCCACAAGATTAATAGCCGTCATTATTCCTAAAATTCCACCTCCGATAACAACGACATCGGCTTGCTTCGGGAGTGTCCCTGATAGTCCTTGGACAAAGCCTGAACGAGGTTTGCCAGGAATTAACCTGCCTTCACGTGTTAGCATAGGAGTAAGAATACCAACCCCACCTGCCGCAGCAACTGCAGCCCCGCCAATTATAAACTTTCTTCTTGTTACATTCATGTGAAAAATATTTCCTTTTGGTTTTATCCCAGAAATCGATTATATTTAACCCGTTAACTGCAGGCTTTTTCTAATGAACGAATATCTTTTTGATTATTATTTATAACCCTACACTTAGATGTTAATCTCTCATATAAAAACACTGATTAATTAAAATCGATCTATAGAGCCATCAATTTAATTCAACCAATTATTTTGTTATTAATTGCATAACTTCACAAAAATCTAATGAACATTTTTACGGCAAAATTTTAACAAAGAAAACTATTCAAATCATCCTCAATGGAGAAGACTCTAAAAGCTGCTTTGTCGTTAGTGTGATTAGTTTGTCTAAATAACACCCACATCCAGAAAAAAAATATCACTCAACAGAAAAAAAGTGGTTTTTTTTCTTTTTTGTAGGAAAAAGATTGGAAAAAATTCACAGAGAAAATCGCATCACATCATTTTTCTCGAGCAGATTAATCTGCCCTCCAGAGCAAAACTTAGGCAGAGAAAAATTTATTAACATAGATTACCCTGTATAACCACCATGTTAACATGGGTTAGCGTCACTAACTGACCAGCTCTCATTGATCAATTTAGCCTGATCTTAGTAATGGATTTTACCTGACATGCAGACAAATCTGACCTGTATCTTGAGTGATAGGGGGGAGTTTAGAGGCGCACAACGATTTATAGCTTATTTAACGTCAGATCGCTGAGTGGGGCCATTAGGTTGACCCTGTATAAGAAAGACCTAGTATTTGAATAAACATATTTTATAAATTTATTCCTTCAGTACAACCTGATAACAGCTTGCATCAAAATCAGGATTTACTGGTTTACGGTTATCGTAGGGTTGACCACGACCATGTAGTTGTCGAGTTTGATTTAATTGATTTTGGCATGATAGCACCCTTTTAAAAAATTTCCAGCTCATGCAAATAATGCAATTCCATGAATTTGAGTTCATGGCAATAAATTTAGTCACGCGCGATTAATTTGACTAGATGAGATTAGATTAAAACAGATTACAAATGGAAAGAGGGGCGAATCCTTCACCCCTGCAAAGCTTTTTTCCTATATAGCCATCCTCTAAAGGAAAGTACAACACAGATTATGACTGGGCCTTTAAATCCCTTATTCGTTTAAAGATAAGGAATAATCTGCTTTCTTCTTTTTCAGCGTATAAAGGTAACAGAACACAAGTGCTATAAACCATAATGGCGTGATATACAATCCGATCCTGGTATTCTCATTAAATGCAAGGATGATTATTGAGAAAACAAAGAAAACCAACCCAGCCCAACTCATAACAATCCCTATCGGAGCTTTGAAACGTGATGTATTATGAAGCTCAGGTCTCTTTTTACGATAAATAAGATATGAGATTAATATCATAGACCATACGAACGTGGTTGTAATTGCTACAACAGTTGAAACCAACAAAAATACAGACATAGCATTTGGAAAAACAAATATTAGTGCAACACCGATCATCATGAAGAAAGAAGAATGCAGCAAGGCATTGCATGGCACTGACCATGAAGACAACCGACCTAATGATGGTGGCGCATCACCCGCCCGTGCAAGTCCGTAGACCATCCGTACTGTTGAATAGACTGCGCTATTAGCTGATGAAAGAGCAGACGTAAGAACTACGAAATTTATAATACCTGCTGCAGCCGGAAATCCTGCAACAAGAAACAATTTAACAAAAGGACTTGTATCAGGATTTATATTGGCATAACCGCTCACCGCAATAATTGAAGCCAGAGATAAGACGTAAAAAACTATTATTCTCAACGGGATGGCATTTATTGCCATTGGCAAAGATTTTTCTGGATTTTTAGTCTCTGCGGCTGTAGTTCCAACCAATTCAACCCCCCCGAAAGAATATAGAGCAATCTGAAATCCTGCGAGAAAGCCTGCAATACCATGAGGGAAAAGTACCTTGCCATCAGTCAGATTTGAAGTAGAGGCTTTCACTCCGTCTGGTGAAATAAATCCTGAAAAAACCATATATCCAGCGACAAAAATCAGAGATACGATTGCAACAACCTTTATGAGCGAAAACCAGAATTCAAATTCGCCAAAAAGACGTGTTGCAATCATATTGATCGAAATCAGAGTAAATAACGCAACAAAAGCGGGCATCCACTCCGGCGTTCCGGGATACCAGAACTTCCAGTAAACACCTATTATCAATACATCACCTATTATCGTTATAACCCATTGAAACCAATATGACCATGCAACAAAGAATCCCGCCCAGGGCCCAATCAAGTCCGAGCAGAAATCGGCAAAGCTGTTGTACTCGAGATTAGAAAGAAGTAACTCTCCCATGGTTCGCATTACAAAAAAAAGAAAAAAACCAATTATCAGATACGTAAAAATAATTGATGAACCCGATTGATTAATCATCTGCCCAGATCCCATAAACAGTCCGGTTCCTATCGCACCGCTTATGGATATGAGTTGAATATGTCTGTTGCTAAGCGAACGAACCAGCCCGGTGGGCTTCGAAGACTCAACCCTTTCTGATTTATTGTAGTTGTTCATAGTACCCTCTTAGAAAATGATACAGGACACATCCATCTGATGTGCGGAACTTAACTTTTATTTAAAGGTCAGATATAATTGCGATCTGATAAAATTTGGATCTAAAAAATGATTGACCGTCTGGATGCCAAGATCCTTGATGTCTTGCAAAGAAACAGTAAAGTTACCAGCGATGAACTGGGTGAGATGATCGGCTTATCAAGCACGGGTGTTCAGCGACGTATAAAGAAGTTACGCGAACAAGGTGTGATTGAAAGTGAAGTAGTGATCGTTTCACCAGAGCTGATTGGCCGTCCTGTACAAGTACTTGTTTCCGTTACGCTTGAGCGTGGCCATATAGATATTGTTGACTCTTTCAAAAAAATCATTAAATCTACTCCTGAGATAATGAGCGGTTTTTACATCACAGGTGATGCTGATTTTGTTCTTATTATCTCTGCAAAAACCATCGGCGATTATGAAAGCTTTACTAAGACCTTCTTTCATAAGAATTCACATGTAAAATCCTTTAAGACTATGGTTGTTATGGATCGCGTTAAAACAGGTTTCACTTTGCCCATCACCTAACCCTCTTTACTTTCTACTTAAACTCATGAACAAAAAAACCCTTTAACTCATAAGGGATAATCCCATTTATCATTTTAGAGTAGCTAATGATTCATTAATACTAAACACAACTGAAGTATATTTAACCCAACACCAACAATTGAGCTTTTACATGTGAATTGACGCTTAAAAACTGCGTTTTTATAATTTAGATGCAGTTTTACTGCGCAGGCTTTATCACGTAGGTAGTAATCTGACATAGATCTCATTACCGAAAACCAAAAAAGATAAATATTGATATTTTCAGTTCGTCATGGTCACTAACAATGTAAATACTGCTATACTAAATTGAGCTCCAAACTCATCGCATTCTTAAATGTGTGCCTATTTTTTGACTAGTATCTGATTGGGCTGTAGATTAGGTTAATTTTTACATCGTGGAAATTATTGTTGCTTAACTAATGAGATACTATTATTTTCATCAGAGTTAAAATTGAATCTCCCGGGAGATTGCTATGAAATATGATACTGCTTTGCTTATCTTTTCCACAAAGTTCGCACAAGAAATAGTACCGATCCTTCTTCACCAGAACGCGTCCTCAAAATTAAGATACTGTAAAACATTAAAAAAGAATGAGACCTGCCTGACCGGAAGCGTGAACGATCTTGTTCAGGTTGAAGTGACATTCGAAAGGGATATCGTGACGGTAGAAGGTATTGCAGACTTCATAGTAAGATGGAGTAATCAGCGCGCATGTGGTATTGACTTTATGGATTCAGAAGAAAACCTTACCAAAGGTTCTTTCTTGACCACTTATGATCTGTCGAATCTCATTTTCAAATCAGACAAGCTGATATTAAAGGATACTTATTACTAGTAAAGTCAAACATGGCACCAATAGATGTGTTTATTTATGTATCGATTATGATAAACACATCCACCCGTTTTGGCTGTCAAAAATCTTTGAAAGAGTATGCATTGCTTAAACAAGAGTCTACTTCCCTCATGCCCCGGCATATCCTGATTATTAATCCTCGGTTAAATCCGGTCTGTCGGCAATTCCTGATCATCTGAAGTCAGCATACATCCCATTGAGGAGAAAATTATCATCAGAATCGCTCCCCACTGCGCATTACCTAGCTGCTCATGTAACACAATAAAACCCATCACCGCTGCTACTGCAGGTTCAAGACTGGTCATAATGCCAAACGTTCCCCGGCTTACACGCTTTAACGCAATCATCTCAAGCGTTGCAGGTAACGCACTGGCAATCAGGCCGATACATGCTCCTGCCGCGAGAATGTGCCATGAGAAAAGACTGGCGCCAGCAGAAACCACTCCCACCGGGACAGTGAAGCAGGCAGCTATAATCAAACCAAGTGCAACGGAATTAACAGCTGAGATATGTCCTAATCTTTTCCCTGCCTGAATATACAAAGCCCACATCACAGCAGCAAAAAGTGCGTACATCACTCCTTCGGGATCTGCACTACTTGTCTCCCTTAAAGGCAATAAAACCGACAGCCCTGCCACGGCCAGACTAATCCAGACCAAAGTGATTTTACGTCGTAAAGAAAACAGCGTAAGGCTGAGTGGGCCCGAAAATTGGATAGCCACTGCCAGCCCAAAGGGGAGAGTTTTTATCGACATGTAGAAACAATAGTTCATCCCCCCCAGCGCTGCGCCGTATAGAAAGACTTTCTTCCAGTCTGAGCGGTTAAGTTGCATCCTCCATGAACATGTTGAGATCATCATAAAAAGAGCTGAAAAACCCAGCCGTAATGCCGTTGTACCCTGGGGGCCGACGGTGGGGAAAAGGTACTTTTTTGCAAGGGATGTCCCGATCCCAAGAAAAAATATTGAGCCAAGCAAAGCCAGCAATGCATAAGTTTTTGCCTTGAAGGCCTCACTGGTACGGAGTGCCCCATACATTTGTAACACAATACACCTTCTCGTTATTTGCGTTGAATCCTGATGGTAGCTGAACAGCCAGGCAAGTTAATGACAACTAGACGATCATTCAACCTAAAAAAATTTTTATCTGTTTGAACTTTGCCTGACATTTTTTAAGGTTAAAATTCACTCAAAACAATACCATGTCAGATAATTTTTTCTTTCTGTTTTCAATGCTACATTCAGTTAATTTTTTCTGCTTTATTTGGATTGTTATACATCTTGCAGAGTTACTGGGTGAGTTGACAAAAAAACACCAACGGTTATCTGTTGGTGTTTTATGTCTAACTGTATTTTCAGATGAATGATTTTATAAATGCATCACTGAGTTTTAACTGATATTTATCTATCGCAAAAAATATCAAATCGATGCCGATCGCCTTTTTATGTTATCGAAATGTCTTGCTGATAACACTTTTCCATTCACTGATTCTACAACAGGTAAACACCCTTCCATCGGTTGGCCCGCAGTCTCTTTGCTGAAGAGGACGGCAATGAGTCCTATTACCCCGCCTAAAGTGAGGTACCATGCCGGCGCGATAGGATTTGAGGTTATATTTACCAGCCATGATGAAAGCAATGGTGCCGTGCCGCCAAACGCAGACGTAGAAAGGTTATAGGCAATTGCAAGTCCACTGTAGCGTACTGCTGTGGGGAATAATGCCGGAAGCGTTGACGCAACCGTGCTTAGGAAGCATGTCAGTAACAAACCCAGTAAAAGTAATCCGCCAAAAACCAGCAACATATTATTACTACCCAAAGCATAAAAACACGGAACTGAGAGTAAAATGAATCCTGTACATCCGAATATCCAAACTGGCTTGCGACCATATATATCTGATAATTTTCCAACTGATGGCAGAACAGCCATCATGCATAGCATTGCGACTACCACAGAAATCAGACCTTCTAACTCACTCAGCCCCATTACCGTATTAAGATAGCTGGGCATATAGGACAGTAGCATATAATCAGCCAAGTTCAGTATAAACACCATCCCGATGCAAATTATAAAGGGCTTCATATAACTTTTTACTATAGTTTTCCATTGCTGACTGATAGTAGGATGTTCGTGATTAGCCGCCTGCATTTTCTGTTCGAGTTGATGAAAGGCCGGTGTTTCTTCCAACCGGAATCTCAACCAGACGCCAGTGATACCCAGCGGCGCTGAAATCAGGAATGGAATTCTCCATCCCCATGCACGCATTTCTTCACTGCTAAGCCAAATGGTGAGGCCTGCTACTATGGCTGCAGAAAGGATCAAGCCCGCCAGCGTGCCTATTTCCAGCCAACTACCAAGCTGGCCGCGCTTGTCGTCAGGTGCATACTCCGCGATGAAAGTAGCAGCTCCGCTGTACTCCCCCCCGGTTGAAAATCCCTGCAAGCCGCGAGCCAGCAGTAGCAAGGCTGGTGCCCACAGACCAATATGCTCATGACTGGGGATAAGGCCGATAGCGAAGGTACTGAAAGCCATTAATATCATTGTCAGGGCTAAAACTTTTTTACGCCCTATTCTGTCTCCGAGGGGACCGAAAAACATCCCACCAAGAGGCCTCACTAAAAAAGCAATTGCAAAGGTCGCGTAAGTGAATAATAACTGCGTTTTATGGCCTACCTCCGGAAAAAACACTGCACCAAGAGTCACTGCTAAATACCCGTACAACCCAAAATCAAACCATTCTATAGCATTGCCAATTGAGGCTGCCCCTATAGCTCGTTTGATAAGAGACCTTTCAACGATGTTACATTTTTCTTGACTTAAATCTGGATAGTTTTTTGCAGATGAATTATTCGTTTTCATTTTTTCTCCAGTTCTGACATGGAGAGAGCTATAGCAGGGCCATTTCACTGGCCCTTCAATTAATCATATTACCCGTAATTAAATTTTCATATATCCCTGTCTATATTGCTCTGTAAAGTCTGTAATGCAGGGACGGACTTCACACTTTTCGTGACTATATATGTAAAATAACGTTCGATCCCCAGGTCAGATTCCAACCAGTTATCCATCATTCGCTGATATTCGTCTATGGATAATGATTCAAATTTTGCCCAATAATCTACACCGCCTCCAACAGAAACGCATTCTGTTAATTCAGGCGTACTCATGACATGTTTTTCAAAACGGGTAAAGCTCTCTGCGTTATGTTTTTTAAGTTCGATTGAGACCCAAATCTGAAGACGTTTAACCAGTACTTTCGAATTCAGCTTTGCATGATACCCTTCGATAACTCCTGCATCTTCCAGACGCTTTACTCGTTCCCAGCAGGGGCTGACGGAAAGATTTATAGTTTCCGCCAGCTTTGACTTGGTTATCCGTCCCTCTTTGCTCAGAATTTCTAAAATCTTCAGATCATAGCGATCGAGTTTCATACCTAGCTTTTATCCTCTTTGGCGACTTTGGTACCTGTCAGCCAGGGAGTCATCGCTATAACGAACGTATCTCTCTGGCAATAACGACGAGCGTATCTCCGACAGCTACCTTGGCAGGGAAACGGCGTGCGACGACCATCCCACTACGGCGGGCACGGTATTCAACCGGTGGCTGTCCGCTGCGTGTATTGTCGTATATTCTCGCCAGAACGTCTCCTTCTGTCACTGATTGTTCCAGATCACAGAGCAGTTCCAGAATGCCGGCATGTTCACTTTGCAGGTAGCAACTGGCATCAGGCATATCAAGCAGCAGCGCCTCGCTTTCACTTTGCTCAATAACCCCTTCAATCAGGTGATGATGAATGAGGAAATTGCGCACACCGCGGTCGGCTATAGCCTGCCGATGAGGGATGGAAGTACCGCCACCGCCAAGTTCAGTGGTTACAAATCCTTTGCCCTGACTTTCAACTACAGTGTCATATAACTGACTTGCATCAAGCTCATACATTACGACAGTCGCCGGAGCGCCGAATGAACGGGCAGCCTCAAGGTTACGGGTCTGCTGCTGCTCATTTTCAAGACGGTGCAGAGCGGCAAAAGACATGATATCCAGCGTGCGTCCGCCTGAATGCAGATCAAGCGCCACGTCGCACATCGGGACCAGAACTCGCGTGAAGTAGTCCGCAATCTGCTCTGTCACCGAGCCTCCAGCTGATCCCGGGAAACTGCGATTCAGATTTCCTTTATCAATAGGAGAAGTGCGCAGACCGGCCTGTACGGCAGGGGTATTCATCATCGGAACGATAATCACTCTTCCCTTCACTTCATCCGCTTTAAGGGAATTTGCAAGCTTCAGGAGGGCAATGATTCCTTCATATTCATCGCCATGGTTACCGCCAGTTAAAAGCGCGGTTGGACCAGGCGTCCCATTAATGACTGTAATGGGGATCATGACTGCACCCCACGCAGATTCATCATGTGAATGCGGCAACTTTAAAAATCCGTGCTGTACGCCGGGGCTGTTGAAGTCCACGCCAGCATAAACAGGTGTGTTAATTTCTGTGCTCATCATCTTATTCTCACTTCACATACAGGCGACGGGGACAACGCGACAGGACCTCAACGCCTTGTTCCGCAATTACGATACTCTCAGTAATTTCAAGCCCCCATCCATCCATCCAGAGACCCGGCATGAAGTGGAAGGACATTCCAGGTTCCAGCACGGTATGATCGGTAGTACGGAAGCTCATGGTACGTTCGCCCCAGTCCGGCGGATAACTGATCCCGATTGGATAACCGCAACGCGCACCACCGCGATCGATATCATGTTTCTTCAGTGCCTTTTCAACGGCTGTTGCGACATCCGCACAGGTATTGCCCGGGCGGGCTGCAAATAAACCGGCCTCAATCGCTTCAAGCAACGCGGTTTCTGCACGCAGGAAGTAATCGGGAGGTGTGCCAAGGAAGATGGTACGACATAACGGAGCATGATAATGGTGGTAGCACCCTGACAGTTCGAAGAATGTTCCTTCCCCAGCCTTCAGTGGTTCATCATCCCAGGTCAGATGCGGAGCAGAAGCATCAGCACCGGTTGGCAACAGTGGCACGATAGCGGCGTAATCGCCCCCAAAACGAATTCCGTTCTCATCAACATATCCCGCTGCCGCAGTGCGCTGAATTTCAGCGACCAGCAGATTTTTAGGCAGTCCAGGTTCAATCATCTGATAAACATTGTCATGTTGCAGGTCGGTAATACGGGCCGCAATCCGCATATAGGCAAGTTCCTGCTCTGATTTAACCGCCCTGCACCAGTTAACCAGCCCGTTTGCATCAACAAACCGGGTTTTGCTTCCCAAACTCTGCATGCTCTCGAAGGCTTTAGCTGTAAAATAGTAGTTATCCATTTCCACACCCGTCACCACACCACTCCAGCCCAGTGAAGGAAGAACGTCTTCCATCAGATAGCGCATAGGATGATCGTCAGGATTCTGGACCAGGCGTTCCGGATAACCAATGATACGTGTTTCATCCATCCAGCATGTGCGCTGGGCGCCCAGGCTATCCATCTGTCGGCCATACCAGACAGGATCTCCCTCAAGTCCCAGTAAAACACACTGGTGTACATAAAACGACCAGCCATCATAGCCAGACAGCCAGGCCATATTTGAGGGGTCACTGACTATCAGAAGGGATAAACCTTGCTGCTGCATTGACGCCCGGGCTTTTGCGATACGAGAGGCGTATTCTTCACGAGTGAAGGGTGCTTTCTTCTTTAGCATCTTATAGAACTCAACATGAGGTGAACGTTTTGCTGGCAGGAATTTTCCTTTCAGCATCTACTGACACATGCATCAATCTGAAATTCAGGTTCCTGTCAATATGAGCCTCCACACTAAACAGAAACCTCAGAAGCGACTGGTATAAAAAGCAGCGAAAGCTGAATAAAACTCCAGCTCCCGCCGGTAATCATTACCCCAGATAACCAGAAGCTTTCAGCTCGTCACTAACACGGTTCACGGCTTTCAAGGTGCGGCTGATAATTTCCTCAACTTCACCGTTGTTAACCACCATCGGTGGTGCAAAGCCCAGAATATCGCCCTGCGGCATGGCTCGCGCGATAAGCTTATTTTCCAGAGCAGCTGCCGACACGCGCGCGCCCACCTTAAGACTACTGTCAAAAGGCTGGCAAACTGTTTTGTTGGGTGAGAACTCAAGAGCGGCTAACAGTCCAACGCCGCGGACGTTTCCGACCAGCGGATGATCTGCAAAGGTTTCCTGCATACGCTTCTGGAAGTAGGCGCCCGTAGTTGCTGCATTACTTACAAGACCTTCACGTTCGATAATTTCCAGATTGGCCAGTGCAGCTGCAGCACCCAGTGGGTGGCCAGAGTAAGTCCAGCCGTGTCCGATTGGACCATATTCGCCCGTGCCCTGCTCCAGAACTTTCCAGACCTTCTCACCCACGATCACTCCCGACAGCGGGAGGTAGGCGCTGGTGAGGCCTTTTGCAATGGTAATCAAATCCGGGCGCATACCGTACTTATGTGCGCCAAATTCTTCACCTGTGCGACCGAAGCCGCAAACCACTTCATCGGAAATCAGCAGGACATCATACTTATCCAGCACCTTCTGAATTTCCTGCCAGTAATTTTCCGGTGGTGGCACGATGCCGCCGGTGCCCAGAACCGGCTCACCAATAAAGGCTGCAACAGTTTCTGGCCCCTGAGCGAGGATCATTTTCTCCAACTGCTCTGCACAGTAACGGGAGAATTCGCTTTCACTGATGCCCTGCTGCTCGGCCGCACGATGATAGTAATAAGGAGCTTCTGTATGAAGGATGCCGTCGATTGGCAAGTCAAAGTGGTCATGGAAAGCTGCCAGACCCGTCAGTGAACCTGCTGCGATGCTGGAGCCGTGATAACCACGCTGGCGAGCGATGATTTTTTTCTTCTGCTTGCGTCCAAGAATATTGTTGTAGTAACGGACGAGTTTGATCTGAGTTTCATTGGCATCTGAACCGGACATGCCGTAGTACACCTTCGACATATTCAAGCCGACTTTGGCGATGATCTTTTCAGACAGCTCCACCAACGGCAGGTTTGAATGCCCGACATAGGTGTGATAATAGGCAAGTTCTTTTGCCTGTTTGTATATGGCTTCAGCCACCTCATCGCGGCCATAGCCGATATTGACGCAATACAGGCCGGAGAAACCATCAATGAACTCGTTGCCATCGTAGTCTTTGAGGTAAATACCCTTACCTCCAACGATCACGCGACCTGGCAACTCACCGTTGGCGTAATCCCGCAGGTGGGTTGAGGCATGAAAAGTAACTTTCCGATCGCGCGTGATTAAATTTTTACTGTTTTCCATAATATTATCTCCTGTAAAAGTGTGTTAGGAAGGCTGGCCAACATTTCCAAGACAGAAATATTTGGTATTGAGATATTCATCAATGCCGGTTTTACCGCCCTCACGGCCCAAACCTGAATGCTTAATGCCCCCAAAAGGAACACACGGTCCGGTCATTTTGACGCTATTTACGGCAACCATGCCGTATTCGAGTTCGCGGATGTAACGCCAGATCCGCTTCTGATCGTGAGTCCAGAGGTATGCTGCAAGGCCGTATTCCGTATCATTTGCCTGGGCAATGGCTTCTTCATCTGTGCGATAAGCGCTGACGCCAGCCACTGGCGCAAAATTCTCTTCACGCCAGACCTTCATTTCAGGAGTGATATCTGACAGAAGCGTTGGCATGAAATAGTTAGCACCAGGAGCAAGGCTCTGATCTCCATGAATGAGTCGCGCTCCAAGCCTAACGGCGTCTTCCACTATCGCGTTGGCTTTATCAACCGCTGCGCGATGAATAAGAGGGCCGACATCCGTCCGCGGATTACTTCCCTTGCCTACGACAAGATCGCGTACGCGGCCAGCAAACGTTTCGAGGAAGGCGTTATAAATGCTTTCATGCACGAGGATTCGGTTTGCTGCGAGGCAATCCTGTCCGCTGGTCTGGAACTTGGCCGCAATAACCGCGTCGGCTGCTTCCTCAGGTGAAACGTCCGGAGCAATAATAAAAGGTGCGTTGCCTCCAAGCTCAAGAGAGACGCGTTTTACCGTGCTCGCGCACTGTTTCAACAAAAGTTTTCCGACTCGCGTTGAGCCAGTAAATGAAAGCGCTTTGATGCGTGGTTCAGCACAGAGCTGTGCGGACGTTTCAGCGGGGTCCCCGGTGATTACGTTAAAAACTCCTGCAGGAAAACCAGCGCGTTCAGCCAGCTCAGCGAGAGCCAGCGCAGAAAACGGGGTTTCATTTGCAGGCTTTACCAACACGGTACAACCTGCTGCCAGGGCTGCGGCAGCCTTACGGGTGATCATGGCCAGAGGAAAGTTCCACGGTGTGATTAGTGCCGCGACACCCACAGGCTCTTTCGCCGTTCCCAGCAGCGCGCCTGGAATATGGCTCGGCATATTCTCTCCGTTCGTTCTTCGCGCCTCTTCTGCAAACCAGCGAATAAAGCTCGCCGCATAGTCCACCTCCCCTTCAGCCTCACTCAACGGCTTCCCCTGCTCTCTGACTAACAGCTGTGCAAGATCGCTACGATGGTCGTGAAGTTGCTGATACCAGTTCTGAAGTATTTCAGCTCGCTGATCAGCGCGTTTCGCACGCCACTGACGGAATGCGTCATCAGCGGCAGTAACGGCGCTGCCAATCTGAGCAGGGTCCAGGAGCGTGATGTGCCCAAGGATGGTGTCATCAGCAGGATCGTAAACGGCCTCTTGCCGTCCAGAAGAACCGACAATCCACTCCCCATTGACATAGGCGTATTGCCGGAAGAGATATTGCGAATTTAGCTTCATATTTAATTCTCCAGATAAATCTCATAAATAACTTAGCGCTGGCCTAACCTGAAGATAGTGGCAAATGAATTTATATTTTTTCTGTAAAACGAATAAAAAAATTCGTTTTTTTCTGTTGTGGATTTGTTTATCCAAATAAAATTTTAATTTTAATTTTTGTGACAGCAGTAACCTTTGCTGATGGGGAATAGTTTTTGATTTTATGTTACTTGTGATAGAGGTTATTAGAGCCCATTATTAATAAGTCATGGAATAACTTTTTAATAACCATACTAAAACTAATGGGTTAATTTCAAACATTAAAAAAATGTAAGGTATCGTTATGGAAATTATTATTTTAGGCGGTGGCGTTGTAGGTGTAACAACAGCCTGGTATTTGAAAGAACAGGGACACGATGTGACCGTCATTGAAAAACTGAATGATGTTGCTGAAGAAACCAGCGCCGGGAATGCGGGACAAATTTCACCAGGCTATGCGTCTCCCTGGGCTGCGCCAGGAATTCCGTTAAAAGCGATTAAATGGATGTTTGAGAAACATGCACCGTTGGCCATCCGTCCAGATGGCAGTGCTCACCAGCTGCAGTGGATTATGGCTATGATGAACCAGTGCAACGCCGGGTCGTACGCCGTTAATAAATCGAGGATGGTGAGAATTGCTGAATACAGTCGCGACTGCCTGCGCGCTCTCCGAACTAAAACGGCTCTGGATTATGAAGAAAGAAGCAAAGGATTGTTGCAGCTGTTCCGATCGCAGGCCCAGTTGGATAGTGCAGCTAACGATATAGCTGTTCTTGAAAAGGCCGGGGTGGATTATAAGCTTTATACCGGAGAGGAACTTCGCGAAGTTGAGCCGGCCCTGAACATGGGGGAAGGTAAGCTTACAGGCGGACTTCACCTGCCGAATGACGAAACTGGAGACTGTCAGATTTTTACCAAAAAACTGGCGGCTCTGGCGCAGGCTGCAGGGGTATGTTTTCGTTTTAACTGCAACGTCAGTGATATCACTTCTGAAGGGAACAAAATCACAGGGTTCGTGACCAATCAAGGAATATTAAAAGCCGACAGATACGTAATCTGCGGCGGTTCCTGGTCAAGAGACATTCTGGCGAAATTTATTAAAATCCCTGTATATCCTGTAAAAGGTTATTCAATTACTGTTCCCATTACTCAGGATTGTCTGGCGCCAGTGTCTACCCTTCTCGACGAAACATATAAAGTCGCAGTTACTCGTTTCCGGGACAGGATCCGCATTGGCGGAATGGCTGAGCTTCGTGGTTTTAATAAAAATGTTTTGCAATCCCGAATTGATACACTGCTCATGGTCGTTAAAGATCTTTTTCCACACGGTGGCTACTATGGGGATGCGGAGAGCTGGTCGGGTTTAAGGCCAATGACACCGGATGGTACGCCAATCATCGGAAAAACGCCTTATACCAACCTGCTGTTAAATACAGGTCATGGCACGCTTGGATGGACAATGTCCTGCGGTTCGGCGAGATTGTTATCCGATATTATCAGTAATAACACTCCTGATATTGAGCACGAAGATCTGTCTGTATACAGATATCTTTAAACTGAAAGGGTTTTGCTATGCCTCGTCCAATTTATGCGGAAATTAACACAGCCAACATTAAGAGTAATTTCGAGATAATTCGCGGAGTTAATTCCGGACAAAAAATGTGGTCCGTTGTAAAAGCCAATGCTTACGGACATGGTATCTCAAATATCTGGAGACACCTTAATTCTACTGACGGATTCGCCCTGTTAGATCTTAATGAAGCCCTTTTACTGAGAAAGGAAGGCTGGACAGGAAAAATACTGCTTCTGGAAGGTTTTTTCGAGCACACGGATCTCGAGATCATTGACGAACACCAGCTAACTTTTGCCGTTCACAGTGACTGGCAGATCGACGCGCTCAGAAACTATCACTTCGCCAATAAGGTTGATGTGTATCTCAAAGTTAACTCTGGCATGAATCGCCTGGGCTTTACACCTTTCGAAATCGGCAATGTTCTGAATAAATTGCGCCGAATTCCGTATATCAACTCTGTAACACTGATGAGCCATTTTGCTAATGCTGATACCCGGGAAGGGGTAATCGAACCCATGATGACAATCGATAACCTGCATACCCCAGAAAATGTAGAGCACTGCCTGGCCAATTCCGCCGCCCTGCTCTGGCATCGTGATACGCATCGCAACTGGGTTCGTCCCGGCATCATTCTTTATGGTGCATCACCGTCAGGAAACTGGGCTGACATTGCCGACACAGGTCTGAAACCAGTAATGAGTCTGAAGAGCAAAATTATAGCCATCCAACATCTTAAAAAGGGTGATGCTGTTGGATACGGCGGAAACTTTCGTGCCACGAATAACCAAACCATTGGCGTAGTCGCCTGTGGATATGCTGATGGCTACTTCAGAACATCCAGAGAAGGCACGCCGGTGTTGGTAGATGGCGTGCGTACGGGTCTGGTGGGACGTGTCAGCATGGACATGCTGACGGTCGATCTGACCTCCTGCCCTTCCGCCTGTATTAACAGTGATGTGGAACTCTGGGGAGAGCACCTGCCGGTTGATGTGGTGGCCAATGCAGCTGGAACAATCGGATATGAACTGCTTACGGCACTAGCCCCCCGCGTAACGGTAAGGGTTATCTAACAGGCTGAGCCTGCACGAATCGCAAAAATTTAACGGCACTTATTAGCGGGATACGGTTCTGCCAGATAAATCTGCGCAGAGCCCTCATTGGCTCTTCACCAGGGCCTTATTCTAGTCCGGAGTAATATGGAGCATCTTATGCATCCTCTGTTTCGAGAAGAAGAAGACTTGATTGGTACTCGTCAGATAAACGACGCCTGCTATTACGGCATTCATACTCTTCGTGCCGTGGAAAATTTCAGAATAAGTAAATCCCGCATCAGCGATTTTCCAGAATTCATTAAAGGCATGGTGGCGGTGAAAAAAGCAGCCGCGCGCGCCAATAATCGGCTGGGGACGCTCAGCGTGAACATATGCGAGGCTATAACAACCAGTTGCGACAGGATCCTTAAAGAGGGTCATTATATCGATCAGTTCCCCGTTGATGTCTTTCAGGGAGGAGCTGGCACTTCACTAAACATGAACGTTAATGAAGTCATCGCCAATGTTGCACTGGAAATTATGGGGTATGCCAAGGGACGGTATGACGTCATTAATCCCAACGATCACGTCAATATGAGTCAGTCTACAAATGATGCCTATCCAACGGGTTTCAGACTTGCGGTATACCGGGAAATTCAGCTCATGCTGACGGCGCTTGATGATCTTAAGCATGCCTGTGAAGCGAAGGGCAAGGAGTTCTCACACATTTTAAAAATGGGGCGTACTCAGTTGCAGGATGCGGTTCCAATGACGCTTGGGTTGGAGTTCCGTGCTTTTGGCACGGCATTAAAAGAAGAAAAGAAGACAATAAACTATGCTGCCGGTTTATTACTTGAAGTTAACCTCGGCGCGACGGCAATCGGTACAGGGGTGAACACTCACGAACACTATCAATCAGTTGTGCTCGAGGAGCTCCGACATGTCACGGGTCTGCCCGTAATGCCCTCTGAAGATCTTATTGAGGCTACGTCAGACTGCGGCGCATATGTGTTGCTGCAGAGCACATTAAAGCGTCTGGCCATCAAGCTGTCGAAAATGAGTAACGACCTGCGGTTGCTCTCATCGGGTCCCCGTTCAGGATTGAATGAAATAAACCTCCCTGAAAAACAAGCAGGCTCTTCAATCATGCCAGGGAAAATTAACCCTGTGATCCCGGAAGTTGTTAATCAGGTGTGCTTTAAGGTCATGGGTAACGATCTGTGCGTCAGCATGGCTGCAGAGGCCGGTCAGTTACAACTCAACGCAATGGAGCCGGTGATATGCCAGGCGCTGTTTGAATCAATTGATCTTCTCAAAAACGCTATGAATAATCTGAGAATTGACTGTATCCAAGGCATTACGGCCAATGAAGGCATTTGTCGGGACTACGTGCTCAGCTCCATAGGAATTGTGACGCTGCTGAATCCCTTCATTGGACATCATCACGGCGATGACGTGAGCAAACTTTGCAGGCTGACCGGAAAAAGTGTCAGAGCAATTGTACTTGAAAAGGGGCTTATGACTGACACCGATCTGGACAACATTCTCTCCCCTGAAAACATCTCGCGCCTCAGCCGTCTCACTCAGGATCCAGTGAGCTGAAGTAGCCAGGAACGTATTTCCCGCGGGCGCGAATGTGCCGAGATTTACGACGGTCTGCACATGGGTGGGGAAGAACACCCTCCTTCCCCACCGCTAGTTAATCAGGAGCTGAAATGTCTACAAAAAATAGTTGGCCGATCTTAATGCCGCCGGAATTAACGACGTGCATACCGTATTTCATAATCCTTCATGAGATATGCTTTTGAACATGGAACTGATCCTTCCCTTTCAGGATTTGAAAAATGTCCACTGGGGCTGTGGTCGTTGATACCGGCATCTTCACTGGCCGCTCCCCAAAAGATAAATGCATCGCAACGACCGTCTCGTCGGGGGCCACCGCCATGCATCACTCGGGATAGCCAATCCGTTCCGGCTGGCGCTGCATAATAATTTTGCCGTGTCGAATCGAGGTCAGCACCCGGGCCTGACGGCACACCGCATCGTAGTCATTTTCGGCATCCAGGATCAGCAGGTTCGCCGGGCGTCCTTCGACAATGCCGTAATTATCCCCGAGGCACATCGCCCGCGCGCTGTTATCGGTAATCAGGTCGAGGCAGCGCTGCAAATCGTCATACCCCAGCATGTGGCAGATATGCAGACCGGCATCAAGGATGCGCATGATGTTGCCGTTGCCCAGCGGATACCACGGGTCCTGGATGGAGTCCTGCGCAAAGCAGACGTTGATCCCGGCACGGTCCAGTTCCGCCACCCGCGTGACGCCGCGACGTTTCGGCCAGGTGTCGAAGCGGCCCTGTAAATGAATGCTCTCCGTTGGGCAGGAGATAAAGTTAATGCCCGACGCCTTAAGCAAGCGGAACAGCTTGGAGCAGTAAGCGTTGTCGTAAGATCCCATGGCGCAGGTATGGCTGGCGGTTACTTTCGCCCCTATCCCGCGCACCCGGGCTTCTTCCGCCAGCACTTCCAGGAAGCGCGACTGCGGATCGTCGATTTCATCGCAGTGCACGTCGACCAGGCAGTCGTGGCGCTCGGCCAGGTCCATCAGGAAAGCCAGCGAACTGATGCCCTTTTCGCGGGTGAATTCGTAGTGTGGAATGCCGCCCACCACGTCGGCACCCATCTCAATGGCGCGGGTCATCAGCGCGCGGCCGTCGGGGAAGGATTCAATGCCCTCCTGCGGGAACGCCACGATTTGCAGGTCAATAAGATGAGCGGCCTCTTTTTTCACGGCCAGCATGGCCTCAAGCGCCGTCAGGGAGGGGTCGGTAACATCAATATGAGTACGAACGTGCTGCACGCCATTATCGCGCAGCATACCAATGGTTTTCAGCGCGCGCTGGCGCGTATCTTCAATCGTGACGGTCTGTTTGCGCTGGCTCCAGCGGGCGATCCCTTCGAACAGCGTGCCGCTCCGGTTCCACTCCGGCTCGCCCGCCGTCAGCGTGGCGTCAAGATGGATGTGCGGCTCAACAAACGGCGGGATAACCAGCTTTTGCTGTGCGTCGAGATCGTCGGCCCCGGCCACCTGCACGGAGGTCTGCTCGGTGATGCGGTTAATCACGCCGTCAGTTAATTCAAGGGTATAGAGTGATGCTTTATGGCGCAGGCGCGCGTTGATTAGTTTCATAGATGTTCCCGTAAATGGTTTTGTGACATACGCCAGATCGTCAGCGCGACCGAGGCGTTGAGATGGAACTGTGGATGACCGATCGCATAGCCGGTCAGCTTTTCAATACGTTGAATGCGTTGATGCAGGGTATTGCGGTGGATGCCCAACCGCTCGGCGGCCCTGACCACGTTGCCGTTCTCCTGGAACAGCGTTTCCAGCGTCTCCATCAGCAGCCAGGGGCTTTTGCGGTCGCGCTCTATCAGGCAGCCGAGGTGGTCATGCATAAAATCACTCAGCAGCGCCGGGTCGTTAATGGCAGAGAGCAGCTTGATAAACCCCAGCTGCTGATAGTCGCTGATGCGCTGCGCCGGGCGCAGGTTTTCACTCAGATCCAGCGCCTGACGCGCCTGCGACAGCGCGCGCTGATAGTCCTGCAACTGCTGCACCTTCGCCGACAGGCCGCACAGCAGCGACAGCCCCTCATTGCCTTCCGCCAGTTCACGCAGCCACTGCTGCAACCACGTTTTCTGCTGATAAAAATCATCTTCCTCGTCCGGCAGCAGAAAGATAAACATATTGCCGCGCTCGACCAGCGGAAAGCTGTTGCCCTGCTGGTTCAGCTGCTGCTGCAGGCGCTGGCGAAGAGTACGGCGCGCCTGCTGTAGCCAGGCTTCGGCCTGCTCGGGGGGAAACTGGCGAAACAGGTTTTGTATCCCCTCAAGGCGCAGTGCCGCCACGCGCAGCGGGCGGGTGAAATCCAGCTGCTGATGGATTGCGCGCTGCTGTAGCATCTGCAAATCGGGATAATCTCCGGTTAACAGCTGCATCAGAATATCGCGCTGCGACTGCAGGGCATTTTCGCTGCGTACCAGGGCGGTGCCGATGCGCTCGGTCACGATCACCATCTTCAGTAAATAGGGCTGCTCGATCAGCGGAATACCCAGTTCGTCGGCCAGTGCGATAAGGCGCGGCGGGATTGACTGAATATAGGCGTCACCGGTGAGGATCACCATGCCGGCGATCCCGCGCTGTTTGCCCTCCATCAGCAGCTGGATCAGATTATCCTCATCGCGGGGATGATTGATGCCGGTGATAAACACCAGCTCTCCCCCCATGATCCAGTCGGCGATAGTTTCGTTTTCCGCCACGTAGTACCAGCGCACCGCCAGCTGCAACCCCTGCCCGCCCGCGCGCAGCCGCATGGCGGAAAGCCCGTCCAGCGCAAGGATATCGCTTAGCGTCAGGCTCATGCTTACTGCTCCGCGACCGAATCGGCGGCGGGCTGGCGTTTGCCGAGGCGGGTCAGAGCAATATAGACCAGCGCGGAAACGCTGATACCCACCAGCGGAGCGATCCAGGGCGACAAATAAGCCGCAACGGCGCCCACCGCATAGGCACCAAGCCCCGACCAGTTAAAGCGCGGTAAGCGGGCCGTGTGCAGTAAAGGATAGCGGCCGCCACGATAGAACCAGTAGTCGGCGAGAATTACGCCGCCGATCGGTGGAATGATGCTGCCCAGCAGCACCAGGAACGGGATCAGCATTTCATACATACCGCCAATCGCCAGCAGAATACCGACCCCGGCGGAAACGACCGTCAGGGTGCGGCGGCGTTCGCTGCGCAGCAGATGGCAGGCGGCCGCCGAGACGTTATAAATCGTCGGCCCCTGGATCGTCAGCAGGTTGAGGCACAGCATCACCACCGCAGCGGCGGACAGCCCCTGCAAAATCAGTACCTCGACGATATCGGCCTGCTGGTAAACGATCGCACACCAGGCTCCGGCCACAATCATCAGTCCGTTACCCATCAGGAAGCTGCTCATACTGGCCACAATGGCGGTACGGCTGGAGCGGGCCAGGCGCGTCCAGTTTGTCGCCTGGGTCGCGCCGCTGGCGAAGGTGCCGAATACCATGGTAATCGCCGCCGACCAGGTCATGGTTTCGCTGGCGTTCGGCTCGATCCGGGTCATCGCCTGCCAGCCACCGGCGTGATGAGCAGCGATATACATCGATATCACCAGCAGAATAAACATCAGCGGCACAGACACGCGGGACAACGCATCCAGCCCCTTGTAGCCCACCAGCGCGGTGACGCAGAACAGAATACCGAACAGGATCATCAGCGGAACGGTCATCACCTCGGGTATGCCGAGGATTTTGACCAGTGAAATAGCCACGGTCGCCGTCCCCCAGGCGTACCAGCCCAGCTCAGCGAAGCCCAGGATAAAATCCGCCAGCTTGCTGCCGATTTCTCCGAAGCAGAAACGCCCCATTAGCACGGTATTCAGCCCGCTGCGGGCCGCGATCCAGCCGAGCGACGCAGCATAGAGGGCCAGCAGCAGGTTACCAATCACGGCAATCCACAGCAGGTTAACAATGGAAAACGAGACGCCAAGTTTCCCTCCCGCGAACATCGTACCGGTAAAGAACGTGAAGCTGAACAGGACCATGGAAATCGAAAATACACCCTTGCGCCCCGAGGCGGGCGCTTCGACGAGCGGGAAATCATTGCTGTTTGACATAGTTAACCTCTGAGTGGCTGTCTGAATGGCTATGCCAGTAGCAGCAAGAGATATGCCAAATTTATCCGGGCAGAGGCCACATAGCAAAGTGGGCACTTTGCACATAAAACACCGCTAACGCGCCGTCAATTGTCATGAAAGTGTGCAAAGTGCAGGCTTTCGCACCATGACGGAGCAGCGGTGTATGTATGCACATCTACTCAAAGTTCGATGGCCTTTATTTTAAAAAAAAACTAACATTGCGGCTCTTTTTTACATGTGATTAACAATCCTTACTTTTTGTAAGGCTTTAGCCTTGTCGTTAGCGCATGAGTTACACCTAAGGGAACAATTATGTCGGGTCACAAAAACACCAAAGCGGCGGCCGTTTGGCTGTCAGTTTTGGGTGCCATCATTCTGCTGATGGCCGCTTTCTTCATCTACTTCGGCTGGCAGCTGGTCAGCCTGCACGGCAGCGCCTACTTCCTGATAGCGGGAATCGCGCTGTTGGTCTCTGGCATCCAGATTATCCGCCAGCGTGTTAGCGGCGCGGTGCTGTATGGCGCAGTGCTGGTGGGCACGGGTATCTGGGCGCTGTGGGACGTGGGCCTGGATTTCTGGCCGCTGGTCTCAAGGCTGCTGACGCTGGCCGGATTTGGCATTTTAGTGGCGCTGTCACTGCCGCTCCTGCTGAAGCGGTCGGGTAAAAAAGCCTGCTGGAAATTCTCCGCATCGCTGGCGGGGGTGCTGGCGATCGCCTTCGGCGCGACTCTGGGCGGGATGTTTATCCCTCATGCACCCATCAGCGCGTCGGGTGAGTCTCTGCCGCTGGTGAAAGTGAAGCCGGGCGAAGAGCAGGTCAACTGGGACAATTATGGCAACACCTCGGGCGGTTCGCGCTTTGTCGCGCTGGACCAGATCACCCGCGACAATGTGAAAAACCTGCAGGTCGCCTGGACCTACCGCACCGGGGATATCCCCGTCAGCCCTAACGGCGGCGGCGCAGAAGATCAGCAGACGCCTTTGCAGATCGGTAACCGTATCTTCTTATGTACCCCGCATAACAACGTGATTGCCGTTGATGCCACCACTGGTAAAGAGCTGTGGAAAACGGAAATCAACGCGAAGCAGAAAAAGTGGATGCGCTGCCGTGGGCTCGCCTACTTCGATGCCCAGGCACCGTTAAAGCAGCCTGATATGCCGGACTCCACACCGGTCGCCAGCGTCTCAGTGCCGGCAGCGGCACAGTGTCAGCGCCGCATTCTGATGAACAGCGTCACGCCTGAGCTGATCGCCCTTGATGCCGACACCGGTGAGTTCTGCCATGACTTTGGCAACAACGGCCGGGTCAGCCTGAGCGACCATATGGGCAAAGGCGCGGACAAAGGCGAATATTATCCGACCTCCGCACCGACGCTGGCGGGCACCACCGTGGTTATCGGTGGCCGCGTGGCGGATAACGTGGCGACCGATATGCCCGGTGGCGTCATTCGTGGCTTCGATGTGATCACCGGCCAGCTGCGCTGGGCGTTTGACCCGGGTAACCCTGAGCAGAAACAGGCACCGGAGGGGGATAAAACCTATACCCGCTCCACGCCGAACGTCTGGGCACCGATGTCTTACGACAGCCATTCGAACACCGTGTATATGCCAACCGGCAGCGCAGCGGTGGATTTATGGGGCGTCAAGCATAACGATCTGGACCGTAAGTTCGGTGCGTCGATGGTGGCGGTTGATGCCAGCACGGGCCGGGTAAAATGGGTCTATCAGACCGTTCACAACGATCTGTGGGACTTCGATGTTCCGATGCAGCCGTCCTTCTCTGATTTCCCGGGTGCGGACGGTAAAAAAACGCCGGCGCTGATTTTCGGCACCAAGTCAGGCCAGCTGTTTGTTCTGGATCGTGCAACCGGCAAGCCGCTGACCAAAGTGGAAGAGCGCCCGGTCACCCAGGGGCAGATCCCGGATGAAAACTACTCGCCGACGCAGCCCTTCTCCGTTGGCATGCCGACCATTGGCGCGGATGTGCTGAAAGAGTCGGATATGTGGGGCGCAACGCCGTTCGATCAGCTGCTGTGCCGTATTCAGTTTAAATCCAAACGCTACAACGGGCTGTTCACCCCGCCGGGCACCGATCCTTCACTGAATCTGCCCGGTTCTTTGGGCGGTATGAACTGGGGCGGCCTGTCGACCGATCCGGTTAATAATTTACTGTTTCTCAACGATATGCGCGTGGGTCTGGAAGTACAGCTGATCCCGGCTTCGCCAGAAATCCAGGGCATGAAAAACGACGGTAATGAAGCGGCGGCCATCAGTCGCCCTCTGCCGCTGTCAGGCACACCGTATGCGATCAATGCGAAAGTGCGCTTTATGTCGCCGCTGGAAATCCCCTGCCAGAAGCCACCGTTCGGCACGCTGACCGCCGTTGACCTGAAAACGCAGAAAATTGCCTGGCAGGTTCCGGTTGGCACCGTCCAGGATACCGGACCGTTTGGGGTGAAAATTGGCCTGCAGATGCCTATTGGTATGCCGACCATCGGCGGTACGCTCGCCACACAGGGCGGCCTGGTGTTTATTGCCTCAACGCAGGATTACTATCTGCGCGCTTTCGATACCTCAACGGGTAAAGAAGTGTGGAAGGCCCGCCTGCCGGTCGGCAGCCAGGGCACGCCAATCAGCTACAAATCGCCGGTAGACGGTCAGCAGTATCTGCTGATCTCCGCGGGCGGCGCGCGTAATTCGCCGGATCGCGGTGATTACGTAATTGCTTATAAACTGCCGTGATTTAACAGGTTGGAAAGCCGGTCATCCTTAGCGGGATGACCGGTTCTTAACCCACGAAAATGCCTCTGCCACAGCAATCCCACCCGGCTCTCCCCGTTTAAACCGCCAGCATTCGCCTGACGATTTTCCCCGAAAACGTTTTAGGCAGCGACTGCCGGAAATAGATCCGCCGAGGCAGCACATGCCGCCCACATCGCGCCGTCAGCGTTTCGCGGATCTGCTGTTTCAATATCTCCTGCTGCTGCGCATCTAAGTCCTTCGTCACCACGTGCAGCGCGACCATTTCACCCAGCAGATGATGCGGTACGCGGGTCGCAACCACCTCCACGATCCCCTCCAGCCCGGTCAGCGCATTTTCGATTTCGGCCGTTGCCACCCTTTTGCCGCCAACGTTGATCACTTCATCCATGCGGCCCCGCACCACAATCCGGCCATTTTTCCTGACCGCGCAGTCATGGGTCAGGTAATGCCAGCGCCTCGAAATTTTGACCCAGTACTGTCTGTCGTGCGCCTCATCGCCGTCCCATAACGTCAGCATCGCGCCGGGGCCTAATGTGTCTTGCACCACCAGCAGCCCGGCAACGCCGTCCGCGCAGGGCTGGTAAGTTCCCGGATGAACAATGTCCACCCGGCGGGTAAAAACGGCGTTCAGCGCCGATCCTTCCCCGGCAAGCAGCGGCCAGCCGGATTCCGTCTGCCAGTAGTGGTTTTCACATCTCACCGCCAGATGATTTTTAACCCATTGTTCGGTGGCATCATCCAGCGGTTCCCCCGCAAGATAGAGGGTGCGCAGGGAAGAAAGGCCGCGCGGCGCGCCCTGCTGCCGTGCCAGACGAATTGCACCGGCAATGGTCAGCACGCGTGTGATGCCCAGCGCATCAATCATCTGCCACCAGCTCTGGCCGGGGGCGTTTGCCGGACTGGCCTCGCACATCACCGTGGTTAAACCCGCCAGCAGCGGCGCGTAAACCCCATAGCTGTGCCCGGTTACCCAGCCGACATCCGCTGAGGTAAAGCAGATTTCATCGTCGCCGAGCCTGAACAGATGATGCAGGCTCGCCAGCAGGGCAACGGCATATCCGCCGGTATCCCGCACGATACCTTTCGGCGTGCCGGTGGTGCCGGAGGTAAACAGAATATGGGACGGTTGGCTGGACTCCAGCCACACGCAGGGCGTGATCTGCCCCTGGTGCCGGGCGAGGTGCTCAGCGAACTCAGCCGTTGCGGTATCAACGACCCGCATCGTTTCTGACGAGGGCGGAACAGGCGGCAGAATGTCGCGCCCGCGCGGGTCGCCATGATGCAGCAGCAGTAAAGGGCGGCAGGCCGCGATGCGCTGAGCCAGGGCATCGCCGGTCATCGCGGAATACACCACGACGTGTACCGCCCCAATACGCGCACAGGCCAGCATCGCCACGGCGGCCTGCGGGGTCATCGGCTGGGCGATCAATACGCGGTCGCCCGGTTTTATCCCCCACTGAATCATCAGGCTGCTCAGCGCATTGACCTGCTGCCACAGTTCGCGATAGCTCAGGCGATGCGTCTGCCCCTGATAATCGCGATGGATAATGGCGCATCGCTCCCCGCGCCGATCCAGATGGCGATCCAGCGCGTTGAAGCACAAATTCGTGGTGCCATCCGGGAACCAGCGGCAGCGCGGCCCCTGTTCCGTTAGCGACACCACCTGCCGGAAAGGGCGCTGCCAGTGGATGCGCCGCGCCTCCTGCTGCCAGAACGCCAGGCTGAATCCATCCCGATCATCGTGCATCGTTAACATAGTCATTTTCAGCAGGCTCCGCGCGCACAGCGTGATGTGCAATATGTTTCGCCAGCCATTCGGCATCTTCGCCCACCCCTTCAAAACGGCCCGATCCCCACGTCCACAGCCACGGCAGACCGAGGAAATAAAGCCCGGGGTGCACCGACACACCGCGGGTATGGCGCGGATAGCCGCTGGCGTTAAAGGCGGGAGCATCAATCCAGCTGAAGTCGGTGTGAAAACCGACGGCCCAGATAATGGCGCTGATATTGCGCAGGTCTATCGGTCTTGCCCCGGGCTCTGGCTGCCACAGAGGCTGATAGCGCGCCTCCGCCGGGGCATCAATACCCTGCTCGGCAATCCAGGCATCAATACTGTCTTTGATTTTCTGCGAGGTGGCGTCCGCGCCGTCAAGATTGCGTTGCAGATCGTCGGCCGTCAGCAGCTGGCCTTCGCGATAGCCAAGCAGCCGCCCGTAAAGCTGCATGCCCTGTAAGGCAAAGGCCCGCAGATCGATGTCGCGTCCGCCGTCGCGCCCGGTGACGTAGTGGTTGGTTTTGCGGCGGGCGTCTTCGCCCAGCGGATGGTTATCCACTGTTAAACGGTAATGGCCCATCTGCTCCAGCCACTCAACCACATCCTTTCCGCGATAGAAGCGTGCCACGCGGGGCGCGCTGCCGACGCATAAATGCACGCGGCGGCCGTCAAGATGCAGATCTTCGGCGATCTGTGCGCCCGACTGCGCGGACCCCACCACCAGCACCTCTCCCTCCGGCAGCTGCCGTGCGGATTTGTAATCGGCGGAGTGCACCTGAGCAATGTGTTTCGGCAGCTGTGCCGCAATCTCAGGGAAACGCGGGCGGTGGTAATTGCCCACGGCCACCACCACCCGGTCGGCGAGAAACTCCCCGGCGGAGGTGCGCAGCTGGAATCCTTCACCGCGCTGAGTCACCTGTTCCACCGTCACCCCTTCACGCAGCGGGGCGTTAAAGCTGCGGGCATAGCGTTCGATGTAGGCCACGATATCGTCACGCAGCATAAACCCGTTCGGATCGCTGCCGTCGTAGGGGAATCCCGGCAGTCTGCACTGCCAGTTAGGGGTCACCAGGCAGAAATTGTCCCAGCGCTGATGACGCCACGCCCAGGCCAGCTGATGGCGTTCAAGTACGATATGGCGAATGTGTCTTTGCGTCAGATGCCAGCTCATGGCGAGCCCGGCCTGCCCGCCGCCAATAATGACCACAGGATAATGATTGTTCATAAGGTGTCCGCTTGTTGTCAGGCCGTTACAGGCTTAATAGTTTCGACAATGACGACCTGCTCCGGGCTGAACTGCTGCGCCCTGAGCCTGATTGCCGCCGACTGATCCATCGCACTGGAGCAGAAATAACCGAATTTTGCTTTCACCCGTTCGCTGGCTTCATCCAGCGCGCGGACCGTCGTGGCGATAAACTCATCCAGCCGGTAGGGGTGATTGACCAACAGGTGTTTCTCAATCGCCGTAGACGGGGAATAACAGGTTTCTTTGCTGCCGTCCGGCCAGCAAACGACAAAGTGCATTGCAGGCATTGCTCGCTCCTTTCTAGTGATTGCTCATGCCGGTTAACGGCTGTTGGTCAAGATCCCAGTAGCAGGCGCGCTGCTGCCCGAGTTGCATCATCAGCTGTTTGTCAGCGGTGAAATGGCCGACCCGCGCGCAGGCAATCCCGCCGCTGTTAAACTGCTGCTGTACGGCTGAACACTGCTCCGGCTCCACGGCCAGCAGGAAACCAAAGCTGGGGAAAGCACACAGCCACTGCTCAAGATCCACCTGCTGCGGAATGGGGATCTCGGCCAGATTGATTTCAGCCCCGACGCCAGCGCTTTCCAGCATCATGACCAGCGTGCCCGCCAGCCCGGCCTGGCTGATGTCCTTCGCGGCATGGACCCGGCCCGACGCTGCCAGTTCAGGCAGTAAGGCCAGCGCGTGCCGCAGTGCGGCAGGGTCAGCTTCCGTCGCCGCATCCCAGTTGTGGCCCGGTGGATGCCAGCGCCCCTGCAAATTGATCGCCACCATCAGTGCCTGCCCCGGCTGTACAAGAAAGCTGCTCAGCGGATGCCGCGTTTCGCCCAGCACCGCCACCGCAAGCTGCGGCCGATCGCCACGCAGGTTGGTATGCCCACCGACGATTGGAACCTGATAAGCCCGGGAGGCGGCGGCCATTCCCTGTACGATCCGCCCGGCGTGCGGCAGCGAGTCGTCCCACAGAGCATTAACGACCGCCAGCGGCCGCCCGCCCATCGCAGCGATATCGCTCAGGTTCACCATCACGCCACACCAGCCGGCGAACCACGGATCTTCCGCGACGAAGCGATTGATAAATCCCTCCATCGCCAGCAGCTTGTACCCCTCGCCGTCGGGGATCAGCGCGCAGTCATCGCCGTTTGCGCAGGGGTTAGGCCACGCTTCACGCAGCTGCTGCGCAATAAGCTGAATATCCTGCTTGTGGGCCAGGCCGCTGAAAGTATGCAGACGGGAAATCAGCGCGGTCAGTTCGTTTTCCATCATGCCGCCCCCGTCAGGAAGTCCGCGGTCCAGGCAGCGCGCGGCCGCGTGGCGCTGCCGATCACCATCCCGCTGCGGGGATCGTGGCAGGGAGGATAGAAATTAAGGTCGGCCTGCATACGCACATGCCGCACGCCGTGCAGGTCGAAACTGTCCAGCGTGTGCCAGTGCATACGTCTGAACAGCGGTTCGTTCTGGTGCTGAACCTGGGCATAAAACGCCGTGCAGCCCAGCGCATGGGCGCTGCATACCGCCAGCCGAATCAGGGTCGGGCCGAGCTGCCCCTGACGCCGGTACAGGCTGTCCACCGCCAGTCGGGAACCGACCCAGATGCCCGGCTCCGGCTGATGAATACGTACGGTGCCCACCACCTCATCGTGCCAGCCGCCGACGCTGCCCAGCGCGACCAGCAGACGGGCGTGCTTATCAATGTCATCGCGATCGTCGCCCTGGAACAGCTGTTGTTCCTGGCAGAAGACGCGCTGGCGCAGGTCATAGGCTTTTTGCCGTTCCCACGGCAGCGTGACCCATTTTATGGTGTATCCGGCGTAGTGATTCATCGGTACTCCTTCAGGCCATCGCCTGCTCAAAACTGGAGAGTGACGAACAGGCACCGCAGCGGCCGCAGCCGGCTTTGATATCGCGGGAGCGAAGATTGGCCTGATTCAGCATCTGTCCCAGCGGTTGCAGAATGGACGTCATAAAGGCGCTGTCCGGCGCGGCATGATGCTCCAGCGGTGTGCCGCTGATCGGTACGAACGGCACCACGAAGGGATAAACGCCCAGCGCAATCAGCTTCTCCGACAGCGTCAGAATGGCCTGCGGCGTATCCCCCAGCCCCGCCAGGATATAGGTACTGACCTGGCCACGGCCGAATACCGCCACCGCATCGGCGAAGGCAACCAGATACTGATCGACGCTGACCTGCGCTTTGCCCGGCATAATGCGCGCACGCACTTCTGGCGTAACGGCCTCCAGGTGCATGCCTAATGCATCGATACCGGCATCCTTCAGGCGCTGAAACCAGCGGGGATCGCCCGGCGGTTCGCACTGCCCCTGTAGCGGCAGATTCACGGCGGCTTTAATTGCTTCGGCGCTTTCCACCAGGATGCGCGCGCCCCGGTCGCTGCCCGACGGCGTGCCGGTGGTCATCACCATATGTTTAACGCCGTCTAATTCCACCGCCGCTTTAGCCACTTCGGCCAGCTGCTGGGGCGTCTTGCGGGCGATGGTACTCCCTGCCGCCAGGGACTGGCCGATGGCGCAAAACTGACAGGCTTTGGCCCGATTTTCATAACGAATACAGGTCTGGAGTACCGTAGTCGCCAGCACGTCGGTGCCGTGCAGGGTGGCAATCTGCGAATAGGGGATCCCCTCCGCCGTCTGCCGCTCATAGAAGCGCGGCTTGCGGGTAATCCCGATCTCCCGCACGGGAATGCTCTGGTTATACAGGCGGGTTGTCCCCGACTCTTCATGCTTCACCTGCCACGGTGAACGGTGCGCGGAATGGGTGTAGACCGGCACCATCACCGTCACGCCGTCAATATTCATCGCCTGGTGATCGGAAGGCCCGGCCCCGCCGTGGCGGCTCGCATGCTGCTGCTGCGGGTTGATCACCTGTACTCCCTGGGTAAGAAGCTCGGTGATCAGCTGCTGACGATTAAGTGGGGCGTTCTGCATCGCGCGCTCCTTCTGGTTCAGCCTCAGGGCTGTGGGGGATCACGTAGCGCGCTGGCGTATTATTCAGCACCAGGCTCAGCAGCTCCGGGCGGGCGTAGTGACCCACGGAATCCATCATCCGCTTACGTTTGGTGATCAGCGCCATATCCAGATCGGCCACCAGGATACCTTCCCCTTCCGTCAGCGGCGGCACCAGATGGCGGCCTTCCGGAGAGATAATCGCGGTGTTGCACCCGCCGCGCAGCCCTTTCTGCAAGGCGGGATCGGCTGTCAGCTCACCGATCTGCGCCTCCGTCAGCCAGCCGGTGGCGTTGATCACAAAGCAGCCGGACTCCAGCGCATGATGGCGGATGGTAACGTCCATCTGCTCCGCGAAAATCGGCCCCACCAGCGAACCGGGGAACTGGCTACAGTGGATCTCCTCGTGCTGGGTCATCAGGCTGTAGCGCGCCAGCGGGTTGTAGTGCTCCCAGCAGGCCAGCGCGCCCACGCGGCCGACGGCGGTTTCAACCACTTTTAGCCCGGCACCATCTCCCTGTCCCCAGATCATCCGCTCATGATAGGTTGGCGTGATTTTGCGGCGTTTGAGCACCAGCTCTCCGCTGGCATCAAACACCAGCTGCGTGTTGTACAGCGTGCCGCGATCGCGTTCATTCACCCCCAGCACCACCACCATCTTGCGCACGCGGGCGCGTTCGCCGACGGCATACGTAATCGGCCCGGGGACCACCACCGCCTGCTCGTAAAGTTTCAGATGTTCAGCACCGGCGGTCATCGCGGGAGTGATAAACGAAAAGTACGGGTAATAGGGAACAAAGGTTTCAGGAAATACGATGATTTCAGCGCCCTGTTCTGCGGCCTTGTCGATTGCCTCGAGTACTTTGGCCAGCGTTTTGCTGGCCTCGTAAAGATCGGGAGCAATCTGAGCTGCAGCGGCGCGGATAATGCGTGATCCAGCCATCTTGCACCTCCGCTTACATGGTCCAGGTGTCAATAACCAGTGCATTGTCGCGCACGTGCAGCAGCTTAAGATCCAGCACATCCAGCGGGTTGATCGGGCGCACGCCTTCCAGCAGCGACGGCTCGCCGTGGCCGTACAGTGCCTGGAGTGCAAAACGACAGGCATACACTTTGCCGCCCTCGGCCATGAATTTGTTCAGCTGGTTGGCATAGTTCTGATGACCGGGAAACGCTTCCGCGCCGATGGTCGGGTAGCCGCGCTGCACGCCCAGTAAAACGCCCGGGCCGTAAAGCAGGATCGAGGTTTCGAATCCTTTGCGCTGTAGCCGGGTGGCCTGCAGCATATTGACGAAGCCAATCGATCCTTCAAAGGCCACCGTATGGAAGGTGACTAACGCCTTCTGGCCCGGTTCCGCTTTCACATCCTCGAACACCTTCTCTTCGTAATCGACAAAGAAATCACCGGTGGCATGAGCTGGTAATGTGACTTTTGGCATAGCACGTTTCTCCCGTTTAGTGTCTGGGGGAGTCTGGCTCCCCATGTTGGCGCATCCGCAGGTGATGCTGTATTAACGGGAGCAAGGGACGTGCCAGCCGCGATTTCACCCGATGCAATCAAGCTCCTATCAATTGCTTATTTTGTGAGCCAAAAAAATTTTTACCCGGCGTAATCCCCTGACTTTCGCCCGGATATCAGCGGGTCATAACGGCATAAATGCACTGGTTTGATGCTGTTTTGCACCAAAAAAGCACACAACAAAAATCATCATGCAATCAATGATGCAATCAATGGAAACTTGATTGCAGAGGGTCACGGCGGGCGGCATAGTGTGGGTCTTGCTATGACCCGAGGCGCGACGACGATGCTGACCAAACTCTCCAGCAGCTGGAACACCCATCTCACTCATCAGACCCAGCGCCCGGCTTATCTGCTGATCGCCGATATCATTGCTGACGGCATTAACAGCGGGGAGTTTCAGCCACGCGACCGGCTGCCGCCCCTTCGCGATCTGGCCGTGTCGCTGTCGCTTAACTACACCACCGTGACCCGGGGCTACGCCGAAGCAAAACGACGCGGGCTGATTGATTCCCGGCCGGGGTTAGGCAGTTTTATTCGCGGCAAGGTGCCTGCCGTACCGCTCACCGGCGGCAGCAGTTATGAGATGACCATGAACTCGCCGATTGAGCCGGGTGAAGAGCTGGCGCAGGCTATCCGCGACGGGGCCGTTAACATGTTCGCGCAGAAAGACATTATCCACCTGCTGCGCTATCAGGATTTTGGCGGCACGGCTGACGATAAGGTGATGGCTAAAGTGTGGCTGGAAAAGCAGCTGCCGCCGGTCAGCGTTGAGGAGGTGCTGATTACGCCCGGCATCCACAGTGCGCTGGTGGGGTTATTGACTCTGCTGTGCCGCCGGGGCGGCAGTGTGGCGGTTGCCTCGCTGATTTATCCCGGTCTGAAAGCCATTGCCAGCCAGCTGAACATTCCACTCCAGTCGCTGCCCTGTGATGAAGACGGCCCGCTGCCGCGTGCGTTTGAGCATCAGTGCCAGACGGGAAATATCGGCGCGCTCTACGTCAACCCGACGCTACAGAACCCCACCACGCTGACCATTCCCCTGCGCCGACGCGAAGCCCTGGCCGACGTCGCCGAACGCTACAGCATTCCGGTGATTGAAGATGAAGCCTATGCCGCGCTGGCAACGGAGCACATTACGAGTTTCAGTGAGCTGATACCGCAGCTGACCTGGTATATTACCGGCATGTCGAAATGCTTCGGTCCCGGCTTACGCACCGCGTTCGTTAAGGGACCGGGCAGACGCAATACGGAGCTGCTGGCCGGGGCGCTGCGCGCACTGAATGTGATGGCCAGCCCGATAACCAATGGCCTGGTCGCGCAGTGGATTCAGGATGGCACCGCCGACCGCGTGCTGGACTCGATTCGAGTGGAAGCCGGCATCCGCCAGAAGCTGGCGGCGGATATTTTGCAGCCGTTCACCGTGCGCGCCTCTAAGCAGGGGTTTCACCTCTGGCTGCTGCTGCCGCGCCACCATAACTGGAATCCGGCAGAAGTGGCCGTGAAGCTGCGCGAACTCGGCGTCAGCGCCGTTTCCAGCGCGGCGTTCTGCACCGATAATAATCCCCCCGACGCATTGCGCATCTGCCTGGGCGGCGCGTGGTCGCGGGAACTGTGCGCAGAAAATCTCCAGACGATTTCTCACGTGTTGCAGTATCCGGAGCACTATCACAGCATCCTGTTGTAAAATAGCTAAAAAGGGAGGGAGAGGATGTTAATGCGACAAACAGCGGTCAGTTTTACTTCAGCGCTTTGCTGGATAAGCTTCTGGATAGGTACCGTTCTGGTCGGCACGTCATGGCTTTACGCCCGGCTTCAGGGGCTGGCATTTCTGACGGGCATTGAAAAAGGGCTGCTGGCCTTACAGTCCCCGGACAGCACCGTCGCGTTATTACTGTCCGCGGGTGCGATGCTGATTGCCCTGGGGTTAATTTTTGTCCCCCTTTACTATTCCGCGCTTTTGGTCGGTGCCTTCGTCAAAATTCTTACTCGTCGGCCGATCAGGATCTGACGTACGAGAGGGAACGATGTGGGAGTGCCAATAGCAGGATCGTTGATGAGTAAGATGAAGGAAGTTATGCGACCGTTCTTCGGCGTCTCTCAACCAGTGATGCTGCGATGGATTCGACTTCTTTAAAGTCTTTTGAGGCGCTGGACCTCAGCGCCAGATTCCATTTACTTAATACGCGAGCGTTAACAACCAGCTCGCTGCCCTCTTTCAATCGGCCGTTTTTCAACAGCCATTCAGCCACGTCCGCCCAGTCCCAAAGCGGGGACTGACCTTTGATACGCTGGATAGGGCATGGGAAGTCGCCGCTGCCGCGGGTGCCATCTTTCAGCATCGCAATGGCCTGTCGCGACATTTGTGTGATTTCAGCGATATCGCTCAACCCCACCAGGGCAGAATCGACAGAGGCAACCACAGCGCCGATTCCGGCTGATTCGATATTTTCAACCGCTGATGCAATAGCTTCATCCAGGGAATCAGCTTCACGGTCAAACTCAACGTAGATAGAGTTCCCATATGCGCAGATCAGCGCATCGTCACAGCCACTTTCATACAGCGCGTCTTCCAGTCCTTCGGTTTCATACGTAACGCCTGATAGCGTCAGAGTGAAGTTATAAAGCGCCATAATGCCTCTTCGTTTAGTGTGCAGAAATGCTCTTAATACACAGGAGGTGGTTCTCTCCCTTTACTGGCCACAATTAAGGGCAGTGGTCTACTTTGCGCCTGATTTGCCTGGCGTGATTTTCAGCACTTTTTGGCGTCGACCATACGCTCATTTGGTGATCTCGGTGCTGGATATCAGGGTTACCGCATCGCAACTTGCAAAAGCAGTGTGCCGAATCACCTGATGGAACCCAAATCCAGCCCTGGCTCAATGCATATTCAATCGCTGCCTGAATGTGTTTGTTCGGATGTCTTTTCACTTGTTCGGATGTCTCTTCCTTAGCCTCCGATTGTAGGATCTTATTGCGAGCGTTGACGAATGTCAACAACGGCGTAATTTCAAGCACGTTGCCACTGACGTAGAAGAATACCTGCCCCTCTTTCCAGGCCTGATACACCACCTCCTGCGCCAGCAGCAGACGACAAAGCGGTTTCACCCGCCATCAGCCCGGGTGACTATTTCCCCGGGTTAAGTTCAGAGTGGTCAATGGCGACATCCTCAACGCCATATTTGGCGAGGATCTTTTGGTAAGTGCCGTCTTTGATCAATGAATTGATCGCTTCGACCCAGTATTTCGCATTGCCTGAGGATTTGCTGACGGGAATTCCGGCATAGACCGTGTCAAAGATGGGCCCGACGCGCTTTAAATCCGCCTGTTTCTGTAACAGCCAGCCATTCTCCCCGGTATAACCCAATGTGGCATCTGCACGACCGGAGCGCAGCGCCAGCCAGGTCGCGCCGCGATCGGGGAACTGACTCACTTTCACCGCTGATTTGCCACTCGATTCACACTGCTGTGAAATGTGCTCAAAGGTTTTCGTCGACGGGTGGCTGGCAAGCAGCGCAACGGTTTTACCGCACAGATCGCTGAGCTTCACGTCCTGCTTCAGGGGGGAGTTTTTCAGCACAATCAGCTGGTAGCCCGCCCGCACCGTTGAGGCGATATCAACCACCTGCTGACGCTCTGGCGTGGCGTCCAGCCCGGCCGCCAGCGTGAATTTTCCCGACTGAATCGCCGGTATCACGGCGGCAAAATCACCGCTGGTCACCGCTAATTTTGCCCCCAGCCGATGTGCTGCCTCATTGGCAATATCGTAAAAATAACCCGTGGGTTGCCCCTGGTCGTTTTTGTACGACAGCGGCTCCCAGTCATACTGGATCGCGGTGACCAGCGTTTTTCCCTCGTAGGGTGAGTTGGCGATCGTGGTGGCATTAGCCTGGCTCGCCGCCAGCAGGACCGACAGCGCAATAAAGCTTTTTTTCATTCTCTTTTCCCCAGTTGAAGTGACGGCTACAAAGCCGGAATTAAAGAAACATTGCCAAATGAACGCGCCGCCAGATAGCCTTCTCGCGTGGCTTCAGTGAGTCCGCGCGGAGCACGGGCATCCCCCACCAGCTGTACAGAAAATCCGGCCTGCTTCGCGGCGAGATACAGCGCGTTATTCCCGGCGGGGATCAGTGAGGTCACCAGCATGGCGAATGAATCGGAGAGCGGGTGCCACGCGCCGCTGAGCTGATTTTGTACCTGTAAACATCCCTGATGCAGCGCCACGCGGTGTTCCGCCTGGAAATTCACCCCAAGCTTTGCCAGACGACTCACTGCGGGTAGCCGAACGGTGTCATTCAGTCCCTGTCCCGCCCATTTCAGAGAGGTGACAAACTCAATCTGATGGCCCTGCTGCGCGAGAAACTCGGCCACGCTGAGTGCCGCGCGGCCGCCCCATTCGTCATAAACCATCACCGAACCCGGAACGCTGGCGGCGTGTTGCAACGCCTGATTAACGGTGAGGATCTCGCCCGAAAAACCGGCGTGTTCGTTGCCGACCGCGGTTTCCTGACTGCCGGTGGCGATAATCACCCGATCGGCCGCCGCCGCGCGTAGTTTGTCCAGCGTCACCTCTTCACCCAGGCGAAACTCTGCCCCGCTGTGCGTCAGTTCGCGGACATACCAGTCGATGATATTGCGCAGATCCTGGCGATGAGGCACCTGTTCTATCAGCGCCAGCTGCCCGCCGGGCCGCGATGCGCGGTCATACAGCACCACCTGATGTCCCTGCAACGCCGCATTACGCGCGGCCTCCAGACCGGCAGGCCCGGCGCCGACCACTACCACTTTTAAGGCTTTTTCGTTGACCGGTGCCTGCCAGCGCGCGGCCTCGGCTTCACGTCCGGCAACCGGATTGAATGCGCAGTGAATAGGTTTGCCGTCGGCAACGCGCTGCCAGCAGCCGGACTGAATGCCGACGCAGGGGCGCGTGCGGTCGCTTGCTCCCTGCTGCGCGTTGCGCGGCAGATCGGGATCGGCGACCAGCTCACGCGCCATAGTGACAGCGTCACAGACGCCTTCCGCAATTAAGCGGTCCGCCAGCGCCACGTTCAGCACGCGCCCGGCCAGCCAGATCGGTAAATGCGGTAACTGTCGCTTCAGCGTCGCTGCCGCCTGCTGCCACAGCGCAGGCGGGAAGCTGGCGTCCGGCAGATTGGTTGCCACCCCCCAGCCGCTGGAAAAATTGCCGCCGCTCACGGAGAGATAATCCAGCAGGCCGCTGTTACCCAATGCCACAATCTGCCCGGTGAGTTCCACCCTTTCTTCCGCCTGCGGTGCCAGCTCAAGATTGACGCGCGCGCCCACCACTAATCGGGTGCCGATGCGGGCGCGGATACGTTCCAGAATCGCCAGCGCAAAACGGCTGCGGTTTTCCGCGCTCCCACCCCAGCGGTCCTCCCGCACATTGGTTTCCGGGCTGAGGAACTGCTGCACCAGATTGCCGTGGCCAAAATGCAGTTCAATGCCATCCACTTTCGTCTGCGCGACGGCTTCAGCAGCGGCAGCGAAATCTTCGATGATTTGTTCAATCTGCGCCTCATCCAGCGCCAGCGGCACGCGGACTGCGCCTCCATATTCGCGCTGCGGGATCGCCGACGCGGAAAACAAAATTTCGTCACTGCGATTCGGGCCAAGAAACGCCTGACGGCCGGGATGATTAAGCTGCACAAAGCAGTAAGCACCGTGCGCCTGAATGCGGCTGGCCAGGCGATCGTATTTGCCGTCCCGCGCTTCATCGTGCACGTAAAAATCACCGCAGCCCGCACTGACCGCATTCGCCTGAGTGATCACCACGGCCGCGCCGCCTTCAGCCCGCCGCGCTTCATAGGCCAGTAAATCTTCGTTGTGCGTGCCCGGCCCCAGAGACGTACCGTGGCCGGAGTTGATGATGCGGTTTCGCAGCAGCAAATGCCCCACCCGCAGCGGTTGGAAAACGGCCTCGAATACCGGTGTTTTAACGATGATCTCAGACATGTTCAGCCTCGCTGCGCAGAGAGGAGATTTGTTGCAGGAAGGCCCGCGTCCGCGGTTGCTGCGGGGCATCAAGCACCTGCTGCGGTGAGCCATATTCCACAATGTGGCCTTTATCCAGAAACGCCACATTGCTGGCAACCCGGCGGGCAAACTGCATTTCATGGGTGGCAACCACCATAGTGATCCCGGTTGCCGCCAGATCGGTCATCACCGCCAGCACTTCATTAACCAGCTCGGGGTCGAGCGCGCTGGTCGGTTCATCAAACAAGATCAACGCGGGATCGCGTGCCAGGGCACGGGCAATGGCCACGCGCTGCTGCTGCCCGCCTGAAAGTGATGCGGGCCAGGCATCCGCTTTGTGCGCCAGGCCAACACGTTCCAGCAGCGCGCGCGCTTTATCTTCGGCTTTCCCACGCTGGCCCTGCAGGCGCGGAGCAAGCATGACGTTTTGCAGAACGGTCAGATGCGGAAACAGGTTGAACTGCTGGAAAACGAAACCAATGCGATCGCGCTGCTGCCGGATGATTTTTTCCGGGGCGGTATATAAGTTGCCGCCTCGCTCCACAATGCCCAGCGGCGTGTCGTGAAAAAACACCACCCCGCTGTCCGGTGACTCCAGCGTCGCCAGCAGGCGCAGTAGCGTACTTTTACCCGAACCCGATGGGCCAATCAGGCACAGCACTTCACCTTCGACAATATCGAGGTCGATATGCTGCAGGACGATGTTATCGTCATAGCGTTTCTGTAAACGACGGGCGCGCAGCACCGTCGACTTTTTATTATCCAAAGCCGGGACAGGGGATTCGCTCATAGCAGAACCTTAATTATTTTCGATGATACCCGCGACCGTAATAACGCTCGCTCCAGTGTTGTAATAAAGACAATACGGACGTGACAACCACATACCAGAATGTCGCCACCAGTAATAACGGAATAATTTTGTAATTTCGGTTGTAGATAAGTTGGGCAGAGTAGAGTAACTCCGTCACCGCCACGACGCTGATAATTGATGTGCCTTTTAAATTATCAATCAGGAAATTTCCCAGGGCGGGAATAATCGTGCGAAGCGACTGAGGCAAGGTAATTTTGATAAATATCTCTGACGGCGAAAGCCCCAGCATGGTGGCCGCTTCTTTCTGCCCCTGCGGAACCGCCAGCAGCCCTCCCCGAATAAACTCCGCTGAATAAGCCATGCCGTGCAGGGTTAAACCGAGAATCGAGGCGCCAATCGCGCTAATGAGATCGTTCGTTGACACGCTGAACCAGGGAGTATCGCCGGGCCAGCCCAGCGTCAGGCGCGGTACAAGATAGCCAATGTTAAACCAGAACAGCAGCTGCACCAGCAGTGGCGTAGCGCGAAACAGCCAGATATAGCTCCAGGCGAAAAGAGACACGACCGGGTTACGCGAGAGCCGCATTAAGGCAACGACCACGCCAAAGACCACGCTCAGCAGGGTCACCAGAGCGGTCAGCCAGAGTGTTGTCCACAGGCCTTTAAGGATCTGGCCGTCAAATAAATAATGCCCGACCAGCGGCCAGTCAAATGCCGGGTTTTCCGCTGCCTGCCAGATTAAAATAATTAAGATGGCGCTGACGGCGATCGCAGAAAGATGTCTGCGCCAGCGCCACGCCTGGCGAACGCCGTGTTTTTCTTCCGCCTGATTAATACGCTGTAGCGTGTCGAAATTAGAGGATGAAACGCCCTGGTCAGGCGGCCGTGTGGTATGACCTGGGACAATTTTCACCAGGCTTTCATTTATTTCACTCATGATATTACCGGATAACAATAAAGGTAATGAAATGGCATTAAGTCAGTTATCACTATTCTGCTCAATGCCGATTTATGCATTCCTTTGCCGGTTTTTAACGATGTTGAGGGGGCTTATTTAGCCGGGTTGATGACCACCGTTTTCAGCGCCACGCTTTCTACACCGTACTTCTGTAAAATCTTTTGATAACTGCCGTCGGCAATCAGCGCATTCACCGCGTCGGCCCACAGCTGGGCATGACCCTGCTGCTTATCTACGGCAAAACCGGACTGACCGCTGTTAAATACCGGCCCGGTAACTCGCCAGGTTGGATCTTTTTTAACTATCCAGCCCGCTTCGCCGGTATAGACCGGAGTGAGTTCAGCCTGACCGCTTTTTACCGCCAGCCACGCCGCAGAGCGCGACGGATAGATGGCCACCTTCAGCGCCGGTTTACCCTGCTGCTGGCAGGCTGCTGCCTGCTGGTTCAGCGCGTCAATAGTAGATTGCCCGGCCAGTGCGGCAACGGAATGACCGCAGAGCGATGTCAGCTCGCTGGAAAGCTTGACGGTGCCATCGCTGCGGGTAATAAACGAATAACCGGCATCAATCAAAGGCACGATATCCACCACCTGCTGGCGCGGCACGGTGGCATCGGTGCCGAGTGCCAGATCGTAACGATGGCTTTGCAGACCGGGAATAAAGGTATCAAAAGTGCCATTCTTAACGTCCAGCTTCGCGCCCAGCTTAGTTGCCGCCGCTGAAACTATTTCGTAGAAATAGCCGCTGTTCTCTCCCTTATCGTCAACAAAGACGACCGGTTCGTAGTCATTCTGCATAATGCCGTGCAGCTGTTTATCTTTTAACGTTGTCGCTAAAGGCGCGGCCAGTGCAGCGTGCGTCAGGCTACCGATTAAAGCAGCCAGTAATATTTTCTTCATGAGATACCCGGTGATTATCGAGAGTAAACCGCCTGCGGTTCAGCAAAATGCCGTTCAGGCGAAAAAAGAGGCCAGTCGCGGGCAATATTGACTTCGCCTGCAACGGCCTCAGACAGCAACTCGCCCAGCGCGGGGGCCAGTTTAAAGCCATGCCCGGACAGGCCAATGCCAATCCAGACGTGGGGATGTGTTTTCAGTTCGCCAAGCAGCGGAGCCTGATCGTGGGTGTAGGCTTCCGGCCAGGTGCCGCCGCCCACGATGGTGCGGTGTGCGCCGTTCACCGCATCCGCCACGTGCCGATCGAGGCGCTCGTGGAGCACAGGCGTCAGACTGCCGGTGGCTTCGGTGGCAACAAGCTCGGGGTCGAGCTGTTCATTCAGCTCGGCATCGCCCACAAAGAATTTAAAGTTTTTGCCATCCGGCAGGGGCTGGGTATTCCACATCGCCCGCCCGGCGCTCACGCGCATCGTTGGAGGAAACGCCACGCTGTCGAAGCCGCTTTCTTTGCCCACGTGAAAGCTCATGCCGAGTCGGCGTGAGGAGATGGGTAAATCGGGGAGCAGCCGCTTGCTCCACGCACCGGTGGTCACAATCACCCGATCAAAAGAGCTTACCTGACCGTTAATTGTCAGTTCGACCGCGCCGTCTCGCGCCACAATCCCATCGATTTGAGTCTGTTCGTGCACCTTTGCCCCCAGCTGCTGTGCCTGCCCGGCGGATGCCAGCAGCAGTTCATGCGTCAGCAAAATGCCCCCGGCGGGGTCAAAAATGCCTTCCTCATCTTCATCAATATTCAGGCGCGGGAATCTCTGATTCAGCGCCGCGCGCGATAGTCGCTCATGGGGCAGATTTTGCTTCTTCGCCGAATTTTCCACCGCCGTAAACCACGGGCTGTCAGGCGTACCGATGGTGAGGCATCCTCCCCCCCAAAACAGCTGGGTTTGCTGTTCCTGCTCCAGCTGATGCCAGAGCTGGCTGGCGCGCTGTAGCAGGGTCGTGTAAGCCGCGCCTTCACCGTAGATCAGTCGATGCTGACGAGAACGGCCCCCTGATGCACCGATATTATTTCCGACGCGATACTGCTCGAATCCCTCAACGTGAAAACCTTTGCGTGCCAGTGCCAGCAGGGTTGCACAGCCCAGCGCACCCAGTCCTACCACTGCTATTTTGATGGTCATGATGGCGACAGCCTTAAAAGAAAATACGATCTGCGCTTGTCGACGGCTCTCCCTTACGCGCAGCGGACAGGCGGCACGGGGAAAGTGTTCAGCATCAGGTGCGCAAAATATTAAACGGGAGACAGGGAGAAATAATCGATATGGCATCTGCCATCATTCATTCCGCCTGAATAAGACAACCATACTGGAATGGTCAGAGGGGGGTTGTAAAATCACTATATCGGCTATGTAATTCGGTAAAACAGATATGCGACGAATTATATAACTGTTTCTTTATTCTTTAATGAACCTAATGAATTAAAAAAATTAATAAACTCTTTTTAAAAAAGGCCGGGATTTATCGTTATTTCAGTGAATCAATATAATAATCCGATCGTTGTGGGTTGAATAAGCCGTCATCGGGTATTTTCACCGCCGACAATAAAAAGGTTACGCCAGTTGCGTAACCTTTTTAATTGAGTGTTTTACTTTATGAGAAAGCGAGGGTTAACTCTTCCCGCTCTCCCATCCTCCTCCCAGCGCCTGATACAGCCGTACCAGCGCCAGCGACACATTGGCATCGCTTTTTACCTGCTCCTGCTGCGAAGCCAGCAGCTCTTTTTGCATGGTCAGCACGTTGAGGAAGTCGGTGGCACCCGCTTCGTACTGTTTCGATGCCGCCGCCAGCGCGATGCGATCGTTTTCCACCAGGGTCGCCAGCTGGCTGCGCTGGCGCTGATAGGTGTCGTAATCCACCATCGCATCACTCACTTCATGCCAGGCCTTGAGTACCGTGGACTGGAAGTGGATTGCCGCTTCCTGCTGCTGTGCTTTTTTCAGCGCCAGCTGGCCGCGCAGCCGTCCGCCTTCAAATATCGGCAGATTCAGCGACGGGCCGAAGCTGTAAAGGCGCGATCCCCAGTTCCCCAGCTGGCTGAACTGCATCGCCTGTAGCCCGACGTTGCCGCTCAGGGTAATGCTCGGATAGAAATCTGCGGTCGCCACGCCAATGTCGGCGGTGGCCGCATGCAGCTGCGCCTCGGCGGCGCGGATATCCGGTCGTCGCTGCGCCAGCTCGGACGGCAGACCAACCGGCACTTCCGGCGGCGTCAGCGGCAGCGGTCGGCTCCCGGCCAGCCGCTTGGTTAACGCCCCCGGGTTTTCGCCCAGCAGGAAGCTTAGCGAGTTCATCAGGTGCGTTTCCTGCTGTTCGAGGATCGGCAGGGTCGATTCCACCGAGGCTACCTGCGCCTGCGCCTGGGCCACCTCCAGCCGGGTAGCCACGCCGTCGACCATGCGGATGCCGGTCAGCTTCAGGCTGTGGCGAGCGATGTCCAGGTTTTGCAGGCTGATATCGCGCTGGAGCTGCACGCTGCGCAGCTGGAAATAATCACTGACGGTCGCCGCCTGCACGGTTAACAGCACCGCACGGCGCTGGTCGTCGCTGACCTCGACGCGGGCGGCGGACGATTCCCGTTCCCGCCGCAGCCGTCCCCACATATCCAGCTCCCAGGATGCGCCGATGCCCGGCTGCCACACGCTCCAGGCCTTTTTACCGCCCAGGCCGGAGATATCCTGCAGCCCGTTCTGGCTGTTGCGGGCGCGCCGGTACGACGCCGTAGCGTCAACCGACGGCAGGCTCTCCCCGGTCACCACACGGTGCTCCGCCTGCGCCTGTAACAGACGCGCGCCCGCCGCCTGCACATCGAAGTTGCTGCGCGCGGATTGCTCAACCAGCGCAGTCAGCGTGTCATCATGGAAAATGTGCCACCACTGCGGCTGCAGTTCGCGTTCCGCAATGCGCCCCGGTGCGTGACCCTGCGGCCACGTCTGCGGGCTGCTCACCTCAGGCGGCGTGAAGTCCGGGCCAACCATGCAGCCGCTCAGCAGCAGAATACTGGTGGCTAAGGCCGTCAGTTTCATGATTTCTCTCCTGCCTTCACGGTATGAATAGTGGCCTCCACCGCCATGCCCACCCGCAGCTGTTCCGCCTGCCGCTGGCCGCCGTCGAGTTCAATTTTGACCGGAATACGCTGCACCACCTTGGTAAAGTTGCCGGTGGCGTTATCCGGCGTAATCGCCGAAAAGGTCACGCCCGTCGCCGGGGCAAAGCTGTTTACCACACCGTGCAGCAGCGCCCCGCCGAAGCTGTCGACGCGGATATCCACCCGCTGCCCTGGCCGCACGTGCTCAAGCTGGGTTTCCTGAAAGTTGGCCACCACGTAGGCTTTATTCAGCGGCACCACCGCCAGCATCGGCGTGCCGGGCGTCACGTATGCCCCCTCACGCACGACGCGCTGCCCAACCCATCCGGCAATCGGGGCCAGGATTTTGGTGTACGACAGTTTCAGCCTGGCGGTATCCAGCATCGCCTGCGATCGCTGTAGCTCCCCCTGCGCCCGCTGGAATTCCGCCTGTAACACCACGGTTTTCGCCCGGGCGGCGTTGAGCGTGGCGGTATCGCGTGCCACGTTGGCCTGAGCGGTGTCGATCCGCGATCGTGCCAGCTGGGCATTTTGCTGGCTGCCCGCGCCGTGGGCGGCCAGATCGAGATAGCGCGCCAGCTCCGCTTTAGCAAAGACGTAACCGGCCCGGCTGGCGGCCAGCGTAGCGTCAGCCTGGGCAATCATCGACTGCTGCTGCGCCAGACTGGCGCTGGCATTGGCCACCGTGGCCTGCTGCACCACCACGCTGGCCTCTGCCGCGTTCAGTTCCGACAGCAGATCGCGGTCATCGATCTCTACCAGCAGCTGCCCCTGTTCCACATACTGATTGTCTTTTACTGCCACCCGCGCAATCTGCCCGGTGATACGCGGCGTGACCACGGTGTAGTCGGCGCGGATAAAGGCATCGTTGGTTCGCTGGTCGGCGCTATCGCCCAGCAGGCCAAACCCGATCCCTGCCGCCACGGCCAGTACGGCTGCCCCGGCCACAACCGGTACGTTCTTCTTAGTCAATTTCAATAAAGTCATGTTCAAGCCTTATGCATGAGAAGCGGCAAGCGGTCGCGGTGGATACACGCGGGTTGCCATTAAAGGAATAAATAAAATCAGAATCGCGGTCAGCAGAGTCATCACCTGATAAACGTCGGCGTAAGCCAGTACCACCGCCTGCACGTGGATCTGTTCCGCCAGCGCGGACAGGCCTTCACCGTCAGAAGGGGGGATCGACAGCGCCTGACCGCTGTTGCCCCACTGATTGACCAGCGTGTTGGAGTGGAAATGTTCACGCGCGGTGGTCAACCCTTCCAGTACGCCGCTACCCACCACCGCCGCCATGCCCTTCACGGTGTTAAACCACGCGGAAGCAAATGGCCCTTCGGCGGGGGGCAGGCCGTTGGTCGCCAGCAACAGTAGTGGTATCACCGCCATCGGCTGCCCGAGGATTTGCAGCATTTGCAGGCCGTAGAAGTTGTCGCGTATCCAGTCGGAGGTCATTGCGCTGCCGAGGTAGCAGGTCGCGGCGATCAGACCCAGACCGCAGGCCAACACCCAGCGGCAGTCAACGCGGGTGAAATTGCACAGCGCCGAGACCAGCGGCAGCGCAACCAGCTGACCCAGCGCCACGTACAGCGCCAGCGGCACGGTTTGCAGCGGCCGGTAGCCCTGGATCTCCGCCAGATACCCAGCCGGTATCCCCGGCACCGCCACCAGAACAACCAGCACCCCGCCGAGGGTAACCAGCGAGAAGGTTAAGTTACGCCGCGCCAGCTGCTGCACTTTGAAAAACGGCAGCGGATGGAACCATTCGTTGATCATAAACAGCGTCAGGGTTGTCAGCCCCAGCAGCAGCATCCGGCAGATAAACGGTGAATCCAGCCAGCCCAGCCGCGTGCCCTGCTCCAGCACCACCACCAGCGAGGTAATGGCCGGGAGTCCGAGCAGCAGACCCACCCAGTTGAACTGCGCGAAGCGTTCCAGCCGCAGCGGGTCCTGCGGAATGCCCCAGGAAACGGCGGCCATCGCCAGCAGGCAGATCGGGATGATTTGCCAGAACACCATTTGCCAGCCGGTGTACTCGGTCCACAACGCCGCCAGCGGAATGCCCAGATTCGGTCCGAACGTTGCCGTCAGCGCATAGGCCCCCAGGCCGTACAGCTTGATCCCCGGCGGTAAAAAGCGCAGCGCCGCGCTCATCAGCATCGGCGGCAGGCAGCCGCCAAACAGCCCCTGGATCGTGCGCAGCACGTAGAGGGTCGGCAGATTGGGTGCCAGCGGGCACAGCATCCCCGCCAGCATAAACACGGCGGTCACGCCGAGGGTAAAACGGCGCAGCGACAGCGTGGCCGAAAACCACGGTGCAAACGCCATCGCCGCCACCTGCGCAGCTTCATACAGCGTGGTCAGCCAGCTGCCTTCATCGTGGCTGACCGACAGCACGCCGCGAACGTCGGTCATGGCGATATCCGTTACGTGCTCGTTTAATCCGGCCACCAGCGATGCCAGCAAAATACCGGTCAGCCCTGTCATGATGCGCAGGTCAAACGCCGCCGCGGGCGGCGCAGCTTTGGGTTGCGCGAGTGTTTGCATAGTTCATCCTTTCCAGTCGATCAGGCGCACAGTCTAGAAAGATGCAGGAGGGACAGGAATTGCGATGTGTGCAGCCGAGGCGTGCGTCTGGCGCACTGGTCAGATGCGCCCGGAGGCATTTATTTACCCGCCTGAGAACCGGAAGATGCGTGCTTTAACCCTGCCTAAGAAGGAAACAGCATGTTTAATACGATACTGGTCGCGCTGGACGGTTCGCCGCAGTCGCTGGCGGTGATTGAGCTCAGCCGTAAAGTCACCGCCGGACACCCGGCAACAATACATATTCTGTGCGTGGTCGACGGCGCGTATCTGCTGCCAGAGGAAAACTATTTTTACCTGGAGGAGCAGCATGCAACGGAGGCCAGCGACGGTTTGATTTACCCTCCGGCCGATCGCGAATATCAGGCCGCGCAGGAAACGGTGAACCAGGCCGTTGGCAGCCTGCGCTGGGAGAATTGCAAGGTGAGCGGGCTGATCGTCGGCGGTGAGCCGACGCAGGTGATTATCCAGCAGGCGGCAAGGCTGAAGGTCGATCTGATTGTGATGGGGCACCGGCATTTATCGTCGCTGAAGCGCTGGGTCGAACACTCCATTGTTAAGGAAGTGATCGACCTCGCGGCCTGTCCGGTGCTGGTTGAAAACGAAGAGACGGAGCAGTCGTGCTAAGCGAGATTACGCCCCATCGGATTGAATACAGAGTTGGTGAATAGTCCGCCGCAGCCACTGATGGGCGGGATCGTTCTGGAATCGCGGATGCCAGGCCTGCACGATAGGAATGGCATCCAGCTCCACCGGCAGCGGAAAGGCCCGCGTTTTAATCCCCATCTCCTGCACCGCGCGGACCACGTGGCCCGGCAGCGGCAGGATCAGATCGGAGTTCCCCAGCGAAAACACTCCCGAATGGAAGGTCGGCACCACCAGCGAGATGTGGCGCACCAGCCCCAGCTCCGCCAGGCGTTTGTCGATCGGCCCCCGCGCGCGCCCGCGACGCGACACGCTGATCTGCTCGTAGCGGGCAAAGGATTCCGGAGTGATCTCGCTGGCGAAAATCGGATGATCCTCTCGCGCCAGCCCCATAAAATGGGTGGAAAACAGCGACTGCACGTGGATATCGTCACCCAGCGGTCGCATCGCGCTGATATACAGATCCACCTTGCCGTCGCGCAGGCTGTCTTCATCGCTGCCGTTTTCCGGGGTAAAGCGCAGGCTGACATTGACCGCCTCCTGCCTCAGGCGGCTGAGCAGCACGCCGCCAAACGCGCTGATAAACACATCGTTGGCGTGCAGCGTGAAGGTGCGCTCCAGCTGGGATAAATCCACCCCCGACTGCGGCTGAAGCAGGCGAATCGCCTCACCCATCACCTGATGGACTTCGTCCCTGAGCGCCAGCGCCCGGGGTGTGGGCACCATTTTCCGCCCCGACTTAACCAGAATCGGGTCGCCCAGCTGATGCCGGATACGGGTCAGGGTGCGGCTCATCGCCGGCGGGCTGAGGTTCATTCTGCGCGCGGCACCAATCACCGAACCCTCGTCCAGCAGCGCATCCAGCGCAATAATCAGATTTAAATCAGGAATTTTCATCGGTCAGGAAAAATTCTCCAGCACGGAGATAAACGAATGGCGATCGCCCTGCCCGGTCGTCAGCTTGACGCGGCTTTCGATATCGGCCAGATGGTGCTCCATCAGCTGCCGGGCCTGCTGCAGATTGTTATCCTTCAGAGCCTGAACAATCATCCGGTGATGATCCGCGCCACAGTCGTCATGGCGATGATCCTCATACAGCGACATCACCAGCGACAGGCGGGCAACAATTTTCGCCAGGACTTCAGTCAGCACCGCATTGTGCGCAAGGTCCGCCAGTGCGATGTGGAACTGTCCGGACTGCACGGCACGCGATTTCTCGTCACCGTGCTGATGAACCCGTTCTTCCTCGTCAGCCAGTTTTTCCAGCGATTCCAGCTCGGCAGCAGTGACTCTTGCGGCCACCAGCTCAAGTAAAATACCTTCCAGCTTGCGGCGGGCCTCAAACAGGCTGCGCGCTTCCTCAATGCCTGGTTCAGCCACAAAAGTGCCGCGATTGCGTTTGCGCTCCAGCAGGTGATCGCTCTCCAGTACGCCCAGCGCACCACGAACCACGGTACGGCTGACGCCGAAGTGATCGGCAATCGCCTCTTCCAGAATTTTGCTGCCCGGTTTTAATGCCCCCTCGCTGATGGCTTTCGCCAGCGTAATGCGTATCCGCTCAGAGACATCATCATGGCTGTCGGCGCTTTTATCGGCTGCCGCAGGACGGCCGCGCGGCTTTTTCATGTTTTCTCCCTGTTCACACCTGAATTCAGACGGTTGCTTCACTATCTCTGTAATTAAATTCCTGCGCAACTTTTACCTTAAATCGATGCCCTGTGCAGCGCAGAGTGCGCGGATATGATCGGCGGATTGCTGAATAAAGCCTACGGTCTGCGTGTAACCGTAGGGTTGATGCTGATAGCTGGGATAGCCATAGTGCGCGCGTTCATAGCTCTCCCAGTCGGCAATCTCTCCGGCGGCAACCCGCTGCTCAAAGGCATCCAGCAGGGTGAAATAGGCATCCAGCTCCTGTTCGTTGAGGTCCGGATGGCCTGCACGCCACAGCGGATCGTCTATCTGAATACACTGCCGTGGCCAGGCCTGGCGCGGCTTATCCTCGCAGGACTGAGCAATTTCAAGCGACAGATTAATCTGCGGATTCACCCCGGCCAGCAGGGCCAGAATCGGGGAAAAATCCACGATACCGCTACCGCATGGGCGCGGCTGGAAGTCCAGCCCGCCCGGCGCGCGGCCAACGTAGGCGTCCTTAATGTGGGTTTGCCGTACCCAGGGTGCCAGCCTGCGTGCCGCCAGCAGCGGATGTTCGCCCCGCTGCAGCATGTTCGCGGTGTCGAGCACTACGCCAACGCAATCCTCACCTACTGCCTCGATCAATCGCAGGATCTCAAATGAGGTAATCTCGTCATGGGTTTCGATATTCATATGCACACCGTGCGCCCGCGCCACGGGAGCCAGCAAACGCAGCACTTTCTCCGTGGCCAGCAGCTGATCTTCCCAGCTGACGTCGGTGCGGAAGCGATCAACCGCAAAGCGCCCGGTAAACTGCGGTTTAAAGTTCCCGGTGGAAACCCACAGTTCACGGCAGCCAATTTCAGCGCCGGCCTCAATCATCCGGCTCAGGCCTGCAATAATGTCACCGCCGCCTGCGGCACGCAGTTCAGGCACTTCGGCATTGCAGAACGGATTAATTTTTCCGAGTCCGGCTTCCAGGTAAAGATCCAGCTCGTCGGCCCTGCTGCGCAGTTCCCGCAGCGCACCGCGATCCAGCGTAGGGCTCATATCCAGCAGCGTACTGAAGAAGACCCCGCCCAGCCCCAGAGACTTGACATGATCCAGACTGGCCAGCGCGCCGCGCTTTTTCACTTCGGGCAGCTTCAACCCATCGATACCTAATCTCACGACTCTTTCCTTTTGATAGTTAGCAACGCTCAGAGAGAGTGCAAATCATGTGCCATAAAAGGAAAAACCAACCTAATAAACTGATTTTAAATAAAATTTATATAATTAAATTTTGTTTTAACTATATTCGAAAGTTAATTATTAATTTTGGTTACATAGATATTAATGACAGTGAAAAGCAAGACATGCATCTATCTCAATGATTTAATTTAATAATTCATCACAACCGCCAGATTTTACAGCTCTTACTTCTTCCGGCCGCTCTCCCTAAGCGCATACGAATGCACCAATATGAGGATGATTTTGCACCACCGTGAACAGCATTGATGAGTCAAAACAGGATTAATTAAAGATTCACATTTATGCGAAACTTTGTGCGAATTTATATTTTAAATTTATTTTCATTTAATTTCATGATTTTAAAAACAAAACTCATTCTTTCATTCAATCTGGCACATCGCTTGCTATCTCCCTGATACATCGTTCCTGGCTTTTTTCAGCACCTTCAACCTGGGAAGCACTATGGCAGAAATGCAATCCATGTCCTTACGCAAGCGCCTGAGCGTGCAGGGCCTGACTCACAGCTACGGCGGCAGTAATGCGATAAACGATATCTCCTTCACTATCGAACCCGGAGAAGTCGTTGCGCTTTTAGGGCCAAGCGGCTGCGGCAAATCAACGGTGCTGCGGGCGATCGCCGGACTGATCCAGCCTAAGGCAGGAAAAATCGTGTTGGGGGATGACGATCTTGCGTCGTTATCCGCCAGAGCGCGCGGCATCGGTATGGTTTTCCAGAACTATGCGCTGTTCCCGCACCTGACCGTTGCGGAAAATATTGCCTATCCGCTGGCGTGTCAGCAGATTTCCCGCCCGGCACGACAGAAGCGGGTTGAAGAGATGCTGGCGATGGTGCGCCTCGGTGAATTCGGCAATCGTCTGCCGCGTGAACTGTCGGGTGGCCAGCAGCAGCGGGTGGCGGTTGCTCGTGCGATTGCCGGTCGCCCTTCTCTGCTTCTGCTCGATGAACCGTTTGGCGCACTGGATCGCGCCCTGCGCTTTGATTTACAGGTGGAGCTGCTGCATCTGCAAAAAACGCTGGGTATTACCACGCTGATCGTCACCCACGACCAGGAAGAGGCGCAGAGTCTGGCCAATCGCCTGGTGCTGATGAACAAAGGCCACGTTGAGCAGATCGATACGCCCATGGCTGTTTACGACCGGCCGCGCTCGCTGTTTGTGAATACTTTTATTGGCCAGGCCAATCAGCTGCCTGCCACCGTACTGCGTTTTGACGATGACACCACGCTGGTCGGCCTGGCGGACAATACCACGCTGCGCCTGCCGCGCCGTCTCAGCTTTACCCCTGGATCAAAAGTGACCCTGACCTGTCGTCCGGAGGAAGTGCGTCTGCTACCTCAGCCCGGCGAGAACAGCCAGAAGGTGACGGTCACCGTTTCCGTGCCGCTCGGCCCGGTGCTGCTTCATGAACTGAAACTGGACTGCGGCAGCAGCCTGCGCGCCTCTGAGGTCCGCCGCCCCGGCACAGCGGCCCCGTTACCCGGCACGTCACTCTTTGCCGACATTGATACCACACGCTGTCACGCCTTCCCGGCTGAACCGCAACCCTGAATGCTTAACCTGAGGTCAACACCATGAAAGATTTCCCAATCAGTCGTCGTCGGTTTGGTCAGCTACTGGCAGGCTCCGCCGCCGCCGCAATGTTACCCGTTTCACTGCGCGCGATGGCTGCCGATAAAGGCCGCGCGGTAGCGGCGACCTTCCCCGGAACCTGGGAGGATGCCTATCGCACCGTCCTCACGCCGATGCTGCAAAAAGAGGGCTACGGACTGACTATCGCCCCGGCGATGGCGCAGGATCAGCTGGCAAAAGTGATGGCGAGTCGGGGAAATCCCTCCTACGACGCGCTGCTGATGTCACCGGGGCAGATGACCGTCGCGGTACAAAATAATCTGATCCAGAAAATCGATCCGACCCGGCTGAAAAACTGGCACCTGATCGCCCCTGATTTTCAGGGCGAGTACGGGCCTACGGTCACGGTGGAAGTGAACGGTATTGCCTATAACCCGGATTTGGTGCCGCGTCCGCGTGGCTATAAAGATCTGTTTGAAAATCCGGCTTACAAAGGGCTGGTGTCCTGGACCGGTTTTGCTTCCAACACCGCAGTGATGGCCTACACGGAAATCGCCAAACTCTACGGCAGCGGCCCGGACGATATGAAAGCGGTGTTCGACCTGTTCCGCAAATATCCCGAGCAGATGAAAAACATCGTCGACAGCACCAACCATCAGATGACGCTGTTCCAGCAGGGCGAAATCGCGGTGTTTATGTGCAGTACCGGCAACGTGGCGCGCCTGAAAAGTCTGGGGATGAACGCGGAGTTTGTTCACCCGGAGAGTGGTTCCCCGGCCGCCCCGGTCAACATTCATCTTGCCAGCGGCAGCCGCAATGCCGATGCGGTCTATGCCTATATGGATGCCGCCATCTCGCAGGCGGCACAAGACCGGTTCAAGCTGCCGCCGGCCGAAATGTTCCCCACCAACAGCGAAGTCGCACTGACGCCGGAGATCGCCGCCTATGTCACTCGCGAGCAGCTGAAAACGCTGGTCTATCCCGACTGGGACAGCATCAACAAAAATCGCGATGCCTGGATACGCGAATTTGACACCCTTGTTGCAGGCTGAGGTGACGAAATGAAGCAGAGCGGCTTTCCTTATATTGTTCCGATGCTGGTGCTGTCGGTGCTGTTTTTTGCCGTGCCGCTCGTTGTACTGATCGGATTCAGCTTTATCCACCCCGGCGGGCTTACCCTTGAACACTACGCGCGATTTTTTGGCGATGCCTTTAACTTTCGCGTACTGGTGAACACCGCCCGACTGGGGCTGGAGACGGCCATCGGCACCACCCTGCTGGGCCTGCCGATTGCCCTGCTTTACTGGCACAGCGGGCGCACGATTCGGCAGATGATTATCTTCCTGACGCTAATCCCGATGCTGACCAGCAACGTGGTGCGTACATTCGCGTGGATCGTCATCCTGGGCCGCCAGGGGCCGATCAGCGATGCGTTGATGGCGCTGGGGATCACCGGCACGCCCACCAGCCTGATGTTTACCGAGCTGGGGCTGGTGATGGCGATGTGTCAGATCGATCTGCCGCTGATCCTGCTGCCGCTGATTGCCATTCTGACCCGCACGCCTTACTCACTGACCGAAGCCGCACAGGTTTCCGGTGCCGGTCCGTGGCGCATTCTGATTACCGTGATGCTGCCCGTCATGCTGCCGGGTCTGCTGGCAGGCTGGATACTGGTGATTGCCAGCACCAGCAGCTCGTTCGTCACCCAGGCGGTGATCGGTGGGGCACGCAACGTCTACGTTCCGCAGCTGATCTATCGTGAAGTCGGCACGCTGTTTGACTGGCCGCTGGCCTCGGCGATTGCGGTTGTGCTGCTGCTGTCCACCGGCTGTTTACTGGTTGCCCTCTCCATGATTTCACGCCACAGGAGGCTGAACGGTCATGCTTAATTTTCGCGAGAATCCTGTTCCAGCGCTGCTTTACAAGGTGTTTGTCTACGGTTTTGGCGTACTCTGCCTGATCTATCTGATCGCGCCGATCGTTATCGCACTGATGATGTCCTTCACCGCCGGTCAGACGCTGAAATACCCGCCGGAAGGGTTTTCACTGCGCTGGTATGAAGCGCTGCTGGACCCGGTTCGCTCCGCAACCGAGCATATCGCGGCGGGCAATTCGCTGAAAATTGCCGCTCTGGCGGTGGCGGGATCGCTGCTGTTTGCGGTGCCGGCCACCATTGGAATGACCCGTATGACGCGGAAAAGCGTGAACAGCATTGAACCCCTGCTGCTTGCGCCGCTGGTCATGCCGAGCCTGGTTTACGGGCTGGCCGCGCTGATTGTCGCTAATTTTGTCGGCTTCCAGCCTTCGCTCTGGCTGACGGTCACCGGTCATATCGTGGTGTTTGGCCCGCTGATGTATCGCGCTGCCTCGGTGGTGGCTCAGGGGATGAACCCGTCGCTGGCCGAGGCATCAACTACCATGGGTGCCAGCTGGTTTATGACGCTGCGCCGCGTCACGCTGCCGCTGCTGATGCCCGGCATTCTGGCCGGTGCGTTTCTGGTGTTTATCCAGTCGCTGGATAACGTCACGGTGTCACTTTTCCTCGCGGACGCCAGTACCACGGTACTGCCGCTGCGAATGTTTGCGCTGATTGAAGAATCACTGGACGTCCGCGTGGCGGCGATCTCCGGGATATTGATTGGCCTCACCCTGTTGGGATTACTGGTCGCTCGCCGGGTGCTGGCTCCGCGACCGCAAAATCACTGATCGACTGATTTCACAAGGAACTATTATGCATACTCATGCGACCGCGTCGGCGGGCTATCGCATCGGCTCTCTGCTGGCCGATTTCCAGCCGGACTTCACCTTTTCGGCGCCGCTGCCTTTGCCGGAAGCCGAGTTCGCCGAGCGCCTGCGGCGCATCCGCCGCCAGGCGGTAGAAGCCGGTCACGATGCGCTTGTCGTCCATGCGGGCAGCGTCGGCTGGTTTCATGCGTCCAACGCTTACCTGCGCTACATTTGCGACTGGATGCGCGAAGGGGTACTGATTATTCCTACCGACGCCGACAAGCCGCTGACTCTGCTCTCCTTCTTCACGCAGTCGGTGCTGCTGCCGCCAGCGGGCGAACCGCTGCTGGTTGAAGATATCTGGCAGATTGGGCCGATTGGCCGCGAGTATGCCGATCGCCCCGGTGATGCCGTCCTGAAAACCGCAGAGAAATGCGCGGACATCCTCGCCCGCCTCGGCCTGAACAAGGCGCAGATTGGGGAAATTGGCGATCGGACATCGCTGACCTTCCAGGCCGCGCTGCACACCTTAATGCCCGGCTGTCGCTTTATCAGCGATAACCCGATTCTCGACCGCCTGCAAAAAATTCGCTCCCCGCGTGAAATCGAGATGTTCCGAGCGGCCGCACAGTTAATCAGTATCGGCACCCAGGCGGCGTATCACGTGGCAAAACCGGGCGTCACCGATCATGAAATTTTTGCCGCCTTTACCGCCGCGCAAATGGCCTTTGGTGGCGAAACCGGTGACGGCTATCAGATTGGCATTAACGAATTTGGTACGCACTGCGGCAAGCCCTACGGACACGTCGTACGTCCGGGAGATTTGATCAACCTCTATATCTCTAACGTCACCTGGCGTGGCTATACCGCACAAACGGCGCGCATGATTGCTGTGGGTGACATTACCGAGCGCCAGGAAATCGTGCTGGCGGCCTGTACCGAAGGTGTGAAGCGCGCCGAGCGGCTGATTAAGCCCGGTGCATTGATGCGCGATATCAACAATGCCGCCTTCGGCCCAATGATTGAGCAGGGCATGCTGAACGATGCCGAAGCGCGCACCATGCCCTACAACTGGTCTGCGATGCCGGACGGCGAGGCGCGGCTGATCCCGCAGCAGTACGTGCGCGATGTCGACTGGGAAGCCCAGGGGCGTAAGCTGATGCATGTTTACCCGGCAACCCACGGCCCGCACAATCCGAATCTCGGTCATTCGGTCGGTATGGCGGGCGGGCAAAACAGCTTCAATATCTCATCGCACAACTACGATCGGCTGGAAACCGGCATGGTGTTTGTTCTGCATACGCAGTGGCTGGAGCCGCTGTCGGCAGGGTGTAATATTGGCGACTGTTACGTTGTCACCGAGGACGGTTTTGAGAACCTCAGCCGCCATACCCAGCTGGAAACCCACCGCGTTCGCGCCGGAGTCTGAAATGAGCCAGCCTGAAAATCATACATGGTTTGATTTTGCCGAACTGAACGAGCGGGAACGCTATAAGATCCTGATCGGTACCGTTATCCCCAGACCCGTTGCGTTGGTGACCACGGTCGATAAAAACGGTAAACCCAACGCCGGGCCGTTCAGCTTCTTTAACGTGCTGACGCACGACCCGGCGATAGTGGCCATCGGCGTGGAAAACTACAGCGACATGCGTTTTAAGGATACCGCACGCAATATCCGTGAAACCGGCGAATTTACCGTGCATATCGTCGATGATGCGCTGGTGCGTCAGATGGAGATCTGCGCGATCAAATTTGGCCCCGAGGTGAATGAACTGGAGGAAGCCGGGCTGGCCACCGTTGCGGGTCGCCGGGTTGGCAGCCCGCGCATTCTCTCCGCCCCGGCCGCGCTGGAGTGCCGCCGCCACACCACCCTGCAGGTTGGCCCGGCACGGGAAATCATTCTGGGGGAAGTGGTAGGTGTATACGTGCGTAGCGATGCGGTTAATCCCGAGAATCTGCACATCGATCAGCAGCTGATGGATACCATTGGCCGCATGGGCGGCAATACCTATTGCCGCACCCGCGACCAGTTTGATGTGAAAACGCTGACCCCGGAGCAGTGGGAGGGGTTATCGCGAACGTAAGGCAAGATAATCCCGCTCACCGTTGATTATCACTTTTCTTGTGTCCGAAAAGCCGCTGAACATCGGTGTTTCGCCGGTAATCTGCTGCAGTTTGATGCTGGCGAAGCGCCGTCGCGGCAGGTCGCCAGCAGCACTAGCAGGTGAAGCGACGCTGCTCCGCACCGGACAGGCAGCGCCAGGCAAAGATAACGCTGTTACGCGGCTGCTGCGTCCGCCGGGCGTGCCTTTTTCTGAACGTAGCAGGCGGCACATTCAGATACTTACGGAACGTTCGCGAGAAGGTTTGCTGGCTGGTAAATCCGTTATCAAACGCGATTTGCATAATGTCTTTATCGGTAAACAACAGCGACTGTGCCGCGCGGATCAAACGCCGGGTGCGAATATATTCGGCCAGGTTGTAGCCCGTTTGTTTTCTGAACACGCGCTGGAAATGCGAATGGCCGTAGCCGCTCTTACGAGTGACGGTACTGACCCTGATACGTTCGTTATCAAGGTTATCTTCGATCCACGGAAGAATATCCTGTACCACCGACTTGATTCCCCATGCCGAACAGGGCTCCTTGCGGGTTAACGGCTCTCGTTCAGGGCTGATAATGTGCATGTTTTCTCCATTCCGCTCATTTTACAGATCGGACAGCGGATAAATCGAAGTTATTCGCTCGGCGAGCAAGCTAAAAGTGGAGGATGATTATCTACTTAGCGGAGGGGGAAAATAAATTATACAAATGGATAGCTATACAGGCAGATAATTATACGAAGAGATAATTGATTAATTTTCAAATGGACAATTGAACGCGAAAAATCCCAGCCATGATTCGCCCCCCTCCCCTTTAAGCACGTTCAGGCGCTTTTAAGATGTGCCTGAGTGGTTGAACTGCCGTTGTCTGCCAGGCATACACGCAATTTACAGGCAGCCAAATGATTCGCTCAATATTGTTCAAATTTTCTGACTTACTTCAGCAAAAGACAGGGGTGTTTTTCATCCCGCCACAGGTCTACTATGCATTCCATCGAGGCGAAACGCTTCACTCAAAACAAAATCAACTGAGGAATTAATCATGAAATCTATCAAAACTTTCGTTGCAGTATCCGCACTGGCTCTGGTTTCATTCGGCAGCATGGCGCAAAACATCACCGCAACTGCCTCTACTCTGGACGCGGCAGAAGCGAAAGTGGCCGCACAGGCAAAACAGAGTGGTGCAAGCTATAAAATTACCGGTGCACGCGTGGATAACCAGGCTTACGTTACTGCCGAGCTGATCAAATAATCTCCCATGCCGGAACTCTCTCCTGACGCCTGTGAACGGTTAATCGCAGGCGGCCGGGAACGCACCCTGCATGGGTTTGTTTCAGACCGTTCCTCTCTGTTGAGTCGTTCTCATCCGCTTTGCTTATTAATGATAAGAAAAATTTCACGCTGATTTCTCGCGCCTTCCCTCCATCATAATCCGCCAATTTCTATTTGCTTTTTAAGCATTGCCGCAGAAAAGCCCGGAAGTATCAAACATCACCGCAAGACGTTAATTTTATGATCGATTCGGATGTTAATTGCCCATAAAATTACGATCCACTTTATCCCCCTCTTTTCGAGTGGATAATATTATCGCTGATAATATGAAAATAACGTCCGGTACGTTTCATTATTCATGATCTGTTTGAATAATATTATTTAACTGTTTTCCCAAAAATGAGACATTAGGATAAGTATTGACCAACGTCAGAGTAAAAAATTTGTCGTGGCAACTAAGATTATTCTTAATAACAGTATCAATTCGCCAGCGGGAAATATTTTGCAATAATCACTCCATCATGGTCATTTACAATAAACCGGCCATACAAAATGCATTTTTCACATGATTTCATCAGGTTAACAACAATCCTGCCGTAAGAAAAATAGTCGTCATTTACAGATAGTTGGTATAGTATTTAATAATTAAAGGATGCGGCCTTTATATAATCCTTACAAATAAAAATATCTTGTACCTTAAAGTACATACTTTCTCGTTACGACCATAACATCAACTGAGAATCTGCCAATGAATCATACTGTTTATCTTGTTGATGATGATGCATCCGTGATTGCCGCACTGACCAACCTGCTTAAATCTGAAGATTATCGTGTCGCCCCGTTTACCTCTCCTCAGTCTTTCCTTGCAGAATCACTCTCCACTGGGCCTTGCTGCCTGATTGTCGATATCAATATGCCAGGATCTGACGGTTTCGATGTGACACGTGCGCTCAGCGAACGCGGTTACTCAATTCCCACCATCTTTCTTACCGGGTTCGGCACCATCCCCATCACGGTAAAAGCGATGAAGGCCGGAGCCTGTGAGTTTTTAACCAAGCCGGTCGATCCTGAACATCTGCTGCAGGCCGTGGCAGAAGCGTTACGGATTTCCGAACAGGGTATGGAAGCTGCGCAGGAAAAGCTGGCGCTAACCGAGCGTCATCTGACGCTGACCCCGCGTGAAAACGAAGTCATGATGCTGGCGATTGGCGGATTGCAGAATAAACAGATTGCCGCCGAGATGGGCGTCAGTGAGATCACTGCCAAGGTGCATAAGCGCAGGGTGATGGAAAAAATGCAGGTACGATCGCTGTCGGACCTGGTCAGGGCTGCCGAGCGGCTCAGCATCGTTAAATCAGCCAGCCGCTAGTGTTTTGCAGGCCCCGAACATTCTCTGAGTCGTTCCTCAGGGAACTGGATGTGGGCTTTCGGCTTCCGTTGGCAGCGTAAACCAGAACCGGCTGCCGCCTTCCGCGCGGTTCTCCGCTTTCAGTTCGCCCTTATGCCTTTTGATAATCCCTTCGCTGATGGTCAGTCCCATCCCCATTCCCTCTTTTTTGGTGGTGTAAAAAGAGTCGAAAATACGCAGTATCACCTCATCCGACAGACCGGTGCCGTTATCCGCTACTTCGAAAAGAATCGTATCCTGGGTCGGATTACACGATGACAGCTTCAGCACGCTGGAACCCCGACCTTTTTCAACCATCGCATCAATCGCATTCACCACCAGGTTCAGCAGCACCTGTTGGATCTGTACCCGCTCGCAGTAAATGTTGTCATTCATCGCGCGCAAATCTAAATCCAGCGAGATCCAGCGCCGTTCCAGCTCCATACGCGAAAGCGACAGAATATCCCGCGCAAGATGATGCAGTTTTGCCGGAGCAAACTCAGAGAGCTGATTGCGGGTCAGTGCCTGCAGCCCGCGAATAATGTCCCCCGCGCGCTTCCCTTCACTCAGAATTTCCTGCAGGCCGTGGCAGGCGTTGTCGATATGTTCGGGGCCGCGTTTGATCCAGCGCATGCTGGCACCGGCATTCGCCACAATCGACATCAGCGGCTGATTAATCTCGTGAGCAATCGAGGCGGTAAGCTGCCCGACCGTGGTCGCACGGGAGACACGGGCGAGATCGGCCTGCGCGATGCGTACGGCATCTTCAGCCAGGCGCTGCGAGGTGATATCGGAAATGGTGCCGAAATATTCGCTGACGTCGGGCAGATTTTCGACCGGATCGCCGATGCCCTTGATATAGCGGCACTCGCCGTCGCGGCGAATAATACGAAATTCCGCCTGCATACTGACGCCGTCAATCACGCTTTCTCTGACTAACTCGCTAATGCAGCCATGGTCGTCGGGATGCACCATAGTCATAAACTCCACCATCGACAGGCTGGTTTGCTCCTGTGGCAGGCCGAGAATGCGGCGATATTCTTCAGAAATCATCATCTGGTCCTTTGCCAGATTCCAGTGCCAGGTGCCGGTATGGCTGATTTTCTCACCCATAATCAACGAGGTCTGGCTGGCGCGCAGCTGTTTTTCAACCCGACGGCGGTTAACGTTCTCCTCCATCAGCTCGGCATACAGCCGCGCGGTTTCCAGTGAGACGGCAGCCTGCGCGCCCAGCATCGACACCACGCGTGAATGTTCGGCGGTAAACACATCCGGCATCAGGCGGTTTTCCAGATACAGCACCCCGACCATACGCGCCTGCTTAAACATCGGTACGCACATCACCGCCGCGCCGGAAGCCACCAGGTAAGGGTCCTGGCTGAACGGACTGAACACTTCCGGTTTGCCGGTGCGGATCTCCTGCCCGGTACGGATCACCGCCGACAGCACCGACAGCGGCAAATCCGTAGCCAGCGGTGTTTCCTGCACGATTTTCACCCGAATACCGTCGGCGGTGGTGGCCGCCCGCGCCTCAATTTCCGGCACGCTGCCGTCCAGCAGGCGGATCAGCAGGCAGTGCTGTGCACCTGCTCTTTCCAGCAGCATCATCATCAGCGTGTTGATCAGCCGGTCGAGGTTAATCTCTTCGGTTAGCGCCCGCACCGCGGTAATTACGCTTTGCAAATCGCTCAGTTCCGCACTCTGCTCAAACGACACCGTGCTGAAGGCGGCGTGGCGCTGGGAAGAGGCATGGTGAGGATAGCGCAGCTCCAGCTGTCTGACTTTAGCCCCGGCACCCCAGCGCTCCCAGGCCGCCATGGCCCCTTTGATATAGCCATCCGCCGCCACGCTCAGTCCACAGGTGCTGGCATAGCCAGCGGCCAGCTCGCAGGCCAGGCCGTTGATATGGTCAAAGCGGCCTTCGCGCGACAGGGTGATGGCCAGCTCGTACTGCTGTGCGGCCTGCAGTGAATCCCCCTCCAGCCGCAGCATTTCCGCGCGCAGTAGCCCGGCTTTATCGGCAAAGGTGCGCGGATTTTCAACCGCCCAGGTGGCAATCATTTCATAGTGTGCGGCGACAAACTGCCGGTGTTCCTCGGTACAGGTCTGTGAAGTGAGCGGAATAGTCACCGACAGCGCGCTGTAGAGGTGGAAATCAAGCCGGTGTATATGACCGGGGATCGAACCGGTGAGCGGCGCGGCCTGGGCAAAGCAGTCGCTGGCGCAGGCATATTCCCCGGCGAAGAAGTGCGCCATGCCGCGATATAGCCACGACCAGAACTGCATCAGCAGAAGGGGTTCAATGGCGGTGCCCGGTTTCATCTGCAAAATGGGCACCGGCGTGAAGTTTTTGCCGGAGAACGGCTCATCCCCGGCGAAACGCAGAAACAGCACGTAGTCGCGCTGCATCTGCAAAATTACCTCAACGTCCCGATACTGTGCCTTGCTGACATACGCCAGGCCGCGCTCGATGGAAGTCTGCACCCCTTCGAGGTGATCGCCGCGCGTTAAATAGTTCATCACCAGATGGCGCAGGGCCAGGCAGGCCGAGGTGCGATCCCCTACGGCGACGGCGGTGTCAAAGGTGGTTTTGGCACATTCGATAGAATAGGTGGTTGGCATGGTCCAGATACTGACTTGGTCCAGCGGCAGCAGCGTCCGCGCCTTGAAGCTGGTGAAATCGTGTTTATAGACCAGTTCGCGGGCCAGCAGCGTGCTGGCAAATCCCCGGCTGTATTCGTTGTAATGATCGCCGCACAGCACGCCATACCAGGAAAGCGCAAACGTCGAGGCACCGGTCATTCCCTTGTCCATAGTCAGATGCAGCATCTTACAGACGATCATAAAGTGCAGGCGCGGGCTGACAAACGCGGCGAACATGCAGGCGCTGGCCATCAGATTCATGATCGCTTCGGTTTTACGGCAGGTCATCAGCGACAGCGGTCTGAGGCGGGTATAGGGGTTTTTACCCACCTGCTCCTTGAGTTTGATGCGGGCGGCATCGCACTCGGCTTTGTCCGGCTCGCGGTTCAGATGAATGCCGAACACCGCCAGCCACGCAATTGCCGTCTCCAGCGCCAGCTTGCTGTCTGACCGCCGCATATGGATTTCCGCCATCATGCAGGCGGCAATCGCCTTATCGGTAGGATTCCCCGGTGCGCTGAGCAGCTTAGTGCAGTGGCCCTGCGCGGTCGACAGGTTACCGTGCAAGAATTCGCACTCCGCTGCTTCCAGGGTAAAAGTGAAATCTTCTTCCGCCGTCAGCGGCGCATCCATTCGCTGGGTGGCCTGTAAAAATCGCAGCGCCGAAACATAATCCCCGGTGCTTTTTGCCCGCCGGGTTGCCAGCAGGATCAGCTGGCGATATCGGCTCGCGCTCTGACGAAGCAGCCCGGCGTTTTTAATCGCAGCCACATGATGCACGACCCGAAACAGCGCATCGTTGCTGAGATCCTCATTGGCCCGCTCCGCCAGCAGGCTGGCGGCACGCAGGTGAAGACGATCTTTCTCATCCGTACCGATCAGGTTGATTGCCGCTTCATGCACACGATCGTGAGTAAAAGCATAGTCATCCTGATGCAGGGTAATCAGCTGCGCCACCGCCGCCGGCAGCAGGTGCATGCGGATCTCTTCCTGCGTCAGATTCAATACTTTGCCGGGCAGAGTCAGCCCGCCGGAGCCGCCCAGGCACGCCAGGCTGCTCAGCACCCGCCGGGTGATTTCCGGCACAATCTCCATGCGCTGTAAGACCAGACTGGCAACATTTTCACTGTACTGGCAGGCCTTGATCGCATCGAGATCGTAGTGCCAGGTCAGCGGGAATTTACGGTGACTGATTAAGCCGTGCTGCACGGCCTGGCGGATAAACTCCTGAGTAAACAGCGGATTGCCGCCCGTTTTTTCATGCACTACCCGCGCCAGTTCGCAGGTGGCGGAGGCCCGCACGTGAAACATGCCCGCCAGCCGACGGGCAATCTGTTTGATGCTCAGGCTCTGCGGCGTAATGTCGGTGACCCGCACGGCCGATGCCCGCAGCGTGGTCAGCAGCCCGCGCATGGTCTGGCAGGGCAAAGTGGCGAAATCCTTGTGGCTCACTACCACCATCAGCGGGATATCTTCACTCTGGCTGAGCAGGTTTTGCAGCAGTGCCAGGCTGGCGCGATCGGCCCAGTGAATATCATCAATCATCATCACCAGCGGCCTGCCGGGGGTGGCAAACGCTTTGATCATGCTACAGGCCATGGTGTTGAAACGATCGCGGGCATCCAGCGAGTGGATATCGACCGCGAAGTGGCCTTTCTGATTGAGCAATACGCCCAGCTCGGGAAAAAAGTGGATCGCCAGTTCGCTGTAGTCACCCAGCAGGCGGGTAAAATGCGCGCGCCAGCGGGCGATATCCATCGCGGGCAGTCCCATCAGTTGCAGGGTCAGCGTGCGAATAGCGGAGATCAGGATACCGTGCGGCAGAATCGGCGAATGCCGATCGGCTTTCACCACCGTCAGCAGCAGTTTCTTCTGCTGTAGTTTTTTCGCGGCGGAAGCGATAAGCGACGTCTTCCCCGAACCGAGTGCACCGCCAATCATCACCAGCTTGTGCTTGCCGCTGTGGCTGAACCGCTCAAATGCGTCCAGCACCTCTTGTGCCTGCGGGTGATCGTAGTACATCACATCCGAAGACGGGCCGGTCTGTGGCAGATCCTGTGAACCGAGGTCAAAGCCTTCAATCTGGCCGTCGGGGGTGATAAGCGACAGGCAGCGGCGCAGATCGGCCTGTAGCCCTTCGGCGCTTTGATAGCGCTGCTCCGGCGATTTACACAGTAAACGCAGAACGATTGCCGAGACCACGGCGGGCACATCGTGACGCACCCGTTCAGGGGGCAGCGGCTCGGAGGCAATATGGTGATGCACCCACTCAGAATGCCCGGCTCCCGGCGCGCCAAACGGCAGTTTGCCGGTCAGCAGCTCATACAACACGATGCCGAGGCTGTAGAGATCGCTCAGGCTGCTGACCCGCTGGGTGGTGCGCGTGGTGTGCTCCGGGGACATATAGGCCAGTGTACCGCCCGATGCGGGCAGCTGGGTTTGTAGCAGCACCTCCGAAGCAGAACAGGACAGGCCGAAACCACCGAGCCTGAAACCGCCCTCTCCGCTAACGAAAAAATGGGCCGGTTTGATATCGCCGTGGATCAGCCCCTGCTGGTGCATCATCCCCAGCGTACCGGCCAGCATGGCGGCACTGTGCAGGAAGCTCTCCAGCGATGGCCGCTGCTCGCGCATCATATCGGCCAGCGTCTGATAGGCGAAATCCGGGTAAATCAGCGCATAGCGACCGTGGTACAGCGTATGGGCAGAGGGCTTCAGCGCCCACTGCGTTGAGAGATTGTCGCGCAGCAGATATTCATTTTTAAGCAGTTGTGAAACCTGAAACTGAGCGGCTTCGCTGGCGGCGGTGGTGAGAACACACTTTTCGCCTGATGAGGGATGGCGGCATAAAAACCATTCGCTGTTTCCCTCCTGCGCCAGGGCGGTGATGATAAGCTCGTCGGACAGGGATAATGCGCCGGGTTCAAAGGGAGGATGCGCCTCCGGCAGTGTACTCATCTGCACCTCCTGTCCGTCGCCAGCGCCAGACGCACGCTATCAAGTAGCGTATCGATATCAATGGGCTTCGGTAAAAACGCGATGGCCCCGAGGCTGATGGCATAGCGCAACGTGTTGTCATCACCGTTGCCGGAAATAATAATACCCGGCGGATTTTCAATGCGCCGGGTAAGTTCAATAAACAGCTCAAAACCGCTGATCCCTTTGAGCCTGACATCAATGATAAACAGCGCAGCCTCGGCCAACGCATCGGCATCATCCAGCAGCGTTTCCGCCGACTCATAAATCCGGGTTGAGTATCCCTCCGACTGGAGCAGGTTACTCAACCCACTGCGAACGGAACGTTCGTCATCAACGACGACAATGCGCTGCGACAGCTGCATGCTGTTATCCTTTGAAATGCTCAGGAACGTGAGAGCGTCCTTAACCAGACTTTTCGTCTGGCGGCGGCGTGCCGCTGATTTTCGGTACGCACTCCTGTTTAAACCAGGTGAGCGTCACCGGCTCTCGTTTAATCAACCGTTTAACCAGCGGGATAATCTGCTCCCCCACCAGCATGCCAAACAGTCCCACCAGCGCGAAAATCGGTGGAGCCGGTGAATCAACGGCGATCAGTGAATAAATCACACCGGCCAGCATACCGACCAGCAGTGAAATAGCGTAAGACTTTAACATCTTCACCCCATCCTGTTAGCAGAAATCAACGCGACAGGAACTGCGCGGCAAGCTGACCACCGATAACCATGCCCAGCAGGCCAATCAGCGCAATGGCGGGCGGTGCCGGTGAGCGCACGTTCAGCAGCGCGTAAACCAGCCCGATCAACACACCTGCGCCCAGCGAAACGAGTAACGGACTCATGGTTTTCCCCCGTCATGAGTCAAAGCCAGCCGGCGCACGGGGCACCGGCCGGCAAAGAACAATTAACGTGCCGGGACCGGAGCCAGGGTACGGTGTTCGCTCTTCTGACGTGAAGGCGCTTTGTGCACCATGGTGTAGGCGTAATCCACGCCGATACCGTAAGCACCAGAATGCTCTTTCGCAATGTCCATCACGGCGTTGTAGGTATCGCGGTGTGCCCAGTCGCGCTGCCATTCCAGCATCACCTGCTGCCAGGTCACCGGGATCACACCGGCCTGGATCATGCGCTGCATCGCGTAGTCATGCGCTTCTTTGGTCGTACCGCCAGATGCGTCAGCCACCATATAGATTTCGTAGCCGCCTTCCAGCATGGCGCACAGGGCGAAGCTGTTGTTACACACTTCGGTCCACAGGCCGGACACCACCACTTTTTTCTTGCCGTTCGCCGCCAGCGCATCACGCACTTTCTGGTCGTCCCAGGAGTTCATTGACGTACGCTCCAGGATGTCCTGGCCAGGGAACACGTCCAGCAGCTCCGGATAGGTGTTGCCCGAGAAGCTTTCGGTTTCCACGGTGGTGATAATGGTTGGGATATTGAAGACCTTCGCCGCCTTTGCCAGCGCAACGGTGTTGTTCTTCAGCACCTGACGGTCAATTGACTGCACGCCAAAAGCCATCTGCGGCTGCTGGTCGATGAAGATGATCTGGCTGTTATGTGGCGTCAGGACTTCAAGCTTCGAGTTAGTCATAGTAATACCCATTGAGGTTAATGTTGCTGGATTAATAAAAAATGACGACGTTAATGACTCTGCATCATCCGGGTCGCGGCGCTGTGGAGCGTCCCGGGTTGACCATGGAGCGCAGTCTACGAAGCTTTTTTTCGCCGCACTATTATCTCTGTGTATACCTATACGGAGGGATACCTATCCGTTTGTATAACTAGACGCTCGTCCGCCCTGCTGACCATAATCCCGTCATCTACCTATACGTCCTGCCTTTTCCGGCAGCGATTTTCTTTGTCCGTGGCCGTCGGCCTGATTCGGACATCTCAGTTCAGGAGGTTCTATGGTAACGCTGGGTAAAGCAGACCTGATTTTAACCAACGGCCGTTTTCATACCGTCGATCGCGAAAATCCGATTGCCGACGCTGTCGCGATCCGCGACGGCAAGTTTCTGGAAGTCGGCACTCTTGCCGAGGTGATGCAGCACAGTTGTGAAGGCACGAAGATCATCGATCTGAAGGGGCACACGGCGGTACCGGGGCTGAACGATTCACACCTGCACCTGATCCGCGGCGGGCTGAACTACAACCTGGAGCTCCGCTGGGAAGGCGTGCCGTCGATTGCCGACGCCATGCGTATGCTGAGAGAACAGGCGCTGCGCACGCCAAACCCGCAGTGGGTGCGCGTGGTCGGCGGCTGGAATGAGTTCCAGTTTGCCGAGCGCCGCATGCCAACGCTGGAAGAGATCAACGAAGCCGCGCCGGATACCCCGGTCTTTGTGCTGCACCTGTACGATCGCGCCCTGCTGAACCGCGCGGCGTTAAAAGTGGTGGGCTACACCCGCGATACGCCAAACCCGCCGGGCGGCGAGATCCAGCGCGACAGCAACGGCAACCCGACGGGTATGCTGATTGCCCGTCCGAACGCGATGATCCTGTACTCCACGCTGGCCAAAGGTCCGAAGCTGCCGCTGGAACAGCAGGTCAACTCCACCCGCCAGTTTATGCGCGAGCTGAACCGTCTGGGCCTGACCAGCGCCATCGATGCGGGCGGCGGCTTCCAGAACTACCCGGAAGATTACGAAGTGATCACCGAGCTGCACGAGAAAAAGCAGATGACGCTGCGTATCGCCTATAACCTGTTCACGCAGCGCCCGGGCCACGAGCTGGAAGACTTCGAGAAGTGGACCGATATGCTGACGCCGGGTCAGGGCACCGACTACTTCCGTCACAACGGCGCGGGCGAGATGCTGGTGTTCTCCGCCGCCGACTTCGAGGATTTCCTTGAGCCGCGCCCGGACCTGGCACCGGGGATGGAAGATGAGCTGGAGCGCGTGGTGCGCCACCTGGTGGAACACCGCTGGCCGTTCCGCCTGCACGCCACCTACAACGAATCGATCAGCCGCATGCTGGATGTCTTCGAGAAGGTGAATCGTGATATTCCGTTCAACGGCCTGCACTGGTTCTTCGACCATGCGGAAACCGTCACCCAGAAGAATATCGATCGCATCAAAGAGCTGGGCGGCGGCATCGCGGTGCAGCACCGCATGGCGTTCCAGGGGGAATATTTCGCCGAACGCTACGGTATTGAAGCCACCAAACACACGCCGCCGGTTGCGCGGATGCTGGAAACCGGCGTGCCGGTCGGTCTGGGAACGGATGCCACCCGCGTGGCCAGCTATAACCCGTGGACCGCGCTGTACTGGCTGGTTTCCGGCCGCACCGTCGGCGGCATGCAGATGTATGACGTCAACGCCCGCCTGGATCGCGATACCGCACTGATGCTGTGGACCCAGGGCAGCGCGTGGTTCTCCAGCGAGCAGGGTAAAAAAGGCCAGATCAAAGCCGGTCAGCTGGCGGACCTGGCCGTGCTGAGCAAAGACTACTTTGCGGTGCCGGAAGAAGAGATCAAAGGCATTGAGTCGGTGCTGACCGTGGTCGACGGCAACGTGGTGTATGCGGCGGGATCGTTTACCTCCGAGGCGCCACCGTCGATTCCGGTACTGCCGGAATGGTCACCGGTGATCAAATTCCCGGGCCACTACCGCAGCGCCCCGCCGCAGGCAAACGGTCGCGCGGCCTTTGCTTCGCAGCCTCACCAGTGCAGCGGCCCGTGCGGCGTGCACAGCCATCATCATGATATCGCACGCGGTTCCAGCGTGCCGGTGGCCGAAGACAACGCCTTCTGGGGCGCGCTGGGCTGCAGCTGCTTCGCATTCTGATCCCCTGAAACACGATTAACTCTGCCTCCCCGTATCACTACGGGGCGGTTTTTCTGCGCCTGGATTTCAGCGGGACGAGCCGTCGTGCCGGGTTTCCTGAGGCGCTTAACTTTAGTCACCGACTGACGCCGAATGAAAGATCGCGATTGCGGATGCCTTTCAGGGCGGGTTGGTAACAGGAGGTGCGCTTATGGCGCAAACTAACGATATTCACAGCGCCACGCCGGAGGTTGCCGAATCGCCGCAGGCCGGAACATCACCGTGGCAGCCGCTGAGCCAGCCGGTCTTTCGCCTGCTGTGGATTGCCACCGTCGTTTCTAACATCGGTTCCTGGATGAACGATGTCGGCATCAACTGGACCATGCTGACGCTCAGCGCCGATCCGCTCAGCGTGGCACTGGTACAGGCGGCCGCCAGCCTGCCGATGTTTCTGTTTGCCCTGCCTTCCGGGGTGATGGCCGACATTGTCGACAGGCGAAAGTATTTACTGTTTTCTCAGCTGTGGGTGTTTATCGCCGCCGCCGGGCTAACCGTGCTCTCCTTTACCGGCCACGTGACGCCATTGATCCTGCTGATCGCGGCATTCCTGCTCAGCGCCGGGGCGGCGATGAGTTCACCGCCGTTCCAGGCAATCGTGCCGGATCTGGTGCGCAAGGAGGAACTTGGCCCGGCCATTGCGCTTAACTCGCTGGGCATTAATATCAGCCGTGCCATTGGCCCGGCGTTGGGCGGTCTGATCCTCTCCTTTGCCGGTCCGTGGATGGTGTTCCTGCTCAACGCGCTGTCCGTTCTCGGCGTGGCGTGGGTGCTTTATCGCTGGAAAGCGGAACCGGCGGTGCAGCGCCTGCCGCCGGAGCACTTCTTCTCTGCGGTGCGCGCGGGTTTGCGCTATGTGCATGCCGCACCGGTGCTGAGAAACGTGCTGGTCCGTACGGTCGCCTTCTTCGTTTTCGGCAGCGCCGGCTGGGCGCTGCTGCCGCTGGTCGCCCGCCGCGAGTTAAATCTTGGCCCCGGCGGCTACGGGATAATGCTGGCGTTTATCGGCGTCGGCGCGATTTTCGGTGCCGTGCTGCTGCCACGGATGCGCCAGCGCTTTAACCCGGATCGGCTGATGGTCCTGTCCAGCCTGATGTTCGCCGTCACTCTGCTGGCGCTGGCCTTTGTGCGAAATTTCTGGCTGCTGAACGCCTTCGAATTCTTTACCGGCTTCTCGTGGATTGCGGTCCTCTCCACGCTGAATCTGGGGGCGCAGCGCAGCGCCGCGAAATGGGTGAAAGCCCGCGCGCTGGCGGTATACCTTACCGTGTTCTTCGGCTCCATGACCGTCGGCAGCGCAGTATGGGGGCAGCTGGCCTCGCATTACGGTATTCCGGTGTCTCTGTGCGTGGCCACGGTCGGCATGATACTGGCCAGCACGACGGTACTGCGCTGGCGGCTGAATCAGGACCCGGACCTGGATCTTGACCTCAGCAATGTCGACAGCGCCGTTCCGGCACTGGATATTCACCACGATCGCGGACCGGTGATGGTGAGCTATGAATATCTAATCCGCCAGCAGGACGCGCATGACTTTATCCTGTGTATGCAGGATATGCGGCGCGTCAGGCGGCGCGGCGGGGCCATTAACTGGTCGGTGTATGAAGATATCCTGCAGCCGGGCATTTTTGTGGAAACCTTCATCGTGGGTTCCTGGATGGAACACCTGCGCCAGCAGGATCGCTACACCATGAACGATCAAAAAATCCAGAACCGGGTCTGGGAATTTCACCAGAAAGATAACGTGCCGGACGTTCGTTATCTGGTGGCCCCGGTTTAAACGACTCGCTTAACGTTAACGGCATAAAAAAAGCGCTGACCGAAGTCAGCGCTTTTTATCCTCTGTCGCTTAGCGCGTTGGCTGGTTCACTTCCACCGGGCGCAGATCGAACAGCAGCACTTCCGCATCCTGGCCGTCGGTAAAGGTCAGCTTCTGCTCGTTACGCACCCGCGCCCCGTCGCCCTCCTTAAACTCAATGCCGTTGACGGTGATGCTGCCACGGGCAACGTGGATGTACGCGTAGCGATCGTCCGGCAGCGTCACCGTCTGGCTTTCGTCACCGTTAAACAGACCGGCGTAAATCCGCATGTCCTGGCGCACCTTCAGCGACCCGTCGGCACCCTGCGGCGAGACAATCAGCCGCATCTGGCCGCGCTTTTCGCTGTCCGGCACGGAAACCTGCTGATAGCCCGGCGCGGTATTTTTTTCCGCTGGCACAATCCAGATTTGCAGGAAGTGCACGCCTTCCGTCTGCGAATGGTTGAACTCGCTGTGGGTCACGCCGCTGCCCGCGCTCATCAACTGCACGTCACCGGGGACAATCACCGAACCGGTTCCCATGGAATCTTTATGCGCCAGCGCACCTTCCAGTACGTAGGAGATGATCTCCATGTTGCTGTGCGGGTGTGCGCCAAAGCCGCGGGATTTGGCCACCTGGTCATCGTTAATCACCAGCAGGTCTGAGAAACCGACCTGTTTTGGGTCCCAGTAGTTAGCGAATGAGAAGGTGTGGCGTGAATGCAACCAGCCGTGATCGCCCAGGCCACGCTGTGCTGAAAGTCTTTGCTCGATCATGATGTGTTCCTTAGTTTTTGTTGGGTGGCGGGCGTTTGCCCTTCCGATAGAGACAGAATATAAGTAAACTCATATGCCCAACAATGGCCTGCACCGGCAATCACTGTCACATTTTAGTGGACAATATGCAGATAGAAGACCTCAGAATTTACGTCGCCGTGATTAACGCCGGCAGCTTCACCGCCGCGGCCGAACAGCTGCTGTTGTCCAAGCAGTACGTCAGCCGCCGCATGGCCGCGCTGGAGGCGTCGCTCGGCGCACGCCTGCTGGTCCGCAACACCCGTAAGCTGTCGGTGACCGACGCCGGGCAGACCTTTGCCCGGCACGCGCTGAAGATCCTCGACAACATTCAGGAGGCGGAGCAGTCGGTTTCGGAGCACCGCCGCGAGCTGCACGGCACCTTTCGCCTGAGCATGCCGATGTCCTTCGGCATGAGCCATCTGTCGCCGCTGCTGGCCGCCTTTCTGGCCCGCCATCCCGCCGTGCAGCTGCACTCCGAACTGGCGGACCGCTACGTGGATGTGATTGGCGAAGGGTTTGATATGGCGATTCGCATCGGCACGCTGGCTGATTCCACGCTGATGGCCCGCCGTCTGGGCGAGCTGAAGCGGGTGATCTGCGCCAGCCCGGCCTATCTTCAGCGGGCAGGCATCCCGCAGGTAGCGGAGGATTTGCAGCATCACGCCTGCCTGCGCTTCGGGCGAGAAGGACAGTACGGCTGGGAGCTGAACGTTGAAGGTAAAACGAAGGTTTTCGCCGTGTGCGGTCCGATGCAGAGCAATAACGGTGAGGTGCTGCGGGATGCGGCGGTGGCCGGGCTGGGTCTGGTGCTGCTGCCGGAGTTTATCGTCGGTGAGGCGCTGAAGCGTGGGGATTTAGTCACGGTACTGGATGCGTGTCATCCGTCGTCACTGACGCTGAGCGCGGTGTATCCGCAGCATCGTCAGCAGAGTGAAACCATCCGCGTGCTGATCGACTTTTTACTGGCCGAGCTGGGCCGCTGAAACGCAAACGGGCCGCCGCTTCTCAGTATTAGAGAAACAGCGGCCCGTATCTACTTATCAACGTCTCAACATTTCAGCGTTTCAGCGTTTCAGCGTTTCAGCGTTTCAGCGTTTCAGCGTTTCAGCTTACAGGCTGATGTACTTATGCAGCACGCGCACCAGCTGGGTCACAAATCCGTACTCGTTATCGTACCAGGAGACGGTTTTCACCAGCTGCAAATCGCCCACTTCGCTGATTTCCGTCTGGGTTGCATCGAAGATCGAACCGAACGGCAGGCCGATCACGTCCGAGGAAACGATTTCGTCGTCGTTGTATTTAAACGATTCGTTATTCTCGCAGGCGGCTTTCAGCGCGGCGTTAATCTCGGCCACCGTCACTTTTTTCTCCAGCACGCTGACCAGCTCGGTTACCGAACCGGTTTTGGTCGGTACGCGCTGTGCATGACCTTTCAGTTTGCCGGACAGCGCCGGGATCACCAGACCAATGGCTTTCGCCGCGCCGGTGGTGTGCGGAATAATATTTTCCGCTGCCGCACGCGAGGCGCGGAAGTCCTTGCCGCGCGGCCCGTCAACCAGTGCCTGGGTGCCGGTGTAGGCATGAACCGTGGTCATGGTGCCCACGCGGATGCCGAAGCTGTCGTTCAGCGCTTTCGCCATCGGTGCCAGGCAGTTGGTGGTGCAGGACGCTACGGAGATAATGGTATCGTCCGCCGTCATCTGGTCATCGTTGACGTTATAAACGATGGTTTTCATCTCACCGGCCGGGGCTGAAATCAGCACGCGTGCCGCGCCCGCATCAATGTGCGCCTGCGCTTTTTCAGTTGAGGTATAGAAGCCGGTACACTCAATCACCACGTCAACGCCCAGATCGCCCCACGGAATGTTGCGCGCGTCTTTTTCAGCGAAGACGGTGATCGTTTTGCCGCCCACCACCAGCGATTTTTCACCGGCGCTGACGGAGGCGGGGAACGCGCCGTAGTTGGAATCATACTTCAGCAGGTAGGCAAGCATTTCCGGCGAGGTGAGGTCGTTAATTGCCACGATTTCCACCGGCTCGTTTTGCTCGAGAATACGACGAAGCACGAGGCGACCGATACGTCCGAAACCATTGATGCCAATCTTTTTCATGGGGCTCTCCACCATTCTGTTCAGTAGTTGATTACGCCACCCGCTTAATCAGCCGGGTGTTGCGCAGCTGTTAAAAAGCATAATCCCCATAGCGAAGAACAAACAGCGAAAAGCTTTGTCGTCTAACGTCAAAAAAAGTGAATGAGGCTATTTTCTCCGATGGATCAGAGATTTCGGTAACGAAGGTAAGAGATAAACTGCTGAACGGCGCGGGAGCAGGTTTTGCTGCTGCGTAACGCCAGCCCGATATCACGATGCGGCGTACCGTCTATCGGCCGGGTGACAATCTGATGAGGCACGCTTCTCAGGATCAGACGGGGCAAGATGCTGACGCCCAGCCCCTGGGCAACCATCGCCATCACCGCGTAGTCATCCCACAGGGTAAATTTGACGCGCGGGCTCAGCGACGCCGCGCTGAATATCTCGGATATTTCGTGACTGCTGCCCTTTTCCAGCAGGATAAAAGGCCGATCGCAGAGTGCGGCAAGGGGAATGAGGTCATTTTCTGCCAGCGGATGATCCTGCGGCAGCACCGCCAGATAATCATCTTTTTCCAGGAATATCGTTTCCAGCCCCGGCTGTGAAGGCAGGCGGGTAAAGCCGCAGTCGACGCGGCCCTCGGCAATCCACGACTCGATTTCGCTGTAATCCCCCAGCAGTAGTTCGAAATCTATATTCGGGTAATCGCGCTGAAAGGCGCTGAGCATCCCGGGCAGCCAGTGGGTGGCGACGCTGGAAAAAGTGCCGATACGGATCATGCCGGACTGCAGCCCGTTAAGCGCATCTACCTCCGCCTGCAGCTTCAGGTATTCCTCACAGACGCTTTTCGCAAAGGGCAGCAGCGTGATGCCGTCGGAGGTCAGCCGCACGCCGCTGCGGTGACGCTCAAACAGCGATACCTGCCACTCTTTTTCCAGATCGTTAATCATCCGGCTAATCGCCGACTGGGAATAAAACAGTTTCTCAGCCGCACGGGTAAAGCTGCCCAGCTCCACCACTTTGATAAAGGCTTTGTATTTCTGAATATTGATGTCCATCCGCCGATCTACCCATCTGATTTAGTCATGCAGTCCATGATAAACATTCGTTTTTGTCATTTCAAAGCCGATGATAGATTGCCCGTCATCTGAACCGAAGACATAAGGAACAACGACATCGATGCGTATCTGTAAAACCACCCTGGCCGCGCAGGGCGCGACTTCCGGGTTTGTGCTGCTGTGGGGATCGGCGGCGATTTTCACCCGTCTGGGGCTGGATAACGCCTCGCCGCTGGCCCTGCTGATCGTGCGTTTTAGCATTGCCCTTACCGCGCTGCTGATTATCGGCGGCCTGCGCAAAACCGCGCTGCCCGCCAAAGGAACGCGCCTGCGGGTGGCGCTGACCGGACTGATGCTGATTGGCGGCTATTCGGTGTGTTACTTCCGGGCGATGTCAGACGGCGTGACGCCGGGAGCCATCGCCACGATTATGGGCATTCAGCCGATTCTGACGCTGTGCCTGACCGAGCGCCGTTTGCAGGGGCTGCGGCTCTGTGGCCTGCTGATTGCGCTGGGCGGGCTGGTGCTGATGGTCTGGCAGAGCCTGATCGCCTCACGCCTGCCCCTTTCTGGCGTGGCCTGCGCGCTGGCCGCACTCGGCTTTATGACCTTCGGCACCCTGATGCAGAAGAAGAATCGCCAGGCACCGGCGGAGATCCTGCCGATGCAGTACGGCATCAGTCTGCTGCTGTGCCTGCTGCTGCTGCCTACCGAAGCTTTCCACCTTCGCATTAATGCCGACTTGATCGCCTCGGCGCTGTTCCTCGGCGTGCTGATCTCCGTCGTCGCGCAGCTGCTGTTTTATCGTCTGCTCAGCGCCGGCAGCATCGTGAATGTCACCAGTCTGTTTTATCTGGTGCCGGTGATTACCGCCGTACTGGATTACCTGCTGCTCGGCAACCGGCTGCCGTTATCCGGCATCGCCGGGATGGCGGCGATTCTGTCAGGGATCGTGCTGGTGTTTCGTGCGCCGCGCGTGAGGAAAATTTAATCACGCTGCGCAACGGTTCCCCCTTGACACTGCGATAATAAAATATCATAACTGTACCGTACAGTTTAGTTATTATGTTTCCAGTTATTTTAAGGAGTGAGCACCATGGCGTTAATCGCACGAAAAATTCCCTCTCTGGCCCTGTTAGCCTCCGTCGCCCTGCTGGCCGGGTGTGCGGGATCTGCACCGAATAAGTATGCAGGGCTGGACTCTTCCTCACGGCTGACGGCTAATCCGTCGGAGGACAGCGACCGTATCCCGTTCAAGTACGCGTCTCCGGTTAACTGGAAGAAATACGACAGCATCAATATCGCGCCCGTGACGATTTATCAGGGCAGCGATGGCCAGTTTAATGACGTCGAACGCTCCGACCGCCAGCAGCTGGCGGACTATATGCAGAAAAAGTTCAGCGAGGTGCTGGGTAAAAAATTCAAGGTTGTCTCTTCCCCGGCCCCCGGAACGTTGAATTTAAAACTGACGCTGACCGGTGCGGATACCACACCGCAGGTGATCGGCACCTTCACCAAATTCGATCTGGCGGGCGGACCCTACAATATCGTTCAGTCCGTCAGAGGCGGGCGCGGTCTGATGAGCGGCTATGTGAACTACGCGGTGGAGATCCATGATGCGGCAACCAATGAGTTGCTGCTGGCCTATATCGCCGAACAGTATCCTAATGCGATGAACGTGGGCGCGACCTTTGGCGCACTCAGCGCAGCCGAAACCGGCATTGATAAAGGCGCCGATCAGCTGCTGGAAAAATTACAGTGAACGCGATACACCCCGAGCCTTCTGCCGCATTCCCTTTAGCGGCAGGGTTACTTCTGGGCATGGTTACGCTCTCGACTTGCCAGGCCGCCGATCTGTCTCTGGGCATGGCGGCGGCGGGTTTTATTGTTCCCTATAAAGACACGCCCGCGAAAGTTGTGCCGTTACCGGCCGTCGGTTACGAAGACGGCACGCTTTTCTGGCAGGGAGGAAGAGGTGGATTCCATATTGTAGAAAACAGTTCGCACCGCCTGGATTTTTATCTGGGGATCGATCCCCGCCACTTCCGCCCGGAAGACAGTACGGACTGGCAAATCAGGCAGTTGAACAAACGGCGTATTGGCGTGGCATCGGGCCTGGCCTACACACTGACCACCCGAGCGGGAAGTTTCAGCACCTCGCTGGAAGGGGATGTGATTAATCACAGCGACGGCATGTCAGCGGAGGCGGCATGGTCGTATACCCTACGGCGGGACCGCTGGTCGCTGATCCCCGCGGGCGGTGTTCGTTGGGATAATGGCGCGCAAAATCGGTACTACTACGGCATCAGCGCGGAGGAATCCGCGCGCAGCCATCTTGCCGAGTGGCGGCCCGGCGACGCGTTTACGCCGTGGCTGGGACTCAGCCTGCTCTACGCCCCGGGGGACCGATTGTTGACGTACATCTCTGCACAATATGAACGACTACCCGATGAGGTCAGGCACAGCCCGATGAACGATCGCGACAGCGCTGCCATTATCACGGCCGGGTTCAGTTACCGCTTCCTTTAATTCTGCCACCACCAGGGCAATCCTGCAGCGATTCTGGCTGCAGGATTTTTTTTGCCGCCGCCGCGAAAACGGCAGCCACCGGGAGGAACCCTGGTTCTCCCGGCGGCGTGATGTGATGCGGAACAGCGTAAATGGCGGTGGGCTATAACACAGCGTGGGGATCAGATGTGGCTGCCGATGGAGAGGCAACCGGAGAGCAGCAGCACGCTGGCAATAAGATAACAATTGAGCACGATTTTCATTATTTACAACCCGTATTAAAACAAAGATACGCAGCCGCTTAATAACAGCGCTGCGGAGAAAAGTGACAGGGAAACGACGACAGATCTGAACATGGCACACCCCTTAAATAAACTGTACAGTTCAGTTTACTTATAGGGTGTAATTTGTCAATCGCCGTCTCTTGCAATCGATAAAAAAGGGGGAAACCAGAATCCCCTTCTAGCTGGCCCCTTTTACGAATAAGGTCACGGCTGCCTGTACCATCTCCTCGATTCGGCCCTCGGTCAGCGTTTCCACTTCTCTTTTCAGCAGCAGCTCATCCACTTCCGCTTTGACCAGTGAGGTAAACTGCTTCGCCCGCAGTTCCGGAGAGCTGACAGCCAATGCCCCCTGCGCCATAGACGCCTGCATCAGCACGGTTAGTGCGGTCATGCTTTCCCGTACGCCGGATTCACGAAACAGCTCGCCAATATCCGAATGCCCCGCCTCACCCACCACGACGCGATAAAGCTGCATCGCCTGGCTGTCGGTGGTTAACACGCTGAGCATGCGCCTGCCGAACACGGTGAGCTTTTCTTCCAGGCTAAGGCCCGCAGCCTCTTTCCCCGCTAATCCGCTGGCGGCCTGGGTCAGATAGTGGGTGCTGTAGGTTCTGACCACGCTTTCAAACAGCGCTTCTTTGGAAGGGAAATAGTTATACAGCGTCGCCTTAGATCCCCCGGCGCGCTTAGCCACTTCATTCATCGATGCCCGTTCATAGCCAAATTCCTGAAAAACCGCCGAGGCGGCGGCAAGAATGGCATTTCGTTTTTCATCGGTCAGCGTTCGCATTGTTTCCTCCTAAAACCAGTGTGAATGATAACAAAACCAGTGGGTTCATAATAGGAAGTGCGCTGCAAACAGAGAGTGAGATCGGGAAAACATTATTGAGGTTCGTTAGAGAGCCGTGTTCTGCAAAGGTGAACAGGCTCTCTTTACAAAGTGATTAACGCTCAACCGTGCTGGCTAACTCCGCTGCAGGCAGGCGCGGCTGCGAACGCTGCCAGCCGGAGCCGTAGCGGGTGTACTGCGGCGGAACCGGCATCACAGTGTTGAGATCGTCAGCGGCAGTGCGTGCCCAAAACGGATCTTTCAGCATTTCACGCCCCACCAGCACTATATCGGCGCGGCCGTTTTGCAAAATTTCTTCCGCCTGGCGGCCGGTTTCAATCAGGCCAACCGCACCGGTTTTGATATCCAGTTCGCGGCGCAGCAGTTCGGCGGCCGGAACCTGATAGTTCGGATAGGTGTTCACCTGCACCATCGCGATGCCGCCGCTGGAGCAGTCAATCAGATCGATCCCCTGCTCTTTCATCCACTTACCCCACAGCAGAAAATCTTCCGGGCGGTTGCCGCCTTCGGCATAGTCCGTCGATGAAATCCGCAGGAACAGCGGGCCGCTCCACTCGCGGCGCACGGCATCGATTACCTCGCGCACGATGCGGTAGCGGTTTTCCTGGCTGCCGCCGTATTCGTCGGTCCGCGTGTTCGCCAGCGGAGAGAGGAACTGGTTCAGCAGATAGCCGTGGGCGCAGTGGATTTCAATCACGTCGAAACCGGCCTCGCGGGCGCGGCGGGCACCCTCACCGAACGCACGGATAACTTCTTTAATCTGTTCCACGCTCATCGCCTGCGGCACGCGGGATTCTGCGGTAAAGGGAATGGCCGATGGCGCAATGGACGGCAAATCGATCCCCAGCTGGCGACCGGCATGGCCAATCTGCGCACCCACTTTCGCGCCAAAGCGTTGAATGGCCGCCGTCACCCGGGACAGCCCTTCAATATGGCGATCGTCCCAGATGCCGATATCACCGGGTCCAATAGGACCATTCGGCAGCACAGCGGCGGTTTCCAGCATCACCAGGCCCGCGCCGCCTAACGCCCGTGCGCCGTAGTGAATCACGTGAAAATCGTTGGTTTCCCCGTCATCAGATGCCGAGTGCATACACATCGGCGACATGGCGATGCGGTTACGAAACTGCACGCCGTTAATGGTGATGGGTTCAAAAAGTAAAGCAGACATAGCAACTCCAAAAAGCGATTGATCTTCAGAGCGCTGAAAGTACCATAGGGTTAATTATCGTTTATACACTAAAAAAATTCATATACTTACCAAAAGGTAACTGTAGGATTGCTATGAAAAAACTACGTAACTACGACTCTGCGCCGGGCTGTTCGATGGAAGCCGCACTGCATATCATGGGTGGAAAATGGAAGGGTGTGATCCTCTATCACCTGTTCAAGGACGGTACGCAGCGGTTCAGCGAGCTGCAGCGCTCAATGCCCAGCATCAACCAGCGCCTGCTGACCAAACAGCTGCGCGAGCTGGAAGAGGATGGACTGATCCTGCGGCAGGTGTATCCTGTTGTGCCGCCGAAAGTCGAGTACTCACTCAGCGATGAAGGCCGGGAGCTGAACAAGCTGGTGCTGGATCTGAGTCTGTGGGGCCGACAGTGGCTTGAGCGCCGCGGTATGAAAACGGCGATTGAGGAAGATCTGGACGAGCTCAAAAAGGCGCTGGCCGATCCGGTGAAATGATGCGGCAGCGGTAAAAATGAATCACCAGGCAAGGATACCGATGAAAATTATTCTGATGCGCCACGGCAAACCGACGTTTGTGGGTGCGGCAAAAGTCACGTCCCGGGAGATGGCCGACTGGGTTAAGCAGTACGATATTTCAGATACGGGCGGCGACATACCGCCGCAATCAGCCATCGCATTGATGGAAAAAGAGCCGATTGCCATCAGCAGTACGCTGCCCCGCGCGATCTCCTCCCTTCAGACCCTGGGCTGCGAGCCGGTGCTGGTCGATGAAGTATTTAAAGAGGCCGAACTGCCGCTGTACCTCGTTCCCGGCGTTCGGCTTTCCCCCTTTCACTGGGCGGTGGTTTATCGCCTGCTGTGGCTTTGCGGACTTTCTCGTCAGGTTGAATCGCTGAAAATGGCGAAAGCGCGTGCGGCCAGTGCCGCAGTGATGCTGGTCGAACTGGCCCGGGAAAGCCAGCGCCCCGTACTGCTGATGGGGCACGGGATTATCAACCGCCTCATCGCCCGCGAGCTGAAGTCGCTGGGCTGGCAGGAGGAAAGCCAGCCGGGGAAAGGCTATTGGGGTGCGGGGGTGTATTCGGTTCGGTAAGAAAAGCCCCGGCCAGGACAGTCGCCGTGGGCTTTATGCGGAATAACATACGGACTTACAGTCCCAGGTCTGACAGGCTCGGATGATCGTCCGGGCGGCGGCCCAGTGGCCAGAAGTATTTGCGCTCGCTCTCTTTGATCGGCATGTCGTTGATACAGGCGAAGCGACGTTTCATCAGGCCATCAGCCTCAAACTCCCAGTTTTCGTTGCCGTAAGAGCGGAACCAGTTACCGGAGTCATCGTGCCATTCATAAGCATAGCGGACCGCAATACGGTTGCCGCCAAATGCCCACAGCTCTTTAATCAGACGGTACTCATGTTCTTTCTTCCACTTACGGTCAAGGAAGCCCTGTGCCTCTTCACGGTTATTAGCGAACTCTGCACGGTTACGCCATTTGGTATCCAGCGAGTAAGCCAGCGCGACTTTTGCCGCATCGCGGGTATTCCAGCCATCTTCAGCCAGTCGGACTTTCTCAATAGCCGTTTCCAGAGTGAAAGGCGGAAGCGGTGGGCGAACTTGTGAATCTGTCATGGTGAATCTCCTGTAGATTTTGGTTTAATGTCATGAATATTTTCGGAATACAGACCTCAGGAAGAGGCCTGTTCCAGCAAAAGCTTCGCCACGTCCCTGGCGTTGTCGGCTGCACTCGCGTCACCCATTACGTATGCCGTGGTGATCGCCCCCTCCATCAAAATCAGCAGCTGCCTGGCCATAACCGCCGGGTGTTCTACGTTCAGCTGCCCGGCCACTTCAAGGGCGTAATCCAGCAGCTTCTGTTTATGCATCCTGGCTATCTGGCGGACAGGATCATCAGGGTCCCCTACTTCTCCGGCCGTGTTGATAAACGCGCAACCGCGGAAACCCTCGGACTCAAACCAGCTTTTCAGCACGGTGAACATATTCAGAATGCGATCCTGCGGCGTTTCGCCCTTATCAGACTCGGTCCTGAACCAGTGCATCCAACGCTCGTCGCGCTCGTTTAACGCCGCTGCGGCCACGTCCTCCTTGTTCGCAAAATGGCGATAAATACTTTTCCTCGCGACTCCTGAGGTCTTAACCAGAAGGTCCATGCCTGTTGCGTGGATGCCGTTCTGATAAATGAGCTGCTCAGCGGTCTGCAGGATCTTTTCTCGGGTATTGCTCGTTTTCGTTTTCATGCCCTAAAGGTAGAACGATCGTTCTACCTCGTCAACGTATTTTTATAAAAAAGATCCTGGGATGAAGAGGCACGATAAAAAATCAAAAACAGAGCTCTGATTTTTAAGATAAAAATGAATACATCATTTTCGGGTCTGAAGCAGAAGGATTGAGGATGCAGGCGTGTTCAGGGCAGATTAAGCGGCAGTAACCAAACGGGTAAAGAGACGGGCTCAACGGTGGAGATGGCGGATCTGGCGCCGGACAGGGTGACCACAAGCGCGATCACCCTTAACGAAAAAACCGCAAAACCAATACGCTGTTGTGGCCCTGAGGGGGATGGGGTCAATCACTTACTCAGAATAATGAAACTCGATTCTTATACCGCTTGGCTCGTAGCACATCATGTGCATTGACGGCCCGCCTCTGAGGAGTGTTGGCTCAAATTCGATTTCAATGTCATTGGCCTGCAGCAGATCATGGAGCTGGAACAGCTTCTCTTTGCTGTTAACCCGCAGGGCTAAGTGATGGAGTCCGACATTCAGTTTGCGATCAAAATTAACCGGCTCTTCGGTCTGCGTTTTCCAGAGCGTAATCATAATCGACTCATCTTTCACGAAGATGGCGGGATAATCTTCACGTCGTTTAACTTCCTCCCAGCCCAGTAATTTGGTGAAAAACTCAGCACTTTCTTCAAGTTTGGATACGGCCAGGCCAATATGATGCACGCCGGTGGTCAATGACATGATCTTTGCTCTCCTTCAGTAATTGATTTGGTCGACGATGGATATGAACGGAACCGTTCTCACTTTACCTCAGTCATCATGCCCTGAGAGGTAAAACGTTTTGCGTTTCAAATCGTATATTTAAACTCTTTAGCCCTGGCCAAACCGCGCCACGCAAAAATCCAGAAAGCCGCGCAGCGCGGGCGTCATTCTCCGGTCGCGGGCGTAGAGTATATGAACGGCACGGCCGGGCAGCTGATACTCTGCCAGTACCCGTACCAGCTGGCCGGACTCCAGCTCCGCGCTCATCAGCTGACGGGGCTGCATGATGATACCCAGACCTGCCAGCGCCGCCGCGCGCAATGCTTCGCTGTTGTCGGTTTTAAACCGGCCGGTCACGGCAACGGCGATCGGGCCGTCCTGGCCATCAAATTGCCATTCGGTTCGCATGGCGGTGTGGGTGAAGATCAGGCACTGATGATTTGCCAGATCCTGTGGCGATGCCAGCCTGCCGGAAGTTTCAAGATAGGACGGCGCGGCGCAAATCACCATTTCGTAGGGTGCCAGTCGGCGGGCAAGCAGCTGGCTGTCCGGCAGTTCGCCGGTTCGGAACACCGCATCAAACCCCTCTTCGATCAGATCCGTCGTACGGTTAGACAGGCACAACTCAACGGATACCTGCGGGTTCTGCTTAAGATATTCAGGCAGCTGAGTGGCCAGCAGCTGGGTGCCGAAGGTGATCGGTGCGCTGATCCTGAGGTTGCCTTTCGGCACCGAACGCGTTTCGGCGATCAGCGCTTCGGCGTCTGCCATCTCGCCGAGAATGATTTTTGCCCTGTCATAAAATACCCGGCCGCTGTCCGTCAGGCTCTGGCTGCGGGTGGTACGGCCCAATAGCTGGATACCCAGGCTTTGCTCCAGCGCGCGGAGCTGCTTGCCGGTCAGCTGTGAGGACTGATCCAGCTCACCGGCCGCCGCCGAAATAGAGCCAGCTTCAACCACCTTGATAAACGTCCGCATGCAGGCCAGCCTGTCCATTTGAAACCTTTTATTTCAAGTTCACGTTATTTTCGGGAATTTATCGCAAAAAATTTTAAATGTACATTAACGACACATCGACAGGCTTCGCTACCGGAGCCGGATACTTCACACAATGGCAGGTTAAATCATGAAACTTCTTTCCCGTTCTCTGCTGATGGCCGCATCAATGAGCTGTTCAGCCTTCGCTTCCAACGCCGGTATTCAGGCCGTTAAACCAACGGTGGTGCTGGTCCACGGTGCATTTTCGGACGGCTCCGCCTGGAATCAGGTTATTCCCCTTCTTCAGGCTGAAGGGCTGAATGTGGTTGCCGTGCAAAATCCGCTGACCTCGCTGGCCGAAGACGTCGCCACCACTAAACGGACGCTGGACAGGCTGACAGGGCCGGTGGTGCTGGTTGGGCATTCCTGGGGCGGCGCGGTGATCACCGGGGCAGGCGTGGATGAAAAAGTGAAAGCGCTGGTTTACGTTGCGGCATTTGCGCCTTCTCCGGGCCAGTCGGTCAGCGATTTAACCCAGGGCTATCCTGTACCTTCCGGCTTCAGCCATATTGATGCGGACAGCCAGGGTTATCTGAAACTCACTCGTGAGGGCGTGGCAAAACATCTGGCGCAGGATGTCTCCGACGAGCAGGCCGGGCTGATGTTTGCCACTCAGGGACCGGTGCAGAGCCACGTCTTCGCCGAGAAAGCCAGCGCGGCGGCATGGCAGACGAAGCCGTCCTGGTACATCGTCAGCGAGCAGGATCATATGCTGGATACCGGCCTGCAAAATGCGATGGCGAAGAAAATCAACGCCCGCACCACGCACCTTGCGGCCAGCCATACGCCACAAATTTCCCAGCCGGCAGCCGTAGCAGACGTCATTGTGGCGGCGGTTAACAGTATCAAATAAGTTGAATGCGAGCGCTGTAATCACCAGCGCTCGATTTCCCTCTTACAGCGTGCCGGTGCCACCATCCGAGCACCACACCTGGCCGGACGTGTAGCTGCTTTCGACCGACGCCATCGTGACGTAGAGCGGCGCAATTTCCGCTGGCTGACCGGGTCTGCCGAGCGGGGCCGAAGCGCCAAACTCTTTGACTTTCTCCTGCGGCTGGCCGCCGCTGGACTGTAGTACGGTCCAGTAGGGTCCAGGTGCTACGGCATTGACGCGAATGCCCTCTTTACCCAGCTGTTTTGCCAGCGCTTTGGTAAAGGCGACAATACTCGCTTTGGTCTGTGCATAATCCAGCAGAATTTCGCTGGGCTTATAGGCCTGAACCGAGCTGGTATTTATAATTGACGCGCCGCGCGGAAGATATTCCAGCGCCGCTTTGGTGATCCAGAACATGGCGTAAACATTGGTTTTAAATGTCGCGTCAAAATCTTCCGTACTTAATGTGCGAATGGATTCATTATATTGCTGACGGCCTGCGTTGTTGACCAGAATATCCAGTCCGCCCAGTTTTTCAGCGGCCTCTTTTACCAGCTGCTGGCAAAATGCTTCGCTGCGGATATCGCCCGGCAGCGCAACGGCTTTCCGCCCTTCCGCCTCGATCAGTCGGATAACCTCCACCGCGTCGGGCTCCTCTTCAGGCAGATAGCCGATTGCCACATCGGCACCTTCACGGGCGTAGGCAATCGCCACCGCACGGCCAATGCCGGAGTCACCACCGGTAATTAGAGCTTTGCGCCCGGCAAGGCGACCACTGCCTCTATAGCTTTTTTCGCCGTGATCGGGCACGGGAATCATCTTACTGGCCAGCCCCGGCATTGGCTGAGGCTGTTCGACGAAGGGAGGTACAGGGTAGTCAACAGGATTAATATTCTTGTGAGTAGGCATGTATTCTCCTTCAGTTTTTCAGTGAGATTTAAGCCTGGCACAGATATTTTCATTCGCCAGTCAAAGCCCATAGAGACATATTTACTCACAATCTGATAACCGGCGTTAAATAATATTTCGTTAATTTACACCGGTTATTATTAACTATTTATTAAACATATCCTCCACCGGCCGGCGTGTGACTGGCGTTCTTCAACACGTTATTCAGCCGCTGCAATGCATTAGCAAGCTGGGAGAGATCCCGCGCGCCGCCGAGAGAAATTCGAATGCCGGACAGTACGCCGCCAACGGGTGAGAACACGTACGAGGGCGTAATTCCCAGGCCGACTTTCGCCGCCGAATGCACCAGTGAATGGGGATCGAACCCCGCCTCTCCGGCCAGCCAGACGTGCAGGCCAAACGGGCTGGAAATGATTTTTCCCGGCAGAATGCTGTTGGCTAAAGCCACGCGCTGAGCGTTTTCCTGCCGCAGTTCCTGCAACAGTTCCATCGCCGCCCCGGAGTTAATCCAGTCCGCCGTCACCGCCAGCATCAGCGGGTTAGCAATCAGCACGTTGGCACGGATAACGCCCGCCAGCGGCTCCCAGGATGTGGATTCAGGACAGATCACCCACGCCACCCGCACGCCAGGGGTCAGGCACTTCGACAGCGTGGAGACATACCAGGTATCGCGCGGTGCCAGCGTGGCAATCGGCGCAGGCGGCTCATCGGGCAGCAGGCCGTAAGGGTCATCCTCGATCAGCGTCAGGTTATGCGCTGTCAGCGCTTCCGCTATGGCTTTACGTCGCCCGGCGGAAATCGTCAGCGCCGTCGGATTGTGGATCGTCGGATTCAGATACACCACCTTTGCACCGTAGGTTTTACAGGCGTGGATCAGTCCGTCGGGGTCAATCCCCTGCTCATCCGCTGCTACAGTGACAATCTGCAAATTATGCTGGCGGGCGGCGGAGATAAAGCCCGGATAGGTCAGTTCATCCGTCACCACCACATCTCCCGGTTTGGTCAGCAGAGCAAGCAGCGCGCTGATGGCCGTCTGCGCACCCGGACAGGCGACCACCCGCTGGCTGTCGAACTCACCGAGCAGCGGTTTCAGCCACTTCACCGCCGCGCTGCGCTCCACCTGGGAACCGGCCCCCACGTGATAGGTCATCAGCGATTCCGCATCAATCGAGGACTGCAAACGTTCTAAGGATCGGCTTATCAGCGGCAGTATTTTTGCCGATCCCGGCGGAGTGTTCATGCTCAGGTCGATATGCGACAGCGTATCCGGTTGGTAGGAGATAAACGATCCCCGGCCGCTCGCCGCCTGCGTCAGGTTTCTCTCCCGCAGCTCATTGTAGGCGCGGGTGACCGTAGTCAAGTCCACCTTCAGCATCTCCGCCAGTTCGCGCTGGGTTGGCATCCGGTCACCGGGCAACAGCTCTCCGGCGTCGATCGCGGCGGTGACCATATTCACGATCTGCTTATATCGTGCCCCATTGCCCGGCTTTATTGGATAGACCCAATGCGTTTTTATCGATGTTGTCTTCTTTTTTTCGGCAAATGACATAGATCACCCTTTAAAATACCCATACAAAAGAGTATAAAAAGCGCCTGTTGTTGCAAATAAAATGCATTTAATCGCTATCTTGTATGGATTTTGTTGGCATATAAACACAAAACCAAAAAGAGGATAACAAATTGATAACAGGGTCGACTAAGAATGGTGTGGAACAGATAAACGTAAAAACGCTATCTGAGCACCGCGTATTGCCAGAAGGATACAACATTTCGCCTGCGGAACTCTGCATAAATGCGAAGAAATTATAGGGTATTCAGGATGTTGAAGAACACAATAAAATCAGTTAAGGCAATGATTGTTCTGGCAATTATTCCCTTAATGACCGGCTGTAGCTGGACGCTGTTTAACTCCAAAGGACAGGTAGGTAAGGAACAGGGAAACCTGATTATCACCGCGATCCTGCTGATGTTGATCGTGGTTATCCCGGCAATTCTGATGACCTTTGCCTTTGCATGGCGCTATCGCGCAGGGAACAAAAAGGCGAAATACACTCCGGAATGGGCGCATTCCACCAAAGTTGAAGTGGTTGTCTGGGGAATACCGCTGATCATTATCATCGCGCTGGCAATTATTGTATGGATAAGCACCCACCGCCTCGATCCCTACAAGCCGCTTGAGTCAGCCAAACCGCCTCTGACCGTTGAAGTGGTCGCCACCGACTGGAAGTGGGTGTTTATCTACCCGGAAGAGAACATTGCCACGGTTAACGAGCTTTATATTCCGGTCGACCGTCCGGTTTCCTTCCAGATCACCTCTGACTCAACGATGAATACCTTCTTCATTCCGCAGCTGGGCGGCCAGATTTATGCCATGGCAGGAATGCGTACCCAGCTGAACCTTATCGCCGATGAAACCGGGCAGTTTGACGGCATCTCCGGCAATTTCAGCGGCCCGGGATTCTCGGACATGAAGTTTATCACCCACTCGACCTCCGACGGCGATTTCCAGCGCTGGGTCAGCGGGATTAAAGCGCAGAACCATCCGCTGAGCTTCAGTGGCTTTAAAACGCTGGCCCTGCCTTCCGAAAAACACCCGGTTGAACACTTCTCAAGCATTGAGCCGGGGCTGTTCCAGCGGATTATCGACCAGTACATGGACTCCGGCATGGATCGGCACGCAGATGATGCGCATTCAGGCATGAATATGGGTTCAGCCGAAATGCCTGTGAACCACGCAGGCGAATAAGAACGATGGAGCAAGCGATGTTTGGCAAATTAACACTTGATGCAATCCCCTATCACGAACCCATCGTCATGGTGACGGTGGCCGCCATTATTCTGGGCGGCCTGGCGGTGGTGGCCGGGATTACCTGGTTTAAAAAATGGACCGTGCTGTGGAACGACTGGCTGACCACTGTTGACCATAAACGCATCGGCATTATGTATATTTTCGTGGCGCTGATTATGCTGATCCGTGGTTTTGCGGATGCGATTATGATGCGTACTCAGTTGGCAGTGGCCGGTGGCGGCAGCGAAGGTTTCCTGCCGCCCCATCACTACGATCAGATCTTCACCGCTCACGGGGTGATTATGATCTTCTTCGTCGCCACGCCGTTTATTACCGGGCTGATGAACATCATCATGCCGCTGCAGATTGGCGCGCGCGATGTGTCGTTCCCCTGGCTTAACGCGCTCAGCTTCTGGCTGTTTGTCGGCGGGGTGATTCTGGTCAACCTGTCACTCGGCGTCGGCGAATTCGCCCAGACCGGTTGGGTGGCCTATCCGCCGCTATCGGGGATCAAGTTCAGCCCCGGGGTGGGGGTCGATTACTATATCTGGAGTCTGCAACTCTCGGGGCTGGGTACGCTGCTGACCGGGGTGAATCTGTTTGTCACCATCCTGAAAATGCGCGCGCCGGGCATGAAGCTGATGACCATGCCGGTATTCACCTGGACCACCCTGGTGACCTGCGCGATTATCGTTGCCGCGTTCCCGATCCTGACGGCGGCGCTGGCGATGCTGACGCTGGACCGCTATCTGGATATGCATTTCTTCACCAATGAACTGGGTGGGAATGCGATGATGTACGTGAACCTGATCTGGGCCTGGGGCCATCCGGAAGTGTACATTCTGGTGCTGCCCGCCTTTGGCGTGTTCTCGGAAGTCACGCCCACTTTTGCGCGCAAAAAACTGTTCGGCTACACCTCCATGGTCAGCGCCACGGTGGCGATCGGCATTCTGTCGTTTATCGTCTGGCTGCACCATTTCTTCACCATGGGCTCCGGTGCCAGCGTTAACGCCTTCTTCGGCATTATGACCATGATTATCGCCATCCCGACCGGGGTGAAGATCTTCACCTGGCTGTTCACCATGTATCGCGGCAATCTGGTCTTTACCACACCGATGCTGTGGGTGCTGGGTTCGCTGGTCACCTTTACCGTCGGCGGCATGACCGGCGTGCTGCTAGCTATCCCCGGCGCGGACTTCCTGCTGCACAACAGTCTGTTCCTCGTGGCTCACTTCCATAACGTGATTATTGGCGGCGCGCTGTTCGGCTACTTCGCAGGCTTCGGCTTCTGGTTCCCGAAAGTCTTCGGCATTCAGCTGAATGAAAAACTGGGCCGCTACTCGTTCTGGTGCTGGATAATCGGCTTCTATCTGGCCTTTATCCCGATGTATATCCTCGGCTTTATGGGGATGACCCGCCGCCTGAACCACTATACCAACCCGGACTGGGGACCCTATCTGAAGATCGCGGAAGTCGGTGCCTTCTTTATCCTGTTCGGCATTCTTTTCTTCCTTGCGCAGATCTACGTCAGCGTGCGCGATCACTATAAACAGCGGCAGCAGCCGTGCGCGGAAGATCCGTGGGACGGCCGCACGCTGGAGTGGGCCACCGCCTCGCCACCGGCGTTCTATAACTTTGCCGTCGTTCCGCATGTCGACAGCCTCGACTACTGGCACGAAGCGAAGAAAAAAGGACTGCCGCCAAAACCGGCTAAATACGACGCATTCCAGATGCCGCGCAATTCCGCTTCACCGTTTGTGGTGTCGATGATCGGCACGCTGCTGGGCTTCGCGCTGATCTGGCATATCTGGTGGCTGGCGATCTTTTGCGTATTTGGTATGGCCGCCGGCGTCTTTATGCGCGTCTACGACCAGGACATTGAGTACACCGTCACGGCGGAAGAGATTGAAAAGATCGAAAACCAGCGCATTCATTCAGTTACGGAAAAGGCTTAACTATGAGTAGTCACACACTCACTCCGGCTCTGCATCATCAGGCAGAGCATGACCACGAACATCACGATCACGGCACCAAACTCGGGCTGTGGATCTATCTGATGTCCGACTGCATTCTGTTTGGCAGCTTTTTCGCCACCTACGCGGTGTTGAGCGATGCGTTTGCCGGCGGGCCAACGCCGAAGGACATCTTTGAGATCCCCTACGTTCTGACCGAAACCTTTATGCTGCTGCTGTCGAGCATCACCTGCGGTTTCGTGATGATCGCCCTGCGCCAGGGGAAAAAGAATCAGGTGCTGTTCTGGCTGGCCGTGACCTTCCTGTTTGGCCTCGCCTTTGTCGGGATGGAAATCAACGAGTTCCACCATCTGATTGAAAACAATGCCGGTCCCGATCGCAGCGCCTGGCTGTCGGCGTTCTTTACTCTGGTGGCCACCCACGGCCTGCACGTCAGCATTGGCCTGATTTGGATGGGCATTATGATCCACCAGATTATGACCCGGGGGCTGGGGGGCAAAACCACCCTGCGGCTGGAGTGCCTGAGCCTGTTCTGGCACTTCCTCGATCTGGTCTGGATCTGCGTGTTCACCGTTGTTTATCTGCTGGGGGTATATTAAATGAGCAAGGCGGTTTTACATTCCGACAGCCACGATAGCGGCAGCTATAAAAGCTATATCACCGGCTTTGTACTCTGCGTAGTGCTCACGCTGATCCCTTTTATGCTGGTGATGTATCCGGTTGGCCCGCGCTGGGTCACCATCACCCTTTTTGTGGTCACGGCGGTGGCGCAGCTGCTGGTACAGCTGGTTTATTTCCTGCATTTAAATCGTAAGACCGAGGACGGCTGGAATCTGGCAAGTTTTGTTTTCACCCTGCTGATTCTGTTAATCATTATCGGGCTGTCAATCTGGATCATCTGGAGTATGCATTACCACATGATGATTAACCGATAATAAAAATGGCCTGTTGTTTCTATTCAACAGGCCATTTCTCAGAGTTCATTTTTAAATTTCGCCGCGTGCTGTTTAATCAGTTCGGCGCAGGATTCGTTATCGAAGTAATCTCTTATTTTATCTTTACCCTCTCCCTCTGTCTGATTACAGGTTTCAATCTGCTTTAACGAATTTTCCTTTGCGGATGATTTATCCTGCATAGTCATGCAGAGGATCATCACGCCATATACCGCTGCGATAAAAACGCAGGCCGCCAGCATCAGCATTAAACACCCACCTTTACCGAGTTCTTTTTTATTCACTCTCTTTAATGCCATAGCTGACTCCGCTTAATTTAACTCGCATTGAAATAACAAAAAAAGCCCGACCCCAAAACGGGGCGGGCGTATGAATAGGAGGATCACACACTTAAACAACAACACCTCCCTTGTCGAAATAAATATTACACCCCACATCAGACCAGGTAAAGTTAAATATATAAATAAAACTGTTATGGTTTTTATTTCACTGACTGTTATTGTTAATAACCACCTCTGCTTATAATAATGATTACCACTACAACAATGACGATCGTTACGCTTTATGCGGAAAATTAAAAGTCCATCTGCATAGTTTCTTTCTTATACCTTAATAAAAAATAAAACTGCGGCAATATAAACCGATTGCATAAAATCTTGAGTGCTGTAACCGATGTATTGTGTTCAGCCCTTAGCTGACGGCATGAAAATCTCTGGCGGAATCCATCACCGGGGCAACGATTTGGCTACGGATAACAAAATCACCGAAACCTTCATTCTCCTCCCGCCCTTCAGACCAGCGGGCGATCAGCTCATCCATCATCTCTATCAGTTCAGCGCTGCTGAAATTGTCGCGATAAAGCCGCGGGATGCGCGTGCCCTGCCGGTTGCCGCCAATATACAGGCTGTAGCGATCGGGTGCTCTGCCCACCAGCCCCATTTCCGCCAGCATGGCGCGGCCGCAGCCGTTCGGGCAGCCGGTGATGCGGAACACAATCGATTCGTCGCTAAGTCCATGGCGATCCAGTGACTGCTCGAGGCTTTTTACAAAATCTGGCAGTACGCGCTCGGCCTCGGCCATCGCCAGCGGACAGGTGGGGAACGACACGCAGGCCATGGAATTTTTTTCCAGGCTGGTGACCGTATCGTCGATCAGGCCATGCTGGCGGGCAATGGCATCAATCTGCTGCTTATTCTGCTCACTGACGCCCGCCACGATGAGGTTTTGATTCGCCGTCAGGCGGAAGTCACCTTGATGAATTTTCGCGATTTCCGCAACGCCGCTTTTAAACGGATAACCGGGTTTATCAATCAGCCGCCCGCTGGGAATAAACAGCGTTAAATGCCACTGCCGGTCCACGCCCTCTACCCAGCCGATGCGATCCCCGCGTCCGGTAAGCTGATAGGGTTTGACCGGCAGGAAGCTGATCCCCGCTCGCTTTTCCACCTCGGTTTTAAACACTTCAACGCCCACACGCTCCAGGGTGTATTTGGTTTTGGCATTGCGCCGGTTGCTGCGGTTGCCCCAGTCACGCTGCACCGCAACCACCGCTTCGGCAATTTGCAGCGTGTCTGCCAGCGGGATAAAACCAAATTCCGACGCCAGGCGTGGCCAGGTGGAAACATCTCCCTGGGTCATCGCCAGACCGCCACCGACCAGCACATTGAAGCCGGTCAGTTTTCCATTCTCACCAATGGCAATAAAGTTCAGATCGTTGGCGTGAAGATCCACATCATTCTGCGGCGGGATAACCACCGCAGTTTTAAATTTTCGCGGCAGATAGGTAGTACCGAGAATAGGTTCCTGCTCTTCATTCAGCGACACCTTTTCTTTATCCAGCCAGACTTCAGCATAGGCATTGGTGCGGGGTAACAGATGTTCGGAAATCTTTTTCGCCCATTCGTAAGCTTCAATATGTAAATTCGACTCAACCGGATTGGCCGTGCATAACACATTGCGGTTGACGTCACCGGCGGTGGCCCTGGAATCCAGCCCCAGCCGGTGAAGTAGCTGATGAACCGGTTTAATATTATGTTTTAATACGCCGTGAAACTGTACCGTCTGCCGGTTGGTAATACGAATGCTGCCATATAATGTATTATCACGCGCAAATTCATCGATACCCAGCCACTGCTGCGGGGTAATTATTCCGCCCGGCAGTCTTATCCTGAGCATCACGGTATGCAGCGGCTCAAGCTTTTGCGCAATACGATCCTGGCGGATATCGCGATCGTCCTGTTGGTACATCCCGTGAAAACGAATCAGCTGAAAATTATCACCGCTAAAGCCACCGGTAATATTATCAGCCAGATCGCTGGTGATGGTGCCGCGAAGTAATGCACTATCGCCTTTTAATCGTTCGTTATCAGAAAGTTTTTCATCGCTCATAATAGACTTGCCACTCTTTATCATAATGAGCAGAAAGTTAATCACTGAATACTAACTGTAACAATGTACAGAAACAATTTAGCGAGCTATAACAGTTAACCCTGGTTTATCAACCGCTTTTATTTATTACATCTATCAATTAAACAAATAATAAGCCAGCCGTGAAAGGTCGACTTATTATTATATCAATTTGAAATATCAGTGTGGGAAAGGTTATAAATCAATCCGCATATCACTACAGCGAAGCGACGCACCGGCAAGCTCAGAAGGGTACAGATTCTCAGAGATAAAGATAAATCCGTGCTTTTCATAAAACGACCGGGCATTCGGCGTGGCAGAAAGCGTCAGCGAACTGTAGCCGCGCTGCAGTGCTTCCTGTTTGATAGCCTCCAGGATACTCCCAGCCAGCCCCCTGCCGGTAAAAGAAGGCAGGGTGAAGATAGCTTCAACGCTGCCGGACGACAGATCGAGAAATCCGGTCGCAACCGGTTGATTATCCGCGTCTGTTGCCACGAAGAAGGGATGATGGACAATCGCCCGACGATATCCCTCCGGCATCGCTTCCGGTGTCCAGGCATGGATAACCTCCGCGTCGTAACATTCCCGGCATCCGTGGCGTATCGCCTGATTGCGGACATCCCAGCACACTTCAGCTTCAGACGGTAATGCCTTTCTGATATTCATCATTGACCTCTCAGTTTGCTTTCCTGCCGTTCATTACGCGTCGCGTAGCCAGGGTGTAAAGGTCACGCCCGTCAGCAGGCCCTCCGGGCTGAGCAGGCGCGTCACCGTCTGGCCCCATGGCTCTTCGCGCTGTGCCACCAGCAAACGATAGCCTGCTGCCTCCAGCGTGCGGGTCGCCGCCTGGATATCACGAACTTCGAATTCGATCCATCCCTGTGGTTCAGGCAGGTCAGATGGCCACCGCTCACTGCCGAAGCAGGACAATGCGGCCTGCGCCAGCGGCCACAGGGCGAAATGTTTTACCCCACCCAGCGCATCGTGCTCGCTCAGCAGATAATCTTCATTTCCTGCCATCGCCTTTAGCGGTAAACCGAGAGCGTCGCGATAAAATGCAGCGCTGGCTTCGGTGCTGCGTGTGACCGGGCCAAAACCGGCAACGAAGAGAACATCAACTCCTGCTAAATCCTGCGTCATGGTGCTTCCCTTTTCATGTTATCGACATCAGTACATTCTGATGTCGATAACTTAGCAAGATTACGTGAACGAGTAGAACAATATTCCCAGGAGCGACAGTCAACGGTACGCCGACGATTGAATAAAATCGATTATCCCTCTGATGAAGTTGAAATTACAGGCAGGCACTCGATGGGAAAATTAAGAGAGTTAGCGATAAAGCACTGTTCATGGGCCTGATGATGAAGGTCTGTCGCCAGCTGGATGTCATCACCTTCGCGAATCACAATTTCAGGGCGTAATGTGATGCGGGTAAAATGCCCGCGATCGCCATCAATCATCGAGCCTTCTGCACGATCCAGATAGGCGCACACGCTGATCCCCGCTTCTGCGCACAGATGCAGATACCACAGCTTATGGCAGGCCGATGCAGAGGCAAGCAGCAGGTCTTCCGGGTTCCAGCGCGATTTGTCACCGAGAAAAGCCGGGTCGGACGAACCGTTTATTTCAGCTTTATTTAATGCTGAAATCGTAAAGTCACGGCTGTACGCTTTATAGGATTCCGTACCCTGCCCTTTATTACCGGTCCATTCGATGTTCACACGATAATGATGCTCGCGCTGCGCCATGATGCTTTCTCCTGTCTGGAATTTCCCATTGTTTATTGTCCCAGAGACAGTGGGCTGCTTACCCCGCTCTGGTAGAGAATATCATAATGGTATACCATTAAACCAAAATCAACAGGGGATGTTTATGACACTTAAAACGCAATCCACGGCAAGTCTTCTGGCCGATCGGCTAAGGGCGATGATTAATAACGGTACGCTGCCAGCAGGCACCCGGCTGGTGGAACGCGACCTGGCCAGCCAGTTTTCGGTCAGCCGCGTTCCGATGCGGGAAGCCATCCGGCTGCTGGAACAGGAAGGACTCGTGGATCTCTATCTTAATCGCGGGGCGGTAGTCAGAACGCTTTCAGCCGATGATATTCGCCATATTTACCACCTGCGAGCGCTACTGGAAGGCGATGCAATTTTCTACAGCGTACCTAATTTCGATGCCGAATCCCTGGCGCGAGCCGAGCTTGTCCACCACCTTTTGGGTGGGGCAAACGATACAGAAAAGCAGGGGGCGCTGAATCTCGAGTTCCATAACATTCTCTACGCTGCCTGCGGCAATCCACGCCAGCTGCTGCTCATTGCTGAACTGCGCAACCAGATAGAGCGCTATGAACACCTGCAGCGGAAGCTGCTTGCCGATACACCAATGTTTCAAGATGAACACGCCGCTATTCTTGACGCCTGCCGGGACGGCGATGCGGAGAAAGCGCGTGAAATGACCATTGAGCATATCCTGTCAGCCGGGAAAATCGTTCTGGATGCCGTGGCTCGCTCTGCCGAGCGTAAATCATCATCTTGAAGGGAGAGTCTGAACGGGTTCTTTGAAAACGGTTGAAGCAGGCTCATGCGGTAACGCTACCTCCCCACAAAGCAGAACCAAATATTAACAAAGTGTTTCAGTTACAGGCATTTGTCGCGTTTTCACAAAAAGGCCGATGGCCTCCTGGTATACGCTGGATTCGTACTCAACGCAGGGTTAAAAACCGACGTTGAGGATCATGACGGATCACCATCGTTAAGGGAGACGCTACGATGAAGACTGTACGTAATGTGACTTACGAATTACTGCGCCGCAACGGCATCAATAAAGTGTTCGGCAATCCCGGTTCCAACGAGCTGCCCTTCCTGAAAAATTTCCCCAAAGATTTTGAATACGTACTGGCCCTGCACGAAGGCGTTGCCCTGGGCATGGCAGATGGCTTTGCCCAGGCATCCGGTAAACCCGCGCTGGTCAACCTCCATTCTGCGGCAGGTACCGGGAACGCGATGGGGGCACTGGCCAACGCCTGCAACGGTCACTCACCGCTGATTATTACCGCCGGGCAGCAAAACCGCGCTATGGTCGCGCTGGAACCGCTGCTGACCAATACCGATGCGACAACGCTACCAAAACCGCTGGTCAAATGGAGCCGCGAACCGGCATCCGCGCAGGAAGTGCCTCATGCCTTCAGCCGCGCTATCCATACCGCCACCTCTGAGGCACCCGGACCGGTGTATCTTTCCATCCCGTATGACGACTGGGATAAGCGCGCCGATGAATCATCCGCCAGCCTGCTGAGCCGACGGGTCAAGAACGCACGTTCTTTAAGCAGTGACGAACTGGCGGAGCTGGTTCAACGCATCAATACGGCAACAAATCCGGTGCTGGTGCTGGGAGCCGATGTCGATGCCGCGCGGGCAAACAATCACGCTGTCAAACTGGCAGAAAAGCTGAAGTGCCCGGTTTGGGCAGCCCCCTCTTCGCCACGCTGCGCGTTTCCAACGCGCCACGCCTGTTTCAGAGGAATGTTGCCCGCCGGAATTGCATCCATCGGCCGTTTGCTGTCCGGTCACGATTTAATTCTCGTTATCGGCGCGCCGGTGTTCCGTTATCATCAGTTTGAGGCAGGGCCTTTTCTGCCTGAGGGATCTGAACTGATCCTGATCTCATGCGACCAGCAGGAAGCCACTCGCGCGCCGGTGGGCGATGCCTGGATTGGCGATATCCATCCCATTCTAAGCCAGCTTGCCGGTCACGTTACCGACCGCGCTAAAGCCATGCCCGATGCACTGCCTGCGCCGTTACCCGTCGCGGCCTCCTATCCGCTTAAAGCGGAGTCCGTCTTCGATATCTTAAACAGCGTCGCCCCGGCACATTCCATCTTCGTCAATGAATCGACCTCAACCATTCCCGCGCTCTGGCAGCGTATCAATATCGCCACTCAGGGCAGCTACTACCTCGCAGCGGCCGGCGGGCTGGGATTTGCCATGCCTGCCGGTGTTGGTATTCAGCTGGCAAGCCCCGACCGACAGGTGTTTGTGGTGGTGGGTGATGGTTCGGCGAACTACAGCATTCAGGCGCTATGGACCGCCGCGCACTATGCCATCCCGGTGATCTTTATCGTGATGAAAAATGGCACTTACGGCGCGTTGAGATGGTTCGCCGACGTGCTGAATGCCACCGATATTCCCGGCCTGAACCTGCCGGATATCCATTTTTCACAGCTGGCGGAAGGCTATGGTGTCCAGGCCTTCCGGGCCAGCACGCCGGAACAAATCAGCGATGCCGTCAGCAGGGCTCGCGCCTCGGGTAAACCGGCATTAATCGAGGTAGAAACCTGCTGGACAGAACAGGGAGAGAAGCAATGAAGGGCAAGCTGGTCAACGTTGAAGATTACCGGCGGCTGGCAGCCAAAACGCTGCCGCGAATCATTTTTGATTTCCTTGAAGGGGGTGCCGAGGATGAAAAAGGTCTGGTGCACAATCGCGACGTGTTTGACCAGTGGCGCTTTACGCCCCACCGGCTGGTGGATGTCAGCGAACGTAATATTTCCACGCACCTGTTCGGGAAAAACTGGAGTGCGCCTTTTGCTATTGCGCCCACGGGATTTAACGGCGCACTCTGGCCTGGTGGCGATATAAAACTGGCTAAGGCCGCCGCAAGCGCCAATATTCCGTTTATTCTTTCAACCGCCTCCAATGCGTCGATTGAAGACGTCGCCCGCTGCGCCGAGGGTGAAAAATGGTTCCAGCTCTATGTTGTTCAACAGCAACTGGCGGAGCAGCTGGTGATGCGCGCGCTGAACGCGGGCTATACCACACTGATTGTCACGGTGGATGTAGGCGTTAACGGTAACCGCGAACGCGACAGGCGCAATCAGTTCAGCCTGCCGCTGAAGATTACGCCTTCGTTACTGATGTCAGGCTGCTGTCACCCTGCATGGTCAATGCGTTTCCTGCAAAACGGCATGCCGCAGTTGGCGAATTTTGTCAGCGCCGAAAGCGGCAGTCTGGAAGCGCAGGCAGCGGTGATGAGCCGCCAGATGGACGCCGGTTTTAACCCGAACAGCCTGAAACGCATTCGCGAAATGTGGCCACACAAGCTGCTGGTCAAAGGCATTATCCGGTCGGAAGATGCTGAGCTGTGCGTGGCCTGCGGTGCCGACGGGGTGATCCTGTCTAACCACGGTGGACGCCAGCTGGACGGCAATCTTTCCCCACTAGAAACGGTGGCCGATGTGGCCGCGCGCATCGACAGCCCGGTACTGGCAGACAGTGGATTCCGACGGGGTTCGGATATCGTTAAAGCGCTGTGTCTGGGTGCAGATATGGTGTTACTGGGCAGGGCAACCCTTTACGGTCTGGCCGCTCGCGGGCTGCGGGGCGTTGATGAGGTTATTGCGCTGCTGAAGAGTGAAGTGGACTGTACCCTGGCACAGATTGGCTGCCCTGCCGTAGACGATTTGTCAGCGGCATATCTTCAGCGAATGTCCTGAACTGATGACCAGGGATGATGCAATCATATTGCCGGACAGCCTGCCGGGAGCTTTCCCGGCCGGCCGTTTATCATCTTCACCGGTCTGTTAGAGTTCGATTTCGGTTCAGTCCGTCACTTTTCCGCGCGGATCGTCAATATGTTGTTTTGCCACATCATAACGAACGCCTTCACGATGCAGGATACGGACTTCTTTCACCACGGTAGATAACGCCTGTAAAAAGGTCGCGGAATGTTCATGACGTTCATAAGCGTCAATATCTGCCCAACCTTCAGAAAGATGGAAGGCATCGGGATTGACCAGGTCCTGCGAGAAAGCATAGAACACACAGCCGGGAAGCTGTTGCGCGGCCTGCATTTCCGGTTTTACCGCGTCGATAAACGTCTGGCGGTCTTCAGGATGCACGCGGTAATAAGCGCTGACAACGATCGCCGTTGGCTGGGTTTTGTCGTGATCGCCGGCGGTGGAAATACGCCCGTCAGTAAAGGCCCGCTGCGCGGCCAGCGTATCCATTGACTCTCTCAGCAGAGTAATCTGCCCCTTTTCTGCCACCAGACGCCCGGCATAGGTTTGTTTATAGATCTGACCGGTAGCGGGAACCTCCGCCTCAACGCTGTATTCGGCAAACGCCTGAGCAGGCGTATCGATCAGGAACCGGATGTTGCGGAAGCGGAAATCCGGCACCTTTTTCAACAACCCGGCGATAAAGGCCTGGATCTGTTCGCGGCCCTGCACGCGGTGCGGTAAACCCAGCGTCTGCAGGTAAGGAAGCTCAAGAACGCCATCTTCGGCAAACAGTGCGGCGGCAGCCTGCGGATTCTGGATAACATCGAGATAGTTTTGCAGTAACTGAATAGCGGTTTTCATCATGTTGCTCCTGAAGTATTAAGTGAATGCCCCATTTTCGGTGGCGTGGGGTAACAATAAAAAACTTCAGAAGCGCTGAAAATAGCAATGAATGAAAGCTATCGTTTCAAAATTGAAAGCACAGGTACGTTCGCGGTCAATCAAATGCCTCGCCTGTCAGGGCCAGCGCCAGGCGGGATCGGCAAGGTGGCGCGCAAAAAAGTCCGACAGCACCCTGACTTTAAGCGGACGACTGCGCGCGGTGGGGGTCACAAAATACAATCCGCCCTGAGTCATCGACCATTCATCCAGCAAATGGATAAGCCGCCCGTCGCGCAGATACTCTGCGGCAATGAACTCCGGCAGTTCTGCAATACCTAACCCTTCCAGCAATGGCGGTAGCAGCGCATCCGAGTTCGTCACCCGCAGCGGTCCGTTCGGCACAATATCCTCCTGCGAACCTGAGCTGTGGCTGAAACGCCAGACCTGGCTGCGGGCGCGGTAGGCGTAACTGAAACACTGTCTGCTGCTCAGTTCGCGTGGATGCAGAGGGGTGCCGTGCTGCGCCAGATAGGCCGGTGAGGCAACCAGATACTGAGTCACCGGGCACAAGCGGCGGGCCACCAGTGAGGAATCCGGCAGCGCGGCAATACGCAGTGCGGCGTCAAAACCTTCGGCAATTAAATCCACTGAGGCATCGGACAAATGCAGATCGACATTCAGTTCGGGGAACTGACGGATAAGTTCAGGCATCAGCGGAGCCACCCAGCGCAGTCCAAATGACATCGGGATCGCTAACCTGACCTGTCCACGCGGCTGAACCGAGAGTTCATGGGCTTCACTCTCCACTTCCTCCGCCTGGCGATAAATATCCGCCGCTTTCGCCGCCATACTCTGACCAAACTCCGTCAGCGCCAGCTGGCGGGATGTACGGTTAAACAGCCTTCCGCCCAGCCGCTCTTCAAGACGCGCTACCGCACGGGAAACGGTGGGAACGGAAACGCCCATAACTCTGGCCGCCGCTGCGAAGGAACCCTCCTCAGCCACTTTGGCAAACATCGCCAGCCCTTCAAAATCGGGAAGTTTACTCATTTCATTTTTGCAATGATGGGTTTCAAATCATTCTATTTTGAAAATGTTGGCGCGTCGATATGCTTCTTTCATCGCGACAGACCGTCGCAGAACTTTCCGCCCGATGAGGCGGTTAGACTAACAAACGGGAGCAACCGATGAAAAAATTTAGCGTTAACTCAACCGCCTTCGCCTCGGCACTGCTACTGGGTGCGGCATCGCTTTCCGCAACGGCATTCGGTGCTGAGCCGCAGCCGGTCGTCCATATTAGCGGTATCGATCATGCCGGGATCAACGTTCCCGATATCAATGCTGCCGTGGCGTTTTTCTCAAAAACCTTCGGTGGCAAACTCGAATCTGATATCACGCCGGGTACTATTCCTGACGCGTGGAAAACAGCGTTTAACTGGCGTTCTTCCAGCGACTTAAAACGCTTTGTGATGGTCAGACTGCCGGACGGTACCGGCATTGAACTGTTTCAATACAGCGGTGCAGAGATCAATCATGCTCAACCACACGAGGATGACGCTGCGGCAACGCATATCGCCCTGCGCACTCAGGGTATTCAAGCGAGTTATGAAGCTCTAAAAAAGGCCGGGCTGAAGACGCTTAATGAACCCGTCACCAATGCCGATGGTACTCAGTGGTTTTACTTCCTGACGCCGTGGGGATCGCAGATTGAGCTGGTGGCTAAGACGGGTAAAACAGCATAACGGTTTGCTTATTTCTGGGTTTCTAATAGGAAATAATAACGTGAACAGGTTAAAGGGGATAATAACCCCCCTGTGTTAATTGAATTATCACCCATGAAAACGCCGAATTAAATTAATGACCATCTCAAATGAACAGGGTGCATAACAAGTTTAACTACAAACCCGAAAGCGATACCAATCCAATAAATGAATACCAAAAAATAATTACATAAAGTTTGCGATACCGTACGCAATTTCACGCATAGAGGACAGAAACAAATTTAATAACTCATACGCTGAAGTATAATCCCGCCCGGTGCTTGAGGCTTTTTATCTCAGGTAACTGGCAGTAACAGGTTGTAAGGGATAAAAAGAAGAAAGCCCCGAAGGTAATGTTAATCACCAACGAGGCATCCTCTATGTCCACAGAACATCAGAGTAGCCTCTTACCCGCAGTAATGCAAGGAGCAAGAGCGATGAAAATACCACCCATAATCACTATCGTGTTAATTACTCTGTATTACCGTTTTGATATTTACCTACTTTACCCGTGAGACGCTTTGCGAATTACGCTGGAAGAGTGGTGACAAAGAGGTGGCTGCATTCATGGCTTACGAATCCGGTAAGTAGCGACCTGGGCGGGGGAGCAATCCCCCGTTTTCAGGATGATGCGTCAGGGCTTAGCTGACGGCACCAACAATACGGGGCTATCAGTGAACGCTGATAGCCCCGTCCTTTTCAGAGCAACAAAAGTTCTTATCTTATGTCGCCAGGGAATGGTCAGAATGCCGGCAAGGAAAAATAGTGTGGATAGTTTGACTATCTACGATAGTCGTCGCTGGAGAAAGTAATATTAATCGATTACAGCGATTAATAATATCACTGAGTTAATTAACTTAATAAAAATAAAACCATCTCTATAAAACCAATAACCAAATCACATAACACAAACAAATAACAAGCCAACCTTAACTAATAGCATCAGATTAATGCGCAGATGAAATAACAAATTAATTACACGAAAATTGCGATATCGTACGCAATTTTACGCATAGTACGCAGAAACAAATTTAATAACTCACGCACTAAAGTATAATCCCGCCCGGTGCTTGAGGCTTTTTATCTCAGGTAACTGGCAGTAACAGGTTGTTGAGAGATAAAAAGAAGAAAGCCCCGAAGGTAATATTAATCACCAACGAGGCCCACTCTTATGCCCAACAACATCAGAGTAGCCTCTTACCCGCAGCAATGCAAGGAGCAAGAGCGATGAAAATACCACCCATAATCACTATCGTGTTAATACTCTGTATTACCGTTTTGATATTTACCTACTTTACGCGTGAGACGCTTTGCGAATTACGCTGGAAGAGTGGTGACAAAGAGGTGGCTGCATTCATGGCTTACGAATCCGGTAAGTAGCGACCTGGACGGGGGAGCAATCCCCCGTTTTCAGGCTGATGCGTCAGGGCATAGCTGACGGCACCATCAAAACGGGGTTATCAGTAAACGCTGATAGCCCCGTCCTTATCGCATTTTCTCAACCCCTGTCAGGAATAATACTCAGGAGCTTTCTTAAAGCCCGCCCAGGCATCCGGATCGTGCCCGGTGACCACGATGGCATCGTTACGCTCGGCAACGTTACGCAGCTTCTGCACCGAGCGCACGGAATCCACCGCCGAGGCCAGGAAGCCCGGCAGCGCCTTCTCTTCCCAGTGATCCACCGTATAGGCGGCATCGATAGTCAGCAGCAGCGGCTTGCTGTTTGGCAGCCGTACCAGGAATGACTGGTGTCCGGGCGCATGTCCGGGAGAGAAGATCGTGGTTAACGTGCCATCGCCGTAAACATCGTAAAAATCATCCTCGGTGCCGTTGAGGAACTGCCAGTTCAGCCCCGGCTTGTCGAAGTCTTTACGGATATAGCCACCGGCGGCAAACCAGTCCGGCGTAAAGGCATACTCATACTCCACGCGCTGCACGATATGTTTGGCATTCGGGAAGCGGCCAATTGCGCCGGTATGGTCAAGATGCAGATGCGACTGCACCACGTATTTCACATCCGCCGGATCGATGCCCAGCGCCTTAATTTGATCGACACAGCCCTGATCTTCCGCCAGTACCGGCCAGTACACGTCGCAGATCCCCCCCCAGTGGCCGCGAGGATCGGTGGCGACTTCAATGGCGTTGCCGCCATCAATAATAGTGTGACCATCAGGGTGGGTGATCAGGAAAAACGGCACCGGAATTTCATAATCCGCACCGCTGCCCTGGTTCATTTTAATGTTGTGCACTTTGCACTTCAGGGTGCCGGACTGAAGCATATAGAGTCGAATATCGTTCATACTGGGCTTGCCTCTTTTTTATAGTGGGTACAGTGATACGTTTGAGTCAGGTCGTCAGAATGCTTGTTGATACAGATTCAGTGCGTCTTGTTCCTGCACATCGACCGGGTTGTTGGTCAGCAGGCGCGTTTGCAGCATGGCATCAGCCGCCAGGCGCGGGAGGCTCTCTTCGGTTACGCCCACGTCACGCAGCCTGCGCGGTGCTCCGCTCTCTTCCATCAGCGTCAGCATATGCTCAACGAAGGCGGCGGAACGCTGGTCGGCGTTGCCACTGCCCTCAACCCCCAGCACGTCCGCCAGCTCGGCATACAGCGGCGCGGCGGCGCTGGCGTTGTAGCGCAGCACCGGGCCGAGCATCAGCGCGTTAGAAAGGCCGTGCGCAATGTGATAGTGGCCGCCTAATGGATAGGCCAGCGCGTGAACGGCGGCAACAGGCGAGTTGGCAAATGCCTGGCCGGCCAGCGTTGCGCCCAGCAGCATCCCCTCGCGCGCCGCACGATTTTTACCGTCGCGGCAGGCGGCAATCAGGTTCGCACCGAGCAGACGCAGCGCTTCGCGCGCCAGCGCATCGGACAGCGGGTTCTTTTTATGTTTACTGGTATACGCCTCGATCGCATGCACCATGGCATCAATGCCCGTTGCGGCGGTATGGATCTGCGGCAGCCCCACGGTGAGTTCGGCGTCGAGAAGCACGAAATCAGCGTACAGCTGCGGCGACACCACCCCCATTTTGGTGGTTTCACCGGTGGTGATAATCGAAATATTGGTCACCTCAGACCCGGTCCCGGCGGTGGTGGGGATCAGCACCAGCGGCAGGCGCGAACCGCTCACTTTACCGATACCGTACATGTCCGCCAGCGGCTGTTCGCTCTCCACCAGAATCGCCGCCAGCTTGGCAATATCCAGCGATGATCCTCCGCCAAGACCAATCACGATATCGGCATTTGCCCCACGTGCCGCGTCGGCACAGGCGTGAACGATATGCTCAGGCGGATCGGCGACCACCTGGTCAAACAGGCTCACGGTAAATCCGGCACTTTTTAGCGAAGCTTCAATAGGCGCAATCAGCCCGGCCTTAATCAGCCCGGCATCGGTTACCAGCAGGGCGTTTCGCGCCTTGAACCGCGCCGCAACGATCGTACCCAGATCCTGTGCACCTCCCCATTTCACCTCAATGGAGGGCACGGTGCGGAACTCAAATGGATTGATAGACATTATTCCTCCTCTCAGGTAACGGGCATGCTCAGGCGATGACCGAGCACAGATATTTAATTTCCAGATACTCATCAATGCCGTGGTGGGAACCTTCACGCCCCAGCCCGGACTGCTTCACACCACCAAACGGCGCAACCTCATTGGAGATCAGTCCGCTGTTGTGGCCCACCATGCCGTACTCCAGCGCTTCGGCCACCCGCCAGGTGCGGCGAACATTTTCGGTATAGAAGTAAGCCGCCAGGCCAAATTCGGTATCGTTGGCCATGGCAATCACCTCCTCTTCCGTTTCAAAGCGGAAAAGCGGCGCAACCGGCCCAAAGGTTTCCTCGCGGGCGATTTTCATTTGCTGGCTGGCTTCGGCCAGCACCGTCGGCTGATAAAAAGTGGCCCCCAGCGCGTGGCGTTGCCCGCCAATCAGCAGTTTTGCCCCTTTAGCCAGCGCATCGGCGATATGATCTTCCACTTTTTCAACGGCGCTGGCGTCAATCAACGGTCCGATAGTGACGCCCGGCTGATGACCTTCCCCGACTTCCAGTGCCGCAACGCGCGCCACCAGCTTATCGGCGAAGGCATCATAGACACTGGACTGAACGTATATGCGGTTAGAGCAGACGCAGGTCTGGCCGGCATTGCGGTATTTCGACGCCAGCGCGCCCTCAACGGCCGCATCCAGATCGGCATCGTCAAAGACGATAAACGGCGCGTTGCCGCCCAGCTCCAGCGACAGTTTTTTGATCGTGGGTGCCGACTGCGCCATCAGAATCCGGCCCACCTCCGTCGAACCGGTGAAGGAGAGTTTTCTTACCGTGGCGCTGGCGGTGAGTACTCCGCCAATTTCTTTGGCATCACCGGTGATCACCTGAAATACGCCCGCAGGGATACCAGCCTGTTCGGCCAGTACACCCAGCGCCAGCGCGGTCAACGGCGTCTGTTCGGCGGGTTTGACAATCATCGTGCAGCCTGCCGCCAGAGCGGGAGCGGCTTTGCGGGTAATCATTGCCGCCGGGAAGTTCCACGGGGTGATCGCTGCGCAGACGCCGATCGGCTGCTTCATCACGATGATGCGTTTATCGGTGCCGGGTGCCGGAACCGTTTCGCCGTAAACACGTTTGGCTTCTTCCGCAAACCATTCAACGAAGGAGGCGGCGTACAGCGCTTCGCCCTTTGCTTCCGCCAGCGGTTTACCCTGCTCGGCGGTCATCAGCGCGGCCAGATCGTCTGCGTTCTCAACTATCAGCGTAAACCAGCGGCGAAGAATCGCGGTTCTGTCCTTCGCCGCCATGCGGCTCCAGCCGGGTAGTGCCGCTTTTGCGGCGGCGATGGCGGTTTCCGCCTCGCTGCCGGTCAGCGAAGGCACCCTGGCAATAATTTTGCCGCTGGCCGGATTATCTACCTCAATCTCGCGACCATCGCTGGCGGAAATCCATTCTCCATTAATCAGGCAGCGGTCACGCAGCAGTGCTGAATTCTTGAGCTTGATCATAGCTTCCTCTTTTCGCTTAGTTCAATATATTGAACTATAGTCTGTATGATGAACTTTATACGAGGTGCAGTATGTCAGGGAATTCCGGTACAAAAAGCGATCAACCGCTCAAAAGCGTCGATTCGGTGCCCGCTCTGCGGAGAGCTGTTACCATTCTCGATCTGGTCGCGGCGGCCAGCGGCTCGCTCTCAGCGGCAGATATCACCCGACAGCTGGCGCTGCCCAAAAGCACCGCGCACGGCCAGATCAACGTCCTGACCGAGCTGGGATTACTGGTGAGAACGGCGGAAGGCACTTATCGTCTGGGGCCACATCTGATGCACTGGGCGGACAGTTTTCTGTCGCAGATGGATTTTGTTTCGCTGTTTCGGGACTACTTCGCGGCGGATAGCGAGCTCGACGGCTATACCATCACCCTGACCGTGCTGGATCGCGACGAGGTGGTCTACGTCAGCTGCCGCAACACCGATCAGCCGCTGGGGCACAGCTTCCGCATCGGCAAACGCCTGCCCGCGCCCTTTACCGCCACCGGTAAGGTGCTGCTGAGCGAGCTGGAATATGACGAACTCGAACGGATCTTTGCCGACCGCTTTCCCGCACCGCTGACCGCCTCCAGCGTCAGCAACCTCGCTGAACTGCAGGCGGAATTCCCCGGCATCCGGGAACGGGGGTTTTCGATTGATAACGGGCAGATCCACGAAGCAATGACCTGCGTGGGGTCGGCAATATACGATCATACCGGCAAAGTGGTGGCGGGGATCGCCACCAGCTTCCTCAGCAGCGAGGCGAGATCGGATATGACCACCCGGCTCGGAGAGAAAATCCGCCATGCCGCGATGGCGCTGTCGCAGCAGAGCGGCTATCGCGGGAAGTAAGCTGGCGCTTTCGGCTCGGAGCACCGCGGTAATCCCTTTTATCCGCAGGGGTGGGCAGCCAGACAGTGTCCACCACCGGCACGCCGCAGGTGCGAGGTCAAATTGCCGGCGGTCACAGCAAGTTTCACCCCTTGCCGGGTAATGCATGCAATGATTTGTAGAAATATGAACTCGTAGAAAACCCGGTGAATTAAGCGGCAAAACTCTCTCGCCGGATTTTTATAACATGCCATTTATCAATCAGATATCTTTAACCGTAACCCGCCTATACGATTTATATTGCGACAATCAATAATTATCATTCTTTAACCTCTCTCCTTTCTACTGCAACATAAAAACCTATATTAACTTACAAACAAAAAACAAACACCAAAGCAGTATCGATATGTCAGTAAAACACCCATTAATTAATAGCTAAGACGATGCCATGAAAGATCAATCTGATATTCCTTTACCCGCTCTGGAAATAAGCACCATACAGCCGGTTGCTTTATCAGAACGGCACGGCAAACCCGGCGATTTATTTACCATCTGGTTTGGCTCCAACATTATGCTATTAACCGTGATCACCGGTTATCTTGCGGTCAGCGTCTTCCATCTCTCCTTTGTTTGGGCAGCCGTTGCTGTTCTGGTAGGAAACCTGACCGGTGGCGTGTTTATGGCTCTTCATTCCGCTCAGGGTCCGCAGCTGGGCGTGCCGCAAATGGTACAAACGCGCGGGCAGTTTGGTTCGTACGGTTCCGTGCTGGTCGTGGCCCTGGTGGTGATTATGTATATCGGTTTCATGGCCTCGAATCTGGTACTGGGCGGCCAGTCGCTGCACGTCATTCATCCGCCATTGACGACGGACAGCGGCATTTTGATCGTGGCGGCGCTAAGCCTGATCGCCACAATCTTTGGCTATCGGCTGATCCACACCTATAGCAGGATCATGTCGTGGGTTTCTGGGGTAACCCTGCTGGTTACTTTTTCCTGGATTGCCTTTGTTTATGGGTTACCGACGGATGTACTCCAGCGAAACGGCTTTAATCTTGCTGGTTTCCTCGGCTCCGTTTCGATTGCCGCCCTGTGGCAACTTGCCTACGCACCTTATGTCTCCGATTATTCGCGTTATATGCCACCGAACATCAGCGAAAAAGCCGTTTTCTGGAGCAGTTATTCCGGCTGCGTGCTCGGATCGTTCTTTCCGATGATCCTTGGCATCCTGATTGCGACATGCCTGGTTGGGGGCGATGTGATGCAGGGCATTGTCACTCTGACCGGCGGAATTTCACCGGTGGTCATTACCATATTTGCTATCGGTATCGCCACCACCAACGCCATGAACCTCTACTGCGGCGTGCTCTGCACTCTGACCCTTGGGCAAACATTTTTGCCAAAATGGTCGCCAAAAGCGCGTGCGCGCATCCTGACGGCCCTGTTCACCATCCTGATTGAGATAGCCATTGCCATTTACGGTCAGGAACACTTCCTGACCAATTACACCAACTTCATTCTGATCCTTCTGTATGTACTGGTGCCCTGGACGGCAATCAATTTGGTGGATTACTACCTGGTCGCCCATGGAATCTACGATGTGGCGTCCTTTTTTCACCGTGACGGTGGTATTTATGGCTACTTCAACGGCAAAGCGATTTTCTGTTACCTGCTCGGCATTCTGGTCGAAGTGCCGTTTATGGCTACCGGGTTGTATACCGGACCGGCGGCAACGGTACTGGGAGGCGCGGATATTTCGTGGCTCGTCGGGCTGGTTATCGTATCACCGGTCTATTTTCAACTGTCACGTGCAGGTGCTGTGCGCCATATTTCCGCATAACTTACAGGAAGAGCAATTGTGAAAGAGTACGATTACATTGTTGTTGGCGGCGGTTCAGCGGGGTCCGTGGTTGCCGCCCGCCTGTCTGAAAATCCGCAGATCGAGGTCTGCTTGATTGAAGCCGGTGGGAACGATAACGCGGCCCGTATCCAGACACCTGCCGGTACAATTACGCTGTACAACAGCCAGAAATACAGCTGGAACTACGCTTCGGCACCTCAGCAACATTTCAACGGCAGAACGATAGCTATCCCACGTGGAAGAGTACTGGGCGGTTCTTCTTCGATGAACAGCATGATTTACATGCGCGGCCTGCCGTCGGACTACGATCGCTGGGAAAAGGCGGGATGCCCGGGCTGGGGGTGGCAGGACATCCTGCCGTGGTTCCGGTTCTCAGAGAATAACCAGCTGGGGCAGGACGCGGAATACCACGGCTTTCAGGGCGAGCTGCAGGTAGATAACCCCCGCGATCCTAACCCGTTATCCACCCTGTTCGTGCAGGCAGGACAGCGCATCGGACTGCCGCTGAATGCCGATTTCAGCGGCAGGCAGCTGAAAGGCGTTGGTATCTATAACGTCACGCAAAAAGAGGGTAAACGCCTCTCCAGCTATCGGGCCTTTCTTTATCCCCATCGGCACAGGCCGAATCTGAGCATCATTACCCACAGCGAAGTAAAAACGCTGTCCTTTCACGGCACCGCCGTCGCCGGGTTGAGCATGGTGAACGGTGTTACCGGCGCAGAAACGACGCTCAGGGCAAGGCGGGAAGTGATCCTCTGTGCGGGTGCGATTGCCACGCCACATATCTTGTTGCGGTCCGGAATAGGCCCGGAGGCACAGCTGAAGGCGGCCGGTATCAGCGTGGTTCATCCTTTGCCTGGCGTCGGCCAGAATCTGCAGGATCATCTTGACGGGCTGGTTACCGTGCGTTCAGCCAGCCCGGTTACGCTGGGATTTTCACTCAGGGCACTGAAATCCATTCTTCCTGCACCCGTCAAATATCTGTGGAACCGAAAAGGCTGGTTAACCACTAATTACGTTGAGGCCGGTGGATTTGCTACAACGCGATACAGTCAAGCGCTGCCAGATGTGCAATTTCATTCGTGCCCGGTTATCGCAGCCACCGGGGGCGCCTTTTTGAATGGGGCCACGGTTATGCCATTCACACCTGCGTGCTACGGCCTGAATCCAGAGGAACTGTCACTCTCGACGCACAAAAAAATCTCTGTATCGATTTTAACTGTCTCTCCCATCCCCGGGATGCGCAGGTGCTTATCGAAGGAATCAAGCTGGCCCGTCAGATCCTCGCACAGCCGGAATTCGACGCCTTTCGTGGGAAGGAGATGCTCCCCGGCAGTGAGTTTCACAGCGACGAGGCATTACTGAAATATATTCAAAACTACGGGGCAACGGTCTTTCACCCGGCGGGAACCTGCAAGATGGGCAGCGATGCGATGAGCGTGGTCGATCCGGCAACGCTGAAAGTGTGGGGCATTGATAATCTGCGGATTGCAGACGTATCGATTATGCCCTCGCTGATTAGCGGGAACACCAATGCAGCGGCGATTATGATCGGTGAACGAGTGGCGGCCACCATCATTAACCATACGATCACGTTCCCGCCAGCAGATAGCCAGGCGCTTTAACGCAGCAAATGCTGGGTCGGCAGCGCCGTGGTGTATTTCACCTGGCTCAGGGCAAAGCTGGAGCGAATGCTGGCCACGCTGCGAATTTGCGTCAGACACTCCTGAATAAACACCTGGTACTTCTTCAGATTTTCCACCACTACCCGCAGCAGATAGTCCGCTTCCCCGGTCATCAGATAGCACTCCATCACTTCAGGGCGGTTGCTGACGGTGTCGGTGAACTCCTCCAGCGACTGTTTGTCCTGCTGCTTCAGCGTCACGTGAACAAAAACATTCACCTCAAGCCCGAGACTTTCCGGATCTACCAGCATCACCGATCCACGGATCACGCCTTTTTCGCGCATTTCCGTCACCCGCCGCCAGCAGGGAGACACCGAAAGCCCGACCCAATCGGCCAGTTCGGCATTACTGATATCGGCCTGTTTTTGCAGGATATCGAGGATTTTCAGACTGACTTCATCCAGCTGCGGCTTCTGTTGCGGCATAGTTTTCCTGTAATGGTGAATTTAAGCGTAGATTTTTTCTTTTAAGCAGCAAAGCAAGAACAAAATAGCACGGATTTACCTGATAAAGCGGCATAGCATTATCGAAATCATGCTGCTTGATCAGGAACCCCGATGAGCGTTATCACGTCAGAATCCCTTAAACAAAACGCAGCCCGCTACGCCGGGCGATCTACCCTGCTATGGCTGCTGCTGATGGTCGTGCTGTGGGGCCTGAGCTGGCCCGCGACCAAGCTGGCACTGAACGTGACGCCGCCGCTGTGGCTGGCTGCGATCCGTTTCGGATCGGCGGGTATCTGCCTGTTTGCCTTCGTGGCGCTGCGCGGCCAGCTCAGACTCCCCTCGCGGCAGGATCTGCCTATCGTTGCCTCGGTGGGAATTATGCAGATGATGGTGTTCACCGGGCTGGGAATGATCGCCATGCGCCACACCGACACCAGCCACGCGGTGCTGCTGGCATATACCACGCCGCTGTGGGGGATACTCACATCGTGGCTGTTACTGAAGCAGGCACCGTCTAAACTCCAGCTCGTTGCGCTGCTGACCGGCATGGCGGGCATCGGATTGATCTGTTCGCCGTGGGAAATGCAGTGGGATAACCCTGAGGTACTGATGGGTGCCGCGCTACTGATTATCGGCGCAATATCCTGGTCGCTGGTGATTGTGCACGTGCGCCATCACCGCTGGGCATCATCGCCGCTGTCGCTGGCCCCATGGCAGATGCTGCTGGCTGCGGTGCCGTTGGCAATGATCGCCTGGAACGTGGAAGGCTCACCGGCAACGATTGAATTCAGTGCCAACCTGCTGTGGCTGCTGCTGTTTATTGGCCCGGTAGCCACGTCACTGTGCTTTGTGATTTCATCCGAGCATGGCCGTCGGGTCAGCGTGTTTACGATGTCCAATGTCACCCTTGGCGTGCCGCTGATCGGGGCCGTTGCCGCCGTGGTGTTCCTGCACAACACGCTGTCATCGCTGTATATCGCCGGTCTGCTGCTGATTTTCTCCGGCGTGCTGCTGACCACTTTTGCCGCTGTGAAAAAATAAGTTTATCTGAGAGGCCCTGACGGGCCTCTGTTTCTCACCCCGTTAAATCCGCTACATCTCCCCTTCGCTCTCACTGACATCACTCTGCCGTCAAATCCTCAGCGGCCTGCCACTCGGCGATCAGCACCTTGACCAGTTCTGTGGCGGGCAGTTCGCGGGCAAGCGACGCACCCTGTCCTGCCCACTGCGCACCGTAGCCGTGATCGCCTTTTGCGCTGGCCGCCGCAGCGAGCGCTTTGCCGAGGGCATAGGTCAGCGGGTAGGCCGGAATAGCCTGCGCGGGAATATCCTGCGTCATGCGGCAAAAGTCATTGGTAATGCAGCGCGCTGGCCGCCCGGAAATCGCCGCCGTCATCACCGTGCTGGCGGCCTGTTCGCTCTTCATCAGTTGGCGGTAAGCCGCATTCGCCGCCGATTCCGGGCAGAGTACAAAGGCAGTGCCCAGCTGCACGCCCGCTACACCCAGCTTCATCATCGCTGCGATCCCCGCACCGTCCATAATGCCGCCAGCGGCAATCACCGGCAGCCGCGATACACGACGTATTGCCTGTACCAGCGTCAGGGTACTGAGCTGACGATCTTCCGCCTGCGGGTCAAAAATACCCCGGTGGCCCCCGGCTTCAATGCCCTGCGCGACGATAAAATCGACCCCGGCCTCTTCAATCACCCTCGCTTCTTCCGGGCTGGTCGCCGTCGCCAGGGTCACGATGTCCTGCGATTTCAGCCGCCGGATAACGTCCTCTGAAGGCAGGCCGAAGTGGAAGCTGACGGCGGCCGGGCGGGTATTGAGCAGCACTTCCAGCATTGCGTCATTGCCGCAGAAGGTCTGATAAATTTCCGAAAGCTCTGCCGGAGGAGCCACATCAAACCCGCTGAAGCGCTCACCAAAACGCGCAATCCATGCACTTTCCTGCTGCGGGTCGCGCTGCGCCGGAGCATGGCAAAAGACATTCACGTTAAGCGGGCCGCTGGTCAGGGACAGCGACTGCCGTATCATTGCCTCCGCCTGCTGCGGCGTTGACGCCCCTACGCCGATCGATCCCAGTGCGCCCGCATTGCTGACGGCGGCGGCCAGTTCGGGTGTAGAGACGCCAGCCATCGGTGCCTGAATCAGCGGAAAACGGAGCTTGAGACGTTTACAGAGCAGATTATTCATTCGGTTATCCTGCACAGCGTTGCGGAACGGGTCCATAAAAACGGTAGCCATCAGTATAAGATCGATTTCGGCATTCGGTCCCGTCAATCATGACGCAATGAGAATAAAAAGATGCACAATGGGTAATTAAAAATAAACCATGTGTAATTCAATTGTTATTAGTTGGTTTATTTTTTCTATTTTAAAAAAGAATTTAAAATCTCATTGTACGGAGTAAGAATTTAAACTAATTTAATTACCAGAAACGATTCTCTTTTACCTTCTGTAATAACTCTGTCGCCAGGTATTAATGGAGTGGATGCCATTAACCGCTTTCAGGGTGGATATCTCATTGACAACAGCATTAGCCGTTATAGTTGAATTATAAAAACCGGAGCTGAATCATGATTGAACATATCCTCGCCAACATTAACAACCGCCTGAACAATAAAGATCTGGCCGCCCTGCTGTTAAGGATCACCTTAGGGGGATTATTATTGTTTCACGGCTGGCACAAGGTCCACAGCGGTATCAGCTTTATTTTAAATACCCTCGCCGAACATGGCGTTCCCGCCTTTGTTGGCTACGGCGTATATCTGGGTGAAGTGGTTGCGCCGATATTGATTATTCTCGGTATCCTCTGCCGCCCCTCGGCGCTTGCCATCATTGGCACGATGATCGTCGCATGGTGGCTGGTAGACGTGGGTAATACGCTGGCGCTGAGTGAAACCGGTGCGTGGGCGATAGAAGACCTGGTCTTCTACGTGATGCTGTCGGTTATCTTACTGTTCCTCGGCAGCGGTAAATACTCCGTGATAGCCAATCCCAACTGGCGTTAAAAATACGGGCAGCCTGCATAACGCAAAGGCTGCCCGATATCTTTTCGCACCCGCTAAATGCTGATTTACGCGTTTTCAATCTTCGGCAGGAACCACGCCAGCAGCCCAGCCAGCGGCAGGAATGAACACAGCCAGTAGACATTTTCAATGCCGGTTTTATCCGCCAGCGCGCCCAGCACGGCGGCGGCAATACCGCCCAGGCCGAAGTTCAGCCCGTAGAACAACCCACCGACCAGGCCGATACGATTCGGTGCCAGTTCCATGGCGTAAATCAGAATGGCGGCAAAGGCACTGGCCATAATCAGGTTGATCAGAATCGTCAGCACCACCGTCCAGTGGAAATCCGCGTACGGCAGCATCAGCGTCAACGGCAGCGGGCCAAGGATGGAGATCCAGATGATTTTATAGCGGCCAATGCGGTCGCCTAAAATCCCACCCAGCAACGCACCTACCGCCGAAGCGGCCAGGAACAGAAACAGCATAAACTGGGATGTGGTGATCGAGGCACCAAAATGGTCCATCAGGTAGAAGGTGTAAAACGAGCGGAAGCTTTCGTTATAGGCGTTCTTGGAAAACATCAGCAGGGTCAGTACGATCAGCCCGGTAGCCACCACCGCAGGGGGATAGGTTTTGGATTTGTGCCCGCTTTTCGCCTTAGCTTTGACCGACTGGATAAAGCTGTGCTTCATCGCATCGTGGCGTCCGGCGGTCCAGATCATCAGCGCCACGGCGAACAGCGCCAGCACCGCAAACCAGGCCAGGCTTTCCTGCCCGCGCTGCACGATAATCAGCGCCGCAAACAGCGGCCCCATCGCACCACCGGCCTGGCCGCCGACCTGGAAGATCCCCTGTGCCAGCCCCTGCCTGCCGCCGGACGCGTAGCGCGCCATGCGTGTGGCTTCAGGGTGGAAAATAGATGAACCAATACCGATGCTGGCAGCAGAAAGCAGAATGAGATGATAGCTTGGCGCATATGCCAGCCCGACCAGCCCCGCCAGGGTAAACATCATGCCGAGCACGGTGGAATAAGGATAAGGGCGACGGTCGGTAATTGCTCCGACAACCGGCTGCAGGAGCGATCCGGCAATCTGGAAGGTCAGGGTGATAATACCGATCTGCACAAAGTCGAGCTGATATTTTTCTCTCAGAATCGGGTAAACGGCGGGTATCAGAGACTGAATAAGATCGTTAAGTAAATGCGTTAACCCCAGAACAAGCAGCACGCTCATCCAGGTTTTTGGCCGCGCAACGGCCGCAGTATTATTCATTTTTATACCAGTTAAATAGTTTTAATACGTTATTGTTCTAACGCAGGAGAATTGAGTTTGCCATTAATAAGATGCCGTCCTGGCAGACCCTTTTTAGCAGATGTTAAAGATTGGAAACAAGGTAAAAAGGTGACGGATGATGGAGTTTTGAACGAAAAAAATAACTCCGCAAATCTTTAGCAGAAAAAATGCTTAGCCGTGAAAGCAGAGTAAGCAGAGTAAGCAGAGTAAGCAGAGTAAGCAGAGTAAGCAGAGTAAGCAGAGTAAGCAGAGTAAGCAGCCTGTCCACCTGGTTAGATTAGGGCAAGCTATTATTCGGATTAAAAGGGGCCACGGTCATCCCGGAGCCCCCAGAAAGCGGCAAACGTCTGCCGCCGCTTTAGTCGTTAAGGCAGGCTGTAAGCGATAATGTCATCGCCGCGCTCGCTGGAGTGCGGCGAACCTCCGGCAAAGATCACCACGTACTGCTTGCCGGTTTTCGCTGAACGGTAGGTAATCGGGCCGCTCTGGCTGCCCACCGGCAGGCGAGACTTCCAGATTTCCTCACCGTTGTGGCTGTTAAACGCCCGCAGGTAAAAGTCCTGAGTACCCGCAAAGAACAGCAGGCCGGAACGCGTGGTCAGCGTCGGGCCGAGCGTCGGCATCCCCAGCGGCATTTGCAGACCGACCGGAATACCTAACGGTCCGGTATCCTGCACGGTGCCCACCGGAACCTGCCACACCAGCTTGTGGGTTTTCAGGTTAATCGCCGACAGCGTACCGAACGGCGGTGCCTGGCACGGCACGCCGAGCGGTGACATCAGACGCTGACGCATGGAGCCGTAAGGCAGCCCTTTCTGCACCACGATCCCCATCCCTTCACTGCTGCCCAGCCCGGCTGGAATATCCTTCGCCGGGACCAGATAGTGATACAGGCCCAGACGCAGATCGTTGACGTAAAGCAGGTCAGTCGTCGGGTCAACGGACGCGCCGCCCCAGTTCAGGCCACCCAGAGATCCCGGATACTGTAATGCGGTATCCAGCCCCGGCGGGGTGAAGATGCCGTCGTAGCGGCTGGACTTGAAGCGGATGCGGCACATCAGCTGGTCAAACGGCGTGGCGCCCCACATATCCGATTCGGTCAGCGTTTCATTACCGATGCCCGGCATGCCGGTGGAATACGGCTGCGTCGGCGAATAGCGTTCGCCCGGCACGTTGCCCTGCGGCACCGGCTTTTCTTCTATCGGTGCGACAGGCTTACCGTTACGGCGATCCAGCAGGTAGATCATCCCGGTCTTCGACGTTTCCGCCAGCACCGGTGTCACCGTGCCGTCATCGTTTTTCACGTCGTACAGCACCGGGGTGCCGGTCACATCGAAGTCCCACACGTCGTGATGCACGGTCTGGAACGACCAGGCCGGACGCCCGGTGGACACCTTCACCGCCACAATCGAAGAACCGTATTGATCGTCGGCCTCGGTACGCTCTCCGGCATAAAAATCCGGTGTGGCGTTACCGGTTGGCAGATAGACCAGCCCCAGATCGGCGTCGTACGACATGCCAACCCAAACGTTCGGCGTCCCGCGCGTGTAGCCTTCAGGCGACAGCGGCTCGCGGGTGACGTTCGGATTGCCCGGGTCCCAGGCCCACACCAGTTCGCCGGTCACGGCGTTATAGGCGCGAACCACGCCCGGCGGCTCGTTGGTTTCGAAGTTATCGACCACGCGGCCGCCGACGATTACCAGGTTTCCGGCCACCAGCGGAGAAGAAGACTGCTGGTAGTAACCCGGTTTCACCTCGCCCATGCCGATTTTCAGATCGACAACGCCGTTGTGACCAAAGTTGGCTGCCGGTTTACCGGTGTGCGCGTCAATAGCGACCAGACGGCCATCACCCGTGGGGAAGAACAGGCGCTGCGGGCTGACGGAAGCATCGATCGCGCTCCCCGGCTCGGCGACGTTTTTCGCTGTCGTGGCATCAAAGTAGCCGATACCACGGCAGCGCTGATAGGTGGAGTTCCCCAGCCCGGCCTTGTAGCGCCATTTTTCCTTACCGCTGTCGATATCGTAGGAAATCAGCGAGGTATACGCCGTACAGACGTACAGACTGTCGCCAATCTGCAGCGGGGTGTTCTGGTCTTCTGCATCGCCCTTATCGGGGATCACCGCTTCGCCGGTGTGAGCCGTCCAGGCCACTTTCAGGTCTTTGACGTTTGCCGGAGTGATATCGCTCAGCGAAGAGAAGCGCGAACCTTTGTTATCGCCGGACCAGGCCGGCCAGTCGGACTGCGAGGCGTGCGGGTCCGTTTCCGGGATCGCTTTACTGACTACCGCTTCATCGGTGTTACGGATGATGCCCTTCGGCTGGAACGAGCTGATAAACGCGGCAATCACCGCCACCAGCAGCACGCAGCCGGAAACAAATGCCCCGCGCCGGATACCGACACGGCGGGTGAGCAACGGCACGGTAAACGCGATCAGCACCGCGCCCGCCGCCGGGGCAAAAACGCGTGAGAACAGCGGCCAGAACTGCAGGCCGACGTCCCACAATGCCCAGACCGCCGTGTAAACCAGGGTAATGCCAAACAGTACCGCACCGGCCAGACGGCGGCGGAACATCAGCACCCCGCTGCCCAGCAGCAGAATACCGGCGATCAGGAAGTACCAACTTCCTCCAACGCCGATCAGCCAGGCACCGCCGGCCAGAAAGTAAATACCGGCCAGCGTGGTCACCACCGCCACCAGCTTCAGCCATAGTTTGCCGAGTTTCCCCGGGTTGTTCACATCCATAAATTTAGTTCCAAAGAATGAATAGTCAGTTAACTCACTTTGCTTCAGGCAATACCAGCCCGTCTCTTAACACACTGTGTTAAAAGGGATAATCGTTTCATCCACTCACGGGATTGCTGATTGTCAGGCTGGAAATTTTATTGTGTACAAACTTGCACACAATACGACGCAAAGCATAGAACCTCGTGATTAACAAAGTCAATCAAGCTGCTTTACATAAATTTAAATTCGCGACACTAAGGTATTATTTGTGATGCAGATCACATCCTGCATCCCGTCAGCGGGATGCAGGTTTGTCATGAAAGGTGAAAATTACAGCGATGGCAGATTAGCGAACGTAATCCGCGCCGGTAATATCGATGGTTGATCCGGTGGCGTGGCGGCAGCGGCCGCTGGCGAGGAAGGCGATCATCGCCGCCACGTCGGAAGGCGGCGTAACTTCACGCAGCGGAAGGTTTGCCGTGACCGCGGCTTCGCCGACGCTGGCGATATGATCCTCTGCCATCGCCGTGCGCACCCAGCCCGGAGCCAGCGCATAGGCCAGCACGTTCTGATGGCCGTAGCCGCGGGCGATCCCTTTGGTCAGCGCCAGCAGTCCGCCTTTTGCCGCGCCGTAGGCCAGATGTTCCGGCCCGTCACCGCGATGCGAAGATCGGCTGGCCATATTAATCACTATCCCGCCGCCCTGTGGGCTAAAGTGGCCGATTGCCAGCCGACACAGATCGGCGGGGGCCTGCAGATTTACCTGTAAATTGACCTGCCATCCCGCCTGCCACGCTTCGGTATCCTCAAGCGGCGACGCAACATAAATCCCGGCATTATTCACCAGCACGTCTATTCTGTCGGCGCAGCGGAGCGCCTTTTGCCAGAGCGCCGCCGCAGCCTGCGGCTGTGACAAATCCTGCTGAACGAGTTGCAGTCGTCGGGGATACTCCGCAAGCAGCGCCACCGCACTGCGTTCATCGTGACCATAGTGGCCGATCACCGAAGCGCCCTCAGCGTGCAGCGATTTAACAATTTCGCGACCAATCCCTTTGGTAGCGCCCGTGACCAGTACTGTTTTTCCGCTAAGTGAAGTCATCATTCCTCCAGGAGTTATGCCACGGCCTGCGCGCCGGTGATTTCAATCAGTGCACCGCAAAGATACGGTGCTTCATCCGAGGCCAGAAACGCCATGGTAGCGGCAATTTCTTCCGGTTCACCGATACGGCCAAACGGCACCAGCGCGTTTAAATCGTCCAGCGTGCGGCCGCTGCGCGCCAGATTGCTTTCCAGCATCGGGGTTCGCACTTCGCCGGGGCACACCGCGTTGACCCGCACCTTATCGGCGGCGTAATCACGTGCCAGATTGAGGGTAAAGGCGGCCACGGCGGCCTTGGAGGTGTTGTAGGCAATATGCCCCGGCGCGGGGTGCAGCCCCCACTGCGAGGCGGTGTTGACAATCCCCCCGCCGCCCTGGGCGATCATCTGCGGCAGCACCGCGCGGCACATATGAAACAACGCATCCAGATTTACCGTAAAGGTGCTGTGCCAGTCCTCTTCGCTCAGCTCCAGCAGCGGACCACGGCGGTTGATCCCGGCGTTATTGATCAGCACATCAATGCGGGATTCCTGTGATTTCACGTCGGCGACAAATGCCGTGATTTCTGCCGCGCTGGCCAGATCCACGGCGCGCCACTGCGCTCTTCCGCCTTCCTGACGAATACTCTCCGCCAGCGCCGTGGCCAGTTTCGCGTTGCTGTCAACGATCCACACCTGCGCACCTTCTGCGGCAAAACGGCGGCAGATAGCCTCGCCGATGCCACCTGCGCCGCCGGTGACGATGACGTTCTTATTGCTAAAACGCTGCATTTTTCTCTCCTCGTATCGCTGTTGTGCACTGCCCGCTGCCGGAAAAAAGCCAAACTCTCCCCGCCCGCCGCGCTTTTTACGCGCGGCGGAGGGTTTAAAACCGGGGGATCAGGCGTTAATGTCCATATCCTTCAGCAGATTGCGCTGCATAAAGGTCAGAAAACGGTTCTGGAATAGCATGGTATGTTCATGAGCGGCTTTATCGGCCGCGTCGGCGTCTCCGGCGCGGATCACCGCGATCAGCTCATCGTGATCGCGGCCCAGCTTCTGCGGTGCATCCTGACTGGTCATAAAGTCAAACTGCAGGTGCTGGATGCGCTGGCCCTCGGAAAGTAGCTTATCGTAGTAGGTCGCCAGGTAGTTGTTGCGACCGGCGGCGGCGATGGCAAGATGAAAGGCTTTGTTCTTCTCCGTCATCGCGCTGAAGTCGCCCTGATAAACCTTTTCCATATACTCGGCGTTCGCCGCTTCGATTTTAAGCAGATCGGCTTCGCTGCGGTGCTTCGCCGCCAGCCGCGTCACCGCCCGCTGGATCAGATCCAGCGCGGTGATGTAGTTCGGAAATTCCTCAATTTCAAACGGCGTCACGATGGCGGTACGGTTCGGCAGAATCGTCACCAGTCCTTCACTCACCAGACGCGCCATCGCATCGCGCACCGGGGAGCGAGACAAACCAAACGTGTTCGCCAGCGAAATCTCGTCCAGCTGTTCGCCGTGCTTCAACTGTAGCGTCAGGATCTGCCGACGCAGCTCTTCATAAATATAGCGCCCGCCGTGTCGGCGGCCGGTGCTTTCTTCTTTATCGCTAGGTTTCATCGCTCTTTCCCTGACTGAGAGTCAATTAATACAAAAACGGCCTCAGGATAATGCCGGTCCCCAGGTATCGCTGAGCATAAAGCCCGCCGCGAGCGGGTCGTCAGGATCAACGCCTAACTGCTGAATGCCGTACACCCAGGCCCGCCCGGTGACGCGCGGCAGCACCGCCAGCTTATCGCCGACCTGAGTACGCCCGCGCAGCTCTACGCGAAACTCACCGTTAATCGTTGAACGCGAGGTCAGGCGATCGCCCACTTCCACTTCACCGCGCGCATCCAGTACAGACAGGTTAGCAGAACTGCCCGTGCCGCAGGGCGAACGATCCACCCGCCCCGGCGGCAGCGTGGTGCAGGTACGCCAGATTTTGCTTTCCTCACGCTGGCGGAACATCACATAGGCCACGTCGTTAATTAACGGCAGCAGCGGATGGCGAACCTGGATCTGCTGGTTAATTGCCTGGCAAAACGCCACGCCGTGGGTTGCCAGCTCGCGGGCATTGTCCGGTGAAATCGTCAGGCCGATCTGCTCAACGTCAATAAGCGCATAATAGACGCCGCCAAAGGCGATATCGGCGGCGATCTTACCAAAGCCGGGAATATCAAACTCGCGGTCCAGATGTTCAACAAAGGCAGGCACCATATCCAGCGACACGCTCACGCAGCGCCCGTCGGAACAGGCCGCTACCGCCGTCACCAGCCCGGCGGGGGTATCCAGCACCACGGTGGTTTCCGGCTCCTGCATGGCAATCATCCCGGTTTCCAGCAGCGCGGTAACCACGCAGATGCAGTTGCTGCCGGACATTGGATGCGCCTTATCGGCCTGCAAAACAATGAACCCCGCATGTGCGCCCGGCACCGTCGGCGGCAGCAGCAGGTTCACCGACATTTGCAGGCAGCCGCGCGGTTCCAGCATGACCAGGCGACGCAGACTGTCGTCCACCTCGTTGATGTAGTTCATTTTATCAAGCATGGTGGTACCGGGAATATCAATCACTCCCGAGGTGATCACCTTGCCGATCTCCCCTTCACAGTGCACATCAATCAGCTGTAATGTTTTTTTCCAGCGCATGGCGTTATCTCTTATTTAATGTACCAGCCCCACGGCTCGTCGCTGTCGTAACGGGTGATCTGCTTGGTTTCCAGATAGTTGTTCAGGCCCCACTCGCCCAGCTCGCGGCCGATGCCGCTCTGCTTATAGCCGCCCCACGGCGCTTCGGTGAAGGTGGGCTGCGAACAGTTAATCCATACAATCCCGGCGCGCAGTCTGCGGGCTACGCGTTCGGCACGCGCCAGATCCGGCGACATCACCGCCGCGGCCAGGCCAAAGCGAGAACGGTTAGCGGAGGCCACGGCTTCGGCTTCATCATCGAAGGCTCGCACGCAGACCACCGGGCCGAAAATTTCCTCGCGCCAGATGTCACTCTCTTCAGACATATCGGTGAAAATCGTCGGCTGCAGGAAGTAGCCTTTGTCGTGGCCGTTCGGTCTCTTCCCGCCGCTGAGCAGGGTCGCCCCCTGCTCGATGCCGCGCGCGATCGCCGCCTGCACTTTTTCATACTGTGCAGCATTGACCAGCGGCCCGAGCAGCACGCCGTCGGCCATTCCGTTGCCGATGCGGATGCGCTCCGCTTCCTCCACCAGCCGGGCCAGCAGCGCATCATACAGGTTGCGCTGCACCAGCACCCGCGAGGTCGCCGAGCAGACTTCCCCTTTATTCCAGAAGATGCCGAACAGTATCCACTCCACCGCTTTTTCAATATCGCTGTCATCAAAGATGATAAATGCCGACTTGCCCCCCAGCTCCAGGCTGACATTTTTAATCTCTGCGGCGGCGGCCTGCATGATTTTTCGCCCGGTAGGCACGCTACCGGTGAAGGCCAGCTTATCGACATCGGGATGTTCAGTTAACGGCGAGCCAGCATCAGCCCCGAAGCCGGTGATCACATTGAGCACGCCCGGCGGCAGCTCGGCCTCACGGGCGATGTCCGCCAGCTGGAGTGCGGTCAGCGGCGTGACCTCGGAGGGCTTCAGCACTACCGTGCAGCCCGCGGCGAGCGCCGGGGCCACTTTCCACGCCGCCATCAGCATCGGGAAGTTCCAGGGGATAATCGCCCCACAGACGCCGACCGGCTCTTTGCGCGCCACGGAGCTGAAGCGCTCGTCAGAAAGCGCCACCGCCTTTTCCTGCTGCGCATCCAGCTGTTCGGCCAGATCGGCATAGAAATCAAAACAGTAGGCGGTATCGCCGATATCCCACAGTGCTTCAGGCAGCGGTTTGCCGTTGTCGCGCACTTCCAGTTCGGCCAGCGTCTGCTGCCGGTCGCGGATCAGGCTGGCGATGCGGCGCAGATACCCGGCGCGCGCTTTGCCGCTCAGTTCCGGCCAGCCGCCGTGGTCGAAAGCGTTGCGCGCGGCCTGCACCGCCCGGTCCACGTCTTCAGCCGTCGCGGCGGCGACCTGCGCAATGGCGGTTTCATTCGCCGGGTCAATCGTATCAAAGCTGCCGCCGCGCACCGGGGCAACCCACTGGCCGTTAATAAAAAGCTGGTTGGTAAAGGTCATGAACGGTCTCCTGACATAAAGCGATAGGCGCTGAAAGGGGTAAGATCCTGAGCGGGCACGCGAAGGGCAGCAAGATCGGCAATCAGCCGTCCGGTTGTTGCGCCCAGCGTCAGCCCGAGCTGGCCGTGGCCAAAGGCCATCAGCACGTTGGTCAGACGGCGCGAACGGTCAATGATCGGTTTGGTGTCCGGCAGGAAGGGACGGTGCCCGACGCCGAATTCTTTATCGGCCACGTTGAGCTGCGGCAGCAGCCTTCGGGCCTTCTGCAGGATAATCTCGGCGCGCTGGAAGTTCGGTTTCGCATCGGCACCGGCAAATTCAATGGTGCCGCCGATCTGCAACCCGCGGGTCATCGGTGTGAAGCAGAAGCCGCCGTCGGCATAAATTACCGAATGGTGAAACTCGACCTCGGGCTGCGGCAGCAGCGCCTGATAGCCGGAAATGCCGGTCAGCGGCACGCGTACGCCAAGCTGGTCGAAGAAGCGCCTCGAGCCGGTGCCGGCAGCCACCACCACATGATCGGCGGGCAGCTGGCGGCCATCGTTCAGCGTCACGCCGCAGGCCAGACCGTTCGCTTCGTTGATTGACTGCGCTTCGGTGTCTACACGCACGCCGCCCTGACGCACAAACGCATCGGTCAGCGCGGCAATAAAGCCTTTGGTATCGCTGACGGCGCACCAGTCCGGGAACAGCACGCCGTGCGAGAATTTCCCCGCCAGCGCAGGTTCCAGATCGGCAATCGCCGCGGCATCCAGCGTCTCGGCCTTAAAGCCAAGCTGCTCGCGCAGGCGCAGGTGCTCAGCTTCCGCCGCCAGGCCGCGCGGTGAATCAAACACTTCAATGACCGGGCGCTGCCCCAGCAGCGTTTTGTCCGGGCACATCGCCAGCAGCGTGGCAAAATCTGGGTAAACCTGATGGGTCAGCGTAGCCATCGCATGGGCAATGGCGTCGATGCGGCTGTGGCGCGCGTTGGCAACAAAGCGCAGAAACCACGGCAGCATGGCCGGTAACGCCGCCGGGCGCAGCGCCAGCGGCCCGGTCTGATCCAGCAGCCAGCCAGGAATACGTTTTAAAATACCCGGTTTGGAAAGCGGGATCACTTCACTCACCGCCATCTGCCCGCAGCTCCATTTGGCGGTGCTGTCGCCGGGTGCAGCCGGGTCGATCAGCCACACCTGATGCCCCTCTTTTTGCAGCCAGAGCGCACAACAGACGCCCACAATACCGCCACCAATCACCACCGACTTTTGTGTAATCTGCTGTTTTGACATAGTTGCCACTCATTAACCGGCTGGCGCGCACGTTCTGCCCGCCAGCCGAAACCTCAATTGTGATTAGCGCTGGGATGCTTCAAATACCTGGCGGAATGCCGCCTTCTCTTCCGGGGTTAACGGCTGTAGCGGCATTCTGGCATTACCCGCCTTAAACCCAGCCAGCTCGCAGCCGTATTTCACCTTCTGGATAAACTTGCCCTCTTCCATGCTGGCCATCACCGGGAACAGCGTACGCATCACATCCTGTGCACCGCGTAAATCGCCGCTGCTGAATTTACGATAGAAGTCGACGATTTGATCCGGGAAGCAGTTGGCCGGTCCGCAAATCCAGCTGCTGGCACCCCACATAAAGAAATCAAACGCCACATCGTCGGAGCCGCAGGAGAGCTGATACTGCTCTTTATAGCGGTGACCAATTTCGACCGCACGCAGCACGCTGCCGCTGCTTTCTTTAATTCCGACCACGCGTGGATGATCTTTAAACGCTTCCAGCACGCTGAAACCGACCTCCACGTTGGTGCGCACCGGATAGTTATACAGAACCACATTGATGTCACTGAATTCATCAAGAATCGCCTGATAGTGGCCGATCAGCTCCTCCTGGGAAGGCAGCGCGTAGTACGGCGGAGCAATCAGCAGGTTGTGATAGCCCGCGTCAACGGTCTGCCGCACCTGCTCCAGCACTTCGCGGGTACAGGAACCGTTCGCTCCGGCGATCAGCGTGCCGCGATCCCCCACCACCGTTTTCACCGTTTTCAGCACCTGACGGCGCTCCTCGTTGGTCAGGGCATAATATTCGCCGGTGGAGCCGAGCGGCACAAAGCCGTTCACGCCCGCTTTCAGTTGATACTCCAGAATATCGGCCAGCTGCTGGTGATCGACCGCGCCTGCGGCATCAAAAGGGGTGACCAGGGCCGGTAAAATACCTTGTAGTTTCATCGTTACTTCTCCTGTTGACAGTTAAAGGGCGTAACGCCGTAACAAACGCGACTCGACCACGCCCACCAGGCGCGTTAAGGGGAATGCCACAACGAAATAGATCACCGCCACGGCCGTCAGAAACTCCACCGGGCGCGCGGTACTGTTGGAAATGCTTTGCCCCACGAACATCAGATCCGCCACGCCGACCGATGAGATCAGCGCGCTCTCCTTGAACAGCGCAACCACGTTCGACAGCAGCGTGGGCACGGCGCGCAGCAGCGCCTGGGGGAAGATGACGTAGAGAATTTTGGCCGTTGGCGTCAGGCTCAGCGCCACGCAGGCATCATGCTGTTCCCCGGCGATGGATTTCAGCGAGCCGCGAAAGGTTTCGCTGGTGATCGCCGCCATATACAGCACCAGCGACAGGGTGACGCACAGCCACGGGGCGATATTGAGCTGGAAGACCACCGGGAAGCAGAAAAACACCCAGAACAGCTGGATCAGCAGCGGCGTGCCGCGAAAAAACTCTACGTACAGCGTCACCAGCCAGCGCAGCGGCCGAAACGGCGACAGGCGCAGCAGGCTGACAATAAAGCCCGCCAGGCTGCCGATTACCGCGCAGCTCAGCGTAAAGGCCAGCGTCAGGCCCAGGCCCTGTAACAGCACCTGCCAGTAGGAAAAGACCTGGGTGAAATCGAGTGTCATCATCTGAGCCTCAGCGTTCTGTGGCCGCATCCTGGCGGCGTTCAACCCAGGCAACCAGCTGGGAAATCGGCAGCGACAGCGCGAAGTAAATCAGCGCAATCAACGAGTAGGTTTCCAGCGGACGGTAGCTTTCGGTGGCGATATTTCGGCCGACGTACATCAGATCGGAGATGGCGACAATCGCTACCAGCGCGCTCTGCTGCAAAATCGAGATGCCGTTGGTCATCAGCACCGGCAGCGCATTGCGTATCGCCTGCGGCAGCACCACGTAAACCGTCTGCTGGAAGCGATTCAGGCCCAGCGCAATCCCCGCATCGTGATGCTCGTGCGGCACCGCCTGTACCCCGGCACGATAGGCTTCGGCATTAAACGCCGCCAGATTCAGCCCCAGCGCCAGATAACCCATATAGATCGGGTCAATAAACAGGTTGAACATGATCGGCACGCAGTAATAAAACCAGACGATTTGCAGCAATACCGGCGTGCAGCGGAAAAACTCAATAAATAACTTCGTCGGCCAGCGTAATATCGCCAGCGGGCTCATCGCCATCAGGCATAAAATAAAGCCAAAAACAAGGCCGAATATATTTGCCACCAGCGCCAGTTCGAGTGTTACTTTTAATCCGTCCCACAGCGACCCCAGATTTCCCTGCAGGAAATGAAAGTCAAACTGATAGTTCATAATTAACCTCATTAATCCAGATGCAGGACTTTTTCCAGAAACTCACGAGTGCGTTTTTCTTTCGGGCAGGTAAATAGCGAATCAGGGTGGCCCTGCTCAACAATTTTCCCGTTAGCGCAGAACACCACGCGGGAAGCGATATTCCGCGCAAAGTGCATATCGTGGGTGACAATAATCATCGCCATTTTTTGATCGGCCAGCTGCATCATCACGCTTTGCACTTCGGTAACCATTTCCGGGTCAAGCGCCGAGGTCACTTCATCAAACAGCATCAGTTCCGGCTCCAGCATCAGCGCACGGGCAATGGCTACACGCTGCTTCTGGCCGCCGGACAGCTGGCTGGGATAAGCGCCGATCTTGCTTTCCAGCCCAAAGCGGGCCAGTAGCGCCCGCGCTTTTTCCACCGCCACCTTTTTCTCCAGCCCGTGGACTTTCATCGGTGCCAGGATCAGATTGCTCAAAATGGACAGATGCGGAAACAGCGTGTAGTGCTGGAAAACCATGCCGATCTTTTTCTGAATATTCGCATCAACGATTTTTGCTTTTTTGGCCTTATCACCGACGATATAGTGCTGCTTATGGAAATTGATCGTCCCGCCCTGAATACCTTCCAGTCCCATTAACACACGCAGCAGAGAACTTTTACCACTTCCACTCGGCCCGATAATAACCAGACGATCGTCGCTTCTCATGGTGAGGTCAAAATTATCCATCACCACTAATTCTCCATAGGCTTTATTCACTTTTTCCAGCTGAATAAATTCGCCTTTATTAAATTCATTGAGAAATACAGGTCGGTTATCTTGCAGGCGCGTGGGTGCGGCCGCCAAATTACTTGAGGCATTCATAATCATTCCTCCGCTGCGTGCGGAATGCACACGGTTAATTAAGTGTCAGAAATTCATCACGCCTTATTTTGCGGCGTTGGCTTCCATCGAGGCTTTATTGACCAGCTGATCGATCTCGCCGGTGGCACGGCGCTGGGTCAGATAGATATCAATCACGTCCCGGTCGGCTTCGGTGATAGATCGCGGCAGCCCGAAGGAAACACCCTGCTTCGCCAGCGCCGGAACCGGCAGGATCTCTTTCGCCCAGTCCGGGTTAGCCAGCGCGAACAGGTGGTTGGTATCGCTGGCGTCCACCAGCACATCGGCGCGGCGGGCCATCAGCGCCAGGCGGGTTTCATCATTGCCGGGCAGGCGCATAATCGTGCCTTTCTTAATCGCGGCGGTGACCGCTTTATCCTGCGAGGTGCCGGACATCACCGCAAAGGTCACGCCGGGTTTGTCGAGATCCGCTAATTTGTTGGTCACCCCTTCCATTTTGGGGTTCTGCTTATTAATCAGGAAAGAGACCTGATAGTCCTGCGCCGGTGCCGAGAACGCGACCGCCAGCGCGCGCTCCGGGGTCTGATTTAATCCCAGCGCCATATCCCACTTGTCGCTTTGCAGCCCGGCGACCAGCGTATCCCAGTTGGCATCGACAAACTGCACCTTCACTTTTAAGACGTTTTCACCAAAATCGCGGCAGAGTTCAGCAAAATAGCCGCTGTATTCGCCCGATTTGGCATCACGCATCACATAGGGTGCTGCCGTTGCCGCGCCGCAGCGCAGGACGCCCTTTTGCTGAATGCTCTGCCAGAAACCGACGGCTGCCGAAGCGGGAAGAGATGACGCCAGCAGAGCACTGCCCAGCGCCAGACAACAGGAAAACTTTTTGAGATGTGATAAACGAACACTGACCATAAAGACCTCGTCCAAACGTTGATGTTGCGAACAGGAACAGTTAGGTGGTGCTTATTTCTTCATTCATGTATGCAATTTTGTATGCATCGCTGAATGAGAGAATAGAAGCACGAAATTAACAAAGTCAACTAATACGGTTTACTTATGATCAAAGTTTGACGCCGATCGCCACTCGCGTGTGATCGGCTTCATAAAAGCGGGGATGACGAGCGGGTTACAGATCGAGCGCCTGGAGGAATCGTTCAAGAATGGCATTAGGCCGACGCCCTTTTCGGGTGACGATGGCAATTTTACTGCTGAAGTTCAGCCGCGATGGCGCAACGGCGCGCATTAACTTTTTCTCCACCCACTGCGCGGCAAAGTGATCGGGCAGGTAGCCAATAAAGCGCCCGGTGAGGATCAGAAACGCAATGCCTTCGCGGTCAGAAGCGGTGGCCGTGCAGTTCAGCATCTGGTGTAGACCGATGGTTTCAGCCGTCATGCGAAAGCTCGGCGCAATCGCATCATACTGCGCCAGAAGATCGTCCCCCGGATCGCTGTATCCGCTGAAAAGCGGATGCGTACTACTACAGTAAAGCTCTGATTTTTCATCGTAAAGATGAGCATAATCCAGCCCGGAAACGGGAGATGTCAGCGGCAAAGCACCGATATGCAGACGACCGTCCATCAGCCCGCGCTCTATTTCAGCGGCCGTACTCATGCTGATATTCAGGCGAATATCCGGCCCGATCTCCCGCAGGGAATCCAGTGCGTGGGTGATTTTCATCTTTGGCTGGGTGACCAGATTATTGATAATGCCGATGTTAAATTCACCGCGCAGCTGCTTGTGCATCTGGTTCACCTGCTGACGAAACCCTTCAATGGCCGCCATCATGCTGTCGCTGTGGCGCAGAATTTCGCGCCCCTCATCGGTCAGGGCAAACCCGGCGCGCCCGCGCTGGCACAAACGCATGCCGAGGCGCTTTTCCAGATCGCTCATATGCAGGCTTATCGCCGAGCGCGTAATACCCAGCAGACTTTCAGCGGCAGAAAAGCTGCCGCATTCGCAGACGGTTTTGAATATTCGCAGTAGCTTGAGGTCAAAGTCAGTGACCTGGGCGAGAGATTTGCTTTTCATATAGGTGAGTTATTCCATAACTAAAGATGCATTAATAGGCATTTAACTTAACTGATACTTAAATGCAAACTCTTCCTACACCCGTCAGGAGGAAAAATCATGTCAGAAGCCGTTAACACCGCATCTCTTAACCTGCAGGCGCACTGGATGCCGTTCAGCGCCAACCGTAACTTCCATCGCGATCCGCGCTTTATCGTTTCGGCAGAGGGGCGCTGGCTGACGGATGATAAAGGCCGCCAGATTTTTGACAGCCTGTCCGGGCTGTGGACCTGCGGCGCAGGCCATACCCGCAGCGAGATCCAGAGCGCGGTCAGCAAACAACTTGGCACCCTGGACTACTCGCCGGGCTTCCAGTATGGCCATCCGCTGTCGTTCCAGCTGGCAGATAAAATCGCCCAGCGTATGCCCGGCGATCTGAATCACGTGTTCTTTACCGGTTCGGGTTCTGAATCCGCCGATACCGCCGTGAAAATGGCCCGGGCGTACTGGCGCGCCAAAGGCCAGCCGTCGAAAACCAAACTGATTGGCCGCGCGCGTGGCTATCACGGCGTGAATATTGCCGGCACCAGCCTGGGCGGCATTGGCGGCAACCGTAAAATGTTCGGCCAGTTTATGGATGTTGACCATATCCCGCATACGCTGCAAACCGACCTGCCCTTCACGGCGGGTATGGCGGAAACCGGCGGCGTGGAGCTGGCCAATGAGATGCTGAAGCTGATTGAACTGCACGATGCGTCCAATATCGCCGCGCTGATCGTTGAGCCGCTTTCCGGCTCCGCCGGGGCGATTATTCCACCTCGCGGCTATCTGCAGCGCCTGCGCGAGATCTGTACCCAGCATAATATCCTGCTGATCTTTGATGAAGTGATCACCGGCTTTGGCCGCATGGGGCGCTGGAGCGGTGCCGAATACTTTGGCGTCACCCCGGATATGCTCAACTTCGCCAAGCAGGTGACCAACGGCGCGATCCCGCTGGGGGGCGTGGTGGCCAGCAGCGAGATCTATCACACCTTTATGTCGCAGCCGCTCCCCGAGCACGCGGTGGAGTTCGCGCACGGCTACACCTATTCCGCGCATCCGGTCGCCTGCGCCGCCGGGCTGGCCACGCTGGATCTGCTGGAAAACGAGCAGCTGATCGCCCGGTCGGCAGAGCTGGCCCCGCACTTTGAACGCACGCTGCACGCGCTGCGGAGCGCACCTAACGTGATTGATATCCGTAACTGTGGCCTGGTGGGGGCGATTCAGCTGGCACCGCGCGACGGCGACGCCGCCATCAGGCCGTTTGATGCCGGTATGGCGCTGTGGAAAGCCGGTTTTTATGTGCGCTTTGGTGGCGATACGCTGCAGTTTGGCCCGATGTTTAACACCGAGCCTGCCGAGCTGGATCGTCTTTTTGATGCCGTGGGCGAAGCCCTGCACCACATTAACTGAGGGAAATGTCATGACTGTTATCACCCATCTGATCAACGGTAAAATTCGCCAGCCCGATGGCCGCACTGCCACCGTTTTTAATCCGGCTACCGGCAAACCCATCCGCCAGGTTGAACTGGCCAGCGCCGCCACGGTCCAGGAAGCGATTGCCGCCGCCAAAGCCGCTCTTCCCGCGTGGCGCAATCTGCCTCCGGCGAAGCGCGCTCAGGTGCTGTTCCGCTTCAAGCAGCTGCTTGAGGAACATCAGGAGGAGATCGTCCAGCTGATTAGCGAAGAACACGGTAAAACGCGGGAGGATGCGGCAGGCGAACTGAAACGCGGTATCGAAAACGTGGAATATGCCAGCGCCGCCCCTGAGCTGCTGAAGGGAGAATACAGCCGCAATGCCGGGCCTGGGATCGACTCCTGGAGCGACTTTCATGCCGTCGGGGTGGTGGCGGGCATCACGCCGTTTAACTTCCCGGCGATGGTGCCGCTGTGGATGTATCCGCTGGCTATCGCCTGCGGCAATACCTTTGTGCTGAAACCTTCCGAGCGCGATCCCAGCTCCACGCTGCTGATCGCCTCGCTGTTTCAGCAGGCTGGCCTGCCTGCGGGCGTGCTGAACGTGGTCAACGGCGACAAAGAAGCGGTGGATGCGCTGATTGAAAGCCCGGACGTGAAGGCGATCAGCTTTGTCGGCTCCACGCCGATTGCCGAGTACATCTACAGCGAAGGGACGAAGCGCGGCAAGCGCGTGCAGGCGCTGGGCGGCGCAAAAAACCATGCGGTGGTGATGCCGGATGCGGATCTGGATAATACGGTCAGCGCGCTGATGGGGGCGGCTTACGGTTCCTGCGGCGAGCGCTGCATGGCGATTTCGGTGGCGGTTTGCGTGGGCAATGCGGTGGCCGACGCGCTGATTGCCCGCCTGACCCCGGAAATCACCGCGCTGAAAATCGGGGCGGGAACCGAATGCGGGCTGGATATGGGGCCGCTGGTCACCGCCGCGCATAAGGAGAAAGTCACCGGCTATATTAATGACGGTGAGACGGCGGGCGCGAAACTGGTGGCGGATGGCCGGTCGCTAAAGGTTGCAGGCCACGAAGGCGGTTTCTTTATCGGCGGCTGCCTGTTTGACCACGTCACGCCGGATATGCGCATCTATAAAGAAGAGATTTTTGGCCCGGTGCTGTGCGTGGTGCGGGTCGATTCACTGGAACAGGCAATCGAACTGATCAACGCGCACGAGTACGGTAATGGCACCTGCATCTTTACCCGCGACGGTGAAGCCGCCCGACACTTCGGCAATGAGATTGAAGTCGGGATGGTCGGCATCAACGTGCCGCTGCCGGTTCCGGTGGCGTTCCACAGCTTCGGCGGCTGGAAGCGCTCGCTGTTTGGCGATCTGCACGCCTACGGCCCGGACGGTGTTCGCTTCTATACCCGCCGCAAAACTATCACCCAGCGCTGGCCAAAACAGAAAGCGCAGGAAGCTTCCCAGTTTGCGTTTCCCAGCCATTAACTGACGGCCCGGCGGTTTCTGCCTGACCAACTTTACAACCCTCTGGCGGCCGGATTTGCGGCCGCCTGTGTGATGATGCTCTCGAAAGATCTGTTGGTATCAAGGCCATTGTTGCGCGGTATGTAACACGCGAAGTATCTCAATCTTTTTCTGACTTTCCCTGAGGCGATAAATCAAAATAAAATGAGAATGGATAACCAGTTCCCTCGTCCCTTCCACGCGTCCGATACGTGCTTTAAGTGGATGGGCGGCTAAACTTGCCGCCTTATTCCCGATCTGCTTATCCAGTTCTATCGCGGCAAAGAGATTTTCTTCCGCGATATATTCGCGAATTCTCTGTCTGTCCTGACTGGCCAACCGCGTCCATGTGATTTCCATTGTTTGTCAGCCCATTTTCTTTGTTGCCTGCTTACGCCATTCAGCTGCTGCTGCCTCAACAAATTCCGCGGAGAAAACGTCACCGCGATCGGCCTGTTCAATTCCCGCCTGAACCTGTTGACGAAACCATTCATCATGCTGCCGCTGCACCGTTTCTCGCATGAAATCTCGTATCAGCTGCGATCCATTACGGTCCATCGCTTTAGCGGCTTCAAGAAAGGCGGCCTTTAGTTCAGCATCAATTCTTAAATTCAGGGTTGCCTGTGTCATTATGCACCTCGTCGTTACGCTGTATCTACATGGTAACACTTCATTCTCACGTCGCTTCATTTTTAATTAGCGCCAGCTTGTTCTCAGGCAGCATCTCTCACCAAAAATACTACTTACCAATAACATTTATTTTTGTAAAATAAATCATTAAATATCATCACACTAATGACATTTTCATCGTCAAAACCATCTGACTGACTAAAAAATAATGTGACCCTTCTTCCAGAATCCACTTTGTCCTCTGGCAGTCTGTTACCGGTATCCCGCAGAATAGAATATATAATCCCAATTGAATATATATTCAGGAGTAGAAATGGAACCGGTTCACAAGCTGTCCGTGCGGGAAAAAATCTGTTTTGGTCTTGGAGATTCGTCCGCCAATATCTTCCTCGGCATGACGATGATGTTTCTACCCTATTTTTACACCGATGTTTTAGGCATTTCGGCAGCGGCGATGGGCCTGCTGTTTGTTATCGCACGCCTGGTGGATGCGTTTTACGATCCGTTTATCGGGAACGTAGCGGACCGGATGCAAACCCGGCACGGGCACTACCGCCCGTGGCTGCTGTGGCTGGCGGTGCCGTATGGCCTCTCCTGCCTGCTGGTGTTCCTGGCACCCGATTTTTCCCCAACAGGGAAACTGGTGTATGCCTATGCCACCTACCTGTTCCTGATCCTGATGTATGCCTCCACCGTGGTGCCTTATGTCGCGCTGCTGTCGGCGCTGACCAGCGATCCACAGGAACGACTGGCTGCCAATGCCTGGCGCTTCCCGCTGGCGAAGATGTCTTTCCTGATCTGTTCAGTAACGGTACCGATGTTCGTTGCCTGGTACGGCAAGGATAATGAAGCGCAGGCCTACATGGTAGCGATGAGTATGATTGCCGTGCTGGCTACCGCCATGATGTTGAGCTGTTTCTTCGGCACCAAAGAACGAGTGAAACCGGCATCGCTGGCGTCAAACGTTTCCTTTAAGCAGCAGCTGCGCATCTCGCTGTCTGCCCGCCCGGTGGTGATTTTTTACATCTTCAAAATCACCAGCTCAATCGCCTTCGTGATTAAGGGCAGCGCAACGATTTACTTTGTGAAGTACTTCCTTGGCCGCAGCGACGGCTTCGTTTCCGGGCTGCTTTCGGCCACCGCTATCGCCGGTATTATTGCGCCGATGATCGCCCTGCAGCTGATTAAACGTAAGAAAGTCAGCGCACTGGGCACGCTGAAGCTGGCCCAGTCCGGAGGCTGCATCGCCGCACTGGCGCTGTTCTTTGTCAGCCCGGATAACATCTGGCTGGCGGTGGCCTTACTGGTAGTCTCTGTCCTGCTCGCTGAAATCGGTGCCATCACCGCCTGGGCGCTGCCGTCGGAATGCGCGGACTACTGCGAACGTAAAAGCGGCCTGAAGATGTCCGGCTTTATCGCCGCAGGCACCCTGTTCACGATGAAAATCGGCCTGGCCATCGCCGGTGGCCTGGTGGGCTTTATTTTAAGTATGAGCGGCTATCACGCCGGCGTTGCCATCACCCCGGAGATTTTGAAAGGCATTATCTTCCTGATCGCTGGCGTACCCGCCATTTTCCACGGCATCAGCGTGGTGCTGTTGATGTTCTTTAATCTGGATGACAGTCAGGCGGCGCAGGCCCCTGTATCACAGCCACACCAGCCCGGCATTCACTAAGCAGAGGAACCCTGAGATGTTAGTTTCCCCTTCCACACTTAATATCGCGAAATGGTCACGTGCCGAATTCGTGTTTAAAGCAGAAAGCGATCCGGCGCATTTTACCCAGTCATGGGTAACAGCCACCTTCAGCAACGGCGATGACCAGAAGGTAGTGCGCGGGTTTTACGATGATGGCGGCCGTTTCCTGCTGCGCTTTATGCCACAGAGTGAAGGCATCTGGACGTTTCGAACCGAGAGCAATATCGCCAGCCTCAGCGGCATTACCGGCAGCGTGAACTGTACGCCAGCCGGGGCTGAGGCCACTGGCCCGATTGAAACGGATGAGACTTTCCATTTCCGCACCGCCAGCGGCAAAGCCTGGTATCCGTTCGGCACCACCGCCTACGTCTGGAACTATCAGTCGGACGCGGTGCAGGAGCAAACGCTGGCCTCGCTGGCGGCTTCACCGTTCAATAAAATCAGAATGTGCGTGTTCCCCAAGCACTACACCTATAACTTTAAAGAACCGCAGCGGTTCCCGTTCCCGGGCAATATCACCGACGGGTTTGATTTTTCACGCTTCGACTGTGCCTTCTTCCACCAGTTGGAGAACCAGATCGACGCGCTGAAGGATCGCGAGATTGAAGCCGACCTGATTATCTTCCATCCCTACGACCGCTGGGGCTTTGCGGAGATGGATGCTGAAACGGATCGCCGCTACGTGGAATATCTGGTGGCGCGTCTTTCCAGCTTCAGCAACGTCTGGTGGTCGCTGGCCAACGAGTTCGATTTACTGCGTAAAAAGCCCATGTCGTTCTGGGACGGCGTGTTTAAGCAGATTACAGCGGACGATCCCTATGGTCATCTTATCTCCATCCATAACTGGCATAACCCGCCGATTCATTACACCAGTAACGACCACTGGTACGATCAGACTGACCCGCTGATTACCCACGCCAGCATCCAGCACCACGATCTGTGGTTTGTTCCCGGCTGGCGCGAACAGTTCAGCAAGCCGATCGTCATTGATGAATGCCGCTATGAAGGGGACGTTGACTGCGGCTGGGGCAATATCAGCGGCCGCAAGATGCTGAACCTGACCTGGGAAGGGGTCTGCGCCGGTGGCTACGTCACTCACGGCGAAAGCTATCTGAGCGATGATGAAATTATCTGGTGGTCGCACGGCGGAAAGCTCAAGGGAGAAAGCCCCGAACGTATTGCGTTCCTGCGCAACATCCTGGAGGAAGGCGAAGCAAAACGCCTGTCGCCGTGGAAGGGCCGCAGCCACTCGCAGTGGGATGTCACCATTGGCCATATGGGGGACGATTACTGGCTGCTGTGGTTCGGCGACAGCCAGCCGGGCTTTAAGCTGCTGACCATGCTGCCGGAAGGAAAAGAATTCGCGGTCGAGATTATCGACGCCTGGGCCATGACCGTGGAGCGCGTGACTGGGACATGGCGCAGCGGCGACAGGCTGCCGCTGCCAGGCCGCCCCGGTATCGCCCTGCGCATGACCGCCGTTTAATCTTCCATCAACGCGCGCGCCGTGGGGTAGTCGGTAATCAGCACGTTAAGATACCCGCCGCTCAGCGCCGCTTTAATCGCCGTCACCTTCTCCTGTCCGCCCGCCAGCGCAATGGCGTGCGGGCAGGCTTTCAGCTGCGCCAGCGTCATGCCAATCGCCGGATCGTCATCTTCGTTCAGCACCGGCTGGCCCGCTGCGTTGAAATAATGCAGGCAGATATCACCGACCGCGCCTTTTTCCGTCAGCGACAGCAGCATGGTTTTATCGTAGTAATTTCCCGAATGGCGCAGCAACTGCGACGGTTCCATATCGCCGATACCGACCACGGCGGTGGTGACTTCATTAAACTTGTGCAGCACTTCGCTAACATCTTTACTCGCCGCCAGCAGATCGCGGCTGGTCACCGAACCTTCAATCGACTGTGCCGGAAGCAGCCACGCGCGGCAGCTGAGCCGGTTTGCCAGGTCCTGGGTCAGAATGGTGGCCTGCACGTTGCCGTTCACGCCTACCCCGCCGAGCAGCTGGATCACGCCATCAACTTTGACCGTCTGCGGATGCATTTCACTGACCATCGCTCTGATGGTACTGCTCCAGGACGAAATCCCGACCAGCTCGCCGTTGCGCAGCCGCGTTTCCAGATAGTGCGCGGCGGCGGCACCGATGGCCTTGCGCACCTGTGCGGCATCGTCATCCTCGGCGACGTCAACGACGATCGCCTGCTGAATGCCGTAGCGCTGCTCAATACCGCGCTCAAGCTGCGGAAAGACGTTATCAGGCTGGACCACACTGATTTTAACAATCCCCTCGCGAACGCTGCGATTCAGCATGCGGGAGACAAAAGACTGCGAAAGATTCAGCGCGGCGGCAATCTCAGCCTGTTTGGAACCTTCGTTGTAGTAAAGGTTGGCGATTTTTACCATCAATCTGATTTCGTTTTGCCTGATCATAAAGCCTCGTATTTAAACAATCCCTACTGCGCAGAGCGTAAGCTAAAGTCAGCACCGTGACACCGGATAATTTCTGCGGTTAAATTGTGATCGCGATCTCAATTGTTCGCTGAACCGATAGTTCGACTGCGTAACTGAGGTCATAATAATAAATATTAAATCAATAGTGAATATATATTCAAGCCAGTAAAGCAAAAACCTGCGAACTGCAGTTAATACGGTTTCAAGACTGAACGACCGCTCACGACGGTCTTTATTTTTACCCCGCATGAATATTTATTCATGCATGAATTAGTATTCAGGAGTAGCAGATGAATCCCTTCAGATATGATGTACCGGAACTGCAGAAGAAGGCTCGCGCCGTCCGTCGCCGTATCATTGAGCTGAACGCCAACAGCCCGGCGGGTGGGCACACCGGTGCGGACCTGTCGCAGGTTGAAATCCTGACGGCACTCTATTTCCGCGTGCTGAACTGCGCCCCGGACCGCACGGACTCAGAGGATCGGGATATCTATATCCAGTCCAAAGGGCATGCGGTGGGCGGCTATTATTGCGTCCTCGCCGAAGCAGGATATTTTCCGACCGAGTGGCTGCCAACCTATCAGCACGCGGACTCGCGCCTGCCGGGCCATCCGGTACGGCAAAAAACCCCGGGGATCGAGCTGAACACCGGCGCGCTCGGCCACGGCCTGCCGGTTGCGGTTGGTCTGGCGCTGGCAGCGAAAAAGAGCAATCACGCGCGCCGCATCTTTGTGGTCACCGGGGACGGTGAACTGGCCGAAGGCAGTAACTGGGAAGCCGCGCTGGTCGCTGCCCATTACGGGCTGGATAACCTGATTATTATTAACGACAAAAATAAATTGCAGCTGGCCGGTGCCACGCGCGACATCCTGAATACCGACCCGCTGGCGGAAAAATGGCGTGCCTTTGGACTGGATGTTACCGAGTGTCGGGGCAACGACATGCAGGACGTCGTGGATACGCTGGAAGGCTTAAAGCCCGCCGGAAAACCACAGGTTATTATCGCCAATACGGAAAAAGGCTTCGGGATCTCATTTATCCAGGGGCAGCCGGAATGGCATCACCGCGTGCCAAAAGGCGAAGAGATCGCGCTGGCGCTGGAGGAACTGAACGATGAGTAATGCAGAACACCTGGCAAGCGTGATGGTTGACGCCTTTATCGACGCCGTGAATGAGGGAATCGATCTGGTTCCGGTGGTGGCCGACTCCACCTCAACCGCAAAAATCAGCCCGTTTGTTAAAGCGTTCCCCGGCAGGCTGGTTAACGTCGGTATCGCCGAACAGACCCTGGTCGGCACCGCCGCGGGCCTGGCGCTGGGCGGCAAAGTCGCCGTGACCTGTAACGCCGCGCCCTTCCTGATTTCCCGCGCCAACGAGCAGGTTAAGGTCGATGTCTGCTATAACAATACCAACGTCAAGCTGTTCGGGCTGAATGCCGGTGCCAGCTACGGCCCGCTGGCCAGTACCCATCACAGTACCGACGATATCGCCATCATGCGCGGCTTTGGCAACATTGAAATCTACGCGCCGTCCTGCCCGGTGGAATGTCGTAAAATCATCGACTATGCCCTGCGCCATACCGGGCCGGTTTACATCCGCCTGGATGGCAAAGCGCTTCCGGTGCTGCACGACGACGATTACGCCTTTGTACCAGGTAAAATCGATACTCTTCGCGAGGGGTCGGACGTGGCGCTGGTGGCGCTGGGATCAACGGTACATGAGGCGGTCAACGCGGCTGAGATCCTTAACGAGCAGGGTATTTCTGCCAAAGTGATTTCCGTGTCTTCGGTGCGTCCGTGCGATACTCAGGCGCTGTTTGAGCAGCTGAAAGACGTGTCGTACGTGGTATCAGCTGAAGAACATAACGTTAACGGCGGCGTCGGCAGCCTGGTGGCGGAAGTGCTGGCGGAACACGGTCTGGGCATTCGCCTGAAACGGCTGGGTCTGGCGGACGGGCAGTACGCGATCGCCGGCGACCGCGCCGCAACGCGTGACCGGCTGGGCATTGATGCGCAGGGCATCGCCCGCACGGCACAGCATCTTATTCGCGGAGAAAATGTATGACCTCACCGGTGATACTGGCGATTGATGAAGGCACGACCAACGCCAAAGTCCTGGCGGTCAACGGTGAAGGCGAGGTGGTGGCACGCAGCAGCCGCCCTCTTTCGCTGTCTCACCCGCAGCCGGGCTGGTCCGAGCAGGACCCCTGGCAGATATGGCGGGCGGTGAAGGATGCCATCGAAGAGTGTATCCGCCTGAGCGGTGCACCGGTGGCGGGCATTGCCATCAGCAATCAGCGTGAGTCGGTGCTGATCTGGGAGCGGAAAACCGGCGAACCCGTTACGCCACTGATCAGCTGGCAGGATCGTCGTTCTGAAGCCTTTTGTCAGCAGCTGCAGGAAAGCGGCCAGAACGCCAGAATTACCGCCCTCACCGGACTGGCGGTTGACCCGATGTTCCCCGCTGCCAAGCTGACCGGCATGCTGCAATCCATCGCGGACGGCTATCGTCGCGCGCAGAACGGTGAACTGTGCATCGGCACCGTCGACAGCTGGCTGAGCTGGCGACTGAGCGGCGGCGCGGTGTTCGTCACCGACCATGCTAACGCGGCCCGCACTCAGCTCTACAGCCTGGAGAAAAAAGACTGGGACGACGAGCTGTTGGAACTGTTCCACATTCCGCGCGCCGCCCTGCCCGAAACCGTCGCGTCGGCGGAACCCTGCGGTGAAACCGTCGCCGATGCCGCTGCGGGCCTATCTGCTGGCGTGCCGCTGCTGTCCCGCGTTGGTGACTCCCACGCCGCGCTGTATGCGCGCGCCAGGCCCGGCGTGGACACCATCAAAGCCACCTACGGCACCGGATCGTCGCTGATGATGTCCACCGAACGCCCGGTACAGAACGAATACGGTTTAAGCACCACGGTGGCCTGGCACGACGGCACCCTGCGCTATGCGCTGGAAGGCAACATCACCCATACGGGTTCAGGCGCGGCCTGGGTTTCGAAGATGCTGGGCATCGACAGCCCGACCCGCCTGACCGAGATGGCGAAAACGGCCGAATCGAACCAGGGGATTTACTTTGTGCCCGCGCTGTCCGGCCTGGGTGCACCCTGGTGGGATCTGAAGGCTCGCGGACTGATCTGCGGCCTGACCGATGCGGCCACGCCGGAAACGCTGGCGCGGGTGGCGCTGGAGTCGATTGTGTTCCAGATTGCGGATGTGTTCTTCGCCATGGAGCAGGCCTGCGGTCATACCCTGCCGGAGCTTTACGTTGACGGCAGTGCCACCGCCAATCGCTGGCTGCTGCAGCTACAGGCAGATGTGCTGCAACGCCCGCTGCGCTGCGCACCGACGCCTGAAGTTTCTGCATTAGGGGCGGCGGTGATGGCGGGGAAAGCGCTGGGCTGGTGGCAGCATGGCCGAGATCTGGCCGCGCTACAGGGCGGCGCGGTGATCGTGCCGAGGCCGGAACAGGCTGAAGCGATGGTGCAGAGTTACGCAGGCTGGCGGGATGCTATCGCCCGCTGCCGCTTCCAGCCTGGCTGAAGCTGGCGAACCCAGTCCGCGTTAACGCCGAAACGTCAGGCCGCCATAGATAAAGCGGCCTCTTTCCTCACTGATTTGTTGCAGCGCTTTCGCGTCGGTGGCAATCAGCATGGTTTGCAGCAGCACGCCGAGATAGCAGTCCGCCATAATCTCCACCGGAATATCCGGGCTGAAAAAACCCCGCAGCTGTTCAATCTGCATATTGCGCGCGATCCAGCGCTTCAGCTTATCGCGCGTTTCCCGATCCTGCGGCTGCTGGAAAAGGCTGATCATCGTCAGTTCGCGGTTGCGGTGGAAAAATTCAAGATAGCGCAGGAAGCTGGCGGACACGTTTTCCAGCACGTTTTCCTTCGGCAGCGAGGCATCGATCAGCATCGAAGCCACCAGCTCTTCCAGCTCGCGATCGAACTTATCGATCAGCAGACTGTAGATTTCTTCTTTGCTCTGGAAATAGCTGTAAAAACTGGGCTGCGTGACGCCTGCGGCTTTGACGATGTCGCTGATACGGGTGCCGTGAAACTGTTTTTCTGCAAACAGCGTTGCGGAAACCGCCAGCAATCGTTCCCGGGTCTTTTCACCTTTTCGCATGGGCGGGGTCGCGTTTTTCATGGAGGCTCCGTGGCAAAAATCATGCAATACAGTAACATAATTATGTTTCCCTGCCTAAAAGATGTCATACGGAAAAACCCGGCCTGGGGCCGGGTTTATTGGCGTAAATTGTGGAGGATTCGTCTACTCCCTGAACTTCTTCTCAATTTCTTCCAGCGACAGACCGCGCGTTTCCGGCAGGTATTTAAACAGCAGCACCAGCATCACCACATTACACAGGGCAAACACGCCGAAGGTCGAGCCGCCGCCCCAGGCGTTGAGCATAATCGGGAACAGCGACTGGATAATAAAGTCGAAACCGAACAGGCCAAATACCGCAATACCCATCCCCAGCCCGCGAATGCGCAGCGGATAGATTTCAGACAGCATCAGCCAGAATACCGGGGCAATCCAGCCCTGCATAAACACCAGGAACAGCGACATCAGTGCCAGAATGATATAGCTCGCACCGGCAAAGTTACCCTGCAACACAGTTACGCCGTTGTGATCTTCGTAGTGGAAGCAGAGTTTGAACGCCAGGCCAATCATCACCAGCACCAGCGTCACGGCAATCTGGCCGCTGAGGAACATTTTTCGTCGGGGGATTTTGCCGATGATTGCCATGCCCAGCACGGTGGCGATAATCGAGATCAGCCCATTGGCGACGGCAGCGGTAACGGCGGCGGCATCACCTAAGCCGGTAGATTTCAGCACGCTCGGTGCATAGTACATGATGGTATTCACCCCGGTAACGCGGGTTGCGAGTACGATCATCAGGCCAATCAGGATCAGCTTAATCACCCATTTCTTGCTCAGCTCCTCCCGAATGCTCGGACCGCTGGCATCCAGCGCGATAATCTGACGAATATCGGCAATCTCTTTCTCCACCTCTTCCGGCTGGCGCACCATTGACAGCACCCTGCGCGCCTCTTTCTCTTTGCCGCGCTGCAGGAAGAATCGCGGCGACTCCGGCATCATCATCATACCGAACCACAGCAGCACGCCGGGGATCGCCGGGATAGCCAGCATAATGCGCCAGTTGTGGCTCAGTTCGGGATACGCGTTGACGATCCCGGCGTTAACCGAGTAGGCCAGAAACTGGCCGGTGACGATCATCAGCTCGTTCACCGTCACCAGCCGTTCTCGCTGGTTGGCCGGGGCCAGTTCGGCAATATAGACCGGCACGGTTACCGAGGCGCAGCCCACGGCCAGCCCGAGAATAAAGCGCGCCGCCAGCATGGAGGGAACGTCCCAGGCTACCGCCGTTGCCAGCGCGCCGAAGATAAAGATAATCGCCACCCACAGCAGATTTTTCCTGCGTCCCTGGCGGTCGGACAGCATGCCGCCAAACAGCGAGCCAAACGCCGCACCAAACAGCAGCGAAGAAGTAATAAACCCTTCTGCTGCCGGGCTCAGCCCCAGATCGCGGTTCATAAACAGTAATGCGCCGGAAATCACTCCGGTATCGTAGCCAAAACACAAACCGCCAATCGTCGACACCAGCGTAATGCGTTTTATATTTTTCCCGGAGGATTGATCGTGCGTGGCTATATTCTGTCGAGCCAGTTTTTCTTCCATCGTGATTATCTCATCCTGGTAGTCAGATAATGTCAGGCAGCGTATTGAGGTTATTAATGGCTGCCTGTTTTCAGGTACAAATACCAACGTCAGTAAGTCATTTTTTAAACGACGCACATCCCACGCCGTTTGTTCTATTATTAATCACGAATGAAATTTATATTCCAATGATAGAAATTGCTCTGCGGCAGAAAGCAGTGAAGAGCTGTGAGGTCTTTCACAAAGATCGGCATTGCGCACAAAAAACCACCAAAACCATTAATGACACAAGATCATGATTTTAATCCATTTTATAGGTAAACTTGTTGAATTCAAGATCTAAAAATAAACATTTACATCACAGTGGTTGCCTCATTGAAACGCCAATTTAACACTATTTTCGCCATGGATTTAGGGCAAATTTACGACGACAGGATGCTTTTATATATATTCAACAACAAGTTATCTCACAGCAATTTTTCGCACCCAGCGAGAAATGTTACCGCCATAACAAAATAAAAATTCCACGATAAAATATATTGAAACGTAAAATCCGCAGATATATTCTTGGCCCTGTGCATGAGGGAAGAATAAATACCATTGGCTGCCGTTCTTTCTCTCACTATTAAAAGTTGCTCTAAGGGCAAACGTTTTTGCACTTAATTCCATTCTGCTGAGGTTTAACATGCTAAAAGTTGCTTTATTAGGTGCCGGGCGCATTGCTCAGGTTCACGCTCGCCATATTCATGACCATCCGGACACCACGCTTTATTCCGTATCGGATATATACGCCGAGGCGGCGTCAACCCTCGCCGAAAAGTATGCCGCTCGCGTACTCTCAGCAGATGAAGCGATTGCCGACCCGCAGGTTGACGTGGTGCTGGTTGCCACCTCCACCGATACCCATGCCGGTTTTTCCCTGCAGGCCGCCCGCGCCGGCAAGGCGATTTTCTGCGAGAAGCCGATCGACCTGAATATTGAGCGCGTGAAGTCCTGCGTGGCTGAAATCAAAGCGCTCGGCGTGCCGTTTATGATTGGCTTTAACCGCCGTTTCGATCCAAACCACGCCCACCTTAACCGCGCTCTTCGCGGCGGCGAGATTGGTGAACTGGAACATCTGCAAATCTGCTCGCGCGATCCGTCGCCGCTGCCGGACGACTACCTGCTGGTTTCCGGCGGGATGTTCCGCGATATGACCATTCACGATTTCGATATGGCGCGCTTCCAGCTGGGCGAAGAGCCGGTATCGGTATCGGCTATCGCCTCTGCGCTGGTCAGCCCGACGGTCAAAGCTGCCGGGGATGTCGATACGGCGGTGATCACCCTGCAAACCGCCTCCGGCAAGATTGCGGTGATCAATAACAGCCGCCGTTCAGGCTATGGCTACGATCAGCGCATTGAGGCGCACGGCCAGAAAGGCTGCCTGTACGTTCACAACGTGCCGACCACCACGCTGGTGAAAGTGACTGAAGAGTTCGGCGCACAGGCACAGAAGCCGCTGCACTTCTTCCTTGAGCGCTATCAGGAAGCGTTCAGCGAGCAGTGGAAAGCCTTCGTTGCCGCGCTGAAAGAAAACCGCCCGGTGCCGACCAATGCGGATGACGGACTGCGCGCGCTGCTGCTGGCCGAAGCGGCGATCGAATCGTTTAAAACGCAGAAAGTCGTTAGCGTTAACCTGGAGGGATAAAAATGAAAATCGGATTAGTGTCTGACAGCCTCGCCCATCTCCCGGTGGATGAGGTGATCAAAACCGCGGCGGAGTTGAAGCTGGACTGCATCGAGTTCGCCACCGGCAACTGGTCAACGGCCCCGCACCTCAACCTGGAAAAACTGCTTTCCAGCACCTACGCCCGGGCGGAACTGAAGAGCAAGCTGGACGATAACGGGCTGACGCTCTCCGCACTGAACGCTAACGGCAACCCGATGCATCCGGGTGAAACCGGCAAGATCCACTCCGATTGCCTGTATAAAACCCTGGAGCTGGCTAACCTGCTGGGTGTGGAAAACGTCATCACCATGTCCGGCCTGCCGGGCGCGCCGGGCGACAGCTATCCCAACTGGATTGTCACTTCATGGCCACCGGAAACGCAGACCATCCTGAAACATCAGTGGGAAGTGGCCGAAGGCTACTGGCGCAAAACCGCCGAGGCGGCGCGCACCTACGGCGTAAAAATCTGCATTGAACTGCACGGCCAGCAGCTGGCGTACAACCTGCCGACCTTCCTGCAGCTGCGCGAGATTACCGGGGACGTGGTGGGACTGAACTTCGACCCGAGCCACATTATGTGGATGGGCGGCGATCCGCTGGCGTTTATTCGCCAGGCGGGCAGTATGATCTATCACGTTCACGCCAAGGATACCTTTATCGACACGGTTAACCGCGCCACCGCCACGGCGCTGGATAACCGCCCGATGACGCAGAGCCGCGAGCGCAGCTGGTCCTACGTGACGCTGGGCTACGGCCAGACGGAACCGTGGTGGAATGCCTTCTGCTACCATCTGGCGCATTTTGCCAGCCCGGATCTGACCCTGAGTATCGAGCATGAAGATATGAATCTGTCGCGGATGGAAGGCGTGATTAAGTCAGTGAATCTGCTGAAGCGCACGGCGACCATTGAGAAGTCAGACTACGTGTTACCGGCTATCTGATCCACAGACAGCAACCTCAGCCCGCCGCACGGCGGGCTTTCTCGTTATCCCGCCTTTACCTGAATCCCCTCCATCCACAGCTTTTTGTACTGCGTTGGCGGAATGCCGACCACCATTTTAAATACCCGATGGAAGTTGTTAACGCTCTCATAGCCCACCTCACCGGCAATGGTGGTGACATCCATATCGGTGTTTACCAGCAGCGACTGTGCTTCCCCCACCCGACGCCGGATCAGGTACTGCTTGGGAGTGTAGCCGGAGAATTTCTTGAACAGATGGATCAGATAGAAACGGGAGATCCCGGACGCCGCCATAATCGACTCCAGGTTAATCGGCTCTTTGTAGTGCTCATCGATAAACTGCTTGATCAAAAGCCCCTGCGAGGCATCGGTTTTTTCCAGCTGTTCATGGCGCGCCAGGCAGATATTGCGACAGATCACCACAATCGCATTCAGCAGGTGATGCGTGACCACCCCGTGGTGGCGCTCATTATTAAAAATTTGCGCACAAAGCGCATCAAACAGGCCACACAGCGCCTGGCTTTGTTCCCCTGCGGCGATCGCCGCGCTTTTATCGCGGCCAATCAGATGATTTTCAGGCAGCCCGTCGATATGCAGCTGGCTGATGCCGCAGCTGTAAATCAGCGAATCCTCGCTGACATGGGGACGTTCATCGTGAACCACGCCCTGGTTAAAAATCAGGATATCACCCTGCTGCGCAAGGTACTGGCGGCCGCCGATCAGGTACTGGCCGCTGCCTCTGGCCACAAACATGATTTCCAGCCGGCCATCATGCTTATGCATAACGCGCGGGATGGCGGACTCTTCGCCCTGGGTTTTACAGACAAACAGCAGTTTAGGCGCGGTGTGCGCGGCGTAATCGGGATAGACGGTGACGTCATCCTGGCAGTGGGTCAGCATAACAGCCTCACATTATTATTTTCACAGCGCGTAGCGCTGGCAGGGTCAGGTTATTCTCTCTGAATATGCAGAAGTTGCAAGGCGGGAAGTTGTGGCAACTATTACTCTAAGGTTATGAAATAAATGACTTAGATAATTATGCTGATATCCAAAATGGTTAAAAATTGCTTTTACGTGATAAGAGTCACACTCAGAAGGGCAGCGTTAAATGCAGTGCAGCGGGCTGAGATAATCCACGGTTGACGTACTCCCGACGCATTTCTATTATTGTGTTAATAATTCACACAGGGGGCATTATGGCCAGAACAACCAGCGTAACAATCGGCGAACAGCTGGAATTATTTATCAACCGCCTGATTGAGAGTGGTCGATACGGTTCCACCAGTGAAGTGATGCGTTCAGCATTAAGGCTGCTTGAAAAACAAGAAGCGAGCGATGAACTGCTCCGCCAGGCCGTTGTTGCCGGGCTGGAAAGCGGCGAAAGCGAACTGACGCTGACGGAAATTGCAGAACAACGGAAATTAAAGCACCGTGTATAAGCTCACCCAACGTGCGGCTGAAGATTTCACCGATATCTATGATTATACGTGGTTAAATTTCGGCGAGTCTCAGGCAGACAGCTACACCGAAACGCTGGAAGCATTCTTTCATACCCTGGCCAGCATGCCTGAAATGGGCCGTGATTACCCGGCGGTACCGAATATCAAGCGCATTGAATTTCAGCAACACAGCATCTTTTATGCCATCCGGGATTCAGACATATTGATCGTACGCATCCTGCACCAGCAGATGAATCACATCAGCCATCTGTAATCCGGCAGATCCGACCACAAACACGCTTTCTCCGCAGACCGGTTACAGCCCCCCGGTCAACGCCCCTTTATGCTCGTTCAATAGCCGCAGCATATCCCGCAGATATTCATCCTCGTTCCCCTTTTGCCACGCCACGCTTAGAGGCAGCCCCTTGCTCTGTTCGTCCAGAACCAGCGGGATATAGGCCACCTTGTCACCGTTCATATTGCAGCAGCAGACGACAAGGCGGGCGCAATACCGGGTTTATGCTCAGACTGGCCTTTGCTTTGAAGATGCCCACGACAGCTACAGCTACTTCCACGCCACCGGCGATCTGCTGATCACCGGCCCGACGCTGACCAACGTTAACGACATTCGCGTGATTCTGATTGCCTGAAGAACGATCCCCTGGCTCAGGGGATCAACAGGATTTTCGCCGCCGAAACCCGCTGCGATTCAAGATCGTCAAACGCCTGCTGGCCCTCCGCCAGCGGGCGTGTTTCCACCCAGTCCAGCGGCCCGAGCGCCCCTTCCCCCAGCATTTTCAGCGTGACGCAGAAATCATCCATCGTGTAGGTATAGGTGCCGAGCAGGGTGATTTCCGCCAGCGTCAGCTTGCGCATATCGATTTCGCTGGCCCACGCCTGGAGGCCGATATGCATCACCACCCCACCCGGTTTCACCGCCTGTAGTGCCTTCTGCCGTGTCGGAGCCGCACCGACCGCATCGACCACCAGCTGCATCTGCGCTTCTTCAACCGGGGTTTCCAGCGGATTGATGCCCACGCAGCCGGTATGCCGCACCGCCGCCTCCCGCCGCAGGCCGTTGGTTTCCGCCAGGGTGATATCCCGGCAGCCCCAGGCGCGCAGCACCAGTACCGTCAGCAGGCCGATAGCGCCGCCTCCAATCACCAGCGCCCGCGTTTCCGCCAGCGGCAGGTGCAGCGTGCGCTGGGTCAGCTTCAGCGCGTGGACGACCGTGGCGGCGGGTTCCGTCAGGGCGGCGTGCTGCACCGACAGGCCATCGGGCAGTTTCACCACCGAGCGGGCGGGGATCTTCATAAACTCGGCAAACGCGCCCGCCCAGTCCATGCCCACCATATGGCGGTCGCTGCACAGATTATCGCGTCCCTGGCGGCAGAATTCGCACTGTCCGCAGACGATCAGCGGATTGGCCGTGACCCGGTCACCAATGCGGAAACGCGCGGACTGACTTTCCACCACCTCGCCCGCCAGCTCGTGGCCGAGGACCAGCCCCGGCTGACGACGCGGATCGCTGCCGTGAAAGGCGTGCATATCCGAACCACATATTCCGGCGGCCCCGATGCGGATCAGCACCAGCTCGCTGCCATCCTCCAGCTGGGGATAAGGGCGTTCCTCAACGCTGACCCGGTAAGGCTGGGTATAAACTAATGCTTTCATCGTTCCTCACTTCATCGTTAAGGTCTGGCCCATCGCCAGACGACCGGCACCGTGGGTGCGACGCCATAAATAGAGCGCGCAGGCCGCGCTGACAAGGCCAATAATCAGCACATAGGCGCAGATCAGCCACGGTTTGCCGCCCAGCATCTCGGAGAAAATCGTCGCCAGCACCGGCGTCAGGCCACCGGCAAAGACGCCGGAAATCTGATAGGCAAACGAAATGCCCGTATAGCGCACCGAGGCGTCGAAGCAGTCCGAGTACACCGACGACAGCGTGCCGAATACCGCCGCATGAAAAATGCCGAACGGGATAACAATCGATGCCCAGACGATCCAGATGTTATCCGCATGGCCGTGCATCAGCGCAAACGCCGGGAAAGCAGACAGCCCGGAGAGCGTGGCGCCCATGGCGAATATTCTGGCGCGGCCGTAGCGGTCGGCCATATAGCCCCAGAACGGAATAAAGAAGCTCATCACAAAGGCGCTGGCGAGGATCGCCACAATGGCCTGCCCCCGGGGAATATCCAGCGTCTGGGTCAGCCACGTCAGCGAGAACACGCCGAAAATATTAAAGAATACGCCGTCGATCAGCCGCATCCCCATGCAGGTAAATACCAGCCCGGTATGCTTGCGGAACAGTTCCACCAGCGGAATACGCTTCGGCTTATCCTTCTGCGCCTCCTTAGCCTTAAGGAAGTCTTCCGTTTCCGCCACGTTGTTGCGGATGTAGGTGCCGATAATCACAAACACGCCGCTGAGCAGAAACGGCACGCGCCAGCCCCAGGACATAAACGCCTCATCCGTCAGCAGGAATGACGCCAGACCGATCGCCCCCGAGGCCAGCAGCAGCCCGAGCGACATGCCGATCTGCGGGATACTGGCAAAGAAGGCCCGGTGTTTTTCCGGTGCGGATTCATAGGTCATCAGCACCGCACCACCCCACTCTCCGCCCAGGCCAATCCCCTGAATCAGGCGACACAGCACCAGCAGGCACGGTGCCCACAGCCCGATCTGGTGATAGCTGGGTATCAGACCGATAAACACCGTCGCCCCGCCCATAATCACCAGCGTCAGGATCAGCATTTTTTTGCGGCCCAGCGTATCGCCGAAGTGACCAAAAATGATGGCCCCCAGCGGACGGGTTAAAAAGCCGATGGCAAACACGCCGTAAGAAAGCAGCGTGGTGATAAAGGGATCGCCCTCCGGGAAATAGAGTTTGTTAAACACCATCCCGGCGACGGTGCCGTACAGGAAAAAGTCGTACCACTCGATCGTCGATCCGAACAGGCTCGACACCGTGACGCGCCGCAGGTTACCGCTGGCTGGCTGTTGCATAGTGTGTTCCTCTGCGCTGGTAAGTCAGGGTCAGACGGCGCTGTAGCCGCCGTCGACCATCAATGTTTGCCCGGTGATGTAGGCGCTGGCCTGGCTGGCAAGAAACAGCGTGACGCCGTGCAGGTCGGCCATCTCGCCGTTTCGCCCCAGGCAGGTTCGGGCCGCATGGCGCTCGCGCAGTTCATCACTGGCAAAAACCGGCCCGGTCAGCGCCGTGGGGAAAAATCCGGGGCCGATGGCGTTACAGGTCACGCCGTCACGCCCCCAGCGCTGGGCGATGGCTCGCGTCAGCTGCACAACGCCGCCCTTACCCGCGCCGTAGGGTGCGCTGTTGTCAAAGGCGCGCAGAGACTGTAGCGAGGCGATGTTGATAATCCGCCCCCAGCCGCGCTGCGCCATGCCCGGGGCCAGCGCCTGGGTCAGGAAAAACGGCGCTTTCAGATGCAGCGCCAGCTGCTGGTCCCAGGCGGCTTCGCTGACCTCTTCGAACGGCTGCCGCAGATTAATCCCTGCCGTATTGACCAGGATATCCACCGCGCCGCACTGCGCCGCCAGGGAATTGATGTCACTAACGCTGCTGACGTCGGCACAGTAGTAGCGCGCCGTTGGACCCAGCTGATTCAGCCGCTGCGCCGTTTCGGCCAGCTGCCCTTCGCGGCGGGCGGCAAGGATCACCGAGGCACCGGCCCGGGCTAACGCCTCCGCCATCGCCGCGCCAATCCCGCTGCCGCCGCCGGTGACCAGTGCCGTTTTGCCCTGTAAATCAAATAAGGATGCAATATGCATGAATTCTCCTTAGCGCGTCACCGGCGTACCGAGCTGGAATGCGGTGCCGGGGAAATATTTTTCCAGGCGGATTTCGGCGGTGCGGGCGTGGGCTTCCATCCCTTCCAGACGCGATATACGCGCGGTGGCCTCGCCGATTTGCGGGACGGCTTCACGCGGCATACGCTGCCAGGTCAGCGTTTTGAGGAATTTATGTACCGACAGACCGCCGGAGTAGCGCGCCGCGCCTTTGGTCGGCAGCACGTGGTTAGGCCCGCTGCACTTATCGCCGAAGGCCACGGTGGTTTCTTCCCCGAGGAACAGCGAGCCGTAGCAGCTTAGCGATTCCAGCCACCAGTTCAGATCGCGGGTATGCACTTCCAGATGCTCGGAGGCATAGCGGTCGGAGATCGCCACCACCTCTTCACGGCTGTCGCAGAGGATCACTTCGCCGTAGTCACGCCACGCGCAGCTCGCCGCATCGCGCGCCACCGGCGGCAGCAGGTCAATCAGGCGGGGGACTTCCTGCATCACCGCCTCGGCCAGCGGGCGGGAGGTGGTGAACAGCCATGCGGGCGATTCATGCCCGTGCTCCGCCTGGCCGACCAGATCGCAGGCCACCACGCGGGGATCGGCGCTGTCGTCGGCAATCACCGCCACTTCCGACGGCCCGGCAAACACATCGATCCCCACCTGACCGAACAACGTGCGCTTGGCTTCGGCAACAAATTTATTGCCCGGCCCTACCACCACATCGGCAGGCGTACCGGTAAACAGCCCCCACGCCATGCTGGAAATCGCCTGAACGCCGCCAAGGGTCATAATGGTGCTGGCTCCCGCGCGGTGAAAGGCGTAAAGCACGCAGGGATGGATCGACTGGCCGAGATACGGCCCGGAGCAGGCGATGATATTTTTCACCCCGGCGGCTCTGGCCGTCGCCACGCCCATATAGGCTGAGGCGATGTGGGCATAGCGGCCCGACGGGGCGTAGCAGCCGACAGTATTCACCGGCAGCACTTTCTGCCCGGCGATCAGCCCGGAAGGCAGCGTCACTTCAATATCTTTCACCGACTCACGCTGCGCGCAGGCAAAGGTGTAAACCTGCTCGATGGCGTAGTCGATATCACGCCGAACGTCGGCGGGGACTTCACGTATCTGCGCCGCAATCTGCTCCGGGGTCAGAACAATCTCACCGCTCCATTTATCCAGCGAGTGGGCATAGCGGCGCACCGCCTCTTCCCCTTCGGCCTTAATCGTCGTGAGCATCTCTTCAACCACCCGACGGGCTTCTGAAGTATTGGACTCCGGCGTCTTCGTTGCTTTTTTTAACCAGGTTACTGACATACGCATCTCCGAGGTTTAAGTGTGCCCGACGGCTGTTCATCGCGTCGATACTCCTGTGTCATATATATGACTTAGCTATATCTATAATGAGCATTTCCCCGAAGCGCAAAAAACAATCGAACAAAAAGTGATCGCGATCGGCTTCATGCGTCAGAAGTTTATGCGCGATCACATTTTAAGCCGTTTTTGTTATCACCTAATTAATAAAGTTATATCAATCATCGATTTAATCGATTTAGCTTTGTTAAGTCTTTGCCATTGCTTGTCCCTGGCTCAATCGGCCTTTATTCGTGAAGTCCCTCGCAAAAAATTAAGCCTGCGCGGAAAAAATTTTGCTTTAATTAAGTCATGTAATATATGTCATATACATGAGTTGCATTATTGTTCAAACAACGGAGGCGGTTATGAGTATCGATTTTGTCGTACACGATGATGGCGATTCTGTCGGGGTCGTAGTGGTGGAAGGCGTGGAAGCAGGCCAGAAGCTGACGGGCTGGATCATGGATCAAAACAAAACGATCGAATTTGCGGTGAAGGATGCCATCCCGATTGGCCATAAGTTAGCCATTCGCGATCTGGCCGTGGATGACACGGTGATCAAATACGGCGAAGACATTGGCCGCGTGGTGGCGGCTATTAAACAGGGCGAGCATCTTCACGTTCACAACGTTAAAACCAAAAGGTGGTAACTATGGAAATCCAGGGAAGCAAGTTTGCAGGCTATCGTCGCGAAAACGGCCGTGTGGGTATTCGCAACCATGTGATAGTGCTACCGGTGGATGATATCTCCAACGCGGCAGCGGAAGCGGTGGCCAACAACATTAAAGGCACGATTGCGCTGCCGCATCCGTACGGCCGCCTGCAGTTTGGTGAAGATCTGGAACTGCACTTCCGTACGCTGATCGGCACCGGCTGCAACCCGAACGTGGCGGCGGTGATCGTCATCGGCATCGAGCCGGGCTGGACCCGGCGCGTGGTCGACGGCATTAAAGCCACGGGAAAACCGGTTGCGGGGTTCTGGATTGAGCAGAACGGCGATCACAACACCATCTGCGCCGCATCGCGTAAGGCGCGGGAATTCTCGCAGTACGCTTCAGAACTGCAGCGTGAAACCTGTGATATCAGCGAGCTGTGGGTGTCGACCAAGTGCGGCGAGTCGGATACCACCTCCGGCTGCGGGGCGAATCCGTCGGTCGGTAACCTGTTCGATCGCCTGCACGCCAACGGCAATACGCTGCTGTTCGGGGAAACCTCCGAGCTGACCGGCGGTGAACATCTGGTGGCCGCGCGCTGCATCAATGACGACGTGCGGACGAAGTTCCAGTTCATGTTCGATCGCTACAGCGCAATGATTGACCGCTGGAAGACCAGCGATCTCTCCGAATCGCAGCCGACCAAAGGCAATATCGAGGGCGGCCTGACCACCATTGAAGAGAAAGCGCTGGGCAATATCCAGAAAATCGGCAAAAAGTGCTCCGTGGACGGCGTGCTGGATAAGGCCGAAACGCCGACCGGGCCGGGGCTGTGGTTTATGGATTCCTCTTCAGCCGCAGCCGAGATGGTCACGCTCTGTGCCGCAGCGGGCTATGTGGCGCACTTCTTCCCCACCGGCCAGGGGAACGTAATCGGCAACCCGATCCTGCCGGTAATTAAGATCTGCGCGAACCCGCGCACCGTGCGGACGATGTCTGAACATGTCGATGTTGACGTGTCCGCCCTGCTGCGCCGGGAAATGACCATGGACGGCGCGGGCGATGCGCTGCTGGAGTGCCTGATGCGCACCGCCAACGGCCGCCTGACCGCCGCCGAGGCGCTGGGCCACAGAGAGTTCGTTCTGACCCGTATCTTTGAAAGTGCGTAATCTCCCGCCCGCCGATCCCGGCGGGCTTTGCTTTCCCGATCGCCTGCGGCGCTGATCCTCACCGGTTCGCCGCCGTCAGGCACTGCGAGGACAACCGCATGCGATTTCTCAAGCACCTGTACGTCCAGGTTCTCATCGGCCTGGTCGCCGGAGTTGCTGTGGGGTACGCGTTTCCTGATTTAGCCGTTCAGATGAAACCCCTTGGCGACACCTTTATCCGCCTGATCAAGATGGTAGTCACCTTAGTGATTTTCTGTACCGTAGCCATTGGTATTGCCCGCATGGAGAGCCTGAAACATGTCGGCAAAGTGGGCGGCAAAACCCTGCTCTACTTTGAGTTAATCACCACGCTGGCTCTGATTATCGGCATGGTGGTGGCCAACGTGATGCAGCCCGGCAAGGGGATGAACGTGGATGCCACGAAGCTGGACGACAGTGCGATGAGCCACTACGTTAACGTCAGCGAACACAGTAAAGGCTTCCTTGAGCAGATCATCCCCGATTCGGTAATCGGTGCCTTTGCGCAGGGTAATCTGCTACAGGTGCTGCTGTTTTCCGTACTGTTTGGCGTGGCGCTGTCGCTGGCCTCCAACCGCAGTGCCTTCCTGACTAAAACCATTGAGCAGTGCGGCGAGGTGCTGATGCGCATCGTCGAACTGATTATGCGGCTGGCCCCGCTCGGCGCGTTTGGCGCAATTGCCTTTACCGTTGGTAAATACGGCCTGACCTCGCTACAGCATCTCGGCATGCTGATCGTCTGCCTGTATATCACCAGCTTCCTGTTTATCGGCGGCGTGCTGGGTCTGATCTGCAAACTGGTCGGCGTCAGCATGTGGCGGCTGATTGTTTACTTCCGCGAGGAGCTGCTGATTGTGCTGGGCACCTCGACCACCGAATCGGTGCTGCCACGCCTGATGGTGAAGATGGAAAAGCTGGGCTGCGACCGTGCCATCGTTGGCCTGGTGCTTCCCACCGGATATTCCTTTAATCTGGACGGCGCGGCGATCTATCTCACCATGACATCGCTGTTTATCGCCCAGGCCACCAATACGGACCTTACCCTGTGGCAGCAGATGGGCCTGCTGCTGATCCTGCTGCTGACGTCCAAAGGCGGGGCGGGCGTGGCCGGGGCGGCGCTGATTGCGCTGACCGCGACCCTGGCAACGCATAATATTATTCCCCTCGCCGGGATCACGCTGGTGCTGGGAATTGACCGGATACTGAACGAAATGCGTGCGGTAACCAATATGATCGGCAACGTGGTGGCCACGCTGGTGATCGCCCGCTGGGAAAACAAGCTGGATCTGGCCCTGGCGCAGGAACAGCTCAGGGCCGGTCCCGGTAAAATTGTCCTGCCGGATACGCCACTCCCCGATACCGAAGAAGAAGGAAGCACAATACGATGAGCCATGAAACGATTGCCCTGAACGACCTCGCCAGCCTGGGGCAACGCGCGCTGGTGAAGCTGGGGGTGGAGGTTCAGGCCGCCGCCGAAACCTGCGCGGCGCTGATGGCCGCCGAGCGGGCAGGCATTCCCTCCCACGGCTTTGCGCGGCTGCCCTACTACCTCGACCAGCTGGTTAGCGGCAAACTGAACGCCCTCGCCAGGCCATCCGTCAGCCAGCGCGGTGCGGTGGTGAACGTCGATGCTGATTCCGGTCTGGCCTTCCCGGCCGTGCAGCGCGGCCTGGATCGCGGCATCGCCCTGGCGCAGGAGTTCGGCATCGTCAGCGTGGCGGTCAGTCATTCGCATCACTTTGGCATGGCGGGCTACTACGCCGAACAGGCCGCGCGGCAGGGATTACTTTGTCTGGCATTCAGTAACGGCCCGGCGGCGATGGCCCCGTGGGGCGGCAATGCGCCGCTGTACGGCACCAACCCGGTGGCGTTTGCCTCACCGCGCGAGCAGGAAGAACCGCTGGTGATCGACCTGTCATTGTCGGAAGTGGCGCGCGGCAAAATCATGCTGGCCAGCCAGAGAAAGGAAACGATCCCGCTGGGCTGGGCTATCGATCGCCAGGGCAACCCGACTCAGGACGCGGACGCCGCGCTGGCGGGCAGCATGGCACCGGCAGGAGGGGCCAAGGGCGCCGCGCTGGCGCTGATGGTGGAGCTGCTGACGGCGGGCCTGACCGGTAGCCACTTTGGCTTCCAGGCCAGCTCATTCTTCAGCGCCGAAGGTGAACCGCCGCACATCGCCCAGCTGCTGCTGCTGCTCAATCCGGCCTTTTTCTCAGCGGGTTATTTGCAGCACAGCGAGTTGCTGTTCCGCGCGATGCTGGAGCAGCCGGGCGTAAGGCTGCCCGGTGAACGACGCCAGGCTCTGGCCAGGCAGCACGGCGAGACGCTGGATTTGCCCGCCACGCTGCTGGAACAGTTGCGCCTCAGAGCTGGTTAACGTAGGCGTGATGCCGGGTGAGTACGGTGGAAACGCGGTACTCAACCGGTTTATCCTGAAAATCCCTTGCCGTACGCCAGATGCGCAGCAGCGCTTCGCCTTCAGCGGCCTCAAGATGCAGTACCTCGTCCGGCCCGGCATTCACCGCTTTGATCTGTTCATGGGCGTTAGCCACCGTGCAGGCGTACTTTTGCTGATACAGCTGATAGAGCGTATTCGGCAGGATCTCCGGTTCACGGTCCATGCCGGGGAAACGCGCCGCATCCACGTAGACGTGCTCCAGTATTGCCGGTGCCCCGTCGAGATCGCGCACCCGCCAGATATGAATCACCTTGCTGCCCGGCGCAATATCCAGTGCCGCCGCTTCTTCTGCGGAGGCGGAGCGTAAATGCCGCGCCAGCACTCGAGACAGCGGCAGCGAGCGTTCACCGTTTTCGCGCAGCACGTTAAAGAAGCGAAACAGTGCGCTGTCCGAATCATGGGCGGCCACCACCGTGCCTTTGCCCTGATAGCGGATCACCACGTTGTTACTCACCAGCTCGTTCAGCGCCTTGCGCAGCGTGCCGATACTGACGTTATAGGCGTCGGCCAGGCTGGCTTCACTGGGAATATAGGTGCCCGCAGGCCACTCGCCGGAGGCAATTCTTTCCAGCAGCAGCTGGCTGATTTGCAGGTAAAGCGGCTGGAAAATCGCCGATTTCACTTCAGCGGATGATGAAATATCCTGATTCATACTGTCTTCCTCCGTCCTACAGGCGCTGAATAATATTGACAGTCATACTATGACATATACAGGAGTAGCAGGCATCTTTCCGCGTTCAAATATCGGGCAAAAACGAAGATTTCACTGGAATTGTGAACCCGGTCGATTATTGCCCTGGTTGATTATTTTTGGCAAATCCGCCTCCATTAGTCGTGGCATTACCCATGGCTAAAAAGGCATGAAACTTAACTAAAAAACTGTATTTGATAACAATAATCCATCTAACAGCCTCATCTTAAATACGCATTACCCTGTCGGTACCACCGTCAATTACCCTGAAAACTGTACGTTTACCTGATATTCAGATTGGTTATAACGATATAATAAATTGTTTTTTCAAACCGATTAGTCGCATCCTCAGTCCTATATATGAGGAGAGAACCATGACCGACATTCCGCTGGTACAGTATTCACACACGGCTAAACGCTTTATTCCCGGCATTCTGCTCACGCTGGCCATTGCCCTCGGCACCGCGTGGCTGGGTAACCAGCCGGTGATGTCAGGACTCGGGCTCGGGGCACTGACCCTGGCGATTATCGTGGGCATCGTGCTCGGCAACACGGTTTATCCCCTGCTGCACCCGCAGTGCGATGAGGGCGTACAGTTCGCCAAGCAGAAGCTGCTGCGGCTGGGCATTATCTTCTACGGCTTCCGGCTGACCTTTCAGCAGGTGATGGATGTTGGACTGAGTGGTGTGGTGGTCGATGTGGTGATGCTCAGCAGCACCTTTCTGATTGCCAGCTATATGGGGTCGCGCCTGCTCGGTATCGATCGCCAGACCGCGTGGCTGATCGGTGCGGGCAGCAGCATCTGCGGCGCGGCGGCGGTACTGGCTACGGCCCCGGTGGTGAAAGCGGAATCGTCAAAGGTTGCCGTCGCGGTCGCCACCGTGGTGATCTTCGGGACCGTCGGGATCTTCCTCTATCCGTGGATCTGGCATCACATTGCCTCACTGATCCCGGGCATCTCGGCCACCCAGTTTGGGGTGTATACCGGGTCAACCATGCATGAAGTTGCCCAGGTGGTAGCCGCGGGCCACGCCGTCAGCCCTGAAACTGAAAACGCAGCGGTGATTGCCAAAATGCTGCGTGTGATGATGCTGGCCCCGTTTCTGCTGGTGCTGAGCATCTTTATCAGCCGTGGCACAGCGGAGAGCGGCACAACGGCACAGCGCATCGTCTTCCCGTGGTTTGCCCTGATGTTTATTGTGGTGGCGATGTTTAACTCGTTCCACCTGCTGCCGCTGCCTGTGGTGGCCGCCATCAACAGCCTGGATAACGTCATGCTGGCGATGGCAATGGCGGCACTGGGGCTGAGCACGCGTATCAGCCAGCTGATGAAGGCCGGAACCCGCCCGTTTGCTCTGGGACTGTTCCTGTTTATCTGGCTGATCGTCGGCGGTGGCGCAATCAATCTGCTGGTGCACCACGCGCTGGCTTAAGGCGTAAAGTATTGCGTGCCACCCGCTCACTATTCTCTGCCCGGGCGATCCCCGCTGTGGCGGCTATGCTTAGTCAATAACCGCTACTTGCCTCATCACCGGAGAACCCGTAATGAAAATTTTAATGGTACTGACCTCACACACCGAGCTGGGTAACACCGGTGAGAAAACCGGCTTCTGGCTGGAAGAATTTGCTGCGCCCTACTACGTCTTTAAAGACGCGGGCGCTGAGGTGGTGCTGGCCTCGCCTGCCGGTGGCCAGCCGCCGCTGGACCCGAAAAGCGATCTGCCGGATTTTCAAACGGCAATGACCGACCGCTTTAAGGCCGACAGCGCGGCGCAGCAGGCACTGGCCAGCACCGTGAAGCTGGAGACGGTCAATCAGCAGGACTTTGATGCGGTATTTTATCCCGGCGGCCACGGCCCGCTGTGGGATCTGGCCGAATCCGCCGACTCCATTGCGCTGATTGAAGCCTTTGATCGCGCCGCTAAGCCCATCAGCTTTGTCTGCCACGCGCCGGGCGTGCTGCGCCACGTGAAATCCACCGGCGGCGCACCGCGCGTTCAGGGCAAACAGGTGACCGGCTTCAGCAACAGTGAAGAAGCGGCGGTGCAGCTGACCGACGTGGTGCCTTTCCTGATTGAGGATGAATTTATTGCCGCAGGCGCACACTATCAGAAAGGTGCCGACTGGGCCCCGTTCGTGGTGGAAGATGGCAATCTGATCACCGGCCAGAACCCGGCCAGCTCGGAAGATGTGGCGAAGGCGCTGCTGAAAAAACTGGGCTAAACACTCATATTAAGCAAGCATTCTCGGCTTTAAACCACGAAACCGGGCCATCAATGGCCCGGTTTTTTCATGGCCGGTTATCTGTTCTTCAGATAAGTATCGCGAAACTCTCTGGGCGGCATCCCCTTGGAGGCTTTAAAATGGCGATTAAACAGGGCCAGCGAGGAGTAGCCGACCTCATCGGCAATACTGGAAACAGAATCCTGCGATTCCAGTAGTTTTTCGGCCGCATGCAGAATGCGCAGGTTGATAATGTAGTCCATCGGTGACTTCTTAGTGATGCGCTTAAAAAGTCGGTGAAAAGTGGTCGAACTGACGTGGCAAAGGGTTGCCATCTGCTCCACCGAAACACGCTGATGATAGTTATTATTCAGGTAATCAATCACCTCGAGAATATTTCTAATCTGCTTTCTGTCTTCACGAAAATGCTCAGAATGAATAATGGTGGAGAATTCCGTTACCGAATCCGACGCGAGCTTTAACAGAATATTCAACAACAGCGGCGTACGATAGGGCGGAGCCAGTTCAGCAATAGACATAATATCCGGCCTGACCTGCTGAATAACAGCTTCGCTAAATGTTACCGCAGAGGTGATTCGGCGCAAAAAATCTTTAACCGCCTTCATCTCTGGGAAAGTATCAGCCAGCTTTTCAATCCATTCAGAACTAAACCAGATAACCAGAGCCAAATGTGGATCGGCATCATTAATCTTTCCCTGCGATTTCCATGAATGAGGAACATTCGGACCAATCAAGACCAAATCATTATCTTTATAATGATTAATGTCCCCACCAATATATTTAACGCCGTAGCTATTTAGTGTAAACGTTAATTCATACTCAGGGTGATGATGCCACTGAAAAGGAATCTCATCCTGCATCACTCGATGAAGAAATGACCATGACACATAAGGATTATTAATAATCTTTTCATAATCAGACTTCATAATCCACTCTCATCATTATTGGTAGGATAGTATCAGTTATTGACATTTTAACACTTACATAACAGACCTAAAACAGCCATTCTCTAGCCGTCGACATATTATCAACTTAACACCCAGCCTAAGATAAATGTCAATAAAAAATATAAAATAAATGTCAATAATTGAAATTCGATAATGTGAACCAGATCAATAAAGGATAGAAGATGAGCACACCTGCCGCTATATTACATTCAACAAAAGAAGATCATTACCAGATTAATACGCCATTGAAATTGATGGTATTCTCACTATTTTTTATGTTTGGCAGTATCACCAGTTTAAACGATGTGTTGATCCCTAAACTGAAGGAGCTTTTCCAGCTCACCTATATGGAATCAATGCTGGTACAGTCCGCCTTTTTCTTCGCCTACTTTACCGCTTCCATCCCCGCCAGCAGGCTGATCATCCGCTTCGGCTATGTCAAATCGGCGATTGCCGGGCTGCTGATTATGGGCATTGGCTGCCTGGCATTTATTCCGGCCACTCATATCGGGTTGTTCCCGGCATTCCTTGGCGCTTTATTTCTGCTGGCCGTTGGTGTCACCGTTATTCAGGTGGTTGCCAACCCGCTAATCACCCTACTTGGTTCAGCCAGAAGCGCATCTATCAGGCTGACGCTTGGCCACGGATTCAATTCATTAGGCACCACCGTTGCACCATGGATCGGGGCAATTTTTATTCTCGGTGCTATTTCTGGTATCGATCTCTCAACCCTTCATGGAGCGGAACTGGCCGCGGCCATGCAGAAAGAAACGGCCGTGATCGGTCAGGCCTATACAGCCATCGCCGTGGTCATTTTTCTGTTTTGCGCAGCCATGTTCAGATTTAAGTCATTTGGTCAGCACAGCACGATGCCACCAAAAACTAACCTGATGAACTCACTGAATTTATTTAGCAGTACACGTTTTCGCCTCGGGTTTATCAGCCTGTTTTTATACGTTGGGGCTGAGGTCACCATCGGCAGCATATTAGTTAATTATCTGACTCATGGTGATGTCATGGCCATTACACCTGAACAGGCAGGTAAATATATTGCTTTTTACTGGGGTGGGGCCATGGTGGGTCGTTTTATCGGCTCGGCACTGATGAAAATAATTTCTCCTGCGAAGATTCTGTTTATATTCTCGGCAATGGTTATCACACTGATTGCGGTCAGTATGAATTCCCATGGAGAGCTGGCCGGTTTTGCATTGCTCGCGGTTGGCCTTTTTAATTCAATTATGTTCCCAACAATATTTTCTCTTTCCTGCTCGAAGCTTAATTCCCGTTCAGCTGAAGGTTCCGGCCTGCTCTGCTGTGCCATCGTCGGCGGAGGGTTCATCCCTCCCATTACCGGCCTTCTGGCCGATATATTCACGTTAAAACTCAGCTTAATAATTCCGGCAGCATGTTACTTATTAATATTTTTATTCGGCACATACTGTGCTAAACAAGGAAATTAATCATGAAGTGGCTTCTTATAGGTGCCAGCACCATTGCACAACAGTTTGTTATTGATGCGATTCGCGCAGGCGGCGATGAAATATCATGGCTGGTTAGTGGTGATGAACAACGGGCTGCGGCATTTGCTGAAAAAAACAATATTGCCCGTTTTACCACGGACCTGAAACTTGCCCTTTCGCAGCAGGATATTGATGCCGTATATATCTCCACAACCAACGAAAAGCATTTCCCGCAGGCGATGCTGGCACTGGAGTATGGCAAGCACGTGCTGTGCGAAAAACCGATGGCACTCTCGATGGAAGAAGCGACAACGATGATCGAACGGGCATCTGCGTGCAACCGAGTGCTGGCGGTAAACCACCACCTGCGCAATGCCGCGACGATTCGGAAAATGCGCGACGAGATTCGGAACGGCACGCTGGGCGATATTCTCACCGTTCGCTTCTGCCACGCCGTTTCTCTACCTGAAAATCTGATTGGCTGGCGGACGGATAACAGCGCAGGCAACGGTGTGATTATGGATATTACCGTTCATGATATTGATACATTGAGATTTTTACTGGATGACGACGTCGTCGCCGTTTCCGCAATGGCCCAGGACGGACTGCTGAGCCAGAGTGGCTCGGTGGAGACGGTGATGGGCACGCTTCGTTTTTCTAAAGGTACGCTGGTCAGTTTTTTTGACTCCTTCACCGCCCGCAATTTTGAAACCAGTATTGATGTGATCGGCACGTAGGGTACGCTGCGTGCGCGCAATATTCTGACGCAGAACCCCGTAGGCGAAGTGACGCTGCATAACCGTCACGGGTCTGAACCGTTAGCGATCGAACACGCCAGTCTTTATGAACGCGGTTTAGCCTCGTTCCGCAATGCGATATTCAATGGTGGGCAACCGGCGGCCAGTGGTGATGACGGAAGACAGTCTCTGGCAGTATCCCTTGCCGTAGTGAAAGCGGTTTCTTCCGGAATGACCGTTCATATCGGTGAGGAACAGTAAAATGCATCGTGATTTAAACCATCCCGACATTGTGATTATTGGCTCCGGTATTGGTGGAGCCACCATGGCTTTCGGGCTTGCTAACAGCGATCTGAAGATCCTCATTCTGGAAAGCGGCGAACAGATGCCGGACTCTCCGGACAATGACGATCAGCAGAAGATATTCTCTCAGCAGCACTTCAAGCCCGACGAAGTCTGGTTCGATAAAGATAATAAAGCTTTTCGCCCAGGGAATTACTACTACGTTGGTGGCAACTCCAAGTTCTACGGCGCGGTACTGGCACGCTACCGGCAGGAGGACTTTGAGGAGATGATCCATGAAGGAGGCGTTTCCCCCGCCTGGCCATTCGGTTATGCCGAACTGGAACCCTGGTACTGCGCGGCGGAAAAACTCTATCGGGTCAGGGGCGACAGCCAGGCCGACCCGACCGAACCACCCCGTTCCCACCCCTATGCTTTTGCAGCCATTGAGGATGAAGCCGATATCGCCATCGTCCGCCGCAGGCTGCAAAAACAGGGTCTTAGTCCCTATTCTCTGCCGCTGGCAGTAGATATTGCACAGTGGAGCCAGTCGCGCAAAGTCCCGTGGGATGCACATCCCCACTATTTTAACGGCAAGTTTGATGCGGAAACCGCCGCCCTGAGCCTGACCGCCAGCCACAGCAATATTCAACTTTTGACCGGCAGCAAGGTCATCAGACTGAAAACCGCTGCGGACGGCGGACGCATCGAAGAGGTGGTTTATCAACGCAATAATCAGACCTGTAGCGTGCGCCCTCAACTGGTTATTCTCGCCGCCGGAGCCGTACATTCGGCTGCGCTGCTGCTTAAATCGAAAAACGCCCGCTACCCCAACGGGCTGGCGAATCGCTCTGGCATGGTTGGCCGCAACTTTATGAACCACAACTGCACCGCCGTGGTGGGCTTCAGCCATCGCTACTGCAACCGCTCTGTGTATCAGAAAACCTTCGGCCTGAATGATTTCTATCTTTCCGATGGCGCAGGTGGCTACCCGCTGGGCAACATTCAGCTGTTGGGTCGCGTGTCCGGTCAGATCCTCAAGTCATCCCTTCCCGCCGCGCCGGGTTTCGCCTTGAACTACTTCAGCAGGCACAGCATTGATTTTTACGCCATGAGTGAAGATTTGCCCTCCCCGGACAACCGTATCCAGCTGGACGGCGATAAAATAACTCTGCACTGGGAGCGCAATAACTGGGCGGCGCATACCCGACTGGTGAAAAAACTCAGCAATGCACTTAAGAAATGTGGGTTCTATTTTGTGATGAGTAAACCCTTCGATAAACGAACGCCGTCACACCAGTGCGGCACGGTCAGAATGGGTATCGATCCCGAGCGCGATCCGCTTAACAGTTACTGTCAGGCCTGGGAGCATGAGAACCTGTACGTGGTGGACGCCAGCTTTATGCCCAGTTCAGCGGCGGTTAATCCTTCACTGACTATTGCCGCGCAGGCGCTGCGAGTGGCGGACCACATAATGCAGCATCGTCTTGCCAAATAAGGACTCCAATCCGCTACAAAGCAAAACGCCATGTCAGACATGGCGTTTTTTTATTAGCGGTATATTTTCCCCATCAGGAAATCAGGCCAGTTCTTTTCAAAAAAGACTTTACTGAGATCCACCGGATCGTTCACCGGACGCGAGGCATGATGGAAGCGTTCACCGTCCCACGCAATCAGCAGCTTGCTGTCCGGCGCAGCGGTTCTCTCCGATCGGAAGCGCCATTTCTCAATCGGCCCACTGCGGCCCTCGGGAACTGAATCCCCCAGTTCATCAAGGATAATTCGGGCACCACGGCTGCCGCCGCCGCCTTCGACATACGTGCTCAGCATCGCCATCACTGCAGCTGAAGCTAGCGCAAAATGCCGCCAGAGTATGTTTTCGGTCAGCCGAGTCAGGCTGGTCAACCTCACACCTTTCGCCAGCACCTCGCTCAGCAGCAACGCAGCCCGCTGCTGTTCCTCTGCGGTTTCCTGTGCCGCGACAACAAATCCGGCCTTGTCCGACATGCGGTTGCGGATCTCGCTTTTCAGCGCCACGGGGTCGAGGGCGTCCTCCGACAGCGATTTTTCTGCCCACAGAACGATCTCCGCCATTGAATCGGCATAATTGATTTCCAACGCGCGCGCACCCTGCAGCTGGCGCTGCTGTACGTCGTGCGCCACCTTTTGCGCCACCCGCACGCCAAACACCTGCCCGGAGTTCAGCGCCGCGCCGCCGGGCCGGGTGACGCCATGGGTCCCGGCCACTTCACCCAGCGCAAAACAACCGGCCAGGCTGGTTTCCCCCCAGATGTCCACCTCAATACCGCCGTTCATATGCTGATTGTTCACCGCAAATTCCAGCGGGCTGCGCGTGATATCGCAGCCGTGCATAGCATAAAGCTCGATGGCCAGCGGGTTCATCTGTTTCAGCCGATCGATGGGCAGTTCAGCCGCGCATTCGTTATTGGCCAGGTAGCTGCTGACGTCCGCATCAAGCCGCGCCAGCGAGAACGGCAGATCCCCCGGAACCGGCTGCGGATTGCGGTTGAAATCCATATACACCCGGTGCCCGTTTTTCACCTCTTCGGCAATCGCCATATCCACCAGGCTGGAGCCGTACTCCAGCGTGCGCGTGGCGTGGAACGGCCACTGATAGCCTTTGCGAAAGACGTTCGAGGCCAGCTCCTGCGTGGTGCGATAATACTGCGCGAGGAAGTTATGCTCGTTGCCCTGCGCATCCACCGAATAGATATAGGGGATCACCTGTACGTAAGTCCCTGACAGATTCCACGGAAACGCCGTGCGCGGCGTACCGATGCCAAACTGGCTCTCAATAATATTGGCTAACCTCAGCCCACCTTCCAGCGCCAGCCCCAGCGAACCATAACACTTCTTCGGGTAAACGCTGTCGCGATACATATCCCCCGGCCCGCCGGTGGCCAGCACCACCGATGCGGCATTGATAACCCCAAAGCGATAGGGATTGTGAACCGCGCTGCCGGTGCTGACCAGCAAACCGGCACAGCGCTCCGCACCGGTGCTGTCCCGCTGCTTGATCAGCTTTAGCGCCGTTGTGGCTGTCAGCATCGGTATCGCCAGCCGCTGCGTCTCCTCCAGCAGCACTTTCACCATCAGCCGCGAGGTACGCGGACCGCAGCTGGTGGCGCGACCGGCCTCATCATGATCGGTTTGATAGCGCAATATCGAACCGAAGCGGTCTTCCGGTAGCTCAAGACCCAGATACTGCAACCCCGCCAGAGTGTGTATGGAACCCACGGCCTCTACGTAGGCGATATCTTTATCCATCCCGCCGCCTGAACTCAGCGCCGCCACCAGCTGATGGAAGTTATCGCCACTTTTGCCCGTGGCAGCGGTAAACAGCGTCTGTTTATCCGATCCCGAACAGGCCGAGGTGCCCATATACAGCCCCGAGGTGACCAGCAGGACGTTGACGTTTTTCCGCTTCAGCTCCACGGCCGCGCGCAGGCCGGCGGCTCCGGTGCCGACTACCACGGCGTCGTAGTGATAAAATGGAACATTCAGTCCGCTAATCTCCCTGATTTCACTTTCCCGGACTTTATTAAATGACTTAGGGAAAGATACCTGCGTCAGGCTATCCAGAATATGTTGATCAACAACACTCATATTGTTTTCCAGGCATATTTAAATTAATTAACGCGTACACTTCACGGCATAGAACAGAATGACGACGAAGCTGAACACCGGAATAATAAATGCGGTTGCCATTGAGGAATAATCGGCAATCATTCCCATCAGATAAGGTGAAATTGCACCGCCGACTAAGGTCATGACCAGATAAGAACCCGCTCGTTTAGACTGTGCGCCCAGGTTTTTAACCCCCATGGCGAAGATGCACGGGTACATAATCGACAGGAAGAAGAAGATAACCACCAGACCGATAACGGAGATTTTTTCCACGCCGATGACCGCCAGTGAACACAGCAGGATATTAATAATACTGTAGGTAATTAACATGCTGCGCGGCGCAAAATACTTCATTACCCAGGTACTGATAAAACGACCAATCATAAAAGTCAGCATCGCGCAGGAAAGAAGATAAGAAGCATCCTGCACGCTGGTGCCTTTCCAGTGATCGATGGCGTAGTTAATAAAGAATGAGGCGATCCCCACGTGCGCAGCCATATAAAAGAACTGCGCGGCCAGCGCACCGGTAAAGCTCGGTTTTTTCCAGATGCTCTGTTGCGCTGCGCCCAAACGGCTGTCTTCACGGGCTTCCTGCACTTCCGGCAGGCGGGTGACGATAAACACCACCATCAGCAGCAGGACCACCGCAGCCAGTACCACGTAGGTGGTCATCACCGGATCGAAGGCGTGCCCGGCAATGCGAATGTCCGGCGCGAAGAACAGCGTACCGCCAATAATCGGCCCCATAAACACGCCAAGGCCGTTAAAAGACTGGGCGAAATTCAGGCGGCGTTCAGCGTTATTAGCATCACCCAGCACCGACGCATACAGATTGGCCGACGTTTCCAGGCAGCCTAATCCACAGGCCAGAATAAACAGGGCAAACAGGAAAAAGGCAAAAGTACCCGCCGAGGTGGCTGGCACAAACAGCAGCGCTCCGGCAGCGAACAGCAATAACCCGCAGATCACCCCCAGCTTATAGCCATAGCGCTGCATCACCGCCCCGACCGGAATCGCCACAAGGAAATAGGCACCGTAATAGGCCATTTGCAAATAGCCTGACTGCGCCTTGCTGACGTTTAAAGAATCCTGGAAATGTTTATTTAAAACATCTAACAGGCCATGGGAAAGCCCCCACAGGAAAAACAGCGAGGTGATCATGCCAAATGCCAGCTTTACCGAAACAGTCTTATTATTAAATGCAGGAACAGAAGCGATGTTATTATCAATACTCATACAGACCTCTTTGCAGATGTTTTTTTATTGTTTAATGACTGCCCAACCGGCCGAGAATGGCATCCGCTGCCTTCTCGGCAATCATGATGGTCGGCGCGTTGGTATTACTGCTTGGTACACGCGGTATCACGGATGAATCCGCAATGCGCAGCCCCTGCAGCCCGAAGACGTTCAGATGCTCATCCACTACCGCATCCGGATCGCCCTCTACACCCAGGCGGCAGGTGCCAACCGGGTGATGATCGGTTTTCGCGTTCTGGCAGGCGTACTCGAAGAGCTCGTCATCGGTACGGATCTGCGGCGAAGGCAGACGAATTTCCTTAACAAAGGGCTTGAACGCATCCTGCGACAGAATTTCGCGCACCAGCTTCAGGCCGCGCAGTGACATTTCCCGGTCGTAAGGGTCCGCCCAGTAATTCGGATCGATCAGCGGCGCATCAGCAGGGTTGCCGCTGGCCAGCCGCAACGTGCCCCGCGAGCGTGGGCGCAGGAACGCGGAGTTCAGCGTAACGCCAGAGTTTTTCATCTGCTCAACGCCCGCTTCAATCCCGGAACCCAGCCCCAGGTGGAACTGCACGTCCGGCGATCGTGCGTTGCTGTCCAGATACCAGAAGCCGCCGGTTTCAAACAGGCTGGAGGCTACCGGCCCCTTCTTCAGCAGCAGATACTGCAAACCGGCCCAGGCGGCGTGGTGGATTTTCAGGCAGGGGTCGTAGGTGTGGTCGCCGGTACATTCGGCAATGGCGAACAGATCGAGGTGATCCTGCAGATTGCTGCCCACGCCCGCCAGGTCATGTTTAACCGTAATACCCTGCTCTTCCAGATGCCGGGCCGGGCCGATGCCGGAAAGCATCAGCAGCTTAGGCGAGCCGAAAGCACCGGAGGTAACAATCACTTCCCGCGACGCGCGCACCTGCTGCGTCCCGCCGCTACCGGTGGCAATTTCCACGCCGGTCGCCCGCTTGCCTTCCAGCAAAATACGCAGGGTGAAGGTATTCAGCTTCACGGTCAGATTCGGCCGCGACTGCGCCGGACGTAAATAGGCTACTGAGGTTGAGGAGCGTTTGGCATTAAGCTGGGTAAGCTGGTAATACCCTAATCCCCCCTGATGCTCTCCGTTAAAATCCGGGTTATAGGGAATATTTAATTCCTGACCGGCCTGGAAAAAAGCTTCGCAAATAGGTAGTGGACTGATCGGATTTGATACGCCAAGCGGACCACGGTAATCATGATATTCATTAACGAAGCGCTGGTTTTTTTCGGACTTTTTAAAATAGGGCAGCACATCTTTATAGGCCCAGTTTTTAACGCCGCAGGCCTGTTCCCATTCGTCATAATCATGTTTCGATCCGCGGGTATAAACCTGGGCATTCACCGATGACCCGCCGCCAATCACTTTCGCCTGGGTAAATCTCAGCACGCGGTTATTCAGATGCTTCTGCGGAACGGTGTGCCAGCCCCAGCTGCTGCGGCCCTTGGTCATTTTGGCAAAGCCGGCGGGCATGCTGAACAGCGGATGAGAATCTCCCCCGCCAGCTTCCAGCAGCAGCACCTTAATAGCCGGATCTTCGCTGAGCCGGTTCGCCAAAACGCAACCGGCAGATCCTCCGCCGATAATAATATAATCGTATTCCACGTTGACCTCACGTCATGAGACGGCAGCCATCTTATTCGGATGGCCGCATTATTATTTAATTCAAGAATTGAATCAGTTGGCGTTATTTATCCACCAGTTGGTTCTGGCGCCAATATGTAATTGCACGGTTTTCTGCTCGGTATAATCTTCTACCGCGCTCTTACCTAATTCACGCCCCAGACCGGATTGTTTAAATCCGCCAAACGGTAATTCCGGCGTACCGTCAAGGAAGGTATTCACCCAGACCGTACCGGCATTAATTTTCCGCGCGGCTTCCAGGCATATATCAATATCCTTGCTCCACACGGCGGCGGAAAGTCCGTACAGCGTGTTATTGGCAATATTGATTGCCTCTTGATAATCGGCAAAGGTCAGAATGGCTAATACAGGACCAAATACTTCCTCCTGTGCAATCTGCATCTCCGCCTTTACGCCGCCGACCACGGTGGGGGCCATAAACAGTCCCTGCCCGCCCGTTACCCGCTCACCGCCGAGCAGAATTTCAGCGCCGTCTTCACGGGCCGAGCGGATAGCGTCTTCAATCACCGCCATCTGGTTATCATTGATAATGGAACCGACCTTGACCTCGGGATGCAGTGGATCGCCGACCTTCACCCGGCGGGCCTTTTCCACCACCGCGCGGGTAAATTTCTCGGCAATGTCCTGATGTACCAACACGCGGCTGCCGCTGTTGCAGCATTCACCGGCGTTGAAATAGACGCCAAACACCACCGCATCAACCGCCGCGTCAAAATCGCAGTCCGGGAAGATGATTTGCGGATTTTTGCCCCCCAGTTCCAGCGAGACTTTCTTCAGCTTGCGCCCGGCTTCTGCCGCGATATGCCTGCCTACCCGAGTGGAGCCGGTAAACGACAGCATGTCGACATCGTCGTGATCCACCAGCGGGCTGCCCACGTTAGTGCCCAGGCCGGTGACAATGTTGACGACGCCCGCAGGCACGCCCGCATCGGTGAGAATTTCGCCCAGAATCAGCGTGGTTCCGCTGGTGAACTCACTCGGTTTAATCACTACGGTACAGCCCGCCGCCAGCGCAAACGGCAGCTTCTGGCTCAGTATCCAGATAGGGAAATTCCACGGCGTGATCATCGATACCACACCCACCGGCTGGCGCAGCACCAGGCCCAGCATCTGGTCGCCCAGCGTGTTGTAGCTTTCACCGTGCAGCGTGCGGGCCAGCGAGGCGGCATAGCGCCATAAATCCACGCAGCCGGACACTTCGCCGCGCGCCTGCGCCAGCGGTTTACCGGTCTCAAGACATTCGATAATCGCCATCTCTTCACTGCGCTGCGCAATGCCGTCGGCAATCTTCAGCAGCAGCTCCGCGCGCTCTTTCGCGGTAAACGACGCCCAGGTTCCCGAATCAAACGCCCGGCGCGCCGCAGAAATGGCCAGCAGGGCGTCCTCCGCGCTGCCGTCAGCATAGGTTCCGGCGATGATGCCGTGCGCAGGCCCGATGCGGTCGATACGCTTGCCGCCAACTGAGTCACGGAACTCTCCGTTAATCAGCATACTGCCGTGATAAGGCCGGTAACCGGACAGGACTGACTGGTCTGCGGTTAAAAAAGTGGTCATCTTATTCTCCCAGGTATTCTGCTTTACGCCGCTCAGAAAAACTCGCCAGTCCTTCTTTCGCATCACGTGTGGTTGCTGCCAGCGCACCGGCAATGGATTCCAGCGCCATCGCCGTATCCGTTCCTGCGCCTGCATCGATAATTTGCCGGGTCAGCTGTACGGAAACCGGTGCCTGCTCGCTGATCTTCTCCGCCAGCGCAATAGCCGTTGCCAGCACGTTGCCCGGCTCGCTGATTTCCTGTACCAGGCCCATCTCATACGCGCGGTCGGCGTTGATACGGATACCGGTTAATGCCATATATTTCACCTGACCCGGTCCAATCAGCTGTACCAGACGCTGGGTGCCTGACCATCCCGGACAGGTAGCAATCCCCGCTTCCGGCAGGGCGAAAGTGGCCGCCGGATCGGTGACGCGAATATCACAGGTCGCCAGCAGCTCCAGCCCGCCACCAAAGGCGTGGCCGTTGATCGCCGCAATCACCGGCACTCGGAGCGTGGCCCAGCGGTCGAAAACACGATGGCCTTTACGCACCCAGTTGCGCCACATATCCAGCGCTTCCAGCGATGACCAGACTTTGATATCCGCACCCACGCAGAAAGCGCGTTCCCCGCCTGCGGTCAGCACCACGGCACGCAGCGCAGGATGTTCTTCAATCTCATCCGCAATCCGCGCCAGTTCGCTCAGCATAAAAGGCGTCAGCGCATTGAGCTTTGCAGGGCGGTCCAACGTAACAACGGCAATCGTGCCGCGCGTCTCCAGCGTGACGCTGCCCATATTTTCAGCCACGTGCCACCTCCGGCAGTTCCAGCCCCATTACCGCGTCATAAAACATGCGCGGGTCCATTATTTTCAGGTTATCTGACACCCGCAGCGGGAAATCGGCCTGCTCCAGTACATCCCGGGTCAAATCCATACCGGGCGCGATTTCCGTCACCATCAGCCCCTCTTTCGTCAGCTGCATCACGCAGCGTTCGGTAACATAGATAACGTCCTGTCCGCGCTCCAGCGCCATGCGGCCGCTGAAGGTGACGTGATCGACATCGTTAACCAGCTTGCGCAGCTTGCCTTCCTGCTCAATGACCAGCTCCCCGCCTTCAATTCGCTGCCTGGCCCCGGCTTTAAAGAAGCCGGAGAACACCAGTTTTCGCGCATGGGTGGTGATGTCGACAAAGCCACCGCAGCCAGCGGTCAGGTACGGCTTGCCCGGCAGTTTTGAGACGTTCACGTTGCCGAGGCGGTCAATCTGCAGGAATGACAGCATTGCCATATCAAAACCGCCGCCCTGGAAATAGGTGAACTGAGTGGATGCCGGAACGATGGCATCGGCGTTGGCCGCACAGCCAAAGGCAAAGCCCAGCAGCGGCATGCCGCCGACCGCACCCTGCTCAATCACCCAGGTCACCTCACCGTTCATTCCCTCTTCCAACAGAATGCGCGGGACGTTGGCGGAAATACCAAAGCCGAGGTTAACGGTCATGCCTTTTTTCAGCTGCATGGCGGCGCGGCGGGCGATCAGTTTTTCGGTTCCCCACTCAGGCACTTCAAAGCTGCTTTCGGGGTGGAAGATTTCGCCGCTGATCGCCGGATCGTAGGCAATCATGGTGGTCTGCATCTGGTCCGGGGCCACGACGATATGGTCCACCAGGTTACAGGGAACGTGAACGTGATGGGGTTTCAGCGTACCGGCTTTGGTCAGGCGCTTGACCTGAGCAATCACCGTACCGCCGTTGTTTCTCACCGCCAGCGCCTGTTCGACAACGCCTAGCACACCGCCTTCATGCTCAAACGACAGGTTGCCGCGCTCGTCGGCGGTGGTGGCACGGATAATCGCCACATCAGGCACCAGCGGATGGAAGTGCAGCCAGGTTTGACCGGCGAAATTAACTTTGCTGACCAGCGGTTCGGCAGCGGCCAGTTCGTTCATTGCACAGCCCTGGCGATCCGGGTCAACGAAGGTATCAAGGCCGACCTGGGTCAGGACGCCGGGACGTTTAGCCGCCGCATCCTTATGCAGATCGAACAGCACGCCGCTGGGTACGTTGTAGCCGGCAATTTCGTTGTCGATAATCATCCGCCAGATTTCCGGCATCGGTAAGGAGGACGGACCGCTGGGCAGCGAACCGGCGATCACTTTTTTCAGCAACCCGGCCTGGGCAAGATGCTCAATCCCGGGAATACCGTACATATCCCCCGCAGCGATAGGGTGGATCATGGTCAGATTACGAGGATGTCCTTCATTTCTGTAGCGCTTGCCCAGGGCAGCCAGCACCGCATCCGGGCAGTTCAGACCGCTGGCCGAACTGACGGTGACCGAGGCGTTATCGCCGACCAGCGCAGCGGCTTCGTCAGCAGTGAGTAGTTTTTTCATCGCATTCACTTATTGTTTGATTAAAATCGGCAAAACATACATTTCCCTTCACGAATCCGCGTTAGCCCTACTCATCCCCTTCTTCAACAAGAGCCAGTCTTTGTTGAGATAAAACAAAATTAATGATGTAAAACATAAACATAATTAACCACCTCTTGCTCTGACTGGTTTATGCATGATGCGGAGCCACTTCAAATTCCGTGCTCATTTCGGCATACAAAAACCAAACAAATCTAAAATTGGATCGTTCCAATTTATTTTGGAACGTTCCAAAACACTATAGATGGCATCATAAAGAGTCAATCCGTCATAACAGATAAGATCCAAAATATGATCTTCGTCGCAAACTTCTTGTAAGTGCATTCACTTGCAGGGCATTAATTGGGGATACCGCAGGGGGAAAGGTGGATTTTGACCAGTACCGCGATTACTCTTAGGGAAATTTTTTCTTGAGGCTACAAAGTGAGACTTCCTACGGGTGACGGTAAAGTGACAATCATGGATATAGCTCGCGCTGCTGGCGTGTCCAAATCTACTGTCTCACTTGTTCTGAACAACAGCGAACTGGTGAAGCCGGAAACGGCGGCAAAGGTCAAACTGGCGGCGGAAAGCCTTGCTTACGTCTATAACCGCAGTGCGGCCAGCCTGCGCCAGGGAACCAGCAACGTTGTAGCGATGGTGGTTAATGACCTCACCAACTCCTTTTTTGTTGAACTGTTGATCGGTGCCGAGCGCCGTCTGCTGGAATCCGGTTTTATCACCCTGCTATCCCATACCGGGGAAGACATTCCGCTTCAGGAACAGGTGCTTAATTCGATGCGCGAGCAAAAAGCCGCCGGGCTGATCCTCTGCCCGGCCCTCAGTACGCCGCCGGGACTCACCCGAACGCTGAAAAGCTGGAAGCTGCCGTTTGTCACCGTGATGCGCCCGTTGGAAGGTGAAGACTCCGATTTTATCGGCTGTGATAATTACGAAGGCATCAAGCTGGCTACTCAGCATCTGATTGACCTCGGTCATCAAAAAATTGCCTTTATTGGCCGCAATCGCATTAACTCCGTCAGCGTTGTTCGCCAGGATGGCTACGAGCACTGCCTGCTGAACAACGGGTTTAGCATCAATCCGTCGTGGATCGTAGAGAGTAAAATCAGCATGGCGGGCGGAAAAGAAGCGATGAAGCAGCTGCTACAGCTGAGTGACCGCCCGACGGCGGTGGTCTGCTATAACGATCTGATTGCCACCGGTGTACTCAGCGAAATCGGTGAACAGGGCCTGATTGCCGGCAGAGATATTGCCGTGGTCGGCAGTGATGGCGTGGCGAATACCGCCTTTACCAATCCGCCGCTGACCACCGTTGCCCTGCAAAGCCACAAAGTAGGCGAGCTGGCCAGCCAGATACTCCTTAACCGGCTGAAAGATCCCGCCGCTCCCTTTACGCACACTTTGCTGAAGCCCGAGCTGATTATCCGCAAGTCCTGCGGATCGAAAGGCTGAACCTGCCGCTCTCTGCTGCCCGACGATCGGGCTTCAGGCTTCAGGCTTCAGGCTTCAGGCTTCAGGCTTCAGGCTTCAGGCTTCAGGCTTCAGGCAGTTTTTTATCAGAGCACAAACGAAGTTGGCTTATTTTGTGCGCCCCTCGACGCCATTATTTTCATGCCGTTGCCCGCTTCGCTCCTCACAGCTCTGCCCGTTGTCATCAGCTTCATCCACCTGCCACTGTAGTAATGCCGCTAAATAGCCGTAACGTGCCTCCGGGCTGAAACCCTGCCAGATACGGCCACTGTCGGCTGCGGACAGCCTGAAGTAGTCGCGGAAAAAGTGCGCACTGTCTCTCAACATACTCATTTCATCTCTCCCACGTTTCGCTATCGGCCTGTGCAAAGCGGATCGTTCCGTTCCCGGAACGTGAACGATTCGTGATCCGACTCACGCAAGACTTGTTGCATTTTTGTTAGCTTCGTCGCCATAATTACGAACGAAGATAATAAAACCTTCATTCGAAGCCTAACACACCTGAAGCGGAGCTGTCACGATGAGCGATTTCACCTCTAACACCCTACCTGAAGACCATAAAGCCCTGATTCGGCTGATGAAAAAGCAGCTTCGCCAGCAGATCGGTGATGTTGAAGGGCTTTTTAATCAAGTTAAACAAAAAATCACCACTGAAATCGCCCATGCCAGAGCGGAAGAGGCCGAACACGGCACCGCCTGGCCGGTGATTAACTGGGCGGATATCGCTGAAAAACGCGTCACTGCTGAACAGATCGCGGCGATCAAGCGGCGCGGTTGCGTGGTGGTAAAGCAAACCTTCCCGCGTGATAAAACCCTGGCGTGGGATACCTCTATGCTCGACTACCTGGACCGCAACGATTTCGATAAGCAGTACCGCGGGCCGGGGGATACGTTCTTTGGCAGCCTGGAGGCGTCACGACCGGAGATTTATCCAATCTACTGGTCCACCGCGCAGATGGAAGCGCGGCAAAGCGAGGCGATGGCCGAAACGCAGTCGTTCCTTAATCGCCTGTGGAAATTCGAATCGGAAGGCGTGAAGTGGTTTAACCCGGACGTCAGCATCATCTATCCAGACCGAATTCGCCGCCGCCTGCCTGGAACCACCTCAAAAGGGCTGGGCGCACACACCGACTCCGGCGCGCTCGAGCGCTGGCTGCTGCCCGCCTATCAGCAGGTTTTCAGCAAAATATTCAACAATCAATTTGACGCATACGACCCGTGGGATGCGGCGCATCGTACCGAGGTTCATGAATATGATGTTGATAATACGACCAAATGTTCTGCCTTCCGCACCTTCCAGGGCTGGACTGCACTGTCGGATATGCAGCAGGGCCAGGGGTTGCTGCACGTGGTGCCGGTGCCGGAAGCGATGGCCTACGTCCTGCTGAGACCGCTGCTGGACGACGTTCCTGAAGATAAACTGTGCGGCGTGGCACCGGGCAAAGTGCTGCCGATCTCGCCACAGTGGCATCCTGACTTGATTGAGGGGCTGAGTTCCATCCCGTCACTGCAGGCGGGCGATTCGGTGTGGTGGCACTGTGATGTGATCCACTCGGTGGCGCCGGTGACCGATCAGCAGGGCTGGGGCAACGTGATGTATATCCCTGCGGCACCGCTCTGCGAGAAGAATCTGGCCTACGCGCACAAAGTGGCACAGGCGCTGGATCGGGGAACGTCGCCGGGCGATTTCCCGCGTGAGGACTACGAACGCGACTGGCAGCAGCGCTTTACGACTGCGGATTTGAACAACATCGGCAAGCGCAGCCTCGGGCTGGAATAAGTGACAAAACGGCTGGCCTGAAGTTTTGGGCCAGCCGCACGCAGGCCACCTGGCACAGACGTGGTATGCCGTGAAGAATATCTGTTAGACTGAACCGAATTATTCCAGCCTTATCAAAGCCTGAATGAACAGCAGACACGAACATATCATCCAGCTGGTGAACGAAAGAGGCAGCGTTAGCGTCAGCGAACTGGCACAGCTGACCGGCGTTTCTGAAGTTACCATCCGCCAGGATCTCAACGCGCTGGAACGCGACAATTTTTTAAAGCGCGTCCACGGCTCCGCCGTTGCACCCGACAGTGACGACGTGAATTCCCGCATGCAGACCCGCTACAAAATCAAGCAGGGGCTGGCGGAATTTGCCGCTTCACAGATCGGCGACGGTGAAGCCATCTTTATTGAAGGCGGCAGCACCAATGCCCTGCTGGCACGCGCACTCGCCTCGCGCAGCGATCTGACGATTATTACCGTCAGCCATTTTATCGCCCATCTGCTGCGCGACTCGCAGTGCGAAGTGGTTATCCTCGGCGGCCAGTATCAGAAAAGCAGCGAATCCGTGGTCGGACCGTTAACACGCTACTGCATCCAGCAGCTTAACTTCCATAAAGCTTTTATCGGCGTGGACGGCTGGCATGCGGACACCGGCTTTACCGGCCGCAATATGATGCGCTGCGACGTAGTGAATGCGGTGATGGCCAGGGGCACCTGGACCATCGCGCTGACGGATTCGTCCAAATTCGGCAGCGTCCACCCCTACCCGATCTCGATTGAGCATACCTTTAGCCAGATTATTACCGATGATGGATTGTCGCCTGACATCCGTAACACGCTGATTAAGCAGAAATATCAGTTGGATATTGTCGCACAGCGCCGCTAACACCAGGCAGACTGACGGTCGTTTTCAGCTAAAAAAGGATTTACCGCCATGACAATAACCATCCGCGCAGCAACGTCCGATGATATCGACGGTCTGTTTCACGTGCGCACTTCGGTCCGTGAAAATACGCTGACCTGCGAAGAACTTGAAGAAATGGGGATCACCAGGGCCGCCGTGACCGCCATGATCCAGAATTCATCCTGTGCATGGGTAGCGGCTGAAGACCAGAAAATCATCGGATTTTCCATGATTATCCCGGAAGATGCCTGCCTGTTTGCCGCCTTTGTTCTTCCTGAATATGAAAACAGAGGGATTGGTAAACGGCTGGTCCAGGTTGCTGAAAATGAGCTGTTCCGGCAGCACGACGTTATCTGGCTGGAAACGGGTAAAACTACGCGCGCAGCCGGATTCTATCGTCATAGCGGATGGGGCAACGAAACCGACGCAGGCGAAGGCGATATCCGCCTGGAAAAACGCAGCTCCTGACGATCCAGGGGTAACTCGCTTCACGCCCGGAAAAACGCGCGATGACTGTCTTGCCGTCAGCAAAATAAGCAGGATCTACAACCACGACGAGAGAATATTAAAGCGGCTTCAGCACCAGCACCGCATAACGACACGGCCGTTCGCTGCGGTTGATAAACACGCAGTCGGCCGGATCGCCCAGCGCCAGGCAGTCCCCTTCGGCCAGCTCAAAGGTTTTTTCCCCCTCCTGAAACACCAGTTCGCCGCCGATCACCCAGATTAACTGGCGGCGCGACAGATAGGAAATGGCCGGCATCGGTACCGATACGCCTGCTGGCAGCTCCACGCTGACCAGGTCCGCCGGGATCTGCTGTGGGGAAACGTGCCGCCGAATATATCCCGTCTCCGGGTCCTGCCACACCGGCTGCTGAGCCAGCGTCAGCAGCGTGCCCGACTGCATCTCACTCTGCGCAATCAGCTGGGACATACTCATATCAAACGATCCCGCCAGCCTGGCCAGCAGCGTCGCCGTCGGGCTGCTCTCACCGCGTTCAATTTTATGGATCATCGCCCGGGAAACGCCGGAGTGCTGCGCCAGATCGGTCAGCGACCAGCCGCGCAGTTCCCGCTCCAGTTTAATGCGCTGGCCGATGCGGTGGTTAATGTCATCTTCTTTACTGGACAAGTTATCTAACATAGTGGATAAATAAAATAGTAAACAATACGTCCACTTTATTAGATGAAACCGGAGGTGTCTATGGTCACGATCGGAACGGCAGTTGAGAATGATGCAGCGGTAATCACCGAGATCTATAACGATGCGGTACAGAACACCACGGCAATCTGGAATGAGAAAAGGGTGGATATCGGCAACCGTATTCAGTGGATTCGCGACCGCCAGGCGGCCGGGTTTCCGGTGCTGGTGGCGGTGAGCGAGGCGGGGGAGACCATTGGCTATGCCTCCTACGGCGACTGGCGCCCCTGGGATGGCTATCGTCATACGGTTGAACATTCCGTCTATGTGCATAAAGACGCACGCGGCCACGGCGCGGGGCTGGCGCTGATGTCAGCCCTGATTGAACACGCGCGCGAACAGGGCAAGCACGTGATGGTAGCGGGAATTGAATCCGGCAATCGGGCGTCGATTGCGCTGCATGAAAAGCTGGGATTTAAGCAGAGCGGCCAGCTTCATGAAGTGGGTATGAAGTTTGGCCGCTGGCTGGATCTGACCTTTATGCAGCTGAAGCTGGATGCGCGTGAGCGTCCGGCAGCCGACGAGTCCGAGCGACTGTCACCACGGTCAACGCAATAAAAGCCAAATGTAGATGCCGTTCTTAAGCCCTACACCTCCCCTTTCACCAGTTCAACAAACCGCTCCACCAGCGGATTCGGGCGGGCAGAAGACCAGGCGACTGCCGTAGTGACCACTTCAATGCGCTCTTCCAGCGGTAACGTCACCACGCTGGTGAGCGACAGATGTTTCAGCGATGCCGGGACCAGCGCAATGCCCTGCCCGCAGCCGACGAAAGCAATCTGTAGCGCTACGGAGCGGACCTCATGAAGAATGCGTGGCGAAAATCCCTCACTGCGGCAGGCGGTGATGATGCTGTCGAAATAGCCCGGATTGAGGTAACGATAAAACATCACCCACTCTTCATTCATCAGCGATCGCAGGCTGATGCGGCTCTGCCCGGCCAGACGGTGATCGTGCGGTAGCGTCACCACCAGTTCCGCACTGGAGATCGGCAGTGATTCGATGCCTTCACCCTGTTCGCCAGTCAGGCGGGCGAAGGCCAGGTCGATTTCGCCATTCTGTAGCGCCGGAATCGCTTCGGCGCTGTCGATCTCCTTAATGGAAATCACGATATCCGGGTTCAGTGCCTTCATCCGCCGGATGTAGCCGGGCAGCACGTCCAGCATCGCGGCGCTGATGGCACCGATCGTCAGCACGCCGCTGTGTCCGGCAACGGCTTCGTTGATTGCCAATTCGAGCCGTTCCACCTGTTCCGCAAACTTCTTCACCGCAGGAAGGATCGCCAGGCCGACCGGCGTCAGCTGCACGTTTCTTTTTGAGCGGTCGAAGAGCTTAACTTTTAGCGATTGTTCCAGCACCTGGATTTGCTGGGTTAAGGGAGGCTGCGTCATGCCCAGTTTCCTGGCTGCACGACCAAAGTGTTTCTCTTCGGCCACGGCGAGGAACAGCCACATATGGCGGATGATACGGAAGTTAATCATTTTTTCTCGATACGCTGTGGATATCAGTTCCATGCCGGATGGCGGTTTTATATATCGAACTTTAGCGCTGGTGGGGTGAGATATTCAACATTTTGCCCGAGGGTTTTATGAGGGCGTGACGTCTGCGAATAGGGTGACGGCTTAGACTGGTCGGGGCACCGCTCGGGCGGGTCCTCGCGCCGCTTTGCGGTGCCCTCACTTCGCTCGTCAGCCGGTCGGACCGCCACAGACGCGGGTCCTGCGCGGCTGTGACTTTCGGCCACGTCCGTGTGGCCGAATCCTGGCTTCCTCGCTACGTTCAGCGCTGCGGATTGCCCGTTAGGCACCCCGGCCAGTCTGCTTTTTACTGTTGCGTTTCCTGTTTGAAAAAAGAGTCTGGCTCTGGCTCTTAAAATTAACGAACACGCGATCTTCAAACAGCGATGCCAACTGTAAGAGGGGCTCGGCATCGGCGGCTGCCGGATAATCCGCAGCGCTGAGGTGAAGGCATTGTGCCAGGAGAGCGCAGCATGAATGCTGCGCTCAGGCCGGGCTTGAACAGGGATGTTCAATCCTGGCCGATCCGCACGGCACAATGCAGTAACCGAAGGGACCGCACAGCGGCGCGAGGACCGTCCGGCAGCCGCCGAGGCCGGGCCCACTCCCTGATTCATATAAAACGCATATCAGACACATACCTGATTACGATTTCACATATCAGAAACCGTCAGCGATTATCTCTCTTATCGCAAAACACACGCCCCGCTAAACCCCAAGGAACACGCAGAACAACAAATTATCCGGCCGGACAGGCACCTGACCACAGCATTGATTTAACCGCTATTCGGCGTGAATCGAACCGCCGACAGCATTTCACTCTACAGATATAAAATGGTTCAAATGACGCTATCCGCCCCGTCCCGCGCAGCCGGGATTACGTTTGCCGTACTCGCCGCCTTTGGCTTTTCCTTTAAGGCGATTTTCGTCAAACTCGCCTATCAGTCTGCACCCGTGGATGCCGTTACCCTGCTGGCACTGCGGATGAGTATGTCGCTGCCGTTTATCCTGCTGATGGCGATCCCCATCCTGCGCCAGGGCCCGGCGCTGACGCGTAAAGATTATGGATGGCTGTTCCTGCTCGGCGTGGTGGGCTACTACGGTTCCAGCATGCTGGACTTTATGGGCCTGCAGTATATCTCCGCCGGGCTGGAACGGCTGATCCTGTTCACCTACCCGATGCTGACCATCCTGCTCGGGGTCGCCTTCTTAGGGAAAAAGTTTGAAAGAAAGGTGCTGCTGGCGATGGCGCTCGCCTACGCGGGGATTATCTTCGCCTTTATGCACGACGTCAGTGTCTCCAGCGAAATTGGTACGGTGATCGTCGGCGGCCTGCTGGTGTTCGGCTGCGCGGTGCTGTATGCCGGTTACAGTGCCGGGTCGGAAGCAGCGATCGCCCGTCTCGGCGCGATGAAGTTTTCCGTGCTGGCGCTGCTGGTATCTACCCTCGCCACGCTGGTTCACTTCCTGTTCACCCATCGACTGACGGCGCTGAATCTTCCCCTGCCGGTTTACGGCTGGTGCCTGGCGATGGCGCTGTTCTCCACGGTGCTGCCGATTTTCTGGCAGTCCGCCGCCGTGTTCCGCATTGGTGCCGCCAGGGTGGTGATGATTGGTCTTCTTGGCCCGGTACTGACCATTTTCTTTAGCTGGTGGCTGTTAAAGGAGCCGATCTCGCTGGAGCAGATGGTAGGAACGGTACTGGTGATAGGCGGGCTGCTGGTGGTGATCCGCCGTTAACGCGCCCGGCGAGGCTCAGGCCTCTTTGAGAAGCACGGCACAGTCCGAATCTCTGACCGCGGCCTTCACGGTCAGAGATCCCAGAGCATCAGCAGTACTTCGGTTTCATCCACAGCGTGCCCTGCTCGTGACTGTCCACTACTGCATCCACGAACGCCACGCCTTTCAGTCCGTCATAAATCTGCGGCACCGCCGCGCCGGCCAGGCCCGGTTCCTGCCCCGCATCACGCGCCCGCAGCGCATCGGCGAATCCACTGTAAAGGTTCGTAAATGCCTCGATGTAGCCTTCAGGATGGCCCGGCGGCGTGCGGGTGCGGGAACGGGTTAACGCAGCCAGATCGTCGCGCCCGCGTTTAATCACCTGGCTGTTGCCCTCCAGCGGGGTATAAAGCAGTTCATTCGGCTGCTCCTGGGCCCACATCAGGCTGCCGGTTTCGCCAAAAACGCGCAGCCGCAGTGAGTTGGAGCAGCCAATCGCCACCTGTGAAGACCACAGCATCCCCCTTGCACCGCCCTCATAGCGAATCAGTACATGGGCGTTATCGTCCAGCGCACGCCCCGCAACAAACGTCGCCAGATCGGCCATCACGCTTTCGGCCTTCAGCCCGGTCACATAGCCCGCCAGATGGTAGGCATGAGTACCGATATCGCCCACGGAACCACCCCGACCGTTTTTCTTCGGATCGACGCGCCAGGCGGCCTGCTGATTGTTTTTCAGCTCCACGCCGGTCGCCATCCACTCCAGCGGATACTCCACCTGCACCGTGCGCACCTGGCCTATCAGCCCGGCGGCAATACGCTGCCGCGCCTCGGCAATCAGCGGATAGCCCGCATAGGTATAGGTTACGCCGAGGAAGCCGCCGGTACGCTGAACCACTTCGGCCAGCAGCTCCGCATCCTCCAGCGTGCTGGTCAGCGGCTTTTCGCAAATCACATCGATCCCCGCTTCCAGGCAGGCGCGCGCCACGGGATAGTGGGTGAAATTGGGCGTGCAGATAGCAATCACATCCACGCCGTCTTCACGCGCGGATTCGGCGGCGATCATCGCCGTAAAATCGTCATAGGAACGGTCAGCGGCAATAAAGTTTTCTGCCGCAAAAGCATGCCCTCGGGCAGCATTGATATCGAATGCCCCGGCAACCAGCTCATACTGATTATCCAGCCGGGCAGCAAAGCGGTGGATGCCGCCGATGTAGGCTCCCTCGCCGCCGCCGACCATCCCAAGGCGAATGCGCCGCCCCTTCAGTGGTGTTTTTTTCATGATGGTCAAAGCCCCAAAATTTTACGGTTAAGCGCCGGATCGGCCCAGGATTTACAGAAGTCATCAAAGGATTTATCGGTCACGCGGATGATATGGTCGCGGATAAATGTCGCCCCCTCGCGCGCGCCGTCTTCGGGATTTTTAAAGCAGCACTCCCACTCCAGCACCGCCCAGCCGTCAAAACCGTAGCCCGTCAGTTTGGAGAAGATCGCGGAAAAGTCGATTTGCCCGTCGCCCGGCGAACGGAAGCGCCCGGCACGGCTGCTCCAGGGCTGATAGCCGCCCCAGGCCCCGCTTTTACCGTTGGGGCGGAACTCGGCATCCTTCACGTGAAAGGCTTTAATCCGTTCGTGGTAGTGATCGATAAACGCCAGATAATCCATGCCCTGTAGCACCAGATGGCTGGGGTCATACATCATATTGCAGCGGGGATGGTTGCCGGTTTTCGCCAGAAAGCGCTCGAAGGTCAGGCCGTCGTGCAGATCCTCGGTAGCGTGGATCTCGTAGCAGACGTCCACTCCCTGCTCGTCAAAAGCGTTGAGGATCGGCAGCCAGCGGCGCGTCAGTTCGTCAAACCCCTCTTCGATTAACCCTTCCGGCCACTGCGGATAGGGGTAGAGATAGGGCCATAACAGCGTGCCGGAAAACGTTACGTGTTTGCTTAGACCGAAACGGCGGGAGGCCTTCGCCGCCAGATGCAGCTGCTCGGTCGCCCAGCGCTGCCGTTCCTGCGGATTATTGCGCACGGCTTCCGGCGCAAAGCTGTCGGCGGGCAGATTAAATGCCGGATGCAGCGCCACCAGCTGCCCCTGCAAATGGCTGGCTAAATCGGTGAGTGTCAGATCGTGTTCGGCAAGGATGCCGAGAATTTCATCGGCGTAGGTCTGGCTTTCCGCCGCGCGCGCCAGATCGATCAGCCGCGTATCCCAGGTGGGGATCTCCACGCCCTTAAATCCTTTCTCTGCCGCCCATGCCGCCATACCGGCCAGCGTATTGTAAGGTGCGCTGTCTCCGGCAAACTGCGCCAGGAATACACCAGGACCTTTAATTGTCTTCATTGTGGCTCCTGTAGAAAAAGGCACCTGCGGGAAACGCAGGTGCAAATAACCCCACTAAAAATCATTACTTCGTCATAAACTGCTGATAGTTCTGCGGCGTAACCTGCTGGAATGGAATGAATTTAATGTCCTCAACTTTGCCGCCTTTCGCGGCTGTCTCAGCCATATCTACCGCGCCGTAGGCCTGTGATTTCGCATCCTGGAACACGGTGACGGTCAGCAGGCCGGTTTTAATCGCCTGCAACCCGTTCGGACCGCCGTCGGTGCCGCCGACCAGAATGTCTTTACCGGGCTTCAGACCGTTGCTCTTAATCGCCATCGCCGCTCCAATCGCCATTTCATCGGCGTTCGCGGACAGAATGTCGATTTTGTCCCCGGCGAGGAGCCAGTTGTTCATCAGGTTCATGCCGTCTTCACGCATCCATTTGGCGGTATCTTCCAGCGTCACGTGCATATTCGGGTGTTTGGCGATGACCTCTTTCGCTCCCTGGGTTCTGAAGCGGGTCGCATCGTTGCTCAGCAGCCCTTTCATGATCGCCACGTTGACGCTTTTACGATCTTTCACCATCTCGGCCAGATACGCCATTTGCAGCCTGCCCGCCTCTACTTCATCGCTGCCGATATAGCTGACGCCGTCCCCCATTTTCGAGTCCGACGGCATACGGTTGAGATAAATCAGCGGAATTTTGGCCTTTCTGGCGGCCTCGCTCATGTTTTTGGTGCCCTGGGTGTCCACCGGGTTGACGATAATCACATCAACCTTCCCGTTGATAAAATTCTGTACCTGGCTCAGTTGCTTATCGACCGCGCCCTGCGCATCTTCAAACTGCACTTTCATATCGGGATAGGTTTTACTTTGGTCCAGCACGTATCCCCGCAGGCGGGACAGGAAGACATCATCCATTTGTGCGATGCTGACGCCCACCTGAACGGCAAAAGCGGCCGGGCTGAGCGTGAGAAGGGTCAGACAGAGTAAGAGTGATTTTTTCATTATTGCCTTCCACATTAATGAGTTAATCGGCGTTAACCGACTACGAAGGTTTATTATCAACTGCCGTTATTTAAAAATGGCCCTGCCTGTCAGCAGGACTTCGCACCATTTTTTCCAATAATAAGATCGGAGCAATAAAAATTGCAATGCGCGAAAATTGAGCGCATTTCACGAATGAAACGGACGTTAAGCGTTGTAAATTCATCATGTTAATGTTTTGTTAATTACTAAAATGCCGTTATCACCCGCCAGGCAGAATCGTTTTCTTAGAGGGTAATCACATTAATTCAGGGGAAATGAACTGAGATCGTTACGGGTTCCACAACGCCTGTTCCGTTGCTACCCTATGAACGTTAATTAACTGTTATTGAGGCAAGGGATGAAAGTGGTTACCGAGCAGGCTGATGCAGAGTTTATGCAGGCATTTTTTGAAAACGAGGCCGAAGGCGAACACGACGAGCGGCGAACGGTGAAAATTCAACAGGCACTGACCACCGCCGTCGGGCAGAAAAACCGCGAGTCGACGCTGTTCTGGCAGCACGCCATCACTTTCCTCGCGCTGTTTGTTTTTCTGTATGCCGCGCTGGGCGCGTCGCTGACGCTGGATCTCTCCGCCGGGAATGCCAGCCACGGCCATAAAAGCATTGAATATGCGCTGGAAGCCATTCCGGTGCTGATCGCTTTTTCCGGCTACTTTATTGCCATTCTGTACCTGTTCCACTGTAAAACCAGCGCCCGCCGTACGGAGAGCTGGGACCGGGCCATTCACGCGCTGGAGTCTCAGAGTTCCGGCAGCCTGTTTACCGCCGTTAATACCCGCAGCTCAGGTGCCAGTGACTATTCCGGTCCGGCGATTGCCACCGCGCTGGCGCTGTTTATCGGTCTGACCTGGCTGGTGATTTATAACTATCTGACCTTCACCACCAGCGGCGTGATGGGCAGCGTGATCTCGCTGTTTATCAGTACCATGACCTATGTGATCCTCGATATCCAGCTGCTGAAACCAACGCATAACCACGCGGCGCCGGAAGAGCCGGAAAAAGCAGAAGATAAAACGGAAGAGACAAAGAAAACGCCTGAACAGGATTAAGTTCGACGCTGGCACTGATTTTGACGCAGCGGGTGGTAATGCAGCAGCATTTTCACCCGTGTTGCCCCATACTGACTGCTGTCACAGCTGAAGCTGACCAGCCTTGTAAACTCCCCGGAGACGGGCCACCGCAGGAGATGTTATGAAATATCTACTCCCCATCCTCTTACTTTTCACCGCGGCCTCTGCCAGCGCGGCGGACGAGCAGCAAACCCAGGCCAGCTATATCAACCATCTGTGCAGCGTGGTGGTGAAACAGCCGGAAGCGTCGGCGGACTATTACCTGCAAAAAATTAAAGAGATGAGCATGCGCGGCGAATCACCGTCGGCGCTGAATAAAGACGAGTTCGATCAGGAAATTGCCGAAGAAGTGGTTAACAGCTGGCAGTCGCTGTCACCGGAACAGCGCCAGCAGGCAAAATCTACCGATGCCTGCCAGCAGCTGATGGCCAGCGAATTCCAGCAGGCCGATTAACGTTCGACTCGGTGAAACTCACAGGCCGCAGGCTTCCCACCTGCGACCTGCTATTACTTCCTCCCCACGCACAAACTCATGGCAGGCATTTCGCCGTTCCTGACGCCATCGGCACCGGCGTTTAACTTCTGACAGCCATGGACCCTGTCATGGTCTTCTGAACAACACAAAGCTGCGCCCGGCCAGCGCGAAGTCCTCTTCCTGCGTGATCACCTGCCCCTGCTGCTGCGGATCGGCGGTGTTCAGCTCCAGTACCCAACCGCCTTCACCTATCTGCGGGATGCGAAACGGCACGCTGCCCTCAAAAGGATTGAACAGCATCAGCACATCGTGCCAGATCCCTTCCTGCTGTTGCAGATCGGGCCGCGTCAGGTACAAACCGATGGTCGTGCCCTCATCCCACTGCTCTGACTGCTGCGGGCCGCCGCCGGCGTTAAACCACTTGATCACCATGCCGTCGCGCCAGTTCTCGCGGCGCAGCAGCGGCTGGCTGGCACGCAGCGCAATCAGGCGGCGCGTAAATTCACGCAGCGCTTCAGCGCTTTCCGGCAGGTCTTCCCAGTGTATCCACGAAATCTCGCTGTCCTGACAGTAACCATTATTATTGCCCAACTGGCTGCGGCCAAATTCATCCCCGGCCAGCAGCATCGGCGTACCGTGGGAAAACAGCAGCGTGGTGAGGAAATTGCGCTTCTGGCACTCGCGTACGGCGTTGATGCCCGCGTCGTCCGTCGGGCCTTCCGCGCCGTAGTTGAAGGAGCGATTATCGTTATGCCCGTCGTTATTCCCTTCGCCGTTGGCCTCGTTGTGTTTCTCGTTGTACGACACCAGGTCGTTCAGCGTGAAACCATCGTGCGCGGTGATAAAGTTAACGCTTGCCGAGGGACGGCGGCCGCGCAAATCGTACAGATCGCCGGAACCCAGCAGGCGGGCGGCAAAATCGGTGGTGACGTTCTCGCCCTTCCAGTACTCGCGCACCGTGTCGCGATATTTATCGTTCCACTCGCCCCAGCCCGGCGGAAAGCCGCCCACCTGATAGCCGCCCGGTCCGATATCCCAGGGTTCACCTATCAGCTTGATTTTTGCCAGCACCGGGTCCTGCATCACCGCGTCAAAAAAGCCGCCGCGCTGATCGAAGCCTTCCGGCTCGCGCCCCAGAATGGTCCCGAGGTCGAAACGAAAACCATCAATATGCATCGCTTCCGCCCAGTAGCGCAGTGAATCCATCACCATTTGCAGCACGCGGGGATGCGAGGTATTCACCGTATTTCCGGTGCCGGTGTCGTTGATGTAATAGCGATGCTGGTCCGGCAGGGTACGGTAGTAGGAGAAGTTATCAATGCCCTTAAAGGACAGCGTTGGCCCCAGCTCGTTGCCCTCGGACGTGTGGTTGTAGACCACATCCAGAATCACTTCGATGCCGGCATCGTGATACGCCCGCACCATCTCACGAAAACCCTGAATGCCCCGGGGACCATAATAACGGCTGGCGGGAACGAAGAAGCCAAGCGAATTGTAGCCCCAGAAATTTTTCAGCCCTTTATCCAGCAGGTGCTGGTCGTCGGGGAACCAGTGTACCGGCAGCAGTTCCACCGAGGTGATGCCCAGGCTCTTGATGTAGTCAACCGACGCCTGATGGCCCATCCCCTCAAACGTACCGCGCAGCTCGGGCGGAATGGCCGGATTCAGCTGGGTAAAGCCTTTGACGTGGGTTTCATACACCACCGCGTGCGGCCAGGGGACCGACGGGCGTCGGTGATCCTGCCAGTCAAACGCATTGATATCGATCACCCGGCACTTTGGCGTAAAGGGGGCGCTGTCGCGGCTATCGAAGCTTAAATCCTTCTCTTCATGCCCCAGCTGGTAGGCAAAATGGGCGTCGTTCCAGGCGATATCACCGGCCAGCTCCCGCGCATAGGGATCGATAAGCAGCTTATGCGGGTTAAATCGGTGGCCGTTTTCCGGATCGTACGGGCCATAAACGCGATAGCCGTACAGCGCACCGGGCCTGAGGCCGGGGACGTAGCCGTGCCACACCTCATTGGTGTATTCCGGCAGCGTCAGCCGGGCAATTTCATGCTGCCCGCTGTCGTCATACAGGCAAAGCTCAACCCGCTCCGCGTGGGCGGAGAAGATCGCGAAATTTACCCCTTCGCCGTCGTAATTTGCCCCAAGTGCGTGACCGTATCCTGCCCTGATTTCAACTCGTTGTTCGTTGGACATTGTTTTCCCTTAATCCATTAGCCATGGTGTCAGCAACACATCTTCAGACGGCAACCAGCACGACCGCCCGGCCGGGCAGTGTAGAAAGCTCCAGCCTTTCACCGACGTCATAGTCATTACCGCTGAACAGTTCGCGGTAGCGCTTTCCGGCAAGCCGCGCCGGTAACGCCACGGCCGTTTCCTGCCACAGTTCAGCCGCAGCATCGGCAAGCGGCTTATCCGAGACGCTGAAGACCATACGCGGAGCAATAACAATCGCCGCGCCCTCGTCGTCCGCACGGGCGAAGGCGATCGCGTTATCCGCGCGATGCCCGACGGCCTGAAGCGGCAGATAATCACCCCGTCGGAACAGCGCCGGGGCGCGCTGGCGCAGCCCGAGCAGCGCGGCGGTGACGTGCTGATTAACCCGCCCGCTCCGCCAGTGCTCATCGGCGCTGAACGGCTCAGGTTCGGCCAGCTGCTGTGCCAGCAGAGCAAAGTCCGGCTCGCGGCGGTTGTCCGGGTCCACCAGGCTGAAATTGAGCGCCTCGCTGCCCTGGTAGATGTCCGGCACGCCGGGCGCGGTCAGCTTGATCGCCGTCTGCGTCAGGCTGTTGATCAATCCGCCCCGGATAAACGGCTGCAGCGTCTGATGGAAATCCGTCAGGAAGCGGGCGTTCTCCGGCGAGAATAAATGGCGGGCATAGTCGAGTACCGCCGTTTCATAGGCTTCATTGGTGTCCACCCAGTCGGTACGCAGCTTGGCTTCCCGCAGCGCTTTTTCAACAAAGCCCAGGAAACGCGCTTCCAGCGATGCCAGCGCGGCGGCATCGGGGATCTGACGGGATGCCGGCCACACGCCGGCCAGCGCCTGATAGAGCATCCAGGTATCGGCGGCTTTGGGCGCGGTGCCGTCGTTAAGAAACTTCACGTGGGTCTGGTTCATCTGCCGCCAGCGGGCAAAGCCGTCACGCCAGATATCCGGCGCTTCGGTCAGCGTATAGAGGCGGGCGCGGGCGTCCTCTCCACGCTTGGTATCGTGCGTTGAGGTTCCCGAGAGCGCATCGGGCTGCTGCGCCAGGCGGCGTTGCATCTCCTTATGGAAGCGCGCCAGCGAAAATGCGCGTTTAACCGGCTCGGCACCGACTTCATTCAGTGCCAGCCCCATGTTCTGGCGGAAGAACAGCGTATCCTCGACCGATTTTGCCATCAGCGGCCCGGTCAGCTGCTGAAAGCGGGTGCGGAATTCGGCGGCATGGTCATAGGCCGCTGCGGAAAGCCCGCCGATCAGAATGCACACCACAAAGTCCACCGCCGCGTTTTCCGGCGGCTCCGGCCGGTTTTTGACCTTCTCCGCCACGCGGGTCAACAGGCTGATATCCGCTTCGGACATGCCCGCCGCCGTGCCATAGGTACGGTAGGTGGGAAAGGCCAGTAGCAGTTCGCGCAGCGCATCGCGCACGCTGGATTTTTCCAGCGCTACCCGCGTCGTCTCAGCAATCGCCATTGCCAGCCTGAACAGGCGGGTAAACTCACCGGAAAAATTACGATCGACCATCAGAATCCTGGCCTCCCGCAGTTCGGCGCGCATATCCACCTCGCTTCCCACCGCGTCGTGCCAGACGTGGCGCAGGCGGTCAATGTTCTCATCATCCACAAGGACTTCGGACAGCGCGGCGATAAATTCATAGCCGGTAGTGCCGGAGACCGGCCAGTCCGGCGGCAGCCGTTCATCCTGCGAAAGAATTTTCTCAACGGTGATATAGCAATCCGGCCCTGCCTCCTGCCGCAGTCGTTCCAGGTAGCTTTTTGGATCGGCCAGGCCGTCCACGTGATCCACCCGCAGGCCGTCAACCAGACCGCTTCTGACCAGTTCGAGAATCAGTCGGTGGCAATCCTCAAACACCGCGTGGTCCTCAACCCGCACGCCCACCAGTCCGGTCACTTCAAAGAAGCGGCGGTAAGAGAGTTCAGTGGGCGCATCCCGCCATGACATCAGCCGCCAGGACTGGCGTTCGTGCAGCGTGGCGATGTCTTCGGGATCGGTCAGCGCCAGCACCGCCGCACGATTCCCCGCCCAACTGTCCGGATTAAGCGGGTAATAGCAGTCGTAATAAACCAGCGCGGGATCGCCGGTTAACGGATCGTTTTTAACGCCGATCTCGCCGTTTTCCAGCACTTTCTCGAAGGTATCGCCAAGGAACGGAAGTGTCAGGCGCTGCGTTTCGTCGATATCAAAATAGCGGGCATAGCGACTCTGCCGGCCATATTTTATGACGCTTCGCCACCAGGCGTTTTCCAGTGAGCTGGCCATATGGTTGGGAACGATATCCAGGATCAGGCCCAGCCCGGCCGCTTTCAGTGCGCGGGCCAGCCGTTCAAAGCCTTCGCGCCCGCCGATTGACGGTTCAATTTCATTGAAATCCGTGATGTCATAACCGTGGGTGGAGCCGGAGGTGGCGGTAAAAACCGGCGACGCGTAAAGATGGCTGATACCGAGTTGTTTCAGATAAGGAATCAGTTTAACGGCGCGATCGAAGGTCATGCCGTTGCGGAACTGAATACGGTAGGTGGCGAGTGGGATCATTTCGCGGCCCCCTCTGCAAGCCGAGCGACCATCGCGTTCTGCCCCAGCCGGGTGGTTTCCGCGGGCCAGGCAAACAGGGTTTTACCCGGCAGATCGGGCAGCGACAGGGCGTTACTGCTGAGATTCAGCGCCAGCGACAGCGTTCCCGCCGGGAAGCGCCAGCGAACGACTACCACCCCCGGTGCCGCCATCAGGATCTCTCCGGCCCCGACAGCACCACCGGCGATCAGCGGCACGATATGCTGCTGGCGCAGCAGAAGAAGCTGACGCACCAGCGTCAGCCAGGCTTTACCCTCTTCCCGGTGGCGTTTTTCCCAGTCGAGCTTCGATCGCTGGAATGTCTCCGCCGCGTTAGGGTCCGGCACGCTTTCGCCGCTGTATCCGGCGTGGCCGTCAAACTCCTTCGCCCGCCCTTCCCGCACCGCACGGGCCAGCTCACCGTGGAAATCGGTGAAGAACAGGAACGGATGGGTTTCGCCATACTCTTCCCCCATAAACAGCAGTGGAATATGCGGCGATAAAAGCAGGGTAGCAAGTAGAATACGGGTTCGATCGGCACCGGCCAGCGATATCAGACGTTCCCCCTGCGCACGGTTACCGACCTGGTCGTGATTTTGAATAAAGTCGACAAACGCCGTCGGCGGCTGCCCGGTACTGTCGACACCGCGCGACTCGCCGCTCTGAACGGACACTTCGCCCTGCCAGGCAAAGCCCTCCGCCAGCGCACGGGCCAGCCATTTTTCCGGCTGCTCAGCAAAATCGCGGTAGTAGGCCTGGGTTTCCCCGGTCGCAAGGACGTGGGCGGCATTATGAAAATCATCGTTCCATTCCGCGGTATACAGCGGTGCGGAGCCGTCTTCAGCACGCGGATGCAGGAAGGTCACATTGCGGCTGTCTTCCGTGGTGAGGTGAATCGGGCGGTCGGTAATATCGCGGCGGATACGTTCGGCGATTTCCACCAGCACGTGCCTGGCGGAGTCGTCTTTGATTTGGTCGATGGCATCGAATCGCAGCCCGTCCAGGCGGTACTCCGTCAGCCAGTAAAGCGGGGCTTCCACGATATAGCGGCGTACGGCGTCAATTTCGCAGGCGATGCCGTTGCCCCACGGCGTGGTGCGCTGCGGATCGAAAAAATCTGGCGACAGCGTCGGCAAATAGTTACCTTCCGGGCCAAAGTGGTTAAGGACAATATCCAGCACCACCGACAGGCCGTAGCCGTGGGCGGCATCAATAAAGGCTTTAAACTCGTCCGGCGTCCCGTAGGCAGCGTGCGGCGCGTAGAACAATACGCCGTCATAGCCCCAGCCGCGGTCGCCGCCGAACTGCGCCACCGGCATCACCTCGATTAGCGTGATGCCGAGTTCAGCAAGCCAGGGCAACTTTTCAATAGCCGCGCTGAACGTGCCTTCCGGCGTGAAGGTGCCGATATGCAGTTCATAGATCACAGCTTTTTCCCACGACACGCCGCGCCATTCCGCGTGCTGCCAGCGGTAACTCGCCGGGTCAACCACCCGTGACGGCCCGTTAACTCCGTCCCGTTGTGCTCTGGACGCCGGGTCCGGCACCGTGCTGCCGTCACTCAGCACGAAGCGGTATTCAGCACCGGGTTCAACGCCCTCAACCTGGAGCTCAAACCAGCCGTCACCGACCGGGCTCATCGGCCGATCGGTTCCGTCAAGACGCAGGGTAACGTGCTGCTGGCCCGTTGCCCACAGGCCAAAGCGGACAACGCCAGCGGCGACGCATTCCGCCCCCCAACTGCGAAAAACAGATTTACCATTCATTCTTTAGCCCCGTTTAACCCGTTAATTCCGTGAGTAACATCAACCCGGGCTGTTAAGGCGGAGGGATAGCGTGAAACGGTATCCGCTTCAGACAGCTTACGAAAAACAAGCTTAGTCGAAGCTAAAGAAAATGAAGGCCGGTCGCGTCAGTCCGCCAGCTGCCAGAGGCACTCATAAGGGCGCAGAATGCCCGTCGGCGCGCCATCCTCGTAGTTATGCAGCAGCACCTCACCGCTCAGCGCTGGCAGCGTTACCGCCTGCTCTTCACCGCTCAGATTCGCCAGCACGCGCAGGGTTTTCCCCCCAGCGGAACGGGTATAGCACCAGATAAACGGATGATCGGGCAGCAGATCCTGGTAATCGCCCTCGGTCAGCAGCGGCACGCTTTTCCGCAGCTGAATCAGCCGCTGATAGTGATAAAACACCGAGTCGTGATCGGCCAGCGCCTGCTCTACGTTGATCTGGCTGGCGTTATGCGCCACTGGAATCCACGGCGTACCGGCGCTGAATCCGGCCTGCGCATCGGCGCTCCACTGCATCGGCGTGCGGCTGTTATCGCGGGATTTACGCGCCAGAATGCGCAGCAGCTCCTCATCGCTGCGCCCGGCACTCTTCAGCTCGGCGTACATATTCAGGCTTTCCACATCACGATACTGTTCAAGGCGGGTGAAGCCCGGATTGGTCATGCCGATCTCTTCACCCTGATAGATGTACGGCGTGCCCTGCATCCCGTGCAGCACCATCGCCAGCATCTTCGCCGAGGTGACGCGCAGCGCGCCCTCATCGCCAAAGCGCGAAACGATGCGCGGCTGATCGTGGTTACACCAGAACAGCGCGTTCCAGGCGTGGCCGTGCATCCCCTGCTGCCACTCGCGGAATATCTGCTTGAGCAGCACGTAATCCGGCGCGGCATCGGTCCACTTATTGCCGTTGGGATAGTCCACCTTCAGATGGTGGAAGTTGAAGGTCATCGACAGCTCGCTGCCGTCATTGGCGGCGTAGCGGCGGCAGTCCTCCAGCCGGGTAGAGGACATCTCGCCCACGGTCATCAGGCCCAGCGGCTGAAACACGTCATTGCTGAACTCGTGCAGAAAATCGTGAATGCGCGGCCCGTCGGTGTAGAAACGGCGGCCGTCGCCCACGTCATCCGGCAGATAATCCTGCTGCTTGGAGACCAGATTCACCACGTCCAGCCGCAGACCGTCGACGCCCTTCTGCGCCCAGAAGCGGCAAACCTGCTTAAGCGCTTCGCGCACCGGCGGATGTTCCCAGTTCAGGTCTGCCTGTTCGGTGGCGAACAGATGCAGATAGTACTGCCCGCTCGCTTCGTGCCACTGCCAGGCCCCGCCGCCAAACTTGGAGCGCCAGTTATTCGGCGGCCCGCCGTCTTCAGCGGCATCCCGCCAGATGTAGAACGGGCGGAACTCGCTGTCGCGATCCTGCGATTTCAGGAACCACTCGTGATGCGTTGAGGTGTGGTTAAACACCATATCCATGACGATGCGGATGCCGCGACGATGGGCTTCCGCCGTCAGCTGCTCGAACTGTTCCATGGTGCCGTAGGCCGGGTCGATGGCACAGTAATCGGCCACGTCGTAGCCGTTATCCACCTGCGGCGACAGGTAAATCGGCGTCAGCCACAGCGCGTCCACGCCCAGCGTTTGCAGATAATCCAGCCGGTTGATAATGCCGCTGATATCGCCCGTGCCGCTGCCGGTGGTGTCCTGAAAACTTTTTGGGTAAATCTGGTAGATGGTTCCGTTTTTCCACCACTGCACTTCGTTACTCATTGCCTGTTCCTTATTAAATACCACTACACCGCAGCCAGCGCGTCACGGCGGGCTTTACGCTGGTAAACCAGCACGGTCAAAATAATCGGGATAACAGTTGCTGCCAGCATCGCCAGCGCGTAAACGCTCCAGAACTGCGGCTTGATAGAGAGGATACCCGGCAGGCCGCCAACGCCAATACCGTTCGCCGTCACGCCAGCCAGGCCGCAAATCAGCGCCGCCACGGCGGACCCGATCATCGCGCACAGCATCGGGAAGCGGTATTTCAGGTTGATGCCGTACATGGCCGGTTCGGTCACGCCGAGGAACGCCGAGATCGCCGCCGGTACCGAGATTTCGCGTTCGTTATGTTTTTTACTGACGATAATCACACCCACGACCGCCGCGCCCTGGGCAATATTCGACAGGGCAATCAGCGGCCAGACCGGGGTGCCGCCGGTGCTCTGCACCATCTGCATATCGATCGCCAGCGTGGTCTGATGCACGCCGGTGATCACCAGCGGCGCATAGAGGAAGCCGAACAGCGTTGCACCAATCGGCGCAAGGCTGCCGGTCATCACGCTTTTCACCGCAAACGCCACGCCGTCACCGATCATGCGGCCGAACGGCCCGATCAGCGTATGGGCGAGGAACACCGCAATCAGCAGCGACGTTACCGGCACGATAACCAGATACAGGTACGCGGGCACAATACGCTTAAGCGCATTTTCCACCAGCGCCAGCGCCATACCGGCCAACACGGACGGGATCACCTGCGCCTGATAGCCCACTTTTTCAATGGTGAACCAGCCGAAGTTCCACACTTCCGGCAGCTGCTGCCCGAGGTTATAGGAGTTCATCAGCTGCGGAGACACCAGAGTGATGCCCAGCACGATGCCGAGGATCTCGGTGCCGCCCATTTTTCTCACCGTTGACCAGCACACCGCCACCGGCAGGAACATAAACACCGCTTCGCCCAGCAGCCACAGGAAGTCGTAAATCGACTGCCACATCGGGTGCATCTGCGCCAGCGTCTGGCCGTTGCTGAAGGGAATATCACCGATAACGTTGCGGAAGCCGAGGATCAGACCGCCGCTGATCAGCGCGGGCAGCAGCGGGAAGAAGATTTCCGCGAAGTGGGAAATACTGCGCTCAAACAGGCTCATATTCTGCCGGGCGGCAATTTTTGCCTGCTCTTTGCCGACTTCATTCTGGCCGATTGTGGCAATCAGCACTTTGTAGTAGTCGCCGACTTCCGGCCCGATCACCACCTGGAACTGCCCGGCGTTGGTGAAGCAGCCTTTGACCATCGGCAGTTCTTCCAGCCCCTGCGGCGAGGCCTTCTTCGGATCGCTCAGGACAAAACGCAGACGGGTTATACAGTGGGTCACGGTGGCGATGTTGTCTCTGCCGCCGACAAGGTCGATCAGCCGATCAACATCCTGTTGCTTAACTTTACTCATAAGAAGTGGCCTTATCTCTGGAAGTGTCCAATGCCGGTTCAGGGGCTGTCTGAAATCGACGCAAGAATATCCAGATCAGCTACGCTCTGTCATGGGAACGTTCCCAGTTTTGCAGAAACGATCACAAATTTTCAGGATCGTGAGGGTTTAATCGGGCCGAAAGACGGCGTTAAAGCGCCAGTTTTCCGCGAATAATTGTCTGCTGCAGATCGGTGGACCCATCAAGCTGCGCCAGCAGCTGCCGGGCAGCGGCATCACCGGCGGCACCGTATCCCAACTCCACGGAGAAGGATTCCGGGAACAGGAAATGCAGCAGCGGCAGGTTACCGATACTGCACACCAGTACGCCGCTAATCTGCTGTTGCTGAAGGTATTTTTGGGCGCCAAGGGCAATAGTGTCGGAGGCACAAACCACCGCGCGGATATCGTGTTTCAGCAGCTGCGGCAGCAGATCGTAGCCGCTCTGCCAGGTCAGCTCGCCCAGCGCGATATGCGACACTAACCCGTGCTGCTGGCAGAATTCTTCATAGGCGCGCGTACGCTTCAGGCCGGTGGTGGTATCGCGGGGGGAAACGCCGATAAAGCCGATCTCGTTAATCTGCCTGTCCAGCAGCGTCTTCATCAGCAGCTGCACCGCCCCGGCGTCGTCATAACACACCGAAGAGAGGCCGGGCATCTCGCGGGCCATCATCACCAGTTTATCGCGCCACGGCAGCAGCATTTTTGCCGTCAGGCCGGTAAAACCAAACAGGATCACCCCGTCGATATTACGCTGCTTCAGCACCTGCAAATGCTCTTTCACCCGCTCCACGCTGAACTGGCTTTCCAGCACGATGGCGTCATAGCCCTGCTGATAGAAAAGCGGCAGCATGGCGCGCACCGCCTGATTTTCCGAGGGTGAATCCAGGCGCGACACGACAATAGCGATCACCTTGTCGCTGAAGCCACGCATCGCCCGCGCCGACTTGGACGGACTGAAATTATGCTCTTCAATCACCTGCAGCACGCGCTCGCGGGTTTCCGGCCGAACGTTTTCTTCGTTGTTCAGCACGCGGGATACGGTGGATTTCCCCACCCCGCTGAGGCGGGCAATGTCCTTGATCGTCAGGCGATTTTGCATGGTGTGTTCTGTTCAGCTGGCTATGGCGGGCAGTTTACCGCCTTTCCCGGCTAAAAATACAGGGTGGGATGGTGCGCAGATATGGCCTGACAGGGGAAACGATCGGACGCGACGGCTCAGATTGGCGGTAATAATCTGACCTGCGTAATGCGGTCACGGCCCTGAGCCACTACAGCGTTTAATTCCGCCAGAGCATCAGGGAACTGTATTTCCGGATATGACAAATCCACTCCCTTAATTCGATACGGAGAATCGGTGAATCCAGAAATAATCACTCTTGTAGATATCACGCAATTATATTACTGCTGACGCACTGGCAATAACTATTCCTGAAGGATTTTTTCCGCCCCAATTGCTTGAACGAAAACGATTGCTTAACGCCGACGACACCCGTGTTTCACGGCAACAACATCAATTTTCCAACCTGTGAAAACTCACACTCCACAAACAAATAACCATATGATTTTAAATGCATATTTATATGAACATGGCACCATAAAATCAATAGAAATATGTCTTCATCTTTAGCCGATATAAATCGTCAGGAATGATAATAAAATTAATTCCTGTTAACTCCTGCATGCTCACACGCTGAAAACATGATTTGGCCCTGACTGCTGCCAAATATCTCGCCATTCATTGAACCTTATCGCGGTTTTATTTCACAAAAGTGTAAGTGTTGTGATAATAAAATAATAAATGTGCAACAAAAAATAAACAAAGCACTTCTATATTGGCCCCTTCAATTTTTGGGAGGGAGTGCCATGCGTAACTGGAGTGAGCCTAAAAAAAATAAAGCCCATATCGAACTGATCCCGATGATCGATGTGATGATGTTTTTACTGGTTTTCTTTGTTCTGATTAGCCTGAATGTGATCCCGGCTCTGGGCCTGAAAACCCAGCTGCCGTCAGCCAGTAGCGCCCAACAGCTTAAACCACAGAAAAAAGCCATCATCACCCTCGGTAGCGGCGAACAGCTACAGCTGGACGGCCAGCCGCTGGCCATCGATGCGCTGGTCAATACCCTGAAGCAGCAGCAGCAGGAAAACCAGACCACCACGATTATCGTCAACAGCGATAAAGACGTGGCGGTCGAGCGCCTGGTTACCGTGATGGATACCCTACGCCAGGGCGGTTTCTTCTCCATTTCTATCGCCACACGGAAGCAGTGATATGTATCTGCTTTATCGTTCACGCCACGTTGTCAGCTGGCTACCCGCGCTGGTTATCGGTGGATGCTTACTGTTTATCAGCCAGCATGCCGTGCTGCAGGTGAAACCCCACTATGACGATACGGTAATGGAGCTGTCGCTGGCCGAACCCGAACCTGAGCCACCGCAGCCGGAACCCATCCCGGAACCGCAGCCAGAACCACCGCCGGAACCACAGCCTCAACCCGAACCGCAGCCTGAGCCAGAGCCGATTGCCGAACCCGTCGTTCCTGCTGCGGAACCGGTTATTCAGCAGCAACCGATTGTTAAGCCAAAGCCAAAGCCGAAACCAGAAACTAAGCCAAAACCGGTTCCTGAAAAAGCGCCGAAGCCGCAGGAGCGCGTGGTACCAAAGCCGTCTGCCGTCAGCAGGCCGGTGAGCCAGCCGACTGCGTCGCCAGCTCCGCCTGCTCCTCCGGCACCGAAAGCCAACGCGCAGGCGGTGGAAAACGGCTACCTGCAGGCGCTGCGCCGCGAGCTGGAACAGCGCAAACGCTACCCGAGCGGCCGTCAGGCGTCACTCGAACGTCCACAGGGCAACGTTGAGGTCTGGCTGGAGGTCGACCGCAGCGGCAGGGTGCTCGATTCCGGTATTGCCAGCAGGGCGACGAGCATGTTGCTCAATCGCGCAGCGCTGAGTTCCTTACAAAGTATCAGCCAGTTGAAGCCCTTCCCTGAAGAGGCTTTCGCCGGGCAAAGAAGCAAAAGATTTACCGCAACGTTTAATTATCAGGCTCCATAAAACTTAATTATCTGTTTTTTCACAGGAAAAAAAATGAAGAACTTTAATTATTCTGGGATTGCGTTAGCCGTAGTGACGGCATTGTTATCAGGTTCATCGCTGGCGGCAGACAGCAGCGATGTGGGGGAGATTAACGTCAAAGGGCAGTCGCTGGGCGGCGGTCTGATGGTGCAGGAAGACAGCAGTAAAGCACGCTCCACGCTGACGAAAGAAGCCATGGACAAAGCGTCCGGTGCCAGCAACGCGATCGACATGTTAAAATATACGCCGGGTATGAACGTCAACAGTAATGACGCCAGCGGCCTGAGCGGTATCGACTACACCATGCGCGGGATGAACGCCGATCAAATCGGCCTGTCGATGGACGGTATTCCAATTAACGACTCGGGCAACTACGCGGTGTATCCGAACCTGCTGGGCGACGCGGATAACCTGGAGCAGATCTTTGTGACTCAGGGTTCTTCTGAAGTTGACGGCCCGCATATCGGGTCGAGCGGCGGTAACATTGGCCTGGTCACAAAGCGCCCGTCTAAAGAGTTCGGTGGCTTCGTCAAGCAAACCCTGGGCAGCAACAGCCTCAGCAAAACCTTTGCCCGCCTGGAAACCGGGGAATACAACGGTTTCAGCAACTGGCTCTCCTACTCGCACACTGAAGCCAAAAAGTGGCGCGGAGAAGGACGCAACTACTCCAATAAGTTCGAGATGAACTCGCTTTACGAGGATGGTAACGGCAACAGCAGTAACCTGATCGTGAAATATAACAAGCAGGACAACACCAACTACAACACCCTGAGCAAAGCGCAGTTTGACGAAGATCCGACTCAGGATTACTCGACCTCGCCGGTCTATAACAGCAGAGGTCAGCTGAGCAAATATTACAAGCTGAACCGCAACCCGTTTGAAAACTTCTCCCTCTCTTTCTCACAACGACTGCAGCTTCGCGACAACCTCGCGCTGACCGTCCAGCCTTATTACTTCTGGGGTAACGGCGGCAGCTTTACCGGACAAACGGCCTCGGTGCTGTCCAGCACCTCCGATAAAGCCGGGCAGTACGATCTGAGCAATTTAACGTCCAATACCTACTACCGGCCTTCGTGGACCCAGACATGGCGACCGGGCGTTACGACGAAACTGAAGTGGGATATTAACGACGAGCACAGCCTGGATATCGGTTACTGGTATGAGCGTGCGCGCCAGTCGCAGACCCAGCCGTTTATCAGCATTCAGGATGATGGCAACCCGGCAAACGTCTCCGGTAAACCCGGCGGGTCCGATCAGGTGAAAGATGCCAACGGCAACACCGTACAGGGCCGCAACCAGTACACCGTTACCCCGGCGCAGAAAGTCTGGCTGCAGGATACCTGGTTCGTGTCGCCAGAATGGACGGTAGTGGGCGGGCTGGCGTATCAGTACGTTGAACGCATTGGTGATAACAAGGGCAGCCTGTACAACGCGCCGGAAAAACGTAAAGCCACCTACCATGAATTCCTGCCGAACTTCAGCCTAAGCTATAAGCCGAACCTGGAAAACCAGCTGTTCTATAACCTGACGCGCAACATGCGTACGCCGCCAAACTACGTGCTCTATAACGTGGGCGACTCCATCAATACCGCGCCGGAGCTGAGCTGGAACCACGAGCTGGGCTGGCGTTTCCAGCGTGACGATATGCTGCTGAGCGCGACCGTTTTCTATATGCGCTATTCCGACCGTCAGATCTCCACCACCAATGCTGACGGCGACTACGAGATGATGAATATCGGCAGCGTGGAAAGTAAAGGGCTGGAGCTGGAGTGGAGCGGTAAGCTGCCGTACAACTTCAACTACTACACCTCATACACCTATACGGATTCCGAGCAGAAAGATGACATTGTCAGCAACGGCGGCAATCCACTGCCAACGGCGGGTAAAACGGTGCCGAACGTGCCGAAAAACATGCTTAACATGTCGCTGGGATATGACGATGGCCTCTACTACGGCAGCTTCGGCGGTAAATACGTCAGCGCGTTCTATGGCGATTTAACCAACGACGAGAAAATCAGCGGGCGCACGATCTTTGATGTTGCCGCGGGCGTTCATCTGCCGGTGGACAAAAAGATTGTTAAAAGCGCCACCCTGCGCTTCGGCATCGATAACCTGTTCGATAAAGAGTACCTGACCTCCGTACGCTCAACGACCTTTAACGCAGCGCCATACAGTGGCGTGAGGGCCAGCACCCCGTATTACAACGTCGGCGAAGAGCGCACCTTTAGCGTTTCGCTGGAAGCCACCTTTTAACTAACCGGAGGGCACGCTGATGGATGCCACCCTGATTCACGACATTATTTTCTACATTATGTATGCCGCGCTGGCGATCGCCGTGGTGATACTGATTGAACGCGGGCTCTATTTTTCGTGGGCGCAGCGCCAGGCCCGGCGCTTTGAACAGGCGCTGACGTCGGACGTCCGCCGGGCATCGGACCTGCCGGACTCACTGACCGGGCGCAACAGCCTGCCACTGACCATTATTCTGCCGGTGCTGGAGAAAAAACAGATGGCGGAACACCGCGAGGCGATGAGTGATTTAATTGATGCGCAGTATCTGCTGAGTAAACCGCTGATGTCGCGCGGGCTTTGGATGCTTGAAACCGTCGTGACCGCCGCGCCGTTGCTGGGCCTGTTGGGGACGATACTGGGCATTATGGACACCTTTAAGGCGCTTTCCGCCTCTGGCGTTTCTGACGCCAGTATGGTTTCCGCCGGGATGGGCACCGCGCTGTACGCCACCGGCCTGGGGATTGCGATAGCGCTGCTGTGCCTGGTGGGCAATAACTACCTGCAAAGCCGCATGGAGCGCATTAACGAACTGCTGAAAGTTCTGCTGATCCGTGCCGGCAGCCCGGCCAGTCGCCCGGAACAGAGCGATCGGCACTGGGAAGGGCGCGAGGCGCAGCGCTATGCCTGATTATCGTCAATACGGGTGGCCGGGAGGCCGCCTGATTAGCCTGTTCGCGGGCGGCTGGATGCTGTTAAGTCTGCCCGCACACGCGGCGTTCTCAATACCGGGCTACGAGCTGGTGTACAACGCGCCCCAGGAAACCACGCTACAGAACAGCGATTTGCGCAATGCCGCCGACGTCTGGCAACAGATGTTTGATTCGGCACGCGGCCATATCGATCTGGCGCAGTTTTATGTGGCAAACGAACAAGGCTCTCTGCTGGACGGCGTGCTGACCCATCTGCGCGCCGCCGGGGAACGCGGCGTGAAGATCCGTTTCCTGATGGAGGAGAAAGGCGTTGGCCTCTCGACGCCGGAAACGCTGGCGGCGCTGAAGACCATCCCTAACCTTGAGCTGCGGATTATTCCGTTCCACCGGCTGACCGGCGGTATCGTCCATGCCAAGTATTTGCTGGTGGATGGCAAAGAGGCCTTTGTCGGCAGCCAGAACTTTGACTGGCGAGCGCTGGAGCAGATTCAGGAAACCGGCCTGCGGATCGATGATGCACAAGCAGTGCGGCAAATTCAGGCTATCTTCGATCAAGACTGGCAGGCGCAGGCACTGCTCGCCGGCAATAAGCCGGTGCCGAAACTGACGTGGCAGGCACCGGCGTCGGTTCCGCAGGGCAATTATCTGGTTGCCAGCCCGCGCGACTATAACCCGAGCGGGGTGATTGACTCGCAGGTTGAACTACCGCGTCTGCTGGACAAAGCAAAGTCGCGGATACGGGTGCAGGTGATGGACTACGCCCCGCTGTCGTGGGGAGAAAAGGGAAAGCGCCCCTATTACGCCACGATTGATAACGCCCTGCGCAGCGCAGCCGCGCGCGGCGTGCAGGTTGAACTGATGGTGGCCAGCTGGAACCTGAAGAAACCGGAGGTGTTCTGGTTAAAAAGCCTGTCGCTGGTGCCTAACGTTCAGCTGAAGGTGGTGACCATCCCTCCCGCAGCTCGGGGGTTTATCCCCTTTGCGCGGGTGGTTCACAGCAAGCTGATGACCATCGACGGCACGACGGCCTGGGTGGGAACCAGCAACTGGAGCGGGGGCTATTTTGATAACTCACGTAACCTTGAGCTGGTGATGAACAGCGTGCCGATGGCCGAGCGCCTGGACGCGCTTTACAGCCAGCTGTGGAACAGCCCCTACGCGGAGCCGATCAGGGTGGATTTTGATTATCCACTGCCCCACCCTGCCCGCGAAAAGTAGATGACGTTGTGGCTGATAATGTAGGCGGGATGCATCATCGGAAAGAAGAAAAAATGCGACTGCCGCGGTTTTGGGTGCGGTGGTGGCATTTATCTTTGGAAAATGTGCATCGGTTGTTATCTGTTTCGGCATGCAATAAGACGCGACTGCCCAGATTGTCGGTAAAAGATACAGGAGGGTTAAAAGCACGACATTATCAGTGGACGCATTGGAAACTGCCGAAGGTGTGTGGCTGGTTAATGTTTCAGATCATCTGTTTCAAATTATTGCGCCGGCCTGCCGTATTTCAGCAGATTTATAATGAGAAACCATCTGGTTTTGTAGGTGTGTTATTTCTCAATTTATTAAGTCATTTTTTCGATGCATTCCGCAGCGGATGCAACGTTAAGGGGTCAACCCTTCCCGAAAGAAGGCGCTCTATAGATGGATAATCCGACAAAACCATATCCAGTTCACTCAAAGAATAGAGTTTGAACAAACCGCCTTGATCGTAGTTTCCCTCCTGAGCCAGAAGCACCTTTCGCCGTGAACCAGCCATCAGACATGAATACCACTCCTGACGGTACTCGTCATGATGCCAGATACCGTTTTCATTCCAGCTTCCAGGGGAAAGAAACAACAGATCGAAACTCAGCCTTCCCAGCGATTCCATAGCCAGAGACTTACCGCAGCTGTTGTCATTGCGGTTTAATTCTCCGCCAATGAAAACTAACTGAGCTTTTGTCTGCCGTATAATGTCACAGGCGATCGTGAAGTCGTTGGTGACTACGGTCATCTTCGACGACCAGGGTATCAGCTGCGCCAGTTGTCGGCAGATCAAACCGCAGTCTAAAAAAATAACCCGACTCTCTTCCAAATAACTGAGAGCCGCGTGCAGTAGCACGCGGTTTTCAGCCGTTGTCAGAGTATTCCCGAGTGGAGGCGCAAGCGATTTGACCCCGCCGCGAACCACCAGCAATTTGCCTCTTGATGACAATTCAGCTACGTCGCGACGTACGGTCATCTCCGACACATTGAGCGACTGTGCCAGTGCAGCAATGCTTATAAAGCACTGGCCTTGTAGCACTTTAAGCAACTGCTGGTGACGTTCAGCAGGGATCATGCTTTACACCGGAATAATGTTGAACGCGATTGCAGCCAGAAGCGCGCACACACTCATAATCCATACTTTCATCATCGAATGGCGAACATGTTCATCCACGCGAAGACCCAGCAAGCTCAGTCCCAGATGGGTTGCCGGTATGACCGGGCTAAGCAGCAAACCAATTTGTTCGGTTATCAACATGGCGATGGTGACATGCAGAGGTGACACGTCGAAACTCTGTCCTAATCCCACGGCCAACGGAAGTAAAGCAAAATAGAAAGCATCAGAACCAATCAGGATGACAATAGGTACACTAAAGGCGGCCAGAATTAAATACAGGTACGGACCAAGACTGGCCGGGAATATATCCGCCAACTCATTAACCAACACTTTAATAATCCCGGTGTTTTGCAGAATCCCAACAAATACACCGATAGTCAGAAAAATCACGATAACTGGGAAGATAGTGACGGCATACTCTTTAATTTTTTGCTGCGCCTTTTTTGCGTCAGGATAGTTAATTATCACCGCTAACGAAAACGAAATCATGAAGAGGAAATTACCGGCAACCCAGCCTGATACCAGAATCACTATAGTCGCAATAACTAAAATAAAGTTAAGTTTCAATAACCACGGATTAGGACGGTGCGTTGGGTTGAGCATTTCCTGGCGCATAAGATGGAATGCTTCTGGCGTAATACCGGAACCGCTGCGATTTTCCACCCGAGCCATGTACCAGCACAAGACGATGCCAAGCACAAACAGCACACCTTGCAGAGGAAGCAGCTTGTAGTAAACCTCAAGAATATCGAGATGCGTCACGGCAATAGCACGATTGAGAGAGCCACCCCACGGTGTAATACCCGTGACGCCTACGCCGACAGTAACCAGTAACAGCAGCGTCTTTTTGCTGATATTCATCTTTTTATAAATAGGCAGCAGCGCAGGAACGGTAACCAATAAGGTCGCGTAGGCATTACCGTCGAGGCTACAGATAGAAGCAATCACCAGCGTTGCCAGCAATACGGAAAATGTTGAGGGTGTAACAAAGCGCAGAATAAATCGCACAATAACGTCGAATACCCCTGCTTCCTTCATCAGGGTAAAGAACATGGCACTAAAAGCAACCAATGTTGCTGTTCCCACTACGGATTTCAGACCAAGCGCAACATATTCACTCAGCTCCTTAAAACCGAATCCGCAGATTAAAGCGGCGACAGTCGGTAGGATGATAAACAGTATTCCCGGAGGGAACGTATTTTTGAGTAAACACCAGGTCAGTACAATGAACATGACGATCCCGGTGATCAGCATTAATGACATAATGAGTTCCGATTATAATTTTATGATTTTCAGATACAGTTATCCCTGACCAATAAATTGGCCAGGATTATCAGGAGCTACTTCATATTAAACAGTGAATCTAGTTCGTTAACATTTTCTGATGTCAATATATTCATCCCAAAGGGCTTAAGCATAAAATAAAGCTTTGCCGTTTCTTCTAATTCTTCGGCGTTAAATACCGCTTCTCGGATATTTTTTCCAGAAATAATCGGCCCATGATTAGCCAGTAAAATAGAATTGTGATTAACCGCGAGCTTTTCTACTTCATCAGCAATGAGAGGAGAACCAGGACGAATATAGGGAACGACCGGCAGTTTCCCCACACGCATCACATAGTAAGGTGTCACAGGTGGTAAAGCATTTTCATAATTCAAACCGGGCATGCATGATAGCGCCGTCAGCCACGGTGAATGCAGGTGAACAATGGCACCACATTGCGGACGCTGGCGGTACATCGCCAGATGCATCAGCACTTCTTTGGATGCCTTTTGTCCCGACAGCAATTCACCTTGCGTTGTAACCTTGCTGAGTTCCTCAGCATCGAGATCGCCGAAGCTCGAATTTGTCGGCGTCGCGAGAACATTTCCATCCGGCAGTTTCAAACTGATGTTGCCTGCGCCACCGCTGCTGTAACCGCGTTCATACATGGAGCGGGCGTAACGCACCAAATCCTGACGTAACTGTGCTTCACTCATGGAAATGCTCCTGAGCTTTGAGGAAGAAATCGTTGTTACCAAAGTTTCCAGATTTGAGAATCACCCACTTCTGCTCGCCAAGAACCTGTGTCCACGGTACCCCCGGCGCAACAGCATCGCCAATCACCATGCCGTTGATGTCCAGTCCTTGCGTAACAGCACCCGAAGTTTCACCACCCGCAACGATGAATTTATTAAACCCTGCCGAGCTCAGCAGCTGCGCAAGCCGGGCAAAAAAGTTCTCGATCTTTTCACTCACCAGCGCCGCGCCGTAATTTTGCTGAATAATTTCGATGATTTGCGGTGGCTGCGTGGCATAAACCAGGGGTGCCAGACCATCATCTTTATTTTTTTGCACCCAGTCGGCGACAAAGTGCAAATAGCTCTCATCATGAATGATTTTCTCCACATCCAGTGCCAGAGAAGGCGCTCGTTGCCGATAAAAATCGACCTGCTGATTGGTCATTGAAGAGCAGCTGCCGGAAAGAACGACGCTGGAACCTGCGGCCGCGATCTGCATCGTGCTTTTGCTGAAACTATGCCGTTGAGTATCCAGTGCGGCGATTGCATAACCTAACCCCGCGGCACCGGTAACCAGCGGGAAATCCTGCGTAGCGCGCGCAACAGTAAGTAAATCCGCATTATCTAATACGTCAAAAATCACGTACTTCGTTTTATTCGCCGCCAGCGCATCAAGCTGCCCCGTTATCTCTTGCGGGTGGTGTTTTACGCTGTTGAACGAGATGTTGCCGCACAAACCTTTGGACTGCATTTCCATCAGTTTTTTCAACGAGGATTCCGTCATGGGTGTGACCGGATGGTGCTGCATACCGCTCTCGTTCAGCAGCTCGCCTTTCACAAAGAGATGGCCATGAACGATAGTGCGATGATTGTCTGGTACCGCCGGGCAGATCAGCGTCATCGTGGTATTAAGGTTTTTCATCAGAGCATCGGTGACCGGGCCAATATTGCCCTGCTCGGTCGAATCGAAAGTTGAACAATACTTGAAGAACTGACGATCGCATCCTTGTGATTTCAACCAGTTAGATGCTGAAAGAGACCGATTCACTGCTTCAGTAACTGCAATTGAGCGGCTCTTTAATGCAATCACGATTGCATCCACATCTGTTGAATCAAATGCTTGCGATGGCACCCCATTAAACATCACTACTTTCCAGCCTGCATCCACCATAAAGCTGGCGATATCGGTTGCGCCGGTAAAGTCGTCGGCAATAACGCCTAACTTCGTCATGATCGTTTCCTTAACTTGCTTGAATTTGCACATACTGCTTTTATGGTTACAAAAATGCAAATATGAACAGTATTAAATTGTGGAATCGATCACAAATAGCGGCTCAAATCGATTATTTAAGCCCGCGAGGGTGCTTTTTAAACAGATGGTCAGCGAGCATGATAAACATGCCGATGACAATCTGAGTGTCTATTTAGTTGATATTTATATAAAAATAATAAATGTGATTTTTTTGTACGATAAATGTGATCTTCGTCACCTTGCATTAAGTGCATTTATTGGTATAAAAGTGCAATCGAAACCGATAAATCATTTGGAGTGTATATGCGTATTCTGGTTTTGCCGTGCGACGGCATCGGCCCTGAAATCACCTCAGCTGCGGTAACCGTGCTGACTTCTCTCGACAAAGCTTTCGGACTGGGTTTTGAGTTTGACTATGAAGATGTCGGTTTTAAAAGCCTGGAGCTCCACGGCACAACCCTGCGTCAGGAATCATTAGACAAAGCGAAAACCTATGACGGCATCATTCTGGGTACGCAGTCCCATGCTGATTACCCGGCTCCTGAAAAAGGTGGCCGTAACGTGTCTGCAGGCTTCCGTATTGGCCTGGATCTTTACGCTAACGTGCGTCCAGCACGTACCCGTCCATTCCTGACCTCGAACATGAAAGAGGGTAAGTCAATGGATCTGGTGATCATGCGTGAAGCAACAGAAGGCTTTTACCCAGACCGCAACATGACACGTGGCTGGGGCGAAGTAATGCCAAGCCCGGACATGGCGCTGTCTACCCGTAAAATCACCCGTCACTGCTCAGAGCGTATCGCGCGCAAAGCCTTCGAGCTGGCAATGCAGCGTAAGAAGAAAGTCACAGCAATCCATAAAGCCAACAGCTTCCATATGACTGATGGCTTGTTCCTGGAAGCCGTGCGTGATGTGGCAAAAGACTTCCCGGAAGTCGAGCTGGATGACCTGCTAGTTGATGCATCGACGGCACACCTGGTGCGGAACCCGGAGCGTTTCGACGTGCTGGTCGCTACCAACTTCTATGGTGACATCATCAGTGATTTAGCGAGCGAGTTGTCAGGTAGCCTGGGTCTGGCTGGTTCCATTATGGCCAGCGACACCCTTTGCTGCGCACAGGCACAGCATGGTTCAGCGCCAGATATTCAGAATCAGGATAAAGCCAACCCGGTTTCGATGATCCTGTCTGCCGCTATGATGCTGGCATGGTATGCCGAGAAGCATAACCAGCCTAAGTTCCTGAAGGCCTCGGAAGAAATTAACCGCGCCGTCGACGAAGTGCTCGAAAACCCTGAAACCCGCACGCCGGATCTGGGTGGCAACTGCGGTACCAAAGCATTTGCGGATAAAGTCGCTGCGGTAATTCGCGCGTAATAGCTGATATCGGGCCGTTGCAGAATGCAGCGGTCCGGTTTCGCGGAGAATACGATGAGCCAACGTATTGTAATGATTCACGCGACACCGCTTGCGGTCGCACCAATCAATGACACCTTTGCTAAACAGTGGCCGGAGGCTGACATCAGTAACTTACTGGATGATGCCTTAAGCACCGATCGCGCGAAAGTCACTGAAATTAGTCCGCGTTTGAACAAGCGTATTCACTCGCTGGTTGACTATGCGGTCAGTATTAATGCGGCTGCGGTATTGTTTACCTGTTCGGCCTTTGGTAGCGCAATTGATGATTGCGCAAGGCAGCATACACTTCCGGTGTTAAAACCTAACGAGGCCATGTTTGAAGCCGCATTAGAACAAGGTGAAGACATCGTTATGCTCGCCACGTTCGCACCAGCCGTAGCTGGCATGGAAGCTGAATTCCGTGATCTAGCTTCAGCCAAACAATCAAACGCAAGAATGACCGCCGTGGTAGTCGCTGGCGCGCGTGATGCCTTGAACGCAGGTGATGTTGCGCTACACAACAAACTGATTATTGAAGCTGCTCGTCAGAATCAGCATGCCGATGCAATTGTACTCGCCCATTTCTCTATGGAAGTCGCTTTTGAAAATGTCCAGGCCGCAGTGGTGTGCCCTGTATTAAGTAGCCCTCAGGCCGCCGTAGCGAAATTAAAGCGTTTGATGAGTTAATCAAAATTAAGGCAAGGCCGTGAACAGCCATTATTTAGCAGAAAAAGTGAAATACAGTACTATTTCTTCTCTGCCGGACATCGTATTACCACCACAAAGCTGCGACTGCCATCATCATATTTTTGATCGGCGATTCCCTTATGCGCCGGATGATAAACGCGATCTGCCTGATGCCACAGTTAATGATTATCGCAGTTTCAAAAATCGGCTGGGATTCAGCAGACATGTCGTTGTGCAGCCTTCTTCATACGGTACAGACAATCGCTGTTTACTGGATGCACTGTCGCAGTTCGGTAGCAGTGCACGCGGTGAAGCCGTGGTGACAGATCGTATCACCGACAGTGAGCTGGACAGGCTTGGCAGCGCGGGTGTGACTGGTGTGCGTTTTAATTTCGGGGCGGGAAGCGCGACAACCCCTGAAATGCTTCTGCCCCTGGCACACCGGCTGGTGGAACGAGGTTGGCATATTCAGGTACACGCCACCGCAGATATGCTGTGGGAACTGCGTCCCCTGCTGTTGCGGGTGCCCGGAAATCTGGTCATTGATCACTTTTTCCGTCTGCCGCAGCCGCAGCCTCTTGATCATCAGGCATGGCGGCTGGCATGGGAACTAATCGATCAGGGACACTGTTGGGTGAAACTTTCAGCGCTCTATCACCAGTCAACTCGCGCTGATGTTTCTGATATGGCAAGCGTAATGAAATCCTTTATACATGATGCAACTGAACGCGTGTTGTGGGGGAGCGACTGGCCGCACCCTAATTTAATTAGCGCGAATAAAAATATGCCAGATGATGCATTAATCCTTTCGCAGATATTTAACTGGGCAAGTAACGAACAGGTACGACATAAATTATTTGTGTCGAATCCGGCTGACCTTTACCGATTTACTGAGTCGAATGCCAAATAAGGCCGAATATAATGGATACTCTGAACTCTACTGCACGAAAAAATAAACCGACTCACTATCGCTATATGATTTTGCTGATGGTGTTTCTCAGTATTGCTCTCAATCATGGTGACCGAGCCACCTTCTCGATTGCTGGCACCGACATGATGAAATCCGCTGGTCTGGATATTGTCGCACTGGGTTATCTAATTTCTACCTTCACCTGGGCTTATGTTTTGGGCCAATATCCTGGCGGCTGGCTACTCGATCGCTTTGGTTCCAAAAAGGTACTGGTAACCGGCGTCTTTACCTGGTCTTTTTTCGTTTTCCTTGTCGGGTTCAGCACCTCATTCGATAACGTCTGGGTGACACGTATTATGATGTTTGGCTTCATCTTCATGATGGGGTTAATCGAAGCACCCACGCTTCCCGCAAACTCCCGTTTTCTCGCTGCATGGTTCCCGGCAAAAGAGCGCGGTAAAGCGTCCGGTTTCACCACCGCTGCACAGTATTTTGCGTTAGTCGTATTCCTGCCGCTGATGGGATGGTTCTCTTATACCTTTGGCTGGGAGGCCGTCTTCTGGTTTATGGGTGGCCTCGGCATCCTGGTCTCACTGTTGATGCATCGCGTGCTGGCTGATACACCCAAAGTGCATCCGTTGGTCAACAACGTGGAGCTGGAATACATTCAGTCCGGCGGTGGCTTAACTAACATGAAGGCCACCAGGAAAGGCGATAAAAGCGGCAAAGGTTACACACGTAAGTTGCTCACCAGCCGTCTGGCGTTGGGGGTTTACATGGGGCAGTTCTTCTTTACCGTGCTTTCTTACTTCTTCCTCACCTGGTTTCCGGTTTATCTGGTACACGATCGGGGTATGACGATTCTGAAAGCCGGTTTTGTTGCTTCACTCCCAGCGCTTTGCGGCTGCGCGGGTGCGCTGCTCGGCGGTGTACTGTCAGATGCCATGCTGGCGCGCGGATTCAGTTTGTCGGCTGCGCGCAAAACGCCGATCGTGATTGGCATGCTGCTCGCTGTCAGCATGGTGATTTGTAATTACGTTGATTCCGCATGGGTTGTCGTAGCGATTATGTCGCTGGCGTTCTTCGGTAAAGGTTTTGGCGCGATGGGTTGGTGTGTTGTTTCTGACTTCTCGCCGAAAGAAGCGGTCGGGCTGAGCGGCGGATTATTCAACATGATTGGTAATATTTCAGGTATTTTCACGCCAATTATCATTGCGTATATCATTCAAGATACCGGCTCATTTAACGGTGCACTGATATTTGTCGGCGTTTGTGCCTTCCTGAATCTCTGCTGCTATCTGTTTGTAGCCGGTAAAATCCAGCGCCTGAACTTTGAGCCTAAGCAAGAAAACAACGACAGCTTCCCGGAGGAACCTCATGCCAGCCAGCGCTAGCCCTTTACGTTTCGCTATCAATCTCGGTAACGCTGTTCTGGCAAAAGTATTGCCAGACGGGTCGGCGGGCGGCATGACTGTTGAAATTGCCAATCGAATTGCCGCTACGCTGAATACCGTTGCAGATTTCGTTACTTACCACACCGCAGGCAACGTCGTTGATGACGCGCTGCAAGACGTCTGGGACATTGCGTTCCTCGCGGTCGATCCAAAACGTGAAGAGGTGCTGCGTTTTACTCAGCCTTATATCGCGATTCAGGGCACAGTGATGGTCAAAGCTGACAGCCACTGGCGAAGCGTGGAGCAAATGGATAGAGAAGGTGTCGTCATAAATGTGGGTAAAGGGGCAGCCTACGATCTGCAGCTTTCTCGCGAATTGCAGCATGCCACGCTCAATCGGCTCGGTTCTTCTCAGGCGGCGATTGATGCGTTTCTTAACGGAGAAGGCGATATGGCTGCTGGAATTCGCCAGCCACTTGAGCGTGCAGCACGGGAAAATCAGGGCTTTCGGGTTTTGCCTGATAACTTTGGACAAATTAATCAGGCGATTTGCGTGCCGCATAAAAACACTGATTTACATGGAAAAATAACTGAGCTTTTAACGCAATGGCAGCAGGATGGCTCCGTTCAGTGCATCATTGAGCGCCATTTTTCCGAGTAATCATTCCGACAATAGCGTTCTCTTTTGGAGAACGCTATCTTATCAAACGTTCAATTTTCATTCCTTTTCTCTCCTGTCATCGTTATCCCTTCAAGAACATAAAAACAAATGCGGTAACGGAAGGTTTGTATGACATTGCCCTTATCTCTGGAACGCTCTGAGTTAATCATAAACGGCTGCAACTATCACTTCATCGATTTAAGTCGTCTGATATCGCTGGAAAAACTGCAGCAGATGCCTTACAGCTTGCGAATTCTGCTTGAGAACGTCGCGTTACGCTCGCCGGATACGCTGCCCGGATTTCTTCGCATGCTGTCAGGAGAAGCCGCTTACGAAGAAGTGGGGTTTTATCCCGATCGCCTGATGTTCCATGACACAACCTGCCTGCCAGCGTTAGCGGATTTCGCCGCAATGCGCGATCTGACGGCTGAGCTGGGTGGCGATGCCCGCGCCATTAATCCGCTTATTCCGGCAGTGCTGACTATCGATCATTCAGTGATTGTTGAAAGCTACGCATCATCTAACGCACTGGAGGAAAATCTACAATTCGATTTCCGCCGCAATGCTGAACGCTATCGTTTCATACGTTGGGCAGAGCAAAGCCTGGATAATTTCCGTGTCATTCCTCCCGGAACAGGCATCATTCATCTGATGAATCTTGAAGCGATAGCCGAGGTGGTTACCGTTGATGAGCGTGACGCTATTCCGCTGCTGCATGCGGATTACATGATTGCTACCGACAGCCATACGCCGATGATTAACGCGCTGGGTATTCTTGGCTGGGGCGTTGGCGGACTTGAAGGTCAGGCAGCCTTACTCGGTGAACCGGTGACGCTACGTTTTCCTGAAGTGATTGGTATATCCCTGTCAGGGAAACTGTCTGCTGACGTGAGTGACAGCGATCTGGCGCTGCACGTTACCCGCCTACTGCGCGAACAGGGTGTTGTAGGGAAATTCGTTGAATTCACCGGACCTTCACTTCATCTGCTACCGCTTGAGTCTCGCGCAACCATCGCCAATATGGCCCCAGAATACGGCGCTACGGTGGTTTTTTTCCCCTTTGATCGGTGCAGTGCAGACTATGTCTGCATGACCGGAAGAAGTGAAGAGAAACAGGCGCTGATTACCGGCTATATGCAGGCACAGCATCTTTGGTGCAGCCCGGAAATACCGCAACCTATATTCACGCAGCTTATTGAGCTGGATCTTGGCACCATTGAGCCGAGTATGGCCGGGCCGGTGAATCCGCATCAGCAGATCGCCTTAAGTCATGCTGCCGAAAGCTTTACACAAAGTATCTCCGTTCAAGCTCAGGCGCGTAGCTGGGCGCATGACGCTTATCCTGAGCCCATTCATCAAGGAGCGATTGCCATTGCTGCCATCACCAGTTGCACTACGACAGCCAATCCGTGGTTGGTGGTACAGGCGGCGCTCTTCGCTCGTAATGCCGCACGTCATGGATTAAAACCGAAGCCTTGGGTCAAAACCTCGTTTTCACCGGGTTCACGTGCTGTGACTGATTATCTTGGTGAATCCGGGCTGCTGGATGAGCTTGGAAAAGTCGGTTATGACGTTGCCGGTTATGGCTGCATGACCTGTATTGGTAGCTCAGGTGCACTTCAACCGGCGATGGAAGAACTGGTTAATGATGGGCTTCAGGCGGTGTGCGTGTTGTCCGGCAACCGTAACTTCCCACGCCGCGTTAATCCCAGTCTTGGCCACGGCTACCTGACATCTCCTGCTCTGGTGATCGCCTGGGCGTTGGCAGGTCATATGTCGCACGACATGCTCAAGGCTCCATTGGGAATTGATGAAGACCAACGGCCGGTTTACATGCGCGATTTAATGCCAGGCCAAGAAGAAGTGCAGCTTTGGGTCGAAAAAATTATGAAGCGAGACTTCTACGTTAAGCGTCGTGACGTCATCTGGCAGGGCACACCTCACTGGCAACGGATTACCGCACCGGGTAGCGTTCTCTATCAGTGGGAAGATTCATCAACTTATCTGCGTCGTCCGGGATATCTGAATAAGTTGCCGCGAAACGCGAATGAGCCTTTAACGCTTCGCGGCGCGCACGCTTTCCTGTGGTTTGGTGATGACGTGACGACCGACCACATCTCACCCGCTGGCGCGATTCCCGCCAGCAGCCTGGCGGGAAAATGGCTGTTAGACCGCCATGAAGATCCCCAGGACCTGAATCTTTATTCTACACGCCGCAGCAATCATGAAGTGATGGTACGCGGTGCATTCACTAATAAAGCACTGGCAAATCGCCTGTTGCCCGAAGACCGACGCGGCGGCGGCGGTTTTGCCTGGGATGTTGGACACCAACAGATTTTGCCCGCTTATGAAGCTGCGCAGAGTTGGTTGGCCAGAGATTTGCCGTTAGTCGTGTTTGCCGGCGAGCGTTACGGCGCTGGCTCCAGTCGGGATTGGGCAGCCAAAGCTCAGGCATTAATGGGCGTGAAAGCGGTGGTGGCAAAAAGCTTTGAGCGTATCCATCGCACCAATCTCATCGGTATGGGGATTCTGCCGCTGCATTTTGTGGACGGGGAAGCTGAACGCTTACCTGACATGGATGGCAGTGAAAAATTGGATTTCACTGGGTTAGAATCGCTGCAGCCCGGCAATAATCCGCTCTGGATGTATATCCACCGCGATGGCGAGCTACTGGCCCAAATTAGCCTGCTCGCCGTTATTGATTCGCAGCAGGAGCTGCGATATCTGCGCCACGGTGGCATTTTGCCGTATGTTATTCAGCAAACCCTGGACCAATGAGTGGATAGCCCAATGCGTTATGACCTTGTTTCGTTATCAATCTTTGTGGCCGTTGCAGAAGAGCAGAACCTGACGCGTGCGGCACACCGCAAACACACCGCTGTCTCGGCGGTGAGTAAACGCGTTGCCGAACTGGAACAACAGGTTGGAACGCAGCTGATGCTGCGACTGCCGCGCGGAATTGAACTGACACCAGCCGGACACTCTTTGCTTTATCACGCCCGCCAGGTTTTTCGCAATCTGGAACAAATGGAAGAAGAGTTAAGCGATTATGCTGCAGGCGTACGTGGCCATATTCGTATCTACACCATTTCAGCCGCCCTGATGCACTGTCTGCCGAAGGCAATTGGGCAATTTTTGGGAAATTATCCTCAAACCGATATTGATATTGAAGAACATACCGGCATCAGCGTGGTGCAGGGATTGCTGGAAGGCAGTGCTGACGTGGGGATTTTCTCCAGTTGGACGCCGTCATTGGGCATCGAAGTCTGGCCCTGGCAACAGGATCATCTGGCGGTGATGGTATGGCCCGGTCACCCGTTAGCGGAAAGTGCGTCCCTTACACTCACCGATATCATCGATGAAAAGATAATCGGCCCCCATCGTGATAGTGCGGTTAGCCATATTCTTGACAGGGAAGCACGCAAGCTGGGAAAAACACTCAATATTGGGCTACGCGTCAGCAGTTTTGTGTCAATGGCGGAGCTTGTCAGCCATCAGCTTGGCATCGCCATTCTGCCGGTTAATGAGATCTCTCCGGCCGCCCTGCACAACGGGGTCAGAGGCATCCCATTGGCAGAAACCTGGGCAAGCAGAGAGCTGTTAGTCGGGGTAAAAAAATACGCACATGCTTCTCCTTCGGTTAAGACCTTGATCAAAAGCCTTATGCCCGCGAAAGGATGCGAGATTGAGGATGGCAGAGAAGATCGTAAAAACCGGCCAGCCTGAGCTGACCGGTTTACTGTCAGACAAAGCAAATGCAGGTTGGACTGGCTGCTTCAATAACGATATTGGTTTTTATCAACATACCGCTGCTGAGATCTACATTGAAGACCTGAATAGTATCTGAATCTTCGTTGGCGCTATAAAACTGCTTGCCGTCAGGCGATAGCGTGGTGAAACGAGGCGTTTTTCCACCGCAAGGCACCCAGCTAAGTGGCGCAAGCGTACCGTTTTGTGCATCTATCGCGAATATTGCGATGCTGTCATGACCGCGATTGGCGACATAGAGAAAACGACCAGAAGGATGTACCTCTATCTCACTTGCATCGCTGCGCGCGGTGTAACCTTCTGGCAATGCAGAAAGGGTCTGGATCAGCGTTAACTTACCCAGTGTTAAATCCACCGCGAATACGCTGACAGTGCTACTGAGTTCGCTGACGCCATACAGCCATTGTCCGCTGGGATGAAAATCAACGTGGCGAGGCCAACTCCCCTCAGCCAGTTGCACCTCGTCAGATAACTCAGACTGGATTCCGTTCCAGCGATAGAGTCGTACCATGTCGATGCCATTGCCAGCGGGACGTCCCTGCATCGGAACAGCAAAAAGCGCGCTCCCTGGCGCAAAAACAATTTCATGCGGTCGTGAAAGTGACTGAACGTCATCCTGCGGATGCCCCTCAACAAAGGCCAGATGTGATGGCGCGGCCAGGCCATCAGGCTCAATTGTTAACGCAGCGATATTGCCGCCTTCATGATTCGCGATCAGCAGCACGGCATTGTCTGGCGTCAGTGAACTACCGACCGGATTGTTCCTACGCTGTGGGTCAAGCGCTGGATTGCGGTGGCGAGGTCCAGTGGTTTGATCGCTGACTAATGTCAGCAGGCCGGTGTTCTCATTACGATCGTACACCGCGACACGATCGCCATCCCCATGCAATGCATACAAACGTTTACGCCCTGGGTCTAACGTTAGCCATGAAGGATTTTCCTGTACTGACGCTATGCACTGCACATGCTGCCATGCACCAGAATCCGTAATGTGAAAAACCTCAATACCTTTACCTCTTGCGCCGCGCCAGGTTGACGTGCGGCAGCCAACATATGCAAAACTTGCCATAACACACTCCTTTATTTGCATTTATAATTACACAAGTGCAAAAAATGCAAAGTGATCAAAGTCGCAACTTTTTAGTCAAAACCATAAAACACTGCGTATTTCCGGCCTTTAAAAGACCTTCCATGGTGGGAAAATTTTGATCCCATAAAGATTATTTGCATTTAATTAACTTCAAATGCACAAAATGAACGATCTCGCTCACAATTTCAGCAAACCCACATTGCAGAAATTCCCTGCTCACCGCTTACTGTTAACAGATAGTGAACAACCGTTAATAAAATGTATCTGGGAGAAGGGTATGACCCAACGTATTGCTTATGTGACATCCGGTATGGGCAGTCTTGGAACTGCGATCTGCCGTCGATTAGCTCAAGATGGTTTTAAGGTAATTGCTGGTTGCGGGCCAGACTCAAAAAGAAAACAAAGCTGGCTTGATGATAATAAAAAATTAGGCTTCGATTTTATTGCATCTGAAGGCAATGTTGCAGACTGGGATTCTACCGTTAAAGCTTTTGAAAAAATCCGTGCTGACGTTGGCGAAGTTGACGTGCTTATTAATAACTCTGGAACGGCTCGCAATGTTTTATTTCGCGACATGCAGCCTCCGGAATGGAAAGCAGTCATCGACATCAACATGAACTCATTATTCAACGTAACGCGTCAGGTGGTAGACGGAATGATGGCTCGAGGTTGGGGTAGAATAATCAATATTTCTTCCCTGAACGCTCAGGTCGGCACGATCGGGCAGGTAAACTACTCTACCGCGAAATATGCCGTGCGTGGTTTCACCCGAGCACTGGCCCGTGAAGTTTCCGCGCGCGGCGTTACCGTTAACACGGTCTCACCGGGTTATCTTGCGACAAGTAAGCTGAAAACCGTCACGCCGGTGCAGGTCATCGATAAAATCGTGCAGGAAATACCCGTACGCCGTTTGGGCTCGCCAAAAGAAATCGCTTCGATTTGCGCCTGGCTGGCATCAGATGAAGCCGGCTATGCTACCGGGGCTAATTTCTCCCTCAATGGCGGAATGCATATGAGTTAATAAGCCACCTCACGCTTTTTACAACGACAATTCATTTAATTACGCATATAGCAATATATGCGTAGGAGGCTTTTATGCTCTCTTTTCTGGGTTACGGCATGATCGTGGTCTTTATGATCCTGATTATGACCAAAAGACTTTCCGCACTGGTTGCATTAACACTTATTCCCATTATCTTTGCCATCATTGCAGGTTTCGGCGGTGAAATGGGCGGCATGATGATCGACGGACTGAAAAAAGTGGCTCCCACGGCCATAATGGTAATATTCGCGATACTATATTTCAGCACCATGTTTGATACCGGTTTATTTGATCCCATAATCCGTTTCTTCCTGAAAATCATTAATGGCGATCCCGTAAAGGCCGTTATGTGTACGGCATTACTGGCGGCGATGGTTTCGCTGGACGGCGATGGTTCAACGACCTATATGATCTGTGTCACCGCGATGCTGCCGCTGTTCAAACGTATTCGCCTCGATCCGCTGGCGCTAACCTGTGTGGTGTTCCTGTCAGGCAGCGTGACAAATCTTCTTCCCTGGGGTGGACCGCTGGCGCGCGTGTCGGCATCGTTGAAAGTTGAATCCAGCGAATTGTTTATCCCGCTCATTCCCACCATGCTGTGCGGCCTTGTCGGCGTACTGGTGCTTTCCTGGTATATCGGGATTCGTGAACGTCGCCGCCTGGGTAAGCTCAGTATTCAAACGAAGGGTAACGGTTCAGTGATGGAAGAGGATGCCGAGAGCTATCTGCCAGCCATTAATGATGTGAATGAGGAACTGCGCAGACCAAAACTGTTCTGGCTGAATGCGGCCCTAACGATTGTATTAATGGCATCGCTTGTGATGGAACTTCTGCCCCTGTCAGTCCTGTTTATGGTCGCATTTGCCATTGCGTTGCTGATCAACTATCCGCATCTGGATGCACAACGCCAACGCATCGCAGCCCACGCGCCGGCAGCGCTTAATCAGACCTCCATTTTCCTGGCTGCCGGTATCTTCGCCGGTATTCTTTCTGGCACGGGAATGGTTACGGCGATGTCAGGTACGTTGCTTAACGTATTACCTGATGCGTGGGGACCTTACCTTGCTCCGATTACCGCGCTGATCAGCTTACCGGGTACGTTCTTTATGTCGAATGACGCCTTCTATTACGGCTTACTGCCGGTGTTGGCAGAAGCAGCAAAGGTCTATGGCATTACGGCAGCAGAAATCGGCAGGGCTTCACTTGTGGGACAACCCGTGCATCTGTTGAGCCCTCTTGTGGCTTCGACTTATCTGTTGGTCGGTCTGGCAGGTGTTGAGTTCAGCGATCATCAGAAGTACACCTTTAAATGGGCATTCCTGCTGTGCATGATTTTCCTGGGATCGGGACTACTACTTGGACTGTACCCAATATATTCATCCGCCAGTTGATACAAAAAAGGCTCACCGGGTGAGCCTTTTTTCATTCTGCTTCAGCACTTATCCGACGCCGTTTTTTGTTCTCTAGCGCGACATAAAGATGCTGCTTCATCGTGTACGACGCTTCTATACGTTGCCCGGCCTCAATCATCTCCAGAATACGCATATGGTCTTTAACTTCGGCATAGTAGCGGCTGCGGTCATCCATGATGCGATAGTCCATCAATCGACGCATGCGGTTGACGTTACGAAGAGAAATTTCAAAAAAAGGATTGTTTGAAAAGCTGATAATAGTTTCATGGAAACGATAGCCAGCTATCTGAAGTTGAGTCGGGGATAAGCGTTCAATGCCCGATTCCAGTAACATTTCAAGCTCGCGACGAATGTCGTTTATTTTTTCCTGAGGCGCATTAAAAGTCGGCTCAAGGATGGCCATCGGTTCGATGACCATGCGGAAGCTGAAAATCTGTTCGAGAGCGGCTTTTGTTTTGGCCACGGGTAAAAAACGCCAGCCATAACCTTGTTTACGCTCAACCCAACCTTCGCTAATTCCGCGCGCCAGAATCGTTGATAGCTGGCTTTTGGTCAGTTCATAACGCTTCATCAAAAACAACTCAGTCACTTCGGCTTCGATTTTGTCCTGTAACCAATCTTCGGCTAATTGGTAATATTCTGGCAAATCGGGGCCATCCGGGACTAATTCTTCTTCTCGTTTCTGTGGGGCATAGTCATTACTGACAAAAAAACCACGATTGAGTTTTTGCTCAAGAATCCCTTTCTGCTCGAGAAACATTAATGCTTCACGTACAGGGGTGCGCGAAACGTCAAGGTTTTCAGCGAGTTTAGGAACGCTCAGGTGAGAGCCAGCCAAAATATCACCGGCATCAATCAAACTAATAATTTTTAATGAGATGCGTTCCGTCAGTGCACTGATCTTCATTTCTAACATCCGAATAGTCACAACTTATCAAATATTATTGCATTTGAAGTCAGTTAAAAGCAATGTTTTGAATGCATATCTATGATCCCTATAGGATATTGAACATTTTATCTTACTCACCTTAATTGAGAACCTTGTTGCATTAATCACGACCGTATTTGTCCCCCTTCCAAATCCCCCTACCCACCTCCAAACATCTACAGCCAGTATGAGTATTAAAAAAAGGCCGCCATCCCGGCAGCCCCTATCAATACATCAACCCTTACAAACCCCTTACGGGCGTGCCGCAGTCCCGTCCGGCAGGCGCGCGTGGGTCCATTCGGGAATGCCGCCCAGCACCGGGTATTTCGCCGCTTCTTTCAGATTGATATCTACCCCCAGTCCCGGGCGGTCGCTCAGGTAGGCATAGCCGCGGTCGATTTCCGGGCAGCCAGGGAACACCTCCATCAGCGCGTCGTTGACCGGCGTGTATTCCTGAATCCCCAGGTTGGTGATGCTCATATCGATATGCAGATTGGCGGCAACGCCGACGGGGGAGATGTCACCCGGTCCGTGCCAGACGTTTTCTTCGTTGTTCAATACGTAGGCTACGGTGGATTTCCCGCCGCACTGAGGCAGGAAAAGGTAATGCCCTGCAGAACAAAAACGCTTGAGGAATACAAATACCACAAACCATAATATATATTTTTATATTATTGACAACGACACCATCAGATAACAGTATTAATAGCATTTCCATATCAAACAATTAATTATTATTTTAATGCTCACCAATAAAAAGGTTCCACTCAGCCAGCAGATTACCCACACTCTGTCACCCTTGCCGGAGAACGTTTGGTTATCTTATCCTCATTATTAATTTAGCATTTCGAACTGGAGAGGAAATTTTGAAAAAACTCGTTATTCTCCCCAATGACTCATCGGCGGGGCACTTTAAGTTTATGGTACACAATGGCAATAAAATAAAACCCACAGAGATTTACACCAAAAACAACAGCGTGATAATCTCATTTAAACCTAACTTTACGACTGACCCTATTTATAATACAAAAATAGCCACTGACATTTTCGTTAAGCGTGATGAGCAGAGAAAAACCCGTCCTGGCATCTTCCACTCGTTGAACAACCTGAATACCGATGTTTATGAGGCGGAAACACTGCAGGAAATACTCGATTATAGTGAGAAAAATCACCCTATCGATATCTGGCTGGATGTGAAAACCATTTCAAGAATCAACACTGTCTTTTTGATCAAAGCCATCACCGATATCAATCCCACTCTGGCCGGAAGAGTCAATTTATACGCCTATCCTCACTCGATTGCCGAGCAATCAACCGAAACCTGGCAGCCCGCACTGGTGAAGGCAACGGAAGTCACACCGCATCTGGTTGAGAAAAACAATGCTATCTGGCACGCATTAACCAGCGATACACCTGAACTTGCCGCCGAGATATTCAGTCAGGAACGAGCGGACGAATGGACCGCTCAGCTATTAAAACGCTTCCTTGAAGAATTACCTGAACGGCAAAGTCATCTCACACGCAGCGAGCGGGAATTGCTGACAATCGTGAATGATGCCACCGGTTTACGGTTCATCGACCTTTGTGGATTGCATCATGCAAAATTTAACGATGATTTTATTAACTGGATGGAAATTCCGGCATTTCTTGATGAGTTAGAAATAAAGGGATTGATCGAATACGGCAACCGACCAGGTCATTCTAATCTGAAAGAAATTGTCGAACAAAACATCCATGATGATTTCTATGCTTACAATAATGTTGAAATACGAATAACAGACAAAGGCCGTAACGTCATCTCGGGCAGTCAAAAAGCTTCACAGAAGACCTCCGAATCAGAAACGTCCACTCTGTCTGAAAACGAAAACCCGTGGCTATGGGATGAAAATGAAATGCGCGTTGTACGGGCGTTTCATCCCTCAGACAAATAATTAAACGCGTCAGCGGGTAAGAGCTCATCCTCCCCTGACGCGCAATTCATCGTCACTCCCCCGGAATATAGTCCGCGGCCACCAGCGCCAGATCGCGGTATCCCCGCTCTTTCAGCTGCTGCGCCGCGCGGCCCGCACGAATGCCGCTGGCGCAGACCAGTACGATACGCCCCGACGCCGGTGGCTGCCAGGCCGCCAGCTCGGCGGGCAGGATGCGCTGAGCCTGGGCGGCCACGCTCACCGGGGCTTCTTCCAGGCTGCGCAGCTCCACAATGCAGTCTTCCGCCGTCAGCATCTGTGCGTCGAGGAACGGGATGATGGCTTCCGTCGGTTCCGGTGCACCGTCAAAGCGGAACTGGCCGAAACGCCAGTTCACGAAATCACAGTTCACCATGCAGCCCAGCGGTGATGGCGTCAGGCCGAGCAGCACGCTGAGGGTCATCTGCGCCTGTAGCGCGCCCAGCGTGGCGACCGCAGGCCCCATCACCCCCGCCGTGCTGCAGTTAGCCGCCGAGGACGGCAGCTGCGGGAACAGCGCACGATAGCTCGGTGCCCCGGCGCAGAAGCCGCCAACATAGCCCTGCCGCCCCAGAACCGAGGCGGAAATCAGCGGCAAATTACGGCTGAAGCAGGCGTCGGAAAGCAGCCAGGTGATGGCAAAGTTATCCGCCGCATCCACCACGATATCCATATCGCGCAGCGCATGATCCAGGCTGCTGCCGGACAGCCTGATATCAACGGCTTCCACCTCGCACTCCGGGTTCAGCGCGTTCAGCGCCCGGCGCGCAGCTACGGCTTTCGGCTGGCCGACGTCCTGCATGGTGAACAGCGTTTGCCGGTGCAGGTTATGCACCTCCACACGGTCGTCATCGCAGACGCGCAGGAAGCCGACTCCGGCCCCGGCCAGCTGCGGCAGTAAGGTGGCACCCAGACCACCTGCGCCAACCACCAGCACCCTCGCCTGCGCCAGCTTCTGCTGCCCCTGCGGGCCGATTTCCGGCAGCATGGTCTGCCGCTGGTAGCGATCCATCAGTTAAACTCCGCCAGGCCGAAGACAGGGGTTGAGGCCGCCGCCATATCGCGGCGCTCCATCGGCCCGGCCAGCAGCGCCTGCTGCCCGGCGTGGATCGCATCGCGGAAGGCGCTGGCCATACGCACCGGGTCCTGCGCTTTCGCTACGGCGGTATTCAGCAGGATCGCGTCAAAGCCCATCTCCATCGCCTGCGCGGCCTGGCTCGGCGTGCCGATCCCGGCATCCACCACCAGCGGTACGTCCTTAAACCATGCGCGCATGGTGCGCAGCCCTTCAATATTGCGCAGTCCCTGGCCGGAACCGATCGGTGCGCCCCACGGCATCAGTACCTGGCAGCCCGCCTCCAGCAGCTTCTCGCCCAATACCAGGTCTTCCGTGGTGTAAGGAAACACCTGGAACCCCTCTTCGCAGAGGATACGCGCCGCTTCCACCAGCCCGAACGGGTCCGGCTGGAGCGTGTCGGCATGGCCGATCACCTCCAGCTTGATCCAGCGGGTGTTGAACAGCTCACGCGCCATATGTGCGGTAGTCACTGCCTCTTTCACCGTATGGCAGCCTGCCGTATTCGGCAGCACGCGCTTGTTCAGCCGGGTCAGCAGATCGCGGAATGCCCCACCCGCTCCGCCTTCACGACGCAGGCTGACGGTAATAATCTCGGTGCCGGAGGCTTCAATCGCCTGGCCTAAAATCTCCGGCGACGGGTAGCCCGCCGTGCCCAGCAGAAAACGTGATTCAGGTGCGTAATCGTAAAAGTTCATCTCACCCCCCCTGCATCGGTGACAGCACTTCAATCTTGCTGCCTTCGTTAATTGGCGTGGCGTCATACAGCCCGCGCGGGACAAAATCGCCGTTCAGCGCACAGGCCACGCAGCTGCGATCGATCTGCTGCTCGTTAAGCAGCGCCGTCAGGGTCGCGGCCTGGGTTTCGGTCGCCTGACCGTTCAGTAAAATGTGCATCAGCGCGTCTCCTGCGACAGCTGTTGGATAAGGTTTTGCGCCACGATCGGTGCCAGCAGAAAGCCGTGCCGGTACATGCCGTTGACGTGGAAGGTGCCGTCGCGATAGCGAATATCCGGCAGGTTGTTCGGGTAAGAGGGGCGCAGGCCACTGCCGGTTTCAATCACCCGCGCTTCGGCCAGCGCCGGGTCGATGGTGTATGCCGCGCTCAGCAGTTCCATCAGCGCGCGGGCGCTGATCGGGCTGGCGTCGTTGCTTTCCACCATGGTGGCACCGAGCATAAAGCGCCCTTCGCTGCGCGGCACAAGGTAGCAGGGAAAGCGCGGATGCAGCAGGCGGACCGGGCGCGAAAACTGTACCTCATCGCTTTGCAGGATCAGCATCTCACCGCGCACGGCGCGCAGTTCCGGCAGCAGCGGCGCGGCGTGAATCCCCCGGCAGTCGATAATTTTGCCCGTTGGTTTGCCGTGGTGGATCGCCACGCCCGCGGCCAGCAGCTTCTGCCGCAGCTCCTGCATCGCCTTGCGCGGGTCAAGGTGCCCTTCGCTGGGGAAAAACAGCCCGCGTGCGAAGCGCCCGGCCAGGCGATCCTCCACGCTGCCCGGGTCCACCCACTCATGGCCCTGGGTCATTTTGGCAAAGCGGTTCAGTTCCATGCTGTCGCGCGGCGGCGCAATCACCAGCGTACCCTGGCGCGCCACGCCGCTGACGTGCGCCTGCCACCAGTCGGCGGAGCCCTGCCCAAGCCTGACCACCTCTTCCGGTGCGCCTTCGCCCTCGCAGAACGGCGCGAGCATACCGCCCGCATAGTGCGACGCGGGGCAGTGTTCATCAGAGGTGATGATTTCCAGCTTTTCTCCGGCGTCGGCCAGCGCGGTCGCCACGCACAGCCCGGTCACGCCGGAACCGAGGATCGACCAGTGGCTCACGATGTCGCCTCGGCGAAATATTCAGGGAGAGTAGTTACAAACGTCATACCGGCCTCTCAGATAACTAAGAAGACCCGCGATAATGAGAAGGGAGAGTATCGGCGTTCGGCGGCTGCGATCTGCCCGATAAGGCGTGCGGTGAAGCGGCACGACAGGTCTTCCTACGCCAGTATCAACTGGGTCAGGTTCTAAGGGTCGCTGAGCCGCGATAAATCGCAATCAGCCTCTCAGTCTCTTCGGCGAGACTCCCCTGACAGAGACTTTTTTATTGCATCCTGAGCGCAACCGCAAGCGTTTAGGTGGATTTATTTCGACGACCGTTTTCACCAGATGAAAATAGAGTGCCGGATTCAGCATTTTGCAAAGTGCGGGGCAGGCAACACAATTGCCCGATGCTGAAGGATTTTTCAGCGCGCCTTTCCCACATCAGGTCTGAACGGATGGACACCATGACAAAACCGGCCATATCGCATATCGCTTTCCTTACTCCCGGGAACTACCCGGACCACGCGCCGCTACAGGGACTGGAAGAGACCCTGCAACTGTTCGAGCTGGGTGAATCGCTGGGCTACAACGGTGGCTGGATTCGCCAGCGCCATCTGGAGCACGGCGTCTCCTCGGCGAGTACCTTTCTGGCCGCCGCCACGCAGCGCACCCGGCATATTGAGCTGGGCACCGCGGTGATCCAGATGGGCTATGAAAGCCCGTTTCGGCTGGCGGAAGATTTACTGACGGTGGACGTGCTGTCCCGTGGACGGCTCAACGTGGGCCTCAGTGCCGGGCAGCCGAACCACCTGGAACTGATCGGCCCGGCGCTGTTTTCCGGCGACTGGCGGCAGGAGGATTTCTCCTACGATCGGGTTCGACGCCTGCGGGATAACCTCAGCGGCCGCTGGCTGGCGGATGAAAATACCCTGATTGCCTCGCCGGGCAACCAGCAGCGCCCGCGCCTGCATCCCGACTCGCCGGGGCTGGTTAACCGCCTGTGGTACGGCGGCGGCTCGCTGAAATCGGCGGCCTGGGCGGCGGCGAACGGTTTTAACATGCTGATCGGCAATCTGACCTCAGGTGAAGAGACGAATAATTACTATGAGGCCCAGCTGGCGCAGATTGCCACCTATCGTAAAAACTGGCCCGAAGATGCCCCGCGTCGGCCGCGCATCGCCGCAGGCCGGGTCATTGTGCCCATCGACAGCGCGGACACCCCAACCCGCCGCCGCTACGCGGAATTTGCCGCCAGCCGCTATGAGCGCACGCTGACACCGCAGGGGCCGCGCCGTACGCTGTTTTCACAGGATATTGTCGGCAGCGCGGAGCAGATCCTCGAGCGCCTGTTTAACGACCCGATCCTGCGGGAAGTGGATGAACTAAGACTGGAGTTACCCTATGAGTTCACCGCAGATCAGTATCGCCAGATCATCAGCGACTTTGCCACGCTGATCGCCCCCGAACTGGGCTGGAACCGCCGAAAAAATCATCAGGAAAACACCGACATGGCTCTCTGAGCCATGACAGGCATCACAATTTTGTTTGTAGTGCCAGCAAAACCCGGGACCGCATTGGAATGATGCAATCTCTTCACTATCATTAAAAATTATTTTCATGATGACAGCAGTGAAGATCGACCAGTCAGAGAGAGGAATCGTGATAGTCTGACGGGGTCAGCAGCCATCAACTCTTTAATGCGAATCCAAACCATGAGTGGGACCTTCAGTAACGATGATGTCAGACGCCTGGCTGCCCTTGAGATGCTCAAATCTGAAGATGCTATCCGCGATGATATTTTGCAAAAATTCACCCTGCTCGCCAGCGATCTGCTGGCGTTTCCGGGCTGCTTTGTCTCGGTTCTGGATAATGAAAATCAGTATATTAAGGCCGCCTGCTGCCTGGATGTGCCGCAAAGTTCGCTGCATGACGCCTTCTGCCGCCAGGTGGTGCTCAGTGATTCGCTGCTGATCTGTAGCGACACGCTGCTTGACCCGCGTTTCAGCCAAAGTCCCTTCACGCTGGGCGCGCCTTTCATTCGATTCTACGCGGGTATACCCCTCTACACGCGGGAAGGCATTTCAGTGGGAACCCTGTGTATTACCGACACCCGGCCGCACACCATTGATGAACATCAGTCAACGATGCTGGAGCTGCTGGCGGGCCTGGTCAGCGGCTATCTTGATGCCTGGTACACTGCGGGTTACAAAGATGTGGTCACCCAGCTGCCCAATCGCCAGCGGCTGTTGAAGGATATCGGCCTGCTGCAGCGTGCCTCCAGCTTCGATCCGCTGACCCTGACGCTGATTGACTGCATTGATATGCCGCGCGCCTATGAAATCGCCCGCTCGATGGGGATGGATGCCGTAGAAACACTGCTGAAAGCCCTGACCGCAACGGTACGTTCCCGGCTGCATCTGAGCGAAGAGGACGTGCTGTACACCGTCGCTACCGGTCGTTTTGCTCTGCTCAGCCGAAAAAACAGCGCGGTCAACGCCAGAGCACTCAGCGATCGGCTGGAACATATTCGTGCTCAGGTACTGGGCGATATCACCATTGATGTGAAAATCTACGTCGGTGAGGTGAGTTTTGTGCCTGCCACCTCTCAGGTCACAGAGGTGCTGCGCCAGGCGGTCAGCGCCCTGCATGAGGCCATCAGCCAGAAGCAGACGGCGATGGCCTACAACGCCGACAGCGACAGCCGCCGCAATCTCAATTTTCAGCTGCTAAACGATCTGGCGCTGGCGCTGCGCGGCAGCCAGGGTCTGTACCTGGTGTATCAGCCGCAGCTCTGCCTGCACACCGGTAAACCGGTCGGGCTGGAGGCGCTGCTGCGCTGGCAGCATCCGGTTGCCGGCAATATCTCCCCTGCCGAGTTTATCCCGCTGGCGGAACATACCAGCCTGATGGATGAACTGACCGACTGGGTGATTGACCACGCGCTGCTGCAGCTGCGGGTCTGGCGTGAAAAAGGGCTGAATTTGCCGGTATCGGTTAACCTCAGCGTCAGCGACTTCTCCCGCCCGGAGTTTGCCTGCGATCTGGCAGAGAAAACCCGGCGCGCCGGTTTACAGCCCGGCGATCTGACCCTTGAATGCCTGGAAACCCAGCAGGTGCTGGAAAGCACCGAGGCCTGCCGGGGGCTGGATATGCTCAAGCAGCGCGGCTTTCGCATCGCGCTGGACGATTTTGGTTCCGGCTACAACAACATTAATACCCTGCGCCGCATCCCCATCGATGTGATTAAACTGGACCGTTCGCTGATCCAGCAGCTGAACTGCGATCCGGCCTGCGAAGTGATTGCCCGCCATATGATCACCATGTTGAAAGAGCTGAACTACGTGGTGCTGGCCGAAGGCGTGGAAGATCTGCAAACCCTGGCGTCGTTGCAGCATCTGGGCTGCGACGAAATCCAGGGTTTCTTTTATTCCCATCCCCTACCGCCGGACAAGCTGGAGCACTGGTTCAGCCATATGGCGGTGTAACTTCAGGGCTGTTCAATCCATACGGTCTGCGGGTTGGTAAACTCGCGCAGGCCAAAGTGCGACAGCTCGCGACCGAAACCGCTCTTCTTCACGCCGCCGATCGGCACGCGCGGATCGGAGAAGCTTGGCGTGTTGATAAACATCCCGCCGGTTTCAATGCGCGACGCCAGGCGCTGTGCGGCCTCCAGATCGCGGCTCCACAGGCTGCCCCCCAGACCGAATTCGGAATCATTGGCCAGCGCCACCGCATGTTCGGCATCATCCGCCACAATCAGCGAGGCCACCGGGCCAAACAGCTCCTGTTTAAAACTGGTCATTGCGGGCGTGACGTCGCTCAGTACCGTGGGCGCATAGTAGTTACCGTCGCCCGGCAGCACGTGGCCGCCCAGCAGCAGAGTGGCGCCCTCTTTCAGCGTGGCCTGCACCTGCGAATCCAGCTCGTCACGCAGATCGTAACGCGCCATCGGGCCAATCCACACCCCGGCTTCACGCGGGTCGCCAATTTTCATCGCCTTCACCGCAGTAAGGAATTTGTCGCGGAAGGTATCAAAAACCGCTTTCTCTACAATGATGCGTTTCGCCGAGATACACAGCTGGCCGTTATTCATAAAGCGACCGGCAATCGCCCCTTTCACTGCCGCATCGATATCGGCATCCGCCAGTACGATAAAGGCATCGGAGCCGCCCAGCTCCAGCACGCATTTTTTGATGGCGGCACCGGCCAGCGCGGCAATCGCCGATCCGGCGCGCACGCTGCCGGTCACGGTCACGGCTTTAATACGGCGATCGTTAATCGCCTGCGCCACGCCGTCGTTATCGGCGTTAACCACTGCAAACAGCCCTTCCGCCACCCCGGCATCGTTCAGCACCTGCTGTAGCAGCAGCGCACAGCCGATCACGTTCGGGGCCGGTTTCAGCAGATAGCTGTTGCCCGCCAGCAGAATCGGTACCGCGCCGCGCAGCACCTGCCAGATCGGGAAGTTCCACGGCATCACCGACAGCACCGCGCCCAGCGGCAGATAGTCAACGAAGGCTTTGTTACCTTCAACGGTGGTCGGTTCACGTTTCAGGAAGTCAGGACCGTGCTGTGCGTACCATTCACACAGCTTCGCGCTTTTCTCCACTTCGGCCAGGCCCTGATCGATGGGCTTACCCATTTCCGTGGTCATCATCTCCGCCAGCGCACGACTCTGTTCGCGCAGCCCGGCGGCAACGGACAGCAGCAGCTGCACGCGTGCGCTCAGCGGGCTGGTGCGCCAGTGCTGGAAAGCGCTGTCGCTTTGTGCCAGCGCGGCATCAACGTCGGCCCGGCTGGCGAAAGGATAGCGGGCCACCACGTCGCCCGTGGCGGGGTTGCGGGAAACGGCAGAATTTACGTCGGTCATGTTTTGCACCTTCTCGGTCATTCGGTTCGACATGGCACCCAGCGGCTCAGGCTGAAATGCGGCATGAGGTAAAGGATAAGCTTGTCACTCTTTCTTTAAAAATGAATAATAATGAAAGTTATTTACTCAAATTGAGAATGATATGGATCTGACCCAGCTGGATGTCTTCCGTGCGATTGCCGAAGAGGGCAGCATTACCGCTGCCGCCGACAGGCTGCACCGCGTGCCGTCAAATATCTCTACCCGCCTGCGCCAGCTGGAAGAAGAGCTGGGCTGCGAACTGTTCCGCCGGGAAAAACTGCGGCTGCATATTACCGACAGCGGCCGCACGCTGCTGGACTACGCCCGGCGCATTCTGGCGCTGGCCGATGAGGCGAAGCTGAGCGTTTCCGGCCAACATCCCAGCGGCGTCTTTACCCTGGGCGCGATTGAAAGCACTGCTGCCGTGCGCCTGCCGCCGCTGATTGCCCGCTACCATCAGCAGTGGCCGCAGGTGGAGCTGGATCTCTCCACCGGGCCTTCCGGCGATATGATTGACGGGATTTTCTCCGGCCGCTACAGCGCGGCGTTCGTCGACGGGCCGCCGAAGCATCCGCAGCTGGAGGGCGTTCCGGCCTTCAGCGAAGAGCTGGTGCTGATCGGCGCGCTGAATCATCCACCGGTGCCGGATGCCGCCAGCATTTCCGGCTCAACGATTTACGCCTTCCGCGCCAACTGCTCCTATCGGCGGCTGTTTGAAAACTGGTTCGCGCGGGAGAATGCCGTGCCGGGAAAGATTTTCGAAATGGAGTCCTATCACGGCATTCTCGCCTGCGTCAGCGCGGGCGCGGGGCTGGCGCTGATCCCGGCCAGTATGCTGGAGAGTATGCCGGGGCGCGACAGCGTCCAGGCCTGGCCGCTGGGTGGAGGGATGGGCAATATTGAAATCTGGCTGGTGTGGCGCAAGGGCACACACTCAGCCAGTTTAAAAGCGATGAGCGAAATGCTGCAACCGCCGGGCGCTAGCCGGTCTCCTGCTGCCCTGCCGTCAGCGCGTGGAAGCGTCGTTTGAAGTAAATCAGCCCGTCACCGGATGCCGCCAGCCAGATATGGCGGATCTCCACCAGGTACATCTGGTGTGTGCCCAGCGTCTGCACCTGAGCAATCTGGCCTTCCAGACTGGCCAGCGCCTCATTCAATATCGGCTGCCCGAGACTGCCCTCCCGCCATCCCTCCAGCAGAAAACGATCCGCCATCGGCAGCTCGGTCATCCCGGCAAAGTGGCGGGCCATCTCTTCCTGCCGGTGGTTCAGTACGTTAATACACATTCTTTCGTTCTGGCGAAACACCGGATTCATCGCGCTTTTGCTGTTAACACACACCAGCAGCGTGGGCGGCGAATCGGTAATCGAACACACAGCGGTGGCGGTAATCCCACAGCGCCCTGCCGGGCCCTCGGTGGTGACAATATTCACCGCCGCAGGCAGGTTTGCCATCGCATCGCGAAAACGCAGGCGATGTTGGTTGTCATCGGACATGGTGGCTTCTCCTTATTTCAGCAGGCTGTCGAGCTGGTTAATATCGTGGTTGTTATGCAGGTGCGGCACCGTCCAGCCGTGGCGGTCATAGTCGGCCAGGCAGCGATCAACCAGCGTCATCATGCCGTTCATTGCTCCGGATTTCTGCGCGTGCTGCAGGCACTGCATGCGCACCAGATCCTGGCTGCCCGCGTAGTTCAGCTCGTACAACTCATGGCGGCCGCCAAACTCGCTGCCCATCGCATCCCACATCAGCTTAAGGATTTTGATGCGCTGTTCGTGATCGATGCCGTTGGAACCGCGAACAAAGCGTGCCAGATAGCCGTCGATTTCCGGGTTTTGCAGATCGCGCACGCTGGACGGCAGATAGATCAGGCCGCTGGCGACGTTGCACTCAATGATGTTTTTGATCTTGGCCCAGGCGATCGGCGCCATCACCCGATAGGTCTGCATCGCCTGCATATCCGGCAGGTATGCGCCGTTGATCCAGTGGGTGGATTCCGCGCACATCGCGTCGCTCAGCGACCAGAACAGGTTACGCCAGGCCACCACTTCGCCCAGCGCCGCCTGCACGCCGCGAAACTCCAGTACGCCGGTACACTCCAGGCTTTTTTGCAGCAGCGCGGTGATGAAATCCAGCTTCACCGCCAGCCGGACGCAGGCCTGCATTGGGTACAACCGCACGAACCCGCCCTCAAAATACCAGCGGCGGCAGCGGTCAAAATCCCGGTAAACCAGCACGTTCTCCCACGGGATCAGCACCTTGTCCATCACCAGAATGGCATCGTTCTCGTCAAAACGGCTGGAAAGCGGGTAATCAAACGGCGATCCGGTTGCGCCAGCCGTCAGCTCGTAGGAGGCGCGGGAAATCAGCTTCACGCCGTCAGCATCCATCGGGGCGACAAACATCAGTGCAAAATCCGGGTTATCGCCCATCACCTGTGCCGATCCAAAGCCGATAAAGTTGTAGTGAGTCAGCGCGGAGTTGGTCGCCACCACTTTGGCGCCGCTGACGATAATGCCCGCATCCGTCTCTTTTTCCAGCTTGATGTAAACGTCTTTCACCTCGTCGGCGGGCTTATTGCGGTCGATAGGCGGGTTAACGATGGCGTGATTGAAATAGAGGCCGGATTCCTGAATGCGTTTGTACCAGCTGCGCGCGTTCGCGGCGTATTCACCGTAAAAATCAGGATTGGCGCCCAGCGCGCTGCCGAATGCCGCTTTGTAGTCCGGGGTGCGCCCCATCCAGCCGTAGCTGTAGCGCGACCAGTCGGCGATGGCATCGCGCTGCTGGCGGATTTCTTCAACGGAGCGGGCGTAGCGAAAGAAGCGATGAGTATAGCCGCCGTTGCCGGTATCGGTGTTCCAGCACAGCCTGTCGTGGCTTTCCGGCGCGTGCAGCGCATCGTATAAGCCGGCAACGGAGGCAGCGGCGTTACGAAAGGCAGGATGAGTGGTCACATTCTTCACCCGCTTGCCGTAGATATAAATTTCACGCCCGTCATCCAGGCTCTTCAGGTACTCACTGCCGGTAAAGGGGCGGGTCGTTTCGGCACGATAATCTTCTGGCTTCATAGTAACCTCTTCTGTTTCGGAGAAACGCAGTGGCCGTAAATCGCCACTGTTGTTAATGAATTGTTTTTTCTTTGTTGAGATTTAAGCGTGGTAGCGCAGAAGGAGGAAGAGACGAATCAGGCCATCACCGGTACTTTTCAGCAATGAACCCGGTCTTGAATGAAAACGTGAACGCGCTCGCAAAACCGGGGAATTACAGCCTATCGTCGGCGATATTCACTGGGAGAACAGCCTTCAAGACGATGAAAGAAACGAGCGAAATAGGCGGGATCTTTGTATCCGAGCTGCCAGGCAATCTGGTGAACGCTGGAGGTGCTGAACAACAGCATTCGGCGGGCTTCACGCATCACCCTTTCAAAGATCAGGCGCTTGGGCGGCAGGTTCGCCAGCCGACGACACAGTTCGTTCAGGCGCGATTCACTGATCCCCAGCTCATGGGCATAGTCCGGTACGGTACGATGCTCGCGGTATTTTTCGTTAACCATCTGGTTGAAACGCTGAAAAAGCCGCATTTCACCCCGCACGCTGACGTTACCGCTGTCGTGCAGATCGGCTTCGCGCAGTACCAGGGTAAACAGGCTTTGTGCCAGCAGCCTGAGTTGGGTTTGTCGGCCGCTTAGCTGGGAAGAAAACTCCTGCACGATCAGCGGCCAGAGCCTGTCCAGCGCCTCCCGCGTTTGGGGGCGCGAGGCCAGCGACAGGCAGAAGCCGGGAATATCCAGCGACTCGCGGCTGCCGGGCCACAGCGCCTGCATCAGCGGCCAGATCAGCTCCTGGCGCACGGTCAAAACGTGGCCGTCGCTGTCGCTTTCGGTGTTGAAGGCGTGCGGCACCGACGGCGGCGTCAGCACAAACAGCGGAGCCTGTAGCGAGTAATGATGCTCATCCAGCTGCAGCTCCATTTTTCCGCTGGTCAGATAGTGCAGCTGAAAAAATCGATCGTGCCAGTGCGGGCGCATATCGCGGCCGAAGAATGCCGCCAGCCCGGAAAACGTCGCATAGTGGACGTCTTCATCGGCATACTGTCGGTCGTCGTACTGTTGACTGATATTGATATTTTCCATCATCGTTACTCCGTCCATGATTATGATTTCACCGCCGCCCTGTTCAGCGGATCCCGCTGAATGGCCACCTCGCGCTGCATCGGTATTCGCCAGACCACCGCCGCGCCCAGCAGTAGCAGCGCCGCCATCAGCCACAGCCCGCTGTTAAAACTGCCGGTCATGTCGTGCAGAATGCCGATAAACAGCGGGCTGCAGGCGGAGCCGATATTGCCCACCGCGTTAATAACCGCAATCGCCAGCGCTCTGGCCCGCAGCCCGATAGCCCGATCGGGCGTCGTCCAGAAGATCGCCATCGCGCTGAAGGAACCCATCGAGGCCATCACGATGCCGCCAAGCTGTAGCAGAGGATGTGACGTTGCCGACGCCAGCAGCCAGCCCGCTGCCGCAAACAGGAACGGCAGCAGCGTGTGATACTTACGCTCGTGGCGGCGGTCGGAACGGCGGCTCCACCAAATCATGGCGAAAATAGTGCACAGCTGCGGCACGGCGGCCAGCAGTCCAATAACGATATTGCTGCTGTGCTGGTTAAAGCTTTGCAGGATTTGAGGCGTCCAGATATTAATCGCGCTCAGCGTGTTGGTCAGGCAGAAATAGGCAAGGGTATACAGCAGCACTATCGGGGTCAGCACCTGTCGCCACAGCGGTCTGCCGTTTTCCGCCTGCGGCTGCACGTTTTGCTGACGATCGCGCTCGAGCATCGCCGCCAGCGCGGTTTTCTCCTCCGCGGTCAGCCAGCGGGCTTTTGCTGGGGCATCGTCAAGGAAGAACCAGACCAGTACGCCCAGCAGCACGGAAGGGGCACCCTCCAGCAAAAACAGCCACTGCCAGCCGCGTAAATTCAGCAGCCCGTCCAGCGCCAGAATGTAGCCGGAGACCAGCGACCCCAGCATCATGGTGACCGGCATGGCGATCATAAACAGCGCGTTCGCCCGGGCGCGATAAACCGCCGGGAACCAGTGGGTCAGGTAAACCAGAATACCGGGCAGGAAGCCCGCTTCGGTAATGCCAACGATCATGCGTAGCACATACAGCGAGGTCGGACCGGTGGCAAACAGGGTACAGGTCGAAGCGATACCCCACGCCACCATAATGGTCGCAATCCAGCGCCGTGCGCCGATCATACCCAGCATCACATTGCTGGGTATGCCGCACAGCACGTAGGTGACGTAAAACAGCGTAGCCGCCAGGCCAAACATGGTGGAGGTCAGACCGAGGTCCTGGCCCATGGTCAGCCCGGCAAAGCCTATGTTAATCCGGTCAAGAAAGGAGAAGACAAACAGGATAAAGAGAAACACGATCGGGCGACGAAACAGTTTACGAATCACGTTCTGTTCAATGGCGGACAGTGATGTCCCCCTTTCTGACTGAATTAACGAGGTCATAGCACATCTCCGCAGGTTAATAACCGCTCTGTTGTTGCCCGCCGTGGCTGACCGGTTCGCGAATAAACTTCGCCGCCAGTGCCTCTGCCGTTCGCGCCAGCAGGGTAGTATCCACACCCACGGCCACGAACAGCGCCCCCAGTTCCAGGTAGTGGCGGGCCAGGGCTTCGTCAGCCATCAGGATCCCCGGTGCTTTTCCGGCGGCGCGGATGGTTTTTATCGCCCCGGCGATCGCCGCCTGCACCTGTGGATGGCGCGGGTCACCGGCGAAGCCCATATCGGCGCTCAGATCCGCCGGACCGATAAACACGCCGTCAATACCGTCAACGGCAAGGATTTCGTTCAGGTTCTCAACGCCTTTGCGCGTTTCAATCTGCACCAGCGTGCAGATTTGTTCCCCGGCGTGTTGCAGGTAGTCGGGAACACGGTTCCAGCGCGAGGCGCGTGCCAGCGCGCTGCCAACGCCACGGATGCCCTGCGGGGGATAGTGGCAAGCGCGCACCGCCGCCCTCGCCTCCTCCGCGCTTTGTATCATCGGGATCAGCAGCGTCTGCGCACCTACGTCCAGCAGCTGTTTGATCAGCACCGGGTCGTTCCATGCCGGCCGCACCACCGGCTGGCTGTCGTAGGGCGCAATTGCCTGCAGCTGGCCGAGCACCGTTCGCAGGTCGTTAGGGGCATGTTCACCGTCAATAAGCAGCCAGTGGAATCCCGCTCCGGCCAGCAGCTCGGCGCTGTAAGAATTTGCCAGCCCCAGCCACAGTCCAATCTGCGGCGTTTTCTGCCGCAGCGCCTGCTTGAAAATGTTGTTTGTCATCATCGTTCCTCAGATAAAACGGCAGCCAATAGCGCCCATCACGCCATAATCAACGTGGAAGGTATCGCCCCTGCGCGCCGCCACCGGGCGGGTAAACGAACCGCTGAGGATCACCTGCCCCGCTTCCAGCTGCACCTCGTGCGCGGCCAGCTTGTTAGCCAGCCACGCCACGCCGTTTGCCGGATGATTCAGTACCCCGGCCGCCACGCCGGACTCTTCAATCACCCCGTTGCGATACATCAGCGCGCTGACCCAGCGCAGATCCAGCGCATCCACTCTGACCGCCCGGCCGCCCATCACCACGCCCGCGTTGGCGGCGTTGTCGGAGATGGTGTCGAAGACCTTGCGCGGGCGCTGGCTCTGCGGGTCGATCTGATGACAGCGGGCATCGATGATTTCCAGCGCGGGAATGACGTAATCCGTCGCATTCAGGACGTCAAACAGCGTGCATCCCGGCCCGCGCAGCGGTTTTGCCAGCACAAACGCCAGTTCCACCTCCACGCGCGGCACGATAAAGCGATCCAGCGGGATATCGCTGCCCTCGCTGAAAAACATATCGTCCAGCAGCGCACCGTAGTCCGGCTCATCAATCTGCGAGCTGGCCTGCATGGCTTTCGAGGTCAGGCCGATTTTGTGCCCCTTCAGTTCGCGGCCTTCGGCAATTTTCTTCGCCACCCAGCGGCGCTGAATGGCGTAGGCGTCTTCAATCGTGATATCGGGATGCGCCAGCGACGGCTGGCGGATCTGTTCACGGTTTTTCTCGGCCTGATGGAGTTCGGCTGCCAGCCGATCCAGCGTGGCGTCATTTAGCATCGGGTTTTCCTTTTTCATCCGGTTCAAACAGGGCATGTACATTGTTCTGTTTGAAGTTCAGCTGCGGATGCAGCTCTTCCACCGCCAGCGACAGCGCCAGATAGCGCTCGGCCATCAGCGCCGCGAAATGGCGTTTGATCAGTGCAAACAGCGCCATCATGACCGGCTGTAGCTGTTCGAGGCTGCGGCCGTGGCCGATTTTCAGCGTCATATGCACAAAGGCGTAATCCCGTTTGCCGTCGGCCATCTGCCAGCAGTCAATCCAGTGCGCCCGGCTGCGGATGCCGCCGAGCGGAAACAGCCCGCTGTCGGCCAGATGCTGATTTACCGCCGCAAACAGGCGTGGCAGCTCGGCCTGCTGGCGGATATTGTCGGTACACTCCACGATAAAATGCGGCATAGCGCCTCCGGTGTTTACAGCGTGTTGCCGAGCTTAAAGCCCTGCTCAACGTCGCCCTTGCGGGTATAGGAAAAACCGTCCGCGCCGATGGTCACCGCCAGCTCGCTGGGGTCGCTGCGCTCAACAACCGGCTGCGGTTTACCGTCCAGATCCAGCACCAGCGAACCGTCGGTGTACCAGCTCGGGACCACCGGGTTGCCCCACCAGTCGCGGCGCTGGTTGTCGTGCACGTCCCAGCTGACCAGCGGGTTGTCCGGGTCACCGGTGTAGTAGTCCTGGGTGTAGATTTCGATGCGGTGGCCGTCCGGGTCGCGAAGGTAGAGGTAAAAGGCGTTAGAGACGCCGTGACGGCCCGGCCCGCGTTCGATCAGGTCGGATTTACGCAGCGCGCCCAGCTTGTCGCAGATCGACAGGATGTTGTGTTTTTCATGGGTCGAGAAGGCAATATGGTGCATGCGCGGCCCGGCCCCGCCGGTCATTGCCGTATCGTGCACCGTCGGTTTTCGCCGCATCCAGGCGGCATACACCACACCTTTATCGTCGCGAATATCCTCGGTTACCCGGAAACCCAGCCCCTGGATATACTCCACCGCCAGCGGCACATCGGGGGTAATCTGATTAAAGTGGTCCAGCCTGACCAGCGCGCCCGGCGTGTAGAGATCGTAGCGCCAGGCAAGGCGGTCCACGTGCTGTACGTCGTAGAAGAACTCGCAGGGGAAACCGAGCGGATCTTCTACGCGCACGGAATCGCCGATGCCTTTAACGAAGCCGCCCGCGCGCCGTTCCGTCCGGCATCCCAGCGATTTAAACCAGGCTTCTGCTTTGTCCACATCCTGCGGGCTGCGCACCCGATATGAGAAAGCGGCCACGGCGGCGACCGGCCCTTCCCGCAGCACCAGGTTATGGTGGATAAACTCTTCCATCGTGCGCAGATACAGCGTATGACTGTCCTCTTCCGTCACCTGCAGGCCCAGAATATCGACATAAAATTCGCGGGCGGCCTGCAAGTCTGTCACCTGTATTTCCATATAAGCGCAGCGCAGAATATCCGGCACGGGCAAGGATGATGTGATGGTTTTATTGCTCATAATGCGGCTCTCTTGTGATGTGAACTGGCAGCGCGCACCGAACGTTGCTTCGTGCGGCTGCCCTCGTAAAAGTTGAACAGCCTAGACGCCCCATTTCGGGATCGGATGATCGCCAAACGAAATACAGACGTTCTTCATTTCGGCAAACACCTCAAAGCTGTATTCGCCGCCTTCGCGCCCGGTGCCGGAAGCCTTAACGCCGCCAAACGGCTGGCGCAAATCGCGCACGTTTTGCGTGTTTACAAACACCATGCCGGCTTCGATACTGCGCGCCAGACGCATGACCTTGCTGACGTCCTGGGTCCAGATGTAGGACGCCAGGCCGTACTCCACGTCGTTGGCCAGCCGCAGTCCCTCCTCCTCATCACGGAACGGGATCAGGCAGGCCACCGGCCCGAATATCTCCTCCTGCGCCACGCGCATGCGGTTGTCGACATCTGCCAGCACCGTGGGCCGCAGGAAGTGCCCCTGCTCCAGCCCCGCCGGTTTATCCGGCCCGCCTGCCAGCAGCGTGGCCCCCTCTTCAACACCGAGGCGGATATAGCCGGAGACTTTTTCCCAGTGCTGCTGGCTAATCAGCGCACCAACCTGGGTTTTCGGGTCAGTGGGGTCGCCCACAATCAGCCGCGAGGCCCGTTCGGCGAAGCGGCGGACGAACTCGGGATAGATACTCTGCTGGATGAAAATGCGTGAACCGGCGGTGCAGCGTTCGCCGTTAAGCGAGAAGATGGTAAACAGCGCAGCGTCCATTGCCCGCTCAATGTCAGCATCCTCAAATATCAGCACCGGGGATTTGCCACCCAGCTCCATGGAAAACTTCTTCAGCCCGGCGTTTTTGATAATGTTGCGCCCGGTCACCGTACCGCCGGTAAACGACACCGCCCGCACATCGTGATGGCGCACCAGCGCATCTCCCGCCGTGGCCCCAAAACCCTGCACCACGTTCAGTACACCCGGCGGGATGCCCGCCTCCAGCGCCAGCTGACCGAGGCGATCCGCACTGAGCGGCGACAGTTCGGACATTTTCAGCACCGCGGTATTGCCCAGCGCCAGGCACGGTGCCACCTTCCAGGTGGCGGTCATAAACGGCACGTTCCACGGCGATACCAGCGCACAAACCCCCACCGGCTGTACCAGGGTGTAGTTGAGCATTTTGTCGTCAACCGGATAGCTGCGGCCGTTCATCTGCTGGCAGATCTCGGCGAAAAACTCAAAGTTGTGTGACGCGCGCGGGATCAGCACATTGCGGGTCTGATGAATGGGCAATCCGGTATCCGCCGTTTCCAGCGCGGCGATCTCCGGTACATCCCGGTCGATGAGTTCCCCCAGGCGGCGCATCAGCCGTGCGCGCGCTTTCATCGGCGTGTTAGCCCACTTCGGGAAGGCGACTTTTGCTGCGGCGACCGCCTCGGCGATCTCCTGCTCTCCGCCGGAGGCTACCTCCGCCAGCACCTCGCCGGTCGCCGGATTGCGGGTGGTGAAATAGTCGCTGCTGGCAACGTTTCTGCCGTTGATCCAGTGGTTAATCTTGTTCATTTCAGGCTGTCCTCAAACTGTTGTTCACTGACAATGCGGTTGGTCAGGCGGCCGACCCCTTCGATCTCCACCACGACTTCATCCCCCGGCCTGACGTCGGCCAGCCCTTTCGGCGTACCGGTAGCGATCATGTCGCCCGGCTGCAGGGTGAGGAATTCACTGAGCCAGGCAATCAGAAACGGGATATCGAACACCATGTCGCGGGTATTACCGCTCTGGCGCAGCTCGCCGTTGACGAAGGTTTTCAGCGCGAGGTTATGCGGATCGGGCAGCGCCGATGGCCGCACGATGGCTTCGCGCAGCGGGGTCAGCGTGTCGCGGCTTTTCACTCGCAGATTGGGGCGGTAGTAGTTTTCCAGGTAATCGCGCACCGCGTAGTCGTTGCACAGGGTGTAACCGGCAACGTAGTCCAGCGCGTTTTCGCGGCTGACGTGGCGGGCGGTTTTCCCCATCACCACCACCAGCTCCCCTTCGTAATGCATGTATTCCACGTTGTCGGGGCGCACGGAAACGCTGTGATCGCCGGTCAGGGTGTTTGCCGCTTTGATAAACACCAGCGGCTCTTCCGGTGCTTTAAAATCCAGTTCGCTGGCGTGATCGGCGTAGTTCAATCCGAGGGCAAACAGCGTGGGCTGGCCGGAGAGCTGTTCCACCGGCGGTGCGCTGTCGCTGAAGCGGTTACTCAGTTCGGGCAGACCGGCCGCTTTGATCGTCACCACGTCACCCGCATGGATGGCTACCCGCTGCTGCGGGGTGCCCAGCAGAATGACGTCGCCCGGTTGCAGGGTGGCGAATTCACTGAGTGCAGCAATCAGTTCGGCGGCACCGCGCCTGAGATCGGCGGTGTTCCAGTGGTCGCGGACTTCGCCGTTCACCTCGGTGATAATTTGCAGTGCGCTGACGTCGGGCAGCACCACCGCCTCTCCGATCGGGCAAAAACCGTCGCGGCACTTTGCCTTGATCGCCGGGCGGTAAAAGCTCTCTTCCGCCAGGCTCAGCTCATTAGCCAGTGCGTAACCGGCAATCACCTCGCGCGCCTTTTCCGCGCTCACTTTGCGCGCCGATTTGCCAATCACTACGGCCAGCGTTGCGCCGCTGTAGACCTGCTCGCCGGCGGGCAGACCGACAGTGTCCCGATGGCTGCGCCAGGTATTGCGCGGTTTGATAAACCATACCGGATGCTGCGGCGGGTGTTGATAAGGAGGCTGTTGGAACGCTGCTGCCCAGGCCTCAATCTGCGACTGATGATTGAGTGCAGCTGCAAATACCGTTCTTTTCATCTCTGATCCTCAATGGCAAGCAATTCGTTAACATATTAATGAAATCAGAATTACTCGCTAAAGAAGTACAGATCAACATCAGTTTTCCGGCTTGTGACGTGATTAACAAAAAAATAACACTTACAAAAAAACACCTACATTTCATTAAATTGAAAAGTACAAGGCGATAAATGGAAAGTACATGACCGGGAGGAATTCAGCGGAAAATGCATTTATGTTACTATTAATGAAACCTTTAAAATTGACTAGCGTGGAGCCGTATGCACGAATCTCTGACCATCGCCCTTTTACAGGCGCGGGAAACCGCCATGGGTTACTTTCGCCCGATCCTCAATCGCTACGGACTGACCGAGCAGCAGTGGCGCATCGTGCGTATTCTGGCTGAAGTCACTACTCTGGATTTCCACGAACTGGCCGAGCGGGCCTGCATTCTGCGCCCCAGCCTGACCGGCATACTGACTCGTCTGGAGCGCGACGGGCTGGTATCACGCCTTAAACCGGTGAACGATCAGCGCAAGCTGGTGGCCGCGCTGACCCCGGAAGGGCTGGCACTGTACAACAAAGCCCGGCTGGAAATTGATGAAGGCTACCGTCAGATTGAACAGCAGTTTGGCAAAGAGAGAATGATCCAGCTGCAGCAGCTGCTGGATGCGTTTAACCAGTTACAGCCCTGACCAGCGGCGGGCAACGTCGAAAAGCGCTTGCGCTGACTGCGTTCTTTTGCAGCGGCCGCAGCGCTGCTGATGGCGCAGGTACCACCACGGATTGACGAGTTGAAATAGACGTAAAGGTAACGGGTCAGAGGTTAACGCTGAAGCTGCGTCCTGTTAAGCACGGGTGTTACGTCATTGCTTGTGAGCTCAGGCGATGCGTCACCCCCTTCAAAGCGAGGGGGTGACTTTTTTTACGCGATTACTTCACGCAGGTGTCGCACTGATTGTGGATCTGCTGGAAGAAGTCGTTGCCTTTATCATCGACCAGGATAAAGGCCGGGAAGTTTTCGACTTCAATTTTCCAGATAGCCTCCATACCCAACTCAGGGTATTCGACGCACTCCAGACTTTTAATACTCTGCTGCGCCAGCACCGCAGCCGGGCCGCCGATACTGCCGAGGTAGAAGCCGCCGTGTTTCTGGCAGGCATCCGTCACCTGCTGACTGCGGTTGCCCTTCGCCAGCATGATCATACTGCCGCCGTTGGCCTGCAGCAGGTCAACATAGGAGTCCATGCGCCCGGCGGTGGTCGGCCCCAGCGAACCGGAGGCATAGCCCTCCGGCGTTTTGGCCGGACCCGCATAGTACACCGGGTGATCCTTAATGTACTGCGGCAGCCCTTCGCCGTTATCAATTCGCTCTTTCAGCTTGGCGTGGGCGATATCGCGCCCGACGATAATGGTGCCGCTGAGTGAAAGGCGGGTCGAGACCGGATACTCAGACAGCTGGGCGAGGATCTCCTTCATCGGGCGGTTCAGATCCACCTGCACCACATCGCCCTCGCCCTGCTGGCGCAGTTCTTCCGGTATATACTGGCCCGGATTCTGCTCCATCTTCTCAATCCAGATACCGTCGCGGTTGATTTTCGCCTTGATATTACGGTCGGCGGAGCAGGATACCGCCATCGCCACCGGGCAGGATGCACCGTGGCGCGGCAGGCGGATCACGCGGATATCATGAGCGAAGTATTTACCGCCAAACTGCGCACCCAGCCCCAGCTGCTGCGCCGCCAGCAGCAGCTCCTGCTCCAGCGCCACGTCGCGGAACGCCTGGCCGTGCTCGTTGCCCTCGGTGGGCAGCTGGTCGTAATAGTGGGTCGAGGCCAGCTTCACGGTTTTCAGCGTGCTGTCGGCCGACGTGCCGCCAATCACAAAGGCAATATGGTACGGCGGGCAGGCCGCAGTACCCAGGCTGCGCATTTTCTCGGTAAGGAAGTTTTTCAGTTTACCGGGCGTCAGCAGGGCTTTGGTTTCCTGATAGAGGTAGGTTTTATTGGCCGAGCCGCCGCCTTTGGCCATGCACAGGAACTTATATTCATCACCATCAACGCTGTAGAGATCGATCTGCGCGGGCAGGTTGGTGCCGGTGTTCACCTCACGGTACATATCCAGCGCGGCATTCTGCGAATAGCGCAGGTTGTCTTCGGTGTAGGTGTTGTACACCCCCTGCGCCAGCGCGGCCTCATCGCCGCCGCCGGTCCACACCCGCTGCCCTTTTTTACCCATAATTATCGCCGTACCGGTGTCCTGACAGGTCGGCAGAATGCCCTTGGCGGCAATTTCGGAGTTGCGCAAAAACTGCAGCGCCACGTAGCGGTCATTCTGGCTGGCTTCCGGATCGGCCAGCATCGCGGCCACCTGGCGCTGGTGCGCCGGGCGCAGCATAAAGGAGGCGTCGTGGAAGGCATGCTGCGCCAGCAGCGTCAGCGCCTGCGGTTCCACTTTTAAAATAGACTGACCGTCGAATTCACTGACGGAAACATGATCGCGGGTGAGCAGATAGTATTCGGTATCCTCTTTGGCAAGAGGGAACGGGGTCTGATAATGGAACGGTTTTTTCGACATTTTGCTCTCACTTAATGATAAGTAGCCGCGCAACATCGCTGAACTACCGGCAACGTCACTGGCGATATTTCATTATGGTTTTTATCTGGCCGGCCCGGGGAGAAGCGGGGCCGGCAGGTTTAGTGAGAATGTTATAGGGAGTTGCGGATAATAACCATGACTTCTGTGCCAGATCAGAACATCATCACCATCCACGGATAGCCGATCAGCATCAGTGCGCACAGGAAGAACAGTCCGAAGATGGTGCCCATTCGCCAGTAGTCTTTGGTCGGCAGATAGCCGCTACCGTAATAAATCGGGCTGGGTCCGGTGCCGTACGGCGTGATAATCCCCATTACGCCCAGTGAGGTACACATCATCAGGCAGAATACCGGCATATTGATCCCCGGAATGGAGGCGGCAATGGTCAGCATCGCGGGCAGCAGCGCGGTGGTGTGCGCGGTGGTGCTGGCAAACAGATAGTGCAGCAGATAGAAGGCGATCATCAGTACCACCGCCGACACCTGCGGATCGTAGCCGTGGAGCAGCAGGCCGCCCTGCTTACCCAGCCAGGCGATAAAGCCCACGCGCGCCAGACCGTCGGCCAGCGCCACCAGCGTGGCGAACCAGGCGAAGGTGTTCCACGCCGGTTTGTTGCTGGTGATATCATTCCAGTTCAGCACCCCGGTCCACAGCATCAGTACCACGACCAGCAGCGCGGCCATCGCCGGTTCAATCCAGGCCGTGGCGAAGATCCACATCAGCAGCGCGGACACCACAAACACCAGCAGCAGGATTTCGTTGCGCGACAGCTTGCCGAGTTTTTCCAGTTCGCTGGTGGCCCAGCGCGGCACTTCATCGTTGAACTTCACCTCCGGGGGATAGAGCCAGTAGGCCATCAGCGGCATAGTCAGCAGCAGCAGCACGCCCAGCGGCAGGAAGGCGAGGAACCACATGCCCCAGGAGATATCAAAGCCGATAACGCTTTTCACCAGCGCCAGCGCCAGCAGGTTCGGTGCCAGCGCGGAAAGGAACATCGAGCTGGTGATACAGGCTGCGGTGATCGCCACCCACATCAGGTAAGAGCCGATCTTACGCGCGCTGGGGTCGTTGGGTTTAGAGCCGTACAGCGGCGGCAGGTTGGCGATAATCGGATAGATAGTCCCGCCGCTGCGCGCGGTGTTGGACGGCGTAAACGGGGCCAGCAGCAGGTCGGCAAAGGTGATGGCGTAGCCCAGCGTCAGGCTGCGACGGCCCAGGTATTTCACCAGGATCAGCGCCAGACGACGGCCAAACTGCGTTTTGTCATAGCCTGCGGCAAACATAAACGCACCAAAAATCAGCCACACGGTGGAGTTGCCGAAGCCGCTGACCGCCCACTTAAACGCCTGGGTGGCGGTTTTGAAATTCGGATCGGCCAGTTCCGCCGGGCTGAACAGCACCCACGGACTGAACAAAGCGATGGCCACTACGCCGGTAAGCCCGATCACTGCGCCGGGCAGTGGCTCGAAAATCAGGCCGACAATCACACCAACAAAAATCGCGAAGAAGTGCCATGCATAAGGCTCCAGCCCCTCAGGCACCGGCATCAGTAGCAGCAGTACCGCCACGAGAACGGGCAGGAACATCATAATCAGGCGTTTTTTATTTTCCGTTGCGGCCGGAGGGGCAGCAGCGGTTTCACTAACCGACGATGTCTGTTTCATAGTTTTTATCTGCAGGTTGATGAGTTTGAGTGAAGTATCCACATACTTTATAGCCGATATTCTGTTTATTTTTTAATTTTTTTATGAGGGTAACCCGGGTATCAAGGGAGCCATCCGCCATCAGATAAAATTATGCATTGTTATATTTCGTTTACTTTTGCTATTCCCGCGAAATTAAATGGAAATATTAATATCAATAATAAGGTTTATCTCAACAGAGAAAAACTGTCGTTTACTTTATAGACAATACAGTTCACGCAACAAAAATAACATATAGGATATTGTTTTTGTTGAAGTTATTTTTATGTATATTGAAAGTTGATTTTTTGTTCTTGTTGGTTAACAATTAATAAATTATTTTATTTTGGCACAGTAATATCTGTTCATTGTTGGTGGTTGAATTTAGAATAAAAAACTATCCACTCGAGTAATTTTATATTCGCCACAGGATGCCGTTAAATCGCTATTTTTTAAATCGTCGCCTGCAACAGAATTATAAGAATTTTTATTTGGAGCCCACCTGATGAATACGTTAAGCCCTGTTCTTAATCCGCTGACGCTGCCGAACGGCGCCGTGCTGAAAAACCGTCTGTTAATGGCCCCCATGACCACCTGTACCGGCTTTTACGATGGCACGGTCACCAGTGAACTGGTCGAATACTACCGCGATCGCGCGGGCAGCATTGGTACAGTGATCGTTGAGTCCTGCTTTATCGACCCCAAAGGGCCGGCTTTCCCCGGCGCTATCGGCATCGACAGCGATAATAAAATCTCGGGTCTGGCAAAAATTGCCCACGCTATCAAGACCAAAGGCTCCAAGGCCATTTTGCAGATCTATCACGGTGGCCGCATGGTGGAGCCGGAGCTGATCGGCGGAAAAACGCCGGTAGCGCCAAGCGCTATCGCCGCTCCCCGTGAAGGCGCAACGACTCCGCAGGCGCTGACCGCAGAAGAAGTCGACGTGATGATCACTAAGTTCGGCGACGCCGTAAACCGGGCAATCAAAGCCGGGTTTGACGGCGTGGAGCTGCACGGTGCGAATACCTATCTGATCCAGCAGTTCTATTCACCGAACTCCAACCAGCGCGATGATAAATGGGGCGGCAGCCGCGATAATCGCACCCGCTTCCCGCTGGAGGTGCTGGAGATCACCCATAAGATGGTGCGGCGCTTTGCCGACTCCACCTTTATCATCGGCTATCGCTTCTCGCCGGAAGAGCTGGAAGTGCCCGGTATCCGCTTCGACGACACGATGTACCTGCTGGAGAAGCTGGCGGAGCGCGGCATTGACTATGTGCATTTCTCCGTCGGCCAGCTGTTGCGCCCGTCGATTGTTGACCGCGACGATCCCACTCCGCTAATCACCAAATATCTTGCCGCCCGTACGGCGACCCTGGCAAAGGTGCCGGTTATCGGCGTGGGCGGCGTGCTGAATAAAGCTGACGCCGAACTGGCGCTGGAAAAAGGCTTCGATCTGGTGGCGGTGGGTAAAGCCTGCATCGCCTACCCGGACTGGGCCGATCGCATCATTAAAAACGAGCAGCTGGAGCTGTTTATCAACAGCACCCAGCGGGAAGCGCTGAACATTCCTGAACCGCTGTGGCGATTCTCACTGGTGGATGCGATGATCCGCGATGTCAGCTCCGGCGGCCGGAAGTACAAAGCCGGTGTGTACCAGGAGAAAGTGGAAGCCGAAGCGCTGAAGCTGAAAATCAACGTCACGCTGGATACCGACCGTATAACTGACATCGCAATGGTGGCGGATGACTCGCTCGATGTGGACTTCACCACCACCTTTGAGAAGCTGCGTACCCGTATGCTGGTGGCCAACAGCCCCTACGTGGATGCCATCACCGGAGCCACCACCCAGAGTGAGGCACTGAAAAAAGCCGTCTCACGCGCGATGACCACCTCCAGTAAAGAGCACGTGATCGAAGAAGGCGGCAACCCGCAGGCTCCCCAGAGCTACGATGTGGTGGTGATCGGCAGCGGCGGTGCCGGGCTGGCGGCGGCGATCCAGGCCAGCGACGCCGGTGCACACGTGGTGATTATTGAGAAGATGCCGACCATCGGCGGCAACACCATTAAAGCTTCAGTGGGGATGAACGCGGCAGAAACCCACTATCAGCAGCTGAAAGGTATCGAGGACAGCAAAACGCTGTTCTATGACGAAACGCTGAAAGGCGGCAAATTCAAAAACAACCCGGTGCTACTGAAAGAATTCGTTGAGCGGGCACCGGGGGCGATTGAATGGCTGAAGGACAATGACATCGAACTCAGCGACATCACCATCACCGGCGGTATGAGCGTTGAGCGCACCCACCGTCCTGCCGATCGTTCTGCGGTGGGCGGCTTCCTGATTAGCGGCCTGGTAAAAGGCATTAACCAGCGCAATATCGAGGTACTGCTGGAAACCGCCGTGGAAGAGATCCTGCTGGAAAACGGCGTAGTCAGCGGTGTGAAGGTGGTGGACGAATACAACGACACCCGTGTTCTGAATGCCAAAAGCGTGATTGTGGCCACCGGTGGCTTCAGCGCCAACCGGGAAATGGTGGTGAAATATCGCCCTGAGCTGGATGGCTTTGTCACCACCAACCACAAAGGTGCCACCGGCAGCGGCATTGCCATTCTGCAACACATTGGTGCGGGCACGGTCGATATGGGCGAAATTCAGATCCACCCGACCGTAGAGCAAACCACGTCCTACCTGATTTCCGAAGCGATTCGCGGCGGTGGGGCAATTCTGGTCAGCCAGGCGGGCCATCGTTTCTATAACGAGATGGAAACCCGCGACAAGGTCTCGGCGGCGATTATCGCCCTGCCGGAGAAAAGCGCCTGGATAATCTTCGACAATCAGGTGCGCAGTAACAACAAAGCCGCCGATGAGTACATCGCCAAAGGCTTTGTTGTCAGCGCCCCTAGCCCGCACGAGCTGGCGGTGAAATTGAATATGGATCAGGAAACCCTGCAAACCACGCTGGGGCGCTACAACCAGTTCGTTGACCAGCAGAATGATGAGGACTTTGGCCGCACCACCGCGCTGCGCCACCCGCTAAACCAGGCACCGTACTATGCCATCCGCATTGCCCCGGGTGTGCATCACACCATGGGCGGCATCACCATCAATACCGAAACGGCGGTGCTGGATACTCAGCAGCAGCCGATCGGCGGCGCATGGGCGGCGGGTGAAGTGGTCGGCGGCATCCACGGTGCCAACCGGATTGGCGGTAACGCGATTGCCGATATCATCATTTTCGGCACGCTGGCAGGCCGTAACGCCGCCGCCTGGGCGCGGCGCTGACATCCGGTGGACGGGGTATATGCCTTTTCCGCTGTAATGATGGGTTCCCCGATCCTGCTGAAGCTGTTTGAGCACGATGAAGCGCTGGCTCGCGGGGTATTCCGGCTGATTAAACAGCAGGAAAACCGGCTGACCGTGAATCGCCCCCATTCGGAGGTGATGGCGATTAATCATGCGGCGGGCCGCCATCCGGTGGCCGTCAGCCCGCCGGTGTATCAACTGATTAAACGCGCTCACCGGGTCAGCCTGCTGCCCGGTAGCGCATTTAATTTTGCCATTGGCCCGCTGGTCAAGCGCTGGAAAATTGGTTTCCAGGGCAACAGCGTGCCGCCGGAAGATGAAATCAGAGCGTTACTGGCACTGACCCGGCCCGACGGGATGACCCTCGACGATGATAGCCACAGCGTGTTTCTGCATCAGGCCGGTATGGAAATTGACCTCGGGGCGATTGCGAAAGGCTGGATCGCCGATGAAGTGCGAGACTATCTGCGCCAGCAGCAGGTGGATTACGGGCTGATTAACCTCGGTGGCAACATTCAGACGCTCGGCCACCAAACGGAGCGATGCTGGGGCATCGGCCTGAAGCAGCCCTTTGCTGAAGACGGTGCGCTGATTGGCGTAATTAAGGTAATGAACCGATCGGTAGTCACCTCTGGCGTCTATGAGCGTTATTTCGAACTCGGCGGACGGCGCTACCATCATATTCTCGACCCGCGCAGCGGCTATCCGCTGGATAACGAACTGCTCAGCGTGACCGTGATATCGCGAGAGTCGATTGATGGTGATATCTGGACCACGCTGCTATACGGCATGGGCGTGGAAAACAGCCTGATGTATCTGGCAGATACACCGCAGATTGAAGCGATCTTTGTCACCCGCGACCGCCGGGTGATCTGTTCTTCGCAGCGTCAGTTCAGCTTTACCCTGCTGGATGACAGCTATCAGTTGACCACGGTTTCGATCTGACTGCAGCGAGATGTTCCGCACGAAAATAGTGTGAGCCTGCCAAAAAAATGACCAAACGACGTGATAAAACGACTGGCAACGGCGTGCGGGGAATACATGCCTCACGTCACGTTATCGAAATGTTTAAATTGTGTTAAAAACAAAGTTTGGATTAGGGTGAAAAAATGTATTAACCCCCACATCAGGGAGCGATTCAGGGAGAAAATCATGAACGCCATACCATTCACAATCCATCCAGATGCCTTTATCCATGACTGCCTGACCAGTATTACCCATTTTATCCCCGGCGCTACCGCCGCGTTTTATCTCGTAGACAACCAGCTGACACCTGAACATCACCTCCTGAGCGGCATCGACCCGCAAACGCATCAGGATTACCTGGCGTCGTTCATGCCGATAGACCCGCTGCATCCCCGACGCTTCAATCATCTGCCGGTCACGCTGGCGCGACTGGAAGAGTCGAGCCGCACCACCGATTTCTATCGCCGGTTTATGCAGCCCAACGGTATTAGCGACATGGTTGAAGTCTATGTTCGGCAGCGTAAGCGTATAGTCGCTGGCCTGTCGATGATGCGCGATCGCGCGTTCACTCTGGCGGAGCGCCTGAAACTGCGCGCATCCCTACCGCTACTGTCCCTGGCGACCGAAGAGTTGATTCCCTGTGAACAGCAGTGTCGGCTGACGCCAAAAGAACGGCAAATCGTTGAGATGGTTCGGGAGGGGTCCTGCAATAAGCGTATCGCGCTGCGGCTGGATATTTCGCTGTCCACGGTCAAGACCCATCTGCGGAATATCTTCGCCAAAACCAATGCCAACAGCCGCACCGAACTGCTCTCCTGTTTGGGGATGGCCTGCGACCGCGATTATCTGATGTAATACGGGCGATGCGATCATCGCCCGGGGGGAAGATTAATAGCGCATCATCACCGATTTCAGACGCGTATAGTCGTTGATAAATGCGCTACCAAATTCACGCCCGTTACCGGAGCTTTTTATTCCACCAAATGGCAGCGCCGGATCGAGGAAGGTATGCATGTTTATCCAGACAATACCGGCCTGGATGCGCTCGCTATAGCGAATTGCCTTATTGAAATTATGCGTCCAGACGCTGGCGGCAAGGCCGAACGGCGAGTTATTAATCTGCTGAAGTGCCTTTTCCTCATCGTCATAGGCGAGGAACGATCCAACCGGGCCGAAGGTTTCCTCACGCATCAGCGTAGAGTTTTCACTGTGTACTTTCACCACCGTCGGCAGGAAATAGTAACCGGGACGGTCCGGCGAATATCCACCGTAAAGGATCTCATCACCATCCTCTTTCGCCCTGGCAACCATCTTCTGAATTTTCTCCAGATGGGCCTTGTTGGCCAGCGGTCCGATCTGGCACTCTTCGTCGAACGGGGAAGCCACATTCAGCTGAGAAAGCCGCTGGATCAGGGCGCTAAGGACTTCGTCCATTTTCTCTGCAGGCAGGTAGAAACGCTCAGCCGACGCGCAGATTTGCCCCTGATTTACATAGCCCGCCTCCATGATGCCATCGACCATCTCACTGACCGACATATCCGCCAGAAACAGTGCGGCGTTTTTACCGCCCAGTTCCAGAGTCGCCGGTTTCGCCAGCGCGCTGGCGGCATTACCCACCGCACGGCCGGTCGGCACCGAACCGGTAAAGGTCACTTTGGCACAGAACGGGTGTTCGATTAGTAAGGGTCCCAGCAATCCGCCGTTGCCGTTGAGAACGTTGATCGTGCCCGGAGGGAAGCCTACGTCGGCTGCCAGCTGAGCCACCCGCAGCATGGTCAGCGGGGTAAATTCACTGGGTTTCAGCACCACGGTACAGCCACAAACCAGTGCCGCCGCCATCTTCCAGATGGCAATCATGATCGAGAAGTTCCAGGGAATAATACCGACCACGACCCCCAGCGGTTCACGCTGGGTAAATCCGCGATACTTTTCTCCGTTGAATGACGGCAGGGAGATCTCGGTCGTTTCGCCGTAAATTTTTCCGGCCCATCCGGCAAAGTAACGTAAAAACGCGACCGCCTGATCCACTTCCAGGCCGCGAGACAGCGCGATGGTTTTCCCGGAGCACAGCGTTTCTATCTGCGCCAGCTCTTCCCGATGCTGTTCCATGGCATCGGCCAATTTCAGCATCAGATTTCCCCGCGCCAGCACCGGCATATCCGCCCAGCTGCCGCGAAAAGCCTGCTGAGCCGCCGCCATGGCCGCTGAAACATCTTCCGCGCAGCCGTCGTGAACGCGTGCCACCTCATTCCCTGTTGCAGGGTCGATAACCGGGCGCAGAGCACCTCCCCCCGGCTGGCTCAATCCATTAATAAAATGGCCGTGATCGCGTTGTAAAAATGCGCTCACCGCCGCCAGCTGTTTTACCTGAGTCATACAAAGCCCCTGTTTGAGAGAGAGAATCCATTCTTGTCAGGGGTCGAAAGCCCCGTGACCACTGGATTTACCACGCTATCAATCTGCGTTATCTGTGGGGTCTTCTGTTTGAGCTTGCGTGCTTTCGCTGATGACCGTGACTCGATCGGAAGGGTGAAACAACATTTAAGATGCGGAAAGCTGGCGCTGAATAGCAGAAAGCGTGCGTTTGCGAATAATACCGCTGGCCGTGCGGATCAACAGCCAGTAAGGCAGCAACTTGAGCCGGGTGGCTTTGTCCGGACAGTTGATAAACGTTTCGGTTTTCAGCCGCCAGTCATCTCCTGCCGGCAATAGTTGAAAATGCAACACCAGGCGGGCCACGCCGGGCTCGTTGAACGCAAAGAATTTGTGCACATCCCGCAGCGGAATAATGCCCATATCAGGTCGCCAGAACCGCCCGGTCAGGCCGTAAGTCAAACTGTCCGGCTGCCGATCCAGCGGGGTGAAGGTATGCAAACCAAAAGCCGCCTTTGGCTCGCGAGATTCATTCGCGGGGAAACACTTACCGGGCAGCTCGCGCAACGTCATGAAAGCATTAGAAAGAGGATCGCCACGCATATCGTACGCGGCAACGGCATCAAGGATAGCCTCTGCGCTGGCACGAATAGGCCCGGACTGATGACGTTCGTGGAAATTATAACCCGGTAAAAACGGCGTTTTGCTGTCTGAATATCGACTTTCTTTTTCGCTGATATAGCCAAATATACGCATTATCGATTCCTTATAGAGTGGGATTGAGGATAGTACGCAAAATGCCAAAACAGAAAGGCGCCGCTGTTAAGAAGCGGCGCCTGATAAGAAGTGCATATCAATGATAGCTGATGGTGGTACCCACCAGGCTATTCGGTTCCGTATACGCTGCGGTGCGAATCGCTCTGGCAGGCACGGCGGTGGCCTTGCCCGACAGCTGGGTCGTCAGTGCAACCAGAGTAGTGCTGCCGGTTACAAAACTGGTGGTTGAAGGCTGTTGCACCGTGGTCAGGTAACCCTCTGTTTGTGCTGCCAGGCTGGCACCGGAAACCGTGCTCAGGATGACTGCAACAAGGGCCGTTTTACGAATGTTCATCATGTCCCCTTGATGCCTTTTCCTGTAATAGATGAATTACTGATAGATAACCGCTGTACCGTGCAGTTTGTTATCGCCAGAAGTCGAGGTGATTCGGAAAGATTTCGCGCCTGCCTGTTCAGCTTTCACTGCCAGTTTCGCTTCCAGTGAAGAAAGATTTGACGCGCCGCCTGCAGAAACAACCCCAATCTGTTGCTGCTGCTGAGGTGCACTGTTAACCAGATCGGCTGCGAAGCCGGTGAAAGAAACGGAAGCCAGAGCGATTGCAGCGATGGTCATTTTAATGGTTTTCATAATATTTACTCTCGATTTTGTGCTGTTCGGTTAGTTGGCGTCGTTATTAATTAACGATCGATAATTAAATGTTATCCTCCGTCGTACGTATCGTCAACACCATTTTATTAACGATCGATAATTTAATAACTAATTCATTGAATTTACTATTTTTATAGTGAGCACTTTTTTGCATAACGCCAGACGAAATCAGCCATTACGTACCGCTCGACAGCGGCTAACAATGTTTTTATACTGATTGATAATTTAATCATTTGTGCGGTAATGCTAAGCGAGGAATGATGACAACGACTGAGCAGGACGCAGCAACACGTAAAGGCCGGGGACGGCCAAAAACCTTCGATCGGGAAGCGGCGCTGGATATCGCGCTGGAGCTGTTCTGGCGTCATGGCTATGAAGCCACGTCGCTGGCCGATCTGGTGGCGGCGACGGGCGCAAAAGCGCCAACGCTGTATGCTGAATTTACCAATAAAGAGGGAATGTTCCGCGCGGCGGTGGATCGCTATACCGAGAAGTTCGCCAGTAAAAGTGCCGCAGCGCTCTCCTGCCCGGATAGCTGCGTTGCCAGCGGCGTGGAAAACTACTTCCGCTCAACGGCGGCCTGTTTTACCGACAGCGAAAAGCCGGGCGGCTGTTTCTTTATCTGCACCTCAACCGGGCTTTCCGCCAGCTCTGAAGACGTGGCGAAAATGCTGCGCAGGCGGCATGACAACCAGGAACAGAATCTGCTGGAGTTTCTGCAGGACCGTCAGACGGCCGGCGAGCTGGACCCGCGGGCGGACCTGAAAGGCATTTCCGCCTGGCTGGGCTGCCTGCTGCAGGGGATGTCCGTACGCGCCCGCGAAGGCGCGACGGAAGCGGAACTGAATGCGCTGGTGGATACACTGATGCTGCAGTGGCCGGTGCTCAGCAGGCTGGGTGTGGATTAATGCGCCGGGCGCTCCAGGCCTAAATGACCGCGCAGCGTATCGGCCTGATACGCTGTGCGGAACACGCCCCTCTCCTGTAGCAGCGGCACCACGTCGTTGAAAAAGGCGTCCGAGGCTTCGGGGATCCACGGCGGCATCACCACAAAACCATCCACCGCACGCTGCTGATACCACTCGGCGATACGTGCCGCCAGCGACTGTGCGGTTCCCGCCACGATAAATCCGGACCCGGCGACCCATTTGGTAAACTGCCGCACGGTCATCCCCTGTTCTCTCGCATGGCTCAGCATCGGCGCAAAGCGCTCTTTTCTCGCCAGCTGGCCGACAATATCCGGCACCGGACCGTCAAGATCGTGCTGCGCCCAGTCGTAGTTCATGGTGTTTGAAAGGTGGGTCAGGGTGGCCAGCGGATGATGCAGCTGCTTCAGCTCATTCAGCAGATCGTCGGCCTCCTTCTGCGTACGGCCAATCACCGGCTGTAAGCCGGGCAGGATCTTCAGGCTATCTGGCGTTCGGCCGTGGGCCACCACCCGCGCTTTCACCGCCGCGTACCAGGCCTGTGCCGAGGCAAGATCGGGTTTTTCGGCGGCAAACACCGCATCCGCCGTGCGCGCCGCCAGCTCCATAAACGGCCCTGAACCACCGGCCTGAAACGTCACCGGATGGCCCTGCGGCGGGCGGGAAATATTCAGCGGCCCGCGGCTGCTGAACCAGTCGTTATCGATGCCGGCATAGCGAATCCGGCTGCCGTCGGCATAAATGCCGTTTTCACGATCGCCGATAATCGCATCATCCGCCCAGCTGTCCCACAGCGTGCGGACCGCTTCGATAAATGCTTCTGCCTTTTCGTATCGCTGTTCGTGGCTCAGCAGCGTCTGACCAAAATTGGCCGCTTCGGCATCGCTGGTCGAGGTCACCACATTCCAACCAGCACGCCCGCCGGTCAGATGGTCCAGCGTGGCCAGGGTGCGCGCAGCGGCAAAGGGCTGGATCACCGAGCTGGAAATGGTTCCCGCCAGGCCGATTTTATCGGTGACCGCGCCCAGTGCAGAGAGCACGGTGAACGGTTCCGGCCGCTCGGTCACGCGATGGCGCACCGCTTCGGTCACGCTGTCGCCGTATACATCATCAATCGACAGCTTGTCGGCCATAAAAATCAGATCGAACTTAGCCGCCTCGGCCTTTTGCGCCAGAGATTTAATCAGCGGCCAGTCGGTGGGATTCGGTTTTGCCGCGCCGGGCATCCGCCAGCCCGCATAGTGACAGCCGGTGGTTTCCAGAAACAGCGCCAGATGCAGTGACATAATTTAGCCCTTAACCGGTTGGGTGCTGACGGTGAGATCGGTATCAAACCATTTCTCGGAGATCTTCTTCAGCGTGCCGTCTGCGCGCAGTTCGGTCAGCGCTTTATCCACCTTCGCCTTCAGCTCCTCACCCCGGGCATCCTTGCGGAACGGCAGCGCCACCTGCTTCTCGCCGAAGGTTTCACCGACCACTTTTAGCGGCAGATTCTTATGTTTGATCTGCCCCAGCAGGATCACCTGACCGGAAACGAAAGCATCCACCTTGCCCTGTGCCACGCTGTTAAACACCACATCGGACCCTTCGAAAGTCACCAGCTTGATTTTGTTTTCCGGGTCAAACTCTTTCAGCACTTTGGCATAGTTCGAACCCAGCTCGGCGGCCACGGTTTTCCCGGCCATGTCGCTCAGCCCGTGGATGCTGTTGTTATTCACACTGACCGCCAGCGCCGCCGCAGAGTAGTAATACGGCACGCTGTAATCATATTTCTTGCGGCGCTCCGGCGTGTCGGCGAAATTGCCCACCGTATCCACCTTGCCGGTTTCCAGCGAGCCCAGCACCCCGACCCAGTCGGAGGTCACCCACTCGATTTTGTAGTGAATTTTCTCCGCCACCGCCTGCAGGATCTCAGCGCTGAAGCCTTTGATTTCGTTACCCTGCTTAAAATAGTGCGGATAGCCGTCCGGCGTGGCGCCCACCCTCAGCACCGGCTGCTCCGCAGATTTATCGGCGGCATTATCACAGCCGCTCAGCAGTGCCAGCGCGCCGGCAATCAGTACAAATTTATACCCTTTCATTATTGTTTTTCCCGGTTAGTCAGAGGACGTAAGGTTTGCCGATATAGCGTTCCAGCTGCCGCTGTAGCGCGCTGAGCACAATGGTCAGCGCCCAGTACACCAGCCCGACGGCAAAATAGGCTTCAAAGAATTTCAGTGATTCGGTGGCGATCAGCTTGCCGCCCGCCAGCAGTTCACTCACCCCGAGGGTAAAGGCCAGCGACGAGTTCTTGATCAGGCCAATCCAGATATTTCCGGCGGCGGGAATGGCATTGCGGCACGCCTGCGGCAGAAGAATGCGCCTCGCCGCGTTGACGTGGCTGAGGCCTGACGCCAGCGACGCCTCCCACTGCCCGCGATCCACCGAGTCGATGGCCGCGCGAAACACCTCGGCCAGATAGGCGGCACTGTTCAGGCTCAGACCGATGATCACCGCGTGCGTGGCGCTCAGGCTGTTAAGCACCGGAAACAGCTGCGGCAGGCCGAAGTAGATAATCAGCAGCTGCACCAGCACCGGCGTACCGCGGAAAAAGGAGATATACAGATGGGCGAACAGCGCCAGCGGACGGATGCCGCGCAGCAAAACGGCCAGCCCGGCTCCCAGTACGGTGGCCAGCACAATGGAAGCCAGCGAAATAAACAGGGTGATCGGCAGATAGGTCAGGATTTGGGGAATAATCCCCAGCATATAGCCAACGTCAAAATTCATGGCGGGATGTCCTTATCGTGGTATCAGGCAAATTCGTGGAGGAAGCGGTGCGCGCGGTTTTCCGTGACGGGATCGAACAGCACATCCGGCGCGCCCTGCTCAAGGATGCGCCCCTGCTCCATAAAAAATATCCGCTGTGAAATATCACGGGCGAACTTCATTTCATGGGTGACGATCAGCATGGTCAGCGAGCGCTCGGCCAGACTGGCGATCAGGTTGAGAATGTCGCGCCGCAGCTCCGGGTCGAGCGATGAGGTGGGTTCATCCAGCAGCAGCGCTTCCGGTTCCAGGCTCAGCGCGCGGGCGATGCCGACGCGCTGCTGCTGACCGCCGGACAGCGTAATGGGCCAGGCGTCGGCCTTGTGCGCCAGCCCGACGCTGGTCAGCAGTTCCATCCCCCGATCGCGTGCCTCATCCCGGCGATAACCACGGCCGTAGATCAGCACTTCGGAGATATTTTCCAGCGCGGTTTTGTTCTTAAACAGGTTGTAGTGCTGAAAGACCATCGCGCTCTGGCGACGAAAACGGGTGGTGTTGCGGTGGGTCAGGGACGCGGCATCGACCGTTTCATCACCGATGGTGAGCTGGCCGCTGTCGGGTTTCACCAGCAGATTCAGGCTGCGCAACAGCGTGGATTTTCCCGAGCCGGACGGCCCGATAATCGACACCACTTCGCCGCGTCGGACGCTGAAACTGATATCGTTAAGCGCCTGATAATTCTTAAACTTCTTATTTAACCCGCTGACTTTAATCATGACCGCCCCGCTAAAAAATCACTTTGGGGCAGTGTAACGTTGCAAAAAATTGCAGACGAATGCTTAAAAATTATAAGGTTAGTTATTATTCGCTGAAGAAAACAGCGGAAAATCGGCCTCCAGAAGGAGGCCGTAAGGATTAAGGGCGTTTAGCACGTTCGGCGGTGACCTGCTGCGCAATGCGATCGCCAATGGTAAGGTCGATATTGCGCCAGTATTCAAAGGCACGAGACAGCACCGGCTCCTCCACGCCGTTGAGAAGATGGCCGCTGACGTTATCCACCAGCCGCTGGCGGGCGGCATCGTCCATCACCTGATTAATCAGCGTGTTCGCCTGGCCGTAGTCGTCATCGTCACGATGCAGGCTGTACGGTGCGTGCACCATTTCACCGCTGGCGTGCCAGGTGGAATCCGTCGGGTAACGCTTGCCGTCGGCCGCCGGGCCGCCTTTGGAGTTGGGTGCATACACCGGATCGGACACCGGATTCATGCGCATCGCGCCGTCCTTGCTGTAGCTGTTGACCGGCGAATGCGGCGCGTTAACCGGGATTTGCTTGTAGTTCACCCCCAGCCGCGCGCGGTGCGCGTCCGCATAGGCAAACATGCGGCCAATCAGCATCTTATCCGGGCTGATGCCGATGCCCGGCACCAGATTGTTTGGCTCGAAGGCCGCCTGTTCAATCTGCGCGTGGTTATCGGTCGGATTTCTGTCGAGCGTGAGCGTGCCGACCTTAATCAGCGGGTAATCCGCATGCGGCCACACTTTGGTCAGGTCGAACGGGTTAAAGCGATAATCATCCGCCTCGGCGAACGGCATAATCTGCATATACAGCGTCCAGCTCGGGTACTCCCCGCGTTTGATCGCGTCATACAGATCGCGGGTATGATAATCACCGTCCTGCCCGGCCAGCAGGTCCGCTTCCTGCTGATGCAAGCACTCCACGCCCTGATCGGTTTTGAAGTGGTATTTCACCCAAAACTTCTCGCCCTGCTCGTTAACCCACATATAGGTGTGGCTGGAAAAGCCATCCATATGCCGCCAGCTTTTCGGGATGCCGCGATCGCCCATCAGCCAGGTGACCTGGTGCGCCGATTCCGGCGACAGGGTCCAGAAATCCCACTGCATATCGTGATCGCGCAGATTGTTATCGGCGCGGCGCTTCTGCGAACGGATAAAATGCTGGAACTTCAGCGGGTCGCGAATAAAGAACACCGGGGTATTGTTCCCCACCATGTCATAGTTGCCTTCGCGGGTGTAGAACTTGATGGCGAAGCCGCGCGGATCGCGCCAGGTGTCCGGGCTGCCACGCTCCCCGGCTACCGTGGAAAAGCGCATCACCACCTCGGTTTTCACCCCAAGCTGGAACAGTGCGGCTTTGGTATAGCGGCTGATATCCTCCGTCACCTCAAAATGGCCAAACGCCCCGCTGCCCTTGGCATGTGGCTGGCGCTCGGGGATACGCTCGCGGTTAAAGTTGGCCATCTGTTCAATCAGATAGTGGTCATGCAGCAGCAGCGGCCCGTCCGGGCCAACTGAGAGAGAGTATTCATCGCTGGCAACCGGATTACCGGCATCGTTGGTGGTAGGTTTGCGTTTATCATTGCTCATCGCTGTCTCTCCGACTTTGTTATGGAGTCCAGCGATTAAGGGTAGACCATACACGCAAATAAAGTGTGCCTTTAGTGTTTAACGGTACAAGGCGCACTCGTATTCATTTTCTGAAACACGTTCAGCAGATAGAAACACAGCGCCCGAACTTAACGATCGCCGATGGCCTTATCGACATTTTTTTGTGATGACTGGCGTTCTTCACGGATCGTTTGCAGGCCGGTTTCCAGTATCAGTTCATCAGCCAGTTCGGTAATGCGTCTCTGGCTTTCGAGCGACCGGGCCGTGATGACTTCATCTAATGTTCTCATTTTGATCAATCAACAAACACTGATACGGGAATGCCAAACCGGTTTGCCAGCGCTCTCATATGAGCCAGAGTCAACGAACGTTCACCGCTCAAAATCCGGCTCACCAACGATTTTTTTCCAATCTCGTTTTCGAAATCAGACTGAACAAGACCATGCTGATCCATGAGAACCCGCAGAAGCGACACGTCATTTTTTCCTGCTGAGATGCGGGCGTTAAACGCGGCGAATTCGGGCGCATGGTCCTCATAAGCGGTTATTTTCGCCGTCAGCATCTCAACCAGCGGGTTATCGGGTTGCGTTTCAAGCAAATACTCAACCAGCTTTAACGCTGCCTCATAATCCTTACGCGAAGTGCTGCCCCTCATGTTCATACCTATTCGATGACATTGTTCGGTGATTCTCGCCACAGTGGTTGCCCCATAAAAAAAGCCCGAAACAGAGGAGCATTACCTCCCCTGTTCCGGGCCTTTACGCTGTGATAAATCAGTTATTAACCGGGATCACCGCGCCTTTGTATTTGGTACGAATCCAGTCCTGAATCTGTTTAGAGTGCAGCACGGTGACCAGCGCTTTGATGTCCGGCTTGTTCTCGTCACCGCGATGCACGGTAATGATGTTGGCATACGGGTTGTTCTCGCCGCTTTCCACCGCAATCGGGTCTTTCACCGGGTCCAGACCGGCGTCAATCGCGTAGTTAGCGTTGATCACCACCGCGTCGCCTTCGTCGTTGTTGTACATCTGCGGCAGCAGCGCGCCTTCAACGTTCGGCAGGAACTTCAGGTGTTTCGGGTTTTCCACGATGTCGCTGATGCGCGCATTCACCTTGTTTACGCCCGGCTTCAGCTTAATCACGCCCTCTTTCTCGAAGATGGACAGGATACGACCCTCTTCCGCCACCGCATCACGCATGATCACTTTGCCGTTCTCCGGCAGCTCTTTCAGCGATTTGAACTTCTTCGAATAGATGCCGATTGGCTCGATGTGAATCGCACCGGCGCTGACGAAGTCATAGGTCTTATCACCGGCGTGATCTTTCAGCACGCTGTTCAGATACGGAATGTGCTGGAAATAGTTGGCATCGATATCGCGGCTGGCCAGCGCGGTGTTTGGCAGGATGTAGTCCTGGAACGGTTTGATTTCCAGATCGATGCCCTGCTTCGCCAGAATCGGCTTCGCCTGCTCCAGAATTTCCGCGTGCGGCACGTTAGACGCCCCAACGGTCAGCGTGTCTGCCCATGCGCTCAGGCTCAGGGCACCCAGGGTTGCTGCAGCCAGCAGCGTCAGTGTTTTTTTCATTTTGGATTTTCCTAAAAGTTAACGTTTGTCGAGCCGTGTCGTGAGCACATCACCTAAAAACTGGATGATAAAAACAATCACCAGAATCATTACCGTCGCCACCAGCGTCACATCGCCGTGGTTACGTTGAAAACCTTCCAGATACGCCAGGTTACCGAGGCCACCGGCACCGATCACCCCGGCCATCGCGCTGTAGCTGACCAGCGCAATCAGCGTCACGGTGATGCCGGACACCAGCGCCGGTGAGGACTCCGGCAGCAGCACGCGGAAAATCAGCGTACTCAGCTTCGCACCCATCGAGCGGGAAGCCTCAATCACCCCTTTGTCCACTTCGCGCAGGCCGATCTCCACCAGGCGGGCGTAGAACGGGGCCGCACCAACGATCAGCGCGGGAAGCGCGGCGTTAGCACCGAGGATGGTGCCGATCAGCGTTTTGGTGAACGGGATCAGTAGAACAATCAAAATAATGAACGGAATGGAGCGGAACACATTCACCAGAATGGAAATCGCGCCGTACACCGCACGGTTCTGGAACAGCCCGCCGCGCGCGGTCAGGAACAGCGCAAGACCAAGTACAATACCCAGCACAAAGGTCGCCAGGCCGGACAGCGCGGTCATATACAGGGTTTCACCGGTGGCGGCCCACAGCTGGTCAATCTTCAGGTGTGGAAACAGAGACTCAAACATTCTTTACCACCTCGGTTGAAATTGCGTGGGCGTGCAGATCGGCCAGAATACTCTCCAGCTGGGTGCCGCTGGCCGGAACCTGTAGCCACAGCTCACCAAAGGTGCCGTTGGCGGTCTGGGTCATTTTTCCGTGCAGGATATTGAACGGCAGCGCGTATTTCAGCGTCAGTTCGCCGACGATCGGCTGGCGCGTGCTCTGGCCGACAAAGGTCAGCTTCAGTACCGCACCCGCCGCCGCATCCACCAGATCGGCGTTAAACGGCGTATCGGCGCTGCTGTATTCGGTGGTCTGCTTCACGAACTGGCGGGTAATCGGCTGCTGCGGGTGGGTAAACACCGACAGCACTTCGCCCTCTTCCACGATGCGCCCGGCTTCCATCACCGCCACGCGGTGGCAGATCTTGCGCACCACGTGCATCTCATGGGTGATCAGCACGATGGTCAGCTTGAGCTGGCGGTTAATATCCAGCAGCAGATCGAGGATCGCGTCGGTGGTTTGCGGGTCAAGCGCCGAGGTGGCTTCATCGCACAGCAGCACGTCCGGGCTGTTGGCCAGCGCACGGGCAATCCCCACGCGCTGCTTCTGTCCGCCGCTCAGCTGCGAGGGATAGGCCTGCTCTTTACCGTTCAGCCCGACCAGCTCAATCAGCTCCTGCACCCTGCGCTGGATCGCCGCTTTCGGCGCACCGGCAATTTGCAGAGAGAAAGCAATATTTTCGCTGACGGTGCGCGACCACAGCAGATTGAAATGCTGAAACACCATGCTGATTTTCAGCCGCGCCTGGCGCAGCGCTTCACCGCTGGCCTGAGCAATGTCCTGCCCGGCAATCACCACGCTGCCGGAAGTGGGTTTTTCCAGACCGTTCAGCAGGCGGATCAGCGTACTTTTTCCCGCCCCGCTGTAGCCGATAATGCCGTAAATCTGGCCCTGCTCTACCTGCAGATTGACGTTGTCAACGGCGGTAACCGGACCGGATCGGGCGTTAAATATTTTAGAAACGTTGCGTAAAACGATCATCTGTTGCCTGTTTTCTGCCGTCGTATCAGCGAAATATGCTGATTAATTAAACTGATTCTTATTTGTGAATTATCGATAGCACTAATTGCCTGGTGATATTAAGCAGCAGGGAAACTATTGGAAACGACTGAAATGATATGCCTTATAACAAAATAGAATATTTGCATCCTGATTGCGTCTTTCGGGTTCTTAAAACCTGTGGCAATAATGGAGAAAATTTCCGCAAAGCTTCACGTTCGGCACGGTTTTTTTATCCGCAGGCTGAATGGCTTACCGTAAAAAGGCTGCATTATGGATTACTTTATCGGCATTGATGTTGGCACCTCTAAAACCAAATCGGTGCTGTTTGATGCCCGTTTTAACCAGCTGGAAGTCGCCTCCGTCAGCAACCGCACGCTGACCCCCGCCCCCGGTCACCAGGAGCAGCAGATGGAGGCGCTGTGGCAGAACGTGGTCAGCACGCTGAAAACGCTCTCCGCATCGCCGCTGCTGGCGGAGGGGTCGCTACGCGGTATCGGGCTGTCCGGCCAGGGCGAAGGCGCGTGGCTGATTGATAAACAGGGCCAGCCGCTGCGCGATGCGCTGCTGTGGAGCGATACGCGCGCCGCGTCCTCCATTCGCGAACTCTCTGCGCGTGACGGGCTGGAGGAGACCCTGTTTGAGCTTTGCGGCAGCCGTCTGCTGCCCTGCAACAGCAGCCTTCAGCTGCGCTGGCTGCAGCAGCATCAGCCGGAGCGGCTTGAAGATGCACAGTGGTTTTTCTTTGCCAAGGACTGGATTCGTTTTCGCCTGACCGGCCGCGCCAACCTGGAGCTGACCGATGCCGGCACCTCGCTGCTGGATCTGCATCAGGGTACGCTTTCCGATACGCTCCTGAGCGAGCTGGGCATTGAAAATCTGCGTCCGCTGTTCCCGCCGCTGCTGGCCCCGCACGATCTGGCCGGGGAGCTGAGCACCGCCGCCGCAGCCGCCACCGGGCTGCCCGCCGGTACGCCGGTCGCTGCAGGGGCGCTGGACGTTTCCGCCTGCGCGCTCGGCATCGGTGCGGTGCACGACGGCGACGTCTTCACCCTGCTGGGCACCACCTGCTGTACCGGCATCGTCTGTAACGATCTGACCCAGGTCAGCCGCAAAACCCGCTTTGTCAGCCACGCCTGGCAGGGCCAGTTCCTGAATCTGTTCGCCATGCAGTCGGGCACGCCGAACCTCGACTGGGCCATCAGCCATCTGGCCGACAACCGCAGCTTCAGCGAGCTGGGCGCGGAAATCAGCGCCCTCTCCCCCGGCAGCGGCGGCGTGTTTTATCAGCCGTACCTCAACGGCGAGCGCGCGCCGTTTTACAGCCCGGTTGCCCGCGCCGGTTTCTTCGGCATCAGCCAGGACACCACCAACGCGCACCTGCTGCGTGCGGTCTTTGAGGGGCTGGCCTGGGCGATTACCGATGTGCTCAGCGACTATCCGCCGGGCGGCGACCTGTATCTGGCCGGAGGCGGCACGGCGTCGCCGTTCTGGCTGCAAATCATCGCCGACTGTACCGGACGCCGGGTGATCGTCAGCCCGCAGAGCGAGCCCGGCGCGCGCGGCGCGGCGATCCTGGCGGCCATGGCGCTCGGTCAGCCGGTCAGCGCCGAGTCGCTACAGCCAGGGGATCGCCAGATCTGGCACCCGGATGCGCGATCGCATATTCAGTACCAGCGCCTGTTCCCGGTCTTCCGCCAGCTGCGCGAACAGCTGCTGCCGGTCTGGCAGGCGCGGGACGATGCCTTAACTCAACTTGCACAGGATTCAGCCGATTTATGAAAATTCTCTTTACCGCCGAGTATGCCGGTTCCCTTGATGCCTTCCGCCAGTACGGCGAGCTGGTGGTGACCGGCTGGGCGGCGGGCGACAGCAAACTGAGCGAAGACGCCCTGATTGCCCACGGCCAGGACGCCGATGTGCTGATCGTCAGCTACGACGACATTACCGCCCGGGTGATTGACGCCTGCCCGCAGCTGAAGCTGATTGCCTGCACCCGCGCCAATCCGGTTAACGTCGATCTGAAGGCGGCGGCGGCACGCAATATTCCGGTACTTTATACGCCGGGACGCAATGCCGATGCCGCAGCCGAGCTGACGCTGGGGCTAATGCTCAGCCTGGCGCGGCATATCCCGCAGGCGCACGGTGCGCTGAAGCGCGGCGAATTCACCCGCGCCACCCAGGGCAGCAACGCGACTCAGCAGGGGCTGCGCCAGGACGTGGTGTGGGACGTGGATAAATCCAGCCCGTACGAGGTGTTCAAGGGCGGCGAACTGCGCAATAAAACGCTGGGTCTGGTGGGCTACGGCAGCATCGGCCAGCGCGTAGGTCGCCTGGCGCGGGCGTTCGGCATGTCGCTGCTGGTGGCCGATCCACGCGTGGCGGCAGAGGATATTGACGAACCGGGCGTGCGCAAAGCCACGTTGGAGGAGCTGTTTACCGGGTCCGACTACGTCAGCCTGCATCTGACGGTGACGCCGCAGACCACCGGACTGATTGACCAGCGCCTGCTGGGGCTGATGAAGCCGGAAGCCCGGCTGATTAACACCTCGCGCGCGGCGGTGATCGTCGAAGAAGATCTGATTGTTGCCCTGCGCGAAAAACGCATTGCCGGAGCGGCGCTGGACGTCTTCGCCAGCGAACCGATCTGGCACGATCATCCGTTTATCACCGAGTTTGATAACGTGGTGATCACCCCGCATATCGCCGGAGCGACCCGGGAAACGCTGGTGAAGCACACCGCGATGATCGCCGCTGATTTACAACGCTTCCTCAGCGGCGAACCCCTGCACTATCGCTGGCCGTCAGCCTGATAATGGCAGGGTGGGCGTGGTGGCCATAAAGGCCCGGGTGGTTTCCCAGTCCACCACGCCCGCATCCGAACCCAGGCCGCTGGCGACCAGCGAGGCCACCGCGCTGCCGACCCGGCAGGCCTGTTCAACATCCAGCCCCTTCGCCAGCCCGGCAATAAAGCCACCGCAGTAGCTGTCGCCACAGCCGGTGGTATCCACCACCCTGACCTGCCAGGCCGGAATACGCAGCTGGCCGTCCCGGCCAAACACCCACGATCCCCGCGCGCCGTCCTTAAAGATACAGGTGCCTACGCCGCGATCGAGAAAGAAGTCAGCCATCGCCTGCGGCTCCTGCTGCCCGGAGATCTGCGCGGCCTCCTCCATCGACGGCATAAAGTAGTCAATATACGGCAGCATCGGCGTCAGCAGATCCAGCGTCTGTTCATTTGGCGCAATCAGATCGAAGCTGGTCGTCACGCCATGCCGGTGCGCCCAGGCCAGCAGTTTCGCGCTCTGGCCGTTATCCATCGCCGCCAGCAGGCCGCTGCCGCCGAGGTGCAGAAAACGTGCATTGCACACCCGGGGGAAATCCGCCTCGTCAATAAACAGATGGTCCGACGCGCCGCGACAGTGCAGCGCCGGGCGCTCGCCGTTGGGGCGGATCGCCAGAATCGTCGCCGACGTTTCGCTGGCCTGGGTGCGCTGGATCAGCGAGCCGTCAATGCCCAGCCGCCGCCAGACGCCGGCGATAAAATCCCCTTTTTCATCATCGCCGAGGCAGGCCACTACTGTGGTATTAATGCCCAGCTTGGCGGCGTTCATTACCGCCCCGCAGGCGGTGCCCGCCGGACTGAGGCGGATTTGTTCAATAAACTCCACGCCGCCGCCGGACGGAATTCCGCGAATGGGCCGTCCGGCGATATCCAGCGTGGTTAACCCGACAAATACCGCGTCAAACTGGCTCATGCCGCCTCCTTTTTTCGCCACTGTTGCGACTGTCGCAGCCTGCCCTGCCAGAAGGAGAGCACCAGCGCCACCAGCAGCACCAGACCGTTCAGTGCGTCTTTCAGAATAAAATCCAGCCCCATCAGGTTCAGACCGTTGGCCACCAGGCCGAGGAACAGCACGCCCACCAGCGTTCCAGGCACGTTCGGCCTGCCCTGTGCATGAAATGCGGTGCCGATAAACACCGCTGCGATGGCATCCAGCAGATAGGACTGCCCGGCCAGCGGGCTGAACTGCCGCAGGTTCGCGGACAGAATAATCCCGCCGATGGCGCACAGCACCGAACTGGCAATCAGCACCCACAGCAGGTTGCGCTTAACGTTCACCCCGGCATTCAGCGAGGCGACCGGGTTGAGGCCCACCGCATGGATGCGCTTGCCAAACAGCGTGCGCTCCAGCAGCAGATAGCAGATCAGCATCAGTACCGCAGCAATCACTACCGGAATAGCGATGCCCCACAGCGAACCAACCGCGATCTCATGATATTCGGCGGCCATGCGGCGATAGGCAATCGGTCCGCCGCCGTCGGTCAGCACCCGCTCAAGGCTGCTGCCGATAAACCAGGTGCCCAGCGTCGCCAGAAACGGCTTCACCCGGAAACCGAGGATCAGAATGGCGTTCACCAGACCGACCAGCGCCCCTCCGGCCAGCGCGGCCAGCACCGCGCCCTGCCACGGCCAGCCCCAGGTTTTCAGCGCCACCAGCGCAAACGCCGCACCGAAGTCCAGCGCCACGCCCACCGACAGATCGATGCCGCCCGCGATCACCACCAGCGTCATCGCCAGCGCGACGATCAGCAGAATAGCGTTCCCCTGCAGGATGTTGGCCAGATTATCCGCGGTTAAAAATACCGGGCTGTTGAGGGCGAAAAACAGGATAAACAGCAGCAGGATCAGCTGGAATCCGTAGCGGGCCAGCAGCGAAAGCAGGCTGCCGCCCTGAGAAGCGGTGCGCGCGGTTAATACCTGTGTGGATTTGCTCATGGCTGCCCCCGACGCTGCACGGCCGCGGCGGCCAGAACCAGCAGGATCAGCACGCCCTTCACCGTTCCCACCCAGAAAATATCCACCCGCATCAGCGCCAGCCCGTTGGACAGCGCATTGACCAGCAGCGCCCCCAGCAGCGCGCCCCACACGGTGACCACCCGGCGACGGGAAAACGCGGTGCCGATAAAGGTCGCCAGCACCATTTCCAGCAGCAGCGGCTCTTCGGCACCGGGCGAACTGCCGGAACCCCGTGCCAGCAGCGTCAGCGCGGCCAGCGCGGCGGCAGCAGCAGCCAGCAGATAGGAACGCAGCATTAATGAGTTCACCGGCAGCCCGGCCAGCTCGGCGGCTTCCCGGCTGCCGCCGCTGGCCTGCAGATGCTGCCCCCAGCGGCTGTGATGCACCACAAACTGGTACAGTACAAATACCGCCAGCATAAACCACACCGCCCACGGCAGACCCATCAGCGTTCCGTCGCGGAAGGCCACCAGCCACGGCGCGTCAATGCTGATACGGCGCTGGCGGGTCAGATAGTTGGTCAGGCCAACGATCGCCACCGAACTGGCCAGCGTTGCCAGCAGCGGCGGCAGGCCCACCCGTACCACCATCAGTGCGTTCACCAGTCCGGCCAGCAGCGCGGCGGCGACCGCAAGCAGCGCCAGCAGAAAGATATTCGCCTCGATCTGTACGCCAATACTGATTATCGCCACAGCCAGCACCGAAATGGCCGGCAGCGACAGATCGATGCCGCCGGAAACCACATCATCACCGCCGCCGATGATCACGCAGGCCAGGCCGAAGCAAAGAATAGCCAGCGGCGCGGTCTGTTTCAGGATCACGCTGACGTTCTGCCAGCTGAGGAACCACGGTGCCTGGAAGCAGAAGAACACCAGCAGCGCGGCAAACAGCAGCAGCGGAATTTTATCGATGGGAAAGGCCAGCCTGCGCCGCAGGCCTGGCTGAGAGAGATCGCTCATTACGGGGTTTCCTGTTCACTGCCGCCGCTGGTCAGCGCCAGCAGCCCGTCCTGGGTCAGATTATGGGTCGGCACTTCGGCCACGATTTCGCCACGGCGCATCACCAGCAGGCGATCGCACAGCCCAATCAGCTCGCTGGCATCGCTGGAGGAGACCAGCACGCAGCGCCCTTTATCGGCCAGCTGGCGGGTAAGATGGTAGATTTCGGCACGCGCGCCAACGTCAACGCCCAGCGTCGGCTCATCAAGGATAAACAGCTGGCTGTGGCTGTTAAGCCAGCGGGCCAGAATCACTTTCTGCTGGTTGCCGCCGCTGAGGAAGCGTACTGCCTGGCGCACGTTGCGCGGGCGAATATCCAGCTTTTCCGCCAGCGCCAGCGCATTCTGCCGCGCCTTTTCTTTCAGCTCCCAGCCGAAACGCGACAGGCTGCCCGGCGAGGCAATGTTAATGTTGTCGGCCACCGACAGCGGCTGGATCAGCCCGTGATGGCGGCGGTCGCGAGGCACCAGCGCAATCCCCTCGGCAATCGCCTGCACCGGCGAACGCAGCCGTACCGCCTTACCGGCAATACGCAGCGTGCCCTGGCGCAGCGGATACAGGCCGTACAGTGCGTCGATCAGCTGCTCGCGCCCGGAGCCGGACAGCCCGGCGATGCCGACAATTTCGCCCGGTGCCAGCTGGAAATTGATGTGGCGAAACGCATCGCTGCCGAGGTTTTCCAGCGACAGCCACGGCGTGGTCGACGGCGGTTTTTCCGCCGGAGGCGCAAACAGCGTGGTCAGTTCGCGGCCCACCATCAGCTCAATCAGGCGATCGATGTCATCGGCGTTGACCTCGTCCAGTGTGGCAACCTGTTTACCGTTGCGCAGCACCGTCACGCGGTCACAAATCTGGGTGATTTCATTCAGGTAGTGGGAGACGTAGATAATCGCGATGCCGCGCGCTTTCAGCGCCCTGATGGCGTCGAATAGCAGCGCCGCTTCCCGGGCTTCCAGCGGCGCGGTGGGTTCGTCGAACACCACCAACCGGGCTTCGCCGTCGATCAGCGCGCGGGCAATCTGCACCAGCTTCAGCTCGGCCTGCGACAGGTCGCGGATCAGGCGGTTACCGTCCAGCCGGATATTCAGCACCTCGCGAAAGAATTTTTCGCTGTCCGCACGCATCGCCCGGCGATCGAGCCGCCCCAGGCGATGACAGCGTTCCTGGCCGATAAACACCGACTCCGCCACGGTGAAGTGGGGGATCAGATGCAGCTCCTGGTGGATAAAGCGGATGCCTTCGCGCTGCACCGTCGCCGGGGTCACGCTGGCCAGCCGTCGCCCCCCGACGCTGATATCGCCGCTGTCGGGCGCATATACGCCCGCGAGGATCTTAATCAGCGTGGATTTCCCCGCGCCGTTTTCACCGATCAGGCCATGAATTTCCCCGGGGCGAACGTGAAGTTCAACCCCGTCGAGGGCAGTCACACCGGCAAAGGTTTTGCGGATGTGCTGCATAAACAGGCCGCCCGGGGCGGCCTTGTGCAGAGACTGAGTCACGCCGCGATTACTCCTTCAGATCGCCGTAGCCCAGCTGTTTGTACACCGCCTTCGCCTCTTCCGGACCCTGCACCGGCAGCACCGGTACGAAAGTCTGCGGCAGCAGCTTCGCGCCGCCGAAGTAGCGGGCGACGTTGTCGGCGGAGGTGGTGCCGATCAGACGCGGCTGCTGGGCGACGTTGGCCACGAACGGGCTGTCTTTCTCGGCCATGATTTCCAGCGTGTCCGGACCGGCATCAATCGCGGTGACTTTCACGTCTTTGTCGCGGCCGGTTTCTTCCAGCGCCTGTACGATACCGATGGCCGGCTGATCCCAGCAGGCAACGTGGATGGCATCCAGCGTGCCTTTCGGATGCTGGCCCAGCAGTTCGAGGGTTTTCTTACGTGCATCTTCCGGCGAGTTGGCGAACTGTTCGGCCAGCTCCGGCTGGAGGATCTTAATGCCCGGATAGTCCTGCAACACATATTTCCACTGATCGTAGCGGATGCCGCAGATGCGCAGCGAGTTCGAGAAGGCGTTGAACACCGCCACGGTGCCTTTGCCACCCAACGCATCCGCCGTATAGCGGCCAATGGTGCTGCCGAGGCTGTAGTTATCTGAAGTGGTGTTGTTTACCGAATACGGCGAGACGTGATCGACGGTAAAGACCGGAATGTTGGCATCACGCAGCGCTTTGAATTTTGGCTCCACCGAGCTGTCGCCGAGAATGCTGATCACCGCATCCACCTTGCGCGCGCGCAGGATGTCGTGGTTATCCGCATGCACCTGGTTATCGCGGCCACCGTCAACACCCACCACCTTACCACCCAGTTTTTCCACCTCTTCCGTGGCGCCTTTATAGGCCTCACGATCCCAGAAGTGCTGGGTGCCCACTACGGCGATTCCGATGGTTTTGCCTTGCAGAGAGAGCGCCTGCTCGGCCGCGGATACGTTGGTGATGGTTCCCAGGGCAAGTAATACAGCAGCCACGCGACTGATTTTGAAAGCCATAAATTTTCCCACTTTTCATCATGTTATTAGTAGAAAATTTACGCTATCAGGCGCTGTTAATTCCAAAAAATAATTAAAAAAGCTATCTAATACCTGAAAAATATAAGCCAGTACGGACGCGGTGCCGTGGCCCGCGTCCGACTTGTCTGCTTTACAGCGTTTTCAGCGCCCGGGCGAAAAAGTCTCTGCCGCCGAAGTTGCCTGATTTCAGCGCCAGGGCAATCGGACGCTCGCCGCCGGACACCATCGCCGGAACGCCGGTATCGATCTCTTGCCCGATGGTCAGGGCATCAAGATCCAGCGCGCTGACCACCGCCCCGGAGGTTTCCCCGCCGCCGACCACCAGACGCCGCACACCCTCGGCCACCAGCTGCCGCGCCGTCTGGCCAAACAGCGTATCCAGCGCTTCGGCTATCTTCTCACGGCCGTATTGCTGCTGCAGCTGGCGCACCGTTTCCGGATCGCCGGAAGAATAGACCAGCGGTGCCTGGCCCTGATGCGCCTGAATAAAGTCCACCAGCTGCTGCGGACCCGTTGCGCCGCTCAGCACCTCTTTCACGTCAATCATCAGCACCGGGTGCTGCTTTTCATGCTCGGCGATCTGCCCGCGCGTGGCCCCGGAACAGCTGCCGACGAGGATCGCTTCCGCGCCGCTCACCTGCGGCACGCCCGCGCGCTGCCCCTTCGCCCGCCCGTCAGCAATAAAGTTATGCGGCAGCGCCCGGGCAATTCCCGACCCGCCGGTCACCAGCGCGGCTCCCCGGCAGGCGCTGCCGATAGTGGTGAGATCGTCATTGCTGATAGCATCAACAATCACCAGCACCCTGCCCTCTTCTGCCTGAGCGGCCAGCGCGGCCTGTACCGCCCCGCTGCCCGCACTGACCGTTTGCCAGCCAATATGCCCGACGCGGTTTTGCGACTGCCGCGCCAGCACCCGGCGCAGATCGGCATCGGTCATCGGCGTCAGCGGATGGTGCTGCATGCCGGATTCGTTCAGCGGCCTGTCGTGGACAAACAGATGTCCCTGATACAGCGTACGGCCCATGGCCGGAAACGCCGGGCACATCACTACGCTCTGCGCTTCCAGGTGCACCGCCAGCGCGTCGGTCACCGGCCCGATATTCCCCTCCTCGGTGGAATCGAAAGTGGAGCAGTATTTAAAAATAATCTGCTCGCAGCCCTGTTCCTGCAGCCAGCGGCAGGCGGCCAGCGACTGCGCCACCGCCTCATCCACCGGCAGCGAACGGCTTTTCAGCGCGATAACGCCCGCCTCAACCGAGGCATCAGCCTGAACGGACGGCACGCCAAGATACTGCGTGGTACGCAGCCCGCCTTCCCCTTCCAGCCCCTTCGACAGCGTTACGGCAATATCGCTGGCACCGGTAAAATCGTCGGCAATCACTCCAATCAGCATCGCTTACTCCTCCCCGGTGTCGGTTACGCTGGCCTTCATCAGGCTGGCAGCGGCGTGCGGCGCGGTCAGCACCGGAATGCTGACCTGCTCGCGGACGGCGGCGGCGGCACGCGAGGTGGAAAAGTGCGCCAGCATAATCACGTCGCAGTGCGCCAGCTCAGCGGCCCGCGCGGCCACCAGCCGGTTATGGCTCTGCGCATCACCTTTTTTCAGCAGGTCGATGGCCTCCGGCACCAGCACGGTGGTCAGCCGCGCGGCCGAACCGGTGCGCGCCACGTACTCGTCAAATTCTGCGGTCATGGTTTCCACCGCCGGGCCAAAGGTGGCCAGCATGCCGATATCGCTGCCCTGCGCGATGGCCTGGCGGAACATCGCCTCGTTCGGGCGCAGCACCGGAATGGTCAGTTTTTCCGCCAGCCGGTCAATCGCCGGGCCAAACGCCGAGCAGGTGATCAGAATGCCCTCGGCCTGCATATCCGCTGCGTATTCACCCAGGCGCACAAAACGATCGATCATCGCTTCGGTGAGCTCCGGGCTGCGGGCGCGGTCAATCGACAGGCCGTCATCCAGCAGATTGATGGTTTCCGCCTGCGGCCAGATTTCGGCGAAGGCGGTGTGGATCGGCTCCATGGCCACCGGGGTGGCATGCAGTAAAACAATTCGCGATGTCATTTCAACTCCAGTCTGTCGGGGTACAGGCTTAATGTAAGGGCTTACAATTGTTTCTGTAAAGTGATACCGATCACATAAAAACAGGTTGGCATCGCTCGTACGGTGTTGAAATTTTATGTGTAAGGCAGCAAAATTGAAAGCGCTTACAAAAATTAATGCCCGACGCAACAGGTTGCTCTGCCACCTGGCCCGGCAACAACGCTAAAAATGGACAGTGAGAACGCCCTATGACAACGCCTGCAAACTCATCTTCTTTACCGACCGCTGCCGTTCCGCACAGCGCGGCGGTCAGCCCGTCCGTGGCAAAAAAGCTGCCGCGCCAGTTTCGCGATCTGCTGGCGCTGGATGACTTTGAGCGCCACGCGCGCCGCCGCCTGCCGAATATGATTTATCAGTACGTGGCGGGCGGGGTGGAAACCGGCCAGGGCATTGCCGGAAATTTTGATGCCTATCAGCGTTTTAAATTTATTCCACGGATGTTCCGCGACGTTTCCGGCCGCGACCAGTCGGTAAATCTGTTTGGCCACCGCTATCAGCACCCGTTTGGCGTGGCCCCGCTGGGCGGTGCGTCCTTCGTGGCCTATCAGGCCGATATTGCCCTCGCCCGCGCCGCCCGCAGCATGAACGTGCCGATGATCCTCAGCGCCTCGTCGCTGGTGAAGCTGGAGGACGTGCACGCCGCCAACCCGGATGCCTGGTTCCAGGCCTATCTGGCCGGGGATCAGCCGCGCATCGACCGGCTGGTGGACCGCGTGGAGGCTGCCGGGTATCAGACGCTGGTGGTGACCGGGGATACGCCGATGCTCGGCAACCGCGAGCACAACACCCGCAGCGGCTTCAGTATGCCGATCAAAATCACCCCGAAGGTGGCGTTTGAAAGCGCGATGAACCCGCGCTGGCTGCTGGGGACTGTGGCGCAAACCTTCCTGCGCCACGGCGCGCCGCATTTTGAAAATACCGATGCCGAACGCGGCCCGCCGATGATGTCCAGCAAGGTGCGCAACACCAATGCACGCGACAAACTCTGCTGGAAAAACGTCGAAGCCATTCGCAAAAAATGGCGCGGTAACCTGGTGATTAAGGGGCTGATGTCGCCGCAGGATGCGTTTATCGCCCGCGATCTCGGCGCGGATGCGGTGATCCTGTCGAATCACGGTGGGCGTCAGCTCGACCACACCATCCCGCCACTGTTCACGCTGGCGGAGATTGCGGCGGCGAAAGGCGATATGAAGGTGATTATCGACAGCGGCATCCGGCGCGGCACCGACGTGATGAAGGCAATGGCGCTGGGGGCTGACTTCGTATTTCTCGGTCGCCCTTTCCTTTACGCGACGGTGGTTGCCGGGCAGGCAGGTGTGGAGCACGCGATGGGCATCCTGCGTGATGAAATCGACCGCGATCTGGCGCTGCTGGGCGTTCGTACGCCGGGCGAACTGGACGACAGCTATCTGCGCAAACTGTGATAACCAGGAGTCAGGACATGACCGAGAAAACAACGCTTCGCGTATTTAGCGTGCTGGCCATCCGCGCCGCTGTTGACCGGCTGCTGCCGCTGTGGCAGCAGCAGTATCCCGACATTACGCTGGATATCGCGTGGGGGCCGACGGTGGTGATTGAAAAAAACATCGCCGCCGGGCAGCGTGCCGATGCGGTAATTGTCACCGTCGATGCGCTGGACCGGCTGATAGCCGCAGGCGAGGTGCGTGCGGCCAGCCGGATTGAGCTGGTGGATTCGCAGATTGGCCTCGCTGCCCTGCCCGGCGCGCCGCATCCGGATATCAGCAGCGTGGCAGCGCTGAAGGCGGCGCTGCTGAATGCGCGCTCCGTCGGCTATTCACTGGCCGGGGCGAGCGGCATCTACTTCCGGCAGCTGCTGGAGAATTTGGGCATTGCCGACGAGGTTAACCGGCGCGCCACCACCATTCCGGAGGGCTTTACCGCCCGGCTGCTGGTGGAAGGTCAGGCGGATATCGCCGTGCAGCAGATCAGCGAGCTGCTGACCGTGGAGGGGATTGAGATTATCGGCCCGCTGCCGCCGGGGGCAGAGAAAACTCTGTCGTTCTCCGCCGGGGTATTCAGTGAGGCTGAGCAGCATGAAGATGCCGCGCGGCTGCTGGCATTTCTGCGCTCCGCCGAGGCCCGCCGTATCTTCGAGGCCTCGGGATTAAGCTGGCGGGAGTAGCTCAGCGCGGAAAGTGACTCACGGACGCACCTGTTCCGGGTGCTCTGCGGCCCTGTAATGAAAGCCGCTCAGCGCGGCTGGCGGGGTGCCGATCCGGTGCTGCTGCGCACGATCAGTTCCGGCTTCAGTAGCGTCTGGCGCGGGGCCTCTTCGCCATTCAGCGCGGCCAGCAGATAGTCGGCCGCATGCTCGCCGATACGGTCCAGCTCCACCCGCATGGTGGTCAGCGGGTGCTCCAGATGCTCTGAATACTCATAGTCGTTAAAGCCGGTGATCGAAATATCGTTCGGGATGCGCAGATAGCGCTCCGCCGCCCCACGCATCGCGCCAAACGCCAGCAGGTCATTCCCGCAGATCACCGCCGTTGGCGGCGTCGGGCCGTCCAGCAGACGGAACATCGCCTGCCGCGCATCGTTCATGGTGAACGCGCTGTTCACCAGATTCTCCTCCGCCAGCGCCAGCCCGGCCTTAGCCAGCGCCTGCCGGGTGCCGCTGATACGATCGGAAACACGGTCGTTCGACGGCGGCGTACCAACAATCACCGCAAAACGCTGATGCCCCAGCCCCAGCAGGTGCGCCGTCAGCTCTTCCGCCGCCTGTTCGTTGTCATAGCCGACGCTGGGATAGCGCTGGTCCACCGAAAAAGTCTGGATACAGGGGATATTCTGCTGCTCAATGCGCTCCCACAGGCGGGGATGGTGTGAGTTACCCACCAGCATCAGCGCATCGATACCGTACTCCACCAGCTTGTTCACCTCTTTCAACTCGGTATCCGGGTCAAAATCAGAGTTGGCCAGCAGCAGCGTGTAGCCGGACTGGTGAATTTTCTGCTGAAAGGTCGCCAGCGGGCGCGAGAAGGTTTCCGTCGCCAGCGTCGGCACCACGGCACCGATGGTCATGCTGCGGCGCGAGGCCAGAGTGCGCGCTGCCCGATTAATCACATATCCCAGCTCCTCACAGGCGCGTTCTACCGCCTCGCGCCGTGCCGCTTTGACCGTGGTGCTGCCGTTCAGCACGCGGGAGACGGTTGCGGTCGATACGCCGGATCGCTTTGCGACATCTTCCAGCGACACGCGGCCAGGCAGAAGGGACTTATCGGACATGTTAGAACTCCAGACTGAAATTAGTGACCTCGTCCACAAAATTTGCAGACAACTGACGATTCATTTTGAAAGCGCTTACTTTTGGCTTGACTGTATTTTGTAATCGCTTACTTTTAACGACATGTTATCAGATACCGGTATTTTATCACCAGGCGATAACAATTAATCTGTAACAAACGACTTACCCGCGTGCGCACGCCAGGTCAAATAACATCAAGATAATAAAGGAATTCACCATGCGTAGATACCCAAAGATCCGTTGGCTGATGATAACATTCTGCTTTTTTGCTATCGCCATCAACTACATAGACCGCATTAACCTGGCCATCGCCGCGCCGCACATCAAAGCCGACCTCGGACTGGATGATACCAGTATGGGCCTGATCCTCGGCGCTTTCTTCTGGACCTATGCGCTGATGCAGATCCCGGCCGGTCGTCTGATTGACCGCCTGGGGGCTCGTGCCGGTCTGGCTATCGCCGTCGGCTGGTGGTCGATGTTTACCGTCTTTACCGCCTTCGGTCGCGGTTTTGCCTCGCTGTTTGGCGCACGTCTGCTGCTGGGCATCGGGGAATCCGGCGGCTATCCGGGCTGTGCCAAAGTGGTGTATTCCTGGTTTGCCAAGAAAGAACGCGCCACCGCCAGCGGCATCTTCGATGCGGGCCCGCGTGCCGGTAGCGCCATCGCTCTGCCGCTGGTCGCCTGGCTGATCAGCACCTGGAACTGGGAAACGTCGTTTATCGTCACCGGCGCGATTGGCCTGATCTGGATGGTTATCTGGCTGGCCTTCTACCGCGAACCGGAAGATATGAAGGGGCTGAACGAGCAGGAACGCCAGAACCTGCTGGAAGACCGCAGCGTACACGTGGTGGATAAGAGCGAGAAAGTCAGCATCAAAGCACTGTTCCGCTACCGCACCGTGTGGGGCATGATGATTGGCTTCTTCTGCATGAACTTTGCCACCTACTTCTTCGTCACCTGGTTCCCGACCTATCTGACCATCGCGCACGGCTTCTCACTGAAAGAGCTGGGTACGCTGGGCGCGATTCCGGCACTGATGGGTATCCCGGGCAGTCTGCTCGGTGGCGTCTGTTCCGACTGGCTGTACCGCAAGGGCTTCTCGCTGACCACCGCACGTAAAACCTGTCTGATTGCCGGGATGCTGCTCTCCTCGGTTATCGCCTTCGCCGCCTTCACCGACAGCATTACGGTGATTCTGGTGCTGTTCTCGCTGACCTATGCCGGTCTGGCATTTACCGCTGCCAATATCTGGACGCTACCGGCCGATGTGGCTCCGTCTTCCGGCTATGTGGGCACGCTGGGCGGCATCCAGAACTTCGCCGGAAACCTGGCGGGCATCGTCACCGCATCGTTCACCGGTCTGATGCTGACGCTGAGCCACGGCTCCTTTGTGATACCGCTGCTGGTTGCCGGTGGTATCTGTCTGTTCGGCGCATTCAACTTCCTGTTCATCATGGGGAAAGTGGAACCGCTGGAACTGAAAACCGACGGCCAGCTGGGTAAACCGCTGACGACCGATCGTTAATCCATTGTGCAGGGAATGATTATGAGTAATGAAAACCAACTTCGCGACGAGATCTGCTGGGCCGGTGCCAACCTGTTTCAGCGCGGCTACACCGTCGGCACCGCCGGCAACATCAGCGCCCGTCTGGAAGACGGCTGGCTGATTACGCCAACGGATGCCTGCCTCGGCCGCCTTGACCCGGCAAAGATTGCCAAGGTCAGCACCAGCGGTGAGTGGGTGTCCGGGGATAAACCGTCGAAAACCCTGCAGCTGCATCGCCAGGTTTATGACCGTAACGCGGAGGCGGGCGCGGTGGTTCATACCCACTCCACCCATCTGGTGGGCCTGACGCTGGCGGGCGTCTGGCAGCAGGAGAGCATTCTGCCGCCGATCACCCCCTATCAGGTGATGAAAGTGGGCCGCATCCCGTTGATCCGCTACCAGCGACCCGGCGCAGCGGACGTCGCCGAACAGGTGGCTCGCCTGGCGCTGGAAGTGCGCGGCGTAATGCTGGAGCGCCTCGGACCGGTTATCTGGGGCAAAAGCGTGGCCACCGCCACCGCCGCGCTGGAAGAGCTGGAAGAAACCGCCCGTCTGTGGCTGCTTTCTGCCGATAAACCGGAACCGCTGAGCCAGGCGGCGGTGGCGGAGCTGTGCGAGGTGTTCAGCACCCGCTGGTAACTCCTAAGCTGTACCCTACAAAAACAGGCAAGGAACCCCCGATGAACAAACCTTTGTATGCAGCCATGCTTTTGGCCTTCTCCTGCGCCGCAGCCAGCGCCCAGGCGCAGAGCCTGGTGTATGTGTCTAACGCCGCGAGCGGCACGGTGACCGGCTATAAGCTGGATAAAACCAAACCGGCGCTCGAATCGACGGGCACCTTCCCCGCCGGAGAAAAAGCGATGTCGTCCGTCGTGTCGCCGGATAAGAAAATGCTCTACGTCTCGGTGCGCAGCAAGCCGTATCGCGTCGTGGCTTATCGTATTCAGCCCGACGGCACGCTGCTGAAAGCCAGCGAAACCCCGCTGCCGGAGAGCATGGCTTATCTGTCTACCGACAGGCAGGGGCACTACCTGCTCAGTGCCTCGTTCGGCGGCGATCTGTTCAGCATCAACGCGATCGACAGCGCGGGCAACGTGGTGGAGAAGCCGGTACAGGTGGTCCATACCGGCAAGCGCGCCCATGCGGTGCAGGTGGATGCGGAAAACCGCCATCTGTACGTCACCCAGCTTGGAACAGACCAGCTGTTGCAGTACCGCTTTGACGGCGCAACCGGGAAAGTCACGCCGCTCGATCCGCCGTTTATCAATATCCAGCACGAGGCCGCAACCGGGCCACGTCACTTTGTTATCGCCCCCCGGCGCGATAAGCAGGGCCAGCGCAACATGTACATCCTGAACGAGATGGCGGGCAATATCACCCGCGTCATCCTGGACGATGCGGGCCGCGCGACGGCGCACGAGGATGTATCGTCCATCTCGCCGGATGAGGATATGCAGCGCGGCGAAGCGCGCCCACTGACCGGCGATGACGACCTGCCGCCGTCGCACAAGCCGCGCATCTGGCAGGCGGATATTCATCTGACGCCGGACGGTCGCTTTCTCTACTCCACCGAGCGCACCAGCAGCACGCTGACGTCGTTCTCGGTTGATGCCGGTGATGGTCATCTGACCCGGCTGCAAAGCATTAAAACCGAAGCACAGCCGCGCGGCTTTGCCATTGATAACAGCGGCCGCTTCCTGATTGAGTCCGGGCAGAAATCGGAGCAGCTGTCGCTGTATGCCATCAATTCGTCCACCGGCGCGCTGACGCTGCTTGGCCGCTATCCCACCGGCAAAGGCGCTAACTGGGTCACCCTGGTTGAGTGATGCCATCGGTCTTATTTACCCCTGTAAGGAGCTATGATGACGTTTAAAATGAAAACGCTGATTGAGGCGCTGTTTGTTGGCGGGCTGGTTCTGAGTGCCATTCCGGCCGCCTCTGCGGCGGAAAAAGCCATCGCCACCGATCTGGAACCGCTGCACCACGTGATTATGGAAAACCAGTACGTCACCGTGATGCGGGTGATGATCCGTCCGGGTCAGTCCACCGAGTTTCACGAGCAGCACCTGGATTACGTGAACACCCACGTCAGCGGCAGCATGGTGCACATCTCGTACCCGGATCATCCGGCCAAAGATCACTGGATGAAGACCGGCGACGTGAAGTTCGGCCAGCATCAGGGCAAATCGGATGAGGACAAGGTCAGCAATACCGACAACACTCTCAATCATCAGGTATCGTTTGAGATTAAACAAAACGGCCCGCAGAACTTTGGCGGTGCCACGCGTCCGGACAGCCCGCTGTTCCACCCGGTACTGGATGAAAAAACGGTGAAGGGCTGGAAGGTTCGGCTACAGCCGGGTGAAGTGGCACCGCAGTATGAGCAGCACGGGCCGGGAGTGAGAGTGTTCTTTACCGAAGGGCGTTTACTGCTGGCGGAGCCGGGTAAACCGAATCGCGTGAAGGAGATCTGGGTTCATCGTGGTGATGCGTTCCTCACCGGGGCGGGCCAGGTGGAACTCACCAACGGCGGTGAAACGCCGCTGGAGTTTAACGATTACGAACTGCTGTAAAATCTGCGAACGGCGTAACCGTCATACGCTTGCTGCGACGGTTACGCCCCTCCCCTGCCCTGTCGGGCAAAAAACTACAGCACGCTGGCGAGGAACTCGCGCAGGCGCGGATGCTGTGGACTGTCCAGCAGCGTGCGCGCATCACCGCTTTCGACAATTGCGCCGTTATCCATAAACACGATGTTATCCGCCACTTCGCGGGCAAAGCCGATCTCATGGGTGACCACCACCATGGTGATGCCCGAATGCGCCAGCTGTTTCATCACCTGCAGCACTTCGCCCACCAGTTCCGGGTCCAGCGCTGATGTCGGCTCATCAAACAGCATCACACCCGGTTCCATGGCCAGCGCACGGGCAATCGCCACACGCTGCTGCTGACCGCCGGAAAGCTCACGCGGCCAGGCGCTGACGCGATGTGCCAGTCCGACCTGATCGAGCAGCTTCAGCGCACGCGCTTCCACTACCGCGCGTTTCTCCTTGCGGATACGCAGCGGCGCGTCCATCACGTTTTGCAGCACGGTACGGTGCGGGAACAGGTTGAACTGCTGAAACACCATGCCGATGCTCTGCCGTTGCAGGGCTACCTGATGCTCCGCCAGCTCAACCAGATGCTGGCCTTTGCGGCGATAGCCAACCAGCGCTTCGCCGACGTGGATAGTGCCGGCATCGAGTTTTTCCAGATGGTTAATGCAGCGCAGCAGCGTCGATTTCCCCGAGCCGGACGGCCCGAGGATCACCGTTACCGATCCTGCGGCGATATCCAGATTGATATCGTGCAGCACCGTTTTACCGGAAAACTGTTTACGGATGCCGCGCAGTCGGATGGGTTCACTCATGACTGGTGCTCCTCTACGTTTGCCGTGCGGCGGAACCAGCTGCGTTTCACCGGTGCGTTGCCGCGGCTGAACCAGGCTTCGACATAGTACTGGCCGACGGACAGCACCGAAGTCATCAGTAAATACCAGCCGGTAGCCACCAGCAGCAGCGGGATCACCTCGTAGGTGCGCTGATAGATAATCTGCGCCGAGTAGAGCACGTCCTGCAGGGCAATCACCGACACCACGGCGGTGGTTTTCAGCTGACCGATCACTTCATTACCGGCAGGCGGCAGAATGGTGCGCATCGCCTGCGGCAGTACCGTCTGACGGAAAATCTGCCCCGGACGATAGCCCAGCGCTTTCGCCGCTTCCAGCTGGCCCGGATTCACGCTCTGGATACCGGCGCGGATGATCTCCGCCGCATAGGCCGACTGGTGCATCACCAGCGCAATCACCGCCGCGCTGAACGGGCTGATGATTTCATTAGTGGTGGCGGTCCACACTTCGCCGACAAACGGCAGAGAGAGCGACAGCTTCGGATAGAGCGCGGCGATGTTGTACCACAGGAACAGCTGAACCAGCATCGGCACCGCGCGGAAAAACCAGGTATAGACCCAGCTGACCCACGCCAGCACCGGGTTGGCAGAGAGGCGCATCAGCGCCAGAATCGTCCCGCCCGCGAAACCAAACAGCACCGAGATCACCGTCAGCTTGATGGTCATCAGCACGCCGCTGATAATCGACGCTTCCGTCAGATTTTCCGCCACCACGTCCCATTCGAAACGGGGGTTGCTGACCACCGACGATCCCATCAGCGCCACCAGCAGCAGTACGATCAGGGCGCTGAACCAGCGCCCGTAGTGACGATGCCCGACTATCCGCAGGCCTGCGCTGTCTTCGTCAGGCCGCAGACTCATTTGGCGATCTCTTCATTCAGACCGGCGCTTTTCACCGCGCCAAAACCGATTTCCCACTTATCGAGGATCTGCTGATAGGTACCGTCCGCGATCAGCGAGTTCAGTGCCGCCTGAACCGGTTTTTCCAGCGGCGATTCTTTTGGCAGGGCAATCGACACGATGGTGTCTTCGATGGTGATCTCGCCCGCCAGCGCCAGCGCTTTCACGTGGCTGGCCTGATAGCGCAGGCCTTCATACGGGCCGAAGAACATCGGCACGCGGCCGCTGATCACCGCCTGCACGCCCGCCGGGCGATCCGGGAAGATCGGAATGGTGATTTCCGCTTTGCCGTCGGCTTTACAGGCGTCGCTTGCCTGCTGCAGGCGCGTCACCTGCGAAGTGCCCGCACCGGCACCGACGGTTTTACCACACAGCTCAGGGAAGGTGTTAAACGGCCCCAGTTCAGCATCCTTACGCGAGATCAGCGCCAGCTTGGAGGCGTTGTAATAGCCGACGAAATCCACCTGCTGCAAACGCTTTTTATTGGCGTCGATATTGGACGCGGCCAGATCGTAACGCCCGGACTTCAGGCCGGGAATGATGTTGTCAAAGCCGCCGGTATCGCGCCAGTGAACCGCAATTCCCAGACGATCGGCCACCGCGCTGACGATGTCGATTTCGCGCCCGGCGAGGGTTTTGTTATCCGCCTGATAGAAGGTGGTCGGCGGCGTGTTCGGGTTGGTACCCGCAACGATAAAGCCTTTCTTCAGGATATCGGCGGGCAGCGTGGCGTGCAGGGCTGCATCCGCCTTTGGCTTGACGCTGCTGCTGAAGGCCACGTCCTGGTCTGCGGCCAGCGCAGAAGTCAGCGGAAACAGGCTGAGAACGGCGGCGGTCAGTAATGTTTTTTTCATGGTTTATTCCTTCTCAGTCGCCAGTGCGGGCACGGCAGCAAAATTTTCTTCCGGCGACGGCAGGCCGAGGTTTTCACGCAGGGTAGTGAACTGGTATTCGGTACGGAACAGGCCACGACGCTGCAGCTCTGGCACCACCAGCTCCACAAACAGCTCCAGCTGGTTTGGCAGCACGGCAGGCATGATGTTGAAGCCGTCCGCCCCTTCCTGCTCCAGCCACTGCTGGAAGTCGTCAGCGATATCAGACGCGGTGCCGACAATCACGCGGTGACCGCGTGAACCAGCCGCCACGGCGGCCAGCTGGCGCAGGGTCAGATTTTCACGCGCGGCGAGTTCGGTCAGCAGCTTAACGCGGCTCTGGCCGCCTTCGGTTCCGCCAATCTCCGGCACCGGGCCATCCAGCGGATAGGCGGTCATATCCACGCCGAAACGTGCCGACAGCTGTTCGATACCGTTATCGATATCCACCAGTTCGTTCAGCTGGTTCCAGGTTTCCTGCGCTTCTTCGCGGGTGCGGCCCACAATCGGCATCACGCCCGGCAGGATCAGCAGATGGTCCGGGTGACGACCGGCTTCACGCACGAACTGTTTCTGGCTACGGTAGAAGGCCTGGCCCTCTTCCAGCGATGCCGCGGCGGTAAACACCACTTCGGCGGTTTCTGCCGCCAGTTTCTGCCCGGCAGGGGATGAACCGGCTTCGATGATCACCGGGCGTCCCTGCGGTGAACGGGCGATGTTCAGCGGGCCCTGCACCTGGAAGTATTTGCCTTTGTGGTTCGCGGCATGAATTTTGGCTTCGTCAGAGTAACGGCCTGTATCCTTCTCACGCACGATAGCGCCCTCTTCCCAGCCGTTCCACAGCTTGAAGGTGACGTCGAGGAATTCGCGGGCGATGTCGTAACGTTCAGCGTGCGAAGGCAGATCGGTGCGGCTGAAGTTGCGTGCCGCATCGGTAGAGAACGAGGTCACCACGTTCCACGCACCGCGTCCACGGCTGATATGGTCGACGGAAGACAGCGCGCGCGCAAGGTGGAACGGCTCATCGAAGGTGGTGGAGGCGGTCGCGGCCAGGCCGATGTGCTTCGTCTGCACTGCCAGCGCGGAGAGCAGCGTCAGCGGCTCCAGGCGCGACATGGTGGACGGCAGGCGGTGAACGCTGGTGGCCAGCGCATCGCCGACGAAGAACATGTCAAATCGCCCCTCTTCGCCTTTTTTGGCGATCCAGGTGAACCAGTCCACGTCGGTCGGCGAGCCTTTGGCTCCTTCTGCGCGCCAGCCACCTACATGGTGGCCCAGCGCCTGGACAAACAGGCCGAGGCGCAGCTGGCGTGATGCGGTTTTTTCTACGGACATGAGAAACCCTTATTCGTTATTTGCTGAGCAATGAAATGAGACGATGCAGCGCGGCGTCGCTGCCAAGCTGTGCATCGTTAAACACGCCCTGCGCCAGAAGCGCAGGCAGCGCGCTGAGACTGTTGCGGAGTTTTGCCTCCACGTCGGTATAGGCGGCAGCGGTTTCCTCCCGGGTGACGCAGTGGCTGAGCTGGCTGCCGTCGTTGAGAAACAGCGTCACACGATGGAAACGGCGATCGGGGTCCAGCTCATCGTCAGGTGCCGTCGGGTCCGGGTGGCGACTGACGCGCGCGGCCAGTTCGGCGATATCGGCTTTGACCGGCGCTTCGGTGTAATTTTCCAGCGCCACCGATCCGTTGATCAGCGCATCGGCAATGACGTACTCCAGGCTGAAGCGTGCTTCCACGCCGTTTTTCGGCGCGATGATATTCGGCGCGGTATCGGCCCCCGGTGGGAAGCTGACCTCAATGCGGTCAATGATCTGAGCGACAGCGCCCTGCCCTCTTTCCTCCAGCTGCTGACGCAAAACGAACGCCGCTTCAGCCGCGCTGTGCGTGCCGCCGCAGGTGGGATAACGCTTGAACTCCAGGCCCGGCGCGATAATGCGCCACGGATTGCCCCACTCCGCCAGCAGCTGTTCCGGCTGCGCGGCATCGAAACCCAGGATCTGCAGGAAGCTTTCCAGCACGCCATCCGGCTGACCGCCAAAACCAGCCTGAGCCAGCTGCACGCTGTTCACCGCGCTGCGCGCCGACAGTCCGGCGTGCAGCGGTTTCGCCGCAGAGCCAAACTGGCTGCGCAGACCGGAAGCCTGAGTAGCCGCCAGACCGAGGGCAATCTGCGTGGTGCGGACGCTCAGGTTCAGCAGGCGGCAGGCCGCACCGGTGGCGGCAATGGTGCCCAGGGTGGCGGTGCTGTGGAAACCGGCGCTGTAGTGCCGGGTGCCGATGGCTTTACCCAGTCTGCCCGCCAGCTCAACGCCCACCACATAGGCATCGAGGAAAGCATCAATGCTCACCGTCGGCGAGGCCTTGCTCAGCGCCAGCAGCGTTGACAGCACGACCGTGGTCGGATGGCCGCGAAAGGCAGGATGATAGTCGTCGAAATCCAGCGCGTGGCTGATGTAGCCCAGCTGCAGCGCAAGGTTTTCCTTTGAATGCAGCGCGGGGAAGACCCGGATAACCGGCTCCAGTCCGCTGTCGACCACGCTGCCGTAGAGTACCGGGAACAGGCAGGCAAAATAATCCTTCGCGCCTTCTCGGGCGTTTTGCCGCTCCGCGTCTCCGGGATGGCGGGAGAGAAGCGTTTCGGCCAGCAGTGCGGTCAGTGAGTTATTCAAAATACACCTTTTTTATCACTGTATTGACATAAATCAATATGTTATAAATTAGCTCCATTTTCTTTGCTTCACCGCACCACAGCCAATAACCAACCGTTATAACCCATTCCTAAATGAACTAAGCAGAAAGCCCGTAATGGCTATCTTTATACGATTATTCACTCTATATAGCGGTACTGCTATAAATTCGCTTTATCGCATCACTGCTATAATGTGTACTCACCCACAGCAGGATGAGCGCGAATGAAAGTCAGAACGCCCGCCGACTTTGGCATCGTTATCCGCAGTGTTCGCAGTGCACAGGGCATCAACCAGCAGCATCTGGCCGAGATCTGTGGCACCACGCAGTCGGCTATTTCCCGCCTGGAAAAAACCGGGGTGTGCCATATTGATACCCTGCTGCGAGCCTGCAATGCATTACATCTGCAGCTGGAGATTTTTCCCCAGTCGGCCAGGCTGAGTGAAAAAAGCGTGGCCGCTGACTTGTAAATGACGCTGGCTGCTCTTATATAGAAAGGCTGATAAACGGGGATTTCCCTGAAGGAGTAAAATAATGGCAACTGAATACGCAACTATCGCAGGCGGCTGTTTCTGGTGTACCGAAGCCGTGTTTAAACAGATCGCTGGCGTCGAGTCCATTGAGAGCGGCTATATTGGCGGCCATACGGTCGACCCGACCTATCGTCAGGTGTGCAATGGCGACACCGGCCATGCCGAAGCCATCCGTATTGGCTTTGACCCGCAGCAGATCGGCTATGGCGATTTGCTGGATATCAGCTTTGCCACACACGATCCAACCCAGCTGAACCGCCAGGGTAACGATATCGGCACGCAGTATCGTTCTGCTATCTTCCCGACGAACCCGGCTCAGGAAGAAGAAGCCCGCGCCGCAATTGTCCGTGCGCAGGCCGATCACAGCGATCCCATCGTCACCACGATTGAAGATGACGCGCCATGGTATCCGGCAGAGGATTATCATCAGGACTACTGGGCCGGTGAAGGCCAGGAAAACCGTTACTGCCTGGCCGTGATCCCGCCTAAGCTGCAAAAATTACGTAAGCGCTTTGCGGCAAAAACTATCTCCGGCTGAGTTCCTACTCAGCACCGGTGGCAGCATCAGCCAGTTTCCGGCGGGTGCTGCGCCATGAAACAAATGCCAGCCCCGCCCCCAGTAGTGACAGCAACGCCAAAATAACCATGACCCAGCTGTAACCTGTTTCCGTTCCCAGTCGTTGATAGATCTGCGTGGCGATCGTTAAACCCAGCGCCCCGCCGAGATTGTGCAGCGTCCACGAAATCCCGATCCCCTGACCGTGCAATGTTTCAGGCAGCGCAGCCAGTGCGGCAGCAACGGATGGCCCGAGGATCGCGCCCCAGCCCGCGCCCATCAGCACAAAGGCCACAACGGTCATCGCCAGCGACGGCGGTGCGGAGAATCGACTTTGCAAAATCCCCGACAATGCCAGCATCACAAATCCCGCCGCCAGCACCGGCCACGGGCCGAAGCGGTCGCTTAACTTCCCCGTCAGCGGTGAGACCAGCGCCATCACCAGCGTCACCGGCAGCAGCATCACGCCCAGCTGCGCCGCATTCAATGAATACAGCTCCAGTAGCTTAAACGGCATCAGCAGGAAGGCGGAACAGTAGAACACCGCCAGCAGAATGGAAAGCCCGCAGGCGCGGCGGAACAGTTGATTACTGAGAACACCCAGCTGAATGAGCGGGTTGGCAACCCGGCGCTCATAGCGGATAAACAGCAGCAGCGACGCCAGTGAGATAGCCAGCAGCAGCAGAGAGGCCAGGCTGAACGCGCCCCAGTCGCTGAGGTACACCGACAGCAGCAGGAGCGGGACCAGTACGCCGATCAGCAGTATCCAGCCCGGATAATCGACAGACTGGGTTTTCGAACCCGGCTTCACGGCTATCTTTCCCAAACAGCAAAAATAACTGAACGCCATCAGCGGAACGTTAATCAAAAATACCGCCCGCCAGCCCAGCAGCTCAACCAGCACGCCGCCCGCAACCGGCCCCAGCGTCAGGCCAAGCCCGTTTGCGGCAAACAGCAGGCCGAGTGCCCGCCCGCGCTGCGATTCTGCTATCGACTCAACCAGTATCGCCGCCGTTGCGGTATACAGCACGGCGCAACCGGCTCCCTGAATCAACCGGCTGACGACCAGCATCGGCAGACTGACTGCCAGCCCGGCACTCAATGAAGCCAGGGTGAACAACAGCATACCGCCGTACAGCACTTCGCGTTTTCCATAACGATCGGCCAGTCTGGTGGCCAGTACCATACAGCAGCAGAGCGCTATCACGAACAGCGTCATCACCCACTGCACACCGTCAAGCCCGGCAGGGAAATGCTGCTGGATGGCGGGCAGAGCGGTGTTAACAATAGTGAAGTCAAGGCAGCCGGCAAAGCTGGCGATGCAGATCCCGGTGATTAATCCAACCTGTTGTCGGGGCGTATGGTTTACTCGATCGGTCATTGTGCGTTCCTGTGAAGCGAAATCGGTCAGCACAAGGTTATCGCGTATTTTTTTCGCCATTTGCGCTGATAATTCGTCATACTGGCGAATTGATGTCGTCCATAACCCAGAGGTGACCATGATCCCCGGAGACAGACTCAGTGGTATCAGGGCTTTTGTACAGGCAGCGCAGGCGGGCGGATTCAGCCTGGCGGCAGAGCAGCTTGGTCAGTCGCGGTCCACAGTAGGCAAGGCAATAGCCCGGCTTGAAGCGCGATTGCAGGTTAAGCTCTTTTTACGCACCACGCGCACGCTGTCATTAACCAGCGAGGGTCAGCGATTTTATCAGGACTGTCTGCGCATCCTTGCCGATCTTGATGCCGCGGAAAACCGACTCACCGCCCACGCCTCCGTCCCCACCGGCTGCCTGCGGGTCGCCGCTCCGCCGCTGTTTGGCGAGAAGCAGGTGATGCCGCTGCTGCTGCCGATGACGCGCCGCTGGCCCGGACTCACGCTTGATATGCACTTTTCCACCCGGCGAGTGGACCTTGCAGAATCGGGAATCGATCTGGCTGTGCGCATCGGCAGCCCCGGCCATCACAGCGATCTCACTTCCCGCCAGCTTGGGGTGCAGCAGATGCAGCTGTGTGCCTCACCGAGTTATCTGGCAGCATCCGGCATGCCAGCCTCGCTCAGCGAACTGACAGGGCACCGGCATATTACGTTGCCGGAGCAGGGACGTACCCAGTCGTGGATTCTAAAAGACAGCGGCGGAAAACCATTCTGGTGGCAGCCCGAAGAGGGCCTGCGGTTTAGCACGCTGAGCGCAGTTTACTGTGCGGTACTGGACGGATACGGAATTGCGCAGCTGCCGCAGTGGCTGGTCGGTGAACATATCCGTGATGGTGAACTGATTGAGCTGCTTCCACAGAGCCAGGCTCAAGGGCTACCCATCTCTGCGGTATGGTTAAAAACCGCCGCAATGCCACAGCGTTTACGGCTGGCGATTGATACGCTGGTCGCCGGTTTTAGCCCGTGCTAAGCGGGCAATATCATTCCCGCCTGGCGGGTATCCAAAGCAGAATAAGTCTCTCGCTCTGAGCCGGTGTGAATGGTAGCGTCACTGTCATTTATGACAAGGAGTGAATATGACGACTGCATCTTCCCGTCCGGTGGCCATTGTCACCGGAGCCACCAGCGGTATCGGCCTGGCCATCGCACGCGATCTGGCAACCGACCATCAGGTTTTCGCTATCGGACGCTCGGCTGAAGCGCTGGCTGAGCTACAGCAAATCCAGCATATCGAAGCCGTAGAGCTGGACCTTCTCGATAATCAGGCTCTGAAAAACTTTACCGACCGCCTGTCGGCTGTTGCCGTACTGGTTCACTCAGCGGCGATTTCGGAAAGGCTGAGCGTGGAGCAGGCCACTCCCGAGCAGTGGCAGAAACAGTTTTCTATCAACCTTTTTGCCCCTGCAGAACTGACCCGACTGGCATTGCCTTTACTGCGAAAAGAGCAGGGCCAGGTGGTGTTTATCAATTCAGGTTCCGGCACGCTGGCACTTGCCGGGCACGCGGTGTACTCAGCCAGCAAGTTTGCGCTCAACGCTCTGGCCCATGCCCTGCGCACTGAAGAGAGCGAAAACGGCGTGCGCGTTGCGACAGTGTCACCGGGCCCGACCGACACACCGATGAATCGCAAAAGCCGCGAGCGTGCCGGTGATTTTTCCGCTATCGATCCCCTTGCCTACAGCACGCCGGAATCCGTTGCGGCGGCGGTTCGTCTGGTGGTTGACGCTTCAGAAGACACTCAGATTGCCGACGTGGTTGTCAGACCGCGTCGCGATAGTGCTAAACGCTAGTCAACAGAGGAGGATTCGTGAATCTGTTTAACCTCAGCCGGGAACTGAAGCGCCATATTCGCTTTAGCTACTGGAACGAACTGTGCGCTCTCAACCCTTAAAAGCCAGCCGGATATTGCCCCCTGCTTAGCCACGACAACCTCTCAGGCAGGAGGCAGTTCCGGTTGGTTTAACCTACTTCCGGTTCTCTTTTTTATCTTCTTTCTTGGGCATAATACCTCCTGCAATCGCAAACTTATCCCTCCAGCTCTTCAGCTCTTCAGCTCTTCAGCTCTTCAGCTCTTCAGCTCTTCAGCTCTTCAGCTCTTCAGCTCTTCAGCTCTTCAGCTCTTCAGCTCT
>NZ_JAFBFW010000005.1 GCF_016909495.1 Pantoea coffeiphila | reverse complement strand
CGTGAGACTTGATATTTTTTACGTCCGGAGACGTTGATATCAATCCTGCGAGTGCCCACACAGATTGTCTGATAAATTGTTAAAGAGCAGTGCAGCAAGTCGCCGGAGCGTACTGCTGCGAGGTGGCGTATATTACGCTTTCCTCCTTCGGAGTCAACTTCTTTTTAAGAAGTTTTTTTCCGGCGGTTCAGAGACTTCCTGAACCTCTGAGTGGCTGACTTGTCAGTCGTTGTGCCGTCTCAGTGGTTGCGCATTATAGGGAGGCCGAGCGGGAACGCAAGCAGAAATATTAAGTTTTTATCTGCTTGCTGAAACTTCGCGCGAAACGCTGCTTTTTAGCCCTGTTTGATGCGCGCAGGCAGCTCTGCAAGGCTATTTAGCACCCAGTCTGCCGCTTTTTCACCCTCGGCGGTAACGGGCTTCCCGGTGCGAACCAGTACTTTTTTACCCACTCCAGCCGCCGCGCCTGCCATCATGTCCTCTATCTTGTCGCCAACCATATAAGAAGCGGCCATATCAATGTGCAATTCTTGCTGTGCAGACAGCAGCATTCCCGGCTGCGGTTTACGGCAGTCACAGTTTTGACGAAGCTCTTCTACTACAGCTTCAGGATGATGAGGGCAGAAGTAGATGCCATCGAGATCGACATCACGATCGGCGAGCGACCAGTCCATCCACTCGGTCAGGTGCATAAACTGATCTTCGGTAAACATACCGCGGGCGATACCAGACTGGTTGGTCACCAGCACCAGCGCGAAACCCATCTTCTTTAATTCGGCCATGGCTTCAATAACACCATCGATAAACTCAAAGTTGTCGCTTTCTGAAACATAGCCATGATCGATATTAATGGTGCCATCACGATCGAGAAAAATTGCCGGGACATTGGTAGCCACGTAGTCACTCCTGCTAAAAAATTTGCCATAGAGTATCTCACGATTGCCATAGAAGAGAGAATGCCAGTTTGAATGACTTCGATTGATTTAGACGTCTGGATGCCTTAACATCCACTTGCGTTCGGCTTTACTGCCAGATGCATAAGAATGAACGCCACGGACAACCCCATCACGATAATAAATAAAGCAATGATAAAACTTTCAAATATCACCAAAGTGTTCCAGCAGGGTTCACGCACGATTACAGCGCTGTCCGATGTCAGCCTGCACGTGCCTGCCGGGCAAATTTACGGGGTTATCGGTGCTTCCGGCGCCGGTAAAAGTACCCTTATTCGCTGTGTGAATCTGCTGGAGCGCCCGACCTCCGGTAAAGTGCTGGTCGATAATCAGGATCTCACCACGCTCTCATCAGCACAGCTGACGCTGGCACGCCGCCAGATTGGCATGATCTTCCAGCATTTTAATCTGCTGAACTCCCGAACTGTTGCAGGCAACGTTGCGCTGCCGCTGGAGTTGGGCAGTATGTCGAAAGCAGAAATAAAGAACCGCGTGGTTGAGTTGCTGGAACTGGTCGGCCTGGCCGATAAGTATGACTCCTGGCCTGCCAACCTTTCCGGCGGTCAGAAGCAACGTGTGGCAATTGCTCGCGCGCTGGCCAGCAACCCAAAAGTTCTGCTGTGCGATGAGGCCACCAGCGCCCTCGATCCGGCAACCACGCGTTCAATTCTTGAATTGCTGAAGGATATTAACCGCCGCCTGGGTATCACCATTCTGTTGATCACCCATGAAATGGACGTTGTGAAACGCATCTGTGACTGCGTCGCGGTGATTAGTGACGGCAAGCTGATTGAACAGGATACGGTGAGCGAGGTCTTCTCCCATCCTAAGACGCCGCTGGCCCAACAGTTTATTCAGTCCACACTGCATCTGGATATTCCTGAAGATTACCTTCAGCGCCTGTCCCCTGAAGCCCGTGAGAATACCGTTCCTTTACTGCGACTGGAATTTACCGGCCAGTCGGTAGATGCGCCACTGTTGTCTGAATCCGCCCGCCGTTTCAATGTGAACAACAACATTATCAGCGCGCAGATGGATTACGCAGGCGGCGTCAAGTTCGGCATTATGCTGGCCGAAATCCACGGTAGCGCCGACGATACCCAGGCCGCTATCGCGTTTCTGCAGCAAAATCACGTAAAGGTAGAGGTACTAGGTTATGTCTGAGGCAATGATGTGGTTAATGGGCCGCGGCATCTGGGAAACCCTGATGATGACCTTTGTCTCCGGCTTTTTCGGTTTTGTTATCGGTCTGCCGGTCGGCGTACTGCTGTATGTAACCCGCCCGGGACAGATTATCGCGAACGCAAAGCTCTATCGCGTGCTGTCGGCGGTGGTTAACATCTTCCGCTCGATTCCTTTCATTATACTGCTGGTGTGGATGATTCCATTCACCCGAATGATTGTCGGAACCTCTATCGGTCTTCAGGCGGCGATTGTACCGTTGACCATTGGTGCGGCACCGTTTATTGCACGTATGGTGGAAAACACCCTGCTGGAGCTGCCAACCGGTCTGATTGAAGCCTCGCGCGCGATGGGTGCCACCCCGCTGCAAATCATCTGCAAGGTTCTGCTACCGGAAGCGCTGCCGGGTCTGGTGAATGCAGCTACTATTACTTTGATCACCCTGGTGGGTTACTCCGCAATGGGCGGTGCAGTGGGCGCAGGCGGCCTGGGACAGATTGGCTATCAGTATGGCTATATTGGTTACAACGCCACGGTGATGAATACCGTTTTAGTCCTGCTGGTTGTTCTGGTGTATTTGATTCAGTTTGGCGGCGATCGCATTGTTCGCGCGGTCACTCATAAGTAAACACAACAGTAATATTCGTTATTTAAGGAAGGGACATGTCTTTTAATTTTAAAACGTTTGCTGCCGTAGGCGCACTTATCGGTACTCTGGCTCTGGTTGGCTGCGATCAGAAAGAGAAAGATCCAAACCACATCAAGGTGGGTGTGATTGTCGGTGCCGAGCAGCAGGTTGCTGAAGTGGCACAGAAAGTGGCGAAAGAGAAATATGGCCTGAACGTGGAGCTGGTGACGTTTAACGACTATGTACTGCCTAACGAAGCACTGAGCAAAGGCGATATTGACGTCAATGCCTTCCAGCATAAGCCATACCTCGATCAGCAGATCAAAGATCGTGGCTACAAACTTGTTTCCGTGGGTAACTCCTTCGTTTATCCGATTGCCGGCTATTCGAAAAAAATCAAATCACTGGATGAACTGCAGGAAGGCGCGCAGGTTGCCATTCCAAACGATCCAACCAACCTGGGTCGTTCACTGCTGCTGCTGCAGAAAGTGGGCCTGATTAAACTGAAAGATGGCGTTGGTCTGCTGCCAACCTCACTGGATGTTGTTGAGAACCCGAAAAACATCAAGCTGGTTGAGCTGGAAGCGCCACAGCTGCCGCGCTCCCTGGACGATCAGCAGATCGCACTGGCGGTGATTAACACTACCTACGCCAGCCAGATCGGCCTGACTCCGGCGAAAGACGGTATCTTCGTAGAAGATAAAAACTCCCCGTACGTTAATCTGATCGTTGCGCGCGAAGATAATAAAGACGCAGAAAACGTGAAGAAATTCGTTCAGGCCTATCAGTCTGACGAAGTTAACGAAGCGGCTAACAAAACCTTTAACGGCGGCGCGGTTAAAGGCTGGTAATAGGTTAATGCAGGCCGTGCCAGCGGCCTGCATGTTTTACGAATAAACGACTCTCGTTCTGCATATCCCGCTCTCCCCTTGTTATTTCTGCTACGGCTTGCTTCAATAACGCCACTTTTACCGAACATGAGGATTCCCCATGCGTGTTTTGCCGCTCTGTTTGCTGGCCCTGTCGCTGACAGGCTGTTCGCTGCTGCAGAAACCCTACCAGCCCATCACGCCAATCGAGAAACCAGCGCAAACGGAACCTGCTCGCGCTAAACCCGCCGCTCATCCAGCTCCGGTAAAACTGTATACCGATGCGGCTGAACTGGTCAGCAAGCCTTTCCGCGATCTAGGAGAAGTGTACGGTGATGACTGCCAAAGCAGCACCCAGGACTCTCCACCGAATATTGCGACTGCACGCAAGCGCATGCAGGTCCGGGCTTCAGGCATGAAGGCCAATGCTGTACTGCTGCACAAGTGTGAAATTGTGAGTTCAGCACAGGGATGCTATCGCCAGGCGATTTGTCAGGGCTCGGCACTGAAAGTCTCCAATTAACAATCGTTATTGGTCCACTCAGCCAGAATCCTCAAGAATTTATTGCGATATTTCATCTCGCAACCTATGACAAAAAGTAAGAGCCAGGCCGTAAAATATCGCTAAAAACGAAGATTAAAATCATTATTTTTTAATTACTTAGTAAGATTGCGGGTTAATTATGGGGTTGTTATATTCAGCCCCCACAATTAACATAAAAAGGATTTTCCATGCGTCTTATTACATTTTGTTTGCTGGCTATGGCTCTGGCAGGTTGTACTGCACAGTCTCATAAAACTAAGCCGCTCCAGGCTGCAACACCCGTTCAGCACGCTACTCCAGCCAAAAAAATGCTGACCAACACCACCAGCCCGAGTATTGCTATTTATAACAGCGTTGAAGCGCTGAACGGCAAAGCGTTTCTTGCGCTGGGTGGCGTTTCAGGTGATGATTGCCAGATTCAAGCGAATGATTTCCCACCTAATCTGGTAAACGTTCGCCAGCAAATGCAAAAACGCGCTGCCGCACTGTCAGGTAATGCCCTGCTGATGCAAAGCTGCGAAGTATTGAGTGGCTTACCCGGTTGCTACCGTGAAGCCACATGTCAGGGTTCAGCCATAAGAGTCGCAGAGTAAATGTCGTCATTCTCCTTCCAGCAAATTGGTACTATTTATTCCCCCTGGAAGGAGAAATTTGCCGTTCCCAGACAACCCGGTCTGATTGAGGACGGTGGTGGTGAACTTCGTCTTTTACCTCCCTATAACCAGCCGGAAGCGGTGAGAGGCCTTGAGGCATTCAGCCATCTCTGGCTGCTGTTTATTTTCCATCAAACCATGGAAGGTGGCTGGCGCCCTACCGTACGACCACCGCGTCTGGGCGGTAATGCACGCATGGGCGTATTTGCTACCCGATCAACCTTTCGCCCTAATCCAGTCGGGATGTCCCTGGTTGAGCTGAAAGGTATTCGCTATGAACAGCAGCAGGTTATTCTGGATCTAGGCAGTCTCGATCTGGTCGACGGCACGCCGATTGTCGATATCAAACCCTATTTGCCTTTTGCCGAAGCCCTGCCCGATGCGCGCGCGGGTTTTGCCCAACAGGCCCCCGCAGCAGATATGGCCGTTTTCTTTACTCCGGCAGCCCAGGAACAGTTGGCACAACATCTGTTTCGTTATCCACATCTTGAGCGTTTTATTTCTCAGGTGCTGGCACAGGACCCTCGGCCAGCCTACCGTAAAGGCGAAGAACCGGATCGGGAATATGCTGCCTGGCTGCTGGATTTTAACGTTCGCTGGCGCGTCACCCTTGCGGGTACCGAAGTTATCGCTATCGACCCACGTTAATTTGGTCCGGCATCTTTTGACTCACCCGACACGCTGGTACACTAGCCGCCACGTTTTTTGACTCTCTTCCGTTCATATGGAATCGTAACTCATGCGTACTACTCAATACCTGCTCTCCACTCAAAAGGAGACACCTGCCGACGCTGAAGTGATCAGCCACCAGCTGATGCTGCGCGCCGGGATGATCCGCAAACTGGCATCCGGCCTTTATACCTGGTTACCGACCGGCCTGCGCGTGCTGAAAAAAGTTGAAAACATCGTGCGCGAAGAGATGAACAACGCCGGTGCCATTGAGATTTCGATGCCGGTTGTCCAGCCTGCCGATCTCTGGCAGGAGAGCGGCCGCTGGGAGCAGTACGGTCCGGAGCTGCTGCGCTTTGTCGATCGCGGCGATCGTCCTTTTGTACTCGGCCCAACGCATGAAGAAGTGGTCACCGATCTGATCCGCAACGAGCTGAGCTCCTACAAACAGCTGCCGCTGAATGTATTCCAGATCCAGACGAAATTCCGCGATGAAGTCCGCCCGCGTTTTGGCGTGATGCGTTCGCGCGAATTTATCATGAAAGACGCTTACTCATTCCATACCACGCAGGAATCGCTGCAGGAAACCTACGACGCGATGTATCGCGCCTACAGCCAGAGCTTCACCCGTATGGGGCTGAACTTCCGTGCGGTTGATGCCGATACTGGTTCAATCGGCGGTAGCGCTTCCCACGAGTTCCAGGTGCTGGCACAAAGCGGTGAAGACGATGTAGTGTTCTCCACCGAGTCAGATTACGCGGCCAATATGGAAAAAGCGGAAGCGGTAGCACCAGCCGGTGGCCGTGCCGCGCCATCTCAGGAAATGGCGCAGTTCGATACGCCAAATGCGAAAACCATCGCCGAGCTGGTTGAGCAGTTTAATCTGCCGGTTGAGAAAACCGTGAAAACGCTGATGGTGAAAGCGACAGAAGAGAGCGGCCACACGCTGGTTGCCCTGCTGGTACGCGGCGACCACGAACTGAACGAAGTCAAAGCAGAGAAAATTGATATCGTTGCGGCACCGCTGACCTTCGCGACCGAAGAAGAAATCCGTGCGCTGGTAAGCGCTGGCCCGGGTTCGCTTGGTCCTGTTGGCCTGCCAATGCCAATCGTCGCAGACCGTACCGTTGCCGCGATGAGCGACTTCAGCGCTGGTGCGAACATCGATCACAAACACTTCTCGGGTATTAACTGGGAGCGCGATCTGCCGCTGCCACGCGTCGCGGACATCCGCAACGTGGTGGAAGGCGATGCCAGCCCGGACGGGAAAGGTACGCTGCAGATCAAGCGTGGTATCGAGGTGGGTCATATCTTCCAGCTCGGCACCAAATACTCGGAAGCGATGAAAGCCTCCGTACAGGGTGAAGATGGCCGTAACCAGATTATGACCATGGGCTGCTACGGTATCGGTATCACTCGCGTTGTGGCGGCGGCAATTGAGCAGAACCACGATGAACGCGGCATCATCTGGCCAGCCGCGCTGGCACCGTTCCAGGTCGCGATCCTGCCAATGAACATGCAGAAATCGTTCCGCGTGAAAGAGCTGGCGGAAGAGCTGTACAGCACGCTGCGTGCCAAAGGCATTGATGTGATCCTTGACGATCGCAAAGAGCGTCCGGGTGTGATGTTTGCCGATATGGAACTGATTGGCGTGCCGCATACCATCGTGATTGGCGATCGTAATCTCGACAGCGAAGAAATTGAGTACAAATCCCGCCGCGAAGGTGAGAAGCGTATGATCAAAACCAACGAGATCGTTGAGTTCCTGGTTGCCGAACTGGCGAAGTAATTCACTGGTTTATTAACGAAAACGGCCATCGCTAATGCGGTGGCCGTTTTGTTTTGAGCGGAGAAAGACGCTTAGCTGGCGGGCTGTTGCGAACGGGCGGTTAAATGATAGCGCTGCTGATTACTCAGTGGCACGCCACGGACCGATAACACCTCAAGTCCCTCTTCCGTTGGGCGGAACAGCTGTTTCTCGCCGTTCATCGCCACCAGCGTTAACGTGTCTGCCGTGCGCGCCCACTTGCCGTATTGAGCAAACCGCATTCCATTGGCACCCGTTTCTCGCTGCTCCAGTACATAGCTGCCATCAGCGGCCAGGAAAAGCGAAGATTCGCTGTCACGGCAGTTTTGCCCACAGGGCATTAGCCCGCTATAGCTCTGACGCATCGGCTCCAGTGCCGCATACTGCTGCGCGGGCTGATGGTTATTACAGCCAATCAGCGTGGCAAGTACCAGTGCGGCACTGAAACTTAACAAAACCGTTTTCATCGCATCTCCTGCTGCCTGAATAAGTAGACCCAAGGTCCGTTAGTCGCTGCGAACTTTGCCTCGAAGCGATTTGGTCGACGATTTACGCGCTTTACTCTCCAGCCTGCGCTTTTTAGATGCCAGCGTCGGGCGCGTACTGCGGCGAACCTTTTCAACAACCGTCAGCTCAAGGATTAAATTCTCCAGCCTTTTTAATGCCGCCTCACGGTTCATGTCCTGGCTGCGATACTCCTGCGCCTTGATAATCACTATGCCCTCAGGCGTAATCAAATGATGACTGGCGGCCAGCATGCGCGACTGATAAAACTCGGGCAGGCTGGAAGCCCGGATATCAAAACGCAGATGAATGGCCGTAGAGCTTTTATTCACGTGTTGCCCACCCGCCCCCTGCGCGCGAATCGCAGTAATGTCGATTTCAGCGTCGGGAATGGTGACATTACGTGAAAGAATAATCATGGCTTCTTACCTGCATCCAACCACGTCTCAAACTGAATTTCAAGGTGGTGGGTGTCATCAGATAGCCAGATTGTGCCATCCTGAATGGTTGCCTGTAACTGCATGGAACGGGATGCAAGCTGGGTGAGTGCGCTGAGCTGTTCATCGTTCAGGTAACGAATGGACAAATTATCCTGCTGTGCCAGTTTATTCTGGTTTTGCTGCCACCACGGCTGTGCCGCGCGCCAGTTATAGGCATACAGCCAGACGTGCTGCGAACGACTACAGGCTTTTTTAATACGTCGCTCTTCGGGCAGCCCCAGTTCTACCCACAGGTCAATGCCGTTATGATCGTTAAGCTGCCAGATTTCCGGCTCATCCTCGGCGCTTAAGCCGCGAGTAAACGTTAAACGTTCATGGGCATGAACCATCCACGCCAGCAGTCGTAGCATCAGACGCTCTTCGGTTTCAGACGGGTGACGCGCCAGCGTCAGTACCTGGTCAATAAATACATTGCGGTCCATATCCGCGACGTTAACCGTCGCTTTGTAAATCGTTGCTTTCAGTGCCATAGGTATCCTTATCTTCGTTACCGGTCATTGTAACCGATGGCGAAGCAATTCACCCGTACCCGGCTGATTTCCGATAAAAGCCTGTGCTATAGTCGATGTTAGTCAGAGAAACACTCTGAAGGAGGTGCAAGTGCAAAACTATTGTGAATTAGTTCGCCGTAAATATGCCGAGATCGGCAGTGGCGATCTGGGATACGTGCCGGATGCTCTGGCCTGCGTATTGAAAGCACTCGATGAAATAGCTGGGAATCCTGAGCTAAACTCTTCCATCAGGGAACAGGCAGCCTTTGCTGCCGCTAACTTATTGGTGAGCGACTATGTTGACGAATGAAGCCTACAAACCGATCAACTGTGATGACTACGACAGCCTGGAACTCGCCTGCCAAAAACACTGGACGCTGGCGCTGACGCTGAAAAGCGGCGAGCAGTTAAAAGCCAAAGCGAAAGACATTCTGTCGCGGAAAAACGTTGAGTACCTGACGGTGGAGATTGCCGGTGAAACCAGCGACCTCCGCCTCGATCATATCGCCAGTTTCAGCCATCCCGACCTCGGCACCGTCGTGGTCAGCGAGTCAGATTAACCCACACGTCAATCATAACAGGGGCGGAAAACACCTCGCCCCTTCCCCGTCAGGGCTTCAGGCCCGCGTAGTACGCTGCTAAATCATCGATATCTTCATCACTGAGACCGGCAACAAACGCCTTCATCACCTCAGCCTGTCCGCCACTGCGGGCGCCAGTTTTATACGCGTGTAGCGCCAGTCCAAGATACGCCTCATTCTGCCCAGCCAGATTAGGGTAGATCGGCGCAGCAGCTTTACCGTCTGCACCATGGCAGGCCATACAGGCTGCGGATTTTTGCTGCCCGGCGCTGCTGTCACCCGCCGCGATAACCGGCAGGCTGGTTAACAGAAACATCGCTGCCGTCAGGCTTTTTTTCAACATAGCACTCCCTGAATTCATTGTTGCCAGCGTATCCGCCAGGCGGTTTCCGCTGAAGATGGCTCCCCTTCATGGGTCACAAATACCCCCAGCGCGGCAATCAGCTGTTCACCATAAAACAGCAGCGGTATGCGTTCACGCCGCCAGGGCGGAATACCGGCCTCCTGCCAGAGCTTTTTCAGCGGGCGGCTCCCCGCGCGGCCCACGATATGAAACGAGCCCCGCGCCTGAAAGCGTACGCTGACCGTTTCCGATGACTGCGGCTGACGCAGCGATATCCCGGCATCATCTACAGCCAGCTGCCCCAGCTCAGCCGGTAACGTCAACGGCAGCCAGGGTGCAGCCCAGTCGATCTGACGATCGGCCAGCGGCTCAGATGGGAGTAACCACCACAGACGATCGCGAAAACGACGAACTTCAGCAGCCCCAAGACGCAGGCACGGCGTGGCATCTTCACGGCTCAGAACCACCTCCTGCCACAGCCGCTCCAGCCCTTCCCGCGAGGGCATCGCACCGTTTTGCCGCGCAATCCAGCGCCGCAGCAGCGCAGCGCGGCGGACCGGGCTCATGCTCAACAGCGGCGTAAAACCCAGGCTTCCGTCTTCGGCGATCAGCGCATCAAGCGACTCGGCCAGTAGCTCGTCAAGCAGCTGTTCCTGTTCGCCGCACAGTGCGGCGCTGCGGGCAGCTGCGGCAGAAAAGTGTGGCCAGCGTTCATTCAGTAACGGCAATATCTCTAAGCGCAGGAAGTTGCGGTCATAGCGCGTGTCCTGATTACTCTCATCTTCAATCCAGCTGAGCCGATGGCGCGCGGCCCACGCTTCAAGCTGCTGACGACTGAAATCCAGCAGCGGGCGCAGATGCAGATTGTCACCGCGCATCTGCACCGGTGACATGGCTGCCAGGCCCGCCGGGCCGCTACCGCGTTTGAGCGCCAGCAGCAGGGTTTCACTCTGATCGTCCCGGTGCTGTGCGGTCAACAGCGTTTCCTTCGGATCGATGTGCTGAGCCAGCGCCTGATAGCGTGCAGTTCTCGCCGCCGACTCAATGCCCCCCTGCCGCGCATCAACCGTCACCTTCACCACCTCCAGCGGCACCTGCCACTCCGCACACTGGCGGCGGCAGTGTGCCACCCAGCCGTCCGCCAGCGGACTAAGACCATGATGAACGTGTAGCGCCCGCAGTTGCAGCGTCGGCCACTGCTGGCGCAGTTGCACCAGCTGGTGAAGCAGCACGGTTGAATCCAGACCGCCGCTGTAGGCCAGCAGTACGGGCTGCTCTGCCGTCAGTGAGCGTTCGAGATGAGCAAGATCTGACATGGTAATCCTAAAGAGAACACCCGGCGCGGTACACCGGGTTTAGACGTTCCTATTTTAAGCCTGATACAGTTCCAGGGGCAAACCGTCAGGATCGCTGAAGAAGGTAAAACGCTTGCCGGTCAGCGGATCGATGCGAATATCTTCACAAATCACGCCGCGTTCGCTCAGATACTGCGTGGCGGCATCAATATTCTCCACGCTGAATGCAAGATGGCGCAGGCCGCAGGCTTCCGGCCGCGAAGGCCGCGACGGGGGTTCAGGGAACGAAAACAGCTCAATCACATAGCTGCCGTTCAGTGCCAGATCGCCCTTCCAGGAATCACGCGCTTCGCGATATACCTCTGCCATGAGCGTAAAACCCAGAATATCGCAGTAAAACGCTCGGCTGAGCGGATAGTCTCGCGCAATAATCGCGATATGATGCACCTGCTTTAACTGTAAACCGGACATGCTGTCACCTGAATCAATGCTGTTTAGCAGTACCTTACGCAGCGACGAACCTGACCGCAACGGGTGAGATTCCGTAAAACGGCCTAAATTACCGCGTCATCTTTCAGTACCCGCACCAGATACTGCCCGTCCTCGGTAAGGGTGGCACCATGTATATCCGTTTCAAAGCCGGGATAGCGCTCCCCCACCGAACACAGCATCAACAGAAAATCGAGCACTGCGCGGCTTTCAGCAGTGATCATTTCACCCGGCATTACCACCGGTACGCCCGGTGGATAGGGCAGGATCATATTGGCCGAGATCCGCCCCACCAGCTCGCTGATATCCACGGTTTCAACATTGCCCTTAACCTGCTGCTGGAACATCTGGTGTGGGGTAAGTTTCATCTCCGGCAGTACAGCAAACGCCTGCAGCATCAGGCGCGGTAAGTCATGCTGGCAGATCAGTGAGTGGATCCCCTGCGCCAGATCCTGAATACGCATATTGCGATAAAAGTCCGGATCTTCCGCATACAGATCTGGCAGCATATTTTTGACCCGCAGGTTAAGGTCGTAGGCCCGCTTGAACTCCGTCAACCCGCGCAGCACGCTCATCGCTTTGGTTTTATCAATGCCAATACTGAACAGGAACAGCAGATTGTAAGGCCCGGTTTTCTCCACCACGATACCGCGCTGATCGAGGAATTTCGCCACCAGCGCCGCCGGGATCCCCTCTTTCGCCATCTCGCCAAGCTCGCTCATACCGGGAGTCAGGATAGTGACTTTGATCGGATCAAGGTACATATGATCGGCATCCGCATCGCGAAAACCGTGCCAGTCCTCCTCGCCCGGCTGGATCGGCCAGCATTCCGGTTCATCAATGCCTTCCGGCTGCCAGATATCGAAGAACCAACCGTCTGACTCTTCGCGCAGGCGCTGGATTTCACGGCGGAAATGCAGTGCCCTCTCAACCGAACGGTTAATCAGCCGCTTACCGGGATTACCGCGCAGCATGGCCGCCGCCGTTTCAATGGAAGCGACGATTGAATAATTGGGCGACGTGGTGGTGTGCATCATATAGACCTCATTAAAGGTCTGTTCATCGTAGTCGCCCTTAATGTGGATCAGCGACGCCTGCGAGAAAGCGGCCAGCAGTTTATGCGTCGACTGCGTTTCATAAATCACTTTCCCCGCCGTTCTATCGCCGCTCATGCCGCTCAGCCCGCTATAGATAGGATGAAAATTGGTATACGGCACCCAGGCAGAATCAAAGTGGATAGAGGGAACGTCCAGCGTCGCCTTAATATACTGCGTGTTATACAGCAGCCCGTCGTAGGTTGAATTGGTAATCACCGCGTGGACCGGCCAGCTGGCACGCGGCGTCTGGGCCACTTTCTGTTCAATGCTCTCTCTGGTGAACTCTCGTTTCGGTATACCGCCAAGTATCCCCAGAGCGTTGCGCGTCGGCTTCAGCCATACCGGAATAACATCACTCATCATCAGCAAATGGGTCAGCGATTTATGGCAGTTACGATCGACCAGCACGGTGCTTCCGGCGGGGGCTGCATACATGCCGACGATTTTATTTGAGGTCGAGGTTCCGTTAGTGACCATATAGCTTTGCTCGGCACCGAAGGTGCGGGCAACATATTCTTCGGCCTCAAGATGCGGACCGGTATGGTCGAGCAGCGATCCCAGTTCGGTCACCGAGATAGAAATATCCGCCTTCAGGGTGTTTGCGCCAAAGAAATCGTAAAACAGGCAACCTACCGGGCTTTTCTGGAAGGCCGTTCCGGCCATGTGTCCGGGGGTACAGAAGGTGTATTTTCCTTCTTTAACGTAGGTGAACAGCGCGCGGGTCAGCGGCGGCGTGATGTTTTCCAGATACTCATCGGTGTACTGGCGTATCCTCTGAGCGATATCCTCTGCCGCGTTAAGCGCATATTCGAAGAACCAGATCGCCATACGCATCTCGTTAATGCTGACGTCCATCGTCGAATGAGTATTGATAAAGGCGTACAGCGGCAGGTATTCGTTAAGCTGATTGATTTCGCTGCACAGTTCGAAGCTGTGCTCGTCCCAGTCAAAAATCACGCCGCTAATTCGCGGGTTGTGCTCAATCAGCTTCAGCAGGTCCGCAGCATCGTGCGGATAGATGGTTTGGAAGCCCTGCAATTTAAGCGCGGCATCCAGCTGTCGGATCGGTTCATCTTTATAAAAAACGTTGTGCGGTCCTACGATCGCGATAATGTTCAATGCTTACCTCCATCTGCATACAAAGGCGGAAGATTGCTTCCGCCTGGTCAAGACCGGTTGACCCTGCAGTCAAACTGTAAGCATAGCGGATCGCTTCCTCTTACGCTTATCCCTGCGGGTAAGCCTGAGCAATGTTTGCCTGGGCGCTCATCGACAGCTGCGCGGTAATGTCCTGTAGCACATAAAGATCGCGACGTCGGGTCCAGGGTTGATCGGACTGTGGGTCATACCATCGCGGCAGGGAAATCCCCCCGGGTGCAAACCCACGTACCTGACGCGCCGCACAGGTCATAATGCAGCGTTTAACATGGTCGCGATGACCTACGATCGCAGCCTTGCCCATTTTTGCAGGGTCGCCGGAAAAGTATTTGTTAATAATTTCCTGCACAACACCATCAGTGCTGAGATAAATCAGCTTACCGCTTTCATCCCAGTAGGGCTCTATAGAAATAATGTCACTTCGTGGAATATCCGAAAACTCGGAGGAATCCATCCAGCGTGCAATTTCCCATTGCAGATAGAGCGGCATGCGTTTTTTACGCCATACGGCAGCACAGCACTGGGCCAGCACCCGATTCATCGGTCCTGGCAAAGCAAGCTTATTGGGATCGTGGTCAGGATTAGGCCGGTTGCCGAAGGCGAAAGCCATCACCATGTTGGCCTCCTGTAGGCGGCCGGTCGGTGGTGTCATGTTAAAAGCGGCATCCAGAATAAACGGGGCCAGAATATCGGCCGTGTGACGATCCTCCAACTGGTCGCTCAGCTGATTAAGCGCCATCCGATCGAAAGTTTTATCTTTGTGGGGCTTTGCTGCTGAAACGCAGCCACCAACGGCGGCAACGGCCGGGAGGGTCAGTAAACCCATGACTAATTTACGACGATTAATATCCATAATATCCCTTCCTTTTAGTGAGTTAGCAAAAAAGGCTAACATGACTCGGGAACGATTACAGATAGCATAAATTGTGAAAATTCTGAGACAAAAAAGGCCCCTGAGGGGCCTTTATCACGACGGGCGCTAAATTAAGCGTAACCGTAGTTCATCAGACGCTGATAGCGACGATCCAGCAGTTCCTCTGTGCTTAACGCATCCAGCTCCGCCAGATCTGAAAGCAGCTGTGCTTTCAGAGAATCAGCAATCGCCAGTGGGTTACGGTGCGCGCCGCCCAGCGGCTCCGGGATCACGCTGTCGATCAGGTTCAGCTCTTTCAGTCGCGGGGCAATGATCCCCATCGCTTCCGCAGCCAGTGGCGCTTTGTCGGCGCTTTTCCACAGAATCGACGCACAGCCTTCCGGTGAGATCACCGAATAAGTGCTGTACTGCAGCATGTTCACTTTGTCGCCCACGCCGATAGCGAGTGCACCGCCTGAGCCACCCTCACCAATTACCGTACAGATAACCGGCACTTTCAGACCGGACATCTCACGCAGGTTGCGGGCGATAGCTTCAGACTGACCGCGCTCTTCCGCACCCACGCCAGGATAAGCACCCGGAGTGTCGATAAAGGTAACGATAGGCATTTTAAAACGCTCGGCCATCTCCATCAGACGCAGCGCTTTACGGTAACCTTCCGGTGCCGGCATGCCGAAGTTACGGCGAATTTTCTCTTTGGTTTCGCGCCCTTTCTGATGACCAATGATCATCACAGGACGGCCTTCCAGACGAGCGATCCCGCCAACAATGGCTTTATCATCGGCATAGGCACGGTCGCCCGCCAGCTCATCAAAATCGGTGAAAACGTTACGAACATAATCCAGCGTATAAGGACGCAGCGGATGACGCGCAAGCTGCGCGATCTGCCATGCACCTAAATCGGAGAAGATTTTACGCGTCAGTTCCACGCTTTTATCGCGCAGACGCTGAACTTCTTCATCCAGATTAATATCCAGTTTTTCATCCTGACGGCCAACCGATTTCAGTGAATCAATTTTCGCTTCAAGTTCTGCGATTGGCTGTTCAAAATCCAGGTAATTAAGACTCATAATAATCCTGTTTTAGTCAAACTCCAGTTCCACCTGCTCCGATCCTATCAACGACCGCAGATCGTTTAATAAACGATCGCTGGGCGACACGCGCCAGGTCGCGCCAAAGCGCAACTTCGCCCGCGCATCCTCTCTCTGATAGTAGAGATGTACCGGAATTGTCCCCGAACGATGGGGTTCCAGGGATTGACGGAGACGGTTCAAAAGCTGGTCATCAATTTGCCTGTCCGTCAGCGATATAGCAAGTCCACGCGCATATTTTTCGCGTGCTTCGTCGATGTCCATCATATCTCGGGCCATCATTTTAAGCCCGCCGTTGAAGTCATCAAAGCTGACCTGTCCGCTGACGATCAGGATACGGTCTTTTTCCAGCATATGCTGGAATTTATCTAACGCATCTGTAAATAACATCACTTCCAGACGACCCGAACGGTCGTCAAGTGTACAGATACCAATCCGGTTACCGCGTTTTGTTACCATAACGCGGGCCGCCACCACCAGACCGGCCGCAGTGGTCATTTTGCCACGTTCGGTCGGGTGCATGTCTTTCAGGCGCAGTCCACCGACATAGCGCTCAATTTCTTTTAAATACTGGTTAATCGGGTGACCGGTTAAGTAAAGCCCTAAAGTCTCTCTTTCGCCATCCAGCTGGATCTGTTCAGGCCAGGGTGTGACGTCAGAATAGGACTTTTCTACCTGCTCAGGCGCTTCCGCCAGCACGCCAAACATATCCGCCTGGCCAATCGCTTCTGCTTTCGCATGCTGATCGGCGGCCTTCAGCGCATCAGGCAGCGCACTCATCAGCGCGGCACGGTGTGGCCCCAGGCGGTCAAACGCACCGGACATAATCAGTTTTTCCAACACCCGCTTGTTCAGCTTTTTGGTGTCGGTACGGGCGCAGAGGTCGAACAGCTCGCGGAAGTATCCTCCCTCGTTACGCGCCTCAATAATCGCTTCGATCGGGCCTTCGCCAACGCCCTTAATCGCTCCGATGCCGTAAACGATTTCACCATCGTCATTGACGTGGAACTGATACAGCCCGGAGTTAATATCCGGCGGCAGCACCTTGAGGCCCATACGCCAGCACTCATCCACCAGGCCAACCACCTTCTCGGTGTTGTCCATATCGGCGGTCATTACCGCAGCCATAAACTCGGCCGGATAGTGCGCCTTCAGCCACAGGGTCTGATAAGAAACCAGCGCATAGGCGGCGGAGTGTGATTTGTTAAAGCCGTACCCGGCGAATTTCTCCACCAGGTCAAAGATCTTAATCGCCAGCTCGCCATCAACGCCGCGAGCTTTCGCGCCGTCTTCAAAGCCACCGCGCTGCTTGGCCATTTCGACCGGGTTCTTTTTACCCATTGCACGACGCAGCATGTCCGCGCCACCCAGGCTATATCCCGCCAGCACCTGGGCAATCTGCATGACCTGTTCCTGATACAGGATGATGCCGTAAGTGGGTTCCAGCACCGGCTTCAGCGACTCGTGCTGCCACTGGATATCAGGATAGGAGATTTCCTCACGTCCGTGCTTACGGTCAATAAAGTTATCTACCATGCCGGATTGCAGCGGCCCGGGACGGAACAGGGCCACCAGAGCGATCATGTCTTCGAAGCAGTCGGGCTTCAGACGCTTAATCAGATCTTTCATGCCGCGCGATTCAAGCTGGAAGACCGCGGTGGTTTCCGAACGCTGCAGCATGTCGAAGCTTTTCTGGTCTTCAAGTGGGATGGCGGCGATATCGATCGGCTCCAGCCCCTCTTTCTCACGCCGGGCATTAATCATTCCCAGCGCCCAGTCAATGATCGTCAGCGTACGCAGGCCGAGGAAGTCGAACTTGACCAGCCCTGCGTATTCAACGTCATTCTTATCGTACTGAGTAACGGGGTGGTTGCCGTTTTCATCACAGTAGAGCGGCGCAAAGTCGGTAATTTTAGTGGGCGCGATAACGACGCCCCCGGCGTGCTTACCGGCGTTACGGGTGACGCCCTCCAGCTTGCGCGCCATATCAATCAGCGCTTTAACCTCTTCATCCGCTTCGTAGATTTCCGGCAGCTGCGGTTCAGCGGCAAAGGCTTTTTCCAGCGTCATCCCCGGATCGGGCGGCACCAGCTTGGAAATACGATCGACGAAGCCGTACGGATGCCCGAGCACGCGCCCTACATCGCGGATAACCGCTTTCGCCGCCATCGTACCGAAGGTAATGATCTGCGATACCGCCTCACGCCCGTACATTTCCGCCACGTGATCAATGACCAGGTCGCGCTTCTCCATACAGAAGTCAACGTCGAAGTCCGGCATGGAAACACGTTCAGGGTTGAGGAAGCGTTCGAACAGCAGGTCAAACTCCAGCGGATCGAGATCGGTGATTTTCAGCGCATACGCCACCAGCGAACCGGCACCGGAGCCACGCCCCGGCCCCACCGGCACATCGTTATCCTTCGACCACTGGATGAACTCCATTACGATAAGGAAGTAGCCCGGGAAGCCCATCTGGTTGATAACGTTGAGTTCAATATCCAGACGGTCGTCATATTCCGGGCGGCGCTCTGCACGCACCTGCTCGTCGGGGAACAGGAATTCCAGACGCTCTTCCAGCCCCTCTTTTGATTTCATGACCAGGAAATCTTCGGTGGTCATTTCACCGGTCGGGAACTGCGGCAGGAAGTATTCACCCAGGCGAATGGTCACGTTACAGCGGCGGGCAATTTCCACGCTGTTTTCCAGCGCTTCCGGGATGTCCGAGAACAGCTCGCACATCTCCTCTTCCGTCCGCATATACTGCTGCGGGCTGTAGTTTTTAGGGCGCTTGGGATCGTCAAGCGTGAAGCCGTCGTGGATCGCCACGCGGATCTCATGGGCATCAAAGTCATCTTCCTGCAGGAAGCAGACTTCGTTGGTTGCCACCACCGGCACCCCTTCGGCAATCGCCAGATCGACCGCCGCATGCAGGTAAACTTCTTCATCCTGACGGCCGGTACGGATCAGTTCCAGATAGTAACGATCGGGGAAATGAGTCTGGTAGAAGCTCAGGCACTCGGCAACGCCGGTGGGATTGCCGCGCAGCAGCATTTGGCCGACGTCACCGCGCCGCCCACCGGAGAGCAGAATAATGCCCTGCTGGTGTTCCATCAGCCAGTCGCGATCAATGGTCGGGCCCGCCGGTCCGTAGCCACGCTGGTAGGCACGGGAAATCAGCAGGGTAAGGTTTTGATAGCCTTCGTTATCCGCAGCGAGCACGGTCAGCTGGCTGAGTTCATCGCCCATCAGCGGGCTGGCGACGTTGAAATCTGCGCCGATAATCGGCTTCATGCCCTGCCCGTGTGCGGTTCCGTAAAACTTAACCAGCCCGCACAGGTTGGTGAAATCGGTGATACCAATAGCCGGCATACCCATTTTCGCCGCATTTTTCACCAACGGGCCCGTCTTCGCCAGTCCATCGATCATGGAGTAGTCGCTGTGAACACGTAAATGAATAAAACGAGGTTCGGCCATCTGGGATTCCGTTAAAACTGAAGGGGAAGATTACAGCGTACGGGAACGCGTAGCGGCAATTTCAGCATCCAGCAGCGCATTGCGCACCGGAGCAAAACTGCGGCGATGATGCGGCGTTGCACCGTGCTGCGTCAGTTTTTCCATATGCAAGGCGGTTGGGTAGCCTTTGTGCTGGGCAAAACCGTATTCGGGATACAGCAGATCCAGCTCGGCCATTTCACGATCGCGCGTCACCTTGGCGATAATGGAAGCCGCACTGATTTCACGCACCAGGCTATCCCCTTTGACCACGGCCTGGCTGGGCATCGCCAGCGCCGGGCAGCGATTGCCGTCAATCAGCACGAAATCAGGTGTGATGTGCAGACCGGCCACGGCACGCTGCATGGCCAGCATAGTGGCATGCAGGATATTGATCTGGTCGATCTCTTCCGGTTCCGCTCGTCCCAGCCTCCAGCTCAGCGCTTTTTCGACGATTTCATCGTACAACGCCAGCCGCCGCTTTTCAGACAGCTTTTTCGAATCGGCCAGGCCCTGGATAGGGTTGTCAGGATCGAGGATCACTGCGGCGGTCACCACAGCGCCGACAAGCGGGCCACGCCCAACTTCATCAACGCCAGCAATCAGCGCGGCGTTGGGATAAATAAAATCACTCATGGACACAGCTCCAGTACGGCGGCCGCAGCCTGTTCATCCGCATTCCAGCGAATTTGATGGTGCAACTCGGCAAAGGTCGCCAGTAACTGTTGACGAGCTTCACCGTTAAACAGCAGTGGTTCCAGTGCCGCAGCCAGTTTCTGCGGTTCACACTCATCCTGCAACAGCTCTTTGACCAGCTCACGACCGGCAAGCAGGTTAGGCAGGGAAACATAGTCGGTTTTCACCAGGCGTTTCGCCAGCCAGAAGGTGAACGGCTTCATACGATAGCCCACGACCATCGGGCATTTCGCCAGCATACACTCCAGCGCGGCAGTGCCGGAGGCAAGCAGTGCGGCATCGCTGGCCACCATCGCAGTACGGCCTTTGCCATCCAGCAAATGCATGGTCAGATCGGGCGCAACGTCGGCTTTTATCTTTTCAAACTGCTCGCGGCGGCGCGGATTGACCAGCGGAACAACCACTTCCAGCTGCGGGTATTTTTGACGCAGCAGCATGGCGGTGCGCAGAAAATCTGCGCTAAGCATTTCCACTTCGGCATTGCGGCTGCCCGGCAGCAGAGCGAGGCAAAGCGCATCAGGCGCGATGCCCAGTTCCTGCCGCGCTGCCAGCTTATCAGGCTCTATCGGCATCGCATCGGCCATAGTATGGCCGATAAAGCGGCAGGGTACATTGAAGCGGTCATAAAAGGCTTTTTCAAACGGCAGGAAGGCCAGCACCAAATCGGTGGCACGGCCTATTTTAAATACCCGCTTTTGCCGCCATGCCCAGACTGACGGGCTGACGTAATGAATCGTACGAATACCACGCTGTTTCAGGCGTTCTTCCAGCGTAATATTGAAATCAGGCGCATCAATACCGACGAAAACATCGGGCTTCAGCTCGGTAAAGCGGGCAGTTAAATCCCGGCGAATATGCAGGATACGGCGCAGCCGCCCGAGTACCTCGACGATACCCATCACGGCTAACTCTTCCATCTCATACCACGCTTCGCAGCCTTCGGCCTGCATCAGCGGGCCGGCTACGCCAACGAAACGGGCGTCAGGATGCTTTGCTTTCAGCGCGCGAATCAGACCGGCACCAAGAATATCGCCGGAGGTTTCTCCGGCGACAAGGGCAATCGTTAAGGGATGCTTAGGCATGAGTTAACGAATCAGACCCCGGGTCGAGCGCGCAAAGAAGTCATAGAAAGGCTGAACTTCAGGGTGCACTTTCGCCAGCTCGGCAATCTCCGGCTTCACTTCATCCAGCGTCTTACCGCTGCGGTACAGCAGCTTGTAGGCGTTACGGATTGCGTGCAGGGCATCTTTGCTGAAGCCACGGCGCTGCAGGCCCACAAGGTTAATACCAAATGGCGTTGCGTGATTGCCCTGGGCGATAACGTAAGGAGGAACGTCCTGCGCCACACCGGAACAGCCGCCGACCATCACATGCGCGCCAATGATGCAGAACTGATGCACCGCCGTCATACCACCGATAATCGCAAAGTCATCGACGGTAACGTGGCCTGCCAGCGTGGCGTTGTTCGCCAGGATACAGCGATTGCCAACGACGCAGTCATGAGCAATGTGCGCATTAACCATCAGCAGGTTGTCATCACCCAGTTTGGTCAAACCTTCTGCCTGAGCAGTTCCACGATGGATGGTTACGCTCTCGCGAATGCGGTTACGATCGCCAATCTCAACGCGGGTAGGTTCACCGTCGTACTTCAGATCCTGGTTTACCTCACCGATGGAGGCAAACTGGTAAATGGTGTTGTCCTTACCAATACGGGTATGACCATTCACCACAACATGCGATTTGAGAATTGTGCCTTCACCGATTGATACATTAGCGCCTACGACGCAAAAGGGACCAATCTGAACGCCAGCGCCAATGACGGCGCCTTCTTCAACGATCGAACTTGGGTGAATTACGGCGGTGCTGTCAATCACGAATTAAGCCTCCCGGCTGCGGGCACACATCATTGTTGCTTCGCAGACAATTTTACCGTCAACGGTCGCCACGCCCTTAAAGCGCGTCAACCCACGGCGGGTTTTCTCGAAGGTCACTTCCATGATCATCTGGTCACCAGGTACTACAGGGCGCTTAAAGCGCGCTTCGTCAATTCCGGCGAAGTAGTACAGCTCACCCGGTTCCAGTTTCCCTACGCTCTTGAACGCCAGAATTCCCGTGGCCTGAGCCATCGCTTCCAGGATCAACACGCCTGGGAAAATCGGCTTACCAGGGAAATGGCCCTGGAAAAACGGTTCGTTAACCGAGACGTTCTTCACCGCACGCAGATACTTGTGTTCTTCAAACTCAAGTACGCGATCGACCAGCAGAAACGGGTAGCGGTGCGGCAGTAATTCAATAATCTCTTCAATCTTCAGAGTATGAGTTTCAGTAGTCAAAATACTCTTCCTGTCCTAAACATTCTGATGGCATCAATAACACGGCCTGCAACAATCGGAGATCGTTAGCAGGCCGCAAATCATTTCCGTGCGCTTGGCTTTCCCTGCTTAGCATGTTCTATTTATGAAAGCTGGGCAGCGTAAGTGGTGAATCGTCGCTCAGTCTTTATCAACCTTGCGTTCGACGGCCTTCAAGCGTTTGCTCAGTTCGTCGATGTTCATCACCAGCGCTGCAGTTTTGCGCCAGGTTTTGTTGGGCTGCAGTGGAATCCCCGAAGAGTATACCCCAGGTTCGGTGATTGGTCGCATCACCATTCCCATTCCCGTGACGGTTACTTTGTCACAAATTTCCATATGACCATTAATTACGCTGGCACCACCGATCATGCAGTAACGACCGATCTTAAGACTGCCAGCCATAATCACGCCACCTGCAACGGCAGTGTTATCACCGATTACAACATTGTGTGCAATCTGGCACTGGTTATCTATGATAACACCATTCCCGATTTGAGTGTTATCCAGCGCACCACGATCGATGGTGGTACAGGCACCAATCTCAACGCGATCGCCAATAATAACCGTGCCGAGCTGAGGAATTTTCACCCAGTTGCCGCGATCGTTAGCATAGCCAAAACCATCGGCACCAATGACCGTACCTGACTGAATCAGGCAATCGCTGCCGATTTGCACTTCATGATAAACGGTTACATTGGCCCACAGGCGGCTACCGGCACCAATTCGTGCTTTTTCCCCAACGAAGCAGCCAGCACCGATAACCGCGTTATCGCCCAGCACGACGTCGGATTCGATCACCGCATTTGCGCCAATCGAAACATTTTTGCCCAAAGTCGCAGTAGGATCGATCACTGCGTGCGGCGAAATAGCGGTGGCTGGCTGCGGTGTTGTATCCAGCAGCTGCGCCATACGGGCATAGGTCAGATAAGGATTTTTCACTACCAGAGCCGCGCCAGCAAAGCATTCGCGGTCTGCTTCTAACAGCACCACGGCAGACGCCTGACAGGCAGCCAGCTGTTCACGATAACGGCTGTTGGAAAGGAAAGTGATCTGACCGGTTTGAGCGGATTGCATAGAAGCAATGCCGGAGATGACGATATCGCCATCTCCGTGCAATTCTGCATCCAACTGCTGGGCTAAATCAGCCAGTCGAATTGAAGACATGTATTATTTAACCTGTTTCAGTACATCTGCAGTGATGTCTTTTGCTTTAGCCGAGTAGGCTACGGCATTCTGATCGATAACCACATCATAGCCTTCGCTATCAGCAACTTTCTGCACAGCATCCTGGATGCGGGTCAGAATTTTGTTGCGCTCTTCAGCCTGACGACGACGGTTATCCTGCTCGAAAGCCTGCGCTTTGGTTGAGAAGGTTTCGCGCTGCGCCATCACGTCTTTTTCCAGACGGCTACGATCGCTGGCTTTCATGGTAGAACCGTCACGCTGTAAACGCTGCATTTTAGTTTGCAGATCGCGTTCCATGCCCTGAAGTTCGGTAGCACGGCCTTTGAATTCATTCTCAAGCTGCTTCGCAACGGTCGCACGCGCTGGTAACTGTTGGAAAATGCTGGAAACGTTCACCACTGCAATTTTGTCAGCTGCCTGGGCTCCAGCGGAAACCGCCATAGCAATACCCAGACCTGCGGCACACAACAACTTTTTCACTATAAACTCCTTACCATCAACGTTTGTGTCATGGACACATGTGTTGCGCATTGTGTGGCCTGCTTAAGCAGGCCATCAACTTAACTGCGCGATACTCTTTTGCGTACTTCCTTGCTACACCGAATTACCAGGTTTTACCAATGTTAAACTGGAACTGTTCGGCTTTATCTCCATCATACTTTTTAAACGGCTGAGCGTAGGAGAACACCAGAGGACCTAAAGGTGACATCCACTGCAACGCTAAGCCGGCAGACATACGAATGTTGCTTGGATCGCTATAGTCAGGAATACCAGCCGCACGCGTTTCGGCGGTGTTTTCCCACTTAGTATCCCAGACCGTACCCGCATCCACAAACAGTGACGTACGTACCGAGTTAGAGTACTTCTCACTGATAAATGGCGTTGGCGTAATCAGCTCAAGGCTGGCGACAGCCATAGCGTTACCACCGATCGCATCGTCTGAATTACAAACTTTGTTCACATCAGTGCCGGAACAGTCTGAAGAACCGTTGTTCAGGTATGACGCTTTCGGACCAATGTTATTAGAACGGAAGCCACGCACGGTGCTTGAACCACCGGCATAGAAGTTCTCGTAGAACGGCAGTTCTTTGCCGCTCAGACCATCACCATAGCCTACACGACCACGGCCTAACATCACCCAGGTGCGGTCCTGGTTTAGCGGCAGATACTGCTGCGTATCCAGCGTCGCTTTGTAGAAGGCGTTGTCTGAACCAGGAATAGTGATTTTACCATTCAGGTTAGTACGGTTACCGGCTGTCGGGAAGAAACCGCGGTCCAGCGTGTTGTACGTCCAACCGTAGTTGAAGGTGAAGTCATCCGCCGAGTAGTCTTCATCGCCATCAAGCGTCGGGTTTTTCCCTACGGAACGCAGATAGCGCCACATGGTGACCTGCGGCTGCATGTTTGACAGGCTGTTATGCACATAGCCAAGACCCACGCGCAGGGTGTTGTTTTCGTTCACCGGGAAGCCCAGCGTGCCGTCTAAACCATAGCTCTTGTTGGTATAGTCGGACAGGTCGGCATCGTCGGCTTTAAAGTCGTTATAGAACAGACGGCCGCCCAGGCTGACACCGTCGACCGTAAAGTACGGGTCGGTCAGTGAGAATTCAGCATAGGTCTGATAGTCATTTTTGGTTCCGCTAATACCGACGGTATTACCCGTACCCAGCCAGTTATCCTGGGTCACACCCACCTGGAAGCTGACACCGCTTTCAGTACCGTAACCGATACCAAAGTTCAGCGTACCGGTGTTGCGTTCTTTGACCTTGTAGACGACGTCTACCTGATCAGGTGAGCCAGGAACGCGCTGCGTGTCGGTATCTACGGTTTCGAAGTAGCCAAGGCGATTTAAACGCTCTTTGCCCTGCTCAACCAGATCGCTACCCAGCCATGCGCCTTCCATCTGACGCATTTCACGACGCAGTACGGAATCTTTCGAGGTATCGTTACCTTCGAAGCGCACTTTACGCACATAGTAACGGTTGCCCGCATCGACATTCACATGCAGCTTAACGGTTTTATTGCTGTCATCGATTTCAGGCTGAGTCTGAACGCGCGGGTAGGCATAGCCATAGCGCCCCAGAAGCTTCTTGATATCGTCTTCCATGCGGGTCACTTTCGCGCCGTTGTAGAGTTCACCCGGGGTGATTTTAGTCAGCCCTTCGATCTCGGCAGAGTGCCCGGCCAGGTTACCGCTTACCGTCACGCCAGAAAGCTTGTACTGATCGCCTTCGGTGATGTTAACGGTAATGTAGATGCCTTTTTTATCCGGCGTCAGGCTAACCTGGGTGGAATCGATGTTGAAACGAGCATAGCCGCGATCCAGATAGAAGCTGCGCAGCGTCTCAAGGTCACCGGCCAGTTTCTGTTTCTGGTATTTACGATCGCCCACCACGTTCCACCACGGCACTTCGTCACGCAGCTGGAAGCGGGAGATCAGCTCTTCAGAGCTGAAGGCTTTGTTACCCACGATGTTGATCTGCTGAATCTGTGCAGAAACACCTTCGGTAAACACCAGCTTCAGGTCAACACGGTTGCGCGGCAGCGGGGTTACCACTGCTTTAACGCTGGCACTGTATTTACCGACGCTGTAGTAGAAGTCTTCCAGTCCTTTTTCAATCGAGGAGATGGTGGTGCGATCCAGTGCTTCACCCACACGCACGCCTGAAGCTTCGAGGTTTTGCTTCAGCATGTCCTCTTTCACCGCTTTATTGCCGGAGAAAGTGATGCTGGCAATCGTCGGACGCTCTTTAACCTGAACAATCAGCGTGTTGCCGTCGCGCAGGACCTGAACGTCTTCAAAATTCCCGGTCGCAAAAAGTGCGCGGATAGTATTACTGAGATCTTCATCGGAGACAGTGTCTCCCACGCGGACTGGCATACTGAGCAATGCCGCACCGACGGCGACTCGCTGCAGGCCTTCGAAATGAATATCCTTCACTACGAATCCGTCTGCACCGTATACGGTAGCGCTGCTAAGCAGCAGCGACGCTATGAGCAACTTTTTCATCGCCATCGTTGTTATGCATTCTTCCTAACTGGTTCTCATCGCTTAAGGGGATTTCAGCTCACGCCGGCCTGTTGTGACCTTCGCTGGCTAATTCCTGAGCTCCTAGAGGCGCGAGAAATCATTGAATAGTGCAAGCCCCATTAACAGCACCAGCAAAATAGAGCCGATACGATAACTGAAGTCCTGAACTCGCTCGGACACCGGCTTCCCTTTGATCTTTTCGATCGCCAGGAACAACAGATGTCCACCATCTAACACCGGCAGTGGGAACAGGTTGATTATGCCAAGGTTCACGCTAATCAGAGCGAGGAACATCAGATAATAAATCAAGCCATACTCCGCTGACATCCCAGCCCCTTGGGCGATAGAAATCGGCCCGCTGAGATTGTTCAGTTTCACATCACCGACAATCAGTTTACCCAGCATGCTTACCGTTAACTTCATCAGCTGCCAGGTTTTTGCACTGGCCTCACCGATAGCGGCAAACGGTCCATACTGTCGTACCGTTCTGTACTCATCGGGCAGTGGAATAACCCGCGGGACTACCCCGGCAAACCCTTCTGCCTTATTACGCGGATTGATGTCCGGGGTCAGCGTTAAATCAACCGTGCCACCCTGACGTTCAACCTGCAGTGCAATCGCCGTTCCCGGATTATCACGCACTGTCGTCACAAAATCCTGCCACTGGTCCAGCGGCTGACCACTGACTTTAACGATCCTGTCGCCCGCTTGCAAACCCGCCTTACTTGCCGCGGAATTCTTCTGCACCTGCGCCAGTGTCGTTTCTATCTGTGGTCCACGGGGCTGAATACCCAGGGCCACAACCGGATCTTGCTTATCGGGTTCGAACTGCCAGTTGCGCAGATCGATGCGTTTGTCACTTGTCCGATCGCTACCGAACGGCGCTACGCTGACGGTGGTACTTTCATCACCAATCTTCGCAACGAGTGCCATACGCACAGCATCCCAATCAGGCGTTTCGATACCGTCAACGGCTTTAAGTTCCATGCCTGGGGTAATTTGCGCGATTGCAGCAGGCGAATTGCTGGTTATTTCACCAATAACCGGTCGAACACCGGGAACCCCGATGATAAATACCAGCCAGTAGGCAATGATAGCAAAGATGAAGTTGGCCATTGGCCCGGCGCCAATAATAGCTGCGCGCTGGAGAACGGTTTTATTGTTGAAGGATTGATGGCGAAGCTCCGGCGGCACGCTCTCAACACGCTCATCGAGCATCTTGACGTAGCCGCCGAGTGGGATCAGGGCGATAACGTACTCTGTTCCCTGCTTATCACGACGACGCCACAGGGCCTTACCAAAACCGACCGAGAAACGTTCGACTTTGACGCCACAGCGGCGGGCCACCCAAAAGTGACCAAACTCATGCACGGTGATTAAAATCCCCAGCGCAACGATAAAAGCAGCAAGACTCCAGAGTACGCTCAGCATAATGTTTCCCTACAGAGTCCCAAACACCAGCAGTAAAAGACAGGCAAAAACGGGAACCGCCGCGGTCAGACTATCAATACGATCGAGGATGCCACCGTGGCCAGGAATAAGATTACCGCTGTCCTTGATGCCCGCTTCACGCTTGAACATGCTCTCGGTCAAATCGCCCAGCACCGAGGCCAGTGCGGCCGCAATAGAGCAAACCAACAGCGTACCTAACGAAACCTCAAGTGGAGCAAACGCGCTGAACAACCACGAGAGCAGCGCAGAAGTGACCAGCCCACCGATAAAACCTTCCCAGGTTTTACCCGGAGAAACTTTCGGTGCCAGCTTATGTTTGCCAAACAGTTTGCCAAACATATAGGCACCGGAATCGGCGCCCCATACCAGCAGCATCACGTACAGTAGCCACCAGGCACCGGCGAAGTGGTCAGCTTCGTAATGATACTGGCGTAGTGCCAGCATGCCCCAGAAAAACGGTACTATCGTGAGCAAACCAAATATCAGTCTTAGCGGCTTTGACGTCCGCCAAAGCGCTGCGGAGCCCGGGTAGAACAGCACCAGCAGCAGCGCCGCAATCCACCAGCCTAAAGCAAGCCAGAGTGCACCGCTAACCTGAGGCAGCTGAACCAAATGTTGATAAGCCGGGAGAGTGATGAGCATAAATGCCAGCAGCAAGCCGCAAAGCAGCGCCAGCCAGATCCGCTGCGAACGCGAAGCGAAGCCGGAGAACTGCCCCCATTCCCAGGCAGCCAGCATGCTAATCACTAAAATGACGATCTCAAATCCTAACGGTGGCAGCAGAAACAGCGCTGCAATCACAATCGGAATTAAAATAAATGCGGTAATCAGGCGAGACTTTAGCAAAGATTACCCCCAGTGCGCCTATACGCTGCCGGGTGCTGCGCCGCCAAATCGGCGCTCTCGTTGTGCAAACGCATTCAGTGCACCTTCAAAAACTTGTTCATCAAAATCAGGCCAGAGAGTATCAGTAAACCAGAACTCTGCGTAGGCGACTTGCCACAGCAGGAAGTTACTGATGCGATGCTCTCCCCCAGTCCTTATTACTAAATCCACAGGGGCCAGTTCATTGAGGCAAAGATAGGGTTCCAGCGTCTCTTCCCCAATCTGATCGGGGCGAAGAAGACCTTCCTGGACCTGCTCGGCCAATTTTCTGACACCGTGGATAATATCCCAACGACCGCCATAATTCGCGGCTATGTTGAGCGTTAGTCCATTATTTTGTTGAGTAAGTTCCTCAGCGCGGCGAATACGTTCCTGCAAACGGGAATTAAAGCGGCTGATGTCACCGATAATTCTCAGTCTGACGTTATGCTTATGGAGACTTTTTACTTCGCTGTCGAGTGCCCAGACAAACAGCTCCATCAAAGCCAGAACTTCCTGCTGCGGACGATTCCAGTTTTCGCTGCTGAAGGCATACAGCGTCAGCGCGTCCAGCTTATTGCTGACGGCGAAACTGACGGCGCGGCGCACGGATTTAACTCCCGCTTTATGGCCGGAAATGCGCAGCTTACCCTGGTTTTTAGCCCAGCGGCCATTGCCATCCATAATGATGGCCACATGGCGAGGCTTCAGCCCCGTCTGGTCATCGCTTTGTAATAAATTTTCGGACGACATAACGCGTAATGATTTCCTTGTTCAGAAATACAACGGCTTTGGAATATTTCACCCGCACAGCACAAAATTCGTGCAAAAAGGGTTAGCTCATCCGCTTTATCACGTAGTACCTCTGTTCGGTGGGCGGAGACTATATCATCTCCTCCCGGTGCCCACAAATGGCGACGCGCGAAATCGCGTTACGCCGAGGGAGCAGAAAAACGAGGTACCAGGGACGTCGCCAAAGCACGCGCTTCGCGATCGATAGCGAGCACCGCCTCTACGCTCTGCGGCTCCTGGCTGGACAGTTTTTCCAGTACCGCAACATTGAGTGCTGCAATATCGGTAAAGCGGATTTGCGATGCCAGAAACGCCGCAACGGCGATCTCATTGGCCGCATTCAACGCGGTAGTCGCCGCCTGTCCGGCAAGACTCGCATCGATTGCCAGCTTCAGGCACGGATAACGCGCGTAGTCCGGCTCCGCAAAAGTGAGTGCCTTCATGCGGGTGAAATCCAGCGGCGGAGCACCTGAGTTAACGCGCTCCGGCCACGCCATCGCATGGGCAATTGGCGTACGCATATCCGGTGACCCCAGCTGCGCAATCACGCTGCCGTCACGGTAGCGAACCATCGAGTGGATAACAGACTGCGGATGCAGAATGACTTCCATCTGCGCATCCGTGGCGTTAAACAACCAGCGGGCTTCAATATATTCCAGGCCTTTGTTCATCATGGTGGCCGAATCAACGGAGATTTTTCTTCCCATTGACCAGTTCGGATGCGCACACGCCTGATCTGGCGTCACGTGGCGAAGCTCGGCCAACGGTGTATCGCGGAAGGGGCCACCTGACCCCGTGAGGATAATGCTATCAATGCCATTTTCCTCGAGAGAAGCGTACCCTAACTGCTGCTGTAAGGAAGCAGGCAAACTCTGAAAAATCGCATTGTGTTCACTATCAATGGGTAAAAGCTGAGCTTTTGACGCGCTGACAGCATCAAGGAACAGACGTCCGCAGGTCACCAACGCTTCTTTATTTGCCAGCAGCACCTGCTTACCGGCGCGAATGGCCGCCAGAGTCGGTAGTAAACCCGCCGCGCCGACAATCGCTGCCATCACCTGATCGACATCATCGAGCGAGGCCAGATCGCAGGCCGCCTGCTCGCCGCTCAGCACTTCCGTCTTCACGTTCAGGCTCTGCAGGCGCAGGCGCAGTTCTATCGCTGCCTGCTCATCCGACATCGCGGCATAAGTGGGGCGAAATTCCAGGCACTGCTCAACCATCAGTTCAACATTACGCCCGGCAACCAGTGCCCTGACGGAAAACAGATGAGGATTAGCACGAATGACGGCCAGCGTACTGGTGCCGATTGAACCGGTCGAACCGAGAATGGTCAATTGCTTCATGAGGCTGCTCTGTGTAGTGACCCGTCACAGGCGGCAACCAGGGAAAGGCAAAACCGCCCTTTGGGGGAATGAGTAAATGCAAAACGCCGCCAGATCGTCCGTTCCCAGGAAAGGCGATCTGTACGGCGTTTCATCGGATCATGATGAAATCAGAATTCCATCAGCTCCGCTTCTTTCTCGGCCAGTGCAGCATCAATTTTCTTGATACCAACATCGGTCATTTTCTGGATGTCTTCCTGTGAACGACGGTCATCGTCTTCACTGATTTCTTTGTCTTTCAGCAACGCTTTGACTTTGTCGTTGGCATCACGGCGCACGTTACGCACGGACACACGGCCCTGCTCTGCTTCACCGCGAACAATTTTAATCAAATCTTTACGACGTTCTTCCGTCAGCGCTGGCAGTGGGACACGGATATCGGTGCCCGCAGACATTGGGTTCAGACCGAGGTCGGAAGACATAATCGCTTTTTCAACAGCATTGCTGATTGAGCGGTCGAACACGTTGATTTTCAGCGTGCGGGAGTCTTCTACTGTGACGCTCGCCAGCTGGCGCAGCGGAGTTGCAGAACCGTAGTAATCGACCATGATGCCGTCGAGAATAGCCGGTGATGCGCGGCCGGTACGAATTTTACTGATGTTGTTTTTGAATGCTTCTACGCATTTATCCATGCGTACTTCTGCATCTTTCTTGATGTCGTTAATCACGTTGAAACCCTTGGATTCTGTTTGATCCACCAGCATCCGGCAGCGCCGGAAGCCGTTCAAATATATGTATACGCGTCATAATTCAAGCTGCAGGTACATTTACTGTAACCCCTCACCCCGGTCACACCGTTATCGGTGCTTCCGCTGACTCACGGCTTTGCCGCAGATCGAATTATTTAGAGTATGAAGGATAACCCTGACTGGCAGAATATACCTTATCTTAACCATTTTAAATGCAGACTGATATTAATGCGTAATCAGCGTGCCTTCTTTTTCGCCCATTACCACGCGACGCAGTGCGCCAGGTTTGTTCATATTGAACACGCGGATAGGCAGCTGGTGATCGCGCGCCAGCGTAAAGGCGGCCAGATCCATCACTTTCAGTTCCTGATCCAGCACCTCAGTATAGGTCAGCTGTTCATACAGCGTTGCATCCGGATTCTTCACCGGATCGGCAGAATAAACGCCATCCACTTTAGTGGCTTTCAGAACCACATCGGCTTCGATTTCGATGCCGCGCAGGCAGGCTGCGGAGTCAGTGGTAAAGAACGGGTTACCGGTACCGGCAGAGAAAATCACCACGCGGTTATTACGCAGCAGGCTAATCGCTTCTGCCCAGCTGTAGTTGTCGCAAACGCCGTTCAGCGGGATTGCCGACATCAGGCGAGCATTTACATAGGCGCGGTGCAGTGCATCACGCATTGCCAGGCCGTTCATCACGGTTGCCAGCATCCCCATGTGGTCGCCTACTACGCGGTTCATGCCGGCCTGTGCCAGGCCTGCACCACGGAACAGGTTCCCCCCACCGATGACCACGCCCACCTGAATGCCCAGTTCAACCAGCTCTTTCACTTCCTGAGCCATGCGATCCAGAACGCTGGCATCAATACCAAAGCCTTCTGCACCTTGCAGTGCTTCGCCACTCAGTTTCAGCAGGATACGTTGATATACGGGTTTTGCATTAGTCGCCATGGTGTTTTTTCCTGGAAGCAATCATCGAAAAAAGGGGTATAAACTGTGCGGTATCATCCTGGAAGCAGGAGAAGAATGCTATTGGGATGAGACTGAAATTGCGCTGCGCCAGAGGCAGGCAAAAAAGAACCGCCGTTCGGCGGTTCCTTTATCGAAATTAAGACTGTTGAGACATGGCAGCAACTTCTGCTGCGAAGTCAGACTCAACTTTCTCAATACCTTCGCCCACTTCAAAGCGGATGAAGTTAACAACGTCAGCGTTATGCTCTTTCAGAACCTGGCCCACGGTTTTGCTTGGGTCGATAACGAAAGGCTGGCCGGTCAGAGAAACTTCGCCGGTGAATTTCTTCATGCGGCCTTCAACCATTTTCTCTGCGATTTCTTTTGGCTTACCGGACTGCATGGCGATGTCCAGCTGAACCTTGTACTCTTTCTCAACCACTTCTGCAGAAACGTCTTCTGGCTTAACGAATTCTGGCTTGCTTGCTGCAACGTGCATTGCCAGCTGCTTAACCAGCTCTTCGTCTGCGCCTTTAGCAGAGATCAGAACGCCGATACGTGCGCCGTGCAGGTAGCTACCCAGCACTTCGCCTTCCAGAGAAGATACGCGACGAATGTTGATGTTTTCACCGATTTTAGCAACCAGCGCAACACGCTCTTCTTCGAACTGTGCTTTCAGCACTTCGATGTCAGTGATTTTGCCAGCAACTGCGGCATCCAGCACTTTATCAGCGAACGCCTGGAAGCCCGCATCTTTAGCAACGAAGTCGGTCTGGCAGTTAACTTCCAGAATCACGCTGTAGTTACCAACGATTTTGGTTTTGATCACGCCGTCAGCAGCAACGTTGCCTGCTTTCTTAGCGGCTTTGATCGCGCCAGATTTACGCATGTTCTCGATCGCCAGCTCGATGTCGCCGCTCGCTTCGGTCAGTGCTTTTTTACAATCCATCATGCCAGCGCCAGTACGCTCGCGCAGTTCTTTTACCAGAGCAGCGGTAATTTCAGCCATTCTCTAATCCTCGGTTAGTCAGCATCTGCTGCAGCTCGCCATTGGGCAAGTCCACATCACATGTCTATTTCTCGGGAGATACATTCTGCCTCGCCGATTGTGACAAACGGCAAAGCGAAGTCGAAAAAATAAAGGGGCCATTCTGGCCCCTTACAGATTTACATCTGATTGATAAGGGCTCTGTTAAGAGCAAGCCTTATTACTCAGCTTCGGCGAAGGTTTCTTCTGCCTGCTGAGCCAGGTCCTGAGAGCGACCTTCACGTACAGTGGTAGCCACTGCAGTCAGGTACAGGCTAACAGCACGGATTGCATCGTCATTACCAGGGATAATGAAGTCAACGCCGTCTGGATCAGAGTTGGTATCAACGATAGCAAATACTGGGATACCCAGGTTGTTTGCTTCTTTGATAGCGATGTGTTCGTGATCTGCATCAACAACAAACAGTGCGTCTGGCAGGCCGCCCATGTCTTTAATACCGCCCAGGCTGTTTTCCAGCTTGGCCAGTTCACGGTTGCGCATCAACGCTTCTTTCTTAGTCAGTTTGTCGAAGGTACCGTCCTGAGACTGAGTTTCCAGATCTTTCAGACGTTTGATTGACTGACGAACGGTTTTCCAGTTAGTCAGCATACCACCCAACCAGCGGTGGTTAACGAAGAACTGGTCGCAGCTCAGAGCGTGCTCTTTTACCGCTTCGCTTGCAGCGCGCTTAGTACCAACAAACAGGATCTTGCCTTTACGAGCAGCGATCTTGTTCAGCTCAGCCAGAGCTTCGTTGAACATTGGTACAGTTTTCTCAAGGTTGATGATGTGAACTTTGTTACGTGCGCCGAAGATGAATGGCTTCATTTTCGGGTTCCAGTAACGGGTCTGGTGACCGAAGTGAACACCAGCCTTGAGCATGTCGCGCATGGAAACAGTTGCCATGATTACCTCTAAATAGATTGATTGGGGTTAGGCCTCCACGTATCCCATACAACCGACCACAAAAGCGTTAACGCGTTTGGGCACCCCGGAGTAAGGTGTCGATACGTGTGTGTTATTTACACAAAGTGAGATTTTCGCGTCCTCTGCCGGGGAATAATCCACCGAACAAAGAATCGTCGGCGCGCTTTATACCATAAAGCAGCCGTTGACGCCAATAGTTGTTGCCGCTTTACGCTGCGCTGCATCACCCATACCAATAGCGAACAAGCATCGCCATAAACGACAATTGGCAGCGTCCGGACGGGCTGTTACCATTGCAGCACTTTCTTTATTATTGTCGAAAATGACGACAAATGCGGACTTAATGAATGGCAATTTCAATTAAAACACCTGAAGAAATCGAAAAAATGCGCGTGGCCGGTCGCCTCGCAGCCGAAGTTCTTGAGATGATCGAACCTCACGTTAAACCCGGCGTCAGCACCGGAGAACTGGACCGCCTGTGCCACGATCACATCGTCAACAAACAGCAGGCCGTTTCCGCCTGTCTCGGCTATCACGGCTTCCCGAAATCGGTATGTATTTCGGTCAACGAAGTGGTGTGCCACGGTATCCCAAGCGATGAAAAAATCCTGAAGGATGGCGACGTTGTCAATATCGACGTTACCGTCATCAAAGATGAGTATCACGGTGACACCTCTACGATGTTTATTGTTGGTAAGCCAACGATTCAGGGCGAACGCCTGTGCCGTGTCACCCAGGAGAGCCTGTATCTGGCGCTGCGCATGGTTAAGCCGGGCATTCGCCTGCGCAGCCTGGGCCGCGAAATTCAGAAATTTGTTGAAGCCGAGCAGTTCTCGGTGGTGCGCGAATACTGCGGCCACGGTATCGGTAAAGGCTTCCATGAAGAACCGCAGGTTCTGCACTACGATGCCGATGACGGCGGTGTAGTACTGCAGGCTGGCATGGCATTTACCATTGAACCGATGGTCAACGTCGGTGATTACCGCATTCGTACGATGAAAGACGGCTGGACGGTAAAAACCAAAGATCGCAGCTTGTCCGCGCAGTATGAACACACTATTGTAGTAACGGAAAACGGCTGCGAAATTATGACGCTGCGTAAAGATGAAACCCTTCCGTCCGTTCTGACGCACGAAGGCTAATCGCCGTAAAATCGACCCTTACAGTGAGTCTGAAGCCGGCACCCGCCGGCTTTTTTAATGTCTGCAGTATCTGTCCGGAGCGGTGAAATGAATAAAGATGTGACCGATGCCAGCACGCTGAAAATATTAACCAAGTCGCCCATACTTTGGGAAGATGCTGAAATCACTCGCGAATTCCTGAAGACTCATCTGGATAACTTTCAGCAACATCTGGCCGGTGCCTTCGATGCAGGCCAGGATGCGGAAAGCCTGATTGCCGCACGCACGTTGTTCATCGATCGGCTGCTGCGCCGTCTGTGGCGCTTCTTTGGCTTCCCGGAAAAAGAAGGTATTGCCCTGGTTGCGGTCGGCGGCTACGGGCGCGGTGAACTGCACCCGCTCTCCGATATTGATGTGCTGATCCTCAGCCGCAAGCCGCTTTCCGATGCTGACGCACAGCGTACCAGCGATCTGCTGACGCTAATGTGGGACCTCCGGCTTGAAGTTGGCCATAGCGTACGCACGCTGGAAGAGTGCCTGTTGGAGGGGCTGTCCGATCTGACCGTGGCGACCAACCTGATTGAGTCGCGCATGCTGACCGGCGATCTGGCGCTGTTTCTGGAGATGCAGAAAAACGTCTTCAGCGATGGTTTCTGGCCTTCCGACCGCTTCTTCGCGGCAAAAATTAACGAACAGCAGGAGCGCCATAAACGCTATCACGGCACCAGCTATAACCTTGAGCCAGACATCAAAAGCAGCCCCGGCGGCCTGCGCGATATTCACACCCTGCTGTGGGTTGCGCGCCGCCACTTTGGCGCAACGTCCCTGGATGAGATGGTCGGCTTTGGCTTTTTAACTCAGGCCGAACGCAATGAACTCAACGAGTGCCAGAGCTTTCTGTGGCGGATACGCTTCGCCCTGCACCTGACGCTGACCCGCTACGATAACCGCCTGCTGTTCGACCGACAGCTCAATGTTGCCCGGCGCCTCAACTATCAGGGCGAAGGCAATGAGCCGGTTGAGCGCATGATGAAAGATTTCTTCCGCGTCACCCGCCGCGTGGCCGAGCTGAATCAGATGCTGCTACAGCTGTTTGATGAGGCCATTCTTGCCCTGCCGACGGACGAAAAGCCGCGCCCTATTGATGATGATTTCCAACTGCGCGGATCGCTGATCGATCTGCGCGATGAAACGCTGTTCAACCGCGAGCCGGAAGCGATTATGCGCATGTTTTACACCATGGTGCGCACGCCAAAAATCACCGGCATCTACTCTACAACCCTGCGCCATCTTCGCCACGCGCGGCGCAACCTGAAACAGCCTCTGTGCACCATCCCTGTCGCACGCGAGCTGTTTATGTCGATTCTGCGCCATCCGGGGGCGGTCAGCCGGGCGCTGGTTCCGATGCATCGCCACAGCGTGCTGTGGGCCTATATGCCGCAGTGGAGCAATATTGTCGGCCAGATGCAGTTCGACCTGTTCCATGCCTACACGGTTGATGAACACACCATTCGCGTGCTGCAAAAGTTGGAAAGCTTTGCCAATGAAGAAACCCGCTCACTTCATCCACTCTGCGTAGAGCTGTGGCCGCGCCTGCCGCAGCTGGAGCTGCTGCTGATGGCCGCCCTGTTCCACGACATTGCCAAAGGACGCGGCGGCGACCATTCGATTCTCGGCGCGCAGGATGCGCTGGAGTTTGCTGAGATGCACGGCCTGAACTCGCGGGAAACCCAGCTGGTTGCCTGGCTGGTGCGCCACCACCTGCTGATGTCGGTCACCGCCCAGCGCCGTGACATTCAGGACCCGACCGTTATTCAGCAGTTTGCCGAAGTGATGCAGAACGAAAACCGCCTGCGCTATCTGGTCTGCCTGACCGTCGCCGATATCTGCGCCACCAATGAAACCCTGTGGAACAGCTGGAAGCAGAGCCTGCTGCGCGAGCTGTTCTTCGCTACTGAGAAACAGCTGCGTCGGGGCATGGAAAACAGCCCTGACCTGCGCGAGCGCGTACGCCACCACCGCCTGCAGGCGCTGGCCCTGCTGCGGATGGACAATATTAACGAAGAGGCACTGCATCAGATTTGGGGGCGCTGTCGCGCGGATTACTTCCTGCGACATACGCCGAATCAGCTGGCCTGGCACGCTCGCCATCTGATGAAGCACGATCTCGACCAGCCGCTGATCCTCGTCAGCCCGCAGGCGACGCGCGGCGGCACCGAGATCTTTATCTGGAGCCCGGATCGCCCTTATCTGTTTGCCGCCGTTGCCGGTGAGCTGGATCGCCGCAACCTCAGCGTTCACGACGCGCAAATCTTTACCAGCCGCGACGGCATGGCCATGGATACGTTTATCGTGCTGGAGCCAGACGGCAGCCCGCTGTCGGCCGATCGGCATGAGCTGACCCGCCACGCGCTGGAACAGGCAATCACCCAGAGCAGCTGGCAGCCTCCGCGTGCCCGTCGTCAGTCGGCGCGGCTGAAGCACTTTAATGTCGATACCGAGGTCAACTTCCTGCCGACCCACACCGATCGCCGCACCTACCTGGAACTCATCGCCCTCGATCAGCCAGGATTACTTGCCCGCGTAGGGGAAGTTTTTGCCGACCTGAATATTTCGCTGCACGGGGCGCGGATCAGTACGATTGGGGAACGGGTAGAGGATTTATTTATCCTTGCTAACAGCGATCGGCGGGCATTAGATGCAGAAATGCGCGAAGTGCTGCAACAACGGTTGACAGAGGCCCTTAATCCAAACGATAAAGTGTGACCCGGATTTACTTTTTAACCTCGCCACCCCGCAATGCCTTATAAACCGCATTGTTATGCGGTTTCACGGGATGGCAGAACCAGGAAAGCAGAAACCATGCAACAGTTACAGAGTGTTATTGAAGCGGCCTTTGAGCGCCGTGCTGACATCACCCCAGCGAATGCTGACACCGTTACCCGTGAAGCGGTTAACCAGGTTATCGCCCTGCTGGACAGCGGTGCCCTGCGTGTAGCAGAAAAAATTGACGGCCAGTGGGTGACGCATCAGTGGCTGAAGAAAGCCGTTCTGCTCTCTTTCCGCATCAATGACAATCAGGTAATTGATGGCGCAGAGAGCCGTTACTACGACAAAGTTCCGATGAAATTCGCTGACTACGACGACGCGCGTTTCAAAAAAGAAGGCTTCCGCGTTGTACCACCGGCCGCAGTACGCCAGGGTGCATACATCGCCCGCAACACCGTTCTGATGCCGTCTTACGTCAACATCGGTGCTTATGTTGATGAAGGCTCAATGGTGGATACCTGGGCGACCGTGGGTTCATGCGCGCAGATCGGTAAAAACGTTCACCTGTCAGGCGGCGTGGGCATCGGCGGTGTACTGGAGCCGCTGCAGGCTAACCCAACCATCATTGAAGATAACTGCTTCATCGGCGCACGTTCTGAGATCGTTGAAGGCGTGATCGTGGAAGAAGGTGCAGTGATCTCCATGGGCGTTTACATCGGCCAGAGCACCAAAATCTATGACCGCGAAACCGGTGAAGTTCACTACGGCCGCGTACCTGCTGGCTCCGTAGTGGTTTCCGGCAACCTGCCGTCTAAAGACGGTAGCTACAGCCTGTACTGCGCGGTGATCGTGAAGAAAGTTGACGCGAAAACCCGTGGCAAAGTCGGTATTAACGAGCTGCTGCGTACCATCGACTGATTTATCTGCGGGCCGCTGCGGCGGCCCGTAATTTTTTCTTTACGCTTTTCCGTTACACAACCGCTTTTTTGCCTTTCATCAGATAGTGATATTGCGCACATTCCAGGCGTATAATCCGCGCCAGTTAATTCCAGTATTAATTTTAAACGATCCTGACTGTTTCAGATGCATCCTTCGGATACACCGTAGTTTGAAACACACGAGCTAAGTGAAGACAAGGCGTAAGCGCGCAGCCACCAGAGCGTATAAAATACGTAGGTAAGGCCAGCTCTGCACAACGCAGTAGTCACAACGCGCAGCCGGATCGCCACCTAACTTATAAGGAACCGATGCTATGTATGACAATTTAAAAGGTCTGGGTATTACGTCGCCTGAAGATATCGATCGCTACAGCCTGCGCCAGGAAGCGAATAACGACATCCTGAAAATCTATTTCCGTAAGGATAAAGGCGAGTTTTTTGCCAAAAGCGTAAAATTCAAATATCCGCGCCAGCGCAAAACCGTAGTGGCCGATAACGCCAGCCAGGGCTACAAAGAGATTCAGGAAATCAGCCCGAATCTGCGCTACGTGATTGATGAACTGGATCAGATCTGCCAGCGCGATCAGGTTGAAGTCGATCTGAAACGCAAAATCCTGGACGATCTGCGTCATCTGGAAAGCGTGGTATCCAATAAAATCGCTGAGATTGAATCTGACCTGGATAAGCTGACCCGCGGCGGTCGCTAATTTATTCCGTTCGGCAGAATTAAAAAAAACGGTGCTATTTATTAGCACCGTTTTTTATTGCCCATCAGAAACGGCCGGATAGCCGGCCGTTATTCTGCGCTTACTGCATCAGCAGATAAATACTGCTGTCACCACGCTGAATATTCAGCGCCAGCACGGACGGTTTGGCATCCAGAATTTTACGCAGCTCGCCAAGGTTGGTAATAGGCTGCTGGTTAACACCGAGGATGATATCGTCTTTCTTCAGGCCAATACGCGCCGCAGCCGAACCGGCTTTCACGCTATCCACCTTCACGCCCTTAACGTCTTTGCTGTCGTAGTTGCTCAGCGCAGCGCCTTCAACGCCGGTATAAATAGTTCCAGAATCGACTTTTGCTCCCGCACTCTGCTGGAGTTCAACGTTGACCGTCAGCGGTTTGCCATCGCGGATCAGACCGAGCTCCATCTTGGTCCCCACCGGCAGCGATCCGACTTCAGCACGCAGCGCAGCAAAGCTGGAGATCGGCTTGTTGTTCAGCGAGACAATCACGTCCCCGGCTTTCACCCCGGCCTGCGCCGCAGAAGATTTCGGCAGCACCTGGCTGACGAACGCGCCGCGCTGAGCATCGACTTTCATCGCCTTCGCCAGCTCAGAGTTCAGCTCGGTCCCCATAATACCCAGCTCACCGCGTTTCACCTGGCCGAATTCAACCATCTGGCTGGTCAGGTTTTTCACCATATTACTTGGGATAGCGAAGCCAATACCGATGTTACCGCCGTCCGGTGCCAGGATCGCGGTATTAATCCCGATCAGTTCACCGTTCAGGTTAACCAGCGCACCGCCGGAGTTACCCCGGTTGATGGCGGCATCGGTCTGGATAAAGTTTTCATAATTTTCAACGTTCAGGCCGCTACGGCCCAGCGCGGATACGATACCCGAGGTCACGGTCTCGCCCAGGCCATAAGGGTTACCGATGGCCACGGTGTAATCACCTACACGCAGACTGTCGGAGTCGGCAATTTTCACTGCGGTCAGATTCCTGGCATCTTTCAGCTGGATCAGTGCGATATCAGAACGCGGATCTTTACCGATCACCTTCGCGTCGTACTTACGGCCATCGCTCAGCTGCACCAGAATTTTGGTGGCGTTATCCACCACGTGGTTGTTGGTTACCACATAACCTTTAGCGGCATCAATCACCACACCGGAACCGAGCGCGCGGAATTTCTGCTGCTGAGTATCATCACCGCCCGCACCGCCACCACCCTGGCCGCCCTGGCACATTGGCGAACTCTGGAACGGCGAACCGTCCTGGCAGAACGGAGAATTATCACCAAAGAACTGCTGGAACTGCTGCGGCAGGCGTGGAGTACGCACTGTGGTGCTGCCTTCGATATTGATGCTGACAACGGAAGGCATAACTTTTTCCAGCATCGGTGCCAGGCTTGGCAGCTGCTGAGTGGCGGTTGTTGATGACGCGGTTTCAGCGGCACTGACGGTAACAGGGGTCATTGCCAGTCCAATGCTGAAGGCCAGTGCGCTCAGTGCTAACGTTGTTTTTTTCATTCGTTGGATTCTCAAGTGATTCAGTTAAGTAACCATTGCTGCGGTCGTGTCATTGAGATTAATTTTTTAGCGCGAAGTTCATGTTTGAATATTGATGAAAAGTAAAAAAATATTGTGCATCTTTACAAAACTCATCACTGGCATTTTTATTCTACCGCCATCAAACGGCGGTACTCATCCCAGGCATACAGATCGGTCATTCCACTAATGTAATCCTGCAACAGGCGGGCGCGATAATAATATTCCCAGATTTCGGTCTCAGCGGGGGTTTTATCCAGCCGTTCAACCGCTTCATTATAGGCCTGACGGAAACGGGTGGAGAGTTTATGAAAAAGCCGCGTCTCGATCGGATATCCTTTCAGATAATCTTTTTCTACCAGCTCGCTAAATTCCTGCTGTGTCAGCAACAGCAGCGGCCGGTAGATATCCAGTAGCCCGCTGATCACTCGATATCCCTGTAGCTCCAGCTGTTCCACCTCGGGATGGTTAAAAACATGGCGAAACGCGACTTTCTTAAAGATATCCAGCAGCAGGCTGTGCGGGCTGCCGTCCTCCAGCAGTGCTTCGTTAAACTCGCCGTGATAGACCTCGGGAAGATTATCGATAAAACGATTTGCAGCGTGCGGGACCAGACGAGAAACGGTATTCACCCGTAAATACATAAAGAACTGGTCTTCGTTGCAGCGGCTGGAAGGCGAAGTGCGCGACTTTTCCAGCGCAACGGTAATCACCTCAGAAAACAGGTCACCGGACTGATGTTTCGGCCAAAGCCGGTATAAATGCTCGTAAAGCTGCTCAACGGTAAAAATATTTTTTTCTACCGCATCTTCCAGATCGGCAACGCAGTAGGAAATATCATCCGCCGCTTCCATAATATAGGTCAGTGGAAAACGGCAGTGTGGCTCTAAATCTAATTCCTGCCGCAAATTTGCGACATATTCTTCTTCAGCGAGATAATACCCCGGTTTCTTCATCAAATAACGATGGCTGACGGGGATTTCGCCGGTAAACCAGGCGGGGCGCGTATATTTTAAAATACAACCCACCTGCGCCCACGTCAGATTCATTTTCATCAGCGTATGCACCATGCGGATCGCCTGCGCATTACCTTCGAAGTGAGATAAATCTTGACGAATCTTTGCACGCAGCGGGTCAAGACCATCTTCTTTACTGCGTAAAACCGCCACCTCACAGCGATCGGCAGTGGCACTTTGCGGCTGCCAGTCAGCATCCAACCGCTGGCGGAACCAGTCGTTAATTGCCGACTCGCCGAAATGACCAAACGGCGGGTTGCCGATATCGTGCATCAGGCAGGCCATCTCGACGATGCTTTCAAACGGCCCGGTCAGTTGCGACAGCCCCAGCGGTTCCAGCTGCCCCTGCTCCTTCAGCCGGGTGAGCACCTCTTTGGCGATATAGCGCCCCACCTGCTGCACCTCCAGAGAGTGCGTCAGCCGGGTTCGTACCGCGGCGTTACGCTCCAGCGGAAAGACCTGGGTTTTCTGCTGCAGCCGACGAATAGCCGCCGAGTTAACGATCCGCCCGCGATCGCTTTCGAAAATGCGCAGGATCTCGTGCTCGTCCTTTTCACCTTCATAGGGGCGATAGCAGCGCTGCCAGTTAATTTTTTTGCGAAAGTCGATCCCGGTCATCCGGAGTTCCCTGTTATTTCCGTTATGTTGCCATGATAGACTATGCGCCGAAAACCACGAAAAATTCCACTGAAATAGCGAGTATCCCCATGAAAGCAGGCATTATTGGTGCAATGGAACAGGAAGTGACGCTGCTGCGTGACAAGATTGAAAACCGTCAAACGCTCACGCTGGCAGGCTGCGAAATCTATACCGGTACGTTAAACGGCGTCGAGGTGGCCCTGCTGAAATCCGGCATTGGTAAAGTCTCCGCCGCGCTGGGCACCACACTGCTGCTGGAACTGTGTAAACCCGACTTCATTATTAACACCGGTTCTGCCGGTGGCCTGGCCCCGTCGCTGAAAGTCGGTGATATCGTCGTTTCCGATGAAGTGCGCTATCACGATGCCGACGTGACCGCCTTCGGCTACGAGCCAGGCCAGATGGCCGGCTGCCCGGCTGCGTTTAAAGCCGACGACAAGCTGATTGCGGCGGCAGAACAGTGCATCAGCGATCTGCAGCTGAATGCGGTACGCGGCCTGGTGGTTAGCGGCGACGCCTTTATCAACGGTGCAGAGCCGCTGGCGCGCATTCGCGGTACCTTCCCGCAGGCGATCGCCGTCGAGATGGAAGCCACGGCAATCGGCCACGTTTGCCATCAGTTCGGCACGCCGTTTGTGGTCGTCCGCGCGATCTCCGACGTGGCAGATCAGGAATCTCACCTCAGCTTTGAAGAGTTCCTGGCCGTTGCCGCCACCCAGTCTTCCCTGATGGTTGAAACGCTGCTGGCCCAGCTGGCCAATGGCTAAAGGCCTCATCGCCCTGCTGCTGTGGCTGACCTTTTCCGCAGCAGCGGCACCGCAGCGGGTGGTCACACTGGCCCCCAATCTTACCGAACTGGCGTTTGCTGCTGGCATCACGCCGGTCGGCGTGAGCGACTATTCGGATTATCCTGCGGAGGCAAAAAGTATTGTCCACGTGGCCAACTGGCAGGGGATCAATACTGAAAAGCTGCTGAGCCTGAAGCCCGATCTGGTCATCGCCTGGCGTGGAGGAACATCACCGCGCCAGATCGAGCAGCTCCAGTCGCTGGGCGTGAAGGTGCTGTGGCTGGCCCCGGACTCCATCGAACAGCTTATCGCTACCCTGCGTCAGCTTGCAGAGTACAGCCCGCAGCCGCAGCAGGCAGAGCTGGCCGCTGCCACACTTCAACAGCAGTTCGACGATCTCCAGCAGCGCTATCGCCAGCCGCAGCGTAAGCGGGTGTTTTTGCAGTTCGGTATGAAGCCGCTGTTTACCGCAGCGGATAATACGCTGCAAAACGAAGTGCTCGGGCTGTGCGGCGGAGAGAATATTTTTTCCGACAGCCGCGTGCCCTGGCCGCAGGTCAGCCGTGAGCAAGTGCTGGTACGCCAGCCGCAGGCCATCGTGATGCCGGGTGACGCAGCACGGGCCGTGACGGTTGAGCAGTTCTGGCAACCACAGCTTAAGGTTCCGGTCTATACGGTCAACGACGACTGGTTCAGCCGGGCCGGGCCGCGCATCATTCTGGCCGCGCGGCAGCTTTGCGCCCAGTTACAGCCCGACAGAAAGTAAGAAATACCCATAACGCAGTTAAGAATCGCGCACTGAATGCCGCTTTTTGGCCAGTAGCGTGAAGAAGAAATACGGTAGCCGTGCAGTCGCGCGAGCTACCTGATTTTGGCCAACAGGCCTTATTGAAACATCAGGAAAATCAGATCATGAAAACCGTTTATCTGTCTCTGGGACTGATAATGGCGGCGCATACCTGTGTGGCTGCGACCAGCGGCACCATTGGTGTGCAACTCACCATCATTGCACCACCGTGCCAGGTTAATGGCAGTATGTCAGCCACCTCACACCTGCCCACCGTCGCCTGCGGCACGCGCAGCGACGTTCAGCCGAAAATCACCGAGGCGATTCTCAGCCCAAAAACGGAAACCGATCTGGAAAAAAGGCTCATCACCGTTGAATGGTAAAGCCCTGCCCGGCACCGCTGTGCCGGGTGATTACCCTTACCGTGCAGGCCAGGGTAATCTCAGAAGAGAAGCTATCAGATGCTGAAGGAGGAACCGCAGCCGCAGGTGGTTTTCGCATTCGGGTTGGTCACAATAAAGCGTGAACCTTCCAGCCCTTCGGTATAGTCCACCGCGCCGCCGACCAGATACTGCAGGCTCATCGGGTCGACAACCAGCGCCACGCCCGCTTTCTCGATAGTCATGTCACCGTCGTTAATTTTATCGTCAAAAGTGAAGCCGTACTGAAAACCGCTACAACCACCGCCGGTGATATACACGCGCAGTTTCAGATCCGGGTTGTTCTCATCGGAAATCAGATTCTTCACTTTACTGGCCGCTGCTTCGGTAAACTGCAGGGGTACGGCTACGTCGTCGCTCATTTAAAATACTCCAGGATGCACTCAGGCCATTTGCCTGACAGGTCATTATTCGACCATTGTTATGGCTATTATCTTATACGCAGGGGTAGCAATCAAGTTATGGCTGTACCACCCCGTGCGGTGATCCCTATCTGCTGCCCTACCGTACTCAGAGTGCGGGCAGATAGTGTGGAATACAAGCGCAGTCGCTGAGTTAATTTTTTCTGCCTTTCGTTTCGCGCAGGTGTTCCCTTAGAATAGACGGGTTTTTTAATGAATAATCAGGAGCGGTTCCATGAGTAAGTCTGAAAACCTGTACGCTCAGGCGCAGCAATTCATCCCCGGCGGCGTGAATTCGCCGGTGCGAGCCTTTACCGGCGTCGGCGGCGTGCCGCTCTTCATTGAACGCGCCGACGGTGCCTGGCTGTATGACGCCGACGGCAAAGCCTATATCGACTACGTCGGTTCCTGGGGGCCAATGGTTCTCGGTCACAACCATCCCGCTATTCGCAACGCGGTGATCGAGGCGGCCGAGCGCGGCCTCAGCTTCGGTGCACCAACCGAGATGGAAGTGAAAATGGCGCAGCTGGTCACCGAACTGGTGCCGACCATGGATACAGTGCGCATGGTTAACTCGGGAACCGAAGCCACCATGAGCGCCATTCGCCTGGCGCGCGGCTTCACCCACCGCGATAAAATCATCAAGTTTGAAGGCTGCTACCACGGCCACGCCGACTGCCTGCTGGTGAAAGCCGGCTCCGGCGCGCTGACCCTCGGCCAGCCGAACTCTCCGGGTGTCCCGGCCGATTTCGCCAAACATACGCTGACCTGCACCTATAACGATCTCGCCAGCGTACGTGCCGCCTTTGAGCAGTACCCGGAAGATATCGCCTGTATCATCGTTGAGCCAGTGGCCGGGAATATGAACTGTATCCCACCGCTGCCGGAATTCCTGCCGGGCCTGCGCGCGCTGTGCGATGAGTTCGGCGCGCTGCTGATTATCGATGAAGTGATGACCGGTTTCCGCGTGGCGCTGGCGGGTGCGCAGGCTTACTACGACGTTGAGCCGGATCTGACATGCCTGGGCAAAATCATCGGCGGCGGCATGCCGGTGGGCGCGTTCGGCGGTCGCCGTGAAGTGATGGATGCGCTGGCGCCGGTCGGTCCGGTTTACCAGGCGGGCACGCTTTCCGGCAACCCGATTGCGATGGCGGCAGGATACGCCTGCCTGACCGAAATCTCTCAGCCGGGTACCCATGCCACACTGACCGATCTGACGACTGAACTGGCGGAAGGCCTGCTGGAAGCCGCCGCGGCGGAAAATATCCCGCTGGTGGTGAACCACGTCGGCGGCATGTTTGGTCTGTTCTTTACCGATGCAAAGACCGTCACCAGCTACGCAGACGTGACAAAATGCGATGTGGAACGCTTTAAGCGCTTCTTCCACCTGATGCTGGAAGAAGGGGTGTATTTCGCGCCTTCAGCGTTTGAGGCCGGCTTTATGTCCCTCGCACACAGTAAAGAGGATATCCAGCGCACGATTTCTGCTGCACGCCGCAGTTTCGCTAAGCTGTAATCACGCACCCTCGCATCGCGTCGGCGGCCATCTGTCGCTGACCGCAGCATAAAAAACGGGGCTTTCGCCCCGTTCAGATTGCCGTTGAACCCCCACTTTTCCGGTGGGGTTCGTCTTTTTCATTACGACTTCCGCAGCAGATACACAAAGTACGGCGCACCGATAAAGGTGGCCAGCAGCCCTGCCGGGATCTGATCGGGGAAGGAGAGCATGCGCCCGCACCAGTCGGCCGCGACCATCAGGCCACCGCCCAACAGCGCAGCCATCACCTGCTGCGGTAGCGCGCGGCGGAAGCCGAGCATACGCGCCATATGCGGCGCCATCAGCCCGACAAAACTCAGCGGACCAATGGTTAACGTCGCGGCAGCGGTCAGACAGGCCGCCAGCAGCAGCAGGGCCAGCCGCGAAGGCGTCAGCGCCATGCCCACCGCTTTCGCCGTCATACCGCCCAGCGGAAGTACGGTCAGCCAGCGACGGCACAGCGGCACCAGCGCAATCAGCACCACGGCGATTATCACCGTGCGCAGCGCCTGCGGGGCATCGATTTTGTAGGTCGAGCCCGCCATCCAGGTCAGTAGGCTGGCCATTCGCGGATCACCGCTGGCGAGCAGCAGCATGGTAATGGTGGTAAAAGCGGTACTCAGCGCCATCCCCGCCAGCAGCATACGCTCCGGCGAGAAGCCACCGCGCCCGGCAGCAATCGAGATGATCAGCAGCGTCACCGCCGCGCCGAGCGTGCCCGCGGGCAACAGCCAGCCAAACGCATCGCCGGGAACGATAAACAGCATGATCACCACGCCGAAGGCGGCACCGGAGCTGATGCCCAGCACTTCCGGGCTGGCCATCGCATTCCCCGTCAGGCGCTGCACCATACAGCCCGCCACGCCGAGCATCATCCCGGTGGCCAGCGCGGCCACCAGCCTTGGGCCACGCCACGGCAGCAGCTGCTGCCAGAGGTCACCGGTTGCCCATACCCAGCCATCGGCATTGCGGCCAAAGCTTAGCGCGATCGCCGCCAGCACCAGCATGACTCCGCCGCCGCACAGCGACCAGAGCAGCACGTTCTGCCGTTCCGCCGGCACGCGATCGCCAAAGTTCATCGCCGGACCGCTGCCGCCGGTCCGCAGGCGCGGCAGCAGCCACAGCAGCAGTGGCGCACCGATCACCGCCGTTACCGTCCCGGTGGAGATTTCCCCCAGCCGATCGGTCAGCCACAGCACGCACTGGTCCGCCAGCCACAGCAGCAGCGCACCGATCAGCGGTGCCAGCAGCAAACGGCTGAACAGACGACGGAAGCCGAGCATCTTCGCCAGCAGCGGAGAGAACAGCCCGATAAAGCCGATAATCCCGGCGGCATTCACCAGCGAGGCGCTGATCAGGATGGCGATCGCCAGTACGGCAAAACGCGCCAGCGACAGCCCCAGACCAAGGTTTTTCGCCACGCCGTCGTCCAGGCCCATCAGGGTCATCGGCCGCAGCATCAGCAGCGTCAGCACCACACCGGCCAGCAGGCGCGGCCAGATAAAGCTGACGTTGCTCCAGTCCATCTGATTCAGTGAACCGGTGCTCCACAGGAACATGTTTTGCAGTTGGTCGTGGTTAAAGATGGCGAAAATCTGGTTTACCGCCCCACAGTAAAGGGACAGCACCAGCCCGGCGAGGATTAGCGTCACCGGCGACATGCGTTTACCCCACGCCACGCCAAACACCAGCAGACCGATAGCCACCGCTCCGATGGTCGCCGCCAGCTGCTGGGTGACTAATCCACCGGGCAGGCTCCAAAGCGTAGCCACAGTGATACCGAGCTGGGCACCGCTGGCCACGCCAAGCGTGGTCGGCTCCGCCAGCGGGTTGCGCAATACCTGCTGGAACAACAGGCCGACCAGCCCCAGCCCGGCGCCGACCAGCAGCGACAGAGCCAGCCGCGACAGCAGACTGTGGTGGAACACCATTTGCTGAATGTTATCGGCGTCCGGGGAGCGCAGCGCCAGCAGCCACTGATCCATCGGCAAATGATGTTTAAAGTTACTGAGGGTCAGCAGCAGCGCGGAAACAAACAGCAGCAGCAGCAGGAAAATGGGCAGGCGATACGTTTTAATCATTTTTCCCCCAGCGCGCTGTCAAGAGTATGGATCAGCTGAATAGCCGACAGCGTTGCGCCGTAGAACCACACGCGTGGTACCTGGCGGAAGCGGCCCTCGCGGACAAACGGCAGCGACTGCCAGAGCGAAGCGGAGGTCACCTGGTCGATAATATTCTGGTTGTCGTGCTCAAAGTTAATCGCCTCAACATCGTGCATATCGGCCAGCCGTTCAATACCGACCACCACGCTGCCCCAAAAGGTACTCTCCCCTTTCCAGGCATTAACCAGCCCCAGATCGTCCATCACCTGCTGGAACAGACCGTTGGCGCTGAACACAATGGCATGGCGTGCGTCGAAGATAGACATCAGCAGCAGCGGTCGCTGCGGTCGTGCCGCCAGACGCGTTTTCACCCGCAGGATCAACGCATCCAGTTCGGCCAGATGCGCCTCCGCCTGCGGCACGCGATGAATGCGTTTAGCCAGCGCCATCAGCGAGTCGCGGGCGGCGCTCAGCGGCTTGCCTTTACCGTCGTTAAAGGAGAAGCCCATACCCGGCGCGATGCGTTCGAAGCGGGCCGGATCGGGACCGTAGCCCTGAGAATAGAGGATCAGCGACGGCCGCATCTGGGTGAGCAGCTCAAGATTAGGTTCGGTGCGCAGACCAACATCGACAACGGAAGACGGCAGCTCCGGCTTGCCGACCCACTGGCGGTAATTAAACAGTTCAGCGGCACCCATTGGCGTTACGCCCAGCGCCATCAACAGCTCCAGCGGCAGCCACTCCAGCGCGATAATCCGCTCTTCGGTCGGTAGCTGGGCAATAGCGGGAAGATGGGCGAGCAGCGGAGAAAAAGCGAGCGCCGTCAGCAGACGGCGGCGTGTGATATCCGGGGTCACAATCAATCCTTAGTAAACAAAGCTTACCGGTGCCCCACCCTGCGGATGCGGCAATATCCCCATTGGAATACCGTAAATTTCCTGTAGCACGTCGCCGTCCATAATCGCCTCGGGCTCGCCCTGGGCAATCATTTCACCGCCGCGCAGCGCCACCAGGTGGTCGCAGTAGCGGGCAGCCATATTAATATCGTGCAGCACGGCAATCACCGTCAGACCACGCTCGCGGCTGAGGCGTTGGATCAGCGCCAGCACTTCAACCTGATGGGCAATATCCAGCGCGGAAGTCGGTTCATCCAGCAGCAGGCAGCGGCTGTTCTGCGCCACCAGCATGGCAATCCACGCACGCTGGCGTTCTCCTCCGGAGAGGCTGTCCACCAGCCGCTGGGCAAACGGCTTCAGGCCGACCAGCGCAATAGCTTCATCCACGCGTTCGCGGTCCTCAATACCGTAACGCCCTAACGCACCGTGCCACGGGTAGCGGCCAATCGCCACCAGCTCGCGCACCGTCATCCCTTCAGCGGCAGGCAGCTGCTGCGGCAGATAGGCTACTTCACGGGCGAAGGCTTTGTTCTGCCAGTCCGCCACCGGGCGATCGTTGAGCATCACCTGCCCCGCCGTTGCCGCATGATGGCGGCCGAGCATTTTAAGCAGGGTGGATTTACCGGAACCGTTGTGGCCAATCAGCCCACAGACTTTTCCGGCAGGAAAGGTCAGAGACAGCGGCTGAAGCAGCGTTCGGCCTGGAACGGTAAAACTGACGTGATCGAGAGAGAAAGTCGTTTCTGTAGCGTGCTGAGGTTGCATAGCGATCTTCTGATTGGCGGGCGCAGCGAACCGCGCCCGGTTAGACATTTAGAAGCGGAAAGTAGCAGTACCAACGATTTGACGATCCGCGCCCCAGTAGCAGGCGTAGTCGCGGTAGCAGCTGGCAACGTATTCACGATCGAACAGGTTGTTGATGTTCACACCGACGGAAGAACCCGGCAGGCCGAAGCGACCCAGATCGTATTTCACCGCCGCATCAACCACCGAGTAGGAGGCTACGCTGAAGTTTTTATTAATATCGGTTCCGGTGCTGTACTGACCCACGCTGTTACCCACGTAGCGAATGCCGCTGCCAATGGTCAGGCCGCTAAGCGCCGTTTCATGGAAGGTGTAATCAGCCCACAGGGAAGCCATGTTTCTTGGCACCTGCACCGGGCGCTGATCCTGCAGATCGGTATCATGCGTGTATTTCGCATCGGTCAGGCTGTAGGAGGCCGTCACGTTGATGTTGGCATTAACGGCGGCTTTCGCTTCCAGTTCAATGCCGCGTGAACGCATTTCACCGCTCTGCACGCTGAAGAAGTTATGATCCGGATCGCCGGTCAGGTTTTTATTCTTGGTCAGCTCATACACCGCCGCAGTGATCACAATCGGACGATCTTTCGGTACGAATTTCACCCCGGCTTCATACTGCTTGGCGCGTGATGGATCGAACGGCTGACCACCGTAAGTGGTACCTGCCGTCGGCAGGAACGACTCGCTGTAGCTGAAGTATGGTGCGATACCGTTATCAAACACGTAGTTCACACCGCCGCGCCAGGTAAACTGCTGATCGTTTTTCTCAGCGGTACTGTTACCGGTACGGTTATAGGCGGAAGTGGTGGCGAAATCATAGCGACCACCCAGCGTCAGCACCCAGCGATTCCACTCCAACTGATCCTGCGCATACAGGCCGGTTTGCTCCTGCTTGTTCAGATATTTATACGGGAAGTTAAGGGTATAGCTGTCGTTGCCATACTGCGGGTTAATCGCGCTGATTGGATTTGCTGAGCCAAAGTCGGCGTTAATGTCGTTACGCATGCGCAGATAATCAACACCCATCAACAGCGTATGGTCAACATCGCCGGTGGCAAACTTCGCCTGAACCTGGGTATCTACGGTGAAAGTGTTCAGCTCTTCCTGCGACAGGGCCACGCCACGAGTGATTTCGTTGGTAGCACTGTTGAAACCGTTGCCGTAGATACTGCGATAATCGGTGGTGACCTTCGCATAGCGCAGGTTCTGGTGCACGGTCCAGGTGTCATTGAACTGATGATCGAAGCTGTATCCCACCATCTGCTGCTTGCGGGAAATTTTGTTGCTGTCCTCACCCTCATCAAAGTTGGTTGGCAGCTTATGCTGATTCCCGTTGGAATCGATAATCGGCACTACCGTACCCTGACGCGGCAGCCAGCCGTAATAGCCGGTTTCTGGCTCGTTCTGGAAATAGCTGAGGAAGGTAAAGTTGGTTTTATCGTTTGGCTGCCAGCTGAACGAAGGCGCAATGGTGTAGCGCTTCTCTTTGTTCATCTCCTGCTGCGCATCCTGGCTACGAGCCTGGCCGGTCAGGCGGTAAGAGAATTCGTTGTTGTCATCCAGCGCGCCGCCAAAATCGAATCCGGTTGAGTAAAGATTATCGCTACCCATCTGGAACTGGACTTCACGCAGCGTTTCGGTGGTCGGGCGCTTGCTGACCAGCGCGACAACACCACCCGGGTTGCTTTTGCCGTAGAGTACGGATGCAGGACCGTGCAGCAGCTCTGCTCGCTCCAGGAAGTAAGGGTCAATGTTAAACTCGGAGTAGTTATCCCCCTGCAGTTTCATACCGTCCAGATACTGGTTGGTGTTGGTTTCGCTGAACCCACGAATCGCCAGCGCATCGATCACGTTTGATGCGCCGCGGTTACCCACCATCACGCCCGGCGTATAGCCGAAGGCTTTTTTGACCGACTGAACCTGACGCATCTCCATTTCCTGACGAGTAACGATAGAAACGGACTGCGGGTTTTTTTCAATTGGCGTATCTGTTTTCGTCCCGGTTGCAGAATGCTCTGCTGCAATCGTCGGGGAAGGTCCCCATGCACTTTCCTGCGGTCCATTCGCGGCATTAGCACTTACGGTGATCGTCTGTTCACCGGCGGCAATAGCATTGCCTAATCCCGCCAGCGACATGGCGACAAAAATTGCCAGCTGACGCTTACGGGTGTTTATGATTGAATTATTTGATGAAAAATCACGCGAATGGGCCATATTGCTTTTCTCTGAACAAAGAGTGATTGAGTGAGTGGTAAATGTGAAGCTAAACGAGAATTATTATTATAACGGATTAGATAATATGCGAAACAAAGCAAGTTCTGCAAGAAAAAATCGGCTTGTTAAAACGCAGAAAGGGCCGCGCAAGCAATGCTCACGCAACCAGAAAAGAGATTATTGTTTGTAAGGTTAAAAATAAGATCTATAGCAAATCAATAATATTGCCGGAAATAGATTAAAGATACTTACTGATGAAGTTCTGCTTTAACCTGCTCTATTTGTTTATGGAATTCAGGCAACGTTTGCAGGCGCGCATATATGGAATTCAGGCAACGTTTGCAGGCGCGCATATTCGGTTGCACCAACATAACGGCCTGCATCGACATCGCTCTGCCAGTGGGCACCGCAAATAACCCGGCTTTGACCAAACTCATAGCCTTTTTTCATTAACTCTTTTGCCCGCTCCGGCTTCGCCTGCGAGAATGCCAGTGCCGTCAACGTGCCAAAAGCGGTATGGCCAGAAGGGTAAGAGCCATTTTTTCGCAACGCTGCTTCATCGGCGGGCCGGCAGGTCGGGTTATTAAACACCACGAACGGACGCACTCGCATGTAATGCTGCTTCGCCCGGTTGCTGGCATAATCAGCCCCGACCACCAGCAGCTCTCCCAACATCTTCCAGGTCTCCGGCGTGCTGGTTTCGCTGATATTAACACCCAGCGCTTGCGACCAGACCTTAGCCTGATTTGCCTGGTGAAGATCGGCATCTTCCGCCGCCTGCTTCCAACGTGCCGATCCCTTCATTTTGAAGCCGTTACGATAGGCCGCTTTGTCATTTTCAAAGGCAGCATCCCCCTGTTTCGGCGGCGGTGGCAGGTAGTAAAGGCTGTCGACGGTGTAAGATTCTTCGTGAAGTGGAGCGGGCTTTAATTGCGGTTGATCGGCTGCCTGAATGGCGGTCGTCGATAATAACGTAGCACTAAACAGCAAGCTGGAAACAATTAAATTATGCTTCATACATTATCCCTTTAATAAAATTAATCAGCGCTCACATACTCTCTGAAACAGATGTTTAAAAAATGCGCTCACGATCCTGTTTTTTATAAAAGGATGTAAAATAAAAGTTTAAATAGCACGCAAGGTTAAAATAAATAGTTAATACAAACAATTAATTATTCACAAATCCCATAAGAATAAAAAAACCCGAATTGATAACAATATCGAATTCGGGTCTTATTTTTTACTGATATGCCGAAGTGCGCTTTATTTCCGGGGAGATTACCTCCCCGGTTATGCTGACATGTTCAGGTTGATTATTGACCGAACATATCCTTAATCCAGCCAGCGACGCCATCGCTATCCTTCTGCTGATCCTGTGACTGCTGCGGCTGAGTCTGCGGCTGCCCCTGAGGATTCTGCTGAGGATTGTTGTTTTGCTGCAGCATATGCTGCTGTTGCTGCTGCTGATCAAACTGCTGTTGTTGCTGCTGGCAGAGCGCATCGGCGTCGGTGGTCCATACCGGCAAGGAGCGCCAGCTGCTGCTGCCTGAGCCACAGACAAAGTTACCGGCAGAGTCGACGTTCATTCGGGCGATGTCCTCAGGAGGCGTCAGCTGCAGCGGCATCGGTGCCTGATTTTCCAGATAGCGGCGATACAGCTGCATCGCCCCGCTGGCCCCGTACAGCTTGGTCGGCTGGTTGTTATCACGACCAATCCAGGTAATCGCCACTTCTTTACCGTCGATCCCGGCAAACCAGCTGTCCACCAGGTTATTGGTCGTACCGGTTTTCCCTGCCAGCATCGCTTTCGGATATTTGGCACCCAGCGCACGCGCCGTACCGTGATCCGCCACCTGCTGCATGGTATAGAGCGTCAGGTAAGCCGCCTGCGCGCTGACCGTACGCTCCGCCTGCGGGAAGCTCTGATACAGCACGGTGCCGTCTTCCGCAATCACCGAGCGTAACGCCGACAGTGGAGCACGGTTACCGCCGCTGGCAATCGTCTGGAAAGCCTGCGCGACTTCAACTGGCGTCAGGTTCAACGCACCCAGCAGCATCGCCGGAACCGGCTGTAGCTGATCTTTCGATACGCCCAGCCTGGTCCAGGTGTCCACCACCTGCGGCAGGCCCAGCGTCATCCCCAGATTCACCGTCGGCACGTTCATCGAGTTGGTCAACGCATCAACCAGCATCACCTGGCCGCTGAAACGGTGGTCGTCGTTCTGCGGACGCCAGATCTGGCCGTTAGGCTGCTTCAGCGAGATCGGATTATCGGCTATCCACGTGTTCAAACGGTAGGTATCCGGCTGGCTCAGCGCGGTCAGATAGGTCGCTGGTTTCGCCAGTGAACCAATTGAACGCCGCGCCTGAAGCGCACGGTTATAGCCGGCAAACTGCGGATCGGCACCGCCGACCATTGCGCGCACTTCACCGCTGAAGCGATCGACCACCACCATCGCGGTTTCCAGATCGTTCAGACCGCGCTGTTTGCGTAGCGCCGGAATACCATCCTCAACGGATTTCTCCGCCGCATCCTGCGAAACCGAATCCAGGGTGGTGAAGATCTTCACGCCGGAGAGATCTTTAACCTTATCACCCAGCTTCGCCTGCAGCTCGTTACGTACCATCTGCATAAATGCAGGCTGCGGCGTAATCACTCCACCTTTCGGCTGCACGCCCAGCGGACGGGCGCTCAGCATGTCGTAGAGCTCCTGGTCGATCACGTTTTGCTGCTGTAACAGACGCAGCACCAGGTTACGACGCTCCAGCGCCAGCTTAGGATTGCGCCACGGGTTGTACAACGACGCGCCCTTCACCATGCCCACCAGCAGCGCCTGCTGATCGAGGCTCAGCTCATCAACCGGACGACCGAAATAGTAAAGGCTGGCCAGCGGGAAGCCACGGATCTGATCGCTGCCCGCCTGACCGAGGTAAACCTCGTTCAGATACAGCTCAAGGATACGATCCTTGCTGTAGCGCGCATCCATAATCAGCGCCATATAGGCTTCGTTCGCCTTACGCCACAGCGAACGTTCGTTGGTCAGGAACAGGTTCTTCACCAGCTGCTGGGTCAGCGTACTGCCGCCCTGCACCGCGCGACCGGCGGTAATATTGGCGAGGAACGCACGGCCAATTGAGTAGAAGCTGATGCCGTCATGCTGGTAGAAGTGACGGTCCTCGGTAGCTACCAGCGTGTCCACCAGCAGGTCCGGGAAACCAGCACGGGGAACAAACAGGCGCTGTTCGCCGTTCGGCGATTGCAGCATGGTAATCAGCCGCGGATCGAGGCGGAAGAAACCAAAGCTGCGGCCGTTGTCGAGGTTTTTAATGTCGCTCAGGCTGTCGCCGCTGAAGCTGAGACGTGCGCGGATCTGCCCCTCTTTACTGTCGGGGAAATCAAACGGACGGCGGATCATCTCAATGCTGTTGGCCTGCACGGTGAATTCACCGGGGCGCGTCATGCGCGTGACCTGGCGGTACTGCGTGCCTTCCAGCAAAGCGATCATCTCTTTTTTGTTGTAGGACATGCCCGGCTCAAGGCTGACCATACGACCATAGACCGTGGCCGGCAGCTGCCAGACTTTGCCATCAATACGGCTGCGGATCTGTGAATCGAGATAAACGCCATAGGCGGCCATCGCCACAATAAAGATCACCAGCAGTTTAAGCAGCAGTCGTAGCCAACGGCGTTTTTTACGCGGTGGTTTACCTTTTCCCTTACGTGGCACCGGGGTTACCTCCTCGTCTTCCTGGTCATCATCCTGATCGTCATATTCGTCATACTCTTCTTCCCTGTAGCGACCTTTTCCCGCAGATTTCCGCGTTGGCTTGGGCTGCTTACCTTTGCGCCCGATAGGCTCGCGATCGTCAGACATTCGTTTCATTTCTCCTGAGGCAGGCGTCGGCAACGCCGACTACTCTCGTCTTACTCTGGCTATTGCGGAAGAAGAACCTTCCGAAATAGCGCGGCCGTCATGCCAGCTAAACAAAGCCGGAACTTATGACGGGTTGGAAAATTTTTTAACCCGCCGCGTGGGGAGCGCGCTGGCGGGATCGTCGGGCCACAGATGCTTTGGATAGCGCCCTTTCATCTCTTTCTGCACGTCACGATATGCTCCGGCCCAGAAGGCCGCCAAATCGCGCGTGATCTGCAACGGCCGATGCGCCGGAGACAAAAGCTCCAGCACCAGCGGCACTCTTCCCTGCGCAACGCTGGGATTCTGCGCTTCGCCGTACATCTCCTGCAGTCGCACCGCCAGCACCGGGGGCTTATCATCATGGTAGACGATCGGCAGCCGACTTCCGGTGGGCACAGTGTAATGAGTTGGCAACACAGTATCCAGTTGCTGACGCTGTGACCATGTCAACATTTGTAAGAGCGCACCTACCACATCCAGCTGCTTCAGTCCTTTACCGTCGCGTACGCCACTCATCGCCGGCAACAGCCACTGTTCAAGCGTAGCCAGCAGCGTGGACTCGTCGGCAGCGGGCCACTCGGCCTCCGGTAGCCACTGTGCAGCACACAAAAGCCGCAGTCGCAGCTGTTCGGCCTGCGGCGTCCAGTTCAGCACGCTCAGCCCTTTGCCGCGCACCCAGCGCAGCATGGCGGCATGCAGTTCCTGCTCATCGGGCTTAGCCAGCGGCTGCGATTTAAGGACCAACTGGCCGATCTGCTCGCGTTTCCAGGCGCGCAGCGTGCCTTTTTCTTCGTCCCACTCCACTTCCGTTTGCTGCTGTACCAGCGCCGGAACCTCACGGATCAGGGAGTCAATCGTGACCGGCAGCGCCTGCAATATTCGCGCATCGGGCTGGCTGCCGCTTTGCAGCAGAGCCGGCACAATCAGCCATTCGTAACGGGTCAGCGCCTCATCATTTTCCAGCGTGGCACCGCTGCCGTTCGCCAGCTGATAGCGCCCCCCATCGCCACGACGCCGGGCAATCCGGTCCGGGAAAGCCGCCGCCAGCAGCGGAGCAAGGCGATCCTCATCCACTGTGCCACCGCTGATGCCCGCCCGCTGCTGGAGCTGCTTTGCCCGGCGCTGCCAGTGCGGCAGACGGCGATGAAAACCGTCGCGCAGATCGATACTGCCGCGCGGTGGATCTTCAAGCATCGCCACCAGCTGCGCGGCGGTGGCAACGGCATCGGCACTGTCACCCGCTGCCGCCAGCATCACCCCGAAGCGCGGCTCGCTGCCCAGCGCGGCAATTTTACGCCCGCGCGCGGTCAGCTGTCCGCCGTCGTCCGCCACGCCCAGCTGACATAAAAGCTGTCGGGCGGCGTCAATAGCCGTCTGGGGGGGACGATCCAGCCAGTTTAGCTGATCGGCATCACGACAGCCCCACTGCAGCAGATCCAGCCAAAGGGCGGAGAGATCGCTGTGCAGGATCTCCGGTTCGCCGTGTGACGCCGCGCGCTCCGCCTGCTCTTTCGCCAGCAAATGCAGGCAGATGCCGGGTTCAAGTCGCCCGGCACGACCGGCACGCTGGGTCATCGAAGCCTGGCTGACACGCTGGGTTTGCAGACGGGTCAGGCCGGTGCGCACATCGAACAGCGCACTACGTTCCAGCGCGCTGTCCACCACCAGCCGGATACCTTCAATCGTCAGGCTGGTTTCGGCAATATTGGTTGCCAGCACGACTTTACGCCGCCCCTCCGCCGCGGGCAGGATCGCCCTTTGCTGCTCGGACAGCGGCAGCGCGCCGTAAAGCGGGCAGAGATCGATATCGGCCGCGATCATCTCAGCCAGTTGGGTCTGCACCCGCTGGATCTCAGCCACGCCGGGCAAAAACAGCAGCAGCGATCCCGGTTCTTCACGCAGCAGCTGCGCCGTCTGCCGGGCTACCGCTTCGTCGAAACGCTGATTCGTCGCCATCGGCTGGTAACGGCGGTCCACCGGATACGATCGCCCTTCAGACACAATCATCGGTGCCTGCGGCAGACGTTTGCTTAGCGCCGCGTTATCCAGCGTCGCCGACATAATCAGCACCTTCAGATCGTCACGCAGCCCCTGCTGCACATCCAGCAGCAGCGCCAGGGCCAGATCGGCCTGCAGGCTGCGTTCATGGAATTCATCAAGGATGACCAGCGACACGCCTTCCAGCATCGGGTCCTGCTGCAACATGCGGGTTAAGATCCCTTCCGTCACCACCTCCAGCCGGGTCTGCGGCCCGCTGCGGCTTTCACCGCGCATGCGGTAACCGACGATCCCACCCGGCTCCTGCCCCAGCTGTTCCGCCAGCCGCTGCGCCACGTTGCGCGCCGCCAGCCTGCGCGGCTCCAGCAGCAGAATGCGCCCGCTAAAGGAAGCCTGCTTTAAAATCTGTAGCGGCAGCCAGGTGGATTTCCCGGCACCGGTGGGGGCTGCCAGAAGGACCTGAGGGGAGGATTCCAGCGCCACCAGCAGCTCGGGCAAAATGGCACTGACCGGTAATGAACTCACGTTTAGCTCCATAACAACATGGTCTTAATCTTCCGCGCATTGTAGCATTCCCGGGTTTAATTTACCGGAGGACGCGATGGGCGCATCTAAACGGCTGTTCTTCGGCCTCAATCTGCCGGATGAGGTGAAGCAGCAGATTATCCAGTGGCGTGCCGACAGCTTTCCCGCTGAGGCCGGTTTTCCCGTTGCCGCCGAGAGCCTGTATCTGACGCTGGCGTATCTGGGTGAAGTGAGCGATGAGAAAGCGCAGATGCTGATGCAACTGGCCGGTCGCATTCGGCAACCGGGATTCACCCTGACACTGGACGATGCCGGCCACTGGCCGCGTTCGGGAACGATCTGGCTCGGGCCGCACCGCGCACCGCGGGGCCTGCTCCAGCTGGCAGACTTGCTGCGTTCCCAGGCAGCCCGCAGCGGGTGCTATCAATCGCCACAACCCTTTCATCCGCATGTCACATTACTGCGCCAGGCTACGCAGCCGGTAAAGCTGCCAGCACGCCATTTTAGCTGGTCGCTGCCCGTCGGGCGTTTTGTGCTGTTTCAGTCGCACTTCTCCCGCGGGCGAACCCGTATTAAGGAGATTAAGGACTGGGCGCTTCAATAAGGAATTCCTATGGAATACAGTCCCGCTCTGCAATCGGCAACGTTAATTAAACGCTATAAGCGCTTTCTGGCCGATGTGATAACGCCCGACGGTGAGACGCTGACGATTCACTGCGCCAATACCGGTGCGATGACCGGTTGCGCCACGCCGGGGGATACCGTGTGGTATTCCACCTCCGCCAGCCAGACGCGAAAGTATCCCCACAGCTGGGAGCTGACCGGAACGCAAAGCGGAGAGTTGATATGCATTAATACCCTGCGTGCTAACACGTTAGTACGTGAAGCGCTGCAAGAAGGACGGATTGCAGAATTATCCGGTTACACCCGACTGCAACCTGAAGTTAAATACGGCGCCGAAAACAGCCGTATTGATTTCCTGTTACAGGCAGAGGGTTGCCGTAACTGCTATATTGAAGTCAAATCCGTTACGTTGTTACAGCAGGGCAAAGGGTACTTCCCGGACGCGGTGACCACGCGTGGTCAGAAGCATCTGCGCGAGCTGAGCCAGATCGCGCAATCCGGCCAACGGGCAGTTCTGTTTTTCGCCGTTCTGCACTCGGGGATTGAGGACGTTGCCCCCGCAAGTCACATTGATGCGCGCTACGCAGAACTACTGGTACAGGCACAGCAAAATGGCGTTGAGCTGCTTTGCTATAAGGCGGAGTTATCACCCGAAGGGATAAGCCTGATTCGGCCCCTGAAGGTAGAGTTGTAAAAATTGGCGCAATTTGCTGTTATAAGCACGCTTTCGGCAAGGGGCCAAATACGCTCTTCCTCACATGCTTGTCAAGGCATGTTCAGGAATAATTGCCAACCTTAATCGCTTCTGTTATTTATAGCGGCCTGTTTTTTCCCCTCCGGGGGATCGATGCCCGACAGTCTCGGGATGCAGGGCAGGTAATAGCCGTGTGGTACTTCGCCGGCTGACAGTATCTGCAGCCTGAGAAGTGAAGGGTATAGTGCGTGTTATCCAGGAGAAACAACATGCAAGAAGGGCAAAACCGTAAAACATCGTCCCTGAGTATTCTCGCCATCGCTGGGGTGGAGCCATACCAAGAGAAGCCGGGCGAAGAGTATATGAACGAAGCCCAGCTGGAGCACTTCAAGAAGATCCTTGAAGCCTGGCGCAACCAGCTTCGGGATGAAGTGGACCGCACGGTTTCGCACATGCAGGATGAAGCTGCTAACTTCCCGGACCCCGCTGACCGCGCAACACAGGAAGAAGAGTTTAGTCTTGAACTGCGTAACCGTGACCGCGAGCGCAAGCTGATCAAAAAGATCGAGAAGACGCTGAAGAAAGTGCAGGATGACGATTTCGGCTACTGCGAATCATGTGGCGTTGAAATTGGTATCCGTCGCCTTGAAGCGCGTCCAACTGCCGATCTGTGCATCGACTGTAAAACGCTGGCGGAAATCCGCGAAAAACAAATGGCCGGTTAACGGCACAAGGATTGCGCAGTGGATCAGGGGGCGGTTCTCCGTTCCCGTTTCACTGCCCTTCCCCATTCATGATGTCAGCATCCTATATCGGGCGCTTTGCCCCCTCTCCATCCGGTGATTTGCATTTCGGCTCTCTGATTGCCGCCGTTGGCAGCTACCTGCAGGCTCGCGCACAGCAGGGTCTGTGGCGGGTGCGTATTGAAGATATCGATCCTCCTCGTGAAATTCCCGGTGCCGCCACCCGCATCCTCAGGCAGCTTGAGCACTACGGTCTGCATTGGGACGGTGACGTGCTCTGGCAGTCGCAGCGCCATGACGCCTACCGCGCCGCACTTGACTGGCTAAAACAGCAGGGAATGAGCTATTACTGTACCTGCACACGTAGCCGCATTCAGCAGATCGGCGGCCTGTACGATGGCCACTGCCGCACCCTGCATCACGGCCCGCAGCAGGCTGCGCTGCGTCTGAAGGTGGATGCACCGGTCAGCTCCTTCAGCGATCGCCTGCGCGGTATAGTGCAGGCCGATGCGCGCCTGGCCGCAGAGGACTTTATTATTCACCGCCGCGACGGGCTGTTTGCCTATAATCTGGCAGTCGTGGTTGACGATCGTTTTCAGGGGATCACTGAAGTGGTGCGCGGTGCCGATCTGATCGAACCGACGGTCAGGCAGATAACCCTTTATCAGCAGTTTGGCTGGACTGTTCCCGACCATCTGCATTTGCCGCTGGTGCTTAATCATGATGGCAACAAGCTGTCGAAACAGAATCACGCCACGCCACTGCCAGAGGGCGATCCGCGCCCCGCACTGGTACTGGCGCTGCGCTTCCTTGGCCAGCCGGTCACGGAGAACTGGCGTGATACGACACAGGAAGTACTTTTACAGCAGGCTGTCAGTCGCTGGGATTTGAGTTTAATCCCGATTACCGACGCGCAGCAGCAGGATACGGCGACATCGGCATTCTCAAACGGTTCACTCTGAGCTATGATTAGCCGCTGTTTTTACCGCACAGAATTCATTGTCACTATCGAGGTGTCCCATTTTTACCCGAGTTGCTAATTTTTGCCGAAAAGTTCTCAGTCGCGATGAGGTAGTACCAGCCGGGATCGAGGAAGAGCGTCAGATGACCGTTATTCCTCGCGATCGTCATAATATCTCACGCAAGGACATCAGCGAAAATGCCCTCAAGGTGCTCTATCGCCTGAATAAAGCGGGCTTTGAAGCCTACCTGGTGGGCGGTGGCGTACGCGATCTGTTGCTGGGTAAAAAGCCAAAAGATTTCGATGTCACGACCAATGCGACCCCGGAGCAGATGCGTAAACTGTTCCGCAACTGTCGCCTGGTGGGCCGCCGTTTCCGCCTGGCACACGTAATGTTTGGCCCGGAGATCATCGAAGTGGCCACCTTCCGCGGTCACCACGAAGCTGAGCAGCCGTCCGTTGACGATCGTAACAGTTCGCAGCGCGGCCAGAACGGCATGCTGCTGCGCGATAACATTTTTGGTTCTATCGAAGATGACGCCCAGCGCCGCGATCTGACCATTAACAGCCTCTACTACAGCGTGGCCGATTTTACCGTCCGCGATTATGTCGGCGGCCTGAACGATCTGCAGCAGGGCATTATTCGCATGATCGGCGATCCGGAAACCCGCTATCGCGAAGATCCGGTGCGTATGCTGCGCGTCGTGCGCTTTGCCGCCAAGCTGGATATGAGCATCGCGCCGGAAACCGGTGAACCGATCCCGCGTCTTGCCACACTGCTGCGCGATATCCCACCGGCACGTCTGTTTGAAGAATCCCTCAAGCTGCTGCAGGCGGGCTACGGTGAAGCCACCTACCGCAAGCTGTGCGAATATCAGCTGTTCCAGCCGCTGTTCCCGATCATCACCCGCTACTTCACCGAGCAGGGTGACAGCAACATGGAGCGGATGATCCAGCTGGTACTGAAGAATACGGATACCCGTATTCACAGCCAGATGCGCGTCAATCCGGCATTCCTGTTTGCGGCGATGTTCTGGTATCCGCAGCTGGAAGCGGCGCAGAAAATTGCCCAGGAAAGCGGCCTTTCCTATTACGATGCCTTCGCTCTGGCGATGAACGACGTGCTGGATGAAGCCTGCCGCTCACTGGCGATCCCGAAACGTATTACCTCGCTGGTACGCGATATCTGGACCTTACAGCTTCGCCTGTCTCGCCGCCACGGCAAACGCGCGTGGAAGCTGATGGAACATCCGAAGTTCCGCGCCGCCTACGATCTGCTTGCTCTGCGTGCCGAAGTGGAAAACAACCACGAGCTGCAGCGCCTGACAACCTGGTGGGGGGAGTTCCAGGTTTCCGCGCCGCCGCAGCAGAAAACCATGCTGAACACCCTTGGTGACGATCCGGCACCGCGCCGCCGCACCCGCCGTCCGCGCAAGCGCGTACCGGGGAATGGCCGTCGTGACGGATACGACAACAACAACGCATGACGCGGGTTTATCTGGCGCTGGGCAGTAACCTGGCCGATCCGCTGCACCAGGTGCAATCAGCCCTGGATGCGCTGGCGGCGATCCCACAGAGCAGGCTGATTGCCTGCTCTTCGCTTTACCGCACGCCGCCGTACGGGCCACCCGATCAGCCTGACTATCTTAACGCTGCCGTGGCGCTGGATACCGAACTCAGCCCTGAGGCGCTGCTGGACCACACCCAGCGTATTGAGCTGGAACAGGGACGCGTGCGTAAGGATCATCGCTGGGGCCCGCGCACGCTGGATCTCGACATCATGCTGTTTGGCGACCTGACGCTGGCAACGACTCGTCTGACGGTGCCGCACTACGATATGCACAACCGCGCTTTTATGCTGCTGCCGCTGCGAGAGATCGCTCCCGACCTCTGTCTGCCGGACGGTACGCGCATTGCCGATCTGCTGGCTCCTCTCGACAGCAGCGCGATCCGCCCCTGGTAATGCCTTTCCGGTGCAGTCCGTGCTGCGCCGGATATCTCCTTTGCACTCTCCTTCTCATCCTTTAAGATACGCCAACCAGGAAGACTCTTACTGAGGATACGATGAAACCGACTACCGTCTCGACCTTGCGTCAATGGAAACAGCAGGGGCGTAAATTTGCCTCTATCACCGCCTATGAGTTCAGCTTCGCCCGTCTGTTTGCCGATGAAGGCATCCAGGTGCTGCTGGTTGGCGATTCACTGGGTATGGTGGTTCAGGGACACGACTCCACGCTGCCGGTCACCGTGTCTGATATCGCCTATCACACCGAAACGGTCCGCCGCGGTGCGCCCGCCGCCCTACTGCTCGCCGATCTGCCGTTTATGAGCTATAGCACGCCACAGCAAACCTTCGACAGCGCAGCGCAGCTGATGCGCGCCGGGGCCAATATGGTGAAGCTGGAAGGTGGGAAATGGCTGGCCGATACGGTTAAACAGCTAACCGAACGTGCAGTACCCGTATGTGGTCACCTCGGCCTGACGCCGCAGTCGGTGAATATCTTCGGTGGTTATAAAATTCAGGGCCGCGCTGAGGCCGATGCCGAACGCCTGCTGGACGATGCGCTGGCGCTGGAAGCCGCGGGTATGCAGCTGCTGGTACTGGAGTGCGTGCCGGTGGCGCTGGCAAAACGCGTCACCGACGCGCTGACCATTCCGGTTATCGGCATCGGTGCCGGTAACGTGACCGACGGACAGATCCTGGTGATGCACGATGCCTTCGGCATCACCGGCGGCCATATCCCGAAATTCGCCAAAAACTTCCTTGCTGAAACCGGCGACATCCGTGCAGCCGTGCGCCAGTACGTCACGGAAGTGGAAAACGGCAGCTATCCCGCCGAAGAACACAGCTTCCAGTAACCGAGGAGAAACACCGTGCTGATTATTGAAACCCTGCCGCTGCTCCGCCGTGAAATACGCCGCTGGCGTCAGGATGGTAAACGTATCGCGCTGGTCCCCACCATGGGCAACCTGCACGATGGACATATGACACTGGTTGATGAAGCGCGTGCGCGTGCGGACATCGTGGTGGTGTCCGTTTTCGTTAACCCGATGCAGTTTGAGCGCGCCGACGACCTGGCGAACTACCCACGTACGCTTCAGGCCGACTGTGAAAAGCTGAACCGTCGCGGCGTCGATCTGGTGTTTTCCCCGGCTCCGGCGGATATCTACCCGCAGGGACTGCACGAACAAACGTTTGTCGACGTTCCCGGTCTTTCCACTCTGCTGGAAGGTGCCAGCCGCCCCGGGCATTTTCGCGGCGTGTCAACCATCGTCAGCAAGCTGTTTAACCTGGTCCAGCCGGATATTGCCTGCTTCGGCGAGAAGGACTTCCAGCAGCTGGCGCTGATCCGCAAAATGGTGGCGGATATGGGCTACGACATAGAGATCGTCGGCGTGCCAACGGTGCGCGCGAAAGACGGCCTGGCGCTCAGCTCGCGCAACGGCTATCTGACCGCCGATGAACGTAAAATTGCGCCGGGGCTGAGCCAGGTGATGAACGATATCGCCACCAAACTCAACAACGGCGAGCGCCATATTGAAGAACTGATTGCCGACGCGGAGATCGCGCTTGCGGAAAAAGGCCTGCGCGCCGATGGCCTGGCGATTGTGGATGCCGATACCCTGCTGCCGTTAACCACGGACAGCCGCCGGGCGGTGATCCTGATGGCCGCGTGGCTGGGTAAAGCCCGCCTGATTGATAATCAGCAGGTTGATCTCACCCAGTAGACAGCGTTGCCCGCAGGGGCAATACTGTCGTTCGTTTTTCGACTGATTGCAGAGTTACAGCTTATGAACCGTACTATGTTGCAGGGTAAACTCCACCGGGTAAAAGTCACCCAGGCCGACCTGAATTACGAAGGCTCCTGCGCCATCGATCAGGATTTCCTCGACGCTTCCGGCATCCTGCAGTATGAAGCGATCGATATTTACAACGTCAACAACGGCCAGCGTTTTTCCACCTACGCCATTGCCGCAGAGCGCGGCTCGAAAATCATTTCGGTGAACGGTGCGGCCGCACGCTGCGCCTGCGAAGGCGACCTGCTGATTATCTGCTCTTATGTGCAGATGTCGGATGCGGAAGCCCGCGAATGGCAGCCGAAAGTGGCCTACTTTGAAGGCGACAACCAGATGAAGCGCGTGGCGAAAGCCGTACCGGTTCAGGTGGCGTAAAAAAACGGGGCGGCCATTGCTGGTCGCCCCGTTCAGTTCAGTCAATCACATCAGGTCCGCAGCCCGCGACCGCGCTGGATAAGCGACCACGCTAGCGCATAAAACACCACGATAAACGCCACCAGCACCGCCATGGTAAAGCCCAGCGGCACGTCATTGATGCCGAGGAAACCGTAACGGAATCCACTAATCATATAGACGATCGGGTTCAGCTTGGAGACCATCTGCCAGACCGGCGGCAGCAGCGTCAGCGAGTAAAACACCCCGCCAAGATAGGTGAGCGGCGTCAGCACAAAGGTCGGGATCAGGCTGATGTCGTCAAAGGTGCGGGCAAATACCGCGTTCAGCAGCCCGGCCAGCGAGAACAGAATCGCCGTCAGCAGCAGCGTCACCGCCACCATCAGCCACGAATGCACCTGGAAAGGCACGAAGAACAGCGAAATCGCCGTCACCAGCACGCCCACGCAGACCCCGCGCGCCACGCCGCCGCCAACGTAACCGGCGATAATCACATGCGTTGGCACCGGTGCCACCAGCAGCTCTTCAATATTACGCTGGAACTTGGAGCTGAAAAACGACGAGGCGACGTTGGCATAGGCGTTGGTGATCACCGCCATCATGATCAGGCCGGGCACGATAAACTGCATATAGGTGAAGCCATGCATTTCACCAATGCGTGAGCCGATCAGATTACCGAAGATAATAAAGTACAGCGTCATGGTGATCACCGGCGGGACCAGCGTCTGAATCCAGATACGGGCGAAGCGGTTAACCTCTTTACTCCAGATGCTCTTCAGGGCTACCCAGTACAAATGTGTCATGCTTTCTCTCCCGTGTGACCATTGACCAGGTCAACAAACAGCTCCTCAAGACGGTTAGCCTTGTTGCGCATACTCAGCACCTGCACGCCCTGGGCGCTCAGTTGGCTAAACACGCTGTTCAGCCCCTGTTCGCGCAGCACTTCCACTTCCAGCGTAGAGGTATCTACCAGCCGATATTTAAATCCTTCCAGCTGCGGCAGCGGGCTTTTTGCAGCCAGATCGAGAATGAAGGTTTCAGATTTCAGCTTCGCCAGCAGTCCCTTCATTGAGGTGTTCTCCACCAGTTCACCGCTCTGGATAATGCCGATATTGCGGCACAGCATTTCTGCCTCTTCCAGATAGTGAGTGGTCAGAATAATGGTGGTGCCACGGGCATTCAGATCTTTCAGGAAGGTCCACATCGAACGACGCAGCTCAATATCCACCCCGGCGGTTGGCTCATCCAGGATCAGCAGCTTCGGTTCATGCATCAGCGCACGAGCAATCATCAGGCGGCGCTTCATACCGCCGGAGAGCATACGCGCACGCTCGTTACGCTTCTGCCAGAGGTCGAGCTGGGTCAGATATTTTTCCGCCCGCTTCACCGCTTCGCGCTTCTCCACACCGTAATAACCGGCCTGATCGACGACGATCTGCTGCACGGTTTCAAACTGGTTAAAGTTAAATTCCTGCGGCACCAGCCCCAGCTGACGCTTGGCATTGACCACATCGTTTTGCAGATCGTAACCAAACACCCGCACCCGGCCGCTGGTTTTATTCACCAGCGAACTGATGATGCCAATAGTGGTGGATTTACCTGCCCCGTTGGGACCGAGCAGCGCATAGAAGTCACCTGCTTCAACCCGGAGGTCAATTCCCTTGAGCGCCTGAACTCCGCCCGCGTAGGTTTTGGTCAGTTTTTCAAGTTCCAGTGCATAAGTCATAGGTAAGAAATAGCCCTTTGTATTTATCGTATCGCGTTTAGTTTCTTGTTTGCCGTTTTCAATCGCTGAGCATTGCCCTATATTACCGCAACGTTTTTGTGTGACTGGTCGACACCATTATGAAAGATATTGAAACCCTTATCAGCAATAACCGCGAATGGTCCAGATTGCTGAAGGAGGAAGATCCCGGTTTTTTTGAACGTTTGTCCCTGGCACAAAAACCCCGTTTCCTGTGGATCGGCTGCTCCGACAGCCGCGTACCCGCCGAGCGCCTGACCGGGCTGGAGCCTGGCGAACTTTTTGTTCACCGTAACGTGGCCAACCTGGTGATTCACACCGACCTCAACTGCCTTTCCGTGGTGCAGTACGCGGTGGAGGTGCTGGAAGTTGAACATATTATTATCTGCGGCCACTACGGCTGCGGCGGCGTTCAGGCGGCGGTGGAAAACCCGGAGCTGGGCCTGATTAACAACTGGCTGCTGCACATTCGCGATCTCTGGTACAAACACAGTTCGCTGCTGGGTGAGCTGGCACCAGAAAAACGCTTCGATAAACTTTGTGAAATCAACGTGATTGAGCAGGTTTACAACCTTGGTCACTCAACCGTGATGCAGTCAGCGTGGAAACGCGGACAGAAGGTGACAATTCACGGCTGGGTATACGGCATCCTGGACGGCTATCTGCGCGACCTGGGCGTAACGGCCACCAGCCGCGAGATTCTGGAACAGCGCTACCGTCACGGCATCGCTAACCTGCTGAACGACCCGGACCTCAATCCGTAAGCCACGGGCGGCAACCCCCTGCCCGACTGCACTTTGCCGCATATCATATAACAGGCCGAAATTTCCGGCCTTGGTCGATTGTGCGGTGTGCACTCGCGGTCATTTAGCCCGATTTACTCGTCCAGCATCACCACTTTGCCGATATACGGCAGGTGACGATAGCGCTGGGCGTAGTCAATACCGTAGCCCACCACGAACTCATCAGGAATAGAGAAGCCGACGTATTCAACCGGCACCTGCACTTCCCGGCGCTCGGGCTTATCCAACAGGGTACAAATCGCCAGTGACTTAGGCCCGCGCAGGCTGAAGATTTCCCGCACTTTGCTCAGCGTATTACCTGAATCGATAATATCTTCGACAATCAGCACGTCTTTGCCACGAATATCTTCATCCAGATCCTTGAGGATTTTTACATCGCGGGTGCTGGAGGTGCCGTTACCGTAGCTGGAAGCGGTCATAAAATCGACTTCGTGAGGAACATCAATGGCGCGACACAGGTCGGCCATAAACATAAAGGAGCCGCGCAGCAGGCCAACCAGCACCATGTCGCTGCCGCTGTTGCGGTAATGCTCATTGATTTGCTGGCCAAGCTCAGCGATACGGGATTTGATCTCGGCTTCGGAGATCATTACTTCAACGGTATGTTTCATAGTTAATCGTCGATTGTTCAGGGAAAGCGGCACAGTTTAGCACATTTCTCCCTCGTGACGTCCTCCGTTGCGCAACGCACCGCGTTAAATTACGCAATAGACATACGGACTGCTAAACGTAAAGATAGCCATATTTTATATCGCTACATGTTTTATCCATAGAACGTTAATTCATTTATCCCGCCCATACCGCGCATGATAGTTTAGCGCCAATAATAAAAGCACCGTGCCAAAAGGCAGGAGATTACATGGCTTCCTCACATTCCAAAAAAACGCATATCGGCAACCGCGAACTGCAGCCCGAAACCCAGATGCTCAACTACGGTTACGACCCGGCGCTGTCGGAAGGCGCAGTCAAACCGCCGGTGTTTCTGACTTCCACTTTTGTTTTTAACAGTGCCGAAGAGGGCCGCGATTTCTTTGACTACGTTTCCGGCCGCCGCGAACCGCCATCGGGCGAGGGAAACGGCCTGGTCTATTCGCGCTTTAACCATCCGAACAGCGAAATTGTTGAAGACCGGCTGGCGGTGTATGAACGCACCGACAGCGCAGCGCTGTTCTCCTCCGGCATGTCGGCGATTTCTACCACGCTGCTGGCCTTTACCCGTCCTGGCGACACCATTCTGCACTCCCAGCCGCTTTATGGCGGTACGGAAACCCTGCTGAGTAAAACCTTCGGCAATCTTAATATTTCCAGCGTGGGATTCGCCGACGGCGTGGATGAAGCCTCGGTTCAGGCCGCAGCCGACAAGGCGCTGGCGCAGGGCCGCGTTTCGGTGATCCTGATTGAGTCCCCGGCCAACCCGACCAACAGCCTGGTGGATATTGCGCTGATTAAACGCGTTGCGGACAGGATTGAGCAGCAGCAGAATTACCGCCCGGTCATTGCCTGCGATAACACGCTGCTGGGGCCGGTATTCTCACGCCCCACCGAACACGGCGCGGATATCTCGCTCTATTCGCTGACTAAATACGTTGGTGGCCATTCGGATCTTATTGCCGGGGCAGCAATGGGCAGCAAGGCGCTGATCCGCCAGGTGAAAGCGCTGCGCAGCGCCATTGGCACCCAGCTCGATCCGCATTCCAGCTGGATGATTGGCCGATCGCTGGAAACGCTGGCGCTGCGAATGGAGCGCGCTAACGACAACGCCGCCGCGGTGGCGGAGTTTCTGCGCAGCCATCCGCAGGTGGAACACATCCACTACCTGGCGTTCCTCGACGCCGACTCACCGCAGGGCGAAACGTATCGCGCCCAGTGCAGCGGTGCCGGTTCCACCTTCTCCTTTGATATTCACGGCGGTGAAGCGGCAGCGTTTAAGTTTCTCAACGCGCTACAGCTGTTCAAGCTGGCGGTCAGCCTGGGCGGCACCGAATCCCTCGCCAGCCACCCGGCCAGCACCACCCACTCAGGCGTTCCGCTGGAGGTCCGCGACCGTATCGGCATTAAATCCACCACCATTCGCCTGTCGATCGGTATCGAGAATAAAGACGATTTAATCGAGGATCTGCGGCTGGCGCTGCTGGGGTAACGGTTGATATCCAGCGGCAGCCGGTGGAGCTGCTGGTTATGAGTTGTCGTTGGATGTTTTATTGGGGCTGCCTGTACGGCAGTGAACCGTAAAGGCGCATGCGAAGCGATTCGCTGGTGTTTCTAAGCTGCCTGTACGGCAGTGAACGCCGAGTCTCGACGTAATCAGAAGCCGGTGATTTTCTAAGCTGCCTGTACGGCAGTGAACATGCGGCCTTCTGAAATTTCCATTTGGATTTATTTCTAAGCTGCCTGTACGGCAGTGAACATCCAGATGGGTTATGGCGAACGACCGGGACATTTCTAAGCTGCCTGTACGGCAGTGAACAGCGATTCAGTGAAGAAGCGTTATCTCACTCATTTCTAAGCTGCCTGTACGGCAGTGAACTTTACGATTAGCCAGGCCCACGGCTGGCGAATTTTCTAAGCTGCCTGTACGGCAGTGAACCAACATCTGCTGACCTGGCTGCTCAATCAAAATTTCTAAGCTGCCTGTACGGCAGTGAACCCCTCCCAATAGTCGCTCCTGTAGATTTCAATTTTCTAAGCTGCCTGTACGGCAGTGAACAGATTGTCAGCGGCTTAATTGATGCGAAGGTATTTCTAAGCTGCCTGTACGGCAGTGAACCCCCAAATCAAGCGGGGCAAGTGGTGGAACCATTTCTAAGCTGCCTGTACGGCAGTGAACCTGCGGGGGCAGATTGGAAAGCATTCACGATGTTTCTAAGCTGCCTGTACGGCAGTGAACTGATTCCTCTTTTGTCTTCACCCATGCTCGCATTTCTAAGCTGCCTGTACGGCAGTGAACCGCCGCGTCTGCGTCTTACGCCCGTCCAGAATTTTCTAAGCTGCCTGTACGGCAGTGAACATCTGCGACGCAGCTGGCGTAGGGGTCTACTGTTTCTAAGCTGCCTGTACGGCAGTGAACACAGAACTTGACCTTTCCGGCCTCCATTTTGATTTCTAAGCTGCCTGTACGGCAGTGAACGAGGAAGACATCGTTAATAAGCTTGCGCTTCTTTTCTAAGCTGCCTGTACGGCAGTGAACGTTTTCTACCAGAATCTGGAACAGGTTAACGATTTCTAAGCTGCCTGTACGGCAGTGAACCCAAAAGATTACACTTCAGCTCCATCTGGATTGTTTCTAAGCTGCCTGTACGGCAGTGAACTGATTTGTTTGGGATAAAATCTGGCTTTCTTTTTTCTAAGCTGCCTGTACGGCAGTGAACGCTGATATGATGAAAAAACTGATTTGTAATCATTTCTAAGCTGCCTGTACGGCAGTGAACCTCGGCGCGGAGTTCAAACAAACATTGTTGTCTTTCTAAGCTGCCTGTACGGCAGTGAACTGGTTGAAGAAAAAATGAGAGCGGCTTATCGTTTTCTAAGCTGCCTGTACGGCAGTGAACTGGTGTAGGCGGTGGGCATGGTAAAGGTTTATTTTCTAAGCTGCCTGTACGGCAGTGAACTGCAATTGCTTGTGTGTTGGCTGCAACGTTTTTTTCTAAGCTGCCTGTACGGCAGTGAACGCATTCAATTATGTAGGCGAGGCTATGTAGAATTTCTAAGCTGCCTGTACGGCAGTGAACCAATTGTCAGCGTTCCCGCCGATACTTCTGTTTTTCTAAGCTGCCTGTACGGCAGTGAACATAGTTTATCATCAGGATCTTGTCTTGACTGTTTTCTAAGCTGCCTGTACGGCAGTGAACTGTTATGAAAAACATCTAACCATCTGTGAAACAGGCTGAAAAGCCAAATATTCTAAATAAACCCTCTTTCTAACGGCCCCTCCAACGCTAATAAAAATCAACAGGTTAGCGTTGGAGGAAAAAAAAGGGTCAGAACCAGGGGATAGGTGTAGTGGCACTCAAGCCATAGGAACTAAACTCTCCAGGAACCGGCACAGGACCGATCGGACCATGCTCAATAAAAAATGGATAGGCGTTACCGTTGCTGCCACTTTTTATAAACAGGAAAGGCAGATCGCTACGCTGTTCATTTATCGCGTTAATCTGCTGCTGCGCCTCTGATTCACTTAACCAGCCTTTTTTAACCGAGCGGCGGCGCAGGCGCTCAGCGCTGCTTTTGACCTGCACTCTCCTGACGGTGCGCCAGCTTTTATTCTCTGGCACCCTGGCTATAACGTCGCAATGAATATAATCCTTCAGACCATGCTGCCAGTCGCACTGCTGTAGGGAAGACAAATCCTCCTGCGATCCGTGTAGCCGCAGCCTGTTGCCCAGCGTCAGTTTTACCTCCGGAAAGCTGATACCTATCCGGCCATCGGCGGCACGCTGTAAATACTGGTGCAATCGTTGAAAAAGCTGCGCCATGACAACGTGCTCCGCTGTCTCAGCATCCGCCAGTACGCGAATATCCTGATAGTAATCCATAGCCAGCCTCTACTCGCTTTTCTCGCCGAATACGCCACCACGAATCAGCGTAGCCATCACATAGTGTTGCTGCGTCACATCAGGTTCCTGCGCTTTAGTGACCCAGTTATCCAGCAGCGTGTAAAAATCCATTTTTTTAACCGGCTGGCGATAAGCGATACCTCTGCTGGTGACTGAACCATAAGGCTCTACTGAAATTGGACCGACGTCCTGTTCATCTGCCTCCGGATACCAGGTATCGATAGTCCGTAAGGCATTACCGATTTTTTGCGAGTGTATAGCAGCGACATCATTGATCTGATAGAGGACTTTACTTTTTTTACTGTTGCTGTCCAGCACCAGCTCCTGTGATGGAAAGACTTCCTGGCCGTTGCCAAGGTAAACCTGCGCTTCCACGTTAAACAGCGCGAATGCATTACCAGCCAGACCCTGTTCAATTGCCTGTGCCAGTTCCAGCAGATCGCCCTGTGGCTGACTGAACGAACGCAGGCTGTAGTCATGGCTGTTAAACTTCCAGACGCGCTCTCCGCTATTTACCTGTACCGAAATTCGCTCGGCGCCAACGCGGTTTCGCCACAGAAAACGCCCATTCGCAATGTTTTCGGCGTAGCGTGCCGCCAGCTCGCTGAAGCCGTGCCGGGTGACATAACCGTTAATTACGGAGGTCAGTTCTGCCTGATACAGGCGATCATTACAAACGGATGGCGTGGAGAGATCGCCCAGTACCCGCAGGGTAAAACAGACTTTCAGGGTATCGGTGTCGTACGGCAGAGCGGCAACATCAACGCGTTGCAGGTTCGCTTTTTGAATTTCAGCATCAAGCTTTAACGGATCGCTGGCAATCGCATTCTTCAAACGGTTAGAAATGGTACCGCGCACCGCCTTATCCTGAATTTTGATTGGCTGCCATCCCTCACTTTCCTGCCATTTTCCAGCCAGCATGATGGCATCAGAGTTAGATAATTTGCGTTCAAAAGCCAGGACGGATGCGGTCTTAATTGTTGATTTAGCCATGATTATTTCCTTATAACGTTAAATTAGTTGTAATTGATTTCTTCGTCATATTCTGAGTAATTCTGGTCGCTGGCCGTTATTTCACTCCGGCAGAGATAGCTTCCATCCTCATAGTGGTACTGCCAGAGCAGTTCACGTAAATCATCAACTCGATGCAGGCCTCGCCACTCACCTACGCCATATATCGCCTCGGTGAAACAAAACGGCGTGTGCGTATCACGAGCATTACTTACCTTGCCGGGCTCATAGATCGGAGAAATCGCCTGATAACCGATCATCAACGGAACGAGGAAGCCTGCGGCTGGTTTAGGCTGATACTGCCAGCTAACAGGTTCATCTGGTTCAGCTTCATTTGCTACCGCCTGCATTTTGATGGTGGAAAAATCCAGCCACGCATCAATCATTTCGGCTTCAGGCCGGGACTGCTGCAGATGGGAAAAATGCTCAGCCAGCAAAGGAGAGCGATCCAACAAGGCAAAACCAGGTAGTAAACGACGCAATACCCGTCGGGCCTGCCGCTCATCCTCTGGCCACCCCATAATCTGCACCTTCTCTATGGCAGTCACCGTTCCTCCGGCCAGCCTCAACCGCTGACACAGCGTTGCAATATGCCCGGCAAGTGCAGCAGCCCCCTGCTCCCCATCACGAATCATTCCGTTAAAGCGAATCAACAGAGATACCGTCATGTGCATCCGCCCCTCTTCATTAAAAGCGGCTGTCTTAGCTTCTCGGGTTAGTGGATTGCGGGTCAGGGAAAATACGTGATCGCGGCCTGAAGAGTGCGCGTGTACCTGCTGCTGATGGCAGACCACGCCACAACCGTCTAACTCAATACCGTGTGTTTGAGTGAGCTGGCGAGACAACGCATGAGTCAAACCAAGAAAATGCGTTATAGCCGGAAAACCCCAGGTAAGGCCGGCAATCGCATTGGCGTTTTCGACACGCAGATGGCGTAAAATAATCAGGTTGCTCATGGCAGATCCTCTGCTAAATCATCTTCCAGTTCGCGCAGGCGCTTGTTAAGCAAAGGAGATGCCGAAAAATTCCGGTGCTCCACTGCCCCCAACCTCAGCGTTTCATCCCGCAGCTGATGATTGAGCCACAGGCCAAAATCACGGGCGATCTCTTGTTTCCAGTCACCCTTTTCACGCTCAAGCTGAAACTGCCGATCGGTTTTGCTGCGCAGCGGGTCCAGCCAGAGCCGCTGAGACTGTTTTAGCCTACATTCCGGATCGGCACTCCAACCGCTGAACTGCGTAAGGTTCTGAATCCCCGCAGCATAATTGAACAGGATATCGATAATTTCATCAGTGAAGGCCAACCGCTGCTGACGAATCTCCATCGTACTGTCCAACGGCTGTACCTGATGTAAGTAGCGTTTCATTCTGAGAATTACCGGCCAGGCCTGGCGGGAAAATTCACTGTAAGAAAACAGGGACTGGTTTTTCGAAGGTGGTTTAATCACCGCCCGCCATGCAGGAGGCAAGCAGGGTAACAACCAGACTCTTCCCCTGCGCACGCTGTTCAGATAAGAAATATTCTGCGGCTTAGTCCCCCCGAAGTTAGTTACCGCGGTGGCAGGAAAATCCACCACCGCTTCGCTATGCCAGGTTTTTGCCTTCTTTGCCGCTCGCGCATTTTTGGCCTCTTCACTGAATCGCGCATCGGCAATACGCTGATGCAGGACATGTGCCAAAGAGGATGAAAAGAGAGGGCTGATAAGATGGTAATGCTGTGGCGCGATGGGGAAATAGATTTGCTTAGCCAGTTTATGGCTGGCGGGTTGCTTATCGATCAGTACCTGTTTGAATCCTTCAATCCAGACATCTGAAAGTTCTCTGTCATCGGTTAAGGACTCCAGCGCAGAGTAATCACCACGATTAAGGCTGGCGATTAATGAATCCCCCTGAACTTCAGTTTGCAACAGCTTGGCGATATCCAGTGCCGCAGCGTTACCCACTGCATCCAGCGTTGGTTTACCTAGCGTTGCGGTTGAAAGATAGGAAGTGGAAGTGGTTGCCTCCCCAGAGAAAACGCTGCTGCCGCGTGCATCGCTGTGGGTGAACTTCAACGCATGAGTGACCAGGCTGATTTGCCCGGCCCGACTGGCGGCATCGGTTAACCAGGCTTTCAGCTGGTATTTTTTTTCAATTTCCGCACGCTGTTGATTCAGGTCCTGCACGACCGATGCTGCCTCCCCCTGTTCAGACAGAGCGGATAGCTGTTTTTTCTCTTCCTTTTCAAATAGTTCGAGCTTTGCTGTTTTCCGTTCATTGATGTAGTCGGTAATAAAAGAAGCCAATGTCTCCTGCAACATGCAATCTCCTTTAATAAATTAATAAATTAATAAATGATTTAACTCCAATAAAATTACAGATATGTAAATTGCCATTTATGAACCAATGCTAATTTATATTTAAAAATCATAATCTAAATGAATTCACACCACTTCCATCCGAATACAATCCTTTTTTTAACTGGGTAAATAAATCTTTAAGACTATCCTGTAGAAATAAAGAAAAACCCTCTTTTCCAATACTCGTTTCATAAACCGATGAGGGTATGAAGCGTTTCATTTCTGCGTAAAACTTACCGTCTTCAATGATTTCCCGGAAAGAATCTAATCGATTTTGAATTTTTTCCTGAAAGCGCTCAATCTTATAATCACTCAATTTTCTACTCACCAGGTTTACATCGATTGTTGCACCCTGCTGCTGTAACCAAATGAGATCCCACATATCGCGATAGCGTATACGATGAGTTGCGGCTGGAAGGGAAACCAGTTTATCCGCCATAACCTCTTCAAGTGTTTCAACTTTTATCAATGTATCACTGTACCCATCCGGCAAAACCGTGTAATTGCGAACTAACTGTCGGTAAGCATGGGTATAGGCAGGAATATTGGCAATTTCAATTTTGATACGCTGCCGGGGTATATCCTTGTTTTCCGGTGCTGTTATTACGGATATTTGCCATTTATCAACTTTCACCTCAGCATACTCAGGCTGTTCACGCAAATCCCTGGGCTCCTTAACCGTTACTTCGAGCCCATAACGTTCGCCAAGATAATCCTCAATGCAATTTTTTACCTTTATCAAATCAGCAGAACAAAAATCACGACCTCCGGCAAAATCCAAATCTTCACTGAACCGGTTTGAGCCGTAGCAGAGCCGCAAAGATGTACCGCCCTGGAAAGTCAGCCCTTTGAGTAACCCGGCTTCTGAAAGGCAAAAGAGAATGTCATAATGCAGTAGTTCTTTTTCTACCACCGGACGTAAGTTTGCCAGCCCGCCCTGTCGGATAGCTTCTTCGACCAGCTCATCAAATTCTACTTTTTTAGGCATTTTCCAGGGCTCCGAAATCAACTAAATGCATATTCCGGCCAACTCGTCGGAGGTCCCGTAAAGCGGTATCTTTTTTTGCAAACTTAATCGGAGACTTTGTTTCAATAGTACCTTGAAGAATATCGCCGACGGACCTTTCTGTGTGCGTTAACTCAATCATTCCCCAGGGTGTACTAAACTCCCCACTTCTTCCGGTGGTCATCACTGTGAGCCTGTCCATTGGCACCTGAGAAATCACACCATATTGGGATAGCGCTGATTCAAGACTCACGTAGTTGTATTCCCCCCTACGCAGAGTTTTAGTAATATGTTCAAGGATATAAGCGTCTTTATTGGCTCGATTGTAAACATATACACCTTGTGCGGCTCGGGTCAGTATTTTCTTATCAACCAGTCGTTTGAGGGAAGACTTCAACGCCCGCTCTGGTTCATCAGAAAACAAGTTTCTGAAGTCATTTAAATGAAAAACATATCGCCCTTTTTCACTGTAACTATCCAGCGAGTTAATCGCACTTAGTGTATTCATCTCTTTATCTCTACAATAAAGACCCAAAAAAGAGCCCTAAATGTAATAATACTGAATTATATTGATTTATGTAAACAAAAAGGACCCAAAAAAGAGGACTATTTGTAAACATGAACAATCAATAATGTACTGTTGAACCGCTCAAAAAACTTAGATGTTCGGTGGTTACGCTAATCACTCAGAAATACACAACCTAGTTACTATTAATATATAAAAGATCATAAAGATGATACTACATCAGCGTAATCAACTTGCAAAGAGGAAATTTTGTTCAAAAAGCAGGAGGGCTTCAAACTTGAAAATGTTTGGCAATAAAAATGCTTTAAACGGTATGATGACATCACTGCCGAACAGGCAGCTTAGAAATAGTTGCTATACATATACATTACGTTTACTGCCGAACAGGCAGACCATTAGACTAACCCTTTATTGATATGGCGTAATTTTTACGCCATATCAATAATATAAGAAACACCTACCTTTCTTTAAACACGCCAAAAATCGGATGAAAACACCAGCTATCACCCTGTCTGTCAGGCAGAACGATCTCGCCAAAGCGTATACTTATCGCTTCTAACTCCATACCCAGTTTATCGGCCAGATCCAGATAGATTTGCTGATAGTCCGGCACCATCCATGCGCTGTTCCCTTTGGCAAATACAGGGTTAACCACGGAGAAGTCTCCGCTTCGCTTACGGCCTGCCGGGCCATCATCTGGAAAGTAGAATTCGGGGATATCCCCTTCTTCAGCAATCAATAGAAAATACAGCAATTCAGGCTGCGATTGACGGAAGGGCTTTTGACGCTGTAGTTCACCGCACCATGTCATCTGCTCGCGCCACCAGAGCGCAGCACAGTCAGGGGAATCCTTTACTCCCTGTAATTCTACCCACAGACGTCGATGCTCCAGATCGGCAAAATTGCTAAAAGGTGAGCGAACGTCCGGTTTCGCTCTTTCCTGGATACGCGGCGCGGCGCTGATGATTGCGTACTGTTCAGGCTTCAGCAGTTGATTAAGATCGTGGCTGGCCAGCATAAACGTTGTATTTTCAAAACCGGGCAGGCAGTAGGCCGCTCGCGGTGTACCAGGATTTTTTAACGCGCGTATATTTTGCTGCAGGATATAGAAATTATCCGCCCCTACCGGCTGCTGTCGATGGCGCTGGATTCGACCCGCCAGTTGAATAAGTGAGCGCATTGAACTCGGTTCGGCAATCGCCCAGTCGTAATCATGATCCCTGCCGACTTCAGCAACGGACGTTGCCAGTACCACGAACAGATGATGCTGTTGCGGATGCTGACTCAGCGCATTTTCGATTTCCTCAACATGCCATAAAGCCTGCTCCTGATAGCGCGTTAAGGTCTCATCCAATCTGCGCTCAATCCATGAACGCATCGCCAGAGGATGCTGGCTGTGGTACACGCAGTAATGAATATGGTGGTTTTCCGCAGCAGGGGTCGACATCAGTAGCCGGGCAATCGCAACCAGCGGGTTTATATTGGCGATACGCACAATGCCCACGGACACGGTTTTACCCGATTCAGAGTGACGTTGATGATGCTCAGCATGCAGAGCCAGCATCGAACTGAATATGCATTCAGCAACGCTACGATACACTGCTGCTTCATCATGCGTTGCAGAAGCAATCGGCACCAATCTGCAACGCCGCAGCACCGGTGTTTTATCCAGACGGCCTATCCGCCGCGTAACGAACTCTTCATGTCGCGATTTAAACTCCAGCGGTTGGATCACCTCTTCCGTAAACGTCTCATTCTCGTCAAACCACGCGCAGCAAACCGGACTGTTCTCATCCAGCCCACAGGCTTTCTGAAAAATTTCACGCCCGCTGCGATAGGCATTAAACAGCGCCAGCACCAGCGCGGGAGGCAACGTTGCCGAGGAAAGCAGCACGCGCGAACCCAGCATCCCTGCCCAGTTAACCAGCCGGCACAGGGCAGGAAGGTCATCAATATCAAAATCATCCGGTTCATCAAGCACCAGATCCGAAGTCAGTAACCGCAGCATGGGAGCAATCTGTCGGCCTCCCCGTAGTCCTTCCGTTGCAGAGATTAAGTGATCGATAGTCGTCACCAGCACTGGCGCACTGATCAGTTTATGTAGGCTGTTGTCGCTTTTGAGCCAGAGGCTAAGTCGTCCGTCATCCAGGCTACCGTCGTAACTGACATACTGATGCTCAGCCACTAACGCATCGGCGGATTCACTGCCGTTAGCAGCAGCGGATGTCTCTTCATCGATCCGCAATTGATGCAACTGTGCCATAGCCTGCGAACCAATCAGTACCGCTAAATCATCCTCTTGCAGCGTCAGTTTTTCACGCAGCGCATCACCGGTTTGCAGCGTTAAGGCTCGTAGACCAAGGGCCACCGAGAAACGGCAACCCTGCTGTTCATCGGCCAGCGCGTACATAATACGCGCATTGGCGAATGTTTTACCGCAGCCGGTTGAAGCCATATTGATGCCAAAGAATCCCTGCTTTGCTGCTCGCTCACGCAAGGCAAGTGCGGCATCATAAGCTTTGTCCTGCCAACGATATTTTTCTTGCTCGCTGCGCTTTTTAAATCCTTTATGGCGAGTAATCGCTGGCAGGCTGCGCCGTAAATTCGGCAGGCTTCTGGCCAGAAGCAACGCATTCTGCGCCACGCCAATATTATGCTCGTCCAGCTTCTGCTTTGGTTTACCGGTATCACGATCGGTGTTAGCAAGGGATAAATAGCCTGGAGCCTGCCAGCCGGGTGTTGCTGGCTGAGAAGAATAGAAATGATCGGCCAGCATAAGAACCAGGCGGGCAAGATGGCAGGTAAACCGTTGATTAAGATCGATCTGGGCCAGCCACGCAGGCTGAGCCAGTAATCGCTGTGACAGTTTTCTGGCTTTCGCCCGCCATGTACTGCTGCGTATCGGGGTTCCCTGTGGAAACAGCCACTGCGCCTGAAGATCTGACTGCATCCAGTCTGTCATTTCATGATTAAGCGCGTTCCACACCACGTCAAGATGATGAGTCAGCCAGTGCTCCTGATTGATAAGTTCAGGAGGCAAACCCTGACCTTTTCTTCGCTGATAGCTGGGTAAACGATGATGAGAGAGAATCAGCCAGGCCACCACTCGGGCTACCGGTGGTAGCTTTTCGAACGCGTTAGGTGAATCCGTCAGTCCATCTTTTTTCACAGATGCCAGCATTGCAGGTTCATCACTGGCATCTATGTGGCTCAACGCGCTGAGCCATTCACGGTCACTGCGTTCACCCACCCAACCACAAAATAAGCGCAGCGAAATCCATTCATGGCGATAGGGCTGAAACGAACGGATGCCCTTTTCTCCGCGCAGCATTTTTTGAAACAGGCTGTTAGCCTTACCGAAATCATGAAAAAGACCCGCAATAGCGGCCAGCAGACCTATCGCTTCAATGCTGTGCCAGCTGTTTTCGTCTTTACTTTTGAGTACGTCAGCCGTCGTGGTATTCGTTGGAACAGTGCCCAGCTCATTAAAACGGCGAAGGTTTCCAACAATCCATAGCAGTTCGCTTTGCCCGTCCTTCTTGACCCAGTGGCAGGCAACCGCAGTATTCCTGCGCGCGGTTTTGCGCAGCAGCTTACGCAGCGTCTGTAACCCCTGCCAGGTAATAGCGGTTTGCCAGCTACGATCGCCTTTTCGTTCCGCAAACAGATCGAGAATTCGCCGACTCTCTTCCAAAGCCCGTTTATTACATTGGGAAATTAACAGAATATTCATTTTCCCACCCGGCTCAGCTGCTGCGCTACGGACTCCAGCGCGTTAATCATCGTATCCAGCGCATCAGCATTTTGCAGGCTGGTGAGGCAGCGCTGGCGGAACTCTTGTTCTTCTTCACCGGCCATCGCCGCAATAAACGCCTGCGGTAGAATCAGTGCATCTTTAATCAAATCCGCTACATCAAATACCAGCCCGCCCCGGCGAGTTTTTTCATGCAGCACGGCTAATCCGTGCGGTAAGCCGATAACCCAACAGGCCACCGCAGCAAGGCCATAGGCCAGATAGTTACCATGATCGAGAAAACGGTTGGCGCGATCGATACCACCCCCACGTTTTGCCCTGGTAAAGTCGCCATATTTAACGCTTTCGGCAGCGAGTTTATATAACGCCTTGGTCATTACTGCCTCGAGCGCCAACAGATCAGTACTATTACGACAACCTGCGAGGCCCTGCTCAAAACGTTCCAGGACACCGTTCAGACGAGGAATATCAATAGTGAATTTATCTTCTCGCTGCATTTTCGCACTGCTCCATGCCTGCCGAATCTGGTTTATTCGAACGCGCTGAAACGCAATTGCAGCTTCCAAACGTAACTCTTCATCAAACCAGAAACTAACCCAGTGCTGTAAATATTCCGTAGGGCGATATTCGCTTTGCGAACTCAGCCAGGAAACATCGACTTCAACTTCATTAGCCGCATACAACGGTGTGCCGCCACCTCCGCAGAATCCGACCAGCACACCTGCACGGGCAAACTCGCGCATCGCAGCCTGAGTCACCGACGTGCCGGTTCCCAGCATCACCACGGTGGTATTTGCGATAGGGATGTTCCAGTAAAGCGATCGTTTACCTTCATCCGTGACATATTCCACACGTCCACCGTTTACCAAAACCCGGCAGTATTGCAGGTAATAAATATTGCTGCGTTTGGAATGCAGAATCGTCTTTAAATCCGACGAGCCGATCGTTTCCATACTGATCCTCTGGCGGTGTTAGATTTACATGTAATCACTATGCATGTTTAACTTTCTATACTGCTGATGAACTGCGCTTCAAAAAAAATAAACTTTATTATTTTAATCAATCAGTTAACTAAACACCAAAATCAATACCACTTAATAATCGCATTTGTGAAGCCATGCGTGCTTTAATGCCGTACTGAACTCTTTATTTTTAGAAGCGTTAACCTCATCATCAAGAAATTCGCGCCATTGCTCTTCACCAAGTTCATCATAGGCATCATAAAGCTCTTTAACTTCCTCCATAATGAAGCTTAACGCTTTTTTTCTACGGCCAAGCAGTGCAGAATCTCCGTTAAGGTTGAATACCCTAATAGTTTCCTGCGCTTTTAATAATTTTATCTCGTCGATGCCTTTAGCAGGAACAACCTGCCCCGAGGTCAGGAATAAAAGATAATCGTCAGGGTTGTCATCATCAGGTTTGATAAGGTGATCCGGATGGTACTGACCTGCGCCATTATCTTTATATATTCCACAACGTTGCCAGCCACCTGCTTTTGTATCCCCACACGATCCAAATAAATTCCCCCATTCAAAGGTTAATGCAGTAAATTCATCTCTCGACCTGAAATGTTCTATGTGCTTCCGATTGAGACTGCACTCACAATAGGCGCAAAACTCACCCTGCATTTCTAATAAATACCGCCAAATTAATTCTTTATCAACAGCCCTCCACCGGTCGCGTCCGCCCCTGAACTGGCGTAAATGTTCCGGTCCAGCAGTACGGTTGAGTAACTTCATCCCTGATTATCCTTTTCGCGTTTTGCTCGGCTAATTTTGTTTTTCATTCGGTGAAGGCGTAGCAGGCTGTCTGCTTTTTTCAGCTCGGAACTATTCTGGCCAAAATGCGAAGCGATATTATTATAAAGGTTGAGAGATTCAGCACTCAGTTCATCACCCTCACCAATAATTGATTCCTCAAAATTGCTAAGGAGATAGGATTCAGCAATGTTCGGCGGAGTTGAGAAAACGCCCATCACTTGCTCAAGAATTTCCGAATTCTCACTGCCTTTGGTCTGAATAGGAGGGACGGCCAAAAACACCTCTCCGGTTTTATCGTTTTCCCTGAACTCACGGATACAGCGAGTTTCAGTCGTGGATAACACGATTGGGCTGTGGGTTGTGACGACAAACTGGATATTAGGGAAAACCGTGCGCAAAGTAACGATAACTTCCTGCTGCCATTTTGGATGAAGATGTAGCTCAATCTCATCAATGAGAACGATGCCTCGACCCTCAAGCGGATTTTTTAACAGCGGGTTAAGCATAACCATACGTCGCGAGAGGTCGGCGACCAGGGCCAGAAATACCCGTTGTCCATCAGATAGCTGTTCAATAGTGACATCCTGCAGATCGTTCGTAACCTTGATAATATCCGCACCCGATGATGTCTCAACCCAAATGCGACTTATGCTGGGGACGACCCGGGTAATGGCTCGGGATACAATATCCATTTGGGTCACGTCCGTCAGAATGTTCACGGACTGGAGCGCCTCTTTTCTCAGCTGAGCCGTCAGTAGTTTACTTTTCGTCTCTTCCAGAAGCGGGATCATTGAGATCAGCCCGTTGTTGACTAACTGCTCCAGGTCATTCACCTGCTCTTGCAGTAGTTCGATTGCCGATGCCCCTTGAGCCTCAGATCTTTTGTGAAGAGAGATAAACCATTCAGCAAAGTGATCGAAACGCCCGGCACCGGTTAACGCATAATTGTATGCATCAAACCGCTCTTCTCGGTTTTCAGCGCTCTCTTTTGCCGATTTTTTGAAGGGGTGTGAGCGTTCAACGGAGTAAAGTGCAAAAACAGGAAGATTAACGATTCTCCGATCGTTGATAACCCGCCAGATATCCGCAACCTCTTTAGCCGGTCTGATAATGCTTTCTCTCCGCTCAGCAGCGCCCAAAGCTGAGCGCGAAAGCCGGATAGAAATGTTCTTAAGTCCTTTGCCAAAAGAGAAACTGGAGTTGATATCCGTGAAACGATTATCTGAATCATTCCTGATATCCAAGTATTCGTTAAGTCTTTGCCCACTGCTGTCCTCTTTAAGGATATTCGCAGTGAACCAGCTCAACGTCCTGGAAATCGCATAAAGAATACTGGTTTTACCCTTCCCGTTATTACCAATAATAATGGTCAGATCGGCTTCAAAATTTATATCGAGCTGTGGGAAGCGACGGAAATCGGTCAGTGACATCGAACGCATGAAAAATGGATTTTCTGGAGAATATATGTCGGAATTGAGATGTGCGGAATTTTGTAGATAACTCCAGCAAAACTCGAACCACTCTCCGGCTTTCTCATCCGGGCCGAGAGAAGCTGTACTTTTCTCCTGCTGATAAAGTTCGAAGGCAGAGAGTAAACTCCCTCCTCTGGCTTTACGCTCCAGTTGTTTAGTCACTGCTGCCTCCTCAAACGATCCATCAGCTCATATGAATATTTATCGTTCATTCTAAGAATAAAATCTGGCTCAATATGGCTTGCAAAAGCCAGTAGTCCAACAAGATAGGCCTTATCAGATTCATCAATCATCCCATATCGGTACTGATTAATAAGATGCTTGATAAACCTTTTGCGTTCACGACCTAAAGAAAGCCGACCTTCGTTATTTAGCGTGACGCCCGTAACATGGCGGTTATGCGCCATAGAAGAAAAAATGGTTTTACCACGATTCAGCCTTAGTTTTTTGCTGAAAATCTTATTTAACAGTGTTTCGATAATCGCAGGAACGGACTTAAGCACTTCACGGGTGTTGCAGGAAAAAGTCAGATCATCCGCATAACGTGTGTAAATAATGTCCAGTTCACGACAGTATTCATTAATGAGTGTGTCGAATTCGTAAAGGCAAAAATTCGAGATAACAGGGGAAGAAGGCGCCCCCACGCTCAACATCAACCGCGTGCTGCGTTTGGTAGGCTTCCAGAAGAGAACCTGATCCACATAGCGTCGGTCCGCTAGTTGGAACTGCAACTCACTGGAGGAAGATCGTTCAACACATTGCCAGAAAATATCGGGCGTAATTGAATTAAAAAAATCTTCCAGATCGGTTTTGAGCAGGTAAGGATTTCGAGCATGAGCCAACGCGTTATCACGTATGCTTTTGCCTTTCTGATACGCCATCGCGCACTCATGAATGGGGAAGCGGTAAAGCTGGAGAAAAGCACGTTGGTAATCTTTCAGCGCCTTAGCAGGTTGCGCAATGATTCGAAAACCCGTTGTACGTTTGGGAATTCTGTAAACTTTGTACTTACCCGATGCACCTTCCAGGTATGCATTTACCTTCAGTTCGCTCTGCTGTAACGACGTAGCTAACCTGTTAATTAACGACATAATATTACCTGTAAAAAGCCCGGAAGGATCTATTCTTCCGGGCTCAACTCTTTACTAAAGGAAGCGAAAGTGTCGCAACCCGAAGGAGGAACGAGTGAGGGTTGCGACACTTTCGCAACCCCAAATACGTTCAATAAGTTAGAGTCTGGCTAATCACCCGACTAGACGTAATACGTCCAACGCTAAAGAGTTGTTCAAGCTTATCTTACATGCCCCTACTTAACAACAATGTTTAATTCATAAAATTCAATTAGTTAATTTACGTCAGTCAAACAATGTGCCCAGATAAGCTACTGTGATTCTAGTGATGGAGACAGTACGATAGTACACCTGTTCTACCTGGCTCGTAGATAAAGCAAGCATCTGTAAGCGGCCAGTACGGTAGTGAACTAGTGGGGCATGGACACCTGTGAGGACTGTAATTTCTAAGCTGCCTGTACGGCAGTGAACGATCATTCGCACCGAGAGCTACGGGCTGCAACCTTTTCTAAGCTGCCTGTACGGCAGTGAACAGCGGCAATTAATGCGCTTGAGGCCCAATACTTTTCTAAGCTTCCTGTACGGCAGTGAACCCTGACGGCTTCGATGGTCTCTCTTCCTGAAATTTCTAAGCTGCCTGTACGGCAGTGAACTTTAAGCCTCACCCGAACAGTTCTGCCGAATGTTTCGAAGCTGCCTGTACGGCAGTGAACATGTCACTGTTATCGGATTCAAGCCGTTCTCTTTTCTAAGCTGCCTGTACGGCAGTGAACACATTACCAGTCTCTGCACATTGCTGTTATTTTTTCTAAGCTGCCTGTACGGCAGTGAACAGAACATCGCGCCGGTATGGGTAGGCGAGTTTTTTCTAAGCTGCCTGTACGGCAGTGAACAGGTTTTGGCGGACTGCCGGTTTTGCCTGTCATTTCTAAGCTGCCTGTACGGCAGTGAACCCCCATTTTGCAGAGCACTACACCATTCTCCTTTTCTAAGCTGCCTGTACGGCAGTGAACGCTGGACCAGAACAACGGGTTTAACGCGATTGTTTCTAAGCTGCCTGTACGGCAGTGAACTTCAGCAATTACGCGCTGCTGGTCCGCTGTCATTTCTAAGCTGCCTGTACGGCAGTGAACCGTCTGTGGCTGGTGCTGGCATCATCTGGGAATTTCTAAGCTGCCTGTACGGCAGTGAACTTTTCGCCATTCATGTTACATCCGGGGTTGTATTTCTAAGCTGCCTGTACGGCAGTGAACACGACCGATGAGGAGATTTTGCAGGTCTTATCTTTCTAAGCTGCCTGTACGGCAGTGAACCATCAGGATGCCACCACCGGTTTTATGATTCATTTCTAAGCTGCCTGTACGGCAGTGAACGGTTGGAATACACAGCCTCTGGATGTTGCACTTTTCTAAGCTGCCTGTACGGCAGTGAACGAATCCAGTAGCCCACGTTGCGGAGTTGGAAATTTCTAAGCTGCCTGTACGGCAGTGAACACTACGCCTGCCTGGCCCGAGACTATCACGCATTTCTAAGCTGCCTGTACGGCAGTGAACCCTCATACATTGGGATGGCAATATTGACGATTTTTCTAAGCTGCCTGTACGGCAGTGAACGGTGGTCCGGTCTCCGCTGGCTCGATGTACCATTTCTAAGCTGCCTGTACGGCAGTGAACAAATATAACGCCTTCGGAGATAGAGGTGTGGTTTTCTAAGCTGCCTGTACGGCAGTGAACTTACGGGCCATTTCTTCCCAGAAGTTTTTCCATTTCTAAGCTGCCTGTACGGCAGTGAACGAAACCAGCCTAATCGCCGAAGTGGCACGCCATTTCTAAGCTGCCTGTACGGCAGTGAACCGTTATCCTGTCACGATAACCCGATGAGGATAATCAGGTTTTCGCTTTAAGCGCTCGTTAACCCCTCTTTTTTACAGCCATAATAATATCCATACAAATCAGATAGATGAAAAAACCGTAAAATAAAGGGTATCAACTCACCAGTTCCACCGAGGCACAATATTGCCCCGGCGGCTCCAGCCATCACGCCACGGTAAAGCCCAGCATCATCCCGGTATCTTCATGCTCCAGCAGATGGCAGTGCGCCATATAGGCGTTGGGTTTGTCCGCCTTGTGGTTAAAGCGCACCAGAATTTCGCTGCGCCAGCCCTCTACAAGCACCATGTCCTTCCAGCCGCTGCGGTGCGCTGCCGGCGGTTTGCCGTTTTCAGACAGGATGCGGAACTGGGCGCCGTGCACGTGGAAAGGATGCATCATCATGTCGCCCTCACCGGAGATGGTCCACTTCTCCCACACGCCCTGCTTCGCCTCGAACGCGGGTTTCTCCATATTGAAAGCAACGCCGTTAATCTTATTTCCATTGTGAAAATCGAAGGGTGCCGGAGATTTCGCCTGCTTATTCTTCATATCGCCGTGGTCCATTCCCGCCATCTTGCCGTGCCCCATCCCGGCCATCTTTCCGTGGTCCATTCCGCTCATACTGCCGTGATCCATGCCCTGCATTTTCCCGGCTGTTGCTGCTGCAGAACGATCGCCTGTCGCACCGCCCATCCCGTGCGCGGACATGTCCATCCCCGCCATCGCCGCATGGCCGTATTTATCCATCAGCGCCTGCATGCCCCGGCGGTCCAGCTCAGGGTCCATCATCAGCTGTAGCCAACGAGTGTCGGAAGCCTGCGGCACCGCAACGGCAGGCATCTCCACCAGCTTGTCCGGCAGCGTGCCGCTGGCCATGACCCGCAGCGGGGTAATCGACAGCACCGGCAGCGGCTGGTCAAACGGCGTCAGCGTCATGCCCATTTGTCGCACCGGCAGCGTTTGTAGTTCAAACGGTTTGCCGTCGGAGGTATCGACCAGCACTTCGAAGCGCTCACCCGGTATCATCGGCAGCTCACTCAGTTTGACCGGCTCCGCTAGCAGACCACCGTCACTGGCAATCACGTACATCGGTCGGCCGTCGCTGGTAGTCAGATTTAGCGAGCGGGCGTTGCAGCCGTTCAACAGGCGCAGACGCAGCCAGCCGCGCGGCACGCCGTGCTGCGGATAAATCGCGCCGTTGGTCAGTAGCATATCGCCGAACCAGCCGACCGCCGCGTCCATCACATCGAGCTGATAATCGATTTTGCTGCCGTCTTCGGTCAGGCGTTTATCTTGCAGGATCACCGGAATATCATCCACGCCCCACTGTTTTGGCAGCAGGAGTTTGCCGCTCTCGGGGTCGTTGATCAGCACCAAGCCCGCCAGTCCCTGCGCAACCTGATAACCCGTACGTCCATGCTGATGAGGGTGGAACCAGCAGGTGGCGGCGGGCTGGTCAGGGGTAAAGCTGACGCTGCGCTGCTGCCCCGGTTCAATTCTCGCCTGCGGCCCGCCGTCTACTTCGCCGGGAATTTCCAGACCGTGCCAGTGTACGGTGGTGGCGTCGGGCAGGCGGTTGAAGATATTGACACGGACTTCTTTGCCGCGCTCCAGCTGGATCGCCGGGCCAAGCAGGCCGCCGTTGTAGCCCCAGGTGGGAACATCTTTGCCCCGCCAGTGGCTGGTGCCCTGCTGGGCCACGAGTTTAATTTCACCGCGCGCATCGGGCAGCAGCAGTGAGGGAACGGGTAATAAAGGACGCTGTTCAGCCGCCATCAGCGAGCGGCTCCACAGCGGCAGGGCGCTTGCTGCGCCAAGCGCGGCGCTTAATTTTAGAAAGTCACGACGTTGCATCATCCATTCCTTTTGTCAGATGTCGAAAATACAGGCAGCATAAACCCTTACCCAGCGGGAAGGTCAAGCCGCGATAAAAAATGCGAAAACGGCATATCGCAGGATTTCTAAGGGAAAAGGGGCTGGCACCCGGCCTGAACTGTGCTAACGTCTGCTCATTGCACACGAATGAGAATAACTATGAAGAAAAGCATCAAGGCTCTGTTGCTGCTAGGGCTTTTTGGCTTCTCCTCCACCAGTTTCGCCCTGAGTGAAACGGAAGCAGAAGATTTGGCCGATTTAACCGCTGTATTTGTTTATCTGAAAAATGATTGTGGCTACCAGGATCTTCCGGACGGGCAGGTTCGTCGTGCGTTGATGTTTTATGCGCAGCAGAATCGTTGGGATTTGAGCAATTACAACAGCTTCAATATGAAAGCACTCGGTGAGGACAGCTATCGCGATCTGAGCGGTATTGCCATTCCGAACGACACCAAGTGCAAATCCCTGGCCCGCGACTCACTGAGCCTGCTTGCCTACGTCCGATAATTACCCGCCGTTCCCCTCCCCGCGTCTGAATTGACCGTGCAACCACGGTCAGAAATCGCTATCCTGTTTCCCCCCATTTTTCGTGGCTGTTATGAGGAGAAAACCCCACCATGGCCGATAAAGAAATGTGGTATGAAACCCTTCATGCCGGATTCGGACAGTATTTTTCTGTCGATAATGTACTGTATCGCGAGCAGACCGGGCACCAGGATCTGATCATCTTTGAAAATGCCGCTTTGGGCCGCGTGATGGCGCTGGACGGCGTGGTACAAACCACCGAGCGCGATGAGTTCATTTATCATGAGATGATGACCCATATTCCCCTGCTGGCCCACGGCGCGGCGGAAAGCGTGCTGATTATCGGTGGCGGCGACGGTGCCATGCTGCGCGAAGTGAGCCGCCATCAGAGCATCAAAAAAATCACCATGGTTGAGATCGATGCCGGAGTGGTGACCTTCTGCAAACAGTATCTGCCGAACCACAGCCAGGGTGCCTATGACGACCCGCGCTTTACGCTGGTGATTGATGACGGCGTGAACTTCGTGAAGCAGACCGCTGAAAAGTTTGACGTGATTATCTCTGACTGCACCGATCCGATCGGTCCGGGAGAGAGCCTGTTCACCTCAGACTTCTACGAAGGCTGCCACCGCATCCTTAATGAAAATGGCATCTTCGTGGCGCAGAATGGCGTCTGCTTCCTGCAGCAGGACGAGGCGGTCAACAGCCACCGCAAACTCGGCCACTATTTCACAGACGTCAGCTTCTATCAGGCGGCGGTACCGACCTACTACGGCGGCATCATGACCTTTGCCTGGGCCAGCGATAATCCGGCGCTGCGCCAGCTGGATGCAACAACGATTGCCGCGCGCTTTGCCGCCTCCGGGCTGACCTGCCGCTACTACAATCCAGCAATCCACGCGGGCAGCTTTGCCCTGCCACAGTATCTGTTAAATGCGCTGGCCAAATGACCGGGCATTTTAAGGGGGTGAACGAAATTGCAAAAGCTTAAACTACATGGCTTCAACAACCTGACGAAAAGCCTGAGTTTTTGTATCTACGATATCTGTTACGCGAACACAGAAGCGGAACGCGACGGATATATTGCGTACATTGATGAGCAGTACAACGCCAACCGTCTGACGGAAATTCTCAGCGAAACCTGCTCGATTATCGGCGCTAACGTGCTGAATATTGCCCGCCAGGACTACGAACCGCAGGGTGCCAGCGTAACGATTCTGGTCAGCGAAGAGCCGATCGATCCGCGCGATATTGATACCTCTGAACATCCTGGCCCGCTGCCGAACTCGGTAGTTGCCCATCTGGATAAAAGCCATATCTGCGTTCACACCTACCCGGAAAGCCATCCGGAAGGCGGCCTGTGTACCTTCCGCGCCGATATTGAAGTGTCGACCTGCGGGGTGATTTCGCCCCTGAAGGCGCTGAACTACCTGATTCACCAGTTGGAATCCGATATTGTCACCATCGACTATCGCGTGCGCGGTTTCACCCGCGACGTAAACGGGGTGAAGCACTTTATCGACCACGAGATCAATTCAATCCAGAACTTTATGTCCGACGATATGAAAGGGATGTATGACATGATGGACGTGAACGTCTATCAGGAAAATATGTTCCACACCAAGATGTTGCTGAAGGATTTCGATCTTCGCCACTATCTGTTTAACACTAAACCTGACGATCTCAGCCCGCAGGAGCACAAGCGGATCACCGATCTGCTGTGGAAAGAGATGCGGGAGATTTACTACGGACGCAATATTCCGTCGGTGGGATTAAAAACGCAGTAGCTGCTGCATACAGGCATGAGAGCCTTAAAGGGCGACCTGCGGATCGCCCTTTAGCAGGCTTAAGGATGTGCTGTCTAAAACCATACCTTTCCTGTTATTTCTAAGCTGCCTGTACGGCAGTGAACGCTGAAGCGGCAGAGGCAGAGCTAAAGCGCCGTTTCTAAGCTGCCTGTACGGCAGTGAACACCGTGCATATCGATGGTCTTGCTGGATCTATTTTCTAAGCCGCCTGTCGGCGGTGAGCGCGATCCGCCGCTGGGCAAGATCGCGCTGTTATTCCCACACTGACTGTACGGTAGTGATCGTTTCAGGTAGGACGTTATGATCGCGCCGGGCTACCGGGCTTAACGCCCCTGCAGAAACGCGCGGTAGGCGGTAATCACCGCCAGAAAATCCTCTACGCCGCAGAACGACAGGCTCTCTTCGTCGTAGTAGTTCATGCCCTCTTCCATTTCATCGCCTTCAAAGCCGAGTTGGTTAGAACGAACGATCACCTCTTCCTCATCCAGCCACAGAGTGTATTCCCGCCCCACGCGCTGCCACTGGCGCTCGCTGCCCTTAACGCTGGCAACGGCGGCTTCGACTTCATCCAGCAATGCCAGATTTTTTTCATCCACCTCATCGTTGAACCAGTGGCCAACGGCCTCGTGGCCCATCGACATGCGAACCTTCACCACCCCGGTGATATCGCGTAAAAATTCATATTCCATCGTGTTCCCCTCCCGGCAGACTGACCGCGCATGCTCAAGGCTATTTTGCGCCTCTGCCCGGATAATACTGAGCATCAGCGCGCATTATCGCAGCCCGGCGGGGGAAAAACAGCAATATCGACGACGGTCAGGTTCGCAACGGCTTGTCAGCGGCGGGTATCACACGCCAGCATGAACGCATTGGCACTGCCGCACTTAACGATTTCCTCCCGTTACTGCCAATAGCAGGCCAAATACAACCAGCAGCCCGCCAAAAGCGCGGTCAATCCAGTGGCGCACGGCCAGCAATCGATCCCGTACTGCACCCGCCGAGAAGCCCAGCGCCACCAGGCTAAACCACGCCATATGCGCCACCGAGATAAACGCGCCGTAGCCGATCTGCACCGCCAGCGGCGTTTCAGGCCCTACCACCTGCATAAACAGGCTGACGATAAAGATCGTCGTCTTCGGATTGAGGACGTTGGTCAGAAAGCCGGTGCGCAGCGCCGCCGCGTCGGACAGCGGTAACACACGGCGGTCAACCGGCGCGCCGCCCGCGCGGGAGCGCAGCATTTTAACGCCGAGATACACCAGCCAGACGGCACCCACCAGCCTGATGGTGTTAAACAGCCAGAGCGACTGCTGGATAAGCAGCCCGACGCCAACCAGCGTATAGGTCACGTGAACCAGCACGCCAAGGCCAATCCCCAGTGCTGTCAGCACGCCCGCCCGGCGCGACAGCATCAGGCTGTTGCGCGTGACCATGGCAAAGTCCGGCCCCGGGCTGATCACGGCCAGCAGAGTAATGGTGATTACAGCTATCAGTTCGGTCATGAGTTATCCTGTCAGAAATGAGTTAATTGCCGCGATAATAGCGGTAGGTTATCAGGATGAATAACGATGATTTCTGACATCAACGGTGAGCCTGAATCACCATTAAACGATGAGCGACTGCCTTCGATGCTGGCGCTGCGCTGCTTCGAGACCGCCGCCAGGCTGGAGAACTTCAGCCGCGCCGCCGCTGAGCTTCACCTTACGCACGGCGCGGTCAGCCGGGCGGTACGCCTGCTGGAGGACGAAATGGGCGTGGCGCTGTTCGAGCGCCGCAGCCGACGGGTATTTCTGACCGCTGCGGGCCGCACGCTGGCGAGGGCAGTCGGAGAGGGAATGGATTTGATGCGCCAGGCGGTCAGCGAGCTGCGCGCCAGCGCCAGCCAGAAGCGGCGGTGGGTACTGTCCTGCGAACCAACGCTGCTGATGCGCTGGCTGATCCCCCGCTGGTCAGATTTTCAGGCTCGCCATCCGGGCACCGACGTTCATCTTGTTGCTGGCGGCGGCCCGTTCTCTTTTGCCAGCGGTATCGATCTGGCAATTCGCCGCAGCGATTTTCCGCTACCGGGGAGCTATCACGCCGAACCGCTGTTTGCTGAAAAGGTCGGCCCGGTTTGCCGTACGGATAAGGCCGCAGGCTGGTTTAGCGAAAAGCAGCATACTGCCACACTCATGCGTGATGCACCGCGTCTGCATACGCGTACCCGGCCCGGCGCATGGCAGGAATGGGCGGCCGCTGCGGATCATCCCTCTGTTGATAATGCGGGGCAAACGTTCGATCACTTCTATTTCAGCCTGCAGGCCGCCGTGGCGGGTCTGGGGGTGGCCATCGGCCCGTGGCACCTGGTGCGAGACGATGTGGAGAGCGGCGTGCTGAACGCGCCGTTGGGGTTTGTCGAGGATGGTTCCCACTACTGCCTGCTGTCGCCAAAGCCCCTCGTGCCGGGCAGCCCGCAGGCGGAGCTTCTGGCATGGCTGAAATTGCAGGCATGAAGAAGAAAATCAATGCACAACAGACCGCCGGGCATCACACCCGGAGCCTCGGGCAGAGACAGGTCTGACGGGAATGGCAGCCGCCGGGGCTTCGGGCAAAGATGAGCCTGACGGGAGGCCGCTTTCAGTGGGGGGAAGTTTAAGACGGGCAATAAAAAAGAGCCGACCGGCGGCTCTTTTTAACGGGGCAATGCTCATCCATTTCTACCTGAAGCATTGCCCAATCTGAATGATTTTTACCGACTGAAAGCGGAAAAATCCTCTCTCTCGGCGTTATCAGACCGCAGTCTGGAAAATCACGCCGTCAGCTTTGTCAGTGTACTGGCTCAGCTGGTCGAAGTTCAGATAACGATAGGTATCCACGGCGGTTTTATCCACCTGATCCATAAACTTCAGATACTCTTCCGGCGTAGGCAGTTTGCCCAGCAGAGAAGCAACCGCAGCCAGCTCGGCGGAGGCCAGGAACACGTTAGCACCGTTACCGAGGCGGTTCGGGAAGTTACGCGTTGAGGTCGATACCACCGTTGCACCATCCTTCACGCGCGCCTGGTTACCCATGCACAGTGAACAGCCCGGGATCTCGATGCGCGCACCGCTCTTACCGAATACGCTGTAGTAACCTTCTTCAGTCAGCTGTGCAGCGTCCATCTTGGTTGGCGGAGCCACCCACAGGCGGGTTGGCAGCTGCCCTTTATGGGCATCCAGCAGTTTACCAGCGGCACGGAAGTGACCGATGTTGGTCATGCACGAACCGATAAAGACCTCATCGATCTTCTCGCCCTGCACGTCAGACAGCAGACGGGCGTCGTCCGGATCGTTTGGCGCACACAGGATTGGCTCTTTGATATCCGCCAGATCGATGTCGATCACCGCGGCATATTCTGCGTCAGCATCGGCTTCCAGCAGCTGCGGATCGGCCAGCCATTTTTCCATGCCTTCTACGCGGCGCTCCAGCGTACGACGATCGCCGTAGCCTTCAGAGATCATCCACTTCAGCAACACGATGTTGGACTGCAGATACTCGATGATCGGCTCTTTATCCAGCTTAATGGTACAACCGGCGGCAGAACGCTCTGCGGAAGCATCGGTCAGCTCAAATGCCTGCTCAACTTTCAGCTTAGGCAGGCCTTCGATTTCCAACACGCGGCCGGAGAAGATGTTTTTCTTACCTTTCTTCTCAACGGTCAGCAGGCCTGCTTTAATCGCGTACAGCGGGATCGCGTGAACCAGGTCGCGCAGGGTGATACCCGGCTGCATTTCGCCTTTGAAGCGCACCAGTACCGATTCAGGCATGTCCAGCGGCATCACGCCGGTCGCAGCGGCAAACGCCACCAGACCAGAACCCGCCGGGAAGGAGATACCGATTGGGAAACGGGTGTGGGAGTCACCACCGGTACCGACGGTATCCGGCAGCAGCATACGGTTCAGCCAGCTGTGGATAACACCATCGCCCGGGCGCAGCGACACGCCGCCACGGTTCATGATGAAGTCAGGCAGAGTATGGTGAGTGGTCACGTCAACCGGCTTAGGATACGCAGCGGTGTGACAGAACGACTGCATCACCAGGTCGGCTGAGAAGCCCAGACAGGCCAGGTCTTTCAGCTCGTCACGGGTCATCGGGCCGGTGGTGTCCTGAGAACCTACCGAGGTCATTTTCGGTTCGCAGTAAGCGCCAGGACGGATACCGTCCACGCCGCAGGCACGGCCAACCATTTTCTGCGCCAGTGAGAAACCACGTGTGCTGGCAGCCACATCTTTCGCCTGAACAAACACATCGCTGTGCGGCAGGCCGAGAGATTCACGGGCTTTCGAGGTCAGGCCACGGCCGATAATCAGCGGGATACGGCCACCGGCGCGCACTTCATCCAGCAGCACGTCGGTTTTCAGCTCGAAGTTCGCCAGCAGTTCGTCGGTTTCGTGGTTACGCACTTCGCCTTTGTAAGGGAAGATATCGATCACGTCGCCCATGTTCAGCTTGTCGACTTCCACTTCGATCGGCAGTGCACCGGCATCTTCCATGGTGTTAAAGAAGATCGGTGCGATTTTGCCGCCGAGGCACACGCCGCCGCCCTTCTTGTTAGGCACGTAAGGAATGTCGTCACCCATAAACCACAGTACCGAGTTGGTGGCGGATTTACGTGATGAACCGGTACCGACCACGTCACCAACGTAGGTCAGCGGGAAGCCTTTTTTCTGTAATTCTTCGATCTGTTTGATCGGTCCAACGTTACCGGCATCGTCGGGTACAATGCCATCACGTTCGATTTTCAACATCGCCAGCGCGTGCAGTGGAATATCCGGGCGAGACCATGCATCCGGTGCCGGAGAGAGGTCATCGGTATTGGTTTCGCCGGTCACTTTAAACACGGTTACGGTGATTTTGTCTGCCAGTTTAGGACGCTTCAGGAACCATTCTGCGTCAGCCCACGACTGAATAATTTTTTTCGCGTGTGGGTTGCCCGCTTTGGCTTTTTCTTCAACATCGTAGAAGTTGTCGAACATCAGCAGCGTATGGGACAGGGCTTCTGCGGCAATCGGAGCCAGCTTTTCTTCATCCAGGGCTTCGATCAGCGCATGGATGTTATAGCCGCCCTGCATGGTGCCGAGCAGTTCAACTGCTTTTTCAGGAGTAACCAGAGGGGAGGTAGCTTCGCCTTTCGCGACAGCGGCCAGGAAACCGGCTTTAACATAGGCCGCTTCATCTACACCCGGCGGGACTCGATTGATCAACAGGTCTGACAGGAATTCTTCTTCACCCGCTGGAGGGGCTTTTAGCAGTTCAACCAGCGCGGCCATTTGGGAAGCATCTAACGGTTTAGGAACGATCCCCTGGGCAGCACGCTCGGCAACGTGCTTACGGTATTCTTCTAGCACGACGTTCTCCTCGCTCTCATTGTATATGGCATCCCGGGTCACCCAAGTCACCGCTATTAGTGATAACCATCCATGTGTAGGGTAAGGCGCCCGGTTCCGCGTGGGGCAGCATAGCAGGATTTCGCTCGCATGTTAATCTGTTTACAAATAAGCAACATTATTTGCGAGGTGCGTCAACTCCGGTTAGTTCCTTTTTTACAGCATTCCACACTAGTCAGATGGTTAATGTTTAGTATTTATTCTGTTCGTTGGGTGATATAGCGGCATTTAATCCAGTAATTAATCTTTGTCGCTTTTAATTTTGTGCTAAAAATCGTCAACTTTTCGCATTAGTTGATAACCTGAGATTCGGGTTAGGGGCTGGTGATGGCTGGTAGTTATGTGCTCGCGCTGGCTGGTGGAGGGTGGGAGTTGTGTGCTCGCGCTGGCTGGCTGTGGCCCCTGCCGGGCGGTCCTCGCGCCGCTTCGCGGTGCCCTCACTTCGTTCGTCAGCCTGTCGGACCGACGCAGACGCGCGTCCTGCGCGGCTGCGTCTTTCGCCCACTTCCCTGTGGGCGAATCCTGGCTTCCTCGCTACGTTCAGCGCTGCGGATTGCCCTTCAGGGGCCAAAGCCAGCCCGCTTTCAATAACAATGTTGCCTGTTCAAAAACACCGTTCTTATACCTTTCAGGCACTGGCTGTTAATCGTCACAATTCTCATACTGTTCAGGCAAGGCTCGCTAAACATCATGATTATCATGCAGTTTCAGGCATGCCCCACCAAACACCATTATTTCCATGCAGCTTCAGGCATGCCCCACCATACATCATGATTTCCATGCAGCTTCAGGCAGCCAGCACATTGCATAAAGGGGTTCAGCCTCTGCGGCAGCCTGGCAATCCGCAGCGCCGAGGTGCAGGCGGCGGGACCGGAGAGACCAGTACCAACACGTACTTCATCACGGTGTAGCCCGGACACCTTCTTTCATTACACCGCAGTGGCCCGTTTATTTTCGCAATTCTCATACCACTTCAGGCATGCCCCACCAAACACTATGATCCCCATGAAGTTTCATGCAGCCAGCACATTGTACGAAGGGGTTCAGCCTCTGCGGCGGCCGGGCAATCCGCAGCGCTGAGGTGCAGGCGGCGGGGCCGGAGAGACCAGCAGGGATGCTGGGCTCAGGCGTGGCGCGGGCAGGACGCCCGCTCCGCGCCGATCCGTAAGACCCGCAGCCGAAACCGAGGGGACCGCGAAGCGGCGCGAGGACCGCCCGGCCGCCGCAGAGGCTGCACCCCGATCCCCAAAGCCACAGCCAACTCAACCAACTCAGCCAACTCAGCCAACTCAGCCAACTCAGCCAACTCAGCCAACTCAGCCAACTCAGCCAACTCAGCCAACTCAGCCAACTCAGCCAACTCAGCCAGAGAATATTCTCCACCAGCCCCACTGCCACGGATTTTCATGCTCACCCTATACATTTTTACTAATTTTCGCCCACTCCCCCCGGCGTTAGGATGACGCAGGATTTAACAATTTTTAAACATCCTGTCATCTCAACATTCACCAGCGGGGGTAAACCGATGTGGACACAACAGAAGTGGCAGCAGCGCGCGGAACAGCAGCACTTTATCCAACGGGCAATTATTGATGGCCAGAAACTGACCTCGGTCAGTGAAAAAACCTTCGCCGTTATCAACCCGGCAACCCAGCGGATACTGGCCGAAGTGGATATCAGCGAGCAGAACACGGTCAATCGGGCCGTCGGCGTGGCGCGCCGCTGCTTTGAACGCGGAGACTGGTCGCAGCAGTCACCCGCTTCCCGTAAACAGGTTCTGCTGCGCCTGGCGGACCTGATCATGCAGCATGCCGATGAGCTGGCGCTGCTGGATTCGCTGAGCATGGGCAAAACGGTGACCGATGCCAGAGAGCTTGACGTACCCGGCGCGGCAGGCGTGTTCAGATGGTATGCCGAAAGCCTGGACAAACTTTACGGCCAGATAGCCCCCACAGCGCAGAGCGCCGTCGCGATGATTACCCGCGCACCGCTCGGCGTCATCGCCGCCGTGGTGCCGTGGAATTTCCCGCTGGATATGGCCGCATGGAAACTGGCCCCGGCACTGGCCGCAGGCAACAGCGTCATACTCAAACCGGCAGAACAGTCGCCCTTCTCCGCGCTGCGCCTTGCTGAACTGGCGCTGGAAGCAGGCCTGCCGCCGGGCGTACTCAATGTGCTTCCCGGTAACGGCGACGTTACCGGCAAAGCGCTTGGTCTGCATGCAGATATCGATGCCGTGGTGTTCACAGGCTCGACTCAGGTCGGAAAATATTTTATGCAGTATGCCGCGCAGTCAAACCTCAAACAGGTCTGGCTGGAGTGCGGCGGAAAAAGCCCGAACCTGATCTTCGCCGACTGCCACAACCTTGAACTGGCTGCGGAAAAAGCCGCTGCTGCCATCTTCTTCAACCAGGGCGAAGTCTGCTCCGCCAACTCCCGCCTGCTGGTTGAGCACAGCATTCACCATGAATTCGTTGAACGTCTGCTGGCTCAGGCCCAGAAATGGCAGCCGGGCGATCCGCTCGATCCTGCCAGCCACGCCGGTGCGATGGTCAGCAGCCGCCATAGCGAAAAAGTCATGAGCTACATCCAGGTTGCCCGCGAACAGGGGGCAGAACTGCGCTGCGGCGGCGAGCGGTTGACGATTAACGGCTCAAGCAACTTTATCCAGCCGACCATTTTTACCGGCGTACGGCCCGAGATGCAGCTGGCGCAGGAAGAAGTTTTTGGCCCGGTGCTGGCGGTGATGCCCTTCGATGGTGAAGAGCAGGCGATCGCCCTTGCCAATGACAGCGTCTACGGGCTGGCCGCGTCGCTGTGGAGCGGCGATCTCAGCCGTGCGCACCGGGTTGCCCAGCGGCTGAATGTCGGCACGGTATCCGTTAATACCATTGATGCGATCGACGTCAGCGTTCCCTTCGGCGGCGGCAAGCAGTCAGGCTTTGGCCGCGACCTTTCGCTGCACGCGTTCGACAAGTTTACCCAGTTAAAAACCACCTGGATTCAGCTGTGCCAGTGACCCTCGTTCTCCTGCATAAAGGACAGACTCATGTCGCAAAATACAGATGTATCAGCCAGTAAGCTCGCTTCAGTGAAGCCGGTGGCGAAGCTGGGTTTTCTCTCGCTGATATCCGTTGCCGTTGGCCTGGTGGTATCGCAGGGGGTGATGGTGATGATGCTGCACGCGGTAGGGATTGCCGGAATCAGCCTGATCCTCCCGCTAACGCTGGCCTGGCTGCTGGCCCTCAGTTACGCCTGCTCGTTCTCCGAGCTGTCACTCATGATCCCACGATCGGGCAGCCTGTGCAGCTATACCGAGGTCGCCCTCGGCCACTTTCCGGCAATTATTGCCACCTTTTCAGGCTATATCGTCGTGGCGATGTTTGCGCTATCGGCAGAGTTGCTGCTGCTTGATTTAATTATCGGCAAAATCTTCCCGCACAGTTCACTGCCGCCGCTGACCGTGGCTGCCGGCGTGTTATTACTGTTTACCCTGTTCAATCTGATGAACATCGATATCTTCGCTCGCCTGCAAACGGCGCTGGCGGTGATCATGATGATAGTACTGCTGGTACTGGGTATCTGCGCCATTACCAGTCCGCAGGCGGAAACAGTACACAGCGTCATTGAACAAGGAAGCCTGGCGCCGCAGGGCTGGGGTTGGGGAGCCATAGCGCTGGTCGCCACTACCGTCTGGGGGTTTGTCGGTGCGGAGTTCGTCTGCCCGCTGATTGAAGAGACCAAACGGCCTCAGCGCGATATTCCGCGCGCAATGATGGTGGGACTGACGCTGATTTTTATCACCATCATCCTCTACTGCCTCGGCGCACTGCTGGTGCTACCGCGATCCGCCCTGGTCGGGGACGATCTACCGCACTTCCTGTTCGCCACCAAAGTGTTCGGTGAAAGCGGCAAGCTGCTGCTGCTCGCCGCCGCCATCACCGCTACCTGCAGTACGCTGAACTCCTCTCTGGCCACTATCCCACGCATGCTCAGCGGCATGTCGCAAAACGGTCAGGCTTTCCCCTGTTTCAACCGCCAGAGCCGCAACGGCGTGCCGTGGCTGGCGGTGCTGTTTGTGGCCGCTATCACCGGGCTACCGCTGCTGTTGATGAACGCCGACTCCATCAGCCTGCTGCTGCTGGCCGCAGCAATCTGCTGGCTGCTGGCCTACATCATTACCCATATCAACGTCATCGTGTTACGCCGCCGCTACCCGGATCTGCCGCGTCCATTTCGAACCCCCTTTTACCCGCTACCGCAGGTCCTGGGGATCGTCGGCATGCTGTACGGCATCTGGAACGCCTCCCCCACACCGGAGATGGCGGGTGAAGTGTTCACCGTCGCTGGCAGTGTACTGGCGGTGGTGGCAATTATCGGCGCGCTGTGGGTAAAACTGGTGATGCATAAGCCGCTGTTTACCCCGGAACCCATCGAGAAAGCACTGAATCCACCGCATAAAAGCTAAATCAGGCAGGAAAAATCCTGCTGTACCTTACACCGACTGGAGCACAACCGATGAAAAATAATGAAGCAAAACAGCACAGCACTCAAACCTGGCAGAATATGGATGCGGCACACAACATCCACGCCTTCGTCGACCAGAAAAAACTGAACGCGGCGGGCCCGCGCGTGATGAACCGCGCTAAAGGGCTTTACGTCTGGGACAATGACGACCGCCAGTATCTGGACGGCATGTCAGGGCTATGGTGTACCGCTCTCGGCTACGGCCGCCAGGATTTGATCGACGCCGCCACGCGGCAGATGGAACAGCTCTCCTATTACAATATGTTTTTCCACACCACCCACCCGTCGGTGATCGAGCTGTCCGAGCTGCTGTTCAGCCTGCTGCCCGACCGCTACAGCCACGTGATTTATACCAATTCCGGATCGGAATCCAACGAAGTGTTAATCCGTACAGCGCGCCGCTACTGGCAGGTGGTGGGCAAACCGCAGAAACGGGTGATGATTGGCCGCTGGAACGGCTATCACGGTTCAACGCTGGCAAGTACCGCGATGGGCGGCATGAAGTTTATGCACGAGATGGGCGGCATGCTGCCGGATATTGCCCATATTGATGAGCCATACTGGTTCGCGCACGGCGGCAATCTGACGCCGGAAGAGTTCGGGCTGAAGTGCGCCCGTCAGCTGGAGGAAAAAATTCTTGAGTTGGGCAGTGAGAACGTCGCCGGATTTATCGCCGAGCCGTTCCAGGGTGCGGGCGGGATGATCTTCCCGCCGGAAAGCTACTGGCCGGAGATCCAGCGCATCTGCCGCCAGTACGATGTGCTGCTGTGCGCGGATGAGGTCATCGGCGGATTCGGCCGTACCGGAGAGTGGTTCGCCCACCAGCATTTTGGCTTTGAGCCGGACACCATCACCATCGCCAAGGGGCTGACCTCGGGCTACATTCCAATGGGCGGCCTGATCCTTTCAAGGCGCATGGCGGAAGCGCTGGTCGAGCACGGCGGTGTGTTTGCTCATGGCCTGACCTACGCCGGGCATCCGGTGGCGGCAGCGGTGGCGATTGCCAATATCAAGGCGCTGCGTGATGAAAAAATCGTTGAGCGGGTAAAAAACGATACCGGGCCTTACCTGCAACGGAAACTGCGTGAGGTATTTGGCGAGCATCCCATGATCGGTGAGATTCAGGGCGCCGGTCTGGTGGCAGCGCTACAGTTTACCGCCGATAAAGCCACGCGGAAACGCTTCGCGAATGAGGATGAGATCAGCTGGCGCTGCCGCAGCTATGGCTTCGAAGAAGGGGTAATTATCCGTTCCACGCTGGGGCGAATGATTATGGCACCGGCGCTGGTTGCTACCCATGCAGAGCTGGATGAGCTGGTGGAAAAAACCCGCCGGGCAGTGGAACGCACCGCGCAGGAATACAAGATTCGCTAACCGGTTGACGGCAGACCACGATCGGTCTGCCGCCTCCCCTTACCGCTCCACCAGCGCAAAATCCTGCTCGCTGTAGCGCTCCCCGGCAATATTCTCCGGGGCAAACAGCGTATTCAGCGTGGCAAGATCGCGGTCGTTAATGGCCAGATCGGCCGCCGCGCAGTTATCCTCCAGATGGGCCAGCTGCCGTGCCCCCGGGATCGGCACAATATTTTCTCCCTGCGCCAGCACCCAGGCCAGCGCCAGCTGAGCAGGACTCGCCCGATAGCCCTGCGCCATCTCCGTCAGCTGTACAACCAGCTGCTGATTATGTTCCCACGCCTGCTGCTGGAAGCGCGGCAGATAGCGGCGGAAATCATCTTCGGCCAGCGTGCCTGCAGCCGCCACTTTACCGGTCAGGAAGCCTCGTCCCAGCGGGCTGTAGGGAACAAAACCGACGCCGAGACGACGGCAGGTTTCCAGCAGCCCCTGTTCAGGATCGCGGCTCCACAGCGAGTATTCACTCTGAACGGCAGCGATAGGATGTACCGCCTGCGCACGCTGTAGCGTCTCGCTGGAGATTTCCGACAGCCCCAGATGCAAAACCTTACCCTCGCGCACCAGATCGGCCATGGTGCCCACCACCTCTTCCACCGGCACCGCCGGATCGGGGCGATGCTGATACAGCAGGTCTATCGCCTCAATGCCCAGCCGCTGTAGTGAAGCCTCTGCCACCGCACGGATGTTTTCCGGGCGGCTGTTCACGCCTTTAATGCGCTCCCAGCCCTCGCCTTCATCGGTAATATGGAAGCCAAATTTCGTGGCAACTTTGACCTTACCCTGATGCCCTTTCAGCACGCGGCCAAGCAGCGATTCATTGGTAAAAGGACCGTAAACCTCTGCCGTGTCGAGGAAATCCACCCCAAGGTCGAAGGCGCGATGCAGCGTATTCATCGCCTGGCGCTCATCGGTAGCACCGTAGGCGAAACTCATTCCCATGCAGCCAAGGCCAATGGCGGAAACCTGCAAGCCTTCAGTGCCTAACGTTCTTTTTTTCATGGTGATACTCCGGTTAACTGGCGATGAAGCAGTTATACTTCTCACGGAATAAATCAACAATTGATGCCATTTAACCGGTTTAGTGAAAAATAATCATCAATATGAAAAATCGCACCACGCTCCAGGAACTGGAGATTTTTGCCGCTATTGCCCGCCACCTGAACTTCCGCAAGGCGGCGGAAGAGCGCAACGTCACGCCGTCCACGCTCAGCCATACCATGAACCATCTGGAGCAGCGCATCGGCGTCAGGCTGCTGAACCGCACGACCCGCAGCGTATCGCTGACCGAGGCCGGGCGCGCTTTTCTCTCACGGATTGAGCCAGCGCTGGTGGATCTTTCCAGTGCGGTCGATGAGCTGAACAGCTGGCGGGCCGATCCGCGTGGGACGGTGCGCCTGAATATGCCGCGCAGCGCCGCAACGCTCTGGTTGCAGCGCATCCTGCTGCCGTTTCGTCAGCGCTACCCGGATATCGCACTGGAGATTGCCACCAGCGACAGCCTGGTCAATATCATTGAAGAGGGATTCGATGCCGGCGTGCGTTTCGGCGAGGCGATTCCACAGGACATGGTTGCCATTCCCTTTGGCCCGCCGATACACGGGGCGATCGTTGCCAGCCCGGCGCTGATTGCTCAGCACGGCACGCCGCAGCATCCCGAAGGGCTGACGGGCTATCCGTGCATTCAGCGGCGTTTCCCCAGCGGCATGCTGTACAAATGGGAATTTCAGACGGAAGGTAAGGCGCTCGATGTGGCGGTCAGCGGCGATCTGACGCTGGATAACGATATGTTGATGATTCAGGCCGCCCGCGCCGGAGCGGGTGCGGCGCTGGTGATGCGCGAGCTGGCGCAGCCCTGGCTGGCCGACGGTTCACTGGTGGAAATCCTCACCGATTATGCCGCAAAGCCTGAGGGGCTCTGGCTTTACTACCCCAGCCGCAAATACCACTCCGCTGCGCTGCGCTGCTTTATTGACTGGGTGCAGCAGATCAATCGGGGCGTGGTAGACTCGCCTGAATCCTTCCATGCAGGAAATCCGCCATGACCGCAGATGAACCGCTAACCCGCTTTGTGCTGGCAGACCGTCCGGCCTCCCACGTGCTGTGCCTGACGCTGCACCGCCCTTCGCAGCGCAATGCCTATAACGCGATGATGATTGCCGAACTGGAGCAGTGGCTGGATTACAGCGAGCAGAACCCGGAGATCTGGACGGTGATCCTGACCGGCAGCGGCAGCGCGTTTTGCAGCGGGGCAGATTTGCAGGAGGCGTTTATCGACGGTGGCAAAAAGGTGCGCAACCGCTGCGGCGGCTACAATCCGCTACAGCATCAGCCCCGGCGAAAAATCTGGATCGCTGCCCTGAACGGCCATGCGGTTGGCGGCGGGCTGGAGATGGCGCTGAACTGCGATTTTATCGTTGCCAGCGAGCAGGTAAAAATTGCCCTGCCCGAGGTGACGCACGGCCTGCTGCCGCTCGGTGGAGCCATCGGCCAGCTTGCCGCCCGACTGCCGGTGAATATCGCCCGTGAACTGCTGCTGACCGGCGAAGCTATCGATGCGCCGCGAGCGCTGGCGCTGGGACTCTTCAATCAGCTGGCCGCGCATGACGACCTGAAGGATGCAGCGCTGGCGCTGGCGGCACGCATCAATCGCAGTGCCCCGCTGGCGGTGCAGGCGTGCAACACACTGCTGAAACAGCATCTGCGCACCACCGCTAACGGTGAGGATACACAGCAGAAACCCCCTCTGCCCTCCACCGGCGACGGTGAGGAGACACATTCTCTGCCCTCCACCGGTGAGGATTCGCAGCAGAAAGCCCCTCAGCCCTCCGCCGATGAGGTGCTGCGCCAGCTTCAGCAGAGCGAAGATTATCAGGAAAGCCTGCGCGCTTTTAGCGAGCGCCGCCCGCCGCAGTGGCGCGGCAGATAACAGCCGGGTGGTGTATCACAGCGTCTGTGCGCGGAACAGCGCGCTCAGCCCCAGGCCACCGGCAATTCCCAGCATCGCCAGGCCAAACCCGTCCTCGCAATCTGCCGTCTGTACCAGCTGGCTAAACAGCCGCGTTACCATGATCGCCCCGGACGCGCCGTAGGGATGGCCGAGCGCGATAGCCCCACCCTGGCGGTTAACGCGCTGCTCGTCGATGCCCAATGCATCCAGTGAGCCCAGCACCTGAGCGGCAAAGGCTTCATTAAACTCAATGGCGGCAACGCGGTCGAGGTTCAGCTGTGGCTGCCTCGCCAGCAGTTTTTGCGTGGCGGGAACCGGGCCCAGCCCGAGGTAGTTGGGGTCCACTCCGGCGCTACAGGCATCAATAAAGCGCAGCCCGCGTACAAAACCACACTCGCGCGCCAGTCGGCGGCTCATGACCAGCAGCAGCGATGCCCCGTCGTTCAGCGGGCAGCAGTTGCCCGCCGTCACGCTGCCGTCGGCGGCAAAGACAGGCGGCAGCGCGGCCAGCCGGGCCAGCGAGGTTGTCGGGCGCGGGCATTCATCCTGCGCGATCGCCTGCCCCGCCACGTTCAGCGGCACGATCTCATCGCGGAATGCGCCCTGCTGCTGTGCGGCAAAGGCTCGCTGATGGCTGCGCAGGGCAAATCGATCCTGTCGTTCGCGGCTGATGCCGCAGCGGCGGGCCACGTTTTCCGCCGCTTCGCCCATATCCGGGTCGCCGATATCGTCCGGGGAAAAACGCGCACGGCCGTAAAAACGCGGCTGCTGCTTCAACGATCCGGGCTTTTCTACCCGCCACGGCGCGGTACTCACGCTCTCAACGCCACCGGCCAGATAGCATTCTCCCGCCCGCGCTTGGATCAGACGGCAGGCGTTGATCGCCGCCTCCAGCCCGGAACCGCACTGGCGATCGACCGTCACCGCTGGCACCGCCAGCGGCAGTCCGGCACTGAGCGCCGCCAGACGGGCAATGTTGCCGCCGCCGCCGGTCGCATTGCCGATAATCACCTCATCAATAGCACTGAACCCCTGCGGTAAGGTAGCAAGCAATCGGGCGAACAACGGTGCCAGCAGTGCTTCCATCGGCAGCCCGGCCAACATACCGTACGCCTTACCTACCGGCGTGCGTACCGCGGCGACAACCACCGGCTGCCAGTCATCTCCCGGCTGATAGTTCAGTGAGATCGGTTCTGAGGTCATGATTTGCGATCCTTATTTCCAGCCCGGCACGTTTAATTTTTCCAGCGGGCGTTAAAGGCCAGTGGCTGATGTGATAATAGTGGCGTGGCAATTTGTATTTCGCCAGATGCTCGCGGCATATTTCCGGGATCGTTTCCGCCAGCGTTAATTCCGCCTCAATAATAGCGACGATCTTTTTCCCCAGATAATTATCATCAATGGCAATAACTATCGCTTCTATAACACCCGGGATCGCTTTGATCGTCGTTTCTATTTCTGACAGGTAAATATTATTACCGCCGCTGAGGATCATATTTCCCCGGCGGCCGATAATATGCAGGTTCTGCCGTTCATCCAGATAGCCGATATCCGATACCGTGGCACCACTGGGTGTTTTTTTAAATGCGCCGCCGTCATCACCCCATAAATACCCCTCGATAATCTGCTCGCTGCGAATAAAAATCCGCCCCGGTTGATTCATCGCCACCGGCACATCATCATCGTCGAGGATTTCAATGGTGGTCCCCGGAAAAGCCTGCCCAACGCTGGCCAGAGAGTCGCTGATGCTGTCGTCGTTCAGTGTGGAAACGGCGACAAATCCCAGCTCCGATGCACCGTAATACTCCTGCATCCGCGCTGCGGGAAACAGCGCCCTCGCCTGCCGATAGTGGTTCAGCTCCAGCTTGGCTCCGGCACTGAGCAAATTACGCAGGCCGGGAAACGCTTCTCCATCAGCCACGCGGGCAAAACCGGCAATCATCGTTGGCACCACCACCAGGCGCTGGATCTGCTGCCCGGCGATCAACGCCAGGGCGGCGTCCGGCTGCCACTTGCCGAGGCTGTAGAAACAGCCGCCCGCATACAGCGTTTCATTCAGGCAGTAGAGGCCAATGCCGTTCGACAGCGGGCCGGGAAACAGCGTTGAGGGCGCATCCGTCAGCTGAAAGATCGCCTCGCCGTTTTCAAAGCTGCTGCGCCAGGAGCGGCGCGATCGGACAAACGCCTTCGGCAGGCTGGTGGTGCCGGAGGTGAAATTGATCAAAAACGGCGTGGTATCATGCATTCCCTGACTGAATGCGGGCCGATCTTCGGTAACAGAAGGATCGCTTTCCAGCCAGCGATCCACCGCCAGCCAGTGGATCTGTAGCGCATCGGCCAGCGCGATCGTCGCCCGATCCTGCTGGTTTAACAGCAGCAGGCCCGGCTTAATGCGGCTCAGCATTTCGCGCAGCTGTTCGGCTGGCAGCAGCGGGTCTATGATTGCCGCGGTGAGAGGCTGTGCGGTTGCCGCCAGCCAGGCTATCGGGAAAGCAATCGCATTGCCGGTCGCTACCGCCACGGTATGGCCGTTCTGGGACTCACTGAGAATAAGCTGATACAGTGCCTGCGAGTGCTGCCACAGCTGTAACCAGCTCAGCGTCTGGCCATCAATATTCACCGCAATGGCGTGGGGATGTTTTTGGGCGTGCTGCTGAACCCTGTCGTGAACCGGCATCAGGCTCCGGCTCCTGGCTGCGGAAAGTGATGGATCAAAGCCTTACGGGTTTCTTCAGGGATCGGACAGGGCTTATTATCGGCAGGGTTAATGCAGACCCAGACTAATTTTCCTTCGGCAGCCAGAATATTTCTTCCCTGTAAATTCAGGTGAATAGAAAATATTAAGCTGCTGTTACCGAGCTTCTCAATGAATACCTGAGGCTCTACCACATCGTCGACTGATAATGGGAAATGAAAGGTCGCTTCACATTTTTTTACGTGATAAACCACACCGGCCGTCTGCGGGCGAAATAAGGCTAAAATATCTGCACGGCGAAAGGCATTAACCACGGCATCTTCACAATAATCCAGGTAAACTGAATTATGGACGTGACCATTCAGATCGATATCACGCATTGATACGCGAAATGTTTCACTATTATACTGCTGCATAAAAATCATCAACCTGTAAACCAGAAGCCACTAAAGAAAATATACCATGAAAGAGAGTTTATTCACCAGAGCGATGGTCCGCGAGTTCGGTAATATCAGGGATATTCTGCGGCTGGAATCCGGTGAGCAGAGCGAATTAGCTGCCGGTCAGGTACGGGTTAAGATGGCATGGGCGACGATAAATCCCTCTGATATTATTACTATTTCCGGTGCCTACCGTTCACGTATTACCTTACCTTTCGTTCCCGGTTTCGAGGGCATGGGGCATATCGTTCAGAGCAACGATCCCTCACTTCTGCCCGGTCAGCGGGTGCTGCCGGTGGGGAGTATGGGTGCCTGGCAGACCTATAAAGACAGCGAGGCGCAGTGGTGTTTTACCCTGCCCGATTTCGTCAGTGATAAAGAAGCGGCGACCAGCTACGTGAATCCGATGACCGCCCTGCTGATGCTAACGGAAGAGCTGCACTTTACGCCCGGGATGCGGGTAATCATCAATGCCGCCAACTCGGCGATTGGCAAGATGCTGATCCGCATTGCCAGCCACCTGGGCATCAGGGCCATCGCCATCGTGCGCAAGGCGGAGAACCTGACACTGTTTGACGACTTTCCCGTTGAGAGTGTGCTGAACAGCAGCAGCCCGGATTATCCGCAGCAGCTGGCGGCGCTTCAGCGCGGCGGCGGCGTGGAGGCGATTCTGGACTGCATCGGCGGTGAAGAGTCGCTGTCGCTGGCTGAGGCGCTGATGCCGGGTGGGCAGTTTATTCACTATGGCCTGCTATCCGGTCAGCCGATCCCTCCGACTTTCTGGCGCAGCCGCCCGGATATTCGTTTTTCTAATTTCCATTTACGGTTGTGGGTACACGGCCATGAGAAGTCGCTGGTGCAGCGGCGTATCGATGAAGTGATGGCACTGATCCGCGATGGGGTGATTGCCACCGAGGTGGTAGCCGAGTTTGCGCTGACGGATATTCATCAGGCGGTGGATGCGGTGTTGTCCGGTGCGCTGAAGGGGAAGATTCTGCTGAAGCTTTGAGGCAGCCGTGTCGGAAGTTCGTTCGCAGACCAGCCAGAGCGCGTTACAAATGGAAATTTGTGCTGCGTTGTTTGTAGAGTCAGCAGTTAGCGCTGGCTGGCAGTGCCCCCGGCCGGGCGGGTCCTCGCGCCGCGTTGCGGTCCCCTCACTTCGCTCGTCAGCCTCCCGGACCGCCACAGACGGGCCGTCCTGGCCCGGCTGTGACTTTCGGCCGCGTCCATGCGGCCGAATCCTGGCTTCCTCTCTTCGTTCAGCGCTGTGGATTGCCCTCTCGTGGGCACAGCCAGCCTGCTCTCTGATTTCTGTGTTGCCTGAAAGCCCAAAAGCTAAAAGCGATGAAATTATCTGGAGGGGACAGCCTCTGCTGCTGCGTAAGGGCATCCGCAGCGCTGAGGTGGAGCCATTGCGCCAGGAGACGACAGCAGGGATGCTGGCGTCAGGCCGGGTTTGAACAGGGACGTTCAATCCTGGCCGATCCGTTCGGCGTAATGGCGTAACCGAAGGCACCGCAGCGCGGCGCGAGGACCGCCCTGAAGCAGCAGCAGAGGCTGAACCCCATACGCCAGTACCCAGCGCCCAACTCTATCCCAACGTCGGATAAGCCCGCCGTACCGCCCGTACAATCACCGCCGCCAGCACCACCTTCACGATATCGCCCGGCACAAACCCCAGCGAGCCGAGTGCGGCCTGCTTCAGCGTGATACCCGCAACGGCGGCAATCCACGGAATACCGCAGGCATAAATCACCACAATCCCACCCAGTGCGATAATCAGCAGCTCCTTCACCAGCGTCAGTGAACGCAGACCGCGCTGGTACAACAAGCCGATGACCAGTGCCGCCAGCGGCCAGGAGAGAATAAAACCACCGCCGGGCCCCATATAAACCCCCAGCCCGCCACGGCCACCGGCCAACAGCGGCAGCCCGATAGCCACCAGCAGATCGAACAATACCATCGCCAGCGCACCCCGCTTAGCACCGGCAATCGCCCCCGCCAGCATACAGCCCAGCGTCTGCGCGGTAATCGGCACGCCAATCACCGGCAGGCTAAAGGCCGGGAACAGACCCAGCGCCGCAGTCATCGCGGCAAACAGCGCTATATAAACAATATCTCTGGTGGACATTAAGAGCCTCTCGACTTTTCAGCATCGCTTTGGGGACGTTTAAGCTGGGGATCGTATGCGCGGGCTTCCAGCGCCGCCGCAATGTCATCAGCCATTTTCAGGGTACGGACAATAACCGGGACCGCCACGGCAATCACACTGCGGTCAAGGCCGCGCGCTTTCTGCGCTTCACGCACTTCGGCGGTGATGGCGGCCAGCACCGGGATAAAACGCAAGGCCAGCGAGAGTGCCAGGCTGACCTTCGCCGGGTTGATGCGCAAAAAACGCAGCCAGGACAGCCCGCTTTCCAGCGCATCAATCATATCGGTGGTGCGCGTGGTCAGCGTCACCAGCGCCGCCAGCAGCAGCAGCGCGGAAAGTCGCGCAACGACCAGCACGCCAGAAACCCAGTCCACCATCCACCACTGTACGGCAAACAGCAGCGCCAGCACCCACATCAGCGGTTTCAGCTGCAGCAGCATTATTTTTGGCCCAATACCCGCCAGCGGGTAAAGCGCAGCAACGACAACCAGCGTGGAGAGCACCACCGCCAGCAGGGGGAAAACAAACAGCAGCGTACCCACCAGCGCCAGGGAAAGGATCTTAATCCCCGACGGCAGGCGATGGATAAACGAGTTACCCGGTACGTAATCACTCAAGGTCATGACATCATCCTGACATATTCTTTCAGCGCCACGGCAGGCACATCATCGACGGCAACTTCCCCGCGTTCAAACACCAGTACGCGGTCAAAATCCTGCAAAAATTCCAGATCGTGTGAAACAACGATCGCGGTTTGATCCAGTTCGGCAATCGCGGCGGCAATGCGGCGTTTGTTGCGCAGATCCAACAGCGTGGTGGGCTCATCAAAAACGATATATTCCGGCTCCATCACCAGCACACCGGAGATCGCCAGCAGCTGCTTTTGCCCACCGCTGAGCAGGTGAGCCGGGTGCTGACGCAGATCCTGCATATCGTAGCGGGCCAGCGCCGCGTCGGTACGCTCGCGGATCGTGGCTTTATCCAGCCCGAGGTTCTTCATGCCGAAAGCCAGATCCTCTTCCACCACCGGAAAGACAATCTGGTTGTCGGGGTTCTGGAAAACAAAGCCGACTTTACGCCGCACCGCTTTGCCCTGCTGACGGGTATTCAGGCCGTCGATCAGTACGTCGCCCTGAGAAGGCAACAGCAAGCCATTCAGCAGGCGAACGAAGGTACTTTTGCCGCAGCCGTTGCTGCCAACGATGCCGACACGCTTCTCGGTTAGCTGTAAGTTGATATTCTTCAATACCTTGCGATCGCCGTAAGCGTGGGAGACCTCTTTCAGTTCAATCATCAAAATGCCTCGCTCAGGACGGTTTACGCGGACGATACTGGCGACCAATCGTCAGTTGCTCAATGACGGCGGCCGGTGACAGCGACATCACAAAATCCACCGCGCGGCAGATATCGTCCGTGCTCAGCATTTCTTCCGCAGACAGCCCCGAACCGGCGGCCATATCGGTATCCACCACGTCCGGGCACAGCGTGGTGACTTTAATTCCCAGCGAGCCCAGCTCGCGGGCAATCGAGCGGCTGTAGCCGACCAGCGCGTGCTTGCTGGCGGCATAGCTGGCGACGCTGCCGTAGGGCTGCACGCCGCTGACCGAAGCCAGGTTGAAGATGCGACCATCTTCAGACTTTTGCAGCCACGGCGTGCAAAGCTGGCAGAGATGATGGATGGCGGTAACGTTGGTAGCCAGCAGCGCGCTGAAGTCATCCAGCGGCGTCTGCGTGGAGCCTGCGCGGAAAATACCGGCGGCGTTAATCAGTACATCCAGCCGGGCGTGGCGGGAAAGCGCATGCTGCACCCGCTGCGACACGCTGGCAAAATCACACACGTCCAGCGCCAGCGTCTGCACGCGGGACGGATCGAACCCGGCGGCAAGCGCATTCAGCGCCTGCGCATCACGTGCCAGCAGAATCAGATGATATCCCTGCGCATAGAAATGGCGGGCAAGATGGTGGCCAATGCCACGGCTGGCACCGGTAATCAGGGCGACGTTGTTTGACACGGAGAGCCTTAAATCTGAAAACGTGAGCGGCAAAGATACGCTATTTAGCGTAAAAGGAAAAATACGTTTTTGGTTTACAAGTCGGTTAAAACCAGGCTAATAGCGAAATCTCGCTTCAACCATTCGTGACGCTCAGGTGAGGCCGCGTCAGGTCGATCGTCCGGGACTATCCGTAAAAAAGCCGCTATCTGTTAACAATAGCGGCTTAGTTTTCGCTAACTAACGCGAATTACCCCTTGCGGAGCCGTCAGCGATTACTTCTTCTTCGCTTTCGGGTTTGGCAGGTCGGTGATGCTACCTTCGAAGATCTCAGCTGCCAGGCCAACCGATTCGTGCAGAGTCGGGTGAGCGTGGATGGTCAGCGCCAGGTCTTCAGCGTCGCAGCCCATTTCGATTGCCAGGCCGATTTCGCCCAGCAGCTCGCCGCCGTTAGTACCAACAATCGCACCACCGATCACGCGGTGAGTCGCTTTGTCGAAGATCAGCTTGGTGATGCCGTCTGCGCAGTCGGAAGCGATAGCACGGCCAGAAGCAGCCCACGGGAAGGTGGCGGTTTCGTAGCTGATGCCTTTCTCTTTCGCTTCTTTCTCGGTCAGACCCACCCAGGCAACTTCTGGCTCGGTGTAGGCGATAGATGGGATCACTTTCGGGTCGAAGTAGTGTTTCTTACCAGAAATCACTTCTGCCGCTACGTGGCCTTCATGCACGCCTTTGTGTGCCAGCATTGGCTGACCCACGATGTCGCCGATAGCAAAGATGTGCGGTACGTTGGTACGCATCTGCTTGTCGACGCGGATAAAGCCGCGATCGTCCACTTCCACGCCCGCTTTACCCGCATCCAGACCTTTACCGTTCGGTACGCGGCCGATAGCTACCAGCACCGCATCGTAACGCTGTGGTTCTGCAGGGGCTTTTTTGCCTTCCATAGTTACATAGATACCGTCTTCTTTTGCTTCAACGGCAGTAACTTTGGTTTCCAGCATCAGGTTGAACTGCTTGGAGATACGCTTGGTGAACACTTTCACCACGTCTTTATCTGCAGCAGGGATCACCTGGTCAAACATCTCGACGACATCAATCTGTGAACCCAGGGCATGGTAAACCGTACCCATTTCCAGACCGATGATACCGCCGCCCATCACCAGCAGACGCTCTGGGACTGATTTCAGTTCCAGCGCATCGGTAGAATCCCAAACGCGTGGGTCTTCGTGCGGGATGAACGGCAGCTGAATTGGGCGGGAACCCGCCGCGATGATGGCATTGTCGAAAGTGATCGTGGTGGTTTCACCCTTCTCATTTTCCACAACCAGAGTATTTGCGCCGGTAAATTTGCCCAGACCGTTAACCACGTTCACTTTACGGCCTTTCGCCATACCGGACAGACCGCCGGTCAGCTGGTTGATGACTTTCTCTTTCCAGGCGCGGATTTTGTCAACGTCGGTTTGCGGCTTGCCGAACACGATACCGTGAGCTTCAAGCGCTTTCGCTTCTTCAATCACCTTCGCCACGTGCAGCAGGGCTTTAGAAGGGATACAGCCGACATTCAGACAAACACCACCAAGGGTGCTGTAACGCTCAACGATGACGGTCTCCAGACCTAAATCCGCTGCACGGAAGGCTGCAGAATAGCCTGCAGGACCTGCCCCAAGTACCACGACTTGAGTTTTAATTTCTGTACTCATCATGACCTCTTATTTGATAGTCCGGCGGGTCAGACAGCTTTTGATTCAACGCCCTTCTTCCACCGGGACGCGTTCACCGCAAGAGTTTACAGAATTGTTAATAATCTGCAAACCGCGGTGCCACGAATATCTAAATCCCTTATAACAAGGCCGGCTTGCGCCGGCCTTGTCTGCTGTTACATCACCAGACGGCGAATGTCAGCCAGTGCCTGATTGATGATGGTGATGAAGCGTGCACCATCTGCACCGTCGATTACGCGGTGGTCGAAGGAGAGCGACATCGGCATCATCAGACGCGGAGTGAACTCTTTACCGTTCCAGACCGGCTCCATGGCAGACTTGGAGACGCCCAGGATAGCCACTTCAGGCGCGTTAACGATCGGCGCGAAGTGAGTTGTCCCGATACCGCCCAGGCTGGAAATGGTGAAGCAGCCGCCCTGCATTTCGCCAGCGGTCAGTTTGCCATCACGCGCTTTCTTGGAGATAGCCATCAGCTCGCGAGACAGTTCGGTAATCCCTTTCTTGTTCACGTCTTTGAACACAGGAACCACCAGACCGTTTGGCGTATCAACCGCCACACCGATGTTGATGTATTTCTTCAGCGTCAGTTTCTGACCATCTTCGGACAGTGAGCTGTTGAAACGAGGCATCTGCTCAAGGGCCGCAGCAACGGCTTTCATGATGAAGACCACTGGGGTGAATTTCACGTCCAGCTTACGTTTGGCCGCTTCATCGTTCTGCTGCTTACGGAAGGCTTCCAGCTCGGTGATGTCGGTTTTGTCGAAGTGCGTAACGTGCGGGATCATCACCCAGTTACGGCTCAGGTTCGCACCAGAGATTTTCTGGATACGGCCCAGTTCAACTTCTTCAATCTCACCAAATTTGCTGAAGTCCACTTTCGGCCAAGGCAGCATGCCAGGCAGACCACCACCCGCAGCAGCGGCTGGCGCTTCGGCGCGTTTTACCGCGTCCTTAACGTAGGTCTGAACGTCTTCTTTCAGAATACGCCCTTTACGACCGGTGCCTTTGACTTTAGCCAGGTTTACGCCAAACTCGCGTGCCAGACGGCGGATAACCGGAGTCGCGTGAACGTAAGCGTCGTTTTCAGCGAAGTCGGATTTCGCGTCAGCTTTAGCAGGGGCAGCAGCCGGAGCCGCTTTCTCTTCCTGCTTAGCCGGTGCGGCCGCAGCCGGTGCTTCAGCTTTCGCAGCGGGAGCCGCAGCAGCTGGCGCAGCGCCTGCAACTTCAAAGACCATCACCAGTGAACCGGTGCTGACTTTGTCGCCGGTCGCTACTTTGATCTCTTTCACGGTACCCGCGAACGGAGCCGGCACTTCCATTGAGGCTTTGTCGCCTTCAACGGTCAGGATCGACTGTTCTGCTTCAACGGTGTCGCCCACTTTTACCATGATCTCGGTAACTTCAACTTCGTCGCCGCCGATATCCGGTACGTTCACGTCTTTCGGGCCGCTGGCCGCAGCCGGTGCCGCAGCAGCGGGTGCAGCCGCTTCTTCTTTCTTCTCTTCAGCCGGAGCGGATGGCGCAGCTGCGCCACCTGCTGCTTCGAAGATCATGATCAGTTTGCCGGTTTCGACTTTATCGCCGGTCGCAACTTTGATCTCTTTAACCACGCCCGCCTGCGGAGAAGGGACTTCCATAGAAGCCTTATCGCCTTCCACCACGATCAGCGACTGTTCAACTTCAACAGTGTCGCCAACCTTCACCAGGATTTCGGTGACTTCAACTTCGTCCGCGCCGATATCCGGTACATTGATTTCGATAGCCATTACTCTTTACCTCTTATGCCAGACGCGGGTTAACTTTATCAGCATCGATTTCGAACTTGGCAATAGCGTCCGCTACCACTTTCTTATCGATTTCGCCGCGTTTAGCCAGTTCGCCCAGTGCTGCAACTACAACGTAAGATGCGTCCACTTCGAAGTGGTGACGCAGGTTCTCACGGCTGTCTGAACGACCGAAGCCGTCAGTACCCAGTACGCGATAGTCGCTGGCTGGGATGTAGCTGCGAACCTGTTCTGCAAACAGTTTCATGTAGTCGGTAGACGCTACGGCCGGTGCATCACTCATGATCTGAGCAATGTACGGTACGCGTGCTTCCTGAGTTGGGTGCAGCATGTTCCAACGCTCACAGTCCTGACCGTCGCGGGCCAGTTCGGTGAAGGAGGTGACGCTGTACACGTCAGAGCCAACGCCGTAGTCTTTCGCCAGGATTTCTGCCGCTTCACGCACGTGACGCAGGATAGAGCCTGAACCCAGCAGCTGAACTTTACCTTTGCTACCTTCGATAGTTTCCAGCTTGTAGATACCTTTACGGATACCTTCTTCAGCGCCTTCCGGCATCGCTGGCATGTGGTAGTTTTCGTTCAGCGTGGTGATGTAGTAGTACACGTTTTCCTGTGCATCACCGTACATACGTACCAGACCGTCATGCATGATCACGGCAACTTCGTACGCATAAGCTGGATCGTAAGAGATACAGTTAGGGATGGTCAGAGACTGAATGTGGCTGTGGCCATCTTCGTGCTGCAGACCTTCACCGTTCAGCGTCGTACGACCTGAAGTACCGCCTACCAGGAAGCCGCGAGCCTGCTGGTCACCTGCTGCCCAGCACAGGTCGCCGATACGCTGGAAACCGAACATGGAGTAGTAGATGTAGAACGGGATCATTGGCAGGTTGTTGGTGCTGTAAGACGTTGCCGCCGCCAGCCACGATGCGCCTGCACCCAGTTCGTTGATGCCTTCCTGCAGGATCTGACCTTTTTCGTCTTCTTTATAGTAAGCAACCTGCTCACGGTCCTGCGGGGTGTACTGCTGGCCGTTCGGGCTGTAAATACCGATCTGACGGAACAGGCCTTCCATACCGAAGGTACGCGCTTCGTCGGCGATGATTGGTACCAGGCGATCTTTGATCGACGGGTTCTTCAGCATCACGTTCAGGGCACGCACGAAAGCGATAGTGGTAGAGATCTCTTTGTTCTGCTCATCCAGCAGCTGGCGGAAATCTTCCAGCGTTGGCATTTCAAGCTTCTCGCTGAACTTAGGTTCGCGAGTTGGCAGGTAGCCACCCAGTTTCTGACGCTGTGCGTGCAGGTAGGTGTGCTCTTCTGAGCCTTCAGCAAAGGTCACGTACGGCAGTTTTTCGATGGCAGCATCGTCAACCGGCACGTTGAAGCGGTCGCGGATATAGCGCACGCCGTCCATGTTCATTTTCTTCACCTGGTGAGCAATGTTTTTGCCCTCCGCGGTGTCACCCATACCGTAACCTTTGATGGTATGAGCCAGGATAACCACAGGTTTGCCCTTGGTGTCCTGCGCTTTCTTCAGTGCAGCGTAGACTTTCTTCGGATCGTGACCACCACGGTTCAGTGACCAGATCTCGTCGTCGCTCAGATCTTTCACCAGCTCAGCGGTTTCCGGATATTTACCGAAGAAGTGCTCACGCACGTACGCGCCGTTTTTGGATTTGAAGGTCTGATAGTCGCCGTCAACGGTTTCGTTCATCAGCTGGATCAGCTTACCGCTGGTGTCTTTACGCAGCAGCTCATCCCAACGACCGCCCCAGATCACTTTCAACACTTCCCAGCCAGCACCACCGAAGATGCCTTCCAGTTCGTTGATGATCTTACCGTTACCGGTTACCGGGCCATCCAGACGCTGCAGGTTACAGTTGATGATGAAGACCAGGTTATCCAGTTTTTCACGGGTAGCGATAGTGATCGCACCTTTAGATTCTGGCTCATCCATCTCACCGTCGCCCAGGAAGGCGTAAACGGTCTGCTGAGAGGTATCTTTCAGGCCACGGTGTTCCAGATATTTCAGGAACTTAGCCTGATAGATCGCACCCAATGGACCCAGACCCATTGATACGGTCGGGAACTGCCAGAAGTCAGGCATCAGTTTAGGGTGTGGATAAGAAGACAGACCTTTACCGTGAACTTCCTGACGGAAGTTGTTCATCTGGTCTTCGCTCAGACGACCTTCCAGGAAGGCACGAGCATAAACACCTGGAGAAATGTGGCCCTGGAAGTAAACCAGATCGCCGCCGTCTTTTTCCGTACGCGCACGGAAGAAGTGGTTGAAGCACACTTCATAGATAGTGGCAGAAGACTGGAAGGAGGACATGTGGCCGCCCAGATCCAGATCTTTCTTCGATGCGCGCAGAACGGTCATAATGGCGTTCCAGCGGATAGCAGAACGGATACGACGTTCTAAAGATGTGTTGCCAGGGTATTCCGGCTCATCTTCAACAGCAATAGAGTTGATATAGTTGCTGGCCCCAGCACCGGCAGCCACTTTCACGCCACCTTTACGTGCTTCGCTCAGGACCTGGTCAATCAGATACTGTGCGCGCTCAACACCTTCTTCACGGATGACCGATTCGATCGCCTGTAGCCAGTCGCGAGTTTCGATCGGATCCACGTCATTGTTTAAACGTTCTGACATGGGGGGTATTCCTTATCTGTGTCTAATACGTTGAATTGTCTGGAGCCTGTCTCTTTGCGTTCTGTCGTTTAAAACACAAAGAGACAGGCTCGTCGTTTATACCCTGCGTCCCTGGTGCTGGCGCTGTGTTAGCCGTTACGCCAATGGTTTCGGGTATAGTGCCGCGTTATAGTTACGCGTTTTACTTACGTTATTCCTTACGTTGCTGTAGACGTCGCAGGGAACGCTCTCTACGGCTCTGCTCCCGACTTCTGTCCAGCAATATTTCCTCGATAAACGCCAGGTGGCGGTGTGAGGCTTCACGGGCCTGTTCCGGCTCGCGTGCCACAATCGCCTGAAAAATACTGGCGCGATGTTCACTCACTTTCACCAGCATCTCCCGACGCGAGTAGAGCAACTCGAAGTTCTGTCTTACGTTCTGTTCCAGCATCGGACCCATACTGCGCAGCAAATGCAGCAGCACCACATTATGCGCGGCTTCTGTGACAGCAATCTGATACTGCATCACCGCGTCGGCTTCTGCGTCCAGATCGCCGCTGTCCTGGGCGGTCTGAATCTGCAGATGGCAGTGCTGAATACGTGCAATATCGTCGTCGGTCCCGCGAAGCGCGGCATAATAGGCGGCAATCCCTTCCAGCGCATGACGCGTTTCCAGCAGGTCGAACTGGGATTCAGGATGGCCGGCAAGCAGTTCGATGAGCGGATCGCTCAGGCTTTGCCACAGGGTTTTCTGGACGAAGGTGCCACCGCCCTGACGGCGAAGTAGCAGACCTTTTGCTTCCAGACGCTGGATTGCTTCTCGTAGGGAAGGACGGGAGACATCAAACTGCACGGCCAGCTCGCGCTCGGGCAGTAATTTCTCTCCGGGACGCAGCGTCCCTTCCATAATCAGGGACTCAAGCTGCTGCTCGATGGCGTCAGAGAGCTTTGGTTGGCGGATCTTACTGTAGGCCATTATCCCTTCTTCTACGATGTGCCAGAGTTAATTGGTAATACCAATTTAAAAAAGGTGCCCGTAAAGTAACAAAGTATTCACCTGATGTCTATATGACAACCCGGCGAAACCAGACCCCCGTCTCGTTCCTGGCAAGGGGTAAGCGGAATTTTTCGGGCGCACTCGAATGCATAATAAATGTTAATTTTTAAAACTTTTTTGAAACACGGCAGCAGCTTAGTTGAATTGCACCCCACTAAAAGCACCAAATGCGATGCACGATTTCCCTTATGCTGCTCCCTAAAATCGTTATGCACTCACCCGGTGCGATCGGTGATTTTTTAACCACGCAGGCGCACAGAATGAGAAAGAAAGTGCAAAGCACCCCGCCTACCACTATTCTCTGCGCGACGCCAGATACAACCCGGTTTTCCTTAATCGAGAAGCGTAAATATTTCAGTACGTTATTAGATTTAACCACGCTGGCAGACATAAATAAAAACAAGCATCACGAGGAAGAGTATGGAACATCAGCAGGGCGAGACGCTGCATCGCGGGTTAAAAAACCGCCACATTCAGCTTATCGCATTAGGCGGTGCCGTCGGTACCGGCCTGTTTCTGGGCAGCGCATCGGTTATCAAATCGGCCGGCCCCGCCGTCATTCTGGGCTATGCCATCGCGGGTATCATCGCCTTTCTGATTATGCGTCAGATGGGTGAGATGATTGTTGAAGAGCCGGTAGCAGGCAGCTTCAGCCACTTTGCGCATAAGTACTGGGGACCGTTTGCCGGGCTGGCATCCGGCTGGAACAACTGGGCGCTGTATGTGCTGGTTGCCATGGCCGAACTGACTGCCGTCGGTAAATATATTCAGTTCTGGTATCCCGAGATCCCGACCTGGGTCAGCGCAGCGGTGTTCTTTATATTGATTAACGCCATTAACCTGACCAACGTGAAGGTGTTCGGCGAACTGGAGTTCTGGTTTGCCATTATTAAGGTGGTGGCGGTCGTCGCCATGATTGGTTTCGGCGGCTGGCTGCTGTTCAGCGGCAACGGCGGCCCGCAGGCCACGGTCAGTAACCTGTGGGATCATGGCGGTTTTATGCCGAACGGCCTGCACGGCCTGGTGATGATGATGGCAATCATTATGTTCTCATTCGGCGGGCTGGAAATGATCGGCCTGACCGCTGCGGAAGCCGAGAATCCTGAGAAGAGCATCCCGAAGGCGATCAATCAGGTGCTGTGGCGTATTCTGATCTTCTATATCGGTTCACTGACCGTGCTGCTGTCGCTGATGCCGTGGATTCGTATTTCGGAAGATACCAGTCCGTTCGTGCTGATTTTCCACGAACTGGGTGATGCGTTCGTTGCAAATGCGCTGAATGTGGTGATCCTGACCGCTGCGCTGTCGGTGTATAACAGCTGTGTTTACAGCAACAGCCGCATGCTGTTTGGGCTGGCGCAGCAGGGTAACGCACCGAAGGCGCTGATGAAGGTCGATCGTCGTGGCGTGCCGGTGAATGCCATTCTGATTTCCGCCGCCGCCGCCGCTATCGGCGTACTGATCAACTATCTGATGCCGGGCGAGGCATTCTCTCTGCTGATGTCACTGGTGGTTTCTACATTAATCATTAACTGGGCGATGATCAGTCTGGCACACCTGCGTTTCCGCAAGCGCGCTAACCAGCAAGGGATTGAGCCACGCTTTAAGGCGCTGTTCTATCCATTCGGCAACTGGCTGTGCCTGGCCTTTATGGCCGGTGTGCTGGTAATTATGGCGATGACGCCGGGCATGGCGATTTCCGTGTGGTTGATTCCGGTATGGATTGGCATTCTGGCGATTGGCTATGCGTTCAAGCGCCGTTCGGTGAAGGCGTAAAGTTACATTGATACTCGTCAAGGCCGAGCTGAAATGAAGTTGTCGGAAATAACAGCGGTAGCTCTGAAAGTTTAATGCTGCTGGTTATCTTTGGGATAACGGCGGCGGCGCTGACTGGTCTTATGTTGTTGGTTATCTCTGGGATAACGGCGGCGGCGCTGACTGGTCTTATGTTGTTGGTTATCTCTGGGATAACAGTGATAGCGCTGACTGGCTGCTCCTCCTGCCGGGCGGGTCCTCGCGCCGCTTTGCGGTCCCTTCACTTCGCTCGTCAGCCTGACGGACCGGGACAGACGCGCGTCCTGCGCGGCTGTCCCTTTCGCCCACTTCCCTGTGGGCGAATCCTGGCTTCCTCTCTCCGTTCAGCGCTGCGGATTGCCCGTTCGGCGCAGCAGCCAGTCCGCTTTCTGATATTGGTATTGCCTGATGAACAGGTAAGTCTGGTCACAAGCTTGTTCCCTTTCCCCTCTTCCCTTTAGTGCCGTGGATAGCCCGTTCAGGTCTGCAATCGGTCGCTTACTAATATTAGTATTGCCTGATAAACAGATCGCAGCCGAAAAACACCACCTAATCTAACCAGAAACCCTCCCCTCTCTTTCCGTTACTTACAGCGGGTGATTGAGTCAAAAGGGAACCCGCCTCTCCGGCGGCCGGGCAATCCGCGGCGCTGAGGTGCAGGGAGCGAGGCCTCAGAGGCGGATTCCTGAGCACCTATCCACCAGCCAAGCAACCCCACCGGTCATAAGAGAATGTTATTCGTCATTTGCACCAATTTGTGACAAAACATAGATAGTAAAAAATGAGACAGCACGCTGCTTTTTTAGTCATTTCTGCGAGTGTAGAGCAAAAAGCGAGTGCAAACCTCTGCGCTTAGCACTATTCTCTTCCTGAGGCTACGTTCTGGCTCATATTTACTCACACAACAATCGTAAACTTTTCGATACAGCATGGCGGCAGGGCCTGCTGAAAAGACGAAAAATAATAAAACATCATGAGGTTAGACATGGGACAACAGCAGGGCGAAACGCTGCACCGTGGCCTGAAAAACCGCCACATTCAGCTGATCGCGTTGGGTGGGGCCGTGGGTACCGGCCTGTTTTTGGGAAGTGCGTCTGTTATTCAATCTGCCGGGCCTGGCGTTATTCTGGGTTACGCGATTGCCGGGTTTATCGCATTTTTAATTATGCGCCAGCTGGGAGAGATGGTCGTGGAAGAGCCGGTCGCCGGTTCATTCAGCCACTTTGCCTATAAGTACTGGGGTAACTTCGCCGGTTTTGCCTCCGGCTGGAACTACTGGGTCCTGTACGTGTTGGTAGCCATGGCCGAACTGACGGCCGTCGGTAAATATATTCAATTCTGGTATCCGGACGTGCCTACCTGGATGTCCGCCGCCGCCTTCTTTGTGCTGATCAACGCCATCAACCTGACCAACGTGAAAGTGTTCGGCGAGATGGAGTTCTGGTTTGCCATTATCAAAGTGGTCGCGGTTATCGGCATGATCCTGTTTGGTGGCTGGCTGCTGTTCAGCGGCAACGGCGGCCCGCAGGCTACCGTGCGCAATCTGTGGGATCAGGGCGGCTTCCTGCCGAACGGCTTTAGCGGCCTGGTGATGATGATGGCCATTATCATGTTCTCCTTTGGCGGTCTGGAACTGGTGGGGATCACCGCAGCAGAAGCGGATAATCCGGAAACCAGCATCCCTAAAGCCACTAACCAGGTGCTGTGGCGCATCCTGATCTTCTATATTGGTTCACTGGCCGTATTGCTGTCGCTGCTGCCGTGGACCCGCGTCACCTCTGATACCAGCCCGTTCGTACTGATCTTCCACGAACTGGGTGATGCTCTGGTGGCTAACGCGCTGAATGTCGTAATCCTTACCGCCGCGCTGTCGGTGTATAACAGCTGCGTATACTGCAACAGCCGCATGCTGTTTGGTCTGGCTCAGCAGGGCAACGCACCGAAAGCGCTGCTGAAAGTTGATAGCCGTGGCGTGCCGGTGATTTCGATTTTGTTCTCGGCTATCGCCACTGCGCTTTGCGTACTGTTGAACTATCTGATGCCGGGTGAAGCCTTTGGTCTGCTGATGGCACTGGTGGTTTCTGCGCTGGTGATTAACTGGGCAATGATCAGCATGGCGCACATCAAGTTCCGTCGTAAGAAAGATCAGCAGGGCGTGAAAACCCGCTTCCCGGCGCTGCTATATCCGCTGGGCAACTGGATCTGTCTGCTGTTCCTCGCCGGTATTCTGGTGCTGATGGCAATCACCCCGGGCATGGCCATTTCCGTCTGGCTGATTCCGGTATGGATACTGATTCTGGCTATCGGCTACTGGCTGAAGAATCGCTCTCAGAAAGCATAATCTCTTCAGACAGAACGCAATCAGGCCAGCATATGCTGGCCTGATTTTTTATTACTGCATGACTCCCCGCCGCTCTCGGCCTGGGCTTATACCAACGTACCGTAAATCGTCAGCAATGCGACCACCACCACCAGCACCAGCGATACCTTCTTCGCCAGCGAGACCGCCAAGCGTGGCGTTTCTACCTTATCCATATGCGGATCGCGTGCCAGCGAGAACTGTGCCAGACGGGTGAGCACCTGATACTGCGGCGTATGGCGATCGCCCAGCGAGGCCAGCCAGGCGGGCAGCGCACGCTCGCCGTGGCCCAGCAGCGCGTAAGCGACACCAACCAGCCGAACCGGGATCCAGTCAATCCAGTGCAGCAGTGCATCCACGCCTGACTGGGAACGGGTAAGCGGATCGCGCTGCCGCGCCAGCCAGCTTTGCCAGGCACGCAGGAAGGCATAGCCCACCAGCAGCACCGGCCCCCACGGACCACCGACGACAAACCAGAACAGCGGAGCAAGATAAAATCGGAAGTTAATCCACAGCAGCGCATTCTGTAATTCACCAAGATACTCACGTTCGCTGCACTCACCCGGCACACCGTGGATCAGGGTCAGTTCTTCCGCCATCGCATCATGCGCATGCACATCATTATGGCTGGCAGCACGCAGATAAGCGTGATAGTGAAGGCGAACCGAACCCGCCCCGATGCACAGCAGGCCAACAAGGATCCAAAAAATTAACTGCGGCACGCCGAAAAACCAGCCTTTCAGCGACAGCATCACCACCGCCACGACAGACATCACTACCAGCGTCATCAACAGGGTACGCAGCAGCGAGAAATACTTTACTCTGCGAAAGAATGGCATCAGATGATGATCCAGCTGCCAGTGCTCACCCATTTTGAACAGGCGTTCCCATCCGAGAACCAACAACAGGCTAAATAACGTCATGCCTTAACTCCCATCTTTTTTACCCTGGACTTGCTGCGCCAGAGCGGTGCGGAATCGGGCCCAGTCGAACGCAGGGCCGGGATCGGTTTTACGCTGCGGTGCAATGTCGCTGTGCCCGGTAATATTCAGGGCCATTGCCGGATACTCAGCAATCAGCTGTTCGGTAACGGCCTGCAGAGAACGATACTGCGCATCGGTATAGGGCAACGTATCGGTGCCCTCGAGTTCAATACCGACTGAAAAATCATTACAGGCTTCACGTCCCTGATAGTTTGACACGCCCGCGTGCCATGCGCGTAGCTGAAACGGCACGTATTGCACAACCTCCCCATCACGACGGATCAGGCAATGAGCGGCAACCTGCAGATGGCTGATGCCGGCAAAATAAGGATGAGCATTGGGATCGAGCTGACCGGTAAACAGATCGTCAATCCAGGGGCCGCCGAACTCACCGGGCGGCAGGCTAATATTGTGGATCACCAACAGCGAGGGTTTTTCATCATTCGGTCGCTGGTTAAAATGCGGCGACGGAACTTTTCTGGCCTCGTTAATCCAGCCATCTTGCAACTGCATGCCCTACTCCCCTGTCATCAGAATCTGCTCAGATTAACATGATTTATTTTGGCTCCGGCAAACTTCTCGCCGCACGCTTGTCGCGTAAAAATAATATTTTCATTTTTCTGCATCCGTTTTTCATCGCTGAACGTAGATAGCAATATGAGGCAAATACGCCTTCTCTTACCCGAGGAATTCAGCATGAAAACTGTCATCCGTTCCGCTCTGTGTGCATCTTTACTGTTTAGCGCTGCCGCTCTGGCAGAGATGTCACAAAACACTGTGATGGTGGGAGGGGCAGCCATGTACCCTTCTAAAAATATCGTTGAAAATGCGATGAACTCGAAGGATCACACCACGCTGGTCGCCGCAGTTAAAGCAGCAGGCCTCGTCGATACGCTGCAAGGCCCCGGCCCCTTCACCGTATTTGCCCCGACTAATGCGGCTTTCGCCAAACTGCCTATGGGTACCGTCGATACGCTGCTAAAACCTGAAAATAAAAGCAAACTGACCGCCGTGCTCACCTATCACGTCGTGGCCGGGAAATATGACATGAAGGCGCTGGAGAAAAAGGTCAAACAGGGCCATGGCCGTGCCGAGCTGAAAACCGTTAACGGCGCTTCGCTGTGGGTGATGCAGAATGGCCCACACAACCTGCAGCTGAAAGATAACCAGGGTAATGTCGCCAACATCAGTACCTATGACGTTCAGCAGAAAAATGGCGCAATCGACGTTATTGATACTGTGCTAATGCCATAACGATAAAAAGGGTCTATACCCTGTGCAGGGGGAACGCGTTGTTCACCTCTGCACTTCTATCAGGACGATTCATGGCGGAAGAATCAATCGACAGTCAGGTTTTACTGATTCGGGCAGTGGCAGCCGGTGATAAACGCGCTTTCGAAGCGCTTTACCGCAGCTACTCGCCCTATCTGTTTGCCATCGCGCTACGTCTTCTTCACCGTCGTGGTTGGGCGGAGGAAGTACTGCATGACAGTTTTCTCGCTCTCTGGCAGCGGGCTGGCAGCTTCGATCCGACCCAAAGCGCGCCCAAAACGTGGCTGACCAATATTGTTCGCCATCGTGCGATTGATTATCTGCGTTTGCAGGACAATCGCGTTCTGGAACTGGACGATGAGGGCGATGCGATCGCGGGTGAAGGTACGTGCGATCCCACACCTTCGACATACGAATCACGCAGGCTTTTAACCTGCATGGACGCCCTGCCCGCAGAGCAGCGGCAAAGCATCGTTCTGGCTTATCATCATGGTCTTTCACATGGTGAAATCGCGCTACATCTGCAACAGCCTGCCGGTACCGTCAAAAGCTGGATACGCCGGGCCTTAATGCATTTAAAAGGCTGCGTGGGCATATGAAAAGCAAACACGATTTTGATTCCGCCCTGGCCGCAGAATATGCCCTGGGTACGCTGCGTGGTGCGGCTCGCCTGCGTTTCATGCACCGTATAAAGCAGGACCCCGAACTGGCAGCTGAAGTCCAGCGCTGGCAAAACGCGCTGGTCGCACTGGATAGCGATGTCATCCCCGTTACACCGCCAGAAACACTGTGGCCGCGCATTGTTGGCGATCTGCCCACAGAATCACAACCCGGCACGTTGTCGTCTCCACCTGTCACGCAACCGGTAAAAATACCGCGCAGTACATGGCCTTTATGGCTTGGCTGGGGTCTGGCAGCCTCATTTGCCGGCGCACTGCTTTATACCCAGCTGGTTCCTCCCCCCGTGCCCCCTCAGGCGATTGCCGTTTTGAGCAACAGTCAGCAACAGGGGATCTGGGTTATCGGCATCAACCCGGCGCAAGACAGGCTGACCGTGCAGACGGCGGCACCACCGAACATCGGGCCTGACCACAGTCTGCAACTCTGGCTGATCCCACCAGGCGGCAAGCCGCAGTCATTAGGGCTGTTGGATGTCTCCGGCAACCGTCGGGTGGACCTTGCTCCTCTAAAACCTGATGCCTTACCGGATCTCGCAATCAGTCTGGAGCCGCCGGGCGGTTCACCAACCGGCCAACCTACCGGCCCCGTACTATTCAGCGGTAAAATATCTCTACTGTAGAGGACGGCTGCGACACGGGGGGTACCAGCCGTTCCAAAATGATATCGCGCAGCCGCTCTGCCGCAGGGTTCAGCCGCTCGTCGCCCGTATGCAGCGCTATTCCCAACTTGCCCAGCAATGGCAGCCGTGCATGCTGTAGCACCTGCAGCCCGGCAGGTAGACCAAAACGACTGCGAAGCGTAATACCCAGCCCGGCGGCGGCGGCGGCCCAGATACCGCTCAGGCTACGGCTGGTAAAAGCCACCCGCCAGGGGATCGCCGCCCGGTCAAGGGCATCAATTGCACGGCTTCGCATCATGCAGGGCGCATCAAACAGAAGTAGCGGCAGCGTCTCCTCTCCTGTCAGCCAGCGCGCCAGATCGGCATCAGAACGTCCAATCCAGTGAAGCGGTGCGGCAGGCAGTGCCTGCATAAACCGCGTATTTTCGTCACCCTGCCAGCACAGCGCCAGATCAAGCTCTCCCTGACGCATCGCCTGCACAAGTTCACCATTGCGACCAATACTTGCTGAGACTTCAACCTGTGGAAAAGCACGGGCAAACTGCCCCAGCAAGTCTGGCAAGAGCGACTCACCAAAGTCCTCCTGCATTCCCAGGCTTACGCTGCCTGCCAGATGACGACCACAGAGCACGCTGAAAGCTTCGTCATTGAGGGCAAGCAGGCGGCGACCATATGCCATTAGCAATTCACCATTAGCAGTGAGTTCCAGTCGACGTCCGGACTTTTGCAGCAGCGGCAGGCCACTTTGCTGTTCCAGCTTTTTCAACTGGGCGCTGACCGCTGACGTTGAGCGATTAAGTTTTACGGCGGCCAGCGCAAAGCTGCCCAGCTCAATACCGGTTACCAGAGTGCGCAGCGCTTCAAGGTCAAAAGTCACACGTTTATTCTGAGACATAACCATCCTGATTTTCGGGATTATCAATCCAAATATATGCGATTTTATAAACAATTACTTCCCTCTATTCTGGCATTCACTCATCAACATCCACAGGGAGTTAAGATGCCTCACTCACTTACCCGCGACGATCTGGCAGAAATTGCCCCCCATTTTGCTGCGATTACAAATGAAACTTTGTTTGGCGCTATCTGGCAGCGCAGCGAGCTGAGCAGGCGCGATCGCAGCCTGATTACCGTTGCTGCATTGATTGCCGCAGGCCGCCATCAGCAGCTGCCGTGGCACCTGAATTTTGCCCAGGAAAATGGCCTCACCCACGCCGAACTGACGGAAGTTATCACCCATCTGGCGTTTTATTGCGGCTGGCCCGCCGCAGTCACCGCACTCGGTCATTTACATTTTCCGGAGGAGTAAACCATGCCTTTTACTCGTATCGCTCTGCCTGCTGGAAAAACCGCGGAGTTCCGGCAGGCCCTTTCAGCCCTTTTACATCAGACGCTGGTCGATTTCTTCGATGTGCCGCAGGATGACTGCTTCCAGCTGTTTGATGAATATGCCCCCGGGCTGCGTGTTTTCCCTCGTCACTATCTTGGCGGACCGCGTTCAGAGGGATTTATCTGGTTTCATATCACCGCAGGCCGGCCACGCAGCGTGGAACAGAAACAGCGCTTCTATCAGCATCTTGCCCGGCGGCTCTCTGCCGAACTGGCGGTGCGCCCGGAAGATGTGATGATCACATTAAGTTTCAGCCAGCCTGAAGACTGGTCATTTGCCAACGGAAATCCGTTCAACTGGCCGCAGGAGCAGCCGCTATGATCGCCATGCAATATCGCTTTCGTCTGCCCACCGACTACGACATGACGATTATTGAAAATCGCGTGCGGGAAAACGGACACCTGCTGGATAACTTTCCCGGCCTGGTTATCAAAGCCTGGTGCTATGCCTGCAGTAGAGATCCGCATACCGCCAGTGAACCACTCTACGCGCCGTTCTATTTGTGGCAGGACAGCGCTGGCATGGCCGTTTTTTTACAAAGCAACAGTTTTAAAAAACTGATTTCTGACTTCGGCAGGCCCGCTATCGACTGCTGGCCGGTGTTGGGCTTCCGCCCGGGTAGCACTTTGCAACGGTCCGCCTTTGCCCGACGTGAGATCGTGCCCATTGCTGTAGACAGCGATTTAAGCCAAATCAGCAACCTCCCCGAACCAGCAGCCGGTATCACCCGCATCCTTGCCTGGGATGTACAGCAGTGGCGGCGGCTCTGCTTTGAGCTAAGCGAAATGCCGTTTGGCGATGCCCCGAGTACAGAGCGCTATCGCGTTGGGCATATCTCCCTCTCTACTCGGTAGCCAGCCGGGTTAACGCCAGAATAGAGCGGATACCGGTGTTTCTGGTACCGGAGTCGATAAGAAAATGTCGGATAACAGGCCCCACCGATGGCTGACAAACGGGGGAAAAACAGGCTAGCATGGCAATATCTGTTACCCGACCTTTCGGAGTTAAATCATGACATCCCGCCGTTACGATCCTGATAACCGCCGTATCGAGTTGATGGAGCGTATTGAGGACGATATTCCCCCTGCCGTCGCCCAGGCGCTGCGTGAAGACCTTGGTGGCGAAGTCGATCCCTGCAAAGACATCACTGCTGGCCTGCTGCCAGAGGATACCCAGGCTCACGCGGTGGTGATCACCCGTGAACCTGGGATCTTCTGCGGCAAACGTTGGGTTGAAGAGGTGTTTATCCAGCTGGGGAATAAAACGCAAATTACCTGGCACGTTGCCGATGGGGATGCGATTACCACCAACCAGACGCTGTTTGAGGTTAGCGGCCCGGCCCAGCTGATCCTGACGGCGGAACGCACAGCGCTGAACTTTGTTCAAACGCTTTCCGGTGTGGCAACGGAGGTTAGCCGCTATGTTGCCCTGCTGGAAGGCACACACACTCAGCTGCTGGACACACGAAAGACGCTGCCGGGACTGCGCACAGCGCTGAAGTATGCCGTGCTGTGCGGAGGTGGTGCTAACCATCGACTTGGCCTGTCCGATGCTTTCCTGATTAAAGAGAACCACATCATCGCCTGTGGTTCGATTGCCAAAGCGGTTGAAAAAGCATTCTGGCTGCACCCGGACGTGCCGGTTGAAGTTGAAGTCGAGTCCCTGGACGAACTGGAACAGGCGTTGAATGCTGGCGCAGACATTATCATGCTGGATAATTTCAGCGTTGAGCAGATGCGCGCAGCCGTCACTCTGAGCAATAACCGATCGTTGCTGGAAGTGTCTGGCAACGTCACCGATGAAACGCTGCGGACCTTTGCCGAAACCGGGGTCAACTATATTTCTGTTGGCGCACTGACCAAGCACGTGCGGGCACTGGATCTGTCGATGCGTTTTCGTTAAGCCTCTGCCGCTTTCCATATACCTCCCACGGTCAGCCTTTTGTGCTGACCTTTTTTATCCCTGAAATCCCTTTAACTGGTGCCCTCCGGCCTGAAATACATAGCCGGGAGTGGCGAAAGATACGCCGTGCGCCTGTCCCTCAAAAGCCCTTAAGAGGCAAAATGCGGCACTTGCCGCAAACCTTTTATGCAACAAAGCTACCCCGTTTAATTGTTTTGAATCAGCCTCTGAATTGCCTGCTTTGCCGCTATTCCACGTTTTTATTCAGGATTATGGTGCCTCCTGTTAACCACAAGGAGACTTACCATGAGCCAGCAGGGATTTACGTTGATTGAATTGATGATCGTTATTGCCATTGTCGCCATATTGAGTGCGATTGGCCTGCCCGCATACCAGAACTACCTGCAGAAGGCTGCACTGACAGACATGCTGCAAACGGCTATGCCGTATAAAACCGGTGTTGAGCTATGTGCGATTGAGCACGGCGGCATTACCGGCTGTGATGCTGGCAGTCAGGGTGTGCCTTCAACGCGAACTTCGCGCTACGTTTCTGCGATAACGGTAAGCGCAGGCATTATCTCGCTCACCGGTCAGGAAAGCCTGAAAGGGTTGAACGTGACATTAACACCACAGTGGGACAGCAGCGACGGCTATCTCAGCTGGCAGCGTAGCTGCACCAGCGACAGCAGTGGATTAAAAGAAGCCTGTGAGGACCTGTTCCGCTTTGAACAGGAGCAGAAACAATGATTAGCGCCAGCCAGCGTGCCGTTGAAGCCATCTGCGAGCGCTATCAGGCCGCAATCGTTGAGTTCAGCCACCAGCGCCTGCACATTGCGCTGTCCGGTACGCCACCGCACGAGATGATGACGGAGCTGCGTTTTCTCACACCTGGCGTAATCGACGTGGAATGCTGGCCGCAGGCACGGCTCGAGCAATATTTACACCGTAATCAGGGACCCCAGGAAGGGGCAGAACGCCCTGATGAGGCAGGCGCTGGCGCAATAGACAGAGTTAACCAACTGCTGAGTATGGCACTGCAAAAACGCGCCTCCGATGTGCATATTGAACCCCAGGAGCACGGTCTGCGGATCAGGATAAGGGTGGACGGCGTTTTACAGCAGGCAATGGTTCTCAGTGAGGGCAGCGCGCCGCTAATCGCCCGGCTTAAAATACTTGCCAGTCTGGATATCGCTGAACGGCGAGTCCCGCAGGATGGCCAGTTTTCGCTGGTGCTTGCCGATAAAACCGAGTCTTTCCGGTTATCGACCCTGCCCACGCGCTGCGGCGAAAAAGCAGTAATACGGCTACTGCAAAGTGATGAACAGGCAATATCACTGGAAAAACTCGGCATGCCTGCGACGTTGCTAAAACACTACCGTAGCGCGCTCTCTAAACCACAGGGGTTAATTTTGGTGACCGGCCCTACCGGCAGCGGCAAGACGTTTACGCTTTACAGCGGCCTGAGCTGGCTTAATGCACCCAGCCGCAATCTGTGCAGCGTAGAGGACCCTGTAGAGATCCCGCTTGCGGGAGTCAATCAGACCCAGATCCACACGCGTTCCGGGCTGAGTTTCAATCTTGTGCTGAGGGCGCTGCTTCGCCAGGACCCGGACGTGATTATGCTGGGGGAAATCCGCGACGCTGAAACGGCTGAAATAGCCGTCAAGGCCGCGCAAACCGGGCATCTGGTGCTCTCTACCCTGCACACTAACTCCACCACGGAAACGCTGGTTCGCATGGGGCAGATGGGTGTTCCGGGTTATATGCTGGCCTCCGCACTCAAACTGATCGTTGCGCAGCGCCTGGTGAGGAAGCTCTGTTCGCACTGCCGCGAGCCAGCGGAAGCACTGGCGCATTTTCCCAGCGATATCTGGCCGGGAACGGTGCAGAACTGGCGAGCCGTTGGGTGTGAACGTTGCTTTTCGGGATATTACGGTCGGCTGGCGCTGTTTGAGATGCTGCCCGTTTTTCCATCACTGCAAAATGCCCTTGCACAGAATGCCAGTCCGGAAACACTGGCAAAGTTAGCTCTCCAACAGGGTATGGAACCTTTATTCACCGGCGGGCTGCACTGCGTTAATAGAGGAGAGACAACACTCGAAGAGCTGACGCGAGTGACCGGAGGACCGGGATGAGCAGGCGCTATTTATTTCGCTGGCAGGCGATCGACGATAATGGTGCTATTCACAGCGGCTGCGGCTTTGCGCCAGATTCTGCCAGGGTCGTTGATGAAATCGTCGGTATGAAACAGCTACCGTTAAAAATTTCCCGCGGTCGCCGCTACCGTGCTGGTGACTGGCGGTGGCAACATAAAATCGCCTTCATCCGTCAACTTGCAACGCTGTTAAAAGCGGGAATGCCACTGGTCAGTGGGCTTCAGCTGCTCGCTGAAGGCCATCCCGATTCAGGCTGGCGGGCACTCCTGCTAAACCTGCAGGAGAAGATAACGCACGGCGAGCCATTTTCATCAGCACTACGGGAGTGGCCAGAAGTGTTCTCGCCACTTTATCCTGCACTGATTCATATCGGTGAACTCACAGGCGAGCTGGATGAATGCTGCCTGCGGCTTGCACAGCAGCAGGAACGGCAGCAGCTGTTGCAGCAGAAAGTGAAGAAAGCGCTGCGCTATCCGCTGTTTATTCTGGCCGTCGCGCTACTGGTGAGCATCGGCATGCTGATTTTTGTACTGCCGGAATTTGTCGCGATCTATCAGACTTTTGATGCGCCACTGCCTGCCTTTACCGCGGCGGTGATTGCCTTTTCAGAATGGTTACAGCAGCAGGCACCACTGCTGATAGTGCCGGTCATCGCTGCCGGCATGTTCTATCGCAGGCAGCGTAAAAACATCCCGAACTGGCAAAGAGTTGAACAAAGGCTTCTGCTGAAGACTCCGTTATTATCACCGCTTTATCGGGGCAGCCAGCTCAGCCAGATTTACACGACCCTGGCGCTGACTCAGCACGCGGGTCTGACTTTATTGCAAAGCCTACAGGCGGTGGAGAAAACCGTCAGCGCATTACTCTGGCAGGAAGCCATCGTTAAGCTTCAGCAGCATATTGCCGCAGGTAATCCTTTGCACCAGGCGCTGAAACCACACAGTCTGTTTACGCCTCTGTGCTACCAGCTTATCAAGGTGGGTGAAGAGTCTGGATCGCTGGACGCGATGCTGACCCGACTTGCCAGCTGGCATGAGGCCGAGACACACCAGTTGGCCGATACGCTTGCTGCAGCACTGGAACCGATGATGATGGTGGTGATTGGTATTATCGTAGGAACGTTGGTGGTGGCAATGTATCTGCCGGTATTTCGCCTTGGGGATGCGCTGGGCTGAACCTCCCTTTTCAATCAACGCAGGGAGGTTCAACAGCGGCCGTTAGCGGTTAAAAACGCGGTTTTCCTGCTCGGCAACGCGAATAAACGTTGTGCGTTTGGTCAGCTCTTTCAGTCGTTCCGCACCAACGTAGGTGCAAGCCGAGCGTAAGCCACCCAGTATGTCACGGGCAGTCAGTTCAACCGGGCCACGCAGCGGCAGTTTAACGGTTTTACCTTCTGCTGCACGATACTGCGCTACGCCGCCGACGTGGCGTTTCATCGCAGACTCAGAACTCATGCCGTAAAACAGCATAAACTGCTCGCCGTTCTCTTCAATGATTTCGCCCTCGCACTCATCGTGAGCGGCAAGCATCCCGCCCAGCATGACGAAGTCCGCGCCACCGCCAAAAGCTTTAGCAACATCGCCCGGTACGGAACAGCCACCATCGCTGACGATCTGACCGCCAAGGCCGTGTGCGGCATCGGCGCACTCAATAACGGCGGAAAGCTGCGGATAACCGACGCCGGTTTTTACCCGCGTAGTGCAGACTGAACCCGGCCCGATGCCAACTTTTACAATATCGGCACCGGAAAGGATAAGTTCTTCCACCATTTCACCGGTTACCACATTTCCGGCACAGATCGTTTTGCCAGGGCAGGCTTCTCGCGCCCGTTTAAGAAACGTAACAAAATGCTCTGAATAACCGTTGGCAACATCAATACAGATGAAGTTCAAATGCGGCGAAAGTGCGAGAATTTTCTGCAGTTTATTGAAGTCCTCAGCAGAGGTACCGGTTGAAACCATGACATGTTGCAGCACAGACTGCGGCACCCGGGCGATAAACTGGCTCCACTGCTCAACGCTGTAATGCTTGTGTACCGCGGTGAGAACATCGAAAGAAGCCAGCGCCTCCGCCATGCTGAAGGTACCAACGGTATCCATATTGGCGGCGATAATCGGTACACCTGACCAGGCAATACCCGAATGCTTGAAGGTAAACTGACGTTCCAGTTCCACCTGAGAACGGCTTTGTAGCGTTGAACGCTTAGGCCGAATGAGGACATCTTTGAAGCCTAACTTGATATCTTCTTCAATACGCATAACGATTTTCCTGGTTTATGGCGTTGATTCAGAAACGTCCCCTTTCAGGGGAGATCTCCGATCACAGGCTGAATGCCAGTTCCAGTGACGTTATCATACGCGCTAAAAACGCGTCGACAAGACTGCGAAACATGAAATATTTACGCTACAATCCCATAAATTTACCTGTAAATATCTCTTGTGATCTGTGCCTCATATTTGCCGTCTTCCGCATTGTAAAGCCCGGTGACGTTGCAGATGTACCGTTGCAAGGGAGCGAGAATCAAGCTATGCCTTACACCGTAGCGCTGACCGGCGGGATCGGCAGCGGGAAAAGTACCGTTGCCAATGCCTTTGCGCAGCTGGGCATTGACGTTATTGATGCCGATATCATTGCCCGTCAGGTGGTCGAGCCCGGTCAACCGGCGCTGTTGGCCTTGCAGGAAAGGTTTGGTGACGATGTTCTGTTGCCAACCGGCGGCCTGAACCGATCGGCGTTACGCCATATCATTTTTAATTCTGGCGTAGAGAAAAACTGGGTTAACAATTTGTTACACCCTCTTATCCACGCTGAGACACAACGACAGTTAGCATTAGCACGTTCTGCATGGTGTTTGTGGGTTGTCCCGCTACTGGTAGAAAATGGACTACAACGCCTGGCTGACCGGGTTTTGGTTGTTGATGTGGATCGAGAAACCCAACTGATCCGCACCACGGCTCGCGACAATATCAGTCGTGAACAGGCTGAAAACATTTTGGCCGCCCAGGCTTCACGCGATGAGCGCCTGGCGGTGGCTGATGACATTATTGATAACAGCGCGTCACCGGAAGAGGTGATAGCGCATGTTGCCGTACTCAACCAGCGCTACATCGCACTGGCTGCGGCAAAAGATCGGGATTAACAGCATGAGTACAACGGTTCTTTTTGAATACCCACTGAATGAAAAAATGCGCACCTGGCTACGCATTGAGTTCTTACTCAAGCAGCTATCCGCAAGCCAGAATATTGTTGACCATCTTGGCGCACTGACTTTTTTTCGCAATGCGGCAGAACTGCTGGACGTTTTTGAACGCGGCGAGTTAAGAACCGAAATTTTAAAAGAACTGGAACGGCAGCAGCAGAAGTTGCGTTCATGGGCTGAACTGCCCGGTGTTGATATCACCTTAGTCAATGCCCTGAGCAGCGACCTCAGAAAGCGCAACGATGCGCTGATGGCTGCACCGCGGATGGGACAGGCTCTACGTGAAGATCGGATGATCGGTCTGGTCCGTCAGCGTTTAAGCATTCCTGGTGGATGCTGTAGTTTTGATCTCCCGACGTTGCACATCTGGCTGCACGTTGAACAATCGGTGCGCGATCGCCAGGTCAGTAAGTGGCTCAGTTCGCTGGAACCGATTCGAGCTGCACTCACCACCATTCTTGACCTGATTCGCCAGGCAGGGATCTTCCGCAATCACACCAGCCTGAATGGGTTCTTTCAGGACAACGCCGAAAACGCCGATCTGCTGCGTTTACAGTTAAAGCTTGAGGATTCGCTATATCCTCAAGTTTCCGGCCATAAGAGCCGTTATGCCATTCGCTTCCTGCCGTTGGACAGTGAAAATGGTGAAGTCCCTGCCCGTCTCGATTTCGAGCTGGCCTGTTGTTAAGGTTATAAAAAATGAGTGACGTAACGATGGTGGATTGCCCCACCTGCGGTAAACAGGTGGCCTGGGATCAACAAAGCACGTGGCGCCCTTTCTGCAGCAAGCGCTGTCAGCTGATTGATTTAGGTGAATGGGCTGCTGAAGAGAAATATATCCCCAGCCATAGCGATCAAAACGACAGCGATGACTGGAGTGAGCAGCAAGACGAATTCCGATAACGGCTAGTTTAATGTTATAGCTCGTCGAATATTACCTGATGCTTTACGCGCTGGCTTTAAGACGAGCAATAACTTCAGCATTAGCTGGTGGAAATTCTTCAGCCACCAGTTCACTTTGAGCCACCCAACGCTGTGGTTGACCTTCCCGTCCATAGGGTTCACCTAGCCATTCTTCCACAATAAAGAAATCGATTGTCACGTGCCGATCGTCAAATTGATGTTCAATTGTCATAAAGGGGAGAAAACTAATCGCGTCAATGCCGACTTCTTCATTCAGCTCACGTTTTAATGCCTGTTCAGCCGTTTCCCCAGACTCCAACTTACCGCCAGCAAACTCCCATTTATTTGCCATATGAGAATCAGCCGAACGCTGCGTCAAAAAAATACGCTGCTGTGCATCACGTATAATCCCCACAGCAATGTGCAGATACTTCATAATTATCACTCTGATAGAAAAACCTGTTAAACATTAGCATTTACCCTGGTGCATCCGCAACACTCTTCTCATGATTTCAGTGTATGTTCCCTGTAGAGAATTCAGTCAAAGCCAGGAAACCCTGAATTCATTAAAAGATGAAGAAAAAGCATGTAAAAATGTATTAAACCACCATAAAAAAATGAAAGCCATCATGAAAAAAGATAAAAAAAACCAATAATATTGTTTTTAATTTATTATTAAGCAATATCAAAAACAGACCATTAATTACTTTAAAAACAACAAGATAAAAACATTAATTTATTATTAATCACGCCTTAATAATTTCACCCTCTTGCAAGAAATAACACTTAAAATTAGCATTATCGGCATTGAAAACATCAACGCATAAGGATTACATCATGTTTAGCACTGAAGAATGTATTGAAATACTCAATCACGATACACTGGAGTTATCTGAAGGTGTAATCGTTAACTGTAATACTAATACTCTGGAGATAGCATCGCGCCAGCTCAGCATCGATTTAAATGAAGCACAAAAACGTTTACTCGTATGTCTGATTAAAAAAGTCTACACCAAACGGGATATTATCAATATCGTTTGGTACGAAAATCACCAGCGAATTAGCGACAACAATTATCATCAACTGACATTCCAGATCAGGGCTTTGTTGCATCGCAATAACTTACCCGCAAATTTGCTGATTACCGTACCGTATTACGGTTTGAAATTAAATGAGAATCAGTGGAAAACGCTGGCAAAAGCACCTGTTGAAGAATATACATCAGTGAAACGGCAAACAGGCGCAGCAAATTCAGATTCTGATACGACTATTGAGAATACGATAATAAATGCAGAAAATGCACGACACAACAATGTTGCACTATCAGAGCAATTAATGCGCTCACCGTATTTTTCACAATCATCAATTACGCAGAATGCTTTTATCCTGTGTATGTTTGTGGCTCTGATCGTATTTATTTAACAACATGAATGTAAAGACGAAGAGAAGCTGCGAGCAGGTTTCCATAGCCGCAATAAAGCCGCCATTTATGCTGTACCTAACGGATAAATGGCGATAGCTTCACTCAACCAGCGCAGTAACGCAGTAACGCAGTAACGCAGTAACGCAGTAACGCAGTAACGCAGTAACGCAGTAACGCAGTAACGCAGTAACGCAGTAACGCAGTAACAGGCTTATCGCCCCGGATAATATGTAAAAGGTAAAAGGAGTTACCTGATGAATAATCCCGTTCTGTTCTTCTTCACTGCGCTGCTGGGGATCTGCTTTGGCAGTCTGCTCAATGTGGTGGTTTATCGCCTGCCGCACATGATCAAGCGTCAGGAGAACGGCTTTAATCTGTGGCTGCCGCGATCCCATTGCCCGCAATGTGCTCATCCGCTTGAATGCTTTGATAATATCCCTCTTTTTAGCTGGCTGATACTACGAGGGCGTTGCCGCTACTGTTCGCACGGCATATCGTGTCGTTATCCGCTGGTCGAGTTAAGCTGCATGCTGTTATGGGTGATGATGGCCGCACTGTTGCCGCCAGGAGGAACGCTGATCGCCTCATGGATACTTGTCTGGCTACTGTTGGCACTGACCCTGATCGATATTGAGCATCAGCTGTTGCCCGATTTACTGACGCTTCCGCTGTTATGGCTGGGTATGTTGTTTCAGCTCCTCCACTGTCTGCCGCATATTTCATTACAGCAGAGTGTAATCGGCGCACTGGTCGGCTATCTGGTGCTGTGGCTGCTTGCGTATGGCTATCGCCTGCTGCGGGGGAAAGAAGCGCTGGGACTGGGAGATGCCAAGCTGCTGGCAGCCTTAGGTGCCTGGTTGGGCTGGCAGGCCTTACCGCTGCTGTTACTGCTGGCATCACTCAGCAGCATTATCTGGCTTTGTGCCAGCCGTCTGATTTCCCGGCGATCGTTATCAGCCCCCTTTCCGTTCGGGCCAGGACTCGCCGCTGCCGGACTCATTCTGTTTATTATCAGAAACGCGGCATAAGGACCATTCACCCACCCTCGCTCCTTCTTTGTTTATTCTTTCTTACTTTTCCTTCAGACAAAAAAAGGCCGGGTAATCACCCGGCCCTGTTTCAGCGCTTAGCTGGCTGGCAAATTACGCCAGACGGCCGTGACACTGTTTATATTTTTTACCTGAACCACACGGGCAGAGGTCGTTACGGCCCACTTTACGCTCACCGGTCTGCGCAGCGAGTTCCTGAGCGGCTTCAGTTTCATCATCGACATGGCTGAGATGCTGCTGCTGAGCAAGGCGTTCAGCTTCCTGACGGCGCTGTTCTTCCATCTGCTCAACTTCTTCCGGCATACGTACCTGAACCTTGCTCAGCGTGCTGATAACTTCATACTTCAGCGACTCCAGCATCGCGGCAAACATGGCAAAGGATTCACGCTTGTACTCCTGCTTCGGGTCCTTTTGCGCGTAACCACGCAGATGGATGCCCTGACGCAGGTAGTCCATAGCGGCCAGGTGCTCTTTCCACAGTGAGTCCAGCGTTTGCAGCATCACGCCTTTTTCGAAGTTGCGCATCATTTCAGCGCCAACGACTTCTTCTTTACGCTGATACTGCTCTTTCGCCTGGTCCATAATACGCTCGCGCAGCGTTTCTTCATGCAGATCTGGCTCTTTATCCAGCCATTCGCCAATCGGCAGATCGAGGTCGAAATCAGCTTTCAGACGCTCCTGCAGACCAGGAATATCCCACATCTCTTCCAGCGACTGCGGTGGAATGTAGCTGTCGAGGGTGGCTTTAAAGACATCTTCGCGAATACTGATAATGGTCTCTGACACGTCGGAAACATCCAGCAGTTCGTTACGCTGGGTGTAGATAGCACGGCGCTGGTCGTTAGCTACGTCATCATATTCAAGCAGCTGCTTACGAATATCGAAGTTGCGGCTTTCCACTTTGCGCTGCGCGTTGGCAATCGCTTTTGTCACCCATGGGTGCTCAATCGCTTCGCCCGGCTTCATCCCCAGTTTACGCATCATATTGGAAACGCGGTCAGAGGCGAAAATACGCATCAGAGCATCTTCCATCGACAGATAGAAACGGGATGAACCGTTGTCACCCTGACGACCGGAACGACCGCGCAGCTGGTTATCAATACGGCGGGATTCATGGCGCTCGGTACCGATAATATGCAGACCACCGGAAGCCAGCACTGCATCATGACGGATCTGCCACGCGCTCTTAATGGCGTCGATCTGCTCCTGTGTTGGCTCTTCCAGCTCGGCCAGTTCAGCCTGCCAGCTGCCGCCCAGCACAATGTCTGTACCACGACCAGCCATGTTGGTGGCGATAGTTACCGCACCCGGCTGACCGGCCTGCGCCACGATATCCGCTTCACGGGCGTGGAACTTGGCGTTCAGAACTTCGTGTTTGATGCCCGCGCGGGTCAGCTCGTTGGAAACCACTTCTGATTTTTCAATCGAGATAGTACCGACCAGCACCGGCTGACCGTTAGCGGTACGTTCGCGGATGTCCTCAATGATCGCATCAATTTTCTCTTTCTCGGTCATGTAGACCAGGTCAGGAAGATCTTTACGCACCATCGGACGGTTGGTTGGTACAACAATGGTATCCAGTTTATAGATCGAGCTGAATTCAAACGCTTCGGTATCCGCAGTACCGGTCATACCGGCCAGCTTGTTATAAAGGCGGAAGTAGTTCTGGAAAGTGATCGAAGCCAGCGTCTGGTTTTCGTTCTGAATATCCACGCCTTCTTTGGCTTCTACCGCCTGATGCAGGCCGTCAGACCAGCGACGCCCCTGCATGGTACGGCCGGTGTGTTCATCAACGATGATCACCTCACCGTCTTTTACGATGTAGTCAACGTCGCGGGTGAACAGCACATGGGCACGCAGCGCAGCGGTCACATGGTGCATCATCATAATGTTGCCCGGTGAGTAAAGGGACTCGCCTTCTTCCATAATGCCTTCGCTGACCATCAGCCCTTCAATCGTCACCAGGCCGCGCTCGGTCAGGTGAACCTGACGCGCTTTTTCATCAACAGAGAAGTGACCTTCGCCCTGGAATGAGTCGGAGTCTTCTTTCTCCTGACGGATCAGGTGAGGAATGATTTTGTTAACTTTGATGTACAGTTCTGAGCTGTCTTCCGCAGGACCGGAGATGATTAGCGGCGTACGCGCTTCATCGATCAGGATTGAGTCCACCTCATCCACCAGCGCATAGTTCAGCTTACGCTGTACGCGCTCTTCCGGGCTGAACGCCATGTTGTCACGCAGGTAGTCAAAACCGTATTCGTTGTTGGTGCCGTAGGTGATATCCGCAGCATAGGCGGCACGCTTGGCTGGTGCAGGCATACCCGGCAGGTTGATACCGATACTCAGCCCAAGGAATTCGAACAGCCCACGGTTGTTTTCGGCGTCACGTTGGGCCAGATAGTCGTTAACGGTCACCACGTGAACCCCTTTGCCACTAAGGGCATTGAGGTAGGCTGGCAAGGTTGCCGTCAGGGTTTTACCCTCACCGGTACGCATCTCGGCGATGCAGCGATCGTTCAGTACCATACCGCCCAGCAGCTGGACGTCGAAGTGGCGCATACCGAACACGCGACGGCTGGCTTCACGAACGGTGGCGAAGGCTTCCGGGATCAGGTTTTCCAGCACTTCACCTTTTTCCAGGCGGGCACGGAATTCGCCGGTTTTCGCTTTCAGCTCTTCATCGGTTAGCTTCTGGAAATCCGGTTCCATTTTGCCAATCTGCTCAACGACTTTGCGCATGCGACGCAGGGTACGGTCATTGCTGCTACCAAAAACTTTAGTCAGTAATTTTGTAAACATAATAAGTAATTTCTCTCAGCCACGGCTTTTTTCCGCGGTCATACTGTTTGATTATTAACGATTTTTATATGAATTTAGCTGAGAAGAGAGGGCCCGGCACGAATACCGCGAACCTGGGCCAGCCACAGGCCGATATGATGAGACGGAAGAACAGCCACTTCACGCGGAGCGGTACGCCGAATAATGACCGGAGGCCGGGCCTCATGTGTCAGTAGCGCGTTAAGGGTGTCCAGCAGAGCCAGCTTCTGCGCCTGCAGCGGCTGAACTTCCTCAGCAGCCGGAACGACAGAAGGCGTCAGGGCAAACGACAGATGGCGGATGACCGTACGAATCGCATGTTGATGCCAGTAGTCTACGCTAAATGAAGGGCGGCGAACGCTTTCCTGTAGCAGTGCCAGGCTGTCAAAACGCGCAGCGCTGCCGATATTCAGGCTTCTGGAAGAGGTTTCTGCTAAGGTAGTGCGGTCATGCGCTGACGCCTGAGGCAGGCCGAGACTCGCCGCGACCATCCCCAACAGGAGATGCGGCCAGAAATACCGTCTGCCAAATTGTCGCCAACGATTTAGAATACCGATCACTGTGTTCCGCCGGAGCTAGCTATGCGTGATAGTCGCCCACAATCAATTGAAAGTTATTTCGACCAGGCCCAGGATAAAAGCATGCTGCAAAATATTCAGCAGCGCGCGATTGCCTTGAACAAGCTGAATCGCGCAGTGCAGGGAGTTATTCCCGCTCAGCTGCATCCCTGGTGCCGTGTGGCTAATTTTCGCCAGGGAATTCTGGTGATCGAAACGGCTAACGCCAGCTGGTTGATGCGTTTACGCTATGAACAATCCAGCCTGCTGTCAGCATTACGTGCCCAAATATTACCATCATTGACGTCGATCGACATCAGGATTAATCCTTCCCTCGCGGCAAAAGGACATGAATCCGTTCAAGAAAGCAGCATTCAGGCGCAAAAAGCAGAAAAACCGCCAATCAGGCAGTTGAGTGAACATAGTGCGGAGATTTTACGCAGCGTTGCGAGCCAAAGCCCGGAAAAACTTAAGAAGATATTAGAACGACTGGCCTCGCTGGCCGGAGAGAGTACCAGCTCAACCAGTCGTTAGAGTGGTTATGGCTTACGCCAGAACCAGATTTGGTGCTTTGAATGTCACCGGGAGTTCAGCTTCGTCTTCAAACGTTGCCCATTCCCACGCTTCCTGCTTAGCCAGAACCGCCTGCAGTAACTTGTTGTTCAGTGCATGACCCGATTTGAATGCGGTAAACGCACCAATAATGTTGTGGCCACACATGTACAGGTCACCGATCGCGTCGAGCATTTTGTGACGTACGAATTCGTCTTCGAAGCGTAAACCGTCTTCGTTCAATACGCGGTAGTCATCCACCACGATTGCACAGTCAAAACTGCCGCCCAGGCACAGGCCACGAGACTGCAGCGCTTCGATATCACGCATAAAACCGAAAGTACGAGCACGGCTGATCTGACGCGCAAAGGCTTCAGCAGAGAAGTCCATGCGGTAGCGCTGAGAGCTGGAGTCGATTGCCGGATGGTTAAAATCAATGGTGAAATCCAAAGAGAAACCATTATGCGGCGAAAGCTCGGCCCATTTGTCGCCGTCTTCAACCCGGACAGGCTGTTTGATGCGGACAAATTTCTTAGCGCTGTTCAGTTCTTCAATACCGGCATCCATCAGCAGATAGATAAAGGGTGCTGCGCTGCCGTCCATAATTGGAATTTCAGGCGCGTTAACTTCCACCACAATATTATCGATGCCGAGGCCGGCAAGGGCAGCGTTCAGATGTTCGACTGTCGAAATACGCACGTCATGCTCATTCACCAGGCAAGTACAGAGCATGGTATCACGCACGGATTTTGCATCAGCCGGAAAATCTACCGGTGGATTCAAGTCAGTGCGGCGATAGATGACCCCGGTATTAGCCGGCGCAGGGCGTAACGTCAGCGTGACTTTTTTGCCGGTGTGTAAACCGACGCCAGTCGTCTGAACAATACGTTTTAATGTCCGTTGTTTGATCATCGCATTATCTCGCAAAAATTCTATCCGATCGCCAGTTTACTGCACTGGCGGGCGAATAGTTTAACACAAAGAGTGAATTTTCCCACTTTTTAGGTAAATTCTTAATCCGCCTGCTTACGCAGGAAGGCCGGAATATCCAGATAATCTGGCTCTTTGTTAGTCTGAGGACTTTGATCGTTAACCACTTTTGCAGCAGGCTTCTGTTCCTGCGGCAGCGGCGACATACCGTGCTGCTGGTAACGATGGTCCATCACAGGCTGAGAAGACTGCTTGTTAGTCACCAGTGTGATTTCTGGACGCTTGTCCATACCGATACCGGTTGCCACCACGGTGACGCGCAGTTCGTCGTTCATTTCCGGATCGAGTGATGTACCGATAACCACGGTAGCATTGTCGGAGGCGAAGGCACGGATGGTGTTACCCACGGTTTCGAATTCGTCGAGACGCAGATCGAAGCCGGCGGTAATGTTAACCAGCACGCCGCGTGCACCAGAAAGGTCAATATCTTCCAGCAGCGGGCTGGAGATCGCCATTTCTGCTGCTTCTTCCGCACGGTCTTCACCGCATGCCACGCCGGAGCCCATCATCGCGTAGCCCATTTCGGACATCACGGTACGCACGTCAGCAAAGTCAACGTTCATCAGACCCGGACGGGTGATCAGTTCGGCAATACCCTGCACGGCACCTTTCAGTACGTCGTTCGCCGCACCAAATGCATCAAGCAGAGAAATTCCGCGGCCCAGAACTTTCAGCAGCTTGTCGTTCGGGATAGTGATCAGTGAATCGACATGCTTAGACAGTTCAGCGATGCCCTGCTCGGCAAACGCCATGCGTTTTTTGCCTTCGAAATTAAACGGCTTGGTCACCACGGCAACGGTCAGGATGCCCAGCTCTTTCGCCACTTCGGCAACAACAGGCGCAGCACCTGTTCCAGTACCGCCGCCCATACCAGCAGCGATAAACACCATGTCCGCACCATCCAGTGCCTGACGCAGTGCTTCACGATCTTCTTCGGCAGAGTTACGGCCGACTTCCGGGTTTGCACCCGCGCCCAGACCTTTGGTGATTCCGTTACCAATCTGGATTGTCTGGCCGACTGCGGTTTTACGCAGGGCCTGAGCATCTGTATTTACCGCGAAGAACTCAACGCCTTCGATACGTTCACGCACCATATGCTCTACGGCATTACCGCCGCCGCCGCCGACGCCGATGACTTTAATCACCGCGTCATTGGTTAATTCCATAGGTTCAAACATAATTTCTCTCCGTTTATGTGCCTGTTCGCCTGGAGATCACTAATACTAATAAGACTAGCATGATCTCTATGGTAAAAATTAAAACTCTTTTCTCAGCCAGCTGTTGATTCTCTTGAACCAGTTACCCACTGAGGCTCTTTTTTCTACTTCTGCTTCACCGCTGAGGTGAGATTCTTTTCCGTAGTGCAGTAAGCCAACCGCCGTTGAGTAGTAAGGCTCCTGCGCGTAATCCGTTAATCCTGTGATGTTTAGCGGCTGTCCGATACGCACCTGCGTGTGGAAAACACGCTGGGCGCAAGCCGCCAATCCTTCAATCTGCGCCGCGCCGCCGGTCAGAACGATACCGGCCGCGAGGTGATGTTTAACGCCCTGCTGGCGAAGCTGTTCCTGCAATTGCAGGATTTCGTCGTTGACCAGATTCAGCAGCTCGGTGTAACGCGGCTCGATAACCTCAGCCAGCGTCTGACGCTGCAGGCTGCGCGGTGGTCGGCCACCCACGCTCGGCACTTCAACGTTTTCATCTTTGCCAACGATAGAACCAAGCGCACAACCGTGACGGACTTTAATCGCCTCGGCATCCGTTGGTGGTGTACCAAAAGCATAAGCGATATCGCTGGTTACCACGTTACCCGCATAAGGAATAACTTTGGTGTGACGCAGCGCGCCGCCGGTATAAACCGCAATGTCCATCGTGCCACCACCGACATCCACCACGCAGACGCCCAGTTCACGCTCATCTTCGGTCAACACAGCAAAACTTGAGGCCAGCCCGGCAAAAATCAGCTGATCCACTTTCAGGCCGCAGCGTTCTACCGCTTTGACGATGTTCTTCGCCATATCGTTGTGGCAGGTGATCAGATGCACTTTTGCCTGCATGCGCACGCCGGATAATCCAACCGGGTTCTTGATCCCTTCCTGATAGTCGATCGCGTATTCTTGCGGAATAACATGGAGGATGCGGTGTTCATCACGAACACGGACGGATTTCGCGGTGTGAACCACGTTTTCCACATCTTCCTGGGTTACTTCCTCTTCTGAAATAGGAACCATCCCTATTTCGTTCTGGCAGCTGATATGTTTGCCCGACAGCGCCAGATAAACCGAAGAAATCTGACAATCTGCCATTAGCTCAGCCTGGTCGATAGCGCGCTGAACGCACTTCACTACCGATTCCAGGTCGTTAACGCCGCCTTTATCCATGCCGCGAGACGGGCAACTGCCCACCCCGATAATATTGACCATGCCATCGGGCAGGACTTCTCCTACCAGGGCGGCAACCTTCGCGGTGCCTATCTCGAGTCCAACTACCAGTTTTCTGTCCGTCGACTTGATCATTGTTGTTTAGCCTGTACCTGATTCTGTTGCTGATGACTTTCAGCGCTAGTAATGAGTTCGGGTGTCCATCCTACTGCCGCGCCAGAGTCATAACGCAGGTCCACGTAGCTGATACGCTTGTTTTCCGCCTGGCCCTGCTGTTGCAGAGTCGGGTAGAGATCGATAAAGCGTTTTAACCGCTTCATATCTTCACTACGCCCCAGCTCCAGGCGGGTATCATCATCTAACACCAGCTGCCATGACCGACGCGCAGTCATTGACGCAGCCTTTAACTTAAACTTGCTCGCCGCCAGTACATCCCGCATCTGGTGGTAGCCGGTCAACACTTCCGTTTCGCTCCCTTCCGGGCCATACAGCAGCGGTAACGCTTCTTTATCCTGATGGCTGGCCGGAACGCTGAACGATTTCCCGTCGGCATCAACCATGTGCACATCATTCCAGCGCGCAACCGGCACATACTCAACCAGATGAATCTTTAATTCGTCCGGCCACTGCTTGCGCACGCTCACCTGTTGTATCCACGGCAGACGTTCGATCTGCTGCTGGATGATGTCCACATCCTGCGACATAAAGGTGCCGGGTTCGCCAAGCGATAAAATCGCCTGACGGATATCATCATTCCTGGTGTAGTGGGTTTGCCCCGTTACTACCAGCTTCGATAACGGCAGTCTTGATGCATCGTTCATCCACTTCAATACAACAAAACCGCCGGCCAGCATGGTGCCGATAACCATCAGCAAAAACAGTATCCCGGCCAGGCGTGAGCCATTGCTACGCCCGGTTCGCGCTTTCTCCTGCGCTTCGCGGTTTCGAACATTTAACGCCGCCTGAGACATATCAGTCGGCCAGTTCCAGAATACGTACTACCAGCTGTGAGAAACTCAGGCCAGCCTGCTTAGCCGCCATCGGTACCAGGCTGTGGCTGGTCATCCCTGGCGAGGTGTTCACCTCAAGCAGGTAGAAACGACCGTCACCGCCCATCATCACGTCAACACGACCCCAGCCGCTGCATCCCAGTGCGCGCCATGCGGCGATCACCAGCTGGCTCAGTTCTGCTTCCTGCTCATCGTTTAATCCTGACGGGCAGAAATATTGCGTATCATCAGAAATGTACTTCGCCTGATAGTCATAAAATTCGCTGGCTGCCTGAATGCGGATAGACGGCATAATCTGGTCGCCGATCACCGCAACGGTGTATTCCGGACCGCTGAGGAAGGCTTCAACCAGCACTTCGTCATCGTGGCGGAAGGCTTCCACCAGCGCTGCATGCAGCTGAGAAGCATGGTTCACGCGGGAAATCCCCACGCTGGAACCTTCACGGCTTGGCTTCACAAACAGCGGCATACCGAGGGCAGCGATGCTGTCAGCGACGTCACCGTCGATACCGGCATCCATCTGCTTGCGGGTTAACGCCACATACGGCGAAACCGGCAGCCCACAGCCCTGCCAGAGGAACTTACTGCGCAGCTTGTCCATGGTAATCGCTGATGCCATCACGCCACTGCCGGTGTAAGGAATATCCAGGAACTCCAGAACGCCTTGCAGCGTGCCGTCTTCGCCACCGCGACCGTGCAGAGCAATAAAGGCTTTGGTGAAGCCCTGTTCTTTCAGGCTCAGTACAGGAACATCACGAATATCTACCGGATGTGCATCCACGCCCGCTTCTTTCAGTCCGGCCAGTACGGCCGCACCCGATAACAGGGATACGTCACGCTCTGCGGACGTTCCACCCAGCAATACCGCTACTTTATCAGCCATGATATTCCTCTTCTTTCGTCTGCGGTTGTAACTTCAGCTCTGCCAGTTTGCGGGCAATACGCCCAACGTTTCCTGCACCTTGTACCAGGATCAAATCATTGCCGGAAAGCTTCGGCAGCAGGGTTTCCAGTACGGCGTCATGATCGGAAACCAGAATCGGGTCTACTTTGCCGCGGCCGCGAATCGTGCGGCACAGTGACCGGCTATCGGCCCCGGGAATGGCGGTTTCACCGGCAGAATAGACGTCCAGCATCAGCAATACATCGACCTGCGACAGCACGTTAGCGAAATCGTCATACAGATCGCGAGTACGCGTGTAGCGATGCGGCTGGAAAATCATCACCAGGTTTTTGTCCGGCCAGCCCGCGCGTGCGGCTTTAATCGTAACGTCAACTTCGGTCGGATGATGTCCATAGTCATCAACCAGCATCGCGGTGCCCGACGGATGACCGTTGGCTTCTGCCAGCGGGTATTCGCCGAGGAAGTCAAAGCGACGTCCGGTGCCCTGGAAGCTTTCCAGTGCGCTGAGGATATCTTCATCCTCAATGCCTTCTTCTGTGGCAACCGCCACGGCAGCAGCGGCGTTCAGCGCGTTATGGCGGCCCGGCGCGTTCAGCGTCACATGCATTAACGGTTTATCGTGGCGAACCAGAGTAAACAGCCCCTGCGCGCCGCGCTGTTCGTAATTCTCAACCCGCACATCGGCATCATCGCTGAAGCCGTAGGTGGTGATCTGGCGGCCGACGCGCGGCAGTAGATCGCGGATTACGGCATCATCAATACACAGCACCGCACGGCCGTAAAACGGCAGGTTGTGCAGGAAGTTAATAAACGTCTGCTTTAAGTTCTCAAAGTCGCCCTGGTACGTGTCCATATGGTCGGCTTCGATGTTGGTAACAATCGCCACCATCGGCTGCAGATGGAGGAATGACGCATCACTCTCATCCGCTTCAGCAATCAGGTAGCGGCTGCTGCCCAGGCGAGCATGGGTGCCTGCGGCTTTAACCAGCCCACCGTTTACGAATGTCGGGTCCAGTCCGCCTTCGGCATAAATGCTGGAAACCATCGCCGTGGTGGTGGTTTTCCCGTGAGTTCCGGCGATCGCAATGCCGTGACGGAAACGCATCAGTTCAGCCAGCATCTCTGCGCGGCGGATCACCGGGATACGTGCTTCACGGGCAGCCACCACTTCCGGGTTATCCTGTGCCACCGCGGTCGACACCACCACCACGCTGGCATCGCTAACGTTTTCCGGGCGGTGGTTGAAATAGATCGTTGCGCCCAGCGCGCTCAGATGCTGGGTCACCGCATTCGGTGCCAGGTCGGAGCCGCTGATTTCATAACCTTCATTCGCCAACACTTCGGCAATACCGCCCATGCCGGCACCACCGATGCCAACAAAATGGATGTGCCGGACGCGACGCATCTCGGGCACGATAGAACGCAGTTTTGCCAGTTGTTGTGTATTCATCTCTTCTTTGCCACACCTGTGTTTCTTTGAATCGGGTAATCCCGACTCTGCAAATAGTGTTTACAGCGCCGCTTTGCTGACTTCAGCAGCGACGCGCTCTGTAGCATCCGGGATGGCAACGGCGCGGGCCTTTTCGGCCATCTGCAGCAGCGTTGCGCGATCCCAGCCTGCCAGCGTTGAGGCAACCGTTTCAGCGGTAAACTGCGGCTGCTCATAAATTTTTGCGGCACCGGCCTGCTCAAGCGGTAGCGCGTTCCAGTACTGCTGGCGATCTTTATGTTGGAACGGGACAAAAATCGCCGGTAACCCTGCCGCCGCGACTTCGCTGACGGTTAATGCGCCGGAGCGACATACCACAACGTCCGCCCAGGCATAGGCTGCCGCCATATCATCAATAAATTCGGTGACTTTATGCTGGGTCTGCCCCACCTGCGCATACGCCTGGTTAACGCTGTCCAGCGCGCCCTTCCCGACCTGATGCCACAACGTAATGCTGTCGCCCAGAATCGCAGCCACCTGTGGCAGAGTCTGGTTTAGCACACGCGCACCCTGACTACCGCCGATCACCAGTACTCGCACCGGGCCATCACGACCGGTCAGACGTTCTGCCGGTAACGGCAGCGCCAGCACGTCGGTTCGCACCGGGTTACCGACGACTTCCGCATTCGGAAATGCACCCGGGAACGCCTGCATCACTTTTTTGGCAATTTTTGCCAGCCACTTATTGGTCAGCCCGGCAATACCGTTTTGCTCATGCAGCACGACCGGAATTCCGCAGCTCCATGCCGCCAGACCGCCGGGACCGGAAACATAACCGCCCATTCCCAGCACCACATCCGGCTGCCAGCGTTTCATAATCGCCCGCGCCTGGCGCCAGGCGTTAAAGATCCGCAGCGGTGCAGCCAGCTGCGCCTTGATACCTTTACCGCGCAGTCCGCTAATACGAATAAACTCGATGTCGATTCCGTGTTTTGGCACCAGGTCCGCTTCCATTCGGTCTGCGGTTCCCAGCCAGCGCACCTGCCAGCCCTGTGCTATCAGATGGTGCGCAACTGCCAGCCCGGGGAAAACGTGCCCCCCGGTTCCACCGGCCATCACCATCAGTCGCTTTCCACTCATCGACTAACCTCGCGTAAACGCCTGGGCTTTTGCCAGACGCGTTTCATAATCAATACGTAACAACAGCACGATGGCAGTCGACATAATAATCAGACTCGATCCACCGTAACTGATCAGCGGCAGCGTCAGGCCTTTGGTCGGTAACATGCCCGCCGCAGCGCCAACGTTAACCAGAGCCTGGAAGCTGAACCAGACGCCGATTGAGCACGCCAGAAAGCCCGAAAATCGCTGATCGATCTCTAACGCCTTGCGCCCGATGGACATCGCGCGAAAAGCGACGAAGAATACCATTAACAACGCGAAAACCACACCGATATAACCCAGTTCTTCCCCAATAATCGAGAAGATAAAATCGGTATGTGCCTCGGGTAAATATTCCAGTTTTTGCACCGAGTTCCCAAGGCCCTGGCCCCAGAATTCACCGCGACCAAATGCCATCAGCGACTGGGTTAACTGGTAGCCGCTGCCGAACGGATCTTCCCACGGGTTCCAGAACGATGTGACGCGTCGCATACGGTACGGTTCCGCCACAATCAGCAGGCAAACGGCAAAAATCCCGGAGCCGATGATCGCCAGGAATTGCCATAATTTCGCTCCGGCAAGAAACAGCATCGCCAGCGTGGTCACAAACAGTACCACCACGGTTCCAAGGTCAGGCTGAGCCAGCAGCAGTACGGCCAGCACCACCATCACACCCATCGGCTTACAGAAGCCCCAGAAGTTATGGCGGACTTCTTCAACCTTGCGCACCAGATAGCTGGCCAGATAGCAAAACAGCGCCAGCTTTGACAGTTCCGCGGGCTGAATACGCAGCGGCCCGAGGGCAATCCAGCGCGATGCACCGTTCACCGAGCTTCCCACCACCAGTACCACCAACAACATAAAAATCGTCACCATCAGCATGATGTTGCTGTAGCGCTGCCAGACAGCCATCGGCACCCGCAGCGTAACCAGCGACATGCCGAACGCCAGTGCGATATAGAACGCATCACGCTTGGCGAAATAAAACGGGTCGTCGGAGAGGCGCTGCCCCACCGGCATCGATGCCGACGTCACCATCACAAAACCGATAATCGCCAGGCCAAAGGTCAGCCACAGCAGCATGCGGTCGTACAGCACCATTGAGTTGGTATCGCTCTCGCGCGATCCCATCACCCAGCCCTTCAGGCGATCGGAAATGCCACCAGCAAGGCTCAGACCGGGTAATCGCATCAGCCCATCTCCTGTGCCAGCTGGGCAAACAGGTCGCCGCGCTGCTCAAAGTTTTTAAACTGATCCAGGCTGGCGCAGGCGGGTGACAGCAGCACCATATCGCCCGATTTAACCTGACCGGCAATCTGCGCCATCGCTTCAGCCATCGTGTCTGTTTGTACGGAAATTTCCGGCCGCAGCGCCGCCAGCTCAGCACCATCACGGCCAAAGCAGTAAACGCGAATGTTATCGCCCTGCAGGAACCGGGTCAGCGAACTGAAATCGGCGGACTTGCCGTCGCCGCCCAGCAGCAGCCAGAGCGTACCGGCAACCTGTAGACCATTCAGCGCAGCCTCGGTGCTCCCGACGTTGGTGGCTTTAGAGTCGTTAATCCAGCGCACACCGTTATTTTCACGCACCAGCTGGAAGCGATGCGCCAGCCCAGCAAAGGTCGTCAGCGCCTTCAGACTGGTCGCACGCGGCAGGCCAACGGCATCCGCCAGCGCCAGCGCGGCCAGCGCATTGGTGTAGTTATGCTGGCCCGTCAGGTTCATTTCCGCAGTATTCAGCACCTTCTCACCTTTCACCCGCAGCCAGGTACTGCCCTGCTGGCGATTGAGATGGTAGTCGCCAACGTCCACGCCGAAGCTGACGCAGCGCTGGTCTGCACCGCGTACCGGCATGGTCATAGCGTCATCCGCGTTGACCACGCACACCGCAGCGTTTTCATAAATTCGTAACTTAGCCGCACGATACTGCTGCATGCCCAGCGGGTAGCGGTCCATATGATCTTCAGTCACGTTGAGGATCGTTGCCGCCGCCGCACGCAGACTGCTTGTGGTTTCCAGCTGGAAGCTGGAAAGCTCCAGTACGTACAGCTGCGCCGGTTTATCCAGCAGCATCAGCGCTGGCAGGCCGATATTGCCGCCGACCCCTACCTGCCAGCCTGCGGCCTGCGCCATTTCGCCGACCAGCGTGGTGACGGTGCTTTTACCGTTCGAACCGGTAATGGCGACAATCGGTGCCTGAGCCTCGCGGCAGAACAGTTCGATATCACCGACAATTTCAACGCCCGCTTCCGCCGCATCCATCAGTGAAGGATGCGCCAGCGCCATTCCCGGGCTGGCGACTATCAGGTCAGCGTCCAGAAGCCAGCTGTCGTTCAGAGACCCCAGCCAGCGTTCAACCGCCGCCGGGAGTTTTTCCAGCCCAGGCGGAACGACACGGGTATCCATCACGCGCGGCGTTACGCCACGCGCTAAAAAGAAATCAACACAGGAAAGGCCGGTCAGGCCCAACCCGATGATGACGACTTTTTTACCCTGATAGTCAGCCATGATTAACGTACCTTCAGCGTTGCCAGGCCAATCAGCACCAGCATCAGTGAAATAATCCAGAAGCGCACAATCACGCGCGGCTCCGGCCAGCCCTTCAGTTCGTAATGGTGATGAATCGGTGCCATGCGGAAAATACGCTGGCCGCGTAATTTAAACGAGCCGACCTGCAGGATAACGGACAGGGTTTCAACCACGAACACGCCGCCCATAATCACCAGCAGGAATTCCTGACGCAGCAGCACGGCGATAGTCCCAAGCGCACCGCCGAGGGCCAGAGAGCCGACATCGCCCATAAAGACCTGAGCCGGGTAAGTGTTAAACCACAGGAATCCAAGCCCGGCACCGACAATAGCGGTACAGACAATCACCAGCTCACCGGCATGGCGCAGATAAGGAATATGCAGGTACTCAGCAAATTTCACGTTACCGGTAGCCCAGGCAACTAAGGCAAAGCCTGCGGCAACAAACACCGTTGGCATAATGGCCAGGCCATCCAGGCCATCGGTCAGGTTAACGGCGTTACTGGTGCCGACGATCACAAAGTAGGTCAGCAGAAGATAGAGCAGACCCAGCTGCGGCATCACGTCTTTAAAGAACGGCACCACCAGCTGGGTTGCTGGGGTATCTTTACCAATAGCGTACATAGCAAAGGCAACCGCCAGAGCAATCACTGACTGCCAGAAGTATTTCCAGCGAGCAATCAGCCCCTTGGTATCTTTACGTACCACCTTACGGTAATCATCCACAAAGCCGACGATGCCGTAACCCACCAGCACAAACAGCACGCACCAGACGTAAGGGTTAGAAGGATACGCCCACAGCAGAACGGAAATGGTGATCGAGGTCAGGATCATAATCCCGCCCATGGTCGGCGTGCCGCGCTTGCTGAAGTGCGACTCCGGGCCATCATTACGCACGACCTGGCCAAATGACATTTCCTGCAGGCGGGCGATCATCCGTGGACCCATCCACAGCGAGATAAACAGTGCGGTCAGCAGGCTGACAATGGCGCGAAACGTCAGATAGGAAAAGACGTTAAAGCCAGAATATAAAGAGACCAAATGCTCGGCCAGCCAGACTAACATGCGCCTTTCTCCTGTAAGGTACGTACGATCTGCTCCATTGCAGAACTACGCGATCCTTTGACTAATACGGTTATCTTTTGATGTTCAGAAAGCAGCGCCAGCGCGCGAGCGCTAAGTAATGCCTTATCACTGAAATGCTCCCCAACGCCGCTGGCATCACTGATGTCATGGCTGAGGCTGCCTGTACTTAAAACTTTATCAATCCCGGCCAGGCGAATCGCTTCACCGACCTGGCGATGGCATTCGGCGGCTTCCGCCCCCAACTCACCCATGTCACCGACGATCATCACACGGTAGCCAGGCATTTCACCCAGCACCTGTGCAGCAGCCGTCATTGATCCGACGTTGGCGTTGTAGCTGTCATCCAGCAGCAGCCGATCGTCATCCAGCACAATAGGGAACAGGCGGCCCGGAACGGCCTGCAGCGAACTCAATCCCTGGCGAATGGCGCTGAGCGGCGCGCCTACCGACAGGGCCAGCGCAGCGGCGGCCAGCGCGTTGGCAATATTGTGACGGCCCGGCAGCGGCAGCGTGATATCGATCTCTCCCTGCGGCGTATGCAGCACGAAGAGCGTTCCGCGAGTGCTGAAACTCACCTTGCTGGCATAAAAATCGCTGTCGGCCTGCTGCTCCGGCGAAAAACGCCAGACGGTTTTGCCCTGAAGCGACGGCTGCCAGTGCGGCCAGTCATTGCTATCGCTGTTGATAATGGCGGTGCCGTGCAGCGGCAGCCCGTTGAAGATTTCGCCTTTGGCTTTTGCCACCCCGGCCAGCGAACCAAAGCCTTCAAGATGGGCAGCGGCCAGATTATTGACCAGCGCGGCTTCAGGGCGGGTTAATTCGGTGGTGTAGTCGATCTCGCCCTGGTGGTTCGCACCCAGTTCAATCACCGCATACTGATGTTCCGCCGTCAGGCGCAGCAGCGTCAACGGCACGCCGATGTCGTTATTCAGATTGCCCGCGGTGTAGAGCGTTTCGCCGCATTCGCGCAGGATCGCGGCGGTCATCTCTTTGACGGAGGTTTTACCGGAGGAGCCGGTCAGCGCCACCACGCGGGCAGAAGACTGCTGACGCACCCAGCCGGCAATACGGCCAAGCGCGAGGCGGGTATCGGCAACCACGACCTGTGCGGCCTCTACTGGTAAGCGCTTACTCACCAACAGTGCTGAAGAACCGGCTTTAACCGCATCCTCGGCGAAGTCGTGCGCGTCGAAGCGCTCACCCTTCAGCGCAATAAACAGACAACCGGCGGTAATTTTCCGGGTGTCGGTAGTCACCGCGTCGATGGTGGCATCGTTACCGAACAGCGTTCCTCCGGTGATGTCTGCCAGTTGCTTGAGGCTAAAGGCGATCATGCCACCACCCCCAGCAGCCGCGCGACGGTGACCCGGTCGGAATAATCAAAACGCTGCTGGCCGATGATTTGATAATCTTCGTGGCCTTTACCCGCCACCAGCACGATGTCACCTTCCTGCGCCTGCATCACGGCGTTAGTGACCGCTTGCGCACGTCCAAGAACAACGCGAGCACGGCTCGGGTCCAGCAGGCCGGTAAGCACATCGGCCACAATCGCCGCAGGATCTTCACTGCGCGGGTTGTCGTCGGTGATCACCACCACATCGGCAAACTGCTCGGCGATAGCCCCCATCAAAGGACGCTTGCCTTTGTCACGGTCGCCGCCGCAGCCGAACACGCACCACAGCTTGCCTTTACAATGCAGGCGTGCCGCAGCCAGTGCTTTTTCCAGCGCATCAGGGGTGTGTGCATAATCCACCACCACCGTCGGTTTGCCCGGCGCAGTAAACACTTCCATACGCCCGGTCACCGGCTGTAGCTGGTTTGCGGTTGCGGTCAACGCGGCCAGTGGATAATCCAATGCCAGAAGAGTCGCCAGCGCCACCAGCAGGTTGCTGACGTTAAAGGCCCCCATCAGGCGGCTTTCAAATTCACCGTTGCCCCAGCTGGAGGCAAACTTCACGCTCGCACCGCCGTCGTGATACTGCACCTCGGTCGCTTTTAACCAGCGCCCGTGGCAGTCAGACTGCAAATTATTTTCCATGGTCACGGCAACGGCATCAGGTAGCTGCTGCAGCCAGCGGCGGCCAACTTCATCATCTGCATTGATAATGGCTTCGCCCACCTGATGCTCGGAGAAAAGCAGCCATTTTGCTGCTTCGTAGCGGGCCATATCACCGTGATAGTCCAGGTGATCGCGGCTCAGGTTGGTAAATGCCGCTGCGGCAAACGGCAGCGCGGCAACGCGGTGCTGCACCAGACCGTGAGAAGAGATTTCCATTGCCGCCAGCGTCGCGCCTTTTTCCAGCAGCGACGCCAGCTGATGCTGAACATCAACCGCTGAACCGGTGGTATTTTCCGCTGCGGCCAGTTGGCCGTACAGACCGTTACCCACGGTCCCCATCACCGCACCGGTTTCGCCCAGCAGCTGTGCCCACTGTGCCAACAGCTGTGTTGTGGTGGTTTTTCCGTTGGTTCCGGTCACGCCGATGAGCTTTAACTTTTCACCTGGCTGCTGATAGAAGCGCCCGGCCAGCGCAGACAGGCGCTGGGAAAGCTGCGACAGGTAAATCACCGGCACGCCGTGCATTTCCACCACGCTGCCATCTTCGGCTTCGCCATCGGCGTCAGCGATAACTGCCGCCACACCCTGGGCTATCGCCTGAGGGATAAAACGACGGCCATCAACCGCATGTCCTTTAATCGCGACAAAGAGATCGCCGGAAGCCGCCACGCGGCTGTCCAGTGTCATTTCATTCAGCGTGCGCGCGGGCAAACCGGTCACCCAGGGTGCCAGTAAGTCGTGCAGATTACGATCGGTCACGCGATCCCTCACTCTTATTAGTTACCATCTCGTTTTTGTCACTGGTCGGTAGCGCATCCGGCTCAACGTTCATGGTGCGCAGTACGCCACCCATGATGGCGCCAAATACCGGTGCAGAAACCGCACCACCGTAATATTTGCCGGCCTGCGGATCGTTAATCACCACCACCAGCGCAAAACGAGGGTTGCTTGCCGGTGCCACACCGGCGGTATAAGCAATGTATTTATTGACGTATTTGCCATCCGGGCCGACTTTTTTCGCCGTACCGGTTTTAATCGCAATACGATAGCCTTTAATGGCCGCCTTCACCCCGCCGCCGCCCGGCAGAGCCACGCTCTCCATCATGTGCACCACGGTGCGCACGGTCGCTTCAGGGAAGACGCGTTGACCCGCCACAGGGGGGTCAACTTTGGTGATCGACAGCGGGCGATACACGCCGTAGCTGCCGATGGTTGCATAGACTCGCGCTAACTGTAACGGCGTTACCATCAGCCCGTAGCCGTAAGAGAAGGTGGCCCTCTCTATGTCAGACCACCGTTGTTTTTGAGGATATAAGCCACTGCTTTCTCCGACCAACCCCAAATTGGTCGCTTTGCCAAAACCAAAGCGTGCGTAAGTATCTACCAGCGCATTGGATGGCATCGCCAACGCCAGGCGAGAAACCCCAACGTTAGACGACTTCTGGAGCACCCCGGTCAGGGTGAGTTCACTGTAACGCGCCACGTCTTTGATTTCGTGGCCGTTAATTCGGTAAGGGATCGTATTCAGCACGCTATTTTCACGCACCACACCACGCTGCAGCGCGGTCATCACCACCATCGGCTTCACCGTGGAACCCGGTTCGAAGATGTCGGTAATCGCCCTGTTACGCATCACATCTTTAGTGGTGCCGGAAAGGTTATTCGGGTTATACGCCGGGCTGTTGGCCATCGCCAGGACTTCGCCGGTGTTCACATCAACCAGCACCGCAGTACCTGATTCGGCCTTGTTAAACGCCACCGCGTTGTTCAGCTCGCGATACACCAGCGCCTGCAGACGCTCGTCGATACTCAACGCGAGGTTATGCGCAGCCTGGCTATCTACGGAGGAGATATCTTCAATCACTCGTCCATTGCGGTCTTTACGCACTGTCCGCTCACCGGGCTGGCCGGTCAGCCATTTATCAAAACTTTTTTCAACACCCTCAATGCCCTGGCCATCAATATTGGTAAAACCAATCAAATGGGAAGTCACCTGCCCTGCCGGGTAGTAACGGCGGGACTCTTCGCGCAGATAGATGCCCGGAAGCTTGAGTTTTTTGATGTAATCGCCAATCGCTGGATTAACCTGGCGTGCCAGATAGACAAAACGCCCATTGGGATTTGCGTTAACGCGCGTTGCCAATTGATCGAGAGGAATGGATAGTGCATCTGAAAGCGCTTTCCAGCGGCTATCGAGTGTAATACCGCCCTTGTCGTGCAGCTCTTTCGGGTCAGCCCAAATGGCATTGACCGGCACGCTAACCGCCAGCGGACGCCCGGCGCGATCGCTGATCATACCGCGTGAGGTCGGTATCGCCTGCACGCGCAGGGAACGCATATCCCCTTCGCGCACCAGCCGGTCTGGATTGATCACCTGCAGATAGGCAACACGCAGCAGCAGTCCGACTAACGCCAGGAAAATACCGCCGCACAGCAACGCAAAACGCCAGCTAACGAAGCTGGCCTTATCTTCCGTGCGTTTCAGTTTCTGCGTTTTGCCTGCGGCTCTCATTGAGTCCGTGTTTCCTTATTGCTGTACCACAATATTTTCTTGAGAAGGATCAACGTGCTGCAGTTGAAGTTTCTCTGTTGCTATCCGCTCCACACGACTGTGATCGCCCAGCGCATTCTCTTCAAGGATCAGGTTGCGCCATTCAATATCCAGCGCGTCTCGCTCCAGAACCAACTGTTCACGCTGAGCGGTGAGCAGCCGCGTTTTATGCGCGGTCGTCACCACCAGTACCGATGAGACCAGCACCGAAATCAGCAGGATCAGCGGGATCTTACCGTGGCGTAACAGGTCACCACCGATAACACCGGGTAAACTGTGACGCTCATTGCCGATCATGACGCTGTTCTCTCCGCAATACGCAGTACGGAACTGCGCGCACGTGGGTTTTCAGCGGTCTCCGCCTCACCCGGCATCATTTTGCCCAGCGCTTTCAGCTGACGGCCGCCAAGGCTGCTAAGCTGCGCTTCGGTCATCGGCAGGCCGTGTGGCACCTGCGGTCCGCGACTCTGCTCGCGCATAAAACGCTTCACGATACGGTCTTCCAATGAGTGGAAGCTGATAATCGACAGCCGTCCACCCGGTGCCAGCGCGCTAAGCGCACCTTTTAGCGCCTGTTCAATCTCTTCCAGCTCGCTGTTAACCCATATGCGGATCGCCTGGAAGCTGCGCGTTGCCGGATGCTTGAACTTATCTTTCACCGGCGTTGCGGCATAAATCACATCGGCCAGTTCTTTTGTTCGGGTCATCGGCTCTACGCGATTGCGTTCTACAATCGCCCGAGCGATGCGTTTGGCAAAGCGCTCTTCACCAAAGGTTTTCAGCACAAAAGCGATATCGCTCTCGTCGGCCTGCAGCAGCCATTCTGCCGCTGATTGCCCACGCGTTGGGTCCATACGCATATCCAGCGGTCCATCACGCATAAACGAAAAACCGCGCTCCGCATCATCCAGCTGCGGGGAGGAAACACCAAGATCGAGCAAAATTCCATCGATCTTGCCGCTCAGCCCACGCTCGGCCATGTACTCTGCCAACGCTGAAAACGGGCCATGAATAATGCTAAAACGCGGATCGGTAATCTCAGCAGCGGCTGCTATAGCTTGCGGATCGCGGTCGATAGCATAAAGACGTCCATGATCGCCTAACCGGGAGAGGATCAGGCGTGAGTGCCCGCCGCGCCCGAAGGTGCCATCAATATAGATGCCGTCAGATTTAATATTGAGGCCGTTAACCGCCTCATCCAACAGCACCGTGGTGTGATTAAAAGTATCCTGCATAGCTATAACGACAAATCCTGCAACCGCTCAGACAAAGGCTGCTGAGAGGAATGCTCTGCGTCTATATCATCCTTGACTTGTTGATACCAGGTCTGTTCATCCCACAGCTCAAACTTGTTGAACTGCCCAACCAGCATCACTTCTTTAGTCAGGCCCGCGTGTTGACGAAGGGTGTTCGCCAACAACAAGCGACCTGCACTGTCCATCTGGCATTCACTGGCATGCCCCAGTAACAGGCGCTGCACGCGCCGCTCTGCCGGGATCATGCTGGATAAACGAGACAGCTTTTGTTCGATAATTTCCCATTCGGGCAGCGTGTAAAGCAGCAGGCATGGCTGGTGGAGGTCAATGGTACAAACCATTTGCCCCTGAGACTCCTCGATCAGCGTATCGCGATAACGCGTTGGTACGGCAAGCCGACCTTTGCTGTCGAGATTAACTAACGTTGCCCCGCGGAACATGCCAGTCTGCCCCTCCAGTTACCCCAAAACACCACTTTACACCACAAATTCCCACTAAAAGAGTTTACGGAGCGAAGGAAAACATTGTCAAGCCGCAGTCATGGCAGAAAGGCATTATTTCTCAGAGGAATAAAAAGCGGAGAAGTTAAAAACAAACCACCTGAAGAGAGCACCGGAGAATAAACTAATGAATAGTGGCAGGAAATTTGCCCGGCCAATTAAATTGCTCAAAAATATACCACTCAGAGATAAAAGGAAATAAGTGCTCAGCTTTGCGACGCGGGCTGCATTTTAGGGTATTTCCGAGGCTTTTCCCAGCACGGCGCAGGCATGGCGCTGCTAACAGCATCGGACGTTCACAGGATTATTATTATTCGCTAGCTTATTTAATCAACGGTGCAACATTTTTTGTCTCATTTACTTATATTTACTAAATACCTATAAGATGAATCTCAAATACAAGATAAATTTGCCATCTTATGCTACGCCCTCAGAGAGTAACTCAGAGTAAATGCATGGATATGAAAAAGGCAGCCTTAGCTGCCTTTTTCTCTCTGAATAGTTAGATCGCTTTACGATTTAAACGCCCACGACGATAAAGATTGCGCCGAATACGCGTCAGACCGGGTTTCGGTTTACGCGGCTCATCAAGGCTGGCTAATACTAACTCCAGAACGCGCTCCGCAACGTCACGATGCCGCTGGCCCACGGCCAGTACCGGACATTCCAGGAAATCGAGCAGTTCGTGATCGCCAAAGGTGGCAATCGCCAGATCCTGCGGCAGTCGCCCTTCCGATTTCAGGGTCACGTCCATTACCCCCTGCAGCAGGCCGAAAGAGGTGGTGAACAGCGCCTCCGGCATGTCGTGCGTTTCGAGATACTTTTCAAATAGCGCGGCGGCGGCATGGCGCTCAAAGCTATTGGCATAAACGAAGTCGATCTGCCGTTCATCGCCCTTCCACGCATCGCGGAAACCCAGCTCTCGCAGGAAGCTAACCGACAGTTCCGGCAGCGCGCCGAGGAACAGCACCGATTTAACCGGCAGCTTACGCAGTTCAGCAGCCAGCGCCTGGGCATCGTCCTGATCGGCACCGACCACGCTGGTAAAGTGCTCGCGATCCAGCGCACGATCCAGAGCGATAATCGGTAACGGATCGTTGATCCAGCGCTGATAGAACGGATGCTCCGGCGGCAGCGAGGTTGAAACGATAATCGCATCAACCTGGCGCTGGAGCAGGTGCTCCACACAGCGCATTTCGTTATCCGGCTGATCTTCGGAACAGGCAATAAGCAGCTGGTAACCACGCTGACGCGCCTGGCGTTCCAGGTAATTCGCTATTCGGGTATAGCTGGTATTCTCCAAATCAGGAATAACCAGTCCTATTGATCGGGTACGGCCGGCACGAAGCCCCGCCGCTACCGCGTTCGGATGGTAATTATGCTCACGCACCACCGCCATCACCTTCTCGACGGTTTTATCGCTGACACGATACTGCTTTGCTTTGCCGTTGATGACATAGCTTGCTGTCGTGCGTGATACACCGGCCAGGCGGGCAATTTCATCCAGTTTCACAATAACCCCACACTTCTGTCGCGTATCTGCGGCCAATAGCCACAGTACATCTATGGATAAGTCGTTTATAACATCTAACCGCAGAATAGTTTAGCGGGCAACAGCTTTTCATCAGTGGCGGGGGCAATTGAGCAAAAAATAAAAAAACCCGGCATTACGCCGGGTTAGCAGACTGTCTGTAAAATCGTCAGCGACGATTAGCGCATGATGCGCTCGCCACGTGCTACGCCAACAATACCTGAACGCGCAACTTCAACAATTTCCGCAACTTCGCGTACGGTGCTGAGGAAAGCGTCGAGCTTATCGCTGGTGCCGGCAAGCTGAACCGTGTAAAGCGAAGGTGTCACATCCACGATCTGGCCACGGAAAATTTCCGCACTGCGTTTAACTTCTTCGCGGCCGTAACCGGTCGCCTGGATTTTCACCAGCATGATTTCGCGCTCAACAAAAGCGCCCTGACCCAGTTCGCTAACGCGCAGCACATCGACCAGTTTGTGCAGCTGCTTCTCAATCTGCTCCAGCACTTTTTGGTCGCCGACGGTTTGAATCGTCATGCGCGACAGCGTTGGATCGTCAGTCGGTGCAACCGTCAGGCTTTCAATGTTGTAGCCGCGTTGGGAAAAAAGCCCAACCACGCGGGACAATGCGCCGGATTCATTTTCCAGCAGAACCGATAATACACGACGCATAATTAAGTCCTCTCCGTTTTGCTCAGCCACATTTCATCCATAGCGCCACCGCGAATATGCATCGGGTAGACGTGTTCGGTGCCATCTACATTCACATCCACAAACACCAGACGCTCATTACGCACCTGCTCAAGCGCCTCGGCCAGCTTCGATTCCAGCTCTTCCGGACGGTTGATAGAGATGCCCACGTGGCCGTACGCTTCCGCCAGACGGACGAAGTCAGGCAACGATTCCATATACGACTGTGAGTGGCGGCCAGAATAAATCATATCCTGCCACTGCTTCACCATGCCCAGGAAACGATTGTTGAGGTTCAGCACCAGCACCGGAATACCGTACTGCAGGGCGGTAGACAGCTCCTGAATATTCATCTGGATACTGCCGTCACCGGTTACGCACACCACGGTTTCCTGCGGCAGCGCCAGCTTCACGCCCAGCGCGGCAGGCAGACCGAAGCCCATCGTGCCCAGACCGCCGGAGTTGATCCAGCGACGCGGTTTATCAAACTGATAGTAAAGCGCAGCAAACATCTGGTGCTGACCCACGTCAGAGGTAACATAGGCATCGCCTTTGGTCAGGCGGCAAATGGTTTCGATAACCGCCTGCGGCTTGATTTTATCGCTGGTGCGATCGAACTCCAGGCACTGACGCGCGCGCCACTGGTCAACCTGCTGCCACCAGTCACGCAGACTGTCATAGTTCTGCTGCGCGTCACTTTGCGCCAGCAGTTCCAGCATCTGCTGCAGAACCAGCTTCGCATCACCGACAATCGGTACATCCGCTGCCACGGTTTTGGAAATTGATGTCGGATCGATATCAATGTGCAGCACGGTGGCATTCGGGCAGTATTTTGCCAGGTTATTAGTCGTACGGTCATCGAAGCGTACACCCACGGCAAAGATCACGTCCGAGTGGTGCATGGTCATGTTGGCTTCGTAGGTGCCGTGCATGCCCAGCATGCCCACGCACTGGCGATGCGTGCCGGGGAAGGCTCCCAGTCCCATCAGAGAGGTGGTAACCGGTACGTTAAGTTTTTCCGCCAGCTGACGCAGCTCATCATGACAGGCGGCGTTAATCACGCCACCGCCGGCATAAATCACCGGCTGCTTCGCCGCTAACAGCGTTTGCAGCGCACGTTTAATCTGACCTTTATGACCCTGCGTTGTCGGGTTATAAGAACGCATGCTGACTTCTTCCGGCCAGACATAAGGCAGTTTATTCGCCGGATTCATCATATCTTTCGGCAGATCGACAACAACCGGGCCAGGACGACCGCTCGCCGCCAGCCAGAAGGCTTTCTTCATGATGGTCGGAATTTCTTCAACGCTTTTCACCATAAAGCTGTGCTTCACGACCGGGCGCGAAATCCCCACCATGTCGCACTCCTGGAAGGCATCGTAGCCAATCAGAGAGGACATTACCTGGCCGGAAAGTACAACCATTGGAATGGAATCCATATAGGCCGTAGCGATACCGGTGATCGCATTAGTCGCGCCTGGGCCGGAGGTCACCAGCACGACACCGACATCGCCGGTTGCGCGCGCATAACCATCCGCCATATGCACTGCGCCCTGCTCGTGGCGGACCAGGATATGGTCAACACCACCAACGGTTTGCAGAGCGTCATAAATATCAAGGACCGCTCCACCGGGGTAGCCGAATACATGTTTTACGCCCTGATCGATTAACGATCGGACCACCATCTCGGCTCCTGACAACATCTCCATCTTTGCCTCCAGGCTTTAAGGTACTGAGTTATCCAACATCTCCCCTGTCAGGACGCTGCCAGATAATTTCAAAACCCGTGTTTTATATGCTCAGAAATTGGAAGTCATTTCCAAATTCCAGGTACAGGGAAGAACCCTGGTCATTTTTTTGGTTTGAGGTTATGCCGATTACCATAACCGTAGAAAACCTGCCAGGCAAACGGCAAACCACACACTGGGTGCGGAAAGGGATGATTAAGGCTCTGCCGCCCGGGCTCAGCTATCGACAATAACACTGAACATAAAGCGTTATAAAAGCGGAATGTACTGTGGTTTAGATAATTATCAGCGCGATCGTTTTGTTATTAAAACGGTGTAGGATAAAAAACACGGAGGGCCGCGCTGGCTGTTGGTTTTTTTTAGTTATATCTACTAACTTTTAAAGAAAAGATAATATTTTTATCCAAAAAAAGCCAAAGCATCACCTCAAACCATCACTACAAAAAAACCAAACAAAACACTTAAAATCAATCAATTAAAAATAAAAATAACGCAGTAAATCATCGTTAAGCCCGTCATTTCCCGATCGAAATCACATTTCAGCTGGCTATTCTTCTGAAGTGCGGCCAGCCGCCAGAATATTTTCCTTAAGACATTGGGGGTCACGCGCTAATAACCCCATAGCGAAAGTTGACAGCCCGCCCCGTTATCAGGTATCAATAATGTCACTTTGAATTTATGAGGTCTGAGTCAATGATTCGTTCCATCCGCCTACTCGGTCTACTACTAAACGCATCTTCGCTGCGCGGTAGACGAGTGGGCGGAATCAATCACTGATTCAGGCCTGCAAGACCTAAGAAACCCGCGCCAATGCGCGGGTTTTTTTATGCTCGCGGCCAGGCCCGACGTAATCAAGACAAGGAATTAACCCATGAGCCAACAAGTCATTATTTTCGATACCACTCTGCGCGATGGTGAGCAGGCATTACAGGCCAGCCTGAGTGTGAAAGAAAAACTGCAGATTGCCCTGGCACTGGAGCGTATGGGCGTGGATGTGATGGAGGTCGGCTTCCCGGTTTCTTCACCCGGTGATTTTGAATCCGTCCAGACGATTGCCCGTCAGATCAAGAACAGCCGCGTCTGCGGGCTGGCACGCTGTGTGGAAAAAGATATCGACGCAGCTTACGAAGCGCTGCGCGTGGCAGAGGCCTACCGTATCCACACCTTCCTGGCGACGTCGCCAATGCACATCGCCACCAAACTGCGCAGCACCCTGCCGGAAGTCATTGAACGTGCGGTGAAGATGGTCAAGCGTGCGCGTAACTACACCGATGACGTGGAATTCTCCTGCGAAGACGGCGGGCGTACGCCAATTGACGATCTGTGCCGCGTGGTGGAAGCCGCAATTAACGCCGGTGCCACCACCATCAACATTCCGGATACCGTCGGTTATACCCTGCCTTACGAATACGCCAACATCTTCACCCAGCTGCGCGAACGCGTGCCAAATATCGACAAAGCGATTCTGTCCGTACACACCCATGACGATCTGGGCATGGCCGTTGGCAACGCGCTGGCCGCCGTCAACGCCGGTGCGCGCCAGATTGAAGGTGCGATGAACGGTTTGGGCGAACGTGCCGGTAACTGTGCGCTGGAAGAAACCATTATGGCGATTAAAACCCGCGGTCAGTTGATGAATGTGCATACCCGCATCAACCACCAGGAAATCTATCGCACCTGCCAGACCGTCAGCCAGATTTGCAATATGCCAATCCCGGCGCATAAAGCGGTAATTGGTTCCAATGCCTTCGCTCACTCCTCCGGTATCCACCAGGACGGCGTGCTGAAAAATCGTGAAAACTACGAGATCCTGACCCCGGAATCCATTGGCCTGAAGCAGGTACAGTTGAACCTGACCTCACGTTCCGGTCGCGCAGCCGTTAAGCACCGTATGGAAGAAATGGGCTACAGCGAATCGGATTATAATCTGGATACCCTGTACGAAGACTTCAAAGCGCTGGCGGACAAGAAAGGCCAGGTCTTTGATTACGATCTGGAAGCGATGGCGTTTATCAACAAACAGTCTGAAGAACCAGAGTTCTTCTCACTGGATACCTTCAACGTACAGTCCGGTTCCAGCGTGATCGCCACCGCTACCGTGCAGCTGTTGTGCGGCGAAGAGCAGAAAACCGAAGCCGCAACCGGCAACGGTCCGGTCGATGCGGTATACCAGGCTATTAACCGTATTACCGATTTTGACGCCGAACTGATTAACTATCAGCTGACCGCAAAAGGTCACGGTAAAGACGCGCTGGGCCAGGTGGACATCGTGGTGAAATATAATGGACGCAAATTCCACGGCGTCGGTCTGGCGACCGATATCGTCGAATCTTCCGCTAAAGCCATGGTGCATGCGCTGAACAATATCTGGCGCGCTCGCCAGGTCGAGCAGGAACTGCAACGTAAGTCGACTCAACAGGATCAAAAGGAAACCGTGTAATCATGTCCAGAACCTATCATCTCGCTGTATTACCCGGTGACGGCATCGGACCCGAAGTCATGGCCCAGGCAGGCAAAGTATTAGAAGCCATTCGCCAGCGCTTCGGCCTGCGCATTACCACCAGCGAATATGACGTTGGCGGCATCGCCATCGATCGGCACGGCGTTCCATTGCCGGAAGCGACGGTAAAAGGCTGCGAGCAGGCGGATGCGATCCTGTTTGGTTCCGTCGGCGGCCCGAAATGGGAACATCTGCCCCCGGCCGAGCAGCCTGAGCGCGGCGCGCTGCTGCCGCTGCGTAAACACTTCAAGCTGTTCAGCAACCTGCGCCCGGCCAGCCTGTATCAGGGGCTGGAAGAGTTCTGCCCCCTGCGCCGCGACATTGCTGACAAAGGTTTCGATATCCTGGTGGTGCGTGAACTGACCGGCGGGATCTACTTCGGTCAGCCGAAAGGCCGTGAAGGCAGCGGTATGCACGAACGCGCCTTCGATACCGAGGTGTATCACCGTTTCGAAATCGAACGCATTGCGCGGATCGCCTTCGAGTCAGCGCGCAAGCGCCGTAAGAAAGTGACCTCAATCGATAAAGCCAACGTGCTGCAGTCCTCAATTCTCTGGCGCCAGATCGTCACCGAAGTCTCCCAGGACTACCCGGACGTTGAGCTGAGCCATATGTATATCGACAACGCCACCATGCAGCTGATCAAAGCGCCGTCACAGTTCGACGTGATGCTGTGTTCTAACCTGTTTGGCGACATCCTTTCCGATGAGTGCGCGATGATCACCGGCTCAATGGGTATGTTGCCTTCAGCCAGCCTCAACGAACAGGGCTTTGGCCTGTTTGAACCGGCGGGCGGTTCAGCACCGGATATTGCCGGTAAAAATATCGCTAACCCGATCGCTCAAATCCTGTCGCTGGCGCTGCTGTTACGCTACAGCCTGGACGCAGGTAACGCCGCTGATGCCATTGAGCAGGCCATCAGTCGTGCGCTGGAAGAAGGTTATCGCACCGGTGACTTAGCCGGCAACGGCAAGGCTATCGGCACCGATGAAATGGGCGACATCATTGCCCGGTTTATTCGCGAAGCATAATTATGAAAACACTGTACGAGAAGCTGTTTGATGCGCATGTCGTGCACGAAGCACCCAATGAAACACCGCTGATCTATATCGATCGTCACCTCGTTCATGAGGTGACGTCAGCGCAGGCCTTTGACGGCCTGCGCGCACACGGACGCCCGGTGCGCCAGCCGTCAAAAACCTTCGCCACCATGGATCACAATGTTTCTACCCAGAGCCGGGACATTAACGCCAGTGGTGAAATGGCGCGAATTCAGATGTCGATGCTGATTAAGAACTGTGAAGCCTTTGGCGTACAACTGTTCGATCTCAGCCATCAGTTTCAGGGGATCGTCCACGTGATGGGGCCGGAACAGGGCCTGTCTCTGCCGGGCATGACCATCGTCTGCGGCGATTCACACACCTCGACCCACGGCGCGCTGGGCGCGCTGGCGTTTGGTATCGGCACCTCCGAAGTGGAACACGTGCTGGCAACGCAGACGCTGAAGCAGGCGCGAGCGAAAACCATGAAGGTGGAAGTTCGCGGTAAAACGGCACCGGGGATCACCGCCAAAGATATCGCGCTGGCGATTATCGGTAAAACCGGCAGCGGTGGCGGCAACGGCCACGTCGTCGAGTTCTGCGGTGAGGCGGTGGCAGCACTCAGCATGGAAGGTCGTATGACCCTGTGCAATATGGCCATTGAACTGGGTGCGAAAGCGGGCCTGGTTGCGCCGGATGACACCACGTTTAACTACGTTAAGGGTCGCCGCTTCGCACCAAAAGACGATCTGTGGCAGCAGGCGGTGGATTACTGGCGTACGCTGAAATCCGATGAAGGCGCGCACTTTGATAAAGTGGTCACGCTCGAAGCGGCGGATATCGCGCCACAGGTCACCTGGGGCACCAACCCGGGCCAGGTGATTGCCGTCAGCGACCCGATTCCCGACCCGGTTTCATTCAGCGATCCGGTGGAGCGCGCCTCCGCCGAGAAAGCGCTGGCCTACATGGATTTGAAACCCGGTATTCGTCTGACCGATGTGCGCATCGATAAAGTCTTTATCGGCTCCTGCACCAACTCACGCATTGAAGATCTGCGTGCGGCGGCGGCGGTGGTGAAAGGGCATAAAATTGCCGAGGGCGTGCAGGGTTATGTGGTGCCGGGTTCGGGTCCGGTAAAAGCACAGGCCGAAGCGGAAGGTCTGGATAAGATCTTTATTGATGCCGGTTTTGAGTGGCGCTTACCGGGCTGTTCAATGTGCCTGGCGATGAACAACGATCGATTAAGCCCGGGTGAGCGCTGCGCATCCACCAGCAACCGCAATTTCGAAGGTCGTCAGGGGCGTGGCGGACGTACTCACCTGGTCAGCCCGGCGATGGCGGCAGCGGCGGCGGTAGCCGGTCACTTTGCAGATATCCGCGAGCTGGCGTAAGGAATTAATATGGCGAAGAAATTTACTCAACACACCGGCGTTGCCGTGCCGATGGATCTGGCCAATGTCGATACCGATGCGATTATCCCTAAGCAGTTTTTGCAGATGGTGACCCGCACCGGTTTCGGCCGCAATCTGTTCTTCGACTGGCGCTATAGCGATGCGGATGGCACGGTCGATAACCCGGATTTCATTCTGAACAAGCCGGAGTTCAGCGGAGCCAGCATTATGCTGACTCGTGAAAACTTTGGCTGCGGTTCATCGCGCGAGCATGCCCCGTGGGCGCTGACCGATTATGGTATTCAGGCGATTGTCGGTTCTGATTTTGCCGATATTTTTGCCAACAATTCCTTCAATAATCAGCTGCTGCTGGTGTCGCTGGCGGAAGACGAAGTGGATGAGTTGTTCCGCATGGTTGCCGCCGATCCGGGGATGCAGATCACCGTCGATCTGGAAAATCAGCAGGTGCGGGCGGGCAGCAAGGCATATCGTTTTGAGATTGATAGCTTCCGCCGTCACTGTCTGCTGAACGGTCTGGATGCGATTGGTTTGACGCTTCAGCATGATGCGGCGATCGGTGCTTACGAAGAGAAGCAGCCGGTGTTTTTACGCTGATTTCAGGTAGTCGCTGCTTGTTTAGGGCCTGGATTATCGGTGTAGGACTTGGGGTTGCTGCTTGTTGAGAGTCTGGCTTATCGGTGTGGGATTGGGTGTAGCTGCTTGTTTCGCATCTGGCTTATCGGTGTGGGGCGGGTTCGCCGACTCGGCGTGAATACCTCCCTGTAGCCTCGACGGGCGCGTCCATGCGCCCGACGGTCCGCGAACCCGCCCCACACCGATTGCCTGTTAACAAATTCGTTGCTGTTCGTTAAAAACCGATGTTTCCCGCAGCAACATCATTGCCTGAAAGGCAGACCGTTACGGGACAGGTTAGCCGGGTGTCTGCCGCAAGGATGCGGCAGCCAAGCCTCCAGGGAGGATTCACGGCGACCCGGCGATCTGCCCGTAACGGTCAGCCCTGGCACCGAACATGCAGCTAGCTACCACGTTACACTGCCCTCGCCTCCCGAATCCGCCACGACAGCGCAAACGACACCAGCACCAGAGCAAACGCCAGCATATACACCGCGTGATGACCAAAGTTTTCCGCCACCGTCCCCTGGAATATCCCCGCAAGAATCACCCCGGTCGAAATACTATTGGTAAACAGCGTGGTCGCCGCACCCGGCCGCCCGGGCATTAAATCCTGGAACCAGATCATCCCAATTCCGGCGATAATGCCGATAAATACTGCGTTAAACAGCTGCAAAACCATCAGCGCCGCGCGATTCTGTAACAGCACCAGCCCAAGGTAGAACAGCGCGCCGCAGCCCACCGCCAGCAGCATCATATTACGCTTACCGGTACGCCTGACGTAGCGCCCGGCCAGCAGCATCACCGGAATTTCCAGCCCGGCAGCCGTCCCCATCAGTAGCCCCGCCAGCGAGTCCGGCAGGCCCAACGTGCTGCTGATATACAGCGGCATATCAATGATATACATACTGTTGCAGGACCACATCAGCACCGAAGCGATAAACAGCAGCCGCACATCGGTGTTCTTCAATCCGCTAACCTCAGCCACCGGCATCGCCGTGGTCGGCAGCGCTCGGGGCACCGACGGCAGGGTAAACCAGATCATCGCGATGCAAACCACAAACAGCAGTGCAGCGATGCTAAACATGAGAGTGAAACCGAAATTCAGTACCAGCGAGAAGGAAAGCGGCGGCCCGATGACCCACGCCAGCGACATCTGCGCACGCATCACCGAGCTGAACATCACCGCTTCGCGTGCCGAACTGTCGGCATACTCCCGTGCCAGAGCAAAAATCTGCGGCATCGCCACGCTGGCGATGGCGGACAGCATCACGCCCAGCGTAATCAGCGTCAGGTAATGGCGATTAAACGCAAACAGCACGGCGTTTGCCACGGCAATGGCGCAGCAAAACAAAATCAGCATACGGCGATCGCCGCGATTATCGGAACGCTTCGCCAGCAGCAGGCTGACCACAATCCCCGCCACCGCATTCACCGTATAGAACAGCCCCACCCAGAACGGCCGCACGTCGACTTCACGGCTGAGGAACAGGCTCAGCGTCGGTGCCTGTAGCGCACCGGCAATGCCGACCATAAACGTAATCGCCATAAACGCCAGATAGATCGGATTAAAACGATGACGCGCCAACAGCGATTTCATAGCAATGCCTCACTGGCATAAAAAAGGGAGAAATAATGCAAAAGCTTAGAAGAGAAACGACGAAAAAAGCCAGCGACATTTTTGCCCGCTGGCTGGTGAACAGCACCATACTCAGAAATCAGTGACCTCAGCCACTAAAGATGGCCAAGCGCCACTCCGTAGAGTGCCTCCCGCTCTTCCATCTGCTGCCATTATCGCCGTAATATACGGCAGGAAAAACTGACCGCTTTCACTACGGAGTTCCTCTTTTATGTCCTCACCGCGTTTGCAGCAGCAATTTATCCGCCTCTGGCAATACTGCGACGGCCAGCCGCAGGAGACGACTCTCAACGATCTTGCGGTACGGCTCAGCTGCTCGCGGCGCCATATGCGCAATCTGCTGAATGCCATGCAGGAGGCGGGCTGGCTGGAGTGGCAGGCGGAAGCCGGGCGCGGCAAGCGTTCACGGCTCAGCTTTCTCTACACCGGATTGGCCCTACAGCAGCAGCGTGCTGAGGATCTGCTGGAACAGGACCGTATCGACCAGCTGGTGCAGTTAGTGGGGGATAAAAACCGCGTGCGGCAGATGCTGCTTTCCCATCTCGGGCGCAGTTTTCGTCAGGGCAAGCATATCCTCCGCGTACTTTACTATCGTCCACTGCTTAACCTACTGCCGGGCACGCCGCTGCGGCGATCGGAAACCCATCTGGCCCGCCAGATATTTAGCGGTCTGGCGCGCATAAATGAGGAAAACGGGGAAGCTGAACCGGATATCGCCCACCACTGGCAACAGCTGAGTCCACTGCACTGGCGATTCTTTCTGCGCCCGGCCATTCGCTTCCACGACGGTCGCGAACTGGATATGGCAGACGTTATCACCAGCCTGCAGCGCTTAAAGGAGCAGCCGTTATTCAGCCACTTCGAACGTATTGAATCCAATGCGCCGTGGACGCTGGACATTCACCTCAAACATACCGACAGCTGGCTTCCGTGGCTGCTGGCCAGCGTCAGCGCGATGATCCTGCCAAAAGAGTGGCCGTTTATTCGCAATTTCGCCCGCCAGCCAACGGGAACCGGCCCCTATGCCGTCGAGCACAATCAACAAAGCCAGCTGCGTATCAGCGCCTTCGACGACTATTTTGGTTACCGCGCATTGATTGATGAGGTCAATATCTGGGTGCTACCGGAAATCAGCGATGAGCTGGTTTACTCGGGCGTGAAGCTGCAAAGCGACGATACCGACGAGCAGCCGCAGGAGAGCCGTCTGGAGGAAGGCTGCTATTTCCTGCTATTTGACCAGCGCTCCGAGCTGGGCCGTAACGAGGCCGTTCGCCGCTGGCTGAGCTCAATCTTCAACCCGATTACCCTGCTCAACCACAGCGGGATTGCCTATCAGCGTTACTGGTTCCCGGCATGGGGCCTGCTGCCGCGCTGGCACCATCGCCACGATATGGAGATGACCGACAAGCCAGAGGGGTTAGATTCGCTGACCATTACCTGGTACAGCGATCAGATTGAACACCAGGGCATCGCCAACGCTCTGGGACCCATTCTTGCCGCGCACGGCGTGGAACTGATAACTCAGGAACTGGACTATGAAAGCTGGCATCAGGGAAACGCCGACAGTGATATCTGGCTGGGCAGCGCCAACTTTACGCTACCGCTGGATTTCTCGCTGTTCTCGCTGCTGTATGAAGTTCCACTGATGCATCACTGCATTCCCATCGACTGGCAGCAGGATGCGCAGCAGTGGCGGGAGCAGAAGCTGCCGCTGGCCGAGTGGAGCAAGCAGCTGATCGACAATCATTATCTGCACCCGCTGTTCCACCACTGGCTGCAGCTGCACGGCCAGCGCAGCATGCGCGGCGTAAGAATGAACACCCTGGGCTGGTTCGATTTCAAATCCGCCTGGTTTGCGCCACCGGATGAGGCATGAGTGCTTTCGTTAGCGGAGTGAACTCTCTAGAATAAGCCGTTCTCAACGGGGTGCGGATAACCCGGCTGCCCGGCAGCAGAGTGATACCGCTGAGAGAAAACCCGTCGAACCTGATCCGGCTCATACCGGCGTAGGGATTTGAGAGTGCTGTCTGCTCAGATCCTTTGCGCATCTTCTTTTCAAGGAACGCAAAGTGCTAAAAAAAATCTTACCTCTGCTGGTGCTGTTCTCGCTGCCCGCCGCTGCCGCGAAAGACGTACTGACCGTCTATACCTACGATTCGTTCTCCGCCGACTGGGGCCCCGGTCCGGCAGTCAAAAAAGCCTTTGAGGCACAGTGCAACTGCGAGCTGAAGTTCGTCGCGCTGGCGGATGGCGTTTCGCTGCTCAACCGTCTGCGGATGGAGGGTAAAAACAGCCAGGCCGACGTGGTGCTGGGTCTGGACAACAACCTGCTGGATGCGGCCGAAAAAACCGGTCTGTTCGCCGCCAGTCAGGTCAATACCGACAGCAGCAGCGTTCCCGGCGGCTGGAAAAACACTACCTTTGTGCCCTTTGACTACGGCTGGTTTGCCTTCGTTTACGACAAAACCCGCCTGCAAAACCCGCCGAAAAGCCTGAAGGAGCTGGTTGAGAGCGATCGTCCGCTCAAAGTGATTTATGAAGATCCGCGCACCAGCACGCCGGGCCTGGGTCTGCTGCTGTGGATGCAGAAGGTGTATGGCGAACAGGCTCCGGCAGCCTGGCAGAAACTGGCACAGAAAACCGTCACCGTCACCAAGGGCTGGAGCGAAGCCTACGGCCTGTTCCTGAAAGGCGAAAGCGATATGGTGCTGAGCTACACCACCTCCCCCGCCTACCACCTGATTGAAGAGAAGAAAGACCAGTACGCCGCCGCCAACTTCAGCGAAGGCCACTATCTGCAGGTGGAAGTGGCCGGTCAGCTCAAGGCCAGCAAACAGCCGAAGCTGGCGCAGGAGTTTATGCAATTCCTGCTGACACCGGCTTTCCAGAACACCATTGCCACCGGCAACTGGATGTATCCGGCGATCAAAACCACCCTGCCTGCCGGTTTTGACACGCTCACCGTTCCGGCGACGACGCTGCAGTACAGCCCGCAGGACGTTGCCAGCCAGCGCAGTCAGTGGATCGGTGAATGGCAACGCGCCGTCAGCCGCTGATCCCTGGCTGGCTGATTCCGGGCGGTCTGACGGCGATAATGCTGGCCGGGATCGCCCTGCTGGCATTCCTGTCGCTGTGGTTTAACGCGCCGGAGAGCGACTGGCGCAGCCTCATCTCGGACAGCTATCTCTGGCACGTGCTGCGCTTTTCGTTCTGGCAGGCGCTGCTTTCTGCCCTGCTGTCGGTGCTGCCCGCCATCCCGCTGGCGCGCGCGCTCTATCGCCGTCGCTTTCCCGGCCGCAGCACCCTGTTGCGCCTGTGCGCCATGACGCTGGTACTGCCGGTGCTGGTTGCCGTCTTCGGCATCCTCAGCGTGTATGGCCGCAGCGGCTGGCTGGCGGAATTCTGTTCACTGATCGGCATCAGCTATACCTTTACCCCTTACGGCCTGCAGGGCATTCTGCTGGCCCATATCTTCTTTAATCTGCCGCTGGCCAGTCGACTGCTGCTACAGGCGCTACAGCAAATCCCCGGCGAGCAGCGCCAGCTTGCGGCACAGCTTGGTCTGCGAGGCTGGACGCACTTTCGTATTGTGGAGTGGCCGTGGCTGCGTCGCCAGATCCTGCCCGCCGGTGCGCTGATTTTCATGCTCTGCTTCGCCAGCTTTGCCACCGTGCTGTCGCTGGGCGGCGGGCCGCGCGCCACCACTATCGAACTGGCCATTTTCCAGGCGCTAAGCTTTGATTACGATCCCGGCAGAGCGGCGCTCCTGGCACTGCTGCAAATGAGCTGCTGTCTGGGCCTGGTACTGCTCAGCCAGCGTCTCAACAAAGCGATGCCCGCGGGAAGCGACAGCCTTGGCGGCTGGCGAAACCCGGAAGACAGCCGCTGCGCCCGACTGCTGGACGGTCTGATGATTACGCTGGCGCTGCTGCTGATCCTGCCGCCGCTGCTGGCGGTCGTTGTTGACGGGCTGCGCCAGGGGCTGAGCGGCGTACTGATTCAGCCCGCGCTCTGGCAGGCCACCTTTACCTCACTGCGCATTGCGCTGGGTGCAGGGGTGCTGAGCGTGATACTGACGGTGATGCTGCTATGGAGCAGCCGCGAGCTGCGTCTGCGCCAGCATCCCCGCTGGGGGCAGACGCTGGAACTGAGCGGTATGCTGATCCTCGCCATGCCGGGCATCGTACTGGCGACCGGTTTTTTCCTGCTGCTCAACGCCACGATCGGCCTGCCGCAGTCGGCGGACGGCATTGTGATTTTTACCAACGCGCTGATGGCCATTCCCTACGCGATGAAGGTGCTGGAAAACCCGCTGCGCGACATTGCCGAACGCTATAACCGCCTGTGTCTTTCGTTGGATATTCGCGGCTGGAACCGCCTGAAGCTGATTGAGCTGCGCGCGCTGAAGCGGCCGCTGGCCCAGGCGCTGGCCTTCGCCTGCGTGCTGTCGATTGGTGATTTTGGCGTGGTGGCGCTGTTCGGTAATGAGAACTTCCGCACCCTGCCGTTTTATCTTCATCAGCAGATCGGTTCCTACCGCAGCAGCGAGGGTGCGGTGACTGCGCTGTTGCTGTTACTGCTCTGCTTCCTGTTGTTCACCCTGATTGAAAAACTGCCGGGGCGCCATGCTAAGCCTGACTAATCTGACCTACCTCTATAACCATTTGCCGATGCGCTTTACCTTCAGCGCACAGGCGGGCGAGCGACTGGCGATCCTTGGCCCCAGCGGCGCGGGTAAAAGCACGCTGCTGAGCCTGATTGCCGGTTTTCTGCCTGCCAGCAGCGGCAGCCTGCTGCTGGATGGTCAGGATCATCGTGATTCTCCCCCGGCCAGACGCCCGGTATCGATGCTGTTTCAGGAGAACAATCTCTTCCCACATTTAACGGTAGCGCAAAACATCGGGCTGGGGCTGCATCCGGGCCTGAAGCTGAGCCACCAGCAAAAACAGGCTCTTCAGGAGATTACCCGCCGCGTCGGGCTGGAAGAACAGCTGCAAAGATTGCCGCATCAGCTCTCCGGCGGCCAGCGCCAGCGTGCGGCTCTCGCCCGCTGCCTGGTCAGGCAACAGCCGATCCTGCTGCTGGACGAGCCCTTTTCCGCGCTCGACCCGGCGCTGCGTAAGGAGATGCTGGAACTGGTGGATGAAGTATGTAACGAGCGCAATATCACGCTGCTGATGGTGTCACACAGTATTGAAGATGCGGCGCGCATCGCGCATCGCAGCCTGCTGATTGTGGACGGCAGAGTTTACTGGGACGGCAGCACCGTACAGTTACAGCAGGGCGAAGTCGATGAAGCGGAGATTTTGGGGATCAAACGCCGTTAACCCCCGTAACACTCAGAAGAAAACCTGCCACAGCAGATGGCGGAACACCGGCATCAGCGGATGGAACTGAATGGCAATAAAGCTGCCGATTGCCAGAACCAGCATCAGCGGAGCCAGCCAGCGCAGACGGGATGCAGGCAGATAAGGGGTGGCCCAGTCGTGTTGCTTTTTCGCCCGTAGCCAGCGCCAGCTCAGCCAGAAGCCCAGCCACACAACGATAGCCACCAGCAACAGCAGCCATTTAAACAGGCCGCTGCTGGCATCTTTCGGCACGTCAATCGCCACCCCGGCAAGAATACCCGGCAGCAGATAAAGCGGCGGCCACAGCAGGCAGCCGATGATGTTCGGCGGTAAAAACTTGCGCACCGGCAGCTCAAGCATGCCGGCAACCAGCGGGATCAGCGGGCGAGTAGGCCCAATAAATCGCCCGACGATAATGGTAAACATGCTGTGCTCGTGCAGGGCATGCTCGGTTTTATCCATCAGTTTCTGGTGCCGTTTGATAAACGACCAGCGGTGCAGCGGCCCCTTAAACTGCCAGCCGATGAAATAGGAGATCCAGTCCCCCAGCAGGCAGCCAATAATCCCCGCCAGCCAGGCGGGATACAGCGCCACCTGTCCGCTGCCAATCAGCGCGCCAAAAGAAGCCATCAGCACGGTGCCGGGAAGCAGCAACCCCACCAGCGCCAGAGATTCTAAAAAGGTCACCAGCCCAACGGCCAGCAGCGACCACGCCAGCGATTGAGTAATGATGTGTTGCAGCCAGGCTTCCATAATGTTCCAAAACGATTTTCAGGACCTCGGATTGTCCTGAGAGAGTTAAAAAGCGTCAAGGCGAGATTTGTATACGAATGCATAGCGACGAGAATTCAGGCAGCCGCCCAATGAACACTGTATAAATAAACATGCTATCATTGTCTAATGAACAGCATAACGAGGTCAGGGTGAATAACGCACAAGCAGGATTTCTGTTAACCCGCCACTGGCGAGATACGCCCTCAGGCAGTGAAGTTACCCTGTGGCTGGCAACCGACAGCGGCCCGCAGTGCGTGGTGCTGTCGCCGCAGGAGTCGGTGGCCTTTCTCCCCGCTGAACAGCAGGCTGCCGCCAGCGCGCTGCTGGCCGGTGAGCGCGACTGGCGTTTTGCCCCCCTGAATTTGAAAGATTTCCGCCAGCGTCCGGTGGTCGGACTGTACTGCAAACAGTATCGCCAGCTGCAGAAGCTGGAAAAACTGCTGCGTGAAAACGGCATTGTCCTGTTCGAGGCCGATGTCCGCCCGCCGGAGCGCTTTTTGATGGAGCGCTTTATCACCGCCGCCGTCTGGTTCAGCGGCCAGCCCGCCGGTGCCAGGCTGGTGAACACCCGCTTAAAACCTCACCCCGACTATCGCCCGCCGCTGAAATGGGTATCGCTGGATATCGAAACCACCCAGCACGGCGAGCTTTACTGCATCGGTCTGGAGGGCTGCGGCCAGCGCGATGTGTATATGCTCGGCCCGGCGAACGGCGATGCCAGCAGTATCGACTTCAATCTGGAATACGTTTCCAGCCGTCCACAGCTGCTGGAGAAACTCAACGACTGGTTTGCCCGCCACGATCCCGACGTGCTGATCGGCTGGAACGTGGTGCAGTTTGATCTGCGGGTGCTGCAAAAGCATGCCGATCGCTACGGCATTCCGCTGCGTCTGGGGCGCGGCAGCAGCAACGTGCTGGAGTGGCGCGAACACGGTTTCAAACCGGGCATTTTCTTTGCGCAGGCCAGCGGTCGGCTGATTATCGACGGTATTGAGGCGCTGAAATCGGCCTTCTGGAACTTCGATTCCTTCAGTCTGGAGGCCGTTTCCCGCGAGCTGCTCGGCGAGGGCAAGGCGATTAACAATCCCTGGCAGCGCATGGAGGAGATCAACCAGCGCTTTGCCGAAGATAAACCAGCGCTGGCACACTACAACCTGAAGGACTGCGAGCTGGTCACCCGCATTTTCCAGCACACCGAGCTGATGCCGTTTTTGCTGGAGCGCGCCTCGGTTAACGGCCTGGCGGTGGATCGCCACGGCGGCTCGGTGGCCGCCTTCGGCCATCTTTATCTGCCGCGCATGCACCGCGCGGGCTTCGTTGCGCCCAACCTCGGTGAGATAGCTCCGGAGGCCAGCCCCGGCGGCTACGTGATGGACTCGCGCCCCGGCCTGTACGATTCGGTGCTGGTTCTGGACTATAAAAGTCTGTACCCCTCAATTATCCGCACCTTTCTGATCGACCCGGTGGGCCTGGTCGAGGGCATGGCACATCCCGATGAGGCCGATTCAGTACCCGGCTTTCGCGGCGCGCGCTTCTCCCGCACGAACCACTGTCTGCCGGGCATCGTCAGCCAGATTTGGGCCGGGCGAGAGGCGGCAAAAAAGCAGGGTAACAAGCCGCTGTCGCAGGCGCTGAAAATCATAATGAATGCGTTTTACGGCGTGCTGGGCACCAGCGCCTGTCGCTTCTTCGATCCGCGCCTCGCCTCCTCCATTACGCTGCGCGGCCACGAGATCATGCGCCAGACTCGGGAGCTGATTGAAGCCGAAGGCTATGACGTGATTTACGGCGATACCGACTCGACCTTCGTCTGGCTCAAGTCCCCCCACGATGAAGAACAGGCCAGCGCTATCGGTCAGAGACTGGTGAAAATGGTCAATCAGTGGTGGCAACAGCATCTGAGTTCAGAATACGGCGTGACCAGCGCGCTGGAGCTGGAGTATGAAACCCACTTCAGCCGTTTTCTGATGCCCACCATTCGCGGTGCGGAACAGGGCAGTAAAAAACGCTATGCCGGCATGGTGAAAAACAGCGGCGGCGAAAAGATGATTTTTAAAGGCCTGGAAACGGTACGCACCGACTGGACGCCGCTGGCGCAAAAATTCCAGCAGGAGCTGTATCTGAAAATATTTAAACAGCAGCCCTATCAGGATTATATCCGTGAAACGGTCAGGCAGCTGCTGGACGGCGAACTGGATGAACAGCTGGTTTACAGCAAACGGCTGCGGCGACCGCTCGGTGACTATCAGCGAAACGTGCCGCCGCACGTACGCGCCGCACGCATTGCCGACGACGTGAATCAGAAGCTCGGGCACCCTTTGCAGTATCAGAACGGCGGGAAAATTCGCTACGTGATTGCCACGTCAGGCCCGGAGCCGCTTGAGGCGCGCACCACGCCGCTGGACTACGATCACTACCTTACCCGCCAGCTGCAGCCAGTCGCCGATGGCATTCTGCCGTTTCTGGAAGATAACTTCGACACACTGGTTACCGGACAGTTGGGGCTTTTTTGACAGGTGACGAACGGGCCACCTTCCAGTACCATAGCGCCCTTCCTCAAATAACTCGTTCTGACATGCACGCCGGGCAGATTCTGCCGGGGCGTTATACTATTGCCTGAAACTGACTACACGAAAATCGAGCCGAATATTTATGCCTTTTACACTTGGTCAACGCTGGATAAGCGATACGGAAAGCGAACTGGGATTAGGAACTGTTGTTGCCGTTGATACCCGCATGGTGACGCTGTTATTCCCCGCAACGGGCGAAAACCGCCTTTATGCTAAAAATGATTCGCCGATCACTCGCGTCGTTTTTAATCCGGGCGATACCATTACCAGCCACGAAGGCTGGCAGCTGGAAGTTGACGAAGTGCAAACCGATAACGGCGTGGTGAGTTATTTTGGTACCCGCCTCGACACCGGTGAAACCGGTGTACGCCTGCGCGAAGTGATGCTGGACAGCAAACTGGTGTTCGGTAAACCCCAGGATCGCCTGTTCGCCGGTCAGCTGGACCGCATGGACCGCTTTGCGCTGCGCTTCCGTGCGCGTAAATATCAGAGCGAGCAGTATCGCCTGGCCACCAGCGGCCTGCGCGGCATGCGTACCAGCCTGATCCCGCACCAGCTGCATATTGCTCACGACGTCGGCCGCCGCCATGCGCCGCGCGTACTGCTGGCCGATGAGGTGGGGTTAGGTAAAACCATCGAGGCCGGGATGATCATCCACCAGCAGCTGCTGGCCGGACGTGCCGAACGCATCCTGATCGTGGTACCGGAAACCCTGCAGCACCAGTGGCTGGTCGAAATGCTGCGCCGCTTCAACCTGCGTTTCGCGCTGTTTGATGATGCCCGCTATGCCGAAGCCCAGCTCGACAGCGATAACCCGTTTGATACCGAGCAGATGATTATCTGCTCGCTGGACTTCGTGCGCCGCAACAAGCAGCGCCTTGAGAAACTGGCCGAAGCCGAATGGGACCTGATGGTGGTCGATGAAGCCCATCACCTTGTATGGTCGGAAGACGCACCCAGCCGTGAATACCAGGTTATTGAGCAACTGGCCGAGCATATCCCCGGCGTGCTGCTGCTGACCGCCACCCCGGAACAGCTGGGAATGGAGAGCCACTTCGCCCGTCTGCGTCTGCTCGATCCAAATCGCTTCCACGACTTCGCGCAGTTTGCCGAAGAGCAGAAGCACTTCCGCCCTATTGCCGATGCGGTTGCGATGCTGCTGGCGGATAAGAGCATCGGCAACGATGAGATGAACCTGATCAACGACCTGATGGGCGAACAGGATATCGAGCCGCTGCTGCAGGTCGCTAACAGCGATCGCGAAGGCAAACAGGCCGCTCGCAAAGAGCTGATCAGCATGCTGATGGACCGCCACGGCACCAGCCGCGTACTGTTCCGTAACACGCGTAACGGCGTAAAAGGCTTCCCGAAACGGGAACTGCACCAGATCCGCCTGCCGCTGCCAACCCAGTATCAGACGGCAATCAAAGTGTCCGGCATTATGGGCGCGCGCAAATCCGCCGACGAGCGCGCACGCGATATGCTCTACCCGGAGCAGATTTATCAGGAATTTGAAGGCGACAGCGGCACCTGGTGGAACTTCGACCCGCGCGTAGAATGGCTGATGGGCTACCTCACCAGCAACCGCGACCAGAAAGTGCTGGTGATCTGCGCCAAAGCCGCCACCGCGCTACAGCTGGAGCAGGTGCTGCGCGAGCGCGAAGGTATTCGCGCTGCCGTATTCCACGAAGGTCTGTCGATTATCGAACGCGACCGCGCGGCGGCCTGGTTTGCCTCGGAAGAAGATGGCGCTCAGGTTCTGCTGTGCTCCGAAATCGGTTCAGAAGGCCGTAACTTCCAGTTCGCCAGCAAGCTGGTGATGTTCGATCTGCCGTTTAACCCGGATCTGCTGGAGCAGCGTATTGGCCGTCTCGACCGTATCGGTCAGGCGCACGACATTGAAATCCACGTCCCGTACCTGGAAAAAACCGCGCAGTCGGTGCTGGTCCAGTGGTATCACGAAGGGCTGGATGCCTTTGAGCACACCTGCCCGACCGGCCGCACGATCTATGACAGCGCCTATGAGCAGCTGATCGCCTATCTGGCCTCGCCGGAAAATCAGGAAGGCATGGATGACTTTATCCACGAGTGCCGCAAACAGCACGACGCGCTGAAAGCCCAGCTGGAACAGGGACGCGACCGCCTGCTGGAGCTGAACTCCAACGGCGGCGAGCAGGCGCAGGCGCTGGCTGACCTGATCTCCGAGCAGGATAATGACGTTGAGCTGGTCAACTTCGCGCTGAACCTGTTCGACATCGTCGGCATCAATCAGGAAGATCGCAGCGACAATCTGATCGTGCTGACCCCAGGCGATCATATGCTGGTACCGGATTTCCCGGGTCTGCCGGAAGATGGCTGCACTATCACCTTCGACCGTAACCAGGCACTGTCGCGTGAAGATGCACAGTACGTCAGCTGGGAACATCCGATCATCCGCAACGGTCTGGACCTTATCCTCTCCGGTGATACCGGCAGCTGTGCGCTGTCGCTGCTGAAGAACAAGGCGCTGCCGGTGGGTACGCTGCTGCTGGAGCTGATCTACGTGGTGGAAGCCCAGGCACCTAAGCATCTGCAGCTGACCCGCTTCCTGCCGCCAACGCCGGTGCGTATGCTGGTGGACAGCAAAGGCAACAATCTCGCCAGTAAGGTGGAGTTTGAAAGCTTTAACCGTCAGCTGAACGCGGTGAACCGCCATACCGGCAGCAAGCTGGTGAACGCGGTGCAGCAGAACGTGCACGAGATCATCAAGCTTTCTGAAGAGCAGGCCGAAGTGGAAGCCCGCAAGCTGATCGAAGCCGCCCGCGTGGAAGCCAATGAGAAGCTTAGCGCCGAGCTGTCGCGTCTGGAAGCGCTGAGCGCGGTCAACCCGAACATCCGTCAGGATGAGATTGATGCATTGGAAAGCAATCGTGAGCAGGTACTGGCTAACCTGGATCAGGCCGGCTGGCGTCTGGACGCACTGCGTCTGATCGTGGTCACCCACCAGTAAGTCATAATAGTGGGCCAGCCCGGCTGGCCCCAGGCAGAGAAATGATGATGGAACCCTACAACCCGCCGCTTGAACCCTGGTTGCATATTCTCTACCAGGATCAGCATATTATGGTGGTGAATAAGCCCAGCGGTCTGCTGTCGGTTCCCGGTCGCCAGGAAGAACACAAGGACAGCGTGATGACGCGCGTCCAGCGTGATTTTCCGACAGCCGAATCCGTGCATCGTCTGGATATGGCCACCAGCGGCGTGATCGTCGTGGCGCTCAATAAGGCCGCCGAACGTGAGCTGAAACGCCAGTTCCGCGAGCGCGAGCCGCAGAAAACCTACGTCGCCCGCGTCTGGGGGCATCCGCAGCCGGAAAGCGGCCTGGTCGATTTACCGCTGATATGTGACTGGCCGAACCGGCCTAAGCAGAAGGTGTGTTTTGAAACCGGGAAATCGGCGCAGACCGAGTATCAGGTGCTGGACTATGCCGCTGACAACAGCGCACGCGTGCAGTTAAAACCGATCACCGGGCGCTCCCACCAGCTGCGCGTACACATGCTGGCACTGGGGCACCCGATTCTCGGCGATCGCTTCTATGCACACGATGAAGCGCGGGCAATGGCACCGCGCCTGCAGCTGCATGCGGAGAGCCTGAGCATTACTCATCCGCTGTTCGGCACGCCGATGACCTTCCGCCAGCCCGCCGATTTTTGATTTGCAGCCTGCCTGTGAACTACTTAAATCCTTTCTCGCGTTTAATCAGGTCGTATGCGGCCTGAATTTCCTGCGCTTTCTGCTTGGCCATTTCCATCATCTGCGGTGGTAATCCTTTTGTCACCAGTTTGTCGGGATGATGTTCGCTCATCAGCTTACGATAGGCACGCTTGATAGTGGTGGCTTCATCGCTGCTTTTAACACCGAGCACGCTACAGGCATCTTCCAGCGTCGGGCCACGGCTGCCGGGGGTATAACCGCCCTGAGAAGAACCGCCGCTCTGGTAACCGCCGCCGCCGAACTGCTGGCCGCTCTCCATCATGCGTAAGAACTGATCGAACTGAACGCGGGAAATCCCCAGCTCTTCTGCAATCACGTACAGCACCTGGCGCTCGTTAGGATGCAGAGACCCGTCGGCAAACGCTGCCTGGATCTGAATTTCCAGAAACATCCTGATCAAGTCGAAACGACCAAAACAGGCACTGCGCAGTTCGCGAAGTTTATCCCTTAACGGATAGTCACCCTCTTTGCCTTCGCGAAAAGCACGCTGTGCGGCGGTACGCGCCTCGCCGTGCAGCTGCATACGATCCATCAGCAACGAGGCCATCTGAATATCCGCGTCTGTCACCCGCCCTTTTGACTTGGTCAAATGCCCCATCACCTGGAAGGTCGTACGGAAAAACAGCGCCTGGCGGGTCTGCTGATTGGCAAAGTAGCCCTGCTGTCGGGTCACACTTGCACGATCAACCAAGTGGCCAATCAACAGACCGATCACCAGTCCCCAAAAGCCCGCGCCGGATAACAAACCGAGCACAAGACCCAATACTTTTCCCCAATAGCGCATATACTCCTCAATTCGCCATGCTGAAGGCTAAAAATTGCATTATCATACCTGTCATTCACCCCATAGCCTATTGGCAACACGGTCAAACAACCAGAAGTATCCCTGTTTGGTTGATGCGGACAGACAAAGAGTCGACGGAAGCGAATAGTCCCCCTCCTGAAAGATGGTGGGTATGACTGGCGCAATCCAGTTGAGTACGTTAGTCTCTGACGGTTTGTCGGCATGATGCCAGTGACCACGGAATTTTCGATACCGCGTATGAAAAAAAGTCTACCTACATTGCTGGCAACCCTAATCGGTTCAGCGCTGTACAGCCAGCAAGGACTGGCCGATGACCTCGCATCTCAATGTATGCTGGGTGTACCTAGTTACGACCGTCCTCTGGTACAGGGAAAAAAAACCAACGAGCTGCCGGTCACCATTGATGCGGACAAAGCACAGGGAAACTACCCCGATAACGCGGTATTTACCGGCAATGTCGATATCCAGCAGGGCAACAGCCGCCTGCAGTCCGACGAAGTTCAACTGCACCAGAAAACCGTGCAGGGGCAGACCACGCCTACCCGTACCGTGGATGCACTCGGCAATGTGCGCTACGACGATAATCAGGTGATCCTGAAAGGCCCGAAAGCCTGGTCAAATCTGAATACCAAAGACACTAACGTCTGGAACGGTAACTACCAGATGGTGGGCCGCCAGGGACGTGGCGATGCCGACCAGATGAAACTGCGCGGTGACAACCGCTACACCATTCTGGAAAACGGGACTTTTACCTCCTGTCTTCCGGGCCAGAACAGCTGGAGCGTAGTGGGTTCAGAAGTGATCCACGATCGTGATGAGCAGCTGGCTGAGATCTGGAACGCCCGCTTTAAGATCGGCCCGGTACCGGTGTTTTACAGCCCTTACCTGCAGCTGCCGGTGGGTGACAAACGCCGCTCAGGCTTCCTGATCCCGAATGCCAAATACGGCAGCAGCAGCGGCTTCGAGTTTATGCTGCCGTACTACTGGAATATCGCGCCACAGGCCGATGCCACGCTGACGCCGCACTACATCAGCCGCCGTGGCATGCAGTGGCAGAACGAGTTCCGCTATCTGACCGGTGTGGGTACTGGCCTGATGGAATTCGACTACATGAACTCCGATGACGTTTACAATCGTGAGCATGCGGACGATAAAGATTCGAACCGCTGGCTGTTCCACTGGCGTCACTCCGGCATCTACGAGCAGAACTGGCGTTTCAACGCGGACTACACCAAAGTCAGCGATCCGTATTACTTTACCGACCTTGACTCCACCTACGGTTCAACCACCGATGGCTATGTCACGCAGAAATTCAGCGTGGGCTATGCGGAAAAGAACTGGGATGCCACGCTGTCGACCAAACAGTTCCAGATATTCGCCAATAACTCCACGCGTAATGTGTATCGCGCGGAGCCGCAGTTTGACTTCAACTACTATAAAAATGATATCGGTCCGTTCGATACGCATCTTTATGCTCAGGCAGTGAAGTTCACCAACGTGAACGGCGATCTTCCGGACGCCACGCGTTTGCACCTGGAACCCACCATCGACCTGCCGCTCTCTAACAGTTGGGGTAGCCTGAACACCGAAGCCAAACTGCTGGCAACCCACTATGAGCAAAATGATGTTGAATACTTCAACTCGCTGAGCCAGAACCAGGATAACCAGTTAAAGAACTCGGTTAACCGCGTTATGCCGCAGTTTAAAATTGACGGCAAGATGGTCTTTGACCGTGATATGAACTGGTCGCCGGGCTATACCCAGACCCTGGAACCGCGGATGCAGTACCTGTACATTCCGTATCGTAACCAGAGCAATATCAACGCCTATGACTCGACGCTATTGCAGAGCGACTATACCGGTCTGTTCCGTGACAAGACTTACAGCGGCCTGGATCGCATCGCTTCGGCGAACCAGGTGACTACCGGTGTGACCACGCGAATATTTGATAACGATTTGGTTGAACGTTTTAACGCTTCCATTGGTCAAATCTACTCGTTTACCCCGGCACGCACCGGATTAAACTATACGGACGATGACGATCGAGGCAGCCTGGTGTGGGCGGGCGATACCTACTGGAAAATCAGCGACCGTTGGGCAGCACGTGGTGGACTGCAGTATGACACCCGTCTGGACAACGTTTCACAGGGTAACGCCGTGCTGGAATGGCGACGTGATGCTGACCGCATGGTACAGCTGAACTACCGTTATACCAGCGAGGAGTATATTCAGCAGACGCTGACTCAGTATACTAACCCGCTGTATCAGGAAGGTATTTCTCAGGTTGGTGCCACAGCGAGCTGGCCTATTGCTGATGCCTGGTCCGTCGTCGGTGCGTGGTATTACGATACGAAAGCCAATCAGCCTGCCGATCAGCTGGTGGGTATCCAGTACAGCTCATGCTGTTATGCGATTCGCCTTGGCTATGAACGTAAAATCACCAGCTGGGAAGACGACAGCAGTAAGTATGATAATAAAGTCTCGTTCAACATTGAGCTGCGTGGCCTCAGCCCAAGTTATGGCTTAGGTACCGGTCAAATGCTGCGTCAGGGCATCCTGCCTTATCAACGCGCTTTCTGATGTTGTAATGTTTGATATGCCAACCCGCATTGCGGATAGGAAGAATGGAAAAAGTATGAAGAACTGGAGAATGCTGATCCTCGGTGCAGCTCTGACAGCCAGCACCGCGTTCGCAGCCCCGCAGGTAGTTGATAAAGTCGCCGCTGTTGTTAACAACGGCGTGGTGTTAGAAAGTGATGTGGACGGCATGATGCAGTCCGTTAAAGGTCAGGCACAGCAGGCAGGACAGCAGCTACCCGATGATAAAACGTTACGCCATCAGATTATTGAACGTCTGATTATGGACAACATTCTCCTGCAAATGGCGAAACAGGCCGGTATTCAGATCAGCGATGCCCAGCTGGATCAGGCCATTGGCAATATCGCCGCACAAAATAAAATGAGTACCGATCAGCTGCGTAGCCGCCTGGCCTACGACGGCATCAACTACGCCACCTACCGTGAGCAAATCCGTAAAGAGATGCTGACTTCAGAAGTGCGCAATAACGAAGTTCGCCGCCGCGTCACTATTCTGCCGCAGGAAGTGGACTCTCTGGCAACGCAGATGGCCTCGCAGAACGACGCTGGCACCGAGCTGAACCTCAGCCACATTCTGCTGCCGCTGCCGGAAAATCCTTCCCAGCAGCAGGTTGACGATCAGGAAGCGCTGGCGCGTAAACTGGTTGAAGAAGCCAAGGGCGGCGCTGACTTCGGTAAGATGGCTATCACCTACTCCGCCGATCCTCAGGCGCTGAAGGGCGGTAACATGGGCTGGGGCCGTATTCAGGAGCTGCCGTCACTGTTCGGCCAGGCGCTGATTACTGCCAAAAAAGGCGATGTTATCGGTCCAATCCGTTCCGGCGTTGGCTTCCATATCCTGAAAGTGAACGACATGCGCGGCGACAGCCAGAGCATCTCCGTAACCGAAGTGCATGCCCGCCATATCCTGCTGAAGCCGTCACCAATTATGACCGATGACCAGGCACGCCAGAAGCTGCAGGAAGTCGCCAATGAGATCAACAGCGGCAAGCTGAGCTTTGCCAATGCGGCTAAGCAGCTGTCACAGGACCCTGGTTCTGCGAATCAGGGCGGCGACCTCGGATGGGCTTCTCCGGAAACCTTCGACCCAGCCTTCCGCGATGCGCTGTTACGCCTGCAAAAAGGCCAGATGAGCGCCCCGGTTCACTCTTCGTTCGGCTGGCATTTAATCCAGCTGCTGGACACGCGCCAGGTTGATAAGACCGACGCGGCGAAGAAAGAGCGTGCTTACCGCCTGCTGTTCAACCGCAAGTTTGCGGAAGAAGCGCAGACCTGGATGCAGGAAGAGCGTGCCGGAGCCTATGTAAAGATTCTGGATGCCAATGCGCAATAACTTTCGCGTCGTTATCACGCCCGGCGAACCCGCCGGGATTGGTCCCGATTTAATCGTTCAGCTGGCCCAGCAGGCCTGGCCGGTTGAACTGGTTATCTGTGCCGACTCCGAGCTGCTGCGCACCCGCGCGGCAGCTTTGCATTTACCCCTGACCCTGCGTGAATACCAGCCGGATATGCCCGCTCAGCCTCAGAGCGCGGGTACACTGACCGTATTGCCGCTGCCGCTGGCACAGCCGGTGACCGCCGGTGAGCTGTGCGTGGACAACAGCCATTACGTGCTGGCCTCCCTCGCCCGCGCCTGCGATGGCTGTCTGAACGGCGAGTTTGCCGCGCTGATCACCGGACCGGTGCACAAAGGTGTCATTAACGATGCCGGCATTCCATTCAGTGGCCATACCGAATTCTTTGCCGAACGCGCGGGCTGCGATCGCGTGGTCATGATGCTGGCAACGGAAGAGCTGCGCGTAGCGCTGGCAACCACACATCTGCCGCTGAAGGATGTTTCCGCCGCCATTACTCGTGAAAGCCTGCATGAAGTGATTACGATCCTGCATGCCGATCTGCAAAGTAAGTTTGGCAGCCGGGAACCGCATATTCTGGTCTGCGGGCTGAATCCCCACGCCGGGGAAGGCGGCCATATGGGCCGCGAAGAAATTGACACCATCATCCCGGCGCTGGACGAACTGCGTCAGCGCGGGTTAAACCTGACCGGCCCGCTCCCTGCCGATACGCTGTTCCAGCCCAAGTATCTGCAAAATGCAGACGCTGTACTGGCGATGTATCACGATCAGGGGCTTCCGGTGCTAAAATATCAGGGCTTTGGCCGCGCGGTGAACATCACCCTCGGTCTGCCATTTATCCGCACGTCTGTCGATCACGGTACGGCTCTTGAGCTGGCCGGAAGCGGGCAGGCCGATGCGGGCAGCTTTAAAACGGCGCTTAACCTCGCCATCACCATGATTAAGAGCAGTAATGAATAGTCGCGTCCATCAGGGCCATTTTGCCCGCAAACGTTTTGGCCAGAACTTCCTTAACGATCAGTATATTATCGACAGTATTGTCAACGCTATCCACCCCCAGCGCGGCGAGGCGATTGTCGAAATCGGCCCCGGCCTTGGCGCACTGACCGAGCCGGTTGGCGAGCGCATTGACGAAATGACCGTGGTAGAGCTTGACCGCGATCTGGCTGCGCGCCTGCAAACCCATCCGTTCCTTGGCCCGAAACTGACGATCTTCCAGCAGGATGCGATGACCTTTGATTTTGCGGCGCTCGCCGCAGAAAAAGGCCAGCCGCTGCGCGTGTTCGGCAACCTGCCGTATAATATTTCCACGCCGCTGATGTTCCACCTGTTCAGCTACGTCGGTTCGATTCGCGACATGCACTTCATGCTGCAAAAGGAAGTGGTGAATCGTCTGGTTGCCGGTCCGGGTAGTAAGGCGTATGGTCGTCTGACGGTAATGGCGCAGTACTACTGCCAGGTGATCCCGGTGCTGGAAGTCCCGCCGGAGTCCTTCACCCCTGCACCGAAAGTTGATTCCGCCGTGGTGCGTCTGGTGCCTTACGCCACGCTGCCTAACCCGGTAGAAAGCGTTCGAGTGCTGAGCCGCATCACGACAGAAGCCTTCGGTAAACGCCGTAAAACGCTGCGCAACAGCCTGGGCCATCTGTTCACGCTGGAAGCGCTGGAAGAGATGAATATCGATCCCACCCTGCGCGCCGAGAACATTACGGTGGCGCAGTACTGCCAGCTGGCTAACTGGTTATCTGCGAATCCACAGCCGCAGGAGAGCTGAATATGAACGATACGCCCCGTGTTTGTGTACAGGTACAGAGTGTCTATATCGAGTCGCAGTCCGCACCTGATGAAGATCGCTATGTTTTTGCCTACACCATCACCATCCGCAATCTGGGGCGTGTTTCCGTTCAGCTTCTTGGCCGCTACTGGCTGATCACCAACGGTAACGGTCGTGAAACCGAAGTTCAGGGCGAAGGCGTTATCGGTGAACAGCCGCATATTGAACCCGGCGGCGAATACCAGTACACCAGCGGTGCCGTGCTGGAAACGCCAATGGGCACCATGCAGGGCCACTATCAGATGGTGGACAGCGAAGGCGAAAAACTACTGGTGGATATCCCGGTATTTCGTCTGGCCATCGCCAGTCATATTCATTAATCCGCTCTTTTCCCTTCAGCCTCTACTACCCTGCTTATCGCCGGGGATCGCCAGGGCTGCTTTCATATTTTCAGGACAGATGCATGAGTACTTATCTAATCGGGGATGTTCACGGCTGCTATGACGAGCTGCGGTCGTTGCTGGGTCAGGTTGCCTTCGATCCGCATCAGGACCAGCTATGGCTGACCGGTGATTTGGTTGCGCGCGGTCCGGACTCACTGGAAGTACTGCGTTTTGTGCGTTCGCTGGGAGACTGCGTCAGACTGGTGCTGGGCAACCACGATTTGCACCTGCTGGCGGTGTATGCCGGCATCAGCCGCAATAAGCCCAAGGATCGCATTTCGCCCCTGCTCCAGGCAGACGATGCCGATGAGCTGATCAACTGGCTGCGTCGCCAGCCGCTGCTGCAGGTCGATGAAGAGAAAAAGCTGGTCATGGCGCATGCTGGCATCACACCGCAGTGGGATATTGAAACCGCGAAAATGTGCGCCCGAGAGGTGGAATCGGTGCTGAGCAGCGATACCTACCCTTTGTTCCTTGATGCGATGTACGGCGATATGCCCAACAACTGGTCGCCGGAGCTGAGTGGCCTGGCACGGTTGCGGTTCAGCAGCAACGCCCTGACGCGGATGCGCTTCTGCTTCCCCAACGGTCAACTGGATATGATCAGTAAAGAATCGCCGGAAAGCGCCCCGCCACCGTTAAAACCGTGGTTCAACATTCCGGGCCCGGTCTCGCGTGAATACACCATCGCATTCGGCCACTGGGCGTCGCTGGAAGGTAAAGGGACTCCGGAAGGAATTATTGGCCTGGACACGGGCTGCTGCTGGGGCGGCACGCTGACCATGCTGCGCTGGGAAGATAAGCGGGTATTTACCCAGGTTTCCAGCCGCGAAAGTGAAATCCTGTAAGTACGGACCTTGTTTAAAGCAAAAGGGCGGACAGCATTGTCCGCCCTTTTTAACTTCTCACGATTAACGACGATCGTTAACGACGGTCCAAAATCTCAAAGCAGAAGCTGTGGGAGTTTTTGTCGTCGGCATCGTGGAACTCGCTGAAGGTTGACTGCCACTCGTCCGGCTCATAGTCAGGGAAATGGGTATCCCCTTCCACTTCCGCATCAATGTGGGTCAGATACAGGCGATCGGCACGCGGCAGCAGCTGCTCGTAAATACGACCACCGCCAATCACCATCAGTTCTTCAACATCACCAGCGGCTTTCAGCGCGTCTTCGATAGAGGTCACCCAGGTCACCCCTTCCGCATCGCCTTTTTTACTGCTAATCACGATATTCAGGCGTCCCGGTAGCGGGCGACCAATGGATTCCCAGGTGCGACGCCCCATTACCACCGGCTTGTTCAGGGTGTGGCGCTTAAACCAGGCCAGATCCGCTGGCAGATGCCACGGCATGGCATTTTCCATCCCAATTACACGATCGGCCGCCAGGGCCGCAATCAGGCTAATCATCATATAAAACTCAACAGGGGTAAAATTGGCGCCATCATACGGAAAGGCGAAAGTTTCGTCGATAGCAAAGCGTAGCTTATTCAGTAAAGGTTTATCAGGTTATCGGTTGCGTCACTATCCCCGCCATTTTCGCCATAAAATTCCTCCGAAGCGTGCTAAAATTCCACTTTCGTTAAGATGCAGACCACCATCATGTTAGAAACCAGTTTATTTGTCGCGACCATTGCGGCACTGGGAATGCTCTCTCCCGGACCCGATTTTTTCCTGATTATCAAGAACGCCGCTCGCTATCGCCGCAGCGCGGCGCTGATGAGTGCGCTCGGCGTTAACTGCGCCGTCGCCACCCATATGGCCTACTGCGTCGCCGGACTGGCGGTGGTGATCACCACCACGCCGTGGCTATTTATGCTGCTGAAATATGCCGGTGCGGGCTATCTGATTTACATCGGCATTCAGGCACTGATTTCTCGCGGCGGCAGCAAAATGGATCTCAGCCAGGTTGCCCCGGAACAGACCTCGCTGAAGAAAGCGTTCCTGCAGGGCTATCTGTGCAATCTGCTGAACCCCAAGGCCACACTGTTCTTCCTGTCGATCTTTACCCAGGTGCTGAGCGTGAACTCCGACATCAGTGAAAAGCTGCTGTATGCCGGTATTATTCTCGGCCTGTCAGCACTGTGGTGGCCGCTGCTGGTGGTGCTGATCCAGAGCGCCCCGGTACGTCGCGGGCTGGCTAAAGCCCAGCGCATTGTTGATAAGCTGCTGGGCGGCGTGCTTATCGCGCTGGGCATCAAGGTCGCACTTTCCTGACCGTTACAGGCGGATCTGGCTGTCCGCATCAAACAGCTGCACTCTGGTCACATCCAGCGCGATACCGATGGTGTCCCCGGCCTGTGCGCCCGAGCGCAGCGTGCTGTAAATCATCACCGGAATGCCGTGCAGCGTACCGTGAATCAGTTCGGACAGACCGGTCGGCTCCACCAGCGACACCTGTAGCGGCAGCACGCCCTCGTCGGCCAGATCGCACAGCGTAATATTTTCCGGGCGAATACCGTAAATCACCTCTTTACCTGCCGCGATGCCATCGCGTTCTCCCAGCGGCAGCACCAGTCGGTTATTAACTTCCACGCACGCGCCGCGATCGCCTCGTTGCACCCGCCCGTTAATAAAGTTCATCGGCGGGGAACCGATAAAGCTGGCGACAAATTTATTCGCCGGCGTGTCGTACAGCTCCAGCGGCGTTCCCACCTGCTGAATCACCCCGTGATTCAGCACCACGATGCGATCGGCCAGCGTCATCGCCTCCACCTGATCGTGGGTGACGTAAACGATGGTATTACTCAGCTGCTGATGCAGTTTTTTTATCTCCACCCGCATCTGGCCGCGAAGCTGGGCATCAAGGTTAGAGAGCGGCTCATCAAACAGAAACACCTGCGGCTGGCGCACAATCGCCCGTCCCATCGCCACGCGCTGGCGCTGGCCGCCGGACAGCTCTTTTGGCCGTCGATCCAGCAGGTGCGTCAGGCTGAGGATCTCTGCCGCGCGCTGCACTGCCGCATCAATTTCCGCCTTCGGGCGCTTTTGCACTTCCAGGCTGAAGCCCATGTTGCGCGCCACGGTCAGGTGCGGATAGAGCGCATAGCTCTGAAATACCATAGAGATATCGCGATCCTTTGGCGCAACCTGATTCATCAGGCGGCTGCCGATGCGGATATCCCCGCTGCTGGCCAGCTCCAGTCCGGCGATAGTGCGCAACAGGGTGGATTTACCGCAGCCCGACGGCCCTACCAGCACCACAAACTCGCCGTCGGCGATGGTCAGATCGATATTGCGCAGCACCTCAACGTTGCCGTAGCGCTTCTGGATTTGAGACAGAGAAATTTGAGCCATAACGATTATCCTTTTACCGCGCCAGCCGTCAGCCCCTGGATCAGGTAGCGCTGAATGAAGGCGAAAAACAGACAGGCGGGGATCAGCGCCAGCACCGCGGCGGCCATCATATCTCCCCAGGAAACGGCGAATTTAGACACGAAGCTCAGCAGCCCGACCGGGAAGGTCATCACTTCGTTTTTATTAATCAGCATCAGCGAGAAGAGCAGTTCGCTCCAGGCTGCGGTAAAGACAAACCCCAGCGTAGCGGCCATCCCCGGCAGGGTCAGCGGCATCAGCACACGATACAGCGCCTGGAAGCGGGTGCAGCCTTCCAGCATCGCGGACTCTTCCAGATCTTTCGGGATCGCATCAAAAAACGACTGCATCAGAAACGTGGCAAACGGCACGTTGAACGCGCTGTAAACCAGGATCAACCCCAGCAGGCTATTGGTCAGCCCCAGCGGCGCCATCACCTTATAAATCGGTGCCAGGATCATCACCAGTGGGAACATCTGGGTAAACAGCAGCGCCGCAGCCATCACCGTTTTGCCGCGAAAGCCAAAGCGGGAAAACGCATAGCCCGCCGCAGCCGCTACCACCGTGGACAGCGCGGCGGTACCGAACGAAACAATCAGACTGTTGGTGAAGAAGGTCGGGAAGTCACTCTCCACCAGCACCCGGCGGAAGTGGTCGAGGGTCAGCGACGCCGGCCACAGCCGGACGCCCTCGCTGAACAGCAGCGCGTCCGGGGTCAGCGAAATTTTGATCACCCAGTACAGCGGGAACAGCGCAAATAACAGATAACACAGGATACCGGCACGATGGCCAATCAAACGTAGCAGAGCACTCATCGTCGCCTCCTTATTTCAACAGACGCTGGCGAATGCGCAGCAGCACCAGCGCGTAGCAGGTCATCAGCACCAGCAGGAATACCGCCATCGCCGAGGCATAGCCGAAGTCCAGCTTGCGGTAGGCGGTGGTAAAGATGTAGCTGGAGAGGATCGAGGTGGAACCTGCGGGGCCGCCGTCGGTCATCACCACGATCAGATCGGCAAAGTTGGCGATCCAGATGGTTCGCAGCATGACGGTAATCGCGATCATCGGAGCCAGGAACGGCAGCGTAACGCGCTTAAACTGCTGCCAGCTGCTGCCAGCCGCTGGCACCGTCCATCGACGCGGCTTCATAGAGATCCTTCGGGATAGACTGCAAGGCAGCAAGCAGGGTGATGGCAAAAAAAGGAATGCCAAACCAGACGTTGGCGATCACCGGTCCGTACAGCGCCAGCTGCGGATCGGAGAGGATATTGTACGGCTCGCTGAGCACGTGCAGATCCACCAGCCAGTGCGGCAAAATACCGATTACCGGGTTAAGCAGCCACGACCAGGTCAGGCCGGATAAAAATGCCGGTACCGCCCACGGCAGAAACACCAGCGCCTGCGCCCAGCGCCGCAGAGGGAACTCGCGGTTCAGCAGCAGCGCCAGCCCCAGGCCCAGCGCGAACTGCAGCGCCAGCGAGGTCAGCGTCCAGTTCACGGTATGGCCCAGCGCCTTAAAGAAGCGCCGATCGTCAAACATCTGACGGAAGTTATCCAGGCCAACCCAGCCGCTGTCCATCGGATTCAGCAGCTGAATATTCTGGAAGGCGTAGGAAATGCCGATCATCATCGGCACAAAAATAAATAGCCCGATCAGCACCAGCGTCGGGGTGAGATAAAGCCATGGTTCGGCCAGCATGCGCAGGCGAGCAAAGCGCGGGGCGCTGGCGACGCGGCCAGCGGGGGTATCAAGCATCATAGGGCGTCTCCGTAAAGGCTCCCGCCTGAGCGGGAGTCACTGTTATTGCGTGGCCAGCCAGGCCTTCTGCTCTTTCGTCAGGTATTTCGCCCAGTCCTTGACCATGGATTCCGTATCGTTCTGATCCAGCAGGGTTTCCTGCGAGCTTTCCTTCACAATCACTGAGTTAAAGTAGCCCCACCCTTTCAGATGCGTCGGCATGGTCAGCGGCACATAGTTCGGGCTGTTCAGCTCGGCAAACCAGCCGGCAAACTGCGGTGAGTGGTAGTAAGGATCGTTTTCCGCCCCCTTGTAGATCGGCAGCGTACCGACGAACTTCGACCAGGTGAGGTTGTTTGACTCGCTGCTGAGGAACTGAATCAGCTGCCAGGATTGATCCTTCTGCTTCGCCTGTTTGAACACCGACCAGCCTGTGTAGCCAATGGTCGGGAAGGCTTTGCCCGACGGGCCAACCGGCATCGGTGCTACGGCAAAGTCCTCGGCAGGCATGCTATTTTTGATGGCGATCAGCGCATCCGGGTCCTGATCGAGCATCGCGCATTTACCGGAATAGAAGCCGGAAACGATCTCGTTAAAGCCCCAGTTCACGCTGTCCTTCGGTGCGCCGCCGCTCTGGTACATATCTACCAGCAGCTGCGCCCCCTTCAGCGCTCCGGGCTGGGTCAGCGTGCTGTTACCCTGCTTATCGAAGAAGTCCGGCGAGCCGTTCATCGCCGCCATAAACATCATCCAGGCGTTGGTGCCGCCCACACCGCCGCGCATGCAGTAGCCGCTGATGCCGTTGCCCAGTGCGCTTATTTTCTTCGCATCGGCCACAAACTCATCCATGGTTTTCGGCGCTTCGCTCAGGCCCGCCTGCTGGAACAGTTTCTTGTTCCAGAACATCGCGCGCAGATAGAAGCCGTAAGGGATCATCGTCGCTTTACCGTTGGCGGCACGCGCCATCGCCAGCGCCTTGTCGGTCAGCTGCGGCGTGGCAGGCCAGCTTTTCAGCTGCGGCTCCAGGTCTTCCAGCATGTTGTTGCTGGCATACAGCCCCTGCCAGGTATCCGGCATCTCCACTACGTCCGGCACCTGGCCGCTTTGCAGCATGGTGCCCAGCTTTTCAAACGCCTGGCCCCACGGCAGCGAGATCACCTCGATTTCCGTTCCCGGATGCTGTTTCTTGTAATCCGTCAGCATCTCCTGCAAAACGGCGGTCCTTGCCGGGCTGGTGATCACCTCTACCAGCGTCAGTTTGGTGGCGGCCTGGCTTAAGACCGCAGCACCCATTCCCAGGGCGGCGACCACGCACTGGCATAACAAAGCGCGCATAGGATGTTGCATGATGATGACCTCTGGTTAGATGAAATGTCCCGCCGGGCGGGGTTTAGCGTGCGGCGGCAATCGCCTGCTGCAAGTCGAGCCACAACTCTTCCGTCTCTTCCAGACCGATAGAGACGCGCACCACGCGGGGCGATACGCCAAAATCGCGAGCGGAATTAAACTCTCCTGCCTGGTTGAGCACCGAAATCGCCGGCATCACCAGGCTTTCAAAACCGCCCCAGCTCACGCCCATATGGAACAGGCCAAGCGCATTACAGAAGCGGGGAATATCCACCGACTCATCCAGTTCGAAGGCAAACAGCCCGCTGTAGCCGCTGAGGGCGGAGGAAGGCAGCGGTTCAAGACCGGGGTGATAAACGCGGGTGACCTGCGGGTGCGCCAGCAGCTGCCGGGCAATGCTCAATGCGCTCTCCTGATGCTGACGCATACGCAGCGGCAGCGTACGCAGGCCGCGGATCAGCAGCCAGGCTTCGTTGGCCGACAGCTTGCCGCCGAGGAACGGGCTGACCCCGCTGGTGATAGCGGCAATGCGCTCGCGGCTGGCAATCACCAGCCCGGCAACCACATCGCTGTGGCCGCTGATATATTTCGAGGCGGAATGCACCACGATATCGATGCCCAGCGTCAGCGGTTTTTGATACAGCGGAGACGCCCAGCTGTTGTCGATAATGGTGGTGACGCCCATCGACTGCGCCAGTTCGGCCAGCGAACGCAGGTCCTGCTCGCCCATCACCCAGCTGCTCGGGCTTTCCAGATACAGCAGTTTCGCGCCGGACAGCGCCGCTTTAACCGACTCGAGCGACTCACCGTCGACAAATTCGCTGCGAATACGGAAGCGCTGGCAGAAGCCGCGCAGAAAACGATAGGTATCCGGGTAGACGTGATTGATACACACCACTTTGTCACCGGGCGATACCACGCTGAGAATGGCGTTGCTGATCGCCGCCATGCCGCTGCTGAATGCCAGGCAGGCTTCCCCCTGCTCCAGCTTCGCCACCTTTTCCTGCAGCTCTTTCACCGTCGGGTTATCCACGCGGGAATAGAGCGGCTGGTCGCTGTCGCCACGGAAGCGGGCAATCATGCTGTCGTAGTCGCTGAAGCTGAACAGCGAGGACTGGTAAATCGGCGGCGATACGGCTCCTTTATCATGACGGGCATCGTGGGTTAACTGGGTCTGGTCACTACGCTTTTCTGGCTGCATGGATCACGTCCTTCATGTCACGTTCGGTTATGTCGAGAATCAGATGGCTGACGCGCTTTGCCTCATCGGCATCGCGCTGCTGTATGGCCTCAAACAGCGTGCGATGCAGCGGGAAAGAGTCACTGAACAGCGCCTGTTCGGGCGGGGATTCAAAGAAGGCGTGCAGGGTGTCGTACAGCCCCACCACCATATGCAGTAACAGCGGGTTGTGCGCCGCCTGATAAATACTGGAGTGAAATAGCCAGTCCTCCGCCCCGGCGGAACCGACGGCCAGGTGTACGCGCTCCATCTCCAGCAGCCGCTGTTCAATCAGCCGCAGGTCATTTTCCGTGGCGCGTATCGCCGCCAGTGAGCAGGATTCGGCCTCGATAATTCGGCGGACCTCCAGCGCGTGCAGCATGTTTTGTGAGTCGTTTTTGAAGCGCAGCGACAGAAAACTGTCATTGCTGGTGACTTCGGCCTGCAGAAAGGTGCCGCTGCCCTTGCGCCGCACGATAATGCCCAGCGTTTCCCAGCGTTTCAGCGCTTCGCGCACCGTGTTGCGGCTAACGGCAAGCTGCTCCGCCAGCACCCGCTCCGGCGGCAGGCGCTCGCCGATCTGCATGCCTGACTGCGCCACATAGCGCGTCAGCGCATCGAGCACCAGCACATCGCTGTGCTGTACGGCTATCGGTGCCAGTGCGGCGGGAACTAATGACATGCTGCCTCCTGAAATTGGTCCAACAACTCAACCTGTCAGAAGTACTGCAAATTTGATGCCAAAGAATTAACGTATTGATTCACGGCGTTTAATTTTAAAAATAAGAAAAAGCTCTGAGTAAAGAGGGTGCAAAATTTATCTTGATGGCGCAGGAAGTGAACGACAGTAGGGCAGGCTCTTATTTATCTGACAGCTTAACATTTGTTCTAATAACACTCTGCGGATCAAAAATCATAAAACCATCCAATATAAAAAATTTATAAAAACCATTGACTGACAAATTCGTCATGTTATTTGATACTTTCGGAAAGATAATAATTTATTTGACACCAGCTAAGATGATAATAAAACAGAAAAAAACACATAAATAATTAAATTACTATTTCATAATAAAATCTAAGCACGCAGAATAACGCCCGATATTTTCAGCACAATTGAAAATATAAAACACACAAAAAACGAAGCAATAAACAATGAATGGAAGCAATTAAAACATCATGATGAAAAATAAAAAAACACATTTAAAAGCTAAAACAACACCATTATATTTAGCGATAGGCATGATATGTTTGCAGGCCATCCCTGCTCACGCAGCGGTTATTTCAGATCTCAATCAAGGTAATATTCCTACCATTAAAGCCAACTCAAATGGTTCCATTACCGTAAACATTAATTCAGCCTCCAATGGTGGAATATCCCACAACAAATTTACTCAATTTGATGTTACTCAAAGCGGAGTGGTACTGAATAACAGTGCAAAAACGTCTGCCACCACGGTAGCAGGGAATGTTTCTGGAAATAAAAACATGGCCAATGGTTCGGCGTCTTTAATTATTAATGAGGTAACTCAAAATCGTGCAAGTCAGTTAAAAGGATTGGTTGAGGTTGCCGGGGAAAAAGCAAATGTCATTATTTCTAACCCCGCCGGTATTACTTGTGATGGTTGCGGTTTTGTTAATACTAAGAGCGCAACGCTAACGACGGGAAAACCCATCGTTGAAAACAGCAATCTTACCGGTGTTAACGTCAGTAATGGTACAATTACAGTTACCGGTAGAGGTATGAACGATAAAGCAGATTTTACAACTCTTCTGGCCAGAACGGTAAAAATCAATGCTGACCTTAAAGCAAGCGACCTGCAGATCAATACCGGTGTAAATGAAAACGTCCCGTTTGAGAACGGTAAACTCGTTAATACAGGCACATCTGGTGTTAACACGATGCTTCCAGAGGTTGGCGTTGATGTTTCTCGCCTCGGAGGGATGTATGCAAATAAGATCACTCTAATATCCGGAGGACAGGATGTTGGCGTCAATAATAAAGGGCTGATTTCTGCAAATACTGAGCTTCACATTAACAGTAATGGTGCTATCAGCAATAGTGGAACGATAAAAACCAATAGCGGTAATATGCAGCTGATCGCGAAAGATATCAACAATAATGCTGGTTCAATATCATCCTCAACAGGCGATATCACTTTGCTCGCAGAAAATAGTATCAATAACGAGAAGGGGCGCATTGTCAACCAAGGATTACTTCTTACAAATAGCATTAATCTAAATAATAACTCAGGATTATTCTATGGAAATGAAGTCAGCATTGTCGCAGACAACATTCAAAATAAATACAGTGATAACTATCAAGCTCATGATGACGACAATGAATTTATGGGCCAGGGAGGAATACAAGGTAAGTCGGATGTTAACCTTAATGCAAACTCAACATTAAACTCTTTAAACAGCATTATTACATCTGAGACAGGAACAATATCCCTTGCATCAAACGATCGTCTCAGCCTTGATAACTCCGTTCTTTATGCGGTTGAAAAAGACGTTATCCTTAATGCGGATATGTTTGGTCTCGATAGCAATAATCTGGGACTAACTGAAACCCTCATTAAAGGAAAAGATATCATAATCAATGTAAAAAAAGCCGGAACCTTCACTAAAAACACCAAAATCGATGCCGATAACGATATTGTCTTCAATAAATCAGCAAGATATTACCCCGGTTACATCACGAACAATGGAACTATGAATGCCGCAAACGAAATCAGTATCAATAACATGCATTTCATAGAGAATTACGGCGTTATCTCCGCCGGGAAAAGCATTGATTTTAATGCTGACTTATTGGATAACCATAACGTTATAAATAGTGCGGGAAACATCAACCTGTCAATGTCTGAGCAAATTTTCAATTATAAAAATGCAAGTATTCTAAGCGGACAAAAAACAACCTTACGCGCACCGCAAATTGCGAATATTGGAAATGTGATTGCCTACGGTGGTTTAAATATTTCCAGCAACGAATATTATAATAAAGGCTATACTTACGGTAAAGTTACCCAAACGCCTTATGAGTAACACAAGTTCATGGCGCAGCACTGAAGGATAATTTAGTCCGAAGGTATCGTCATTAGCGGTGGCTAACTCATGACAGAGGGGAATGTTTTTCAACATTCCCCTCTGTTTTTTAGTAAAACGATCTTAGCTACCGTGGCCGATTACCGCAGTAATCAGAATCAGCCGTTAATCTGCGCGTGCATTTCCTGCACCGAGATAACCTGGTCGATCGCGCTGGCGTTTAGCGAGTTGGTGGTGGCGAAAGCACCGTTCAGCGTGGTGTCGTAGTGCACTTTATACTGCAGCGCACTGCGGCGGATCAGCTTGGAGTCTTCAATCGCCTGACGCCCTGCGGTGGTGTTGACGATGTACACGTACTCACCGTTCTTCACGCGGTCCTGAATGTGCGGACGGCCTTCATGCACCTTGTTGACGCGACGCACTTCGATACCGGCAGCCTTCAGCACCGCTGCGGTGCCGTCGGTGGCATCCAGCTCAAAGCCGAAGCCCAGCAGACGACGCGCCAGCTCAACGATACGTTTCTTATCGCCTTCACGAACCGACAGCAGCGCACGGCCGCTCTTCTTCATGTTGCTCTGCGCGCCCAGCATCGCTTTGCTGAAGGCTTCAGCGAAGGTGCGGCCTACGCCCATCACTTCACCGGTAGAACGCATTTCCGGGCCAAGGATAGGGTCCACGCCCTGGAACTTGTTGAACGGCAGCACCACTTCTTTCACCGAGAAGTACGGCGGGATAATTTCTTCGGTCACGCCCTGCTCAGCCAGCGTTTTACCGGCCATCACGCGCGCGGCCACTTTCGCCAGCGGCACGCTGGTGGCTTTGGAGACGAACGGCACGGTACGAGCGGCACGTGGGTTCACCTCAATCAGGTAAACTTCGTTATCCTTCACCGCAAACTGCACGTTCATCAGACCGCGTACGCCCAGCTCGAAGGCCAGTTTCTCAACCTGCTGACGCATCACATCCTGAATTTCCTTGCTCAGCGTGTAGGCCGGCAGGGAGCAGGCGGAGTCACCGGAGTGAACGCCAGCCTGTTCGATATGTTCCATAATGCCGCCAATCAGCACCTGCTCACCGTCGCAGATCGCATCCACGTCGACTTCTACCGCGTCATCCAGGAAGCGGTCCAGCAGCACCGGTGCATCGTTAGAAACGGACACCGCCGTGGTGAAGTAGCGCTTCAGGTCGATTTCGTCGTAAACGATTTCCATCGCCCGGCCGCCCAGTACGTAGGAAGGACGCACAACCAGCGGATAGCCGATGGTGGCCGCTTTCTCTACCGCCATTTCGATGGTGGTCACAGTGGCGTTAGCTGGCTGTTTCAGCGCCAGGCGGTCAACCGCCTGCTGGAAACGCTCACGGTCTTCAGCACGGTCAATCGCATCCGGGCTGGTACCGATAACCGGCACGCCTGCCGCTTCCAGCGCACGCGCCAGCTTCAGCGGAGTCTGGCCGCCGTACTGCACGATAACGCCTTTCGGCTTCTCGATGCGCACGATTTCCAGCACGTCTTCCAGCGTTACCGGCTCGAAGTACAGACGATCTGAGGTGTCGTAGTCGGTGGAGACGGTTTCCGGGTTACAGTTCACCATGATGGTTTCGAAACCGTCTTCGCGCAGCGCCAGCGAGGCGTGAACGCAGCAGTAGTCGAATTCGATACCCTGGCCGATACGGTTTGGACCGCCGCCCAGCACCATGATTTTGTCGCGATCCTGGTTCGGGTTCGCTTCGCACTCTTCTTCATAGGTGGAGTACATGTAGGCGGTGTCGGTCGAGAATTCGGCCGCACAGGTATCCACACGTTTGTACACCGGGTGCAGGTTGTGCTGCTCGCGCAGTTTACGAATTTCTGATTCGGTCACACCGGCAACCGCTGCCAGGCGCGCATCGGCAAAGCCTTTACGCTTCAGGGTGCGCAGGAAGTCGTAGGTCAGGCCGTTCAGACCGACTTTCGCTACCTGCTGCTCCAGCTGAACCAGCTCTTCAATCTGCACCAGGAACCAGCGATCCACGTTGGTCAGCGCGAAGACATCTTCCACGGTCATTCCGGCGCGGAAGGCGTCGGCGATGTACCAGATACGGTCTGAACCGGCATCTTTCAGCTCGCGACGAATGATGGTCATCGCTTCGGCATCGTTAAGGTCAACTTTCGGGTCGAAGCCGTTCGCGCCCACTTCCAGACCGCGCAGTGCTTTCTGCATGGATTCCTGCAGCGTGCGGCCAATCGCCATCACTTCACCCACGGATTTCATCTGGGTGGTCAGACGGTCGTTAGCACCGGCAAATTTCTCGAAGTTGAAGCGTGGGATCTTGGTCACCACGTAGTCGATGGACGGTTCGAACGATGCCGGGGTCAGGCCGCCGGTAATATCGTTGGTCAGCTCATCGAGGGTGAAGCCCACCGCCAGCTTGGCGGCGATTTTAGCAATCGGGAAGCCGGTTGCTTTCGATGCCAGCGCGGAAGAGCGTGATACGCGCGGGTTCATTTCGATAACGATCAGGCGGCCGTTTTCCGGGTTAACGGAGAACTGCACGTTGGAGCCACCGGTTTCCACGCCGATTTCACGCAGTACCGCCAGCGAGGCGTTACGCATGATCTGGTACTCTTTGTCGGTCAGCGTCTGTGCTGGCGCAACGGTAATCGAGTCACCGGTGTGGATGCCCATGGCATCGAAGTTTTCAATTGAGCAGACGATGATGCAGTTGTCGTTTTTATCACGCACCACTTCCATCTCGTACTCTTTCCAGCCAATCAGCGACTCATCAATCAGCAGCTCGTTGGTTGGCGACAGATCCAGACCGCGTTCGCAGATCTCTTCGAACTCTTCGCGGTTGTAGGCGATACCGCCGCCGGTGCCGCCCATGGTGAAGGAAGGGCGAATGATGCACGGGAAGCCCACGTCGGCGGCAACCGCCAGCGCTTCTTCCATATTGTGTGCGATACCGGAACGCGCGGTGTCCAGGCCGATGCTTTTCATCGCCACGTCGAAGCGGCGACGATCTTCGGCTTTATCAATCGCATCAGCGGTAGCACCAATCATGGTCACACCGAACTCTTCGAGCACGCCACGGCGCTCCAGCTCCAGCGCGCAGTTTAGCGCGGTCTGGCCGCCCATGGTTGGCAGCACGGCATCCGGGCGCTCTTTTTCGATGATTTTACGCACCACTTCCCAGTTAATCGGCTCGATGTAGGTCGCATCGGCCATATCCGGGTCGGTCATAATGGTCGCCGGGTTAGAGTTCACCAGGATAACGCGGTAGCCCTCTTCACGCAGTGCCTTACACGCCTGCGCACCGGAATAGTCAAACTCACAGGCCTGACCGATAACGATAGGACCTGCGCCAATGATCAGGATACTTTTTATGTCTGTACGTTTTGGCATTGCTCTCTCTCCTGACCTTATTTCGCGCTGGAACGGTAAGCTTCAATCAGTTCGATAAAGTGATCGAACAGGGGGGCTGCATCGTGCGGGCCCGGGCTGGCTTCAGGGTGACCCTGGAAGCTGAAAGCCGCTTTATCCGTGCGGTGAATACCCTGGACCGTGTGGTCAAACAGTGAGGTATGCGTCACGCGCAGATTCGCAGGCAGGTTGCTGTCATCAACGGCAAAGCCGTGGTTCTGGGCGGTAATCATCACGGTGTTCTTATCGTGATCTTTCACCGGGTGGTTGCCGCCGTGGTGGCCAAGTTTCATCTTCACGGTTTTTGCACCGCTGGCCAGCGCCAGCAGCTGGTGACCGAGGCAGATGCCGAATACCGGGATGTCGGTCTCCAGAAAACGCTTAATCGCGCTGATGGCGTAGTCGCACGGCTCCGGGTCACCAGGGCCATTGGAGAGGAAAATACCGTCCGGGTTCAGCTTTAATACGTCTTCAGCCGGAGTCTGTGCAGGTACCACGGTCAGGCGGCAGCCGCGATCCACCAGCATACGTAGAATATTGCGCTTCACGCCGTAATCGTAGGCCACTACGTGGAACGGCAGTTCACCTTCCGCTTTCGCCGCAGGCAGGTCGCCTTCCAGCGTCCAGCTACCCTGCAGCCAGCTGTAGGCTTCCGGTGTGGTCACTTCTTTCGCCAGGTCCATGCCTTTCAGGCCAGGGAAGGCTTTCGCTTTTTCCAGCGCCACAGCAGCGTCCAGTGCATCTCCGGCAATAATGCAGCCGTTCTGCGCCCCTTTTTCGCGCAGCAGACGAGTCAGCTTACGCGTATCGATATCGGCAATAGCGACAATGTTGTTGCGGACCAGATAGTCGGTCAGCCCTTCTTCATTGCGATAGTTGCTGGCAATCAGCGGTAAGTCACGGATCACCAGACCCTGTGCATGTACCTGAGTAGATTCTGCGTCAGCTGAGTTGGTGCCGACATTGCCGATATGGGGATAAGTAAGAGTAACGATTTGGCGGGAATAGGAAGGATCAGTGAGGATTTCTTGATAACCGGTCATTGAAGTGTTGAAAACAACTTCTCCCACTGCCGATCCGGTTGCCCCGATGGCCCGACCGTGGAATTGGGTTCCGTCTTCCAGAACCAAGAGCGCTGACTTAATCAAAACATCCTCCAGGGAATAAACAGTCACAATATCTGCATATTAATTCAGAAATAGAGCCGAATCAATGCAAAAACTGCCTGACTGCTCAGTTTTTGGCAAATTGCGCGCATTCTAATGATCGCCCTCGCGAATGTCTACCCTGCGAGGCACTTTTTCTTCACTTTTTAACTCACTGGTTGGTTTATAAGAAGATTAACGCTGAAAACATCACATATCCTGGCAATAAAATCGGTTGCCTGCCAGTGAATGCATAAAAATGGATGCGGGGACGTAAAAAAGTGGACCAAATGGTCAAAAATCTTATAAAAAGGAGGATGAATGATAGTTAAAGTTAACTTTATAAGACTTACAGGCTGTAAATTACAAAAAAATGTCATTTTTAAAAAATAAAAAGGGCAATAAAATTATTGCCCGCCCAATCATAAACTTATGATTGAAATAACCACATCACGATGGTTTACAACACTTACAAATCATCAAGATTAAGCACACTTCTCATGTCAAAAAGACCTGATTTATGCGCACCCAACCATAATCCTGCCTTAACCGCGCCATTAGCAAAGGTCATGCGGCTGGAAGCCTTGTGGGTAATCTCTACGCGCTCGCCGATATCTGCAAACATCGCGGTATGCTCACCGACGATATCGCCTGCACGGACGGTGGCAAAACCGATGGTCTGCGCCTTACGTTCCCCGGTGATCCCTTCACGGGCATAAACCGCGTGCTCATTCAGATCCCAGTCCATGGCATCGGCAATCGCCTCACCCATTGCCAGCGCCGTGCCGGAAGGAGCATCGACTTTATGGCGGTGATGCGCCTCAACAATTTCGATATCCGCGTACTCACCCATGACTTTGGCCGCTTTTTCCAGCAGCTTGAGCACCAAATTCACACCGACGCTGAAGTTGGCGGCAAACACGATACCGATATCTTCCGCAGCGGCTTTGATTGCGGCTTTTCCGGCGTCATCAAAGCCGGTAGTACCAATCACCATCGCTTTTTTATGCTGGCGGCAAAATTCCAGATAGTTCAGCGTCGCTTCCGGGCGGGTGAAGTCGATCAATACGTCGAAGTCGTTGACCACCGCATCCAGGCTGTCGCTGATCTTCACGCCCTGTATGCCACAACCCGCCAGTTCACCGGCATCGCTGCCCACGAGGGAAGATCCGGCACGCACCACGGCGGCCCCCAGACGTGCACCTTCAGCCTGAACAGCAGCCTGAATCAGCTGACGCCCCATACGCCCTGCGGCTCCCACAACGGCGATACGGATTTCTGCGTTACTCATAATTATTCATTCCTGACAGATTTCTATGCATGCAAAGCGCATACAGATTAACCACGCGTTAACCTCTGCGCCACAATTAAAACCACATAATTAGAATTTTACGCCAGCTGGCGCAGATTATCAGTAAAACAGATTTATGGCGGATCGGGGAGAGGCTGTCGCTGATGGATTTGGGTTGGGGGACAGACTGGCTTATGCCGAAATGGGTATTGATGTCGCTATGCTTTGGCTTGGGGGGACAGCCTGGCTTATGCCGAAATGGGTATTGATGTCGCTGATGACTTTGGCTTGGGGGAACAGCCTCTGCGGCTTCCGGGCGGTCCTCGCGCCGCGTTGCGGTGCCTTCGGCTACGGCATCCGGCCTGTCGGACCGGTGAAGATGGTGCATCCCTGCACCAACTTCACCTGACACCAACATCCTTGTTGGCGTCTCCTGGCCTGCTGCCTTCGCCTCAGCGCTGCGGAATGCCCTGTAGCCGCAGAGGCTGTCTCCCCTTTTATCAATGGCGTCGCGGTTCAAAAGCAATGTCAGATAAAGCCACCTGGCATATTCAGCAATCGTGTCACGGTTTCAAAAACAACATCAGATAAAGCCGCCAGACATATTCATCAATCATGCCGAGGGTTAAGCAATAACGTCAGATAAAGGGGCCAGATACAGAGGTGTTTTCAACAGACAACACGGAAAGTGAGGCGAGGACCGGTGGGCTTCGGCAAGGCAATCCGCAGCACGAAACGGAAAGAGGCCGTTTTCAACAGGCAACACGGAAAGTGAGGCGAGGACGGGTGGGCTTTGGCAGGGCAATCCGCAGCGCGGAACGGAGAGAGGAAGGCTGGACTCGCCAACAGGACGTTGGCGAGAGGTGAAGCTGGCGCAGGGACGCGCCATCTTCACCGGTCCAAAAGGCTGACGAACGCAGTGAGGGAACCGGGCAAAGCCCGGCGCGAGGACCGCCAGGCCAAAGCCCACCTGTCCTCGCTGCCAACCGTACGACAACCATCAATACACATCAGTTATCTATTCGCCTGCCGTTTGAGCAACAGCCAGCGAAACAGGCCGGTTAATCGACCTGACGAACCTCAACGCGCAGCTCTTTCGGCACTTCAAACACGATATTCTCTTCGCGACCAATCAGCTCAATGGCATCCACACCGCCAAGCTGATTCAGCCGCTGGATCACCGCCTGCACCAGCACATCAGGAGCCGAAGCACCAGCAGTCACACCGACACAGCGCGCGCCTTTGATCCACTCTTCCTGAATATCGTCGGCAGAATCGATCAGCCGCGCCAGCTTACCGGCGCGCTGCGCCAGTTCGGCCAGACGGTTGGAGTTTGAAGAGTTTTTCGAACCCACCACCAGCACCACGTCCGCATCCTTCGACAGCGTACGCACCGCTTCCTGACGGTTGGTCGTCGCGTAACAGATATCGTCTTTGCGCGGACCCACAATTTTTGGGAAACGCGCACGCAGGGCATCGATCACTTCATAAGTGTCGTCCACCGACAGCGTGGTCTGAGTCATAAAGCACAGGTTGTCTTCATCCTTCACCTGCAGCTTCCACACATCAGCGGGCGCTTCCACCAGGTACATGCCCCCTTTCGGGTTATTGTACTGGCCCATGGTGCCCTCGACCTCCGGGTGACCGGCGTGGCCAATCAGGATCGCCTCGGTGCCCTTACGACTGGCACGCGCAACTTCCATATGGACTTTGGTCACCAGCGGACAGGTGGCATCGAACAGCATGGTGAGATCGCGCGCTTTCGCTTCTGCACGCACCGCCTGGGAAACGCCGTGGGCGGAGAAAATCAGAATGCAGCCATCCGGCACTTCGCTGATTTCCTCAATAAAAATCGCCCCGCGTTCACGCAGGCTGTTAACCACGTAGCGGTTGTGCACCACTTCATGACGCACGTAAATCGGTGCGCCGTACATCTCCAGCGCACGCTCGACAATGCTGATAGCGCGATCAACGCCCGCACAAAAACCGCGTGGGTTAGCCAACAGGATCTGCATTCGCCGCCTCCAGTACCGGATTAATCTCCAGTACTTCTACGTCAAAATGAATGGTCTGCCCGGCCAGCGGATGGTTGAAATCAACGGTGATGGAATCACCGGAAATCTCACGAATCACACCGGGCATTTCGTTACCGTCCATGCCGGAGAACAGCATAATTGCGCCAACCTCCGGTTCACCTGCCTGCATAAAATCACGGCGCGAGAAGTACTGGATCAGGTCCGGGCTGATGCCGCCAAAAGCGTCTTCAGACTCCAGCGCAAAGGCATGTTTGTCACCTACCTTCAGTCCAATCAGCTGGTTTTCCAGCCCCTCGGACAGGCTGCCGTCACCCAGACAAAACAGCGCTGGCTTACCGTTATTGCGCGTGGACTCTGCGGTCGATCCATCCGCCAGTTTTAAGGTGAAATGCACCAGCAGTGAGCTGTCGCGCTGTACAGAATCGATCATGCCCTACCCTTTATTCTTAGCCTGTTTACCGGCCGGGCTGATAAACCCTTCCAGTACGACCAGCGCGGCACCTATACAGATAGCGCAGTCGGCGATATTAAACGTGGCAAAGTGCCAGTCTCCAACGTAAAAATCGATGAAGTCCACCACGAAGCCATGATATGACCGGTCGAACAGGTTGCCTAATGCGCCACCCACAATCAGCGCATAGGCGATGTTATTCAGTTTATTGCTCGCCGGGCTGCGGTACATCATCACCAGCAGCACTACAACAATAGCGATGGCAATGCCGGCGAAGAACCAGCGCTGCCAGCCACCTTTATCGGCGAGGAAGCTAAACGCCGCGCCGTAGTTGTGAGCATAAAAGAAGTTAAAAAATGGCATCACCGGCATCGACTCGTGCAGCATCAGCGTATTCATAATCCACTGTTTACTGGCGAAATCGATGCCAATCACCACCAGCACCAGCCACAGCCAGCGCAATCCGGTAGAAAGAACGGGGCGGCTCATTATGCAAACTTACGCAGTTCGCCGCTGCCCGCGACGTTGGTGGCACAGCGGCCGCAAACGTCTGCATGCGCAGCGTTCTGACCGATATCGGTGGTGTAATGCCAGCAGCGCGGGCACTTTTCACCGTCTGCTTTACGCAGAGCGATCTTCAGGCCTTTGATGATTTCGCTCTGCTGCGCGTCGTCGCCAGCCTGAGCGTAATCCGCCACCTGAGCACCGGAGGTCAGCAGCACAAAGCGCAGCTCTTCACCCAGGCTGTTCAGCTTCGCGGCCAGCTCAGCATCGGCATACAGCGTCACGCTGGCTTCCAGAGAGCCACCGATCAGTTTGTCTGCACGCGCCTGCTCAAGCACCTTGTTCACTTCGCTACGCACTTTCAGCAGATCCGCCCAGTAGGCGTCGTTCATGGACTCATCCGCCGCCAGGCCGAACAGGCCATCGAACCACTCTTCGGTAAACACGTACTGGCTGCGTTTGCCCGGCAGGTAGCCCCAGATTTCATCGGCGGTAAACGACATGATCGGTGCCATCCAGCGCACCAGCGCCTCGGCGATGTACCACAGCGCGGTCTGGCAGCTGCGGCGCGCCAGGCCATCGGCCTTCGCGGTGTACTGACGGTCTTTGATGATGTCGAGGTAGAAGGAACCCATTTCCACCGAGCAGAACTGCATCAGGCGCTGAACCACTTCGTGGAAGTCGTAGGCTTCGTAAGAGGCAACGATATCGTTCTGTGCTGCCAGCGCACGGCCCACTGCCCAGCGATCGACAACAACCATATCTTCCGGTTTCACCAAATCGGTTTCCGGATTAAAGCCCGCCAGGTTAGCCAGCAGGAAGCGCGCGGTGTTACGAATGCGGCGATAGCTGTCGGCTGAGCGCTTAAGGATTTCGTCGGATACGGCGATTTCACCGGAGTAGTCGGTAGAAGCCACCCACAGACGCAGAATATCCGCGCCCAGTTTGTTCATCACGTCCTGCGGCGAAACGGTGTTGCCCAGCGATTTGGACATCTTGCGGCCCTGACCGTCAACGGTGAAACCGTGGGTCAGTACCTGACGATAAGGCGCTTTGCCCTTCATCGCCGTTGAAATCATCAGTGAAGACATAAACCAGCCGCGATGCTGGTCAGAACCTTCCAGATACATATCCGGTGCATGGCCGCCGAACTCAGGACGCGCATCCACAACGGAGTAGCTGGTGGAGCCGGAGTCAAACCATACGTCCAGCGTATCCGGTACTTTCACATAGTTGTCGGCGTCATCACCCATCAGGTCACGCGGGTCAAGATCCCACCACGCCTGGATACCTTCTTCCTCTACGCGCAGCGCGACTTTTTCCATCAGCGCCAGGCTGTCCGGATGCAGCTGCTCGGTGTCTTTATGCACGAACAGCGCCATCGGCACGCCCCAGGTACGCTGGCGTGAGATGCACCAGTCAGGACGGTTCGCCACCATCGCTTCGATACGCGCCTGGCCCCAATCCGGGATCCACTGCACGCCTTTGATCTCTTTCAGCGACTGCGCACGCAGGCCTTTCTGGTCCATGCTGATAAACCACTGCGGGGTAGCACGGAAGATGATCGGCGTTTTGTGACGCCAGCAGTGCGGATAGCTGTGGTGCAGTTTTTCAACATGCAGCAGTGCGCCCTTCTCTTTCAGCAGCTCAACGATCATATCGTTGGCTTTAAAGACGTTTACACCGTCCAGCGTTGGATAAGTACCCGGCAGATAGCTGCCGTCCGGACCAACCGGGTTTGCGGTTTCCAGACCGTATTTCTGACCGATGACATAGTCATCCGGGCCGTGGCCCGGTGCGGTATGGACAGCACCGGTACCGGCTTCCAGCGTTACGTGTTCACCCAGCACAACTTTCGACTGGATCTGCTCAAGGAACGGATGCTGGAACAGCTGAAGCTCCAGCGCCTCACCCTTGCATTCGCCCAGCACGGTCCACTCGGCCACGCCCGCGCGTTTCATCACGCTTTCTACCAGCTCTTTTGCCAGGATCAGGCTACGGCCTTCGATCTGCACCAGCTGGTACTCGAATTCCGGATGCAGGGAGATACCGCGGTTGGCCGGCATGGTCCACGGGGTGGTGGTCCAGATAACCAGCGAAACCGGGCCTTCTGAAGCGGCAACGCCAAACTTCGCGCGCACGGCATCGGCATCCAGCGCGTTAAACATCACGTCAATGGATGGAGAAGTTTTGTCGTAATACTCCACTTCGGCTTCCGCCAGCGCAGAGCGGCAGTCCAGGCACCAGTGCACCGGCTTAGCGCCTTTGTGCAGGTGGCCGTTACCGATGATTTTACCCAGCGCGCGGATGATGTTGGCTTCGGTTTTGAAGTTCATCGTCAGGTACGGGCGATCCCAGTCACCCAACACGCCCAGGCGGATGAAGTCGGCTTTCTGTCCTTCAACCTGCTCGGCAGCGTATTTACGGCAGGCAGCACGGAACTCGGCCGGGGTCACTTTCTCGCCCGGCTTGCCGATCATCTGCTCAACTTTGTGCTCGATAGGCAAACCGTGGCAGTCCCAGCCCGGTACGTACGGCGAATCGTATCCCGCCATGCCTTTCGACTTAACGATAATATCTTTCAGAATCTTGTTTACTGAGTGACCAATATGAATGCTGCCGTTCGCATAAGGAGGGCCATCATGAAGGATAAAGGTTTTTTTCCCTTTTTTGGCTTCGCGGATGATGCCGTACAGTTTGTCATCATACCAACGTTGCAGCATTCCCGGTTCGCGTTTGGCCAGATCGCCACGCATCGGGAACCCCGTTTCCGGCAAATTCAGGGTTGATTTATAGTCACTCATCAGATTCTCGATTCCGTATTTCGCTTCAGTTCTGTTTAAACCGGTGTCTTCAGCCCGAAAAAGTCGCGGGCAGTCACCACATCTTTAGCAATTTGCTCTTTCAGTGCATCGAGCGAGGCAAAGCGCTGCTCGTTGCGAATTTTTTTACGCAGCACCACATCAATATGGCGCCCGTATAGGTCGATTGTGACATCCAGCAGATGCACTTCCAGCTGCTGACGCAGCCCGGCCACGGTGGGTCGGGTGCCAATATTGGCAACGCCCGGCAGCGGACGCTCCCCAAGGCCCAGCACCTCAACGGCATACACCCCTTTTACCGGGGAAACGGTACGACGCAGCGGCAGGTTAGCGGTGGGGAAACCAATCGTCCGGCCCAGCGCATCGCCGTGGACCACGCGACCAGAAATGCTGAAGGGATGCCCCAGCAAAACGGCGGCCTGCGCCAGATCGTCGTCTGCCAGCGCCTGGCGTACCGCCGTGCTGCTGATGCGTTTGCCATTATCGCAAAATGTCTGGGTGCTGATGACATCGAAACCGTATTCGACGCCAGCCTTCTGTAATAACAGGAAATCGCCCTGGCGACCAGCGCCAAAGCGGAAATCATCACCGACGACAAGGAACTGCACGCCCAGCTTATCGACCAGCAGATCGGCAATAAAACTTTGCGCCGTGTGGGCAGCAAAACGCCTGTCGAAGCGCACGCACAGCACGTTATCAATGCCGGCTTGTTCAAGGTAACGAACTTTTTCACGCAGGCGGGTCAGCCGCGCCGGGGCACCGTCAGCCGCGAACAGCTCCAGCGGCTGGGGTTCAAACAGCATCACCATCACCGGCAGATTGCGCTGTCGCCCTTCTTCGCACAGGCGCGCCAGCAGCGCCTGGTGACCGCGGTGTACGCCATCGAAATTACCGATAGCCAGTACGCAGCCGCGATGCTGCTCTCTCAGGTTATGTATACCGCGGATAAACTTCATGGCTGGCTCAAATTTGTGGAAATCGGCGGATTATACCTTGTACAGCGATGAAGGTTAACCCGCGATTGCGGGCTTTCGCGCTTTCTTACTGCCATTTCATTCTGTATGGTACTCGCTGGCCATGGGATTATATTTTTTCTTGTGAATAAGCTGTATTCGCCAGGCTTATGCTGGTAGAATCTTGCGCCATCGAAACGTAACCAAGTGCCAATGTTTCATCGGCGCTTATTTGCACAAATCCATTGACAACCGAAGGCGAAAAGGGCATATTCCTCGGCCTTTGAATTGTCCTCATAGAACTATTTGGGAGTTGGACCTTGGCTAATATCAAATCAGCTAAGAAACGCGCCGTAACGTCTGAGAAGCGTCGTAAGCACAACGCTAGCCGTCGTTCAATGATGCGTACCTTTGTTAAGAAAGTATACGCAGCTATCGCTACTGGCGATAAAGCAGCTGCACAGGCTGCATTCAATGAAATGCAACCTATCGTGGACCGCCAGGCAGCTAAAGGCCTGATCCACAAAAACAAGGCTGCTCGTCATAAAGCAAACCTGGCTGCACAGATCGGCAACCTGGCGTAATGCCAGCTTGTTAATCCGTGTTAAAAAGACCGCCTAACGGCGGTTTTTTTATGTCCGTTAAACGGCAAACAGCGCGCTGAAATCCTTATTGCAGATCCGCTGCACCGCCGGATGCTGGATCATCCGTTCAGCAAAAATCACGTGGTACTCTTCAACCACCGCTTCCGGTCGTCCCAGTTCGACAATCCCCTCAGCGTAATAGCTCTCCTTGCCGTACAGCGTTGGCGCCACAAAAATGGCCCGATTCGCGGCACCAAAAGCCTTCATCAGCGCCGCATCATCGAATTCACCGAGAATGGTAACGTCCAGATTCTGCGACTGGAACCAGTTCAGCAGCCTGCGCCCCAGCATCGAACGCCTGCCGGGGACCAGCAAATTATGTGCGGTCAAACAGGCAGGAAACGCGCTATCGGGCAACACATCGTGGCACCAGAAACTGACGCCACATTCACCCAGCTTGATGGAAAACAGCCCCGCCTGCTGCGAGGAGTCAACCGGGCAGTCGGAGAGGATCATATCCAGCTTGTGCTCGCTGAGCTGCTCCAGCAGCAGCTCATGAGTGGATTCAAAACAGCGCAAATGGATAGGCTCCGCTTCCTGCACGGCAGTGGCCAGAATCTGGCTGACCAGCTTTTTGGATAGCGCATCGGCCACGCCAACGTCAAATAACAGGCTGGCTTCCTTGCGGTAGTTAACGATATCCAGCATTTCCTGGCTGAGGGTAAACATGCGGTCGGCGTAGCGGAACACCAGCTGTCCCAGCTCTGAGGGCACCAGTCCCCGCCCCTGCCGCTTGAACAGGCGGCCCTGTAGACGCTCTTCCAGCGCCTTCAGCTGGCCGGTAATGGTCTGTGGCGTGAGGTTGAGTACCTCAGCAGCTTTAACCACCGAGCCGGTTTTACAGACCTGCCAGAAGTAATAGAGGTGGTTAAAGTTCATCTGCGACATGTCATCCCTCGCGGTACCTTACTTCAGCTTAATCCGCAGCAGCAGATAGCCCACCACGGCGGAAACCACCGAGCCGGTCAGGATGCCCAGCTTCGCCAGAGTGACCATCTCTTCATGCTGGGCATCAAAGGCCAGTGAAGCGATAAAGATCGACATGGTAAAACCGATCCCGCACAGCACGCCGACGGCGGCAATGTCGACCATTTTAGTCCGCTCCGGCAGCGCGGCAATTTTCAGCTTCACGGACAGCCAGCAGATCAGCGTAATCCCCAACGGCTTGCCGATAAACAGGCCAAGGATAATCCCCAGCGGTACGGCAGAGAACAGGCCGTTAAGCGACACGCCGCTCAGCGACACCCCGGCATTGGCAAAGGCAAACAGTGGCAGAATAATCCAGCTGACCCACGGCTGTAATCCGTGCGCCAAATCGACCGACGGTGAAACGCCTTCCTTTTCCTTCAGCGGGATAAAGAAGCCGACAATGACCCCCGCCAGCGTGGCGTGAACGCCCGATTTCAGCACTGCAATCCACAGCACCATCCCGACCAGCAGATACAGTGACGTTTTACGCACGCCGCACAGATTAAGCAGTGCCAGCGCGACAATCGCAGCAGCAGCAATACCCAATGAGAGCAGCGAAAGGTCGCTGGTGTAGAAGAAGGCGATAATCACGATCGCACCGAGATCGTCAATGACCGCCAGCGCCATCAGGAACATTTTTAACTGTACCGGCACCCGACTCCCCAGCAGCGCGAGAATACCCAGCGCAAAGGCAATGTCCGTGGCGGTGGGGATCGCCCAGCCGTGGATCGCCAGTGGATCGTTATGGTTAAAGGCGGTGAAGATCAGGGCCGGAGCCAGCATTCCGCCCAGCGCGGCGATCAGCGGGAACATCGCCCGCTCGCGACTGTTTAGCGAGCCGGTGACCAGTTCACGCTTCACTTCCAGACCAATCAGCAGGAAGAACAGCGCCATCAGCGCATCATTGATCCACAGCAGCAGGTCTTTGTTGATGTCGAGTTCACCAAAACGGAACTGTACCGGCATCGCCAGCAGCGCCTGATATCCCTGTTGCGTCGCGCTATTGTTCGCCAGAAACATCGCAATGGCAGCGGCCACGATCAGGACCACACCGCCGGTGGCGTCATTGTTAAGCAGGCGCTTAAGAGCTGTTTTCATCGAAGATTCCATTAATTCGAGTGTGTGCGTGAAGAAGACCACAGCATACTCGTTTTAACTCTTCGTAAAAAACAGATTATAAATGGTTAACCGATCGGAATTTCCGAAGCATTGCTCTCCGCTGCCGTAGCCATGTGCCGATACGAAGCCGGGAAAATTCCCGTGAGCCGCCACAAACATGCCGGTGAAAACGGAAGCCGCATAAAGCAAATGGGCGATCTCTGCCGAGATCGCCCATTGAATACTGCGCTTAAGAGGTAAAGCAGATTAGCGAGTCAGATCGTCAAAGAACTTTTTCACGCCGTCAAAGAAACTCTTTGAACGCGGGCTGTTCTGATCGCCGCTCGGGCCACCAAAGCTCTCTTCCAGCTCGCGCAGCAGCGTTTTCTGCTTCTCATTCAGGCTGACCGGGGTTTCCACCACCACGCGGCACAGCAGGTCGCCCTGCGCGCCACCGCGTACGGATTTCACGCCTTTACCACGCATACGGAACAGCTTACCGGTCTGCGTTTCCGCAGGCACTTTCAGCTTCACGCGGCCATCAAGGGTCGGCACTTCAATCTCGCCGCCCAGGGCTGCCATCGCGAAGTTGATCGGCACTTCGCAGTACAGGTTGTTCTCTTCACGTTCGAAGATACGGTGTTTTTTCACCTGAACCTGAACGTACAGATCGCCAGACGGTGCGCCGTGCTCACCCGCTTCACCTTCGCCGCTCAGACGAATGCGATCGCCGGTATCCACACCCGCCGGAATTTTCACCGACAGCGTTTTTGATTTCTCTACACGACCGTGGCCGTGACAGGCGTTGCACGGATCTTTAATCACCGAACCGCGACCGTGACAGGTCGGACACGCCTGCTGAACGGTGAAGAAGCCCTGGCGCATCTGCACCTGGCCTGCACCATGACAGGTTGAACAGGTCTGCGGCTTGGTTCCCGCTTTCGCTCCGCTGCCGTGGCAAACTTCACACTCTTCCAGCGTTGGAATGCGGATCTCTTTGGTCACGCCGCGTACCGCTTCTTCCAGCGTCAGTTCCATGTTGTAGCGCAAATCAGCTCCACGAGCGGCGCGCTGCTGACGGCGTCCTCCGCCGAAGATATCGCCGAATACGTCGCCAAAGATATCGCTAAAATCTGCACCGCCACCGCCGAAACCACCACCGCCGCCGCCCATTCCGCCCTGTTCAAAGGCAGCATGGCCGTACTGATCGTAAGCCGCACGTTTCTGCGCATCGGTCAGAATTTCGTACGCTTCTTTGATCTCTTTGAATTTCTCTTCGGCTTCTTTATCGCCCTGGTTGCGGTCAGGGTGGAACTTCATCGCAAGACGTTTATAAGCCTTTTTGATTTCACGCTCTTCCGCAGATTTGGAAACGCCTAAAACCTCGTAATAGTCTTTCTTCGCCATTGTTATTGATCCTGCCCTTAACATGCGTGCACGGGCGGGGAGAAATCTCCACGCCCGTGCTGGTTAATACGATGCTCCATCAGGGGAGCATCATGCCCGCTCAAGGGCGATTATTTCTTGTCTTTAACTTCTTCGAATTCGGCGTCAACGACGTCGTCATCTTTCTTACCTTCGGCTGCTTCAGCTGCGCCGCCAGCGGCCTGCTGCTGCTGAGCAAATTCCATCAGCTTGCCGGAGACTTCCATCAGCGCCTGGATTTTCGCTTCAATCTCAGCTTTGTCTTCGCCTTTCAGCGCAGTATCCAGCTCGGCCAGAGCCGCTTCGATTGGCGCTTTCACGTCTGCTGGCAGTTGGTCACCGGCATCGGTCAGCTGCTTGCGGGTGCTGTGCGCAACCTGGTCACCCTGGTTACGGGTCTGCACCAGCTCTTCAAACTTGCGGTCAGATTCAGCGTTAGCTTCCGCATCGCGCACCATTTTTTCGATCTCTTCGTCGTTCAGACCGGAAGAGGCCTTGATGGTGATCTTCTGCTCTTTACCGCTGTTTTTGTCTTTAGCGGACACGTGCAGAATACCGTCGGCGTCGATGTCGAAGGTCACTTCGATCTGCGGCATGCCGCGCGGTGCTGACTGGATACCGTCAAGGTTGAACTGGCCCAGTGACTTGTTATCCGCAGCGCGTTTACGCTCACCCTGCACAACGTGGATGGTTACGGCAGACTGGTTGTCTTCTGCAGTAGAGAACACCTGGCTGTGCTTGGTTGGGATGGTGGTGTTCTTGGCGATCAGTGAAGTCATCACGCCGCCCATGGTTTCGATACCCAGCGACAGCGGGGTAACGTCCAGCAGCAGAACATCTTTCACTTCACCCGCCAGCACGCCACCCTGTACGGCTGCGCCCACGGCAACGGCTTCGTCCGGGTTAACGTCTTTACGCGGCTCTTTACCAAAGAACTCAGCCACTTTTGACTGCACCATTGGCATACGCGTCTGGCCACCAACGAGGATGACGTCGTTGATATCAGACACGGACAGGCCCGCATCCTGCAACGCAACTTTCAGCGGCTCGATAGAGCGAGCAACCAGGTCTTCTACCAGTGATTCCAGTTTTGCACGGGTCACTTTGATGTTCAGGTGCTTAGGACCGGTCGCATCCGCAGTGATATACGGCAGGTTGACGTCGGTCTGCTGTGCAGAAGACAGTTCGATTTTCGCTTTTTCAGCGGCTTCTTTCAGACGCTGCATCGCCAGCGGATCGTTGTGCAGATCGATACCTGAATCTTTCTTAAACTCAGCCACCAGGTAGTTGATCATGCGGCTATCGAAGTCTTCACCACCCAGGTGGGTATCACCGTTGGTTGCCAGAACTTCGAAGGTTTTTTCGCCGTCAACTTCATCGATTTCGATGATAGAGATATCGAATGTACCACCACCCAGGTCGTATACCGCGATAGTGCGGTTGCCCTGGCCTTTATCCAGACCGTAGGCCAGTGCGGCTGCGGTTGGTTCGTTGATGATACGTTTGACTTCCAGACCAGCGATACGGCCGGCATCTTTGGTTGCCTGACGCTGTGCATCGTTAAAGTAAGCCGGTACGGTAATAACCGCTTCAGTCACCGGCTCACCCAGATAATCTTCTGCTGTTTTTTTCATTTTTTTCAGCACTTCTGCAGAGATCTGCGGAGGTGCTACGCGCTGGCCTTTCACGTCCAGCCATGCGTCACCGTTGTCAGCGCCAACGATTTTGAACGGCATGATTTTAATATCACGCTGTACTTCTTCATCCTGGAAGCGACGGCCAATCAGGCGCTTAATCGCAAACAGGGTATTCTGCGGGTTAGTCACAGCCTGACGTTTAGCAGGCTGACCCACCAGCGTTTCGCCGTCCTGAGTGTAAGCAATGATGGATGGCGTGGTGCGATCGCCTTCCGCATTCTCCAGTACACGAGCCTTGCCGCCATCCATGATAGCTACACAAGAGTTAGTTGTACCCAGGTCAATACCAATAATCTTACCCATCTAAACGTCTCCCACTTAAATTCATTTCAAATCAGGTTATGAACCTTAAATGCGGGCATTTTTCACAGTTTCAACTGCTCATCCCGCTCTTTTTTCCAGGTCCGTAGCCTCGGATGCCAAATAAGATGGGGCCGCCAGGCGCCGCATCAAGGGGCAACAGCAAAAAAAATTCGTTTTTATTGAAAAAAAACGGACCGGCGCAGGCCAGTCCGGTTTAACCACGGTAAAAAAGCGGTTACTGCGCGTTCACCTGCTTTAACAGGACACGCTGCGCGGACTCCCGTTTGAGCCATAAACCCACCAGTACACCGACACCGGCCAGCCCCAGCACGTAATAAGCCGGTGCCATCGGCGTCAGCTTCATCATCAGCGTGACCATGATCGGCGTCAGCCCACCGAAAATGGCATACGAGAGATTGTAAGAGAAGGAGATACCGGTAAAACGGACCGCGGGCGGAAAGGCCGACACCATCACGAAAGGCACCACGCCCACAACGCCAACGCACAGACCGGCCAGCGCATAGGCGCTGAACAGCCAGGCCGGATACTCGGCGGCAACGGTAAAGAACGTCCAGCTGGCCACCGCCAGCAACAGGCTGCCGACGATCAGCGTGGTTGCTGCACCAACGCGATCGACCAACGCGCCGGAAATAATGCAGCCGAAAATCAGCATTATCGTCGCCAGGCTATTGGCCTGTAAGGTCAGTGCTGCGGGCAGGCCGTGGAGCTTTTGCAGCAGCACGGGTGCCATTAAAAGAACCACCACAATGCAGGCTGAGAGCAGCCACGTCAGCAGCATGGACACCACCACGCTCTGGCGGTGGCTGGCAATCACCGTTTTCAGCGGCAGCTCATCCGATAAGGTTTTGCGCTGCTGCATTTGGGTAAATACCGGCGTTTCATGCAGCCAGCGGCGCAGGTACATCGCCAGCAGGCCAAAGGCACCACCGAGCAGGAATGGAATACGCCAGCCGTGCTCAGCAATAGCCTGCGGGGTCATGCTGGTATTAATCAATGTGGCAACCAGCGAACCCAGCAGAATGCCAAAGGTCAGCCCGGCGGTCAGCGTGCCGCAGGCAAAACCCACGCGCTTTTGCGGCACGTGTTCGGCCACAAACACCCAGGCACCGGGAACCTCACCACCAATAGCTGCCCCCTGCAGCACGCGCATTAACAGCAGCAGAACAGGTGCAGCGATGCCCAGCGTCGCGTAGGTGGGCAGAAGCCCCATCGCCAGCGTTGGCAGTGCCATCAACAGAATACTCAGGCTGAACATTTTCTTGCGCCCTTTGCTGTCGCCAAAGTGGGCCATAATCAGGCCGCCCAGCGGACGCGCAAGATAGCCGGCAGCAAAAATAGCAAAGGTTTGCAGCTGGCGTAGCCATTCCGGAATATCGGCGGGGAAAAACAGTTCGCCGATTACCGCTGCAAAAAAGACGAAGATAATAAAGTCGTAGAACTCCAGCGCGCCACCGAGCGCGGCGAGCACCAGGGTTTTGTAATCCTGTCGGTTCAGAGGTCGAGCTTGTTCTTGATCCATGATTCTTCGAGTAAATCCATAGTCAGAGAGAAGAAAAATAATTCACCTTGTAAAGCTATGCTTACTATAACGGCAATTATCTTCTACACCAGACAGCACTGGATCTTATACCTGAGAATCCTGTTTTTTAGCTGTTTGTCTCGCGCCGGGCGCTTTTTGGCCTAAATGCTGCTACTACCTGTGGATTGGTCTCTATATAAGGCCCGTCCAGCAGTTGAACACAGTAAGGCACGCTGGCAAAAATACCGTGCACAACCGTCTTGCCCTGCTCATCCTTCAGCCCTTCCAGCGTCTCTTTGATCGATTTCGGCTGGCCGGGCAGATTAATCACCAGCGACTGTTTGCGAATCACACCAACCTGACGGGAAAGAATCGCGGTAGGAACAAAATTCAGGCTGATTTGACGCATTTGTTCGCCAAACCCGGGCATCTCGCGATCGGCAATCGCGAGTGTGGCATCGGGCGTCACGTCGCGGCGAGCAGGCCCGGTGCCACCGGTGGTCAGCACCAGATGACAAAACAGTTCATCGACCAGCTCACAAATTGCCTGCTCAATCATCGGCTGCTCATCGGGGACCAGCCGCTTCTCAATTTTGAACGGCGTGGATAGCGCTTCAGAAAGCCAGGCTTCCAGCGCGGGCAGCCCCAGATCCTGATAGATGCCGTTTGCCGCGCGATCGGATACTGAAATCAATCCTATGCGTAGTGTATTCATTGCGTTATCACCATTCAGACCGACTGAAATCAATGAGGTCGGTGTTTGTAAGTTTATCTTCGCTAAATAATACACTGAATCATGATAAACCTAAAAAAAAATCAGATCTGAATTTCACACTATTTATTTTTAACAACATAAAAATACATCAAATTACAAAACGGAAAAATATAAATAATCAATTAACACCAATCTATAATAATGAAAATTCGATAATCGCTTTTTTTGCGTAAAACAAATAACAACATTAACTAACATGGATGCTCATGTTAATTTCAGGAGGTGTGACTTTATATAACCACACTGACTTAGTGAACACCCAGGTACTTTTCATTATTATGAATCAGTTAAAAAATACATTCCCCCAAAAAGGAATAACTCATCAATCAGGAACGAAAAATGAATAAGATCATTACGATTAGTTCGGCCGTGTCCTTAACGGTATTTAGTTACACATCTTTAGCTTCAACAAACGTATCCGGTGGAACCATCAACTTTACTGGAGCGGTAACAGACTCGACCTGTACGATTAATGGTAATAATCCAGCTTCGCTCTCGGTTGCACTTAATCCCATTACCACCGAGCAGGCAGGGACAGCAGAGGGGCTGATTGATACAGAGAAGAAAGCATTCTCTCTGGACTTCTCTAACTGTTCATCCGCACAAAGCGCCGCTGCGGGTGGGACACAACCCGCACCCACATTGAAAATTCAGTTCTCATCATCTAATACGATTTCTAATGATGGTAAATACCTTATCAACCAGGAAAATGGCCCTAATGGGCAGGCAAATAATGTTGGCATCGCCATTGTATTACAAGATTCAGAAACTCAACCCATAATGCTAAACCAGGCACTGGATACAAAACTGGCAGGTAACACATCAAAACCCGACACGCTAAATTTTTACGCAAAATATTATAAAGTTGATACTAAACCAGCCCAGGCCGGAACGGTCAGAACGATGGTGACTTACAGCGTTTCATACCTGTAATTCCGGACTTTAATAAACTGAGCGATTGTATCATGAGAAAGTTTTTACTGGCTACAGTATTAATCCCTTTCGTTTCTCACGCAAACGTTATTATTAGTGCGACACGTGAGATTTATCCATCTGATAGCAAAGAGATCTCAGTGCAATTGCTCAATAACGGTTCTGAACCCTCTCTGGTACAGGCGTGGATTGATGACGGAGATCCAAACTCGACTCCGGAGACAGCAAACGTGCCGTTTTTACTCATGCCTCCCGTTGTTAAGGTTTCAGGTCACAGCGGTCAACAGCTTAAAGTAAAATATATCGGCGGTAATCAGGCTAAGGATCGCGAATCTGTTTTTTATTTAAATGTTCTGGACATTCCGCCTGAGCCGGAAAATCTTCGTGGAAGAAGCGTTATGCAACTAGCGATAAAATCACGAATAAAATTCTTTTTCCGACCCACAGGACTAAAAATTCCTGTCAGTGACATGGTTAAAAAAATCAGTATCTATAACAAAGGAGACCAGTTAAACATCGATAATACAACGCCTTATTACCTGACGCTCTCTGCAATCACTCCCGCTTCATCAAAAAAAAATTTACTAAGTGAAGGATTAATGATCTCTCCGTTTTCTCAGAAATCGATTGCCATTAACATCGCATTACGAGCGGGAGATCGAATTTCAGTTGTTTATATCAATGACTATGGCGCAAACATAAGCACTGAAAAAGAAATAAAATAATGAATCGCCGATTAATCAATAAAAATGAAATATTATTTTTAATCCTGCTCATTCAGCACACTGCTTACGGATTATCCTTTAATACTAATTTTCTTCAGGGTAAAGCTAAAAACTCCGATCTATCACAGTTTTATAAAGAGGGTGACGTTCCACCGGGAGCATACGACGTTGACATTTACGTTAACAATGAATGGAAGGGAAATTATAAAAGCAAAATTTTCAGCAGTAATAATGACATTCGCATCAGCAAAACAGATTTCGATCGTTTAGGGATTAAGGAGCCCTGGCAGGATAAGAAAAAGAAACCCGGGGAACTGGTGAATATATACAAACTTCCGAACGGTATAAAAAGCAGTTTCGACTCTGGACAGCTGCGCGTCAATCTTATCGTTCCTCAGGAATCGCTTAACACCAAATGGGAAGGATACGTTGATCCTAAATTCTGGCAGCAGGGCATCCCGGGCTATCTTTTGTCCTATCAGGCGAATTACTATCACGCTGCTTCGCATAATCAAAAAAGTGAAGACAGCGCATATATCTCATTAAACAGTGGTTTTAATCTGCTCGGTTGGCAGCTGCGTGATAACAGCGTTTACAACTATTCCTCTGCGGGTAAGTCCCAGTGGAAGAACAACACACGCTACATACAGCGAAACTTTAGTAGCATCGATTCCCAGATGCGCCTGGGAGATAGCTATACCACCTCAGATCTCTTTGATTCCTATAGATTTCGTGGCGTCAGTTTGGGCACCGATATCCGTATGTTTCCAGACTCGCTACAGGGCTTTGCTCCTGTCGTTCACGGCGTAGCCCAAACCAATGCGTTGGTTAAAATCATTCAAAATGGTGTATCTATCTATCAGCAAAGTGTCTCTCCGGGCCCTTTTGCGATAAACGATATCCTGCCAACGGGTTCCGGCGGTGATTTACATGTTGAAGTCGATGAAGCAGATGGGCGAATACAGCGCTTTATCGTCCCCTACTCTTCAGTCCCCGATATGTTAAAACCGGGAGTCAACGTCTACAACCTCACTATGGGTCAAGTGCGTATTCCTGGGATTGGATCGCACCCGGATTTCCTTCAGGGAACCTGGCGTCGAGGTATTTCAAACCTCTTTACCCTTTATACCGGTGGTATTGGCAGCAATCACTATCACTCCGCCCTGATTGGCACAGGGTTAAACCTGCCTTTTGGCGCTATTTCCCTGGATGCCACCTGGGCCAGCCAGGACGCCACCCGACATCAGCCCAAAAACACCGGCCAGAGTTATCGACTGGCTTTCAGTAAATTCATTGCCAGTTCAGGAACCAATATTGCCGTTGCTGCTTATCGTTATTCCACCGGAGGATTTCTAACCCTGGAGGATGCCGTGCAAAGAGAAAGTAACGATAGCAAAAATACGGATTACAGTACGATAAATCAGAAGAACAGCCTCAACTTTAATATTAATCAGAATCTCGGCGGCGCAGCAGGTTCCTTCTTCTTTTCGGGAACGATAAGAAACTATTGGGGAAACAGAAAACCAAGTAAAGAGTATCAGATTGGTTATTCAAACACCTTCCATGATATCACTTACAATACGTCGTTCAGCCGAACACGGGATAATAAATATCGAGAAGAGATGCGCTACTATGCCGGGCTATCTATTCCATTTAGCTTATTTGAAGCTCCCGTCTATTTGACAACCAACGCCACAATGGATGGGAAAAATTATACTAACAGCGATCTTGGTATCAGCGGCACCGCCGGAAAAAGCAACCAATGGAATTATAATCTTGATATGGCGAATAATCATGGTGGTGGCACCACGGTGAATACTAACGCCAGCTATCGCGCTAACGCTTCAACACTGAATGCCTCATACAGCCAGTCCTCCTCCTTTCACCAGGCCGGAGTGGGTATGACGGGGAGTCTGGTAGCGTGGCGGGGAGGCTTGCTCTTTGCTAACCAGATGGGGGATACCTACGCCATCGTTGATGCGCCTGGGGTAGCCAACGCAACGGTAAACAGCGATGCCACCATTATGACAAACAGCCAGGGGAAGGCCTTAATTCCCTATATATCCCCCTACCGTAAAAATGCTTTAACCCTCGATACCACGAATCCTGGCGATGGTGCTCAACTGGTCGGAAATCGCAAAGACATCGTGCCTTATTCCGGATCGATTAATTACGTTAAATTTGAAACCGACCAGAGAAAAACGTTTATTTTCCGTGCGGTAGAAGGTAGCAATACACCATTACCTTTTGGAACCAGCGTCACAAATAGTCGAGGTGATGAACTGGGATACGTTGGCCAGGGAAGCATTATTTTCATCCGCAGCAATCAGCTACCCGCACAGGTCATTGTGCATCTGAGCAGCAGTAGCGATCGTACCTGCACGGTTAGCCATCCGGGTACGGAGCTATCCGGGAATATTAATCATTGTCTGTAATCAACAGTGAGAATCCGCATGCATAATATTATCCGTTCCCCGGCAGGCAGAGTAAGGATAATGTTTTTCACTCTGCTGTTTCTGTTTATCTCACTGCCAATAAAATCCCGGGCTAACTGTATACAAAAATCACCCGTTACGGCGATGCCGATCTACTACGATGCCAGTGATGCATTGAACTTTAGCGGTTTTTCTTCTTTCTCAGAAACAACACTTTATCCAGGTACTTTCACCTGTACGATGCCGGCATGGGGAATTATAGGCGGCAAGAACTCGGTTGATAACTCTTCACCTTATACGCAACAAACGATTTATCTTAAGTTCCCTGGTGATGCCTATGTCAGCCTGGATATCAGCAATCTGTCTCCGCAAGAAAATCATCCTAATGTCGGGACAAATAAAGGATCGGATATTGACGCTAATTTTACTATTACCCTTAAATTAATGAAAACCGTACCAACCAAAAACGTCATGGTGGTCAATAATGATATTGCCAGAATAAACCCGGTTGTTATTGCTCAGGACAGCACCGGATTAACGGTTCTGCAAAACATTGCCCGCATGATCAGTGACTTCGCCTATTTTGTTTTCAACTGGACGTGGCCGACTCATAACTACGACATATACTACAAACCACTGATGATCCGATTCGTTAAGCGCGTTACCACCTGCAGTTTTGATGATGATAATAAGACCATCGTGATGAATGACATCAACATGTCCTCCCTGATTGCAGGCGAAAATGCCAAAAAGTTATTTACGCTTAATTTTAGCTGTGCCGGACAGGTTTACGGCGCAACATCGAGGGCGATGAGTGCCTATCTGAGCAGCACCAATATTTTACCCACCGATAACAGCACGCTGATTTCTCCCGATCCCGGCAGCGCCACCGGTGTAGGCATTCGCATTCAGAAAGTCACCAGTGCAACGCCGATAAAATTCAGCGCGTCACCAACGGACATCGGTGATGCGACGCCACTATTTGCTTATGCCGCTCAGGAGCAGGTTCCAACGAAATTAACGATACCGATGTTTGCCTGGTACTACGTTTACAACAGACGACAGCTGAGCAGTGGGCCCGTTCGCACAACGGCGATGGTCAATTTTGTCTATGACTGAAGAGAATAAGACGGCGGCCCGAACGGGCCACCGTAAGAACTAGCGGGAATTACAGCAGGTCAGCAATCATCTTATCGAGTTTGCCCTGGTCTACGGCAAAGTTACGGATGCCTTCAGCCAGTTTCTGAACCGCCATTGGGTCCTGGTTGTGCTGCCACAGGAACTCAGACTCGGTCATTTTCGCCGGACGTGCTTTCACTTCACCGGTGTAAGACAGTTTGCGCTCGATGCTGCCTTCGGTCTCAGCCAGCTCTTTCAGCAGGCCCGGAGAGATGGTCAGACGGTCGCAGCCGGCCAGTTCAATGATTTCACCTACGTTACGGAAGCTTGCGCCCATCACCACGGTTTCGTAACCGTGCTGCTTGTAGTATTCGTAGATTTCAGTCACGGAGATCACGCCTGGATCTTCAGCCGGCGCGTACTCTTTCTTATCGGTGTTAGCTTTGTACCAGTCGAGGATACGGCCAACGAATGGCGAGATCAGGTACACGCCAGCTTCAGCACAGGCGCGCGCCTGAGCGAAGGAGAACAGCAGGGTCAGGTTACAGTTGATGCCTTCTTTTTCCAGCTGCTCGGCGGCACGGATGCCCTGCCAGGTCGAAGCCAGTTTGATCAGGATGCGGTCGTTGCTGATGCCGGCATCGTTGTACAGTTTGATCAGGCTACGCGCTTTCGCGATGCTGCCTTCGGTGTCGTAAGACAGACGTGCATCCACTTCGGTAGAGATACGACCCGGAACCAGCTTAAGGATTTCCAGACCGATGTTGACGGCCAGTTTGTCCGCGGCAAAAGAAACCTGCGCTTCTTTGTCGCTGCTCTGCTCGCGCGCCCAGGTAACGGCTTCATCGATAAGCTTGCGGTATTCTGGGATCTGGGCAGCGCTGAGGATCAGAGAAGGGTTAGTGGTTGCATCCTGCGGTTTGTAGAGTTTCATCGCAGCGATGTCGCCGGTATCGGCAACAACGGTAGTGATCTGACGCAGGGAGGATAATTTGTCCGTCATAGTTGTCATTCTCATCAAGGTTGAAACAAGGTTGATTTGTCAGGGTGTTGAAAATGTCTGCCCCGGATGATAGCACGCGTACCCCGCCATGCAACAACCATAAAACCCTGTGCCACAGGGGGATAAAACCTCAACACAAACGGGCTTTTTCCGTTTCTTTACGATGAATCAGCAGATCCACCAATGACAGCGATTTGTCCTCTATTAACGCTTTTTTGCTACAGTATGCACTGGCAATTTTTCGCGATGCACAAGGACCCCCGATCATGTTGATGGTAATTTCCCCCGCAAAAACGCTGGACTATGAAAGCCCGCTGGCGACCAAACGTTTTACCCAGCCCGCGCTGCTGGAGGAGTCACAGAAACTGATCGCCGTTGCGCGTCAGCTTTCCCCGGCGCAGATTGGCTCACTGATGCATATCAGCGACAAGCTGGCGGTGCTGAACGCGGAGCGCTTCAATGACTGGCAGCCGGAATTCACCCCGGAAAATGCGCGCCAGGCCATTCTGGCGTTTAAAGGCGATGTGTACACCGGCCTGCAGGCGGAAAGCTTTAGCGAAGATGACTTTGACTATGCCCAGCAGCACCTGCGCATGCTCTCCGGCCTGTATGGCCTGCTGCGCCCGCTGGACTTAATGATGCCCTATCGTCTTGAGATGGGGATTAAGCTGGAAAACCCGGCGGGCAAAGACCTCTACAGCTTCTGGGGCGACCGGCTGACCCTGGCGCTGAACGATGCACTGGCTGCGCAGGGCGATGATGTGCTGGTGAACCTCGCTTCCGACGAGTACTTCAAATCTGTAAAACCTAAGCAGCTGAACGGCGAGATTATCAAGCCGGTGTTCCTCGATGAGAAGAACGGCAAGTTCAAAGTCATCAGCTTCTACGCCAAGAAAGCGCGCGGCCTGATGAGCCGCTACATTATTCAGAACCGCCTGACGAAGCCCGAGCAGCTGAAAAAGTTTGATGTTGACGGATACGTTTACGATGCCGACGGCAGCAAGGGGAATGAGCTGGTGTTTAAGCGGCGGGAAGTGGCCTGAAAAAAGAAACGGAGTGGGCGATACCCCCTCCGTTTTGTCGCTGATTAACCGACTGTGAGCGGCTAATCAGCGAGATAGCTAAGGGCGAAGCTTTTCTGCCCCGGCACAAATTACTTCTTCAGCAGGAATTCACGCAGATCGGCAAATTCGGCCTTCATCTTATGCGACAGCAGCGGCAGATCGGCACGTTCGGCTAATGCTTCTGGCAGAGGAATTTTGCGGTCGAGGATCGCTTCCACGCTTTCGATAAACTTCGCCGGATGCGCGGTGCCGAGGAACAGACCAAACTCCCCTTCCTGCAGCTGATCGCGCAGCAGACGGTAGGCAATCGCCGCGTGAGGTTCTGAGATATAGCCAAGGTCGGCCAGCTCGCGCATAGTCTCTTTGGTAGTTTCATCACTCACCGCACCAAAGCCCAGATCCTGCAAACGCCAGGTTTTACGGCGGAAGATCTCTTCCACGCGCGGCCAGTTGTTTGGCTGCGACACATCCATCGCGTTAGACAGCGTGGCAACGGTGGTGTTTGGCGTCCACTGACCGTCGGCCAGGAAGCGCGGCACGGTATCGTTGGCATTGGTAGCGGCGATAAAACGCTTCACCGGCAGGCCCAGTGATTTGGCCAGCAGACCCGCGGTCAGGTCGCCAAAGTTACCGCTTGGCACCGAAATCACCAGCTGATTGCGTTTTTCCTGCGGCAGCTGGGCAACGGCTTCGAAGTAGTAGCAGATCTGCGCCAGAAGGCGGCTGATGTTGATCGAGTTAGCCGAGTTCAGGCCAATCGCCTTTTTCAGCTCTTCATCGTCAAAGGCCTGCTTAACCAGCGCCTGACAGGCATCAAAGTCACCGTCGATAGCGATAGTCTGGATGTTGCCACCCAGGGTACAGAACAGTTTTTCCTGCAGCGGGCTGATTTTACCCTGCGGATACAGGATCACCACGCGCACGTTTTCCATGCCGTAGAAAGCATGAGCCACTGCGGCACCGGTATCACCCGAAGTCGCGGTCAGAATGGTGATCTTCTCATCTGCATCGCTGACGTGGGAAAGCATCTGCGCCATAAAGCGGCCGCCAAAGTCCTTAAAAGCCAGCGTCGGACCGTGGAACAGTTCCAGAGACGCGATATCGTCAGTCACGCTGGCAACCGGCGCCGGGAAGGTAAAGGCGGTTTTCAGACGCGCCAGCAGCTGTTCTTTTGGAATTTCATCGCCGATAAACGCCGACAGGATCTTGCTGCTGCGAGTGACGAAGTCCTCCTCCAGCAGTGCATCAATATCGGTCAGTTCGAATTCCGGTAATTCCAGCGGAAAGAACAGGCCCTGCTGTGAACCCAGCCCCTGCTTCACCGCCTGGGCGAAGCTAACCTGCTCGTTGTGATCCTTAAGATTGTACAGTTTCATGCGTTATCCCAGTTTACGTGCGCCTGCCGTATCTAAACGACAAATATGAACGAAGCCTTCATCATTTTGCAGATAGTTCTGGCGAAGCCAGTCCGCCATCCGCTGTGCCGTATCCAGCTGATTGCATACGGCAAACAGCGTCGGCCCTGAACCCGAAATACCGCAGGCCAGCGCGCCGATATCGGCTGCGGCCTCGCGCGCGTCGGCAAAACCGGGCAGCAGTCGGGTACGGTAAGGTTCAGCAATCACGTCCTGCATCAGCTTCGCGGCCAGTTCTGGCTGCTGCGTATGGCAGGCATGAATAAAGCCGCCGAGGTAGCGGCCGTGGCGAATAATATCCTCTTTGCGATACTGCGCGGGTAAAATCGCGCGCGCCTCGGCGGTAGAGACTTTGATCCCCGGATACGCCATCACCCACAGCCAGTCATCAAAGCCTGGCACGGACTGACTGATAATGCCGTTTTCTTCCAGCATCAGCTGCATGCCGCCGAGGAAGCACGGCGCAACGTTATCGTAGTGCACGCTGCCGGAAATACGCCCTTCCAGCTCGCCCATCAGCGCCAGCAGTTCGGTATCATTCAGCGGCTTGCCGCAGAACTCGTTCATCGCCATCAAACCGGCCACCACCGAGCAGGCGCTGGAACCGAGGCCGGAGCCAATCGGCATATTTTTTTCCAGCGTCATGGCCACCGGCACGCGCTTACCGATGGCTTCACAGAAGCGATCCCAGCACTGATAAACAATATTTTCTTTCGGATCGGCGGGCAGTTTGCTGACGAAACTGCCTTCATTGCGCAGGCTGAACTCGTCAGCCGCTTCCACGCTGACGCAGTCGCCCAGCAGCGTACCGTCAATCGGCGATACCGCCGCCCCCAGCACGTCGAAGCCGACGCTGACGTTGCCAATTGAGGCAGGGGCATGAATCTTAACCATGTTTAAACTCCCAACTTCCACGACAGAGTGCGTAACAGATCGGCAAACACGCCCGCCGCGGTCACATCATTACCGGCACCGTAACCACGCAGCACCAGCGGAATTGGCTGATAGTAACGGCTGTAGAAGGCCAGCGCGTTTTCGCCGTTTTTCACTTTAAACAGAGGATCGTTACCGTCCACGGCATCAATCTTCACTTTACAGACGCCGCCCTCTTCAATCGCACCGACGAAGCGCAGGACTTTACCCGCGTCACGCGCGCTGGCAACCCTGGCGGCAAACGCATCATCCAGTTCCGGCAGACGCGCCATAAAAGTATCGACATCGGCAATGGCGGTAAACTCTTCCGGCAGCACCGCTTCGATCTCAATATCATCCAGCTCCAGCTGATAGCCCGCTTCACGCGCAAGGATCAACAGCTTACGCGCCACGTCCATCCCGGAAAGATCGTCGCGCGGGTCCGGCTCGGTAAAGCCCATCTCACGTGCCATATTCGTGGCCGCAGAGAGCGATACGCCTTCGTCCAGCTTACCAAAAATAAACGACAGCGAGCCGGAGAGAATACCGGAGAAGCGAATCAGTTCGTCACCGGCGTTCAGCAGATTTTGCAGGTTCTCGATCACCGGCAGACCGGCACCGACGTTGGTATCGTACAGGAACTTACGGCGTGATTTCGCCGCTGCCGCACGCATCTGCTGGTAATAGCTATACGACGAGGTATTGGCCTTTTTGTTCGGCGTCACCACATGGAAGCCATCGGCCAGGAAATCAGCGTAGCGATCGGCAACCTGCTGGCTCGACGTACAGTCAACGATCACCGGGTTCAGCAGGTGATATTCCTTCACCAGGCGCTTCAGCCTGTCCAGATCGAACGGCTCTTTTGCCGTCTGCAGCTGCTCCTGCCAGTTTTCCAGCGGAATACCGTGAACGTTAGTCAGCAGCGCCCGGGAATTAGCAATACCGCAAACGCGCAGATCGATATGTTTGTTCTTCAGCCAGGCCTGCTGGCGATTAATCTGATCGATTAACGCACCGCCGACACCGCCGCTACCGATCACGAACACCTCAATCACCTGATCGGTGGCGAACAGCATCTGGTGCACTACGCGCACGCCGGTGGTCGCTTCATCATTACTGACCACGGCGGAGATAGAGCGCTCGGAAGAACCCTGAGCGATAGCAACGATATTGATGTTGGCACGCGCCAGCGCGGAGAAGAACTTGGCCGAGATGCCGCGCAGCGTGCGCATGCCGTCGCCGACCACGGAGATCACCGCCAGCTGCTCCATCACATCCAGCGGCTCCAGCAGGCCGTCCTTCAGCTCCAGATAAAATTCGTCTTCCAGCACTTTACGGGCCCGCGACAGCTCGCTCTGAGATACGCAGAAGCTGATGCTGTATTCCGATGATGACTGAGTGATCAACACCACTGAGATACCGCTGCGGGACATGGTGGCGAATACGCGCGCCGCCATGCCAACCATGCCTTTCATTCCCGGGCCGGAAATGTTGAACATCGCCATATTGTTCAGGTTGGTGATGCCTTTTACCGGCGTGTCATCATCGCTGGCACTGTCACCGATTAACGTACCTGGAGCCTGTGGGTTGGCGGTATTTTTTATCAGGCAGGGGATCTGGAACTGGGCGATAGGAGCGATAGTGCGAGGATGGAGAACTTTAGCGCCGAAGTAGGAAAGCTCCATGGCTTCCTGATACGACATTGACTTAAGCAGCCTTGCATCCGGGACCTGACGCGGGTCGCAGGTATAGACGCCGTCAACATCAGTCCAGATCTCGCAGCAGTCGGCACGCAGACAGGCGGCCAGCACCGCAGCAGAATAGTCAGAACCGTTACGGCCCAGCACCACCAGTTCGCCGCGCTCGTTACCGGCGGTGAAACCGGCCATCAGCACCATATTGCTGGCCGGGATTTTACTGGCAGCGATGCGGCGGGTCGATTCCGCAATATCCACGGTTGATTCCAGATAGTGACCAATCGCCAGCAGATTCTCTACCGGATTGATCACGCTGACGCCGTAGCCGCGCGCCTGGAGCAGCCCTTCCATAATGGCAATTGAGAGTTTTTCACCGCGGCAGATGATGGCAGCATTAACGCTGTCCGGGCACTGTCCCAGCAGGCTAATCCCGTGCAGAACTTGCTTAAGCTGGGTGAACTCCTGATCGACCACGCTCTTCAGGCGGTCAAAATCGAAGCCCGGCTGGGCATCAGCCAGTCCCTGCAACAGCTCAGCAAAAATACGTTCGGCATCGCTGAGATTCGGCGCGGCATCCTGGCCACCGATGGTTTTTTCAATCATCGCCACCAGATGATTGGTAATTTTTGCTGGCGCGGACAATACGGTAGCAACCTGTCCCTGCTTTGCATTGCTTTCCAGAATGTCAGCCACACGCAGAAATCTTTCCGCATTGGCTACCGAGGTTCCACCGAATTTCAGCACTCGCATGTTCAAACTCTCCTGAATTTTCACCAAAAAAAAGCCCGCACTGTTCAGGTGCGGGCTTTTTTCTATTTTACTCTTTATGCGTCAGCCCGCACCGTTACCTGTGGTAATGGTGGTGGTAATAATGATTGTGGTAATCAGGCTGTTTTTACGCATTTTAGATTTATCGTCTGTCTGTCTGTAAAATCTGTCGGCCTTCAGAAGTAAAGCAATTGCCCCACTAAGTCAATTTTTTTATCGCCTGCGCCTTATCGGCCCGGCGACGTCAGTTGAGACAAATTTAGCCTGATGCCGATCTGTTCTGTTATCCCTGCGATGGATGGCAGTAAATCACGCCATCAATTCGGCATTAGCCAGCGTTTTTATCTGCCAGCTTTTTTTCCACGTCGTGAAGTAAACGGTGCAGCATTGCCGTATCTCGCTGCTGTAGCAGACCCAGCCGCTGCTGTAGCCAGTCCGCCAGTTTAACGTCACCCGCTACGTCCAGTTTCTCCAACAGCAGCTGCGCACGCTGGCGAAGTGCAGCAAGCTGGGGAACCTCTGCCGCAGGCTCGGCGGCAGCACTGACCTGGCGCAGCGCAGATAGCTGGTAACAGTAGACCATCACCGCCTGGCCCAGATTCAGCGACGGATAGTCCCCGGCCATCGGGACCCCGGTCAGCAGATCGACCAGCTCCAGTTCCTCATTGGTCAGGCCGCTATCCTCACGGCCAAATACCAGTGCGGCGCTGCCAATCCATTGCTGCTTTTCTTCCAGTACGGTTTGTACCTGCTGTGGCGTGGCGTAGTAACGAAACTTTGCACGACTGCGGGCCGTGGTGGCAATGCTGAAATCGATATCCTCAAGCGCGGCGGCCAGCGAATCCCAGTGCGTGGCATTATCGAGGATCTCGCAGGCTCCGTGGGCAACCCGTCTGGCGGCATCATCAAGATGGACATCGCTACTGACAATACGTAACTCACTAAATCCCATGGTTTTCATCGCACGCGCAGCGGCACCGACGTTTTCAGGACGAGCAGGAGAAACAAGAATAAGAGGGAAACGCATAACCGCCTTTACTATTAACAAAACCAGAGCGGGTACTTTGCCATGCCGAAGGCACAAATGACAGACGCTGATATTTAACAACTCGCCAACAGCCGAGTGGTAGCAATTTAAAAGAGAAGAATCTGATGTTACACTAGCATTCTGTTGAATAAGCAATAAAAACCTGATGTTACGTAAATAAAATCAGTTTTATCAATTAAGTAACAATTGTTAAATGTATAGTAAACGTTAGATTAACCTCTCATCCTTAATCGTTAGCATTTGGCTCTGTTTGTGAGCTAAGCTGGCATTCTGGGAAGAGTTTTTCACAAAACTGTTAACGTGCTACAATTGGTTTGATATAAGTCAACTAAGCGTTACTTTATTGCTTAATGGTTGTTGCCAGTGCTGTTATGTTGCCGTTATTGCAGTTAGGATGTATGCCGTATTTGCACTGCCGGGGCATTCAGACGCCACCCGTTTGGCTACGCTGACCATGTTGTTGACAGTAACTAAGGTGTATCAAGAAAATTATTCTGTACTGCTGTTCTTTTATCGCTGATTTTTCACATCAGCCTCGCGACGGCGGTATGTCCTGTTCCAGTTTTGTTGGCAATTTTAGGTAGCGAACACATGCAGACCCCGCACATACTTATCGTTGAAGACGAATTAGTCACTCGTAATACACTCAAAAGTATTTTTGAAGCCGAAGGCTACATGGTTTATGAAGCTACGGATGGTGCCGAAATGCACCAGATCCTGACGGAAAACGACGTCAATCTGGTCATTATGGACATCAATCTGCCCGGTAAAAATGGCCTGTTGCTGGCTCGTGAACTGCGTGAGCAGGCCAATGTCGCCCTGATGTTCCTGACCGGGCGCGACAACGAAGTTGACAAGATTCTCGGTCTTGAAATCGGCGCAGATGATTACATCACCAAGCCGTTTAACCCGCGCGAACTGACCATCCGTGCCCGTAACCTGCTGTCGCGCACCATGAATCTGGCCGCGGTAAGCGAAGAGCGTAAACTGGTAGAATGCTACCGCTTCAACGGTTGGGAGCTGGATATTAACAGCCGCTCTCTGATCAACCCGCAGGGCGAGCAGTACAAGCTACCGCGCAGCGAGTTCCGTGCGATGCTGCACTTCTGCGAAAATCCGGGAAAAATTCAAACCCGTGCTGACCTGCTGAAAAAAATGACAGGCCGCGAACTGAAACCGCACGATCGCACTGTTGATGTCACCATTCGCCGAATTCGTAAACATTTCGAATCAATTCCTGATACACCTGAGATTATCGCCACTATTCATGGTGAAGGTTATCGCTTCTGTGGCGATCTAGAAGATTAACGGAAATCGTATTAAGTATTCATGGGCCGAATTTATTCGGCCCATTTTTTTATCTAAAAATCATGCGGTTCCGCAGATCACTTTCCTCCCCACGGAATAATTGGCACGGCGCTGAGTGCATTTTTTGGCGAACCATCAACAACCTTATCGGAATAACTCAGATAGATTAAAGCATTACGATTTTTGTCATAGAAACGGACAACCTGCAGCTTTTTAAATACCAGCGAAGTACGCTTGCGGAAAACCACTTCTCCGTTTGATTTCCCCTGCATGATTTTATCGGAAAGCGTAACAGGGCCAACCTGCTGACAGGAAATTGCCGAGTCCGACGTATCCTCGGCAAGCCCCAGCCCACCCTTGATGCCGCCAGTTTTTGCGCGGCTCAGATAGCAGGTCACATTCTTCACATCCGGATCATCAAATGCCTCTACGACAATTTTATGATCGGGGCCAAATAGTTTGAAAACCGTGTCAACAGAGCCAATCTCTTCAGCCTGTAGAGAGAATGAAACCAGCGCGACTGAAGCGACTATTAACAATTTTTTAATTGTCATGACGTTACCATTTCAAAGAAAATAGCCGACATTGTAAGTCATCTTGGGTGACATACATAGCTCACCGCTACTCACGCGAACTATTCAATGAGCAATTGATTTAGCACATTCTTAAAACTATAACCGCGTACTTTAATTTTGCATTTAGTGCTACTATCCACCGACTTTGCTTTATTTGTTGCAACACTGAACTGAGTAGAATGAGGACGATTTAATGGACCAAGCCGGTATCATTCGAGATTTGCTTGTCTGGCTGGAGAGCCACCTGGATCAACCGCTGTCGTTAGATAACGTCGCGGCAAAGGCGGGTTATTCAAAATGGCATTTGCAAAGAATGTTTAAAGATGTCACGGAGCATGCCATTGGTGCATATATTCGTGCGCGTCGTTTGTCAAAAGCGGCGGTCGCCCTGAGGTTGACCAGCCGTCCGATTCTGGACATCGCTTTGCAGTATCGTTTTGATTCCCAACAAACCTTTACCAGGGCCTTCAAAAAGCAATTTACCCAGACTCCAGCCTGGTATCGCCGTTCATCTGACTGGAATGCTTCAGGGCTTCGCCCACCCATCCGCCTGGGAGAATTTAAACTCCCGGAGCCAACGTGGGTTAGCATGCCTGAAACAACATTACTGGGACAGACGCAGAGTTATACCTGCACGCTGGAACAGATCTCCCGTTTTCGTGATGATATGCGCGTGCATTTTTGGCGCCAGTTTTTGACCGAAACGGATACTGTCCCACCGGTGCTGTATGGCTTACACCAGTCGCACCCCAGTTCTGAAAAAGATGATGAGCAGGAGATACTCTACACAACAGCAGTCATGCCCGACCAGAACACCAGCCAGCTACAATCAGCGCAGCCGGTCACACTGGAAGGGGGAGACTATGTACAGTTTACCTATGAGGGATCAACCAGCGGATTACAGGAGTTTGTCCTGCTGCTGTACGGCACCTGTATGCCAATGCTGCATCTCACACGACGCAACGGCCAGGATATTGAGCGCTTTTACACTCACGGTGGCAAAAAACGCGCTGAGCCACCGACTGAAATTCGCTGCGAATATCTGATCCCTATCCGGCGCACACCGGAATAAATGGGAAACAGCGAGGGCCGGTCACTCCGGCCCTTTTTGCTCAGCGCTGCAGCTCGTCAAGCGCCGGTTCATCAAGATGGGTAATATCGCCAGCGGTTTCCACTACCCAGCCGGATGCCAGCCACGGGCTTTCCTGATGTTCGATGCGAGAAATTGAGCAGTTGCGAAGCCTCAGCCGACGTTCTGCATTGGCAGGCAGACCCAAAATAGTGCTCAGCAATACGCCCAGCGCCATGCCGTGACTGACCAGCAGCGGGCGGCTACCGGCAGGCAGTTCAAGGCAGGCATTGAGGGCCTGATGCATACGATCGGCCATCTCACTCATTGATTCCCCTTCAGGAATACGCCCATCTACGGTGCCGTCCACCAGCGTCTTACGCCAGCGTTCTTCTTCCGGCGTGAGGGAATCCAGCGCACGCTGCTCCAGCACGCCCATATTCAGCTCGCGCAGGCGGGGATCGACGGTCACATCGCAACCGCAGGCATCGGCAATAATCTCAGCAGTACGGCGGGTACGGCCCAGATCGCTGGCGATGACATGGGTAATACCGAGGCTTTTAACCCGCTCACCCACCTGATGCGCCTGTAATTCTCCTTTTGCAGTCAGCGCACTGTCTGACTGCCCCTGAATGCGCCGTGCGGCATTCCACAGCGTTTCTCCGTGGCGAACAAGATAGACCTGTAACATACGTTTTTCCGTTATACTGCGATTATTTACGTAAAGGGTTCAACCAATTATGTACCATGTTGTCGCTGCTACCAGCAATCCAGCCAAAATTAGGGCAATTACTCAGGCCTTCAGCGATATTTTCGGAGAAAGATCCTGCCACATCGAGGGTGTAGAGGTCGACAGCGGCGTAGCGGCACAGCCCATGACAAATGCAGAAACGCGAACTGGCGCACGTCAAAGAGTGATGAATGCCAGACAGGTCCGACCTGAAGCCGACTTCTGGGTGGCGATTGAAGCCGGGATCGAAGAGGACACCGCTTTCGCCTGGATGGTGATTGAAAACCATAAACTACGCGGTGAATCCCGCTCTGCCAGCTTTACGCTGCCGGCGGTTGTAATGAAAGGGATTCGTGAAGGGCGCGAGCTGGGCGAAGAGATGGCACGCCTGACCGGTATTGATAACATCAAACAGAAAGGCGGCGCTATCGGCGCCTTCACCGCCGGGCATCTGTCCCGCACCAGCGTTTATCATCAGGCGCTGATCCTCGCCCTCTGTCCTTTCCATAACGACGTTTACAGCCAGCCGGTTTAAACCCGATCGCTGCCGTTCAGCAGCTGCGCTTCCAGCCAGGCTTTCAGGGCTGGTGGCGCACTTTTCAGACTATTCGATCCACGGGTAATCGTGGCAATGCCGGCACCCAGCTGATTTTTAAGCTCGCGCTGGCTCATCTCACCGCGCATCAGCTCCTCCACAATCCGTAGCCGGGTTCCTAACGCTTCACGCTCATCCGGAGTCAGCATCAGCTGGAGCAGCGGCAGATGCAGCTCACTCTGATAGGCGCGCTGCATCAGCACAACAAAGCGCAGCCAGTCTTCATTTGGGGGTTCAACGGATACCGGAACAGGAGAATCATCGGTCATGATGGGCAACCATACTATTTAACTAGTACAGAAGTGTAGCATCATCCCCGCCATACTTGAAGCCGCAACTGCTATCAGCCGCTGCGGCCCGGAAAGCACCTTAATAACGCTGTTGCCACTCGCTGTCGGCAAACAGCTTGTCCGGTTTATTGAGGAAATAACGGTAATAGGCATCATAGGCCAGCACGTTTTTCACATAGCCGCGCGTTTCTGAAAACGGAATGGTTTCAATAAAGGCCACCGGATCTAAACGCCCGGCGCTGTTGCCCTGCCAGGTTCTTACCCGCCCCGGACCGGCGTTATAGGCAGCAGACGCAAAGATGCGGTTCTGCCCGAACTGCTGATAAACCGATTCCAGATATTGTGTCCCAATCTGAATATTGGTTTCCGGATCAAGCAGCTGGCTGCTATTGCTGTAGCCGCTGATGCCGAATTTGGTCACCGTATGCTGAGCGGTTGCCGGCATCACCTGCATCAATCCGGATGCACCTACCGGCGAGCGGGCTTTCGGATTCCAGGCACTCTCCTGCCGTGCAATCGCCATTGCATAGCTTTGCGGTATGCTTTTTCCGCTGATGTAGCGCTCAAACTGGCTCTGCCAGGCCAGCGGGAAGCGCTCCTGCAGGCTGTTCCACAACTTACCTGCAATAGTCGCCTGCACGCTAAGATCCCACCACCCCTGCTTCAGCGCGTAGCTGGCCAGCATCTGCTGCTGACCGGCGGTGCGGCTGCCGATCAAATAGCTCCACTCGCTGCGCGCCAGATTATCCATGCCCCAGTACATGAGTTCGCGCACCCTGGCAATTTCCGGACCGGTTGTCAGCGCAGCGTCAACCGCCGGAGCCTTATCGATCTGCAGCGGATACTCTACGCCCAGCCGCTGCGCGGCCACCATCGGATAGAAGCCGCGCTCCTGCATCAGCTTACGCAGAATGCCCTCGGCTTCCTCATTGCGCCCGCGCTCAAGCAGCAGGTCAGCCTGCCAGTACTGCCACTCGTCTTTCTCTTTCGCCTCCACCGGCAGGCGAGCAATCCAAGTGTTTAAGCCACGGCGATCGTTGTTGCCCAGCGACATCCTCACCCGGCGCTCAACCAGCGAGGTCGAATCACTGCGCATCACCACGTCATCACGCCAGCGGCCCTGCTCGCTGGTAATGTCGTTGCCCATCAGCCGCCAGGCTACCGCCTCTTTCAGCTCCTGCACCTGCTGCTCGTCCAGCTTCTGCTGCACCGCCAGTGAAGGGATCATCTGCCGGGCCTGCTCTGCATCGGTGCGCGCCACGCTGGCGAACGCAATCGCCGTCGCCTGGCGGGTAAAATCGGTTGGACCCACGCTGGCCGCGAAGGTCTGAATTGTCATCGGATCGTTTTGCAGATTCATCACCGCGCTGGCGATGGTCTGATAGTCCGCAGGCAGCTGCTTCGCCAGATAGTTCACCAGGCTGCCGTTGCCCGCTTTCATCGCCAGGCGGATGCGCTCCAGCGTGGTGATCGGATTTTGCTCTCCTGCCTGCTGCCAGACGCTGAACAGTTTGTCGCAGGTGGCAGGCAGCGACGAGCCGGTCAGCCAGATCTCTTTAGCTCCCTGCCAGGCGACCTGCTGCTCGCCGGTGGCCCACTTGGCGTAGTACCAGTTACAGCGCGCGGCAACGGGTTTGGGAGCCTGGGGGCTGAAGACCAGCAGCCCGCGCCAGTCTTCACGCCGCGCCAGCTCGTTAACAAAACGGGCGGGCAGCGAGCGCACGGGTGGCAGTGTCGGATAGCGTTGAATAAAGGCGTTCACCGCCAGCCCGGTTTCCTGACCGAGATCCTGTGCCAGCTGGCGATACTCCAGATAGGGATAAAGCGGATAATCCTGCAAAGTGGGCATCAGCTGTGCCACGGTATCCATCTGTTTGCTATCCCAGGCCTGCTTGATCTGCAAATACCGGGTGCGCTGCGCATCAAGCGAATCCGCCTGCACACTGCCTGCCGCCAGCACCAAACAGGATGCCACTGTCCACAACTGCCACTTGTCCGCCATGACCTTCCCCACCTTACTTTGTTAATCCTGAACACCCAAAACTACCCCCTTCATGCTAACCAGGTACAGCCGGTTGTGCCACGTGACGAACAAATATTTACCGAAATCCTTTCTGCGCCCCATTTTTGCTCATTCGCTGCGCGTTGATTGTGCACGCTCAGCGCAGGGATGAATTAAAAACAATAAAATTCAATCAATTAAAAACATGGCACATCCTTTGCTCTATTGAATTCCATCTTGTATACCAGACGGAATTCAACATATGGCTTTAACCACAGGATTTACGTTACAGGACTGGCAGCATCACTATCAGCAGCATCCTGATTCGGTGCTCTCCACGCTGGAGTCGCTGCTCTCCGGGCTTTCTACCGCCGATAATGCCTGGCTGTACCTTGCTTCTCCCGCCCAACTGCGGGCGCAGGTTGAACCGCTGCTGGCGGCCTGGCAGCAGGACCCCGCGTCGCTGCCGCTGTTTGGCGTTCCCTTCGCGGTTAAAGACAATATTGATGTCGCAGGCTGGCCAACCAGCGCCGCCTGCCCGACCTTCACTTATCAGGCCGCAGCCGATGCCACTGCGGTAGCCAGGCTGAAGGCCGCCGGTGCCGTGGTCATTGGCAAAACCAATCTCGATCAGTTCGCTACCGGGCTGGTCGGCACGCGCTCGCCGTTCGGCGCGGTATGCAACACCTTTAACCCGGAATACGTCAGCGGCGGTTCCAGCTCCGGCTCCGCATCGGTAACCGCGCGCGGCCTGGTCGGTTTTGCCCTCGGGACCGATACCGCCGGTTCCGGCCGCGTTCCCGCCGGGTTCAACAACATCGTCGGCCTGAAGCCGACCAAAGGCTGGCTGTCGGCGACCGGCATGCTGCCCGCCTGCCGCCTGAACGATACCATTTCGATTTTCGCCCTGACGGTGGAGGATGCCTTCCTCGTCGCCAGCTGCGCCGGAGGCTACGACAGCCAGGATGCCTATTCACGCATTGACCCGGGCCTGGCTCCGGCCGCCCTCTCCGCCGCGCCGCGCCTGGCTATTCCGGCCATCCCGGAATTCTTCGGCGATGCAAAGGCCGCCGCCGCGTGGGAAGCCGCACTGGCAGAACTCACTGCCGGGGGCGCAACGCTGCATCCCATTGATTTCACCCCGTTCCACCAGCTGGCGGAACAGCTTTACTACGGCCCGTGGGTGGCCGAACGTACCGTGGCCGTCGGCGACATGCTCAACCGCCCGGAGGAGATGGACCCGGTGGTGTACGGCATCGTTAACAGCGGCCATAACTACAGCGCGGTGGATACCTTTAAAGCCGAGTACCTGCGCGCCGAGCTGACCCGTCAGATCCAGCAGACCCTGAGCCAGTTTGATGCGCTGGTGGTGCCGACCTCACCGACCATTCATACCCTGGAAGAGATGAAGCAGGAGCCGGTGCGTTACAACTCGCAGTTCGGCACCTACACCAACTTTACCAACCTCGCAGACCTGTCCGCGCTGGCGCTTCCCGGCCCGTTCCGTGCCGACGGGCTGCCTGCCGGGATCACCGTTATCGCACCAGCCTGGTACGACCGCGCGCTGGCAGAATTTGGTCGCCGCTGGCAGCAACAGCAGGCGCTCAGCCTCGGTGCGACCGGCCTGCCGCAGCCCGCGTCCAGAACGTCATTACCCGCGTCTCCACTGCACGTGCGCGTTGCGGTAGTGGGTGCCCACCTGACCGGCATGCCGCTGAACCACCAGCTGACCCGCCGCGATGCCGTGCTGGTGGAAGAAACCACCACCGCCGCCTGCTACCGGCTGTATGCGCTGGCTAACGCCACACCGGCGAAACCCGGCCTGGCGAAAGACAGCGCGGGCGCAGCAATTACCGTTGAGCTGTGGGATATCCCGCTGGCCCGCTTCGGCGAGTTTGTTGCAGAAATCCCGGCCCCGCTGGGTATTGGAACGCTGGAACTGGCCGATGGCCGCACCGTGAAGGGCTTTATCTGCGAACCGGCGGCACTGGCAGAGGCAACTGAAATCACCGCATTCGGTGGCTGGCGCAACTGGCTGGCCCGTCAGGAGACGTCACATGTTTAATACCGTACTGATCGCCAACCGTGGCGAAATCGCCTGCCGCGCCATCCGCACCCTGAAGCGCCTGGGGATTACCAGCGTGGCCGTTTTCTCCGATGCGGATCGGAATTCCCAGCACGTGAAAGATGCCGATATTGCGATTGCGCTGGGCGGCGAAAAAGCCAGCGACAGCTACCTGAAAATTGACAAGATCCTCAATGCCGCGCTGGAAACTGGCGCTCAGGCCATCTGGCCGGGCTACGGTTTTCTGTCCGAAAGTCTGCCGTTTGCCGCCGCCTGCGAAGAGGCTGGCGTGGTCTTTATCGGCCCGACCGCGCATCAGATCGGCGAGTTTGGCCTGAAGCACCGTGCGCGTGAACTGGCCGCTGCCGCAGGCGTACCGATGACACCCGGCACGCCGCTGCTCGCCTCGCTGGAGGAAGCGCTGGCCGCCGCGGAGCGCATTGGCTACCCGGTTATGCTGAAAAGCACCGCGGGCGGCGGCGGCATCGGCCTGACCCGCTGTGAGGACGACGCCGCACTGCGCAGCGCCTGGGAGAGCGTCCGCCGCCTGGGCGAGCAGTTCTTCAGCGATGCGGGCGTGTTCCTGGAACGCTGCATCGATCGCGCCCGCCACGTTGAGGTGCAAATCTTCGGCGACGGTCAGGGCAAAGTGATTGCCCTCGGCGAACGCGACTGTTCCTTACAGCGCCGCAACCAAAAAGTGGTGGAAGAAACCCCGGCACCCAGCCTGCCCGCCGCCACACGCAGCGCGCTGCTGGAATCTGCGGTAAAGCTGGGCGAGCTGGTGAACTACCGCAGCGCCGGAACCGTGGAATATATCTACGATGCCGCCCGCGACGAATTCTACTTCCTCGAAGTGAACACCCGACTGCAGGTGGAGCATCCGGTCACCGAATGCGTCACCGGTCTGGACCTGGTGGAGTGCATGCTGCAGGTCGCGGCGGGCGAACAACCCGACTGGACGCGGATGGCTCAGGCCCCGCAGGGTGCCTCTATCGAAGTACGTATCTACGCGGAAGATCCGCTGAAGAACTTCCAGCCCAGCCCTGGCGTACTGACCGAAGTCAGCTTCCCGGGCGATGTGCGCGTGGACAGCTGGATTACCACCGGCACCGAAGTTTCCGCCTTCTACGATCCGATGATCGCCAAGCTAATCGTCCATGCCGAAAACCGCGAGGCGGCGCTGAAGAAAATGCAGACCGCGCTGAATCAGACTCGCCTGCACGGCATCGCCACCAACCTCGACTATCTGCGCCAGGTCGTCGCCACGGAGGCCTTCCACAGCGGCAAGGTGTGGACGCGCATGCTGGACAGCTTCAGCGCCGCGTCGCCGGTAATTGAAGTGATTCAACCGGGCACCTGGAGCAGTATTCAGGACTATCCGGGCCGCCTCGGCTACTGGGATATCGGTGTGCCGCCTTCCGGCCCGATGGATGATTACGCTTTCCAACTGGCTAACCGCATCGTCGGCAACGCGGAAGAAGCCGCCGCACTGGAGTTCACGCTACAGGGACCGACTTTGCGCTTCCACAGCGATGCACTGATCGCCCTGACCGGTGCGCGCTGCCCGGCCAAGCTGGACGATGAAGAGGTTGCTTACTGGCAGCCGCTGGCGGTGAAAGCAGGCCAGACGCTGACATTAGGTCGTGCGCAGCAGGGCTGCCGTACCTATCTGGCGGTGCGTAACGGTTTCGATGTGCCGGAATACCTCGGCAGCCGTTCTACCTTTGCCCTCGGCCAGTTTGGCGGCCACGCCGGGCGCACCCTGCGCGTTGCCGATATGCTGGCGATTTCGCAGCCCGAACTGGAAGCCTGCACGACCCCGGCACCGGTCAGCGAACCCCGGGCGCTGCCTGTGGCCGCACAGCCGGTCTACGGCGATGAGTGGCGCATCGGCGTACTCTACGGGCCGCACGGCGCACCCGACTTCTTTACCCAGCAGTCGATTGATGAGTTCTTTGCCAGCGACTGGCACGTCCACTACAACTCAAACCGCCTTGGCGTACGCCTGGTGGGGCCAAAACCCGGCTGGGCGCGTGATAACGGCGGCGAAGCCGGGCTGCACCCTTCCAATGTTCACGACTGCGAATACGCCATCGGCGCGATCAACTTTACCGGCGACTTCCCGGTGATCCTCACCCGCGACGGACCGAGCCTTGGCGGCTTCGTCTGCCCGGTGACCATCGCCAAAGCCGAGCTGTGGAAAGTCGGCCAGGTAAAACCGGGCGATCGCCTGCGCTTCCATCCGATTAGTGCGGAAGAAGCCCATGCGTTGGAGCAGGCTCAGGCCCGCAGCGTGGAAAACCTGAGCGCGCTGCATCTGCCGAGTTTTGAGGTGCCGTCGCTGGCAGAAACGGCGCATGGTTCCGCCACCATTCTCGGCTCACTGAAAGCCACCGCCACCACACCAACGGTGGTGTGGCGCCAGGCGGGTGACAATTACATCCTGCTGGAATACGGCGATAACGTGCTGGACCTGGCGCTACGCCTGCGTATCCATCTGCTGATGACCGCGCTGCGCGAGTACGGCCAGCCCGGCGTTGAAGAGCTGTCCCCCGGCGTGCGCTCGCTACAAATACGCTACGACAGCCGCATTCTCAGCCAGAAACAGCTGATGACGCTGCTACAGGATCTTGAGAAAAATCTCGGTGACGTCAGCCGGATGAAGGTGCCGTCGCGCATCGTGCATCTGCCAATGGCCTTTGAAGACAGCGCGACGTTAGGCGCGGTGGAACGCTACCAGGAAACCGTCCGAGCCAGCGCGCCGTGGTTACCGAACAACGTTGATTTTATCCAGCGTATTAACGGCCTCAGCAGCCGCGATGAGGTGAAAGATACGATCTTCGACGCCAGCTATCTGATCCTCGGCCTGGGCGACGTTTACCTCGGCGCACCGTGCGCGGTGCCGATTGACCCGCGTCACCGCCTGCTGAGCTCGAAGTACAACCCGGCGCGAACCTTTACCGCCGAAGGCACCGTCGGCATCGGCGGCATGTATATGTGCATCTACGGTATGGACTCCCCCGGCGGTTATCAGCTGGTGGGCCGCACGCTGCCAATCTGGAACAAGTTCCTGAAAAACGAGCAGTTTGCCGCCAACGAACCCTGGCTGCTGCACTTCTTCGACCAGGTGCGCTTCTATCCGGTCAGCGAAGCCGAGCTGGACGTGCTGCGTGATGATTTCCGCGAAGGCCGCGCCAGCGTGCGTATTGAACACGGCGAATTCGACTTTGCGGAACACACGCAGTTCCTCGCCGATAACGCCGGGTCCATCGCTGCCTTCCGCAGCCGCCAGGCCAGCGCCTTTGATGCCGAAGTCGCACTGTGGGCGCAGGAAGAGGAAGGTGCGCCGCTCAGCAGCCGCGAGAATCTGCTGCCGCCGGAAGAGGACGACAGCGCCCTGCAGGTCAGTGCCGATATGAACGGCAACATCTGGAAAATTCTGGTGCAGGAAGGTGACGTCGTGGAGGCCGGGCAGCCGCTGATCGTGGTAGAGGCGATGAAAATGGAGCTGGCCATCAACGCACCGCAGGCCGGTCGGGTAAAACGCATTGGCTGTCAGTCAGGCCGTCCGGTCAGCCCGGGCGATGCGCTGCTGTGGCTGGAATAAGGATGTGAGCATGCAGGGATCGTCGCAGAAAAACAGCAAAGATCGGCCGGAGGTGCTGGCCGATCGCGTCTACCACGCGCTGAAAAATGACATTTTCGACTTTCGTCTGATGCCGGGCGACCGCTTCAGCGAAAGCGAAATCGCCACGCGCATGGCGGTCAGCCGCACCCCGGTGCGCCAGGCGCTGTTTCGCCTGGAGCGTGAAGGCTATGTCGAAGTGTGGAACCGCCTCGGCTGGCAGGTTCGCCAGTTTGATTTTGCGTACTTCGAAGAGCTGTACGATCTGCGCACGGTGCTGGAGTGCGAGGCGGTGAAACGGCTCTGCCGCCTGCCCGCCCGGCAGTGCAGCGAGCTGCTCGACCGGCTGACGCGCTTCTGGATTGACGAACCGCGCCTGGCGGACTTTATCGCCGTTTCCCTGCATGACGAAGCGTTTCATATGGCGCTGGTTTCCGCCGCAGGCAACGAGGAAATGGCCCGTATTCACAGCGAGTTAACTGAAAAAATCCGCATCATCCGCCGCCTCGACTTCACCCGTGAGGATCGCGTTGATGCCACCTATAACGAACACGCCCGGATCTTAAACGCAGTACTTCACCAGCAAAGCGAGGAGGCCCAACAAATTCTGACCGACCACATTGCCGTCAGTCGGGCAGAGGTCAGAAAAATCACATTGCATATGCTCCAGCAGGCGAGGCTACACACGGTTTCACCCACATAATCTTTTAAAAAATTTCAGGGGATTACTGATGAAAAGACGTTCATTGCTCAAGGCCTTTGCACTTTCTGCCACCGTTATTGGCATGGGATTATCCTGGAACGCTCAGGCGGCCGACACCATTAAAGTCGGCATTATGCACTCGCTCTCCGGCACCATGGCGATTTCCGAAACGCCGCTGAAGGACGTGGCGCTGATGACCATTGATGAAATTAACGCCAAAGGTGGTGTGCTGGGCAAAAAGCTGGAGCCGGTGGTGGTCGATCCCGCCTCTAACTGGCCGCTGTTTGCGGAAAAAGCCCGCCAGCTGCTGACCCAGGATAAAGCCGCCGTGGTGTTTGGCTGCTGGACGTCGGTGTCCCGTAAGTCCGTTCTGCCGGTGTTTGAAGAGCTGAATGGCCTGCTGTTCTATCCGGTGCAGTATGAAGGCGAAGAGATGTCGCCAAACGTGTTCTACACCGGTGCCGCGCCAAACCAGCAGGCGATTCCGGCGGTTGAGTATCTGATGAGTGAAGATGGCGGTTCGGCAAAACGCTTCTTCCTGCTGGGTACAGACTACGTTTATCCGCGCACCACCAACAAGATCCTGCGCGCTTTCCTGCACTCTAAAGGCGTGAAGGACAGCGATATCGAAGAGGTCTACACGCCGTTTGGCTACAGCGATTACCAGACTATCGTATCCAACATCAAAAAGTTCTCTGCCGGTGGCAAAACGGCGGTGGTTTCTACCATCAACGGTGACTCTAACGTGCCGTTCTACAAAGAGCTGGCTAACCAGGGCATCAAAGCGACCGATGTACCGGTCGTCGCCTTCTCGGTAGGCGAAGAAGAGCTGCGCGGGATTGATACCAAGCCGCTGGTCGGCAACCTGGCCGCGTGGAACTACTTCGAGTCGGTGGATAATCCGGCTAACGCCAAGTTCGTCGCGGCGTATAAAGCCTATGCCAAAGCGCACAAACTGCCGAACGCCGATACCGTGGTGACCAACGACCCGATGGAAGCCACCTATGTCGGCATCCATATGTGGGCGCAGGCGGTAGAGAAAGCAGGCACCACCGACGTGGATAAAGTCCGCGCCGCCATGGCCGGACAGACCTTTGCCGCACCGGACGGCTTCACTCTGACCATGGATAAAACCAACCACCACCTGCACAAACCGGTGATGATTGGCGAAATCGAAGATAACGGCCAGTTCAACGTGGTGTGGCAGACCGATAAGCCGGTTCGCGCCCAGCCGTGGAGCCCGTACATCGCCGGTAACGACAAAAAGCCTGACCACCCGGTTAAAACCACCAACTGATAGTCCCGTTCCGAAGGGCCAGGCGCTGCCTGGCCCGCTGAAATTCATCGCACCCGAGAAAAGCGAGAGAGCACACTATGATGCGATTGCTGCTAATACTGCTGTTCAGCCTGCCATGCCTTGCCGTGGCCGGACCGGCAGCGGACTTTTCCGCCGCCAGCCGCAGCGATCAGCTGAAGATCCTCCAGCAGTGGGCCGCAGCGCCGGACCCTGCCCGCCTGCCGCTGTTGCAGGCCCTGCACGGTGAAACCGTGGTTCTCGACGAGAACAAACAGCCCTTCAACCAGCTTAAAGACCAGCTGACGCCGCTGGAAGGCAGCGCTGCGCCGGTGGGTGCCACCAAAAAGCTGTTTATGAATAACCGGCTGCGCACGATGATTGCCACCACGCTCGCCGCCCATCAGCTGGTCAGCCCGCAGGCCGCGACGCGGCTGAAAGCGGCGCGTGCGCTGCAAAATGATGCCCAGCCCGATCAGCTGCCGCTGCTGCGCCAGAGGCTGGCGGCAGAGCAGGACAGCAGCGTCCATGCGGTATTAGCCCAGGCCGTTGCCGGGTTACAGCTGGCCGACGGCGACCCGCAGGTGCGTCTGCAGGCGGTCAAACTGCTGGGCGAAACCAGCGATCCGCAAACCCAGGCCAGCCTGGAACGCCTGCTGTCACCGCAAAATGAAACGGATGCCACCGTACGCGCCGCCGCCGCCGATAGCCTCAAACAGATCCGCCATCGCCTGATGCTGGGTGATGTGCTCGGCCAGGCCTTTACCGGCCTGTCGCTGGGCTCCGTGCTGCTGCTGGCGGCACTCGGTCTGGCTATCACCTATGGTCTGCTGGGGGTGATTAACATGGCCCACGGTGAAATGCTGATGCTGGGTGCTTACGCCACCTGGATGGTGCAAAACCTGTTTCAGCGTTTTGCCCCGGAGTGGCTGGCATTTTATCCGCTGCTGGCGCTGCCGGTAGCCTTCTTTATTACCGCCGCCATCGGCATGGTGCTCGAACGTACCATCATTCGCCATCTTTATGGCCGCCCGCTGGAAACGCTGCTGGCTACCTGGGGCATCAGCCTGATGCTGATCCAGCTGGTCCGCGTCGTCTTTGGCACCCAGAACCTGGAAGTCGCTAACCCTGCCTGGCTGTCGGGTGGAATGCAGGTGCTGCCGAACCTCGTTCTGCCGTACAACCGCCTGGCGGTAATGGTGTTTGTGGCTGGCGTGCTGATACTGACCTGGCTGCTGCTCAATAAAACGCGTCTGGGCATGAACGTGCGGGCGGTAACGCAGAACCGCGCCATGGCCGACTGCTGCGGCGTGCCCACCGGGCGCGTGGATATGCTGGCCTTCGGCCTGGGTTCCGGCATTGCCGGGCTGGGGGGCGTGGCGCTTTCACAGCTGGGCAACGTCGGGCCGGAGCTGGGTCAGGGCTATATTATCGACTCCTTCCTGGTGGTGGTGACCGGCGGCGTTGGCCAGCTGGCCGGTACCGTGGTGGCCGCGCTCGGCCTCGGTATTCTCAATAAGGTGCTGGAACCGCAGATCGGGGCCGTGCTTGGCAAAATCCTGATCCTCGTGCTGATCGTGCTGTTTATCCAGAAGCGGCCACAGGGGCTGTTCGCCTTTAAAGGAAGGGTGATTGACTGATGACGCAACCCATGACGCTAACCGTGGCGCAGAAAGCGCCGCGTCTGACCCTCGGGCTGGGGGCGGTGCTGCTGCTGGCCCTGCTGGTGCTGCCGTTCCTTGCGCTGCTGCCGCAGGATAACCCGCTGGCGCTGTCAACCTACACGCTGACGCTGGTCGGCAAAATCCTCTGCTACGCCATTGTCGCCGTGGCGCTGGATCTGGTGTGGGGCTACGCCGGGCTGCTCTCGCTCGGTCACGGCCTGTTCTTCGCGCTGGGAGGCTACGCGATGGGCATGTACCTGATGCGCCAGGCCGCCGGTGATGGCCTGCCCGCTTTTATGTCGTTCCTGTCGTGGAGCGAGCTGCCGTGGTTCTGGGCCGGAACGCAGCACTTCGCCTGGGCGCTGTGCCTGATTGTGCTGGTGCCGGGCGTGCTGGCGCTGGTGTTCGGCTGGTTTGCCTTCCGTTCGAAGATCAAAGGGGTCTACTTTTCAATTATGACCCAGGCGCTGACCTATGCTGGCATGCTGCTGTTCTTCCGCAATGAAACCGGCTTCGGTGGTAATAATGGCTTCACCGGTTTCACCACGCTGCTCGGCTTCCCGATTACCACCACCGGCACGCGCATCGGGCTGTTTGTCGCCACGGTGCTGCTGCTGGTCATCAGCCTCGGCATCGGCTTTGCGCTGGCCCGCAGCAAGTTTGGCCGCGTGCTGACCGCGGTGCGCGATGCGGAAAACCGCCTGATGTTCTGCGGTTACGATCCGCGCGGCTTTAAGCTGTTCGTCTGGACGCTGTCGGCGGTGCTGTGCGGGCTGGCCGGTGCGCTATACGTGCCGCAGGTTGGCATTATCAACCCCGGTGAAATGTCGCCGACCAACTCGATTGAGGCCGCCATCTGGGTCGCCCTGGGCGGTCGCGGAACGCTGATTGGCCCGATGCTGGGTGCGGCGATCGTCAACGGTGCGAAAAGCTGGTTTACCGTCGCCTTCCCGGAATTCTGGCTGTTTTTCCTCGGCCTGATGTTTATCCTCGTTACGCTGTTCCTGCCGCGTGGCGTGATTGGCCTGCTGCGCAGGAGGAAACATGACTGAACAACTGTTTACCCAGCCCCACCCGTCCGACCGCCACCGCGCGCAAACCGATCCGGTCCTCCAGCTGGAGAAGATCAACGTCTCCTTTGACGGCTTCCGGGCGCTGACCGATCTCTCGTTGCAGATTGGCGTGGGCGAGCTGCGCTGCATTATCGGCCCCAACGGCGCGGGTAAAACCACGCTGATGGACGTGATCACCGGGAAAACCCGCCCGGATAATGGCCGGGTAGTTTATGACCAGGATACCGATCTTACAGCGCTGTCGCCGCCGGAAATCGCCCGCGTTGGCATTGGCCGCAAGTTTCAGAAGCCAACGGTGTTTGAGGCGCTGACGGTGTTTGAAAATCTGGAAATCGCGCTGAAAACCGATAAATCCGTCTGGGCCTGCCTGCGGGCAAAGCTGAACGGCGAGCAGCAGGATCGGATCGATGACGTCCTTAAGCTGCTGCGCCTCGGCGGCAGTCGGCAGCGCCCCGCCGGGCTGCTGTCCCACGGTCAGAAACAGTTCCTTGAGATCGGCATGCTGCTGGTGCAGGAGCCACATCTGCTGCTGCTGGATGAACCCGCGGCGGGAATGACCGATGCGGAAACGGAGTACACCGCCGAGCTGTTCCGCAGCCTCGCCGGAAAACATTCGCTGATGGTGGTGGAACACGACATGGGCTTTGTAGAAACCATTGCCGACCACGTGACGGTGCTGCATCAGGGGCAGGTACTGGCGGAAGGATCGCTGCGTCAGGTGCAGGCCAACGAGCAGGTTATTGAAGTCTATCTGGGGCGCTGACATGTTAAAAGTATCGGAACTGAATCAGTACTACGGCGGCAGCCATATTCTGCGCGGACTGTCGTTTGAAGCCCGCCCCGGCGAGGTCACCTGCCTGCTGGGCCGCAACGGTGTGGGGAAAACCACCCTGCTGAAATGCCTGATGGGACTGATCCCCGCCAAATCCGGCACCATCAGCTGGCAGGATAAGTCGATTAACAATCGTAAGCCACACCAGCGGGTGCAGGCCGGGATTGCCTACGTGCCGCAAGGCCGAGAGATCTTCCCCCGCCTGACCGTGGAAGAGAACCTGCTGATGGGTCTGGCGCGCTTTTCCGGCGCTCAGGCCGCTAAAGTGCCGGAGGAGATCTGGCAGCTGTTCCCGGTGCTGCTGGAAATGCGGCAGCGGCGCGGCGGCGATCTTTCCGGCGGCCAGCAGCAGCAGCTGGCAATCGGGCGGGCGCTGGCCTGTAAACCCCAGCTGCTGATCCTTGATGAACCCACCGAAGGGATCCAGCCTTCGGTGATCAAAGAGATCGGCGCGGTGATCGCCGGGCTGGCGAAACGCGGTGATATGGCGATCCTGCTGGTGGAGCAGTTCTACGACTTCGCCGCTGAACTGGCCGACAGCTATCTGGTGATGTCGCGCGGGGAGATTGTTCAGCGCGGTCGCGGCGAGGATATGGAAGCGGACGGCGTACGCGGGCTGGTAGCGATCTGATGCCCGCCCTGCCCGCGCCTGTGTGCGGCCAGGATTGGCTTTCCGGCAGGTTTGCGTGGAATTTGCGGCGCTATCCTATTGAAGGTACACTCCAAATTGTCTGAAATGGCCAGGTTAATGTTGACCTTTACCGTCATTCGCCACATTGGAAGAACCATCATGGAAACCCGGCGCGACGAGCGCATAAACAAGCTGGCCCAGGCGCTGAAGCGCACCGATAAAATCCATCTGAAAGAAGCCGCCCGGCTGTTGGGCGTCTCTGAGATGACCATCCGCCGCGATCTGAATGAAGGTCCCGGTGCGGTGGTGCTGCTCGGCGGCTATATCGTTGCCGATCCCATTCGTAATCAGAGCCACTATTTTGTCTCCGACCAGATGAGCCAGCACGTTGAACAAAAACGGCTACTGGGTCTGCGCGCGGCGGCGCTGATTAATCCCAATGAGACGATTTACTTTGACTGCGGCACCACTATTCCGTGGATTATTGACGCGATTGACGACGATATGCCGTTTACCGCCGTCTGTTGTGCGGTGAATACTTTCCTCGCCCTGAAGGAAAAACCGGCCTGCCGGGTGATCCTCTGCGGTGGTGAATTCCACCCGGACAACGCCATGTTTACCCCACTGGGTCAGCTGTCGGTGATGGATAACCTCTGCCCGGATAAGGCGTTTATTTCCGCAGCGGGCGTAGATATCAAACAGGGTGCCAGCTGCTATAACCTGAACGAGCTGCCGGTAAAGCTGCTGGCGCTTCAGCGTGCACGCCAGCGACTGCTGGTGGCTGACAGCAGCAAATTCGGCAAGGTGCTTCCGGCGCGCATCGCCGATCTCAGCGCCTTCGACGGTCTGATTAGCGATGCCGCTCCGCCGCAGGACCTGGGAATTCCGGTGATCTGCCCGTAAAGCTGACGTTCCTCCCCGCAGCCATTTACTCCCTGCACGCTAAAAAGCCTGATTTTCAAGCAGGCTTATCCGCAACTGAAGGTCGCTCCGGCTTTACGGCACGGCGACCGCCAGCCCCTCAGGCGTTAAGATTGATCGTTAAGGATCGCCTCGCCGTCTCGCAGACGGCGCAAATTCTCGCACACCCCGGCCACGATCCCGCTGATGGAAATATCGGTCACGCCACCGATATGCGGCGTAGCGATCACGTTGTGGCGGAACAGCACATCCTGCGGATCGGGCGGCTCCTGCCAGAATACGTCAAGCCCTGCACCGGCCAGCTGCCCGCTATCCAGCGCCGCCAGCAGTGCCCCCTTCTCAATCAATCCACCGCGACCCACGTTAATCAGGAAGCTACCGGGCTTCATCTTCGCCAGCGCAGGTTCATCGATAATATGGTGGGTTTCCGGGTTATCCGGCAGGCTCAGCACCACAAAATCAGACTCAGCCAGCAGCTGCGGGAGCTGTTCCATAGTGCCCAGCCAGTCCAGCCGATGGCGGCGGGCAAATTCTGCGTCTACGCTGCGCTTTACGCCGATCGTCCGCATCTCAAACGCCGCTAGCCTCTGCGCCAGCGCCTTGCCGATGCCGCCGAGGCCCACCAGGCCCACGGTTTTTCCCTTCAGCCCCAGGCCTATGGGCTGCCCGAGCCGACGATCCGCCAGCATCTGCGGCACTTCGCTGGCTTTACGCGCCAGGCCCAGCATCATCCAGATTGCCAGCTCGGCAACAGAATCCGCATTGCCGGAGATATCGGTCGGTACGTTGGCGACCGCGATGCCGCGAGCGCGGGCGGCGGCGATATCCACCCGCTCCAGCCCGGCACCCGACTGCTGGATCAGCTTCAGCCGATCGGCCGTTTGCAGCAGCGGCTCGCTGACCTGGGTCATGGTCGGGATCAGCGCATCAAACCCGGCCAGGCTCTTCCCGGCCTGCTCTGCGGAAGCGACAAATTCAACGTCGGGCAGCGTCTCTCGTAGCTGCTGGATCATACCGCCCCAGGCATTTTCTTGCGCCGCGATCAGGACTCTCATCGATATCTCCATAATTTATAAGGCAAAAAAATTAGCATAGCGTTACATGGTGAGAAATCAAACAGATATCCGATTGTTGGGGTGATATCGGGATAATCCGCTGCAAGGTGGCTGTGATTAAGTGGGGAAAACAGCTAAACTCCGTGGTTTGAAGGGGCAACAGTGCGCCCTGCTAATAACTCAGACCATAAGAGGCTCAATCTACGTGGCTCAATTCGTCTATAGCATGCATCGCGTCGGCAAAGTCGTGCCGCCGAAGCGTCATATTCTAAAGAACATCTCACTCAGCTTCTTCCCGGGTGCCAAAATCGGCGTGCTCGGCCTGAACGGTGCGGGTAAATCTACCCTGCTGCGCATTATGGCCGGTATCGATAAAGACATCGAAGGCGAAGCGCGTCCACAGCCGGGGATTAAGATCGGCTACCTGCCGCAGGAACCACAGCTGAATCTGGAACACACCGTGCGCGAATCGGTGGAAGAAGCGGTTGCCGAAGTGGTTAGCGCGCTGAAAGGTCTGGACGAGGTATACGCGAAGTACGCAGAGCCGGATGCAGACTTCGACAAACTGGCCGCACAGCAGGGCAAGTTTGAAGAGATTATCCAGGCGCACGACGGCCACAACCTCAACACCCAGCTGGAACGTGCTGCCGATGCGCTGCGCCTGCCGGACTGGGATGCCAAAATCGCCAACCTGTCCGGTGGTGAACGCCGCCGCGTCGCGCTGTGCCGCCTGCTGCTGGAAAAACCAGACATGCTGCTGCTGGACGAACCTACGAACCACCTGGACGCCGAGTCCGTGGCCTGGCTGGAACGCTTCCTGCACGACTTCGAAGGCACCGTTGTGGCGATTACCCACGACCGTTACTTCCTGGATAACGTGGCGGGCTGGATTCTGGAGCTGGACCGTGGCGAGGGTATCCCATGGGAAGGCAACTACTCCTCATGGCTGGAGCAGAAAGACGCGCGTCTGGCGCAGGAAGCCTCAAGCGAAGCCGCACGCCGTAAATCGATTGAGAAAGAGCTGGAGTGGGTGCGCAAAGGCGCCAAAGGCCAGCAGTCGAAAGGTAAGGCACGTCTGGCTCGCTTCGAAGAGCTGAACAACACCGAATACCAGAAGCGTAACGAAACCAACGAGCTGTTTATTCCACCTGGAGCCCGTCTGGGTGACAAAGTGCTGGAAGTCAGCAACCTGCGTAAATCCTACGGCGACCGCCTGCTGATTGACGATCTGAGCTTCTCCGTACCGAAGGGTGCGATTGTCGGGATTATCGGCCCGAACGGCGCGGGTAAATCCACGCTGTTCCGCATGATGTCCGGTCAGGAACAGCCTGATTCCGGCGAAATCGTGCTGGGTGAAACCGTTAAGCTGGCCTCGGTCGATCAGTTCCGCGACAGCATGGACAACTCCAAGACCGTGTGGGAAGAAGTGTCCGGCGGGCAGGATATTATGCGTATCGGCAACACCGAGATGCCAAGCCGTGCCTACGTGGGTCGCTTTAACTTTAAAGGCGTCGACCAGGGCAAACGCGTGGGCGAACTGTCCGGCGGTGAGCGCGGTCGTCTGCACCTGGCGAAGCTGCTGCAGGTTGGCGGCAACATGCTGCTGCTCGATGAACCGACCAACGACCTGGATATCGAAACCCTGCGCGCGCTGGAAAACGCCCTGCTGGAGTTCCCGGGCTGTGCGATGGTTATCTCGCACGACCGCTGGTTCCTGGACCGTATCGCCACCCACATTCTGGATTACCAGGATGAAGGCAAGATCGAGTTCTTCGAAGGTAACTTCACCGAATACGAAGAGTACAAGAAACGCACGCTGGGCGCCGACGCGCTGGAGCCGAAGCGTATCAAGTACAAGCGTATGATTAAGTAATCATTAAAAACGGCGGGTAATCCCGCCGTTTTCTTAAAGCTTCTGCCAGCCGGAAACGGGTCCCTGATACCCTTCCCCATCTTTTCTAATCAAAACGCAGTTCAACACTTTATGGCTGTCAAAACCGATAATGATATTGTCGCCAACATTCGCATTATTCATCACTGCGTTAGCGATAAAAATCCCCAAACACCGGTGACTTCATTGCAAACTCAATAAAGCTCGCCAGCGCAGGCGTATTCAGCTTGCGCCCCGGATAAACCAGCCACAGTTCATTGCCCTCCACTTCCCATTCCGGCAGCACCGGCTGCAACGTGCCTGCAGCGATGGCTTCCTCGGTCAGAAAGCGCGGCAGCAGGGTGATCCCGGCATGATTCAGCGCGCACTCACGGGCGTAAACCAGATTATCGGTCATATGGGTGGGCGGCAGCAGCCAGCGATAATAGTCATTCCCGCGCTTCAGCCCCCATTCGCTCCAGGCATGATGGGCAATGCAGCGGTGTTCTGAAAGCTGTCCGGGATCGCGCAGTGGCACATGATGCGCAAGATACTCGGGCGAAGCCACCAGCAGCCGCTCACAGTAGCCAATCCGGCGACCAATCAGCGATGAATCCTGCGGTTGTCCGGTTCTCAGCGCAATATCAAATCCTTCCTGAACCAAATCGCGGATTTGATCGGAGACCAGCACCTCCAGCGTAACGTCAGGGTAAGCCAGCTGAAATGCGGCGTTAAACCGCGCCAGCAGCGTCGCACCGATACCGGCGGGGGACGTGATGCGCAGCCGACCGCTGGGGTTTTCCCGCAGGCGCTCAATCGCCTGCCCGGCACGTTCACTGGCCTGCAACATCTCCTGACAGTGCACCAGATAGCGCTCCCCGGCAAAGGTCAGATTCAGCTGACGGGTGGTGCGATTAAGTAAGCGCAGGCCCAGCGCCTGCTCTAACTGGCTGATGCGCTGGCTGACGCTGGATTTCGGCAGACCGGCGCGTTTCGCCGCGGCGGTAAAGCTGCCGCATTCGGCCACCAGCGCAAAGAGCGCCATATCCTGAAGCTGTCTGAACATGATTGTTCACCTGAGAAGAACACTGAGTGCGTTATTGTCCATCTTATCATCATCGCGCTGAGCTTCTACACTGGTGTTAACTCACTAAGGAGAACAGTATGACCATTAAAGCGATTGCCATTAACCCGGAAAACCCGCAGCAGTTTATTGAAATTCAGCAGCCGCAGCCGACGCCAGGCGAGTACGATCTGCTGGTGGAAGTGAAGGCCGTCTCGGTTAACCCGGTCGATACCAAAGTACACAAAGGCGCGCAGAAGAACGGCCTGCAGCAGCCGCGCATTCTCGGCTGGGATGCCAGCGGCGTGGTACTGGCCGTTGGCAGCAAGGTCAGCGGTTTTAGCATCGGTGATGAAGTTTATTACGCGGGTGATATCACTCGCCCCGGCAGCAACGCCACGCAACAGCTGATTGACGCACGTATTACCGGCCACAAGCCGCGTAACCTCGACTGGGCGCAGTCGGCGGCGATCCCGCTCACCGCGCTGACCGCGTGGGAAGGCCTGTTCGATCGTCTGCAGATCGACAAAGCAGCAGAAGGTAAAACGCTGCTGATCGTCGGTGGCGCAGGTGGTGTAGGATCGCTGGCGATCCCATTTGCCAAACTGCACAGCAAAGTCAAAGTGATCGCCACCGCTTCACGCCCGGATTCCGCACAGTGGTGTAAAGATCGCGGTGCCGATCTGGTGATTGATTACAAAGATATGGCGGCGGAGCTGGAGAAGCACGGCCTCAAATATGTCGATTATATCTTCTGCCTGAACGATACGGACGGACACTGGGCAGCGATGAGCCAGATCGTCGCGCCGCAGGGGCAGATTTGTACCATCGTGGAAAATGAGAAACCGCTGAGCATGGATCAGCTGAAGCTGAAAAGCGCGGCGCTGCATTTTGAGTTTATGTACACCCGCAGCATGTTCACTACCGACGATATTGCCCGTCAGGGCGAGATTCTGGACGCGACGGCTAAACTGCTGGATGAGGGTGAAATTGCCACCTCGCTCAGCAAAACGCTGCATGGTCTGAGTGTGGAAACCCTGACCGAAGCGCATCAGCTGGTGCTGGAAGGCCATATGCGTGGCAAAGTGGTGATTGTGTATTGAGTCGAAGCAGGTTCAGCATTTGGGCTCATGCCGATTGCCGCTCGTCAGGATGACGGCAGAGCCGTTGAAACGGGCAACGTGATGCGTACTGCGTGATGCTGAATCCGTGTCTCTCTCTCCACCGTTATAATGCGGTGGAGAGAGATAACGTCAGCAGTAACACGCTTCCACCACCTCAGGTTGCAACAGGCAAGCGTTTACCGCACGCGGGTATCACCACCTTTACTGCGCGCCCAGCATCTCCTTCACCAGATCCACACAGCGCAGGAAGCGTTCGTCATAATTATCCTGCTCGACGTGAACAAAGCTGATGCCGTTCTCATTCAGCATCGATACCAGTAGTTCCTGGAACTCTTTGCGATCGACCGAACTGCCCAGGCTGCGCAGGCCGTCGGCCACCCACGGCACGTTGTTCTCGACCAGGATCACCAGATCGAAGCGGTACTCATCGATCAGCGCCTGCACAAAGGGATGTTCACGCCCTTCATACTTTTTGCAGAAGGCCTGAGTAGTGACAAAATCGGTGTCGATAAAGGCCACTTTATTGGCGTATTTCACCGCGAAATCAATGTACTGAGCCTGCCCCAGCGCAATTTTATCGTAGTCGGAATACTGTAGCGCCATCTCATCGCCGCCAAGGTGCGAGAAGACATAATCGCGGCCAAACTCCCATGCGCTGGTCGTGTTGAAGATGTTCGCCAGCTTGTTAACCAGCGTCGATTTCCCGCTGGACTCGCCGCCGAGGATCGCCACGGTGCGCACGAAGAACGGCTTCACTTCGGTGGGAATGTATTCCCAGTAGCGGAACGGGTCCTGGCGGATCTGCCCGCCACTGATGCTCATAAACGATCGCTGCGGATCGATAACCACCGTATCTACGCCCAGATGCGTTTTAAACTGCGGCGCATCGCCCTCTTCGCTGGTATAGATGCGGTCGGGCACGATACCACGATCGTCCATAAACGCACGGACGCCTTCACTCCACACGTCCCAGCCGTGGGGATAAGGCTCCATTCCCTCTTCGTTAAACGAATGGATACGGATGTTTTTCTGGTACTTAAAGGTCTGCAACAGCCAGCGCAGGCGGTCGCTGACGGTAGGCTGCTGCGACATCGCACTGTCTTCAAACAGCTTTTTGTCGCGCGGTTCGTCGTAGCCCATGATGATATGCAGCTCGTCCACCTGGCTACAGGCGCGCTGGATCAGATAAATATGGCCGGTATGCAGGGGATAAAACTTGCCGAACACCACGCCGATGGTTTTTTCACGGCGCGGAAACTCCAGGCCAAGGAAGCGGTGCAGCGCCTCCAGCTTTTGCGCGCTGGGGCTTTTAATTTTGGCATTCAGCAGCTGGCTCAGGTAGCCCTTGGTCATGCCGCTGGCGTCAGCAACCTGCTGCAGCGTGCAGCCCTGCTGGCGAATGGCGGTTTTCAGATAATCAAACGACGACACAACATGCCTCCTGCGCGATCGGCGGGCCAGTTCGGCCCGTCCTGTCTCATTATAGGTCGTCAAGAATCGCCAGCGCATCCGCCAGCTTCTTCACTCCGTAAACCTTCATATTTTCCGGCATTTTCTTCGGTACGTTGGCAGCGGGAACGATAGCTCGGCGGAAACCATGCTTTGCCGCTTCAGAAATTCGCTCCTGGCCGCTCGGCACCGGACGGATCTCCCCGGCCAGGCCAACTTCACCGAACACCACCAGATCCTGCGGCAGTGGACGATCGCGCAGGCTGGAGACCATCGACAGCATCAGCGCCAGGTCGGCGCTGGTTTCAGTGACCTTCACGCCGCCCACCACGTTAACGAAGACATCCTGGTCGGCCATTTGCAGACCACCGTGGCGATGCAGCACCGCCAGCAGGATCGCCAGGCGGTTCTGCTCCAGACCCACCGCCACGCGGCGCGGATTGCCCATCATCGAGTGATCGACCAGCGCCTGAATCTCTACCAGCAGCGGCCGCGTTCCTTCCCACAGCACCATTACCGAGCTGCCCGAAGTGACTTCATCACCGCGACTGAGGAAAATCGCCGACGGGTTGCTGACTTCACGCAGGCCCTGCTCGGTCATGGCAAACACGCCCAGCTCATTCACCGCACCGAAGCGGTTTTTATGGCTGCGCAGCGTACGGAAGCGTGAGTCGGCATCGCCGTCCAGCAGCACCGAACAGTCGATGCAGTGCTCCAGCACCTTGGGACCGGCCAGCGATCCATCTTTGGTGACGTGGCCGACCATAACGATGGCCACGCCGCGGGTTTTGGCGAAGCGCGTCAGATAGGCGGCGGTTTCGCGCACCTGCGCTACGCTGCCCGGCGACGACTGGATGTCCGCCATATGCATCACCTGAATGGAGTCGATCACCATCAGCTTCGGCTGTTCCTGCTCGGCGATCAGGCAGATCTGCTCGATGCTGGTTTCCGACAGCATATTCAGATTTTCGGTCGGCAGCCCCAGGCGATGCGCACGCATCGCCACCTGCTGCAATGACTCTTCCCCGGTAACGTAGAGGGTTTTCATTCCCTCCGACAGCTTACAGAGGGTTTGCAGCAGCAGCGTACTCTTGCCCGCCCCCGGATTACCGCCGATCAGAATCGCACTGCCCGGCACCACGCCGCCGCCCAGCACGCGGTCAAACTCTTTAAACCCGGTGGTAAAGCGCGGCAGCGCCTCAAGGCTGATTTCCGACAGCTTCTGCACGCGGCTGGTCCCGGCACTGCCGGCGTAGCCTGACAGGCGCTCGTTGCGCGCAGCAGCAGGAGACGCGGCCAGCCGCACCTCGGTGATGGTGTTCCAGGCATGGCAGGCGCTGCATTGCCCCTGCCAGCGCGGATAGTCTGCGCCACATTCATTACAGACAAAGGCGCGTTTTACCGCTTTAGCCAAAACTTCCCCTTAACGCTCTTCGTGAACCAGGCTGCCGCTGAGAATACAGAACACGCCCATCAGATCCGCATGACGAATGGTCACCGCGGCCTGTTCATTAACTTTTGGCTTCGCGTGGTAGGCAATACCCAGCGCGGAGGCCTTAATCATCGGCAGATCGTTCGCGCCGTCGCCCACCGCCACCGTTTGCTCCGGCGCAATGTTAAACCGCTCGGCCAGACGCTTCAGCGTGTCGGCTTTATACTGCGCATCAACGATATCGCCCAGCACTTCACCGGTCAGTTTACCGTCGCGGATTTCCAGCACGTTAGCGGCAACGGCCGACAGGTGCAGGGTGTCGCGCAGGTGCTCGGCATAATAGGTAAAGCCGCCGGAAGCGATCGCCACCTCCCAGCCCAGCGCCTGTAGCTTCTGCACCAGCGAAGTCAGACCCGGCATCAGCGGCAGCACATCGCGCACCTGCTTGAGGATATTAGCATCGGCATCTTTCAGCGTGGCCACGCGCTGGCGCAGGCTGGCGGCAAAGTCCAGCTCGCCGCGCATCGCGCGTTCGGTGACTTCGGCCACCAGCTCGCCGCTGCCAGCCAGCTTGGCAATCTCATCGATGCACTCGATTTCAATCGCCGTCGAATCCATATCCATCACCAGCAGACCCGGCGTTTTCAGATGGGGAATGCGGCCCAGCGGCGCAACGTCCAGACCCAGTTCATGGGCAAGCTTGGTGGCGCGCGGGGTCAGGGAACCCGCCAGGCGCAGCACCTGATAATCTTCCACGCCCCAGGCACTGACGATCACCATCGCCGCACCCAGACGGTGCTGATAGTCCGTCAGGCGGGCTTTGTCGAGCTGACGCCCATACAGCAGCCAGCCGGTTTGGCCCGCGCGGTAGTCCAGCGGCATCACTTCATCACCGCTGAGAGAAAGAGGTAACCCCGGCCAGAGAGAGACATCGGAAGGCAGGTCGCACCAGGTCAGACTATTTGGCATTACAGCTCCTGTAGGGACTTAATAACTACGACAGAACGACGATAAAGCTGGCAAGAGGCTACCCTGTTAGCCCGCCTTCTGGCAACATAAAGCAGGTCTGTCTGTCTATTTTTTGAAGGGTCACGATGGCAAAAGCCAAACTTAAATTCCGCCTGCATCGAACGGTGATTGTGCTGATCTGCCTGGCGCTGCTGGTGGTGCTGATGCAGGGCGCGTCCTGGTTCAGTCTTGGCCGCCAGATGGCCCGCTCGGGGCAGGTTGAAGAACTGGCCCAGACGCTGACCCGCCAGGTAGCGTGGACCCTGACGCCGCTGATGGAAAACAGCGACGATAATCACCAGAAAATCGTCGACACGCTTGACCAGCTGACCCATGAAAGCCGTATTCTCGACGCGGCGGTCTACGATGATGACGGCAGCCTGCTCGCCCGCAGCGGCGAAACCATCAACGTGCGCGACCGCCTGGCGCTGGACGGCCAGCGTGCCGGTAGCTACTTCAATCACCAGATTGTCCAGCCGCTGACCAGTAAAGATGGCCCACGCGGCTTTCTGCGCGTTACCCTGGATACCCACGTACTGGTCACCGAAGCCAAGCAGGTGGATAACACGACCAACATCCTGCGGCTGATGATGCTGCTGGCGCTGGCTATCGGTATTATTCTCAGCCGCACCCTGCTGCGCGATCGCCGCACCCGCTGGCAGCAATCGCCGTTCCTGCTAACCGCGAATAATCCCCTCCGTGAAGACAGCGACGGCGATACTGAAAGCGAAACCGAGAGCGATTCTCCCGCCGCCGATGACGTAAAAGACTCACCAAAAGCCCCCACCAACAAATAGAGCTATTCCTCTGGAATAGCTCTTCGTGTCCTGTACAGATTCCCCGTTCCACAGCATGTTGTTTACCGGTAAGGCGCATAAGCGCCGCCTTTGTGCACCCAGTAAACTTAAGGAGAAACATATGCAACGGAACTCTCTGATTGCCGTTCTGATCGCCACAGCAGGCTTGTATTTTTCCAGCGCGGCCTTTGCTGACAGCGTTCCAAAAGGCCTCACCGTCTACGCGACCGAGAAAGAGCAGACTTCAAGGTCTGAGGGCGATCTTAACAACTACGGAAAAACCTTCGAGGTCACGTTGGAAAACCTGACGTCAAATTCGGTCGATCTGAATACTATTTGCCTGCGCGGTTATTCCCGCGAGGGCAAAGAATTTCCGGTTGCCCGGGTTCAGGAGGCGCTGACCAAAGGGAAGCTTAAACCGCAGAAAAAAGTGACCGGTCTGGCGGTATTCTCCGCGGCTGATGACAGTGTTTTCGACGTCAACCAGTTGAAGATTGCACATAACTGCGGCTAAAAACGCGCAAGAAAGTGGGAAACAGCGAGGCTGGCGAATGCCAGCCTCAGCGGGAAATTACTCTTTATCGCCCAGCAGAACCGACTCCAGCGCGATCACAACCATATCGCTGAAGGTTGTCTGGCGCTCGGCAGCAGTAGTCTGCTCGTGAGTGCGGATATGATCGGACACGGTACAAATCGCCAGCGCTTTTGCGCCGAACTCGGCGGCAACGCCGTAGATACCGGCCGCTTCCATTTCCACGCCCAGGATGCCGTATTTCTCCATTACGTCGAACATCTGTGGGTCCGGGGTATAGAACAGGTCGGCGGAGAAGATGTTACCGACGCGAGCATCCACACCCAGCGCCTTCGCTGCATCAACCGCGTTGCGCACCATATCGAAGTCAGCAATGGCTGAAAAATCATGGTCTTTGAAGCGCATACGGTTCACTTTGGAATCGGTGGAAGCGCCCATACCAATCACCACATCGCGCAGTTTAACGTCGGCGCGTACCGCACCGCATGAACCTACGCGAATGATTTTCTTCACGCCGAATTCCGTGATCAGCTCTTTCGCATAGATTGAGCAGGACGGGATACCCATGCCGTGGCCCATTACAGAGATTTTGCGGCCCTTATAGGTGCCGGTATAGCCCAGCATGCCGCGCACGTTGTTCACTTCTACCGCGTCCTGCAGGAAGGTTTCCGCGATATGCTTCGCGCGAAGCGGGTCGCCCGGCATCAGAACCACGTCAGCGAAATCACCCATCTCAGCGTTAATATGAGGCGTAGCCATGTTTTAATCCTTATTTATCAGGCCAGGCTGATGCCTGGCCGGTTATGAGTAGTATTACGTGTTGCCGCCCGTTGGAGCGACAGCATTACTTCAACAGGTTTTTGCCGTAGTCCATCGGCGACAGGCCAAAATAGCTGGCAACCGTCTGACCAATGTCGGCAAAAGTATCGCTATAGCCCAGATAGCCTGGCTTCACGCCAGGACCATAGATCAGCACCGGAATATGTTCGCGGGTGTGTTCGGTACCGGCCCAGGTCGGGTCGCAGCCGTGGTCGGCGGTGAGGATCAGAATATCGCCCTCTTTCACCAGCGCCATCAGCTCCGGCAGACGGCGGTCAAACAGCTCCAGCCCGCCCGCATAGCCCGGAACGTCGCGACGGTGGCCCCAGGTAGAGTCAAAGTCAACGAAGTTGGTGAACACGATGCTGTTATCCGGCGCAGTGGTCATTTCCGTCACGGTGGCGTCAAACAGCGCGTCCAGGCCGGTGGCTTTCACTTTTTTAGTGATACCAACGTGAGCATAGATATCGGCAATTTTACCCACCGAGATCACCTCACCGCCCTGCTCATCCACCAGTTTTTTCAGGATGGTTGGTGCCGGTGGCTCTACCGCCAGATCGTGACGGTTGCCGGTACGCTCAAAGTGCCCGGCCTTATCGCCTACAAACGGACGCGCGATCACGCGGCCAATGTTGTAGCCGCCTTCGGTCAGCACTTCGCGGGCGATTTCACACAGCTCGTAAAGACGATCGAGGCCAAATGTCTCTTCGTGGCAGGCAATCTGGAACACCGAGTCGGCAGAGGTGTAGAAAATCGGCTTACCGGTTTTCATATGCTCTTCGCCCAGCTTGTCGAGGATCACCGTACCGGACGAGTGGCAGTTACCGAGATAGCCCGGCAGGTTGGCTTTTTCCACCAGCAGATCCAGCAGATCCTGCGGGAAGCTGTTTTCCAGATCGCTGAAGTAGCCCCAGTCAAACAGCACCGGCACGCCGGCGATTTCCCAGTGGCCGGACGGCGTATCTTTCCCGGAGGAAAGTTCGCTGGCATAGCCGTAAGCGCCGATGATTTCCGCGTCTTTATCCAATCCCAGCGGGAATTTACCCGTGGAGGCCTCTGCGGCTTTGCCCAGACCCAGTTTGGTCAGATTAGGCAGGTTGAGCGGGCCTTTACGCCCTTTATCTGCTTCACCCTTGAAGCACGCCTCGGCAATGTGTCCGAGGGTATCCGAGCCTTTATCACCGAATTTATCGGCGTCTTTACTGGAGCCAATTCCAAAGGAATCAAGCACCATAATAAATGCACGTTTCATCCTGATCTCCTGCGCGATTGTCGCGATGAGCGTTAAAAAAATGCGATCAGAACAGAATACCGCTTATTGCGAGATTCTGCGATAGATAACCGGTGTTTTCTCGGGCTGCGTCTCAGACAGCGTGACCGCCACTTTGACGGCGGCAGCGGCTTCCTGCCAGCTCTCTTCGCTGGAGGCATGGATCACCGCCAGCGGCTGCTGGCCGTCCACCACCGTGCCAAGGGCCGCGACGTCACTCAGCCCAACGCTGTAGTCAATACTGTCGCTGGCACGGCGGCGACCACCGCCCATCGATACGACCGCCATGCCCAGCGCACGGGTATCCATGGCGCTGACGATACCGGTTCGATCGGCGTAAACCGCTTTGCTCAGCATCGGCGCAGGCAAATAGCTGTCCATACGCTCGATAAAATCGGTCGGGCCTTTCTGTGCGGCAACCATACGGGCAAAGATTTCTGCGGCGCGGCCGTTATCCAGTACGGTCTGCAGTTTGGTTTGTGCCTCTTCATCCGAGCCCGCCAGGCCACCGGAAATCAGCATCTCGGCGCACAGCGCCATGGTGACTTCCAGCAGGCGTGGGTTGCGGTATTCTCCGGTGAGGAACTGCACCGCTTCACGGACTTCCAGCGCGTTACCGGCGGTAGACGCCAGTACCTGATTCATATCGGTCAGCAGCGCGGTGGTTTTACAGCCCGCGCCGTTTGCCACGCCGACGATCGACTGCGCCAGCAGTTCGGACTGTTCGAAGGTTGGCATAAACGCCCCCGATCCCACTTTCACATCCATCACCAGTGCATCCAGCCCTTCGGCCAGTTTTTTCGCCAGGATCGAAGCGGTGATCAGCGGGATCGAATCCACCGTCGCGGTGATATCACGGGTAGCGTAGAAGCGCTTATCCGCCGGAGCCAGCGAGTTGGTCTGACCGATGATCGCCACGCCAACCTCTTTAATGATCTGCCGGAAACGATCGTCCTGCGGGAAGATATCAAATCCGGGGATCGCTTCCAGCTTGTCCAGCGTGCCGCCGGTGTGGCCGAGGCCGCGACCGGAGATCATCGGCACATAGCCGCCGCACGCGGCGACCATCGGTCCGAGCATCAGTGAGGTCACGTCGCCGACGCCGCCGGTGGAGTGTTTGTCGACGATCGGGCCGTTGAGGTTCAGCGACTGCCAGTTCAGTACCGATCCGGAGTCGCGCATGGCCATGGTCAGCGCCACGCGTTCCGGCAGCGACATGTCGTGGAAATAGATGGTCATTGCCAGCGCGGCAATTTGTCCTTCAGAGACCGTATTGTCGCGCACGCCGTTGATGAAGAAGCGGATTTCTTCTTCGCTCAGCGCCTGTCCGTCACGTTTTTTTCGAATAATTTCCTGTGGCAGAAACACGGTAACCCCCAATAAGTTTAGTGTGGCCGCCGGGCGGCTCGGTGCTTGTTATTTACATGACATTGCGTCGCCTGCCGGAATAGCGATCTACGCTGGCTGGCGGTGTCTGTGTCCAGGGCGGGTCCTCGCCACAGACACCGCCAGCCCGCTTGGTTTCGTTAGTGTCGTCTTTGTGAAACACCAGACCTGCTGCTTGTTTGAATACTATGTCTGCTGCATCCGGCATCTGTTGCGTTCAATTGCTATGCACATCGGATTAACTCGACCACTGACACCGCCAGTCCGCTTTGTGCCGCGGGTTTAGCCGTTGAAAAACAGCAATTGGAATGCCTGAGAGTAAAGGGCCTCTGCGGTGGCTTGATGGCAATCCGCAGCGCTGAGGCGAAGGCAACTGGCCCGGAGACGGCAGCAGGGACGCTGACGTCAGGCAATGCGCGGGCAGGACGCCCGCTCATTGCCGATCCGTAAGGCCGGATGCCGGAGCCGAAGGCACCGCGCAAAGCGCGGCGCGAGGACTGCCATCAAGCCACCGCAGAGACCCGAAACACCCACGACAACCAAAGCGACTAAACCGACTAAACCGACTAAACCGACTAAACCGACTAAAGCGACCTTTCGACCCAAAAGCCTTAACGCTCCAGCCACGACCAGCCGTATCCGCTACGCCAGCAAAACCCGCACCATCAAAGCGAATACACTATTAATATTTGCTATCGCTGCTCACCCCGGCAAAACCCGCCGCATTCAGCAGGCTGGCCAGCAGGCTCGATGCACCAAAGCGGAAATGACGCGCGTCGGCCCAGCCGCTGCCCAGAATGTCATCGGCCAGCTTCAGATACAGCGCCGCGTCATCGGCAGTGCGCACGCCGCCCGCTGGCTTAAAGCCAACCTGCTGCTGCACGCCCTTCTCGGCAATCACCCGCATCATAATTTCCGCCACTTCCGGCGTGGCGTTCACCGGCACTTTACCGGTTGAAGTTTTAATAAAATCAGCACCGGCATCGATCGCAATAGACGATGCCTTGCGGATCAGCGCCGGGTCTTTCAGTTCTCCGGTTTCGATAATCACTTTCAACAGCACGCCAGCCGCCGCACAGGCCTCTTTACAGGCTTTGACCAGCTCAAAACCGACCGTTTCGTTACCGGCAATCAGCGCGCGATACGGGAAAACCACGTCGACTTCATCTGCACCGTAGGCAATCGCAGCGCGGGTCTCCGCCAGGGCAATCTCAATATCATCATTGCCGTGCGGGAAGTTGGTCACCGTCGCGATACGGATCTCAGGGGTGCCCTGCTCACGCAGCGCCTTACGGGCGACAGGAATAAAACGTGGGTAAATGCAGATTGCCGCCGTGTTACCCGCCGGGGATTTCGCCTGATGGCAAAGGGCAATGACCTTCGCATCGGTGTCGTCATCATTCAGCGTGGTTAAATCCATCAGTTTCAGCGCGCGCAGCGCCTGGGTTTTCACATCGGACATGGTTCTCTCCAGAAAAGGGAATTAAGGGTCAGGCCTGACGCGGCAGCCACCCTGCAATGTTAGAATAGTAACACTACGATAGAGTAATTTTTGCAGCACAGGTCACAATAAGGCGCTTTATCTTTCAGGATTATTGCATTTAATGTTAGATAAATCACACATTATCCGTGTGCGATCCTTGTCATCGGTCTGTTACAGGCAGCATATCACTGCAATGTTACAATAATAACATTTGGTGTGACGAGGGAAGTGAATTGCGCTGCGCCTGCTTTCAGGATAGTCCGTTTACAGGGCAAACAGCGCGCGGGTCGTTTCTCTGATGGTTTCAGCGATCAGTTCGGGGGGTTCAGAACGCAGTTCGCACAGGCTCTGCCAGACGTTTTTCACACGTTCAGGCCGGTTAGGCTGTCCCTGAAAGCCCTGCAGCGGCATATCGGGCGAATCCGTTTCCAGCAGCAGCGAACTCAGCGGCAGGCGAGCGATAGCATTGCGCGTTTTACTGGCGCGGGGATAGGTGATGGTGCCGCCCACGCCGATGGCGTAGCCCGCACGGATAAACGCCAGCGCCTGCTGCTCGCTACCGGCAAAACCATGAACCACGCCACGGCGCGGCACTTCAATGCGGCGCAGATGCTGCGCCAGCCGGTCGTGCGTTCGGCGTGAATGCAGGATCACCGGCAGATCGTAATCACGCGCCAGACGAAGCTGAGCATCCAGCACCGCCTGCTGGCGTTCGAACTGCGGATTCTCAATATACAGATCCAGCCCCATTTCACCCATCGCGACCAGCTTGCCAGACCGCTGGCGCAGGATCGCCTCCAGCGCGGCCAGAGCACTATCGTCGTGCTCGTCAATCGCCATCGGGTGCAGCCCGAGCGCGGCATAAACGGAGTGATGCTCAGCGGCCAGCGCCATAACGCGATCGAAGCGCTCGGCCGACACGCTGACGGCGATAATTTTCTCTACGCCCGCCTCCGCCGCCAGCCGCAGACTTTCCTGCTCATTTCCAACAAACGGAGGAAAGTCAAAATGGCAGTGGGTATCAACAAATTGCAGACTCATGCCAGAGATCCTTTATCCAGTTCACTGTCAAAGCCCGCCGCCGGATCGACAACGATCCCCTGGCGATCGGGTTCGTTTGCCACCGGGGCAGGCGGCACCACGGCTTTCGGATGCAGCTGACTGCCGCCCAGCCACTGGCCGAGCGTGGCGAGGAAATAACGCCCACAGCGGCGGCCCAGATGATAATCCTGATTCAGTGAAACCACCCGGCTGCCCAGCGCGTTACTGGCCAGCGCACGCGGCGGATAGATTTCAATAACGCGCAGCCCGCCGGGTGGGGAATCAATAAAGCTCTGGATCTGATGATAGCTATCCTCGTGCAGCTGCAGGATGTTCACCAGCGGCTGGAGCGCACTGTCGCTCAGCCAGCGCTCAATGCGCTTCACCCACTGCGGCGTATAGGTCATCTGCGACGGCACGGTACGGATCACCACAATGGTGTCCGCCCCCAGGCGCGCAGCTTCGCGCACTGGGATTGCATCAGTGATGCCACCGTCCAGGTAGCTTACGCCGGACAGGTCCACCCCATTGCGATACAGGCCCGGGATCGCACTTGACGCCTTAATAATGTCATGCCAGCTGTCGGCATCGGGCGAGAAGTAGTTCGCCGCGTAGTCGTCGCTGCGACAGGCACACATATAAAACTCACGGCCGGAACGGAACAGTTTTTCTCCGGCATCCAGCGCCAGTGGGAACTCCTTGCGGGTGATATCCACCAGCCAGTCGAGATCGATCAGATTGCCGCCGCGCACAAAGCGCAGTGGATTAAAGAACTGGCTGCTGGTGGTGTAACGGGTGATCACCCGTCGGGCATAGCCGGGCTGACCGCAAACGTAGGCAGAAAGATTCTGCGCACCGGCGGAGGTGCCTAGCAGGAGGTCGAAAGGATTGAAGTGAGCACGCTGGAATTCATCCAGTACGCCAGCGGTGAAGATACCGCGCTGCCCACCGCCTTCACACACCAGGGCCATCGTGCCCGGTCGGAAAGGTTTGAGACCCAGCGGCGCGATATTGCCGAGGGTTATCGGGATGCGTTTGCCCAAGTCAGGTATCCTCTTAACACAAGAACCTCAGAGGATACCTGGTCTCAGTCACGCCCGTAAGGCGCTTTTTGCTTTTTGTTGCAATTCGATTTAATTGTTTCGGCTGCTAGAGCTTCTTACGTCCGGTAAACAGACTTACCAGGAAGATAATAATACCCACGACGAAGACGAGTTTTGCCGCCCACGCCGCAGTACCAGCCAGACCACCAAAACCTAACGCGGCTGCAATCAGCGCGATAACCAGAAAGATAATGCCCCAACGAAACATAAGCTTCTCCTTACCACCAAAGTTGAAATCGAACGGCTTGCATCTCTTCATAATCCGGCATTGGTTAACCTCCGCCGGAATCAGTCCGGGATGTTTTTCAGCTCAGCAACAGCAGGCTGACTGAATGTCCTCTTTGCTATTTAACGCTCAGATCGTTCTTCACACTTTTTACGCCATCAATGGCTTTGGCAATTCCTTCAGCGCGCTCAGACTGCGCCTGTGTTTTCACCGTACCGGAAAGCTGGACCACGCCGTTGGTGGTTTCAACCTTCACGTTGCGTGACGGCACGATGTCATCAGCTAAAAGTTTAGCTTTAATTTCGCTGGTCGTTGCCGCATCACCGGCATAACCGCTCACGCTCTGTTTGGTGCTGTCTTTTACGTGCAGTTTATCGCTGACGGATTTGACGCCCTCAATTCCCTTAGCCAACGCGACAGCCTTTTCGGCCTGATCCTGAGAGGATACAAAGCCGCTTAGCGTCACCACGCCTTCATGGGTTTTAACGGAGATATCCGTACTTTTAATCGCTTCGTCATCTACCAGCGCCGCTTTAACTTTCGCCGTCACGCCACTGTCATCCATGTAGTTACCGACTTTTTTCATAGAGCTATCGATTTTTGAACCCGCACTGTCGGCTGAGCTTTGCGCTTTATTCATCATGGACTCTTCCGCCATTGCAGAACCGCCCACCAGCGCAGAACCTACCAGTACAGTCATCAGAGTTTTAGCAATCTTAGTCTTCATCATCGATTCGTTCCTTTTCGTCTTCATCACTCACAACGGTGAGCTTTTCAGCTACAAACGGCGTAGCTACAGTTCTCAGTTTCGGTTGTCCATCACCGTTAATATCGCAGCAGTCGCTGCCGTCCTTTTTGCGTCCTGTAGAAATGAATATAGTCAGGAATCAGGATTTCACCGGATAAGACGGAGGAATTGATGGCTAAAGCAGCAAAATAAAGGGGTTTTAGGAGTAGTCTGTAACGAAAAAGGGGGGCGACCTGCTGTGCAGATCGCCCCCCATTATGATGGTTTCCTGCTAACGAGCAGGTGCGCAAATCCCGGGATTAGTGCTCGCGGGTTTTACGGAATACCACGTCAGGATAGCGCTCCTGGGTGATATTCAGGTTGACCATCGTCGGCGCGATATAAGTCAGATTATCACCGCCGTCGAGCGCGAGGTTAACCTCGTTCTTACGCTGGAACTCATCGAATTTCTTCACGTCACTGCACTCTACCCAGCGGGCGGTAGAGACGTTCACCGATTCGTAAATCGCCTCGACGTTGTATTCGCTTTTCAGGCGCGCAACCACCACGTCAAACTGCAGCACACCCACCGCACCCACGATCAGGTCGTTGTTGTGTACCGGGCGGAAGACCTGCACGGCACCCTCTTCCGACAGCTGAACCAGCCCTTTCAGCAGCTGTTTCTGCTTCAGCGGATCGCGCAGGCGAATGCGGCGGAACAGTTCAGGCGCGAAGTTCGGAATACCGGTGAACTTCATGTTCTCACCCTGGGTAAAGGTGTCACCAATCTGAATGGTGCCGTGGTTGTGCAGGCCGATAATATCGCCCGGATAGGCTTCTTCCACGTGAGAGCGGTCACCGGCCATAAAGGTCAGCGCGTCGGCAATCACCACATCTTTACCAATGCGAACCTGGCGCAGCTTCATGCCTTTTTCATACTTGCCGGACACTACACGCATAAACGCCACGCGGTCACGGTGTTTCGGGTCCATGTTGGCCTGAATCTTAAACACGAAACCGCTGAATTTCTCATCGGCGGCGGTGACGGTGCGCTGATCGGTTTCACGCGGCATCGGTGATGGCGCCCACTCAACCAGACCGTCCAGCATATGGTCAACGCCGAAGTTGCCTAACGCGGTACCGAAGAACACCGGCGTCAGCTGCCCTTCAAGGAAGGCCTCACGATCGAACTCGTGGGATGCGCCCTGCACCAGCTCCAGCTCATCGCGCAGCTGCGCGGCCAGGTCTTCACCGATGGCCGCATCCAGATCCGGGTTGTCCAAACCTTTGACGATGCGAACTTCCTGAATAGTATGGCCTTTACCGGTCTGATACAGATAGGTTTCATCTTTATACAGGTGGTAAACGCCCTTAAACAGCTTGCCGCAGCCAATAGGCCAGGTGATAGGCGCGCAGGCGATTTTCAGCTCGTTTTCCACCTCGTCCATGACTTCCATCGGGTCGCGGATATCACGGTCCAGCTTGTTCATAAAGGTCAGGATCGGCGTATCGCGCAGACGGGTGACTTCCATCAGCTTGCGGGTACGATCCTCAACGCCTTTCGCGGCGTCGATAACCATCAGACAGCAGTCCACCGCCGTCAGGGTACGATAAGTATCTTCCGAGAAGTCTTCATGCCCCGGGGTGTCCAGCAGGTTAACCAGGCATTCGCGATACGGGAACTGCATCACGGAGGTGGTGATCGAAATACCACGCTGTTTTTCCATCTCCATCCAGTCCGATTTCGCGTGCTGGTTGGAACCGCGGCCTTTTACCGTACCGGCAGTCTGGATCGCCTGTCCGAACAGCAACACTTTTTCAGTGATGGTGGTTTTACCGGCATCCGGGTGGGAAATGATGGCAAAAGTGCGGCGACGGGCCACCTCTTGCATAAAGGGTGCATTAGACATGAAGTTCTTCTGAGCCAATTAATCGTTAATGGCCGGCATTTTCGCCGATTCTGCCGTCAGAAACAATGCAGAACGCCGCTTAATCGCCCGAAAGACTCGCCGCTGCTCAACCAGGTCGTTTCAGCCGCCCTCTTTCCGCTTCGCAGATATCGCGCACGCAGCAGCCCTGAAGGTGGTCATTCACCAGCCCCAGCGCCTGCATCAGCGCGTAAGTGGTTACCGGTCCAACCCAGCGCCAGCCGCGTTTTTTTAACGCTTTCGACATCGCTTCTGCTTCCGGCGAGGTGTTATTGCCCTGCCAGTAGTGAATATCGACCGTCTGCGGGCGAGCTTCCGGCTTTGGTTCAAACTGCCAGAACCAGGCGGCCAGCGAACCCGCTTCCGCCACCATTTCAATCGCGCGCTGCGCATTATTAATGGTCGCAAGGATCTTCGCCCGGTTGCGAACAATACTTTTATCCGCCATCAGCCTGGCGATATCGCCCTCGTTAAAGCCCGCCACGATTTCGAAATCAAACCCGGCAAAGGCCTGGCGGAAATTTTCACGCTTGTTGTAGATCATCTGCCACGACATGCCGGAATGAAAGCCTTCCAGGCAGACCTTTTCAAAAATCAGCCGATCGTCAGTGACCGGCCTGCCCCATTCGCCGTCGTGGTAATCGGGCATCTGCGGCTGCCAGTAGCAGCAGGTACGGCCTTCTGCATCAACGATCAATCCCGTCTCATGTTGCGCATCGTTCTTCTCGTGTTTCATCTTCACCTCAATCCATTACGGTGCTCGTTGCGGATAAACGCAGTTCGGTTAGCAATGCTATATCTAAGCAGAGAAAAATGCGGCATTTGGCTTTTAGCGTGGCCGTCCGCTATTTTTACTTCACCTGCGGCATCAGAGCCGACTCACTTCTTAACAAGGGTATCGCGTTATGAGCACCAACGATTATCAGCCAGCAAAAGTCTGGAGCGAAAATAAGGCGCTGGGCGGCACATGGGGCAGCATCAACCGCCCGACGGCGGGTGCACGCCACGAGGCCACTCTGCCCGTCGGTAAACATCCTCTGCAATTGTACTCGCTGGGCACGCCTAACGGCCAGAAAGTCACGATTCTGCTGGAGGAACTGCTGGCACTGAATGAGCACGGTGCTGAGTATGACGCGCACCTGATCCGCATCGGTGAGGGCGATCAGTTCTCATCCGGTTTTGTTGCGGTAAATCCAAATTCCAAGATCCCGGCACTGCTGGACACGACCACCACGCCGGCAACCCGAGTGTTCGAGTCCGGTGCCATTCTGGTTTATCTGGCGGAAAAGTTTGGCCACTTCCTGCCAAAAGATCCTGCCGGACGCACCGAAACGCTGAACTGGCTGTTCTGGCTGCAGGGCGCCGCGCCTTACGTCGGCGGCGGTTTCGGCCACTTTTATCATTATGCTCCGGTGAAGATCGAATACGCCATCGATCGCTTTACGATGGAAGCCAAGCGCCAGCTTGATCTGCTGGATAAGCAGTTGGGTGAGCATCGTTACATCGCGGGTAATGAGTACAGCATTGCTGATATCGCGATCTGGCCGTGGTACGGCACGCTGGTGCAGGGTCTGATGTATGAGGCGGCGGAGTTCCTGGATGCGGCGTCGTACAAGAACGTGGTGCGCTGGGCGGATGAGATTGCGCAGCGTCCGGCGGTGAAGCGCGGCCGGATCGTGAACCGTACCTGGGGTCCGGAGGATCAGCAGCTGGCCGAGCGCCACGACGCGTCGGATTTTGCGAAATTGGGGCTGTAAGGTTCGGGCGATCGTTGTTCGCAGATCGCGGTGAGTTCAGTGAATGGGGCGACCGTTACGGGCAGATCGCCGGGTCGCCGTAAACCCGCTCCCTGGGGGCTTGGCTGCCGCATCCCTGCGGCAGACACCCGGCTAACCTGTTCCGTAACGATTCCCCTTTCAAATCATTGCGTTGCTGCCAGATGCAATCAGTTCTTCAGGCAGCAACACTGAAGCACTCAGGCAATCGGGGCTGGACGGATAAGCGGACCGTCCGAGCACATGGATGTGCGAGGCCGAGCGAACAGGGATGTGACAGCGGGTCTGCGTTCCGGCCAGCCCCGATACGCCAGACGCAGAATCTGAAGCAACTCCCCAAGCACTGGAACGTAACAGCGGGTCCGCGTTCCGGCCAGCCCCGATAAGCCAGGCACAGAACATACAGCGCGTTAATCTACCCGCGATTCGCCAGGCGGTGAAATTGAAGCGCCTTAATCCAACCTTAACTCAATAACTTATCCTGCAACTCACCCAGCGACGCCACCTGCCACATCGGATTGATCCCCTCCGGCTGAGCGCGCCCGTCTGCATTCAGCCAGCAGGTCGCCATCCCGGCATTGATCCCGCCGAGAATATCCGAATCCGGATTATCCCCCACCATCATCACCCGATCGCGCGGCGGATTGCCCATCTGCGACAGCGCATAATCAAAAATCGCCGGGTGCGGCTTAGCGTGGCCCACCTGCTCGGAAATCACCAGCAGATCGAAATAGCCGAGGAAGCCGGTGCGCTCCAGCCGCGCCTGCTGAAGCGCGGTAAAACCGTTGGTGATAATGCCCATTTTCACCCGGCCCTTCAGCGCATTAAGCAGATCCGTTGCCCCCTCCAGCGGCAGGCAAATCTCAGCCATGGCGGTCAGAAAACCGCTATTCAGATCGTGCGGCGTCACCTGCAAACGATCCGCCCAGCCCTGGAAACGCTGATGCTGCAACTGCAGGGCGCTGATTGCGCCATTCTGATAGTCCACCCACAGCGGCTTGTTAATCGCCTGATAATCATCGAAATCAGCATGGCTGAACTGCACGTCGTATCGCTCAAAAAGCCGCTGTAATCCGGCAAAAGCATCGAAGTGAAACAGCGTGTCGTCAGCGTCAAATAAAATCCAGTCCCATTGGGTAAGCATCGGTCATTCCCGGTTAAATCGTTAAGGCCATAATCACGGCGTCTTCTTTGCCGTCTGCGGTCGGGTAGTAGTTGCGGCGGATCGACACCTCATTGAAATCCAGCTGCTCGTATAGCGCGATAGCCGGCCGGTTAGAGGCGCGAACCTCCAGCCAGAGGGTCAGAACCCCGCGCTGCTCCAGCTCGGCGATCAGGTGCTGCAACAGCTCACGGCCCAGGCCACGGCGCTGGAATGCAGGATCGACGGCCAGGTTAAACAGCGTGGCTTCGTCCAGCACCACCTGCGTGATAGCGAACGCGGCCAGCACGCCATCCACTTCCAGACGGAAGTTCAGATAGCGTTCGCCCTGATTGCTGGCAAAGGTTTTTTCCGACCAGGGGAAAGCGTGACTGCGCTGCTCAATAGCAAACGCGACATCAAGATCGTGCGTGGTGAGTAAAGAAATCTGATTCATGTTGGCAAATCTGCTGCCATAGCGCCCGTTTGGCACCGGCATTGTGATAAAGCTCCGCCAGCACCGGCGAAACAAGGTGGGTTCCGGCAAGCGTGCCCGGAGCATCTAATCCTAAGCACCAGCTGTGACAGCGGGTGTCATCCGGCAGCATCGCCAGTTGTTCAGGCGTAAGCATCTGCACCTGCGGTTCGCGCAGTTCCAGCGCACGCAGCACATCCGCGACCAGCGGGTCCTGCATAGCGGGTAGCACCTCGGCAATAATCACCAGCCGGGTTTCTGCGGGTAAGGTCACCGCGATCTCTCCCTGCAGGGCGCGCGGACGCCGCAGCGTATACTGCGTAATACCCATTTGCTGTAATAACCAGTCGCGTCTGGAAGACATCATTTTTCCTGTCTGGCTGCCCGTGTAACCGGCATAGGGTAACAAAGCCTTCGAAACTGCGCCAACAAACAACTATAATCGCCGCTCTGATTTTTAAGGAGTGACCGATGTCCGCATTTACCCCGGCCAGTGAAGTGATACTGCGCCACAGTGATGAATTTTCCCAACGCCGCGTGCTGTTTGCTGGCGATCTGCAGGATGACCTGCCCGCACAGCTGGAAACCGCACAGAGCCGGGCGCATACCCAGCAATATCATCACTGGCAGATCCTGAACCGTGCGATGGGTGAAAACGTTCTTTTCGGTCTGGTGGCTACGGCAGAGATCGCCGAGGGCTGCGACACCCTGGTGTACTACTGGCCGAAAAACAAGCCGGAAGCCCAGTTCCAGCTGCAAAACCTGCTGGCCCTGCTGCCGGTTGGCACCGACATCTTTGTGATTGGTGAAAACCGCAGCGGCGTGCGCAGCGCGGAACAGATGCTGGAAAACTGGACCAAACTGGAAAAAATCGACAGCGCTCGCCGCTGTGGTTTATACCACGGCCGTCTGGAGCAGCAGCCAACGTTTGATGCCGACGGCTACTGGGAAGATTACGCACTGGGCGATCTGACCATCAAAACCCTGCCGGGCGTATTCAGCCGCGATGGACTGGATGTCGGCAGCCAGCTGCTACTCTCCACGCTGACGCCACACACCAAAGGCAAAGTGCTGGACGTAGGCTGCGGCGCAGGCGTGCTGTCCGCCATGCTGGCCAGCCACTCTCCTAAAGTGCGACTGACGCTGACCGATGCCAGCGCCAGCGCCGTCGCCGCCAGTGAAGCCACGCTGGCCGCCAACGGCCTGGAAGGTACCGTGGTCGCCGGTAACGTTTATTCCGGCATTAGCGGGCGCTTCGATCTGATTATTTCCAATCCACCGTTCCACGATGGTATGCAGACCAGCCTGGATGCGGCACAGACGTTGATCCGCGGTGCGGTCACCCATCTGAACACCGGCGGCGAGCTGCGCATTGTGGCTAACGCCTTCCTGCCGTATCCGCAGGTGCTGGATGAAACCTTCGGCAGCCATGAAGTGCTGTTGCAGAACGGCCGCTTCAAGGTGTATCGCGCCGTTAAAGGCCGCACGCCGAAAGCATCACGTTAATAGTCACCAGGGGGCCGCAGGGTCCCCTGAAAGCACCTTAAAACCGCCAAAAACCTCTCATTCGCTGTTTTTTCATGCGATTGATCCAGCAATAAAAAATAACTGTTGACGTACCTGGTAAAATCTCTAGAATGCGCCTCCGTGGTTGCGATACAACGTTGTTGTGTTGCGGGTATGCGAAGGTGGCGGAATTGGTAGACGCGCTAGCTTCAGGTGTTAGTGTCTTAACGGACGTGAGGGTTCAAGTCCCTCTCTTCGCACCAAAAACCATGTTATTCATATTACGCAGCATCTGCGCGAAGGTGGCGGAATTGGTAGACGCGCTAGCTTCAGGTGTTAGTGTTCTTACGGACGTGAGGGTTCAAGTCCCTCTCTTCGCACCAAATGCGGTGATGTGAATAAGAAAAATCAACAGGACGCGAAGGTGGCGGAATTGGTAGACGCGCTAGCTTCAGGTGTTAGTGTTCTTACGGACGTGAGGGTTCAAGTCCCTCTCTTCGCACCATGTTGATGACTTCCTTCTGAAAGACACCCAGCACTTTTCCCCAGCAGTATGTCATTCACTCCCGGTATTATTCGTTTTATTCTCACTCGTCCTGAACGTCTGTATTGATATATCCATCATCCCTGATGGTGCTTATTATCGGCTTATTGCGTACTGAAGTTAACGGTAATCGCGGCCAGCCCGCCCACCAGCGCAATACACGACGGCAACAGCATATAGTGACGCAAACGCTTGTGAAACAGCATCACCACGGTTGCCAGAAACGCGACCACCATCAGCATCCGCCATTCGGTAAATGACAGTTCCATCATCGCCATCAGTGGCATAACCGTGCAGGGCAGCAGCACGCCCCAGCCGCTATCAAGTCTTTTACCCATCATCCAGCTTATCCCCCATAGTCCACACGCAGTGATCATTGCGGCTACCATAGCTGTGTCCACACAATTTTAAATGATAATGATTACCAATATCATATGATATTTTTTATCACTTTGCAGCAACATTGTTGAAACTTTATTCCGGCGGATGACAGCCTGGTCGATAAATGTTAGATTGACTCCGATCACAATTCAGAAAAATCAAATAATAACAGCTCTAAACTATTCCAGTTGATAAGCATCTGCCACCTGCAGCAAGCCATGCTTTGATATTCCAGGGCAGTCACGAGTATATAAAATGCAAACTAAAATCTATGATGAATTGCTTAACAGCAAGCGTCGCCTGTCGTTAATGTTATTTCTTTTTTTAAATATTGTTACTGCTTTATTTTTGTCGCTTCGCGCCACCAGCCACACGCCGCTCACGGCCTGTGCCCCCACATTACTTATTGCGATATTCAGTGTGGCATTGCTAGCAAGATTGCTAATTAATCCTGCAGCACAAATACAGCGCCTGAATAGCGTGGCTTTATTTACCGGCCTACTCTGGGCGTGGCATATATTCTCCCGCTATCATTATCAGTTCTATATCGCCGATAATTACCTGCTGGTTGCCCTGGTCAGCGTCTTCTTTATTAGTGCCATTGCGTTAGGGGATCATCTGCTGGCGTTTTGCCTGCACGCCCTGCCGACCGCCGCGACCGTGCTGATCCTTGATGGTGGTCGCAATTTACTGTTAATGCTGTTTACCATCACGCTGCCGCTGGTCGGTTTTACCCTTCATCACCTGATGCTGCGGCGGCTGGATAATTTCACCCGTCGTCTGCTCAGCCAGCTTTACGCAGAAAAAGAGTCCTACAACGATCTCAGCATGCTGGACCCGCTCACCGGCTTATATAACCGCCGGGGCCTGCATAACCGCCTGCAAAGCATTCTTGAAAAACACTCGGGCAGTCACTTTGTCCTGCTGCTGGATATCGACAATTTCAAGGCCTACAACGACAACTACGGCCATACCATGGGCGATCAGGCGTTAATACGCGTTTCTGCCGCCATCCGCGATGCGGTACGATCGCGGGATGTCGTTACCCGCTTTGGCGGCGAAGAGTTTCTGGTGCTGCTGACCAACGTCAATGAAACCATCGCCATGCAGCTGGCGGAGCGCATTCGTCAGTACGTAGTTAATCTGGAGATATCCCACCGCTTTAACGATAAGGTATCGACCCACGTCACCCTCAGCGCCGGTATTGCCCCGCTGGAAGGTGATGATTTTAACACCGCGCTGACCAATGCCGACCGGGCGCTGTATCTGGCCAAAAATCAGGGGCGCAATATGCTGCTGTCCTGGCAGGATCTGATGAACAGCACCCAGCCACAGGCCGCCGAGCCTCAGAATGTATTGACCGGCGGAAAATAAAGGAGAATTAACATGAGTCTGGAATCCGTACGGCAGTTTTTTGCCGAGCGCGCACCCGAAATTGCCATTATCGAACTGGAAGAGAGTACCGCCACCGTCGATCTGGCCGCCCGGGCCCATCAGGTTGAACCGGGGCAGATTGCCAAGACACTGTCGCTGAAAGTGAAAGATCGCGTGGTGCTGGTCGTGACACGTGGCGATGCGCGGCTGGATAACCGCAAGCTTAAGCAGGCTCTGGGTGCGAAAGCCCGCATGCTAAACGGCGAAGAAGTGGTGAGCTGGACCGGTCATCCTGTTGGCGGCGTCTGCCCGTTTGGTCTGGAAAATCCGCTCACCGTCTATTGTGACATTTCACTCCGCGACTATCCGGAAGTGTTACCCGCAGCGGGCGCTATCCACAGCGCGGTGCGCATCGCGCCGGAGTATATGGCCACCCTGACCAACGCCGAATGGGTCGACGTCTGCCAGCCGCCTGAATGACTTACCGACGACGGCCCCAGGCTGTCGTCCCCTCACCGGTTTTCCGCTGCGCCCTGCCCCCGGTCCTCACTACCTGAAATTTTAACGCCCTGGGTTTCACGCCCAAAGGCGACAATCAGGCAGATCAGCACGGCCACCGTTCCCGCAACGATCGCCATCGCCAGCCCGTAGTTATTGCCGTGCGCTTCGGCAATTTTCGACTGCAGTGTGGCATTCACCGACGCAATCAGATTCCCCAGCTGATAGACAAATCCCGGCAGCACCGCACGGGCATTGGCCGGTACCAGTTCAGTCAGATAAGTCGGCACCACGCCCCACGCGCCCTGCACCATAAACTGCATCAGGAACGCGCCGCAGCCAATCATCCACGAGCCGCTGGAAAACGCCCACAGCGGCAGCACCGGTAGCGCAAGGAAAGCCGCGATCATCATCGCCTTCTTACGGCCGATTTTCTCCGACAGTGAACCGAAGAATATGCCGCCCAGCATTGCCGCAATGTTGTAGCAGATGGCAATAATGCTGACCGTATGCGGATCGAAGCCGTGCTGCACTTTCAGGAAGGTAGGATAGAGATCCTGAGTCCCGTGGCTGAAGAAATTAAAACAGGCCATCAGCAGCACCAGATAGATGCACAGCTTCCAGTGGCTGCGCAGCACCGGCATCAGCGCCGCGCTCTCCTTACGTTCGCGGGCGGCCAGCCACACCGGCGACTCCGGCACTTTAAAATAGATAAACGGCAGCAGCAGGATCGGCAACGCGCCAATCAGGAACATCCCGCGCCATCCCACCATGCTGTAGCACAGGCCGAAGATGATTGACGCCAGCAGATAGCCGCAGGGATAACCCGCCTGAAACACGCCGGACATCAGTCCGCGCGAGCGATCGGGAATGGTTTCCATCGCCAGCGAGGAGGCTACGCCCCACACGCCGCCCATCGCCACGCCGTAGATCACGCGGAAGATCAGGAACCACTCCAGCGTCGGCGACCAGGCGGAAAGCAGCTCAAACAGTGAAAAGATAATGATGTTGGTCATCAGGATCGGGCGTCGCCCGTATTTTTCCGCCAGGCGGCCAAACAGCAGTGCACCAATCGGCCTGACCGCCAGCGTCAGCATGATCGCCAGCGAGACATCGGAAATTTCGGTGTGGAAATTGGCGGCAATATCGCTCAGCACAAAGACCAGAATAAAGAAGTCGAACGCATCCAGCGTCCAGCTGGCAAAGCTGGCGAACGCCACATTGCGCTGGGTAGAAGTCCAGTTAAGCATGGGGATGTCCTGTAGGGGATATTTGTTATTTATTTGTTTATAGCATGTGAACAACAAGCCCAAGGGAACCCTTTTGTCAGGCTTATCATCAGGGTGTAAGCGGAAGTTTCAGTTTGTTTCTCGAGTAATTATTAGGCAGGTAATCATCGAGTCAGTGTCAAAACCGCGCCGAGATCAGGTAGTGCCAGGCCGCTTTTGAACGAACGAGGAAACCGGTGCATATTTACCAGGCGCCTGGCAAAGGAGGGAAATAGCGCTTACCGGCCTGCACGATAAAAGTCAGAGGATACTGATGCATCGGCCTCGATCTTGTGCAATCGAAAGACCATGCTGCATCAGCCTCACGCTTTCATCGATTCAGGGAATGGCAGGTTGGGCCATCGCCAGATACGTCTCCAGCATCGATAACAGCAGATCGTTATCCACGGACTGCAACACGTGGATCAGTCCCCCCTCGGGCTGGTCAATCCCCACATCCAGCCGCAGCGGCGGGCGGTAGCGCCAGGATTTACCGCGCGTCATGCCTGGTCGGAGTTCAACATCGACGTAGTAATCCGCCGCACGGGCAACGTCCTGATTAATCAGCCACGCCACCACCAGCGCATCGTGTATCCAGCAGCCCGGCAGGCGACGGGTCTGCATCGAGTAATCAATCCACGGCCGCAGCGTTTCACTGACAAATTCGGCCAGTGGCCCGGGTAGCTGGGCAATACGATCCAGATCGCCGTGGGTCATCATCGTTTTGCTGGTGACGTCCATCGGCACCAGCGTGATATTCGCGCCGCTGGTCAGCACCTGATGCGCCGCCTCTGGATCGATACCGAAGTTGGTGTCCTTAATAAAATCATCCAGCGCGAACACGCCGCCCATAATGGCAATCTCCTGCACCGCCTGCGCCATCTGTGGATAGCGCTGAAGCGCAAGCGCAACGTTGGTCAGCGGACCGATCGCCACCAGGGTAATTTCACCCGGATTGTCGCAAATCAGCTGGCCGATCGCATCCGCCGCCTCCTGCTGCGTGGGTTCAAAACTGGCGGGCTGACGTACCCCCTGCCACAGATATCCCAGTTGATTATCGTTTACCCGGCGATCCAGCACTTCGCGCCACGGCCCGGCAGGTTCATACAACGCCCTGTCGGCCCCTTTCACCACCGGCACCGACCTGCCGGTACGCTGCATCAAATCTTTCGCCACGCTGTATCCCACCTCGCTGGGGGTATTTCCCGCCACCGTTGTGATCAGCTCCAGTGAAAGCGACGGAGCCGCCAGCGCCAGTGCTATCGCCAGCCCGTCGTCTACATTGGCTCCGGCAATCCCGTTGCCGGGATCGCAGTCAATAATTAATCTCTTCATAACTCGCTATCGGAATAAGGGGCTGCCTGACAGCCACAGGATTCACCAATCTCCAGCCGGTGGGAAAACTCGCGCAGCATGGCTTTACCGTTCCATTCTGCGAGCATGACGATCGCCGCTTTGGCTATCTCGGCCACCGGCTGCCGAACGGTGGTCAGCGAAGGCACGTGATACGCCGACTGCTGCGTGCCGTTGAAACAGACCAGCGCCACATCCTCCGGCACCTTCAGCCCCTGCTCGCTCAGCGCGCGGATACAGCCAATTGCCTGCGCTTCGTTGGTAGCAAACAGCGCACGCGGCACCGTCGCCCCCTGTAACATTTTTTTTGCCGCCAGATAGCCACCTTCGCGGGTGTAGGGCGTGCTAAAAATCCACTGCGGATTTTCCTGCACGCCGTGCTCTGCCAGCGCTTCCCGCCAGCCGAGCAGGCGCTCCTGCGTATTCAGCATCTCCAGCGGACCGCAGATAATCCCCGCCTCGCCGTAGCCATGACTTAACAGGTGAGCGGTCACCTGACGGGAAGCCTCCCGCTCATCCACCCGCAGTACGCTGACCTGCAGTGCCGGATCGACACTGTCCAGCATCACAAACGGCGTGCCGCTGGCCTGCAGTAAATCGGTATAAGGGTGGCGATCCACGCTGATATAAAACAGCCCGCTGACCTGCTGGCTGAGCATATTATTAATCAGCTGCAGCTCGCGCCTGCGGCTGTCACCCGAATCGCCTAACAGCATCACCATATCGTTGGCCAGCGCCTCCTGCTGAAGCGCATGGGCCAGCGAAGCGATAAAGGCGTTATCGATATTCGGCACAATCAGGCCCCAGGTTTTGGTGGTGCCGGAGGCCAGCGCCCGCGCCACATTATTGGGGCGATAGCCGGTTTTCTTAATCGCCGCCAAAACACGTTCGCGCGTGGTCGCCGCCACCGGACGCGGGCCGTTATTGATCACATAGCTGACCACGGCCACCGACGTTCCGGCTTCTCGGGCAACATCGGCACGCGTGGCTCGATGAGGGTTTTGCTTTGCGGCCGCCGACTTCGTCAGATTATTTACTGCCATTCAGCCGCTATCCTTATTTTGTCGTTAAATTGCGTCGTCGGGATCGTTGAGATCGCGCCCGCGCGTTTCCGGTGCAACAAACGTTGTCATCAGTCCAATCGCCGCCATCGCCGCGAAGTAGGTAGCAATCGGCCACCAGTGCCCGGTCCAGGAGAGCAGCGCCGCAGCCACCAGCGGTGCCGTACCGCCGGAGAGAATCGATCCCAGCTCTTTCGCCGTGGCCATTTTCGTGTAGCGATGCGTCACGCCGAACAACTCTACTCCCCACGCCGCCTGTACGCCAAAAATCCCCAGCGATGCCAGCCCCATTCCGGTGACGATAGTGGCAATCACCACGGCAGGCTCGCGGGAATCGAGCAGCATAAAGGCCGGGAAGGCATAGAGGATTAGCAGCAGGCAGAAGCAGCGATAGGTAATCCGGCGGCCAAAGCGGTCCGACAGCCAGCCCGCCAGTGGAATAATCAGGAAGCCAAGCAGAGAGGCAATAAACACGGCGGTCGTCGCCACGGATTTATCTACGGCCAGCACTTTTACCACGTAGCCGATGATAAACCCCTGAGCCAGATACGAGGGACCGTTTTCACCAATTCGCAGGCCGACCATCACCAGAAAAGCACGGCTGCGCTGCCAGAATCCACGGTTATCGGTGGTTGCCGGTGCGTTTTGCGCCTGCGAGCGCTGCTGCTGTAGCGCCTGTTTCTGACGTTCGAACACCGGCGTTTCGCGTAAATGGCGGCGTATCCACAGCGCCACCAGGGCAATCAGCGAACTGCACAGGAAAGGAATACGCCAGCCCCACTCCTGTAGCGACTGCTGATCCATCTGCACCACCGCCAGCCACACCAGCGACGCAACCAGCGTGCCGCTGTTGGAACCGAGCGCAATAATTGAGGATACCAGCCCACGCCGCTGCGCCGGGGCATATTCACCGAGCATCACCGTACCGCCGGAAAGCTCCGCCCCGGCTCCGAAACCCTGAGTAAAGCGCAGGATCACCAGACAGGCGGGAGCCCACAGTCCGATGGAAGCATAAGAGGGGATCAGGCCAATCAGGGTCGTTGAAACGCCCATCAGAATAATGGTGGAGACCATGACGATTTTTCGGCCACGGCGATCGCCCAGCCAGCCGAAGAACAGCGCACCGATGGGGCGGGCGATAAAGCCCACCGACCAGGTCGCGAAGCTGGAGAGCAGCGCCATTGAGGGGCTGGCTTCGGGGAAAAAGACATCGCCAAAGATAATACCGGCGGCCAACCCGTACAGCGCAAAGTCAGCGTACTCCATGGCTGTACCCAGCCAGCATGACAGGGTCGCACGCCAAAAATCCTTACGCCCTTCTTCGGTGGTTAAACGTTCATCGGCCGCTGCGGTAGGTGGCACCGTATCGGGTTTGGCAACGCTATTAGGTTGAGACATAGACAAATCCTGATTTGAAAATCCATTTAAGGCCCCTGCCGTGAGCTTCCTGCATGAGGAAAAAACACGGTCGGGGGAGAGAAACATAAAGCCCTGTAGCAAAGATCGGTAACGGGTTCCCTGGTGTTGGAACATGTTTTTCGTTCCGCGCTCGCCGGTTCAAAAGCGACCAGTCATATAAGTAACGCGAAACAAAATTGACCTTCACGTGGCCGCCGGATTTCCCACGCCGTGAATTTTCACTCAACACGCATTCTATCTACGCGTGTAGATAAATCAAGGCAGCAGGACTAACTCATTAATTAATCTTGATATTCATCACGAAAAACCAATGGAATTACAAACAAAATCAAGGGGATAAAACAGGTTAAAAATTCAACTTTTTCTATCGCACCAAAGCCCGGCAGAGGCACAACGTTTTCCACCCGGCCGAATCGCGCAGCCCGATTTTTAACGGGAAAATATTACAGAAAAATGAAGGTCGGAAAGATTTATGGAAGCACATTGCGCAGGTTAGCTATGGGGGATCGTTCTATCGTCGTGCTCAAACTGTCTGTAATTCAACCAGTTCCGGGCTATCGTAGTTTGCCTGGAAAATAGACATACAAATGGTAAACGCTGGATCGCTGCGCGCAGTTCCATTATAATCCTGCGCCTCAGGCCCCTTAGCTCAGTGGTTAGAGCAGGCGACTCATAATCGCTTGGTCGCTGGTTCAAACCCAGCAGGGGCCACCAAATTTTAGCTTTAGAATCATATAATTAAGCCACTCTATTGAGTGGCTTTTTTGTTGCCTGAGACTTGAGTGGCAGCAAAGTGGCGGCAGAGAAATTGCTTTGCTGCTTCAACGTTATAATCCATTACCGGTCCCACTTTGCTTGCCGCCTTACCGCTTTTACCCCATGCCTTCGCCAGCAACCTGATGCCATCCCCACACACAATCTTTTTCCGATCAAAAAACACCCACACGCCCCTTCCAGAGAGGTGATCGGTTAAAATTTAACTGATAAGATAGTCATTCATTTATCTATTCACTTATCTATTCATAAAGCGATTCAATATTATGCCTGTTCGCACTGACACATTACGCCAGTTACTCAACCAGGGGCCGATGAAAGCTCGGCAACTTATTGAAATATTGGAAATCAGCCAACCAACGATGTCCCGTGCATTAAGGGATATGGGGGATGATATTGTGCGGATTGGAGCGGGCCCATCTATTCAATATGCCCTGCGCGACGCCTGGCGCGGATTCAGATCTGCGCCCATTTACCGTATCACTGCTGAAGGCCGCGTCATGCCGCTTGGCGAACTCATTCCGGTTCGGCCTGAGGGATTTGTTATGGTGCAGACTGACAACGTCAGTCTCCATAGCGACGGACTGCCGTGGTGGCTGTTTGACATGCGGCCACAGGGGTATCTTGGGCGCGCCTGGGCATCAGCACATGCGGCCGATCTCGGCCTGCCGATGAATCCAGAGCAGTGGATCGATTCCGATGTGGTCAGAGCTTTGCTCGCACAGGGCCATGATGCTATCGGCAACCTGCTGATAGGGGAACAGGCGCGAAACCGCTTCCTGGAAATGCCGGACCCCACCCCGGTTGAGCGCGCCACGGCGTATCCCGCGCTGGCATTGGCAGCGGGTGCCGGTGAGGCTCCTGGATCATCAGCAGGAGGAGAACAGCCAAAATTCTGTACCTATACAGAACGCGGGCACGTACTGGTGAAATTCTCGGCCCCGGACAATAATCCGGTCAGCGAACGCTGGCGCGACCTTCTGCTGGCCGAACACCTGGCGCTGGGGGTGCTGGGTGTGGAAACAGAAGTTTTCGATTTTGGCGGTCAGCGCTTCCTTGAGATCCCCCGATTCGACCGCGTTGGACAGCTGGGCCGTATTGGCGTCTTCTCGCTGCGCGCGCTTGATGCAGAATTTGTCGGCAATGCCCCTGCCTCCTGGCCTGTTCTGGTTAATAACCTTGTTACGCAAGGACATGTCGACTCTGAATCGGCAGCCAGCACCGCACGGCTTTGGGCATTCGGCATGTTGATTGGCAATACCGACATGCACCACGGCAATCTGTCGTTCATCAGCGACCGTGGCCGCCCCTATCATCTCGCCCCGGCCTACGACATCCTGCCTATGGGGTTTGCCCCCAGAGCCGGCGGCGCAATCGTGAACGAGCTTCGGGCGGCGTCATTACCGGAAATCATTAGTCGAGACACCTGGCAGGAAGCGCTGGAACTGGCTGAGAACTTTTATGCTATAGCCAGCAGCTGCAACCGCTTTTCCGCCAATTTCACCCCATGTCTTGACGTATTACGCCGCCATCTTAACGAGGCCAGCTCGCGTATCGCCCGCCTGGGATAAAAGGCGAGTGCAGCTCAGCGGCGTGATGCTATGATTCGGCTAACGAGGGATCTGAAAAAGCCGTAATGGGGACAATGAAAAACTATTCCTATCTTTACCTGTTCACGATCAGCATCGCGGTTCTGCTGGTGATATTCGGTTTTATCGTCTGGCGCAGCGGGATTTATGCCGAAACCTTTCTTAATGATGCCACCAGAAAAAACTTTATCCTGATGACGCTGGGGTTATCACTCTGCCTCTCTCTTTTTGCGTTTCATCGCGGGCTAATTAAGAGCGGAAAACGCATTGATTATCTTAAATTTTTCCTTGGATCGTTTATTGTTTTAATGGTAATAGCCATTATTCCATTAATGACGGTTGCTTACTATCTTCCCGGTGAAACCTCCGCCTATGCCGCCAGCTACACCTATTCCCCGCGCGGCCATAAATCCTGCGCCGGGGCAAGAGTTGACGATCCCGATCTGGGGCGGAATATCAAAATATGTTATCCCGAAGGGAATTTTCAGTTTGATAAAGACATTTTCATTTCCAAAAAAACCAATGCGCTGGGCACCGTTATTCTCTTTGCGATGACGGCCCCCTGACCAACGCTATTGAGCTGCGAGCCTGATATGCCACCGATTCACGCCATCGACAGGTTAAACGACCTGCTGTGCCTGATGGAATTAAGGAAAACCGCCCGTCATCTCGCCAATGAAAATTATGCGAGAGCTATCGTGGAGTGGGCCGAGGAAGCCGTGATTGCCGGCAATCATTCCGAACCGCTGCTGATCCTCGCTTCGTTAGGCCTGGATGCCACGCCGAATGAGGATGAAATCCGCGACTACCTCGGTCGGTATATGATCGAAGCGGGTCTGGTCTATCCGGGGACGAAGCTCAGCACGCTGGTGTGGTTGAGAATTCAGCTTGAGCATCTGATTCGCTGTGAGACCGTGCAGGACGCTGAAGGCCACCTGCGTTTTTTCGTTGATTACTGGGTAGAAGCCAACCCGAAATTGGTGAGTAAAATCTGTCAGCATCTAAACTGGCTTTACTTCTATCTGTTCGATGACGGCATTGGCTACCCTTCCACTGCATCAACAATGACCGATGCTGAAATTCTGGCGTATATCAGAACGTCAGTCCGTCCCTGTGCCCTGGTACTGTCAAAAGATCAGTGGCTCAGCTGGCTTGCCGACGAGCCGCTGCCGAATCGGTAATGGCAGCAAAACGGCAGCAGAGCACAGAACTATGCAATGGTATTAAACAGCATTCAACGACTCAGGCCGTTGAAATCACAGTAATTCATTGTTTCTAAATGAATTAAGTTGGGACTCATAATCGCTTGTTTTGTCTAAAGTGCAGCAGGCAACGCAAAAGTCACAAAGCAGGCTGACTGATGCCCCGAGCGGGCCATCAACCAGCCAGCGCGAGCACACTATTCCAGAAAACATTTCCCCCGCATCACCATGAATGCTTCCGCCAACAACAATAAAACCAGCTGTTAACTGAACTACATTTTCAACCCGAGGAAGGTAAACGGCTTCGCCTCTTTATAATGGTCGTTGGCCATGCCTGAATAGATGTTGGTCTGGTTTGGCCCCAGGTCGAGCTTCATCACCCTGCCGGTTTTTTCCGAGAAATCGATCTTTTTCAGGTCGGTCCAGAACACGTTCGGCGTCAGCGCAGACTCGAAGAAGTAAAGCCCGCGCTTCTGATCGGAGACGGTCCGCCAGCGCGTGGAGGAGATATTCGGCTGGCCGGGCGTTGAGATACCGTAAGGCACGGACACATTGCGGATCACGCTAAAGGTACTGGCGATGGCTTCAACCGCGTTTTCAGATTTAGGGATCGCGTTAACGTAGAAACTGGCGCGGGCAAAGCGGTCCGGCGCGCTGTTAGTACCCGGCAGCATCACCGTGCCGCCAATCTGCTTCCAGTACTCTTCCATTGCCAGCTGTTTCTCAAAAATCGGTGAGTTGGTCATCACCTGATAGCTACGGCTGTGGTGAATAACCTGTTTACCATCGATATATTCGATAATCGCACTGTCACCGGTAGCGTCAGACAGCGAGAGGTGCAGCGTGGCCAACCGATCTTCCCCCGGCACTTTGTCGGTGACGATGCTGAACGGTTCTTTACTCAGCACATCAACCGCTTCCTGAACGGTGGCGAAATTATCCAGCGCGTACTGCGCCCAGGCGGCGATCGTCAGGCCCGGTTTTTTGCTGTCGTATTTTGGATAAGAAGACTCCACCAGCCACAGCACATTCGCCACCAGCCCGGCTTCGTTCATACCGTCGGTGGTAGAGATATCGTAGCCGGAGGCGATCACGCTGCCGTATTTCGAGGTCCACTTAACGGAATTTGGCCCGGCTTCACCGGTGCGCTGCATGCCGCGCGGGAAAATCCACAGATTGGTGCCGACATCCACCTTCCAGTCCATCGAACGCGCGGTGATCACCTGGTCGTTTGCGCCCAGATAGACAAGCCGCGTGCATGCTTCCACCGTCGGCATCAGCATGCCCATCGTCAGAAGCGCTGCGCTACACTTCGCAAAAAATGAGTTCTTTTTCAAAATCATCGCTCTGTTTCCCTGTGTTTTTTCTGTGTGAAGTTCCCAAAAACGGTATGTTAATGTAACAGTAACTGGCATTATTTTACCCAATACCGTTAATAAATTTTATAAAAGGGACGATGCTTTGAAACGACTTGCCGTCTTAGCCATACTGCCTCTCTACGGATTTCAGGCAGCCGGTGCGGCCCCCTCAGCCCTCACGACTCCCGACCGACCACTCATCAACACATCAGAAAAACCGGACTGGGCCTTTCAGGTCACGCCGTTTCTGTGGGCGGCAAGCATGAGCGGCAGTATCTCGCCGTTTCAGCGCGGTTCGACGGTGGATGTGGATAAGCCTTTTTCAGAGGTGATGGACGATCTGAACTTTGGGGGATTCCTTGATATCTGGGCGCGCTACGATCGTTTCGTCTTCTCCGGAAATCTGATGTATGTCGATACCACAGACAGCCACGCCAGCGGCCCGCTCTCCGCATTCCAGATCCCGGGATTCGGCGTGACTATCCCGCCCGGATCTAACGTTGACGCAAAAGTGGATAGCCGACAGTTTATGGCCACTTTGCTGGGCGGTTATCGCGTAATGGAAACGCCTGATTTTACTCTCGATCTGCTCGGCGGCATGCGCGTATGGCACGTGTCTAACGATATCACCGTGTCGGCCAGCCATTCGCTGATTGGCAGCCGAACCGCCTCGTACGGTGAGAGTTTCAGCTGGGTCGATCCGCTGGTCGGTGCACGCGTGTTCCTGCCGCTGACGAACGATTTTTCGTTCCAGACAGAGGCCGATGTGGGCGGGTTTGGTATGGGGGCCGACCTCACCTGGTCGGTGCTGGCCAGCATCAACTACACCTTTACGGATAATATCTCGGCATCGGTAGGCTATAAGGCGCTGAAAGTGGATTACGACCATAACGGCCACGTCTATGACACCCTGCTGCGCGGCCCGGCTATTGGGGTAACGTGGCGTTTCTAACGCTGACCTCTCCCTCTTCTTCATTAAGTTAAAAAAAATGCCCAGCCTGTTAAGGCCGGGCATTTCCGCAGTCGTGCAGTACTTTAAATACTTACGTCATCAGAAGTCGTAAGACATCGACACTTTCAACTGTCGCGGCGTGCCCTGGTAAATATAGGTGCCGCCGCTCTCCACGCCAGACCAGTAGCGTTTATTGGTGACGTTATCCACGCCCACGCGCCAGACCAGGTCGTTGTCCTGCACCTTCATGCGGTAGCGCGCACCGAGATCCAGCGTGGTATACGCATCCAGCTTTTTGGTGTTCGCCGCGTTGGCATATTGCGAACCGGAGTGGGTCAGGCGCGCGGTGGCGGTCAGACCGTCGATTGGCTTGATGTCATACTCCGCGCCCAGCACGGTGTAAAACTCGGCTACGCCCACCGCGTTCTTACCGTCGTTGGTGCCGTTCTGAGTTTTGGTCATTTTCGGATCGAGCCAGGTCGCGCTGCCGTTCAGGCGCAGGCCAAATACCGGCTCGCCGAAGACGTTCAGCTCCACGCCACGGTTACGCTGCTCGCCGTCCAGCGAGAAGTATTTGGTTTCAGGGTTGGTCAGCCCTTTCGGCTTTTTGATTTCAAACAGCGCCAGCGAGCCGCCGACCCGGCCTGAATCAAACTTCACGCCCACTTCATTCTGCTTCGCCAGCGAGATACCAGAAACGGTACCCGGATTAGCCGTAGCCGTTGACGGTGCCGTCTCGCCCGGAGACAGCGACTCGATGTGGTTAGCGTAGAGAGAAATCGACTCCCACGGTTTGAACACGATACCGTAGGCAGGCGTCCAGCGATTTTTGGTGAAGCGCTCTTTGTCCTTCTCAATTGCCGTACCGTAATAGTAGTTGCGCACCACCACTTTCTGATGGCGAGCACCCAGGGTCAGCAGCAGCTTGTCGTCAAACATTCCCAGCGTATCCGACAGCAGGAATCCCTGGCTGCGCACGCGACTGGTTGGGCGCGGAGAGTTGAGATCGCCACCGAATGAGGTCATCTCCGGCGGGTTAACGGCGGAAGGCTCATAAATATTGGTGCCAACGGCTTCGGCCGCTTTCGCCATGCCGTAGGAGGTTTTCTCACGACGGTTCATCGCCGAATAGCCGAGGTTAACGCTGTGGTTCACCACGCCGGTGGCAAACTGGCCGCGAATACCGGCCTGACCGCTGAAGGCATCGACAAATTTATTGGTATCCATACGGCCAATCACCGCATTGCCGCTGGCATCCGTAAGTTTCGGCGTGCCGTAGGCACCGTATTCGTGAGAGTGCTGCCCGCCGAGCGCACCGTACAGCGTCCAGTCCGGGGCAACGTAATACTCCGCGCGCGCCATGCCGAATTCGCTTTCCAGGTTACTGTATACCCAGTCCTGGCTGTAGTTACTGGTGGCTTTCGGTACTTCAGGAATGAAATCCACGCCGCTGACGTTCACGCCCAGCCGACCGCCGTGGAAGGCCTGCTTCTGATAACCCATATCGAGGGAGGTGCGCAGCCGATCGCCGCGATAGTCCAGGCCGATGGAGGCCAGCGTGGTGCGGCGTTTCTCATTATCCACCGCGGTTTCGCCTTCTCGGTCCAGCAGGTTAACGCGCGCGCCCCACTGATTGTTGTCGCCAAAGCGGCGACCGGCATCAATGCTGGCACCCAGCTGGTTTTTGCCGGTGTAGTCAACGCCTACGCGGGTCAACGGCACATCATCCGCGTGTTTAGGTTCGAGGTTAATCATCCCGCCCACGCCGCTCGACGCGCTGCCGTTCATCAGCGCATTGGCACCTTTGAACACCTCAACACGCTCCACCATCTGGGTCGATACCACCTGGCGCGGCATCACACCGGACAGGCCGCCGAAGGTCATGTCATCGCCGTTGAGATCGAAGCCGCGAATGCGGTAGGTCTCCGCAAAGTTACCGTAGCCCTGCACGTTCTGGATCGACGCATCGTTAGCGACCACATCTTTGATGGTTTTGGCCTGCTGATCCTGAATCAGTTTGGAGGTGTAGCTGACGATGTTAAACGGCACATTACGCGCGTCCTGCTGGCCCAGCATCCCCATGCGGCCGCCGTTCGCTACCTGCCCGTCAAGATAGGCAGGAACCAGCTTATCGCCGCCTGGAGTGAACTGAGAATCAGCAGTCGCGGTGACCGTCAGTGTCTGCTCGTTGCTGGCTGGGGAGGTTGCGGTTTGACGGGTTTCGGTTGCTGCCATGGCTGGCAACGTTGCAGCGCCGACGGCCAGCGCCAGCAGTTTCAGGCGGAATCGGCCAGAGGGGGAATATGAAGCGGACATCTCTTATCCTGTCTGTGTATGGAATGATAATACTTATTATTGAGCTTGCGATTATCCGACTCATTCTTTCCAGATCAAGCTAAAAATTCGCGCTGCGAAACAGGATTGCCCTCTCCGGTTAAGGAGAGGGATTGCAGCAGGAAGGAATTATCGCCGGCGCAACAACCAGATAAAGCAGGGGGCACCGATAAAGGTTGCCAGCAAACCCGCCGGAATTTGATAGGGAAAAATCACCACCCTGCCCAGCAGATCCGCCAGCAGCATCATACTGCTGCCGATGGTAGCCGCCGCGGCCAGTTGCGGTAGCGGCCGGTGCCAGCCCAGCAGGCGCGCCAGATGTGGAGCCATTAAACCAACAAAACTCAGCGGGCCAATCATCAGCGTGGCGGCGGCGATCAGTCCGGCCGACAGCAGCAGGATCAACAGCCGGGACTTGAGCATCGGCACGCCAACGCTGGATGCCGTCACGCCGCCCAGCGGCAGCACCGTCAGCCAGCGGCGCAGCAGCGGGATCAGCGCCAGCAGCAGCACGGCCAGCAGCGATACGCCCAGCGCCTGCTCACCGGTTACCCGATAAGTTGAACCTGCCAGCCAGCTCAGCACCACGCCGCTGCGCGGATCGCCGCTGGCGAGGAACAGGGTCAGCAGCGTGCCGTAAATGGTACTCAGTGCAATCCCCACCAGCAGCAGCCGGGTGGCGGAAAACCCTTCCCGGCGGGAGAGCATCACCATGACCCCCAGCGTCAGCATCGCCCCCGCCGTTCCGGCAGGCAGCAGCCAGCTATCCACATCACCGGAGACGAGGAACATCAGCAGCACAATGGCACAGGCCGCGCCGGAGCTGACCCCCAGCACTTCCGGGCTGGCCATCGGGTTACCGGTCATCCGCTGTATCAGCATGCCGGACGCCGCCAGCATCGCCCCCGCCGCCGCCGCAGCCAGTACGCGCGGCCAGCGCCACTGGAGCAATGAGAGGTCGGAAATGAGCCACTGCCCACCGTCACCGCTGAACAGCGCGGCGGCGATCAGCAGCAGCAGTCCGCCCGCCACCAGCAGCGGGAGATAACGCGAGGCTCCGCGTGCACGTTCGGTGACCGGGGCAGCGGAGTTCGCCACCTTGGTATGACGCAGGCGCGGCAGCATCCACAGCATCAGCGGCGCACCGATCAGCGCGGTCACCGCGCCCGTTGGCAGCTCGCGCCAGTGGTGGGCCAGCAGCATCACCGCCTGATCGCTAATCAGCAGCAGGCCCGCCCCCAGCGCTGCGGAGCAGAACAGCCGGGGGCCGAGCCGCCGCACGCCCAGCAGCCGGGTCAGCACCGGCGCGAACAGGCCGATAAAGCCAATCACCCCCACGCTGGCAACGGTCAGCGCGCTCAGCGCCACGGCCAGCAGCAGTCCGCTGATGCGCACCAGCGCCAGCCGCATGCCCAGGTTGCGCACCACGCTGTCGTCCAGCCCCAGCAGCGTCAGCGGGCGGATCATCAGCACAATCAATACCATGGCCGCCAGCATACGCGGCCAGAGAAACTGCACCGCGCTCCAGTCATACTGGTTCAGCATGCCGCTGCTCCAGATAAACAGGTTTTGTAGCCGTTCGTGGTTAAACAACGCCAGCAGGCTTTTTATCGCCCCGCTGTAAAGACCGAACACCAGCCCGGCAAGGATCAGCGTGACCGGCGAGAGCTGCCGCCCCCAGGCGATAGCCAGCACCACCGCCCCGGCGGATAAGCCTCCGGCCAGCGCCGCCAGCTGCTGGCCCGTCTCTCCCCATGCAGGCGCAAACAGGATCGCCAGCGTCAGGCCGAGCTGAGCACCGGCGGCGACGCCAAGCGTTGACGGTTCGGCCAGCGGGTTACGCAGGATCTGCTGAAACAGGATACCCGCCACGCCCAGCCCGGCACCGACCAACAGTGCCAGTACCGTGCGGGGCAGCAGGCTGAAGTGAAACAGCATCTGGCTGACGTCGCTTTCATCGGGTGCAGTAATCGCCTGCCACCACAGCTGAAAATCCAGCTGATGCATAAAATTTCCTGCCATCAGCGCCAGCGCTAATACCGGTAAAACCAGCCATAACCCGCGGCTCATACCCTGGCCTCCAGCGTCTGTTCCAGCAGCTGACAGAAACGCAGCGCGGAAAAGTTAGCGCCGAAGAACCACACCGCTGGCAGCAGATGCAGTTTCTCTTCACGCACAAACGGAATACTGCGCCACAACCGGGCATGGGCGATCTCGCGCATCGGATCATCATCGCCGTGCAGGAAGCAGAGCGCCCGCACGCCCTCCATCTTCGCCAGGCGTTCAATCCCGACGATGGTACTGCCCCACTGGTTGGTTTCCCCCTGCCAGGCGCTGTTCAGCCCCAGACGGCTCAGAATATCGCCGAACAGGCTGCCCTTGCCGAATACCATCACCCGGCGGCTGTCGAGGAAGCTGAACATCAGCAGCTTTTCCTGCCGGTAGCCCTGTAGCCGCTCTGCGCTGGTATTCAGCCGCCGATCCATGGCGGCCAGATAGCGATCGGCCTCGGCGTCTCTGCCCAGCAGGCTGCCGAGCGTATGAATATCGGCCACGGTGCTGGCCAGCGGCCCGCGCTCTGCGGTGCTGAACTGGCTGGTCCACTGCGGGGAAAGCGTGCTGATGCGTTTGGCGTTTGGGCCAAAACCGCGCGATAGCAGCATCAGCGACGGCTTGAGGCGCTGCAGCAGCTCAAGATTGGGCTCGTTGCGCAGCCCAACGTCAATGACATCAGGGGCGAGAACCGGCTCCACCACCCAGCGGCGATAGTTAGGCAGATCGGCAACCGCCAGCGGCATAATCCCCAGCGCCAGCAGCAGCTCCACCGGCCGCCATTCCAGGGCAATAACCCGGTGGGGATCGGCAGGCGCAGCCAGGAGTCCCGGCGTGACAAAAAGCGGCGAACACGCCAGCAGCATCAACAGGCGACGGCGGGTATGCTGTTCAGAGGTTAAGGTCATAACGTTAAGGCATCAATTTACGAATGAGTCGCATTATGCCTGAGCCGTCGGTCAGCGCCAAAAAAGCCGGGCGTTGATCCGATAAACGATCGCCGATGCCGGTCATCGCGCCTTTGATGAAAAATTTTTCATATTGATTGATGAAAATCCCTCCGTCGTTCGTTTCTTCATTGAATTATGCCGTTCGCGGAGAACCGGGGCTGCTATCGTCCCCGGCACGCCTGCGCGGATACGGGCTGAATTATGCTACGATAAGGGTTTACCGGAAGGATGCCGGATTTCGCATAACATACTGTAATCATACATTTTACCTGTCTGCCAAAGGGAGTTACCGGATGTCCACCCAACCTGATGCGGACCGGCGCTGATCGATGCCAGTGACCGGGGACAACACAGAGCACACGACGGAAATCAATACGCAGGCCGTAACCTGGCTGGTGCGATTGACCTCGGGTGATATCACCAGCGATGAGCTGGCGGCTTTTGAGCGCTGGCGCAGCGCCGACAGCCGCCATGAAGCCGCGCTGGCGGATGCGCGTGGTCTGTGGGTCAGCATGGGGATGTCGCTGGAAAACTACTATCAGCCGGATGCCCTGAGCGGTATCTCTCCGCACGAGCAGGCGCGCCGCCGCTTGTGGCGCTGGCAGATTATGCTGCCCACCGCGGGGCTGCTGCTGTTCTCGGCAATCATGACCCAAAACTGGCTGTCGCGCTGGCAGTACGATCACTATACCTCCAGCGGGGAGCAGCGCATGCTGGCGCTGGATGACGGCAGCCGCATGTGGCTGGATGCCGACAGCGCGGCGGATGTGCGGGTGAATTCCGGGCAGCGCTTCGTGCGGCTGGCGCGCGGTGAAGCCTTCTTCGACGTGGTGCATAACCCGGTACAGCCGTTTATCGTTGATGCGGGCGTTGGCGAAGTCAAAGTGCTGGGCACCGCCTTTGGCGTGCAGCGTGATGGCGACGGTATGGTGGTCACCGTGGAGCGCGGCAGGGTCGAACTGAGCCGCAGGGATCATCCCGATATGCAGCTGAACGCGAACCAGCAGGCGGAGCTGCACGGCGGGCAGGACAGCGCGAAAATCACTTCGGTCAATGCCGGCCAGGTGCTCTCCTGGCATCAGGGGCAGCTGGTCTTCGAGGAGCAACCGCTGGGGACCATTCTCGCCACCCTGAAGCGCTACGATAAGCGGGTGATCGTGTTTAACAGCGAGCGTCTGGCGGCGGTTAAGCTCAACGCCATTATCGACATCAACCATCTCGACGACTGGTACGACGGCCTGCAGCAGTCGCTGCCGGTGAACATCAGCCGGGTCGGTCCGGTAGTCTGGCTGCGCGAGCGCAAATAAGCGCTAAGGCCACCGCCTTAGCGCCCCACAGTCAGTCGCCGTCCGCCAGTTCGTTCAGCTGTGCCATGGTCAGCAGCTCCCAGCTTCCTCCCTCATGCAGCCGCAGCGCCTGCCGATGAAAGCGCATCACGCTTGGCCGGTGCCCGACGCTGATCCACGCCGTTCCCACGTCTTCCAGCAGTTGATACAGCGCCGCTTCGGTCTGCAAATCGACGGCGCTGGTGGCTTCATCCAGGAACAGATAGCGCGGCTTAATCAGCAGCATACGGGCGAAGGCAATGCGCTGCTGCTCGCCCAGCGACAAAACGCGCGGCCAGTCGGCCACCCGGTCCAGCGGACCGTGGCGCGCCAGCAGATCGCCGAGGCACACTTTATCCAGCAGCGCCGCCAGCGTCTCATCGCTGACCGGCGACTGCGCCGCGGGATAACAGATCTGGCTACGCAGATCGCCTTCAAAGGTATAGGGGCGCTGGGGCAGGAACAGGCAGCCCCCTTCCTCCTGCGGCAGCGTCACACTGCCCTGCCCGGTCTGCCACAGCCCGCCGATGGCGCGCAGCAGCGAGCTTTTCCCCACCCCGGTGCGGCCAACGATGATCAGGCGGCTGTCTTCCGGCAGCTCAAGATTAAGGTTTTGCACCAGCGACTGCTCGCCGCCGGGCGTTTTCAGGCTGACGTTGCTCAGCGCAATGGTTTTACCGGGCTTCATCACCAGATGATTTTTTTCATCGACCTGATTTTCCTGCAGCTTAAGGAAGGTTTCGTGGATCTCCGCCAGTCGCACCACGTTCGGTACGGTCTGGCTGAGCATTGGGATATAGGTGGTCAACACCGACAGGCTATTCAACAACATGGTAGCCGAAGCGGTGGCCTGTGCGATGCTGCCGTAACTGATATCGCCACGGAAATAGACCGGCACGAGGATAATCAGCGGCAGATAGTTCCACACCTGGCCCACACCCTCGTTCATCAACTGCATATAAATACCGTAGACGTTTGCCCGCATCTGTTTGCGGGTGGCGTTGAGCAGCCGGGTGCCGATATGGCCGACTTCTACCGACTCGCCGCGGTAAAACGCAATATTCTCCGCATTGTTGCGCACGTGGGTCAGCCCGTAGCGCAAATCCGCTTCGGCCACGGTGACGTCGAAGTTTTGTTTAATGGTGGGCCGGTTGATGTAATACATCGCCACCGCCTGGAACAGCGCAAAACCGATCACCCCGAAGAACATCGGGGTAGAGATGCTCATCATAATGGTGGTCTGTACGCCCATATCCATCAGCGAGCCGAGGAACTGGCGAGGGAACGCGCCCACCGTACCGCAGAATGGTTCTACCTCCTGCTGAATGCGCTGATCGGGGTTGTCGATCTTCTCATCCTGCAAAATATGGTAGTAGGCGTGGCGGTAGAGGTAGTTATCCATAATGTATTCGGTCAGCCAGCGCCACCAGTGCATCGCCAGCATCGAATCGATCAGCTGCTGCACCAGATCTGCACCGAAGCGCAGCACGCCGAGCACCGTCAGCCAGGTAAACAGCTCCCAGTAGAGATCGGTGCGCTTATCCACCAGCGCGTTGGTGACATCGGCGGTCAGCTGGGTGAATTTCGCCCCCGCCAGGCTGAAGCCGCCCATCATCAGGCAGAGAATGCCCACCGTCAGCCAGGATTTCCATGCCCCTTTACGGGTCCAGTAAGGTGCGGCCAGCTGCCACACGCGGCGAAAGAACAGGCGATTTAACCGGTGCCGGTTTTGATCGTTTTTCAGTTCCGATAACATCACGGCCATCAGTCATACCCTGCGAAAAATTAAGAAAATCAGACCGCCCGGGCCTGAAGATGAAATGAATCGGAATCGGCATCCGGCGAGGCCTCTTCGCGATGCTGCGTCAGCCGCCACTCGCCGTGAGCCAGCAGGTGCAGCTTCTGCGGATGAAACTGCAGCAGCGTTTCGCGATGCCCGACGCTGATGCAGGTGATATTCGCCTCGCCGAGTGCGCGATAGGCCTGGCGTTCGGTTTCCACATCCATCGCGCTGGTGGCCTCATCCAGAAACACATAGCGCGGCTGGCGCAGCAAAATGCGGGCAAACGCCACCAGCTGCTGCTCGCCCAATGACAGCACCTTGCGCCAGTCCTTAATGCAGTCCAGCCCGCCCTGCTTTGCCAGGAAATCCGGCCTGCCGAGGCGAACAAACGCCTGCTGTATCCGCACATCCTCCGCGCTTTCCGCCGGTTCCGGGTACAGCAGCTGGGAGCGTAAATCGGTGAGGATCATGTAGGGCTTCTGCGGAATAAACATCAGCTGCTGATACGGCGGCAGCTGTATCTCGCCTTCACCGCGCCGCCACAGCCCGGCAATCGCCCGCAGCAGCGAGCTTTTACCCACACCGGTCTGGCCGGCGATCAGCGTGTGCTGGCCTTCTTCCACGCGCAGGGAAAGGTTGCGCACCAGCTGCTGTTCGCCACCGGGCGTGGCGACATCCACCTGTTCCAGCACCACGATCTCCCCTTCGCGATGGCGGATGCGTGCCGCCTCCTGCACCCGTCGGGGATCGTTGAGCTGATTGAATTTTTCCTGAATCTCGGACAGTCTCACCACGCTCGGCATGGTGCTGGTCATGGTGGGAATAAAGTTAGAGATCACCGACAGGCCGGAGAGCACCATCGCCGCCGCCGCCCCGACCTGATCGATCGAGCCGTAGGCCACCTTGCCGCTGAAGTAGAGCGGCACGACAAAAAAGATCGGCAGCAGGCTGAAGATCAGGCCCATCACCTGATTCACCACGCTCATGCGGATGCCGTAAAAAATCATCGTCATTTTGACTCTTGCCACATCGCGCAGCCGCTGGTGCAGCCCCTTTCTTTCGCTGTTTTCACCACGATAGAAGGCGATGGTTTCCGCGTTATCACGCAGGTGCATCAGCCCGGTACGCATACGCGCCTGGGCCACGGTCAAATCCCAGCTCTGCCGGATCGTCGGGTTATAGAGCCACATGGAGACCAGCGTGTTCACTCCGGCATAGATCACCACCGCCCAGAACATGCCCGGCGAAACCTGCACAATAATGCTGGCCTGCACCGCAATGGTCATCAGCGAGCTGAGAATAAACTGCGGGACACCGATCACCGTCTGGCACACCGACGGCACTTCCTCCTGTAACCGCTGGTCCGGGTTATCGATAAAGCCGTCTTTCTCAATTTCATAGTAGGTGCGGTTGTGCATATAGGCGTTGAGCAGATGGTTCGTCATCCATTTACGCCAGTCCAGCAGCAGCCAGGCACTGAACCAGCTGGTGACCTGCAGCGCCAGGGTCTGCATCAGGCCCACGAAGGTCATCCAGATCATAATCCGCCAGTAGATGCTCTGTTTGGCCACCAGCGCATTGGTGGAGTCCGCCACCAGATTCGAGATATAGCCGCCGACCAGGCTGAAGGCGGCGGCGGAGGAGAGCAGCATCGCCATAATCGACCACGCCTTCCAGGCCTCGCGACGGCACCAGTAGGGAGCGCTCAGCGTCCAGAGCCGACGAAAAAACAGCGCGTTCAGTTTATAGCTGCGGGTGGCAGCAGGTTGTTCATCAACTGACATGGCAAATATCCACAGGGTTTCCAGATATCCAGAGAACGATCAAGCCGCCGTTAATCCACAAACGTACGGGAAAATTGTGGAAAAATGCGGCCTGACTCGTTCTGTCTGCATCGAACTTTCCCGATATATCCCCTGTTTCTGGAGCCTGCATGAACGACGTCACCACCACCCCAAATCTCGCGGCCGCGCTGCCCGAGATCCCTTTCCAGCGCGTTATCCTTGATAACGGCCTGACCCTGCTGGTGCTTGAAAACGCAGATTCACCCACAGTGGCGGTCCACGTGGCCTACGGCGTTGGCGCGAAGGATGAGCCCGTCGGTCGCTTTGGCCTGGCGCATCTGATGGAGCACCTGATGTTTTCCGGCAGCGCCGCCCTGCCGGGCAGCTATATCAGCCACCTGGAGCGCGCCGGAGCCGAAGGGCTGAACGGCGTAACCAGCGCCGATATCACCCAGTTTTTCCAGTCGGTACCACCGGGATCGCTGGACTATACGCTGTTTGCTGAAGCGGACCGGATGGGCTGGCTGGCAGGTGGACTGTCGCCGCAAGCGCTGGAAGTGCAGCGCGATGTGGTCACTCGTGAAATGGAAGAGAACGAGCTGCAGCCGCTGGGCGCGGTGCAGGGAGCGATCCTGCGCCATCTGTTTCCGGCGGAGCATCCGTATGCCCATAAAGTGGCCGGTGAACGTGCCGATTTACAGCAGGTCAGCTATGCCGATGTGCAGGCGTGGAGTCAGCATTTTTACCGGCCTGACAATGCGGTGATTACCCTCGCGGGGGCGGTCACCACTGACGCCGCGCGGGTAAAAGTGCAGCACTGGTTTGGCAACATCGTACCGGGCACAGCACGGGAAACCGTGCAGCGCTGGCTGCCTGCGCTGGCGCACGAAAAACGCCTGCGGCTACAGGACCACATCGACAACCGGCTGCTGCGCATCTGCTGGACAATCCCAGCGTTCGGGGAGGAGGATGCCACCGCGCTGGAGCTGTTTGCCGGGGTGCTGGCCGATACCGCCTGGTCGCCGCTGGTGGTGCGGCTGATGGTGGATAATCAGTTTGCCACCGAGATTTCGGCCTTCGTGGAATCCGGCATGCTGGCAAGCTATTTCAATCTGCGCATCGAACTGCAGCCGGGCGTCAGCGCGGACGAGGTGGAGCGCCACACCCTGGCGGCGCTGGACGAGATGCGCACCAGCCCGCTGAACCCCGACCTGCTTCAGCACAGCCAGCAGCAGCTGCTGGAAAATGCGCGATCCGAGTGGGCCGATCCCCTGACGCTGGCCGCCGCGCTGGGCCGCCACGAACTCTCGCCGCAGCGCGCCGAAGGTCTGCGCCAGCGGGTGGTTCAGGCGCTGAACATGCCCGCTGAAACCGTGGTTGCGGCGGCGCAGCGCTGGCTGCATCAGGGGAGGCTGGTGGTCACCGTCGATCCGATTACTACCGTGGCCGCCCGCCGCGATCCCGCCCCCGCTCTGACCCCACCGCCGATTACCGTCGCGCCGCTGGCCCCAGCGCCGGTTGCCGAACGGCGGATCTTGTCAAACGGCCTGAAGATCGTTGTGGTTCCGGCAATGCAGCCGGGATTGCTCAGCGCCAGCCTGATCGTCAACGCCGGATCGCAGTTCGATCCCCCGCAGCACGACGGCCTGGCGCAACTGGTTGCCGGGCTGGTCGCAGGTGGTGAAAACGACGGTATTACCCTGGAACAGTGGCTGTGGTCGCAGGACGCGGGCATCGCGCTGGACGTTGGCGCAACCAGCATCGCGCTGAGAATGCAGATGCCGGAGCCGAATGCCGCACAGGTTTTCCATCACCTGAGCGCGGTGCTGCACCGTGACCCGACCTCGACGGAAAGCGTGGAGGCGCACCGCGAGCATTACCGCCAGGTACTCAACGATCTCGACAACACGGCATGGGCCTTACCGGCGATTAGCTTCCCGCCGCAGCACCCGCTGAAGCGCCCGGCGTTTATTCAGGGCACCCCTGACGGACTGGCGCAGCTGACGCCCGAGGCGGCGAGTGCGTTTTATCAGCGGCACTATCAGCCGCACAATGCCACCCTGCTGCTGCGCAGTTCGCTCCCCGTTGAACAGCTCATCGCGCTGCTGGAAAACAGCCTGGCGCAGTGGCAGCCCGGCGCGGTGTCGGCCCCGGAGAAACCGGCAATCCCCCCGGCCGATAGCGCGGGCGCACTGCTGCTGATCGATAACCCCGCATCGGCGGTGAGCACGCTGAAGGCGTGGTTTGTGCTGCCGGGCAGCGGATCGTCGCACGATGCCGCCGTGCAGCTGATCCATCCGCTGCTGGCCGCCAGCTTTGCCTCGCGCATTAACTTCGCCCTGCGCGAGGTGGATCGCCTGACCTATAACGTCACGCCGCTGATGCAGTCGCTGCCGGGCAGCCGCCTGCTGGGTTTTGAACTGAGCGTGGCCGCCGGGAGCACTCTGGCGGCGGTGCGCGCCATTCGCCGCGAATGCGATGCCCTGCTGGGCGACCGCCCGCTGACCGCGCAGGAACTGGCCGGGCTGATCCAGATCGAGCAGCTGCGGCTGGGCCGTCCGGTGGGCAATGACTTCGAGGCGCTGTGCCAGCAGGAGTCGCTGCTGCGCGAAGGGCTGCCGGAGGATTACCGCCAGCGGCTGCTGGGCGCACTGGCCGACATGAGCGTGGACCGGATCGATCCCCTGTTACGCCAGACGATCGCACCAGGGTATGGAAAATGGCTGATTGAAGGCTCCGTGAGCGCGATTGCCGACGAACTGTCGGCCATTCTGTCGCTGCCCGCCGGGCATTTCCCGCCTCAGCCGGAGGATCTGTATAAATAAATTTTTTTACCGCCGGTTTTTCGTTGCGATGTTTTCGCCGCTGATTCGTTCACTCAGAGATAACACTAACTCATGACTGGAATCACACTTTATGGCATCGAAACACTACCACTCCTGGCTGATGCTGGCGGTGCTGGGCGGGAACCTGGCGGGCGGCACCTCCGCGCTGGCACAGCAGGCAGCCCCCGCCGGAGACAGCGCTACCCAGGCACTGCGGCATAACTTCAGCATCCCCGGCGGCGGCTCGCTGGCCGGGGCACTGCTGGCCTTTGGTCAGCAAAGCGGGCTGCAGCTGATTGCACCCAGCGAACTGACCAGCGGGCTTTCCAGCGCCGGGGTCAGCGGCAGCTACCCGGCGGATGACGCGCTGCGCACGCTGCTGTCGGGCACCTCGCTGGGCTTTAAATACGTCAGCACCAATACCATCCAGATCTACAGCAACACGGTGGCCTCTACCGACGGCACCGAGGTTTTGGGCGCGGTGCAGGTGGACGGCGCGCTGGACCAGGCCACCGCGATCGGCGGCGTCAACGGCAGTACCGATATCACCGCCACCGAGGGCTCCGGCAGCCTGAACGGCAGCATGCTCACCGTCGGATCGAAGGGGGCCACCAGCGTCAAGGACACGCCGCAGTCGGTCAGCGTGATCACCAGTGAAACCATGCAGCAGCAGGGTATTCGCACCCTGAACGATGCGATGCAAAAGGCCACCGGCATCACCGTTCAGCAGGGCAACAACTCCCGCGAGCAGGCGTTTTACTCACGCGGCTTTCAGATCACCCGCGCCAGCATCGACGGCGGATCGCCGATCGATATCAGCGGCGGCACCAACTTCAATAAACGCTTTTCACCCTCTTTTGATATGTCGATGTACGATCACGTGGAGATCCTGCGCGGTGCCGACGATCTGTTTAACGGCTTCAGCACCACCGGACCGGGCGGCACCGTCAACCTGGTGCGCAAGCGCCCGCTCGATCACTTTCAGCTAAAGTACGACGGCTCGGCGGGCAGCTGGGATAACTACCAGAACTCGCTGGACCTCAGCTCACCGCTGAATGATGCCGGTACGCTGCGCGCGCGCGCCGTGCTGACCCGCAAGGACAGCCACCATTTTTACCGTACCGCAAAAGATGAAAAAACCGTGGCCTACGGCATGCTGGAGGCCGATCTCACCGACTCAACCCTGCTAACCTTCGGCGGCAGCTACCAGCGCATTCGCGGCGTGCCGCTGTCTAACGGTCTGGCACTTTACTCGGACGGCAACGACCCGCACTTCAGCCGTAAAACGGCGTGGGTGTTTCCGTGGGAAAAAGCCGACTCCGACACGCGTGAAGTTTTCGCCAAGCTGGATCAAAAAATTGGCGACCGCTGGAACTTCAATTTGAACTACAGCGGGCTGTATCAGCGCAACAGCACGATTTATTCTAACGTCGCCGGGAGCATCATGCCGGATACCGGTCTGTTCTCAGCCGATCCGATTACCGCTGACGGCGGTAACAGCAACAACAAACAGTTCTCTTTTGACTCCACGCTGGCCGGTGAATTTGATGTCTTCGGCCTGCCGCAGAAGCTGACCCTGGGCGCTAATTATTCCAAACAGAGTTACTGGATGACCTCGCCGGATGCTGAAAGCAATACCGGCGGCTGGTTCGGCAACACCGGTCCCTCAATGGACCCCTGGAACTGGGATACTTCGGTACCGGCACCGTCCATCCCGTCAGGTTATTACGCCTATCTGAGTAGCGGTTCCTCGATCAACTGGGGGATGTATTCGCAGCTGGTGCTCACGCCGTGGAAGCCGCTGCACTTTGGCTTAGGACTACGCCTGAACGCCTATAAAAGCAATACCCACACCAGTACCGCCAACGACCAGAGCGACACCAGCGAATTTACCCGCAAGTGGGAAAGCCCCTACTACTCGGTCAGCTACGATATCAACGACGATCTGAGCTGGTACGGCAGCTATACCAAAATCTTTATTCCGCAGAGCAATATGATCTCGCCCTCCGGTCAGCAGATCGATCCGGAAACCGGCAGCAATCTGGAAACCGGACTCAAGTACGCCCAGCCGGGCGGTATGCTGAACGCGTCGCTGTCGCTGTATCAAATCCGCCTGGTGAATCAGGGGCAGCTGATTGGCGGAAACTCCGTCGATCTGGGCGGCGGCCGCCAGGGCTATTACCGCAACGCGCCGGAAGCGGATATCAGCAAGGGCGTGGATCTGGAGATCACCGGCAGCGTGCAGCCGTGGTGGCAGACCTCACTGGGCTATACTTACAACTTTAATAAATCGTCTTCATCGCCGGACGGCCTTAACGACAGCATTACGACGTTTACCCCAAAGCACACCATCAAATGGTGGAACGACTTCCAGTTTAACGATGCCGGGGAGACCTTAAGCAAGTTCAGCTTTGGCGTTGGCGTGCAGGCGCAGAGTAAAACCAAACAGCTCGGCACCTTGTACGACGAGAAAACCGATACGATCCGCAACTACAACGCCAACACCGCGTTCTATGCGGTGTATTCCGCCAGAATCGGCTACGCCATTAACCGCAACTGGAGCGTTGCCCTGCTGGGCAATAACCTGTTTGATAAAACCTACTACTCTACCGTCGGCGGCACTTTCGGCGGCTACTGGTACGGCGATCCGCGTAATTTTGTGCTGTCAATTAGCGGCACCTTTGACTGACCGGCTGGTCCGTTGGCCATTATCGCCTGTTGCTGCACCCCGAATGATCGTTCGGGGTTTTTTATGCGCCGAATTCAGCACGAAAAAAAACCTGCCCCGGGACTGATGCCGGTCACTTAAAACCATGGCATCAGGCCCGCGGGCAGGCTTTTTACTTCAGGGGATTATGCGGCGTCCGGCGCCTGCTTCAGCAACAGCAGGAACCGTTCTCTGAACAGCTGGGTACGCTGCGGTTCTCCCGCGGCAAAATCCTCGTGATACAGCGCTTCCTTCTGCACGTAGTCGGCAAACTCGGGTGACTGCTGCCGCCACTTCAGGTGCAGTGACTCTAATGCCCCTTCTGATTCCTCTTCCGGGATTGCCGCCAGCTGCGGCTCGATCCATGCCCAGCGCCGATCGGCCAGCGCCAGCTCCTCGCTGCTCCATCCCGCGCTAATCTGCCCCAGGTGGAACTGGATCTGATACCAGTGATGCTGAATGGTACTCGATGCCTGCGTATCGTTGAGCGCCGACGGCGGAGAGAGGATAAACAGCAGCGAACAAAGATGCTGCTCCAGATCCTGCCCGCTCTGGCAGCTATCGTGATGCGCGCTGGCCTCCTGCTGAATCGCCAGCCACGCCTGGCGCGGCGTCTGCTGGCCGTTAAGATAGCTGTGGGTCAAAGCCAGCCAGCGCAAACGCAGCGCGTTGAGCGGCGCGGACAGCACGCTTGCCCAGCGAACATCAGCATCTTCCAGCCACTGCGCCAGCAGGTGCAGCGGGGCATCGCCGTAGGCTTTACCGCTCGCCAGTACGGCGATCAGCTCGTCGATCTGCTGCGGGGTGACGAAGTCGAGCACCTCTAGCCACAGCGCCAGCGCGGGCGGCAGACCGGTAACGCGCTCGAAAACGTCCAGTGATTCCTGCCCGGCCAGCACGTAAGGCGCGGTCAACAGATCCTGCGGGCGCGGGAAGGCATAGTGCGAGATCTCAGCCGCCAGCGCGGTCACTTTCAGGCGGTTTGTCAGGAACGCCCGCAGCGCATCATCGCCGTAGAACGACGACCACGGCTGCACCTCCGGCACCACCACTTCCCCCTCGGATTCAATGGCGATCCCCTGCGATCGCAGCCAGCCGTTGAGATCGGACAGGGAATCGACGCCCACTTTGCGCGCCACTTCGCTGCCGTTGCGGAACAGCAGCAGCGTCGGAATGCCGCGTACGCGGAAGCGCGGCAGCAGATGTTCATACTGTTCCACATCCAGCTTGGCCACCGTCAGCTGCCCTTCGGTTGCCGCCGCCACTTTCTCCAGCAGCGGGGCGATAGCCAGGCAGGGGCCGCACCAGGGTGCCCACAGATCCAGCAGCACCGGCTGGGAAGCATGGTTCAGGGCGTCGTCCAGCGTACTGTCCGTCAGGTTAGTAATAAGGTCAGACATAGTAACTCCATGATGTTGGAACAAGATTAGGTGTAATGAAGCGGCTTTGTTCAGTCATACAGGGCATCGCCGCCGTCGTTGATAAACTGCAATCCAGCCGGGAACAGCGCGGCCAGTTCGTCCCGGAACAGGCTGATATCCCCGGCGACCACCCACGTCAGCCGCTCGGGGGAAAACAGCTGCTGCGCCAGGTCGTTAATCTGTTCCAGGGTGATGTCAGCGATGCGCTGCTGGTGGCTTTGCCAGAAATCATCGGGCTGCTCACTGCGTGCCAGCCAGGAGATCATGTTGTTGAGTCCGGGCAGGCTTTCGGCACTGCTGCTGAAGCCGAGCAGGCTGGTGCGGCGCACTTCTTCCAGCTCGTCCGACGTCACCGGACGGTCAGCGATTAGCGCCCGGTATTCCGCCAGGATCTCGCGGATCGCATCGCCGGTGCGGTCGGCCTGCACTTCAGTCAGTACGTAGTGCGCCCGCTGCTGAAAATCGTTAATCAGCCGCCCTTTCGCGCCGTAGGTCCAGTTTTTGTCTTCCCGCAGGTTGAGGTTAATGCGGGAGGTAAAGCCGCTGGCGAAGACCGCGTTCAGCAGCTCGAATCCGGCTTCATCGGTGCCGCTGACGCCCGGCAGCAGCGAAGCCGCCGCAATGGCGGTTTGCTCCGCGCCGGGAATATCCAGCAGCCAGATGCGCGGCCGCGGCGGCTGTTCGGCCTGCGGCACAACAACAGCATCCCGCGGTAGCCCGGCCAGCCGCCCCAAGGACGCATTCAGCAGCGGCAGCAGCTGTGCCAGCGTGGTGTCGCCGGTGACAATCAGCGTGGCATCCTGAATATTCAGCAGCTGCGGCACCGCCGCCGTCAGCGCGTCGAAGGTGGTCTGCGCCAGCCCGGCAAACGTCCCTTCCGGCCCGCCCGGCACCCGGCAGGGATGGCCTGCGGGATAGATCAGGCCCGGCAGAACGCGCTCGACCAGCGCGCTGGCCACCTGCTGCTGTTCGGTCAGCGCATCAAGCTGGATAGCGCGCTGGCGCTCAAAATCGGCCTCCAGCAGCACGCTGTTTGCCAGGCGATCGCTGAGCAGCGCCAGCGAAGCGGGCAGCTGCGGACTGCGGCAGGCGAGCAGCAGGGAAAGATGACGCAGCCGCCTGCGCAGCCCCATGCGGCAGCCCAGATCGCGACAGGCCTGACTGAAGGCAAAGGCATCGCGTTCACCGGCTCCGGCCTGGTTAAGCAGTTCGCTCAGCAACTGATGCTGGCCGGGATGCGGCAGCGCAACCGCAGGCAGCAGCAGGTCGAGGTAAATATCGTTCTGGCCGTGGCGCTCCAGCAGCACCAGCCGGATGCCGTTATCCAGCCGGGCATGCTGCGCCTGCGGCAGCACCAGCGGCACCGGAGGCTGAATTACTGGCGGTGTCGTGCGCGGCGCGGCGGTGGCCGACTCATCGGTTCTGGCCCTGAAGGGGTCAATTTCCAGCGTGTAGTGCGGGCGGCTCAGCCAGCGCTGCGCGGCCTGATGCAGATCGTCAGGCGATGCTTCATCCAGCTGGCTGAGCTGCTGGCGAAAAGCATCGGCGTGGCCCAGGGTGACCCGGCTGACAGAGAGCAGCGCGGCAATCTGCGCCGACGTTTTATAGCTGTCGCGGAACAGGTTAAGCGCATCGTTTTTCACCTCGCGCAGGCGCGGGCCATCGCAGGGCTGCGCAAGGAAAGCGTGCAGCTCATCCAACAGGCTCTGCTCCAGCGCGGCCAGCGACTGCCCCTCGGCGACGGTGGCGCTGAGAATAAACTGGCTGCACAGCGCACCGTCGGCGACTTCGGCCTGCACGCTGCTGGCGATTTTCCTGGCGTACACCAGGTTTTTTACCAGCACCGACGACAGGCCGGAGGCCAGATAATCCGCCGCCAGTGACAGCAGCGTGGCATCCGGGCTGCCCGCCGGGGGAATATTCCACACCAGCAGCAGCGTGCCACTGGCGACGTTCGCCTGATAGCGATCGCGGCGCTGCGGGGTGATATCCGCGATCCAGCTGTCGGGCCGGGTCAGCGGCTGGCCGGGTGGGATATCGCCAAACCAGTGGCTGACCTTCTCCCGCGCGGTAGCGAGATCAATATCCCCACACAGCGCCAGTACCGCATTGGACGGCGTGTAGTATTTGCGGAACCAGCGCTGCACGTCGCCCAGCGTGGCGGAGACCAGATCCGCCTTTTCACCGATAACGGTATGCGCATACGGGTGTTCAGCGGGGAAGCAGCCCCGCGATTTAAACTCGTAGAGCTTGCCGTACGGGCCACTTTCGGTTTCCAGTTTCTCATTGAGCACCACCCGCCGCTGCTGATCCAGCGACGACTGGCTGATGCTGTCGCAGAAATGCCCCATGCGGTCCGACTCCATAAACAGCGCATAGTCGAGCGACCCGGTCGGCAGCGTGGCGTGATAGGTGGTGCGATCGGTGCTGGTATAGGCGTTGAGGTTGGTGGCCCCGGCGCGGGTCATATGTTCCAGAAACGAGCCGGGCGCATGCTCGCTGCCTTCGAACATCAGATGCTCGAACAAATGGGCGAACCCGGTCATCCCTGCGGGTTCATCTTTAGAACCGACCTGGTAGATCAGCTGATACGACACCAGCGGCACGTCGCGGTTTTCAGCCACGATAACCGTCAGTCCGTTATCCAGCGTGAAGGTGCCGGTGGGAAAAGCGATATCGGCCAGAGGCTCGCGCTTATCCGATGCGGGTTGTGGCGTGAACTGCGTAGTCAAAATCAATCCTCTCTCGGCTGTGCCATGACATATCAGAACGCCGCCGGGCGGCATTCAGGAAAGACCGGCTCAGGGGCCGGGCGAGAGAGAAACGACTGAACGAGGGATTATTCGCAGCAACGGTGAAAAATATTTTCTGCCGCCGGTTAATCAACAGGATATAAAGACGTTGACGCTGAAGACGGATCTAATCAGCACAATTATCTAACCATTACGATTCATGTAGAAAAAAACACCACAAATCATGCGACATTAAAAATATCGCGTTATTTTTCCGCGGCGAGTGATGAAAACGGCGGGCAGGGTCGTTTTCATCATATCGCCGCTGTGCTCTCTGCTGACCTGCGGCTTCCCGAATGATTTCTGCCAGTGTGGTGAGGAGTGAGTGAGCGTGCATACCAATTCTGAAAAATCTGACGACGCGTCGGGTGCGGCAAAAATCCGCGTCGGCGTCGGCCTGGCGCTGCTGTTAGCTTTCGCAGCCTCGACGACCGTGCAGGCCGAAACACCGGCCACGCCGGTCGATACGGTTTCCGCCAGCGATCGGGTTACGGTACAAACGGCGGTTCCTGCTACCGGCCAGGCTCAACCACAGGCTGTTGTGCAGGCGGCCGATCGAACTGAGGTGCAGGCACAAAGCCAGAACCGGCCGGGGAATACGGAGCGCGTACCGTCTCAGATTTCAGCTCAGTCGCAGAATCCTTCTACATCCAGCGATGTGGCACAGTCCCCCGGGGCTGCACCCACCTCAGGCACGCCACAAACTGTCGTTACCGCAGCCGCTAAGCCGCCGGTGCTGACCGACTTTTCACCGCTCGCCCTCTATCACCACGCCGACCAGATAGTGAAAGCGGTGATCCTGATCCTGATTTTTGCTTCCGTACTCAGCTGGAGCATCTGGTCCGGCAAAACCCTGGAGCTGCTGGTACGCGGTCGCCGCCTGAGAAAAAACCTCGCGCTGCTGGCCGGTAAACGCTCGCTGCACCAGTGCGGCGAACTCTCGGCGCAAAGCTGCGAACAGATGCGTCAGGTGGCACTGACTGAACTGGATCGTGCCGATAGCCGCCTCTCAGCTCAGGCGCTACAGGCGCTGCGCGACCGGGTTGTCGCCCGCATCCAGCGCGTTGAAGCGGCTGAAGCGCGCCGGGCTACCCGGGGAGCCAGCATCCTTGCCACCACCAGCGCCGTTGCGCCGTTTATCGGTCTGTTCGGCACGGTGTGGGGCATCATGCACAGCTTTATCTCCATCGCGCAGTCGCAGACCACCAACCTCAGCGTGGTGGCACCGGGCATAGCCGAGGCGCTGTTCGCCACTGCGCTGGGGCTGGTCGTCGCCATTCCGGCGGTGATCCTCTACAACGTGATCGGCCGACTGATTACCGGCTATCGCCTGCTGCTGGCCGAATCGATGACCCTGACCCTGTGCCTGCTCAGCCACGATCTGGATGCGCTGGAACAGAACGCCCACCCTCTTTTGACGAGCGCAGCATAGCGATGGCCTTTTCCTCTCAACCCGCTGACGGCGACGATTTGAACGCGCTGGCCGAGATCAACGTAACGCCGTTTATCGACGTGATGCTGGTGTTGTTGATCATCTTTATGGTGGCGGCACCGCTCTCCACCGCCAATATTCCGCTGGACCTGCCGTCTACCACCTCCAGCCAGCCAACGCCCGCGCCGGAACCGATTACCGTCAGCCTGAAGAGCGATAACCGGCTGTATATCGGCGATAAGTCGGTCAGCCGGGCGCGTTTTATCGCCGAGCTGGATAGCGGCACCCACGGCGACAAGGACGCACGGATTTTCCTGCGGGCAGACAAAGATATCGACTACGCCCGGCTGATGACCTTTATGGATCTGCTGCGCGACGGCGGCTATACCAAAGTGGCGCTGATTGGCCTGCCCGGTGAGGCAGCGGGGACCAAGCCATGACCAGCTTTATTCTTGATAACGCCCTGCCGCCGCCCGCGAAACCGCGCGGCGAGAAGCTGCTGTGGTCAACCGGTCCTCTGCTGGCGGTCACCGCCCATCTGCTGGTGCTGATGTACCTGCTGTGGAAACCGGCGGCGGCGCCGATGGTGATGCCCAGCCCGGCGGCGGCCCCGATGGTGATAACCATGGCGGTGATGCCAACCACGTCGCAGATCTCCAGCCAGGAAAGCGTGGCGCAGCAGGCCAGCCAGCCCGACGAATCGGCACCGCCACCTCCTCCTGCCAAACTGGACGCAGCGGAGAAAGAGGTGAAAAATGCCGAGGTTAAAGCGGTAGTCCACGACAGCAAACCGCAGCCGAAAGCGGAGCCAAAGCCGTCCAGGCCGCAGCGAACCGTTAAGCCGCGCGAGGTGAAACCGCTACCGAAAAAGGTGGAGGTGAAAAAACCAGCCCCGGTCACCACCCCGGATTCAATGCGCAGCAACAGCAGCGAACAACTTTCGCGGCAGAATCAGGCACCGCAGGTCGGAGCCGCCAGTAATCAGGCCGCCTCGGCGAAGCAGAGCTGGCAGTCGCTGATCCTCGCCCAGCTCCAGCGTGAAAAACGCTATCCCGGCTATGCGCTGCGAATGAAACAGCAGGATACGGTGATGGTACGCTTCACCATCGACCGTGACGGCAACGTGCTGGAAACCGCCATTGAGAAAAGTAAAGGTTATGCCACGCTGGATCGTGAATCGCTGCAGCTGCTTGAGCGCGCATCACCGCTGCCCAAACCGCCAGCCAGCGCGTTTACTCAATCGGACAGAATGGAATTAGTCGTGCCGGTTTCATTTGCTATTCGTAATGTTTAGCTGAGGCATAACATAAAACTATCGTCATCGTCGTTATGCGGCGGTGGCGATTATTTACGTCCGTATAAAATTAAATGAATTAAAAAAGTGAAAAGATTTCATTTTTACCGGGAGGAATAAAGTCGGCAGAGAATAAATAAAGAAGGGAATGATAATCTATTTTAAATTATGACTGGTTCTTCAGCAAAACTTCCCGGCAGTGCAGCACCGCTTTTACCGCATATTTTTCTACCAGGCTGCGGGACACGCCAAGCTTTTCCGCTATCTGCGCGTGGGTCATGCCTTCAACGCGGCTCATGTAGAGGATTTCACGAGACTTCTCAGGAAGTGAAGAAAGAGCCTCATCTATCTCTTTGATTTTCTGCTTGTAATGCAGATTTTCTTCCGGAGTAGGCATGTAGTTTTCAAACAGCTCAAAGGTGCCTTTAAGCAGCTGACTGCGGCGCTGTTCGGTGCGGACATAGTCCGTTGAGGCATTCATGGCGATGCGGATCAGATAATTTCGCGCATCGTCGTGAGTGGGAAACTGATTAGCCAGATTAAGAATGCGAAAATAAATATCCTGCGTCAGATCCTGAGCAACCTGCCGTGAACCGGTGCGATAGGTGACAATCCGCTGTAATGTCGGATGGAGGTCAACAAAGACATCGACAATGTCATGAGTTGCTAGCATGGTTATAACTCCAGACGGGCAAGAATATTTCAATATTAAAGTTAATATAAAAGAATTCACCCCGTCACACTAATAATATTTCCATATATTGATTATCTGAGAATGAGTAACGGTTTGTGGAATTTTAACCCAAGAAAACATACACCGTTTCGCCATCGTTCATCCCGGCATATTCATGTAAGTCAACCAGCGTGCCGGTCAGAACGCCAATACCTTGCTGTTTCGGCGCAGGGTTATGCTGATAACCCCACCCGCCAGACGCGCATCGGCTGAATGGGATAATTATTGGCAATGAATTTTGCACATCATTTGCACACAAAACTGCCGCTCCTGCACTTTTTATGTGCAGCGGTACCGGCAGCTTTCCTGCTGGCGCGGTGAAGTGCCCGTTATCACCGCCAGCACCGCTTTGAGAAATTTCCGTTTAAATATAGCGCCTTATTGCCCTGTTTCTCGCCATTTTCATCACGCCGACCCGCCTGGCACGCTTCATGCTTATGTCATTACATTCAAGTTACTTGAATACACTTCACACCACTTTCACCGGGGCGGTCATCATGAAACTCAAAACAACACGTTCTCTCTGCTGGGCCATGCTGTGTTCTGGCCTCTTTTCTGCGGCGGCACACAGCGCCGATCTGCTGGATCGCATTAAAGCCGACAAGGCCATCACCATCGCCACCGAGGCGCGCTATGCGCCGTTTGAGTCGGTCGAGAATGGCAAGATCGTCGGCTACGACGTGGATCTGATGAACCACATCCTGCAGAAAAGCCTGCCGGGCGTGGCGGTTAAACAATTGGATCTGCCTTTCCAGGGCATCCTTCCCGGCCTTGATGCCAAAAAATTCGACTTCGTGATCACCGCGGTTACCGTCAACAAGCAGCGTATGGATCACTTCGCTTTCACCGTGCCGATTGCCGAATCCACCGTTGCGCTGCTTAAGCGTGACAACGACGGATCGATTGCCACGCTGGACGATCTCAGCGGCAAAATCGTCGGTTCGCAGGCCGGATCGGGCCAGCTGCAGGTACTGCAGGAGTTCAATGAAAAGCTGAAGGCCAGCGGCAAGCCGGGGATCAAAGAGATCAAACAGTACGTGTCGTTCGATGAGGCCTATGCCGATCTGGCGAACAAGCGCCTGGACGGCGTTGCCCAGTCGCTGGCGAACCTTGGCCCGCTGATCAAAGCCCGTCCGGGGATCTTTACCACGCTGAAACCCATGTTAGGCCCGACCACCTACTTTGGCTGGGTTGGCCGCAAAGATTCCGACAGCGCCAGCATGGTGAAACTGTTCAGCGACGGCATCAGTGAAGCGAACCGTGACGGCACCATGAAAGCGCTACAGCAGAAGTGGTTTGGCTTCGTGATGGATATTCCGGCGGACAAAATGCCGGCACCGGCGCTGTAAGAGGAGTGATGATGGGCGAATTTCTTCCGCTGCTGACCTCGTGGCTGCCGATGTTGTTTAACGGCGCGGTGACCACGGCCTCGCTGTGCATCGTGGCGATCGTGGCCGGTTTTGCCGTCGGCGTGGTGATTTATCTGATGGAAAACGGCCGTTCACCGGTCGGCAGAGCTTTCGCCCGTCTCTATATCAGTCTGTTTCGCGGCACGCCGGTGCTGGCGCAGGTTTTACTCTGCTTCTACCTGCCCGGCGAGCTGGGACTCTCGCTGCCGGGCTATATGGCAGCGGTGCTGGCCCTGACGTTCAATACCGCCGCCTACCAGTCGCAGATTTTGCGCAGCGGCTTTGATGCCATTCCACCGGGGCAGCTGGAAGCCGCGGCGATCTGCGGGCTCAGCCCGCGCCAGACGCTGTGGCATATCCAGATCCCGCAGGTGCTGCGGCTGACGCTGCCGTCGCTGATATCCGAGCTGATCGACGTTATTAAGGCGTCGGCGGTGGTGTCGGTGATTGCGATTACCGACCTGATGCGGGTAGGACAGCAGCTGGCCTCCGCCACCTACCGCCCGTTAGAAGTGTATATCGCTATCGCCCTCTCCTACCTGGTGCTGACCAGCCTGCTGGCGCTGCTGGGGAGCTATGTTGAACGGCGCTGGAACAGGGAGAACCGATGAACGATTTCATCCTTTATCTGCCGGACTTCGCCCGCGCGCTCGGTGTGACGCTGGCGATCAGCCTGAGCGCCGCACTGATCGGTGCCTGCGGCGGGTTTATCCTGCAGGCGGTCGGCAGCCTCAGCCGCTGGCTGTTCTGGCCGTGGCGCGCGTACGTCTGGCTGATACGCGGTACGCCGTATCTGGCGCAGCTGGCGGTGTTCTACTTCGGCCTGCCCGCCGTGGGCATCACGCTGAGCGCCGTCGAAGCCACGGTGATTTCACTGGCGATCTACAGCTCGGCCTACTTCGGCGAGATCTTCCGTACTGCCTGGCAGAGCATTGGCCGTGGCCAGCTCGAGGCGGCGCAGGTTCACGATATTTCCGCCTGGCAGAGCTTCTGGCATATCCAGGCCCCGCAGGCGCTGCGGTTCAGCCTGCCGCTGCTGGGTAACCAGTTCATTCTGACCATTAAAGAGAGCGCAGTGGCTTCGATTATTACCGTACCGGAGCTGACCATGACCACCGGGCAGATCGTCGCCAGTACCTATACCTACATCGTGCCTTACACCCTGCTGATCCTCAGCTACTGGCTGCTGGCGCAGGGTGTCAGCGTGGGCGTGCGGCTGCTCGGCCGTCAGGCAACAGAGGGATAAGATGATGAATAACGGACCGATTTTAGAATTACGCAACGTCGGCAAATCGTTTGGCAGCAACCGGGTACTGGCGGGCATCAATCTGGCCGTCAATGCCGGGGAGATCGTCACCCTGATCGGCCCTTCCGGCTCGGGCAAGACTACCGCGCTGCGCTGCATGAATTTTCTGGAAGCCTACGATGAAGGCGAAATCCTGATTAAAGGCCAGCTGCTGGGCTACAGCGGCACCGGCCGGGAACTGAAACATCGCGACGGCGCCGGGCTGATTGCCGACGTGCGCCGCCCGCTGGCGATGGTGTTTCAGCAGTTCAATCTGTGGCCGCATCTGACGGTGCTGGAGAACGTCTGCGCGCCGCTGGTGCTGGGCAAGAAGATGTCGCGCGATGACGCCCGCAAAAAAGCGACGGCGGCGCTGGCGCAGGTCGGCATGCTGGAGAAAGCGCAGGCACGCCCGGCACGCCTTTCCGGCGGCCAGCAGCAGCGGGTGGGTATTGCCCGCGCGCTGGCGCTGGAGCCGGAGCTGCTACTGCTGGATGAACCCACCTCAGCGCTGGACCCGGAACGCGTGGAAGAAGTGCTGGATGTGATTAAAGCACTGGCGAACAACGGCATGACGATGGTGATGGTGACGCACGAGATGTCGTTCGCCGCCAAAATTTCCTCCCGCGTGGTGTTTATGGCCGACGGCTCGGTCATTGAGAGCGGCGCGCCCGCCACGCTGTTCCGCCAGCCGCAGACCGAACGCCTGAAATCGTTTCTTGCGCCGTGGTTTAAGCGCCCGCTGCAGCTGGATGATGCGGAGGCCACCCATGCCTGATGCTATCGCGCTGCGCGCCGCTAATGCCATCAGCCAGCAGCGGCTGATGGACCGCCTGGCGCAGCTGGCCCGCTTCGGCGCGCTGGAGAACGGCGGCGTTGACCGCCAGGCGCTGTCGGAAGCTGAACTGGATGCCAGAGCCTGGCTGATTGACTGGGCCTGTACCCTCGGCTGCGAGGTGTTTACCGATGCCTGCGCCAACCTGTTTATCCGCCGCGCGGGCCGCGAAGATCTGCCGCCGTTGGTCACCGGTAGTCATATTGATACTCAACCCGGCGGCGGCAACCTCGATGGCTGCTACGGCGTGATGGCCGGAATGGAGTGCCTGAGCGCGCTGGCGGCAGCCGGGATTGAGACGCTGCGCCCGATTGAAGTCGCGGTGTGGATGAATGAAGAAGGCAGCCGTTTTGCGCCCGGCGCGATGGGCTCCAGCGCTTTCGTACAGCCGGAACGACTGACGGATTACCTCAGCCATCAGGATGCGCAGGGCGTAACTCTGGCCGAGGCGCTGACCCGCTGTCATCAGCGTTTTCCCGCACTGCCGCACCGCAGCGCCGTGCCAATGGCCGCGTTTATCGAACTGCATATCGAGCAGGGACCGGTGCTGGAGCAGGCCGGACTGCCGCTGGCCGTGGTGCAGGGCATTCAGGGCGTACGCTGGTATCAGGTGACCTGCCTCGGACAGGCAGCCCACGCAGGCACCACGCCGATGGCCGACCGCCAGGATGCGATGACCCTCGCCCGCCGTATCGTCAGCCAGCTGGAGCAGCGTGCAGAAGCGCTGCCGAAAGACGAGCTGCGCCTGACGTTCGCCCGCTGGGAAGTGGAACCCAACGCGATCAACACCATCGCCGGGCGGGTGACTTTTACCCTCGATTTCCGCCATGCCGACCCTGAGGTGCTGGCCGAGTTTGACCGCTGGATGCAGCAGATTACCGCCGATAACGTGCAGGTGGCCTGCGTATTCAATAACCCGCCGGTGGCGTTTCATTCGCAGCTTCTGGCACAGCAGTTCGCCTGCAGCGACGCGCTGAAGATTAAAACGGCCACGCTGACCTCCGGGGCATTTCACGATGCGATGCACCTGGCCAGCCACTGCCCGACCAGCATGTTTTTTGTACCCAGCCATAAAGGCATCAGCCATAACCCGGCTGAATACACCGATCCTCAGTATCTGTACCTGGGCGCAAAAGCACTTGCCTGCTGCCTGACAGAACTGGCCAATCAAACGACAGGAGTTACCCCATGAGCACCCATACCTATCCTTCCTGCTGCGACAAAGATAACGGCAGCGCGCTGGGCACCAACGCCACCATCGGCGAACCGATCTCCGCAGACGGCACGCCGGTTATCGGCGAACTGTACACCGTCCCTGCACGCTGTGGCCGCGCGGCACGCTTGAGCAAGGGGCAGGTAATTCGCATCATCAACACCCCGGGCAGCCAGGTGTGCGATACCTGGCTGTTTAACAGCGCGGATTTAAGCGAGTTCTCTTCGATGGAGCATACCCGCGCCTTTATCAATAAAATCATCCCGCAGCCGGGCGACGTGCTGGTGACTAACCAGCGCCGCGCCATCGGCACCCTGCTGACCGATACCTCGCCGGGCGTGCACGACACGATGATTGCCGCCTGCGATCTGTATCGTTACAGCAATATGGGCATCACCGAGTATCATGACAGCTGTGCGGATAACATGCGCCTGGCGCTGAACGCCATCGGACTGCGCGCGCGCGAAGTGCCGCAGCCGCTGAACCTGTGGATGAACACGCCGGTTAACCCGGATTACACCATCTCCTGGCTGCCAACGGTCAGCAAATCCGGTGATTACGTAGAGATCCGCGCCGAACTGGACTGCATCGTGGTTATGTCCGCCTGCCCGCAGGATATCGTGCCGATTAACGGCCTGAACCCGCAGGAAGTGCACTTTAGCGTGACCGAATAACCGGCCTTTTCTGGCCAGTGCAACAGTGCCCGGCCGCAGAATGCCGGGCGTTTACGGATTGAAGGGTTGCAGATAAACACTTATGAAAAAAAACGGCGATAGCGGTGGCTTTGTTTTACCTGATTTGGGCATGCGCCTGCACCATGCGCGTTTAGCGCAGGAGATTACGCTGAAGCAGCTGGCGCTGAAGGTCGGCTGTTCGGAGAGTTTGCTCTCCAAGCTGGAAAACGACGTGGCCTCGCCTTCGCTGGCGATGCTGCACCGGCTGGCCAGCGCGCTGGAAACCAATATTTCTGATCTGATGGCCGAAAGCTGGGTGGCGGATTCCCCGGTACTGAAGCCCGATCAGCGCCAGCGCAAACGCTTTGTTGCCCGCAACAAAAAGGGCGGCATTGAGCTGGAGAACCTGACCCCTCACCACAAAGGCAGCCTGCTGCAGGGCAATATTCATATTATCGAACCGGGCGTGGCCAGCGACGGGCAGATTGAACACCACGGCGAAGAGATGGGCTACGTGCTGGAAGGCGAAATCGAGCTGGCTTTAGGCGAGCAGACGTACACCCTTACCGCCGGAGATTCATTCTATTTCCCCAGCAACGTACCGCACGGCTATCGCAACAGCGGGAAGTCGGTAGCGAAGGTGCTGTGGGTGAATACGCCGGTGACGTTCTGATTGATTTTCGGGCTGGGGTCAGGCGTCGTGGCTGAGGTTCTGTAGCTTCGCATCGTAGCGATCGCTACGCTGCTCGCTTTGCAGCGTCAGGAAAGACAGATAAGTAAATCCCGGCTCAGTGGCCGGAATTTACTCATTAGACAGGGATCTTACCAAATAAAATATTAACTTTATCTGTATCTTCAGGGTGAAATTTTAAATACTTTTCACAAGAAACCCTAATATACTGATAGCAAATATCTTCACTCACAATAATAGATTCTGCCTCAGATGGTGGATAACCAATAGCAAACTCAACCCCTTCAAAATGCTCACTTTCATCATAACTATTTAAATCAGGAAAAAAACAATAAACCCCATCCCTCATAAATGAGTTATTTTTCAGTAGACTTTCAACTGAATTTAAAAAAATATCATCATTATACATAAGATCAAAGTAGCTTTTTATGACCCAATAGGGATCGGATTGCTCATAGGGTAAATCAAATAAAAATTTCATTTTTCAAATCCTATTTAGGATGAAAGTTAGTTACTCTACCTGTTTTTTTTATCAAGATAGACCCTAAATTTTACTCCGCCTGCTGTTGCATCATATGCTTGCTGCCCTTTAGCTATTGCATCTTTATAACCCACTATGGCCGCCTGCTGACCAAGATCTAACATCTTTTTATCTGTAAATATTTTTGGATCATAAATTGTTTTCTTTTCTGGATTGGGCTTATACCCTCCAGTCAGATTACCAGAACGATCTTTCGTCGGCACTAAATACTCTATTTCATTGATACCATTAACATTCGTAGATTTTTCACTCACGATTTTTACATTATATTTTTTTGCAGCATCATAAAATGAATCAGCATTATGACCACCGGAAATACCTGCTTTTTGTGTAAATCCATCAGCTGTTGATAGATGCTTTGGCTCAACAGCTCCGCCCGCGCTGCCGCCAGCTTCGCCGGATCTTTCTGCGCCTCCAGCGCCGCTATCTCTCCCTGCGTCCGCGCGATATCCATCGCCTGCATCCCCAGCTCGCCGATCAGCTGCGCTTCCTTCAGGCGTTTCTGCTCTTTCTCTTTGTTAAAGATCGCACTGATGCTGCCGTCGTTGGCGTGCTCCACGTCCCGGTTCAGCTCGGCAATATCCTGCTGCTGATGCTCTCCGTCGCGGACAGTCAGCTGACCGTCGCTGACCGCGGCCTGCGTGGTGCCTGCCGCATGGCCGCTGTTATTCGCACCGGACAGCATTCCGCCTGCCATATTGGTCAGCAGCTCTTTGCCCACCGGGCCACCGGAACTCAGCGAACCACCGCTGTGCTCCGCGCTGAAGTCCGCCCGGTTGTCGATATCGCTCCAGCCCAGCGTACCGGTGTCCAGGCTGTTTTTTGCTTTATCCGCCGTGCTGGCAATCACCGCACCGTCAAGCTGCGTGTGCTTACCCACCGTAATCTGATAGCCACCGTCACCGGCAAACAGCCCGGTCTGCTCGTTCACGCTGTCAAAGTTGCTGTGCAGCTTGTCCCGGCTGGCGCTGACATAGCCCGAGCCGGTCATTGAACCAAACGTAAAACTGCCGCCCGCACTGACGTTCTGCTGCTTCGCGTCGTAACGATCGCTGTCCTGCTCGCTTTGCAGCGTCAGGTCACGGCCCACGTCGGCGGTAATTTTCTCGCCGCTGACCTGTGCGCCCTTCAGCGTGGTGTCGCGCCCGCTGGTCAGGCTGATGCCGCCGCCCGCATCCAGCGTGGTTTCAGTATGCGTCAGGCCGTGGCCTTTTTCATGACCTTTACCGGCATTCACGCTGGCGGAAACACTGATACCGTATCCGCCAGCTCCCGCGCCGATACCCACACCCACGCTGCCGCCTTTGCTGCTGTTCTTATCTTCGGTACGTTCGGTGTTCTGCGCCGACAGCAGGTTAATATCCCGCGCGGCGTCCAGCGTCATCCCGCCGCCCGCCTTCAGCGCGCTGCCGCTGAGGGTGATGTCGCCGCTTCCGCCGGTTTTATTTTTCCCGGTGGCGTTGATCGACAGGTTCTGCCCGGCAGTCAGCGTGCTGCCCTGCGACTGGCGGCTTTCGCTGCGCGTTTCACTTTTCGACGACTGGCTGCCGTAAGATGCGCTGATCCCCACGGTATTAGTGGCACCCTGCGCCGCCCCGTTGTCACCCGATTGCAGACCGGCTGCGGCGTTGCCGGCATTCGCGGCTTCAGTCACCAGCCCGTCCCGCTCCAGCGCCTGTGCCGCCTGCACGCCGGAGAGTGCAGCCTGAGTATTTTGTAGCGCACTGAGCCTTCCGTCGCTCTCCTTCCTCGCCTGTTTCGCGGTGCTGACCGCCGTGTTCAGCGCACTGCCTGCCGTTCCCGACAGCGCCACGCTCAGCCCGCTCTGCTTCGCTTCAAACGTCTCATTACGAGTGCGTTGGTCGTAGCCCGGATCGATCTGCACGCTGTCGCCGCTCAGGGTCAGATCTTTCCCCGCCACCAGATCGGCACCGCCGATATGCAGCTTATCGCCCGCCGTAATGCTGACGCTGCCCTGGCTGCTGCCCACCGTGCTGACGCTCTGGCTCTGGCGGGTGCCCTGTTCATCGATCTCATGGCGCGTGGACTGTTTACCGACGCTGAAGCCAATGCCGCCGCTGCCCATCAGCCCGCTTTTTTTCTTCTCCTCCAGCAGGTAGTGGGATTCACTTTCCGTGGCGGCGCGGATATCCACGTTGTTACCGGCCTGCAGAGCCACGTCCCGGTCGGCGGCAATCGCCGAACCGCTGACCGTTAGATCCTTTCCGGCGGCCACACTGACCGTGTCGCCGCTCAGCAAGGTGCCCTGCTCACGCGTCACGCGATCGTTCTGCACCGTATGGGTGGTGGATTTTTTCAGGAATCCTTTTTTCTGCGAGTGCGATTCAACGTATTCCGACTGCTGCTCCGTGGCGCTGTTCAGCAGCACATCGTTCTTCGCCTGTAGCGCAATGCCCCCTTTTTCACTGTGCAGCGTACTGCCGGTGGCGGTGATATCGCCCTCACGCGCAATAACGGTGACGCCATCACGCCCGCTGAAGGTGCTGCCCGTGACCTCATCGCGCGAAGAGTCCACCACGCGGCTGCTTTTGGATTTCCCACCGCCCCGTCGTTCGCTGTCCAGATCCTGCGTCTGCTGATGCGCTTCTTTAATGGTCACATCGTTGGCGCTTAATCCGATGCTGCCTGCCGTGCTGTCAACCTGTGCGCCTGCGGCCAGCAGTGTGTTACCCGCATGCAGGCTCACGCCTTTGTCGCCGCTCAGCGTGCTGAGCAGCAGGCGTTCCTCTTCACGGCTGTTGCTGACCGATGTGGTACGCGCTCCGGCCTCCAGCTGTGTTTTATTACTGGTGCTGTCCGCCAGCAGTTTGATATCGCCGCCCGCCTGCACGCCAAGCTGCTCTCCGGCTTTAACCTGGCTGCCCTGCAGGGTGATATCCTGCCCGGCCTGAAGGCTGAGGTTGCCCCCGGCACTGAGCTGGCTGCCCAGCGCCTGCTGCCATTCGCCGCTCACCTGCGCCATCCGCTTACCGGCCTCTTCCGTCACGCCGGTATTACGATTGCCCATCGCCCCGGAGATCACCTCCAGGCTGGCGGTGTGGCTGCTTTTCGCCGCCGAGATATCCAGACTGTTGCGCGCACTAAGGCTGAGGTTCTGCGTGGCATCCAGCTTCGCGCCCTGCAGGCTGATGTCGCTACCGCTCAAAGAGATATCCCCGGCGCTCATCGTTGCCTGCCGCAGGGCATCCTGCAGATTGGTGCTTATCGACAGACTGTCGGCCTGCACGTTGATGCTGTCGGCTTTTATCTCTCCGCCCTGATGGCGGAAGTCTGTCGCATCAATGCTGAGCGCCCGATCGGCGAACAGGTTGCCCGCGTTCTGCACGCTGTCGGCGGAAAGTTGCAGATCCCCCCCGGCGATCAGCGCGCCGTCGCCGGTCAGCCGCAGGGTGTTCTGCGCCAGGTACACTTTCGGAACCCATACCGTTTGCGGGCCGCTGGCGGTCTGTACGGTTTCACTGACCAGCCAGACGATATCCTGCTGAAGTGCCGAGATTTGCTCCGGCGTCAGCGCCACGCCCGGGAGCAGACTAAACGCCTCCGCCACCTTCACGCCGTTATTCATCAGCTGCTGGTATTGCTCCATGGCGTCTTCGCCCCGCACCGATGCGCGGCCGGTCAGCTTCAACACCTGTTCCCGCACCAGGCGCTGCTCATAGAAGCCGTCGCCCAGCCGTTTTTGTACCCGGGACGGATCGTAGCCCACCCGCTCCAGCATGTAGTCGCTGCTGATAAATTTGCTGCGGCTGGTAAAACGCTCGTCGGTGACGATCAGGAACGGAGAGCCAGCGGCAGTATCCTGGCGGAACAAGCCGTTATTCGGTATTGAGGTCGCAACGTCACCCAGATGCTGTTTTTCGGTGAGCGCCAGTTCAGCAGGAGGCAGCGGCCGCCCGGGGAAGGTTATCGTCTCCGATGGCTTGCTGCCCGGCGCAAGCTGCGTTTCCCCCTCCTGACGGCCTGCTCCTTCAACCTCAAAGGCCAGCGGATTGCGCTGCCACTCGGCGCGTTCGGCTTCCGCCGCCTTCAGCGCCGCTTCCACGCTGCTAATCTGTGCCTGATTAACCGTGGTGTTGCTGATGCTGGCACCGCTGATGGTGACGTTACCGTTGCCGGTAATGATGCCGTCAATAGTGGTCAGCGCCGTCGTTTCATCAAGATTGAAAGTGGGATACCAGTGTTTGGTATTACGATCGTAGTGGTCAACGATGTATTCCTGGCGGCGTTCGTTAACCGAATAGCCTTTATTTTCCACCGTCCCACCGCCGCCGATAGACAGATTGCCGTTGGCGGAAATGGTGCTGGCATCGTTCAGCAGCCTGTCGGTAATATGCAGTGCCATACTGCCGCCCGCCAGGATACGTGCGCCGGTGCCTTCCGAGATCAGCCTGTCGCGCGATGTTGTACCGGTAACGGAACGCTCGCGGAGGTTGTTGTAATCGTCTACAAACGGCGCATCAAAGATGTCCAGATGCCTTTCAGGGTCCCATTGTTCAAGACGCCCGCGATCGTGTTCACGCCAGAATGTGTTGTGATAAGGCGTTGGCACGCTGTTTTGCCGGAAGCCTCGCGTTTCATAAAACGTCATGGCATAGCTACCGTCGGTATGGGGGACCAGAGAGAGATAATTCACCCAAATTTCGGTCACAGCCCCTTGGTCAAACTTTACCCTTACTTTGGCCCGTTTTCCTGCCGCATCGATCTCTAACAGCGTACCGTAACGGTTGTTTTGCACCGCATCATCATTCCGGAACGTCAGCTGCTGTGTCGTCGGTGCCATGGTGTTTTTATCGGTACCGACTTCCGATCCATACGATCGCCAGTAGTAGTTATACCGATGCCACTTGTATTCGCTTTTCTCCGCGTCGCGCTCAATTTCCAGCCCTTCGCGCAGATTCTCCAGACGGCGGGCCTCGATCGTGATATCACCATCGGCTTCGATAAAGCTGGCGCGGTTTTCGATCAGATCGCCGCTGCCAAGATGCAGACGATCTCCGCTGTAGATCAGCGATCCGTCGCGGTTGGTGATGCGCTGCGTCGCCTGCAGATCCAGATCCTGCACGGCGGCGATCGCTGCCGCCTCGCCGTGGTTATCGACGATCCGGCCATGGATCGTGATCTCATCACCCATCACCGCAGCCGTGTTATCCAGACTGTCGACATTCAGCGTCATCCGGTCGGCCTCCAGACGCCCGCCGTTGACCAGCATGCCGGTTGTCAGCCGTAGCACTTTCCCCACCAGCGATCCGCGGTTGGTCAGATGCGTACTGTTAAGGGTCAGGCTGCCGGGCAGCAGCCAGTCGGTGAGGTTGGTCATCACACCGGCCACGGTCAGCGTGACCGCCGTGTTGCTGTTCAGGGTATCGCCTGTGCGATGGGTATAGTCCGTTTGTACTGCCAGCGTCAGGGCCTGCTGACTTTGCAGCATGCCGCCCTGATTGTTCAGCGTGCGGGTATTGAGGTGCAGCGTATTGCCGCTCTGGATGGTGCCGCCCTGGTTGAGTAGCGCAAGGGCAGAAGCCACGGCACCGGCATTAAAACTGAGTGCGCCGTTAGCCAGAATACGACCCTGGCGATTATCCAGCGTATTCAGCCCGCTGAATGTCATTGCACCGGCGCTTTGCAGCCGACCTGCGGTGTTATCCAGTGCCTGCACGGTGACTGTCGTCAGCGCGCTGCCCAGCAGCAGGCCGCCGTCGCGGTTGTTCAGCCGCTCCGCCTGCACGCTCAGTGCATCCTGGCTGCTGACAGTCCCTGCTGCGCTGTTATCCAGCTGTGCGGCATGAAGGGCCAGGGCTCCGGTAGAAACCAGCTGCCCGCTCTGATTGCTTACCTGCGTGGCGGTCAGCGTCAGCGTATTGCCGCTGTGGATCTTACCCTGCCGGTTATTCAGCGTTTCAACGCGGTAAATACCACGGCCCTGGCTAATCACCGTGCCATCGGTATTTTCCAGCCGCACGGCGGTCATTTCCATGCCGCCACGGCTGCTGAATACGCCCTTGCGGTTATCGATCTGGCCTGCGGTAATGTGCTGATCGCCGTTGCTGCGGATTGCCCCGGCGGCATTGCCGATCTCGCCGAGAATGCGCAGAGCCAGCTGCTGCTGGCTGTCTATCGCTCCGTCGCCGTTCAGCAGGGACTGTGCCACCAGCGTCAGGCTTTCGCCGCTTTGCAGCTGGCCCGAACGGTTATCAAGCCCCTCGCCCAGCGTCAGCATCATCTGCTGCTGGCTGTAGAGCAGGCCGCTCTGGCGGTTATCCACTTCCCGTGCGGATACGGTCAGCCGCTCACCCGCCAGCAGCTGCCCACCGGCGTTATTCAGCCGACCGGCCGCGGTGGCATTGTCGCCCTGCACGCTCAGCTGCCCGCCCGCGCTGATTTTCCCCGCACGGTTAACGATATCCCGGGTGATTTGCAGCGCCAGCCCGGCGGCGGACTGCATCATGCCCAGCTCGTTGTTCAGGCTGGTTGCGGCAAGCGTGACATCCTGCTGGCTTTGCACGCTGCCCTGATGATTATCGAAAGTGCCGCTGACGGCACGCCAGCCGCCCTGGCTACCCATCCAGCCCTGAATATTGAAAATATCCTGCGCCTGAAGCACCTGCGACCGTTGGCTGAAAATACGACCGCTGCCGTTATCCAGCCGCCCGCTAAGCTGTATATCCAGGCTACCGAGCGCATTAATCACCCCCCGCTCGTTGTTCAGCGCAGCCGCGCGGATCGCGGTATCGCCGCTGCCGGTCAGCGTGCCGTCCTGGTTATTCCACTCGCCCGTCAGTGCCAGCGACAGTGCCTGCTGGCTTAACACCACGCCCTGCTGGCGGTTGCTGAGCTGGCCACCGGTCAGGGAAAGCGAGCCGCCGCTTTGCAGTGAACCGCCGTCATTATTCAGGCCGCTGCCTGCACCGCCCTGCCAGCCCAGCGCCCGCTGCGCCGTCAGCCGCCCGGCCTGATTCAGCACATCGCCCGACGTGCTGAGCTGAAGATCGCCGCCGGACTGCAATCTGCCGCCGCGATTATCAAGGCGGGCAGCGGCTGCGATAACAGCGGTTCCACCCTGCGCAGTACCCTTGCGGTTATCCCACTCTCCGCCGCTGCTGACCGACAGCCGCTCACCCGCCTCAAGCAGTCCACCGGTGTTATCCAGCGCCTGTTGTGCGTTCAGTTTAAGATCCTGCTGCGCGACGATCCGGCCTTCGGCGTTATTAAATCGCTGAGCCGCCAGATCCAGCTGTTTTCCGGCGGCCAGCAGCCCGAGGGTATTTTGCAGCGCCTGGCGGGCCTCCAGTGTCAGCGAGTGCTGGCCGATAATCCGCCCGTTGCTATTGTCGATCCGCCCGGCAATCAGCCTGAGCGTTTCACCGCCGATTTCGCCGTCGCGGTTGTCCAGCGCACTACGGGCATTCAGCACCAGCCGCTGGCCGGAGAGCAGCCTGCCGCCCGCGTTATCAATATTTTGCGCAGATACGCTCAGCTCGGTTTCGCCCTGCGCCGTACCGGCCTGATTGTGCCAGTCGCCTTCCGTGGTGATGGTCAGTCTGCCGCCCGCGCCAATCATCCCCTGCCGGTTATCGAGGTCCTGCTGAGAAGCCAGGTTCAGATCGCCCTGACTGATAACGCTGCCCTGCACGTTGTGCAGCTGCTGCATCGTCATCTTCAGCTCGCCGCCGTTCAGAGTACCGCCACGGTTATCGATCGCGCCTGCGGTATTCAGCGTCAGGCGTTTTCCCGCCAGCAGCTGACCGGCGGCATTATCAATATCACCTTCAGTGCTGACGGTAAGCGCCGCCTGGCTGACGAGGGTGCCGCTCTGGTTTATCAGGCGCGAAGCATCAAGTGCCAGATCGCCATTGCTGCCCAGTTCACCACGGGTGTTATTGAGATCTCCGGCGATCTGCCAGTGTTGCGCGGTGCCATCAAGGGAAACCAGCCGCCCGTGCTGGTTAATCAGGCCGCTACTGTTCAACGCCAGCCGCTGCGCTTCGATCGTGCCGTGGCTGTTGTCCAGCGTGCCGCTGAGCGTAAAGCGGCTTTCCGCACTTGCCGACTGCGACCAGGCACCCTCGTGATTCAGCAGGTTGCTGGCGCTGATGTCCCAGTGCCCGGCTTTCACCTGCGACTGCTGCGCCTCGACATTTCCCGTTGTTCTGATGTCCAGGCTGCCGCTGTCGATCTTCGCCTGGCGGATCGCCACACTGCCGCTTTTCGCCGCTATCGTGGCGTGGCTGGCAGCGAGCTGGCTCTGGCTGATATCGACCTGCCGCGCGCTCAGACTGACCTCTTTTTTACTCAGCAGGCTGCCGCTGGCGCGGATATCCCCCTGGCTTTTTAAGGTCAGATTCGCCGCCTGCACCAGCTGGCTGTTGGCATTACTGCCCGCCAGCAGATGCCCGCTGCTGGCGATATTACCGCCCGCTTTAAGGTGCACATCCCCGGCAGCGGCCAGCGTGCCGGACTGACGGATGTCGCCTCCACGGCTTTCGACGGTCAGCGTACCGCCGCTGTGCAGTTTGCCGTGATGCTCAATGCTTTCCTGCGCGGTTAGCGTGATGCTGCCAGCGGCCTGCGTGAACGCCTCCTGCTTGCCCGGCTGCCACATCAGACGCCCGGCGCTGCTAACGGTCAGGGCGTTTCCCGCCTGCAAATGCCCGCCCTGATTCCGCACGCCAACGCCAGTTTCAGTACCGATCATGCGGATTTGTCCGCTGTACATGCCGCCCATCTGGCCCATATCGATTGCCAGCTCGGGCTTTGCATCGCCGCCGGAGATCGGCTGTACCGACTTGCCGTCGGCGCTGATGCGGTTGCGGCCGGCGATTACCGCCAGTTCATCGTTAGCCCAGATGCCGGTATTGACCTCAACCGCACGGGCAAGGAGATCGACATAGCCGGTGTCGTGACGGGCATCGCCATTCAGGCCGCCGCCTTCAATGCGGATCGTGCCGCGCTCAACCTGATAGCCGGAGATCGCTCCGCTGGCATCCCGCTGTGGTTTACCGGTAGTCAGCGTCATTCGCCCGGCGTTGATGGTGCCGCAGCCGCTGCATACGATCCCCGACGGGTTGGCAACAATGACCTGAGCACGCCCGCCCGCGACTTCCAGAAAACCACGCAGCTGGCTGGGATTATTGCTGTTCACCTCGTTGAGGATCACGCGTGCAGGCGCATTGCCCGGCTTCAGATTCGGGTTACCCTGGATCATCCCGGCCAGCTGCGTGGAGGTCATCAGCGATGAGTTGTTGAGGATCGCGCCATTTCGATCGACATCAAACTGTGTGAACTGGTTGTGTGAGACGCCCGCCGGGTTCGGCGCAGTAATGTTGACCTGCGACAGCCCGTTCTGCGTGGCAATCACCTGCGGACGCAGGCCGGGAGCCGCGCTGCCGTCGGCCACGATCCCACCGGCGATGGCAGGCCCGGCGGCGATAGCCAGCCCCAGCATCCACACTGCACGGCGAACGGTCACCCACAGCCGTGGTGCACCGCTGCCCCGGCTCTGCCCCGGTTCGGTACTGCAGCTGCGGGCCAGCTCGGAAACCACCCGCAGCTCTCCGTGAGTGCGGCTGAAGATAAGGCGATAGCAATGTTTATTCATGATTTTCGTCCGTGAAAAAAGCCAGTCCGTTTGTTGCCGCCGTGGCGTTTCCTGCCAGCGGTAAGGATAATCAGCGGTGTCAGATTTCCAGGTTCAGGCTAAAACCCGCCGTAGCGCCTGAGGTGTGGAAGCTGTCCGCTTTATACAACGGCACGCCGGCAAACAGGTCGTAGCTGAACCGCTGCCACAGCGATCCCCGCACGCCCAGGGCGCTGCCCGCCAGCTGGTGTCCCACCAGATAGCGGGTGCCGGGTCCGTTTACGCGCCCGTAGTCCGCAGCCAGGTACAGCTCCTGCCCCTGTGCCAGCACGTTCCACGCCAGCTCGTTGCGCCACAGAAATCCCTTCTCGCCGGAGAGCATCTGCTCGCCGTCAAAGCCGCGTACCGTGTAGCGCCCGGCAATGGCCATGCGCTCCTGCGGCGTCAGTGCGTTGCTGCTCCACTGGCCGCGTACCGCGGTGTAGTAGCGCCACGGCTGTTCCGCCAGTGCGAAAGGCTGATTAAGACTGAGATCCGCCAGCAGGATGCCGGTACGGGCGCTGCCGCTGTGGGTGAGTTCTTCCGGGGCGCGCTTCGCGCCCAATGCCCCCGTGCCGCGATGCCAGTTGATATTGGCATCCAGCGTGCTGTCGCCGAGGTAGCTGTGCTGATTAACGCCAATTTCCCATCCGGCGGTGCGGCGGCTCTGTTGATCCATATTGATGCCGTCGACCGCATTGGTGGAACGCTTGCGCCAGCCGCGCAGATTCAGCGTGGTTTTGTGTGACTGATTGCGAAAAATCAGCCGCGACAGGGTCAGCTGGGCATTGTTACTTTTGCCGCTGTAGGTCAGTACCTCGTTGGCGTTGGGGATGTTCTGGTGGTAGGTATAGTTGTTGTAGTTGGCCGACAGCGCCCAGTAGCCGAACGGGAAAAAGTAGTTCAGGGCATGAGAATGGTTGCCAAACGGCCCGTGCTCCAACAGGTCTTTGCCCGCATTCGCGTAGAACAAGTCGTTCTGAGCAAAGGGAGCATCCACAGCCAGTGTGGCCGATCCCAGGTAGCGGCCGGTGCTTTTCGACCCGCTGTCATCCAGCCCCAGGCTCAAACGTACCGGGCGGCCTTCCTGCCAGTTCACCAGCAGATCGCTGGTTGCATCCTGCTGACCGGGAACGATCTGAATATCGGCGGCAGCGCTGGGAACGCGTTTAAAGTTCTCCAGCCCCTGTTCGATATCACGCAGGTTAAGGATCTCACCGGGGGAGGCCGGAATGGCATTCCACAGCCGACCGCGCCACGAAACGGTATCGTCAAAGCGGACCTGGCCGATACGGCCCGGCTGCAGCGTCAGAGTCAGCACGCCGGTCGTCAGATCCTGCTCCTGCGCCATCACTCGCGTAGTGACATAGCCTGCGGCCAGAATGGCGTTCTGTACCTTGTTTATCGTCAGCACGATACCCTGACTACCGAGGCAGCGCCCTTTTGCGCCCTTTGCAGCATTCAGCGCCCAGCCAAAACGATCGGCGGAATCCCCGGTCAGGCGCAGGCTGTTGATAATAAAGCAGGGAGACTCATTTTGCGGATAATCGGGCAGAGCCACATCCGGGCGGCGCAGCCGGGCATCGGGCTGCGGGGTATTTTCCTCACGCAGCACGCGCTCGCGCTCGCGCTCCTGCTGGCGAAGCTGTTCCTGCGCATCTATCGAGGCGGCTTCCCGCGCGGGGCTGTTGGGTGAAGCCAATACCGGCGTGACGGCGACGGACAGGCTAAGCCATCCCCACCGGATAAGACGTAATAAACCCTGAGCGCAGTCCTGGCGCATTCCCTGCTCCTTGCGTTGTCATCCATGACGGCACCTCGCCTTTCGCTTTCCAAACCAGAAAGCAAGCTACGATCGTATTAAGGTGCCTGTTCAAAATACTGCAAACCGTAAAATAATATGTCGGGCGACAATACTATTGGAGCCACAGGAGAAAATGCAAATTAAATTGACAGAATATTCAAGCCATATGAGAATTATTTAATTTACTTTCCAGATGAAGGATAAACATCAGGACTTTATCTGCCCCGTCAGCCAGAATTTTTTATAGCGGGCCGGCGGTATGCCAACAAGATTATGAAAGATGCGGTGGAAGTTATTCACGTTGTCATAGCCCACCGCATTAGCGACTTCCGTTACGCCTAAATCGGTACTGAGCAGTAGCGTCTGCGCTTCGCCTATTCTCCGCCGGGTTTGATACTGCTTAGGGGAATAGCCTGAATAGGCTTTGAATACGTGTGCCAGATAAAACTGGTTCATATTTAGCGCAGCGGTAATCGATTTAAGGGCAATATCACTTTTATAGCGGCTGTCGATGTAATCTTTAATTCTCTGGCCCAGCAGGGATTCCGAGGTTTCTTTTTCCTGCTTATTGGCAACCCAGATACTGCGGCACAGCAGTAACAGTGCGCAGAGCAATGCCTGGCTGATTTCTTCCCCGTATACGCTTCTGCTGCTAACGTGCTGCCACATCTGTCCGAACATTCCGCAAATCTCGGCGTAAGCCTCACCGCTGGGCATGACCGCAACCTGCGAACGGGCGGTAAGAAAATTGAGCGGCAGCCCGTCAAACTTCAGCTGTTCGACTCCGCAGCTAAAAATCAGCAGATCGTCTGAGGCATGGGGATTTTCATCATGCAGGATGCCGTGGTTAAACAGCAGAATGTCGCCGCGCTTCACGTGATAGCCGCGACCGTCAATGTTGTAAATGCCGCTGCCCTCAGCGATAAACATCAGCTCGAAGCGGTCATCATGCTGGTGCATCACGCGCGGAATGGCGGCCTCCATGCCTTCAGCCTTGCAGACAAACGCCAGTTTTGGCCGTGTGCCCTGCTCAAAGAAGCGGGAAGAGGACTGTGGGTTGAGGCAGTAGATCTGCATGATGTCTCCAGTGAATGTGCCGCTATTCTTACATCATCGATTGCGGCAGTAGTCATCATTTTTGCTTTTTATGATTATTTAACCTGTTGAGTTTAAAAGCTTTGAAAATAATCGCCAGTGGCAGAAATGTATAAATTTGCTATCGCTAATTTTGCAGAAAAGGAAACATGATCGCCGTCACATTTTAATCCGCTCAGAAACCGCACCCGAACTGAGTAATTTTAATACAAATACGGCAGTGGGGAAAAATCATGCAGTGCAAAAGCACAGACCCAATTTACTAAAATTTATCCGCTGAAATGCCGGAATAATTAAAAATCATCAAAACGGTAGATGTTTCGATGTTTATTTAATCCCTTATTTTTTTACTGCTATAAAGCAGAGCGATCCGCTGAGCCCCCCTCTACCACAGTCGGCTTATGCGGCAAGCGATGGCTCATCAATCAGGCTTGCCCCCTTATATTCACCTACGTTAAAAACTCACTTTAAGCACATCTTCATTCTTGCTTTGTCAATCATGACGATGGTTAATGTGATTAATGTCACTCAAAATGCGCAATATCATGCGCATTTTATGATCTCCGGCACGTTCTTAAATCTTATCTTTTCGCCCTCATGGTTTTTTATTTTCACTTTGATGTAACGTAACCTCAACGACAGCACTTTCACTACGTAACAACCCGGTGAAAAAATGGATTTCTGCTCTGTCCTTCACAGTCAGGAAAAGGTGACTGAATATTTAGCGTCTTAATTTCGCTATGGAATTTAATTAATCATAACCTAATCGATAATATCGGCTTGCTCCTGTTTTCCTTATAACCAGATGGAACAGTTATGTCTAATATTACAAACCTGCAAAATAATAAACGGATGCGAATGATTACTATCGTCTCGACGATAGGCGGTCTGTGTTTCGGCTATGACACCGGGGTTATTTCCGGCGCATTAATTTTTATGAAATATGATTTAAATCTGACGCCAGCGGAAGAAGGGTTTATTACCTCGTTCCTGTTATTCGGCGCGGCACTGGGTTCATTATTTGGTGGTTATTTCTCCGATAAACAGGGACGTCGCAAAAATCTGCTATGGGTAGCCGCCATCTTTATGTTTGGCGCGCTGGGAACCGCATTTGCCTGGGATGTGCCATCGATGATCGTGGCGCGCTTTATTCTCGGCCTGGCGGTCGGCTGTGCCTCGGTGACGGTGCCGATTTACATCTCCGAGCTGGCGCGCGCCGATCAGCGTGAGCGGCTGGTGACGGTTAACGAACTGATGATTGTGACCGGGCAGTTCCTCGCCTACAGCGTCAACGCCACCATCGTTAATCTTTATCCGGATATGGGCCACAACTGGCGCATCATGCTGGCCATCCCCGCATTGCCGGGCGCGCTGCTGTGGATCGGCATGTTAATGATGCCGGAATCGCCGCGCTTCTTTATGCGCCGTGGCGAAACCGAAAAAGCCATTAACGTATTAAAGACCATTCGCGCTCCGGAAGAAGTTGAGCGTGAAATCAGAGAGATCCAACAGGTTATTAAAGCCGATGCGGTGAAGTTTAATCTGTTCGAAGAGCTGAAAAAGCGCTGGGTGGTACAGCTGCTGTTAATCGGCCTGATGATCGTCCTGGCCACCCGCGTGACCGGAATTAATACCATCATGTATTACGCACCAACGGTGCTGAAGTCGACCGGGCTTGGCGATGCCGCCGCGGTGACCGGCGCAGTAGCTAACGGCGTGGTATCGGTACTGGCCACGCTGCTGGGAATGGTTTTAATCGGCAAACACTCGCGGCGCAAAATGTTCTTTACCGGCCAGGCGGGCGTCACCATCAGCCTGATATTAATCGGACTGTCCTTTAAGGTTTTCTTCCACACCGAAACCCTCAACGGCGTTGACACGCTGCACGCGAATTTCGACGGCGCCAGCTACATCATTCTCGGCTTAATGCTGGTGTTCCTGGTCTTTATGCAGGGTTGGATTGCCCCGGTGTTCTGGCTGATGCTGGCAGAAATCTATCCGCTGCGGATGCGCGGGGTGGGAATGGGCTTTGCGGTATTCGGCCTGTGGATCTTCGACTTTATTATTCAGCTTATTTTCCCGGTGCTGCTCAGCCAGTACGGCGGCGGAATGACCTTCGGCTTCTTCGCTGCTACGAATATCGTCATGCTGGTTCTGCTGGTGAAATATCTGCCGGAAACGCGCGGCCTGACGTTAGAACAGATCGAGAAAAAGTTTCGTTTTTAACTTAAAGATGTAAAGGGAAATAAAATGACGGTAAAAATCGGTTTAATTGGCCTGGGTATGATCGGCCGCGACCATCTTCAGCGTTTTAACAATGTCATTACCGGCGCGCAGGTTACCGCAGTCTGTGATATTAACCGTGCAGCCGCCGATGCCGTTGCCGCCGAATATCACGCCACGGCGTTTTATGATGCCGACGAGCTGATTAACTCAGACCAGGTTGATGCCATATTTATCTGCTCGATTGGCCCGGTACATAAAGCGCAGATCCTGTCGGCCTTCAAAGCCGGCAAGCCGGTATTCTGCGAGAAGCCGCTAACGCCAACCGCAGATGAATCGCAGGAAATCATCGCTGCTGAAGTCGCTGCAGGTAAGCGCCTGCTGCAGCTGGGCTTTATGCGCCGCTTCGACCCGGGCTATCAGGCCCTGAAGCAGACCATCGCCAGCGGTGAGCTGGGTGAGATCATGCTGATCCACTGCGCGCACCGTAATCCGTCGGTCCCGGAAAGCTATACGCTGGAAATGGCGGTCAACGACTCGGCCACCCACGAAATCGACATTATTCGCTACCTGCTAAATGAAAATATCGTCTCGGTGCGCGTAGATAAACCGCGTAAGAAAACCAGCCGGGCGTATCCGCATCTGCAGGACCCGCTGATTGTGATTTTCGAAACGGAATCCGGCGTGCGCATTGATGACGAGCTGTTCGTTAACTGCAACTACGGCTACGACATTCGCTGTGAAGTGATCGGTGAGAACGCCATCAGCGGCCTGACCGAGCAGGCGCTGACTTACACCCGCTCCCCCAACGGGGTCAGCCGCCATATTTCCCAGTCCTGCATGGAGCGCTTCGCCACCGCTTACGACCGTGAAGTGCAGAACTTTGTCGACAATATTTCCCGCGGCAGCGCCATGACCGGCCCGTCATCGTGGGATGGCTATGTTGTTGCGCTGGTGTGTGATGCCGGTCTGGCATCGCTGAAAGATGGCCAGAAACACGATGTCACTATTCCAGAGTGCCCTGCTCTTTATTTGGCATAACACAGTCAGTGTCAGGAGAACGCCATGTTGAAATTGTCTGAAGAGGTTATTTATCTGGATTGCCAGGCCGCGAATAAAACCGAGGCAATTAAAATCGCTGCGAATGAGCTGGAAAAAGCGGGCTACGTTAAGCCCGGCTTTTTTGAGGCGATGCTGAAGCGGGAAAAAGACGTCTCGACCTGGATCGGCGCGGGCATCTCCTTTCCACACTGTGCCAAAGAACATATCGATCTGGTCAAAAAAACCGGCTTCCTGATTTTCCAGTTTCCGAACGGCGTGAGCTGGGGAGCGGGCCAGGTGGTCTTTATTATGGTGGCCGTGGCGGCAACGAAAAATGAACACGTCCAGGTGCTGGCGGATATTGCCGATATGCTGGGGGATGATGCCAATACATTAATCCTCGCCAGCGCTAAGACCAAACGTGAATTTATTGACCAGTTTGAACAGCATTAATCTATTTATTAAGGATGTACCATGAAACTTGCATTATGTACCGACGTTCTGGCCGATCTTTCCTTCCCGGATATGCTGGATAAAGTGAAAGGCTATGGCATTTCCGGTGTGGAAATGACCGCTGGCGGCTGGTCGCCGTGCCCGCACGTGAAAACCGAAGAGCTGCTGGGCTCGCCGGAAAAACTGCGCCAGTTCCAGGCAGAGCTGGCTAAACGCGATATCGAAATTGTGGCGCTGAACTGTTCCGGCAACCCGCTGGCACCCGGCGAACTGGGCGAGAAGCACACTCAAAGCAGCTACCGCGCGATTGAGCTGGCGGGCAAGCTGGGCGTGAAAAAGATCGTGATGATGAGCGGCCTGCCGGGCGGCGGACCGGAAGATCGCGTGCCGAACTGGATCACCTCCACCATCTCCTGGCCTGATTACATGCCTGGCGTGATCGACTACCAGTGGAATGAAGTGGCGATCCCATGGTGGAAAAAATTCGTACAGCACGCGAAGCAGCACGGGATCGAGAAGATCGCCATTGAAGAGTTCCCGTGCCAGCTGGTGTACAACCCGTCCACGCTGCTGCGCCTGCGTAACGAAGTGGATGAGATGATCGGTATGAACCTCGATCCTTCGCATCTGATTGCTATGGGCGCGGACCCGATCGCAGCGGCACGCAAGCTGGAAGGCGCGATCTTCCACGTTCACGGTAAAGATGCCCGCATCGAGCGCGGCCTGGCGGACGTTGACGGCCTGATGGAGTATCAGCCGGTGACCAATACCAAAACCCGCACCTGGAACTATGTGGCGGTGGGCTGCGGCAAGGATCTGCTGTGGTGGAAGGAGTTCTTCTCGGTGCTGCGCATGACCGGCTACGACGGCTATGTGTCGCTGGAGATGGAAGATCTGACCATGAGCGTGGAAGCGGGATTACAGACGTCGATTGATGCGCTGAACGCCACGCTGAGCCGCTAAGTCATCGTTATCGGCTCAGGCTTCAAAGCCTAATTGATAGGGGTAACGACATGGCTGCGGCGATGCCGTTACCCTCAACAGATCGGAAACTCGGCGCGGTCTGCACGCTTTTTTCATGCCACCTGCCAACCTTCAGACCGATCCCCTGTCACCCGCTATCAGCCCTGATCTTTTAGCCTTCAGCCGGATAATTATCAGACCGGAGCATACACCAGCGGGATAATCTGCTTCGCGGTCAGCGGTGCCAGCATCACGCTGTCGAACTCTGCCGCAGATACCCATTTCACCTCTTCGATCTCCGCTGCAGGCTGCAGCTCTCCGTTCACGTTTTGAATACGGAAAATATCAGCCACCAGCAGATGATCCGGCTCGTTGGCGGCCACGTCAGTAAACTGCCCCAGCGGGGTCAGATCGCCCGGCGTAATCACCAAATCAAGCTCTTCCTGAAGTTCGCGGATCAGCGCGGATTCCGGCGACTCTCCGGCATCCAGCTTACCGCCCGGCTGCATAAAGTAGGACGTGTTACGTTTACGCACCAGCAGCAGACGCCCGGCATCGTCGACGATCACCGCAGCGGCGATATGGATCTTCTTCTTATCAACCATGCTGGCTCCCTACTGGCGAAGCCCACTTGGTTGCCGGCGGCGTGTAGTCGTTAAAGTAGTCGATAATTTCCACCAGGCTGTCGGAAAACAGCAGCATATCGATATAGCTCTGCCTGATAAATCCTTCAGCGGCCATGCGCTCAATCATCGCTTTCAGCGGCTGGTAGAAACCGTTCACATCCAGGAATGCGCAGGGTTTCTGATGCATACCGAGCTGCGCCCACGTCCACTGTTCGAAGATCTCTTCCATCGTACCGGCCCCACCGGGCAGCGCGATAAACCCGGAGGACAGCTCGGCCATCCGCTGCTTGCGCTGGTGCATATTTTCCACCACCACCAGCTCGGTCAACCCGGTATGGCCAATTTCTCGCTCAAACAGCGCATGAGGGATCACCCCGGTCACGCGTCCGCCGTGCTGCAGGGCAGAATCCGCGACCGCGCCCATCAGCCCCACCCGGCCACCGCCGTAAACTACGGCAATATCCTTTTGCGCCAGCAGCTGGCCCGTGGCGCGCGCTGCATTCATATACTCTGGGGAACATCCTTCAGCTGAACCGCAAAAAATGCCGATTGAATTCATCTTTTTTCCTTCGGAATCGTTCTGTTCAAATAGGGCGACTGTCATTGGCTCACAGGATACGCGGGAGCGATTATCCCCGCCAGAAATGGTCACGAAACGTGGCTTTTTTATCCCGATGCGCCCCGTAGCGTTAGTCCGTTTGGTTCTGCAATCCTGTCAGAATCGAGGATGCCTGAAGAAAATGAAGCCCAAACGATCTGAGGCTGTGGTGTACTTAACTTTACAAAGATGACAATTGAGAACGATTCCTGTTTGGGTGATACTTCCCCTTTTCTCAGGGGAAGAGCCCGTGGCGGAATACTTTTTACTTTTTATTGGCACCGTGCTGGTTAACAATTTTGTGCTGGTAAAATTTCTCGGGCTTTGCCCGTTTATGGGTTCATCAAAGAAGATGGAAATGGCCATCGGCATGGGGCTGGCGACCACCTTCGTGCTGACCCTGGTGGCGGTGCTGTCATGGATCGCCAATCATCTGATCCTGGTGCCGCTGGAGCTGACCTATCTGCGGGTACTGGTTTACATTACCGCCAGCGCGGTGGTCGTGCAGTTTACCGAGCTGGTGATCCGCAAAACCAGCCCGGCGCTCTACCGCCTGTTGGGTATTTTCCTGCCATTAATCACCACCAACTGTGCCGTACTCGCCGTTCCTCTGCTGAGCACCAACCATCAGCACGGATTCCTGCATGCCGCATTTTACGGCTTCAGCGCGGCGGTGGGTTTCTCGTTGGTGATGGTGCTGTTTGCCGCGATTCGTGAACGACTGGAACACGCTGAAACGCCCGCCCCCTTCAAAGGCGCACCTATTTCGCTGATTACCGCCGGTCTGATGTCGCTGGCATTTATGGGCTTTATCGGGCTGGCGGAGGCGTAAGAACGCGAGCCGCTCGCTGTGATTACCGCGCCAGCCAGAATTCACGCTGCAAGGACAACGTTTCATCCTCGACTTCTGCCACCGGGCCGAGAAGTACAATGTCTTTCTGCCCATGTCTAAAGATATAGGAAGCCGGGATGCTCATCGTTGGATTTTCCTGGTGCCCACCCGTGCAGGCCAGCAGCTTATCCTCGCTCATGCCATAAACCACTTTACCGATATTCGCCCAGTAGATCGTGCCAGCACACATACAACAGGGCTCGACGGCCGTATAAAGCGTACATCGCCAGAGATATTCCGCTGGGTAGTTGCTGGCAGCAATTCTGGCCAGCGTCGATTCAGCGTGATTAACCGTATCAATGTTGCACTGCGTTAATAATACGGTGCTGCCATCAGGGGCAACCAGCACGGCACCGAAGGGATGTCGACCCAATGCGATAGCCCGGCGGCCCACCTCATTAGATAATCGGAGAAACTGAATATCATCAGGGGTAATCACAGTGAAACCTCCGTTTTAAGCGCGCGCCGATGAAGTAACGAATTGAGAAGCACGGCGGTGAATCCACCGATAAAAATCCCACTGCTCATAAACAGCCTTATTGACGCCGGTAAGTGCTGGAAAAGGGCAGGAAATGCCACCGGCAGCACGCCGATCGCAATAGAGACGGAGACAATCAGGACGTTTTTCTCATCGCCAAAATCAACATTTTTCAACTCCTGAACACCCGCCGCCAGGGTCATGCCAAACATTAAAACAGCCACCCCACCGAGTACCGGATTCGGGATTAACGCCACAATCGCGCCGAGTTTTGGAAACAGCCCCATCAGCACCAGGATAAGACCAGCCGCCATTAGCACGCTTCGGCTGGTGACTTTGGTCAACATCAGCAGGCCCGCATTTTGTGAGAAGGCGTTATAAGGAAAACTATTCAGGCAACCGCCAAGCATGGTGGACAGTCCGTCTGCACGAATCGCATCGGCCAGACGCCGTGACGTCGTTGGCTGCCCGATGAGTTTATCTATCATCAAAATATTGCCCGTCGTCTCGGTCATCACTATCAGCATTGACAGACACAGCACCACGATCGGTGCGATAGAAAATTGTGGGCTACCAAAGGCAAACGGCAGGCTAAAACCGACCCAGGGAGCCTCGGCTACGGTACTGAAGTGAGTCATGTTGCACAGCCAGGCAATTAAAGTGCCGATGAGCAGGCCGAACAGGATACTGAAGTTGCGCATCACTCCACGGGTATTGCAATAAAACAACAGAGTGATAGCGAGGGTGGAAAAACCGAGTAGCAAATTTTGCGGCTGTGCAAAATCAGGGGCGTCAGGGTTCCCTCCTCCCAGCCATATCGCTGCGGCGGGAAAAAACGCACCAGGCGGCTAAAAAAGGGCGCAGCCACCATAGTAAACAGGCCGCAGGCAATCACCGATCCGAAGATAGTAGCAATACCGTATTGTTGCCCAATCATAATCATCGGAGCCAGTACGATAAAAGAGCATCCCTGGATTAAGGGTAAACGACTGCCGAAACGCCCAATACCCACTGCCTGCAAAAGCGTTGCCAGACCCGAAGTCAGCAGGCAGGCGTTGATCAACGTAATCGTCTGACTGCTGCTCAATTTCAGCACGGCCGCCAGAATCAGCGGTACGCTAACCGTACCGGCATACATCACTAAAACATGCTGAATTCCCAGAGACGCAATACGTTTTATTGTCAGCGGGTCAGCGGTGCTCTGGTTGTCTACAACATTAGCCATGTTAATCCCCTAATGAACTCGCAAAGGAAAGAGATGGCCAACTATATGTGGGTAAACATGATATAAGTTAGTTAGCTGCTTTCAGTTTTATTGAAATCTCGGGGCTAATATGAAGTATTCATTGGAACAGCTTATGGTGTTCGAGCAGGTTGCCCGATCGGGTTCATTTTCTGCCGCCGCGCGAAATATGAAGCGGTCGCAGTCAGCGGTGAACATGGCAATGAGTAATCTTGAGGATGAATTTAATGTCCGCTTATTTGAGCGTTCTCCCCGCCAGGTCACATTAACCGGGGAAGGAACGGTATTGCGGGAATATATAAAAACCGTACTCGAACAATGCAACGTCCTTGAACAAAGGGTGGCGGATTACAACATTCAGACCGAGGCCTGCATCACCCTGGCGATTGAAGTACCTTACCCAACAATTGCGCCTGTTTTATATGAATTTGCTATGACATTTCCCCAGGTTGATATCCATATCCGAGAACCCCATCACGGCGATGTTGCGGGCCTGGTGAGCCGTGGAGAAGTTGATGCGGGAATTGTCCTCTCCCGGCGTATTGATAGCGATCGGCTCCAGTTTATTCAACTGGGAAAATTAATTATGGTTCATGTCGTCAGTGCCTCACACCCACTGGTGAATCAAAGCCCCGTCTCATTTACAGATCTGCATCGCTGGCGGCATATCACTTTTGGCCTCCAGGAACAGCATATTGCGACTACAGAATATCTTGGCAGTCCGATGCTTTGGCGCGTAGAAAGTTATAACGCCATGATTGCCGCTGCCATCGCGGGATTGGGGTGGGCATCTCTGCCGCGTCTGTTTGTTCAGAAAGAGCTTAGCGAAGGTACGCTTGTCGAACTGCGCCAGCAGGAATATCCTCATACGGACTGGGTGGTTGGCGTCGATTTGCTCTGGTCGAAGAAAAAGAACGTGGGCAATTCGCTTAACTGGCTGCGAAATCGCATCATTCAGCACAAAATTTTCGAGCACGATAACAGTGGCAACCGAACAACTTTATAAGCATGGCAATCCGACGAATTAATCCTGAAACGACCCGGCTATGAACACTCTCGATCACCTCTTCCAGCGGCTTGCCCGCTCCCCGTTCCGTCAGCGCTTTCATTTGGGCAGCGCGGAATATCGCTATTGCCAGGAGAAAGGCCGGGCGCTGGTCGAGCAGCATACCGCAGAGTTTGTCCGTGCCCGACTGGCACCGGCAGAACCGGCCAATGAAGGAAAACAGACGCCGATGCGCGGCCATCCGGTGTTTATCGCCCAGCACGCCACCGCCACCTGCTGCCGTGGCTGCCTGAGTAAATGGCATGATATCCCGCCGCATCAACCGATGAGTGAAGAGCAGCAGCAGTGGGTCTGCGAGGTAATTCTGCACTGGATTAACCATGAGATGCAGCGGCCCGCTCCACCGGAAAAAGCAGTAAAGAAAGGCAGGCAACAAGAAGAGAACGGCGGCCAGTTGGATCTGCTGTAGCGGCGCGGGCCTCCCTGACCGGCGCAGTTTAGTGCGATGCCCCGACCGGGCACTGCATACTGAAAAACAGTTGATAAAGGTGACTGCGCAGCGCCGCCTGCCGCTGCAGCAGCGTTGGGTCCGTCAGATCGTGACGCGGGCGCGGCAGATCCACCGGGATAATGCTGTTTACGCTGCCGGGGTTCGGCGACAGCACTACGATACGGTCGGCCAGCAGAATCGCTTCGTCGATATCGTGGGTGACAAACACCACGGTTTTCCCGCTCTCCTGCCACAGCCGCAGCAACAGCTGCTGCATCTCGAAACGCGTAAAAGCATCGAGCGCGCCGAATGGCTCGTCCATCAGCAGCAGCTGCGGGCGCACCGCCAGCGCGCGGGCAATCGCCAGCCGCTGCTTCATGCCGCCGGAAAGTACCGAGGTCCACGCCTTTGCCTGCCCGGCCAGCCCGACTTTCTCCAGCAGCTCGCGTGCCGCCTGCCGGGCGGCCTTTTTCGTCGCGCCCTGCAGCGTCAGGCCGAAGGCGACGTTATCCTCCACGCTCAGCCAGGGAAACACGGAATACGACTGGAACACCATGCCGATCTTCACCGCCGGTGCCAGCCGCAGCTCGCCGGAATCATGCTGTTCCAGCCCGGCAATAATCCGCAGCAGGGTCGACTTGCCGCAGCCCGACGGGCCGAGCAGCGCCACGATCTCGCCCTGCGCTACCTGCAGGTCAATATCCCGCAGCACCTGTCTGTTTTTTCCAGCGTGGGGGAAGGTTTTCCCCAGCTGGCGAACGTCGACAACGCTGGTCATCGCGTGGCCTCCTGTGCCGAAGGAACATAGGGAAACAGCAGCCGGCCACCGAGCACGAACAGCGCGTCGCTGATAATACCGACCACGCCAATGGCAATCACCCCGGCGAACAGCGTGGTGATGTCCATATAGCGGGAGGCGCGCAGGATGGCGAAGCCGATGCCGCTCTGTGCCGCCACCATCTCCGCCACCACAATGTAGGTCCAGGCCCAGCCCAGCGTAATGCGCATCTTCTCCCATATTGCCGGGAGTGCGGCGGGCAGGATCACCCGCAGCAGGCGCTGGACGCGCGTGGCACCGAGGATCGCCGCCGACTCCTTAAACTCTTTCGGCACCTCGCGCAGGCAGCCCGCGACCATCAGGGTGAGATGGAAGTAGGCGCCGATAAAAATCACCGCCAGCTTCTGTCCCTCACCAATGCCCATCCACAGCACCAGCAGCGGAATAAAGGCGGTGGCGGGCATATAGCGGATAAACGAGAACAGCGGGGCCAGCAGGTACCGGCCGCGCGTGGTCACGCCCATCAGCACGCCGAACGGCACCGCCGCCAGCACCGCCAGCAGGAAGCCGGCGGTCACCCGCAGAATGCTGACGCCGAGGTCGCGGCTCAAACTGCCGTCGATAAACAGCTGCTGCGCGCGGGCGGCGACCGCCAGCGGTCCCGGCAGGAACATCGCCGGGAACAGCTGCGCCAGCCACACCCCCTGCCACAGCGCGAGCAGGATGAAAATGCCGAGCAGGCCGTAGCGGTATTGCCGCCCGCGGCGATGACGCGACGCGCGTTGCTGCAGAGGATTCATTACTGCCCGCCCGTTATTTCAGTACGGTGCGCAGTGCGCTGCGGTCAACCAGCTTGTCCGCCGTCGCCGGTTTGGCGATGGCACCGGCCTGCTGATAAATCGCCGAACCGTTATTAATCACGCTGTCGATGCCATCATCCTGCAAAAAATAGGCTTTGTTGATTTCCGGCGAGCCGAATTTCAGCAGCGTCAGGCCGCTCTTCACATCCTCCAGCGGGATGCCGGACGTTTTGGCGATAATGGCTTCACTCTCCTGCGGATGGCTGTGCCAGAACTGGTATGCAGCAAAGTAGGCGTTAATAAAGCCGGTGACCGCCTGCGGATGCTGAGCAATAAAGTCGGTACGCAGCGCCAGCGTATCGGCAATCAGGCCCGGTTTCTGTTTGGTGCTGTACAGCACATGGCCACCGGCACGTTTGCTCGCCTGCGCCAGCCATGGGTCCCAGGTGGCGGCAACGTCGATCTGACCGGCGATAAACGCCGCACCGGCATCGGAACCTTTCATATTCACCACCGAAATATCCGACGGCTTCAGCCCGGCGTCTTTCAACGCGTTAAGCAGCAGGAAATACGCCGGAGACCCTTCCTCCACGCCGATCTTGCGGCCCTTCAGCTGCGCAACGTCGGTGATATCTTTGGTTGCCAGAATCCCCTCGGCGCCGTACGACTGGCTGATATCCAGCACCTGCTTCAGGCCCAGCTTCTCGGCATCGTAGAAGATGAAGGTGTCTACGGTGCTGACCCAGCCGTCGAGATCGCCGCGCACCACTGCGGCAGCGGTTGACGGCTTATCTTCGGTGCTGACCAGATCGACGTTGAGATCCTGCTGTTTGAAATAGCCTTTTTCCTGCGCCAGATACAGCAGGCCGTAGCCGACAAAGGTATTCGCGCCGATCTTGATGGTGGTACTCTGCGCCCAGGCAGAGACGTTAGCGAGCAGCAGCGTCGCTAACAGTACGAGTGATTTTTTCATAAGTGCCCCTGGTGTTAGTAAGAGAAAATTTTGCCGTAATGTATTGAATTATGATGACAATCAGCTAACTGCATTGCATGCCAGGCCAGTGCCTGGTTACTGGTAATCACCGGAATACCGAGGTCGGCTTCCAGTCGGGTAATAATGTCGGAGCAGCGCATCGCGGTGCAGGAGATAAACAGGCCGTCGGCACCCGACTGCCGTACCAGCTGCAGTGCGGCCTGCCAGATGGCCTGCGGCGCAACGCGGCAAATCTGCGGATCGCTATTCTTGCTGAAGCAGCCGCGCGCCACGACTGCCGCTCCCCCGTTCGCCGGCCAGAAGTCGTCGAACAGCTGATTCAGCGCCGGTTCGTAGGGTGTCAGCACCGCCAGCCGGTTAATCCCCAGCGTTGAGACCGCCGCCAGCGCCGCGCGGATCGGGTCGGTCACCGCCACCTGCGGGCGCGCCGCCCGGATAATCTGTTCCAGCGCTGCGCTGCCCAGAACCATAGACGCCGAGGTGCAGCCAAAGGCGACAACGTCCAGCCGGTCGTTAGGGACCAGCCGCGCGACCACCGCCGGGATCTCATCCCGCAGCGCGCCCAGCGTCTCCGGCGACAGCGTCGGTGCCATGCTGATGCGGGAAGCGAACAGCCCGACACCGTCGGCCGGCAGGAAGCGCCGCACCTCCTGTTCAATCACCACATCGCTGTCCAGCACGATCAGGCCAATTGCCGCGTGCCGCGCCGGACCGTCGTCACTCTGTGCTGTAAAGGTTTGCCACTGGTTCATTATTTTCATCTCAACGTCTGTAATACCCCTACAATCCGATAATTGAATTGAAGAGGGAAATACGCAGTTATTCTTTCTTATTATTTTTTAATTAACGCTTATCATGTTGTTTTTAATGAAAATATAAACAAGCTCATTAATCACATCAGGCGAAATAACATCAATATATGAATAAAACAGAACGATCAGCCCGGCTCGTTGGCCGCCGCCAGCAGCGTGTGCAGCAGCAGGTCAGCGCCGTTCGTTGACCACGCTGGCAGGATGTTCTCGGCCTCGTTGTGGCTGATGCCTTTTTCACAGGGAATAAAGATCATCGCCGTCGGAGCCACCCGGCTGAGGTAGCACGCGTCGTGCCCCGCTCCGGAAACCATGCTGCGCTGCGTCAGCCCCAGCGCTCCGGCCGCACGCTCAATGCGCGCAACGCAGCCCTGATCAAAGGCGATCGGCGCGTAGTCAAATATTTTCCCGGCGCTGACCGTCAGCCGCCGCTCGCCGAGCGTTGCCAGCGCAGCGTGCAGCGCGGCCTCCATGCGATCGAGGGCGTCGGCGTCGGGATGGCGAAACTCAACGGTGAAAAACACCCGGCCCGGCACCACGTTGCGCGAATTGGGGGTCAGCTGCGCCATGCCGACCGTCGCCCGGCCGTCGTCGGCGAACTGCCTGCCGATGCGCTCTACCGCCAGCGCCACCTCGGCGAAGCCGCACAGCGCATCCTGTCGCAGGTCCATCGGTGTGGTTCCGGCATGCGCCGCAAAGCCGGTCAGGGTGATTTCAAACCAGCGCTGGCCCATCGCCGCGCGCACGATGCCCACGTCGGTGCCGGTCTCCTCCAGAATCGGTCCCTGCTCAATGTGCAGCTCGAAGCAGGCGTGAAGCGGGATCGCCCGCGCCGCTGCCGTACCGCGATAGCCGATGGCCCGCAGCGCCTCATCCACGCTGATGCCGTCGCCGTCGCGGCGTGCCAGCGCGTACTCGCGGGAGAACACCCCGGTCCACACGCCGGATGCCAGCATCGCCGGGGTGAAGCGCGCGCCCTCCTCGTTGGTCCAGTTCACCAGCAGCAGATCGCGTTCAGTCTCAATACCGCGCTCGTTGAGGGTGCGCAGTACCTCCAGCCCCGCCAGCACGCCGTAAATGCCGTCGTAATTGCCGCCCAGCGGCTGCGAGTCGCCGTGTGAACCTGTCATTACCGGTGCCAGCTGCGGATTGCGGCCCGGTCGGCGGATAAATTGATTGCCAATCTCGTCAATCTCGCAGTGAAAACCCGCCTCAGTAGCCCAGTGGCGCAGCGTATCGCGCCCCTGGCGGTCCTCGGCGCTCAGCGCCAGCCGGGTAACTCCACCCGCCGGGGTGGCACCGAACGTGGCAAAGGTGTGCAGCGTCTGCCACAGGCGCTCGCCGTTAACCCGCAGATCGGCGCTCATCGTTCGCCGTCCGGTTTCACCCGGTAGCGAAAATCGCAGCGCGGCGCGCCCGACATCACGGTAGTGGTCCGCATCAGCTCAACGTCAGGCGCATAGCCGACGATAAACTTGTCGTCGCGCGCGCAGGAGAGCAAGTGACCAATCTCACCCAGCCCCATTTCGTGATACATCTCCGCGTAACGGCAGCGGGTAACGTCATAGTTGTACTGCTGGCCGTCGTCGTCGAGCACCCGTACCTCCAGCGCGTTGTCTTTCTCCCACAGGTATTGCAGAGCGACGAAGCTGCGCAGATCGGCCCGTTTCGGCTCCCGGGCGGCAAATTCGCGCCCGGCCTGGATCGCCGCGTTTTCGATCGCCTCGCCAATGATCGCCTGTGCACGATCCTTGCCCAGATCGCGCACCAGCAGGTCATAGATCGGTTTGATGATCTCCGCTTCAATTTTCCGGCGGGCAAGAATGCCCAGCTCCTGATTCTGACTACAGCTCATCGTGCCTCTCCCGTTAGTTACCCCCGACACAAGCGTAGCCGCCAATCGGGTATCCACAGTTGTCGTATGGAATAGTGCGTTGCGGGCCTACGATCCGTTAACTGAGTTAAATTGTGAAATACGGAATCCTTCTTACTTATCGTAAAATTGATTTGAGGTAGTTAGCTGAATTCACTATGTTTTATAAAAACGCCAACCACCTTAAAACTGAGAATTATTGATTCATATGAATAAAACAGAACAGTCGGATTTTCCGGCGAGCGGTGAACTATCAGACGATCCGCCGCTGCGGGCGGTGCGCGTATTTGAAGCGATCGCCCGGCTGGGCAGCCTGAGCGCCGCAGCGAACGAGCTGGATATCTCGCCGTCGGCGGTCAGCCACCAGCTGCGCGTGCTGGAGACGTTTCTCCAGCAGCCGCTGACCCACCGCCAGGGGAGGCGGCTGATCCTCAGCGCCGCCGGCCGCGAATATTACCGCTCGATCCGATCGGCCTTCAGCGTGCTGCGCCAGGCAACCGGGCACCTGATGGAACAGAACCGCTCGCGGCAGGTGACTATCAGCCTGATCCCGCTGTTCGGTATGGGCTGGTTTATTCCGCGGCTGCCGCGCTTCACTAACGCCCATTCGTCGATCGAGATCCACGTGGTTTATGCCAACCACCGTAACTACCACAGTGACGCCTCGGATCTGTCGATTCGCTTCGGCAGCGGCCAGTGGACCGGCTATCAGGCGGAGAAGCTGATCCCAGGCAGGATGATCCCGGTCGCCAGCCGCGACTTCCTGCGCGTGCACGGCTACATTGATACCCCGGAGATTCTGGCGCAGAGCCGACTGGTACACGACGAGGAGCGATCGTCGTGGCAGCAGTGGTTCACCGAACAAAACGTCAGGCGCTTTCGCCGCGATGGCGCGCTGTTTGAGGACGGGCTGCTGACGCTGGCCGCAGTACGGGCCGGGCTGGGCTGCGCGCTGATGCGCGAGCCGATGATCGCCCCTTATCTGCAGTCGGGCGAACTGGTTAAGCTGTTCGACCACGCCAGCGACGACGGCCGCGACTACTATCTCTGCGTGCGGCAGGGAGTGGAACTGAGCGAAGAAGGCAAAGCGTTGCAGCAGTGGCTGCGCGAAGAAGCAAACCGTCTGTGAACCGCACGCCGGTGGCGGCGTTTCCAACCGCCACCGGCCACGCAATCATTTTGTGATCCATTACACCTTTCTTCACAAAAGTGCCCACTCCCACCTCGTGCAAACTTGCCCAGCAAAAAACAGCATAATCAATTAATTAGAACCAGCTGCACAAACGTGCCGGAAAACACCCAATCATTAAACAAATGTGCAAGACAAAGCTCCGTAAAACCGGCCTGAAACACGTGAATATTACTTTTAAGTCGTTCATCGATCGGGTTATATCAGATCAGGACAGCGAAAACGTGATTTGCACAAATGTGCAGAAACCCGAGGATGACGATGGAAACCAGCGACGATATCCGCCTGATTGTAAAAATCGCCCAGCTCTATTACGAGCAGGATATGACGCAGGCACAAATTGCCCGCGAACTGGGGATCTACCGCACCACGATTAGCCGCCTGCTGAAACGCGGCCGCGATCGGGGCATCGTGACGATTGCCATCAACTACGACTGCAACGAAAACCTGTGGCTGGAACAGCAGCTCAAACAGAAATTCGGCCTGAAAGAGGTGGTGGTCGCTTCCTGTGAATCACAGCTGGAGGACGACCAGCTGAACATCATCGGCCAGCACGGCGCGCAGCTGGTAGACAGACTGCTGGAACCGGGCGATATCGTCGGTTTTTCATGGGGCCGGGCCTTACGTGCGCTGGTTGACAATCTGCCGCAGGCCGGCCAGTCCCGGCATACGATTTGCGTACCGATTATCGGCGGCCCGTCCGGGAAACTGGAAAGCCGCTATCACGTGAATACGCTGACCTACGACGCCGCCGCGAAGTTAAAAGCAGAGTCTCACCTGGCAGATTTCCCGGCGCTGCTGGACAATACGCTGATTCGCAACGGCATTATGCAGTCCGAGCATTTTAAAACCATCTCCTCCTACTGGGACAATCTGGACATCGCCCTGGTGGGAATTGGCTCCCCGGCGATCCGCGACGGCGCCAACTGGCACGCGTTTTATGGCAGCGAAGAGAGTGACGATCTCAACGCCCGCAGCGTGGTCGGCGATATCTGTTCGCGCTTTTACGATATCGACGGCGAAATGGTTGAAACCAATATGAATGAAAAAACGCTGTCGATAAAAATGGAAAAACTAAAACAGGCGCGCTATCGCATCGGCATTGCAATGGGGGAAGCCAAATACGCAGGCATTCTTGGCGCACTGCACGGTAAATATATTAATGGTCTGATAACGAATAAAGAAACCGCCGAGTCGTTACTGAAGTAAAAATAACAACGTGATTTCACGCAGATTTTTCTGCGGGGAATCCCTTTATCTAAAAAACGAGGGGCATGAAATGAATACATGGTTAAACCTGGAAGGGAAAGTAATTATTGTTACCGGTGGCGCATCGGGAATTGGTTTATCAATCGTCGATGAATTACTGGCGCAGGGTGCCAATGTTCAGATGACCGATATCCACGGCGGTGATAAACATCATAATAGCGAGAATTATCATTTCTGGCCAACCGATATTTCCAGCGCGACTGACGTTAATCAAAGCGTAGAAAATATCATTCAAAAACTTGGCCGCATTGATGGCCTGGTCAATAACGCCGGGGTCAACTTCCCGCGTTTATTAGTCGATGAAAAGGCACCGGCGGGCCGTTATGAACTGAATGAAGCGGCCTTTGAGAAAATGGTCAATATCAATCAAAAAGGCGTGTTCTTAATGTCGCAGGCGGTCGCGCGGCAGATGGTCAAACAGCGCGAAGGGGTGATCGTTAATGTCTCATCGGAAAGCGGGCTGGAAGGTTCCGAAGGCCAGAGCTGCTATGCGGCAACCAAGGCGGCGCTGAACAGCTTTACCCGCTCATGGGCAAAAGAGCTGGGCAAACACGGCATTCGCGTAGTGGGCGTTGCGCCGGGCATTCTGGAGAAAACCGGTTTGCGTACCCCGGAATATGAAGAGGCGCTGGCCTGGACGCGCAATATCAGCGTGCAGCAGCTGCGCGACGGCTACAGCAAAAATGCCATCCCGATCGGCCGCTCTGGCCGCCTGAGCGAAGTCGCGGACTTCACCTGTTACCTGCTTTCAGAGCGTGCAAGCTATATAACCGGAGTGACCACTAACATCGCTGGCGGTAAAACGCGCGGTTAAGGAGAGAAAAATGGTCAACGTTATTTTCTGTGCCCACGGCCAGTTTGCCTGCGCCGTACTGGATTCCGTGAGGATGGTGTACGGCGAGGTCAACGCCACGGCGGTGGAGTTTGTCCCGGGTGAAAACGCCGGGGATATCACGGCCAAACTGGAAAAGTTAGTTAGTGCTCACAATGAACAGGAGTGGCTGATAGCCGTGGATTTACAGTGCGGAAGCCCGTGGAATGCGGCGGCAGCACTGGCCATGCACAATCCCCGACTGAGGGTCATCAGCGGCCTGTCGTTACCGCTGGCGCTGGAGGTGGTGGATAACCAGGATGCACTGAACGTTGATGCCCTGTGCGAGCACCTGACCGCGATAGCCAGTCAGTGCTGCGTCGTCTGGCAGCAACCGGAAACCGTTGAGGAGGATTTGTAATGAACATTACGCTCGCCCGTATTGATGACCGCCTGATCCACGGCCAGGTCACCACCGTCTGGTCGAAAGTGGCTAACGCCCAGCGCATTATTATCTGCAATGATGACGTATTTAACGATGAGGTCCGCCGCACGCTGCTGCGCCAGGCCGCGCCGCCGGGCATGAAAGTGAACGTGGTGAATATTGAAAAGGCCGTCGCGGTTTATCACAACCCACAATATCAGAATGAAACCGTCTTCTATTTATTTACCAATCCGCAGGATGCGCTGGCGATGGTTAAACAGGGCGTGAAAATTGCCACACTGAATATTGGCGGTATGGCATGGCGACCGGGGAAAAAACAGTTAACCAAAGCGGTTTCTCTGGATGAGCAGGATATTCAGGCTTTCACCGAACTGGATAAGCTGGGTGTAAAACTGGATTTACGCGTGGTGGCGTCCGATCCATCGGTAAATATCCTCGACAAGATTAAAGAACACGCTGCCACAGAATAAAAAACAACAGCGCCTGTATTTATGCCGTGACAGGCAGGTACCGTCATATTTCAATGGTGAAAACGATGGAAATAAGTACCCTACAAATAATCGCTATTTTTATTTTTTCCTGTATTGCCGGAATGGGCAGCGTGCTGGATGAATTCCAGACCCACCGTCCGTTAATTGCCTGTACCGTTATTGGTTTAATTCTCGGGGATTTAAAAACCGGGATTATGCTCGGCGGCACGCTGGAGCTTATTGCCCTGGGCTGGATGAATGTTGGCGCGGCGCAGTCGCCGGACTCCGCGCTGGCCAGCATCATCTCCGCCATTCTGGTGATTGTCGGTCACCAAAGCATCGCCACCGGTATTGCTATTGCGCTGCCGGTCGCGGCGGCGGGCCAGGTGCTGACGGTGCTCGCCCGCACCATTACCGTGGTGTTCCAGCACGCGGCGGATAAAGCCGCGGAGGAAGCGAAGTTTGGCACCATCGATCTGCTGCACGTTTCCGCGCTAGGCGTTCAGGCGCTGCGCGTGGCCGTTCCGGCACTGATTGTTTCGATGTTTGTCAGCGCCGATATGGTCAGCAATATGCTGAACGCCATCCCGGAATTCGTTACCCGCGGCCTGCAAATCGCCGGAGGCTTTATCGTGGTGGTCGGCTACGCCATGGTGCTGCGCATGATGGGCGTGAAGTACCTGATGCCCTTCTTCTTCCTCGGCTTCCTCGCGGGCGGCTACCTCAATTTCAGCCTGCTGGCCTTCGGCGGCGTCGGTGTGATTATCGCGCTGATCTATATCCAGCTTAATCCGCAGTGGCGCAAGGCAGAACCTCAGGCTTCCACCACATCTTCCTCCTCCCTCGACCAGCTTGATGACTGATGGTGAACACAATGGAACAGAGAAAAATCACCCAGGGCGACCTGATTAAAATGTTTCTGCGCTCGAACCTGCAGCAGGCGTCATTCAACTTCGAACGTATTCACGGGCTGGGCTTTTGCTACGACATGGTTCCCGCCATCAAGCGCCTGTACCCGCTGAAGGAAGATCAGGTCGCGGCGCTGAAGCGGCATCTGGTGTTCTTTAATACCACGCCTGCGGTTTGTGGCCCGGTGATTGGCGTGACGGTGGCGATGGAAGAAGCACGCGCCAACGGCGCGGATATTGATGACGGTGCAATTAACGGTATCAAAGTGGGATTGATGGGACCGCTGGCCGGGGTCGGCGACCCGCTGGTGTGGGGCACGCTGCGCCCGATCACCGCCGCGTTGGGTGCCTCACTGGCGCTGTCCGGCAATATCCTCGGCCCGCTACTGTTCTTCTTTATTTTCAATGCGGTGCGCCTGGCACTGAAGTGGTACGGCCTGACCTGGGGCTTCCGTAAAGGGGTCAACATCGTCAGCGATATGGGCGGTAACCTGCTGCAAAAACTGACCGAAGGAGCATCGATCCTCGGCCTGTTTGTGATGGGGGTGCTGGTGACCAAATGGACCAGCATCAGCGTGCCGGTGATCGTTTCCCAAACGCCCGGCCCGGATGGCAGCACGGTGACGACTACCGTACAGAACATCCTCGATCAGCTCTGCCCCGGCCTGCTGGCGCTGGGCCTGACGCTGCTGATGGTGCGCCTTCTCAACAAAAAAATTAACCCGGTGTGGCTGATCTTCGCCCTGTTTGGCTTAGGAATTGTCGGCAACGCGCTGGGCTTCCTGTCCTGATTTTCCGCCCCGCATCGCTGGCGGGGCATACTAAACAATGAGGTGGTTTATGAAAACAACAGCTTTACGCCTGTACGGCAAACGCGATCTGCGCCTGGAAACTTTCGAGCTACCGGAGATGCAGGACGATGAAATTCTGGCACGCGTGGTGACCGACAGTCTGTGCCTCTCTTCCTGGAAAGAGGCCAATCTTGGCGCGGACCACAAAAAGGTGCCGGACGACGTGGCAACCAATCCGATCATTATCGGCCACGAGTTCTGCGGCGAGATCCTCGCAGTCGGCAAGAAGTGGCAGCATAAATTCCACGCCGGGCAGCGCTACGTGATCCAGGCCAACCTGCAACTACCGGATCGCCCCGACTGCCCGGGCTACTCGTTCCCGTGGATCGGCGGTGGCGCGACTCACGTGGTGATCCCCAACGAGGTGATGGAGCAGGATTGTCTGCTCTCCTGGGAGGGCGATACCTGGTTTGAAGGATCGATGGTCGAGCCGCTTTCCTGCGTGATCGGCGCGTTTAACGCCAACTATCACCTGCAGGAAGGCACTTATAACCACGTGATGGGTATTCGCCCGCAGGGGCGCACGCTGATCCTCGGCGGTACCGGCCCGATGGGGCTGCTGGCCATCGACTATGCCCTGCACGGCCCGATCAACCCGTCGCTGCTGGTCGTTACCGATACCAACAAGCCGAAGATGAGCTATGCGCGCCAGCACTATCATTCAGAGCCGCAGACCGAACTGCACTATATCGACGGTAATGAAGCCGACTACGATACGCTGATGGCGCTGACCGACGGCAAGGGCTTCGATGATATTTTCGTTTTCGTTCCGAAGGAGCATCTGCTGACCCTCTCCTCTTCACTGCTGGCCCCGGACGGCTGCGTTAACTTCTTCGCCGGTCCGCAGGATAAGGCCTTCAGCGCGCCGGTGAACTTCTACGATGTCCACTATGCCTTTACCCACTACGTCGGTACTTCCGGCGGCAACACCGATGATATGCGTGCCGCCGTTGAGCTGATGCAGGCGAAGAAAGTCAATGCGGCGAAGATCGTCACTCATATTCTTGGGCTGAATGCGGCCGGGGAAACGACGCTGGATCTGCCTGCGGTGGGCGGTGGGAAAAAGCTGGTGTACACAGGTAAATCACTGCCGCTGACGCCGCTGGGTAAGATTGCCGATCCTGAGCTGGCGGCGATTCTGGAGCGGCATCATGGGATCTGGTCCGGCGAGGCGGAGCAGTATTTGCTGGCGCACGCTGAGGATATTAATGTGGGGTGATGGTTGCAGCTTCGGGCCAGCCAGGTGATTAAGCTGGCTGGTTGTGCCCCCGATCGGGCGTCCTCGCGCCGCTTGCGCGGTGCCTTCACTTCGATCGTCAGCCTGTCGGACCGGCCCTGATTGGCACTTGCGCCGGGTCGTTTGCAAAGTCTGGAGCTGGCGCTGGCTGGTTGTGCCCCCGGTCGGACGGTCCTCGCGCCGCTGCGCGGTGCCTTCACTTCGATCGTCAGCCTGTCGGACCGGCCCAGACGCGCGTCCTGCGCGGCTGTGCCTTTCGCCCACTTCCCTGTGGGCGAATCCTGGCTTCCTCTCTACGTTCAGCGCTGCGGATTGTTCACTCGGAGCACAACCAGCCTGCTTTCGGACTTTCGTGTTGCCTGAAAAATGAATTCCGGCTTTCTTCTGGTGAACCCTCAGTAAGCTTCCCCGTCACCAAAAGCGCCTTCCAGCAGGCAGATTTTCGCCGCGAACTGCGCTCCGGCGTGTAGTGCTGCCGCAATATCCCCCTGCTGGCGGAAACTCAGCAGAAAGGCGGTGATAAATGCATCTCCCGCGCCGAGCGTATCGATCGGTATGACCGCTTCCGGTGCCTGCTGATACCAGTTTTTCCCGTCGAACAGCAGCGCACCTTCAGCACCGCGCGTGGCGATCGCGTATCGGCTCCCGGCTTCAACCACCTTAACCAGCAGTTCGCGCGTTTCCTCAAGTGAACGATCCGCGCAGGAGAAAAATGCCGCGTCCAGCCAGCGGCAGAGCGGCAGCGCCTGTTCAGTTACGAAATCATCCGAGAAATCATAGCTCAGCCAGCCGGGGAGCTGCGCCAGCTCGGGCAGCTGTTCATCGATATAGCTGTAGCTGCTGGTGTGGATCAACGAAAAATCCTGCAGCCAGTCGCGATGCGGCAAAATAAACGCCATCGATTCTGTCTGCCGCACGCCGCCAAGATTGGAATCAAGAAACACCCTCTCACCCTGTTGGATGGTCAGACGCGCATAGCCATTTTCCCCCGCCACCTGGCGGCAGTAGCGTGTATCAATACTGCGCGCGGCCAGCGCACGCTGCACGTGCTCCGCCGCATTATCATCACCAAAAATCCCCAGATAGGCAGACTCCGCCCCCAGCATCGCGGCATAGACGCTGAAGTTCAGCGCATTGCCGCCGGGGTAACGCACGCGCCGGTGCTCATATTTGTCGACAACGTTGTCGCCCACGCCAATCACTTTCATCTTACGCTGCCCTTAGTAGTCCACGACGCCCATGTAGCGACGGGTTGAAAGCGGATGCTGACGGATATCGGCCAGCGCCGCGCGGTAGTCGCACATGATGCTGTAAAACAGTACCGGGTTAAAGTAGTCCACTACCGACGCGGGCAGCGCGTTCAGGCCCAGCTCACGGGCATCCACTACCACGGTTTTATCGTTGTAACGGTTCAGGAATGACAGCGCGCGCTGGTCGAGTTCACGCGTACGGCCTTCGTTCATCAGCAGAATAAACGGCACGTGATTGTCGGTGACTTCAAACGGGCCGTGGAAAAACTCGCCGCTGTGGATGGAGGCAGCATCAACACGCTGCATCTCCATCAGCGAGCAGATGGCAAAGCCATAGGCATGGCCGTAAGACGCACCGCTGGAAAGCACGTAAAACAGGGAATCATGCTGATAACGTTCCGCAAAATCCGTACAGCGATCGGCTACCTGCGTCCGGCCCTGGCGGATCACCGCATCGATCTGCGTGAAGCCCTGCTGGAAATCCTGCCATCCGGCATAATCCTCCACCTGGCGCAGCACATCGACACACAGACTGAGGATCAGCGCCATTGGATTATCGGTCACCGGCGTGTCATCTCCCCACTGGTACAGCAGGTTATGATCGGCCCACTGCAACAGCTGCGCTTCCGCATTGTGAGTCAGCGTTACCGTTGCCGCACCGCGCGCTTTCGCCAGCTTCGCCGCCGCGACGGATTCCGGCGTGTTACCGCCGTGCGAGCAGACGATAACCAGCGATGATGCCCCCAGCGCTTTCGGCGTGGCGTAAGCGAACTCATTGGCGGTCATCATCCACGAACGCAGGATGTCGCTCTGCTCGCTGAGGAAATAGTGAGAGGGATACATATCCACCAGCGAGCCACCGCAGGCCACCAGGAAAATCTGACGCAGCGGAGTTGTCTGGAAATGGCTGCTCATCAGGGAGGCGATAATGGTTTGGGTCTGCATGGCGTTACTCACCGTAGATGTTGAAATTAAAGTATTTTTTCGCTAAACGATCGTAAGTTCCGTTAGCGCGGATGGTATCGATAGCTTGGTTAAAACGGGCCAGCAGAACCTGATCCTTCAGGCGCAGACCGATACCGGTGCCGGGCCCGAAGATCGTATCGTCTTTGACCTGCGGCTGGATAAGCGTGAAGCTTTGCCCCTGTGGCTTGCTGAGCAGCGCTTCGGTAATCACCACCGCGTCGTCCAGCGTGCCGTCAAGGCGACCGTTGATCAGGTCGGCATACACCGATTCCGCATCCGGATAGGTAATGACTTCCACGCCCGCACTACGCCAGTATTGATTGGCGTAGGTTTCAAACACCGATCCCTGCTGCACGCCAATACGCTTTCCCTTCAGCGATTCCGCCGTGGGATGCAGCGAGCTGTTCTTCGCAGCGATCAGGAATGCCGGCGTGTTGAACAGCTTGTTGCTGAAAGCGATCGCTTTCTTACGCTCTTCGGTGATCGATAAGGACGAGAGAATCGCATCAAATTTCTTGGCCTGTAGCGCCGGGATCAGCCCGTCAAAGCTGTTCTGAACCCAGGTGCATTCCACTTTCATCTCCGCACAGATGGCATTGCCGAGATCGATATCGAAGCCAACCAGCTGACCGCTGGCGTTTTTCGATTCAAACGGCGGGAAGGTGGGATCGATGCCGAAACGGATCTGATCCGCAGCCGTTGCCGAGTGGACGCTTGCTGACAGAACGAGAGCGGCTGCCAGTACTGCGATAGTTGTTTTTATTCTCATAGCTGTTCCCCTGGTGTTGCATTTATACCAAAAAACATACCATGAGTATTGATATACGCTTTTAGTGCTTTATATAGCAACAATTATTGTTGATTAAATACCAAAAAAATCCGGATGGTATGTTATTATTTGTGCAACTTATCGCTTCAAATAAACACATTTAGTTCACTAAAACAATATCTTGATATTCAACCTGTTTCATTTTCAACATCAGAGCTAAACAGACCATGAGTACATCTGAAAAGCAGACCAGGAAGCCCAGAAAAAGCTATCTTGAGGCACGTAAACGGCTGCTGGAGATCCTCCATTCCCCCGATTTCAACAGCGGCGATCAGATCCCCGCCGAACGCGAGCTGTGTGAGCTACTGTCCCTCAGCCGGATGACCGTGCGCAAACTGCTGGCAGAGCTGGTTGAGGAAGGTGTGCTGGAGCGACGGGGCAATCAGGGCACCTGGCTGCTGGATACCCCCATTGAACGACCGCTACAGCCCGCATTGGGGATCGGTAAGATCCTGGAGCTTAACGGTGCCGTTCCCAGCAGCCAGCTGATCTATTTCCATATATCCACCGCCAGCGCCCGTATTGCGCGCCTGCTGCACATCGCAGAGGGCGACGAAGTGGTGATGATCAAACGCCTGCGTCTGGCCGACGGGCAGCCTTTCTGTCTGGAAACCAGCTATTTACCCCGTGCGCGGGTCGTGGATCTCAGTGCCGAAATGCTGGAAGAGGCCGGATCGCTGTATCGCCTGCTGGCCGAACGCTACCAGATTCAGGATGTGTACGATGAAGGAACGCTTCGCGCTGCGGCGATGAATGAAGAGGAACATCAGCTGTTGCAGGCGAAGCCGGAGAGCCCCGCACTGGTGTATCGCGGGGTGATTTACGACAGGCAGCGTCGGCCAATTGAGTATCTGGTTTCGGTGAATCATCCGCAGCGGGTGGCTTTTCGTATTAACGGGGGATTAAATGAGGTGGATGCTCCAGCGGTTTAACGGTCGGTGAGATTCGATGTGAATCGGTGGTAACGCTGGCTGGTTGTGCCCCCGATCGGGCGTCCTCGCACCGCTGTGCGGTTCCTTCACTTTGTTTGTCAGCCGAATGGACCGGTACAGTCGCTTGTTTGCAAAGTCTGAGTTGGCGCTGGCTGGTTGTGCCCCCGGTCGGGCGTCCTCGCGCCGCTGCGCGGTTCCTTCACTTCGCTCGTCAGCCTGTCGGACCGGTACAGACGCGCGTCCTGCGCGGCTGTGCCTTTCGCCCACTTCCCTGTGGGCGAATCCTGGCTTCCTCTCTGCGTTCAGCGCTGTGGATTGCCCGCTCGGGGGCACAACCAGCCTGCTTTCTGACTTCTGTGTTGCCTGAAAAACTCATCAGCTCTTCCTTCTTTCACAATGCTGGCGAGATTCCCATATTCGCGCTAATTAGTGTTCTTCAAACAGCGAATACTTAACTAAACGGGGCACGCCCTCTGCGGCGGCCGGGCAATCCGCAGCGCTGAGGTGCAGGCTGCGGGGCCGGAGAGACCAGCAGGGATGCTGGGCTCAGGTGCAGCGCGGGCAGGACGCCCGCTCTGCGCCGATCCGCAAGACCCGAAGCCGGAACCGAAGGGACCGCGCAGCGGCGCGAGGACCGCCCGGCCGCCGCAGAGGACGTGCCCCGATCCCTAATCCCAACGCAACCCAGCAGCACAAGACCCGCAGCCGTAACCGAAGGCATCGCACAGCGACGTGAGGACCGCCCGGCCGCCGCAGAGGACGTGCCCCGATCGCCAATCTCAACGCAAACCAGCCGCAAGACCCAAATCACTAATCCCACAGCAAATAACACCGCGTACTCAGCAGCTAATCCGGCAGCCCCCCACCCCATTGCTATACTTATCAATAACCCGGAGCACATACCCTCTCAGCCCCTGGACAACAAGGAATACAAATGCTCGTGCTGTGGAACACCCTGATTGTCCTGGCGACCGTCGCCGCAATGGAAATTATCGCCGCGCTGACGCACAAATACATCATGCACGGCTGGGGATGGGGCTGGCACCTCTCACACCATGAACCGCACAGCGGCAAATTCGAAGTGAATGACCTGTATGCCGTGGTCTTTGCCGCGCTGGCCATCGCGCTGATCGCCACCGGCGCGTCGGGAGTCTGGCCACTACAGTGGATTGGTGCGGGAATGACGCTGTACGGCCTGCTCTACTTTATCGTTCACGATGGCCTGGTCCACCAGCGCTGGCCGTTTCGCTATATTCCGCGTAAGGGATACTTAAAACGCCTGTATCTGGCCCATCGGCTGCATCATGCGGTGCGGGGTAAAGAGCACTGCGTGTCGTTCGGTTTTCTCTATGCGCCGCCGGTGGCAAAGCTACAGGCGACGCTTCGCCGCCGCAATCAGCAGGCACACGCCACAACCGGAAACGAAAAAGCGGCTAGCGGGGACGCTGCCACAGATCGCGCGCACGATGCGTCGGCTTCGCGAGGCGAGAACTGAGCGCCTGTGCAGCACCCTTAATCAGCAGCCCGAGCTTCTCCGGCCGACTGGTCCCCTGACGAACATCCCAGGCGCGGGGGCCTGCCGCACTGACCTTCACGCCAATTTCGCGATAAACGCCGTGCGCAGAGGCAATCGCCCACGCGCTGCGTAAAGGCAGGCCGGGCAGACCGGCGCGGGCAGAGGCGTAGTAAGGTTCCGCTGCCGCCACCAGCCGCTGCGCCAGGCGCGCCAGTTTTTCACGATTAACCGGATCGGCGATCTGAGCGGCGATTATCCCTTCCTCAGCCAGCCACTGCGCGGGCAGATAGCAGCGCCCCACCTGCGCATCTTCCACGATATCGCGGGCGATGTTGGTCAACTGAAACGCCAGCCCCAGATCGCAGGCGCGATCCAGCACCGACTCGTCGCGCACGCCCATCACCCGCGCCATCATCAGGCCCACCACGCCCGCCACGTGATAGCAGTAGCGCAGCGTATCCTCAAACGTAACGTAGTGCGTTTCCCGCACGTCCATCGCGAAGCCTTCAAGATGTTCAAAAGCCAGACGTGGGGGAATGCCGTGGCTTAGCGCCACCTCCTGCAACGCCGCGAAGGCCGGGTCGTCCATTTTTATGCCGTCAAAGGCACGCTGCGTCTGCATTTTCAGGCAGTACAGCCGCTGCGCCGCACTGTCGCTGTCCGGTGCTGACTGATGGAAGCCCAGCACCTGGCCGTCAATCACATCATCACAGTGGCGGCACCAGGCGTAGAGCATCAGCGCGCTGCGGCGGGTCGGCGCATCGAACAGCTTCGATGCAGTGGCAAAACTCTTTGATCCTGCCGCCATCGTTTCGGTGGCGTGATCCATCAGCGTGCCGTTCGTCATTGGAGATCCTCCAGCATCAGGCGCGCGGTGGCTTTTGCCGAACCGATGACCCCGGGTATGCCCGCCCCCGGATGTGTGCCCGCACCAACCAGATAGAGGTTGCTTATCCGGCTGTCGCGGTTATGCGGCCGGAACCAGGCGCTCTGCCGCAGGATCGGTTCGATGGAAAATGCCGATCCCTGCCAGGCACCCAGCCGATCGCGGAAATCAAACGGGGTAAACATGCGGTGCGTCACCAGCTGCTCGCGCAGGCCGGGCATATAGTGCTGCTCCAGATAGGCGAAAATGCGGTCGCGCAGGCGCGGGCCTTCCACCGTCCAGTCGAGATCCGCCGTGCCGAGATGAGGCACCGGCGCTAACACGTAATAGCTGCCGCAGCCCGGCGGGGCCAGGGACGGATCGGTCACGCAGGGCGCGTGCAGATAAAGGGAAAAGTCTTCCGACAGCGTGGGGGAGTGAAAGATCTCATCGATCAGTGCCTTATAGCGCGGGCCAAAACAGACGGTGTGGTGCGCCAGCTGGCTGTGATGCTTATTCAGCCCGAAATAGAGTACAAACAGCGAGTTGCTCAAGCGCTTACGCTTCAGCGATGCGCCGCGTGCCGCGCCGATGGGGTGGTGCCCCAGAAGTTTTGCATAGGTCTGTACCACATCGGCATTTGAAGCAACCGAAGCGGCAGCAATACGCCTGCCGTCCTTCAGTTGTACCGCGCAGATGCGCTCGCCTTCCGCCTCCAGCCTGGTCACTTCGGCGTTCAGCTCCAGCGTGCCGCCGAGATCCTCAAACAGCTTCACCAGCCCCTGCACCAGCGCCCCGGTGCCGCCGCGCGCAAACCACACGCCCCATTCCCGCTCCAGCGCGTGGATCAGCGTGTAAATGGACGAGGTGGCGAAGGGATTGCCGCCGACCAGCAGCGAGTGGAAGGAGAATGCCTGCCGCAGCTGTTCGTTTTCAATAAACGCCGACACCCTGCCGTAGACGCTGCGCCACGCCTGAAGCCGTGCCAGCTGCGGCCCGGCGCGCAGCATATCGCGGAAGGATAAAAACGGTACGCTGCCCAGCTTCAGATACCCTTCTTTAAACACCGCTTTCGAGTAGGCCAGAAACTGGCGGTAGCCTTCCACATCGCGCGGGTTGAGGCGGTGGATCTGTGCTTCCAGCCTTGCCTGATCGTTGTCGTAATCGAAGACTTCACCATCTTCCCAGCAAAGCCGGTAAAACGGCGTGACCGGCAGCAGTTCGACGTAATCCTCAATGCGCTTACCGGCCAGGCTGAACAGCTCTTCGATCGCCGTCGGGTCAGTAATCACCGTCGGTCCGGCGTCAAAGGTAAATCCGTCGTCCTGATAAACATAGGCGCGGCCGCCCGGTTTATCTCGCTGCTCCAGCAGCAGCGTGGGGATACCTGCGGCCTGCAGGCGGATCGCCAGGGCAAGGCCGCCGAAGCCAGAACCGATAACGACTGTTTTATTCATCGTGAAAAACTCGCAGCCGGGGGGAGTAGTTCAGTGCGGCGCGCAGGGCTTCGCCAACCGGAACCGGTGGCTTACCTGCCAGAATCCGCACCCTGTCTTGCAGCGTTAGCTGACCCGCGTAGAAGCGGGCAATCAGTCCGTGGTTCAGTTGATAAAATCGCTGCATCACCTGCCAGCGTGCCTGCGGCGGCCCGGCGAGAAACAGCATGCGGTTAAGCAGGCGAAAGAAGCGCTGACGCCGCCACTGTGCCAGGGCGTAATCCTGAATCAGCCTGAACAACGCAGCGGCGTTCAGATCGGGGGCTGCGGCGATTAAATCCGCCAGCGCCACCGCCTGCGGCAGTGAATAACCGGTGGTGGCATGAAACAGCCCGACGCGCAGCCCGCTGCCCGGCTGCCCTGCCTGCGCCTGCCAGAATGCACGCGCATCCCCTGCCAGCGCGATTGGCAGATTGCCCTGCTCTTCCCGCTCCAATTCTTCCAGCATCCAGCCCTGACGTGCCGCGTACTGGCGGATCTGTTGCCGCGCGAGATCGCCGTTCAGCGTAGCGCGATCGATGTAGTGCGTATCTTCAATCAGCAGCCGATGTTCGGAAAGCGGCAGGGTGTAAACAAAACGGTAGCCCGCCGACTGGTCAACGGTGGCATCCATCAGTATCGGCCGGGTCAGACCGTGCGGCTGGCTCAGGCTCCACTGCTGGCCTAAAAAGGCCTGGCAGCCGACGATAAGATGGGGACCGGGCCGATAGCCGCGCCCGTCAATCACTGCCGCCGCGCTCAGCGTTTGTCCATTATCCAGCGTCACCGTTTCCGGCGTCAGACTCACGGCTCGAGCGCCGGTCCACAGACGATCGCCCAGCGCCTGACGGATCGCGATGGCAAAGCGTTCTGAGGTCACGCTGATATACTCGCCCGCCAGCGTGCGGTTCAGCGCCGGGAAGCACACGTCGTATCCCGCCCAGCGATGCGCCACCAGCGGCGCCAGCCAGCGATGCTGTTCCGGCAGCAGATCGCGCTGGTGGAAGGACCAGGTATGATTACCGCCCGGCGCTGCATCCGCTTCAATCATCAGCACGCGCAGCCCTGGCTGCAATTGACGCAGCCGCCAGGCAATCAGACCATTCGCCAGCCCGGCACCCACCAGTATCAGATCCCAGCGAGGTGCACTCATTCAGCGGGGACCAGTTTAGCCTGGCGGAGATCGCGAAGGCTGCCGCTGCCGGAGCAGAAGCAGGCTATGCGCAGTTGTTCAATCATCACCTGAAAATGGTCTACTACCGCCTCGCCGGAGACCGTTGCGCAGCTCAGTACACCTGCGGCCTGGCCGACTAAATCGGCTCCCAGGCGCAGCGCTTTCGCCGCATCTATGCCATCGGCAATACCGCCGGAAGCAATCAGCGGCACGTGCGGCAGCGCCTGATGCAGCTCTGTCAGCGCCTGCGCGGTAGGGATACCCCAGTCGGAGAAAGCCATCGCCACCGCCCGGGCCTGCGGCGATGCGGCCCGCTCTCCTTCCACCGCCGCCCAGCTGGTGCCGCCCGCGCCAGCGATATCCAGCATCGCCACACCCACGTCAACCAGCTGACGCGCCACCGGTACGGACAGCCCCGCGCCAACTTCTTTGACAATCACCGGCACCGGCAATGCTTCAACCGTATGGGCGATGGCGGCCAGCACCCCGCGCCAGTCGCGGTCACCCCCGTGCTGCAGGGCTTCCTGCAGCGGATTAAGATGGATAATCAACGCATCGGCCTCAATCATTCCGACCGCCCGCCGGGCATATTCCGTGCCGCTTTTCCCGGCGATTTGCGCCGCGCCAAGATTAGCCAGCAGCGGAATATCTGGCGCGATCTGGCGCAGTTCGCGCGTCAGCCCCCAGTCCTGTTCGCTTTCCAGTGCCACGCGCTGGGAGCCGACGCCCATCGCCAGCCCGAGCGCCTGAGCGGCCTCCGCCAGATGACGATTAATACTTTTGGCGCGCCGGGTCCCACCGGTCATCGAGCTGATCAGCAGCGGCGCTTTGAGCGTTTTGCCGAAAAGCGCGGTGTGAAGATCGATGCGATCGAGGCTCAGCTCCGGCAGCGCACAGTGCTCAAAGCGCCATCGTTCAAAACCGGTTGTACGGGTTTTCACTCTGCGCGATGGATCAAGAATGATATCGAGGTGATCGCTTTTTCGCTGGATAAGATCGCTCATTAGCACCCCGGCTGCGTGCTGCTTTTGCCAAACTGCGCCATCTGCTTGTCAAACCAGGCATGCATAAAATGCCGGGTAGAGAGGCCACGATGGCAGGCGCTGGCGATATGTTCATCCGCACTGCGCAGATGCTCACGCAGCTTCTGATGGACGGCTTCAGCCCCCAACAAGGCCACCAGCGTCGATTTGCCACTGTCCTTATTCGCGTCTTTGCCGGTGTTGCTCAGCCCGTCGGAGAGATCGTCCATCAGCTGGAATGCCTGCCCCAGATCCTGAGCGAAACAGCGCAGGCGCTGACGGGTTTGGAGTGAAGATCCGGCAACGATGGCCGCCATCTGCAATGATGCATCAAATAAACGGCTGGTTTTGAGTTCGTTGGCCAGCAGGATCGCCTCGCTGCTTCTCGCCCGGCTGCCTTCGCTGAGATCGAGATACTGGCCCTGCACCAGCCCCTGCGATCCCACCGCCAGCGACAGCTCTGCAACGGCCTGGGTTTTGCAGAGGGGGGGCAACGACTGCGCCTCCACCACCACACCAAAAGCACGACTCAACAGCGCAACGGCGGCGAGGATAGCGACGTTTTCACCGTACTGAGAGTGGATAGTCGGACGGCCGCGGCGCAGTAACGCATTGTCCATACAGGGGATATCATCCAGCATCAGCGACGCGGCATGCACCATTTCAACCGCGCAGGCGAGATCGAGCAGGCCGGGTTGCTCCACCGCACAGCCCAGATCGCGGGCGGCCAGAATCAGCAGCAGGGGGCGAACACGTTTGCCCGCTGACAGCGTGCCTTCACGCATGGCGGTAAACACCAGATCCTGCTGTTCTCCGGCGGGCAGTAGCTGATCCAGGCGGTTCTGCAGGGCTTCACGTAGCCTTTTCAGTTCGTCTTCATGATTGTTCATCGTTGCAGGCTACCCCTGACATTCACATGGCTTTATTTGCAAAGCCTAGTGCAATATCCAGAAATTTCTCAGAGGATCGGGGGATGCGACAAACTTTTACAAAAAATAGATCATATGTACAGGTTTCTGGTCGTTTTCACGCCGGGATTGAACCCTGTAGTGGCAAGACTACGGTGATAATCTGCCGGACCGGTAGGGATGCGCATTTTCGCTGTGTCGTTTGCAAGGTCTGGGATGGCGCTGGCTGGTTGTGCCCCCGATCGGGCGGTCCTCGCGCCGCTGCGCGGTTCCTTCACTTCGCTCGTCAGTCGGACGGATCGGCACAGACGCGCGTCCTGCGCGGCTGTGCCTTTCGCCCACTTCCCTGTGGGCGAATCCTGGCTTCCTCTCTGCGTTCAGCGCTGTGGATTGCCCGCTCGGGGGCACAACCAGCCTGCTTTCTGACTTTCACGTTGCCTGAAAAACCCATCAGCTCTTCCTTCTTTCACAATACTGGCGAGATTCCCACATTCGGTGCTAATTAGCGTTCTTCAAACAGCGAACACTAAACCAAACGGGGTACATCCTCTGCTGCGGCCGGGCAATCCGCAGCGCTGTGGTGTAGGCTGTGGGGCCGGAGAAACCAGCAGGGATGCTGGGCTCAGGCGCAGCGCGGGCAGGACGCCCGCTCTGCGCCGATCCGCAAGGCCCATAGCCGAAACCGAAGGCATCGCAAAGCGACGCGAGGACCGCCCGACCGCCGCAGAGGACGTGCCCCGATCGCCAATCTCAACGCACAGCCAATTTATCGCTCAAAACAGTAACGCCAATCATTATCATTCTCGTCACCGTTAAGAATCCGTTTAGAAAGTGTTTATTAATGTAACGCCGCGTCTTGCAAAATTTCCTAATGGTTCTGAAATGAAAATCAATAAAATCACGGCTGCAATCCTTTTTGCGGCATCAGTACCCGTTTTTGCCCAGGAAGGCACTCTGGTTGTCACCGCCAGCGGCTATGAACAAAAACTCACCAATGCTCCTGCCTCAATTTCCGTTGTCAGCCAGGATGAACTGACCAAAAAAAACTACAGTGATTTGGGTGAAGCACTTAGCGGTATGGAAGGTGTAGACGTACGCGGCGGAACCGGGAAAACCGGCGGGCTGGATATCTCTATACGCGGCATGCCCAGCAGCTATACGCTGATCCTCATCGACGGTATCCGACAGAATGCCAGCTCCGATACCACCCCCAACGGTTTCGGTACCCTGAATACCGCTATGATGCCGCCGCTTTCCGCTATCGATCATATCGAAGTAATCCGTGGCCCGATGTCAACGCTCTACGGCTCTGATGCCATGGGTGGCGTGATCAACATTATTACTAAGAAAAACACCGACGAATGGCACGGCGGGCTGAACCTCTCTCATTCGGTACAGGAACACAGCAAATGGGGCGACAGCTCGACCGTGGGCCTGTACACCAGCGGCGCGCTGATCCCCAATACGCTGGATCTGACCCTGCGCGGCAACTTCGAACACCGCCAGGGTTCCAGCGTTACCAGCCTCAGCGATAGCGGCAGCGACACACGCGTTCCTTACCCTACCAAAAGCAATAACTACACCGTAGGCGGGCGGCTGAACTACAAAACCAGCGATAAAAATACTCTGTGGATCGATGGTGAAACCGCCGAGCAGGAGTATGACAACAGCCACAGTCAGCTTGGCCCGATCGGCACCAGCGGCGGCGGCTATCGCGACAAACTGCACTATCAGCGCAATAAAGTGGTTATCGGCCACGACACCGACCTGTCTCTGGGCCGCTGGAGCTCCAGCCTTTCCTATGCGGTTACGGAAAACAAAGGCCGCGTACTGACCCCGCGTACGCTTTCTGCGGAGAACAGTGGCCTGAGTGGACAGGATCGCGAACTGAAGAACACCAATGCCATTTTCAATACCAGTCTCGTTGCGCCGATTGGTGACGACCACCTGCTGACCGTGGGCGGTGAATACTGGGATTCCCGCCTGAAGGACGGCATCGTGCTGGCGAACAGCGGCGAGACCTTCAAACAGAAAACCTGGTCCCTGTTTACCGAAGACGACTGGCAGATTATCGATCCGCTTTCCCTGACCTGGGGCGCGCGCTACGAGAAACACGACAGCTTCGGCGGCCACGTCAGCCCGCGCGCCTACCTGGTGTGGAACGCGCTGGACGACTGGACGGTGAAGGGCGGTGTCAGCACCGGTTATAAAGCCCCTTCCCTCGCCCAGCTACATAACGGCGTTAGCGGCGTGGCGGGCAATGGTCTGATTAGCACCCTCGGTAATCCGAACCTGAAGCCGGAATCCAGCGTTAACTACGAAACCGGGATTTACTATGAAAATGCCGACAATGTAAAAGCCAACGTCACCGGCTTTATCAGCAACTTCCGTAACGCGATTTCCAGTGAAACCATCGACGATTCGACAAACTCGTATCGTAACGTCGGTAAGGCGATTAACCAGGGGATTGAGTTCGCCTCCTCCTTCCCGGTGGTTATCCCGGAACTGACGCTGAATCTGAATTACACCTACACCGACAGCAAACAGCGCGGTGGCGATAATCCGGGCGCACCACTGACCAATACCGCACGCCATATGGCTAACGCGAAAATGTCGTGGCAGATGAGCGACGATCTGACCTCATGGATCGCGGCGGAATATCACGGCAAAACCCCGCGTTACACCACCGGCTACGGCAACCTGAGCGCGATTGAGAAAACGGTCTACGACGACCGCGGTGCCTATCTGAAGGCCTGGACGGTGGTGAACATGGGCGCAGCCTATAAAATCACCCCGGCGCTGACGGTGAACGGCTCGATCAACAACGTGCTGGATAAGGACTTCTCGAAAGTCAGTCTGTATCAGGCTGGCCGCAGCAGCACCTACGCGGGCGATTACTTCCAGACGCTGGCCTCCACCACCGGCTACGTAACGCCTGGCCGCAACTACTGGGTATCGCTGAACTACACGTTCTGAGCCAAAGAGTGAAAGACAGGCTTACCGCCCGGTAAGCCTGAACTCAAACTCTCAAGTTCTAAAACAGCGAGCAATTAGCCAAAAGGGGCACGTCCTCTGCGGCGGCCGGGCAATCCGCAGCGCTGAGGTGCAGGCAGCGGGGCCGGAGAGACCAGCAGGGATGCTGGGCTCAGGTGCAGCGCGGGCAGGACGCCCGCTCTGCGCCGATCCGCAAGACCCGCAGCCGTAACCGAAGGCATCGCGCAGCGACGTGAGGACCGCCCGACCGCCGCAGAGGACGTGCCCCACTCGCCAATCTCAACGCAACCCGGCAGCAAGACTCGCAGCAATCCCATCCCACCCCGCATCTGTAACCCTCGTCTCTTTCTCCACCCGCCGATTAGTGTATGTTCTCAATCGTCATTTATTTTTAAGCGGTAAAGAGATGAAACGGATTGAAATCATACTTGGGGAGCTGGAACGGTTAACGCAGGGACTCAGCCTGACCGATCTGGCGGAGGAAAAAGCCTGCACCGCCGAAGCGATGGGATTTAACCTCGGGCTGGCGCGCAACTCGGTGAGCAAGGACCTTAATCAGCTGTGGAATGATGGCCTGGCGATCAAAAGCCGTGGCCGTCCGGTGTTCTTTCTGCACCGCCGGGCGGCGGAAGCGCTGCTGGGCCGTTCGCTGGATGAGTCCGAGCGCGAAGTGCGATCGATCGCCGACCTGCTGCCGCGCCGGGAAAATCACGCTACCGACGATCCCTTCACCGCGCTGACTGGCTTCGATCGCAGCCTGCGCGATGCGGTGGAAAAAGGCCGTGCCGCCGTGCTCTACCCACACGGGCTGCACGTGTTGCTGACCGGCCCTTCCGGTGTGGGAAAAACCTTTTTCGCCGAGCTGATGCATCGCTTTGCCTGCAAGCACACGGCCGGAACTCCCCCGCCGCTGGTCTACTTTAACTGCGCGGAATACGCCCACAACCCGGAGCTACTCTCTTCCCATCTGTTCGGACATCGCCAGGGCGCGTTTACCGGTGCCAGCGAAAATAAAATCGGGCTGGTGGAGCAGGCGGACGGCGGCTATCTACTGCTGGATGAAGTGCATCGCCTGCCGTATGAAGGCCAGGAAAAACTGTTCTCTATCCTTGATAAGGGCGAGTATCGCCCGCTGGGAACCAGCAGCACGCCGCGCCCGATTGCCATCCGGCTGATTTGTGCCACGACCGAACCGGTCAGCTCCGCCCTGCTGCGCACCTTCCAGCGGCGAATTCAGGTCTGCATCGATCTGCCGGGCATCCGTCAGAGAACGGTTGAGGAACAGATCGAACTGATCGTTGGCTTCTTACAGCGTGAAAGCCGCAAGATCGAGCGCACCGTCAGCATTGATAAAACGCTGCTGCTCTGGCTGCTGAATAAGCCGCTGGAGGGCAATATCGGCCAGCTGAAAAGCGATATTCAGTTCCTGTGCGCGCAGGCCTGGGCGGCGGGAATGACGGAACATAACGATACGCTCCAGCTGGATAAGCAACTGGTAGAGAACCCGTTTAACGCCACGCCAGAACAGCGCCAGCTGGTGGATGGTCTGTTTGCCGGTAAGGAGCGGCTGAGCGTGGATGCGCGCACTCTGCCCGCGTTAAAAACCTCGCTGGCCAGCGGGATGGAGGCGGAAGAGAGCGATCTGTTCTACAGCTTCCTGACCCGCGAATACGTCAACCTGCGCAACAGCAACGTGCCGCCCGCGGAAACGCTGGCGATCCTGAAAAATAAGCTCAGCTCGATTTTTGAATACGGACTCTACAGCCGCGACAGTACCGCGCATCCGCCGCGCTACGGCGATCGGATCGAAGAGCGGGTCACGCTGCTGATCGGCTGCGTGGAGCAGGTGCTGGGCTTTGCCCTGCCGGAAAACCTGCTGAACCCGCTGCGCAAACACTTCCTCGCGCTGATTGGTTACGTACAGCGTGGACTGATCCCACAGCTTTATTCATCGAATCTGATCCTCGACCGCTGTAAGGATGAGTACGAGAATGCCACCCTGCTGTGCCGTAAAATCAACGAGCTGCTGCATATTCAGTGCCCGGCGACGGAAGTCGTCTGGCTGTGCCTGTTCCTTAAGGAGTGCCGCCATTACCGCCAGCGGATCGACGCCAGCCCCGACTGCGGGGTGATCCTGATTGCCCACGGCGCGACTACCGCCACCAGCATGGCGCAGTACGTGAACCGGGTGCTGGAACGCGAGCTGTTCAGCGCCATTGATATGCCGTTTGAACAGTCGGTGCACGATACGCTGGAAACGCTGACGCAGATGATTCAGGCCCGCCAGTACCGGCGGCTGATCCTGATGGTGGATATCGGTTCGCTGGTCCATTTTGGCAGCACCATCAGCAAACTGTTCCAGATCGACGTGCTGCTGATGCCAAATATCACCCTGACCAGCCTGCTGGAAGTGGGGCTGGATCTCAGCTATGAAACCAGCGATCTGCCGCAGCTGGCCCAGCTGATGCAGGATAAAGGCATTGCCAGCCAGTTCTGCACGCCGCAGCAGGAGCACGGCGGCAAGGTGCTGGCCATCTCCTGCATTACCGGCATGGGCACGGCAGAGAAAATCAAAAAGGTGCTGGAGGAAAGTTTCGGCGAGCTGATGTCGCAGGATACCCGGCTGGCGATCCTCGATTACAACGAGGTGCGCAGCCTGGAACGCGTGCAGCAGGCGCTGAAGCCCGGTGAACGGCTGGCGGGCATCGTCGGCACCTTCCAGCCTGGGCTGCCGGATATTCCTTTTATCTCGCTGGAAGAGCTGTTCTCCGAGCAGGGGCCGGAGCTGGTGCTGAGCCTGCTGACGCCGGATCTCTCCAGCGCCGAACGTCGGCTGGAAATGGAGCGCAGCGCGATGCGTTTTATCAGCGCGCTAACGATGGAAAGCATCATCAACCACATCTCGGTGCTCAATCCTCAGCGCATACTGAAGGAGATGGAGAGCGTATTTGACCATCTCACCACCGCCCTTTCGCTCAAACCGAGCCGCCAGGTGACACTGCGCTTCCTGATCCACTGCTGCTGCATGGTCGAGCGTATCGTGATTAATCGAAAACCGTTACAGATGGCGCTGGAAAACCGGCCCGATCTCGATGTCCGCGCGCTTAGTGTCATCAAAACCGCGTTTCTGCCGATTGAAGAGGCCTACGCCATTAGAATGTCCGACGCGGAATATTTTTATATCTACGAACTGCTTTACGGTTAATCCCTTATCCGGCGGGGCCCCGCGCCCCGCCGTGCCTGCCCCCTTCCCCGCGTGACACAAACTCTGGCACAGCCCTTGCTCTATGTACGTCTGTAAACGTAATTGAGCCAGGAGGCCACTTTGACTACCGCTGTCCCTATTGAACCCTTGCCCCAGATCCTGCTGCTGACCCACGGCGGCTGGGGAGAACAGCTTTGCAACAGCCTGCGCATGGTGACCGGCGAAATTCAGGGCGTGATGGAAATCGCTCTGATGCCGGTGGATACGCTCGGCGAGTTTTATCAGCGGGTGGAAGCCGTGGTGAAAGCGATGCCGCACGGCTCGCTGATCCTCACCGATTTTATCGGCGGCACCACCTCTAACGTGGCGGCGCGGCTCAGCGCGGACTACCCGGTGGCGGTGATTTGCGGGCTGAATGCCTCCCTGCTGCTGGAAGCGCTGGACCGCCGCGATGCGGGTCCGCTGACCGACTGCGTGGCCGATCTGGTCGATGCCGGGCGCAGCAGCTGCCTGGACGTGGTCGCCCACGTTCGTCAATTACAACAACCACAATAAAAAGGAACACAGCATGGCAACGATCGTTTTATGCCGCATTGACAGCCGCCTGATTCACGGCCAGGTGGTCACCAAATGGGTTGGGCAGTCCCAGGCCAACCGCATCGCCGTAGTCAGCGACGAGCTGGACGCCGATCCGTTTATGAAAAACATCTACCTGATGGCCGCACCGCCGAACATCAAAGTGGACTGCTACAGCAATCAAAGCTTTGCGGCATCGTGGAAAGAGAACCAGCTCGGCGACGGCAAAGTACTGGTGCTGTTCCCGTCGCTGGCGGCGATCCAGGATGCGGTACAGCAGGGATTTGATGTGACCAATGTGCAGGTCGGCGGGCTGGGCGGTGGACCTAACCGCAAAGCGGTCTTCCAGAACATCACCCTGGACGAGAAAGACGTCGGCATTCTGAAAGATCTGCGAGATCGCGGCGTGCAGGTGTTCTTCCAGACCATCCCGGAAGATAAGCCGCAGTCGCTGGACGATATCCTGAAAAAATTCTAACTCACTCACTGCACCCCTCTTTCAGGCGCAGCCCGCCTGAAGGATAAGGTGTAAAGGATAACATTATGGATACTCTACTCTTTGCAAGCCTGATGGGCCTGTACTACTGGTTTGCCCGTTTACGCCTCGGATATACCCTTTCCGCCATGCTGCTACAGCCGGTGGTGATCGCGGTGTTTGTCGGCCTGCTGTTGGGCAATATGCATACGGCGATGATTATCGGCGCGGGCATGCAGCTGGTGTACCTCGGCGTGACCTCCACGCCCGGCGGTAACGTGCCGTCGGACCCGGCGCTGGCCGCCTGTATCTCGATCCCTATCGCCGTGAAGGCCGGGATGGATCCGAACCTGGCGATTGCCCTGGCGATTCCGTTTGGCGTGATCGGCGTGTTCCTCGATCAGCTGCGCCGCACGCTGAACGCCGCCTGGGTGCATATGGCCGATAAGCACGCCGAAACCGCCAATATGTCCGGCATTATGCGCTGCGCCTTTCTCTATCCGGCGCTGCTCGGGCTGGCGCTGCGCTTCCCGGTGGTGTTTGCCGCCAACTACTTCGGTCAGAACGTGGTGGAAAGTTTCCTTAAACTGATGCCGCACTGGCTGACCCACTCCTTTGAAATCATGGGCGGGATTCTCCCGGCGCTCGGCTTCGCCATCACCATTATGGTGATTGGTAAAAAGAGCCTGCTGCCGTGGTTTATCGGCGGATTCTTTGCGGTGCTGTACCTCAAGTTAGACATCATGGCGATGGCGATCTTCGGTACCTGTGTGGCCTTCCTGATTAAGGGCCTGGCGAAAAATGAAGGAGCGGCGTGATGAGCAGCGACGTAATGCAGCATGAACTGGTGGAGCGCGCACGGGAGAGCCGGGCGCTGACCAAGGGCGATATCACCAAAGCCTGGTTTATTTACTGGCTGGGCGCGGAGGTTTCCAGCTCCTACGAGCGTTTGCAGAGCCTGATTTTCTGCGCCTCGATGACGCCGATTATCAAAAAACTGTATCCGCAGAAAGAGGAACAGGTCGAAGCGCTGAAACGCCATCTGAACTTCTTTAACTCGGAGCAGACCTTCGGCGCGGTGATCCAGGGGATCGCCATCGCCATGGAAGAGCAAAAAACGCGGGGCGAACCGATCAGCGACGCGTCGATCACCGGGATCAAAACCGGCCTGATGGGGCCGCTGGCCGGGATGGGTGACTCGATCATCTGGGCGGCGGTGATGCCGCTGCTGATCGCCATCTTTATCCCCTTCGCCGCCGGCGGCAGCGCGATGGGCGGGATTATTCCACTGATCCTCTATCCGGCGATTACCCTGGCGGTGAGCTACGGCATGATCCACAAAGGCTACACCCTGGGCCGCGACTCGATAATCGGCCTGCTGCAGGGCGGGCGGATCAAAGAGCTGATCTACGGTGCCAACGTGCTGGGGCTGATTATGATGGGCGCGCTGTCTGCCAGCTATGTGAAGATCACTACCCCGCTGAAGATCAGCGCGCTGGAAGGATCGGAAGTGGTGGTGCAGCAGATCCTGGATTCGATCGCTCCCGGCCTGCTGCCGCTGGCGGCGGTGTTCTCGGTCTACTTCTATCTGGTGAAAAAAGGGCCGCGCTACACCACCATTCTGCTGTCGATTGTCGCGCTGAGCGTGGTCTGTTCGCTGCTGGGGGTACTGTAAATCATGACGCAAAATATCTATCAACGTCTGGGGCTGAAACGGGTGATCAACGCCTGCGGCAAGATGACCATTCTGGGCGTATCCAGCGTGGCCCCGGAAGTGATGCAGGCCACGGCGCAGGCGGCGGCTGCCTTTGTGGAGATTGACCGGCTGGTGGACCGCAGCGGCGAACTGGTTTCCCGCTATACCGGCGCGGAGGCCAGCTATATCACCTCCTGCGCCTCGGCGGGGATTGCCATCGCCGTTGCCGCGGCCATTACCCGGGGCGATCCGGCCCGCGTGGCGATGATGCCGGACAGCACGGGCATGGCGAACGAGGTGGTGATGCTGCGCGGGCACAACGTGGACTACGGCGCACCGATTACCAGCGCCATCCGCCTCGGCGGCGGACGGGTGGTGGAGGTCGGCTCCAGTAATCTGTCTGCACGCTGGCAGCTGGAAAGCGCGGTTACCCCGCGCACCGCCGCACTGCTGTATGTGAAATCGCACCACTGCGTACAGAAAGGCATGCTGAGCATTGCGGACTTTGTGGCGGTCGCCCGTCAGCACGAGCTGCCGCTGATCGTCGATGCCGCCGCCGAAGAGGATCTGCACGCCTGGGTCGCCAGCGGGGCCGATATGGTGATTTACAGCGGCGCGAAGGCGTTTAACGCGCCGACTTCCGGCTTTATTACCGGTACAGCGCGCTGGATAGACGCCTGCAAAGCCCAGCACGAGGGCATTGCCCGGGCGATGAAAATCGGCAAGGAGAATATGGTCGGGCTGGTATACGCGCTGGAGAACTACCACCAGGGGCAGACCGTGGTGACCGCCGGACAGCTCCAGCCCACCGCCGAGGCGATTTCCGCGATTCGCGGGCTGGCGGCCGACATCGAGCAGGATGAGGCGGGTCGCGCCATCTGGCGTATCCGCATCCGGGTGGAGGCCAGCGTGCTGGGGCTGGACGCCCGCGAGGTAGAGACGCAGCTGCGCGGCGGGGAGATCGCGATTTATGCCCGCCGCTACAACCTGCACCAGGGCGTTTTCAGCCTCGATCCGCGTACGGTGGCAGAGGGCGAAATGGCGCTTATCGTGGCGCGTTTAAAGGAGATTGCCGAACATGCAGCAAATTAATTTTTATCGCCAGCGCGTGGCGATTAACGTGCTGGCGAAAGATATCGCCAACGCCAGGGAAATCTATGACGCCGCCGAAGGCCATGCGGTTATCGGCGTGCTTTCCGCGCAGTTTGCCTCCGTTGAGGAGGGCGTGCGCGAAGTGAAGCGCTGGACGGCCGCCGTGCCTTCCGTTTCCGTCGGGCTGGGCGCGGGCGATCCGTCGCAGTTTTATAAGGCGGCGATGATCGCCTCTGCCGTGCATCCGGCCCACGTTAACCAGACCTTTACCGGCAGCGGTTTTGCCGCCGGTGCGCTGGCGGCAACCGGCGGCGAGCAGACGCATATCAACGCGCTGGTCAGCCCCACCGGCACGCCGGGCGAGGTGCTGATCTCTACCGGGGTCAGCAGCAGCCAGGGAACGCCAGCCCGCGTCTCCTGTGATGCGGCGGTACGGATGATGCAGGATATGGGCGCACACGCGGCGAAGTTTTTCCCGATGGGCGGTGAGAAATCGCTGGCCGAGCTGCACGCGCTGGCCACCGCCGCCGCACGCAACGGTATGACGCTGATTGAACCCACCGGCGGCATCGATCTGGATAACTTCGGCATCATCCTGCAAACCTGCCTGCAGGCGGGCGTACCGCGCGTGATGCCGCATATCTACAGCTCGATTATCGATCCAACAACGGGCTGCACGCGGCCTGAAGATGTGGTGAAGCTGATGGATATGGTGAAGGGGCTGGTGTGATGAGTTATTGAGAATAGCGAATAGCAAAAGCATTAGCGGGTGCCCTGCGCGAGGAGGTCAATATTGGGCTTTTCGCCGGGCACCCGATTGGATCAGGTCAAAACAGAGAATCTAAATCACAGGCTCAGGCTCAGGCTTTTTATTGCAACTCAGAGAGCCTGTAATTTAGAGCGTGCCTGATAACCATTACGGCGGCCGATCGCACCAGTGCGACCAACCGCCGTGAAATACATCAACCTGCCGATGCAGGCTGAAAAAGGTTACTCCAGCGCGGTCAGAATGCGGTAAGCCGCCTCTACCCTGAGCGGGTTCGGGTAGCTTTTGTTCGCCAGCATCACGATGCCGATATCCTTCTGCGGGATAAACGCCACGTAGCTACCAAATCCGCCGGTAGACCCGGTTTTATGCACCCATGACGCCTGCTGACGCGGCGCGGGAGGCGCAATCTCCGTAGCTTTCATCGGGGCCAGCGCGACCTTATTATCGCTGCCGTCCACCACGCTTTTTTCCTGAAGCGGCCAGTTCAACATCTCCCAGCCCAGCCCCTGATACATATCCCCGACCTGCCAGTAGCGCGACTGCGCCAGCGCGATGCCTTTTTGCAGCGACGCATCTGTTATCTTCTCCGGCTGCATATTGGCCTGTACCCAGCGGGCCATATCCTCAATCGAGGTTTTCACGCCGTAGGCTTCCGCATCCAGCATGCCCGGAGAGACGTGCACCGCTTTCCCGTTGCGATAGCCCCAGGCATAGTTTTCAGCCTCGCCTGCCGGCACCTGATACCAGGTATGCTTCAGCGCCAACGGCTGCAGTACGCGGCTGTTCATTGCCTGCACAAAGCCCATGCCCGAAGGCTTCACCGCCAGCGCGCCGAACAGACCGATGCTGGAATTGGCATACAGACGCTTTTCCCCCGGTGCCCACTCCGGCTGCCAGGACTGGTAATAGGTTTGCAGCGCGGCTGCGTCGGTGACGTTATCCGGCACCTGTAGCGGCAGGCCACCGGCGGTATAGGTCGCCAGATGCAACAGCGTTATCCCCTGCCACTGCTTACCGGACAGCGCAGGCCAGTATTTGCTGGCCGGATCGCTCAGGCTGATTTCCCCACGGGCAATCGCATCGCCGCCCAGCACGCCGGTAAAGGTTTTACTTACCGAACCCAGCTCAAACAGGGTTTCCTGCGTGACCGGCTTCTTCGCCGCCACGTCCGCCAGTCCCCAGGTAAAGTAATGGGGTTTGCCCTGATAAATCACCGCCACCGCCATCCCCGGGATCGCCTGTTCTTTGATTAACGGCGCGATGGTGCGGTTAACCACATCGGCCAGCTGTGCGTCAGTTGTGGGTGCGGCGAAAGCGGGAGTGGATGCGGCGAGGAGCAGCGTGCCGGTGAGGAGGGGTTTTAACATGGATATCTTCCTTAATGATGGAGCGAGTGTTTTGCCACAGATGTGGCTGAAAACGGCTGCCGATAGCGCCGTAAAACATGCATTTTACCTCTCAGTATATGTCGATAAAACCGCTTTGCTTAAACATGTGGCCCGAACATGTTTATGGCATCGACACATCTGGCCGATATGTCGATAAAACACGATTTTTTAAACATGTTGGGATGACATGTTTATGGTATCGACATACTATGGCGATATGTCGATAAAAACGGTTTTTATAAACATATGAACTGGCATCCACAAACCCCTTACAACGCTTTGCCGCTCCTGCCGCCTGACCTGGAGCAGATTGAAACACGCAGTGTGCTCAAAGCGTGTATCAGTGCGCGCGCAGCAATCGCAGAGCTTAAAACTGCCGGTGAGCTGATCCCCGATCAGGCTTTACTCATCAACATCCTGCCGATGCTGGAAGCAAAAGATTCCTCACGCATTGAGAACATTGTTACCACCAGCGATCGGCTTTTTCAGTATGCTGACCGTGAAGAAGGGGCAGATCCTGCCACCAAAGAAGCATTGCGTTATCGCACAGCGCTTTATGACGCCTATACCCACCTTGAGAAATATCCGCTTTGTACAAATACCGCGATAGCTATCTGCACCAAATTGCGCGCAGTACAAACCGATATAAGGAAGACTCCGGGTACGGTATTACGCGATCAAAATAACCATGTAGTCTACACGCCACCAGTGGGTGAAGAGGCTATTCGTGACTTGCTGGCGAACTGGGAACGTTTTTTACACGGGGATGATGATTTGGACCCCCTGGTGAAAATGGCGATTGCGCACTATCAGTTTGAATGCATCCACCCATTCCCGGACGGAAATGGAAGAACGGGCCGCATCCTGAATATTCTGTATCTGATTCAGAGTGAATTGCTTTCTCTGCCGATCCTGTATTTGTCCCGTTTTATTCTGGAAAGACGCGATGATTACTACACGCTGCTGCGCAGAGTCACCGAAAACGGTGACTGGGAAGCATGGATATTATTTATGCTGGAAGCGGTGACGAGCACATCCCGATGGACGACAGACAAGATATCGATTGTGCGATCGTTGATGGCCGAAGCTGCAGAGTACGTACGTGAGAAATTGCCGAAAATCTATACTCATGAACTTGTCCAGACCCTTTTTGCGCAGCCGTACTGCCGGATCGACAACCTTGTTGAACGCGGTGTAGCAAAACGCCAGACAGCATCGGTCTACCTGAAGCAGCTGGTCGAGATTGGCGTGCTGGAGGAAATGAGCGTTGGCCGAGAAAAGCTATATATCAATACCAGGCTACTGCGTGAATTGAGTAAATAGAGTGAGTGAAATCAATAAGGGCTATTTAAACCAGTCATGAATAATACGACCACCGGATTATTCATGGTTGGTGTCATCACAGTTTTCTCGGTATTCGATGCAATTACTCTTTCATAATAACCATGGTTGAAGTTAAGTTATTAGATGTATCACCTTAAAACAAGATCGGTTAAAAATTCACTTATGGATTCATAATTACATTATTTTTACTCGAAATAGAAAAAATAAATTACAAAAAAAGAGCCAACTCCAGCCCATTTAAAATGGTCTGGAGCAGTGTAAGGATAGATACGAAATTAACTGATGGATAGTGTTTCTGTAAAGTCGATCATTCTTTAAACCATTTTGGCATTTTTGATTGACTTACAAGAATACGTTTTAATGAGTCTTGGTTATTATCATCTTTAATACAGTTTATTTCTTCAAAACCCCACATCCCATCGCGATTTGAAAAATATACTGTATACTTGTCTGTATTAAATCCAAAATAATGCTCCGTTGAATCACTAATATTGACTGAACCACACATTGCAGAAGTATGCCATTCACTACTAGTAGCCCAATCGAGTACGAGCACTATAAAATTTTCAGCCCAATGAGGCACAGCAAATAGCAGTAATGATGTTAACATGATGACTCCAAAAATAGTCATCAACTGATGCCCCTTTAACTGATTTGATACCAATAGGAAAATACCGTATGAAATCGGTTGTAATAACATGAAAAAATAAATAGCAAAAAAAGCAAATTTCCATCCGAATTCAAGCAACGGAGAATCATTTACATCCATATTACTCATTTGCATAAAATAACTAGCCGCATATGCACTTGTAATAAAATAAAGTAAAGATGAACCACTGATAAACAGAACTTTAAGTTTACTAAAGACAATATGATTCCCACGATCGAGGTCATAAAAGGTAAATACACCGCTAATAACAACGAATATAATAAACATCAAAATAAGCCATCTCGCAAGCCACACGAGACCTATATTTAGAAAAAATAAAGATGAGATAAAGAACAACCAAGCTAGTAGAGATAACCCTCCTGAAATTTTCTTGACGACCTTGTCATTGTTAAAATAAATAAAATAATATATTACTTTGTTAAAAGAATCCTTTTGAAAGTAACAAATAACTACCGTAAAAAAAAGAGAGAGTGTAATAACCCATTCTTTAAAAGGGAATTCGCGCCCAACAAGAAAAACATTAGAAATTAAAAATAGCGATAGAATTATATAAAGAAAATACGATTTTATCTTTTGGTATAACATAGAATTTTATCCATAAAATGATAGGAAGTTAAATTATAAGCACGCAGAAACTATCGCAAAATAACTTTAATTCGACGCTAGATTCTATTATTTTTCTCGTTATCTACGTACTCCTGATAATGATTATATTCAAGGAAGTGAGATGCTTTTTAACAACAGGAACGCTCTACTATTTTATGTAACGTTATGTTTATTTTGGATATAATACCCAATATCGAAAATCACTTACAATATTATTTAACGAAAAGGCTTTTCCTCATAGTTCATTTTTTATGCCAGAGCTCCACGATGTAAGTACCGTTATCACGGAGTCCATAGTAAACCTTAAAGCCGTTGCGGCATGCTTACGGCTGTACTGAATAGCAAAACGGCAGATACATTCAAGATGATTTTGAGATCTAATCGCCCAGTGAATTTCCATTTATCAGGATTTCTTTAAACGATTGGCAAAATTCACTATTCCCGAGTGACTTATCACAGGGTCAGTATTAACATCTGCAAGATCAACCTGGATACTCTTGTTATAGCATCCTCCTTCGACAAACATACCGAACAGCGCTTCTTAATAACTCAGAAGTTGTAACAACCTAACCAGCTCCCCCCATTTATTTCACAGACATCAAACAATTTTAACATTATGTATCTTTATCTTGACGGTGTTGTATTTAGGTTAGAATCACGTGATGACCAACTAAAAATCACATACTTTTCAGAGGAATAAGTCCTTCAGGCTTTGAGCATTCTTCTCCAAAAGTATATGCCGGGATACCTAAGCCACCTGAAAGAGCCCATATTTCCTGAACCCAATTAATACTCACTTCTACAATCAAATCATTGACCGAGAAGCTAGTTTCTTCAGGGCAAAATAGAGGAACATCCGGTTGTAACTTACCCTCGCTATACTTCACATCGAATAATACCCGATAGGGTGCGATCACCTGATTAAGTAGATACAAGTCCGGGCCACAAAGGTGGACAATGATTGAAAACATGCCTTCCTCATCCTGAGTAGGATGGATGCCAACCTCAGTAATACACGCTTTTTCAGGAAGAATACGATTAATATTGATAATCTTATCGATAGCCTCCTGCGTGTGTAATTTCAGAATATTTTGCAACACTGACGCGTATTCACCCTTTGTCATATCCTGGCTTCCCTTTAGGCTGTTGCCTTACAATAATTAGTAGACGATTATCGCCTCTACAGCTTTAAACCTTACACTCGCTCAGAGCCTTCTCTAACCGTTCACGAATACCTTCTTCTGGCTCATGTTGATAAGCGGCGACAAGCAATTCATGCAATTCAACAGGGTGCTTCTCCAGCGGCCAGTTTTCCAGAGCATTCAATGCCATATGACGGTTACGGATGACAGGACTGCATAAACCTGTTTTGATGAGCTTCCATCCCTTACCGGGAAAACGTTTAAGATCCTGCAGAATAAAACCTAGCGCGCTGTGCTGCTGGTACTGTGGCCCCAGGCCCATTTGCGTATCGGGTCCTGTTGCTATCGCGGGCAGATCCAGCTGTGACTCCGCCAGAGCCAGAATCTGTTCAAGGCGCTCTACAGATTCGGTCTGCATCAATTCATACCAGTTACTCACTTCCGGACAAAGTGACTGACTGGCGAAAATTGCGCCCCAGTAATCGATCTCTAACCGCTTAGCGGCCTGAATCGTCAGGTAGTGTGGATTTTCACTGAGCGTCAGATCCTTTTCGACCTTCTCCCGCCATTTTGGCTGGTCAAGAATAACTCCAGCATCATCACTCATTTTCTGCCTGAGCTCTTTGCTCCAGCCTTTTGCCAGCAGAGATTCCCAGTTTTTATCCTTGTCATTAACAAAGTCGCCGATAATTCCAGCGTTCAACAGGTGATTTATATTGTCATCCGCAGTTTGCCGCACTAACGCCAGAAAACGATGGCAGGCCTGCGCACCGTCAGCATAGTCATCTATATCTCGCGCTGGACCGCCGTTAATTAGTACAGAAAGAATATCACCCGCGCCAATAAGCAGCCCGGAATCAACATTATCGTTCGTCAGCGCAGTAAGAAGCTGCCCCTTAGTGGCACAATCCCAGGCGGTGTATTCCAGCATCACGGAATTGGAGTAACCTTCGCGCAGCAACCAGTCTTTGGTCGCTGCGGAAACATCGTCCGGCAAACGCTCAATAAGCTGAATCCTACCCCATCCTGTTACCCTTTTTGCAAGCTTAAACAGCGCCTCTTCAAGGCATTCTGCAGGAAGCATGTTACGCAGCGCTACAACAGTGAAAAGAGTAAATTCCTCGTGCAATCCAAGCGTGGCCACCAGCGTTTTGTTCTCGTCTGATGGAAAATAGGCCAGCAAAGCGATCGCGCATTTCACCGGGTTGCGATCGGGGCTTTCGACTGCCAGCCAATGCATCAGATCGCATAATTTTGGCGGAGAAAGTGAAGGGGACTGCAGCAGCTTTTCCATCAGCAAATCGATGTAATCAAGCGGGGACTCATCGGTGAGCAAGGCATAAAGTTTTTGCATATTGCTTTTAGAGGGATGTTCAAGCACGGCAATTAACATATCGAGCAGCTGTTCTGCTGTTTCTTCCGCAGTAGAGCCTCCGCCATGATGCCCAAAAGCGCCATCAATGCCGCCCGCCACCCAGCGAAGCTCCCCTTTCAGCCTATTTTCATCAGGGAGAATCTGCGCTTTTTCGGGCAGTGGCTCATTCTCTTTGGCATAAGGCAATAAATACTGATAGATACTTTGCCGGTTAATTTCCCACGGGATCGGGAATACCAAACCGGCTGGGGTGCTCTGCGTAGGGTTTGCCTTGCCAAAGATTTTTGCCAACCATTTTTTCATGCTGATTTCCTTATCAAAGATTCCGTTTAATCCAGTTGCAGGGACAGTGAACAATGTCCTCTGCAATAGAATTGATTACTGTTTAGTTATGTAAGGCGAATTGAATAGGTTTAAGCCCCTTTCAGAATCACCTCAAAATCGGCACCACTCAGATCAGGAGTGGCGCAAAGCATATCTCTCGCCAATGAACGTCTTCGCTGAAGAAGATCATCCAAGGTTTCTTCGAACGTGGTGATTTCGCTGTCCCTTACCGTCGGGTAATAGACATAGACGTCTTTAGTTTGCCCAATTCGATACGCCCGGTCCGTTGCCTGATCTTCTTTGGCTGGATTCCAGCATCGAGTGAAGTGAATAACATGATTGGCTTTCTGGACGTTAACACCGAACCCAACTGCGACCGTAGAGAGAATGATCACTCCAAATCCAGGCTGGGCTTGAAAATCGTCAATCAGGCGCTGACGGCTGTTTTGGCTGTGACTGTTGGTACTGGTATCACCATTAATTATTACGGGGCGTAAACCAAATTTTTGATGGATAGCATGTTGAAGTTCACGCTGTAAATCTCGTAACTCAGTAAAAATAATCACTTTATCTTTAGTGCTGTGTTTTATCTCACCGAGTATTTTCAGCAACCAGTTAAGCTTAGGTGAGTTATCACGAAAACGTGGTTCAGGATTCACGACGGCAGGGTGTGCGCAAATAAGCTTTAATCGGTGCAACAAACTCAGCATACCTGCTCCCACCTGCTGCATCCCTTCGCTTAATGCTTGCTGTTGTTGCCAGTTTGCAACAGACGAAAGATAGAGCTGTTTTTGTACACCAGAAAACGCCAATTGCTTACAACTTTCCACTTCAATTTTTTGTGGTAAATCACGGGCGACCTCTTCTTTAGTTCGCCGTAATGTCTGGGGCTCAATCAGCGCTCGCAAACGTTCCAGTCGCTCCGTATCGCGCCCTGCCTCATTTTCTATGGCACGAACATAGTGTTTACCAAATTCATTGAGTGCCCCTAACAATCCTGGCTGCGCAAAATCAAATAAGCTCCACAGGTCTACAAGCGTGTTTTCAACAGGCGTACCGGTGCACGCCACTTTAAACCGGGCCTGTACAGCATTGGCAGCATGCGTGATTAGCGCAGCGGGATTTTTGATTTTCTGAGCCTCGTCGCACACCATAATGGACCAGGGCTGGCGTGCCAGTGAAAACTCCTGATCGCGAAGCGTTTCGTAAGTCGTCAGAATGATTTTCGCCTCACCTTGCCAGCCAGGTTTAAGTAGGTTCTTTATTCCCTGGGACTGCAGATGAGCTGGAATAGCCTGTTTGGGATATTTCACTGCTTTGATTGTTTCGCCATACAATTTCAACACGGGTATGCCCGAGGTGTGGAAGAAATTGTTCAGCTCTCGTTCCCAGTTATCTAAAAGAGAGACAGGGGCAACAATGAGGCTTGGCGGTTCCTGCGGAAATTTTTCGATAAACCATACCAGGAAACTCAGAATTTGCAGCGTTTTTCCCAACCCCATATCATCGGCAAGCAGGCAGCCAGCGGTTTCCTCAGGTGAACGAAGGAAGAGCTGCTGAAGCCAGGCCACACCTTCACGTTGATGATCTTTGAGTCGGATATGCTCTTTAAGGCTCAGGGGAATTTCAGGCTCGGCATGACGCGCATTAAGAAGTGAATCCCGGCGCTGTTTAATGTAAGCCGCTTCTTCAATATTTTGCTCAATTTTGAGTACGGCACGGCCCGGTTTATCAGCAGCATGTTCCTGATCCCCCCTTTCCGCCTCCAGCTTTTTTTCCCAGTTTTTAGTGAGTTTTTTGGCTACATCCAGTGATAACTCACTGTCATTCCAGGGTGCGGTGATCTGGGTTTCACCAGCGGCTTCTGCCTGGGCGATTCTCTCCCGAAGCTCATCCAACTGGTGAGCGTTTTCAGATTGCCAGCCATCCAGTATTTCGGTTGAAAACTCTGAAAAATCCATATCATCAGGAAGCCAGCTTTCGCTTTCGGCCTTGGTCAGCCACGGAGAGGAAATTTTCTCAAATTCACCGATGCCTATTACCCGATCGCCATACTTGGCAATATCCAGAACATCGGAAAATTCTTTCCCTTCAATTTCCTGTTGCCAGCGGATCAGCAATGCCTGGCAATCGCACCACTGCCGATCGGTGAACTGACTTAACTCCAGTTCATAACCTTGCCAGGAGCCTGCAGGCATCTGTGCTGCGACGCTAATGCCAAGTTGCTGAATGAATTTTTCAAGCTCCCAGGGCGCAGTGAATACAAACGTAGTTTCTGGCTGCGGAACAGGCGAAACAGGTTCAAGCAACAGCGTCACGTCCACAATCTTATTCTCAGCATTCTGCTGAGGTATCAACTTGAAATGGTGAAAGAAAATTCCGGCATCAAACAACGCCTGTTCATGTTTTTCGGGAGCGATAACATCGGCGGCGTCTTCGCCTAAAAATGTATAGGGATTGCGAACAAACGAAAGCGCTTCGCTTCCCGCCACTCGCCTTCCAGGGATTGAATGTAATGAATTCAGCACTTCTTTCACTTCAGGGGTGATGATGACGTGGCTGAGTTCGCCATTAACACCAGGAATACGATAGCTATCGTGAACCTGCGAGTTCTTGTCAAAACTGCCCAGCCAGTTAGCCGGCTGATCCTCAAAATGCGGTTCAATTTCAATAACCGCAGTATCAGCAATCGTTGCTTTACGTAAACGCAATGACAATGATGTTGGTTTGACGACGTTCGTTTTCTCTAAATAATCATCAAATTTTGCGGCAGCTTGTTTTGCACATTTGCGGATAGTGGCCCATCCCAGCTGGTTAGTGGTTTCACCGGAAGCATGACTTTGTTGAACCTTTAGCTGTTCTGTTGCTTTTAAGAGTGCCCAGTTTTCCCGTGATAACAGGTACTGCTCACCCTCATCGGTAAAAATGGCCCCAGTACGACTAAAATGGATGGGGCGACGGGCGGGAAGCGTGGCCCATCCATCAATCCAGACACGAAAATCACTGTCGCTTAATGCACCACGTGAACACAGGCTGGCGCGTAATGGCAGCACGTCAGGTATACCGATCAGAGGCAAACTGCTGGCGTGTTCTTCATCTTCCAACAGGCGATACAAAGCATCCCAGCTCAACAGCCATCGATCTGTTAGTGATATCAGATAGTCTTCTTCAGCCAGCTGCTCAAGCCAGGAGGCCAGAGCCCAAAGCTGTGAATCCTCAACCACCGATAATGGAAAGCTGAGGCCACTGTCCTCAACCTGATACTGATTCTTTAGATGGCGCTCTATCTGCTGACGGTCACCCGTCAGTCTACTTAACAGACGTTTCAGCATTATTGTATCCAGTAACGATGCGGTTCTTTTGCCACGGGCGCAAAGCCTAGTCGTAACAATTCCCTTTCTATTGCGTCATCAGGCATCTTGAGCTGTACAGACAACAATCCGCCATTTTGTCGGTTATCGCTGACGATACACGACGAGTTTTCTACCAAGTGCTGTATTGCCGTATCCCTCAGCGGGTTGATGATTTTGATATTAGATACAGAGGCAGGAGTGGACGCTTTTTTATCGATAAATTTGACGGGTTCTTCCGCCATCCACCGAATTCCCAACTTACGTAGCTCATCGTCATATTTCAACATCCAACCCGTTATACGGACTTTGTTATAGCCCTCGGCTCGTGGCGTATGGGGAAGTCTGACAGCGCAGCGACTCTGATTTTTTAGGTGAATGTTGATATCAAGTGTGCTTGATTCTGGATTAAATGGCGCGTTACCTATTTTATAGGCATACATCGCGTTTCCTGTTCCTGAAAACTCAACGAACAGATAATTGTTAATCTGCATAATCATGGCGTTATCGAGGCTACGTCCACCTCTTAACTCGCTTAACCGTCCCTTGTTTTCTTCACGGAATTTCACAAAGTCACTTCCGCGATCTTGCCAGGCATCAGCTCCCATGACGATTCGGGTGAATCCCATCTGATTGGCAAAACGCAGCCAGTAGTGCAGTCGCGCCTGATCGACATCGCCGTTTCCACGCAGCAGTTCAAAGAAATGTGTCAGATCCTGTTTTGCCAACCATCCCCGAACCATTGCCGCAACCGACTCGGAGACATACTGATGCCATTTATTCTGCTGGCTTTTCAATTGGGGATTATCCCAGTATTCCAGTGCAGCCTGCTTCAGCGCGGAATGTGCCTGATCGCGATAAACTGAATGGTAATAGCGGGTCAGGGTCGCCGTCATGATGTCATCACGAAAACGTACCCACTGCGCGGCCAGACCTAACAACCAGTTAATTTTTTCCATAAACTGGGGATCGTCAAGTGTGTCAAGTTGCGCTAAAAGCACCGTAAAAATGCGCTTCCACAGCCAGCTGCTATCGGGAATTTGCGCAATTTTCTCTAACGACGACAGTGAATTACTTTCCCCCGCCAGCAACTGCCTGGAGATGACGCCCCCGGCCTGCGGGGTAAATATATCGTGATAAAACTCGATGGTTTTCATCCACGATTTTTCTCGCCGTATCGCGGCTTTCACCACGAAATAGCCTTGAGCGATATGCCCACGCAGTACGCACCAGTGAGGGTTAGCCTCGGGTAATTCACGCTGGTAGGCAAAATAGCTTGAACAAAGCGCAGCCCAATCCTTGCGTTTCAGCGTCTTAGTTTCAAGCCTTCTTTTGATGGCATCGTCTACCTCAGGAAAGAACGCATCATCCTCCAGCAGTATTGGCTGGTCAGGATATGACGGATCGTTATCGGCAAGTCCATAAAATACCATCCGCCACTCTCGTTCCGTGAGTTCTTCAGCGAGACGGAGGCGGCGCAAAGCCGCCAACCGCATTTCCTGCGGCGGTGAAGGAATTTTTTCAGCCTTATCAAAACGCTTTTCCATATCAAGGGCAGCGGAGGCCAGCGAATGGAAATCATTTTGCAGATAACCGTCATCCCGTTTTTGGAATGCGAGCCTCCCAGCAATGCGTTGAGAAAGAGCGCTCAGAGCGGGCGTCATTGGGGCATTACCAGCTGGCACACTTCTTTATTCACGACCGGGGGGAAATCCACCTCATCGGCCTTATCCCGCTTATCCTTCAACCCGAAGAACTGCATACGTAACTCGACCCGTCGGCTGGCTTCTTTGCTTTCTTTCGCATTGTTAAAGGAGACGCCCCCCGCCAGGAACAGCTTACGAATTTGCAGCTGCTGTTGCGCAGAAAGGTTCTTTTGCAAAGGGCTGCGGCTGTCGAGCAGGCTACACATCACCCATTCAGAACGCTGTAGCGAAAGATGCAGGTTATACAAATATGAGCCGTCGGTATCGGTAAACCCTTCAATGACAATTTGCTTGAACCACTTTTGCCCTTCTTCACTGTCGGCCGCTTCCAGCACCAGCGGAACAACATCCTGCAACGCTTTTTGGCCCTCAGCATTCAGGAAAAATTGATTGTGATTGAAACGCCCTGCCTCACCAAAGCTGATGCGATTATCATGGCAGTCCACCACGATGGTTTTGTTCATGTTTCGGGCATGCAGTTCAAGGCGTTCACACAGTCGGGATATATCCTGCCCTCTTGTTTTTTCACCTTGCTCCGCTCGTTGAATGCGTTGCGTAACGGAGCTCAATGACGCCACCATAACGACTAAAAATAGCACCATCATGGCCGTCATCAGATCGGCATAGGAGATCCAGAATGGTTTCTCCGCTTCATCGCCGCGGCGCTTTTTAACGCCAAATGCGTTTCCAAACATCAGCCGTTACTCCTCAGGCGCGCACACGCGACAGAACATCATCAAGCTCGCTGACGCTGTCTCCAATCTGTTCGACAGAGCTGGCAAGCAAACTAGAGGCTTTTGCCATTTCAACGTCCAGCTTGCCCATTGTTTTATCCAGACTGCGTAAAACACCTTCAGAGAAGTCTTCAAATCCTTTCCCGAGCACGCCACTGACATTTTCCATAAAGTCCTGCGCTTCCCGGTTATAGCTCTGCAGACGCTCACCGTGCTGTTTGAGGTCGGCAATAAATTGATGACGCGTGGCTTGTTCAGACTGCGTATTGGCAGCAAGCAGTTCCAGCATGGCAATCGATTTGCTCACTGCTTCGCGATTATTACGGTAATCAGCCACAACGGACGACAGTTCGCTGGTAGCAAGGGAAAGTGATGCCCCTGCTGATTGCGCTTTATTCAGCACTTCAGCGGTAATGTGATTGGCTTCTGAAACCCGATCGCCAGCATGTTCAAAGCGCTCAGCTGCCAAACGCATTTTGTCCGCACCATTTTGCATATCCTGAATCTGCCGGTTAGTTTGTTCCGCAAGCATGCGGAGTGTTTCGGTCGTTCCCTGATGCTGGCTGGCAACAGTGTCAATCAGCTGTTTAATTTGATCGTCAACCTCACTCATCACACGCTGTGTTTGTTCATGCAGGGACTGCTGGCTCGCTTGCTGATTCAATGAAATCTGTTGCTGCCCCTTATCCATCTGCCCAAACAGGCTACCCAGTTGTTCGCCAAGCGCTTCAACCGACGTTGCCATTTTTTCCATTGTGGCGCTTTGCCCCTGCTGCACCGAGTTCTGAATGGCTTCAATAAACGCAGCCATATGTTCTGCCTGCGCTTTTTCTCGTGCTTCGCTATCGGCGAACATTTTTTCCAGCTGCCGAGCCATACGTTCACCGGCCCCTTCACCCTCCGCCCCAATTTTAGCCACTGAGGCCTGAAGGCTGGTCAGCATGTCATTCATGCCAGCCTGCATAGCCTGCTGGCCAGATTTCATCTCTGATAACAGTTGCTCAATGAGTTGCGCACTGCCCTGACGGGAATCATCGCTCACCTGACGCATGTCCTGTAATAAGGTGGAGAAGCCGGTTTGCATTGACTGAATAGCGCCAACGGTTTGGCCCATCATGTCGTTGAGATTCGTAAACTGCTGACCAAAGGTGGTATCGAGCTTGGCCATAAATGCCGTCAGCACATCCTGCAGCATATGCTGTACCATGCCGCTTTGATCGCCACTGGCGGTCTGTACGGCCCCGGCAATTTTATCCAGCGGCGACTTAAGGCTGTTTTCAATTGCGCCACTCACCTGCTCGGCAAACTGTTGTCCTGATTCACGGTAAGTGGTGCTAAGCGTTGCAGCCAGTCGCTCGTTTTCCTCTTTCTGGCTTTCAGCCAGATGCAGCAACATATCGCGCAAATCGGTGACCAGACTTTCTTTCAAATGGCGGGCCTGGGTCGCGCTTTCATCACTGGATTTGACCAGTGAAGCAAGGTACTCCTCTCCAACGCCGCTGTTATAGAGGGAATCCAGGGCCGCAGTGAATTTTTCCAGCTGCTTGTAGCATTTCGCCAGATAGAATTTTTCGAGCCAGGTGATAATGATAGAAAACGTAATCGCGAATGCTGAGCCCAGGAATGCATATAACACATCCCGTAACAGGTTATTGACGCTGCTGGAGACCTGCTCTGGCGTGCTGGGGTCGAAGTGGCTGAGGCCAATCATCAAACCATAGAAAGTGCCGATAATCCCTACGCCGGTCAGAATACCGGGCAGGTGTTTGAAGAATTCAGTATTCAGCGGAATATCGACCAGTTGCTCTTCCGAGAAAAAGCTGGCGCTCGGAACGGTAGCGCGAATTCGAACGATTTTCTCTTCCCCGTTCTCCAGTTCACGCTGCGGGTGCAGGGAATCTTTGAACTCATTCCACGCATGCTTGAGTTCAGGCCCCTGGAACAGGCTTTTAAGCTGTTCTAGTTGGGCGTCTGGTGCACTGGCTCCAACGCTGCTGATTGACTTTGTATATTTTTTTAGGTCATTAGCAATTTTTATGGCTCTGGATAAATAAAAGAAAATAAAGCAGACAAATGAAAAGATGACGAGGCCGATAACGGTGTAAGGTACCCAATGGGGTTCCACAGACGTAAGCGCCACTAAGAGGGAATTAAGCCAAGACATTATTTTATCCGTTTAATATATTAATCCATAATCAGAATTACCATCGACAATATTCTGATTGCCTTTAATCAAAATTAATATGCTGCAATGGTTTACGCCGTGGAGCTCTACTGTGCCTGTAAGACCTCAGTCCCACCAAAGGGATGAACGGTAAAGCAAAATAAGCAGGCGGAACGGTGTCCCAGTTTCCTATTTTTTTACCTTCAAAAGCAAATTTCTTCGCACTGCGTCGTTTGTAATCGTATCTGTTCCGGGTATCATTTTGCGAACTGCATTCCAAACCTGAATTTGCGATAAGGCATGGTTGCTCTTTCGCTACAATTGAATCGCTACATACAAAACCCATGCAATTCTGATAAAGGTCATCAATGAAATGACGCGATTAGTAATTCCAGGGTTTTGATTTTTCATGCAAATCTGTAGGTGAAACAATTTTAGTACGCAAAATTTCACGTTAAAAGACTGTAAATCCTTCCGATTGTTACGTAAAATATCACGTAACATACATTGTTAGATTTTGGAGGGAGTTTCAAGTATGGCCAATGTTGACGCAGATTACTGCTACTCATTTCCCGCGATCCGCGGCATTCAGGCAGGCCGCCCCTTCTATATTGCTACATGCCCGATGCGCATCATCCCTAAGATTTTCAGCTTTGATGAAAATGACGTCCCGCCTGAACTGCGAGCACAACGCACACTTAATAAATCACGCATTCCCGAAATGGTCAGGTACTTGCTTGATAATCCGAAAGATTATGTATTTTCTGCCCTGACGGCGTCCATAGCAGTAGACGTACAGTTTGACGAGTTCCCTGGTTCCAATAACCTGGGTACCTTATGTGTACCAATGGATGCTCAAATCCTTATCAATGATGGCCAGCACCGCCGCAAGGCGATTGAAGATGCTTTAGACGCTCGTCCCGAGCTGGGGCAGGACAATATCCCGGTGCTGTTTTTTGTAGACGAAGGGCTCAAACGTAGTCAGCAAATGTTTGCCGATTTGAATAAATATGCTATCCGCCCCAGTCCTTCATTATCATCGCTGTACGACCACCGTGATGCCTGTTCAAGTCTGGCACGCTACCTCGCAATGTCCGTGGAACCATTCGTCGGGATGACTGAACTGGAGAAGTCAGGTATCAGTCAACGTTCAAATAAGTTGTTTACGCTCAGCAGCATCAAACAAGCAACCCGCGCTTTGTTGGGCAAGGAACCCAAAGAGAGCAACTTCGAAGAATGCACCCGAGTTGCAGCCCAATACTGGAAAGCAATTTTTTATGTTATGCCCGATTGGCAGTTAGCGGCGAAAAAAGAGGTTTCACCGGTTCAACTACGGCAGGACTATGTCCACGCTCACGGTATTGGCTTGCAGGCGCTGGGACAACTGGGGTACACACTGTTGACCGACTATCCTGAACAGTGGCCGGATAAAATTGATTCACTCAAAACTTTTAACTGGCGCCGAAACAATCCAGACCTGATTAAACGCGCGATGCAGCACGGTAAACTGAGTAAAACCAGTACCGCTATCCAGCTTACCTGCAATGCGCTAAAAATCGCTCTCTCAATTTCTCTCACTCCTGAAGAACAGGAGCTTGAAGCTCAAATGGTTGTCTTATGAGTAAATTAGCTCAGGCCTTCGATCTGGCCGAATACGAAGATTTTATTAATCAGGAGCAGTTTGCCGGACGCCCTCTGGCCGAATATGTTGCCGAAGTACAAAGAATTTATTGCGCAGATAAACGCCCGTGGGTCATCGGATACAGTGGAGGAAAAGATTCCTCCGCTGTTATAACTCTCGTGTATCTGGCTTTGCTGGGTTTGCCCCCAGAAATGCGTAGCAAAAATGTGTTTTTGGTGTCATCTGACACGCTGGTTGAAACCCCAGTAGTAGTTGATCTGATTAAGAAAACCATGTTGCAGATTGAGGCTGGGGCAAAACGCGATGGTCTGCCAATCACACAGCATGCGGTCATACCAAAAACCAATGAAACGTTTTGGGTTAACCTGTTGGGGAAGGGTTACCCTGCCCCAACCCGTAGTTTTCGCTGGTGTACTGAGCGAATGAAGATCAACCCAGTAAGTGGCTTCATCAAGGATAAAGTCAGCCAGTTTGATGAGGTAATAGTTGTACTGGGTTCACGGAGTAGTGAAAGCGCTTCTCGTGCACAAGTTATTGCAAAACACAAAATTGATGGTTCCCGGCTGGCAAGGCATACAACGCTGGCAAACGCATTTATCTATACCCCGATTGATACATGGGATGTAGAAGACGTATGGAAATTATTACGTGGCGCGTTCCGCTACGCCCCAGATGATATCAATGAGTGGGAAAGTCCGTGGGGAGGTAATAACCGCCCACTTTGGACATTGTATATGGACTCTTCCGCACAGGGTGAGTGCCCACTTGTTATCGATGACAGCACTCCATCATGCGGCAGCTCACGTTTTGGCTGTTGGACCTGTACCGTTGTAACAAAAGATAAGGCAATGGAGAGCCTGATTCAAAATGGTGAAGTCTGGATGTCTCCGTTGCTCAAATATCGGGATCTTCTGGCATTTACTACCGATCCTGTAAATAAGGACACTTATCGTAATTATAAACGTCGCACAGGCAAAGTAAGCTATCAATATGCAAAGGATGGTGAAGAGCTCACAGCCGACCGTAAACATGTTCCAGGCCCGTATTGGCTAAAATACCGCCAACAATGGTTAAAAGAATTACTTACCATTGAAAGAGACATGAATGCTCAGGGACACGAAATTGTATTAATTACCCAACCCGAATTACATGCTATCCGTCAGGAATGGCTTAAAGACCCGAACGAGCCAGATTGGTATGACACTTTACCGGGGATTTACAGTGACGTTTACGGGAAAAATCTGGACTGGGTTACAGACGACCAATCCCGTTTTAATGCTAGCGATGCAGATCTTCTTACCCAGATAGCCCAGGGATTTGATGTAGTTCCTGAGATGGTTATGAAACTGATTGAGTTGGAGGTTTCTCTGGAAGGGCTTAGTCGCCGCCAGGGAATTTTTGACAAGCTAGGTACCATCCTCAAACAGGATTGGGGTAGTCTCGAAGAGATTAAGCAGCAACAAGCAGCACTACAAAAACGTAACGACCGGGATATTCACCAGGAAGAAGTCACCAGGCTGGAAGCTGAACTTCAGGTTCTACAGCGAAGAATTGTCGATGCCAGTGAATCCTCTGTTTTAGTCGAGGAGGAAAACGAACGTGCTCATTAAACAACTAGTGTTACATAATTTTCGGGTATTTAACGGTACTCATACCATTGATCTCGCCCCCAGAAAGCGCCCACACGATTTGAATCCACGACCTATTGTACTGTTTGGTGGTTTAAACGGTGCAGGGAAAACGTCGATCCTATCAGCGATCCGTCTAGCACTATATGGTCGGCTGGCGTTTGGCCTTGCCACTCAACAACAGGAATATGTCGAGCAACTTAGTTCGTTAATTCACAACGGTGCGTACGATATTGAACAACCTGAGGAAGCCGCTGTCGAATTGACCTTTACCTATAATAAGGGCGGCCATGAAGCGGAATTTACCGTTACGCGAACCTGGAAAAAAGGTAAGAAAGATCGCCTATCTCTGCAACAGGATGGACAGCCACTCAGTGAGCTGGATTACGATCAGTGCCAGGGGTTTCTTAATGAATTAATCCCGCATGGCATTGCCGATCTGTTCTTTTTTGATGGCGAGAAAATTGCGGAGCTGGCGGAAGATGAATCCGGCAATATTTTGCGTACCGCAGTGCGCCGTTTATTAGGTCTGGATCTGATATCCAAACTGCGTAATGACTTAATGATTTTTGTTAAGCGCCAGCAATCCAGCCAGTTGGTGGGTTCTCAACAACAGCAGATTGCAGAGCTTGAAAAACAAAGTAAAGAATTGGCCTGCCAGACTGAAGAGATACTGGAAAGAGCCGATTTTGCCAAATCGCGGATTGAGTTTATTTCTAAAGATATTATCCGTTATGAAGGTTTGCTAAATGCTCAGGGGGGGGCTTTTGCCCAGACAAAAGCGCAGGAAAAGCAGAAAGTTGATGCGTTATTGAAAGATAAGGAACGTCTGGAAAAAGCACTGCGTCAGGAATGTGATGGGCCGCTACCTTATGCGCTTGCGCCCACTATTTTGTCTCGTTTACTGCAACAAATTACTGATGAAACGCAGATTAAACAGGCAAAAAGCTTTGAAAAAGAGCTGAGCCAGTTTTTAACGCAACTCAGAAATGATATTGCATTTCGTTCTGAGGGAACTGGCAAAATAGCAGCTGAAGCGATTACCGATAATCTAAAAGAGTATATGGCAACTAAGCCTAAAGGCGATTTGCTGTTTGATATCTCTGAACGTGAAGCCGGTATGCTCCAACAGTCGATTGAACAAGACAGCAAAAAGGCATGGCAACGCTTCGATCTTTACCGTACCCAGTTATCAGAGACTGAACAGCAGTTAGAGCAGGCTGCTGCAAATATTGCCCGCGCCCCGGAAGACGACCAGTTAATGGAGCTCTTTGAGAAGCTACGCGAACTGGATAAGCAACGTGAAAAACAGCGGCAAAAATATCTTTCATTGCTGGAAGATGCTAAACGAATTAAGCAACAGCAACTGGATTGCGTTCGTCAGGTACAAAAAATGCATGATGTTGCCCGAAGTCAGCATGGCTTGAGTTGCGCCTTTAAAAACGCTCAAGAAACGATTAATTTACTCGATCGATACAGTGATGTATTAACGCAGGCAAGAGTGAAAACACTGTCAGCGAATTTCGAAATAGCCTATCGCAAACTGGCCCGTAAAGAAGATTTACAACTTAGTGCGCACATTAACCCAGAGACGTTTGACGTAGAGCTGATTGATGAACAAGGATCCGTCATAAAACGTAAGCTGCTTTCTGCCGGTGAAAAGCAAATTTATGCAATTGCTATTCTTGAGGCTTTAGCAAAAACCTCAGGCCGTGATTTACCGGTGATTATCGATACGCCATTAGGACGTCTGGATTCTCAGCATCGGGATAAACTGATTAACCACTATTTCCCGTTTGCCAGCCATCAGGTAGTGCTGCTATCTACTGATACGGAAGTGGATGAGCGTTATTTTGTTGATCAATTGCGTGATGATATCTCTCATGCTTATGAGATTGTGTTTAATGCACATACCAAATCGTCTGCACTGAAACCTGGCTATTTCTGGGAATTAACTAAGGAGGCGATCTGATGCTCCCGAATCGAATGGTGCTTAGTCGTCAGACTGAAGAGCAGCTTAAAAAATTGAAAGGATATACAGGGATTACGCCCAATGTCGCTGCTCGGCTGGCATTTTTCCGTTCGGTAGAGAGCGAGTTCCGTTATTCGCCTGAGCGGGATACCAAGAAGCTGGATGGCTCGCTGGTACTGGATAAAATTACGTGGCTGGGGGAGACATTACAGACTACAGAATTGGTGTTGAAGATGCTTTATCCACAGATGACGCAGAAGGATATGATTAAAGCCTGGGCAGCACATGTTGAGGATGGGATTGCGGGGTTAAGAAACTATCGCTCGGTAAAAGATTTTGTATATGGAGTATACAAATAATGGAAAATAATAAGTCGATATTCACCCCATCTTTGCTAACAAAGCATGAAAATGGCACACTAACAACGGTAATCTGTATTAGTCGCGACTTGATCTGACATATGGTAATCCCCCCGAAAAATCGATGCAGGCATAAGTAGAATTTTCTCCTAACCTGAATGCAGGGGGGATTACCAGTGCATATAACAACATCAAAGGATTATGAGGGGCCCTTTAGTCCCCTCGCCGCCAGCACGAAATTAACTAAATTTTTCAGAAAGCTAAGATCCATAGACCTACCAGGCTCAACCCTTAGAATTGTTCAGGCGGGATAACATGGAGGAAACCTTCACTTTCTTAACACTCATCTTCAACTGACCGTTATCCAAATGGTAGCCAACTGATAAACACTGTCCTTTGGATAGGTCTCCTAGTTGCTTTTCCCACTCAGCCTGCTTTGTACCTGGCATGCTCAGTTCAAGAATTTTCGCGTACGTCTTTGTCTCTGTTTTTGCTGGTGCAAAAATCAGCTTGTGACACGCCTGGAATAAACGATCTTGCTCATCTTTACGCAGCATACTTAGCGTTTGAGTCGCCAGAATTAGGGATACCCCAAACTTGCGTCCTTCCGTTAACATTTTGCCCAATGGGCTCTCCAGGCGATGATCGAGGTTCTGCACTTCATCCAATACAATAGGAATCGGTTTTTCCTTACTACCGTAACTACATGCGTAGGAGTATAGATCCCAAAGTAAAAACTCAGTACAAAGCATTGAAATATCGTGGTTAAGCGACGCAAGTTGCATAATTGTTGAGCGGTGATGTTCACTCTCAAACACATCATTCCAACTTTTATCACTGTCAGATGAAAACAAGTTAGACTTAACAAGAGGAGCCAGCTTGCTTGCAAGTGCTGGTCCTGCAGTTTCTTCCTCGTTTAGGTCATCCAACATATTCTGTAAGCTATAAGCACTACCATATCGTTGGACACCAGACTCAATCACTTCATTGAGCACTGCGATCTGGCGCTCGCCAATTGTCGAATATACCTTGTTAAAAACAGAGGCTACCCTTCCAGCCACCATATGAGGCTTCTCTTCGAGAAAAATCCCGCCAAAATCTTGCTTTTGAGCTCTAAATGGCGACATACCAAATGGCTCATTACAAAGAATATTGGATTTAGGATTTGTTCGTTCAATAAACTCCGGCTCAAGGTGATTCGGCAAGAATCCGTTTGTATAATCAATCACCAGCGACCGAATTTGAGCATCGGCCAAGCTCATCAACAAACCTTGTATACAGTAGGTCTTACCCTGCCCTGAGCTACCAAAAATGATCAGGTGACGGTTTGCTAAATCCTTGTGCCCGTACTCCCAGAAAACTTTTTCGCCGGTAAGCGTATTCTGACCAATTTCAACTCGGCATTCACTCGCATAATCTGGGGTTGGCTCTGCAGCTAACTTTGACGGCTCCTCTGTTTGGAGGTTCGGTTTTAAATCCTCTGGCTTATCGACCACAACGTCTAATGGAACGAGCGACTCTCTTTTTTTCAAAGCTGTCTGCCCCACCAACATATACTCCGCCGGCACATGGCAGATCTGTGCGATGTCCTTTTCGTTCATTAATACTTGAAGCGGGTGTTGCACCAGTGAAGGCAGCAAAGACATAGGAAGGTCAACCTTCAACACGCCATCCTGCATGTTATAGCCAGGTTCGAAACAGCTTCCGCTTTCAAGGTGGCTAACCACTAGACCTGCTGGATAGTTCTCAAGCTCCGCAATCGCGTAGTTACCGCGTAGCCACTCTTCTTTCTCTGCCAGCAGGGCTTCGAAATAGTCATTGCTGAATACGTTGTACAGACGGTATTTGTCGATTTGCATCAACACTTGGCGGATAAACAAGCCTCGGTATAGCTTCGACGCCAGTGTCTCGTCGCTCAAAAGCTCTGTTAGATAGCGGCGAAGCTCATTCGCTTGCTGTACTGCTTTTTTGTAGTCTGGCGTGGAGCCTGTTTTCACTTCGACAGGAAGCAAATAAAGGTTACCCTCTTTAAAGCCCACCAGCAGTATATCATCTGAAATCGCGCCTTTTTTATATCTCTGCACATTGCGTGAGAAGTCACTGTCGGTCATTTTCAGGCCGATGTTACCCGACACGCGGATCATTTCACCAACTGAGAGCGGAACCCAGGTGATATCAGATTGGTGCACCAGACACGTCGCAAATTTATAGGCGCCGATAATGCCAGTTCGCTCTTTGCGAATGGTGTCGTTGCAAGTCAACATCTTCAGTAGCCAATCACCATTGAAGGCATTGAACTCGTTAATCTGCTTGCCGCCACTTTGTGCAACCACCCTTTCGAACAAACCACGCTGTGCCGTCACGGTTATCGCATCGTAGCTGGCTGAGCTGGTGTACTGATCAGAATAATGAATAAGCACGATACATTGATTGGCGTGGAAGAAGTCTAGCGTCACTTTCGGGTCGATGATGGTGGTCCAAATCGAGCTGTCATAAGAGCGCGCTAGCAGAGATTTAAAGTCTTCACTGACCGCAAGAGCAGGAGCATTGGCCCCCGTGTATTGTGTGCTGGGCTTAAATGCTGGTTCTATTAACGAGCCAACATACTTCGCTATTTCCAAGTGTGGTTGGTTACTATATTGAACGTTTTGCAAACCAAATGCAGTGAAGTATGAGCCTTCATCACTTTTAGAAGCGTCGCCCGTCAGCAGGCCATCACACGCAATACCACTAGGCATGTCGTCAACGCTCAAGGTCGTTAACTTCACGTTGTCGTTGTTTCTGAAAAAAGACAGGTGCGAGTAGGCTTGCCCTTCGCGTTCACTTTGAGCATTGGTAAACTTGCTGTAAGTTAGCCGGGTTCGCAGAATATCGATAATGGTGTCGGCATTTTCTCGCACTTTCTCTCGGTCCAATTCCAACCAAGACTTTAATTTTTCGTAATTGAACGTTTCTGCAAACTGGTCAAATGCATTGAAAACCAGCTCATCATCGTAGAGGTTGACATGAATTGATGCCGCTTTATCGAGGTTATCTTTTACATAGTCAACCAAACCGAGGAATAACTCTTCTGCACGATCTTGATTCACGGCATTCACCAACACACTCTTCTCTGAGCCGGTAAACAAGTGGCGAAACGCTTTTTGGAACTCGTTGATCTTTTCTTTAACCAGCTTGCGAACGAACTTCAGACAACTTTTCTGGTGAGGGACACTTTTAACCCAAAACCCGTTTTCTGTTACTTGCTGGTTGTAGGCAAACCCATGCTTGAGATGATAGACATACGGAAGCAGTCCACTTGGCCCCAAGCGATTGAACGTGACAGTTGGCAAGTCAGCAAAGCTGTCATCTTTTTGCATTTCATTACAAAGATTTAAGTAGTAAGCCAACACCATTGGGTGGAATGGCGAGTAATATTCTTCACCATTCTCGCGAACCAAACCGATTTGCATCACAAGCTTTTGCTCTTTGGTAAGCATGCCACCAGTTGGGATCGCGTTGAAATAATCAAGGAATGCATCCACGGTCGCTTTCACGAGTGCCGTAAATATAGGCCCCCACGAAACCAACGAAATAGTTGTTCGTCGGCTCGCTAGATAGTCAAACAGTGCTTGGTATGCTGAGTGAAGACCGTCATCAATAGACCTTAACTGTTCCAACGCCATGCTGTTGGATTCCGCTAGGTAGACTTGCTTTTGCTGAACGAAACACTCTTCCCAACGAAGTAGGCTAATGCGCGGCTCCATGACGCGAAATTCACTATGATCGATCGCGACAACGTCTTTACTCGGATAAAGCTCGCCAAACACGTGATCGTCAAACAATTTGTGGAAGCGAGATTGGTTAAGCAGCAATGGGAAGGACAGGCTGCTTTCTACCTGTTCACCCTCAATATAAAATGTCAGGGAATTATCACCTGATTTCACCACAAAGCTGATTTCTTCTGACTCGTTGGCCAAAGATTCAAAATAGACAACACCAAATTCTGCGCAGTCAACCACTTCACCGACATCATCTAGGCTTCGGTTTGCAGTTAGCGCCGGGTTAATAACCAAGCTGTTGTCTACCGTTTTCAAGGTAAGGCGTTTTTTTGAAGGCTCAACGGCGAAAATGTTTTTGAATGCCTCGAGGTGAAACTCGCCTTTTCTGACAACCAAGCAACGGAAGTTATGGTGTTCAGAGGTATTGTCACGCTTCAATGCTAGCGTGAAAAACAAAGGCTCATTGGCATAACTAGCTGCTAGAGTAGCGTTTGCCCCTTTACTAGTTAGGCGCGTGCTGATGACTTCTTGTTTGCCAAGTGCATTCGCTGGCGAGACTTTAAACTGCTCTTTTCTTAAATCGCTGATGCCAGAAAAGCTCAGTTTAAGTTCAAACTCACTTTGCCCTTCTTCCAGTGCAATAATCAAGTGACGGTCACGCAATCCTGCTTTAGTTTCTTTTGGGTAGCGACCAATCACTTGCGCATTATTGGTCTCGTCTTCACCTTCATGCTTAAGGTTCTGAATCTTATTCCTTTTGATCTCTTCTCGATAAGTTTCAAACTCCACATCTTTCCAACCATCGTCAGAAAAATGTTCTTTGATAAACCTACTACTAAAGCCTTTCAGCCTTTCTTCGAGTTGCTGACCAAAATGCTCTACTTCAAACGACAACTCTTGGTAAAGAGTACGGTTTTCTTCTAGGCGCTGTTTGATCTGTTTTTTATTGCCCGATAACTCAGCAACAAAAGGATCCTCAAACATGCCTAGCTCGCTGAAACACAGCTCGCCATCCTCAACTGCCTTGTATAAAGACTCGAAACCGAACATGGTCGCACCATCTTCCAAAATCGCGTCAAATTGGTCGTCCAAAAGGCAAAGCGAAACGTCTCGAGATTTGTCAGATTGCTCAATAAAGCCACTAAGAGCGAATTTGATTTTCCCTGGACTCCACACCTGGCCAGACTGGCCAAGATCTTCCGCCGAGTTGATGAGAGTATCTAGGCGACTATTGTGAATCACCACCAGTGCACAGCCCTTCAACGGACCTTCCTGGCTTGCTATTTCGTCACGCAAATTAGAGATGTAGTTTTCGGTAAAGCCCGTTTCACAAGCATCTTCGCTATGAAGCACTGGCACCACTTTGCAGTCTTCTAGGTCTAAATAGCTCAGCGCTACACCATTGCGAGCTTCGCTCTCTCCTCCTTTTCGCGCTAAGAGCGCATCGAAAAGTCGCTGACTATTAGCATGGTCAGGAGAGTTAAACTGGTAGCGATAGCCTGCGCGGATGTTTCCTTTCGCGTGCAGTAAAAACTGCTCAACCAGAAACGATTCAAATTGTTTTGCGCACATACACTGCATCTCCACTATCACTCATGCGTTCAACGTTGCCAATTCGCTCATAGAACTTAATAAGCTCTTGTTCTGTCTGCTTATCAACAAAAATCCCCCTTTGCTGTAAGCCAATTACCAGCTCATGGAAGCGAAGCTTTTCTTCCTTACCCACCACCAGGTTAGTAAGCAAAATAATGTGGTCTTGAGTGAGTACTAACACCCGACCAGAGCGACCACGAGCTTGCACGAAGCCAGTAGCCATGTTTTCTTCAACCGCTTTAATATATTTTTTGATAGTCCCCGGACGGTCGGTTTTAGGGTCTCTGAACTGTTCTTCAGCAAGCTTCAAAGCATATTCCAACCAATCAATTGCGGTTTCTGCTTTTTCAGGTATTGCTGTTTCAAGTTTTCTGTTGTGGCGAAACATTTTTGCGTAATTTTCAATATACCCAGCTAGATCACTCCGCTCTGAACTCTTAATATCCTTTGCCAATTGCCACAAAGGTTTTTTTAATTTTTCTGGGTTTGGTTGAAGATTTTCCAGCATAGAGAGGAAGGGAAACAGCTTGAAAGACGATTCGCTAAAAAGCTTGTAACCGTGCTTTTTGATATGGATACGTTCACTGCTGGCGCGCTCATGATCCATGATGAAATACAGCGGTTTCGCGGTTGGGGCTTCACCTGTTTTCCAATCCGACAACGATAGGCTTAATTGAGCCGTGTAAGCAAAGCCATAGAATGCCAAGAAACGCTCGAACTCATCCAACAGGTATTTCGGATAACCAGTTAAAAACTCGAGGTCACGTTTAAACGCCTCTGCTATATAGGGCAAATATGGTGACTCGGTCACTTGGAAGTCCTTGTCACGATCTGACTTTGTTTTGTCTAAAAGCGTTTTAAGAAACTCCTCTTCGAGGAAGTTCAAGTTAGATTCAAATCGTTCAATTTGCTGTCCTTGAAGTAAGTTAATAAACAAGGATGCCATTCGCATGTCGCGCGTGTACTTGTTATCTTGACTCTTCTGGCTCTTAAACAACAGAAACTCAGGGGTTACCGAGAATATATTTTCATTAGTGAAATACATATCTTCAAGTACACTCCAAAATTCCTCTTCACCCAATTTGTTTTGTAAGTTTTTTTTGCAATCCGCAGTAAAATCTTGGTAATTGTACTTTTCTATTTTTTTACAAAGTAATCCACGCAGGACTAAGCCCACGACTGATGACCAGTCAAAATCATTGCCTTGCGTACGAATGGGAATGTAACTGCTCAACGTATTCTTATTTTGGAACTTATCAGCTACCGTTTGTGGCAAACCGGCCTTTATCGGTAATGTGAAATTATCGGTCGTCATTAGTGCATACCACTCACTTCAAAATAGTCACTTTCTTCTTTCACGATTTTGTAGCGCTTATCACCCTTGAGAATAAAAAAGGTCTCTTTTTGCTTAGCTACTGTCAGCATCTGTTCCAATGCTTCATCAAGTAACAAAACAGCATTTTTGTCGTGCTTGTTAGGGCGATACCCCAGCCCAATCTTGACCAAAAGCTCAAGTAGTTTGACGCTAATTGGCATTGGCTTAAGCGATTGTTCATCGACTTTCAGATACACATTGAAGGTGCCTATTTTTTCGAGTGTACTGTTTTGTATTGCTGAAAAATCGGCCTTAACTTCAAGAGACACCGCCGTTTTGTAGCCATTAAGCTCAGAAACTAAATACTCGTCTTTGTCGAGTGTTGGGGCATGACGATTACAATAGCGGTGAAGCGCTGCGATCAGCGTTTCTTTGTAGAAACTGCCAAGCAGTTTGCGCATCTTTCCTGAACCATCGAAATCACGATGTCGCATCCAGACAGATGCATAGGTTTCTACCAGATTGTTTGTGAACTCGTTTTGGATAGGCGTTACAAACTCATTGCTGAGCTCTTTGTCACCCCGAAGCAAATAGAAAAGGCGAAGAAAAGACGTTGCTTTGGTTACCTCGTAAAAACCAAGCTCGTTAATTTTAGATCTAAACGCATTGAAACGCTCATCTTCAATGCCCAGCTCATGCTGAAGCACAAACTCATCGACAGTGCGCGTGTGCAGATTACTTGGGTCAAAACCCTGTATACGGGATAACAGCTCGTTATCACTGCCTGCAAACAAGTTGTCGAACAAGTAGCCATCCGCCGCGAGCAACTGGAAAATGAAATCCAGTAACGCTCGGGCCGTGAGGAACTGATCTTTGATAAGACGGGCTTTGAGTAATAAGCCGATCAGAGATTCCTGAACTGAAGGGCGACTCAGCAGCGCATAGTTTGCCGTCAGGCGAGTATGACCTAGAGATTTGAGCTCTTTGTCATAAAGCGCATAGAAAGGATTCTCAAGCGTTTGTGCTGTCAATCTTTTTAGAAATTTTTCTGCAAAGTCTGATGCACAGCCCTCAGCATTGAAGGTGAATTTTGGATAGTCTTCAAAATCCAAGAATACGTACTGCTTTGGAATTGCTGATCGCTTACGAGAGAGAAAGTCTCTGAGCACCTTTTTGATGTCGCTATGCTCTTTGGAACCTTCTTCTGCATAATTGCCGAGCATACCAACGTTAATACCCACAACAAGTGGTTTATGACTTTGCTTGAACTGGGTGAATCTTTGATCAAGAGCTTGAATGGCTGTCTGGCTTGGATTGAAGCTGTGAGTCGCATCCAAATGGAAGTCATGAGTCACTTTGTGCTTTTGGCTGTACTGCGTCAAGATCTCAGACTTGCCATCACCACTACTTCCGCATAGGAAGATGACTTGATTGGACTTAGCAGATAGGAGTGCTTTTTTAAAATCCGCTTCTATATCTGTCGTGATGTATATGTATCTCTTGAATCCAACGAGGTGATCTTGATAGTGCTCTCTCTCGGTACTGACCGCATACGGTGAAGACTTTGAGAGAATGCTGAGAGCTTGTGCAAATTTCAACGGTCATTATTCCTTGAAATAATCAATAGGTTAAATATTACTAAAAAATGCACTGTATTACTGTGATTTCAATACGAATATAGAGTGTCATCATAATGGACAAAAATCGATGAAAGAGACTGTAATTTAAATTGTGTATCTGCCTGTTTTTGATATGTTCCTCCTGTGACCTGCTCCCCGGTTGATCTTCGCATAGTCAAACGGCGTAATCCCTTTCTCCCGGTTCGCATCCAGAAAATCAGCCCACCACTGCAACATCAACTTGCGCTCATCCAGATGTTCCGCTTTATGGATATACGCCGCCCGCACCGAATTGCGTTCCATATGGCTCATCTGCCTTTCAACCGCATCCTTCGACCATAGCCCTGACTCAATTAACGAACTACAGGCCATTGTACGAAAGCCGTGACCGCAAACCTCAGCTTTAGTGTCGTAACCCATAACCCGTAGGGCACTGTTAACCGTGTTTTCACTCATGGGTTTACGCGGGTCGTGATCGCCAATGAAAATCAGCTCGTGCTCCCCACAAAACTGTTTTATCTGTTTCAGGATCGCCAATGCCTGCTTAGAAAGCGGAACCAGATGCGGTGTGCGCATTTTTGAACCGCGATGAGAATGTTTCACTCCAGGAATAGGCTCCTCGTTCCGGCGGGATTGTCCACATTGACGTTTTAAAATCTATCTCTGACCAGCGAGCAAAACGCAGCTCACTGGAGCGAATAAAGATAAGCAAAGTAAGTTCTGTTGCCCAGCAGGTTAGCGGCCTGCCGGTATAGCCATCTATTTTCTCAAGTAACTCAGGGATGCGCTTTAACTCCAGTGCCGGACGATGTTGCCTGTTTCCAGAAGCAACTGCCCCAGCCATCTCCTGAGCGGGGTTATAATCAATCAATCCACTCTGCACAGCATAACGCATGATTGCTGTGGTTCGCTGTTGAAGACGGGCAGCAACCTCAAGACGTCCAGACATCTCCACGGCTTTAATAGGTGCTAATAAATCGCGAGTCTTTAATTCCGTGATATTACGCTCCCCGAGCTCTGCGAAGAGATTATCTTCCAGGCTTTTTAGCACACGATGGGCGTGATCTTCAGACCACTTTTTATTGGTGCCATGCCACTCGATCGCTACCTCTTTAAAGGTTCGTGCTTTACTCTGTTCAACCTTATCATTTTTCTTTTTGTCTCCCGGATCGACGCCATTCGCTAGCAGCTTACGCGCTTCGTCACGACGTGCTCTGGCATCCGCCAGTGTGATTTCAGGGTAAACCCCAAGTGCCAGCATCTTTTGCTTGCCGTCATAACGGTACTGCAAACGCCAGTACTTAGAACCATTTGGATGGACAAGCAGGTGCATACCGCTGCCATCGGTCAGTTTGTATTGCTTATCCATTGGCTTGGCTGTTCTGACTTTGATATCTGTTAGAGCCATGCTTATCCCCTCCCTGTTGGTACAAGCATTATCGAACCGGAAATACCATCATCTGTACCAACATCTGTTGGTAGATGTACATTGATGTCGGTTGACCTTGAGAGAGTTAATATAGCGGGAAAGATAGATAAATACTGGATTTTAGACATAAAAAAAGACCTCAGTTGAGGTCCATTTACATGCTTTTGGTGCCGAAGGCCGGAATCGAACCGGCACGCCTCGCGGCGGTTGATTTTGAATCAACTGCGTCTACCGATTTCGCCACTTCGGCACTGAAGGGTATGCGGAAAACGTTGGCGATTATACCGTTACCCCCTGTTTACGCAACTCAATTCCTTACCCATCGTTACCAAGTGCTGAAAAATCCAGCGAAGCCCGGCAAGAATTCCCGGTTTAATCGTCCCCGGGCGTGCAGGCATCCCGCGCCATATCAGGCCTCAATCGTTCAGCGGTTAATCGTCCTCTATTCTGAATCCCCCTCACCCGCCCCAGATTACTCTCAATCCTTAGCCATTAACTGCGGCTGCCGTTGCGCTTACGGAACTCGGCCGCGTTTTGGCAGTCGGAACAGTCAATTACCGCACGGCTATTTGCATGCGGCCAGTCAGATGACAGAACGTTAACAAGGCACAATCATGATGAAAGTTACCCACCTGGTAATGGCGCTTTCCCTTTCCGGCGCCCTTTTCTCCGCAGCAGCCGGTGCCACCAGCTGGCAGGATCAGTTAAGCTCCGCCGCTAATGCGCTGGGGCAGAGTTCAGAGAGCGGCAGCGGTACCGCTAAAGATACCACCGCGCAGAACGGCACCTCGCTGGGGGCGCTGGCCGGGCTGTTGAACGGCGGCAGCCAGTCGCTGAGCGCAGGCACCATGACCAACGCCGCCGGTGTGTTGCAGTACTGCATGAAGAACAATTTGGTGGATAACAACGTCTCCTCCATGAAGGAGCAGCTGCTCGGCAAGCTGGGCCTGCAGGATACGCAAAAGCAGCAGCAGTCCACCGACTATCAGCAGGGTCTGTTGGGGCTACTGAACACCGGCAACAATCAGCAGGTGAACCTTAAATCACTGGGCGAAACGCAGCTCGGCAAGCAGGTAAAAACCAAGGCCTGCGATTTAGTGTTGAAGCAGGGGTGGAAGTTTCTCTCTTAATGAACCACGCTTATTATGGCGGTGAGGCTGTCCCCTCCCCGCTTTTTTCAGGGCTGCGCGATGCGGCCCTTTTTTATGGCTGGCGATCGCATCCGGCATTAATTGTCAAAGACAGCCGCAGTTACAGCCTTCAGGATGATTACCCTGGCTAAAAATAATAAGGTCAACATCATGTCTGATTACCGATTAAGTCATATTTCTGGTCATCTGGGCGATATCGCGCTGCATCACTGGCCGGTGCCGCAGCCGCGTTTTCTGGTGCTGCTGGTTCACGGCTACGGCGAGCATCTGGCCCGCTATCATCACGTTGCCGAACGGCTGAACCATCTGGGTGGCTACGTATTTGGCCCGGATCATCTCGGCCACGGGCTGTCGCAGGGCGAGCGCGTGCTGATTGAGGATTACGAAGCGGTGGTGGACGATGTGCACCTGGCGGTGGCCTCGGTGCGTCAGCAGTTCCCCGATCTGCCGCTGGTGATTATCGGCCACTCGATGGGCGGGATGATCGCCACCCGTTACGTGCAGCGCTTCGCCGATGAGGTACGTGCGCTGGTGCTCTCCGGTCCGCTGCTGGGCGAGCACACGCAGATTAGCGATATGTTCGGGTTGGCAGACATTCCCGATACGCCGCTGGATATCCGCACTCTGTCGCGCGATCCCGAGGTCGGCGCGAAATATCAGGCCGATCCGCTGGTGTGGCACGGGCCGTTTAAGCGTGCCACGCTGGGGGCGATGTGCGACATGCTGAGCACCATTCATCACGGGCCAGGTTTCGGCAGCCTGCCAACGCTGTGGCTGCACGGTGAGGGAGATAAGCTGGTGCTGCCGAATGAGAGCCAGCAGACGCTGAATAAGCTGCGCGGCAGTGATTTTGACCGCGAGCTGTACAGCGGTGCGCAGCATGAGATTTTTAATGAGACCAATCAGGATGAGGTGCTGCGCCGCGTCAGCGGATTTATCGTGCGCGCGCTGGGTTGAATCTTGGCGGAGAGGCGAAAACTAACCTCCTCTCCGCCATCCATCACGACATAATCAACCGGATTCTGGGCAATGCCATGACTTCACAATCTGTCGGATCCCGAACAGCGCCATTACATCACTGTCAGCCGTATACCGGGCAGCACCATCACTTCACTGTCAGCCGTATATCGGACAGCACCATCACTTCACTGTCAGCCGTATACCGGGCAGCACCATCACTTCACTGTCAGCCGTATATCGGACAGCACCATCACTTCACTGTCAGCCGTATACCGGGAAGCACCATCACTTCACTGTCAGCCGTATACCGGGCAGCACCATCACTTCACAATCAGCCGGATACCGAGCAGCGCCATCACCCCACCGCCCAGGCGGTCGAGCGGGGCTTTAAAGCGCAGATAGGTATTGCGCGGGCCGCGTGACGACAGCGCGAAGGCCACAAACAGATACCACAGCCCGTCGACCATCATCGCCACCAGCGGGATCGCCAGATACATGCTGAAGGAAACCTGCTGCGGCAGCAGTGCGGCAAACACGCCGCTGAATACCACGGCGGTTTTGGGGTTGCTCAGCTGAGTGGTCAGCGCGGTGAGGAAGGCCCGGCGGGCGGTTTTACCGTTGCTGCCCGGCAGATCCAGCGCCAGGGGCTGACGCGCGCCGCGGAACATTTTATACGCCATCCACAGCAGGTAGAGGCCACCGGCAGTTTTCAGCACCAGCCACAGGGTCGGCACCGCGCTCAGCAGCGTGTGCAGCCCGGCGAGAGCGATAATGGCAAACAGGAAGCTCCCCGCCCCCATCCCTAATGCGGCACCAATGCCCGCACGGCGTGATGACGCCACGGCGGTCCGCGCCACCAGAATAAAGCTCGGGCCGGGGCTCATCGCACCCAGCCCAAGCGCTGCACCAATTGAGACTACCGATAATACCGCTGCATCCATCATTCACCTCCCTCATAGTTAGCCTTCTAACTTACTGAGAGAGGCGGACGGCTGGCAACCCCATCGCAAAGATAAAGTTGCCGACGGTTAAGGGAGGATTAACGGAATACCAAACCGCCGTCGATCAGTGGTGCCTGGCCGGTCATATAGTCAGAATCCGGGCCTGCCAGGTAAGAGACAAACGCCGCCACGTCGTCCGGGGTTTCAGCGCGGCCAAGGGCGATGCCGGAAACATATTTATCGTAGGTGGCACCCAGCGGCGCGCCGGTCTCTTCGGACATGCGTTTGTCGATCTCCACCCACATATCGGTGCCAACCACGCCCGGGCAGTAGGCGTTAACGGTGATGCCGAACGCCGCCAGCTCTTTCGCCGCCGCCTGGGTCAGCGCGCGCACGCTGAATTTGGTGGCGGAGTAGATGCCGAGCAGCGCAAAGCCTTCATGACCGGCAATGGAAGAGGCGTTGATAATTTTGCCCTTCTGCTTGCGCTCTTTGAACTTGCTGGCCGCCGCCTGGATACCCCACAGCGTACCCTGCACGTTGATCTGGAAGATCTTTTCCACTTCCTGCTGGGTGACGGAAAGCAGGTTTTTGGTCTGGCTGATCCCGGCGTTATTGACGATCACGTCAAAGCCGCCAAGCTGTTTTTCCGCCTCATTCACCGCCGAGAAAACCTCTTCGCGCACGCTGATATCGGCTTTGATAGTGATCGCGCGGCGGCCCAGCGCTTTCACCTCTTCGGCCACCAGCTTAATTTTGTCGTCGTTCAGGTCTACCAGTGCAATATCTGCCCCGTCGCGTGCCAGTCGTAATGCAATTCCACGACCAATCCCCTGACCCGCGCCGGTTACCAGGACCACTTTTCCATTAATTGACATAGCGTTACCCTTATCAGATGAATAAACCAGCCCCGATCATTAGTCCGCTTATCATTTTATGCCTATGGTAATTTGTGCTATTGGATGCATTACGATTGATAATCTGGATTTACATAAGTCTACGCGTGTTGCGGCAGTGAAAACGTCTGCACGGACTTGCTTTACTCCTGCCGGGGGCTGCCTGCTATGCTTGAAGGATAATCACCCGCCTTTCAACCAGATGGATACCTGACTATGACCGAGCCGCTGCTGATTGCCCGAACCCCTGAACAACTGCTGCATCTGCTGCCCGCCTTTGCCAACCGCCACGGGCTGATCACCGGCGCAACCGGCACAGGGAAAACCGTCACGCTGCAAAAAATTGCCGAAAGCTTCTCCGCCATCGGCGTGCCGGTGTTTTTAGCGGACGTGAAGGGCGACCTGACCGGGGTAGCGAAAGAAGGCGTCAGCTCCGAGAAGCTCAGCGCGCGGCTGGCTAAAATCGGCGTCACCGACTGGGAGCCGCAGAGCAATCCGGCGGTGCTGTGGGATATCTTCGGCGAGCGCGGCCATCCGGTGCGGGCCACGGTCAGCGATCTCGGCCCGCTGCTGCTGGCACGGCTGCTGAACCTTAACGAAGTGCAGAGCGGCGTGCTGCAAATCATCTTCCGCGTGGCCGATGATCAGGGGCTGCTGCTGCTCGATTTTAAAGATCTGCGGGCGATGACCCAGTACATCGGCGAGAACGCCAAAGCCTTCCAGAGCCAGTACGGCAATATCAACAGCGCCTCGGTCGGGGCCATCCAGCGCGGGCTGCTGGCGCTGGAGCAGCAGGGGGCGGAATACTTCTTCGGCGAGCCGATGCTGGATATCCGCGACTGGATGCGCACCGACGATGCCGGGCGCGGCATCATCAATATTTTAGCCGCTGAAAAGCTCTATCAGATGCCCAAGCTGTACGCCACCACCCTGCTGTGGCTGCTGTCCGAACTTTACGAGCAGCTGCCGGAAGCGGGCGATCTCGATAAGCCGAAGCTGGTGTTCTTCTTCGATGAGGCGCACCTGCTGTTCAGCGACGCGCCCCAGGTGCTGCTGGATAAAATTGAGCAGGTGATCCGCCTGATCCGTTCGAAGGGCGTTGGCGTGTGGTTTGTGTCGCAGAACCCGGCGGACATCCCCGATATGGTGCTCGGCCAGCTCGGTAACCGCGTGCAGCACGCCCTGCGCGCCTTTACGCCGAAGGATCAGAAAGCGGTTAAGGCCGCGGCGGACACCATGCGCGCCAACCCCGCCTTCGATACCGTCACCGCCATTCAGGAGCTGGGTACCGGAGAAGCGCTGATCTCGTTCCTTGATGAGAAAGGCAGCCCGTCGATGGTGCAGCGTGCGATGGTGATTGCCCCCGGATCGCGGATGGGCCCGGTCACCGACGATGAACGCAACGGTCTGATCAATCACTCGCCGCTCTCCGGCAAGTATGATGAGGTGCTGGACCGAGAATCGGCGTGGGAAAAACTGCAGCAGGGCGCGCAGGAGGCCAGCGATAGGGCCAGCGCCCCGCCGGCCAAAGGCAACAGCGTAGCGGTGGATGACGGTATTCTCGGCGGGCTGAAGGATATTCTGTTCGGCAGCACCGGGCCGCGCGGCGGCAAGCGCGATGGCGTGGTACAGAGCGTGGCGAAAAGCGCCGCACGGCAGATCACCAACCAGATTATTCGCGGCGTGCTGGGCAGTATTATGGGTGGCAGGAAGAAGTAAGGAGCTTATGGATAAAGAACGTGAACTGAGGCAGGCAAAGCGCCTGCCGCTGCTGTTACTGGGCGGTGCGGCGCTGCTGTTTATCGCCACGCTGATCTGGCCGCTGTACTACCCGCCGAGCCTGTGGGTGAGCGGGCTGAAGGCGGTGGCCGAGGCGTCGATGGTGGGCGCGCTGGCGGACTGGTTCGCGGTCAGCGCGCTGTTCCGCCGGGTGCCGATCCCGCTGGTCGGCCGCCACACGGCGATCATTCCGCGCAACAAGGATCGTATCGCCGATAATCTTGCGCTGTTCGTGCAGGATAAATTCCTCAATACCGGATCGCTGCTGGAACTGATCCGCCGCCACGATCCGGCACGGATCGTGGCCGAATGGCTGAGCAAAGCGGAAAACGCCGCGCGGCTCAGCGGCTATCTGCTCAAGCTGGTGCGCGGCTTCCTCGATCTGGCCGACGATCGGCGGATTCAGCAGTTTATGCGCCAGGCGATTCATAAGGCGATCGACAAGGTGGATCTCAGCCAGTCGTCGGCGCTAATCCTGGAAAGCCTGACCAAAAATAACCGCCACCAGCAGCTGCTGGATGACGCTCTCGCCCAGGTGTTACAGCTGATCAACCGCCCCGGCACCCACGAATTTATCGCCCTGCAGGTGGTGCGCTGGCTGAAGCGCGAGCATCCGCTGAAGGAAAAAGTGCTGCCCAGCGAGTGGCTGGGGGAAAAGAGCGCCGATCTGGCGGCCAGCGCGGTGCAGTCGATTCTCAACGAGATCGAAAACGATCCCACCCACGCGCTGCGCCAGGGCTTTAACCGCGCGGTGCAGCGGCTGATCGTGCGGCTGAAAACCGATCCGGAGATGGCGCAGAAGGCCGAAGAGGTGAAGCGCTATCTGAAAGAGGACGAGGCGCTGAACGGCTATATCGCTCAGCTGTGGGGCGATCTGCGCGGCTGGCTGAAGGAGGATCTCAGCCGTGAGGACTCCCGACTGCATGCGAAAGTCAGCGCCGCCGGGCAGTGGTTCGGCGACACCCTGATGCAGGATGCCACCCTGCGCGGCTCGCTGAATCAGCATCTGGAAGAGGCGGCGGCGGGCGTGGCGCCGGAGTTCTCCGACTTCCTCAGCCGCCATATCAGCGACACGGTCAAAAGCTGGGACGCGGCCGATATGTCGCACCAGGTGGAGCTGAATATCGGCCGCGACTTGCAGCGCATCCGCATTAACGGCACGCTGGTCGGCGGCGCGATCGGGCTACTGCTCTATCTGCTGTCGCTGATCCCGATGCTGATTTAGCTCAGCTGTGCCGGGCGATCTGCTGCTGGCTGTACTCCGCGCTGTAGAGGAACGGGGTATGCAGCCCACCGTCCAGGTGAGTAAACGGCACCAGCGCCCCGTTGTCGTCAAACAGGTGGATTTGCGCGGGGTCGATGGACAGCTCGACAAAATCCCCCGGCTGGCTGACGCGCCCCGGCGTCAGGCGCGCGGTCAGCTCCTGCTCCTCTACCCGGCACAGCGCCAGCGTATCGGAACCCAGCGGCTCAATCACATCGGCCAGCGCCGGTAGCGGAATGCGCTCGCTGCGTACGCCAAAGCGCGGCGGCTCCAGATGTTCCGGGCGAATGCCCATCAGCAGCCGGGTGCCGTGCTCCGCCTCAACCGAGCGCAGCGGGATCTCACAGCGGCCAAACTTCAGCACCGGACCGCCGGTCAGCTGCTGCACTTCCACTTCCAGCATGTTCATCTGCGGCGATCCGATAAACTCGGCGACAAACTTGTTCACCGGGTGGTTATACACCTCCATCGGCGTGCCCACCTGTTCGATGCGCCCCTCGCGCAGGATCACCACCCGGTCCGCCAGCGTCATCGCCTCCACCTGATCGTGGGTCACGTAGATGGTGGTGGTTTTCAGCAGCGCGTGCAGCCGCTTGATCTGAATACGCATATCCACGCGCAGCTTGGCGTCCAGGTTGGACAGCGGCTCATCGAACAGGAAGGCGCGCGGGCGGCGGATAATCGCCCTGCCCATCGCCACGCGCTGCCGCTGGCCGCCGGAGAGCTGGCCGGGTTTACGCGCCAGCAGATGGCTCAGCTGCAGCATTTTAGCGATCTCTTCCACCCGCTGGCGGGTATCTTCGCGATCGTTATTTTTCATTTTCAGGCCGAAAGCGATGTTCTCCGCGATAGTCATATGCGGATAGAGCGCGTAGTCCTGGAACACCATGGCGATCTCCCTTTCGCTCGGTTCCAGGTGGTTCACCACCTCATCGCCGATGCGCAGCAGGCCGCCGGAGATCTCCTCCAGCCCGGCGATCATGCGCAGCAGGGTGCTTTTTCCGCAGCCGGACGGGCCGACAAAGGCGACGAATTCACCGTCTTCGATATGCAGATCGATACCGTGGATGGCCTGAATATGCTCGTAACGCTTGGTAATTTTTTCCAGTGAAATCACTGCCATGGTTGTTGCCTCATCGTTCCAGGTCATGGCCGGGATACCGCAGACTTCCAGACGACCATGCAGAGTTTAGGTAAGTCATCTCCCGATTTTTATTTTTCCGGGTCGATCACATTTTCAGAACCGTACATTGCATGTTTTTTGTTCGTAAGTATAAATATCGTTATCGATAACGTTAAACAAGTGTTAATAAAAAATGGCGATTGAAACTTTTAACCTGAGCACACTTCCTGGAAAAATCAGCGATATCGGCCGCCGCAGCAGCGCGCTGTTCGAGCTGTTGCAGCAGCAGATCGTGCTCGGCATCCTGCCGCCGATGTCGGTGGTACTGGAGCTGGATCTGGCGCAGCGCTTTGGCTACAGCCAGAGCACGGTGCGCGAGGCGCTGCTGGCGCTCCAGCAGGAAGGTCTGGTTCATCGTCAGCCGCACCGGGGAACCCAAATCTCGCCCTGCACCGAACAGGAAGCGATAGAAATGATCCATATCCGCCACGATATTGAGTGCCGCGCCGTATCGCGCGTGCTGGAACGGACGGCGGACGCCCGCGCCCAGCTGCGCACCCTGCTGCTGAAGGATATCGAGGCGATGATCGCCGCCGCCCGCGCCGGGGATGAGTACCTGCTCTCCTGCTACGACCGCGCGTTCCACCTGCGGCTTTACAGTTGCGCGCAGCTGCCCAACGTGGAGCCGATCCTCAAGCGCTGCCTGGTGCACAACCACCGGTACAAAATTCTGCACTGCGGCGGCGGCGACACCTCGCGGCTGCTGGACAGCGCCGAACGCCACCACCTGCTGATCGAGGCTATCGACGGCGGAGACAGCGCGGCGCTGGTCGCCTGCCTGTCGCACCATATCCGCACCGCCGTTGATTTCGGGCCGGACCTGACCCAGCCGGACGCGGGGAAAATGCTGTGAGCCTGAACGGAGTGCCTTCGGCGGAAATGGCCGCGCTGCTGCGTGAACTCCAGCAGGAAGATGCCGGGCTGCCGGACCCGACCACGCTCTCCCCCGCCGAGGGACGGGCGCAGGCGGAGCGCGGCAACCAGCGCTGGAATCAGCAGCTGCCGCCGATGGCGCAGGTGACGCCGTTTACACTCAAGGAAGCCGGGCAGCCGACGATAACCGGAACGCTGTACACCCCGGAAAACGCCGGGCCGGGCGCGATCGTCTACGTTCACGGCGGCGGCTGGGCGTTTTGCAGCGCCGCCAGCCACCAGCGCAGCGCGCGGGTACTGGCCGCCGAAAGCGGTGTGCCGGTGCTGCTGTTTGATTATCGCCTGGCCCCGGAACATCCCTATCCCGCCGGGCTGGAGGACACGCAGCGCCTGTGGCAGCAGCTCAGCAGCGGCGCGCTGTTCCCGCATCTGGACCGCCAGCGCCTGGGGCTGGCCGGAGACAGCGCCGGGGCCAATCTGGCCGTGGCGCTGATGCTCTCTCTGCCGGAAGACGCCGTTCGCCCCTGCTGCGGCCTGCTGTTTTACGGCGTGTACGGCGCGGATTTTACCACCGCCTCTTACCAGCAGTTCGCCAGCGGCCCCGGTCTGACCCGGGAAAAAATGCAGCGCTACTGGCACTGGTATCAGCCGGATGCGGAAGCGCGCCAGCAGCCGCTGACTGCCCCGCTGCACGCCAGCGATGCGGCGCTGAAGGCGCTGCCGCCGCTGTGGCTGAATGCGGCAGAAATCGATCCGCTGTGCAGCGACAGCGAGCTGTTCGCCGCCCGCCTGCACGCGCTGGGCCGCGACGATCGCCTGAGCATCGTCCCCGGCGTGGTCCACGGTTTTATGCAGATGACCCTGCGCCTGCCTGCGGCAGTGACGGCACACAAGGAGGCGGCCCATGCCTGGCATCACCTGACGCGATAAATCGCGACTGAACCCTACAGCTATCCTGCAAACTTATAAAATAATCAGGAGCACAAGAAATGAAACGAGTAATGTCATCGCTGACGTTAGCGGCCTCCCTTTGCCTGTCGGCTACCGCCAGCCAGGCCGCCACCGTCCACTACTGGTATCACCTGGATAATGCCGACAACACCATGTCGGATTTAATTAGCAAATTCGAAAAAGCCAACCCGGGAATTAAGATCGACGCGGAGAATATTCCGTGGAACAGCTATTACGATAATCTTTATACCTCGCTGGTGGGCGGCAACGCGCCGGATGCCGCGATGGTGAAAAGCTTCGCCCTGCCGCGCCTGCACGAGATGGAAGCCCTGGAGCCGCTGGATGACTACATCAATCAATGGTCCGGCAAAGGCGACCTGCTGGAAAATACGGTGGATATCGCCCGCGGCGGTATGGATAAACAGTATTACCTGCCGGTGCAATATATCGTCTCCTACCTCTATTACCGCACCGACTATTTCGAGAAGGCCGGACTGACGCCGCCAAAAACCTGCGATGAGTTTTATGCCGATATTAAGAAACTCACTCAGGATACCAACGGCGACGGCAAAACCGATATTTACGGCTTTGGATTCCGCGGCGGCGTCGGCGGCCAGGATATGTGGGCCCCGCTGGTGATGCCGGCCGGTGGCGAATTCAGCAAGGGCGGGCTGACCAAACCGGCCGTGTTGCAGGCCAGTCAGCGCATTGTCGATGCCTACAAGGCCGGTGAGTTCCCGCCTTCCGCCACCACCGACGGCTTTAAGGACATTATCGGCGCGTTTAAAGCGGGCAAAACCGCGATGACCATCCACCATATCGGTTCGGCCAACGATCTGGTGGCGGTGCTGGGCGATAAGGTTTCGGCCGTACCGCTGCCTGCGTGTAATGAAAAACGCTGGGCACCGATTGCCGTGGAATCTAACGCCATCTTCGCTACCGCCGCCGACAAAGAGGCGACGTGGAAGTGGATCGCCTTCCTCTCCAGCCACGAAAACAACGCGCAGTTTAACCGCGCCACCGGGCAGCTGCCGGTGACTAAAAGCGACACCAAAACGTGGAAAACCCATCCGCAGCGCTTTATCGACGCCACCGTCAACTCGCTGCCGGACGCCCAAGACTACCCGAATACGCCGCAGCTCTCTGACTTCATCAACACCGTCTGGCCGGTCAATATGCAGCAGGCGATGCTGGGGCAGATCACCGTTGAGCAGATGAACCGCAAAATCGAATCCCTGTTCAGCCCGCAGTAACAAGGGCCGAACTGCCACTTTGAGGTGTGATTATGGTGATGGAAAATTCTCTCGCCCCGCCCCGGCTGCGCCGTAACGGGCTGGCCAGGCGTGTGCTGCCCTATGCGCTGCTCTCTCCCGCTGTGCTGGTGACACTGGCGATTGTCTTCCTGCCGATGGTGCAGGCCGCGTGGATGAGCTTTCATGATTACGTGCTGTGGAAGCCAAAGGCCTTTACCTTCAGCGGCCTGAATAACTGGTACAAAATGTTTGCCGACGAGGTGTTCTGGACCTCGCTGAAACACACGGCAATCTGGATCGGCGTGACCATTCCCGCCCAGCTGCTGCTGGGGCTGGTTACCGCGCTGCTGCTTAACCAGCAGTTTTTCTGGCGGCCGCTGGCCCGCGCGCTGATCATCATTCCGTGGGCGCTGCCCAGCGTGGTGATCGCGCTGATGTGGGCGTGGATCTACGATCCGAACTACGGCGTGCTGAACGACTTCCTGCTGCGCATGAAGCTGATCACCACGTCGATCGGCTGGCTGTCGAACCCGGATACCGCGCTGTATGCGGTGATCCTGACGCTGACCTGGCAGGGCTTCCCGTTCTTTACGGTGATGATACTGGCCGCGCTGCAGTCGATCCCGCAGAGCTATTATGAAGCCGCTTCGCTGGACGGGGCCGGACGCTGGAAGCAGTTCTGGCACATCACCCTGCCGGGGATCTCCGGCGTGCTGCTGACCGCCGTGCTGCTGCGCATTATCTGGGTGGCTAACTCGATCGATGTGATCTTCGTGATGACCGGCGGCGGCCCCGGCTATTCCACCTATACCCTGCCGCTCTATTCGTTTATCAAAGCGCGCACCAATCTGGACTTCGGCTACGGCTCGGCGCTGGCGGTCAGCTTCACCCTGATGCTGCTGGTTCTGGTGGTGATCTACCTGCGCCGTACCATGCGGAGGGTTGCATAATGGTCATTAACAAATCTCTGCCCAGGCGTCTGCTGACGATACATCTGCCGATGCTGGCGATCCTCGCCTTCACGCTCGGCCCCTATATCTGGATGTTTTTCACCGCCATTACGCCAAAAGAGCGGCTGTTTACCACCGGGCCGGGCATCAGCCATCCGACGTTCGAGAACTTCACCAACCTGTTTGCCCGCGTCGGTTTTCTGGAAAACATGATGCACAGCGCCATCGTGGCGGGCGGCACCGTGGTGCTCGGCCTGCTGCTGAGTATCCCGGCGGCGTATGCCTTCTCGCGCTTTAACTTTCGCGGCAAGCGGGTGCTGCTGATGCAGTTCCTGGTGATCAATATGTTCCCGGTAGTGCTGCTGATCCTGCCGCTGTTTGTGCTGATGAAGCAGATCGGCCTGCTGGATTCGCATCTGGGGCTGATTATCGCCAACTCCACCGTCGCCATTCCGTTCTCCATCTGGATGATGACCAGCTACATCAACGGCATTCCGAAATCGGTGGATGAAGCGGCGATGACCGACGGCTGTAGCCGCCTGCAGGCGATGTGGAAGGTAGTGCTGCCGCTCTGCACGCCGGGGGTGGTCGCCACCGGTATCTACATCTTTATCACCGCCTGGAACGAGTATCTCTATGCCCTGACCCTCGGCGGGCGCAACGTCAAAACCATTACCGTCGCCATTCAAAAGCTGATCGGCGAATACCAGATCGAATGGGGACTGCTCAGCGCAGGCGGCATTATCGGTGCCCTGCCCGCCACCGTGCTGTTCCTTATCGTACAAAAACGTTTAATCAGTGGCATGACACAAGGCGCAGTCAAAGGCTGACGGCGCAGGAGGATGTAATGAATAACCCGGTTGGCATTATTTCAATGCAGTTTGTTCGTCCGTTTTTAAGCAAGGATCTGTCGCTGTTCAGCCATATCCGCGAGCTGGGCTTCGATTTTATCGAGCTGCTGGTTCCCGAGCCGGAAGACCAGCTTAATCTGCACGAAGTGCGCCAGGCGCTGGCCGACAGCGGGCTGGGCGTGGTGCTGGCGGCCAGGGTCAATATGCAGCGCAGCATCGCCAGTGAAAACGCCGCCGCGCGCCAGGGCGGTATCGACTACCTGCGCTACTGCATCGACAGCGCCGCGCAGCTGGGGGCCACTATCGTAGGAGGCCCGCTGTACGGTGAACCGCTGGTGTTCGCAGGGCGTGCGCCCACCCCGGCGGATGATGCACAGATTGCCCGCCGCCTTGAAGCCACCGTCAGCGCCCTGCGCCAGGTGGCCCCGCAGGCCGCCGACGGCGGCGTCGCGCTGGCGCTGGAGCCGCTGAACCGTTTTGAAACCGATATCATCTGCTCCGTGGCGCAGGGGATTGAGGTGGTGGACGCCGTTGACCATCCGGCGCTGGGGCTGCTGCTGGATACCTTCCATATGAATATGGAAGAGAGCAGCCTGCCGGGGGCGATCCGCGCCGCCGGTTCGCGCATCGTCCACTTCCAGGCCAATGAAAATCATCGCGGCTTCCCCGGTACCGGCCACGTCAACTGGGCCGAGGTGATGCGCGCTCTGCACGACGTTGACTATCGCGGTCCGGTGTCGCTGGAGCCGTTCCGCCGCGACGACTGGCGGGTCGGTCTGCCGATCGCCCACTGGCGTGCGCCGCATGAAGATGAATCAGAAAAATTACGCGCCGGGCTGGCGCTGGTGAAATCCTCTTTAACCTTTGCAGGAGTGGCCGGATGAGTTTAACCATTGGCTGGGTCGGCTGCGGCCGACACGCAACGCAGATGCTGCTGCCGCAGCTGGCACCGAACAACGTGACTCTGGGCGCGGTCTGCGACCTGAATCAACAGGCCGCGCAGGACGTGGCCCGGCACTACGGCGTCTCGGCGGTTTACAGCGATTTTCAACAGCTGCTGGCGCACCCGGGGCTGGATGCTATCGGCATGGCGGTGGGTCCGCAGCAGCACGAGGAGTTTGCCATTGCCGCACTGAAGCGCGGGCTGCCGGTGTTTATTGAGAAGCCGCCGGGCGGCAGCGCCGAGGGCGCGCAGGCGATTGCCGCTGCCTCCCGCAGTACCGGCGTGGCGGCTTACGTCGGCTTTATGAAGCGCTATTCCACCGGTAACAAAATCGCCGGGAACGTGCTGCGCAGCGGCGACTTCGGCGACGTGCTCGGCTTCCAGGGTAACTATATGACCGCGCCGGGCTACTTTACCGGTGCGGTGGACTACACCAGTTTCTACCTGCATCACTGCGTGCATTATATGGATCTGATGCCGTGGCTGGTCGGCGCGGAAATCGTTGATTTGCAGGCCAGAGCGCTGGAGCATCGCCCCGGCCACCTGCTGGCGCATCTGAATATGGCGTTTGCCAACGGCGCGATCGGCACGCTGGTGATGGGCACCGTGCAGTCGCGCGGTACGCCGATGGAAAACATCACCGTAATGGGCAACCACCAGAGGATTGAGGTGGATAACGTGATTAACGTGGCATGGCACCGCGACCCGCCGTTTAAGGCCGAGGATGAGCTGGCGCGGCTGGATAACGCCAGCGACACCCTGTGCTGGACGCCAAACTTTACCGCCGCCGCCAATGAGGATCATAAGGGCTACCACGCGCTGCTGCGCGATGTGTTCCGCGGGATGAAGGGCGAAAGCAGCCAGGCACCAACCATTGAGGACGGCGTGCGCGCGATGCAGAATCTGGAGCGGATGATCGCCGCGATTAATCAGCAGCTGCGGCAGAAATAGCGGGGGCTGAGACCGGAAGCTGGAACTGGAGCTGGAACTGGAACTGGAACTGGAACTGGAGCTGGAGCAGTCAGTAAACGAGAAACGAGAAGGGCCGGAAATACCGGCCCTTCTTTGTCACGCAATATCTACGCCAGCACTATCGCCGCTTCAGCAGCAGGAACACGCTGACCGCAAAGAACGCGGCACTTGGCAGCAGCGCGCCCAGCAGCGGCGGAATATGGTAAACCAGGCTTAACGGACCAAAAATCTGGTCCAGCACGTAGAACAGGAAGCCAAAGCTGATCCCCACCACCACGCGGAAGCCCATCGACACGCTGCGCAGCGGGCCGAAGATAAACGACAGCGCCATCAGCATCATCACCGCCACCGACAGCGGCTGGAAGATTTTGCTCCACATATTCAGCTGATAGCGGCCGGGCGTCTGCCCGCTCTGCTCAAGGTATTTGGTGTAGTTATACAGGCCGCGAATCGACAGCGCTTCCGGGTCCAGCGCCACCACGCCCAGCTTGTCCGGCGTCAGCGAGGTTTTCCACTCGCCGCTCAGCGTCTGGCTGCCCTTCACCTGTTCAGGATCGGTCAGGTCAGACTGATCAACCTGCGCCAGTTCCCACACCTTTTTCTCGGCGTTGTATTTCGCCGAAGCCGCATAGCGCACCGACTGCAGGCGGCGATCGTGGTTAAAGCTGTAAATACTGATCCCGGCCAGCTGGTTATCATCGCGAATGCGCTCGATAAAAATAAAGTTATCGCCGTCTTTCGCCCACAGCCCGCCCTGCGTGGAGAGCAGCGAGCCGCCCACCAGCTGCTGAGCGCGGTAGTTACGCGCCATCTGCTCGCCCTGAGGCGCAACAAATTCACCGATGGCCATAGTCAGCAGCACCAGCGGAATCGCCGTTTTCATCACCGAAGCGGCAATTTGCAGGCGGGTAAAGCCGGATGCCTGCATCACCACCAGCTCGCTGCGCTGGGCCAGCGTACCCAGGCCCAGCAGCGCGCCAAGCAGCGCCGCCATCGGGAAGAAGATCTCGATATCTTTCGGCACGCTGAGCATGGTATACAGCCAGGCCCCGGCGGCGGTGTATTCGCCCTGCCCGGTTTTGCGCAGCTGATCGACAAATTTGATGATGCCGGAGAGCGACACCAGCATAAACAGCGTCGCCATGATGGTGTTGAATATCGTTTTACCGATATAGCGGTCAAGAACGCCAAACATCAGACTGTGCCTCTCTTGTTAAACCGCGCGCGCAGACGACGCATCGGCACCGTATCCCACATATTCAGCAATACCGCCAGGCCCAGATAGCCAAGGTTGACCGCCCACATCCAGACAGCCGGATCGATGCGGCCTTTGCTACCGCTGGAGCGCAGGGAACTTTGCAGCAGGAAGAACACCAGATACAGCAGCATGGCGGGCAGCATCGACAGCACGCGCCCCTGACGCGGGTTGACCACGCTGAGCGGCACCACCATCAGCGCCATCACCAGCACCGAGAAGATCAGCGTCAGGCGCCAGTGCAGCTCGCTGCGGAAATCGGCTTTATCCGACTGCCACAGGGCTAACAGCGACGCCTGTTCCGAATCGTTCGGGTCCAGCGTGACCGTCTGATGGCCGACGATGGCCTGATAGTTTTTGAAATCGGTAATGCGGAAATCACGCAGCATGGCGGTGCCCTCAAAGCGGGTACCGTTGTCCAGCGTCACCACCTGGGAGCCGTCCGCGCGCTGATTCATATGACCGTGATCGGCCACCACCACCGACGGGCGGGCATTGCCTTTCGGCCGCAGCTGCGCAAGGAAAACGCTGTCAAAGCTGTTGCCTTTCACGTTTTCAATAAACAGCACCGACTGGCCGTCCGAGGACTGCTGGAACTGCCCCGCCGCCAGCGCTGCCGCACCGGGGTTGGCCTTGGCGTTCTGCATCACTTCGCTCTGATGGCGCGATGACCAGGGGCCAAGCCAGCCGACGTTGACCGCCGCCAGTAGCGCAGTAAACAGCATCAGCACCATCGCCGCTTTAACCAGCACATTTTTGCCCAAACCGCAGGCGTGCATCACGGTGATTTCACTCTCGGTGTATAACCGGCCAAGCGTCATCAAAATGGCTAAAAACAGGCTCAGTGGCAGGATAAGTTGTGCCATTTCCGGCACGCCAAGGCCCAATAATGTCAGTACTAAATTTGTTGGGATTTCGCCATCAACCGCGGCTCCTAAAATCCTGACTAACTTCTGGCAAAAGAAGATCAGCAGCAGGATGAACAGGATAGCCAGCTGGCTTTTGAGCATTTCCCGAACCAGATATCTAATGATGATCACGCTGAATACGCCTGTGAAAACTTGTCTTTTTGCAGGAAAATCGCTAGTTTCATCGCTTATACGCCATTTTTTCTCATCAATGGCCATGTCATAGCTAAAATAGTATGGCAATAAATCGCGTTCTGGTGATGAAAAAACAAAAAATTATCACCGAAACTCAATCTGACGTTCGTGACTAAACGACGTTTACGCAACGGCACATTTCGTTACGCAAGCGACATATACTAGCCGCAGCAAGCGCCGTTGTCTTTAAGATTCAGGAGAGTGCATGGAGTTCAGTGTAAAAAGCGGTAGCCCGGAAAAACAGCGCAGTGCCTGTATTGTGGTGGGCGTATTTGAACCGCGCCGGCTGTCACCGATTGCTGAACAGCTGGATAAAATCAGCGATGGCTACATCAGCGCCCTGCTGCGCCGTGGTGAACTGGAAGGGAAAGTGGGGCAGACGTTGCTGCTGCACCATGTGCCAAACATTCTCTCTGAGCGTATTTTGCTGATTGGCTGCGGCAAAGAGCGGGAGCTCGACGAGCGCCAGTACAAGCAGGTCATTCAGAAAACCATCAACACCCTGAACGACACCGGTTCGATGGAAGCCGTATGCTTCCTCACCGAGCTGCACGTTAAAGGGCGCAACACCTACTGGAAAGTGCGCCAGGCAGTTGAAACCTCGAAAGAGACGCTCTACAGCTTCGATCAGCTGAAAAGCAATAAGGTTGAGCCACGTCGCCCGCTGCGCAAGCTGGTGTTCAATGTGCCAACCCGCCGCGAGCTGACCAGCGGCGAGCGCGCAATCCAGCACGGTCTGGCGGTTGCTGCCGGCGTGAAGGCGGCGAAAGACCTCGGCAATATGCCACCGAATATCTGTAACGCGGCTTACCTCGCCTCGCAGGCGCGTCAGCTGGCGGATGCCTACAGCAAAAACATCACCACCCGCGTCATCGGCGAACAGCAGATGAAAGAGCTGGGGATGAATGCCTATCTCGCCGTCGGTGCCGGGTCGCAGAATGAATCGCTGATGTCGGTTATCGAGTACAAAGGCAACCCGGATGCGGAAGCGCGCCCGATCGTGCTGGTCGGTAAAGGCGTTACCTTCGATACCGGCGGCATCTCGCTGAAGCCGGGCGAAGCGATGGACGAAATGAAGTACGATATGTGCGGCGCGGCGTCGGTGTACGGCGTGATGCGCATGGTTGCCGAGCTGAATCTGCCGCTGAACGTGGTGGGCGTGCTGGCGGGCTGTGAAAACATGCCCGGTGGCCGCGCCTATCGTCCGGGCGACGTGCTGACCACCATGTCCGGCCAGACGGTTGAAGTGCTGAATACCGATGCCGAAGGCCGCCTGGTGCTGTGCGACGCGCTGACCTACGTTGAGCGCTTCGAGCCGGAAGTGGTGATCGACGTGGCGACGCTGACCGGGGCCTGCGTCATTGCTCTGGGCCACCATATCAGCGGCCTGCTGTCGAACCACAATCCGCTGGCGCACGAGCTGATCAGCGCGTCTGAACAGGCCGGTGACCGCGCGTGGCGCCTGCCGATGGCCGACGAGTATCAGGAGCAGCTGGACTCCAACTTTGCCGACATGGCAAACATTGGTGGCCGTCCTGGCGGAGCGATTACCGCCGCCTGCTTCCTGGCGCGCTTTGCCCGTAAGTACAACTGGGCGCACCTCGACGTTGCCGGAACCGCATGGCGCTCCGGTAAGGCGAAAGGCGCAACCGGTCGCCCAGTCGCGCTGCTGTCTCAGTTCCTGCTTAACCGCGCCGGTCTGAACGGCGACGATTAACAGCATCGAGCGGGAAGCGACACGGCTTCCCGCCGGGGCGGAGACACACTCCGCCCGCGGCTGATGACATAACCCTGCAATGGCGGACTCCAATCCGCCGTTGCTGTTTTTTCTCCAACCAGGCCTGATGCATGAAAAACGCAACGTTCTATCTGCTGGAAACCGATACGCCGGTCGGCGGGCTGAGCGCGCAGGAAGCGCTGGTCTGCGATCTGGCCGAGGCCCGCTGGCGTGACGGCAAACGCGTGCTGATAGCCTGTGAAGACGAAGCGCAGGCTATCCGGCTGGACGAGGCCCTGTGGCAGCGCCCCGCCAGCGCCTTTGTGCCGCATAATCTGGCCGGTGAAGGCCCGAAATATGGCGCGCCGGTCGAGCTGGCCTGGCCGCAGCGCCGGGGCAATGCACCGCGCGATCTGTTGATCAGCCTGCTGCCGCAGTTTGCAGATTTTGCCACCGCTTTCTATGAAGTGATAGACTTCGTACCCTATGAAGAATCTTTGAAACAGCTGGCGCGCGATCGCTACAAAGTGTATCGCAGCGTTGGATTCCACTTGAATACGGCAACGCCGCCCTTGCCACCAACGACATAGCAGAACATGGAAAAGACATATAACCCGCAAGATATCGAGCAGCCGCTTTACGAGCACTGGGAAAAGCAGGGCTACTTCAAACCAAATGGCGATACCAGCCAGGAAAGCTTCTGCATCATGATCCCGCCGCCGAACGTCACCGGTAGCTTGCATATGGGTCACGCCTTCCAGCAGACCATTATGGACACCATGATCCGCTACCAGCGTATGCAGGGGAAAAACACCCTGTGGCAGGCGGGGACCGACCATGCCGGTATCGCTACTCAGATGGTAGTTGAGCGCAAAATCGCTGCCGAAGAAGGTAAAACCCGTCAGGACTACGGCCGCGACGCGTTTATCGAAAAAATCTGGCAGTGGAAAGAAGAATCCGGCGGCACCATCACCCGCCAGATGCGCCGCCTCGGCAACTCGGTTGACTGGGAGCGTGAGCGCTTCACCATGGATGAAGGCCTGTCCAACGCGGTGAAAGAAGTATTCGTTCGCCTGCATAAAGAAAACCTGATCTACCGCGGCAAACGCCTGGTCAACTGGGATCCTAAACTGCGCACCGCCATTTCCGATCTGGAAGTGGAGAACCGCGAATCCAAAGGATCAATGTGGCACCTGCGCTACCCGCTGGCCGACGGCGTGAAAACCGCCGACGGTAAAGATTATCTGGTCGTTGCGACGACCCGCCCGGAAACTGTACTCGGTGATACCGGCGTGGCCGTGAACCCGGAAGATCCGCGCTATAAAGATCTGATCGGCAAGTTCCTGGTGCTGCCGCTGGTTAACCGCCGTATTCCAATCGTTGGCGATGAACACGCCGATATGGAAAAAGGCACCGGCTGCGTGAAGATCACCCCGGCGCACGACTTTAACGACTACGAAGTGGGCCGCCGCCACAAGTTGCCGATGATCAACATCCTGACCTTCGACGGTGATATCCGCGAATCCGCTCAGGTGTTTGATACCAACGGCGAAGAGTGCGACGACCACGGTACCGAGATCCCGCTGGCGTTCCAGAAGCTGGAGCGCTTTGCCGCGCGTAAAGCCATTGTGGCCGCCATGGACGAGCTGGGCCTGCTGGATGAAATCAAACCTCACGATCTGACCGTACCTTACGGCGATCGCGGCGGCGTGGTCATCGAGCCAATGCTGACCGACCAGTGGTACGTGCGTACCGCACCGCTGGCGAAAGTCGCGGTAGAAGCGGTAGAAAACGGCGATATCCAGTTCGTACCTAAGCAGTATGAAAACATGTACTTCTCGTGGATGCGTGATATCCAGGACTGGTGCATCTCCCGTCAGCTGTGGTGGGGTCACCGCATTCCGGCCTGGTACGATGCTGAAGGCAACGTCTATGTGGCACGTAACGAAGCGGAAGCGCGTGCGGAAAACAACATCGCCGACGACGTGGTGCTGACCCAGGACGAAGACGTACTGGATACCTGGTTCTCTTCCGGTCTGTGGACCTTCTCTACCCTTGGCTGGCCGGAGAATACCGAAGCGCTGCGCACCTTCCACCCGACCAGCGTGCTGGTCAGCGGCTTCGACATTATCTTCTTCTGGATTGCGCGCATGATCATGCTGACCATGCACTTCATCAAAGACGAAGACGGCAAGCCGCAGGTTCCGTTCAAAACCGTGTATATGACCGGCCTGATCCGCGACGACGAAGGGCAGAAGATGTCCAAGTCGAAGGGTAACGTTATCGATCCGCTGGATATGGTTGACGGTATTTCGCTGGAAGATCTGCTGGAAAAACGTACCGGCAATATGATGCAGCCGCAGCTGGCGGAGAAAATTCGCAAGCGCACCGAGAAGCAGTTCCCGAACGGTATTGAGCCGCACGGTACCGATGCCCTGCGCTTTACCCTGGCGGCGCTGGCCTCGACCGGTCGCGACATCAACTGGGATATGAAGCGCCTGGAAGGCTACCGCAACTTCTGTAACAAGCTGTGGAACGCCAGCCGCTTTGTACTGATGAACACAGAAGAGCACGACTGTGGCTTCAACGGTGGCGAACTGGAGCTGTCACTGGCGGATCGCTGGATACTGGCTGAGTTTAACCAGACGGTGAAAGCCTACCGTGACGCGCTGGACAGCTATCGCTTTGATATCGCTGCCGGTATTCTGTACGAGTTCACCTGGAACCAGTTCTGCGACTGGTATCTGGAGCTGGCTAAGCCGGTGATGAACGGCGGTACTGAAGCCCAGCTGCGCGGCACGCGTAATACGCTGGTGACGGTGCTGGAAGCCCTGCTGCGCCTGGCGCATCCGATTATTCCATTCATTACCGAAACCATCTGGCAGCGTGTGAAAGTGCTGAAGAACATCAGTGACGACACCATTATGCTGCAGCCGATGCCGGAGTTTGACGCGGCTCGCGTGGATGAGGTGGCGATGGCGGATACCGAGTGGCTGAAGCAGGCGATTGTCGCGGTGCGTAATATTCGCAACGAGATGAACATCTCTCCGGCCAAGCCGCTGGATGTGCTGCTGCGCGGCGCCAGCGATGATGCGGCTCGCCGCGTCAATGAAAACCACAACTTCCTGAAGACGCTGGCGCGTCTGGATAAGCTGGAGCTGCTGGCCGCCGGTGATAAAGGTCCGGTGTCGGTGACCAAGCTGGTTGACGGTGCCGAGCTGCTGATCCCGATGGCCGAGCTGGTGGATAAAAACGCCGAGCTGGAGCGTCTGGCGAAGGAAGTGGGCAAGATTGACGTTGAGATGGAGAAGATTACCGCCAAGCTGGGTAACGAAGGTTTTGTTGCCCGTGCGCCGGAAGCGGTTGTCGCCAAGGAGCGCGAGCGTCTGGCTGACTTCGAGCAGGCTAAGATCAAGCTGATCGAGCAGCAGGGCGTGATTGCCGCACTGTAAGTTTTCTCAGCGAGTCTGATGATGAAAAACCGCCGTCTTTTGATGGCGGTTTTTTTTGCCCTATTCCGCCGCCCGAATCACCTTAATCCGCTCCGGCATATCCGGATGGGTACTCATCCATTCCGGTAAACTCAGCCCGCGACTCTCCTTCTCGCCCGACTGCTGAAGCTGGCTATAAATCTCCGCCATCGCAGCCAGTGAACGCCCCTGCGCCTTCATCTGCGCAATCGCATATGCATCCGCTTCCCGCTCCATGCTGCGCGAAAACTGCATCTGATGCACAAACGCCGCCGACTGTAACAGCGTATCACCAATGCCGCTGACGTCCCCGGTCAGCCACATATAGCTCAGCGAAATCAGCGACGAACGCACCAGCATCCGCATCGGATGGCGGTAATGATGATGGCCAATCTCATGCAGCATCACTGCCGCCAGCGCATCGTCGCTTTTCGCCATGCGCACCAGATCGTCACTGACCACCAGCGTACCGTCCGCCAGCATAAAGGCGTTCGCGCCACCGTCGAAATGCATAACCTTCAACCGCAGCGGCACCGCATCCTGCTTCATCTCACCGGGAATAACACGGCTGAACAGGCGTTCCATACGCTGTTGCTGCTCCGGCGTCAGTTTGCCGTCGCTAAATCCGCTGCTCTGCAACAGCGTCAGGGTTTGCTGCCCCACCTGCCGCTCAACGTAAGCCGGCATATTTGAAGCCAGCGCGGTACTGGCAGCAGGCAGGATGACCCAGACATACAGAGCGATAGCGGCCAGCGTCGCCAGCAGGGTCAGCCCGACGCCGCGCTTGTGCCGCTCCAGACGATGGACCAGGCCAGGACGATGGCGCTGCTGCCACCACTGACGGAATGCGGCATCGTCCTCCGGCACAAAGCGCCCGCCGTCGGCAAAGCTCAGCGTCAGGGGGATGCTACCCAGCGCATCAGATACCGTAATCGCATTGAGTAACGTAATCTGCTGCTGCCCGTTGCGGTCCAGTACCAGGTGCCGCTCATGCAACGTGAGACGGGCAGCCTCGCGAGCTGCCCGTCCGGGAGATTGATAGTAGCCGTTAAGCTGCAAAATCAGATTCCCGCATTCAGATCGAAAGCAGAAACCACCTCTTCCGCCACCGCTGTTCGGGCCGAGTCGTGGTGGGCCATCACTTCATCCAGCGAAATATCGCCCTCCAGCTCGGTACTGTTAGCCAGATAGCGCGCCAGTCGGATTTCGGCAATCGGGGCACCCAGTCCGAGGGTGAAGATCACGATCAGCGTGTTAGTCAGCGTCAGAGCCAGGAAAGCGCCCGTCGACAGCGTTGATTTCAGGCGCAGCTTATCGCCCAGCCGGGTCTGGCCGAAAACATAATTGCGTTGAGCCACCACTAAATAAGCGGAGGAGACTAAGCCACCGAACAGAATGACCAGGAAGGTCAGGAAAATATTCAGCACGTTGCCGGCCATCATATTACCCAGCATTTCCGGATCGCTGACGCCCATTGCCGAAGCATAGATGATCGAGGCAAACAGAGAACCAATCAACAGGCCACCGATAATCAGGAACGGCAGCATAATCAGGAAGCTGATCAATACCATTTTAATAAATGTCTTTTTGCTCAGCTCGGCTTTAAACGACAGCTGACCAAATGCCATATTATTGATATACAGATCGTGATTCAGCGCAGCAACAGTCCCCTGTATTGCCGCCAGTCCCACCAGATACAGTACGAAGCAAATCACCCCGACGGTCATTGTGGTGCTGATATTACCGCTGGTCGCACCTGCCGCGCCGATCATGCCGACCACCAGTAACAGCGCCAGAATCATCAGCACCGGTGCCAGGTACATCGTCCAGTACGCACGGCCAATGCGGCAGTGGTAGTTAAAGCGTACGCCGCGGAAGCTGCTCATCAGCGCGTTGTAGCGCCAGCTGCGGATGACGATCCACGGTATCAGCGCAAAGAAGGCCAGCATGGCGAACAGAGTCAGAGTCGGGGAGATAGAGGAAATAATAAAGAACAGCAGCAGACCAATAAAAACAATAACGCGGCCAATAAGCAGATTGATTGGCCGTGCGTGATAATCAAAACGATCGCCGGCAATTTCAGTATTACCATAGAAATAGCGGCGGCGGCGTACGGTGGCCCAGGCAGAATATATTCCTAACGTCACCATGGTCAGTAATGCATTGACTAACCAGATTGAGAAATATTCGCCTGCACGGCCGTGAAACAGCACCGGGTGGCGCTGAGAATGCGAGGTATTGTTTTCCATTAGATTTTCTTCCTGAAAATAAGAGAGCTAAATAATAGTTCAGAATATGAAAGCGGTATAACTGCCTGCTATTTAATCATGGTGCCGATGGCCAAACAATGGAATAGTTATCATTAAGATTAACCCTGGTACTGCCGGGAGATCACTCATCCGCGCATTGCATCATCGCCTCAGCAATGTTATTACACTTACCTGCCGCCGAACTGCTACGAGCCTGATTTATGACAACCGCGATTCAATCTACCCTGACTGTGCAAGTACGCCCGATTACACTTGCTGATAATCCCCATATTGCCGCGGTGATCCGCACGGTTTCTGCTGAATTTGGTTTAACGGCGGATAAAGGCTATACGGTTTCCGACCCGAACCTCGATCGTTTGTATGAGCTGTACAGCGAAACGAACAGCGCCTACTGGGTGGTAGAAGTGGAAGGTAAGGTGGTTGGCGGTGGCGGTTTGGCTCCGTTACAGGGCGGTGATGTGGATGTTTGTGAATTGCAGAAGATGTATTTCCTGCCGGAGGCTCGCGGTCTTGGCGTGGCACGAAATCTGGCATTGCAGGCGCTGGAGTTTGGTCGTGAGCGTGGGTTTAAACGTTGCTATCTGGAAACTACCGCGTCACTGACGCGCGCGATTCGCCTGTATGAGCATCTTGGTTTTCAGCATATCGATGGCCCGATGGGCTATACCGGGCATGTGGATTGTGAAGTCACGATGCTGAAGGCGCTTTAATTTTACCTGAGTCGCCTGAACTTTAGTGCTCTCGCTGACTGGCGGTGGCTTCGGGCGGGCGGGTCCTCGCGCCGCGTTGCGGTCCCTTCTCTTCGTTCGTTAGCCTGTCGGACCGCCACAGACTGGGCTTCCTGCCCAGACCGTGCCTTCCGCCCACGTCCGTGTGGGCGAATCCTGGCTTCCTCTCTCCGTTCAGCGCTGCGGATGCACCGACCGAAGCCACCGCCAGTCCGCTGATAACGTCTGTGTTGCATGAAAAAACTGACACACCAACCAACAGCCCATCAGCAAATAAAGTCTGTGTTACCTGGAAAAGTGGACATACCTACCAACAATCCCTCAGCAAATAAAGTCTGCGTTACTGGAAAAACGAGTACCTGAGGCGAAGGCATAGCGGCCACTGCCAGATAATCGACAACGCAAAGACGGACAAATCAGCAACCGCCAGCCTTCAATGAAAGCCTGTGTTAGCTGGAAAACGTGCAACTTATGTGAAGGGAGAGCGGCCTCTGCGGCTGACGGACAATCCGCAGCGCTGAGGAGCAGGCTGTGGGACCGGAGAGACCAGCAGGGATGCTGGGCTCAGGCGCAGCGCGGGCAGGACGCCCGCTCTGCGCCGATCCGAAAGGCCCGCAGCCGAAGCCGAAGGCACCGCGAAGCGGCGCGAGGACCGTCCGGCAGCCGCAGAGGCCGCTCTCCGTACTCCCACACTAACAAGCTAACAGGCAGTACCAGAACCGATCCCCGACATGCCATCAAAAATCCGGCATCCCGCTATGGAAACGCAGTTCGCTATCCGGCTCACTGATTAAGCGGGCCTCGGTTTCACCAAACTTCCGTACCCGTGCGCTGATATCCTGCCCGGAAATCAGCGTCGCCAGCGCCAGATAATCCTGATAGTGTCGCGCTTCCGAACGCAGCAGCGAGACGTAGAAAGCCGACAGCTCGTCATCAAGATACGGTGCCAGGCTGGCAAAACGCTCGCAGGAACGCGCTTCGATATAGGCGCTGCAAATCAGCTTATCCACCAGCGTCTGCGGCTCATAGGTGGCAACTTCTCGCAGCAGCCCTTTGGCATAGCGGCTGGCGGTAATTTTCGCATAGGGAATATTCCGCGCCTGCATAATCTCCAACACCTGATAAAAATGATGCAGCTCTTCTTTGATCAGCAGCACCATCTTATCAACCAGCTCGTCGCCGTAGGGCGCTTCTTCGCGGGTAATAATGGTTTTAGACAGCGCCCGGTGCTGTTCAAGAAACGTCAGGTCGCTGTGCGAATTGTGGACGAAGTTTTCCCACGGCTTCAGCCACGCCAGCAGCGCATCGCCGCTGGCTTTATCGGCCACGTACTTACGGATCAGCCACATGGCGGTTTGTGCCGCTTTTAGCTCACAGACCAGGTGATCGGTCAGCAGCAGGGCCAGATTTTGCGGTTTACGCGCTTCGTCGATCCACGCCTGCGGTGTGCGGCAAAGCAGGAAGCCGTGAATGGGAGCAAGGAGATGTTCGATATTCATCATTCGGACCAGAGAGGAAAGAATCAGCACGCCGCAGAGAGCCTGCGGCGTGCACTATGCGGGATTAGTGACGTACGCCGTTGTCTTCCTCGTCGTCTGCCTCATCTTCACCGTCTTCATCTTCGTCCTGAGCATCAGGATCTTCGAAGTAGGTGCCCCAGCCATCGTAATCAACGTTGAATTTCGCCACCAGATCCACCAGCTGTTCAACCTGCTTGTCGATCAGATCCGCGTTCAGCGCGCCTTCGCTCAGGATATCGCAGCACATTACGGTGGTGCCGTCTTCCAGTTCCAGCTCTTCCGGCTCGGTGACTTCATAACCCAGTTTGAACGCTTCTACCGCCGCCTTCTCCAGCGCGTCAAAGCTGTCGCAGGAAAAATGATGCTCAATCGTATACAGCGCATCAGGATCGCTACCGTCTTCCAGCAGCTCTTCGATAATTAACCGCGTCTCTTCACGCTGCTCAGCCAAAAATGCTTCATTAGCCATGATCCGTTCCTTAATTTATGGGTCTTGTTTGATTATTTTCCCACAGCGCCCTCTGCGCCACTACCTTTATACAAAAGTTTCTGCACGCCGGGGTTGAAAGTGAATATTAATACGGTTAGATTGAATTTAAATTCATTAAAGATTACCTGGAGTGCTTTATGAGTCATCTGTACCAACGTCATTTCCTCAGGCTGCTGGATTTTACCCCCGCCGAAATCAACGGCTTACTCGCTCTGGCCTCAACGCTTAAGACCGATAAGAAAAACGGTGAAGAAATTCAGCATCTGAAAGGCAAGAATATTGCGCTCATCTTCGAAAAAGACTCGACCCGTACCCGATGCTCTTTCGAAGTTGCCGCTTACGACCAGGGCGCTAACGTCACCTATCTTGGCCCAAGCGGTAGCCAGATCGGCCACAAAGAGTCGATGAAGGACACGGCTCGCGTGCTGGGACGGATGTATGACGGTATTCAGTATCGCGGCCACGGCCAGGCGCTGGTGGAATCGCTGGCTGAACATGCCGGGGTGCCGGTATGGAACGGTCTGACCAATGAGTTCCACCCGACCCAGCTACTGGCCGATCTGCTGACCATGCAGGAACATCTGCCGGAGAAAGCCTTCAGCCAGATGACCTTCGCCTACGTTGGCGACGCACGTAACAATATGGGTAACTCCATGCTGGAAGCGGCGGCGCTGGTGGGTCTGGATCTGCGCCTGGTCGCGCCGAAAGGCTGCTGGCCGGATGAAAAGCTGGTGCAAGAGTGTCGCACAGCGGCTGAGAAGACCGGTGGCAAAATTACCCTGACCGAAGACATTGCGGCGGGTGTAAAAGGCGCTGACTTTATCTATACCGACGTCTGGGTTTCTATGGGCGAGCCGAAAGAAGTCTGGGCCGAACGTATTGCGCTGCTGCGTAGCTATCAGGTCAATACGGCGATGCTGGAATTGACCGGTAATCCGCAGGTGAAGTTCCTGCACTGCCTGCCCGCTTTCCACGACGATCAAACCACGCTGGGCCAGCAGATGGCACAACAGTACGATCTGCACGGCGGTATGGAAGTCACCGATGAGGTGTTTGAATCTGCGCACAGCGTAGTGTTCGATCAGGCGGAAAACCGTCTGCATACCATCAAAGCGGTGATGGTGGCGACGCTGGCAAAACTGTAGTAATCCGGCGGGAGGCAAACGATTACCCGGCGCGCGATTTTCACTTGCCGTGCCGTTTCGAATGCGTATAATGCCCCCCGTTTGCCGGGAGGAACCATGCCACAGAACGCTATCAACATCACCGTTCACCCACGTCTGTACACAGGCGGGCAGTGCCGTTTTTCCTTCCGCTGCAAGACCGATCATCAGAAGAAAGCCCCTCATTGAGGGGCTTTTTTTTGTCCTTTTTTCAGTACCGGCACGCGTAGAGGAGAGTGAACATGGCGACTATTGCCAATCCGCTATATCACAAACATATTATTTCGATTAACGATCTCAACCGTGAAGAGCTGGAACTGGTGCTGCGCACCGCCGCCAGCCTGAAGGCGAATCCTCAGCCGGAACTGCTGAAACATAAAGTGATTGCCAGCTGCTTCTTCGAAGCATCGACCCGTACCCGCCTGTCGTTTGAAACGGCGATCCACCGCCTCGGTGCCTCCGTAGTGGGCTTTGCCGACGGCAGCAACACCTCGCTGGGTAAAAAGGGCGAAACGCTGGCGGATACCATTTCGGTGATTGGCACCTACGTCGATGCGATTGTGATGCGCCATCCGCAGGAAGGCGCTGCACGCCTGGCGACCGAGTTTTCCGGCGGTATCCCGATCCTGAACGCCGGTGACGGCGCGAACCAGCATCCGACGCAGACCCTGCTGGATTTGTTTACCCTGCAGGAAACGCAGGGCCGTCTGAACAACCTGCACGTGGCGATGGTCGGCGATCTGAAATATGGCCGCACCGTTCACTCGCTGACTCAGGCGCTGGCCAAGTTCGAAGGCAACCGCTTCTACTTTATCGCGCCGGATGCGCTGGCCATGCCGACCTACATTACCGATATGCTGGATGAAAAAGGTATTGTCTGGACCCGCCACGATAATATTGAAGAGGTGGTGCCGCAGGTGGATATTCTGTATATGACCCGAGTGCAGAAAGAGCGCCTGGACCCGTCGGAATACGCGAACGTCAAGGCCCAGTTTATTCTGCGCGCCAGTGACCTGGCCCACGCCCGCGACAATATGAAGGTGCTGCACCCGCTGCCTCGCATCGATGAGATCGATACCGACGTCGACAGCACGCCTTATGCCTGGTACTTCCAGCAGGCAGGCAACGGTATCTACGCACGCCAGGCGCTGCTGGCGCTGGTACTCAACAGCGAACTGGCTAATCAGGAGAAGCATGATGACGCACGATAATAAATTACAGGTAGAAGCGATTAAATGCGGCACCGTGATTGACCATATCCCGGCGCAGGTAGGCTTTAAGCTGCTTTCCCTTTTCCGCCTGACCGAAACCGATCAGCGCATCACCATCGGCCTGAACCTGCCGTCCGGCGAGATGGGGCGCAAGGATATCATCAAGATCGAGAATACATTCCTCACTGACGATCAGATCAACCAGCTGGCGCTCTACGCGCCGCACGCCACGGTTAACCGCATTGATGATTATGACGTGGTGGCGAAAAGCTCCCCGACGCTACCGGAACGCATTGAGCGCGTGCTGACCTGCCCGAACAGCAACTGCATCAGCCGCAACGAGCCGGTGTATTCCAGCTTCGCGGTGAAAGCACGCAACGCCAGTCTCTACCTCAAGTGCAAATACTGTGAGAAAGAGTTTGCCCACCATGTGGTTATGGCGAACGACTGATTCCTGTTTGCAGGCTTGAGCCGATATGGTAAATATCGCTGGGGCGCGCTAAGTCGCCCCGCAAACCTCAGACACATTCAGGAGAAACTATGTCTCGCGAAATCAGTACTGAAAACGCCCCGGCAGCGATTGGTCCCTATGTTCAGGGCGTCGATCTCGGCAGCATGATTATCACTTCTGGCCAGATCCCGGTAGATCCAAAAACCGGCAGCGTGCCCGATGATATTACCGCGCAGGCGCGTCAGTCGCTGGAAAACGTACGGGCCATCGTGGAAGCGGCCGGTCTGAAAGTCGGTGATATTGTGAAAACCACCGTATTTGTGAAAGATCTGAACGACTTCACCACGGTGAATGCCGCATACGAAGCCTTCTTTACCGAGCATCAGGCCAGCTTCCCGGCGCGTTCCTGCGTGGAAGTGGCTCGTCTGCCGAAAGATGTGAAGATTGAGATCGAAGCGATCGCCGTTCGTCGCTAAAGGTGCGGGCGGAGGCTTCCGCCCCGCATTGACCGACCGGGGAAATCAGGTCAGCAGCAGGGTCAGGTCATCCTGACTGAAGCTGGCCGGTTCGCTCAGTTCATCCGCCAGGATCTCCCCCGCCAGTTCTGCTTTATGCTGCTGTAACGCCACCACTTTCTCTTCAATGGTATCCGCCGCAATCAGCTTGTAAACAAAGACCGGCTTATCCTGGCCGAGGCGATAGGCACGATCGGTCGCCTGATTTTCCGCCGCCGGGTTCCACCAGGGATCGTAGTGGATCACCGTATCCGCCGCCGTCAGGTTCAGCCCGACGCCGCCCGCTTTCAGGCTAATCAGAAACACCGGGACTTCGCCCTGCTGGAAGCGCCGTACCGGCTCATTGCGATCGCGGGTGCTGCCGGTCAGGGTGACAAAATCAATCCGCGCGCGCTGTAGCTCTTCCGCAATAAGGGTCAGCATCGAGGTGAACTGCGAGAAGATCAGAATACGCCGATCTTCAGCCAGCAGATCGTTGAGCATTTCGCGCAGCAGCTTAAGCTTGGCGGAGTGCTTCACTTTTTCCGCCCGCACGTCCTCCACCAGCCGCGGATCGCAGCAAATTTGCCGCAGTTTCAGCAGTGCATCCAGTACCAGCAGATGGCTCCGCCCTGCCCCCTGCTGTTGCACCGCCAGCTGCACCCGATCCTGCATCGCCGCGCGCACCTGGTCATACAGTTCCCGCTGCGCGCCTTCCAGCGGCACGCTGCGCACGATGGTGTTTTTCGGCGGCAGCTCTTTCGCCACTTCCTGCTTGCGGCGGCGCAGCATAAACGGCCGCACGCGCTTCGCCAGAAGGTCACGACGAGCTTTATCACCGTTACGCTCAACCGGGACCCGCCACTCCTGCATAAAGTCGCGCTCGCTGCCCAGGAACCCCGGCAGCAGGAAGTCAAACTGCGACCACAGCTCGCCAAGGTGGTTTTCCAGCGGCGTACCGGTCAGGCACAGACGATGACGGGTCTTAAGCCCGCGGATCACCGAGGCCGCACGTGAAGCGCTGTTCTTCACGTACTGCGCCTCGTCGAGGATCAGCATGTGGTAGGCGTGTGCGACCAGCTGCGGCTGATCGCGCCACAGCAGGGAGTAGGTGGTAATCACCACATCGTACTGCTCCACCTGCTCGAAAAAGTCTTTACGCTGCGGACCGGTCAGTGCCAGCACGCGCAGGTCGGGCGCAAAGCGAGTCGCCTCGCAGCACCAGTTATGCACCAGCGTGGTCGGAACGACGATCAGCGCCGGTCGGTCAAGTCGGCCGGCTTCTTTCTCCAGCAGCAGATGCGCCAGAGTCTGAATGGTTTTACCCAGCCCCATGTCATCCGCCAGCACGCCCGCCAGCTGATGCTGACGCAGGAACTGCATCCAGCTGACGCCCTGCAGCTGGTAGTCTCGCAGCGTGGCTTTCAGCCCCACTGGCGGAGCGACCGGCTGCACGCCATCATTGCCGCTGAGCTTTTGCGACAGCTGATGCACCGCGCTGTCGCTGTCAAAGGTCCAGCGGCTATAGGGATCGCTCTGGCCAAGGCGACCGACGTCCCATGCGGCCAGCCTGAGCGGCTGCGGGTCCTGCCTGTCGAACAGGTCGATCAGATTACCCACCAGCGGCTTGAGCTGCGCGGCGCGGAACAGCAAACGCCGGTCGCGTTCATCGCGCAGTTCAATTTGTTCATCATCAGGAATCAGGTTCAGGCTGCCGCCCATCCAGCGCCTGTCGCGGGCAAACAGCCCCGCCAGCAGCGGTTCCAGCCTCACGCGCTGGCGACCCAGTTTCAATGCCAGCTCCAGATCGAACCAGCCATCCTGAGCCTGCACCGCACGCCCTTCAATGGCGTCCACTTCGGTCACGTTCCAGGTAAAGTCGCTGTCCATGCGGATTTTCCAGCCGCGCCTGCGCAGTGCCGGCAGGCCGGTTTTAATAAAATCTCGCCATTCAGCGGGCGTTTCCGGGGCGAAGATCTCCGGTGGCAGCGGCGCAGGGGTATAGATATGGCCCGCCGGGATGGTTTGCAGCCCGGCATGCTGGATCTGCGCCAGCCAGTTCTGTTCTTCTTCTATATGGCGGGCAACGTGATAGTGCTGTCCTTTACGGTCGCTAAAGCTTTGCGCACGGCTTCCCGCATCGACCCGCACGCCGGCGTAGTCGAAGCTGACCGAGGCGAAGTCCAGGCGTTTCTGCCGGTGGCCGTAGTGGCCGTAACCGCTGATAAACTTGGCCCGGGATTCAAGCTGTAACGTGGGGATCGGCTCGGCGTGGATGGTGTTCAGTACGGCTTTTTCCACAGTCTGCCGCGGGCGCAGATTGGCGAGCATCACCGCGGCGACGTGGCGACAGTTATTTTTTACCGCGCAGCTGCATTCGCCGCTGGCCTGTAGCCTGCCCTGAGGACGGCTGAAATGCACCAGTACGCTGTAAGGCTCTGCCGCTCGCCCGGCAACTTCGCCGGTCAGCAGCCGGTTCTGCCACTGGATATTCTGCACGCTGGCGACCAGATCGCGCGCACGGGCAACGGTTCGTACCCCCAGCCAGCGGACGACCTGATTTTCGTTGTAGGTGACGGACGACATCGTGCAGTTATTCCTGGTTGAATCGGGCAAATACACTTTTGCCCCACGGCAACCGGCAATAATATTAATTCCAGGGGTAGGAATGCAACTGCGACAGCACACTAGCGGGCTAAAAGCAGACTGATGCGGCTTGCCTGCTCAGGTATTCATCCACTGCGGGTCATTTTTACCTCTTCACCGCGCCCTGATTTCCTGCCCCCTGGAAATATCTGTAGCAATCCATCCAGACGGCTGGCCTGTCTCCCACGCGTCGTAATCTTTGTTTCAGGTCAACAAAATCTCGTTTAAATACGATCAAAGCACTACATATAGCGCTTAATATACCACTCGCAACCTATATATAGATTTCACAGGAGAGTGGCGGTGGTAACTGAGGTCATCAAACGGGACGGCTGCATTGTGGCTTTTGATCCCGCACGTATTGAGGCGGCGATTCGTGCTGCCGCTCAGGCGGCACGGGTTGAGGATAAGGATTACTGTGCCACCGTCGCCGGTCTGGTCAGTGCTGCACTGGCCGGGCATCAGCGGGTTGATATTGCCGACGTGCAGAAGGCGGTGGAGGATCGGCTGATGGCCGGTGCCTATCCGCAGCTGGCACGCTGCTACATTGAGTATCGTCACGATCGCGATGTCGCCCGCGAGCTACGCGGGCGGCTGAATCACGAGATCCGCGGGCTGGTTGAACAAAGCAACACCGCGCTGCTGAATGAAAACGCCAACAAAGACAGCAAGGTGATCCCAACCCAGCGCGATCTGCTGGCGGGGATCGTGGCAAAACACTATGCTCGCCAACACCTGCTGCCGCGCGATGTGGTCAGCGCCCACGAGCGTGGCGAGATCCACTATCACGATCTCGACTACTCGCCGTTTTTCCCGATGTTTAACTGTATGCTGATCGATCTGCGCGGCATGCTGACCCACGGCTTCAAAATGGGTAATGCCGAGATTGAGCCGCCAAAATCAATCTCCACCGCCACCGCAGTGACCGCACAGATTATTGCTCAGGTCGCCAGCCACATTTACGGCGGCACCACCATCAACCGTATTGATGAGGTGCTGGCTCCCTACGTTGAGGCCAGCCTGGAAAAACATCGCCAGGTGGCACTCAGCTGGCAGATTGCGGACGCCGAAGCCTATGCCCGCAGTCGTACGGAAAAAGAGTGCTACGACGCTTTCCAGTCGCTGGAATATGAGGTCAACACGCTGCATACCGCCAACGGTCAGACGCCGTTTGTCACCTTCGGCTTTGGCCTGGGGGAGAGCTGGGCCGCCCGGCTGATCCAGCAGTCGATTCTGCGCAACCGCATTGCCGGGCTCGGGAAAAATCACAAAACCGCCGTGTTTCCGAAGCTGGTATTCGCCATCAGGGCCGGGCTTAACCGCCTGCCCGGCGAAGCTAATTATGATATCAAGCAGCTGGCGCTGGAGTGTGCCAGCAAGCGTATGTACCCCGATATTCTTAATTACGACCGGGTGGTTGATGTTACCGGTTCCTTTAAAACGCCGATGGGCTGCCGCAGCTTCCTCGGCGTTTATGAAGAAAACGGGGAGCAGATCCACGATGGCCGCAACAATATCGGCGTGATCAGCCTGAACCTGCCGCGCATCGCGCTGGAAGCGAACGGTGACGAAAAGCGCTTTTGGGCGCTGCTGGACAGTCGGCTGCTGCTGGCTAAAAAGGCGTTGATGACGCGCATTGCCCGGCTGGAAAACGTCAAGGCACGGGTCGCCCCCATCCTGTATATGGAGGGTGCCTGCGGCGTGAGGTTGCAGGCAGATGAACCGGTTGCCGGTATTTTTAAAAACGGCCGCGCGTCGATTTCCCTCGGCTATATCGGGATTCATGAAACCTTGAACGCCCTGAGCGGTGGCGCGGTTCACCCGTACGATGACATCCGTCTGCGGGAGACCGGGCTGGCGATTGTCAGTCACCTGCGCCAGGCAGTGGAGCGCTGGAAAGACGAAACCGGCTACGGCTTCAGCCTGTACAGTACGCCAAGTGAAAACCTCTGCGATCGCTTCTGCCGTCTTGATGCCGCCGAGTTTGGCGTGGTCGCCGGTGTGACCGATAAAGGCTATTACACCAACAGTTTCCATCTGGACGTTGAGAAGAAGGTGAACCCTTACGATAAAATCGACTTCGAAGCCGCCTATCCGCCTTTAGCCAACGGCGGGTTTATCTGCTACGGCGAGTATCCGAATATTCAGCACAACCTGAAAGCACTGGAGGACGTCTGGGACTACAGCTACCAACACGTGCCCTACTACGGCACCAATACGCCGATTGATGAGTGCTACGAGTGCGGATTTACCGGGGAGTTCGACTGTACCAGCAAAGGCTTTACCTGCCCGAAATGCGGTAACCATGACAGCAGCCGGGTATCGGTCACGCGGCGGGTGTGCGGCTATCTCGGCAGTCCGGATGCTCGCCCGTTTAATTCCGGCAAGCAGGAAGAAGTTAAGCGGCGGGTGAAACACCTTGCATCAGGTCAGCTGGGGTGAATATCCATCAGTATTACCCGGTTGATATCGTTAACGGACCGGGTACACGCTGCACGCTGTTTGTCTCCGGCTGCGAGCATCAGTGCCCCGGCTGCTATAACCAGAGTACCTGGCGGGTGAACTCCGGGGTGCCTTTTTCCATTGAGATGGAAGAGCGGCTGATCGCCGATCTCAACGACAGCCGCATCCCACGCCAGGGGCTGTCGCTGTCCGGCGGCGATCCGCTGCATCCGGCCAACCTGAGCGATGTTCGACGGCTGCTGAGCCGTGTGCGGCGCGACTGCCCGGGAAAAGATATCTGGATGTGGACCGGCTATCAGATGGCGGAACTGAGCGAACGACAGCAGGAGGTGGTGGCCCTGGTCAACGTGCTGATTGACGGGAAATACGTCCGGGAATTGCGCGATCCGTCGCTGCTGTGGCGCGGCAGCAGCAATCAGGTGATCCACCGGCTGCGTTGAAGATCGGCGACGGCGGTGAGACGCACCCCCTGCTCACGCATTTTTACGCTAAAGTAGCGGTGACCGCCGTTTTCGAGAAGACTTATGAGCACAACTGCCGCCAGCTGGCGACTCTACATCCTGCGCACCGCGAAAGGCATGCTGTATACCGGCATCACCAACGATATAGACCGGCGTTTTAACCAGCATCAGAGCGGTAAAGGCGCGAAAGCGCTGCGTGGGAAAGGGCCACTGGAGCTGCTGTTTCACTGTGAAGCCGGCGATCGCTCGCAGGCATCAAAGCTGGAATATCAGGTGAAACAGCTGAAAAGAAATGAAAAAATCAGGCTGATTACCCATCAGCCTGAATCTTTATCTGCCTGGCTTGAAGGGCTCAGAAACGGTTAAACGGCTCGGAATAGCCAATTTCACCCGTTACGCTTTCAAAAGCATCGTCCGCCAGTTTATAGACCTGCAACGCCGTTTCCGTATCTGGCCAACGGCAGTACAGCTGGTGCTGCGCGGCGCTTTCAAAGCCGAACCGCGTGTAAAAGTCCGCGTCACCTAATACCACAACGGCGGCATAGCCGAACTCATTTAACGTATCCAGCCCTTCATAAACCAGCTGCTTGCCCAGCCCCTGACCACGGACGCTTTCGTCAACAGCCAGCGGGGCAAGGCCAACCCACTGCCGATCTTCTTCATTCAGCGTGACCGGGCTGAAGGCCGCGTAGCCCAGTACCTGGCCTTCGTCATCGGTGGCAACGACGCCCAGCGTCAGCAGCCCGTCTTCACGCAGCTGCTGCACCAGTTCCGCTTCAGCAGATGTCGGGAAACTGCGGCGCAGCAGACCATCGATGCTGGCGGCATCAACACCAATTTCGGTACGAATTAACATGACACACCTGCGCGATCCGGCGAGGAAGTCGCGTCCTCTTTTAGTCCGGCCTCAACAAAGTCGGCCAGTTGCATAAGCCCGAGGCGCATTGGCTTCGGCATGGATTCAATATCGATTGCGTCCATCAAATTCTTCACTTCCAGACCCAGTTCGGTATCGCCTTCAATATGCAGTCGGCGCTGGAAGAACAGCGTGTCGGGGTCCTGCCTGCGTGCCGCAATCAATAACAGGTCGTTGGCATTGCCGCGAAACCAGACGTCGCAGTCGCTGCGTTCGGCAACCAAAAGCTGCCCATTTTCAACCGTGACTGACCAGCGTAGCTCAAGATCGCTAACTTCTATACCCAGCCAGCGATTTTCAAGAAAATCCAGCTCGCCTTCTGCCAGCGCCTGCTGAAACTGCCAGCGTAACAATCCCTGTAATAGCGGCTTTTTCAGCGCAAACGGGGTGAATCGCAGTGGGAAGCGCAGCAGCTGCGGCCCTTTACGAACGCAGTGGGTACGTAGCGGGTTCAACACCATTATTACTCCTTACGAAAAATTTCGCCTATTTTGCCACAATGGCAGAGCGCGTCAGGCGGCTGGATCAATAAAATGGGCGAACTATACGGTTTTTAGCAGGGAATCCGTCCCTCATCAATACGCCATTCGATGCCTTAAATCAAAATTTGTCGCCGCTTTCCTCTCTAGAATCATCGATTCTTCTGTCTAATGGGATTGATCCTTATGGAACTGCTGTGCCCGGCCGGGAATCTTCCGGCACTGAAAGCCGCCATTGAAAACGGCGCTGACGCGGTCTACATCGGTCTGAAAGATGAAACCAACGCCCGTCATTTTGCCGGTCTTAACTTCACGGATAAGCGCCTGCAGGAAGCATCTCGCTTCGTTCATCAGCATAAACGCAAGCTGCATGTGGCAATTAACACCTTTGCTCATCCGGATGGCTACAGCCGCTGGCAGCGAGCGGTGGATATGGCCGCCGATGCCGGTGCCGACGCGCTGATCCTCGCCGATATCGCCATGCTGGCCTACGCCGCTGAGCGCTATCCGCAGATTGAACGCCATCTCTCTGTACAGGCCTCCGCGACCAATGCCGCAGCCGTGCGTTTCTATCAGCGTAACTTTGATGTGGCTCGGGTGGTACTGCCGCGCGTGCTATCTATCCATCAGGTGCGCCAGCTCGCACGGGATACCAACGTGCCGCTGGAGGTGTTCGCTTTCGGCAGCCTGTGCATTATGGCCGAGGGCCGTTGCTACCTCTCCTCTTACCTGACCGGCGAGTCGCCCAATACCGTCGGAGCCTGTTCTCCTGCGCGCTTTGTTCGCTGGCAGCAGACCGCTGACGGGCTGGAGTCGCGGCTGAATGAGGTGCTGATCGATCGCTACGAGAACGGCGAAAATGCCGGTTACCCTACCCTGTGCAAAGGCCGCTACACGCTGGACGGTCAGCGCTACCACGCGCTGGAGGAACCCACCAGTCTGAACACGCTGGAGCTGCTGCCGGAGCTGATGGCAACCAATATCGCCTCGGTCAAAATCGAAGGCCGCCAGCGCAGCCCCGCCTATGTGGCTCAGGTGACGCGTATCTGGCGACAGGCTATCGATCGCTGCAAAACGTCCCCGGAAAACTTTGTCGCTCAGCCCCAGTGGATGGCGGCATTGTCCGAGCTGAGTGAAGGTACGCAGACCACGCTGGGTGCCTGGCACCGGCAGTGGCAATAGGAGAATTGAAAATGAATTATTCCCTGGGGCCGGTGCTGTGGTACTGGCCGCATGAGGCGCTGCAGGATTTCTATCGCGCGGCTGCAGGAAGCGAAGCGCAGATTATCTACCTTGGTGAATCGGTATGCAGCAAGCGGCGGGCGACCAAATTCAACGACTGGCTGGCAATGGCCCGGGAGCTGGCAGCAGCAGGAAAACAGGTGGTGCTGAGCACGCTGGCGCTGTTGCAGTCGCCCTCCGAGCTGACCGAGCTGAAGCGCTATGTGGATAACGGCGAGTTTATGATTGAAGCCAGTGACTTTGGTGCGGTCACGCTGGCCAGTGAGGCCGGGCTGCCCTTCGTGGCCGGGCCTGCGCTGAATGTCTATAACGCCGTCACGCTGGAACTGCTGCTCAAGATGGGGATGACTCGCTGGTGTATGCCGGTTGAGCTTTCAAGGGACTGGCTGGCCAACCTGCTGACGCAGTGTGAAGAGCTGGGTATTCGCGATAAGTTCGAGGTTGAGGTGATGAGCTACGGTTATCTGCCGCTCGCTTATTCTGCCCGCTGCTTTACCGCACGTTCGGAAAACCGCAGCAAGGATGACTGCCAGACCTGCTGCATTAACTATCCCCAGGGCCGCAGCCTGCACACTCAGGAAGATCAGCAGGTGTTCGTACTCAACGGTATTCAGACCATGAGTGGGTACTGCTACAACCTCGGTAATGAGCTGGCCTCAATGCAAGGGCTGGTCGACGTGGTGCGCCTCTCTCCATCGGGCATCGATACGCTGGAGGTTGTCAGCCAGTTTCGGGCCAATGAAACCGGCCACCGTCCGATAGCGCTGGCAGCACGCGGTGATTGCAACGGTTACTGGCAGCGAGTGGCCGGGCTGGAGCTGATCGGATAAGCGCAGCATTTAGCCCGGTGGGCGCAGCCGCCAGCCGTTTTCGCGCAGTTTTGCCACCAGTAATCCCGCGGTGGCATAAACTGCGCCCATCGCCAGCAGTACAATGACATACTCCCTGACTTCCACGACCGGCAGCCCCATCTGGTTGACTCCAGCAATCATTCTGGCCCCCCATGTGGAGGGAAGCATCATGGAAATAGTATGTACCCAGTCCGGCATGGATTGCACCGGCCAGAGAGTACCCGAAAGGTAGTAGACCGGCGTGGTGATAAACGACAGCGACAGATAAATACGCTCTACCTCTCGAATGCATTCGGTCAACAGCTTTGCCAGCCCCAGCACCGCCAGTTGAAACGGTAGCGTCAGCAGCACTATCTCAGCCAACGGAGCCGTTTGTCGGTATCCCAGCACCCAGGGCCACAGCCCAAACAGCACTATCGATAAAAATAGCCAGACGGGGATTAGGGCTGACAGCGTTCCCATCGTCACCGCCAGCGGCAGCTTCCCCTGGCTGCGCAGAGTGATATTGACCCGCACCCCGGCAATCAGTAACGAATGCTGCAGTAACATCACCAGCAGGCCGGGAAAAACGATAGCGGCAAAACTGATCCCGGGGTTAAACACCTCGACCGTTTGCCCAATGACGGGATTAAGAATAACGTCTGCCTCACGGGTGCTGAAGCCCTGCTGCTGCATCAGCTGCATGCTGTACTGGTCCAACACCTGCTGATAAGCGGCAATCACATCCAGCTCAATCTGACCGTTTGCCAGCCGGTTAGTCGCATCACCGTAAACCGGGATATTGACCTGTTTACCTGACAGCATTTTCTGCTCAAGGTCCTGTGGCATCAGGACTACCGCGAACAGTTTACGCAGTCCCAGATCGCGCAGAGCATCCGGCAGGTTCTCATAGATCTGCGTGTTCACCTTTGGCGTGGCATTCAGCTGCCGGGTAATTAATCGGCTGGCCTTGCTATGGTCCATATCAATCACCGCCACCGGCAGGTCCCACACGCTGCGATTCATATACACCGTGCTCATCACGCACAGAGAAAACAGCAGCATCAACCACATTGGTTTTTGCAGCATACGCATTAACGTAGAACTAAAAGCTTGCCACCAAAGCGTCACTGTGCGACCTCCGGTTTAATCAGCCGTTGGTAGAGACGCTTACGAACCAGCAGTGCAGCGATCAGCGGATAAATCATCAACAACGCACAAACGCTGGTTACCGGTTTCCCCGGTACATCACGCAGAAAAATATCAAACATGGCGTAAAGTGCATGAGTCAGTGGTTCAATATTGGATATCAGTTGAGCAGGCCATGGCATCGACAGTTCCGGCATCGCAATACCGGAAAAGGTCAGCGCAAGGCTGACGAAAATCCCCATCATGCTGTAGGCAGTAATCGCGCTGCCGGTAAAGGTAAACAGCATCACCCCGAGGCTTTGCGCCGCCATGACGTAAAAAAACGCCACGGCCAGCATATAAAATGGATTACCCACCACTCTTGCGTCGAAAATCCCCACCAGCAGAGCGATTTCGGTCATCAACAGCGCGGTGTAGCAAAGCGTGAAAGGAAACAGTTTGCCCAGTACCGCCGATGCAAAATGTCGCTGATAAATTAACGGGCGTGCCCGAGCCAGCAGCCAGATGGTCAACGTCACGGTGAACAGCTGAACCAAATGAATGCAGGCCGCAAACTGCTGATAGTAGATATAGCTGGCACTGGCATTAAACAGGCTGTCGTAATCAAGGCTGACATTTGGCAAGACAGGCATCGTGCGACTACTCGCCGCCAGCAGCCAGGGGCGATACTGATTATTCAAATCGGTCATCAGACCGCTGAAGTCCTGAGTCGAATAAAATCCGGCACCGTAAAACAGCGCATTGTAGTAAAGACTGATACGCGGCTGTCTTCCTGCCAACAGGTCCGCCTCGAAAAAAGGGGGGATCATCAGCACCGCATAATCTTCTGCACGGCGAAGGCGTTCCAGCGCATCCGGTAACCCCCCGTCGGCAACGGTGACTTCGGCATGTGACCCCGCATTCAGATCGCGAATCAGCTGACGAGATGCCTCACTGCGATCGCTATCGACGGCCACGACCGGCAGATCGAGCAAGGTTCCGGCAGAGAAATTACTGGCGATCAGCGCAAACAGCAGCAGAGGAAAACACCAGCCAAGCCAGTGGACGACGGGCTTACGCCAGGAAACCAAAATTTCATGACGAAATGCGCGCCGGAAGGCCCAAAGCCTGCGACTCATTCCTGCCATTGCCATAGCGCACTCATTCCCTGACGTAAGTCTTTTACCGGTGCTAACGGATACAGGCGAACTTCAAACGTCTTCAGGTCGAAGTCACCGGTGGCGCGGGTCGCGCGTTTTGTCGCATAGTCACCCAACGGAGCGATGTAGCGAACTTCAGCCTCAATTTGCTGATTGTTCAGCGCAGGCACACGCAGCAGGACTTTATCGCCTTTGCGCACGTGCGCAAGAATGTCCTCGCGCAAATCAAACACAAACCACGCCGTGGGTAATTCAAGAAGCGTAATCAGCGGGCTACCGGCATTGAGTAATTCACCTCGTTCAGCAGGGATCGGGCCAACTTCGCCTGCAACCGGCGCTCTGACCAGCAGTTCATCGGTTTGCGCTTTAATCTCCAGCAGATCCTGTTCTGCCTGATGCAGCTGGGCGGCATAGGCAGCACGCTGTTCAACACGATCGCCGTGCAAACCCTGATCGAGATTCGCCTGTGCAGCCAGCATCTGCTGCCGGGCGCTGTCGCGGCTTCTGCGGGCATTATCCAGGTCCTGGGCGGAAATATAGCCCTGCTTTGCTACAGAGAGGTCACGTTGCCAGGTTGCCTCGGCATTAAGATAGTCGGCGCGGGACTGTTCGAACTGAGCGCGTAAATTACGGATCGTCTCTTCGCGAGTACCGTCAAGGGAAAGGTTGAGTATCTGCTGTGCCTGTTCGCGAGCTGCTTCAGCGGCTTTCAACTGGGCGATAAGTTCGGGAGCTTCAAGCTGAATAAGAGGTTGCCCGATAACCACATCATCACCACGACGAACCAGTTTTTCGACTACGCGGCCACGAGCTTTGGAAGAGACAATAACTTCCGTAGCGTCAACTTCACCCTGTAACAGCAAATAATGATTGTGTGCACGAATCAAAATGGTCAAAGCAACTGCCAGAACGATCAGCAGAAGGGTAAAAAATGCCGTTTTCTTCATGAAACTTCCCCGTTTTTTATCAATAAATGGGGAAACGACCAGCCAGCCATTGTGCTTTCCTTTGCATAAAAATGGTCCATATTGAAGGAATATACGATCGCTGATTTAAGGTTTCTTACCGTAAAACCACTTTTAGCGGTATAACGCATTCACAGACACCCGCACGAAGATCGTGGGCGGTTAAATCTTTTACAAAGTGCTGCAAACGGACAATCGTTTGGCAAACATATATCGTAGCCTTGCACGATGTATGAGTCGGAATCTGAGAATAAGTGAGCATCTATGTCTGAGAAAAAAACAGTACCGCTTTCGGTACTCGATCTTGCCCCTATTCCGCTTGGTGCTTCCCCGCGCGAGGCGTTTCACAATTCGCTCTCTCTGGCCAGGCAGTCAGAGAAGCTGGGCTATCACCGCTACTGGCTGGCTGAGCACCACAACATGACCGGTATTGCCAGCGCGGCGACCTCGGTGCTGATTGGGTATCTGGCGGCGAATACGCAAACCCTGCGGCTTGGCTCCGGCGGCGTGATGCTACCGAACCACTCTCCGCTGGTGATTGCCGAACAGTTCGGTACGCTGGAATCACTGTATCCGGGCCGTATTGATCTGGGACTTGGCCGCGCGCCGGGTTCCGATCAGCGCACGATGATGGCGCTACGCCGTCATATGGGCGGCCATGTGGATAATTTCCCTGCCGATGTGGCTGAGATGATTAGCTGGTTCGACGCAACCGGGAACGATGCACCGGCGGTGCAGCCAGTGCCGGGACTGGGATTAAACATTCCGGTGTGGCTGCTGGGATCCAGCCTTTACAGCGCACAGCTGGCGGCACAGCTGGGTCTGCCGTTTGCGTTTGCCTCGCACTTTGCCCCGGACATGCTGATGCAGGCGCTGCATCTGTACCGTGAAAACTTCAAACCGTCGGCACGTCTGTCGCAACCTTATGCCATGGTGTGTATCAATATCGTTGCCGCCGACAGCGAGCGCGATGCGCGGTTCCTGTTTACCTCAATGCAGCAGCAGTTCATTAACCTGCGCCGGGGTCAACCGGGTCCACTGCCGCCGCCGGTGGAAAATATTGATAGTCTGTGGTCGTCTTCCGAGCAGTACGGCGTGCAGCAGGCGCTGAGTATGTCTGTCGTGGGAGATAAAGAGAAGGTCCGTCAGGGGCTGGCAAGCCTGATGCGTGAGACTCAGGCGGATGAAATTATGGTTAACGGGCAGATTTTCGATCCCGAGGCACGCCTCTACTCCTTTGAGTTGGCCATGCAGGTACGAAACTCTTTGTAATTTTTCACAAATTGCAGACATAAAAAAACCAGCCCGCAGGCTGGTTTTTTATTTGGCATCAGTGATTATGCATCACGACGACGGGCTGGCGCGCTGCCGCCTTCTTCGCGACGTGGACCACGGTTGCCACCGTCACGGTTGAAGCCGCCTGGGCGACGTTCACCGCTGCGCTCGTTGCTGAAGCGACGACCGCCTTCACCACCACGACCGCCTTCACGACGCTCGCCACCGCCGAAACCACCACGGCCTGGGCCGCCTGGACGACGCTCACCACCGCGATCGCTGCGTGGCTGTGCATCGCCAATCAGCTGCATATTCATTGGTTTGTTCAGAATACGCGTACGAGTAAAGTGCTGAAGCACTTCGCCCGGCATGCCTTTTGGCAGTTCGATAGTAGAGTGAGTACCGAACAGCTTGATGTTACCGATGTAACGGCTGCTGATATCGCCTTCGTTAGCGATCGCGCCAACGATATGACGAACTTCAACACCATCATCACGGCCAACTTCAATACGGTACACTTCCATATCGCCAACTTCACGACGCTCACGACGCGGACGGTCACCGTCGCGCTCACCGCGTGCTTCACGTGGGCCGCGCTCTGGACGGTCACCGCGACGATCGTCACGCTCACGGAATTCACGACGTGGGCGCTGTGGAGCATCAGCAGGAACGATCAGAGGACGTTCGCCCTGGGCCATTTTCAGCAGTGCTGCGGCCAGAGTTTCGATGTCCAGCTCTTCAGCAGGCTGCAGTTTAGCCAGCAGTGCGCGGTACTGATCCAGATCGCTGCTTTCCAGCTGCTGCTGTACTTTTGCTGCGAACTTAGCCAGACGACGTTCACCCAGCAGTTCTGCGTTAGGCAGATCCACTTCAGGGATGGTCAGCTTCATGGTGCGTTCGATGTTACGCAGCAGACGACGCTCGCGGTTCTCAACGAACAGCAGTGCGCGACCAGCACGGCCAGCACGACCGGTACGACCGATACGGTGGACGTAAGACTCGGCATCCATAGGAATGTCGTAGTTAACCACCAGGCTGATACGCTCAACGTCCAGGCCACGAGCCGCAACGTCGGTTGCAATCAGAATGTCCAGACGGCCATCTTTCAGACGCTCCAGAGTCTGCTCACGCAGAGCCTGGTTCATGTCACCGTTCAGCGCTGCACTGTTGTAACCGCTGCGCTCCAGCGCTTCAGCCACTTCCAGCGTTGCGTTTTTGGTACGCACGAAGATGATTGCAGCGTCGAAGTCTTCCGCTTCCAGGAAGCGAGTCAGTGCATCAGTTTTACGGCCATAGGCAGTCCAGTAGCTCTGGCTGATGTCAGGACGCGTAGTCAGGCTTGACTGAATGCGCACTTCCTGTGGATCTTTCATGAAACGCTTAGTGATACGGCGAATGGCTTCCGGCATGGTTGCAGAGAACAGCGCGGTCTGATGACCGTCTGGGATCTGCGCCATGATGGTTTCAACGTCTTCGATGAAGCCCATACGCAGCATTTCATCTGCTTCGTCCAGTACCAGACCACGCAGGTTAGACAGGTCCAGAGTGCCACGCTTCAGGTGGTCCAGCAGACGGCCTGGGGTACCAACAACAACCTGAGGTCCCTGACGCAGAGCACGCAGCTGCACGTCATAACGCTGGCCGCCGTACAGGGCCACAACGTTAAGACCACGCATGTGTTTAGAGAATTCGGTTACGGCTTCAGCAACCTGAACCGCCAGTTCGCGGGTCGGTGCCAGCACCAGAATCTGTGGTGCTTTAACAGTTGGGTCAATGTTGTTCAGCAGCGGCAGGGAGAATGCCGCAGTTTTACCACTCCCGGTCTGTGCCATACCCAGAACGTCACGGCCCGCCAGCAGGTGAGGAATACACTCTGCCTGGATTGGGGAAGGCTTCACGTAGCCCATACCGTTCAGTGCTTCAAGGATATCAGCGTTCAGGCCAAGGTCGGAAAAAGTGGTTTGAATATCAGTCATGTAGTACACGTGCCTCGTAGATTTCGGCGGCCAGTCTACATAACTCGTCGTGAAAATTTTCAGTCATTTTCATCAAAAAGTGTGAACCGGCTCAAATTAGTGGTTTCGACGAACAAAAATGCCCTCATCCGCGAAGATGATGACTTTTCAAAGTTCAGGCAATAAAAGTTCGTCAGCTATTGCTGGTCGGATTCTGATAAATCGTCTTGTGTCTGGCCGAGTAGCGCCAGCTCCAACAATGCATATCGGTGCTCAACGAAGTTATGAACGTTGTTAGCGACCGTCAGCTTGAACAACGCTTCTGCGTTGTCCTTCTCCCCCAGACTTAGGTAGTACTTACCTAAATAGAAGTTGGTTTCACTGAGATGTTCAGCGAGCGAAGTGTTATCCGTTGCGTCCGCCTGGAGGCGCTCCGTCAGCGTTTTTTCGCTGATGTCGCCCAGGTAGAACTCGACAATATTCCATCCCCATTGGTCCTTTACCGCTTTGTCGTAACGCTGCTTCAGCGAAACTTTGGCCTGTTCTGCGTCGATCTCACGTTCAGTGAGATACAGCCACAGGCTGCGGAAGGGATCGTTAGGATCGTCTTGATAAAACGCCTGCAGATCATCTTGCGCTAATTTAAATCTTCCGCCGTAGTAAAGGGCGATACCGCGATTTAAGTGCGCATAATTGTAAGTTGGATCAAGCTCAAGTACAGAATCAAACGCTTCATAGGCAGCATCAAAGTTGCCTGCCTGCGTTAAATATATGCCTAAGTAATTGAATACTTCGGGCATATCCGGTCTGATAGATAGCGCCTGAGAAAAGTCATTCCGCGCCAGTGCTCTCAAACCTAAACTATCATACAACACTCCGCGCTCATATAACAGCTGTGCGCGTTCATCATCGGTCAATGACCGACTGGCAAGAATTTGTTCCATGCGAGCAAGAATGACTTCCTGTTGCAGCGTAGGCTGCAGCGGAACTGCCAAAATTTCGTTCTCACGCCAATTGGTGTTGCTGCATCCTGCCAGCGTTAAAGCTGTCGCAACGAAACACCAGCGCAAAAATGGCTTCATTTCCCACTCCCACAAACAAACATTGGGATGATCATCCTGTCATCCGCCTGCCGCATACAGGGGTCCAACCCTGCGATGAAACAGCTCTCCGCCATACGACGGAGAGCTCAATGGTGGTGCTTTATTCTGCTTCTGGTGCCGCAGGAGCTGCAGCTTCAGGCTGAGCCTGTTCGCTGGCTTCTTTGATGCTCAGACGCACGCGACCCTGACGGTCAACTTCCAGTACCTTGACCGGTACTTCCTGACCCATCTGCAGATAGTCGGTCACTTTCTCAACGCGCTTGTCAGCGATCTGAGAAATGTGTACCAGACCTTCTTTACCGCCGCCGATAGCCACGAAGGCACCGAAGTCGACGATACGCGTCACTTTACCGTTGTAGATGCGACCAACTTCGATCTCTGCGGTGATTTCTTCAATACGACGAATTGCGAATTTCGCTTTTTCGCCGTCGGTTGCAGCAATCTTAACCGTACCATCATCTTCGATTTCGATGGTCGTACCGGTTTCTTCGGTCAGCGCACGGATAACAGAACCACCTTTACCGATCACGTCTTTGATCTTATCAACGCTAATCTTAATGGTATGGATACGCGGTGCGAACTGAGAGATATCGCCGCGCGGGGTGCTGATAGCCTGTTCCATTACGCTCAGGATGTGCAGACGCGCACCTTTAGCCTGGTTCAGAGCAACCTGCATGATCTCGCGGGTGATGCCTTCGATTTTGATGTCCATCTGCAGCGCGGTGATACCTTCACGGCTACCGGCAACTTTGAAGTCCATATCGCCCAGGTGGTCTTCGTCACCCAGAATGTCAGACAGAACCACGAAGTTGTTTTCGTCTTTCACCAGGCCCATTGCGATACCCGCAACGGCGGCTTTGATAGGCACGCCCGCGTCCATCAGCGCCAGAGAAGCACCACAAACGGAAGCCATTGAAGAAGAGCCGTTTGATTCGGTGATCTCAGACACAACACGCACGGTGTACGGGAACGCATCGCCTTTTGGCATTACGGCCAGCACGCCACGTTTCGCCAGGCGACCGTGACCGATTTCGCGACGCTTCGGTGAACCCACCATACCGGTTTCACCAACAGAGTACGGAGGGAAGTTGTAGTGGAACAGGAAGCTGTCGGTACGTTCGCCCATCAGCTCGTCCAGGTTCTGTGCATCACGTGCAGTACCCAGAGTCGCGGTAACCAGCGCCTGAGTTTCACCACGGGTGAACAGTGCGGAACCGTGGGTACGTGGCAGAACGCCGGTACGCACGTCCAGACCACGGATCATGTCTTTTTCACGGCCATCGATACGTGGCTCACCGCGCAGAATGCGGCTACGAACAACGTCTTTTTCCAGCGCGTGCAGGATGTCGCTGATTTCGCCAGCATCCAGGCTGTCGTCTTCGGCCAGCAGTGCAGCAGTCGCTTCTGATTTAATCACGTCAACCTGAGCATAACGCTCCTGTTTTTCGGTGATGCGATAGGCGTCGCTCAGACGCGCTTCAGCCAGGGCAGCAATACGTGCGTGTAACGCTTCGTTTACAGGCTCTGGCTGCCAGTCCCAGCGAGGTTTACCGGCTTCAGCTACCAGCGCATTGATGTTATTGATAACAACCTGCTGCTGATCGTGGCCAAATACGACCGCGCCCAGCATCTGGTCTTCGCTCAGCAGCTCAGCTTCTGATTCAACCATCAGTACCGCGCCCTGAGTACCGGCAACAACCAGGTCCAGCTTGCTCTCTTTCAGCTCATCGCTGGTTGGGTTCAGTACGTACTGGTCGTTAAGGTAACCGACGCGTGCTGCACCGATAGGACCATTGAACGGCAGGCCAGACAGCGCCAGCGCTGCTGAAGCACCGATCATTGCGACGATGTCCGGGTTAACCTGTGGGTTAACGGAAACCACGGTAGCAATAACCTGCACTTCGTTAACGAAGCCTTCAGGGAACAGAGGACGAATCGGGCGGTCAATCAGACGAGAAATCAGAGTTTCGCCTTCGCTTGGACGGCCTTCACGACGGAAGAAGCTCCCCGGGATACGACCAGCAGCGTAAGTACGCTCCTGATAGTTTACTGTCAGCGGGAAGAAGTCCTGGCCTGGTTTGGATTTTTTCTGGCCTACAACGGTAACGAACACAGCGGTGTCGTCCATGCTTACCATTACGGCAGCCGTTGCCTGGCGAGCCATCATACCGGTCTCAATGGTGACGGTATGCTGACCATACTGGAATTTTTTTACGATCGGGTTCAGCAAAATTAGTTCCTTAAACATCTGGGCAGGGTTTAATCCCACCGTGGATTACTAATCTTCACCTTGCATCCTCGCGACTAATGACAACCCTAATCCCAAATGGGATAAAGCCTCTCATTAGCCGCGCGAACCTCTGCAACTGAAGATCACACTCAGCAACAATACAATAGTTTGCCCGGAATTGCTGCCGATTGCTTGAAAAAAGGGGCCATAAAGGCCCCTTTCCAGCGAAACTCGTTCCAGGCTGTACGTTTGCCATTTTGTTATCAGATCGCTCTGAAAACGGGCAGAACAGCCTTAAGACTTAGCGACGCAGACCCAGACGCTCGATCAGGCTGGTGTAACGAGAAACGTCTTTACGCTTCAGGTAGTCCAGCAGTTTACGACGCTGAGAAACCATACGCAGCAGACCGCGACGGCTGTGGTGGTCTTTCTTGTGTTCAGAGAAGTGACCCTGCAGATGGTTAATCTGCGCAGTCAGCAGAGCAACCTGCACTTCAGTAGAACCGCTGTCGTTAGTACCACGACCGAAATCAGCAACGATCTGCGCTTTAGTTTCAACACTTAGAGACATGAGACAACTCCAAATTATAAGGTAAATGTACAGGCGCCGATCTCTAATTCAGCAACCCAGTGTAAAGCCGCGCCATTCTACTCCGCGCAATGCGCAAGCGCAAATTTACCCGTTATCTTTTCGTCAGCAGAAGCAAGGTCTGCCGACCGAACGAAACAGAGTAAATTAGTCGAAATGTTCCACAACCAGACGGCGTGGAGCCACTCGCCCATCATCGGCAATTTCGGCCATGCCGATGAATTTGTGTTCATCGCCTTCGGTCACGCGCACCAGGCCTGCACTTGGTGCACCTGCTACCCGAACCGGCATACCCTGTTTAAACCAGGCGGCTACTTCACTCAGCAGGTTCACCACCGGGTATTCTGCTGCCGGGCTGTCCATCGGCATCAGTAAAGCATCAAGCAGAACCGCAGGCGGCTGTTCGCTTCGATGTGCTTCTTCCGCCAGCGCATTCAGCTGTTCCAGCGTCACCATCTTAGCAATCGGATAAGTGGCGACCTGCAAACGACGCAGATAGGTAACGTGCGCACCACAGCCCAGTTTTTCGCCGAGATCGTCAATAATGGTACGAATATAGGTGCCTTTGGAAACGTGAATTTCCAACTCCAGCTCATTCCCCTCATGGCGAATGAACAGCAGTTCGTAGACATTGATGCTGCGAGACTCACGAGGAACTTCTATCCCCTCGCGGGCATATTCATACAGCTTACGGCCCTGATACTTAAGCGCAGAATACATCGACGGGATTTGCTGCGTTTCACCGCGAAAGCTTTCCAGCGCTTCCATCAGCGCTTCCGCAGTGAAAGTTACCGGGCGCTCACTGACTACCACACCATCTGCATCTGAAGTGTCGGTACGCTGCCCCAGCCGCGCAATCACACGATAACGCTTGTCTGAATCCAGCAGGTACTGAGAAAACTTGGTGGCTTCCCCAAGGCAGATAGGCAGCATGCCCGTCGCCAAAGGATCCAGCGCGCCGGTATGACCCGCACGATTTGCGTTGTAGAGGCGTTTCACTTTTTGCAGAGCATCGTTAGAGGATAAGCCCTGCGGCTTATCCAGCAACAGCACCCCGTGGATATCGCGACCGCGACGGCGAGGACGGCTCATTAATCTTCTTTACCTTCTTCCTGCTCATCTTCTGCCGGACCACGGCGCTCAACGTCTTTTTTCACTACGTTGGTCACCAGGTTAGACATGCGCATCCCTTCAACAAGAGAGTTGTCATAGAAGAAGGTCAGTTCCGGCACAATGCGCAGACGCATTGCTTTGCCCAGCAGCGTACGGATATAGCCGGACGCATCACCCAGCGCACGCAGGCCGGCTTTAATTGCCGCTTCGTCTTTGTCGTTGAGGAACGTGACGAACACTTTCGCGTAGGCCAGATCGCGGGACACATCAACGCCAGAAACGGTAACCATCATACCCAGACGCGGATCTTTAATCTCGCGCTGCAGAATGATAGCGATCTCTTTTTGCAGCTCCTGAGAAACGCGCTGCGGGCGACCAAATTCTTTCGCCATAATTTATCTCTCCAAATAATTTGGGAGGCCAGAAGCCTCCCAAATAATATCCTGCAATCTTCACATCGCCGCTGCGTTAACTGCCCTGCTGCAACGCGAAATCTACCGGATATCTGCCAGTCGATTAATCGATGGTGCGCTGAATTTCGATAATTTCGAATACTTCGATCATATCGCCAACGCGAACATCGTTGTAGTTCTTCACGCCGATACCACATTCCATGCCGTTACGAACTTCGTTAACGTCATCTTTGAAGCGGCGCAGGGATTCCAGCTCGCCTTCATAGATAACCACGTTGTCACGCAGTACACGGATTGGGTTGTGACGCTTGATGTTACCTTCGGTGACCATACAGCCCGCGATAGCACCAAATTTCGGTGATTTGAACACGTCACGCACCGCTGCAAGACCAATGATCTGCTGCTTGTACTCTGGTGCCAGCATGCCGCTCATCGCAGCTTTCACTTCGTCGATCAGATTATAGATCACGGAGTAGTAACGCAGATCCAGGCTTTCAGAATCAATCACGCGGCGAGCAGAGGCATCGGCACGGACGTTGAAGCCAACCAGGATAGCGTTAGATGCGGCAGCCAGAGTGGCGTCGGTTTCGGTGATACCGCCCACGCCTGAACCAACGATTTTCACTTTCACTTCATCGGTAGAAAGTTTCATCAGTGAGTCAGCGATAGCTTCTACAGAACCCTGTACGTCGGCTTTCAGTACGATGTTCAGTTCAGATACTTCGCCTTCGGTCATGTTCGCAAACATGTTTTCCAGCTTAGATTTCTGCTGACGTGCCAGTTTAACTTCACGGAATTTGCCCTGACGATACAGCGCAACTTCACGCGCTTTCTTCTCGTCACGAACAACCGTTGCTTCATCACCCGCAGCAGGAACACCGGACAGACCGAGGATCTCAACAGGGATTGATGGGCCAGCGGTCAGAACTTCACGACCCAGCTCATCACGCATCGCACGAACACGACCGTACTCGAAACCGCACAGTACGATATCGCCTTTGTTCAGCGTACCTTCACGCACCAGCACGGTAGCAACCGGACCACGACCTTTATCCAGGAAGGATTCGATAACCACACCGCTCGCCATACCCTGACGCACGGCGGTCAGTTCAAGAACTTCAGCCTGCAGCAGGATAGCGTTCAACAGGTCGTCAATACCGGTACCGGCTTTCGCAGATACGTTAACGAACATGTTTTCACCGCCCCACTCTTCCGGAATAATTCCGTACTGAGTCAGCTCGTTCTTAACGCGATCCGGATCGGCTTCTGGCTTATCGCACTTGTTCACCGCAACAACAACCGGCACTTTCGCCGCTTTGGCGTGCTGGATTGCTTCGATAGTCTGTGGCATCACGCCATCATCAGCAGCAACAACCAGGATAACGATATCGGTAGCCTGAGCACCACGAGCACGCATTGCGGTAAACGCGGCGTGGCCCGGGGTATCAAGGAAGGTCACCATACCGTTGTCAGTTTCAACGTGGTATGCACCGATGTGCTGGGTAATGCCGCCCGCTTCGCCAGAGGCGACTTTCGTGGAGCGGATATAGTCCAGCAGTGAGGTTTTACCGTGGTCAACGTGGCCCATGATGGTCACGACCGGCGCACGGGATTCCAGCACGGCATCGGTGTCACGGTCGCTCATTACCGCTTCTTCCAGCTCGTTTTCGCGGCGCAGCGTCACTTTGTGACCCATTTCTTCCGCAACCAGCTGTGCAGTTTCCTGGTCGATGACCTGGTTGATGGTCGCCATAGCACCCATCTTCATCATCACTTTGATGACCTGGGAGCCTTTCACCGCCATCTTGTTAGCCAGTTCCGCTACGGTAATGGTTTCACCAATCACCACATCGCGGTTTACGACCTGAGCCGGCTTATTAAAGCCCTGCTGCAGCGAGCTTGGCTTACGCTTGCCGCCTTTACCGCCGCGAACCTGCGCACGCGCTTCTTCACGGTCAGTTTTAGCTTCAGCGTGTTTGTTGCCTTTTTTACGAACCGGGGCTTTAGCTGGACGCGCTGCCGCACGAGTACGACGGTCACCTTCAACCTGTGCATCGTTTTCGTCTTCTGCAGCACGCGCGTGAGTGGATGTTGTGACGTGGTAGTCAGAGGTGTCTTCTTCCTCTTTGACTGATGCCCACTCTTCACCTTTTTCTTCCGCCATTTTACGCGCTTCTTCGGCTACACGCTTCGCTTCTTCTTCAATCTTGCGACGCGCTTCTTCCTCGGCTTTACGCTTCAGTTCAGCTGATTCAGCTTCACGGCGGGCTTTGTCGGACTGTGAAGCCCGGGTCATTTCATCGGTATGTTGATTGCTCACTTTATCTCTTTCCGCTGCTTCACGTTTGGCTTTATCAGCTGCCTCACGCTTGGCCTGCTCCTCGGCTTCACGCTTCGCTTTCTCTTGAGCTTCGCGCTGGGCTTTTTCTTCAGCCTCGCGACGAGCCAGTTCTTCCGCTTCACGCTGTGCCTGCGCTTCTGCTTCAGCCTGTTCAGCTTCAGCCGGATCGCCTTTTACATAGGTGCGTTTTTTGCGGACTTCAATTTGCACCGATTTACTTTTACCCCCGGTGCCTGGGATATTCAAGGTGCTGCGTGTTTTACGCTGCAGAGTTAGCTTACCAGATCCACCGCCATGTTCGCGATTCAGATGGGTAAGTAAAGTTTCTTTTTCTTGCTGGGTAACAGAGTCTGTTTCAGACTTTTGGATCCCTGCATCAGCAAATTGCTGTACCAGGCGTTCAACCGGTGTCTGAATCTCTGCTGCCAGTGATTTTACGGTTACATCTGTCGTCATGCTGTTCCTTCCTGCTACAGTTTATTACGCGTCGTCGCCGAACCAGCAAATATTACGTGCAGCCATAATCAGCTCACCGGCCCGCTCATCGGTCAGGCCATCAATATCTGACAGGTCGTCAACACCCTGCTCGGCAAGATCTTCCAGCGTACGAACGCCTTTCGCGGCCAGCTTGAAAGCCAGCTCACGTTCCAGACCTTCAAGGCCCAGTAAATCTTCCGCAGGTTGGGCATCCCCCAGGCTCTCTTCTTTCGCAAGGGCCAGGGTGGTTAACGCGTTTTTAGCTCGGTCGCGCAACGCTTCTACTGTCTCTTCATCCAGGCCGTCGATCTCCAACAGCTCGTTGATCGGCACATAAGCCAGCTCTTCCAGAGAAGAGAAGCCTTCTTCTACCAGTACGGTAGCGAAGTCTTCATCGATATCGAGGTGTTTAGTAAAGACGTCAATGGCAGCGTGTGCTTCGGCCTGATGCTTAGCTTGCAGGTCGTCGACCGTCATCACGTTCAGCTCCCAGCCACTCAGCTGTGAAGCCAGACGCACGTTCTGGCCATTACGGCCAATTGCCTGAGCCAGGTTCCCGGCTTCAACGGCAATATCCATGGTGTGATTATCTTCATCAACCACGATAGAAGCGACATCCGCTGGAGCCATCGCGTTGATCACGAACTGCGCCGGATTATCATCCCACAGTACGATATCAATACGTTCGCCACCCAGCTCGCTGGATACCGCCTGAACACGCGCACCGCGCATACCAACGCAGGCACCGACCGGGTCGATGCGCTTATCGTTGGTTTTCACAGCGATTTTGGCACGGGAGCCTGGATCGCGCGCGGCGGCTTTAATTTCAAGTACTTCTTCAGCAATTTCCGGCACTTCAATACGGAACAGTTCAATCAGCATTTCCGGCTTGGAACGGCTGACGAACAGCTGCGCACCGCGGGCTTCTGGACGCACGGCATACAGAACACCACGAATGCGGTCACCCGGACGGAAGTTTTCACGCGGCAGCATATCTTCACGAATGATGACAGCTTCGGCATTAGTGTTAGAACCATCGGTAGGCCGAACTTCCAGGGAGATGTTGTCGCGGTTAACTTTCTTAACCACACCGGTGATGATCTCGCCTTCCTGCTCGCGGAACTGATCCACGACCATTGCTCGTTCTGCTTCACGGACTTTCTGAACGATAACCTGCTTGGCGGTCTGAGTGGTGATACGGTCAAAGGTCACGGATTCGATCTGATCTTCAACGAAATCACCGAGATTCAGTGCTTCATCTTCGTAACGTGCTGCTTCCAGCGTGATTTCACGGGTCGGCAGCGTCACTTCGTTAACGATCAGCCAACGACGGAAGGTGTCGAAATCGCCGCTTTTACGATCGATGGTGACGCGAACGTCAATTTCCTGCTCGTATTTTTTCTTGGTGGCTGTAGCCAGCGCGCTCTCCAGCGCTTCGAAAATCTTCTCGCGCGGGAGGGATTTCTCATTAGAGACCGCTTCTACAACAGCTAAGATTTCTTTGTTCATCCTGGTATGCCTCAATCCGGACTTTTAAAAGTGGGGAACCAGGTTCGCCTTCTGGATGTTGCTCAGTGCGAACACTTCGTCGTTACCCTCAACGGCAACGGTAATCATTTCACCTTCGACAGATTTAATGATGCCCTGCCATTTGCGGCGGTTCTGTACCGCCATACGCAGAACCAGGCTGACTTCTTCACCAGTAAAACGTACGTAATGATCTGCGGTAAACATTGGACGGTCAAGACCAGGTGAAGAGACTTCAAGGTTGTATGGCACGGTAATCGGATCTTCAACGTCCATCACCGCGCTAACCTGGTGGCTCACATCAGCGCAATCATCAACATTGATGCCATCTTCACTATCAATATAGATGCGCAGGGTGGATGTGCGACCGCGTACAAACTCAATACCTACCAGTTCGTAGCCAAGCGCTTCTACCGGTGCTGAAATCAGCTCTGTTAATTTTTGCTCTAATGTGGACAATCCCACCCCCAAGACATAAAAAAAGGGCCTATAGCCCAGTGTTACTGTTTCCTGATAACAAAAAACCCCGAAAATTCGGGGCTTTATGCGACTGGACCCTGTATACCGCAATAGCTGCGGCTCGGCACAATCCAAAAGAATTTTTTTCAAAATTCGCTGTAAACGCGCCGTTCTGTGCATACAGTATATTTGAAAAAGAACTCTAAGGGAAAGTGGTTGCGGGGGCCGGATTTGAACCGACGACCTTCGGGTTATGAGCCCGACGAGCTACCAGGCTGCTCCACCCCGCGTCCGAATACTACGCAAAACTTGCACAAATTGCAAGCAAAACTGAGATTTGGTACCGAGGACGGGACTTGAACCCGTAAGCCCATGCGGGCACTACCACCTCAAGGTAGCGTGTCTACCAATTCCACCACCACGGCACTAAAGTTGCGATTTTTTTATTTCTATCGCGTCGAAATGTAACTCAGGTCTTACTGCGGGATGTCACTGCCCGGCGCTGCCGGTTTAGCTGGCGCAGTCTGCTGAGACTGTGCTGGCTGAGTCAGATTTTCCCACTCGCTTCCTTTCTGGGTTTTGTTGCTATTAAGGTTACCCAGGATCAGGCTGATAATGAAGAACAGGGTTGCCAGCACTGCAGTCATACGGGTCATGAAGTTACCTGAACCGTTAGAACCAAACAGTGTACCAGAAGCGCCTGCACCAAATGATGCTCCCATATCAGCGCCTTTACCTTGCTGCAGCATGATCAGACCAACAAGGCCGATTGCCACAATAAGGAAAACTACTAAAAGAGCTTCGTACATAATCAACCTTCTTCCTTGCACGTTAAACGTGCATTAAAAGCTTCAAACCAGTTAAATCGATAGTGAATCACTACCCATCAGAAGCGGGTGTGAATACTAACCAAAGGCGCTCTCCCGTGCAAGGGCAATTTTACAACATCATACTGATTGCAGAAAAAAGCGGCAAAAGATCAATTTGTGGAGAAAAAACGCGCTATTCATCAATGATTTTTCACCAAAACACGGCCAGGCAAAGAACAGAAAGAGCGTCGTTTAGTACGATAGAAAACACCCTGAAACAGGGGCCGAAGTGACTGTTCGACCCCGCTCCGAATCAAACGGCTTTCACCGCATCGGCGATGCGATGGGCAAGTGCGGTAACCTGCGCTTCGTCTTCACCTTCCACCATCACGCGGATCAGCGGTTCGGTGCCGGATTTACGCAGCAGCACACGACCACGCCCTTTCAGCTCAGCTTCCACTTCACTGGTTACCGCTTTAACCTGTGCATCTTCCAGCGGATCGTTTTCGCCACTGAAGCGCACGTTAACCAGAATCTGTGGCAGCAGCTTCATTCCACTACACAGATCGTGCAAAGTCATATGATTTCGGACCATCGCAGTTAGTACTTGCAAACCTGCAACAACTCCGTCGCCGGTGGTCGTCTTATCAAGCAGGATTACGTGGCCTGAATTCTCAGCGCCAAGACGCCAGCCTTTTTCCTTCAGCTTTTCCAGTACGTATCGGTCACCCACTTTCGCCCGGGCAAACGGGATACCCAGCTGTTTAAGCGCCAGCTCCAGGCCCATATTACTCATCAACGTACCGACAACACCACCGCGCAGCTGCCCCTGGCGTAAGCCCTCACGGGCGATGATATAGAGGATCTGATCGCCATCAACCTTCTGCCCGAGATGATCAACCATCATGATACGGTCGCCATCACCGTCGTAAGCCAGCCCCAGATCGGCTTTCTCAGCCAGTACGCGTTCCTGTAACAGGCGCAGATCGGTTGCACCGCACTCTTTATTAATGTTCATTCCGTTAGGCTGAACGCCAATCGAGATAACTTCCGCACCCAGTTCACGCAGCACATTAGGCGCAATGTGATACGTCGCGCCGTTCGCGCAATCCACCACGATTTTTAATCCGTTAAGGCTTAACTCGCTCGGGAAGGTTCCTTTGCAAAACTCGATGTAGCGCCCGGCGGCATCAACAATACGGCTGGCGCGTCCCAGTTCGATAGATTCAACGCAGGTAATCGGCTTTTCCATCTCGGCTTCAATCGCCTCTTCCACTTCATCCGGCAGCTTGGTGCCCTCGGTGGAAAAGAACTTAATGCCGTTATCGTCGAACGGATTATGAGAGGCAGAGATAACAATACCCGCTTCGGCACGGAATGCACGTGTCAGGTAGGCCACCGCAGGCGTAGGCATTGGCCCGGTAAACGCGGCTGACAATCCGGCTGCGGCCAGACCCGCTTCCAGCGCAGACTCCAGCATATAGCCAGAGATACGCGTATCTTTCCCGATGATAATCTTCTTCGAACCGTGGCGTGCCAGCACCTTTCCGGCTGCCCAGCCAAGTTTCAGCACAAAATCAGGAGTGATGGGATATTCACCCACTTTGCCGCGAATGCCATCGGTACCAAAATACTTGCGGTTGCTCATAACGTTATTCTTCCTTCGCTGACTGTGTCGCTTCGACGACGCGCATCGCCTCTACGGTTTCTTTTACATCGTGTACGCGCAAAATATGAGCGCCCTGCATGGCAGCAATCACCGCACAGGCGATGCTGCCGGTTAAACGCTGCCCGGGACCCACGTTCAGCAGCTGGCCAATCATACTTTTACGTGACATGCCGACTAATAGCGGCAGGCCAAAATGATGATAGTCTGCCAGGTGCGCCAGAAGTTGATAATTATGGGAAAGATTCTTACCGAAACCAAAACCCGGGTCGAGCAGCAGCTGCGATTTTTTTATCCCTGCCGCTTCGCATCGGGCAATATGCTGAACGAAAAAGTCATCAACATCGCGCAGAATGTTCTGATAGTTCGGTGACTGCTGCATGGTTTTCGGTTCGCCCTGCATATGCATCAGGCATACCGGCAGGCCGGTTTCCGCAGCGGCTTCAAGCGCTCCCGGTTCCTGTAGTGAACGAATATCATTGATAATGTGCGCCCCCACGCGGGCAGATTCGCGGATAACCTCGGGTTTGGAGGTATCCACCGATATCCACACCTCAAAACGCTGCGCAATCGCCTCTACCACTGGAATAACGCGCTCCAGCTCCTCTTCCACACTGACGTCTTTGGCTCCGGGACGGGTAGACTCTCCCCCGACGTCAATAATCGTGGCACCGGCGTTAATCATCTCGTTAGCGTGGGTCAGAGCATGGATCAGTTCGTTATGCTTGCCGCCATCTGAAAACGAATCGGGAGTGACGTTCAGGATACCCATCACATGCGGATGTGAGAGGTCGAGTACGGTATCTCTGGCGTACAGCTTCATAACAAACGGTCTCCGGTAATAGTAGATATAAAAAAACCCCGACCATAGCCGGGGTTTGCATTATAACAGCATATTGACTGCAATCTGGCGGACTCCATCAGGTTTCCGCCACACTGCTATCACACGATTTTATCTGAACCTGGCATGTCGTCGTTCGGGCGAGATGCCTGAGGCGCTGCTGTTTTCTCAATATTAACTGGCCCTTCCCAGCCCGCTGGCGGACGAACCTCACGGCGCGCCATCAGATCACTGATCTGAGGTGCATCAATGGTTTCATACTTCATCAGCGCATCTTTCATCGCATGAAGAATGTCCATATTTTCGTCCAGAATGCGGCGAGCACGAGCATAGTTAGTATCAATCAGTTTTTTCACTTCCTGATCGATGATACGTGCCGTTTCGTCGGACATATGCTTAGCCTTAGCCACTGAACGGCCGAGGAACACTTCACCTTCCTCTTCAGCATAAAGCAATGGACCCAGCTTTTCAGAGAAGCCCCACTGAGTAACCATGTTACGCGCAACGCTGGTCGCCATTTTGATATCAGACGACGCGCCGGTAGAAACATAATCCGAACCGTAGATAATCTCTTCAGCCAGACGTCCACCGTAGGCCACGGAAATTCGGCTTTCCAGCTTCTGACGATTGGCACTGATTTCGTCCCCTTCCGGCAGGAAGAAGGCTACGCCCAGCGCTCTGCCACGAGGAATGATGGTGACTTTGTGCACCGGGTCATAACCCGGAACCAGCGTACCCACAATGGCGTGACCTGCTTCATGGTAAGCGGTTGATTCTTTTTGAGCTTCAGTCATCACCATAGAGCGACGTTCTGCACCCATCATGATTTTGTCTTTCGCTTTTTCGAACTCAACCATCGACACCACACGCTTGTTACCACGGGCTGCAAACAGCGCCGCTTCGTTAACAAGGTTAGCCAGATCTGCACCGGAGAAGCCAGGGGTACCGCGGGCAATGATTGCCGCATCGATATCTGGTGCCAGCGGTACACGGCGCATGTGCACTTTCATGATCTGCTCACGACCACGAACATCCGGTAATCCAACGACAACCTGACGGTCGAAGCGACCCGGACGCAGCAGTGCAGGGTCAAGCACATCTGGACGGTTGGTAGCGGCAATAACAATGATGCCTTCGTTACCTTCAAAACCATCCATCTCAACCAGCATCTGGTTCAGCGTCTGTTCACGCTCATCGTGACCACCGCCCAGACCTGCACCGCGCTGACGACCTACCGCATCGATTTCATCGATGAAGATAATGCACGGCGCGGCTTTCTTAGCTTGTTCAAACATATCGCGCACGCGGGATGCACCCACACCAACGAACATTTCAACAAAGTCAGAGCCAGAGATAGTGAAGAACGGTACTTTCGCCTCGCCTGCAATCGCTTTCGCCAGCAGGGTTTTACCGGTACCCGGAGGACCGACCATCAGTACGCCTTTCGGAATTTTACCGCCCAGCTTCTGGAAACGGCTAGGCTCGCGCAGGTATTCAACCAGCTCGCCCACTTCCTCTTTCGCTTCGTCGCAGCCTGCAACGTCAGCAAAGGTGGTTTTAATCTGATCTTCTGTCAGCATGCGGGCTTTGCTTTTGCCGAAGGACATCGCGCCCTTGCCGCCTCCGCCCTGCATCTGCCGCATAAAGAAGATCCAGACACCAATCAGTAACAGCATTGGGAACCATGAGATAAAGATCGAAGCCAACAGGCTTGGCTCTTCCGGTGGTTCACCGACTACTTTCACATTTTTAGTCAACAGGTTATCGAGTAACTTGGGATCGTTGACGGGAATGTAGGTCGTGTAGCGATTACTATCTTTTTTGGTTACGTTAATTTCACGCCCGTTAATACGTGCCTCGCGGACCTGATCCTGGTTCACTTCAGACAGGAAGGTTGAGTAATCAACCCTACGGCCATTCGACTCGCTGGGCCCAAAGCTCTGGAATACAGACATCAGCACAACTGCGATGACTAACCAGAGAATTAGGTTTTTCGCCATGTCACTCAAGGGATTAACCTCTTATTACAACTGTGTTAACAGACAGCGTAGGGTACTACATATCCTTCACACTTGGAATCGCTACAAAACTGCGGCTGATCCGGCGATGATGGTTACAGTTTGCGCCCTGTCGCTACAATATACACTTCACGCGAACGAGAACGTGAAGCGTCCGGCTTACGAATTTTTACTTTCGTAAACAGGGAGCGAATTTCCCGCAGGTATTCTTCAAAACCATCTCCCTGAAACACCTTTACTAAAAAGCTGCCACCGGGTGCCAATACGTCACGACACATATCCAGGGCAAGCTCACATAAATACATCGACCGGGGAATATCAACTGCAGGTGTACCCGTCATGTTGGGTGCCATATCCGACATCACAACCTGAACTTTGGTCTCTCCCACACGTTCCAGCAGAGTTTTCAGTACGCTTTCGTCACGAAAATCGCCCTGAAGAAAGTCAACGCCAACAATGGGGTCCATCGGTAGAATATCACAGGCAATAACACGACCTTTTGACCCAATCTGCGTTACCACATACTGTGACCAACCGCCCGGAGCCGCACCGAGGTCAACCACGGTCATACCGGGTTTGAAAAGTTTGTCACCCTGCTGTATTTCATCCAGTTTAAACCAGGCGCGCGAACGCAGCCCTTTTTTCTGCGCCTGAAGCACATATTTATCGCTAAAGTGTTCCTGTAGCCAGCGGCTGGAACTGGCCGAACGCTTTTTACCAGTCATACAATTTCCAACTATGATTCATTGTTCGCGATAAATAACCGCACAAATCAGCGAAGCCGATTTGGTGATACACTCGAGATGGCGGTAGAATGACCCGTTTTCAATCCCAATGTAAGTAAAAAATACGATGAATCTGAGTACCAAACAAAAACAGCACCTGAAAGGTCTGGCCCATCCGCTGAAGCCAGTAGTCATGCTGGGCAACAACGGCTTGACCGAGGGAGTGCTGGCCGAGATCGAACATGCACTGGAGCACCATGAACTCATCAAGGTGAAAATCGCCACGGAAGACCGTGAGACGAAAACCCTGGTGGTTGAAGCTATCGTGCGCGAAACCGGTGCAGTTAATGTGCAGGTAATCGGCAAGACGCTGGTGCTGTACCGTCCAACGAAGGAACGCAAGATCTCCATTCCGCGCTGAGGGGGCGGCTGGTCAGCTGACCGGCCTTTCCGAACAAACTCAGGTCAGGAGAAAGTGCCACGCTCCTCATTCCGATAAAAGGCCGCAGTGCGGCCTTTTTCTTATCTTTACAAAACCCTCATCCATAATGAGGATAGTCAATATCAGAGATACTGGACGTTTAACACTTCATATTCCACGTCGCCGCCCGGCGTTTTGATGATAGCAACATCATCAACAACCTTACCTACCAGACCACGCGCCATCGGCGAATTGATGGAGATCAGATTAAGCTTAAAGTTCGCTTCGTCATCACCCACAATACGATAGGTAGACTCTTCATCAGTATCCACATTTAACACGGTAACGGTGGCACCAAAAATCACCCGGCCGTTAGCGTTGTTAGCCATTTTTGTGACATCAATCACCTGGGCATTAGAAAGCTTTGATTCAATTTCCTGGATACGGCCCTCGCAGAATCCCTGCTCTTCGCGAGCAGCATGATATTCCGCATTTTCCTTCAGGTCACCGTGCTCCCGTGCTTCAGCAATTGAGGCAATAATCCTGGGGCGTTTAACAGTTTTGAGCTCTTCCAGCTCTTCGCGCAATTTTTCTGCGCCTTTTAACGTCATCGGAATCTGATTCATCTCAATACCTCTTAAAATCTTTCCTGTTCAAAGTGTCGTCGTCCTGACGGATGGTATGCAGAAAAGGCGTTCTGCGGCGCTTTCTACTGATTTAAAACAAAAGAAGCCTGACCCGGAGTAAACTCCAGGTCAGGATCTATTTTGCAATTTGATACGCATTTTACCCCAGAGTTCCCTGGGGGTCATCGTTTACTTTCCACCGCAATGCACCGTAGTATGACAGCATCACCTGTCAGTTACCGCGAGATTATGCGATTTTCACGAATTGTTACCGGCCTTAGCTGCGCTTTTATGCTGCAGGCGCAGGCAGCCCCCGTCGAAGACTACACCCAGTACCTTCCCGACGGCGCAAACCTGGCGCTCGTAGTGCAAAAAATTGGGGCGACAACGCCCTCTATTGATTATCACAGCCAGCAGATGGCGCTGCCTGCCAGCACAATGAAGGTGATTACAGCGCTGGCCGCTATGTTACAACTGGGCCCTGATTACCGCTTCAACACTCAGTTGGAAAGCAAGGGTAGCATTAGCGGCAATACGCTGCGCGGCGATTTGGTTGCCCGTTTCGGCGGCGACCCAACGTTAACGCGCCAGGATCTCCGTAATATGGTCACGAACCTGAAAAAACAGGGCGTGGAACATATTGCCGGGAATCTGGTGATTGATACCTCGGTTTTTGCCAGCCACGATAAGGCCCCCGGCTGGCCGTGGAACGATATGACCCAGTGCTTCAGCGCGCCGCCGGGTGCTGCAATCGTAGACCGTAACTGCTTCTCGGTTTCACTCTACAGCGCACCGACCCCGGGGGAAAAAGCCTTTATTCGCGTGGCTTCCTGGTATCCGGTCAATATGTTCAGCGAAGTCAGAACGCTGGCCAGAGGATCGGCAGACGCGCAGTATTGTGAGCTGGATGTCGTTCCGGGTGAACTGAATCGCTTTACGCTAACCGGCTGCCTTACCCAGCGTTCTGAGCCCTTGCCGCTGGCTTTCGCTATCCAGGATGGCGCCAGCTATGCCGGAGCGATCCTGAAATCTGAACTGCAAAATGCGGGTATTGATTACACTGGCCATCTGATACGCCAGACTCAGGTCACCCAGCCAGGAACCGTACTGGCACAAACTCAGTCGGCGCCGCTTCGCGACCTGCTGAAAATTATGCTGAAAAAGTCAGATAACATGATTGCGGATACCGTATTCCGTACGATTGGTCATGAACGCTTTAACGTACCGGGTACCTGGCGCGCCGGCTCGGATGCAGTGCGCCAAATCCTGCGTCAGAAAGCCAATATCGATCTGGGCAATAGTATTCAGGTAGACGGCTCCGGGCTATCCCGCCACGATCTGATTTCTCCTGCTACCATGATGCAGGTACTGCAATATATCGCACAGAACGATCAGCAGCTCAATATCATCTCGATGCTGCCGCTGGCCGGTTATGATGGCACGCTGCGCTATCGCGGCGGGCTGCATGAAGCGGGCGTTGACGGCAAAGTCTCCGCCAAAACCGGTTCATTGCAGGGTGTATATAACCTGGCCGGATTTATGACCACCGCCAGCGGGCAACGGGTAGCCTTTGTACAGTTCCTCTCCGGTTATGCCGTGCCGCCCGAAGATCAACGCCAGCGCCGCATCCCGCTGGTTCGCTTTGAAAGTCGTCTGTATAAGGACGTTTACCGGAATAATTAATCATTGAAAATATTAATTGTTGAGGACGATGAACTGCTACAAAAAGGCCTGACTCTGGCCATGACCGGAGAAGGTTACGCTGTGGACTGTGCGGCAAATGCGACCCAGGCGGTCGCATTCCTGCGCAGCGGCCAGTACAGCCTGATCGTGCTGGATCTCGGTTTGCCCGATCGTGACGGTACCGAACTGCTGCGCCAGTGGCGTAAAGAACAAAACGATTTGCCGGTGCTGATCCTGACGGCACGTGACGCGCTGGAAGATCGGGTTGAAGGGCTGGATGCCGGTGCTGACGACTATCTGGTGAAGCCGTTTGCACTGGCTGAACTGAAAGCCCGCGTTCGGGCGCTGATTCGCCGCTATCAGGGCCACAGCGATAATCTGCTGGAGCGCGGCGACATCACGCTAAATCTCACATCTCAGCAGGTGGCCGTCGAGAATCTCCCCGTTGAAGTCACGCCAAAGGAGTTCGCCCTGTTGACTCGCCTGCTGATGCGCCTGGGCCAGACGGTTCATCGCGAAACGCTACAGCAGGATCTCTACAGCTGGCAGGATGACACCAGTTCGAACACACTTGAAGTACATATCCATAATCTTCGACGCAAACTTGGCAAAGATCGCATCAAAACCGTTCGCGGCGTCGGTTATCGTTTGGAAGAGCGCGAATGAACAGCATGCGTCGGCGTTTATTGATTATGCTGGCGCTAATTCTGCTGAGCTGTCAGCTGATGAGTGCATTTTGGCTGTGGCATGAAAGCCGAGAGCAAATCAGTTTTCTGGTAAATGAAACGCTAACTAATCATGCCCGCAATGAGCATGTCGAAAATGAGATCCGCGAAGCCATTGCCTCGCTGCTGCTGCCGTCCCTGGTGATGGTGTGCTTTACCCTTCTGCTCTCCTTCTGGGCAATCAGCTGGATAATTCGACCTCTGCGCTCGCTGCAAAGCAGCCTGGCCTCACGCTCTGCGGACAACCTGACACCCCTGCCGCTGCATTCGGATATGGATGAAATTGTGGCGGTTACCGGCGCACTGAATCAGCTATTGGCGCGTCTGGACCATACGCTGCAGCAGGAGCGGCTGTTTACGGCAGATGCGGCTCATGAATTACGTACCCCGCTGGCTGGCTTGCGGCTGCACCTGGAGCTGTTGGAGCAGGACGGCAACCCGTTGGGTACGATGCTGGTCGCACGGGTCGATCAGCTGATGCATGTTATCGAGCAGCTACTGATGCTGTCGCGAGCCGGACAAATGATGGTAAGTGGTCACTACCAGACTCTGAGCTGGCAAGAAGTGATTCAGCCACTGCGTCAGGAGATGGAAGAGATGCTGGCGCTTAACCAGCAACGACTTGTTGTTGACGATACCAGCGACGGCCGCCGCGTGCAGGGTGATGCCGTACTGCTGCGCCTGATGCTACGTAATCTGTTGGAGAACGCTTCGCGCTACAGCCCACAGGGCAGCATTATCACGTTGATAGTCACATCCAGCGAAAGCGGTAGCATAGTGACCGTGCGTGATGAAGGTCCTGGCATTAATGCCAGCGAGGTTCAGGAAGTGGTGAAAGCGTTCCGCCGAATGGATCAGCGGTTTGGCGGCAGCGGCCTGGGTCTGAATATCGTTCAGCGCATAGTGCAACTCCACCACGGCCAGCTAAGCCTGACCAATCGCACCGATCGTAGCGGGCTTGATGCCCGATGCAGGTTCCCGCAGCAGCTCAACTGAGCCAGCAATTCTTACAGAACATTCTGGAATTTTAATTAGCAACGCTAACCCGTTAAAAGTCGATCACCTGTAATTACCCTGTCAGATCAACGAAAAACCGCTAAAAATAGTGTAAAAAGCGATTATTCCCTCACGAGTACGAGCCTAATAAATCAATTTACCTTTATTGACACTTCGCAGCATTCAACGTAGCTTACTGGCCCTGAAAGCAAATGATAATAATTCTTACTTAGTTTATCATTTAAATAAGGACGTAGAATGGAATTGTTAACCTCAGAAAGCACGCTGCAATTTGCCGCAGATGCTGCCGCCAGTGGCTTTTTCTTTATGTCTCCCTGGCGCAGTCTCGCAGCGAAAGGTTGCTTTACCACTATCAATACGCCGGCATATGAAGGTGAGATGCTGACGGGTCGTTTTCAACACGATATCCGGCATCATCTGTCAGAAGCAAAACGGCAGGGAATACGTCATCCGGTCGTTGTGGGAGCAATCCCTTTTGATGTCCGCCAGCCTTCAGCTCTGTTTATCCCTGAAACCAGCCACTTTTTTGACCGCAGCAGCTTTCAGCGGCAGGTACAGACACACGGCTCATCACATAACGACATTCTGCGGCGTACTGCACTACCTGAGCAGCCTGAATTTATGCGAATGGTCAGCGAAGCTATTGCGGCCACGGCTTCCTCGCAGCTGGATAAGGTCGTGCTCTCGCGCCTGATGGACATCGTCACGGAAAAACCGGTCGACATTACTGGCCTGATGCAACAGCTCATCGTGCAGAACCCCACTAGCTACAACTTTCACGTACCGCTTGCGCAAGGTGGGTCCCTGCTGGGAGCCAGCCCGGAACTGCTGCTGCGCATGCACGATCGCCGCTACTACACCCACCCGCTGGCGGGCTCGGCAAAGCGGGACAGCGATCGCGAACGGGATCGCGCGGCCGGTCAGCAACTGATGAATTCGCAAAAAGACCGCTATGAACATCAACTGGTAATCGATGCTCTGCGCCATGTGCTGCAATCGCGCAGCAAGCGCCTCGCCATCCCTGCGGAACCGGAGCTGCTGACCACCGGCACGCTGTGGCATCTCGGCACCCCGATAGAGGGTGAAGTCAGTCATGCGGCAGAAAACGCGCTTTCGCTGGCCTGCCTGCTGCATCCAACTCCGGCGCTGAGCGGATATCCTCATGCCAGCGCAATGCAGATGATTGCCAAACTGGAACCCTTCGAGCGTGATTTATTCGGCGGCATTGTCGGCTGGTGCGATGAGCATGGCAACGGCGAGTGGGTGGTCACTATCCGCTGCGGGAAAGTTGCCGGAAACCGGGTTCGTCTGTTTGCCGGGGCGGGAATTGTTCCCGACTCAACGCCTGAATCCGAATGGCGTGAGACCGGTGTCAAACTGAATACCATGCTGCGTGCATTTGGCCTCAATTAAAGGTAAATCATGACTATTCCTTACACTCGCTGGCCTGATGAGCTGGCCGCACGCTATCGCGCGAAGGGTTACTGGCTGGACCTGCCGATGACGGACATTCTGCTGCGGCAGGCCAATAGCTCCGCCATCGCAATTATCGAAGGCGATCGACATTACAGCTATCAACAGTTGGCACAGCAGTCCGAAAGACTGGCTGCGGCACTCAAGCGACGTGGGCTGAAAAGCGGGGATACTGCGCTGGTTCAGCTCGGCAACGTTGCCGATTTCTATATGGTGTTTTTCGCCCTGCTTAAAATCGGGGTCGCACCGGTTAATGCGCTGTTCAGTCACCAGCGTAACGAGCTGGACGCCTACGCGTCACAGCTGCAGCCTTCATTGCTCATTGCCGATCGACAGCATCCGCTTTTCAGCAATGATGATTATCTGCAGCAGCTCAAACAGGCTATTCCGGCACTCAGCGTGATCGCCTTACGTCATGAACATGGTGTGGCGATGTCACTGGCGGGGATGGCCGATGAGGCAGCTGGAAGCTTCTCAGAAACACCTTCTGCGGCAGATGAGGTGGCCTTCTTCCAGCTTTCCGGCGGCAGCACAGGTACGCCGAAACTCATCCCGCGAACCCACAATGATTACTACTACAGCATTCGTGGCAGCGTTGATATTTGTCAGTTCAGCCGCAGCACCCGCTATCTCTGTGCCCTGCCCGCTGCACATAACTATGCGATGAGCTCCCCGGGCGCACTGGGTGTCTTTTACGCCGGTGGCTGTGTAGTAATGGCGAACGATCCCAGCGCCAACCTATGCTTCCCGTTGATCGAAAAACATCAGGTCAACGTTGCCGCACTGGTCCCGCCAGCCGTCAGCCTGTGGCTACAGGCTATCCAGGAGTGGGGCAGCAACCGCGCTCTGGCTTCCCTGACCCTGCTGCAGGTTGGCGGGGCCAGGCTGAGTGAGTCACTTGCTGCTCGCATTCCCTCGGAAATCGGCTGCCAGCTACAGCAGGTGTTTGGTATGGCCGAAGGACTGGTTAACTACACCCGCCTGGATGACGACAGCCAGCATATTCTGACCACCCAGGGGCGACCAATCTCTGAAGATGACGAGGTCTGGGTAGCCGATGAGTTCGGCAATCAGCTCCCAGCCGGAACAACCGGACGTCTGATGACCCGTGGCCCCTACACGTTTCGCGGCTACTACAACAGCCCTGAACATAATGCCGCCAGCTTCGATCGTCAGGGGTTTTACTGCTCTGGCGATCTGATCTCCATCGCTCCCGATGGCTATATCACCGTGCAGGGGCGTGAAAAGGATCAGATCAACCGAGGTGGTGAAAAGATCGCGGCAGAGGAGATCGAAAACCTGCTGCTCCGCCACGCTCAGGTGATCCACGCCGCGCTGGTTTCGATGGAAGACAGTCTGATGGGCGAGAAAAGCTGTGCCTTTATTGTGGCACAGGGGGTGCTGAAGCCGGTGGCGCTTCGCCGCCATCTGCGTGAGCTGGGCGTGGCGGAGTTCAAACTGCCGGATCGCATCGAATGTGTTGATTCACTGCCCCTCACACCGGTCGGCAAAGTAGATAAAAAACGCCTGCGCCAGCAGCTTGCCCATACTCAGAGCCTCTAATTTTCAGGAGAGACCATGGCTATCCCTAAACTCCAGTCCTATCTGCTACCTACGCAGGCAGAGCTGCCGGTAAACAAAGTGAAGTGGGATTTTAACCCCGCACGTGCGGCGCTGTTAATTCATGATATGCAGGAATATTTCCTCAACTTTTGGGGAGAAAACAGCCCGTTGATCGATCAGGTAGTGGAGAACGTTGCTCGCCTGCGTCAGTTCTGTAAATCTCAGGACATCCCGGTGTTTTACACCGCCCAACCCAATCAGCAGAGTGACCAGGATCGCGCGCTGCTGAATGATATGTGGGGCCCCGGTCTCAACAAGCATCCCGATCAGCAGCGAGTGGTCAGCGCGCTGGCACCCGATGAGCAGGATCAGGTACTGGTGAAATGGCGCTACAGCGCTTTTCATCGCTCCCCGCTTGAGTCGATCCTTAAAGAAACCGGGCGGGATCAGCTGATTATTTGCGGCGTTTACGCCCACATTGGCTGCCTGACCACCGCGACCGATGCATTTATGCGCGACATTAAACCGTTTATGGTTGCCGACGCGCTGGCAGATTTCAGCCGCGAGGAACACATGATGGCGCTGAACTATACCGCCGGGCGCAGCGGAAAGGTGGTGATGACCTCTGAACTGCTGCCGGCAACAACACCAGCCAGTAAAGCCCAGCTGCGCGCGCTGGTACTGCCGCTGCTGGATGACGATGCAGAGGATCTGGATGATGCGGATAATCTGGTGGACTACGGTCTTGATTCCGTGCGGATGATGGAGCTGGCCGCCCGCTGGCGCCAGATCCATAGCGATATCGATTTTATTTCTCTGGCCAAAGATCCGAGTATCGATGGCTGGTGGAAGTTACTGTCACGGGAGCCAGCATAATGTCCGCCAGTTTCGATTTTACCGGTAAGCAGGTTTGGGTTACCGGCGCGGGCCAGGGCATCGGCTACCACACCGCGCTGGCTTTTGTTGCCGCTGGCGCTTCCGTTGTCGGCTTTGATAAACAGTTCTCGCAGAGCGATTATCCGTTCCAGCGGGAGATCGTCGATATCGCCGATCCGTGGCAGGTGAAGCGCGTCTGCGAAAAAGTACTTTCCGATACCCAACATCTTGACGTGCTGGTCAATGCTGCCGGTATTTTACGTACCGGCTCCACCGAGGAACTGGCATTTGCAGACTGGCAGGCCTGCCTGGCGGTTAATGCCGGAGGCGCTTTCAACCTGTTCCAGCAGACTCTGCCGGTATTTCGTCAGCAGCGTGCCGGTGCGATAGTCACGGTGGCTTCTAACGCAGCTCATGCGCCGCGTATCGGCATGTCGGCTTACGGTGCTTCAAAAGCCGCGCTGCGCAGCCTGTGCATGACCGTCGCTCTCGAAATGGCACCTTACGGCGTGCGCTGTAATATTGTTTCGCCGGGTTCAACGGATACCGCGATGCAGCGCAGCCTGTGGCAAACCCCGGCAGATGAACAGCAGATGATTGCGGGTTATCCGGAGCAGTACAAACTGGGCATCCCGCTGGGGAAAATTGCCCGCCCTGATGACATCGCCAGCGCGGTGATGTTCCTGGCTTCCGAGAGCGCCAGCCATATTATCATGCAGGATATTGTGGTTGACGGTGGGGCTACGCTCGGTGCATAAGCCGAAATCGTTGTGGAAGCGCCAAAGTCATACTGAGGCGCTGAACCAGATGGCCCAGGGTAATATGATTGCCGGGCTTGGGATCTGCTTCACTCGACTGGCCGATGACCATCTGGAAGCAACCATGCCGGTTGATTCACGTACCCATCAACCGTTTGGCCTGCTGCACGGCGGTGCCTCGGTGGCTTTAGCGGAGTCACTGGGATCGATGGCGGGCTGGTTATGTTCGCAGCATGGGCAGAACGTGGTAGGTACAGAAATCAGCGCCAGCCACCTGCGGGGTGTATTCAGCGGTACGGTACGCGGCGTCTGTCGTGCTTTACACGCCGGGACGACCAGTCAGGTATGGCAGATTGAGATCTTTGACGATCGCGATCGGTTATGCTGCATTTCGCGCCTGACCACTGCCATTATCGGCTAATGAAAATAAACAGGGACGCCATAGCGTCCCTGTTTTCATCGCAGATTAGCGCTGATAGATAATTTCAACGCCTTCGTCGTCTTCATCATCCCAGTCATCATCCCAATCGTCATCTTCTTCGACGGCAGGCTGTGCTTCTTCCAGCTGCTGACGATGGTAGTCGTCCCACATAAACTCCACTTTCTCTGGCTGCTTAGCTTCCAGTTCAGCTTGTTTCGGGTTGGCATTCATGAAGGACATAATGTCCCAGCATAATGCATTAACGCCTACACGATTCGCGGCAGAAATCAGGTAGTACTTATCGGTCCAGCCCAGCGCATCAGCAATCGCCTTCGCACGTGCTTCGGCTTCTTCGCTGTCCAGCAGGTCAACCTTATTGAACACCAGCCAGCGCGGTTTCTGGAAAAGCTTCTCGCTGTATTTTTCCAGCTCACCCAGAATAACGCGGGCGTTTTCTACCGGATCGCTTTCGTCGATCGGTGCCAGATCGATGGTGTGCAGCAGAACGCGACAGCGCTCAAGGTGCTTCAGGAAGCGAATACCCAGTCCAGCACCATCAGAGGCACCTTCAATCAGACCCGGAATATCGGCAACCACAAAACTCTGCTCGTTGTCCATACGCACCACGCCCAGGCTTGGTACCAGCGTAGTGAAGGGATAATCGGCAACTTTTGGTTTTGCAGCAGATACGGCGCGAATGAAGGTCGATTTACCCGCGTTAGGCAGGCCCAGCATACCTACGTCAGCCAGCAGCATCAGTTCCAGCTGCAGGTCACGTTTCTCACCCGGCGTACCCATTGTTTTCTGGCGTGGAGTACGGTTAACGGATGACTTAAAGCGGGTGTTACCCAGCCCGTGCCAACCGCCCTTCGCGACCATCAGCAGCTGCTGATGATGGGTCATATCGCCCAGCGTTTCACCCGTTCCCTGATCGATAACACGCGTACCGACAGGAACTTTAATAATGATATCTTTACCGCGTTTACCGGTACAGTCGCGGCTCTGGCCGTTTTGACCCCGTTCCGCGCGGAAGGATTTTTCGAAACGATAGTCAATCAGGGTATTCAGGTTTTCGTCGGCCTGCATGTAAACATCGCCGCCGTCACCGCCGTCGCCGCCGTCCGGTCCACCACGAGGAATATACTTCTCACGACGGAAACTGACGCAACCATTGCCGCCGTCACCTGCTACAGCCAGGATCGTCGCTTCATCAACAAACTTCATTTTACTTCTCCGTCACTCATTCGCCCGTGGCCCAGTGTCTTTGCACCGGAACGGGATTGCTCCGCCGTGGCCATAAGCGATGACCCATTGCGGAAAATATGGCACCTGGCCGGGCGCCAGTCACTCCGATTGAACCCTGAAACTTCAGAGGCGGAATGGAAAGCGTTCGAACCAGCCAGGCGATAATAATTCTGAAAACTTCAGCGTAAAGGCGTCAGCGTCTCTTTTTCGCTGACCAGTACCACCCGTTCGATGAAAGGAATACCCCTCACCGGCAGCACCACCACTGAACATAAAGTGTACAGCAAAAACAGGATCTGTTGCGAGGCCAGTCGACGCAGTAGCATTCCTAACGGGCAGAATGTAAAAAGCCCCGCACTGAGATGCGGGGCTTTTAATTTCGCAGCAAGAAGTGACTTAAAAATCACTCTGCGGCTCGAAAACCTTACTCAGCAACGATGCTGATGTATTTACGGTTGTTCGGGCCTTTAACTTCGAATTTGACCTTGCCGTCTGCAGTTGCAAACAAGGTGTGGTCACGACCGCAGCCAACATTGGTGCCGGCGTGGAATTTAGTACCACGCTGACGAACGATGATGCTACCTGCCAGAACTGATTCGCCGCCGAAACGTTTTACGCCCAGACGTTTTGCATTGGAGTCACGACCGTTACGAGTCGAGCCACCAGCCTTTTTATGTGCCATTTGTCAGATCTCCTCTTAGGCGCTGATGCCAGTGATCTTCACATCAGTGAACCACTGACGGTGACCCTGCTGCTTACGGTAATGCTTACGACGACGGAACTTAACAATCTTGATCTTGTCGCCACGACCGTGAGCAACGATTTCCGCTTTGATCACGCCACCTGAAACTAAAGGCGCGCCGATTTTAACGTCTTCGCCGTTGGCAATCATCAGAACCTGGTCGAACTCAATAGTTTCGCCGGTTGCGATGTCCAGCTTTTCCAGGCGAACGGTCTGACCTTCGCTTACTCGGTGTTGTTTACCACCACTTTGGAAAACCGCGTACATATAAAACTCCGCTCTCGCGCTTGCCTTTTTTTGATTATCAGGCTGCGCTATAAATATTCACAATAGGGCGCGAATTCTACGCAACTTCGCTGCCAATGACAAGTGCCAGTTACGCTGTATTGCAGAAAAAAAACGCAACGTGCATGGGACGCTTTCACCGTTGTGTTTTTCAAGTACAATCTGTCATACATTTCATGCCACAGGCACGCGTAAAGGCGCTTATCATACCAGCAAACTGAGCGAGCGATAGCTGAACAGACTGATGAACTTAGAACAGATAAATGAACTTACCGCGCAGGATATGGCGGATGTCAACGCGACAATACTCGACCAGCTGAACTCGGACGTATCCCTTATCAATCAGCTGGGCCATTACATTATTAGCGGCGGTGGGAAACGTATCCGACCGATGATTGCCGTTCTTGCTGCACGCGCTATCAACAATTACGACGGCAAGCAGCACATCGCCGTGGCGGCACTGATCGAATTTATCCACACCGCAACGCTGCTGCACGACGATGTGGTCGACGAATCGGATATGCGCCGTGGTAAAGCAACGGCCAATGCGGCATTTGGCAACGCGGCCAGCGTATTGGTTGGTGATTTTATTTATACCCGCGCCTTCCAGATGATGACCAGCCTCGGCTCGCTGCGGGTGCTGGCGCTGATGTCTGAAGCGGTTAACGTGATTGCCGAAGGTGAAGTGTTACAGTTGATGAACTGTAACGATCCGGACATCACTGAAGAAAGCTATATGCGGGTGATTTACAGCAAAACGGCTCGCTTGTTTGAAGCCGCCGCGCAGTCTTCCGGGATACTGGCAGGTGCCACCGCAGAGCAGGAACAGGCTCTGCAGGATTACGGACGCTACATCGGCACCGCTTTCCAGCTGATTGACGATCTGCTGGATTACAGCGCTGATGGTGCAACGCTTGGTAAAAATGTGGGTGACGATCTCAGCGAAGGTAAACCGACGCTGCCGTTGCTGCACGCCATGCGTAACGGTACTCCCGAGCAGACCAGCATGATCCGTAAGGCTATTGAGGAAGGTAATGGCCGCCATTTACTGGAACCAGTTTTGGAAACCATGAACCAGTGCGGTTCGCTGGAATGGACGCGTCGTGCTGCCGAGCAGGAAGCGGACAAAGCCATTACTGCCCTGCAAATTCTGCCTGAATCTCCGTGGCGCAGTGCACTTGAGGCACTTGCTCATATGTCTGTACAGCGTGAATTCTGATTGAAAATGCGCGGAAATCCGCGCTTTTCATGATTCATCTTAGCCATTCCCCCACCGCCAGTCCTGATATTACTGCACAATGTAACGTTACATCATTTGTCTCCACTTTTGCGTAGAGCTACGCAAAACTGGCTCTTTGCATAAAAATTACTGGAAATTAAAGGAAACAAGTTGATATAAAGCTCTTATAAATTCCGTTACTATCGTCAGGGTTAATACGGTAAATACGGATGCGCAGGAAAAGACTTTCCCTGTGCAGATTATTTCCTGTTGTTTCCACAAGTGCACAAGGAGAAAGAGCACGTGGCCTATAATTCTCAAGACTGGCATCCTGCCGATATCATTGCCGCCCTGCGTAAAAGAGGCACCACTCTCGCCGAACAGTCGCGCCGCGCAGGTTTAAGCTCATCAACGCTGGCTAATACGCTATGCCGGCCGTGGCCGAAGGGGGAATGGCTGATTGCTGACGCCCTGGAGATACATCCGGCAGAGATCTGGCCCAGCCGCTATTACGATCCTAAGACAAAGCAGTTGATCGATCGTAAAAAACTGATCAGAAAATAAAAAGGGCCGGTATTGAAGACCGGCCCTTGCTAAAAGACTACAGGCAACGTTTATTCGTCACCGCTGACCCGCTGGATATTGGCACCCAGAGCCATCAGCTTGTCTTCGATATGCTCATAGCCACGATCGATATGATAAATACGATCGACGATCGTTGTACCTTCCGCAATACAGCCAGCCAGAACCAGGCTGGCTGATGCGCGAAGATCGGTCGCCATTACCTGGGCACCCGATAGCTTTTCTACACCGTGGCAAATCAGCGTGTTGCTTTCAATTTCACCGTGCGCGCCCATGCGTACCAGCTCCGGTACGTGCATAAAGCGGTTTTCGAAAATGGTCTCAGTGATCACCCCAGTTCCTTCTGCTACCAGATTCAGCAGGCTGAACTGTGCCTGCATATCCGTCGGGAATCCTGGATGCGGCGCGGTGCGCACGTTCACGGCTTTCGGGCGCTTGCCGTGCATATCAAGGCTTATCCAGTCCTCGCCCACTTCAATGTCAGCCCCCGCCTCACGCAGTTTGGCCAATACGGCATCCAGCGTGTCGGGCTGAGCCGCACGGCAGACCACTGCACCACCGGAAATCGCAGCCGCCACGAGGAACGTACCGGTTTCGATACGATCGGGAAGCACGCGATATACTCCGCCGCCCAGGCGCTCAACGCCCTCGATGGTAATGCGATCGCTGCCCGCGCCGGTAATTTTTGCACCCAGCGTATTCAGGAAGTTGGCGGTATCAACGATTTCCGGCTCGCGCGCGGCGTTTTCGATAATCGTTGTGCCGGTTGCCAGCGTAGCGGCACTCATGATGGTTACCGTAGCGCCCACGCTGACCTTATCCATGACGATATGCGCGCCCTTCAGGCGGCCATCAACCGAGGCCTTAACGTAGCCCTCTTCCAGCTTGATCTCAGCACCCAGCTGTTCCAGGCCGGTAATATGCAGATCGACCGGACGCGCGCCAATAGCGCAGCCGCCGGGAAGCGATACCTGACCCTGGCCAAAACGCGCCACCAGCGGGCCAAGCGCCCAGATAGAGGCTCGCATGGTTTTCACCAGATCGTATGGGGCACAGTAAACATCAACCTTACTGGCATCCATATGCACCGAGCCGTTACGCTCGGCCTTTACACCCAGTTGGCCCAGCAGCTTCATGGTAGTATCGATGTCCTTCAGTTTCGGGACATTCTGAATCTCTACCGGTTCTTCAGCCAGCAAAGCAGCGAACAGGATCGGCAGGGCAGCATTTTTAGCCCCGGAAATTGTGACTTCACCACTCAGCCGGGTTGGACCCTGCACACGAAATTTATCCATTGCAACTGCTCTCTGTTGTCAGACCAAAAATCTGCGGCTCAGCCCGCCCGCATATTATTGCGTGGTGGACAGCTGCCGCTTAGAAACCGTTTAACTTACGGTCACGCGCCCACTCTTCAGGAGTGTAAGTCTTGATTGAAACGGCGTGAATACGGTTGTCCGCAATGTAGGCCATCAGGGGTGCATAGACCGTCTGCTGCTTCTTCACGCGGCTCAGTTCACCGAATAATTCACCTACGGCAATCACCTGAAAATGGCTGCCATCGCCAGTGACGTGGACTTCCTGCAGCGGTAACGCGCTCATAAGCACGGACTGAATTTCACTATTTTCCATGATGCTTTCAAATTCACCTGATAATAAACAGGCACACATATTAGTGGAATCTGCCTTACTCTTAAACAAGCAATAAATGCCAGGATCGTCAGAAAAAGGCTAAATGAGAATGAATAACGCTATACGTCGCTCAGGCCTGGAGGATCGAGGGGAACGAAAAGGAAAGCAAAGATCAACGAACTCAATATGTTCCGCAAGAGCACGGCGGCCTGAGCCGCCGTATCCTGGATCAACGATTATCGGCAATAATTTCCTGAAGATTATACAGGGTAATCAGAGAACGGAGCTTATCGGGGATACCGGTGAAATGAGGTGTTTTACCATTTTGTAACGCGATTTGCCGCAGATGCACCAGTAATGCCAGCCCCGCAGAATCAACGCGATCCAGGCTGGAGACATCAATAACCTCAGCCTGCTGCATTAATTGATCCCGCTGCTGCCATAGCGGCAGCAGGGTTTCGCGCTCAAGCTCACCGCTAAGACGGAGCAGGCCGGAGTCGACTGTCCAACTCAGCAAATCTGCCGTCATGTCGCTCACTGCTGTTTGTCCAGCGTGATTGGCTGTTGCGCATAGGATTTCAGCCGCTCGGTCAAACCATCAATGCCTTTCTGTCGCAGTATGTCACTCCATTCGTTTTGTTTGGTAGTGATCATACTGACCCCCTCGGCAATCATGTCATACGCCTGCCATTCGCCAGTGCGGCTGTTTTTACGCCACTGGAAATCCAGACGTACCGGAGGGCGGCCATTTTTATCAATGATGGTAACGCGGATAGCAATGATATCGGCATTCCCCAGCGGCTGCTCGGGAGCTATCTGGTATGTCTGACCGTTGTAAAGCGCCAGAGCCTGACCGTAGGCCTGTGCCAGATAGTCACCAAAAGCGCTAAAATAGGCTTCTCGCTGTGCCGGAGTGGCCTCTTTGTAATAGCGGCCCAGCACCAACGCACCGGCATATTTTATTTGCACGTACGGCAGCAGTTCTTCTTTAACAACCTGACGCAGATAGTTCGGGTCCTGCTTGATCTTAGGTTGCTCATTCTTCAAACGATCGAAGGTTTTTGCTGCCGCTTCATTCATCATCGAATAAGGGTTAGTTTTATCAGCCGCCGCGTTAGCCGCAATCGGGGCAACGATCAGCATTGCCACCATCAGTAAACGTTTAAACATTACTTATCCTCTCCTGGAGTGTTAGCCACAGCCGGTTGCTCAGAAGCACCGTTGTCATCTGCTTTGTCTGCGCTCTTATCGTTGCCATTTCCGCTTTTGTAGAGGAACTGGCCGATCAGATCTTCCAGCACCATTGCCGACTTGGTGTCCTGCAGCGTGCTGCCATCTTTCAGCGTCGCGGTACCCATTTCCGGGTCATCGAAACCGATATTCATCGCCAGAAACTGTTCGCCCAACAGGCCTGATGTACGTACCGCCAGTGAGCTGGTATCCGGGATATTGTTATACTTTTCATCAATATCCATAGTGACCCGCGGTGAGTAATTTTTCGGGTCAAGCGTGATATCCGTTACGCGGCCAATCACAACGCCACCCACTTTTACCGGCGATCCTGATTTTAAGCCGCCGATATTGTCAAAGGTAGCATAGAGTTTCCAGGTCGGTTCATTACCGAGAGACTTCAGATCGGCAACGCGCAGACACAGAAAAACGATCGCGCAAAGCGCTAACAATAAGAAGGCACCTACCCAAATTTCGCTTTTTTTCGTTTGCATCGAATCAATTCCCAAACATCAGTGCCGTAAGCACAAAATCCAGACCGAGTACTGCCAGAGAGGCATGTACCACAGTACGCGTTGTTGCCCGACTAATCCCTTCAGACGTCGGAATGGCGTCGTAGCCGTTAAACAGCGCAATCCAGGTCACGGTAATGGCAAACACGAGGCTCTTAATCACGCAGTTGATAATATCAGTACGCACGTCGACCGCATTCTGCATCGCTGACCAGAAGAAGCCACTGTCGATCCCTTTCCAGCTCACGCCAACCATCGCACCGCCGAGTATCCCCACGGCGACAAAAATCAGCGTCAGCAGAGGCATACTGATCGCCCCAGCCCAAAAACGCGGTGAGACAATACGCCGCAGCGGATCGACCGCCATCATTTCCATGCTGGAGAGCTGTTCCGTGGCTTTCATCAGGCCAATCTCAGCGGTCAGCGCTGAACCGGCCCGTCCGGCAAACAGCAACGCGGTGACCACCGGCCCCAGTTCGCGCAGCAGCGAGAGCGCCACCAGCATCCCGAGGCTGGTTTCGGCACCATAGGTATTCAGCACCAGATAGCCTTGCAGACCCAGCACCATACCAATGAACAAGCCGGAAACCACGATAATCAGTAGCGATAATACGCCAACGCTATAAAGCTGCTTTACCAACAGCGGCGCATGCTTGCGAAAACTGGGAACGCCGATAAGTGCATGGAAAAGCATCAATCCGGCACGGCCAAAGGCGGCACAGGTATTAATTCCCTGACGTCCTAATGACGCCAGCGCTCGTAGAAACATCAGTATGTTAACTCCCTGAGCCGACTAAATCGTGAAGATAATCTCCCGCCGGGAAACGAAACGGCACCGGCCCATCAGCAATGCCATCAATAAACTGACGCACGCGAGCATCATTATTCTCTCTCAGCTCAGGTGCCGTACCCTGAGCGATCACTTTCTGGTCGGCAATGATATACGCGTAATCAGCAATACTCAGTACTTCAGGCACATCGTGGGAAACCACAATGCAAGTGACACCCAGCGAATGATTTAGTTCGTCGATAAGCTTTACCAGCACGCCCATCGTGATAGGGTCCTGACCAACAAATGGCTCATCAAACATAATCAGATCGGGTTCAAGCGCAATGGCGCGTGCCAGCGCAGCACGGCGCGCCATACCACCGGACAGCTCGGAAGGCTTAAGATTTGCCGCACCCCGCAGCCCCACCGCTTCCAGCTTCATCATCACCGTGCTGTGCAGCAACGCCGCAGGCAGCTGAGTGTGCTCGCGCAGCGGCCAGGCAACGTTATCGAAAACGCTCAGGTCGGTAAACAATGCACCGGACTGGAACAGCATGCTCATTTTTTTGCGGGCGGCATACAAACGGGAACGTGAAAGTGTAGGGATATTTTCACCGTTGAACCAGATTTCACCACTGTCGGGCGGTATCTGTCCGCCGATCAAACGCAGTAGCGTTGTTTTACCAATGCCAGAGGGTCCCATAATGGCGGTAATTTTCCCTTTGGGCACCGTAAGCGAGATGTTATCGAAAATAGGCCTGCTGCCACGGGAGAAACAGACATCCCGGACATCTACCAAATTCGTTTCCGTCTGGCCCATAGTTACCTCGATCCTCAATTCAGGCGTTAAATATACTTCCGATGGTAACGCATTAACCGCCGGACTGGACACTTTTACAGAAACTTACCGCAATCACTTCGCGAAAGCTGGCATAAGTTTTACTTTTTAGCTTTAGACCGTCAAAATCACGGGCATTAAAAACACGTAACCAGAAACGCTTCGTCACATGCAGCAACCGACGATTATATCCGATAAAAGGACATTTCATGCTCGTAGCTATAGCACTATTGATTATCGGTTTAGCCTTACTGGTTTATGGGGCCGATCGTCTGGTGTTTAGCGCCGCTATTTTATGCCGATCGCTGGGTATCCCGCCGCTGATCATCGGGATGACCGTGGTAGGCATTGGCACCTCCCTGCCGGAACTGATTGTTTCGTTTTCAGCGGCAACGCACGGACAGATGGATATCGCCGTTGGGACAGCAATCGGTTCCAATATTACCAATATTCTGCTCATTCTCGGCGGTGCAGCACTGCTGCATCCACTCACCGTACATTCCAACCTGATACGCCGCGAGCTGCCACTGATGCTGCTGGTGACTCTGCTGTGCGGCATCATACTCTTTGATAATCACCTCAGCCGGAATGACGGGCTGGGGCTGATTGCCATCGCCGCGTGCTGGCTACTGTGCACAATCAAGATCGCCCGCCGTGCAGAGCGTGAGAATAATGACACCCTGACCCGCGAGCAGCTGGCCGAGCTACCGCGTGATGATGTCGGCAACACGGTAGCTTTCCTGTGGCTGGCCGTTGCGCTGATATTACTGCCGGTTTCAACCCGTATGGTGATTGATAATGCCACGGTGATTGCCGACTATTTCGGCATCAGCGAGCTGGTTATTGCACTGACGATCATTTCAGTTGGCACCAGTCTGCCGGAGCTGGCCACGGTGATCGCCGGCGCGTTGAAAGGCGAAGATGATATCGCCATCGGTAACCTGATTGGGTCTAACATTTATAATATGGTGATTGTCCTGGGCATCCCGGCACTGATTCATCCCGGCAGCTTTGATGCCAGCGCATTTGCCCGAGATTACTGGGTCATGCTGGGCGTCAGCGCCCTGTTTACGCTGATCTGTTTGCAACGCAACCGCCGGATTGGTCGGATAGCCGGTGCGTTGCTGCTGTGCGGATTTATCCTCTGGGTGGTCATGCTGTACGGTTTCCCCTCAGTGACTTTCTGGTAAAAGGACTGAAGAGTTATGGCGCATATCATTACCGATTCTGATTTTGACTTTATAACGGCCGGAAAAGAGGTTTTACAGATCGAGCGAGAGGGACTGGAGCAGCTCGATCAGTACATTAACGGTGATTTTAACCAGGCCTGTGCGCTGATTTCACGCTGCCGTGGCAAAGTGGTCGTCATGGGGATGGGCAAATCCGGGCACATCGGCAAAAAAATCGCCGCCACCTTTGCCAGCACCGGGACACCCGCTTTTTTTGTCCATCCGGGTGAAGCCAGCCATGGCGATCTGGGGATGGTCAGTCCCAATGATGTGGTTATCGCCATCTCTAATTCTGGAGAATCCTCCGAAATATTGGCCCTGATACCGGTGCTGAAACGCCTGCATGTTTCCCTGATTTGCATGACCAGCCGCCCCGATAGCGCAATGGGGCGTGCTGCCGATATTCATCTGTGTGTTAAAGTGCCGCAGGAAGCCTGTCCGCTGGGCCTTGCACCAACAACCAGCACGACGGCTACACTGGTAATGGGTGACGCCTTAGCGGTTGCTTTGCTTAAAGCTCGCGGCTTTACCGCAGAAGACTTCGCACTGTCGCATCCTGGTGGAGCGTTGGGGCGTAAGTTGCTGCTGCGGGTTGATGATATTATGCATTCTGGTGACGAAATGCCGCATATCAGTAGCGATGCATCACTGCGCGATGCGCTGTTGGAAATTACCCGCAAAAATATGGGTATGACGGTCATTTGTAACGATCTGATGAAAATCGAAGGTATCTTTACTGATGGTGACTTGCGTCGCGTGTTTGATATGGGCATCGATATACAGCACGCCAGTATTGCCAGCGTGATGACCCTTGGTGGCATTCGCGTCCGGCCCAATACGCTGGCGGTGGATGCGTTGAATCTGATGCAGAACAAGAACATTACTTCCGTGATGGTGGCCGACGGCGACCATCTGTTGGGCGTGGTACATATGCACGATATGCTGCGTGCCGGCGTTGTTTGATAAGGAATAAAACGAGAATGAGTAATCCAGCAGCCACCGTTGACACCTGTTATGGCCCGATAAGTCAGCAGGTCATGGCGCAGGCACAGCAAATTAAATTGCTGATCTGTGATGTGGATGGGGTGATGTCTGATGGCGTGATCTATCAGGGTAACAACGGTGAAGAGCTGAAAGCATTTAATGTTCGAGACGGCTACGGCATCCGTTGCCTGCTGACCTCGGATGTGGAGGTGGCGATTATTACCGGTCGCAAAGCAAAACTGCTGGAAGATCGCTGTACCACGCTGGGTATTACCCATCTTTACCAGGGGCAGTCTGATAAGACTTTGGCCTTCCGCGAACTTCTGGATAAACTAGCGCTGAATGCCAGCCAGGTTGCCTACATTGGTGATGACCTGATTGACTGGCCGGTTATGGCCCAGGTTGGCCTGAGCGTGGCCGTCGCCGATGCGCATCCGGTACTGCTGCCTAAAGCTGACTACGTGACCCGAATTGCCGGGGGACGCGGAGCCGTTCGGGAACTTTGTGACCTGATCTTAATTTCTCAGGGTACGTTTGATAAGGCCATAGGGCAGTCTGTATGAGTAAAACAAGACGCTGGATTACACTTTTACTGACGTTGATTGCCATCATATTGATAGGCTGGAATCTGGCGGATTCTGATAATGGTGACGGTGCAGTCAGCAACAACGATAGCGAACCCACCTATCTGAGTGATAATTCACATACCGTCGTTTACAACCCCGAGGGTGGGCTGAGCTACAGACTGATTTCAGACAAGGTGACTTACTTTTCAACAGACGCCGTTAGCTGGTTCGACAACCCGAAGATGACGACTTACGATGAAAACAAAGTGGCTACCTGGTCAGTAAGCGCCGATAAAGCCAAACTGACTAACGATCGTATGCTGTTTCTGTACGGCAATGTAGTCGTAAAAAGCCTGACGAAAGATGCGCAGTTGGAGAAAATTACAACCGACAATGCGCTGGTGAACCTGACGACTCAGGATGTCACCTCTAACGATCAAGTTACGCTTTATGGCCGCAGCTTTAACTCCACGGGAATGAAGATGCGCGGAAATTTACGGAAGAAAACTGCCGAGTTGATTGAAAAGGTCAAAACATCTTATGAAATTCAAAATGAAAAACAGCCTTAAGTTCCTGACGGCATCTCTGCTCCTCGCTGCCAGCGTTCCGGCTTTGGCCTTGACCGGGGATTCTGACAAACCGGTCAATGTCGACTCGGAAAATCAGGCACTGGACATGCAGGGGAACGTGGCTACGTTTACCGGTAAAGTGATCGTCACCCAGGGGTCGATCAAGATCACCGCCGATAAAGTGGTGGTGACTCGTCCCGGTGGCGACAGCAATAAAACCATCGTGGATGCCTATGGCAATCCCGCAACCTTCTATCAGATGCAGGACAACGGCAAACCGGTTCAGGGACACGCGCAGAAAATGCACTATGAACTGGCCAAAGATTTTGTTGAGTTGACGGGTAATGCCTATCTGGAGCAGCTGGACAGCAATGTCAAAGGCGATCGCATTACCTATCTGGTCAAAGAGCAGAAAATGCAGGCTTACGGCAGCACCGGCAAACGCGTGACGACCGTACTTGTACCGTCACAGCTGCAGGATAAAAGCACACCGTCTAACGGTCAGAAGAAGAGTAACTAACTAACATGGCAACGTTAATTGCGGAAAATCTGGCGAAGGCCTACAAAGGCCGCCGCGTGGTTGAAGACGTCAGTCTGGAAGTGAAATCCGGTGAGATTGTCGGACTACTGGGACCAAACGGGGCCGGCAAAACCACCACCTTTTATATGGTAGTGGGTATCGTTCCGCGCGATGCAGGCCGTATCGTGATTGATGATGAAGATATTAGTATCCTGCCCCTGCACGCGCGCGCGCGCCGGGGGATTGGTTATCTCCCTCAGGAAGCCTCCATTTTCCGCCGTCTGAGCGTTTACGATAATTTGATGGCGGTCCTGCAAATTCGTGAAGATCTGACCAGCGAACAGCGCGAAGATCGTGCCAATGAGCTGATGGCCGAGTTCCACATCGAACATCTGCGCGACAGCCTGGGCCAGGCGCTTTCCGGCGGTGAACGTCGCAGGGTTGAAATTGCCCGCGCGCTGGCTGCAAATCCCAAATTTATCCTGCTGGATGAACCTTTTGCCGGTGTTGACCCTATTTCCGTTATTGATATTAAAAAGATTATCGAGCATCTTCGTGATAGCGGACTTGGCGTGCTGATTACCGACCACAACGTTCGTGAAACGCTGGCGGTCTGCGAACGCGCTTATATCGTCAGCCAGGGGCACCTTATCGCACACGGTACGCCTGAAGAAATCCTTGCCGACGAGCAGGTGAAACGCGTCTACCTGGGCGAAGAGTTCAGACTCTGATAAGGTGGCCATAAGGTTTGTTTTTTAGGGAATTATTATCCTGAATATGAAGCAAGGTTTACAACTCAGGCTGAGCCAACAGCTTGCCATGACGCCACAGTTACAGCAGGCCATTCGGCTGCTGCAACTCTCTACGCTTGAACTACAGCAGGAAATTCAGCTGGCGCTGGAAAGCAACCCGTTGCTCGAGCAGAGCGATGTTCACGAGGAAATCGACTCTCGCGAATATCAGGAAACCGAAGCGCTGGACACACGAGAAGCGCTTGAACAGAAGGATATGCCTGAAGAGCTGCCGCTGGATGCTACCTGGGATGAAATTTATACCGCGGGTACCCCTTCCGGTACCGGCACTGACTACCACGACGACGAACTGCCGGTTTATCAGGGGGAAACCACCCAGTCACTTCAGGATTATCTGATGTGGCAGGTAGAGTTAACGCCTTTTACCGACACCGATCGGGCGATCGCCACCTCAATCGTCGATGCCGTGGATGAAACCGGTTATCTGACCACCTCGCTGGACGATATTCTCGAGAGTATGGGGAATGAAGATCTCAGCCTGGATGAAGTTGAAGCGGTGCTGAAGCGCGTACAGCGATTCGATCCGGTGGGTGTATGTGCCCGCGATCTGCGCGACTGCCTGCTGGTCCAGCTTTCTCAGTTCCCTGACGATTCCCCCCTGCTGAAAGAAGCGCGGCTGATCGTCAGCGATCACCTCGATCTGTTAGCCAATCATGATTTCCGCAGCCTGATGCGTCTGACAAAGTTAAAAGAAGACGTTCTCAAGGGTGCCGTACAGCTGATTCAGTCACTCGACCCGCGTCCCGGACAGTCGATCAATACGCAGGAACCTGAATATGTCATTCCTGACGTGCTGGTACGCAAAGTCGGTGCGCGCTGGACGGTTGAACTTAACGCCGACAGCGTTCCGCGTTTAAAGATCAATCAGCACTATGCTGCACTGGGCGGTTCAACCCGTAACGACAGTGATTCACAATTTATCCGTAGTAATTTGCAGGAAGCAAAATGGCTGATTAAAAGCCTTGAGAGCCGCAACGACACGCTGCTAAAAGTGACCCGCTGTATTGTCGATCAACAGCAGGCATTTTTTGAACAGGGCGAGGAATATATGCGGCCGATGGTACTGGCAGACATAGCCAGCGCAGTCGATATGCATGAATCAACTATATCGCGCGTAACAACGCAGAAGTATCTGCACAGTCCACGCGGTATATTTGAACTGAAGTACTTTTTCTCCAGCCACGTGAGCACTGAAGGCGGGGGTGAAGCCTCTTCTACTGCTATTCGTGCATTGGTTAAGAAATTAATTTCGGCGGAAAATCCCGCCAAGCCGCTGAGCGATAGCAAGCTGACCTCTCTGCTTTCTGAGCAGGGGATTATGGTCGCGCGCCGTACTGTGGCAAAATATCGAGAGTCTTTATCCATCCCGCCATCAAACCAGCGCAAACAGCTGGTCTGAAAGAACTGAGAAGGAAGACATCATGCAACTCAATATCACTGGACTAAACGTTGAAATTACCGAATCCCTGCGCGAATTTGTGACAGCGAAATTCGGTAAACTTGAACAATATTTTGACCGGATTAATCAGGTCTATATTGTTTTGAAGGTGGAAAAAGTGACTCAAATTGCAGATGCGACGCTGCATGTGAACGGCGGGGAGTTGCATGCAACCGCAGAAGAAAAAGATATGTACGCGGCGATTGACGGCCTGGTAGATAAGCTGGCTCGCCAGTTAAATAAACACAAAGATAAGCTTAAACAACACTAAATTTCACCATGCGCTGATTGTCTCTGCAGCATCCCACATCGGGTTAAGCTAAAGTCAGCGGCGGCTCGTATCTTTACAAGGGTACGAGCCGCTAATCAATCAGGGGGTCAACGACGGCCATTAAAACGGCCTGAGTTAATCGCCATGCGGATGTGAACACGTAAGTGAAACTATGATGAACAACGATCTAAAACTGGAACTGGGCTCGGTCCTGAACCTGTCCTGCACCCGTAATGGTGTACATTGCCAGAGTAAAAAACGGGCGCTGGAAATTATCAGCGAACTGGCGGCCAAACAGCTAAACCTTCCGCATCAGACTATTTTCGAAGCAATTCTGACGCGCGAAAGAATGGGCAGTACGGGTATCGGTAACGGGATCGCCATCCCGCACGGTAAATTACTCGAAGATACGCTGCGGGCGGTTGGTGTATTTATCCACCTGGATCAGCCGATTGCCTTTGACGCCATTGATAATCAGCCAGTGGATCTGTTGTTCGCCCTGTTGGTCCCGGCAGACCAATGTAAAACTCACCTGCATACGCTTTCACTGGTAGCCAAACGTCTGGCAGATAAAACCGTTTGCCGACGTCTGCGCGCGGCCCAGAGCGATGAAGAGCTGTACGAGATCATCACGGAAGATCACGATTAAGCCAGCCGTTGTATATTCACCACGATATCCGTGGTAACAGGTTAAATTGGGGGAAGAGTTAATGGTGCTGATGATCGTCAGCGGTCGTTCCGGTTCAGGTAAATCCGTGGCGTTACGTGCGCTGGAGGATATGGGATTCTACTGCGTGGACAACCTCCCCGTGGTGCTGCTTCCCGATCTTGCTAATTCGCTCTCTGAACGCAATATGTCTGCGGCGGTCAGTATTGACGTTCGTAATATGCCGGAATCCCCCGAAGTTTTCGAAACCGCACTCAACAATCTGCCCGACTGCTTTTCGCCGCAGCTTCTGTTCCTGGATGCCGATCGCAACACGTTAATCCGTCGCTACAGTGACACTCGTCGCCTGCATCCCCTCTCCAGCAAAAACCTGTCGCTGGAGAGCGCTATTGATGAAGAAAGCGATCTGCTGGAGCCGCTGCGTTCCCGTGCTGATTTGATTATCGACACTTCGGAAATGTCAGTTCATGAGCTGGCCGAGATGTTGAGGACCCGGCTGTTAGGCAAGCGCGAGCGCGAGCTGACAATGGTATTTGAGTCATTCGGCTTTAAGCACGGAATCCCAATTGATGCCGATTATGTCTTCGATGTCCGCTTTCTGCCAAACCCGCACTGGGACCCTAAACTGCGTCCGATGACCGGTCTCGATCGCCCGGTAGCGGCCTTCCTCGACCGCCATACCGAGGTGCATAATTTTATCTATCAGACGCGCAGCTACCTTGAACTGTGGCTGCCGATGCTGGAAACCAACAATCGCAGCTACCTGACCGTGGCGATTGGCTGTACCGGCGGTAAACACCGTTCGGTATATATCGCTGAGCAATTAGCCGACTACTTCCGTTCGCGTGGTAAAAACGTGCAGTCCCGTCACCGTACGCTGGAAAAACGTAAATCATGACCGTTAAACAAACCGTGGAAATCAGGAATAAGCTGGGCATGCACGCTCGTCCGGCAATGAAGCTTTTTGAACTGGTGCAGAGCTTTGACGCTGAAGTGCTGCTGAGAAACGAAAGTGGTACGGAGGCCGAAGCCAGCAGCGTTATTGCGCTACTGATGCTGGATTCCGCCAAGGGCGGTCATATCGAAATTGAGGCCAGCGGACCGCAGGAAGCGGAAGCGCTGGCGGCAGTTATTGAACTGTTCGATGCCGGATTCGACGAAGAGTAGTTGCCAGGGTTGTGATAATTTCCAGCTAATTGAGGTGATTTCTGGAAAGAAAAGTTTCACCACCCAACTGACGCATCTGTCGCATGATCCACTGCTGACGCTGGCGAACATAACCTGAAGGTGCTGCGGCTTTAAAACGTATTGGATTCGGCAAAACAGCTGCCAGCAGCGCCGCTTCAGACATGGTTAACCGGCTGGCGGGCTTATTAAAGTAACGCTGCGCCGCCTCTTCCACACCAAACACACCGTCACCAAACTCAGCGATATTAAGATAAACGGTAAGAATACGCCGTTTAGTCCACACGGTTTCAATACCGACTGTCAGCCCGGCTTCCAGTCCCTTTCTCACCCAACTACGTCCGTCCCAAAGAAACAAATTCTTAGCGGTTTGCTGAGACAACGTTGAAGCACCGCGCATACGAGAGTTTTCGCCGTTATTATCCAGCACAGACTGAATGGCATCGACATCAAAACCCCAGTGCGTGGGGAATTTTTGATCCTCAGAAGCAATAACGGCCAGTGCCATCCATGGAGATATTTCATCGCGCCCGACCCAGTCAGAATGGGCAACATAGCTAAAATCACCCTGTAGCCAGGCACCAAGCTGCCTTTCAATCATAACCGCGGAGAAAGGCACAGGGATAAAGGCGAAGAGCACAATACCGACCAGCCAAAGACCGACAATCCCCATCAGCAAACGCAGCACGGCCTTTTTCATCCATACCCACCCCGGGCGTCGGTTACGGCTCATTCGTCGACTCCATTATCATCATCTTCAGACAAAGCTAATTATTTTGGTCAGGTCCCTACCATGAGCTGCTTGCCCAGGAATCGGTTCCATGACGCGCCATAGTTTAATACATTTTAGGGGGCTACTATTCAGGGCGAAAAAACATTTTCAAATTGATTTGCATTGCTTATAAATTTCACTGGGTACATTTCGAAATCACAAAACTCGAAATAGAAAACCATCGATAAATGAAACGAAAGAACATCTTGTTTGCAGGGTTTTCTATTAAATCGTGAGATTTATCTTGCTGAACTGTGTCAGCATTTTTTCGCCGAATCACGCCCTGAAGCCTGTTTGTGCTAGCAGAAACCAAAACGTTTCGGAAGAATTCAGCAAAAACCACAAAAAACGCAGTACAAACAGCACATTAAACGCATTGAAAATGCTGAAATAGCATTTCAGCTGCGGGGCCGGGACAATCCAATCCGACAACGTAACCCGTCAAGAACTTCCATGAATAAAATACAACAATCGTACAATAATCCATCATAAAAAAAGCAAAATGAATTACCTGCTTGACTGAGAAAGTAATTTGATGTCTTCTATTTACAAACACTGCTCAACATCACACATTTTAATGAATCTGGTAACATGTGATGTTAGATTTGCTAAGGTAGTGACTGAGAGTTTTACCCAATACCCGGCCTGCGCTCCCGACGATTCATATCAGAATAGCGTGGGTTTCCATTTTCCCTGGTGTTGGCGCAGTATTCGCGCACCCCGGCCTAGGTCGGGGTCATTTTTTTTCAGAGGCCTTAACCCATTCACGCAACACATTCACGTCGTTACGCCATTCCTGTTTAAGCTCATCAATCCACTCCTGTACATTGTCCCACCAGGCGGGTAGCTCAGGGCTTTGAATCTGTTTAGCAATCTGCTGCAAATGTACCAGCCCAACTGAACCTGCTGCGCCTTTAATCTTATGCCCTTCCTCCGCAATGCCTTTCTGGTCGCGGGCCATCATGTTGGAATCCAGAACATCCAGGTAACCAGGCATCATCTGCTCAAACATTTCCAGACTTTGATGAATCAACTTCGGCCCAACCAGTTCGATATACTGCTCCAGCATCACCACATCCAGCAGTGCCAGTTTTTTCTCATCCATATTGATCTCCTGCGCAGGCACCGCCTGCTCCTCGCTTTGATAGTTCCAGTACTTCTTAATCATCGCTGTGAGAGCAGGCACTGCAAGAGGTTTGCTCAACACATCATCCATTCCCGCATCCAGATATTCCCGTTTATCCTTCAGCACGTTGGCGGTTAGTGCCACCAGAGGCGGTAACTGTTTCCCTGCATGGCGCTGATGAATGCCACGCGCCACATCCAGTCCGGTCATATCCGGCAGTTGGATGTCCAGCAGAACCAGATCGAATTCATCCGGATCGAACATATCCAACGCTTCCTGCCCGGTCATCGCCACCTCGACGCTGTTACCCAGCTTCTCCAGCACCGACCTCGCCACCACCACGTTAAGCTCAATATCTTCCACCAATAGCACATGCAGCGCAGGCAGAGGAAGGTCGTCTTCAGGTTGTTCATCCTCAACCTCTTCCGCAACCCGAGGCGCACTCAGCGTCAGCGTAAAGCATGAACCCTGCCCCTGTGCGCTACGCACGCTGATATCGCCGCCCATGGCCTGCGCCAGACGACGAGATACCGCCAGACCAATACCCGTGCCGGTTGCCGGTTTCCCACCGCGCTGGTCTTTAACCTGATAGTACATGGCAAAGATTTTATCCTGTTCATCCTGCGGGATGCCCATTCCGGAATCTTCCACTTCAAAATAGAGGCGGTCTTCGTCAAGGTAACCTACCCGGACGACTATCTCGCCACGCTGGGTGAACTTCACCGCGTTACCGATCAAATTCCACAGGATCTGCCGTAACCGCGTCCCGTCCGCCACAATTTTGTGCGGCAGCGGTAGCTCAGGCTGCAGAATAAATTTCAGTCCTTTAGGTTCAGCCAGCAGGCCGGACAGGTTTTCCAGATCGGCAAGCAGACCGGTGAAATCAAGTGGCTGATTATCCAGCTGCACCTTCCGGCGCTCGATTTTGTCCATCTCAATCACATCATTGAAGATATTGCCAAGAGTGATGGCGGAGACATGAATGGTTTTAAGGTATTTGAGCTGTTCCTGGTTTAGATGGGTGTCCAGCAGAATGCGACTTAGTCCGACAATGCCGTTAAGCGGCGTACGAAGCTCGTGGCTGATCGTAGAGATAAAGGTCGTCTTCTCCCTACTGGCATTCTCTAACGCGTCCTGGTAACGCTTACGCTCCGTTATATCGCGTCCGAAGCCCATCAGGCCGCTGCGTTTCCCCACGCGATCGTAATAAGGAACCTTGCGGATCTCAAAACAGGCTTTACGGCCGTCGGGATACTGTAGCCACTGCTCGTAGGTCAGAGAAACGTTATGGCGGAAGACTTTCTCGTCGGTTTCGAGCACTTTTAACGCGGCATCGTCGTCATAGACGTCATTAGGCGTTAACCCGATAAGCTGCTTCTCGCTTTTCCCCGTCAGCAGCTCCATAGCCCGATTACAGCCGGAGAACTGCTGATCGGCGTTACGATAGAAGACCAGATCCGGCGAAGCATCCAGAAATGAGCGCAGAAAGGTCGACTGCTGCTCCAGTTCGATTTGCGCCTGCTCACGACGTGCCATTTCCTCTTTCAGCCGGGTCATCACCTGCAGACGCGCTTCTTCCGCCTTAATACGATCGGCAATTTCCTGATTGAGCTGTGTGATGTTTTCCTTCATTTGCTGATTCAGCTCAAGGTCGCGATTGCGCATCTCCTCAAGTTTATCGACCAGCCGTGCCAGTCGCTGACGTGACTCTTCCAGCTGCTCAACAACGACCGAAAGGAAATACACCGCCCAGGGCGTAATCAGCAGGCCGAAAAACACCGAACGCACCACGTCGATGCTTTCCACATGCCCACGCAGCACCATGGTCACGGCCATCTGGACAATCATTGCCAGTACCACCAGGGCGGAGGCCAACAGCAAAGAGAAGCGCACCAGCCCCAGCTTAACCATTAAATCAACGTAGTACTGGGCTAATAATCGAATTTGTTTCATGTAGGGTCCTTTCCGGTCTGAATCACACAATCATACCGGAATCGGATAAAAGTCCCACAGGTTAACGCGATGAGAAAAACGCACAAAAATAGTGCAATGCACAATAAAGAACGGAACATTTGCACGGTTATAGTTCATCAAATGTTAACCAAAACATATATTGCACAGTTATGGTTCATTGATTTTTTATTAACGAAACTATTGCACAATATTAGTGCAGCACACTCTATATCCTGAAAGGTATTATTATGGAATTTTCGTCGCCTGAAGAAGTTTAGATTCTGCCGGTGAGATTCGTCTTACAGCCTGTACTGGCGCGGCCCTTGAGAGAAAATTTAATTATTTTGCCTTCAGAGCAAAAAGTTGCCGTCGTACATATTGACTAAATTTTATAACTGCATAATCTATAAAGCCGCTCAAAATCCAGAGCAACCCGCTTCGCCAATATAATTCATAGTGATGATGCAGATCGTTCACTATTCCTTGGTTACATCCAAACGAATAATCATTCATAAAATCCGAAATTCTAGTCACACCCATGGTGATTAATTTTGCTAATAACCCCCCCTGTTTAATTCAAATATCCCCACTGATTAAAAACAGTGCGTTGATGTGGGTATTACCCCTCATTTAGCATATTATGCTGCAACCGGACGCTATTCCAGCATGGTGCAGCGATTTGCTCACTGCACTATAGTGAGACAGCTCACACTTCTTTACACGACGCCCCCCCATCCATAGGGGTAAAATATGACAATATTTAATTACATATCATGAAGTTAACTTAAAAAACTCATAAAAAGGCATAAGAAAGATCGGTATTTGACCTCTGTACGCTTTCCCGATAAGTTGGGAATCCGCTGGAAGCTTTGCTTACGGGCCAGTGTCTCGGCATACATATGCAGTTAGACGACTCCCTCGTGATACCGGATATCTCCATTTAATGAGACCAGGAATCTAGAGAGTTTTTCATTCACGGACGATGCACTTATGTCTCAGGATGAAATGCTCGGAGTCATGGTGTCCGCGTTTTAGCGGCAAAGAAAATTGATACAGACCCTGAGGTGACCGCTCAGCTGCGTTCTGTGCCTGAACAATATAGGTAATGTACAAAAGAAGTTAAGGAGGCCCTCGATGTCTGACTCAAAACCTTATCCCTATGGCTTGTATGATCCAACAAAAGAGAGTGATAGCTGTGGCGTGGGTTTCATTACACGTAAGGACGGCGAGCAAACTCATGAGGTCCTCCAGATGGCACACAGTGCCCTGTGTACCGTTCCTCATCGCGGCGGTATGTCCGCTGAAGGCGTGGGCGACGGCGCGGGCGTCAACGTCGACATCTCTCTGCATTTCTTCCGCAAAATTACCGGTCAACAGCTTGAGTCGGGTCGTTTTGGCGTAGGCAATTTCTTTGTACCGAAAGACAGTGCGCTGCGCGCAAATGCCGAGCGTCTGGTTGAGGAAACCCTTGCGGCTTACGGCCTGTCGGTGATTTTAAAACGTGATATGCCGCTGGACACTGACGTACTGCGTCCGGCAGCCATTGTCTCACAGCTGCCTATCGCACAGTGGATCTTCACTATTCCTCAGGATATCGATAATCAAAACGATTTCGAAAAACGCATTTATCGTGCCCTGCTGGATATTGAAGCCCGCGCCTTTACCGAAAGCGAGTTTGGCGGCCTCTACCCGCTGTCGCTCTCTTCACGTACCCAGGTGTTCAAGGCACGCCTGAACTCGAATGAAGTGATCCCTTACTTCAAAGATCTGACCGATCCCGATCATCGCGTTCGCGGTCTGTTCTTCCATACCCGTTTTTCAACCAACACCGATCCGCATACGACGATGGCGCAGCCGTTCCGTCTGATGGCGCACAACGGTGAGCTGAATACCGACCGTAAAAACCGCATTGCGGAATCCGCACTGGCGTCCGCACGCGGCAAGAAAATCGTGCGTCCTAAAGGGCAGTCGGACAGCTCGCGTCTGGACCAGAGCATCCACAGCCGCCTGATGGAAGATAATCTCGACCTGATTAACGCCGTGGTTTCCATGATGCCACCGGCCTGGGAAAACGATGAATCTCTTTCCGATAACGTTCGCGCCATGCTCGAATACTTCTCCCTTTATGAAGAGAAGAATGACGGCCCGGCAGCACTGATCTTTGGTAACGGTGAAATCATCGGTGCCCGCCTTGACCGTCTGGGCCTGCGTCCGCTGCGTTCGGTGGAAACCGCCGAATACATCGGTGCAATGTCCGAAGCCGGCCAGATCGCCTTCCCACCGGAAAGCGTGCTGCGCCGCGGCCGTATCGAAGCGGGCGGGATGCTGTACTACGATCACAGCGAGAAACGCAGCTACACCACCGTAGAAGCGCTGGAAAAACTCGCTGCAGAGAAAGACTACCCGGCACTGGTTGCTGAGGCTCGTATTACTCTGCAAGAGCTGCCGGTAATCCCGGCGGAAAAACAGGGCTCCCCGCTGCGTTACAGCGGCGACCTGAAAACCTATCAGCGATTTGTGGCTTACTACTACAACCAGGAAAGCTTCAAATTCATGATGGACCCGATGCTGAACACCGGAGCTGAAAAAATTTCAGCAATGGGTTACGGCAACGCGATCAACGCCTTATCCGATCATGAAGGCGGCATGGCGCACTACTTCTCCCAGCGCTTTGCGCAGGTGACGAACCCACCGTTAGACTCCATTCGTGAAGTTGACGGCATGACGCTGCGCGTGGCGCTGGGTGCGAAGCCGCATCTGGGCCGCAGTAAAGGTCGCCAGATCATCGTGCCAACGCCGATCCTGACCCACCTGGATATGCTACAGCTGCGCGAACAGGATGTGGCACCGTATGCCCGTTTTGAGATGCTCTATGCACCGGTGCTGGGCAGCGATGCAGAAAGTCGCCAGAAAAATGCCGATACGCTGGAGCAGGCAATTGACGATCTTGCTCAGCAGGTGGTTGATTTTGCACGTGAACAGGGCGGCATTGCAGTACTGACCGACCGCCATATCTCCTCGACTCAAGCCGCGATGCCGATGCTGCTGGTGGTGTCCGCCATCAACCAGCGCCTGGTGCAGGAAGGTCTGCGTCTTGACGTGTCTCTGGTGGTTGAAAGCGGCCAGAGTATCTCTTCGCACCACATCGCCGCTGCGCTGGGCTTTGGTGCCTCAGCAATCTATCCGCTGGGCGTGCAGATGCGTGCCGAAGAGAAATATGGTGAAGGTGAAGAAGGCAATAAAGCCTTTAAGCGCTATGCCAAGGCCGCAGAAAAAGCACTGATGAAAACCATGGGCAAAGTGGGCCTGTGTACCGTCGAAAGCTACAGCTGTGGTGAATTCTTCGAGCCAAACTTCCTCGATACGGAAGATCGCGTGCTGAAGAAATACTTCCCGAACATTAAAACCCCGGTGGGTGGCGCAGGCTTTGCCTCTATCGCGCAGATGGCGGTGGACTGGCATCAGAGCGCCCTGAAAATTCAGGGAGAAGCTGAAGTTCCGCTGCTGGGCCTGTTTAAAGAACGTGCAGAAGGTGCCGGTCACTCTTACGGAACCATCGCCGTACGTACCTTTATCGACATGACAGAGCAGCCTATTCGCTTCGCGGATAAGCAGCGTGAAGAAGATCAGTTTATTCGCCTGCTGACGCTGGCCAAACTGGACAACGCTTTCAATATCAAAGCGAAGTCCTTTGCTGACAGCAGCTTCGAGCGCATCCCTGATGACGTCATTAACGCCTTCACCATCACGCCGGATTACCGCCAGTTCTCCAGCCTGATGCACGAAGAGCGTAAACGTCGCCCGGCCGCGCTGCGCGATATCCTCGCCTTCCCGTGCGATCTGACCCACGTTGACAGCCTGGCTGAATTCAGCCGCAAGCTGGGTCGCTATTCGCTGGTGAACAACAGCTTCGCCGTACGCGGACTGACCTGTGAAGCCGGAAGTGCAGGCCAGTTCACTCTGCGCCTGACCGATGCGATTGAAGGCCTGAAGCCGGAACACGAGCGTCTGCTGGTGCTGGCAACTGCGCTGAAAAACCGCTTCCTGGATGAAATTGAACACACTGAAATTACCGCTGACGGCCTGCAGATCACCGCACAAGGCAAAGCGGCTGACTATCTGTCACGTATTTTCGCTACTCAGCCTTCCCTGCCGCTGAGCGAAGTGCAGCCGGCCTGCGAGATCACCCGCACATTCGCCTCCGGTGCGATGAGCCACGGTGCGCTGGTTGCTCCGGCTCACGAAGCGGTGGCCCACGGCACCAACATGGTTGGTGGCATGAGCAACTGCGGTGAAGGCGGCGAGCACTATTCGCGCCACGGCACCATCCGTGCCTCTCGCATTAAACAGCTGGCATCCGGTCGTTTTGGCGTCTGGGCGGCCTATCTGGCCGACCCGATGCTGGAAGAGCTGGAAATCAAAATTGGTCAGGGTGCAAAACCGGGTGAAGGCGGTCAGCTGCCTGCGCCGAAAGTGACGGTTGAGATCGCCGCTGCTCGTGGTGGTACGCCGGGCGTGGAGCTGGTATCCCCTCCTCCGCACCACGATACCTACTCCATCGAGGATCTGGCACAGCTGATCCACGACTGTAAGGCCGCGCGCGTTCGCGTCATCGTTAAGCTGGTTTCCTCTGAAGGGATCGGCACTATCGCGGTCGGTGTGGCGAAAGCCGGTGCCGATGTGATCAACGTGGCGGGTAACACGGGCGGAACCGGTGCAGCCTCGGTGACCAGTCTGAAATACACCGGTCGCGTTGCCGAAATCGGTATTGCCGAAGTGCACCAGGCACTCTGCGCCAACGGCCTGCGCGAAAAAGTACTGCTGCGCTGCTCTGGCGCACAGCAGACCGGCAGCGACGTGGTGAAATCGGCCCTGCTCGGCGGCGACAGCTTCGAATTTGGTACTACTGCGCTGATGATGCTGAAGTGCGTAATGGCGAAAAACTGTAACGTGAAGTGCCCGGCCGGTCTGACCACCAATGCCGAAGCCTTCGATGGCGATCCTCGCCAGCTGGCACAGTATTTCATCAACGTTGCGCATGAAGTGCGTGAGATGCTGTCTCGCCTGGGATTACGCTCTCTGCGCGAAGCGCGCGGACGCTCTGACCTGCTGCACCTGATGGATCACCCGCTTGAAGTCGGCAAACTCGATTTGCGTGCCATGCTCACCGTGGTACCGGAAGTGAAGATCGCCAAGCCAGTTTATCTGGAAAAAGACTTCGCCCTTGATAACGACTGGGTGGAGCTGCTGAACGACTCGCTGGTGGTTCAGGGAAGCACTGATATCCGCCTGGGCAATGGCATCACGCTGAACAACCGTAACAAGAGCGTCGGCGGCCAGCTGGCCATTGATATCGAGCGTATGCTGAACCACACGCTGAACGCTGAACAGCTGGCAGATATCCCGGCTGCGCTGCTCGACGATCGCGGCCGCCGCTACCTGGCGCCGGGCACGGTGAACGTCTTCACCTCTGGATCTGCCGGTCAGTCTTATGGCGTATTCTGTAACGACGGGATGCAGATGACGCATTCCGGCACCTGTAACGACGGTGTGGGCAAAGGCCAGTGCGGCGGCGAGATTATCGTTGTTTCACCTGGCGGCGGCTCTGAAGATGCTGAAGGCAACGTGCTGATCGGTAACTTCGCGCTGTTCGGTGCCACCGGTGGCCGTCTGTTCGTTCAGGGCCAGGCCGGTGACCGCTTCGCGGTACGTAACTCCGGTGCGACCGCAGTTGTGGAAGGCGTCGGTGATTTCTGCTGCGAATATATGACCAACGGTGCCGTTCTGAACCTCGGTACGTTCGGTAAAGGTTTCGGTAACGGGATGAGCGGCGGCTTTGCCTACCAGTACGATCCGTACGGATCGCTAGCCAGCCATGCTGCCGGTGATTCCGTGCTGTTCGGCTCCATCGCCGAAGACAATGAAATGGCCCGCGTGCACAAACAGGCGGTGTTCACCATGCTGACCTGGCATCTGGAGGCAACGAACTCACCTCGCGCCGCCTGGCTGCTGGACCACTGGGAAACCGAGTGCCAGAACTTTGTCTACGTGATGCCGCGCTCCCTGCTGCTGTATCAGGACAGCGCAGAGATCCTGAAAGCGAAAACCCGTAAGGATCTGCTGGAAGAGCTGTCTACCGCTCTGGCCGGCCATCAGGTAGCGAAATTCAAAGCCGCATGGCGTGAAGGTAAGCCGATCGCTAACGGTGCAGTACCGGCCTACGGTGCCACCGATACGCCGGAAATGCTGGTGTTGTTGAATAACTACACCGTGCTGAGTTCTGCCCAGCAGTTAGCACTCTCCCGCCTGCCGAAAGGCACTGCGGTAGATGATGCCGCCGTTGAAAAAGCGGTACGTAACCTGCTGATGACAGAAGACTTTGCCCTGATCTCTAAGCTGCAGCGTCACGCTCGCGCAGCGATTGAGAACTACAACGACGAAGAGCTGTCCTGCCTGATTGCTGCCAAACGTATGGCGGACTACAAGGCAGCACTGACTCAGCGTAACATCCGCTCAATGGATAGTCTGGCGACCTACGGCTGGATCATCTATCAGGATGCCAGCAACCGTCAGGTGCTGGGTGGATTGCCTGACTTTGAGGAACTGTTTGCCCGCGCCGCGCTGCCGGAGTTAGCCGCTGCGGTAGGCAAACTGGCCTGATAACAGCCTGAATCAACCGCGTTAACCGGCGCGATATCCCACGGGATGCCGCGCCGGAATGCAGGTTACTGAACATGACGAAACGGGATTGAGTATAGAAAACCCATGAAAATTCCTTATATTCCTGAAGATGCACCATTTAATGGTGAGCAGAAATTCTGGCTGGCAGGCTTCCTCGCCGGGTTACATTCACGTCTGCTGGTGCTGGAAGACAAACCGCAGGCGGGAGCAAGCGCGGGCGCGGCAACCACCACCCAGCTGCATATCCTGTTTGGCTCACAGACCGGTAACGCTGAAGCGTTAGCGCAGAGCGCCGCGAAAGCTGCACGCGCCAAAGGTCTGGTACCGGTGGTTCAGGGGCTGGGTGAAGTCGATATCGATGTTTTCGCCACCATGCGCCACGTGCTGATCATTACCTCCACCTATGGTGAAGGTGAAATGCCGGATAACGCCGAGCTGTTCTGGCAGGCGCTTTCTGCCAGCACCGCACCGCGTATGGAGCAGATGCACTTTGCTATTCTCGCCATCGGTGATACCGGCTACGACGGTTTCTGCCAGGCGGGTAAATTCTTCGATATGCGTCTTGAGCAGCTGGGTGCGAAGCGCGTATTCGACCGCATTGACTGCGACATTGATTATGAAGAACCTGCCGGTGAGTGGATTGCCAGCTCAATGCCGCAGTTTGCCGCCAGTGCAGGCAGCACCGGTGCAGCACTGGAGAACCTGCCGGAAGCGCCGGTGATCCCGGGCAGCAACAAGAACAACCCGTATGCCGCCGCCCTGGTGACCAATAAGCGCCTGTCCGGCGAGGCGTCCGGTAAAGACATTCGCCACTTTGAGTTCGATCTGACCGACAGCGGCCTGAAATATGAAGCCGGCGATGCACTGGGTGTAATCCCGGTCAACGATCCGGTGCTGGTCGATCTGCTGCTGACGCAGCTCAAATCCGATTATCAGAGCCCGGTTCCTGGCTTTGACCGCAGCCTGGGCGATCTGCTGACCTATCAGTTCGAAATCTCCGAGCCTTCACGCAAGCTGATCGAATGGGTGGGCCAGAACACCACTAACCAGGAGCTGCGTCACGTGCTTCAGCACGATGATAAAGATGCGCTTGGCGTCTGGTTGTGGGGTAAAGACACCCTGGATCTGCTGCAGCTGGATCTGACCCGTACGCTGACCACCGCTGAGTTTGTTACGCTGCTGCGTCCGCTTCAGCACCGCGCTTACTCCATCTCGTCCAGCTCGAAGGCGCACCCTAATCAGGTACACCTGACTATTGCTTCCGTGCGCTATCACAGCGCAGGACGTGCGCGTAACGGCGTTTGCTCAACCTATCTGGCAGAGCGCGTTGGCCGCGGCGGCAAGCCGGCAATCTTTATTTCGCCTAACAAAGCTTTCCGCGTACCGTCAAACGGCAATGCACCGCTGATCATGATCGGCCCGGGCACCGGTATTGCACCATTCCGCGCCTTCCTTCAGGAGCGTCAGGCAACCGGCGCCAGCGGTAAAAACTGGCTGTTCTTCGGCGATCAGCACCAGGAACACGACTTTATTTACCAGGATGAGCTTAACGGCTGGCAGGAAAGCGGTCTGCTGACCCATCTGGATCTGGCCTTCTCACGCGATCAGTCGAAAAAGATTTACGTGCAGAACCGTATGCTGGAACAGGGTGCTGAACTGTTTGCGTGGCTGCAGGAAGGGGCTTACTTCTACGTGTGCGGCGATGCATCACGCATGGCGAAAGACGTGGATAAAGCACTGTATGAAATCGTTTCTCAGTTTGGCGGTATGTCTGCAGAACGCGCAGCTGACTACATCGATCAGTTGAAGAAAGAGAAGCGCTACCTGCGCGACGTTTATTAATCATCCCTTGGATGCGGGCCAGTCCGCATCCATTGACGATATGCAGTTAAAAAAAAACGGGCCAGCTGGCCCGTTTTTTTATGCTGCTTAATAATGGCTTACTTCACAACGCGTAATGCCGGGCGGCCACCGCGCGGCGGCGGCTCATCGTCTGGCGTGTGATCGTCACTTTCATCATCAGGACGATCGCCATCGATCACCGACATCAGGGTTTCCGGTGCCTCATCCTGTTCGGTTGAAGCATCAAACTCCCCGGCACCGTCGTAGGCTGGCTCCGGTTCGAACATCGTACCGGCACCGTTTTCCCTGGCGTAGATCGCCAGCACCGCTGCCAGCGGAACGTTCACCTGGCGCGGAACACCACCAAAGCGAGCATTGAAACGAACTTCATCGTTGCCCAGCTCCAGATTCCCCACGGCACGCGGCGCGATATTCAGTACGATCTGACCATCCCGCGCATATTCCAGGGGGACCATCACACCCGGCAAATTAATATCGACGACCAGATGCGGGGTGAGCTGGTTCTCAAGCAACCACTCATAGAAAGCGCGCAACAGATAAGGACGACGTGCGGTAAGTTGCGACATTTCCATCGTAATCAGCCCCGCGTTTGCAGGCGCATTTCACGCTCGGCTTCCGTCAGGGAAGCAAGGAATGAATCACGCTCAAAGACACGAGTCATATAGCCCTTCAGCTCTTTCGAACCGGCACCGTTCAGATCAATACCCAACTGCGGCAGACGCCACAGCAGCGGAGCCAGATAGCAGTCAACCAGGCTGAATTCTTCGCTCATAAAGAACGGCGTGCGGGAGAACAGTGGGGCAATCGCCAGCAGCTCTTCACGCAGCTGTTTGCGAGCCGCTTCGGCTTCCTGCGCCGTGCCGTTCTCAACTTTACGCATCAGGCTGTACCAGTCCTGCTCAACACGGTGCATCATCAGACGACTTTCACCACGTGCGACCGGATACACCGGCATCAATGGAGGATGCGGGAAACGCTCATCCAGATACTCCATGATGATACGAGATTCATACAACGTCAGCTCACGATCAACGAGTGTCGGCACGGTGCGGTACGGGTTGAGGTCGATCAGATCCTGGGGCAGATTATCCGTTTCAACCTGCTCGATCTCGACGCTTACACCTTTCTCAGCCAGTACGATACGAACCTGATGGCTAAAAATGTCAGTCGGACCAGAAAACAGCGTCATTACCGAACGTTTGTTGGCAGCGACAGCCATGTAAACCTCCAAGTTTATCCAGAAAATTACTGCGAATAGCCATCCACGCGGCGACTCGTTATTGCCATTAGCCCGATGATTGACCACTCCAGCCGTAAGCGGGAGCTGCACGTCATTGTTGACTGGCCAATGGGCACAAAGTGACACATAGTCTACCAGATTTTAGTCAGCTTGTGCGGAGACGAATGCCGATTTACGAGGGAAAAGTGATAAAGCAAGATAACTTTCGCGCTTTTTGCACCAGCAGAAAATAAAAAACCCGGCGCTGAGCACCGGGTTTTCGATAACTGACTCTGCCGAAGCAGAATAAATTAACGTTTGGAGAACTGTGGACGACGACGTGCTTTACGCAGACCGACTTTCTTACGTTCAACCTGACGAGCATCACGAGTAACGAAGCCTGCTTTACGCAGTTCGCCACGCAGAGACTCATCGAACTCCATCAGAGCGCGGGTGATACCGTGACGGATCGCACCAGCCTGACCAGAGATACCACCACCTTTAACGGTGATGTACAGATCGAATTTACCAACCATGTCCAGCAGTTCCAGCGGCTGACGAACTACCATGCGGGCAGTTTCACGACCGAAGTACTGTTCCAGAGAACGCTGGTTGATTACGATGTTACCACTGCCCGGCTTGATAAATACGCGAGCGGTAGAGCTTTTGCGGCGACCAGTGCCGTAGTTTTGATTCTCAGCCATTGCCTGTAATCCCGATTAAATGTCAAGAACTTGCGGTTGCTGTGCCGCATGGTTGTGCTCGTTGCCCGCGTAAACTTTCAGTTTACGGTACATAGCACGACCCAGCGGGCCCTTTGGCAGCATGCCTTTAACCGCGATTTCAATCACACGCTCAGGACGGCGAGCAATCATCTCTTCGAAGGTCGCTTGCTTGATACCACCGATGTGGCCGGTGTGATGGTAATACACTTTATCGGTACGCTTGTTACCAGTTACGGCAACTTTCTCAGCGTTCAGAACGATAATGTAATCACCAGTATCTACGTGCGGAGTGTATTCCGCTTTGTGCTTACCGCGCAGACGACGAGCAAGTTCAGTCGCTAAACGACCTAAAGTTTTGCCTGTTGCGTCAACAACATACCAGTCACGTTGGACGGTTTCTGGTTTAGCTGTAAAAGTTTTCATCTAAAAGCTTACCCAAATTAAGTTACACGTTGGTGAAATCCCAAACGCTTGAATAAACGGTTGGAGCTCACACGACCATCTTGACCAGTAAGCCCACCCCTTCGGATAGAGTTACTGGAACACAAAGAGTTTTGGGAAAAAAACCTTTGTTGTAACGTGGGGTCGCAAGATTATAGAGAAGTCGCCCATAAAAATCGAACACTTTCTACGATAAAATTGCCGTTCCGCCAGGTCCTTTTTTACTCAGGGCAGATGCGGCAGGCGCAGGTATTCTTCACTCTGCATTTCCTGCAAGCGGGAAACACAGCGCTGATACTCAAACTTCAGCCGCGTGCCCTGATAAATTTCATACAGTGATGTTTCCGCCGAAACCACCAGCTTCACGTGACGCTCGTAAAACTCATCCACCAGCGCCAGAAAACGCCGGGCCTGATCTTCGGTTTTGTAAATCATCACCGGCACATCATACAGCAATACGCTGTGAAAACGGCGAGATAGCTCAATATAGTCGTGCTGGCTTCGTCCTTCACCGCACAGGGTGAGGAAACTCATTGCGAGTACGCCCTCCGCCATGCCGAGCGTAGGGAGCTGGCGATGGTTGATTTCCAACGGTGCATGCGCTTCACGGGGTTTACCGGCCAGCGCGACAAACATCCGTTCCATCTCTTTTGAGGTGGAGGCGTCCAGCGGCGTCATCCATAAATGAGCAGAAGTCAGCGTGCGCAGGCGATAATCAATCCCGGCATCAACGTTCATAATGTCGCAATGCTGCTTAATCATTTCGATAGCCGGCAGAAAACGTGCGCGTTGCAAACCGTTACGATAGAGATCGTCTGGTGGGATGTTAGACGTTGCCACCAGAGTAATACCACGGCTGAACAGCGCTTCCATCAGTGTCCCCAGCAGCATCGCGTCGGTGATATCGGAGACAAAAAACTCATCAAAACACAGTAGATCCGTCTCTGCCTTGAAGCGGTCGGCGACGGTTTGCAACGGGTCGCTTTTCCCCTGCAGCTCGGTCAGCTCTTCATGCACACGCAGCATAAAACGATGAAAATGCAGACGCTGTTTGCGCTCACCAGGAATTGCCTGAAAAAACATGTCCATCAGCCAGGTCTTTCCACGCCCAACGCCACCCCACATATACAGGCCACGCGCCGGGGGCTGAGGGTCGGTTTTCCCTTTGCCTAACAGCTTATTTAATTTGCCAAACAACCCACCGCTGCTCGGGGCGGGAGCAGGACGAGAACCGCTTAACGCCTGCCATATGCCGTCAAGCTGGGTGATTGCTGCGCGCTGTACTTCATCAGGCTGATACTCGCCGTTTTCCAGCGCCTGCTCATAGAGCGCCAGAGGGGACATCTTTTGCATAATTTAGTCACATTCCCTGAAAAAATGGCCGTGCCGGGGGGTTGATCGTCGAAAAAAAAGTCGTTCTACACTAAGCGAAGCGGCCACAGGATTCCACTTCCATAACATTAGCGGTTATAGTGGCTAGTAGTGAATGGAAAGACCCTACGGAACAACGAAGACAAAACGGGAGTTATTATGACCTGGGAATACGCGCTCATTGGGTTAGTTGTTGGGATTATTATCGGCGCGGTTGCAATGCGTTTTGGCAACAAGAAACTGCGTGAGCAGCGCTCGTTGCAGTATGAACTGGAAAAAAGCAAAGCTGAGCTGGCGGAATACCGTGAAGAGCTGACCAACCATTTTGCCCACAGCGCTGAGCTGCTGGACAATATGGCCCGCGATTATCGCCAGCTGTACCAACATATGGCAAAAGGGTCTAACGACCTGTTACCGAACCTGCCGGGAGAGAAAAATCCCTTTGCTTATCAGCTAACTGAGTCAGAAGCCGATAACGATCAGGCACCGGTTCAGATGCCTAGGGACTACCCGGACAGCGCTTCCGGCCTGCTGCGCGGTGAACGCCCCGCAGGAAAATAAGCCATTCTTATGGGGTGCCTGGCACCCCATTTCGTTGCAAGTATCGCTGTCAGTCACACCTCAGAGCCTGCATGTGCAGGGTATTCATATCACTTCCCCGGTAGCGAGAGCGTCGTAGCGATGAAAAAAAAGTCATTTCTGTTAAGCGCATTAGCATTCAGTCTCGGCCTTAATCTGGCTCTGATGACTCCTTCGGCCCTGGCTTCCCTCCCTTCGCAAGTTGAAGGGCAACCGTTGCCCAGCCTGGCCCCTATGCTGGAAAAAGTGTTACCTGCCGTGGTCAGCGTCTACGTGGAAGGCACACAGAAGCAGGAACAGCAGATCCCTGAACAGTTGAAACGTTTTCTGGGCCAGGACGGCGAACAGGATGACGGACCCAAGCAGCCTTTTGAAGGCCTGGCCTCCGGTGTCATCATCGATGCGGCGAAAGGCTATGTGCTGACCAACTACCATGTGGTGAACGGCGCAGACAAGATTAAAGTCCAGCTCAGCGACGGGCGTGAATTTGACGCCAAACTGATTGGTGACGATGAGCAAACCGACGTGGCGCTTATTCAGCTAAATGGCGCTACCAAGCTGACCCAGGTCAGTATTGCCGACTCGGACCAGCTAAAAGTCGGTGACTTTACCGTTGCCATCGGGAATCCGTTTGGTTTAGGCCAGACGGCAACGTCCGGCATTGTCTCGGCGCTGGGTCGCAGCGGCCTGAATCTGGAAGGGCTGGAAAACTTTATCCAGACCGACGCCGCGATTAACCGCGGCAACTCCGGCGGTGCGCTTGTTAACCTGAACGGTGAGCTGATTGGCTTAAATACCGCAATTCTCTCCTCGGCGGGCGGCAATATCGGCATCGGTTTCGCGATTCCGAGCAATATGGCAATAAATCTGGCCCAGCAGCTGATTAAATTTGGCGAAGTAAAACGCGGACAGCTCGGCATTAAAGGCACGGAAATGACCGCCGATATGGCCAAAGCCTTTAACGTTGACGTCCAGCGTGGGGCCTTCGTCAACGAAGTGCTGGCAGGTTCGGCAGCGGCAAAAGCAGGCATCAAAGCCGGTGACATTATCATCAGCGTGGACGGCAAACCGGTTAATAATTTTGCCGAACTGCGGGTGAAAATCGGTACCACCGCACCGGGACAGGAGGTGAAGGTTGGCCTGCTGCACGAAGGAAAACCGGCGACCGTCAGCGTTAAGTTGGATAACAGCAGCCAGAGCACCGTGAGTGCAGAACAGCTGGCCCCGGCCCTTCAGGGCTCAACGCTCAGCGACGGAGCGGCTGCCGATGGTACCAAAGGTGTCAAAGTGGATAATGTTGAGAAAGGCACTCCTGCGGCGCTCGCAGGCCTGCAGAAAGATGATGTCATTGTCGGTCTGAATCGTACCCCGGTTCAGAATCTGGCTGAACTGCGCAAGCTGCTGGAGGGCAAACCTCCGCTACTGGCGCTGAATATTATTCGCGGTAGCGACAGCATCTATTTACTGCTTCAGTAGTCCCCTGCGCGGGCACAGGCTACTGTGTCCGCGCAACTCATGTTATCCTGCATTTAGTTCATTCATTCACCGCTTAAAACCATGTTTCTTAAACTTTTACGTTCCGTGATATTCGGCCTGATTGTGGCGGGTATTCTTCTGGTAGCCGTTCCGGGCCTTAAGTTCGGCGGCGATCTGCTGTCCCAGCCTGGCGACAACGCCGACCAGGAACCGGTCAGCTACAACGATGCCGTGCGGCGTGCGGCACCGGCGGTGGTTTACGTTTATAACCGCAGCGCCAGCAACTCTTCTGATGTCCTGGGTTCCGGCGTCATCATGGACCCTCGCGGCTATATTTTGACGAACAAGCACGTCATCAACGATGCCAACCAGATTATTGTGCGCCTGCAGGATGGCCGTTACTTTGAAGCAATGCTGGTGGGGTCAGATTCGCTGACCGACCTTGCCGTGCTGAAAATTACCGCATCGAATCTGCCGGTCATCCCGATCAACCCGAAACGCGTGGCGCATATCGGCGATCTGGTGATGGCGATTGGTAATCCTTATAACATCGGTCAGACGGTCACTCAGGGCATTATTGGTGCAACCGGCCGCGTGGGGTTGAGCCCATCACGCCATCAGGACTTCCTGCAAACGGACGCCTCGATTAACCGCGGTAACTCCGGCGGTGCGCTAATTAACTCGCTGGGCGAACTGATGGGGATTAACACGCTTTCATTCGATAAGAGCAGCGATGGCGAAACGCCGGAAGGGCTGGGTTTTGCTATCCCGACACGGCTGGCCACCAAAATTATGGATAAGCTGATCCGCGACGGACGAGTGATCCGCGGATATATCGGTATCACCGGGGAAGAAATCCCGCGCTTTACCGGCCAGAATACCACGCTGGAGCATCCGCAGGGCATTGTCATCACCGGTATGAACCCTACCGGCCCGGCACAGATAGCCGGCTTGCAGATCCACGATGTGATTACGCGGGTGAATAATGTTCCCGCCGTTTCCGCCATGGAAACCATGGATCAGGTCGCGGAGATCCGTCCTGGAACAGTCATAGAGGTTGACATCCTGCGTAACGATAAGAAGATGACGCTACCGGTCACGGTACTGGAATACCCGGAAGAGAACAAAAGTCAGTAGGGAAAAGTTTTTGTATCGCCCCGTCTTACGACGGGGCGAAATGTGGACTTACTTAATAAAATCTTCGCCCAAAGCGATATCTTTTTTCAGCGTGTCCAGCATCTGATCCAGAGACTGCTGTTCAAACGCGCTCAGTTTGCCAATCGGACGACGTTCAACAATACCGTTTTTGCCCAACAGCAGCGGCTGTGAGAAGAAACGCGCGTATTCGCCGCTGCCTTCAACATAGGCGCATTCAACAACATCGCTTTCCCCTTTCAACGCGCGAACCAGAGAAAGCCCGAAGCGTGCCGCAGCCTGGCCCATTGAAAGCGTCGCCGACCCGCCACCCGCCTTCGCTTCAACAACCTCAGTACCGGCGTTCTGAATGCGTTTGGTCAGATCCGCCGCTTCCTGCTCGGTAAAGCTGACGCCTTCAATCTGCGACAGCAGAGGCAGGATGGTAACACCAGAGTGGCCGCCCACGACCGGAACGTTCAGCTCCTGCGGCTGTTTGCCTTTCAGCGCAGCCACAAAGGTGTTGGCGCGAATAATATCCAGCGTGGTCACGCCGAACAGTTTGTTTTTGTCATACACTCCGGCCTTTTTCAGCACTTCAGCCGCAATGGCCACCGTGGTATTAACCGGGTTAGTAATGATGCCAATCAGCGCTTTCGGCGCGGTCGCAGCAACCTGTTCAATCAGGTTGCGTACAATGCCCGCATTGACGTTAAACAGGTCGGAACGGTCCATACCCGGTTTACGTGCTACGCCAGCGGAAATCAGAACCACATCAGCGCCCTGCAAAGCCGGGGTCGCATCTTCACCGCTGAAGCCTTCAATTTTGACTGCTGTAGGGATATGGCTAAGGTCTACCGCAACACCCGGAGTGACGGGGGCGATATCATAGAGAGAGAGTTCTGAACCAGCCGGAAGCTGGGTTTTCAGTAGGAGGGCCAGAGCCTGACCGATACCACCCGCTGCACCGAGAACTGCAACTTTCATCCTAAACTCCTTATTATTTTGAGCATGTTATGCCGGGAAATCCATCTGCTTACGACCTTAGACGACCTGCGGGATAATGACGATAGCGGGTTTACGGTTTTGCGTGCTTAAGCACTAAAAAGCAGCAAATGCTGAAGATATGCCCGCATTACATCCTGTTATCGCTGGTCGCCAGTCGTTGCAACATGCAGACATCGTGATCCGGCGTACCTTACACCTATAGCACTTATCCGAACAACATCAATTTTATAACAAATTGTTCACTTATTGTGCAAAGTAGTACCGGCCCGTTAGATTTCTTTTCAGTGCCAAAGTTTGTTAGACTTCGGCTCCCTGCCAGGCTTTCACCTCGCACCACAATTCAAGTTTGCATAAAAATTCATTTAATTGCATAATAATGTACTATCCCGCTTGGGGTTCCCCCATTCACTTCCTTTTTATCGGTAACCTATGCGTAACCCATCAAAGCAAGAAGAACTGATTAAGGCGTTCAAGGCCTTACTGAAAGAAGAAAAATTCAGCTCGCAGGGCGAAATCGTCAATGCACTGCAGGAAGAAGGCTTCGAGAATATCAATCAGTCAAAAGTCTCGCGGATGCTGACTAAGTTTGGCGCGGTTCGCACCCGTAATGCGAAAATGGAAATGGTGTACTGCCTGCCGGCTGAACTTGGCGTTCCCACCACCACCAGCCCGCTGAAAAACCTGGTGCTGGATGTCGACTTCAATGATGCCCTGGTCGTGATCCATACCAGTCCGGGAGCCGCTCAGTTGATTGCCCGCCTGCTCGACTCACTGGGAAAAGCCGAAGGTATTCTTGGTACTATCGCCGGGGACGATACCATCTTTATTACCCCTGCCCGCGCCTTTACCGTCAAGCAGCTGCATGATGCAATCCTGGTCCTGTTCGAACAGGAGCTTTAAAGGAAAGAGTTATAAGCAGTCCTGTTATGCCCCATTGCTTAACCTCGTGCTAACACCTGTTACCGGGGCATTTATGAGCTGTCGCAAGGCAGCTCTTACTTCAGTTGTCGAGCCACCACCCCCGTCTATCAGCAGATATCACTGGCTTTTCGCGAGAAAACAGCCTGTCTGGTAAAGCACAATTTATTTCACCTGTGTGATCGCCCGCAAATAACCGCACAAATAGTTAAAGTAATCCAGGTTGATGTTTTTACGTGAATTTAACAAAGCCAGAGCAAAATATAAGCACTTATTATAACTACTGGTTATTAAAACCGCACACAGTTGCAATAAATCCCAGAAAAATATTATTAGCCTGCTATTAATATTTCCCGTTATCAGATCTATACTTGTTTCCGTGATGAGAATCACAGTAACTAAAAAGATAAAAACAGTTGACGAGGAATAAAATCATGAACGTTAAAACTACTATTGCCGCTCTAAGCGTACTCTCTGCTCTGTCATTCGGCACATTTGCCGCCGAATCTGTTAATGCTACTCAGGCGCAGAATCTCCAGTCAATCGGTGTGGTCAGCGTCAGCGGCATCGCCGGTTCGCCAATGGATATTCGCCAGGCGCTGGATAGCAAAGCGACGGAGAAAGGTGCCAGTGCCTACCGCGTTATCGAGAGCTATCAGAACGGTAACTGGCATGCTACCGCTGAGATCTATAAATAAGGCCGATTAAAAAAAATCATTCAGCATCAATACGATCAGTACGGTAACCCCAAGAATAATAAATGCTTTTTAGCCCTTTCGGTTATCGAAAAAACATTATCTGGAGTCAATATCATGAAAACTACATTTACTATCGCTGCCTTAGGTCTTGCTTCTGTTCTTTCATTCGGTGCCAGCGCTGCACAACTGGTGACTAACGATCAGGTTGCTCAACAGAATCTGCAGTCTGTCGGTACCATCAGCGTCAGCGGCATTGATGCGGCGCCAAGCGATATCCGCCAGCAGTTGTCAGATAAAGCTGACCAGCAGGGTGCAACCTCTTATCGCGTGATTGAAGCGCATAACGATGGCAACTATCACGCCACGGCTGAACTGTACAAATAATTGATCGTGCCGGATGCGTAGCATCCGGTGGTGATATCGACGACCTGGTCATTATGCTGTAGCCCGTAGGTTGTTGATTGCAAATGGGAGATAATCTATGAAAATCAAAACAACCATCGCTGCATTGAGTCTTTTGTCAATGATCGGTTTCGGCGCTTCTGCCGCCGAACTGGTCAATAGCCAACAGGCAGAGAACTTGCAATCTGCGGGGACAATTACGCTAAGCGGTGTGGCCGGAGTACCCTCGGATATTCGCCAGCAGCTGTCACAGAAAGCAGATATGCAGGGTGCCAGCGCCTATCGCGTGGTAGAAGCCCGCAATCAGGACAACTGGCACGTGACCGCTGAGATTTACAAGTAATTCCTCGTCGAGGCTATCCATTGATAGCCGCCTATGACGAACCCTTTGGCCCCGTTCGCCGGGGCCCTTTTTGATAAAGACTATCTGACATTGAAGTGGAGCTGGCCCTCCAGCTCCTCTTCAGCTTCGTCAAACAGCAGGATCAGCGCACCATAGCGGCGCTTCTGCCCACTTCCCAGATGAATAAACTCAATTTCCAGCGGCAACGGCACCTTCGCCGCGATCAGCACATCCCATAAGCTGTCGAGATCGGTAATACCGTGTGGCTCAAGAGCGAAGCGCTCGCTGAACTGACGATAAAAATGCGCCCGATCGACAATCACATTAAAGTCAAAAATCTCTTTTCTCATTAAGGCTGCTCCGCTGAAAAAACTGCCGGACAACGCTCGTCGCCCGTCGGGTTACAGTCCGCCGATATGCAGGGCTTTTACCTCAAGAAACTCCTCCAGCCCAAGCACCGACCCTTCACGCCCCAGGCCTGATTCTTTTACGCCGCCAAAGGGAGCCAGTTCGGTCGATACTGCACATTCATTAATGCCCACCATGCCGCTTTCCAGCGCCGCCGATATGCGAAATACCCGCTGCAGGTTCTGCGTGTAAAAATACGCCGCCAGACCAAACTCGGTGTCGTTGGCACGACGAATCACCTCGTCTTCATCATCGAAGCGGAAACAGGCGGCAACCGGGCCAAAGGTTTCTTCCTTCGCCAGTTTCATCTTTTCACTGGCATCGGCAATCACCGTAGGCTGCCAGAAGTTTCCGCCCAGCGCGTGCCGGGCACCACCGACCACGATGCGCCCTCCGTTTGCCACCGCATCGTTAACGTGCTCTTCCACCTTTTTCAATGCGGAAGCTTCAATCAACGGCCCGACAACGACCCCCTCTTCGACTCCGTTGCCAACCTTCAGCTTTTTCACTTCTTCGGCCAGCCGTTCCACGAAGCGATCGTAAACACTGTTCTGAATATAGAAGCGGTTAACGCTGACGCAAACCTGACCGGCGTTGCGGAATTTATTGGCAATCGCCCCCTTTACCGCAGCATCAATATCCGCGTCGTCAAAAACGATATACGGGGCATTGCCCCCCAGCTCCATCGACACTTTTTTCATTGTATCCGCTGCGTTGCGCATCAGCAGCTTGCCGACCTGCGTGGAACCGGTGAAGGAGATTTTTCTCACCTCTTTACTGGCCATGATCGCGTCACTGATGGCGGCGGTATCGCCGGCTACCGCATTAAGTACACCGTCAGGCACTCCGGCTTTTTTCGCCAGCGCTAACAGTGCGAATGCGGACAACGGAGTATTGTTGGCCGGCTTGATAATCCCCGTGCAGCCTGCGGCCAGCGCAGGACCCAGCTTGCGGGTCAGCATCGCCATTGGGAAATTCCAGGGGGTAATGGCCGCCACCACGCCGATCGGTTCACGGGTGGCCAGAATGCGCGTTCCGGGCCGGGCAGGTGGAATAATTTCACCATTGGCGCGCTTGGCCTGTTCGGCAAACCACTGAATAAAGCTGGCGGCATACAGCACCTCGCCTTCAGCTTCCTTGAGTGGTTTGCCCTGCTCGGCGGTCATCAGCTGCGCCAGCCAGGTTTTATTTTCCAGCATCAGTTGATACCAGCGATACAGAATTTCCGAGCGCTGGCTTGCCGTTTTCGCTCGCCAGGTGGGGAAGGCCGCCGCCGCGGCTGCAATCGCTCGTTCGGTTTCTGCTTTACCGGCTTTAGCAACTTCAGCGATGGTTTCGCCAGTGGCAGGGTTGAATACTGGGAACGTGGACCCCGTTTGCAGCCACTCTCCTGCCGCCAGGTATCCGGTCTGGAACAGTTCATTATCCTTAAATGATGAGATCGTCATGATTCCTCCTGTTTTGATTGCCGTTATCTCAATAAGTATAGATGGCAAACCCATGCCGTTTTGTGACGGAGTGATATCGGCAGGAGGAAAATGCGGTGCCGGTAGCCCGTGCTACCGGCGGAAGGATCAAATCTGAATCAGGGTGTTTTGGTATTTTTTCAGCATCTGAGCAAGTCGGGCAACCGGTTCGGTCACGCTGATCGGTGCCTCATACAGCGCCAGTTTTTGCTGGTAAATATCAAACTCGGACAGCAGACGGGTGAAATAGTGACGCCGTTTGGCATCACTACTCGCCGAAATAACCCGGTCAGCAGTGTGGCGCAGCTGTTTATGGAAGGCCGACAGGTCGTCATTAATCGGAATATCCGCATCGCGCAGCCGTTGATGGCCAATAATCAGCGTCAGCGCCAGGCGGAATTTATCAATATCGCCGGGGAAGATATTCAGCAGCATGAACAGCTGCTGATACAGCGCAGGCAGATGGTTTTCCCGCCGCCTTGCCGTATTGGTGGTCATCGCTGACACCGCCGCATACATAAAGCGATTCAGCAGCGTGCGGCCTATACGCGCCTTGGAGCTGTCGCGAATAAGCAGAATCACCAACAGTGCCACAAAACAGCCAATGGCCTGCCCCAGCGCACCGTCAAGGAAAGTACTGACGTGGAAGGTCATCGGGTTATCCAGCGTCAAAATGTTAATTGTGCCAACCAGCGCGCCCAGCGTGCCGATCTGACGCCGCTGAATAAAGATACCAGCCACAAATGCCATCACGCCAAGAGCAATACACAGCAGCAGCATACTTTGCTGCGTCGCGGGCATGATCACCATGTAATACAACGCACCAAGCGGAACGGCAAAAATCATCCCGTAGAGGAAATCCTTAGCCATCATCAACGGGTTTGGCATACGCATAGCCAGAGCGGTAATGACCGCCAGCATAATCATCGCCCCGCTGCCGGAGGCCCATCCTGTCCATAACCAGAAAATTGAACCGACGGCCGTCGCGACAAAAGTACGAATACCGTTAATCAATGCATGTCGGCTTTCAGCCGAACGCATTCTGACGACCGGCTCGGCATTCAGCACCTCTTCTTCGATACGGCTGATGCTGCTGTTGGTGTGGATACCCTTCAGCAACAACAAATAGCGGCTGGCCGCAGCGACCCAGCTGCGAATCGTTGCCGGTGTATTTTTGCTGCCGCTGACGGTGATAATTCGGCGCATGATCTTCATCCGCTTATGGATGTCTGCCGTGCTTTCAACCGGCTTTTCAAACAGCAGCAGAAACTGTGGCGGCACATATTCCGGGCGGGAATTCTGGATCAGAAACGTTTCGCAGGCCTGGGTAATCAACGTCAGCGAAAGCGTGTTCAGCACCGCCATTCGGCGCTCCACCTTCGGCCATCCGCCCGACTCCATCATCAACAGCGAACGCATTCCTTTCAGAGCCGTGGTACGACGAACCAGCCCAGCCCAGGTTTTATCCACTTCATCCTTGTCGGCATGGGCAACGCAAAGCTGCATCAGCCGATACTGTTCCAGCAGAAGTGCATCGGCCTCGCGGTCGATATCCTGCTTGATGGATCGCGGCGAAAACAGCATATCGGCGAGAATGGCGCAAACAATACCAATAATGATTTCGCTACAGCGCTCTACGGCAAACTGCGGCGCAAGCAGCAGCGAACCGCTGGAATCAACGCTGACCACGATAATCAACGCGGTATAACCGGCCAGGCCTAAGGCATAGGAGTTCTCAAGCTTGATCAGCGATGACAGCCACACGCACACGCCGGCCCACAGGCAGCAAAGCAGCAGCATAAGCAGCGGCGCGCGGATGGTGGCGATCATGATGGTCAGTGCCGCGATACAGCCGATGAAGGTCCCGACAATACGCAGCATACCGCGATAGCGCAGCGCCCCGGAGAAGGGATCGCCCCCGGCGGCAAAGGCCGTACCGCCGGCAACAATCGCGGCGGTCATCACCGACCAGCGCGGAGTTTCAAGATTGAATTCGAAGCCCACAAACAGCGCCAGAATGATGGCAAAAGTCAGCTTGATGGGAAATCGCAGACGATACCACTGCATCATTTACTCCACCTTAGCCAAACTCGCGCAGGCGATGCATCAGTTTCATCAGCGGGGAGATGTCTTTTTCCTGGCGATCCTGCGCACCGGTTACCACAACGGTCGCCGTGGTGCCTGACGGGAACAGGTTACCCGGCTGCTTGTCCAGGCGAATACGCACCGGCACACGTTGTGCCAGACGAACCCACTCCAGATTCGAATCGACGGTCGCCATGCCTTTGCTGTCAACGGTACTGCTGCTGTTCGTCACCCCGGCGGCCACGCTGTCAACGGATCCAAGAATGACCTGGTTGCTGCCGAGCGGCGTGATCTCAACACGATAGCCAGGACGAATACCATCCAGCTTAGTCTCTTCCATAAAGGCCAGTACATAGAACGAATCCTGTTTGACCAGCGCCACTGACGTGGAGCCCCGGGTGATAAACTCACCGGCATAGACATTCAGGTTGGTAATCCACCCCGCCGACGGTGCCTTCACCACGGTACGTTCCAGATCCAGCTTCGCCAGATCGCGCGTGGCGATGGATTTCGCCAGCTGATGCTCCGTGGTCTGGTAATCATTGTTGGCCTGATCGATAGCCTCACGCGACATGGCGGAAACGCCAAGCCGGTTACGACGAGACGCTTCGCGACGTTTCTCATCCAGAATGGCCTGGTAATAGGCAACGTCGGCATTCGCCTCTTCCAGCGCTTTTTGATAGCGCGGCTGGTCAATCACGAACAACACCTGGCCTTTCTCAACCAGCTGGTTATCACGCACACGCACATCGGTTATCAGGCCACTCACATCGGGTGCAATCGCGACCACATCGGCGGTGAACTTCGCATCGCGGGTCCACGGGGATTCGGTGTAAAACACCCAAACGCGGAAAATCAGAACCACCGCGATCGCCACCAAAATCAGGGTAATGGCGAACCGGGAAATTTTTCTTATTAGTGCTTTCACGATGACCTCAGACGAACAAGCGGGATACAAGGTAGAACAGACAGCAGTAAAGCGCGGTGTTAAACAGCGCTGGATGCCAGACCCTGTCATAGAGTCCGGTCGGCATAAGCAGGCGACGAACCAGCCAGAACAGCATCAATGACACGACGATTTCAAAGAAAATGGGCGGAAAAGAAAGCCCGAAAACCACGATAACAGGAAGCACACTCATCTCTTATCCTTGTAAAAACAGTGCCGGAATACGAAGACGCAATAACGATCTCCCACCTGTTTCAGGGCAGTTTAAAGTTCAGGCTGATGATGGCCACGAAGTCGGGCCCGGATCACAACCGGTACTCACAGAATAGTAGCTTATAAAGTGAGCTTTAAAATAGGGAGTAGGACTTCAGAACGGTAGTCCGGCACTGCTATAGTAACGCGCTTGACTATAAGTTATCTACCAAATGTGATCTAAATCACTTTTAAGCCAGGGTTAATAATGGAAAGACTGAAAGGCATGTCCGTTTTCGCCAAAGTGGTGGAACTGGGCTCGTTCACCGCCGCAGCACAGCAGCTACAGCTCAGCGTTTCTGCGGTCAGCCAGATCGTCGCCCGGCTGGAAGATGAGCTGCAGGTTAAGTTACTTAATCGCAGCACGCGCAGTATCGGCCTGACCGAAGCAGGGAAGATCTATTTTCAGGGTTGCCGGAGAATGCTGTCTGAGGTTCAACAGGTTCATGAACAGCTGTGGGCATTTAATAATACGCCCATCGGTACGCTGCGCATCGGCAGCTCTTCCACCATGTCGCAAAACCTGCTGGCCCCGATGACGGTGGAGATGCTGAAAGAATATCCCGGCCTGACAATTAATCTGGTCACCGGTATTCCCGCCCCTGACCTGATTGCCGATGGTCTGGATCTGGTCCTCCGCGTGGGCGCTCTTCAGGATTCAGGACTGTTTTCCAAACGTCTGGGATCGATGCCGATGGTGGTCTGTGCAGCAAAAAGCTATCTGGCACAGCACGGTACGCCGGAAAATCCAGGGGATATCAGTAATTTTTCATGGCTTGAATACAGCGTGAGGACAGATAACGACTTTGAACTGACTTCGCCGGAAGGCAAGTCCGTTCGCTTATCGCCGCAGGGGCGTTTTGCCACCAATGATGCTCAGACGTTAATTCGCTGGCTGAAAGCCGGGACCGGTATCGCCTACGTGCCGCTGATGTGGGTAATTGAAGAGATTAACGCCGGTGAGGTAGAGATCCTGTTTACCCACTATCATTCGATGCCGCGCCCGGTCTATGCGCTCTATACGCAAAAAGACAAGCTGCCGCTGAAAGTTCAGGTGTGTATTAACTACCTTATCAGTTATTTCGATAAGGTGGATGAGATCTACCGGGAATTCCGCAAGGTGTAGCGGGGAAATAAAAAAAAGGGCGGCCGCCTGTGCGATCGCCCGAGTTAAATAACAGAACGTTGCGAGAAAACCGGCGTTGAGTTACGCCGTACCGCCTACCGTGATTTTATCCAGCTTCAGCGTTGGCTGGCCGACGCCAACCGGCAGACTCTGCCCTTCTTTACCGCAGACGCCAACGCCTTTATCCAGCGCCAGATCGTTACCGACCATCGAAATCTGCTGCATCGCCTCAATGCCGGAACCGATCAGGGTTGCGCCCTTCACCGGCTTGGTCACTTTGCCGTTCTCGATCAGATAAGCTTCCGAGGTTGAGAAGACGAATTTACCGGAGGTGATATCAACCTGACCGCCGCCGAAGTTCGGCGCGTACAGGCCATATTCAACGCTGGCAATAATGTCCGATGGCGTCGATTTACCGGCCAGCATATAGGTGTTGGTCATCCGTGGCATCGGCAGGTGCGCATAGGACTCACGGCGGCCGTTACCGGTTGGCTTAACGCCCATCAGGCGCGCATTGAGCTTATCCTGCATGTAGCCTTTCAGAATACCGTTTTCAATCAGTACGTTGTACTGTCCCGGAACACCTTCATCATCAACGGCCAGTGAACCACGCAGCCCTTCAATGGTGCCGTCATCCACTACGGTACAGAGTTCGGAAGCCACCAGCTCCCCCATCTGACCGCTGAATACCGAGGTACCACGACGGTTGAAGTCGCCTTCCAGGCCGTGACCCACCGCTTCATGCAGCAGTACGCCCGGCCAGCCTGCGCCCAGTACCACCGGTACGGAGCCTGCCGGGGCCGCTACGGCGTTCAGATTCACCAGCGCCATACGGACCGCCTCACGCGCCCAGGCGTCGGCACGAACTTCACCGTCTTCATTCGCCAGGAAGAACTCATAACCATGACGACCGCCGCCGCCGCTGGAGCCACGCTCGCGCTTGCCGTTATCCTCAACCTGTACGCTGACGGACAGACGAACCAGCGGACGGACATCCGCCGCCAACGTTCCATCCGTGGCCGCCACCAGCACCAGTTCGTAAACGCCGGTCAGGCTGGCTGAAACTTCCTGAACGCGCTTATCTGCTGCGCGCGCGGCACTGTCAACACGGTGCAGCAGGGCAATTTTTTCTTCGCGGGTCAGGCTTTGCAGCGGATCGAGCGCCGGATACAGCGGGCGATGCAGCACCGCACCTAAGGTGTGGGACTGGCCGTTACCCTGCTCGCGCACGATGCTTCTGGCCGCCGTTGCGCTCTGGTGCAGCGCATTCAAGGTGATCTGATCGGCATAAGCAAAACCGGTTTTCTCACCGCTTACCGCGCGCACGCCCACACCCTGATCGATATTGTAGGAGCCATCTTTAATGATGCGATCTTCCAGCACCCAGGATTCATGATAGCTGGACTGGAAATAGAGGTCGGCGTAATCCAGCTTACGCTCGGAGAGCTGGCCGAGAATGGCAAACAGATCGTTATGACTAATGTTATTGGCAGCCAGTAGCTGCTCACTCACCAAATTCAGACTCATGAATTCTCACTCAGTATGGATGAGCCAGATGCGACTGGCCCTCGATATTCATTTAGGTTCGCTATGTTTACAGCGTGAGGCAATTCCATAGCCACGTCAAATTCACTTATCGTCGTTTTCTCGCGGCTTGCGCAGTACCTCATTGATTTCAGGCTTATCAATTGGCCCGGTGATGTGATAGCGCAGTACTGAAATTTTATTCCACAGCGGCCCCAGCACCTTGCTGGCGGCAAACACGGCAGCACCCACAACCGGGTTAACGACAAAGGCCACGCCAACCCCGACCGTCGTTGAAATCTCCGGCGCGACCACCGCTTCCATATCAATCTGCCGTCTTACGAGATCCATTTTGCCCTTCATGGCGATGTCCGCTTCCAGCCCATCCACCAGCAGGTTATCCGTGTGCATCACGCCATTTTCTATCCAGGCGGTGCCGTTGATCGAATCAAACCAGAAGCCCTGACCAAAGGTGTCGCTGAAATCAAAACGCAGCTTGCGGATCAGCGCATCGAAACTGACGAGGCGCAGCAGCTGACCGGCACGCCCGGTTGAGACGTCGGTAATCTGTCCGGCGCCGATGTGCGATTTCAGCACGCCGCTTAACGTTTCTTCCGAAGGCTGCCACGGTGCGGAGCGCCAGTGTAGATCGTAGTCGAAGTTGAATGGCGCATCGCGCAGCGGGCTGCTGATGCCAAACCAGTTGGTCGCCTCGTTGATTTTTTTGCCGCTCAGGACACCTTTTAATGAGGTGCGCTGACCATCCGGGCGATTTACCCACTCACCGTTAACCGTCAGGCGTGCGTTACCGCTGTCAATCAGTCCGTTTTCCAGCTTCAGCGTGTCGCCCGTCGGCGTCAGAGAAGCCTGCATGCGGCCAAATTTTTGCCCGCGCAGCCAGCACTCGGCGCAGTTGAGATTCAGCGCAGGCCAGCGGCTGAAATCGATGCTGGAAGCATCAGTCGGCAGCGGAGCACCGCCGCCCGAGGTCTGCCACTGCGGATTGTAATAGAGATATTTGAGCTGAGCGATCCAGGGGGCCGAGCGCTTCATCATCAGCGTCCCCTCCACTTCTTTCCCCTTCGCCGCGACCGTCGTGTCGCCAGCAACATCCTGACTTAGCGTAACGTTGAGATCCTGCCATCGCTGCCCCGCCAGCGTCAGAGCGGGTGTATGCAGCCGGATATCGCCCGGCAACGCGCTGCTGCCCGCTTTTCCGCTCTCCGAACCGGCCGCGGCCATAAGCCCCATCCATGCGCTACCGTCAAGCGGAGGCAGATTCAGTACCATGCCCTGAGTCTCCGGCAGCGGCGGCGTGCGTTTGGCATCGTTCTCCCAAATTCCGCGATCGATGCGCAGCTGTTTGCCCAGCAGCCAGCGGCTGTTAAAACGATGGCTGCTGCCGACTGAACCGCTAAGGTCGAAGCTGTTGAGATTACCTTTAGCCACCAGTTTGACCGGTGTATTCGCGGGTTTACTGAGATCTAACGGCGCAGGTAAGTGACTGCTTACATTTTTCAGGTCGCTGTCGATATCAACCTGATAATTTGCACCGCCGCCGTGCGGTAGCGTGATTTGAACTTTACCCTGCCACGGCAGATTCCCCGCCAGCTGCGACCTTACCGCTGCCGGTATCGCATTGACCTCGCCGGGCTGCCAGTCGGCCTGCAGATCCACGCCAATTTGATAGTCTTTCTCGCCTTCCAGCGTGTTAAAGCTGACCGCCAGCGGCTGACCGAACCAGCGGGCGTGCATCTGGTCACTTTTCAAGTCGCCGTTATCATAGGTGAGCCGCCCGCTAAGCTGCTCAAAGGTGGTTTCCAGCGGTTTAATGTGCAGCGAGTTGTTTCTGAAGTTAACGTCGCCGGTAGCGCGCACCTGCTGGCCATCCAGCGGGATATCAATATGTAAGTTACCACTCACATTGCCGCCGACCTGCAGTTCATCCAGTGCAGCACCCAGCGAAGGCTTCAACGGCGAATCATTGAAATAGTCGCGAACCTGGTCACCGCCGCCGCTGATTTCACCATCAATCAGTAGTTTCTCTTCCAGATAATCAGGGATGACCGCCGAGATGTTAAGCCCCTGCACCTCACCCAGTTTTGTTTCTTCCGCCTTCATCCACAGGCCGTTATTCACAAAGTCGAGATCGATCGCCAGGTTTTCCAGCAGCGGCCAGCCGGGCTCGAACTCGTAGGTGGCTTTTCGCAGCGGTACCGCCACTTCAAACATGCCTTCGTTGTGTTTAAACGGGAACTGATGCGGGTCCCCGGCGAAGATCAGCGTAGCGTTATCCACCTGCCCGCCCTTTAGCGCGCCGCTGAGGTAGTTGGTCAGTGACGTGCCCATCAGCGGTTCAGGGAAGTAGCGCCAGGCATCGGCGGCATCCGTCAGCTTGATACCGGCCAGGATGTCCAGGCGCGGGGACTGACCTTTCTGCTGTTGGTAATGGAAATCACCGCGGGACCAGAGCGAACGGGCCTGTACGTCAAGCTGCTCGCCGGACAGCGTCAATCCGTCGGCATTATGCTGCCAGTTCAGCGCACCAGAAGCCCGGCTGATTTCCAGCGGAGCGCGGAACATATCGCCGTAGGGCATTGTCGCCTGCTGTACGGCAAACGCCAGCTGGCCGTCCGCCGCGCTGCCGGAAAGCGAACCGTTAAGGTGCTCCATGCCCGGCAGCAGCTTCCACTGCTGCCAGCTGAGGTTTTGCCAGCGTGCCTGGAAACGGGTCAGTTCGGGCTGGTTCAGCGGCACATCGGCGGCCAGCGACTGTATCTCACCGCGCGGCTGCAGCGCGCGCCAGTTTTCCAGCAGTTCCGGCGACAGTTTGGCAAACAGCGGAACCAATGGGTCAAGCGAACCTAAATCCAGATGCGTGGCGCGCACGCGCAGTTCCGCCTGCTTATCCGGCCCCGGCAGGTCGCTGCTTTGCGGCAGCCAGAGCATGGAAAGCTGACCCTTTGGCCACGGATTGTCGTCGGTGATAAAGCGCGTTTGCGGGATGTTAAGCAGCCAGCCACGGTTAAAGCGGCTGATATGCGCAGTCAGGTTATCCACGCGCAGGTGGTGCGGCCGATCGGAACCCTCCCACTTTGCTCCGCCTCGCTTCAGCCAGACATCGCCACCCCAGACCTCACCGTTTTTCACTTCCATCCATGCGGCAAGGCTGAATTTTGCGCTTTCCAGGCTGGTATTATCGCGCATCCACTGCCCCAGCCACGGCTTCACATCCACATCATCGGCCTGCATCCACACGCGGCCGGTATCGAGATAACCGTTGCTGTCACTCAGATCGAGGCGAACCTGCACCTCGCCGTGCTGGCCGGTGAAGCTGGAGAGGCTGACCAGCCCCTCAGCCCGGTGGCGGTTGCTTTCATTAAGCCAGGTGAGCTGAGGCATCGCCAGTTTGGCGCGCTGGCCGGAAGGGGTAACGAAGCTGATTTCACTGTCGCGCAGGTCGAAGTGATCGAACTGCCGCAGGAACAGGTTGTTGAGGCGATCGGCCTGTAAATCGGTTTGACCGCCGCCGCCGGTGAGCGGGGTGTTGGTGACCAGATTAAGCTGCCAGAAGGTCAGATCGCGAAACTGCCAGCGCAGATGCAGCAGTGACTGCCAGACATCCAGTGCCAGCGTGACGCGCTGAATGCTGACGCTGCCGCCGTCAGACAGCGCCGCCTGAATATCCTTAATTTCCAGGCGCGGACCGAAAGATTCCCAATTTCCAGACAGCGAACTGGCCGTTACCTTACCGCCTGCCGCGGCCGATACGCGCTCAAGAATCGGCTCGCGCCAGGTATTCATATGCGGCATCACCAGGCGTAAGCCACTGACCAGCAGCGCAATAACCACAACTAACGTTGCGCCAGCCAGTAGCAAAATCCTCGGCAGTTGCCTCACATGCCTCTCCTTGTTTCGTTCCGGGGTAACAGTTTTTACTCTACATCATCACTACGTCAAACTGTTCCTGCGTATAGAGCGGCTCAATCTGTACTTTAACCTGTTTTCCGACGAAGATTTCCACTTCTGCCAGCGCATGGGATTCGTCGCTCTTCAGTGCCTCACCGACCGCAGGAGAAGCATAGACGAGGAATCGGTCGGAATCATAAGCATGATGTACGCGAACGATCTCACGCATGATTTCGTAACACACGGTTTCTACCGTTTTAAGCGTACCGCGCCCTTTACATACCGGGCAGTCCTGGCACAGCACGTGTTCAATGCTTTCGCGGGTGCGCTTGCGTGTCATTTCCACCAGGCCAAGCTGGGAGAAACCGTTAATACCGGTCTTCACCCGATCTTTGCTCAGCGCCTGCTCCAGCGAGTGCAGCACCCGGCGGCGGTGGTCTTCATTACTCATATCGATAAAGTCGATAATAATAATGCCGCCGAGATTACGCAGCCGCAGCTGCCGGGCGATGGCCTGTGTGGCTTCGATATTCGTATTGAAGATGGTCTCTTCAAGATTGCGATGGCCAACGAACGCACCGGTATTGATGTCGATGGTGGTCATCGCTTCGGTCTGATCGATAATCAGGTAACCACCGGATTTCAGCTCAACCTTACGGTCCAGCGAGCGCTGAATTTCATTTTCCACGTCGAACAGATCGAAAATGGGCTGCTTGCCGGTGTACAGCTCCAGCTTGGCGGTCATTTCCGGGATGTACTCACTGGTGAATTCCACCAGGTGTTCGAAAGTCTGACGTGAGTCGATACGAATGCGATCCAGCGCCGCACCGGCAAAGTCACGCAGAATACGCTGTGAAAGCGCCACCTCGCCGTACAGACGGTAGCGGGTTTGATTGCGCTTCTTGCGCTCAATCACTTTGGTCCACAGGCGCTTGAGGAACGCAGCATCCGAGGCCAGCTCTTCTTCACCCACGCCTTCCGCCGCTGTGCGGATAATATAGCCGCCCAGCTCATCGCAGTAGCCGGAGACCACCGCTTTCAGGCGGTCGCGTTCGGCTTCGCTGTCGATGCGCTGTGAAACGCCCACGTGTGAAGCTCCCGGCATAAAGACCAGATAGCGTGATGGCAGCGTAATGTCGGTGGTCAGACGCGCGCCTTTGGTACCCAGCGGATCTTTCACCACCTGCACCATCAGATCCTGCCCCTGGCGAACCAGCTCGGAAATATCCCGCACCGAGAAGTTTTTCTGTTCATCGCCCGCGACGCATTCGGTGTGCGGCATGATGTCGGAGGCGTGAAGAAAAGCCGCTTTCTCCAGACCGATATCCACAAACGCCGCCTGCATCCCAGGCAGTACCCGGCTGACGCGGCCTTTATAAATATTACCGACGATGCCGCGGCGCGCTTCGCGCTCGATATGAATTTCCTGCAAAATGCCGCCGTCGATGTAGGCAACGCGGGTCTCCGACGGCGTAATATTAACCAGCAGTTCAGCTGTCATATTGTCCTCTCACGTCACGCAGCGCCAGAAAGCTGCTGAACAGCTCAGCTGTTTCAACCAGAGGCAATCCCACCACTGCGTAATAGCTTCCGTTAATTTTTCTGACAAAGTTTCCACCCAGTCCCTGAATACCATACGCACCGGCTTTGTCCATCGGCTCGCCGCTGGCGATATAGTTCCTGATATCATCTGGTGTCAGTGAGCGAAACGTCACATCGGTGACAACAAGGCAATCAAGCGACCGCTGGCTGTCGGCAAACGCTACGGCCGTCATCACCTGATGGGTCTGGCCGGAGAGCTTTGCCAGCATTGCGGCTGCAGCATCTTTATCGGCTGGTTTTTCCAGCACTTCATTATGTAATACGACTATGGTATCAGCCCCAAGTACGGGCAGATCCTGGCGGGCAACGGCCACGCCGGCCTGCGCTTTTTCCAGCGCCAGACGACGGACGTAGTGTTCGGCCTGTTCACCATCGCGGCGCTGCTCTTCTACCTCAGTAGAGATGCGCTCAAATGATAAACCAAGCTGAGTCAGTAGTTCACGACGACGGGGAGAACCAGAAGCCAGATACAGGGATACCATAATTGTCCTTTATTGTACGGCAAACTGGCGGCGAATTTTTCTCATCAGTAAGAACAACCAGGGCCAGAGGATGCCGTCGATGACGCTGCTCCAGAAAATTTCTGGTCTGAACGAAACGTTGATTACCAGGAATTCGGCCCAGAAGACGATCACATCCATCGCCAGCGACAGCACCATCACCATCAGTGCCTGCTGCCACAGCGCCAGATTGCGGAACAGCTGGAATTTAAACGCCACCAGATACGCGATAATGCTCAATGCCAGCGCACGTACGCCCAGCGTTGAACCAGAGATGAGGTCCATTATAGATCCCATCACGAATCCCGTACCGACATTTACCCGATGCGGCAGCGCCAGCACCCAGTAAATTAAGATCAGCAGCAGCCAGGATGGCCGGAACATATAAATCTGTTCCGGCCAGGGCATGATTTGCAATACCAACGCAACGAGGAATGAGAGCCAGATGACCCAGCGGCCATGACTGCGATAGCTACTCAAGGCTGACCTCCACGCACCGGTGACTGGCGGCGAACCGGCGCAGCTTGAGCTGGCACGGGTTCCGTCACGGCAGCCGTGCCGGGCGCGGTGCTACCACTATCACTAACGGCAGGCGGAGCCGGAGGCCCCATCTCGCTCACCGGCGGCAGTACCTGAGGCATCATCTGCATCAGACGTTCGTTTGCCACGCGGTGAACTTCATCAGGCGCCATTGGCATGGTGCCGTTACGATCGGCCCCCCACAGCAGTAGCAGATAGCGCAGACGCTGCAGTCCGGCAGTTGGACGAGCCTGAATCACCGTATAGGCACGCTGCGTATCCACTTTCACCGACGACACAACGCCGACAGGATAGCCTTCAGGGAAACGCCCACCGAGGCCCGACGTCACCAGTACGTCACCAACACGAATATCGGTGTTGCCCGGCAGATGCTCAAGCTGCAAATCTTCCGTGCAGCCGTTGCCCGCCGCGATAACGCGGATATCGTTGCGCAGCACCTGGATCGGCAGTGCATGGGAAGCATCGCAAATCAGCAGCACGCGGCTGGTGATTTTGCCGACGGCAACCACCTGTCCGACGACGCCCTTATCGCTGATAACCGGCTGCCCTTCGTAAACACCGTTTACGCTGCCTTTATCAATCACTACCTGATCGGTATAAGGATCGCTACCGGTAGAGATGACCTGGGTCACCATCTTGTGTTCATCCTGACGCAGCGGCGAACCCAGCAGTTCGCGCAGGCGGGCATTTTCCTGTTTGAATTGTCCCAGCATCAGCAGTTCGCTGTTCTTCAGGATCAGTTCACGACGTAAGGCTTTATTTTCCAGCTCGATCTGCTGGCGGGAGGCCAATGTTTCAGAAACATCGTCCAGAATTTGACGCGGCCCATTGGCCAGAAAGTAGAATGGACTAACGGCGGTATCCATATAGGTGCGTATTTGGGTGAAAGCCCCCATACGACTATCGGCAACAATAACGCCTATTGCCACTATAACCGCTAAAAATAAGCGTAACTGCAGGGAAGGCCCCCTGCTGAACATCGGCTTCATAAAATCGGCGTTTTCCTCGACAACATGAAAAAGGAGTGCGGGCAGCGCCCCGCCACTCCCTTCAGGCAAATTATTCTTCGCTGAACAAATCGCCGCCGTGCATGTCAATCATTTCCAACGCTTTACCACCACCGCGTGCTACGCAGGTCAGCGGATCTTCTGCAACGACTACCGGAATGCCGGTCTCTTCCATAAGCAGGCGGTCCAGGTTACGCAGCAGCGCACCACCACCGGTCAGTACCATGCCGCGTTCGGAGATGTCAGATGCCAGCTCTGGCGGGCACTGTTCCAGTGCGACCATAACGGCGCTCACGATACCGGTCAAAGGCTCCTGCAGCGCTTCCAGGATCTCGTTTGAGTTCAGCGTGAAACCACGTGGAACCCCTTCAGCCAGGTTACGGCCACGGACTTCCATTTCATGCACTTCATCACCCGGGTAAGCCGAGCCGATACCGTGCTTGATGCGTTCCGCGGTTGCTTCACCGATCAGTGAACCGTAGTTACGACGCACATAATTAATGATGGCTTCATCGAAGCGGTCACCACCAATACGTACGGAAGAGGAATAAACCACGCCGTTGAGGGAAATCACGGCAACTTCTGTTGTACCGCCACCGATATCCACCACCATCGAACCGGTCGCTTCAGATACCGGCAGGCCAGCACCGATTGCCGCGGCCATAGGTTCCTCAATCAGGAACACTTCACGCGCACCAGCCCCCTGGGCAGATTCACGGATAGCACGGCGTTCAACCTGCGTTGCGCCCACGGGCACACACACCAGCACGCGCGGGCTTGGGCGCATAAAGCTGTTGCTGTGTACCTGTTTAATAAAGTGTTGCAGCATTTTCTCGGTCACGAAGAAGTCAGCGATAACGCCGTCTTTCATTGGACGAATAGCCGCGATATTGCCGGGCGTACGGCCCAGCATTTGTTTTGCGTCATGACCTACTGCCGCCACGCTCTTAGGAGAACCGGCACGATCCTGACGAATAGCAACGACGGAGGGCTCATTAAGAACAATGCCCTGTCCTTTCACGTAGATCAGGGTATTGGCGGTACCCAGGTCGATGGACAAGTCGTTGGAAAACATGCCACGAAATTTTTTAAACATACTAAAGGATAATCCTGCAAGCTGGGGGCGGAAAATAAAATCCGCTTACTTTACCAACCACACGAAGCAGCGACAAGGCGCAAAAACAGTCTACTTCGGTGAAAAATCATGCTATCTCGCGCCGGTGTCACAACCTTCAGCAGCATCTTCTGCAAAAAATGCTTATAACGCGGCATCCTGCCCTGGGGTTTAGACGGATAAAGCGGACATAACATACATAATATTTAACATTTTAGTTTCGCTTCGGCTGGCAAGGAAGCCGCTTCGAACCACACCGCGCGGCTATTCTACGTGAAAACCCGGCTAACGGCAGGCTAAACTCGATATCTTTGCGAATATTTTTTCACGTTGCTGTTGACCGGCTGAGAGGATGCAAAAAAGTCCCCCTGACCACCGGTAACGCCCAGCTCAACCAGAGTTTGCCACTCCTCTTTAAAACGCACTCCGGCGGCAAAAACCCGTGTTGATGTGTGCTTGCAGCTCTCAATCAGGCTCTGTACAAACAGCTGATTTTCCGTACGCCGCTCGATATTACGCACCAGCCCCGGGTGCAGCTTAATCAGCTCCACCTGAAACTGTCGTATATAAGCGGTGCTAACCACGGTTAACCCTGCCTGATTGATGGCCACGCGGCAGCCAAAACCATAGATCAAACGAAACACCGGGTCTAACCGATTGAAGTGTTGACACACATCCGCTTCTGCAAGTTCAAATAAAATACGTTTTCTTTGTGATTTAGTGCATTGCAGCAAACTATCGCGCAGCCAGTTGAGGAAACTGCGCTGCAGCAGGGAGTCCAGTGTCAGAGGAATCGCCAGCGTCTCTTCGGGCCACAGTTCAACCAGCGTCAAGATCCGCGTCACCATCTGGCGGTCGTAGCGCTCTGCCAGTCCAAGCTGCTGCGCCAGTGGCAGGTATTCCGCCGCCAGCAGCTCTTTTTCACCGTCAAATATGCGCGGCATCATCTCACGGTGATGAACCTTGCCTTCGCTGGTCACCGCCGGTTTCTGATACAGGCGAGGGCCGCCACGATTAACGGTATTTTCCAGTAGCGTGCGCCATTTCACGCTGCCCCGCCCCAGATCCTGAAGTGCACCTTCACCGACCGACCAACCGTTTCCACCTTGTAAAGTTGCCTGACGAGTGGCCAGTTCGGCATTTTCCATTACCTGCTGCGTAGTCTGCCCGCTGCGCCAGCCGCTGATACCGATATGAATCATATCGTCCCGGTCCAGCATGCGCGTTGGCGGCAGCGTATCCACCGCCTTAATCAGCTGCGATGCAATGCCATCGGCATCTTTGATGCTGCGGTGCGGCAACAGCACGGCAAAGTCGCTGCGGAAGTAACGCGCCAGCAGCGCGCCGGGGTAGCGTAAAACAAAGGTCGACAGCAGATTGACCAGCGCAAACAGATAGTCCTGAACCTCGGTATGCCCCCAGCGCTCGCGCAGCGTGTCAAAATCCGGCAGGCGGATCATCATTACCATCCCGTGCGTGCCAACCGCCTCAGGATCTTCCAGTAACGTGGTCAATTGATTATCAAAGAACAGGCGATTATTTAACCCGGTGCGCGGGTCCTGAGCGGCGAAGGTGCGGATCAGCGTGTCGACGCGGTAATGCTGCTCTCCCGCCTCTTTCAGATCCGCCAGCAGCAAATCAATTGCGCTACTCGCTTTTGCCGGCCATTCATGTATCGACCCCGGACGTACGCTGGCGCGCTCACCTTTGATGATAGCTTCTGCACGCACCTCCAGCTTTTCCAGGCCTTTCAACTGCCGGTAAAGCCAGCGATGGGCCTGCACCAGCAAAAATGTCATGATCGCCACCACGGCAACGATAGCCAATAGCGTTGAGGCTCCAATCATCGAGCTGAACCACGTTTTGGTCGGATCGATCCACATAATGCGCAGAGTTAAATGAGGATGCTGGCGAAGATGAATATCGGTCTGACGAAAGCGGTTCGGTTCATCATCAAGCAGTGACTGCTGATGGCGGGTGACCTGCAACAGAGTGTTGTTGCCGTCATTCAGCTCAATGCGCTCAATCTGTAAGGGGTTCATGACCTGATGGAGCCAGGGAGAGATCTGCTGCGGGGACTGGGTTAACAAGGCGAGATCGACATCGTCAGCCATCCGTTCAACCCGAAATTCTGCTCTCTGGTTGCTAATATAGAAGAAGCTCAGCACGCAGCCCACCAGCATTAGCAACATTCCTAATGTGCAGAGCAGTGTGATAATCGCAGAAAGTTTGGTGGTTAATCGCATCCTTGTGCCCATTCAACTGCGGTGACAGATACGCCATTAACGGTAATGTACACTCGTAGATTAATGGCAGGCGGAAACAGGCACCCTTAGCCTGAGTAACACGGAATGGAAAAATACCATAACCCGGATGCCGTTTGCTTGTCTGGTGTCAGATAATCAGAGGTTTCTGCGAGTATAGTCGTCCCAGGTACTTTTTTCATTGAACAAGCGATTTCAGGAGATTCACATGCAGGCACTGGTTCTCGAACAGGCAGACGGCAAAACACTGGCCTCCATCCAGCAGGTTGACAGCAGCGATCTCCCTCCCGGCGACGTTACCGTGGATATTGAGTGGTCAGGCATTAACTATAAGGACGCGCTGGCGATTACCGGTAAGGGAAAGATTATTCGCCAGTTCCCGATGGTTCCCGGCATTGATTTTGCCGGAAAAGTACACACCAGCAGCGATCCGCGCTTTCACAGCGGCCAGTCGGTGGTACTCACCGGCTGGGGCGTTGGCGAGAACCACTGGGGCGGGCTGGCTGAACAGGCGCGGGTGAAAGCGGACTGGCTGGTTGCGCTACCTGAAGGCCTGGAGGCTCGCCAGGCAATGATTATCGGCACCGCCGGGCTGACTGCCATGCTTTGTGTCATGGCACTTGAAGAAGGTGGAGTGACTCCGGAAAGCGGAGAGGTACTGGTAACCGCAGCCAGCGGCGGCGTGGGCAGCACGGCAATTGCACTGCTGCACGCGCTGGGTTACCGAGTGACTGCCGTCAGCGGGCGTGAATCTACCCACGACTATTTACAGCAGCTGGGCGCCACCCACATTTTGCCACGCAGCGAGTTCAGCGAAGCCTCCCGCCCGCTGGAAAAACAGCGCTGGGCAGGGGCAATCGATGCCGCAGGTGGCCAGGTACTGGCCAGCGTTCTGGCGCAAACCTCCTGGGGCGGCGTGGTAGCCGCCTGTGGCCTTGCCGGTGGCTTCGATCTGCCCACCAGCGTGATGCCGTTTATTTTACGTAATGTGCGCCTGCAGGGGGTCGATTCAGTGATGGCCCCGACCGCACGACGTATTGCCGCCTGGAAACGCCTGGTCAAGGTTTTACCTGCCTCGTTCTATCAACAGGCCACTACGGAGATTTCGCTGTCACAGGCCCCTGAGGCCGCAGAAAGATTGTTAAATAATCAGATAACCGGCCGGACGCTGGTACGGGTTCGCTAATCCTTTCGCCCCGGTTTATTTGCCGGGGCTGATTTAACCGCAAATGCTCCATTTTACCTGAATGCTCGCTGAAACTTCTTCGCCAGGCCATGCTCTAATATCCACAGTCTTTATCGAGAATTCCCCATGAAAACCGTAAACACACTGTCTGAAAACGACGTCACGCCGGAGAGCGTGTTTAATACCCGCCGGCGGACGCTGTTAAAAACCTTAGGACTTGGGGCTGCGGCTTTCACCCTGCCCGGTGCTGCCAGAGCCGATGTGCTTTCATGGTTTAAAGGCAACGATCGCCCAAAAGCGATGCCGGGTAAGGCACTGGAATTCAGTAAGCCCGCGCAGTACCAGGCCGATTTACCGCTAACGCCGGAAGATAAGGTCACCGGCTACAATAACTTCTACGAATTCGGGCTGGATAAAGCCGACCCTGCCGCCAATGCGGGCACGCTAAAAACCACCGACTGGAAAATCACCATCGACGGTGAAGTGGCAAAACCACTGACTTTAGATATGGATGATATCTTTAAGCGCTTTCCACTGGAGCAGCGAATCTACCGCATGCGCTGCGTTGAAGCCTGGTCAATGGTTGTGCCGTGGATTGGCTTCGAACTGGGTAAATTGCTAAAAGCCGCCGAACCCACCAGCAATGCACGCTATGTCGCCTTCCAGACGGTCTATGCCCCGGATGAAATGCCCGGTCAGCAGGATCGTTTTATCGGCGGCGGGCTGGATTATCCTTATGTAGAAGGATTACGGCTGGATGAAGCCATGCATCCGCTGACTCTGCTGACCACCGGCGTTTATGGCAAAGCGCTGCCGCCGCAAAACGGCGCGCCGATCCGTTTGACCGTACCCTGGAAGTACGGCTTTAAAGGGATTAAATCCATCGTAAAAATCAGTCTGGTCAAAGATATGCCGCCCACAACCTGGAACCAGCTGGCACCCAACGAATACGGGTTCTATGCCAATGTGAATCCACACGTCGATCACCCACGCTGGTCGCAGGCCAGCGAGCGCGTGATTGGATCAGGCGGTATTCTTGATGTTAAGCGCCAGCCGACGCTGCTCTATAACGGCTATGCTGAACAGGTGGCTTCGCTCTACCGTGGCCTTGATTTACGGGAAAATTTTTAAGTGATGCGCCTGAATGCGAAACAAATAACCGTCCTGAAGGTTCTGCTGCATCTGGCCGGCTTCCTGCCGTTCCTCTGGCTGCTGCTCTCTATTGACCAGGGCTGGTTCAGCGCCGATCCGGCGAAGGATATCCAGCATTTTACCGGCAGAATGGCGCTGAAGTTTCTGCTGGCCAGCCTGGCCGTCACACCTGTTGCTCGCTATGGAAAGCAGCCCCTGCTGATCCGCGTACGCCGATTGCTGGGGCTCTGGTGCTTTGCCTGGGCGACCCTGCACCTGGTCAGCTATTCGCTACTGGAGCTGGGGATCGACAATATTGGCCTGCTGGGTTCGGAACTGATTTACCGACCGTATCTGACCTTCGGCTTGATCAGCTGGGTTATCCTGCTGCTGCTGGCCGCTACCTCCTTCCAGAAAGCCCAGCGTCGATTAGGGAAACGCTGGCAAACGCTGCATTACACCGTCTACCTGGTGGCAATTCTGGCACCCATTCACTATCTTTGGTCGGTGAAAGTGCTTTCGCCACAGCCGTGGATTTATGCGTTACTTGCCGCGATCCTGCTGGCATTCCGTTATAAAACATTCCGCAAGTGGTGGCCGTGGTAATCGGTTCTGCCCCCGCAGATAGCGTGTTCTCTGTCACAACAGGATAAATCTTCGGCGTCTTTTTCACGGGCGCTGTGGATTATCTTCGCTGATAAGACCAGTATTTAGCTGCTAATTGCGTTGATATCGTTATAATGCCCGACTTCGTTTGCCAGCCGACATCAAATTTCATCTGAATGAGGTGACAAACCGGCTTTGGCGATGTATTTTGTGCGATGCCTCAATTATCGCAGGAGATAGCAGCAAGATGACGGATAAGTTTCATGTACTCCTTTTGAACGGTCCCAACCTGAATCTGCTGGGTACGCGTGAGCCGGAAAAGTATGGCCACACGACGCTGGGCGAGATTGTCAGCGATCTGACGACACAGGCCGCAGCGCTGAACGTTACCCTGAGCCATCTCCAGTCCAATGCGGAACATGCGTTGATTGATCGCATACATGAGGCAAAAGGCAATGTCGATTATATCGTCATCAACCCGGCGGCATTCACCCATACCAGCGTAGCACTGCGTGATGCGCTGCTGGCAGTTAGCATCCCATTTATCGAAGTTCATCTGTCAAATGTGCATGCCCGTGAGCCTTTTCGCCATCATTCATATCTTTCTGATATTTCTGCCGGCGTGATCTGTGGACTTGGCGTCGACGGTTATTCCTGGGCTTTACAGACAGCGGTAAAACGCCTGTCACCATCTAATTAAACAGAGTACGGAACCACACTTATGGATATTCGTAAGATTAAGAAACTGATCGAACTGGTTGAAGAATCAGGTATCGCTGAACTGGAAATCTCTGAAGGCGAAGAGTCAGTTCGTATCAGCCGTTCCCCGGCTAACGTTGGCTATCCAATGATGCAGCAGGCTTACGCTGCGCCAATGATGCAGCAGCCACAGCCCGCTCTGGCCGCCGCCGTGGCTCCTGCCTCTGCACCGGCTATGGAAGCACCAGCGGCAGCTGAGATCAGCGGCCACATCGTGCGCTCTCCAATGGTAGGGACGTTCTATCGTACCCCAAGCCCGGATGCCAAAGCCTTCATTGAAATTGGCCAGAAAGTTAACGCCGGCGACACTCTGTGCATCGTTGAAGCCATGAAAATGATGAACCAGATCGAAGCCGATAAATCCGGCGTTGTGAAAGCGATCCTGGTCGAAAGCGGTCAGCCAGTTGAATTTGACGAGCCGCTGGTAGTCATCGAATAACGAGGCGAACCATGCTTGATAAAATTGTAATTGCTAACCGTGGTGAGATTGCGCTGCGTATTCTGCGTGCCTGTAAAGAGCTGGGCATCAAAACCGTTGCCGTGCACTCCACTGCGGATCGCGACCTGAAGCACGTGCTGCTGGCAGACGAAACCGTCTGCATCGGCCCGGCTCAGTCGGTAAAAAGCTATCTGAATATTCCGGCGCTGATCTCTGCGGCGGAAATCACCGGTGCGGTGGCTATCCATCCGGGTTACGGGTTCCTGTCCGAGAATGCAGACTTTGCCGAGCAGGTTGAGCGTTCTGGCTTTATCTTTATCGGACCAAAAGCGGATACCATCCGCCTGATGGGCGATAAAGTTTCCGCTATCACCGCGATGAAGAAAGCCGGTGTGCCTACCGTGCCAGGTTCAGACGGTCCACTGACCGAGGACATGGATAAAAACCGTGCCTTTGCAAAACGCATTGGTTATCCGGTGATTATCAAAGCCTCCGGCGGCGGCGGCGGTCGCGGTATGCGCGTTGTGCGCAGCGACAAAGATCTGGAGCAATCCATCACCATGACGAAAGCGGAAGCCAAAGCGGCTTTCAACAACGACATGGTGTACATGGAAAAGTACCTGGAAAATCCACGCCACATCGAAATCCAGGTTATGGCCGATGGTCAGGGCAACGCTATCTATCTGGCCGAGCGCGACTGTTCCATGCAGCGTCGTCACCAGAAAGTGGTGGAAGAAGCGCCAGCACCGGGCATTACTGAAGAACTGCGTCGCTATATCGGCGAGCGTTGCTCTAAAGCCTGTGTGGATATCGGCTATCGCGGTGCGGGTACGTTCGAGTTCCTGTTTGAAAACGGTGAGTTCTACTTCATTGAAATGAACACCCGTATTCAGGTTGAGCACCCGGTTACTGAAATGATCACCGGCGTGGATCTGATCAAAGAGCAGCTGCGTATCGCTGCCGGTCAACCGCTGTCAATCAAACAGGAAGAAGTGACCGTTCGCGGCCATGCGGTGGAATGCCGTATTAACGCCGAAGACCCGAACACCTTCCTGCCAAGCCCAGGCAAGATCACCCGCTTCCATGCGCCTGGTGGTTTTGGCGTGCGCTGGGAATCACATATCTACGCCGGTTACAGCGTGCCGCCGTACTATGATTCAATGATTGGCAAGCTGATCACCTACGGTGAAACCCGCGATGTTGCTATCTCCCGCATGAAAAATGCGCTGGCGGAGCTGATTATTGACGGGATTAAAACCAATATCGAACTGCAGATGAAAATCATGTCAGACGAGAACTTCCAGCACGGTGGAACCAACATCCACTACCTGGAGAAGAAACTCGGCCTGCAAGAGAAGTAATCCTGCCTGCTCGTGGGCCTGCATCGTCAGGCCCATTCTCCTTCCCCGTAAGTCACTTCTAAAGGTGTTGCCGGGTCATGAGCCTTAACTCTGCCATCCCTGCATAAATGAACCTTTGCCGTCACTCTGAGGAGATACGGATGGATACGCGTTTTCTACAGGCGAATAAAGAAGCACGCTGGTCATTCTGGCTGGCGGTGGCTTATCTTGCCTGCTGGGTGCTGACTGCCTGGTTGTGGGACGAACGCCCCGGCATCACCGGGCTGCCACACTGGTTTGAGCTCTCCTGCCTGCTGGTGCCCGGCCTGTTTATATTTCTCTGCTGGCTGATGGTTCGCGTGGTTTTCCGCGATATTCCTCTGGAGGATGACAGTGAAGCTTGAGATTATTTTACCGCTGATTGGCTATTTACTGCTGGTCGCCGGTCTGTCGGTATTTGCCATGCGCAAGCGCCGCGAAGGCAGTTTCCTCACCGAGTATTTCCTTGGTAGCCGTTCCATGGGCGGCTTTGTGCTGGCGATGACCCTGACCACCACTTATATCAGCGCCAGTTCCTTTATCGGTGGCCCGGGTGCCGCCTATAAATACGGCCTCGGCTGGGTGCTGCTGTCGATGGTACAGGTTCCCGCTGTCTGGCTGGCGCTGGGCGTACTGGGGAAAAAGTTCGCGATTCTTGCCCGTCGCTATAACGCCGTCACGCTCAACGATATGCTGTATGCCCGCTACCGCAGCCCCCTGCTGGTGTGGCTGGCGAGTCTGAGTCTGCTGGTTGCCTTTATCGGCGCGATGACGGTGCAGTTTATCGGCGGCGCGCGCCTGCTGGAGACGGCAGCAGGGATACCTTACGATACCGGCCTGCTGATCTTCGGCGGCAGCATTGCCCTGTATACCGCCTTTGGCGGCTTCCGCGCCAGCGTGCTGAACGATGCAATGCAGGGCCTGGTGATGCTGCTGGGAACGTTTCTGCTGCTGTATGCGGTGATCCACGCGGCAGGCGGAATGCACAGTGCTGTTGCCAAACTGGAAGCGATCGATCCCCGGCTGATTACGCCTTCCGGTGTGGATAATATTCTGACGCCAACGTTCCTCGCCTCTTTCTCGGTTCTGGTCTGCTTCGGGGTGATTGGCCTGCCACATACCGCCGTGCGCTGTATCTCCTATAAAGACAGCAAAGCGGTGCATATGGCCATCGTCCTCGGTACCATCGTGGTCGCCGTGCTGATGCTGGGGATGCATCTGGCCGGTGCTCTGGGCCGCGCCGTGCTGCCGGATCTGGCGATCCCCGACCAGGTGATCCCGACGCTGATGATCCAGGTACTGCCACCGCTGGCCGCCGGGATCTTTCTTGCCGCACCGATGGCGGCGATCATGTCAACGATCAATGCCCAGCTGCTACAATCATCGGCAACGATCGTGAAAGATCTCTACCTGCGTGTACGACCCGAGCATATGGCGAACGAGCGCCTGCTTAAACGCTTCTCCAGTCTGGTAACGCTGGTGCTGGGTCTGCTTCTGCTGCTGGCGGCGTGGAATCCACCCGATATGATTATCTGGCTGAATCTGTTGGCGTTCGGTGGGCTTGAAGCCGTATTCCTCTGGCCGCTGGTGCTGGGGCTGTACTGGGAAAAGGCCAATGCCGCTGGCGCACTGAGCAGCATGATTACCGGTGCAGCCTGTTACACACTGCTGGCCAGCCTGCACATTGAGCCGATGGGTTTCCACCCCATTGTGCCTGCGCTGCTGCTGAGCCTGCTGGCCTTTATTGCCGGCAACCGTTTTGGCCACTCTGCTGCTGAACCGCAGAAGGCCTCCACCCTGTTTGAATAAGAGAATTGCTATGCCCTGGATACAGATGAAGATTAATACGACCGGCGCTCAGGCTGAAGAACTCGGTGACGCACTGATTGAAAACGGCGCGGTATCGGTGACCTTCCAGGATACGCACGATAATCCGGTTTTCGAACCGCTGCCGGGCGAAACCCGCCTGTGGGGTGATACCGACGTCATCGGTCTGTTTGATGCAGAAACCGAGATGCCGGACGTGATCGCCGGACTGGAACAACATCCGCTGCTGGGATCGAGCTTCCACCATAAGATCGAGCAGATCGAAGATAAAGACTGGGAGCGCGAGTGGATGGACAACTTCCACCCGATGCGCTTTGGTCAGCGTCTGTGGATTTGCCCAAGCTGGCGTGATGTACCGGACCCTGAGGCGGTTAACGTCATGCTCGATCCGGGGCTCGCCTTTGGCACCGGCACCCATCCCACCACAGCGCTGTGCCTCGCATGGCTGGATGGCCTGGACCTAGTGGGTAAAACAGTAATCGATTTTGGCTGCGGCTCCGGCATTCTGGCCATTGCGGCGCTGAAGCTGGGTGCTGCACAGGCGATTGGCATTGATATCGATCCTCAGGCTATTCAGGCAAGCCGTGACAACGCTGAACGTAACGGTGTTTCTGAACGCCTGTCGCTGTACCTGCCCCACCAGCAGCCGGACAACCTGAGTGCCGACGTGGTAGTTGCCAATATCCTCGCAGGCCCGCTGCGCGAACTGGCACCGCTGATTAGCGTGTTACCAAAAAGCGGTGGTCATTTGGGACTTTCCGGCGTACTGGCGAGCCAGGCAGAAAGCGTCTGTGAAGCCTACGCAGACACCTTTACTCTCGACCCGGTCGCCGAGAAAGAGGAGTGGTGCCGTATTACCGGTATCCGCCACTAAAATTTCGCTGGCGCAGGTCATTAGAACTGTGTCAGCGCGTTCTTTGCGTCACATGTGCCAAATAACACCCAATCTGACGTGAAAAATGTTGTTATATTGGTCACAAAAAAAGAAAAATCTTTGTACACAATTTCAGCATAATTTTTTAATTTATTGTTTTATATGAATTAAAATATACAACATGGGCTGAGCTACGCACGACATTGACCGCTAGCGTTAGATTGTTCAAAGTTTGGCCTTTCATCTTCCTGAAAAAATGCGTAATATACGCCGCCTTGCGGACACACTATGGTCACTTTTTTTTCATGCGCATAGGAAATCACCAGCTTCGTAATCGATTGATTGCAGCCCCGATGGCCGGGATCACCGACAGGCCGTTCAGGACCCTTTGCTATTCAATGGGCGCTGGAATGACCGTATCCGAGATGTTGTCGTCTAACCCTGAAGTTTGGGCCAGCGATAAATCACGGTTGCGTATGGTACACAGTGATGAGCCAGGTATTCGTACCGTGCAAATTGCAGGTTGTGACCCGGAAGAGATGGCACAAGCCGCGCGTATCAATGCAGCATCAGGTGCGCAGGTCATTGACATCAACATGGGATGTCCGGCCAAAAAAGTGAATCGGAAAATGGCAGGTTCGGCACTGCTGCAGCACCCTGAGCTGGTGAAGTCTATCCTCTCGGCGGTGGTCAATGCAGTTGACGTACCGGTAACGTTAAAGATTCGCACCGGCTGGGACAGCGACAACCGCAACTGCGTAGAGATTGCCCAATTGGCTGAACGCTGCGGTATTCAGGCCCTGACAATTCATGGACGCACACGCGCCTGTTTGTTCAACGGCGAAGCTGAGTACGACAGCATTCGGACAGTTAAGCAGAACGTATCCATTCCGATTATCGCGAATGGAGACATTACTGACCCGCATAAAGCCAGAGCTGTGCTTGACTATACGGGGGCTGATGCCCTGATGATAGGACGCGCGGCTCAGGGAAGACCGTGGATCTTCCGGGAAATCCAGCATTATCTGGACACTGGGGAGCTGCTGGCACCGATGCCACTGGCTGAAGTAAAGCGCTTGCTCATCGAGCACTTACGGGAACTGCACGACTTTTATGGTCACCGCAAAGGATACCGTATTGCCCGAAAGCACGTCTCCTGGTATCTCCAGGAGCATGCCCCAAACGACCAGTTTCGGCGCACATTCAACGCCATTGAGGATGCCAGCGAACAGCTGGAGGCGTTGGAGGCATACTTCGAAAATCTTGCGTAATTAGAAATAAAGAGCTGACAGAACTATGTTCGAACAACGCGTAAATTCTGACGTACTGACCGTATCTACCGTGAACTCACAGGATCAGGTGACCCAAAAGCCACTGCGTGATTCGGTCAAGCAGGCACTGAAGAACTATTTTGCTCAACTGAATGGTCAGGATGTGAATGACCTGTATGAGCTGGTACTGGCTGAAGTAGAACAGCCTCTGTTGGACATGGTGATGCAATACACCCGTGGCAACCAGACCCGTGCAGCCCTGATGATGGGTATCAACCGCGGAACACTGCGTAAGAAACTGAAAAAATACGGCATGAACTGATACTAATCAGTGATATGTTTGATAAAAGGCGCTCCTCGGCATGGGAAGCGCCTTTTTTAATAGCCTGATAAATTGCTTAAACGCTCCGTTCGGCAGAAGAAATTGAGTCAATCTGATAGTGCATTTTTTGTCGATAATTCAATGACTCTGACCTGACAGTTTTCGCTCTTGAAATTCTTCTCAGATTATTCGGCTTACCCCCTTCCTGGATGGCCTGTAACCTGTGTACACTCAGCGCCAATGGAAATGCCTTCGCAGGCCCGCCGCCCTCACCTTTCTGACCGCAGTGCGTAACGCCCCACGAATGTAAAGTTTTTGCCGGTAGCGGAACCCGGTTAAACCATCGTCCTGATTGGGTGTCTGAGTTACTGTACCGCAGCTATTCGTTTCATTAATGCAATACAGATTCACCATCCCTTAACGCTATACGAGTAATTATGAAGCATTCACCTAAGTTCCAGAGGGGCTATCTGCACCCGCGTTACTGGCTTACCTGGTTTGGCGTCAGCGTACTGTTTTTGCTGGTACAGCTGCCGTATCCGTTATTACACCGACTTGGCAGCTGGATGGGGCGCACTTCAATGCGCTTTATGAAGCGCCGCGTCTCGATTGCCCGCCGTAACCTGGAACTCTGTTTCCCGGATATGGATCGGGAGCAGTTGGAGCACCGCATCGTCGGAAACTTTGAATCCCTTGGGATGGGGTTGATTGAAACTGGAATGGCATGGTTTTGGTCAGATCGTCGCGTTAAGCGCTGGTTCAAGGTTAATGGCCTGCATAATCTTCAGGCTGCACAGAGCGAGGGCCGCGGCGCCTTAGTGATTGGCGTGCACTTCATGTCGCTTGAGCTGGGTGGCCGGGCGATGGGCCTCTGCCAGCCGATGATGGCCATGTACCGCCCGCACAATAACAAGCTGATGGAATGGGTTCAGACCAAAGGACGTATGCGTTCTAACAAGGCGATGATCAACCGCCGTGATCTACGTGGCATGGTCCAGGCTCTAAAACAGGGTGAAGCCGTTTGGTTTGCTCCAGACCAGGATTACGGCCCGAAAGGCAGCGTGTTTGCGCCGCTGTTCGCCGTCCCCCAGGCCGCCACCACCAGCGGTACATGGATGCTGGCCCGTATGGCAAAACCGGCGATGGTGACCGTCGTGCTGATCCGCAAAGAGGATGGCAGCGGCTATGAACTGGTCATCCAACCAGAACTGAAAGATTATCCGATCGATGACGAGCAGCAGGCAGCAGCCTATATGAACCGCGTGATTGAGCGCGAGATCATGCGCGCGCCAAACCAGTATATGTGGCTGCATCGCCGCTTTAAAACTCGCCCGGCAGGGGCGACTTCTCTCTACTAATAGCCCTCTCTGAATTATGAAAGCCAGCGTATCCTCGCTGGCTTTTATCTATTTCCCTACAAAACCCTTACAAAATTGTTACCTTTCTCACAGCGTTTCCATATAGTGAAACTGTTTGCACCATCTGTGACCAAGCCATCTATTTTTGCCCCGCCCCAGTGCGCGATATTAATAAAACTTTCAATTCCCTTCTGATTATTAGTAAAGCTTTCCAAGGAATTCAGCGCAATGCAAACCTGGCACCGTGTTTGCAAAGCAGTGAATAGCCAGACAGGCAAGCGCACCAAAGCGTGCGTTAAAACATAACAATATGATCCCGCCACACAGGATGCTTTATGAAAAAAATGATGCTCTCCACGTTGATTGCCGCTGCAACACTGTTTGCCGTTGCCAATCAGGCCCACGCGGGCACCACTCTGGATGCCATTAAAAAGAAAGGCTTCATTCAATGTGGTATCAGTGATGGTTTGCCGGGCTTCTCCTATGCGGATGCCAGCGGCAAATTTACCGGTATTGATGTGGATGTATGTCGTGCTGCAGCCGCAGCGGTGTTTGGTGATGCGGAAAAAGTGAAATATACCCCGCTGACTGCGAAAGAGCGTTTTACCGCACTGCAATCCGGTGAGGTTGATATTCTGTCGCGTAATACCACCTGGACCTCTGCGCGCGACGGTGGTATGGGCTTTATTTTCGCCGGCGTTAACTATTACGACGGCATCGGCTTCCTGACCCACCAGAAAGCAGGCCTGAAAAGTGCAAAAGAGCTGGATGGCGCAACGGTTTGTATTCAGGCCGGTACCGATACCGAACTGAACGTGGCTGATTACTTTAAAGCGAACAAAATGCAGTACACGCCGGTCACCTTTGACCGTTCAGACGAATCCGCTAAGGCGCTGGATACCGGCCGCTGCGATACGCTGGCCTCCGACCAGTCTCAGCTGTATGCCCTGCGTATCAAGCTGGGCAAGCCTGATGAATTTATCGTTCTTCCGGAAGTCATCTCGAAAGAGCCTCTGGGACCAGTGGTACGCCGCGGCGATGATGACTGGTTCACGATTGTGAAATGGTCACTGTTCGCCATGCTGAATGCCGAAGAGATGGGTATCACCTCTAAAAATGTTGACCAGATGGCTGCGAAGCCTACGACGCCTGATATGGCTCACCTGTTGGGTGCCGAAGGTGATTTTGGTAAAGATCTGAAGCTCGACAACAAATGGGCTTACAACATCGTTAAGCAGGTCGGTAACTATCAGGAAGTCTTTGACCGTAACGTCGGTAAAGACAGTCAGCTGAAAATTGCCCGTGGTCAGAATGCGCTATGGAACAATGGCGGCATTCAGTACGCACCGCCAGTACGTTAATTCCTCCGAATACCGGGCACCGCTCCAGCGGTGCCCACATCAGAATTTTCGTTACTGAGGTTTCAACATGTCTCAACGCCCAACCGTAAAAAGGGATTTTTCATTCAGTAATCCTGCGGTTCGCGCATGGTTTTATCAGATCGCTGCGATCGCCGCGGTACTTATCGTTGCTGGCTACCTGATCCATAACACCATCATCAACCTTGCAAACCGGGGAATTACCTCCGGTTTTGGCTTCCTGGAACGCAGTGCAGGCTTTGGTATTGTTCAGCATCTGATTGATTACAGTGAAGGCGATACCTATGCTCGCGTTTTTCTGGTCGGCCTGACCAATACGCTGCTGGTTTCCGCACTCTGTATTGTGTTTGCCTCGTTTCTCGGCTTCTTTATTGGACTGGCGCGGTTATCTGACAACTGGCTGTTGCGTAAAATCTCTAATATCTATATTGAGACGTTCCGCAATATCCCGCCGCTGTTACAGATTTTCTTCTGGTACTTTGCCGTATTGCGTAATTTACCCGGCCCTCGCCAGGCACTCAGCGCCTTCGACCTCGCGTTTGTCAGCAATCGCGGACTGTACATTCCCTGGCCTGAGTATGCGCCGGGAACGTGGCCGTTCCTGATCGCGATTTTGCTGGCTGTCGTGATCACCGTCGCTCTCTTCCGCTACAACAGAATGCATCAGTTGAAGACCGGCCAACTGCGTCGTACCTGGCCTGCAGCTATCGCTATGCTGATCCTGTTTCCGCTTGTGGCATCGCTGTTTGCAGGCCGTCCAATGCACTGGGATGTCCCTGAGCTGCGCGGCTTCAACTTCCGCGGTGGTTTTGTGCTGATACCGGAACTGGCGGCGTTAACGCTGGCACTGTCAATTTACACCTCTTCCTTTATCGCAGAAGTTATCCGCTCGGGTATTCAGTCAGTGCCTTACGGTCAGCATGAAGCGGCCCGTTCGCTGGGCCTGCCAAACCCCGTCACGCTGCGTCAGGTAATTATTCCGCAGGCCATGCGGGTCATCGTTCCGCCGTTGACCAGTCAGTATCTCAATATCGTGAAGAACTCTTCTCTGGCTGCGGCGATTGGCTACCCGGATATGGTGTCGCTGTTTGCCGGAACGGTACTGAATCAGACAGGCCAGGCTATCGAAACGATCGCCATTACGATGGGGGTTTACCTCATTATCAGCCTGTCGATATCGCTGCTCATGAATATTTATAACCGCAAGATCGCCCTCATTGAGCGCTAAGAGAACGGATAATTATGACTGTTGTCACTCATGAAACTTCGCCCGCTGCTCCCAACGCGCTTGCGCGTGCGGTGACCTGGGCCAGGAAGAATCTGTTTTCCAGCTGGGGTAATACCCTGCTGACTCTGTTTTGTCTGTGGGTGATGTGGTCGGTTATCCCACCGGCTCTGAACTGGCTGATCTTCCAGGCTAACTGGTTTGGCACCACCCGGGCAGACTGTACTAAGGAAGGAGCCTGCTGGATATTCATCCATGCGCGCTTCGGCCAGTTTATGTATGGCCTGTATCCGCATGAACTGCGCTGGCGCATCAATCTGGCCCTGATTATCGGGCTGATATCGATCGTGCCTATGTTCGTCAGCAGATTACCGCGCAGAGGCCGCTATATTGCCGCCTGGGCAATTACCTACCCGATAGTCGTCTGGCTGCTGATGTATGGTGGCTATTTCGGCCTGGATCGGGTTGAAACTCGTCAGTGGGGGGGATTGACGCTGACGTTGATTATTGCGTCAGTGGGGATTGCCGGGGCGCTACCGCTGGGGGTCCTGCTGGCATTGGGTCGTCGCTCAACCATGCCGGTTGTCCGTACGCTGTGCATCCTGTTTATTGAGTTCTGGCGGGGAGTTCCTCTCATCACCGTGCTATTTATGTCCTCAGTTATGTTGCCGCTGTTTATGGCGGAAGGCAGCACCATTGATAAGCTTATCCGCGCACTGGTTGGGGTGATCCTGTTTCAGTCGGCCTATGTGGCGGAAGTGGTTCGCGGTGGCCTGCAGGCGCTGCCAAAGGGTCAGTACGAAGCCGCAGAATCGCTGGGGCTGGGATACTGGAAAACGCAGGGGCTGGTTATCCTGCCTCAGGCGTTGAAACTGGTAATTCCGGGGCTGGTAAATACCATTATTGCCCTGTTCAAAGATACCAGTCTGGTGATCATCATCGGACTATTCGATCTGTTTAGTAGCGTGCAGCAGGCGACCGTCGACCCCACCTGGTTGGGTATGTCGACCGAAGGATACGTTTTTGCTGCACTGGTCTACTGGATTTTCTGTTTTAGCATGTCGCGCTACAGCCAGCATCTGGAAAAGCGCTTTCACACCGGGCGTACGCCGCACTGAGGTTAATTAAATGACTCAAATTATTACCCCTTCTGACGATGCGATGATGATTACGCTCGAAAACGTTAATAAATGGTACGGGCAGTTCCACGTGCTGAAGAATATTAATCTGGCGGTCAAACCACGCGAGCGAATCGTTCTGTGCGGTCCTTCGGGGTCCGGTAAATCCACCACGATCCGCTGTATCAATCATCTGGAAGAGCATCAGCAGGGTCGCATTGTGGTTGATGGAACTCTGCTTAACGACGATCTGCGCAATATTGAGCGCGTGCGCACGGAAGTGGGCATGGTTTTCCAGCATTTTAATTTATTCCCGCATCTTAGCGTGCTGCAGAACTGTACGCTTGCGCCAATCTGGGTTCGTAAAACGCCGAAAAAAGAGGCAGAAGAGCTGGCTATGCATTATCTGGAACGCGTCCGCATTGCTGAACATGCACATAAGTTTCCCGGCCAGCTGTCGGGTGGCCAGCAGCAGCGCGTAGCGATTGCGCGCTCGCTGTGCATGAAGCCAAAGATCATGCTGTTTGATGAACCTACCTCCGCGCTGGACCCAGAAATGGTGAAAGAAGTGCTGGACACGATGATTGGTCTGGCTGAAGACGGGATGACAATGCTGTGTGTTACCCATGAAATGGGCTTTGCTCGCACCGTTGCGGATCGAGTGATCTTTATGGATCGCGGGGAGATCGTCGAACAGGCACCGCCACAAGAGTTTTTCTCTAATCCTAAGTCTGAGAGAACCCGTGCATTCCTTTCACAGGTAATCCACTGATTTTATTATTTTAGTCTATTTTAGGGCCATCCAACCGGGTGGCCCTTTGATTATATTGGGTATGCAGTAAGAGCGACTGCTTCAGCAGAGTCAGCAGAGTCAGCAGAGTCAGCAGAGTCAGCAGAGTCAGCAAAGTCAGCAGAGTCAGCAGAGTCAGCAGAGTCAGCAGAGTCAGCAGAGTCAGCAGAGTCAGCAGAGTCAGCAGAGTCAGCAGAGTCAGCAGAGTCAGCAGAGTCA
>NZ_JAFBFW010000004.1 GCF_016909495.1 Pantoea coffeiphila | reverse complement strand
CCTGACCCCATGCCGAACTCAGAAGTGAAACGCCGTAGCGCCGATGGTAGTGTGGGGCCTCCCCATGCGAGAGTAGGGAACTGCCAGGCATCAAACAAAGCAGAAGGCCATCCGAAAGGATGGCCTTTTTGCGTTTAGCATTATCAATATTCCTCTGACGAAATCCCCACGGTACAGATAGCCATTTTTTACTATCCGTGTACCTGCCTTCTGCCAGTTCCTAACAACGTTAACCACTCCGAATAAGACATTGTTAGCCAACCGTTTCACCACTCATAACAGTAAAAATCGCTAAATCCACTGTATTAGATGTCCGAATAATTTCCTCAGGTTATGCCATAATCGAACTGCGTATAAAAGGCTGTATGCCATATAAATCATAATGTTATAAACACATCATCATCACTACCAACAGCTTTCTTTGGCACTAAAGTTGGCGAGGAAAACTTACGAGGATTTTACATGGACTCAATTACCGAAAAGCAGCAGGGAGACACGCTGACTGCACGGCAACGAATCTGGGCAATAGTGGGAGCATCGTCCGGCAACCTGGTTGAATGGTTTGATTTTTACGTTTACTCATTCTGCTCGCTCTATTTTGCCCATATCTTCTTTCCTTCGGGCAATCCAACTACCCAGCTGTTACAGACTGCCGGTATTTTTGCCGCTGGATTCCTGATGCGGCCGATCGGCGGTTGGCTGTTTGGTTACATTGGTGACAAGCACGGGCGTAAGACTTCTATGCTGATTTCCGTCTGCATGATGTGCTTTGGTTCGCTGGTTATCGCCTGTTTGCCGGGCTACGATACCATTGGCGTCTGGGCTCCTGCGCTGCTACTGCTGGCGCGTCTGTTCCAGGGGTTATCAGTAGGGGGAGAATATGGTACCAGTGCGACCTATATGAGTGAGGTCGCGGCAGAAGGGCGTAAGGGTTTTTACGCTTCGTTTCAGTATGTTACGCTGATCGGTGGTCAGCTAATGGCACTTCTGACGGTGGTCGTGCTCCAGCAAATTCTTTCCGATCAGGAAATGCGCAGCTGGGGATGGCGTATCCCGTTTGCACTGGGCGCGGCACTGGCCATCGTGGCACTTTATCTGCGTCGTTCACTCAATGAAACCTCAGACAGCGCCTCACGCGAGAGCAAAGATGCCGGATCGCTGAAGGGATTATGGAAGCATCGCCGTGCGTTCATTATGGTACTGGGTTTTACCGCAGGTGGTTCACTCAGCTTTTATACCTTCACCACCTATATGCAAAAATATCTGGTCAACACCTCGGGGATGGACCATAAAACGGCCAGCGGTCTGATGACCGCCGCGCTGTTTGTGTTTATGCTGCTGCAGCCTGCTATCGGCGGCTTATCGGATAAAATTGGTCGCCGGAGCTCTATGCTGATCTTTGGCGGGCTGGCTGCCGTATGTACGGTGCCAATTTTGACTCTGTTGCAGAGCGTACATAATCCAATTATTGCATTTGCTTTGGTGATGTTGGCGCTGGTGATAACCAGTTTTTACACCTCCATTAGCGGTATCCTGAAAGCCGAGATGTTTCCACCAGAAGTCAGGGCGCTGGGGGTCGGGTTGTCCTATGCGGTAGCCAATGCGTTGTTCGGGGGATCTGCGGAATACGTCGCCCTGTCGCTGAAGGCGGTGGGCAGTGAAACCACCTTCTTCTGGTATGTCTCCCTGATGGGTGCTGTGACTTTCCTGGTATCACTGATGCTACATAAGCGGGGAAGAGGTCTTAAGCTTTAACTAGTGGCCGATATTCCATAACGTATAGCCGGTGGCAGCACCGGCTACATCCCAGGCAAAATCCTTCCAGCTCCATCCGGTTCCCCCTTCCCGACTGTCGTACAGCTCTTTCGCGGCTCCAAGGGAGATGGCAAACGTCAGGCCAAAACTGGCACTACGACCTTCGCTCCAGTTTTGTCGTTCACCGTAGGCATTTCCCGCTGCCGCCAGAAAGGCGGAAGAGATAAAATGCTGGGCTTTATCACGCCCGGTCCATTCATCCTGGGCCAGATGAGTGCAGCCGCTACAGCAAAGTAAAACCAGGGGCAAACATATGCGCATCGTTGACTCCGGTTAAAAAAAGCCCCGTAAAAACGGGGCTGTATAACAGGTCAAAACTACAGAATACGACTAATCAGTCGGTCAATACGAATGCGCCGCAGGCGACGGATCAGCTTGCGGACCTTAACCGGATAGTCGGCAATGCTCTCAAGATCGCGGAAGTGCTGAACGACCGTAGTATGCTGACGAATCAGACCCAGCTCACGATCGCGTTGTTCACTTAGTTGCTGAAGAGGATCGTGGATCAGGACCGCGTTTTCCAAATCGAGGCGCCAGGCGCGTGGATTCAAATTATTGCCGGTGACCATAATCCATTCTTCGTCCACCCACAGTCCCTTAAGGTGATAGCTGTTCTCACCGTCTTTCCATAAACGCACCGTAAGCTGCCCGACATCAATGTAATACTGCAGGCGGCTTAAGAAACGGCGCAGGTTGATTTCATACAGGTAAGGAAGCGCACCGATGATTTTAAACGGCTGATCTTCAGGGATATAAAAATCATTCGCCGTCTTATCGCCAATGATAATCTCAACCTCTTTACCCCGGCGCAGCAGCCAGATGATATTCCTCACCAGAATTGCAGGCAGATTGAAATAGGGGGTACAGATTGTCAGCTTACGTTCGGCGCAGGGCATCAGATGATAGATGGTTTTATTCAGCAGACTGCGCTTGCCCAATCCGACCAACGGCGTGACCGCCAGTTGCTCATTATTGGCATTGCCGGTGAACTGATAGTCAAATCCACGCAGATCCTGGCGGAACTGGCGTGTTTCATTTTTGATTTCCGGGCTTTTAGGGCGCTGATGGCGATCGAGGCGATGAACCGCTTCGGCCTGGATCAGATTTTTATCGATCCACTTGAACATCGTATCGGCCAGCTCGCGGTTGGTAATGAGCTGATAGCGGTCATAGCGGTATCGGTCACGCTGATGCAGATAGACATCGTTGAAGCTGGCACCGGTATACAGCACCGTATCATCGATAATCGAACCTTTCAGGTGCAGCACGCCCAGCGCTTCACGGGTATTGACTGGAATACCGTAAACCGGGATCGCGATATCCTCGTTCTGGCTGGCCATTTCACAGTACCAGTCGGCGTTCGTTGCCGAGGCTGCCGCGCCAATTCGACCGCGCTGAGCACGGTGCCAGTCAACCAGTACGCAGATATCCAGCGTGGGGCGCAGGCGTTTAGCCGCGTAAAGCGCTGAGAGAATCGCCTGGCCGCCTTCATCATTTTCCAGATAGAGGGCCACGATGCAGATACGCCGTGTCGCCGTGGCAATTTTTTCCAGCAGCGTTTTGCGAAAATCCGCAGGCGAATACAGCGTCGTGAAATCAGCAACTGACTGAGACAGTTTAGGCAGTTGCGCAAGGTGCTGTTGGTGTTTATTGCGTTTAAAATTTGACAACATCACAGTGCGTTTCTTCTCTGTTCATAGAATGGCCTTTATCCGTAAAATCATGACCCTAACCGAGAATAATACCATTAGTTTGTACGAAAGGCGTTAGATTTACTTTTCATTGCCACCTTCCTGTTCGCCCAGCGACAGCGACAAACCAACAATATCGTCTTCCAACTGCACGTCGACGACAAACCCCAGTTTGCGTGCCAGTGCCAGCATGCCCTGATTACGCGGCATCGTAATACCATTTAACTGCTGCAGGCCGTGATCGCGGGTGTAAACAATCATTTTCTCCAGCAGGCGTCGGCCAAGCCCAAGGCCTTTCAGATCGGAGCGCACCAGTACGGAAAACTCCGCATCGATATTGTCCGCATCTGAAATTGCGCGGGTTACACCGATAATCTCATCCAGTCCATTATGCTGACGGATGGCAACAATCGCCATTTCCCGATCGTAGTCGATTTGCGTCATGTTAGCCAAATCATCATGGGTGAACTCATTGATCTCGCTGAAGTAGCGATAATAGAGATCTTCTTTGGTTACCTGAGCGATAAACTGCTGTAGCAGAGGTTCGTCCTCTGGAAGGATTGGCCTGAAGAGGCACTCTTGTCCATTCTTCAGGACGATTGTCTCTTCCAGCGCATGCGGATAGGGACGGATGGTCAGACGATCTTCCGCATCACCGTGAAACTCCGCCAACTGAAGCGTTACGTCCAGCAGGGTAAACTCGTTGCCTGTGGCCAGCAGGGGGTGAATATCCAGACGAACAATCTGCGGGCAGTCGACAATCAGGTCAGACACCTGAACCAGCACCTGGCTCAGGCCAACTATATCAAGCGGATGCAGCGCACTGCGTCCGCGGATCTTGCCGCTTTTAATCGCCTGAATCACCAGATAGCGCGCCAGCGTCATATTCAGCGGCGGCAGCGCCACCACCGCCTGGCGATCACCCTGCCAGGAGATACCGCCTTCACCCAGCATAATCACCGGACCGAACAGCGGGTCCTGTTCAACCACAATTCGCAATTCCTGCGCCCCGGCACGGTTCGCCATACTTTGCACCAGCAGGCCGTGAATGCGTGCCTGCGGCGAAGTCAGCCTGACGCGATCGATAATCGCCTCGGCTGCCTGCTGCACCTCGGTGGAAGTTCGTAGATACAGCATCACCCCCTGGACTTCGGACTTATGGCGGATATCCGGCGAGCGCAGCTTCAACGCAACCGGATAGCCAATCTGCGTGGCGATCTGTACCGCTTCGCTGCTATCGCCGGCAATCCAGGTCGGAAGCGTATTCAGCCCGTAGGACTGGAGAATTGGCTGTACTTCATGCGTATCCAGCGTGGTGGCACCATTTTCCAGCGCCTGCTGGATCAACTGATGAGCATCGCTGGTATTGGCGGTGAGGTTCGCGGGCAGAGCCGGGGTTTCACGCAGCTGCTTCTGGTTACGCCGGTACTCAACCATATGCATAAAGGCCGTCACCGTCCCTTCCGGTGTACGATAGGTGGGGATACCGGCATCGCTGAACAGCCTTCGGGCTTCCTGGGAAGAGTGTTCGCCACACCAGTTGGTCAGCAGCGTTATCTGCCTGCCGCGCGGATGCTGTTTCACCAGCTCAATCACCCGCTGAGCCGTTAGCGTCGGTGGCGCAACGGCGCTGGGCGCATGAATGATCAGCAGGGCATCAACGTCATGGCTGTCGAGCAACAGCGACAGCGCCTGCAGATAGCGCTCCGGCGTGGCGTCATCTTTTAAATCCAGCGGGTTACCCGGTGTAATCCCTTCCGGCAGCTGCTCACCGAGTTCAGTAAGTAAAGACTCACTCAGCGTTGCCAGTTTACCGTTGCGGTCGTACAGCTCGTCCAGCGCCAGCGCGGAGGGCGCGCCACCGTTGCTGACAATCATCAGCCGTTCGCCGCGCAGCGGGCGCATATGGCTAAGCGTTTCCACCGCGGAAAACAGTTCGTGAGTATCCTGCACGCGCAGCAGACCGGCGCGCTGAATGGCCGCATCCCAGGCGGCATCCATTCCGCCATGGGACTTCAGCAGCTGGTTGGCGTGAGGGCTGCGGCCACTTTTGATCACCAGAATCGGTTTATTACGTGATGCGCTGCGGGCGGCAGAAACAAAGCGGCGCGCATCGCTAAGATGCTCCAGATAGAGCAGAATCGCGCTGGTTTTGCCATCGCGCGCCAGGAAGTCGAGCAGATCGTCGGCATCGATATCCAGGCTGTCGCCCAGTGCGATAAACCAGGAGAAGCCAAGCTGGCGCTGCTGCGCCCAGTCGAGAATCGTATTTGACACTGCCGCCGACTGTGAGATAAAAGCCAGCTTGCCTTTAAGAATCGGCACCGGGGAGAAGCTGGCATTCAGCCCCTGCCACGGGGCCAGCAGCCCAAGGCTGTTCGGGCCAAGCAGGCGGATTTGCCAGCGGCTGGCGCAGGCTTCCAGCTCGGCCAACTGGCTGGCTGGCGCGGAGAGAATAATGCAGGCTTTGCAGCCGCGTTCGCCGAGCGCGGTCAGCAGCTCCAGATTACGCCGGGCGTGAGTGCAGATAATCGCGAGGTCCGGGGAAAGCGGCAGGCTGGCAATATCAGGCCAGGCCAGTACGCCGCAAACTGCCTGATATTTTGGCGTCACTGGCAGTATCGGTCCGCTGAACCCGCCCGCCAGCAGATTACGCATCATCAGATATCCGGCGCGTTCGGGCCGGGTGGAGGCTCCGATCACGGCGATCGATTTCGGTCGCAACAGTGCTTCTAAACCGCGTTGGCTCATCTCCGCTCCCTTCGAGAAATTATCCGCTACCCTGCAGTAACGTATTTTGATTCTACTCCGGGCGGCGAGAAGATGCTGCGCTGCGTATCAGTTAATTGATCGTGGGCAGAATTTGTGATTCTTCATCAACATTCTCAACGGAAGCCTGATGCAGCGGATGATGAGGTTTTCCAGCCAGATAACGCTGGCGGAACAGATCGAAATGGCGGAACAGCGCTTCACCTGCAGCGGTATCTCCGGCCTGTAACAGCAGTTCTGCGGCGACTTCAGCGGTACAGTGCTGGCCCTCGCCGTGCGACTCGCGTAACAGATAGTTTGAAGGACGGGTCAGCGTTAGCGACATCACCGGCAGGTCATCGAGCCACGGACTTTTGCGAAACATTTTCCGCGCTTCAGTCCAGGTGCCGTCCAGCATAATAAACAGCGGCGGCTTGCCGCTTAGCGGCGGAGTATTCAGCACCGGACGACCGGCATCGGCGTAGGACTGTGGGAAAACCACCATTGGCTGGAAGTCGGGATTCTGAACAGCCCGGAGCAGGTCGGGATCGGGCTCCGTGCGTGACCAGCCAAACGCCTCGGTATCCGGCAGGATATCGGCAATCAGCCGCCCGGTGTTGCTGGGTTTCATTGGCTCGCTGTCGAACATCACCAGACAAAAGCGGCTGCGGGCCTGCTGCGGTTCGAGCGTGGCGCACAGGCAGTTCTTCTGCGGCAGCAGGCAGCGCTGGCAGCGTTTGATGCGGTTACCGCGGGCAAGGAACGGGCGGGTGGCGCGGGCAAGTCGCGCGGCGCGCAGGCGAAGGACGGCGTTATCGGTCATCAGAGATCATCAGCAAAAAACGCTATTCTAGCGGATTCTGGCCGGGCGTGCCCGGCCTTGATAACGCAGTAGGGCGAAGACCTAATTACTGGTCCTCAGCGCATCCTTTTTTCAAACAGGATATCGGCACTGGCCTAGATGTTTTCATCAAGCCACTGGTCGAACGGCGCTTTCGGCATTGCGCCGCTGAGCATATCTGCCATCTGGCCCTGCTTAAAGACCATAATGGTAGGAATGCTGCGGATGCGGAAGCGTGCGCTCAGCTGCTGTTCGGCCTCGGTATTCACTTTCAGGAAGCGGACTTTACCGCTGCGCTCTTTCGCTACGGTTTCATAAACCGGTGCGAAGTTCACGCACGGCCCGCACCAGGGAGCCCAGAAATCAATGACTACCGGCAGATCGTCCTGTAGATATTTATCCAGCGTATCGGCAGTGGCATTAATCACCTGGCCATCAAACAGCGGGTCACCGCAGCGACCGCATTTCGCACCATCGGTAATACGTTCTTCAGGAACGCGATTGGTTGCCTGGCAGGATACACAAACTGTATTCATCATTTACCTCGCAGATCGGCGAAAGGGTAAGCGTTCACTTACCTCATTGATCGTTATAGTCCTGTCATTATGCGGGGCGAGAATCCTGGCAACAAAGAGATTTGTTCAATGGATATAATAGGCAATGTCTCATACGCTTTAGGATGCAAAATGCACGGCTGCGCGGGTGATATTTGCCGAACGTCGGCTTTTATTGGAAGTTGATAGCTAACTGTTGCCACATCAGGTAATCTGCGCGCTTCGCGCTCAGCCCAGGTGGAGGAAAAATGAACGACGAATCGAAAGGTAAAAGCAGCAAGGTTAAAGTGATGTATGTCCGCAGTGATGATGAAGGCGGCGGCAGCAAGGGTGGATATAATCCTCGCACCGGTAAAGGCCCTCGTCAGGATGACGCGCGGCGTCCATCTCGTCATGCTGACAGTAAGCCACGCGGCGGGCGCGATCGCAGCGAAGGGCGTTCTGACTCTCCGTGGCGCACCGTTTCCCGTGCACCGAGTACCACGCCAGATGCGGATAAACCGGATCACGGCGGTATCAGCGGTAAAAGCTTTATTGATCCGGAACAGCTGCGCCGGCAGCGTATGGAAGAGACTCGCGTGTATGGCGAAAATGCCTGCCAGGCGCTGTTCCAGAGCCGTCCGGAGTGCATCGTACGCGCCTGGTTTGTGCAGAGCGTCACGCCACGCTTCCGTGATGCATTAAAGTGGATGGCGGCAAATCGTAAGGCTTATCACACCGTTGATGAAGCCGAGCTGCAAAAAGCGTCCGGTACTGAACACCACGGTGGCGTGTGCTTCCTGATCAAGAAGCGCGTTGGCACGCCGGTGAGCGAGTGGCTGGCTAAAGCCGATGAAAAAGATTGCGTGCTGGCGCTGGAAGGCATCGGTAACCCGCACAATCTTGGTGGCATCATGCGTAGCTGCGCGCACTTCGGTGCAAAAGGCGTGCTGGTGGACGACGCGGCGCTGCTGGAATCCGGTGCGGCAGTGCGAACCGCCGAAGGCGGCGCTGAGCATGTGCAGGCGATCACCGATGAGAGCTTTGCCGCGGGTCTGGATGCATTCCGCCGTGCAGGCTATACCATCGTTACCACATCCAGCCATAAAGGGACTTCCCTGTCGCAGGCAGAACTGCCGGCGAAAATGGTACTGGTTCTTGGTCAGGAGCGTGATGGTCTGTCAGACAGCACTTTCCAGCAGGGCGATCTGAGCGTATCGATCGGTGGAACGGGCAACGTGGAAAGTCTGAACGTTTCCGTAGCAACTGGTATTCTGCTTGCCGAATGGTGGCGCCAGAACAAGGCGTGATGCCATAAAAAAGGCGGATAGTCTTATCCGCCCTTGAAATATCGCTGAAGGCGGCCGGTTTACCGGCCGCCTTTTTTAATGCGCACCGCCGCCGCCGCCTCCGGCACCAAACGGAGGGCGGGCAAACCACACCAGCACTAGCAGGATCAGGAACACGCCCGCCGAGGCCCAGAAGATCTCATTGGCGGAGATAATCAGTCCCTGGTTAGTGATCTGCTGCGCCAGATACGCCGAAGCCTGATCGTGGCTCATCCCTAGCTGCTCCAGCTTGCTGTACATCTCCTGAGTATTGGCGCTGTAGGGCGTCACGGACTCGGTAAGATGGGCATGGTGCAGCGATTCCCTGTCGGTCCACATGGTCGTGGTGATCGATGTACCAATCGAACCGGCCAGCGTACGGGTAAAGTTAGACAGGCTCGATGCCGCCGCCAGCCGTTCCGGCGGCAGGCCGGATAAGGTTATCGTGGTGAGCGGCATAAAGAAGCAGGCCACGGCGAAGCCCTGAATAAACTGCGGCCACGCCGATGCGGCAAAATCCATCCCCGGCTCGAAAGTGTACGCACGCCAGTAGAAGCATATCGCGTAAACAATAAAGCTGAAGGTCACCAGCCGTCGCATATCCAGCTTATGGGCGAAGCGGCCGATAATCGGCGACAGAATCACCGGGATGATCCCAACCGGGGCCGACGCCAGCCCTGCCCAGGTGGCGGTATAGCCATACACCTCCTGCAACAGCTGCGGTAGCAGGACGATAGAGCCAAAGTAGAGCATATAGGCGAGGCTGATCGACAGACAGCCAATGGTGAAATTGCGCGACTTAAAGAGCGACAAATCCACTATCGGGTGATCGTCGGTCAGTTCCCAGACCAGCAGCACCACGATCGCGACCACGGCGACCACCGTTAGCGTTATGATCTCCGGTGAACTGAACCAGTCCAGTTCCTTACCGCGGTCCAGCATCACCTGCAGACAGCCGACGCCGACAACCAGCAGCACCAGACCGACAGTATCAATCGGCCGGATCACCGTTGGCGTCTCGCGGTTGCGCAGCGTTTGCAGCGTCAGAACCACTACCGCAACGCCAATCGGCACGTTGATAAAGAAGATCCAGCCCCAGTGGTAGTTATCGCTGATCCAGCCGCCCAGAATCGGGCCGCAGATCGGCGCGACGATCACCGTCATCGCCCACAGCGACAGTGCAATACTGCGCTTCGCCGGAGGGTAGTTGCTGAGCAGCAGGCTCTGCGATAGCGGAATGAGCGGACCGGCCACGATCCCCTGAATCACGCGGAAGAAGATCAGCATGCTCAGGCTTTCCGACATGCCGCACAGCCACGAGGCGACGGCAAACGCCACCGTTGACCACAGGAACAGTTTCACTTCACCGATGCGCTTTGCCAGCCAGCCGGTAATCGGGATCGAAATCGCGTTCGCCACGCCAAACGAGGTGATAACCCACGTTCCCTGGGAGTTTGATGCCCCCAGGTTACCGGCAATCGTTGGAATGGCCACGTTTGCAATGGTGGAGTCCAGAACCTGCATAAACGTAGCCAGCGACAGCGCAATGGTCATCAGGACCAGTGGCGCGCCCTCAAGCGGTTTTTGTGCCATCACAGCCTCCCGCTGGCTTAGTTAGCATTCGCGCGGATGATATCGGCAATCAGGGCGTTAGCCGGGGCCAGATCCAGCGCCAGCGCATCACTTTCGTAAGCAGGTTTACTGCGCACGCTGGTGGCCAGAACCGCGCCGTCACGATTGCTGGTATCAATTTTCACCAGTGTTGACAGACCGATACGCAGCGGATGTTTTGCCACTTCCTGCGCATCCAGTTCAATACGCACCGGCAGGCGCTGAACCACTTTGATCCAGTTACCGGTGGCATTCTGCGCTGGCAGCAGTGAGAACACGCTGCCGGTGCCCATATCCAGGCCGACGACCTTACCGTGATAGACCACGTCATCACCGTAGATATCGCTCACCACGGTAGCTGACTGGCCAATACGTACGCCTTCCAGCTGGGTTTCTTTAAAGTTAGCATCCACCCACAGATTATCAGCAGGGACCACGGCCAGCAGCGGTGTAGAACTGGTGATCTGAGAACCCACCTGTACGCTGCGGCGTGAAACATAACCGTTAATCGGGCTGATTACGGTGGTACGCTGCAGGGCCAGCCAGGCATCGCGCAATTCTGCTGCACTCTGCTTAACGGCCGGCTGATTTTCCAGTGAGGTATCCAGAATCATCGCCTGATTGGCATTGTACTGCTGGGTTGCCACGTCAAGCTGAGCCTGAGCAGTAGCCACGGCATCACGAGCGTGTTGCAGGTCTTCACGACCAATCAGATTGGCGGCACCCAGCGGTTCGCGGCGCTTTAAATCCGCCTGCGCCTGCACCAGCGCGGTTTTTTGCAGCGCAATGGTGGCCTGATACTGCTTACCGTTGATAATGAGCTGATGGGTTTGCCGCACGCTGGTTGCGAGTGCCGTTTGCGCTTTTTCAAACGCCTGCTCGGCATCGGTACGATCCAGAGTGATCAGCACGTCGCCTTTTTTCACATAATCGGTGTCATCAAACCACACTTTATTGACGCTGCCTGAAACCTGCGCCATAACCTGGGTCTGGTTACCGGCAACGTAGGCGTCGTCCGTTTCCTGATAATGACGTAATACCAGGAACCAGTAAGTCAGATAGGCTACCCCGATAATAACGAACAGCACAGCCAGAAAAATCAGCGCGCCTTTACGCGTCTTTTTTTTATTTTTCGGCTGCTGCGGGTCCTGCGTGACCGCGTTTGCACTCATGTTTTTCTCCACGTTCTCTTGCCATTCAGGTTCGCCGGACATCCTGTCAGCAACAGCCTGAGTCTAAAATGCCAGCGGGATTAGCGCTGGCATGAGTTTATTTTTGGATGCTTAAAGTAACGATTCCCTGATGCGGGTGTGTCGCACAATATGCTATTAGTGGTTCAATTAACGAGAAAGTGAGGCGATAACCTGTTCTTCATCCATTTTATCAAGGCGATTTAATAATTTACGGATAATGCCTTCCAGCTGAGATTTTTCGGAATCATTCAGCGATGACCACAGAAGCTGCAGACTCTGATGCTGAGGTGGCAGCAGCTGACGCAGGAAATCATTGCCCTTTGGCGTAAGATGCAGGTGCAGACAGCGGCGATCGTTATCGCTCTCACGGCGCTCAATCCATCCACGTTTTTCCAGTTCGTCGGCGATACGGGTCGCGTTTGTGCGGGAAGACCCGAGAGCTGAACTCAGCTCGGAAGGTTGAATGCTGTGATCTTCCTGCGCATCCAGCGTGATCAACGCCATGAACAGCGTCTCGTTAATTCCCTGTGCCTTCAGCATCTTGTTGCGGTTTTCCAGTAGTTTGCTCTGCATATGCATACACAAACGGGTCAGCATGATCTCCTGTAGCGGGAAATCTTTCTGACGGTTCGCTCGAAAATTAAGCATCTGTTCAATGGGAGAAAACGAACTTTCCATTATAAAGGGACCTCATTAATTGAAACTGGTGTCGTAACGATGATGGCATTTGAGAAAGATCGCTTTCCCGGTTGGTGGCTGTTCACAAAGCCGCACTCATCATCAGTAATTTCCAGGTCACTCCATAACCCAGGGCGCTGAGCAGCGTTGATAAAACAATGCTGCGCGAAAAATAGAACGTCATACACAGCACGGCGAAACCGAGCAGCGTAGGAATTAATCGGTCAGGATGCCGCAAGATATCGGGCAGGCTGGAGACAATCAGCAGGGCGCAGATAGAGGCAATGCCGATGCTGTCTAACAGCAGACCGGCCATGCCACGCTTGATGCTGGTGGCCTTGTTCCTGCCGTGCAGGCGCAGAGGCAGATAGCGAAACAGGAAGTTCACCAGGCCTACCAGCACACCGAGTATAAGAATTTGTGAGCTCACGGGCGCTCCCTGCTGCCCGGTGGCGGTAGCAGTCCTGCCAGGCAGCCGGCAACAATGCCGCTGAGAATGGCAACTGGAATAGAGAACAGCATCATGCCGGCCAGCGCGCCCGCCAGCGCGGCGATAACGGTAAAGCTCTGTCGGCGCTGGAACGAGGCCAGCAAAAAGCTGAGGAACAGCGCGGGTAGCATAAAGGTCAGCGCGCCTTCAACGGCGGGGTAATCATCTAAAAGGCCGTTACCGGACCACGCCCCTGCAACCGTGCCGGCAACCCAGGAAAGCCAGGAGCAGAAGGCAATACCCAGCATCCAGTTTTCGCTCCAGCCACGGTTGTCTCGGTAGAGTTTTGCGGTCGCTGCGGCGAAGACTTCATCAGTCAGGCCAAATGCCCAAAAAGGTGTTTTACGTGGGTTAAGTTTTTGGGTGATGCGCTGGCGCAGGGAAGGACCGTAAAGAATGTGTCGCACATCCATCGCCATCACGGTTAGTGCTGCGATCCACAGGGAGGCCCCGGCGCTGAGCAGTGCGGTAATCACAAACTGGCTGGCTCCGGCATAGATAATGCAGGAAAAAAATATCGCTTCTAACGGCGTAAAGCCCAGCTTTGTTGCATTCAGTCCAAACGCAAATGCAACCGGCACGTAGCCAATAACGATTGGCAGACTGTCGATAACACCTTCGCGCCAGCTGGAAGGTGGGAAATCTGTATTTTCCGAAAGATAATTTTGTTCAGCTGTCATAGCCCGTATCGCTTGTGTTGCTGAATAATTGCATGTGAAAAAATAACCAGCTTGAATAAATCGCGTCTAACATTACCAGAGTGTGAAATCTGTTAACAGGCCGTCATACTTGAAAAAACTTCATTTTTGACTCAAAAAATCAGCCTGAAGCAGACTCATGCTTAGAGTTTCGCCACCAGTTGAATAGATTAACGACGGTTAACAGAGCGCCACAAACGCAGACGCCATACCAGCCTGCCATCTGATAGGCCGATGCGGAAAGCAGTGAGCCCGCAGCACCACCAATAAAGTAGCAGGTCATGTAACCTGAGGTCAGGCGGTTGCGCGCTTCCGGCATATGGCGATAGATCACGCTCTGGTTGGTGATATGCACACCCTGAACGGCCAGATCGAGCAGCAAAATGCCAATAACCAGTGCGATAAGTGAGTGAGCGCCAACTGCTGTGATTCCCCACGACAGCAGCAGAAGTATCAGCCCTACGCTGGTGGTCAGCCGGGCTTTACCTTTATCGGCCAGCGCACCGGCCTGGCGTGCTGCCAGTGCCCCCGCTGCACCGACCAGTCCTAACAGACCGATTTCTCCCTCAGAGTAGCCCCATTCGGGCGAAGAGAGCAGAAACGCCATTGAGGTCCAGAGTACGCTGAAGTTAGCAAAAATCAGGCAACCGGTGATGGCCCGGGTGCGCAGAATGGGGTGCTGAGCAAACAGTGAGAAAATCGAACCCAGCAGCTGGCCGTAGTTCAGCGAAACCGATTGCTTATAGCGCGGCAGATAGCGCCACAGGGCCAGAGACATACAGACCATCAGCACGCTGGCCACCCAGTACACGGTACGCCAGCCGCCCAGCTGTGCCAGCCCGCCCGCAACGGTCCGCGCCAGCAGTATCCCCAGCAGCAGCCCGCTCATCACCGTGCCAACAACCCGGCCGCGTTTTTCCGGTGCAGCCAGCGTAGCGGCCAGAGGAACAAGGATTTGCGCCACCACGGAAAACAGTCCGGTGAGAACGGTTCCCAGCAGCATCAGCGGCAGCGTGGGGGAGAGCGCGGTAATGACCATCCCGCCTGCCGCCAGCAGACTCATCGTGACAATTAAACCACGCCGCTCAAGCATGTCGCCCAGCGGCACCAGCAGCAGCAGCCCGGCGGCGTAGCCAAGCTGAGCGGTGGTGACGATAAAACCGGCCTGATGGAAAGAGAGATCGAACGCCTGGGCAATGGTTGCCAGCAGCGGCTGAACATAATAATTACAGGCAACGGACAAACCGGTGGCGACAGACATCAGCGCAACCAGCGCCGGATTCAGTCCGGTATGGGGGGATTTCATAGCAGCCAGAACAGGGGTAAGAAATATCTCATAGGCTAATAGTAACCTAAAAAACTATTTCACTCACAGAATAATTAACAGGACAAACCAGTTCGCCCGGAGCTTTCCACGCGGTGAATACTGCCCTCAATGCGGACTTTTACAGCCTGGGAGGAGTGCGAGATCGGGGGGGATGGCGCGATCGAAATAAAAGGGCCGTTCGTCGAAGACGAGCGGCCCTTGAAAACGGATTGTCGGAATTATTGCTCTGCGGCTACTGCGCCTTTATTTCGCCGCGGCCAGTGCGTCTTTCACCCAGCCATCGAACAGCGCCTGGTGCGCCTTGATCCAGCCATCTACGTGGGCGTTGATATCGGCTTCTGAAGCCTGGCCGCTGTGCATGCGCGCGTTCTGCGCATTGATATCCGCAATCGGCAGCTTCATTTCCGAGAACAGTTTCGCCGCGGCAGGGTTTTTCTCCGCCCAGGCTTTGTTAGCAACAATGTGCATGGTGTTCACCGGGAAGCCATAGTTCGCGCCGTTAGGCAGCTTGGTATCCACATCTTTCTGCTCGCCCGGCATGGAGGAGAACGGAACCTGTAGCCACACCACATCACGGCCAGGAATCAGCACGTCGCTGACCCAGTACGGCGTCCAGGTGTAATACAGGATCGGTTTACCTTCCTTAAAGCGGGTAATGGTATCGGCGATCATTGCCGAGTAGTTGCCCTGATTATGCTCAACGCTGTTGCTGAGATCGAAGGCTTTAATCTGGTGGTTAATCACCGCTTCACAGCCCCAGCCAGGCGTACAGCCGGTCAGATCCGCTTTGCCGTCGCCGTTGGTATCAAACAGCTTCGCCAGCTTCGGGTCTTTCAGCTGATCGATGCGGGTAATGTGGTATTTCTCGGCGGTTTTCTTGTCGATCAGATAGCCCTGAGCAGCGCCCTGGACGTAAGTACCTTCACGGTAGAATTTTGCGTCGCCGCCCGCGGCTTTGTACATATCGTCGTGCAGCGGCTGCCAGTTAACGGCGGTGAAGGTGGCATCGCCGGAGGCAATCGAGGTGTAACCCACGTTGTAATCCACCTCGCTGGTGCTGTCTACGGTGTAGCCCAGTTTTTCCAGCGCGCGGCTGACCAGCTGCGTCTGGAAGCTCTCTTCACTGATGGTGCTTTGAACCGGCTTAACGGTAATACCTTTACCCGGCAGATCGGCGGCGGAAACCTGAGCGGCGGCCAGCGTAGTTAACGCGGCGGCCAGCAGTGCGGTCTTGCGCATAGTAACTCCTGGTTGTCATTAATTGTGGGGAGGTGAGCGGCGGCACGATTTCATGCCGCCGAAAGCTTATTTGATAAACGGACGGGTCAGCAGACCGAGTGGCCCGGTGGCGTACCAGCGGCGGTTACCCCGGCTGCGAACGTCGCGGCCCAGTGACTGGGTCAGACGGTCGAGGATAATCGCCAGAATCACAATACCGACGCCGCCTACGGTAGCCAGGCCCATATCAAGTCGACCGATTCCGCGCAGGACCATCTGGCCCAGACCGCCGACGGCAATCATTGAGGCGATCACCACCATCGACAGGGCCAGCATCAGCGTCTGGTTCACCCCGGCCATAATGGTCGGCATTGCCAGCGGCAGCTGCACTTTAAACAGCATCTGGCGCGGGCTGGCGCCGAACGATTCCGATGCCTCAATCAGATCGGCAGGTACCTGCTTGATGCCGAGAATGGTCAGACGAACGATCGGCGGCAGAGCAAAGATAATCGTCACGACTACGCCAGGGACGTTACCGATACCGAACAGCATGACGATCGGCACCAGATAAACAAAGGCCGGTGTCGTCTGCATGGCATCCAGCAGCGGACGGATAATTTTTGCCGCTCGTTCGCTGCGTGCCAGCCAGATCCCCAGAGGCAGCCCGATGACGATGCAGAACAGCAGGGCGGTCAGCACCAGCGCCAGCGTTACCATCGCCTGCGACCAGGCACCAATAGCCCCGATGGCGACCAGTGAGATCAGCGTGGCGATACCCATTCCCAGGCCTGACATCTGCCAGGCAATCAGCGCAAACAGCACGATGGCCACCGGGGCGGGCATGCCCGTTAACAGCTGCTGAAATCCGCTCAGGATGTAATCCACCGGCAGACGGATACCCTGGAACAGCGGACGGAAGTGAGAAACTACCCAGTCGATGCCGTTTGTCACCCAGCTATCAAGTGGGATCAGCGTTTTGTGAAATGGATCGAGAATATTGAAGTGTTCCACCTGCGGAGCGGGTGCGCTGTTCAGCCAGTCGCTGCCGCCGCTGGCTGCTGCATGACCACCGTCCGGCGCACCCCAGGCATCTCCGCCCGCTGCGTTGCCGCCGTCGGCAGGGGCAGCACTGCTGCCAGACGTTGCACCGCTATCGGCAGGTGCTGCCGCACTGCCACCCCAGGGATCGCTGCTGGCGGAAGCGGTATTGCCGTCAGCCGGTGCGGCCGCTGTATTGCCGCCATCGGCCGCGCTGGTGGAGGTGTCCCACGGATTACTGGTTTGTTTGCTCATGGTTGGCCTCCATCACGATCTAATGCCTGTAGTAACATGCCCTTGGAAATAATACCGATGTATTGACCCTGTTCGCCGGTAACCGGAACCGCGCAGGGAGCCTGCGCCACATGGGACAGCAGATCGCTTAACGAGGTATCGCCCGGCACCGCCGCAGGATTTTCCAGTAGTGCATGATTCAGCCCCTCTCCGGCGGCGAGAGCTGCTTTCAGGGAATCGGTGGAAACTACGCCAATAAATTTTTCTTTCGCCAGCACGTAGCCGTACTCGCGGTCGTTATCCTGCAGCAGCTTGATTGCTGAACGCGGGCCAAAGCCCGGAGCCTGACGAATTAGCGCTGCGGCGCTGCGGCGGGCAATATCTTTTGCGCTGAACACCTGGCTGATATCCACGCCGCGGAAGAAGGTGCGGACATAGTCATTGGCCGGGTTATTGAGGATCTCATCCGGCGTGCCGACCTGCACCACTTCACCGCCCTGCATAATCGCAATACGGTCGCCAATGCGCATGGCTTCATCAAGATCGTGGGAGATAAATACGATAGTGCGCTGATGTTTCGATTGCAGTTTTACCAGCTCATCCTGCATCTCAGTACGAATTAATGGATCGAGTGCAGAGAACGCTTCATCCATTAATAATATATCCGGATTAATCGCCAGAGCGCGGGCTAATCCAACACGCTGACGCATACCGCCGGATAGTTCATCAGGATAAGAATGCGCGTAATTTTCCAGCCCGACCTGACGCAGGGCTTCCAGGGCTTTTTCCTGTCTTTCCTGCAACGGCGTTCCCGCTAATTCCATACCGAAGGCGGTATTATTTAATACCGTCATATGCGGCATTAGCGCGAATGACTGGAATACCATGCTGATCTTATTTCGGCGAACCTGGCGCAATTCACTGTCAGATATTTTGGCAATATCTTCGCCGTCGATGATGACCTGGCCGCGGGTGGGTTCAATCAGACGATTGAGAAGGCGAACCATGGTGGACTTGCCGGAACCGGAGAGCCCCATGATGACGAAGATCTCGCCTTCTTCAATGGCCAGACTGGCGTTCTTAACGCCAAGAGACAGTCCGGTTTTTTCCAGAATGGCCTCTTTGCTGAGCCCTTTATCAATATACTTAAATGCCCGCTCGGGATGTTCCCCAAATACTTTATATAAATTCTTAACTTCTAATTTAATTGCCATGCATTAATTAATTCCTGGTTGATTAATTTTCTTATAGGGGTTCTTCTTTCAGTTTAGTTATTAACGATATATACCGTAGCACACTGAGACTGAGAGGCAACCCTTGAGGCGGCATTTGAAAATGATCGGGGAGATGTCAGTATCAAAGAATGTCAGTGCTGGTAAGGGATTGCGCGGCGTTGAGCTGCGGTGAAAAAAATCAATATTTACCTAAGAAACATCCCTGTGTTGCGGAAATATGAACCCGCCTGAGGTAAATATAAGGATAATCGGAGCAACCTGGCAGGTGATTATTGAAAGCAAAAAATCAGCCGATTGGCTGATTTTTATTAATAATTTCGCAGGGGACTATTATTAGTGGGGACCCGAAGAGCATCCCCTCATGAAGCGATTAAAAATCCCAGTCTTCGTCTTCGGTATCAACCGCTTTACCCATCACGTAAGAGGAGCCAGAGCCCGAGAAGAAGTCGTGGTTTTCATCCGCGTTAGGTGACAGCGCGGAGAGGATCGCCGGGTTCACGTCGGTCATTTCCGCCGGGAACAGCGCCTCATAGCCCAGGTTCATCAGCGCCTTGTTGGCATTGTAATGCAGGAACTTCTTCACATCTTCCTGCCAGCCGACGCCCTGATACAGCGCATCGGTATATTCCACTTCGTTTTCATAGAGTTCCAGCAGCAGGCCAATGGCGAACTGTTGCAGGTCTTCTTTACGCTCGGCGCTCTCACTTTCCAGCGCTTTCTGGTACTTATAGCCAATGTAGTAGCCGTGCACCGCTTCATCCTTAATAATCAGGCGGATAAGGTCGGCGGTGTTGGTCAGCTTACCGCGGCTGGACCAGTACATCGGCAGATAAAAACCGGAGTAGAACAGGAACGATTCCAGGAACACGCTGGCGATTTTCTTCTTCAGCGGGTCATTTTCGTAGTAGTGCTGCAGAATGATGTCGGCCTTACGCTGCAGCGGCTCGTTTTCCTCGCTCCAGGCGTAGGCGGCATCCACATCGCTGGTGTGGCACAGGGTGGAGAAGATCGAGCTGTAGGAGCGTGCATGCACCGCTTCCATAAAGCTGATGTTCGACATCACTGCTTCTTCATGCGGGGTCAGCGCGTCGGCCATCAGCGCCGGTGCGCCCAGGCTATTCTGAATGGTATCCAACAGCGTTAGTCCGGTGAACACGCGGATGGTCAGCTGTTGTTCATCGGCATTAAGGCCGTTCCACGCCGGAATATCGTTCGACAACGGAACCTTTTCCGGCAGCCAGAAGTTACTGGTCAGGCGGTTCCACACTTCCAAATCCTTTTCGTCTTCGATTTTATTCCAGTTAATAGCGTGAACTTTCTTCAGTTTCATAGTGATATCGTGAGTTCCGATTCGGCACCGGCCGGTAGAAAAAAAGTTGACGGGCCGGAAGATCCGGCCCGCGATTTAATGTGCTGTTACAGCGAGCAGGAAACGCAGCCTTCGACTTCGGTTCCCTGTAGCGCCATCTGGCGAAGACGAATGTAGTAGAGCGTCTTGATGCCTTTCTTCCACGCGTAAATCTGCGCTTTGTTAATATCGCGAGTTGTCGCGGTATCGCGGAAGAACAGGGTCAGTGACAGGCCCTGATCGACATGGCGTGTGGCTTCGGCGTAGGTATCGATAATCGCTTCCGGCCCGATGTCGTACGCATCGCGGTAGTAGTCCTGATTATCGTTATTCATAAACGGTGCCGGATAGTACACGCGACCGGTTTTACCCTCTTTACGAATCTCAATCCGCGACACAATCGGGTGAATGCTCGACGTTGCGTGGTTGATATACGAGATCGAACCGGTTGGCGGGATAGCCTGCAGGTTCTGGTTATACAACCCGTCCTTCATCACCGCCGCTTTCAGCGCCTGCCACTGCTCCTGGGTTGGAATTTCGATCCCGGCATCGGCAAACAGGGCGGCAACGCGAGCGGTGCGCGGCTGCCAGCTCTGCTCAACATACTGGTTGAAATACTCACCGCTGGCATAGCGTGAATCGCTAAAGCCGCTGAAGGTGGTCCCGCGCTCGCGCGCCAGCAGGTTCGAGGTGCGCAGCGCGTGATAGGTGACGGTATAGAAGTAGATATTGGTGAAATCCAGGCCTTCTTCACTGCCGTACTGAATGCGCTCACGCGCCAGATAGCCGTGCAGGTTCATCTGCCCCAGGCCGATAGCGTGCGACAGCGCGTTACCCTGCTCAACGGAAGGTACCGAGCCGATGTGGCTCTGATCGGAAACCGCCGTCAGGCCGCGCACGGCGATTTCAATCGTCCGCGCGAAGTCTTCTGAATCCATCGCATGGGCGATATTCAGCGAGCCAAGGTTGCAGGAAATATCCTTGCCGATGCGGCGATAGCTGAGATCGTCGTTGTATTCGGTTGGCGTATTGACCTGCAGGATCTCCGAGCACAGGTTGCTCATATTAATCCGGCCGTGGATCGGGTTAGCGCGGTTGACCGTATCTTCAAACATGATGTACGGGTAGCCGGATTCAAACTGGATTTCCGCCAGCGTCTGGAAGAATTCGCGCGGATTGATAAAGGTACGACGAATGCGCTCGTCGGCCAGCATTTCGTCATATTTCTCGCTGATGCTGATATCGGCAAACGGCAGGCCGTAGATACGCTCCACATCATACGGCGAGAACAGCGCCATCGGCTGATTATCTTTCGCCAGCTGGAAGGTCACATCCGGGATCACCACGCCGAGCGACAGCGTTTTGATACGGATTTTTTCATCGGCGTTTTCGCGCTTGGTATCGAGGAAGCGCAGGATATCCGGGTGGTGAGCGTTCAGATAAACGGCACCGGCACCCTGGCGTGCGCCCAGCTGGTTTGCATAGGAGAAGGCATCTTCCAGCATCTTCATTACCGGAATAACGCCGGATGACTGGTTTTCAATACGCTTGATCGGTGCACCCGACTCGCGCAGGTTGGAGAGCAGGAATGCCACGCCGCCGCCGCGCTTGGACAGCTGGAGCGCCGAGTTTACCGCACGGCCAATCGACTCCATATTGTCTTCAATACGCAGCAGGAAGCAGGAGACCAGCTCGCCGCGCTGCTGCTTGCCGCAGTTCAGGAAAGTTGGCGTAGCGGGCTGGAAGCGTCCGGCAAGGATCTCATCGGTCAGCGACAGTGCCAGCGCCTGGTCACCCTGCGCCAGGGTCAGCGCCACCATGCACACGCGCTCGGTAAAGCCCTCAAGGTAGCGCTTACCGTCGAAGGTTTTCAGCGTGTAGCTGGTGTAAAACTTCCAGGCACCGAGGAAGGTCTGGAAGCGGAAGCGGCGCGAATAGGCCTGCTGGAACAGCGCGCAGACGAAGTCGAACGGGTAGGCGTTCAGCACATCGGCTTCGTAGTAGCCTTCGGCAACCAGATACTGCAAACGCTCGGCCACGGAGGAGAACTGCACGCTATTGGGAATCACGTGCTGAATAAAATACTGACGCGTGGCTTCGCGATCTTTTTCGAACTGGATGTTGCCTGCGGCATCATACAGATTCAGCATCGCATTGAGCGCGTGGTAATCAGGTGCGGCCGCTGCGGCCTCTATGAGGGTGCTGTCTGTCGCTGCCAAAATTCGGTTACTCCCTTGTAAACGTTAGCGATATCGTCTGCGGTGCCCATTAGCTCAAAGCGATAGAGATACGGCACCTGACATTTACGCGCAATAATATCGCCAGCGAGGCAGTAGGCCTCACCGAAGTTCCGGTTTCCGGCGGCAATCACACCGCGGATAAGCTGACGATTATTGGTATAATTAAGAAATTGAATCACCTGCTTAGGTACCGCGCCATGACTGGTGCCGCCGCCGTAGCTGGGCACTATCAGAATGTAGGGCTGGTCGACCTGCAGGCGCTGAGCGCTGTCTAACGGAATGCGTCGCGCCGGCAGGTTTAAGCGGGTGATAAATCGATGGGTGTTTTCCGACTGGCTGGAAAAATATACCAGCGTAGTCATCGCCTTAACCCCGGACGGCTGCCAAATGGCTCAGTGCCTGAATCTTGTCAGGGCGGAAGCCGCTCCAGTGATCCTGTTCGGCCATCACGACCGGGACCTGGCGATAACCAAGAGATTTAAGAGTTTCTACGTGAGCAGGTTCGCTATCGAGGTTGATCAGCTGATAGTCGATCCCTTTCTTATCCATCGCATTTTTTGTCGCGTTGCACTGGACACAATTATTTTTAGTGTAAATAATAATGCGCATGATTCGTATTCACCTTACGGGCTGGTTAACTGAGTATCTGGCGCGGAAATTACTGCCCGACTCGCGCCGCCACTGCCACACCATGTTGCGTGGTCTTGATGAAGTGAATACTAGATATAGTGGCCTTAAAAAGCAACCACACAAGATATAGGAAAAGCGTATTTATTTAGTCAACATGCTCACAAGCCTTACGCCACAAGGTTTTGTGCAGATAAAAAAAATGCCCGCACTGTGATCTGCGAGCATTTGTTCAAAAAATAAACGGTACTAACGGCGGGTTGTGCTAGTGGTGATTAATGCGCCGATCAGCACGCCGAGAGCGGTACCGATCCCCACGCCGTGCCAGGGTTTATCACGCACGTAAGTATCAACCTGAGCGCCTGCATCTCTCGCTGCCTGAGTCACCCGATTATGCCCCTGTAGTTTGGCACGAGTCTCTTTTAGCAGTGTTTCAGCACGGCTTTTGGCACCTTCCACGTCATCCTTAGCTTTACTGCCGTAGGATTTCAGCAGGTCATCAAGCGTATCTGCCAGCAGTGATACATCTTCACTCAGATCAATATCGTTATTTTTCGCTGTCCGATTGAACATTTTTGCTCCCTAATTCTGAAATGTACTATTAAGTATAGGACAGGCTAAAAATCGGCAACGCTGAAAACCTGCGTTTTGGATTATTCCGAAAGCACTGACTATGTGGCCTGAGGTAAGGTTGCGGGGTTTGCAGACACAGAGGAAAAAGCATGTATTTACGACCTGATGAGGTAGCTCGCGTACTGGAAAAGGCGGGATTTGAGATGGATACGGTCACTGCCAAAAGCTACGGTTACAGTCGGGGTGAAAACTACGTCTATGTTAATCGTGAGGCGCGTTTAGGTCGTACGGCGCTGGTTATCCATCCGACACTGAAAGAGAAAAGCCAGGCCATTGCGGTACCGGCATCTGATATAAAAACCTGCGAACATTACGTCCGCTTTCCCATGTATCTGGTGGGCGACACAAACGATCACTACGGAATTCCGTACGGCTTCAGCTCGCGCGCCGCGCTGGAGCGCTATCTGGAACGCATGTTTGACTGATTTCCCCGCCGGATGCTGAAATCACGCAAAAAAAATGCGCCCGCAGGCGCATTCGGAATTCAGTACGTTTTTGCCACAATCAGAAGTTGTAACCCACAACCAGGTAGTAGCCAAAGCCGTTAGATTTGACGTGGAACGGACCGTTGCCGAAGTTCAGCTCGGTGCCATCGTTCCACTGGCCGCCGTTGTGGAAGTAACGCGCCACGAACGAGTAGTGCCAGTGATCGTAACCCAGTGACAGAATATGGCTGGAGGCGATGGAGTTGCTGGTACGCGCAGGCGCGGAGTTGTCGCCCAGATCTGAACCCCAGTCAAAGTTGGTGAAACCGATATAGCTCAGGTTGCCGCCCCACAGACTGGTGATCGGCACAAAGTATTTCACCTTGAAGCGATAGCCATCCCACTCATTTTCGTTCGCGGCACCGTAGTTCGCCCACTGATATTTTGCGTAAACGTTCAGTGACAGGCCAACATCTGAATGCGTATCGATATCGGTACCCAGACCCATATACCAGGTGTTCTGGCGGTTTGCGCGGTTGTCGCCCATATCGTAGATATAGTTGTTCGCGAAATACCACTCTTTAAACGGACCAAAGCCCAGATTAACGCCGGTCAGCTTATCGATAGAGAAGCGCGGCTCAATTTCCATAAAGAATGGAGAACCGTTATCCCAGGCACCTTTATCGTTGCCGTTGCCCACGCCGAAGAATTTAGGCACATCGATATAGCCGTAGAAATCAAACCAGTCTTTTTTCGCGAAGGCTTCATATTCCAGGTAAACATCGTTGTTCAGCTGCGGTCCGAAACGGGTGTGGTAGCTGCCAACAACGTTAACACTCTGATGCCACCAGTCGGAAACGTATTCAGGGCTGCTCGAATCAGCAAAAGAGACGTTGGTATAAGACAACGCTGCCAGCGCACCAGCCATCATAATTTTATATTTCATTATATTACCACATGCTCAGAGACCATCCTCCGCAGCCAGCGCGAGGGTCAGGTTGGGTTAGTAAAGCCTTCAAAACGGGTGCCGCCGCAATTGACGAAAATCCCCATCAGTAATGTTGCGGCAGTGTGCCGTTATCCGGCCATTAGGAAATAGAGATTGCTCACACTTGTCAAATTCTGTTTCATTTCAAGTCAGCTAAAGTGTGATGAATGTCACATAAATGTGTGTGGGATTAGGGAACTTTACGTTTTAGTGCCAATTTGCTCATTAAATCAGCAGTTAAACGTTTGCCTGCGGCGAGTTTTACAAAAGGGGATCGCCGGTAGAAAAAAAGGCTGATGTGCTGAGGTTAAAAATTGAAATGAAATATAACTTTTGATTATGGCTTTTCGGCGTGAAAGGTGGTTTTTTGCTCAGTTGCAGCGGTAATGTAAGTTGGCCAAATGCTGTAAATCGGCTTTTTTTGCCTCCCCGGCCAGTGCGGGAAAATCAGAAAACAGGTAGCGTGAAACCGGTGCAGGCAGACCAGCCATTGAGCGGCCGGGTCGTATTTCAAGGCGGCCAAAGCGGGAAAGCTCAACGCCGTTAAAGCGATCGGGCAACGTCAGCCAGAGAGGAGGAACACTTTCCGGTGCACGTGACGGCAGCCGTCGTTCGCTAACGTCATAATTACGGTAGCGCAGCAGAAATTTATCCGGCAGGCGACAGGCGCTGTTCCACCACAGACGATCGAGCATATCGAAGTGAAAGCGCGTCCCTGCGGGAGACTCTGCCTCAAGCTGCTCCAGCGCCTGCGGGATCATCGTGCGCATGGCGTGCTGATAGCGAGACAGTGATGCGCCACCTCCCGCATTGAGTAAATCGATCGCCACGCGGGCACCGAGCAGATTGGAATAGAGGTCTTCCGGAGAAAAAGCGGAAACGCCTTCGGAAAATCCCTTCACTGATTCAAATCCGTACCACTGCGCCACCTCGTGCCATGCGGCAAGTTCAAATGCCAGATGCGCTGCCAGAGATACCGCCAGTCTGTAACGCTCAGTGGCACTGGCCGGTGGAGGATAGGAAAACAGCTGGATTTCGCGCTGACCTAACTCATCGCCCAGTTTCAGCGTTGTTGCCTGTCCTATCCGGGGCCAGATATGGCTGAACAGCCATAGCGTGTTATCAGCGCTGTCGCGCAGATGTGCCAGATCGATGAAGCCCCCCCGCCGCGTGTAGACCAGGCCGTTATGTTCGCTGTTCAGGCCACTCAGCGTGCTCAACATGTCCATTACACCCGGATTGAAGTGGTGCTTGCCGGTGTCTGTCGGGGCAACCACGTTATCCACCTGATACCACGGCACCGGCACGCCAAAAAGTTTCACTTTAAGACTGTAGCCGAAAGCACAGCATGGCCTCAGGCCGTTTGGCTGCGGCAGTGGTCGCGTCAACAGCCATACCTGCGGTGACTGACCTGCCGGAAGGCTGAGATCGGCCACGGGGATTATCGGATCATCAGGTTGCTGAGCCTGGCCGTTAGCGAATGAAATGAATGGCAACAGCAGCAGTAACAGGCCGATAAAGCGGAAGATCAAAATGCCTCCCCGACCTGGAAGTAAAAACCTGAACTGTGTTGGCCAAGGCCATAATCAAGGCGGATGTTCATATTTTTCTTAAACTCAAAGCGGTATCCGGCCCCGACAGAAGGCAGCCAGTGCCCGTCAAGAACCTCACTCGGTTTGTCCGACATACTACCGGCACCCAGCCATGCCACAACGCCGTGACGCCAGCTGAGTTTTTTGCGCCATTCCAGCTGGCTGGTCAGCATATTACGATTGCGATATCGCCCTTCGTAGTAGCCGCGCAGATGATGGCTGTCCCCCAGCAGCGACTGCATCGTCCAGGGGACGTGTCCGCTGGTAAAACGACTGTAGACCTCCCAGGCCAGCAGGTTGGTGCTATTTATGGCATGGTAAAGGTTGTACTGCGCGTCTAAAGCATCAAAACGATTATCGCTGGCAATCGCCGGGCTGTAGCGGGTCCATGACAGGTTCAGCACCTGGCCGCGCGACGGATTCGCCACAAAATCGCGTGAGTCATAGCTAAACAGCACGCTGGCTCCTGAGCTGAAGATATGGCGTGACTCATCCTGATGATAGAAACTGCCGTTGGTTTTGTGCTGTAGCGATGAAGCGCCTTCATAGGAGAAGGACCAGCCGATACCGGCATAGGTATGGTTAGCCAACTGATAGAGTATGCGTGGCACGCCGCTCAGTTTTGTTGAGTCGTAGGACTGCTTTCCACGCTGTTTTCGCCCTGCACGGTATCCCTCTCCCCAGTAGTGCAGCGGTCTGCGGCTGAGGTCGCCGGACAGGTAAAAACGCCAGCTGTCATTTTCTAAAAACGTGTAGTTTTCATAGCCCACGCCAAAAGCCCCGGTTGAGCTGGCAAATCCGGTGAAAGAAAGGGAGGAGAGCGGCGTATGATGCTGATGCTCATCGGGGCGATAAAGTCCCACTGCGGCAACGCCAACCCCCACACCGAGCTCGGGCGTGTAGAAAGGTCCGGGGACAACTCCCCAGTCAATCGTCTTACTCATGTCGGCTTTACGATCTGCGCCTAGTGTGTTCAGAAAACGATCGATGGTTTGCCTGTCGGGAATAACGGTGGCCTGACCCATTTGAGAAAAAACTATCAGGCCACAGAGAAGCAATATCTTTAACCCCATGTCTAGAAGCGGAACTCTCCGCCGACCATAAAGCTATTGCGGTTGGAAAAGCCAACTTCCGAGGTGATATTGAAGTTACGGGTCAGCTCATACTGGCCGCCGACCAGGATATTCCACGGTGATTTAAGGTGCTGCTTCACCCGGAAACGCCCCTGGTCGTCTCTGTTGACCATATTGACCAGCGTGCTCAGCCCGGCAGGCATATGTAGATCGCTGATATTTCCTTTGAAGTCCTGATCGACATCCTGATACATGGTGCCGACCCACAGGCTGGCATGGGTGACAGGAATGGAAAAGCGCTCGACGCCAGGAACGGTAAAGCGATAACCGACACGTGGAGTGAAGGTAAAGGCGGAGATATTACCGTCAAGCACGTCGAAATGCGTTTCGGTATAGTTGAAATCCATCGTACCGAACCAGTCATGATAGCCGTAGGCCAGCGTTGTACCGCCACCCCAGGTGGTGCCTTTAAATTTCAGCGTAAAATCAATGTCTTTAAGCCCGGGTAGGCATCCCCTTCCTGTTATACAGGCACTAATATTGGAAACCGACCGCCCTCGAGTATGCCCGACAATCCCGTAGACGTTCATAAACGGAAATAACCAGGTATCCAGCCTTGCGGTATCCGTTTTACTTTTTTCCCTGGTGTGGCCGACGAGAATATTAAACATATTATCGACAGGGATAGAGCCTATTCCTGGAACGGGAAATTTCAAGTTGGAAAAATTAATACTTTTAACTTTAATATTCTGATGGATATCCATATGGGTATAGCCAATACCATATGGATCTGGCAAGTCGTAGCCGCGTTCTCTGGCTTCCTTGCCAAAAAAAGGCAAAGGCCCCGTGGTTTCACCGAAGAGATCCGGTGATTTCTCTTTGGGAGTAATAGTTGCCGCAGAGGGATCAAGCGGGTCGCTGTGATAATCGTAAGAAGGTGATTTTTTTTGCATATTGGGAATCGCTGCCTGCACCGTCAGTGCGGGTACCATGCATAACAAAACACCGCAAAGCGTAAATGCTTCCCTGCAGTAAACCTTTTTCATTATTCCATTCCATGTCAGGCCATACGTAAAGATGCGTATGATAATTGTAGAAGGCGTGTTTTATTAAGCCAGAAAGTGCTGCATATTATAATTTTATAAGTTCAATCGTAACTAAAAATAAATGGGGTGTTGTTTGTTTCTTTAATTCTTTTTGATTAGGCTTAGTCCTAATTTGTTATTTGATAATGCGATAAATAATGTTTTTTATTGATTTTTTATTATTTTATTTTTTACGTTCGATTGTACCGGGATAACTTAATTTTTTGCTATCCCGGCATAAATTGAATTTAAGCAGTAATAAACTGACGCAATAGCTGTAGAACCAAAGGGAGTTCGGTAATACCGTGACGGCCGAGAAAATGTCCGTAGTCCGGTAGTGCGTAGAAAGGTGCGTTCAGCTGCTGGCTCAGGCGTAGCGATAGCGCAGGCGGCACGATATCGTCGTTTAGGGAGGCGATAACGGCGCGATGCGGCAAACGCTGTATGATGCTGGTGGCATCAAACGGTGCGGACATAAAAGTATCCAGCTCAGGCAGCGGTGGGACGTTTTCACTGAAGCCAGCCACCATTATCACGCCAGCGGCATTCCGGCCTACGGGCTGGTGATTCAGGTAGCGCAGGGCGGTAATGCAGCCCAGGCTGTGGCCAACGAACCAGGTTTGGTTGTCCACCTCGCCGACACATTCCGCCAGTGCGGCCTGCCATGCTTCATTTTCTGGATGCTGTGAATCCGGTAGCGCCGGTACGGTAACCGCCATTCCCAGCGCTTCCGCTTCCGCTTTTAGCCAGTCAAACCAGTGGTGGTGCGGGCCTGCCGTGTAACCGTGAATAATAAATAAGCGGGGTGATGCCATTAGCTTTTTGCTCCTGAACGGTGGAATTCGTTCTACAGCATAGCGAGATAATGTAGCGAACTCACTTCCAACTCGATTTACCCTTCGCAATCACCAGCAATGGTTCAGCACGTTGCTGATAAGGCTGGCGCAGGACAATGCGGCTGGCGAACTTATCAATGCCGATTTCATCCTCGAGCAAACGATCCATCAGATCCTGAAACAGGGCAATGTTAGGCGCGATGATCTTCAGCAGATAATCGTAACCGCCACTCACGTTGTAGCACTCCACGATTTCCCGATACTTGCTTGCGCCCATCTCGAACTTTCGGAAGTCAGCGGGGTAGTGGCTGCTGAGGGTGATCTCAGAAAACACCACGACGTTGCTGCCCAGCTTATCCAGGGCGATTTTAGCGCTGTAGCCCGTGATAACGCCGCTCTGTTCCAGCCGTTTGGTCCGCGTTAAACACGGGCTGGGGCTGAGGCTTATCGCCTCAGCCAGCTCCAGGTTCGAACAGCGTCCCTCGCGCTGAAGATGCTCGAGTATTCTGAGGTCGGCGAGGTCCAGGGATTTTGAATTTGACATAGAAGGACTATACCACAGGATTTAACTGCCCGGTGCGAGCGGCAGCGGCTTCCGTCAGCGCCTGGTCAAGCGCCCTGATGACCATGGCCGCCTGCTCCTCGCTCAGGATCAGCGGTGGGCGAATTTTGAGCACGTTGTGCCCTTTTGCGCAGGCGCTTAGCAGTATCCCCTGCTGGCGCATCCGGTTCACTACCTGGCTGGTCAGCCAGCGATCCGGGGTACGCGCGAGGCGATCGGATACCAGCTCCACGCCGACGAAAAGACCGGCGCCACGTACGTCGCCAATTGCCGGATGCCGCGCCTGAAGTTCGATAATACCATCCAGCAGAACCTTACCCACCTTGCGGGCATGGTCTATCAGCCCCTCACGTTCGATGGTCTGTAATACGGCTAAGGCCGCAGCGCAGGAGACGGTATTGCCTGCAAAGGTATTGAAGTATCGGGAGCGCTGGCCGAATTCTTCCAGCACGTCGGCAGTGGCCAACAGACCGGCAATCGGCTGGCCGTTGCCCATCGGTTTGCCCAGGGTAACGATGTCTGGAATAACGCCGTGGCGCTGGAAGCCCCACATATGTTCACCCGTTCGTCCAAATCCAGGCTGTACCTCGTCGGCAATAAACAGACCGCCAGCGCGTTTAATCGCCTCAACGGCACCTTTCAGAAAGCCTGCCGGACCCGGAAGAATACCGTCACTGGTGAAGAGCGAATCGACAATCAGCATAGCGGGCTTAATACCGTGGCGCTGCAAATCGGCGATGGCGGCTTCAACATCCTGCGTGAAGCGTTCATTCAGATCGACGCCTTCAGCATGATAATGGCAGGGGGCGGGGATCAGCCGTACGTGAGGGCCGAGGTCAACCGAGGTGCCGAGCGACGGTGAGAACTGAGAAACCGCGTCGGTAATGCCATGGTAGGCCGTTTCGGTGACGATAATCCCGCTGCCGCCGGTGCGCATCTTAGCGATGCGGTACGCGAGGTCGTTCGCTTCGCTGCCCGTACAGGTCAGCATCAGGTGAGCCAGTGAGGTTTCTGGAACCGTCGCCAGCAGACGCTCGGCCAGTTCAAGGATCGTGTCGTGCAGATAGCGAGTATTGGTCGCCAGGGTCTGAACCTGCCGGCAAATCGCCTCGCTGACCGCAGGGTGGCAATGGCCCAGTGAGGTCACGTTGTTGTAGACGTCCAGGAAGCGGCGGCCATCGGCATCAATCAACCATGCGCCTTCGCCGCGCACAATATGCAGAGGATGTTCATACATCAGACGGTAGGCCGGGCCCAGTAGCGCATCACGGCGCTGGATCATTTCGGCGGTCAACGCGCCGACGTCAGCACGACCGGGGATGTACGCATTCACCATATTCAGATCTGTGGTGCTTTTCATTTATTTCTCCCATTTCGAATTTCAGACAGCAGCCGATCGCGCACGCTATTGCGGGAAATCTCTGCCATTTGTGCCAGGGCTTCCCAGGCGGCGGGATTGTGGCGCAGGATATAGTCGCGATTATGGGGGTAGCGCGCAGCGCGCCACTCCGAAATCAGGGCGGTAATAAGATGGCGGGTTGCCATCAGGTCGGTCACGATCTCCTGCTCAGGCTCGGTAAGTGCCAGCGTGCGATGATAGGCTCCCACGAATTCGGCAGGCCCTTCGAACGGATCGGCACAGCCCGTCATATGGAAAGCCGCCGCGGTAGCCACTTCGCCAACCAGCGGCGCGTATAACAGATCGCCGAAATCAATAATCCCGCTGATGCGATCCGGCTCTTCCGGGGCGACGAGGACGTTATAGAGGTGGAAATCGTTATGTATCACCTGAGATCTGAGCGCGGGAAGAGAGGGCAGAACATGCTGCTTAAAACGCCTCATAAACTCTTCGGCAAGCCTGCGGCGATCGGGATGGATGACGCTTTCCAACTGCTCGTTGAGGCGATGAGCTGCCGAGACGTTCCACAGCAGATCGTGGCTGGCAGCAGAATGCGAGAATCCGTGCAAAGCCAGATTGAGCTGGGCCAGGCAGGTTGCCATGGAGCGACGCTGCCCGGGCGTACGTTCCGTTTCCTTTATCTGTACCCCATCCAGATAGCTCAGCATGCGTACGAGGGTAATCGATCCGTCACGCCACGTTACATTTTCACAGGAACGACCGGCCAGCGTCGGCACGACGCGCGGGATGGGCAGATCCGGTGAGGCGCCTGCAATATGGTTTAAGGCAGCAATCTGGAAATCTACAACTGATGCAGATTCAGATGGATTGCTGATCTTAAAGACATAGCGGTTCCCGTTTTCCTGTTCGATGCAGCAGTTCTGATCGCGTTCGGCGGTCAGTAACCGGGCCGTGCCCTCGATACCATACCGAGCAGCCACCACCGACTGTATCTCTGAAAGAGAGACGGCGGGCGCTGCAGTATTGAGTGCGGCAGCCCCGGTCGAATGTTCTTTCAACATCATATTCCTCTCTTCGCCATACGGTTTCCCGGTAAGGATCACAGGCCCAGCAGGCCAGCAAGCTGACGGAAATCGGTTATCCGGCTGACGTCGTAACCGTCAACGCTGGGTTCATGTCCGCGATCGATAAATGCCTTCGCCATAAAGCCAAGATCGCAGGCCGTCATCAGGTCATAGCGGAAGCTGGAAGAGCAGTGCATCATCTCTTCCGGCCCACAGCCCAGCCGATCGAACATGTATTCGAAGATCTGCGCGCGCGGTTTGTAGGCACGCGCCTCTTCTGCGGTATAGACGGCGTGGAAGGGGGCTTTAAGGTGGGCGATGCTGTGTGGAATAAGGTCGACCATCGAATTCGACAGGATCACCAGAGGGATATGCCGGGCAATCCGCTCCAGCGTTTCGACGACGTGAGGATGAGGCTGCCAGGTTTTCACCGCGTTATACAGCGCCAGCGCGTCGGAGGAACGGTATTCAACGTTATGCGCCCGGCATGCCCGCTGGATGGCATTTTCGACCACCTGCAAAAACGGCTTCCAGTCACCTAACACTTCATCCAGACGATAAAAGCGGAAGCTGTCGAGAAAGGCGGGCATCTGCTGCTCCGCAACGCGCCCGGCAAAAAGTCCCTTTGCGGTCGGCCCCATTTCAAAATTAATAAGCGTGCCGTAACAATCAAAACTGATAAATTTTGGCTTAAAAATCATTGTATTAACCCTGTTGTGTGTTCGATTAAAAAAGTATATCGCTCCGTCCGAACACAAAAATTCATAAAATCGCAGAAATCGGGCAAGAAATTCTCCATTCTCAGCCACTCTCAGCATTTTTGATTTTCGTCATTATTACATTGTTGCATCGGGAGTATTGAACCGGCATCTGTGGCGGTTGTGATGGCGCAATTCAGCCAGACGTTCGGGTAACGTTGCTGGATTAAGTAGAAACAGAGGGCAATAAGAAAGGTGGCGATGAATGAATATGAAAATAGTGCGGAGGTCAGTCATTTGGCTTTTCAATTTTCATTTATCGATGTGGAATTATAGCCATCTAAAACAGGGTGTGTTTTTGTCTTCCTTATCACAATAAATATTAGCCATCTTATTCCGGTTCGTTATTGGAATGTTACCGTGGCTTAAGACTTTTTACCGGTGGCAGCAAATTCGAGCATTGCCAGATTATTGATGTTAAATTAATCCAGTAGCAACCCGGCTATGAATCCTCCCTATATTTGATGGAACAAAACTGGTGAAAAAGGACAAACATCTCAGAACAGGCAGCGATCCGCGTGCGCTTTCGGATTATATTTCGCTGCGTGAAGAATTAATGAAGCTGTCTCATCCCGCCCGGCCCGATGTGGACTGGAAATATGCGGAATCCCTTTGCCTGAAACTGTTCGAAAGCAACGGTGTTGAACTACAGACTGCCGCCTGGTATCTGTTGGCACGAACGCATCTTGCCGGGCTGGCGGGCATGAATGAAGGTCTGGCGCTGATAAATGCGTTAAGTACCTATCAGTGGTCAGTGATGTGGCCCGGCAGCACACATAACCGGATGGAAATAATTACCGCGATGAATCAGCGATTGCAGAAAGCCTTTCGAACGCTGCCGCTGGTGGATCGCGACGATTTGCCTCTGCTCTATCAGACCGAAAAAAGCCTGAACGCACTGATGGAGGTGCTGGCGCGGCATGAGCTGAAGCAGGCCAGCCGGCTGGATGCCTTACAGCAGCTGGTCGGGCAGGCAATTACCCGTCTTGAGAATGCGCCGCATGCTGAAATCCCCGAGTCGCCGGTGATACTTCCTCCGCAGGCTGTTATTTCAGAATCGATGGAGAGCCTTGCCGCATCCGGTCCGCGTATTTACGTCGTGCATCCAGCGCCTTCTGAGGCCGCTGGCTCGGCAGGTGAGCGCTCAGATACGTATCCGGGCGCTTTGAATGGCACATCAACTGGCGATTCCGGGCCGCTCCCCGTCGCCTTGCGCCCTGACGGTAAGCTGTCCCGAGGCCGCTCGCGGCGCGCATTTCTCGCCGGGATGGCCAGCGCGCTGCTGATAGGTGGGCTGCTGCTGTGGGGCTGGCACAGTTTTACCCGGCCTTCTGCGGCACATCAGCAATTCTCAGTCTCGTTGACGCCATTGCCCGAGCGGCTGACGGAGCAACAGCTGAGTGAACTTCGGCAGTCCGCGCCGCAGGCGGATCGCCATACGGATAAGATGCAGAAGCAGCTTAAGTGGTTAATGTCGCTGCCGCCGGGCTGGCCGGAGCAGTACAGTCAGCAATTAATGACTGAGGGCTTGGCGCTGTGGCCGGGTAATCCTGCGGTGTTACAGATGCAGCAGACGTGGCAGCAGCAGATGGAAAACAATGCGGTACCGCTGGCGGCGCTGAGTAACTGGCATCAGGGAATGCTCAAGCTGCAGCAGTTGGCCGAGCGGCTGAACGGTCTGGATGAAAAGCGCGGTAAATACATGACCGTCAGCCAACTGAAATCAGACGTTTTTGCCATCACTCAGGATTTTAACCGCGTACCGCCCGTTGAGGAACTGCTGCGCCAGCTTGAAGCGGATTCGCCGGATTTACAGCACAGGCAGGTTGAGATGGCCCTCGATCGGCTGCAAAAAAGATATGTTTTGCTTAGCGGAAAAGCATCCCAGGCGCGGCAGATTAAGCCGACAGCAAAAGGGGAGTAACCGTTATCCATTGTGGCGAATACCATTATCCCAATTTCATCCTCTGATGAATTGGGATAAATCTCACGAGGTTTTCGATGTTTTACCTTAATTGTTAACAATGTGTTTTTTGCGTTAATTAAAAATCTGCGCAGGTGTTTCTAACCGTCTCGTTCAATAGCGTGTTTATGGATATATTATTATTTATGCAGAAGTATTTTTGCCTGACTTGTAAACGGGGGAAGGGAGGCATATCATTCACGCCCCACAAAAACTGAACCATACGATGTCCTTATTCAAATGAACGATTTTTAAATCTTGTGGAAGGGATGCATTTCTATTTGCTAGTCAAGTTAAATATAATATTTCGGTAAATTAACCATCCTGAAGCAGGCGTTAATTGGCTTTTAGGATGCTTTTTTGATGGGGAAACTACTGTGTTATCCGGTTAATATTGACTGCAAACCGAAGGATTCGGAAATTCTTAAAATCAAGGTTGAGTGTTAATGAGTCGAAAATTATTCAGGCAGGAAGCCGTAGACCACCAGAAAAGTTACTGGAACGGTCGGGTCATTTTACTGAGGGGCGTTTCATCCGTTGTTATTACCGCGTGCTGCCTGACATTTCTGGCACTTGCGATTGCCATACTGTGTTTCTTCAGTTTTACCCAGCGTATTGATGTTGACGGAGAGGTCATTACCTTACCCCATCCGTTGAATATCTCTTCACCGCAGCAGGGATTCATCCTGCGACAGTTTGTTCAGGTAGGGGATACCGTCACCAGGGGAACCGTGCTGTTCGAGCTGGATGTATCCAGGACAACCAGCGTCGGTAACGTTAGCGATGCCAGTATTTCCATGGTGCAGGAAAAGATCACCAATGCGGAAGAGATCATCGGGAAGCTGAAAGAAAATAAGGAAGATTTTCTTAAAACCACCCAGCAGCAGATTACGCGTTATGAAAATTCACTCAAAGAGACGGATGATATGCTGGTGGCGGCAAGGCGCGGCCTGGCGGATATGGAGCGCACGCTGGAGGGCTACAGCGGCTATCTTAAACAGGGATTAATCACCAAAGATCAGTACAACGGTCAGCACTCGCTGTATGTCCAGCAGCAGAATACCTACCAGTCTTTGTCCTCGCAAAAGATGCAGCTGGAATTGCAAATCACTCAGTTACGCAGTGACCTGACGGTGAAATCGTCGGATATCGATAACCAAATCTCCAGCCAGTACAATCAGCTGAATGACTATCGTACCCAACTGGTGGAAAACAGCGCCAACGGTACGATTATGATCAAATCCTCCATTGATGGTCGTCTGGAGTCGATTGCCGCCACGCCAGGACAGATGGTAGAAGCCGGCAGCAGCCTGGCACAGATTAAACAGACCCACGGCGTGAAGTATTATCTGATGCTGTGGCTGCCTGATACCAGCCTGCCGTATGTCAAACCCGGGGATGTGGTCAATATCCGCTACGACGCGTTCCCTTCCGATAAATTCGGTCAGTTTTCCGGAAAAATCATCTCGATCTCGTCCATGCCCGCCACCCGCAGGGAGTTAAGCGATCTCAATAATCCTGCCGCGAACTCCGATTCCCCGGTCACGCTGTATAAAACCATCGTGGATATTAAAGACAAAGAGTTTATCTATAAGGAAAGAAAATTAGTGCTCGCCAACGGCCTGAAGGCGAGGAGCGTGGTGTTTATGGAGGAGCGCCCGCTCTACATGTGGTTGTTCTCGCCAGTATATAAAATTGTGCAAAGCCTAAAGGGACCGGGTGATGAATAAAAACGTACTTGATCAGATTTATAAACGCATTAATTTTTCAATCCGCAGTAAGGTTCCGGTGATTATTCAGTCCGAGGCCACGGAATGCGGTAATTCCTGTCTGGCAATGATTTGCGGCTACTACGGTAAAGATATCGATCTGTTTAACTTCCGCAATCGCTACGGATCTTCCTCGCAGGGAGCCACCCTGAACGTACTGGATAAAGTTGCCCGCGAGGTGGGGATGAAAAGCCGCGCGCTGTCCCTTGAGCTGGAGGAGATAAAAGAGCTCAGGCTGCCCTGCGTGCTGCACTGGTCGCTGAATCACTTTGTGGTGCTGGTGGCGGTAAAAGGTAATCGCTATGTGATTAACGATCCGGCGATGGGCAGACGAGTGGTGCAGAAGAAGGAGATGTCCGAAAACTTTTCCGGCATCGCCTTAGAAGTCTGGCCCGACAGCCACTTTAAGAAAGAGACGCTGCGATCGCGGATCAGTCTGGCGGATCTGATGCACAGCATCGTCGGGCTGAAGCCGGCGTTAACCAAAATTTTTATGCTGTCGATCGTCATTGAAATGGTTAACCTGCTGCTGCCGATGGGTACTCAGATGGTCACCGACCATGTGATCCCGCCCCGCGATCACAACCTGCTGCTGGTGATCTGTATCGGGCTGATCTTCTTCACCATCTTCAAAACCTTTGTCAGTATGATCCGCGCGTGGGTGTCGCTCAAGCTGGATACCTATACCGATATTCAGTGGAAGACCAGCTTCTTCGATCACCTGCTTAGTCTACAGCTCTCGTTCTTTGAAAAGCGGAAACTGGGGGATATTCAGTCGCGCTTCAGCTCGCTGGATACCATCCGTTCAACCTTCACCAGCAGTATTGTCACCGGCATTATGGATACCATTATGGCTGTCGGACTGCTGGTAATGCTGACCCTGTACGGCGGCTGGCTGGTGCTGGTGGTGCTGGGTTTTACCCTCTGCTACATCCTGATCCGCCTGTCGACCTACAAATTCTATCGCGCGATCAACGAGGAGCTGATCGTTAAGCGTGCGCGCTCAGGATCGCATTTTATGGAGTCGCTGTACGGCATTGCGACGATCAAATCCCTCAACCTGAAGCACCGGCGTTCTCAGCACTGGCTGAATACCAACATTGATGCCAGTAACGCCACCTTACGGCAGACGAAATTCGACATGATGTTCGGCGGGGTGAATAGCTTTATCAACTCCCTCGATCAGGTGGTAATTCTGTGGCTGGGGGCGATGATGGTGATAGAGAACAACATGACTCTTGGGATGTTTATGGCCTTCAACGCCTACCGCGGGCAGTTTGCCGATCGGGCCTCATCGTTGATTAACCTGACTATCCAGCTGAGGATGCTGTCATTACATAACGAACGTATTTCCGAAATTGCCTACAGCGAGCCGGAAAAAGAACTGCCGGCGCGCAAAGTGTTTGACGAGAACGTTGGCGTCTCTCTGGAGATTAAGAACGTCAGCTATCAGTACGATGCACTGTCAAAACCGATTTTCTCCAATGTGAATATCGCCATTGCCCCCGGCGAATCCGTGGCGCTGATCGGCACCTCCGGCATTGGGAAAACCACCTTGTTAAAAGTGATGTCTGGCCTGCTGCAGCCGGACAGCGGCGAAATATTTATCGGCGGTTTTGACGTGAATAAAATCGGTATCAATAACTTCCGCGCCAGTACCGCCTGTGTTCTGCAGGAAGACCGCCTGTTTTCCGGCTCGATAGCCGATAACATTGCCGGTTTCGATGATGAGCAGGATATGGAACTGGTGATGGAGTGCGCGATGAAGTGCAATATTCACCATGAAATCATGATGATGCCGATGGGATACGAAACGATGATCGGCGAGCTGGGGGGCGGGATCTCCGGCGGCCAGAAACAGCGCCTGCTGATTGCACGCGCGCTGTACCAGAAACCCAATGTGCTGTTTATGGATGAAGCGACCAGCCACCTTGATGTTAATAACGAAAAGATGATTAATGCGTCGATCGTCGCGCTGAATATCACGCGTATCATCGTGGCGCACCGTCCTTCGACCATTGAAAGCGCCGACAGGATTATCGATCTTTCCCAGCCAATGACGGCTGAGTAAATTAACCCGCGGCGATTTCGTTGCCGCTGGGTAAAGGCTGCTGCTCCCGGCGAATCATGCCGGGAGCAGGTTGAACACGCGTCAGAACTTACCAGTTATCCAGAATGCGCTGGCGCACTTCCTGCGGATAGCCCTGTTCGAACGAGGCGTGCAGATGGCGGGTGGTTTGCAGCGTATCGAACACCACCTTGGCACCTTTACCCGCCACGTACTCCTCTTCTTCATAGCACTGCGGCAGGCGGATGACGCGCTGATCTTCAAACACCGCGCGGCGGCCCACCGGATGCACGCGGGTAGACAGCACCCATACCACCTCACGCAGATTGGTCGGATCGAAGTCGTCATCAACCACGTAGACCTTCGGAATAAACACCATCGCGCTGGTTTTAAACAGCACTTCACCAATGCGCTGTGACAGCTCTTCGCTGGAGACACCCGGCAGCAGCTCGCGCCAGTTTTCCGGCATAACAATCAGCAGCAAGTGCACCGTTGAATCTTCCGGAATCCAGGCCGCTTTGACCGGCAGTTCCGCTTCTCTCAGATAGGTCAGCGCATCGGCCGCCAGCCCCATCGCCCACAGCGTGTGGGATTCATCGGTTGGACGGCCGGTGATCGACATCGGCCAGATCGGATCGTCGCGGTAGGTAATGGTTTCCACATGGAAGGTGGGCTGGGCGGAAGAGCCGGAGCCAAGGTAGCCGCCGTACTCGCCGTACGGGCCTTCCTGACAGTCGCGGGTAATTGATACGTGCCCTTCAATCACAATCTCAGCGGTGGCCGGTACATCGAGATCGATGCTGACCGCTTTCACCACTTCGACGGGCGCACCGGCCAGCGTGCCAATGTAATCCGCTTCGTCGGCGTGTGCCGGGATCGGAATACCGGAAACGCAGGAGATCGCCGGGGCAGGGCCCTGTACCAGTGCGTATGGCATCGGCTCACCGATCTTCACCCACTCCGCCCAGATCTGGCCAATATGCTGGCTGGGAACGATCAGACCGACCATTCTTTTCCCGTCAACCTTCATCACGCGAGCGATGGACCAGTTCACCCATTTCCCGTCCGGGGTTTTCACAATCAGCGTGCCCCATGTATTGGCGTAGCGACCGCCGTCTTTGTCGTGGGCAAACGGAATGGGGAAGCGGTCGAGGGTGGCGTCTTCACCGCGCAGGATATTCTGCTGGCACGGCGCGGCGGCGGATTCCACGCGCACCGGCGGAATGCCAGGCTTGTGGCGGGCGGCCGACAGCGCTTCAACGATCTCCAGGCCGGTGGATTCCGGCGCAAGGCCCAGCGACATCGCCACGCGGGCATACGGCATATCGCTGCGTGAAGAGAGCGATGCCGGTGCGCCAAACAGGCGGAAACCGGATTCTACCCCAGTGATATGATGAAACAGCGGAGCGGGGGACTGGATTTCGTAGCTACGGCGGGTGATGGCGCTTGGCTCAAAATCGCAGTCGACCTCGCGGGTCACATGCATAATGTCGCCCATGGCATCCAGCGCGTCGATAAAACTTCTTAAATCATCGTAATACTTCATCCGGCTCTCCTGATTCGTAGCGGAAGATGGCGGGCGTTAGCCCCAGCGTTTTGTGAGATCGTTATCAAGACCGAACTGATCGAGAATGCGCGAGACAAAATGATTGATAATGTCATCAATGCTGGCCGGATTGTTATAGAAGGCGGGCATGGGCGGCAGCATCATCGCGCCGGCGCGCGACAGCGCCAGCATATTTTCCAGATGGATCACGTTCAGTGGTGATTCGCGTGGCACCAGTACCAGTTTTCGCTGCTCTTTCAGCGTAACATCAGCCGCGCGGGCGATAAGGCCATCGCCGTAGCCGCCGCGGATGGCGGCGAGGGTTTTCATACTGCAGGGCACCACCACCATGCCGTCGACGCGGAAGGAGCCGCTGGAAATCGCTGCGGCCTGGTCGTGTTCGCTGTAAGTCCTGGAGGCGAGGGCGATAACGTCCTGTACACTGTAGGGTGTTTCCATTTGAATCGTGGCGCGGGCCCACTTGGAGATCACCAGGTGAGTTTCCACGTCCAGGTCTTTCAGTGCGCTAAGCAGGCGAACGCCAATTGCCGCGCCTGTAGCACCGGTCATGCCGACAACAAGCTTCATGTGGTTCTCTTTTGCTAAACTTTTGGGTTATAGTTTGAGTATAAACAGTTTGAGTTCGAACTATAAGATTATCGTTTTAAGGAGTCAAGACGGTCCATGTCACAAAATCCTGACTTAATTGTTGCTGCTCCTCTGTGGCCGCACGGCGACAGCTCGCTGATGCACCTTGTGCGCCGCGCCGGGCAGCACTCCACAACCTGCTGGGCTCAGTGCGTTGATACCGGTTTATCCGCCGTGCAGTACGCCATTCTGGTCGTGCTGGCGGAAGAAACCTGCTGCGATCAGCAAACGCTGGGAAACCGCGCCGGGTTTGACAAAGCAACGGGCACGTATGTTATCGACCGGATGACCAAAAGCGGGTTAGTCAGCGTCGTCGTCGATCCGGATAACCGCCGCCGTAAGCTGGTGTCGATGACGGCTGACGGTGAAATCATGCTGGCACGGATGGTGGAACAGGCAAAAAGCGCAGAAAAAACCATCGCTTCCGGTCTGAACGAACAGGACATTCGCGATCTGAAGCGCCTGCTGAGCAAGCTGGGCGGATTACAGGAGCCCTGAGAACCATGCAGCAACAGATAGCGCCTGAACAAAACGGTGAATCCAAGCCCGATCTGACCATCGGCTTTCTGCTGATGAAACAGTTCACTCTCGCGTCAGTGGCGGGGCTGGTAGAGTCGCTGCGCTTTGCGGCCGATGAATCTTTCTCCAGCCGCCAGATTTTCTGCCGCTGGGAATGGATGACCTGCGATGACCAGCCGGTCACCGCCAGCTGTGGACTGCCCGTGTCACCGACGGCGGCGCTGGATTTTTCTCGCAACTGGGATTACTTCGTGGTGGCCGGCGGGCTGCTGGAGGAGACGCGCCAGCCGCCGCAGTGGCTGCTGCATGCGCTCAGAGAGATCCATGCGCGTAATATCCCGATCATCACCCTGTGCAGCGGGGCGTTTGTGGCGGGTAATGCCGGTCTGCTGGACGGGCGACAGTGTGCGATTCACTTCACCACCCGCGATGAGTTTCGCCTGCGCTTTCCGAAAGCGATCCCGGTGATCGATAAAACCTACATCAAAGACGGCGGCATTATCTCCTGTCCGGGAGGAACGGCTATCGATCTGGCAGCCGATCTGATCCGCCAGCACTGCGGGCTGGTGCGATCGCAGAAGGTGCTGAAGTACCTGCTGGTGGACGACACCGCGGTGCCTGCCAGCCGGGCGAAGCAGAAAGAGAATCAGAACCCGCCGGACGTCTATGAAAATGACGTGGTTAACAAGGTGATCGAGCTGATGAAGCACCACCTCGATTCGCCGGTTCCTCTAGCCGAAGTGGCTGCTTTTGCCGGAGTCACGTTCCGTCAGCTGAACCTGATTTTTACCAAATGCACCAGCTATTCGGCGGCGGTGTACTGGCGACGGATGCGGCTGGAACAGGCGCGCAAGCTGATGGCCGACTCCAGCAACAGCATCAACGCCATCGCTGCCGCCACCGGCTTTGCCGATGCCTCTCATCTGATCGCCTGGTTCCGCAAGCAGTATGGTGAAACGCCCAGCTCTTACCGAAAACGCCGCAGGGAAGTGGAAAAGCTGATTAAACCGTGAAAGCAGGGGCTGCGATGCAGCCCCGAAAGGTAATTACCAGGCGTTATTCTTTGACAGTTTGCCAGCGGAAGATGCAGGCGCAGAAGCCGTCTGGTCAGCCTCCAGCGAGGCGGCGTCCTCCAGGCTGCGCGAGGCGGTTTCCGGTGCCAGGAACCAGGAAACGATCAGCCCGACGGCGGTGATCCCGGCAGCGATGTACATCGTTGCGCCAATGCCGATCGTCTGTAGGGAAACCGGGATCAGCCAGGTGCCGATCGCCGCCCCAATCCGCGACATCGATGTACCAATCCCCACCGCACCGGCACGGATCTCCGTCGGGAAGATCTCATTTGGATAGACCAGCTGCAGCACCTGCGCACCGCCGATAAACAGCGCGTAGGTGCCGAACAGCAGCAGGATCACCGGTGATGGCCCGTCGCGCAGCAGACCAAGCAGCGCCAGCGCCAGGCCGGACCACAGGAAGCTTTGCAGCAGCAGTTTACGGCGTCCCAGCGTGTTCACCAACCGGGTGGCAATAATACAGCCCATCACAAACAGCAGCGTAATGGCTACCGAACCGTATGAGGCCCAGTTGCCGCTCAGATGCAGGGCATCCAGCACTTTCGGCGCAAAGGCGTAAACGGCGAACACCGGGATCACCGAACAGGTCCAGAACACGGTGATAAACGCCATGCGCTTGCCGTAGCCGGAGTGCAGCAGGCTCCTGAACGACAGGTGCTTATTTTCCGACTGCGCGGGCAGATTTTTCAGGCTGAAGTTGTCGCCGTACACCTGGCGAATAATGACTTCGGCTTCGGCATGGCGTCCTTTACTGATCAGCCAGCGCGGCGATTCCGGCGTGCCTAAGCGGATCAGGAACAGCAGCAGGCCAATCACTGCGGTGCTGGCCAGTGCAATGCGCCAGGCTTCAGCGCCGCCAAAGTAGAGAATCGCTTCGCCGGTCATATAGGCGGTGGCGGCACCGGCAAACCACAGGATGGTCAGCGTTGCGAGGCACGGGCCACGGTATTTTTTCGGCAGAAACTCCACCAGAAACGCGGTGGCTACCGGGTATTCAATCCCCACCGCTACGCCGCTGAGCAGGCGCAGGATAAACAGCATTTCGCCACTTTGTACCCAGAACTGGGCCAGCGAACAGAGGATAAACAGCGTGGGGCCAACGAAATAGATCAGGCGCCTGCCGAGGCGATCGGTCAGTACGCCACCCAAAAAGCCGCCAAAGAAGATGCCGATCAGCGCCGATGCGGCAATCAGCCCTTCCCAGAATGCGTTGAGCCCCAGCGCCGGGGAGACTTTGGTCATGGCGATGCCGATGATGCTCAGCACGTAGCCATCGACAAAGGAGCCGCCGCCGGAGCGAACGGTCAGTAATCGGTGGAAGCGGCTCAGCGGCACGTCTTCAACAGAAATATGAGCAGACATGGTAACTCCTGTTTTTTCTCCGATACCGTTGAATAAAAAGCACAACATAATGACTGTAATAAACATGAAAGCGAGGGATGCTTATTACGGTCACGGGGTTTATTACTTTTAATCACAGCATTAACGGGATTATTTTAAACCAGATGAATCCACCAGAATGTTATCCGGAGCAGGTTGTTTTCATTAATTGATTAAGCAGGTGAACGGTTATTATCAGTTTTTTTATATTCTATAAACTCTCCTTCGGTTAAAGACGATAGAACAGGAATTGTTTTTGTTTAAAATTAAGTGAGTACGATGTGTCGAGGTTGGGAGGAGAGTACTCCTCCCGGGGTAAAAGCTAAGAGGCCTTACAGGAGAGCTTTTTTTCAGCCACCGTGCGGGTTGCCCACCAGCAGGCGAGAGAACCGAGACTGACCATCGCGGTGCCCTGCCAGAAGGAAACCGAAAGCTGCGAATTGAGCATAAACGCCGCCAGAACCGCAGAGATAATCGGAATAAAGTAGGATGCCGCCGCCAGAATGGTGACGTTCCCGTGCAGAATACCCACGTTCCAGGCTGCGTAACCGAAGCCCATCGCCATGGCCGCCAGCGCCAGATTAATCCAGACTTTCGCCGATAAAACAAACTCGGGCTGCGGCGACAGCAGGAACTTCACCCACAGGGTTAGCGCGGTTAAAATAAAGAACAGCGTAATGCCGTTGCTGCCCTGAGCAATTCTTTTCGTTACCACACAATAGATTGCCCAAATAATCGCGCCGCTAAAGGCCAGTCCGTAGCTGAGCGGGTTATCCATTATATTACTGGCCATTTCGCTCAGAGAGAATCCGCTGTCGCCACCCAGCACGCGGCAAATTCCCATGACTGAAATAATAACCCCAGGAATAATTAACAGACTGGTTTTCTGTCGGTTAACAATAACCGATAAAACAATGGTCATGCTGGGCCACAGATAATTCACCATACCGACTTCAATCGCCTGGCGGCCGGAGTGGGTGAACCCCAGCGACAGCGACAGGCACAGCTCGTAGCAAACAAACAGCACGCTGCCGATAATCAGATAGCTGCGTGGAAACTTGCGGATGTTGGGGAAGCCGATGGTGAACAGCAGCAGCACGGCGCTGCAGGTGTAAATCAGCGCCGCGCCGCCAATCGCACCAAATCCTTCACTGACGCTCTTAATCAATCCCACAATCGCGCTCCAAAGCAGGATGGCAATCAATCCTGTGAGCGTCGCTTTGTTCTGGGGCATAGCCTTCTACCTCTGTTTACGGTGTTCGCCAGCGAACCGGACGGATATCTGTTAAAACCTGGTTAAATGCAGCATCAAAATTATGCTTCCTGAACGAGGCTGTAAATATGCCAGATAGCGTAATAATCTCATAATGTGATCGTTATCGGAAATCATGTAGAAAATTTTTCCTATTTGAAAATAGTTTTAATTTGCTGATTTTTAACATTTTAAAAAAATTAATTTGTATGAACGTACCATTCATGCGAATTTTTTTTGTATTTTACTCGTATACAAAAAATCCCCCTTCATTGACCTGTCAAACCGGGCTGTGCAAATTGTTAACAAACGTCGCCATTTTCTGCCGCAAAGCGGGTGATTTTGGTCCTGATTTTCCCTCTGGAGGTTAACGTGTTGACATTTGATGGTATCTTCACCCCGGCAATTACCCCTTACGCCGCCGATGGCAGCATTGATTTTGCTCGCTTTGCCGACGTGCTGGAGTCGCTGATTGAAGCCCGCGTACACGGCATTATCATCGGTGGTTCTACCGGTGAGTACTACGCACAAACTACCGAAGAGCGCCTGGCACTAGTGGAACATGCGCGCAAGGTGATCGGCAACCGCCTGCCGCTGGTGGTGGGTACCGGAGCTATCCGCACGGAAGATGCCGTTGCCTTTGCGCAGCACGCTCGTGAACATAAAGCCGATGCCATTCTGGTGACCTCGCCGCCTTACGCGCTGCCGACTGAACTGGAAAATGCCCACCACGCGCTGACCGTGGATAAAGCCGCTCAGCTGCCGATCATGCTTTACAACTACCCCGGCCGTATGGGTATCAGCATGGGGGAAACCTATTTCACCGAAGTCAGCAAATCGAAAAACGTGGTGGCGATTAAAGAAAGCTCCGGCGATCTGAACAACCTGCATCTGCTGGCCATCAAATACCCGAACATTGCGCTGTCCTGCGGCTGGGACGACCTGGCGCTGGAGTTCTTCGCCTGGGGCGCACGCAGCTGGGTTTGCGCTGGCTCTAACTTTATTCCACGCGAGCACGTTGCGCTGTACGAAGCCTGTGTCATTGAGAAGGACTTCGCCAAAGGGCGTAAGATCATGGCGGCGATGATGCCGCTGATGAACTTCCTCGACGGCGGTAAGTTCGTGCAGTCCATCAAGTACGGTTGCAATCTGGCCGGTCTGACCGCAGGCCCGGTGCGCGCACCGCTGCTGGCGCTGGATGAAGAAGAGAAAGCGCAGCTGCAGGCTGTGATTGAAGGCGTGAAACGCAACGTCGCTGCGGTTACCGGGTAAGGGGATAGCATGAGCCAGATTCAGACATTAAATGATGTGGTCGCTGTGGTTGAGGGGCTGAAATTTGCCGATAAGGCATTTATCAACGGTCGCTTTGTGGCGGCAGCCTCCGGCAAAACCCTGCCAACCACCAACCCGGCGACCGGCGATAAGCTGGCCGATCTCGCCGCGTGCGATACTACCGACGTGAACAACGCCGTTGACGCCGCGCGCGCCGCATTTGACGCCGGTAGCTGGAGCCAGCTGCCGCCGGGCGAGCGTAAAGCGGTGCTGCTGAAACTGGCGGCACTGATGGAGCAGGAAGTCACCGAGCTGGCGGTACTGGAAAGCCTCGACAGCGGCAAGCCGGTCAGCGAATGCCTGGCGGTAGACGTGCCGGAAACCATTCACATTATTAAGTGGTACGCGGAAGCGATCGATAAGCTCTACGACCACACCGCGCCGGTGGGCAACGGCGCAATGGCGCTGGTGGTGCGTGAACCGATTGGCGTAGTGGGCTGCGTGCTGCCGTGGAACTTCCCGCTGCTGATGCTGGCGTGGAAAATCGGCCCGGCGCTGGCGGCAGGCTGCTCGGTAGTGGTGAAACCCGCCGAACAGACTTCACTGACCTCGCTGCGCGTGGCGGAACTGGCCTTTGAGGCGGGCGTTCCGGCGGGCGTGCTGAATATTGTTACCGGCACCGGCAAGGACGTGGGCGAGCCGATTGGCCTGCATGCAGATATTGATATGGTGAGCTTTACCGGTTCTACTGCCACCGGCCGCCGTTTCCTGCACTATTCGGCCGACTCTAACCTGAAAAAAGTGGTGCTGGAGTGCGGCGGTAAAAACCCGGCGGTGGTCTTTGATGATGCTGAAGATCTGGCAACCGTGGCCGGGCACGTGCTGAACGGCGCGTTCTGGAACATGGGTGAGAACTGCTCTGCCACCTCGCGCCTGCTGGTGCAGGAAGGGGTGAAGGATCGCCTGCTGGCGCTGATCGCCGAACAGATCGGCAGCTGGCCAATGGGCAACCCGCTCGATCCGGAAAACCGCCTGGGCACGATGATCTCCGCCGATCACTTCAGCAAGGTCAGCGGCTATCTGGAAACGGCGCGCCAGGAAGGGCTGCGCATTGTGCAGGGCGGCGACACCGAAAACGGTATCTACGTCCAGCCGACGGTCATCGATGGCGTGACGCCGCAGAGCGCGCTGTTCCGCGAAGAGATCTTCGGCCCGGTACTGTGCATCACTACCTTTAAAACCGAAGCCGAAGCGATTGCGCTGGCCAACGACACCCCTTACGGGCTGGCGGCATCGGTTTACACCGGCAAGCTGAACCGCGCTATTCGCGTCTCCCGCGCCGTGCGTGCCGGTACGGTAACGGTGAACTGCTTCGGTGAAGGCGACGCCACCACGCCGTTTGGCGGCTACAAGCAGTCCGGCTTCGGCGGGCGTGATAAATCCGCCTTCGCGCTGGATCAGTACACCGAGCTGAAAACCATCTGGATTGATGTACCGGGTGCCGACAGCTAAGTCTTAGCTTTGACCCTCCGCTGCCCGCTATTCCCGGCGGGCAGCGCTTACTCTGCCAACATTCCCAGTCCAGAGAGGGCAGGGTATGCCTCTTTTCCCACCAGAAACGCTCTGCTCTAGTGTTAAAATTTTCTCGCGATGAATTTCGTTACCTGTTGATAATACGTAAGTCTTAGCTGATTGATGAAAGTGTTATGTCGATCCAGGTATCGCATGAAATATTTGAATTATTTTTGCTGTATACGCACTTTTTCTGTAGGTTAATCGGCATGGGATAGCGCGTTTCTCGCGCAAACATTGAAGATGATGGCGTTCAGGAGGCAACATTGAGATCGGGTAAAGCTGCACTATATGAGGATTTAAAACGTCTCATTTTAACCATGGAACTCGATCCCGACGAGCTGCTGGATGAAGCCAGCCTGACGGCACAGTACGGTTTATCGCGCACGCCGGTAAGAGAAGTCTTCCAGCGGCTGGCAGGTGAAGGCTATCTGGAGATTGTGGAAAAACGCGGCGTGCGGGTGATCCCAATGAGCCACTCCAGCCTGCGCAATTTCTTCCTCGTTGCCCCCATGATCTATGCCGCCACCGGGCGCCTGGCGGTGCAGAACTATAAGCCCTCGCAGATGAAGGCGCTGAAGGAAACGCAGAAGCGCTTCCGCAAAGCGGTACAAACCCGCGATGCCGAAGCGCTGGCGCTGGAAAATAACCGCTTCCATGAAATCATGGGCGAGATGGCGGCCAACCCCTATCTGCAACCCAGCCTGGGCCGCCTGCTCATCGATCACTGCCGTATTGGCCACACCTTCTTCCGCCCGCAGAATGCCGATATGGAACGCCGCCTGCAGCTCGCAGCCGAGCACCACGACGCGTTTATCGTCGCCATTGAAGCACGCGACGAGCAGGCCGTGGTTGACCTGGTGTTCGAGCACTGGGAGCTTTCCCGCGAGAATATGGAAATCTTTATTGCGCCGCAGGGGCTGAAGGCGGACTTTTAGCCGCCTTTTATAACGCGTAATTACTAACGATTAATCACGAATAAAGGCCAGCAGGTCGGCATTGATCACATCCGCATGTACGGTATGCATGCCGTGTGGGTAGCCCGGATAAATGATCAGTTTGCTGTTGGCCAGCAGTTTATCCTGCAATACCGCTGCGGCTTTGTAAGGCACAACCTGATCGTCGTCGCCCTGCATCACCAGCGTTGGTACGGTAATGGCTTTTAAATCTTCGGTCTGATCGGTTTCAGAGAAAGCCTTGATACCTTCATAATGCGCCTGAGCGCTGCCGGTCATGCCCTGACGCCACCAGTTCTGGATGGTGCCTTGTGACACCTGTGCACCGTCACGGTTGAAGCCATAAAATGGACCTGATGCGACATCCAGGTAGAACTGAGCACGGTTGGCAGCCAGACCTGAACGGAAGCCATCGAAAACCTCCAATGGGGTGCCTTCAGGATTGTCAGCGGTTTTCAGCATCAGCGGCGGTACAGCGCTGATCAGTACGGCCTTAGCGACGCGGCCCTGCGGCTGGCCATACTTCGCGACGTAACGAGCCACCTGACCACCACCGGTAGAGTGACCGATATGAACCGCGTTCTTTAAATCCAGATGCTCAACCACTGCGGATGCATCGGCTGCATAGTGGTCCATGTCATGGCCTTCGCTCACCTGGTCAGAACGTCCGTGGCCACGACGATCGATGGCGATGACGCGAAAACCTTCTGCCAGGAAGAAGAGCATCTGGCTGTCCCAGTCATCTGCACTCAGCGGCCAGCCGTGATGAAACACAACGGGCTGCGCATCTTTAGAACCCCAGTCTTTGAAATAGATATTTACACCATCATCAGTCGTTACAAATGCCATGAAGCGTACTCCTTTATGAGGAAAGATCTTTTTCTTCTACAGAATGTGCATTCCGGAAGACTTTAGGCAGGAACCATTTCAATATCATGAATATATTATCAATGGGTTATAAACGTATTAGTGGTTGCATTAATTGCTAATGTTTCCAAAACTATAGTAGATAAATATTCTCAATATTTTTTGCAAACTATGCCATTTGGAAAAGTTAGGTCATGAGTGGAGCCCGGCCCCTGCTTCTTCTCCATTCAGAAACTGAATGCTGGCGTGATAATCACACCTCGGAACTGAGTTTGCGGCAGCTATGTCAGAATGCGAACGGGGCCTTGTCTCTGGAGGATGCCGGGTGCAAAATCGAGGTATGGCTCATACTCTATAAGCAGAGCCCTCCCCATTCTGCTCTGGGCTGAATGAGACTCTCCGAATTTTAAAGATATCCAGTGAAAGGATTCAGATGATGACGTTTGAAGAAAAGAAGCAAAAGGCAATCGCGCTGATGGAAGAAAAAAAGATGTGGCGGAGTAACTATGCGCCACCGATCCTGCGCTTGTGCTGGAAACTTGGGGCTAACGTACCGCCCTCACCATTTGCCCCTTTCTGGCTGAATACGTTGTTATATACCGCCTGGTTCGGCCCTGTTTGGGGCGTTTGCATGTGGTTTAGCCGCTGGCAAAATCAGGACTTCAGCGTGTTGCGTGCGGTGTCTACCGCCCTGATTACCGGTTTGCTGTTTGGTATATCCATGGCGCTATTTCACTATTGGGGCAGGTGGAAAAACAAGCTGCCTGACTGGAAGAGTCTTTGATAGGGCGGTGCTCTAAACGACATGAGCTGGTGTTTGATGAATCGGGATTTGCGTATGACGATCTCCTGATAGGGTATATTCAGTGTGTCGGGGGATCTCTGAAAGTGAATGGTTTTTTGGCGGGATAATTGCAATACCATCTATATTATGCGGCGGAAAGCACTAAGCCGCCAAACAGACCCAGAGGGCTTTTTATCTTCTTGAGAAGTTACCAGGCATCCAACACAAACTACCTGATAGAACTTTCTTCAAGGCTCAGCAAAAAAATGATAAGAGAGATTTATTCCATAAAATAACTGCGTGTAACTATATTGTCTGATGTATATTGCTGAAAGGATTAACAATAAAGGACGATGTAAAATGCCAATTCCAGCTTATCTGTGGCTTAAAGATGATGGCGGTGCGGTGATCAAGGGAAGTGCGGATGTGCAGCACCGGGAAGGTAGTATTGAAGTTGTCGGGTTTTCTCATGCAATAACGCTTCCGGTTGACTCCCAGACGGGGAAAGCTACGGGCAAACGAAAGCATGCGCCTATCTCATTCGAAAAAGACTTTGATTCTTCCAGCCCCTATCTATTCAAAGCCGTGACAACGGGCCAGAAGCTCATGTCAGCAGAGTTCAAATGGTATCGTATCAACGATGCTGGTCAGGAGGAGGAGTACTACAACATGCTTCTGGAAGGCGTGATGGTGATCTCCTTCAGCCCAGGCATGCCCAACACGAAAATCGCTGGTCTTGGCGGCATTAATCACAGCGAATCGGTGTCATTGATGTACGAGAAAATCACCCATAAATACTGTGACGGGAACGTGCAGCACTCGGATGCCTGGAATGAGCGGTGACACAAGGGGCAGGTGCCCCTTTTTAAGGCGCAATGTAGGCAATAAGGTAAATGACTGCTATCACAGCTGTAACAGTCAGGACGGTTTTAAGTAGTTTATTCAGAAACACTCTCATATAACTGTTTTGTAATTCCGGCCTTTTCATCAGACAGGGGGCCGTCATTATTGCTGAATAAACGGGAGTGGTTAACAACAGATCCAAGTAAATATTTAATTCGTCAAATATCATCACGGTCTGCTCACTCATGCCCGCAACGCCCCTCCATCCTGATACGGTATAAACGAACTCCCAACTGATAACGCGCTCACCAAGTGAAAAATAGCCATCAGTCATAACGACTGCAATAAATGAGGCAATGAAAATCGCAAACCCCATAAGCTTACGGGCAGCTTGTGCCATTAGCGATAACCTCTATTTTTCCGTATGCCCGCAATTTCGAATTGGGAATATCACATTTTACCGTATTTAGAATGATCTCCCGCAACCTTAGAAAATCAGTCCGGTGCACCAGAGTAATACATCCTTCTGAAATACTGCCGGGGTGTAGCCTGAATCCCCCCCTTTCGACGCCCTCGATAAAGGTTGTGTCATCAATACTCCCATCAGCACGAAAAAGCGCAAACCATTCATAATGATTGATGATGGAACGGGTTTTGATGGATTTATAAACGTCTATCCCCGCTGCCCGGACCCTATTTTTCCAGTCTCCGGTAGGTCTGTCTACGATGTAATAGTTGCCGGGAGGGATCGGGCCCAGCTTCGACATGTGGCCGCACCCGCCTTTGTTCATGTAGAGCTGCTGCCCGGAAAACGCCATGAAAGTGCCAACGCCGTAGATCGTTAGTGGCGCAATATCCGCACCGTTTAGAATAAACTTCCCCTGTAATGCCATCCGTGAACGCTCCATATAGTAAACCATGTGTATTATATGGCTTTTGGGGGCTAATAACAGATAACATTCGAAGAACCTGTGGAGTTTCACATGATAAATGTCAGAATGGTTGTGAAATGATCATTATTCCTTTGTCCGGTGAATGGGAAGGCGGTAAATCATCGAGAATTTACCAGATCCATATTGATGAATGGGCGCACTGGTCTAAAGCTAAACGCACCGTGATTCGTAAGAAACTGGAGGCCACTCAAGAAAATGAGCAGCAGAATAAAGTCTGGATCTTTTCCATGGGTGAACAAGGCGTTGATAATTAGGAGATCTTTTATGTAACCGACTACCGATTAATCTGTTATATTACGGGGTATATTACTTATTCCTGAAGAGAAAATCTGCTTTGAAAATGATTGTCGGAAAACAAGTTAACCAACACTAGAATGCAAGACTCCGACATTATCTGTCGAAATAGAACGTCTGGATTGAGTAAGGTCACCTATTTACACTTGAGGTTTCATTATTATCTTTGATAACTGAATTCGCAGGGAGTAGAGCATATGCTAGTTAAAAATATTGAAATAGAAAATTTCCGGCTCCTAAAAAAAGTATCTCTTGGGCTTGAAGAAAAAATTACGCTAATCGTCGGTCGTAATAATAGTGGTAAAACTTCAATTGCTGAATTATTTCGTAGACTTTTATCCGATAAAGGCCCTTCGTTCAGACTTGAAGATTTTTCGCTTGGAAGCCATGAGGGATTTTGGTCTGCATTTGAAGCACTGCGAGCAGGAGAATCACGTGAGGATATTTATCATCATTTGCCGTCAATTATAATTAACCTTGATGTAGAGTATGACGTTGAGTCCCCGGACTTAGGGCCAATAAGTGACTGCATAATCGACCTTAACCCTGATTGTAACTTTGTACGCTTGACTCTCACTTTTGGACCTAACTCGGTAGCCACTGAATCGCTTTTTGCTGACGTTACTACCCCCCCTGGGGGAATGAATATTGAGCGTGCATCTCTATTCCGCACAGTCGAGGAGCGTTTACCCCAATCGTATGAATGCAAGCTTGAAACTGTTGATCCAAATGATTCTACCAACCGTAAAAATCTTGACCTAAAAACGATTAAGATTTTGATTAATGGTGGATTTATTAATGCTCAGCGTGGTCTGGATGACGATACTCACCGTGAACGCGATGTACTAGGAAAGATTATTGAAGTTCTTTTTCAATCAGCTTTAACTGATCCTATAGATAGTAATAAACGTACGACTGCGGCACAACTCAAAACTGCTGTTGAGCAGATTCAGACAGAGCTTCATGTCGGTTTCAATGAAAAACTGACCTCCCTATTACCCACATTTGATTTATTTGGATATCCTGGCTTAGCTGATCCTGGGCTTGTAACTGAGACCAGCTTTGATGTCGATAAGTTGCTAAATAATCACACGAAAATCCGCTATGTCGGTGTTAATGGGATCACTCTGCCTGAGACTTATAATGGGCTCGGAATGCGTAACCTCGTTTATATTTTGCTCCAACTTCTGCGCTTTTTCCGAGAATATCAGGCAACTCCAACCGCTGTGGGAGTGCATCTCATATTTATTGAGGAGCCAGAAGCCCATATGCATCCGCAGATGCAAGAAGTCTTTATTCGCCAACTGAGTAAAATAGCAAAAGCTTTCGAAACACAGCTCAATGAGAACAAACCCTGGCCGGTTCAGTTTGTCATTAGCACCCATTCGCCACATATGGCGAATGAAGCACGTTTTGAGTCAATGCGATATTTTCTAACTCGGGAAGGCAATGATGGTTTCAGACAGTCGGTAGTCAAAGATCTGCGTAAGGGGATGGGGAATGCACCTGTTCCTGAACGTGATTTTTTATATCAATATTTGACTTTGACTAGATGCGACTTGTTCTTTGCAGATAAAGCCGTCTTGATTGAGGGCACTTCTGAACGATTGCTATTACCTGCGATGATTCGTAAAACTGATGCTGCAGCTCCAGGAGGAGCACAACTTGGTAGCCAGTATTTGACAGTGATGGAAGTTGGAGGGGCTTACGCACACCGATTTTTTGACCTCTTGTCCTTTCTCGAATTACGCACGCTGATTATCACCGATATTGATTCGGTGAAGCGTAATGCAAACAATAAACGTATTGCAACACCTGTTGCAAGTGGTGAATTCACGAGTAACAGCTGCATCAAAGCTTGGTTCTCCAATAATGATATTACACCGACTCAATTATTAACTCAGTCTCATGTGAATAAGATTGTTGATAGCCGTCGCCTTGCATATCAAGTACCTGAAATGGATGGAGGGCCATGTGCGCGAAGCTTCGAAGATGCTTTTATTTTAGCTAATTTCGAAAGTTTCGCACTTGGCGACGGTGATCGTGCAACACTTGCTTACGAACATGCCGCTGATCAAAAAAAATCAACATTTGCATTGACCTATGCAATTGAAAATAGCACGTGGAATGTGCCGCGCTATATTTCAGAAGGTTTAAGATGGCTTGCCGAAGGCAATCCAGTCATAGTGATACCACAAGTTACACCATCAGATATTGCCGCTGCTGCAGCTGGGATTGAAATAAGTGGGGAGGGGCTCAATGACTACTGAAATTCATGAAAGCCCGGCAGATACTGCGGGACGGTTGGCATTAGAACGCATGTTTGATTGCCTTGAACAAGAGCGAAGTTTTCGTCTTGAGGCTGGTGCAGGTGCAGGCAAGACATTCTCTTTGGATAAAGCCCTCCGTTGGCTAATCGATAAACGCGGTAGCGAATTGATTCGTAAACGTCAACAAGTTGGTTGCATTACCTACACTAATGTTGCTAAAGACGAAATTATCTCGCGAATTAAATCGCATCCAGCAGTAAGCCCTGAGACCGTACATGGATTTTGCTGGTCAATCTTGAAAGATTTTCAGGCAATGTTGCGTGAGTTTGTTCCTCTTCTCCCTGGCTGGGCTGAGCGCCTTGAGCAAGTAAATGGCATCGGTGTTCGGCGAGTTCATTATGAATTGGGATATCCGAGTGTTGCTGACCATCAAGTCTCGATCCGCCATGAAGATGTGTTGGCTTTGATGATTAAAGCAATGGATTTACCAAAATTCCGTACTGTTCTTTGCGCTCGTTATCCAATTTTATTGATCGATGAATACCAAGATACTGATGCTGCGTTTATTACTGCGTTGAAAGATTGGTTTCTGGATCGCCGAGAAGGGCCTGTCATTGGTCTTTTTGGTGATCATTGGCAAAAAATCTATGGAGAAGGTTGTGGTTTAGTCGAACACGCTTCTCTTGTAATCATTGATAAAAATGCCAATTTTCGTTCGGTTGATCCCATTGTGCGTGTGCTGAATCGGATGCGTCCGGCTTTACCTCAGATGGTTAGCGATCCATATGCGCCTGGCGAGGCCCGTGTATTCCATACTAACCGGTGGGTAGGCCAGCGGCGTACTGGGAGAGGAGGTGGTCACTGGACAGGCGATACGACGCCTGAAGCAGCCAAAGCGTACTTTAACTACCTTAAATCTCATCTCATTTCTAATGGTTGGGACTTTTCGAACGACAATACTAAAATTCTCATGCTTAGCCACAGTGTGCTAGCCCGCGAACAAGGTTATGCCTCCATTCCAACTATTTACGGTCAATACAACGATCCATGGCTCAAGAAGGAAGATCCGCATATTAAGTTTTTGACCGATCAGCTCGAGCCTGCATGCTCGGCTTTTATTGAACGCCGCTATAGTGACATGTTTGAGTCTTTCGGGACCAGCATGCCTCATATTCGCAGGCATCAAGACAAGATTGCTTGGACTGAATCTATGAATTCTTTAATTGAGCTCAGGTTAAGAGGATCAATTGGTGAGGTTGTGGATTTTATCGGCGTACAGCCACACATGCGGCTACCTCGAGCAGTTGAGGAACGTGAGCTTAAGCTGGAGGAGATCGGTGCCGTACCGGTAGATGAAGAACCTCGCCGCGTAACGCAATTGCGCAAATTGCGGAATGTTCCCTATACCGAAATTATTGCGCTGGACTGCTTTATTGATGGCAACACACCATTCGCAACTAAGCATGGTGTTAAGGGCGCTGAGTTTGAAAATGTGCTCGTCATTGTTGGGCGTGGCTGGAATAAATACAATTTTGTACAAATGTTAGAATGGATTGATGCAGGGCCACCGGCGGATAAGACCGAGTTTTTTGAAAACAACCGTAATCTTTTTTATGTTGCTTGCTCGCGCCCTAAAAGACGTCTTGCGGTTCTGTTCACCCAAGAGTTAAGTGCCAACGCTACGGCTAAGCTGACAGAATGGTTTGGTAGAGAAAACATTGTGGAACTTCCTGCTAATCCAGAGTTGTAAGAGTTGCATTAGCTAGCCTTCTTTATGAGAGGACAATTATCGGCAACCCTGAGATGTTTTTTCATCACGATTTTTTTCGTGAAAGGTACGCACTGTGTTGGCTTATGGATTAAAACCTAGTTTTAAGTCATGATTTGAAACATCTTTGTAAGTTAAACTCAGGGGTAAATCGTGTTGGCCGTTCGCATCTTCTGCATTAACTCTAGCAGTTGACAGGGACGAATACTGGGCATGTTCTTTTTCTGAGGCTTCTCGAAGGCTTTACCGATATTAACGCTGGGAACAGCATCAATCAGCCCTGTGTTTTGGGCATAGATCATGACCTCATTAATGCGCTGGCACAGGCGACGAACAGTTTCCAGTGCTCCTCTGGCCTAGACTGGTTGCACGGCCTGAACCAGGTTATGAGCTTTAATATCTGTTACGCTGACGTCACCAATTGCAGGAAAGACATCTCTCTCAAGAGATCGCCAGATATCCTCTGCGTAGTCCTCGGTCACACTGGCTTTCTTCACATTCCACCAACGTTCAGCTACGAGCTGGAAAGTATTGATTTTAGCTTCAAGCGAACTACGAAGTTGTTCTTGCTGATGTTCCTGAGGGTCGATTTGTTTCGCCAGAAGAGAACGAGATTCTGCGCGATAGTTTCTGGCATCGGCAAGCGTAACTGACGGGTAGGGGCCTATGCTCTTCTTCGCACGTTTCTTGGTGACAGGGCGAATGTAGCGAAACTGCCAGATTTTACTCCCGCTGGATTTGATGAGTAGTTCAAGGCCATCGCCATCATAGAGAACGTAGTCCGCTTCCTTGGGTTTAGCAGATTCGATTTCTTTAACGGATAGAGGTTTGGTTTGTCTTGCCATTGCCGGGTTTCCATAGTTTTAGGCACCTCAAAAACAATAAAGCTTTATGAGGTGCCTAACAAGGTGCCTAAAAGGTTCGGATTTAATTAGTTGGCATCAGACTTCGCGGGACAAATTGCAGACACAAAAAAGCCCGCAAAGCTTTCACCTTGCGGGCTTTCAGGACTTCAGCGGACAATTCTGGTATCGCAGCTAAAGAATTTGGTGGAGCTGGCGGGAGTTGAACCCGCGTCCGAAATTACTACACCGTCGGCACTACATGCTTAGTCCAGTCTTTACATTCGCCGGTTAGCTGCGAACGGACACGCTACTAACAAACTAGCCTGATTAGTTTTAACGCTTCAACCCCAGGCAGGGCTTCCACGCGATCTCTTTTGGGTTTGACCTCTCTTTGATCCCCGTCTTAAGAGCGGAAGCTAGGGAGAGAGGGCTCTTAGCAGGTTATTAAGCTGCTAAAGCGTAGTTTTCGTCGTTTGCGACTATTTTTTTGCGGCTTTTTACGAGGCAAACCGCCCCTCGGCATGCTCCTAGGGCTTCGCAAATCCCGTCGAATCCAGAATCAGCCCCAAGTAGAAAAACAGTATAACAGAAAAACCTGTCGCTATGCCAGTGGCTTAGCGGTTCGCGTGCTTCATAATACGCGCTTTGTCTAATTTCCATTCGCGATCTTTGATGTCATCGCGCTTGTCGTGCTCTTTCTTACCTTTTGCCACGCCGATCTTCAGCTTGGCCCAGGCGTTTTTCCAGTACATCGACAGCGCTACGATGGTGTATCCGTCGCGGTTGGCTTTGCCAAAGATGGTGTCGAGTTCGCGCTGCTTCAGCAGCAGCTTGCGGCTGCGGGTTGGATCGCAAACCACGTGCGAAGAGGCGACGCTCAACGGCTGGAATGTTGAACCGAACAGAAAAGCTTCACCGTCGCGCAGCAGAATGTAGCTGTCGCTGATATTGGCCTTTCCGGCACGGAGAGATTTAACTTCCCATCCCTGTAGCGAAAGCCCAGCTTCGAACTCTTCTTCAATGAAGTATTCGTGGCGGGCACGCTTGTTCATGGCAATGGTAGCGGAACCGGGTTTATGTGCTTTTTTCTTTGTCATAGTGCCACTTAGTGTACATGAAGCCGTGATTTTTGGCATCCCCTGTAACGTGACCGAAAGGGGAAAGGGCTATTCTAGCAGATGCCAGCCAGGAGAGAATTTTTGTTTGAATCCCGGCAATGGTATTATTTAAAAGTTCTAAGATTAGACAGGAATTGTTATGTCCCAGATTAGTCGTTCGGCGCTGGTGCCGTACAGTGCTGAGCAAATGTACCGGTTAGTTAATGACGTCAACAGCTATCCGGAATTTCTGCCGGGTTGTACCGGCAGCCGTGTACTTGATGCCAGCAACGATCAGATGACCGCATCCGTAGATGTTTCAAAGGCGGGCATCAGTAAAACCTTTGTTACCCGCAATACCCTGACGGATAACCAGAGCATCCATATGCAGCTGGTTGATGGTCCGTTCCGCAAACTGAGCGGCGGCTGGCGGTTTACTCCGCTGAGCGAGGAAGCCTGCAAAGTTGAGCTGAACCTGGATTTCGAGTTCACCAATATGCTGGTAGAACTGGCATTTGGCCGCGTCTTTAAAGAGCTGGCCAGCAGCATGGTTCAGGCTTTCACCCAGCGTGCGAAAGAGGTTTACAGTGCCTGATATCGCGGTTGAAGTTGTCTATGCACTTCCGGAAAAACAATATCTTTACAGCGTCAAGGTTCCGGAAGGCAGTACGGTTGAAGATGCGATAAAGGCATCCGGCGTGCTCGACCTGCGAAGCGATATCGATCTGCAGGAAAACAAGGTCGGCATCTACAGCCGCCCGGTTAAGCTGCATGATGAAGTGCAGTGCGGCGATCGTATTGAAATCTACCGTCCGTTGATTGCCGACCCGAAAGAACTGCGCCGACAGCGCGCCGAGCGCGCGGCAAAAAAATAAGGCGCCGTTGCGCCTTATTTTATTTCCGTTCTACGCCGGTTACGGCGAAGCGGATTAACCCTCAGATTTTGTCAGAGCCGGTTTATTATCAATGTTGGTCAGCGTGCCGTTGCTGTCGAAGGTCAGCGTCAGGGTCTGCTGCTTGATCGGCTCATGGCCAGGCTGCTGGCGGAATACGTAGTACCAGACGTTGTTGCCGAACGGATCGTGCATCATCGGCGTACCCAGAGTGTAAGCAACCTGCTGTTGCGTCATACCGGTGTGGATCTTGGCAACATCGTTGGCAACCAGGTAGTTACCCTGGTTGATATCAGGCCGGTAAACCACTCGCTCCAGAGTGGAACATCCAGCGGTCATCATCAGAAGAACCACCGCAGCAGCAGTCAGCGTTTTACAGCGCATAAGTATGTTTATTCCTTTGTGGCTATTTATATCCCCACCCACCTGAAGCAGCCGCCCCGGCAATCTGGGTCTATCAGTGTACAACTACGATACCAGCGTAAGTTGCCGATGATAATAAACCTTTACGCAGTTTAAAACCTCTGCGAAGCAAGGATATGACCACAAACCGGAAAAAAAGTGCAATGCTCAGGCGGCTAAAAGTTCTTTTGCGTTCGCCAGCGTGTTGCGAGTGACCTCACTTCCGCCCAGTAAACGTGCCAGTTCCTGCAGGCGTGAGCGTTTGTCCAGGCACTGCATATGGGTTTCAGTCATTTCGCCATCGGTTTCTTTGCTGACGAAGAAGTGCTGATGGCCACAGCCTGCAACCTGCGGCAGGTGGGTTACGCACATCACCTGAGTTGATTCGCCCAGCTGGCGCAGCATCTTACCGACCACGGCTGCGGTTGGTCCGCTGATACCCACATCGACCTCATCGAAGATCAGGGCCGGTGTATCCATCTTACGGGCGGTAATCACCTGAATAGCCAGCGCGATGCGCGACAGCTCACCACCAGAGGCGACTTTCGCCAGCGGCTGTAGCGGCTGACCGGGGTTGGTACTGACGCGGAAATCAATGCGATCGCCGCCTTCCGCCGTCAGGTGCTCAGGGTTGAACTGTAGATCGATAGTGAAGCGGCCGTGCGGCATTGACAGCGCGTGCATACTTTCGGTGATTAAGCGCCCCAGCTCTTCGGCAAAGTGCGCGCGGCGTTCATGCAGCTGTTCAGCGCAGTGCAATGCGGCTGCGTGGTGTTCGGCTACCGCCTGCGCCAGTTCATCCTGATCGCTTTCCTGCTGGTCCAGCAGTTGCTGTTCTGCCAGCAGCTGCTGATGGAAAGAGGCCAGCTCCTCCGGCGCGATATGATGCTTGCGGGCAAGACTGATCTGCCGCGACAGGCGCTGTTCCAGCTCCTGAAGGCGATTAGGGTCCAGATCCAGCCGATCGCAGTAGTGGCGCAGCTCGTCGCTGGCTTCGCTAATCTGGATCGCGGCCTCTTCCAGCATGCCAAACACGCCGCTGAGTTTGTCATCCATCTCGGTAAGCTCGCCCATCAGTTGACGAACGGTATACAGCTGGCTTTGCAGATTATGATCTTCGCCATCCGCCAGCATCAGCAGCGCCTGCTGGCTGACGGAGAGCAGATGGCCGCTGTTGGCCTGGCGCTTATACTCTTCATCGATCTGCTCGTACTCGCCCTGTACCGGGGCGAATTCATTCAGCTCTTTCAACTGGTACTGCAGCAGTTCGCGGCGTGCTTCCCGCTCCTGTGCCTGCTGCTGATGGTGTGCGAGGTTGCGGCAGCTCTGGTGCCACTGGCGATAGCGCTGCGCCATGTTTTGCAGCAGCAGCGTTTCGCCCGCGTAGGCATCCAGCAGGGTTTTCTGATGTTCGGGTTTGAGCAGCAGCTGATGCGCGTGCTGGCCGTGGATCTGAATCAGTGCCTGGCCCAGTTCACGCAGCTGGGAGAGTGGCACCGAAGTGCCATTGATGAATCCGCGTGAACGGCCATCGCTGCTGATAACGCGGCGCAGCAGGCACTCGTTGCCGTCATCCAGCTGGTTATCACTCAGCCAGCGCTGGGCTGAAGGCGTATCCTTCAACGAGAAGCGGGCGCAGATATCCGCACGGGATGCGCCCTGGCGAACCATATCCGCTTCGGCACGACCACCCAGACAAAGCCCCAGCGCGTCAATAGCGATGGACTTACCCGCACCGGTTTCGCCGGTGATTGCCGTCATCCCGCGCTGAAAGTCGATTTCCAGTTCACGAACGATAGCAAAGTTACTGATGGTCAGTTGTGCCAGCATAGTTGCCTTCCTGTATGAAAACACATATATGGTTTTTCATACAGTATATACTGGTTTTATGACCAGTAAAGTAGCCAGGCACAGATTTAGAACAATTTTTTTGACCAGCCAAGTTTTGAACTTAGCGTATTGAAATAATTATAATTTTTAGGGTGAATAAGATTGAGGTGGTAATCACTACGGCGGATCAGCACATCTTCCCCTTCCTGGATCGGCAGGGCGATCTGGCTGTCGCAGCTGATTTCCAGATCGCTGCGCAGGGAGGAAAAGCGCAGGCGGATCGTGCTGCTGCTGTTAATCACCAGCGGCCGTGCTGACAGGGTGTGCGGGAACATTGGCACTATCGCAATCGCGTCCAGCGATGGAGTTAAGATCGGGCCACCCGCTGAGAGAGAATAGGCGGTGGAGCCCGTCGGCGTGGAGATGATCAGGCCATCGGAACGCTGCGAAAAGGCAAAACTCTCATCGATATAAACTTCAAACTCAATCATATGGGCGACTTTGCCCGGGTGCAGGACCACTTCATTGATGGCGGTGCCGATGCGCGGCGCGCCGGACTGGCGGCATACCTGTGCCTCCAGCAGAAAACGGCTTTCAACAAAGTATTCGCCTTCCAGCACGTCCGCCAGCTGCTGCTGGGCGTTGTCCGGGTCGAGATCGGTCAAAAATCCGAGATTACCGCGGTTGATGCCGATAACCTTAATATCATAACGCGCCAGCACGCGTGCGGCACCGAGCATATTGCCGTCACCGCCGACCACCACCGCAAGGTCCGCTTTCTGACCAATTTCGGCCAGCGTGCCGGTTTCCACCCCTTCCAGTTTCAACTCGCGGGCAATCTGGCGCTCAATAATCACCTGATAGCCGCGCGCAGTGAGCCAGCGGTACAGCATTTCATGGGTGGTGAGCGCGGTAGGATGCCGGGGATGACCGACGATCCCGATGCAGTTGAAGTGGCTGTTCATGATTCTGGCATTCCTTACGAGGTAAACTCCCCCGACAATGTGACTGGTTCCCTTGAAACCGCGATTCTGATCCCCATAATAAGCGAACCAGCGATGGAATATGCACAAACGCGGAGAAATTCATGAGTAGTAAAGAACAGAACACACCAAACGAGCAAGTCTCAGACGAAATTGAGATCGAGCAGGCGAAAAACCAGGCTACAGACGCAGCAGATGGGGTGGACCCGCGCGATGAACGTATTGCGCAGCTTGAAGCCCAGCTGGCTGAATCACTGGGCGGCGTGCGCGATGCGCAGCTGCGCGCTCAGGCCGAGATTGAAAATATTCGCCGTCGTGCGGAAATGGACGTTGAGAAGGCGCACAAGTTTGCGCTGGAAAAATTCGCCAACGAGCTGCTGCCGGTAATCGACAGCCTTGAGCGTGCACTGGAAGTGGCTGATAAGACCAACCCGGAACTGGCTTCGATGATCGAAGGTATCGATCTGACGATGAAATCGTTGTTGAACGCGGTGGGTAAATTCGGTGTAGAAGTGGTGGGCGATACCAACGTGCCATTCAACCCGGATGTGCATCAGGCAATGTCGATGATGGAATCCGAAGACGTTGCGCCAAACCACGTAATGATGGTGATGCAGCGTGGCTACACCCTGAACGGTCGCCTGTTACGCCCGGCGATGGTTGCAGTGGCGAAAGCGAAAGCCTGATAGTTAAATCATAAAAAAAGCACCGTCAGGTGCTTTTTTTATCGCTGTTATTCAGGAAGATGCGGCGTCCAGTCTATCGGCGCTTCATTCCGTTCACTCAGCCACTGATTGGTTTTAGAAAAATGCGCGGAACCGAAGAAACCACGATGGGCCGACAGCGGGGAAGGGTGCGGCGCCTGTAAAACGTGGTGGCGCTTTCGGTCGATAATGCTGCCTTTCTTCTGCGCATGGGAACCCCACAGCAGAAAAACCACGCCTTCGCGATGCTGATTGATCGCGGCAATCACGTTATCGGTAAAGGTTTCCCAGCCAAATTTAGCATGCGAATGCGCCTTGCCACCTTCAACGGTCAGAACGGAGTTGAGCAGCATCACCCCCTGATTCGCCCAGCTTTCCAGAAAGCCGTGATTAGGCCGCTGAAACCCGGGAATATCCGTCACCAGCTCTTTGTACATATTCACCAGCGAAGGCGGTACTGCCACGCCCGGCAGGACGGAAAAGGCCAGACCGTGTGCCTGATTCGGCCCGTGATAAGGGTCCTGGCCCAGAATGACCACTTTTACCTGCCCCAGCTCCGTCAGGCGAAAAGCGTTAAACACGTCTTTTTGTGGCGGATAAACCGTTTTGCCGGCCGCACGCTCAGCCGCAACGGCAGCCAGCGTTTCCCTGAAGTACGGTTTTTCTTTTTCCTCAGCCAGCACATCGTGCCAGGTCATGGTATTGACCATCGCCAACTCCTTTAAGTCTGTAGAGCGTGTAGCTTAGCGTGGTTTAGTAAGGGGTTAAACTTAAAAAATAATTGAATATTTACAAAAATATTAGAAATAAAAAACCGGTGAAAATTGATATAAAACAGAATGTTACTTTATTAACCGTTATTGGCGGTTTTCATCAATTGATTTGGGTCAAAGAGGAGAGCATTTCGGGCTGATATACAGAAGACTGGTTTATCCATTCATCCGTGCGCAGTTTCAATCTGCGCCCACTGCCTGGGAGGCAACATCATGATTACCGGAATCCAAATTACTCAAGCAAAAAATAGCGCACTGCTGAATTCATTCTGGCTGCTGGACAGCGAGAAAGCGGAAGCTCGCTGCGTGTGTGCGAAATCTGGTTACAGCGAAGATCAGGTTGTGCCGGTCAGCGATCTGGGGCAAATCGAATATCGCGAAATTCCGCTGGAAATGAAACCTGAGGTGCGCGTAGAAGGCGGTCAGCATCTGAATGTGAATGTATTGAGCCGAGAAACGCTGGAAGAAGCGGTTAAGCATCCGGAAAAATATCCGCAGCTGACTATTCGTGTATCGGGCTATGCCGTGCGTTTTAATTCTCTGACGCCGGAACAGCAGCGTGATGTGATTACCCGTACATTTACTGAGAGTTTGTAAGCGATAATCACCGTATTTTATTGGTGAGCTGTTGATAAACGCACCACGCCAGCATTCGGTTTAATTTACTGATTGCTGGCGTTTTTTTTCATTTTCAGCAAGAGCAAAGGTTAGTTGGAAAACGAACATTTGGAACAGAGATTAACTTTCGCACCAAAGGCCTGTTTTCATCGATTACCAACATTAAAAAACCGCCCCTCAGAGGCGGTTTTTTACCATGCAGTGCGATTATTCAGCACCGTCGGTTTTAGCAGCGCTTGGCTTGCGGCGTTTACCGACATTTTTGGCGTCGCGGTGGCGGACTTTAGCGCGCGGCTTCTCGTCTTCTTTCGCCTTATCTTTCTTCTCTTTGCGCTTCGCCAGCACCTTTTTCGATGGTTTGCCTTTCAGCTTCTCATTTGGTGGACGGGTAGTCGGGCGCAGTTCTTCGATGATGCGCGACTTCAGCGGTTCCTGGATATAGCGGCTGATTTTGCCCAGCAGCAGATGGTCGTGCGCTTCAACCAGAGAGATAGCGATGCCTTTCTTACCGGCACGGCCTGTACGGCCAATGCGGTGCAGGTAGGTATCCGCCGTCACCGGCATATCAAAGTTGAATACGTGGCTGACATCATCGATATCAATACCGCGCGCGGCGATATCAGTAGCGACCAGCACGTTAACGCGGCCTTCAACAACGCGTTTGATGGCCTCGTTACGCTTGGCCTGCACCAGTTCCCCTTCGAGGTAGCTGGTATTGATCCCGGCTTCACGCAGCCACGCGCAGACTTCATGAACGCGCTCACGCTTACGCACGAAGATCACTGCACGGGTCACTTCCGGCTGTTTAAGCAGGTGAATAAGCAGGGCGGTTTTATGCTGCGTATCATCCGCACGGTAATACCACTGCTGGATTTTTTTACGCTCGCGGCGTGCCGGATCGGCTTCAACTTCGACCGGCTCGTTCAGAATACGCTCGGCGAAGTCCTTAATGGCTTCCCCTTCCAGCGTGGCGGAGAACAGCAGCGTCTGCTTACGCCAGCGCGTTTCGGCGCTGATAGTCTCAATATCCTGCGCAAAGCCCATGTCCAGCATGCGGTCGGCTTCATCAAGGATCAGGGTTTCAACCGCACGGCAGTCAAAGTTCTCTTCTTTAATGTACTGCAGCAGACGGCCGGTGGTGGCTACCACCAGATCCTGGTTTTCGCTGAAGACTTCCGCGTGGTTCATAAATGCCACGCCGCCGGTAATGGTCGCGATGTCCAGGTGAGTATGTTTAGCCAGTTCGCGCGCCTGCTCGGCAACCTGCATGGCCAGTTCGCGCGTTGGCGTCAAAATCAGAACGCGCGGAGGGCCGGACTTCTTACGTGGGAAGTCGAGCAGATGCTGCAGGACGGGCAGCAGGTAGGCCGCAGTTTTGCCTGTACCGGTTGGTGCCGAACCCAGAACGTCGCGACCCTCCAGTGCTGGCGGGATCGCCGCGGCCTGAATGGCAGTGGGGCGCGTGAAGCCTTTTTCCTGCAGAGCTTCCAGCAGGCTTTCGTCTAGTTCGAGTTCGGAAAAAGTGGTTACAGTCATGGTCTACCTCAGTTTGGGGCGCTGATTATAGACAGATTGAACGCGATCTTCATCTGTTTGTATCGGGTTAATGACTTTTCCTTCGTCATGGTTTGCCCTATGCTAGCGCCGTTTCTCTTTCAGGTCAGTCAAATGTCGCAACAGAAAGCCATTCTCCGTGCCAACGGGTTTACCTTTAAACAATTTTTCGTCGCGCACGATCGCTGTGCCATGAAGGTGGGTACCGACGGCGTACTGCTTGGGGCCTGGGCTCCGGTTGCTAACGTCCGCCGCGTGCTGGATATCGGTACGGGCAGCGGTCTGATTGCACTGATGCTGGCCCAGCGTACCTCGGAATCCGTACAGGTCGACGCCGTCGAGCTTGATGCGGCGGCGGCAGAGCAGGCGCAGGAAAACGTTGCCGCGTCGCCGTGGCCGGACCGAATTCGGGTTCATCAGGCCGATATTCTTGAATGGACGACGGGTTGTGAACAGCGTTATTCGCTGATTGTCAGCAATCCGCCCTATTTTGCACCGGGTTCGGACTGTGCGACCCCGGAGCGCGCTTCCGCCCGTTATACCGGCGCGCTCACGCATGAAGCACTGCTGGGCTGCGCCGAGCAGCTCATCACGGAAGACGGATTTTTCTGCGTGATCCTGCCGGAATCTGCCGGGAGTGCGCTGGTTGAGATTGCCCTACAGCGCGGCTGGCATCTGCGGTTCCGCACCGATGTAGCAGATAACGATACCCGGCCACCGAACCGCGTCATGCTGGCGCTATCGCCACAGGCGGGTGAGCAGATGCTGGATCGTATGACGATTCGCGGGCCGGATCAGCACTACTCTGAGGCGCACTGTAGTCTGACCCGCGACTTCTATTTATTCCGCTAATCGGGGAGCCAGCACCGTCGGTCTGGCTTCGCCCAGCGCTTCAGGATAGTCGAGCGTATAGTGCAGGCCGCGGCTTTCTTTGCGGTCGAGGGCGCATCGCACCATCAGTTCGGCAACCTGTACCAGATTGCGCAGTTCCAGCAGGTTGTTAGAAATGCGGAAATTGGCGTAGTACTCGTCAATTTCCTGCTGCAGGGTGTTAATGCGCCGCAGCGCGCGTTCGAGGCGTTTAGTCGTGCGAACAATCCCCACGTAGTCCCACATAAATAGCCGCAGTTCATGCCAGTTATGCTGGATCACCACGCGCTCATCGGAATCGTCCACGCGGCTTTCATCCCATACCGGAAGCGCCGCCACTATTTCAACGTCAGCCAGGCGGCGATCGATATCTTCCGCCGCTGACCAGCCGTAAACAAGGCACTCAAGCAGAGAGTTTGAAGCCAGGCGATTTGCGCCGTGCAAGCCGGTATAGCTAACCTCGCCAATGGCGTACAGCCCGCTGAGATCGGTTTGTCCCTGCTGGTTCACCATCACGCCACCGCAGGTATAGTGCGCTGCCGGAACGATAGGGATCGGCTGGCTGGTGAGATCGAAACCCAGCGTCAGCAGCTTTTCGTAAATGGTAGGGAAATGCGCGCGGATAAAGTCCGGCGGCTGATGGCTGATGTCCAGATACATGCAGTCGGCGCCCAGTCGCTTCATTTCATGGTCAATTGCCCGGGCGACGATATCGCGCGGCGCCAGTTCGCCACGTGGATCGAAGTCCGGCATAAAACGAGAGCCATCAGGGCGCTTAAGCAGTGCGCCTTCACCACGCAGGGCTTCGGTCAGCAGGAAGTTGCGGGCATCGGGGTGAAACAGGCAGGTAGGGTGAAACTGGTTAAACTCAAGATTGGCCACCCGACAGCCGGCACGCCATGCCATTGCGATGCCATCACCGGAAGCGACATCCGGATTGGTGGTGTATTGATACACTTTCGCTGCACCGCCGGTTGCCAGCACCACCGCACGCGCGCGGCAGGATTCGACCTTTTCACGTTTGCGGTTCCAGATATAGGCTCCGACTACCCGGCGTTCACCCGGCAGTCCGACCTTGTCAGAGACGATCAGGTCTACGGCGTTGCTGCGTTCAATCAACGTAATGTTGGGGTGGCTAAGCGCCTGGCTCACCAGGGTCGTTTCAACGGCTTTGCCGGTGGCGTCGGCGCTGTGCAGGATGCGGCGGTGGCTATGGCCGCCTTCGCGAGTTAAGTGATAAGGCTGCTCGCTGTTTCCTGGGGTTTCTTTATCGAAAAGCACGCCGTTATCAATCAGCCACTGAACGCAATGGCGTGCGTTACTGGCGATAAACGAAACGGCATCACGCTCGCACAGGCCGCTGCCGGCGATGAGTGTATCCTCAATATGGGACTCAATGCTGTCAGTTTCATCAAACACCGCCGCGATGCCGCCCTGAGCATAAAAAGTAGAACCTTCGCTGACCGGGCCCTTGCTGAGCACGGTAACACGGTGTTTTGCCGCAAGGCGCAGCGCCAGAGAAAGGCCGGCTGCGCCGCTGCCAATAATCAAGACATCACAGCTGTAATCGGAAGAATGCGTCATGGTGTTTAATTTACTAAACAGGTTGTTTGCTGAGCATAGCATTCAAATTAATCAGGCAAAAAGGCTTTTTATCGACCAGTATGCAAAGTGTGAGCCTGAGAGAGAGATGTGGAAATTTGCCGCGCACAGTGGGCTTAACACGCAATCCAGGGTTATTAATAGTGTGAGCCGAAGCTTTTTGAAGCGATTAGAGGGTGAAAAACCTGGCCCCATGCGTTACTCTGCGGGCGTTATCAGGGTGATGAACCATGAGTTCAGGTTCCAAAGAAAGGCAGTGGCCCACAAATCGGCAAGAATGCATAAAAAAGCGAACTGATTTGTAAATATGTCCTGATGACCTCACAAAAATAATGGCGTAATGGAACTTCTCCAATGAAAACCACTCAAATCGCGTGCTTGCTCGAAAACAATATTGGGTTATCACTGGGAGTTTGGTTACGCGTGGAAACAGATTTGGGGAGATTTTACCTCGGATGAGCGAGCAGTTAACGGATCAGATTCTCGTTGAGCGCGTGCAGAAGGGCGATCAGAAGTCATTCAATTTACTGGTAGTGCGCTACCAGCATAAAGTGGCGAGTCTGGTTTCCCGCTATGTACCATCAGGAGATGTTCCTGACGTAGTGCAGGAATCATTTATTAAGGCCTATCGTGCGCTGGAATCGTTCCGGGGGGATAGTGCTTTCTATACCTGGCTCTACCGAATTGCCGTCAATACGGCTAAAAATTATCTGGTGGCTCAGGGGCGTCGTCCGCCGTCCAGCGATGTGGACGCTATCGACGCAGAAAACTTTGAAAGTGCGGGAGCGCTGAAAGAAATTTCGAACCCTGAGAACTTAATGTTGTCAGAAGAACTGAAACAGATAGTTTTTCGTACTATCGAAACGTTACCCGAAGACCTGCGCATGGCGATTACGCTGCGCGAGCTTGATGGCCTGAGCTATGAAGAGATAGCGGTTATCATGGATTGTCCGGTGGGTACGGTTCGGTCACGAATTTTTCGTGCACGAGAAGCTATTGATAATAAAATTCAACCGCTTATCCAACGTTAGCAATAGCGTACACAGGAAGGGTATTGAGGCATGCAGAAAGAACAACTTTCCGCTTTAATGGATGGTGAAGCACTGGATACCGAGCTGATGTCGGCTCTCAATTCCGATGCAGCACTACAGAAAAACTGGGAAAGCTATCATCTGATCCGCGATACGCTGCGTGGCGATGTCCCACAGCTGCTGGATTTTGATATCGCTGCCCGCGTGGCCGCGGCTATCGAAGATGAGCCAGCGAAAACTGTCACTCGATTGATCCCGGAAGCTCAGCCGAAACCCGAAGACGCTGAGAAAATGCCGTTCTGGGGCAAAGTGCGTCCCTGGGCTGCTCAGATTACTCAGGTTGGCCTGGCCGCCTGCGTTTCACTGGCGGTCATCGTCGGCGTTCAGCAGTACAACAAGCCCGTTGTAGGCCAGTCCTCCGATTCTCCGGCGTTTAATACGCTGCCGATGATGGGGCAGGCTTCGCAGGTTAGCCTTGGCGTGCCGTCTGAAAACGCGACCAACACCAGCAAAGTCAATCAGCAGGTGCAGGATCAGCGTCGTCGCGTGAATGCACTGCTGCAGGACTATGAGCTTCAGCGTCGTCTGCACGCGGAACAGCTGCAGTTCGATCAAAATCCTGACCAGCAGGCTGCTGCTCAGGTTCCCGGTAATCAGTCCTTAGGAATGCAACAGCAGTAATGAAGCAGCTTTGGTGTGCCGTCAGCCTTCTGGCTGGCAGCCTGATGTACTCCTCTGTCGCCCCGGCACAATCTCCGTCCGGGGCGCTGTTACAACAGATGGAGCAGGCAAGCCAGTCTCTCAGTTATGAACTCGCCTATATCAATGTCTCCAGACTGGGGATCGAATCCCTTCGCTATCGTCATGCGGTCATTGACAACAAAACTTACGCTCAGCTGCTGCAAATGGATGGGCCTCGTCGAGAGATCATTCAGCGTGGCAGTGAAATCAGCTATTTCGAACCGGGGCTTGAGCCTTTTACCATGGCTGGCGATCATATCGTTGATTCGTTGCCTGCGCTGGTTTATGCCGATTTTCAGCATCTTGCCAGCAACTATGACTTTGTACCCGTTGGCCGCACGCGTATTGCCGATCAGCTTTGTGAAGTGATTCGCATCGTCTCACGCGATGGTACCCGTTATGGCTACGTTGTCTGGCTGGACAGTGAAACTAAACTGCCGCTGCGTGTTGATTTGCTCGATCGCGATGGTGAGACGCTGGAGCAGTATCGCGTGATCAGCTTTGCTGTTGATCAGGGCGTCAGTAAGCTGATGCAGGGGCTGGAAACTGCGAACTTGCCGCCTTCGCTGTCGGTGCCTGCGGGTAACAAGGTGGCATTCAACTGGAAAGCTGGATGGCTACCGGCGGGAATGAAGGAAGTGGCGCAGAGCCGCCGTCAGATCCCATCGCTGAACCGCCCGGTTGAGTCGCGACTTTACTCTGATGGGCTGTTCAGCTTCTCGGTAAATATTACCCTCGCCGATAAAAACAGCACCTCTCAGCAATTGCGCACTGGGCGTCGTACGGTGCAAACTGAAGTACGTAATAATGCGGAAATTACCGTAGTGGGTGAATTGCCACCTGCTACTGCCAAACGCATTGCTGACAGCATTACTTTAGGTACGACACCATGATGAGAGAATGGGCTACGGTTGTCTCGTGGCAAAACGGCGTGGCTACGCTGCATTCGGAAATTAAAACCTCCTGCAGCAGCTGTTCCGCGCGTAAAGGCTGCGGCAGCCATATGCTGAACAAGCTTGGGCCAAAAAATGCCCATGTGATGAAAATTGCCAGCGCCGAGCCGTTGATTCCAGGCCAGCGTATTGAGTTGGGTATTGCTGAATCCAGCCTGCTGAGTTCGGCGCTGCTGGTTTATATGTCGCCGCTGGTCGGATTGTTTATTCTTGCCGGGCTGTTCCAGATGCTGTTCCACAGCGATTTGGCCGCTGCCTGCGGTGCGCTGCTGGGCGGTATTGGCGGCTTTATCATCGCCCGCGGTATTTCCAGCGTGCTGGGCCGTTCCGCATCGTACCAGCCGGTAATTCTCAGCGTGGCACTGCCGCCGGATGCACTGCACGTCACCACCGATGCCTGATCCTTATCGCTTCTGCCCCCGTCAGTACCTGGCGGGCAGAGTGATACCTCGCCTAATATTTGCGCAATTCTTTGTTTCCACGCCGTTGCTGGTACTATTGGCACCCCGCGATGATTCCACCCCTTTGATATGTAGTGTAGAATGCAGCCTTTCGGGCCTCTGTTCGCCTGTGATATCACGCTCTCCTGATTTTATATCGCGAGAGTTCCAGAATTTGTAAGGCAGAAAAACCTCAATAATGAAGCACATAAGAAACTTTTCGATCATCGCCCACATTGACCACGGCAAATCGACGCTCTCTGACCGTCTGATTCAGATTTGCGGTGGCCTGACCGAACGTGAAATGGCTGCACAGGTTCTGGATTCCATGGATTTAGAACGTGAGCGCGGCATTACCATTAAAGCGCAGAGCGTTACCCTCGATTATCATGCTCCTGATGGACAGACCTACCAGCTGAACTTCATCGATACCCCGGGACACGTTGACTTCTCTTACGAAGTTTCCCGTTCTCTGGCGGCGTGTGAAGGCGCACTGCTGGTGGTCGATGCCGGTCAGGGTGTTGAAGCCCAGACGCTGGCAAACTGCTATACCGCGATGGAAATGGATCTGGAAGTCGTGCCGGTTCTTAATAAGATCGACCTGCCTGCGGCCGATCCTGAGCGCGTTGCTCAGGAGATTGAAGATATCGTTGGCATCGACGCTACCGACGCTGTGCGCTGCTCGGCGAAAACTGGCGTTGGTGTGCCGGACGTACTGGAACGTCTGGTACGTGATATTCCACCGCCGGAAGGCGATCCGGAAGGCCCGCTGCAGGCGCTGATTATCGACTCCTGGTTTGATAACTATCTGGGCGTTGTGTCGCTGGTGCGTATCAAGAACGGCACCATGCGCAAGGGCGACAAGATCAAGGTAATGAGCACCGGCCAGGTTTACAACGCTGACCGTTTAGGGATTTTTACGCCAAAACGTGAAGATACCGATGTGCTGAACTGTGGCGAAGTAGGCTGGCTGGTCTGTGCGATCAAAGACATTCTCGGTGCGCCGGTGGGTGATACCCTGACGCTGGCACGCAACCCGGCGGATAAAGCGCTGCCTGGCTTCAAAAAAGTGAAGCCGCAGGTTTACGCCGGTCTGTTCCCGATCAGCTCCGACGACTATGAAGCCTTCCGCGACGCGCTGGGCAAGCTGAGCCTCAATGACGCTTCTCTGTTCTACGAACCGGAAAGCTCGACGGCACTGGGCTTTGGTTTCCGCTGCGGCTTCCTTGGCCTGCTGCACATGGAAATTATCCAGGAGCGCCTGGAGCGTGAATACGATCTCGAACTGATTACCACGGCACCGACCGTAGTGTATGAAGTGCAAACCACGGACAATGAGATCGTCTACGTTGACAGCCCGGGCAAACTGCCGCCGCTGAATAACATTGAAGAGCTGCGCGAGCCGATCGCGGAATGTCACATGCTGCTGCCGCAGGAGTATCTCGGAAACGTGATTACGCTGTGTATTGAAAAACGCGGCGTGCAGACCAACATGGTTTACCACGGTAACCAGGTTGCGCTGACCTATGAAATTCCGATGGCGGAAGTGGTGCTTGATTTCTTCGACCGCCTGAAGTCGACTTCACGTGGCTATGCGTCACTGGATTACAACTTCAAGCGTTTCCAGACTTCTGACATGGTACGCGTGGACGTGCTGATCAACGGCGAGCGTGTTGATGCGCTGGCGCTGATCACCCACCGTGATAACTCGCAGTATCGTGGCCGCGATCTGGTTGAGAAGATGAAAGATCTGATCCCTCGTCAGCAGTTTGACATTGCGATTCAGGCGGCGATTGGTACCCATATTATCGCCCGCTCAACCGTAAAACAGCTGCGTAAAAACGTTCTCGCCAAGTGTTATGGCGGCGACGTCAGCCGTAAGAAAAAGCTGCTGCAGAAACAGAAAGACGGTAAGAAGCGCATGAAGCAGGTGGGTAACGTTGAGCTGCCGCAGGAAGCGTTCCTTGCCATTCTCCACGTAGGTAAAGACAGTAAATAAGGCCCGGCTTCGGGCTTTGAGGGAACTGGAATGGCTAATATGTTCGCCCTGATTCTGGCGATAGCAACGCTGGTCACCGGGATTATCTGGTGTATCGACAAGTATAAATGGGCACCGGCCCGCCGGGCGAAGCGCGCAGCGGCAAAAGCCGAAGGTACGCCAGAAACCAAAGCGGATAAACAGCCGGGCTGGGTGGAAACTACAGCATCGGTGTTCCCGGTATTGTTGGTGGTTTTCGTGGTCCGTTCATTTATTTTTGAGCCGTTCCAGATCCCATCAGGATCGATGATGCCGACGCTGCTGATCGGGGATTTTATCCTCGTGGAAAAATATGCTTATGGCATCAAAGACCCGATCACCCAGACTACGCTGATCCCAACCGGGCATCCTAAGCGTGGTGACGTGGTGGTATTTAAATACCCGAAAGATCCAAGTCTGGACTATATTAAGCGTGCCATTGGCGTTCCCGGCGATCGGGTTACCTACGATCCGCTGAGTAAAACGGTATCAGTCACGCCTGGCTGCGGTGGTGGTCAGTGTGAAACCGCGCTACCGGTGACTTACTCCGACGTAGAGCCAAGCGACTTTATCCAGACCTTCAGCGGTTTTAACGGCAATGAAGCCGGCAATGGATTCTTCCAGGTGCCGCAGGGTGAATCCATGCCTGGTGGTCTGCGCCTGGCAACGCGTAATGAAACACTTGGCGACGTGACTCACCGGATTCTGCTGGTGACTCAGATGCCAAGCCAGGCTGCTTCTTACTATCAGCAGCCAGGACAGGAGCAGTCCACGTGGGTCGTGCCGCAGGGCATGTACTTTATGATGGGCGACAACCGAGATAACAGCGCCGACAGCCGCTACTGGGGCTTTGTCCCGGAACGCAATCTGGTGGGTAAAGCGACGGCTATCTGGATGAGCTTCGAAAAACAGGAAGGCGAATGGCCGACCGGCGTACGTCTGAGCCGGATTGGTGGCATTCACTAATACTCATCGTAGGATGAGTATATTTAACGGTTGGCTTCCCGCTTTGGGGAGCCACTGCACACGAAACAGATCGTGTTGGTGTTCAGGCTCAGCCCTGTTCCGTGTGCAGCATAATTGACGCATTCAGAAATTGGTAACGCATGAACCCCATCGTAATTAACAAGCTTCAACGCAAGTTGGGCTACACTTTTACTCATCAGGAATTGTTACAGCAGGCACTGACTCACCGTAGCGCCAGCAGCAAACATAACGAGCGACTGGAATTTCTGGGCGACTCTATTCTGAGCTATGTCATCGCCAATGCCCTTTATCATCGCTTCCCGCGCGTGGATGAAGGCGATATGAGCCGTATGCGAGCCACGCTGGTTCGCGGTAATACGCTGGCGGAAATGGCACGAGAGTTTGACCTCGGTGAATGCCTGCGCCTTGGGCCGGGCGAGCTGAAAAGCGGCGGGTACCGTCGTGAATCGATTCTGGCTGATACAGTCGAAGCGCTGATCGGAGGGGTATTCCTCGACAGCGATATCAGAACGGTTGAGCAGCTGATCCTCAGCTGGTACGCCAGCCGTCTTGAGCAGATCAGCCCGGGCGATAAACAAAAAGATCCGAAAACGCGCCTGCAGGAGTTTCTGCAGGGCCGCCATCTGCCGCTGCCATCCTATCTGGTGGTGCAGGTTCGTGGCGAAGCGCACGATCAGGAATTTACTATCCACTGCCAGGTGAGCGGCATGGCAGATCCGGTTGTGGGAACCGGTTCAAGCCGTCGCAAAGCTGAGCAGGCAGCGGCCGAACAGGCGCTGATTAAGCTGGGAATTGAATGAGCGAACAAACCACCCATTGCGGCTTTATTGCTATTGTAGGCCGTCCAAACGTCGGTAAATCGACCTTGCTGAACCAGCTCCTGGGGCAGAAGGTTTCCATTACCTCGCGTAAACCGCAAACCACCCGTCACCGTATTATGGGCATCCACACCGAAGGTGCCTATCAGGCGATTTACGTGGATACGCCTGGTCTGCATATGGAAGAAAAGCGGGCGATTAACCGCCTGATGAACCGTGCAGCCAGCAGTTCTATCGGCGACGTTGAGCTGGTAATTTTTGTCGTTGAGGGCACCAAATGGACCGCCGACGACGAAATGGTGCTGAACAAACTGAAAGACAACAAAGTACCGGTGCTGCTGGCGATCAACAAGGTCGACAACATCACCGATAAAAGCATTCTGCTGCCGCATCTGCAGTTCCTCAGCGAGCAGATGAACTTTATGGACGTGGTGCCGATCTCTGCTGAAAAAGGCAATAACGTTGATACGATTGCCAATATCGTGCACAAGCTGCTGCCGGAAGCGGAGCATCACTTCCCGGAAGAGTACGTGACCGATCGTTCCCAGCGCTTTATGGCTTCTGAAATCATCCGTGAAAAGCTGATGCGTTTCCTCGGAGCAGAACTGCCGTACTCGGTGACCGTTGAGATTGAGCAGTTCGTCTCTAACGCGCGTGGTGGCTATGATATCAATGGCCTGATCCTCGTTGAGCGTGAAGGGCAGAAGAAGATGGTTATCGGCAATAAAGGCGCCAAGATCAAAGTGATCGGTACGGAAGCGCGTAAAGATATGGAAGAGATGTTCGAGGCGAAGGTGCACCTTGAACTGTGGGTTAAAGTGAAGTCCGGCTGGGCGGATGATGAACGTGCCCTACGCAGCCTGGGCTATACTGACGACCTCTGATTTTGATGGAAGGCTGGCAACGCGCATTTGTTCTGCACGCACGCCCGTGGAGCGAAACCAGCCTGCTGCTCGATCTGTTTTCTGAACAGCACGGCAGGGTGCGGGTCATGGCGAAAGGTGCCCGCTCCAAACGTTCCAGCCTCAAGGGTGCACTGCAACCCTTCACGCCTCTGCTGGTACGCTGGGGAGGGCGCGGCGAGGTGAAAACACTGCGCGGGGCTGAACCCGTTTCGCTGGCGCTTCCGCTCAGCGGCACTACCCTCTACTGTGGCCTGTACGTCAACGAACTGCTCACCCGCGTGCTGGAGCACGAAACCGCCTTCAACGAACTCTTTTTTGACTACCTGCACTGCATCCAGGCGCTGGCTGCAACGTCCGGCTCACCCGAACCTGCGCTGCGCCGCTTTGAGCTGGCTATGCTGGGCCATCTCGGCTACGGCGTGGATTTCATGCACTGCGCCGGAAGCGGTGAAGAGGTTGCCGATGAGATGACCTACAGCTATCGGGAAGAGAAGGGCTTTATTGCCAGCCTGGTGGTCAACAACCGCAGCTTCACCGGTCGACAGCTGCGCGCGCTCTGGCAGCGAGAATTCCCCGATGCGGACACCCTGCGGGCAGCCAAGCGTTTTACCCGTATTGCACTCAAACCCTATCTCGGCGGTCGGCCGCTAAAAAGCACCGAGCTGTTTCGCCAGTTTCTGCCGAGAAAACGAGCGGACACTCCGCCTGCGGCAGACGAATAGCGACAGGTCATACCCCTGCGCCTGTCTAACGTTGTACACTCGATAAAACATTCGCGATTACCAGAGGACCCCATGGCTGAGTTACTGTTAGGCGTAAACATCGATCACGTTGCTACCGTACGCAACGCTCGCGGTACTAATTATCCCGACCCGGTTCAGGCGGCATTTGTCTCAGAGCAGGCGGGTGCTGACGGCATTACCGTCCATTTACGTGAAGACCGTCGCCACATCACCGATCGCGATGTGCGTATTCTGCGCCAGACTATTCAGACCCGCATGAATCTGGAAATGGCCGTTACCGATGAGATGGTCGATATCGCCTGCGAGATTGTGCCGCACTTTTGCTGCCTGGTCCCAGAAAAACGTGAAGAGGTGACTACCGAAGGCGGGCTGGATGTGGCCGGTCAGCTGGAAAAAGTGACGGCTGCGGTTAAGCGCCTGAACGACGCCGGCATCCTCGTTTCTCTGTTTATTGACGCCGATCGTGGGCAAATCGACGCCGCCGTGGCTTCCGGTGCCCCTTATATTGAAATCCATACCGGGGCTTACGCCGAAGCGGCAGAAGGCCCGGCGCGCGATGCGGAGCTGGCACGCATTGCCGAAGCGGCAACCTATGCTGCAGGTAAAGGACTGAAGGTCAATGCCGGTCACGGCCTGACCTATCACAACGTCCAGCCTATTGCCGTGCTGCCGGAGATGCACGAGTTGAACATCGGCCACGCGATCATCGGACGAGCGGTCTTCAGTGGCCTGGCGGATGCAGTCAAAGAGATGAAGCAGCTGATGCGGGAAGCGCGTCGCTAATGGCTATTCTTGGCCTGGGGACGGATATTGTGGAGATCGCCCGCATCGAAGGGGTGATCTCACGCTCGGGGGACCGGCTGGCGAAGCGGGTGCTCAGCCCCAATGAGTGGGCGCAGTACCAGGCGCATCAGCAGCCGGTGCGATTCCTGGCCAAGCGTTTCGCGGTGAAGGAGGCGGCGGCAAAAGCCTTCGGCACCGGCATTCGCGGCGGTCTGGCGTTTAATCAGTTTGAAGTGTACAACGACGAGTTAGGCAAGCCGGGTCTGAGATTCTTCCAGCACGCGCAGGAAGTGGCAAAGAAGCTGGGCGTGATGCACGTTCACGTTACCCTGGCAGATGAGCGCCACTATGCCTGTGCGACGGTAATTATTGAAAGCTAACCTGCAGGGTGCAGCACCACGAATTTATCCCACAGCTGGTCATTCGTCTCTACCCGCTGTGGGTCAACAATGATGGTGTTATCAATCGGGCAGACCTGCTGACAGGTGGGCGCATCGTAATGGCCTACACACTCTGTACAGCGATCGGTGTCGATCTCGTAATACTCCATGCCCATCGAAATCGCTTCGTTGGGGCATTCAGGTTCGCACATATCGCAGTTGATACAGCGTTTGGTGATCAGTAGAGCCATCGTGGATGCGGTGCCGTTAAATTAATTCAATCAGTAAGTTAACAAGTTGAAAAATCTGGATTCCATTAACTTACTGTTGCAGAGTCAATGCCGCGCACTGTATCACAATTGATGAATAGCCCCAATAACGACGCTGTTTTAACCGTATAAAAACACGTTTCGTTCGCGAACCTTCTGACGGCCATCATCAAGTCAACTTCTTAACCAGCGCCTCACTGTGCCGGATATGGCTGGTTGCACGTTCAGGATCGCGCTGGATCAGTGCCATAAACAGCAGATCGGTAAGTGCCAGCTGCGCCATAGTTGAAGATATCGCGGCACTGCGGGTGGTTTGCTCCTCTGCCACAGTATAGAGACAGTGCGACGCAGCCTGTTGCAGCGTATTCGGCGTAAAGCCAGTAAAAGCCAGCACCGTGGCGCCAATACGTTGTGCTTCCTGAGCCGCCAGGTTGATTTCCCGGCGCTCGCCGGTGTAGGAGATCGCCAGCAGCACATCGCCGGGGCTCATTGCCTGCACGCTGGCCAACAACGCATGCATATCCTGCTCTGCAACCGCGCTGATACCAATCTTCATCAGCTTCCACGAAAAATCTTTTGCCACTAAACCGGAAGCGCCAATACCCACCAGAACAATACGCTTCGCGTTTCGCAGCAGGCGCAGCGTCTCCAGCAGCATCTCTTCACTGTTGATATCCAGTGTGGCGCGGATGGCTGACATCTTTTCCGTAAACAGCTTCTCGCCCACGGTTTTAAGGGGGTCGTCGCTGAGAATCAGGTTATGCACGGTAATCGCGTCTTTGTCCGCCAGCGACTCACTGAGTGCCAGTTTCAGCGCAGGGAAGCCTTTGTAGCCCAGCTTTTGGGCAAACTTAACGACACTCGACTGGCTGACGCCGGATTCATCCGCCAGCTTTTGTGAACTCAGGTGACGCGCGCGGTCCGGCTGCGACAGCAGGTAGTCAGCCAGGCGGCGCTCATTGAGTGCCAGGCTGGGATACAGCTGACGAATACGCAGCAGTGAACTCATCTCTTTTCCTCTTGCCAATTCGAATTCATCACGTTGAATTGGCAGCAATGATAACAGGCATGACGCAAAGTCTAACCTACTGATTAGCAGTTTCCATGCTTTAGCGGGCCAAAATTCAGCGCGCTTCGGGCGAGCCGGTAAGCGTGCCGGATTTTTCTGCTTCTCGTCGTTCTACTAACGTTTACAATGATCTTAGTGTAAAAACGGTTTATTTTGAATAAAATATTCAACAAATGAAATATCTGTTCGAATTAAAAATTCAGTCAAGGGGAAAGAATGGATCTGGGTTCACTGGTGTCAGAAACCCGCAATGCGGACACTCTTGACCTCGACAGCCTGTCAACGCTGGAGATGGTCAGCAAGTTTAACCAGCAGGATGCCACCGTGGCTGCGGCGGTAAGCCTGACTCTGCCGCAGGTAGCAAAGGCCGTTGACGCCGCCGCCGCCGCACTGTCTGCCGGTGGTCGCATCATCTATATGGGAGCAGGTACAAGCGGCCGCCTTGGCGTGCTGGATGCATCCGAATGCCCGCCGACCTTTGGTGTATCACACGATCTGGTGATTGGTTTGATTGCTGGTGGGCCAGGTGCGATGTTTAAGGCCGTTGAGGGCGCTGAAGACGATGAACAACTGGGCGTCCGCGATTTGCAGGGGCTGGAGCTCAGCCCCAATGATATGGTGATCGGTCTGGCCGCTTCCGGCCGTACGCCTTACGTCATCGGTGCGCTACGCTATGCCCGCCAGCACGGATGTCGCACGGCAGCTATTTCCTGCAATCCCGGATCGCCAATTGCCTGCGAAGCCGAAATTGCTATTTCGCCAGTGGTAGGACCGGAAGCGCTAACCGGGTCAACCCGTCTGAAGTCCGGTACCGCACAAAAGCTGGTACTGAATATGATCTCCACCGGTGCGATGGTGAAAATCGGCAAGGTCTGGCAAAACCTGATGGTCGATATGAAAGCCACCAATATCAAACTGGTGGATCGCGCGCACCGAATGGTATGCGAAGCTACCGGTTGCACGCAGCAGCAGGCCGATGAGGCGTTGGGACAGGTCGACTATGAAGTTAAAACGGCCATTCTGATGATCCTGGCCGATCTGCCAGGCTCCGAGGCGCGCGAGCGGCTTGCCAGGCACGGTGGTTTTCTTCGCGCCGCGCTTAACGAGCGCTAAAAGCGAGTTCTTCACTCACTTCTGACTACACTTATTCTCTGTACGCTACGGGTGTAGCGTGCTTTGCTGTTGGTGAACGAAGCCAGACGGCGAAGAACGTGAGTAACGGGCCGATCGATGAGGCTGAGCAACAGCTTCCTCTTCACCCATTTTATAAGATTCATTGACTGCGAGGAGTAAGGTTTGACAACCAGTCAGGAACGACGCGTTATTTTTTTCGATCTCGACGGTACGCTGCACCAGCAGGATATGTTTGGTACCTATATGCGCTGGATGCTGCGTCGTCAGCCATTAAATCTGCTGCTGGTTTTACCGCTGCTGCCGGTGGTGGCTGCGGGCCTGTTACTTCGCGGTCGCGCTGCGCGCTGGCCAATGAGCCTGCTGCTGTGGTCCATTACCTTCGGGCACAGCGAGCAGCGCCTGCTACAGCGGGAAAATGAGTTCGCCCGCTGGTTTCGCCAGCGCGTGAAGGCTTTTCCGGTGGTACAGCAGCGCCTGACGGACTACCTCAATAGCGATGATGCCGACGTCTGGTTAATCACCGGTTCGCCGCAGCCGCTGGTGGAGCAGGTGTATTTCGATTCCGCGTTTCTGCCGAAGGTTAAACTGATCGCCAGCCAGATGTCCCGTGCCAGGGGCGGACGGGTGCTGGCGCTTCGCTGCCTGGGGCACGAGAAAGTCGCGCAGCTGGAGGAGCAGATCGGCACGCCGCTCCAGCTCTACAGTGGGTACAGTGACAGTAATCAGGACAACCCATTACTGTTCTTCTGTCAGCATCGTTTCCGCGTAACCCCCGTGGGAGAGCTGCAACAGCTGGAATAAGCGCGGTCTGTCGGGCGTAATCAGTGTATAATGTCGCGCTTTTTTTCCGCTGGAGACTCAGGTGAGCGACAATAATGATGAATACTGGATGCGCCACGCGCTGATGCTGGCCCGCCGTGCCTGGGACGAAGGCGAAGTTCCGGTAGGTGCGGTGCTGGTCCATGAAGGGCGGGCGATCGGCGAAGGCTGGAACAGGCCAATCGGTCATCACGATCCTACCGCGCATGCGGAAATCATGGCGCTGCGGCAGGGGGGTAAAGTCATTGAAAATTACCGGCTGCTTAACACTACGCTGTACGTAACGCTGGAGCCGTGCGTGATGTGCGCGGGGGCGATGGTTCACAGCCGCATCGGCAGACTGGTTTTTGGCGCACGTGATGGAAAAACCGGGGCAGCAGGCTCACTGCTTGATGTGCTGGGGCATCCCGGCATGAACCATCAGGTGCAAATAGAAGAAGGCATTCTTGCGACGGAGTGTGCGGCGATGCTGAGCGACTTTTTCCGCCATCGGCGCGCGGAGAAAAAAGCGCAGCGTCAGGCGGGGAAGGCGATTTAGCCTCAGTTCATCGCCAGCTGTGGCGGAACGGCAGGGTAGGCGTTACCCAACTCGGCCTCGGTTGCGGCCTTCTGCGCTAGCTTTCTTTCCTGATCTTCCAGGTATCCCACCAGGCTTATCTGATACTTACGAATATTCTCGACATACGCGTAGGCTTCGTGCCCGCGCGCATAGCCATAGGTGGTCTGGCTGTAGTAACGCTTCTGGCTTAACATCGGCAGACGCAGCTTTACATCTGCCCAGCTGTCAGGATTACCCTGCTGTTTTTCCGTCAGCTTGCGTGCATCCAGCATATGGGCGTAGCCCATATTGTAAGCGGCGAGGGCGAACCAGATGCGTTCATCATCCGGGATCCCCGCAGGCACTTTCTCCATCATCTTTACCAAATACTCGCTGCCGCCGCGCACGCTTTGCTCGGGATCGGTCCGGTCCGTCACGTTCAGGCTGTCTGCGGTGTTACGCGTTAACATCATCATCCCGCGCACGCCGGTTGGCGAGGTAGCCTGGGGATTCCAGTGTGATTCCTGGTAAGAGATTGCCGCCAGCAGTCGCCAGTCGATGCTCTGCGCATATTTTTCAAACAGCGGCTGGATCGCCGGTAGCGTGCCGTCAATGGCACGCAGGAATGTCCGGGTATCAACATAGTCAAAAGTACCGACGTGGCCGAGATACTTCTCATCCAGCCGCGCCATCGCACCTTCTTCACCCATCTCGTTGTAGAAGTCGAGCATCGCCGCATTCAGGCTGTCGTCCTGTTCCCGCTGGATATACCAGGTGACGGGCTCTTCATCGGTGATATCAAACGCCACCGCCAGCTGCGGATGGATACGCTGCATCAGGCCAATAGTGACCGAATCGCCCACCGTATAATCGATTTTGCCATCGGCAACCGCCTGCAGCAGCGTCTGCGGCGTTTGATCGGTGGAGATCGCCCAGTCGAGGTCCGGGTACTGATTTTCTTTCGAACCGCGCAGGGTGGAAAGATAGGCTGAGCCGGATGCGACGATCAGCCGTCCTTTCAGATCCCCGAGATTCTTCGGTCTGGCTGCGCCGATGCGGTACACCAGCTGCTGCGAAACGGAATAGTAGGTCGGACCGGCGCGAAAATGTGCCAGACGCTCATTGTTGTAAATTAAACCGGCCGCCAGCACATCAGCTTTGTCATCTTCCAGATCGTCAAACAGATCGCTCAGGTTCGGGCGCACGGTTACTTCCAGCTTCACGCCGAGATAATCGGCAAAGCGTTTTGCCAGCTCGTAGTCCATACCGGCCGGTGATTTATTGACGGTGTAATAAGTCAAAGGAGAATTTATCGTGCTCACACGTAAAACTCCTCGCGATTTTATCTGCGCGATGCGGTCAGTTGCACCGCCGTACCAGGGTATCGACGGCCACAGTGCAAGCGCGAGCAGCACCATAACCAGCCCGATGAGCAGGTAATTTAATTTTAGGCGTTTCAAATAGTTATCTCTCGGTAGCTCTCAGGTATCTGTCTTTTACGGCAGTATTTATTGGCTATAATTGCTCCTGAGCGTGGGGCATTTTGCTCAAGTCCGCGTGGCATCGCAACTTAAATCAACCTGAATCGTGTAATTTTCAGCCAATTCTGGATGTCGATTAATTCTGCGCAAACGGTTTCGTAACCGGTGGGGATTCTCTATAATAGCGCCCGTTTTCCCTGTTGCGCCCAATGAAGCGTCGCCCGGCGCTTCGAGACGAGAGATCTTTAATGATGGAAATTCTGCGTGGTTCGCCCGCCCTGTCGGCATTTCGTATTAACAAACTGCTGACCCGCTTTCAGGACGCTCACCTGCCGGTGAGTGATATTTACGCCGAGTACGTCCATTTCGCCGATGTCAGCGCGCCGCTTGATGCGGATGCGAAAGCGCGCCTGCAGCGCCTGCTGAAATACGGTCCTTCTCTCGCTGAGCATACCCCGGAAGGCCGCCTGCTGCTGGTGACCCCGCGTCCCGGCACGATCTCCCCGTGGTCATCCAAAGCGACCGATATTGCCCACAACTGCGACCTGCCGCAGGTTCTGCGCCTTGAGCGCGGCCTGGCCTTCTATATTCAGGCTCCACAGCTGACCGATGCACAGTGGGGGGCTTTGGCCGCTCTGCTGCACGATCGCATGATGGAAACCGTGTTTACGGATCTGAATCAGGCCGAGCAGCTGTTCGCACACCATCAGCCCGCGCCGGTACAGAGCGTGGACGTGCTGGGTGAAGGTCGTGATGCGCTGGTTCAGGCCAATATCAAGCTGGGCCTGGCACTGGCCGAGGATGAGATCGACTACCTGCTGGCCGCGTTTGAAAAACTGGGGCGCAACCCGAACGACATCGAGCTCTATATGTTTGCCCAGGCAAACTCCGAGCACTGCCGTCACAAAATTTTCAACGCCGACTGGGTGATTGACGGTGAGCAGCAGCCGAAGTCGCTGTTCAAGATGATCAAAAATACCTTCGAGAAGACCCCGGACCACGTGCTGTCTGCCTATAAAGACAATGCCGCGGTGATGGAAGGTTCTCAGGTCGGCCGTTTCTACGCTGACCGTCAGGGTGCCTATGACTTCCATCAGGAAGACACGCACATCCTGATGAAGGTAGAAACCCATAACCACCCGACGGCGATTTCTCCGTGGCCGGGTGCGGCGACCGGTTCCGGTGGCGAAATCCGTGATGAGGGCGCAACCGGGCGCGGCGCGAAGCCAAAAGCTGGCCTGGTCGGTTTCTCCGTTTCTAACCTGCGTATCCCGGGCTTTGAACAGCCGTGGGAAGAGGATTTCGGCAAGCCGGATCGTATCGTTACCGCGCTGGACATCATGACCGAAGGCCCTCTGGGCGGCGCGGCGTTTAACAACGAATTTGGTCGCCCGGCGCTGAACGGCTACTTCCGTACCTATGAAGAGCGCGTTAACAGCCACAACGGCGAAGAGCTGCGCGGCTACCACAAGCCGATCATGCTGGCCGGTGGTATTGGTAACATCCGTGCCGATCACGTGCAGAAAGGCGAAATCACCGTGGGTGCCAAGCTGATCGTACTGGGTGGCCCGGCGATGAATATCGGTCTGGGTGGCGGTGCTGCGTCATCTATGGCTTCCGGCCAGTCCGATGCCGACCTCGACTTCGCCTCTGTACAGCGCGACAACCCGGAAATGGAACGCCGCTGCCAGGAAGTGATCGACCGCTGCTGGCAGATGGGTGAAGCCAACCCGATTCTGTTTATCCACGACGTCGGCGCGGGCGGTCTGTCCAACGCCATGCCGGAACTGGTCAGCGACGGCGAGCGCGGTGGTCGTTTCAATCTGCGCGATATCCTCAATGACGAACCGGGCATGAGTCCGCTGGAAGTCTGGTGTAACGAATCGCAGGAGCGTTATGTTCTGGCGGTTGCACCTGAGAGCATCGAACTGTTTGACGAACTGTGCAAACGCGAACGCGCTCCGTATGCGGTGATCGGCGAAGCTACCGAAGAGATGCACCTGTCGCTGGCCGACAGCCATTTCGACAATACGCCAATCGATCTGCCGCTGGACGTGCTGCTGGGCAAAACGCCAAAAATGACCCGCGATGTTGCTACCCTGAAGGCGAAAGGTGACGCGCTGGTTCGCGACAACATTTCCATTGCCGATGCGGTCAACCGCGTCCTGCACCTGCCGACCGTTGCGGAGAAAACCTTCCTCGTGACCATCGGCGACCGTTCCGTTACCGGTATGGTGGCGCGCGATCAGATGGTGGGACCGTGGCAGATCCCGGTCGCTAACAGCGCGATCACCACCGCCAGCCTTGACAGTTACTACGGTGAAGCAATGGCGCTGGGCGAACGTGCGCCGGTTGCGCTGCTGGACTTCGCTGCTTCCGGTCGTCTGGCCGTGGGTGAAGCGCTGACCAACATCGCAGCGACCCAGATTGGTCCGCTGACGCGTATTAAACTTTCCGCTAACTGGATGGCCGCAGCCGGCCACCCGGGTGAAGATGCGGGCCTGTATGAAGCAGTCAAAGCCGTCGGTGAAGAGCTGTGCCCGGCGCTGGGTATCACTATCCCGGTAGGCAAAGACTCCATGTCGATGAAAACCCGCTGGCAGGAAGGTGCCGAGCAGCGCGAGATGACCTCTCCGCTGTCGCTGGTGATCACCGCCTTTGCCCGTGTGGAAGACGTGCGCAAAACCGCTACGCCACAGCTGCAAACCGTGGATAACCGCCTGCTGCTGATCGACCTTGGTCAGGGCGTTAACGCGCTGGGCGCAACGGCACTGTCTCAGGTTTATCGCCAGCTGGGTGACAAACCTGCCGACGTGCGCGATGCGAAACAGCTGGCCGGGTTCTGGAACGCGATTCAGACGCTGGTGGCCGATGACAAACTGCTGGCTTACCACGACCGTTCAGACGGCGGCCTGCTGGTAACGCTGGCAGAAATGGCCTTTACCGGTCACTGCGGCGTTGAGGCAGATATTGCCGCGCTGGGCAGCGATAGCCTGGCTGCGCTGTTTAACGAAGAGCTGGGTGCGGTCATTCAGGTTGCAGCCGCAGACTGCGCGGCGGTTGAGCAGGTGTTTGCTGCCAACGGACTGGGCGACTGCGTTCACGTGCTGGGCCGTGCGGTAGAGGGCGATCGCTTTGTGATCACCTCCGGTGATTCCGCTGTGTACAGCGAAAGCCGTACCACGCTGCGTACCTGGTGGGCTGAAACCACCTGGCAGATGCAGCGCCTGCGTGATAATCCGACCTGTGCCGATCAGGAACACGAAGCTAAGAAAGACAACAGCGATCCGGGCCTGAACGTCAAACTGACCTTCAAACCAGAAGAAGATATCGCTGCACCGTTTATTGCCACCGGCGCGCGTCCAAAGGTTGCCGTGCTGCGTGAGCAGGGCGTTAACTCCCACGTTGAGATGGCGGCTGCCTTCCACCGTGCCGGATTTGATGCGGTTGACGTGCATATGAGCGATCTGCTGGCGGGCCGTCGTGGTCTGAGCGACGTTCAGGCACTGGTTGCCTGCGGCGGCTTCTCCTACGGCGATGTGCTGGGCGCGGGTGAAGGCTGGGCGAAATCGATTCTGTTCAACAGCCGCGTGCGCGACGAGTTCGAAACCTTCTTCCATCGTCCGCAGACGCTGGCGCTGGGCGTGTGTAACGGCTGCCAGATGATGTCGAATCTGCGTGAGCTGATCCCGGGTAGCGAAGAGTGGCCGCGCTTTGTGCGCAACCAGTCCGAGCGTTTTGAAGCCCGCTTCAGCCTGGTCGAAGTGGCGTCCAGCCCGTCGCTGCTGCTGGATGGCATGGTCGGTTCCCGTATGCCGATTGCGGTTTCGCACGGTGAAGGCTTTGTGGAAGTGCGCAGCGATGCGCATCTGGCACAGCTTGAGCAGAAAGGTCTGGTGGCGCTGCGCTTTGTCGATAACTTCGGCAACGTGACCCAGCAGTACCCGGCTAACCCGAACGGTTCTCCAAACGGCATTACGGCGGTGACTAACGAAAGCGGTCGCGTAACAATTATGATGCCGCACCCGGAGCGCGTGTTCCGTACCGTCAGCAACTCCTGGCACCCGGCAGAGTGGGGCGAGGACAGCCCGTGGATGCGTATTTTCCGCAATGCGCGTAAGCAGCTGGGCTGATACCTGTGTGAGTAGCCTGCTGTAAATCAGCGGGTTAATGGCAGGTTTGAAAAAGCCACTGTCCTTTGGGATGGTGGCTTTTTTGTCATTCACGTTGCTGACGTTACGGTGAACGAGGGACAACCCGTCTACGCCAGCCCCGAAACCAGCGGCCCCAGCCCACTGTTGCATTTCCCCGACAATCGTCCCAAATCACTGTCTCCAAACGGCGACATTTAACTCATTGATTTAAATGGCACGATTCGCACATCGCTAAAAGTGTTACTTTTCAGCGACACTCAGCCAGACCGGCTGGTCAAAACGCTCGCGAATAAAAGAGAACGGCATCATAAAAAATCACCATTTTATAATAAGTTAAAACATAATTTGAAAAACTGGCACGATGATTGCTATAATCTATTCAGCGGCTCATTCACCTGGTTATGACAGCCCTGCGCAAGCGGTCAAGTGCCCATAACGCCCAGAATGACGCACAAAACGGAGCCTGTCGTCCACCCCACCGATAATCGTTCACTCTGTGACGTTATCAAACATCGGACGCAACGTTGAGTTAGGCTCCACCTATTCAGCCTCGCTGCTCACCTGCAGCGTCGCCCGATGGCCGGTTCAGTGAACCGGCCATTTTCATTTCGTCGCCTGACTTTCCTCACAGCCCACTCTCCGCTAGCATCACTGATAACCTGAACAAGAGATCTCTCCGTGAAGAAATGGCGTCTGTTTCCACGATCCCTGCGTCAGCTGGTGCTGATGGCGTTTTTACTGGTGTTATTACCGCTGCTGGTGCTGGCATGGCAGGCCTGGGAAAGCCTGTCGGCGCTGAGCGATCGCGCTGCGGATACTAACCGCACCACCCTGACCGATGTGCGGCGCAGTGAAGCGATGGCGCGCACCGCGCTGGAGCTGGAGCGCAGCTATCGTCAGTACTGTGTACTGGATAACCCGATGCTGCAAAAGCTCTATCAAACTCAGCACAGCCGCTATTCGCAAATGCTTGATGCCCACGCACCGGTGCTGCCGGACATCCGCACTTACCAGGCGCTGCGTCAAAGCCTGACTCAGCTGAGCCAGATAAAATGCGACAACAGCACGCCGGTAAAAGCCGCCGCCGATCAGCTGGAGGCGTTTTCTTCCGCCAACGCTGAACTGGTACAAACCACCCGCGAAGTGGTCTTCTCGCGCGGTCTACAGTTACAGCGTGAAATTGCCGATCGGGGTCAGTATTTTGGCTGGCAGGCGCTGACGCTGTTCCTGCTCAGTCTCGGGCTGGTGGTGTTGTTTACCCGCATGATTATCGGGCCGGTGAAAGCCGTCGAGCGGATGATTAATCGCCTGGGTGAAGGGCAGCAGCTGGAACAGAACCTGATGTTTAAAGGCCCGCGCGAAATTCGCTCTTTGGGGCAGCGCATATTGTGGTTGAGCGAGCGGCTGACCTGGCTTGAGTCCCAGCGGCATGAGTTTCTGCGCCATATCTCTCACGAGCTAAAAACGCCGCTGGCCAGCATGCGTGAAGGAACGGAACTGCTTGCCGATCAGATAGCGGGTCCCTTAACCGCTGACCAGAAAGAAGTCGTCAGCATTCTCAATGACAGCAGCCGTCGCCTGCAAACGCTGATTGAGCAGCTGCTGGACTACAACCGTAAGTTAGCCGATGGCCCGCTGCCGCTTGAGGATGTGCCGCTGGCGCCGCTGGTTGAAACGCTGGTTGCCAGCCACAACCTGACGGCTCGCGCTAAGATGATGCATACCGAAGTCGATCTTCAGCTCGCCAGCTGTCGTGCCGAGCCGACATTGTTACTGCGGGCGATCGATAATCTTTATTCCAATGCTGTACACTACGGCGCAGAATCAGGCCGTATCTGGGTCCGCAGCCGCCAGCAGGGAGGCCGGGCAATTATTGAAGTTGCCAACACCGGCACGCCTATCCCGACCGCAGAGCGGGCGATGATCTTTGAACCTTTCTTCCAGGGCAACATGCAGCGGAAGGGGGCCGTGAAAGGCAGCGGGCTGGGGCTGAGTATTGCAAAAGACTGCCTGCAGCGTTTACAGGGTGATTTACAGCTGGTTGACAGCAAGGAAGCGGATGTTTGCTTCCGTATCGAATTAAATACCACCGCCGGGAATAACTAGTCATGCGTTTTTCACCTTTATCTGCTCTGTTGTCTCTGGATCGAACCGGCAAACTCGCTGCGGTGTCACTGCTGATCCCACTGATATCTGGCTGTAGCCAGGCGCCGGAGAAGAACAGCAATCTGACGCATGATTCCTTCAGCGATTCTGAACGCCGCGTTGTGGATTTCCAGGCGGTCTCCTGCGGCCAGATCTGGGCCTTTAACACCGCGCAGGTGGTCAACAACCCGCTCTACTGGCTGCGAACGATGGACTGTGCCCTGCGCCTGTCGCCTGCCGAAGCTCGCGCCGAAGCGCGCCGCTGGCCGGCGGATAACTGGCAGAGCCGGTTTAAACAGGCCGTACTGCTCAGCAACGGTAACGTCACGCCCATGGAACGCCGCCAGTATTTGCAGCGGCTTGATGATTACAGCTACGACTACCCCACTGCCGTACGCCCGTTACTGACCCTGTGGCGGGAAGGGCAGGGATCGCTGCTGCAACTATCCGCAGAGCGCACGCGCTACGCGACGCTGCAACAGACCAGCGATGCGCAGCTTGATGCGCTGCGCCAGCAGGACATCGCGCTGAATCAGGAACTGGCGGTGACCCGACGCAAGCTGGATTCCCTGACCGACATCGAGCGCCAGCTTTCATCACGCCGCTCGCCTGATGCGACCGACAGCAGCCACGCGGCGGATAAATCCGCACCGGACGACGCAACATCGTCCGGCAATAAATCAGAGGATGATGCAACGCCATGATAAAAAAATCAGCCCGGCTGCTGCTGGTGGATGACGACCCCAGCCTGCTTAAACTCCTCGGTATGCGCCTCAGCAGTGAAGGTTTTGCCGTCACTACCGCCGAAAGTGGCCCGGAAGCGCTGCGGGTGCTGGACCGCGAAACTATCGATCTGGCGATTAGCGATCTGCGCATGGATGAAATGGACGGAATGGCGCTGTTTGCCGAAATCCAGAAACGTCATCCCGGCATGCCGGTTATCATTCTTACCGCTCACGGTTCTATCCCCGATGCCGTTGCCGCTACGCAACAGGGTGTGTTCAGCTTCCTGACCAAGCCGGTGGATCGCGATGCGCTATATAAAGCCATTGATGAGGCGCTGGCGCATCGGATGCCAACGACGGACGAGTCGTGGAGCGAAAATATTGTCACCCGCAGCCCGCTGATGCTGCGTCTGCTGGAGCAGGCGCGGATGGTGGCGCATTCCGACGTCAGCGTGCTGATTAACGGCCAGAGCGGAACCGGAAAAGAGATCCTGGCGCAGGCGATCCATGCGGCCAGCCCGCGTGCGGGCAAAGCGTTTATTGCGATTAACTGCGGTGCCTTGCCGGAGCAACTGCTGGAGTCCGAGCTGTTTGGCCATGCGAAAGGGGCTTTTACCGGGGCGGTGAGCAGCCGGGAAGGGCTGTTCCAGGCCGCGGAAGGGGGAACGCTGTTCCTCGATGAAATTGGCGATATGCCGCAGGCGCTGCAGGTCAAACTGCTGCGCGTGCTGCAGGAGCGCAAAGTGCGCCCGCTGGGCAGCAATCGCGATTTGGATATCGACGTACGTATTATCTCCGCCACCCATCGCGATCTGCCAAAAGCGATGGAGAAAAAAGAGTTTCGCGAAGATTTGTTCTATCGTTTAAACGTGGTCAATTTGAAAATCCCCGCACTGCATGAGCGAGCCGAGGATATTCCGCTGCTGGCCAATCATTTGCTGAAGCAGTCGGCCGCGCGGCACAAACCGTTTGTCCGCAGCTTCTCCAGCGACGCAATGCATCGCCTGATGGCCGCCAGCTGGCCGGGGAATGTGCGCCAGCTGGTGAATGTGATTGAACAGTGTGTGGCGCTGACCTCGGCACCGGTCATCGGCGACGCGCTGGTCGAGCAGGCGCTGGCCGGAGAAAATACCGCACTGCCCACATTTGCGGAGGCGCGTAATCAGTTCGAGCTTAACTACCTGCGCAAGCTGCTGCAGATGACCAAAGGAAATGTCACGAATGCCGCCCGAATGGCGGGGCGCAATCGCACCGAGTTTTATAAACTGTTGTCGCGACATGAACTGGACGCTGGCGATTTTAAAGAATAATTTTCAGTGCCGTTTTCACTATCAATTATGGTAGTTTAGCTGCCTGAAAAAAGAGACAGACCGCGCCGCGTGACCTGTCCGGTGAAGTTAATCGTTGATTACCCGTCCGTTACCGGAGGGAAAAATAAGGGTCTGCTATGAAAAAGATCGATGCAATTATTAAGCCGTTCAAACTGGATGACGTGCGCGAAGCGCTGGCGGAAGTCGGCATCACCGGTATGACGGTAACGGAAGTAAAAGGTTTTGGTCGTCAGAAAGGCCACACCGAGCTGTATCGCGGTGCTGAATATATGGTCGATTTTCTGCCAAAAGTGAAAATCGAAATCGTTGTGGCTGATGATATTGTCGATACCTGCGTCGATACTATTATGAACACGGCGCAAACCGGTAAAATCGGCGACGGTAAGATTTTTGTGTTTGATGTGGCGCGCGTTGTGCGTATCCGCACCGGTGAAGAAGACGAAGAAGCGATTTAATCGCTGTCGTTCACTTGCGTAACAGGGCCTGAATATTCAGGCCCTGCTCATTTCTGGCGACACGATCGGCAGAAGGGTTGGTTACAGCGCTTTGTGCGGGCCAAAAACTTCATAATGAATACGATCGTGCGAAAAGCCCAACTGTTGTAGCTGCTGCTCAACCGCTTCCATAAAGCCTACCGGCCCACATAAATAATATTGCATGGCCGGATCGCTGAGCATGGACTCCAGCGGTGACAGGTTGATAAGTCCGTGCGTGTTGAACTTCTCTTTATCCTGAGCTGTGGGATGACTGTACCAGATATGCTGCGTAAATCGCGGCAGGTGCGCTCCGGTTTCCGTGACCTCTTTCGCAAAGGCGTGCGTGCTGCCGTTATCGGCGGCGTGAAACCACTGCACCGTCGACGGATGTCGGCTCTCCGCCAGCTGATGCAGCATCGCCAGCATAGGCGTTAGCCCAACGCCTGCAGAAATCAGCGTAACCGGTGTTTCCGGCTTCACGTCGAGGAAGAAATCTCCGGCCGGAGGAGCAACGCGCAGATGCGTGCCCACTTTCTGCTGATGCAGCCAGCTGGACATCGTTCCGCCCTCTTCATGGCGTATGGCAAGGCGATAGTTTTTACCGTTGGGAGAGCGGGTAAGTGAATACTGACGAATTTCTTTGTTTTCAAATGAAGGATCGTCCACCCACAAGGCGAGATACTGCCCCGCGCGATAGCTCGCGACAGGCTGGCCGTCGGCCGGGGTCAGCACAAAACTTTTGATTACCGCGCTTTGTGGGGTGATTTCGCTGATGACGAATTCTCGCGTTCCCCTCCAGCCACCGGGTTTCTGCTCGGAAAGCTCATAAATCTGCTCTTCACGCTGCACGAAAATTCCGGCCAGCACGCCATAGGCTTTGCCCCAGGCCTCAAGAACCTCTTCACCCGGATGCAGCATTTCATCAATGCTGGCCAGCAAGTGCGTACCGACAATGTTGTACTGATCGGGCCGAATGGCAAAACTGGTATGCTTTTGGGCTATTTTTTCCACGGCGGGGCCAAGCGCCGCCAGATTATCGATATTGCTGGCATAGGCGCAGACGGCATTAAACAGCGCTTCCCGCTGGTGGCCGTTGCGCTGATTGCTCATATTAAAAATATCTTTCAGTTCGGGATTATGGCTGAACATACGATCGTAAAAGTGGGCCGTCAGGCTTGGTCCGAGTTCAAGAATGGCGGGAATGGTGGATTTGACGATGGCAATGGTTTGGCTATCTAGCATAGTGAACTCCCTGATCTTATAACGTGTATTTCAAATGCATTTAATTGCCGAGAGATTGCATTGTAAATACCCACTCAAGAATCAGGGTTGTTTATCCGTGCTGATGGCGTGGGTTTGATGAACAAGCTGCAAGTTGATAATGAGCAAAACTCCGTAACCAACTGCTTGCAAAAATGATATCTAAGCCTTGCTGGCTCTGAAGCCAATCGTTTGCGCAAAAAGGCGGTCATGGCGCTATTCAACGGCTGGGTAACAGTTTAAACTGTTGCCCAACACCCCGAAGTTCCTTATTAAAAGTCAGTTGAGTCAGGAGATGCAGATGTTAAAGCGTGATATGAACATTGCCGATTACGATGCCGATTTATGGCAGGCGATGGAGCAGGAGAAAGTGCGTCAGGAAGAGCACATCGAGCTGATTGCTTCAGAAAACTATACCAGCCCACGTGTAATGCAGGCTCAGGGGTCCCAGCTGACTAACAAATATGCCGAAGGGTATCCGGGTAAACGCTACTACGGTGGCTGTGAGTACGTGGATATCGTTGAGCAGCTGGCTATCGACCGTGCTAAAGCGCTGTTTGGTGCCGACTATGCCAACGTGCAGCCGCATTCCGGTTCACAGGCGAACTTCGCGGTTTACACCGCGCTGCTGCAGCCGGGCGATACCATTCTGGGTATGAACCTGGCACACGGTGGTCACCTGACCCACGGTTCCCCGGTTAACCTGTCCGGCAAACTGTATAAAGTCATTCCTTACGGTATCGATGAAACCGGCAAAATCGACTACAACGAGCTGGCCGAACTGGCTAAACAGCACCAGCCGAAAATGATCGTAGGCGGCTTCTCCGCATACTCTGGCGTGTGTGACTGGGCTAAAATGCGTGAAATCGCTGACAGCGTTGGCGCATACCTGTTCGTCGATATGGCCCACGTTGCTGGCCTGATCGCTGCTGACGTTTACCCTAACCCGGTTCCACACGCACACATCGTGACCTCGACTACCCATAAAACCCTTGCGGGTCCTCGTGGTGGTCTGATCCTGGCTCAGGGCGGTGACGAAGATCTGTATAAGAAACTGAACTCAGCGGTATTCCCTGGCGGCCAGGGCGGCCCTCTGATGCACGTTATCGCTGGTAAAGCGGTGGCGTTCAAAGAAGCGATGGAGCCAGAGTTCAAAACCTACCAGCAGCAGGTTGCTAAAAACGCACGAGCGATGGTTGAAGTGTTCCTGGAGCGTGGCTACAACGTAGTTTCCGGCGGCACCCATAACCACCTGTTCCTGCTGGACCTGGTTGACAAAAACCTGACCGGTAAAGAAGCCGACGCCGCTCTGGGCCGTGCTAACATCACCGTCAACAAAAACAGCGTGCCTAACGATCCGAAGAGCCCGTTCGTGACTTCCGGTATCCGCATCGGTTCTCCAGCTGTAACCCGTCGTGGTTTCAAAGAAGCTGAAGTGCGCGAGCTGGCTGGCTGGATCAGCGATATTCTTGACAATATCAATGACGAAGGCGTGAGCGAGCGCGTGAAGAAGCAGGTTCTGGATATCTGCGCCCGCTTCCCGGTATACGCATAATTCGCTAACAGCTCCTTTACTGCGAGCCGTTGCACAGATAACGGGGCACTTTGTGTCCCGTTATTTTTTTATCTGTCCGCACGGTGTAGAGTACCGCCGAAACTTACTCTGTCGGATGGAACATGACGATACGATCGACGTACTGGCTGGGGCTGGGCTACTTCACTTATTTCTTTGCCTACGGCATCTACCTGCCATTTTGGGGCGTCTGGCTTGAGGGCAGCGGCATGAAGCCTGAGCAGATCGGTCTGCTGCTTGGCTGCGGCATGATCGCTCGCTTTACCGGCAGCCTGTTGATTGCCTCCCGCGTCACCAATCCTTCCCAGCTGGTCAATGCGCTGCGCCTGCTGGCGCTGATTACCCTGCTGTTCGCCCTGGGATTCTGCTTCGGCTCGCAGTGGCTCTGGCTGCTTTTCGTGATGGTGGGCTTTAACCTTGTGTTCTCACCGCTGGTGCCGCTGAGCGATGCGCTGGCTGCCACCTGGCAGCGGCAAATCGCGCTGCCCTACGGACCGGTACGGCTGTGGGGATCGCTGGCGTTTGTTATCAGCTCGGCATTGACCGGTGTACTGGTCAATCAATTCTCTTACCAGGCGATTCTGATGCTGCTGTGTGCAGGCTGCGGCGCGATGCTGGCCGGGATGCTGCTGCGTCCGGCAGTGATGCCGCAGGGCACCTCGAAGCAGGGCAGCCACGCTGGCTGGCAGGTGTGGCTGCAGATGCTGCGAGAGAATGCCGTCTGGCGCTTTATGCTGTGCGTGACGCTGATGCAGGGAGCGCATGCGGCCTATTATGGCTTTAGCGCGATCTACTGGCAGCAGGCGGGCTATTCGGCCAGCGTCGTGGGTTATTTGTGGTCGCTGGGCGTCGTGGCTGAGATTGTCATTTTTGCCTCCAGCAACCGGCTGTTTCGCCGCTGGCGCGCCCGCGATCTGCTGCTGCTCTCCGGCATTGCGGCGATTGTTCGCTGGAGCCTGATGGCAGCCACCACCGATCTGGGCTGGCTGATTGTGGCGCAGATCCTTCACTGCGGCAGTTTCACCGTTTGTCATCTGGCGGCAATGCGCTTTATTGCTTCCCGTGAGGGATCGGAGGTTATTCGTTTGCAATCTCTTTACTCAGCGCTGGCGATGGGCGGCGGCATTGCGATTATGACCATGGTCTGCGGCGTGTTATTCCAGCATCTGCACGGCGGGGTCTTCTGGGTGATGGCGCTGCTGGTGGTGCCGGCTCTGTTCCTGCGGCCAACGATCCGTTAGTCAGGATTCCAGCAGCGCACGGATGCTGCGCTGCTGGTGCTCGCCCAGCGGCAGCTCTGCGTGGATCAGCGGCGGCGAGAACAGCGGCAGGGTGGTGACATAGGGAGTGATCACCAGAGAAATTCCCTTTGGTGCACTGTTACGCTGATAATCGTCAACCGTCAGGTATTTGATATTCAACGGCAGCAGCGTTAGCTCACGCAGCTGCTGCTCAACGCAGCGTTCGAGTTCCTGGTCATAACCGGTCAGCAGCAGGACCTGCTTTTCCTGCAGGGCGTTCTCCTGCATCAGCCAGGCACCAAAGATAATCGCCGTCAGCCCCAGCTCTTCTTCAGAAAATCGCAGCGAGAATTGTTGTTCGAACTCAACCAGGGCGGCACGGGTCGTTCGCAGCAGGCGCGGATACTGACGCGCCACGTCTTCCACCAGGCTGTGATCGATGCCAACAGTGAACCGTACACGCTCCAGCGCCTGCGCCAGATGGCTGAACAGCTGGGCACAGAGTTCATCATGGCAGCTGAACTGCATACCCGATAGCTGCTGAAAACGTAGAATAAGCTGTTGAATCGCCAGCAGTAGCCGGGTTTCATAGTCCCCAATCGGCTGGCTGATGCTGGGGATGTGCAGCTGGCTAAACAATAGCGCCAGCGGGATGGCATCATCCGCCGAGGTTTGCTGATAACCCTGCCGATGCCAGCAGCGAAGGATCTCCTGCGCCAGTACGTATTCCGTTTTGGCACTCAGCCAGCTTGTCTGTTCAGGGTTAAAGTCCACCAGGCAGTCATGGGCGAGGGAGTACTGCAGGTATATCTGCAAAAAGTGGCGGTCGCGCGCGTTGAAATCCCGCATAAGCTGCCGGGAACAGTGCTGGATCAGCGCCTGTAAATTATGCTCATCATACAGCGCCTTGCTGACCTTGTTACGCTGCAGGTGGTTTTTGATCCTCGGGGTGAAATAGTGGCAGACAAAATCAGGCGATAGCCGCAGTGCACGGCGTAAACCGTGCAGCAGACACAGGCGCTGATTTAGCTGTGCGCCGATCAGCCGTAGTGACCCCTGTTGATCCTGTTCGATAATCAGCTGGTGATAACGCTGGATCTCCAGCGTAACCTCCGCTATATCTTGCCGGGCTACCGCGTCTTCTACTCCGTTCAGCTGGCAGTAAATGTCCAGCGTAACGTCAGGTTCAGGAAGACAAAGCATTAAAATGAGGTGGCAGCGCCGTTGCTGACGGGAAAAAACAGAAGTTTCTGGTGAGTAATCACTCGTCATCTGCACTCCCGCTAAACGTATCTAGTGTTAATCCTAGCCTGACTCCCTGCGGCTGTGGAGAGTCTGTAGACGTTTATTCGGCGCTTTTAAAGACAGGTCACAAAAATAATCGGGAAATCCTGGAATGGGGTTGAATTTGTTACGTTATAACAGATACATTGTTGGGCTGATGCTGGTTGTGGGTTCCGTACCGGCGGCGTGGTCGCACCCGCACAGCTTTATTGATATGCAAACCACGCTGGTCCACCAGGGTGACACTATTACCGGGCTGAGAATGCGCTGGGTGATGGATGAAATTACCTCCGCTGACCTGCTTTACGATGCCGCCGACGCTAAACCCGGTTCGGTTATCTGGAAGAAACTGGCGGCGGAAGTGATGGCTAATGTGCTGGGCCAGCACTACTTCACCGAGTTCTGGCATCAGAAGCAGCCGGTGAAATTTGAAAATCTGCCGCCGGAGTATCATCTGTCGCGGCAGGGCCACCAGGCTGTACTGGAATTCGTGCTGCCGCTGGCGCATCCGCAGCCGCTGAAAGGTCAGCGCTTTGTCTTCTCCACTTTTGACCCAACCTACTTTGTTGATATGTATTACGACTCGGAAAAATCGTTGAAAATCCCTGATGAACTGGCGAAAGAGTGCCACTTTGAGCTGAAAACGCCAAAACCTGATGCTTCGATGCAGGCGTATGCGCTATCGCTGGATAAGGCGGATGCGCCAGCGGAAGAGATGGATTTGGGCCGCCAGTTTGCTCAAACGGTAACGCTGGTATGTCAGTAAATATCCTGTCTATGCAGGCACGCAGCTGGCGGCAGCTGTGGCCGCTGTATCTGCTGATAATTGTACTGTTGGCCTGTGCGCTGCTGGTGTGGCAGTTCTGGCCGCAGATCCTGTTACAAAGCGTGCTCTGGCAGAAAAATCTGCACCAGCAGATGACTGCGCTGCTGCAACAGGTTGCCAGCCATCCTCAAAAGGCGGGGCTGACGCTGATGGGTTTCAGCCTGCTGTATGGCGTTTTGCACGCGCTGGGCCCGGGGCATGGCAAAGTCGTGATCGCTACCTTCCTGGCCACGCATCCTACCCGGGTAAAAACCAGCCTGCAGCTGACGATGATGGCCGCGGTGGTGCAGGGCGGCGTGGCCATTGCGCTGGTCACGATAATGCTGGTGGTTCTGAAACTCTCTTCGCGGCAGCTGCATCTCAGCAGCTACTGGCTGGAAAAAAGCAGCTATCTGCTGGTGGCCGGTCTGGGAGTATGGCTGTGCTGGCGTGCGGCCAGGAAGCTGATGCGCACGCTGCGGACTTCGGGCAAGACTGGCGGCATGACTATTCATCGCATTGTGCCAGCCCATCACCAGCACAGCGAAAGCTGCGGCTGCGGGCATCAGCATGTACCGGACAGCGCTCAGCTTGCCGCCGCCGTGGGCTGGAAAACGAAAAGTCTGGTAGTGATGTCGATGGGGATGCGCCCGTGTTCCGGGGCGATCATGATGCTGCTGTTCTCGAAGGTGATCGGGGTATATGGCTGGGGCGTACTGTCGGCGATTGCGATGGCGCTGGGGACGGCGCTGACCGTTTCCGGCATGGCGCTGCTGGTACAAATTTCCCGAATTCTGGCGCTACGTCTGAGCCGGGATCGTCCTGCTGCGGGCTGGCAGAAGGTCGCGCTGAACTGCCTTGCGCTGAGCGGAGGGATACTGCTGCTGGCGGCGGGTATCGTACTGTGGCTGAGCGCGCAGCCGGATATTTCGGGGGGCATCCGCCCGCTGTTTACCCGTTAAGCGGCGGGTATAAAAAAGGCCGACGTCAGGTCGGCCTTCGTGAGACGGGTAAAAATTAACGCTTCAGCGCTTCGCTCAGCTCTTCACGGATGTTAGCCAGGATTGATTTCACCACGCGCGGGTTACCGGCAACGATGTTTCCTGAAAGCATGTAGCCATGCGCGCCAACAAAGTCGGTGACCAGACCACCGGCTTCACGAACCAGCAGTTCACCGGCGGCAAAATCCCACGGCTTCAGGCCGATTTCGAAATAACCGTCAACGCGGCCGGCGGCGGTGTAGGCCAGGTCCAGCGCAGCAGAACCGGTACGGCGGAAATCTGCACACTGGGTGAACAGTTTGCTGACGATGTTGATATAAGGAGTGGCGTGCTGCTTCAGCTTGAACGGGAAACCGGTCGCCAGGATGGTGCCATCCAGATCGCGAGCGGTGCTGCCGCGCAGGCGGTAGCCGTTAAGCTGTGCGCCCTGGCCGCGAACGGCGCTGAACAGTTCATTACGCATTGGGTCATAAACTACCGCGACTTCGGTGCGGCCTTTAATGCGCACGGCGATAGAAACAGAGAAGTGAGGCAGGCGTTTGATGAAGTTGGTGGTGCCATCCAGAGGGTCGATAATCCACTGTATATCCTGGTCTTCACCGGCTAACTCACCACTTTCTTCAGTAATAATGGTGTGTTTCGGGTAAGACTTGCGAATCACCTCGATAATCTGGCGTTCCGCTTCGCGGTCAACATTAGTCACGAAGTCGTTGCTGCCTTTCTGGCTGGCTTCGACTGCGTCCGGGGTTTCATAGTTCTTAGCAATTACGTTTCCGGCCTTGCGCGCAGCGCGCACGGCGATGTTGAGCATCGGATGCATGTAGTGTCGTCTCACTGGATGTTAAAGAACGGTATCTCTTACTACCGCCAGCCTGCCGGTTTATTGGCCGCCGCAGTAGTTGGATATAAAACGGCGCGTACTATAGCAGGGAGAACGGCAAATGTCCTGAAAATATGATAGCATCGTTAAATTATTCCTCACACCTGACACTCTCATGCTGCAAAATATCCGAATCGTACTGGTTGAAACGTCCCACACCGGCAATATGGGCTCCGTAGCCCGTGCCATGAAAACCATGGGTTTAACAAACCTTTATCTGGTCAATCCGCTGGTTAAGCCTGACTCGCAGGCCATCGCTCTGGCTGCCGGTGCCAGCGATGTGATTGGCAATGCCACCATCGTCGATACCTTTGATGAAGCGATTGCCGGCTGCAGTCTGGTTGTCGGCACCAGCGCGCGTTCCCGTTCGCTGCCCTGGCCGATGCTGGACCCGCGTGAATGTGGCCTGAAGAGTGTGGAAGAGGGGCAGCAAGCGCCGGTTGCACTGGTCTTTGGCCGTGAACGCGTAGGTCTGACCAATGAAGAGCTGCAAAAATGCCACTATCACGTGGCGATTGCCGCGAACCCGGAGTACAGCTCGCTAAATCTGGCGATGGCCGTTCAGGTGATTACCTATGAAGTGCGCATGGCCTGGCTACAATCGCAGGAAACCGAAGCCGCCGAAGTCACCGAATCACCTTATCCACTGGTGGACGATCTTGAGCGTTTTTACCAGCATATGGAGAAGATGATGGTAGCCAGCGGCTTCATTCGCGAGGCGACGCCAGGACAGGTTATGAGCAAAATGCGTCGTCTGTTTACCCGTGCCCGCCCGGAAAAAGATGAGCTAAACATCCTTCGTGGCATGCTTTCATCCCTTGAAAAAAAGCGGGAAAATTGATTGGTTTTCATTTAAATCAATAGCTTAATACTTGAGTAAAACACTTGGTTAAATAGTTGAGTGTTTTACTCGGTTAAATACTTGACCAAATTACTCAGGAATGGCAGACTTGCGTCCATATTTTGTTAACACCCATCCAGGGTTATAACCGAGGTCGTAAAGCCATGAGACTGACATCCAAAGGCCGTTATGCTGTTACCGCTATGCTTGATGTTGCACTGCACTCTCACGAAGGTCCTGTACCTTTAGCTGATATTTCAGAGCGTCAGGGCATCTCCCTTTCTTATCTTGAGCAGCTGTTCTCTCGTCTGCGCAAGCATGGTCTGGTTGCCAGCGTACGTGGTCCGGGTGGTGGTTATCTGCTGGGTAAAGGTTCTGATGCGATCGCGGTTGGCGCAGTGATTACTGCCGTTGACGAATCCGTTGACGCCACCAAATGCCAGGGCAAAGAAGGCTGCCAGGGCGGCGAACGTTGCCTGACCCACGTACTGTGGCGCGATCTGAGCGAGCGCATCAGCGACTTCCTGAACAACATTACGCTGGCCGAGCTGGTGAACAACCAGGAAATCCTGGAAGTTGCTGACCGCCAGAACAGTAACGAAATTCGTCGCATCCCGAACGGTCGTATGCACGAAACAATTAACGTTAATCTGCGCGCCTGATCCTCACTCAATCGCGTTTCCAGCGTCGTGCAGATTATGTATCCCTGAGCTTTCAGATTGTCGTCCGGTGACAGCGGGCTGAAAGCTCAGGGAAAACCTGTACGGAGCTTAACGCGCAATGAAATTACCGATTTACCTCGATTACTCCGCCACCACTCCGGCCGACCCCCGTGTTGCCGCGAAGATGATGCAGCACCTCACCCTTGATGGAACCTTCGGTAATCCGGCCTCCCGTTCCCATCGTTTTGGCTGGCAGTCTGAAGAAGCCGTAGACATCGCCCGTAACCAGGTTGCCGAACTCATCGGTGCCGATCCCCGTGAAATTGTGTTTACCTCCGGCGCAACCGAAGCCAATAACCTGGCGATTAAAGGTGCCGCTGAGGCGAATCAGGATAAAGGCCGTCATATTGTTACCTGTACCACGGAACATAAGGCCGTGCTGGATACCTGTGCACAGCTTGAGCGCGAAGGCTACAGCGTCACCTGGCTCAATCCGCAGGCTGACGGCGTTATCGATCTTGCTCAGCTTGAAGCCGCGCTGCGTGATGACACGGTACTGGTGTCAATCATGCACGTTAATAACGAAACCGGTGTGATTCAGGACGTTGCCGCCATCGGCGAACTGTGCCGCTCCCGTGGCATCCTTTTCCATGTTGACGCTACTCAAAGCGTGGGAAAATTGCCGATCGATCTCACTACGCTGAGCGTCGATTTAATGTCCGTATCCGGCCATAAGATTTACGGCCCAAAAGGCATTGGCGCGCTATATGTTCGCCGCAAGCCTAAGGTACGAATTGAGGCTCAAATTCACGGCGGTGGCCACGAACGCGGCATGCGTTCCGGTACGCTGCCGGTGCATCAGATTGTCGGCATGGGTGAAGCCTATCGTATTGCTAAGGAAGAGATGGCCGAAGAAATGGCGCGCCTGGCTTCACTGCGTGCACGTTTCTGGGCGGGTATCAGTGCGATTGAGCAGGTTCATCTCAACGGTTCGTTTGAGAACGGTGCGCAGAATATTCTCAACGTCAGCTTCGGTTACGTTGACGGCGAATCGCTCATTATGATGCTGAAGGATCTGGCCGTTTCATCCGGCTCTGCCTGCACCTCCGCCAGCCTTGAGCCTTCCTATGTGCTGCGTGCAATGGGCGTGAGCGACGATCTCGCCTACAATTCACTGCGTTTCTCGCTGGGCCGCTTCACCACCGTTGAAGAAATTGACTATGCGATTGCGCTGATCGTGAAGTCGATTGCGCGGATGCGTGAGGTTTCCCCACAGTGGGCGGCGTTTAAAGCGGCAGGCGTTGCTGCTGCCAGCTAGACGTTAGCTTACAGATTCGCGTTATGCCAACGGGCCGGATTAACTCTTCGGCCCGTTTCACATTCAGCATAAAAGCACGGCATGAGAGCATGCGGTGAAAACATCTTTCCCGCATTTCTGTTAGTCTGGTGCGTCGATTTTGAATAGCATCTGTCCTGCGGCAAATCGCAGAGGCCGGGGATCTCCGGTCCACGACGTGAAAAAAATGAAAAGGAGCCATGCGATGACCACCTCTGTTATGAACATTACCCTGTCAACGGCTGCGGCCGATCCGCGCTGGGGCGAAAAAGCGATCCTCACCAGCAACGACAGTGGAATGACGATCCATCTCACCGGCAAAGATGCACCGACCATCATCCAGCGCGCTGCGAGAAAAATTGGCGGGCAGGGGATACGTAATATCAGCCTGAGCGGCGACGGTTGGGATCTGGAAAACAGCTGGGCATTCTGGCAGGGCTATCGTGCACCAAAAGGGTCTCGTCAGGTTGAATGGGCGGCGCTGAATGACGCTGATGCCAAAGAACTGAACAGCCGCCTGAAGATCGTTGACTGGGTACGCGACACCATCAATATGCCGGCGGAAGAGCTGGGGCCAGAACAGCTGGCAACCCGCGCGGTGGATCTGCTGTGTGATGTTGCCTGCGACAGCGTCAACTACCGCATCACCAAAGGCGAAGATTTGCGCCTGCAAAATTATGCCGGTCTGCACACCGTCGGGCGCGGTTCTTCCCGCAGCCCGGTGCTGCTGACGCTGGATTTTAACCCGTCGGGTAAAGACGATGCACCGGTATTCGCCTGCCTGGTTGGTAAAGGTATTACTTTCGATACCGGTGGCTACAGCCTGAAGCAGAGCGGTTTTATGGACTCCATGAAATCGGACATGGGCGGCGCGGCCACCCTGACCGGCGCGCTGGCGCTGGCGATTACCCGTGGCCTGGATAAGCGCGTGAAGCTTATCCTCTGCTGCGCGGATAATATGGTCAGCGGCAATGCCTTCAAGCTTGGCGATATCATTCACTACCGCAACGGCAAAACCGTTGAGGTGATGAATACCGATGCTGAAGGCCGTCTGGTTCTGGCCGATGGTCTGATTGATGCCAGCGCGCTGAAGCCAAAACTGATCGTCGATGCTGCCACCCTGACCGGTGCGGCGAAAACCGCGCTGGGTAACGATTATCACGCGCTGTTCAGCTTTGACGATGCGCTGGCGCAGTCGCTGCTAAGCTGTGCTGAGAAAGAGAGCGAGCCGTTCTGGCGCCTGCCGCTGGCGGAATTCCACCGCAGCCATCTGCCGTCAAACTTTGCCGATCTCAACAACATCGCCAGCCCGGCACACTCTGCCGGTGCCAGCACCGCAGCCGCCTTCCTGTCACACTTTGTCAGCGAATATAAGACCGGCTGGCTGCACATTGACTGCTCTGCTACCTACCGTAAAGGTGCGGTGGATCAGTGGTCTGCGGGGGCAACCGGTCTGGGCGTGCGCACTGTCGCTAACCTGCTGCTCAGCCACGAATAATGGCGATCGGGCGATCTTCCTTTACGGATCGCCCGCTAAAACATAGCCCGTAAACGAAAAGAACCTGACGATGAACGAACTTAACCCGCGCCTTGAAGAGGTGCTGAAGCTGGCCGCCGGTGAACCGGCACACCGCCCCGAGTTTTTCTCCCTGCTGATGGATGCCAGCGTGGTAGTACCGGGCGAAATCGCCGAGGCCGGTTCTGCTATTGATGCCAGCACGCCGGTGGATTTGCAGCACTGGGAAAAAGACGACGGCACCAGCATTATCCCCTGCTTCACCTCGGTCAGCGCTCTGGAGCAGGCGGTCAGCAGCGAGCAGGCTTATCTGGTGATGCCAGTGCGTACGCTGTTTGAAATGACGCTCGGTGAAACGCTGTTCCTGAATCCAAAACTGCCGGAGGGGAAAGAGTTTTCGCCGCGTGAAATTGCCGATTTACTGGGCGATCACGGCAGCGCGCTCAGCCAGCAGACCGTGCTGGAAGGCGGGACACCATTACTGCTGTCGGAAATTGCCGAGCCGCCTGCGCAGATGATTGACTCGCTGACCCAGCTGTTTGCCAAATACAAATCGGTGCGCCGTGCCTATGTGGCCCACATTAAAGAGAGTGCCGACCAGCCAGCAAACCTGCTGATTGGTATCGAAGCCGACGGCGACATTGACGCGATCATTCAGGCGGCGGGAAGCGTGGCGACCGATACTATGCTGGAAGATGAGCCGATCGATATTTGCCATGTTGTGGAAGGCGATAAGGGCATCAGCCACTTCTTTATCGCCCATATCAAGCCTTTCTACGAACGCCGCTGGGGCAGCTTCCTGCGCGATTTCAAAGTGGTCAACATCTGAGTTCTTGCATGAAAAAGGCGGCCACTCGGGTCGCCTTTCTACTGAAGTACTAAAGGGGCTTACAGCGAATCGTTGACGATCGGTAGATCGTTGCGGCTGCCCCATTCTCCCCAGGAACCGTCATACAGCGTGACCTCTTTCGCTCCCAGACTGGTCAGCGCCAGAATCACTACCACCGCCGTCACACCGGAACCGCAGCTGGCGATAACCGGCTGGGCCAAATCGACACCCTGCCGATCGAAGATAGCGCGCAGTTCGGCGGCGGGTTTCAACTGGCCTTCGCTGACCAGGCTATTCCACGGCACGTTCAGACTGCCGGGAATACGGCCACGATGCAGACCCGGACGGGGTTCGTCAACTTCACCATGGAAGCGGTTTGCCGCGCGGGCATCAATAATCTGTGCACCGCCTTCATGACTGACCAGCAGCACATCGGTCACGCGTTTAACACGATCGCTGTCTGTGACTTTCGCGTCAAAATCACCTTCCGTCAGGCTGACTTCACCGCTTTCCAGCGGCAAGTTCGCTTTCTGCCAGCCAGCCAGCCCACCGGCCAGAATTGACACCTGCTCCGCGCCAAAATAGTTCAGCATCCACCAGGCGCGCGGTGCGGAAAACAGATTGCCTTCATCGTAAACCACCAGATGTTTATCTGCACTGACGCCCAGTTCGCGCATGGCAACGGCAAAAGCTTCAGCACGCGGCAGCATATGAGGCAGGGCGGTGCTGTGGTCGGAAAGCGCTTCGATATTAAAGAACGGTGCACCGGGGAGATGGGCAGCCAGGTATTCAGCGGTCACATCACGCGTTAATTCCTGGCCGGGCGGCAGCATGCGCGCATCCAGAACCTGAACATTTTCATCGGTAATATGCTCCGCCAGCCACTCGGCGGTCACAAACAGGGAACGGGTCGTCATAGCGTCCTCATCGTTGACAGTGTTTTGCTGAGTGTCAGCGATTTTACCCTCTACCACAAGGGTAAATCCCGGTACTGCGAGACAGCTGGCAAAATGCCTGCGTGGAGGAATAGAAATTGCACAGATTACCTATTACTATTTTAGAGAAATTGTAACACGGGTTGACGGTCATCCAGATGCAGCGGCCAGGCAAGGGGAACTGTCAGAATAAATGCATAATGGAATATAAGGTTGGTTCTGATGGATGTGCTCAGGCTGCTACTGCGTTTACCTTTTCTGCTGCTGAAGGGCCTTTGCTGGCTGATTTCTCGCCTGTTGTGGCTGCTGGGATGTATTCTTCGCCCGCTGCTTGGTGAGATTAACTGGCAGGCACCACGCTGGGCGGCGGCATTCGGCCGCGGTTTTAACCGTCTGGAGCAGGGCGTTATTCGCCATCCTAAAGTCATCAGCCTGATTCTTATCCTGCTGTTGGGCCTGGCGGCGGCGGGTTGGTATGGCTGGAACCTTTGGCAAAACCGCCCTAAGCCAATAGACGTTGCGCCGATTGCGGTACAGCAAACTCATGTCGAAGCCTCCAACCCGCAGGCGCTGGATTATCAGGCGGCAACCCTCCCTAAACAGCTTCTGACCCTCAGCTTTGATACTTCTGCCGCACCGATTGAACGCGTCGGCAAGTCGGTTGATAAAGGTATCAGTATTAAACCGGCGCTGGATGGCGAATGGAAATGGTCCGATGCGCAAACGCTTATTTTTACGCCGAAAGCCCCGCTGCCGCTGGGGGCCGGCTATCAGGTAGACCTCAATCCGAAGACGCTGCTTGCTCCACAGATCCAGCTGGAACAAACCCGCTATGACTTCAGCGTACCCGCTTTCGATTATCAGCCCGGTGAGGCCGAATATTACCAGGACCCGCAGAATCGCGGCCAGCACAGTGCCATTTTTAACCTGCGTTTTACCGCGCCAGCGGATGTCGCCAGCGTTGAAAAACAGCTTTCGTTGGGTGTATCAAGCGCGAAGGGACAGGCTGAAAAGCCGCTAAAATTCACCGTCAACTGGGATGATAAAAAACTTAACGCCTGGGTACGCTCCGAACCGCTGGTGGCGATGGATCATGGTGGTGTGGTGCATCTGAAAATCGGTGAACCGCTAAAATCGTCGTTGCCGGGAAACAGTATTGAGCGCAAAGGTGAAAGCTGGGTTAGCGTGCCAAACCTTTACAGCCTGAGCGTCAGCGATGTCAGCGCGCAGGTGGTTGATAAACCGGGCAGCCCGAGTGAAAGGGCGCTGATCGTCGGTTTCAGCGATGCAGTGGCGGATAATGAGGTTGGCAAAGCGGTCAAAGCCTGGCTACTGCCGCAGCACGATCCGCGCTCTGAGGAAAAAAATGCGGATCAAAGTGAGTTCACCGAATGGAATCTCGACAATATCGATCGGGCCGTTTTACAGAAATCACCGCAGCTGCCGTTAAGCCTCAATGATGCCGAAGAGGATTATCAGCCTCAGTTCAGCTTTAAATTTGATGCTCCGGCCCAGCGCTATCTGCTGGTGCAGGTTGATGCGCTGGTGACCTCCAGCGGCGGCTACAAAATGCCGCAAAAAGTCTGGCAGGTGGTGCAGGTGCCGGACTATCCGCAGATGCTGAGTTTTGCCGCCCAGGGCGCACTGCTGCCGGTAAACGGCGATAAGCATATTAGTGTGGCCGCGCGCAACGTCCCGGGGATGAGGCTGGATATCAAACGGGTGATCCCGAGTCAGCTGCAGCACATCGTCTCCTTTAAAAGCCGTGAATATGCCTCCGCTGATTTTAACCGGCTGAACGATGAGTATTTCACTGAACACTTCCGTTATCAGACCGCGATTGGCAATCAAAAGCCGGGGGAAGTCAGCTATCAGGGGATCGATCTTTCGCGCTACCTCTCTACCGACAGCGCGTCCCATCGCGGTGTGTTCCTGCTTTCCCTGTCGCCGTGGTCGCCAGAGCAAAAAGATGCGCAGCCGGGGGAAGATGAATATCAGGAAGGGGATGAAGAACAGCAGAGTATCGGCGACTCGCGTTTCGTGGTGGTGACCGATCTTGGAATCATTGCCAAGCGCGCGCAGGATAAATCCCGCGACCTGTTCGTTCAGTCCATCAGCAGCGGCCAGCCGGTAGCGGATGCCGTGGTGTCCGTGGTGGCAAAAAACGGAGAGAAGCTGCTGACCCGCAGGACGGGGGGCGATGGTCACGTCCGTTTCCCACCGCTGGAAGCCTATACTAACGAACGCCAGCCGGTGATGTTCCTGGTTGAAAAAGAGGGAGACGTGTCTTTCCTGCCCAGCGGGCGTGACAACGATCGCGGCCTCGACTTCTCGCGTTTTGATGTTTATGGCGAATCCACACCGGAAGACACGCGAACCCTCAGCAGCTACCTGTTCTCCGATCGCGGTGTTTATCGCCCCGGTGATACCTTTAATATCGGCCTGATTACCCGTGCTGCCGACTGGTCAGTGCCGCTCAACGGCATTCCGGTGCGGGCAGAAATTCACGATCCGCGCGACAAGCTGATGCGCACTGTACCGCTGACCCTCAACGCCAGCGGTTTTAACGAACTGAGCTTTACCACTGACGAAAATGCACCAACCGGCGAATGGATGATCTACCTCTATCTGCCCGGTAAGGATGATGATTCCACCCGTCTGCTGGGCAGTACGGCGGTGAATATCAAAGAGTTCGAGCCGGATCAGCTCAAGGTTAAGCTGTCGCTGACCCCGGACAGGCAGTCGGGCTGGGTCAAACCCGGCGAGCTGAAGGCCAGTATTGATGTGCAAAACCTGTTTGGCACTCCGGCACAGGGGCGACGCGTTGCCTCGAAGCTGACGCTGCGCCCGGTTTATCCGGCCTTCGATCGCTATCCCGACTATGCCTTCTATGAAGCCCGCCCGGCCGGTGAAGGATTTGAAACGGAGCTGCAGGACAGCACCACGGACGACAGCGGCGCGGCAAATATCGCGCTGGATCTCAGCGGCTGGGAAGATGCCACCTGGCAGCTGCAGCTGCTGTCGGAAGCCTTCGTTGCCGGTGGCGGGCGCTCTGTCGCTGCTACGGCACGCACGCTGGTTTCGCCGTGGGACTATCTGGTGGGCTTCAAGCCTGACGGCGATCTCAGCTTTATCCGTCTTGGCACACAGCGCAGTATAAATCTGCTGGCGATCGACCCGTCGCTTGAGCCCATAGCGCTTGGCGACCTGAAGCTGGAACTGCTGGAGCAAAAATATCTGTCGGTGCTGACGCGGCAGGAGTCCGGTGTATACAAATATCAGTCGAAGATGAAGGAAATCCCGGTCAGTGAGAACCGGTTTGAACTGGCGGCATCCGGTACGACCTTACCGCTGATGACCAACCAGCCGGGTGACTACGTGCTGGTGGTGAAAAACGCCAAAGGGGATGTGCTTAACCGTATCGCCTACAGCGTTACCGGCGACGCCAATATCAGCCGTTCGCTGGATCGTAACGCCGAGCTGAAGCTGAAGCTCGATCGTGCTGAATATCAGCCGGGCGATGAAATTGAAGTGGCCATCAATGCGCCTTACACCGGCAGCGGGCTGATCACCATTGAGCGTGAAAAGGTCTATAGCTGGCAGTGGTTCCATACCACCACCACCAGTTCCGTGCAGAAGATTCGCATTCCGGCCGGGCTGGAGGGCAATGCCTATATCAACGTACAGTTTGTGCGCGATATTAACTCCGACGAAATCTTTATGAGCCCGCTCAGCTACGGTGTGATGCCGTTTAAAATCAGCAACCAGGCGCGGAAAAATGCGCTGGCGCTGAGCGTGCCGGACGTGATCAAGCCGGGAGATAGCCTGCCTGTTACGGTCACAACCGACGGCCCGCAGCAGGTTGCGGTATTTGCGGTTGATGAAGGAATTCTGCAGGTGGCGCGCTATCGACTGACCGACCCGCTGGATTACTTCTTCCGCAAGCGCGAACTGAACGTGGAAAGTTCGCAGATCCTCGATCTGATCCTGCCGGAGTTCAGCAAGCTGATGTCGCTGACATCCGCACCGGGCGGTGACGGCGGTGAAAGCCTGGATCTGCACTTGAACCCGTTTAAACGCAAGCGTGATAAACCGGTGGCATTCTGGTCCGGCATTACCGAGGTGAACGGACAGGCGCAGTTTACCTGGCCGGTCCCGGACTACTTCAACGGCAAAATCCGCGTGATGGCGATTTCTGCCACCGCCGGAAAAATCGGTAAGGCACAGACCTCCACCACCGTGCGCGATGACTTTATCCTGACGCCGAACGTTCCGGCGATGGTGGCGCCGGGTGATGAGTTTGACGTCAGCGTCGGCGTCAGTAACAACCTTGAAGGACAGGGAAGTGAAGCGCTGCCCGTCAAGCTCAGCGTCACGCCACCGCCACAGCTGGAGGTGGTCGGTAGCGCTGAGCAGTCCCTGCCGCTGGCGGCGAAGCATGAAGGCGTGGTGACCTTCCGCCTGCGGGCGAAAGCTGCGCTCGGCGATGCTCCGCTGGTGTTCCGCGCCGGTTACGGCGATAAAACCAGTCAGCGAACCTTGAGTACCTCGGTGCGCCCGGCGATGCCGTATCGTACCCAATCGGTTATGGGGCGCATGAACGGCAGCCAGCAGCAGGTGGATAACCTGCGCCAGATGTTTGATGCCTATGCACAGCGGCAGGCGGCAGTGTCTTATTCACCACTGGTACTGACCAGCGGGCTGGCCCGTTATCTGGCGGATTATCCTTATTACTGTTCTGAACAGATCGTCAGCCAGTCCATCCCGCTGCTGTTGCAGAGTGAGCACCCGGAACTCCGTGGCAACCTGTCGAACGATAAAGTCCGGCAGCAGCTTAAAGGTATTCTCGACGTGTTGCGATCGCGGCAGAACGGCGATGGGGCTTTCGGGCTTTGGACAGCATCGCCGCAGGCCGATCCGTTCGTGACGCCGTACGTAGTGCAGTACCTGTTGGAGGCCAGAGCGGCGGGCTATCCGCTGCCTGCCGATATGCTGGATGAGGCCAACGTGGCGCTGCGGACCCTTGCCAGCAGTGGCTATGAGGATCTGTATCATCTGCGCCTGCGCGCCTGGGCGATTTACCTGCTGACGCGGCAGGGCGAAATCACCACGAACGCGCTCGCTTCGGTGCAGGAAACGCTGCAAAAGCGCTTCCCTGACGGCTGGAAAACCGACCTCGCTTCGCTGTACCTGGCTTCTTCGTGGAAACTGCTGAAAGCGGATGATGAAGCAGAGCGACTGTTGCAGCCCAGCTGGCAGGCGCTGAGCAAGGCTTATAACAAAAGCTGGTGGACGCAGAACTATTACGATCCGCTGGTGACGGACGCCACGCGGCTTTATCTGATCGTTCGTCACTTCCCGGAGAAAGTGGACGCCATCCCACCGCAGGTGCTGGAGAATATGGTGCAGGCGCTGCGTGAAGAACGCTACACCACCTTCTCGTCGGCGATGAGCATTCTGGCGCTGGAAAGCTATGCCGGGCAGGTGGCGCAGCATAATGATGTGCAGGGCCTGAAGATTAATCAGATCGGCGGTGACAATAAGGTTCCGCAGCTCATTTCTTCAATTAAAGGCCAGTTCAGCCAGGGTGAGTTCAGTTCTGCTGCGCGCTCGATTCAGTTCGGCAATCCGAACAGCGCACCGGCATGGTATGTGGTGACGCAGGCCGGATATGACCTTGCTGCGCCGCAGAAAGCGATCTCACGCGGGCTGGAAATTACCCGCGACTATACCGATGCGGCTGGAAAACCGATTGATAAAGTGACGCTGGGCCAGACCATCTCGGTTCATCTGAAGGTGCGGGCGAATTCCCAGCAGGCGCTGAGTAACCTTGCCGTTGTCGATCTGCTGCCAGGTGGGTTTGAAGTCGTACAGCAGACCCCGCCGCCGCCGGAAAACGCTGAGGAGGAGGGCGAGAGCGAAAGCAGTGGCGGATGGACCTCGCCGCTGGCGGCCGATGGCTCAACCTGGTCGGTGGACTACAGTGATATCCGCGAAGATCGGGTGATCGTTTATGGCAGCGCCACGCGTGAGGTACAGGAGTTTGTTTACCAGATTAAAGCCACCAATACAGGCAATTTCGTGATCCCGCCAGCCTACGGCGAGGCGATGTACGATCGCGATATTCAGGCGATGTCCGCCGCGCAGGGGAAAATTCAGGTGGTGGCGGCTGAGCCGTCAGCCGCACCGTAACGCGGCTGATGAAGTTAACAAATCGCGCTGGTTTAAAGCGGCTGTTGCAAAATGCTGCCGCAGTAGTGGTATTGCTGGCCCTGTTTCTGCTGGGCTGGCGGCTGTGGCCGCACCCGCCGCTTTCGCAGGGGTTACCGCTGTCGACGGCCTGGTACGATCGTCATGGTCAGCTGCTGCGTTTACAGCTCGCCACTGACGATCGCTACCGTCAGTGGACGCCGCTGGCGGAGATGTCGCCGCTGGCGATCGACGGTATTCTGTTGCATGAAGATCGCTGGTTTTACGCTAACCCCGGTTTTAATCCGGTCAGCCTGCTGCGTGGGTTCTGGCGCAGCTATATCTCCGGTGGCAGCAAGCAGGGGGGATCGACAATCACCATGCAGCTGGCGCGCATGAAGTGGCAGCTGAATACACGAACTCCCGGAGGAAAGCTGGTGCAGCTGCTGCGCGCCGTGCAGCTTGAGCTGAGCTACTCCAAGCACGATATTCTGGAAGCCTATCTGAATTACGCCCCTTACGGTCGTAATATTGAAAGTCTGGGTGCCGCCAGTCTGATCTACTTTAATAAACCACCCGCAAAGCTGACGCTGGCCGAGGCATTAACGCTGGCCGTGCTGCCGCAGTCGCCCAGCCTGCGCATCGACCCGCGCAGCGGCGAACTCAGCCCGGCGCTGATGCAGGCGCGTAATCGTCTGTTTGCCCGCTGGAAGCAACATTATCCGACCGATAACGGCCAGCAGGCGCTGTTTCGCCTGCCGATGACTCTGCGTCAGCCGCAGGCGCTGCCGTTTATTGCACCGCATTTTATTGAGCAGCTCCAGCCTGGAGAACGTGCGCTTCGGGTTGACACGACGCTGGATGCCACGCTGCAAACGCTGGTTGAGCGACAGGTTCGCGCCTATATCTTACGCAACCAGAATCGGGGAATTCATAACGCCGCGGTGATGCTGGTGGACAGCCGTGATATGGGCGTGCGGGCGATGATAGGTTCGGCGGATTATTTCAACCGGCAGATCCAGGGGCAGGTTAACGGCACGACGGCAAAACGTTCCCCTGGTTCCACGCTGAAACCATTTATTTACGCGCTGGGCATGGAGCAGGGCGTTCTGCATCCCATGACCGTGCTTAAAGATGTACCGTCTACGTTTGGCAGCTACGCACCGGAAAACTTTGACCGGCGTTTTCTGGGGCCGGTGACGGCAACCGATGCCCTGAACTTCAGCCGTAATATTCCTGCCGTGGCAATTGCGGCTCAGCTGCGTCAGCCGAGTTTCTATCAGTTTTTACGGCTGGCCGGTATCAGCAATATGGCGAGTGAAAAGCACTACGGACTGTCGCTGGTTTTGGGCGGCGGCGAGGTGACGGCTCAGGAGTTGGCAAGGCTGTATGCCATGCTGGCAAACCGCGGTGAACTGCGGCCGCTGAGGATGCGTGAAAGCGATCCGCTTGATGCCGGGGCCCGGTTATTGAGTGAAGAAGCCAGCTTTATGACTCTTGATATTCTGCGGCAGCATCGTCGCCCCGGCGATACGCTGGCCCAGCGGCCTTCATCGCTGCCGGTATACTGGAAAACCGGGACTTCCTGGGGATTTCGCGATGCCTGGAGCGTAGGGATTTTTGGGCCTTACGTGCTGGTTGTCTGGCAAGGTAATTTCTCCGGCCAGGGCAATAACGCCTTTATCGGCGCGGAGGCCGCCGCGCCGCTGTTCTTCAATATTATCGACAGCGTTGCTGCCAGCTATCCTCAGCTGCGGGAGCCCCGGCACCGCTTTCCCCCTCATCTCAAAAAAGTGGATATCTGCCTGCCCAGCGGAAACCTGCCGACTCAATGGTGCCAGCAACGCGGCAGCAGCTGGTTTATCCCGGGTAAATCCCCGATTACCGTCGATACCGTTTATCGTCCGCTGCGGATTGATAACCTGAGCGGTAAAGTGGCCTGCGCACCCTGGGATGAACACAGCAGCCACGTTGAGGTCTTCGAATTCTGGCCCTCCGACCTGGCAAACGTTTTTGCCAGCGCGGGTCTGCCAAAACGACCGCCGCCTGGCGGAGAATGTCAGCCGGAGTCGCAGAGCGGTTCAGCGCCGCGTATTACCTCGCCGCTAAAAAACACCACCTACACGCTCCGTCAGTCACAGCGCGGGCGCGAAAATATCAGTTACAGCGCAGTGACCGACGCCGACAGCCGCACGGTTTACTGGTTTGTCGATGATATCTACCTTGGCAGCAGCGCCAGCAAAACGCCGCTGGACTGGCAGCCAACACGCTCCGCCCGGTACAGAATTCGCGCGGTTGACGATCGCGGCCGTGCCGACAGTCGTACGGTGAGGGTAGAAATCATTAACTGATTTCATGCGGTTTTGCCGCCGTCGAGTGGTTAATCAGCCACGGGCTGGGTAAAATGGCGTCAGGTGGCGAAAAAAGCCGCGACGCCGATCGTGTTTTTCAACATTTTCTTGAAACTCCGATAGGCATTTCCGCTTATGCACCCTTATAATCTGCGGCCATTTTCCCGGCCGGGACACTTTTCACGGCTAAACTCGACGTATAAAACAGGGGTCAACATGACTATTGAGCGTACCTTTTCCATCGTAAAACCTAACGCTGTGGCAAAAAACGTAATCGGTGCCATCTTCAACCGTTTTGAAAGCGCTGGCTTCAAAATCGTTGGCAGCAAAATGCTGCATCTGAGCAAAGAACAGGCCGAAGGTTTCTATGCTGAGCACCAGGGTAAGCCGTTCTTTGATGGTCTGGTAGAGTTCATGACTTCTGGTCCGGTTGTTGTTTCCGTACTGGAAGGCGAAAACGCCGTTCAGCGTCACCGCGATCTGATGGGCGCAACCAACCCGGCTAACGCTCTGGCGGGTACACTGCGCGCTGACTACGCTGACAGCTTCACCGAGAACGCAACCCACGGTTCTGACTCCGCTGAATCAGCAGCACGTGAAATCGCCTACTTCTTCGGCGAAGGCGAAATCTGCCCACGCACCCGCTAATCAGCGGATGCCAGACCGGCGTCAGGTGTGGTGAATAACCCTGCGGTTTACAATTTATTTTTGTCAGCCGCTTTAACCTTACGTTAGTCGCGAGTACAATTATGCGCCCCGGTAGAGCTTGCTCTCCGGGGCGCTTCTTATTCTATTCACCTGAATTCACCAAAACAGCGCCATAACGTGTAATAACGAGGCCAGAGAACATTATGTCAGATACTATTGTGACGCCGTCGTCCGCATCGCCTGTAACCGTCCAGCCTAAAAAAGACAAAATTAACCTGCTTGATCTGAATCGCCAGCAAATGCGCGAATTTTTCGCCAGCCTGGGGGAAAAACCGTTTCGTGCCGATCAGGTCATGAAGTGGATTTACCACTACTGCTGCGATGATTTCGACGAAATGACCGATATCAACAAGGTCTTTCGTAACAAGCTGAAAGAGGTGGCTGAAATCCGCGCGCCTGAAGTGGCTGAAGAACAGCGCTCTGCGGATGGCACCATCAAGTGGGCCATCCAGGTAGGCGGCCAGCAGGTTGAAACCGTTTATATCCCTGAAAAAGATCGCGCCACGCTGTGTGTTTCCTCACAGGTTGGTTGCGCACTGGAATGTAAATTCTGCTCTACCGCGCAGCAGGGCTTTAACCGCAACCTGCGCGTCTCGGAAATTATTGGCCAGGTCTGGCGTGCCGCTAAAATCATTGGCGCCGCGAAAGTGACCGGTTCGCGTCCTATCACCAACGTGGTGATGATGGGGATGGGTGAACCGTTGCTGAACCTGACCAACGTAGTTCCGGCAATGGAAATCATGCTGGATGATTTTGGTTTTGGCCTGTCTAAACGCCGCGTGACGCTGTCAACGTCGGGCGTGGTTCCCGCGCTGGATAAACTGGGCGATATGATCGATGTGGCGCTGGCTATTTCGCTTCACGCACCGAATGACACAATTCGTGACGAAATTGTTCCGATCAATAAAAAGTACAATATTGAAACGTTTTTGGGTGCCGTCAGCCGCTATATCGGTAAGTCCAACGCTAACCAGGGGCGCGTGACCATTGAGTATGTGATGCTTGATCACATCAATGACAGTACCGACAACGCCCATGAGCTGGCCGCGCTGTTGAAAGATACGCCGTGTAAAATTAACCTGATCCCATGGAACCCGTTCCCGGGTGCGCCGTATGGCCGTAGTTCGAACAGCCGCATTGACCGCTTCTCTAAGGTGTTGATGGAATACGGCTTTACGACTATTGTCCGTAAGACGCGCGGTGATGATATCGATGCCGCCTGCGGTCAGCTGGCCGGTGATGTGATTGACCGAACCAAACGTACGCTGAAAAAGAAAATGGCCGGTGAAGCGATATCTGTGAAGGCGCTCTGAAACCCGGTCTTTTCCGATAAAGAAACGCTGCCGCTGGCTGTTTGCCCTGGGCTGATTGACGTACCCTGACGGTACATCACAGCCCAGGGAGAGGCGGAATGCGTATCAGGATGAGTATAGTGGCAGCGCTGCTGCTGGCAGGATGTCAGACGGCACAGCAAAATAAGGCGCTGGTTGAAACCCGGTTACAACTGGGACTGGCTTATCTGGCGCGCGGCGAGTTAGATGCCGCGCAAAGAAATCTGCAACGGGCGCTGGCGCTGGCTCCGAATGATTATCGTACTCAGCTGGCTGAAGCTCGCTATCAGCATCAGGCAGGCGATGATACGCTGGCCACGAAGTACTATCATCGCGCGCTGACGCTGGCACCGCAAAACGGCTATGTGCTTAATAATTACGGTGCGTTTCTTTGCAGATTAGGGCAGTATGATGCGGCACAACGGCATTTCATTCAGGCTGCTGAAGATTCAGCAAATGGGACTCGTGCCGACAGCGTTGAAAATTCAGGCTACTGTTATCTGAATGCCGGGCAACGAGAGAGAGCGCGTGATGCGCTGGCGGAAGCGGTAACAGCCGATCCCGCCAAGGGAATGCCCATGCTGGCAGAAGCCGAAAGGCGATTTGGAAAGGGGAAACGTGAGGATTCACGTGTCCTGTTAGAAATTTATCAACACAGCTTTCCTGTTTCAGCGGAAAGTTTGTGGCTAGAGATTCGCTTCGCCGTGCAGGAAGGCCGCACTGCTGATGTTAAACATTTTGGGGGCCAACTTGCGCGAATTTTTCCACAATCGATACAGTACCAGCACTTTCTAGCTAATGAATACTGAAGCCACTCAAGAAAAATCTAACGTAAATTCAACAGGCGAGCGCCTGCGTAGCGCCCGTGAAAAAATGGGACTGACTCAGCAGAACATTGCTGAGCGCCTCTGCCTGAAACTTTCCACCGTTCGCGACCTTGAAGAAGATAAGACGCCGGCTGATTTGGCATCGACCTTCTTACGCGGCTATATCCGTTCTTATGCCCGCCTCGTGCATATCCCGGAAGAGGACCTGCTGCCGATGATGGCAAAACAGGCCCCGATCCGGGCGGCGAAAGTTGAACCCATGCAGAGTTTTGCACTGGGTAAACGTCGCAAAAAACGGGACGGCTGGTTAATGATCTTCACCTGGCTGGTGGTGTTTGTGGTTGTCGGCCTGACCGGCGCCTGGTGGTGGCAGAATCATAAAGCCGCACAGGACGATCTGGTCACTTTGTCCGATCAGAACAGTTCCGTCACCGATGACAACAGCCAGTCGATTCAGCTGGAAGGCACCTCTCCGGACGCCTCAGCTCAGCCACAGTCCCCTGAAGAGGGGGCTTCGGCTCAGAGTACCCCCGTTGAACCGGTAGACAATAGCGGAACTGCGGCTGCCCCAGCTGCGACCGCCCCCGTTGCTTCTGCCCCTGCTGCCTCTGCTCAAACCAGTCAGAATCAGCCTGCCGTTGTTTCACCAAGCCAGGCTTCTGTTGATAACACCAGCGGAAGTCCGTTGCCAACCGGTAGCGCTGGCGTTAGCCAGCCAGCCGTTGACCCAAATGCACTGGTGATGAACTTCACCAAAGATTGCTGGCTGGAAGTGACCGATGCCGCAGGGAAAAAACTGTTCAGCGGGATTCAGCGCAGCGGTGGTAAACTTAGCCTTGCTGGTACCGCACCTTATCGCTTGAAAATTGGTGCGCCAGCCGCAGTACAGATCCAGTATCAGGGCAATCCTGTCGATCTGAGCCGTTTTATCCGTACTAACCAGGTTGCTCGTCTGACAGTAGGTGCGCCATAACGCATCTTCTCTGGGCGCGAGCGATTGTGGAGAAAGAATATGCATAATGAAGCACCCATTACCCGTCGCAAATCAAAGCGCATTTACGTCGGCAAGGTGCCCGTGGGCGACGGAGCACCTATCGCCGTCCAGTCTATGACCAATACCAAGACCACCGACGTTGCTGCGACAGTTGCTCAAATTAAAGCACTGGAGCGCGTCGGTGTTGATATCGTGCGTGTATCCGTACCTACGATGGATGCTGCCGAAGCGTTCCGCCTGATCAAACAGCAGGTGAACGTTCCTCTGGTCGCCGATATTCATTTTGACTACCGTATTGCTTTAAAGGTCGCTGAATATGGCGTGGACTGCCTGCGCATTAACCCGGGCAATATCGGTAACGAAGAGCGTATCCGCCAGGTCGTTGACTGCGCACGACACTACAACATTCCGATTCGTATCGGTGTGAACGGTGGATCGCTGGAAAAGGATCTGCAGGAAAAGTACGGCGAGCCAACGCCGCAGGCGCTGCTGGAATCGGCAATGCGTCACGTGGATCATCTCGATCGTCTTAACTTCGATCAGTTTAAAGTCAGCGTTAAAGCTTCAGACGTTTTCCTGGCCGTTGAATCTTATCGCCTGCTGGCTAAACAGATCGACCAGCCTCTGCACCTCGGCATTACCGAGGCGGGTGGCGCACGTGCCGGGGCGGTTAAGTCTGCCATCGGCCTCGGTTTACTTCTGTCTGAAGGCATTGGCGATACGCTGCGTATTTCGCTGGCGGCCGATCCGGTTGAAGAAGTTAAAGTCGGTTTCGATATTTTGAAATCCCTGCGCATTCGTTCACGCGGTATCAACTTTATCGCCTGCCCGACCTGTTCCCGTCAGGAGTTTGACGTGATCGGTACGGTGAATGCGCTGGAAGAGCGGCTGGAAGATATCATCACGCCGATGGATATCTCGATTATCGGCTGCGTGGTTAACGGCCCCGGTGAGGCAACGGTCTCCACCATGGGTGTGACCGGCGGCAATAAGAAAAGCGGCTTTTATGAAGACGGTGTTCGCCAGCGAGACCGTCTTGATAACAATAATATGATCGACCAGCTGGAAGCGCGTATCCGTGCCAAGGCGACAATCCTCGATGAATCACGTCGCATTGATGTTCATCAGGTCGAGAAATAAATTTATCGCGTCTGGCCGCGGCTGATATCGCGAATTGATTCGCGATTCGGCACGCTGCCAGACACAAAAAATGGAAAAAACAGTGGCGAAGAATATCCAGGCCATCCGTGGCATGAATGATTACCTGCCTGCCGATACCGTGGTGTGGCAGCGCATTGAACAGATTCTGAAGCAGGTGCTGGGCAGTTATGGCTTCAGCGAAATACGTCTGCCGATTGTAGAGCAAACCCCGTTATTCAAACGCGCTATTGGTGAAGTCACCGACGTGGTTGAAAAAGAGATGTATACCTTCGACGACCGCAACGGTGAAAGCCTGACCCTGCGTCCGGAAGGCACCGCAGGCTGCGTGCGTGCCGGTATCGAACACGGTTTGCTGTACAACCAGGAACAGCGTCTGTGGTACATCGGACCGATGTTTCGCTACGAGCGTCCTCAGAAGGGCCGCTATCGCCAGTTCCATCAGATTGGTGCCGAAGTCTTTGGCCTGCAGGGCCCGGATATTGATGCCGAGCTGATCCTGATGACCGCGCGCTGGTGGAAAGCGCTGGGCATTGCAGACCACGTTAAGCTGGAGCTGAACTCGATCGGCTCGCTGGAAGCGCGTGCTAACTACCGTGATGCCCTGGTGGCGTTCCTTGAGCAGCATGTTGATGTGCTTGATGAAGACTGCAAACGCCGTATGTACACTAACCCGCTGCGCGTGCTGGACAGTAAAAACCCGGACGTGCAGGCGCTGTTAAACGACGCGCCGACGCTGGGCGACTATCTGGACACCGATTCCCGCGAGCATTTCAGCGGCCTGTGTGCGCTGCTGGATGCTGCCGGTATCGCTTATACTGTCAACCAGCGTCTGGTGCGCGGTCTTGACTACTATAATCGTACCGTTTTCGAATGGGTGACCACCAGCCTGGGTTCTCAGGGTACAGTGTGTGCCGGTGGGCGCTATGATGGCCTGGTTGAGCAACTGGGTGGGCGTGCTACGCCAGCCGTTGGTTTTGCCATGGGAATGGAGCGCCTTGTTCTGCTGGTGCAGGCAGTTAATCCAGATTTTGAACCGACACGAATTGTTGATGTCTATGTTATCGCTTCGGGTCAGGGCGTGCAGTCAGCTGCGATGCTGCTGGCGGAACAGGTGCGAGATGCGCTGCCTGAGCTGAAGCTAATGACCAACTTTGGCGGCGGCAACTTTAAGAAGCAGCTTACCCGAGCCGACAAGTGGAAAGCCCGCGTTGCTCTGGTTCTCGGTGAAGATGAAGTCGCTAACGGTCAGGTAACGGTTAAAGATTTACGCAACGGCGAACAACAAACTCTGGCGCAGCGTGATGCTGCAACCCTGCTGGCTTCAATGCTACAGAACTGAGCCTGAGCAAAGCACGATTTAAAGGAGTAGGACTGCGTGGAAGTGTATAGCAACGAAAACGAACAGGTAGACGCGCTGAAGAATTTCTTTGCCCAGAACGGTAAAGCGCTGGTAGTTGGCGTGGTACTGGGCGTAGGTGCTCTGGTCGGCTGGCGTTACTGGAACAATCACCAGGATGGCGCATCGCGTGAAGTCTCTGCCGCCTATCAGCAGGTATCTTCTGCGCTGGACGCCAGCAAGCCCGCAACGCTTGAAGCGGCCGCGAAGTTTGCCAGCGACAACAACAATACCTACGGTGCTCTGGCCTCTCTCGATCTGGCAAAGCGTTATATCGATAACAATCAGCTGGATAAAGCAGCGACTCAGCTGCAGAGCGGCCTGCAGGATGCAAAAGACGCCAACCTTCAGGCTGTGTTGAATCTGCGCCTGGCGCGTATTCAGCTACAGCAGAAGCAGCCTGATGTGGCGTTGAAAACGCTGGAAAGCATCAAAGGTGAAGGCTGGACTGCCATTGTGGCGGATATCCGCGGCGAAGCGCTGTTAAGCAAAGGCGATACCCAGGGTGCACGCGAAGCGTGGAGCAAAGGTGTTGCTTCTGATGCGTCTTCGACGCTGAAAGAAATGCTGCAAATGAAAATGAATAATCTGCCGGGTTAATCACGTTTAGGACCACCGCTGGCGGCGTTTTGCGCGGCCGCGGATCGGGTTATAAGTGAATAAGGCTCCAATATTTGGCCTGAACAGGGCACAAGAGGGACTTCATGGAATTGCGTAAGATACTTCTGCCGGGACTGATTTCAGTCACTTTACTCAGCGGATGTTCATGGTTTAGCGGCGAAGAAGATGTGGTTAAAATGTCACCACTGCCGACCGTACAAAACCAGTTCACTCCAGAAAAAGTCTGGAGCACCTCGGTCGGTGATGGCGTGGGTGATTTTTACTCTAACCTGCACCCGGCCTGGGCTGACAGCACCGTTTATGCGGCCGATCGCCACGGTATTGTTAAAGCGCTGAACTCAGGTGATGGTAAAGAGCAGTGGAAAGTTGACCTGTCAGAGAAGACCGGTTTCTTCTCCAGCAACCTGCCTGCGCTGCTTTCCGGTGGTTTGACCGTTGATGGTGCCCACGTTTACGTTGGTAGCGAACGCGGCCAGGTCTACGCATTAAATACTAACGATGGCAGCGTTGCCTGGCAGACCAAAGCCGCCGGGGAAGTCTTATCCCGCCCGGTGATCAGTGACGGTCTGGTGCTGGTTCACACCAGCAACGGTATGCTGCAGGGGCTGGATCAGTCCAGCGGCGTGGTGAAGTGGTCAGTTAATCTCGACGTACCGGCTCTGAGCCTGCGCGGTGAGTCTGCGCCAGCTACCGCGTTTGGTGCTGCGATTGTGGGTGGTGATAACGGCCGCGTTAGCGCTGTTATCATGAACCAGGGCCAGATTATCTGGCAGCAGCGTATTTCACAGCCGAGCGGCGCGACCGAAATCGATCGCCTGTCCGATGTGGATACCACTCCGGTGATCGTTAACGGTGTGGTTTATGCTCTGGCCTACAACGGTAACCTGACCGCGCTGGATCTGCGCTCTGGTCAGATCCTGTGGAAACGCGAAATCGGCTCCGTTCACGACATGATCGTTGACGGTGGTCGTATTTACCTGGTGGATCAGGACGATCGCGTTATCGCACTGAGCACTGACGGCGGCGTATCTATCTGGCGTCAGAGCGATCTGTTGCACCGCAACCTGACCGCACCAGTTCTGTATAACGGATACCTGGTCGTGGGCGATAGCGAAGGTTACCTGCACTGGCTCAACACCGACGACGGTCGTTTTGTTGCCCAGCAGAAAGTGGACAGCTCCGGCTTCCAGACCGAACCGGTGGTTGCGAGCGATAAACTGCTGATTCAGACTAAAGATGGTGAGGTTTACGCGTTTACGCGCTAATTTCCCTCTGCTTTACGTTATATAGCGGCTCCTGATGATTCAGGGGCCGTTTCGTTTTTCTCCTGGCGTGTTATCCTTACGCCATTGTCCTGAGCCCTGCGGCGGAAAAATCTGTCTGACGCAGAGAATAGTATTCGCAGCCAGGCGTAATTTTCAGTTATGAGGCTTCAATATGGTACCTGTGGTCGCGCTGGTCGGGCGTCCCAATGTGGGAAAATCCACCCTTTTTAACCGTTTAACGCGCACGCGAGATGCGCTGGTGGCGGATTTCCCCGGACTTACCCGGGATCGCAAATATGGTCGTGCCGAAATCGAAGGCCGCGATTTTATTTGCATCGATACCGGTGGTATTGATGGTACCGAAGAGGGCGTGGAAACGCGTATGGCGGAACAGTCGCTGCTGGCGATTGAAGAAGCTGACGTTGTGCTGTTTATGGTTGATGCCCGTGCCGGGTTAATGCCTGCGGATACGGCTATTGCTAACCACCTGCGTTCGCGTGAAAAACCGACGTTCCTCGTCGCCAACAAAACCGATGGCCTGGATGCGGACGCCGCGGTACTGGACTTCTGGTCGCTGGGCCTGGGTGAAATTCATCCGATCGCGGCCTCGCACGGTCGTGGTGTGACCGGCCTGCTGGAGATGGTACTGCTGCCGTGGATGGATAAAGTCGATCCGCGCGAAGTTACCGAAGAAGAAGAGAATGCTGCCTACTGGGCAGAGCTGGAGCGCAAAGAAGCGAAAGCGCGCGGCGAAGTTATCGAAGACGAAAAAGAAGAGGAAGATGACTTTAACCCGCTGGATCTGCCGATCAAGCTGGCGATTGTTGGTCGTCCTAACGTCGGTAAGTCAACGCTGACTAACCGCATTCTCGGTGAAGAGCGCGTCGTGGTTTACGATATGCCGGGCACAACCCGCGACAGTATCTATATCCCGATGGAGCGTGATGGTCGTGATTACGTCCTGATCGATACCGCTGGCGTGCGCAAGCGCGGGAAAGTGACCGATACGGTCGAGAAGTTCTCGGTAATCAAGACCCTGCAGGCTATTGAAGATGCCAACGTGGTGATGTTGGTGATCGATGCCCACCTGGGGATCTCGGATCAGGATCTGTCACTGCTGGGCTTTATCCTCAACAGCGGACGTTCGCTGGTGATCGTGGTGAACAAGTGGGATGGGCTGAGCCAGGAAGTCCGTGACGAAGTGAAAGAGACGCTGGACTTCCGTCTGGGCTTTATCGATTTCGCTCGCGTGCACTTTATTTCTGCGCTGCACGGCAGCGGAGTAGGCAACCTGTTTGAATCAGTGACCGAAGCCTATGATTGCTCAACCCGTCGCGTAAACACCTCAATGCTGACGCGCATTATGAATATGGCCGCTGACGATCATCAGCCGCCGATGGTGCGCGGTCGTCGCGTTAAGCTGAAGTATGCCCACGCCGGTGGCTATAACCCACCTATCGTGGTCATTCACGGCAACCAGGTGAAAGATCTGCCTGACTCGTATAAGCGCTATCTGATGAACTACTTCCGTCGTTCACTGGAAGTGATGGGCACGCCAATCCGTATTCAGTTCAAAGAGGGTGAGAACCCGTTTGAAGGGAAACGTAACCTGCTGACGCCAAATCAGCTGCGCAAGCGTAAACGCCTGCTCAGCCATTTGAAGAAGAATAAGCGTTAATCTGTAAGGGAGCCTGATGGCTCCCTTTTTTTATGCCTGAATTTCACAAAATGTACCATATGGATAATTTTTTAGTTGGATGTTAACTTTTTGTTTATTACAGAATGAACCTGGTGGTACAATTTTGGCGTTAGTTGCGGGAGCTTATGTCCGTCAGGCCAGGTCTGACGGGTGTGTGAGCTTCAGCGTTTAACACCGGACGGGCTGGTCCCGCGTAATAATGTTAATAAAAATAAGACATCTATACTTATTGTAGCTCATCGTTATGAGCGGGATGGCAACCGCCGCACTCGGCGGTATCTGCCAGCAATAATGACGTCTTATTCTCTCCAGGAGTGTTTTTGTATGCCTCATACAGATGCCGGGTCATCAAAATGGCTGGGCTTGTGGTGTTTCCTGCTAGGGTTAATTCTGCTGGCAGCAGGCCTGTATTTTGTCATTGGTGGTGTAAAACTGATTTCACTCGGCGGTAGCTGGTACTTCGCGATTGCCGGTATTTTTACCGCCATTTCAGCGATTCAGTTCTTCCGTCGTAAATCATCCGCAGTGCTGATTTTTGCTCTGGTGTTTATTGGTACTGTAATCTGGGCCGTTCAGGATGCCGGTATTGATTTCTGGCCGCTGGTTTCCCGTGTGGTATTTTTCGCTGGCATGCTGCTGCTGGCGCTGATCACTTACCCGGCGTTACGCAAGCGTGAGGGCAAACCTTCAGCCGCTAAGCTTTCCTACGGTCTGAGCGCTGTGACCGTGGTTGGCCTGCTGGTTACCGCATTCGAAATGTTCCAGCCGCATCCTCCGGTTGCATCAAACGGTCAGGAACTGCCGCTGGTGCCGGTGGATAAATCAACCGAGCAGAAAAACTGGGATAACTACGGTAACACTGCCGGAGGAAGCCGCTTTGTGGCGCTGGACCAGATCACGCGTGATAACGTCAAAGATCTGAAACCTGTCTGGACCTTCCACACCGGTGATATTCCGGAAAGCCCAACCGGCAACGGTGCTGAAGATCAGCAAACTCCGCTGCAGGTAGGCGATCGTCTGTATCTCTGTACGCCGCATAACAATGTGATTGCCGTCGATGCGGATACCGGTAAAGAGATCTGGAAAACTGAAATCAACGCGCAGTCCCAGGTGTGGAACCGCTGCCGTGGTCTGGCTTACTTCGATGCCACTAAACCGCTGCAGCAGCCAAGCGTGCCGGATTCAACGCCGGTGACCGCGGTGGCTCTGGCTGCCGGTGATACCTGTCAGCGCCGTCTGCTGATGAACACCATCGACGCGCGCCTGGTGGCGATCAACGCCGACAATGGTGAAATGTGCCAGAACTTCGGCGATAAAGGTTTTGTTGACCTGAAAGCCGGTCTGGGTGATGCGGGCGATCCAAAATATCAGCTGACCTCAGCGCCAACCCTGGCGGGTACTACCGTCGTTGTGGGTGGACGCGTGGCTGATAACGTGCAGACCGATATGCCAGGCGGCGTACTGCGCGGCTTTGACGTGATCACCGGTGAAATGCGCTGGGCGTTTGACCCGGGCAATCCGGACCCAACGGCCAAGCTGGAACCGGGTAAAACCTTCGTTCGCAGTACGCCGAACTCCTGGGCTCCGATGTCCTACGACCCGGCGATGAACACCGTGTTCCTGCCAATGGGTAGCTCGTCCGTTGACCTGTGGGGTGCAAACCGTAACGCGCTGGACCATAAATATGGTGCCTCTATTCTGGCGCTGGATGCGACTACCGGTAAAGAAAAATGGGTGTATCAGACCGTTCATAACGATCTGTGGGACTTCGATATCCCAATGCAGCCAAGCCTGATCGACTTCCCACAGAAAGACGGCAGCAGCAAGCCAGCGGTGGTATTTGGTACCAAAGCAGGCCAGATCTTTGTGCTGGATCGCCTGACCGGACAACCGCTGACTGAAGTGAAAGAAGTGCCGGTTAAGCCTGGCAACATTCCAAACGAGCAGTACACGCCGACTCAGCCTAAGTCTGTTGGTATGCCGCAGATCGGTGCAGATACCATGACCGAGTCTGATATGTGGGGCGCTACGCCGTTCGATCAGCTGGCCTGCCGTATTGGCTTCAAATCTATGCGTTACGATGGTCTGTTTACCGTTCCGGGTACCGACCTGTCCCTCAGCTTCCCGGGTTCACTGGGCGGTATGAACTGGGGCAGTCTGTCGACCGATCCGAACAACCATTACATCTTCGCTAACGATATGCGTCTGGGCCTGTGGGTACAGATGATCCCGGCGAAAACCACCTCTGGTCCTGCCAGCAACGGTGGCGAAGCGGTGAATACCGGTATGGGCGCAGTTCCGCTGAAAGGCACCCCGTATGCGGTGAACAAAAACCGCTTTATGTCCCCGCTGGGCATTCCTTGCCAGAAGCCACCGTTCGGTACGCTGTCGGCTATCGACCTGAAAACGCAGAAGATTGTTTGGCAGGTGCCGGTTGGTACGGTGCAGGATACCGGTCCATTTGGTATCAAAATGAAAGCGCAGATGCCGGTGGGCATGCCAACGCTGGGCGGTACTCTGGCCACACAGGGCGGCCTGGTATTTATCGCCGGTACTCAGGACTACTACCTGCGTGCTTTCGATACCTCAACCGGTAAAGAAGTGTGGAAAGCCCGTCTGCCAGTTGGCAGCCAGGGTGGCCCAATGAGCTACAAGTCGCCGAAAACAGGTAAGCAGTACATCCTGATTTCTGCGGGCGGTGCGCGTCAGTCTCCGGATCGCGGTGACTACGTGATTGCCTACGCGCTGGATAAATAAGTCGAGCGACTTACTGGACTGAGCGTTCTGTAATGCAGTGCTCCCTTCTGTAACAGCGTCATGCTGGCCGGAAGGGGACTCTAAGAAACCGCCGTCTCTTTGAGATGGCGGTTTTTTTATGTATGGAATATCCGGTAGTAATCCTGCTCTGCGGTCGACATAGCGTAACAAGCTGAGAGCCGGTATATCGTGAGTAACACGTTGCTGTGAAACAACGGACTGGGATTCAGCCTCTGCTGCTGCTCCAGGACGGTCCTCGCGCCGCAATGCGGTGCCCTCGGTTACAGCTGCTGGCCTGTCGGACCGGCGGAGACGGTATATCCCTATACCGACCCCGCCTGATGCCAGCGTCCTGCTGGCATCTCCTGGCCATCAGCTTCCACCTCAGCGCTGCGGATGCCCTTACGCAGCATCAGAGGCTGCCTCCTCCAGACGATTTCATCGCTTTTCGTTTTTAGGTTTTCAGGCAACACGAAAGTCAGAGAGCAGGCTGACTGTGCCCACGAGAGGGCAATCCACAGCGCTGAGCGGAGAGAGGAAGCCAGGATTCGGCTGCATGGACGCGGCCGAAAGTCACAGCCGGGCAGGGACGCCCGTCTGTGGCGGTCCGGGAGGCTGACGAGCGAAGTGAAGGAACCGCAACGCGGCGCGAGGACCCGCCCGGCCGGGGGTACTGCCAGCCAGCGCAACCGTCCCAGGCTGTAAACATCGTAGCGTAAATGCGCGTCTGTGTTGGTCCGGGAGGCTGATAAACGGAGTGAGGGAACCGCGAAGCGGCGCGAGGACCGCCCGACCGGGGGCACTGCCAGCCAGCGCAACCGCTCCGGGCTGCAAGCGGCATGACTAAATCCAGCCATATCGTGCAAGCGATGCCTGACGGCTCAGGAAGCAGAACGCCTACGGGGTTTCTTAACCGGTGCTATCGGCGTAACCGCAGTCACTTCGCTCTCCACCCAACCATCATCCAGCCGCGTCTTCAACGTATCACCAGGATGCAGCTGCTGCGTTTTCTTCACCACCTGACCATCCGCCGCGGTGGTGACGCTAAATCCGCGTGCCAGCGTAGCCAGCGGGCTGACGCCCTCAAGCTGAGCGGCCAGATTGCTGAAGCGCTGCTTATTGCCGTTAAGCTGCTGCTGCATCGACTGCTGTAGGCGATACTGCCACTGCTGTAGCTGCTGCCGGAGACGCTCCACGCGCATCTCCGGGCGAATGGCACCCAGGCGCTGCTCCGCACGCTCCTGCTGGCGAACGGCCTGACGAACCTGCAGCTGCACGGCATCATCCAGACGGCGGCGTAGCTTAATCAGCGCAGTCTGCTGCCGCGCCAGCTGGAGCTGCGGATGCTGCTGCTGAAGGCGGTGATGCAGGCGGGTAAAGCTGCGCTGCTGCTGCGCGAGATAGTAATCCATTGCCATCTCCAGCCGCTGCTGCTGTGACTGAAGCTGGCGCATCAGCTCAATTTGATTACGGCTGACCAGTTCGGCAGCCGCTGACGGTGTTGGCGCGCGCAGGTCAGCGACAAAATCGGCGATGGTGACGTCGGTCTCATGGCCGACGGCGCTGACAATAGGAATACGGCTGGCAAAAATCGCCCGCGCCACGCGCTCGTCGTTAAAGCTCCACAGATCTTCCAGCGAACCGCCGCCGCGACCGACGATCAGCACATCACACTCGCCACGGGCATTCGCCAGCTCAATCGCACGAACAATACCGGCAGGCGCTTCCGCACCCTGAACCTGAGTCGGATAGATCACCACCGGTAGGGAGGGATCGCGGCGATGCAGCACGCGCAGCACGTCGTGCAGAGCGGCACCGCTGGCGGAGGTAATCACCCCAACCTGGCGGGCCGGATCGGGCAGCGGCTGCTTGTGAATCTGTTCGAACAGGCCTTCCGCCATCAGGCGCTGTTTAAGCTGCTCAAACTGCTGCTGCAACAGCCCGTCACCGGCAGGCATCATGCTCTCTGCAATCAGCTGATAGTCGCCGCGTGGCTCATACAGCGTGATGGTGGCGCGCACCAGCACCTGCTGACCATTCTGCGGCCGGAAATCAACGCGGCGGTTGCTGTTGCGGAACATCGCGCAGCGCACCTGGGCACCGTCGTCCTTCAGCGTGAAGTACCAGTGGCCGGAAGAGGGCTGGGAAAAATTGGAGATCTCAGCGCTCAGCCACACCTGGCCCATCTCCATCTCCAGCAGCTTACGCACTGTAGTATTGAGACGGCTGACGGTAAAAATATTAGCGGTTGGCGGTAGCGACATGTGATGAAGATCAAATTTTAAATCAGGAGGTTAATCAACCGATACTACATGGCTGAACGAAGGTTTCAAGAGTTTTTATTAAAAAGTACTGGAGGCAATCGATTACGGCCTGTATAATGCCGCGGCAATATTTTACAAGTTCTCATTCACCCTGAGGTTGAGATATTGCCATGCTAAGAATCGCTAAAGAAGCCCTGACATTCGACGACGTTCTGCTCGTTCCTGCTCACTCTACTGTATTACCGAACACTGCCGACCTCAGCACCCAGCTTACCAAAACTATTCGTTTGAATATTCCAATGCTGTCCGCTGCCATGGATACCGTGACCGAAGCCGGTCTGGCCATTGCACTGGCGCAGGAAGGTGGCCTGGGCTTTATCCACAAAAATATGTCCATTGAGCGCCAGGCGGATGAAGTTCGCAAGGTGAAAAAACACGAAAGCGGTGTAGTAACCGAACCGCAGACCGTGCTGCCAACTACCGCCCTGAGCGAAGTGAAAGCCCTGACCGAGCGCAACGGTTTTGCCGGCTACCCGGTTGTTAACGGCGAAAATGAACTGGTGGGTATCATCACCGGTCGTGACGTTCGTTTTGTCACCGATCTGACCCTGCCGGTTTCTGCTGTAATGACGCCGAAAGAGCGTCTGGTAACGGTGAAAGAGGGCGAAGCCCGCGACATCGTTCTGCAGAAAATGCACGAAAAACGCGTTGAGAAAGCGCTGGTCGTGGATGACAGCTTCCACCTGCTGGGCATGATCACCGTAAAAGACTTCCAGAAAGCAGAGCGTAAACCTAACGCCTGTAAAGACGAACACGGTCGCCTGCGTGTGGGTGCCGCCGTTGGTGCCGGTGCCGGTAACGAAGAGCGCGTTGATGCGCTGGTAGCGGCCGGTGTTGACGTGCTGCTGATTGACTCCTCACACGGCCACTCCGAAGGCGTTCTGCAGCGTATTCGCGACACCCGTGCTAAATACCCTGACCTGCAGATCGTTGGCGGCAACGTGGCGACCGGAGCCGGTGCGCTGGCGCTGGTTGAAGCGGGCGTGAGCGCGGTGAAAGTCGGTATCGGTCCTGGTTCTATCTGTACGACCCGTATCGTGACCGGCGTAGGTGTACCGCAGATCACTGCCGTATCCGACGCGGTCGCTGCGCTGGAAGGTACCGGTATTCCGGTTATCGCCGATGGCGGCATCCGCTTCTCTGGTGATATTGCGAAAGCTATCGCTGCCGGTGCCTCAGCGGTAATGGTGGGTTCCATGCTGGCGGGTACCGATGAAGCACCGGGCGAAATCGAACTTTACCAGGGCCGTTCATTCAAGTCCTATCGCGGTATGGGTTCCCTGGGCGCGATGTCCAAAGGATCTTCTGACCGTTACTTCCAGACCGACAACGCCGCTGACAAACTGGTGCCGGAAGGAATCGAAGGCCGCGTGGCCTACAAAGGTTTCCTGAAAGCGATTGTGCATCAGCAAATGGGCGGCCTGCGCTCCTGTATGGGCCTGACCGGCTGTGGTACTATCGACGACCTGCGTACCAAAGCGGAATTTGTTCGCATCAGCGGTGCCGGGATTCAGGAAAGCCACGTTCACGACGTGACCATTACCAAAGAGTCCCCGAACTACCGCATGGGTTCCTGATAAACCCTGTACTGTGCGCCCGGCTTAGCCGGGCGTTTTACTACTTCCCGTATTTGAATTACATCGCCCTGGAATAGCCAATGACGACGGAAAACATTCATAAACACCGCATTCTGATCCTCGATTTCGGTTCACAGTATACTCAGCTGGTTGCGCGCCGCGTGCGTGAGCTGGGCGTGTACTGCGAACTGTGGGCGTGGGACGTAACCGAAGAGCAGATCCGCGGTTTCAAACCGAGCGGCATCATCCTCTCCGGCGGTCCGGAAAGCACCACCGAACACGGCAGCCCGCGTGCGCCTGAGTACGTGTTTAACGCCGGTGTGCCGGTGCTGGGCGTATGCTACGGCATGCAGACCATGGCAATGCAGCTGGGCGGCGCGGTTGAAGGTTCTAACGAGCGTGAGTTTGGCTATGCGCAGGTAGAAGTGAAAACCCAGAGCGTGCTGACCCGCGATATCGAAGACGCCCTGAGCGCCGCCGGTAAGCCGCTGCTGGACGTCTGGATGAGCCACGGCGACAAAGTCACCGCGATCCCATCCGACTTCGTGACCGTTGCCAGCACCGATACCTGTCAGTTTGCCATTATGGCCAACGAAGAGAAGCGCTTCTACGGCGTACAGTTCCACCCGGAAGTGACCCATACCCGTCAGGGCCAGCGCCTGCTGGAGCGCTTCGTGCGCGACATCTGCGAGTGCGAAGCACTGTGGACCCCGGCGAAGATTATCGAAGATGCCGTTGAGCGCCTGCGCGAGCAGGTTGGCGAAGATAAAGTGATTCTGGGCCTGTCCGGTGGCGTTGACTCTTCCGTTACCGCGATGCTGCTGCACCGCGCCATCGGCGATCGCCTGACCTGCGTATTCGTGGATAACGGCCTGCTGCGCCTGAACGAAGCCCAGCAGGTGATGGAAATGTTCGGCGACCACTTTGGTCTGAACATCATCCACGTTGAAGGCGAAAAGCGCTTCCTGGATGCGCTGGCGGGTGAAAACGATCCGGAAGCTAAACGTAAAATCATCGGCCGCGTGTTTGTTGAAGTCTTCGACGAAGAAGCGCTGAAGCTGGAAGACGTGAAGTGGCTGGCACAGGGCACCATCTATCCGGACGTGATTGAGTCTGCGGCATCTGCCACCGGCAAAGCGCACGTCATCAAATCTCACCACAACGTGGGCGGCCTGCCGAAAGAGATGAAGATGGGCCTGGTTGAACCGCTGCGTGAGCTGTTCAAAGACGAAGTGCGTAAAATCGGCCTGGAGCTGGGCCTGCCGCACGCGATGCTGTTCCGTCATCCGTTCCCTGGTCCGGGTCTGGGTGTGCGCGTGCTGGGCGAAGTGAAGAAAGAGTACTGCGACCTGCTGCGCCGTGCGGATGCCATCTTCATTGAAGAACTGCACAAAGCCGACCTGTACAACAAAGTCAGCCAGGCGTTTACCGTCTTCCTGCCGGTTCGTTCCGTGGGCGTGATGGGCGATGGCCGTAAATACGACTGGGTTGTTTCCCTGCGTGCGGTAGAAACCATCGACTTTATGACTGCACACTGGGCGCACCTGCCGTATGACTTCCTCGGCCGCGTTTCCAACCGCATCATCAACGAAGTGAACGGCATCTCCCGCGTGGTTTACGATATCTCCGGTAAGCCACCGGCCACGATTGAGTGGGAATGATTTAACGCCAGTTCCTGGCTAATCACTTCTGTTTAATACCGCAAAAAGCCTCTGTTCTTACAGGGGCTTTTTCTTTTCAAGGGCGATTCGGTGTTAAGCGGATTCCCGCAGCACGGGTGATTTCCGTCAGCGTTTTGATAGTTGGATTACCTTCATTAGATAGAGCCCGGTAGATATTCTGGCGTGCAAGACCTGAACGTCGTGATATTTCGCCAACGCCTCCACGAGCTTCAACCACCCGGCGAAGCGCGGTAAGAAATGCAGATACGCCACCTTCCTCATAAATGTCTTCTAATGCGGTTTGTAGGTAAATTTCAGCATAAGAAGGATCGGCGCGAAGCTCCTCAATAAACAGAGCATCGCGGTCTACTGTGGGTGGGAAGTTCTGAGTATCCTGAGTTGATACTGCGTCTGCTTTAGTATTGGCTGTCATTTTTTGACCTCTTTTTATAGTCTTGCAGGTATCTAATTGCATGATCTAAATCCGTATCCTGAGATTTTTTAGTGCCACCTATAAGCAGTATGATGATTTTGTTCCCCTCAATCGAGTAATACACACGGTAGCCAGAACCGTAATTAATGCGCATTTCCCATACACCATCCCGCTCGAACTTATGATCGCCAAAGTTACCTGCTTCTGCACGATCGATACAGTTGTCGATTTTGGATACCGCACGAAGATCCTTTTTCTTGAGCTTTTCTCTCCAATCATTAAATGGTTGCTTTCCGTTTTCATCTTGATAGTACTTCGATTGATACATCTTTTCCCCTTCGTCCCTGAGTTTAATTGTAATTTATAAGTTACATACGTTCAACGTTCCTTCTATGACTTTGACTGGCAGGCCATTCCTGAACCGGTGGTGAAATGTTGAGGGTTCAATTTCGACGAAACAGAACGTTGGTAAGTACACGAATTTATGTACAGTCTCAAAGAAGACCCATAACCCAATCTTCAGCTCAAATCCACATCCTTCCAGCCAAAGCACCACGTGATGATAAAACCGCTCACGTAGGCGACAAGAAGCCCCGCCGCGTAAACCGCCATGCCGGTATAGATCCCCTCGTTAGAGGTCATCAGCGGTAGCGTCACCAGCCCGGACGGGCCGAACACGGTGTTCATGCCAATCGGTAGCCCAAGCCATGCCACCAGGCCGATAAAGAAGCCGCCGCAGGCACCGCCCAGGCAGGCGGTGACAAACGGTTTTACCCGAGGCAGCGTCACGGCATAAATCAGCGGTTCGCCTATGCCCAGCAGGCCGGGAATAATCGCGCCTTTCACCTGATTACGCGTGGCTGAGTGCCTGGCCGAACGGAAGTAAAGCGCCAGCGCGGCACCGACCTGTCCGCCCCCGGCCATCGCCAGTATCGGGAACAGGGAGTTAAAGCCCTGGGCATCCATCAGCGCAAAATAAACCGGGATAAAGCCCTGATGCACGCCGAAAACGACCGCAATCAGGAACAGTCCGGCAAGAACCGCGCAGCCAAACGGGTTGCCGTTCAGGTGCAGGAACAGCCAGGACATGCCTTTAAACAGTTCGCCGCCAATCGGCATGATTAAGGTAAAGGTGATTGCGCCGGTAATAACCAGCGTCAGCAGGGAGGTGAGGATCATGTCGAGATTGTCGGGGATAACGCGGCGGAGCTGCCGTTCGATCCACGCGCCGAGAATTGAGGCAATCAGCACGCCAATAATATTCCCTCGCGGATCGATGCTCATGCCAAAAAAGTTATCGATCCCGGAGAAGTAGCCCACCGTCGCATCGGGGTTGTAACCCAGCACGAACAGCGAGGCAATAATGGCGCCGTTAACACCGGTTCCGCCGAAGGCTTTCTGCGCGTTGTAGCCAATCAGTATCGGCAGGAAGGTAAACAGTCCCTTGCCGAAAATCTTCATGTAACCGACGATCTGCACCAGCGTCACATTCTTCTCAGCCGCATTTGCCAGCAGGCTTTGCTCGAGCAGCGTTGCAAAACCCAGCAGCATTCCGGCGGCAATAAAGCCGGGTATCAGCGGCGTAAAAATGGTGGCGAACTTCGCCAGGAACTGATGCACGGCGCTGGTTTGGCTGGCTTTAATCTTCTGCTTGTTATCGCGAGCCACTGCGTCAATAGCTGGGCCTTCAATATCAGCAACCGCGCCGCTGGCCAGCAGCATATTCATCATTTCAGCGGCGGTCTGCGCTTTACCCGCCCCGAGAACGATTTGCAGCTGATCTTCAGTATTAATCACGCCAAGAACACCCGGCAGCACTTTCAATTTGTCGCGATCGACAAGCTGGTCATTGCTTAACGTCAGGCGCAGTCGGGTCATGCAGTTTCCGCAGGCCACGACGTTGTTTTTACCACCGACCTGTTGCAGGATCTCAGCAATCAACCGTTCCGTAATCTTTGCCATAAATCGTTCTCCGTATTGACCTGCGCGATGCGTATGGGGCAGAGGTTCCAAAATGGGGAATTTCTCGTCTCACTTATACGCGGCCTGAGCCTCTCCCCGCTAAAAACCCAAAGATAGCGTTGCTTGAGTATTACAGTTTTCTGCCCACTCTTCTTGAGGTTCCCCTTTATCAGGCAGCGTACGCAGCGGATTTAATGGCAAAATGTGACCTTCAGCGTTGTAGCGCTGCGTTAGCAGTAGGCATACCGCAGAGAAAGGTAACGAATATGAAGAAAATCAGCATGTCTACGCGTATGCGGGTTAAAGCCGAAAATCTGATGTGTCAGGTGTGTTCGTGGCAGGATCTTGTATATATTCAGCGCCGTTGCGAAATTCAACGAAATAACTGATTTAACGATATAGTGAAGTTTACCCCTGAGATTAGGGTGGGGTTAGCAGGTTTTATTGCCCTTAAATAAATCTTTTTTTTCATCGCGCTGGTGATTAAATCATCAAAATACTCCGGCTAAAAAAGATGCGGTTATCTTATGTCGATAACCTTAGCTATATAATGTCTATAAAGTAACCCCGTAATGTCTGCGCCTAAACGGCAAGCATTAAGTGGGTGCTGGATTTTACAGCGTGTATGTTGTCTGCCACTGCTGATGATTGCTAAAAATGACATTTTAATATTCAGGGTTAATTCAATCTCTCGATTTTTTTGATTATTTTTTATTTTTTTTAAATGAATAATTAATCATTAAATTTACACTGATTTACGTTTATTTATGCACTTTTTATTCACAAAAGTGAATGGTTTTGGTCGTTTTACACGTTTTTCAGTGTGTTGGTGGTTATCATAACGTGCATAAAAGGGTGTTTTTATGTGTCAAGTTTGTTAATGTGCGCACCGATGGATGTTTTGTTACCCCCTGAGATGCCGTGCTGCAACATGCAACCGGACAAGAGATAATTAGGAATGCGCACTCACATACGCGATCCCGGAAATTAACGTTTCCGCTAAAGAGATTCTGTTAACGTTTTAGATGCCGTCCATGACGTGATATGGATAACGGCCAGATTCGTACGGCTGGAGGCTGACGGAAACTCAATTTTAATTATCCGTAAAGCTATTGGTGATTATATTAATAATCGTCAGGGATGCCTTTGCATTTTTTAGGGAACAGGAATCGCTGCCTGTTAATCAACATTAAAGCTTCACCAGATATCAATTCTTAAAATTAACACCGAATGTCGTGGGGATATCGCCTGCGTACTGTTCGCTACAGATGAATTTCTCGGGTAACGGCATCGGGAAAGCTGCTTACCTGTTATTAAAAGGAAAATCTAAAATGAATATCACAAGAAGAAAATTTTTGATTGGTGGTGCAGCCGTGGTTGCTGCCGGTGGTGCCGGGATATTGACTCCGATGCTAACTCGCGAAGGTCGCCTGATCCCGGGTAAACCGCGAGTTGGCTTTGTTAACGGTCTGAATGGGCCGTTGCCAAAGCAGTCCGATGTCGTCGTTGTGGGGGGCGGGATTCAGGGGATTATGACCGCAATCAACCTGGCTGAGCGCGGCCTGTCGGTTGTGGTTGTTGAAAAAGGGAATATTGCCGGTGAGCAGTCGAGCCGTTTTTATGGTCAGGTGATGACCTATAAAATGCCGGATGCCACTTTCATGCTGCACCATATGGCGAAGCAGCGCTGGCGCGAGATGAATGCCAAAGTGGGTGCCGATACCAGTTATCGCACGCAGGGCAGGGTTGAAGTTCCACTGGATGATGAAGATTTAGCACACGTCAGACAGTGGATTGATACCAAACATAAAGAAGTGGGTTCAGATATCCCATTCAAAACCCGAATCATTGAAGGTGATGAACTGAACCAGCGCTTAAAAGGTGCCACGTCCAGCTGGAAAATCGCTGGATTTGAAGAAGACTCAGGCAGTCTCGATCCGGAAATCGCCGCCTTCGTGATGGCTGAATACGCGATGAAGATCGGTGTAAAAATCTACACCAACTGTGCCGCCAGGGGTATTGAAACCCAGGCCGGTGCCATTTCCGATGTGGTGACTGAACAGGGTGCAATCAGAACGTCGCAGGTTGTGGTTGCCGGTGGGGCCTGGTCCCGACTGTTTATGCAGAATCTGAATGTCAATGTGCCAACGCTGCCAGCCTATCAGTCACAGCAGCTGATCAGTGCTGCGCCGGGTGCACCTGGCGGTAACGTTGCATTACCGGGGAATATTTACTTCCGTGAACAGGCCGACGGCAGCTATGCAACCTCGCCGCGTGTGATTGTTGCTCCTGTTGTGCAGGAATCCTTTATGTACGGCTACAAGTATCTGCCGCTGATGTCCCAGCCTGACTTCCCGGTGCATATTTCACTCAACGAGCAGCTAATCAATACCTTTATGCAGCCAAAACACTGGGCGCTGAACGAAGTGTCGCCGTTCGAGAAATATCGCGATATGACCGCGGCTCCGGACGTTCCTGAGCTGGAAAGTTCACTGGAGAAACTGAAAGCGGAGTTCCCGGCGTTTAAAGATTCAAAACTTGTCGATCGCTGGAGTGGCGCGATGTCGATTGCACCGGATGAGGACCCAATCATCTCCGTGGTGAAAGAGTACCCGGGTATGGTGATCAACACCGCGACCGGCTGGGGAATGACGGAAAGCCCGGTTTCAGCCGAGATAACCGCCGATCTGCTGCTTGGTAAGACGCCTGTGCTGAATCCTGAGCCATTCAGCCTCTATCGTTTCTAACGAGGCAACCGCGGATAAAACCGGACGCTTCGCCAGTAAGGCACCGTTGCACACTCTGATTGATCGGGCGTTGCGCCAGTCAGCCAGAGTGTGCAGGTTCTGTCTGAGAGGTGTCCGGGTTAAAATGCGCTGCTGCACCAGTAAAAATACTCCATAAATCAGTGCAATGTGGCGAAGGGGGGGACTGTTATCAATTTTTAATTGTGTAATCCCAGTCCTTTAATCACTTTATCCACGATCTTTTTCGGCCCACGTACACCCAGCCCGACCAGATTTAAATTGTCTGCGTCCTCAGCCATAAAGACATCGCGGTTCGCTTCATCGTGTCCGGTTGAAAACATCGCATGCACGTAGGGGATCAGCGTTAACTCGCGCTCCAGCCCTTTGCGATGTGCCGTCTGCAATCCATTGATATCCGCTGCAAAAATCAGCATAGGCTGGCCGGACATATTGCCGTACTGGCGACCTTTGGCATCAACGTAAGGCGCGCCCATAATTTCGGGGGCCGTGGCGGCAATCCCCGTCGCCAGGAATGCCACAACATTTAAACGCTGCCAGGTGGGCAAATCATCACGCACGATAAAGGCGATTTTTGTATCAAACATCGGTAGCCATTCTCCGGTCATCTGTATGAGATGACATCATCAGAGATGACGGGCCTGTCGATCTAGAACGTTTGTGCAATGGCGTTGGTAACCCGCCGGTGAAAGGCGATAAGCGCGCTGGAACCAGCGCCCCATATGGCTTTGGTCGGAAAAACCGACGTCTGAGGCAACCCGTGCGGGTTCAATGCCCTGTGCGAGCATTACCCGCGCGGTGCGCAGCCGAAGCCGGACCAGGTAAGCGTGTGGTGACTGGCCGAAGGCCTTCTTAAACTGACGGCTCAGGCGAAAGCGGTCAAGGCCAGCGTGCTGAGAAAGCTCATCCAGCCCGATATCCAGGTGCATACGGTCGTGCAGATAATCACGTAATTGATACATTTGCATCAAAGACTCATCAAGGCTGACGGCCGGCCTGTTGCCGATATGGCGGGAGAGCAGATACAGCAGGTGATCTAGCGTCTGATCGCGAGCCAGCCGACCTTCCTGATGATGAACGGCAAAAAATGCCTGCTGAATGGCTGTGATTAATTGTGAATCATCGGTCAGAGTATGGCGAAACGCGGCTTCAATCACCGAAACATCACCCAGCCCGCGACGCTGCATCATCTCTGTGACCCAGCTTTGCGGTAGGTAAAGCATCACGTAGGTAAAGCCGTCGACGTCCGGCGCGTGGCCGTCGTGAACGGCACCGGGCTCAATCAGGATCGCGCGGCCAGGCTGGCTGGTATGCAGGGTGCGATGGCAGTTAAACCGTTGAAGGCCCTGCATAGTTACTCCGACCAGCACTTCGTCATGATCGTGCGGATCGTAGGCGTGGCCACGAAAATGCGCGTTGATGCTCTCTATGCCGGTCTCATCATCACGACGGAAATTGACCCAGTCTCTGCTGCCACCCATATTGCCCGGCGTATTCATCAGGAATATCCTCGAACTATGCCCGCAGTATTCAATCAGAAAAGCGCGGATTATCCCTTATCGTGCCACCGAAAGGGGGAATCGTCCACCTACTGTCAAGCTATGTAATAAGCGTGGTCCTGCAATAGACGACCAGTGGCTTTTATGTCAATTTAGCGACAGATGCTGCAAATCTGTTCCGCATCAATCTGCAAACGTTCAGTACCACCTCCTGCTTATTTCCGATTCGACGCCAGGTGTTCGCACGTCTGAAAACAGGCCTGAATGGCAGGAGATGTGAAATTTTGTGCGCGGTATTCACCCTGAACTATGAACTGATAAAGGAGCTGGCCATGCTGCCATTGAAAGCGCTGAGCCTGATTATTCTCTGTATTATGCTGCTATCGCTGGGTATCAGCCTGGCACAGGCAACCCATCACGCGGAGTCAGCCGGTCAGGGCTGGTGGTCGGCCCGGCGTGATTCCTCAGGGATGGCACCCGATCCGGCCCGGTTAGCAAATCTGGCGATTGTGCAGGTGTATGTTGCACCCACCTATGGCTGGAAAGGCAAGGTGGCAGTGCATCCCTGGATTATTTTTAAGCGTGCGGGTGAAACTCATTTTAGCCGCTATGAAGTGATTGGCTGGGGCAACGGCGACAAGGTGCGGCTGAATGCTAACCCACCGGATGGATACTGGTATGGCGCGAAGCCACGTCTGCTGGTGGAGCATCGGGGATCTGCGGCAGAAGCGATGATCCCGAAAATTCAGGCGGCGATTGCTTCTTATCCGTGGCCGCAGACTTATCACGCCTGGCCCGGGCCTAACAGTAACACCTTCCTTGCTCATATCGGGCGGGAAGTGCCCGATTTACAGCTTGATATGCCGGCAAACGCAGTCGGAAAAGATTTTCGCTCCCTGCTTAACCCGATAGGGTTGCCGCCTTCCGGACGTGGGCTGCAGGTGTCTTTGCTTGGCCTTGCCGGCGTTACGCTGGGAGCCGAAGAGGGGATTGAAATCAATATTCTGGGACTGAATCTGGGACTGGAGTTTGCCCCGCTGCGCCCGCGTCTGCCTTTTATCGGTGGGATTGGTGGCGAGAATCTGCAAAGCGATCGTCTGCAAAACTAGCCGTTCTGTTCTCACCGTTAATCTCCCGTTTGCTGTGGCTGGTTACAATTTGCGAGCTGGCCCGCAACATCATTCTCATCAGTGTAAATTCACCGTTCTTTTTACGGCAACCCTCCAGCAGTTGCTTGTTCACACTGGTTCTTTCGATTCAGTCCTGGCAGAGTAGGGGAAAGAATAACCAGGTTGTCACTTGACAACCTTAATACCCGAATGCACTATGGAGGAACAGATGGATCGACATTGCCATGCCATAAAAGAAATTGAAGCCGTACTCCGGTATGCCGAAGAGCAGGGCTGGCGCGTGGTAAGCAAAGGCGGACATGCATGGGGAAAAATGTACTGTCCGTGGAACAGCGTTGCCTGTCGATGTGGGGAATTTTGCATTTCCTGCATATGGAGTACGCCGGGGAATGCCGTTAATCATGCCCGACAGCTCCGGCGAGTCGTTGAGCACTGCACATTTCGTCAGCAGTATGAGGCACAATCAGGAAGAGGAACGCCATGGAATACACATTTACATTGAAGTATCAGCTATCAGAGACAGTAAGCGACACGGATGAGCTGGTTGAAAAACTGGCACAGGCAGGCTGTGATGATGCGCTGATTGGGTTGGGGATACCGGGGCGTATTGCACTGGAATTTATCCGTGAGTCAGATTCTGCACAGCTGGCCATTTATAGCGCAATGCAGCAAATTTCTGCCGTGTTAGCCGATGCGGTGCTGTTTGAAGTCTCACCGGATTATGTCGGATTGACCGATGTGGCCGATCTTATCGGCGTCTCCCGGCAGAACATGCGCAAGCTGATGCTGGCACATCATCTGACTTTTCCCGCTCCGGTCCATGAAGGCTCAACGGCTTTCTGGCATCTTGCTGATGTGTTGTCTTGGCTGGAAGGGCGGGGAAGCTATCGTTTGCCTGCGGGAGTACAGGAAGCCGCTCTGGTGGCGTTAAGTATCAATTTGCTCAACCAGAAGCGGCGTTACCGGCAGGAGTAGGTCAGCAGAGCCGGTCAATACCGGCCCTGGTGACATCATGCAGTGGCTTCTTTCTCTGCAAGATATTCTCTGACCATTTCGTCAAATGAGGCATTGGCTTCAAAGCCGAGGCGGCGGGCGTAGTCAGCATGGAAATCGCCGGGCCAGGAGTTAACGATATTAATAATCGCCTGGTCTGGCTGATAGCTGATGCGGGCAACAACGTCATCACCGGCGATTTTGCGCAGTGACCCAATCATTGTTTCTACGGTTACCGACAGGCCGCACAGATTGATGACGCGCCCCTGATCCAGTTTCTCGCTATCAAGCTCATGGCCGCGGATGAGCGCTGCAACGGCTTTGTCTGGTGACATCAGCCACAGACGGGTATCGGTGCTGACCGGGCAGTTCGCCGCTTCGCCGTTCAGCGGCTCACGGATAATGCCGCTGGCAAAGCTGGATGCGGCTGCGTTCGGTTTACCGGGGCGGATGACGATAGTTGGCATACGCAGACTACGGCCATCCAGGAAGCCACGGCGGCTGTAGTCTGACAGCAGCAGGTCGTTCATTGCTTTCTGCGTGCCGTAGGAGCTTTGCGGCATCCACACCTGCTCATCCGGTACTTTATCCGGCAGGTTACCGCCAAATACCGCCACTGAGCTGGTGGTGACCAGGCGAATACGCTGCGGTAATGCGCGCAGGCGCTCCATGATCTGGCGTGCAGCGTCGACGTTGATTTTCATACCGAGGTCGAAGTCCTGTTCTGCCTGGCCGGAAACAATGGCTGCCAGATGGAACACGCTGTCGGTTTGCTCGTTAATCAAATTAGCCAGTTCAGCCGGGTTACTGATATCGCCGCAGACAACTTGCAGGCGCGGATCGTCAATACCTGCCAGCGGCGCGATATCGAAAGCGGTAATTTTTGTGATGTTCTGCATCTGGCCCTGGCGGTTAAGCAGTGAACCTTTAGCCAGCAGCGCTTTAACCAGTTTTTTTCCCAGGAATCCGGCGGCTCCGGTGATGACGATATTCATAGTTTGCCTCGTTAGAATTAGCGGTTAACAACACGGCCGGGGATCAGGAAGATCGCTGCAGCACCAACAAACAGCGTGCAGGAAATGATCAACATACCGGCCAGGGTCGAATGAGTCAGATCGCTCAGGAAGCCCATCAGGTAAGGGGCGACAAAACCTGCCAGGTTACCGAAGGAGTTAATCAGGGCGATACCTACGGCGGCCATGGTGCCGCCGAGGAAGGCAGTGGGCAGGCTCCAGAACAGCGGCAGCGTGCTTAACCCACCGGCCGCACCCAGAGTCAGGCCAAACATCGCAATCCACAGGTTGTCGGCATAGAGGGCTGAAATAACCATGCCGACACCGCTCATGATGGCAATGACGGCCAGGTGCCAACGGCGTTCACGGTGTTTATCTGCGCTGCGCGAGGCGACAATCATGGTGACAATGGCTGCGGCGTAGGGAATAGCCGTCAGCATGCCAACCGTGAAGACATCTTCAACCCCGGCGTTGCGAACCAGCGTTGGCAACCAGAAGCTGACGGTGTAGAAACCAGCGATCAGGCAGAAGTAGATCAGGGTCAGCAGCCACAATTTGCCGTTGCGCAGTACCGCGCCAAGGCTGGCCTGCTCATGTGGTGAATCCTCTACGGCATCCTCCTGTACGCGGGCATTCATGATTGCTTTCTCTTCGGCGCTGAGCCATTTGGCGTCGTTGATGCGATCGGGCAGCATTTTTAACACCAGCAGGCCCACCAGCAGCGATGGCGTCCCCTGCAGGATAAACAGCCACTTCCAGCCGGCAAGGCCATGCATATTATGGAAATGATCCATAATCCAGCCTGAGATCGGGCCACCCAGCAGACCAGAGAGTGGGACGGCAGCGGCGAACAGTGCAAACATCTTTCCGCGACGGTAGGACGGGAACCAGAATGAGAGATACAGGATCACCCCGGGATAGAAGCCTGATTCAGTCAGGCCAAGCATAAAGCGCACGGCATAAAACTGGAATGGCGTAGTGACCAGTGCGGTCAGCGGGGCAATAACCGCCCAGCATGCCAGTAGTGCAGCCAGCAAACGGCGTGCGCCAAAGCGCTGAAGAACAATATTGCTGGGTACCTGGAAAAAGAAGAAGCCGATAAAGAAGATACCTGCACCTAATCCATATACCGTTTCTGAAAATGCCAGATCGCTCGACATTTGCAGCTTGGCAATACCGACATTAATACGATCGAGATAGGCGAAGATGTAGCTGATCATCAGTATTGGGAGGATACGCCAAACCGCTCGCTTCCATGCATTTTCCTCCCGATCGCTGATATGGCTGCTGAGCGGCGGTGCCGATGTTTGCATATTCATAATTCATCCTTCGTGTAGGGAAGAGTCAGAGGAAAATCCGTTCTTCGGGTAGTGAAACGACGATCCTGCAACTCCGGTTCAGTATTCGTCCGGCGACTGGGAGCGTTAATAATGGTGAAGCTTTGTTATTTTTTGTTAGATTAGCGGTGAAGGAGAATTTGATCTGCGTGATAAGTCACATTACAGACCATTAATTATCATTTTATAACAGTTTTAAGATGAGAAACGGTGATTCCCCGGATGACATCCGGGGGAAGGCTTAGTGAAGAAGGAAGAGAGTGGCGAGTCCGAGGAAGATAAAGAAGCCGCCAGTATCGGTTAGTGCGGTAATCATGACGCTGGAACCCACGGCGGGGTCGCGTTTGAGTTTGGTCATCAGCAGCGGTATCAGTACGCCCATCAGCGCAGCGAGCAACAGGTTCAGCACCATCGCCAGCATCATCACGCCGCCCAGCGCAGCATTACCGTACATGGCCCAGGTTACGCCGCCCATAATTCCCCCCCAGAACACGCCGTTTATCAGCGCGACGCCGAGTTCACGTGCAATCAGGAAAGAGAAGTTACCCGGCTCAACCTGATGCAGAGCCAGAGCGCGAACAATCATGGTAATCGTCTGGTTGCCGGTGTTGCCGCCAATTCCGGCCACGATAGGCATCAGTGTTGCCAGCGCGACCAGTTGAGAGATGGTGTCCTCAAACAGGCCAATTACCCGCGAGGCGATAAATGCAGTACAGAGATTGATCGCCAGCCAGGTCCAGCGAGTGCGAACCGCTTTTCTGACCGGTGCAAAAACATCTTCATCCGGGTTCACGCCGCCCATTTTACGGATATTGCTGTCGTTCTCGTCATTGACCAGATCAATCACATCTTCAACGGTAACGCGGCCGATAAGTTTGCCTTTGGCATCAATAACGGCAGCGGAAATCAGGTCATAGCGTTCGAATGAGCCCGCCGCATCTTCGGCTTTATCGTCGATAAGAAAGGTAGTCGGACTGTCGTTCATCACCTGCAGGACTTTTTTATCCGGCGTATTCAGCAGAATTTCCGTCAGCGGCAGTTCGCCCTGCAGGGTGTTATTTTTGTCGGTAACAAAAATCTTATCGGTGCCTGCAGGAATAATTTTTCTGCGCCGCAAAAAGCGCTGTACGGTGGCAAGGGTGACATCGGAACGTACCGTCACCAGATTAAAGTCCATGATGCGGCCGACCCGGTCACGGTCAAAATGCATCACGTCCAGCACGCGGGAGCGCAGATTTGGCGCCAGCGAGGTCAGCAGGCGGCCGGTAATATCGCGTGAGAGATATCGTGCTAAATAAGCCTGCTCGTCGATATCAAGCGGCTCGATGGCGCGCAGCAGATCGCGGTCGCTCATCTCTTCAATCAAACTTTCCCAGACGCTTTCGGAAACTTCTACCAGCACCTGACCGCGACGGTCATTACCGATGAGGCTCCACAGCGCCAGACGTTCTTCTCCCGGCAGAGCTTCCAGCAGGTCGGCAATATCAGCGGCATGGAGCAGGGGGAGGGTTTGCTTGATTTCGTCAATCTGTTCGCGGTGGGCTTCGGCTTCGGCCGCTGACTCTTGCAGCGGGTGCCCCAACAGCGTATCAACCAGATCTTTATCGTTAAGCAGCAGGTTCAGAAGGCGGCCACGAATTTCAGCCAGTTGTTGAACATGAGAGAGGGCTGACATACTACGTCCTTTAATCTGGCGATGAACAGGCAATGTGAGGTTATAGCTTAGTCGATCAAAGCCACTGAAGAAGCGGCAGACGCAAACGACGGCCCGCTACGAATTCCGCCCGCATGCGCTAGTTATCTTTAACGGCGCTGACGGATGTGGCTGGAGCGGCTTTTTTTTGTTTATGATGTTCAATCGCACCGGGTACCACGTAAATCAGTCGGCCTAACAAAATGATAAAGCTGACGAACAGAATGATACGGGTTATGGTTCCGGTTTTTTGACGTTTTCGAAATGACATAGCGCTATTCACGCACTTTAATCCAGTAAGACCCTGACGGGCGATGATTAATTTAGACACAGCAGGGCTGTCAGGTCAATGGCTGCAGGCGCTGTGTTTCAATCAGTTGGCAAGATTTTTGTATATTGAAAAACGAGCTCAACGGTAGAATCAACTACGGTCGAGCGGAATTATAGTAAGATTGACAGTAATCAACCTGTGGTCATGTTTTCAACATATAATAGCATCAGGACATTATTACTTATTATCATCCTGTCTTATTGTTATCGAAACTTTTAAAACCTGCGCAGCACGTTAAAAAGCACATTACAAAAATGAAGAAATCCGTTTTTCTGAAAAAGTTTTCCGTCCGATTTTGGGGCCTGCCTTTGCTGTTGTCGCTGGTTACGCTGCCGCTGGCATCCGCACTTTCAGTGCGGCTTTGGCTGCCGGAAGGTTATGTTTATCTGATCTATCTTCCGCTGGCGTTGATGATTGCGCTACTGATGGTGTTTAACTGGGCTGCGCTGCCAGGCATCATGATTGCACTCTGCTGGCACTATTTTCATCGCTATACGCCCATTCAGGCGGTCACCATCATTTCAGTTTTTCTGATCACGCTGTCGATGTGCTGGGGAGGATACAGCCTGCAGTCGAATCGCCGCTGGCGGGCGGGTATCGGTGAGCTGCGTACCGTGGCCGTCAGGCTGTTCTGGCTGGCCTTTGCTATGCCAACGCTGTTTATCGTGCTGATGCAAATTGTGACGCCGATGAATATTCTGCCTCTGAGTAACTCGATTTTCTCCAGCGATCCGTTCTCGATACATACCCTGCTTAACTATCAGTCCGCCATGCTGGCCCTGCTGGCGACTGCGCAGCTGTTTTATTTTGCGCTGCGAATAGTCCGTAATCCGCGTTTCTTTTACACGCTGCGGCGGCGCTGCCGTAATCAGTTTGCGTCCGGCGTAACGTTCAGGGAGTGGATGCTGTGGCTGAGTCTGGTGCTGTTTCTGCTGCTGATGCTCACTCAGTTTCACACCACGCAGGAAAACCTGTTAACGACCGACTACGGTATTCCTCTGCTGCTGCCGTTGATGCTCTGGGCCGCGACGCGTTTTGGCTATCTGTTTACTTCGTTGAGCTGGGGCATTCTGCTTATCGTGCTCTATCAGCTGCGTGACCGCTACTTAAGCCCGACAACTGAGGGGTATCATCTGGCGGTTATATCGGCGAATCTGCTGGTTTTCACACTGACAATTTTGCTGATGTCCGCCATCAGTACCCGACAGCGCCGGCTGCTGGATAAAGCGCGGCGCATGGCGATAACCGATCCCGTTATCGGGCTGCCCAATGTGCGCGCGTTAAGCCAGGTATTGACCAGTAATACCGGGGCAGTGCTCTGTTTTCTGCGGATACCCGACCTTGACCGCCTGAGTCGCACCTATGGTTTACAGTTGCGTATTCAATATAAGCGCAGCCTCGCCGCGCATCTTAAACCCTGGCTGTTGCCATCGGAAAACGTCTATCAGCTTCCCGGATTTGACCTTGCGCTGCGCCTGGAGCATTCCGCTAATCTGGCGCGTATCGAAAGCCTGGAAGCGCGACTGAAAGATTATCATCTTAGCTGGGATGGTCTGCCGATCCATCCTGACGTAGGTATCAGCTACTGTAGCGTGATGCCGCCGGTGAACTACCTGTATGAGCTGCTCGGAGAAATGAGTGCAATGGCGGAGATTGCTTTGCACAGCGGCCATGCGGAAAACCTGCAGCAAAAGGATAAAGTACCGGTACAGCGCCAGCTGACGGAAAAGCTGGCGATGCTGCAGGATATTCAGCTGGCGATGCAGAACGGTGGCTTCTATCTGATGACGCAGAAGATCCACGGCATGCGCGGCGATGATTATCATGAAATCCTGCTGCGGATGGTGAATTCGCAAGGGGAACATATCAAACCCGCCCAGTTTATCCCGGTTGTGCAGGAGTTTGGCCTGACGTGGGAGGTCGATCAGCTGGTGTTGGATCAGGTGCTGGCATTTATCGATCGCCATCGTGAGCAGCTACCGGGGATTCGTTTTGCGGTGAACCTGTTTGCCGCAACGCTGTGTCGGCCTCAGCTGGCGGCAGAAATCGCGGCCCGCCTGAAGGCCAGCAATATTGAACCCTGGCAGCTGATCATTGAAGTCGCCGAGTCGCCGATGCTGAGTGATTACAGCTGGGGAAATCGTACGATCTCTCAACTCCGCCAGCTGGGATGTCGGGTGGCAATCGATGATTTTGGTACGGGCTATGCCAGCTACTCACGCCTGAAGCAGGTGCAGGTGGATATGCTGAAAATCGACGGCAGCTTTGTACGCAATATGCTGCAAAGCAGCCTGGATTATCAGATTATTGAGTCAATTTGTGTGGTAGCACGCCTGAAGCGTATGCAGATCGTCGCCGAATATGTTGAGACGCAAGAAGTCGCCATGGCGCTGCGCAAGCTGGGTGTGGATTATTTACAGGGGTTTGTTATCGGCATACCGGAGCCGCTGGCCAATCTGGTCGCGGCTCCTGAAGAAGTGCGGTAATCAGTCTTTTACGCTTGCTTTCTGCGCCAGGATGGTGGCAAAACGCAGCGAAATACGCTGACCGTTTTCGTCGGTTTTATGCAGCTGGCCCACGTTTTCGTTGTACTTGATGATGTGCCATTTACGGTAGTAATTGCTCAGTTCACCCGATTTAAAGGCGAACGGAAAACCGAGGGTGCAGGGATAATCAGGGGTATCCATAGCGGCGACGATCAGATTAAAGCCATCTCTGGCCGTGCTCGCCTGCATATCGGCAATCAGCTGCGGAATGGTTTCCGGCTGTAGAAACATCATCACCACCGTCGACAGTACCATGTCATAGGAACCGTTAAAGCGCAGGGCGTTGAGGTCGTGTTCAGCGGTGTGAATACCGGTCAGATTTTCCGCGGCAATAATCTCATTCAGCCGCGCCAGACTGGCGGGATTCTTATCCCACGCCGTGACGTCAAAGCCATGATTGTTCAGATAAAGGCTGTTGCGGCCGTTACCGCAGCCAACGTCCAGCGCGGTTCCGCCTGCAAGATAGGGCAGCGCGGCGACGATTTCTGAATGGGGGGCGGTGAGCTGGTACTTTTCCGTAAAGAAATTATCGGGTCTTATCATCTTATTGCTTCTTATATCCGTAAAAAAGGGTCCAGGCCAGCCTGAACCCCACATGAGCATTAACCAACTACGTTATTGCTCTTCCTGTATCGTCAGCTGCCAGCCGGTTACGTCGTTCCAGTAACTTTGCTCGCGCTCCAGATCCAGCTGAACCAGGTTGTTCTGGCTGAAATAATCGCGCGGGAACGTCAGCGTCCAGTGACCGTCATCGGTCTGCAATTGCAAGTCGCTCGGACGGGTGGTGGCCTGGCGCTGATTGTTCAGCAGCGTTCCCAGGCGCAGCAGGAATACCAGCGGCAGGAACTGCTTGCGTTTGAACAGCGTCAGTCGTGGCATTTCGTCCACTTTAACCGCTTTGCGGTGGAAGCGTACCAGCGTTGCCAGCAGCGATTGTTGATCCTGGTTAAACCCGGGCATATTGGTATTTTGCAATATGTACGCTGAATGTCGATGCATGCCGCTGTGGTTAATGGTCAGGCCCACTTCATGCAGCATCGCGGCCCACTTCAGCAGCGCGGCCAGCTGCGGATTTTCCAGCTTCGGATTCTGTTCGCGCCACTGCTCAAACAGCTGTTCCGTGGTTTCCAGCACCCGACGGGCCTGATCGCTGTCGATAGCATAGTGATTCGCCAGACTCTGCGCCGTGCGGCTGCGAATATCCTGATGGCGGAAGCGGCCTTCCATCTCATACAGCACGCCTTCACGTAGCGCGCCGTCGGAAAGACGCAGTTCACGGATCGCCAGCGCATCAAATACGCCGCAGAGGATCGCCAGGCCGGGAACAAAGACCCCTTTACGCTCCTCTGACAGCCCAGGCAGGCTCAGGGCATCGAAAGATTTGTGCTTGATGACCTCGTCATACAGCTTTTCCAGCCGCTCAGGGGTAATCAGCTTATCTTTTTCGCCCATTGCCACCAGCACTTCGCAGGCGGCTTTAATGGTACCGGATGCGCCCAGCGCATACTGCCAGCCCATCAGGCGATACTGCCAGGCCAGGGTTTCCAGCTTTTGTGCCGCCGCCAGCCGCGCGCGGCGGAAGGCTTCTTTGCTGATAGTGCCGCCGGGGAAATAGAGGTTGGCAAAGCTGACGCAGCCCATGCGGCGGCTCTCAACCAGTTTCGGCTCAAAGTCTTCGCCGATCACCATCTCGGTCGATCCACCGCCGATGTCGATGACCAGCTTGCGGCCTTTTTCCGGCTGGGTGTGCTCCACGCCCATAAAGATCAGGCGCGCTTCTTCATGGCCCGAAATCACTTCAATCGGGTAGGGGATCACTTCCGCAGCGCGCTGCAGGAAATCCTCGGCATTCACCGCCTGACGGAGAGTATGCGTTCCAACAATGGTTACGTTGCTTGGGCTGAACCCCTGCAAACGTTCTGCAAACAGCGCCAGGCAGCTCAGGCCGCGCTGGATTGCTTCTTCACTCAGTACATTATTACTGTCCAGGCCATCGGCCAAATGGACCCGCTGTTTCAGGCGACCCAGAACCTGCATGGCACCGTCCACTACGCGGGCAATCACCATGTGAAAACTGTTAGAACCGAGGTCGATAGCGGCAAGTTCCTGCGGTTTAGGCGTACTTTTATGGGATATTGGCATAGTTGTGTGTCAGTCAGGTTGCTCAAGAGATTTAATATAATCGTAAATAGCCAGCTGCGCGCGAACCTTGCGGCGGTTACCGCGTGGAACATAGCGATTGCTCAGTTCTTTATCGACATAACGGGCCTTCAACGTATCACTTAACAGAATGGCAATAATATCCAGCACACGCTGTTTCAGAATAGGATCAAGAATGGAGACGGCCACTTCAATACGGTAGTCAATATTTCGCGTCATCCAGTCAGCGGAGGAGAGGAAGACCTTTTTATCGCCGCCGTTATCAAAAATATAGACGCGATCGTGTTCCAGATAGCGGTCAACGATACTGATCACGCGAATATTTTCGCTGATACCTTCCAGATCGGGGATCAGGGAGCACATCCCGCGCACCAGCAGGTTCACCTTCACCCCAACGCTGGACGCCGTATACAGGCGATCGACCAGGCCTTTATCCACCAGGTTGTTAATCTTAAGGGTGATACCCGCCTGAATTCCGTTCTGCGCGTTGGCGATTTCCGCGTCAATCAGCTGATAGAGCATTTTGCGCGAGTTCTGCGGCGACACCATCAGATGTTCAAAACTGACCGGGCGATACGGGTTTTCAATAAAGTTAAAGACCCGGCGCACCTCATTGGTGATGCGTGCATCAGCGGTCAGCAACGAGTAGTCGGTATAAATACGGGCGGTTTTTTCGTTAAAGTTACCGGTGCCGATATGGGCGTAGCGAACGATTTCACCGTTTTCCCGGCGGGAAATCAGGAACAGCTTGGCGTGGATCTTCAGACCCGGCGCGGAGAAGATAACGTGTACGCCGGCTTCGGTCAGGCGCTTGGCCCAATGGATATTGGCCTCTTCATCGAAGCGGGCCTGCAATTCGACCACCACCGTGACTTTCTTACCGTTATAAGCCGCATGGATCATCGCATCCATAATGCGTGAGTGCTTGGCTACGCGGTAGATGTTGATCTTGATGGCTAGCACCGCTGGGTCAAACGAGGCCTGGCGTAGCAGCTCCAGCACGTGCTCAAAGGTGTGGTACGGATAGTAGAGCAGCACATCGCGGTTGCGGATGGCATCAAAGCCGTTACGGAAGCGGTCAAACCAGATATGGCGCAGCTGCGGCAGCGGTTTATTGACCAGGTTTGCTTTGCCGACGTTAGGGAAGCCGATAAAGTCCTTGAAGTTATGATAGCGGCCGCCGGGAACGATCGAATCATAGTTGGAGATGTTCAGCTTTTTACGCAGCAGTTCAACCATCGCATCGGGCATGTCGCGCTGGTAAACAAAGCGCACCGGTTCTGCGGTCAGGCGCTGCTTCAGGCTGGAAGACATCAGCTCCAGCAGGCTGGACTCCATCTCGTTGACCAGGTCATATTCCGCATCGCGGGTCATCTTCATCGAGTAAGCGTTCAGCGCATCGTAATCGAAGAAGCCACGGAAGATATCACCCAGGCAGTAGCGCAGGATGTTATCAAGCAGGATCATTGGCTTACGGCGGCGAGGCGTTTCCGGCGGCAGGTTAACGAAGCGCGGTACTTTATCGGACGGAATTTCCAGCAGCGCATAGCGGAACTCCTCGCCGCGAATGATTTCCACCGCCAGATAGGTGTAGTCATCCTTGAGGAATTCAATCAGGTCGGTATCTTCATTGATCAGGATCGGCGTAATGTGCTGGCGGAGATGGTGTTTGAAGTAGTGGCGCAGCCAGCTCTGCTGATTGGGGGAAAGCTGGCGTTCGTTAATCAGGAAGATCTGATTACGCGCCATCTCCAGCAGCAGGTCGTTGTAGAGACTATCGAATTCCTGGTCGGCCTTCAGAACGCGTGCCTGAATTTTTTTCAGCAAATGGCGTGGCGTGCTGGGAGACCCCTGTTCCTCACCGATTAGAATGCGACGTTTTAAATCGGCAAAGCGGACTTTATAGAATTCTTCCAGGTTATTGGAATAGATACCCAGAAAACGCATGCGCTCAATCAGCGGGTTAGTTTTATCAGCAGCTTCCTGTAGCACACGTTCATTAAAGGACAGCCAGCTTAATTCTTTTTCTATGTAAAGCTTTTCCTGACCCATTTTTACTCCGTTCGGCTGATTCAGGATGAAGATATCCATTGTTCTGCAACATTATGGCGAGAGTATGGCAACAATGTCCAACGGCAGATGTATGACATTTTTGTGACAGAGACGCAGGAAGCGCCCCCGCGTCGGTGGGCATATGTCATTGTATCGCACTGTGTAATTGTCTTATTAGCCGCATACGGGCAACATAGCGACTTTACCGCATAATGGAAACCAGACCAGGCATGATCGATAACCCGATTCCCGTACACGATAACGCCCGCAGCCGACGATTTGCCGATCGTCTGACCCGGCGCGTGGTGACCGCGTGCGGGGTGGCCATCCTGTTAGTGATGCTATTGCTGTTTTTCTGGCTTATTTGGGTGGTTATACCGTTATTTTCCGCGCCAGGCTTTCAGAATGCCGGTGAGATTAAACTGGATTCTCACAGTCAGTCGGTAGCGCTGGGGACGGATAAGGTTCAGCGCTGGGGCTGGCGTATTGATCAAGACGGTCGCGGCCAGTTTATTTCTCTGGAGGCGCAAAACGCGACGCTGCCGCAGCCAAAGTCGGATCAGCACCCTCAGCCACAGTCTGAGCCGACGCTGCAACTTCAGCCCCAGACGCTGCTGGCGGGGCCGGTTCGCGCCGCCTCCAGTGCGGATAACCTGACGACGCTGCTGCTGGATAACGGCGGTAATATGCTGCTTGTACGCCCCGACTTCAGCCTGCCGCAGAAACCACAGTGGACCTTCCCGCTGGGTGACATTCCTGTTGCCTCCGGTGATGCCGGGGCAGGGCAAATCAGCGTGGCCCAGAGTGCAGAGAATCGCTGGGTTGTTGCGCTGGCCGGGACCGATCGTATTACCCTGTGGCAACTCCAGCCGCAGCAGCCCGCACAAAACACAAATTTAACCGTCAGCAATGTGAATCAGCTGCTGCTCTCACCCGACGGTGGACTGCTGTTTACCCTTTCCGGCTCGCAGCTGCGCGTCTGGACGCTGGGTGAGGGGGCTCCCACGCTGCGTGATGCGGTGACGCTGCCGAGACCGGCAAAATCGCTGGCTTTGCTCAGCGGCGGGAGTTCTCTGCTGGTGGCGGACGATCGGGGGATTTCGCAGTGGTTTGACATCGCCAGTGCCGATGGTCCACACCTGCGGCAGATTCGTGACTTCGACGGTGCCCTCTGGCAGCCGCTGCTGTTCGGCGAAGCTCATCGACGTGTCTTTGCCACCCTCAGCCCCCAGGGTGAGCTGAAGCTGTACGCCAGTAAACAGCAGGGCGCTATCCTGACCCGGCAGCTGTCGGCAGGTATTCAGCGCGCGCAGTTTTCACCGGAAGGTGACGGACTGCTGGTGGAGCGAGAAGGCAACTGGCAGCACTATCGTATGCAGAACCCGTGGCCGGATATCAGCTGGCGCAACCTGTGGCAAAAGGTCTGGTATGAAAACTATCCTGAACCGGACTATGTCTGGCAGTCGACGTCGGCAAATGACTATTACCAGGGAAAATATAGCCTGGTGCCGATGGTGGTGGGAACGCTGAAAGCGGCGGCGCTGGCGATGTTGTTTGCCACCCCGCTGGCGCTGGCGGCGGCGATGTACACGGCGTGGTTTATGTCACCCCGGCTGCGTCGTTGGGTGAAGCCGGCAATCGAAATGATGGGGGCGCTGCCCAGCGTGGTGATTGGACTGATTGCCGGGCTGTGGCTGGCCCCGAGACTTGGCGACAAGCTTTCAGGAGTGATGCTGCTGCCGCTGATGCTGGCTGCTGTGCTGCTGCTGTGCAGCTGGGGGCGGCAGAAACTGCCGCCGCGCTGGCGCAGACGATGGCTGACCGAAGGGCGCGAGGTGGTGATTTTGCTGCCGCTGTTACTGCTGACCGGCCTTTTTTGCCTGTGGATTGTACCCATGGTGGAGCAGGCTATCTGGGGACAGGTGTGGGCCGAACGCCTCAGTTCGGGCTATCAGCAACGTAATCTGCTGGTGGCCGGAGTGGCGATGGGCTTTGCGCTGGTGCCGCTGATCTTTACGCTGGCGGAAGATGCAATCTTTAGCGTTCCTGCCTCGCAGGGCCAGGGATCGCTGGCGCTGGGCGCGACACAGTGGCAAACCCTGACCCGGGTGGTACTACCCGGGGCATCATCGGGTATTTTTGCCGCGCTGATGATCGGCTTTGGCCGGGCGCTGGGTGAAACGATGATTGTACTCATGGCTACCGGCAATACGCCGGTGACCGACGGCGGCCTGCTACAGGGGCTGCGATCGCTGGCGGCAAATGTGGCCGTTGAAATGCCCGAAGCGGCGGCGGGCAGTGCGCATTACCGGATACTGTTCCTTTCTGCGCTGGTGCTGCTGGTGTTTACGCTGGTCGTGAATACGATTGCAGAAATAGTCAGACAAAGGCTGCGGCAGCGTTACAGTCAGCAGGAGGTGCAGGGATGATGAACGCTGCACGCAATAACCATCGCTGGCGCTGGCTGACCGGCGGTGCCGTCGCCGTCAGCCTGCTGGTCTTTATGCTGCTGATAGCCCTGCTGGGCTGGCAGGGACTGCGCTATTTCTGGCCGCAGCCGGTGGAGCTGTTTACCGTCAATACGCCGTCAGGAGAGCAGCAGCTGCTGGGTGAAGTCGCCGGGCAGCAGCAGGTCTCGCGGCAGCAGCTTGAAGCCAGCGGCCAGCCGCTGCCACCGAATCTTCCGGAGAGTGTCACCCGCTATCTGATTAAAACCGGCAATCGCGACTTCGCCGCACCGGATTTCCGTACCGTTCTGTCAGCGGAGATCGTCAACCGTACCACTCCTGGCCCGGTAATTGTGTTACAGCGCCTCAGCGGCGGAAATGCCTACGGCTGGTTTGATGGGCTGCAGGAGGGTGGACAGACGCTGATGGCACGCGATCTCAACCAGACGCTGCAACAGCGCCTGGTTCAGGCTCGCCAGCATATTGCCGAAGCGGAAAAACTCCGTCGGGTATCGATGGCACGAGTGAATACCCAGCTGGAAGCGTTGGAAAAGCAGCGCAGTAAGCAGATCGCCCGCAGGAATTTTGATGCCCAGGCACAGTCGGTGTATGAGGCTGATCGAGCAGAGCTACAGCGGCAGTTTGCGCGCTTCGCATCGCGCCTTTCTGCCCTGCATGTTGAAAGTAACAACACGGTATTGCTGCTGCGCGATGCTGCCGGTGCTACCCAGCGTATTCCGCTGGGGCAGATTATTTCCGCCTGGCAGCCGAATACAATGAGTACCTGGCAGAAATGGCAGCACTTCGGCGATCAGCTCTGGCATTTTGTGAGCGACAGCAGCGGTGACGGGCAGCGAGACGGCGGGGTATTTCCGGCGATCTTTGGCACCATACTGATGGTGCTGCTGATGTCCGTAGTGGTCATGCCGCTGGGGGTGATCGCGGCAATCTGGCTGCATGAGTATGCCGGTCGCAATATGCTCACCCGCCTGGTACGTATCGCGGTGGTTAATCTGGCGGGCGTGCCGTCAATCGTTTACGGCGTGTTTGGTCTGGGCTTCTTTGTCTGGCTGATGGGGGGCAGCATCGATCGGTTATTCTTCGCCGGTACGCTGCCAAACCCGACCTTTGGTACGCCCGGACTGCTGTGGGCCTCACTGACTCTGGCACTGCTGACGCTGCCGGTGGTGATCGTCGCCACCGAGGAAGGGCTGTCGCGTATTCCGCCCGCGCTGCGGCAGGGGTCACTGGCGCTGGGGGCCACACAGGCCGAAACGCTGTGGCATGTCACGCTGCCGTTGGCGGTTCCGGCGATGCTGACCGGGCTGATCCTCGCCGTGGCGCGTGCCGCTGGCGAAACCGCGCCGTTAATGCTGGTCGGAGTGGTCAAAATGGTGCCTGAACTGCCGATTGATTCGCTGTTCCCCTATCTGCACCTTGACCGTAAGTTTATGCACCTTGGTTTTCAAATTTACGATCTGGCATTCCAGAGCCCCAACGCCGAGGCCGATCGCCCACTGGTGTTCGCCACGGCGCTGTTACTGGTATTGCTGATCCTGGGATTAAATCTGGTGGCGATGATCCTTCGCCATCGTCTGCGCGAGCGCTACCGTGCGCTGATGCACTAATACGGGATGGTTATGGCTGTCATATTTGAAGATGCGGAAACCGCGCTTGAGCTGGATAATCTGAGTTTGTGGTACGGGGCGAAACCGGCACTGAATAACATCAGTATGCGGATACCGAAAAATCGCATTACCGCGCTGATCGGTCCTTCAGGCTGCGGTAAATCGACCCTGCTGCGCTGCTTTAACCGCATGAACGATCTGATCGACAACTGCCGGGTGGAAGGTGATATTCGTCTGCATCAGCAGTCGATCCTCGGCCACGATCGCGATCTGTCACTGCTGCGCCGCCGTGTTGGGATGGTGTTCCAGCGCCCGAACCCTTTCCCCAAGACCATCTATGACAATGTGGTTTACGGCCTGCGCCTGCAGGGCATTCGCGATCGACGGGTGCTGGATGAAACGGTAGAGCGTGCGCTACGCGCTGCGGCGCTGTGGAGCGAGGTGAAGGATAATCTGTGGCAAAATGCGCTGACGCTTTCCAGCGGTCAGCAGCAGCGGCTGGTGATTGCCCGCGCGATTGCCATTGAACCGGAGATCCTGCTGCTGGATGAGCCAACGTCCGCGCTGGACCCGATTTCAACGCTGGTAATTGAAGAGCTGATGAGCACCCTGAAGCAGCACTTTACGCTGGTGCTGGTGACGCACAATATGCAGCAGGCCGCCCGCGTTTCTGACTATACCGCGTTTATGCATCAGGGGAGCGTAGTGGAATTTGGACTGACCGACGATCTGTTCACTGCGCCACGGCAGCGTAAGACCGAGGACTACATTACCGGTCGGTTTGGGTAAAAATAAGGGCGGAATATTTTCCGCCCTGTATCAATCATTCGAAAGCATGCCCTTCGGCAGGCAGCGGCTGGCCATCAAGCCAGGCGCGATCCTCGCGCATTGCCAGCCGGCCTTCAATGAACCAGCTAACCACCAGCGGATAAATCGCGTGTTCCTGATGCTGAACGCGCGCGGTCACATCCGCTTCGGTGTCTTCACTGAATACCGGAACCTTCGCCTGTAAAATCACCGGACCGCCGTCCAGCTCTTCCGTCACAAAATGCACAGAGGTGCCGTGCTCGTCATCGCCGTTCTCGATCGCCTGGCGGTGAGTGTGCAGCCCCGGGTATTTCGGCAGCAGGGAAGGGTGGATATTCAGCATGCGTCCGGCATAGCGCTGCACGAACGCCGGGCTGAGAATGCGCATATAGCCGGCCAGTACCACCAGGTCAGGGGCATAAGCATCGATTTCCAGCATCAGCTGGCGGTCGAACGCTTCGCGGTCAGCAAACTGTGAGGCGGCCAGCGCATGAGCAGGAACGCCCGCTTCACGCGCGCGCTCAAGGCCATAGGCATCGGCCTTGTTGCTGAATACGGCAGCCACGCTGCCGTTAATCCGCCCCTGCTGACAGGCGTCCAGAATTGCCTGTAAGTTGCTTCCATTCCCGGAAACCAGCACGACTATACGTTTCATGGATTGATGACCACACGCTCTTCAGAATCAGACGCTTTAATGGTACCAATTTTCCAGGCTTTTTCGCCCGCATCGTTCATCAGCTGAACGGCTTTATCCGCTTCCGCCGCGCTCAGTGCGATCACCATGCCCACGCCACAGTTAAAGGTGCGGTACATTTCATGACGGCTGACGTTACCGGCCTGCTGCATCCAGCCGAATACCGCTGGCCATTCCCAGCTTGACTCTTCCAGTACGGCCTGGGTGTTGTCCGGCAGAACGCGTGGGATATTTTCCCAGAAGCCGCCGCCGGTCAGGTGGGCAATAGCGTGCACGTCAACCTGTTCGATCAGGCTGAGGATATTTTTCACGTAGATGCGGGTTGGCGCCAGCAGGTGGTCGGAAAGGGATTTGCCTTCCAGCTGGGTGGTTTCCGGGTCGGTTTTGCTGACTTCCAGAATTTTACGCACCAGCGAGTAGCCGTTGGAGTGCGGGCCGCTGGAACCCAGCGCGATCAGCACGTCACCGTCGGTCACTTTGCTGCCGTCGATAATTTCGGATTTTTCGACCACGCCGACGCAGAAGCCTGCCACGTCGTAATCTTCACCGTGATACATACCTGGCATTTCAGCAGTTTCACCGCCGACCAGCGCACAGCCAGACTGTGAACAGCCTTCTGCGATGCCGGTGATCACGCTGGCTGCGGTATCCACATCCAGTTTACCGGTTGCGTAGTAGTCGAGGAAAAACAGCGGCTCTGCGCCCTGTACCACCAGATCGTTAACGCACATGGCGACCAGATCGATACCGATCGTATCGTGGCGCTTCAGGTCCATCGCCAGACGCAGCTTGGTGCCAACGCCGTCAGTGCCGGAAACCAGAACAGGTTCACGGTATTTTTGCGGCAGCGCACAAAGGGCACCGAAACCGCCCAGTCCACCCATCACTTCAGGGCGGCGGGTTTTTTTCACTACGCCTTTGATACGGTCGACTAAAGCATTACCAGCATCGATATCTACGCCGGCGTCTTTATAGCTGAGAGAGGTTTTGTCGGTCACTGCGAAATCCCCACGCGTTTGCGGTTGGTGGTGTGGTGGTAAAAATAAAGCGCCGTAATTCTACCAGTGCAGGCAAACGTTTGCGAGTGCCATCTTATCCCGCATTGCGGATAGCTGAATTTTAGCTATTCCTGACACTGATTGCCGGGATTAACTAAACTATTGCACTAAGTCATATGGCGCTGCCGATAAATGGCGCTATAATCTCGCGATTTTTTTTTGCCGCTTAACACTCCGGGAGTACAACAATGAAGATCGTGGAAGTCAAACACCCGCTGGTCAAACATAAACTGGGTCTGATGCGTGAGAACGACGTAAGCACCAAGCGTTTTCGTGAACTCGCGTCAGAAGTGGGAAGCCTGCTGACCTATGAAGCGACTGCCGATCTGGAAACCGAGACGGTGACCATCGAGGGCTGGAACGGCCCGGTGCAGATCGAACAGATCAAAGGTAAGAAGATTACCGTTGTGCCAATCCTGCGTGCCGGTCTGGGCATGATGGAAGGCGTACTGGAGCATGTACCCAGCGCGCGTATCAGTGTGGTCGGCGTGTATCGTGATGAAGAGACGCTGGAGCCGGTACCGTATTTCCAGAAGCTGGTTTCAAACATTGAAGAACGCATGGCGCTGGTCGTTGACCCGATGCTGGCTACCGGTGGCTCAATGATCGCCACTATCGATCTGCTGAAAAAAGCCGGCTGTAACAGCATTAAGGTGCTGGTTCTGGTTGCGGCACCGGAAGGCATCGCCGCGCTGGAGAAAGCGCACCCGGATGTTGAACTCTATACCGCATCGGTGGATCAGGGGCTGAACGACAAGGGGTATATCATCCCTGGCCTCGGCGACGCCGGCGATAAGATCTTCGGTACTAAGTAAAGTATGCTCCAGGCTATCTTACTTGCCATTTTGCACCCGGGCAGTGCTCATAATCCTCACGTACCTGGTGTACGCTCCGGTTATTGCGCGCAGGCCGTGTCCAAACTGCCTGCGACGATAACGCCTGGCCTGTCAGTCCCTTACGGTGGATGCAATTCTACTGTGAGATGATTTTTTTGTATCAAGCCGACCGCAGAGTCGGCTTTTTTATAGCAAACATATCAAGGGGTAGTGAAACATGACGCGTCGCGCAATAGGCGTACACGAGCGGCCACCGCTGCTGCAAACCATTCCACTCAGCTTCCAGCACCTGTTCGCGATGTTCGGTGCCACGGTGCTGGTGCCGATTCTGTTCCACATCAACCCGGCCACGGTGCTGTTGTTTAACGGAATCGGTACGCTGCTGTACCTGTTTATCTGTAAAGGCAAAATTCCGGCCTACCTCGGCTCAAGCTTTGCCTTTATCTCTCCGGTACTGCTGCTGCTGCCGCTGGGATATGAAGTGGCGCTGGGCGGCTTTATTATGTGCGGCGTGCTGTTCTGCCTGGTGGCGCTAATCGTCAAGAAAGCCGGTACCGGCTGGCTGGATGTGATGTTCCCGCCAGCGGCGATGGGCGCGATTGTGGCGGTTATCGGTCTGGAGCTGGCGGGCGTGGCGGCAAATATGGCCGGCCTGCTGCCTGCCGACGGCACCTCTCCCGACAGCAAAACCATCATTATTTCGATGGTGACGCTGGGCGTGACGGTGTTCGGCTCCGTGCTGTTCCGCGGTTTTTTGGCCATTATCCCGATTCTGGTCGGTGTGCTGGCGGGCTACGCGTTATCCTTCTTTATGGGTATCGTTGACTGGACGCCGGTCCGTGAAGCGCACTGGTTTGCGCTGCCAACCTTCTACACTCCGCGTTTCGAGTGGTACGCCATCTTCACCATCCTGCCAGCGGCGCTGGTGGTCATTGCCGAGCACGTCGGGCATCTGGTGGTCACGGCGAATATCGTAAAGAAAGACCTGCTGAAAGATCCTGGCCTGCATCGTTCGATGTTTGCTAACGGCATCTCGACCGTCTTCTCCGGCTTCTTCGGCTCAACGCCGAACACCACCTACGGTGAGAATATCGGCGTGATGGCCATCACCCGCGTCTACAGCACTTGGGTGATCGGCGGCGCGGCAATCCTGGCGATCCTGCTCTCCTGCGTGGGTAAACTGGCGGCGGCAATTCAGGCCGTGCCGGTGCCGGTGATGGGCGGCGTGTCACTGCTGCTGTACGGGGTGATCGGTGCATCAGGTATCCGTGTGCTGATTGAATCGAAAGTCGACTACAACAAAGCGCAGAACCTGATCCTGACTTCGGTGATTCTGATCATCGGCGTCAGCGGCGCAAAAGTGCACATCGGTGCCGCCGAGCTGAAAGGCATGGCGCTGGCGACTATCGTTGGCGTGGGCCTGAGCCTGATCTTCAAAGTCATCAGCCTGATGCGTAAAGAAGAAGAGATTATTGACGTGGCGGATGAGCGTTCCGACGTTAAGTAACGCTGCCGCACAGACTCCGCAGCCCCTTTAACGGATGCCAGCTATCCGCTGCCGTTAAAGGGGCGCTTTTCGTATGACAATTGACAGCCGTTCACTCTGCTCCACAACGATCCCGTTCATCCCGGCATTTGGCGTAACGCCAGCCGCTTTCCGATCGCTGATGCTATTTTTCAACCGTGCCTGAAGGTAGATGTCGGTTTTATTACTGCGGTTGATCCCATCAACGGCTTTACGTTTCATGATCGCGAAGGAGTTGTGTTAGACTTTTCGTGATTTCTGCATGCGTAAACCCTGAGGTGATTCTGAACACGCCGGCACAGCTTTCACTGCCACTTTATCTGCCCGATGACGAGACCTTTGCCAGCTTTTGGCCAGGTGAAAATCCGTCCCTGCTGGCCGCGCTGCAGAGTGCACTTCATCAGGAACACGGTAGTTACTTCTATTTCTGGTCACGCGAGGGGGGAGGGCGAAGCCACCTCCTGCATGCAGCCTGCGCCGAGCTTTCGGCGGCCGGAGAAGCCGTCGGTTACGTCCCGCTGGATAAACGCACCTGGTTTGTCCCTGAAGTCCTCGACGGGATGGAGCAGCTGGCGCTGATCTGCATCGATAATATCGAATGCATTGCCGGAGATGAGCCGTGGGAAATGGCGATTTTTGACCTCTATAACCGTATTCTTGAAACCGGTAAAACCCGTCTGCTGATTACCGGAGATCGTCCCCCTCGCCAGCTCAACCTCAAACTGCCCGATCTGGCGTCACGCCTTGACTGGGGGCAAATTTACAAGCTTCAGCCTTTGTCCGACGAAGATAAGCTCCAGGCGCTACAGCTGCGTGCGCGGCTGCGAGGATTTGAACTGCCGGAAGACGTTGGCCGCTTCCTGCTGAAGCGGCTGGATCGCGAGATGCGCACGCTGTTTCTGACCCTCGATCAGCTCGATCGCGCTTCGATCAGCGCGCAGCGCAAGCTGACCATTCCGTTTGTTAAAGAAGCGCTGGATCTCTGATTTTTTTTGGCTGAAGCCTGACTCGCCCGCCTCATTAATGCACGTTGTGAGGCGAGCGATTGAAGGGTCTCCAGTCCCTGAATGCACGTAATGGGGCTGGCGATTACAGAATCTCCAGCACCTGCTCAGGCGGCCTGCCAATCCGGGCCTTGCCGTTAGCTACTACGATCGGACGCTCAATCAGCTTCGGCTGAGCGATCATTGCGGCAATCAGCTGATCCTCACCTAGCGCCGGGTTATCCAGCCCTGCGGATTTATACTCATCTTCTTTATGGCGCATCAGCTGACGTGCGCTGCTAAAACCCAGCTGCTTAACCAGCGCTTTCAGCGTTGCCGCATCCGGCGGGGTGTCCAGGTAGCGGATCACCTGCGGCTGGATGCCCCGACCCTCTAACAGTGCCAGCGTTTCGCGGCTCTTGGAACAGCGCGGGTTATGGTAAATCTGTACATCACTCATCTCATTTCCTCCGGCCTCTTCATTTCGGGCCCGTTTTATTATCTCTTTTGATACTGGCGGAAGCGTTCCTGCAACTGTCTCAGCTGATCGATGCGTGCATCGTACCGCGCCTGCTTCAGGCTACCGAGTGGCACTTGAGAACTGGCGCTGCTCAGGCTGCGGATCGCCTGATCGAGCTGCCCGGCCAGCGCCAGACCTTCGGCCCGTGCGGCCTGTTCTTCATCCGACAGGCCCTGCGCTGCGGAAGCCTGGGCCAGCAAATCCCAACCGTTGGGGTCGTCCTTATTGGCCCAGGTATAGCGATACAGCACTTTGCTGGCGTTAGCGGGCTGTTTCGCTTCTACATAGGCATTCGCCAGGTTGAGCTGAAGTACCGGATTGCTGCTGCTGGCTTTAATTGCCACCAGACGATTAATGGCCTGCTGCGGCTGGTTCAGACCGATATCGATATCGGTAATAATATCCAGATACCAGACGTTATCCGGCTGTTTCGCCAGCAGCGGGGCAATGATGTTTTTCGCACCGGCATAGTTTTTGGCCTCCAGCATTTGTACCGCTTTACCGTACTGCGCGGCGGCCTGTTCGCGGCTGTTTCCCTTCGACAGAGAATCCAGCAAATCTTCGGTTAGCTGGTTCTGTCCGGTAGAAAACATCCCCAGCGCCCTGACTTTAGCCATATAGAAATCCTGAGACGACTGCACCACCACCGGTTTCATCTGATTAGCACGGTTGCGGGCATCGGACAGTCGGCTGTCGGGAAGGGGGTGAGTTAACAGGATTTCCGGCGGCTTGGAGGAAAAACGCGACTCGTCGGCCAGCTTTTGCAGAAATGCAGGCATTGCTTCCGGATCGAATCCCGCCCGCTGCAATACCTGAATACCAATACGGTCGGCTTCCTGCTCATTTTGCTGAGTAAAGCTGATAATCCCCTGCTGGGTGCCTGCAAGCGTTCCGCTCAGCGCCGCCATCCCCGCCTGCGGACTGGCCATGGCCAGCAGAATCGAACCCAGTGCGCCCACCCAGGTCAGCGGCGCGTTTTTCTGCTGTTCTTCCATCGCCCGGGCGAGGTGGCGCTGGGTAACGTGCGAGATTTCGTGCGCCATCACCGAAGCCAGCTGGCTTTCGTTATCGCTGTAGCGGAACAGGGCGGAATGCAGCACAACGTTGCCGCCAAAGAAGGCAAAGGCGTTAATTTCATCGTTGCGGATCAGGTAGAAATGGAACGGTGTTTTCACCGACCAGGCGTGGGCAACCAGCCGCTGTCCGAGCTGATTGATGTACTGATTCATTAGCGGGTCGTTGATGATTGGCGCGCTGGCACGCAGCTGGCGAACGTAAAAATCCCCCATCGCCAGTTCCTGATTGACCGACAGCGTACCACCCGCCGTCGTACCAATATCCGGGAGATTGTCAGACACATCGGCCTGGACTGGCGTAGCACCACCCGCCAACAGGGAGATAACCAGCGAAGTTAGCAGGCTTTTCTTCAATCGGTTGAACATAGGTAAACCCTAACAAGGACGTCCAATTTTTGACCGGCAGGATGCCGAAATGTTCTGCAAAGGGTGAAAACTCCGCACCCATCGACATCTTAACCAGTGGTTGGGGGGAATGAAATGGTAAAACCGAGTGAAGTAGGGGGCAAAGCTCGGAATGACTGGCGGGTCGGCATTTGAGAGGCGCCATCAATAATTAATTTGGACTGCGAACGTTAGAATATTCCCAAAACAGTTGGGAAGTGTACAATCGTAGAGTGCTTCACCAGGGCATATCTCGCACTTTTTAATAAACGCGCATAAAAACTACAAGGCGCTAAAAAAATGAAATTATTCACTAAGGTGAATCCATGTTAAGGCAATTACGCCCTAAGACGGATTTGCGCACGCTGATCACGCTGCTGGCCGTGGCAAGTATTGTCATCACGCTGGCGAATTCTCTGTACGCCAGCTGGCGCGTGCAGCGTGATGTGCTGATCGGGAATACGCTGGAGTCTAACCGGGTTTATGCCACCAAGCTGGCGGCAACCTCGGAGGTTTTCTTCCAGCTGGCCCAGTCGCAGCTTTCCTATAGCGCGAAAATGCTGGAAGGAGGGCTGGATAATGAAACGCTGCTGCAAAAAGAAGTCGATCGTCTGCGTGAACAAACCAGCAGCTTTAACTCGGTGGTGATTGTTGATGCCAACGGCTGGGTGAAAGCCATCTCACCGGAGTCGCTGATGTTAAAAGGCATGAAGCTGACCTCCTCCGCTGCCAAACAGGCGCTGACCCAGCGCAAGCCGATGATTAGCGATCCGACGATCTCTGCCGCCAATAACCTGCTGGTGTTTATCTCCTGGCCGGTGTGGTCGAAAACCGGCGGTTATCTTGGCTACGTCGGCGGATCGATTTATCTGAAAAAGAAAAGCATTCTTAATGCCCTGCTGGGGGAACAGTTCTACCGTGATGGCTCTTCGCTTTACGTGGTGGATGCCGGGAATCAGGTGCTCTATCACCAGGATCGTAATCTGATTGGTAAAACTATCCCGCCGATTATTGATGACGAGCAGCGGAAAAAAGAGAGCAATGGTTCGCTTCAACTGGAAGGTGATGGCGGGCAGTCGATGCTGGCGGGCTACGCGATGGTTCCGGCTTCGGGCTGGATGATTGTGGCGATGAAACCGAAAGAAGCGACGCTGGCACCGCTAAACAGTCTGCTGCTGCAGGTGCTGAAACACTCTGTGCCTTTTGCGCTGCTGACGCTGATTCTTGCTCTGGTACTCGCACAGCGTATTGCACTACCGCTCTGGCAGCTGGCGCGTAAAGCCAGCCAGATGGACACCTCTGAGGCCTCGCGTGAAATTAGCGGCATCCGCTCCTGGTACTATGAAGCTTCGCAGATCAAACGGGCGATGCTGGCCGGTATCGGGCTCATGCAGGATAAGATCGGGCGGCTGAAAAGTGAGGTACAAACCGATCCGCTGACCGGGCTGCTCAACCGGCGCGGTCTGAATGCCGTGCTGGAGTATTTCCTGGCTACCCAGCAGCCTTTTGCCGTGCTGGCGCTGGATATCGACTACTTTAAACGGGTGAACGATACGTTTGGCCACGATGTTGGCGACGATGTGATTGAAAACGTCGCGCGTCAGCTGGAATTCGGCGCGCGGCAGACCGATGTTATCTGTCGCAACGGCGGTGAAGAGTTTCTGATGATCCTGCCTGCGACCGACAGCGAAACGGCACTGGCTATTGCTGAACGCGTACGCCGGCGTATTGAAATTCAGGTACTGGACAGAGTTGGCAGTATTACTATTTCAATCGGCGTAGCTTTCTGGACGCCAGAGATGAAAACCATGGAACACACGTTTAAACAGGCCGATGAAGCGCTGTATCAGGCCAAAAACGCCGGTCGTAACCGGGTAATGACTCTGCAAAAAGCTGCCGTGCAGCCGGAAGCCGTTCATTCAGCTACATTCTGATCTTGACTCCCGCCCCGCTCCGCAGCGAGGGCGGTGAGTTTCAGTTACACTCACCTCATCTTTCCAAGGCAAGGACTCCTTCATGCTGGAACTTTTACTGCAGTGGTATCGCCGTCGTTTTACCGACCCGCAGGCCATTGCTCTGCTGGCGATCCTGCTGGCAACGTTCTGCATTCTGTTTTTCTTTAATGGCCTTCTGGCCCCGCTGCTGGTGGCAATTGTGCTGGCTTATTTACTGGAATGGCCAACGGTACGGCTTGAAAGGCTGGGCTGTTCCCGCAGCTGGGCGACCACCCTGGTGCTGATCGTCTTTGCCGCGCTGTTACTGATTTTACTGCTGGTGGTGGTGCCGGTCGCCTGGCAGCAGGGGATCAATTTGACCCACGAACTGCCCAGCATGCTGACCCGCCTCTACCAGTTTGCCACCCGTCTGCCGGAGCGATTTCCTACGCTGATGGATGTCGGCATCGTGGATATCGTCGTGGAAAACCTGCGTACCCGGCTGAGCGGTCTGGGCGATCAGGTAGTGAAATATTCGCTGGCCTCGCTGGTCGGGCTGATGACGCTGGCTATCTATCTGGTACTGGTGCCGCTGATGGTCTTCTTCCTGCTGAAGGATAAAGAGCAGTTGCTGAATGCGGTTCGCCGGGTGCTGCCGCGCAATCGCGGTCTGGCCGGGCAGGTATGGATTGAGATGAACCAGCAGGTTTCCAACTATATACGTGGAAAAGTGTTGGAAATGGTTGTTGTCGGCATTGCCAGCTGGATAGGATTTTTGGCGATCGGCATGAACTACGCGCTGCTGCTGGCGGTGCTGGTTGGCGTTTCTGTACTGATCCCGTATATCGGCGCCATGGTGGTGACTATCCCGGTCATTGGTGTCGGTCTGGGGCAGTGGGGGCTGACCGGTGATTTCTGGACTATGATGATTATCTATCTGATTATTCAGGGGCTTGACGGCAATATTCTGGTGCCGGTGCTGTTTTCGGAAGCGGTCAATCTTCATCCGCTGGTGATTATTTTGTCAGTGGTGATTTTCGGCGGGCTGTGGGGTTTTTGGGGCGTGTTCTTCGCCATTCCGCTGGCGACGCTGATCAAAGCGGTGGTCCATGCCTGGCCGGACGAACTGTATAAAGAGTAATGATAGAGCGGGCCGCGTTATGCTGGCCCGCCCGTTTAATCAGGTACAATCTGCCGCTGCGAATCAGGCCGCTTTCAGATAATCCATCACGATGTCGTGGTGATTGCTGGTTTTAAAGTCGTCAAACACCTTCTCAACCTTGCCGTCAACGCCAATCAGGAAGCTGATGCGATGAATGCCGTCATAGGTTTTACCCATAAAGGTTTTCTCGCCCCAGATACCAAACTGTTCGCAGACCGCGTGGTCTTCATCTGACAGCAGGGTGAAATTAAGCATCTCTTTTTCAACAAAGCGGGAGAGCTTCTCCGGTTTATCCGTGCTAATACCCAAAACTTCAACACCGGCTTTTTTCAGCTCATCCATGCTGTCACGCAGCCCGCACGCCTGTACGGTACAGCCCGGCGTCATCGCTTTCGGGTAGAAATAAACCAGAACGCGCTGCCCCTGGAAGTCGGCCAAATTTACTTGCTCGCCATCCTGATCGGGCAAGCTAAATTTCGGTGCAATATCACCGGCTTTCAGTGGATTCATCACTACACTCCGTTTTTTATCATTTATGCTGTGGGCTAATTAGAACAGTTTCTTTCCGCAGTGGTGGACGGACCATTCAGGAACCGTGGTGCGAAACCGCCTTAATAGTGCCCTGAGCATGAAGTTCTGTACATAGGCGGTTAAACGCCTGCTCGATATGTGACGCATCCTGGCTGGCAGGACTGTGTGCTGTCATTTGAATATAAAGCAAAGGCGGCTGATTATCCTGGGCCGGCTGGGTTCTTGAGGCCAGCTCCGCAATATTCATCTGATGCGAATCAAACAGGTCGGTAAAGCGCTCAATAATGTGCGGTGAATCGGCAACCTCTACCTGTACCCAGACTGTGGCCGGCATCGGCGGACGCGCGCTGGCGCCGGTGCGTTTCATCACAATCAACAGCTCCAACTCTGCGCCTTTCAGCGGCAGCGTGGATTCAATCAGCGTAATCGCATTCCAGCTACCGGAGAGCAGCATAATAAAGGTGAACTCTTCGCCGAGCATCGCCAGCCGACTGTCTTCTATGTTGCAACCGCAGCTGCTGACGTGGCGTGTAATGGTATTGACGATTCCGGGGCGGTCAACGCCAAGTGCGGTGATAACCAGGTGGTGCTCGGGTGACTGCGGCAAAATCATGCTTCCTGTCTAAATGCTAATAACCATAAGGTAAACATAAAAAAAACTGCTGACAAGGGCCTGAGCCGCCTTGTCCGCTTGCTTTTAATGCTCGGTCAAACGTACCATGAAGCACTTGTTTGTCGAGGGGATCGCCAATGTTTACGGGAAGTCTTGTAGCACTCGTTACGCCAATGGATGACAAAGGTAATGTCTGCCGTGCGAGTCTGAAAAAACTGATTGATTATCATGTTGCCAGCGGTACAGCGGCAATTGTTTCTGTAGGAACCACCGGTGAGTCCGCCACCCTGAGCCATGACGAGCATGGCGATGTGGTACTGATGACGCTGGAGCTGGCCGATGGCCGCATCCCAATCATCGCCGGAACCGGCGCAAACGCCACTTCGGAAGGCGTATCTCTGACTAAACGTTTTGAAAAATCCGGCGTTGTCGGCTGCCTGACCGTGACGCCGTATTACAATCGTCCAACGCAGGAAGGGCTGTATCAGCACTTCAAAACCATCGCGGAAAGCACCGATCTGCCGCAAATGCTGTACAACGTGCCGTCACGCACGGGGAGCGATCTGCTGCCGGAAACCGTTGGTCGCCTGGCGAAAATTAAAAATATTATCGGAATCAAAGAGGCTACCGGGAACTTATCACGGGTAAGTCAGATCCAAGAGCTGGTTGATGAAGATTTCGTGCTGGTTAGCGGCGATGACGCGACGGCACTGGACTTCATGCATCTGGGGGGACACGGGATTATTTCCGTAACGGCGAATATCGCCGCGCGCGAAATGGCAGAGCTTTGTGCACTGGCGCAGCAGGGTAACTTTGCTGAAGCGCGCCGCCTTAACCAGCGCCTGATGCAGCTGCATCAGAAGCTGTTTGTTGAACCCAATCCTATTCCGGTCAAATGGGCCGCGAAAAAGTTAGGATTAATAGCAACCGACACGCTGCGTCTGCCAATGACGCCGCTGACCGATGCCGGTCGTCCGGTTGTAGAGCAGGCTCTTAAAAACGCCGGCCTGCTGTAAATCTAGGGAGAATTGATGGCTTACTCAGTACAAAAGTCCACGGTAGCGAAAGTGGTGGGACTGTCGTTAGTGATGCTGCTGGCAGCATGTTCTAACGATCAGCGTTACAAGCGTCAGGTTAGCGGTGACGAATCCTACCTGCAGGCAGCCGATCTCAGCGATCTGCACGCTCCTGCTGGCATGATCCTGCCGCTGCAAAACGGTGAATTTGATATCCCGAACGTCAGCGATAAAGGGCAGGTGGGTAAGCAACTTGATATTCGTCCACCGGCGCAGACGCTGGCGCTGATGAACGGTACGCGCACTCAGTTTGCCGGTAATACCGGTACGCTGCTGGTGGATTCACGCACCGGTTCAATCTGGCCGCAGGTCGTCAGTGCCGTTCAGTCCTACAACTATCCGATTGTTGACCGTCAGGACGGCAATCAGACGTTGACCACCGACTGGGTACAGTGGAACCGTGCTGATGAAGACAATCAGTATCGTGGCCGTTACCAGCTGAGCGTGCAGCAGCAGGGCTATCAGCAGGTGCTGAACGTGAAGCTGTTGGAGCTTGAGCAGGAAGGCAAAAGCGTGACTGCGCCGATCCAGCTTCAGCGCTATACCGCGCAGATGCTGAACGACATCAGCACCAAACTGGATAAGATTGAAACCACCCGTGAAGATGCCGCGGCAAACCGCAGCGTGACGCAGATTGACGTGCAGAGCGGTGCCGATGATACCGGCCTGCCGAATCTGATCGTACGTGCACCGTTCAACGCCGTATGGCAGCGCCTGCCGGCAACGCTGAAGCGTGTGGGCATGGAAGTGACCGACAGCAACCGCTCGCAGGGTAGCCTGAACGTCACCTACAAAGCGCCGGGCAGCAGCACCTGGGATGCGCTGGGAGCGAAAGATCCTGAGCTGACCAACGGTAACTACAAACTCCAGATCGGCGATTTGGATAACCGTAGTAGCCTGCAGTTCCTCGATCCGAAAGGACATCCGCTAACGCAGTCGCAAAACGACGCGCTGGTCGCCGTTTTCCAGGCGGCATTTAAGTAAATCCGAAGGCCGGGAATCTCTCCCGGCCTTTTTATTTACCGCTGCGTAAACGATTGCTTCGGTTTTTTACGCGCAGAACATATAATTCGCCCGGCAGAAAATTTTTAGCGGGTCGCCGAAGGCGGCCCGGACAGTAACCGTTCTCTACCCCGTCGATTTTTCAGGGGATACACGTTGGAGTTAAACAAGATGCAAAAGAAAGCTGAGTTGTATCGCGGCAAAGCGAAAACCGTTTACAGCACCGAAAACCCGGATCTGTTGGTACTCGAATTCCGTAACGATACGTCAGCGCTGGACGGTGAGCGTATCGAACAGTTTGATCGTAAAGGAATGATTAACAACAAGTTCAATTATTTCATTATGACCAAGCTGCAGGAAGCCGGAATCCCAACCCAGATGGAAGCCCTGCTGTCGGATAACGAAGCGCTGGTGAAAAAGCTGGATATGGTGCCGGTTGAATGCGTGGTGCGTAACCGTGCTGCCGGTTCACTGGTGAAGCGTCTGGGCGTTGAAGAGGGTCTGATCCTCAATCCGCCATTGTTTGACCTGTTCCTGAAGAACGATGCCAAACACGATCCGATGATCAACGAATCTTACTGCGAAACCTTCGGCTGGGTCAGCAAAGAAAATCTGGCGACGATGCGCGATCTGACCTACAAAGCCAACGACGTGCTGAGCAAGCTGTTTGCCGACGCGGGCCTGATCCTCGTTGACTTCAAGCTGGAGTTCGGTCTGTTTAACGGTGAAGTGGTGCTGGGTGATGAGTTCTCCCCGGACGGCGCGCGCCTGTGGGATAAAGACACCCTCAACAAGATGGACAAAGACCGCTATCGTCAGAGCCTGGGTGGCCTGATCGAAGCGTATGAAGAAGTGGCGACTCGTCTGGGCGTGAAGCTCGACTGATCCTTGATGGGGGCGCTTCAGCCCCTGAAAAAGCACGCTTTCATTAAGGCCAGGTAATCCTGGCCTTTTGTATGATATCTGCCTGAAGTTCACTTTTCTGGTTTTCCGCCTGCCGCACGACTAAAATCGACATATTCAATGTGTTGACCCTTTACAGATAAGAGGCTGCCTATGCGCTGGCAGGGACGTCGCGAAAGCGACAATGTGGAAGATCGCCGTAACCAGTCGGGTTCGGCAGGCGGCGGGGGCATTCGGCTGCCGCGCGGCAAGGCGGGTATCATCCTGCTGGTAGTGGTTGTCGGAGCGGGCTTCTTTGGCTACGACCTGACCCCGCTGATAACCGGTGACGGCAGTTCATTAACGCAGTCATCCAGCCAGCAGCGAGTGGGCGCTAACGATGATGAAGCGGCAAAGTTCAGCCGCACGATTTTTGCGCTGACCGAAGATACCTGGCAGCAGCTGTTTAAGCAGATGGGTGAAACCTGGCGCCCGCCTACATTGGTGATGTATCGCGGACAGACATCGACCTCCTGCGGGCGCGGCCAGTCGGCGATGGGGCCGTTTTACTGCCCGGCCGACAGCAAAGTGTATATCGACCTCTCCTTCTACGACGAGATGAAAACCAAACTGCACGCCGGTGGTGAATTCGCTCAGGGCTATGTCATTGCTCATGAAGTGGGTCATCACGTGCAGCATTTACTCGGCATCGACAGCAAAGTGCGCCAGATGCAGCAGGGGGCCAGCCAGAAAACCGTCAATCAGCTTTCTGTGAAAATGGAACTGCAGGCGGACTGCTTTGCGGGCGTCTGGGGCCACTATATGCAGCAGCAAAATATACTGGAAGCCGGTGACCTCGAATCTGCCCTGAATGCTGCCGAAGCGATTGGCGACGATCGATTACAGCAGCAAAGCCAGGGTCGCGTAGTACCGGATAGCTTCACTCACGGGACTTCGAAGCAGCGCTACAGCTGGTTCAAAAAGGGCTTTGACAGTGGCGATCCCGGCCAGTGCAACACCTTTGCGGGCTGATCGCCGGTGACGGAAACGGAAGCTACCGCACAGCTGGAACGCCAGGGCTGGCGTCGCTTACTGGTCATTAGCGGTGAAGGGCAGTGGGCGGAACAGCAGGCGACTCGCTGGATAAATCAACTCCCCGGCGACTGGCTGTGGGTGGGTGAAACGCCGCGTAGTGAACTGAACTGCCTGCCGGGCGCGATGCGAACCCTGCTGGGGCGGGAATTTCAGCACGCGGTATTTGATGCTCGCTCAGGTTTTCATGCCGAAGCGCTGGCGGCGCTGGCCGGAACCCTGAAAGCGGGAAGCTGGCTGCTGCTGCTGGTTCCCGAGTGGCAGCGCTGGCCGCAGCAGGCGGATACTGACGCACAGCGCTGGAGTGAGAGTGATGCTCCCCTTGCCAGCACGCGCTTTGTACAGCGGCTACAGCAGCTCCTGCTGGCCGATGATCGCGTTGCCGTCTGGCGTCAGTATCAGCCACTGAATCTTCCGCCGCTGGTTAATACTCCCGCATGGCGCAGTGACAGCCAGCAACAGCAGCAGATCATCAGCGCCTTATTGCAAAGCGAACCGGGTATCTCGGTGCTGACGGCACCGCGCGGACGAGGCAAATCCGCGCTGGCGGGGATGCTGGCTGCCCGCTGGCCGGGGCGCTGCCTGGTCACCGCGCCTGCGAAGGTTTCGACGGCGGTGCTGGCCGATTTTGCCGGAGATGATTATGTCTTTATCGCCCCGGATCGCCTGCTGGCCGAGGCAGGGCTGCATCATGCCGACTGGTTGCTGATCGATGAAGCCGCTGCGATCCCCGCACCGCTGCTGCGGCAGTTGGTTTCGCTATACCCCCGCGTGCTGCTCACCACCACCGTTCAGGGTTACGAAGGAACCGGGCGCGGTTTCCTGCTGAAGTTCTGCGCTACGCTGCCGCAGGTGAAGCACTATCGGCTGGATGTGCCGCTGCGCTGGGCTGAAAACGACCCGCTGGAAGAACTGATAGCCGATGCGCTGCTGTTTGACGACGCTGAGTCACCGGTGAGGCACGGGGATACCGTTTATCAGGCGCTGGAGCAGGACGACTGGGCACGCCAGCCCGAGCGCATGGCCGCTGTCTATCAGCTGCTGACCAGCGCTCACTACCGTACCTCGCCACTGGATCTGCGCCGGATGATGGACGCGCCGGGCATGCATTTTACCGCCGCGCTTCAGGGCGAAACCGTGCAGGGTGCGCTGTGGGCCGTTGATGAAGGCGGATTGACTGCCGATCTGGCCTGGGCCGTGTGGGCGGGATACCGCCGCCCTCGTGGCAATCTGGTGGCGCAGTCGCTGGCGGCGCATGCCGGACTTCCCGAAGCGGCACAGTTGCGATCGCGGCGCATCAGCCGGATTGCGGTTAGCGCGCGGCGGCGCGGACAGGGCTGTGGCCAGCGGCTGATTGCGATCTGCCGTGAGCAAAGCGAGGGACTGGATTTCCTTTCGGTCAGCTTTGGTTTCACCACCGATCTGTGGCGATTCTGGCAGCGGTGCGGCTTCCAACTGGTGCGCTTTGGCACTCAGCGGGAAGCCAGCAGCGGCTGCTATGCGGCAATGGCGATCCTGCCGCTCAGCGATGCCGGCCGGGCGTTGTTGGCGCGTGCCGCACTCCGGCTTGAGCGCGAGGGTTACTGGTTAAGCCATCTGGTGGAAGATAACACGCTGCCGCTAAACCCGCAGCCGGGTGATGGTCAGCTGAATAAGGACGACTGGTGTGAGCTGGCGGGTTTCGCCTGGGCTCACCGGCCGTTTGAAGCCAGCCTTGCCGCGCTGGGGCGGCTGGCGCAGCTGATGCCGGAAAGTACGCCGCTGCTCTGTGCCGCGCTGCTACAGCGACAATCTGCGACGGAAATATGCCGCCAGTATCGTCTTGCAGGGCGTAAGGCGCTGCTACTGGCGTGGCGTTCTGAAGCTCAGCGGGCGCTGGCGATAATTGATGCTGAACGGGCGCTGAGCTGGCAGCAGCGGGTTATCTTGTTGCAATAAATCCAACATCTCTGTCAAAAATCTGCCGTTTTCTCCGTCGGTAAGAGGCGTATGATCGCTTTACCAAATAAGGAGAGCATCATGAAATATGACCACGTTGTAGTACATAGCCCGTCGCTTCCGGCCACTCAGCTGTTTTTACTGTTTCACGCAGCCGGGGATAAACCGGTGGCGATGGCACAGATCGGTACTGAGTTTGCCAAAGCCTTCCCGCGGGCGCAGGTGGTCAGTATTGGCGCGCCGGATAACCACTGGTATCCCGCGTCAGGCAGCGAAGATGAGCAGGCCCGCGTAGCCGCCGTGCTGCCCGGTTTTATCGACGCCGTGCGTCAACAGCAGCGGCAGAACGGCGTGCGTGCCGAGGCCACCGCGCTGATTGGTTTCGCCCAGGGCAGCACGATGATCCTTGAGGCCGTTGCTCAGCGCCCGGATCTGGCCGGTCGGGTTGTGGCCTTCAGCGGTCGCTATGCGGCTCTACCGCAGAAAGCGAGTACGCGGACCTCGATCCATCTGATCCACGGTGATAATGACGTGACCGTTCCGCTGACGCATGCGGTTGATGCGCAGGAGCGATTAACGGCAATTGGCGGTGACGTCACGCTGGATATCGTTGACGATTTGACCCACGCCGTAGACGACCGGGCAATGCAGATGGCGCTTGAGCGGCTGCAGTTTACCGTGCCGCGCCGCTACTTTGATGAAGCGCTTGGCGGCGGGCGGCCGGGTGATGATGATGTGATTGCGCTGATGTAATGCTATTCAGCAATACGGAGTCATGAGCATGTCAATAGCGGCTCTGGAAGCAATTCCAGAGCCGTTTCGTGAGTGATGCAGATAAATTAGTGAGTGAAAGGCAGGTTACTTCTTCTTCGGCCAGTCGTCTTCATCATCCCATTTGTGATTGAAGTCGCGATGCGGTGGCAGTTCTGGCTTATTTTCCAGGAACTTTTTATGGTCGATACGCTTCAAGTCCTTATAGACGTTCATCAGAATGCCAACCATTAGCAGGATCACCAGGATCCACCAGTACTCTTTAAAAAATTCCATATCCTCACCTCAGAACGCTTACGCGATCAGCTGTTCCATAATGCGCTGGTACATACGGCTCAACAGCTGGAGATCGGCGGCCTTCACGCACTCGTTGATTTTGTGAATGCTGGCGTTCACCGGTCCCAGCTCCACCACCTGAGCACCCATGCGGGCAATAAAGCGCCCGTCGGACGTACCGCCGGTTGTTTCAAGCTGTGGCCTGATTTCATTATAGTGCTCAACCGCGTTAACCACCGCATCAACCAGCTTGCCGCGTGAAGTGAGGAACGGCTGACCGGAAAGTTTCCACTCAACGCTGTAGCGCAGCTGGTGGCGATCGAGCAGTTCCTGTACTCGCTGTTTGATTAGCTCATCGGTCAGTTCGGTGCTGAAGCGGAAGTTGAACTGTACGAAAAAGTCACCTGGGATAACGTTGTTGCTGCCGGTTCCCGCCTGCACGTTGGCAATCTGCATACTGGTAGGGGGGAAGAACTCATTGCCGCGATCCCACTCAGTGGCGACCAGCTCGTTCAACGCAGGCATTGCACGGTGCACCGGGTTATCGGCGAGGTGCGGATAGGCAACGTGGCCCTGCACGCCGTGGATGGTCAGGTTAGCGGTAATCGAGCCGCGACGGCCGTTTTTCACCACGTCACCCACCACTTCAGTGCTGGAAGGTTCGCCGACCAGGCAGTAGTCCAGGCGTTCGTTGCGCGACATCAGCGCCTCAACCACCTTAACGGTGCCGTTGGCGGCGCTGGCTTCTTCATCGGAGGTGATCAGGAAGGCCAGGCGACCTTTATGTCGCGGATGTGCGGCAACAAATCGCTCGGCGGCAACAACCATCGCCGCCAGCGAACCTTTCATATCTGCGGCACCACGGCCAAACAGCATGCCGTCGCGAATAGTGGGTTCGAACGGAGGATTGATCCAGCGGTTGGCATCGCCGGTTGGGACCACATCGGTGTGTCCGGCAAAGGCCAGCGTTTCGCCCTGACCGCGCCACGCCCAGAAATTCAGGGTATCGCCAAAGTTCATTGGCTCAACGGTAAAGCCCAGCGCCTCAAGGCGAGCAATGAGAATAGCCTGACAACCGGCATCATCCGGGCTGAGGGAAGGGCGACGAATAAGCTGCTGCGTCAACTCAATGACCGGACAATACATAATTAACACTTCTCCTGAATAAACTGCTGATACGTGGCTTCACTGAAGCCCAGCAGCATAGAGCCGTCTGGGGCGCAGAGCAACGGGCGTTTAATGATTGCGGGCATTGCCAGCATCAGTTCCTGTGCGGCTGCTGCATTATTCACCGTTTCACGCGTGGCTTCATCCAGTTTGCGCCAGGTGGTACCGCGCGTGTTCAGCAACGGCTCCCAGCCGAGAACGGCAATAAACTGGCCCAGCAGCGCCGCGTCCAGCCCGTCGGCACGGTAATCATGGAACCGATAGTCGGTATTGTTGGCTTCCAGATATTTGCGCGCTTTTTTAATGGTGTCGCAGTTTTTAATGCCGTACATGGTCAGCGTATTTTCAGAGGTCATAAAACTCTACCTGTCATCGGTAAACGTTCAAAAAGGTATTATTCCACAGAATCACGCTGTTGGGATGGCGGAATCGCTATATGTATCAAGGATTGCCGTCCGAAAAATCCATCGGGCGGCCGTTGAAGCGCACTTACCCAATAAGATAAATACAGAGCGAAAGCGTAATCAGCGCGCAGGGCGTGGTTGCCGCACCCAGCATGGTCAGAAACTGCAATAAAGCGGCAGGAAGTTCAGCCCCGGAAACGCCCCAGCACGCCCTCAGAATAGGCGAGACCACCAGCGGGTTTTTACACAGTGAAATCAGCACTTTTCGCGCCGCCTGATGCCAGCTGCTTTCCGTTTGCAGCGCAACTTCAATGCAGATCACCGACAGGGAAAACGGTTAAGCTCGGAGGCCGCCGTGGCTCCCAGACGCAGGGTTTTACGGCAGACATAGCCAATCAGGATCAGGGCAAAAATAGGCAGCAGGACGTTGATGACAATCATTAACTCAGGTATCCCTGAAAAATCAAAATACTCAAATAAAAAACTGCACCTTACTCCGTCGGATAACCAACGTTTGGGATGCAGTCCATGTAGCGTGCTTTCCTAAGAATTAATTGCTCAGGTCGGAACCGTTAGAGGCAATGACCTTTTTATACCAGTAAAAGCTCTTCTTGCGCGAGCGCGCCAGCGATCCATTCCCCATATCGTCCTGATTAATCTGCTTTACCATCGGCGTTCAAACCGAGGTTGGCTGGTAACGATTAACAGAAGGGGCAACGAATGCTGAGCAAACCGCCGGTACGGTTATCGGTGGTTTTCTTCCTCTGTTAATCAATTCCTTATCGCAGATCGGGGGCACGCAGAACTTTTGGTGCCCAGAAGTCAAACTCAGACATTCGTACCCTTCTGTTTTTTGTGGGATTCATCTATATTCGGAAGAATGCAAAGCAGGATAATAGCTGCGAGCAAATCATCTTCAGGGTGAAGACCCATTTTCAGGAGGAGGGGAACTATGAACTATTTGAAAGAGTCCGCGGTACATGCGGTAGAAGAAACCCAGTCCACAATTATTCTCACGCGGAAGAAAAAGACCCGCTGTGAGGAGTTTGCGCACGTCGTTGAAGCGGTGATGCGGGACTATCCTGATGCCAAAACGCATATCGACAGCGAAAGCGGCGGTTACGATAAGATCATCATTCTGAAATAACCGGGCTCATGGCCCCAGAAGGGGCCAACGTTAGCCGTTGATCAATTTGTGCACTCCAACACAATTCCCGCAGAATTCTGCTATCAATGGTTTCCCCGATAGCTGTAAATGAGATCTCCGTCTATTCTTCTCGCCAGATTGCTTCTAAAATAGCCCCACAAAAAAAGAGAGGCTATGATGATCGACTTGGAATTAGGGAACTGGAAAGACTTTATCGAAGCAATGTTACGCAAGTAATTCGCTCTGTTAGAGAGAAGCATGGTGGCAAACCAATCCGCTTTATCTTCAGTAACCCATATTAAAAAAGGCAGCCATTCGGCTGCCTTTTGCTTATTTTAGCTTTTCTTTCAGCGGGAAGCGTCGCCGCACCAGCATGAAGAATAGCGGCACAAAGAAGATGGCCAGCACCGTGGCTGAAATCATTCCGCCCATCACCCCCGTCCCTACCGCGTGCTGGCTGCTGGAGCCCGCACCGCTGCTCGTCGCCATCGGCAGCACGCCGAAGATAAACGCCAGCGAGGTCATCAGGATCGGGCGCAGGCGCTGGCGGGAAGCCTCAAGCGTGGCTTCGATCAGATCGCTGCCGCGCGTGTTCAGCTCGTTGGCAAATTCAACAATCAGAATGGCGTTCTTCGCCGACAGCCCGATCACCGTTAGCAGCCCGACCTGGAAGTAAACGTCATTTTCCAGCCCGCGCAGCCAGGTCGCCACCAGCGCGCCAATCACTCCCAGCGGAACGACCAGCATGACCGAGAACGGGATAGACCAGCTTTCATACAGCGCGGCCAGGCAGAGGAACACCACCAGCAGCGAGAGAGCGTACAGTGCCGGTGCCTGTGCCCCGGTCATACGCTCCTGCAGCGAGGCACCCGTCCACTGAAGGCCGATACCGGTTGGCAGCTGACTGACCAGATTTTCCATGATATCCATCGCCGTACCGTTACTCACGCCTGCGGCGGATTCACCGACAATTTCGACCGCCGAGTAGCCGTTATAGCGTTCCAGACGCGGCGATCCGGTTTCCCAGCGCGAGCTGGCAAAGGCGCTGAACGGCACCATCTGCCCGCTGGTGTTTCTGACGTACCATTTATTAATGTCATCCGGCAGCATGCGGTACTTCGCTGCGGCCTGAACGTAAACCTTTTTCACCCTGCCGCGATCGAGGAAGTCGTTAACGTAGGTGGAGCCCCAGCCGGTTTGCAGCGTGCTGTTAATATCGTCGAGCGATACGCCCAGTGCCTGCGCCTTGCGCTGGTCGATATCAATGCGCAACTGCGGGCTGTCATCCAGTCCGTTGTGGCGCACGCGAGTCAGCGACGGGTTATTTTTCGCTTTCTCCAGCAGCGTGTCGCGGGCGCTCATCAGTGCCTGATGGCCGAGCCCGGCATGATCCTGCAGCTCCATATCGAAACCGGCCGAGTTGCCCAGCCCGGTAATCGCAGACGGGCTGCTGGCGATCACCCGTGCTTCGGTGATGTTTTCAAAGGCTTTGGTGGCGCGTTCAATGATCGCAAAAGAGGAGTTCTCACTGCCTGCACGCTCCTTCCAGTCCTTCAGGCGGACGAAAAGACGCGCGACGTTTTGCCCGTTGCCGCCGGGGCCGGCACCAACGGTGGCGAACACGGAAACCACGTTATTTTTCTCAGAGGTCAGATAGTAGTGTTCAACTTTCTGCACCACCTTCATGGTTTGCTGCAATGTGGAACCGGAAGGCAGCTGTACCTGGGTGGTGAAAATCCCGCGATCCTCCAGCGGCAGGAATGAGGTGGGCAGGCGCAGGAACAGGAACGCCATAATCGCCATCAGCGCCAGATACAGCACCAGCCAGCGTCCGCCTTTAGCCAGAATGCGGCCAACTCCGCGCTCGTAGCGTTCGGCGTTGCGGTTAAACATGCGGTTAAACCAGCCGAAGAAGCCACGACGGCCGTGATGATGCCCCTGCGCCAGCGGTTTAAGCAGTGTTGCGCACAGGGCAGGGGTGAGGATCATCGCCACCAGCACCGACAGCACCATCGCCGACACGATGGTGACCGAGAACTGGCGGTAGATCGCCCCGGTGGTGCCGCCAAAGAAAGCCATCGGAATAAACACCGCCGACAGCACCAGCGCAATGCCGACCAGCGCGCCCTGAATCTGCCCCATCGACTTACGCGTGGCTTCACGCGGCGACAGGCCTTCCTCACTCATTATTCGTTCAACGTTTTCCACCACCACAATCGCATCATCCACCAGCAGACCGATGGCCAGCACCATCGCGAACATAGTCAGGGTATTGATGCTGTAGCCGAAGGCGTAGAGCACGCCGAAGGTGCCGAATAGCACCACCGGCACGGCAATGGTCGGGATCAGCGTGGCGCGGAAATTCTGCAGGAACAGGTACATCACCAGGAATACCAGCAGCACCGCTTCAAACAGGGTTTTCACCACGTCTTCAATGGATGCTTTAACAAACGGCGTGGTTTCAAACGCGATTTTGGCTTCCAGTCCGTGCGGGAAGTAGTGCGACAGTTCGTCAAGGCGGGCGCGGACCAGGGTATCCGTTTGCAGTTCGTTAGCGCCGGAAGCCAGCTTCACGCCCAGCCCGGAAGCGGCCATGCCGTTATAGCGGCTGAGGTAGTCATACTTCTCAGCACCCAGCTCCACCTGGGCCACATCGCCCAGTGTCACCACCGAACCGTCAGTGTTAACGCGCAGGGTGATATCGCGGAACTGCTGCGGGGTTTGCAGCAGCGACTGGGAATTGACGGTGGCATTCAGCGCCTGCCGATCAACGGACGGCAGCCCACCGAGCTGACCCACGGCAACCTGGCTGTTTTGTGATTCAATTGCGCTGACCACATCGCCAGTGGTCAGCGAATAGTTAATCAGTTTATTGGGGTCCAGCCAGATGCGCATCGCGTACTGGGAACCGTAGGCATCCACCTGGCCAACGCCGTCAATACGGCTCAAAGGGTCCTGAATATTACTGGCCACGTAGTCAGAGATATCCTGCTTGTCCATGCTGCCGTCGGTGGAGACAAAGGCCACCATCAGAATATTGGTATCCCCGGTTTTATTCACCGTTACGCCCTGGGACTGCACGTCCTGAGGCAATTTTCGCAGCGCGGTTTGCAGCTGGTTTTGCACCTGCTGGCGCGCTTCATCAGGATTGGTGCCCGCTTCAAAGGTGAGGGTGATGGTGGCCTGGCCGGTATTGCTGCTCTGCGACGACATGTACATCAGGTTGTCGATGCCGGTCATATTCTGCTCAATGACCTGAGTCACGGTATTTTCCAGCGTTTCAGCAGAGGCACCGGGGTAGTTTGCGGTAATACGAACGTTAGGCGGGGCCAGGTCGGGGTACTGTTCTACCGGCAGCGACATAATCGCCAGGCCGCCGGTAAGGCAGAGAATAATCGCCAGCACCCAGGCAAAAATGGGGCGGTCGATAAAAAAGTTCGCCATTGCAAGCTCCGCAGCTGATTATCGGAATAGAAAGAAAAAGAATTCACCAGCCAGATCCGTTTGGCGCTGAAATGAGGCGTCCGGTGCGGAGCGGATTTATCAACCGATTCAACAGGCTCCATCGATTCACCACTTTACCTGCCTGGCCGATCTAAATCGTGGAGAAATTGAGGAGAAAGTGTAAATTAGCGTGGAAAATTACAGGGGATTATTTACTTCCTGACGCATTGTGTCACTGATGAGACTCCAGCCAGAGCACGGTGGCGGCAACCCGCGAGCGTACGTTAAGTTTACGCAGCACGCTGCGGATATGTACTTTGACCGTTTGCTCGGAAATCGACAGGTTCTCAGAGACTTCTTTATTCGACAGGCCGCGCGCCACCTCTTTCAGCACGTCCAGCTCACGAGCGGTGAGGATCGCGAAAGGATCGCCCTGCCAGGCACGGTTTTCCCGCCAAAGCTGCATGGTGTCGCTGAATGCCTGCCCGCCTTCGGCAACATTAATAATCTGCGCCAGCATCTGCTCGGGTTCACCATCTTTCAACAGGTAGCCGTCAACGCCCGCATCGAGCAGGGTAAAGAAGTCGCTGCGGCTGTCGGAAACGGTCAGGATCACCACCCGGCAGGGGATCGATTCACTCCGCAGTATCTGCAATGTCTCCAGACCGGAAAGCCCCTTCATATTGAGATCCAGCAGCACCAGATCCGGCTGTATCTGCCGCGCCAGCGTCAGCGCTTCCGTGCCGTTACTGGCTTCCGCAACCACCTGAAAACGGCTGTCCAGCTGCAAGAGCTGATGCAGACCGCGACGCATCAACGGATGATCGTCAACGATTAATACGCGAATAACAGTGTCGTTCATACTTCACTCCCTGAATGTGCGGATGAGGGTATCGGGCCTGCTGCGGCAGGTAATACACTCTCTGTGGCCGGCATAAATTGCAGTGCAACGCAGGTGCCACCGGTTTCGCCGCGCGTGATACTGAGCGTGCCGTTAAGCCTTGCTGCCCGCTCATGCATGATGGTCAGCCCGTAGTGGTCCGGAGGTTCCTGCTGGCTGGCAATACCAACACCATCGTCCACAACGGTAATGTTCAGCTCGCCCTGGTCATCACGACGGGTAACGACGGTTATATGTTGTGCATGAGCGTGACGAATGGCGTTCAGCAGCGCTTCGCGAACGATTTGCAGCACGTGGATCTGCTGCTGGGCCTGTAGCTGCCCGTCAATATCGCACTGTAATACAATCGGCGCGTCGCTTTGCGGGCGCAAAGGCAGAATCACCTGCTCAAGCGCCCGGGAAAGGCTGGCGGGTTCAATCGTCAGGCGGAAGGTGGTCAGCAACTCACGCAGCTGACGGTTGGCGGCTGTCAGCGCCTGTTCAAACTCGGCTACCACCGTTTGTGCCTGCGTGGCGTGCGGTTCAAGCGTTCGTTTCAGGCGCGCAATCTGAATACGTAAAAACGTCAGTGACTGGGCCAGTGAATCATGCAGTTCGCGAGCAATTGTCGCACGCTCCTCAAGCAGCAGCAGCGTTTGCACCTGCTGCTGCGCCTGCCAGAGTTCGAGTGCGTGAACCAGCAGAGAAGCGACCCCCTGCATCAGTCGCGGTTCGCTGCTGTGCGCCTGCCAGCGCAGCAGGCCACACGGCTGCGGCTGGTGGCTGAGGTAGAGAGGAATGGAATGCCACGGCAGTTGCGTATCGCTGTGCCCGGCGCTCAACACGCCAAAGTCAGGCACGGAAAACTCTATACAGTTAAGGCGCTCATGGCGCAGCACCAGCGCCAGCGTGAGTTGAAAAGCTTCGCGGCCTTCCACACTGCGGCTGAGCCGCTGCGAGCAGGCATACAGCAGAGTGAGGCGTCGATTGGCCTGAGTAAGGCTTACCGTTTTTGCCCGTACCGTTTCTGACATCGCCGTCCATGACTTTTCCAGTTCACCGGACATGCGCGTGAAGGCGCGCGCCAGTACGCCAAGCTCATTGTCGAGCTCGGTACTCAGTGGCGGCAGTGTAAAATGGGTCTGTTCAACGGCTTCGCTGGCGCTGAGTAGCTGCCTGAGCGGCCCGACGATTTTTAACCGAATATGGCGCAAGGTTACAATCACCAACAGAGCAATGGCGGTGAATCCCAGCAGGCAGGTCAACGCCACGATGCGCATTTTCAGCTCTGCCCAGTGCTGCAACGCCAGTACAAAATGGTCAATCTGCGCCACGGAATGAATAATCCGCGCAACATGTTCAGCGTTAACCTGCGGGAGGTTGGAATTCAACGATGGCTGTAGTTGCTGCCAGGAATAGAGCAGATCGTGGTAGCGCTGGCGGACGGCATCCGGCACATAAAACCGGTCAAGGGATTGTAATGCCGGGGCCAGCAGCGTTTGCTGATACTGATTGATATGTTCAGACTGCTGGGCGGAATAGGAGGTGATGTCCCACGCCAGCCGATAGCTTTGCATCCGCAGTGAACCGGCCAGATTAATGGCTTCCGCATCGCGCAGGCTGCCCGACAGCGTCAGCAGCGCCAGTCCACTGGAACAAATCGACAGCAATACAATAGCGAATAGCGTACGCGCGATGCTGTGGGTGACGGAGCGTTTGACTGATGGCATGCATTTATCCTTAATTTGCGTAGGGATATTGTAACCAAAGAACCGTTGTATCTGAAGCCACCCTGCAACATGATTCATTTTCTGTTACATCCGGCTTGTTCATGCACATTCCCTGACATTAGCTGGCGTAACGCTACGCTGTGCTGACAATGCTTTAAAGCTTTTACCCACGGCTCACTCTGCTTTTCATTGTATTGGTAATAATTAGCTCCGTAACTAACCCGTACCGTTTGAGGAGCACCAACAAAATGAACAAGACCATACCCGCACTAATCGCGGCGACCTTATTAGCTGCGACCTCTTTCTCTACGCTGGCTGCAACGCCGGTTGACGGTAGCCAGGCCATGAATATGCAAAGTATCGGTAGCGTCTCCGTTTCCGGTGTCCGAGGTTCGCTGGATGATGCAACCCATCAGCTGGCGAAAAAAGCGGAAGAGCAGGGCGCCAGCCACTATCGCATCGTTAGTGCTGACACCCCGGGCGACTCCAGCCTGTGGAGCGGTACCGCAGAGATTTATCGTTAACGTTTTACCCTTGAATACCCCTGTACCACCCCTGTCCCTGTGTAGTCCCTGTGTAGTCCTTAGTGCCATCACTAGCCGGTCGCAAATTGTGACCGGTTTTTTTATGCGCCACTCGACAAAAATTACAAAACCTCACGATTTCTCCCGCAGATTTTTTGCGTCGACCTGACAGAACGGTTAGGATGCCTCGCCGCAATTTCCCGCGTGTCTTTAAATATAACTACAGTGCATCGGGTAAGTACTCAAAGTTGCAGCAACCGACGCAATCGTTTGGTCGGGGCATAAAAATAACAGGATACCAGGACGGGTAACCGCATCACTTGTGGACAGGACAATAGGATAGAAAATGAAAGCTGATAAAGTATCTGGCGCAGAAAAACGCGCTGCCAAAAGACGTTGGTTAAATTCGCAGGATTCTGGCTATAACAAAGCGATGGACAATCGTCACGTGCAGATGATTGCTATCGGTGGCGCAATCGGTACGGGCCTGTTTCTCGGTGCCGGTGCGCGTTTACAGGTTGCCGGTCCGGCGCTGGCCATCGTCTATTTAGTCTGTGGTATCTTCTCCTTCTTCATTTTACGCGCCCTGGGTGAGCTGGTATTACACCGCCCGTCAAGCGGCAGCTTCGTTTCTTACTCTCGTGAATTCCTCGGCGAAAAAGCCTCTTACGTTGCCGGCTGGATGTACTTCGTCAACTGGGCGATGACCGGTATCGTCGATATCACCGCCGTTGCACTCTATATGCACTACTGGGGCGCATTCGGTGATGTACCGCAGTGGGTCTTTGCCCTCGGCGCGCTGGCTATCGTCGGCACCATGAACATGATCGGCGTACGCTGGTTCGCGGAGATGGAGTTCTGGTTCGCGCTGATTAAAGTGCTGGCGATCGCCATCTTCCTGGTGGTGGGCGTGGTGTTCCTCGGCAGCGGCAAGCCGCTGGACGGCAACGCGACCGGTTTCCACCTGATTACCGATAACGGCGGAATGTTCCCTAACGGCCTGATGCCGGCGCTGGTGCTGGTGCAGGGCGTGGTCTTCGCCTTCGCCTCTATCGAGCTGGTGGGTACCGCCGCCGGAGAGTGCAAAGATCCGAAAACCATGCTGCCGAAAGCGATCAACAGCGTGATCTGGCGTATCGGCCTGTTCTACGTCGGTTCCGTTGTACTGCTGGTACTGCTGCTGCCGTGGAATGCCTATCAGGCAGGCCAGAGCCCGTTCGTGACCTTCTTCAGCAAACTTGGCGTGCCTTACGTTGGCAGCATCATGAATATCGTGGTTCTGACCGCCGCGCTGTCGAGCCTGAACTCGGGCCTCTATGCAACCGGTCGTATTCTGCGCTCCATGTCGATGGGCGGTTCTGCACCGCAGTTCCTGTCTAAAATGAGCCGTTCGCAGGTGCCGTATGCCGGTATCCTGGTGACCGTCTGCGTTTATATCGTTGGCGTGTATCTGAACTACATCGTTCCTGCCAGCGTGTTTGAGATCGTTCTGAACGTAGCGGCACTGGGCATTATCTCTTCCTGGGCCTTTATCGTGGTGTGCCAGATGCGTCTGCGTAAAGCGATCAAAGAAGGGAAAGCGGATGACGTCAGCTTCAAGATGCCGTGGGCGCCGTTCACCTCCTGGCTGACGCTGCTGTTCCTGTTCAGCGTGCTGGTGCTGATGGCGTTTGACTACCCGAACGGTACCTACACCATCGCGTCGATTCCGCTGATCGCCGTCTGGCTGATTGTTGGCTGGTTCTTCGTGCGTAAGCGCGCGCAGTCGCTGTCGGAAGAGCAGCACGCCGCAGCGGAAAAACTGATGAAGTAACCCCGCTGTTTCCCGGTCGGCGCTGTTTTCAGCCCGGCCGGTGTTTCAGATAGTTTTCCCTCCCTACCCGTTCTATGATGACAGGCTCCTGATACCTTCACGGAGCCTGTATGTCCGCCAAGATCGACATCATTAAAAATAAAATCCTGTCAGAAAACTGGTTTGTCCTGCGCAACTTCACCTACGATTTGACCGCGAAAGACGGAGCGGTGATCCGCCACAAGCGCGAAGTTTACGATCGCGGCAACGGGGCGACGATCCTGCTCTACAATCGTGAGAAAAACAGCGTGGTGCTGACTCGCCAGTTTCGCATTGCCACCTGGGTGAACGGCAATCCCGATGGCATGCTGATCGAAACCTGCGCCGGACTGCTGGATAACGACTCCCCCGAGGACTGCATTCGCAAAGAAGCCATTGAAGAGACCGGCTACGCGATCGGCGAGGTCGAAAAGCTGTTCGAGCTGTTTATGTCGCCCGGTGGCGTCACGGAAGTTGTCCATTTCTTCGCGGCAGAATACAGCGAGTCCCAGCGCGACAACGCCGGTGGCGGCGTTGAGGATGAAGACATCGACGTGATGGAAATCCCTTTCCCCGATGCCTGGGCGATGATCAAAGATGGCCGCATCAAAGACGGCAAAACCGTCACGCTGCTCCAGCACGCGCTGATCGCAGGCTGGCTCCATCTTTAACGCTCACGCGCATCGCCTTTAACAGGCTGGCTCCACTTTTAACGAACTCGCATTGCCTTCAATAGGTCACCGTCACGGTGACCACATCGCTATAGGTTCCCGCCGGCGGGCTGGTCTGGGTCGGGTTAATCGTTGCCGTATAGTTAATGGTTTGCGAGGTGCCGCTGCCGGTCTGGCTAAGATTATTGGTGCTGGTCCAGGCCGCTCCCCCGGCTTGATAAAGCTGATACTGCAAATAGTTATTACCGGTGGTGCTGACCATCTGCCGCCAGTCGCCGCTGGTGGGAGTGGCGCTGGCCAGATTGACGCTGTAGCTGGCATTCAGCGTGCAGCGGACGCTCAGCGCGCTGTTAACGGTTTTGAACTCGGAGGGCAGGGCGGCGGAAGCAAATGCCACATCCGGCGCGCTGTCGATGTAGCAGTCATTGATTACCGTCACCGTCACGGTGATGGTTGAGGTGGCATCACCGGTGGTGTAGGCGCACAACCCCAGCACGCCAAGAAAACAGATGCTGTAATGCCAGTTAATCGTCAGCGTATCGGTATAGACGCCAGCAGGGATGTTGATCCCGGCGCTCGACCGCAGATACAGAGGCAGCGTGCTGTCCGGGGCATTAAACAACCCGAGCAGCCCCAGCAGCGAACGTTCGGTCCAGGTAATGGTGCTGCCGATGTTATAGGTGGTGCCGCAGGCCGCATCTTTACACAGCGAATAGGGGATCGCGGCACCGGTCGCGCTGTACAGCTGCGGCGACGTCCCGACGGGATGCTGCGAACTGCTGATGGTGGCGGTAACGGTGTTTTCTGCCAGCAGCGACACCAGGCTGCCGCTGGTACAGGCGAAACCGCTGCCGGTCGTAATAGTTTGCGCACTGCTGGCAAAGGTGAAGGCGCTGATGCCGCCAAAGGTCGAGGTACTCGATGAGGCGCTGCAGGCCGCATAGCTCAGGCCGCTGCTCAGCAACAGGAGGCTGGCTAACAGAAGTCGCAGGATCGGGTGCATTTTCATGGCTGTTTTTCCGCTGAAGAATTGTCCGGGCAGACAAAAGTGGCGAACAGGGGCGATGTTTTACCCGATGCATTTATCTTAAAGTCGTGACGGCAGCTCCCCTGCGGCAGCTTCACGACAATTTCATTGCTGGCTGCCAGTCCGCTAAGCCAGACTTTGCCGCCGTAGCCGACCAGGGTGGTTTGCCCGCTGTGGGTTTCGATCACCGGCGTCCCTACGGGCAGCGGCTGCTGCTGTGCATCGAGCAGCGTCAGGCTGGCTGAACGCACCGTGGTCACCGGGAATTTCACCAGCGTGCCGCTGCCTTCTCTCACCGCCACGCGGGATTCAATCTGCGGAAGCGAGGCATCCAGCGGCAGATCGAGCGGATCGATAGCCACTTTCGACGGATACCATGCACTGACCCAGGGGATAAGCAAGTGGCCGCGATCGTCGGTTTTTCCGGTCAGCTGATTTTCATAGGTGACCGGAACGTCGGGATAGCCGTCGGTACTGACCAGGATAAAAGCATCATTGACCTTGTTGGTAGCAAACAGCGCGTTATCCATCCAGATAAGGGAACCGCTAAGATCGGCCCACTGGCTGTTATTGTTTGATTCGCCGTAAACGCCGCCGCTTAACGTGGCCTGGCTGAACTTCCAGCTGGCGTCGGCCTGATAGTAGTCGCTGTTACCGTTGGCGTAGGCGAGGTTCCAGCCCAGTCCGCCGCTGACCGGCGCGCTGCGGTTAAAGTTAATGCGCTCGCTGTAGTCGCCGCTGGTGCTGCGCTGTACGCCGGTGCTCAGGCTGGCACCCGATTCCAGCGGTACGATCACCTGCACCTGCGCATTATAGCCCTGCTCGCCGAGGGTTTTGTTCAGCGCCAGGTAGAGGCTGCTGGAGCCCCACAGGCTGCGGCTCCATGAGAGGTTTGCCAGCCGGGTACGACTGTTGTCGCTGGCGCGAATATCGAAGTAGCCCAGGCCGACGGTGCCGCCGCCCGCGCCCAGCGGCGCGAAGCTCAGCGTGGCCTGATCCGCCTGGCGGCTGAGCTGGGTGGCGGTTTTCCATGTACTGATATCAGTGTAGTTTTCACTGCGCTGCAGGTGCTGCATCGCCAGACCGAAATAAGAAGTGTAATAGGAGTAGCCAACCACGTACTGGTTGCCGCTGTCATCCGCCCGGCTCTGGCTGACCGCGCTACTCAACGTACCCCAGCGGCCCACCGCTACATCGCCGCCGATACCGCCAAGCTGAAGCCCCGGGCGGCCTTCCGCGTGCAGAGACAGAGTAAAACTGTTATTCAGGCCATAGCGCCAGATGCCGCTGGCTGCCGCATCGCCGTAGTCTGCGCTGCGGATGCCGTAGTTTTGCCGCAGTGCGCCCGCGGTTAAATCGAAATCGCTCAGCCCTTCGCGCAGCAGCTGGTTGGAGACATAAAATGGCACGCTGGTGGAAACCTGGCGGCCCAGCGCATCGGTGGTCACCACCGTGGCTTCCCCGGCACCGTTGATATAGGGCACGTTGGTGAGGGTAAATGGCCCGGCGTTGATACTGCTGCTGCTGGCCTTGTAGCCGTTAATAAACAGATCGACGCTGCCGGGCAGGGCGGCGTTGCCCGACCAGTTGATCAGCGGGTAGGTCACCAGATCGGGGCGCACGCTGAAGTTACGCGCCACGCGCAGCCCGCCAAGCCGGGTTGAGTTGCTCCAGGTCAGCGAGTTGTTGATCACATCACCCGCCTGCCAGGCAATCATATTGGCTTCATCGTTGTACTTCCACAGCGTGTCGTAGCGCAGATAGCCATCGGCGGCATCGTCGCTTTTCCCCGACCACCAGCTGCGCCAGGTGCCGGTATTGGACAATGCACCTGCGGTGCCGAACAGGCGCTGTTCCAGCCAGGTTGCGGTGTAGCTCTGGCCATTTTCACTGTGCAGGCTGTAGCTGTCGTAGTTCAGCAACAGGCCGGTAGAGCTTTGCGCAGGGGTAAAGCCAAGCAGGCTATTACCCGATATTTTCTGCAGCGGCAGCCAGTCGTCCGGCACCGTCAGCACCAGCTGCTGTTGCGTACTGTTATAGCTGGTTTTCACCTCGGGCAGCTGAGTGACGTCAATCAGCCCGGTCTGGCCGCCAATGCGAACGTGGTTCCGCGTCAGCGCTCCTGCCTCAACCAGATAGTGTTCGCCGCGCGCCTGTACCGGGACGATCTGGTCGTCCGGCTGGCCGTTCACTACCAGCGTCAGATAGAGCGTATAGCTGTCGGTATTGCTCATCGCCCTGGGTGCGGCGGGGATGGCATCATATTCAGCGGCATACAGGCCGCGGGCATCCGGCATCAGGATGATTGCTATCGCCACCGTCAGCCGGGTCAATTTCAGGGCGGCAGGGGTGCGTTTTCTCATACTTAGTTCGCGGCCTGAATGGCCACCGGAGTCGTATTATCCGCCAGCTGAGCGTAGAGGGTTTGCCCACCGGAAGGCTGGCGCTTAGCAGGCAGCGGGAACGACATCTTTTGCCCCGGCAGCACATAACCCAGGAAGCCCTCGGACAGCCGCAGTGAGGCCTGCTCCGGTTTATTACTGCTGCCCCAGAATACGTTACTCAGTCGGGCATGAACCACGCCCTGATTACGCACGGTGAGCCAGGTTTTGCCCTCGCGTTGGCTCAATGTCCAGCTCAGCTGCGGGCGGGTGGCCGTGCTGGCATCGCGTTTGCGATCGGTGCGTTCCTGGGTCCACAAACCTTCACCGTCCAGGAACAGCGGCAGCAGATAGCGCATTTGCAGCTGAAGCCCGGCATGTTCCTGCATCTCTTTCGGCAGCGAGCCGGGCAGTTCATCAATCACGATACGGTAGGATTGTTCACGACCGGCCGGAACGGTCACGGTGCGCATCAGGCGAATAAGCTGGCGTTTTCCCGGCTCGACGGTAGCAAAAGGCGGACTGGCAATGACATCCTGCTGATCGGCGTAGCGATCGCGCTGATCCTGCTGCTGCCAGCCCAGTACACGAACCTGTAGGCTGACCGGATAGCTGCCGCGATTCTCCAGCCACAGCGCAGACCCCTGCTGATCGGCTTCAATTACCTGGTAAACCGGCCATACCAGAACCGAGCTGGCGGCCAGAGCAAATTGTGGACACAGCGCGGTCAGCCAGAGCGCGCAAAATAACAACCCTGTTTTGAGTTTCATGTTTTTTTACCACGTTAGAGTCACGGTAACTGTATCGTTATAGGTGCCGGCGGCCGGAACGGTGCCGGAAGTCAAAAGTCGCGCATAAACCGGAAAGGTCTGGGTTGTTGCCGGGAACGAGGCAATGCTGTAAGCCAGTGCCCCGGTTCCCCATACGGTGCTGCGGCTGGCATCCCGATAGAGCTGGTATGCCAGCTTGTTGCTGCTTGTGCTGTTACTCAGATAGCGAGCGCTACTGGTGCCGCCGTTCAGGCCGTAGTCGAGGGCAATCGACATGGCGGTGCCCGGTGTACAGGTCACCACCACCGAACCGGCCCCGCTGCTGCTCACCACATCCACGTTGCTGCTGAGGTCGCCCACGGTGCCAAAATCGATAGTTCCTAACTGAGTCGTGCTGGCCGTGGTACTCCCCAGAATGCAGCCGTTGGTAATGGTGGCTGAAACGGTGAAGGTATCGGTAACGGTGCTGGCAGTGCTACAGGTTGTCACCAGTAGCAGAACGCTACAGAGGCGCACGTTGATTACCAGGCCAGAGTGGCGATCACGGTATCAACATAGGTTCCGGCCGCCGGAGAAGTATTGCTACCCTGGTCGGAAGGCAGAATACGGCCGTAGATCGGGATGTTCTGCGCGGTGCCGGTAGCCGCAAGGCTAATCGTATCGCCAACATCAATTTCAGTCGTGCGCGCGCTGTCGGAGTAGAGACGATAAGGGATCTGCGCGGTGCCGGATGACACGCTGCGCACCGTACCGTCACCGTGGAGGCCGCCGTCCAGCGTCAGCGTTGGGCTTAAGCCCGTACTGCAGGTGACCGTGACGGCACCGCTGCCGTCAGCGCCGGTCACGCTGCCGTCAATGGTATATTTCAAATCGGCATAGGTACCGAAATCCAGCGTACCCCATTTATTGGTGCCGGTAGAACCATCACCATTACCGACGGTACACGCCGAACCGATAATAACCTGAACGCCGATTTCACCGGTTAATGAACCGGTGGCCGCTGCGGATACCGGTTGCATAGCCGCGCTGCTTAATAAAGCCGCAGTTAACGCTGATAATAACAGTTTGTTCTTTTTCATAACTATCCTCATTATCGTAGTGATGCCCATTGGCTTGCTGTGTATAACAATTAAAAGGAGTGATGCTGAACAGATAAATACTTCATCAGCTGCGGCATATCAGCGATGTTAAGCTTTTTCATTAAATTCGTTTTATGTGTATGAATCGTTTTATAACTGACGTTCATCTGCTTCGAGATAGTAATAACCGTATTATTTCGTGCCAGTAGCCAGGCGACATTCAATTCAGCCATAGTTAATGGCGTGCGATAAGCGTTCTCGCTATTAGTTTGCGTGTCCAGTCGCGGGCTGACCACGCTTTGAATACGGTCCTGTTGATTTAATCCCGATATAATGGCTGTTATATCATCTCTCTTCGAGAAATAGCACTGAGCGCCCATTCCCGTCAGATATTTAACTAAGCCCGGTTCTTCTACGCTGGTCAGAATAATAAGCTTCACTTTTCTCCAGTGATGGCGATTATTACGGATAAACTCTATTCCGGTAATAATATCCATGCCGCTGTCATAAAGCTCAGTGAAAACAATATCTACGTCACCTATCTCCAACAACAGTTGTAAAGCTGAAAATGATTTCAGATTTGCCAACAATAAATAGTTTGAAGACTGACTAACAATTTCACGTAACCCCGCGGTGACGAATGCGTCGGGGTCCAGTAATGCTACTTTTTTATCATCATACCGCCGACAACTGGTTAAGCACTGGCGTGCTGACTTTGCATTTATTTATAAGAACAATTTAGTTATAAAAATTTTTCTTTAACAGTCTTCATCAGTAAAAATTACAAAACGGATGTTTATGAAGGTTTGCTGGGTATTTTATGTGAGAAAATCCTGGGGAAAGATCATTGTGCGGATTAAAAAACCAGGTCGAGGCTTGTGAAGGGTTTGCTAGCAACATAGTTAACGTTAATTTAAAGAAAACTTTACATTTGAGAACATAGGAATGTTCCTAGATATAGCGTTGTCGGATTATCAAGAGCAAAAATACAGCGTAACACCGCCATCGATAGCGGTTGGCTGGTGGTAATTATTAAGCATATTCTGAATTAGATCCAGTTATTCATATAATCAACTAATTAATTTCAGTTACTAACTACTTTTATGGATTCCAATTATTGATGTATTGGTGAGTGATTCTTAAGGAAGATTGCATGATATCCAGCGCAGATGCCGTGCGGGTAGTATGAAAAATAGCCGAGTGAGGACGGCGGGAACGCGATCCCGCTCCAGATATTGGCGGATTTATATCGTTAGCAGGAAATAAGGGTGAGGCTGTTCACAAATTAATTCATTATTCAGCAACCCGGGTGGCGGTTTGCCATTTTTCTGCTCGCGCCTGCGTGATAGCGGAGTTATCTGGCATGGTTGCAGGGCGTTAACGGGTTAATCGCCACGCTGCTACAGTCCGATAAATCTGATTGAGGTACGAGTAAAGTCCTACCATCATATTCGTACACGCTGATTGTGCGAGGTTACGCGATCGTTGATATCCCACTCAGGCAGGGACTCCATCAATGTTTTACTGTATGAAGTGGTTGTCGCTGGCTCCTCTGTTGTTCACAAGCCTGTTGTACGCACAGCCTTTGCAAAAGACGTTCGATAGCTGGCAGATTACCTGCAACAACCTGAACAGCTGCGAAGCGCGCAGTCTGCCCGGTAATAACGGCCTGGCGATGACCATCGCGCGGCATGCCGGTCAGGGTGATAGCCCGTTGCTGAAAATTGATTACGGCAATCGCTACAGCGGTGAGCTTCCCGGTGGTGCACTGCAGGATAATCTGCTGCTGGACGGTCAGCGAATAAGGTTAGATCTCAAACACTGGCAGACTACTCCCCACCATCTCATCACCGATCACAGCATCTCAATTAATGAATTCATCGCCCAGGTTATGGATGCTGATTCAATCCAGCTGGTCTACCGCGCCGATGCGTCTATTCGTCTGAAGGGATTAAAAGCTGCGCTGCTGCTGATGGATGAGGTTCAGGGGCGGGTGAACAGCGACAGTGCCTGGATTCGGCGCGGCGATCGTCCAGCATGGGATGTACCCGCAGCCCCCGCAATACCGCAGGTTTATCAACCTGAACGCCCGCCGCAGCCGTTAACACCGGATGAAACCCGAGGGCTGATTGATTTTGGCAGCCTGCACATTAACAGCGATAGCTGTTCACTGGACGTGCAACGACGCGAAGTGTCTGTGTCCCCACTGACGGATGACAAGGCGCTTCTGCTGGTAGGCTGTGAGATGGGGGCTTATAACATTATCGATCTGGCTTTTGAGGTGACGCGCCAGCCTCCTTATATTCCACAACACATTGCGCTGACGCTGCCGTTTGTTCCTCCCGATACCAACGAGCGGCAGCTGGAGCCAATTAATGCGGAATATGATGCGGTAAGCGGTGAGCTGCTGACGTTCAGTAAAACGCGTGGCCTGGGGGACTGTGGCGTAGCTACGCGCTGGCAGTTTAACGGGCGGGAGTTCGTCCTTGCAGAGTATGCGCAGGAAAGTACCTGCGATGCCTGGAACAGCAGCGATCGCTGGCCGACGCTGTGGGTGAGTCGGGTGGAGAATCAGCCCAGCGGTAGCGTTGAGCTTGAGCCATAGGTTTTTCTGTGGACGATAGTGCCTCTGGTTCAGCTTCTGCGATTTAAGCTGTTGTTGCTGTTGTTGCTGTTGTTGCTGTTGTTGCTGTAGTTGCTGAACCCGTTCTAATATCGACGTTGCTTTTAATAGTTATCGTCCGGTAATTGAATTGACCGGTGCAACTACATCGCCAGGCGATCGCTACGTGGAAAGTAACCGATAAAAAATGTCTTACTGCCGCGATCGGGCAGACTATGCGGAAAAGGTGGAAAGCAAAGGGAGTGTGGCCGATGGTCCATCCGTAGCGAGTAAGCCAAGGTTGTCTTTTCATTCAGACAAAGCTGAAGCCAGAAAGCGGGCGGGTTGTGCTCCCGTTCGAGCAATCCACAGCGCTGAACGCAGGGAGGAAGCCAGGATTCGCTCACAGGGACGTGAGCGAAAGGCCCAGCCGCGCAGGACGCGCGTCTGGGCCGGTCCGATAAGGCTGACGATCGGAGTGAAGGTACCGCGCAAGCGGCGCGAGGACCCGCTCGAACGGGGGCACAACCGGCCTGCGCTAACCCCTGGCTTTGCAAACGACCAGGCATATATGCCACTCTGGGCCGGTCCGATAAGGCTGACGATCGGAGTGAGGGAACCGCGTAAGCGGCGCGAGGACCCGCTCGAACGGGGGCACAGCCCGTCTGCGCTAACCCCAGACTACGCAAACGACCAGGCACGCAATGCCACTCCTCGCAACCTCACATCAATGCGGTTTCAACAGCGCCTCAGCATGGCTGACAATATTTTCCACCGTGAAACCGAACTCGGCAAACAGCTTCTCAGCCGGGGCGGACTCGCCAAAACCGGTCATCCCGACAATCGCACCGTTCAGACCGACATATTTAAACCAGTAATCGGCAATCCCGGCTTCAACCGCCACGCGAGCGGTCACATTGGACGGCAGTACCGACTCGCGATAGGCGGCGTCCTGCGCATCGAACAAATCGGTGGAGGGCAGGGAAACGACCCGCACCTTATGCCCGCTGGCGGTCAGCTTATCAGCGGCGCCCAGCGTGATTTCCACCTCGGAACCGGTGGCAATTAGAATCACCTCCGGCGTACCGTCACTGTCTTTCAGAACGTAGCCGCCACGCGAAATATTCTCCAGCTGCGCCTTGCTGCGCGCAGGCTGGGCCAGATTCTGCCTGGAGAGGATCAGCGCGGTCGGGCCGTGATGGCGCTCAACGGCGTGCTTCCACGCCACGGCCGTCTCAACCTGATCGCAGGGACGCCAGACGCTCATATTCGGCGTAACCCGCAGGCTGGCCAGCTGTTCAACCGGCTGGTGGGTTGGGCCATCTTCACCCAGCCCGATGGAGTCGTGGGTATACACCAGAATCTGGCGCGCTTTCATCAATGCCGCCATGCGTACCGCATTACGGGCGTATTCAACAAACATCAGGAAGGTGGCGGTGTAGGGAATAAAACCACCGTGGTGAGCGATACCGTTGGCAATCGCCGTCATGCCGAATTCACGTACGCCGTAGTGAATATAGTTACCAGCGCTGTCATCTTTAATTGATTTCGAGCCAGACCAGATGGTCAGATTACTCGGTGCCAGATCGGCAGAACCACCTAAGAATTCCTTCAGCAGTGGGCCATAGGCTTCCAGCGCATTTTGTGAGGCCTTACGGCTGGCAATTTTCTGCGGATTATCCTGCAGCTGCTGAATATATTTCTGCGTTTCGGCTTCCCAGTTTTCCGGCATACCGCCGTTCATTCGGCGACTGTATTCCGCGGCCAGTTCCGGATACGCGGCTTTATAGGCATTGAACCGGGTATTCCAGGCTTTTTCACGCTCGGCACCGGCCTGTTTCGCATCCCACTGCGCATAAATATCTTTCGGGATCTCGAAAGGTGGATAATTCCAGCCCAGCTCTTTCCGCGTTAAAGCCACTTCTTCTTCACCCAGGGCTGCACCGTGGGATTCTTCTTTACCGGCTTTATTTGGCGAGCCGAAGCCGATAATCGTTTTACAGATAATCAGTGACGGTTTGTCAGTAACGCTTTGTGCTTCTTTAATCGCGGCGGAGATCGCTTCAGGATTATGTCCGTCAATGTCGTGGATCACGTGCCAGTGATAGGCTTCGAAGCGCTTCGCCGTATCATCGGTAAACCAGCCGTCCGTTTCACCATCAATGGAAATGCCGTTGTGGTCGTAAAAACCAATCAGCTTGCCCAGCCCCAGCGTACCGGCCAGGGAACTGACCTCATGGGAGATGCCTTCCATCAGGCAGCCATCGCCCATAAACACATAGGTAAAGTGGTCAACGATCTGATGATCCGGGCGGTTGAACTGTGCCGCCAGCGTGCGCTCGGCGATAGCCATCCCCACCGCGTTGGCCAGCCCCTGGCCCAGCGGCCCGGTGGTGGTTTCCACACCTGGTGTGTAGCCGATTTCCGGGTGCCCCGGTGTTTTTGAATGCAGCTGGCGGAAGTTTTTCAGCTCTTCCATCGGTAGGTCATAACCGGTGAGATGCAGCAGGCTGTATAGCAGCATGGAGGCGTGGCCGTTGGAGAGAATAAAACGGTCGCGATCCGCCCAGGCGGGATTGGTCGGATTATGATGCAGGAAATCGCGCCACAATACCTCGGCAATATCCGCCATGCCCATCGGTGCGCCGGGGTGGCCCGATTTTGCTTTTTGTACGGCGTCCATGCTCAGGGCACGGATGGCATTTGCCAGTTCTCTACGTGAAGACATATCTTCTCCCGAAGTGCAGAGGGCGGATTGGAAATCCGCCCTGATGATGGAAAGGATTGGCTGAGGAATTACAGTTTGGCGGCCAGCACGTCTTCCAGCTTTTGCTGGTCAACGGCGAACTGGCGGATACCTTCAGCCAGTTTCTCTACCGCCATGGGGTCCTGATTGTGCTGCCAGCGGAACTCCGCTTCGGAAAGCGGCGCAGGCTGGTGGAAGGCTTCGGTTGACGGCGTGAGCTTGCGTTCAACCGGCGCGGTGCTGGCCTGGAGTTCTTCCAGCAGATTAGGGGAAATGGTCAGGCGATCGCAGCCCGCCAGCGCCAGAATCTGCTCGGTCTTACGGAAGCTGGCTCCCATAATCACCGTGTGATAGCGGTGCTGCTTATAATATTCGTAGATGCTGCGAACGGATTTAACGCCCGGATCTTCATCAACCACATAGGGGTCAAGCGGCTTACGGCTGTTGTACCAGTCATAAATACGGCCCACGAACGGGGAGATCAGGAATACGCCGGCTTCGGCACAGGCACGCGCCTGGGCAAACGAAAACAGCAGTGTCAGGTTGCACTGAATGCCGTTTTTTTCCAGCTCTTCAGCCGCTTTAATCCCTTCCCAGGTAGAGGCCAGCTTGATCAGAATCCGCGAGCGGTCGATGCCGTGTTCCTCATACATTCTTACCAGCTTTTCCGCTTTGGTCACGCACATACCGCGATCGAAAGACAGCCTGGCATCAACCTCGGTAGAGACGCGGCCCGGCACGCTTTTCAAAATTTCCAGACCGAGATTCACGGCGACTTTATCGCTGGCGTTGATAATCTGGGTTTCTTTGCTGCCGCCCTGTTTTTTGGCGTAATCGATGGCGTCGGTGATCAGATGTTTGTAGGAATCCAGCCCGGCGGCTTTAAGAATAAGAGACGGATTGGTAGTCGCATCTTCCGGGTGATAGTTGCGGATCGATTCAATGTCGCCGCTGTCTGCCACTACCGTGGTGTACTGTTTCAGTGCGTCTAGCTGATTCATCTGTCTAAGCTCCTTGTAAGCAATCTTGTACCCGACAGCCGGTAACAGATGCGCCCAGTGCGTTTCTGAACCGCGGGGGTACTGCGGTTGTTGCGAAATAATCTCAGGCGGATCACAGTGCATCAGGCGGGATTGAACTGGAATGCGCTTTTTCTGATTGTTGCAATGGGCCTGCCCAATGGTTTACCGCAGGCCGCGTATACCGGGGCCTGCAGGCAATTCACCTGCCATCTACGAACTTTTGAGCTGTTCGTAATAGCCTATTTTTTCAACTTTTGGCGCTGAGCGTCCGCCTTCAAATTCCGCATTGAGCCATGCTGCAAGAATCGATTTTGCCAGTTCGGCCCCGATGACCCGGGCACCTAAGGTAATGATTTGCGCGTCGTTACTTTTACGAGCGCGTTCTGCGGAGTACGTATCGTGGCACTGCGCGGCACGAATGCCGGGTACTTTATTTGCTGTGATGCTCATCCCAATGCCTGTACCACAGACCAGAATGCCACGCTGGTGACGGCCATTTTTGATGGCTTGTGCCACCGTCCAGGCAATATCCGGATAGGCACATCCGCCTTCGTGCTGCGCATCAGCGCTGTAATCAGCGGTGGTAAAGCCGGACTGGTGAAGATAATCAATTAAGGCATTTTTCAACTCAATGGCGGCATCATCAGCGCCAATTGCAATAGAAAGCATAGCAGATCTCCAAAAGAAGGTGACGAAAGTGGCCGGCGATCCCGCGGATCGTGCCCACCGCTTTGCTTACCCTATGCGCAAAATTACAAATGTTCAATGAATGTTCATATGATTGATGTGTTTTAAGCGATATTAAAAATTAAAAGTGGGATTGATCACACTAATTTAGATTTGTGAGGGTGTTTAACGGCTAAAAACTCCGTTGCACGACGCTCGTCACAGTTTTCATCTTCGGTTGTTGGCTTCCTGGCACGCTATGCGTACTGTTCATTTAATCAATGCATGTTCAAATGATCAATAAGCGGAGACGGATTATGTGCCAGACATGTACAGAACAGAGCCGACGCGTCGCGGATATCCCGCAGCGAATGAAAGCGGTTGTAGCCTACGCACCGGGGGATTATCGGCTTGAGGAAGTGGATGTGCCCACCATCGGGCCGAAGGAAATCCTGGTAAAAGTTGAAGCCTGCGGTATCTGTGCAGGCGACGTTAAGGCCTATGAAGGTGCACCGAGCTTCTGGGGTGATGAAAAGCAGCCAGCCTATATCAAAGCGCCGATGATCCCGGGCCATGAGTTTATTGCTCACGTGGTGGCGCTGGGTGATGAAGTCACGGAATTTAAACTCGGCGATCGGGTGATCTCCGAGCAGATCGTACCGTGCTGGGAATGCCGTTTCTGCAATCGCGGCCAGTACTGGATGTGTGAAAAACACGATCTTTACGGCTTTCAGAACAACGTCAACGGCGGCATGGCGCAGTACATGAAGTTTACCAAAGAGGCCATTAACTACGCGGTGCCTGCGGATTTGCCGATTGAAAAAGCCATCCTGATCGAGCCATACGCCTGTTCACTTCATGCCGTGCAGCGCGCCAATATCAAGCTGGGTGATGTGGTGGTGCTGGCCGGAGCGGGCACGCTGGGGCTGGGGATGATCGGCGCGATTAAAAAATCCGGTGCGGAGAAACTGGTGGTGCTGGACCTCTCCGATCGTCGCCTTGAGCTGGCGAAAACCTTCGGTGCCGATCTGGTGATTAACCCCGCGCGGGAGGACGCGATAAAAATCGTCAAAGAGATGACCGAGGGCTACGGCTGCGATATTTACATCGAGGCAACCGGTGCCGCGAAGTCGGTAGAACAGGGGCTGACGATGATCCGCAAGCTCGGCACTTTCGTGGAGTTCTCGGTGTTTAAAGATCCGGTCAGCGTCGACTGGAGCATTATCAGCGACCGTAAAGAACTGGATCTCCTCGGTTCACACCTTGGACCTTACTGTTACCCGCTGGTCATTAACGGTATCGCAGACGGATCGCTGCCGACCGAAGGTGTGGTTACCCATACGCTGCCGCTGGAGCGTTTCGCTGAAGGATTCGACCTGATGAAGCGCGGCGTTGATTCAATCAAAGTGGTGCTCAATCCAAATCTCTGATCCAGGCCTGGCGGGTGCGGCAGTCCTGGTCCACGCCGGGCGCACCTCCTGTAGGCAACACCGGGAGGATACAATGTTACAACGAATGATTGCACGTACGGGGCTGTCGCCAAAGCTGATGCTGGGCTATGCGGGCGTACTGATTTTTATGATGGGCGAAGGGCTGGAACAGGGATGGCTTTCGCCTTACCTGATTGAAAAAGGGCTGAGCGTGCAGCAGTCTGCGCTGCTGTTCAGCGTTTACGGTTTTGCCGCCGCGATTGCCGCCTGGTTTTCCGGCGTGCTGGCTGAAATCTATACCGCAAAGCGTGTGATGCTGGTGGGGCTGGTGCTGTTTATGATCGGTTCGGTACTGTTTCTGACCATTGGTCTGCCGAGCAATCACCTGATGACCATGATCCCTACCTACGCGCTTCGCGGTCTGGGTTACCCCCTGTTTGCCTATGGCTTCCTGGTCTGGGTGGCCTACGAGGCTCCGCGCGAAAGACTGGGCTCAGCAGTAGGCATCTTCTGGTTCGTCTACAGCGGCGGGCTGAGCGTGCTCGGCGTGCTGTACTCCAGTATCGCGCTGCCGATTCTGGGTGAAATCCATACCCTGTGGAGTGCGCTGATCTTTGTGATGCTGGGCGCAACGATCGCACTGTTCCTCAATCGTGGGAAAGATGAGGCAGAAGCGCAGCGCGAGAAACCGACGCTGGCCTATGTGCTGAAGGGCATCACCATTGCCTTTGAAAATCCCAAAATCGGCCTTGGCGGCATTGTCCGCACCATTAATACCTCGGCGGCCTACGGCTTCGTGGTGTTTATGCCAACCTACATGATGGATTTCGGCTTTACCCGCACCGACTGGCTGCATATGTACGCCGCGCTGTGGGGCGTCAATATCATCTTCAACCTGCTGTTCGGCATCATCAGCGACGGCCTCGGCTGGCGTAACGTGGTGATGTGGTTCGGCTGCATCGGCTGCGCGGTGACCACCGTGCTGTTCTTCTATCTGCCGCAGTGGCTGGGAGCGAACTATCTGGCCACCATCGTCATCGCCGGACTGTTCGGGGCCTGCCTGGCTGCGTTCGTCCCTCTCTCCGCCCTGATGCCGTCGCTGGCGCCGGAAAATAAAGGTGCAGCGATGTCGATTCTTAATCTGGGTGCCGGGTTAAGCACCTTTGTTGGCCCGGCGGTCGTCGGCTTGTTTATCGGTCCGTTTGGTGCCGCCGGGGTGATCTGGATTTATACCGGCCTCTATCTGCTGGCGGCTGTGCTGATGAAATTTGTCACTCTGCCAGCGGGGGATGCGTCTGCGGACAGCGGCAACACCCGCTTAATCAAACAGAAAGGAGCACTCTGATGAGCACAGAACTGACGGGCAAAGTTGCCCTTATCACCGGCGGCGCAGCGGGAATCGGCCACGCTATCGCCGAGTGTTTTTTACAGCATGGTGCCCGCGTCGCACTTTTCGATCGCGATCCAACGGTCGCCGATGCGGCCAAAGCGCTGGCCCCACAGCGGGCAATCGGCCTGGCGGTTGATGTCACCAGCCGCACAGCGGTTTATCAGGCCGTTGAACGGACCGTGGCGCATTTTGGCCGGCTGGATATTGCGGTGAACTGTGCGGGCGTCGCACTGCTGGCCCCCGCTGAGACGTTGAGCGAAGAAGCATGGGACCGCACGCTGGATATTAATCTGAAGGGGACCTTCCTGGTTTCACAGGCGGCAGGCCAGCATTTCCTGCGGCAGAAAAGCGGCAACATTATCAATATGGCTTCGCAGGCCAGCGTGGTGGCGCTGCCCCAGCATCTGGCCTACTGCGCCAGTAAAGCGGCGGTGGTTGGGTTGACTCAGGTGCTGGCGCTCGAGTGGGGGCCGCACAACATTAACGTCAATGCTATTTCGCCAACGGTAGTGTTGACCGAGCTGGGGGCAAAGGCCTGGGCCGGTGAAGCCGGAGAAGCGCATAAAAAACAGATCCCGCTGCGTCGGTTTGCGGAGCCAGCGCACATTGCTGCTACGGCGCTGTTCCTTGCCAGCCCGGGGGCGGCAATGATGAACGGGGCCAACGTGGTGGTCGATGGCGGCTTTACCATTTGCTGAAGTCAGAATTTTGCTAACAGGAGTGACAGATGAATCGCATTATTAACGATCCTGATTATGTTGTAGAGGACGCTATCCAGGGATACCTGAAAGCCCATCCGGCCATTTATCAGGCCACCGACAATCCTCGGGTGCTTAAGCGCCCACAGGCTCCGATTGCGGGCAAAGTCGGCGTGGTGACCGGCGGCGGCTCCGGCCATGAGCCGGCATTCCTTGGCTACATGGGAAAAAACATGCTGGACGCGGTGGCGATTGGCGAGGTGTTTTCTTCACCGACGGCGGGCGCTTTCCTGGACGCGTTTAAAGCGGCGGACGGCGGCGCGGGCGTGGCCTGTCTGTACGGCAACTACGCGGGCGATAACATGAACGTTAAGATGGCGATTAAAAAAGCCACCGCCGCCGGTATTACTGTCAAAACCGTGGTGGCGAACGACGATGTGGCATCTGCCCCGGTTAGCGAAATCGAAAGGCGTCGCGGCGTGGCGGGCGAAATACTGATGTGGAAAGTGGGCGCGGCGGCGGCGGCGCAGGGATACGATCTGGACGGTGTGATTACCGTGGCGCAGAAGGCCATTGACCGCTGCCGCTCGATTGGCGCGGGCCTCAGCTCCTGCACGATCCCGGCAGTGGGTAAACCCAACTTCCATATCGAGCCCGGCACGATGGAGATCGGTATCGGCCACCACGGCGAGCCTGGCATTGAAGTGATCCCGACCCAGAGCGCGAAAGAGATGGCTGCCACCATGCTGAACTTCGTGCTTGCCGAGCAGGTTGCTTCACCGCCGCCGGAAGTGGTGGTACTGGTCTCTGGCCTGGGCGCAACCCCGGTGATGGAGCTGTATATCTACTATGCGGAAGTGGAAAAGTTGCTGACTGAAAAAGGCATTCGCGTTCATCGCGCGCTGGTCGGCAACTACTTTACCTCGCTGGAAATGATGGGCGTCACGCTAACGGTGATGACGCTTGATGATGAACTGAAAAAGCTGGTGGACCTGCCGACTCAGGCACCTGGCCTGATGCAGGGAGAATAAGATGATGACGCAACTTTCAACGCAGCACGGCAGCCTGCTGGTCAGCGAACTGGTCACGGTGATTAAAAGCAATCGTGACTATCTGAGCGAAATTGACGGTGCTATCGGCGATGGCGATCACGGCATCAATATGGCGAAAGGTTTTACCCTCTGTGGCGAAAAGCTGAATGAACGGCAGTCGCTGGCGGAGGCCTTTGATACGCTCTCCGACGCGTTGATGGAGGGGATTGGCGGATCGATGGGGCCGCTGTACGGCAGTTTCTTTATGGGGATGGCCGATAACATTCGCAGCAAATCCGCCCTGACGGCCAGCGATTTTGCCGCTATGCTGCGGGCGGGGCTGACCGAGCTGCAGGATATCAGCGAGGCGGGCGTAGGCGATAAGTGCCTGATGGACACGCTGATCCCGGCAGTTGAGATCGCCGAGCAGCGGGCGGATGAGGGCTATACTGTGATGCTGCAGGCGATTCGCAATGCTGCCCGTCAGGGCCGCGATTCGACTAAAGATCTGGTGGCGAAGATTGGCCGCGCCAGCCGTCTGGGTGAGCGTTCGCGCGGGGTGCTGGATGCCGGCGCGGTATCCTGCTGCCTGCTGCTGGAACAGATGGCGGCCAGCGCACAACAGCAGCTGTTGACGGAGACGGCCTGAGTGCTGCGGCAAGAAAAATCCGACCTGCTCGTGCGGTAAAATGGTATAAATTAGCAGCCCGTCAGGCGCATAAGGAGCGGCCGTATGCCGCTCCTTATGTGATAATTGACATCGATCGCGGCAGGAAGACTCCTGCCCAAACAGCACGACTCAGACAGAGAGACGACTGCCCGGATGGAAAAAAACACGCTATCTCAGGATACCGAACTGCTGACGGAAATTGCCGTCGCTTATTATCAGGACGAGATTACCCAGGAAGAGATTGCGCGAAAGTTTGGTATCTCCCGCATCAAGGTCGGGCGTCTGTTAAAGCGTGCAAAAGAAGAAGGCATTGTGGAGATCAACGTGCGCTACCATCCGGTATTCAGCACCCGGCTGGAGCAGCAGCTGCTGGAGCGTTTTTCGCTGCAGCGCGCGCTGATCGCACTCGATCATCACGATGACGAAGAGCAGCGGCGGCAGGTTGCCGCGCTGGTCGCCATGCACCTTTCGCAAACCTTAAAAGACAACGCGGTGGTGGCGGTAGGGCAGGGGCGCAACGTCGCCGCCGTTGCCGATCATCCCGGCAGCGTACCGACCCGCAACTGCCACTTCATCAGCGGTATTGGTGGGACCCATCGCCCCGGTGATGCGATAAACGCCGACCATATCAGCCGTCGTCTGGCGAAAAAATTCGGCGGCATTAGCGAAACGCTGTACGCCCCGGCCTATGTGGAAAACCGCGCGCTTAAAGACGCCTTTATGCAAAACGGCACCATCAAAGAGACGCTGGACCGCGCCCGCAAGGCGGATGTGGCGCTGGTGGGCATCGGCGATATGAACGAAAACAGCTATATGGTGAAGCTTGGCTGGTTTACGCCTCATGAGATTATCGACGCCAGCCTGAATCAGGGAGTGATCGGCGATGTGGCCGGGTACGACTTTTTCAACGCGCAGGGTCAGCATGTCGATACGGTGATGAACGATCGGGTGATTGGCCTGAGCATCGACGAGCTGCGCAAGATCCCCTGCGTGATTGCGATTGCCTCGGAAAATACCAAAGCCATGGCGATCCTCGGCGCGCTGCGAACCGGTGCCATCGATATTATCGCCACCACGGCGCAGAATATCCGTACCTTACTGAATATGACCAAATAACCTGCTGCCCCGGCGGACTGAACCAGACGGTCCGCTGTCATACCTCTCCTTTAACGCACGAACTGCCTGTTTTTCCGCTTGCTCCGTGTCAACGATGTGGGCTGCCTCAAGTTTTTCCCTGCATTGCCACTTCTATACTGGGACGTTTGTACCTACAGAAAAAGGAACGCGTTAATGGACGACCAGTTAAAACAGAGTGCGCTCGATTTTCATCAGTTCCCCGTTCCGGGCAAAATTCAGGTTTCCCCCACTAAACCGCTGGCAACGCAGCGCGACCTGGCTCTGGCCTATTCGCCCGGCGTGGCGGCTCCGTGCCTGGAAATCGCCGAGGACCCGCAGGCGGCGGATAAGTACACCGCCCGCGCGAACCTGGTCGCGGTCATTTCCAACGGTACAGCGGTGCTGGGGCTGGGCAATATTGGCGCGCTGGCCAGTAAGCCGGTGATGGAAGGGAAGGGCGTGTTGTTTAAAAAGTTCGCCGGTATTGATGTTTTTGATATCGAAGTCGATGAGCTGGACCCGGATAAACTCATTGACGTCGTCGCGGCGCTGGAGCCGACCTTTGGCGGGATCAATCTGGAAGATATTAAAGCGCCGGAGTGTTTCTACATCGAGCAGAAGCTGCGCGAGCGGATGAAAATTCCGGTGTTCCATGACGATCAGCACGGTACCGCTATTATCTGTACCGCTGCGGTGCTGAACGGCCTGCGGGTGGTGAAAAAGACCATTTCAGACGTGCGGCTGGTGGTTTCCGGCGCTGGCGCATCGGCAATCGCCTGTATGAATCTGCTGGTGGCGCTGGGTATGCAGAAACACAATATTGTGGTCTGCGACTCAAAAGGCGTGATCTACCAGGGCCGCGAGGCCAATATGGCCGAAACCAAAGCGGCCTATGCGGTGGTGGATAGCGGCAAGCGTACGCTGGACGACGTGATCGCCGATGCCGACATTTTCCTCGGCTGCTCCGGCCCGAAAGTGATGACGCCGGAAATGGTGAAAAAAATGGCGCGCGATCCGCTGATCCTCGCGCTGGCTAACCCGGAGCCGGAAATCCTGCCGCCGCTGGCGAAGGAAGTGCGCCCGGACGCGATTATCTGCACCGGCCGTTCGGATTATCCTAACCAGGTGAACAACGTTCTATGCTTCCCGTTTATCTTCCGAGGCGCGCTGGATGTCGGTGCCACGGCAATTAATGAAGAGATGAAGCTGGCGGCGGTTCACGCCATTGCCGATCTGGCGCTGGCGGAGCAAAGCGAAGTCGTGGCCTCGGCCTATGGCGATCAGGAACTGTCTTTTGGTCCTGAATATCTGATCCCGAAACCGTTCGATCCGCGGCTGATTGTACAGATCGCACCGGCGGTGGCTAAAGCGGCGATGGATTCCGGCGTGGCGCGCAGGCCGATCGCCGACTTCGACGCCTACCGCGAAAAACTCACCGAGTTTGTTTATAAAACCAATCTGTTTATGAAGCCGGTGTTCTCGCAGGCGCGGAAAGATCCGAAACGCGTGGTTCTGGCCGAAGGCGAAGAGGCGCGGGTACTGCACGCGACTCAAGAGCTGGTCACTCTGGGGCTGGCGAAACCGATTCTGATTGGTCGCCCGAGCGTGATTGAAATGCGTCTGCAAAAGCTGGGGCTGAAAATCGAGCTGGGTAAAGATTTCGAAGTGGTCAACAATGAGTCCGATCCCCGCTTTAAAGAATACTGGAACGAGTATTACCAGATTATGAAGCGCCGCGGCGTTTCTCCACAGCAGGCACAGCGTGCCGTTATCGGCAATCCGACGTTAATCGGTGCCATTATGGTACATCGTGGTGAAGCGGATGCGCTGATCTGCGGCACCATCGGCGACTATAAAGAGCACTATGCGGTGGTGGAAAAACTGTTTGGCTTCCGTGGAGACGTCAAGGTTGCCGGGGCGATGAACGCGCTGGAGCTGCCGAGCGGAAATACCTTTATTGCCGACACCTACGTCAATGAAGACCCGACGCCGGAGCAGCTTGCCGAGCTGACGCTGATGGCGGCTGAAACCGTGCGCCGCTTCGGGATTGAGCCGAAGGTGGCGCTGCTGTCCCACTCAAGCTTTGGCACCTCCAACGCGCCAGCGGCCTGCAAAATGCGTGAAACGCTTGAACTGGTGAAGGCGCGCGCGCCGGATCTGGAGATCGATGGTGAAATGCACGGCGATGCGGCGCTGGTGGAGAGTATCCGCCACGATCTGATGCCGGACAGCCCGCTGAAAGGCGCGGCAAACATCCTGATTATGCCTAACGTCGAAGCGGCGCGGATCAGCTACAACCTGCTGCGCGTTTCCTGTTCGGACGGCGTGACGGTGGGGCCGGTACTGATGGGCATCGCTAAACCGGTACACGTGCTGACGCCGATCTCTTCGGTGCGGCGCATTGTGAACATGGTGGCACTGGCGGTGGTGGAAGCCCAGACGGCACCGCTGTAAGTCCCTCTCAGGCTTCCGGATCTCGTTCCGGAAGCCCGTTTTAATACGACGAACCAGTTTGCTGACTCTGCCAGCCTCAGAAGTATGATTACCTTCTTTTCTCGCTGCCCGGTTATTGTGCTACCCAACCCAACTGGTGCAGCGCCTTCATCAGTCGTTCAGCGCTCAGCCCTTCAGCACGGTTCCCGCCGTTGCCGCTCATGGTTTTCGCCGCCAGTAGCGCATTGATAATCGACTCTTCAACCGCATCTGCCGCTGCCGCAAAAAGCGGAGAAATATGATCGTTGTTTACCATCGTTACCGGTGTAGTCAGTGCGCCTTTATGCTGATAATCCGCCATCGGTAGCCCGAGATTCCCGGTTGAAAATGCCAGGAAAATATCCCCGCTGGAGTCTTCAGTACCGCCACCGCAGCGCGCGATGCCTGTCCCGGCACGCGCAGCGAGCCGCGTACATTGGTGGGGGAGAAGTGGCGCATCGGTCGCCAGTACCACCACAATAGACCCCATGCCGGGGTACGCCAGTGGTGAATGAAACGGTGATGGAATATCAGCCAGCAGGCGGCCAACGGGATAACCTGCAATGCGTAATTCATCGCGACGGCCATGGTTTGCCTGCACCAGCGCGCCGACGGTCCAGCCGCCTTCGTCACTGCTCAATCGGCGTGAAGCGGTACCGATCCCACCTTTAAACTCGTGGCAGATCATGCCGCTGCCACCGCCTACGGAGCCTTCCTGTGGCCTGATACTGCTGGCGACACGCAGCGCCTGCGCAACGTGTTCGGCCTTGACATGCATGCCGTTGATATCATTGAGCAGGCCGTCGAAGGTTTCCATCACCACCGGCATGGTCCAGTATACCGAGTTGTCGCCCACTGCCAGTGACTCGCGCTCCAGCGAAATTAACGCGTCGCGTACGATCCCAACACTGTGGGTGTTAGTCAGCGCTATTGGCGTCGTCAGCAGGCCGGCTTCTCTAATCCACTCCAGCCCGTTGGCATCGCCGTTGCCGTTGAGCACGCTGATTCCGGCAAAACAGGGCTGATTTCTCGCCAGTCCGCCGCGTGGTTCAATCACTGTCACCCCGGTACGCACCCGGCGACTATCACTGAGATCCTGATGCAGGCTGCTGTGGCCGACCCGAACCCCGGCGACATCGGTAATTGCGTTGTGCGGACCTGGGGTTCCTGACCCAATACGAATCCCTAAATCCTGTGTACGTAATGACATGGTTACTCTCCCTGGATGGTTTCAGTGGTACAGGACTGGCGATGGCGTATCCACAACGCTACGCCAAGCGCAATAACGAAGAGAACAATCAGATAGTCTTTCAGGCTGGTGGCCAGCAGTAGTGTCCACAGTACCCACAGGCAGAACAGCAGTGCCAGAAGCGGCTGTAACGGCCAGAGTGGCATAAGGTAAGGATGCGGAAACTGACGGCGGCGACTGATCAGCGCTGCCGCTGCAATAGCGACATACACCAACAGCAGCAGAATAACGGTAAACGAGGTCAGCCCTTCAAGGTCAGAACTGAATGCCAACATGGCGGAAATCACTGTAAAAAGCAGCGTAGCAAACCACGGCGATCCGTTGCGTTTGCCGATCAGGCACAGTGCCTGGTTTAAGCGTGTAAACCAGAAGTTATCCCTGCCGCTGGAGAAAATGACCCGGCTGGACTGCATGGCAGTGGCGATAATGGCGTTAAAGACCGACAGGTAGATCGCAGCGCTGACAACGCGCGCCAATACCGGACCACCCAGTACGCGAAGAATGTAGCTCACCGGATCGGCTGAAGCCGCCATCTCCTTTAACGACGGAGCACCAATCAGCAGGGCAGAAAAGGGCACGATCTCCACGATCACCACCACTAATAGCGTCAGCATAATAGCTTTCGCCATCGGTTTGCCTTTCACCGGCATATCTTCAGCCATCGCAACGGCGGAACCATAGCCGTTGTAGGAAAACAGCGCGGTACCGGTCATGGCGATAATCGCCGCCAGCGGAACCGGGGACAACAGGCCCTGTCCGTTTAGCATTCTTGGCGCGGTGAAAATGGTGGCAGGCTGGTTGGGATGGGTCAGCCCCAGCCAGGCAATAATCAACAGGACGGCAATTTCCACCACCAGAAAAAAACCGGTTAACAACGCGCTTGAGCGGATGTTTAACAGCCCGCAGGCTCCGCCCACCAAAACAGTCAGCACTCCAGCCTCAGAGGGGGAGAAATGCGCGCCCAGTGCGGTGTTGAGATAGGGAATGGCCCCCACCGCCAGCACGGCGGGAATAAACAGCGTACCAACAGTAATAAACAAATACATTTGAATGGCGGAAAGGTTGCCGAACAGCCGTTTGATGATGATGTATTCCCCACCGGCGCTGGGGTGAGCAGCACCCAGTTCGGCATAACACAGCCCCAGACAGAGGGCGATACCGGCCGCGATGGCGAAAGAGATCAGGGCTCCGCTGCCTGCGCTGGTAATCGCCAGAGGCGCGATGACAAAAATGGAACTGGCGGGGGTTACGCTTGATGCGGTAATCATCACGACACCGGCAACGCTGAGGTTGCCGGTCAACTTTATTGGCTCTTCTTTCATTTTGCACTTCCTTGCTGACACGCCAATACGTTTACCGCGATTTATCCCGGGCCAGGATAATCAAACGTTATTTGTTGGTTAAATTTATGTTGTGTAATTAACCGACGTTCAGGCTATTGCAGAATGAAATCGCTATATTTGACGGGAAGTGCCAGATTTATGGTCAGAAGAAGATCGCGCCCGCAAAATTAAACTTCGTCATGGCGGACGCGATAGATACAGAGACTCACGCAGTGTTTAAAGCCAGTCTTTCACCGGCAGGAAGTCACGATACAGTGCGGCCTCCGGGCTGTCATCGGCGGGCTGATAGTCATATTCCCAGCGCACCAGCGGTGGCATCGACATCAGAATGGATTCCGTACGCCCGCCGGTTTGCAGGCCGAACAGCGTTCCGCGATCCCACACCAGATTAAATTCCACATAGCGGCCACGGCGATAAAGCTGGAACTGCCGTTCGCGCTCGCCCCACGGCAGCGCTTTACGGCGTGCAACAATCGGCAGGTAGGCGTCCAGGAAGCCATTGCCCACGGCCTGCATAAAGCGGAAGCCGAGGTCGAAGTCCGGTGTGTTCAGATCGTCAAAGAACAGACCGCCGATGCCGCGCTGCTCGTCGCGGTGCTTCAGATAGAAGTAATCGTCGCACCACTTCTTGTAGCGGGGATAGACGTCTTCACCGAACGGCTGGCACAAATCGAAGGCGATCTGATGCCAGTGCACTGCATCCTCTTCAAAGCCGTAGAACGGGGTCAGATCGAAGCCGCCGCCAAACCACCAGACCGGGTCCGCGCCCGGTTTTTCCGCAATAAAAAAGCGCACGTTGGCGTGGCTGGTTGGCACGTACGGATTTTCCGGGTGGATCACCAGCGATACGCCCAGCGCTTCGAAACTGCGCCCCGCCAGCTCAGGGCGATGGGCGGTAGCCGAAGCGGGCATCGCATCGCCGTGAACGTGTGAGAAGTTAACCCCGGCCTGCTCAAAAACGCTGCCGTTGCGCAGAACGCGACTGCGCCCGCCGCCGCCGCCGGGGCGATCCCAGCTGTCTTCGGTGAAGCTGGCGCTGCCGTCCGCCAGGGACAGCTGCTGGCAAATGTTATCCTGCAGTTCCAGCAGGAACCGTTTGACCACGGCGATATCAGGTACGTTCATGAGTTAACCTTCTTAACGAAAAGACCGACGGAGTATACCTCAGCCCATCCGTCTGCCCGCATCATACTCATTAAAAAAGCTGACAATTCCATCGGCGATCGCACCGGCTATCTTCTGACGGAACGCGGTGGTCCCCAGCAGCTTTTCCTCCTGCGGGTTGGTGATAAACGAGGTTTCAACCAGTACCGAAGGAATGGACGGCGATTTGAGTACTGCGAACGCGGCCTGCTCGGTGTGCTGGCTGTGCAGGTGGTGCATCGGACGGATCTGATTGAGCACGTGCTTGCCCAGCGTCAGGCTGTTTTTTATGGTATCGGTCTGCACCAGATCGAACAGCACCTGCTGCAAATAACGATCTTTCGCTGCCACCTCTACGCCGCCGACGTTATCTGCGGCGTTCTCTTTTTCCGACAGATATTTGGCCATGGTGCTGCTGGCACCGCGATTGGAGAGGGCAAACACCGAAGCGCCATTGGCGGCGGGACTGGTAAAACCGTCGGCGTGAACCGACATAAACAGATCCGCGCCGTGCTGGTGGGCAATCTCTACCCGTTCACCGAGGGGGATAAAGTGGTCGGTTTCACGCGTCAGGCGGACATCAATATGCGGATGCTCGCTGAGCAGATGACGGATATGGTTCGCGATCTCCAGAACGATATGTTTCTCTTCCGACCCTTCCTGCCCCACCGCGCCGGAATCGATGCCGCCGTGACCCGGATCGATCATCACGATTTTTTTGCCCGTCGCAGGACGCGGAGGATGAGACGAAACCGACGCCTGTTGCTGGCGAGAAGTCACCCTGAGAGTGACATCTTCCTCCTTAGCCAGTGCAGATTTGCGCGCCGTCAGCATCAGTGCCAGGCTGGAAAGAATAAACTGCCGACGCGAGCTGAGCGGCCGGAGCTGAAAAATCTTTTTCATAAGAAAACCCTGAAGCAAAAAGTGCTTATTGTTATATCGTAACAATGCCCGGGCGGCGAGAAAGGAGCTATTTCATCTTTTTACTTTTTATTTCAGCATGCTAATGACGTTTTTATTCTTTTTTTCTCCGTACGCAATCGTCAGGCTTGCACCAGCAGAAGAATGCGTGATAATCAGCAGATTATGCTTAACCTTAGGTCTATTCCCATGGAAATCCGCGTATTTCGGCAGGAAGATTTTGAAGAAGTGATTACCCTCTGGGAGCGTTGCGATTTGTTACGTCCCTGGAACGATCCCGAAATGGACATCGAACGTAAACAGAACCATGACCCGGATCTGTTCCTGGTGGCGGTGGTCGGCGGTGAAATCGTTGGCTCCATCATGGGTGGCTACGACGGTCATCGCGGTTCGGCGTACTATCTTGGCGTGCATCCTGACTATCAGGGCCGTGGCTTTGCCAACGCGCTGATTAACCGACTTGAGAAGAAGCTGATTGCGCGCGGCTGCCCGAAGATCCACGTAATGGTGCGGGAAGAGAATGACGCGGTGCAGGGCTTCTACGAAAAACTGGACTACGAAACTGTCGACAGCGTGCTGCTGGGGAAACGTCTTATTGAAGATCGCGAGTACTGATTTACCCCGTCTCACTGACGATGCTGGGTTCCGATCTCACCTCATTTTTCGCCGGGCACGTTGTGCCCGGCGGCTACCGTAAAGACTATGCTCAAATACACTCCCGATGACTACGATGCTCGCGGCCAGCTGCGCCTGCCGCTGAGCTTCTGGGCGATTCTATTATTACAGGCGCGCACATGGGTGCTGTTCGTGATGGCCGGAGCGTCGCGCCAGCAGGGAGCCGCGCTGCTGGAGCTGTTCTACCCTGATACCCACACCTTTTGGCTTGGCCTTGCGCTGGGTGGCCCGGCGGCGGTGGGCCTGCTGCTGACCGGCTACCGCCAGCGGCTGCCGCGCCTCTGGCAGGCATGGCGCTGGGTACTGATGGCGACGCTGGCAGTGATGCTTGTAATGCAGGGCGTGTCGCTGTGGCAGCAGGATGAGCAAACCTCGCCGCTGGTGCTGTTTGTCTCCCTGCTCGATCTGCTGGGCCTGCTTGCCCTGTGGCGCCAGCGTCGGCTGGCCGACTGTTTTGATCCAGAGCAAAATCAGTAGCGTCATCCGCCCTGCGGGTTAAACTTTTTGGCGATCCGCGACTCAAAGCAGTTCGGACGTTTTGCTACTGATACCAGGAGTTGTAATGAATAATTTTCGCCCGGCGCTACTGATCGCCACTGTGTTACTGGCTGGCTGTGCCGGCTCCGGCAGTCAAACGGGCAGCGCCAGCCAGTCCACCTGGTGGAACCCCGTTTCCTGGTCATGGTCAGGGCTGAATCCCGTGAACTGGTTTGGTTCCTCTCTTCAGATCGCCGAGCAGGGCGTGGGTGGTGTTAACGGCAGCACGCCGCTGCAGCAGAAAGCCATTGAAGACGGCCTGAAGGGGCAATATACGCTGAGAAACGGTATGCGCATGGTCGATGGCAGCGTGGTGTCTTTCTGGCAGGCGCTGGATGACAGCAAGCAGGTAGAGATGGAGCTGAGCGGCCGCACCACCGTTAATCGCGTTGAGGTCATGGATAAAGATGTGGCAACCGACAGCGGTGTGAAAATTGGCACCCGCTTCAGCGACCTGTACAGCAAAGCCTTTGAGTCCTGTAAAAAGGGCACCGGCGCGGACCGCGATGGCGTGGAATGCCGTGCGCCAAACAGCCAGCATATCAGCTATGTGTTCAGCGGCGACTGGCGCGGGCCGGAAGGTCTGATGCCGTCGGATGACACGCTGAAAAACTGGACGGTCAGCAAAATTATCTGGCACAGCCAGAACGCCGACTAAAACCACAATTATCTTGCGCTTAAGCAGGCTCCTGTCGCTGGCTTCAGGTATCATACTGGCGTAAAAACCGACCAGATATAACCTGAAAGCCAGGAGTTCACAGCATGTCAGATTTCCAGAGCGGGATTTTGTTAGAACACCGCCGTTTTGCTATCTATCTTGAAGCCATGTGCCAGGGCGATATTGCCGCGATCCGCAGCGGCAGCCATCTTTTCCTTCAGCAGCTGTCACTGCTGCAACAGCGTTACCCCGACGCCGGTCTTGGCGCGGTCATTGCCTTCGGCAGCGGCCTGTGGAACGACCTCAACCCGACCAACAGCACCGCTGAGCTGAAGGATTTTCAGCCGTTGGGTAAGGGCATTGCGCCCGCCACCCAGCGCGACATGCTGATTCATATCCAGTCGCTGCGCCACGATGTGAATTTCAGCCTGGCGCAGGCCGCGCTGGCCGCCTTTGGCGATGCGATCCGTATTGAAGAGGAAACTCACGGCTTCCGCTGGGTGGAAGAGCGGGACCTCAGCGGCTTCGTTGACGGCACGGAAAACCCGCAGGGCGAGCAGCGTGAAGCGGTGGCGATTATTGCCAGCGGCGAGAACGCAGGCGGCAGCTTCGTCCTCAGCCAGCGCTGGCAGCACAATCTGAAAATGTTTAACCGCCTGGCGGTGGAAAAACAGGAACAGATTATTGGCCGCACCAAAGAGAGTAATGAAGAGCTGGAGGGCGATGCCCGGCCTGCGACCTCACACGTGGCGCGCGTGGATCTGAAAGAAGAGGGCAAAGGGCTGAAAATTTTGCGCCAGAGCCTGCCTTACGGCACCGCCAGCGGCGTTCACGGCCTGTTCTTCCTGGCCTACTGCGCAACGCTGTATAACATTGAGCAGCAGCTGCTGAGCATGTTCGGCGAAGCGGACGGCAAGTATGATGCGATGCTGCGCTTCACTAAACCCTTGACCGGCAGCTACTTCTACGCGCCTTCACTGTCGCAGCTGGCCGCGCTGTAACTCGTATTGCCTCCGGCACCGTTGCTTTACGCCGCGCCGGATAAAGACGGTTGTCATGTTGTTTGCAGCCGCCGCGCAAGCATCGGCTACAGCGTTTTATCAGATGCCGGGGAGATTCCTGTCCCGGCGTTTTAGAGCAGGGGCTTATGCAACTCGCCGCAGTGCTCGCCAGTCTCATTTTTCAGCATAGTATTCCCACCCACCGCATAATCAATTCCACACCCTTATAGCGTTTTCTGCTTGCAAATCACCAAACGGTATATAAAACCGTTACAGCTTTTACCCGGGTTATAAATAAACTGAAGGCACTTCAGGCGTAAGCCTTTCCATCTCTCTTCAGGGTGCTACATGACGTTACCGACGGTGAAAAAATTAGTCAGCGCGACCGCTTTCTCGTTACTGCTTGCCGGTGCCGCACAGGCCACGGAGCTGTTAAACAGTTCTTATGATGTCTCTCGCGAGTTGTTTACCGCCCTGAATACACCGTTTGAAAAACAGTGGGATGAACAGCATCCGGGCGACAAGCTGACCATCAAGCAGTCCCATGCCGGTTCTTCCCGCCAGGCGCTGGCTATTCTGCAAGGCCTGAAAGCCGATGTGGTCACCTACAACCAGGTGACCGACGTGCAGGTGCTGCACGATAAAGGCAAGCTGATCCCGGCCGACTGGCAGCAGCGCCTGCCGAACAGCAGCTCACCGTTTTACTCCACCATGGCGTTCCTGGTGCGTAAGGGAAACCCTAAAAATATCCACGACTGGAACGATCTGGTCCGTGACGACGTTAAGCTGATTTTCCCTAACCCGAAAACCTCGGGCAATGCGCGCTACACCTATCTGGCGGCATGGGGTGCGGCTGACCGCGCCGATGGCAAAGATAAAGCCAAAACCGAAAAGTTTATGACGCAGTTCCTCAAAAACGTTGAGGTCTTTGATACCGGCGGCCGTGGCGCGACCACCAGCTTCGTCGATCGCGGTCTGGGCGACGTACTGATCAGCTTTGAATCAGAAGTGAATACCATCCGCAATCAGTACGAAAAAGACGGTTACGAAGTGATCGTGCCGAAGACCAATATTCTGGCTGAATTCCCGGTGGCGTGGATCGATAAAAATACCGAAAGCAACAAAACCACCGATGCGGCAAAAGCCTATCTGAACTACCTCTACACGCCAGCGGCGCAGCAGATCATTACCCAGTTCTACTACCGGGTGAATAATCCGCAGCTGATGGCCGAGCATAAAGACCGCTTCCCGCAGACCGATCTGTTCCGCGTGTCCGATGCGTTCGGCAGCTGGGAAGAGGTGATGAAAGTCCACTTTGCCAACGGCGGCGAACTGGACAAGCTGTTAGCGGCAGGACGGTAACCGGATGTTTGCAACCAGTAAGCGCGTGCTGCCCGGCTTTGGCATCAGCCTCGGCAGCAGCCTGTTTTTCACCTGTTTAATTCTGCTGTTGCCGATCAGCGCGCTGCTGATGCAGCTGTCGCAGATGACGCTGGCACAGTATTGGGAAGTGATCACCAACCCGCAGGTGGTGGCGGCTTATGAAGTAACGCTGCTTGCTGCCGGTGTGGCGTCGATTTTTAATGCCGTCTTCGGCATGCTGATGGCATGGATTCTGACGCGCTACCGTTTTCCGGGACGTGCCATTCTCGACGGTTTGATGGATTTACCGTTTGCGCTGCCGACGGCGGTAGCGGGCCTGACGCTGGCCGGTCTGTTCTCGGTGAACGGCTGGTATGGTGAGTGGCTCGGGCAGTTTGGTATTAAAGTCTCCTACACCTGGCTGGGCATCGCGGTGGCGATGGCCTTTACCAGCATCCCGTTTGTGGTGCGTACGGTGCAGCCGGTGCTGGAGGAGTTAGGCCCGGAATACGAGGAAGCGGCCGAAACGCTGGGCGCCACTCCGTGGCAGAGCTTCCGCCGCGTGGTGCTGCCGGAAGTCGCTCCGGCCCTGCTGGCAGGCACCGCGCTGTCGTTTACCCGCAGCCTCGGCGAGTTTGGCGCGGTGATTTTTATCGCCGGTAACATCGCGTGGAAAACCGAAGTCACCTCGCTGATGATTTTCGTGCGCCTACAGGAATTTGATTATCCGGCGGCCAGCGCCATTGCCTCGGTGATCCTTGCCGCGTCGCTGCTGCTGCTGTTTGCAATTAACACCTTACAAAGCCGCTTTGGCCGTCGTCTGGGAGGCCACTAATGGCGGATGTAAGCGAATTTAAAGGCGTGGGCCGCGCACGTTTTCAGTGGGGCAAGTGGATTCTGATTGGGCTGGGTATGCTGATCTCCCTGCTGCTGCTGGTGGTGCCGCTGATTGCCATCTTTACCGAAGCGCTGTCCAGCGGGCTGATGGCTACGTTCAGCAACCTGCAGGATGGCGACATGCTGCACTCAATCTGGCTGACGGTGCTGATTGCGCTGATCGTCGTGCCGGTGAACCTGGTGTTCGGTACGCTGCTGGCCTGGCTGGTCACGCGTTTTAACTTCCCCGGCCGCCAGCTGCTGCTGACGCTGTTTGATATTCCGTTTGCCGTTTCGCCGGTGGTTGCCGGTCTGATGTATCTGCTGTTCTGGGGCGTAAATGGCCCGGTAGGCGGCTGGCTGGATGCGCACAGCATTCAGCTGATGTTCTCCTGGCAGGGGATGGCGATGGTGACCATCTTTGTTACCTGTCCGTTCGTGGTTCGCGAGCTGGTGCCGGTGATGCTGAGCCAGGGCAGCCATGAAGATGAAGCAGCAGTGCTGCTGGGCGCGTCCGGCTGGAAAATGTTCTGGCGCGTGACGCTGCCAAATATCCGCTGGGCGCTGCTGTACGGCGTGGTGCTGACCAACGCCCGCGCGATCGGTGAATTTGGTGCCGTGTCGGTCGTCTCGGGCTCTGTGCGCGGCGAAACCTACACGCTGCCGCTACAAGTTGAATTACTGCATCAGGATTACAACACCGTGGGGGCGTTTACCGCCGCCGGATTGCTGACCCTGATGGCGATAGTCACACTGTTTCTGAAAGGTGCGCTGCAGTGGCGCTTAGAAAGCCAGCAGCACCGCCTGCAACAGGAGGGGAATAATGAGCATTGAAATTGGTAACATCAATAAATCCTTCGGTAAGACGAAAGTCCTGAACGATATTTCCCTGGATATCCCTTCCGGGCAGATGGTTGCGCTGTTAGGGCCTTCAGGCTCGGGAAAAACCACCCTGCTGCGTATTATCGCCGGGCTGGAGAATCAGAACAGCGGTCGCCTGAGCTTCCACGGTAAAGACGTCAGCCGCGTACACGCGCGCGATCGTCAGGTAGGCTTCGTGTTCCAGCACTATGCGCTGTTCCGCCATATGACGGTGTTCGACAACATCGCCTTCGGCCTGACCGTGCTGCCGCGCCGCGAACGTCCGTCAGCGGCAGAAATTAAGCAAAAAGTGACCCGCCTGCTGGAGATGGTGCAGCTTTCCCATCTGGCAGGACGTTTCCCGGCCCAGCTTTCCGGCGGTCAGAAACAGCGCGTGGCGCTGGCACGCGCGCTGGCGGTAGAGCCGCAAATTCTGCTGCTGGATGAGCCGTTCGGTGCGCTGGATGCCCAGGTGCGTAAAGAACTGCGCCGCTGGCTGCGTCAGCTGCATGAAGAGCTGAAGTTCACCAGCGTGTTTGTGACCCACGACCAGGAAGAGGCGATGGAAGTTGCCGATCGCGTGGTGGTGATGAGCCAGGGCAATATCGAACAGGTCGGCACCCCGGACGAAGTGTGGCGCGATCCGGCCACCCGCTTTGTGCTGGAATTCCTTGGTGAAGTGAATCGCTTTGACGGCGAAATCCACGGTTCGCAGTTCCACGTTGGCGCGCATCAGTGGCCGCTGGGCTATGCGTCGGCGCACCAGGGGAAAGTCGAACTGTTCCTGCGCCCGTGGGAAATCGACGTCAGCCGCCAGAGCAGCCTGCAAACCCCGCTGCCGGTGCAGATTCTGGAAGTCAGCCCGCGCGGCCACTACTGGCAGCTGGTGGTTCAGCCCGCCGGCTGGAGCAGCGAACCGGTCACCGTGGTGCTGGAAGGCGAGCAGTCAACGCCGATCCGTGGCGAGCGTCTGTTCGTCGGACTGCAGCAGGCGCGCCTGTATAATGGTGATACGCCGCTGCGACCCGTTGCCTTTGCGCAAAGCGCCTGATATTTTTCTAAGCTGACTCTTTTTAGCAACAGGGGCTGGATTTTTCCGGCCCCTGTCATTTCATGCCTGGAACCGGACTTTGACCACTCTCGAACATACCATTGGTAATACTCCGCTGATCAAACTTCAGCGCCTTGGCCCGGATAACGGCAGCGAAATCTGGCTGAAACTGGAAGGGAATAACCCCGCCGGATCGGTGAAGGATAGGGCAGCGCTGTCGATGATCCAGCAGGCCGAACTGCGCGGTGAAATCCAGCCCGGTGACGTATTGATCGAAGCGACCAGCGGCAATACCGGCATTGCGCTGGCGATGATTGCAGCGATGAAAGGTTACGTTCTCAAGCTGCTGATGCCCGATAACATGAGCATCGAGCGGCAGGCGGCGATGCGCGCCTATGGCGCAGAGCTGATTCTGGTCAGCCGCGAGCAGGGTATGGAAGGCGCACGCGATCTGGCCAGTGACATGGCGGCACGCGGCGAGGGCAAGGTGCTCGATCAGTTCAATAACGCCGATAACCCGCTGGGCCACTACCGCACCACCGGCCCGGAAATCTGGCAGCAGACCGCTGGCCGGGTCACGCATTTCGTCTCCAGCATGGGCACCACTGGGACCATTACCGGCGTCAGTCGTTTCCTGAAAGAGCAGAGCGAAACGGTGCAAATTATTGGCCTGCAGCCTTCCGAAGGCAGCAGTATTCCCGGTATCCGCCGCTGGCCGGAAGCCTATCTGCCCGGTATTTTCCGCCCGGAGCTGGTGGATGAAGTGATGGATATGTCGCAGCAGGAAGCGGAAGAAACCATGCGCCAGCTGGCGCAGCGTGAAGGCGTGTTCTGCGGCGTCAGTTCCGGCGGTGCGGTCGCCGGTGCGCTGCGTATTGCTCAGGCCAACCCCGGTAGCGTGGTGGTGGCAATCATCTGCGATCGCGGCGACCGTTATCTCTCCACCGGCGTGTACTGATCCCGCTGCGTTTTTTTGTCATCGCGTGGAATCTTTTGCCATCCTGGGGTTCAAAACCCGCCGTACGTTCGCTGCCGGATTTGCCATACTGTAAGGATTAGGTAAAACCGGCTGCGGATTATTTTCTGACAGGCGAAAATAGCGGCTGTATCACTAAGGGATCCCCAATGAAAATTTTACTCGTTGATGACGACCTTGAGCTGGGCACCATGCTCAGCCAGTATCTTATTGCCGAAGGTTTTGATGCCTCGCTGGTGCTGACCGGTAAAGCGGGCGTAACCGGCGCGCTGTCCGGCGAATACAGTGCGATGATCCTCGATATTATGCTGCCGGATATGAGCGGGATTGACGTGCTGCGCCAGGTGCGGCAGAACAGCCGCCTGCCGGTGATCATGCTGACGGCGAAAGGGGATAATATCGATCGCGTTATCGGCCTGGAAATGGGCGCCGATGACTATATGCCGAAACCCTGCTATCCGCGCGAGCTGGTGGCGCGCCTGCGTGCGGTGCTGCGCCGGGTCGAGGAGCAGCCTGCGGCCGTGGAAAACAAAGATGTGATTAGCTGGGGTGAGCTGACGCTGAACCCGGCAACGCGTATCAGCGAATGGCAGAGCAAACCGTTCGATCTCACCGCCTCTGAATTCAATCTGCTTGATTTGCTGCTGCGTGCGCCCGATCGCGTGGTGTCAAAAGATGAGCTGTCTGAGAAAGGTCTGGGCCGCCCGCGTGAAGCCTATGACCGCAGCGTGGACGTTCATATCAGCAACATTCGCCAGAAGCTGGCTGCACTGACTAACGATACGATTAATATCGAAACGGTTCGCAGCATCGGCTACCGCATCCGATGACCTCCCGGTTTCGCGGCTTCCTGTTCTGGAAGATCCTGCTGGGCTTCTGGCTGACCTACATTGCGATTACCCAGCTGATGTGGCTGGGCTTCAGCCTGTACGGCAATCACCGCGAGCCGCCGGAAAATCTGGCCGCCCGGCGCATCGTTAATCTGCAAATGACCTCGGCGGTATCGGTGCTGCAAAACGGCGGGCCGGAAGCGCTGCGGGATATGATGATCGACTGGCCCGATAGCGATCGGCGCTTTTTCTCGGTCCAGCAGGTTGATTCTCTGCCGCCGGGTGCGCCTGAGGATGAACTCAGCCGTGAAATGGCCTCCCGCGAGTTTCCGCAGCAGGTGGTGGAATGGGTGACCGGTGCTGACGGCAACTACTATCAGCTGCGCTACGACGTGGCCGGTCTGCGCCGTGACAGCCAGATGAACCGTCATCCGCGCAGCATTCTCAATATGCCCGAACCGCTGTTTATCGTCGGCTGCTTCTGCGGCCTGCTGTTCAGCCTGTTCCTGGCCTGGAATCTGACGCGCCCGATGCGGCAGCTGCGTGAAGGGTTCGCGAGGGTTTCGACCGGCGATTTGTCGGTGCGGCTGTTTCCTAAAATGCGCCGCCGTCATGATGAGCTGTCGGCGGTGGCCAGCGACTTTGATGCGATGGTTGAGCGCCTGTCGGTGCTGGTCAGCGCCCGTGAAGAGCTGCTGCATGATGTTTCCCACGAGCTGCGATCGCCGCTGGCGAGGCTACAGCTGGCGACCGGACTGGCGCGGCAGACTCCCGCCTCGGTTGAAAGCTCGCTGGACCGCATTGATGAAGAGGCCCGTCGGCTGGATAAAATGATCGGCGAGCTGCTGTCTCTCTCCCGCGCCGAGCAGCAAAAAATTCCCGATGAACAGTACTTTGACCTGCTCGGGCTGCTGGAAGCGGTGACCAACGATGCGCGTTATGAAGCGCAGGTCCCCGGCGTGGAAATCCTGCTTACTGCGGACTCGCAGCAGGATTACACGGTAAAAGGGGATGCGAACCTGATCCGCTCCGCCATTGAAAACGTGGTGCGCAATGCGTTGCGCTTCTCCACTCAGGGACAGCAGGTGACCATAACGCTGCGGCAGGAAGGAACCTGGCTGACGATTATCGTTCGCGATCAGGGACCAGGCGTTGAGGCCGATAAACTTTCCAGTATTTTCGATCCCTTCGTGCGCGTCAGTTCGCCGCTTTCCGGTAAGGGATATGGTCTTGGCCTGTCTATCGTCCGCAAGGTTGTGCTGGCTCATCAGGGCGAAGTGAAAGCGATTAACGCCCGAGAAGGTGGCCTGGAGCTGACGCTTCGCCTGCCGCACTGGGTGGTTTAGACCCAGCGCGTATTTTGCTACGGCAATGGATGATATTTCAGATTTGAGGTTATGGCATGAGCAGTTTGGCTAGCGGCAGGCAGCAGGAAGTTCAACGCATCGTTGACGCACTATCGATTGCTATAGCGCAGCACCGCCTCAGGCCCGGTACACGGTTGATTGAGGCCCAGATCGTCGAGGTGCTTTCTGCCAACCGTAACCACGTACAGGCAGCGTTACAGCGGCTGGCGCTGCAGCATATCGTCACTATCTCGCCGAATCGTGGTGCAAAGGTGTCACAGCCCTGCGCCAGAGAAGCGCGTGAAGTGTTTATTGCCCGGCGAGCGGTTGAGGATGCGGTGCTCGCTGGAATCAACGCGGAGAAGCTGGCGCGTTTCAGTGAGGAGATTGAGGCGCATCAGCAGGCGGAGCAGCAAGCGCTGGCCAGTGGCGACCGCCGCAATATCATTCGTGAACTGAGCGCTTTTCACCTGCTGCTGGCAAAAATCAGCGATAACCAGGTGCTGAGTGAAATACTGGCCAATCTGATGGTGCGCAGTTCACTGATCGTCGCGCTTTATCAGCGCAATGACACGCCGGCTTCTCAATGTGATGAACACTGCGCCGTGCTGGACGCGCTGAGGGTGGGGCAGAACGATGTTGCCCGTTCGATAATGCGCGACCATCTGCATCATCTGGAACAGCAGCTGGATTTAATGGATTCGCCTGCCGAGTCATTGACGCTGCGCGATGCGCTGACCGGCAGCCAGCCATAAAAAAAGCCCCCTGATTGCTCAGGGGGCTTTCTGGTTTATCTGCTCTTACTTCTTGATGCGGATAACCGGAGTCTCACCGACGGTCACGCTGCCGGTCAGTTTAGTCAGCTCTTTGATCTCATCCATGTTTGAGATGACCACAGGCGTCAGCGTTGATTTCGCTTTCTCTTCCAGTAAAGGCAGATCGAATTCGATGACTACGTCACCTTTCTTCACTTTCTGACCTTCTTCAGCGATGCGCTTAAAGCCTTCGCCTTTCAGTTCTACCGTATCAATACCAAAGTGAACAAACAGCTCAATACCGCTGTCGGACTCGATGGAAAACGCATGATTGGTTTCGAAAATTTTACCGATGGTGCCATCAACGGGAGCAACCATTTTATTGCCAGAAGGTTTGATAGCGATACCGTCGCCAACAATTTTCTCTGCAAACACTACGTCCGGTACGTCTTCGATATTGACGATTTCACCAGACAGGGGGGCTACGATTTCAATCGCACCAGATGCAGAATCTGACTTATCGCCAAAAAGTTTTGAAAACAAACCCATGTTCTTCTCCTAAGCAGTAATATTGGGCCAGCCGTCTCCGGGCCTTAGCAGAGTGTCTTTTCTTCAATGAACTTGTTGACCAGGTTCATCAACTCGTCCGCTGTTGGTTGTGCCAGAGCCTGCTCTGCTAGCGCCTTCGCGTCTTCAAAATTCGTATTACGAATAATTTTTTTGATGCGTGGAATAGAAATAGAGCTCATGCTGAATTCATCCAGCCCCATTCCCAATAGCAGTAGTGTAGCACGTTCATCGCCTGCCAGCTCACCGCACATACCGGTCCACTTGCCTTCTGCGTGAGAAGCATCAATAACCTGCTTGATCAGCGTCAGAACGGACGGAGACATCGGATTGTAGAGATGGGAGATCAGATCGTTACCACGATCAACAGCCAGAGTATACTGCGTCAGGTCGTTTGTCCCAATACTAAAGAAATCAACTTCTTTTGCCAGATGGTGCGCAATCACCGCCGACGCTGGCGTTTCCACCATGATACCCACTTCAATGCTTTCGTCGAAGGCTTTGCCTTCTTCACGCAGCTGGGCTTTCAGGGTTTCCAGTTCGGCCTTCAGGAAGCGCACTTCCTCAACGGAAATCACCATCGGGAACATGATGCGCAGTTTGCCAAATGCGGAAGCACGCAGGATGGCACGCAGCTGCGCATGCAGAATTTCGGTACGGTCCATGGCAATACGGATCGCGCGCCAGCCGAGGAACGGGTTGTCCTCTTTCGGCAGGTTCATATACGGCAGATCTTTGTCACCGCCGATATCCATAGTACGTACAATCACCGCCTGCGCGCCTACGGCTTCGGCTACGGCTTTGTACGCATGGAACTGCTCATCTTCAGACGGCAGCGACTCACGGTCCATAAACAGGAATTCGGTACGGTACAGGCCTACGCCTTCAGCACCGTTGCGCTCTGCACCGGCCACGTCACGCACGGTTCCGATGTTGGCGCAGACTTCAACCTGATGACCATCAAGGGTGATCGCCGGCAGGTCTTTCAGCTTAGCCAGTTCGTTCTTTTCAGAAGTGTACTGATGGGCAACCGCCTTCAGTTCATCGATCACGTCGGCCGTTGGATTAACGTAAACTTTGTTGTTTACGCCGTCCAGAATCACGTAGTCATCGTTTTGAATCTGGCTGGTCACATCACCGGTACCGACGATGGCAGGCAGTTCCAGAGAACGCGCCATGATAGAGGTGTGTGAGGTACGGCCACCGATGTCGGTAATAAAGCCCAGCACCTTGTTCAGGTTCAGCTGTGCCGTTTCAGACGGGGTCAGATCCTTGGCAATCAGCAGCACTTCTTCATTGATCGCGCTTAAATCGACAATATGCAGACCCAGGATATTCTGCAGCAGGCGTTTACCGATGTCGCGAACGTCAGCAGCACGTTCTTTCAGGTATTCATCGTCAAGCTCTTCCAGGGCTTTAGCCTGGCCTTCAATGACGGAAAAGGCAGCAGCATCCGCAGTTGCGTGCTCGTCTTTAATCAGGGCGATGATTTCCTGCTCAAGTTCTTCATCTTCCAGCAACATAATGTGGCCTTCGAAGATCGCTTCTTTCTCTTCACCGAAGGTTTCCCCGGCTTTGATTTTGATCGCTTCCAGCTGCACGGCAGCTTTTTTACGACCATCAAGAAAACGCTGAACTTCCTGATCGCACTGATCGGCAGAAATCTTTTTCCGGTTGATGACAATTTCATCTTCTTTCAACAGAAGAGCTTTGCCGAAAGCGATACCCGGTGATGCTAAAATGCCTGAAATCATAACCCTACCTTTCCTGTCTCTGATAATCATCGAAGGCGATGAACCGCTGATGACTGCATCGGTTAATTCACTCAGCGAGCCTGCCGTTTTCTGCGGCCTGTCTTGTCAGCTTTTGGATATTTTATGAAAGCAATAACGCGGACATGCTGTCCGCGATCAAGATACCTACAGTATATCCGTTTACTTTTATCCTGCCGCTGTGTGACAGGTAAGCGCTACGGTTACTTTCAGCCAAAGCTTTACGCTGGATGATGGAAAAACGACCGTGATTACTCGAGCTCGGCCATCAGTTTAACCAGATGCTCAACCGCTTTCTGCTCGTCTTCGCCTTCAGCAGACAGGGTAACAACGGTACCCTGAGTCAGGCCCAGAGTCTGCAGCTTGAACAGGCTCTTAGCGCTGGCTGATTTGCCGTTAGAGGTTACGGTGATTTCAGAAGAGAATGCTTTCGCTTCTTTAACGAACTGAGCAGCAGGGCGGGTGTGAAGGCCGTTTGGTGCAGTGATGGTAACTTCTTGCTGGAACATTATATTTCCCCAACTTAATTTGGTTTGGTGTTGTAGGCCTAAAGTTCAGGCGAAAGCCGGAACCTTAGCCGGTATGAGTCGCGCTGGCTTGGTACAAAGACTCGCCAAAAAATGCGCTGATAAGGTGGAAGCCAGACGGAGAGAAAATACGCGATTAAACTCTCGCTTTTCCACACTTCATTATGCCGCTATTTGCCGCAGTGCGCCAAACCAGTAAAACGATTCAGCACGATCCAGGTCACGCGGCGATTAATTTTACGGATCAAAATAATTGGCAGCTTAAATACCAGACACTGGAGGGTAAAAGCAATCTGCAGGATGGTAAAAGTTTGACGGACTCCACAAAAAAGCACCCAAATGGGTGCTTTTTTGAGCAAATCTGCGGATCGACGATTACTGCTGCAGCTCTTTTTCAGTGAACAGATCGGCGAACAGTGCGGTAGAGAGATAGCGCTCGCCGGAGGACGGCAGAATCACCACAATGTTCTTGTTGGCGAAGGCTTCATCTTCCTGCAATTTCAGCGCTGCGGCGACCGCTGCGCCGGAAGAGATACCGGCCAGAATGCCTTCGTCTTCCATCAGGCGACGGGCGGTAGAAATCGCTTCTTCATTGGAGATTGCGACAACGCGGTCAACCAGGTTCAGGTCAAGGTTGCCCGGAATAAAACCGGCACCGATACCCTGAATCTTGTGTGGGCCTGGCTTGATTTCGTCACCGGCCAGCGCCTGGGCGATAACCGGAGAGTCGGTTGGCTCAACCGCAACGGTAATCAGCTCTTTCTTGCCTTTGGTGTTTTTGATGTAGCGGCTGACGCCGGTCAGCGTACCGCCGGTGCCCACGCCTGCGATAAACACATCGACTTCACCATCGGTATCTTCCCAGATTTCCGGGCCGGTGGTTTTTTCGTGAATTTCCGGGTTGGCCGGGTTGCTGAACTGCTGGAGCAGCACGAACTTATCCGGGTTGCTGGCCACAATCTCTTCGGCTTTAGCAATCGCGCCTTTCATACCTTTGGCGCCTTCGGTCAGCACCAGGTTTGCACCCAGCGCTTTCAGCAGTTTGCGGCGTTCCACGCTCATGGTTTCCGGCATGGTCAGCGTCAGTTTGTAACCGCGAGCGGCGGCCACATAGGCCAGAGCAATACCGGTATTGCCGCTGGTTGGTTCAACCAGTTCAATGCCGGGTTTAAGAATTCCGCGTTTTTCTGCGTCCCAAATCATATTGGCACCGATACGGCATTTGACGCTGAAGCTTGGGTTGCGTGACTCAACTTTCGCCAGAATGCGTCCATTACCGATGCGGTTCAGTCGAACCAGCGGCGTATGACCGATTGTTAACGAGTTGTCTTCATAGATCTTACTCATAGCCTGTCCTTAACTGTATGAAATATTGGGAACGGTCTAGAGCATACCGTGTTCAATTTATCAAGGAAGTGAAGAAATCGTATATATATATGTTCTGTCGAAATAAGCCCTGTCGAAACGGCATATAGATAAATCTAAGGCTGCGCAGGGCGCATTGCTACCCTGTCGCAGCGAAAGATTCGGCCGGCTCTTGCTTAGCGGCTCAGCCCAAGCGTAGCGCGGTAGCGGTCTACCCACATGGCGGTGGCACCGCATACGGCCACCGGCATGATCGCCAGATTCAGGATGGGGATCAGGGTGAACAAACTGACCAGCGCGCCGAATTGTAAATTATCGGTCTTATTCTGACGCAGTGCTGCACGCATCTGAGTAAAACTGACTTTGTGGTTATCGAAAGGGTAGTCGCAGTACTGAATAGAGAGCATCCATGCGCTGAACAGGAACCACAGCACCGGGGCCACCGTCTGACCAAATCCGGGGATAAAGTAGAGCAACAGCAGTACGATGGCGCGCGGTAAATAGTAGGCCAGCTTCTGCCACTCGCGTTTCATGATGCGTGGAAAATCTTTCACCAGAGCTGCCCAGCCGCTATCGGGCAGCGGTTGACCGGTGAGCCTGGCTTCCAGCTGCTCGGCCAGCAGGCCACAAAACGGTGCCGCAATCCAGTTCGCGATAGTGGAGAAAAAATAGCTAAAGACTAGAATAATGGAGAGAACGACCAGCGGCCAGAGCAGGTAGCTAAGCCACTGTAGCCAGCCGGGTACCATGGCCATCAGTTCGGGTATCCACTGGCCAAGACGGCCAAACAGCCAGATAAAGGCGCCGCCCATCAGAAGGATATTGACCAGCAGCGGCAGGATGACGAAGCGGCGAATGCCGGGCAGGCGGATCAGCTGCCAGCCCTGGGCAAAATAATGGACCCCGTTATGACCATTGTTGGAATTATTTAGTACCATGTAATGCTTTATCTCCTATTCACATGCTGGTTTCGGCTATCATAACCCAGCTGTTTGCGCTTTCCAGGGCAAGATTGCGCGAAATTACAGCAAAAAAGCGTCCTCGACTCGGGATATTTGTCAGAAAATACTGCACAGACTTGCACTTGTGTACTTGGGCAAATACAGTTAGAGGATAAAGTTTGCCGCGGTGGCAAGGTATTGGAACAACAGAGAATACAATGATGCAGGATTTGCGTCTGATATTAATCGTTGTTGGCGCGGTCGCAATTATAGCGCTTTTACTGCACGGCCTGTGGACCAGCCGTAAAGAGCGTTCATCAGTTTTTCGCGACCGTCCGCACAAGCGTTTAAAGCAGGACAGAGAAGAAGCTTTCGAGGATGACGAAGAAGGTATGGATGACGTGCGTGCCACGCGCAGCCCTCCTGAACCGTCGGACCCTTCCCTGGGTGGATTCAATGCCGGGGATGAACCGCCGCGTCAGCCTAAACCTCGCCCGGAGCCGGTTAGTCACCAGCCCCCGGTTATTGAGGAACAGCCTGAACAGGACCCGTTGTTCGGCGGTAACGCACAGCCAGAGCCTTATCATGATGAGGTTCCGCCGCGCCGCGCCGAGCCCGTGCTGAACGCGGAACCCGTTGCCCGTGCTGAAGAGTCGGTGGTAAAACCGGTCTCTGCCCCTGTTGCCGAGCCGCAGCGGGTTGAACCCGCACAGCCAGCTGTACAGCAGGCACCTGCTCATACCGAGGCTCCGCGTGCATCAGCACCGAAGGAAACTGTTCTGGTCCTGCACGTTTCGGCTCACGCCGGTGGCAGTATCAGCGGTGAAGCGCTGCTGCAGGGTGTGCTTCAGGCTGGCTTCCAGTTTGGCGAAATGAATATTTTCCATCGTCACCTGAACCCGGCGGGCAGCGGCCCGGTGTTGTTCAGCCTGGCGAACATGGTGAAGCCGGGTTCATTTAATCCGGATAACATGTCGGACTTTTCCACCCCTGGCGTCTCTATCTTTATGATGGTGCCGTCCTACGGTGATGCGAATCAGAACTTCAAGCTGATGCTGCAATCCGCGCAGCGCATCGCTGATGATGTGGGTGGTGTGGTACTGGACGATGAACGTCGTATGATGACGCCGCAGAAGCTGGAATCGTACAAAGGGCGCATCCGCGAAGTCGTCGAAGCCAACAGTCACTAAACGTTTTTCTAATCCCGCTTAACTAACCCCCGACTTCGGGGGTTTTTTATCTCTGATGGTGCCGCATATGCAATCCGTACAAGACAAACTTACCCATCTGAAAGCTCTGCTTCACCACCATGAATACCAGTATCACGTGCTGGATGCGCCGGAAATTCCGGATGCGGAATACGATCGTCTGATGCGTGAATTGCGCGAGCTGGAAACGGCTCACCCGGAGCTGATTACTCCTGATTCGCCAACCCAACGTGTGGGGGCCGCTCCGCTGGCGGCGTTTGAGCAGGTCCGCCATGAAGTCCCGATGCTGTCCCTGGATAATGCCTTCGATGAAGAGAGCTATCTGGCCTTCAACAAGCGCGTGCAGGATCGCCTGAAAAGCAGCGATGACATCCTCTTTTGTTGCGAGCTGAAGCTGGACGGTCTGGCGGTCAGCCTGCTGTATGAAGACGGCCTGCTGGTTCGCGCGGCAACCCGAGGTGATGGCACCACCGGTGAGAACATCACCTCCAACGTGCGCACTATCCACGCCATTCCCCTGCGCCTGAAGGGCGACAATATTCCGGCCAGAGTAGAAGTGCGTGGTGAAGTCTTTATGCCGCAGGCCGGTTTTGAAAAAATGAACGACGAAGCGCGTCGTACCGGCGGCAAAGTGTTTGCCAACCCGCGAAATGCGGCGGCAGGATCGCTGCGCCAGCTGGACCCGCGCATCACCGCCAAACGCCCGCTGACCTTTTTCTGCTACGGCCTGGGGCTGCTGGAAGGCGGTGACATGCCGCGCAGCCACATTGAGCGCCTCAAACAGTTTAAAGCCTGGGGACTGCCGGTCAGCGATCGCGTCCGCCTGTGCCACAGCGCCGACGAGGTGCTGGCCTTTTATCGTCAGGTTGAGGCCGACCGCCCGCAGCTGGGTTTTGATATCGACGGCGTGGTGATCAAGGTCGATTCACTGGATCTGCAAGAGCAGCTCGGTTTTGTCGCCCGCGCCCCGCGCTGGGCGGTAGCGTTTAAGTTCCCCGCGCAGGAGCAGATTACCACCGTACGTGACGTTGAGTTCCAGGTAGGACGCACCGGTGCGATCACCCCGGTTGCACGTCTGGAACCGGTGCTGGTTGCCGGCGTGATGGTGAGTAATGCCACGCTGCACAACGCTGATGAAATCGATCGTCTGGGGTTAAAGATTGGCGATCGCGTGGTGATCCGCCGTGCCGGAGACGTTATCCCGCAGGTCGTTAGCGTGGTCGAATCCGCCGAAGACGCGCGAGAAATAATATTCCCGACCCACTGCCCGGTCTGCGGCTCGGACGTTGAGCGCGTAGAGGGCGAAGTGGTAGCCCGCTGTACCGGTGGCCTGATCTGCGGTGCACAGCGTAAAGGCGCGCTGAAGCATTTCGTTTCCCGCCGGGCGATGGACATCGACGGCATGGGCGAGAAGATTATCGATCAGCTGGTGGATAAAGAGTACGTACTCAATGCGGCCGATCTGTTCGATCTGACCGCCGGGAAACTGACCGGTCTGGATCGCATGGGGCCGAAATCGGCGCAGAACGTGGTCGATGCACTGGCGAAAGCGAAGCAAACCACCTTTGCCCGCTTCCTCTACTCGCTGGGGATCAGTGAAGTGGGAGAGGCGACCGCTGCTAACCTCGCCGCGCATTTCGGTACGCTGGAGGCGCTGATGGCGGCCGATATCGAGGCGCTGATTGCCGTACCGGACGTCGGTAAAGTGGTGGCCAGCCACGTGCGTAATTTTATGGATGAAGAAAGCAACCGCGAGGTTATCCGCCTGCTGGTTGAGAAAGCCGGCATTCACTGGCCGGAAGTGGTGGTGGTCAAGGCCGAAGAAATCGACAGTCCGTTTGCCGGTAAAACCGTGGTGCTGACCGGTTCATTAAGCGTGCTGTCGCGCGACGAGGCTAAAGATCGCTTAACGGCGCTGGGCGCGAAGGTGAGCGGCAGCGTGTCGAAGAAAACCGATCTGGTGATTGCCGGTGAGGCAGCAGGTTCCAAGTTGGCGAAGGCAACGGAGCTGGGCATTGCGGTGATCGATGAAGCGGAAATGATTCGTTTACTCGGTGAGTAATATGGAAAAGGAACAGCTGGTTGAGATTGCCAACATGGTGATGCCGTTTGGCAAGTACAAAGGGCGGGTGTTGATCGATCTGCCCGAGGAGTATTTGTTGTGGTTTGCCCGCAAGGATGAGTTTCCACAGGGCAAGCTCGGCGATCTGATGCAGATTACGCTGGCGATCAAGATTGAGGGGCTGGAAGGGCTGGTTAAGCCGCTGAAGCGAGGATAATGGTTGGTGGGGAATGCCCGTTGCCTGCGTGCCCGGAGAATGCGCTGGCTGGCTGTTCCCCAGTCCTCGATGCCCCGGCCATCAAGCAAAAAAATAGCCGCTCCAAAATGAAGCGGCTATTTCAGCATTCCGAACGGTCACAGGCTAAACGCCCATCCAACCAGATTACTTCTGTGACTCCACCAGCGGCTTACCCGCTGCTGCAGACTGCGCGGCCAGCTTCTCACCCGATTTTTTATAACGCTGGGCCAGCATCGAACACACCATCAACTGCACCTGATGGAAAATCATCAACGGCAGCACGATAATCCCCACCGCCGATGACGGGAACAGAATATTCGCCATCGGAACCCCGTTCGCCAGACTCTTCTTCGAACCGCAGAACAGAATGGTAATTTCATCCGCCCGGTTGAAGCCAAACAGACGCGCCGCAGCAAGGTTGATAGCCAGAATCAGGAACAGCAGAACCAGGCTGCCGACCACAATCCACAGCAGAGTACTGACGCCAACGCGCGTCCAGATACCGTTTACCACCGCTTCACTGAAGGCAGAGTAGACCACCAGCAGAATCGATGCCTGATCGGTCTGGCCGATAAGCTTACGGTTTCTTTCCACCCACTCACCAATCCAGCGGCGGGAAATATGCCCGACAACAAACGGCACCAGCAGCTGCAGCATAATCTTACCGATCTGCTCAAAATTACCGGTGGCCGCATCGCTATTCACATTCATCAGCAGGCCAACCAGCAGAGGTGAAACAAATACCCCCAGCAAACTTGATGCCGATGCGCTGCAAACCGCAGCCGCAACGTTACCGCCAGCCAGCGAGGTCAGGGCAATCGACGACTGTACGGTAGCAGGCAGAATGCACAGATACATAAAGCCGGTGTAGATCTCGGTACTGAGCGGCAGTGGATGCCACCAGACCAGCAGCATACCGAGCGCCGGGAAGATAACGAAGGTGCTGAACATCACCCACAGATGCAGCCGCCAGTGGCCGCCGCCGGCAATAATCTTCTCTTTCGAGAGTTTGGCACCGTGCATAAAGAACAGCAGGGCAATTGCGGCAGTGGTCAGCCATTCAAAAAAATCAACGAAGTGGCCGCGTGCAGGGAGGAAAGAAGCCAGCAAGACGGTGGCGATCAGTTTCAGCATCAGCGGATCGAGACGAAATTTACCCATTGTTAAAGCCTTGTTATACAAACATGCGGCTATTGTGCGACGGGTAGGTTTAGAAATAAAATTGATTTATTAAATGAATATATGAGAAGAATCGATGAATTACACGTTGCGTCAGCTTCGGGTGTTTGTGGCCGTTGCCGCACAGGGCAGCTTCAGCCAGGCAGGGCAGGCGATAGGCCTGAGTCAGTCAGCGGTCAGCCACAGTATTAAAGAGCTGGAAGGGGAGATGGGGATTCGTCTGCTTGACCGCACAACGCGTGAGGTCGTGCTGACGGAGGCCGGAGAGCAGCTCGCCAGCAGGCTGGAACATCTGCTGGAGGAGTTAAACAACACCCTGCTGGATGTACGCAGCTACGGCCAGCAGCGCAGCGGTACGGTGCGCGTTGCCGCCAGCCAGACCATTTCAGCACATCTGATGCCCCAGTGCCTTGCTGCCGGGCAGGTGAACTATCCCGAAATCCGGGTGATGCTGCGCGATCGTCCGCAGCAGTGGGTGCTGCAAAGCATTCGTAATGCCGAAGTCGACTTCGGCATCGTTATTGGCCCGCTGCATTCGGACGATCTGGAGTGTGAAGCTATTCTTGATGAACCCTTCCTGCTGCTGTGCCGGATGGACGATCCGCTGGCGCAGCAGCAAACCATTCACTGGCATATGCTCAACCAGCGCACGCTGGTACTACAGGATTACGCCTCCGGAAGCCGGGTACTGATTGATGAAGCGCTACGCCAGCAGCAGGTACAGGCCGATATCGCGCAGGAAATTGGTCATCCGGCCACGCTCTACCCAATGGTGGAGGCGGGGATTGGCATCAGCATTCTGCCTGCGCTGGCACTGCCGCTGCCGCAGGGAAGGCCGCTGATGGTCAGAAGGTTAGTACCGGAAATCAACCGCACTATTATGCTGGTGCGGCGTAAGAATCGTTCGCTGACTCCTGCCGCCGAGGCCATCTGGCAGGAGGTTCGTCAGCAGGCCGCGCTGTTGACGGAGCAGCGCAATTTGACGCCGCCGTACTAAGTGGGCAGGCGGCAATGTTGACGCTGGGATGGCCAAAGCCTGACGATAACGCCTCCGTTGGCACAGGTAAGTTTTTGCCTCACAGACGGTGGAAACTCGAAGATAAAAATCATTTAAACCTGATTTATGAGAAAACGACTCGCCGCTGCAGTTTACAATTCTCTATCCCTCTCTTTTATGAATAGATTCAATGCAGAGCAATCGTAATTTGCCTTTTGTTGCCGCCTTTGCCGGGATGATTTCCGTGCAGTCCGGGGCGGCCTTCGCCAAGACCCTTTTCCCCTTAGTGGGCAGCGACGGGGTGGCAGCATTGCGCCTGGGAATCTCAGCCATTGTCCTGCTGGCTGTCTTTCGCCCCTGGAACATCAAAAAAGGCGATATTTCATGGCCTTCAATGCTGCTCTATGGCGTGATTCTGGCGCTGATGAACCTGCTGATTTACCGCGCCTTTGCTTATATTCCAGTGAGTATTGCGATTTCTATTGAAGTGATGGGGCCGCTGCTGGCCGCGCTGCTCACTTCGCGGCAAAAGTCCGATCTGATCTGGATTGCACTCTCAGCCCTGGCGATGGTGCTGCTGGCCGCCGGGGATGTAAAAGGGGAAATCGATCTGCGTGGTGTCGGGTTCTCGCTGGCGGCAGCGATGTTTTGGGGGCTTTATGTGATTATCGGCCGGCGGGTTTCCGGCGGCGGCGGGCGTTCTGTAGCGATTGGCATGACGATTGCGGCGTGCATCGCGGTGCCGCCGGGAACCGTTCAGGCCGGGATGGCGCTGTTCTCGCCCGAAGTCCTGCTGGTGGGCTTTAGTGTGGCGGTGCTGTCGAGCATGTTGCCGTTCCTGCTGGATATGTACGCCATGCGCTGGCTGCCTTCACGGGTGTTTGGCGTGCTGCTGAGCGGCTCTCCGGCGGTCAGCGCTATTGCAGGGTGGCTGGTTCTGCACGAAACCCTGACCCTGATTCAGTGCCTTGGTATTGCCTGCGTGATGGCCGCCTGCGCCGGGTGCGCACTGTTTTCCCGGCAGAAAACGGCATCGTGACCGTTATGGCCTGTCGTCCAGATCGAATAATGGAATTTTCAGGCCGGTTTTCACCGGGTCGAGTACGATCAGCGTGCGGTAGGTCAGAATATCCATGTTATCGGCAAAATGTTGCCTGACCAGCTGTTCGAAGTGCTGTAAATCGCGGGAAATCATAATGATGATAAAGGAGACGCCGCCGTTAACGAAGTAGCATTGCTGGATCTCTTCCACGTTGCGAAAATAGCGTTTTGCCCGATCCATCACCAGGCTGCGATCTTCAACCAGCCGCGATTCAATCACCGCGGTGATCGGATTCCCCACCGTTGCCGGATCGATCACCGCAACATGACTTTTAATCACGCCTTTCTCTTCCAGTCGGCTGATGCGCCGTTGAATTGAGGGTGTGGAAAGCCCCACCTGTTCTGCTATGGCCGAATGCGGCAGTCGATTATTGTCTTGCAGAATGTCGAGGATCGCGAGGTCGAAGCGGTCCAGGTCGTTTTTGGTGATTTTTTTTCTCATTTTTAGAATGAATTCGGTGCTTTTGAGTTGGTGTGGCGAGTGAATTGATTATCAGGTCGGGAAACTTTACCACAGTGGGTGAGGGGAGGTATCTAAGCGGTGGTCGGCGAATTTATCTTTGTTGCTGTGAAGATTACGCAGGCTGGTTTTTCCCCGCCCGAATCGCAAATAGCAAAAAGGCGCCTTTAGGGCGCCTTCTTAACATTGGTGGGTCGTGCAGGATTCGAACCTGCGACCAATTGATTAAAAGTCAACTGCTCTACCAACTGAGCTAACGACCCGATATGGTGGGTGATGACGGGCTCGAACCGCCGACCCCCTCCGTGTAAAGGAGATGCTCTACCAACTGAGCTAATCACCCATATCGTTACTGCTTTGACAAGTTGAGATTGGTGGGCGATGACGGGCTCGAACCGCCGACCCCCTCCGTGTAAAGGAGATGCTCTACCAACTGAGCTAATCGCCCAATCTCACTACTTGTCTACACTGCGAGCCTACCGAAGTAGATGGTGGGTGATGACGGGCTCGAACCGCCGACCCCCTCCGTGTAAAGGAGATGCTCTACCAACTGAGCTAATCACCCCCGCTGTGTGGAGTCGCATTATAGGGATCCAATGAGATGAGTCAACGCTTTTTCTAATTAAAATGTGAGTTCGCCTTAAAAATAGTCAGGATGTTCTCATTTCAGGCAAAAACAGAGGCTTGCCGAAGAAAATCACCGTGATGACCGGGGCAGAAGTGGGGATTGGCGTTGAGGATTCGTCTGCGAGTGATAGAATATCTGCCACGAAAATCAGACTGGCATAATTTGCCCTGACTCTGGCCAAAGCATCCGCGTAATAAGGCATTCATTAATGAAAATCAAAACCCGCTTCGCTCCCAGCCCAACTGGCTATCTGCACGTTGGCGGCGCTCGTACTGCACTTTACTCCTGGCTGTTTGCCCGTAATCACGGCGGTGAGTTTGTGCTGCGCATCGAAGATACCGATCTGGAGCGGTCAACCCAGCAGGCGATCGATGCCATTATGGATGGCATGAACTGGCTGAATCTCGACTGGGATGAGGGCCCGTACTATCAGACCAAGCGTTTCGATCGCTATAACGATGTTATCGATCAAATGCTGGAAGCCGGCACCGCGTACAAATGTTACTGCTCTAAAGAGCGTCTGGAAGCGCTGCGTGAGCAGCAGATGGCGAACGGTGAGAAGCCGCGCTATGACGGCCGCTGCCGCGACAGCCATGAGAATCACGCTGACGATGAGCCTTGCGTAGTCCGCTTCCGCAACCCGCAGGAAGGTTCGGTTATTTTTGACGACCAGATCCGCGGCCCGATTGAGTTCAGCAATCAGGAACTGGACGATCTGATTATTCGCCGCACCGACGGTTCACCGACCTATAACTTCTGTGTTGTCATTGATGACTGGGATATGGGCATTACTCACGTGATTCGCGGTGAAGATCATATCAACAACACCCCGCGTCAGATCAACATTCTGAAAGCGATCGGTGCTCAGGTGCCTGTTTACGCCCACGTTTCGATGATCCTCGGCGACGATGGCAAAAAGCTGTCCAAACGTCACGGTGCGGTCGGCGTCATGCAGTATCGCGATGACGGCTACCTGCCGGAGGCGCTGCTGAACTATCTGGTACGTCTGGGCTGGTCCCATGGTGACCAGGAGATTTTCTCCGTCGATGAGATGAAAAAGCTGTTCGATCTGGATGCGGTCAGCAAATCTGCCAGCGCCTTCAACACCGAGAAGCTGCAGTGGCTGAACCATCACTACATCAACACTCTGGCACCGGAATATGTGGCGACTCACCTGCAGTGGCACATTGAGCAGGAAAACATTGATACCCGCACGGGGCCGCAGCTGTCTCAGCTGGTGACCCTGTTGGGTGAGCGTTGCAAGACGCTGAAGGAAATGGCGGCATCCTGCCGTTACTTCTACGAAGACTTTGATGATTTCGATGCCGATGCGGCGAAGAAACACCTGCGCCCGGTGGCGCGTCAGCCGCTGGAAGTGGTACGCGATAAGCTGGCAGCCGTTGCTGACTGGACGGCAGAAAACGTTCATCACGCCATTCAGGCGACCGCGGACGAGCTGGAAGTCGGTATGGGTAAAGTGGGTATGCCGCTGCGCGTTGCGGTAACCGGTGCCGGGCAGTCGCCGGGCCTGGACGTTACCGTGCAGGCTATCGGCAAATCACGCAGCATTGCGCGTATTGAGAAAGCGCTGGCGTTTATCGCCACCCGCGAAGGCTGATTTCAGCCTGTACCTGATTTTATCCAGATAACTTAGCTCTTCAAAAAATGCCGGCCACTCAGGTGGTCGGCATTTTTTACAGCTCCCGCAAAGCGTTGCTCAAAATCCTCAGCCCGCTGTTCCAGCATTACACTTCCCAGACGTTCAAACAGGAGCGCCTGAGCGGCATCAAACGCCTTACCAGGCGCCGCGTTAATTCTCTTCAAATCAGGTATTCGAGACCGATTCAGAGCCGTAGGTCGGTCGTACGGTGTTAATGGCATTTTTGTTCAGGAAAGCGCTGATCATTCCATTAAAAAGGGCTCATGAAAGTCATGAGCCCTTTAATTACTCCAGTTACTGCGTCAATTAACCTATATGAATATAGCGGTCTGGTCGCAGAATCTGTTGGTTAAACGTTACGAATTCCTAACCTTTGCAATATCCCCTGAATTCCTTCGCGCAGCAGTAATGCCGTCAACTTTTCCTGTTCATCGGTGCTCAGTTGTTGCAGCGATGAAACCAGTAAAGCAGAAAGAGAACTCTGGTTAACGCGATAATGCGCAGTGGGTTCAGTTGCGTGACGCGTTGATTTAAGGAATGATTTTACCTGTTCATCGATAAAAATCATCCTGGCTTTCCCACCCTGAACTCCGGGTTTTGGGGCGGTTGTCCAACCCTCTTTCTTAACCCATTTATTGATGGTTTGTCTGCTGAAACCTGTTTGCTGTGCCAGTTCTTCCGGCGTTAACCAATCCTTTTTCACTATCTATCCCTTTTAGCCGAACAAAGTAATTGAACATATTACAACAATTCATCACTTGAACAACTAATACAAATTACTAACCTTTAGTCAAATGAAAGGAAAAATACGTGGAACAATAGGAAATTTCCCCCGCAGCGGGCGCGCGGGGGAGGATAAATTAGCGAGAAACAGCCACTTCTTCGGTGCGAGGACGGTAGGCGATGTAATATGCCAGTCCTACAAACACCGCGCCACCAACGGTATTACCGAGGAATACGGCAACAAAGTTTGGCAGATATTCGGCCCAGCTCAGGTAACCGGCAAAAATTGCGGCAGGAACGATAAACATATTGGCTACGACGTGCTGGAAGCCGATGGCCACAAAGGCCATAACCGGAAACCACATGCCGAAGATTTTACCAACCACATCTTTACTGGCAAAAGCCAGCCAGGTTGCCAGGCAAACCAGCCAGTTGCAGCCAATACCTGAAATAAACGCGTGCATAAAGTCGGCATTAACCTTCGCGCTGGCAATCGCTACGGTCTTCTTCAGGTAATCACCTTCGGTCATGCCGATCATATGGCCAAACAGCCAGGCAATCGCCACGCTGCCGATAAAATTACCGATAGTGACCCAGAACCAGTTACGTAACAGGCTCAATGCGCTAATTTTGCGGGCAAACCAGGCAACAGGTAACAGCATCATGTTTCCGGTTAGCAGCTCACCGCCGGCCAGAATGGTCATAATAATGCCAACAGGGAAGACGGCAGCGCCAAGCAGCACCCCGAAGGAACCCCAGTCGGCAGGCAGCTGGTTAATGACGTGAATATAGAGCAGGAAGCCGAAGGCGATAAAGGCTCCAGCCAGGAAACCAAGAATCAACAATGAAGAGATAGGCGAACGGCTTTTAACCACGCCTGCCTGAACGGCAAGAGCAGCAATTTCTTTTGGTGTGTGCAAAGACATGGGGGCTCTGATTTATAGTGATAATAAACTGCCGGATTCCGTCGCGTGCTGAAACGCGCGCATCCAGCGCAGAGAAGGCCCGGCATCCAAATTCGGGCGCAAGTTTTGCACGCTCAGTTAACAAAAACAAGCAGCTTTACTTATAAAAATTACCAATAATTAACAGCGAAAGATAAGTGGCTGAACTAGGGGAAATCTTAGGGGTTTCCTGACGGAAGTCCGATCGTAGTGATAATAACCTGTCGTAATGAGTCCGGCGCAGTGAGGATGCTAAAACAGGAAATTAACGCTTTTATCATCGCTTTGGCGTCTTTTTCAGCGATCGATCTCAGATTGTTAATTTGCCGTTGACACCAACCGCGCTGTTTCATATTATCCCCGCCGTCAACACGACACGGTTTTTCGGACTGGGGGTATAGCTCAGCTGGGAGAGCGCTTGCATGGCATGCAAGAGGTCAGCGGTTCGATCCCGCTTATCTCCACCAAACCTTACCAGAAGGTTCAGGTGGCACCGAAAAACAGAGTTTAGTAGTGGGGGTATAGCTCAGCTGGGAGAGCGCTTGCATGGCATGCAAGAGGTCAGCGGTTCGATCCCGCTTATCTCCACCAAATTCTCAAACAGGTCGTTGTTAAAAAATAAATCTGCTTCGGCGGGTTTTTTTCGTTCATTTTTTACGACCACGCGGCTTTTCGCATAAAAAAGCGGGGTAACCCGTTTCAGGTCCCCGCTTAATCGCCCACTATTTTAGCGCTGTGGTGAGAAATACAATCGCTTCATTCCCCGACTAACCTGCGTTGCCCTATCCTTCAGCACAGCACAGCACAGCGAGCCTCAGTCAGCTCGCCTCTCCTAAAGAGCCTTATCTCAATACCTGAAAACCATGGGTACCATCACGATCCAGCTGCGCGATCAGCCCACGCTCCCATTCAAGATAGGCCTGTAAAGTAGCAGGGGAGATATCTTTGCCTTCATAAGGTCGCGGGTAGCGATCGACGCGCGGCAGCAGCAGCCGGGTTTCTCCGCTTTCCACCGGCAGACCGGCGGCTTTCCACGCGGTGTTCCCCCCCTTCAGCGCCAGAACCGGTTTGCCGGTCAGCTGTTCCAGCTTCGGAATCGAATAGCGCGCCAGCAGGCTGCTGCCGCAGGTCACAACATAGCGTGCTGAATCCGGCAGCACGGCGGCTCCTTCGGTGGTCAGTACCGAACGCTGGAGCCACGCTGCCCCTGGAATATGCGCATTGGCGTAGTTGGCGCTGGTGGTGAAATCCAGTACCTGAATATCGCCGCTGGCAAGCAGGGCCGACAGCTCTGCGGGTTCAATTTCCGGAAGGGCAGGCTGCGCTGGAACCCGTGGTGACCAGCCGCCGGTGGCGCTGAAGTCCGCTTTGCTCAAACCATCGAGCACAAACGTCTGCCAGCCCAGCTGTGCCAGCCAGGACGCGCTGATATTGGCTCGTACGCCATCGTTATCGATCAGAACAATCCATGCACCGCGAACGCTGGCGTAATGATCGGTTTCCTGAAGCAGCTGCCCGCCGGGAACGTGACGTGAATCGGGTAAATGACCCTGCTGATATTCCGCCTCATCGCGCACGTCAAACAGATAAAGCGTGTGCCGATCCTGCTGGCGCCAGACGTTCACATCGTCCAGCGTAGCGCGCTGGACCCCGGCTTTGTCTGCCAGGGTACGCGCGTGGCGTGCCGCATGCAGACGGGCCGTGTCACTGGCTTCGCCGTAACGATGCGTCTGATTCGCCTCCAGCTTCAGTCCTGCCTGCGTCCAGCTGAGGATGCCGTCACGCAGGGCGTAAACCGGGTTAGGCAGCCCGCTATCAATCAGCGACTGCGCACCAATAATGCTACGTGTGCGATCGGCGCTGATGACGACAATGGTGGTTTCCGGCGATGGAGCCAGATCCCGGCTACGCAGCACCAGTTCACCGCCGGGGACGCTAATGCTGCCGGGAATACTTTGCGTCTGATACTCGTCAAAACGTCGGGCATCCAGCAGCACCACGCTGCTACCTGCCCGCTGTAGGGCGTTGACCTCATCGGCTGACAGCGACGGGGTTTTAGCCCGTTTCTCAACCAGTTCGCCAAACGCTTTGCTGGGGACATTGACGTCGCTGAACAGCTCTCCGCCCGCTTCGGTCCAGCCGGACAGTCCTCCTGCCAGCAGCGCAACGTCAAGATAGCCAATCTCGCGCAGTCTGGCGGCAGCCTCCTGTGCCAGTCCTTCACCGTTATCGTAAACGGTCACCGGCGTGGTCAGGCGGGGAACGCGGTTCAGGATCTCCAGGTCCAGCTTGGAAAGGGAGATATTCACCGCAAACAGCGGATGTCCGCTGGCAAACTGGACTTCTTCCCGCACATCAACCAGCGCCACTTCCTGATGGTTTTGCAGAGCCAGGCGCAGTTGGTGGTAGTCGCGGGTTAACAGAGTATTTTCAGCCATAAGAGGGTTCCAGACAGTCAGTGAAAGAGGTCGCTACTGTCGGAAATGAACGCTCTGCCGTTGAACGACTGGCCTTCATCAACAACAATCCGCAGTAAACGTCGAAGGGTGGCAATTCAGAGGGCCACACTAAGCCGGATTAAAAGGCGAGTGAAATCAATAATTGTTCGTTGTTAACCAGCAAATCAGCAATGTTGTGGCGCAGCGCGTGGCGATCGGGGGCGCGAAATGTCATCCGGTCGGTTGAGATGATGTGATAACAGACGGCAAACGCCACAAGCGGATAGGGTCATGACGGGCGGCAGGGGAAAGCGGACAGGGTAAGGATGATGTGACGATGGAAAAGCAGTGACAGCTTCAGACGGCGGTTTAACCAAATGAAAATCGGGGCCATCAGGCCCCGATCCGTGTTACAGCACCAGTCCGGCGATAGAAGCCGACAGCACGCTGACCAGCGTTGAGCCGTACAGCAGCTTCAGGCCGAAGCGGGAGACGACGTTACCCTGTTCTTCATTCAGGCCTTTAATCGCACCGGCAACGATACCGATCGAAGAGAAGTTAGCGAAGGAGACCAGGAACACCGACAGGATACCTTCCGCGCGCGGTGACAGCTGGGAGGCAATCTTCTGCAGATCCATCATTGCAACAAACTCGTTAGACACCAGTTTAGTTGCCATGATGCTGCCAACCTGCAGCGCTTCACCGGCAGGAACGCCCATCACCCAGGCAAACGGGAAGAACACGTAGCCAAGAATACCCTGGAAGCTGATGCCGAAAATGGTATCAAACAGGGCATTAATACCGGAGATCAGCGCGATAAAACCAATCAGCATTGCGGCTACGATAACCGCAACTTTGAAACCGGCAAGAATGTATTCACCCAGCATTTCAAAGAAGCTCTGACCTTTGTGCGTATTATTCAGCTTCAGGTCTTCTTCGCTCTCAACGCGGTACGGGTTGATTAACGACAGTACAATAAAGGTACTGAACATATTCAGGATCAGCGCAGCAACAACGTATTTAGGCTGCAGCATGGTCATGTAGGCACCCACAATCGACATAGAAACGGTCGACATCGCGGTTGCTGACATGGTGTACATACGGCGTTCGGACATTTTTCCGAGAATATCTTTATAGGCGATAAAGTTTTCTGACTGTCCCAAAATCAGCGAACTTACCGCGTTAAAGGATTCCAGTTTGCCCATGCCGTTGATCTTCGACAGCACCGTACCGATGGCGCGGATGATGATTGGCAGGATGCGGAAATGCTGCAGAATACCGATCAGCGCAGAGATAAAGACGATTGGGCACAGAACGTTAAGCCAGAAGAAGGCCAGGCCTTTGTCGCTCATATTACCGAAGACAAAGTTGGTACCTTCCGCTGCGTATTTCAGCAGTTTTTCGAACAGATCCGAGAAGCCTTTAACGAAGCCAAGACCGACTTCAGAGTTCAGGAAGAACCAGGCCAGCAGAACTTCGATCACCAAAAGCTGGATAACGAAGCGGACGCGGATATTTTTTCGGTCGCGGCTGACCAGTAAGGCCAACAGCGCAACCACCGCCAGTGCCAGTGCAAAGTGCAGAATGCGGGACATGTTTGCTCCAATAATTTGAGGGCAGTTATATTTCGTTGCACATTCTATGTAATAAGGTTTGGAAAAACGAGACTTAATCCACAATATAACAATTAGCTATTACAGCTTTTTGCAGAAAAGCATGAGCCGTCACAGGTTTTTCTCTTCACTCGCCGAAATTTCCCCTGCCTGGATCGTTTACTTCATACTACTTAGCGTAATCGCGGTGAAAAGGCGATGAAAAAAACACCCTGTATCTGGTAAGTGAATTCCGAATGCCCTACAGTGAAAGAGGTTGCTCAAATTTTAGCTTTGACGTACTGTAACCCAAAGTATAGCCAGTGCTATATTTCATAGCGATGGCTATCACAGCGATAACTACAATCATTACAAACGCGTTTAATAATCATTATCATATACGGCAAAATAGCGTATCAGCCGCAGATCAGGGGTCACCACTATGCTGGAAAGTCGCACTGCGCAGCAGAGCGTCCGCAGTAACCGAAAAATTAAGTTTGCCTTGATGGGGCCTGCCTTCATCGCGGCGATCGGCTATATCGATCCCGGCAACTTCGCCACCAATATTCAGGCCGGTGCCTCCTACGGCTACAAATTGCTGTGGGTGGTGGTCTGGGCCAATATTATGGCGATGGTGATTCAGCTGATGTCGGCTAAGCTCGGCATCGCCACTGGCAAAAACCTGTGTGAGCATATTCGCGATCGCTTCCCCCGCCCGGTGGTCTGGTTCTACTGGGTGCAGGCAGAAATCATCGCCATGGCCACCGATCTTGCTGAGTTTATCGGTGCGGCGATCGGCTTTAAGCTGGTCTTTGGCGTCAGCCTGCTGCAGGGTGCCATGCTTACCGGGGTGGCCACCTTCCTGATTCTGATGCTGCAAAGCCGAGGCCAAAAGCCGCTTGAACTGGTGATTGGCGGCCTGCTGCTGTTTGTCGCCGCCGCCTACGTGATCGAGCTGTTTTTCTCCCAGCCGAAAGTGGTGGATTTATTGCAGGGTATGGCGGTGCCATCGCTGCCAACCGCTGACGCGGTGCTGCTTGCCGCCGGGGTGCTGGGCGCGACCATTATGCCGCACGTGATCTACCTTCACTCTTCGCTGACCCAAAAGAGTGATGGCGGCACGCGCAGCGAGCGCTACAGTTCCACCAAGCTGGATGTGGCCGTGGCGATGACCATCGCCGGGTTTGTTAACCTGGCGATGATGGCCACTGCCGCTGCCGCGTTTCACTTCAGCGGCCACAGCGGTATTGCCGATCTGGATGAGGCCTATCTCACCCTCGATCCTCTGCTGGGTAAAGCAGCGGCGGTGGTGTTTGGTCTGAGCCTGCTGGCCGCCGGTCTGTCATCAACGGTCGTCGGCACTATGGCCGGACAGGTGGTGATGCAGGGCTTTATCCACTTCCATATCCCGCTGCTGGTACGTCGCGTTATTACCATGGTGCCGTCATTTATCGTTATCATTGCGGGCTGGGACCCGACCCGTATTCTGGTGATGAGCCAGGTGGTGCTGAGCTTTGGTATTGCGCTGGCGCTGGTGCCGCTGCTGGCATTTACCGGCAACCGCGAACTGATGGGCGATATGGTGAACTCGCGTTTGATGCAGAATATTGGCCGGCTGATCGTGGTGATTGTGGTGGCGCTGAACGGCTATCTGCTGGTGTCGATGGCGACCGGCCTGTAATTTCTTTTCGATGTTAAAAAGGGCAATTCTTCGCGGATTGCCCTTTTTTTTATCTTCTTTTCAGGATATTAGTGGTGATGGCGGCGATCGCGATCGTGCTCCCGCCATTCGCGGCGGCGTTCATGTTCCCGCCAGCGTCGCTCTTTCTCCCACTGATGATGGCGGCGCATCTCTTCATGGCGTCGCCACTGCTCGTGTCGCCACCAGCGCCCTTCATCGTAGCGATAGTTATTGCGCCACCAGCGGTCATCACGCCAGCGCCCGCCGTCCCAGTAGCGGCCACGATCGTCACGGTCGCCCAAATGCAAGGTAATGCCCGGAGCCAGAGTAATTCTTGCGCTGTCTGCCTGTGCTGTGTGCAGAGCCAGCGGTGATAAACATGCCACTAAAGCGGCAATCAACAATAAGCGTTTCATATTATCTCCTTATCAGCGGCCCGACTTCTCCACCGTATCAGCAGAATAGGGGCGGGCTTAGTGCGTGACGACTGGCGGAGTCTGAAATGCGTTAAAAGATGCGGATTTGGGAATTATCTGGGGCAAGGGCAGAAAACCGAACGGTCACGTGTCTGCTCTACAGGCTTGATGGTGCAGAAAATGGCTGGTTGGAAGATGAATGAGTCAGCACAGTAAAATTGGCGACATGCCGTACTGTCTGAAAACCCGCGCTTCAGGCCGTGTTTTAACCTGAAGCGGCGGGAAGCTGGCGGCAGTTCCTGATCGTAACCTGAAACGATAATTTGCTGGCGGTCGCAGTGGGATAACTTAAATCTGCGCGGCCAGCCAGCCAGCCAGCTAATCAGCCAAGAATCGCATCGATCTGCGCCAGCTCTTCTGCGCTAAAACTGCGGTTATCCAGCATTCCCAGCGCATCATCAATCTGGCTGGTTTTACTGGCACCGATCAGCACCGAGGTCACGCGGTCGCCGCGCAGCACCCAGGCCAGCGCCATCTGTGACAGTTTCTGCCCGCGCTGCTGCGCCAGCGAATTCAGCCGGCGAACCTTCTCCATCTTCTCGGCTGTCAGCTGGTCTTCGCTCAGGAAGCGGCTGCCGCTGGCGGCACGTGAATCCTCAGGAATACCGTTCAGATAGCGATCGGTGAGCATGCCTCCGGCCAGCGGTGAGAAGGCAATGCTGCCAACGCCCTGCTCGGACAGCACGTCCAGCAGGCCCGCTTCCGGTGCGCGTTCGAACATGGAATATTTCGGTTGATGGATAAGGCAGGGGGTACCCAGATCTTTCAGTATGGCGATGGCTTCGGCCGCCAGTGCCGCCGGATAGTTAGACAGCCCGACGTACAGCGCTTTCCCCTGACGTACCAGATGGTCGAGGGCGGTCATCGTCTCTTCCAGCGGGGTTTCCGGGTCCGGGCGGTGGTGATAGAAGATATCGACGTATTCGAGATCCATACGCTTCAGGCTCTGGTCGAGGCTGGAAATCAGATACTTACGTGAACCCCAGTCGCCGTAGGGGCCGGGCCACATGGTATATCCAGCCTTACTGGAAATAATCAGCTCATCGCGCCACGGACGAAAATCTTCCCGCAGGATACGGCCAAAATGCTCTTCGGCCGATCCCGGCGGTGGGCCGTAGTTGTTGGCCAGGTCGAAATGGGTGATACCGTTATCAAAGGCGTGGCGCAGCAGGTCACGACTGACGTCAACCCGGGTACTGTCGCCAAAATTATGCCAAAGTCCCAGCGAAATCGCCGGAAGCTTCAGGCCGCTACGGCCGCAACGGTGGTAGGTCATATTTTGATAACGCTGTTCATCTGCCTGATAAAACATAAAAAAATCCCGTCAGTTAAGAAGAAATATGGCGACACAGCACATCAGTGTATACGGTTACACTCACAAAAATAGCGCCACGGATCGCAACTCAGGGAGAATTATTAGCGTAACGTTCTGTTGCCATTTCCCGCGCAGCCTTTCTGCTAACGAAGTGAAAATTATCGCTAATACTCAGCTTATGCCCCGCAGAGGAGTGTGAGCAATGAACAGTTATACCGTGGGTGATTATCTGCTGGAACGTTTGAATGAGACGGGCATTGACCATCTGTTTGGCGTGCCGGGCGACTACAATCTGCAATTTCTCGACAGCGTGATCGCCCATCCGCGACTGGCATGGGTTGGCTGCGCCAATGAGCTTAACGCCGCCTATGCGGCAGATGGCTATGCCCGCTGCCGGGGTGCCGCCGCGCTGCTGACCACCTTCGGTGTGGGTGAGCTTAGCGCTATTAACGGTGTGGCCGGCAGCTATGCGGAGTATCTGCCGGTGGTGCATATTGTCGGTGCGCCGTCGCAGACCTCGCAGCACAACGCTGAATTACTGCATCACACGCTGGGCGACGGCGATTTCCGGCATTTTTTGCGCATGCATCAGGAAATCTCGGTGGCCAGCAGCGTGCTGACCGCCGATAACGCCGCGGCGGAAATCGACCGGCTGCTGCGCTGCGCACTGACCGAGCATCGACCGGTGTACCTGCTGCTGGCCACCAACGTTGCTGCCAGCCCGATTTCACCGCCGTCATCGCCTTTAGATCTGCGCACCAGCCGTCACGAACGGCAGCTGGCGGCGTTTGCCGACGCGGCAGAACAGCTGCTGGCCAAAGCCCGCAGCGTGGCGATGCTGGTGGACTTCCTTGCCGATCGGACAGGGCAGCAGGAGAGGCTGGCAAGCTGGCTACGGGAGGTGCCGATGCCCTTTGCCACTCTGCTGATGGGCAAAAGCGTGGTGCCCGAAAGCCTGTATGGCTTTGCCGGAACCTATGCCGGCGCATCCAGTGCGCAGAGCACCCGCGAGGTGATTGAGCAGAGCGAGGTGATTATCACCATTGGCGTCAAATTTACCGATACCGTCACGGCCGGGTTTACCCAGCAGATTGACAGCGGTAAAACCATCGATGTCGGCTTGAACGAATGCCGGGTACGGGAGCACTGTTTCCACGATATACCGATGGCGGCAGCGCTGGAGGTGCTGCATCGGGTGGCAAGGCGGCACGGTAGCGGCTGGCGGCAACATATTGTCGCCCCTCCCGTGATGGAGGAAGATCGTTCGGTATCGCTAACCCAGGGCAGTTTCTGGCAGGCCATGCAGGCGTTCTTACGCCCCGGCGATATCGTTCTTGCCGATCAGGGGACCGCCGCGTTTGGCATTGCCGCGCTGCGGCTGCCGGAAAATACCCGCCTGATGGTGCAAACGCTGTGGGGATCGATTGGCTACACGCTGCCTGCCGCCTTTGGTGCCGCTACGGCAGAGCCTGGCCGCCGGGTGATCCTGATTATCGGCGACGGCTCCGCGCAGTTGACGGTGCAGGAGCTGGGCACCATGCTGCGCGATGGCCAGCATCCGATTATCTTTCTGCTTAATAATGATGGCTATACGGTGGAGCGGGCGATCCACGGTGCCGAACAGCGCTATAACGATATCGCCCGATGGAACTGGACGCATCTGACCGAGGCGCTGAGCCTGGACAACCCGGCGGAAAGCTGGCGGGTGACCCAGACGGTGCAGCTGGAAGACGTCATGCAGCTGGCTGCCGATAGTTCACGTTTATCGCTGGTGGAAGTGGTGCTGCCGCGAGCCGATATTCCGCCGCTGCTGGCGGCGGTTACCCGCTCCTTGCACGAGCGCAACAGCCGGTAACGGCGACGATTGCGGCCGTTCTACTCGGTAAATAAACTGAAATTTTCCGAAACGGCGGATTTTAGCCCGAAACGCTCACCTTTCTTCCCGGTGAGCGTTGTTGTTTTCGCAGTGGAAATTTATAGTGTGTCTACTTGATTAAGCGGAGCAAAACCATAATGACCCAGTATGCTTTGGTAGGTGATGTCGGCGGCACAAATGCGCGCCTGGCACTCTGTCATCTTGAAAGCGGTGCCATCTCACAGGCCAAAACGTTCTCCACCTCTGACTATGACAGTCTGGAAGCGGTAATCCGCACCTGGCGCGATGAACAGCAGCAGGAAATTCACGATGCCTGTATTGCTATCGCCTGCCCGATCACCGGTGACCGGGTTGAAATGACCAACCACGACTGGGCATTTTCCACCAGCGAGATGAAAGCCAGCCTCGGCCTGAAGCATCTGGAAATTATCAACGATTTTACCGCCGTGTCGATGGCGGTGCCGATGCTGCAGGAAGAGCATCTGCTGCAGTTCGGCGGCAAAGCGCCGGTGAAAGACAAACCGATTGCTATTTACGGTGCCGGAACCGGGCTGGGTGTTTCACACCTGGTACACGTGGACAAGCGCTGGATCAGCCTGCCGGGCGAAGGCGGCCACGTGGATTTCGCGGCCAATAGCGAAGAAGAAGATCAGATCCTTGAAGTGCTGCGTGCCGAACTGGGCCACGTTTCCGCCGAGCGTATTCTTTCCGGCGGCGGTCTGGTGAATCTTTATCGCGCCATTGTGAAGTCAGACGGCCGCGTGCCGGAAGCGCTGAAGCCGCGCGACGTCACCGAACGGGCACTGGCCGACAGCTGCACCGATTGCCGCCGCGCGTTGTCGATGTTCTGCGTGATTATGGGTCGCTTCGGCGGCAACCTGGCGCTGAACCTCGGGACCTTCGGCGGTGTGTTTATCGCCGGCGGTATCGTGCCGCGCTTCCTCGATTTCTTTAAGGCTTCCGGCTTCCGCGCCGCCTTTGAAGATAAAGGCCGCTTTAAAGATTACGTTAGTGATATTCCGGTGTATCTGATCACCCACGATCAGCCAGGCCTGCTGGGTGCCGGTGCGCATCTGCGTCAGACGCTGGGCCAGGTACTGTAATCCACGGCTTCCACGCTGGCTGATGCGTAACTACAGGCGCATCAGCTGGCGAAACTCCTTCACCTTGCTGCGGCTTACCGGCACCTGAAACTCCAGATCGCGCAGTTTCAGAATGTAGGTATTGTTGAACCAGGGTTCAATCTCGCGGATTTTGCTGAGGTTGACGCAGTACGAACGATGACAGCGGAAGAAGTACTCCTCCGGCAGGCGGCTGCAAAACTCCGTCATGTTCATCGACATCACATACTCTTCCCGCCGGGTATACACAAACGTCAGCTTCTCGTGCGCTTCGGCATAATAAATATCGTTGATATCGGTCACGATAATGCGCTCGTCTTTCACCAGGTTAATGCTGTGGGAAGCGGGGCGCGGAGTGGCGGTGTTTTGTACCGTGTCCTGACGAACGTGGTTTTCCAGCTTGCGCAGCAGGGTGATTATGCGCATCTCGTGGTACGGCTTAAGAATGTAGTCGAATGCTTCCAGTTCAAAAGCATCCACCGCGTGCTCTTTATAGGCGGTAATAAACACTATCAGCGGCTTATTGGCGAACTTACTGATGTTTTGCGCCAGCAGCATGCCGTCCAGCGAAGGAATATTGATATCCAGAAATATCACGTCCACCTGATGGCTTTGCAGATATTTCAGAACGTCCAGCCCGTCATCGAAGGTCGCTTCAATCACAATCTGGCTGTGCTGACGGATCAGCCAGCTCAGCTCCTGCTGGGCCAGAAATTCATCTTCAACAATAATCGCTTTCACAACGTTTTCCCGGTTTACAAAAATTATACCGACAGCGAAATACGCTCATTTTCCGGCAGGGAAGCCCCATTTTTACTGATATAGAAGGAAATCTCCGTGCCCGGATTCAGCCGGTGGATATGCAGCCCCTCACCATACAGCAGCCTGACCCGATGATGAACGTTCAGCAGGCCGATTTTATTGCCCGGCATCTCATTATTCTCCACCCGGGCAATAACCTCTTCGGCGATACCGTTGCCGGTATCACGCACCGCAATCCGCACGCGATCGCCGTGATCCTGGATACTCAGCGTCACCACGCCTTTGCCCCGGCAGGGATGAATACCGTGAACAATCGCATTCTCAATCAGCGGCTGGATTAACAGGCTGGGCAGCGAACAGCTGACATCTTCCTGAATATCGTAGATCACGGTTAGCTTATCGCCGAACCGTGCCTGCTCAATGGCGATGTAGTCCTTCACCTGATACAGCTCTTTCTTGATATCAATGATTTCATCATCGTTCAGTTCAAGGTTGTAGCGCAGATAGCGGGAGAGGTTGGTAATCAGCTGCCGCGCGGTGTCCGGATTGAGCCGGATAGAGGAAGAGATAGCATTCAGTGCGTTGAACAGGAAGTGGGGGTTAATCTTGCTTTGCAGCGCCCGCAGCTCGGCCTTATTGGCCATTTCCCGCAGCTGTTCGGCGCGCGACACTTCCAGCTGGGTGGAGATGATCTGCGACAGCCCGATAGCCATCTCCTTCAGGGAAGAGGTAATGCGGTGTGCATGGCAGTAGTAAATTTTCAGCGTGCCGGTGACTTCCCCTTTTTCCCACAGCGGGATGACAATCATCGAATGGATTTCCGGCGTGCGATGAGCTTCATCATTGTTCTTAATGATGATTTTTCCCTCGGAAATCGCCGCCGAGGTGGTCGGGCTGATGCCGTCATCGCCGTTGCGGTAGTTCTCTTCGCCAAAACCGACGTAGGCCATGATCTGATGCTTGTCGGTGATCGCCACGGCATCCGCTTTGATATCGCTGCGAATGATTTCACACACCTGGCGCAGGGAATGGCTGTTGATCTGACGGAACAACGGCAGGGTTTTATTGGCAATATCCAGCGCCAGCTTGGCCTGCCGCGCCGCGCTGGCTTCCTTCTCGCCCTCAACGCTCTGCACCAGCAGCACGATCAGGCCGATACTGCTGGCCCCGAGGATCATTGGGATGGCGATTTCAGCAACGATATCAATCCCTAATGACGTCGGGGAAGCCCACAGCACAATCAGCAGCATGGTCAGCGATTCGCAGAGCATGCCGCCAACGATCCCGGCGCTCCAGCGTTTCTCTTTCACCACTTTCAGGTTAATCCAGCCGGAGGCGATCCCGGCCACGATGCTGGTAATCAGGCAGGGGACCGAGGTCACGCCGTGAATATCGATCAGAAAACGGTGGACCCCGGCAATCACGCCGGTAGCAATGCCTACCCAGGGGCCAAACAGGATACCGCCGGACATAATGGCAATCGTGCGCACGTTAACCAGCGAACCTTCAACGTTAATGCCGGTCCAGGTACTGAACAGGGCAAACAGCGAGAAGATTGCCGTGACGGCGAACAGTTCCTGGCGCGAGTGCTCATCCTTTTGCAGCAGCTGGCGAAAATGGCGGGTGCGGGTCATAAAAAACAGACTGATAAGCATCAGCGCTGCGCGATCAAATACGGCGAGCAACATTTCAAACATAGAGTGCACGGGCGTCTCGGCTGACGGGGAGCAATGTCACTATGATAAGAAAAGGCGGGCGGATGCGCTACGGCTGTGGCAGGGTTCGGCGATATTGATGTGTTAATAGGGGAAATCTTGAGTAACAAAAAGAGGATGTTGATATTCTCGACGAATTTGGGCCGGATTGACGATTTTTCACCGTTAATTGAGGAAAGTCCGCAGTTTAAAAGGGGGTTATCGCCGGATTTCGTTCCGTATCGGCGGCAGGGAAGTAACGAATTCATTAATAGAGGAAAAACCGAGTACTAAAAAGAGGATGTTGATTTGCAGCTCTGCGATATTAAAAATGCGTAGAAAACCATTCTCTGCAACATCCTCTGGCAAAGCTTAGCGTAGTCTTTTTTCCGCGATAGGAATAACCCTGCTGACGATACTGAGATCCGCCAGTCAAATATAGATTTTGCGACGGTATCCTGTCGTTATCCGCACACTTTTTTGCTAACGTCACGTTATCAGTAAGTGAAAAGCGGCACTAAAAAAACAGCCGAAGAGTGGATTTTCCCTTTTTTTGAGATATCTATGCAACTGACCACCGAGCGACTCATTCTCACCCGGCTGCAGCCGGAAGACTGGCAGCTGTTTTTACAGGTGCACAGCGATGAAGCCAGCATGCGCTTTATCAGCGCCGTGCCGCAGCTGGCGGACATCCGTCAGCGCTTTCAGGACCGTCTGGCCCCCTGGCAGATCACCAGTTTCCATATGCTGTGCCTGGTGGTACGGCGCAAAGAGGATGGTGAAGCGGTGGGGCTGATCGGCACCAATGCAGAATGGGCACCGTACCGACAGGCGGAAGTCGGCTATTCGCTGCTCAGCAGCTATTTTGGCCTCGGCTATGGCAGTGAAGCGCTGGCCGCGCTAAGCGAGTATTTGTTCCGTGAATGCGAGTTCCACAAGCTGAAGGCGCAGGTGGTGGAGGGCAACTGGGCGTCACGCCGGGTGCTGGAAAAAAACGGCTTCGAGCTGGAGGGCACGCTGCGGGATAATTATCTGCTGCGTGGGCAGTGGGTGAATGACTGGCTGTTCGGGCGCGTAAATCCGCTGGAATAAAAAATTTTATCCGGCCTATCGACAGCCGTCGGAATATTACGCTATGTTCGTTGCACGGCCACCGCAGTGGCCGGCGTCGCTCGGACGGTCCGGGCGCTAACGTAAGCGAGCAAAAATACTATGGCTGATATCAGTTCAACCCGTCGTTTCTCCCGTATCGAACGCCTCCCACCCTACGTGTTCAACATCACTGCTGAACTGAAGATGGCCGCACGCCGTCGTGGTGAAGATATTATCGATTTCAGCATGGGCAACCCCGATGGCCCGACGCCGCCGCACATTGTGGAAAAACTCTGCACCGTTGCCCAGCGCGAAGACACCCACGGCTATTCCACCTCGCGCGGTATTCCCCGCCTGCGCCGGGCGATTTCCCGCTGGTATGCCGATCGCTACCAGGTGGAGATTGACCCGGAATCGGAAGCCATTGTCACCATCGGATCGAAAGAGGGTCTGGCGCACCTGATGCTGGCGACACTCGATCACGGCGACACCGTGCTGGTACCCAATCCCAGCTACCCGATCCATATTTACGGCGCGGTGATTGCCGGTGCGCAGGTGCGTTCCGTGCCGCTGGTGGCGGGCGTCGACTTCTTTAACGAACTCGAACGCGCCATTCGCGAAAGCTATCCCAAGCCGAAAATGATGATCCTCGGCTTCCCGTCCAACCCGACCGCGCAGTGCGTGGAGCTGGACTTCTTCGAGCGGGTCATCGCCCTGGCGAAGCAGTACAACGTGCTGGTGGTTCACGACCTGGCCTATGCCGATATCGTCTATGACGGCTGGAAAGCGCCGTCGATTATGGAAGTTCCGGGCGCGCGTGATGTGGCGGTCGAGTTCTTCACCCTGTCAAAAAGCTACAATATGGCCGGCTGGCGTATCGGTTTTATGGTGGGGAATAAAGATCTGGTTGCGGCGCTGGCGCGTATCAAAAGCTATCACGACTACGGCACCTTTACGCCGTTGCAGGTCGCAGCCATTGCCGCGCTGGAAGGCGATCAGCAGTGCGTACGCGATATTGCCGAGCAGTACAAGCGCCGCCGCGATGTGCTGGTGAAAGGGCTGCACGAAGCGGGGTGGATGGTCGACAACCCTAAAGCTTCAATGTACGTCTGGGCCAAAATTCCCGAGCAGTACGCTCATCTGGGATCGCTGGAATTCGCCAAGCTGCTGCTGCAGGAAGCTAAAGTCTGCGTTTCTCCGGGAATTGGTTTTGGTGACTACGGTGACACCCACGTACGCTTTGCGCTGATTGAGAACAGCGACCGCATTCGCCAGGCGGTAAGAGGGATTAAAACCATGTTCCGGGCAGATGGCATTTTGCCATCTGCCGCGAAAGGTAGCGCAGAAACGCTCTGACCGCGAGCGAGATCAATAAGGGTCAGGCATGCCTGACCCTCTTTTCGGGAAGCTCTACAGCATCAGATAAAAGGTGCCGACCCACAGTACCAGGATAAACGAAATTCCCATAAACGCGTATTTCACGAACAGCTCCTCTGCGCGGTTACGGCTATGGCGATCCCGGACCAGCGTAACGCGAACAGAATCAACCTCAGGCGGACTTATTAATGCCGGACGCGCTAAGGCAGGGTCGCCGTGGGGAGCCCACGGCAGGATCGATCGCTAATTTACCCGCATTGCCTGGCAAAATAAAGGCGATTATGCTGAGAACTTTCTCACATTTAGCGCATTTTTAATTCAGGAATCACCGACATTCCCACCCGCAGACGAGCCAGATCCGGCTGATCCCTCTCCAGAACGATTTTTACCGGCAGGCGCTGGACCACTTTGGTGTAGTTGCCGGTAGCATTATCCGCAGTGATGGCCGCAAACGTTGAGCCGGTTGCCGGAGCAATACTGTCAACGTGGCCACGCAGAGTGACGCCGGGCAGGGCGTCAACGGTTATACTGACCGGCTGTCCGCTGCTGACGTGCGCCAGCTGCGTTTCCAGGAAATTCGCCAGCACGTAGCTTTGCTGTAGCGGCACGACCGCCAGCAGCCGCGTACCGGCTGAAACCCACGCCCCTTCACGCAGTGCGCGCTGGCCTACCGTACCGGAAATGGGTGCGGTAATGCGGGTATAGGAAAGGTTCAGCTCGGCCTGATCGACGCTGGCTTTCGACGCGGCAATATCGGCTTCTGCCTGGCGCACGCTGGCCTGCAGCACCGGGACCTGCTTACGCGCGGCCAGCACCGCGGCCTGGCTCTGCTTCACCTGTGCGGCGGCGCTCAGCATGGTGGAGTTCGATTTCTGCTGCTCGTCTGCGGTGGCCGTGCCGCTTTTCAGCAGCTGACGGTAACGTTCTGCGTTTTGTCCTGCATAGTTCAGTGAGGCCTGGCTGGCGGTGACTGCGGCTTCATTCTGCGCAATCGTTGCCTGCTGCTGATCGAGCTGGGCCTGAACGCTGCTCAGCTTGGCTTCGCTAATCTGCAAATTCGCCTGGGCGGTTTCCAGCGCCACGCGATAATCGCGATCGTCAATTGTTGCCAGCAGGTCACCGGCCTTCACCTGCTGGTTATCCGTTACGCTAACCTGACTGATATAGCCGGAAATTTTTGGCGCCACCAACGTGTAGTCGGCGGTAACCACCGCGTCGTTGGTGCGATAGTCGTGGCTGCCGATTGCCGACCAGATAAAAAAGGCCATCCCCATTAGTGCCAGCAGTAATAGCGCCAGCAGTGAGGTACGTTTTGCAGGTGTGAAACTCATGATGTTGTTCTCGTTGTTGGCGAAGCAGAATTAATGAGAGTTTGTGGCGGCCAGACGCGTTTCGGCAGCCAGGCGGTCAGCAGGACCAGCAGCAGGGCAAAGCCGATAATCAACAGATAGGTATCGCTGATGCTGAGGATTGTCGCCTGATGTTTTACCAGCGTGCTGAAGTGGCTGAGATTTTCCGTCGAGCTGGCTGAACCATCAGGCAACAGCGGTTGGAGGCTGCTGGCCGCGTCGCTGCTGTTCGCCGTGATCAGCCAGGGGCGGTTACCCAGATTATCGACCAGCACGTGTGAGTGGAACTTCTCGCGATGGGTGAGAAAGTTCTCCACCAGGCTGCCGGCCGCGACGCTGGAAAAACCGCGTACGGTATTGAACATCGCTGAGGCGAACGGCCCTTCCGGCGGCATCACCACGCTGGTGGCACTCATCAGTACCGGCAGGATCAGCATCGGCTGACCGAAGGCCTGCAGTGCCTGGATGAGCCAGAAATTCTGCCGCGCCCACTCATCGGTCAGCTGAGTGCCCAGCAGGCAGGAGGCGATCATCAGCCCGGCACCGGCGGTTAACACCCAGCGGCAGTCCACCTGCCGCAGATTCAGTAGCGTAGCGACAAGCGGAGCAATGATCAGCTGCGGCAGACCGATAGTCAGCGCCAGCGGGGCAAACTGTGCGGTACGAAAGCCATCAATCTGCGCAAAATAGGCCGAAGGCAGCGCTGAGCCGGAAAGCGACACCATCAGTACCCCCGCCAGAACCAGCAGGCCGTGGGCGAGATTCTTACGCTGTAGCATCTGCAATTTGAACAGCGGCAGCGGGTGATACCACTCGTTAATAAAGAAGGTCACCAGCAGCGCGGCGGACGCCAGCAGCAGGCCGGCGATAAGCGGTGATTCAAACCACTCCAGCCGTTCCCCCTGGGTTAAGCCGAGGATCAGCAGTGCCATACCGCTACAGCCGGTCAGCATTCCAAAGGCATCGATCTGCCGCAAACGTTCCAGGCGCAGCGGGTCCTGCGGCAGTCCCCAACCGATCAGCAGGGCGGCAATCAGACAGGGTGGGATCACCTGCCAGAAAGCAAACTGCCAGCCAACCGAATCGGTCCAGAAGGCCGCGAGGGAGGCGGCCATATTCGGGCCGAATGTCGCGGTCATCGCATAGGCCGCCAGGCCATAAAGCTTGATGGTCGGCGGCAAAAAGCGCAGCGCCACGGTCATCAGCATCGGCGGCAGCGCGCCACCGAACAGGCCCTGAGTGACTCGAAGGGTGATAAACAGTGCGGGATCGGTCACTAGCGGCTGGATCACCGCCAGGCTGGCAAACCCTGTTGCCACCACCAGGGTAAAACGACGCAGGGAAAAGGTCACCGCCAGCCACGGGGCGATCATCATCGCGGCGACTTCAGCGGCCTGGTAGGCCGAGGTGATCCAGCTGCCGGTATCATAGTCGATACCGATCGCCGCACGGATATCCGCCAGCGCCAGATCGGTTACGCGATCGTTAAGGCCTGAACTGAGCGTGGCAATCAGCACCCCGATCAGCCCGAGAGCCAGGCGCAGGGTAAAAGGATGCGGCGGCGGCATCGCCACCGGCGGGCTGTTCATAGCAGGTGCTCCGGGAGGATTATTATTATCGATGCAGTGTATTGCATCGTGATACATTGACGCAGATATTACATCTTGATGCAGTGTATTGCAATGCGATGCAGTGTGCCGGACAGGGTAAAAAAGTGCTACAGTAAGCCCGACATCAAGGAAAGAGAATCGTTATGTCTGAACCCTCAATACCGCACGACGAAGAACGGACCGGTGGCATTCAGGTCATCACTCGGGCGGCAAAAATTCTGGATGCGCTTGGCGCAAAACCTAACGGTATGAGCCTCGGCGAAATTGCGCTGGCGGTGGATTTGCCGCGTTCAACCGTACAGCGCATTGTTGCCGCGCTGGACTCGGTCAAGCTGGTACGCAGTCACGGTGCCGGTGGGGTTCGTCTTGGCCCGGCGCTTCTGCGGCTGATCGCCAATGTGCATACCGACGTGGTGACGATTGCTCAGCCCTGGCTTCAGGCGCTGTGCCAGGCAACGGGCGAAACGGTGTCGCTGGGCAGAGCAAGCGGGCTGCAGCTGGCCATCGTGCATTATGTGGTGGCCGATCGCGAACTGCGGGTGGTGCCGCGCATTGGCATGAACCTGCCGCTCTACAGCACCTCCGGCGGCCGTGCACTGCTGGCGCTGGACAGCGATGAGGCTGCCCGCGAGCTGCTCGGCGAAGCCTACCAGGCTATCACCGATCTCACCGTGCGTGATTTCCCTGCGCTGCTGGCGCATTTAACGGAAATTCGCCATACCGGTCTGGCCTATGACCGTGGCGAAACGCTGGAAGGGGTGTCAACGATGGCGGTGGCTATCGATACTATTCTGGGGCGTTTTTCCATCAGTCTTCTGGTCCCCACTCCCCGTTTTGAAAAATTTGAAGATCATTACCGTCAGGAGATCCTGAAATGTAAGCTCGGGATGGTGGATGAAATTGGCAAAGTGGCATTGCGTGACTAACAGGAGAAAGCTATGAAAACGCTTTTGGTCGCCGTTGATAACTCTGGGATTGCTCGTAAGGTTGTGGCACTGGCCACGGAACAGGCGCTGGCGCTGCGGGCCGAGGTGGTGGTGTTGTGTTGTATCGACGTCAGCTATGCGTCATCCGGGCCGTTTGAGATTGAAGCCGGGGAAGATCCCGGTGATTTTGGCATGGCGCTGGACGAACAAAACACCGCTGAAGCGGTGGTACGGCGCGCACTGTCGGAACTGCAAAAGTCCGGCGTGACGGCGCGCGGACGGGTGATTGCCGGTGAATCGGCAGAAACCATCGTTGCCCAGGCTAATGCGCTGAACGCCGCGATGATTATTATGGGGCGGCGGCACCTTTCTTCATTTAACCGTCTGCTGAAAGGCTCGTGCAGCGCATCGGTGATAGAACGCGCCAGCTGTCCGGTTTTAGTCGACGTTCGGGCGGATTAAGCCCTTTTTATTTCAGGCTGGCATAACCGGCCTGACTGCATCAGGAAAACCGTTTTGATTTCTCAACCCGTATTGATTTCTTCAGCGATCGCGCTGGTCTGGCTGGTGGTGATTGCGCTACTGGTGAAGCGCGGCAGCCTGGGGAAAATTGCCGCTCTGCTGCTGCTGATCCTGCCCCTGGCGGCGGGAAACCTTTATTACTTCCGCTGGATGGCACCGCAGCAGGCAGAGACGGCCCGACTGGATGCCGCCCAGCTAAAACTGGCGACGCTGCCGGTTTGGCGTACCGTCAAAGTACAGCAGCCGGCCCTGTACAAACAGGCCAGCGATGAGCTGCTGAACGGTCTGCATAGCGGTTTGACTGAGCAACAGGCTTTTGACCGACTGCGCCCGCTGGCGGCAGACCTGCTCAACCAGCGAATTAACGCTGCCGCCGACGATGATCTTATCGGCTATATGAAAGTGTCGCTTGAAGAGATGAAGCAGCTGCGCCAGCAGAGTACCGATCGCTGCTTCCGCTTCCTGTTCCCGCAGGTCAGGGGAGGTGTGGACATTGCCGAGCTGCTGCCGCAGCCGCTGGTTGAAAGTGAAATGCAGGCGATGGACCGGCTGTTAGTTAACAGCCGAGATGGCGATCGCGCGGTGGACTTGCCGCGCGGCCGCAAGCAGCTTCAGTCGGTAGTCAGAACGCTGTACGGAAAGTGGGGCAGTGACTTACAAACCCTTAACACTCCGGCAGAACCGGGCGTGGATGAGAGCAAACTTTGCGATATGACCATCGACCTTTATCAATCTGTGCTGGCACTTGCGGATAAAGATTCAGCCAACGTGTTGCGTATAATTATTAGTGGAACAGGTAATTAACCCTGAAAAAAAGCCCGCTCGCCGCGGGCACAAGTCATTAAGTAAAGCAATGATATAACAATAAAAAACCTGGTGTGGTTCAGACATTTGCGTTGTCTGGATGCATAGTCGCACTGAACGGCTGATAACGCCAGGCGTCTCCCCGAATTGATTCAATCGGTAAAACATTGCATTTTTCTGCTCTGTACTTTGTGAGGTATGCAGGTGCACCGCTGAGTAAAAAAATGCAAATGCGCCGTAGTCTGATAGTCCCCGGAGGCGAGGTTGTTATCATGCTGCCCGGAGGAAAAGAGCAATGATGAAAACAAAAATAACCGCCTTATTGGCACTGCTGCTGCTGGCCGGATGTACGTCCAGCAAGCCTGGCGCATTTGAAAAAGTGGACGAAGACCCGGCGGTGAATACCGTACAGTATCGCTTTAACCCGACTAAAGTGGACAAGGTGGCGCTGGCTGAAGATATCGAGCGTTACTGCACCGAAAGGGGATTTGATAAAGTAGAAGCGCTGTCTCCGCAGGAGAGCCACGTACCGGGATTAATGAAAGCCTGGTATCAGTGTAATTACAGTATTAAGAGCTAAAAAAATGGGCGGATAACTATCCGCCCAAATTTTATCAACAATAACTACTCTTCTTTATTGTTATCTTGCCGTGCGCAGGCTTTGCCCGCCGTCGGTGAGAGATCTCACCGGATAAGTTTACCAGCCCCGATGCGGGCCGCCTCGATGGTAGCCGCCATGATAGCCACCACCTCCGTGATATCCGCCTCCTCCATGATGAGGTGGGGCAACGATACAGCCGCTCAGCATGATGATCAGTGCCATTACAGAGGTTGCTTTCATTATATTTTTCATCATTTCACTCCTGCCATTTCGATACGTACAAATTTAACAAGGCAAAGTGGAGGAATAATGCGGGCAGTGTAGAGTTATTTAATTAGATATTTCAAATAATTTCAGTGGTGAGATTTATAACCTGTCAATTTTATTCTTAAATAAGAATAGTATTAAATATATTCCAGTTTGATAAGAATCATCTTAAATCAGAGTTGGATCGGATTCATCTCCGTGAAGCCGCCAGATTTATTGTTGTGCTTCTGATACTGAAATAACGTAAATTCTATCCGTACATTCTCATCAAGGAGCGGTAATGAGCTATCAGGTAGAAAACGTACTGCGCGCGCAGACCGAGCTGGGCGAATGCCCGCTGTGGGACACGCAGCAGCAGGTGCTGTGGTTTGTCGATATTCTGGCTCCGGCGCTGCATCGTTTCGATCCGTCCAGCGGTGAGCATCAGGTTTGGCCGGTTGCGGAAGATATTGGCTGCATCGGCCTGCGCGAAGAAGGTGGGTTGATTGCCGCACTGCGCAGCGGGGTGTGTTTCCTTGATGAACAGGGGAGCATCGTCCGGCGTATCGCCGACAATCCCGGAGAAGCCGCGCGGAGCCGCTTTAACGATGGTCGCGTCGATCCCTTTGGCCGCTTCTGGTGCGGCAGCCTGTGGGAACCTCAGGATCGTAACGGCGGAAAGCTGTGCCGCGTAGACGAGAATCTGCGGCTGACGGTTCAGGCGGAGGACGTCAAAATTTCCAACGGGCTGGCATTTTCACCCGATCGCCGCTGGATGTATCACACCGATACGCCGAACGGCGTGATGTACCGCTATCCGCTCGATGCCGCAGGTGAGCCGGGGAAAAGGCAGGTGGTCAGGCACTTTATCCAGCAGCAGGGCGGTTTACCGGACGGTGCTGCGGTGGACAGCGAAGGTTTCTACTGGTCAGCGATGTTCGACGGCCAGCGGGTGATTCGCCTTGACCCAACCAGCGGTGACATTGTTGATGAGATCCCGCTGCCGGTGCGCTGGCCCACCATGGTGGCGTTTGGCGGCAGCGATTTGAAAACGCTGTATATCACCAGCTCGCGTGAAAACCGGACCGCAGAGGAACTGGCGCAGTATCCGCAGTCCGGCGATCTGTTTGCCGTGCGGGTCAACGTGGCCGGATTGCCCGAGCCGCGCTTCATCCATCAATAAAGAAAAACCGCCGTCGGTCAGGACGGCGGTTCAATATTATTAAGACAGCTATCAGGCGTGCTGCAGCTCTTTTCTCTGCTGCGCAGTGGCGTTTGGCATACGGATCACCGCCGACATCAGCAGTGAGACCACCAGCAGCGCCATAATCAGGCTGAAGGTCACCATAAAGCCACCGAACAGGGAGGCAATCAGCGAGCCAAGCACGCTACCGATACCGAAGCCGAGGTAAATCACGCCGTAGTTTTTGGTCAGGTTATTGAGGCCGAAGAAATCACTGACCAGCGATGGATAAACGGTAATGGTGCCACCGAAGCTGAAGGCTACGCAGGCGACGGCAATAAAGAAGGTGGTTTCATTCATGCTGCTGAACAGCAGGATGCCCATACCGCACAGGGAGACCACCTGCGCAAGGCTGATCACCCGGATACGCGCTACCTTATCAGACATAATGCCCAGCACCAGGCGACCGCTGAGGTTAGCGATAGCGATAATGGTGACTGCGCTGGCGGCGGTCTGCGCGCTGAGGTGAACCAGGCTCTCACCGATATCCTTCGCCACGCCAATCACATACAAACCGCTCATGCAGGCTGTCAGGAACATCAGCGCCAGCATCCAGTACTGCGGCATACGCATAGATTCTGCCAGCGTGAAATCGCGGGCTGGCTGAGCGCTGCTGCTACTGGCTGATGCTTTCTGCAGTGGTGCATCTTTCATCATCAGTGAACCCAGCACGATCATGCTCATCGCCAGTCCGCCCCAGATCATAAAGGTGGTTTCCAGGCTGTTCACGCTGAGCAGGTAGCTACAGATAAATTTAAAGCCCAGGCTACCCAGTCCGTAAGCACCTATAGAGCAGGCAGAAATCAGGCCTTTACGCTCCGGGAACCACTTCACGCAGTTAGACAGGGTAATCAGATAGCCCGCGCCATCCGCCAGGCCAACCAGCACGCCTGCGGTCAGGTACAGCATAAACAGGTTGTCAGCCTGCGAGGTCAGCATCAGACCCGCGGCCATCAGCAAACCGGCAGACAGCGTGACCTTACGCACGCCAAAACGTTCCTGTAGTTTCCCGGCAACGGAAGAAGCCAGGGCCAGGCCAAGACTCAGCAGACCAAAGGAGAATGCGACCTTACTGATCGGTGCATCCAGCTTGCTGGACAGCTGTCCGTTGAACAGGCTCCAGGTATAAACCGAACCGAGGGCAAATTGAGTAATAATGGTGCCAATCAGGGTTAGCCAGCGGGTGCGGTTAACGCTGCTGCTTAATTTTGGTGTGTTCATGAAATTCTCCCAATGGGAATGCTAAGAATCTTTAAATTGGGGAAATTTTAAGCCTGCCGGCGATATCGGCGGCGGAAAAAGGCATGAAGTGCCGCATTCAGGGAATGAAATGCACGGATAGCGACATGAATGGCATCGGGCAGCCGTTTTGATGGACTTGAAGTTAAGTGAATATATTGATTTAAATCAATTTTTTTAAAATTTAGCAGCCGGGTTGTGTGGTGTCAATGGGGCGACGGTGGTTGATAATAGTGGCTGAGAAGGCAGCGGTAATTCTTTTCCTGCTGCTCGTGCTGTTTGCCAGATGGAGGCGTAGCCTGACATTAAGTTCACCGGATTTACGGAGGGAGTCAAATACTCCTTTTGTGGTGTTATGTCGATATTTATTCATCTCTACTTTTAACATAGTAAAAAATCCAATATCGATGTTCGTTTGGTATTTTTCTTATTTTTGCGTGTTAGCTCAAGTAATGGTTAACATTCTCAGTATTGAAAAGTGTATTTAAATGAACCTATTCTAAGAAACCTCTTATTAATTTTGGTGTTTATGAAGTAATAATGATATTGGTCAATTCTTCGTTGTTTTAGTGTTTTATTTTGTAATGCCCGGTTAAAACTTGCGATGTTTCTTCATTTTGATGTTTACTGAATCGTGATTTGGTTTTTTTACGACTGTTTTTTCGTAAAAGCAGAAGGGTGTTTGTTTTTAATAATAAGAATTTTCTAATTTTTATGTTTATATTCGCGCGTTTGATTAATTAAGCCTGAATGCTCTATTATCGCCCGCAAAGAAATTAAGACTGCAATTCTTTACATGGCGATATCAAAGAGGGATTTATGAGCGACAGCTTCCAGAAGGAAATACCAAAAGCACGTATTAACCTGAAACTCGATCTTCATACCGGCGGGGCCAGTAAGAAAATGGAATTACCGCTGAAATTACTGGTTGCCGGTGATTTCAGTAACGGCCAGGAAACCGCACCGCTATCGGAACGCGGTAAAACAGACATTAATAAGAATAATTTCAACAGCGTGCTGGCGGAATATTCTCCGTCGGTGAATCTCACCGTTGAAAACACGCTGGCCGGAGACGGTAGCGAAGAAAATATTCATCTCACCTTCCGTAATATGAAGGATTTCACCCCTGAACAGGTGGCCCGTCAGATACCTCAGCTCAAGGCCATGCTGGCCATGCGCAACCTTCTCCGCGATCTGAAAGCCAATCTGCTGGATAACCAGAACTTCCGCAAAGAGCTGGAAAAAATCCTGCTTGACCCGGCACTGAGCAATGAACTGCGTAGCGAACTGTCCGCGATGGTGCCGGAGCAGGCATAAACGGTCGCAATGATTAACGGATTAACAAGAGAATATGCTGATGTCTGTACAAAATGAGAATGCCACTGCTGCGGAAAATGTCACCCTTGAACATCCGCAGGCGGGCGGCGTTTATGCTTCCCTGTTTGAAAAAATCAACCTCCATCCGGTTTCCTCTCTCAGCGCGTTGGATATCTGGCAGGATGCACAGGCGATGTCCGATGCAACCGCCGATGAGCGCCTGACCGCCGGCATGCAGGTCTTCCTGGAACGCCTGCGCCAGGCGGGGACTAAAGTCGAGAAGCTGGATAAAGCGCTGATTGACCACCATATTGCCGAGCTGGATTTCCAGATTGGCCGCCAGCTGGACGCGGTACTGCACCACCCGCAGTTCCAGGCCGTTGAGTCGCTGTGGCAGGGCGCTAAATCGCTGGTGGATAAAACCGACTTCCGCCAGAACGTCAGAATCGAGCTGCTGGATCTGTCGAAGGAGGATCTGCGCCAGGACTTTGAAGATGCGCCGGAAGTGATTCAGAGCGGTCTCTATCTGCAAACCTACGTGGCGGAATATGACACCCCGGGCGGCGAACCGATTGCCGCGCTGATTTCGGCCTGGGAGTTCGACGCTTCGGCGCAGGACGTGGCCCTGCTGCGCAATATCTCTAAAGTCTCCGCCGCCGCCCATATGCCGTTTATCGGCTCCGCCGGGCCGAAATTCTTCCTGAAGGAGTCGATGGAAGACGTGGCGGCCATCAAGGACATCGGCAACTACTTTGACCGCGCTGAATACATCAAGTGGAAATCCTTCCGCGACACCGATGACTCGCGCTATATCGGGCTGGTAATGCCGCGCGTGCTGGGCCGCCTGCCTTACGGACCGGACACCGTGCCGGTACGCAGCTTTAACTACGTGGAAGAGGTGAAAGGCCCGGATCACGATAAATACCTGTGGACCAACGCCTCGTTTGCCTTTGCGTCCAACATGGTGCGCAGCTTTATTGATAACGGCTGGTGCGTGCAGATCCGTGGCCCACAGGCCGGCGGCGCGGTGAAAGATTTGCCGATCCACCTGTACGACTTAGGGACAGGCAATCAGGTGAAAATTCCGTCTGAGGTGATGATCCCGGAGACCCGCGAATTTGAGTTCGCCAACCTCGGCTTTATTCCGCTGTCTTATTACAAGAACCGCGACTACGCCTGCTTCTTCTCGGCCAACTCCACCCAGAAACCGGCGCTGTACGATACCGCTGACGCCACCGCCAACAGCCGGATCAACGCCCGCCTGCCGTATATCTTCCTGCTGTCGCGCATCGCTCACTATCTGAAGCTGATCCAGCGCGAGAACATCGGTACGACTAAGGATCGTCGCCTGCTGGAGCTGGAACTGAACACCTGGATACGAGGCCTTGTCACCGAAATGACCGATCCTGGCGACGAGCTGCAGGCTTCCCACCCGCTGCGTGACGGCAAAGTGGTGGTCGAGGATATCGAAGATAACCCGGGCTTCTTCCGCGTGAAGCTGTATGCGGTGCCGCACTTCCAGGTGGAAGGGATGGACATCAATCTGTCGCTGGTCTCGCAGATGCCGAAAGCGAAAGCATAAGGGCGCTGAATGAGAACGGAACAACCGTTATGGGGCCGGGGCATTATGCTCTCGCCCCAGCATTTTCAACAGCAGGCTGCTCATGCGGCCTGGTCTGCGGAATTTATTGCACGTCTCGGGTTGTGCCAGCCGTGGGGCGTGATCGAAGCCTCTTTCGAAGATGATGCGCTGAAACTGGGCCGCCTGCAGGCCCGTCGCCTGTGCATTCGTTTCCAGGATGGAACACTAATTGACACCAGCAATGCCGATGCGCTTCCCCCGGTGCTGCCGCTGGAAGGAGAACAGGGTGAAACGGTCGTGCTGCTGGCACTGCCGCTGCTGCGAGCGAACGGCGGTAACTGCCTGAAACCCGAAGAAGCTGCCGAACGTCCGGTGCGTTATCGCCAGCGCTGGCGCGATATTCGCAATCAGTTTGGCGATGACGATCGCCAGATTGCGGTGATGCAGCATGAGCTTTGTCTGCGTTTTGCCCATCAAAACAACAGCGACTACCTCACCTGCCCCGTTGCGCGTCTGCATCTGGACTCGCAGGGGCTGTGGTCGCTGGATGACAGCTTTCTGCCGCCGATGCTTACCCTGCAAAGCAGCGGCTGGCTGATGCAGCAGCTTGATCAGCTCATGGTCCAGTTGCGTGCCCGCTTAACAAGGCTGATGGCGATGCGCCGGGAAAGTAACGCACGCATGGCGGATTTCGCCGTCGCTGATGTGTCGCTCTTCTGGTTGCTCAATGCGCTAAACGGCGCTGAGCCGGTACTGGCGCAGTTTCTGCAGTATCCACAGAGTGCCCCGGAACGTTTGTATCCTGAACTGGCCCGGCTGGCCGGCAGCCTGCTGACCTTTTCGCTGGAGCATCAGAGCGGTGCGATCCCGCCTTGGCAGCACGAACGGTTGAACGATGTATTTCCGCCGCTGTTTGCGCTGCTTAATGAGCTGCTGGAAGCCAGCCTGCCATCGCGCGTAGTGGCGATTGAGCTTAACCACGATAAGCGCATGCGTCAGTGGCTGGCGCGTCTGCAGGACCCTCGCCTGCGCGACGGGGCGGATTACTACCTTTCCGTTCGCTCCTCCCAACCTGTTGCACAGCTGCTGGAGCAATTCCCGCGCCAGTGCAAGGTCGGCAGTCCGGATTATGTCACCAGTCTGGTCAACGCATCCCGCCAGGGGATACCTCTCAAGCCGCTCAGCCATGTTCCTGCCGCCATCCCACTTCGGCTGGAGAACCAGTATTTCTCGCTGGATCTCACCCACCCGGCAGCGCGGGAAATGCTGGAAAGCGGCAACTGTATGTTCTACACGCCGGGCACGCTGGGCGAGCCTGAACTTGAACTTTACGCGGTACTAAGAACATGAGTGAGAGTAAAGGCAGAGCGGCCTCATCCGTCGATATTGATGCGCTGTTTCAGGATACCTGGTTACAGGTTATCAGCCTGCGCCACGGTCCACTGTTTCAGGAGGGAGAAGGCTACCTTCTCTGGCAGCGCTGCGTAGCGGAAATAGAACGTGTACAGCAGTCGCTTAACGACGGAGGGGTGGATGAAGCCGGCCGCCAGCATATTCTTACCGCACACTGCGCCCTGCTGGATGAGGCGGTGAAAAGCCGTGGCGTGCAGGATGACGCCTGCATGCAGTGGTATGACATCCCGCTACAGGGGCATTTTCTTGGCACGATTGAGGCGGGGGACACGTTGTGTGACCGCATGCGCGCCGTGCTGCGTGAAACGCAACCCGATGCTGCCGTGTTGACCTGTTTTCACCGGGTCATGCTGTTGGGATTTATCGGTAGCTATCATTCGCTGAACGATCCTCAGCGTGAGCAGCTGGTCAAGATGCTGAACGATCGGGTTCCACCGTTTACTCCGCAGGATCAACCGGTGCTGGCGAATGCTTATGCGGCGAGCCGTATCGGCCCATGGTTTACATCCTGGCCGCTGCGTATTGGCGTGAGCGTCGCGATCCTTATCACGCTCTGGTGGGGGTTGGACCGATCCCTGGACAGGATGCTGGCGACCCTGCTGCCGGGAGTGATTCCATGACCTCTACGCAGCGCAGCGTGCTGGCGATATGGGGAGCACTGCTGAGCGCCGTTGTATGCCTGGGTTTTTTGCCGCTCCCACTGCGCGCAGCAACAGGGATAACGCTGATTTGCATTGGCGCGATCGCAGTCGTCTGGTTTCTGATGGCCCGTGGCAGGGGACATAAGGCGGCGATTCGCTTCGACAATTTGCCGGAAGCCAGCTGGCGGCAGCCGGTGGTGCTGGTGTGTGGTGATATTTCGCAGGTGTGGCCGCAGGAGTCTCCGGTACTGGTGCTGTCGCAGGGCTGCTGGATCAACGTCGCGAATCACCAGGACATGGAACAGGTTGCCCGCCATCTGCTGTGGCTGCGCCCCGACTGGGGGCGCCAGCTGTCGCTGATGGTGAACATCTGTCCGCAGCAGCAAACGGATACGGAAACGCTGACCGGCCGTTTACTGACCCTGCGCTGGCAGTTAAGCCAGCTGCGCCGCGAGACCGGCTGTGCGATCCCGCTGCTGCTTCATGCTCAGCTGGGTTGCAGCATGATGCACGAAAATCTGTGGCAGACCGCGATTGCAGATCAAGCTATCCAGGTCTGGCGTGAAGGAGCGCCCCCGTTGTCGGTAGCAATCTGGAGCGCCAGCGAGGGGGCCCAGGCTGTGCAGTCGCAGGTGATCATCGGCAGCCTGTCCGCATGGTTTAGCCAGCATGTAGTCGCAGTATTTACTGATGAAAATCCGGATATCCCTGCTGTGCTGCCTGCGGCGATCGTTTGGGGGGCTGGCCCTGCGCTTGCCGGTGCCTTACCGGAGTCTGCCTGGCTCAACTGGCTGCGTAAGCACAGTGCGATGCAGCATGTTGCTGGCTGGTCTCCTGTGCCAGACAACGCGGCCACGCCCCCGGTTCTGCCTGATTTTATCCTGCCCCTTTTACCCCGGGGGGCGGGATTGACACCCCGCCAGCGCCTGTGCCGCGCCGGACTGACGGCCTTTACCTTTGCGGCGATTGTGGCGCTGTGCAGCAGCGGCTGGAACAACCGCCAGCTGCTGCAGCGGATGAATTTCGATATCCAGCATTTCTATCGCATCGCCAGCGGCGACCACATTCGTAAAGCTGAGGCCCTGAAGATCCTGCAGCAGGATGCTGCGCAGCTGGATGGCTGGGCCCGCAACGGAGAGCCGATGTCTCTGGGGCTCGGATTATATCGGGGTGAAAGCCTGCGTCTGCCGATTCTGACGGCGATTCGCTCCTATACACCGCCATCTCTACCGCAGACGCAGAAAACGCTGCCGAAGGTCCAACCGGAAGCCGCGCCGCAAATTATTCGCCTCGACAGTATGTCGCTGTTCGATTCCGGCAAGGCAGAGCTGAAGGCGGGATCGACGAAAATGCTGGTTAATTCCCTCGTGGGAATTAAGGCGAAGCCAGGCTGGCTGATCGTGGTCAGTGGACACACTGATAACACCGGTAATTCCGGGCTTAATCAGGCGCTGTCGCTGAAGCGTGCGGAGGCGGTTCGCAACTGGATACGCGATACCGGCGACGTGCCGGAAAGCTGTTTTGCAGTACAGGGCTATGGCCAAAACCGCCCGATTGCAACCAATGACACGATGGAAGGGCGGGCGCTCAACCGCCGTGTCGAAATCAGTCTGGTACCGCAGGCCGATGCCTGTCAGATACCGGACAAAACCCCAGCGTCATCTCAGGATGATGACGTATCACAACACAATGGAGAGTAATTCCATGGCAATTCCTGTTTACCTTTGGCTAAAAGACGACGGCGGCGCGGACATCAAAGGGTCCGTTGACGTACAGGATCGAGAAGGCAGCATTGAGATCGTGGCCCAGGAACACAACCTGTACATCCCGACCGATAACAACACCGGTAAGCTGACCGGTACTCGCATCCATACCCCGTTCCTGTTCACCAAGGAAATCGATGCCTCCAGTCCGTACCTGTATAAGGCCGTCACCACCGGACAGACACTGAAATCTGCGGAGTTCCGCTGGTATCGCATCAACGATGCAGGCCAGGAAGTGGAGTATTTCAATACCAAACTGGAAAACGTCAAGCTGGTGAAAGTGAATCCGAAGATGCATGACATCAAGGACCCCGCCTACGAGAAGCACAACCATCTCGAACATATCGAGCTGCGTTACGAAAAAATCACCTGGACCTACAAAGACGGCAACATCATTCATTCCGATTCCTGGAATGAACGCGCCACGGCGTAAGTCTCCGGCGGGCAGATTTCCTGTCCGCCTTTTTTGTTTTTGCCGAACGCCTGTGGTTACGGGCGTTCAGCAAAAATAACCCTATGGAAATTCGACCTGATGCGCTTTGAGTTCTTTGCATAAAGAAAAGCGATGGGCGGTAGCGTGCCTCAAGGTCCCTGACAGCGAGTTAACTAACATGGAAAACCCCGCAATTCTCCTGCGTCGTCTCAACCCTTACTGTGCCCGCGCGATGGAAGGTGCAGCGTCATTGTGCCAGACCCGCGCTCACGCAGAAATTTTGCCGGAACACTGGCTGCTGAAGTTGTTGGAGCAGGGGGAGGGCGATCTGACGGTGCTGGCGCGCCGCTATGAGTGGGATATGGACGGGATGTGGCAGTCGCTGCTGGACTGGCTGGATAGCCTGCCGCGTTCGGTGCGCGGACGCCCGCAGCTGTCAGAGAATCTCCAGTCGCTGATGCAGCAAGCCTGGCTGCTGGCGTCGCTGGCGGGGGAAGAAAGTATTCGCAGCATTCATCTGCTGATGGTGCTGATCGACAAACCGAAAACGGTGCGCTGCGACGGGCTTTGGCCGCTGCTGACCCTGGGTCAAATACAGCTGGAACGCCTGCGCCCTCTGCTGGACAGGCAGTCGGAAGAGCGCCCGGAAGTCCAGCAGGAAGCGGAGCTGGCACGAATCCCGGCAACGGAAGAAACGATCGCCACTGCGGCTGACGGCGCGGTGAACCATGAGAACGCGTTGTCTCCCGCACTGCAGAATGCGCTGGATAAATTCACCCTCGATGTGACCGCAAAAGCGCGGGAGGGAAAAATCGACCCGGTATTTGGCCGTGATACTGAAATCCGCCAGATGGTGGATATCCTTTCCCGCCGCCGTAAAAACAATCCGATTCTGGTGGGCGAGCCGGGCGTAGGTAAAACGGCACTGGTGGAGGGACTGGCGCTGCGGATTGCTGAAGGTAACGTACCGGAGAGCCTGAAGCCGGTCAGCCTGCGTACGCTCGATCTTGGACTGTTACAGGCCGGTGCGGGGGTAAAAGGTGAATTTGAGCAGCGGCTGAAAAACGTCATTACTGCGGTACAGCAATCACTCGCGCCGGTACTGCTGTTTATTGATGAAGCACACACGATAATCGGTGCCGGTAACCAGGCGGGCGGCGCGGACGCGGCTAACCTGCTGAAACCGGCGCTGGCGCGCGGCGAATTGCGCACCATCGCTGCAACTACGTGGAGCGAATACAAACAGTATTTTGAACGCGATGCGGCCCTGGAGCGTCGCTTCCAGCGGGTTTTAGTGGACGAGCCGGATGATGAGACCGCCTGCCTGATGCTTCGCGGTCTGAAATCCCGCTACGCGGAGCATCACGGAGTTTATATCACCGACGATGCGGTACGCGCGGCCGTCACGCTTTCCCGCCGTTACCTTACCGGGCGACAGCTGCCGGATAAAGCGGTGGATCTGCTGGATACCGCGGCCGCCCGCGTACGGATGAGCCTGGATACGCTGCCTGAAGCGATTGTGCATCTGCAAGCGCAGATAAATGCGCTGGAGCTGGAGGAACAGGCGTTGAGCGAAGATATTGCCGCTGGCAGCCCCCCGAAAAGCGAACGGTTGCACGACATTGCCCATCAGCGTGAGCGGCTCAGCGCAACCCTGCAACATTCGCAGGCGCGACTGGCGGATGAAAAAAGCCTGGTGCAGCAGCTGATTGCGCATCGTCAGCAGGCCGGTTCGACGGATGCAGCAGGCTTACGGCAGCAGCTGGCTAGCCTGCAACAGAACGAGGCCCTGATTCAGCTGGATGTGGATAGCCGTACGGTAGCAGGCGTAATCGCTGACTGGACCGGCGTGCCGCTCTCTTCTCTGATGAAGGATGAACAGACAGAACTGCTTAATCTGGAAGCGGAGATGGCGCGACGCGTAATAGGCCAGGATGCGGCACTGAATGCGATTGCCCAACGACTGCGTGCGGCCAAAACCGGATTGACCCCGGAAAATGGCCCGCAGGGGGTATTTCTGCTGGTGGGCCCGAGCGGCGTGGGCAAAACCGAGACCGCGCTGGTACTGGCCGATGTGCTCTACGGCGGTGAGAAGTCGCTGATTACCATCAACCTTTCCGAATATCAGGAACCGCATACCGTTTCGCAGTTAAAAGGCTCACCGCCGGGGTACGTCGGTTACGGACAGGGGGGCATTCTGACCGAAGCGGTGCGTAAACGCCCCTATAGCATTGTGCTGCTGGATGAGGTTGAAAAAGCTCATCGCGACGTGATGAACCTGTTCTATCAGGTGTTCGACCGTGGATTTATGCGCGATGGCGAAGGGCGTGAAATCGACTTCCGCAATACGGTGATCCTGATGACTTCTAATCTGGGTAGTGATGTGCTGATGCAACTGTTGCAGGAACAGCCGGAAGCCACAGAAAGCGATTTGCATCAGCTGCTGCGCCCGGTGCTGCGCGACCACTTCCAGCCCGCGCTACTGGCACGCTTCCAGACGGTAATTTACCGATCGCTGGCACAGGAACCGATGCGTGCCATCGTCCGGATTAAGCTCGAACAGGTTAGCAAGCGCTTGCATCGGCACTATGGGCTGAAAACACACATTGCCGACAGCCTTTACAACGCACTGACCGCCGCCTGCCTGCTGCCGGACACCGGGGCACGCAATGTGGACAGCCTGTTAAACCAGCAGATCCTGCCAGTGCTGAGCAAGCAACTACTGGTGCATATGGCGGCGAAGCAGAAGCCACAAACGCTGACGCTCGGTTGGGATGAGGACGACGGGATCGTGATGGAGTTTGATGGCGAAACGGCAGAAGCACAAGGAGAACAGCCATGAGTGCAGCACCGCTTAGCGTGGCATTCAGCCACAGCCACCACCTGCTGGCGGTACGCGGCTGTGATGCGGATCTGGACGTGCTGGTCTTTGAAGGCCGCGAGGCGCTAAGCCAGCCGTTCAGTTACCGCATTGAGTTCACCAGCAGCCAGCATGCCATCAGCAGGGAAAACATGCTGCTTAAACCGGCGTCACTGACGCTGCAGGCCCCGGTGGATCAGGGCCGGGGGATTAAAATCCAGCAGCCGGTGCGGGTGATCCAGGGTGTGGTGACAGGGTTTGACCGCCTCAGCACCTCAAAAGACGAGACGCGCTATGCCCTGACGCTTCAGCCCCGGCTGGCGCTGCTGGACCGCTCGCACCAGAACGCCATTTATCAGGACATGTCGGTGCCGCAAATCGTGGAGAAAATCCTGCGTGAGCGCCACGACATGCGCGGTCAGGATTTCCTGTTCTCGCTGGTGCAGGACTATCCGCGCCGCGAACAGGTGATGCAGTACGGCGAAGACGACCTGCACTTTATCCGCCGTCTGCTGGGGGAAGTGGGTATCTGGTTCCGCTTCACCACCGACACGCGGCTGAACATTGACGTGGTGGAGTTTTACGACAGCCGGCAGGGCTGTGAGCCGGGCCTGACCCTGCCCTCGGTCCCGCCGTCGGGCCAGCATTCCGTGGGCGTGGACTCGGTGTGGAACATGGAAAGCCATCACCGGGTGGTGCAGAAGCAGGTCAGCACCCGGGATTACAACTATCGCCGGGCCACGGAAGACATGAACACGCAGGTGGATGCCACGCGCGGCGACTCCACCACGTACGGCGATGCGTATCATTATGCCGACAACTACCTGACGCCGGGCAGTGCATACGACCGCAACCCGGCCCCGGAGTCCGGCGCATTTTATGCCCGCATCCGCCATGAACGCTACCTGAACGGGCAGACGCAGACCCGCGCCACCAGCAGCAGCCCGACGCTCTGTCCGGGGCAGGTGCTGAAGGTGACCGGGGGTTATGAAGTGGCGGCGGTGTTTGCTGACGGCGTGGTTATCACGGCGATAAACAGCCACGCGCGCCGTGACGCCGACTTTACCGTGCATGTTGACGGCATCCCGGACGGCACCGACTTCAGCTTTCGCCCGGCACCCGGCTCCCGTCCGGTGATGGCCGGTACGCTGCCGGCCCGGGTGACCAGCACCACGCCGAACGACACCTACGGTCATATTGATAAAGACGGCCGCTACCGGGTGAACATGCTGTTTGACCGCGACGGCTGGGAAAGCGGGTTCGAAAGCCTGTGGGTACGCCAGTCGCGGCCGTACGCGGGGGATACGTACGGCCTGCACCTGCCGCTGCTGGCGGGGACGGAAGTGGCGATAGGCTTTGAGGACGGCAACCCGGACCGGCCGTACATTGCCGGGGTGCTGCACGATTCTGCGCACGGCGACCACGTCACCATCCGTAACTACAGACGTAACGTGCTGCGCACGCCGTCAAACAACAAAATCCGGCTGGATGATAACCGCGGGCAGGAACATATCAAGGTCTCGACGGAGTACGGCGGCAAAAGCCAGCTGAACCTGGGCCACCTGGTGGACAGCGAGCGGCAGAAGCGGGGCGAAGGTTTTGAGCTGCGGACGGACAGCTGGGGTGCGATACGGGCGCAGAAGGGGATATTTATCTCGGCGGACGGCCAGGCGAAGGCGCAGGGCGAGGTGCTGGAGATGGGGGCGGCGGTCAGCAATCTGGCTGAGGCCCGTGAGCAGATGACGGCCATTTCAGAGGATGCTCAGACGGCGAAGGCAAATCCGGCGGACCTTCAGGCACAGATTAAGCTGCTGGAACAACAGCTTACGGATCTCAGGAAATCGGTGCTGCTGATGAGTGCACCGGACGGGATTGCGCTGACCAGCGGACAGCACCTGCAGGTATCGGCAGGCCAGAACCTGATTGCCACGGCCGGAAAGAATGCGGATATCAGCGTGGTGAAAAATCTGTTTATCGGGGTCGGTCATGCCCTCAGCGTGTTTGTTCGTAAGCTGGGTATCAGACTTATTGCGAACCAGGGGCCGGTAAAAATACAGGCGCAGAACGACCTGATGGCGCTGATCGCCCGCGGCGAACTCAGCGTCACCAGCACCGAAGATGAAATCCATATTACTGCGAAGAAAAAAGTGACGATAAACGGTGGCGGAAGTTATATCACCCTTGATGTGAATGGTATTGAATCGGCCACTCAGGGGGAGTACCGGACCAGGGCCGGGCATTACGGGCGAAAAGCTAAGGCCAGTGAGCCAAAAGACTTCCCGAATGTGGCACCTGAAACCACAGAATCTTCCAGTAAATTCAGCTTTTCCTGACAGGGAGTCACAAGATGATTATCAGTCCTCCGTTTCTGAGAGATATAGATGCCACTCAGTCTGACGCAGACTGGATTGAAGCGATGATGCCAGTCAACTCTCGCCGGGGATACCCTCTCAATGCATCAGAGTCCTGGCACGGGGGTATCCATATATCACATACGGATGCAGGTACAACGCCGGAGAAAGTGAGGGCAATCGCTGACGGGACCGTGGTGTCGTTCCGCAAGCCCTCCCCGCCAGAGAAAAGAGACCAGTTCCCACTGAAGTATGCTCCCGTCAGGGGGACGGATGATGGCTATGTTTTACTGAAGCATGAGACGGAAATTGGTTCCGGCGAGGACGGTAAGGTCGTTTTTTACTCCCTGTATATGCATCTGAAGTTTCTGGAGTCCGGGATAAAAGCTGACGCCAGAATTTACCGGAAAGACCCGCTGGGCTCTTCCGGAATGTGTGACGGGCGGAATGAATTTCACTTCCAGGTTTTCTGCGATGATGACAACATCCGTAAGCTGACGGGACGAAAAACACAGGAACTGGATATCTCGACAGATGGCCGCACCGATGCGGTTTACGGTGATATCCATTTTTACCTGCCGGCAGGAACAACGTTTTACGACAAAGCACCCGCGAACAACAGTACTTCCACAACGGGTATGTCTGAACGCCATACCAGTCATGTGCCTCTGTATGTCAGTATGACTCTGGCACAGGGCAGTTGTACGATGGTGACCCGGCAAAAGAATACGCAGACTGACGGGAAATATGACCTGCTGGGCGAGCCGCTGGTTAACGCCGATGGTGAAGATTACGAATATAATCTTTATAAAACCGCGATGCGGAATTATAAGGAGAGCCCCAGCGCCGGGTTTGAGTTGCTTCGTTTTGGGCGGGTTATCAATACGGAAAATGAAACGCTGGTGCCGGTAGACGCGCCATTATGGATGACGGTCAGTTATCCGGGTGGAGCCGGAGTGGTCAATCTTGCCGCTCCCGGTATTAAAAAGTTCAGCGATGCAGACTTTCCCCACTGGACGGGATGGCGGCTTGTCGATGATGACAGCGATACTCATAGCCAGTGCAACTCGGCGATTATAAGGAAGTTACAGGAAGCGGGCAGTTACGAGGCTCAAAGCAACAGGCTTATCTGCTGTTTACCATTCGAGTGGGAAAAAAGCACCATAGATGCCAGGTATAAATGGCTGATGACCGGTCTGCCCTGGGAGCAGTGTACGCCGGAAAATACGGCTACGTGGAAGATGCCAGGCACGCAGGGATCTAAGGATCGGGTCCTGATGAGTGAAGAGGATTATGGCAGGTTCAGACAGCATGCTGAGGCGCTGTGTTTTGATTCAGGGGCTCTTGGTAGCGGAAGATTGTGGCATTTTGACCCATCTGCATTTATTTCTGCATTCAGAAAGTGTAATTGGTACTCAAAAGAAGAATTGGCACAAATCTACCCAGACAAGCTTTATCCGACTAAATCACTTGAAAAAATCGGTACAACGCCGGATGAAGTTAGAGAAAAATACAGAGTAATTATAAATCATTGTCTTGAAAAGTACTCTGTTGTCACCGCGACAAGAAAAGCTCATTTCTTTGGGCAAGGTGCCATTGAATCGGGAATGCTTTCGTTAATGATTGAGGGTTCTGCAAGCTTTGCGAAAAATCCTTTGCACGCTAGTTTTGCATCTGAGGAGAATGGATACTATAACCCTGCACCAGGCGGATATCTTGATTATTTAAATGGTCGTTTAGGTAATATAGAGTTAGGGGATGGTCCCAAATTTAGAGGGCGAGGAATGAAGCAGCTTACCGGTCGGGAGAATTATAGTAAATATTGGGGGTATAGAGGATGGTTAGATCTGCAGAAATACCCCATGAGCTACAAAGGTTTTATACATCAGTGGTGGAGCCCAGTAAATTTAGCCAAAGCGCCTACGATTGCCGAACCGCAACTTCTATCTACAGTCCCGTATAACTGCATCGATGCAGGATGTTGGTATTGGATTGCAGGCTCTCGCTCGGCAGGGTTTAGGCCAATAAATGCAAAAGTAAAAGAAATCGATATATCCTTTGAGCATTCACGATTTATTACTCATGCCATCAATGGCGGGTATGCTGCTGATGAATTGCGCTGGAAACAAACTACTCGAATTGCAAAAATTTTGATGGATTAATTATATGAAAATGATTATTGCAATAACTCCGCTATTTTTATTATCTATTCAGGTAAGTGCACTTGATGTTGAATTAAAAGGGAGTGATACAGTTGCTATTAAGTCTGGTGCCACTCTAAAAAAAATAAAATTAGATACTGTAATCAACGGTTATAACGTCAAATGCGATGGTTCTAAAATTATTATATGGGGTAAGCCAAAGAAGCTAAATGAAGATAGTCCTCAGGATACTAATATTATCTTGTTGGACATGGTGCATAACTATAAAAAATATGAGCAAGGCCTTAGCGAAGGAATCTTTGAGGTTGATTATCTTAAAAAAGGTGATTATGCCTACGTTGGCAGCAATCAAGGAGCCTTCATTAATCTATTCAATGGGCACCTGAAAGAGGCTACCTCTGAATTTGATCCCTCAGATGAAAACAACTTCGAATCCTGTAAAAAAAATGAATCCTGGGTGTTTAAAAGGTACCCATAATTTATTTTTCGGTGATTTTTCCACACAGTAGTGGTATACAATGTGTTAAATATGGTTGCTACAGATAGTATTCTCGCTCAATGAATGTGCCAATAGCATTTCTATTGATTTCGAGTACCCGAGAGTCTTCGTGTGCGATCGTTTCAGCTTGTTGCAGAAGTTCCTGTGTTTTTTATTAGCACCTCAGCTCTCCTGTGGGCTGTGTATTTTGGCCTCGTATATGTATATGATCTTTACAGGACAGTAAGGCAAATAGCTTTGATGCTCGATTTTTTATTGTCTGCAGATGGACAGGCCGGATGTTTATAAGCAAACTGCAAATGAACTCTAGTTGTACGGGAAAACCAAAATAGGCATTCTGAATATTTCGCCTGGGGATGGATGTAGTCACCCGAAAGGAGCATTCTATGATGATTACGGCAGAGAAACAGTATCAGGTTTGGATTGGATTACATTAGCTAGTTTGAGGGATTCTGAAAATTCAATTATGAGTTACGATGAAGTGGATGATCAGGTCTCTGGTATAACAATGTGGGGGAAGTTGACTGAATGGTTCGATAAGGCCGGATATGAGAAAGTATTCGATAACATTAGCCTTTCACATGCTAATGAGACAGATATAATAAGGCTTAATTCTTTTGCTAAACAAGGGTACAGAGTTGTAACCTTCATATCTGCTGAGATATTAAAAGGATGGGCAATGGTGACTCATCGTCAAAGAACCACTGGATCGTTTGGGATGAGCCTGTCTGTAAGGTTGATGGCGGAAGTATTACTTCTAAAGATAGTGATGAATTAATTGAAATAATGCTTCTCTCTTGGTGGAGAGTTTATTGTAAAATAAAATAAAATAAAATAAAATAAAATAAAATAAAATAAAATAAAAAAGCAGTCTTAACTACTTTTCCCAACATGTTTTTGGAGGGTTGGTTTTTAAATTAGTAAAATAAGCATGAAAAAATTCATTGTGCTCATCATTTTTTGTTTTAGATTATGAAAGTTCTATGCCGAAATTTTATCCTTCAGGAAGTGAACTTCCTGAAGGATATGTTGGGAAGAACTATTCGTCTGAAATTGAAATAACTAATACTATTTTATTTAAGGACAATATCGGAGTGACTATATCACCTCCGGGAGTTGGTTTAAAACGGATGCCGAAAGTGAATGCTTTGAAAGTTGGGGGAAGAGGAAGGGAAGAAGAAGATTATCACCATATAATAATTATGGGTAGGCCTAAGTTAAAGGTGGATATATTAATTCATATTAATGGGTGTTCTATGGGGGCGACAACACCAGGAGGTGAAATAGATAAAAACATAAAATAAAAATAAATTAAAAAGAGTTTATTGTTTTTTTTAGTGTGAGATTTTGCGGAAATAATATTTTTTTTGGAGCTGGACTTTCAAACCATTGAACTAAATGAAATATTTTATCTGCATTATGATTTTTATTGTACCTGGTTGCTCTGTGCTCACTCAGTAATCCTATCTGAAAAATAATATTAAAGATGCAACAATTAATCACAAATGCCAAGATGCCATTGAAATAAAAGATGTGGCTATTGATGAACTCAGCATTTCGGTAAGTATAATCCCGAACAAATCAGGGCTGGTATGGATTCAGGAGAAATAAAAAATAGTTTTTTGTGGAGAGGGTGGAGTAAAAAAAGATTACCACCGCCTCATCATAGTTGGGGGACCGAAAAAGTCAGGTTATTATCGCGTAACTGTTTCTTGGGTTACGCTTGGTACAATGTATTCCGGTAAAGACTTTTATAAGTAATATACGATAAAGATCAAGCAGTAACTTACTTAATGCATACCTGTTTTTCTAGAGCATAATTTCTCTGCCGATGTGAAATGTGAAGGAATACAATGAGCACTAATCCTACGATAGAATTCATTTAATTTTATTTCACCAAAGAAAGAGATTTTCTTGGATGATGAGGTTATGTCAGGTGATGATGATTTAAAGAGTAATGATTTTAATTCAGAATTTACAGTGTTATCGGCGCAGAAATTAGATAAAAAATTATGAAATTATTCCTCTTCAGTTAAATAATAGAGCCGCAGTGCGGAAAGCGATAATATCAGGAGTGAGAAAGAATGGATATGTATTCAAAACTCGCTCGGACTGGAAGGCCAGTGATAGCCAGAAAGTATCCCATGACTGAAATTATACTAAAGTCGCCATTCATAATGCTGGAAATAGTTATTCATGTTCAGATTAGAATGATGATAAAATAAGAAAATTGAAGAAGAGCATATGAATAACTTTAACCAGTTTGGTTATCATTATGCTGTTGGATGCGATGGTGAAATTTTTGAAGGGCAGGATATAAGAAATAAAGGTGCTCACATAAGTTTTGGCAACACATCTATTATAGGAATTGTATTAATGTCTGACTTAGATGAACAATGGTGGGATCTTGATGATGTGGTAACTCCTTTGCAAGAAAAGGCAGTAAAAGAAATCATATCTACGTTGCTTAACTATTTTAATATTACGGAACTTGGTGGGCACAAGGAACATCAGGTTTTTTACCGTAATCCAAAAAAGCCTAACGAAGTAATCGAAAGATCCTGCCCTGGTAATTTAGGTATGGAGTTTGTTGGGAGGTTGAGAAAAGAATTTAATCTGGGTCTGGGTAAACCAACTAAATATAAAAAAACTAGGGGGGATATGGGTAATGCTAACAGGTTAAATTATTGTTGGGTCGCTTTCATAATGGCATTAATATTGTCCATTGCATGGTTTTTTGTTGGTGTTGAGCAGGTATCTGGTGAATTCAAGGAAGATACAGAATATGTCTTTTTTATTAAAAAGCATATGAGTGAAAAAATTTTTTTCGTTGATCCAACAAATTGCAATGCAGGTTGTGATACACCATTACTTAGTAATTTAAATGAAGAAAAAATCAAGCAATTCTCAGATTATTGTTTTTATAGATATGATTTATCTTCTGAAGAGAATTGTTATAATATGTTGTATAGAAGTAATGACTGAATTAGCATAGGAATAAACTGAGAAAGATACATTATTTATACAGTGGGTTGATTTATTTTTAGTTAGGCTAAAAAATAGGGCTTTAATAACCATGGCTTGACTGTAAGTGGTTTGATATTATTTATTTTAAGTGGATGAGTGTAATGAATATTTATGGCTTGATGAAGTGCGTAACTATTGTTTCATATTATCAGTAGATATGAAAGATTGGGCGTGAATTAACAATCTATTTTGGCAAGGACTTTCATAAGGAATATGCGATAAAAATTAAGAAATAATTAACTTAATTAATTCATGCCTGTTTTTCTAGAGCATAATTTCTCTGCCTATGTGAAGGAATACAATGAGCACTAATCCTACGATAAAATTCAGCCACAGCCACAGCCACAGCCACAGCCACAGCCACAGCCACCACCTGCTGGCGGTACGCGGCTGTGATGCGGATCTGGACGTGCTTGCCTTTGAAGGCAGAGAAGCCCTGAGCCAGCCTTTCAGCTACCGCATTGAGTTCACCAGCAGCCAGCATGCCATCAGCAGGGAAAGCATGCTGCTGAAACCGGCGTCTCTGACGCTGCAGGCCCCGGTGGATCAGGGCCGGGGAATTAAAATCCAGCAGCCGGTGCGGGTGATCCAGGGTGTGGTGACGGGGTTTGACCGCCTCAGCACCTCAAAAGACGAGACGCGCTATGCCCTGACGCTGCAGCCCCGGCTGGCGCTGCTGGACCGCTCGCACCAGAACGCCATTTATCAGGACATGTCGGTGCCGCAAATCGTGGAGAAAATCCTGCGCGAGCGCCACGATATGCGCGGTCAGGATTTCCTGTTCTCGCTGGTGCAGGACTATCCGCGCCGCGAGCAGGTGATGCAGTACGGCGAAGACGACCTGCACTTTATCCGCCGTCTGCTGGGGGAAGTGGGTATCTGGTTCCGCTTCACCACCGACACGCGGCTGAACATTGACGTGGTGGAGTTTTACGACAGCCGGCAGGGCTGTGAGCCGGGCCTGACCCTGCCCTCGGTCCCGCCGTCGGGCCAGCATTCCGTGGGCGTGGACTCGGTGTGGAATATGGAAAGCCATCACCGGGTGGTGCAGAAGCAGGTCAGCACCCGGGATTACAACTACCGCCGGGCCGCCGAAGACATGAACACGCAGGTGGATGTCACGCGCGGCGACCCGACCACCTGGGGTGATGCCTACCATTATGCCGACAACTACCTGACGCCGGGCAGTGCGCACGACCGCAACCCGGCCCCGGAGTCCGGCGCATTTTATGCCCGCATCCGCCATGAACGCTACCTGAACGGGCAGACGCAGACCCGTGCCACCAGCAGCAGCCCGACGCTCTGTCCGGGGCAGGTGCTGAAGGTGACCGGGGGTTATGAGGTGGCGGCGGTGTTTGCTGACGGCGTGGTTATTACAGCGATAAACAGCCACGCGCGCCGTGACGCCGACTTTACCGTGCATGTTGACGGTATCCCGGACGGCACCGACTTCAGCTTCCGCCCGCCACCCGGCACCCGTCCGGTGATGGCCGGTACGTTGCCGGCCCGGGTGACCAGCACCACGCCGAACGATACCTACGGCCATATTGATAAAGACGGCCGTTACCGGGTGAACATGCTGTTTGACCGCGACGGCTGGGAAAGCGGGTTCGAAAGCCTGTGGGTACGCCAGTCGCGGCCGTACGCGGGGGATACGTACGGCCTGCACCTGCCGCTGCTGGCGGGGACGGAAGTGGCGATAGGCTTTGAGGACGGCAACCCGGACCGGCCGTACATTGCCGGGGTGCTGCACGACTCGGCGCACGGCGACCACGTCACCATCCGTAACTACAGACGTAACGTGCTGCGCACGCCGTCAAACAACAAAATCCGGCTGGATGATAACCGCGGGCAGGAACACATCAAGGTCTCGACGGAGTACGGCGGCAAAAGCCAGCTGAACCTGGGCCACCTGGTGGACAGCGAGCGGCAGAAGCGGGGCGAAGGTTTTGAGCTGCGGACGGACAGCCGGGGCGCGATACGGGCGCAGAAAGGGATATTTATCTCGGCGGATGGCCAGGCGAAGGCGCAGGGTGAGGTGCTGGAGATGGGGGCGGCGGTCAGCAATCTGGCTGAGGCCCGTGAGCAGATGACGGCCATTTCAGAGGATGCTCAGACGGCGAAGGCAAATCCGGCGGACCTTCAGGCACAGATTAAGCTGCTTGAACAACAGCTTACGGACCTTAAGAAATCGGTGCTGCTGATGAGTGCGCCGAACGGGATTGCGCTGACCAGCGGACAGCACCTGCAGGTATCGGCAGGCCAGAACCTGATTGCCACGGCCGGAAAGAATGCGGATATCAGCGTGGTGAAAAATCTGTTTATCGGGGTTGGTCATTCCCTCAGCGTGTTTGTACGCAAGATGGGTATCAAACTCATTGCGAATCAGGGGCCGGTAAAAATACAGGCGCAGAACGACCTGATGGAATTGTTAGCCCGCAAGGGAATCAGCATTGTCAGTACGGAGGATGAGATCAAAATCATCGCGAAGAAAAGGATCACGCTGAATGGTGGAGGAAGTTATATAAGGATTGATGCGAGTGCGATTGAATCAGCCACAGCAGGTGAATATCGTACTAAAGCTGGGCATTATGGGCGTAAGGGAAGTGCATCAGAAAAGGTTACGTTACCCGTATTTCCGGTAATGGAACCTGGCGAGCAAAGTCTACGTTTTGCTTTTCCTGGTGCAGATAGTGTCAGCCAAAGTATGGATTGGATGACAAATCAGCCATACAGCATCACTGATAGTAGTGGGAAAATACTGTCTACCGGAACGGTAGATAGTTCAGGGCGTTTCCCGAAAATAAAACTTCCAGAAAGCGATACATTAAATCTAATAATTGGGCGAGAGACCTGGGTACAGGAAGACTTTTCTACTTCGTTAACTGAAGATGACAATATGGAGGGTTTTAGGGATGAAGGATCTGATGCCGATCTTTATTTAAGTGAAGCAGATTCTGCAGGAGATAGAACATCAGCGTTGACTGAATCAATGATTGCAACTTTATTAAATATTACAAAGGTTATTTGATAATGTTAAATATGCTTATGAAACTTATGTTGAGTCTGGCTATCTTATTTTATAACTTCAGTGCATATGCAGTATGTCTGAAAGAAGGTGATAAGGTTGAACTCTCAGGAGTAATGAAAGAAGAGTTGTTTTACGGCCCCCCTAACTGGGGTGAAGATAGGGAGCATGACGAAAAATTACTCTACTGGATCCTGCATTTAAACAGTCCACTAAAGTGTGTGATTGATGCTAATGCTGAGCAAGATGGTTGGGACAGCAATGTGCAGCTCATTATTAGCGGTGACGATTATAAATCTAAACGCAATTTACTTAATCACCATGTAACGGTAAATGGGAATATTATGCTTGCAGTTACAGGCTATCATATGACTTCAGTTTTACTAAATCACTCCAGCTTTAAACCAACGGAAAAAAATAAAAAAGGATGATGTATGAGATTTGTGAAGGCAACATACCATCTTGAAATCAAGACGGTTGAGTACGAAGCTGGTGATGGGACTCGGTTGCTAAAAACTGCTGGGACATTGAATTGGAGGTTCAACAACCCAGGGAATATTATGGCATTACCTAATGCAAGTAAGCAAAATGGGCGGATAGGTGCCGGGACTGTATATAACCCTAAAAAAAATACATTTGCTATTTTTTCCAGTCTGGAAGTTGGAGAGCGTGAAAAATGTGCGTTATTGAAGCGAAAATATCGAGATAACACCATCTCTGAAATGATGTCGCAGTACGCACCTGCAACCGCAGGTAATGATCCTGTAGCTTATTCAAATTTTATAATCTCAGAGAGTGGGGTTGCAAAAAAATAAAAAAATATCTGACTTTGACGATGATGAATTTGACAAGGTTGTGGATGCAATCAGTAAAAAGGAAGGTGGCTTGAAGCCCGGAACTGAAAAATGGGTGTATGTGACAAATATAACTGTTTCTGATGGATCTCGACCAGTTGCAGATGTGCCATTTAAGGTGACGCTTGGAAGTACGAGCTATGAGTGGAAGACAGACGAGTACGGAAAACTTAAAAAAATTATTCATAGTAAACCTGGTATGTCTATTGTAATTAAATACACTAATTCTTTAGGTCAGGAAGATGTTGTTTATTCTACGGTTGCTGGAGAGGAAACGAAAAGTATATTACTTACAAGAAATTTCTCACAATTTTCTGCAAGAACACTTGCCGATGCACCAAAGATTCCACGAGAGAAGAGCACTCAGAAGCCAATAGAGTACACCGTTATGTCAGGTGATTCTCTTTCTAAAATAGCCGAGCGTTATAAAACAAGTGCCGGTGAGATTGCTAGAAATAATAATATTCCAGATGTAAGTAAGATCTTCCCAGGGCAACGCCTGACTGTTTATGGTGTGAATCCTGATAGCTCTTCAATTTATCTGGTTGCGCCTGGCGACACATTGGCAAAAATCGCAGCAAAGAATGAAATAGATGTAGATGAAATTGCTCGCCAAAATAATATTTCGGATCCTAATAAAATATATCCTGGGCAATCAATATCTATAAACAAAAATGGTCGCAGTAACTCTACACAGGGTGAGACGTCGAAAACTACTTCTAGCGCTTCAAAACCAGCGGAAAAACAACTACAAAAAAAAGATACCAGCAATACGAATAAGAAAAAACTGGAATCTGTCGGGGGGAAGAATTCTGGTAATCCTATTGCTCTGCTCCCGCATGATCAGCGAGAGGCTCCATGGATGAAAATAGCACTTAGTGAGGCAAAAAAATGGCATGGGACTAAGGAAGATCGAATTACTAGTAATTATCATTCATTAATAGGTCATAAGTGGTTAAAAAATTTAGTTGGAACATTAAATGCCTGGTGTGCGTCTTTTGTAAATTATTGTTTTCAAGAGAGTGGGTATCATAAAACAGTTCCAGACCCATATCGTGCAGTTTCTTTTTTTAAAGATAGTGTCAATTTTTTTGAGATCAAAAAACCTATCTATGGCTGTGCAGCATCATCAGGGCATCACGCAACCTTTGTATATGGAAAATCGAAATCTGGAGCATTAATTTGCTTGGGGGGAAATCAGAGTGATACAATAAAATTCTCTCTTTTTAATGGGTTGCGATTTTTTTACCAGTGGCATACAAAGGATATTACGAGTCAAATGAACATAAAGAGTTAGAGATTTTTGATGTGAATGAGCTCAATGAAATGATTGGCATTCATTCCAAAACAACTGGACATGAGAGTACAAGATGATTCTAAAATCCAAAATAACACTTGCATTGTTTTTAGTGGTTTTACCCATAAGTAGTAGTTTTGCATCTAAATTTACCAAAGATTTCTATCGCACTGATGGTGTCCACAGGGTGACGATTGATATTCAAGAAGAAAATTTAGATGACTTTAAAAATGCAAAAATAATTGCCTCGGAATATGTAAAGAATAAAAAGATATGGGGGCTTGTCGATTATGTAAATAGATGCCAGCTTGATATAAATATGGATTTGATTAAGGGCTCATTCGAGATTAAGAAAATCAATGGAACATTTAATACAGTGTTGTTTTCTTATACTATAGGCTGTGTGGGTGGACTCGATCCTGTTACTGTAAAGTATTTTGCTTACGAAAATGGCGTGAAGCATTCACTTCGAGGTGAGGAGCGTATTATTACGCCTGATGGGGTGATTGATGATAATGTTACACCAGTACCTGATGCTAATTTGAAAAATAACATCCCTTTGTATAAGTACATGATCAGTAACTGGCATAAAGCATCAACGGTTGTTCTGGAATAAATAGGATTCATAAGATATTTAATAAACTTAGTAGGTAAAAATTTAAAGGTGGTTAATTATTCTTTAGAAGCCAGTTGTTGTTTTTATTCTTTTGTTAAAAAATTGGTTTTCTCTAGTCCTGAGATAGTCTAAAAAGTTTGGAGTGATAATTCAGGGAGACATGCTGTAATTATAGAACAACGGCTCGATAGTAAAGATGGTGGAGAAAGGTTACTTATAAAGCAAATGACAAACAATAGAGAGGAGGGTGTTAGGGATTATGTTAGAAATTGTCAGCAGGACATAAAATTAGACGTTGTAGCTGATTCTATAGAGATTAATAAAACTTTATTTGATGGCGTAGGCACTGTTTTATTTTCATAAAAGATTGGATGTGTTGGTGGGATAGATTATGTCACAGTAAAGCATTTGTGTTTAGAAACGGAGTGGAATATTTCTTAAGTGATGAGGAGTATATTATCGTTGGGAAAGATGGTTTCGGTGGAGAGAAAGCACCAGTGTCTGACTTTGATTTCAGAAATGAGAAATCACTTCTGGAGTACATGATGAGAGAATGGACTTGTATATCGACTGCCAAAATAAATTAAAACAATAGAATTGACACCTCGGTAGTTGTTTTGGTTAGTATTGTCTATTTTATGGGGTTGTTATTAATTGATTTATTTTTTTACTTTTTACTATTACCTTTGATGTTTTCGATTTTTATTTCGAATTTACAGGTAATGGTACAATTGATATAAAAATAGCTCTGCAGTCAAAAAAATTATCCTAATACCATCATCAATGGTTATACGGTTAAATGTGATAATTAAAAATAGTTATGTGGGGGGGGCTGTTGAATTCAATGAAGTTAACCAGCAGGATAAAAACATTATGCTTATTAAGTTGAGTGAAGGTTGTAAAAAATTGGAAAAAATGAGTGAGTTAATTTTTGGTATTGAATATATAAAAGGTAAAAATAGCGTTTTCATTGACACCGGAAAGTTTTTATTTATCAACCTATCCACCGATCAACTTGCTAACGTGAAATTGACTTTGAATTTTCATATGATAGTAATTTTTAGTCATGTGGTAAAAATAAATTATGGGAGTTTAATCGATACAATTAAGCTGTCCAGATGAATATCCCTTGAAGATCAAAGAGGAAATGGATGTCGTATTCACTTAAATGCCTTCCTGATTATTATCCTCGGCCTGAATCTATAAAAATAGCGCGTTGGTTTATGACTCTGGGTATTATGTTGGCTCTCAGCATTATCCTGATGCGGATTTTTGGGCGGTATGTTGATAATCATCACTTTTGGTTATTTTCTTTGGGTGTCCCCGCGGCAATCTGGGGCTCTGCTTTCGCTTTCAGATTGGGTATATGGATGTTGCAGGATATAAAAGCAAATGGCTTTGATAGAAGGCGGGAACAGTGGATCCTGTGTGAAACTCGCAGTGCACGCCGCGCACTTCAGGTGCTGAATGCTTCATTTATTACAGGCCACACAGCATCTTCCCAGGAAGAAATAGCTATTTCCATGCAAGGCAACGACAGCATTATTTTTTCCCAGGTTGACCGAAATGGTAACGAAAGTACCCGCATGAGTCGGGTTGCTTCAAGCCCGCAAGATACACCAAAGTATTTGATTACTGAAATCTTTTTCAGGTTGCTTGCTAAGCTCCCGTTTATACAATTCCCTGACAAAGCATCTCTGGTTGTCGTTTTTAATATATCAACATCTTTGCCTCAAGAGGATATTCGTCATTGCTGGGATGACGCAATGAAAAAAAATAATATTACTGTCCCTTTTGAATACGGCGAAGGGAACGGACTCAGTATCATTGATGATTGGTTGAATACTCGTATTAAAGATAAAGCAATGCTGTTGATTGTGGGGCTTCAGTTTAATCCCTCAGACTCTGACAATACTGCAGAGGCAGGGGTCGCACTTCTCCTCGGCAACCGCCTGACCCAGGAGGCTCTCGAACCTGTTGCTCTGCTGCATCGCCCGGACCCCGCACAACCAGGAGGGCTGGAAGAGGGGATGCGAATGGCCGCCTATAACGTTCCGGTCAAAGAAAATATCGTCAAACACCTGTGGCTTGCCGGCTTGACGAAAGAGCAACGCGCAGAAGTGGTCGGGAACCAGAACAAGCATCCTGCTCAGTCCGTTGAAGACGACGCTGTAGCAAATCTTGACGTATCAATGGGACATGCAGGTGCAGCCGCTCCCTGGCTGGCCATCGCTGCAGCCACAGAAATTGCCCGGCAAACTCAATTACCGCAGATGATCATCAGCGGTGACACCACACAGGATGTGCTGTGGAGCACACTCGTTACCCCGATTGCTTCCCGAAAGGAGATGGACGCGTGAGGCTGAAAGCTTTATTACCGAAAACAACGGAAGGCCGCTACCTTGCTGTCGCCGTGTTCTTCTTAGCCCTGCTGGCCGTCATGACATTTATTGTCTGGAAACATCCGGACATTGCAGGTCTGCAGCCTAACAGCGAGCAACAGACTTACTGGCTTATTGCCGGAGGCTGTGTCACTGGATGTGTATTGCTTGCTTCACTGTTGCTTTTGGTCACGGTTCGAAGTGCCGGGAAGGCCGAATTTGATGACCTGGTTGAAGGAACAAACGGCGATGATGAAAAAAAGAAACGGGAAACTGAGAAGGTCGCTGTTCATCCGACCGTAGCGATGTGTCACGTCCTTCGCCGCCATTTGAATTCACGTTTTGGACTTTTCTGGCGCCGTAAGGTCCGCCTGTTACTGGTCACGGGTAACGAAGAAGCCATTGAGCAACTGATACCTGGCCTGCAGAATAATCAGTGGCTGGAAGGGAACCGTACGATACTGATTTATGGCGGTAGTCTGACTGCTGAACATAAAAAAGAAAAATACACCGCTCTGCGTAAACTGTGTCGGGGGCGTCCCTTAGACGGGATTGTCCGCGTGATACCAGCGTCGCTTAACCTCACCCCACAGATCAGTGACAACGATTTACGCGGGCTGGAAATAATCAGCGAGCTACTGCGCTATTCGGCTCCCGTCTGGATATGGAAGCTGTGCGACAGTGACTGGTCTCAGACGAACCGCACCGAACAGGCCGTGGGGGCGTTGTTCCCTCTGCGTGCCAGGACTGACGATGTTACCCATCAGTTGGAATCGATGCTGGTGGGGCTACGGGAACAGGGGGTGAGTCAGATTGCTGAACACAGACAAAACGATTTCCTGCTGCGTCTCGGCCAGTTCCTGAAAACAGGCGGTATCCACCACTGGGCAGAGCAGTTGACTCCCTGGATGTATACCAGTCAGCAACGCATCCCGTTACGTGGCCTGATGTTTAGCCTGCCGGAGAATAAACCCGCCACTATTGCAGGAGGAACAACCGGTGCAGCACCTGCCGACACTGAGAAATATATCCCGGAATCACAACGCCATGCGCTGACCCTACCGGTAACCTGGCAGGGGATCGTTGATGACTGTAGCCGCGTGCGTGGCCGCCGTGTCGGTATGGCGTGGGAACAGACGCTTGCCTGGACGCTGATGGGGATTATTGGTGTCTGGGGGGCGGGGACGCTGCTGTCGTTTGCGGTCAATCGTCTACAGATAGTTTCTGTTGCTGAACAGGCGCATGCTCTGGTGAAGCATCCTTCCGTATCGGATGACCAACTGACGGCTTTGCACAGGCTGCGTAATGAAGCCGGCCGCCTGCAACACCGTATTAAGGAAGGCGCGCCGTGGTACCAGCGCTTTGGCCTCGACCATAATCTGCCATTACTCAATGCCATGCTGCCGTGGTACGGTGTGGCGAACAACCGTCTTATCCGTGACCCGGCAAATATTGCCCTGCAGCAGAAGCTCAGCACGCTGTCAAACTCGGCACCGAACAGTGACCAACGAGCTCAACTGGCGAAGCCAGGGTATGACCAACTAAAGGCATGGCTGATGATGTCGCACCCGGATAAGGCCGACGGCGCGTATTACGCTCAGACCATGAAAGCTGTGCAGCCGACGCGGATGGGCATTTCAACCGGCCTGTGGCAAAGCCTGTCGCCGGATTTGTGGGCCTTCTATATCACCGAACTGCCGAAGCAGCCGCAGTGGAAAATCACACCGGATGCGCAGCTGGTCAGCCAGAGTCGGCAGGTGCTGTTGCAGCAAATTGGCCGACGCAACGCCGAAAGTGCGCTCTATGAAAATATGCTCAAATCTGTGCGTCGTAACTTCGCCGATGTGTCCCTGGAGGATATGACCAGCGGTACCGATGCGCGTCGTCTGTTCACTACCGACGAAGTGGTGCCGGGCATGTTTACCCGCCAGGCCTGGGAAGGGGGCATTCAGCAGGCCATTGAGAAGGTGGCAACGTCGCGCCGGGATGAAATTGACTGGGTGCTGAGTGACAGCCGGAAAGCCGTTTCCTCAGACCTGTCGCCGGAAACCCTGAAAGCACGTCTGACGCAACGTTACTTCACCGACTTTGCCGGCAACTGGCTGAGTTTCCTCAATAGTCTCCGGCTTAATCCGGCAAACAATATCGCGAATGTCACCGACCAACTCACGCTGATGAGTGATGTTCGCCAGTCCCCATTGATTGCGCTGATGAACACCATTGCCTGGCAGGGGCAGACCGGTCAGAAAAGTGAAGGGCTGTCTGACTCCATCATCAAGTCAGCCAAAGAGCTGGTGGGTGGAAGTGAGAAGCCCGCCATTGACCAGACGGCCTCCGGTCCGCAGGGGCCGATGGATGAAACCTTTGGTCCGCTGCTGACTCTGATGGGCAAAAACACCGGCAGCAACGTCATGTCGGCCGACACCTCGCTCAGCCTTCAGACCTACCTGACGCGTATTACCCGTGTCCGTCTGCGCCTTCAGCAGGTCGCCAGCGCCTCAGATCCGCAGGCGATGATGCAGACCCTGGCCCAGACCGTGTTCCAGGGAAAAAGTGTCGACCTGACCGATACCCTGCAGTACGGCAGTCTGATTTCGGCCAGCGTCGGTGAAGAGTGGAGCGGCTTTGGCAGTACGATGTTTGTGCAGCCGCTGATCCAGGCCTGGGAAACAGTTCTGCAACCGTCAGCGGCGAGCCTCAATGACAAGTGGAGTCGTTCAGTAGTGGCCAACTGGCACACGGCCTTTGATGGCCGCTATCCGTTTGCCGCCAGTAAAAGCGAAGCCTCCCTGCCGATGCTGGCTGAATTTGTACGTAAGGATAGCGGGCGTATTGAACGCTTCCTGACCACGGAGCTCAGTGGTGTTCTGCACAAAGAGGGCAGCCAGTGGGTACCGGATAAGGCCAACAGCCAGGGATTGAGCTTTAACCCTGTCTTCTTGCGTGCCATTAACCAACTGAGCCAGCTATCGGACATCCTGTTTACCGATGGCAGCCAGGGCATCAGCTTTGAGCTTCAGGCGCGTCCTGTACCACAGGTAGTGGAAACTCAGTTGACCATTGATGGACGAAAGTTGCACTATTTTAACCAGATGGCCGACTGGCAGAGCTTCCGCTGGCCGGGAGACACTTTCAAGCCGGGGACTATGTTGACCTGGACTTCAACCCATGCCGGAACACGCCTGTTTGGGGATTACAGCGGAACCTGGGGATTCATTCGCTGGCTGGAACAGGGGAAGCGGCAGCAGCTTGATCGCAGTCAGTGGATGATGAGTTATAGCACCCCGGACGGACACACCCTACAGTGGGCACTGAGAACGCAACTGGGCAATGGGCCACTGGCGCTGTTGGCGTTACATCACTTCAGCCTGCCCGAACAGATATTTAGCATAGATAGCACTGTCACGCCTCAGACTGCTTCGTATTAAAGCCACGCAAACTGAAACTGATACATAGGGCTTCATCGGGAGATGATCTTTTTCATATCTAACTATTTTTCCATCGAACCGGTAAGTAGGGGGGGACTGCGCGGCTAGCTGGAGCTGAATTTATCAAGGAGAGTCATATATGGCCGAAGGTAACTATCTGGTACAGGGCGATAAAACAACCTGCGGTGGAAGGATCACGACAGGCGCAGAAGATCACACATTGTTTGATAAACCTGTTGCCCGGGAACAGGACAGTGTGACCTGCGGAAAACACGCCGGGCTCTACAAAATTGCCGGTGGAATTGATAACGACATCATTCATGGCAGGCGGATGGCCGGAACACTCGACAGCTACAGTACTTGTCCTTGCAGGGCAAGATTTATAGCGTCGATGCTGGATGATACGTATGAAAAAAACAGTTGAGGAACAGATGATTTATTTAAATCTGGTACTGTAACTTCTACGCAGGCATCATCTGAACAGTCTCTATCTAAAGCAAAACTGCATACGGAAGAGATGATTACGTATCACTGTACGCATAAAGATGGTGCGATTGAGGTGGCTGAATATACTCTTAGTGAGATTAAGGCGAATGTAAATGGCCGCACAGCGGAAATAATACGCCATTTAATAGACGAAGAGATCTTAAAGCAAATGTATGCTGAATGGGAGCAACTTCTCTTTTATGCAAAAATTGCTCCGCCTCCTCAGCCCGATTTAATTGCTGCAATGACAGTGTGGCATCAGACTGTTAAAACAGGTTCAACCTGGGATCACAAACCAAAGATCCGCGATCAATTTGGTTTCTTAGGTGTTGCTCGCCCACTTCCACCGCCAGGCAATACTCCATCTAAGTCCTATTATCACAAATATAAAAAGTATGATTATTTTTATGATGTATGGTCGAATATTCATTATGGATATGTCGGTCTAAGTGTTGGATTCAGTCAGGATTTGTTGTTGTCTGGATCAACGTGGGAGCAAAATATGACCCCCGGTGCTGTGGGTGACGATACCTTAGATGATGTAACCAGTATGAAGATAGGTTTTGACCTCTACCATCAATATGGGAAAATGGCGGAAAAATTAACTGCTTTGGATATTCTGAACGCTTTGGATAATAGCTCACTATCAAAGCTTCCAGTGTCAAAGCAAAAGCACTGGTGCTGGAATGTTGAAAACCCTGATCGTGTTGAGGAATGAAAAATGAAAAAAATGTTATTTTTTTTATCGTTCTGTTTTTTTATTTTGATATTTTCAGTGGTTTTTCTTTCTCTAAGGCCTACGGTCACTGTCATAAATTATTCAAAAAATCGTTTGTACTTACATTTTTATGAGGTTAAATATGATGTTGAGCCAAATCCTGAACAGGTGGATAGGATAGTAAAATCAAATCCTGATATTGTTGAGCCTGGTGAAAGAGTTAAGTTGACTATATCCTTAACTTCTGTAATGGAAAGCGCTGTGGGGTTTAATATTGGATGGCTTGCTGGTGGTAGATATTCATATAATGCCACTGGCGGTGGCGGTCAGAATTTCACCATCACGTCAAAACAGGGAGAGTGTTCTTTCTCCTTGAGTGTTCTTGATGGGTATAATAATTATCTTCTTGAAGGTCGGAAAAGAAAGTTCTGCATTGCCAGGTTGTTGCCAAAAAAATGAAATCTATAGTCGATATTTATTTAATAATTTTTTATGAATTGCTGAGTTAGTTTAGTTGTTTTTATTTTATGTAGTAGGTTGGTTTTATTTTTAAATGTATTTTTTTTGGTGTGTTAATTTTGTTCTTTGTAAGATTGTCTCATCGTACTATACATGTTTGAAGTAAAATAAACCTTCTCGCCAAGTTCATTTCTAGTGCTAAATATATAAGTAAAAGTATAGCGAGAAAAATAATTAATTTAACGGTCATTTAATCCATCTTTATATCTGAAGGCACTCAATGGACGCCAATTCTACGATAAAATTTAGCCACAGCCACCACCTGCTGGCGGTACGCGGCTGTGATGCGGATCTGGACGTAATGATCTTTGAAGGCCGGGAGGCGCTAAGCCAGCCGTTCAGTTATCGCATTGAGTTCACCAGTAGCCAGCATGACATCAGCAAGGAAAGCATGCTGCTGAAACCGGCGTCACTGACGCTGCAGGCCCCGGTGGATCAGGGCCGGGGGATTAAAATCCAGCAGCCGGTGCGGGTGATCCAGGGTGTGGTGACGGGGTTTGACCGCCTCAGCACCTCAAAAGACGAGACGCGCTATGCCCTGACGCTTCAGCCCCGGCTGGCGCTGCTGGACCGCTCGCACCAGAACGCCATTTATCAGGACATGTCGGTGCCGCAAATCGTGGAGAAAATCCTGCGCGAGCGCCACGACATGCGCGGTCAGGATTTTCTGTTCTCGCTGGTGCAGGACTATCCGCGCCGCGAGCAGGTGATGCAGTACGGCGAAGACGACCTGCACTTTATCCGCCGTCTGCTGGGAGAAGTGGGTATCTGGTTCCGCTTCACCACCGACACGCGGCTGAACATTGACGTGGTGGAGTTTTACGACAGCCGGCAGGGCTGTGAGCCGGGCCTGACCCTGCCCTCGGTCCCGCCGTCGGGCCAGCATTCCGTGGGCGTGGACTCGGTGTGGAACATGGAAAGCCATCACCGGGTGGTGCAGAAGCAGGTCAGCACCCGGGATTATAACTACCGCCGGGCCACGGAAGACATGAACACGCAGGTGGATGCCACGCGCGGCGACTCCACCACGTACGGCGATGCGTATCATTATGCCGACAACTACCTGACGCCGGGCAGTGCGCACGACCGCAACCCGGCCCCGGAGACCGGCGCATTTTATGCCCGCATCCGCCATGAACGCTACCTGAACGGGCAGACGCAGACCCGCGCCACCAGCAGCAGCCCGACGCTCTCTCCGGGGCAGGTGCTGAAGGTAACCGGGGGTTATGAGGTAGCGGAGGTTTTTGCTCAGGGCGTACTCATCACGGCAATGCACAGCCACGCGCGCCGTGACGCCGACTTTACCGTGCATGTTGACGGTATTCCTGACGGTACGGATTTCAGCTTCCGCCCGGCACCCGGCTCCCGTCCGGTGATGGCCGGTACGCTGCCGGCCCGGGTGACCAGCACCACGCCGAACGACACCTACGGGCATATCGATAAGGACGGACGCTACCGGGTCAACATGCTGTTTGACCGCGACGGCTGGGAAAGCGGGTTCGAAAGCCTGTGGGTACGCCAGTCGCGGCCGTACGCGGGGGATACGTACGGCCTGCACCTGCCGCTACTGGCGGGGACGGAAGTGGCGATAGGCTTTGAGGACGGCAACCCGGACCGGCCGTACATTGCCGGGGTGCTGCACGATTCTGCACACGGCGACCACGTCACCATCCGTAACTACAGACGTAACGTGCTGCGCACGCCGTCAAACAACAAAATCCGGCTGGATGATAACCGCGGGCAGGAACACATCAAGGTCTCGACGGAGTACGGCGGCAAAAGCCAGCTGAACCTGGGTCACCTGGTGGACAGCGAGCGGCAGAAGCGGGGCGAAGGTTTTGAGCTGCGGACGGACAGCCGGGGCGCGATACGGGCGCAGAAAGGAATATTTATCTCGGCGGACGGCCAGGCGAAGGCGCAGGGCGAGGTGCTGGAGATGGGGGCGGCGGTGAGTCAATTGCAACAGGCCCTGAACCGGGCTGAAGCCCTGAGCAGTGCCGTTGAAGCAGCTAAAGCCGAACTGGCGGACATTCAGACTCAGAAGGCGCTATTGCAGCAAACACTGACCGAACTGAAACAGTCCGCACTGTTACTCTCCGCCCCGGAGGGCATTGCCCTGAGCACCCCAAAAAGCGTGCAACTGTCAGCGGGTGAGAATGTTATCAGCACCAGTGGAAAGCACACTGATTTCAGTGCCCTGAAAAGATTCACCGTGGCAGCCGGGGAGAAGGTGAGTTTGTTTGCCCAGAAGCTGGGTATCAAAATCTTTGCCAGTAAAGGGAAGGTGGAGATACAGGCGCAGGGTGATGAAATGACGCTGGATGCACTGAAAGATATCCGTATCAGCAGCAGTAAGGGAAAAGTGGTTATCAGTGCGAAGCAGGAAATTATTCTGACCAGCGGCGGGGGGTATATCCGCATTGCTGACGGTATCGTGGAGTGTGGGGCCCCGGACAAAATTATCCAGCGTGCTGCTGTATGGCAGAAGTTCGGGGGGCAGAGTATGAGCCAGGCAGCGCAGAGCTGGGAAAGCGCGGATTTTGCCGTGACGCCTGAAGTTCTGCGGCTATCGGATAGCTCTCCCGTGGACGGTCTGAAACTGGGTTTAACTGGCGGGGATGGCGCGCAGCAAAATCTGACGACTTCAGCCTCGGGGGCCACGCCAGTGCAGAATAATATAAATATTGACTCTCTCAGTGCCACCTGGCTGGATAAAAAATAAGGTGCAGGAATTGAGCGCTCTGTTATTTCAGAGCATATCTTTGGGGAGTGCATTGGTTTGATTGCCCCGAAGGTATTTTCTGAAAAGTATTTTCCTGAACGGAAAAGGACGGAATTCATGGTAGAAGAAAATACTACGGGTAACGATACCCGCCCCTCTGTGACCTGTATAAAGCCTGAATGGGATGACAGTGGAAAGGTCTACTGGCCCGGTATCCAGAATCAGAAAAAATCAGCGAACGCTAAAGCCGTTTTGATCCAGCCGCCGGTCAAAACGATCCCCGTCATCTTTCTACCCGGCGTGATGGGGACTAGTTTGATGGGGAGTGGGGAGGGCGGGAAAAATCCTGTCTGGCGTGGAGACAGTGAATTAAAGGTATACGGTCAATGGGCAGGAAAAAGTGGAGATAAGCGAAGAGACCTGCTTAATCCAGACACGACAAAAGTGGATAATCGGGGGGATATCGACCAGGCCGTCTATTCTCCCCTCACCGATGACGGGAAACTATTTCCAACCCGGCGGGATCGGGGCTGGGGAGAAATATTATCTTTCAGCTACGGCAAGTTTCTAAGCGTTTTCCAGGGCGCGCTGACGGATGACTGGCAGCAGAGCCTTATTAACTATGGCAAATCAACACCGATAAAAAGTGGGATTTTGAGCCAGCTGGTTGGCAGGGCGCTGTCTGAGGGGAAAGATCTTGAAATTACCGGCGAATCTATCCTGACTCAGGAGGAGCTGAACCATTTTCAGAACTTTTTATTCCCGGTGCACGTCTATGGCTATAACTGGCTGCAGGACAATAAAACGTCGGCGAAAGGGCTGGTAGCTTTTATCGACAGGACTATCAACCTCTACAAAAATCACTGTGGCCACGGCATGCCTTTTCCCGCCGGGCAGGAAAAAGTCATTATTGTTACCCATTCTATGGGGGGGCTGGTGGCCCGCTACGCCTCCCAGGTCTGCGGAGCAAAAGATAAAATCCTTGGGATAGTGCACGGGGTGATCCCCGACCTTGGCTCTCCGGCGGCGTACCGCCGCATGAAGGTCGGAGCAAAACAGGAAGGCATGGCAGGGGCGGTGTTGGGTAACTCAGCAAAAGAGCTGATGCCGGTCCTGGCACGGGCGCCTGCGCCGCTACAGCTTTTACCCTCGCCGAAATACCTTTCCGGAGCTCCCTGGCTGACGGTGCAGGGCAGGGCTGAAGATGGCAGTGATGTAAAACTGCCTCAGAACAGGGATCCGTTCAAAGAGATTTACCGGAATAAAACCCTCTGGTACCGCCTGTATGAACCCGACATTATCGATAAGGATGAGGAGGCTATCAAGAGTAATTGGGCTGAGTACAGCGATATTATTCGTAAAGCAGTAAAACCATTTATTGAAAGTTTAGACAATACCTATCATCCCAATACCTACGCCTTCTATGGCCATAAAATAGCTTCAGACGGTACGCTGGCATGGAGAAAAACCTCCATCACCTACCCGAAAAACATGCATGAAAGTGACAGGAAGCTGCCCAACAACATCCGGGAGGTCCCCCTGCCCTTTAATCGCTCACAGATGTACGAGGTCACTTCGTCAAAAACGCCTGGAGATGGCACGGTGCCGGTGGAATCGCTGAGTGCGCTATGCCGCAACGGCGAAATAAAAAGTGTTCTGGCGACCGGTGTTGATCACCAGGGAGCCTACGACGTCAGCAGCCTGAAGGATATTCATGCGAGGCCTGCCCTGCAGTTTACTCTCAGGGCTATTGTGAAAATGGTTCAGGAGATCCCTGGCCCATGAATGCAATCCGGCAGATAACAGCGTTATCTCTTATGGCGGGCAGCCTGTATTTTATTGCCCCGGCTACGGCATCCACGCTAATGCAGAAGGACAGTTCAGTGATAGATACTTTGTTTGCGCAGACCAAACCGCAGTGTATCGGGCGCTATGTGATTGGTGTTCCTGAGTCATTTAATAATCAGCTTCACGACATGATTTTTATCGATGACTTTAAAATTGAAAGTAAACCTCTCTATCCACCCGCCTTTAAGCAGCGGGTGCAGTTAAGAGAACAGGCGCTGCACGATGCTGTTAATAAACCTGAAAATAAACCTGAGAATGCTCCTTTCCTGAAGGAGGTGATTATCTTACCCGATGGGCGCGGTGTTATCTTTGATCATAATGAATCTGGTACGCCGGATATCTACCGGAAGCTGGAGGCCCATGTCTATGTGAATATGGTGGCCTTTATGATTACCGCAAACTTCAGGGACTTTTCCGGTGAAAAAAATAAGCAAGATAAAATTGAGTATTTATCCGATGGTTTTACTGAGGCCGATGCAAACACGAAGCCCGCCAAACTTGTTGCACTGAAATCGTTGATTTCGCGCTTAAGCGGCAGAAAAGATGATGGTATCCCGGTAGCTAAGGGTATCTGTATCCCAAATGGATTTATTCATGATGACGGGGAAAAACATCGGGAAAAAATCACATTCAGTTATGAAAATGATGATTTCATTCTGGGCGTGTATACAAATAATACCTATATGGGTTCTGATGACACACTTTTTAATCGTACCGCTGAAGTCGAAAAAACACTCAAAATAGCCAATCAACATACGCTTAAAAAATACGCACTCTCACCGGGTGGGGTACCCGCCCAGGCATGGTTATCCGGTGGTCCGCAAACCATAGATAATAATGTCAATCCTCTCTATGAATTTGACCTGTATGCCAACGAGGCCGATGCCACGCCAGCCAAACCCTGGTTAACAATCGGGATAAACAATTTTGATAAAAAAACGCGTTACAGCCAGGCGCAGATGATTGAAATCTGGGACAGGCTGGTGAATTCACTGCGCTATAAATGAAGCAAACGCTGAGTGATCTGAAACAGTCCGCACTGTTACTCTCCGCCCCGGAGGGCATTGCCCTGAGCACCCCAAAAAGCGTGCAAGTGTCAACGGGAGAGAATGTTATCAGCACCAGCGGAAAGCACTCTGATTTTAGCGCCATGAAAAGAATTAACGTGACGCCTGAAGTCCTGCTGATGTCTCATAGCCCACCTATGGCGGCTCAGAAACCAGGTCTAACTGGCGGTGATGGCGCTTAGCAAAATCTGGCAAGCCCTGCTTCAGGGGCGATGGCGGTGCAGAGGTGTGTAAATGTTGATTCTCTCAGCGCTATCTTATTAGATAAAATATAAGACAATAAAACTAAGCATTATTTTAATTATTTTTATATGCCTCCGGAACTGCCTAAATTCCGCCATCGGGATCTCGGTGGTTCTCCGCTGGATAGGATCAGGATTCAATCTATATATTAAGGATGATTATGCTGCAGGATGAACATAGTGAAATAATTCAACATTGTTTTGGCAGATTTAATGATAAAAAAAAGGTTGTATGGGATGATATTACACTGAAACACAAATCGCTTAATGCCATTGCTCGCTGTTATTGTCCCCCGACCAGGGTTGTTCCTGTCATTTTTTTACCTGGCATCATGGGGTCTAATTTACGGAGTAAGACAGATAAGAAATCAATATGGCGAATCCGAACTGGAACCTTAGGGAAGGCTAATGATGCTCTCAGTTGGGTTTTTACATCAGCAAATAAAAGGAGGAAGTTACTTAATCCAGAAACAACAGAAGTAGATCCTACTCAAAATGTCGAAAATAATAATAATGAATCGACTTATTTTGCAAATTCCCGGCAGGAAAGAGGATGGGGGAGTGTACTACAGTTTTCATATGCAGACCCTCTCGACAAGTTACAAAAAGAACTGCTGGCATGGGAAGGCTACTATGATAAGGCCAGAAAAGATGGCGTTTGCTCTGCTAGTGCTGCTGACGAATATTTTAGTGGTAACTCAATTTTTCGTCATTTTTTGGGTGAAAAAATATCACCTGATGATGAGTCTCCACTTTCGTTCAATGAAGCTAATAATTACCGTAATCTACTGCTTCCGCTTCATGCTTTCGGTTATAACTGGCTACAGGACAACGCTCAGTCAGCACAGGATCTGGCGAAATACATCGATGAAGTTTTAAATTTATATAGACCTAATACTAATGGTGATATAGGGCATGGACTGGCGTTTGAAAAGGGACACGAAAAAGTGATTCTGGTGACCCATTCAATGGGGGGGGCTGGTTTCCCGCTATGCGTCTGAGCTATTAAATACACCGGCTAAAGATAAAATATTAGGCATTGTGCATGGTGTTATGCCGGATTTAGGATCCCCAACCGCCTACAAAATGATGAAGATTGGGGAGCACTCCATGCCTATGGGACTGGTGCTGGGAATGAGTGCCACGCGCTTAATGTCCGTACTGGCGCAATCTCCAGCTCCTCTACAGTTATTACCTTCACCCAGGTATAACAATGGTCAGCCGTGGTTGCGGATTGAAAAAGGCAGTCCTGATGGGATAACAGATCTGTTGCTGCCTGAGAATGGCGATCCATTTGAAGAGATTTATCTTCAGGATGGAGTTTGGTGGGAGATGTATGAATCTGATGTTTTGGATAGTGAATATGATGTTATTAATAAAAACAGAAATGATTATGAAGATTTGATGTCTAACAAAGTGGTTCCTTTTATAAAAAAAATGGAATGTCAGTATCATGCCAATACTTATCAATTTTATGGCGCATTTTTTGATGAGAGTAAGCCCAAGGATCCCCGTCGTTCTGATGAAACTTTGACCTGGAAGTTACGCGATAAAACATCATGGCTTTGGGTATCTGATGACAGCAGAGAAACCAAGGAATATGGTGATAAACGGGAATATACACTACTTAAATCCAGCCATATTTGGAAAGACACCCCATCAAAAGACTATGAGGGGGGGAGTGGTGATGGAACCGTTCCTGAATCTTCTATCAATTTCCAGGCAAAAGGCCGGTTCAAAGAAATTTTAAAAATGAATGTTGATCATCAGAATGCATATCAGTTTTCTCCAATGAAGGGGGATTCAGAATATGATACCTACAAAAAAACAAAAGATGTTTCTCCTGCCATAAAATTCACATTACGGTCATTATGTAGAATATTGCAAGTGAGTGAGGTTAAGCCATGATGGGTAATGGGAGTTTTGGTTCTTTATTTTGGGTTTCTTTCTTTATTTTAGCGGTCTGCTTTTTTCCTAATAAAACATATTCATCTTCTCTTAACGAAAAGGACTTAATCATGATCAACTCCCTGTTTGACGATGCTCCTATGTATTGCCTGGGGCGTTACACTTTCAATTATCCTGCGGCGTTAAATCAGCATATATCATCTTTAACTAAGATTGATGACATGACGATCGAAAGCAAATTTATCTATCTGCCAGCATTTAAACAGCGCATTGAATTTAGAGAAAGGGAGTTAAAAAACCAACGTACCAGTGATGATTCTGAAGGTCCATTTTTAAGGGAAGTAATTAAGTTGGATGATGGTGTTATTTTCGATAAAAATGAAAGCTATGCATATCCAGATGCTGCAAGAGAGTTGGAAGCTCAAGTTTTTATTGAAAACATAGTATTTACCATTAAAGTTAAATTTACTGACATTACAGGTTTTAAATATAAGAAAAGGCAGGAGAGATTTCAAAAAAGAAATAGACCATTTACGGATAAACCACAAAAACTAGCTGCAATGCAATCCTTAATTTCCAGATTGCAAGGACGACCAAACAATGAGATTCCTTCAGGGAAAGGTATTTGCATTCCTTATGGATTCATTCAGGATGATGGTAGTAAGCATCAAGAAGAAATCTCAATGGTTTTCGAAAACCCTCAGTTTTATTGGGCTGTTGACATGGATAATACGATAGAAAGCGAAAAGGAAAGCATGCTGGATAGAGAGGCTGAGATTAAATCTGTACTTTCTCAATATGGAGGTAAAACCCTGCGTAAAGGAAAATTTGGATTTAATAATGTGGCAGGAGAAGAATGGTTAACGTTAGGCAAAGAACCCCGTTATGACAGCCAGTCTGATAAGTTTTATTACTTCCAGTATTATGCTAATGAAAAAACAATCAATTATTTCAATCCTTCCGTTAGCATATTAATGCATTCGTCGGGTAAGGTGGTTAATTATACCGATGCACAGATGGTTGATATCTGGAGTCGTGTTTTACACTCTTTTAGATTTCGACCGAATGCCATTTAATGTTTTTGAATAAAGGACTGAAAATGAGTGTCGGATATTTTTTAAGAGTTGGTGATGGAACCACATGCGGTGGAAAAATCCTTACCGGTGACCCAACTTTTCAATGGCATGGCGTTTCTGCTGCCAGAGAGGGTGATATGGTTAACTGCGGTAAGTATTCGGGAACTTACAAAATATTAGGTGGAACTGCAGATACATTTGATGGAAGTCAGGCTCTGGCTGGGTCGCTTGATAGTTTTAGTTCCTGTCCGTGCCATGCAAAATTTATCCCCACTATTCAGGATAGCTACTCTAAGGATGATTAGACGGAAGATATAGCCGGGTGAGCGGTAATGTTAATAATTATTGATTTTGTATTTCACTTATTTTTTTAATAAAACGTAAAATTTAGAGTGTTACTATGGCATGGCCTGTTCCTGATATCCCTGAAAAGAAACCTCTTCCCGGACTGAAGTATGGGTTCTGGATAATACTTTTGATATTGATGTTAATCATATTTTCCGCTTTCAATGTTTGGGTTCTGGAGGTGAAAAGCTACACGAGTATTTTTCTCTACGGTATTATACCTGCATTTTTCGTTTGGCTCTGTTTATTTGGGATAATGCTTAACCGATATGAACAGTCTCTTGTAGCCAGCCAGGCCTGGAACCTCGAAACAGAACGCACTAAAGATGACTGGCGGCGCTGGAGTCGACGGCAGCATGCTGTAGTGGGTAATATTTTATTCTCTCCGGAAGAGAACGGGATGGAGGCGCTATTAGGGGAATTGGATAAGGTGCCTGCATATCCTAAAAAGGCGCGTCCACTGTTTGACTCTCCGTGTAGTTTTCCAGATCTGATGAGGGAAATAGATCGAAAACTAGAGCAACAATGCCCCGGCTATCGTCATTATCTACACTCTGTTTATGTTTTTCAGACCCCAGATCGGTTCGATGATTTTCGGCATAACTCTGTTTACCAACAATGGGATCTCGCACCAACTTCAGTGTATTCAACTGAATCCATCTCGTCTTTTTATGATGAAGAGAACGCAGATGGACTGATATTAATTCTGTGTCTTCAGGACTGGCCCACACGGAGCGTTGGGCCGTCAAGTGAGTTTGTTTCTGCTCAACTTATCACCTCTCCCACCTTTGCTCGTCAGCATTCACTACCTGTGATTGCTGGAATAACTCGGGTGATGCCGCTGGAAGCAGGAAATCTTATTAATGAGTTAGAGATGTTGTTTGAATACATCCAACCGGATAAGCAGAGTCTGGAATATGTGTGGCTGTGGGGGACGGCTGAAAAAACGCCAGCAACAATCATGCAGTACGCAACCCAGCACCAGTGGCGGCTGCCGGAAAAAAGGCCGCTGCATTCTATTGATCTTTCTTTTGGTCCGCCGGGTGAGATGGCTTTACCCCTTTCCTTAGTCATGTTGGTGGAGGCCGCCAATAAAACAGGTAAGGACCAGCTGCTTGTGAATCAGACATCGCAGCAAACGGGGACACTTTGCTTGATTGCCAGGGAGCTTTACGCATGACCGAACACAAAAAGATGCCGAATGCACGCTATGGCTCATGGGGATATTTTCTTCTGGTTATAGGTCTGGCGGGGATAAGTGCTTTTATACTCTCTATCAACCTGGAAAGTTTACACAGGATGGGGATTTCAACTCGGAAAATTTGGACCATTTGGGGAGGCGTGTTTGCCGTCCTGCTCTTTGGTCTGATTGGCTCACCCGTTTGGTGGCGGTGGAAGCAGAGAAAAAATCAGGCCGTCTACAGACCGCAGGTGTCAGGCGAGAAGTCCGGGCCGATTTTCATTGAAGGTAGCGAGAAGGCTCAGCTTTTTTCCAGTCTTAAAGAATCCCTCCGAAACCGTTACGGAGTTTTCTGGCGCAGCAAAGTCCGTCTGCTGCTGGTCACCGGCGATGACGACGCGATTGAACAGCTGACCCCCGGGCTGAAGCAACAGCAGTGGCTGGAAGGCAGCCGTACCGTACTGATTTACGGCGGTAGCCTGACAGATGAACCGGATGCGACGGTATTGACCGCTCTGCGTAAACTCCGCCGTCGTCGCCCGCTGGATGGTATTGTTCGCGTCATATCACCCGCAATGAGTCTGACCCCGCAGGTGAGCGACAGCGATCTGCGCGGGCTGGAAAAGATCGGAGAACGGCTGCGTTACCGCGCTCCGGTGTGGCTGTGGCAGCTCGCCGACAGCGCGTGGTCGCAGGCCGGGCGCTGCGAGCAGGCCGTGGGTGCGCTGTTTCCGCTTCGTGCCAGCCAGGATGACATCATACGGCAGATGGAAAGCCTGCTCCCCGGCCTGAGAGCGCAGGGTATCAGCCAGATAGCGGAAGATAACCGAAACGACTTTCTGCTGCGGCTTGGTCAGCATCTTGAGCAGGACGGGATTACCCGCTGGGCCCGGCAGCTGACGCCATGGCTTTATGGCTCTCAGCGGTCCGTGATGCTGCGTGGCCTGATGTTCAGCCTGCCTGGCAGCCCCGCTTCGGTGAGCGACAATCATGCGAAAGAGGGAACCGGCGCTTACCCGATTCGGGCAGATAATCCGGCCCTCCGGGTGCAGCGGCATGCACTCATACTGCCGAAAACCTGGCAGGGTATCCTCAGTGACTGTGTTCGTGTACGCGGTCACCGCACTGGCATGGCCTGGCAGCAGACGCTCTGCCGGATGCTGATGGCTGTTCTCGGCCTGTGGGGTGCCGGGCTGCTGCTGTCATATTCCCTGAACCGGCAGCAGATTATTCAGGTTGCAGATAAAGCGCATGACCTGGTTGAGCATCCCGCCGTGTCGGACAGCCAGCTAACCGCCCTGCACCAGTTACGCAACGAGGCCGGCCTTCTGCAGCACCGCATCCTGCACGGTGCACCCTGGTTCCGGCGTTTTGGCCTCGATCATCATCGCCAGCTTCTCTCCGCCATGCTCCCGTGGTACGGCATGGCGAATAACCGTCTGATCCGCGATCCGGCCGGTATCGCCCTGGCACAAAAGCTCGTGGCCCTCGCGAATTCAGCCCCCGACAGCGAGCAGCGCAGGCTGCTGGCGAAGCCCGGCTATGACCGGCTGAAAGCCTGGCTGATGATGTCGCGCCCGGACAACGTGGACAGCGCGTTTTATGCCCGGACGATGAAGGCGGTGCAACCGACTAATCCGGGTATTTCCAGTGGCCTGTGGCAGAGCCTGTCGCCGGATTTGTGGGCGTTCTACATTTCCGAGCTGCCAAAACAGCCACAGTGGAAAATTACCCCGGATGCGTCTCTGGTCAGCCAGAGTCGCCAGGTGCTGCTCCGGCAGCTTGGCCGTCGTAATGACGAAAGTACGCTGTATGAAAACATGCTGAAGTCCGTGCGCCGCAATTATGCCGATGTGTCTCTGGAGGACATGACCGGCGGCACCGATGCGCGACGGTTGTTTTATACCGACAGGGTGGTACCCGGCATGTTTACCCGCCAGGCGTGGGAGGGGGGCGTCAGGCAGGCTGTTGAGAAGGCCGCCACTTCGCGGCGCGAGGAAATTGACTGGGTGCTCAGCGACAATCGCCAGGCGGTGGCGGCGGATATCACCCCGGAAGCGCTCCGGGCGCGCCTGACCCGCCGTTACTTCATCGATTTTGCCGGCAGCTGGCTGAGTTTCCTTAACGGACTGCGCCTGCAGCCCGCCCATACGATTGCCGATGTGACCGACCAGCTGACGCTGATGAGCGATGTACGCCAGTCGCCGCTGATTGCGCTGATGAACACGCTGGCCTGGCAGGGGCAGGCGGGGCAGCAGAATGAAGCGCTGTCCGATTCGCTGCTTCGTTCAGCCAGAGACCTGGTCGGCAGCCGGGATAAGCCGCTTATCGGCCAGCAGGCAGGGGGGCCGCAGGGACCACTGGATGAAACCTTTGGCCCGCTGCTTCAGATTCTGGGCAAAAATCATGACGCCGGCGTGATGTCGGCGGACGGCTCACTCAGCCTGCAAAGCTGGCTGACCCGCATCACCCGTGTCCGCCTGCGTTTGCAGCAGGTGGCGGGAGCGTCCGATCCGCAGGCGATGATGCAGACGCTGGCGCAGACCGTGTTTCAGGGAAAAAGCGTGGATCTGACCGACACGCAGCAGTATGGCAGCCTGATGGCGGCGAGTCTCGGCGAAGAGTGGAGCGGCTTCGGGCACACCCTGTTTGTGCAGCCGCTGACGCAGGCCTGGGAAACGGTGTTACAGCCGTCGGCGGCCAGCCTCAACCAGCGCTGGAATCGTTCGATTGTCGCCAACTGGCGTACCGCTTTCGACGGGCGTTTCCCGTTCGCCGCCAGTAAAAGCGATGCCTCTCTGCCGATGCTGGCGGAATTTATCCGCAAAGACAGCGGCCGCATCGACAGATTCCTGACGACCGAACTGTCCGGCGTACTACACAAAGAGGGCAGCCGCTGGGTGCCGGATAACGCGCGCGGACAGGGGCTTAACTTTAATCCGGCCTTCCTGAAAGCGGTTAACCAGTTAAGCCAGCTGTCGGATATTCTGTTTACCGACGGGCGCCAGGGGATCGGTTTTGAGCTCCAGGCGCTTCCCGCGCCGAAAGTCACCGAAACGCAGCTGACCATTGACGGGCAAAAACTGCATTACTTCAACCAGATGACCGACTGGCAAAGCTTCCGCTGGCCGGGGGAGACCTGGAAGCCGGGCACCCTGCTGACGTGGACGACAACCAGCGCCGGGGCGCGCCTGTTCGGTGACTACAGCGGCACCTGGGGCTTTATTCGCTGGCTGGAGCAGGGGAAACGACAGCAGCAGGACCGCAGCGACTGGATGATGAGTTTTAGCGCGCCGGACGGCAGCAGGCTGCAGTGGGTGCTGCGAACGCAACTGGGTAATGGGCCACTGGCGCTGCTGGGGCTGCGCAGCTTCTCCCTGCCGGAAGATATTTTTAGCGTGGATGCCACCGCTCAGGCACAAGTGCTGGAGAGCACGATACAAGGCAATGACAGGGAGGAAATCGATCAATGAACTATCTGCAAAACTTAGTCGCGGCCTGCCAGGCTGATGAGAAGACGCTGTCGGAACGGGCACAGGCGCATATTTCACGCTGGGAGGGCTGGCTGTTGCCGTTAGGAGAGGGGCATCCGACCGGCGACGATCCCGGCTATGACGATGATTTTCAGCGCATCCGTGAGGAGATGAATAAGCTGTCCGGCTTTGATACCGCGCTGGTCTGCACGCTGGCGGAAAAGCTGCTGACCACGGTGAGTAAAGATCTGCGCATCGTCACTTTTTATATCTGGGCACGCCTGCATCAGGATGGTGAAACAGGGCTTGCCGAGGGGCTGGAATTGCTGGCCGGTGCGATCCAGCGCTTTGGCGCTGCGCTGCACCCGCAACGCGAACGCAGCCGATGCTCCGCGCTGGAATGGCTGGGCAGCAGCCGCATGCTGGACAGTCTTGCTCTGTACCCGGAAGTCGACATGGCCGCAATGCAGCGTATTGGCGGCGCGCTGCTGCTGCTGGAGCAGGCACTCCGTCGTCAGGATGGCGAAGCCAGCGCGACGTTTACCAGCCTGTGCCAGGCGCTGGAAAATCGCCTGGCTCAGAGCGGCGGAGCAAAAAGCCTGGTACCACAAACCAGCAGTGAAGAGAACACAACGTCGACCAGTGCATCCACGCCGCTGATGACCGCCGTCAGCTCCGGCCGCGACCTGCTGGAACAGGCCAGAGTGCTGGCAAAATACCTGCGTGACCAGCACGGCGGCTGGCTTGCCGGTCATCACCTGATAAAAAGCGTACGCTGGGACACGCTGACCGAACTGCCGCCGCTGGATGCCAGCGGCCGTACACGGCTGGTTCCCCCAAAGCCGGATCACCGCGCACATCTCAAACGCCTTTATCTACAGCAAAGCTGGTCAGAACTGCTGGAACAGAGCGATCGCCTGCTGGCGCAGGGGGTGAACCATCTGTGGCTGGACCTGCAGTGGTATACCTGGCAGGCGCTGGTCAGACAGGACAGCGACAGCGTGCGCGCCGAGATTATCTGTAGCGATCTGAAGGGGCTGCTCTCACGGCTGCCGGGCCTTGAGGCGCTCGCTTTTAACGACGGCACACCCTTTGCCGATGAGGTGACGCTGAACTGGATCAACGTAACGGTGCGCGATGAGCTGCCGCAGTGGAACGATGGCCCGGTTACGGCGGCAGCGCACGCCGGCGATGACGTTCTGAGCCTTGAGCCAGAGGTGCTGGCGCTGGCCGACAGCGACGGCATTGAGGCGGCGCTTAACTGGCTACAGGCGCGGCCAGGCATCGTATCCGCCCGCGACCGCTGGCTGGTACGTCTGCTGATGGCGCGGGTTACCGAACAGTACGGAAAAAATGAAATGTCGCTGCATCTGCTTGGTGAACTTGATGACGGGGCGCAGGCGCTGACGCTGCAACAGTGGGCGCCGGAGCTGATATTCGAGGTAAAAGCCCGCCGCCTGAAGCTGCTGCGATCCAGAGTGTCGCGCAGCGAGGCGGATAAAATCCGTCTGCAGCCGGAAATGGATTCCCTGCTTTCCGGGTTGATAGATATCGATCCGGCACGCGCCGCAGTGCTCTGCGGCTGAGTTCATCCCCGGGAACCAGACCTTCCCACATACCAAAAACCACAACTCAGGTTCTGTTATGGACGATTTAACCCTGCGTTACTACGACGCTGAAATGCGCTACCTGCTTGAAGCTGGTGAAGAATTTGCCCGTGCCCATCCGGACAGAGCGGCAATGCTCAATCTCGACAAGGCCGGGGCGCGCGACCCTTATGTTGAACGCCTGTTTGAAGGCTTTGCCTTTCTGATGGGGAGGCTGCGCCAAAAACTGGATGATGATCTGCCCGAGCTCACCGAAGGGCTGGTCAGCCTGCTCTGGCCACATTATCTGCGCACCATCCCGTCAATGTCGGTAGTTGAATTCACGCCAGAATGGCGGGAAATGAAAGAGATAATGATTATAAATCAGGGCTTTGAAATACAGTCTCGCCCGGTTGGCGATAAAGCAACGCGCTGCCGCTATACCACCACCCGCGAGATCGGCCTTCAGCCACTGGCGCTGGAGCAGGCGCGCTTAACGACCGATGCCGAAGGCCGCTCGACAATCTCACTGCGCTTTGCATGCAGCAGTCTGGCCGACTGGAGCCGCATCGATCTGAGCCGTATCCCGCTCTATTTCAACGCCGATGCGCCGCTGGCCTGCGCCATGCATGAGGCTTTTACCATGAACGTGGCCCGGATGTGGCTGCGCCTGCCGGGAGAAATCGATCGCCGCCATCTGGCGGGGCACTTCACCGCGCTGGGATTTGCCGAGGACGATCGCCTGTGGCCGAAGGGCAACAGCAGCTTCAGCGGCTATCAGCTGCTGCTGGAATACTTCACCTTCCGCGAAAAATTTATGTTCACCGGGCTGTGTGGGCTGGAATCGGTCGAGTTTCCACCATCGCTTCCATGGTTTGAAATCGATGTGGTGCTGGCCGAGCGCTGGGAGCATGACTTCACCTTTAGCACAAAGCATCTGCGCCTTAACTGCGTGCCGGTGATTAACCTGTTTCCGCTGGAGTCCGATCCGCTGACGCTCGATTCTCTGCGCACCGAATACCTGCTGCGCCCGATGCGCGTACAGGACGGGCACACCGAGATTTACAGCGTGGATTCGGTCATGTCGGCAAGCCGGCAGGTTTACGTTCCGTTCTCCAGCTTTCGCCATAAGGGCGGGATGATGCGACATGAAGCGCCGGAATATTACTACCACACTCGCGTGCGGCGTGGCCCTTCCGGACTGCACAGTACCTGGCTGATCCTCGGCGGCGAGGCGTTCGATCGTCATACGGTGCCGGAAAACGAAAGCCTGTCGCTGACGTTGACCGGTACCAACGGACAGCTCCCTCGCCGGGCATTACAGAGCACGCTGCTGGATACCGTTATGAAAAGCACCTCCGTCAGTATTGGTGTCCGTAATCTGTGCGCGCCAACGCTGCCCTGCTACCCACCGGACCGCGATCGCTTCCACTGGCGGGTACTCAGCCACCTCGGCAGTGGATTTCTATCAATGATGGACAACGCCGAGGTGCTGCGCGGCACGCTGGCGCTGTACGAATGGACCGACAGCGAAATGAACCGACGCCGGCTGGAGGCAATTATTGATGTTCGCCACAGTGAGACGGAGCGCTTTGAGCAGGGCTATCTGCTGCGTGGGGTACTGATTGAAGTGACCCTCGACAGCAACGGTTTTGCCGGAAAAGGGGATATCTGCCTGTTCGGTGAAATGCTGAGCCGGTTCTTTGCGCTTTACACCGATATCTACCTGTTTAACCGCCTGATTATCATCCTGCAACCCACCGGAGAACGCCTGGAATGGGAAGAGAAACACAACCGCCGCATTCCCGGCTGACGCCCCGCCTGGAAGCGGAGCTGACGCGAATAAACTTTTATCGTTTCTGTCAGCTGCTGGAAAAGCTGGAACCTGCCCGACCGCTGATGGGCAGCACCAGCCGTCCCTCTGACGACCTGGTTCGCTTCTGTCCTCATCCGGGAATGGGCTTTCCGGCCACGGAGCTGAATGCCGTTGAATATGATGGCGAAGATCAAACCCGGCCACCCGTGGTGCGCACCACCTTTATGGGGCTCTATGGCGTTGACTCACCCCTGCCGACGGCATTCCTGGATGATATTAACCAGCAGCGTGAAGGGCACGAAGCGCTACAGGGTTTTCTGGATATCTTCAGTCATCGCATCCTCACTCAGTTCTACCGTATCTGGCGAAAATACTCTTACCCGGCAACCTTTGCCGCAGGGGGAACGGATGCAGTTTCTCAGTCTCTGCTGGGGCTGGTAGGGCTGGGCATTCCGGGCACCGCGAATCATATCGCCACGCCGGTGTCCCGCTTTCTGGCGCTCCTTGGCGTGCTGCGCCAGCCCGGAAAAACCCGGGAGGGGATGCAGGCTCTGGTGCATCTGTTGGCACCGGATACCCGCGTTAACGTCAGCCCCTACAGCCTGCGTCCGGTAAGGATCGATGTGCCGTCAGGTTTTTACGGCGACGAGGATATTTTGCTGGATGGCAACGGCCCGCTGGGGGACGAAGTGATGGATACCAGCAGCCAGCTGTTGGTTGAGCTGCAAACACACAACCCTGAAGAGGCGAGGGGCTGGATGCCGGAAGGCCAGCTCTGGCAGGATTTTCTGGTGATGCTGCGCGTCTATCTGGGGTGGCGGTTTAAGGCGCGTATTCGCCTGACCGTGCCCACCTGCCTGCTGCCTGTTCCGCCGCTGGGTGAAGCACCGCTATGGCTGGGCATGAACGGCGTGTTGGGCGCTGATGGCGACAGGGTTCCCGACGATCTGCCCGCCACTTTTACCACGGAGCTGGGAAACTACAGCGGCCTGCAACCCGCAACACAGACTCAAGGACAACGACGTGTTACCTACAAATTTAACTAAATCAGCCATCTGGCTGCTGCCGGTTCTGGTTCTTAACCTGTCAGGATGCGGGCTGGGTCAGAGCGTCAGCGACGGCACGAAATCTGCCGTATCATCTATTTTCTACAAGAAGATTAAAGTCCTGCACCTTGATTTCGTCGCCCGCGCCGATCTGAATACGGATGCGCGAGAGAATAATTCGCACCCGGAATCCGTGGTGATTCGCGTTTATCAGCTAAGGGAGCGTAAAACCTTTGATAAAACGGTCTATCAGCAGCTGTTGAAAGAGGGCGAGTCGCTGCTGGGCCAGGATCTACTGGCCAGCCGCGATGTCGTGCTCAAGCCGGGCAGTGCCGCGAGCCTGGATATGCCGATGGAGGCCGATGCGAAATTCGTTGCGGTCGTGGCGCTGTTCCGTCACCCGGACAGTGTGAAACAGAGTTGGAAACAGGTGCTGGACCGTAAACAGCTCGATCCGGATAAAGCGCGGGTATTTGAGGCCGGCGCGAACAGCCTCAGCCCGATCGCGATCGAGGGGGAGTGATGATGCGCGACCACAACACGCCGTCGCTCTACGAGATACTCTACGGCAACTTTTCCGGCGGCCTCGACCTGCATCAGGTCAGCGAGGAGAACCAGGTGATTCTCTCCGTGCTGGATAATATGCAGCGGATCCTCAACTGCCGGGCCGGTACGCTGGCCCACCTACCGGACTACGGTCTGCCGGATATGACGCGGATTCTGCAGGGGATGCCGGGTACGGCGCATCAGCTGATGAACACCCTTGCCGACGTGCTGCTGAAGTACGAGCCGCGCCTGAAAAAAATCGCGGTAGTGATGCTGGCACAGAAATCCCCCGGCGAACTGCGCTATGCCATCGATGCCGAGCTGAAAGGGATTGGCCTGGTGCGCTACGGCACCGACTTTATGCCGGAAGGAAAAGTGCTGCTGCGCCATCTGCGGGAGCAGCAGTTTATCTAACGGGAGGGGGAGGGCATCACGGTTGCGCTCACTCCCACCTGCGGCAAAATGCCTCAACGTCCGCGTCCTGGAAGTCGGCCAGTCGTTCGATAATCGTTTCCAGCGGCCAGTCCCACCAGGCGATCTGCTGTAGTCTGTGGCCAATCTGCGGTGAAAAGCGCTGCCGGATAGTTTTGGCCGGCACGCCGCCGACGATGGTATAAGGCTCGACGTTTTTACTGACCACCGCTCCGGCGGCAATTACCGCGCCGTCGCCGATGGTAACGCCGGGCAGCACAATCGCCGCATGGCCGATCCAGACGTCGTTGCCGATAATGACCTTATCGTCCCGGCGGCGGCTGAAAAAACCGGCGTCGCGCACCGCGCTGGCGGAATAGTATTCCGGGCAATAGGTGATGCGATGCTGTGACGGGCGATCCATCGGATGATTCGGTGCGCCAATACGTACGCTGTTGGCAATCGCCACGAACTTGCCAATCGTGGCATCGGCCACGCTGCAATATTCCCCAACGTACGAAAAATCACCCAGCCTGCTGTACTCCATCTGGCTGTTGGCCAGCACCTCGCACTGCCTTCCAATATTGCACTCGCGCATACGCACGCTCGGGTCGATCCTGGTTTCTGCTAGCTTTACGTGGCTCATTAACGGTTCTCTCATCGCGGATGGCGTGAGTTTAAGGCCGGGATATGTCGGGAAAATGACGGAGGGGCGATGATCTGTTTTCAGTACTGTTACGATGTTCTCATTGAATTAGATTGTTACGTCGATAATCTATGAACTTATGAAATCATCCGGCAGGTACTCGTATTGTAAGTGTCCCAGCTTTAGTTCCACACACTTTTTGACATTTCCGGTTTTTTAGTCATCAGCCGATATTCTTGCGGCGTCAGGTTATTCAGGGATTCATGAGGTCGCTTGCTTTTGCAATTAATTATAAGTCGAACTAGTTGTTAATAATATCAATGATATGATTTTTACCAATCTATATATTTGAAAGTGGGTGCTAAGATAACTAACACCCTTTAAAGTTTTATTTTAGATCACTTGTTTCTAAAACTCTATCCATGGGATGAAGTTCGTTGTTGGTTTTAAGCCCAAGATACAAAAAGCTAAAGCACATTTTTGGTAGCGATTGAAATCTAGCAACTAAATTCGTTTTTGAAATTTTATCATTGGTTAAAACATAGCGTTTGCGAAACTCTTTGTTTTTGAGAGTCGGGTGTTTAAGATAGCTATATATTAAGAGGCACTCTTCTTCATCACATAATATTTTAGAGATTTTTTCTTTGTCTAAATTACCAATTGCTGTTGTAGTTCCAAAATAGGCACTGTCACCAATATCCCTACCACATGATATCTCTACATGTTTTAGCGAAGGCATTATTTTTTTAAGGGATTCTTCTATTTTATCAATAGCGTCTTGTGTATATAAAATACAGTAAATTTTCAGCTTTGAAACTTTTGCAAGTTTGGTGTTTAGAGCTATTCCATTTATATCTACACCATCAAAGTAACAATTATTATTACCTGAGCCCGTTACGTAAAAATTCATTGCTTGATATATTTGTGTGCCGCTAATAATTACATCTACAATGATTGATAGTTCGTCAGATCGGTTTATGTCGATTAGGGCTGGATCTAAAGAAGATAGTTTGCGACTCAATCTATCGTTTTGATGAAAACATCTTATAGTACCATTATAATCCTCAACTTTTTTTATCATCATTGCATTTTCATTATTATCTATTAATTTTAGAATACGGTCGCAGAATGCACCTATTTCATTTGAGGTGATGTACTGGTGCGATGCTATTAGCAACACGAAAATTTCTCGATACTTTTCAGGGAATGACGATAGCCATTTGATTAATAGATCTTTTGCTACTTCGTATTGGATGCCTTTGTGATGCCTAATAACATGCACAGCATGCTCAAACCTCTCTATTTTTGATATGTTTACCTTGTTTATCTCATATGGTGTAAAGGTCCTAGGGTGTTGTGATGATAACGTTCTAGATAAATAAACAATATATCTGTAAGTTTTAGATAATGATGGAGGTAAAGCAATTAAGTAAATGAAACCTCCAATCTTACTGTGATAAATATGCGAAGCTTTATTGATATAGAAAGAGTGCGATAAAGTAATTTCTTCAATGCAATGGCCTGTGAAATTTATATATTTCACATGTGAATAATCAAAGCTTTCATTGTTACCTAGCTCAAGAGTTTTTGTATATGGTTGGAGTTTTACTTGGCAACGGCTAAAGGATTCAATGCTAACTAAAAACACGATTTCATCCTTAGAAAGAATATTTTCAATAGTGTTTTGAAAGTCAATAAGACCATTTTCAATATCTAACATTAGAAATGGGAAAGCTGAATTCTTAGTTTTTGTGATTGTGCTTAGAATGCTGTTTGTTAAATTCTTAGGATTTGCGTCATCGATCGACATGGTGTCGTCTACCGAATAAATGTAAGTGCTATGTGAGAATTCTTCATTCGGTAGATAAAACTCAGTGAATTTTTCAAAGCTCGTAAGGGGAGGGTTTTTATCGGAAATGCTACTATAAAATGCAGAAGCCATCGAAAGGTCAATTAAAATATTAGAAGATACATCATCCATCTCACTAAAAGCTTTGAGTTGTCTGGAGAGATGTTTTAGAAAAATTATTAGGTCAATTTCATCAGGAATATTGGCTATATATTTTTCATGAATTTCAATTGATGCAAAGTTGGTAGCCTCAGCATATTTTTTAAACATGAGCTCAATAAAAACTTTAGTGGAGTTTTCTTTTATAGAGACTAATTCATTGTTTTCTTCGAATATGAAATATCTTGGTGAGTAAATTTCATTAGTAAAGGGTTTGAGAGTTTTATCTCTAACTAAAACTGTATTTGTGAATATATTTGGAAGGCCGTATTCATTTTTAGATTCAAGTTCATTAGTTAAGAATTCTATGAACTGTTTGAAACTGAGGTTAGAAATAACACCTAATACTGTATTGAGCTCATTCGTGTTGTAATTTTCAATAATTTCACCGTAACCATCCTCTGCAACTCCTATACTTGTTTTATCATAGAAAAGCTCATAAGGCTTTCTAATGAGGACTCTGTTATCACGCTTAAGCATTATGGTATTATTATATATAATGTTACTGTCAAACCACTCCCTAGAATTAGGAAGTAAATCAGTTTGATCTCTGTTTATGATCCATTCGTAAAAATTGGAGGTTCTACTTATTTTTTCAAGTAAGGCATCTAAATCATCGCTTTTCCATTCTGAGATCTTTTCTGATAACCTTATTAACAGAAGTGTATGGTAAGTTTTGAAAACGGATCTCTTGTCTGTTGTTCCTCTGAAAATCTCGCCATCTACGATTGACGATAATAAAACGTACAACTTGCTTTGATCTAATTCTATTGATGCTATTTTATGTATCCACCCATAATCAATCTTCTCATTAATATTGTGTTTAATATTATTATGCATACAGGCACAATACTTCCACATGCTTATTAGTAATTCACGAGATGTATTGACTTTAGATAATGAAAATAAAGAAATAAGGTAGTGGTACTTTATTGTGTAGCTTAGGCTTTCGTTGATGAATTCCTCTTTTTGACTGAACTCAGCATTAACCATATTTAAGGCAATGTAAGAGAAAAACAGAGATGATATCTTTTTCAATTCTTCTGTTTCTATGTGCGCCGTACGTGATAACGCATATAGTACATTTATGATTTTGTTTTTATCATCCATGCTGTTTAATTCAGTGTTAATTTGTTCCAGAAGGGGGGCTGTCGTTTTTATGTTTAATCGTAGGGGAAATGCACTCACCACATCGACTATTGAATTAGCGGACATTTTTTTATAATCAACATCTAGTCCCATTAATAAATTCATTTGTAACAAGTGCTCATTTACCATGTTGGTCAATGTCAATTTGTCATAAATTTCATTCATCAAATCTATAAATTTATCATGACTATTTTTTCCTTCTTCAATAAAATTTATAATTGTCGAAGTGAGTACTTCTGATTGAAGAGAATTGTAAGTTTTTGCTGATATTAGATAATGCCAGTTTTTTTCCTCTTCTAAGACATGATTAAAAAGGTTCCGATATAAACTTCCTCTACCTACCCCGCTTGCAAGAATATCATCTATCTCATCATTTTTTAATTGTTCGACCTCAGCGACCCCTCTAAGGTGAGAAAAAATAAATGAGTAATCATCCTGTTTAGTATCTGACTGTATAAGACTGATAAATTCGTTTATAGCATGACTTTTCTCTTCATTGGTCGCGGTTGAGAAATTAGTGGAAATTCTATCTACTGAATATTTTGACTGAGAACGATACTTATCATAGTCGGGAGAAAAGTCTGCGACTTTTTTTATAAGGGTCTTACTATGTTTTATTTCAAGTCCCAGCATATTAAGCTCTGACTCAAGAAGTGAAAGCGTCACTTTAGCTTCATTTTCAGACTTGCATACAATAAAAATATCATCAACATATCGTTGATATAATAATATTGAATCATTGCTTAGTAATTCTTCAAATTTACTATCGATCTCAGATAAATACAACTCTGCAAAGAATCTTGCAAAGGCTGGGCCTTGCGGTAACCCTTTATCATCAGTAACGGTAGCCTTAGAGATATCAAGACAGATTGTTATTAATTTTTTGTATTTCTCTAAGGATTGGCTATCTAATAATGTTAGTTTCTCTTTAACAGTGCTTAATGGAGAGCTATCTAATAGTATTCTTTTAAGTTTGTCATGATCTACTTTGTTATAAAATGATGCAATGTCTGCTTTTATTATATAACAATCTGAGTTGTCTGGATTATTGATGAAAGTTGAAATGTTAGATAAGAACTGAATCCAAAGATAGAGCCATGGCTCGAATATGAAACCATTTTTGAAACCATTTTGAACCCTGTACCCATGACTTGAATTGCTATTGGGTAGACTAAAGAAATGGTGAATTTGCTTTAGAATCATACTTGTTGTTATACGTTCAAGGCACTCAAGGCTTATTAACTCTCTTTCTTTATCGCTTTCTTTTCTAGAATGCCTATAGAAATTAACTTTGTCTCTAGAGTAATTTTCAATAAAGCTTTTTATATTTGATAAATACTCTTCAGGCCTAATTATACAAAGCTCGTTGAAAACTTTTCGAGATTGAGCCTCATCATTTTGTATAAGGTATTTCATCTCGGCATTTCTTGTTACTTCGACGTCTGTTATGCAAAAGTCAAAGTATCCTTGATCGTAACTGATAACTTTTATTAAAATCGCATCTAAAAGGTTGGTATCTGTGATAGTTTTATCAAACCTTTCTTTCAGTATGTCTTCCATCTGTTCTTTTGTTGGAAAGTAAAAAGAAGAAAGCATATCTATTGCTTTGAGTGTAATGTCTTTGTTATAGTTTTGCTGCATTTCGAATATTTTAAGTAGGGTTTTTTCACCTATTTTTTTTAAATCTTTTCCAACTACATTTCCGAGTATTCCTACTAAGAGCTTCCGCTCTTGATTATTTAGGTTACGGTCTTCAATTTTCTTTTTTAAGTTATTTAAAGGTGGGTGTTTTTCCCAGTGTTTTAATAGCTCATCTAAACAAAATTCATTAACTCTGATTTCTTTTATTCTAGCTTCGAAATATGAGGTATGGTGTAGCGATAAAAAGACATTGAAGGTTTTTTCAATCTGTTCAATTGATACAGGCGCATGTGTGTCGACTATTTTTTTTTGTTCAAATAAAAATTCTTGGGAGAGTGATTGAGGAGGGGATGATTTGCCTACAGAATTGACTCCTTTCAAGAAAAATGAATAGCATCCTGATTTTTTATGCTTAGATAAAGGAAGTTTTACGCAAGACCCTACACTATTCGTAATTTTGTTGGAGTGTGGAAATAAATCTATTGCAATGATTTCTGAATTGTAATTTAGCTGCGCATGTTCAAGTAATAGTGACGTTATTTCATATCCATTTTTTATAGATATAGGTATATTAAAGGTGATCCATATGTGAATGCCTCTATTTCCAGAGTGTTCAATAAGAAATGATATTTCTTTTTTTACTAAATAATTGCAAAACTTAGTTACGGTTAAATTAAGTTCATCCTGTGCTTTTTGTCTTTTGGATTCAGATAGTTGTGATTTGACAATGTCAAAGTCGTAGCAAATCCATTTAATTCTGTCATCTATATTCCGCTGATACACCGCTATTGAACCGTGGTCTCTAAGCATTTGTTCGATTTTTACAGATGTTATTCTTCCATGCTTTTTATAGTACCTACCATCGTTTTGTTGCTCAGCATGAAAGTCTTGATCTGTTGAAAATAAACTGAATATTTTTTTGGAGATTTCTGAAAATTCATCCACTATTTTTGTCCTTATCAATAGTTAGTAAATTTGAGTAGAGTCATTAGGATCGGTAAGAATGGCATTATGTACAAGTTACGAATTTTTCATCAATTGAACCAACACTAACAAATGCCATTCTAATGTAACCTATTAATTTTTATCAAAATAAATAAAATACTAATATGTTAAAACTAACTATGCTACACCATAACATTATAAATCATTATGAAAATGATTAGTGAAATTAACTTTCTTATCTAAGGTGTTTCATATCAGTTACAATTGAAGGTTTTGAGGGCTAGCTTACTACTCAAAAGTGTCAGTATACAAATTATGTAAACCTTCTACAATTGTGAATTTGATTAAAAGATATAAAAATCAGATGGTTAGGTGTTTTCATAAAAAATACTTGTAACAGTAATCGTGGTGGAGTGCGAAGGGTTATGGCGGGATACTGGCAGATGAAATGGTGTCCCCTGCAGGAATCGAACCTGCAACTAGCCCTTAGGAGGGGCTCGTTATATCCATTTAACTAAGGAGACAGCGGCGGGAGTATAGCGCAATTCCTGCCGCAGATTAACTACTTACCGAACTGACTGCGCATTTTACCATCAATTCGCCGTGTGTCCCTGCTGCCTTTGCTTCTCGCGCTTCGCTTTGGCTTCCGCCTCGGCTTTGGCTTTGTTACGCATATCGTTACGGATTTGCGCGTGGCTGAGCAGGGCAAAAATAAAGGTGCCGCCGATGATATTGCCGGCCAGCGTCGGCAGGGCAAACGGCCAGATAAACTGCTGCCACGGGATGTCGCCGTTAAAGACCAGATAGAAGATCTCGACGGAGCCGACCACGATATGAGCGAGATCGCCCAGCGCAACCAGCCAGGTCATCAGGATAATCACCCAAATTTTGGCAGCACCGGCGGAAGGAAACATCCAGACCATGGTGGCGATAATCCAGCCGGACACCACGGCGTTGGCAAACATCTCGTTCGGCGGATTCTCCATGACTTTCTGGCTGATGCTGACAAATGCGCTGCGGGTGGCGTCGTCAAAAATGGGCATGTGGATAAAGCCCAGCGAGGCCAGCGCCGTGCCGATCAGGTTACCCAGCAGCACCAGCCCCCAAAGCCGCAGCAGCAGCAGCCCGTTACCCAGCGTCGGCTTATGCATCACCGGCAGCACGGCCGTGACGGTGTTCTCGGTGAACAGCTGCTGACGAGCCATGATCACGATAATAAAGCCGAAGGTGTAGCCGAGGTTCTCCAGTAGAAAGCTTCCCGGCACCTCGTGCAGATTAACCTGGAAAATGCCCTTCGCCATCAGCGAAGCCCCCATCGAAATCCCGGCGGCGATGGCTGAAAACAGCAGCGCCAGGCCGTCGCGCTCCAGCTCTTTTTCCCCCTCCTGACGTATCTGCTCATGAACCGCGGCGGCGCGGGAAGGCAGCACCTCCTCATCAACTTCAATCTCCTTTCCCTGTTCGCTCTCTTCGCTTTCAACTTCATTTTCAGCGGTTTTATCGTTTGTCTTACTGGTCATCTTTCCCCCGGAGGTACGGTCGTATCCTTTTAAGCGTAGCGGAGTTTTTTATCTGGCAGCGGCGCAGGGGATGAAGGGAAAGCAGGGAAAAGTACGATGTCATGCAATCAGAAGAGTAACAAAGCTTTAACTGCGACGTTTTCAGATGTAAATCGAGGCAGTAATAGTGAATTAACCTGGGGTTAGTGTGGATATTTTCCCTGTGTGCTTCCCGGCAGCCATCGGGCCTGTGATATGATCCATCGCCCTGTATTTGATGTGTGAATTTTCCATGCTGTCTGCCAGAAATCTGACCTGTATGCGCGATAACCGAACGCTGTTTAGTGGGCTGAGCTTTGCCGTTTCCGCAGGAGAGATTGTGCAGATTGAAGGAGCCAACGGCGCGGGAAAAACCTCTCTGCTGCGTATTCTTGCCGGGCTGAGTCGGGCGGATGAGGGTGAAGTGCTCTGGCAGCAGCAAAGTATTTACCGGCAGCGCGAAGTTTATCACGCCAGCCTGCTGTACCTCGGGCATCAGCCGGGGGTGAAGGCGATTTTGACCCCGTTGGAAAACCTCAGCTTCTACCATGGGGATTGCCCGCAGGCGCTGCTGTTGCAGGCGCTGGAGCAGGTTGAACTTACCGGTTATGAAGACGTTCCGGCGGCGCAGCTGTCGGCGGGCCAGCAGCGGCGCGTGGCGCTGGCGCGGCTGTGGCTGACCCGGGCACCCTTGTGGATACTCGATGAACCGCTGACCGCTATCGATCGAACCGGGGTTGAGGCACTGATGGCGCAGTTTACGCGCCATACCGCAGAGGGCGGTGCGGTAATTCTGACCACTCACCAGCCGCTGCCATCCGGCATGCAGCGGGTCGGCACCGTGCGGCTGGCCGCGCCGGAGTACAACTGATGTTCTGGCGCGTGCTGAAGCGGGAACTGCGGATTGCGTTTCGCAGCGGATCGGAAGTGATGAATCCGCTGTGGTTCTTTTTGATCGTCATCACCCTGTTTCCACTGGGCATCGGGCCGGAACCTCAGCTGCTGGCGCGGATTGCGCCGGGCATCGTGTGGGTCGCCGCACTGCTGTCGTCACTGCTGGCGCTGGAGAGGCTGTTTCGTGATGATTTTATTGACGGCTCGCTGGAGCAGCTGCTGCTGATGCCCGCGCCGCTGCCGCTGACCGTACTCGGCAAGGTGGCCGCGCACTGGATGGTCACCGGCCTGCCGCTGCTGCTGCTATCGCCGCTGGCGGCGCTGCTGCTGTCGCTGGATTATGCCAGTTGGCGGGCAATGGCGTTAACCCTGCTGCTGGGTACGCCAACGCTGAGTTTTCTCGGAGCTATCGGCGTGGGGCTGACCGTCGGGCTGCGGCGCGGTGGCGTATTGTTAAGCCTGCTGGTTCTGCCGCTGGCCATCCCGGTGCTGATTTTTGCCAGCAGCGCGATGGATGCCGCAGGGCAGGGGCTGCCGATTAGCGGCTATCTGGCGATCCTGGGCGCGTTGCTGGCCGCCAGTTCTGCCCTTGCGCCGTTTGCCACCGCCGCTGCGCTGAGGGTCAGCGTGCAGTAGCGGGATGTAAAGTAAACTGCGGCGCGTTACGCATACGATTTTCTTTTATTTTTAGCAGGTTTAATCATGTTGAAATGGATTCATCAACTTAGTAAGCCGGAGCGGCTATATCGAATATGCGGTCGTTTGACCCCCTGGTTTGCGGTCGCTGGCGTAATAACGCTACTGCTGGGATGGGGGTGGGGATTCGTTTTTGCTCCGGCCGACTATCAGCAGGGCGACAGCTATCGCATCATTTATATCCATGTGCCCGCCGCGATGTGGTCAATGGGCGTCTACGCCACGATGGCCGCTGCGGCGTTTGTTGGCCTGGTGTGGCAGTGGAAAACCGCCGATCTCGCCGCCGCCGCCATGGCCCCGATCGGTGCCGTGTTTGCTTTTATCGCTCTGGTGACCGGCGCGGCCTGGGGAAAACCCATGTGGGGCACCTGGTGGATCTGGGATGCCCGGCTCACTTCGGAACTGGTGTTGCTGTTCCTTTATATGGGCGCTATCGCTCTGCGTAATGCATTTGATGACAGCCGGACCGGCGGGCGAGCAGCCGGGCTGCTGATCCTCGTCGGCGTGGTGAATCTGCCGATTATTCACTACTCGGTCGACTGGTGGAACACCCTGCATCAGGGATCTTCCGGCGTGATGCAGCAGGCTATCGATCCGAGTATGCGTTCGCCGCTGCGCTGGTCAATTCTCGGTATGCTGCTGGTCTTTGTCACTCTTACCCTGATGCGCCTGCGCAACCTGCTGTTGCTGAGTGAAAGCCACCGCCCGTGGGCCGTAGCGATCGCGATGAAAGGAGGGCGCAGGTTATGACTCCGGCATTCTCCAACTGGCAGGATTTCTTCGCCATGGGCGGCTATGCCAGCTATGTCTGGCTGGCGGTGGCTTGTGCACTGCTGGGCCTTGGCGGCCTGATCCTGCATACCGTCATCCATCGCCGCCGGTTACTGACGGCGATCCGCCAGCGTGAAGCACGTGAAGAACGTATTCGTGCGGCAAAAAGCAATAAAAACCGCCCCGCATCGACAGGGGAACCATCATGAATCAACGTCGTAAAAACCGCCTGATCCTCACGTTGTTGGTGCTCGCTGGTCTCGGCATCGCCACGGCGCTGGTGATGTATGCGCTGCGCGCCAATATTGACCTGTTCTATACCCCCAGCGAAATTATTTACGGCAAAGGGGAAGCGCAGCAGAAACCCGAACCGGGCCAGCGACTGCGGGTCGGCGGCATGGTGATGCCGGGCAGCGTGAAGCGCGATCCCCATACGCTGAAAGTGTCTTTCCAGCTATACGATAACAGCGGGGTGATTAACGTCAGCTATGAGGGGATTCTGCCGGATCTGTTCCGTGAGGGGCAGGGAGTGGTGGCCCAGGGCGTGCTGGAGGACAGCCGCCACGTGCTGGCGAAAGAGGTGCTGGCGAAGCACGATGAGAAATATACGCCGCCGGAAATTACCGATGCGATGAATAAAAATCACCTGCCACCCACGTCCGGGGTGAGCCAGGGAGGTCAGCCATGATCCCGGAAATCGGCAGTTTCCTGCTGTGTCTGGCGCTGGGCGTCTCCCTGCTACTGATTATCTATCCGCTGTGGGGCGCTACCCGCCGGGATGCGCGTCTGATGGCGATGGCGCGGCCTTTGGCCGGTGCGCTGTTTACCTGCGTTGCCGGTGCTTTTCTGATTCTGGTGCACGCTTTTGTGGTGAATGATTTTAGCGTGGTGTACGTGGCGGCTAACTCCAACAGCCTGCTGCCGGTCTGGTATCGCGTGGCGGCGACATGGGGCGCGCATGAGGGATCGCTACTGCTGTGGGTGCTGCTGCTCAGCGGCTGGACGCTGGCGGTCGCACTGTTCAGCCGCAGCATGCCGCAGGAGGCTATTGCCCGCGTGCTGGCGGTGATGGGGATGATCAATCTGGCGTTTCTGCTGTTTATTACCCTGACCTCTAACCCGTTTATCCGCACGCTGCCGGATCTGCCGATTGACGGTAACGATCTGAACCCGATGCTGCAGGATATCGGGCTGATCTTCCATCCGCCGCTGCTGTATATGGGTTACGTGGGCTTCTCGGTGGCCTTTGCGTTTGCCATCGCTTCACTGTTGGCCGGTCGGCTGGATACAGCGTGGGCCCGCTGGTCGCGAACGTGGACCCTTGCCGCATGGGTATTTCTGACCGCGGGTATCGTGCTGGGATCGGCCTGGGCCTATTACGAGCTGGGCTGGGGAGGCTGGTGGTTCTGGGACCCGGTCGAAAACGCTTCTCTGATGCCGTGGCTGGCGGGAACGGCGCTGCTGCACTCGCTGGCGGTAACCGAAAAGCGCGGGGCGTTTAAGGCGTGGACGGTGCTGCTGGCGATTTCCGCCTTTTCGCTCAGCCTGCTGGGGACGTTCCTGGTGCGCTCCGGCGTGTTGGTTTCGGTGCACTCTTTCGCTTCCGATCCGGCACGCGGCATGTTTATCCTCGCCTTCCTGGTGATTGCCATCGGCGGTTCGCTGCTGCTGTATGCCATCAAGGGGGGGCGGATGCGCGGCAGAGTGCAAAACGAACTCTGGTCGCGCGAATCGTTTCTGCTGGGCAACAATGTGTTGTTGATCGCCGCCATGCTGGTGGTGCTGCTGGGTACTATGCTGCCGCTGGTACATAAGCAGCTGGGGCTGGGCAGTATTTCCATCGGCGAACCTTTCTTTAATACGCTGTTTACCTGGCTGATGGCGCCACTGGCGCTGATGTTGGGTATCGGGCCGCTGGTGCGCTGGCGGCGGGACAGTCCGAAAACGCTGTGGAAACGGCTTGGTATTGCCGCGCTGACGACCTGCATACTGTCGATTCTGCTGCCGTGGGTGATGCAGGACCGGATTGAGGCGATGACCGTCGTCGGCCTGCTGATGGCAATCTGGGTGATCCTTCTGACGCTGATGGAGCTGCACGAGCGCGCAACCCATCGTCACGGCTTCTTCAGGGGACTGCTGCGCCTGTCGCGCAGCCACTGGGGGATGGTGCTCGGCCATCTCGGCGTGGCGGTCACGGTGATTGGCATCGCCTTCAGCCAGAACTACAGCGTGGAGCGTGACGTCAGGATGAAGGCCGGGGACTCGGTGGATATCCATAATTATCATTTCACATTCCGCGCGCTACACAACCTGCAGGGCCCGAACTACTCTGGCGACGTCGGCGTTATCGATGTCACCCGCAACGGCCAGCAGGAGGCGACGCTGTATGCGGAAAAACGCTACTACAGCGTTGCCCGCATGATGATGACCGAAGCCGCGATCGATGGCGGTTTTACGCGCGATCTTTACGCCGCGCTGGGGGAAGAACTGGGTGGAGATTCCTGGGCGGTGCGTATTTACTACAAACCGTTCGTGCGCTGGATTTGGTTTGGTGGCCTGCTGATGGCCGCAGGCGGCGTGCTTTGCCTGCTGGACCCCCGCTACCGTTCGCGTAAAAAAGCGCTGGAGGCGGTATGAACAGGAAAATACTGTTTATCCCGCTGTTCCTGTTTCTGCTGCTGGCGGCTGCGTTAATGTGGCAACTGAGCCGCAACGCCAACGGCGACGATCCCACGCGTCTTGAATCCGCGCTGGTGGGTAAACCGGTGCCGGAATTCCGGCTGGAGTCGCTGGAGCTGCCGGGGAAAGTGTACGACAGATCGGTGCTGCTGACCGGTCAGCCGCTTCTGCTGAACGTCTGGGCGACCTGGTGCCCGACCTGCCGGGCGGAACATCAATATTTAAATACGCTGGCAACGCAGGGAGTGCGTGTGGTGGGGCTGAACTATAAGGACGATCGCCTGAAGGCGGTGAACTGGCTGAATACTCTGGGAAATCCTTACATCCTGAGCCTGTATGACGGTGACGGCATGCTGGGGCTGGATCTGGGCGTGTATGGCGCACCGGAAACGTTTCTGATCGATGGCAGGGGGATTATCCGCTATCGCCACGCCGGGGATATGAACGAACAGGTCTGGCGGGATGAGCTGGCGCCGCTCTGGCAGCAGTACAGCCGGGAGAGCAGCCAGTGAAGCCGTTTCTGATTGCGCTGGCACTGATGCTGTTGAGTACCAGCGTGCTGGCGGACAGCATCGATACTTATCAGTTTGATTCAGTCAACCAGGAGCAGCAGTATCGCCATCTGACTGAATCACTGCGCTGCCCCAAATGCCAGAATAACAGCATCGCCGACTCTAACTCGATCATCGCGGCGGATATGCGGCTGAAGGTTTATGAGCTGCTGCGCCAGGGGCAAACCCCGGAGCAGATTAAGGCGTGGATGATCGATCGCTACGGTAATTTTGTTTCCTATCAGCCCCCGCTACAGCTCTCCACGCTGATCCTGTGGGCGGGGCCGGCGCTATTTGTTGCCATGGGGGCACTGATCATTGTGCTGCGCGGCAGGCAGCGTTTAAGTGTAAGCGAAGCCGAAGCCGAAGCCGAAGCCGAAGCCGCGAGTCAACGTGTGGGAGGTAGCCAGTGTTACGACGTTGATCAGCTGGAACCGAATGCCGGGAGCCTGGCGACGGAGTTCGCGCGAGTGCCGTCCCTGCCGGGCGCGTCAGGTCTGGCGGATGGCGGGCTTATGTCGCCCCCTCCATGCGATCCTGCCAGTCGGAACCCTGCCCTGACCAAGCCGCCGTCCGCCCGGCCGCTGAGCCGTTGGGTACTGCTTCCCGGCGGCGTGCTGCTGGCGGTTATCAGCGTGGGGTTTTATCTGAAAACCGGCGGCCTGTCGCAGGTGCTGGCCTGGCAGCAGGTAAAAAGCGATCTACCCGCGCTGCGCAGGCAGGTGATGGACCCGCAGGCCGCACCGCTGAACAGGGAACAGCTGGCCCGGCTGGCACTCGGAATTCGCAGCGAACTGCAGCAGGAGCCGCATAATCTGAACGACTGGATGATGCTCGGGCGGTTGGGAATGGTACTGAATAACGCCACCCTCGCCACGCAGTCCTTCGAACGCGCCCTGCAGCTGGCACCGGATAATCGCGACGTCAGGCTGAGCTATGCTGAAGTGCTGGCGCGATCCGCTGACCCGCAGGACAACCGCCAGGCAACGGTGATGCTGCGCGATATGCTGAAACACGACGGCAACAATCTTCGTCTGCTGGGTTTATTGGCATTTAATGCCTTTGGCCAGCAGGATTACACCGCAGCCATCGAAGCCTGGGATAAGATGTTGGCGCTTTTACCGGCCAAAGATGCGCGTGTTGAGGTCATTCGCCGCAGTATTGAGCAGGCCAAAAGCGCATCGGGTCAGCAAAGCAGCCATCTGGCGATTCAGATAAATCTGTCGCCGGAGGCAGAAAAAATGTTACCGGAAGGTGGAGTGTTGTATATTTCTGTTTCTGACGGAACCACTCCAGTTCCCGTTGCGGTGAAGCAGTTGCCGCTGAGCCATTTTCCTCTATCGCTCACGCTGGATGACAGTAACGCAATGATGCCGGAGCGCTTGCTATCAGCGCTGCATCAGGTGCGGGTTCGCGTACGTATTTCACGCGACGGCAGCGCCAATCCTCAACCCGGTGACTGGTTCGGGCTGAGTGAGGTTACGCCATTCAACGGTCAACAGCAGCTTGCGGTCACAATCGACCAGCAGGTGGCAGGCGATAATCCATAAACCAGTACAGGGAGAAAAAAATGAACTATCGCCTGACGGGCTTAGTGCTGGCAAGCGTAATGATGGTGGGCTGCGCCAGCTCTAAGAACGCCGATGATCCTCAGGGACGTTCCGATCCGCTGGAAGGCTTCAACCGGTCAATGTTCAACTTTAACTACAACGTGCTGGACCCGTACGTCCTGCGGCCCGTTGCGGTAGCATGGCGCGATTACGTGCCGGTGCCGGCGCGAAACGGCCTGGGTAACTTCTTCAGTAACCTTGATGAACCGGCCTCGATGATCAACTACTTCGTTGAAGGCAACCCTTATAAGGCGATGATCCACTTTAACCGTTTCTTCCTGAACACCCTGTTGGGGATGGGCGGTCTGATTGATGTGGCCAGCATGGCCAACCCGAAACTGGCGAAAGAAGAGCCGCGGGCCTTCGGTAGCACGCTGGGCCATTACGGTGTGGGTTACGGCACATATGTGGTGGTACCGGGCTACGGCAGCTTTACGCCGCGTGAGGATGTCGGTGGCATTGTTGACGATCTCTATCCACCGCTGTCATGGCTGACGTGGTGGATGTCCGCCGGTAAATGGGCTCTGGAAGGCATTGAGACCCGTGCGCAGCTGCTGGATTCCGACTCCATTCTGAGCAATTCGAAAGATCCTTATGCCTTTATGCGTTCGGCTTACTTCCAGCATCATGATTTCCTTGCCAGCGACGGCAAGCTGATCCCGCAGGAAAATCCGAATGCGGCGGCGATCAAAGACGAACTCAACGATATTGATGCGCCATAATTCTCGCGCCGCATAGTTGTTTTCGCACTGCATAATAAAAGGCCCGCTGGTTTCCCGGCGGGCCTTTTTCATGCTGAACGGTAATCAGAATTTGTAGTTAAAGCTTGCGCCGTACAGCCACGCTTTACCGGTAGAGTTAAAGGTATAAGGACCTTCTTTCACCGTCACGTGCTGGCCGTGCATATAGGAAACGCCGACGTCAACCGAGGCATCTTCATTGAAGGCATAAGATGTACCTGCGCTCAGCCACAGACGGTCCTGATCGGGAATGGAAATAGAGCGGGTCTGTGCCGGAACCGGGCTGTCATCGAAGGCGATACCGGTACGGAACGTCCAGTGATCGTCATGATAGTAGGTGGTACCCAGCGCGATGCGGTAAGCATCTTTAAAGCTCTCGTCTTTGTAGAACAGCTGCTGGCCGCTGGTGCCGGTGGCTTTCAGCTCCTGGAACTGGCTCCAGCTGGTGTAGGCCAGGCTGTAGTGCACGGCCCACTTCGGAGCCACCTTATGGAAGCCTGACAGTTCCCACATTTCCGGCAGATTCAGCGTCAGTGCGCCAGGAATAGTATTACCGTCGGTGCCAAACGGCAGGCCAAGGCCCAGCGCCTGGTTCAGTGGGTTAATCGAGCTTGGCAGACTGCTGCGATAATCGCCGTCGAAATCGATCTTCACTTCTGAACGGTAGGTCAGACCGAAGCGGTTATTATCGTCCACTTCATACAGAATACCGGCATTCCAGCCGTAGCCCCATTCATCACCTTTCAGATGGGCAATCTGGGTGTTTGCCGGGATACCCAGCGAGCCGAGGGATTCACCGGCGTAGCGTTCAATTTTGGCACGAGCATAAACCGCATCAAAACCTACGCCGAAGCTGAAGTGCTGATTCAGGCGGTAGGCGGTGCTGAGGTTAAAGTTCATGGTAGTCAGGTCGGTTTTACCGGCGTACGGACCTGCTGTATAGCTGTCGTTGAACTCGGTAGCCAGACCGTAGTTAGAGGTCACGCTGGCCCCTAACCACCACTGATCGTTAAGTGGTTGCACGTAGTGAATATTCGGCACCCAGGCGGTAGGGGCGATATTGCTGGCATCCAGGCTGTTGCCGCTGGCGGACTGGCCGTCGATATCAACACCGGGATCGATGAACACCGCGCCGACGGAGAACATCGGGCGATCCATCAGCGCCATGGTTGCAGGGTTACGGCTGGCGGACGCGGCGGTATCGCCCATCGCACCTTCACCGGAGTAAGCACGGCCTAAGCCAATAGAGGAAAATTCATTCAGTTGAAAGCCAGCCGCAAACACATTTGAAGAAACAAGGGCCACTGCCACGGCAAGTGTGGATTTCGTAAACAGGTTTTTATGGTTCATAACCACAACCTCATTAGATTTTATTAAACTCTGTTACCTGAAGTAACAAGGGATCGCGGATTGTAGGGACTGACTGACGGGCAACAAATCAGACCAGTGGCCCAAGTATAGGTCCGACCTGTACAGATGTTGCAATAATGTTTTCGACTTATTTCCAAAATGATGCAAGAAAAGAGATCTGCCTAACAAAAACTTACAGGTAGAAATTTCGAACAACGCCGCTGATTGCGGTGGATCAAATAATAGTGTGATTTTCATCACTTCACGGACTCATTTCGCGCGTCTGCTGGAGCGGGAAAAGCGTCAGGCGTAAAATGGATTTAGTCTTAAATTAACCTGCCGCCTTCCTGTCGCGGCATGCCGGAGGATGAAATGACCGACGCAATTAACCGCTGTAGCGCCAGCGAAACGGCAGCCTGTTGCTGCGTTGATGTGGGCACCGTGATGGATAACACCGACTGCACCGCGGCTTACAATCGTACTTTTGCCAACCGCAGTGAAGCCGAAGCGATGCTGACCTCGCTGACAGCGAAAGCGCGTGAGGTTGAGTCCGATCCCTGCGCGATCGACAGTACGTTTACCGAAACGCCGGAAGGCGTGGTGCTCGACTGTAGCTTTACCTTTAGCTGTCAGGCCGAAACGCTGATATTCCAGCTTGGTCTGCGCTGAACCACGCTCTTGCCTGTACTGACAGGCTATGGGGAGCGGCCAGCTCCCCTTAAACCGTGTTTGCTCTCGCATTTTTTTCTTCCCGCCGTAGCGCCCCGTTATATTCTGGTTAACACTGAGGAGGTCAGACCTCTTTGGCAGCGATGCCGTCCATCGACACGAAACAGGTGATAATAATGAGCAAAGCGCTACCTTTGCTGACGCGCCAGGGCGACCGCATCGCCATAACCCACGGGCTGCGCACGCCGTTTGCTAAGCAGGCGACGGCTTTCCACGGCATCCCGGCGCTGGAGCTGGGCAGAATGGTGGTCAGTGAGCTGCTGGCCCGCAGCGATATTCCCGCCGATATCATCGATCAGCTGGTCTTTGGCCAGGTGGTGCAGATGCCGGAAGCGCCAAATATTGCCCGGGAAATCGTGCTGGCCAGCGGTATGAGCGTCCACACCGACGCGTACAGCGTCAGCCGCGCCTGTGCCACCAGCTTTCAGGCGGTGGTAAACGTGGCGGAAAGCCTGATGGCGGGCAGTATTCAGGTGGGGATCGCCGGTGGTGCCGACTCCTCTTCCGTATTGCCGATTGGCGTCAGCCGCAAACTGGCAAGAACGCTGGTCGATCTCAACAAGGCGCGCACCCTGTCACAAAAACTCAAGCTGTTCAGCCAGCTGCGCCCGCGCGATTTACTGCCGGTGCCGCCTGCGGTAGCCGAATATTCCACAGGGCTGAGGATGGGGGATACCGCAGAGCAGATGGCAAAAAGCCACGGTATCAGCCGCGAGCAGCAGGATGCGCTGGCGCATCGTTCGCACCAGCGCGCGGCGCGTGCCTGGCAGCAGGGGCTGCTGAATCAGGAGGTGATGACCGCCTTTACCCCCCCGTGGCAGGCTGCGCTGGAACAGGACAACAACGTGCGCCCCGACTCAAAGCCGGAAGACTATGCCCGCCTGCGGCCGGCGTTCGATCGCCGCCACGGTACGGTGACCGCCGCCAACAGCACGCCGCTCACCGACGGCGCAGCGGCGGTGATCCTGATGACCGAATCCCGCGCGCGTGAGCTGGGCATCACCCCGCTGGGCTATCTGCGCAGCTACGCCTTCACCGCGATTGGCGTGCGCGAGGATATGCTGCTGGGACCGGCGTGGTCCTCGCCGCTGGCGCTGGAGCGTGCGGGCATCACCCTCAGCGATCTGACGCTAATCGATATGCACGAGGCGTTTGCTGCGCAGACGCTCGCTAATCTTAAAATGTTCGCCGATGAGCGCTTCGCCCGCGAGGTGCTGAATCGCCCGCACGCGCTGGGCGAAGTCAATGAAGAGATCTTTAACGTGCTGGGCGGCTCTATCGCCTACGGCCACCCATTTGCGGCCACCGGAGCGCGGATGATCACCCAAACGCTGAATGAGCTGCGGCGTCGCGGCGGCGGTCTGGGGCTGGTGACCGCCTGCGCGGCGGGTGGTCTTGGCGCGGCAATGGTTCTGGAGGCGGAATAATGGAACAGTCATCAGCATTTACTCTGACGATGCGGCTGGACAACGTCGGGGTGATTACCATCGACGTGCCGGGCGAGAAGATGAACACCCTCAAGGCCGAGTTTGCCGGCGAGATCCGCAGCGTACTCAAGCGCGCCTGCGCCAATCCGCAGCTGGCCGGGTTGGTGATCGTCTCCGGCAAGGCGGACTCGTTTATTGCCGGTGCGGACATCGCGATGATTGCCGCGTGCCACAGTGCGCAGCAGGCGGAAAAGCTGGCGCAGCAGGGGCAGAAGGTGATGGCCGAAATTGCAGGATTGCCGGTACCGGTGGTCGCGGCGATCCACGGGGCCTGTCTTGGCGGCGGTCTTGAGCTGGCGCTGTCCTGCCATCATCGCGTCTGCAGCCTTGATGAGAAAACCCGGCTGGGATTACCGGAGGTGCAGCTGGGATTGCTACCGGGTTCCGGCGGCACACAGCGCCTGCCGCGGTTAATCGGTGCCTCGGTGGCGCTGGATATGATTCTGTCAGGGAAAACCCTGCGCCCGCGGCAGGCATTGAAATGCGGGCTGGTGGATGAAGCCGTGCCGCACGCTATCCTGCTGGAAACGGCAGTTAAAATGGTCCTTAAAGCGCGTGAGGCAAGAAAACCGCTGCCGCTGCGCGAGCGGCTGCTGAGCGGTCCGGCCGGAAGGGCGCTGCTGTTTAACATGGCGAAACGCCGTGCGCAGGCGAAGACTCACGGCAACTATCCGGCGGTGGATAAAATCCTGACGGTAGCGCGCCAGGGGCTGGAACAGGGCAGCAGCAGCGGCTACGAAGCGGAGGCGAGGGCCTTTGGCGAGCTGGCGATGACGCCGGAATCGTCGGCACTGCGCGGGCTGTTTTTTGCCACCACCGCGCTGAAAAAAGATCCGGGAGCCGCAGGCAAACCGCGAACGCTGCACAGCATTGGCGTACTGGGCGGGGGACTGATGGGCGGCGGTATTGCCTGCGTGACCGCCACGCGCGCAGGGCTGCCGGTGCGCATCAAGGATATTAATGCGCAGGGCATCAACCACGCGCTGAAAACCAGCTGGCAGGTATTAAGCAAAGCGGTGAAACGTCGCCATCTGACGGAAGCCGGGCGACAGCAGCAGATGGCGCTGATTACCGGATCGACCGATTATCAGGGCTTCAGCCAGCGCGATGTGATTATTGAAGCGGTGTTTGAAGACCTGGCCCTCAAGCAAAAAATGGTAGCGGAAGTTGAAGCCCACTGCGGGCCGCAGACGATCTTTGCCTCCAATACCTCTTCGCTGCCGATTACCGATATCGCTGCCCACGCGCAGCGGCCGGAAAACGTCATCGGCCTGCACTATTTCAGCCCGCCGGAAAAAATGCCGCTGGTTGAGGTCATCCCGCACTCGGGCACCAGCGATGTGACCGTAGCAACGGCGGTGGCGCTGGCGAAAAAACAGGGCAAAACGGCGATTGTGGTGGCGGATAAAGCCGGTTTTTACGTTAACCGCATCCTTGCCCCCTATGTGATTGAGGCGATGCACTGCCTGCTGGCCGGGGAACCGATCGAAGCGATTGACGATGCGCTGGTGAAGTTTGGCTTCCCCGTTGGCCCGGTGCAGCTGCTGGATGAAGTCGGCATTGATGTCGGCACACATATTATGCCGGTGCTGGAAAAGGCGTGGGGTGAGCGTTTTGCGCTGCCATCGGCGCTGGGCGCAGTGCTTAACGATAACCGTAAGGGGCGTAAAAACGGTCGGGGCTTTTATCTTTACGGCAAACGCCCGGGCGGGAAGAAAAAGGCCGATGCGGAGATCTATCGCCTGCTGAAGCTGTCGCCAAAACCTTGTCTTAGCGCACAAGATATTGCTACGCGTTGTGTGATGATGATGCTCAACGAGGCGGCCCGCACTCTGGATGAACAGGTGGTGGGCAGCGTGCGGGATGGCGATATCGGTGCGGTGTTCGGCATTGGTTTCCCACCGTTTCTCGGCGGGCCGTTCCGCTACATGGACCGGATGGGGATCGCTCAGGTGGTCGCGGCCCTCGAGCAGCTGGAGCAGCGATTTGGCTCTCGCTTTGCGCCCTGCGAACGGCTGAAAAAAATGATGGAAGAACAGAAAACCTTCTACGGACCGGATGTTACGCTGGATAGCGGCGGCGTTTCAGCGAGTTAATTCTGACCAGTAAGTAGGTTGCTCTGTCGGGGTGTTATACCGGTCGCTCACTAAGTAAACAATCGGTTGACTATACTAAAGGCATTAGGTACAACACACCGTTCATTCTCTGAATGAAGAGTCGGTGGCGTTGTACCTCCGGCGTTTTTGTTTAACAACAGCGGTGCTATATGCAAGTTTTTATAATGCGTCACGGTGATGCGGCTCTGGATGCAGCCAGTGATTCAGTAAGACCTCTGACCCACTGCGGCTGTGATGAGTCCCGTCAAATGGCGGCCTGGCTTAACGGTCAGTCTGTGGATATCGAACGTGTGCTGGTGAGCCCTTACCTGCGTGCAAAGCAGACCCTTAACACCGTGCGTGAAGCGCTGGCGCTGCCGGCAGGTGAAGAGGTGCTGCCGGAGCTGACGCCCGGTGGCGATCCCGCCCAGGTGGCATGTTACCTGCAGGTGCTGGCTGATAAAGGTGTAAAATCGGTGCTGGTGATTTCGCACCTGCCGCTGGTGGGGTATCTGGTTGCAGAACTGTGCCCGCAGGAAGCGCCGCCGATGTTTTCAACCTCCGCCATTGCCTGCGTGGATTTCGATCCGGACAGCGCCCAGGGCAAACTTGAGTGGCAGGTTTCACCCGCCAAACTCGCCAAAGCGATCTAGCTTACGGCTCCGGGGTCGGCCTCGTTCTGCGGTCGGCCCATATTGTCCCGCCCACCTTTTTAGTCCCGACCTCTTGCGCAAAGGCCGAAATCTTTATGGCAGTTCCGGCGGCGTCCATTCTTCCACTTCAATCAGCACCAGCAGGGCCGCATCGCCACCGAACAGCTTGGGTGCCTGATGAAACGCCGTGACCCACGGATGCTGGGCCAGCCACAGCGGCGTCTGCTGCTTCAGAATATGTTTGCCGTGCCCGTGCATCACGCTGGCGCAAAAAATATGCTCGCGCCGACAGGCGGCAATCAGCGCACCGAGCTCCTGCTTGGCCTGTTGCTGGGTCAAACCGTGCAGATCGAGAAAAATCTCCGGCGTATAGTCGCCGCGCCGCAGTTTTTTTAACTCATAGTGGCTGACGTCGGATCGCACATAGCGAACCGGGCCTTCGTTGGCCAGCAACGGCTGGAATTCATCGGAAAAGTAGTGGCTTGCATCCATCTGCTCGGACAGCAGGCGTTTTTGCGGCACTTCGCTGATTTTTTTACGCGGCGGTTTGTGCACAATGGTGTCCTGCGCCAGCTTGCGCGTCCCGCTCATCAGCCCGCGAAACAGCGCCTTGTCCTCCACGCTCAGTTTCTCTTTTTTATTCATCTCAACTCACTGCTTGTTCTCAGAATAGCGCGGGCATCAGGCCAGCATTCAGCATCATCATACTGTTTTCAGCCGCTAGTCTACCTTTTCTTCCCCCGGTGACTAAACAAATCTCAGCTTTTTCACCCCCTCGCGCTGAATTATCTGCGTCTTCGTGGCAAACTAGCGCCCGGGTTTAACGAACGGCCTGCGGAGGGCACTTTGGACAAAATTTTCGTCGATGAAGCAGTGAATGAACTGCACACCATTCAGGATATGTTGCGCTGGTCGGTCAGCCGCTTTTCTGCTGCTGATATCTGGTACGGCCACGGCACCGACAATCCCTGGGACGAAGCCGTTCAGCTGGTGCTGCCAACGCTCTACCTGCCGCTGGATATCCCGGAAGATATGCGCACCGCGCGTCTGACCTCCAGCGAGCGTCACCGCATCGTTGAGCGGGTGATTCGCCGCGTTAACGAGCGCATTCCGGTGGCCTATCTGACCAATAAAGCCTGGTTCTGCGGCCATGAATTTTACGTTGATGAGCGGGTACTGGTTCCGCGCTCGCCGGTGGGTGAGCTGATCAACAACCGTTTCTCCGGCATCATCAACGATGAGCCGCGCCACATTCTGGATATGTGTACCGGCAGCGGCTGCATTGCCATCGCCTGTGCCTACGCCTTCCCTGAAGCGGAAGTGGATGCGGTAGATATCTCAACCGACGCGCTGGCGGTCACCGAGCAGAACATCAGCGCTCACGGTCTTGACCAGCACGTTACGCCGATCCGCGCCGACCTGTTCCGCGGACTGCCGGAAACGCAGTACGATCTGATCGTCACCAACCCGCCGTACGTTGACGCGGACGATATGGACGATCTGCCTGATGAATATCGCCACGAGCCGGAGCTGGGCCTGGCCGCAGGGCGCGACGGCCTGAAGCTGGTGCGCCGCATTCTGGCCTGTGCGCCAAACTATCTGAGCGATGACGGCGTGCTGATTTGCGAAGTGGGCAACAGCATGGTGCACATGATTGAACAGTACCCGGATGTGCCCTTCACCTGGCTGGAGTTCGACAACGGCGGTGACGGCGTGTTTATGCTGACTAAACAACAGATTATCGATGCTCAGCATCACTTCAAAATTTACAAAGACTAATTAGAAAAACAGATCGAGGAGCCAGCATGGCGGGTAATACCATTGGACAAGTATTTCGGGTAACGACGTTCGGCGAATCGCACGGTATCGCCCTCGGCTGTATCGTTGACGGCGTGCCGCCGGGCATTCCACTGACCGAAGCCGATTTGCAGCACGACCTTGACCGTCGCCGCCCTGGCACCTCGCGCTATACCACCCAGCGCCGCGAACCGGATCAGGTCAAAATCCTTTCCGGCGTGTTTGAAGGCCGCACCACCGGCACCAGCATCGGCCTGCTGATTGAAAACACCGACCAGCGTTCACAGGATTACGGCACGATCAAAGATCTGTTCCGTCCTGGCCATGCCGATTACACCTACGATCAAAAATACGGCTTCCGCGACTATCGCGGCGGCGGTCGTTCATCCGCCCGTGAAACCGCTATGCGCGTCGCGGCGGGAGCCATTGCTAAAAAATACCTGGAAATGAAGCACGGTATTAAAGTGCGCGGCTACCTGGCACAGATCGGCGACGTGGCCTGCGAGCTGAAGGACTGGGATCAGGTTGAGCAGAACCCGTTCTTCTGCCCGGACCCGGACAAAATCGACGCGCTGGATGAACTGATGCGCGGCCTGAAAAAAGAGGGCGACTCGATTGGCGCAAAAGTGACGGTTATGGCGGAGCGCGTTCCGGTGGGCCTCGGCGAGCCGGTTTTCGATCGCCTGGACGCCGACCTGGCGCACGCGCTGATGAGCATCAACGCGGTGAAGGGCATTGAAATCGGTGACGGTTTCGCGGTGGTTAACCAGCGCGGCAGCCAGCATCGTGATGAAATCCGTGCTAACGGTTTCCAGAGCAACCACGCGGGCGGCATTCTCGGCGGCATCAGCAGCGGCCAGACGATTATTGCGCACCTGGCGATGAAGCCGACTTCCAGCATTACCGTACCGGGTCAGACCATCACCCGCAGTGGTGAAGAAGTGGAGATGATCACCAAGGGGCGTCACGATCCCTGCGTGGGCATTCGCGCAGTGCCGATCGCCGAAGCGATGATGGCGATTGTGCTGATGGACCACCTGCTGCGCCACCGCGCGCAGAATGCGGATGTTCATACCGATATCCCACGCTGGTAACGACGATGAAAAAGACGCTGCTTGTGCTGTGCTCCCTGCTGATTTCTGCGGCTTCCCTGGCGGCCACGCCGTGGCAGACGATCCGTCAGCCGATTAGCGGTGCGCCGCAGTCGATTGGCGCGTTCTCTAACGGCTGTATTATCGGCGCTCAGGCGCTGCCGCTGGAGGCACCGGGTTATCAGGTGATGCGCACCGATCAGCGTCGTTATTTTGGTCATCCTGACCTGATCGCCTTTATCCAGCGCCTTAGCACGCGCACCACCCAGCTGGGTCTGGGCGAAGTGCTGGTGGGGGATATGGGCATGGCGGCCGGCGGGCGCTTCAGCAGCGGCCACGCCAGCCATCAGTCCGGTCTGGACGTGGATATCTGGCTCCAGCTGCCGAAGCAGCGCTGGACGCAGCAGATGCTGCTGAAGCCGCAGCCGCTGGATCTGGTCAGCGCCGACGGTAAAAACGTCGTTGCGCGCCACTGGCAGCCGCAGATAGACAGCCTGATCAAGCTGGCCGCGAAGGACAATGACGTGACGCGTATCTTCGTCAATCCGGCGATCAAAAAGCAGCTGTGTGCCGATGCCGGTGCCGACCGTGACTGGCTGCGCAAGGTGCGTCCGTGGTTCCAGCACCGTGCACACATGCACGTGCGCCTGCGCTGCCCGGCGGGCAGCCTGCAGTGTGAGGATCAGCCGCTGCCGCCTGCGGGCGACGGCTGCGGAGCCGAGCTGCAAAGCTGGTTTGCTCCACCGAAGCCGGGTACGACTCCGCCGGTAAAACGCGAGCCGCCGCCGCTGCCGCAGGCCTGCCAGGCGCTGCTGGATCGGCATTTGCTGTGATCGCCGTTACATTCAGGATTTAAGGAATTCAGATGGAGTGGTTTGCCGTTGCCCCGTGGTTACTGGGGGTGCTGTTTCTGGTGGCATTACTTGCCGGTTTTATTGATTCAATCGCCGGAGGCGGTGGGCTACTGACCGTTCCGGCACTGCTGGCCGCCGGGCTTTCTCCGGCACAGGCGCTGGCCACCAACAAGCTGCAGTCGGTGGGCGGCTCGTTCTCCGCCAGTCTCTATTTTATTCGCCGCAAGGCGGTGGATCTGCGCGAGCAGAAGTTGAATATCGCGCTGACCTTTTTAGGGTCGATCTGCGGCGCGCTGCTGGTGCAGCACGTTAAAGGCGATATTCTGCGCCAGCTGCTGCCGCTGCTGGTGATTGCCATTGGCCTGTACTTCCTGCTGATGCCGCGCATCGGCGAAGAGGATCGCCATCGTCGCCTGCACGGCCTGCCCTTTGCGCTGGTCGCCGGGGGCTGCGTCGGTTTCTATGACGGCTTCTTCGGGCCGGGTGCGGGATCGTTTTATGCGCTGGCGTTCGTCACCCTGTGCGGCTACAACCTGGCGAAATCAACCGCGCATGCCAAAGTGCTGAACTTCACCTCGAATCTCGGCGGCCTGCTGCTGTTTATGCTCGGTGGCAAGGTGGTGTGGGGCGTGGGCGTGGTGATGCTGGCGGGACAGGTGTGCGGTGCGCGTCTGGGGGCCAGAATGGTGCTGAGTAAAGGCCAGAAGCTGATCCGCCCGATGATCGTGATTGTTTCAGCGGTGATGAGCGCCAAGCTGCTGTTTGACAGCCATGGAGCGGAAATTATCGCCTGGTTCCACGCGCTGTAGGCGTATTTGCGCAAAGCACCGTCTTTTTTCCATTTGCTGTCAGGCAGTACGTTCCCTGCGTGGGCGTACTGCGCACGCCATAATGACTTTATGCTCACACTTATCTAATTCTCCCCCACGATTAAAGACCTCCTCACCGGCAAGGCGCCTGTTTTCATAATAGCTGCAGGGTAAAATATCGAATATGTCGCCTTGCGATTATTACTATTTGATGGTTTTTTCTTAATGGTATGATCTCTGAATCAGGGATTGATTTAGAGAATGATTTTTTATGAAAGCGAAGGTCTGGTTTTTTTGTATTGTTGCAATGCTGAGCGGGGGGCTTTTTCCCTTAACTGCGAATGCGCTGTTTCAACTGTCTATGTCTTCAGCCTGGGTAACACCGACAACTTTACCGGGGGGGGAGTCCTCTTATAACGTTTGGGCCTATGTGCAAATCGTTGGCGTGGATTTCGACGATCCAACCCCGAATCCATGTTATAAACGATCAGGCTGCAAGCTGCGTTTCGCCTTTTCCGGAGCTTATACAGACGATCCAGGATGGCCAGCCACATACGATGATTCTCAGTACCCCACACTCGGGAATTTTGCCAGCACTACTGCTAATCGGAACGCAATGTATCGCCAGGCTAAAGTGGGGTATACGGTTCCCTATGGCGCAAAGGTGCCTACTCGCGCTGATTGTGTGTATATTGTGCCAACAATAAACAGAGGCTGGCCGGGGGCCAATGAACCGATTAATGGTCTACCGAGAGCGTCACCTTGCACCTATACCTATATGCCTGCTTCGGATTGCAAGCTCAGTCCTAATACTCTGGAGGTTTCCTTCGGTACGGTTGCCCCTGAAGAGGTCAGTACCCGAGAGGTGATCACACCTTATACTTTGCAGTGTACGCCGGGTGTTGAGCGTTACGTCACTATTTCAACGGGGGGGCAAGAAAGGGTTCCAATGAATGGGTCCAGCCGTACCTATGCCGAGCTGGACTGGGGGGCCGGATATGGTAAAGCCTTACGTACACCATTAAAGGATAACGTTGCGCTGAAGTTAAAAACGCGGTTAGTCGGTTTTACCAGCAGTGACGTGGGGGATTTTACCGGCTCGACGGTTGTGCAAATAGCCTATATGTAAGCCCGTAGGGAACATCGATAACCGATGTTCCCTTTTGTCGTTTTAATTATTTACGTTGACCCAGCGGCGCTCATCCATCGAATCCTCAATCGCCTGCAATATCCGCTGGTTCTCCCAGCCGAAGGCAAAGTTCGGATAGCAGTCGTCATCGCGGCAGATACCCTGCACCAGGTCGTGCACTTCCAGCACCTTGACGTCGAAGTAGCCCAGGCCACCGCCGCCAAAATCGAAGCCAAAGAAGGCGGAGTAGGACGGGATCTGGCTACCGGCATACAGGGTTTTGAAGCCCCGGTCGCGCTTATCATCGTTAAAGCGGAACACCTGCAGTTCGTTAAAACGCTCGCCGTCCATATACAGCGTGCCTTCGGTGCCGGAAACTTCCCAGTAGACGCCGAAAATGCGCCCGGCTGAAATACGCGAGGATTCAATCACTCCGGCGGCACCGCTGTCGAAGGTAACCAGGCACTGCATCTGATCGTCGTTTTCCACCTCACGGCGCTCGGCATTGGCTTCAACCTTGCTGGCATAGCCGCTGTCTACGCCCGGGACCGGGCGGGTTTTCAGGTACGTCTGGCCGCTGGCGCACACTTCGCTGATGCCGCCCATCAGATACTGTGCAACCGACAGCGTATGCGCGCCCAGGTCGCCGAGCGAGCCGGAACCGGCCAGCTCCTTCGAGCAGCGCCAGGACCATGGCAGTTCAGGATCGTTATAGAAACCCTGATCGAAAGTGCCACGGAAGCGCACCGGCGTGCCGATTTCGCCGCGTTCGATCAGCTGTTTTGCCAGCTGAGCCGCCGGGGTTTTGATATTGTTAAACGCCACCAAGGTTTTCACCCCGGCTTTGCGCGCGGCTTCTGCCATCTCTCGCGCCTGCGGCTCGGTGACGGCCAGCGGCTTCTCGCAGTAAACGTGTTTACCGGCGGCGATCGCTTCCAGCGCCATCTGATGATGCAGATGGTTAGGTGAGGTGATATCAATCACGTCGATATTCGGGTCCTGAAGCATTTCGCGCCAGTTGCCGAAAGCGTGCAGGGCGCCGAAGCGTTTTGCCGCCTGTTCTGCCATTGCCTGATTTTGATCGGCAATCGCGTAGAGTACCGGCGTTTTGGGCAGGTTGGGGTACAGCAGCGCCGCGCGGCGGATAGCATCGGCATGCGCCTGGCCCATAAAACCGGAGCCGATCAGGCCAATATTCAGTGTGTCAGACATGATGATTCCTTACAGCGAGAAGAGGTGGTTAACATGATTGAAGGCGCGGGTCACGGTCGGGACCGGTGGCGCTTTTAGCGGGTCCTGCTCGGCTTCCACAATCAGCCAGCCGCGATAACCGCTGTGGCTGACGTAGTCAACCACCGGCTGATAGTCGATGTAGCCATCGCCCGGCACGGTGAACATGCCGCCGCGCACGCCTTCGTTGAAGCTCTGATCCTGCTCGTAGACCTGCGCCATGCGCTCGCGGCGGATATCTTTCAGGTGAATATGGCAGATACGGCTGCCGAAGCGGCTAATCAGCGCGGTTAAATCGCTGCCTGCGGCTACCGCATGGCCGGTATCCAGCAGCATGCCGACATCGTTGGTGGTGGCGGAGAAGAAGCGTTCGATCTCATCCTGATGTTCCACCAGCATCATCAGATGGTGGTGGTAGGCCAGCTTCAGGCCGTACTCCTGATACAGCGCCGAGGAAAACTGGCTCATCCGGCGTGCATAGGCGTCAAAGTCGATAGCACTGAGTGCAGGAGAGTGGGAAATGCCGATATCCAGCGGTGTATCACCCGGCATCCCGCCGCACTCGCCGTAGACCATCACTTTACAGCCGAGGCCGTTCAGCAGGCGGGCATGATCGGCCACGTTGTGTAATTCCTGCTCCACGCTGATATCGGCCAGCGTGCCGGAGAACCAGCCGGAGGCCAGCGACAGGCCGGTTTCCTTCAGCAGCGGCTGAAGAGTGGACAGCTCACGCGGGAATTTACGCCCCAGCTCAATGCCCTGATAGCCGATCGCGGCGGCTTCCTGCATGCACTGCAGGGCAGAGACGTTGTCGCCCAGATCTTCCAGCACGTCGTTGGTCCACGCCAGCGGGCTGACGCCAAGTCGAACATTGGTATTGCTCATCATTTCTCCTGTCTGAAATCAAAGTTTGATCCGCGTCGCAAAATCAGTGCCTGCATCGGCATCGAGATTGCATTAGCCGTCATACGGCTGAAGATGGGGGAAAAGATAGCCTGACAGGCCCGGAGGGGTACATGACCAGAGTTGTGAGAAAAATATCTGAAATCACACTACCCGTCGCACCGGTAGAAGGGTATTTTGGTTTGTCGCGCTACAGTCCGGGGGAAACCCACGGTCCGCGCGTTCAGCGCGGCATCCAGTTTATCGCCATGCTGAGCGGCAGCGTAACCATTGAAATTGACGATCGGCCGCTCCTGTTACAACCGGGTATGCTGGCGCTGCTGCTGCCCGGGCAGCGTGAGTTTTTCCGCTTCGATCCCAGCGAGCCCAGCGAACATATCTGGTGCCAGCTGGATTTCGCCGCGCTGCCTGGGGATTTCAATCGTGATTTGCAGCGCCTGCCGCCGACGATTGCCTTTGATAACCAGGTTGAACAGCTGATGGAGCTGGGGATGAGCCTGGCGGCGCAGCCGGCCGGTGCCGCCCGCGCGCTGATTTCGCTGGCGGAAACGCTGCTTTATTATTACGCCTCGCGCAGTGATCGTTCTCACGGTGATACGCAGCAAACCATGCCGAAAGGGGTACGTGAAGCCTGTCGCTATATTGCGATGCGCTATCAGCATCCGCTGGCGCTGGAGGATATTGCCGCCCAGGCGCACTGTTCGGTTAATCATCTTATTGCGCTGTTTCGCCGCCATTTGCACCAGACTCCCGCACGATACCTGCGCGATGTACGTCTTCGCCACGCCGGTCGCCAGCTGATCCACAGCGATCTGCCGGTGGCGCTGATTGCCGAACAGTGCGGATTTGTTTCCCCGTTCCATTTTTCCCGCGCCTTTAAAGAGCACTACGGCCTGGCTCCGCTGGCCTTTCGCCGCCAGTCGCAGACGTTGTAATAGTGCTCGTAACCGGGCTGACATAATGCGACAATTGCGCGTTTTTTTACTTTGACGACAAACAGCTATGAGCACGCAACACCACTATCAGCAGCTGATTGAGATCTTCGATCGCTGCTTTGCTGATGATTTTCAAACCCGCCTGATTAAAGGCGACGATGAGCCGATCTATCTTCCGGCAGACGAGACATCCCCGTGGAATCGGGTGGTGTTTGCCCATGGCTACTACGCCAGCGGGCTGCACGAGATTTCTCACTGGTGCATTGCCGGTGCCGAGCGCCGCAAGCTGGTGGATTTCGGCTACTGGTATTGCCCGGACGGACGTGATGCTAACACCCAGAGTCAGTTTGAAGCGGCGGAGATTAAACCGCAGGCGCTGGAGTGGCTGTTTTCTGTTGCCGCCGGCTTTCCGTTCAACGTAAGTTGTGACAATCTTGAAGGCGATTGTGAGCCAGATCGCATTGCTTTTCAGCGCAAGGTTCATGCGCAGGTCATGACGTATCTGGAGCAGGGTATACCCGCCCGCCCGGCGCGTCTGATTGCTGAACTTCGCTCGTTTTATACTACTCCACCGCTGACTGCGGAACTGTTTCCCTGGCCGGAAGACTTGTAATGCGCGTGGAACGAATTGCCTACAGAGGAATGATATGATCGATGAATTCGAGGCGCGTATTCTGGGCCTGATTGATGACATGGTAGAACACGCCAGCGACGACGAGCTGTTTGCCAGCGGTTATCTGCGTGGGCATCTGACTGTTGCGGTGGCGGAGATTGAACTCTCCGGCGATCATACGCCGGAAGCGTTACAGGCTCATGTTCAGCGCAGCCTGGAAAGTACCATTCAGTCCGAACTGTCGCCGCGCGATCAGGCGCTGGTGATCGGCATGTGGGAAAATCTGTTCCGTCAGGCACGTCAGCCTTCTTAACGTGCCGTGAAGTAAAACCATAGCGGTGGGTCACATGACTTCCCGCTGTGGTTATTCTGTATCACGTTCTCTCCCTGAATCCATCGTGCTTAATGCTTCCCGAATTAAACCTCAGCGAAAAGACTTCAGTTTATCTCTGCGAATTGCGAGCCTTCGCCCGGTGAATCGCTCATGCTCGCCGCGCCGTTTTTAACCCGGACGATATCCGCGATAATCGCCAGCGCGATTTCAGCAGGGGTTTTACTGCCGATGGCCAGGCCAACCGGGCCGTGAATTCGCGCCAGCTGACGTTCGTCCAGGTCGGCAATTTTCCTCAGCCTCTCCAGACGTTTTTCACTGTTTCGCCGCGAACCCAGCGCCCCAATGTAAAAAGCCGGAGTCCGGCAGGCTTCCATCAGTGTCAGATCGTCAATGCGTGCATCATGGGTCAGGCACAGCACCGCACTGTTTGGGCTGCAACCGTGCCGCTCAAGATAGCGGGCGGGGAAATCCGGCCGTGTCTTGTGCGAACTGAATGTTGCCCGCATCGCCTCCCGGTGTTCGCATACCAGCACGGTGAAACCTACAGCGCGGGCAAATTCGATACAGTACTCCGCCACCGGCGACAGCCCGGCAATAATAATCTGCACCGGCGGAGCCAGCCGCAGGCGAAGCGTCGTGTCCTGTCGATGGACGACGGGGCCGGGTGGCGGATGCGGGCAGGGGGTAAGAATCGCGGCTTCGCCGGGTGACAGCGTTTTTTCCTGCGGAAACTCACCGCGCAGCGCCAGCAGCATGCGGTGCAGATAATCTAAGGTTTCGGCGGTGGCCGGCAGATATTCCACCAGCACCTCCAGGCTACCGCCGCAGGGGAGTGAAATCTCAGGGATATCGCTTCCCGCTCCGTATCGAACGAGCTGGCTGGGATTGCGATATGCGCCCTGCGCCAGCTGCTGCATAAAATGTTCTTCAATGCAGCCGCCGGAGAGCGATCCGCACGACGTATTCGTCTGGCTGACCGCCATCAGCGCACCAGGGGAGCGCGGTGACGATCCCCACGTGTCTAGAACGGTACACAGCCAAAGATCCCTGTGCTGTCCGGCCTCGCTCAGCGCAAATTCCAGCACTCTGATATCCGGTGAATGCATGTTCATTGCTCTCGTTGCCAGTCGGCCGGCACGTCAACGTCCCACACGCAGCCGGGATCGCTGACGTCAATCAGCAGGGGGGGATGCCGGGCTAAAATGGTGTGCGCGCCTTCATCGCCCTTCAGCGCCAGCAAAGAGTGGCGCAACGTTCGATCAAAGCCAACCGGATGCCCCGGCTGATTTTGCCACATCGGGCGCACGGTATCGGCAAACTGAAGCGCCTGAAATACCCGCATCACCGTATTCTGCTGTAGCCACGGCATATCGGCCAGCATCACCAGCCAGCCGGTCCACCAGGGACGATTTGCCACGCCAGCGGCAATCGAACTGCCTAAACCGCGACTGGCCAGCAGCGTGACCGCGCAGTGGTAGCGGCGGGCGAGGGCGATCAATTCGCGGTCTTCCGGCCGCAGAACCACATTGACCTGGCCGCCTGCTACGGTTGTCGCCAGATGCAGATTACGCTCCAGTAAGGAGAGCGGGTTACCGTCGGCGGGGGTGGTCTGAAGTTTGTGCTGACCGCTCAGCTGGCGGTAGCGGCTGCTTAAGCCCGCCGCCATCAGCAGTATCCCGGTACTGGCAATCACGATTTATCCTCCGTTTGCTGACGAATCTGCTCAATACGATTCTGCAGGTCCGGCCATGAAGCGCGCTGGGCGAGGTCGGTGCGCAGATAATTCAGCAAAACGGCAATCTGCTGATTGTTCAGTTGATAACGAAATCCCGGCATACTGCCCAGCTCTGCGGTCGCCGGATGCTGGATGCCATCCAGCACGATACGGATCAGATTATCGGGGCTGTCGCTATACAGATTGCTGTTCAGCATCAGTGAAGGGCGCACGCCGTAGAGTTTCGGACCGGTATTCTGTGCGTGGCAGGCCATGCAGGAACCCGCAAACTGGCGGGCTCCCGGTGAGTTTGCCTGCATCATTTGCTGCTCGGCCTGGTTGCTGACCTCTTTGCTGTGGTCCGGCCACGGCGGCTGGAAGCTGGCGAGCCAGGTGGCCATCGCCTTCAGATCGTCCTCCGGCAGCTGCGACAGTCCTTCGGCAATCACCGGGGCCATCGGGCCGGCCGCCACTCCGTGAGACGTGGCGAAGCCTTTACGCATATATTCCATCAGCTGCTGATGGTTCCAGGCGATCGGAGCAGGAGAGTGTGAATTGAGTGCCGGGACACGCCAGCCGTCGACAATGCCACCGCTGAGATGGTGGCTGCCGCCTTTTTCAGCCCCAGCCAGATTCCGCGGTGAATGGCAGGCACTACAGTGGCCCAGGCTTTCACCCAGATAGGCACCACGGTTCCACTCTTCACTTTGCTGCGGGTTTACCGGAAACGGTCCGGGGGTAAGAAAAAGCCAGTTCCAGGCGAACATTCCCTGTCGAACATTAAAGGGAAAGTGCAGTTCAGTTTTTGGTGGACGATAGCTTACGGCAGGCTGGATCATCAGCCAGGCGTAGAGATCCTGCAAATCGTCATCGCGGGTGAGGGTAAATGAGGTGTAGGGGAACGCCGGATAGAGGTAATGCCCCTCGCGATTAATGCCGTAACGCATCGCACGTTTAAACGCGGGGTAGGACCAGCTACCAATGCCGGTAGCGACATCCGGCGTAATATTACTGCTGTAAATAGTACCGAACTGCGTATTAAACGCCATTCCCCCGGCATCGACCTGGCCGCCAGTACGGGTATGGCAAACCTTACAGTCCCCCAGTGCAGCCAGCGTTTTTCCGCGTGCAATTTGCTCTGCGCTAAACTGGCTGGCCTGCGGTGGCGCAACCGGCGCGATCTCCGGCTGCAGACTAAATACCAGCAGCACCGCACCGGCGGCCAGAACCAGGGCCGACAGCGAGAGTGCTCTTTTTTTCCAGCGGTTCATTTTTTTGCTCCCTGTAAAACCTGTAGTACCCGCTCCAGAGTAAACGGAGGAGCACGGAATCGCCTTCCTGTGGCGTCAAATAGTGCATTGGCAATGGCCGCAGCGCCGGGAACGGAGGCGGATTCTCCTGCTCCCATCGCGGGCTGTTCGGGATAATCCATCAGCTGGATTTCCACCTCCGGGAGTTCATCAAAACGCAGCAGCGGATAGCTTCCCCATTCCACTGAAGTGGTGCCGCGATCGTCAAAGGTGACGGTTTCTTTTAACACCCGACTACAGCACTGGATAATATTGCCGTGTACCTGATGGCGAACACCGGCAGGATTGACCATCTGCCCGCAGTCGTGCGTCACAAACACCTTATCAATCCGCACTTCTCCGGTGCGGCTGTTTACGGTCAGATCGCAGACCCATGCAGCCCAGGCCGCGCCGAAGCCGGGAAACTTGCTGTGGAAATAACGCGCCCAGGCGAATCCGCGCCCGTGCAGGAGTTCTCCCTGCTGCTGATGACGATGAGCCGGTCCTTCCTGCCAGCCTGACAGTTTTTTCACCTCATTAATCAGGGCGATCGCGCGTTCATCCTCTATCAAACGCAGACGGAATGCGATGGGGTCCTGTCCGGCGAGGAAAGCCACCTCATCCAGCCAGCTCTCGTGAGCAAACACGTTGGGCAGGGCCGACACGCCGCGCATCCATGATGCACGTACCAGCGGTGCGGCATCTTCACAAACCACCCGCATCTGCGGGAAGCTGTACTGTGGAACAGCGGAACGATCGCCCATGGTTTGCACGTCGGGATTGTTGTCGACTTTGCGTGTGAGCAGCAGCGGCAGGGTCGTGGCGTTATTCGAGGGATAGCAGGTATGCAGCTCGTAGCAGGATACCTTCAGCGCCTCGTCCAGCCCGCCGCGCACGCGCATCAGCTGTCCGCTGCCTTTGGGTTCCCAGGCGGCTTCCTGTTCGCGCATCAGCTGTACGCGAACCGGATAGCCGGTCGCCTGCGACAGCAGGGCGGCATCTGCCGAGACGTCATCTGCGCAGTTGCGGCCATAGCATCCCGAGGCTTCCATCCGTTTAACCTCAATCCAGCGGGTATCCATTTCCAGCAATAGCGACAGATCGCGGCGCAGATCGTGCGGATTCTGCGTGCCGGACCAGATCACCGCCTGGCTGGCAGTGACGTTAGCCACCGCGCACGAAGGCCCGATAGAACCGTGCATCTGGTAGGGCCAGACGTAATCGGCGTCAACGGTGATATGTCGCTCGTTCAGGGCTGTATCAACCCCGGCATCTTCACGCAGGATACGCGGCGTTTTTTTGCAGTCAGTCAGGGCAATCGCCAGATTTTCAGGATCGAGCGCCGGCACCTTCGCCCAGGGCTGCCACGTGACTTTCAGCATGCGCATGGCGGCGATGGCCTGCTCTTCACGGCGGGCGACGATACCAACGAAATCATGCTTAACCACGATTTTGACAATACCCGGCAGATGCGCGATCGAGCTTTCATCCACGGAAATCAGGCTGTGGCCCAGTGGGGCACTGCTGTCGGTTCCCGGATAAGGGGGACGGATAACGCGGCCATGTAACATGCCGGGCAGACGTAAATCGTGAACCCAGCTCAGCCCGCCGGTAACTTTGGCCGGAATATCCACGCGGGCGACCGGCTGGCCGACATAGCGCGGATTCGCTGTATTTAATGGGGTATTGGGATTGAGAGGCTGATGATCGTCTTTATTAGTGGCAAGTTGGGCATAGCTCAATCGTCGGCTCGGGTTACGACTATCAATAACCCATCCTGCTTGCGTTTGTAGCTGTGCCGTGGGGGCGTTCATTGCCGTTGCGGCCAGTTGAATCAGCTGAAGACGAAGCTGGCTGGCGGCTTTTCGCAGTGGAATGGCTGTCACCTGGAGCGTGGAACTGGCGATCGTCGGCCCCTGATCGGGCGTAAGCGAAGTATCACCAAGGATCATCGTCACCGCGCTGAACTCCACGTCCAGCGCATCGGCTACGTACTGGGCCAGCGCCGTGCGCACGCCGGTCCCCAGATCAACATGGCCGTTAAAGGCGGTCACGCTGCCATCGGCAGAAAGCGCAATAAAGCTGTCTAACTGGCCCATAGAGCGTTCACTGACAGGAAAAACGGCATCGGTCAGGCCGGATGCCAGTACGGCGTGCGGCAGCATGGCGCTGACGCTGAGAATGCCTCCGGCCTGTAGCAGCTGGCGTCGGGTAAGGGCGAACAGGTTCATGGCTGCTGGCCTCCGGCGATAATTTGCCGCGCTTTTTCCGCCGCGCGCAGTATTTCCAAATGCGTGCCGCAGCGGCAGAGATTAAACGCCAGCTCGTTTTTTATCTGCTGTTCAGACGCATCAGGCTGGCGGGTAAACAGCGCAACCAGGGTCATAATCATGCCGTTGGTACAGTAGCCGCATTGTGCGGCCTGTTCATCAATAAATCCCTGCTGGACCGGATGCAGCTGCGTTCCTTCAACCAGGCCTTCCAGCGTGACGATGGACTTACCTGCCGCGCTGGCGGCGGGAATACTACAGGAACGCGCGGCGAGACCGTCGATATGAATGGTGCAGGCACCGCATTCACCAATGCCGCAGCCGTATTTAGGGCCGTTCAGCTGGAAATCATTTCGCAGAATATAAAGCAGGGGGGTATCAGACAGCGCATCGTCGATCTCGACGCGCTTGCCGTTAAGCGTGAAGTGCATAGCTGAATCGTCCGTTGATGGCCAGGCACGTCCATCATAAAAGTGCCTGTCCAGATATAATAAAACCCATGAAATAAACATGGGTTTTAAAATTTTAGGCGATTTTTGTGCCAGTTGTTAAGCGGATTTCCCGGCTAACGCACGATTACATTAAAACGCGGCGATTATCGCAGCATTTTGCCTTTTAGCAGCTTACGCACCCAGTAGCGATTGGGATTGGTTGCGGCCAGCGTGGCGTGGTCCAGCGGTATCGGCTCGCCGCACATCTGCGCGGCAAGCACCTCAGCCGCCAGCGGGCCGCTGCACAGGCCGCGGGAACCCAGCGCCCCCAGCACAAAGACCCCCTCGTGTACCGGGGCCGGTTCGGCCTGCTCCGGATGTTGTGAAAGCTGCGCATACTGCACAACCAGTCGATCGTAGTCGGGTAACGCGCCAATGAGCGGCAGATGATCGCGCGAGGCGCAGCGCACGCCGCAGCGTGCGGATTCCGCGCTGGTATCAATCTCTTTCGCCCACTGCGCCTGCGGCAGGCAGCGCAGCAGGCGTTCACGGTTTTCCCGCTGATCCTCATCGCGATAATCAGTATTGCTGTCGCCGCGGCGGTAGCTGGCCCCGATGCAGTGCTGCTGATACTGCGGACTGGCCGGAGTCAGGTAACCGTCATAGCACAATACCTGCTTCAGGGCCGCCAGCCCGCTGCCGCCGGTCACGTGGCTGACCTGGCCGCCTACGGCATAAACCGGCAGTTTTTCGCTCTGAGTGAGATCGGCAATACGGTGGCCGTTGCACAGTACGACGTTGCGATGCTGCACGGGCTCCTGCTGACTGAAGCTCAGCTGCCATTCATCCTGCTGGCGGCTCAACCCGGTCAGCTCGTGCTGCCACTGCACGGTCATTCCCTGCTCGCAGGCCTGACGGATCAATCCGGCGGTCAGTTCGGCGGGGGAGAGCCAGCCGCCCGCAGGATAGGTAATGCCGCCGCAGTCGGTTGCCACACCGGTAATGCGCTGAACCTCTGCGGCATCCACTGCGCGAGCGATATCCGTCGGCAGGTTCATGCCCAGCATATTGGCAATCTTATCCTGGCTTTTTTGATCCCAGCCGAGCTGGGTTACGCCACACCAGTCGTGCTCGAAAGGAACGTCCAGCGCATCGTACATGCGCCGCGCAAAGGTAAAGGCGGCAGGGAAAAACGTCGCCAGCGCCGGATCGTGGTGGGTCAGTAAAGGATAGAGTGCCCCCTGACGATTGCCGGAAGCCCCTTCAGCGGGCGCTGCTGCCTCGCTGTAGAGCGTGACGCGCTTACCGCGACGCAGCAGCGCAAGGGCCAGCAGCGCGCTGGCAACACCGCCGCCAATCAGGGCGATATCGTCACTGCTGGCCGCAGGGCGGGCATACCACGGCGCCTGCAGGGGTGACTCAATGGCAGCGGGCAGATGGCCGACCAGCATCTCACGCTTTTGCCCGTAGCCTTTGCGCTTGCTGACGCTAAACCCTGCTGCCAGCAGCCCGCGGCGGACGAATCCGGCGCAGGTAAAGGTGGCCAGCGTTGCGCCCGGACGGGCCAGCCGCGCCATGCAGGCGAACAGCGCATCGGTCCACATGTCCGGATTTTTCGACGGGGCGAAACCGTCCAGGAACCAGGCATCGACCTGCTGGTTCAGCGTGTCATCAAAAGTGTGAATAAGCTGGTTAATATCGCCAAACCACAGGTCCAGGGTAACTCGTCCGCCGTCCAGCAACAGACGATGGCAGCCCGCCAGCGCGGAAGGCCACTGTTCACGCAGGGCGTGGGCGTAAGGTTCCAGCTCCGGCCAGCTGGCGTGCGCGGCGGCTAAATCGTCAGGATTAAGCGGGAATTTCTCACAGCTGATGAAATGCAGCCGCTGGAGCGGGGCATCGGGCTGCTGTTGACGGAAGCGATCAAACGCCTGCCACAGGGTGAGAAAATTTAAGCCGGTGCCAAAGCCGGTTTCGGCGGCGATAAACAGATCGCGCGGATGCTGAGCAAAACGATCGGGCAGGCCGTTGCCGTCCAGAAAGACATATTCGGTCTCTTTCAGACCATTCTGGTTGGAGAAATAGACGTCATCAAACGCTCGGGATACAGGTGTACCCTGTTCGTTCCAGCTTAGCGCAGCATACTCAATTGGGGCGGTTTTCACGGCAAAGGCTCATTGCTCAGGCGGTGGCGGGATTCTAACTATGTGAGCCAGGCTACGCAAATTTACACAGGGAAAACGCTGATCGGACTTGTTCGGCGTACATCTGTAAGCTAGAGTGCGTGTCGAATCCTAATAATAGAGAAGTAGAAGAGGTATTGAATGAAACGTGCTGTGATTACTGGCCTTGGAATCGTATCCAGTATCGGTAACAACCAGGAAGAAGTTCTGGCGTCATTACGCGAAGGACGTTCCGGTATTACCTTCTCGCAGGAGCTGAAAGATTCGGGCATGCGTAGTCACGTCTGGGGTAACGTCAAACTGTCTAAGGACGATATCTCCGCGCGTATCGATCGCAAAATGCTGCGCTTTATGAGCGACGCTTCTATCTATGCTTTCCTGGCTATGCAGGATGCCGTAAAGGATTCCGGCCTGACTGTAGAGCAATATCAGAATAATCCACGTGTGGGTCTGGTTGCTGGTTCCGGCGGCGGCTCCCCGTTCTATCAGGCGGCCAGCGTTGACGGTATGCGCGCGAAAGGCCTGCGTGGCGTCGGTCCTTACATGGTGACCAAGGCCATGGCTTCCGGCGTTTCTGCCTGCCTGGCGACCCCGTTCAAAATTCACGGCGTGAACTACTCGATCAGCTCCGCCTGTGCGACCTCTGCCCACTGCATCGGTAATGCGGTTGAGCAGATCCAGCTGGGCAAGCAGGACATCGTGTTTGCCGGCGGCGGCGAAGAGCTGTGCTGGGAAATGTCCTGTGAGTTTGACGCCATGGGCGCACTCTCTACCAAATACAACGAAACCCCGGAAAAAGCCTCCCGTACCTACGATACCAGCCGTGACGGCTTCGTTATCGCTGGCGGCGGCGGCATGGTCGTGGTTGAAGAGCTGGAGCACGCGCTGGCGCGTGGCGCTCACATCTATGCTGAAATCGTCGGCTACGGTGCGACCTCTGACGGTGCGGACATGGTTGCGCCATCGGGCGAAGGCGCAATGCGCTGCATGCGTATGGCAATGGAAGGCGTGGATACGCCGGTTGATTACCTCAACACTCACGGCACCTCTACTCCGGTAGGCGACGTGAAGGAACTGGGCGCAATCCGTGCGGTCTTCCCGGACAAAACCCCGGCGATGTCGGCGACCAAAGCGATGACCGGCCACTCTCTGGGTGCCGCGGGCGTGCAGGAAGCTATCTACTCGCTGCTGATGCTGGAGCACGGCTTTATCGCGCCAAGCATCAACATCGACGAACTGGACCCGGCGGCTGAAGGCCTGGACATCATCACCGAACCTACCGAGCGTGAACTGACTACCGTCATGTCCAACAGCTTCGGTTTCGGCGGCACCAACGCCACCCTGGTGATGCGCAAGCTGAAGTAAGTTTTTAGCGGGGGTGAGTTCTCACCCCCGTTCACTCAATCCACGACCTTGCTGTTTCCCTTCCCGCCGTCATCGGGCGTCTGATAGTAGTACCAGCCGTCAAACGGGGCCATTAGCGTGTCACCTACTACCGACAGCGGCAGATCGAACGCGCACAGCGCCGAATCAAAAAAGCAGTGATAGTCCTGCTGCGTGCCTGAATAGAATGAGTTTCTCTGATAGTTTTCCGGGGTTCTGCTGTCCATAGTGGCGCAGCCGGCGAGGGCCGTCAGGCAAATCATCAGCGTTAGTGTCCGTAACATAGTCTGTTCCCTGTGTGCGATGGGCGTAAACAACTTACGGAGGATTGCGATGCGGAGTTGGGCGATAAGTGCGGGGCGCAGTGTAGTTTGTCTGTGAAGGTATGTACGGCGTCAACCACTCACTTCTGACGCCATCGCGGGTTTACTTCAGAATAAAATCATACTGCAGGTTCATTTTAATATCGTAATAGTCCAGCCGGTCGCCAAAGGCACTGCCGTTGCGATGTTCCCGGGCCTTATTTAGCACCAGCAGCGCCTTCGCGCCCTTAAACAGCCCGCCCTGTGGCTGATAGCCGAACAGCAGATTGGTACTCAGCCCGTTAATGGTCACGCGGTGGCGGGTGTCCTCATAGCCGTGGGTCAGAATCGGGGCGATGCCGACAAACGTATCACCCGGCAGATTCAGCGTGCCGCCAAGCTGCACGGACCACATATCGCTGTGGTTACGGTCGATGCTTAAATCGAACGGATAGCCCAAATCGGTATCAATACCGCTCAGCCCGTTGGGTTTATTACCGGTTTTACCCACGCCAAACGAGAGCCGACCGCGCGGTACGATATAACTCAGCTGCCCGCTCATCACCCACGCATTATCCGGTCCGTCATAGCCCGCGCTGGTGCCGTTAAGCCGGGCATAAAACGCCATAAATTCGGGTTTGATCGTCGCCTGTCCGTCGCCCGCCAGCGGGATGCAACGAGCGGCTTTGGTCATCACCTGCGCCGCCACGTCCTCCTGCCAGGAAACGGCCAGCCCGGCGTTATCGCACTGGCGCTGCCAGGCCAGCGCGGCGATATACTGTGCTCTGAGCGTATCGTGGCGATAGGTTTCCGGGTTGACCGGTCCGGTTTTATGCACACCTTCCGCGACGTCCGGGTAGGTATAAATCCCGTGGCGATACATGGCATAAATATCCAGCTCATCATCGACCCGATATTGCATTAATACCGCATCGGATAATGTCGGCACCGTTCGCTGCGACGACGAATTAATAATTAACAGATCCTTGCCGCCGGTATAGGCACTGTCGGTGACCATCCGTCCGGCTTTAATATACAGCTGCTCGGAAACTTTAAATTTCAACGCGGCGGTATAGCGATTAAAACTGTCCGTGCCGTTAAGATACCAGCGTGAACTCCAGTTATTTCGTGCGCCCAGCTTATATACGTAGAAATCCCCGATATCCACGCCCAGCCGATCCTGAAAATAACGGCTGTTATATTCCAGCGCCGCGCCCTGCACCCAGGCGTAAATATCCCGCCCGCTGCCTGCGCTGGGTTTGTCTGCCCGGCGCAGTTCGTTTCTTAAACGCAGTCTTATCTCATCTTCATCCTGTTGATTAAATGAGGATGCATACAGCGGCCAGCTGCAGAGCAGCACGCAGCCGCCGATCAGCGTATTTCTCGCTATCAGTGTCATCATTATTCACCCCGAATGGGTTATTATTCTGTTCTGCGGCGGTAGACCTGGTTTTCTTCCAGTGTCTCTAAGAATTCCTGACTGTTTTTCTTGCGCTGTTCAATCTCAATTAATATCTGCTGATAGAGTTTTTCAGTCAGCGGATAAAAAACCATCCCGATAAAAGCCAGCAGCATAAAGAGCGCGGGGATAACCGCCACCGACAGTTTTATGCCCATCACCGCTTCCGCCGTTTGCGGCTGGTTAGAAACATAGCCGAACGACACAAGAATAAACGCGGGCAGGGAGCCGCCCAGCGCCTGGCCGCATTTGCGGGTGAAGGAAAACAGCGAGTAGGTTAAGCCTTCAATGCGCACCCCGGTGCGATATTCGCCGTATTCCACGGTATCCGCCTCCAGCGCCCACATCACCGTCATGCACAGGCTGGCACCAAAAGACGCGCAGGCAAACAGGGCAAAAGCGGCATATGGCGATGCAGAGAGGAAAAGGAACAGCGTGAGATAGCTGCAGGCGGCAATCCCCGAGCCGAGCAGGAAGGTCGATTTTTTCCCGATGCGCCTGACCAGCCGTGGCACCAGCGGGGCGGCCAGTACCGCGCCGAGGAAGGTTTGAATAAAAATCAGCACGCTGAAGTAGCTCATATCGTTGAGGATATAGCGCACGTAGTACAGCCCGGCGGCGCTGAGTGAAAAGGTACCGGTCAGAGTGGCTATCGCCACCAGGCACAGAATAATCAGCGGGCGATTGCTCTTCAGCGTGCGCAGACTGATACGCAGCGACGGCTGCTCGACCGTGCGGGTGATATTTTCCTGCGTGCTGGCAAAGCACATCCAGTAAAGACCCACGCCGACCACCGCCAGAATCGCCGTATACAGCGTGTAGGTGGACTGCGACTCACCGTGTCCGCCGCCGATAGCCGGGGAGATGACGAAGGCCAGCAGTGTATAGGTAAACGAGGCCATAATCGTGCGGGCGGCCCCCAGCCTGGCGCGCTCCTCCGGGTTCTGGGTCATGGCGGTGGAAAGCGATCCGTAGGGAATATTAACCAGCGAATAGCAGACTCCGAGTCCCATATAGGTCAGATAGATATAGAAAATCTTCTGTCCGTCGCTTAAAAATGACGGCACGGAAAACACCAGGATGCTGAAGATCATCAGCGGCACTGCGCCGAAAAGAATAAACGGCCGGAATTTTCCCCAGCGGCTGCGGGTGCTGTCTACCACTCTGCCCACCACCACATCGGCGACGGCATCGAAAATACGCACCACCAGCAGCATGGTTCCGGCGACGGCCGCATGAATACCGGCGGTATCGGTGTAATAGTTCAGTAAAAACATCGCGCCCATAGCAAAGGCGAAGTTGTTAGCAACGTCGCCTAAGCCATAGCCCACAATATTTTTCCATGTGAGGCTATTTTTCATCGGGGATTACTCCGCATCGCCGGGTTTGGTGAACGGGGTACGCGAGGTCCAGCGATCGCGCAGAATAAATGCGGAAGATTTCGGCTTTCTGTCACGCGTGAAGATGCCTTTTTTGTTACCGCCGACGCGAATAATGTTCTGCGAGGTGGCAAAGTCGGCAAAGTTCCACACGTGTTCACCCACTACCGCACTGACGCGATCGAACACCCGGTGATACATATCGAGGAAGGCGTTCTGGAACTCTTCGCTCCACATCTCCTGATAGGACGAATGCAGCCCCGCCAGCGTATCGGCACCGTATTCGGTGATGATAATCGGTCGGTGCAGTTTCTCCTGCCAGGCGCGCAGCTCGGATTCCAGCGCGCGTTCCGCCTTCGCCAGATTCGCCGACTGGGTGTACCAGCCGAAGTAACGGTTCAGGCACACCACATCAAACAGATCGGTGATGGTGTCGCTCTCGGCAGTGCAGAACATCACGTTAACGCAGGTGATAGGGCGGGTAGGGTCCAGCTCGCGGGTGGCGGCAGCCAGCGGGGCAAAGTAGTCCCGGGCACCCTGCTGGTTGGCATCCGGCTCGTTGGCAATGCTCCACATCACCACCGACGGGTGATTTTTATCGCGGGCAATCAGCTCTTCAATCGCCCGCAGGTGCGCCCGCTGGGTTTCATCGTTGACCGCTTCGTCGGAGAACAGCTGCGCCGGTTTGGCCGCGCCGTCAAAGGTGATGCCCAGCGCCAGATTCAGCCCTACCGCAGGGGTTTCGTTAATCACCACAATGCCGTGTTCGTCGGCCCAGTCGAGCATCTCTTCGGCGTAGGGATAGTGCGATGTCCGGTAGGAGTTGGCCCCGATCCAGTTCATCAGGGCATGATCGTGCACCATCAGCGCGTTATCGAATCCTTTACCGCGAATATCGGCGTCTTCATGTCGGCCAAAGCCGGTGAAGTAGAAAGGCCGATCGTTGATCAGGAACTGTTCGCCCACCACTTTTACCGTACGAATACCGATGCGCAGCGGATACTCGTCGTGGCTGCTGTCGTCACTGACCGTGGCCCACAGGGTATAGAGATAGGCATTGCCCGGCTGCCACAGATGCGGCGCATTCACCCGCAGTTCACCGCTGGCTCCCTCGCTTTCGGCGACGATCTGCTGCTGGCTGTCCTTCAGTACCACGCGCACCTTGCCTTCTGCCGCCACGCTGTAGCGGACGGTAGCGTGCTGGTGGTTGTCGGCGAGTTCGGTGACCACGTGGATATCGCGGACGTGGGTTTCCGGGGTGGTGTAAAGCATTACGCTGCGATGGATACCGGCGTAGTTAAAGAAATCGTGGAAGTAGAGCTGCTCGCGTTTACCGGCATCGTCCTGCACGATGGTGCCCGGTGGGATGGTCTGCCAGCTCAGCTCGTTGTTGACGCAGACGGTGATGCGGATGCTCTCGCCGGGTTTGGCCTGCGGGGAAATCACGCATTCAAACGGGGTATAGCCGCCCTGATGTTCCATCACTTCGCGATCGTTCACCCACACCTTGCCGTAATGGGTGACCGCGTCAAAGCGCAGTACGATGCGGCGATCCTGCCATCCGGCCGGGACGATCAGCGTGCGCTGATACCAGACGTTGCCGACGTGATTGCGGATTTCCGCATCGGCGAACTGCTCGTTAAAGCTACCGGGAACCGCAATGCTGCGGCTGTCGTTCAGCGGTTGAAGCCACCAGCGCTGGCTCATTCCCTGGTTGTCACGGTCAACGGCAAAGTCCCACAGGCCATCCAGCGTTTTGATTTCGCGACTACGGGTTTCAATGGGTTTTAACATCGATCTCTCTCCATTACAGGTTTAAAAAACGTAAAGGTTAACCAGTTTTAAAATGGTCAACCAAATTGCTAACGGCTTAAACAAATACCATGCACGTCTCAGGATCGTTATCGGCAGAAGCGATCGATGGTGGATGGATCATAAAAGCCGCGCGCCAACAGATGGAAAGGAGAGGGAGTTCACGTTCGTCGATTGAGGGTCATTGACTTTCAGCGCCAGATGATCAATCGAACGTTCGTTCGAGTGCGGGGTATAAAAAATAGCACGATGACATTAATCTCATATTGCTGTTTTAACGGTGATTATTTAAAAAATGGAGTGCTGAGTGCTGAGTGCTGAGTGCTGAGTGCTGAGTGCTGAGTGCTGAGTGCTGAGTGCTGAGTGCTGAGTGCTGAGTGCTGAGTGCTGAGTGCTGGCTGGCCGCGCCGTTTAGCCAACCGGGCGCAGCACGCCGTTTATCATTGCCGACAGCGCCCGGCGGCGCTGCGCTTCGCTCAGCGCGGAACCGGTGGCGGTATCGGCCAGAATACCGTAGGTCAGGGAGAGCAGCAGACTGGACGTGGCGGGCAGATCGAGATCGGCAGCCACCGCGCCCTGCTGCTGCGCCTGCCGAAGACGAGACTCAATCATCGCCATAATCGCCTGATGTTTGCGGTCCAGCATCTCCGCCACCAGCGGGTTACGCATGCCCTCGGCCATAATCTCTACCACCAGCGCGCGCTGCGCGCGATCCTCCTCGCGTACCGCCAGCAGGTTGTTGACGATCGTCTCCACCAGGTTGCTATCGGGTTTATCCTGCGCAAAGCGTGAGAAAGCGCGCAGCTGGTCTTCCTCGATGATTGCCTCCACCAGCGCCTCTTTACTCGGGAAGTGGTGATAGAGCGTGCCGGGGCTGATTTCGCTGGCTTTGCAGATGTTTTTCATCGATGCGCCGTGGAAGCCATCGCGGGAAAAACAGGTGCGGGCCGCGGCCAGCACGCGCAGCCGGGTTGGGGAAGGAGGAGTGTTTTCAGAATCCATGCTGATCGCTCGACGTCAGGAATTAAGGTGATTTAACGGCCATGAAGTAAACAGATAGCCGTCAAAATTGATGTCATCAACGTCGGAGAACTCCAGCAGTCGGTTTTTGACGTTTTCCAGGTGCTGCCACATCGCCTGCTTGGCGGCTTTGGCATCCTTCTTAATCAGCGCAGCAAGGATGTGCTGATGGTCGGTCAGCCACTGTTGACGGTAGTGGGTATCTTTCAGATGGCTGTGCAGCTGGGTCCACATCGGATTATTTTCACGCCACTGCCAGGACTGGCGAAACAGGTCAACCAGCATGCTGTTGTGGGTGGCTTCGGCAATCGCCAGATGAAACTGCATATCGCCGCTTTCGTGGTCGTCGCTGACCAGCTCCTGCTCTTCGATCTGCAATGCGCGCCGCATTTTAATGATGTCGTCGCGGGTAGCCTGCTGGGCGGCAAACTCGGCAATATTGCTCTCCAGCAGCTGGCGCGCCTGCAGCAGCTCGAACGGACCGGCGGCGCTGTCGGAGGTGACCGCCGCGGGAGCCGCGTCGGATGGCTCAGCAGGCATATCGGTAACGAAGATCCCCGCGCCGCGCCGCACGTCGACAAGGCCTTCGATCTCCAGCATGATCAGCGCTTCACGCACCACCGTCCTGCTGACGTTCAGCCGCTCGGCGATTTCACGCTCGGGGGGCAGCCTGTCGCCCACCGCATACTGCTGCTGGGCAATCATGTTACGCAGCAGGGTCCCCACTTCCTGATAGGGGCGCTGCTGGCCGGTCTGTTTTATCGTGCTATCCGCTTTCATCTTCTGTACAGGCATCCGCAGTCACCGATTGATGTCGGCCACTATAGCATAATGGGTCAGCCAGTTTCTGCGTCTGCCGTGGGGAAGATCACGCTATGGCGAAATAGCGCCGTGCGTTTTTAAAACAGATGTCCTCAACCAGTCCGCTGAGCATTGTCTCATCGTCCGGCAGCTCGCCGTCCTCTACCCACTGGCCGATCATATTGCACAGCAGACGGCGGAAGTACTCGTGGCGGGTGTAGGAGAGGAAGCTGCGCGAATCGGTGAGCATGCCGACAAAGTGGCTGAGGAAGCCCATCTGTGCCAGCTGGGTCAGCTGCGCGGTTATGCCGTCTTTCTGGTCGTTATACCACCAGCCTGAACCAAACTGCACCTTCCCGGCGATCCCCGCTCCCTGGAAATTGCCGATCATCGTCGCCAGCACCGCGTTATCGCGCGGGTTGAGGCAGTAGAGAATGGTTTTCGGCAGCTCGTTGCTAACGTCCATACTGTCCAGCAGACGGCAGAGCGGCCAGGCGATAGCTCCATCGCCGATGGAATCAAAACCACTGTCGGCACCGAGCTGCCGGAACATCCGCGTATTGGTGTTGCGGATAGCACCAATATGCAGCTGCATTACCCAGCCGCGCGCCGCATACTGCCGCCCCAGCCAGACCAGCACGGCGGTGCTGAACTGTGCCGTTTCCTGCTCGCTCAGTTCGCCGCCGGAAAGACGCTTGCTGAGGATGCGGTCCAGCTGCGCGTCGTCCGGCACCGGCGCATAGCGCAGCGTTTCAATGCCGTGGTCGGCCGCACGACAGCCGTGGCGGGCAAAGTGATCCAGCCGTCGGGTCAGCGCGGTGCGCAGATGCTCAAAGCGGGTGATGCTGACGTCCGCTGCTGCGGCCAGCTGGTGCAGATAGTCGACGAAGCCCGCAAGCTCGATTTTAAAGACTTTGTCCGGTCGCCAGCTCGGGGCAACCTCAACGGAAAACCCCGGGTCTTCCGCTATCTGGCGATGGTAAACCAGCGAGTCGATGGGATCGTCGGTGGTGCCGACCATCTGCACGTTCATCTGGCGCATAATCCCGCGCGCGGAAAATTCCGGCGTGGCCAGCTGCTGGTTACACTGCTGCCAGATGGCCTGCGCGGTATCTGGCCCGAACAGCGTATCCCTGATGCCAAACGGGCGGCGCAGCTCCAGATGCGTCCAGTGATAGAGCGGGTTGCCCAGCGTGCGCGGCACGGTATTCGCCCAGGCGAGATATTTTTCGTAATCACTGCTTTCGCTGCCGGTAATCAGCGATTCATCGACTCCGGCGGCACGCAGCGCCCGCCATTTGTAGTGATCGCCCGCCAGCCAGATCTGGCTGAGATTCTCAAAACGCCGATCCTCGGCAATTTCCTGCGGATTGAGGTGGCAGTGGTAATCAAAAATCGGCATGGCTGCCGCATAGCGATGGTACAGCTCGCGCCCGGTGCCGTTATGCAGTAGAAAATCCTCACTCATAAATTTGCTCATCAGTTCCTCCCGGAGGTTAGCGTGCGGCAACCGCAGCGGCGGCTCCGTCATTGAGTAGCTGGCAGTAGGCCACGGTAATCGCATCAACAAAGTGCGGATGCGCCGGTAAGTCGCTGCCGAAGATATCGCCGATGTTCAGCAGGGCACGAACCCGCTCTGCCGGGGTTTGCGGCTGCTGGTGGATGGCTGCGAAGGTGGCGGCCAGCGGGTCAACCACCGCATAGCGCTCGCCGCGATCGTCAACGCCACCGACGTAGCGCATCCACCCGGCCACGCCCAGCGCCAGGTAGCGCCAGTCGCTGCCCTCGCGCAGATGCTGACGAATGGGATCGAGCAGCCGCTGCGGCAGCTTCTGACTACTGTCGCTGGCGATCTGTGCGGTCTGATGCTTCAGCGCCGGGTTGCTGAAGCGCTCAATCAGCCGCGCGGCGTAGCCGGACAGGTCGGTGTCCGGCGGCATGGTCAACGTCGGTGCCTGCTCATCCAGCATCAGCGAACGGGCCGCACGGCGAAACGCCGGATTGCTGACCGTTTCCGCAATGGTACGGTAGCCCGCCAGATATCCCAGGCAGGCCAGGAAGGTGTGGCTACCGTTGAGCATCCGCAGCTTCATCAGCTCAAAAGGCACTACATCGCTGACGAACTGCGCACCGACGCGATCCCACTCCGGTCGGCCGTTGACGAAGTTGTCTTCAATGACCCACTGGTGGAAAGGCTCGCAGGCGATAGCGCAGGGATCGTAAACGCCGAGCTGCTGCGCAATCTCGTCCAGGGTTTCAGCAGTCGCGGCGGGGACAATGCGGTCGACCATGGTGCAGGGGAAGGTGACGTGTTGCGCGATCCAGGCGGCCAGTTCGGCATCACGCGCCTGCGCCAGGCCAGTGACCGCCGCTTTGGCTACGTGGCCGTTCTCACGCACATTATCGCACGAGAGCACGGTAAAGCCCGGCAGCCCCCGACGGCGGCGAATAGCCAGCGCCTCGACCAGATAGCCAATTGCCGACTGCGGCTGCTGCGGATCGGCAAGATCGTGCTGAATCAGCGGATTATTCAGGTCCAGCTGACCGCTGGCGGCACCGGTACAATAGCCTTTTTCAGTAATGGTCAGCGAGACGACCGCCGTTTCCGGCCGGGCCAGCGCCTCCAGGATTGCCTGGCAGCCGTCGGACTGCGGATGCAGGGCTTCTGCCACTGCGCCGACAATATGCAGTTCGGTGCCACCGGCACCGCGTTCGGCAACGGTGTACAGCCGGTTTTGCGCGTTCAGATCGCCAATCAGCTGCGCGCCACGGCCCGACATCAGGCTGACTTCGCAGATGCCCCAGTCGCTGTCGCTGCTGCTCAGCAGCCGGTGGGTATAAAGCGCCTGATGCGCCCGGTGAAACGCGCCGCAGCCAAGGTGGACGATGCGCGGCACAAGGCGTGAAGCGTCCCAGCTCGGGCGTGCAGCATTAACCGTCCCGCTGGCGAGGTTCTGTTCCATAGCAAACTCCTGTTATCCGCTACGCCTGCGCGGCGGCAGGGTCTGCGGGTAAGACGATAAGGCCGGAAAGTGTGATATCGGCAGGGGAGCCCCCCTGCCGCAACGGTTTACTGAGTGAAGAAGGCGCGGTGAATCGCTAATTCAACGCCGCGCATTTCGGCCAGGCCCTTCAGGCGGCCAATAGCTGAATAGCCGGGGTTGGTTTTTTTATGCAGGTCGTCCAGCATCTGGTGGCCGTGATCGGGGCGCATCGGGATAAGATCGTCACTGCCTTCGTCCCGGCGGCGCTGCTCCTCTTCGGCAATCGCTTTGATCACCGCATACATATCCACGTCGCCGTACAGATGCGCGGCCTCATGGAAGGTGCGCGGATTTTCTTCGCGGCGGGTGGAGCGCAGGTGGGCGAACCAGACGCGCGGCGCAAACTCTTTGAACATCGCCACCAGATCGTTCTCGGCAAGCACGCCGTAGGAACCGGTGCAGAAGGTAAAGCCGTTAGCCGGGCTGCTGACTGTTTCCACCATCCACTGCATGTCATCACGGGTGGAGACAATGCGCGGCAGGCCGAGAATCGGGCGCGGCGGATCGTCCGGGTGAACCGCCATGCGGATACCCACTTCTTCCGCCACCGGAATGATTGCCCGCAGGAAGTAAGCGAAGTTTTCGCGCAGTTTGGCTTTATCAATGCCGTCATAGGTCGCCAGCACCTGACTGAACGCTTCCTGCGTATAGCCCTCTTCTGCACCCGGCAGACCGGCAATAATGTTGCGTACCAGCCGCTCTTTGTGTTCCGTGCTCATGCTGGCAAAGCGTTCTGCGGCTTCACGAATCTCTTCCGGCGTGTAGTCCGCTTCCGCGCCTGCGCGTTTCAGCAGATGCAGCTCGAACACCGCAAATTCAATCTGGTCGAAGCGCAGCGCCTTCGCGCCGTCCGGCAGCAGGTATTCCAGATCGGTTCGCGTCCAGTCCAGCACCGGCATAAAGTTGTAGCACACCACGCGGATACCGCACTGCGCCAGGTTGCGTAGGGTTTGCTGGTAGTTGCGGCACCAGAGATCGACCTGACCGCTGTGGGTTTTGATCTCTTCATGGATCGGCACGCTTTCCACCACCGACCAGACGAGTCCTGCGGCTTCGATAATGGCTTTACGCTTGAGGATTTCCTCCACCGACCAGATCTGGCCGTTGGGGATATGGTGCAGGGCAGTGACTACGCCGGTAGCGCCCGCCTGGCGCACATCGGCCAGGGTTACCGGATCGTCAGGGCCATACCAGCGCCAGGTCTGTTTCATGTTGAATTCCTCTTTTATCTGCGGTGAACGGGGTGATGACGCATCCGCCGCGAAGCTGGCGGACGCAAGATCATCTGCTGGCAGATAAAATCGGTCAGGCGAGTAGTGAAGTCAACCAATTATCTTTCATTGGTTGACCCGTGTAACATTTTTAACGATTACTCCTGCGCTTCACGCAGCACCTTACCGACGTTACCGCCGGGATGCACGGCCAGCAGCGTCTCTTTACTGTAGCCGCTGCGGCTCATCAGCGCGGCCACCATCGCGTCGAAAACCGCCAGTACGCTGATAATTGAGGTGGTTGCCAGCATCTGTAACGGGTCGACCTCCTGACTTTTCGGTATCAGCAGCAGCAGGTCGGCCTGCTGCGCAATGGCCGACGCGGCATTTTCAGTGACGGCAATAAGCGTGGTGCCTTTCGCTTTGACCGTCGGCAGCAGCCGCGTCAGCTCGTCCGAGTTGCCGCCGCGCGACAGCATAATCAACACGTCGCCTTCGCGCAGAAAGCCGATATCACCGTGAGCGGCATCGGCCGCGCTCAGCCAGATAGCCGGGTGCTCAATGCAGGCCAGCATATGGGCGATTTTGCGCGCGGCAATGCCGGAGGTGCCGATGCCGGTGACCGCAATTTTTCCGCGGCAGCTTGCCAGCGCGTCGAGCACCGCCTGCCACTGCTGGCGATCGAGGTCGGTTTCCAGCGCGGTCAGCGCCTGGCGATAGGTCTGCCAGGCCGTCGTCGCCTGCTGCCAGTCGGGCAGGGAACTCATGAGCCCTCCTGCATCATCTGGCGATACTTCATCTGGTCGTGATACATCTCGCGGAACACCTGATACTTGCGGTCGTAGTAGCGTTTGATTTCGTTGGTCTGCGGCGTCACGGTCTTGCCGATGCGGCTCATGGCGTTCATCGCTTCCGGCAGCGTGTCGTACACGCCCGCGGCAACGGTGCCCATTATCGCGCCGCCCAGCAGCATCGCCTCGCTCTCTTCGGCCAGCAGCATGGTGCAGCTGGTGGCGTTAGCGTGCTCCTGCACGAAGATCGGGTTCTTGGTGCCACCGCCGCTCGCCATAATGGTATCGATGCTGTAGCCGCTCTGGTTCATGGTTTCCACGATATGGCGTGTGCCCAGCGCAATCGCCTGAATGGTCGCCAGATATTGCAGTGCCATATCCTCCGGCGTGCGGGAGAGTTTCAGCCCGGTCAGCATGCCGGTCAGATGCGGGTTAGCGCGCGGTGAGCGGTTGCCGTGGAAGTAGGGCAGCATATGGATATCGCGGGTGAGGAAGGCGATCTGATCCACTTCTCCGGCCATCTTGCGCAGCAGCTCGTTCAGCACCTCGTAGATGGTTTTCCCCTGGCTTTTTCCCTGTTCACGCAGCGTGGTGTAGCACGGATGCGACTGGATAATATGGTCAATCAGCGCGCCGGTGGCCGACTGGCCGCCTTCGTTCAGCCAGAAGTCCGGCAGCACCGCCGAGAAGTATGGCCCCCAGACGCCCTTGATAAAACGTGGCTCGCGGGAGATGGCCATATGCCCGGTTGAGGTGCCGCCAATCAGCGCGATGCGGCGGTCGAAGTCGGCCAGTTCGCCGGAAGGGCCGGAGGCACCCAGCGTGCCCAGGCTCCCGGCGTGGGCATCGATGATCGAGGCGCTGACCGCCGTGCCCGGCAGCAGCCCCAGCTCCAGCGCGGCGCGCTGGGTCAGACCGCGGCCCAGCGGTTCGCCCATGCTTTTCACTTCGCTGCCGATCTTTGCCATATCGTGCTCAAGCAGGTCTTCCAGGCCAATTTCGCGGAAGTAGCTGGCATCCCAGCCCTCTTTATGCGCCAGATAGGTCCACTTACAGACCAGCGAACAGAGCGAGCGCGTGGTATCACCGGTGGCGCGCCAGGTCAGAAAATCGGGCAGGTCGAACAGGTGGCCGATATTATTCCAGCTGCCCGGCATATGCTGTTTCAGCCACATCAGTTTCGGCGTTTGCATCTCCGGGGAGATCACCCCGCCCACGTAGTCCAGCACTTCATGCTGCATGGCGTTGATGCGCTCGGCCTGCACGATGGCGCGGTGATCCATCCACACCACCACGTTCTGCTCATTGCGGCCGGACGGGCTGACCGTCAGCGGCTGCCCCTCTTTATCCAGCACCACCAGTGAACAGGTGGCATCAAATCCCAGCCCCTTGATCTGTACCGGGTTGATATTGCACTGGTTAAGCGCATCGCGCACCGACTGGCACACGGCCTGCCAGATATTATCCGAGGACTGTTCAACGAAGTCCGCCTGCGGGCGATACAGCGCGATTTCGCGGCTGGCCTGGCCCATCATTCGGCCGGTAATATCGAAAATGCCCGCGCGTGCGCTACCGGTCCCTACATCCACACCAATGTAATAGCTGCTCATTTTTTCCCTCGATAATCAGTTTTTGCGATTCTGTAGCGCAATAAACAGGATAAGTACGCCGCCCCAGAGTGCCATGGTCAGATAGCTACTGACTCCCAGCAGATTCAGTCCGCTTTCCAGCATTTGTAAGACAATCAGCGCCAGCACCAGCCCGATAACCCGGCCAAATCCGCCGTCCGGGTTAATGCCTCCCAGCACCGAGGCCAGAATGGTTACCAGCAGCCAGGACTCGCCGTAGCCCGCCTTTGCCGAGTTAAACATCGACATCATCAGCAGCGCCGCGCCCCAGCTCATCAGGGCTGACAGAACGTAAACGGTAATCAGCACGCGGGTGGTATTCACGCCGCTAAAGCGGGTGGCCTGTAAATTCGACCCGAGCAGCAGGATGCTGCGGCCCAGCGTGGTGCGCTCCAGCAGCAGCCACAGCAGGGCGGCCACGGCCAGGAACAGCAGCAGCGACAGCGGAATACCCGCCAGCGAACTGTTGCCAATCGCCTGAATTACCGGCGGGAAGCCGGAAATCACCGCACCGTTGGTCAGCAGAATATTCAGCCCGGCAATCAGCGTCATGGTGCCGAGCGTAGCCAGAATCGGTGATACGCCAATGATCGCAATCAGCACGCCGTTCAGTACGCCGATAGCCACCGCCAGCAGCAGTCCGGCCAGCAGGCCAATCGCCAGCCAGGCTGGCTGATCGGGATGGGCAACGATAATCGCCGCCATCACCAGCGAACAGGCGTTGGCACTGGCGATAATCGACAGGTTGATACCGCCCGTCAGCATCGTGACGCCCATACCCAGCGCCAGCAGTCCCAGCACCGGCAACTGCCCGGCGATAGACTGGAAGTTACCTGAACTAAAAAAGCGTGAACCCAGCGTCAGGGAAAACAGCACCAGCACGATGGCGATCATCAACAGCTGCAGGCGAATAATCCGGTCGCCTGGCAAAACCTTCAGCAGACTTTGCATCTTAATTCCCCTTAACCTGTTTGCGTTTCTCATTCCACGCCGTTGCACTGACGCTGAACAGAATAATCGCGCCGCTGAAGACCATGTGCCAGTAGGAGGAGACGGCCAGCAGCGTCAGTCCGTTTTGCAGGAAGGCCAGCAGCAGCACGCCAAGCAGCGTCCCGGTCAGCGAGCCGCGCCCGCCGCTCATACTGGTGCCACCGAGCACCACCGCCGCCAGCACCGTCAGCTCATAGCCGACCAGTGAATTAGGTGCCACCGACTGGGTAGTCTGGGCCTGAACGACCGCCGCCACGCCCGCCAGCAGGCCCATATAGCCATAGACCCGTAAGTGCAGGCCGCGCAGATTAATCCCGAGGCGTGCCGCCGATTCGCGGTTGCCGCCCATGGCGAAGATCTGCCGACCCAGGCGGGTGTAGTTCATCAGGAATCCGGTCACAATAAAGGTGCCCAGCAGGCAGAGCAGCGGCAGCGTCAGGCCGTATTCATAGCCGTCGGCGGCGGTGAAGGAGAACCAGTTGATGCCGTTCATAAACCAGTCCGGGAAGCCGTACAGCCAGGTGCCGCCGGTGAACCACACCAGCAGGCCGTAGAACAGATTCAGCGTGGCGATGGTGATAATAATCGCCGGAACTCGCAGCAGATAAACCAGCAGCCCGTTCACCATGCCCAGCAGCAGGCCGACGAGCATTGCTACGGCAAATACGCTGATCAGATTGCCGCCGTGGGCCAGCATAGTGCTGGCCGTCACGTACTGGGCGATAGCGGTCATCGCCGGGAAGGAGATATCGATCCCACCGGCAATCAGCACCACAAACAGACCGCAGGCCAGAATGCCGAGAATGGCATAGCTGGTGGCCACGTCGGTCAGGTTACCGAGGGTTAAGAATTCGCTGGTGCGCAGGCTGAGACCCACTGCCAGCAGCAGGATCAGCATGCCCAGCCAGAACTCGTGATAGCCGATAAGCTGGCGTAATTTATTATTCATTGACCACCCCGGCGATCTCTTCTTCGCGGCACTGGTGTGGTGCGAAGCTGGCAACCAGCTCGCCTTTGCGCATCACCAGTATCCGATGGCTGTTGTAGTAGGCTTCCGGGATCTCATCGCAAATCATCAGCACCGCCATGCCCGATTCGGCCAGCTGGCGCGCAATGCGATAGATCCCTTCCTTATTAGCGATATCGACGCCGACGGTCGGCGAGTCGAGGATCAGTACTTTCGGCTGCGTCGCCACCCATTTACCGATCGCCACGCGCTGGGCGTTACCGCCGGAGAGCGTCTGCACCGGCAGCTGGCTGTCGGAGACTTTGATATTCAGTTCGCGGATCAGATCGGCCGCCTGCTGCCGCGCCTTCTGGCGATCCATCAGGCCCAGCCCGCCGCGCAGACGATCGAAGATCGACACCAGCAGGTTGTCGAAAATCGACTGCGGCATAATCAGCCCTTCGCTCTGGCGATCTTCCGAAACGTAGGCGATACCGTGGCGGATGGCGTCGCGGTTGTGGCGCAGCGTCACCGGCTGGCCGTCAACGATTAGCTCGCCGCTGTCCGGTTTGCTGATGCCAAACAGCGACAGGCACAGCTCAGTGCGTCCGGCCCCCAGCAGGCCGACGATAGAGACGATCTCGCCGCGCCGCAGCTGTAAATTGATATTCTGATATTCGTTGCGGCGGCTGAGGTTGCGCACCTCCAGCAGCGGCGTTTCGTCGCCGTCGGCGCGCTGCGGCAGGTGGCTGAAGCTGAAGCGCTGGCCGGTCATCAGAAACGCCAGCTCATCGCTGTCCAGCTCGCTGGCCTGCCAGGTGCCGACCAGCTTACCGTCGCGGATCACGCTGATGCGGTCGGAGACTTCCATCACCTCGTCCAGCTTGTGGCTGACGAATACCACGCAGATCCCGGCGGCCTTCAGCTCGTTGACCACCCGCAGCAGGCCGTTAACTTCATGACGAGTCAGGGAGGCGGTTGGCTCATCCATAATCACCAGGCTGGCTTTGGCGGCCAGCGCCCGGCAGATGGCGACCAGCTGGCGATCGGCGATCGACAGTTTTTCCACTTTGCGAGACGGATCGAGGTTAACCCCGATGCGGTTCATGGTGTCCACCGCCAGCTGACGCATCGCGCGGCGATTGACCAGCAGGTCGCCGCCCGGCAGCATCCGGTGGATGGCGATGTTTTCCATCACCGTCAGGTTCGGGAACAGCGACAGATCCTGATAAATCACCTGCACGCCGTAGAATGAGGAGAGCGCCGGAGTAAGGCGCGGGAAACGCTTGCCGTCAACGCTGATATGCGAGCCTTTATCGGGCTGATAAACGCCGGAGATCACTTTGATCAGCGTGCTTTTACCGCAGCCGTTTTGCCCGGCCAGGCAGTGGACTTCACCACGATTCAGCGTCAGCGAGACGTTATCCAGCGCGCGTACGCCCGGGAACGATTTGCTGATATTTTCCAGCGAAATAAAGGTATTTTGCGTGGCCATAAGTTAGTGCCCTGGTGTTGGGGAGGGGCCAGCAAGCGCTGGCCCGAATCAATCAAAAGCCGAGGGATGCTGCGTTGTCTTTGGTGACTTCCAGAATGCGGTTGAAGCGGATGACGTGATGTTCCATGTCCACATCCGCCTTGCCGATGCCGTCGATGGTCAGGTCAGGCGTGACCTGTTTGCCGTCCAGCAGCTGATCTGCCAGGCTGACCAGCGCGAATCCGGCATCTTTCGGGTCCCACAGCAGCGCTTTTTTGATATCGCCGGAGGCCAGATATGGCGCTGCCTGAGCCGGCATCGCAATGCCGACCACGGCAATTTTGTTTTTCGCACGCTTGCTCTTCACGGCCTGACCGGCACCGATTGGGCCGAGGGAGCCAAAGCCGATAATACCTTTCAGGTCCGGGTAGGTGCGCATCAGGTCAAGCGTGGTGGCGTAGGATTTATCAATGCTTTCCGCCACCGGCAGGCGGGAGGTGACTTCGTGCATGTTAGGATATTTTTCTTTCTGGTATTTAATCGCCGCATCCGCCCAGGCATTGTGCAGAGGCACGGTCAGCGAACCAACGTAAATGGCATAGCCGCCCTGGCCGCCCATCGCGCTGGCCAGTTCATCCATGTTCTTCTCGGCGTACTTCACGCTGTCGATGGTTTCCACATCCCACTGGCCGATCTGCTGGTCCGGTGATTCGTGAGTCAGCACGACAATGCCCTGATCGCGGGCTTTTTTCAGCACCGGTTCCAGTACTTTGGCGTCGTTGGGCACCACGATAATCGCGTCGACTTTTTTGGCGATCAGGTCTTCAATCACTTTAACCTGCTGCGCCGGATCGGCGGTGGAGCCTCCCACCTGATAGGCGTTGACGTCGAGTTTTTTCGCCGCCTCATCCACGCCTACGGCCATGCGGGTGAACCAGGGAATGCCGGTCACTTTGGCGACCAGTGCAATATCGTGTTTCTCCGCCGCCATCAGCGGGGTGGTTAACAGCATGCAGGCGGAAACAACACATGCATTCAGTAATGCGAGATTGAATTTCATAGCAGTACCTTTGTTTTGTAGGGCGTGTTTTTGTCAGGTAACGGGGTTTTAACAACGGCACCAGGATAGCAAGAACGATTTGCAGAAGATCTGAGCGGAAGGGGATTATGTGATCGGTAACTTTTTATGTTTATTTATGTAAGTTATTTGGTTAAATAATTGTTAATTTAATTCATCTGGTAGTAATTTTACGCCAAATTTAAGTTGCTAATTTGTTATTTAATTCAAATTTTATAACATTTATGCATCATTTTGCCGGGTGAGTCCGCTGTTTCGGGCATGAATGGGCATTTAGAGCATAATTCAGGCGATTTTGTTATCGGAATTGCGAGGATTATCCCATTTTGCTTTCCGGTGGCGGTCTGTCTGACGAGAATAAAGTTGGAAATAGTTACGTTATTTTCATACAAAGCGCAGCCAGTCCCTCAAAATTTGTGAATGCGAGGCATCTCACGATCTCCGTTTTCATTTATTGACGAAATGAAATCTAACAGCCAATATTTTCATCTTTGAAAAAAAAATTCCATATCATTGCCGCATCCTTCAGCGGGCAGCGTGGGTTTTCCTCAGGAGAAGTAAGCATGTCGGTCAGTGTTGAAGCGCGCCCTGCGCAGGCTACCCGCGAGCTGGCGCGGATTTCGTTTGCCGTTTTCCTTACCTATCTGACCGCCGGGCTGGCGTTGCCGGTGATCCCGCTTTACGTCCATCAGGAGCTGGGCCTCAGCAACGTGATGGTGGGCATCGCGGTCGGCATTCAGTTTTTTGCCACGCTGCTGACGCGCGGCTATGCCGGCAGGCTGGCCGACCAGCGCGGCGCTAAACGCACCACCGTGCAGGGGATTCTGGCGCTGGCGCTGGTTGGCGTGGCCTATCTGCTGGCGGCTTTTCTACCGCTGCCGGTGGCCGGAAAGTTTGCGCTGCTGGTGGCGGGCAGGCTGCTGCTCGGCTTCGGTGAAAGTCTGCTGCTGACCGGCAATCTGACCTGGGGAATGGGACTGGTGGGGGCGAAACGCTCCGGTCAGGTGATGTCGTGGAACGGCATGGCGATTTACGGCTCGCTGGCCGCCGGGGCACCGCTGGGCCTGATGCTGCACAGCCAGTGGGGCTTTATGGCGCTGGGCGCGGCGACGATCCTGCTGCCGCTGGTGGCGCTGCTGATTAATTTCAGCATCAGAGCGGTGCCGGTGCTGGGTGGCGAACGCCCCTCTTTGTGGAAAGTGGTGGGGCAGATTATGCAGCCCGGCTGCGCGCTGGCGCTACAGGGCACCGGCTTTGCGGTCATTGGTACGTTTACCTCGCTCTATTTTGCCGACCGTCTGTGGGGCAATGCCGGATTTGCGCTCACCGCGTTTGGTGTGGCGTTTGTGATGGTGCGAATTTTCTTCGGTGGTCTGCCGGATCGGCTGGGCGGCGCGCGGGTTGCGCTGGTCTCGCTGGGCGTTGAAGCGCTGGGCCTTCTGCTGCTGGGCATTGCGCCGAACGGCTGGGTGGCGCTGGCCGGGGCGGCTTTGACCGGCTGCGGCTGTTCGCTGGTATTCCCGTCGCTGGGCGTTGAGGTGCTGAAGCGAGTCGCACCCCAGGTGCGCGGCACTGCACTGGGCGGATTTTCCGCCTTCCAGGATATCGCCTACGGTGCCAGCGGCCCGCTGACCGGCATACTGGCAACCACCTTCGGCTACGGTTCGGTGTTTCTTGCCGGAGCCGCCTGTGCGGCACTGGGCATCATCGTCACCTTCAGCTTCGCCCGCAGCGCGGTCAGTAGCTGAGACGAGCCAGCTTATCGACCGCCCGGGTGATTTCATTCGGCTGCAGCGCCGAGTATCCGAGTATCCATCCCTCGCGCGCCTCGCTGCCCGGCTGGTGATAGAGCGGCGACAGGCGCGGCAGCAGCAGCCCCTGCGCGGCTGCCTCTTGTGTCAGCCGCTGCTCTCCGCCGTGGTTTAATTGCACGGTGAGCTGTAATCCTCCCTGATGGGCCAGCGGCGTCAGCCTGTCGCCCAGCTTTTCCGCCAGCTCCCGGCGGAGCAGGTCGCGGCGGCTGCCGTACAGCTGGCGCATCAGCCGCAGGTGGGCGGCAAAGTGGCCGTGCTGAATAAAATCGGCGGTCACCGCCTGCATCAGCTGTGCGCTGTGGCCGTCCATCATGCTGCGCAGTCGGCAAAGCGGGGCGATCAGCGCATCGGGCACCACCAGATACGCCAGCCGCAGCGAGGGGAACAGCACTTTGGAGAAGGTGCCGAGGTACAGCACCCGCGCGTTATCCTCCAGCCCCTGTAGCGCAGGCTGCGGATTACCGTCGTAATGAAATTCGCTGTCGTAGTCGTCTTCAACCAGCCAGCAGCCGCTGCGGCGGGCAAACTCCAGCCACGCCAGCCGACGAGGCAGGCTAAGGGTGACGCCGGTGGGATACTGATGGGAAGGCGTCAGATATACCAGCTTGGGTGCCGCTTGCGTAGCAGGCACCGCGCCGCGTGCATCCACGCTGATACCACTCACTTGTGCGCCCGCGCTGCGAAAGGCATGCCAGGCCCCGGCATAGCCCGGCTGCTCCAGCCACACCGGGTCGCCGCTGTCGCACAGCAGCAGCGCAATCATCTGCAATGCCTGCTGTGAGCTGGTAAGGATCATCACTCGCCCGGCGCTGCATCGGACGCCGCGCGACTGCCCAAGGTAGTCCGCCACCGCCTCTCGCAGCTGCGGTAGTCCCTGCGGATCGCCGTAGCCCATCAGCTTTTCCCCCTCCAGCCGCTGCCGCTGCTGCATTAACCGCCGCCAGGTACGGTGCGGAAAAGCGCGTAGATCCGGCGACCCGGCAGCAAAGGCCTGCGGAAACTGCGGGTCGTTACAGCCGCCGCCGCGATCGATCAGGCCGCCGCGCGTGGAAAGCTGCACCGGTGGAGACGTCACCGGCCTGACGGGGGCAGCTGGTAAATCGCTGGCCACAAACGTCCCGCGCCCGGTTTGTCGGCTCAGATAGCCCTCGCTTTCCAGCTGGGCATAGGCGGCTTCAACCGTTACGCGAGATATCGCCAGATCCTGCGCCAGCAGGCGGGAAGAGGGCAGACGCGCAGCAGGGCCGAGTACACCGCTGCGGATGGCTTTGCGCAGCATCGCGCAGACGCGCTCGCGCAGCGTGGCGGCCTGCTGCTGGCCCAGCAGTGCCAGAAACGGCACGGCGTTATGCGGCATATGGGTCTTATCCTCTGTTGATTAATGGTCTTACTGTTAAGGCCAATCTGGCCCTATCATGGCAGCACTTACTGCAAGAGGATATTCATTATGACGTCATCCGCCGTTTTACAGTTCCCGCCGCTGCCACCCGAACAGAGCGAAGCCCATCTGCGGCAAAAGCTGGCCTGGTATGCGGACGCCTGGGATCTGGCGCAGGATTTAGCGCAGGGGATCGAAGAGATTGTGGCGATCGACACGCGCTCAGCGGAGCAGTATCAGGCCGGGCATATCTGTGGGGCTGTCAGTTTCCCCCATCGCACTATGACCGCCGAAACCCTGGCGGTACTCGATCGCAGCAGGGTGTACGTGACCTACTGCGACGGTATCGGCTGCAACGGTTCAACCAAAGGCGCATGGAAGCTGGCGGCGGCGGGGTTTCAGGTCAAAGAGTTGATCGGCGGACTGGATTTCTGGTTGCGCGACGGCCATCCGGTGGCCACCGGTGACGCGCCGGGCAGCTGGCCGGCAGCGGCAGCGCTACCTGACTGCGGTTGCTGAACAACAGCAAACGATAGCATTGCAGAACGCTGATGGGTAAACCGCTGCCGGTGACTGCCATTGTTTCACTGCGCTGACAGAACCGAAAATGACGAGCCGTTACAGCACAGCCCACAGCAGCAGCACGACCAGCAGCAGCAGCGAAAAGGCGGTAAACACCGGGCGGCGGCTGAACGGTTGCAGCAGGGGCGGCAGCGTACTCCACAGCGGCTGCGGCGTGACATCTTCCCCGGCACGCAGCTGCGCTGCGCGATGCTTAAACAGCGCATTCAGCAAATCCTGCACCTGGGCGGTACTCAACAGCGTCAACGGCTGCGCGTTAAAGCGCTGCTGGCAGTGAACTTCCAGCAGGCGCAGCTCGGCGGCATCCGGCGGCTGCTTCAGTGCGGCGATCAGCTGGCCTAGCGTCGGGTTGCCGTGCTGGCTCAGCGTGTGGCTGGCCTGAAGGTACTGGGTCAGCAGTGGGAAAAATCGTGAAGGGATCGGATCGCCGCTCTGCAGGTTCACCACCTTCATCAGCGCTGCCCACAGCTTCACGGGCGACTCGCCGGTCGCGGCCGCCAGACGGGCAATCTGCAAATTCAGAGCCTGATGTTCGGCCGGAAGCAGCGAGCGATCGGTCACCCGATTCTGCTGCGGCTGCGGAATCGTCATCTGCCCGTTTTGCAGCATGGTCAGCACCTGACGCAGCTGATCGGGGTTCAGCGAGCTGAGCACGGTCTGGCCAAACTGCTGGCGGATAAAATCGCTGACCGCCTGTCGATTATTCCCGGCGGGCAGCAGCTCGGTCAGCTGCTGCTGAAGCTGCCGGGTAGCATGGGTGTTCTGCACCTGTGCCAGACGGGTATTCAGGAACTGTTCGGCCAGCGGAAAATGGCGAGCCAGCAGTCCGGCATCGTTTTTCACGCCCACCTCATGACGCAGCCCGGCCCACAGTTCAACGGATTTCAGCGAACTGAGAGACATGATCTTGACGATCAGCCGTTCCAGCGTGGTGCGCTGGGCAGGGGAGAGCGGTTGGTCGCCGGAGGCACTGCGCGGCGTATCGGACAGAGGGGCGATCGTCGGACGATCGCCGGGAGATGGCGCTCCGGGGCCACTTAACGGTTGCATGGCGAAAATCCTTCAGTCGGGTTCCGGGGCGTGCCGTAACAGAGAAAATAATGCCACATGATAACAATCCCCCCCGGCGATCGAAAGGCCACCGGGCGGGAATAAGGTGCATTATCCCTGTTTTTTATCCTGATGGCTGCGTGCGAGCGGCATTCTCAGCTGCTGGGCGAGGATTACGCCAAGCAGGGTCACGCCGCCGCCAATAAAGTGGTAGGCATGCAGACTTTCATGCAGGAAACCCACGGCGATAACGGCGGTAAAAATCGGTGCCAGATTCATAAAGATACTGGCAGTACTGGCCCCGAGGCGCATCACGCCCTGAATCCAGACGAATGGCGCAATGATCGAGGCCGGGATAGCGGCAAACAGCACCAGCGGAATATTGTGCATATTCAGCGATACATCCGGTGCCATCAGGAAACCTGGCGTCAGCAGCAGGACGCCAAACAGGATCTGCATCCACAGGCTCTGCCAGTTCGGTAGCGGGATCGCCCAGCGTTTGGTTAACACACCGTACAGCGCATAGGAAGTGGACGCCGCGAACATCATCAGCTCACCTTTGCCCATGCCGTGGGTCAGCAGCTGCGCCGGATTGCCCTGGCTCACCAGCCATACCAGCCCGCCGAATGACAGCACGCTGCCCAGCAGAATGCCCACGGTGGGTGCCAGCCGCAGGATAAAGATGCTCAATAACACCGTCAGCAGCGGGATCAGCGCGTTAAGAATACCCATAAACAGCGCGCTGACGCTGTGCGCGGCAAAGTACGCCAGGCTCTGATAGAGCACCATGCCCAACAGGCCGAGGATTAGCAGTTTCCACCAGACCCGGGCGATCTGCTGCCGGTGCCGCCAGACGCCGGGCAGCGCGAAGGGAGCCAGCACGACGAGGGCAATCAGCCAGCGATAAAAGGAGATAGCCGCAGGATCGATTGCGCTGGCCGACATTTTGCTGACGATGGCATTAATTGACCAGATTAGTACGGCCAGCAGGGGAAACATAAAATTCATCAGGTTCTCGCGTTGTTGTCTTCACAGTCCAGAGGAGGCCAGTGTAATATTGTCTCATTGAAAACAAATAATGATAATCAGACATTATTGCTCTGGGACCGGACAAGATGATTCAGCAACTGACTTACACCCCGCCGGAGAATGCCGCCGAGATGACGCTGTTTTTCCGCTATGAGCAGACCAATGCCCAGACGGAGTATCTGCCCCACAGCCACAGCTGGGGCCAGGCGATTTTTGTAAAATGCAACGTGCTGGAGATGCAGGTAGAGGGCGAGCGTCTGTTAACCCCGGCCAATATTCCCATCTGGATACCCCCCGGAAAGATCCACGCCAGCTATAACCACCGTCAGGCCTTTTTCCGCACGCTGAACATCGCCGGTTCGCTGTGCCATCAGCTGCCCGATCGTGCCTGCCTGCTCAGAGTCAGTCCGATTGTGCACGCCATTATGGACGATATCGCCGCGCGCGAGCTGCTGGTGCCGGAAACGGCAGAAGATCGCCGTCTGGGTGAGGTGCTGCTCGATCAGCTGCGGCAGGCGCAGATCGGCCCCAGCTACCTGCCGTCGACCAGCGATAAATATCTGGCCCCGGTGTTACAGGCGCTGGAGCTGAATCCGGCCGATAACACCACGCTGGCGCAGTGGGCCAGCCGCGTGTACACCACCGAACGCACGCTGTCGCGCCGCTGCCAGGCGCTGCTGGGAATGTCGTTTAGCGAGTGGCGGCAGCGCCTGCGCTTTTTGCACGCCGTGGCGCTGCTTGAACAGGGCAAGAGTGTACAGGAGGTGGCGCTAGAGCTGGGCTACAGTTCGGCATCGGCGCTGATTGTGATGTTTCATCAGCAGTCAGGCACCACGCCGGAGCGCTATCGCCAGCGCATCTGAGGGGGCAGCTTTCGGGCAAACGGGGGGTTATTCGGCAGGGGGCTTTATGGCAGAATAGCGCTCCTTATTAAGCCAGACTGGATACCGCTAGTGAAAATCCTCGTTGATGAAAATATGCCGTATGCGCGTGAGCTGTTCAGCCGTACCGGCACCGTGGTTGCTGTTCCCGGACGCCCAATCCCGGCGGCGGAGCTGGATGATGCCGACGGCCTGATGGTGCGTTCGGTGACCAAAGTGAACGCCGCACTGCTTGACGGTAAGCCGGTTAAATTTGTCGGCACCGCAACAGCAGGCACCGATCATATCGACGAGAACTATCTCAACCAGCAGGATATCGCCTTCTCTGCGGCTCCCGGCTGTAACGCCATTGCCGTGGTGGAATACGTTTTTTCCGCGCTGCTGCTGCTGGCCGAACGCGACGGCTTCCTGTTGAAAGATCGCACCGTCGGCATCGTTGGCGTTGGCAACGTTGGCGGACGCCTGCAGGCGCGGCTGGAAGCATTAGGCATCCGTACGCTGCTGTGCGATCCGCCGCGCGCCGATCGCGGGGATGCGGGCGAGTTCCTGCCGCTGGAAACGCTGGTGGCCGAAGCCGACGTGCTGACCTTCCATACCCCGCTGTTTAAGCAGGGGCCGTACCAGACGCTGCACATCGCCGACGAGGCGCTGCTGCGGGCGTTAAAACCCGGCACTATCCTGATCAACGCCTGCCGTGGCCCGGTGGTGGATAACGCCGCGCTGCTGAACGTGTTGGAGCAGCGCGACGATCTGAGCGTGGTACTGGATGTCTGGGAGCCGGAACCGGAACTGTCGCTGCCGCTGCTGGATAAAGTGGATATCGCCACCGCCCATATCGCCGGTTACACGCTGGAAGGGAAGGCGCGCGGCACCACTCAGGTGTTCGAGGCCTGGACGCAGTTTATCGGCCAGCCGCAGCAGGTGCCGCTGGACACACTGCTGCCCGCCCCGGAATTCGGCACCATTACCCTGCGCGGCGAGCTGGATCAGCCAACGCTGAAACGCCTGGTGCATCTGGTGTATGATGTGCGCCGCGATGACGCACCGCTGCGCCATGTGGCCGCCATTCCGGGTGAGTTTGACCGCCTGCGGAAGAACTATCTGGAACGCCGTGAATGGTCATCGCTGCGGGTCGTGTGCGACAACGCCGAAACGGCCTCGCTGCTGGCGAAGCTGGGTTTTAATGCGACCGGTGAGTAAGTATTTGTAAAACAGTGCGTTCCCCTCCCTTTATGGGAAGTATTCTGAAACATTGCGGTGTTCCGGCACCGCACTTTTTTTGTGTCATTATCTGGAGTAAACCAACATGTCTGACGGCTGGAATATCGCGCTATTGGGCGCAACAGGCGCAGTAGGGGGAGCTTTACTGGAATTACTGGCTGAACGCCAGTTCCCGGTTGGTGAGCTGTATTTACTGGCAAGCGAGCGCAGCGCGGGCGAAGTGCTGCGCTTCGAGGGTAAATCGGTGCGGGTGACCGATGCGGCAGACTTTGACTGGTCACAGGCGCAGCTGGCGTTTTTCGCTGCCGGCCGTGAAGCTTCCGCCCGCTATGCGGACGATGCCGCCAACGCCGGATGCCTGGTGATTGACAGCAGTGACCTGTTCGCGCTGGAGCCGGATGTACCGCTGGTGGTGCCGGACGTTAACCCGCAGGTGCTGGCCGACTACCGAAACCGCAACATTGTTACCGTAGCGGACGGCTTAACCAGCCAGCTGCTGAGCGCGATCAAGCCGCTGGTTGATAATGCCGGGCTGGGCCGCTTACAGGTGACCAATCTGCTGGCGGTGTCTTCCCACGGTAAGGTGGCGGTAGATTCGCTGGCCGGTGAGAGCGCGCGTTTGCTGAACGGTATGCCGGTGGAAGAGAGCCACTTCGGCCGCCAGCTGGCGTTTAACCTGTTACCGCTTCTGCCCGATGCCGAAGGCAGCGTGGCGCAGGAGCGTCAGCTGGTGGAGCAGGTGCGTAAAGTGCTGCAGGACGAAGGTTTACCGATTGCGGTCAGTACCGTGCAGGCACCGGTGTTCTACGGTAACGCTCAGATTGTACATATCGAAAATCTGCGCCCGGTTTCCGCCGAAGAAGCGCGTGAAATCCTGCTGGAAGCGGAAGATATCAACGTCACCGATGAAACGGATTATCCGACGCCGGTGGGGGATGCCTCCGGCAGCGCGCACCTGAGCATCGGCTGTCTGCGCAACGATTACGGCATCCCGGAGCTGCTGCAGTTCTGGTCAGTGGCCGACAACGTGCGCTTTGGCGGCGCGCTGATGGCGGTGAAAACGGCCGAGAGGCTGGTGCAGGAGTATATGTACTGATGTCGGACATCAACGTGCCACAGACGGTGTATAAGCTGGCGCTGGGCATTGAATATGATGGCAGCCAATATTATGGCTGGCAGCGACAGAACGAAGTGCGCAGCGTGCAGGAAAAGCTGGAGAAGGCGCTGTCAAAGGTCGCCAACCATCCGGTGGTGGTGTTCTGCGCTGGCCGCACAGATGCGGGCGTCCACGGCACCGGTCAGGTGGTGCATTTTGAAACGACCGTACAGCGCAAGGACGCGGCGTGGACGCTCGGTGCCAACACGAATCTGCCGGGCGATATCGCCGTGCGCTGGGTTCATGCGGTGCCGGATGATTTCCACGCGCGCTTCAGCGCCACCGCGCGGCGCTACCGCTATGTGATTTACAACCAGCGGCTGCGCCCGGCGATCCTCGGCGGCGGCATGACCCATTTTTATCATCCGCTGGATGTGGAAAAAATGCAGCGTGCCGGTCAGTGCCTGCTGGGCGAGAACGACTTCACCTCGTTCCGCGCCGTGCAGTGCCAGTCGCGCACGCCAATGCGTAACGTGATGCATCTGAACGTCAGCCGCCACGGCGCTTACGTGGTGGTTGATATCAAAGCCAACGCCTTTGTTCACCATATGGTGCGCAATATCGTCGGCAGCCTGATGGAAATCGGCTGCGGGAATCAGCATGAAGGCTGGATGGCCGAGCTGTTAGCGGCGAAAGACCGGACGCTGGCGGCCGCGACGGCGCGTGCGGAAGGGTTGTATCTGGTCGCGGTAGATTACCCCGATCGTTTTGCTTTACCACGTCCACCGATGGGACCTTTGTTCCTCGGGGATTAATCTGGCCTGGATTTCTAAAGGAAGCCTTTATGGAACTGATTCGTTTTGTTGTCGATTTCATTTTGCATATCGACGTCCACCTCGCGGAGCTGGTGGCGCAGTACGGCGTGTGGGTTTACGCCATCCTGTTCCTGATCCTGTTCTGCGAAACCGGGCTGGTGGTGACGCCGTTCCTGCCGGGCGATTCACTGCTGTTCGTGGCCGGGGCGCTGGCTGCACTGCCGGGTAACGATCTTAACGTTCACACCATGGTGGCACTGATGGTGGTCGCGGCGATTATTGGCGATGCGGTGAACTACACTATCGGGCGGCTGTTCGGCGATAAGCTGTTCAGTAACCCGAACTCGAAAATTTTCCGCCGCAGCTATCTTGATAAGACCCACGCATTTTACGAGCGTCACGGTGGGAAAACGATTATTCTTGCTCGCTTCGTGCCAATCGTTCGTACTTTCGCGCCGTTTGTGGCCGGAATGGGTAAAATGTCCTATCGTCATTTTGCTATTTACAACGTATCGGGCGCGCTGCTGTGGGTGCTGCTGTTTACCTATGCCGGTTATCTGTTTGGTAACATGCCGATGGTGCAGGAAAACCTTAAACTGCTGATTGTGGTGATTATCCTGCTGTCTATTCTGCCGGGTGTCATCGAAGTGTGGCGTCATCGCCGTGCGGCGCGTCAGCAGAAACAGCAGTAACAGAAATCATCAGGCGATACCCGTCCGACCAGATTTTTATCCACAGTCACGGGCGGTTATGGTTTAATGAGCGACAATTTATGGTTTGTGCCGCCGGCTTTTTTGCGGCACAAAAAAGAAAAACTGGCTTACCCTGCGGGGAAACCAGGTTCAAACAGAAAGGTCATCAATGAGCTGGATTGAACGAATTCTCAATAAGAGCACAATCACCCCATCGCGTAAGGCAAGCATTCCTGAAGGCGTCTGGACCAAATGTGACAGCTGCGGGCAGGTTCTTTATCGTGCCGAGCTGGAGCGTAATCTGGAAGTCTGCCCGAAATGCGATCACCATATGCGTATGCATGGTCGTGACCGCCTGAACAGCCTGCTGGACGAAGGTTCAACCACTGAACTGGGCAGCGAGCTGGAACCGAAAGATGTGCTCAAGTTCCGGGATTCCAAAAAATACAAAGATCGTCTTGCGGCTGCTCAGAAAGAGACCGACGAAACCGACGCGCTGATCGTGATGAAAGGTAGCCTGCATGGGATGCCGGTTGTTGCCGCGGCGTTTGAGTTCTCCTTTATGGGTGGCTCAATGGGTTCCGTGGTTGGCGCGCGCTTCGTGCGTGCGGTTGAGCGGGCGCTGGAAGATAACTGCCCGATGATCTGCTTCTCCGCTTCCGGCGGTGCGCGTATGCAGGAAGCGCTGATGTCGCTGATGCAGATGGCGAAAACCAGTGCTGCACTGGCTAAGATGCAGGAGCGCGGTCTGCCGTACATCTCCGTGCTGACCGACCCAACCATGGGTGGCGTCTCTGCCAGCTTCGCGATGCTGGGCGATCTGAACATTGCTGAACCAAAGGCGCTGATCGGCTTTGCTGGTCCACGCGTTATTGAGCAAACGGTACGTGAGAAATTGCCACCGGGCTTCCAGCGCAGTGAGTTCCTGATTGAAAAAGGCGCGATTGATATGATCGTTCGCCGCCCGGTTATGCGCTTCAAACTGGCCAGCCTGCTGGCTAAAATGATGAATCTGCCTGCCCCGCAGGAAGAAGAAGTCAAAGAGGCCGAAGCGACCGGCCCACAGAGCCAAGAGGCCTGACCGATGATGAGAAAGAGGTCTTCGGGCCTCTTTCACCAATGAACCGTAACTTTGTGAACGGGACACATGGATAATCTTCCTCAAGCCACGTCGCCTCTTGCCACGTGGCTTTATTATCTTGAGCATTTACACTCTCAGGCTATTGAACTCGGGCTGGATCGTATCCGCCGGGTAGCCACCTCACTCGATCTGTTAACACCCGCTCCGAAGGTCTTTACCGTTGCCGGTACGAACGGCAAGGGCACCACCTGCCGCACGCTGGAAACCGTACTGATGGCTGCCGGTTATCGCGTGGGCGTGTACAGCTCTCCACATTTAATCCGCTACACTGAACGTGTACGTATTCAGGGCGAAGAGCTGGCCGAGTCGGCGCATACCGCGTCGTTTGCGGCCATCGAAGCCGGGCGCGGAGAGACCTCGCTGACCTATTTCGAATACGGCACGCTGTCGGCGCTGTGGCTGTTTAAGCAGGCGCAGCTGGACGTGGTCATTCTCGAAGTCGGTTTGGGTGGGCGGCTGGATGCGACCAATATCGTTGATGCGGACGTTGCGGCGATCACCAGCATTGCGCTGGACCACGTTGACTGGCTTGGCCCGGACCGCGAAAGCATCGGCCGTGAAAAGGCCGGAGTGTTTCGCCAGGGGAAACCAGCCATTGTCGGGGAACCTGATATGCCGTCAACCATTGCCGACGTGGCGCGAGAGGTTGGCGCGCAGCTGCAGCAGCGCGATCGCGACTGGTCTTACAGCCTGACCGACGGCGGCTGGTCGTTCCACGATGCCAGCGGCAGCATTGACAACCTGCCGCTGCCGCAGGTGCCGCTGCCGAATGCCGCCACCGCGCTGGCTGCACTGCGGGCGTCGGGTCTGTCGATTGATGAGGCCACTATTCGTGCCAGCCTGCATCAGGCAATCCTGCCCGGCCGCTTCCAGACCGTGGCGCATTCACCGCAGGTGATTCTGGACGTGGCGCATAACCCGCACGCGGCCGCATATCTTGCCGGTCGGCTGGCGGAACTGCCGCAGCGCGGTAAAGTTCACGCGGTAGTGGGAATGCTGCACGACAAAGATATCGCCGGGACGCTGGCCTGCCTCAGTCCGCAGGTGGATTACTGGTATTGTGCACCGCTGGAAGGCCCGCGCGGTGCTTCTGCCGAGCAGCTGGTTGCCCATCTTAGCGGGGCGCAGGCGTTTGGCTCCGTGGCCGATGCCTGGCATCAGGCGATGCAGCAGGCGGCGGAACAGGACATTGTGCTGGTGTGTGGGTCATTCCACACCGTCGCACACGTAATGGAAACGATGACAGCGGAGAACGGCAGTGGCAAGTAAGTTTCAAAACCGTTTAGTCGGCACCGTTATTATTGTTGCGCTGGGCGTGATCGTGCTGCCCGGTCTGCTGGATGGTAAAAAGAAACACTATAAGGAAGAGTTCGCGGCCATTCCGCTGGTGCCGAAACCAGGCGACCAGCAGGAGACCGAACTGGCACCGCCGGTAACGCAGTCGCTGCCGGCGCAGCCGCCGGAAGGGGCAAGCGAAGCCATCAGCCGTGCCGACGGGGAAAATTCCTCGCAGGCCGACAGCGGATCGACCGCGCCGAAGTCGAACAATCAGCCCACGCTGGTTTCGCCGCCGCCGGTGCAGCAACAGCCTGTCCAGCAACCGGTACAGCAGCCGCCGAAAGTGGTTGAAAAGCCGAAGCCGGTAGAGAAACCGAAACCGGTGGAAAAACCGGTCGAGAAGCCGATTGAGAAGCCTCCTGTTCAGCAGCAGCAGACTCAGCCTAAGGTGGAAACGCCTGCTGAGAAACCGGCTGCCGCTGAAGCCGCACCGACCGGCCAGGCGTATGTCGTCCAGCTGGGTGCGCTGAAAAATGCGGCCAAGGTAAACGAAATCGTCGCGCAGCTGCGGCTTTCGGGCTATCGTGCTTTCACCGTGCCAGCAACGCCGGTTGCCGGACAGATCACCCGTATTTATGTCGGGCCTGATGCGTCAAAAGCCAAAATGCAGGCGGCAGTCGGTGAGCTACAGGGCATCTCTGGTCTTGGCGGCGTCGTCAAAGCCTGGGGCGCGCGCTAACCGTCGCGGTAGATTGTGCGGCCACAGCAATCGCTGTAACAGGTGCCACCCGTTGAAGAGCGGCGTGGCACCGGGCTGTGTCTGGCCGAAGGCAACATGATATAAAGCAAATCAACGAATTGCATTCTGGCGTGGTGAGCGGCAGGAATGTCGCCCACCCGACGGTTTTTTCAGCGTTTTCGTTTATTTAAAACGACGCAGGAAAACCCTACGCAAACGTTTTCTTTTTCTGTTAGAATTCGCCCCGAACTGGATGCAGGGGCGTTTTCACGATTACTGTCACTGGAAGAGTTCATGGTCTGGATAGATAACGTCATTATTGCGGTTATAGCTTTTTCGGCTCTGGTTAGCCTGATCCGTGGGTTTATTCGGGAAGCACTTTCTCTCGTCACCTGGGGATGCGCATTCTTTGTCGCCAGTCATTACTTCTCCTACCTTGCCGTCTGGTTCACAGGATTTGAAGACGAGCTGATTCGGAATGGAATCGCCATTGCAGTGTTATTTGTTGCCACGCTAATCGTTGGCGCAATCGTTAACTATGTAATTGGTTCGCTGGTTGAGAAAACCGGCCTGTCGGGTACCGACAGAGTACTGGGCGTCTGTTTTGGGGCACTGCGTGGCGTACTGATTGTGGCCGCTATGCTGTTTTTCCTCGATACATTCACCGGCTTTTCCAAAAGCCTCGACTGGCAGCAGTCGAAGTTAATCCCTCAGTTCAGTTACATCATCGGGTGGTTCTTTGACTACCTGAAGAGCACGTCGAGTTTTTTGCCCCGGTAATCGCACCGGGGTTGCGGCTATGAGGAAATGTCAATATGTGCGGTATTGTCGGGATCGCCGGTTTTATGCCGGTCAACCAGTCGATTTATGACGCGTTAACGGTGCTTCAGCACCGTGGGCAGGATGCCGCAGGCATCGTTACCATCGATGCATTAAATTGCTTCCGCCTGCGTAAAGCAAACGGTCTGGTCAGCGATGTATTTGAAGCCCGCCACATGCAACGTATGCAGGGTAATATGGGTATCGGCCACGTGCGTTACCCAACCGCAGGAAGCTCCAGCGCTTCTGAAGCCCAGCCCTTCTATGTGAACTCTCCTTACGGGATTACACTGGCCCATAACGGCAACCTGACCAATGCGCACGAGCTGCGTAAAGAGTTGTTTGAAACCGGTCGCCGTCATGTAAACACCACGTCGGATTCTGAAATCCTGCTGAACATCTTTGCGCAGGAAGTGGATCGTTTCCAACAGGACCCGCTGGAAGCCGAAAATATCTTCTCCGCCGTTGCCGCCGTGCATCAGCGCGTGCGCGGTGCCTATGCCTGCGTAGCGATGATTATCGGTCACGGTCTGGTTGCCTTCCGCGATCCGAACGGCATTCGCCCGTTAGTGATCGGCAAGCGCGCGCTGGTTGATGGCCGTACCGAGTATATGGTGGCCTCTGAAAGCGTGGCGCTGGATACGCTGGGCTTTGAGTTCCTGCGCGATGTTGCCCCGGGCGAAGCGGTTTACGTGACTGAAAAAGGTCAGCTGTTCACCCGTCAGTGCGCTGAGAATCCAAAGGTTAACCCGTGCCTGTTCGAATACGTTTACTTCGCGCGCCCGGACTCCTTCCTCGACAAGATTTCGGTGTACAGCGCCCGCGTGCGTATGGGCACCAAGCTGGGTGAGAAAATCGCCCGCGAGTGGGAAGATCTGGACATCGACGTGGTGATCCCAATCCCTGAAACCTCCTGCGATATCGCTCTGGAGATGGCACGTATTCTTGATAAGCCATACCGTCAGGGTTTTGTGAAAAACCGTTACGTTGGCCGTACCTTTATCATGCCGGGACAGCAGCTGCGCCGCAGTGCGGTCCGCCGTAAGCTGAACGCTAACCGTGCGGAATTCCGCGGTAAGAACGTGCTGCTGGTGGATGATTCCATCGTGCGCGGTACCACCTCCGAGCAGATTATCGAAATGGCCCGTGAAGCCGGTGCGAAGAAAGTGTACCTGGCGTCGGCGGCTCCGGAAATTCGTTTCCCGAACGTCTACGGCATTGATATGCCAAGCGCTACCGAGCTGATTGCTCACGGCCGCGAAGTGGAAGAGATTCGCCAGCTGATCGGTGCCGATGCGCTGATTTTCCAGGACCTTGACGATCTGATCGAAGCGGTGAAGGAAGAGAACCCGGATATCGCCCAGTTCGAATGTTCGGTGTTCAACGGTATTTACGTCACCAAAGACGTCGACCAGCAGTACCTTGAGTATCTGCAGTCGCTGCGTAATGACGATGCCAAAGCGATGGCGCGTCAGAACGAAGTCGAAAACCTGGAAATTCATAACGAAGGCTAAGCGCTTCGCGGTGTAAGCAGGTAAGATGGGCCGGAAGCAATTCCGGCCCGTTTTTTTTAAAGGATTTGGTATGAAAAGACTGATTATCGGCATCTCCGGTGCCAGTGGTGTGATCTATGGTATTCGCACGCTGCAGGTGTTACAGCAGGTCAGCGACGTGGAGACACACCTGATAATGAGTCAGGCCGCGCGGCAAACGCTGGCGCTGGAAAGTGGCTACACGCTGCGTGAGGTGCAGGCGCTGGCCGACGTGGTTCACGATGTGCGCGATATTGCCGCCAGCATCTCTTCCGGGTCGTTCAAAACCGACGGCATGGCGATCCTGCCGTGCTCAATGAAAACCCTGTCCGGTATTGTTCACAGCTACAGCGACGGCCTGCTGACTCGCGCGGCGGATGTGGTGCTGAAAGAGCGCCGCCGACTGGTGCTCTGCGTGCGCGAAACGCCGCTGCACCTGGGCCATCTGCGGATGATGACCACCGCAGCGGAGCTGGGGGCGATTATTATGCCGCCGGTGCCGGCGTTTTATCACCGCCCGGAAAATGTGATGCAGATTGTCGACCAGACGGTGAACCGCGTGCTGGACCAGTTTGATATCGCTCTCGACAACGATTTGTTCACGCGCTGGCAGGGTGCATAGCGGATGGTGCACTGCACCAGCGTGGTTCAAATGTTGGTGCTGAATCGCATTTCGTGCAGATGTTGCACCATTGTGAAACATTGTTGCCGCTAAGTCCCTTCAAACCTGCTATATATTCCCCAGCAAACCGGGCATTTACGCTGCCTTGCTTTACGCGCTGAAAAAAGCGGAGATTGCCACAAAATGTGGCATGAAATCTGCAAAACAATTGCGTGGACAAACATCACGAATCCTATAATAAGACGACTCGAGGGTAATCTATGAAAAAGCAGGTCCTGGCTCTTTCCCTGTTGCTGGCAATCACCTCAGCAGGCAGCGCATTTGCTGCCGGTCCAAAAACGCTGCGTATCGGCACCGATCCAACCTATGCACCGTTTGAAATGAAAAATGCCCAGGGGCAGCTGGTAGGCTTTGATATCGATCTGGCCACCGAAATTTGTAAGCGTATGGAAACCAAATGTACCTTCGTGGAAAGCGACTTTGATGCGCTTATCCCTTCATTAAAAGCGAAGAAAATTGACGCTATCATCTCCTCTCTGTCGATTACTGAAAAACGCCAGCAGGAGATCGCCTTCTCAGAAAAACTGTACGCGGCCGACTCCCGTCTGATCGCGCCAAAAGGCTCTAAAATCGAGCCAACCCTGGAATCGCTGAAAGGCAAAAACATCGGGCTGCTGCAGGGCACCACCCAGGAAACCTACGCCAACGATAACTGGCGTCCAAAAGGTGTGACCGTCACGCCATACGCGAACCAGGATCTGGTGTATCAGGATCTGACCGCCGGTCGTATCGACGCCGCATTCCAGGATGAAGTGGCGGCCAGCGAAGGCTTCCTCAAACAGCCTGCCGGTAAGGACTATGCATTTGCCGGTCCGTCAGTGAAAGATGAAAAAATCTTCGGTATTGGTACCGGTATGGGCATGCGTAAGGACGATCCGGCGTTAAAAGCAGCGATCGATAAAGCTTTCGACGAAATTCGTAAAGATGGTACCTACGATAAGTTGGCAAAAAAATATTTCGACTTTAATGTATACGGCGATTAAGTAGTCCCTGTCTGCCAGCCTCACTGTGCTTGCGGTGAGGCTGCATTTTTGACCACAACGACAGGATAATATTTATGCTGTATGGCTATTCTGAAGTCATTTTTAAAGGCGCCCTGGTGACGCTGGAACTGGCGCTAAGTTCGGTGGTACTTGCCGTGATACTGGGATTAATCGGTGCCGGGGCAAAACTCTCCAATAACCGCCCGCTGGCGATGATCTTTGAAGGTTACACCACGCTGATCCGTGGCGTGCCTGACCTCGTTCTGATGCTGTTAATCTTCTACGGTCTGCAAATCATTCTGAACCACTTTACCGATTTGATCGGCGTCGGGCAGTTTGATATCGATCCCATGGTGGCCGGCATTATCACCCTCGGCTTTATCTACGGGGCCTACTTTACTGAAACCTTCCGCGGTGCCTATATGGCGGTGCCAAAGGGGCAGATCGAAGCAGCAACCGCTTATGGCTTCACCTCTTCGCAAACCTTCCGTCGTGTGCTGTTCCCTGGGATGATGCGCTTTGCGCTGCCGGGCATCGGCAATAACTGGCAGGTGATTCTGAAAGCCACCGCACTGGTCTCCCTGCTTGGGCTGGAAGATGTGGTTAAAGCAACGCAGCTGGCGGGTAAAACCACCTGGCAGCCGTTCTACTTTGCCATCGTTGCCGGGGTTATCTATCTGATCTTTACCACGCTGTCCAATGGCGTGCTGTGGTGGCTGGAACGTCGTTATACCGTAGGTGTGAAAAGGGCTGATTTATGATTGAGATTGTTCAGGAATACTGGAAAGCCCTGCTGTGGACCGACGGCTATCGTTTTACCGGTGTGGCAATGACCCTGTGGCTGCTGATTATTTCAGTGGCGATCGGCGGCTGTATGGCGGTGTTTTTATCCATTGCCCGCGTGTCGCAGCACAAAGCCGTGTGGTTCCCGGTGTGGCTGTTTACCTATGTGTTTCGCGGCACGCCGCTTTACGTACAGCTGCTGGTGTTCTATTCCGGCATGTACACGCTGGAGATCGTCAAAGGCACCGAGATGCTGAATGCGTTCTTCCGCAGCGGGCTGAACTGTACGCTGCTGGCCTTTACGCTCAATACCTGCGCCTATACCACGGAGATTTTCGCCGGGGCGATCCGCTCGGTGCCGCACGGTGAGATTGAAGCCGCACGCGCCTACGGTTTCTCCACTTTCAAACTTTACCGCTGCATTATCATGCCTTCGGCGCTGCGCACCGCGCTGCCTGCCTACAGTAATGAAGTGATTCTGATGCTGCACTCTACGGCGCTGGCGTTTACCGCCACCGTGCCGGATCTGCTGAAAGTGGCGCGCGATATTAACTCCGCCACCTATCAGCCGTTTATCGCCTTCGGACTGGCGGCGGTGCTGTATCTGATTATTTCCTATGTGCTGATCAGCCTGTTCCGTAAAGCGGAAAAACGCTGGCTGGCACACGTTAAACCTTCATCGTCACACTGAGTAAAACTATGGCTGACAATAAATTAAGCGTTACCGAACTGCACAAACGCTATGGTGAACATGAGGTGCTGAAGGGCGTATCGCTACAGGCCAATGCCGGCGATGTCATCAGTATTATCGGATCTTCCGGTTCGGGGAAAAGTACCTTCCTGCGCTGCATTAACTTCCTGGAGAAGCCAAGCGAAGGGACTATCTCGGTTAACAATGAAAATATTAATCTGGTGCGTGATAAAGACGGCCAGCTGAAAGTGTCCAATAAAGAGCAGCTGCGCACCCTGCGTACCCGCCTGACCATGGTGTTCCAGCACTTCAACCTCTGGAGCCACATGACGGTGCTGGAGAACGTGATGGAAGCGCCGATTCAGGTGCTGGGGCTGGGCAAAAGCGAAGCGCGCGAGCGGGCGATCCGCTATCTGGACAAGGTCGGCATTGACGAGCGTGCGCGCGCCAAATACCCGGTGCATCTCTCTGGCGGCCAGCAGCAGCGCGTGTCCATTGCCCGTGCGCTGGCAATGGAGCCGGAGGTGCTGCTGTTTGATGAGCCGACCTCGGCGCTGGACCCGGAACTGGTGGGCGAAGTGCTGCGCATTATGCAGAAACTGGCCGAAGAGGGGAAAACCATGGTGGTGGTGACGCATGAGATGGAGTTTGCCCGTCATGTCTCCAGCCACGTGATTTTCCTGCATCAGGGTAAAATTGAAGAGGAAGGCGCGCCGGACGAGCTGTTTAATAACCCGAAAAGCGCCCGCCTGCAGCAGTTTTTATCCGGTGCACTGAAGTAACTGCCCGTAAGGGGAAGGCCGCGTTAGGCGTTCCCCTGCTAACCGCCTGTCATCTGCTTAACGGCGTGTTATTCACCGTGCAATCCTGCTCTGGTATGCGAAGCGGCAGGCAGGTTGCCTGTTGGGTGCGTTGGCTGGCCTAAACCCGATGGCGGTACGTCAGAGGGTTATTTTTTACTGTCGATCACATCAGCCAGTGCTTCATCTAACTCATACCAGCGGAAACGAAAGCCGGATGCCTCAAGGCGCTGCGGCAATACGTGCTGCCCGCCGAGCACCAGCACCGCGGATTCACCCATCAGCAGGCGGATCGCGCTGGCTGGCGTACGCACGATAGCAGGGCGGTGCATGGCTTCGCCCAGCGCGGCGGCAAACTGCTGATTGCGCACCGCATAGGGGGCGACCAGGTTAAACGGCCCGCTCAGCGTCGGATGCTCCAGCAGCCAGAGAATGCCGTTCAGCATGTCGTCGATATGGAGCCACGGCAAAAACTGTTTACCGCTGCCGAGCGGCCCGCCAACGCCCATTTTAAACGGCAGCTTCATCTTCTCCAGTGCACCTCCGGAACGGCTCAGCACCACGCCGGTACGCAGCAGGCAGACGCGGGTCCGTTCGCTCGCCGCCAGCATCGCCAGTTTTTCCCAGGTATCGCACAGGCGATGGGTGAACTCATCGTGGCCGGGATCGTCTTCGGTCACCACCAGCTCGCCGGTATTCCCGTAAAAACCGGTGGCAGAGCCCGAAATCAGCACGGCAGGCGGCGAACTGCTGGCAGAGATTAATGCAGCAAGCCGTTCGGTGATCTGCCAGCGGCTGCGGCACAGCAGCTGTTTTTGCGTCTCGCTCCAGCGTTTGGCGGCAATCGGCTCCCCGGCCAGATTAATCACCGCGTCAATGCCGTTGAGATCGTGCTGTTTCTCCAGCCCGGACCATAGCCGGACCTTCTCGCCGAGTTTTTTCCTTGCGCCAGCCACATCGCGGGTCACCACGCTGACCTCGTGACCAGCCTGAAGCAGACGGGCAACGAGCGGCTGGCCGATCAGCCCGGTGCCGCCGGTGAGCAGAATATGCATGCTGTTTATCCTTTTCAGTGGATCGCGGTTACGGTCACTTTCAGCATAGGTGAAGATAGCGCTGCCACCTGTGACAATGCGCACGGTGGCTGATAACAATGGATTTTTGGTCCATTTCGGGTAGGTAAACCGTAACGATGATTGCTGCCATTCTGATTTGCTATCTGACTCACACGAGATGTTTGCCTTCGGCCGAAAAACCAGCTAAACAGGTGTTTCAATCCGTAACCGTCGAAGGACGCCTGATGAGTCACCCGAATATTATTCTGTGGTCAGATGCTAACTATTTTAGTCCGTATGTGATGTCAGTTTACGTTGCGCTCAGTGAGAAAGGGCTGCCCTTTACGCTGAAACGCATCGATCTCGCGCGCGAAGAACACCATCAGCAGGCCTACGGTGAGATATCGCTTACGCGCCGCGTTCCGACACTTCAGGTTGATGACTTCCTGCTCTCGGAATCCTCGGCGATCGCCGAATACCTTGAAGATCGCTTTCCTGCACCCGAATATGAACGCCTCTATCCGCGCGATCGAGAAAAACGCGCCAGAGCACGTGAGCTACAGGCCTGGCTGCGCAGCGATTTTATGCCCATTCGCCAGCAGCGCCCAACCGAAGTCCTCTTCGCCGGTGCGCGTCTGGCACCGCTGGACGAGGCCGGGCAGGCCAGTGCCGAAAGATTGATTGCCGCCGCCGAGCGTTTACTTCCTGCTGGTCAGCAGAATCTGTTTGGCGAATGGACCATTGCCGACACCGATTTTGCCGTGATGCTGAATCGCCTGGCGCTGCATGGTGACACGTTGCCGCAGCGGATTGCCGACTATGCAAACTTCCAGTGGCAGCGCGCATCCGTGCAGCTGTGGCTGGCGGAATCAGCCAAACTGGCCTGAGCTGAATGCGCACAAATGGATGATTGCGTCGCGGGGCGTTAATCATTAATTTAGGCGGACCGCGCTGCGCCGCGAATAATAATGACTAAACGGCGCAAAGCGCCAGAACAAAAAGGGATACGGATGGTGGAGCAAGAGCCAGGCACTGAGTGGGTCGATATCGTTAATGAAGATAACGAGGTCATCGCCCAATCCAGCCGAGCACAAATGCGTGCCCAGTGTTTACGACACCGGGCTACCTACATCGTGGTTCACGATGGCATGGGTAAAATTCTGGTACAGCGCCGTACCGAGATTAAAGACTTTATGCCGGGCATGCTGGACGCTACCGCAGGCGGCGTGGTGCAAAGCGGCGAAGTGATGCTGGAGTCTGCACGGCGCGAAGCGGAAGAGGAACTGGGAATCGCTGCCGTACCGTTTGCGGAGCATGGCCTGTTTTACTACGAAGATGAGCACTGCCGCGTCTGGGGTGGCCTGTTCAGCTGCGTGTCTCACGGCCCGTTCGCCATGCAGGAAGAAGAAGTGGATGAGATTTTCTGGATGACGCCGGAAGAGATTACCTCTCGCTGCGATGAATTCACCGCCGACTCGCTGAAAGCCCTGTCGCTGTGGCTGAGCCGTAACGGCGAAGGCGAGTAATCGCCGATTTTGTGGATAGCGGGGCGCAGCGCAGGCTGCGCCCCGTTTCTTTTCCGCGCTAGCAGCTGTCGCGCAGGCACAGCCTGGGTGCCAGCGGTTTGCCTTCCCATGGTTCCTCTTCCAACCTTGCCAGCAGCGCTTTACCTGCGTTGATGCCGATCTGGAGATGGGGGATGGTGACGGTGGTCAGGGGCGGCTGGCAAACCTGGCTGACGTCGCTGTTGCCGTAGCCGACAACGGCTAAATCATCCGGCACCTTGATACGCCGCCGCTGGCACTCGTACATCACGCCGCAGGCCAGTTCGTCGGAAACACAAACCAGCGCATCCAGCTCCGGCCAGTTGAGGATAAACTCCGGCAGCTGCCGTGCCCCGGCGGAAAAACTGGCAGGGGTGGCGGCGTTGATCACCCGATGGGGCGACATATGATGGCGCAGCATCGCTTTATGCCAGCCGCGCAGGTGCTGCTGAAACAGGCGCTGCTCCTGGCTGGCGCACAGCAGCCCGATATTCTGATAGCCGCGCTCGGCCAGCAGGCAGGTCAGTTGAAACATCCCTTCAACGTTATCAATACCGATATTCATATCCAGCGGATCGGTGCGAATTGAGCCGATTTCCATCACCGGTATGCGTGCGGAACTGAGCCACTGGTGCAGATTCGGGCCATGTTCAACGCTCAGCAGGATCACCGCGGCCAGGTTCCACGACAGCAGCGTCTCCAGCAGCGCTTCCTCATTTTCCAGGCGATGATGCGACTCGGTAAGCATAATCTGGTAGCCCGCCGGCTGCAGGATCTGCTGCAACCCGGCAAACATTGTTGAGCATCCCGCTTCGGCCAGGCCGGGAACCACCATGGCGATGGTTCGCGAAGAGGCGGAAGCCAGAGCGCTGGCGGCAAGATTAGGCAGATAGCCCAGTTCATTTACCGCCGCTTCAATTTTTTCCCTGAGTTTGTCGGAAACCTGGTCGGGCGTGCGCAACGCGCGCGAAACGGTCATCGTTCCCACCCCGGCAAGATTGGCGACATCGGACAGCGTTACCCGCCCCGTACCGCGTCGTTTTCGATTGACTGACATGGCTGTTTCCGTTTTTGCGTCCATTTAGCTGTCAATTTACCAGTATCTGCAAAGAACATGTTAGTCGTCAGGTTATTGCTTTGGCGAAAAATCGGCTGACGGCATGCTCTTTATGATAGCGCTATCACAAATCCACTGAATAACTTTTGGTAGCGCTATCTTTGTGAGAATAGTCACGGATGATTATTTATCCGTTGATTACAGTTTGTTCACCCAGCGCAAAATGAAAACAGGAGGTGGCGTGTTAAATCACTGGTTGCACGATGGCACTATCCAGCTGGCTGATGAAATATCCGACTGGCAGCAGGCACTGCAATTATGTGCCGCACCCTTGCTGAAAGCAGGCGTGATTAATAGCCACTACGTTCCGGCTATTATTCGCGGTCATCAGCAAATTGGCCCTTATTATGTACTGGCACCAGGTCTGGCAATGCCACATGCTCGCCCGGAGGAAGGGGCCTGCGAAATGGGGCTGTCGCTGCTTAAACTTCGGCACGGCGTAAATTTTGGTGCAGGAGAATTTGACCCGGTGAATGTCATTGTGATGCTGGCGGCGAAAGACAGTCATTCGCATATTACGATGTTATCCAGCCTCAGCGAGTTATTTTCTAATGGCCAGGCGCTGGAAGACCTGCACCGCGCCACAACGCGGGAGGAAATTAAAAAAGTTATCGCTCCGTTCTGAATGATTTCGAAAAATAATGACGCTGTGCTTTTATCGGCATGGTTCCGTTCGACTGTAAATAAGGTGGCGTTATGAGAATCATGGCCGTATGCGGTTCAGGTCTTGGCAGCAGCTTTATGGTTGAAATGAATATCAAAAAAGTGCTGAAGAAACTCAATATTGAAGCGGAGGTAGAACACTCTGACCTCTCATCGGCAACGCCGGGTGCGGCGGATCTGTTTGTCATGGCGCGAGATATTGCGGAAAGCGCCAATGTGCCACCGGACAGGCTGGTGGTGTTGAAAAGTATTATCGACATGACGGAGCTGGAAACAAAACTCAAGGAATATTTCTCTTCCCATTAATCCTTCGAAGCGAGGCGGATATGATTATCCAGGAAACGCTGAAGTTTGTGGTAGATATATTAAAAGTTCCCTCTGTACTGGTGGGGCTGATCGCCATGATTGGCCTGATTGCTCAAAAAAAACCTTTTACTGACGTGGTAAAAGGCACAGTAAAAACCATACTCGGCTTTATCGTTCTGGGCGGTGGCGCCACCGTTCTGGTCAGCTCGCTCAATCCCTTAGGAGGAATGTTTGAGCACGCATTTAATATTCAGGGGATTATTCCTAATAACGAAGCGATAGTCTCAATTGCCTTAGAAAAATACGGAGCCTCTACCGCGCTGATTATGGCATTTGGCATGGTGGCGAATATCATTGTTGCCCGATTTACCCGCCTTAAATATATCTTCCTTACCGGGCATCATACGTTTTATATGGCTTGCATGATCGCGGTTATTCTCAGCGTAGCGGGCTTTGATGGCGTGCTGCTGGTATTTACCGGCGCGCTGACGCTGGGGCTGATAATGGCGATTTTCCCGGCCATCGCTCAGCGCTATATGCGGCAGATCACCGGCAATGACGATATCGGTTTCGGCCATTTCGGCACGATTGGCTATGTGCTGGCGGGCTGGATCGGCAGTAAAACCGGTAAAAGCTCGCGCTCTACCGAAGAGATGAACCTGCCGAAAAATCTGAGCTTCCTGCGCGACAGTTCCATCTCTATCTCCCTGACCATGATCGTTATTTACATGATTATGGCCTTCTGTGCCGGGAGTGAATACGTTGAATCGCAGCTCAGCGGCGGCCAGAACTTCCTGGTGTACGCCATCATCCAGGCCATCACCTTCGCCGCCGGGGTGTTTATCATCCTGCAGGGTGTGAGGTTGATTCTGGCCGAGATCGTCCCCGCGTTTACCGGCTTCTCGGAAAAACTGGTGCCGAACGCGCGTCCCGCCCTCGACTGCCCGGTGGTTTACCCTTATGCGCCCAACGCGGTGCTGATTGGCTTCCTGTTCAGCTTCCTCGGTGGGCTGGTGGGGCTGTTCCTGCTTGGCCAGCTGAAGCTGGTGCTGATCCTGCCTGGCGTGGTGCCGCACTTCTTTACCGGTGCTACCGCAGGCGTCTTTGGCAATGCCACCGGCGGCCGACGCGGTGCGATGTGTGGGGCATTTGCTAACGGTCTGCTGATCACCTTCCTGCCGGTACTGCTACTGCCGGTGCTGGGCGCACTGGGTTTCGCCAATACCACCTTCTCGGATGCCGACTTCGGCGTGGTGGGCATTATTCTGGGGAACCTGGCGCAGTATCTGTCGAAAGAGATGATTACGGTGGTGATTGTCGGCATCTTCGCGCTGCTGGTGCTGCATAACCTGTTCCGCAAACCCAAACCGGCCAACGATGGCAGCAAAAATGATACGGAGGTTAATCCATGAATACCCGAGAACTGACGCAGTTAGCGAACGATATCCGCGTGGAAACCCTGAAGGCGCTGACCCATCTTGGCTTCGGCCACTACGGCGGCAGTATGTCGGTGGTGGAAACCCTGGCGGTACTCTACGGCGATGTGATGCGCATCGATCCGGGCGATCCGGACTGGTCTGAACGCGACTACTTTGTACTGTCGAAGGGGCATGCCGGGCCCGCGCTTTACAGTACGCTGGCGATCAAAGGCTACTTCCCCCGGGAACAGCTGATCACGCTAAATGAGAACGGTACGCTGCTGCCCAGCCATCCGGACCGGCTGAAAACGCGCGGCGTGGATGCGACGACCGGTTCGCTGGGGCAGGGGATCTCGATTGCCGCCGGGATGGCGCTTTCCCACCGGCTGGCGGGGCGCAGCAATAGAGTGTTCTGCATCGTTGGCGACGGAGAGCTGAATGAGGGGCAGTGCTGGGAAGCGTTTCAGTTTATCGCTCACCACAAGCTGAACAATCTGACCGTGCTGGTGGACTGGAATAAGCAGCAGCTGGACGGCACGCTCGATGAAGTGATTCAGCCGTTCGATCTGGCGGAAAAATTCACCGCCTTTGGTTTTGAGGCGCAAACCGTACCCGGTGCCGATATCCCCGCGCTGTATGGCGCGCTGAAACCAGTCAGGGAGGCGCAGCAGCGGCCGCTGGCTATTGTCCTCGACAGTATTAAAGGGCAGGGGGTGCCGTGGCTTGAACAGTTAAGTAACAGCCACCATCTGCGCCTGACGCCGGAGCAGCGGCAGGCTATTGACGCTGAAATTGCTGCCCTGGAGGCCGCCCATGACTGAAACAACTGCTGTAACGCTTGAGCGTGATACCACTGAAATGCGTAAAGTTTACGCCAACTTCATTCGTGAGCAGGTTTCCGCCGGAACGCCGGTGATTGCGCTGGAAGCCGATCTGATGAGTTCGATGGCGATGGACGGCGTGCAGCGGGACTGGCCGCAGCACGTTATCAACTGCGGCATTATGGAGGCTAACGTGATTGGCGTTTCTGCCGGTCTGTCGCTGACCGGGCGCACGCCGTTTGTGCATACTTTTACCGCTTTTGCCAGCCGCCGCTGCTTCGATCAGCTGTTTATGGCACTCGATTATCAAAAGAACAACGTTAAGGTTATCGCCTCCGATGCAGGGGTGACGGCCTGCCACAACGGCGGCACGCATATGTCGTTTGAAGATATGGGCATTGTGCGCGGCCTGGCAAACTCGGTGGTGATGGAGGTCACCGATGCGACGATGTTCCGCGATATTTTGCAGCAGCTGGCGACGCTGCGCGGTTTTTACTGGGTACGCACTATCCGCAAGCAGGCGGCAAAAATCTATCCGGAGGGCACGCGTTTTACCATTGGTAAAGGCAATGTACTGCGCGACGGCAGTGATATTACGCTTATCGCCAACGGCATCATGGTGGCTGAAGCGCTGGTAGCCGCCGATCGGCTGGCAGAGCAGGGCGTAAGCGCGGCGGTGATCGATATGTTTACCCTCAAGCCGATCGACCGCATGCTGGTTAAAAACTATGCGGAGAAAACCGGACGCATCGTGACCTGTGAGAATCACAGTATTCATAACGGGCTGGGGTCGGCGGTGGCGGAAGTGCTGGTGGAAAGCTGCCCGGTGCCGATGCGGCGGGTTGGGGTGAAGGAGCGCTATGGTCAGGTAGGAACCCAGGAGTGGCTTCAGCAGGAGTATGGGTTGACGGCGGATGAGATTGTGGCTGCGGCGCGCGAATTGTTATAGGGGGGATCGCACGGCTACCTTTGTTGTAGCGCCTGTGATGCCGGAGTTCGTGCTGGCTGGTGGCTGCCCCGTCTGGCCGGTCCTCGCGCCACGCGTTGCGTGGTGCCCTCACTGCGTTCGTCAGCCTCTCGGACCGGCTCAGACGGCACATCCGTGTGCCGACCGAGCCTTGCGCCCGCGTCCTGCGGGCACATCCTGGCTTCCTTTCTTCGTTCAGCGCTGCGGATTGCCAGCCGTGGCAGCCACCAGTCAGCACCGTTATTACAGAGCTGTCTGACGGTGATTCAGGGTTTGTTCAGCGTTTGATTTGCAGGCTGGGCACCCATTTCCTGGTATTACAGCAACACCACCGGGAGATCGTAATATCCAGAACTACAGCCGCAACATCCAGATATTCAGTCCCTTGCCACCGGCCATAAAAAAAGCCGCTATCCCAAAAGATAGCGGCTTTAATCGATCAGCATCAGGCCGTAAGACCTGCTACTGCATCAGAGCTTAAATCAACCTTCAGCCTGCTTGGACTGAATCGCCGTCAGCGCGATGGTGTAGACAATATCATCCACCAGCGCACCGCGAGACAGGTCGTTCACCGGCTTACGCATACCCTGCAGCATTGGACCGATGGAAATCAGATCCGCAGAACGCTGTACCGCTTTGTAAGTGGTGTTACCGGTGTTCAGATCCGGGAAGATAAACACCGTAGCACGGCCGGCAACCGGGGAGTTTGGTGCCTTAGACTTGGCAACATCGTCCATGATCGCGGCGTCATACTGCAGCGGACCATCGATAACCAGATCCGGACGTTTTTCCTGCGCGATGCGGGTCGCTTCACGCACTTTCTCAACGTCGCTACCGGCACCGGAGTTACCGGTAGAGTAGGAGATCATCGCAACGCGCGGCTCAATACCGAAGGCAGTCGCGGAATCCGCTGACTGAATGGCGATCTCTGCCAGCTGCTCCGGGTTCGGGTCCGGGTTAATGGCGCAGTCGCCATAAACCAGAACCTGCTCAGGCAGCAGCATGAAGAACACGGAAGAGACCAGCGAGCTGTTTGGCGCGGTTTTGATCAGCTGCAGCGGCGGACGAATGGTGTTTGCCGTTGTGTGCACCGCACCGGATACCAGACCGTCAACTTCACTGGCTTCCAGCATCATGGTGCCCAGCATCACGTTGTCTTCCAGCTGCTCCTGCGCGACCACTTCGGTCATGCCTTTGCTCTTACGCAGTTCAACCAGGCGGGCAACGTAGTTTTCACGCACCACTGCCGGGTCAACAATCTCAATGCCTTTGCCCAGCTCAACGCCCTGTGCAGCCGCAACGCGCTGGATCTCTTCCGGGTTACCCAGAAGAATACAGGTAGCGATGCCGCGCTCGGCACAGATGGCTGCCGCTTTCACGGTACGCGGCTCGTCGCCTTCCGGCAGAACGATACGTTTACCGGCTTTACGCGCCAGCTCGGTCAGCTGGTAGCGGAAGGCTGGCGGAGACAGACGACGGCTGCGCTCGGAAGCCGCAGTCAGCGACTCGACCCACTCGGCGTCGATATGGCTGGCAACGTATTCCTGCACGCGCTCAATGCGCTGAGTATCGTCGGTTGGCACTTCCAGGTTGAAGCTTTGCAGGCTCAGAGAAGTCTGCCAGGTGTTGGTATCCACCATAAATACCGGCAGGCCGGTCTGGAATGCGCGCTCGCACAGTTTCTGGATAGGCGCATCGATTGCATAACCACCGGTCAGCAGGATCGCACCAATTTCCACGCCGTTCATGGCGGCCAGGCAGGCGGCAACCAGCACGTCAGGGCGGTCTGCGGAGGTCACCAGCAGCGAGCCCGGGCGGAAATGCTCAAGCATATGCGGCAGGCTACGTGCGCAGAAGGTCACAGACTTGATACGACGGGTCTGGATATCGCCTTCGTTGAGGATACGTGCGTTCAGGTGACGGCACATATCGATGGCGCGCGTGGCGATCAGATCGAAGCTCCACGGCACGCAGCCCAGAACCGGCAGCGGGCTGTTAGCAAACAGCTGCTTCGGATCGATGTTGGCGACGTTAGCCTTGGTGGAATCATCAAAGATTTCGGACAGGTCGGGGCGGGTGCGGCCCTGTTCGTCCACCGGTGCGTTCAGCTTGTTGATGATCACGCCGGTAATATTTTTATTCTTGCTGCCGCCGAAGCTGCTTTGAGTCAGCTCGATGCGCTCTTTCAGCTGCGCCGGAGAATCGTTGCCCAACGCCATGACGAACACAATTTCAGCATTCAGCGTTTTAGCGATTTCATAGTTCAGCGACTGCGCGAACTGATGCTTGCGCGTTGGCACCAGACCTTCCACCAGCACCACTTCCGCATCGCGGGTGTTTTCGTGGTAGCGAGCGATGATCTCTTCCATCAGCACGTCCTGCTGGTTGGAACCCAGCAGAGACTCCACGCGGCTCATTGCCAGCGGCTCGGCGGCCGGGATGCTGGAGTTTTTGCGGATGATGGTGGTGGTCTGATCCGGCGCATTGCCGCCGGTACGCGGCTGAGCGATCGGTTTAAACACGCTCAGACGAACGCCTTTACGTTCCATAGCACGAATTACGCCCAGGCTGACGCTGGTCAGGCCGACGCTGGTGCCGGTAGGGATTAACATAATAGTACGAGACACGATAACCTCTCTAATAGCCTGCATTTATCCGTCTGCATCAGTACCGATGGCATTTTTGCAGCGCAAACCAGGGCTATATCGTTACTTCTGCTCTCTGAAAACAACTCCGTCAGCCTGAGCTGACGGAGATTAGTAAATTAAGCGGTCAGGCGGGCTGCGTCCTGCGCGATAACCAACTCTTCATTGGTTGGGATCACGATGGCCGGACGGGTGCCTTCTTTATTGATGAAGCCTGATTTGCCGAAGCGGGCAGCCAGGTTACGCTCGTGGTCAACCTCGAAGCCCAGCAGCGCCAGTTTGCCCAGCGACAGTTCACGCACCATCGCCGCGTTTTCACCGATACCGCCGGTGAAGATAACCGCATCCAGGCGGCCATCCATCAGCGCCGCGTAGGCACCGATATACTTGGCCAGACGGTGGCAGTATACGTCCATCGCACGTTTTGCATCGGCTTTGGTGTCGTAGTTATCTTCAACATAGCGGCAGTCGCTGGTCACTTCAGTCAGGCCCAGCAGGCCAGACTCTTTGGTCAGCAGCTTGTTGATGGCGTCAACGTTCATGCCCAGTGTGTCGTGCAGGAAGAAGACCACAGCAGGGTCGATGTCACCACTGCGGGTGCCCATCACCAGGCCTTCCAGCGGGGTCAGGCCCATAGAGGTGTCAACGCAAATGCCGTTGCGGATAGCTGAAACGGAACCGCCGTTGCCGAGGTGGCAGGTGATAATGTTCACGTCTTCAACCGGCTTGTTCAGAACTTTTGCCGCTTCCTGAGTCACATAGTAGTGGCTGGTGCCGTGTGCGCCGTAGCGACGAACGCCGTGTTCTTTATACAGTTTGTACGGCAGAGCGTAGAGGTAAGACTCTTCCGGCATGGTCTGATGGAAAGCGGTATCGAAAACGGCCACGTTTTTATCAGCCAGATGCGGGAAGTTTTTCAGCGCTTCATCAATACCGATCAGGTGTGCCGGGTTGTGCAGCGGTGCAAAATCAGAAGCGTCTTTGATGCCCTGGATAACAGAATCGTCAATCAGCACGGATTGGGTCAGTTTCTCGCCGCCGTGAACGATACGGTGACCGATTGCCGCGATTTGTGCTGAAAGTTCTGGTTTTTGTGCCAGAATAGTTTTAACCATGAAGTTTAGTGCTTCACTGTGCGCCGCGCCGGCACCCAGAGCCGCTTCCTGTTTAGCGCCGTCCAGTTTCCATTTGATACGGGCTTCCGGCAGGTGGAAGCATTCAGCTAAACCTGACAGGAATTCGTCACCGTTTGCCGGATCGATGATGGCAAACTTAAGGGAAGAACTACCGCAGTTCAGAACCAGTACTAACTTACTCGACATGGAAGGTCCTATTTATCTAAAAGTGGCGAAATAAAAGTCAAACAGACTATCAGCGTAGCGCATGAAAGCTGGTACATTAATGACACATGTCATACTGACGAGAACTTTACAGATATCGGCAGTAAAAAATTTTGGATATTTTACGGGATTTTTTTAAATCCTGTTCGATCTTTCATGGCCCGACCAGTTGTTGACCGCAGTTGCTCGCTGTCCAGGGTCGAAAACGCGCTCAGGATAACCAGAGTGGCCCATAAAGACAAAATATTTTGAATAATGTCATGTAAAGTTGGTGTATTGCGGTTTTTTTTTAATTTTTATCTCTGAAGTTGAGGTCCGCTATGGCGAATGAATCCGGCTCCGTAGGTTGGTTCAAGCTGTTCCAAAATGGGCAGCATTATATGAAAACCTGGCCTGTCGATAAGCGTCTTGCGCCGGTGTTTCCTGAAAACAGGGTCACACGCGCCACGCGTTTTGCAATTGCATTTATGCCACCGCTGGCGGTGTTTACACTGACCTGGCAGATCGCACTGGGCGGTCAGCTTGGCCCGGCGGTTGCTACAGCGCTGTTTGCCTGCAGCCTGCCGATGCAGGGGCTGTGGTGGCTGGGCAAGCGATCGATTACTCCTCTGCCGCCGACATTATTGACCTGGTTCCACGACGTGCGTGAAAAGCTGCAGGCGGCGGGGCAGGCGATTGCACCAGTGGAAGGCAAACCGACCTATCAGTCACTGGCAGATGTGCTGAAGCGCGCGTTCAAGCAGTTGGATAAAACTTTCCTCGACGATCTCTGATCTGTCACGATTGTTCATCGATTAACGCGTTACGTTATTCCTTAGCGGGTTTTCATCTGGAAACCCGTTTTGCATCAAAGAAGCTCCCCACGCGGCTGTGAGATCCTTATCCACAACTTAATTTCCGCAACCAGGGAGCCCCCCGATGGACATGACCCCAGCCCAACGTTTAATTCTTTCCAATCAGTACCAGATTATGGCCATGCTTGATGCCGAAAACGCCGCGCACTACCAGCGCTGCCAGACCATCATCAAGCGCGGCTATGGTTTGCAGATGCGCGAGCTGGACAGCGAACTGAGTCAGCTACCCGAAGCTGAATGCCGCACGCTGCTGGCAATGATGGAGATGCACCACGCGCTGCATATATCCTGGAGTAATCTGAAAGATGCGCAGGATATCGATCCGCGCAGGCTGCAATTTCTTGGCTTCGACGGCAACACCGAAGGGCGCTACCTCGGCTATACGCGCTTTATGGTCGAGCGCGAAGGGCGCTATACGCATTTTCCTGCGGGCAGTCACCGGTTTGATGCGCAGGTTCCGATGTGGGAAAAGTATCAACGAATGCTTGCTGTATGGCACAATTGTCCGCGACAGTATCATTTGAGTGCGAACGAAATCGCACAAATTATTAACGCCTGATGAGGACGTCGCAGTGAAGTGTAAAGGTTTTCTGTTCGATCTGGATGGCACGCTGGTAGATTCCCTGATGGTTGTGGAGCGGGCCTGGAGTAACTGGGGGCGTCGTCGGGGGATTGATACCGAAGAGATCCTGGCTTTTATCCACGGTAAGCAGGCTATCACCTCACTGCGTCACTTTATGCAGGGCGCCTCGGCTGAAGAGGTGCAGAAGGAGTTTCTGGCCCTTGAGCGCCTGGAAGCTGAAGACACGGACGGCATTGTGGCTTTGCCGGGGGCATTATCCCTGCTGGCAACGCTCGACGAGCTGGAGATCCCCTGGGCGATCGTGACCTCCGGCTCTGTGCCGGTGGCCAGCGCCCGCCATGGCGCAACCGGGCTGCCGGAACCGCATGCTTTTGTCACCGCCGAGCGCGTTGAGCACGGAAAACCGGAGCCGGATGCCTACCTGCTGGGTGCGCATCTGCTGGGCCTGGAGCCGGAAGAGTGCGTGGTGGTGGAAGATGCCGCTGCGGGTATTCTTTCCGGTCTGGCGGCAGGCTGCCACGTGGTGGCGGTTAACGCGCCTGCCGATGCGCCGCGCCTCAATGAAGTGGATATGGCGCTGACCTCGCTGGAAGAACTGATCGTACACCGCGATCCTGACGGGACGGTCAATGTCCATCGTAAGCACTAATCCCTTGATTTAACCCCGCTATTGCGGGGTTTTTTTATGTCATGCTGTTGGCAACTGTAGCCGCCTGACGGGAATCTGCCGTGAACAATCAACTGCTCTGGGTACTTTGCCTGCTGGCTTTTGTGGTGATGCTTTTTATTACCGGCAAGCTGCGTATGGAAGTCGTTGCGCTGCTGGTCATTATTGCCTTTGTGCTGAGCGGCACGCTGACGCTGCAGGAGGCAACGCTCGGCTTCAGCGATCCTAACGTGATCCTGATCGCCGCGCTGTTTGTAGTCGGTGAAGGGCTGGTGCGCACCGGCGTGGCGCTGCAGCTGGGCGAGTGGCTGATTAAAGTGGCCGGCAACAGTGAGAGCCGCGTGGTGGTGCTGCTGATGCTAACCGTCGCCGGGCTGGGCGCGGTAATGAGCTCGACCGGTGTGGTAGCGATTTTTATTCCGGTGGTGTTGAGCGTCGCCGTTAAAATTAACAGCTCCCCCGGCCGCCTGATGATGCCGTTAAGCTTCGCCGGATTGATCAGCGGGATGATGACGCTGGTCGCCACGCCGCCCAACCTGGTGGTGAACAGCGAGCTGGTGCGCGAGGGGCTGAACGGTTTCGGCTTTTTCGCCGTTACGCCGATTGGGCTGGTGGTGCTGCTGTTGGGTATTGGCTATATGCTGCTGGCGCGTTTCTGGCTGGTGACGCCGACCGCTGCCGACCGGCCGGGGCAGGCGCGTCGCACCTTCCGCGAACTCATCCATCAATACCGCCTGAGCGGCCGTGCTCGCCGCCTGGCTATTCGCCCGGATTCTCCGCTGATTGGCCATCGACTTGACGATTTACAGCTGCGCGAGCGCTTCGGTGCCAGCGTGGTGGGCCTGGAGCGCTGGCGTAAATTCCGTCGGGTGATGGTGCCGGTCACCGGTACCACCGAGTTTCGCAGCGGCGACGTGCTGCTGATTGATATGTCTGCCGCTGAGATCGATCTGCGCGAGTTTTGCACCAGTCAGCAGCTGGAACCCATGGTGCTGCGCGGCGAATACTTTTCCGATCGCGCCCGCGACGTCGGCATGGCTGAAGTGTCGCTACTGGCCGACTCACCGCTACAGGGCAAAAGCCTGAGGGAAATCGCTTTTCGTTCGCGTTACGGCATTAGCGTAGTGGGGATGCGGCGCGGCAGCGAGGTGCTGGAAAGCGCCTTTACCGATGAGCCACTGGCGCTGGGCGATATCCTGCTGGTGATGGGCGACTGGAAAAAGATTGCCCAGATCCAGCAGCAGACCCAGCGCGATTTTATGGTGCTGAACCTGCCTGCCGAGGTGGATGAGGTCGCACCGGCCAGCAGTCAGGCTCCGCATGCGCTGTTCTGCCTGGCGCTGATGGTGGCGATGATGCTCACCGAGGAGATCCCCAATCCTATTGCTGCAATAATTGCCTGCCTGCTGATGGGCAAGTTCCGCTGTATTGATGCGGAAAGCGCGTGGCGGTCGATTCACTGGCCGGGGCTGATTCTGATTATCGGAATGATGCCTTTCGCGCTTGCGCTGCAAAAGACCGGCGGCGTTGCGCTAATCGTTGACGGGTTAATGCAGCTGGCGGGTGGGCACAGTCCGCAGGTGATGCTGGTCTGTCTGTTTGTGCTCTGCGCCACCATTGGGCTGTTTATTTCCAATACCGCTACGGCGGTGCTGATGGCGCCGATTGGCGTGGCGGCCGCGCATCAGATGGGCGTGTCGCCTTATCCGTTTACTATGGCGGTGGCCGTAGCGGCATCGGCGGCGTTTATGACGCCGGTTTCTTCCCCGGTGAATACGCTGGTTTGTGCGCCTGGCGGGTATCGTTTCTTTGATTTTGTGAAGGTTGGAGTGCCGTTTACGCTGATTGTGATGGTGGTTAGCGTGCTGTTGATTCCACGGCTGTTTCCGTTCTGATTCTTTGCTGCTGGCTATGGTGCTTAGGGGCCAGCCAGCGCAACCACTTATCCCTGCATTACCCCTAAAATTAGTACGTAAATAACTGAGACCTCTACAGAATTTTTAAAATAAAAACGCATTTATTTTCATAAACACCAAAAAAATCCTATCCCTAATCGTTGTAGTAACCAGACAGACATCGATCAACTAAAAATCGATGCATAACACCGTGCTTACCATCAGGGGACCAGGATCTAATGAGTTCGTCAGTGAAAATGAATGTGGGGCGTCGCGTCGGAACACGACTGCTCAGCGCCACGCTGCTCGGCAGTATCACGCTGTCACTGGCTGCGCTGCCGTTTGCCGTGCAGGCGGAAGAGGCAAAACAGGTTAACTTCCGTATTCCCGGCGGCTCGCTCTCGTCGGCGCTGGCCGACTTCGGCCGCCAGTCTGGCATGCAGGTCAGCTATCTGCCGGAATATGCAGCAGGGCAGCGTTCTGCCGGCGTTACGGCGACCACCACCCCGGCTGACGCGCTCTCCCGGCTGTTGCAGGGAACCGGGCTCAGCTACAGCTTTACCGGCAGCAACACGGTCACGCTGAGCCAGTCAGCAACCACCGCTGCGGCAGGCGATGATTCGCTGATGCTCGGCACCATTACCGTAAATGCCAAAGCGGGCGGCACTCCGGCCGATGCACCTTATGAATCCGCAGGTTCCAGCGCTTACCTGTCCGGTGAGCAGGTGGAACGCTTCCGCGGCACCTCAGTGGGCGACTTCCTCTCCGGCGTGCCGGGCGTACTGAACGGCGATGCTCGCAACTCCGGCGCGCTGGACGTTAATATTCGCGGCATGCAGGGCCAGGGCCGCGTGCCGGTGATTGTTGATGGTTCAAGTCAGGAAACTTCTATTTATCAGGGATACAACGGCTCTAACTCACGCAGCTATATTGACCCGGACTTCATCGGCTCTGTCTCGATTGAGAAGGGGGCGAGTATGGGCGCAGATGCCGTCGGTGCCACCGGTGGCGTGGTGCGCGTTAACACCATCAGCGCGAAGGACATTCTGCTGCCGGGTGAGACGATCGGCGTGCGGCTGAAGGGCGGATTTAACGGCAACAGCGGTAAGGTGCCGCGTGAGGGAACGCGTGCGGGGATGAAAGGGTTCCTGGGTTACAGCTATAACGGCCCGCCTACCGATGTCTATTACGATAACGATACTAACCGCCCGGGGCTGTTTGAAGCCACCGGTGGATCTGGCAGTATCGCTATCGCTGGAACGACGGAGTATTTCGAGGGGGTGGCTGCCTATGCTCAACGTTACAATGGCAACTACTATGCCGGTAAACATGGTGGCAATCAGCCCTATGTAACGACAATTATTGACCGGTATAATAACGAAAAATGGACTAACGGTGGTCTCAGTGCCTATCGCGGTGGCGAGCAGGTGCTGAACACCTCGTTGAACAATGAGTCCTGGCTGCTGAAGGGCAAGCTGAAGATGGTGGATAATCAGACGCTGGACGTGGGGTACAGCAAGTACATCAGCGACTATGGCTACCAGCTCGGATCAACCTACTTTGTCAGTGAAGGTGTTTATCAGGGGCAGCTCAGCAATATCACTCTGGATACCTGGACCGCACGTTATAACTGGCAGCCGGAAGAAACCGACCTCATCAATCTGAAGATCAACACCTTCTATAATAAGGTGGATAACCGTGCGAATGCCACCAACTACTCTGGTCTCAACTACAGGTTAACCAGTGCGGCGATGCTGGTGGGTTCCGAACGTTGGGGGGGCACACTCTCTAACACTTCACTGTTTAATACCCCGGTAGGGGATTTAAGCGTTGAATACGGCGGCGGCTACACCCGTGAAGACGTTGGTAGCCCGGACGGCATCGTCTATAACGATCCGTCATTTGCGATGCCTCAGCCACGCGAAGGCAATCGTCGTGAAAGCAGCGCGTTTACCACCGTCGAGTGGAAACCCCAGGACTGGCTGACGCTGAACGGCAACCTGCGCTATCAGCACTATAAAACCCTGGATAATGCCCCCACGCTTGCGGAGCCTTACGAGCGTACGGACAAAGGCTGGTCGCGGATCGCCAGCGTGACGGTGGAACCCTGGGAAGGCGTTAAGCCGTATGCGAAATACAGCAACGTGATGCGTAACCCGAGCATCTTTGAATCGCTGACCAGCCCGTCCTTTGGCATGCCGGTTTCTGATAACCCGGTGAAACCGGAGCAGGCGCGCAGCTATGAGCTGGGGATTAACTTCCTGCGCGATGGCGTGTTCCTGCCGGATGATAAAGTTCGTCTGCATGCCGCTTACTTTGACAACCATATTGATAACTACATCACCCGTTCCAATATTCCGATGGAAACTCCATGGTTTACCTGGTACACATTGGGCCGCGTCAATCTGCGGAAGGCAGAGATGCGTGGTTATGAAGTTTCTGCCGAATACGATACCGGTAAAGTGTTCGGTAGCATCGGCTGGAACCACTATACCCACGTGATGTTCTGTGCCGTCCCTGGCAGTATTAACCCGGAATACACCGAGTGCGCGGCGGGCGGGATCTACAACAGCTTTGCCCTGCAGCAGGTGCCGCCGAAGGATACCGTCACGATGAACCTCGGTAGCCGTTTCCTTGACAATAAACTGACCGTGGGCACGCGGTTTAACTGGATCGGCAGCCGCTATACCGAAGGGATCGGCGACGGCAGCGAAAAAACCACGCAGTCGCTGGGCGTTGGTTCAATCCAGGCTTCTAAATGGAACCCGTACGCGTTGATCGATCTGTATGCCAGCTACCAGCTGAATCAAAACGCCAGCTTCGATCTGAATATCGATAACCTGACGGATCGCTACTATGTTGATGCCTTAAGCATCATGCCGCAGCCGGGCCCTGGCCGAACGCTGCGCGGAAGCGTCACGCTGAAGTTCTGATAGTCCAGGGCGGGGCATCTGCCTCGCCCTGAATCCGCCATTGTCCTTTTCTGCCCGTACTGATTATTTGCCAATTTCACCCCGACGTAAAAAAACTGCCGATTTAACAGAAAATTTATCCTCCGTATTCGTTTTATTAACCAGAGACCCGAATTCCCGGGGATGCCGTAGGGATTTATGTAATGAGGTTGGTTAGACATGGCAACGCCAGTGACGTTTGATGATACGCAGCGCGCCGGAACAACGAGCTGGCTGACGGGCAGCCTGCTGGCGTTAGGCCTGCATATTGGTGCCGCTGTGTGGCTGATGTGGATGCCGCCGATTACCGCCGCCGATAATACGCCGCCAGCCGCGATCATGATCGAAATGGCGGATACCGCCCAGGCGGTGCTGACCGAACGGAACGACATCTCACCGGAAAGCCAGAATTCACAGGCCAGCGAAGAGAAAGTGAAGGAAGAGACACAGAGCGATGCCGCCGCTGCGCCTGCCGTCGATCCCGTGAAGCAGCCGGAAAAAGAGCCGGAGAAAGCGGTTCCTGAAGCCGAAAAACCGGATATCGCTCTGCGAGCCGCCCAGGGCGCGAAAACGAAAAAAGACCAAAAGGGCAAATCCCAGCAGGAAAAACAAAAGAAGCAGAAGCAGCAGCAGGCTCAGCATCAGGAGCAGGTTTCAGCAAAGCAGGCGGTTCAGGCTCAGGTGCAAACGCAGCAGGCCGAGCGCACCGCCGCACAGAAAACCAACGCCAGCAGTTCGGTTTCCACCCCGCAGGAGGCAAGCTGGGCAGGGCGAGTGATGGCGCATCTGGAGAAGCGCAAGCGCTATCCGGAAGCGGCGCAGGAGCGTGGCGATACCGGCACCGTGCTGGTGCGATTCACCATTGATGATGACGGCAATGTGCTGAGCGCTTCACTGGCGAGAAGTTCGGGCGTCCCCGAGCTGGATCGTGAGGTGCTGTCGCTCGTTAAACGCGCCTCTCCGGTGCCTGCGCCGCCATCAGGAGCACAAAAAACGCTGACCGCGCCGGTGGCGTTTTTCCCTAAGCGTGGCTGAGATAACCTGAAGACCGTCCTGATATACTCGCGATAGCCTGCTTCAGAGTGCTGAGGCATGGTTATCGCAGCCGTTCTGTGCTGTTGTCCTTACCTCATGAAAATCACTCCTTTCGTAAATCCTTCGCCGATATCACCTGTGACCGCTGTCTGAATCTCGATTGAAAACAACGATATTCTTATTCTGTATAAATATTATCCAGCCGACCTTGTAAGTCAGGATTTTGTAAATATGATTAATGAATGTAATAAAACATTTTCATATGTTTAAAAATAAGAATGATGACCGTTTGATTGTTATTCGATTAATTTATTTAAATTCAATTAGTTGAATTTATTTCAGACATGACCGACTGCTCGAGGTTGAAGTTCAGGCCATTGGTCTATGTAAAAAAACAGCAATTAAATTAAATCGTTAAGGAGAGTATCTATGTTGTTAAAAACTCATAAGATGGTTCTGGCTCTTGCGATTTTGACCGGCACGAGTGCGGCACAGGCGGATATCCTGCCTGGGTTGGATTTACCGATTGTAGATTTACCTGATTTAGTCGCGGGGGTACTCATAAAAGAAAGTAATCCAGGTACCCCCATATTGACTCCTGGTCACTTAGCTTATGGTTTTATACCCTCGATAATATTATCTACTGGTGGAAAAATAAGATTAGATCATGCTGCGGTTGGTTATCGAGTTGAGAATTCTGATTCAGTTAATATAGCTCACTTCAGTGGACGGCAAAGGAACAATGGTATTAATGGAGTTTGGACCTTTGCCCAGATTGATAATTCAAGTGTTTTTTTTGGTGAATGGAATGCAGAGGCAGCTACAGGACCAGTGGGAACAAAGGTCGCAGGAACCCATAACGTTTTTTATGCTGGGTTATTCCCAACAGGAGGAGTGCTTAATACAGATGCAACTTATAAAATCAAATCCATAAATAACTACAGCAATAACGGTACGAATGTACCAACCAGTGACCTCACCGTTAATTTCGCGCAGCAAACAGCCCGTTCAACGGGGGATATCTCGTTCACGAATGGGAATGTGCGTTTAGTTGCGAATGGACAAAATCGAGCGGGAGAACTAACTGCTGCAAACGTTAGCGTTGCCAGCGCTGGAGGGACTGGGGGAGCCTTGAAAGGGCAATTTTTCACTAAAGATCTAACAAATGTTCTTAACCTGTATCCAGAACCTGACTATGTTGCAGGTTACGTGACCTTCCAGGACAGAGATAAAAATACTGCATTTGGCGGTGTCAAGAAAAATTAAAAAACCTGAACTTTTATGACGTGATGGCCGTTACTGAATAGCCAGAATGTCATATGTTCTTAAGCAGGGGCTATCGAATTGCCCCTGCTTTATATTATCGCTTCTATCTCGGCAGTCCGGAATGTCAGCCGGGTTCCAGAAGTTCTGGCGGTTATGGAGTCAGTCTATGGCAATTAGTAAATTTATTTTTTCCAACGGGATGAATTCACGTTTGATATTACTCACTCTGTCATCGATTGTTGCCGCTAACAGCCCCATTGCCCGGGCCGAGGATCGTGAAGATACGCGTCGGCTGCTGGAGATGAACGTGCAGCGCCAGGCGGTTGGGCGCGAACGCGAACTGCTAAAAGAACAACAGGAGCCTGCGACGGTAGGTACTTTCAATGTGAATGGTCAGACCTGGCAGGTGGAGCGGACTGCTCCGGCGTTGGGGCAGGCACTTTATATGGCCCTGCAGGCTCATGAGTGGGGCGTTGCCCGCCGCCTGCTGAATGATTATCTGACCCTGCCCGATCGCGAGCCGCTGCTGGTGCATTATGCGCAGGGGACGCTGGCACGAGCTGCTGGAGACTACGATCGGGCAATTGCTGAGTATCGCGCAACGCTGGCGCTAAAGGCAGATTTTTTGCTGGCAAAGCTCGAGCTGGCCCGTACGCTGTTTCTGGATGGTCAGGATCGTGAAGCCGATCGGGCTTTTGCTGAAATTCTGGCCAGTTTTGACAGCAGTGATACGAGAACCGCTGGGGTAACAAAAACCATTACTGCCTTCCGTGAAGCGCTGGAACAGCGCCAGGCGTGGAGCGGGGCGATTTCTTTTGGCCCCGAATGGAGCGATAACGTTAACCAAACCACCGCAAGCCGCACCTGCCTGTTTGCCACCGACGACGGTTTTTGTTTCTACGAACGGGTGGTGCCCGAAGCTATCAGCTCCACCGGCACCGCCTTTGACGCCAGCGTGCAGCGCCGCATTCCGGTATATCAGCATCACGGTTTGTATCTTCGTTCACAGCTGTTTGGCACCCAGTACCGTACTCAGGGAAGCTATAACGAAACCACCTTTAATGCGCAGGCCGGATACAGTTTCCGCAAGGGCCGCCAACAGATCGCCATAGCGCCGACGTTTGAGTATTACGAGCAGAGCAATCATGCACTGTATGGCGCATGGGGTGCACACGCCGAGTGGACTTATCTGCTGACGGCAGCGTCGATGTTTAAGCTGGAAGGGGATTATAGAGATCGGCATTTTCGTCAGCAGAGCTACGCGGAGAATTTTAACGGTGGACAAACCTCATACTGGGCCACCTATTATCACAGTGTCTCTGAGGGTATAACGCTGTTCGGCGGTGTGGATTTTACCGATTCGGATGCCCGCAGTGAATACAACGGCTATCGGCAAAAGGGCGTCAGGCTTGGCGTTTCGGCTGAACTGCCGGCGGGGTTCCAGGCAACGTTGTTTACCGCTCTGCGCAAGCGCGACTACGACGTCTACAACCCGTTAATCGAGGAGCAACGCCTCGACAGAGAACAAAACTACGTGCTGGTGGTGAAGGCGCAGGAGTGGAAAGTCGCCGGTTTTGTCCCGATGCTGATTGCGCGGCATAACAAGGTGAAAAGTAACGTTGACTGGCTTTACAGCTATGACCGAAATGATATCGGCTTTAAGCTGGAGTATGCGTTTTAAACATCCCGCAAATCATCGTGCGTGATGTTGAACCGGGTTTAAGAGGCTATTACGTAGCTGTAAGGGGTGACAGACGTCATCCCCGTTTTAATTTTGATCAGCAATCAGCAATCAGCAATCAGCAATCAGCAATCAAGCGCTACAGCGACTCCTGGCTAATTTCATCCAGAGACAGGCTAAAGCTGGGGATAAACACCTCAACAAAATAGTCCATTTCCGGGCTGTGGCGCTGGGAGAGGGTTTTCTCCAGGCGGGCTTTCGCCAGCAGGAATTCGTTATTGCCCGCTGACAGCTCCTCCAGACATTTCAGGTAGGCGCACAGCGCATCTGCCTGTTTAACAATCGCCGTTTCCGCCTCGCTGTGCTGGTGCTCGTCAATCAGCGGAGCCCAGGCAGAGCGCAATTCTTCCGGCAGCATTTCAATCAGTTTCTTCTGCGCGATCTTCTCAATTTTTTTGTATTCATGGGCAATCTGCGCGTTGTAGTACTTCACCGGCGTGGGTAGATCGCCGGTCAGTACTTCGCTGGCGTCGTGATACATCGCCATCAGGGCGATACGGCCGGGGTCGAGATTGCCGTTAAATTTCTTGTTTTTAATCACCGCCAGCGCATGGGCAACCATCGCCACCTGCAGACTGTGTTCCGACACGTTTTCAGTGCGTACGTTACGCATTAACGGCCAGCGGTTAATCAGTTTCAGACGGGAGAGGTGGGCAAAAAAGTGGCTTTGATTCATCAGGTCTTTCCGCTTGCCCGGATAGCCGCATTGCCGCTATCCGGGACTGATATCTGAAGAGAGGGGACTTACTGGTGGTAGCCGCCGAGGAAGCGGCCAAACTTGGTGATGGCCATTTCCAGATCGTCTACGCGCGGCAGAGTAACGATGCGCACATGATCTGGCCACGGCCAGTTAAAGGCGCTGCCCTGCACCAGCAGGACTTTTTCCTGCAGCAGGAAGTCGAGAACCATCTTCTGGTCATCGTGGATGTTGAATTTTTTCGCGTCGATTTTCGGGAACATATACAGCGCGCCTTCAGGCTTAACGCAGCTCACGCCTGGAATATCATTGATCAACTCCCAGGCCCGATTACGCTGTTCATACAGACGGCCACCCGGCTGAATAAATTCGCTGATGCTCTGATAGCCGCCCAGTGCGGTTTGAATAGCGTGCTGCGCCGGAACGTTGGCGCACAGGCGCATCGACGCCAGCATTTCCAGGCCTTCAATATAGCCTTTCGCGTGTTTTTTCGGCCCGTTCAGCACCATCCAGCCCTGACGGAAACCGGCAACGCGGTAGGTTTTTGACAGGCCGTTAAAGGTAATGGTCAGCAGGTCCGGTGCCAGCGCGGCGATCGAGTGATGACGGGCGGCATCGTAAAGAATCTTGTCGTAGATTTCGTCAGCAAAAATAATCAGGTTGTGCTGGCGGGCGATCTCAACCACTTCCAGCAGCAGTTCTTTGCTGTATACCGCGCCCGTCGGGTTGTTCGGGTTGATGATCACAATACCGCGGGTGCGCGGAGTGATTTTGCTGCGAATATCGTCAAGGTCCGGGAACCAGCCAGCGGATTCATCACAAAGGTAATGCACGGCCTTACCGCTGGACAGGGACACTGCGGCGGTCCACAGCGGGTAGTCCGGGGCCGGAACCAGCATTTCGTCACCGCTGTTCAGCAGCGCCTGCATTGACTGAACGATCAGCTCTGATACGCCGTTACCAATATAGATATCTTCAACGGTCGTATCACGAACGCCCAAAGCCTGATAGTGCTGCATGATGGCTTTACGCGCGGAATACAGGCCTTTGGAGTCGCAGTAGCCCTGTGCGCTGGGCAGATTGCGGATCACATCGACCAGAATTTCGTCCGGGGCTTCAAAGCCGAAAGGGGCAGGGTTACCGATGTTGAGCTTGAGAACTTTATTACCTTCTTCTTCGAGGCGCTTGGCTTCTTTCAACACCGGGCCGCGAATGTCATAACACACATTATCCAGTTTGCTGGACTTATCAATTTGGGTCATCTCGGTCACCTTGACTTGCAGGAGGGTTTTCCTGCCGTGGAAAACTAAACGTTACACAATGTACTCCTCTCCTTAATGCTTTTGAAGGGTAGCCACGGGGTTTGGCGCGTTAATCGCGCTTTTTTCATGCGGCTCACACTACAGCGCGGAGGTTGTACAGTTTGTAGTATTAAATACTGTAAAGCTGAGTGTAATCACTACTTAAAACTGGAATCTTTCTTGTAATACTGAATGTCGATTCTCCTTTTGAGAGAAAATTGTTGGGAGATATTGCACAATTCATTAATGAAAAGTGGATTAATGATTGTTGAAACAGTCAAAATAAAATTATCATTTGAGTGCTTTTTGATCGCTTGAGTCTGTCACTCTAAGCTCAATCGTTTGCGCAGGCGCTGTGCCTGTCAAAAGATTGAATGAGTCCGATTCTTAAAGCGAAGTTTGATTTTAGTATATGCAAGTCTCATTGGAGTGCTGTTGCTGATAAAATCTTACTTTAGAGATAAGAATAATCGCATTTGGGCTTAAAAAGTAGGCGACAGTATGTCAGGATAACTTTCAGGAGACTTTACGCCGGTTTGCAGAGGTCTTCTGGTAATAAAAAAATGGTTTTTATACCCTGAAAGGGTAAGGAATGCTTAATATTCCTCCGGCATTGATGCTAAATGATTGCCACAGACTTTCCAGTTTGAATCTGCACTGTTAGATCCAAAAACGCGCGCATTTTTACCTAAAGTTTGTCGGGGTGAGCGGGAATCCGGTATCTGATTACCGCTTATGGGTTAGTACAGTGTGCAATCGTGATTAATCAGAGTCGGACACCTTTTTACCGCTCGCGTTGCGCACCGTCTGAGCCGATCGGAGTGTCGTGCAGGGTCTTACAGTGAGAGTTTACGTCATACTTCAGCCGGGTGTACCGGTTCCCGCTGATTGAATTATGCATTGATTATCAACTTATCTTTTTGATAAGAAAGTAATAACACCAGGGTAGCTGTTCGTAAAAAACTTATAAAGTGAAGAAAAACATGACTAGTGCAAATCGTCCGATACTTAATCTCGACCTCGATCTGCTGAGAACTTTTGTAGCTGTAGCCGATCTGAATACTTTTGCCGCAGCAGCAGCAGCTGTGTGCAGAACCCAGTCAGCAGTTAGCCAGCAGATGCAGCGTCTGGAACAACTGGTTGGCAAAGAACTCTTTGCCAGGCATGGGCGCAACAAGTTGCTGACTGAACATGGTATTCAGCTGTTGGGTTATGCGCGAAAAATCCTGCGCTTTAATGATGAAGCCTGCACGTCACTCATGTACAGCAACGTTCAGGGCGTGCTGACTATCGGCGCATCTGACGATACATCTGATACCATTTTACCGTTCCTGCTAAACCGCGTGACTTCGGTTTATCCGAAGCTGGCCATCGACGTACGCGTGAAGCGTAACCCGTTTATGATGGAAATGCTGAATCAGGGCGAGGTTGATCTGGTTGTGACAACCTCCAGCCCGATGAACTTTGCCTGGCAGGTGCTGCGTACGTCGCCGACGCTGTGGTACTGCGCTGCGGATTATATCTTCCAGCGCGGAGAGGCGATTCCTCTGGTCCTGCTGGATGAGCCAAGCCCTTATCGTGATATGGCTATCGATCACCTTAACGAAGCCGGTATCCCATGGCGTATCTCCTATGTTGCTTCTACGCTGGCTGCGGTGCGCGCGGCGGTGAAAGCGGGCCTTGGTGTGACCGCTCGTCCGGTGGAGATGATGAGCCCGGAGCTGCGCGTTATGGGGGCTGCGGAAGGTTTGCCTGTTCTGCCGGATACCGAATATCTCCTGTGCCGCAACCCGGATAGCGACAACGAGCTGGCGCTGGCGATCTTCAATGCCATGGAATCCAGCAACGATCCTTATGCCCTGGTCAACGCAAATCCTGACGGTGCCGCGCTGCTGGATGAGGATGAGTAATCTGTCAGATTAAACGCTGATGTTTATCATTCCCATAGCTAAATTGCATTAAATTTATGAATAACAGCCTTTCAGTGTTTTTTTAACCTGAAAGGTTTTTTTTTGTCATTTTAACGTCATCTAAATGCGCTTTCTTCATCAGAAAAAAGTGTTCCTGCTGCCCTTGTCCATAACGCCTTTAAACCGTTCACTCCATTGCTGGAGACGCCAGTATCATTCGTGCGATGAATTGATTTTGCACAATCCTTGCTGACCAAAATTTGGCCATAAAACACAGAAGTGTGTCCTCGATCAAAAAAATAACCCTATTAAGGGGCAGGAAAATATGATTATTCCTGCCAAAATAGAGATTGTTAAATACGCGATCCGAACATGGTTTTAGCTGCTACATTTTTATCAGGTCCTACCACTGACACGATTTAGCTTATTTTATGAGCATTAATTGTTAAAATAATGTTGCATCTGTAAATTAGCATGCGGATACTTTTGTCAAAGTTGACAAAAGGTTATTGAAAGGAGTAAAAAACCCCATAAAATAGCTGCCTAATCAAAAGAGGCAGTAAAATTTATAAGGTTTTTTATTTTTCCCTTGAATCGTTGTGGTGTGTTAACTGCCAGAGATTAGAGCAGGACGCGAAACACCACTTTTGGTGAGTAAGCAAGAGTATGTCAACAACCACAGAAGTCGTCGCCCATCACTGGGCATTCGCTGTTTTTCTGATCGTTTCAGTCGGTCTGTGTTGCCTGATGTTGGCCGGAGCGTGGTTCCTGGGCGGAAAAGGCCGGGGAAGGTACAAAAACACGCCTTTTGAGTCAGGAGCTCCTTCCGTCGGTAGCGCAAAACTGCGCCTGTCTGCCAAATTCTATCTGGTAGCAATGTTCTTCGTAATCTTCGACGTTGAAGCCCTCTATCTCTACGCATGGTCGACAGCGATTCGCGAAAGCGGATGGGTCGGTTTTGTGGAAGCCGCCATTTTCATCTTGGTATTGCTTGCTGGTCTGGTTTATCTGGTTCGCATCGGCGCACTGGACTGGGCTCCTGCCCGCCGTCGCTTTGACGTGAAGCCAACCACCATCTCGCACTCCAACCGTAATACGCAGTAACAGCGAGGCAAATAGACATGGACTATACGCTCACCCGCATAGACCCGAACGGTGAGAATGACCGTTACCCCCTGCAAAAACAGGAGATCGTCTCCGATCCCCTGGAAAAGCACGTTCATCAAAACGTCTACATGGGCAAGCTTGAGCATGCCATGCATGACCTGGTGAACTGGGGACGTAAGAACTCCCTCTGGCCGTTTAACTTCGGTCTTTCCTGTTGTTATGTCGAAATGACCACGTCGTTTACTTCGGTACACGACGTGGCGCGTTTTGGCTCGGAAGTTATTCGTGCTTCGCCTCGCCAGGCCGACTTCATGGTGGTTGCAGGAACCTGCTTTACCAAAATGGCACCCGTTATTCAGCGCCTGTACGACCAGATGCTGGAACCTAAGTGGGTGATTTGCATGGGAGCCTGTGCCAACTCTGGCGGTATGTACGACATCTATTCCGTGGTTCAGGGCGTTGATAAGTTCCTGCCGGTCGATGTGTATATTCCAGGCTGTCCGCCGCGCCCTGAAGCCTATATGCAGGCGCTGCTGCTGCTGCAGGAATCGATTGGTAAAGAGCGCCGTCCGCTGTCGTGGGTGGTCGGCGATCAGGGTGTGTATCGCGCCAATATGCAATCCGAACGCGAGCGTAAACACGCCGAGCGTATCGCGGTAACAAACCTGCGCAGCCCTGACGAGATTTAAGCCAGGCAGTTTATGGATGAGGTCAGCAACAGCACAACAAGACTACAAAGCAACGTGCGCCGACCCGCCTTACGCCAACACTGAGTGCCTGTCGGACAGGCCAGAATGGTGAACAACTTATGACAGACTTAACCACGCAAGATCTCGCACAGCCTTTATGGCAAACCCGCGACCACCTGGATGACCCGGTGATCGGCGAGCTGCGTAACCGTTTTGGGCCAGATGCCTTTACCGTACAACCAACCCGTACCGGGATACCGGTTGTCTGGGTGAAACGTGAGCAGTTGTTAGAAGTAATTGAATACCTGCGCAAGCTGCCTAAACCCTATGTCATGCTGTATGACCTGCATGGTATGGATGAGCGTCTGCGTACCCACCGTGCAGGTTTACCGGCGGCGGATTTTTCCGTTTTCTATCACTTCATCTCCATTGAACGTAATCGCGACATTATGCTCAAGGTGGCGTTGTCTGAAAACGATCTGAATGTGCCGACCATCACCAAAATTTTTGCCAATGCCAACTGGTATGAGCGTGAAACCTGGGAGATGTTCGGGATTAATATCGTGGGCCACCCGCACCTGACGCGCATTATGATGCCGCAGAGCTGGGAAGGGCACCCGCTGCGTAAAGACTATCCGGCCCGTGCGACCGAATTCGATCCCTTTGAGCTGACCAAGCAAAAAGAAGATCTGGAAATGGAAAACATGACCTTCAAGCCGGAAGACTGGGGCATGAAGCGTGGGACCAATAACGAGGACTATATGTTCCTCAACCTCGGTCCTAACCACCCGTCTGCGCACGGTGCGTTCCGCATCATCCTGCAGCTGGATGGTGAAGAGATCGTGGACTGCGTTCCGGATATCGGCTACCACCACCGTGGTGCTGAGAAAATGGGTGAGCGCCAGTCCTGGCACAGCTATATCCCATATACCGACCGTATCGAGTACCTCGGCGGCTGCGTTAACGAGATGCCGTACGTACTGGCAGTAGAAAAACTGGCCGGAATAAAAGTGCCAGAGCGCGTGGAAGTGATTCGCGTCATGCTGTCAGAACTGTTCCGTATTAACAGCCACCTGCTGTACATCTCTACTTTTATTCAGGACGTCGGCGCTATGTCTCCGGTGTTCTTTGCCTTTACCGACCGCCAGAAAATTTATGACGTGGTGGAAGCGATCACCGGCTTCCGTATGCATCCGGCCTGGTTCCGCATCGGCGGCGTGGCGCATGACCTGCCGAACGGCTGGGAACGCCTGCTGCGAGAGTTCCTCGACTGGATGCCAAAACGTCTGAAAGCCTACGAACAGACCGCGCTGAAAAATAGCGTTCTGATTGCCCGTGCTAAGGGTGTTTCTGCCTACAACATGGAAGAAGCACTGACCTGGGGCACCACCGGTGCCGGTCTGCGCGGAACCGGTCTGGACTTTGACGTGCGTAAATGGCGCCCTTACTCCGGCTACGAAAACTTTGATTTCGAAGTGCCAATCGGGGGCGGTGTGAGCTGTGCTTACACCCGCGTGATGCTCAAAATGGAAGAGATGCGCCAGAGTATGCGTATCCTGGAACAGTGCCTGAAAAACATGCCTGCCGGTCCATTTAAAGCCGATCATCCGCTGACGACGCCACCGCCTAAAGAGCGCACGCTGCAGCATATCGAAACCCTGATCACGCACTTCCTGCAGGTTTCCTGGGGGCCAATTATGCCTGCCAACGAATCCTTCCAGATGATTGAAGCGACGAAGGGGATTAACAGTTACTACCTGACCAGCGATGGCAGCACGATGAGCTACCGCACACGCGTGCGCACGCCGAGCTTCCCGCACCTGCAGCAGATCCCTTCGGTGATCAACGGCAGCCTGGTATCCGACCTGATCGTATACCTCGGTAGTATCGATTTTGTTATGTCAGACGTGGACCGCTAATTATGCACGATCAAAGAATTGCGATCGAAACGATCGATGAATCCGGGGCTTTCATGCTGAGTGCGGCAGAGCGCGATGCCATCGAGCATGAAAAGCACCACTATGAAGATGCTCGCGCAGCGTCAATTGAAGCGCTGAAAATCGTTCAGAAACAGCGTGGCTGGGTGCCGGACGGCGCAATCCATGCGATAGCCGACGTGCTGGGTATTCCTGCCAGCGATGTGGAAGGTGTGGCAACGTTCTACAGCCAGATCTACCGCACGCCGGTGGGCCGCCATGTGATCCGCTACTGCGACAGCGTGGTGTGCCACATCACCGGCTTCCAGGGCATTCAGGCCGAGCTGGAAAACAAGCTCAATATCAAGCCGGGCCAGACGACCGCTGACGGGCGCTTTACGCTGCTGCCAACCTGCTGTCTTGGCAACTGCGACAAGGGACCGGTGATGATGGTGGATGAAGATACCCACGTTCATCTGACGCCGGAAGGCCTCGCCAACTTACTGGAGCAGTATCAATGAAAACGATTATTCGTACTGCCGAAACGCATCCGCTGACGTGGCGCATGCGTGACGATAAGCAGCCGGTATTCTTCGATGAATACCGCAGTAAGAATGGCTATGCCGGTGCTGAAAAAGCGCTGAAGTCCATGTCGCCGGAAGAGATCGTAGGTCAGGTAAAAGACTCCGGTCTGAAAGGCCGCGGCGGTGCGGGCTTCTCCACCGGTTTGAAGTGGAGCCTGATGCCGAAAGATGAATCCATGAACATCCGTTACCTGCTGTGTAACGCCGATGAAATGGAGCCGGGCACCTATAAAGACCGCCTGCTGATGGAGCAGATGCCGCACCAGCTGGTGGAAGGCATGCTGATCGGTGCTTTTGCACTGAAAGCCTACCGTGGCTACATCTTCCTGCGCGGTGAATACATTGAGGCGGCTGCGAACCTGCGCCGTGCGATTGCCGAAGCGACCGAAGCGGGCCTGTTGGGTAAAAACATCCTCGGTACCGGTTTTGATTTCGAACTGATCGTTCATACCGGTGCGGGCCGCTACATCTGCGGTGAAGAAACGGCGCTGATCAACTCGCTGGAAGGCCGCCGCGCCAACCCGCGCTCCAAGCCGCCGTTCCCGGCTTCAGCCGGCGCATGGGGCAAGCCGACCTGCGTCAACAACGTGGAAACTATCTCAAACGTCCCGGCGATTATTGCCAACGGCGTTGACTGGTACAAAAACATCTCCACCAGTGAAGATGCCGGAACCAAGATGATGGGCTTCTCCGGCCGCGTTAAGAATCCGGGCGTGTGGGAGCTGCCGTTTGGTACGACCGCGCGTGAGATCCTGGAAGAATATGCCGGTGGCATGCGTGACGGCCTGAAGTTTAAGGCGTGGCAGCCGGGTGGGGCAGGGACGGACTTCCTGACCGATCAGCACCTCGACCTGCCGATGGAATTTGCCAGCATTGGTAAAGCCGGTAGTCGTCTGGGTACCGCGCTGGCCATGGCCGTCGACCATGAAATCAATATGGTGTCGCTGGTACGCAATTTAGAAGAGTTCTTTGCCCGTGAATCCTGCGGCTGGTGTACGCCGTGCCGCGATGGCCTGCCGTGGAGTGTGAAAATTCTGCGCGCGCTGGAACGTAAACAGGGACAGCCGGGGGATATCGAAACCCTGCTGCAGCTCTGTCGTCAGCTTGGCCCGGGTAAAACCTTCTGTGCGCACGCACCTGGTGCAGTAGAGCCACTGCAAAGTGCCATCAAATATTTCCGCGAAGAGTTCGAAGCGGGTATGGCACCTCAGGTTTACAGCAACGCGCACGCGATTAGCGGCATCCAGCCGAACCTGTTAAAGGCTCGCTGGTAAGCAAAGTTTAACGCCCGTTTTTTACCGGGCCTTACGGAAGCATGTTCACTATGGCTACAATTCATGTAGACGGTAAAGAATATGATGTTGATGGCGCAAACAACCTGCTGCAGGCCTGTTTGTCCCTCGGCTTAGATATTCCTTATTTCTGCTGGCATCCTGCGCTCGGTAGCGTCGGTGCCTGCCGCCAGTGTGCGGTGAAGCAGTTCCAAAATGCCGAAGATACCCGTGGTCGTCTGGTGATGTCCTGCATGACGCCAGCCTCCGACGGTACCTTCATCTCGATTGATGACGGCGAAGCAAAAGAGTTCCGCGAAAGCGTGGTGGAGTGGCTGATGACCAACCACCCGCACGATTGTCCGGTATGTGAAGAGGGCGGTAACTGCCACCTTCAGGATATGACGGTCATGACCGGCCACAGCTTCCGCCGCTATCGTTTTACCAAGCGTACCCACCGCAATCAGGATCTCGGTCCGTTCATTTCTCATGAAATGAACCGCTGTATCGCCTGCTATCGCTGCGTGCGTTACTACAAAGATTATGCGGACGGTACAGACCTCGGCGTGTACGGTGCTCACGACAACGTCTACTTCGGTCGCCCGGAAGACGGCGTGCTGGAAAGTGAATTCTCCGGTAACCTCGTTGAAATTTGCCCGACCGGCGTGTTCACCGATAAAACCCACTCCGAGCGCTACAACCGTAAGTGGGATATGCAGTATGCGCCAAGCATCTGCCAGCAGTGCAGCATCGGCTGTAACACCAGCCCGGGCGAGCGCTATGGCGAGCTGCGCCGTATCGAAAACCGCTATAACGGCACCGTTAACAGCTACTTCCTCTGTGACCGTGGTCGCTTCGGCTATGGCTATGTCAATCTGAAAGATCGTCCGCGCCAGCCTGTGCAGCGTCGTGGCGATGACTGGATCACCCTGAACGCCGAGCAGGCGATGCAGGGGGCGGCCGACGTGCTGCGCCAGGCGAACAAAGTGATCGGTATCGGCTCCCCGCGTGCCAGCGTGGAAAGCAACTTTGCGCTGCGCGAACTGGTTGGCGCTGAAAACTTTTCTACCGGCATCCCGGCAGGGGAGCAGGCACGTCTTGATCTGATGCTGGAAATTCTGCGCGACGGCGGTATCCACACTCCGTCCCTGCACGATATTGAAAGCTACGATGCGGTGCTGGTGCTTGGGGAAGATCTGACCCAGACCGGTGCGCGCGTTGCGCTTGCCGTCCGTCAGGCGGTGAAGGGTAAATCCCGTGAGATGGCAGCGGCGCAGAAAGTGGCCGACTGGCAGATCGCCGCGATCCTCAATATCGGTCAGAATGCTAAACATCCACTGTTTGTGACTAACGTCGACCAGACCCGTCTGGACGATATTGCCGCGTGGAGCTACCGCGCCCCGGTTGAAGACCAGGCGCGTCTGGGCTTCGCGATTGCCCACGAGCTGGATGCCAGCGCACCGGCAGTCAGCGATCTGGATAAGTCACTGAACGGCAAAATCGACGTGATCGTGCAGGCGCTGGCCGGTGCGAAGAAACCTCTCATCGTTTCCGGTACCAACTCCGGCAGCGAAGCGGTGATTCAGGCGGCAGCCAACGTGGCGAAAGCGCTGAAAGGCCGCGGCCAGGATGTCGGTATTACCCTGCTGGCGACCGCCAGTAACAGCATTGGCCTTGGCATGATCGGCGGCCACTCGCTGGATGCGGCACTGCAGGAGCTGGAAAGCGGTTCTGCTGATGCGGTTATCGTGCTGGAAAACGATCTCTATCGTCAGCTGCCGAAAGCGCAGGTGGATGCGGCACTGAAAAATACGCCAAACGTGATTGTTATCGATCACCAGCGTACCGCCACCACTGAAAAAGCCGGTCTGGTTCTCTCCACCGCCAGCTTCGCAGAAAGTGACGGTACGGTGGTGAACCAGGAAGGTCGCGCCCAGCGCTTCTTCCAGGTTTATGACCCAGCCTATTACGACAACAAAGTTGAGATGCTGGAAAGCTGGCGCTGGCTGCACGCGCTGCAAAGCACCATTAACAGCCGCGAGCCGGACTGGACCCAGCTGGATCATGTCATTGATTCCTGCGTGGTTGCGCTGCCGCAGCTGGCGGCGATCAAAGATGCGGCTCCGGATGCCAGCTTCCGTATTCGCGGACAGAAACTGTCGCGTTCACCGATCCGCTCCAGTGGACGTACTGCGATGCGCGCAAATATCAGCGTGCATGAGCCGCGTCAGCCGCAGGATAAAGACACCATGTTTGCCTTCTCGATGGAAGGGAACAACCAGCCGGGTGCGGCACGTTCGCAGATCCCATTTGCCTGGGCTCCAGGCTGGAACTCACCGCAGGCGTGGAACAAATTCCAGGCCGAAGTGGGCGGTAACCTGCGTAACGGCGATCCGGGCGTGCGTCTGTTCGAAGCGGGCCCGTCGCAGCTGGGATGGTTCGAAAAAATCCCTGCCGCGTTTGTGGGCAGTGAAAACCGCTGGCGTGTCGCGCCGTACTTCCACCTGTTTGGCAGTGAAGAAATGACCCAGCGCTCACCGGTTATGCAGAAACGTATGCCGGAAGTTTATGTGATGGTTAACCCGAACGATGCGGCGAAACTCGGCGTTAACGCCAACAGTGCCGTTCAGTTCAACTGCCAGGGTGAAACCCTGCGCCTGCCGGTGCGCTTCTCAAGCCACCTGCAGGCAGGGCAGGTAGGCCTGCCGCTGGGCTTACCGGGTATCCCTCCGTTCCTGTCGGGCGCTGAAATCGACAATCTGCAGGAGGCGGTACAATGAGCTGGTTGACACCGGAAGTTATCGACATTTTGATTGCCGTCGGCAAAGCACTGGTCATCCTGATGGTGGTGGTGGCCTGCGGCGCGCTGATGAGCTTTGGCGAACGCCGAATTCTCGGCCTGTTCCAGAACCGCTACGGTCCTAACCGCGTCGGCTGGGGCGGATCGCTGCAGCTGGTGGCGGATATGATCAAAATGTTCTTCAAAGAGGACTGGATACCGCCGTTTACCGACCGTGTGATCTTCACCCTTGCGCCGATGATTGCCTTTACCTCGCTGCTGCTGGCGATGGCGATCGTGCCGGTTACCTCTACCTGGATGGGGGCGGACCTGAACATCGGTCTGCTGTTCTTCCTGATGATGGCCGGTCTGGCGGTTTATGCCGTGCTGTTCGCGGGCTGGTCGAGTAACAACAAATACTCGCTGCTGGGTGCCATGCGCGCCTCGGCCCAGACCCTGAGCTACGAAGTGTTCCTCGGCCTGTCGCTGATGGGCGTAGTGGCGCAGGCTGGCTCGTTCAACATGCTGGATATCGTTAACAGTCAGGAACATATGTGGAACGTGATTCCGCAGTTCTTCGGCTTCCTGACCTTCTGCATCGGCGGCGTAGCGGTGTGTCACCGCCACCCGTTTGACCAGCCGGAAGCAGAGCAGGAACTGTCGGACGGTTATCACATTGAATACGCCGGTATGAAATTCGGCCTGTTCTTCGTCGGTGAGTACATCGGTATCGTTACCGTGTCTTCACTGATCGTGACGCTGTTCTTCGGTGGATGGAACGGTCCGTGGCTGCCGCCGATTTTCTGGTTCGCCATCAAAACGGGCTTCTTCATGATGATGTTCATTTTGATCCGTGCTGCGTTACCGCGTCCGCGCTATGACCAGATGATGTCGTTCGGCTGGAAAGTTTGTCTGCCGTTGACGCTGTTGAACCTGCTGGCGACTGCCGCAGTGATTCTGTACACGGCGCAGTAAGGGGTTAAGAACATGACATTAAAAGACATTGCCGTTGGTTTCGGTACGACAGTACGCAGTATCTGGCTGATTGGTCTGAACGCCTTCGCCAAGCGCGAAACCATGATGTACCCGGAAGAGCCGGTTTATCTGCCGCCGCGCTTCCGTGGGCGCATCGTGCTGACGCGTGACCCGGACGGCCAGGAGCGCTGCGTTGCCTGTAACCTGTGTGCGGTTGCCTGTCCGGTTGGCTGTATCTCGCTGCAAAAAGCCGAGATGCAGGATGGCCGCTGGTACCCGGAATTCTTCCGTATTAACTTCTCGCGCTGCATTTTCTGTGGCCTGTGTGAAGAGGCTTGCCCGACCACTGCGATTCAGCTTACCCCGGACTTCGAGCTGGGCGAGTTTAAGCGTCAGGATCTGGTGTATGAAAAAGACGACCTGTTGATCTCCGGTCCGGGCAAATATCCGGAATATAACTTCTACCGGATGGCGGGTATGGCGATTGATGGTAAAGACAAAGGCTTTGCTGAAAACGAAGCTAAACCTATCGACGTCAAGGGCTTGTTACCTTAAGGAGCCAGGCATGGAATTTGCGTTTTATCTTTGCGGACTGGTAGCGGTGCTGGCGACCTTGCGCGTTATCACCCATACCAACCCGGTACATGCGTTGCTGTACCTGATTGTCTCTTTGCTGGCGGTGTCCGGTGTGTTTTTCTCGCTCGGGGCTTACTTCGCCGGTGCGTTAGAGATCATCGTTTATGCCGGCGCGATCATGGTGCTGTTCGTCTTCGTCGTGATGATGCTGAACCTCGGCGGAGCGGAAGTGCAGCAGGAGCGTGAATGGCTGAAACCGGGGGCGTGGGTTGGGCCGGGCCTGCTGTCGCTGGTGCTGCTGGTGGTGCTGATTTACGCCATCCGCACCGTGAATGACCAGGGTATTGACGGCACGATGATCGATGCCAAGCAGGTCGGTATCAGCCTGTTCGGGCCTTACGTACTGGCGGTAGAGCTGGCTTCTATGCTGTTGCTGGCCGGTCTGGTCGTGGCATTCCATATTGGTCGCGAGCAGCGTGCAGGTGAATTGCTGAGCAACCGTCCGGACGACGCGTTAAAAAGTAAGAAGGAGGAGAGAGTATGATCCCTCTGCAACATGGACTGATTCTGGCGGCCGTGCTGTTTGTTCTTGGACTGACCGCCGTCACTATCCGTCGCAATATGCTGTTTATGTTGATCGGCCTCGAAATCATGATTAACGCTGCGGCACTGGCGTTTGTGGTTGCGGGGAGCTACTGGGGTCAGGCAGACGGTCAGGTGATGTTTATCCTGGCGATCAGCCTGGCGGCTGCCGAGGCCAGTATCGGCCTGGCGCTGCTGCTGCAGTTACATCGCCGCAGCCAGAACCTCAACATTGACAAAGTGAGCGAGATGCGCGGATGAACCTTCTCTATTTAACAATCCTGTTTCCGCTGATCGGCTTCCTTCTGCTGGCGTTCTCTCGTGGCCGCTGGTCGGAAAACCTGTCAGCTACCGTGGGAATGGGTTCCGTCGGACTGGCGGCGCTGGTCACGGCTTATGCCGGGATCGACTTTTTCAATAATGGACAGCAGGTGTTTAACCAGGCGCTGTGGACCTGGATGCACGTTGGCAACTTCAAAATCGACGTTAACCTGACGCTGGACGGCCTGTCGCTGACCATGCTGTCGGTGGTGACCGGCGTTGGCTTCTTCATCCACATGTTTGCCTCATGGTACATGCGTGGAGAAGAGGGCTACTCGCGCTTCTTCGCTTACACCAACCTGTTTATCGCCAGCATGGTGGTTCTGGTGCTGGCCGACAACCTGATGCTGATGTATCTCGGTTGGGAAGGCGTGGGCCTGTGCTCCTACCTGCTGATCGGCTTCTACTATACCGAGTCGAAAAACGGCGCGGCGGCAATGAAGGCGTTTATCATTACCCGCGTCGGTGACGTGTTCCTGGCATTTGCGTTGTTTATTCTCTACAACGAGCTGGGTACGCTGAACTTCCGCGAGATGGTCGAGCTGGCTCCGGCACACTTTGCGGCTGACAACCATATGCTGCAGTGGGCCACACTGATGCTGTTAGGCGGTGCGGTCGGTAAATCCGCTCAGCTGCCGTTGCAGACCTGGCTGGCCGATGCGATGGCGGGTCCAACCCCGGTATCTGCACTGATCCACGCCGCGACGATGGTTACCGCCGGTGTTTACCTGATTGCGCGTACTCACGGCCTGTTCCTGCTGACGCCTGAAGTGCTGCATCTGGTCGGCATTATCGGCGCTATTACGCTGGTTCTGGCAGGCTTTGCCGCGCTGGTGCAAACCGACATCAAACGCGTGCTGGCTTATTCAACCATGAGCCAGATTGGCTACATGTTCCTTGCGCTGGGCGTTCAGGCGTGGGATGCGGCTATCTTCCACCTGATGACCCACGCGTTCTTTAAAGCGCTGCTGTTCCTCTCGTCCGGTTCGGTGATCCTTGCCTGCCACCACGAGCAGAACATCTTTAAAATGGGTGGCCTGCGTAAGAGCATTCCGCTGGTGTACGTCTGCTTCCTGGTGGGCGGTGCGGCACTGTCGGCGCTGCCGCTGATTACCGCAGGCTTCTTCAGTAAGGATGAAATTCTGGCGGGTGCGCTGGCGAACGGCCATATCAATCTGATGGTTGCGGGCCTGGCGGGCGCCTTTATGACGTCTCTCTATACCTTCCGTATGATCTTTATCACCTTCCACGGTAAAGAAAAAATTCATGCTCACGCAGGGAAAGGGATCACGCACCATCTGCCGCTGATTGTGCTGTTAGTTCTCTCAACCTTTATTGGTGCGATGATCGTACCACCGCTGAAAGGCGTACTGCCGGAGACCACTGAACTGGCCCACGGCAGCGTGATGATGCTGGAAATTGCCTCCGGCGTAGTGGCGATTGTCGGTATTCTGCTGGCCGCCGCGCTGTGGCTGGGCAAACGTACGCTGGTGACTGCGATTGCTAACAGTGCGCCGGGCCGTTTCTTCTCCACATGGTGGTTTGCCGCCTGGGGCTTCGACTGGCTGTATGACAAAGTCTTCGTTAAGCCTTACCTCGGCATTGCCCGGCTGCTGCAGCGCGATCCGCTCAATTCAGTGATGAATGTTCCGGCGATTCTCGCGCGTGTAGGCAACAAAGGCCTGGTGATCAGCGAAAACGGCTATCTGCGCTGGTATCTTGCCGCGACGAGCATCGGTGCCGTTGTGGTTCTGTATCTGCTGATGGTGCTGTAAAGGTTAGTGAGTTGGGGTGGAGCCGAGCTTCGCCCCAGTAGAAAAATTCGAAATAAAGGGAACAAACCGCCATGTTATTACCTTGGCTTATAATCCTCCCCTTCGTCGGTGGTCTGTTGTGCTGGCAGCTCGAACGCTTTGGTCCCAAAGTGCCGCGCTGGATTGCATTGATCGCGATGGGGCTGACGCTGGTGCTGTCACTGCAGCTGTGGATGCAGGGTGGCTACTCACTGACCCAGGCTTCCGGATTGCCGCAGTGGCAATCTGAATTCAACGTGCCGTGGATTCCGCGTTTTGGTATCCATTTCCATCTGGCGCTGGATGGTTTGTCGCTGTTGATGGTGGTGCTGACCGGCCTGCTCGGTCTGATGGCGATTCTTTGTTCATGGAACGAAATCGAGAAGTGGCAGGGCTTTTTCCACCTGAATCTGCTGTGGATTCTGGGTGGCGTGATCGGCGTATTCCTTGCCGTCGATCTGTTCCTGTTCTTCTTCTTCTGGGAAATGATGCTGGTGCCGATGTACTTCCTGATCGCGCTCTGGGGCCATAAAGCCTCCGACGGGAAGACGCGTATTACCGCAGCAACCAAGTTCTTCATTTATACCCAGGCAAGCGGCCTGATCATGCTGATCGCTATTCTGGCGCTGGTATTCGTTCACTACAACGCCACCGGCGTGTGGACCTTCAACTATGAAGATCTGCTGAAAACGCCAATGTCGCATACGGTTGAATATGTACTGATGCTCGGCTTCTTTATCGCCTTCGCGGTAAAAATGCCTGTGGTACCGCTACACGGCTGGCTGCCTGACGCACACAGTCAGGCACCGACCGCAGGTTCCGTTGACCTGGCAGGTATTCTGTTAAAAACCGCTGCTTATGGTCTGTTGCGCTTTGCTCTGCCGCTGTTCCCGAATGCTTCCGCAGAGTTTGCGCCGATTGCCATGTGGCTGGGGATTATCGGCATCTTCTACGGTGCATGGATGGCGTTCTCTCAGTACGATATTAAACGCCTGATCGCCTACACCTCGATCTCCCATATGGGCTTTGTGCTGATTGCCATCTACACCGGCAGCCAGCTGGCCTACCAGGGCGCGGTGATTCAGATGATTGCGCACGGCCTGTCTGCGGCAGCGCTGTTTATTCTGTGTGGTCAGCTGTACGAGCGTCTGCATACCCGTGATATGCGCCAGATGGGTGGCCTGTGGTCGCGCATCAAATGGCTGCCCGGCCTGTCGCTGTTCTTCGCGGTGGCAAACCTGGGTATGCCGGGTACCGGTAACTTCGTCGGTGAGTTTATGATCCTCACCGGCAGCTTCCAGAGCGTGCCGACGATCATTCTGATCGCCACGTTTGGACTGGTGTTTGCGTCGGTTTACTCACTGATCATGATGCAGCGCGCTTACTACGGTGCGCCTAAGTCAGATACGCCACTGCGCGGCATGTCAGCGCGTGAGTTCCTGATGATCATGGTGCTGGTTGTCCTGCTGGTGCTGCTGGGTGTTTATCCGCAGCCGATTCTGGATACCTCCCACGCTGCGATGAGTAACATCCAGCAGTGGTTTACCGCTTCAATTTCAACTACAAGGCCGTAATTCGCCATGACAATAACTCCTCAACAACTGATCGCACTTCTGCCGCTGCTGATCGTCGGATTGACGGTGGTAGTTGTGATGCTGTCCATTGCGTGGCGACGCAACCATTTCGTCAATGCAACACTGGCGGTGATTGGCCTGAACCTGGCGCTGTTATCTCTTTACTTTGTCGGCCAGGCAGGGCCAATGGATGTTACCCCGCTGCTGCGGGTGGACGGCTATGCCATTCTCTATACCGGCCTGGTGATCCTTGCCAGCCTGGCGACCTGTACTTTTGCCTATCCGTGGCTGGCTACTTACCCGGATAACCGTGAAGAGTTCTATCTGCTGGTGCTGATCGCCGCACTGGGCGGCATCGTGCTGGCCAGTGCCAACCACCTGGCGTCGCTGTTTATTGGTATTGAGCTGATCTCCCTGCCGCTGTTTGGTCTGGTGGGCTACGCCTTCCAGCAGAAACGCTCGCTGGAAGCCGCCATCAAGTACACCATCCTCTCTGCCGCAGCATCTTCATTCCTGCTGTTCGGTATGGCGCTGGTGTATGCCGATTCCGGTAACCTCGGCTTTGTGGCATTGGGCAAAAGCCTGACCGACGGTCTGATTCACCAGCCTCTGCTGCTGGCCGGTCTTGGCCTGATGATTGTTGGCTTTGGCTTTAAGCTGTCGCTGGTTCCGTTCCATCTGTGGACGCCGGACGTGTATCAGGGCGCACCGGCTCCGGTCACCACGTTCCTGGCTACCGCCAGTAAAATCGCTATCTTTGCCGTGCTGATGCGCCTGTTTATGTACGCGCCGATGACCGACAGCGAAGGCGTGCGCACGGTACTGGGTATCATTGCCGTGGCCTCGATGCTGTTCGGGAACCTGATGGCGATTTCGCAGAGCAACATCAAGCGTATGCTGGGTTACTCCTCGATTGCGCATATGGGTTACCTGCTGGTTGCGCTGGTTGCCGTTCAGACTCATCAGCTGTCGCTGGAAACCGTCGGTGTTTACCTGGCTGGCTATCTGTTCAGCAGCCTGGGTGCCTTCGGGGTGGTCAGCATGATGTCCAGCCCGTATAGCGGACCGGATGCGGATTCACTTTACTCGTACCGCGGCCTGTTCTGGCATCGTCCAATCCTGTCTGCTGTGATGACGGTGGTGATGCTGTCGTTGGCGGGTATTCCGATGACGCTGGGCTTTATCGGTAAATTCTACGTGCTGGCAGTGGGCGTGAGCGCCGATCTGTGGTGGCTGACCGGTGCTGTGGTGCTCGGTAGCGCCATCGGTCTGTACTACTATCTGCGCGTCACCGTCAGTCTGTATCTGACACCGCCGGAAATGGCGATGCGTGATGCACCTTCAAACTGGGCGTTTACCGCCGGTGGGATTGTGGTGCTGATCTCTGCGATTCTGGTGCTGCTGCTGGGTATCTATCCTCAGCCGCTGATTTCGCTGGTCAACCTGGCACAGCCGCTAATGTAAGTTAAGGCATTCCAGGTAATAATCGGGCCCTTGTGGCCCGATTTTTTTTGCTCAGAGGAATTGTATGGATCTGAACTGGCAAGATTTACACCATAGCGAACTCAGTACCAGCCAGCTTTATCAGCTGCTGGCACTGCGTAATGCGGTCTTTATTGTTGAACAGCAGTGCCCGTATCTGGATATCGACGGAGCCGATCTCACCGGGGATAACCGGCATCTTTTGGGAATTATTGACGATCGTCTGGTGGCCTATGCGCGAATTCTGGTACCAAAGGAGGCCGACCAGCCGGTGAAGTTCGGACGGGTGATTATTTCCGGGGAAGCGCGAGGTTTGAATCTGGGCAGCAGGCTGATGGAGCAGGCGCTCAACAGCTGTGAACGTCACTGGCCACAGCGGCCAATTTTCCTGTCGGCACAGGCGCATCTGCAACGGTTCTACGGTCGTCTGGGATTTGTGGCGGTTAGCGGTGAGTATCTTGAAGATGATATTCCGCATGTCGATATGCTGCGGGCAGGTTAATCCGCGCTATTTCACAGCAAGGCGGCCCATGAAAGGCCGCCTTGTAGCATTCTCCGGCTTGACGGGAAACGCCAGCGTCGTTAACCGGCGGTCATAATCCGATCGTCGACGTATTTGCGCTTATCCGGCGGCGGCGGGAAGTACTGATACAGCCAGGTCTCGCTCAGCGTGTCGTCTTTGGTGCGCAGGAACATACGCATGTTCACCGGCGCGGTTGAATCGCTGTTCGGATACCAGTCAAACAGAATACGATAGCCGTTGATTGGCTCAACATAGAGGATTTCAACCTGTTTGAGCGTCCCTGAGGTGACCTCAATCACCGGCTCAATCCCCTTCGGCGCAGCGGCTTTAAGATCGCCACCGACGAAGTCAACGGCAAAACGACGCGCCCAGACGTCCGGATAGTGTTCACCCGGTGCCCAGCCTTCCGGGAAGCCACCCATACCGGTGCGGGTCGCGTTAACCCGCGCCAGACCGCTGCGAACCGGCGGCAGGCCGCTCCAGTAAAGCTTGTACTGGAAGCTGTGCTCGCTGCCGGCTTTGATCGGCTCGGCTGGCTGCCAGAAGCAGACGATATTATCCAGCGTTTCTCCCGTGGTCGGGATCTCCATCAGGTTGACCGCGCCTTTGCCCCATTTTCCAACCGGTTCCACCCACAGACTCGGGCGCTTGTTGTACCAGCCGATCACGTCCTGATAGTCCTGGAAATCATGATTGAGCTGTAACATGCCGAAGCCGCGCGGGTTTTCATCCTGGTAGGCGTTAAAGGTCAGGCGCTGCGGGTTGTTCAGCGGGCGGCAGATCCACTCACCGGCACCGGTCCACATGGCCAGACGATCGGAGTCGTGGATCTGCGGATGGATGGTGTCGCACATGCGGCGCTCGTTGTTGCCGCAGCTGAACATGGTGGTCATCGGCGCGATACCCAACTGCCAGATATCCTTGCGCGCATAGATGTGGTTTTCCACCTCCATCACCACGCGCTTTTCCTCGCAGTGGATGATGAACTTAAACGCGCCGGTGCAGCTTGCGCCATCCAGCAGAGTGTAGACGGTAAAGGTGGTGTCATCGGCTTTTGGCGTTTCGAACCAGAAGGCGGTGAAGTCAGGGAACTCTTCTTTACCGTTGCTGAAGGTATCAATCGCCACGCCGCGAGCCGATAGCCCGTACTGATAGGTTTCATCCACCGCGCGGAAGTAGCTGGCCCCCAGGAAGGAGACGATATCGCGGCGAGCCAGTTCAGGCTTTTTAAAGGCGCGGAAACCGGCGAAGCCGAGGTCGGTTTTCCCTTCCAGCTGGGCGGTATCAACATGCGCATTATTGTAGTTGAACAGCTCGGGGCGGAAATGAATCTCACGCGCTTCGCGGCTGCCGCTGTCCACGGAGAACATGCGGATGCGGCGTTTGAATCCCATCCCCACGTGGAAGAACTGAACGTCAAGCTGGCGATTATCGATGCCGTTCCACAGCGAGTGGTTGGCATCGTACTGGATTTCGTTATAGGCCTGAGGCGTTAAGGTGGCCAGGGTTTGCGGCAGCGGAGCCGGTGCGCCACCGTAAGGTTTTTTCGCCAGATCGGCGGCTAATTTTTTGAGCACGTCAAAATCAAATCGCACTGCGGTGCCGTCGGCAATCTCGCTGTCTGCCCAGGCGGCCTGGGAGAACAGGGTGGAGATACCAGACATTCCACTTAAGGTGGCGAATGCCATTGACGCTTTCATAAACATTCTTCGATTCATGCCAGAAATCATATCCTTTGCTGAACGGAGCTTGTGTTGACTGTCGCGCGTACTTCACGCATTCGCGTCGCCGGATTTAGCCCGACTACAGGGAGTTACGACAGCTTGCCTGGTGACTAATTCAGTTCAGGCAAAATTTATCAGATAAATCCAAAAACCGCAGTGATTTCCACGGCTGACCTGCGCGGAAGCTGCAATAAACAGCATCTTTGACGAGGATCGACAACGGCTGGACGCAGGGTTCCCAGGGATAACTGGCCCTTTTTGCCATGCAGCCCGAAAAATAGGGTCTATAGTTAGTCAGCAAGCAATGTGTAATTCGCCCACGGAGGATGACAATGGCTACACAGACTGAACCGCATGAGACTCGACTGGATGACGATCTGGCTTTGCTGACCAAAACGCTGGAAGAAGTGTTGAAGTCATCGGGCGATCCGGCTGACCAGAAATATGTTGAACTGAAGGCCAGAGCAGAAAATTCACTTCATGAAGTGAAATCGCGCATCAGCAATGCATCTGATACCTACTACTATCGCGCACGTCAGGCCGTTTCCCGTGCCGATGACTACGTTCACGACAAACCGTGGCAGGGCATTGGTGTTGGTGCCACGCTGGGTCTGGTTATAGGACTGCTGCTGGCTCGTCGTTAATTTATAACGCACTGGTGCCCTTTTACGGGCACCTGATTTTGCTAAATATCCTGCTGCCGTTCCCCCCGTTTTTACTCTGATGAAAACCTGCGTAATACTGGTTCAAATCAAAAAGATCGCAAAAACGCCTGCTTATAATGACTCCAGTCAATTTGATCTGGAGTGGCAATGTCGCACGCAACGTTCAATCGCCGCTGGGCTACCGTTCTTGTCGAAGCGCTTACCCGGCACGATATCCGGCATGTTTGTATTGCGTCCGGATCGCGCTCGGCACCCCTGGTGCTGGCCGCTGCTGCCAATGAAAAACTGGTCTGCCACACCCACTTCGATGAGCGTGGCCTTGGCTTTTTAGCCCTGGGGCTGGCAAAAAGCAGCGGGCAGCGGGTGGCCGTTATTGTTACCTCAGGCACGGCGGTGGCCAATCTCTATCCCGCTATTGTGGAAGCCCGTCAGGGCGGTGAAAAGCTGGTAGTGATTACCGCCGACCGTCCGACCGAGCTGATTGGCTGCGGAGCCAACCAGGCTATCGAACAGCAGGGTATTTTTGCCAGCCACGTCACCGCCGCACTGAATCTTCCCCGACCGACTCCCGATATTCCGGCGCGCTGGCTGGTGTCCTCGCTGGATACGCTGCTGACCGGGCAGAAAAGCGGTGCCGTGCATATCAATTGCCCGTTTGCCGAACCGCTGTACGGTGAGGATGAAGGAGAGTACCTGGCGTGGGCTAATGAGCTGGGTGACTGGTGGCACAGTCCGCATCCCTGGCTCAGCTATCCTGCGTTCGCCGATCTCCCCCTCATGCCGGACTGGTTTTTTGCCCGTCAGCAGCGTGGTGTGGTCATCGTTGGCAGAGTCTCTGCCACCGAGGGGCAGCAGATTAGCGAATGGGCTGAACAGCTTGGCTGGCCGCTGCTGGGCGATGTTCTGTCGCAGAGCGGCCAGCCACTACCGCATTCCGCGCTCTGGCTGGCACATCCTCAGGCCCGCCAGGCGCTGAATGACGCGCAGCTGGTGGTACAGTTCGGCAGCAGTCTGACCAGCCGCAACCTCTTGCAATTCCAGCAGCAGTGCCGGCCGGGTAAATGGTGGTTAATCGATCCGCTCCCCGGCCAGCGCGATCCCGCTTTTCATCAGGGGATTCGGGTACAGGCCCGCGCGGGCGAGTGGCTGGCAAAACATCCGGCAATGCCGCGCCAGCCCTGGTGCCCGCAGCTTCAGGAACTGGCCGACAAAACCGACCGTTACCTGAAGCAGCATCTGACCACCTTTGGCGAGGCGCAGCTGGCGCGCCGAATGCCGGAGCTGCTGGCCGGGAAAGGCGCGCTGTTTATCGGTAACAGCCTGGCAATCCGGCTGGTGGATGCGCTGGCCCGTCTGCCTGTGGGGTATCCGGTATATAGCAATCGTGGTGCCAGCGGTATCGACGGGCTGATTGCTTCCGCCGCGGGCGTTCAGCGCGGGCTTGGGCAGCCGCTATTGCTGCTGCTGGGGGATCTCTCCGCCCTGTATGATCTGAACAGCATGGCGCTGCTGCCGCAGGCCTCCGCCCCGGTTGTGGTGCTGGTGGTGAACAACCAGGGCGGGCAAATATTTTCTCTGCTGCCGACGCCGCAGTACGAACGCGAGCGCTTCTTCGCCATGCCGCCTGGGGTGGATTTCAGCCACGCGGCGGCGGTATTTGGCCTGAACTACCGGCGTGCGGAAAACTGGCCTGCACTGGCCGACGCGGTGAGGGAGGGATTCACGCGCGGCGTTACGCTGGTGGAAATGGTTTGTGACGGCGATGCGGGTGCGCAGGCCCTGGCTGGTCTACTCAAAGAGGTGATGACCCTGTGATTCTCCATGCGCGTTGGCAGGGACATCATCGCAGCATCAGGCCGGTGCTGGTCTGGCTGCATGGTTTTCTTGGCAGCGCGGATGACTGGCTGCCGGTGCAGCACTATTTCCGGCACTGGCCGCTGCTCAGCATCGATTTGCCGGGGCACGGCGGTTCACAGGCGCAAACCGTCAGCGGTTTTGACGAATTCTCACAGCGGTTGACCGCAACGCTCAACTACCATCAGGTTGAACGCTACTGGCTGATTGGCTACTCCCTCGGGGCTCGTCTGGCGTTTTATCACGCCTGCCGCCACGATGATGGCAGGCTTTGTGGTCTGTTGGCCGAAGCGGGTCACTTTGGCTTACCCCGCCAAAGCGAGCGCGAAACGCGCCGCGAGCACGATTTTGGCTGGGCGCAGCGTTTCCGCCAGCAGCCTTTGCCGCTGGTGCTCAGCCAGTGGTATCAACAGCCGGTTTTTGCTGAGCTTACCAACCCACAGCGACAGGCGATGATTGCCCGTCGGCTGAACAATCGCGCAGAGGGGCTGGCGACCATGCTGGAAGCCACTTCCCTTTCCGTACAGCCCGATCTGCTGTCGGAGCTACGGCAGAAAACGATCCCCTTCCACTATCTGTGCGGCGAATGGGACCTTAAATTCTTACAGCTGGCGCAGCAGTCGGGCCTGACTCCGGTGGTGATCCGCGATGCCGGGCACAACACTCACCTGGCAAACCCGATGGCATTCGCCCATCAGCTTTCGCTGTTGCTGAACCACAACTAACAGGAGCTTCGATGATTTCTCCCGACGAATCCATGCTAACCGCCCCGGCACAGTGGCTGCCGGTACCGCTGGAATTCAGCGATATCCGTTATCAAAAGACGGCGGATGGCATCGCTAAAATCACCATTAACCGTCCGCAGGTGCGGAACGCGTTTCGTCCCCTGACGGTGACGGAAATACAGCAGGCGCTGGATGACGCCCGCCGGGACCCGGCCGTTGGGGTGATCATCCTGACCGGGGAAGGCGATCTGGCATTCTGCTCCGGCGGCGATCAGAAAGTGCGCGGCGACTACGGCGGCTATCAGGACGATGCTGGAGTACATCACCTCAACGTGCTGGATCTCCAGCGCCAGATCCGCACCTGTCCGAAACCTGTGGTGGCGATGGTGGCGGGCTATGCGGTGGGCGGCGGCCACGTGCTGCATATGATGTGCGATCTGACCATCGCGGCGGACAATGCGCAGTTTGGCCAGACCGGACCAAAGGTGGGCTCCTTCGACGGCGGCTGGGGTGCAGCTTATATGGCGCGTATCGTGGGCCAAAAGAAAGCGCGCGAGATTTGGTTCCTCTGCCGGATGTACAACGCGCAGCAGGCGCTCGATATGGGGCTGGTCAACACCGTGGTTCCTCTGGCACAGCTTGAGCAGGAAACGGTGCGCTGGTGTCGCGAGATGTTGCAGAACAGCCCGATGGCACTGCGCTGTTTGAAAGCCGCGCTGAACGCCGACTGCGACGGCCAGGCCGGTTTGCAGGAGCTGGCCGGTAACGCCACCATGCTGTTTTACATGACTGAAGAGGGGCAGGAAGGGCGCAACGCCTTTAACCAGAAGCGGCCGCCCGATTTCTCACCGTTCAGGCGTAATCCCTAATGCGCGGCGCAACGCTGTTTGGCTATCAGCTGGCGCTGGACGCGGGGGTTATCCTCCGCGATCAGCGGCTGAAAACCCGCCAGGGAATGCTGGTGAGGCTGGTCAGCGAACGGGGTGAAGGATGGGGGGAGATCGCCCCCCTGCCGCAGTTCAGTGCGGAGTCACCTGAGCAGGCGCAGCAGCAGGCCGTGAAGTGGCTGGAGCGCTGGTGTGCCGGAGAACAGCCGCCGGAAAGCCCGCTGCCTTCGGTTGCTTTCGGTATCAGCTGTGCGCAGGCCGAACTGGCAGGGCAGCTACCTGCCGAAGGCTGCTGGCAGAGTGCGCAGCTGTGCAGCGGCGATCCGGACGTGCTGTTCGAACGTTTACAGCGTCAGTCCGCGCCGCTGGCAAAAATGAAGGTTGGGCTGTACGAAGCGGTGCGGGACGGTATGCAGGTGAATCTGCTGCTGGAAGCACTGCCCGATCTGACCCTGCGCCTGGATGCGAACCGCAGCTGGACGCTGGAAAAAGCATTGCAGTTTGCCCGCTATATTTCCACCGAGCTGCGCGGGCGCATTGCCTTTATTGAAGAACCGTGCCGAACGGTGGCGGAAAGCATGGCCTTTGCGCGGCAGACCGGGATTGCTATCGCGTGGGATGAAAGCCTGCGTGATGATGCCACGCTGCTCAGCGCACAGCAGGGCGTCAGGGCGGTTGTGATCAAGCCCACGCTGACCGGCAGCATTCAGAAAGTACAGCAGCAGGTTGCAGCGGCGCAGCGGCTGGGATTAACCCCGGTTATCAGCTCCGCGCTGGAGTCCAGCCTGGGCCTGACGCAGCTGGCGCGGCTGGCACAGCAACTCACGCCGGGCATTGTGCCCGGGCTGGATACCCTGTCGCTGATGCAAAAGCAGCTGCTGCGCCACTGGCCCGGCAGTACGTTACCGCTTTCAGGGAAGGAGGAACTGCAATGTCTGTGGCAGCAATAAATGACTGGCCCTGGCTGTACTGGCAGCAGCGCTATCCGCAGGCGACGGCCATCGACACCGGTGATGAGACGCTGAGCTGGCAACAATTGGCCGAGCGTATTAACGGCCATGCAAACGGCTTCCGTCGGCAGGGTGTGATGCCGGAGATGGTCGTCGCACTGCGCAGCCGCAATGGGTTGCAGGCGGTGCTGGCCTGGCTGAGCCTGCTGGCCTGTGGTGCGAGGGTACTGATGCTTAATCCGCAGCTGCCCGACGCGCAGCTGGACCAGTTACTGCCCGGTCTGGGCGTGGCGTTTGCGCTCAGTATCGATGCGCCCCCGGTTCCGCAGGCTCTTCCGCTAAACCTGACAACGGCCGCCGGGCGCGCCAACCATCCCTGGCAGCGGAATGCGTTAGCCACGCTAACCCTGACGTCGGGGACGACCGGGCTGGCGAAAGCGGCAGCACACACTTTTGACGCCCACCTGCACAGTGCGGCGGCGGTAATCTGTCTGATGGATTTCACCCCGCGGGATCGCTGGCTGCTGTCGTTGCCCCTGTTTCACGTTTCCGGCATGGGCATTATCTGGCGATGGCTGTCTGCCGGGGCCACGCTGGTCATCGATAAATCGCAGGATTTGTCGGCTGCGCTGGCACGCAGTAGCTTTGCCTCGCTGGTGCCAACGCAGCTATGGCGTTTGCTGAATCAGTCCGCGCTTCCAACGAGTCTGCGTGCCGTACTGCTCGGAGGTGCGACGATCCCGTCCGAACTGACCACCCAGGCGGAAGCGGCAGGAATCCGCTGCTGGTGCGGCTATGGCCTGACCGAAACGGCCTCAACGGTCTGCGCCGGCCGAGCGGACGGTTCCGGCAGCGCCGGTAAACCGCTCCCCGGGCAGGAGGTCAAACTGGTAGAAAACGAGGTCTGGCTACGCTCACCAACGCTGGCGCAGGGCTACTGGCTGGAGGGCGCGCTCCAGCCGCTGACCGACAAGGACGGCTGGCTGCACACCGGCGATCTCGGCCACTGGCGTCAGGATGAACTGTGCATCGACGGGCGTCGCGATAACCTGTTTTTCAGCGGCGGTGAGGCGGTGCAGCCTGAGCTGATTGAGAGGGTGCTGTTGGGCCATCCGGCAGTGACGCAGGCGGTCGTGGTTCCGCAGGTGGATAGTGAATATGGTCACCGGCCGGTTGCGCTGGTGGCGGGGGAAATTGACTTTGAGAAGCTTGCCGACTGGGCGGCACCTCAGCTGGCTAACTATCAACATCCGGTCGCCTGGTATCCGCTGCCTGAGCTTGCGGGAGAGGGCATTAAACCGTCGCGCCACCGCCTGCTGGCCTGGCTTCGCGATCGGAAATAGAGGGGAAAATCACATTGTTTTTATCCGGAAGGCTTCTTACAGTGTTAAGACCTGAGAAACCCGGAGATAAAAATGATAAGAGTGGAAATGCTCGCCACTGGTGACGAAGTGCTGCACGGTCAAATTGTTGATACCAATGCCGCATGGCTGGCGGGGGTGCTGTTTGAAAACGGTTTACCGATGACCAGTCGTCAGACGGTGGGAGACAGCCTCCCGGAGCTGGTCAATGTCCTGACCGAACGCAGTAGAATCGCCGATGTGCTGATCGTTAACGGCGGCCTTGGCCCGACCAGCGACGATCTGAGCTCGCTGGCTGCGGCAACGGCTGCCGGCGTTGGCTTGCAGATCCACCCGGAGTGGCTGGCCAAAATGGAAGCGTTTTTTGCCAGCCGTGGTAAACCGATGGCGCCAAGCAACCGCAAGCAGGCAGAAATCCCGGTCGGCGCTGAAATGCTGGATAACCCGGTGGGCACCGCCTGCGGTTTCGCTATTGAGCTGAATCGCTGCTGGATCTTCTTTACGCCCGGCGTGCCGTCAGAGTTTAAAACCATGGTCCAAGGCGAGATCCTGCCGCGTCTCAAATCCCGCTATCAGCTGCCCGAACCGCCGCTGTGTCTGCGAATGACTACCTTTGGCCGCGGCGAAAGCGAGCTGGCTTCTGCGATTGAACCGCTGCCGCTGCCGGAAGGCGTGGTGGTGGGCTATCGCGCGTCGATGCCGATTATTGAGCTGAAGCTGAACGGTCCGGCGGACAAGCTGGCCGAGATGGAGCAGTTCTGGCAGCAGGTGCGTGAAATCGCCGGTGACAGCGTGATTTTCGAAGGTCTGGAAGGGCTGCCGGAACAGCTGGCGCGGCGCCTGGGCGAGCGCGAGCTGTCGCTAACTGTGAGTGAACAGTTCACCGCCGGTCTGCTGCAGTGGCAGCTGGCTTCTGCTGGTGCCAGACTCAACGCGGGTAACGTTTTACCGAATCGACCGGAGCCCCTTAAGCAGCTGGCCGAGCGCAGTCGCGTGCTTGCGCAGGAGAACGATGCGCAGGTGGTGCTGATTGTCGGCGGCATTGAAGACGATAAGCTGGGGTTTGCGCTGAACACGCCGGACGGTATCTTTGCGCAGCGGGTGAAGTTTAACGTCAGCCGCCACGGTCTGAAAGCCCGGCAGGATATGGTCGCCATGCTGGCGCTGAATATGCTGCGCCGCTGGCTGAATGGCCAGACTGTCACTACCGGCCACGGCTGGATCGATGTGGTGGAAACACTGTAAAAGCCGTTGAGGAAAACGGGCGGCCTGATACTGTGGCTGCCCGAAGCCGAAAGGCGGTATTTTCCGCCAGGAAACCGGAGAATTACAGTTCGATCTCAATATCGCCCTGAGCCTGGCAGCAGCAGGGAAGGATCTCGCCCTGCTGAATAAACGCCAGCGGTTTACTTGCGTAGCTGACTTCGCCTTTCAGCAGGCGGGTGCGGCACGAACCGCAGTAACCTTCCCGGCACTGATACTCAATGCAGACTTTGTTCGCCTCAAGTGCGGCGAGCAGGGAAGTATGATGTTCCCTGCACTCCAGCTGCGTGCCGGAAGCACGCAGGGTAATAATCGAACGGGGCATTTTACAGTTCGAAGTCGCTGAGATCGTCGGTATTCACTTCCGCATCAATCTGCCCAACCAGGTAGGAGCTGACTTCAACTTCCTGCGGGGCAACCTGCACGTTGTCCGACACCAGCCAGGAGTTAATCCACGGGATTGGGTTTGAGCGGGTTTTAAACGGCAGATCCAGACCCACGGCGTTCATGCGAATATTGGTAATATATTCAATGTATTGCCACAGAATATCTTTGTTCATACCGATCATCGAGCCGCCGCTGAACAGGTATTCCGCCCACTCTTTTTCCTGCTCGGCTGCCAGTACGAACAGATCGTAGCACTCCTGGCGACACTCTTCGGCAATCTCTGCCATTTCCGGATCGTCTTCACCGCTGCGCAGCAGGTTCAGCATATGCTGGGTGCCGGTCAGGTGCAGCGCTTCATCACGGGCAATCAGCTTAATGATTTTGGCGTTACCTTCCATCAGCTCGCGCTCGGCGAAGGCAAACGAACAGGCAAAGCTAACGTAGAAGCGAATCGCTTCCAGCGCATTAACGCTCATCAGGCAGATATACAGCTGCTTTTTCAGCGTGCGCAGATTGACGGTGACGGTTTTACCGGCCACCTCGTGAGTACCTTCACCCAGCAGATGCCAGTAGCTGGTCATCTCGATCAGATCGTCGTAGTAGCCGGAGATATCCTTCGCGCGGGAGAGGATCTGCTCGTTAGCCACGATGTCGTCAAAGACCACGGCCGGATCGTTAACGATATTGCGGATGATATGGGTGTAGGAACGCGAGTGGATCGTTTCTGAGAACGCCCAGGTTTCTACCCAGGTTTCCAGTTCAGGGATCGAGATCAGCGGCAGCAGCGCCACGTTCGGGCTGCGTCCCTGAATCGAGTCCAGCAGCGTCTGGTACTTCAGGTTACTGATGAAAATATGCTTTTCGTGATCCGGCAGCGCCTGATAGTCGATGCGATCGCGCGAAACGTCCACTTCTTCCGGACGCCAGAAGAAGGAGAGCTGCTTTTCAATCAGCTTTTCAAAGATATCGTACTTTTGCTGATCGTAGCGGGCAACGTTGACCGACTGGCCAAAAAACATCGGCTCCAGCAGCTGGTCATTTTTGTTCTGCGAAAACGTGGTGTAAGCCATAAATAATAATCCGTCGTGGTAGCTGAGTCGTGCTACAGGAAATCAGGGAGGGGGCCAGCGGATGGCCCCCTGAAGATTAGATTTTGCAGGCGCCGCTTTCGCAGCCGTCATCCTGGATTGAAGGTGCCAGGTCATCCTGCGCATCTTCCGCACCATCACGGGTGTTCTGGTAGTACAGCGTTTTTACGCCGAACTTATAGGCGGTCAGCAGATCTTTCAGCAGCTGCTTCATCGGCACCTTACCGTTAGCGAAGCGCGTCGGGTCATAGTTGGTGTTGGATGAAATCGCCTGATCGATAAACTTCTGCATCAGACCCACCAGCTGCAGATAACCGTCGTTATTCGGCATTTCCCACAGCAGTTCATAGTTGTCTTTCAGACGCTCATACTCCGGTACGACCTGGCGCAGAATACCGTCTTTAGACGCTTTGATACTGATATGGCCGCGCGGTGGTTCAATACCGTTAGTGGCGTTAGAAATCTGCGAAGAGGTTTCAGACGGCATCAGGGCAGACAGCGTGGAGTTACGCAGGCCGTGAGTTTTGATCGACTCGCGCAGCGCTTCCCAGTCCAGATGCAGCGGCTCGTTGCTGATTGCGTCCAGATCTTTCTTGTAGGTATCAATCGGCAGAATACCCTGAGCATAGGTGGTTTCGTTAAACCACGGGCAGGCACCCTGTTCGATCGCCAGATCGTTAGAAGCCTTGAGCAGCCAGTACTGAATGGCTTCAAAGGTTTTATGCGTCAGGTTATTTGCGCTGCCGTCGGAGTAGCGTACGCCGTTTTTCGCCAGGTAGTAAGCGAAGTTGATCACGCCAATACCGAGGGTACGGCGACCCATTGCACCGCGTTTAGCGGCCGGGATCGGATAATCCTGATAATCCAGCAGGGCATCCAGCGCGCGTACCGCCAGAGTTGCCAGCTCGCGCAGGTCGTCAAGGCTTTCAATCGCACCCAGGTTGAATGCGGAAAGCGTACACAGCGCAATCTCACCGTTTTCGTCGTTAACGTCCAGCAGCGGTTTGGTCGGCAGCGCGATTTCCAGGCACAGGTTAGACTGGCGGACAGGCGCGATAGCCGGATCGAACGGGCTGTGGGTGTTGCAGTGGTCAACGTTCTGAATGTAGATACGGCCGGTAGACGCGCGTTCCTGCATCATCAGTGAGAACAGATCGACCGCTTTCACCCGCTGTTTGCGGATGCTGTCGTCTTTCTCATATTTGGTGTAAAGACGCTCGAACTCTGCCTGATCGGCAAAGAAAGCGTCATACAGGCCCGGTACGTCGGACGGGCTGAACAGGGTAATCTCTTCACCCTTCAGCAGGCGTTGATACATCAGCTTATTAAGCTGCACGCCGTAGTCCATATGACGTACGCGGTTGCCTTCCACGCCACGGTTGTTTTTCAACACCAGCAGGCTTTCCACTTCCAGGTGCCACATTGGATAGAACAGGGTGGCCGCACCGCCGCGCACGCCGCCCTGAGAACAGGACTTAACGGCGGTCTGGAAGTGCTTGTAGAACGGAATACAGCCGGTGTGGAACGCTTCACCGCCGCGAATCGGGCTGCCCAGCGCGCGGATACGACCCGCGTTAATGCCGATGCCGGCACGTTGAGAAACGTATTTCACGATTGCGCTGGAGGTGGCGTTAATCGAATCCAGGCTGTCGCCGCACTCAATCAGTACGCAGGAGCTGAACTGACGGGTTGGGGTACGCACGCCGGACATGATCGGCGTCGGCAGCGAGATCTTGAAGGTAGAGATCGCATCGTAGAAACGCTTAACGTAGTCCAGACGCGTTTCGCGCGGATAGCCGGAGAACAGACAGGCAGCAACCAGGATATAAAGGAACTGAGCGCTTTCATAGATTTCACCGCTCACACGGTTCTGCACCAGATATTTGCCTTCCAGCTGCTTAACCGCGGCGTAGGAGAAGTTCATATCACGCCAGTGGTCGATAAAGCCGTCCATCTGCTCGAACTCTTCGCGGCTGTAGTCTTCCAGCAGGTGACGATCGTATTTGCCCATCTCAACCATACGCGTCACCTGGTCGATCAGCTTCGGCGGCTCAAACTGGCCGTAGGCTTTTTTACGCAGGTGGAAAATCGCCAGGCGGGCGGCCATGTACTGGTAATCAGGCGCATCGCGGGAAATCAGGTCGGCCGCAGACTTGATAATCGTTTCATGGATATCAGACGTGCGAATACCTTCGTAGAACTGGATATGCGAACGCAGTTCAACCTGGGAGACGGAGACATTTTGCAGCCCTTCGGCAGCCCAATCGAGCACACGGTGGATTTTATCTAGATCGATGCGTTCGGTACGGCCATCGCGCTTAGTGACAAGCAGACTCTGATTCATGTCGCGTTTTACCTGTTTTAAACAAATAATCCCCACGTTTATGCACAGCTTGCTCGTTGTGAGTAACTCTGTGGATAAACACTACATATAGGGGGTGAGAGAAGACTGGATAACAATATGGTGAGTATTCTAGTAACTTTCGTGTGGTTAACAAGGCTTGATTTTCACGAAAAATTGCTGTCCGTTGGCACCTTTTTTGGCTAAGTCCGCGTTTCTCAAGGCCCAGGGTCCATGTCAATGGGAAAAGAATTTTTTTAGAAATATGATCGAGCGCGGAAATAATGTGCAGCGTTGAAATTTCCAGATTTTTCTGGCTCTAAAGTCGTGGCGGTAGTGCGGGATTTCTGTCAGATGATTAAAGGTAAAAAAGCCCCGGCCGATCGACCGGGGTAAAAATTTTACTCCACGCGGTGCGTATGGACCATGTAATTAACATCCACACCCGGGGCCAGCTTGAAGTGGTTGGTCAGCGGGTTGTAGTGCAGGCCAATCATATGGCGTTCGCGCAGTGTGGTTTCATCTACCCAGTTCAGCAGCTCGGCGGGGCGAATCAGCTTCTTAATATCATGCGTGCCGCGCGGCACCATGCGCAGAATGTATTCCGCGCCGACAATAGCCATCAGCCAGGCTTTGCTGTTGCGGTTAATCGTCGAGAAGAACACTTCACCACCCGGCTTCACCAGCTTAGCGCAGGCGTGAACCACCGAGCGCGGATCGGGCACGTGTTCCAGCATCTCCATGCAGGTCACTACATCGTACTGTCCGGCAAACTGTTCGGCATGTTCTTCAACCAGCTGCTGGATATAATCAATTTTTACGCCGCTTTCCAGCGCGTGCAGGCGAGCAACCTGCAGCGGCTCGGCCCCCATATCCAGGCCGGTAACGTTCGCGCCTTCACGCGCCATGCTTTCCGCAAGAATGCCGCCGCCGCAGCCGACGTCGAGGATCTTTTTACCGAACAGGCCACCGGCATGCTGCGCAATATAGCCCAGGCGCAGCGGGTTGATTCGGTGCAGCGGTTTGAACTCGCCTTCCAGATCCCACCAGCGCGAAGCAACGGCTTCAAATTTAGCAATTTCACCGCTATCAACGTTCTGCGCGGCCCCGTTTTGTTCTTTATTCATTGGGTTATTACTCCAGCCAAAGTTTGCTGCAGTATACATGTTTCGCCGTGCCTGTGGGCAACGCTGCGGGCCAGAGCGACCTGAGAATGCAATAAAGCGGCCAAACTGACGCTTTCCGTTCACCACCTGGGCGCAGTGTGATATACTTTCGCACCTTTGAATCCGGGAATAATCTAGAGGGATAGCGGCTCCATGAGCGACCTAGCCAGAGAAATCACACCGGTTAATATCGAGGAAGAGTTAAAGAACTCTTACCTTGATTATGCCATGTCGGTCATCGTTGGCCGCGCATTACCAGACGTTCGCGATGGCCTGAAGCCGGTTCACCGCCGCGTGCTTTACGCGATGAACGTTCTCGGTAACGACTGGAATAAACCGTATAAAAAATCCGCCCGTGTTGTCGGCGACGTTATCGGTAAATATCACCCGCATGGCGACACCGCCGTGTATGACACCATTGTGCGTATGGCACAGCCGTTCTCCCTGCGCTATATGCTGGTAGATGGTCAGGGTAACTTCGGTTCCGTCGACGGCGACTCCGCTGCAGCGATGCGTTATACCGAAGTGCGCATGTCTAAAATCGCCCACGAGCTGCTGGCGGATCTGGAAAAAGAGACCGTCGATTTTGTGCCAAACTATGATGGCACCGAGCAGATCCCGGAAGTGATGCCAACGCGAGTGCCTAACCTGCTGGTAAACGGTTCTTCCGGTATTGCCGTGGGGATGGCGACGAATATTCCGCCGCACAACCTGACCGAAGTCATCAATGCCTGTCTGGCGTTTATTGAAGATGAAAGCATCACCGTTGAAGGCCTGATGGAGCACATCCCGGGGCCGGACTTCCCGACGGCGGCAATCATCAATGGCCGTCGCGGCATTGAAGAGGCCTACCGCACCGGCCGCGGCAAGATCTACATCCGCGCACGTGCTGACGTAGAAGCCGATGCCAAAACCGGCCGTGAAACCATCATCGTGCATGAAATTCCGTATCAGGTGAACAAAGCGCGCCTGATCGAGAAAATTGCCGAGCTGGTGAAAGAAAAGCGTCTTGAAGGTATCAGCGCGCTGCGCGATGAGTCCGATAAAGACGGCATGCGCATCGTGATCGAAGTGAAACGCGATGCGGTTGGTGAAGTGGTTCTGAACAACCTCTACTCGCTGACCCAGCTGCAAACTTCCTTCGGCATCAACATGGTGGCACTGCATCAGGGCCAGCCAAAAATTATGCCGCTGAAGGATATTCTCGAAGCCTTCGTGCGTCACCGCCGTGAAGTGATTACCCGCCGCACCATCTTCGAGCTGCGCAAGGCTCGCGATCGTGCGCACATCCTTGAAGCGCTGGCCGTGGCGCTGGCCAACATCGACCCGATCATTGAACTGATCCGTCGTGCGGCATCGCCTGCTGAAGCAAAAGCGGGGCTGATTGCTCGTTCTTGGGAGCTGGGCAATGTGTCCGCCATGCTCGAACGCGCCGGCGACAACGCAGCGCGTCCGGAATGGCTGGAAGAGCAGTACGGTATTCGCGACGGTCAGTACTACCTCACCGAGCAGCAGGCTCAGGCGATTCTGGATCTGCGTCTGCAGAAACTGACCGGCCTTGAGCATGAAAAACTGCTGGATGAGTACAAAGAGCTGCTGATGCAGATCGCTGAACTGCTGCGCATTCTGGAAAGCGCCGATCGCCTGATGGAAGTGATCCGCGAAGAGCTGGAGCTGATCCGCGATCAGTTCGGCGATAAGCGCCGCACCGAAATTACCGCTAATAGCGCCGACATCAACATCGAAGACCTGATCACTCAGGAAGATGTGGTAGTCACGCTGTCGCACCAGGGCTACGTCAAGTACCAGCCGCTGAGCGACTACGAAGCTCAGCGCCGTGGTGGTAAAGGTAAATCGGCCGCGCGCATCAAAGAAGAAGACTTTATTGACCGCCTGCTGGTGGCCAACACGCACGATACCATTCTGTGCTTCTCCAGCCGTGGCCGTCTCTACTGGATGAAGGTTTACCAGCTGCCGGAAGCCAGCCGTGGCGCGCGTGGGCGTCCGATCGTCAACCTGCTGCCGCTTGAGGCCAATGAGCGTATCACCGCGATTCTGCCGGTGCGTGAATACGCCGAAGGCTGGAATATCTTTATGGCTACCGCCAGCGGTACCGTGAAGAAAACCGCCCTGACCGAGTTCAGCCGTCCGCGCAGCGCCGGTATTATTGCCGTCAATCTGCGTGATGATGACGAACTGATCGGTGTATCACTGACCAACGGCAGCGATGAAGCGATGCTGTTCTCCGCTGCGGGTAAAGTGGTGCGCTTCGCGGAAAGCGCCGTGCGTGCCATGGGTCGTACCGCTTCCGGCGTGCGTGGCATCAAGCTGGCCGAAGGCGATCGCGTGGTGTCTCTGATCGTTCCTCGCGATGACGGTGCGATTCTGACGGTAACCCAGAACGGTTACGGTAAGCGTACAGCGAACACCGAATATCCAACCAAGTCGCGTGCAACGCAGGGTGTTATTTCGATCAAAGTGACCGAACGTAACGGACCGGTGATCGGTGCAGTGCAGGTTGTCGACAGCGATCAGATCATGATGATTACCGATGCCGGTACGCTGGTGCGTACACGCGTTTCGGAAGTCAGCGTGGTTGGCCGTAACACTCAGGGCGTTATTCTGATCCGTACTGCGGAAGAAGAAAACGTGGTGGGTCTGCAGCGTGTTGCCGAGCCGGTTGCGGAAGAAGAGCTGGATGCCATCGACGGCAGCGTTGCGGAAGGGGATGATGAGATCGCCCCGGAAGTGGATACTGACGATGATGCGACTGAGGCAGATGACGAGTAATCGTTGATGCTGTAGCTATCCGAGGAGCCGGTTCAGATGAACCGGCTTTTTTATTGCCAAAAATTTAAGACTGGAAGACGTTACGCAGAAATACCCCCTCTGCATTTAGCCGTTAAGGCTGTGTTGCGTTAGTTTCAATCCCCGCCTGCTGCATAAATTTCGTGACTGCGGTTATCGTCTGCTGGTGAATCCGCTCCCGCTCTGCGGCGGGAGTATCGCAGATAAACGCTTCTCCCTCTTCGGCCAGAATCTTCTCCGCCGTCGGCTGGCAGACCGGCAGGAAATCAAAGTGCCCGGCCTGTGGCATGATCTGGCGTGGCGTGTGTATTTCCTCTGTCCCCAGCGTCATTTTTCCCGTTGGCCGACTGTAATAGCCTGCGGCAAGGGTCAGCACCGGAATGGAAATGGCCTTCAGGCTTTCTGGGGTTAAGACATAGCTCATCCCCGGATCGAGCGCGATAGCGAAGGTGATTCGCGGATCGCGATAGCTGGCCGCGAGGCGGGCATCATCAGTTTTCTCCAACTGTATTCCGTTTTGCTTGTAAAAACGACAGTCCGGCATCTGCGGCATATCCTCGCAGTAATGCGTTAAGCGCTGGCGGTTAATCAATCCGCCCGCCAGTGCCAACACGCTGTAACCGCCTTTGGAGTGGCCTATCGCGCCGATTTTGCTTACATCAATGCTGTTCTTCCAGACGCCAGCTGCAAGATAGTGGTCAAGCATCAACGACAAATCGCGGGTTTGCAGCGTCAAATCCGTTTCAGGCCGCGAATCCCCGGTGGTGCTTCCGGGGTGACTGGCCGCCACGACGATAGCGCCGCGTTCTGCCAGCGCCGTAGCAAGCCAGGCAAGGCTGGCATTATTTCCCCCGCTGCCGTGACTTAATAAAACCAGCGGGAAACGGCCGCTGGCTATCGGGGCATCGGGGATCGCTTTATAGCCGGTAAAAACCCTATTGCCGCCCAGCAGCTGTGGCTCGCTGTTGCTAGTGGTGGGATAAAATATTCGTACTTTCAGATCCCGTTGAGGGGAGATGTTTTCCAGCGTTTCCAGCCGGTTTCCCACGCTGTAGCTCCAGCCGCTAACGGGAATAAGTAAAAGTACCAGGTAAATAAACAGGCGCATTAATTTTTCTCCTTGTGTATAAAGGTCTGATTATCAGCTTGTTAGCGGCGCCTGACGTCCTCGATCGCGATAGAGTCCTATGTTGATACCGATTAATTTTTTGCTGAGTCTGATTTGTCTGCTGCTGTTGGTTAAACGCTGGCAGGCCGGATGGGTGTGGCGTGGATTGTTGCTGCTGTGCGTGATCCACAGCCTCAACGCCGGAATCAGTACGCTCCTGGATAGCGCTATCTGGCATAAGCTTCAACCGGTTACCGGTGCCATGCTGCCGCTTGCCTGCCTGCTGGCGCTCAGGGAGCAGCAGGGTAAACCGCTGAGATACGGGCTGAGCCTGCTGCCTGCACTGCTGATGGCGGTCACCGTCATCGGTTTCCCGCAGGCGATTGATGTACTGATGCCGGTTATCTGGTTCGCCTGCGCTGGTTTGATGTTAACTTCCCTCAAAGCGGGCAGCGACGTGCTGCCAACGGTGGCGCTGGAGCGCAGTGTTCTCACTGTTAAAACCTGGCGTTGGCTGGCGATCGTGCTTATCGCGGTGGCGTTGTTGGATGTGGCCGTTTCACTGTTGGCTAACTTTGCCAGTGGGGCAGGGGTCCAGCTGTTGCTGTTCTGCGGTAATCTGCTGGTTTGTGCTGTTTTATCGTTGTCGCTGGTGCTGGCCCCGGCAAACCCCGTGCAGCCAGAATCCGTTTTGCCGAGGCAGCCCGATACCGGTGACCATGATATTTTTATCGGCATCGAGCGGCTGATGCAGGAAGGCCTTTACCGGCGGACAGATTTGAATCTGGCGCTGCTGGCGCGTAAAGCCGGCATCCCGGCGCGGCGCGTTTCGGCGGCGATTAATGCATTACGCCAGCAAAGCGTGTCGCAATATGTTAACGGTTGGCGGATTAGGGAGGCCTGCGAGCGCCTGCGCCGGGAAGACGGAACTGTGATTGAGATTATGGAAGAGGTCGGGTTTCTGACAAAATCCAACTTTAATCGTGAATTTCGCCGCGTTTGTGGCACAACGCCATCGGAGTGGCGTAAATCCCCCTCGGAACAGACTGAATTAACGCGCTGAGCCTGCGGTGCAAACTGGCTTTTTTAGCAGGCTGGCGCTACTGTATCGGCACGTTTGCTATCATCAGCCTGTTTTGGACGTCAGTGGGTTCCATTTGAAATATCTCGTCTCTTTCCGCACCACGTTACGCATTTCCCGCTATCTGTTCCGCGCGCTGGCGTTGATGCTGTGGACGCTCGGCGCGCTGCTGACGGCGTTTTACATTATCAACGTATTGCATGAAAGAGAATCGCAGGTCCGTCAGGAGTTTAATACCAGCTACGATCAAACGCAGTGGTATGTCCGGCACTCCGCAGATGTGGCCCGCGAGCTGAAGTTTATTGCTGAGAACCGGCTTAATGCCGCCAATAACGGGCTTGATGTGTTAAGCGGTGTGTTTCCCGGTAAAACCGCCACGCCACAATTTTATCCGCTGTATGCCGACTCTGACTGCAGTGCGATGAGTAACACGTGGCGCAGTTCGCTTGAATCCCTCAGCTACTTCCTGCACTACTGGAAGGATAATTTTGCGACGGCCTACGATCTGAACCGGGTGTTCTTCGTGGGGGGCGAAAGCCAGTGTCTGGCGGACTTTGGCGTCGGTAACGCCTCGGTAGACCGTGAAAGAGCATTAAAGCTGCTGAATGAACGTATTCTTAAGTACCGCAATGGTAATGAAGATGAACGTAAAAGCAGCGTCTTCTGGGTAGCTCCGACAGCTCAGCCCGGCGTGGGTTATTACTACATGATTACCCCGGTTTATATCGCGAACAAAGTTGCTGCGCTGCTTGGCATTGAGCAGTCTATTCGCATGGAAGATTTTATCACTCCGGGCAGCCTGCCGGTGACGGTCACTCTGGTTGATGAAGATAATCAACGGGTACTCTCTTCCGCTCGTGGCGGCCCGTCGTTTTCATCCGATGATTTACCGGACGATGATGCCTGGTTCGGATATGTTCAGGGCTATAAGCAGCTGATCATGAAAAAAAGCCTGCCGCCTTCGTCACTGAGCGTCGTGTACTCCGTTCCCACCGATGTGATGGTGGAACAGCTTAAAATTCTGATCGTGAATGCTGTGCTGCTGAATCTGATTAGCGCACTGCTGCTGTTTACTCTGGCCTGGCTGCTGGAGCGGCGGATGTTTTTACCGGCTGAAGATAACGCCCATCGGCTGGAAGAACACGAGCAGTTTAACCGTAAAATTGTGGCTTCCGCCCCGGTAGGGATCTGTATCCTGCGGACCAGCGACGGCACCAACATCCTCAGTAACGAGCTGGCGCATAATTATCTCACTATCCTGACGCAGGAAGATCGCCAGCGGCTGACTGAAATTATCTGCGGCCAGCAGGCCAATCTGGTTGATGTACTGACCGGCAGCAATACCAACCTGCAAATTAGCTTCGTACATTCTCGCTACCGTAACGAGAACGTCGCCATCTGCGTGCTGGTGGATGTCAGCGCACGCGTGAAAATGGAAGAGTCGCTGCAGGAGATGGCGCAGGCGGCGGAGCAGGCCAGCCAGTCCAAGTCGATGTTCCTGGCCACCGTGAGCCACGAACTGCGTACGCCGCTTTATGGCATTATCGGCAACCTCGATCTGCTGCAAACCAAAAGTCTGCCGCAGGGGGTGGAGTCGCTGGTCACCGCGATGAACAACTCTTCCAGCCTGCTGCTGAAGATCATCAGCGACATCCTGGACTTCTCCAAAATTGAATCGGAACAGTTGAAAATTGAACCGCGTGAGTTTTCCCCACGCGAAGTGGTCACCCATATCACCTCTAACTATCTGGCGATGGTGATTAAGAAGCGCCTGACGCTGTGGTGTTTTATCGACAATGACGTGCCGGTAACGCTGAACGGCGATCCGATGCGCCTGCAACAGGTGCTTTCAAATCTGCTAAACAATGCGATTAAGTTCACTCATACCGGCGGCATCATCCTGCATGTATACGTGCGCGATGGCTATCTGGCATTCCGCGTGCGTGATACCGGTGTGGGAATACCGGGTAAAGAAGTCATCAAGCTGTTCGATCCGTTCTTCCAGGTCGGCAGCGGCGTGCAGCGTAATTTCCAGGGAACCGGGCTTGGGCTGGCGATCTGTGAAAAACTAATCAATATGATGGATGGCGATATTGAGGTGGATTCCGAACCGGGTATGGGAAGCCAGTTTACTATTCGTATCCCTCTTTATAACAGCAACGTTGCTGCGCCGGTGCTGCATGACGGATTGCAGGATAAACACTGCTGGCTGGCGATACGTAACGACACGCTGGCGGATTTCCTCTGCCGCTCGCTGCCGCAGCAGGGTATTCAGGTGCATCGCTATGAAGGCGAATACGCAGCGGATGATGTCGTTATCACCGACCATGATTTCCAGCCGGACAGCGATGTTCGCGCGGTGATCCGCTTTGATGCCAGTCACAACGGAGCACCGCAGGAGCTGATTGCCGGTCGATGGATCTACAGTACCATCGCACCTCACGAGCTGGTGTCCCTGCTGGGGCGCATTTACCGCGTTGAGGTGGAGCTCCCCGCTGAACTGTCGCAGGCGGTTGTAGCCGATCAGCAGGCGGTGAGCAATGACGATATTCTGATTCTGGTGGTGGACGATCACCCCATTAACCGCATGTTGCTGTCGGATCAGCTGGGATCGCTGGGGTATCGGGTGAAAACCGCGCAGGATGGCGTCGACGCGCTAAACGTTATCAGCCGCAGCGAAATCGACATCGTGCTGACCGACGTTAATATGCCGAATATGGATGGCTATCGCCTGACTCAGCGTTTACGCCAGCTGGGGCAAACTTTCCCGGTGGTCGGCGTTACTGCCAATGCACTGGCAGAAGAGAAGCAGCGCTGTATGGAAGCGGGGATGGATAACTGCCTGTCGAAGCCGGTGACGATGGATGTTTTACAGCAGGCGCTGGCGTTTTATGCCGAGCGTGTGAGAAAGGGCAGGGCGGATTAAATACATGGGGCGACCCGAATATGTCGCCCCATCGAGGATTTACTCTTTATCAACCGATGACATGCTGACGGATGACAGGTAGTTCAGCAGGGCAATGTCGTTTTCCACGCCCAGTTTCATCATTGCTGACTTCTTCTGGCTACTGATGGTTTTGATACTGCGATTCAGTTTCTTGGCGATTTCAGTGACCAGGAAGCCTTCTGCGAACAGGCGCAGTACTTCGCTCTCTTTTGGCGACAGGCGTTTATCACCGTAACCGCCCGCGCTGATTTTCTCCAGCAGCTTTGCCACGCTCTCCGGCGTATATTTTTTGCCTTTCTGCAACGCAGCAAGTGCTTTAGGCAGGTCGGTCGGCGCGCCCTGTTTCAGCACAATTCCTTCGATGTCCAGATCCAGCACGGCGCTCAGTATTGCCGGGTTATTGTTCATGGTCAGAACGATAATCGACAGGTCAGGATAGTGGCGTTTGATATATTTGATCAGCGTAATACCGTCGCCGTATTTATCTCCTGGCATAGACAGGTCGGTGATCAGTACGTTGGCCTCAAGCTTAGACAGGCTGTTGATCAAACTTGTGGAGTCTTCAAATTCCCCTACAACGTTGACCCATTCAATTTGTTCGAGGGATTTACGAATACCAAACAGGACAATGGGATGGTCGTCGGCAATGATTACATTCAGGTTATTCATTTTATGGGTTACCTTGCTGCAGCAGCTCGTTGACGTAATGGTCAATTTCACTGGTGGTATTTTTAATGTTTGAATCGTTACATTCGCGGATGTGCTGCTCTAACGTTTCGCAGAGCTGCTTGCCGGGGAGCAGGTTGAGCATGGCAAACACACCTTTAAGCCGGTGTGCTGTCTGAGCAAGCGCACTGTATTCCCTGTTTGCTGCCTCATTATACAACCTCCTGACATCATCCGGAACTGTGTCCACAAATAGCTGGAAATAACCGCTGGCGAATAGCTGTGCCAAATCCTGCGGTTCCGTGCTTTCTTCAGCCGACTCTTCCTGTGCCAGCTGTTGTTCGATCAGCTGCAACAGTGCATCCTGCATTGCGCTACTGATATTGAAATTAACCCGATACTGGCCGTGAGCCAGCAGCGTAAAGCCGGGCTCGTCGTCTGCAAGCAGCAATGACCACGGCGTCAGTCGTGACGGATCGTCAGTAACCAGCACATCATGCTGCTGGCCGGAGAAGCGCTCATCTGGCGTAATGCAGTTGGCACCCCAGTCTTCAAGTTGATGCACCACAATTTTACGCACGTCATCAACAGTGATATCAATCAGGGCATTCACACCTTCCAGCAGTTTCTCTTCCTGTTCCTGCTGCGGCTCGGATGGCAGCGGCAGCTGAATGCTGTATCGGGAGCCAATTTCCGCCGTCGCATGAATATCGAGCTGGCCGCCAAGCTGTTTGCAAAGCTGTTTACAAAGGAAGAAGGCCATACCGGATGCCTGACCAAAGCGATCTTTATGCGTTTCACCGAGGAACGGGAAATCGGCGTTGGCCATTTCGTCAGCCGACAGGCCGGAACCGGTATCCACAATATCAATCACCAGCCGTTCCCGATTATCCGTGGCGGTATTGACCGTCAAACTGACTCGCCCCCACGTTGTTGTGGTAATAGCATAGTACATCAGCGTGGAGAGGATTTTGGCCATGGCGCGACGATCGCCCAGCCGCAGTTCATCGCTGCTCAGATGATTAGCGATCATCAGCGTTAAGCCTTTACGCCGCATCATTGGCAGAACGTCCTGGGCCAGCTCATCCAGCAGCGTTTGTAAATTAAACAAGCCCACTTCCGGCGCCCAGTCCAGCGTTTCAAGCTGATTCAGCAGTACGATATCGTCGATCAGACGTTCCAGAGACTGTGCCGATTCCAGCGAGTGGTTAAGCGATTCCACATCGTAATCGCTGCCCAGGGTCAGCAGGCGCTGAATCACATCGCTGAGCGGTCGCTGGAGGGCATGACCCAGATTTTGCAACAGCTGCTGCCGCGACTGATGATTCTTATCCAGAACCTGTTGCGCCTTCTGCAGTTTTTTATTAACCAGCAGTTCACGGTCCTGATCGCGCATCATAAACAGCTGCGTATGCGGAGAGATTGCACTGCGCGCGTGGCGAATTTCATAGACTTCATTGTTGACCGTCGCCTGCAAAACGCCCTGATGCTGATCGGACATATTGATAATTTTTTGCAGGTTCAGATGCGGCAACAGGTGTTCCGCAATCTTGTTACAGAGTAACGTTCGGTTGTTCGCAAAATCGTAAACCAACAGGCCGACCGGCAGCGTGGCGACAATTTCCTCGTTAAGCTGACGCAGTGATTCAAGTTCAGCACTTTGATTTTCACTCGGCCGCAGCGACTGCTGGCGGAGCAGGAACAAGCCAGCGAGCGACAGCAGCAACAGGCTGAGATTCGCCAGCAGCGGCCAGAGTAAATTGCGCAGCGTATCCAGTGCCAGTTCGGTCACCGGTACGCGGTACACCAGCTGCAAAGGGGTTCCGGAGAGGGATGTCGCAATTTCAATATTGGGATTCACCCAGTTAATGCGCGCTTTACTGCTGTTATCCTCACTGTCGCTACCTTCAGCCACCGGCGCAGTATCCTGCCGCAGCTGGAAGTTTTCCAGCGGCATGGCTTCAGGAATGATGTCGTTCACCGGCAGATCGAAGGCCACTACCGTTGCCAGATGACCGGGCTGATTGAAGGTGGTGCGCATGGTAAAGTAGTGGTCGTTTTGCCAGCTTAACCGCCGCAGTGGAGAGAAGCTTTCGCGCTCATCCAGTGCATTCGCCTGCTGGAGCATTTCCGCCCGGCGCGCCTCAACGATATTGCTGATGGCGTTATCTTTGTAGCGCGTTGCCATGTCCTTCAGTGGCAGAGTTGAAACCAGAATCAGGCTGTTGTCCTGACCATTCAGGAAATACATTGACCAGGTACTGTTTTCAGCCCCCCAGAGGGTATCCAGATAGGTGGACATGCGCTGCGACATATCCAGCGTGCTGCTGTCGTGCGAACCGAAAATCAGCGCCTCCGTTTTGCGCCGGTTCTTTTCCAGCGCATAGACGTCAGGGCGCAGGCGAGTTTCCTGTAAGCTTTCGGAAGGCGTTGTACCCGCTGCGGTCGCCGCCAGATTTTCATAAATCTGCCAGGTCGCAAAACGATAACTGTCGATGCGTTTCTGCATGGCGTGAGTAATATCATTCATCACGTAGTGCCTGGCCGTAAGCCAGGCGCTCACCGCATTCTGAATCATAAAGCCGGATGCCAGCAGCAATAGCAGAATAAACAGCACGAAAAATCGCGTGACGTTAGCGGATGTCAGCGGGAATTTATAGGTCGTCATACGTTGGCACTGCTCATCGGGTGATCAATCTCGCGCTGGCGGCAACGACTAACAGCAGTGCAGCAACGGCGCTGAAGGCGACCGACAGACTTGACCACTGAGCAATAAAACCGATCAGTGCCGGGCCGGCAAGAATGCCTGCATAACCAATCGTTGTCATCGCGGAGATGGCCAGGCTTACCGGCATGGTTTTTTGGTTCCCGGCGGCGCTGAACATAATCGGCACGGTGTTCGATGCGCCGAAACCGACCAGTAAAAAGCCTATCAGCGTCATTGTTGAGTCGTTGATGGTTACCGCCAGTACCAGCCCTGCCGCAGCGCACAGTGAGCCGAAGAACAGCGTTGCCGTGCGGCCCGCTTTTAACACAACCCAATCGCCGCATAATCTGCCAATGGTCATGGCGACGGAAAACACCGCATAGCCCATTCCGGCCTGCGCGGCAGGCATATCGCGGCTATGAGTCAGAAATAGTGCGCCCCAGTCGAGAATGGCACCTTCGGCAAGAAACAGAATAAAGCACAGTACACCGAGGAACAGCACCCAGCCGCGCGGCAGAACGAACATCGGCGTATCGGGCTGATGCAGGCGTTCGTTCAGGATATGGCGCTGACAAAACAGATACAGCGCGATCAGCAGCAGATTAATCACCAGTACCGCATGTACCGGAGTCATGCCCAGAGCCAGAATCAGGCTCATCAGCCCGGCTCCAACGATACCGCCCATACTAAAGAAACCGTGGAATCCGGACATCATCGCTTTGCCCGAACTCTTTTCCACCTCTACTGCCTGGATGTTCATCGCCACGTCAATCATGCCAATAGACGCACCGAAGGCCATCAGCGCCAGTGCCAGAGAGAAAGGGGAGGAAAGTACGGCCAGAAGAGGAAGCAGCACCAGCAGGAAAAAACTGCCGCAGGTAATGATACGCTTACAGCCGTATCGCCCCACCAGAACACCGGTTAGCGGCATCGCAATCAGCGATCCCAGTCCCAGAAACAGCAGCAGTGTGCCTAAAGAGGCATCACTCAGCGCGGCACGTTCTTTAGCATAAGGTACCAGCGGTGCCCAGGCTGCCATACCAATCCCGGCGATCAAAAAAACGACGCGAGTTGCCCGTTGATTTAATCGCGCTACATTCGCTGAGATCTGCGTTTCCAGTGTTGTCATTTTATCCATTCAGCCCGTGCAAAGTTAACCCCGTTTTTTACCACAATTGCCATTAGTAAAGAAGCGCAACGCTGCGTGGGGGGGCGCTGTTTAAGCGGATAGCCGGGCTATCTGATCATTCAGCCAATCTTAATAACCTGAAAGGTCACACCTGTGAATCGGAATCGTCGGGTAGCGGCGATTTTCCAGAGGAGTCCTGGGCCGTGGTTTAAATCGGTAGTGCGCCAATCTGCGCTATCTGGTGCTTATCAGAAACTGAACTGTAGCGGCTATTTGTTTCTTTCAGGCGGAGTGACGGGGAGAGAACGTTTACTTTACGGGGGAAATTAGCTTTACGGATGTTTGCTCAGGAATTAAAAGCAAAAAAAACCGGGCAACAAGGCCCGGTGGAAATATTTGGGGTGACACAAATCATTCGGGGTGAATGAAGGTAATAATGAAATTAAATGATGATAGCGTAATTATTATAGCTTTTGCTGGACGGCGATATTTATCATTCAGTGCGCAAAATAACTGTTTTAAGTTATTGTTTTTAATGAATTAAATTATTTTTTGATTATTGATGCTGTATTATTTATCAATAAATGCCATTTAAAAGTTCCATCGAATTTACTTTTTGAAATATATGTAATATGTTCTGAAACATATTATTGTGTTTGGTATCATTTTCTTCATGGATTATTGCCTGTAGTTCCTTAATATGACCTTCAATGCTGAATTAATACATTCAGTACGCAGTGGCAAATAAGATAAATAAAATGAGAGGGTAATTACATGAAACTTCGCGTTCTTTCGCTGATGATTCCAGGTCTGCTGGTAGCCGGTACCGCTGGCGCAGCTGAAATCTACAATAAAGACGGCAACAAACTGGATCTGTTCGGTAAAGTTGACGGTCTGCACTACTTCTCCGATGACAATGGTACCGATGGCGATCAGTCTTACCTGCGCTTTGGCTTCAAGGGCGAAACTCAGGTGACCGATCAACTGACCGGTTATGGTGAGTGGGAATATCAGGTTGCGCTGAACAACACCGAGTCTCAGGGGACTGCTGACAACTACACGCGTGTCGGTTTCGCGGGTCTGAAATTTGGCGATGCGGGGTCTCTGGACTACGGTCGTAACTACGGTGTTATGTACGACATTGGCGCATGGACCGACGTTCTGCCTGAGTTCGGTGGCGATACCTACGGTGCGGATAACTTCCTCTTCCAGCGTTCAAGCGGCCTTGCGACCTATCGTAACAATGACTTCTTCGGTCTGGTTGACGGCCTGAACTTTGCTATCCAGTATCAGGGCAAAAACGGCAGCCCGGAAGAAAGCAATAACGGTCGTGACGTTCTCGGCCAGAACGGTGATGGCTGGGGTCTGTCAACCACCTATGACATCGGTGAAGGCTTTGGTATCGGTGCCGCTATGTTCTCTTCTGACCGTACTGACGAGCAAAACAACAGCGCAGCGCTGGGTCACGGCGACCACGCGACCGCATACTCAGGCGGTCTGAAATACGACGCTAACAACATTTACCTGGCCGCCATGTATACTCGCGCGTATAACGCGACCCGTTTTGGCAGCATTGACTCCAGCGCTTACGGTTACGCAAACCAGGCAGATAACTGGGAACTGGTTGCACAGTACCAGTTTGACTTCGGCCTGCGCCCATCTCTGGCATTTGTTAGCTCACGTGGCAAACAGATCGAAGGTTACGGTTCTCAGAACCTGAAACGCTACATTGATGTGGGTACCACCTACTACTTCAATAAAAACATGTCCACCTACGTTGATTACCAGATCAATCTGCTGGACGACAGCGCATTCACCAACGCAGCCGGTATCAATACCGACGATGTAGTGGCAGTTGGTCTGGTTTACCAGTTCTAAGTCTTGCTACTACAGACGGGCTAAAGGATATCCCCTGATGCCTGTTAGTTGAAAGTAACGGAGCCGCTATCTTTTCAAGATGGCGGCTTTTTTATCATCGGTAGCCGAATAACCCTCTCTTAACGTCATCCTTTTCGCAATAAAGTGCACTTGTGCTTTTGTTATCAGCAGCTAATCGCTTGTGGCTGTGGCTGTGGCTGTGGTTTGAGCGAGCCAGGCCCGGCCGCCGCAGAGGTCGGGCCTTCTGAACGTTTTGCATCGCTTTCACCATGCAGAGAGGAGATCCGGAGGCTTAACCCGCCAACGCCCGCTCCTGACTTTGCAAACGACTCGGAACAAATGCCACTCTGTACTGGTCCGACAGGTTAACAAACGAAGTGATGGCACCCTATTTCTAAACCGCCCCTGAATCACCACTCCTGCTACCCTTGTCATTCCCGCCTCTGGCAAAGATAATCATCGCCACAAATTTTCTAAAGCATTTAAAACCGGCGCAGCCCTTGTAGCTCTGGCTAACGCCGTAACGGCAGCAAAAAGGTTAGAAAGAAAATGAAAGCGAACTGGCGACACCTCATCAGCCTGGCGGCAGCGTTTCTGCTGGTGGCCTGCGACAACCCGCAAACCTCCGTGCAGCAGGACGCCATGGTGCTGGAAGGGAAAACCATGGGAACCTACTGGCGCGTCAGCCTGGCGGGCGTGGATAACTCGCGCCGCGAAGCTTTGCAAAACGCCATCCAGCAGCAGCTGAATAACGATGATCATGAGCTTTCAACCTGGAAAAATGACTCCGTCCTTTCCCGATTCAACCAGTACCGCGGCAGCGGCCCGCAGCCGGTCAGCGACAACATGGCCGATATCGTCACCCTGGCACTGCGAATTGGTCATCAAACCGGCGGGGCGATGGATATCACTATTGGACCCCTGGTTAATCTGTGGGGCTTCGGCCCGGACAAACAGCCCGTCAGCACCCCGAACATTCAGCAGATCGATGCCGCCCGCGCGCTGACCGGATTGCAGCACCTGCAGGTGATCAACCGTGCCGGACAGGCATATCTGCAAAAAGATCTTCCAGGACTGTACGTGGACCTCTCAACCGTGGGTGAAGGTTTCGCCACCGACCACCTGGCACGGCTGATGGAAAAAGAGGGCATCAACAACTATCTGGTGTCGGTAGGCGGGGCGGTGCTGACGCGTGGGCAAAATGCGCAGGGCAAAGCCTGGCAGGTGGCGATTCAGAAACCGACCGATCGTGAAAATGCGGTGCAGGCCATCGTCGATCTGCAGGGACACGGTATCAGCACCTCCGGCAGCTATCGCAACTACTATGAGCTGGACGGCAAGCGTATTTCTCACGTGATCGATCCGGTCACCGGCCAGCCGATCCAGCATCGCCTGGTGTCCGCCACGGTGATTGCTACCACGGCGCTGGAGGCCGACGGCTGGGATACCGGGCTGATGGTACTGGGCGAGGAGAAAGCCAAAGCGCTGGCGCTGCGTGATAAGCTGGCGGTCTATCTGATCTATAAACAGGGCGACGGCTTTGCCAGCTGGATGTCGCCGCAGTTTAAGGCCTTTATACAGTCTGATACCGGCAGTGATAAACCCTGAGGAGTCGCTATGCTCGATCTGTTTGCCGAAGAGGAACCCTGGAGCGAACCCCTGGCCGACGGCGCGGTGATCCTGCGCCGACGTGCGTTGAGCGATGCCGATGCGCTGCTTGAACAGGTGGCGCAGATTGCGGCACAGAACCCCTTTCACCATCGCATCACGCCCGGTGGCCACCGCATGTCGGTGGCGATGACCAACTGCGGGGATCTGGGCTGGACCACCGACTCGCGCGGCTATCAGTACAGCGAGCAGGATAACGCCGGAGGAACCCGCTGGCCGCCTATGCCGACGCTGTTTCGCCAGCTTGCCGTCAGCTGCGCTGCCGAAGCCGGTTTCCCACATTTTAATCCCGATGCCTGCCTGCTTAACCGCTATGAGCCCGGAGCAAAGCTGACCCTGCATCAGGATAAGGACGAACGCGACCTGCGTCAGCCGATCGTTTCCGTCTCGCTCGGGCTGCCTGCGGTCTTCCAGTTTGGTGGTTTTGAGCGGAGTGATGCCACCATGAGGGTGCTGCTGGAGCACGGTGATGTGGTGGTGTGGGGCGGGCCTTCACGGCTGCGCTACCACGGGATTCTGCCGCTGAAACCCGGTATTCACCCTCAGGCCGGTGCGTTCCGCTTTAATCTGACCTTCCGCCGCGCACACTGACCCCGTAGCAGACGGCAGCCAATGCGGTGATAATGAGAATTAGTATTGATATAGCCCACTATCTCATTAAACTGCTAGCTGCTTTTTTACCTGCCGGGATGTTTTCATGGAGTTGCTCCACGTTGTTTATAAGCAGTATCGCTGGCCGTTTATCGGCGTGATCCTGCTTAGCCTGCTCAGCGCCGTGCTGGGTATTGGCCTTATCGCCTTTATCAACCGCGAACTGATCGTTACTCTCAACTCTTCACTGATGGTGCTGCCGCAGTTCCTTGGCCTGCTGCTGCTGCTGATGGCGGTGACGCTGGGGTCCCAGCTGGCGCTGACCCTGTTGGGTCACCACTTTGTCTATCGTCTGCGCGGTGAATTTATCCGCCGGATTCTGGATACTCGCGTCGAGCGCATCGAGCAGATTGGTAACGCCCAGCTGCTGGCGGCGCTGACCAGCGACGTGCGTAATATCACCATCGCTTTCGTGCGTCTGCCCGAACTGATCCAGGGGATTATTTTAACCGTAGGATCGGCGGCCTATCTGGGCTGGCTGTCACCGAAAATGCTGGTGGTCACCGCCATCTGGGTTGCTATCACGATTTTCGGCGGCTGGCTGCTGGTATCGCGGGTTTACCGCCATCTGGAAGTGCTGCGTAACACCGAAGAGCGCCTGTATGCCGATTTCCAGACCATTATCGAAGGCCGCAAAGAACTGGCGCTGAACCGCCAGCGCGCGCAGCAGATTTTTGACGATGTCTACGGTGAGGATGCCCGCACCTATCGCCATCATATCGTGCGCGCGGATACCTACCATCTCAGCGCCGTTAACTGGTCGAATATCATGATGCTCGGCGCGATCGGGCTGGCATTCTATCTGGCCAACAGCCTGGGCTGGGCCGATACCGCCGTCGCTGCTACCTATTCGCTGACGCTGCTGTTCCTGAGGACGCCGATGCTGTCTGCCGTAGGCGCGCTACCAACGCTGCTGACCGCGCAGGTGGCGTTTAATAAGCTCAACACCTTCAAGCTGGCCGACTATCAGGCCGAATTCCCGGCTCAGAGCGGTAAGAAGGCGTGGCAGACCCTGGAACTGCGCAATCTGGTATTCCACTACGGCGATAACGGATTCAGCGTCGGGCCGATCAACATGGTTCTCAACCGTGGCGAGCTGGTGTTTCTGATTGGCGGTAACGGCAGCGGAAAATCCACGCTGGCGATGCTGCTGACCGGGCTATATCAGCCGGTTTCCGGTGAGATCCTGCTCGACGGCAAAGTGGTTCAGCCCGAATCGATGGACGATTACCGGCAGCTGTTTTCGGCGGTGTTTACCGATGTGCACCTGTTCGACCGTCTGATCGACGACAGCGGCCAGCCCGCCGATCCCGAGCGGGTACAGGCATGGCTGGAGCGGCTACAGATGCAGGATAAAATCCAGCTCGACGGCAACCGCATACTGAATCTGAAACTGTCGAAAGGGCAGAGCAAGCGCCTGGCGCTGCTGTTGGCCACCGCCGAACAGCGCGACATTCTGCTGCTTGACGAGTGGGCGGCGGATCAGGACCCGCACTTCCGTCGTATCTTCTATCGCGAGCTGCTGCCGTGGTTACAGGGGCTGGGCAAAACGGTGTTTGCTATCAGCCATGATGACCACTATTTCCTGCATGCCGATCGCCTGCTGGAAATGCGTCAGGGGCATCTCAGTGAGCTGACCGGGGCCGAGCGGGATATGGCCACGCTGGATGCAGTAAAGCGTACCGATACCGCAGGCTGAAGGGCAAAAGGACTTTGCATAAGTTCAGCTACTATTGTTATTAGTCAACGGGTTAGTACAGGGGTAAGCTGATTGCAACGGTTGAGTACCGCCGTTAACTTCCCTGAACTTTCTCGTCGTCTTACCAAATGGTTGCAACGGCTTATCATTATGATAAGCCGTTTTTTTATGCATCAGAGAGGGGGAGAAATTAGAGAACTTTGGCGAGGAAGCGGCTGGTGCGCGGATGCTGCGGGTTGTTCAGCACCTGATGTGCGCTGCCTTGTTCAACGATTTTACCGTCAACCATAAAGACCACATTATCGGCCACCTCGCGGGCGAAGCCGATTTCATGGGTGACCACCACCAGCGTGGTGCCGGAGCGGGCGAGCTTTTTAATGGTATCCAGTACTTCCCCAACCAGCTCCGGGTCCAGCGCGGAGGTGGGTTCATCAAACAGAATAACTCGCGGATCGAGCGCCAGTGCACGAGCAATCGCGATGCGCTGCTGCTGACCACCGGAAAGATGGCGCGGCCAGGCATCCGCCTTGTGACGTAATCCCACCGCATCCAGCAGCTCTCCGGCGCGTTCTATTGCCTGCTGGCGGGTTAATCTTTTATGCACAATTGGCGCTTCAATAATGTTTTCCAGCACCGTCAGATGCGGGAACAGATTAAAGTTCTGGAAGACGTAGCCCACCTCGGTACGCTGTTTGAGAATCGCCTTTTCCTTCAGCTCATACAGCTTATCCCCTTTGCGCCGATAGCCAATGTAGTCGCCGTCAATGCGAATAAAGCCTTCGTCGACGCGTTCCAGATGATTAATCGCCCGCAGCAGGGTGGATTTACCGGAGCCGGAAGGGCCGAGGATCACCGTCACCGAACCCGGCGGCAGCTCCAGCGACACATTATCCAGCGCCTTGAAGCGGCCAAAGCTTTTGCTGACGTGGGTAATCGAAATATGGCCGCGCACCGCGTGGCTGTGCAGATCGAGGGCTTCTGACATCGTTAGCTCCTTAGCGGGGTGATCGCCGCAGTCTGGCGGCGTAAGCGCCAGCGTGGACGCGGAGTAGAAGATTCACGGGTTGCACTGCGGGCCAGCCAGCGCTCGACATAATGCTGCAGAATCGACAGTACGGTGGTGATCAGCAGATACCAGACGGCGGCCACCATCAGCAGCGGGATAACCTGCTGCGTACGGTTGTAAACCATCTGAATGGTGTAGAACAGTTCCGGCATCGCGAGTACGTACACCATCGCGGTGCCTTTGGCGAGGCTGATAATTTCGTTAAAACCGGTCGGGATAATTGAGCGCAGCGCCTGCGGCAGGATAATGCGCAGCGTGCGGCGCGAGCCCGGCAGGCCCAGCGCGGCGGCGGCTTCAAACTGACCCTGATCGACGCCGAGTATGCCACCGCGAATAATCTCAGCGGTATAGGCCGACTGCACCAGCGTCAGGCCGATTACGGCGGTGCTGAACTGGCCAAGTACGTCAATGGTCTGGTATTCGGCAAAGGTCAGCGGAGTAAACGGAATACCAATCGACAGCGTGTCGTAGAGGTAAGAGAAGTTGTAGAGAATAATCAGTACCACAATCAGCGGCAGCGAGCGGAACAGCCAGATGTAGCCGAAAGCCAGTCCCGAAAGCAGCCACGAAGGCGAAAGGCGGGCCAGCGCCAGCAGTCCACCAAAGAAAATACTGAGCACCGTGGCAATCAGCGTCAGCAGCAGGGTCTGACCCAGGCCGCTGAGGATCGCCGGGTGGAAGAACCAGTGGGCGAAGACCTTCCACTCCCAGCGAGGATTAAAGGCCACCGACTGAATCACTACCGCCAGCACAAACAGGGCAATAAACCCGCCCAGCACTCTGAGCGGATAGCGGGCAGGGACCACGCGCAGGGTTTCCGTTTCATTGTGTTTCATGAGCGGCTCCTGCGGTAACATGCTGATTCAGCAGCTTGCGAAAGCGCAGTCGGCCATCATGGGGCGGCAGGCTGTACTCTTCCGGGTTACGGGTGATATCGAACTGCGGCTGATAGCCGTGGGAAAGATAGAGCCTGACGGCTTCCGGCTGGCGGAAACCGGTGGTGAGGAACACCCCTGTGTAACCTGCCAGCTCGGCGCGTCGCTCCAGTTCAACCAGCACCTGCAGTGCCAGCCCCTGGCGGCGCAGATCGCTGCGCGTCCAGATGCGTTTCAGCTCGGCGGTTTCCGCGTCGAGCGCCTTGTAGGCGCCCATTGCAATAATCTCACCATCGCGCTCCAGCACCACAAATGTACCCCGTGGCGGCAGATACCATTCGGTCAGCTCGACTTCCGCGTCGCGGGCGAAAAAATCACCGTAGCGGGCGCTGTATTCGCCAAACAGACCTTCGATAATCGGTGCCAGCTCCGGGGCTTCCGGTGACAGCTGGCGGAACTGTGCTTGACTCATCACGAACTCCTTAGTCGCCCAGACCCGGCGGGTTGATCTCGGAGCGATCCAGGCGTTCAATGCCTTCGCCCCAGCGGTTCAGCACCTTGTCGTACTCGCCGCTTTTAATCACGCCGTTCAGCGCGGTGTTCACCGGTGTGACCAGGCCATTACCTTTCTTCAGCGTCACCGCGATGTGTGCCGCCTTCGGCCAGCCGCCGTCAACGCTTCCTACCAGTTTGGTCTGGCCGGTCAGCGCCGCTTTCCATGCGCCGATCACGTTTGGACCAAAGAAGGCATCCGCACGGCCGGACTGCAGTGCCAGCGTCTGCGCGGCATCATCTTTCACGTAGATTGGGGTAAACGGCTTCAGGCCTTTTTTCTGGTTGGCTTCATCCCAGGCCAGCAGGATCGCTTCCTGGTTGGTGCCGGAGCCGACGATAATCCGCAGGCCGGCAATATCTTCCGCTTTTTTCAGCGAGGTGATTTTGCTGGTGGACTTCACGTAAAAGCCCAGTGAATCCTGGCGGTAGGTGGCGAAGTCAAACTTCTCTTTACGCTCTTTGGTGACCGTCACGTTGGTGATCGCCGCGTCGTATTTGCCGGAACTGACGCCCAGCGGCCAGTCTTCCCATGAAGTTGGTACTACGTTCAGCTCAAGACCCAGGCTATCGGCCACCAGGCGGGCGATATCCACTTCGCTACCCTGCAGGGTTTTGTTGTCATCGGAGAACAGCGTCAGCGGTGGGGAGTTCAGCGCGGCCACGGCAACGGTAAATTTACCCGGCACGGCGAAGCGGTGATCCTTAGGGATCTGCGCCACGGCTTCAGGGTTCACCGGCGCATGGATCGGCGCAGCATTGGCTTCCACGCTGATCCCCGTGCCGTTCACGGTGACGGTTTCGGCCCAGGCTCCGCTGGTCAACAGGGCGGTAGCAACGAACAGTCCTGACAGTAATGAGGTTTTAAGCATAATGTTTACTCTTATTATTTGAATGTGCAGGTGGAAACGCAGTTTGCTGTGGCTAACTAATTTCACGCAGCGCGGCTTCTGCCAGCTGGCTGAAATAACGGGCGGCCGGTTCGATCAGGCTTTCATCCGGTTTAAATCCGGGATGATGCAGGCCGAATTCGCTGGCGCTGCCGATACTGACGAAGGTGCCAGGGGTGTTGTGCAGGTAGAAGGCGAAATCCTCCCCGCCCATTTGCAGATCGGCGTGCTGTACGGTGTAACCGGCTTCCGCCGCGACCCCTTTACTGAATTCTGCCCAGCGCTCGGTATTGACCAGCGCCGGAGGCCCCGGATGCCAGTTGAGCTTCGCTGTTGCACCGAAGCCTTCGGCGATGCTGCTAATCAGCTGCTGGAAGCGTTGCGGTAATGATTCACGAATGGCGTCGTTGTGGGTTCGCACCGTCCCTTCCAGTACCACGGTCTGCGGCAGCACGTTCCAGGTATTGCCGCCCTCAATGCGGGTGACGCTGACTACCACCGATTCCAGTGGACTGTAGCTGCGGCTGACCAGCGTTTGCAGTGCGGTAACGATCTGGCTGGCAATCACAATCGCGTCAATGCCCTCCTGCGGACGGGCGGCGTGGGCACCTTTACCGGTGACTTCGAAGTCAAAGCGATCGACGTTGGCATAAAACGGCCCGCCGCGCGTGGCGAAAGTGCCAACCGGCAGTTCCGGCGCGTTATGCATGCCGAAAATCGCGCTTACGCCTTCCAGCGCACCGGCTTTGATCAGCGTTTTCGCCCCGCCAAACCGTTCTTCCGCTGGCTGAAACAGCAGACGTACCCGGCCTGGCAGCGTTTTCTCACGCGCTTTCAGCAGCAGTGCAGCACCAAGGATCACCGAGGTATGTACATCGTGACCGCAGGCGTGCATCACACCGGGATTCTGTGAGCGAAATTCAACCGGGACCACCTCTTCGATCGGCAGTGCATCGATGTCGGCACGCAGCGCAATCAGTGCGTCACCCTGACCGATCTCGGCCACGACACCGGTATTCAGCCCGTAAGGCTGCGGCTCGATGCCAGCGCTGCGCAGCCAGCCCTGAATGCGTTCAGTGGTGGCAAATTCCTGATTGGACAGCTCGGGGAACTGATGCAGTTCACGTCGCCATGCGATTAACTGTTGTCCAAGATTCTGACTCATTGTGCTGTGCTCCTCAGGCGGCGACCAGGCGATGGCTGGCCAGTAGTTCCAGCGATTTCACCCGCGCCGCGCCGCTGCTGACCGGCGTATCAATAACAAACTCTTCAATGCCGTACTGCTGATGCAGCGCTTCGAGCTCGTTATGAACCTGTTCGGCTGTGCCTTTAATGACCGCGGCTTCGCGCGGTTCGATGCGGTAATTCGTGGCGTTCGCCTGACGAATAAAGGCTTCCGCCTGGGCAATCGTACCAACGGTGACGCTCTGGCCATTTTCTACATGAACACGGTAGTGCTGCAGATCGGCGGCAAGCAGGTCGGCATCTGCCGCTGACTCAGCCACAATCACCTGCACCGCTACCAGCGCCGACTGTCCGCCGCTCAGGCGACGATAGGTTGCCAACGTCTGCTCCAGCTCCTGGCGGTTTCCGTTAAGATGCGCGGCAAAAACAAACTGCCAGTTCAGCTCGGCGGCCAGCTGCGCGCTGCCTTCGCTGGCACCCAGCAGAAAACGCTGAGCCGGGCGAGCAGGGACCGGAGTCGCCAGCAGCTGGTCTTCGGTTTGACTGTCGCTGTCGCTGGCGTTCAGCCAGCCTTCCAGCGCCCGCAGCTGGCTGGAGAAATCGCCTTTCGCTTCGGCGTTAATGCCGTGCTGCAATGCGCGGGTAGACAGCGGCAGGCCGCCCGGCGCTTTGCCCACGCCAAGATCGACGCGGCCCGGAGCCAGAGAGGCCAGCAGGTTAAAGTTTTCCGCCACTTTATAAGGGCTGTAGTGCTGCAACATTACGCCGCCGGAACCGACGCGCAGATGGCGGGTATGGGCAAGAATCCAGGCGATCAGCACTTCCGGTGACGGGCTGGCCAGAGCCTGCGTATTGTGGTGTTCAGCCAGCCAGAAGCGGTGAAAGCCCCACTCTTCGGCTTTTTGCGCCAGCAGTAATGTCCTTGCCAGTGCCTGGGCAGGCGTTTCACCTTCTGCTACCGGACTTTTATCCAGCAGGCTCAATTGATAAGCCATAATTAATCCTTAATGCGCTTCAGTTGCTGGCAATTATTGAAGGGAGCTGCGAGGGGAGTAAAACAACAAATCTGGCATATATCATTCATCAAATGGGATAAGCGGCTATTACCAGCGGCTGGCAAAGGCTGTGCGAAATGGATATTTTGCGGAGGCGATAAAATAAGGTTTACTAACCTTTCACAACACAGAGGAGCAACGTATGAAAGGTTTATGGCTGCATTTTACCCGCTTTTTCCAGGTACCTGCCGGTATGGCAACGCTGGATAGCTGCCGGGTTGTTGAAGCGATGATTCCGATGGTGGAACTGTATGGTGTGGATCTGCACGACCTGCCGCAGCTGAACGACCGCAGCCCGCGCGACGGTAAATAAGCTATGCAGACTATTCCTGCAGCCCGATAACCCAGGTTAATACCGTATCGGGCTGTAACTCAACCTCTACCGTAAACTCCCTTCCGGCACAAAACTCAACGGAAAACGTCTCAGTCAGCCTTAGCGTGAGCCGCGTGTTTTGCGCATCCCAGTCAACCACCTCTGCCGTACTGAAATCCATAAAACACCGCAGTTTGGGCCATATCGCCTTATATAAGCTCTCTTTCGCCGAAAAAACGAGTGTCACCGCACAGGCAAAAGGCAGTTCAAGCCGTTCTAACAGTGCCTTCTCCGCAGGATTAACGATCATATGCGCCATTTCTGACGCGTGTTTTTCCGTCATCATCTGTTCGCAGTCGATACCCGGCAGGACGTCATTGCGGCGGGTCAGCAGCGCGCAGATGCGCCGATGGGTGTGCGAAAGCGAACCACGTATGCCTTCCGGCCACAGCGGAGCACGGTCTTCATCGTTGTGCAGAATGAACTGCGTAACGTCCATCCTGGTCAACGCCTGCTGCAGGCAGTAGCGGCTGGCAAGATATTCCGCGCGGCGTTTGTTCACCGCTTTTTGCAGCCTGGCAGGGAAGGGGATATTCAGCAAATCAAACAGTTCAGGGGTGAAATGCGCTTCGTTAAACTGCACGTCGAGCAGTAACACATTGGGATAAGCGGCAAGCGGGCTAAGAACCGCACGGGAAATAAATGGAGGCAATGAAGGCAGGTTTAGCAAAGGCATAGCCACTAACCGATTAAAAAGTGATGCTTAATTTAAACAGGTTAGTGGCCAGATTTCAAAACTGAGCGGACAGACTCAGTGGTTTGGCGGGATCGCGAGATTTTTAATCGACACCACAAAGTGCTCGTTGCCCTTGGAGATCTTGGCACCACGGGTGCACCAGTGGCTGGCGAGACGGAAAAAATCGTCGCTACCGATGTCGTAGGCCAGTTCTACTTTATGAATTCCCGAATGAAGCAGTTCTTCTGCATCTTTAAAATTTGTCGCTTTTACTGTCGGCATGTTAGTCATCCTGTTTTACACAGTGCGATGAAGAGTGTATCCACAGCGTATGATATTTGTGTGACAGTTTTGTTTCACCAAAACGGGTTGCTGACAATATGCGATATAACCCGCAAAATTTTGCAACGTGTTGTAATTCAGCGGGAAGGCGCGGCTGATGACGTCCGGCATCACCCTTTCAGCTTAACTCTCAGACGCACCACTTGGCCGGAGCGGTTAACCCGAACGGTGCTGGATTACTGCCTCAATGCCAGCGATTAATTTATCCATTCCCGCTTCGACTTTCGACCTCGGGCAGCCGACATTCAACCGCAGGAAGCCGTTGCCCTCTTCACCGTAGGTATAACCCGGCATAATCGCGACTTTCTGCCGTTCGATCAGCTCTGTTTGCAGCAGACGATCGTCAATCCCTAACGAGCGCAGATCGATCCAGGCCAGGTAGGTTGACTGCGGTGGCTGCCAGCCCAGCTGCGGGAAGGCGTGATTCAGCCGTTCGGCCACGTAGCGCAGATTGCCCTGCAGATAGTCGCGCAGCGCATCCAGCCAGGGTTCACCGGCGCGATAGGCCGCCACGTGGGCATGAACGGCCAGCACCGCCGGCGAAGATAATCCGTCGCAGGCCTTCAGCTGATGCAGGTAGGCATCGCGGTGTATTTTACTGCCGATCAGCCCGTATGCACCGGTCAGCGCGGGAATGTTAAAGCTCTTGGAGCCGGAGGTCAGCAGCGCCCAGTCGCTTCGTGCTACTTCATTCCACGGCGTGTGCCGATTGTTACCCCAGACCATATCCATGTGGATTTCATCGCTGATAGTCCGTACGCCGTGGCATTCGCACAGCTCAGCAATCAGCGCAAGCTCCGACCGCGTCCAGACTTTTCCCGTCGGATTGTGCGGGCTGCATAGCAGCAGCACCGAGCAATCTGGCTGGCTTAGCAGGTTTTCCAGCAGTTCTGCGTCCAGTCTCCAGTCGTTGCCCTGTTTGATCAGCGGGCAGGGCAGCATGCGGCGCTGATTGCCGTCTACCACCTTAAAGAACGCGTCGTAGGCCGGTGTGAAAGTGACTACGCCGTCCCCCGGCTGGCTCCACAGGCGGATCAGCTGCGCCGCCATATAAATGACCGAAGGACCGTAGACCACCGTTTCACTATCAATACGGCTGTTAAAGCGCTGCTGAAACCAGTGGGCAATTGCGCCGAGAAAATCATCATGTTGCCAGCGGCTATAGCCCAGCACACCGTGCTGCAACCGCTGTTGCAGCGCCTCAAGAATGCATGGCGCGGTGGGGAAATCCATATCCGAAATGGTGAACGGCAGCAGGTCGGCGCTGCCGAAGCGATCGGCGACGTAATCCCACTGAGTGCACCAGGTGCCGTGGCGGTCGGTGACGGTGGAGAAATCAAAAGACATGCGCTTTACTCCCGGCATAACGCAAATAAGGGCGACCCTGGTCGCCCGCTGAAAGGGGGGTTATACGGTAATCGGTTCTGCCGCTGCAGGGCTGGCCGCTGCACGGATCAGAGCATCCAGCTCGTCTTTTACCGACTGCACCTGTGGGCCAATTACCACCTGCAGGTTGTGTTCATTAAGATGTACCACGCCAATTGCCCGATTGGCTTTCAGCGTTGCATCATCCACCAGTGTCATATCCGCCACCGACAGGCGCAGACGGGTGATGCAGTTGTCCAGGGATACGATGTTGCCTGCACCGCCCAGCGCACTCAGAATAGCCGGCACGTTGTAGCCCGATTTGCTGGAAGACGGCACGGCGGCGGCAGGCAGGCTGTCCGATTCGCGGCCCGGAGTTTTGATATTAAAGCGGGTAATTGAGAAGCGGAAGATCGCGTAGTAACCCGCGAACCAGATGGCCGCCACAACCGGCACCAGATACCACTTGGTGGCGGTGCCGTGCAGGATGCCAAAGACCACAAAGTCAATGATGTTGCCGTCCGTATTACCGATGGTCACGCCCAGCACCGACATCACGGTGAAGCCCAGACCGGTCAGGAATGCGTGGATCACGTACAGCGCAGGTGCCACGAACAGGAACAGGAATTCGATCGGTTCGGTGGTGCCACCAACCACGCAGGCAACCACACCGGAAATCAGCAGCCCTTTAATTTTATGACGGTTTTCCGGTTTGGCGCAGTGGTACATTGCCAGCGCGGCACCCGGCAGCCCGCCAAGGAAGGCCGGCATCTTACCCTGCGACAGGAACTGCGTTGCGCTTTCTGAGAAGCCGTGGGTGGTCGGGCAGGAAAGCTGCGCCTGGAAGATGGTCAGCGCGCCGCTGACTTCACGGCCGCAGACATCTAATGTTCCGCCTGCTTCGGTGAAGCGGATTAGCGCTACCAGAATGTGCTGCAGGCCGAACGGCAGCAGGAAACGCTCGCCGGAGCCGAAAATCATCGGGCCAAATACGCCCGCGCCCTGGATCAGGCGGCCAAGACCGGTAATCCCGGCAGCGAAGAACGGCCAGATCAGCGGGATCAGTAAACCGACCAGACCCAGCACTACGGTAGTGACAATCGGCACGAAGCGGGTACCGCCGAAGAACGCCAGGGCGTCCGGCAGGCGAATGGTGTTAAAGCGCTCGTGCAGTCGGTAGACGATGATGCCAACGATCACCGCACCCAGAATGCCGGTATCGATAGACTGAATGCCCAAAATCATCTGGATATTATTGGCTTTCAGCACCGCCGGATCGGTGGTGGGCAGCGTACCGTTGGCGGTCAGATAGAAGTTAACGGCCAGATTCAGCACGGTGAAACCGACGAAGCCGGAGAAAGCGGCAACGCCTTTATTCTCGCGCGCCATCCCCAGCGGAATCGCAATAGCGAACATCACCGGCAGGAAACTGAAGGCGAAAGAGCCAACCTTGCTCATCCAGACGAAAATCAGCTGAAGAACGGGATTGCCCAGCACCGGTAGCAGGGTGATGACATCGCGGCTGCTCAGTGAACTGCCAATGCCGAGCATAATGCCGCAAAACGACAGCAGCGCGACCGGCAGCATGAAAGTTTTACCCAGGCTCTGGAAGAACTCCCAGAGTGTGAAACGTTGTTTTTTATGTGCAGGCATACCCGCTCCCCAATGGTGTTGTTAGGCTCTGTGTTGCTGGAGGCTAAGATAAAACGTTTCACCAAAACAATACGTGTTCAAGCTCACACTATCCGATCATTCCAGGTATAACGGGGTTTAAAAAAGGTTTAACGTTTTACTTAAATTGCTTAATCATATATAACTCTCTGACCAGGCTAATTTTTTGCTTCCGGGTACGTATAATGGCGGCCGTGAGCGATGCCGTTTCGTGGAGTCCGGTATGAACGATAAAGTCCGATGAACCATAAAAAGATCACGATTATCGATGTGGCCCGCCACGCCGGTGTGTCTGTCACCACCGTTTCACTGGTGCTGGGCGGCAAGGGGCGTATCTCTCAGGCGACGGCTGAGCGGGTTAACCGCGCCGTGGATGAACTGGGTTTTGTGCGTAATCGCCAGGCAAGTACGCTGCGCGGTGGGGAATCCGGCGTGGTCGGGCTGATTGTCCGCGATATCTGCGAGCCGTTTTACGCCGAAATGACCGCGGGCCTCAGCGAAATGTTTGAAGCGCAGGGCAAAGTTTTGTTCCTGCTGCAAAGCGGAGCGTCGGGGAAAGGTCTGATGCGCTGCTTCGATACGCTGCTGACGCACGGCGTAGACGGCATTGTGATTGCCGGCGGTGAAGGGGCAATGAGCGGCCTGAAGGAAAAGGCAGAAGAGCAGGGCGTGCCGCTGATTTGTGCCACCCGTTCCGGCGGCATTGACGGCGTTGACGTGGTCCGCCCCGACAATATGCTGGCGGCAAAAATGGCCACGGAATACCTGATAAGACAGGGGCACAAGCAGATCGCCTATCTCGGAGGGCTCAGCAATTCACTGACCCGCGCCGAACGGCTCGGCGGTTTTTGCGCCACGCTGCTGCAATATGGCCTGCCGTTCCGCACGGAATGGATTATCGAATGCGATTATCAGCAAAAGTGTGCGGCGGATGCGACGGAACTGCTGCTCTCCCACTACCCAAAAATCAGCGCCATCGTCTGCCATAAATCTTCCGTGGCGCTGGGGGCTTATTTTGGCGTGCTGCGCACCGGCGCAGAAGTTGGCGGCGGCGCAGTTGACAGTTTCTTCCAACAAAAAATCGCCCTGATTGGCATGGAAGACGCCCCCGAGTCCGAGCTGACCGAACCGCCTCTAACCTCAATTGCCAACTCCGCGCGTGAAATCGGCCACGCTACGGCGCGGCGTTTGCTGCTGCGCATTGGCGGGCAGAATCTGGAAGCGCAGAATATTATCGTGCCGCCCGCGCTGGTGGAGAGGGCGTCGGCGTGATTCGAATTGATAAATTCCGCCTTAGCGGGCGGGTTTTATATTACTGGATAGGCACGTGAAGAGTCTGACTGTTATTTTATATAAATATCCCTCGCTATGGTTCTGGATGCGATATTAAATTCTAATTTCTGATGAAATAATATTACGTGCGTAATTGATTTATTAATCATTCGATTTAATAGTTGAATGTATTATGTTTTTATAATTGTGATGGCGTTCAAGTGTTTTTGTAAAAAATGAATTATTTCTATCTGTAATTGATTTGTATGTGGCTACATTTCTTTTATATTATTGATATTTCGGTGTTTTTTACATTACTTGTTTCCTATTAAATATATTGTAATTTTAAATCATGTGAATGTATTCTTTGTTTGCGGTTTTCAAATTCAAACTGCGGCAATAATAATGGTGGTTGTTCATGGTGATGAATATTTAAAGGATTGAAAATGAAACACAGAATATTCAGGGGCATAGTATTACTAATATCCATCCTGACTGTAGCGTCCTTGCTGAATGGGGTTGGGATATTTGATAATACTTTTTATTCTGCCCCACGCGAACTTTCTAATCTGGTGATAACCGTTCTGAGCATGTTTGGTATGGTTAAGATCACCGATGGAATATTTGTGTTCTTTTCCAGAAGATGACTGCGTCAGTGACATTGTGCTGGCCTGTGCCATATAAGGCCTCTTCTAACAGAGGCCTTTTTATTCATAAGTAGCGTGGGTTTTAATCAAACCTAACGATTGCACAGGCTAAATAATCTTAGTCTTTAGCCTGTGGATGCAGGGCGTTAGTGTGACGGGTTAAGTGACTCTGATAGTTTTATTTGTTAACGACAAAATTCAGGCACAAAAAAACCAGCCGTAAGAGGCTGGTTTTTCTAAGGTATTTGGTCGGCACGAGAGGATTTGAACCTCCGACCCCGGACACCCCATGACCGTGCGCTACCAAGCTGCGCTACGTGCCGATATTTGCAGCATAGTTTACTGAACTGGCCTTCGAATGCAAGTAGCTAACATCTTGACTGCGTTATATTTATACAGTCAGTTAGCGATAAAACGTTTTTCGTCGGTCAGTACCTGAAGCAGCAGCGCCAGCTGCGGCTTGTGGTTCTTCAGCTCTTCACCCTGCGAATTCCACGCCGTATAGCTACCGTTGTTATCCAGCAGCAATGTCTCATCGGCGGTGGTGATAACCAGGCGGTGGTTGCTGATACTGCTTGCCACCCAGTTATGACGACGCTTCGCAGAGAATAAGTCTTCCCCCTGCGAATAGTCAGCAAGCGGCGTATTTACATGCAGAAGACGCTGCATCAGGGTTGCCATAATGTCCTGATGATCGGTGAGTTTATTCACCGTTTGTGCGGGCGTTTGTGGCCAGTGCACGATCATCGGCACCTGTAGCGCTGCGCGATTGCCTGGATTGTCATCACCTTCCAGTACCACTCCGTGCTGAGCGGTAATGACCACCACTGTCTTGTCCAACAGCCCTTTCTGTTCCAGCGTAGCCAGCACGCTTTGTATCTGCTGATCGACATTGGCAGCGGCCCGACTGTACCGACGAAGGCGTTGCTTATCGGAACCATCCCCGCCGCTGTTATCTGCGGTGGTTAGTGACAGATAGGAGAACCACGGATTGCTATCGTTTCTGTGCCCGTTCAGCCAGTTTTGCCACTGGGTGGTCGTCTGATCGTTACTCTGTTCGCGGGCTTCCGGCAGAGAGAAATCAGACAGCAGCGCCTGGCGATAAAGAGGCGAATTGAAGCCGTCGCTGGCAAACAGGCCAAACTGATAGCCCTGCTGGCCCAGCGTGCCAATCAGCGTTGAAGCAATGCGTGATGAGAGTACGCCGTCCATATAGCTCGGGGAAATACCATAAAACAGCCCAAACAGACCCGTGTCATCGGTGCCGCCGGAGCTGAAGTGCTGGCTAAAGCGCACATTACTTTCGGCGAAACGCGTCAGGTTTGGCAGCATTTTAGGCATACTGGCTTCATTCAGCCCGTCCACGGTGATGACCAGCAGGTTGTTGCGTGTACCGCGATCGCTGACGGTAATATCGCTCAGCGGGTAGGCGACCGACAGCGCTTCAGGATTCCCCTGCTGCACCAGGCGGCGCTGATACTCCTGCGCATCCAGCAGGCCGTATTTTTCCAGGAAGCGTCGCGCTGTCATTGGATAGGAAAGCGGAAGGTTCGAACGCTGCATAGTGATCGGGCGATAGAAGTTAGCATCCGCCCAGATATACATCAGATGGCTGGCAAAGAAGGCGCTGATAAACAGGGCTGCCAGCGGTTTGCCGAAGCTGCGGCGGTTCAGGCTGCGCAGCTTTTGCCAGCTCCAGGTGGCAAACAGCATCTCCACAAGGAAAATCACCGGCACGCTGATAAACATCAGCTGCCAGTCGCGCGCCAGTTCGCTTTGATCGGGGTTAATCACCAGTTCCCAGACAACGGGATTCAGGTGCAGGTGGAATCGTTCAAAAACCGCGCCGTCGACCAGAATCAACGTCAGTCCCGCAGTGGCGATAATCGCCGACAGAAAGCGTAACAGCCGCTGCGACATCACCACGAAGGTCAACGGGAAAACGATCAGCAGATACGCGGCGAAGACGATAAAGCTGAAGTGCCCGATCCAGCTGCTAAACGCATAAATCCGACCGGCCAGCGAGGTTGGCCAGTCGGAAACAAACAGGTAGCGGCTACCCAGAATGAACGCAAAAATGATGTTAAACAGGGCGAACCAGTGCCCCCAGCTTATCATCTGGGAGACTTTTTCACGGTAGCGCTGCCGATTTGTTACCATAACGGGATCAGAGTCGTCTCATCAGTGGGCTTTATCTTCGCGTACCGACGCCTGAAGCGCTTCGGCAAACGAACGAGCCATAGTCTGGCGCTGCGCAGGTGCAACGCTGGTATTGAGCAGGTTGGTCACCATATTTCCCAAAACCATCAGGGAAAGATCGGTAGGAGTCTGGTTTTTTTCCAGTACCTGGACCAGTTCTGCGAGGATTTTTTCCACGCGTTCGTTAGTGTAACGGGATGATTGTGCCATAGCGTCTATTTTACTGAGATTTAAAAGGCGCCATTTTACCGTAACAGCACGTTTTTTTCTGCATTTTTATCGTCAGCAACGGGTTAATGTTGTTGCTGATTGGTTGATCGAAATAGCACTCGGTGATTGAATACGCGCCTGTGCCAAAAGGAGAGTTTACCATGAGTCTGGATATCGACCAGATTGCCCTTCATCAGCTGATCAAACGTGATGAACAGACGCTGGATCTGGTTCTGCGTGATTCGCTGCTGCCGTCCACCCCGGCGGTTACCGCCATGATGGAAGAGCTGCATCGCGTTTACAGCGCCAAAAGTAAAGCCTATGGCCTGTTCAACGAAGAGAGCGAACTGGCCGAGGCGCTGCGCAACTGCCGCAAAGGCGAGGATGATTTTCTGGGTTTCAGCCGTGCCGCTACCGGTCGCCTGCGCGATGAACTGGGTAAATATCCCTTTGCAGAAAGCGGCGTGGTGCTGTTTGGTCAGTACCGCTACCTGGCGGTGAACTATCTGTTGATCGCGGTGCTGAGCAGCCAGAACAGTATGCGCGTGAACGAAGAGCTGGATATCAGCAGCACGCAGTTCCTGGATATTAATCATGCTGATATCGTGGCGCGCGTCGATTTGACCGAGTGGGAAGCTAACCCGGAGTCGACCCGTTATCTGACCTTCCTGCGCGGGCGGGTAGGGCGCAAAGTCGCGGACTTCTTTATGGACTTCCTTGGTGCCAGCGTGGGTCTGGACACCAAAGCGCAGAACCGCGGCCTGCTGCAGGCGGTGGATGACTATTGCGCAGAAGCCAGCCTTGATAAAAACGAGCGCCAGAACTACCGTCAGCAGGTTTACAGCTATTGCAACGAGCAGCTGCAGGCGGGTGAAGAGATCGAACTTCAGGGGCTGTCGGAAGAGCTGGCGCCGCTGGGTGAAAAAACCTTCCAGGCGTTTACCGCCGAGCAGGGCTACGAGCTGGAAGAGAGTTTCCCGGCCGATCGCAGCACTCTGCGTCAGCTGACCAAGTTTGCCGGCAGCGGCGGTGGCTTAACGCTGAATTTTGACGCTATGCTGCTGGGCGAGCGTATCTTCTGGGACCCGACCACCGATACGCTGACCATTAAGGGCACGCCGCCCAACCTGCGCGATCAATTGCAGCGCCGCACCAGCGGTAAGTAGCCGCATAGGGTGGATCTGATTTCAGGTCTGCCCGAATTCAGCATAAAAAAAACGCCGCATATGCGGCGTTTCTTTTACATCTGTAACGAACGAGCGATTAAGCGCGAACGAAGTCGATGTGGTGCAGTTTTGGCTTGAACGGGTGACGCTGAACAGCCTGCACTTTAACTTTGATTTCTTTGCCATCTGCAACCAGAGTCAGCACTTCTTCGTAAAAACCAGGCTTAGCCTGCATGTTCATTACGGAGTCGTGGTCCAGTTCGATAGCGATAGCTTCTTCTTTGCCACCGTAAACGATAGCTGGGAATTTGTTAGCTACACGCAGGCGGCGGCTCGCACCCTTACCCTGCTCTTTACGTACTTCTACATTGATAGTGAACATTATAAAGTCTCTTCAGTTTTTGTTCCTGCTACAGGCGACCCAGCAGCAGGCGGATTGTTCAGCCTTTGCAGAGCAAAAGCGGGCGGCATTATAGCCTCGTTTGCCGCTGCGGGCAACGTAATAAACTCAGCGCAGCTCATTAGCCCGGCGAAAACGTCCCTGGTAATCAAAGACTTTTTCCCGCACCTGCCAGAAATGCCGCTGTTTACGCGCGACAACAAAATCAGGATGGCGCAGCAGCGGCTGGAGGCTGATGATATCGTCAGCCGTTTTCCAGTTCAGCGGCACGCCCGGTGCGCGCTGGTGCGGGCGTAAAAAAAGCTGCTCAAAGGCGGTGCGCTGCGCCGGGCTTTTCAGCCGGAAACGCTCGCTCACCTCGGTGGCCTCTTCATCGAAGTAGCGCGCCTTCAGCCATTCGCCGTGCTCGTCGCTTCCGGCCTCCAGCACCATGGCCGCACAGCGCAGTACCAGCGCATCCTTCAGCTTCAGCGCGGCTTTCAGCATATCGTCGGGATCGACCAGAATCGTGTCGCACTCGCGGCAGCGGCGGGCGGCAATATCATTTTCGGCGTTGCACTGCGGGCAGTTCTTGAAGCGGAAGCGATAGTCGCACTGCTCGCGGTTGCCTTCATCATCCTCCAGCACGCCCTGGCAGCGGCGGCCAAAGTGCTCAATGATTGTGCCGTCGGCGGTGGTTTTCCCCCAGAAGGTGTTGGCGAAACCGCAGCCGGGGCAGAAAACCTGCACCGGTTTATTGTCGCTTTTCCCTTTTGGCGTCCCCACTTCCGGCGTAAACAAATCGTGAGGATTACCGGCGTAGTCGAGGATCAGGCAGTCGCTTTTCCCCGGACTGAGGCGCAGTCCGCGGCCGACAATCTGCTGGTAAAGGCTGACCGATTCGGTGGGGCGCAGAATGGCAATCAGGTCGACGTGGGGCGCATCAAAGCCCGTGGTCAGTACCGCGACGTTGACCATATATAGCAGCTCACGCGCCTTGAAGGCGGTAATCAACGCATCGCGTTCGGCGGCGGGCGTTCCGGCGCTGATTAAGGCTTTACTGTCCGGCAGCAGGCCGAGAATTTCTCTGGCATGCTCAACGGTCGCGGCGAAGATCATTACTCCCTGACGCTCTTGAGCAAATTCGACGATCTGCTGAATGATATGCGGCGTGATGCGCTGCTGCTGTTTCAGTTCACGGTTGAGATCGGCCTCGCTGAACAGGCCATTTTCCTGCGCCTGCAGACGACTGAAATCATACTGCACCACCGGCATGTCCAGCCGCTCGGGCGGTACCAGAAAGCCGTGCTTAATCATATAGCGCAGCGGAAGCTCATAGATGCAGTCGCGAAACATCGCCTGTTCGCTGCCGCGCACCATACCGTGATAGTGGAACTGATAGATCCAGCCTTTCCCCAGCCGGTAGGGCGTGGCGGTAAGGCCGAGCAGACGCAGCTGCGGATTGCGCTGGCGCAGCTGGTTGATGATTTGCTGATACTGGCTGTCGTCGGCATCGCTGATGCGATGGCACTCATCAACAATCAGCAGTGAAAAACGGTCGTCAAACTGCGCCAGGTTTCGTGCCACAGATTGCACGCTGCCGAACACCACTTTTGCCTGGCTCTCTTTACGCTGTAGTCCGGCGGCAAAGATATCCGCCTCCAGATCATAAGCCTGATATTTCGCGTGATTCTGCGCCACCAGTTCTTTGACATGCGCCAGCACCAGTACCCGACCACGCGCCACGCGGGCCAGTTCGGCAATCACCAGGCTTTTGCCCGCGCCGGTCGGCAGCACGATGACCGCCGGCTCGGCGGAGCGGCGAAAGTAGCTGACGGTGGCATCCACCGCTTCCTGTTGATAGGGGCGTAGGGTAAAAGACATGAACACTCACTGCGGAAAAAATATTTGGCTATTATGCCACGAAAGGGCGTTATGAGGACTATTCCCTCTGTGATGCAGGGACTTCTGCGGCTATACTGTGCATTCCATTCTGGATGAGCGCTTCGCGCCACATCACAAGACGTTAATCGTCAGTTTTCATTCCAAAATACAGGCAGTGCAGAGTTAATGCGACTTGATAAGTTTTTATCCCAGCAGCTGGAAGTCAGCCGCGCCATCGCCGCGCGTGAGCTGCGAGCAAAAAGAGTGACCGTTGACGGCGAAGTTGTGCGCGATGGCTCATTTAAACTGACCCCGGAAAACACCGTGGAGTTTGACGGTAATCCGCTGCAGCAGCAGCTGGGGCCGCGCTATTTCATGCTGAATAAGCCGGTGGGTTACGTGTGTTCCACCGACGATCCCGATCATCCTACCGTGCTGTATTTCCTCGCCGAGCCGACCGCCTATAAGCTGCATGCCGCCGGACGCCTGGATATTGATACCACCGGTCTGGTACTGATGACCGATGACGGTCAGTGGTCGCACCGTATTACCTCTCCTCGCCACCACTGCGAGAAAACCTATCTGGTGACTCTTGAGCATCCGCTGAGCGACGACACGGCGCAGCAGTTTGCCGAAGGCGTGCAGTTGCACAATGAGAAGACGCTGACCAAACCGGCGGTGCTGGAAGCGCTCGACGAGCATCACGTGCGCCTGACCATCAGTGAAGGTCGTTACCATCAGGTGAAACGGATGTTCGCCGCGGTGGGGAACCGCGTGGTGGAACTGCACCGTGAGCGCATTGGCGATATCAGCCTGGATGCCGATCTGGAGCCGGGTGAGTACCGTGCGCTGACTGAGGAAGAAGTCGCCAGCGTTGGGCTGGCGCGCTAGCGCACAATAATTTCAAAGGGGCAGTGAGTGTCAAAGGATAAGAATTCTTCCGCAGGATTGGTGGTGATCCTCGGTCTGTTGGCGATGCTGATGCCACTTTCGATCGATATGTATCTGCCTGCGCTGCCGCAGATTGCTCGCGAGTTTGGCGTGTCGGCGGGCAGCGTACAGATGACGCTCAACGCCTATATTCTTGGCTTTGCACTTGGTCAGCTTATCTATGGTCCGCTGGCGGACAGCTTTGGCCGCAAGCCGGTGATTGCGGTAGGCACGCTGATCTTTGCGGTGGCTGCCGCCGCCTGTGCGCTTTCGCAGAGTATTGAGCAGCTGATCAATATGCGTTTCCTGCACGGCCTGTCGGCGGCGGCGGGCAGCGTGGTGATCAGCGCCCTGATGCGCGACAGTTACTCGAAAGAGGAATTCTCGCGCATGATGTCGTTCGTGATGCTGGTGACCACCGTGGCACCGCTGCTAGCACCGATCGTCGGTGGCTGGCTGCTGCTGATCTGGAGCTGGCACGCTATTTTCTGGACGATTTCCGTGGCGGCGATTATTACCACGCTGCTGGTGGTAACCCAGATAAAGGAGACGTTGCCGAAGGAGAAGCGACAGCGGTTTAATTTGCGTACCACGCTGGGTAATTTCCTTTCGCTGTTTCGCCATAAGCGAGTGTTCAGCTATATGCTGGCCAGCGGCTGTTCGTTTGCCGGGCTGTTCTCCTTCCTGAACGCCGGGCCGTTCGTTTACATCGAGCTCAACCATATTTCGCCGCAGGACTTTGGCTACTACTTTGCGCTGAACGTGGTGTTCCTGTTCCTGATGACGCTGCTGAACAGCCGCTGTGTTCGGCGTTTTGGTCCGCTGGCGATGTTCCGCTTTGGTCTGCTGGTCCAGTTCACTATGGCGGTTTGGCTGCTGCTGGTTAGCGCGCTGGATCTCGGCTTCCTGCCGCTGGTGTTTGGCGTGGCGATGTTTATCGGCTGCGTGGCGATGGTGTCATCGAATGCGATGGCGGTGATCCTGGATGAGTTTCCTCATATGGCGGGAACCGCCTCTTCCCTGGCGGGCACGCTGCGTTTTGGTGTGGGCGCGCTGGCCGGAGCGCTGTTGTCTACCATGACCTTTAACAGTGCGTGGCCGATGGTCACAGCGATCTTTATCTGCGCTACGCTATCGATTGTTCTGTTCCTTTATGCGGCGCGCCCGCGCCACGCTCAGTCCGCCTGATTCTGCTGCCGGGCCGCTTTTGGCCCGGTAGTATTCCCAGTACCCAGTACCCAGAATCCAATACCCAATACCCGGTGCTCAGGTAAAGGGTATCTGCTGCAATCCGTTAATCCGCTTCAGACATCGATCTTCGAATCGTTCATCCAGCCTGTTCGCGGGCTGTTTCTCTTCCGTACCCGGGCACGCCTGACTGTAGCCGGGCAGCGATGCATTTGATCAAGTACCGGGCATTCTCACCGTTCTGTTGATTATTTGTGAAATGCTAACCCTGAAAAAGTAACAGTATTGCTACGAAAACGGTTGTGATCCCGAGGGTAACGCGGTAAATATAGCGAATAAATGAGAGTTACCTCTCAAAAAAAGACTATAAAAAATGTGGATAAGTCAGGTGATTAAAACTGCCTGAGATAAATGATGCTGTTTATCAGCACGTTAAAGTTATTTCCACAATTGATGATTTACCTTGTAAAATAATTGTGAAAAAATTGTTTAAAGTCACTCTGGGGGGGACTATGTTGAATACATTACAACATTCAGTGGTACATCGTTTGCCAGCCAGTTATCGACGCTGCGGTGGGCCTGTCGGCTTCACCGTAGAACCTCAGGCAGCCAATGTGTTAAACAGCGATGACGACTTGATCGGGCTGCGCCTGCTGAGCCACAACGGTGATTCTGCATGGGAAATTATGCAGAACATCAAACTGGCACTGGCTGATATGCAGCTGGAGTGTTCCGTACTGGAGCTGGAAGGTGAGCCCTGCCTGTTTGTTCATCGGCAGGATGAATGCACCACCACCTGCCGCCTGAAGAATTTCGGCGTCGGTATTGCTGAAACCTTTGCCGGTGAACGCCGCGATTAGGTCAGGCTGAGTCTCACCACATTTGAACAAGCTTGTCCCCACCGCCAGACGTTTTGATTAAGCCTGACCCGGCCGCAGAACGTCATAACTAAACCCGTAGCAGCACGTCGATCTCGCGATCAGGCCAGCATCAGCAGCTGGCGAGTGTATTCCTGCTGTGGCGTATTAAAAATCTTCTCACATTCCCCCTGTTCGACCACTTCTCCCTGCTGTAGCACCACGACCTGATGACAAAGCGAACGCACCACCTGCAAATCGTGGCTGATAAAGATGTAGGCCAGCCGGTGCTGTTGCTGAAGCTTTTTCAGCAGGGTGAGGATCTGTTTCTGCACCGAACGGTCCAGTGACGAGGTTGGTTCATCCAGAATGATCAGCTGCGGTTGCAGGATTAGCGCGCGGGCGATGGCGATACGCTGGCGCTGACCGCCGGAAAACTCTGCCGGATAGCGCTGGCGAGTTTCAGGGTCCAGGCCGACCTCTTCCATTGCGGTAATCACCTTTGCTTCCCGCTGCCCTGCATCCAGCTCGGGGTGATGAACCTGTAGCCCTTCTGCAATGATTTGCAGCACGTTAAGCCGTGGATTCAGCGCCGAGTTAGGGTCCTGAAACACCACCTGGATCTGGCGGCGCACCGGCAGCATCTGCTTGCGGTTCCACTGGTGCAGCGGCTGGTTGTTAAACCAGATATCGCCACCGGAAGCAATCAGCCGCAGCAGCGCCAGTCCGGTAGTGCTTTTACCGGAGCCGGATTCCCCAACCAGACCGAGCGTTTCACCCGGATGCAGACTAAAACTCAGCGATTTTAATGCATGGTGATAGCCCACCGTGCGGCGCATCAGCCCCTTTTTAATCGGGAACGCTACCTGTAAGTTATCCACTTTCAGCAACGGTGCCTGTTCTGTATCCGCGGGTTCAGGCCGGCCTTCTGGCTCAGCATCCAGCAGCTGGCGAGTATAAGGATGCTGCGGCGCGGCAAAGAGCTGCTGTGTGCTGTTATGTTCCACAGCCTGGCCGTTGCGCATCACGGTTACGCTATCCGCAAGCTGGCGCACAATATTCAGGTTATGGGTGATAAACAGCAGGCCCATATTCAGCTCCTGCTTCAGCTCCTTCAGCAGGGTGAGGATCTGCGCCTGTACCGTCACATCCAGTGCGGTAGTGGGTTCGTCGGCAATTAACAGTTCGGGCTGAGTCAGCAGCGCCATAGCAATCATCACGCGCTGGCGCTCGCCGCCGGAAAGCTGGTGGGGAAAATCATTTAATCGCCTGGTCGCATTGCGGATGCCCACACGTTCCAGGCAGCTGAGCATTTCGGCCCGTGCAGCTTCCCGGCGCATCCCGCGATGCAGTGACAGCACTTCATAAAGCTGCTTTTCTATGTTGTGCAGTGGGTTTAGCGAAACCATCGGTTCCTGAAAAATCATCGCTATACGGTTACCGCGCAGGCCGCGCAGCGTGCGTTCATCGGCATGCAGCACGCTCTGACCGGCAAACTGGATATCACCCTGCGGATAAACCACCGGCGGTGAAGGCAGTAGCCGCATCACCGACAGCGCCGTCACGCTTTTACCTGAGCCTGACTCGCCGACCAGCGCCACGGTTTCACCGGCATCCACCGAAAGCGAAAGTCCGTCCACCACGCGCCGTTCAACGCCGCCCTGGCGAAAAGCAATGCTCAGATCCTGAATCGAAAGTAGCGCCATATCAGTGTACCTTGCTCGGGTCAAAGGCGTCGCGCACGGCTTCACCAATAAAAATTAACAGTGACAGCAGGATCGCGAGCGAGAAGAAGGCGGTCAGCCCCAGCCACGGAGCCTGTAGATTATTTTTACCCTGTAGCAGGAGCTCCCCCAGCGACGGCGAACCCATTGGCAGCCCGAAGCCAAGAAAATCCAGCGAGGTCAGCGTGGTGATCGATCCGCAAAGAATAAACGGCAGGAAGGTCAGCGTGGCGACCATCGCATTCGGCAACATATGCCGCGACATAATGCGCCAGTCGCTGACCCCCATCGCCTGTGCGGCGCGGATGTAGTCGAAGTTACGCGTGCGAAGAAATTCCGCGCGAACCACGCCGACCAGGCTCATCCAGCCGAAAATCACGGTAATCGCCAGCAGCCACCAGAAGCCGGGCTGCACCACGCTGGAGAGCAGGATAATCAGGAATAACGTCGGCATGCCCGACCAGACCTCAATAATACGCTGTCCCCACAGATCGACTTTACCGCCAAAATAGCCCTGGGTTGCGCCGACGATAATGCCAATCACGCTGGAAAACAGCGTCAGCATCAGGCCAAACATCAGGGAAATCCGCGTGCCGTAGAGAATGCGCGCCAGCACGTCGCCACCGTTAGCATCGGTACCCAGCCAGTTTTCCAGCGAAGGCGGGGAAGGGAAGGGGCGGGTGCTGGCAAAGTTAATTGTATTATCGCCGAAGCGGATTGGAGCCCAGATAGCCCAACCCGCACTGTCCAGCCGCTGCTTCAGCCATGGGTCCTGATAATCTGCCGGGGTGTCCAGCGGCCCGCCAAAATCACTTTCGGTATAGTTCACCACCAGCGGGAAATAGGTCCGATCCTGATAGTGCACCACCAGCGGCTTATCGTTCGCCAGCAGTTCGGAGCCGAGGCAAAGCACGAAAAACACCAGGAAGATCCACAGCGACCAGTATCCGCGGCGGTTATGCTTAAACCGCGCCCAGCGGGCCTGATTAATCGGATTTAAATGGCTCATCAGCGCCCCTCGAAATCAATACGCGGATCGACCAGCGTGTAGGTGATATCGCTGATAATGTTCAGCAGCAGCCCGATCAGCGTGAAAATGTACAGCGTGCCAAACATCACCGGATAATCGCGCTGAATGGTCGCGTCGTAGCCCAGCAGACCCAGACCGTTAAGCGAGAACATCACCTCAATCAGCAGCGAGCCGGTAAAGAACATGCTGATAAAGGTGGCGGGGAAACCGGCGATCACTAACAGCATGGCGTTTCGGAACACGTGGCGGTAAAGAATTTTCTCCTCATCCAGCCCTTTGGCCCGGGCTGTAACGACGTACTGCTTGCGGATCTCATCAAGAAACGAGTTTTTAGTCAGCATGGTCAGCGTCGCAAAGCCACCGATTACCGTCGCCAGCACCGGCAGGGTGATATGCCAGAGATAGTCGGTGATTTTGCCATACCACGGCAGGCTGTCGAACTGCGGTGAGACCAGTCCGCGCAGTGGGAACCAGTCGAGGTAGCTGCCTCCGGCAAACAGCACAATCAGCATGATACCGAACAGGAAAGAGGGAATGGCGTAGCCGATGATTATCGCCGTGCTGCTCCAGATATCAAATGCACTGCCGTTGCGTACCGCCTTCTTGATGCCGAGCGGAATCGAAACCAGATAAATAATCAGCGTGCTCCATAGTCCCAGCGTCACCGACACCGGCAGGCTTTCTTTGATCAACTGTATAACCGAACTACTGCGGAACAGGCTGTCGCCGAAATCAAAGCGCAGATAGTTCCACAGCATGGTGAAATAACGCTCGTGCAGCGGTTTATCAAAGCCGTAGCGCTTGGTGATCTCGGCAATCACCTCAGGATCCAGGCCTCGGGAACCGCGATACTGACCCTCAGCGGGGGAGGCATTCAGCGAACTTCGCGAGTGGGAGGCGTTTTCGCCGGCAGCACCCGGCAGGCCGGTGGTCTGTCCAAACTCAATATTGGCAATGGCCTGATCGACCGGGCCACCTGGTGCAATCTGCACGATAAAAAAGTTAATGGTGATAATCGCCCACAGGGTGGGAATAATCAGCAGTAAGCGACGAAGAATATACGCACCCACAATCAGGCTCCTTAACGACGCTGCGCCGGCAGCTGTGCGGCTTTGTTGACATCGTACCACCAGCTGTCAAAGCCCAGCGAATAGGTTGGGCGAGTGGTCGGCATCGAGAATTTATTCCAGTAGGCATAACGATCGCTGGCGCTGTACCACATGGGGATCATGTAGTAGTTCCACAGCAGCACCCGGTCCAGCACTCGTCCCAGAGCGATCAGCGCCGGTTTATCGCCCTGATGCTGGTTAATCTGTTCGATCAGATTATCGACCAGCGGACTATTGACGCCCGGCCTGTTGTAGCTGGAATTGATATAGCTGCTGGCCCAGTAAAACTGCAGGCCGGTATCGGGGGTGGCAAAAGCGGCATAGGGCGAGGGCAGCATATCGAAATCACGGCTGCGCAGGCGGGAAAGATACTGCGAGCTGTCCACCTGGCGTACATCCATGGTAATACCGATACGCGACAGATTATGTTGGAACGGTAGCACCCACTGGTCGCTGCCGCCGCTGCGCAACAGCAGTTCGAAACGCATCGGTTTACCGGTTTTAACATTCACCAGCTGTCGGTTTTTCAGCTCCCAGCCTGCCTGTTTGAGCAGATCGAGTGCCTGTAAGAGTTTACCCCGATCGTAGCCGCTGCCGTCAGTTGTGGGCGGTTGATAAATTTTATCAATGACTTCAGATGGATACTGCCCCTTTAGCGGGGCAAGTATTTCCAGTTCGCTGGCGTCAGGGTAGTTGCGTGCAGCGTACTCTGTATTCTGGAAATAGCTGTCGACTCGCTTATAGGCATTATAAAACAGCGCCTTGTTCATCCAGTCGAAATCAAACACCAGCGACAGCGCTTCACGCACTTTCGGATCGGTAAACTGCGGGCGCTGAATATTAAAGGCCAGCCAGTTGGTGTCGGTAGCAACGGTATTCGGGATCGGGTCTTTGATGATATAGCCGCGTTCAAAATTGTTACCGCTGTACTGCGTGGCCCATTTTTTTGCCGAACCTTCTGCCCGGAAATCAAACGCACCGGCCTTAAATGCCTCGAAGGCCACGTTATCATCGAGATAATAGTCGTAGCGGATTTTATCGAAGTTAAAACGCCCTTTATTCACCGGCAGGTTTGCTGCCCAGTAATCTTTTACCCGTGAGTAGGTGATTGACTGGCCGACTTTATAGGCGGTAATACGATAGGGTCCGCTGGACGGCGGTGGATAGGGGAGTGGCTCACCCAGATTACGATTTTTCCAGAATTTCTCCGGGAACACCGGTGATGACAGCAGCGACAGCATTTTGTCGCGGTCGGGCTGCGGCTGTTCAAAACGCACCGTCAGACGGGAAATGGCCTTAGCGGTGACGCCTTTATAATACACGCGATACTGCGGCACGCCCTGAGTCATAAACATATTGAAGGTGAAGGCGACATCGGCGGCGGTTATCGGCGAGCCGTCCTGGAATCGTGCCAGTGGATTAATATTCACCTCAACCCAGCGATAATTGTCGGGGTAGCGGGCATATTCGGCAATAAGCGGGTAGAGACTGCCGACCTCATCTTCGGACGAGGTGAACAGGCTGTCATACAGTGCTTCTGTGCGCGCGCCGGGACTGCCGCGCATGGCATAGCGGTTAAAGTTATCGTAGGTGCCAATCGCCGAGAGGGTAATACTACCGCCTTTTGGCGCGGCCGGGTTGGTATAATCAAAATGCGTGAAGCCTGTGGCGTATTTTGCAGTACCAAGCTGGGCAAAACTGTAGCTCTCATTAATCTTTTCAGCCTGCGCGCAGGCAGCGGTCAGGCTGAATAAAGCAAGGGCAACAACGCGCACAATCATGGTTTAACAGGCTCCCGAAGGTTATTGAAAAAGACAGGCAAGTCAGACTGACAGTAAAGCTAACCGGGCGCAATGATAGTTAAGCCTTTTTACCCGTTTTGACAGTTGATGCTAACCAACCAGTACCGTGCGATCGTTTGACACGGACTGGTCGATAAAATAATCCACCAGCTGGGGTACTGTTCGCGGCCGACTGAATAAATAACCCTGCATATGGCTGATACCACCATTGATCAGCCACAGCGCCTGCTCGGCGGTTTCCACCCCTTCGGCTACCGTATTCAGATTCAGTTTCTGCGCCAGACTCAGCACGGCGTCCAGTACCGGAGAATTAACGGTTTCAGTGCCAATACTGAGTACAAAACCCCGATCGATCTTCAGGTAATCAAATTTAAACTTTTCCAGATAGATTAACGCACTGTGACCGGTGCCAAAATCATCAATCGCAATTTTAATATTTTGCTGGCGAATCCAATGGAAGATTTCATCCGCGCTGTTGTCATCCACCATAGCGCGTTCGGTAATTTCGAAAATATATTCGAAATGATTTTGCGGCATGGCTTCCAGCCAATCGAGCACGTCCTGACGAAAAGTCGGGTAGCTTAAATGCAGTGGGGAAAGATTAATACCCAGACGCGTTCCGGCAGGGATCGTTTTGCACAGTTGGTGTGCATCCCGTGCAACGAGCTGAAATAAATGCCGGGTTAGCGGGACGATCAGGTTTTGTCCTTCGGCGTAGCTGATAAACGAGTCGGGCGGTATTCGGCCTTCGGTCGGATGTGTCCAGCGCAACAGGGCTTCAAGCCCGTAAGTTCGCCCGGTACTGGCTTCTATGACCGGCTGATACTCTACGTGAAATTCACCCCGCTTCATGCCCAGCTGGATCTCTTTTCCCTGCCGCTGGCGCAGTAAAAGCGCCAGGAAACAGGCAAAGGCGGCGATGATGCTGAGTAACAGTCCGGCGAGAAGGATGACATGAACATCGCGCGCAGGAAGCGTTTCCCCATAGAAATAAAGCGTCAGGGGGTATCCGGAAATGGCAATCGTACGCAGCGGGTGCTGCGGCAAATCCGCAAGCTTGATCACTCCGTCATTCCAGGTGGTTAGCGCGTTATCTTTTGTGGCTATCGCCATCCCGGCAATCTCCAGATGGCGGGAGGTCAGCAGCAGGTAAGGGGTCAGGTTAACGTTCAAAGTGACAAACACGCCGTAGGACGGGTGATTGGCATCGGACAGCCAAATGGCGATTGCGGGTTTGCCCGGAACCATTGGCGTGTCGGGGATCAGGCGAATATCCAGCGGTTTAGCGATGTCGGTTAAGGGGGAAATGCTTTTTACCGCCAGCGACATTGGCCCGGTGGCGGAGGAGCAGAAGGCCACGCCGTTTTTGACCAGCAAAATGGCACGAATATTAGGAGCGAATGCGGCGCGCTGGATCAGATCATTACGAACCTGGTCGCAGCTGGCAATACTGGCGGCGGCCTGTAAAGGCTGTAGGGTTTGCTGAAGTTCACCGAACAGGTTGATGACATAGCTTTGCGTGTAGCCAGCCAGCCGGTTATGGCTTTCGGAATGGCGGTTCCAGGTGATACTCAGGGTAATAACGATAAACGACAGAAAAAAAATAAAACCAATGGCGGCACTCAGACAGACTATCTTGCGCTGCTGGGGGACCAGTCGCGTGACGTTTGTTGGCAGTGGCATGGGGTGATATCTCCCGTTATAGCCGGTTTTTTATTATTTATTAGTAACAAACAGCTTCTCTGGTGTAAGCAATGCAGGATATAACGGCGGCGGGTTTCTGTCTTCATATTCTTTTGATTATCAATAGTTTTTTTGCTGGAAAACAGGCGAAAAAAAACGCTGCCGGGGCAGCGTCTTTTTCTCTCGTGTTTCGCAGACTTCAAAGGATAAAATCAGCTTTGAGTTCGGCTCAGAACCCGGCGTGCATCGCGGTAGCGATTTTTCCAGTACGACTCGTTGAGATTAGAAATCATCACGCCGCTGCTGGTCGATGCATGTACGAAGTTGTCATTACCGATATAAATACCGACATGACGACCCGTAGAGCCTGCGCGGAACAGAACTAAATCACCCGGGCGCAGTTTCGCGCGCTGGATACTCTTTCCGCTGTCTTCCTGTTCATAAGTTGAGCGAGGAAGATCTAAACCAAACTGTTCACGAAACGTAGTCTGAACAAAGGCCGAGCAGTCAATGCCACGTTTGCTGGTACCGCCTAAACGATAACGCACGCCTTTCCAGTCTGCGTACTGATCCATTAAACGGGATTTAATATCCACGTTCTGAACCATCTGTTCGAATTCATCCTGAGACGCTTGAAGTAAAAAACCATTCTGGTCTTTAACTGCATGAGTATCAGTTTGTACATTGTGCCCGCTGTTCGAACTACATGCTGACAAAAGTGCCGCAAATGCGACGGCGGGGATTGCCCGCAGGATATATCTCAGAATAGGTTGAGACTTGACCATTATGTTTGTAATCCCTTGAAGTCCTTAACGACAGAGTCGTTAGTTAAAATGCGAAACGAAACGAGATTAATTAGCGCATCACAAGATGACAATTTCGGAATCTTTAAAATGTGTTAGCGAGCACGTTTTAAAATGTAACAGACCGAAATATTTTACCCATTTTGCCTAACCGGAAACGAGGTTACCCCATTACAACTCCCATGGCGAGGGGTTTTAAGTACTTTTTTATAGGTTTTTTTGATGTGAAATAACCAGATACGCATTTGGTCAGAGAACGGACAATATTGGCGGTTTTAGCGTGCCGGACAGCACGGCTTTGTGACAGAAGGTATAGCGGCTGTGAGATTAGGAATAATCTCAAAGAATGACAGTTGGTTACCTTGTTGAGCTTGCCTGCGCAGGCATAATGAAATGTTCTGAGTGATTCACTATGTTAGCCTGCTAATTGATTTCTCATCCGCATTAAAGATAAGAAAAATATTTATCCTTAATGCGGAATGTACTGCAGGTTTATAAGGGGAATTACCTGGCCGGTTTATATTTACCCGGTAAATGACGATAGAGCCAGTTCACGAGATAGTCGCTGGCCGGAGTCATTAGCCACCAGCTCATTCCCACCAGCACCACGGAAAGGGAACCTACGGCAATGTCGGTAAACCAGTGGGCGCCAATCATCACGCGCGGCATCGCAAACACCAGTACGATCAGCACCGCCAGGGCAAACGCGCGGCGGCTGAAATAGCGCAGCATAAAGCAGGCGAAAATAATCAGCATCATACCGTGGTCGCCGGGGAAACTGTCCGCCGAGGAGTCTTTGGTCGGAATACCGGTCAGCTGTGAGACATGATGCACATCCGGGAAATATTTCGTCGGGCTGGCATGTGAAACCGGGATCAGATGACCGAGCTGGTTCAGGCCCACGGCGGTAATCAGCATGGTGATGCCGATGGCCAGCATTCTGCGGCGGCCCTGCGGCGTTTCACGACGCCAGAAGTGCAGATAAAGACCGCCCATCGCCAACAGAGAGACGCCGTCAAATGCGCGGAAGTTGGTGATGGCTACCAGCCACAGCAGAAGTTTACTGGTCACCATGCGGTCGTTGAACCAGTAGAAAATCCCTTTATCGATGGCAAACCACTGGCCGTGGCCTGCGGGAAGATACCAGGAGAAAAAGAGGATTAACCCCAGCGCATTGAGTAAAAGGATGGTCAGTAAGCGTTTAGTCGTCATAAATACCAGAAAGTCATTAGCTAAGTCGCGGCGTAGATTATCCCTGATAGTGTAAACGAAGTTTCAACAAAGAAGTTTGCAAACTGTTCCAATCCGCGCGCGCATCGTCGATAAGTTCAATGCGGCTGTCCGGCGGCTCGGCGCTGCGGGTCTCAATATGGAAGTCGGCCCCCTGACGATTAATGCTGACCATACCTTCCGCAATCCGCATGACGCCTTTCACCCTGGAAACCGGTGCCAGCCTTGCCCACTCCAACAGGCCGATGGTATCAAACACCGTATCGCCGTTGAAAACCCAGCCGCAGGCATAGTATCCCTGGCCCTCATTCAGCGCTCGCCGCCACGGCATGTTGTCGTCAGGCTTGAGTGCCGCCAGCCGCGACGGTGCGGTGCTGTGATGATGATGGGCGGGATGAGGTAACTCTCGGAGATTGCGGCGTGGGGTGTCCAGCAGCGCTGCATCAATCTCGCCGTGCTGGGTGGTAACCAGCGTGCGGCCGGAGGCTGACTGCTGCTGGAAGTTCAGCAGCGCCTGGCGGCTGGTGTCGTCCCAGCGATCCTGTTTATTGGCAATAATGATATCGGCGGCGGCCAGCTGGTCACGGAAGTTTTCATTATCCACCACCCGTTCATCCAGCAGCTGGCGCGGATCGAGCAGGCAGAGCGTGGCGCGCAGATCGATCCAGGGTTCGTACACGCTGGCCGATAGCATATCGAGGATCTGTTTCGGATGACCCAGGCCGGTAGGTTCAATCAGCAGCCGATCCGGCTTTGACTGCTTCAGCAGCATATTCAGTCCAACCTGCATCGGCAGCCCATTCACACAGCACATACAGCCGCCGGGGATCTCTTTCAGCACGGCACCGGTTTCTGCCAGCAGCGCACCATCAATACCTACTTCGCCAAATTCGTTGACCAGTACCGCCCACTTTTCACCGTCGGGTTTATTCGCCAGTAAATGCCGCAGCGTGGTGGTTTTTCCGCTGCCAAGAAAGCCGGTGATCAAATTTACCCGGGTCATCATTGCTCCAGTTAATGCGTTTTCTTTTTGTTATAACATAACAAAAAGGGCGATGTCATTGCACATCGCCCCTGTCCGGCAGAACTAGTCTGCGCGGCTCATATAACGACGTTCGGGAATATGAATGCGGATCTTGTCACCGTTGCTGAGATATTCCGGTACCTGGATAACCAGACCGGTACTCATCGTTGCCGGCTTAGTACGGGCGCTGGCAGAGGCACCTTTAATACCCGGCGTGGTTTCAACAATTTCCATATCCACGGTCTGCGGCAGCTCAAGCGCCAGGATCTGGCCATCCATCGTCAGCACCTGAATACCGGGAATGCCGCCTTCCGGCAGGAACAGCAGTTCGTCTTCGATCTGATCCTGCTTGAAGTTGTACGGGGTGTAATCTTCGTCATCCATAAAGACGTATTCGTCACCGTCTATATAAGAGAAGGTGACCTGGCGGCGGCTGAGAGAAATGGTGTCGAGGATGTCATCGCCTTTGAAGCGCTCTTCAACCTTCAGCCCGGTGCGTACATCCGTGAAGCGCATTTTGTACAGCGTGGACGCACCGCGTGCGCTTGGGCTTTGCACATCAATGTCTTTTACCAACAGCAGTTTGCCGTTGTAGCTGATGGCCATACCTTTTTTGATTTCATTCGCTCTTGGCATAAAACGGATCTCACGTGGAAGAGAGGAAAATTTATCGCGACAAGGTACTCGCGCCCGGGCTTTCAGGCAAGATCTGCCTGCATGGCTAAGCGGAAAAAAGCGGGAATTGTAATCATGAGGATATCCCGAGCGTCGGTGGTTTACAGCGGATAAGGCCACACTTCACGATATAATCTGACATTCGCGACATTCTGTATCGTAACGAAAGGGCTTCTGCTAATGTGGCGCCCTGTAACTTAGCGTAGAGATTATCTGATGGAATGCCGTATTGATTGTGGAGCCTGCTGTATTGCGCCTTCCATCTCCAGTCCGATCCCGGGCATGCCCAACGGCAAGCCGGCCAACACCCGCTGTATTCAGCTTAATGACCGCAATTTATGCAATATTTTTGGCTCCCCGCTGCGACCAAAGGTGTGCGGTGGATTGCAGCCTTCGCGGGATATGTGCGGCACCAGCAGCCTTGACGCGATGACCTATCTGGTGAATCTGGAAGCCGCAACGGCGCCTTAGGCGCGCGGGCGCTGAAATCAGCATATCTGGCCATCAAACCTCTTCTGACTTCTCTTCAACACTTTTCTTGCCATCTGACCCCTGCTTAACCTTTCTTCAGCACTTTTCTAACCATCAAGCCCCTTGCTTAACCTCTCTTCAGCACTTTTCCTGATAAATCCCCCTGCTTTCAGCACCCCTTCAGCTAAAGCCATAGCGCCGGGGGTTTTCTGTGACAAATCTCAACAAAATGTGCGGACCGTCAAAAATCTGCTATGTCGTTTGCAGTAAAACTTGCCACAACACATCAATAACGACCACAATCCTTGAAACGTTTCAGCGTTGTCTCCGCAGGTTGTTTGCTCAGGGATAGCGCTTTTTTTCTCAAATTAGCTGAAACGATTCAAATTCAGCAGCGAGGAGAACCATGTTCCAGTTAGAACTCAACGCCATTAAGCCCGGTGCGCAGGCGTCCGACAAACAAGATGCCATTCGTCAGGTTGCCGCCGCGCTGACCGCTGCCGGTAACGTGGGCGAAGGCTACGTTAACGGTATGCTTGCCCGTGAGCAGCAGACCTCTACCTACCTGGGTAACGGTATTGCCATCCCGCACGGCACCACCGATACACGCGATCTGGTCCTGAAAACCGGCGTGCAGGTGTTCCAGTTCCCGCAAGGTATTGCCTGGGGCGACGATCAGACTGCCTACGTGGTCATCGGCATCGCCGCCAAATCGGATGAACACCTGGCGCTGCTGCGTCAGCTGACTCACGTCCTGAGCGATGACAGCGTGGCTGAACAGCTGAAAACCACCGATTCAGCGGAAACGCTGCGCAGCCTGCTGATGGGCGAAAAGCAGGGCGCTGAGTTCAAATTCGATACTTCGCTGATTGCCACCGACGTGGCCGCCAGCGATCTGATGACGCTTCAGGCGCTGAACGCCGGTCGTCTGCAGCAGGCTGGCGCGGTTGATGCGTCCTTCGTCAGCAGCGTCATCGGCGCGAAGCCGCTGAATCTGGGGCAGGGCATCTGGCTCAGCGACAGCACCACCGGTAACCTGGGTAGCGGCGTGGCCGTCAGCCGTGCCGCCGCGCCGATCGACGTCAATGGTGAAAGCGCTTCGCTGCTGATCACCGTGGCCGTCGCCGACGACCAGCCGCTGACCGTGCTGAACTACCTGAGCGATCTGCTGATTGCCCGGAAAGCTGAACGTCTGCTGAAGGCCGACGCGGCGGGTATCCTCGCGCTGCTGACCAGCGAAGTGTCCGAACAGGCTGACGTACTGACCGAAGAGTTCACCATTCGTAACGAACATGGCCTGCATGCCCGTCCGGGCACCGCGCTGGTCAGCGTAATCAAGCAGTTCAACTGCGACGTGACCGTCACCAACCTCGACGGCAGCGGCAAACCGGCTAACGGCCGCAGCCTGATGAAAGTCGTGGCGCTGGGCGTGAAAAAAGGCCATCGCCTGCGCTTTACCGCCAGCGGTGAAGATGCGCGCGCCGCGCTGGACGCGATTGGTGAAGCCATCGCCGCCGGTCTGGGCGAGGGGGCAGCATGAGCAGACGCGTTGCCACTATTACCCTGAACCCGGCTTACGATCTGGTGGGTTACACGCCGGAAATCGAACGCGGTGAAGTAAACCTGGTGAAAACCACCGGGCTGCACGCGGCCGGTAAAGGCATTAACGTTGCTAAGGTGCTGAAAGATCTGGGCATCGACGTGACCGTCGGCGGCTTCCTCGGTAAAGAAAACCAGGATGGCTTCCAGCATCTGTTCAGCGACCTCGGCATTGCCAACCGCTTCCAGGTGGTTGAAGGCCGTACCCGTATTAACGTTAAGCTGACCGAGAAGGGCGGCGATGTTACCGATCTGAACTTCTCCGGTTTTGAAGTGACCGGACAGGACTGGGATCGCTTCACCGCCGATTCCCTGACCTGGCTGGGCCAGTTCGACATGGTCTGCGTCAGCGGCAGCCTGCCTGCAGGCGTCGATCCTGAAGCCTTTACCGAGTGGATGACCACGTTACGCACTCACTGCCCGTGCATCATCTTTGACAGCAGCCGCGAGGCGCTGGTTGCCGGTCTGAAAGCCGCGCCGTGGCTGGTGAAACCTAACCGCCGCGAGCTGGAAATCTGGGCTGGCCGCAAGTTACCGACATTACAAGATGTGATTGAAGCAGCACATTTGCTGCGCGAGCAGGGTATTGCTCACGTGGTGATCTCCCTCGGTGCCGAAGGCGCGCTGTGGGTGAATGCTTCAGGCGAATGGATTGCAAAACCACCTGCCTGTGAAGTTGTCAGCACCGTGGGTGCCGGTGATTCAATGGTTGGCGGGCTGATCTACGGCCTGCTGATGCGTGAATCCAGCGAGCACACCCTGCGTCTTGCAACCGCCGTGGCGGCAATGGCCGTCAGCCAGAGCAATGTGGGCGTTACCGATCGTACCCAGTTGGCCGCAATGATGGCGCGTGTCGACCTACAACCTTTCCATAATTAACAGCAGGAGACGCATAATGAAAACGCTGCTGATCATAGATTCTTCGCTGGGGCTGGCAACGGGCTATCTGGCAAAAAACATCACTACCGCCGCTGCGGCAAGTGCCGGACTGACGCTGACCGATAACCCGGCAGAAGCAGACCAGGTCATTGTTGCCGGTAAAAACATTCCGGCCGACAGCACGCTGAACGGTAAAGCCATTTATCTGGCGGATATCGAACAGCTGCTGCGCCAGCCTGCCGACGTGCTGGCGAAAGCGCAGACCGATGCCCAGCCGTACCAGGCACCGGTTTCCGTAGCGAAAGCGGCTGCGCCTGCCGCTGGCCCGAAACGTATTGTTGCGGTGACCGCCTGTCCAACCGGCGTAGCGCACACCTTTATGGCGGCGGAAGCCATCGACACCGAAGCGAAAAAACGCGGCTGGTGGGTGAAGGTTGAAACCCGTGGTTCCGTCGGTGCAGGCAATGCCATCACTCCGGAAGAGGTCGCGGCGGCCGATCTGGTTATCGTTGCGGCGGACATCGAAGTGGACCTGGCCAAGTTTGCCGGCAAGCCGATGTATCGTACCTCTACCGGTCTGGCGCTGAAGAAAACCGCGCAGGAGCTGGATAAAGCCGTGGCGGAAGCCAAGCCTTACCAGCCGCAGGGCGGCCAGTCTTCCGCACAGAGTGAAGACAAGAAAGAGAAAACCGGTGCTTACCGTCACCTGCTGACCGGCGTGTCTTACATGCTGCCAATGGTGGTGGCCGGTGGTCTGAGCATCGCGCTGTCGTTCGCGTTCGGTATCACCGCGTTTAAAGAGCAGGGCACGCTGGCTGCGGCACTGATGCAGATCGGTGGCGGCAGTGCGTTTGCGCTGATGGTGCCGGTACTGGCAGGCTTTATCGCCTTCTCCATTGCTGACCGTCCGGGTCTGACTCCGGGTCTGATTGGCGGTATGATCGCCACCAGCATCAACGCAGGCTTCCTCGGCGGTATTATTGCCGGTTTCATTGCCGGTTATGCGGCGAAGTTCCTCAGTCAGAAGGTGAAGCTGCCAACCAGTATGGAAGCACTGAAGCCGATTCTGATTATTCCGCTGGTCGCCAGTCTGATCACCGGTCTGCTGATGATCTACGTGGTGGGCAAACCGGTTGCCGGTATCATGTCTGGCCTGACTACCTGGCTGGCTAACATGGGTACGGCGAACGCGGTACTGCTGGGTGCGGTTCTTGGCGGCATGATGTGTACCGACATGGGCGGCCCGGTGAACAAGGTGGCTTACGCGTTCGGCGTGGGTCTGCTAAGTTCTTCAACCTACGGACCGATGGCGGCGATTATGGCGGCCGGTATGGTGCCACCGCTGGCGATGGGTCTGGCGACGATTGTTGCACGTAAAAAGTTCAACAAAGGTCAGCAGGAAGGCGGCAAAGCCGCGCTGGTTCTGGGTCTGTGCTTTATCTCTGAAGGTGCGATTCCGTTTGCGGCCCGCGACCCAATGCGCGTACTGCCATGCTGTATCGTTGGCGGCGCGGTAACCGGCGCCATCTCCATGGCGATTGGTGCCAAACTGATGGCACCGCACGGCGGTCTGTTTGTTCTGCTGATCCCGGGTGCAATCACTCCGGTACTGGGTTACCTGATGGCGATTATAGTCGGTACGCTGGTGGCAGGTCTGACTTACGCGGTGCTGAAGCGCCCGGAAGTGGAAACGGCGAAAGCGTAATCTCCAGTTGGGCCAGGGTAAAACGCCTGGGCCCGATAGCAAAACGGCCTCGCTACTGCGGGGCCGTTTTTTTGCGTCTGACTTCTACGTCTGCGTTTTTACTTCTGCTCTGACTTCAGCCAGGCAATTTCATCCTTCCAGATTTCCGGATCGATGGTTTCCAGAATCATTGGAATACCGTCAAATCGCGCATCTTTCATCAGCCAGCTAAATACCGTCTTACCGATATTACCCTCACCGAGGCTGTGATGGCGGTCAACGCGGCTGTTAAACTCACTCTTCGCATCGTTCAGGTGCATCCCTCGCAGGTAGCGGAAGCCGACAATCCGCTCAAACTCCTCGAAGGTTTTCACGCACTCTTCTTCGGTACGCAGATCGTAACCGCCGGCAAACGCGTGGCAGGTATCGATGCAGACACCGACGCGGGACTTATCCTCCACGCCATCGATAATCGCCGCCAGGTGCTCAAAGCGGAAACCAAGATTACTGCCCTGGCCAGCGGTGTTTTCGATCACCGCCGTAACGCCCTCGGTCTGGTCCAGCACGATATTGATCGACTCTGCGATACGCTTCAGGCACTCGTCTTCACTAATCTGTTGAAGATGGCTGCCTGGGTGAAAGTTCAGCAGCGTCAGACCCAGCTGCTGGCAGCGGGTGACTTCGTCAAGGAAGGCAGCGCGTGACTTTTCAAGGGCTTCCTCAACCGGATGGCCGAGGTTAATCAGATAGCTGTCGTGGGGCAGGATCTGGCCGGGGCCATAGTTATACTGCTCACAGGCGCTGCGAAAGGCGGAAATTACCTCGTCCGTCAGCGGTGCTGCGCGCCACTGGCGCTGATTTTTGGTGAACAGCGCAAAGGCAGTTGCTTCCAGCTCAAAGGCGCGTTTAACCGCCTGATCCACGCCGCCTGCTGCGCTGACGTGGGCACCGATAAATTTCATGCCGTTCTCCTGTTAATGGCCTGGGTCATCTCCGGCTATGATAACCGGAAACGCGGCCAGATTATGCCATCAAATGGTCGGCCAGCAGGTTAATCGCACCGCCACCCACAATCAGCCAGATAAACAGCACCAGACCCAACAGCAGCGGCCGCAGCCCGGCACGTTTCAAATGGTCAAAACGGGTGGTGACGCCCAGTGCAGCCATTGCCATTGCCAGCATCACGTTATCCAACTGGTTAACGGTGCCGATCATCTCTTGCGGTAGCAGGTGCAAAGAATTGAACAGGGCTACAGCGATAAACAACAGGGCAAACCAGGGGAAGCTGACTGCTGACTTCTGCGCGCCGTGGGCGGCAGCGGGGCGCAGGCGTTTAATCTGCCAGCTGAGGAGAACCAGGAAGGGAGCCAGCATCATCACCCGCAGCATTTTAGCAATCACAGCCGTATTTTCCGCCTGCGTGCCGAGGGTATGCCCGGTGGCAACAACCTGCGCCACTTCATGCAGGGTGGAGCCGATATAAATGCCGTAGCTTTCTGCGGTAACAGATGGGAACAGTGCTGCTGCCAGCGGGTACAATAAAGGATAAAGAAAGATAGCCAGGGTGCCGAACAGTACCACGGTGGCAACGGCGACGGTGACTTTGGCCGGATCGGCTTTTACCACCGGCTCTGTTGCCAGAATCGCTGCCGCGCCGCAGATGCTGCTACCCGCACCGATAAGCCAGACGGTTTCGCGATCGAGATCAAAAACTTTACGCCCCAGCCAGCAGGCAAGGAAAAACGTTGAGCTGAGAACCAGCATATCAATCACAATACCGCTGGCGCCGACATCGGCAATTTGCTGGAAGGTCAGACGAAAACCGTACAGAACGATCCCCACACGCAAAAGTTTTTGTTTGGCGAAAGCCACCCCATCGTTACAGGGCCGGGTAATATAGGGATAAACCGTATTGCCGATAAGGATACCGAAGACAATAGCCAGCGTCAGTGCGCCCAGCCCCAGACCTGAAAGCTGGGGAAGGCTTCCTGCCGCGGTCGCCAGGGTGGCAATCCCTGCCGCCAGCGCCAGTCCAGGTATAAACTTAACGGCAACAGGTAGCGCATTAGGGTAGGTCATGTCGGTCATATCGGTTTCTCCTTAAAAGCCATGGAGATCATGTAAGAATTCGGCTTAAAAGAGAAATTGATAATATATTTATTATAAACCACTATTAGTGTTAAGCGGCGTCGGCGGAGGGCTGGAATCGCAGCACGTTTTGTAAGGCAGTATCTTTAGACTAAGGAAGCATTATGCACATTACTTTACGCCAGCTGGAAGTCTTTACCGAGGTACTTAAAAGCGGGTCAACGACCCAGGCCTCTCTGGTGTTGGCCCTGTCCCAGTCAGCGGTTAGCGCCGCACTGGCCGATCTGGAAGGCCAGCTTGACGTTAAGCTGTTCGATCGCGTTGGCAAGCGGCTGGTAATCAATGAGCACGGTCGCCTGCTGTACCCACGTGCTGTTGGTCTGCTGGAGCAGGCGCAGGAGATCGAACAGTTGTTTCGTGAAGATAACGGTTCTCTGCGTATAGCCGCCAGCAGCACCATCGGCAACTACCTGCTGCCTGGCATGATCGCCCACTACCGTCGTGATTTTCCATTATTGCCGCTTGAGCTTAGTGTGGGTAACAGCCAGGAGGTGATTAATGACGTCGCTGATTTTCGTGTTGATATCGGTCTGATTGAGGGGCCATGCCACATGCCCGAGTTGATTACCGAACCGTGGATGGAAGATGAGCTGGTGGTGTTTGCTGCGCCGGGTGCGGACATTCTCAGCCATCCGGTGACGCTGCAAAGCCTGGCGGCGGCACCGTGGATCTTGCGTGAGCAGGGGTCGGGTACACGAGAAATCGTTGACTATCTGCTGCTATCACACCTGCCGCAGTTCGATCTGGCGCTGGAGCTGGGCAACTCCGAAGCAATAAAAAATGCGGTGCGCCACGGGATGGGGATCAGCTGCCTGTCGCGCCGGACCATCGCCGAGCAGCTGGAGCTGGGTACGCTGGTCGAAGTGCCCGTACCGCTGCCAAAATTAAAACGCACGCTGTATCGTATCTGCCACCGGCAGAAGCACGTATCAAAAGCCCTGAGCCGTTTCCTCAGCTACTGCAAAGAGTAAAGAGTCGTTGTCATTGCTAGTGCGGCGGGAAAACCGTCGCAGCGCTGCCGTTGTCATCACGTCTTATTCTAATGATCGCCGGACGATCATGAAGCTAACTTATAACGTCGCGTTATCGCTATACGCTCCCCGGTAGTTTGTTACAATCGCGCCTCATTTTAGAAAAGCACAGCGATTAAACATGGATCATGACATAAAAACAACACAACAGCCTGGGTTAAGGCGTGAACTCAAAGCTCGTCACTTAACGATGATAGCCATTGGCGGTTCAATTGGTACCGGTCTCTTCGTCGCTTCAGGTGCGACCATCTCTCAGGCGGGACCTGGCGGAGCGCTGCTCTCCTACGCGCTGATTGGCCTGATGGTCTACTTCCTGATGACCAGCCTTGGTGAGCTTGCCGCGTATATGCCGGTATCCGGCTCATTCTCCACCTACGGTGCAAAATACGTAGAAGAAGGCTTCGGTTTCGCTCTCGGCTGGAACTACTGGTACAACTGGGCGGTGACTATCGCCGTTGACCTGGTGGCCTCGCAGCTGGTGATGAGCTGGTGGTTCCCGGACACCCCGGGCTGGATCTGGAGTGCGTTATTCCTCTGCGTGATCTTCCTGCTTAACTATATTTCGGTGAAAGGCTTCGGTGAGGCGGAATACTGGTTCTCGCTGATTAAAGTCGCTACCGTGATTATCTTTATTATTGTCGGCGTCGCGATGATCGTCGGCATTATGCGCGGCGGCGAAAGCGCCGGCTGGCATAACTGGCAGATTGGCGATGCGCCGTTCGCCGGGGGCTTCGCGGCGATGATCGGCGTGGCGATGATTGTCGGTTTCTCCTTCCAGGGGACCGAGCTTATCGGTATTGCTGCGGGTGAATCTGAAGACCCGGGTAAAAATATCCCGCGCGCGGTGCGTCAGGTGTTCTGGCGTATCCTGCTGTTCTACGTCTTTGCGATTCTGGTGATCAGCCTGATCATCCCGTACACCGATCCAAGCCTGCTGCGCAACGATGTTAAAGATATCAGCGTCAGTCCGTTCACCCTGGTCTTCCAGCATGCAGGCCTGCTGTCGGCGGCAGCGGTGATGAATGCGGTGATCCTGACGGCGGTGCTGTCGGCGGGCAACTCCGGCATGTACGCCTCCACGCGCATGCTTTACGCTCTGGCCTGTGAAGGCAAAGCGCCGCGCATTTTCAGCAAGCTGTCGAAGGGGGGGGTGCCGCGTAACGCGCTGTACGCGACCACCGTGATTGCCGGTCTGTGCTTCCTGACCTCAATCTTTGGTAATCAGACCGTGTATCTGTGGCTGCTGAATACCTCCGGGATGACCGGGTTTATCGCCTGGCTGGGAATTGCTATCAGCCACTATCGTTTCCGTAGGGGCTACGTCGCCCAGGGCCGCGATCTGGCCGACTTGCCTTACCGTTCCGGTTTCTTCCCGCTGGGGCCGATTTTCGCCTTCGTGCTGTGCCTGATCATCACTCTGGGTCAGAACTATCAGGCGTTCCTCGCTGACACCATTGACTGGTACGGCGCGGCGGCAACCTATATTGGTATTCCGCTGTTCCTGATTATCTGGTTCGGCTATAAGCTGACGCGCAAGACGCGGTTTGTGAAATACAGCGAGATGGAATTTCCAAAATTAGATAAGTAATATTGCTGAATAACTCCAAAGGCGCGAATTTCGCGCCTTTTTTATATCCCGCGCGGTGGTACAAATATTATTGATAAGTATTATCATTAGCTTTATTTTTCTCTCCATAATTTCTACAATCTTGCCTTTCTCCCGGCCAGGGAACGATCCGGGGCTTTCCCGAACAGGTATTGAAGATGAGTGTGACCCACGATCCCGTAAAGTTATCCGAAGTAACGCCGCCCGACAGTGCAATGGGGCGCTATCATCGGGTACTGAAGCATCGCTTTCTGATGATGGGGGTGCTGTTTCTGGCGATTGTTGCCTCATTAATCCTTGATTTTACCCTTGGCCCGTCCGGCCTGACGCTGCACGCACTGTGGCAAACTCTGCTTTCCCCTGAATCCGTCGATGCCGGTACTCGAGTTATCGTCTGGGATATCCGCCTGCCGTATGCGCTGATGGCAGTGGTTGTGGGCCTTGCGCTGGGGCTGGCCGGTGCCGAAATGCAGACCATCCTGAATAACCCGTTGGCCAGTCCGTTTACCCTTGGCGTCTCTTCCGCCGCCGCCTTCGGTGCCGCGCTGGCCATTGTTCTTGGTATCGGCATTCCCGGTATTCCCGATCAGTGGTTTATCTCCGCCAATGCCTTTGTCTTCGCGCTGTTTGCCGCGCTGATGCTGGATGCGGTCACCCGCTGGACCAAAGTCGCCACCTCTGGCGTGGTGCTGTTCGGTATCGCGCTGGTGTTTACCTTTAACGCGCTGGTCTCGATGATGCAGTTTATCGCCAGCGAAGACACCCTGCAGGGGCTGGTGTTCTGGACCATGGGCAGCCTGGCGCGCGCCTCGTGGGACAAGCTGGGCGTGCTGTGCCTGGCGCTGCTGATTCTGGTGCCGCTGTCGTTGCTCAGTTCGTGGAAGCTGACGGCGCTGCGCCTCGGTGAAGATCGCGCAGTCAGCTTCGGCATTGACGTGCGCCGCCTGCGTCTGGCAACCCTGCTGCGCATCAGTATTCTCTCTGCGCTGTCGGTGGCCTTCGTCGGGCCTATCGGCTTTATCGGCCTGGTGGCACCGCATATCGCGCGCATGATTTTCGGTGAAGATCACCGCTTCTATCTACCCGCCAGTGCGCTGACCGGTGCGCTGGTGCTGTCGATGGCTTCCGTCGTCTCGAAGAACATTATTCCTGGGGTGATCATTCCGGTTGGCATCGTCACCTCGCTGGTCGGCGTGCCGTTCTTCCTGAGTATTATTCTGCGCCATCGGGGGAATATTTGATGCAGGGACTGAAAATCAGCGGCTTCAACGCCGGCTATCCAAAGCGTCAGATCATTACCAACCTCAACGTGCCTCTTTTGCCACGCGGAAAAATTACCGTGCTGCTGGGGCCGAACGGCTGCGGCAAGTCAACGCTGCTGCGTTCGCTGGCGGGCCTGAACCGCGCGAAAGGTGAAATGTGGCTTAACGGTGAAGAGCTGATGACGCTGCCGTTTGCCCAGCGCGCCAGCCGCGTGGTGTATCTGCCGCAGTCGCTGCCTGCCGGGGTGCACCTGCACGTGCTGGAGTCGATTATCGTTGCCCAGCGGGCGTCCGGCGGGCGCAGCAGCGCGGCCAGCGAAGCCGAAGTGATGGAGCTGCTGGAGCAGCTGGGCATTGCGCACCTGGCAATGAGCTATCTGGACCAGCTTTCCGGCGGGCAGAAGCAGCTGGTGGGCCTGGCACAATCGCTGATCCGCCGTCCGGGCCTGCTGCTGCTCGATGAGCCGCTCAGCGCGCTTGATTTAAATTATCAGTTCCATGTCATGGAGCTGGTGCGCCGTGAAACGGAGAAGCGAAATATCGTCACCGTAGTGGTGGTCCACGATATCAATATCGCCCTGCGCCACGGCCAGCATGTATTAATGCTGCAAAACGGTGAACTGATTGCCGATGGTTTACCGGAAGACGTGATTACTCCGGAGAGTCTTGCGCGCGTGTACGGCGTTCGTGGCCGAATTGAACGCTGTACGTTGGGAACGCCGCAGGTATTAATCGATGGATTAGTTGAAGCACCCTCTTTTTAGTTCTGGCAAGTGCGCGCCGGGGCCCGTCCAGCTCCGGCAATTTACCGCGCAGGACAAGCGTCAATTAACCGGAATATAACCGGAAAACCGAGCGGATAAACTCCGCCGAATAAGTCAATTACGGTATTTGCCGTAATCATTTTTGCTGTTACTGCTTTGCATTCATGGAGAAAGTTATGTTTAGGTTGAACCCTGTTATGCGCGGGGGCCTCTGCGCGTCTGCTATTATTTTATCCTTCCCGCTGCTGGCTGAAGACGTTGAAGTTGAAGAAGCGAAACAACGTGAACAGCAAATGGTGGTGACCGCTTCGGCAACCGAAGTGAATCTGAAAGATGCGCCGGCCAGTATCAGCGTGATCACCGCCGAAGATATTCAGCGCCGTCCGGTGCAGAATCTGCGCGATGTACTGCGTGATGTTCCCGGCGTACAGCTGACCAACGAAGGTGATAACCGTAAGGGCGTCAGTCTGCGCGGCCTCAACAGCAGCTATACGCTGATCCTGGTTGACGGCAAGCGCGTTAACTCGCGTAATGCGGCCTTCCGCCATAACGACTTCGACCTTAACTGGATACCGGCCGATGCCATCGAGCGTATCGAAGTGGTCCGCGGGCCGATGTCCTCGCTGTACGGTTCCGATGCGCTGGGTGGCGTGGTGAACATTATTACCCGTAAAGTCGGCAAAGCCTGGCACGGAACCCTGAGTGCGGATACGACCGTGCAGGAACATCGCGATCGCGGCGACAGCTACAATGGCAGCTTCTTCACCAGCGGTCCGCTGATTGACGATCTGCTGGGTGTGAAGTTGTACGGCAATCTCGGCAAGCGCGAAAAAGACAAACAGCAGCACTCAGATACCGCTGCCAACGGCCTGTCGCCGCGCATTGAGGGTTACACCAACCGCAACACCAACGTGGAATTCGCGCTGACCCCGACCAAAGAGCAGGATATCAGCCTCGGCTACGGCTTCGACCGCCAGGACCGTGATTCCGACTCGTTGGATAAAAACCGCATCGAACGCCAGAACTATTCTCTTGGCCACAACGGCCGCTGGGACTGGGGCAACACCGAGCTGCGCTTCTACGGCGATCGCGTTGAAAACTACAACAGCAGCGCCGGTAACGCGGTAGCGAGAAACAACTCGCTGGACGGAAAACTGGTTCTGCCGCTGGCTGACATCAACCAGATAGTGACCTTCGGCGGTGAAGTGCGCCACGATAAGCTGGAAGACAGCGGCACGCTGAAAGGCAGCGGCAAAACCTCCGCCAGCCAGTACGCGCTGTTTGTGGAAGACGAGTGGCGGATTATTGAGTCACTGGCGCTGACCACCGGCGTGCGTATGGACGATCACCAGACCTTCGGCGATCACTGGAGCCCGCGCGCCTACCTGGTGTATAACGCCACTGATACGATTACCGTGAAGGGCGGCTGGGCCAATGCTTTTAAAGCGCCTTCACTGCTGCAGCTCAGCCCGGACTGGCAGAGCGGTTCCTGCCGCGGCAGCTGTACCATTGTCGGTAGCAAAGAGCTGAAGCCGGAAACCAGCGAAAGCTTCGAACTGGGCCTGTACTACGCCGGGGAAGAGGGGCTGCTGGAGGGCGTGACCGGCAGCGTGACCGCCTTCCAGAACAACGTTGACGATATGATTGATATTGCCCGTACGGCGAATCGTGCGCTGGCACCCACTTACCCGAACTACGTGGGCGTGGATGAAAACGGCAATCCGACGTTCCGCTACTACAACGTCAACAAGGCGCGCATTACCGGTGTGGAAACCGAGATGACGGTGCCGTTCAACGATCGGTGGAAGCTGACACTGAACTACACCTATACCGACGGGCGTAACCTGAGCGGCGGCGGTAACAAGCCACTTCAGGAGCTGCCGCTGCACACCGCCAACGGTACCCTGGACTGGAAGCCGCTGCAGGACTGGTCGTTCTTCCTGCAGGCGAACTACTCCGGACAGCGCCGCTCACTGACCACAGACGGCCCGACGCCGGGTGGTTATGTGATGTGGAATGCCGGTGGAGCCTGGCAGGCGACCAAAGCGGTCAAGCTGCGCGCTGGGGTGATGAACCTGGGTGACAAAGATCTGAACCGCGACGACTACACCTTCAACGAAGACGGCCGTCGTTACTTTGCCGCGGTAGATTACTCCTTCTAATCCCCGCCGGGGCCAGTGGCGAAACCGCTGGCCCCGAACTGCCTGCTACACCAGCAGATACTTTGCGTGGAAGCGCAAATGGTCCTCAACAAAGCTGCTGATAAAGAAGTAGCTGTGGTCGTAGCCCGGCTGCACGCGCACGGTCAGCGGGAAATCCACTTCGAGGGCAATCTCCTCCAGGCGTTCAGGCCGTAGCTGATCGGCGAGGAACTGATCGCTGTCGCCCTGATCGATGAGCACCGGCAGCTGGTTAGCGCTGTTGCGCATCAGCCAGCAGCTGTCGTACTCCTTCCAGCTTTCCACATTATCGCCCAGATAGGCGCGAAACGCTTTCTGTCCCCACGGCACTTCCAGCGGATTGACGATCGGTGCAAAGGCGGAGGCCGAACTGAAGCGGCCCGGATTGCGCAGCGCGATGGTCAGCGCACCGTGTCCGCCCATCGAATGACCCATAATCGCCTGACGATCGCTGACGCTGAAGTTACCGGCAACCAGCGCGGGCAGCTCGCTGTTGATGTAGTCGTACATCTTAAAATTGGCCGACCACGGCGCTTCGGTGGCGTTAAGGTAGAAACCCGCCCCCTGGCCGAGGTCGTAACCCTCGTCGTTGGCCACGCCTTCGCCGCGCGGGCTGGTATCCGGCATCACCAGCACCAGACCCAGCTCGGCCGCTACGCGCTGTGCGCCGGACTTCACGCTGAAGTTTTCATCGGTGCAGGTTAAACCGGCAAGGCACCAGACCACCGGCGGCGGCGTGCCGTCTTTCGGGCCGGGTAAAAAGATGCTGAAGGTCATGGTGCAGTTCAGGCTGCTTGACTGATGGCGGTAGCGCTGCTGCCAGCCGCCGTACAATCGGTGTTCTTCAAGTAGCTCCAGAGTGGATGGCATGTATCCTCCTGATGGGTTCTGTCGTCGTTCAGAATCAGGCCCGCTAAAACGAGCCTGTCTCTGACTATAGCTTACCGGTGCCCGGCTTATTATTTATTGAAATGCACCACGGTACGGATCGACTTGCCGGAGTGCATCAGCTCGAACGCCTCGTTGATGTCTTCCAGCGGCATGGTGTGGGTAATAAAGTCGTTCAGCTGGAACTCACCGTTCATATAGCGATCGACAATGCCCGGCAGCTGCGAGCGACCCTTCACGCCGCCGAACGCGGAACCGCGCCATACGCGGCCGGTGACCAGCTGGAACGGACGGGTGGCAATTTCTTCGCCCGCACCAGCCACGCCGATAATCACCGATTCGCCCCAGCCCTTGTGGCAGCACTCCAGCGCGGAACGCATCACGTTCACGTTACCGATGCACTCGAAGGAGAAGTCCACGCCGCCGTCGGTCATCTCAACGATCACTTCCTGAATCGGTTTGTCGAAATCTTTCGGGTTGATCAGATCGGTAGCGCCCAGCTTGGTGGCCAGATCGAACTTGCTGGTGTTGATATCCACGCCGATGATGCGACCGGCTTTCGCCATCTTCGCACCGATAATCGCCGACAGACCAATGCCGCCCAGGCCGAAGATCGCCACGGTGTCGCCTTCTTTCACTTTCGCGGTGTTCAGTACGGCACCCATACCGGTAGTCACGCCACAGCCCAGCAGACAGACTTCTTCCAGCGGGGCTTCTTTGCTGATTTTAGCCAGTGAGATTTCCGGCACTACGGTGTACTCGGAGAAGGTAGAGGTGCCCATATAGTGGAAGATAGGCTGACCGTCTTTAAAGAAGCGGGTGGTACCGTCCGGCATCAGACCTTTACCCTGGGTGGCGCGGATCGCCTGGCAGAGGTTGGTCTTGCCGGACAGACAGAATTTACATTTGCCGCATTCCGGCGTGTACAGCGGGATCACGTGATCGCCCACGGCAACGCTGGTCACGCCTTCGCCCACGGCTTCAACAATACCGCCGCCTTCGTGGCCCAGCACCGCCGGGAACACGCCCTCTGGATCTTTACCCGACAGGGTATAGGCGTCGGTATGGCACACGCCGGTGGCGGTGATGCGCACCAGCACTTCGCCTTTCTGCGGCGGCATCAGATCCAGTTCTTCAATCTTCAGTGGCTCACCGGCGGCCCAGGCTACGGCGGCACGTGTTTTAATCATCTGCATTTTATGCTCCTGTCAGTTACTCCGATCCGGCGGTTTCCGGTCGTGAGCAGGGTGTTTAAGGTTAAGAGGGGGTGATAAGCCCGGTCAGTCGCTGGACTTATTATCAAACTGTTCAATAATCAGGTACTTCAACGCTTCAACATTTGGCGTGAAGGCATCACGCCGCCACACCAGCCGCGTGTCGGTATCGCGGAATTCCGCCGACAGCGGATGCTGGCGCACGCGTTCATGGCCCGGCAGCAGCGTCAGCACACCTTCCGGCAGCATGGCGATACCGCCGCCGCTGGCGACGCAGGCCAGCATCGCGTGGTAAGAGGGAATATCCATCACCGGCCCGTGCTGCACGCCGTCGGCAAGAAACCAGTTTTCAAAACGCTGGCGGTAAGAACAGCTGGGGCGAAAGGTAAACAGCGTGGCCCCGGCTGCGTCCGCCGGGCCGACGATTGGCGGGTGTTCAAGGCTGGAGATCAGCACCAGCCGTTCGGAAAAGGCCACGCAGCTGTTCAGCTCGTCCATATTGATCGGCCCGTCGGACAGGGCGGCGGCCAGCGTGCCCGCGCGTACCTGCTCGAGGATTTCGCCGGAGGTGCCGGTGGTCAGCGACAGGGTGACGCTTTTATAACGCTGATGAAATTCAGCCAGCAGCGAGGGCAGGCGGCTGGCGGCGGTGCTCTCCATCGAGCCCAGCGCAAAGTGCCCGGCGGGTTCGCCGCTGTGGGCCATCGCCATCGCTTCGGCGCTGAGTGCCAGAATGCGCTGCGCGTAGCAGAGAAAGTTATGCCCCATCGGCGACAGCCGCAGGCGCTGCTTTTCGCGAATAAACAGGTCCGTGCCGAGTTCCTCTTCCAGCTGGCGCAGGCGAGTGGTGAGATTAGAGGGTACGCGGTTAAGCTGTTCCGCCGCGCGAACAACCGAGCCGCTGTCGGCAACGGCGCAGAACATTTTAAGCTGGGTCAGGTCCATATTCTTTTTTCGTAAGCAACTTTGTGTGAATTATTCACTTTTTGAGAGTTTACCGATCGCATAGACTACTGGCAATGAAAATCGGGCATGGGAGAACAAAATGGCAGTGCGTGTGGCATTCAGCGCGTTTCTGGCGCTGGTGGTAGCAATGGGGATCGGGCGTTTCGCCTTTACCCCGCAGGTTCCTTTAATGATAGACGATCGCCAGCTGTCGCTGACCAGCGCCGGGGTGGTTGCCGCCTTAAACTACCTCGGCTACCTGTTTGGCTCCTGGGACGCGATGCGTGCCACCCGGCGGGTGGAGTGGCGACTACAGGCGGGAATTTGGGGCGCGGTGGCGCTGACGTTGCTTTCCGCCTGCATTGCGGGGCCGTGGTGGCACGGCGTGGTGCGTTTTCTTATTGGCTGGGCCAGCGGCTGGGCGATGGTACTGATCGCCGCGTGGAGTAATGAACAGCTGCACCATTACGGGCGCCCGGCGCTCAGCGCGGCGGTGTTTGCCGGGCCGGGCACCGGAATTTTCCTCAGCGGAATGATGGCGGTGCTGCTGCATCACTGGCAGATCGGTGCCGCCATGGCCTGGCTGGCCTACGGGGTGATGGCGTTGCTGTTGGTATTGTTAATTGCCCGCAACCTGCCGCGCAGCGGCCAGCTACATCGCCCTGACACCGCGCCGGAGCCGCTGAAGCTGACCGCCGGTCTGAAAAAACTGGTGTGGAGCTACAGCCTGGCGGGGTTCGGCTATATCCTGCCTGCGACGTTCCTGTCGCAGATGGCGGCGGCACGCTTTCCCGGCAGTGCCTTTGCTCAATTCGCCTGGCCGGTGTTCGGCGGTGCGGCGGTGGTGGGGATTCTGGCGGGGATTCTGACCCGCCGTTACGGCCATAGCAACCGGCGGCTGGTATACGTACTGGTATTACAGGCCGTCGGCGTATTCGCGTCCGATCTGCTGCCGGGCATTGGCGGGCTGGTGCTGGGCGCGGTGCTGGTCGGCGGCGGTTTCCTTTGCGTGGTACAGCTGTCCCTGCAGTACGGTCGCGAACTGGCACCGCGGCATACCCGCTATCTGGCCGGGCTGCTGACCACCGGCTATGCCCTCGGCCAGCTGGTGGGGCCGCTGCTGTCGGCGATATCCACCGCGCTAGTCGGGCGGCTGGAACCGGCGCTGTACGTGGCTGGAGTGGCGCTGCTGGTGGCCGCCGCGCTGGTCTGGCGGCGCGATGCGGCGGCTGAATGAAACAGTTTCATCGACAATTAAATTGATTCACTGGATCGCGCGCCGATTGTATTACAAAATACCGCCTCAGAAATTTCGCCGGGCCCGTTGCGCCCGGCTGGTCACCTGCTGGAGAAGAAAATCACATGGCGACGTTGAGTCAGGAAGCCGCACTTGTTCATGAAGCACTGCTTGCTCGTGGGCTGGAAACCCCGCTACGCGCTCCCGTGCGTGAAATGGATGACGAAACCCGCAGACAGCTGATTGCCGGCCATATGACCGAAATTATGCAGCTGCTGAACCTCGATCTGGATGATGACAGCCTGCGCGAAACCCCGCAGCGTATTGCCAAAATGTACGTGAACGAAGTGTTTTCCGGCCTGGATTACGCCAACTTCCCGAAAATTACCGTGATCGAAAATAAAATGAAGGTTGATGAAATGGTGACGGTGCGCGATATCACGCTGACCAGCACCTGTGAACATCACTTCGTGATTATCGACGGTAAGGCAACCGTGGCTTATATCCCAAAAGATAAAGTGATTGGCCTGTCGAAGATCAACCGCATCGTGCAGTTCTTCTCTTCGCGCCCACAGGTGCAGGAACGACTGACGCAGCAGATCCTCGTGGCGCTGCAAACGCTGCTCGGCACCAACAACGTCGCGGTGTCCATCGACGCGGTGCACTACTGCGTGAAGGCGCGCGGCATTCGCGATGCCACCAGCGCCACCACCACGACCTCCCTGGGCGGGCTGTTCAAGTCCAGCCAGAATACCCGGCAGGAGTTCCTGCGTGCGGTACGTCACAGCTGATTGACAGCCTGAGGCGACATCCTGCACTGTAGGGGCAGGCCGGTTTTGCCGGTCTGCCCGTTGTCGATCCACGCCCGGGCGACCGGAAGAGATGAACCTCCCTGGATGAATGCACCCGTAACCCGTATTGCCACGCTGGATTTTATCCGCGGGGTCGCCATTCTTGGCATCCTGCTACTGAACATCACCTCCTTTGCCTTACCGAAAGCCGCCTACCTTAATCCGGCCTGGCACGGCATGCCTGCCGCTTCCGAGCTGTGGGTCTGGTCGGCGATGGATCTGCTGGCGCAGGCTAAATTCCTGACCCTGTTTGCCATCCTGTTCGGTGCCGGGCTACAGATGCTGCTGCCGCGCGGTAAACGCTGGTTACAGTCGCGGCTGTCGTGGCTGGTGATCTTCGGCTTGCTGCACGGCCTGCTGTTCTGGGAAGGGGATATTCTGCTGGCGTACGGCCTGGTGGGGCTGGTGGTGTGGCGAATGATCCGCGATGTCCCCGGCACGCGGCAGCTGTTTAATACCGGTCTGATGCTGTATGTGGTCGGTAGCGCCATTCTGGTGGTGCTGGGAATGGCCTCGGGGCCAAATCCCAACAGCTCGTGGCTACCCGGTGCCGCAGACATCCAATATGAAACCTTCTGGCGCACTCACGGTGGCTGGGAGGCGCTGCGCAACCGGCTGGATATGCTGGGATCGGCGCTGATGGCGCTGGCCGCACAGTACGGCTGGCAGCTGGCGGGCCTGATGATGTGCGGCGCGGCGCTGATGCGCAGCGGCTGGCTGCGCGGTACGTTCAGCGTGCAGCACTATCGCCGCACGGGCTGGCTGCTGGTGCTGACCGGCGTGGCAATTGAAATTCCGTCGATTGCCCTGCAGTGGATGACCGGCTGGAGCTTCCGCTGGTCGGGCTTTTTCTTACAGGTGCCGCGCGAAGTCAGCGCGCCATTACAGGCACTGGGCTATGCCGCGCTCTGTTTCGGCTACTGGCCGCAGCTACAGCGGCGCGTAATCACCAAAGCGGTCAGCGCCGTCGGTCGAATGGCGCTCAGCAACTATCTGCTACAGACGCTGATTTGCACCACGCTGTTCAACCATTTTGCGCTGTTTAACCACTTTAGCCGTTTACAGCTGCTGGCGATTGTCCCTGCTATCTGGCTGGTTAACCTGCTGTTTTCTCTCTTCTGGCTGCGACTGTTCCGCCAGGGGCCGCTGGAGTGGTTTTGGCGTCGGCTGACGTCGCTGGGGCTGCCAGCGCAGGGAGAAGATGACAGGCATCACAAAGGTTAAAAGTTTGTATGTAACCGTTTTCAGGCATGTGACGCAATTCACGTAGCTGGAACGGCCTCACTGACAAAATAGACGGCAGAAACGCGTCAAGGTCAGGAAGGGCTATGCAAAATCTTATCTTCTGCGGTAATCGGTCATGATTACCATTCGTGATGTCGCCCGTGAGGCGGGCGTCTCCGTGGCGACCGTCTCCCGCGTGTTAAATAACAGCGCGGCGGTTACCGGGGAAACCCGCGACGTCGTGTTAAAAATCGTTGAGCAGCTGGGCTACCGCCCTAACGCCAACGCGCAGGCGCTGGCCAGCCAGGTCAGCGATACCATCGGCGTGGTGGTGATGGATGTATCCGATCCCTTCTTTGGCGCGCTGGTGAAAGCGGTTGATACCGTTGCCCAGCGCCTGCACAAACACGTACTCATCAACAACTCCTATCATCAGGCGGATAAAGAGCGCCACGCCATTGAAGTGCTGATTCGCCAGCGCTGCAACGCCTTGATTGTGCATGCAAAAGCACTGGGTGATGACGAGCTGTCGTCGCTGATGCAGCAGGTGCCGGGTATGGTGTTAATCAACCGCATCATCCCCGGATTTGCCCATCGCTGCGTGTGCCTGGACAACGTCAGCGGCGCGCTGATGGCGACCCGCATGCTGTTACAGCATGGGCATCAGCGCATCGGTTATCTTGGTTCGGCCCATCCGATTGAAGATGACGATCAGCGCCGCCACGGCTGGATGCAGGCGATGAACGAGCAGGGGATTACCCCGGCCGAGAGCTGGTCTGCCTGCGGCGAACCGGATTTACAGGGCGGAGAAGCAGCCATGGTCGAGCTGCTGGGGCGTAATCTTCAGCTCAGCGCGGTGTTTGCCTACAACGACAGCATGGCCGCCGGTGCGCTGGCAGCGCTGAAAGACAACGGCATTGCCGTGCCGTTACAGCTTTCCGTCGTTGGATTTGATGATATTCCTATCTCGCGTTACACCGATCCTCAGCTCAGCACTGTACGCTATCCTATTGTTTCTATGGCAAAACTCGCTACCGAACTGGCGCTGAAAGGCGCAGCCGGGCAGCTGGATCACAGCGCCCAGCACTGCTTTATGCCGACGCTGGTGCGCCGTCACTCGGTGGCGCTGCGGCAAAGTGTGTCGGCCGTCACTAACTCAGGCGATTTGCTGGTGTAACCGTTTTCAATCTGTGAGTAAATTCACAGTTAATTAACATGGCCTTCTCTATGATGGCAGCGTCTGCAGGGGCTGAAACATGATGTAACGACAGGGCTGGCTTTCTCGCTGTCGTTAATCAGCACTGCTAAACGTGTTTACATACAGCATTCAGGAAGCCTTTCCGCACACGGACGTCGGGTTTGGTGTTAGCCATAGTCGGCCCGCGCAACAACTCTGTTTCGCCGCCCACGAATCGATCGCCACGCGAGCACGCTGTGCCCGCATTGCGTTGAGTACTACCCTACAAAAAAACCGGAGATACCATGAATAAGAAGGTTTTCACTCTCACCGCCCTGGTCGCCAGCATGATGTTTGGCGCTGCTGCTCACGCTGCTGATACCCGTATCGGCGTGACCATTTATAAGTATGACGACAACTTTATGTCGGTGGTGCGCAAGGCCATTGAGAAAGAAGCCAAAAACAGCTCGGACGTTCAGCTGTTGATGAATGACTCCCAGAACAGCCAGTCAACCCAGAACGACCAGGTTGACGTCATGGTAGCGAAAGGCGTGAAGGCGCTGGCCATCAACCTGGTTGACCCGGCGGCGGCTGATGTGATTATCAGCAAAGCAAAATCCAACGATATTCCGGTGGTGTTCTTTAACAAAGAGCCTTCGGCGAAAGCGCTGGCCAGCTATGACAAAGCCTATTACGTCGGTACCGACTCTAAAGAGTCCGGCGTTAAGCAGGGCGAGCTGATTGAAAAACACTGGAAGGCCAACCCGGCCTGGGATCTGAACAAAGACGGCCAGATCCAGTTCGTGCTGCTGAAAGGCGAGCCGGGCCACCCGGATGCCGAAGCGCGTACCAAATACGTGATCGATACCCTGAACAAAGACGGTCTGAAAACCCAGCAGCTGCATCTGGATACCGCGATGTGGGATACCGCTCAGGCGAAAGATAAGATGGATGCGTGGCTCTCTGGCCCGAACGGCAACAAAATCGAAGTGGTGATCGCTAACAACGACGCGATGGCGATGGGTGCCGTTGAAGCCCTGAAGGCCCACAACAAGTCTTCCGTGCCGGTATTCGGCGTGGATGCACTGCCGGAAGCGCTGGCGCTGGTGAAATCCGGTGCAATGGCCGGCACCGTGCTGAACGATGCGGATAACCAGGCGAAAGCCACCTTCGATATGGCGAAAAACCTGGCGGCGGGCAAACCGGCTACCGAAGGCACCAACTACAAACTGGACGGTAAAGTGGTTCGCGTCGCTTACGTTCCTGTCGATAAAGACAATTTGTCACAGTTCGCGAAATAAGTATCACCTGATGCGGAGCGCTCTGCTCCGCATCAGGCGTTGAATCAGGTCACCCTTTCAGCCAGGTAGAATTATGGGCAGTGATAACGTGCAAACGCAGCGCGAATTTTTGCTCGAGATGACGAATGTAAATAAGTCATTCCCGGGAGTTAAAGCGCTTGATAATGTGAATCTAAAAGTCCGTCCGCATTCAATTCACGCCTTGATGGGGGAGAATGGTGCCGGTAAGTCGACCTTATTAAAATGCCTGTTTGGCATTTACAGTAAAGACTCGGGGAGCATTATTTTTCAGGGGGAGGAAGTTAATTTCAAAAGCTCTAAAGAGGCGCTGGAAAACGGCGTGTCGATGGTGCATCAGGAATTAAACCTCGTTCTGCAACGTACCGTCATGGATAATATGTGGCTTGGCCGCTATCCAAAAAAAGGGTTCTTCGTCGATCAGGAAAAAATGTATCGCGATACGAAAGCGATCTTCGACGAGCTGGATATTGATATCGATCCGCGCGATAAGGTGGTATCACTTTCCGTTTCGCAAATGCAGATGATCGAAATCGCCAAGGCTTTTTCCTATAACGCCAAGATCGTTATTATGGATGAGCCAACGTCATCGCTGACCGAAAAAGAAGTTAACCATCTGTTTACCATTATTCGTAAACTGAAGGATCGCGGCTGCGGCATTATCTATATCTCGCACAAAATGGAAGAGATCTTCCAGCTGTGTGATGAGATCACCATTCTGCGCGACGGCCAGTGGATTGCCACCCAGTCGCTGGAAGGGCTGGATATGGATAAGATTATCGCCATGATGGTCGGTCGTTCGCTTAACCAGCGTTTCCCGGATAAGCACAACGTACCGGGGGAAACCATTCTGGAGGTGCGAAACCTGACCTCGCTGCGCCAGCCGTCGATCCGCGACGTTTCCTTCGACCTGCGCAAAGGCGAAATCCTCGGTATTGCCGGGCTGGTGGGGGCTAAGCGAACCGATATCGTCGAGACGCTGTTTGGCATCCGCGAGAAATCCGCAGGTACAATCCGCCTGCACGGTAAGCCGATTAAAAATAACAGTGCCAATGAAGCCATAAACCACGGCTTTGCGCTGGTCACCGAAGAGCGCCGTTCAACCGGTATTTACGCCTATCTGGATATCGGCTTTAACTCGCTGATTTCAAATATCCGTAAGTATAAAAATAATATTGGTCTGCTAGATAACAGCCGGATGAAAAGCGATACCCAGTGGGTCATTGACTCCATGCGGGTAAAAACCCCGGGTCATAAAACGTCGATTGGTTCGCTTTCCGGCGGTAACCAGCAGAAAGTGATTATTGGTCGCTGGCTGCTGACTCAGCCGGAAATATTAATGCTGGATGAACCGACGCGCGGTATTGACGTTGGCGCGAAGTTTGAAATTTATCAGCTGATTGCCGAGCTGGCGAAGAAAGATAAGGGAATCATTATTATCTCCTCGGAAATGCCGGAGTTATTAGGCATCACCGATCGGATACTGGTAATGAGTAATGGCCTGGTTGCAGGCATTGTCGAAACGAAAAACACCACGCAAAACGAAATATTGCGTTTGGCATCGTTGCACCTTTAATGATGTAAGGGCTGTTACTATGAATGCAGTGAATAAAAAGAATGCGCTCACCTGGTTAAAAGAGGGCGGAATTTACGTGGTGCTGCTGGTTCTGCTGGCAGTTATCATTATCCAGGACCCAACGTTTTTAAGTTTAATGAACCTGAGTAATATTCTTACCCAGTCCTCCGTGCGCGTCATTATTGCACTGGGCGTGGCGGGGCTGATTGTTACCCAGGGGACCGACCTGTCTGCCGGTCGTCAGGTTGGCCTGGCGGCAGTAGTGGCGGCAACGCTGCTGCAGTCGATGGATAACGCCAACAAGGTGTTTCCTCATATGGAAACCATGCCGATTGCGCTGGTTATTCTGATTGTCTGTGCGGTGGGTGCGCTGATTGGCCTGGTGAACGGCCTGATTATCGCTTACCTCAAGGTAACGCCGTTTATCACCACGCTGGGTACGATGATTATCGTTTACGGCATTAACTCGCTGTATTACGACTATGTTGGTGCGTCACCGGTGGCTGGTTTTGACGAGAAGTTCTCTACCTTTGCGCAGGGCTTTATCCGCATGGGCGACTTTAAACTCTCGTACATCACCTTCTACGCGATTATCGCCATCTTCCTGGTGTGGATACTGTGGAATAAAACCCGCTTCGGTAAAAATATCTTTGCTATCGGCGGTAACCCGGAAGCGGCGAAAGTCTCTGGCGTAAACGTTCCGTTCAACCTGATCCTGGTCTACGCCCTGTCCGGCGTGTTCTATGCCTTCGGTGGGATGCTGGAAGCGGGCCGTATCGGTTCCGCCACCAATAACCTTGGCTTTATGTACGAGCTGGATGCGATTGCGGCCTGCGTGGTGGGCGGCGTGTCGTTTGCCGGCGGCGTGGGTACGGTAGCAGGTGTGGTGACCGGGGTGATCATCTTTACGGTGATCAACTACGGCCTGACCTATATCGGCGTTAACCCTTACTGGCAGTACATCATCAAGGGCGGCATCATTATCTTCGCGGTGGCGCTGGATTCACTGAAGTACGCGCGTAAGAAGTAAGTTGTTTGTGAAAAGGGCTGCATGATGCAGCCCTTTTCATATCGAAGCGGGTGATGTCACCTTTCTGCAATTCTGCCAATCCATTAGTCAATAGCGCCCGCCTCAGGCACCTTTTCCTTTCCAAACCGCTGCGCAAGAAGAGAAATCAGCCCCGGCATACACATCCCCGTCAGAATCAGTGCGCCACCCAGCAGAACGTTGACCGACAGGTTTTCATGCAGCAGCCAGACGGCGAACAGCGCGGAAAACACCGGCTCAAGATTGTAGATCAGCACCGCGCGCGTCGGCGAGGTATAGCGCTGATAGTGGGTCTGCACCCAGAAGGCGATCACCGTAGAAAACAGCGCCGTCACCAGCAGGGCCCACACCAGCGGGCCGTCCCATGTCTGCGGGAACCATTCGCCGCCGGTGGCATGCTGCATCAGCATAATCACCGCTGCCATGGTGGCAACCTGCAAGAACGTCAGTGCGGTATTGTCGTGGCGGACGCTGAGCTTATCCAGCGCCAGAATATGCAGCGCCGTGAACACCGAACCGATAATCACCAGCGAATCGCCCCACTGCAAATGCCAGTCGTGCATATCGGACATCACCAGCAAACCGGCCACGCCAAACAGCACGGCGATAATCGCCGAAGCAGAAGGCAGCTTACCCGCCAGCGGGCCGGAGAGCAGCAGTACCCAGACTACCGCCAGTCCGGCCAGAAACCCGGTATTCGATGCGGTGGTGGTTTGCAGCCCGAGGATAAGAAAGACGAACGCTGCGCCCAGCAGCAGACCCAGAGAAATGCCCGCAAGGTACGTTCGGCCACCGATGCCCGCCAGGCTTTTGGCGCTGAAGGGCAACATCAGCAGGGTAGAGAGCAGGAAGCGCAGCCCCAGCACCATCAGCACCGGATGCAGGGCGACCGCCTGCTTCATCACCGGGAAGCCAATTCCCCATCCGGCGGCAACGCAAACCAGCAGCAGTTCCGCTATCCAGCGTTTGCGTGTGGTGACTTCATTCATTCGACAACTCCCGGTCCATGTCTGGCTAATGCGAGTGGTGGTTACTTTCCTTTCTGCTGGATTTCCAGCAGCTGCTCCGGGGTGACTGCCGGGTAGCTCTGCGCGTCTTCAGGCACTTCATGTACCGCCGGGATCGGCACCAGCGGCCCGAGGAATCGCGGTTCGCGCTTCATCAGGTACAGATCGGCCAGTGCGCCAAGGCGAGCACCCACTTCACGCAGCCGCACGCTGAGCATGTTTTTTGGCGAGGGAACCGCATAGCACTGCGCCTGAATCCCCATATGCAGGGCGATAAACAGCGCACGCTCGCAGTGGAAGCGCTGGGTAATAATAATAAAGTCGTTGGTATCGAACACCTTGCGGGTGCGCACAATGGAGTCGAGGGTACGGAAACCGGCGTAGTCCAGCACGATATCGGACGGCTCCACGCCAGCCGCAATCAGGTCACGGCGCATGGTCATCGGTTCGTTATAGCTTTGCTGGGCGTTATCGCCGCTCAGCAGCAGATAGTTCACCTTGCCGCTGTTATAGGCGTTCATCGCACCCTGGATGCGATACAGGTAATACTGATTGATCACCCCGGTCCGGTAATACTTGGCGGTGCCCAGTACCACGCCAACCTGACGGTGGGGCAGGGATTTCAAATCGTCGTAAATATAGGGGGCGGTTTTCCAGCTCATCCAGCGATCCAGGCCAAGCGCGGTCAGAACCATCAGAACGATGATGATAATCAGACCATAAGCCAGGCGTTTCAACATACTGAACGGTGCTCGAAATTGCGAAGACAGGGTGGTTCAAGGCTACTGTAGGGAGAGAGGGGAAGCAAGCAACGGCGCGCCGTATGGCGGTTTTTCACACAAATAGCCGGGCGCAGTGTGACGCCCGGCAGATTCTTCTTAGATAGAAGTCCGGCGATAGTTACGATACTGCGGCAGCCAGAAGTTGGCGGCAATGGCTTTGGACAGCACGTCTTCCGAGGTGACCACCGCCACGCCCGCCAGCTGTGCGGCTTTGCCTACGGCCATCGCAATGACTTTTGACACGCCCTGAATATCCTTCACTTCTGGCAGTACCGGGCCGGAGCCTTCGTTAGCCAGAGGCGAGCACTCTGCCAGCGCACGGCTGGCGGCCATCAGCATGCTGTCGGTTACGCGGGTCGCGCCGGAGGCAATCACGCCCAGGCCAATACCCGGGAAGATATAGGAGTTATTGCACTGGGCAATCGGGTAGGTTTTATCCTTCCAGATCGCCGGTGCAAACGGACTGCCGGTGGCGACCAGTGCCTGACCGTCGGTCCAGGCCATAATGTCCTGCGGCGTAGCTTCTACGCGGGAAGTCGGGTTGGACAGCGGCATGATAATCGGGCGCGGGCAGTGCTTATGCATTTCACGCACGATCTCTTCGCTGAACAGCCCCGGCTGGCCGGAAACGCCGATCATAATGCTCGGACGCGCGTTGCGCACCACGTCCAGCAGTGAGAGCGAATCGCTGCTGCTGTCCCAGTTGGCCAGACGTTCGCTTTTCTGCACCAGTTTGCTCTGGAAGTTAAGCAGGTTTGGCAGCTTGTCGGTCAGCAGGCCGAAGCGGTCGACCATAAATACGCGGGCGCGCGCTTCATCTTCGCTCAGCCCTTCGGATTTCATCTGGGCGATAATCTGCTCGGCGATACCGCAGCCGGCGGAACCGGCACCGAGGAACACCACATTTTGCTCGCTCAGCTTGCTGCCCGCTGCACGGCTGGCGGCCAGCAGGGTACCCAGCGTGACGGCGGCGGTGCCCTGGATATCGTCATTGAAGCAGCAAACTTCGTTACGATAGCGCTCCAGCAGCGGCATGGCATTCTTCTGCGCGAAGTCTTCAAACTGCAGCAGCACGTTCGGCCAGCGGCTTTTCACGGCGGTAATAAATTCGTTGACGAAGTTATCGTACTCCTCGCCGGTAATGCGCGGGTGGCGCCAGCCCATGTACAGCGGATCGTTCAGCAGCTGCTGATTGTTGGTGCCGACATCCAGCACCACCGGCAGGGTGTAGGCCGGACTGATGCCGCCACAGGCGGTATAGAGCGACAGCTTACCTATAGGAATACCCATGCCGCCGATGCCCTGGTCGCCCAGGCCGAGAATGCGCTCGCCGTCGGTCACGACGATAACTTTTACATTCTGCTTGGTGGCGTTCTGCAGCATGTCTTCAATGCTGGCGCGGTTCGGATAGGAGATAAACAGACCGCGCGCGCGGCGGTAGATCTCAGAGAAGTGCTCACAGGCTGCACCCACCGTTGGGGTGTAGATGATGGGCATCATCTCTTCCAGATGGTTGTCCAGCAGGCGATAGAACAGGGTTTCGTTAGTGTCCTGGATATTACGCAGATAGACGTGTTTATCGTTATTATTTTTAAAATCCTGGAACTGCCGCCAGGCGCGTTCGGCCTGTTCCTCAATGGTTTCAACCGTTTCAGGCAGCAGGCCGTTGAGGTTGAAGTCATTACGCTCCTCAATCGAGAAGGCGCTGCCTTTGTTCAGCAGGGGAAATTCCAGCAGGATCGGACCGGCGTAAGGGATGTAAAGCGATCGTTTACTTTCGTATTCGAGTTCCATGCAATTCGTACTCTGGTTGCTATCGTGATGATGTGGGGCCAATCCTAGAATAAATCATCTGAAAATACAGCTTTTGTTAACAAGTAATAACAAAAGCTGGGATCTTTCTCGAAGTACTGGCGGATTTTTACGATTGAATCAGAGGAATGGTGCTGAAGCGGGTACAGCCCAGCGCGCTGAGGGTGGCAGCGGTGGCGGACAGTTGGCTGAGCTTCGCCTCCGGCGCTTCGGCCAGTACCGCGCGGGAAATATCGCTGCTGGCGTATCCGGCAAGATTCAGCAGATTCAGCGCGCCCTGCAGCGGCGGCAGAGTTGGGTTAAAGGCGGCATTTTCCGCATAGCGCCCGGCGAAAATCGTACCGTCGGTCGTTTCCAGCGCTACGCCGCTCCATGCCTGGCTGTACGGCGCATGGCTGCTGTTGGCCGCCGCCAGTGCCGCCTGTTCCAGCGCATCGCCCCGGATCGCCACGCCGTGATCGACGTTATCCATCAGCAGGGTGGTAATGTTCAGATCGCGCGGACCGAACGAATCCGGCAGATAGTCGCCCAGCGTGGCCGCCGACCGGCCCGGCAGCTCGATGGTCAGGGCGGTACCGCTGTTCAGTTCGTTCATAAACTGGCGGCAGTGGCCGCAGGGGGTGTAGTTTACCGTGATCGCTTCAAGCGCGCGTTCGCCCCGGAGCCAGGCGTGGGTCACTGCGCTCTGCTCGGCGTGAACGGTTTGCTGCATGGTGGTGCCGCTGAATTCCATATTGGCCCCGAACCATAGCGTGCCGCTGGCACCGCGTGCGATGGCACCGACTTTAAAATCGGACAGCGCGGCCTGTGCGCAGGCTGCGGCCAGCGGCAGCAGGGCAAAGGCCAGTTCGCTGTCGTTATAGCCACACTGCTTTTTCAATATTGCCGCTTCATCGGCGCTGATGCGGGCAGAAAACTCCGCAGAAGAGAGAATCGGCCGAATGGCATGCTGTAATGGCTCGGGAAGCGTGGCGAAGGCTGCCAGGAATCTTGGATGCATTTTAGGCCTCTTTATGCTGGATGCTGGCTCATGTTAACGAGCCGGCAGCCAGTTATATGTGATCTGCATCTCTCTGTCAGTGTAATAAATGAAATTGATAAACAAAATGCGAGATCTCTCGCAAGTTTTACCCCAGCCAGTGCAGCAGTACGGGAAAAATAAACGGTGCCAGCAGTGAGGTAATAATGGCGCACAGCACCAGCGCCAGCGAACTGAACGCCCCTTCCTGCGCATCCATTTCTACCGCGCGGGCGGTGCCGATAGCGTGCGAGGCGTTGCCAATCGCCAGCCCACGGGCGGAGGCGGCACGCACCCGCAGCAGATTCAGCAGCATATGGCCAAACACCGCGCCCAGCACCCCGGCCATCAGCACGCAGATTGCGCTGATCGCCGGTATCCCGCCCAGCGAGCCGGACACCGCCATGGCAATTGGCGTGGTCACTGATTTCGGCAACAGGGTCGCGGCGATCTCGGGTGTGGCACCGAGCCACAGGGCAATGGCAGTCCCTGAGATCATCGCGGTGATACTGCCGATAAAGCAGACGCTGATAATCGACTTCCAGCGGGCGCGGATCTGATGCATTTGCTCATACAGCGGCAGCGCAAGGGCGACCACAGCGGGCTGCAACAGGCTATTCAGGATGGCGCTGCCCTGGAAATAGCGGGTATAGGGGATTTGCAGCAGCAGCAGCAGTGGAATAATCACCGCCATAGCAATCAGCAGGGGATTCACAATAGAAATCTTCACCCGTGCGGCAAGCTGACGCGCCGCCAGAAACACCACGACCGTTAACGGAATGGACCACCACATATCACTCATCGCGTTCCCCCTCAGGCGCCAGCGGCTGGCGGTGCATACGCTGGGACAACACGCCGACGGTGACCAGCACAATCAGCGTGCTGACCAGGCAGGAAACCACAATCGGGCCAAACTGCGCGGTAAGAATATCCATATCGTTCATCACGCCGACGCTAATCGGCACGAACAGCAGCGCCATATAGCGGATAAACAGGCTACAGCCGGGCCGGACCCACTCAACGGGAAGGATTTGCGTAGCCAGCAGGGCGAACAGCACCAGCATGCCGATAATGCTGCCGGGAATGGTGACGGGAAGCAGGCTGGAAATGCCGATACCCACATACAGGCAGAGGTAGATAATGAAAAAAGCGCGGATAAACTGCCACAGAATCAGCGGGGCGCGGCGCATGATAACCTCCTGAATTTCAGAACGTTAATCATACGATTAAATGACCTGATGCGCTACCCGGTAGGACAATCGCAGAAATAACAAAGGGGCGAACGGTTGCCCGCTCGCCCCTGTTAAGAACGGCTTACTTCACCTGCTGACCAGGTTGTGCGCCGCTGTCCGGGCTGAGCAGGAAGATATCCTTACCGCCAGGGCCTGCGGCCATCACCATTCCTTCGGAAACGCCGAAGCGCATTTTACGCGGAGCGAGGTTCGCCACCATCACCGTCAGGCGGCCGACCAGCACCGCCGGGTCCGGATAGGCGGCACGAATACCGGAGAATACCTGGCGGCTTTCACCGCCCAGATCCAGCGACAGGCGCAGCAGCTTGTCGGAGCCGTCAACGAATTCCGCATTCTGGATCAGCGCAATACGCATATCCACTTTGGCGAAGTCGTCGAAGGTAATGGTGTCCTGAATCGGGTCGTCGGCCAGCGGACCGGTTACAGCCGGTTTCGCTGCGGCAGCGGCTTCCTCTTTCGACGCTTCAATCAGGCCGTTAACTTTATCCATTTCAACGCGGTTATACAGCGCCTTGAAAGCGGCGATATTGTGGCTCAGCAGCGGCTGGTGGATGCCTTCCCAGCTCAGTTCCTGATTAAGGAACGCTTCAACGCGATCGCTCAGCTGCGGCAGCACCGGCTTCAGCCAGGTCATCAGCACGCGGAACAGGTTAATGCCCATTGAGCAGATGGCCTGCAGATCGGCATCGCGGCCTTCCTGCTTCGCCACTACCCACGGAGCCTGCTCGTCGACGTAGCGGTTGGCCACGTCGGCCAGCGCCATGATCTCACGCACCGCACGGCCAAATTCGCGGCTGGCCCAGGCTTCGCCAATGCTTTCTGATGCATCGGTAAAGGTTTTATACAGCGCCGGGTCCGCCAGTTCCGCAGACAGCTGGCCGCCAAAACGCTTATTGATAAAGCCGGCGTTGCGCGAGGCCAGGTTAACCACTTTATTCACGATATCCGCATTCACGCGCTGAACGTAATCTTCCAGATTCAGGTCGATATCGTCGATGCGGGAAGAGAGTTTCGCTGCGTAGTAGTAGCGCAGGCTGTCGGAATCCAGATGCTGCAGCCAGGTGCTGGCCTTAATAAAGGTGCCGCGCGATTTGGACATCTTCGCGCCGTTAACCGTCACATAGCCGTGCACGAACAGGTTGGTCGGCTTACGGAAGTTACTGCCTTCCAGCATCGCCGGCCAGAACAGGCTGTGGAAATAGACGATATCTTTACCAATAAAGTGGTAGAGATCCGCGTCGGAGTCGGTCTTCCAGAATGCATCGAAGTCGATATCGCCGCGCTTATCGCACAGGTTCTTAAACGCGCCCATATAGCCGATAGGCGCATCCAGCCAGACGTAGAAATATTTGCCCGGCGCACCAGGAATTTCAAAGCCGAAGTAAGGTGCATCGCGGGAGATATCCCACTGCTGCAGGCCAGACTCGAACCACTCCTGCATCTTATTAGCAACCTGCTCCTGCAGCGCGCCGGAACGGGTCCAGGCCTGCAGCATGGCGCTGAATTCCGGCAGATCGAAGAAGAAGTGCTCGGAATCGCGCAGCACCGGCGTCGCGCCGGAAACCACCGACTTCGGATCGATCAGCTCGGTTGGGCTGTAGGTGGCGCTGCACACTTCGCAGTTGTCGCCATACTGATCCGGGGCCTTACATTTCGGGCAGGTGCCTTTAACGAAGCGGTCCGGCAGGAACATGCCTTTTTCCGGATCGTAAAGCTGGGAAATGGTCCGGTTTTTGATAAAACCGTTCTCTTTCAGGCGCGTGTAGATAAGCTCGGACAGCTCACGGTTCTCTTCGCTGTGCGTTGAGTGATAGTTGTCGTAGCTGATATCGAAACCGGCAAAGTCGGTCTGATGTTCCTGACTCATTTCGGCGATCATCTGCTCCGGTGCGATGCCCAGCTGCTGGGCTTTCAGCATAATCGGCGTACCGTGTGCGTCATCGGCGCAGATGAAGTAAACCTGGTTGCCGCGCATTCGCTGGTAACGGACCCAAATATCTGCCTGGATATGCTCGAGCATGTGTCCGAGATGAATGGAACCGTTGGCGTACGGCAGGGCGCACGTTACCATAATTTTTTTCGCGACTTGAGTCATAGTGAGACTTGCTTTACCTGTTGAAAAAGGGGTTTAGATGGTAACCGAAAGCCACTCCCTGCGTAAACAAGGGGTTCATCCACAGGGGGATTTTTACGGCCCCGCTTCCCCGGGGCAGGGCGGGATCTGATATGCTTAGCGCTATAACGCATTCTTTATTACAGACCAGAACAAGGAGCCGGGATGACGTCACAAGCGAAGCCCGAAGCGCTGCGCGCAATCGTCATGGGGGTGCTGGCCACCTTTGAGCATCCAACCCTGCAGCACAATCTTACCGTGCTGAAGGCACTTCGACACTGCGCATTAATAGACAACACACTGCACATCGAACTGACTCTGCCGTTTGCCTGGCAGAGCGCATTTGAAACGCTGAAATCGACCGTTAGCGCCGAACTGCTGCGCCTCAGCGGTGCCTCAGCCATCAGCTGGCGGCTGTCGCTTAATGTCGCCACCCTGCAGCGGGTGAAAAACCGCCCCGGGGTGAACGGCGTGAAAAACATCATCGCCGTTAGCTCCGGCAAGGGCGGGGTAGGGAAGTCCACCACTGCGGTTAACCTGGCGCTGGCGCTGGCCGCCGAGGGCGCGAAGGTCGGCCTGCTGGATGCGGACATCTACGGCCCGTCGATCCCGGATATGCTGGGCACCGAAGCGCAGCGGCCCAGCTCGCCGGACGGCAAGCATATGGCACCGATTATCGCCCACGGCCTGGCGACCAACTCTATCGGCTATCTGGTGACCGACGATAATGCCATGGTGTGGCGCGGCCCGATGGCCAGCAAAGCGCTGATGCAGCTGCTGAACGAAACGCTGTGGCCGGATCTGGACTACCTGGTGCTGGATATGCCGCCGGGAACCGGTGACATTCAGCTGACGCTGGCGCAGAACGTGCCGGTGACCGGGGCAGTGGTGGTCACCACGCCGCAGGACATTGCGCTGATTGATGCCCGCAAGGGGATTGTGATGTTCGAGAAGGTGAATGTGCCGGTGCTGGGCATTGTTGAGAACATGAGCATTCATATTTGCAGCCAGTGCGGCCACCACGAGCCGATCTTCGGCACCGGTGGGGCAGAGCGCCTGGCGGAGCAGTATCACACCCGGCTGCTTGGCCAGCTGCCGCTGCATATCAGCCTGCGGGAAGATTTGGACGACGGCGAACCGACGGTCGTGCGCAGGCCGGACAGCGAGTTCACCACGCTCTATCGCCAGCTGGCCGGTAGCGTTGCTGCCCGTCTTTACTGGCAGGGCGAAGTGATTCCGGAAGATATTTCCTTCCGCGCGGTTTAAACAGAGCGCCGTTAACGGGCGGGCATCATCGCCCGACCGTTACGCCAGGCGTACGTGCCGCTGCTGAAAGCCGTCCACCATCGAATAGTCAAAATCTATTTTTCCGGCGTCAAACAGCTCAAGAATCAGCGTGAAATCGTTGTCGGGCGACACGTTGCAGCGATGATTGAGCAGCGTATCCTGCATGATAAAATTCCGGTCGCCACGGGCGATACGCTGCAAATACTGCAACATGCTATAGGCATTTTTACTGATGCCTGTTTGTTCGTGAAGGGGTCTGCTGGTCATCGTCTTTACTGGCGTGATCTTATTGCGAAAGGGGTATTATAGTCCGTTATGTTTAATGGACGGCAAGCCGATTTTATATTTCAACGCCACCAGCCGCAGCAGTGTGCAGATGATAATCGCTGCCCAGGTGCTATAGATATGCGGGACATACCCGGCCGAACCGCTTATTTCTATTGCTGCGCCAATTAACGCTGCGCTGGCATAGATATCCTGGCTGAAGATGGTTGGCGGCTTACCGATCATCAGGTCGCGCAAACACCCTCCACCAACGGCGCTGACGCACCCCAGGAGTATAGACAGCTCAACATTTTGCGTATGCTGCCAGGTTTTATTGGCACCAAACGCGGCAAAAAATCCCAGCCCCAGCGCATCAAAAAACAGCGTGGCACGTTCAAATGAAAGGATGAGACGTTGAAAAAACGCCACGCAGATGACCGCTGCGACAATCACCAGCAAATAGCTGAGGCTGACCAGGCCAGCCGGCGGTAACGTGCCGATGCAGATATCGCGCATGACGCCGCCTCCGATGGCAGTAACCGCTGTCAGTACGAACACGCCAAAAATATCAAAATCCTCTCTTACCCCAGCGGTAGCACCGCTCAGGGCAAAAGCAAAAGTCCCTATCAGATCGATAGTGTGAAAAATATTCAGCATGCCAAACATCCTTTGTCTGCATCAAAAGCCACGGATGAACGTGGCCGTGCCAATATTAAAACCAGGTCATTACTGCAACGGTCGTGGCTTCCATTCTCGCCGCTGCCGCTGGTATCAGAACGAATCTAACCAGTATGGCGTGATAAGCCGGGGATTGGTGAGGGGTAAAATGATGCGTGGAACACTATGCCATTCCAGTGTCATAAGTTGCGGTATCAACCGTTAAAGCACAAAGTGCATTAAAAGATACTCACCCTGTTCACTCTCGCCCTGTGCCACCGTTCGCCATCCATGTTTCTTATAGAAGCTTTGCGCCTGTAAATTCTCGGCCAGACACTTTAACGCGCCGGTCGAGGTAAACGAGCGCTGTACCGCCTGTAAAAGTGCGCTTCCCGCACCGCTTCCCTGCCACTCCGGGTCCACAAACAGGCTGTGCAGGAAGTTATCCTGCTCCAGTACGGCAGCAAAACCTACACGATGACCATCCAGTTCCGCCACCAGGATACGTTCGCCCAGCGTGGCATGGTCAAAATCCTCTAAACGCCAGTCGCTATCGTCCAGCCAGGTCCAGCTATGCCTGCGAGCAGCAAGAAACAGCGTACGCAGGAAAGGACGATCGGCCTCAGTGTAGGGACGGATAATCATGATCTACAGACTCCTGAAATGAACGCGCCGGATGGCAATCGGCAGAGTGTATAGCAAAACCGGTGGAGAATACTCTGGGAAAACAACGCGCATCAGGGTGTCGGGAGTAAGTTAATGTAGATGCTGAAAATTTAGCTTCAAGCAGAATTGTATCCGCCTTGAATGCATGGCAAGCAAGATATTAATCTGTTGAATAGGGCTGTAGAGGGGGGATTGCAGTGAGGATGGACACGAATGACGAGGCTTTGAATTTAAATACCACGATGAGGCAGTTAAATATCGTGAAAAATAACCCTTGCTGATTAATTTATATGCGCTGGGGTGTGCGTTTTACGAGATTAGGCCTGATGAGAAAATTCCTATTATTTCTGCTGCTAATAATTTCCTTTGCGGTTATCAATATATACATCAAAATAAAATTACTTATAAATCATAGAGTTGAATTTTATTTGTTGGTGTTTATTAGGATTTATACCATAAATTTTCCACGACTCAGAGCCGTCTGGAAAACGCCTGGATCAGTATATAGCACTCCCAATTGACAGATATTTACCTTAGAATAATTCCAATTCACTAGTACAACCACACCAGCCTGGAACGCGTTCGGAGGCTCTATCCGATCGCGACCTGACCGGGCATTGAATGTGGTTAATGATTATCGCCGAGTAGCACAGTGCACTGGTAGCTGTTGAGCCAGGGGCGGTAGCCTGCCTGGACGGGTGATATTTTTTAATCAAACAGCCCGCTCGTTTTTACACCGCTACAGCAAATTTAATCATAGTGTCATCTAATTTTCGTATACCTGAAAATTTATAGTTGATAATCAGAAAACGTGCAAAAAAATTCAGATTTATTCCAGTTAGAACCACTTGCTATATTTTCTTTTTTTAGATTCTGAATGCATGTCATTGCCAGCTAAAGAAATGATATAGCCGTAAATTTTTTGTATCTTTATGATTTTAATGATTTTTATTTTTGGTTGCTTCTGTGCTGTACATTTTTCATCTCAGAATAATGGCTAATCCCATATAAGAATTAAGGATAATTCAGCGCGTTTTACCCTACAAAAAGTTTAATTAAACTCCTCGCTTTAACCCGGGAATGACTTCATTCCTGACCGCAAAAAAACGTAGTACGTGAAATATTAACGGCCTGTCTGAGATGTTTTCAGAGTTATCGCTCTTGCAGCCCGAAACCGAAGATAATTTTTAGCGAAAAATTGTGGTTATAAGTGGCCTCATTATCAGGCCTGAAGTAGTATTGTGCTGATTCAAACAGCACGTTTTGATACTTCTGCAAGGCCTGAATTATCAGCATCGACAACACATTTTTTACAGTGTGCACACGTAACACAGCATCCTGGGGGGATGCACAGGGGGAAATCTAAGCATATGAGAGCAACAGCAGCGCCGTCTGTTCCACTTTTAGCCGGTAGAACTCTACCCGAAGCAATACACCCCTTTCGTCACTCTGGCTGCGGTCACGATGTGATACCAGGATGGGCTCCCAGAATCACGGTAACTTTTCATAACGTTTTGGCTATGGTTGGTAAAGAGACCCGATAGAGCATTCACCTTCTAAGCTCAGGCTATTTATTGCTGCTGAATGCAGCAGATAAAAATGACGACTGTTAGTAATTGCGCCCTAAAACGGATACTGGCAGATAACTCTCTTATTCATTGATGATATGAACTTATGACGAAGAAATATTTGAAACTTTCGGTGGTTGCAGCAGCAATTGGGTTATTAAGTGGTTGTACCGTGATACCTGGCCAGGGCTTGAGCACTTCTGATAAGGATGTGATTAAATCCCAGGATAGCGATTTTGACGTTAGCAAAATGGTTAACGTGTTCCCGATGACGCCAAATCTGATCGATCAGTTACGCCCGGCCCCGGTGATCTCCCGTCCTAACCCTCAGCTTGACGCGTTACTCAGTAATTATGAATACCGTATTGGTGTGGGCGATGTGCTGATGGTAACCGTATGGGATCACCCTGAGCTGACCACCCCGGCAGGCCAGTACCGCAGCGCCAGCGACACCGGTAACTGGGTCAATGCCGACGGCACCATTTTCTATCCTTATATTGGTAAGGTGCAGGTTGCCGGCAAAACCCTGGCGCAGATTCGTCAGGAAATCAGCAACCGCCTGACTACCTATATTGAAAGCCCGCAGGTTGACGTAAGCATTGCGGCCTTCCGTTCGCAGAAAGCCTACGTGACCGGTGAAGTGATTAAATCTGGCCAGCAGGCGATTACCAATATCCCGTTAACGGTGATGGATGCAATCAACGCTGCGGGTGGCCTGGCCCCGGATGCCGACTGGCGCAACGTGGTGCTGACCCACAACGGTCAGGAATCAAAACTTTCCCTGTATGCGCTGATGCAGAAGGGTGACCTGACCCAGAACAAGATGCTGTTCCCCGGTGATATTCTTTACGTGCCGCGTAACGACGATCTGAAAGTGTTTGTGATGGGCGAAGTCGGCAAGCAGTCGACCCTGAAAATGGACCGCAGCGGTATGACGCTGGCCGAAGCGCTGGGGAACTCGGAAGGTATCTCGCAGGCGATGGGTGATGCGCAGGGTGTCTTCGTGGTGCGCCAGCTGAAGGGCGATAAAAACGGTAAGATTGCCAATATCTACCAGCTAAATGCTAAAGACGCTTCGGCAATGGTACTGGGTACTGAATTCCAGCTGCAGCCTTACGATATTGTCTATGTGACAACCGCACCAGTCGTCCGTTGGAACCGTGTAGTTTCCCAGTTGGTGCCGACCATTACCGGTGTGCATGATATGGTCGAAGGGGCTCGTTATCTTCGTCAGTGGAATCCATAATGTTTAATTCAATTTTAGTAGTATGCACTGGTAATATTTGCAGGTCACCGATAGCTGAAAGAATACTTCGCAACTTGTTGCCAGAGAAAAAAATAGATTCGGCAGGTACAGGAGCCTTGGTTGATCACCCAGCGGATACTTCTGCAATAGAGGTTTCTTTTAAGCATGGATTGTCAGTGGATAATCACAAAGGGAAGAAGGTTAGCTCAAGACTTGCGCAACAGTATGATCTTATCCTTGTTATGGAAAAGTCACATATGGAAAAGATTTGCGAAATATCTCCTGAGTCAAGAGGAAAGATTATGTTACTTGGACATTGGGATAACCAAAGAGAGATTCCCGATCCGTATCGGAAAAGCCAGGAAGCATTCGAATCTGTCTACAAGTTAATAGAAAATGCATGTTTGAGCTGGGCGAAAAAACTCAACTGATAATTCAGGAAGCTAATAAATGTCATCTGTAATCACAAATAAACCAAAGTCACCGGATAATGAAGATATTGACTTAGGACGAATTGTCGGTGAGTTAATAGACCATAGAAAACTTATCGTTGCGATTACCACAGCGTTCATGGTTGTGTCAGTAGCTTATTCATTTTTTGCAACACCAATTTACCAAGCTGACGTGCTTATACAAGTAGAACAAAAGCAGGCCAATGCTATACTGAGTAATTTGAGCCAGCTAATGCCTGATGAGCAACCTCAATCTGCACCAGAAATTGCTTTACTTCAATCGAGAATGATTCTTGGTAAAACGGTTGATGATATGAATCTCCAGACAGTCATCAAGCCAAATTATTTTCCTGTAGTTGGTCGTATATTTCATAGATTGATCGGAACAGATGACGGTAAGATTGAAATTAGTCGACTTTATCTTCCTGGCAAGGGAAAAGAAGATAATTACCCTGAGATAATACTTAAAGTCATCGATGCTAATAATTATACAATTGAAGGTACAGAACCATCAGGTAATGACTTCAAAATAAATGGAAAGGTTGGTCAACTTCTGACAAAAGATGGTCTCTCGATATTTGTAGATAATATCGAAGCAGAAACGGGACAAGAATTCAAAGTAAAATATCTTACACGACTTAAAGCTATAAATGATTTGGCTGATAATTTCGCTGCAGTAGATCAAGGTAAGGATAGTGGGATGCTTAACCTGGTTCTCACAGGAGAAGACCCTCTTAAAGTTTCTAGAATTTTGGATCAAATTAGTCAAAATTATCTAGAACAAAATATTTCTCGGCAGGCTGCTCAAGACGAAAAAAGTTTCGATTTCTTACAAAAACAGTTGCCTGTTGTAAGAAGTGAACTCGATTCTGCTGAAGATAAATTAAATATGTATCGTAGAAAAAAGGATACAGTTGATTTATCTATGGAGGCAAAGACAGTTCTCGACCAGATCGTTAATATTGATAACCAAATTAATGAATTAACTTTCAAAGAAGCAGAAATATCTCAATTATATACAAAAACACATCCGACATATAAAGCATTATTAGAAAAGAGAAAAACGCTTACTGATGAAAAAGCGAAAATAAGTGAGCGTGTTTCTGAAATGCCGGCAACACAGCAAGAAGTATTAAGATTGAGCCGTGATGTAGAGTCGGGTAGAGCGGTATATATGATGCTTTTGAACCGTCAGCAAGAACTCAATATTGCTAAGTCGAGTGCTATTGGCAATGTGCGAATTATTGATAATGCTGTAACAGAACCAAAGCCAGTGAAGCCAAGAAAGTTATTAATAATTCTTATTGGTACATTTATTGGTATTTTTGTATCGGCTGCATTAGTATTAATGAGAACTCTCTTAAGAAGAGGAATCGAATCTCCTGAGCAACTGGAAGAGTTAGGTATAAGTGTTTACTCAAGTGTGCCAGTTTCTGAGTGGGTCAGTAAAAAGAATACGCTGGGAAACCGTTCTGGATTTGAACGACATGATAAGCATTCATTCCTTTCTATTGATAACCCCACAGATTTAGCTATTGAGGCAATTAGAAGCCTAAGAACAAGCCTTCATTTTGCAATGTTAGAAGCTAAAAATAATGTATTAATGATATCTGGTGCTAGTCCAGATGCGGGTAAAACTTTTATCAGTAGTAATTTAGCTGCCATTATTGCTCAGAGTGGTAAAAAAGTCCTTTTCATTGATACTGATATGAGAAAAGGGTATGCGCATACTATTTTTAATCTAAATAACAATAATGGACTGGCTGATGTGATATCTGGGTTATCCACAATAGAAAATTCGATTAAAACCGTTGAGTCTGCTGGATTTGATTTTATTTCTAGAGGAAAGGTTCGCCCGAATCCGTCAGAGCTGTTAATGAATGAGAGGTTTGATGCTTTGATCGAGGATGTTTCCAAACGATATGATATCGTAATTTTGGATACCCCACCGATTATGGCAGTAACTGATGCAGCTATAATTGGGCGTATTGCTGGTACGGTACTTCTGGTCGCCCGGTTTGAAGTTAATACACCTAAAGAAATCGTGACTAGTATTAAGAGATTTGAGCAAAGCGGTGTAAATGTGAAAGGCTGTATACTTAATGGCGTAGTGAAAAAAGCCAGCAGTTATTACAACTATGGTTACAATCATTATGGATATTCTTATTCAGATAAAGAAAAATAAATAGTTTGTCGTTAGAACACATGCCCAATAACGGTGGGTATGTGTTCTAAATTCAAATACTTGATAATTGTTTAATGCAAATTATTAAGGGATGGATTGTTTAATACTTGGAAATCAGATGAGAATAAATATTGAAAAATGTATTCTTCCAGTGTTCTTTATCTTTATTTCTGTTAAGGCATTTTATGGCCCGCTAGGTTTAGTTTCTCCAATGGTAAACTATGTTGGAGCCGCCTTAATGTTTCTTTTTTTAGTTATAAGATGGGCAAGGTCATTTATTGCGCGGCGAGAAGTACTATTGGTCACATTACTACTTACCATATATATTTTGGTAGGTATCGTGAAAAATGGATTATTTCAGTCAATTTTTGGCGTATATGTATTGATTCCTTTTTTATTTTCCTTAGCATACTCTGATGTTCTTAGTGAGAAAGTTTTTTTAAAAAGTAACAAATATTTTCTTTTTCTCGGAGTGACATGTTATCTAGGGGTCTTATACGTTAGTTTTTTTGGTGCCCCGTGGGTAGGTGCTAAACTTAATGTAGGAGGATATGAAAAAGTCCTTTCTCGTGACTGGACTACAGGAGGGATTCTACGTAATCCTGGATTTACAATTGCATCATTTGATGCAGCAACGTTATTGATGATTTGTTCTTTCTTTATTTCTTATTCATTGTTAGAAAAGAAAAAATTTGTTTTTTCTTTTCTAACACTTCTCGTTTTTATATATCCAATTTATTTAACCACTACAAAAACCACTCTTGTTACGTATTTTTTATTAATTATTCTTTTCTTGTCACCTTCTTTTCTAACTGTGGCAGTGAGTCGTTTATTTCTGATTGGGATGGTTATTTTTACTTATGTATATATGATTCCATCAGCAACGTATACAAAATTTGACAGCACAAATAGTTTTGAGATTCGTATGTTTCAAACATGGCCTGATGCAATAAAATTATTACAAGATAATTTATCTATTGTATTTGGGAATGGCTTTGGCAGCATAGGCATGCCGTCCATGTTTTCGTTAGGAAAATATAATCCAGCAGATAATATGCTTGTGTATTTCTTTGTAATTTCCGGAATGATCAGTGTTTTATTTGTAGGTGTTATATTATTTAAATTCGCAACCATTTCCTTCGCATTACCGAAATTCAAAAAGAAATACTATTTGTTTTCATTCTGTATTTTCAGTGGTGGCTTAAGCTATAATCTTTTTGAATCTGTCTTTTATGCACCGTTTGCAGGGATATTAATCGGCATGTTGTTTAATAAAAATATATCTAGAGCAGATAATTCAACCATAGATGATTTTGAAAATTAGTCAGCATCTGTAATTGATTCCATGATAGTTAAAAATGATTACATTCAATGTATCTGCCTAGGAGAGGGGTGATGATTTCTTGGATTTTAGGACCAGAAAGTAGATTCAATACCGGGATTGCTAAATACAGCTTAGAATTAATTGATGGGATGAGGAAGATCTCTGAAAAATCGATAAAAATAATATCTTTCAAAGATAATGGTAGACCTAACTCAATTTTACGGTATTTTTGGCAGTTTTTCACACTGCCATTAAAAATTATTTTCTTTGAAAAAAATAATGAGCTAATAATTTATCAAGAAGCGTTTATCTTTCTTGTCATTTTTAGGTTGTTCAGTAATAAAAAAACAATCACTGTTATACATCATGTTCCGGAAGAAAATGATCGTTCCAAGAAAGGATTTTATTTAAAGTTTCTGTTTTCAATCCTGCCCAAAAAGAACAAAAATATAGTTTATATTACGCCTTCTGAGTTCACTAAAAATAAGTTAATTTATCAGTACGGTGTATCAGAACTAAATGTTCATGTTGTATACAATATAATCGAATCAACAGATGAAGAAATAGCAGTAGGTTTAAATAATAATTTAAATAAATTAGAAAAGAATTTTGTAGATAAAATAGAAAGCTACAAAAGAAATGGTTTCACTATTGTATCAAACATCGGGAGTTTCGAAGATCGGAAAAATGTACTAATCTTAGTAGATGTATTTAACTCTTTAAAATTAAAGTCTAAGAAAGATAATTTTTTATTGGTTAAAGTAGGTTTTGCGATAGATGAAAATAATAAAAATAAATTCATTTCGAAATGCGATGAGAATGAAGTTAATTACGCCTTTCTTGGCGATGCATCCAGTGATTTAATAAATTATGTGTATTCTGCCAGTGATATTTATGTTGCCCCATCTCGATATGAGGGTTTTGGTCGGACTGTGATTGAAGCTCAAAAAAGAGAATGTCTAATTCTGGCATCAAAAATCGCAGCGCACCTGGAAATTTTGAATAATGAAGTGGTCTTTGTTGATGAAATAAATAATCCAACGGAGTGGGCGGAAAAAATAATAACCTTGGATGAGTTACAGCCGATAGATAGAGAAAAAAGCATCGCTCTCGGTGTGAGTAATACTATCAAATTCAATTCTGTCAATGTAACTAAGGAATTCTTGAAAATTTTATGAAAAATATTATTTATATAGCATCTAGATATCCCTCTTCTTATGCAGGAAGAGAATATATGATTAAACAAAATCTTAAGTTCTTTGATGAAGCAGGCTACACTGTAGATTTCGTTTATTTGGGGGCTGAAACATCAATCAGGATTGATAAGAATGTTACATATCATCAAATAAAAAAACCATCATTGTTTGAAATAGCATTTAATCTGATATTCAAGACGAACCTATCTCTTCAAGAAAGACTTTTTTATTCGAATTTTGCAAAAAATAAAATTTTAAATATTTTCGAGAAAAATAAGAAGTCAGTAATATTAGTTGATATGGTAAGAATGTCATCGTTAGCCGAAGATATTTCATGTGGTAAAATTCTAGAATACGATGACTTATTAAGTTTAAGATATAAAAGAATGTACGATAATTTTTCTAATAATATTGATCTTTTAGGTACATATTCTGATAAATATCCATCGGCAGTTGTGAAAATCATCAAACCTTTTGGGAAATATATTCTGGCAAAAGAAAATAAATTAATGGATAAGAGGGAAATATATTTATCAAAAAGATTCTCTCTTTTGTCATTTACCTCTCCTTTAGAGGCTAATAACTTTTCAGAAAAAGTTTCATCAAATATTGTATTTGCAAATCCTCCAGCCATACCTGATTTTTCTTGTAATGAAGATAGCAAAGTTAGCTCTGAAGGTATGAAATTTTCATTCGTGGGGAATTTAAAAGCTAACCATAACCTTGCGACACTAAAAAATATAAAAGATCTCTTCAGCAGAAAAGATGTATTACAAAGTGGTGCTGAAATAGATGTCTATGGAGATTATGATCAGAGAGCTTTAGAACTTTGTAAGAATGTAGCTAACATTCATTTACATGGTATGGTCGAAAATATTGATGATGCTTATTTAAGTTCAAGTTGCTTGATTGCGCCTATACCATTTGGCTCCGGTATTAAAGTTAAAGTTATTGAGGCTATGAGCTATGGTTTGTTAGTTATAACTAATGATATAGGAGCAGAGGGTATTGGACTCAAGGCTGGTTATAACTACATTGATTATATAGATGATGATCATTGTGCTCATAGCATAGTCTCACTTCAAAATGGTACTTACGACATCGGTTCCATCGCAAGTAATGGAACTGAACATGTAAGGAAAAATTTTTCTGAGACAATTGTCAAAAGTAATCTTCTGCGAAATATTGAGAGTTTATAAACGGTAGAAAAGGAATTGTATCTCAATTTTCTATTTATCCAATTATTTGATGCCAAGTGAGATTTGGTTGGGGTTTTATGAAAAAAAAAATAGCATTAATTATTCCATTTTTAGGCCGTTCTGGTGCGGAACGTGTAATTTTCAACCTTTTGAATAACCTTGATAGAAATAAGTTTGAACTTCATTTATTACTATATAAAGACATTCCTGAAAATAATTCTCTTTTAAATAGCTTGAGTTCTGATGTCATAGTTAATTATTTAAATATAAAAGGAAGAGTTAGAACATCTTTGTTTTCATTTGTTTTTAAACTGAGGCGTTATTTCAAAGATGAAAAAATTGATTCTTTTTTGATTAGTGATGGTGTGTCTAATGCAGCACTTTCACCTTTTTTATTCCTACTGGGTAAAAATGTAAAAAAAATAGCTCGGGAATCAAATCTACCAACTTTTTTTGAAAAGAATATTCTAATTAAATCACTATATAAGTACTGCTATAGAAACTACGATGTCATCGTTGTACAAAGCAATGAAATGTATGAAGATCTGTCTGAGAAGTTTAATATTCCTAAGAATAGAATAACAAAAATTAACAACCCTCTTGATATTTCTAAAATTCGATCGCTAAGTGAGCAGTCGATAGAATATGTATTTAAGGATGGGACAATAAACCTCTTGACTATTGGTCGTTTGACATATCAAAAAGGATTTGACCTTCTAATAAATGCCTTAGCTAATTTTTCTGAAAATAAATATCACCTTACTATTATCGGAGATGGTGAAGAAAATGACAGCTTAAGGAAATTAGCTGAAGATAGAGGGTTATTGAATTGCATTTCATTTATTAAATCAACAGATAATCCCTATGCTTTTATGAAGAAGGCCGATATATTTATATCTAGTTCTCGTTGGGAAGGATATCCAAATGTTGTTATTGAAGCCATTGCATGCGGAACTCCAGTTGTCTCAAATAATTATCCTGGGGGTATCAGTGAAATCATAAATGAAAGAAATGGGGTGATTTGTAATATTGAAAATCATGAATTAGAAAAATCAATAGAAACAGCGCTGATGCTTACTAATGTAGGTTTTGATGAAGAAATAAACAATAATATAATGAAGAAATATGAAAATATTTTCTACTGAAAAAAATAAAGAATTGAAAACAAGTAAATAAGCAGGGTTGGAAATAAATGAAACAATATTTGACAAACTCTTTATGGGTTTTACTAGAGAAAGTGATTAGGCTTTCAGTTGTTTTTCTGTTTTTTTCCTTGGTTTCGCAAAAACTCTCAGTTTATGATTTTGGAATTTTTTCGTTATCACAAACGGTAGTTACTCTAATAATTGGTATTGTTGCTTTTGGTTTTGATAATGTTTTAATAAAGGATTTCTCCTCTTCTCAGAGGATTAATGAGTATTTTTCCACCGCGATGATTTTTAGATTAGCAATTTCTATTTTCGCGATTTCGTTGTTTTGTTTAGTAATGATTTTTATGAGTTATGGTTTTATTTATAAACTGGTGTTTATGGCTTCATCACTTAGTATAATATTCCAAACTCAAACGATTTATTACTCATATTACCAAGCGGTATCTAAATCAATAGTTATTACAAAAACTAGTATTGCTGCCTTAGTAATATCATCGATAATCAAACTTGCAATAATATACTATGAATTAGGAATTGTTTATTACGCACTTTCATTTAGTTTGGATTATCTTTTTTCATTTCTATTTATTTATTTCGTCTCCAAGAAGAATGGGCTTTTATTGAAGGTAAGTCTTTTTGAATTTAATGTTTTGAAAAAACTAATTAACCAATCATATCCAGTATTAGTTTCAACGATTATTGTAATGATATATACGCGGATTGATCAATTTATGATAGCTAAATATCTTAGTATTGAAGATGTTGCTAAGTTCAGCGTTGCCGTTAGAATTTCAGATGCTTATATGTTTATTCCAATGGCTATTGCAGCATCTTTTTTTCCTATGGTATCTAAAGACCCATCGTCATCTTCAATACAGAAATATTTTAACATTACTCATCTAGTCACTGTGGTTTCTGCATTAATGGTAATAGTAATGTTGCCATTGGTCATCGGTACATTTTTCGGTGTTAGATACCATGAGTCAATTCAAGTTGCAAACATAATTGTAATCGCTAATGTCATATCTGCACTTGGTTTTGTTAGCTCAAATATATTGATCATTCGAAATATTAGTTACCTGAGGATTTATAGGGCTATATATGGTTTAATAATAAATATCGCTCTTAATATAATATTAATTCCAAAATTTGGGATTATTGGCGCAGCTTACTCGTCTCTTTTTAGCCAGATCATTGCAGCGTGGATTGCAAATTCATTCTCTCCAAAAACGAGGGATTGTTTTGTCTTTCAATTCAAAACATTAGTTACATTCGGATTGCCCAGTATCAAGCAAATATATAAAGAACTAAGATTGGATAAGTGAATTTTAAGACTAGATCAGGCATGGGGTATGGATTTTGACTATTAAAGAAAAGCTTAAAAAAGTGACAGCTTTAAGAATTACAAAATATTTCGTATATGGTTTTTGGAATACATTTATAAAGATTTTTAAATTTTTATACTGTATTGGTGCATTTAATGACGGTAGGGTTGCATTGTATTGCGATCTAACAATCGGATTGAGGAAGTTAAAGGAGCGAAGAGTACAATTTCCGCATCCGATTGGAGTAGTAATAGGAAAGGGTGTAAGTTTAGGTTATGACTGCCGAATATATCAATGTGTAACCATTGGGTCAAAAAATAAGGATGATGGATTATACCCTAAAATAGGAGATAATGTGACAATCTTTGCTAATAGTGTAATTGCTGGTGGTGTATGTATTGGTAGTAATGTAACTATTGGTGCATCGACGGTTGTTCTTAAAGATGTACCTGATAATTGTATTGTTGTCGGTAATCCTGCTCGTATTATCCAAAAATAAATAAGTATGTTATTTGCTCAATTGAAATTAAATTTGCGTTATCTCAATTAAGGGAGAAATACCAATGATCCTTCCAGTCATTATGGCGGGTGGTACAGGTAGCCGTTTGTGGCCAATGTCCAGAGAGCTTTTTCCAAAGCAATTCCTGCGCTTAAATGGCGAGCAATCAATGCTACAAGATACAGTCACTCGTCTAGATGGTTTAAATGTATCGGAACCACTGCTGATTTGTAATGAACAACACCGCTTTTTGGCTGCTGAACAATTACGTCAAATCAACCAGTTGTCTAACAATATTATTCTTGAGCCAGTAGGGCGCAATACTGCACCCGCTATTGCACTTGCTGCTTTGAGTGCTACTGCTAAAGATGAAGATCCACTTTTACTTGTTCTGGCTGCAGATCACGTCATCGAAAACAAGGATGCTTTCCATCAGGCCATCCTTAAAGCAACGCCTCTGGCAAAACAGGGTAAGCTGGTTACCTTTGGTATAGTAGCTACAGGCCCAGAGACAGGTTATGGCTATATTCAGCGCGGCGATTCCTTTGGTGAATCCGCGTTTAACGTAAAACGCTTTGTCGAGAAACCGGATCTACCAACTGCTACCGAGTACCTTGCCAGTGGTGAATACTACTGGAACAGCGGAATGTTCCTGTTTAGTGCGAAGCGTTATCTTGAAGAATTGGGTGAATTCAGGCCGGATATCCTTGCAGCATGCCAACTGGCAATGGCTGATGTGAAGATTGATTCGGTCCAGGACTTCATTCGCGTAGATCTTGAAGCCTTCTCTGCCTGTCCGGATGAATCCGTTGACTACGCGGTGATGGAAAAAACAACCGATGCAGTTGTTATCCCACTGGATGCAGGTTGGAATGACGTTGGTTCATGGTCAGCCCTTTGGGAAGTTAATGAGCGCGATGATAATGGTAACGCCCTGACTGGCGATATCTTTACTCATAAAACCACTAACTGCTATATCAACACCGACGACACCTTGGTAGCAGCAATTGGTGTTGAGAATCTGGTGATTGTAAACACCAAAGATGCCGTGTTAGTGATCGATAAATCACAGGTTCAGGACGTTAAGAAAGTTGTTGAGTTCCTTAAGTCAAATGACCGTCGTGAATACCGGGTGCACCGCGAATCGTATCGTCCATGGGGACGTCACGACAAAGTAGTTGATGCGCCGCGCTATCAGATTAACCGCGTAACGGTTAAGCCTGGTGGCAAGTTCTCCCTGCAGAAGCATCTACACCGTGCGGAACACTGGGTTGTGCTGTCAGGAACTGCGGAAGTGACCCTTGAAGGGAAAACCTATCTGCTGACTGAAAACCAGTCCACTTTCATCCCTATCGGTTCAGTCCACATGCTGGAAAACCCGGGAAAAATCCCACTGGAACTGCTGGAAATTTCTTCCGGTTCTTACCTGGGTGAAGACGATATTATTCGATTAAAAGACCATTACGGCCATTGCTAACTTTAGGGAAAAAATATGTCTGGTGAATTAACGTGTTTTAAAGCCTACGATATCCGTGGAAAATTAGGCGCAGAGCTTAATGAGGATATTGCCTATCGCATTGGCCGTGCTTACGGTGAATACCTGAAGCCAAAACAAATGGTCCTGGGCGGCGATGTACGCCTGACGAGTGAAGGCCTTAAGCTGGCTTTGGCAAAAGGCCTACAGGATGCCGGTACTGACGTAATTGATATCGGCCTGACCGGTACTGAAGAAATCTATTTCGCAACCTCATACCTGAAAGTTGATGGTGGCATTGAAGTCACTGCCAGCCATAACCCGTTAGACTATAACGGCATGAAGCTGGTGCGTGAAGAATCCAAGCCAATCAGCGGTGATACCGGCCTGCGGGATATTCAAAAACTCGCTGAAGCAAACGATTTTGATGCCGTTGATGAAAGCAAGCGCGGTTCATACAAGCAGCTTTCGATTCTGGATGCCTATGTAGACAAGCTGCTTAGCTACGTTGACTTAAACAACTTTAATCGCCCACTGAAGCTGGTTCTGAACTCCGGTAACGGTGCTGCGGGGCACGTAGTTGATGCTGTTGAAGCCCGCTTTAAGCAGGCTGGGGTTAATGTAGAGTTTATTAAGGTTCACCATACCCCTGACGGTAACTTCCCTAACGGTATTCCTAACCCGCTGCTGCCAGAATGCCGCCAGGACACAACGGATGCCGTTGTTGCTCATCAGGCAGATATGGGTATCGCCTTCGACGGTGACTTCGACCGCTGCTTCCTGTTTGATAACCAGGGTAACTTTATTGAAGGTTACTACATTGTTGGCCTGCTGGCTGCGGCATTCCTGGAGAAAAACCCGGGATCGCGCATCATTCACGATCCTCGCCTTAGCTGGAATACGGTAGACATTGTAGAAAAAGCGGGTGGCGTACCTGTGATGTCCAAAACCGGCCACGCGTTCATCAAAGAGCGTATGCGCCTGGAAGATGCCGTGTACGGCGGTGAAATGAGTGCGCACCACTACTTCCGTGATTTCGCTTACTGCGACAGCGGTATGATCCCATGGTTGCTGGTTGCCGAACTGCTGTGTGTTAAAGGCAAAACCCTCAGCGAACTCGTTGGCGATCGTATGGCTGCTTATCCTGCATCCGGCGAAATCAATAGTTCGTTATCTGCCCCGAAAGAAGCAATCGCCCGCGTTCTCGAAAAATATCAGCATGATGCCATCAATGTGGATTACACAGATGGAATCAGCGTTGAGTATGCCGACTGGCGCTTCAATCTCCGTAGTTCCAACACTGAGCCTGTAGTACGTTTGAATGTTGAGTCACGTGCAAACACTGAATTGATGAATTTAAAAACAGAAGAGATTTTAAATATTCTTCGAGCATAGTTACATTATGTAAGTGGCCATCTTTATGGCCACTTTGTATTAAATGTACTTTTAAATTCCAGAATAATAAGTCACTTATTATGCATGTACAATTTTCAGTTAAGTAATACTGATTTTCGCATAGCAGGAATAAAATTCGTACCCTCACTTCAGGTTGTTGACCTACAGCTAACAAGAGTGAAACTAGAATGACAATTCTACATCATCGTACTCGTTCTAATGCTAATGCATCGTTAATTTCAATGGTGCAACGTTTTTCGGATATCTCAATAATATTTTTTGGGCTTTATGTTGTTGCTTTTTTCAATGGTAGAGGGTTTGACTACAAGTATACTTTAATTTCACTAATGGTTTTGGTTGTATTCCAAATGATTGGTGGTATGACAGATTTTTATAGATCTTGGCGAGGTGTTAAGGCATCGGCCGAACTACTTTTGATTTCTAAAAACTGGACTGTTAGTTTACTGCTAACATTAGGGATAAGCTCCATTATAAGTGACTTCGATTTGAGCTTTAAAATCTTTATTCAGTGGTATCTGGTCGTTGTTGCAGGTTTTTTCTTATGCCGCATGGGAATTAGAATCGGGTCAGGAATGCTGCGCAAAATGGGCTATAATACCCGTCGAGTCGCAGTTGTTGGTACAATGCCTGCCGGAATAAATTTGATTAGCAGTTTTATCGATGAACCATGGATGGGGTTTATAGTCGTAGGGGTTTACGATGACAAACCGCTGGATGGAATAACTAATATTAATTATGCTGGTGACTTTGAAAAATTAATCGAAGATGCTCGTGAAGGAAAACTTGATCGTATTTATATCGCGATGAGCATGAAAGATGAAGCAAAAATAAAAGATATAGTCAGAAAGCTAACAGATACAACATGTTCTGTTTTATTAATTCCAGATGTCTTTACTTTTAATATTCTTCAGTCGCGAACGGAAGAAATAAATGGTGTGCCTGTAGTTCCTCTTTTTGATACTCCATTAAATGGTATTAATATGGTATTCAAACGTCTTGAGGATATAATTTTTTCTTCTATTATTTTACTTTTCATCTCCCTGCCATTAATTGTAATTGCGTGCGCTGTTAAATTAAGTTCTCCGGGGCCAATTATATTTCGTCAGATTCGTTATGGTATGGATGGAAAACCGATTATGGTTTGGAAATTTCGAACTATGTCGGTAATGGAGAATGGTACTACAGTTACTCAGGCAAAACAAAATGATCCTCGTGTAACAAAGCTAGGGAAATTTTTGCGTAATACTTCTCTAGATGAGTTGCCACAGTTTTTTAATGTTCTATTTGGTCAAATGTCTGTTGTTGGACCACGGCCTCATGCGGTAGCGCATAATGAGCAGTATCGCTCACTAATTGAAGGTTACATGCTCCGTCACAAAGTAAAACCTGGAATTACGGGATTGGCCCAGATTAATGGTTTTCGTGGAGAGACTGATACCTTGGATAAGATGCAGAAACGAGTTGATTATGATCTTCTTTATATTCGAGGATGGAGTATATGGTTAGATATGAAAATAATATTTCTCACCTTTTTCAAAGGTTTTGTTAACAAAGCAGCATATTGATTTTAAACTTTAAATTTAAATTTAAACGTATGGTGAAATATGAAATACTTAGTTACTGGTGCGGCTGGTTTTATTGGATTCCATGTTTGTAATCGACTCCTTTCGGACGGTTTTGAAGTTGTAGGTCTGGATAATATTAATGATTATTATGATGTTTCATTAAAAGAAGCTAGGTTGGAGATACTTAAATCATTTGATGGTTTTAGCTTTGAGTTCATAGATTTGGCAAATAAAGATGCAGTATTAAATGTCTTTTCTACTTCTCAATTTAAGGCTGTCATTCATCTTGGTGCTCAGGCAGGAGTTCGTTATTCCATCGAAAATCCATATGCTTACATAAATTCTAATATTGTTGGGCATTTGAATATATTAGAAGGGTGTAAAATTTCTAAGGTCGAACATCTGCTGTATGCTTCCTCTAGTTCTGTCTACGGGTTAAATAGAAAACTTCCATTCTCAACAAATGATTCCGTCGACCATCCTGTTTCATTATATGCAGCTACTAAAAAATCTAATGAGTTGATGTCGCATACATACTCACATCTTTTTGATATTCCAACTACAGGATTAAGATTTTTTACTGTATATGGACCCTATGGTCGCCCTGACATGGCGCTTTTCAAATTCACAAAAGCGATTATAGAAGGTAACGAAATTGACATTTATAACAATGGAAATATGAGTCGTGATTTTACTTATATTGATGATATCGTAGAGTCTATTATTAGGCTTAAAGATATACCTCCTGTTAGAGATGATGGTTGGACTGTTGAAAATGGAAGTCCTGCTCAAAGTTCAGCACCTTATCGAGTCTATAATATTGGTAATGGAAAGCCTGTTTCGCTAATGTCATATATATCGCAAATTGAGTTTAAATTAGGGATTGATGCGAAGAAAAATTATATGCCATTGCAGCAAGGTGATGTATTAGATACTTTTTCAGATACGAATGATTTATATGAACTTATTGATTTCAAACCAGAGACGACTGTTGAGGAAGGGGTGGGTAAATTTATAGATTGGTATCGTGATTTTTATAAGAATTAATTTTTACCGATATAATTGAGTTCGTTGATATGATTTACGGAATAAAAGGTGAATGCAGATGTCAATTTCACGTAGGAAGTTATTAGGTTTTGCTATTCCATCTTCTTTGTTATCCCTGTTTTATAGTGAAAAAAATTCTGCGGCTGAAATAAAATCTCCACAAGAAAATTCTCTTGATCGTAGTCATGTCAACGAAACTGATTTAAACAATAAAACAGTTGGTCTTGTTAAAGATGAGGTGATTCATGATATTTCTTCAAGCAACGGGGCTCAGCTTTTAGGATGGAAAAGAAAAGTTTCAAAAAGTGATAGTGGTAATGTTGGTGTTGCCTTAGATGGAAGCGTAGTAAATATTTGGGAGTTTGCGGATTTTGTAACAGATCGTCCGGGCGATGACCCGTCTTTGTGGGATTGGTCACCTGCAACTAGAGCCGCAATTGAATATTGTACCGAATATCGTAGAGTTTACGGGAGCGAAGTTCGTTTTCAGACTATTTCGCTAAGATATCCTGGTGGATATTATATGCACAAAACACCGATTGAATGTGCAAACCGAGCCAAAGATGGTAGTACAACATTTGCTACTACGTTGAAAATAAGTGGTGATGGTAAGACAGGGACAACATTAGCATCTGCAATTTCGGGATTGCCACTTTTTTTCTTCACTGGATTAAGAGTATGCATAGAGGATATTGCATTTACACGTCACTTAGAAACTGAGAATGTACAATTTATAAAATTAGGTGATGAAAACGCATTTACACCGTGTTCACATTCTACTTTTCGTAATATAGTAATGAGCAATGCAACAAAAAGTTTCATCATCGGACAGCTTTTTGATAGCACATTTCAATCTATTCATATTATTGGTGCGCGGCCGTCTGGTGACATTCAACCAACTATGATTGAGATCCTACCTCATAACAGCGACTCTACTAATCAGTTGACGTTTCTAAATATTGTTCTCGAAACTGCTTATTCCGAGAACACTGTAATGTTTAAGTCGGTTGCCAAGAGTATTAAAACTCCTCATCATAGTATTCATTGGTTTGGCGGACATTTTGAAACAAATACTCGGGGCGTTTTGAGTGTTGATTTAACAAACACAGCATTTTGTAGTTTTACTGGTGTTAATTTTGTCTCTAATGGTAAAGGGAAAAGAGACTCAGTAAAAAGAACCGTTAACGTTAATAATTGCACACGCATAGATTTCCGATCCTGCTATTTCTACTATGATTATAAGGTGTATTTGTATGATTCAAATTCTGATGAGTCTGTAATTCATGTCGTCAATTCATGTAATAATATATTCATAGATTCTTCTTTTTTTGTGACTCCATACAAGAATACCCTTGATAAAGCGAACTGGAAGTGCATTATTAACTGTGATGACGCTGCATATAAAGAGCGAAGCTTTAGGTTTTTGAATTGTGCATTTAATGATTTTAAATCAATTGGTTCGTCTACTATTGGGTATTATTCATCCATTAATAATTCAGGTGAGGTTTGGAGTACATATGTAGATGATGCATCCTCATTCTCTCTTGCCTATTCCAATTCGAATCATCCTGAAGATATATCCGAAAAATTATTCGACTTTACTAAAGATGGTTTTTTGAATATATCACAAAGTAATGGTGGCCTTAAGGCCAACGGCAATTTAATTTTAGATGCGGGTAGAGTTTCGGTATCAAAAAGTGATCTGTATGTTTCTGGTGATTTAGTTGCTAAAAGTGTTACACAGTTATCTGACTCAAGATTGAAGTCGGATGTTCGAGAAATAAATTCAAAAGTAATTGAAGTTGCTAAATCCGTCAGCCCAAAACAATTTTTTTATAAAACGGATGCTGATAAGGTTATTCACTTTGGATTTATTGCTCAAGAGTTAATTGAGGCATTTGAATATGCAGGGTTAAATGCTTTTGATTACGGACTTGTTTTTAGAAAGGATGCAGGAAAAGATTTCTCCCCTCTTTCTGAAACTGACGAGTTTTTTTCAATTAATTACTCTGAGCTAATGTTATTAAGAAGCTTGTGAGGTATGGTTTGATCCTTTTATGTGTTTTTTGTATTCTTTAGGTTATTGCTTCGCAATGTGTTTACTTAATGACTCGGGGTGCCCATCCTGTTTTCCCAGGACAAGGCTGAGAAAAACCCGCATAACCTGAACTGGATAATGCCAGCGGAGGGAAGTCAGATGCCTCCAACCGGCATCGCCTTCTTGATCGCCGGTTGGGAGTATAGATGAGCCAACCCATTCCCCTCAGCCACCACGATGTGGCGCACTCTCTGGCGCTGTTCCGCCAGCAATCCCCCCTTATTCACTGCATGACCAATGATGTAGTACAGACCTTTACGGCCAACGTTCTGCTGGCGCTGGGTGCATCCCCGGCGATGGTGATTGATGCCGAAGAGGCTGCGCAGTTTAGTGCGGTAGCTAGCGCGCTGCTGGTCAATGTCGGTACGCTCACCCGCTCGCGCAGCGCGGCAATGCTGGCGGCGGTGGAGTCTGCAAACCGTGCAGGGCGCAGCTGGTCACTGGACCCGGTGGCAGTTGGGGCGTTAGCCTTCCGTACCGAATTCTGCCATCAGCTACTGAATCATCAACCTGCCGCCATCCGCGGTAATGCCTCAGAGATTAAGGCGCTGGCGCAGGAAGCCGTTTCAGGGCGCGGCGTCGATTCCCGGCATCAGTCCGATGCCGCGATTCAGGCCGCACAGAAGCTCGCTTTACAGAGCGGGGCGGTTGTGGCGGTCACCGGAGAAGTGGACTTTGTTACTGACGGTCAGCGGACTCTCAGTGTCAGCGGCGGTTCACCGTTGATGACGCGCGTAGTCGGTACAGGCTGTGCGCTGTCGGCGGTGGTGGCGGGTTTTGCCTCGCTGCCCGGCGATCGCCTGATCCACGTTGCCAGCGCCTGCCGCGTGGTATCACTGGCCGGCGAGCGTGCCGCCGCGATCGCATCAGGACCGGGGAGCTTTATCCCTGCCTTCCTGGATGCGCTCTATCTGTTGACCCCGGAGGAACTGGCATGAAGCGGATTAATGCACTGACCATTGCCGGTACCGATCCCAGCGGCGGAGCGGGTATCCAGGCAGATCTGAAAGCGTTCTCGGCGCTGGGCGCTTACGGCACCAGCGTGATCACCGCGCTGGTTGCGCAGAATACCCGGGGCGTGCAGTCGGTTTATCGTATTGAGCCGGATTTCGTTGGTGCGCAGCTGGATTCAGTGCTGTCGGATGTACGCATCGATGCGATCAAAATCGGTATGCTGGCGGAATCCGACATTGTGGAAGTGGTGGCCGGGCGTTTGCAGGCAGCCACCACACCGTGGGTTGTGCTGGATACGGTGATGCTGGCAAAAAGCGGCGATCCGCTGCTCTCTCAACGGGCGGTTGCCACGCTGCGCGAACGCCTGCTGCCGCAGGTATCGATTATCACGCCGAATCTGCCGGAGGCCGCAGCGCTGCTGGACTGCCCGATGGCGAGCAACGAGCAGGAGATGCGCGAGCAGGGCAGGGAACTGCTGGCGATGGGCTGCCAGGCGGTGCTGATGAAGGGCGGCCACCTCAGCGAGTCGGAAAGCCCGGACTGGTTGTTCACCCGCGAGCTGGAGCAGCGTTTTACCGCGCCGCGTGTGAATACCCGCCACACCCACGGCACCGGCTGCACGCTCTCTGCGGCGCTGGCCGCACTGCGACCGCGCCACGATAACTGGGTGGCAACCGTGCAGGCGGCGAAGACCTGGCTGCAGCGCGCACTGGAGCAGGCGGATTCGCTGGAAGTCGGGCAGGGGATTGGTCCGGTGCATCACTTCCACCAATGGTGGTAATGAATGCAGGGGCAAACGCGCTTTTGTGCGCATTAGTCTGAAAAATCCAGTCAGCAATTTGCCTGGATAACCGTTTAGGTTCACCCTGTTGAGGTCAGAAATCAGTCGCATTTCTGAACAGCGGGCCATTTGACCGTTGGCGGGTCGTGGCCCTCCCTACCTTTGACAGGAGTTATCATGACGGACATCGTACAGTTATTGGGCAAAGAAGCAGATTCTCTTTTGCAACATCGCTGCATGACTATTCCAGCAGACAGCCTCTATCTTCCGGGATCGGATTGGGTAGACCGGGTGATGGTTGATAATAACCGTCCCCCGGCGGTTTTACGCAATATGCAAACCCTGTATAACACCGGGCGTTTAGCCGGGACAGGTTACCTCTCTATCCTGCCGGTTGACCAGGGCGTTGAGCACTCCGCCGGCGCCTCTTTTGCCGCAAACCCGCTGTACTTCGACCCGAAGAATATCGTCGAGCTGGCGATTGAAGCGGGCTGTAACTGCGTCGCCTCCACCTATGGCGTGCTGGCTTCCGTTTCCCGCCGCTATGCGCACCGCATTCCGTTTATGGTCAAGCTGAACCATAACGAAACCCTCAGTTATCCTACCCAGTACGATCAAACCCTGTATGCCAGCGTTGAGCAGGCTTTTAACCTGGGGGCCGTTGCCGTCGGGGCAACCATCTATTTCGGTTCCGAGCAGTCGCGCCGTCAGATCGAAGAGATCTCGGTAGCGTTTGAGCGCGCGCATGAACTGGGGCTGGTCACGGTGCTGTGGGCCTATCTGCGCAACAACGACTTCAAAAAAGACGGTGTGGATTATCATGCCAGTGCGGATCTCACCGGTCAGGCAAACCATCTGGCGGCGACCATCGGTGCAGATATCGTTAAGCAGAAAATGGCGGAAAATAACGGCGGCTACAAGGCGGTGAACTTCGGTCACACCGATGAGCGGGTTTATAGCAAGCTGACCACCGATAACCCCATCGATCTGGTGCGTTATCAGCTGGCTAACTGCTATATGGGACGAGCAGGATTGATTAACTCCGGCGGTGCAGCAGCGGGGGATACCGATATTGCGGAATCCGTACGTACTGCCGTGATTAATAAGCGTGCCGGAGGAATGGGGCTGATTCTTGGCCGTAAAGCATTCAAGAAATCAATGAAAGACGGCGTGGCGCTTATTAATTCCGTTCAGGATGTCTATCTGGATAAAAAAGTCACCATAGCTTAATAATATGACAGGCGGACATAAAATATCCGCCTGTCATATCCTGCTACTTGCTATATAAAACACCCTGGTGTTGGCGCAATCTTCCCACCAACAAACGACTAACTCAAATGCGGTACGTGAGTCAGGCTTTTGGCCAGATTGATTATCTGGAACAGCACTTTAGTCCGCTTTGATTTACTTTTCTTCTTCAGATTGTTTTTATGAGAAAGTACGGTCTTCAGCTTGATGTTAATATGTTCAGAAATCTCTACCGAGCTTCTTTCTTTCATCCAGAGATTAAGTATTTCAGACTCGCGTTTGCTGAACGACAGCGGTGTTTCATCAGCCGGGTAGAGTCCAACAGGTTGAGTGGCCTGCTTTAACCTGTTGTTTGAAACCAGATTTTTTACTGTGCTGATTGACACGTTCTGCGCCATAATCACCACGTTCGGCTTGATGTAAATGTAATCTTCAAATGATGAATGAACCACCCGCATAAAGATAATAAACAGGGTTTCCGGATTCATTGCAATCAGTTTTTTTATCTCTTCCCTGTCGTTTTCCGTGTTGTAAACGGATTCGCAAATAAACGCTATTTGCGTGGAGCCTTGCTGTAATAGTCGTGCGCAGTTAGGAAGATTATCCAGCAGATGAATATCCTTTTTTTTACCGCCTGCTTCATTGATAACGCTTTTTAATCCATGGCTGAAATAATCACATTTATTTAATATGATATAACTCATAAAGTACAGCCTTATTTAAGTTGGTTAACTGCAATGATTGCTGTTATTTATTATGAAACACTAAATATCGATAACGAATAGTGATGACGTTGGAAGAAAATCAGCAGGTGCTGATATTAATGAAATATCAGGGGTCGCTAATTACGCCGATCTTGTGATGTAGATCTACTATAAAGGCTCAGTGTACAGCCGCAAATGTCTTACACCGTCAATTCTTGTCTGTACGCCTCATGAATAGCGAAAAAAGAGGGGCGGGGCGCATTTTTCGCCCCGAAGCGCTGTTTTATACAGCTTCGAACCATTCGCTATTCTGTTCTGCTATCGGAGTTATAGAGAAGATCATCTCCTGCAGATGAGTGCGCATGGCGCTTTCAGCAGCATTAGCGTCTTTCGCCACCAGCGCCTGGTAGATTTTCCAGTGCTGCTCTATCAAACTCTCCGGCGGCGAGACCTTGCTGAGGGTTAGAAAACGTACCCGGTCCATGGTGGCCTTGATGTTTTCTACCGTTTCCCACGCCAGCCCGCAGTCAATGCTTTCGGCAATCAGGCGGTGGAACTCATCATCCAGTACAAGAAAGGCCTGGCTGTCGTGGCGCTCCGCCGCCAGCTTTTGCAGCTGCAGGTTGTGCTCAAGAGCGGCCAGCCCGGTTGCACTGGCTTCCTGCGCCGCTCTGCGCACCACGGCCACTTCTACGGCTTCACGGATAAAACGCCCGTCGGCCACCCGCTGCGCGGAGATCTTGCGCACGAAGGTGCCACGCTGCGGCAGTACCTGTACCAGCCCGGCCTCGGCCAGTTTAATAAAGGCTTCCCGCACCGGCTGGCGAGAGACGTTAAAGCGGCTGGAGACGTCTTTTTCGGACAACAGGCAGCCGGGAGGAATGGCACAGGTGACAATTTCATGGCGCAGATAGCGGTAAATCTGCTGATTTACCGGTTCGCTGGCGGTAATGGTATATACAGTCGACATTCGGCAACGTCCCTTTAGCGGCAGGTCATCTCAACCCGTCTGCGCATGGTAGCAAAGCGTTCAGTCTAATCAGCAAGATGGCGGAGCGCCAGGGCTTTATCAGCCCCGGCATGCGGGTGGTGCAAATGCGGTCAGCAGCCCGGCTTGACCAGTTGATGAACGGTCCTTTTTGCCCCCTGATCCAGCAGCAGGCGGTAGATATGATTCACCCTGGCGACAAACGCGGTGCTGGCGGGCAGATCGTGGCCGAATACGCTGCTCAGCGCCAGCAGCGCGGCGACGCGTTCGCTGCCCTCCCTGCTCCCGGCCACGCGCTGAGCCAGCTCCGCGCGCAGCGGATCGTTGATGCTAATCGCTTCTCCCTGCTCGCTGACGCCGCCAACGTAGCGCATCCAGCCCGCCACGCCCAGCGCCAGCAGATCGAAATCACTACCGTGCTGTAAATGCCAGCGAATACTGTCCAGCCAGCGCTGCGGCAGCTTCTGCGTGCCGTCATTGGCAATCTGCGCGGTGCGATGTTTGATAGCGCGGTTGCGATAGCGGGCAATCAGCGAGTCGGCGTAGGCTTCCAGGTCCACGCCGCGGGTGCGCAGGGTTACCGCCTGTTCCGACAGCATCAGGCGGCGCGCGGCCAGCAGAAACAGCTCATCGTCCATGCAGTCGCTGATATGCTCGTAGCCTGCCAGATTGCCCAGATAGGCGAGGAACGAGTGGCTGCCGTTAAGCATGCGCAGCTTCATCTCTTCGAACGGGAGTACGTCTTCCACCAGTTCGGCCCCCGCCAGCTCCCAGCGCGGGCGTCCGCTGACGAAATTATCCTCGATCACCCACTGGAAAAATGGCTCACACACCACGCCCGCCGGATCGTCGCAGCCCAGCTGTTCGCGCAGGGCACGGTGCGTTTCATCGGTCATTGCCGGAACAATGCGGTCCACCATGGTGGAAGGGAAGGTGAGGTTATCGGCGATCCACTCCGCCAGTTCAGGCTCCTGCTGACGCGCCAGCTGGCTAATCACCCGGCGAGTGACGTGGCCGTTCTCCGGCATATTGTCGCAGGACATCACGCTAAACGGTGGCAGCCCCCGTTCGCGGCGGCGGCGGATGGCGGCCAGAATAATCCCCGGCAGCGACTGCGGCACATCGGGGTTCGCCAGGTCGTGAACGATCGCCGGGTGTTGCAGATTCAGCTCGCCGCTGGCCGGATGGTGGCAGTAACCTTTTTCGGTTACCGTCATCGACACAATCGCCACCTCCGGCTGGCTTAGCGCGTCAATCACCGCCTCCACGCCGTCCGACTGGCCGTGCAGCGCCTGGGTGACCACGCCAATAATCCGCAGATCCATCCGGTCATCAGCCATTTCCGCCACGCTGTAGCACAGCTGCTGCTGGCGCAGCGCATGAATCGCCTCGCCGTTGTTCAGATTGATTTCGCAGTAACCCCAGTCGCTGCCCTGCTCGGCAGCCAGCCTGTCGCTGCACACCGCCTGGTGCGCACGATGGAAGGCACCGAAGCCGATATGCACCATTCGCGTTCGTAATGCACTACGGTCGTAAGCGGGTTTCTGCACGCTTGCTGGAAGGTTCTCCACAGACAACATAAATTATCCTTAATTGAAGGTGCGGGGGAGCGCCCCGCACAACCATTTAAACTGAAACAGTCTTACTGTATTTTTTCGGCGGACGCACCACCACCAGCACCAGCAGGGCACCCAGCGCGGCGATGCCACCGGCGAGGATAAAGGCGCTGTCGAACTTACCGGTATGCTGCACGATGTAGCCGGTCGCAATCGGCCCGATAATTCCGGAGATGCTGCCGATCAGGTGGATAAAGCCGCTGATGCTGCCGACGCGGCTTTTATGCACCACGTCCTGAATAATCGCCCAGTAGATCGCCCCGGTGATATACAGGAAGAAGATAGACACCGACATCAGTCCAACCGCAGGCACCACGTCTTTCACCGTTCCTGCACAGGCCACGCAGATTGCGGCGGCGAAAAGGCACACCACCAGCACAATTTTTCGCGACAGCAGCAGTTTGCCGGTCATGCGGAAAATCTTGTCTGAGATGATCCCACCCAGCGCCAGGCCGACGAAGCCGACAATCCACGGGATCATGGTGGTGATGCTCATCGCCTTGATATCCAGCCCGTGCGACTGCACCAGATAGGCCGGGAACCAGCTGAGGAAGAAGAACAGAATATAGTTGTAGCAGAAGAAGGCGAAGGCGGTGACCAGAATAATCGGCTGGCGCAGATAGTGGCCCAGGCCATGCTGTGACTGGGACAGTTCTTCCTCGGCGCTCAGCTGCTCGTCTTTCATCTGGGCGATCAGGGCGCGCTCGCGTTCGCTAATCAGCTTGCTTTTCAGCGGGTTATCGGCGGCGATAAAGAACCACACCACCATCCAGATAATGCCGATTGAGCAGATAATGGCGAACGCCGGGCGCCAGCCGAAAGCCAGGGACAGATAGCCAATAATCGGGCCGGCAATCGCGCCGCCGAGCGGTGAACCGGCGCTGAGCAGCCCCATCGCGGTGGCCGCCTGTTTTTTCGGGAACCAGCCGTTAATCGCCTTGTTGGCCGAGGCGCAGATTGGGCCCTCCGCCATGCCGAACAGCACGCGCAGGATCAGCATCGACCAGAAGCCGGTGGCCAGCGCGGTAAAGCCGCAGAACAGCGACCACATGCCGACCGCGACGCCGAGAGTGATGGTTGGCCCGAAGCGGTCCGTTGCCAGGCCGCCAACGAAGTTAAAAATGGCATAGCCGAAGAAGAAGCTGCCGAAAATCAGGCCGAACTCTTCGGCATTGAGCATCAGGTCTTTCTCAATCATCGGCACGGTCAGCGACAGCGCCACGCGATCGAGGTAGTTGATCATATAGACAAGAAACAGCAGCAGTACGATGGTCCAGCGCAGGTTTTTAATCATCATGACTCCTTCCCCTCTTTCCGGCCTGCTGGCGGTTGGGGGCTGTAGGTAGAGGTATTGTGGCCGGAGGGCTGGGTCAAACCCCCCGGTGTTTTGCTAGCTGACTTTCAAAATTACTTTGCAGCAGCTGCGCGGGTCCTTCTCAAACAGGGTCATCGCCTGTTCAATCTGGCTGAGCGGCAGGGTATGGGTGACCAGCTTTTCCGGTTCGATCAGCCCCTGTTCGATCCAGGCAATCACCTGCGGGAAGCGGTTGCTGTTCAGTCGGGAGGTAAATAGCGACAGCTCTTTGCTGGTCAGGCTTTGCTGGGTGATAGCGCAGGGCTCGCCGGAGAAACCGAGCAGGCCGATGCGCCCGGCAGGTGAGGCCAGTGCGGCCGCTTCGGCAAGAATCGACGGGTGGCAGGCGGCATCAATAATCAGCGTTGGCTGCACGCCATCGAGCTGTTCCGCCAGCGGGGTGTCGCTGTTGTTCAGCGCGCGATCCGCGCCGTTGTTCAGTGCCAGAGTCAGCCGTTCGGTTATCCGGTCGGCGACGATCACCGTTTTCACGCCATAAACGCCTTTCAGCACCTGGATCGCGGTCAGCCCCATCGGGCCGGCACCGTAGATCAGCGCCACGTCGTCGGGCTGCGGCTGTAAAAACGCGGTGATGTTGGCGGCGATGGTAAATGGTTCCACCAGGCTGGCCAGCGTATCGGGAATGCTCTCCGGCAGCCGCCAGGCATTCGCGGCGGGTGCCAGCGCATATTCACTGAAGCCGCCGTCGCGATGCACGCCGATCACCTGTAGCTCTTTGCAGACGTTGGGGCGACCGATGGAGCAGGGATAGCAGTGACCGCAGCTGACCACCGGATCGACCGCTACGCGCTCGCCAATGCGCGCGCCGTCCACGCCGTCGCCCACCGCATCAATCAGGCCAAAAAACTCGTGGCCGATGGTACGCGGATAGCGGGCAAAGGGATTATGCCCGTGCCAGATATGCACATCGGACCCGCAGATGCTGGCGTACTGCACTTTCACCCTGACTTCGCCCGCTTCCGGCAGCGGCAGCGGACGTTCCTGAATCTGAAGATCGCCGGGACGTTCAATGACCACGCTTTTCATCATGCTCTCCTTACCAGTTCCACAGCGTGCCGTCTTCCAGACGGGCAACGGGCAGATACGCCGGTTCATAGGGATATTTCGCCGCCAGCTTTTCGTCGAACTCAATGCCGAGGCCCGGTTTTTCGCCCGGATGCATATAGCCGTTATCAAACGTCCAGCTGTGCGGGAACACTTCCAGCATCTGCTCGGAGTAGCCCATGTACTCCTGCACGCCGAAATTTGGCACCCACAGATCGAAGTGCAGGGCGGCGGCCATGCAGATTGGCGACAGGTCGCTCGGTCCGTGAGATCCGGTACGCACCTGATACAGCGAGGCGAAGTCGGCGATGCGGCGCATGCCGGTAATGCCGCCCGCGTGGGTGATGGTGGTGCGGATATAGTCGATCAGCTGTTCTTCAATCAGCTGCTTGCAGTCCCAGATGCTGTTAAACACTTCACCCACCGCAATCGGCGTGACGGTGTGCTGGCGGATCAGGCGGAAGCTCTCCTGGTTTTCGGCCGGGGTCGGGTCTTCCATCCAGAACAGGCGATAGTCCTCCACGCTTTTGCCGAAGCGCGCGGCTTCGATCGGCGTCAGGCGGTGATGCATGTCGTGCAGCAGGTGCTCATCAAAGCCGAATTTGTTGCGGATGGCATCGAACAGTTTTGGCGTGAAGTCGAGGTATTTTTCGGTCGACCACAGCTGTTCTTCCGGCCGCGCGCCTTTCGTTGCCGGCTCGTAGGCCTCGCCTTTGCCCTTGGCCATGCCGTAGGTGGTTTTCATTCCCGGCACGCCGCACTGGGCGCGAATGGCTTTGAAACCCAGCTCTTTATGTTTGGCGTAGTCGTCCATGACTTCATCGATGCTGTGACCGGTGGTATGGCAATAAACCATCACTCCGGTACGCGATGCGCCGCCGAGCAGCTGGTAAAGCGGCATATTGGCGGCTTTGGCTTTGATATCCCACAGCGCCTGGTCAACGGCGGAGATCGCAGACATGGTGACCGGCCCGCGACGCCAGTAGGCCCCTTTGTAGAAGAACTGCCAGATGTCTTCGATCTGGTGGGCATCGCGGCCGATCAGCTGCGGGCAGACGTGATCTTTCAGGTAGGACGCGACGGGCAGTTCACGGCCGTTGAGCGTGGCATCACCGATGCCGGTGAGTCCCTGATCGGTGGTGATCTTCAGCGTGACAAAGTTTCTGCCGGGGCAGGTGACAAACACTTCCGCTTTAACAATTTTCATTTCAATTCGCCTTGTTGACTCGCTATGGCGCAAAATTACGCCAATGACGTACTACCATACAAGTTGGATTGGTTGGATTTTCGAGGGGGATCACAGATCGGGGGGAAGGCGCTGTAAAGTTCGAGGATGGGGTTCAGCCTCTGCTGCTGCTTCAGGGCGGTCCTCGCGCCGTGCATGGCACGGTGCCTTCGGTTGCGCAATAAAATGCCGCTGTGGAACAGGCGTATGGGGTTCAGCCTCTGCTGCTGCTCCAGGGCGGTCCTCGCGCCGTGCTTGGCACGGTGCCTTCGGTTACGCCATTGTGCCGGTCGGACCGGCCAGGATTGAACGTCCCTGTTCAAACCCGGCCTGACGCCAGCATCCCTGCTGTCGTCTCCTGGCGCAATGGCTCCACCTCAGCGCTGCGGATGCCCTTACGCAGCAGCAGAGGCTATCCCCTTTACCACGGTCTTCGCTTTAGGTTTTTCAGGCAACGTGAAAGTTAAAAAGCAGGCTGGCTGTGCGCCCGACCGGGGGCACAACCAGCCAGCGCCCGCTCCGGAATTTGCAATCAGGCCACCCACCAGCAGCCTCTCCCGAATCCGCCAACCGCACTGTACAAATCCCCGGTGATATGTCTGAAACAGCAGTGCACATTATTTTCGCTGTTGAACCGGAGTTTAGGGTTCCGCCTCTGCTACTGATTCCTGGCGGGTCCTCACTTTTGTATTTTCAGGCAACGCGAAAGTTAGAAAGCAGGCTGGTTGTGACCCCGAGCGGGCAATCCACAGCGCTGAACGTAGAGAGGAAGCCAGGATTCGGCCGCATGGATGCGGCCGAAAGTCACAGCCGGGCCAGGACGGTCCGTCTGTGGCGGTCCGCCCGGCTGACGAACGAAGTGAGGGAACCGCGAAGCGGCGCGAGGACGGCCGAACGGGGTCACAACCAGCCAGCGTTAACTTCCGACTATGCAAATAACACAGCATAAATTCCCGGTGTGCACATTTTTCCTGCTGTTGAATCGGTGTCTGGGGCACAACCAGCCTGCGTTAACTAACGACCCTGCAAACACCAAATCCAAAATTAAGCCAACAGCTCACACGACGGCGGCAACCGGCACTCCAACGCATCCGGCATCACCTCAATCTTAAACTTCGTCCCCGTCAACGGCTCGCCATCCAGATTAAACGTCATCTCATTCGGCGCATCAATCGTCAGCCACGGCAGCGACGCCGTAATCAAATTCGGATTCTCATCATCACTGGTCAACGTATGCAACAGCGTCGGCAACAGCTCCTGCGACGTGGCAATCGTCAGCTCCAGCTTACCGTCATTAATCAGCGCCTGAGGGCAAAGACGCTGACCGCCGCCCGCCTGCCGACCGTTACCAATCCCAATCACCAGCGCATCACCCTGCCAGTCGAAATCCGGACCGCGAAGATGGCAACTGTCCGCCTTTAGCGTATCCATTCGCATCAAACCGTGGATAAAATAGGACACGCCACCCAGCGCCGACTTCAGCTTCTCCGGCGTTTCCGTCGTAATGCGCGTGCCGAAACCGCCGGTCGCCATATTGATAAAATAGCGATCGCCGTTTACCCGCGCTAAATCAATAGCCGTCGCCTTGCCGATAATTGCCAGCCGCAGCGCGTTCTCCATCTCCAGCGGAATGCCCGCGCTGGTGGCGAAATCATTAGCAGTACCCAGCGGCACAATGCCCAGCACCGGCCGCCGTTCAGGTGGCAGACCGGCCAGTGCGGTGGCGATCTCATTAATCGTGCCGTCGCCGCCGGCGGCAATCACCGTGGTGGCATTCAGATCCACCGCTTCACGCACGTAGCGCTCGCCGTCACCGTGTTCCCAGGTCACGCGCACCTCCAGGCGGTAGCCTTCCTCACGCAGAGTGGCAATCGCCTGGCGCAGATCCTCATTGCCCGCGCTTTTACCGTTCAAAATCGCCAGCGTGATTGAATCATTTACCATTTTTTTATTTTCCTGAAGTTCGTGGCGGATGGTTTCAAGATATAGCATATCCTGTTACAGACGGTGAACTGTGGGGTTCCAGAAGGGAATATTTTCGGAAAAAAGGACAAGAAAAAGCCCGGACGGGGGAGCCGACCGGGCCAATGAGGTGGTTCATTCCGCCCGGAGTTCAGCTTGATATCCGGACGTGCAGAGAATGCTGTTTAATGTTTGTCGTTAGGAGCCAGCGCATAATAACGGGGAACCTCCCCCGGTACTGTGATCGGATTCTAAGATCGATAACCTTATGAAACTTCTTTTGCCAGTTCTGACGCGTGCGGATTGCGGGTGGTGGTGCCTTCCAGATTACGCATCAGCAGTGCAAATTGCAGATCCATTTCTTCGGGCAGCGGCAACCACACCAGATGTCCGTTGCCCGGCGCCACCTCAATCGCCTGCGCCTTGCCGTTCTCCATCTGCGTCAGCGTGAAGTTGATATTGCCCGCGGGGGTCATCAGCTCCAGACTGTCGCCAACGCTGAATTTGTTCTTAACGTCCACCTGCGCCAGCGCGCCACGGCGCTCACCGGTAAATTCCCCAACGAACTGCTGACGATCGGACACCGAATAGCCCGCGTCGTAGCTCTGATAGCTGTCGTGCGTGTGGCGGCGCAGGAAGCCTTCGGTATAGCCGCGGTGCGCCAGTCCTTCCAGCGTTTCCAGCAGGGCAGGATCGAACGGCTTACCGGCGGCGGCATCGTCGATGGCACGGCGATAAACCTGTGCCGTGCGCGCGCAGTAGTAAAACGACTTGGTGCGGCCTTCAATTTTCAGCGAATGCACGCCCATCTGCGTCAGCCGATCCACGTGCGCCACCGCACGCAGATCCTTCGAATTCATAATGTAGGTGCCGTGCTCGTCCTCAAAAGCGGTCATATATTCGCCGGGGCGCATCGCCTCTTCGATCATAAACACCTTGTCGGTCGGCTGGCCCATGCCCAGCGTCGGTTCAACGTTCTGCACTGCAATCGGCTGCTGGCGATGGACGATGTTACCAATCGCATCCTCTTTGCCTTCTTCCACGTTGTATTCCCAGCGGCAGGCGTTGGTACAGGTTCCCTGGTTCGGATCGCGCTTGTTGATATAGCCGGAAAGCAGGCAGCGCCCTGAATAGGCCATGCACAGCGCGCCGTGGACGAAAATCTCCAGTTCAATTTCCTGCACTTTCTCACGTATTTCGCTGATTTCTTCCAGCGACAGCTCGCGCGACAGGATCACCCGCGTCAGGCCCATTTGCTGCCAGAATTTCACCGTCGCCCAGTTCACCGCGTTGGCCTGCACCGACAGATGAATATCCATCTGCGGGAAGGCCTCGCGCACCAGCATAATCAGACCGGGATCGGACATAATCAGCGCATCCGGCCCCATATCGATCACCGGCTGAAGATCGCGAATAAAGGTTTTCAGCTTGGCGTTGTGCGGGGCGATATTGACCACCACGTAAAATTTTTTGCCCTGGGCGTGGGCTTCGTTGATGCCGATCGCCAGGTTCTGGTGGTTGAATTCGTTGTTGCGCACGCGCAGGCTGTAGCGCGGCTGACCGGCGTAAACGGCGTCTGCGCCATACGCGAAGGCGTAACGCATATTTTTCAGCGTGCCGGCCGGGGAGAGGAGTTCCGGTTTAAACATGTTTTCTCAGTCTGATGTCAGGTCAGATATTGCCAGGATGGCTGCCCTTTGCGGCGTGGCGTCGCTAAGGGCAGATTTCGGTGCGGGATTGTAAGGCAGGGAAGCGGGAGATTAGTTGATCTAAATCAATCGGCAGATATCGGCTTCCCAGCGATAGCCCATGCCGTAGACTGCGCGGATAAACGGCTGGCTGGCATCCAGCGATTCCAGCTTGCGGCGCAGGTTTTTAATATGGCTGTCGATGGTGCGGTCGGTCACCACGCGGTAATCGTCGTACAGCTGGTTCAGCAGCTGTTCGCGGGAAAATACCTTGCCCGGCTCGTGGGCGAGGGTTTTCAACAGGCGGAACTCGGCGGGGGTCAGATCCAGCGGTTTATCATCCCAGCTGGCCTGGAAGCGGTTTTCATCCATGCACAGCAGCGAGGTTTGTACCGCCTCTTCTTTTGGCCGCAGGCAGCGCTTCAGAATGGTTTTCACCCGTGCCACCACTTCCCGCGGGCTGAACGGCTTGCAGATATAGTCGTCCGCGCCAATCTCCAGCCCCAGCAGGCGATCAATCTCTTCGGTTTTGGCGGTGACCATAATGACCGGCAGCTCGGAGAAGCGGCGCAGCTCGCGGCATACCGACAGGCCATCCAGCCCCGGTAGCATCAGGTCCAGCAGCATTAAATCGGGCTGATTCTGCTTTGCCCACTCCAGCGCTTCGTCGCCGCGCAGCAGGTGGTGCGTGCGATAGTTGGCCGCCTGCAGATAATCCACCAGCAGCTGGCCAAGCTTGGGTTCATCTTCCACGATTAAAATCAGCGGTGCCGGTTTTTCCTGCTCCATATCACTTCCTCAGTACGGATAAATCAGTGCGGTTTATTGGGTAAGCTTACCGTAATTTTCAGCCCCCCGGCGGAAGAATGCGCGGCGCTGAGCGTGCCGTCGTGGGCCGCAACAATATTCTGGCAGATCGCCAGCCCCAGCCCCGAGCCACCGCTGGCGCGGTTGCGTGACCCCTCGGCGCGATAGAAACGTTCAAAAATCTGTTTGAGCTGATCGTCATTCACCCCCGGCGCGCTGTCTTCAAAACGCAGCAGGTTTCCGCCGGGGCCGGACTCCAGATAAATGCTCAGGCTGCCGCCGGCGTCGGTATAGCGCAGGCTGTTTTCCATCAGGTTGGTGAACAGCTGCCCCAGCCGATCCGGATCGCCAAACTGCGGCGCGGCCTCCGGCAGCGACAGGTTAAGCCGCAGGCCCTGTTGCTCATAGCGATGGCGGAAGTTAGCGGCGACCATTTCCAGCAGCGGCACCAGATCGGTGTCGCGCTTGCGATAGGCCAGCGCGCCCTCGTCGGACAGCGACAGCTGGTGGACATCATCGACCAGCTTGGTCAGCGTGGCGACCTCGCCCTGTAGCGAAATAATCGACTCCGGCGTCAGTTTGCGCACGCCGTCCTGAATCGCCTCCAGCTCACCGCGCAGGATCGCCAGCGGGGTGCGCAGCTCGTGGGAAATATCGGCCATAAACGCACGCCGCATGCTTTCGTTCTTTTCCAGCGTGCTGGCCAGGCGGTTAAAATCCTGCGCCAGGCGGCCAAGTTCGTCGCGGCTGGTGGATTCCACCCGGCTGGTAAAATCACCGGCGGCCAGATGATGCGTGCCCTCAACCAGGCGCTTAACCGGGGCCAGCAGCCCGCGCGACATCAGCCAGGTCACCAGCGCGGCCAGCAGCATTGTCAGGCCGACGATCATCCAGCTGGTGCGGTTTTGCTGCCGGTCGAAATTAATATCCGCCACGCGAGTCAGCCGTTCTGACGGGGAACCGACCACCCAGCCGACCACTTTATTATCGCTGGTGGTAATCGCCCGGCGCGTGCCTTCCGGCGGAACCGGGCCGCGCGGACCGATCATCACGCGATAGTTCTGATCGATAACCCAGAACTGGGTACGCCAGCCGTGCGGCGGCAGCTGATTGCTGGATTCCGGGTTCTGATCCAGCGAGCGCAGAATATTAAAGACCAGCCGGTTGTTATTGCGCAGGAAGGTCCAGCTGCCGTGCTGTTCGTACTGATCGGCCAGCGCATCGCTGAGCATGGTGATCCGCTGTTCGTTGCCGCGCTTAATGTAGTCGATAAAGCCGTGCTCGAAGCTCAGGCGCACGCCCCAGTGCATGGTGATCAGCACCAGCATGCAGGTTGATAATATCGCGGCAAACAGCTTAGCGGTGATGCCGATGCGGAGGCGGGCAAAGATCATTTTTTTCTCCTGCGGGCCAGTACCGTATTCGGGGCGATCTCCGCCGGTACGCGCCAGAACACCAGCGCGGGCAGGGCGATCACCAGCGCCATACAAAGGTAAGTCCAGATAAATGCCTGATGTACCAGCGGGCTGTCCGCCACCGCCTGGTGGCCGAAGGTGCCCAGCAGCAGCCCGGCAACGGTCACGCCGATACTCATCGACAGCTGCTGCACCATCGACAGCAGGCTGTTGCCGCTGCTGGCGAGGTCATCCGGCAGCTCTTTCAGCGTCAGGGTATTCATCGCCGAAAAACGAATAGCGTTGACCATGCCCTGCAAAAACAGCACCAGCGGCAGCAGCAGATCCCAACCCAGCAGCGCGACCATCGGGAAAAGCAGCGTTACCAGCGCCAGCGCGACGGTGGAGCCCACCAGCACGTGGCGATAGCCGAAACGGTTAACGATCTGTACCACGATGCGCTTCATGCCCATATTGCCCAGTACCATCGGGATCATCATCAGCCCCGCGTGCAGGGGGCTGTATCCCATGCCGATCTGCAGGAACAGCGGCGTCATAAACGGCAGCATTCCGCTGCCGATGCGGGCGGTGAGGCTGCCGAGCAGCCCGATGGAGAACACGCGGTTATCAAACAGTTTGAGGCTGAACAGAGCGAGATCGTTGTGACGGGCGTGCAGCAGATAAAACAGCATCGCAAACACCCCGGCAAGAATAAACAGGCACAGCAGCAGCGGAGAAATGCCCAGCCCGCGCTGGCCGTCGAGCGCCAGAGTCAGCGTTGCCATCCCTACCGCCAGCAGCAGATAGCCGGTGAAGTCGAAGCGGCGGGTAACCAGCGTGAAGTTGGGGAGCAGCCGCAGGGTAGCGATAGCACCGACGATGCCCACCGGAATATTAATCAGGAAAATCCAGTGCCAGCTGGCGTACTCGACCAGCACGCCGCCCAGCGTGGGCCCCATCAGCGGGCCAATCTGCCCTGGTATCGTGACGAAGGTCATCGCTGCCATATACTGATCGCGCGGCACCAGCTTCATCACCGTCAGGCGTCCCACCGGCACCATCATCGCCCCGCCGATGCCCTGTACCACCCGCGCCATTATCAGCTGGTCCAGCGTGCCAGAAAGGGCACAGCACAGCGAACCGAGGCTGAACAGGATAATCGCGCTGAAAAACACGTTGCGCACGCCAAACCTGTCCGCCAGCCAGCCGCTGACCGGTAGCATAATTGCCACCGTCAGCACGTAGGAGACAATCACCGAATGCATATGCAGCGGGCTTTCATGCAGGCTGGCGGCCATCGACGGCAGCGCGGTGTTGACGATGGTGGTGTCCAGCGTCTGCATAAAGAAGCCGAAGGCAACGATCCACAGCTGCCAGCGAACGGAGGAAGGCGGTGAGGCGATCACATCAGGCTTCCTCAACCACAGGCTGCGGGCGCGGCTTCCGGCGTAGTTTATCCATATACAGATAAACCACCGGCGTGGTGTACAGCGTCAACAGCTGGCTCATCACCAGGCCGCCGACGATAGTGATCCCCAGCGGCTGGCGCAGTTCGGCACCGTCACCGCTGGTCAGCACCAGCGGCAGCGCGCCGAGCAGGGCGGCCAGGGTGGTCATCATAATCGGCCGGAAGCGCAGCAGGCTGGCCTGCTCAATGGCTTCTCGCGCCGTCAGCCCGCCTTTGCGCTGTGCTTCAATGGCGAAGTCCACCATCATAATGGCGTTCTTCTTCACGATGCCGATCAGCAACATAATGCCGATCAGCGCGATCAGGCTGAACGGCGCGCCGAACAGTTCCAGCGCCAGCAGCGCACCGACGCCCGCCGAGGGCAGGGTGGAGAGAATGGTCAGCGGATGAACGTAGCTCTCATACAGAATGCCCAGCACGATATACACGGTGGCGATTGCCGCAATAATCAGCCACAGCTGGCTGCTCTGTGATTTCTCAAACTCTGCCGCCGTACCGGCAAAGCTGCCGCGCACGCTGGACGGCACGCCCAGCGCGGTGACGCTGCGGTCGATGGCCGCCGAGGCCTGCGACAGCGACACGCCTTCCGGCAGGTTAAAGGAGATGGTCGAGGACGCCGACAGCCCCTCGTGGTTGACCGACAGCGGCGAGTTCGCCGGTTTCCAGCTGGCAAAGTAAGACAGCGGGATCGGTTTCCCTTCGCTGTTGATCACGTACATCTGGTTCAGCGCGCTGATGTCCTGGGTGTAGCGCGGATCGACCTCCATCACCACTTTATACTGGTTCAGCGGCTGGTAGATGGTGGAGATTTGCCGCTGGCCGAAGGCGTTGTTCAGCAGGTTGTTGACGTCGGACACGTCAATACCCAGGCTGGACATCGCCGCGCGGTCGTAGGTCAGCGCCATCTCTGCACCTTTGTCTTCCTGGTCCGAGTTGACGTCGGCCAGCTCCGGCAGTGCGGCAAAGGCGCGGCGGATTTTCGGCTCCCACTCGCGCAGGTCATCGAGGCTGTCCGACAGCAGGGAATACTGATAGCCAGCGTTGGATTCGCGCCCGCCCAGGCGCAGATCCTGCACCGCCATCAGGAACAGGTTGGCACCCGGCTCCTTCGCCAGCTTGGTACGCAGGCGGGCAATCACCTGCTGGGCGTTCTCAGTACGTTCCGACAGCGGTTTCAGCGAGATAAACATCGACCCGCTGTTAGTGCGAAAACCGCCGGTAAAGCCGACCACGCTCTCCACCGCCGGGTCGTCATGCACGATGCGCATAAAGTCCTGCAGCTTGTCGCGGATCGACTGGAAGGAGATACTCTGGTCGGCCTGAATAAAGCCCATCAGCCGCCCGGTATCCTGTTCCGGCATAAAGGTTTTTGGAATGGACACGTAAAGGTACATGGTCAGGCCGATGGTGGCGAAGAACACCAGCAGCGTCCAGCGCGCATGATTCAGCACCACCCGCAGTGAACGGCCATATCCCTGCTGCACGGCCAGCAGCACCTTGCCGAAGCCGCGAATGCGCGACTGCTGATGTTTGCGCTGCGGCTTCAGCAGCAGCCCGCACATCATCGGCGTCAGGGTGATGGAGATCAGCAGCGAGATACCGATTGCCACCGACAGCGTCACGGCAAATTCGGTAAACAGCCTGCCAATCAACCCGCCGAGCATCAGCAGCGGCAGGAACACCGCCACCAGCGAAATGCTCATCGACACCACGGTAAAGCCGACTTCGCTCACGCCCTGCAGCGCCGCCTGCACCGGTTTCATCCCGGCTTCCACATGGCGGGAAATATTCTCCAGCACCACTATCGCATCATCGACCACAAAGCCGGTGGCGACCGTCAGCGCCATCAGCGACAGGTTGTTGAGGCTGAATCCGCACAGGTACATGGCGGCAAAGGTGCCGATGAGCGAAACCGGCACCGCCACCGCCGGGATCAGCGTGGCGCGGCCGGAGCGCAGGAAGGCAAACACCACCAGAATCACCAGCCCGACGGAAATCGCCAGCGACTGCTCGACCTCATGCAGCGAGGCGCGAATTGTCGGCGAGCGGTCCTGCGCCACGTTCAGCTCAATGGATGCCGGGATAATCTTACGCAGCTCCGGCACCTCGGCACGAATGCGGTCGACGGTATCGATAATATTGGCTTCCTGCGACTTGCGGATCATCAGCAGGATCGCCGGTTTGGCGTTGGCCATTCCGGCATTGCGTACGTCCTCAACCGAATCGGTGACGTTGGCGACGTCGCTCAGCCGCACCGCCGCGCCGTTGCTGTAGTGCACGATCAGCGGTTGATACTCCGCGGCGGTTTTCAGCTCGTCGTTGGTTTTCAGCTGCCAGCGGTGGTGGTTATCTTCCACCGCGCCCTGCGGCTTGCGCACGTTGGCGTTGGCGATGGTTTCCCGCACCGCATCCAGCGACAGGCCCTGGTTAAACAGCGCCTGCGGGTTCAACTCAACGCGCACCGCGGGCAGCGAGCTGCCGCCGACCGATACATCCCCTACGCCCTCAATCTGCGCCAGCTTTTGCGCCAGCTGAGTGGAGGCATAGTCATACAGCTGGCCCTGAGAATAGGTATCCGAGGTCAGGGTCATGATCAGGATCGGCGCGTCGGACGGGTTGGCCTTGCGGTAGGTTGGCCGCGACGGCATACCGCTCGGCAGCAGGCTTTGTGCGGCGTTGATCGCGCCCTGCACGTCGCGGGCGGCACCGTTAATATCGCGGTCGTAGTCAAACACCAGAATGATGCGCGTGGAACCAAGCGAGCTGCTGGAGGACATCTCGGTCACCCCGGCAATACGCCCCAGCGCGCGCTCCAGCGGCGTTGCCACGGACGAAGCCATGGTTTCCGGCGAGGCACCGGGCAGCGAGGCGCTGATCATAATCACCGGGAAATCCACCTGCGGCAGCGGAGCCACCGGCAGCAGGCGGAAGCCCAGAATACCGGCCAGCAGGATCGCCACGGTCATCAGGATAGTGGCAACCGGGCGATGGATAAACAAGGCGAAAAATTTCACTCTGCCTCCCGGCGCGCGAAGCGCTGGCGAGTGGCGTGGGCGAGGCGGTCAAATAGCAGGTAGATCACCGGCGTGGTGAACAGCGTCAGTACCTGGCTGACGATCAGCCCGCCGACCATTGCTGTACCCAGCGGGCGGCGCAGCTCCGCACCCACGCCGGTGCTCAGCATCAGCGGCAGTGCACCGAGCAGGGCCGCCAGCGTGGTCATCAGGATCGGACGGAAGCGCAGCAGGCAGGCCTGATAAATCGCATCGTACGGCGACATGCCCTGTTCGCGCTCGGCGGCCAGCGCAAAGTCGATCATCATGATGGCGTTCTTCTTCACGATACCAATCAGCAGGATGATGCCGATAATGGCGATCACGTCCAGTTCGCTGCCGCTGATCAACAGCGCCAGCAGCGCGCCGACGCCCGCGGTGGGCAGCGTGGAGAGGATGGTGATCGGGTGAATAAAGCTCTCATAAAGAATGCCCAGCACGATGTACATCGCCACAATCGCTGCCACGATCAGCCAGACGGTGCTGGAAAGCGCCGCCTGGAAGGCGAGGGTGCTGCCCTGGAACTGGGTCATGATTTCCGCAGGCATTTCCATCGACTTCTCGGCCTGAGTGACGGCATTCACCGCCTGCTCCAGCGAGTAGCCGTCACTGACGTTAAACGAGAAAGTCGCCGACGGGAACTGGTCAAGGTGGTTGATACTCAGCGCGCCGTGGCGCTGTTCAACGCTGGCAATGGCGCTCAGCGGCACGCTGCCGCCGTCGGTGCTTTTCAGCCGCACGCTTTGCAGCGCGGCCAGCCCCGGCGTGGCGGTGGTGTCGTGCTCCAGCACCACGCGGTACTGATTTGCCTGAGTGTAGATGGTGGAGATCAGGCGCTGACCGAAGGCGTTATACAGCGCGTTGTCCACGTCGGCCATGGTAATACCCAGACGGCTGGCAGTATCGCGATCGACGCGGATATAGGCTTCCAGCCCCTGGTCCTGCCAGTCGTTGCTGACGTCCTTCAGCTCCGGCATGGTGTTCAGTTTTGCCAGCAGCTTCGGCACCCACAGGCTGAGCGAGTCGAGCGACCCGGCCTGCAGCGTAAACTGATACTGGGTGCGGCTGACCTGAGTATCAATGGTCAGATCCTGCACCGGCTGCAGCCACAGGGAGATGCCGGGGATCTGCGCAACCTGCTGTTGCAGGCGGGCAATCACCACCGGGATGCGGTCGTCGCGCTCATCCAGCGGCTTGAGGTTGATTTGCAGCCTGCCGCTATTCAGCGCCGAGTTGGTGCCGTCAACGCCGACAAACGAGGTCAGGCTCTGCACCGCCGGATCTTTCATAATCACCGAGGCCACTTCTTGCTGGCGCTGCGCCATGCTGGCGTAGGAAACGGACTGTGAGGCCTGCACGGTGCCGGAGATAATGCCGTTATCCTGCACCGGGAAGAAGCCTTTTGGGATCACCAGCCACAGCATCACGGTGATCGCCAGCGTACTTAGCGCGACACCGAGGGTGATCCACGGATGATTCAGCACCCGGCTCAGCAGGCTGCCGTAGTGGGCAATAACCTTATCAAACATCGCCTCGCTGGCGCGCGAGAAGCGGTTTTGCTTGCGCAGCGACTCCACGCTTAACATGCGCGCGCACATCATCGGCGTCAGGGTGAGTGAGACCACGGCGGATATCAGGATCGCCACCGCCAGCGTCACGGCGAATTCACGGAACAGCCTGCCGACGATATCGCCCATAAACAGCAGCGGGATCAGTACCGCAATCAGCGAGAAGGTCAGCGAGATGATGGTAAAACCTATCTCTCCGGCACCTTTGAGCGCGGCGGTTAACGGTTTTTCGCCTTTCTCAATGTAGCGCGAGATATTCTCGATCACCACGATCGCATCATCCACCACGAAGCCGGTGGCGATGGTTAACGCCATCAGCGTCAGGTTGTTGATCGAAAAGCCGCAGAAATACATCACCGCAAAGGTGCCGACCAGCGACAGCGGCACCGCCACGGCCGGAATAATGGTGGCGGGAACGTTGCGCAGGAACAGATAAATAATCATCACCACCAGCGCAATGGCCAGCAGCAGCTCAAACTGTACGTCGTTAACCGACGCGCGGATATTGGTCGTGCGGTCGGTCAGCAGCTTAACGTCCACCGATTTTGGCAGTGAGGCGGTCAGCGCAGGCAGCATCTGGCGGATGTTGTCGGCCGTATCAATAATATTGGCGCCCGGCTGGCGCTGGACGTTAAGCACGATCGCCTGCTGGCGGTTGGCCCACGCCCCCAGCCAGCTGTTTTCCGCACCCTGTTCAACGGTGGCCACATCGCCCAGCCGCACCGGCGCGCCGTTAAGGTAAGTGACGATCAGCTGGCGATAGCCTTCGGCGGTTTTGATCTGGTCGTTGGCCGACAGCGTAATGGCGCGTTCCGGACCGTCCAGGCTGCCCTTCGCCGAGTTAACGTTGGCATTGCTGATGGCGGTGCGCACCGTTTCAGTGGAAATGCCCAGCGATGCCAGCGCCTGCGCGTTCAGCTTCACTCTGACCGCCGGGCGCTGCCCGCCGGAAAGCGTGACCAGCCCGACGCCGGAAACCTGCGAGATCTTCTGCGCCACGCGGGTCTCCACCATATCCTCGACCTGAGTCATCGGCATGCTGGTGGTGGTCACGGCAAGGGTCATAATTGGCGGATCGGCCGGGTTAACCTTACTGTACACCGGCGGGTTAGGCAGATCGCTGGGCAGCAGGTTGGTGGCGGCGTTAATCGCGGCCTGCACTTCCTGCTCGGCCACGTCCAGCGGCAGCGTCAGCTGGAACTGCAACGTTACCACGGAGGCGCCGCCCGCGCTCTGCGAGGACATCTGCTTCAGGCCGGACATCTGACCAAACTGGCGCTCCAGCGGGGCGGTGACGGCAGAGGTCATCACGTCCGGGCTGGCACCGGGGTAGAGCGTCACTACCTGAATCGTGGGGTAGTCCACTTCCGGCAGTGCCGATACGGGCAGAGAACGATAACCGATGATCCCGGCCAGCAGGATCGCAATCATCAGCAGCGTGGTGGCGACCGGGCGCAGAATAAACTGGCGCGATGGTCCACCGCCGGTTGTGGAAGGCATTCCCTGCATCAGTCGCTGGCTCCCTTGGCTGGCTGTGCGCTTTTACCAGAGGTCAACGGTGTGGACTGCGGGGCGACGATTTCGACTTTTGCACCCTCGGTCAGGCGATCGATGCCGTCGGTGACGACTTTTTCACCGGCCTGCAGGCCGCTGTTAATCACCACGGTTTCGCTGTCCTGAATGCCCACGGTGACGGATTTTTTGCTGACTTTATTGTCGGCGTTGACCACCCAGACAAAGTGGCCCTCGTTACCCATTTGCAGCGCCGCTGCCGGGATCACGATGGCATCCTGTAGGGTAGCGACCTTCAGGCGGGCATTCACAAACTGATTAGGGAACAGCCGGTCATCCTCATTGCTGAAGCGGGCTTTCAGTTTAACGGTGCCGGTAGTGGTATCGATCTGGTTATCCATGCTGAGCAGCGCGCCCTGCGTCAGCAGCGTTTTATTGCTGCGGTCCCAGGCTTCGACCGGAACAGCGCCCTGTTTCTGCGCGTTAAGAATGGCGCTGATATCATTTTCCGGCAGGCTGAAGACCAGGTCGATCGGGTGCGTCTGGGTGATCACCACAATTCCATTGGTATCGCCGCTGGTGATGTAGTTGCCGATATCCACCTGCTTCAGGCCCACGCGGCCATCAATCGGTGACGTGATGCGACTGTAGGTGAGGTTGAGTTTGGCGCTGGCAACGCTGCCCTCATCAGCTTTAATGGTGCCCAGCGTTTCGCTAACCAGTGATTTCTGAGTGTCGAGGTCCTGCTGCGAAACCAGGCTGGTTTTCGCCAGCTTTTCATAGCGCGCCAGGTCGCGGCGGGCGTTGGCCAGCGTTGCCTGATCCTTCGCCAGCTGGCCTTCTGCCTGGATCAGCGCAACCTGCCACGGGCGGGGATCGATTTCGGCCAGCAGCTGTCCGGCTTTCACCTGCTGCCCTTCGGTAAAGTGCAGCGCCATCAAATCGCCGTCAACGCGGCTGCGCAGGGTGACGGTGTTGGCGGCGGTGACGGTGCCGAGGCCGGAGAGGTACTGCGGCACGCTTTTGCTTTGCGCGACAGCCGCCTGCACCGGGCTTAATTCTGCGCCCATACCGCCAGGACCGCCTGGCCCACCGGGGCCGCGCCCGCCACGGCCACGAGGATGCGCGGATTTTTCAGCTGTGTCAGGTTTTGCTCCCGGAGCATCAGCATGGCTGTGCCACCAGTACAGGCCGCCGCCAACCAGTGCGGCAAGAATAACAACCAGTGGGATAATGGGGAAACGGCGCTGTGCTTTCATTAACTCTCTTGCTCTCCGGTAGCGGGGAAATGTCCAGATGGGACGAAAAGGCGTCCACTCTTCATATTAGCTAATTATAACTTACGAAAAATGAAGGAAATAAGGATAACTGTATAGTTCTGCATTGTCTTCTGTTCACATTCTGCAAATTATTAGACAGAAAATGTCGAAGCGACAGATAGTTAGTCTGCTAAGATTGATGCCGTGCAACCCATCTACCAGGAGATTGAAATGAGTACTTCAGAACATCGCCAGCTTGGTCGTTCCGGCATTCAGGTTCCGCTACTGACCTTTGGGGGTAACGTTTTTGGCTGGACGGCCGATCAATCAACGTCCTTTTCCCTGCTGGATGCACTGGTGGAGAAAGGTCTGAATTTTATTGATACCGCCGATGTTTATTCGCGCTGGGTTCCCGGCAACGAGGGCGGCGAATCAGAAACCATCATCGGTAACTGGCTGAAGCAGAGCGGTAAACGCGACAAAATCATTCTGGCCACCAAGGTGGGGATGGATTTGGGCGACGGTAAAACCGGTCTGGCACCTAAATACATTCGCCAGGCGGTTGAAGCCTCCCTCAAACGTCTGCAAACCGATTATATCGATCTGTATCAGGCGCACCGCGATGATGAAGATACGCCATTACAGGATACGCTGGCTACCTTTGATGCATTAATTAAAGAGGGCAAGGTGCGTGCTATCGGTGCCTCAAACTACTCCGCCGACCGACTGAGTGAAGCGCTGAAAATCAGTGCGGATGCCGGTCTGGCGCGCTATGAGACGCTGCAGCCGGAATATAACCTGTACGATCGCGAAGGCTACGAAAGCGGTCTGGAAGCGGTGGTAGAGGAGCATGGGCTGGGCGTGATTAACTATTATTCGCTGGCCAGCGGCTTCCTCAGCGGTAAGTACCGCAAGCCGGAAGATGCGGCGAAGAGTGCGCGCGGGCAGGGCGTGGTGGAGAAGTATCTGAACGATCGCGGGTTGAAGATTGTGCATGCGCTGGTGCAGGTGGCCGAAGCGCATCATGCTTCACCAACGCAGGTGGCGCTGGCCTGGCAGATTGCGCGCCCGAGCATTACCGCGCCGATTGTTAGTGCGACGTCGCTGGCGCAGGTGGATGAGCTGGCGAAGGCGACTCAGTTGAAGCTGACTGATGCGGATAAGCGTTTGCTTTCTGAGGTCAGTAGTTACTGATAGGCCGGTGGCTTGGTGACCGTAAGAGGGCATAACAGCCAGACGCTTGCTGTGTTGGTTGCAGAGTCTTGTGTTGGCATGGGTTATGTTGTTTGCAGAGTTGGGAGTTTGCGCTGGCGGGTTGTGCCCCCGTTCGGGCGGTCCTCGCGCCGCTGCGCGGTCCCTTCACTTCGTTCGTCAGCCTCCCGGACCGCCACAGACGCGCGTCCTGCGCGGCTGTGACTTTTGGCCGCGTCCATGCGGCCAAATCCTGGCTTCCTCTCTGCGTTCAGCGCTGCGGATTGCCCTCTCGGGGGCACAACCCGCCTGCTCTCTGACTTTCGTGTTGCCTGAAAATAATTGGTTAAGCGGTGTTGGAGCATTTATGTGGAACTGGTGTTCTTTCATTTACGGTTAGCAGGTCTATTTTTCGCCGAATGAGTTGCCCCGTGCAGCATCAAGTTTATCTGCAAATCTGGTTATTCTTTGAAATCCAAAAGCGATGAAATAATTAAAGGGGACAGACTCTGCTGCTGCGTAAGGGCATCCGCAGCGCTATGGCGTAACCGAGGGCACCGCACCGCGGCGCGAGGACCGCCCTGGAGCAGCAGCAGAGGCTGCCTCCAGACACCTATTATCCAGCGCCCCGCACGGCAACGCGTTGATGGGACTCGCGGCTTTGAGGTATCATCACCGCCCTGTACATGTTCCCACCGCCGTGAGGCAAACCGTATGAACAAGAAAAAGATATTTATCGTCTACCTGCCGGTCAGCCTGGTGTTCTTTATGATCCTGCCAGGAGCCATCCTGCGTGATATGCCGCCAGAGCGCTTTGCCTCGTTCAGCCATATCACCAGCCTTGGTGGCGTGCTTAACCCAATCGTCTCCGTGCTGCTCTTCCTGGCGATCGTCTCGGTGATCCTGGCAATGATTGCCGTTCCGCTGATTGGCCGCTGTGCCCGCGCAATCATTAATCGACGTAAAGCCTAAACCTCGATTTCTTCCGTGAGATGCCGGGTCACCATCACCCGGCCTGAAGGACAACAGCCGGGTGAAGAAACTGAGGCGGCCCTTAGCGGAACATCACTTGCGCCCAGCGCGCCAGCCCCGCCGTAACTGAACCGAAATCATCGCCGCTGGTCAGCGGGATATCCGGCAGCTGACGCTGCAATGCCTGGCGCAGAACAGGTGATTTCGCGCTGCCGCCGGTCAGATAAATCACGTCGGGCTTCGTGCCGCTGGTCTCCAGCGCCAGCGCAACCTGCTCCTGAATCCGCTCAAGAGGCTGGTTAATCGCCGCCTGGAGCGCCGCCACGCTGATATCCGTTGCCAGCCCGTCGTCGATAAAATCTAATCCCGCCAGCGTCTGTGGCCGATCGGAAAGCGCAATCTTGCTCTCTTCCGCCGCACGCACCAGACGATAGCTCAGGCGCTGGCGCCAGACTTTCAGCAGGCGCTTCACCTTCTCCGGCTCGCGCGCATCGCGGATCAGATCCTGTAGCAGCTTGTTGCTGGCCGCGGCATAGAAATCACTCTGTGCCGGAACGTCGTTAATCGCCACCGCATTCCACCACGGCAGGGCAGGCAGGCCCATTCCTTTCACGGTTTCACCACCCAGACCCAGCAGTGGCATCAGCTCCTTAAAGGCCAGCATAATATCCAGATCGTTACCGCCTACGCGGCAACCGCTGTGACCCAGCAGGCTGTCGCTACGATCGGATTTATCGTGCCACTGCGGCCCCATCAGCAGCATCGAGCAGTCGGTGGTTCCGCCGCCGATGTCTACGACCAGTACGCGGCTTTCCTTGCTCAGCGTGGCTTCAAAGTCCAGACCGGCGGCTACCGGCTCGAACTGGAAAATCACATCGCTAAAACCGGCACGGCTGGCCGCGCGGGCCAGAATGCCTTCCGCCTGCTGGTTGGCGTCTTCGCCGCCCAGCCCCTGGAAGTTGACCGGGCGGCCAATCACCGCCTGGGTCACGCTGTCGTTCAGCGAGCTTTCCGCCGACTGACGAATATGCAGCATCATTGCGCAGACCAGGTCCTCAAACAGCGCGACCTGCTGCGGCTTCAGGCCGCTGGCACCAAGGAACGATTTCGGTGATTTTACAAACCACACCTCTTCCGGATCGTCCATATACTGGGCCAGCGAGGCCAGGCCGAACTTCACACTGGCCGGTGTGACTTCAATATCTTCTTCGCGGTTGAAAGCGACGGCGCGGCGCAGCAGCGCCTGGCTCTCAGCGTGCGGCGTAGGGACCTGATGATGGCGGAACAGCCATTCACTGACGGCTTCACGGGTTGGCGCACACAGCATTGAGGGTAAATAGGGGGAACCCTGCTCTAATGGCAGCATTTTTGGCTGGCCCTGGTCCATGATGGCGACCGAGCAGTTGGCCGTACCGTAGTCGAAACCGATAAACATCGTTCTCTCCGCTGAGTGGGGAAAAAAAGGGGGCGACTTTAGCCTGGCCGTGTCGGCAGAGCAAGGGGGTATAGTGGTTTTATTAACGGGGAGGGAGGGCGATGCCAGGTGCCGGAGGCAGGTCGTTATCCGTTGCTTCGCCGTAAACCGCAATCTTGCCCCGACCGCTGTTTTTGGCCTGATAGCAGGCGATATCGGCCTGTGTCATCACTTCAACCGCGTTGCTGCTGCTGTCAAAAATGGTCAGCCCGGCGCTGGCTCCAACAGAGAACTCGTGACCTTTCCACAGGAATTGATATTGACTGATGGTGGCGACCAGGCGACTGGCAATCTCGCTGGCGTCCTCCAGCGAACATTCCGGCAGCAGCATGCCAAATTCATCGCCGCCAAGACGGGCGAGGAAGTCGCTGCCGCGCAGCTGGCGCATCATCAGCGTCGACAGCTCACGCAGCAGTGCATCCCCGGCGGCGTGGCCGGCGCTGTCATTTACCGCCTTAAAGCGGTCCAGGTCGACGAAGGCCAGCACGTGATGCATGCGCTGATTTTCCTGCGGCATCAGCAACACTTTCAAACGCTGCTCAAAGCTGGCACGGTTCGGCAGGCGGGTAAGCATGTCGTGAGAGGCGCTGTAGCGCAGGCGTTTAAATATTTCCCGCGACTCGCTGACGTCCTGGATAACCATGACGCTACCGATATTGTCGCCTTCCTGGGTGCTCAGCGGCGACAGGCTGTAGTTGATGGCAAACACCTCGCCGGCGCGATTGTGCAGGACGAGATCCTGGTCCGGGGAGTCAGCGGGTTTGGTATTTTTCGGCAGGGCGCAGCTGAGGACGATCTCTTGTTCTGGCCCTTCACCGCCGTGGGTGATCTGCAAGATTTCGGCGATGGGCTTGCCCACCGCGTGGTGCTGAGGCCAGCCGGTCATTTTTTCCGCCACCGGATTCATAAAGATCACCTGCATCTCTTCATCGGTGCTGATCACCGCTTCATCAATGGCATCCAGCGTGATGTGCATGCGCTCCCTTTCCTGATCGAGGGCGTCGGTCAGCTGGCGAAATGCGGTGACATCCTGATTAATCCCTAACATACGCGAAGACTGGCCGGGTTCACCCGCTACCATATTGCCCTGGCAGCGGATGTAGCGGATACCCGAGCTGGTTTCAATACGGTACTCAACGTCAATCGGTGAGGTGTTTTTCACCGCGTCATCAAGCAAGGCCATCACCTTTTTTCGATCGGCGGGAAGCAGGCAGTTTATCCAGCTCTGCTGAGTTATCGTTGCGTTTTCCGGCAGATGGTAGAGCTGAAACATACGCCGATCCCAGGTCATTTCCCCGGTGATTGGATGCCATTCCCATACGCCGATTCCGGCAGCATCATTGGCCAGGGTAATGCGCTCCATCAGTTGCTGATTGACCTTCTCGGTTTGCTTAAGCCCGGTTATATCCTCTATTTGCGATATGAAATAGAGTGGCTGCTGTTCGCTATCGCGCACCAGAGAAACGGCCAGAAGCGCCCAGACGGTTTGGCCGTCGCTGCGAAGATAGCGCTTTTCCATACTGTAGCTGGCGATCTCTCCGGCCAGCAGGGCATTCATCTGTATTAAATCGGCATTCAGATCGTCGGGATGGCTAAGCTGCTGGAAGGTCATTCCTTCAAGTTCATCCTGGCGATAGCCAAGCAGGCGGCACAGCGATTTATTGACCTGCAGCCACTGACCGCCGGGTGCCACCAGCGCCATGCCGATCGCCGAATATTCCATCGCATGACGAAAGCGGGTTTCACTCTCCGAGATATGCTTGCGCTCTTCGCGGAACGAGTGCATCACCAGGGTCATTAAATGGCTGGGCACCAGCGCCAGCAGGAAGGGTAGCCAGGGAACCGAGACCAGCAACGGTGCGCTGATAAAGTCCTGCGGGATCAGGTTCAGCGCCAGCATCAATGAGATCATCGATACCGTCACAAGATAAACGATGAACGCGGCCAGCCGCGGCAAACGCACGGCGCTGTAAAACAGAATGACAATCACGAAGGCAAACGACCATGGCAGAAAGCGCAGGGCCAGCCAGCTAAGAGTAAGGGTGACCAGCAGGGTGAGTACCGTTTCGATCAGCACCCGATGCTTCATCAGCGAGTCGCGCTGCCACAGCAGTGCAACCGGACCGAGCGCCAGCATACCGATGACCTCTGAAGCAACCCATGTTGAGAAAAACTGCGTCAGTGAAGCGGCGGGGATATTCAGCAGCGCGCTGGCCAGCATCGCGCCCAGAAGCGGGGTAAACAGGCCAACTGCCAGCATCATTCTGGCCCAGCTGTACAGCGTATTCAGCGGAGCATGATGATCCAACAGCAGGCGAAGCATTACGCCCCCCATCAGTGCCTGGGCCAGATTAATCAATGGAAATTTCAGGTTGGACAAGCTGGGACCGAGGATAATGGCATTCGCGCAGATCACCCCTACCATGCAGCCGCTTAGCAGCAGCGGCAGGTGACGTACAGGATTGCGAAATACCACGATGGTCATCAGCGCAGTGGAAAACCACAGCGGTGAGATCTGGCCGCTGATTTTAATCAACTCAAGGCAGTAAAGGGTGGATGCCAGGCTCAGTAAACCCAGCAGCAGGCTGTTCAGCCACTGCGTCCGGCTATGTTGTACATTGGCTAACGTTTCTGAGGCCATCCACACTTATCCAGCACGGCGCCAGGCAGCGGCGCAATCTTTATCTCTAAAGCCATGCTAGCACAAGAAACCCAGGTTGAAGTGGATGGCACAAAAAACCTGCGAGAAATGCCCCAGATTAAGTTGAGTTTATTGCTTGATTTTTAACAGATCCGCGCGCGTCCACGGGTGTTCGATGCCGGCAATTTGTGCAGACAGCTTTTGCAGAAACTGCTGAGTGGTGGCAACACGTCCGTTACTGAAAAGAAGGACGGGCACCAGCAGCGCGATGCACAGCTGCGCCAGTGAAAAACCCCTTGGCCGAACGGTACGCTGGCTGAGCAAAAAGGCGGTGCTAAGCGTAAAGCCCAGAACCAGACCGGCAATCACCTCGCTCACTGAATGAGCATTGAGTTCCAGGCGCGATATCCCAACGATAACCGGGATAAGATAACCCGCGATCAGCACAACGCGCCGCCATATTACGGAAAGGCGGCCGCTCAGCAGCCAGAGCATTACTGGCCACAGGGTGGCGGACATGGCACTGTGGCCGCTGAAGCCGGTGAAGTTAAAGCGCACGCTGCCAATCCCAAAGCCGAGGAAGGCGATTTTTGACAGGCTGACCACCAGTCCCGCACAGCCGAACGCCAGCAGCCAGAACCAGACGGCGCGTTTGTCGTCGTTTTTCCAGCGCAGCAGGAAGGCGATGATGACCGCAGTCGGCAGTAACAGCATGCTGTCACCGAAATAGGTCAAAAGATGCATTATGTGATCTGGCACGCTGTTTCCTTGAGGCTTTTTTGCTTGTCGTACTTTAACCGCACGCCAGCATATTATCTAACGGTATAATCTGAAAAGGCCGGGGATGCTTTTTTCTGGCATCAGATGGGTGAACTCCCTATAATTGCGCGCGCTATGCCCTTCATATTTCAGGAAGCTGGCTATTTATCCTTTCATTTTGTCTCGGAATCAGGTCGTTAATTTATGGCTGACAAGTCGCATCAGTGCGTCATCGTAGGTATCGCAGGCGCTTCAGCCTCGGGGAAAAGTCTTATCGCCAGTACGCTGTATCGTGAAGTGCGCGATCGCGTGGGTGATGAAAACATTGGCGTGATCCCGGAGGATGCCTATTACAAAGACCAAAGCCATTTAACGATGGAAGAACGGGTTAAAACTAACTACGACCACCCGAGTGCCATGGATCACACGCTGCTGCTTCAGCATCTGCAAATGCTGAAAGCCGGGCAGTCGATTGAACTGCCGGTCTACAGCTATGTTGAGCATACGCGTGAGAAAAAAACCATCACGCTGAAGCCAAAGAAGGTCATTATCCTCGAAGGCATCCTGCTGCTGACCGATGCACGCCTGCGTCAGGAGATGAATTTCTCGATCTTCGTCGACACTCCGCTCGATATCTGTTTGATGCGCCGCATGAAACGTGATGTAAATGAGCGTGGCCGCTCAATGGATTCGGTGATGGCTCAATATCAGAAGACGGTTCGCCCGATGTTCCTGCAGTTTATTGAACCATCAAAGCAGTATGCGGATATTATCGTGCCGCGTGGCGGGAAAAACCGCATCGCTATTGATATCCTCAAGGCGAAGATTAATCAGTTCTTTGAGTAACCCTTGCAGGCCCGCCTGGCGGGCAGGCTACGGAGGTCGAACGGTGCGCTTTCCCGTTGTTCTCGTCGCCGCTTTTAAGCATTTCTGAATAGGTTGGAGTCCCCGTTATGAGATTATGTGACCGCGATATTGAAGCCTGGCTCGATAATGGCAAACTGGGCATTACCCCGCGCCCGCCGGTGGAACGCATCAGTGGTGCCACGGTTGACGTTCGCCTTGGCAACCAGTTCCGCACGTTTCGCGGCCACACGGCTCCGTTTATTGATTTGAGCGGACCAAAGCATGAAGTCAGCGCTGCGCTGGATCGGGTGATGAGCGACGAAATCGTTCTGCCGGAAGGCGAAGCGTTCTTTCTGCATCCGGGGGAGCTGGCGCTGGCGGTAACCTTTGAGTCGGTGACGCTGCCTGACGATCTGGTCGGCTGGCTTGACGGGCGTTCATCGCTCGCCAGGCTGGGCTTGATGGTACATGTGACCGCGCATCGTATCGATCCCGGCTGGCAGGGGCGTATTGTGCTGGAGTTTTACAATTCCGGTAAACTTCCGCTGGCTCTTCGCCCCGGTATGCTGATCGGCGCACTGAGCTTTGAACCGCTATCGGGCCCGGCAGCACGCCCGTACAACAGCCGCCAGGATGCGAAATATAAAGGTCAGCAGGGCGCGGTTGCCAGTCGAATCGACAAAGACTAAAGGTGGCAGAGGCATGAAAAGATTGATAACCACACTGGCCATTCTACTGGTGGTGATGGTGGCCGGAATGACCGCACTCGTTCTGCTGGTCAATCCCAATGATTTTCGCGCCTATATGGCCCAGCAGGTTGAGCAGCGCAGCGGCTATCAGCTTGCGTTGAAAGGCGAGTTGCGCTGGCACGTCTGGCCGCAGCTGAGTATTCTTTCCGGGCCGGTCACGCTGACCGCTCAGGGGGCTTCTCAGCCCGTGGTCAGCGCGGAAAACATGCGTCTGGATGTCAATCTTCTGCCTCTTCTGTCCCACCAGCTTTCCGTAAAACAGGTCATGCTTAAAAATGCCGTTGTTCGGCTGATCCCGGAAAGCGAGCGCCAGCGGCCTGCCGATGCGCCGATTGGTCCTGCAGGCAGTGCACCGCCGTCGGTGATTGAAGATGTGACTCGCGGCTGGCGATTCGATATTTCTCATCTGCGGATTGTCGATAGCCTGCTGGTCTGGCAGCAGGATAACGGCGAGCAGCTTAACGTTCGCGATTTTAATCTGCGGCTCGATCAGACCCAGCCGCGATTGGTTAATCTTGAGTTCAGCAGCCGAATTAGCCGCGATCAGCGCGATCTGCGCCTTCAGTTCAGCAGCGAACTTGATATCACCCACTATCCCCGCCAGATAAACGCCGCCATTAAACAGCTCGACTATCAGCTGCAGGGTGCCGATCTGCCGCAAACCGGGATTAAAGGCCAGGCGGCTATGGCAGCCAGCTGGGATAATGCTAATCAGCGCTTCAGCCTTAGCGACATTCAGCTCAGTGCCAATGACAGTCAGCTGAGCGGGATAATTACCGGCACTCTCGGTAACCGGCCGCAGGTTGTGGCGGATCTTAGTTCGGCAACGCTGAATATGGATTCACTGTTAGGCATTCCAGAAACCACTAACGCCGATGCGGCGCAGCAGAGTCAGCGTACCGGGCGTGCACCGGTGATCGCGGAATCAGCGCCTGTCAACAATGCGGACTCACCGTTGAATGCCATCGACGGTAAAATCGGTTTGAAAATTGCTAAACTTCGCTGGCGCGGCATCGATATGGATGCGGTGGATCTGGAGGCGACGAATCAGCAGGGCTTGCTCAGTCTGGTCAGGCTGCAGGGCCAGGCTGGCGGCGGTACGTTCTCCCTGCCGGGGAGTATTGACGTCCGTAGTTCACAGACCCGTGTTGCACTTAAGCCTTCATTTCAGCGCGTTGGTATCGGTCCCCTGTTAAAAGCATTTAACCTGCCGGATACCATTAGCGGTGAGCTGTCGCTGGACGGTGATTTCAGCGGCAATGGCTTAACCGTGGCTGAATTTAATCATCAGTGGCAGGGGAGTGCTGATCTCAAGCTGGATAACGCCCAGTTTGCCGGGCTTAACTTCCAGCAGCTGATTCAGCGTGCTGTGGAAGGGAACAGCGACAAAGTGCGCGGTGAGCGTAACGACCAGCCGATCCTGCAGCAGATTAGCGGCCACGCCACGTTGAATAACGGCCTGGTCACCTTCCCTGAGCTGAATGCGCAGTCGACCATTCTGAACTATACCGGCAGCGGTAATGTCGATCTGGCAAAAAGGGAGCTGGATATTAACTTTGGCGTGACGGTGATGCGCGGCTGGCAGGGCGATGACACGCTGGTCAGGCGTTTGCAGCAAACGCCGGTGCCGCTGCGGATTTACGGCCCGTGGTCGACGATTAACTACAGCCTGAAAGTCGATCAGGTGCTGCGCCAGCAGTTGCGTGATGAAGCGAAACAGCGCTTGAAAGAGTGGATGGGGCGCAACCCGGACAATGAAAAGCGTAACGATGTGAAAAAGCTGCTGAAGGATATGTAAGCCGGTAGCAGCTCTTAATCTCATACCGTCACGTTTTATCTCATCTGCCGCGCGTTGCGCCATTTCACCGCGTTTTCTTACAACCCCAGGCGGGAAGTAACGTGGCGCTATCCTGCGCAGGCTGGCGAAAAATACAGAGCCTGCGCAATATGCTTTACTTCTATTCCTCTTCCGCCGGTGGCGGTACGATCTGCACTTTTTGTACCCGATGGTTTTCTACCTGCAGGGTGCGGATCAAATAATCGCCGATCTGTACCTCTTCCCCTTGCTGAGGGACGTGCTGTAAATGCTCCATCAGTAGTCCCGCCAGCGTATTGTATTCACGCTTTTCATCCAGCGGCAGCGGCAGGTACATCGTCAGGTCGTCCAGCGGCATATGCCCGTTAGCCGTCCAGCTGCCGTCGGCGTTTTGCTGAATATCGTAACGAGGGTCCAGTCGTTCACCCTCGTTTGGCAGATTACCGGCAATCGTTTCCATCACGTCACTCAACGTGACCACGCCTTCCACCGAACCAAATTCGTCCACCACGAAGGCAAAGTGGGTGCGCGCATTGCGGAACTGCTCCAGTGCGGGCAGCAGCGGTAGCTGTTCAGGGAACACCAGCGGCTGACGGATTAAGGCCCGCAGATCGAGGCTGTTGCCGTGCAGCGCCTGTTTCAGCAGTTCAATCACGTGAACCACACCAAGCGGCTCTTCGCTATTTTCAGTAATGATCAGGCGCGTGTGCTGATTATTGTCCAGGCGGGACATAATCTCTTCCGGCGATTCGGCAAGGTCAATGTGCTGGATATCATGGCGCGAGGTCATGATGCTGCTGACGCTGCGTTGGCCCATTGCCAGCACCCGCGCAATCATCATCCGCTCCTGCTTATTAAAAATCGCTTTTGGCGCGGCGTTACTGGCCACCAGAGAGGCGGTTTCCGCGTCAAGTTCAGCCGGTTCATGGCTGCCGCGCAGCAGGCGTAAAACCGCTTCAGCGGTACGCTTGCGCAGCGGGGCTTTAGCCGACAGGAACCGACGGCGGTTGAACTGGGAAAGCTGATTAAGCGCCTCGATCATCACCGAGAATCCGATGGCCGCGTAGAGGTAGCCTTTAGGAATGTGATAGCCAAAACCGTCGGCGACCAGGCTGAAACCGATCATCAGCAGGAAGCTCAGACAGAGAATAATAATCGTCGGGTGGCCGTTCACGAAGCGGGTCAGCGGTTTACTGGCTAGCAGCATCAGCATGATCGAGATAATCACCGCGGCCATCATCACCGCCAGGTGGTCCACCATGCCCACGGCGGTGATTACCGAATCGAGGGAAAATACCGCATCCAGTACCACGATTTGTGCCACCACCGGCCAGAACCGCGCACCGCGTTTTTGCGGATTTTCCTCTTCATCTTTACCTTCCAGCCGTTCATTCAGCTCAACGGTGGCTTTAAACAGCAGGAAGACACCCCCCGTCAGCATAATCGCATCGCGAGCACTAAAAGCATGCCCGGCAATCGAAAACAGCGGAGCCGTGAGGGAAGAGAGCCAGGATATAGAGGCCAGCAGCATCAGGCGCATCAACAGCGCCAGCAGCAAGCCGGTAACGCGAGCGCGGTCGCGCAGGGCAGGGGGGAGTTTCTCCGCCAGGATGGCGATAAACACCAGGTTATCAATGCCCAGCACTAATTCCAGCACCACCAGGGTGACCAGTCCGGCCCAGATTGACGGGTCGGCGATCCATTCGAACATTGTTTTTACCTGTTAACCAAAAGTTGTTGCGTAATGATGAGTGTGAATCCCCGTGATTTCAACTGATAACCCCCTGCTGAGATAGTTGCAGATTATTATCATTTATTGACTTATGTGGAATGAACTATTTATTGACCATAAATACTAAAATCATCCCGTTTAAGCTGGTTTTATTGCCGGTGGCGTAGCATATTATTGAGCCGTACTAACTGCATATTAAAGAGCGATTTCGCTGGTTTCTTGAGTTTTAATTGGCACTGACCGCTGAACAATTTTCAGATTAAGATTATACTTAAGGATCGCACCGATAATGCATAATCAGCGAACGCTTATTACTTCATTTATATGGAAAAATTATGACCAAGCTTAAAGCAGTTATCCCGGTCGCGGGTCTCGGTATGCATATGCTCCCTGCTACAAAAGCGATTCCTAAAGAGATGTTGCCGATCGTTGATAAGCCGATGATTCAGTATATCGTCGACGAGTGCGTGGCAGCGGGCATTAAGGAAATTGTACTGGTCACCCACGCTTCTAAAAATGCAGTAGAAAACCATTTTGATACCTCTTACGAACTGGAAGCGCTGCTTGAGGCTCGCGTTAAGCGCCAGCTGCTCAGCGAAGTTCAGTCCATATGTCCGCCGGGCGTAACCATTATGAACGTGCGTCAGCCGCAGCCTCTGGGTCTCGCGAACTCCCTGCTGTGCGCCCGCCCAATGCTCCACGATGAAGCCTTTGTTGTGCTGCTGCCGGATGTGCTGCTGGATGACGCTTCAGCGGACCCGCTGCGTTACAACCTGGCCGCGATGGTAGCTCGCTTTGAAGAAACCGGACGTAGCCAGGTGCTGGTTAACCGCCTGCCGGACGCCGATCTTTCTGAATACTCGGTGATCACCACCAAAGATCCGCTGACCATTCCTGGCCGCGTTAGTCAGATTGTCGATTATGTTGAAAAACCAGAGCAGCCGCAGGCGCTGGACTCTGACCTCTCAGCAGTAGGCCGCTACGTGCTTTCTGCCGATATCTGGTCCGAGCTGGAAAATCTGGAACCGGGCGCGTGGGGACGCTATCAGTTAACCGACGCGATCGCTAACCTGAGCAAAAAGAAACCAGTCGATGCGCATCTGCTGACGGGGCAAAGCTTCGACTGCGGACGCAAGCTGGGTTATATGCAGGCTTTCGTGACCTGGGGGCTGCGTAATAACGCCCAGGGACGTGATTTCCGCGATGCAGTGAAAAAAATTCTGGCAAAATAACAATCTGAGGGTGCCGCGGGTCTGCCCGCTGCGTGAAGGAGTCTGAATGGCTATTTTAGTAACGGGTGGAGCAGGCTATATCGGTTCCCATACTGTACTGTCGCTGCTGACCCGCGGTGATGATGTGGTGGTGTTGGATAATTTGAGCAACGCCTCGAAAGAATCGGTGAATCGTGTTGAAAAGCTGACGGGTAAAACCGCCACCTTCCGCGAAGGCGATATTCTCGATCGTGCCTGCCTGCGGGATATTTTCGCCAGCCACAATATCAGCGCGGTGATCCACTTTGCCGGGCTGAAAGCAGTAGGGGAATCTACGCGTAAGCCGCTGGAGTACTATCAGAACAACGTTACCGGCACGCTGGTGCTGCTGGAAGAGATGCGCAGTGCGGGCGTTAACCAGTTTATCTTCAGTTCTTCGGCCACCGTTTACGGTGCCGATGCGCCAGTTCCCTATGTGGAAACAACCCCGATTGGCGGCACGACCAGTCCTTACGGCACGTCTAAACTGATGGTTGAGCAGATCCTGCGCGACTATGCCAAAGCCAACCCCGAGTTCAAAACGATTGCTCTGCGCTATTTCAATCCGGTCGGTGCGCATGAATCCGGGTTGATTGGTGAAGATCCTAACGGAATACCTAATAACCTGCTGCCTTATATTGCACAAGTGGCAATCGGTCGCCTGGAAAAATTGGGCATCTTTGGTGATGATTATCCAACGAAAGACGGTACCGGCGTGCGTGATTATATTCACGTGATGGATCTGGCGGAAGGGCATCTTAAAGCGCTGGACCATCTGCCTGCGATTAGCGGTTATAAAGCTTATAATCTGGGCGCGGGTAAGGGATATTCGGTACTGGAAATGGTTAAGGCTTTCGAGAAAGCTTCCGGTCGGCCGATACCCTATCAGGTTTCTCCGCGTCGTGATGGCGACCTGGCCGCTTTCTGGGCCGATGCGTCTCTGGCTGATAGCGAACTCGACTGGCGGGTTTCACGCGGCATTGATGAGATGATGCGCGACACGTGGAACTGGCAGTCAAATAACCCAAATGGTTATCGTTAATAATCAATTTCACTTGTTACTACATTGAAAGCTCCCACAGTGGGAGCTTTTTTTTTGCTCGCTGTAAAATGAAAAATTCTGTGAATTGCTCATATATCCTGAATTATATGGGAAAATTCCCAATAACGAATTTTTAACGTTAGCAGGCCAAAAAAAACAGCTCGCCTGCTGTTTAATTGCGCACATAAAGCAATTATCCCTACTCTTCATAAAAATTTTCAAATTAAACTTGTATGCCTCATGCCGAGGCGGGAGAATTAGTGATTCTTTTGGTAATCCTTGATGAGATTTTGTTTCCAGGAGTTATCTGAAGAAAAAATTTAGCCAGGCAGGATAGTCTGACTATGCTTGAGTAGGGGAAATCGCGTTTAGTGGACTGGATTGCTGTGCCAGGGGCGGTAGCGTGGTTTCATTGAGCGAAATGCAAAAAGCTAAGTGAGCATTGGTGCACATATGCAAGAGATCGTTCTCATCTTTCTGGGGGCTTTAGCGCTGTTGTTTATTGCGAGAAAAGTAGCTCGCAAAGTGGGGCTGGTGGACAAGCCAAACGCGCGTAAGCTCCATAGCGGGCATATCCCTTTGGTCGGCGGCGTTTCTGTCTACTTTTCCTTGTGGATTCTATATGCGCTGCAGCCAGCGTGGCTGCCTGATTTCGACATTTATATGATTTGCGCCACGTTGCTGCTGCTGGTGGGTGTGCTTGATGACAGGTTCGACCTGCCGGTGATGCCGCGTATGGGTCTGCAGGCGGCGGTAGCGGGCATTATGATGTACAACGGGCTCTATTTATCCTCACTGGGTAATATCCTGTTTGGTTACCAGCTGATTTTGGGAACCTTTGGTTATGTGATTACCCTGTTCGCGGTTATTGCAGCCATTAACGCTTTCAATATGGTTGACGGCATTGACGGATTGTTGGGCGCACTCTCCTGCGTCACCTTTGGCTCGCTGGGCATCGTGTTTATCATGGGCGGCAATGATGATATGGCGATGTGGTGCATGTGCCTGATGGCGGCCTGCCTGCCTTACATTTTGCTTAACCTTGGTATTCCATGGGGCAGAAAGTTCAAGGTCTTTATGGGTGATGCGGGCAGCATGCTCATTGGTTTTACGGTGATCTGGCTGCTGATTGTCGCCTCTCAGGGGCAGGATGCGATTATGAGCCCGGTAACCGCGCTATGGCTGATTGCGGTACCGCTTATGGACATGATGCGCGTGATGATTGCGCGTATTCGTCGTGGCAGTAGCCCGTTCCGTCCCGACCGCGAGCATATGCACCATATCCTGATGCGTGCCGGCCTCAGCGGGCGTTGGACGTTAGTGATTATGACTTCCGCGCAGGTATTTAGTGGCATGATCGGCATTATCCTGGAAGGCTGCCGCGTCCCTGATAACTGGCAGCTTGCCCTGTTTGTCGGCAGCTTTATTTCACTGCTGTATGCCATGAAATCGCTGGAAAGACTCAAAGTGACTTTTGGGCGCTTCCTGGCCGTAAAATAGGCTAACTGGAAAGTGCAGGCGCCGGGGCGCGATCCCGGCGCGATTTTGCCAGGCATTATTATAAGAGAGAGACCGCGTGAAAATTTTAGTGACCGGCGGAGCCGGATTTATCGGCTCTGCCGTCGTACGCCATATCATCAGTGAAACCGCGGACAGCGTCGTCAATGTTGATAAACTCACCTACGCAGGTAACCTTGAATCTGTTGCAACGGTGAGCTCAGATCCCCGTTATGCTTTTGAACAGGCAGATATCTGCGATAAAAGCGCTATGGCCGCTATCTTTGCTCGCCATCAGCCTGATGCGGTCATGCATCTGGCTGCTGAGAGCCACGTCGATCGCTCGATCAGCGGACCCGCTGATTTTATTGAGACCAATATCGTCGGAACCTACGTCTTACTGGAAGCGGCGCGTCAGTACTGGAGCGAGCTGGATGCCTCGCGCAAGGAGGCTTTCCGTTTCCATCATATTTCGACCGATGAAGTGTATGGCGATCTGCCCCATCCTGATGAAGTCGGCGATGCACAAAACAACCTGCCGCTGTTCACCGAAACCACCTCCTACGCGCCCAGCAGCCCCTATTCGGCTTCTAAAGCCTCCAGCGACCATCTGGTTCGCGCCTGGCTGCGTACCTACGGTCTTCCAACGGTGGTGACCAACTGCTCCAACAATTATGGGCCTTATCACTTCCCGGAAAAGTTAATCCCGCTGGTTATTCTCAACGCGCTGGAAGGAAAAAACCTGCCCATTTATGGCAAGGGCGATCAGATCCGCGACTGGCTGTATGTTGAGGATCACGCCCGTGCGCTGTACACCGTGGTGACCAACGGAACCGTGGGCGAAACGTATAATATCGGCGGCCACAACGAGAAAAAGAATTTGCAGGTGGTGGAAACGATTTGCGATCTGCTGGACGAGATGGTGCCGAAAGGGCAGAGCTATCGCCAGCAAATCAGCTATGTCGCGGACCGTCCGGGCCACGATCGCCGCTATGCGATCGATGCCGGAAAGATCGGCCGTGAGCTGGGTTGGCAGCCGCTGGAAACTTTTGAAAGCGGCATTCGTAAAACCGTACAGTGGTATCTGGATAACACCAGCTGGGTCAGCAACGTGAAAAGCGGTGCTTATCAGACGTGGATTACGCAAAACTACAGCGAGCGTCTGCCGTGAAAATTCTACTGTTGGGGAAAAACGGTCAGGTGGGCTGGGAACTGCAGCGTGCGCTGGCTCCCCTTGGAAAACTGACCGCGTTGGCCTCTGACTCAACTGATTATTGCGGTGATTTCACGCGTCCGCAGGATCTCGCCGATACCGTGCGTCAGCTGCGGCCCGATGCGATCGTCAATGCTGCTGCCTGGACGGCGGTAGACAAAGCGGAGTCGGAAGCTGAGCAGGCGCATCAGGTCAATGCCGCGACCGTTGAGGTCCTGGCAAAGGAAGCCCATCAGCTGGGCGCGCTACTGGTACATTACTCCACCGATTATGTCTTCCCGGGGGAGGGCGATCGCCCGTGGCAGGAAAGCGATGCCACAGGCCCGCAAAACGTTTACGGTGCCAGCAAGCTGGCGGGTGAGCGGGCAATCCAACGTTTTTGTGAAAATCACCTGATATTCCGAACCAGTTGGGTGTATGCCAGCCGGGGAAATAACTTTGCCAAAACCATGCTGCGCCTTGCCGCTGAGCGGGAAGAGCTGTCGGTGATTAACGATCAGTTTGGTGCACCGACGGGGGCTGATTTAATTGCGGACTGTACCGCACACGCTATCCGTACGGTTCAGCATAACCCCGATGCGGCAGGGCTATACCATCTGGTGGCATCCGGCACGACAAGCTGGTTCGACTATGCCAGCTTCGTTTTTGCTGAGGCACGTAAAAATGGTAATGAACTGGCGCTTAAAAACCTGCATCCAGTCCCTACCAGCCGTTATCCAACACCGGCTCGGCGACCGCTAAATTCCCGGCTGGCAACCAATAAGTTCTGCACGACCTTCGGGCTTTCGCTGCCTGAATGGCAGGTAGGCGTGCGGCGGATGCTGCAGGAACTTAACGATTCGCAGATCCCGCGTTAAACCTCTGCGTTTGAATTAAAAAGAGAAAAATTATGAAGCGTAAAGGCATTATTCTCGCTGGCGGTTCCGGAACCCGTCTCTACCCGGTCACTATGGCGGTAAGTAAACAGCTGCTGCCAATCTACGACAAACCGATGATCTACTACCCTATCAGCACGCTGATGCTGGCGGGGATACGCGATATCCTGATTATCAGTACCCCACAGGATACGCCGCGCTTTGAGCAACTGCTGGGTGATGGCAGTCAGTGGGGGCTGAATCTGCAGTATAAAGTGCAGGACAGTCCGGACGGGCTGGCGCAGGCCTTTATCATCGGTGAAGAGTTTATCGGTGAAGATAACTGCGCGCTGGTGCTTGGCGATAATATTTTCTACGGCCACGATTTGCCGAAAGAACTGGAAGAAGCCGTCAGTCAGCCTTCCGGAGCAACGGTATTTGCCTATCACGTCAACGATCCGGAGCGCTACGGCGTCGTTGAGTTCGATAAACAGGGCATTGCCGTTTCGCTGGAAGAAAAACCGCTGGAGCCGAAAAGCAATTATGCGGTAACCGGTCTTTATTTCTACGATAACAGCGTTGTTGAATTGGCCAAAAGCCTGAAGCCGTCGCCGCGCGGCGAGCTGGAAATCACCGACATTAACCGCCTCTACATGGAACGCGGGACATTAAAAGTGGCGATGATGGGGCGAGGCTATGCGTGGCTGGATACCGGTACGCACCACAGCCTGATTGAAGCCAGCAATTTTATTAAAACCATTGAAGACCGTCAGGGGCTGAAAGTTTCCTGCCCGGAAGAAATTGCCTACCGTAAAGGGTTTATCGATGCGGCTCAGGTGAAAAAGCTGGCGGAGCCGCTGGCGAAAAATGATTACGGCAAATATTTATTAAAAATGATTAAAGGTCAGTTCTGACATGAAGGTAATTCACACGGCGATCCCGGACGTATTAATTTTTGAACCTGCCGTTTATGGCGATGAGCGTGGTTTTTTCTTTGAAAGCTTTAACCATAAGACTTTCGAAGGAGCTGTAGGGCGAAGGGTCGAATTTGTTCAGGATAACCATTCTAAATCTGCCGGTGGGGTTCTGCGGGGGTTGCACTATCAGCTAGCACCCTACGCGCAGGGTAAGCTGGTGCGCTGCACGGCCGGAGAGGTCTTTGACGTTGCCGTCGACATCCGCCCCGATTCCCCGACCTATGCGAAGTGGGTCGGTGTAAACCTTTCTGCTGAAAACAAACGACAGATGTGGATTCCTGAAGGGTTCGCTCATGGCTTCCTGGTACTGAGTGAGAGTGCAGAGTTTCTGTACAAGACGACGAATTATTATCATCCGGAAAGCGATCGGGGCATCATCTGGAACGATCCGACGCTGAATATTGCATGGCCGACGCGTGAGCAACCCTTACTATCTGAAAAAGATCGCCTTCAGCCTTTTTTAAATCGCGTTTAACCTGAACTGCACGGCTATCGATTCACTATGCTTAAGAACGGACTGTTTAGAAGTATTATTATTCTCGCCTCCGGCACGGCGCTGGCGCAGATTATTTATCTGGCATTTATTCCCATCATTACGCGTCAGTACGGCCCTGAGGCTTACGGGATGATGGGCAGTTTTATGTCGGTAATTAATATTCTGATTCCCCTTTCTGCGTTGAGTTATCCGATCGCGGTCGTTTTACCTAAACGCACGCTTCTGGCTTCTCTGTTGGTCAGGCTTTGTCTGTGGCTGGGTGGGGTCATCGCTATCCTGTCTCTTTTGCTGTTAGCCTTTGGGCAAATAGTGTTTCCACACGCGCTGCCCACGGACAAGTACCCGCTGTGGTTCTGGCTGTTAATTCCTTTAATGATCCTGGTGCTGCCGTTTCAACTGAGTGGGCAGCAGTGGTTGATTCGCACGCGCAGCTATAAGCAAATCGCACATATTTCCGTAATACAGGCTGCCGCCGTGAATATTTTGCGGGTAGCTGGGGGGATGCTGGCTCCACTCCCGGTGACGCTGGTTGGGATTACCGCTGCTGGCTATGTGCTGCAGGCGATACAGTTCTTTGGCCGCGCGCTTAAAGCCGGGCTGCGCGTTAAATCCCGTTCATTTCGTTTTAATCGAATTAAACGGGTGGCTCGCCACTATTATGACTTCCCTCTTTTTCGCACGCCGCAGGCCCTCGTTAACTCGCTCTCGCAAAGTTTGCCCGTGTTTATTATCGGTTACTATTTCGGTGCCGCTGAAGCCGGATTCTACGCGTTAGCACAAACCATTCTTGGGGCACCGGTTACGCTCCTGAGCGGCGCAATCAGTAACGTCTATTACCCACGCGTTAGTGAAAAAGTTAACAACGGTTCTCCCATTTTCGCCTTTATCACCAAATCGACGCTGTTGCTGCTGCTGACCTCCACCGCCATTTATTTGGTGGTCATTCTCTTCGGCCCGTGGATCTTTAGCCTGGTGTTCGGTGAAAAATGGCATATTGCCGGGGAGTACGGGCAGTGGATGGCGATTTACTGTATTTTCTGGTTGGGCGCTCGGCCCGCGATTGATTCCATTCCCTCATTAAAAATCCAGCACTATTTCCTGGCGTATGAGGTGACTTCAATGGTGCTGCGCGCGGCCGCTTTGATGTTTGGCGTGCTGGTGCTCAAATCGAGCCTCGGTGCGATGGCCGTGTTTTCTCTGGTTAATGCCGCGGCCTATTTTTCTCTTTCCGTCATGGTGATGGTCATGTCTAAGAAATTTGATAAGAAAATGGTAAAACATGTCGACTGAGATCGCACCACCAGTACGTAACGGCTACCGTCAGTATGAAACGCTGTTGTTCAACCTGTTGATCGGGTTAACCATTTTTAGCGTATCTTTCCGTATTCTCGTGCTGGCTATCCTGTTTATGCTGCTATCCAGCATCGTGGTGCTGGTTCGCTTCAGGGCTCCGATGCGCAGCTACCTGTTTGTCGGCTACATCATGATGTTCTTCACGTTATGGTATGTATTTGGCTTGGGGCATTTTGAGCGCGGCCCTGGGAAATTTACTAACCTGGTATTGCTGATCGTTTTCAGTTTTATTCTGTTCTTTGTACTGGGCTATCAGGAAGCGCAAACGCGCCGTAAAACCTGGATTAATTTCTTTTGTCTCTGCAGCATTGCCTATGTGCTGATTGTTTGTATCTACAGCAAACTGCACGGCTACCCGGGATATAATCTGGTTTATGACGTCGTCAACCGCAGCGAAGAAAACTCACCGCTTTATGCGCTACAGTTGGTGCTGTTCACCATCGTCTGGCTGAATAACAACTGGCAGATGCGCCATTTGATTATGCTCACGGTGCTGTCCCTGCTGTGTTTTGTATTCAGTGCGGTGTATCTGGGATCACGTGCCGCCTTTATATTACTGGTGCTGTTCTTCGCGTTTAAAACCTCGTCAAATCCTAAACGTCTGCTGCTGATCTGTGCCGTTGGGGTGTTGATTGTGACGCTGGCTTTGTTTGCCGTCGATATTTCCCGCTGGATGTCGCTGTTGGACTTTGGTGGCTTCTCAGAGCGCGGCATCGACAGCCCACGTTTTAGCATGCTGGTCTACGGTTTTAGCAATTTCCTCAACTATCCGTTTGGCGGTATGCAGGTGCAGGCGGAAGGTTACACCGGGATCTGGTTTCACAATATGTTGCTGGATTTGGTGCGTGTTTCCGGCACGGTCGTGATGTTTATGTGGTTGCTGGCGCTGGCGTTCATCGGCTGGATACTGGTCAGGTACCATACCAAAACACGCTATTTAATCGTGTTTGTCATCCTCAATATTGCGTTGATGCAGGATCTGGCCTTTGACGGCTTTTTCAACATTATGGCGTTGGAATTTTACGTAATGGGGCATGCAATCTATCTGAGAAATGACAGGTTGAATAAGCGTACGAGGCAAAATGTTTAATAAAACGCTGTTTATTGATGAGTCGCCCGTTTACGGCGGACATGAAGAGATGTTTCTACGGCTAATCGCCCAGTGCGAATGCCCGGCGGATGAAAAAATCACCATCGTCGTCAACAAGAAAAATCAGAAGCTGATTGATGAAATCGATAATTTAAAAATCCGCACAGGCCTGCCAATTGCGATATTAACCCATGATTTTTCGGGCTTCCCTGTCAGACCACTGACGAATCTGTTGGCCTGGAGCGATGCGTTTGCCCTGTATCGTATTATCAGGAACGGCGGGTTCTCGCAGGTGATGGTCGTTCAGGGAACCATCGAAATTGGCGGATTATCGCTGCTCGTCGCCCGACTCTCCGGCTGTAAGGTCATGTCCTATATACCGATTACCAAAAGAAGTCGTCTGCTGGGCGTTACGTTGGGCGGTTTTCGCGACTGGCTTAACCGGCTGTTTTATTACCCGCTGGCGCATAAATTCATTACCATTTCTGAGTTTAATAAGCGGGAACTGATCGCTGATTTTGCGGTGCCGGAAGATAAAATCAGCATTGTTTACAACTTTAATGAACCGACGTTTTTCACGCGATCTTCAGGCCAACAGGTTGAGCTTCCCGCAGGGATCAACTTCCTGTTTATTGGTCGGGTCGATTTTCTGCAAAAAAGGCAGCAGGAATTCCTGCGTGCGTTTACTGCGCAACAGAACCACAGCAATCTTTATCTGCATATCGTCGGTGATAACAGCTCCGCTGAATCAGAGCTTCTGCGTTCTGAATTTGCCGGTAACCCGAATATTGTCTTCCACGGCTGGTGTACGCCCGATCGCATCGAAGCGCTGATTCAGGCGGCTGATGGCATCGTGCTGCCCTCACGTTTTGAAGGCGTGCCGCTGGTCATGGTGGAGGCAGTGAAACTGGGGCGGGTAGTGTTCGGCAGCGATGTTGATGGTATGAAGGAGTTTCTTCCTCCGCAGTGGCGTTTCCCGGCGGACGATTTTCCACAAGCGATAGCAATGATGGCGTCGGTACCAACCCGGCAGAGTGAAAACGCGCGGTTGATTCAGGCAACGCAGGAAAAGTTTACGCAAATTTTTAATCCGCAGCTGTCTTCCGCAGCGTTTAACGTGGCTTTAGGGATAAACCAGGTGCCCAAAATATTATTAGATTGCCGTTTGATGACGGCCCGCCCAACGGGTATTTCTCGTTACTCAGAGAAGTTTCTTGCGTATTACATCGAGAAATACGGCGCGGATAATGTGACTGCACTGTTGAACGAAGCTCGCCCGGATATTGCCTGTCGGCAGCAGGTGATAGCGCTTAAAGCGTTTAATCTGCTTCACTGGATGCGCTTCCCCGGCTGGTTAAAACAGCAGGATTACACGCACTACATCAGCTTTCACTATTCCGGGCTGATGCGCCCTGTTAAAGGGATAAAATCAGCGGTCACCGTGCATGATTTAATGTTTGAACTGGTGCCTGAATTCTTCAGTGGCTGGCTCAAAAAGCTGATCGGTAAACGCTATTTTCGCCTGCTGGTGGGTAAAAGCATGGCGACGAGCGATCTGGTTCTGAGCGTTTCCGCTACGACGCGAAATGACGTCAAGGCGCTTTATCAGCTGGATTCCGCCGTGACTGGTGAAGGTCTGTTTCTCACCGCGCAGCCGGACAGTGCGATTATCAGTAAGTTGGGTTTACGCGAAAAAGGTTACTTGCTCTATACGGGCAATAATCGGCCGCATAAAAATATCAATGCGCTGCTGGCAGCATTTTCTGAATTGCGTAAGACTCAGCCCGATCTGGCGTTGGTATTGGTAGGGCATACCGAAACTTCACCTCAGGAAGGGGTAATTTATCCCGGATTTATCAGTGATGAACAATTGGTGGCGCTGTATCAACATGCGCGCGTCTTTGTGTTTCCTTCGTTATACGAAGGATTTGGTTTACCTATAATCGAGGCACTGGCAAATGGCTGCCCGGTGATCGCTTCAGATATCCCGGCATTTAGGGAGTTTGCTAACGACAATATTCGCTATTTTGAATTGGGGAATCACCCGGCGTTGGTGGCACTGCTGCAGGAAAAGGCGAAATTTTATCCTGACCAGGCTGAAGCTATTTTGCAAAAGTTCAGCTGGAAAAGTACCTGGCAAAAGCTCGATCGCATTTTGGATAATTGGCTATGAAGAAAGTCATCGTTTTGCATGATTTTGACGGCAAACCCTATTTTAAAGCGTTGGAGCAGGTTGCCGATGTCGTTTATCTGAATACACGGCCGTTTCGATTTATGCTGCGCGATCTGCTGAAGTATCGCAAGATTCAGCGTGAGACGCTAAATTCACTATTGTTTCTGTTTAAACTGCCGTTCATCCGGCAGCACACCATTTTATTGGGCATGGCACCGTTTAATATTCGCCTGCTGATTTACAGTTTTCTGTGCAAACACAACCGCGTCCTGCTTCATACTTCCTGGCATCAGTGGCAGGGTGGGGTTCCGTTTGAATATCCCGAACCGCTGCGTGGTTGGTTAAAACGGGCATGGCGAAATCGTCTGCCACGATTCGCCAGTATTGTTGCCGTTACAGAAGAAACCCGTCGTTCAGTTAGCCAGTTTTTGCCTGAAATAACAGAGCGAATTGTCACCATTCCGCATGTGGTGGATATCGATCCCATTGACGATAAAGCGTTTGAAGACAAATGGCAGCAGAGCCCTGGCCACTTTCTTTTTACCGGTCGACTCACTGCAGCGAAAGGCGTCAGTACGTGGCTGGAATTGGCCGAATATGCCGAAAAAAATGCACCTGAGCTTGAATTCCATATCGCCGGGCGGGGAGAGGCGGAAAGCCAGGTCATCGATTATCAGCAGAGACACGCTAATTTAAATTTCCATGGATTTATCAGCGATCGCGAACAGCTAAAATCTCTGATGGCCCGTAGTCATTTTCTTCTCCTGCCGTCACGCAAGATAAATGGCTGGGAGGAACTGTTTGGACTGGTCGTCATTGAAGCGATGAGTCAGGGCTGCGTTGTTGTCGCTTCCGATCACATTGGGCCGCGCGAAATTATCACGGACGAAGAGGATGGTTTGCTTTACCGGGAGGAAGAATTCGCCGCTAAGGCCAGGCAACTGATTGCCGATCTCAATCTTAATAAATTGCAACACGCGCAGCGTGCCGAAAAAGGATTAGCAACCAGTCACCGCTATTCGATGAAAGTTATCGCTAATATGTGGTCAAGTTTGATTAATAAATTTTAGTTATTCAGGGGTGTAATGAACATCTATATTAGCGTTGTTTCGCATGGTCATGCCGAAATGATTAAGCAGATTAACTGTCTGCCGCAGTTAGCGAAACAGTTTAACGTTGTATTGAAGTGTAATAAACCACAAGATGCAGAGGCATTGAGTGACTGGTGTGCAGATAATAATATCGTCATTATAAAAAGTGACTATGGTTTAGGCTTCGGTAAAAACAATAATTTCGTCTTTGACTACTGCCAGCAGAAACTCAGCATGCAGGGAGAGGATATTTTTATTGTGCTTAATCCTGACTTGTATATCACAGCTGAACAAATTGCAGAACTTGTGGAAAATATGCAGAGAGATCGCGTGGCGTTTGCCGCCATCAATCTTTTTAAGAATGATGAAAAAACGATCTATGATAATTCTATACGCAAGTTCCCGACCCTGAAGGACTTCTTCCAGTCATTTATTTTCGGGGTCAATAAATGCATCATTGATAAGTCTAAAGTTTTTGCGCCCACGCCCGTAGACTGGACCGCCGGATCGTTTATGGCTCTCAAAGCGAGCCACTATCAACAGCTTTCTGGATTCAATGAAAAGTACTTTATGTACTGTGAAGATATCGATTTGTGTTATCGCTCTCAGCTGCTGAAAGTACCCGTGGTTTATTATCCAACGATTCATGCTCTGCATTTTGCCAAGCATGCTAACCGCAGCGTGTTCTCTCGTCATTTTATGTGGCACTTACAGAGTACATTCAGATTTCTAATCTATAAGTTCACCCATCGTCTGAGTTAGTGAAGACGTGCGTAAGGTTATTTAACCGCGATATTACTTGAATTTATTAGCTGAGCGATTGATGCAATAAAACTTATGATGGCAGGCTGATTTTATTCATCATGAGTGCTTAATTAAGCATCAGACCTTACTGAGAAGCGATAATTGCGGCACTTTTTAGAGGGGTATTTGGTGAGTTTTATTCAATATATCTGACTATCGCACCAATCACTATCCACATTACCTAAACCTGAGTTAACATGTCTGGAACATTGACCGCAGTCACATTGCTGCAGGAAAAATCACGTAGACAGGAGTAGGTATGTCCAAGCAACAGATCGGCGTTGTGGGTATGGCTGTTATGGGCCGCAATCTGGCACTCAACATTGAGAGCCGCGGCTATTCAGTTTCTATCTTCAACCGCTCTCGTGAGAAAACCGATGAAGTGGTCGCAGAGAACCCAGGTAAAAATCTGGTTCCGCACTACACCGTCGAAGAGTTTGTTGACTCACTGGAAAAACCTCGTCGTATCCTTCTGATGGTGCAAGCCGGTGAAGCGACCGATAAAACTATCGCATCCCTGACTCCACATCTGGATAAAGGCGACATCCTTATCGATGGCGGTAACACCTTCTACAAAGACACCATTCGCCGTAACCGCGAACTGTCTGAGCAGGGCTTCAACTTTATCGGTACCGGTGTTTCCGGTGGCGAAGAGGGCGCACTGAAAGGCCCATCTATCATGCCTGGCGGCCAGAAAGAAGCTTACGAGCTGGTTGCTCCTATCCTGGCTGAAATTGCAGCACGTGCCGAAGGTGAAGCCTGTGTGGCTTACATGGGTCCGGACGGTGCGGGTCACTATGTTAAAATGGTGCACAACGGCATCGAATACGGCGACATGCAGCTGATTGCTGAAGCCTACTCTCTGCTGAAAGGCGCGCTGAACCTGAGCAATGACGAGCTGGCGAAAACCTTCAGCGAGTGGAACGAAGGCGAGCTGAGCAGCTATCTGATCGACATCACCAAAGATATCTTCACGAAGAAAGATGAAGAGGGTAACTACCTGGTTGATGTAATCCTGGATGAAGCGGCAAACAAAGGTACCGGTAAGTGGACCAGTCAGAGCTCCCTGGATCTCGGTGAGCCGCTGTCACTGATCACCGAATCCGTGTTTGCCCGTTACCTCTCCTCGCTGAAAACTCAGCGCGTAGCGGCATCTAAAGTGCTGACCGGTCCAACCGTACAGGCTGTATCAGGCGACAAAGCCGAGTTCGTTGAGAAAGTACGCCGCGCGCTGTACCTGGGCAAAATCGTTTCCTATGCACAGGGCTTCTCTCAGCTGAAGGCTGCTTCAACAGAGAACAACTGGGATCTGCACTACGGCGAAATCGCGAAAATCTTCCGCGCTGGCTGTATCATCCGTGCTCAGTTCCTGCAGAAAATTACCGATGCCTATGCCGATAACGCTGACATCGCTAACCTGCTGCTGGCTCCGTACTTCAAAAACATCGCTGACGAATACCAGCAGGCGCTGCGTGACGTTGTGGCTTATGCCGTGCAGAACGGTATCCCAACCCCAACCTTCTCTGCTGCGATCGCCTACTACGACAGCTACCGTTCAGCGGTACTGCCAGCGAACCTGATTCAGGCTCAGCGTGACTACTTCGGTGCGCATACCTATAAGCGTACTGATAAAGACGGTGTGTTCCACACCGAATGGCTGGATTAATTCAGTCTGCAACCTCCCGCTAAGCGGGAGGTTGTTTCATCCAAAATAGTCCTTCTCGACTATTTTAAGAAATTCCCCATCGCACCTCGCTGACTCTTCAACTATTTTTACCTATACTGACTTCCTTTGCGTTAGCTTTCTTTGTTTGAGTAAATTGAAAATTATGAGTCGCGATAGCCATTCCAATTCTGAGCAGAATCCGCATCACCAAAATTCCTATAGCCGTGATGAAGAACTCGGTCTGCTGGATATCCTCGTCCAGCTATGGGCCGGTAAAAAAATTATAATTGCATCGATCGTCGTCACCGTGCTGTTGGCGCTGGCCTACGTCTTGCTGGCAAAAGAGAAGTGGACTTCAAAAGCGATTGTGACGCTGCCAGCAGCAGGTCAGGTGGCGAACTATAACGCCGCGTTAAGCGTGTTGTATGCGCAGAGCCCGCAGGACAAACCCGCTATCGGCGATCTACAACAGCAGCTGTTTAACCGATTCGGCAGTTCAATCAGTGCACTCTCATCCGAACTGGAAAACCTGGATGAACCGCTGGAGCTGAAAGTTCAGCAGGTGATTAAAGGCAGCCGCGAACCGCTGCGCATCTCCTTCACCGCGGAAACCGCAGAGCAGGCACGTAAGCAGCTGGGTGAGTACATTCAGCGAGTGAACGACGACGTTGTGGACGATTACGGTGCCGATATTCGCCGCAGCCTGAGCGTAAAAACCCGCGAGCTGACGGATTCACTGGATACGCAGAAGCAGGTTGCGCTGGATAAAAAGCAGCTGCGCATTGATGTGATTAAGCAGTCGCTGAAAATTGCGGAAGCGTCAAACATTACCCGCTCACAGCTTAATCAGGCCGAGTTCCTGTCCGATGATACGATGTACCTGCTGGGCACCGTTTCTCTGCAGGCGATGATTGCTAATGAAGCGACGAAGCCGCTGCCGCTTGATAGTGCCTATTACGACACGCAGCGTTCACTGTTAGCGATGACCCATCTGAAAATTCAGGTGGATAACCTGCAATCTTTCCGCTATATCGCACCGGGCGATCTGCCTGTGCGTCGTGACAGTCCAAAGCGCGTACTTACGGTCCTGCTGTCGATTATCCTTGGTGGTATTATCGGCTCCGGCATCGTAATTGGTCGCGTGGTGAGTCAGCAGTATCGTCAGCGTAAACAGTCTTAAACATTGACGCAGCGGCCGGCGCGATCCGGCCGCACTTTATCTCTCTGCACGACTCATCATGCCCACGAATTGATCGGCGTACTCTCGCCCTTTACCACCGCTGCAGCATCCTGCCTGCACAGTTACGGCGTAATGAACCACGCTCTGGCCTCGTTACCATCATATTCGCACTTCAGGCCACCGCACTTACACTTCTTCCCGCAAGAAACTCAGGATCGTCGGTGCCGCAATGCGCTGATAGTCTGCCGTGTTCAGCACCATGGATTTCTCCAGCAGCCCGGCGTTAAACGCCAGCTCTTCATAGCGTGTCAGCAGGCTGGGATCGGCAACCAGCAACAAATCCTGGTGAAAGCTGAAAGGGGGGATCGCACCAAACACGCAGCCGGTCAGCTTATCTACTTCCGCCGGACTGGCCAGCGAGGCGCGCAGGCCGCCCAGCGCCGACGCCAGTCTGGAGAGATCGGCCTGCTTATCGGCAGGCAGCACCGCCAGCACGTGCTGCTTCACACCGTTACCCTTCACGTGGCACACCAGCGCTTTTGCACCCTGCCCGAGTGCGGTGCCGCGCAGTGCAGCCACATCTTCACATTTCCCCATCGCCGCGTGTTCCATCACCCGATAACGCGCCTGCTGTTCGTCGAGCAGGGTGGTAAGTTGATCAAAGGTACTCATGATTGCTCCCTGTAAAAAAATAAGGGCCGGATAACCGGCCCCTTTAGCATAGTGAACGATTACTTGTGCCGCTGGCGCAGATTTTCAATCACCGCCGACAGGTTCAGCTCCTGATCCTGTAACAGCACCAGCAGATGATAAACCAGATCGGAGGCCTCGTTGGTCAGTTCGAAGCGGTCGTTAACCGTTGCGGCCAGCGCGGTTTCCACGCCTTCTTCACCCACTTTCTGCGCGATGCGCTTGGTGCCGCTGGCATAAAGGCTGGCGGTGTATGAGCTTTTCGGATCGGCATGCTTGCGTTCGGCCAGCAGCTGCTCCAGCTGATAGAGGAAGGTCCAGTCCGGTGCGGCCGGAGAGAAGCAGCTGGAAGTGCCAAGGTGGCAGGTTGGGCCCACCGGATTGACCAGCACCAGCAGCGTATCATTATCGCAGTCCGGGGTGATGCTGACCACGTTAAGGAAGTGCTCGGAGGTTTCCCCTTTGGTCCACAGGCGCTGCTTGGTCCGCGACCAGAAGGTCACTTTGCCTGTGGCCAGGGTTTTATCCAGCGCTTCCTGATTCATATAACCGTGCATCAGAACTTCGCCGGAAACGGCGTGCTGCACGACGGCGGGCATCATCCCGTCAGTTTTTACCCAGTCCAGCTTAGCCAGCTGTTGTTCAGTTAACATGCGCGGATCTCCACACCTTTTTCTACCAGGAACGCTTTCAGTTCCCCAATATTGATAATCTGCTTATGGAAGACGGACGCGGCCAGCGCACCGTCGACGTCGGCATCGCGGAATGCCTGATGGAAGTGTTCCATGGCGCCCGCGCCGCCGGAGGCGATCAGCGGCACCTTACACACTTCACGTACTTTTTGCAGCTGCACCAGATCGTAGCCGTTGCGCACGCCGTCCTGATTCATCATATTCAGCACGATTTCACCGGCACCGCGCTTCTGCACTTCCTGCACCCAGTCGAGGGTTTCCCACTTTGTGACGCGGGTACGGCTTTCGTCGCCGGTGTACTGATTAACGTGATACTTGCCGCTTTCGCTGTCGTACCAGGTATCAATGCCGACCACGATGCACTGCACGCCGAAGCGATCGGCCAGGCGGGTGATCAGCTCCGGATCGGCCAGCGCCGGGGAGTTAATCGAAATCTTGTCGGCACCGAAGGAGAGCAGCAGCGCGGCGTCTTCCACAGACTTAATGCCGCCCGCCACGCAGAAGGGAATATCGATCACTTCCGCCACGCGTGAGATCCAGCTTTTATCCACCACGCGGCCATCGCTTGATGCGGTGATATCATAAAACACCAGCTCGTCGGCACCTTCCTGGGCATAGCGCTGCGCCAGCGGCACGATGTCACCGATGATCTCGTGATTACGGAACTGCACGCCTTTGACCACCTGGCCGTCGCGCACGTCGAGGCAGGGAATTATCCGTTTTGCCAGCATGAAATTGCCTCCGATACGTTGAATTTACCTTCCAGCAGCGCGCGACCGACGATCACGCCCTGCGCACCGCTGCCGCGCAGGGCGGCAATGTCGTCCAGCGAGCCGATGCCGCCGGAGGACTGGAAGGCAATTTGCGGATAGCGCGCGGAGACTTCGCGATACAGCTCAACGTTTGAGCCGCTGAGCGTGCCGTCGCGGGAGATATCGGTGCACAGCACGTGCTTCAGGCCAAACGGCAGGAACTGGTCGATGACCTCCTCCAGCGTGATCCCGCTGGCTTCCTGCCAGCCGCTGATCGCCACTTCTTTACGGTTGTTGGCATCAATGCGCACGTCCAGCGCCAGTACGATGGCTTCCGCGCCGTACTGCTTAAACCACTGCTGAACCTCTTCCGGCTGCTTAATCGCCGTCGAACCGACTACCACGCGAGTTGCGCCGGCGTTAAGCAGCGCCTCAACGTCGTCTTTGGTGCGGATGCCGCCGCCAACCTGCACCGGCACGCTGACGCCCGCCAGCAGTTTGGTCAGCAGGGGGATCTGGCGTGCCGCCGGATCTTTCGCGCCGGTCAGATCGACCAGATGCAGCACGGTCGCGCCCTGAGCCTGATAATCCTGCAGGCGCGGCAGAGGATCGCTGCCGTAGTCGCGCTGCTGGCCGTAGTCGCCCTGGTGCAGGCGCACCACTTTGCCATCAATTAAATCTAACGCCGGGATAATCATACCGGTTACATCTCCAGGAAATTTTTCAGCAGCTGCGCGCCAGCGGCACCGGAACGCTCAGGGTGGAACTGCACGCCGTAGAAGTTATCTTTCTGCACCGCAGCGGTAAACGGTGACCCGTAGTTGCACTGGGCAATGGTGTACGGATTAACCGGCATGGCGTAGCCGTGAACGAAATAGAAGTACGAACCGTCTTCAATACCGCGGAACAGATGATTACCGGCCTGCGAAGTAATCTGGTTCCAGCCCATATGCGGCAGCGGCAGGCCAACATCCTGCATCCGCTCAACCGGATGTTCGATGACATCCAGCGTCGGAATACCGCCGTTTTCATCGCTGTGCGAGCCGAGCAGCTGCATACCCAGGCAGATGCCCAGCACCGGCTGCGTACAGGCTTTGATCAGCTCGATCAGATCGCGTTCGCGCAGCTGGTCCATCGCCGCCTGCGCGGTGCCGACGCCCGGCAGAAACAGCTTGTCGGCGTTCAGTACGATATCGGCTTCACGGCTGACCTGCGGGTTGTAGCCCAGGCGCTGTATGGCCCACTTTACCGAGGAGAGGTTGGCGCAGCCGGTATCCAGGATCACCACGTCCATTACAGTACCCCTTTCGAGCTTGGCAGCGTGTTGCCCTCTACGCGGATCGCCTGACGCAGGGTGCGGCCGAAGACTTTAAACAGGCTTTCCACGCGATGGTGATCGTTTTTGCCTTTGGTGCGCAGGTGCAGAGTGCTGGCCATGGTGTAGGAGAGCGAACGGAAGAAGTGTTCCACCATCTCGGTGCTCAGATCGCCCACGCGCTGATAGCTGAACTCGGCTTTGTATTCCAGGTGCGGGCGGCCGGAGATATCCAGCGCGCAGCGCGCCAGGCATTCATCCATCGGCAGCACGAAGCCAAAGCGACCAATGCCGCGCTTATCGCCCAGCGCTTTCAGCAGCGCTTCGCCCAGCGCCAGGCCGGTGTCTTCCACCGTGTGGTGATCGTCAATGTACAGATCGCCCTTCACGTCGATATTCATGCGGAAACCGCCGTGGGTGGAGATCTGATCGAGCATATGGTCGAAGAAGCCGACGCCGGTGCTGATTTTGCTGTCGCCTTCGCGGTCCAGCCACACTTCAACCTTGATCTGCGTCTCTTTGGTGCTGCGGTTGACCAGCGCGTAGCGATCGCGTTTGGTCAGCTGCTCTTCAATCTGCGACCAGCTCAGGCCGTTTTTGCCGTACAGCAGGCCGGTGATGCCCATATTCTGTGCCAGCTGAACGTCGGTAGCGCGGTCGCCGATCACATAGCTGTTGGCGGTATCCAGCGCGCCTTCGGCCAGCCACTGGGTGACCATTTTGGTTTTTGGCTTGCGGCAATCGCAATTATCTTCCGGCTTGTGCGGGCAGATCAGGATATCGTCAAACTTCACGCCCTGAGAGGTGAGGATCTGCATCATCAGATTGTGCGGGCCGTCGAAGTCCGCCTGCGGGAAGCTGCTGGTGCCCAGTCCGTCCTGATTGGTGATCATCACCAGCCGGAAGCCGGCTTTCTGCAGCGACAGCAGGGCGGGGATGGCATCCGGCTCAAAGGCCAGTTTATCCATGCGGTCCACCTGAAAATCTTCCGGCGGCTCAGAAATAATGGTGCCATCGCGATCGATAAAAAGGACTTTCTGACTCATGCTTGCTCCTGAGGTACGGTTGCGCCGGGTAAGGACTTCAGCGCGCTGATAACACGGTCACACTCTTCACGGGTGCCGATGGAAATACGCAGGCATCCGGACAGTCCCGGCTGCTTATTCTGGTCGCGCAGGATAATACCCTGATCCCACAGCGTCTTGAAGACCTGGCTGGAGGCCGTAAAGCGCGCGAGAATATAGTTGGTTTCACTGTTAAACACGTCTTCAACGCAGTCACACTGGCGCAGATCGGCAATCAGCTTTTCGCGGTTGGCGATCAGCTGGGCGACGTGTTCACGCATCAGCGCAATTCCTTCGTCGCTCAGCGCCTGCCCGGCGATATCCGCGACGGGGGTGGAAAGCGGGTAAGGGGCAATCACCTTCATCAACAGTGCGATCACTTCGGCGTTGGCCAGGGTGAAGCCGCAGCGCAGCCCCGCCAGCGCAAAGGCTTTCGACAGCGTGCGCAGAACCACCAGGTGCGGATAATCTTTCAGCCAGCCGGCCAGCGACGCCTGCGGGCAGAATTCGATGTAGGCTTCATCGGCGACCAGCAGCGCTTTACCACGCGTCATCTCCAGCAGCTCACGGAAATCATCCGGGTTGATCAGGTTACCGGTCGGGTTATTCGGGCTACAGACGTAAACCAGCTTCACGCCGTCCAGCTGTTCCGCAATGCCGGACAAATTCAGCTGCCAGTCTTCACGCGCTTCAACGGTGCGGTACTCCACGCCGATGGTTTCCGCGCTGACGCTGTACATGCCGTAGGTTGGCGGGCAGAACAGCACCGCATCTTTACCCGGCTCGCAGAAGGCGCGCATCAGCAGCTCAATGCCTTCGTCGGCACCGCGGCTGACCAGCACCTGATCCGCATTCAGACCGGCGTAAGCGGCATAGCGCTCAATCACCAGCTTCGGCTGGCACTCCGGGTAACGGTTCAGCGTCTGCTGGCTGAGGTCAAACGGCACAGGCAGCGGATATTCGTTGGCGTTCAGCCAGACGTCACCGTTGCCGCCCAGGCGGCGGGCGGACTGATACGGCGTCAGCGCGCGAACGTTTGCGCGGGCCAGCGCTTCGACGGAATTCGTGCTCATGGTTTCTCCTTCAGTGCGGCTACGCGCAGGGTCACGGCGTTCTTGTGGGCAATCAGCTGCTCGGCCGCGGCCAGCGTTTCAATGGTCGCCGCCAGGCCCATGAAGCCTTCCTGCGTCAGTTCCTGCACCGTCATTCGCTTCTGGAAGTCCGCCAGGCCCAGGCTGGAATACGTGGCGGTATAGCCATAGGTCGGCAGCACGTGGTTGGTCCCGGAGGCATAATCGCCTGCGGACTCCGGCGACCAGTCACCGAGGAATACCGAACCGGCGCTGGTGATGCTTTCCACCAGATCGCGCGCCTGGCGGGTCTGAATAATCAGGTGCTCTGGCCCGTAGCGGTTGCTGATCTCCACGCACTGCTGCAAATCGCGCACCACAATCAGGCGGCTGCTTTCCAGCGCTTTGGCGGCGGTGGCGGCGCGCGGCAGTTCGGCCAGTTGCCGATCCACGGCGGCGGCAACGGCTTCCGCCATCGGCAGAGAAGGCGTTAGCAGCACCACCTGCGAGTCCGGGCCGTGCTCGGCCTGTGACAGCAGGTCAGAAGCGACGAAATCCGGCGTTGCGCCCTCATCGGCGATGACCAGCACTTCCGACGGACCGGCAGGCATATCGATCGCCGCACCGTCCAGGCGCTGGCTGATCTGGCGCTTGGCTTCGGTGACGTACGCGTTGCCCGGGCCAAAGATTTTGTCCACTTTCGGCACGCTTTCGGTGCCGAACGCCAGCGCGGCAATTGCCTGCGCGCCGCCGACCTGGAACACTTCCTGCACGCCGCACAGTTTGGCTGCGTAAAGGATTTCATCGGCAATCGGCGGTGGCGAGCACAGCACCACGCGGCGGCAGCCGGCGATGCGGGCAGGAGTGGCCAGCATCAGTACGGTGGAGAACAGCGGTGCAGAACCGCCGGGAATATACAGACCCACCGAGGCCAGCGGGCGGGTCACCTGCTGGCAGCGCACGCCGGGCTGGGTTTCAATATCCACCGGCGGCAGTTTCTGCGCCACGTGGAAGGTATCAATATTGGCGACCGCAACGGCCATCGCCTGCTTGATTTCTGAACCGAGGCGCGCGCAGGCGTCCTCGATTTGCTGCTCGCTGACGCGCAGCGCATCAACCTGCGTTTTATCAAAGGTGGCACTGTAGTAACGCAGCGCATCGTCACCTTCGGCTTTAACCTTCTCGAGAATACCGCGCACGGTGGTGCTGATACTGTCCGAGGCAGAAATCGCCGGGCGGGTCAGCAGCGCCTGCTGCTGCTCTTCACTAGAATCCTGCCAGGCAATGGGGGTCATCGTGGTCGCCATGGGGTTACTCCATCATCTTCTCAATTGGCAGCACCAGAATGGAGCTGGCCCCGAGGGATTTCAGTTTTTCCATGGTTTCCCAGAACAGCGTTTCGCTACTGACCATGTGCATGGCTACGCGGCTCTTATCGCCTGCCAGCGGCAGAACGGTAGGGCGCTCGGCACCCGGCAGCAGGGAAATGATGTCTTCCAGACGCTCGCTCGGCGCGTGCAGCATGATGTATTTTGATTCGCGAGCCTGAATCACGCCCTGAATACGGGTCATCAGCTTGTCGATCAGCTCCTGCTTGGCGGCAGGCATTTCGCCGTCGCGCTGGATCAGGCAGGCTTTAGAGCGGTAAATCACTTCCACTTCACGCAGGCCGTTGGCTTCCAGCGTGGCGCCGGTAGACACCAGATCGCAGATCGCATCGGCCAGACCGGCGCGCGGTGCCACTTCCACCGAGCCATTCAGCAGGCAGGATTTGAAGTTAACGTTTTGCTTATCGAGGTATTTTTTCAGCAGGTGCGGGTAGGAGGTGGCAATACGGGAGTTCTGTAAACAGGCCGGTCCGGTATATTCGTCATCCACCGGCATCGCCAGCGACAGGCGGCAGCCGCCGAAATCCAGGCGACGCAGGGTGAAATAGCGCGGATCTTCGCCCTGAGCGCGGCGGGTCAGCAGCTCTTCTTCCAGCACGTTCTCACCGATAATGCCGAGGTCAACCACGCCATCCATCACCAGGCCCGGAATATCGTCATCGCGTACGCGCAGGATATCAATCGGCATGTTCTCAGCGAAGGCGATCAGGCGCTGCTGCTGCAGGTTAATTTTGATGCCGCAGCGGGCCAGCAGTTCGCGTGATTCGTCACTTAAACGGCCTGATTTCTGCATAGCTATGCGTAAACGGGTGTTATCTAACATCGGTGCTAATCCTCTTTATCCTGTCTGCTTTATATTCATTATGCCGTTGGTCAGTCCGTCATCTCAGCATTCGGGCTCTGTGTTCAGCCCAAAAAAAAGCCCCCGGAAGGTGATCTTCCGGGGGCCATTTCGCGTTTATGCACCACTGGAAGATCCTGAACGTCTTCCAGCACACATCGCCTGAAAGACTAGTCAGGGTGATGGTGGTGATGATGGTTAAACTGAACGCGAGTCATAAAATTCTCTTGGATGAATGTCTATTTATATCGTGACAAATAACCTAACCAGGATGGTGAGATGACGCAACACTTTTTTGTCAATGTTGAAAGATTCTCTTATTAACTGGCGGTTGTCACCGGCATTGGGCTGGCGTAGCCTGATGCAAACGGGTTGCATAAAACGGGAGCAAGAGGATGAAGAGAGTCGCAATTGTCGGACTGGGCTGGCTGGGAATGCCGCTGGGGCTGTCGCTCACCGCCGCCGGAATGCAGGTCACCGGCAGCAAAACCACGCCGGACGGCGTTGAGGCTGCGCGCATGTGTGGTATTGAAAGCTACGTGCTGGAACTCAACCCGGAACTGGTCTGCGAGGCGGATGACCTTGCCGCCTTGCTGAGCGTTGATGCACTGGTGATTACCCTTCCCGCCAGCCGCACGGCTTCCGGCGGCGAAAGCTATCTGCTGGCGGTACAGCAGCTGGTGGACAGCGCGCTGGCGTTTAACATACCGCGCATTATCTTCACCAGCTCAACGTCCGTGTATGGCGATCGCCCGGGCTTGACCAAAGAGAGCAGCGATCTGCTACCGGTTACCGTTGCCGGGCGCACGCTGCAGGAGCTGGAAAGCTGGCTGCATAAGCTTCCCGGCACCTCGGTAGATATTCTGCGGCTTGCCGGGCTGGTAGGACCGAAGCGCCATCCGGGGCGTTTCCTTGCCGGAAAAGAGGGGCTGAGCAATGGTGAGCAGGGGGTGAACCTGGTGCATCTTGAGGATGTGATTGAAGCCATCCGGCTGCTGCTCCAGCGGCCGAAAGGCGGCCATATTTACAATCTCTGCGCCCCGGTTCATCCGTCACGAAAAGAGTTTTATCCCACCGTTGCACGCCAGCTTGGCCTGATGCCGCCGACCTTTATTGACGACGGCACCGGTAAAGACGGCGGTAAAATCATCGACGGCAGCAAAATCTGCCGCGAACTGGGCTTTGAATATCGCTACCCGGACCCGGGCAAGATGCCGCTGGCTTAAGCCCCCACCGCACTGCCAATCCTGATGCCCTGCACGGATGCAGGGTGGTTCTCACGTCAGGCCGCATTCTCCGGAATGTGAGTGAAAAAAGCCGGATCGATCTGCTGCTCTTTAAGCCAGGGATGGATGGCCAGATAGCGGTAAACCGCCGGACCCGGCGTTAGCGGCGGGTACTGATAAATTTCATCCAGCCGCTCCAGCGTGGTGTGCAGCATCGGATTGCGGCAGTACAGACCGATCTCCTCGCTGCCGTCCTTAATCTCCTTTTGCAGCTGCGCGATGATCCACAGCGTCGGTCGCCACCAGTCATAGGCGAAATCCACGTGGCGGATCACCGTCGCCGCCGCCTGGCGGTGCGAAAGCATGGCAAAGAAGTTAAGCACATTATCCAGTTTCAGCCGCGCGTTGCGATCCAGCGCAATCACCTCATCCAGACTCATCCCGTTAAGCTCTGGCTTCAGTTCGGCATACGCCGCTGCGGCCGAGGCCGGGAAGGGCTTTCTTCCGATTGGAAACAGGCGGCTGCTGAGATATTCCGCATACGCTTTATTTCTCACCGCAATGAGCAGCGCGAGAAACGCCTCGTCTTTCACCTTCTGAAACTCATCGGTGGTGAAGGTCGTTAATAGCTCGAAAATGGAACGCTCAACCAGATCCTTCGCGGATCGCTCTGATTCGATGTACTGAAAGCGGAAGGTAATCACCACCCCGGTAAAGGCCAGCGCGGTGAACAGCACGTTAATGGCGTTGTAGATTGCGCCGGTAGGTTCGCCGAAGGCCGCGCTGGAAACATAGCGGGAGAGGGGGTACGCCGCTGCCCAGAACAGGATGATGCCAAAAACCACAATAATGAAGAAACGGGTGTTGCTACTGGTTGAATTCATGACGGTTCCTCAGGTGACCGGCCCGCATTTTACTGCGAACCGGCCGGATTTAAACCCCTAGTCGGTCACGCAGCGCATACCAGGCGGCCCCGATCGCGGTCAGCGGCACGCGCAGGGTGCGGCCGCCGGGGAAGGGCAGATGCGGCAGTTTCGCAAAGGCATCAAAGCGTTCGGCGTCACCGCGCATCGCCTCGGCGATCAGACGACCGGAAAGATGGGTGCTGGTCACCCCGTGGCCGCTGTCGCCCTGCATGTAGTAAACGCCGTTTTCCAGGCGGCCAAACTGCGGCATTCTTGACAGCGTCAGCAGGAAGTTGCCGCTCCACGCGTAATCAAACTTCACCCCGGCCAGTTGGGGGAAGGTTTTCAGCAGCTTGGGGCGGATCAGCGCATCAATATCAGACGGTTCGCGCGCGCCGTAGATCACCCCGCCGCCGTACAGCAGGCGGTTATCGGCGGTCAGTCGGAAATAGTCCAGCAGGTAGTTACAGTCCTCAACGCAGAAGTTGTTCGGCAGCAGCGACTGTGCCACTTCGGCGGAGAGCGGCTCGGTGGCAACAATCTGCGAACCGCAGGGCAGGCTTTTTTTCGCCAGCCGGGGTTCAAGATGCGGTGCCAGATAGGCATTACCGGCAAAAATCACAAATCGTGCCTGAACCTGCCCGTGTTCGGTACTGATGCGGTGCGGCGAACCGTACTGCACGGATGTCACCGCCGAACGCTCAAAGATTCGCCCGCCGTGGCGGCGAATGGCTTCGGCCTCGCCCAGCGCCAGATTCAGCGGGTGAATATGCCCACCGCTGCGGTCCAGCAGCCCGCCGACGTAGCGGTCGCTGCCTACTTCGCGGCGAATCTCCTCGCGGTCCAGTAGCTCAAGCTGGTGGTTGCCATAGCGCCGCCAGCGTTCCGACTGCGCGTCAAGATGCTGCATCTGTCGCGGGGTGAGGGCGGCAAAAACACCGCCGGGGCGATAATCACAGTCAATGGCGTAGCGGTCGATGCGATCGCGAATAATTGCCGCACCCTCAAACATCATGCTGCCCAGCAGCTGTGCGGTTTCGCTGCCGTAGCGCTGTTCGATAACATCGACATCTCGGCTGTAGGAGTTAACAACCTGCCCGCCGTTGCGGCCGCTGGCGCCAAAACCAACCTGTGCCGCCTCCAGTACCACCACATCATAGCCCGCTTCGGTCAAAAACAGCGCCGAGGAAAGGCCGGTAAACCCGCCGCCGATGATGCACACGTCGCACTGAATACTCTCTTTCAGCTGCGGCCAGGCTTCGTGCGGGTTGGCGGTTGCTGCATAGTAGCTATTCACATGCATATTTTTTCCCTTATGCCCGGCTGCACCGGGCCTGTCGTGGCTAAAACGTTGCGGGCGTATGGGCGCTGATAATGCAGCAGCGCCGGGAAGAAGAATTGGTAAAGCTGTGGGGGTTGCCGGTATCAATGACATAGCTTTGCCCGGCATGCAGGTGATAGCTCTGGCCGTTGATATTCAGCGTGATCTCACCCTCCAGCAGCGTGCCGGTTTCCTCACCCTGATGGCGTATTTTTTCTCCGGTTGTTGAGCCTGGCTCATAAGTTTCCAGCAGCATGGCCAGCGTTCTGCGGGCGTTGCCGTTGTGGATCAGGCGAAGCGAAACCCCCTGGCCGCCGATATCGATCAGCTCATGCTCCTCAATCACCACTTTAGGTACTTCATCCACCACCGGCTCTGAGAAAAACTCCGACAGCGAGAGGCCGTAAACCTTGAGTAACTTTTGCAGCGTGCTGACTGCCGGGCTGACTTTATCTTGCTCAATGGTGCTGATCGCACTGTGCGTCAGGCCCGAAAGCTCCGCCACGCGGCGCTGTGACAAACCCATCTGCTGCCGGAGCTCGGATAAACGCCGTCCGGGAGCCAGGGTGATTTCGCTCATAGCCTTTCCTTTCTGAAACGCTGGCTGGCCGCGATCAGCCCGCCAAAAATCTGGCGGGAGGGCTCCGAACCGGCGCTTTGCCATTCCGGGTGCCACTGAACCGCCAGGGCAAAGGGATGCTGAGAATGACTGACGGCTTCGATCAGTCCGTCGGCGGAACGCGCTTCGGGCCGCATTTTTGCGCCCAGCGTGCGTATTCCCTGCTGGTGCAGGGAGTTGACCCGCAGCCTGCTGGCGTGGTTTACCAGCGATGAGAGCAGGCCGTCCGGCTCCAGCCAGACCTCATGAACCGGTGAGTACTGTTCCTCCAGCGTCAGGGAGGGATCTTCGCGGTGATCCTGCATGCCGGCCACCAGATGCAGCTGGCGGTGCAAATCACCGCCGGTGGCAACCACCAGTTCCTGCAGCCCCCGGCAAATCGCCAGCAGCGGCATCCGGTTTTCCAGCGCGTAGTTGACCAGCGCAAAGGCCAGGCGGTCGCGGCCGGGATCGGCATCCGGTTCTTCCCCGGACTGATGATAATGATGGGGTTCGATATTGCTTGGGCTGCCGGTGAGTAAAATGCCATCCAGCGCAGCCATAGCGTTTTCTAATAGATGAGGGGCTGACATCAGCCCGTGGGGCAGCGCCAGTGGAATTCCGCCTGCCAGCAGAACGGCGTCGAGATATTTGTTGTGTACCATCTGCGTCGGATGGCCGTTTTTATCGACCTGGCACATCACCACGCCAATCAATGGTTTGTCAAAAATAATGCCCATTCTCACCCCGTTACACTGTTCAAAATATCAACCGGTGGAACCGCCCGTGGCGCAAAACTGTGCAATATTATGTCAATCTAGCAACGGCTTGGGTAATATTCAAACGTGATGAGGTGAAAAATAAAGCAGTTAGTTACATTTGCACACTCTTTGTGTTGGCGCTATGTTAATAGTGTGGCTGTTATTTTGAGCAACGCTCAACAACGAAACGAACCTGGTGGGTGGCATCATGACCAATATTGTCGAAGTTGAAGACTTCACGCGGCACAGTGAAGAGAAACGAACCACCGCGTTCCAGAGTGAAGTGCAAACTTACCTGGAACGCCATCCTGAAACGCAGTACGTCGATATCCTCCTCAACGATTTAAATGGTGTTTTCCGCGGTAAACGCATTCCGATTGCCAGCCTGAAGAAACTGGATAAAGGCTGTTACTTCCCGGCTTCTGTCTATGCCATGGATATCCTCGGCAACACCGTGGAAGAAGCGGGGCTGGGCCAGGTACTGGGTGAACCGGATAATATCTGCGTTCCCGTTGAAGGTTCTTTAATTCCCTCCGCTTCCGATCCCGAACATCTGGCGCAAATTCTCCTGACCATGCGCAATCAAGATGGCACTCCCTTTGACGTTGAACCCCGTAATGTCCTCAACCAGCTGTGGCAGCAGCTGCGCAATCGAGGGCTGTTCCCGGTGGTAGCGGTAGAGCTGGAGTTCTATCTGGTCGATAAACAGCGCGATGCCGAAGGCTATATTCAGCCGCCGTGCGCGCCGGGCAGCGACGAGCGCAATATGCAAAGCCAGGTGTATTCCGTTGATAATCTCGATCACTTTGCCGACGTGCTGAGTGAAATCGACGAGCTGGCGAAGCAGCAGGGTATCCCGGCAGACGGCGCGCTGGCGGAAGCGTCTCCGGGCCAGTTTGAGATCAACCTGCACCACACGCGTAATGCGCTGAGCGCCTGCGATCACGCCGTGCAGCTGAAGCGGCTGATCCGTCAGGTGGCCGAACGCCACGGCATGAATGCCACCTTTATGGCCAAGCCGTACGAAGAGTACGCCGGTAGCGGTATGCATGTGCATATCAGCATGCTGGATGCCGCCGATCATAATGCCTTTATCTGCGATGACGGCAGCGATTCGCCGCTGCTGAAGCGTGCCCTGGCCGGGATGATCGATTTGATGCCGGCTTCGATGGCGCTGCTGGCACCCAACGTTAACGCCTACCGCCGTTTCCTGCCGGATGCGTTCGTTCCGCTACAGGCCTCCTGGGGCCACAATAATCGCACTGTGGCGCTGCGTATCCCCTGCGGCGACAGCGACAATCACCGCGTGGAATATCGCGTTGCCGGGGCCGATGCTAATCCTTATCTGGTGATGGCGGCGATTCTGGCCGGTATCCTGCACGGGCTGGATAACCAGCTGCCGCTGCCGGTCGCGGTGAAAGGTAACGGGCACGAGGCGGAGGGCAACCCGCTGCCGATCCGCCAGAGCGATGCGCTGTATGAGTTTGAGCAAAGCCATGCATTACAGAAACTGCTGGGTACGCGTTTCGGTTTTGTCTGGCACAGCTGCAAGCATCACGAGCTGATGCACTTTGAGCGGCTAATCACCGCAACGGAAATTGACTGGATGCTAAAAAACGCCTGAAGGCCCGGCTGGCAGGCGCTGAACGCGGGTAATCGTCTGTGTAACAGTGCTTTGCCAGTTAGGATTAAACGTAAATTTGTAACTGAAGGTCTCAAAAGCTTGTCAGGGTGCCTCCGTTTGGTGCAAAATATGCGCCCTGCATTAGAAGATCACGTAACCGACGCTAATTAATCCTGGCGGCGGTTATTTTTTTTATGCAGGTAAACGAATTTTGTATTTTAAGAGGCCGGTCCAGAACCGGATAGATATAAGCTTTCAGCACACACAGTGACGTGTCTTATTGAGGAAACAAACATGGGGCAACATCTTCTTACTCCAGCATCTGCTGGTATTCGCCAACGCGACGACTACGGCGCGAAAGCAGGATCTTTTTCTACTCCTGCCTGCTATTCCCTCAATCCTCTTATGAAAGACTATCGCAGTACGCGAAGTTTCCCTGTGGTTCAACCCAGAAAGGTTGACTCTATGGGGAGGCTGAATCATGTCGCTTAATACCGCTACTCCTGGCGCACAGCCTCGCGCACACCTGAAGAAAACGCTGACGTTAATGCCTGTAGTGATGATGGGCCTGGCTTACATGCAGCCAATGACCCTCTTCGATACCTTTGGCATTGTTTCCGGCTTAACTGACGGCCACGTAGCTACCGCATACGCATTTGCGCTGATTGCTATTCTGTTTACCGCGCTGAGCTACGGCCAGCTGGTTCGTCGTTTCCCGTCTGCGGGTTCGGCCTACACCTATGCGCAGAAAGCGATTAGCCCACACGTCGGCTTTATGGTCGGCTGGTCTTCACTGCTTGATTATCTGTTTATGCCGATGATCAACATTCTGTTGGCCAAAATTTACTGGGAAGCACTGGTTCCCGGCATTCCATCATGGATTTTCGTGATTATGCTGGTGGGCTTTATGACCCTGTCTAACCTGAAAGGCATTAAAACCGTTGCTAACTTCAACAGCGTGATCGTTGTGCTGCAGGTGGCGGTGATGGTGGTCATTATGGGTATGGTGGTCTGGGGCGTAGCGCACGGCGAAGGTGCCGGTACGCTGGTCAGCAGCAAGCCATTCTGGTCCGAAAATGCCCACGTTGTTCCGATGATTACGGGAGCGACCATACTCTGCTTCTCGTTCCTCGGCTTCGACGGCATCAGTTCGCTGTCTGAAGAGACTAAAGACGCCGGGCGCGTGATCCCGAAAGCGATCTTCCTGACCGCATTAATCGGTGGCGTGATCTTTGTCGTGGTTTCTTACTTCCTGCAGCTGTACTTCCCGGATATCTCTCGCTTTAAAGATCCGGATGCATCACAGCCGGAAATCATGCTGTACGTGGCGGGCAAAGCCTTCCAGTTCGGCATCCTGATTTTCTCCTGTGTCACCGTACTGGCTTCAGGCATGGCGGCCCACGCTGGCGTATCGCGTCTGATGTACGTGATGGGCCGTGATGGCGTGTTCCCGGAGCGTTTCTTCGGCTATATCCATCCGAAGTGGCGTACCCCGGCGCTGAACGTGCTGCTGGTTGGTGCTATCGCGCTGACCTCCATCACCTTTGACCTGGTCACTGCCACGGCGCTGATTAACTTCGGTGCGCTGGTCGCGTTTACCTTCGTAAACCTGTCGGTAATTTCGCAGTTCTGGATCCGTGAAAAGCGTAACAAAACGCTGAAAGATAACTTCACCTTCCTGATCCTGCCGATGCTGGGTGCGCTGACAGTTGGCGCGCTGTGGATCAACCTGGAAGAGAGCTCAATGGTTCTCGGCCTGGTGTGGGGCGCAATTGGTCTGATTTATCTGGCCTTCGTGACTCGCAGCTTCCGCAATCCGGTGCCGCAGTGTAGCGAAGACCTGATGTAACGGCGGTTAAGCTTTGCATTAAAAAGGGGCGGTTCGTGTGAACCGCCCCTTTTTTTACCTATAGATCATCGAAAATCGTCAGGAAGTCAGCTCGCGGGCATACTCGAACAGCGCCTTCAGCTGCGCCAGTTTTCCTGCATCACCTTCATACTGGTTATACAGCATCTCCAGTTCCTGCACGTAATCCTGCACGCGCTGCGGATTCAGCGCTTCGCGACGGTGCTGTAGCCAGCGTTTCTGTTCTGCATCATCGAGCGTGCCGGGGAAATTGCGCGCGCGGAAACGGAACAGCAGCTTCTCAATGCGGGCATCTGCAAAGGTTAAATCCAGCGCGGGCAGATTCTCCGCCGCCGTCTGGCGAATAATATTCATTGCCTGGCGATCCGCGTCGCTAAAGAAGCCGTTATACAGCTGGGCATCAACATCCTCCGACGGGGTAAACGGCTCCGCTTCTGCAAACAGCGTCACCACTTTTTCACGCACTTCCGGGTGCTGACGCAGCAGGGCGAGGTTATCCAGGCAGCGCTGGCGATCGATATCCAGGCGGGCCGCATCTTCCGGGCGCAGGGTATTGGCCGGAGCCACCACCGGGCATTTATTGATATGTACCAGCTTAAGCGGCACCGGCGAGGCGTCGCCCAGCTCATCGCGCCGGGTATACAGCCGTTCACGCAGCTGGTCTGCATCCAGTGTCAGGAGGGGCGATATATCGCCAGCCAGGTCGCAGGTAATTAGTGCATTACGGTTGTCGGGATGCCAGGCGAGCGGGGCGATCCAGCTGGTATTACCGCGCGCCGCGCCAAACATACCGGAAATATGCACCAGCGGTTTCATCTGCGGGATATCCACCAGGGCGGTAATCTTTTGCTTATTGCGATGGGTAAACAGGAAGTCGTACAGCCTTGGCTGCTTTTCTTTGACCAGCTTCGCCATGGCAATCGTGGCATAGACATCCGACATCGCATCGTGGGCGTTGGCATGTTCCACGCCGTTGGCTTTGGTCAGATGCTCAAGGCGGAAGCTGGGAAAACCGTCGTCGTTTTCCGGCCAGACAATCCCTTCCGGGCGCAGGGCGTAACAGGCGCGCATCACATCCAGCAAATCCCAGCGGCTGTTGCCGTTCTGCCAGCTCCATGCATAGGGGTCGTAAAAATTACGATAGAATAGATTACGGCTCACCTCATCATCAAAGCGCACGTTGTTATAGCCAACGATGCAGGTGCCGGGTTCGCTGAACAGCTGGTGGATACGGCGGGTAAACTCTACCTCGGTGACGCCACGCGCGCGCGCAATCTGCGGCGTGATGCCGGTAATCATCACCGCTTCCGGCTGCGGCAGGTAGTCATCAGCGGGCTGGCAGTAAAACACTTCCGGCTCACCAATAATGTTGAAATCCATATCGGTACGGATCCCGGCGAACTGGGCCGGACGGTCCAGAGACGGGCTTTTGCCGAAGGTTTCGTAATCGTGGAAGAGGAAGGTAGGCTGTACAGTTTCGTTCTTCAAATTTTAAATCCGTTCATTATAGTTCGTTAACTTGTTGATTCGAAAGCGTTAGAACTAACTCTTCCACCTGGTTTTTACTGTATATGTTTACAGTTGTTTGTTGCTGTTCGCGTTTGTTCATGCCATATTGCGTACATAACTGGTACAGAACCCAAAAAAACGTGTGTACAGAAAACTATGGCCCTCAGCGACACTAAACTCCGCTCCCTACATGGTAAACCATATTCCGGCAGTCCTGAAGTCGCAGATGGCGATGGCCTCGGCGCGCGCATTTCACCGAAAGGGGTGATCGCCTTCCAGTATCGCTACCGCTGGCAGGGCAAGGCGGTCCGCATATCCATCGGAAGGTACCCGGCCATGAGCCTGAAAGAGGCCAGGAACATTACTGCTGAATTGCGCCTGCTTTATGACGCCGGTAAAGATCCGCGCGCGTACTTTGAAAAAGCGACCGGCGAGTCAGTAATGACGGTTGCCGACTGCCTGTCCTACTGGAAGGAGCAGTACGTCGATATTTCTCTGCGGCCCAACACTCAGGCGTTGTATCACTCAACGGTAATAAAGCATATGAGCGGTGCATTCCCTGGCCGGGCCATTGGTGACATTACAGTTAAGCAGTGGATCGATTTTTTCTCGAGAGAGGAGAGGGAGAACCCACGGCGCGCCCGACAACTACTTACGCAGGCAAGATCCGCGATCGGCTGGTGCATCCGCCGGCAGGTAATCGACAACTCTTCGCTTATGCGTATTGCCCCTCGTGACGTCGGTGCAAGGTCTGAAAGCGGAAGCAGGGTGCTCACGTACCCCGAGCTGGCTCAGATCTGGGTCGCCATCGAACGCAGCCGGGCCGCAACGTCCAATAAGCTGCTGCATCAGATGCTGATGCTTTGGGGCGCGCGCGTATCAGAACTGCGGCTTGCCGAGCGCAGAGAATTTGATATGGAAAGCATGGTTTGGACTGTCCCAAAAGAGCACAGCAAGATGGGGAATCTGATCCGCAGGCCCATATTCAAGCAGATTGAACCGCTGCTGCAAAAGGCGATGCTGACTTACGACCAGATTTTATTCCCGGGCGCTGAGATAGCGAAGCCTCTCTGCATTGCTGCGGCTAACAGGTATATTTTGCGGATCAGGGATTCGTTGGATTTGAGTTACTGGCGAGCGCATGACTTCAGGCGAACCCTGGTCACGCGCTTGTCGGAGGAAGGGGTAGCCCCGCACGTCACGGAAAGGATGCTGGGGCATGAGCTGGGAGGGGTGATGGCGGTGTATAACAAACACGACTGGCTGGAGGATCAGCGTCAAGCTTATGAGATGCACGCTGAAAAACTGTTCTGGCACGTCAGGAAGCTTTCTGGTTGATGCCGCCATTCAGCAACCACTCATCCACTGCCGATCGCAGATAGGCTTTTGGGTGGGTGCGAACCGGCTTAGGGAAGTTGTATTCTCGGCAGTATTTCCACATCGTTGTGCGTGATGAAACGTGCAATTTTTCCATCACTTCGCTTTCTTTGATCAGGGTGGTGTCGGTCATAGATACCTCTTCATTCAGATTGGATTAAGCGACCTGCTGATCGCGGGTGGTGCAGAGTTCTGGCAGGTTGGCGCGTACAAGCGCTTCAGCGAACGGTGGCGGCACGGCGTTGCCACAGCGTGCTACCTGCTTGTCTTTCGCGTAC
>NZ_JAFBFW010000003.1 GCF_016909495.1 Pantoea coffeiphila | reverse complement strand
ACGCCCAGTAATTCCGATTAACGCTTGCACCCTCCGTATTACCGCGGCTGCTGGCACGGAGTTAGCCGGTGCTTCTTCTGCGGGTAACGTCAATCACTGCGGTTATTAACCACAATGCCTTCCTCCCCGCTGAAAGTACTTTACAACCCGAAGGCCTTCTTCATACACGCGGCATGGCTGCATCAGGCTTGCGCCCATTGTGCAATATTCCCCACTGCTGCCTCCCGTAGGAGTCTGGACCGTGTCTCAGTTCCAGTGTGGCTGGTCATCCTCTCAGACCAGCTAGGGATCGTCGCCTAGGTGAGCCATTACCCCACCTACTAGCTAATCCCATCTGGGCACATCCGATGGTGTGAGGCCCGAAGGTCCCCCACTTTGGTCCGAAGACGTTATGCGGTATTAGCTACCGTTTCCAGTAGTTATCCCCCTCCATCGGGCAGTTTCCCAGACATTACTCACCCGTCCGCCACTCGTCACCCAAGAGCAAGCTCTCTGTGCTACCGTTCGACTTGCATGTGTTAGGCCTGCCGCCAGCGTTCAATCTGAGCCATGATCAAACTCTTCAATTAAAAGCTTGATTTGCTGAAACAAGTTCAGCGATGCTCATCTGTAAAACGTCATAATGAATTTCATTATGTGTTCACTCGTGAGACTTGATATTTTTTAAAGTCCGGAGACTTTTGATATCAATCCTGCGAGTGCCCACACAGATTGTCTGATAAATTGTTAAAGAGCAGTGCAGTCAGTGCCGGGGCAATCTGCTGCGAGGTGGCGTATATTACGCTTTCCTCCTTCGGAGTCAACTTCTTTTTGAGAAGTTTTTTCCGGCGGTTCAGACAACTTTCTGAACCTCTAACACGCTGGCCTGTAAGCCGTTGTTCCGTGTCAGTGGAGGCGCAGTATAGGGATTTTCTGGCGGCTGACAAGGGCTAATTTCAAAAAAATGTTCACATGCTTAGTTTTCACCCAAACCTGTGTTAAAAGCCTCATTTTTGCCGATTTAATAAACAAAAATGGGCCCGAAGGCCCATTTTAATGATGACATGGTCAGAAAACCCCGTTCAGGAGCTTACCTGACACAGTGCACTTTACTGATGCGCAACGATAACGCCATCCTGCAGATCCATTTCTATTGTCTTACCCGGTACCAAAGCGCCGGAAAGAATCTGCTGTGCCAGCGGGTTTTCAATCTGCTGCTGGATAGCGCGTTTCAGCGGTCGCGCGCCGTAGACCGGATCATAACCATTCTCACCGAGCTGCTGCAGAGCGGCATCGGAAATATGCAGCTCATAACCCCGCTCTTCCAGGCGCTGATACAAACGCTGCAGCTGGATACGAGCAATAGAAGCAATATGTTTCTCGCCCAGCGGGTGGAACACCACCAGCTCGTCAATACGGTTAATGAATTCCGGACGGAAGCTGTGGCTGACCACAGACATGACCAACTCTTTCATTTCGCCATAGCTCAGCGCACCGAACCGTTCCTGGATCAGATCGGAACCCAGGTTAGAAGTCATGATCACCACGGTGTTGCGGAAATCGACCGTTCTACCCTGACCATCGGTTAAGCGACCATCATCCAGCACCTGAAGAAGGATGTTGAAGACATCCGGATGAGCTTTCTCAACTTCATCCAGCAGGATCACTGAATAAGGACGACGACGTACCGCTTCGGTCAGGTATCCGCCTTCTTCATAACCGACATATCCCGGAGGTGCACCCACCAGGCGCGACACCGAGTGTTTCTCCATAAACTCGGACATGTCGATACGCACCATTGCATCGTCACTGTCGAACATAAAGTTAGCCAGCGCTTTACACAGTTCGGTTTTACCCACCCCGGTCGGGCCGAGGAACAGGAACGAGCCAATTGGACGATTCGGATCGGCCAGGCCAGCACGGCTACGGCGAATGGCGTTCGATACGGCTTCCACCGCTTCATTCTGCCCAATCACCCGCGTATGCAATTCCTGCTCCATGCGCAACAGCTTGTCACGCTCGCCTTCCATCATGCGGGCCACAGGAATACCGGTCCAGCGCGCAAGCACGTCGGCAATTTCAACATCGGTCACGCGGTTACGCAGCAGGCGCATGGTCTTGCCTTCAGCCTGGGTTGCCGCCGCCAGCTGTTTTTCCAGCTCCGGAATTTTACCGTACTGCAGCTCAGACATCTGTCCCAGGTCACCCAGTCGGCGCGCCTGTTCCATATTCAGCCTGGCCTGCTCCAGCTCGGCTTTAATGTGCTGGGTTCCGGAAAGAGAGGCTTTCTCCGCCTTCCACTCCTCTTCCAGCTCAGAGTATTCGCGCTCTTTCTGCGAAAGCTCGTTTTCCAGCATCTCCAGACGTTTGATACTGGCATCGTCAGATTCTTTCTTCAGCGCCTGCTGTTCCAGCTTCAGCTGAATGATACGACGCTCCAGGCGATCGAGCGCTTCCGGCTTGGAGTCGATTTGCATGCGAATGCTGGATGCCGCTTCATCGATCAGATCGATAGCTTTGTCCGGCAGCTGGCGATCGGCAATATAGCGATGGGACAGCGTAGCCGCCGCAACGATAGCCGGGTCGGTAATCTGTACATGGTGATGCAACTCATAGCGCTCTTTCAGGCCGCGCAAGATAGCAATGGTATCTTCCACGCTTGGTTCGGCCACGAACACCTTCTGGAAACGACGTTCCAGCGCGGCATCTTTTTCAATGTACTGGCGATATTCGTCCAGCGTTGTCGCGCCAACGCAGTGCAGCTCGCCGCGCGCCAGCGCAGGCTTCAGCATATTACCGGCATCCATTGCGCCGTCGGCTTTACCGGCACCGACCATGGTGTGCAGTTCGTCGATAAACAGAATGACGTTGCCTTCCTGTTTCGACAAATCGTTCAGCACACCTTTCAGACGCTCTTCAAATTCACCGCGGTATTTAGCCCCGGCCACCAGCGCCCCCATATCCAGCGCCAGCACGCGGCGGCCTTTCAGTCCTTCCGGTACTTCGCCGTTAATGATGCGCTGTGCCAGACCTTCAACAATGGCCGTTTTACCCACACCGGGTTCACCGATCAGTACCGGGTTATTTTTGGTACGACGCTGCAGTACCTGAATGGTACGGCGAATCTCTTCATCGCGGCCAATAACCGGATCAAGTTTGCCTTTCTCGGCGCGTTCGGTCAGGTCGATAGTGTATTTACTTAATGCCTGGCGTTGATCTTCCGCCCCTTGATCGTTCACGTTCTCTCCTCCTCGCATCTGGTCAATCGCTTTCGTCAGCTTGTCATTGGTGACCCCGGCCGATTTCAGTAAGTCGGCCAGTGAACCACGGGAGTCGAGTGCTGCCAGAACAAATAATTCTGATGAAATGAAGTTGTCGGCGCGCTTTTGCGCCAGTTTGTCACACAGGTTCAGTACGCGGACCAGGTCAGCAGAAGGCTGAACATCGCCATCGGTGCCTTCAACCTGCGGTAAGCGACTGAGTGCCTGTTCAATACCGCTGCGTAAAGAGGCAACGTCTACGCCAGCCGCGGTAAGTAAAGGACGTACGGAACCACCTTCCTGATTAAGCAGTGCGCTCATCAAGTGCAGAGGTTCGATAAATTGATTATCTCGGCCGAGGGCCAGGGATTGGGCGTCAGCCAGTGCCAGCTGAAATTTGTTAGTAAGACGATCCAGACGCATAATTTCCCCCATTCAGGTCAAATTGCTACTGGAGATTAAATGAGGTCATCCCTCAAATTTTTCAAGGTAATGACCTGAACATTTCGGAGAAAAAAACATCAATCCGGACCGTCTTATGGCGCTAGGTTATATCAGCCAGATGAAACTTGCCATACGCCCGGTGATTCCATCGCGTCGGAAGGAGAAAAATTGTTCTTCCTGCGTATAGGTACAATCGCCGCCGCCCCTGATACACCGCACTCCGGCAGCGTTTAAGCGCTGCGTTGCCAGCATCCAGAGATCGGCATAAAATTTTTCACCTACAGCACAAAAAGCCGAGTTGGCAGCAGGATCGACGGCACAAAAGGCGTCTTTTACCTCTGGCCCAACTTCAAATGCGTTCGGCCCGATAGCCGGACCGAGCCAGACGATAATCTCTTCTGCTGGAGCGGAAAAAGCGTCAAGTGTTGCTTCGAGTACCCCAGAACACAATCCGCGCCAGCCAGCGTGAGCGGCCGCAATTTCCTGGCCATCTGCCGAACAAAACAATACCGGCAAACAGTCCGCAGTCATCACCGCACAAACAACCCCAGGCTCCCGAGTGTAGACGGCATCTGCCCGCAATGAAGCCGGAGGCTGACCATCCAGCCGCAGCACATCCGTGCCGTGTACCTGCTCCAGCCAGACCGGCATCGAAGGCAGATTACATGCCTCTACCAAACGTTGACGATTAGTCTGCACGTTTTGTGGATCGTCACCAACGTGTGCCCCCAGGTTCAGACTGCTCCATGGGGCATCGCTGATGCCGCCGCTGCGCGTGCTGCTGCACGCGCGAACGTTGACGGGAAGTGACCAGTCGGGAATAACGGGCTTCATTACCAATCCATCTGATCTTTAAACTCTTCGGTATCCGCCTTCAGAGCATTGATCAGATCGACCATGTCCTGCGGCAGCGGCGCGTGCCACTCCATCTCGATGCCGGTGATCGGATGGTACAGACGCAGCATGGTTGCGTGCAGCGCCTGGCGATCGAAACCGCGCAGTGCGGTAATGAAGGCCTCAGAAGCACCCTTCGGCGGGCGAGGACGGCCACCATAGAGCGGATCGCCCACAAGCGGATGTGTAATGTGGGACATATGCACGCGGATCTGGTGAGTACGCCCGGTTTCCAGACGCAGACGCAGACGCGTATGGGCACGGAAGTGTTCCATAATGCGGTAATGCGTCGTTGCCGGTTTACCCATCGGGTGTACCGCCATATGCGTGCGCTTGGTTGAGTGACGGCTAATCGGCTCATCAACGGTACCGCCAGCGGTCATGCGGCCAATCGCCACAGCTTCATACTCGCGGGTAATTTCACGCCGCTGAAGTGAATCCACCAGATGCGTCTGTGCCGGAACGGTTTTAGCGACAACCATCAGGCCGGTAGTATCTTTATCCAGACGATGGACGATACCCGCGCGCGGCACATCGGCAATGGCCGGGAAATGATGCAGCAATGCATTCAGCACTGTGCCATCGGGGTTGCCCGCGCCAGGATGGACGACGAGATGACGCGGTTTATTAATGACCAAAATATCGTCATCTTCATAAACGATTTCTAATGGGATGTCCTGCGCTTCCCATCTTGCCTCTTCTTCGATTTCCGCATCGATGATAATTTGCTCACTTCCGAGCACCTTTTCCTTAGGTTTGTCGATTATTTCACCGTTTACGGTGACGCGACGGTCAAGAATCCATTCTTTTATGCGAGAACGTGAATAATCAGGGAACAATTCGGCCAAAGCCTGATCTAAGCGTTGTCCGAGTTGCGATTCGGATACCGTTGCGTTGAGTTTTACTTGTTGTGCCATACACAGCTTCTTCGTTAACGTTGGGTTTTCACGGCGATGCCGTTTAATATAATGTGCTATTGTACCTGGTCACTATCGGGAGCTATACGGACAGCTTCCTGAATAACACTCTGAGGATAATCAAATCGTCATGACGCGTATGAAATATCTGGTGGCTGCAGCCACGTTGAGCCTGGCATTAGCTGGATGTTCCGGCTCCAAGGATGTGGTGCCTGACAGCCCGCCTTCCGAGATTTATGCCACTGCCCAGCAAAAACTGCAGGACGGTAACTTTAAAGGAGCAATAACGCAACTGGAAGCGCTAGATAACCGCTATCCATTCGGCCCTTACTCCCAGCAAGTTCAGCTAGACCTGATCTACGCATACTATAAGAATGCCGATTTGCCGCTGGCCCAGGCTGCCATCGACCGCTTTATGCGCCTCAACCCTACCCATCCGAACATTGACTACGTTATTTACATGCGTGGCCTGACGGATATGGCGTTGGATGATAGTGCGCTGCAGGGATTCTTTGGTATTGACCGATCGGACCGCGATCCAACTCATGCGCGTGATGCTTTTAAGGACTTCTCGCAGTTACTGCGCGGCTACCCTAACAGTCAATATGCGACCGATGCACGTAAGCGCCTGGTGTTCCTGAAAGATCGCCTGGCGAAATACGAATTATCCGTGGCTGAATTCTACACTAAACGCGGTGCCTATGTCGCTGTGGTTAACCGTGTAGAGCAAATGCTGAAAGATTACCCGGATACGAAAGCAACGCGCACCGCGTTACCTCTGATGGAAAATGCTTATCGTCAGCTGCAGCTTAATGCCGAAGCTGAGCGTGTGGCTAAAATCATCACTGCGAATCAGGCCTGATTCGCTGGTAACAAAAAAGGCAGCGCTAAGCTGCCTTTTTTACGCCTGAAAAATGCCATTCCGGCAAATTCCCGCTGTAGTTATCCCATCAACAATGCCATTGAAACAGCCCGCCGACAAGGGCTCTGACCGCATTTATCTGCCGGTTTCACACTTTTATCCTTCTTGACAAAAAGTGACAATAAAACGTGATCTAAATCACACATTTTACCGTTTTTGGCGCTATGCTGGACTTACCAAGACGGAAATGACAGAGAGGTAAGCACTATGGTTCTGAACATTACCAGCAAACAAATGGAAATTACTCCGGCTATCCGCCAGCATGTCGAAGACCGTCTCTCTAAGCTCGAAAAATGGCAAACCCATCTGATTAATCCGCACATTGTTCTTTCGAAGGAGCCGAAAGAGTTCGTTGCCGATGCCAATATCAATACGCCTAACGGGCCGCTGGTTGCCACCGCCAAACACGAAGATATGTACACGGCTATCAACGAGCTGATTAACAAACTCGAGCGCCAGCTGAATAAAGTTCAGCACAAAGGTGAAGCGCGTCGCGCCGCCGCCAGCGTCAAAGATCTCAGTCCGATTGACGAAGAATAAATGACTCATCCCGAATAACGCGCCTGCGGGCGCGTTTTTTATTGACAGAATGAAATTACAGCGGTTACTTTAACCCTCCAGACCGCTGCTATGAATTGAGCAAAATGAAATTTATCCCGTTTTTCTTCGCATTCTTTTTTACCTTCCCCTGACTGGGAGGCAATTCGTCGTGTAAGAATGAATGCGAAGACGAACAATAAAGCCTCCCGACAAAGGGAGGCTTTTTTTTTAGCGACATCTGACAGGTAGCGATATGAACTCCGAGAATCCTTTGCTGGCCCTGCGTGGTAAAATCAGCGCGCTGGATGAAGAACTACTGCAACTGCTGGCTCAGCGCCGTGCGCTGGCGATTGACGTTGCTACAGCCAAAATGGCGACGCATCGCCCCATCCGTGACATCGATCGCGAACGCGATTTGCTTGAGCACCTGATTACACTGGGCAAAGCACATAAATTGGATGCTCACTACATCACCCGCCTGTTTCAGCTGATTATTGAAGATTCCGTACTAACCCAGCAGGCGCTGCTGCAAAAGCATCTGAATAACACTAACGCGCAGTCCGCCCGTATCGCTTTCCTTGGTCCAAAAGGTTCCTATTCGCATCTGGCCTCGCGCCACTATGCGGCACGCCATTTTGATAATTTCATCGAGAGTGGCTGCCTGAAATTCCACGATATTTTTAACCAGGTTGAGACCGGACAGGCGGATTACGCCGTTCTGCCTATCGAGAACACCACATCCGGCTCCATTACCGATGTCTACGATCTGCTGCAGCAAACCAGTCTGTCGATCGTCGGTGAAATCACTCTGCCTATCGACCACTGTGTTCTGGTTTCCGGCAGCACCGATCTCCAGCAGATTGAAACCGTTTACAGCCACCCTCAGCCTTTCCAGCAGTGCAGCCAGTTTATCCACCGCTATCCGCACTGGAAAATTGAGTACACAGAAAGCACCGCCGCCGCGATGGAAAAAGTCGCTGCGATGAATTCTCCGAAGGTCGCCGCACTGGGCAGTGAAGCCGGGGGCGATCTGTACGGTCTGCAGGTTCTGGAAAGGAATCTCGCCAACCAACGGCAAAATATCACCCGCTTTATCGTGCTGGCCCGCAAACCGGTGGATGTTTCAATGCAGGTTCCGGCTAAAACCACGCTGATTATGGCAACAGGACAGCAGGCAGGCGCACTGGTTGAGGCGTTGCTGGTACTGCGCCAGCATAATCTGACTATGAGCAAGCTGGAGTCTCGTCCGATTAACGGTAATCCGTGGGAAGAGATGTTTTACATCGATTTCCAGGGAAACCTGCGTTCAGATGAGGTTCAGCAGGCGCTGCGCGAGCTGGCCCCGATTACCCGCTCGCTGAAAGTACTGGGCTGCTACCCCAGCGAAAACGTCGTGGCGGTAGAGCCACTCTGACGAATACAGGTGGCCTGCCGTGCGGGCCACCGATTTCCTGCCACAGAATCATTCCCCCCAGACTCCTGACGCTATATCATTAGGTATATAGCGAAATTCAGGAAATCTTCATGCGTCAAATTCTCCGCTTCTTTGTCTTACTGGTGCTGCTTGCCTCCGTCCCCGGTTTCTCTTATGCCGATCGTATCGTTACCGATCAGCTTGGTCGGCAGGTTACCATTCCCGATAGGGTTGATCGGGTTGTCGTGCTACAGCATCAGACTCTGAACCTGCTGGTTCAGCTGGATGCCACAAACAAGATGGTGGGAATACTCGCCAACTGGCGACAGCAGCTCGGTGACAGCTATGCTCGCCTGGTGCCTGAGTTAACCAAAGTACCGATGCTTGGCGATCTGACCCATGTCGATCTGGAAAAGCTGGTTGCCCTGCATCCACAAGTGGTGTTTGTCACCAACTACGCACCGCAGGAGATGATCGACCAGATCCAACAGCTGGGTATTGCCGTGATTGCCATCTCGCTGCGGGCGGATGATAAACAGCAGAGCCATCTTAATCCCGAGTTGCAGAATGAGGAACAGGCTTACAATCAGGGTCTGAAAGACGGTATCCGTTTAATCGGCGCGGTGGTAAACCATCAGCAGCAGGCCGAGGCGCTGATTAAAGCCACTTTTAGCCTGCGCCAGCAAACTGCCGACCGCCTTAAGGACATTCCCGCCGACCAGCGTATCCGCGTGTATATGGCGAACCCCGACCTGACAACCTACGGTTCCGGTAAGTACACCGGGCTAATGATGAACCATGCCGGCGCGATGAACGTCGCTGCCGCAACGGTAAAAGGCTATAAGCAGGTTTCAATGGAGCAGATACTGGCCTGGAACCCTCAGGTCATCTTTGTCCAGGATCGATACCCGCAGGTGGTAGATGAGATATATCAGCAGCCGGTCTGGCAGGCTTTAGATGCGGTAAAAAATCATCGCGTCTATCTGATGCCGGAATATGCCAAGGCCTGGGGGTATCCGATGCCTGAAGCGATGGCGCTGGGTGAACTTTGGATGGCGAAAAAGCTTTATCCCGAAAAATTCAAGGATATCGATATGCAACAGCAGGCCGAAAGCTGGTATCAGCGTTTTTATCGCACTGACTATCGCGGCAGCAACTGATGGAACCGCTGCGCGTACTGGCCGCAGGCAGCCTGCGCCCCGTCTGGTCAGCCATCACTGAACGCTTTCAGAGCTATTATTCGTCAGGCGTGGAGACGCAGTTCGGCCCGGCGGGCCTGCTTCGGCAGCGCATCGAACAGGGAGAACCCTGCGATCTGTTTGCCTCCGCCAATATGGCACACCCGCTGGCGCTTCAGCAGTCAGGCCGGGCACAGCAGGTTGCCGCCTTTTGCCAGAACTCGCTGTGCCTTAATGTGCGCCGCGAGCTTGGCGATCTGACCTGGCTGGAGCTGTTAAAGGACCCGACACTGCGAGTGGCAACATCAACGATCGGCAGCGATCCGTGCGGTGACTATGCATGGCAGATGTTTGACCGTCTGACGGCGTGGGACAGCCTGCTCGGCCAGGATCTAAAGCAGCGAGCCAGAATGGTCGTTGGAGGTGAGCACTCCCCGGCAATTCCACCGGGCATGCAGGCGGCAGCGTGGATTATTGAGTCAGGGCTGGCCGATATTTTCGTCGGCTATAGTAGCTACAGCCACCGGCGAGAGCACAATAGCCAAATCGCAACAGTCAGCATTCCTCAGGAGTGGCAGCCTTCGGCAATCTACGGTTTTGCGGTTTGTGATATAGCGGCACAACCTCTGGCTGATTTTTTACTGTCGGAAGAGGCACGGGAGATTTTGCATCAGCACGGTTTTGGCGCCGCGAAGCCGTAAGTCATACTGGTCAGACTGAATTCGGAACTGACCAATAAAAAAGGACAGCCCGAAAGTGACTTCCGCTCACTCTGAGTGCGCGGTTAACCAACGGCTGCCCTTCTCAATCAATACGGCAAATTATGCCCGGCTGTCATTTGCCTGGCGCAGCAGCGTCCGGCTCTCGGCCTGGAAGCGCTTAGCGTAGTCGCCAAACCAGTGCTCTACCCGGCGGAAGCTGTCGATAAACGCCTGCTTGTCACCGTACTCCAGCAGCTTAATCGCCTCACCAAACCGCGTGTAGTAACGCTTAATCAGCGCCAGGTTACTTTCCGAAGACATAATAATGTCCGCGTAAAGCTGCGGGTCCTGCGCGAACAGACGGCCGACCATCGCCAGCTCAAGGCGGTAGATCGGTGAAGAGAGCGCCAGTAGCTGTTCCAGCTGCACGTTCTCTTCTGCCAGATGCAAGCCATAGGCAAACGTCGCAAAGTGGCGCAGCGCCTGAATAAACGCCATATTCTGATCGTGCTCAACCGCGCTGATGCGATGAAGCCGCGCCCCCCAGACCTGAATCTGCTCCAGGAACCACTGATAGGCTTCCGGCTGACGACCGTCGCACCATACCACTACCTGTTTCGCCAGACTGCCGCTGTCAGGGCCAAACATCGGGTGCAGCCCCAATACCGGCCCACCGTGCGCGGCCAGCATTGCCTGCAACGGTTTATTTTTTACCGATGCCAAGTCGACCAGAATACAGTCCTGCGGCAGCGGCGGCAGCTCAGCGATCACCTGTTCGGTCAGATGAATAGGCACGCTGATAATCACCATTCCGGCATCCGCCAGCATTGCTTCCGCCTGATGGTGCTCCTCTTTATCGAGGATCTTCACCTGATAGCCGGAAAGGGTCAGCATTTTTTCAAACAGCCGCCCCATCTGACCTTTACCACCAACGATCACCACCGGGCGCAGTTCAGGATTCAGTGTTTTGAAGCCTTTATCATTTTCGCTGGTATAGGATTCACGCATGACCCGACGCAGCACGTCTTCGATCAGATCCGGCGGTACACCGAGCAGCTCGGCCTCTTTGCGGCGCGAAGCCAGCATGGTGGCCTCGCGTTCCGGTACATAGATCGGTAATCCGTAGCGGCTTTTCACTTCCCCCACTTCCGCCACCAGCTCCAGCCGTTTAGCCAGTAAATCCAGTAGCGCTTTATCTACTTCATCAATTTGATCGCGCAGTGCGGTCAGTTCAGCCACCATAACTCGTTAATCCTCTTACTGCAGACGTGCCGCCAGTACGCCGTTGAGATCCTGATGAATTTCACGCAGCAGGCTTTCAGTCGTTTCCCAATTGATGCAGGCATCGGTGACCGAAACGCCGTAGCGCATTTCGCTGCGCGGCTGCTCGGAAGACTGATTGCCTTCATTGAGGTGACTTTCCAGCATCAAACCGATAATCGAACGGTTACCGTCTTTGATCTGTGCCACTGCAGATTCAGCGACGCCCGACTGGCGGCGGAAATCTTTATTAGAATTGCCGTGACTGCAATCTATCATCAAGGATGGGCGGAGTCCCGCCTGCTGCATCTCTTTTTCACACTGCGCCACATCTTCCGGGCCGTAGTTTGGCTTTTTACCACCGCGCAGGATCACGTGCCCGTCCGGGTTGCCCTGAGTTTGTAGCAGGCAGACCTGGCCTGCCTGATTAATGCCGACAAAGCGGTGCGGCATCGCAGCCGCGCGCATGGCGTTAATCGCGGTACCCAGACTGCCATCGGTGCCGTTTTTGAATCCAACAGGCATCGACAACCCGGATGCCATTTCACGGTGGGTTTGTGACTCGGTGGTACGCGCACCGATGGCGGACCAGCTGAACAGGTCGCCGAGGTACTGTGGACTGTTTGGGTCCAGCGCTTCGGTCGCCAGCGGCAGGCCCATCTCAACCAGATTCAACAGAAGCTGACGCGCAATATGCAGGCCCCCTTCCATATCAAAAGTGTTATCCATGTGCGGATCGTTAATCAGGCCTTTCCAGCCAACGGTGGTACGTGGCTTTTCAAAGTAAACGCGCATCACAATGTACAGCTGATCTCCAACCTGATCGGCCAGAGTTTTGAGATGACGAGCGTATTCCAGCGCTGCATCCGTATCGTGAATTGAACAAGGCCCGCACACCACCAGCAGACGGTGATCTTTACCATTAATGATGTCGGAAATGGTCTGGCGCGAAGCGGCAATCTGCTGTTCCAGCGCGCTGTTAAGCGGGAAACGTTTTTTCAGTTCCTCTGGGGTAATCAGAACCTGTTCGTCAGCGATATGAATATTGTTCAGCGCATCTTTTTGCATGATCGTAATCCTGGGCAATTCGATTAATAGGGGTCCTCAGTGAGGTTGAAAAGAACTGTACCACAATAAGTACATTACTCAACCCCGAAACGTACAGTTTTATTACCACCGACAAAAACACAAGCACCACACAACAATTAAAACAATTAATATCAACAACTTAAAACAATAAAATAAAACAGAACAACAACCACCAGTGTAAATATAAATGTACATAATGGACTTTGATAAAAAAGCCTTTCTTTTCCGTCACCTGCCACCAGGCCTCCCCTCTGCTGTGATACTGTTAGCATCGATCATCGATTTTTAAAGACAAACCGTCGGGAGAAATGAATGGATTTTATCATGCGGGCGTTTGAGGACGCTGACGCAGTACCCTTCGCGCAGGCCGTTAATCAGTCACTGGATACCCTGCTGCCCTGGATGACATGGGCACATAAGAATTACACGGAAGATGAGGCCCGACTCTGGTTTCACCTGACTCACCTGCAGCGCCAACAGGGTACAGCCAACGAAATGGGCCTGTTCGCTGCCGATGGTCGCCTGCTCGGCGGTGCCGGTTTGCGTTACAGCAGCAATCCTCTGATCCCCACCTCGATTGGTTATTGGGTTCACAGTAATGAACAACGACAGGGGATTGCCAGTGAGGCAGTTCGCCGCCTGGTAACCAGCGCCTTCAGTCAGCCGGACATTGATGTGGTTGAAATCCTCGTTGCGGAGAGAAATATCGCCAGCCGCTCCGTCGCGGAAAAAGTGGGCGCAAAAATTATCGCTATTCGCTACGGGCTGATCGTACTGGACAACGGTCCGGTCAGCACGGTTATCTATCATCTGCACCGCCCTTCATCAGATGAAAGTGAAGATGACATTGCCAGAGAATCCCGTCTCATATAGCATTCTGTTTTACCTGCACAGGATAATTTGCAATGACGTCTCACGTTCGCTTAGCGCTTATTGGCGATTATCGCGCCGATGCGGTTGCCCATCAGGCCATTCCTCTGGCGGTGGACCTTGCCGCACAGTCCCTGAATCTCGATGTTACTGCCGAATGGCTGCCTACTCCTGAACTTACCGATGCATCAATGCTGGCCAAATATGATGCCGTCTGGCTGGTCCCCGGCAGTCCCTATCTGAATGATACAGGTGCGTTTATGGCAATCCGCCATGCGCGCGAAAGCGACCTGCCGTTTCTCGGCTCCTGCGGCGGATTTCAGTACGCGGTTGTTGAATATGCCCGCAATGTATTGGGCTGGGAAGATGCGGGGCACGCTGAAACCGACACCGGTGGGCGCCTGGTCATTGCACCATTAAGCTGTTCACTGGTAGAGAAAACGGGAACTATCGTCATTCAGCCCGAAACGCGCCTGGCCACGCTGTACGGTAAAAACGAGATAGAGGAAGGCTACCACTGCAATTATGGCGTTAACGCTGATTTTGTCAGCGAGCTTGACGGCCACTCACTGCGTATCAGTGCCCACGATCTTGACGGTGATGTCCGCGCTATCGAACTGCCTGAGCACAAATTTTTTATGGCAACGCTGTTCCAGTCGGAACGAGCCGCCCTGCGTAATGAACTGTCGCCGATGGTCGTTGAGCTTCTGCGCGTGGCCAGCCAGCGCGCGTAAATATCAACGGGGCCGAGAAAGCATCAGGCCCCGTTATTCTCGTCATTGCGACCAGTCTGACTTTTCGCACTAAGCTCAACCAGGTTTCCTGTACTGAACCCAGCCTGATTCTCATACTGAATTCAACCTAACTTTCCGTACTCAGCGAAGTCACGATACGTCGATTACGCCGCTCAAAATACATCGAGATCATCCCCCCCGATACCACCAGCCCGGCTCCTATTAGCGTCGCCGTCTCCGGCATATTTCCCCAGAAGAGAAAACCAATCATCGCCGACCAGACCAGCGTGGTGTAATCAAACGGTGCCAGCAGTGAAGCATCGGCATAGCGCAGGCTTAGCGTTAACAATATCTGGGTGATCCCTCCCAGCAGTCCGCAGCTGATTAATAACACCAGCTGTCGGGGATTCGGTACCGTCCAGCCAAACCACAGCGTAGTCAGCGAGGTCAGCGTGGTCATCACTGCGAACCAGAATGCAATAGCTCCCGGCTTTTCAATGCCGTTCAGATAGCGGATTTGAATCGATGCGCCGGCAATACATACCGCAGCCGCTAATGCGAGGATGATTCCCAGAGAGGAGGTCCAGCTTACGGAAGTTAAGGCACCTTCACGATTAAAGAAAAGGTGGCCCGACAGCATAACCAATATACCGGCGAATCCGGCAGCCACCGCTATCCAGCGATGAAATTTTACTTTTTCCCGCAGAATAAGCGCCGCCATCACCACGGTAATCAGCGGTGCGGCATAGTTAATCGCCGTCACGTCAACGAGGGAAATATAGATCAGCGAAAGATAACTAAAATAAAGCCCGCCGGTACCGGCAAGGCCGCGGACAAAGTGCCCGCGAACGTTCTTTGTCCTGATGCCATCAAGGATACTGCCCTGGCTCCATAGCCAGATAAATAGTGGGATCAGCGCGATAAACGATCGAAAGAAAATCACTTCACCGACGGGGATAGTACCGTCCAGATCTTTAACACAGGCCATCATCAGCGTTGAACTCAGCGCTGCGGCGATTTTCATCGAAATACCCGTCGAAGGGCTACTCATATCAGGGAAGGTTCCGGCTGTGGGGTATCAATCAAACATACTCGTTACGCTGTTTAAAAAAGCTTTTAAATCAGCGGATAACGGCATTATATTTTTTATTTGTGTATTTGTCGGCAGAGAATTTTTCATAAAAAAAGGGGCTAGCATACGCTAACCCCTTTTCACTATTAACTATCAGATGTCGCTTAAGCGCCCAGACGTTCTTTGATACGTGCAGACTTACCAGTACGCTCACGCAGGTAGTACAGTTTAGCTTTACGCACAGCACCGCGACGTTTCACGGTAATGCTGTCAACAACTGGGGAGTGAGTCTGGAATACACGCTCAACACCTTCGCCGTTGGAAATTTTGCGAACAGTGAATGCAGAGTGCAGACCGCGGTTACGAATAGCGATAACCACGCCCTCGAATGCCTGCAGACGCTTTTTAGCACCTTCAACGACCCATACTTTCACTTCCACGGAATCACCCGGACGGAATGAAGGTACGTCCTGTTTCAGCTGTTCTTGTTCAAGTTGCTTGATAATGTTGCTCATAATTAAATCTCTTATCCTGGGTAAACTGATAGTTAAGGCGAACCCGGCATTATGCCTGTCCAGCCGTCTCATCGTTTTGTTGCCTGGCGTGTTCCCGTTGGAACTCGGCCAGCAACTTTGCTTGCTCTACAGTCAGAGCCAGGTTTTCCAGAAGTTCAGGTCTTCTAAGCCAGGTACGGCCCAGCGACTGTTTCAGGCGCCACCGGCGAATATCAGCATGGTTGCCCGACAGCAGAACTGGCGGAACTTCCATTCCTTCTAACACTTCAGGGCGGGTGTAGTGTGGGCAATCCAGCAAACCGTCAGAAAACGAATCTTCTTCCGCCGACGCCTGTTTCCCCAGCACTCCCGGAATAAACCGGGAAACCGAGTCAATCAGCGTCATCGCTGGCAGCTCGCCACCGCTGAGTACGTAATCCCCAATCGACCATTCTTCATCGATCTCGGTTTTAATTACGCGCTCATCAATCCCTTCATAACGACCACAGACCAGAATTAACTTCTGATTGGTCGCCAGCTCGCAAACACCATCTTGATCGAGTTTGCGGCCCTGAGGTGAAAGATAAATCACCTTAACGCCTTCCCCTGCCGCCGCTTTTGCTGCGTGAATGGCATCCCGCAAGGGTTGTACCATCATTAACATTCCCGGACCGCCGCCGTATGGACGTTCATCCACGGTACGATGACGATCGTGAGCGAAATCACGAGGACTCCAGCTCTGAATGCTGAGCAGGCCATTTTTTACTGCCCGGCCAGTTACTCCGTAATCGGTAACTGCGCGAAACATTTCAGGAAACAGGCTGATTATGCCAATCCACATACTTTGCGCCGGAGTATTACCGTTTTGTTCGGAGTTCAAAAACCAGGATCCCAATCTACTTCGATCGAACGAGTAGTGAGATCGACATTCTTGATAACCTGTTCATCGAGGAACGGGATTAACCGTTCCTGCACACCAAATGCATCTTTCAGGTTTGCCTTCACGACCATAACGTCGTTTGAGCCGGTTTCCATCATATCGATGACTTTACCCAGCTCGTAGCCTTCAGTGGTGACGACCTGGCAGCCCATAAGGTCTTTCCAGTAGTATTCACCATTATCAAGCTCCGGCAGTTGCTCCGAGTCCACGACAATTTCGCAATTAGTCAGCAGACCTGCAGCATCACGATCGTCAATGCCTTTGACTTTGATGATCATGTCCTGATTGTGGCGCTTCCAGCCTTCCAGCTCGACATGCTGCCACCGACCCGCCCGCTGGATAAACCACGGCTGATAGTCGAAAATGCTTTCGGCGTCTTCGGTGGAGGAAAACACTTTGAGCCAACCACGGATACCGTAGGCCGAGCCCATCTTTCCCAGAATTAACGGGTTAGCGGGAGGCTGGTTGTGTTGCTTGCTCATGTTGACCACCGTGACAGATTAAGCTGCTTTCTTTGCTTCTTTGACCAGCGCACCAACGCGGTCGGACAGAGTTGCGCCCTGGCCAACCCAGTGCTCAATGCGGTCCAGATCAAGACGCAGTGCTTCAGCCTGACCAGATGCGATCGGGTTGAAGAAACCAACGCGCTCAATGAAACGACCATTGCGAGCATTACGGCTGTCAGTGACGACTACCTGGTAGAATGGACGCTTTTTAGCGCCGTGACGTGCCAAACGAATTGTTACCATAACATCCTCTTTAGTTAATAAAACAACCGGGCCCCATTGAGGGAACGGGGCCCGGGTGCAATATAAAAAGCCCGAAAATTTTACTCATTTTGGCGAAAAAAGCAACCTAATTCGCCTGAGCCCTTTTCCGGCTTGATTAACGGCCTGGGAAGCCAGGCGGCATCATGCCTTTCATGCCGCGCATCATCTTCGCCATGCCACCTTTTTTCATCTTTTTCATCATGCGCTGCATGTCGTCAAACTGCTTCAGTAAGCGGTTAACGTCCTGCACCTGCATACCCGAACCGGTTGCAATACGACGCTTGCGGGAGCCTTTAATAATCTCAGGTTTTTCGCGCTCTTTACGCGTCATTGAGTTAATCATGGCTTCCATACGCACCAGAACTTTATCGTCCATTTGCGATTTAACGTTGTCCGGCAGCTGACCCATACCCGGCAGTTTGCCCATCAGGCTGGCCATGCCGCCCATATTACGCATCTGCTTTAGCTGATCGAGGAAGTCGTTCAGGTCGAAACCGTCACCCTTCTTCAGCTTGCTGGCCAGCTTTTCAGCCTGCGCACGGTCAACTTTGCTTTCGATATCTTCGATAAGCGACAGCATGTCGCCCATGCCGAGGATACGTGACGCAATACGCTCAGGATAGAATGGCTCAAGGGCTTCGGTTTTCTCACCGACACCCATAAATTTGATTGGTTTGCCGGTAATATGACGAATCGACAGGGCCGCACCACCGCGCGCATCACCGTCAACTTTGGTCAGCACCACACCGGTCAGCGGCAGCGCTTCGTTAAACGCTTTTGCCGTATTGGCGGCATCCTGGCCGGTCATGGCATCAACCACAAACAGCGTTTCAACCGGGTTAATCGCGGCGTGGACCTGTTTGATCTCGTCCATCATCGCTTCATCAACGTGCAGTCGACCGGCGGTATCCACCAGCAGCACGTCGTAGAATTTCAGCTTCGCCTGTTGCAGGGCGTTCTTAACAATATCAACCGGCTTCTGGCTCAGATCGGACGGGCAGAAATCCACGCCGACCTGCTCTGCCAGAGTTTCCAGCTGTTTGATCGCCGCCGGGCGATAAACGTCGGCAGAAACAACCAACACCTTTTTCTTGTGCTTTTCACGCAGGAACTTACCGAGTTTACCAACGCTGGTGGTTTTACCCGCCCCCTGCAAACCGGCCATCAGCACGACAGCAGGCGGCTGAGCGGCCAGGTTCAGAGTGTTGTTCTCCTCCCCCATGGCGGCAACCAGCTCATTTTTCACGATCTTGACGAATTCCTGACCCGGAGTCAGGCTTTTGTTCACTTCATGACCGACGGCGCTTTCTTTAACACGGCTGATAAATTCGCGTACCACCGGCAGCGCAACGTCGGCTTCCAACAGCGCCATGCGCACTTCGCGCAGCGTATCTTTGATATTGTCTTCTGTCAGCCGTCCACGGCCACTGATGTTGCGCAGGGTTTGCGACAATCTATCGGATAAATTAGTAAACATCGTCTCTCGCTTAACGTAATGAGAGGCCGCCAGGGCGACACAATTGGCCGGATTATAACACACTGATGCAGGGATCTCAGCCATATGCGATGAGATCGTTTGGAGCCTGCTGCCGCTGGCGCTATACTGACTTTTTTCACAGTCCTGGCCGGTACTAACACTTAATATGTCCGTATTTGCGATTCTGGCACTACTCGCCTATTCATGTAGCCTTGCACTGATTGTTCCCAGCCTGCTGCGTAAAAACAGCAGCTGGCGCAGGCTGGCCGTTTTGTCTGCCGTCGTCGCGCTGGTGTTTCACGCCGTTGCATTGCAGCAGCGAATCTTTTCCCTCGACGGGGGGCAGAATCTCAGCCTGCTGAATATTGGCTCACTGGTCAGTCTGCTGATCTGCTCGATCATGACCATTGTCGCCTCGCGCAACCGCGGCTGGATACTGCTGCCGATTGTTTACAGCTTTGCCCTGATCAACCTGGCGTTTGCAACCTTCGTTCCTAATGCGTTTATCACCCATCTGGAAACCACGCCGGGGATGATGGTGCATATCGGCCTGGCCCTGTTTGCCTATGCTACGCTGATCATTGCCGCGCTTTATGCGCTTCAACTGGCCTGGATTGACTGGCTGTTGAAAACCAAGAGGCTGGCATTTACCACGGATATTCCTCCGCTAATGACCATCGAGCGGAAAATGTTTCATATCACCCAGATCGGTGTGGTGCTGTTGACGCTGGTGCTCTGCACCGGCCTGTTCTTTCTACCGGATCTTTTCAGCCGCGAAAACATTGATAAAGCCGTGCTGTCGTTCCTTGCCTGGTTCCTCTATATCGTCCTGCTTTGGGGCCATTATCACGAGGGCTGGCGCGGGCGTCGCGTTGTCTGGTTCAACTGCGGCGGTGCGTTTCTTTTGACGATGGCCTACTTCGGCAGCCGTATGCTGCAGCACTTTTTAACGTCCTGATCGACCACAACAAGGATCTCCCTTGGAACACGTTTCCACCACGACTCTGATCGTGACGCTGATTATCATGATTCTGGTATCAGCGTACTTTTCCGGCTCCGAAACCGGCATGATGACGCTGAATCGCTATAAACTGCGTCATCAGGCCAAGAACGGAGACCGCGCCGCGCGCAGAGTTGAGAAATTACTCCGCCGCCCGGACCGCCTGATAAGCCTTGTGCTGATTGGCAATAACCTGGTGAATATTCTGGCTTCTGCGCTCGGCACCATCGTCGGTATGCGCCTCTACGGTGATGCCGGTGTGGCGATTGCTACCGGTATCCTTACCTTCCTCGTGCTGGTCTTCGCGGAAGTGCTACCGAAAACCATCGCCGCGCTCTATCCCGAAAAAGTGGCTTTCCCCAGCAGTTTCCTGCTTGGCCCCCTGCAGATCGTGATGATGCCGCTGGTGTGGCTGCTGAATACCATCACTCGCCTGTTGATGCGCATGGTGGGAATGAAAAGCGATGGCTCGATCAACTCTGCGCTGAGTAAAGAAGAGCTGCGCACCATCGTTTATGAGTCCCGCACGCTGATGTCACACCGTAATCAGGATATGCTGCTGTCTGTACTCGACCTCGATAAGGTCAATGTGGATGACATCATGGTGCCGCGTAACGAAATTGTCGGCATTAACATCAACGATGACTGGAAATCAATTGTGCGGCAGCTGGCCCATTCTCCACATGGCCGCATCGTTCTTTATCGTGACTCACTGGACGATACCATCAGTATGCTGCGCGTGCGGGAAGCCTATCGCCTGATGACGGAAAAAAAGGAATTTACCAAAGAGGTGATGCTGCGCGCAGCGGACGAAATCTACTATGTACCTGAAGGAACGCCGCTAAACGTTCAGCTGGTTAAGTTTCAGCGTAATAAAGAGAAAGTGGGGCTGGTTGTTGATGAGTACGGTGATATCAAAGGGCTGGTCACCATTGAGGATATTCTGGAAGAGATCGTCGGCGATTTCACCACCTCCATGTCCCCTTCACTGGCTGAAGAGGTTGTGCCGCAAAACGATGGCTCCGTACTGATTGAAGGCAGCGCCAACGTCCGCGAGCTCAACAAAGCCTTCAACTGGACGTTACCGGAAGAAGGCGCACGTACCGTAAACGGCATGATTCTGGAAGAACTCCAGGATATTCCGCAGCCAGGTGCCACAATACACATTGGCAGATACGCGGTGGATATTCTGGACGTGCAGGAAAATATGATTAAGCAGGTGCGGGTGACGCCTCAGAAGCCACTGAAAGAGTCTGTCAGTTCGTAAATCGATCTGACTTCCCGGCAGCAGTGAACAGATAACAGGGCAATCGGTGAATCCGATCGCCCAGAACCGTTTAGATGTGCAGTTCTTTCAGTTTTTCTTTCGGCAGAGCCAGATCTTCATTACGGTTAACGCGGATGTCATTAGCAATAATGTGACGCGCGATTTCCTGTGCTTCTTCCAGTGAATGCATCTCACAGGTGCCGCACTGATAGATGTTCAGCTCAGGAATATCATTCTGGTTGGCAACCTTGAGAACATCCTCCATTGCCGCTTTCCACGCCTTCGCCACGCGCTGCTCGTCCGGCACACCAATCAGGCTCATATAGAAGCCGGTACGGCATCCCATCGGCGAGATATCAACGATTTCTACGCCTTCACCGTTCAGGTGATCGCGCATAAAACCAGCGAACAGGTGCTCCAGAGTATGGATACCGCGCTCAGGCAGGATTTCGATATTCGGTCGGCAGAAACGCAGATCGAAAACGGTGATGGTGTCGCCATGAGGGGTTTTCATGGTCTTAGCTACGCGGACTGCAGGAGCGGCCATGATGGTGTGATCAACGGTAAAGCTATCCAGCAATGGCATATTGTTTCCTCAACTAATGAATTTATTTTAGATATGGTGAAACTTTTTCTGTCAGCTCACGTCTTACTATGTGAAAGACGCGCATTTGTTATCATCATCCCTGACAACAGAGATGTTACTTTGGCCACAGTGATGTGGCCATTTTCTTTTGGCGCTAGCCTTTATCTTTCAGAAACTCTTCCAGACTCAGCGTATCACTTTCTTCTATCTGCTGCTGACTTACCTGCGAGCGGCATGCTTCTTCAGCAAACTGTTCAGCACTCAACACTTCCAGCGGCTCTTCATTTAGCTGCTGACGATACTGTTCGGCAAGTGCCAGTCCGGTACCGGCAATGCCGTTTTCCTTCAGCGACTGCAGGAAGCGTGCGGAGTAGGTCAAATCAGGATCGTCAAATGAGGCCACCAGGCGTTCGCACACCTGCTGGTAGTGGTTTTCCCCATTCTGGCCGTCCAGCGTTTCAGCAACGCGTTGCAGATCGCGGAACAGCGCTTTACCCACATCGACCAGCGGTTGTTCTGTTTCGCCGCAGCCTATGCCAATGGTTTGCCCCGGTTTACGCCCTTCAAGGATCACCCGGTTCCAGTTTTTACGCGTACAGAGCAGTTCGTCACTGTTCATATCCGGCGCTTCCGCCAGCGTACACCAGATCAGGAACAAATCGAGGAAACGGACCTGGTTAGCATCGACCCCGATCGCAGAGAACGGATTAATATCCAGCGAGCGCACTTCAATGTATTCAATACCGCCACGCAGCAGCGCGTCTGAAGGTGCTTCACCGGAACGCGTCACGCGCTTTGGTCTGATTGGCGCATACAGTTCATTTTCAATCTGTAGCACATTCGTATTCAGCTGCAGCCAGTCACCGTTGGCGTCTTTCACGCCCATCGCTGCAAATTCAGCGGATGGTGTTTTAATGGCCGCCTTCAGCGCTTTGATATAGTCAGGCAGGTCGTTAAAGGTAATACCGAGGTTGCTCTGCGATTTATTGGTATAGCCGAGATCGCTCAGGCGCAGAGAGGTGGCATACGGTAGTGACAGCATCCCCTGCTCACTGCGGTCGAAAGGCAGATTGCTTTCCTTACCCTGCAGGAAGGAAGAGCAGATTGCCGGTGACGCGCCGAACAGATAAGGAATAATCCAGCCGAAGCGATAGTAGTTGCGGATCAGGCGCAGGTAGCCGTCTGAAATCGCGTCTTTACCACTTTCCGCATCTTCCACTCCAGCCCAGGCCTGCCAGAAAGAGAGCGGCAGCGAGAAGTTGTAATGTACGCCGGAAATCACCTGCATCAGCGCCCCGTAGCGATTTTTCAATCCCTGACGGTACAACGTCTTCATGCGGCCAATGTTCGAACTGCCGTACTGCGCCAGCTCAATGTCCTGGCCCGGTTCAATGATGCACGGCATGCTCATCGGCCACATCCGCTCTTCACCCAGCTCGCGGGAGGTATGGCGATGAATATCACGCAGGAATGCCAGCAGATGATCAATATCCTGATCGACCGGCGTGATAAATTCTAACAGTGCCTCGGCAAAATCAGTGGTGATCCACTTGTGCGTCAGCGTGGAGCCCAGTGAAGATGGGTGCCGGGTTGTAGCCAGATGCCCATCGGGTCTGACACGCAGCGTTTCGCGTTCAATACCGCGACCAATTCCTTTAAGTGCGCCAGGGTGGGCTTCCAGCCACGCAAGTGCCTGTGATACGTCCGGGATCAAATTGACCTCCCGCTCAGAGAAAATTTATTATTGTTAAGCATAATGTTAACCGTAGCATCATCTAATAGCGAATCAATGCCACCATTCCATGCCCTGTAAAGTTGCGGCAGCTAGCGCTATATATCGCAAAGTTTTGCCGACGGCGAGGAAAACCACCATCGGCAGCCAGGCGAAACGCAGCCAGCCGGCAATAACGCACAGCAGGTCACCGATCACCGGTAACCAGCTAAATATCAGCGCAGCAGGCCCTAAACGATGTAACCATGCCATCGCTGTTGTATGCCATCGCCCCTGTTCTTTTAGCGGCAGCAGGCGACCAATCAGAATGTTTGTCAGCCCCCCGAGGGTATTACCTATAGCGGCAATCAACACCAGATTCACTGTGGAAGCCTTACCGGCCAGCAACAGACCTACCAACATCGCCTCTGAGCTGCCGGGCAACAGCGTAGCACTCAGAAAACTGCTGGCAAACATCGAACCGTATGTCAGCCACTCAGTCACAGCAGACGGACATCAACGGCATCCATACCCGCGGCACGCGCAGCCTGCAAACCAAAGTCCGCATCTTCAAATACTACGCAGCGCGCAGGCGGTACGCCTATCAGTTCAGCGCAGCGGATAAATGTATCAGGCTCTGGCTTATGACGTTTAACATCATCTGCTCCGACAATCGCCGAGAAATAATCACGGAGCCCCAGATGCTGCAATAGCGCAACCGCCATAGCATGTTCGCTACCGGTCCCTACAGCCATCGGGCGTCGTCCCTTATAGGCTTTCACCACCTCGATGAGCGGAAGCGGCTTCACCACATCGAACAGTATGCTTTTAAATAAAGAGGTCTTTTCCGCAGCAAGGCGGTGAGGATCGAGATCGCTCTGATGCTGTTCAACGATAAACTCGGCAATACGCCACGTCGGAGAACCATTAAGGCCAATCAATGCCTTTTCATCAAAAGCCATCCCATGCTGAGCCAGCACCTGACGCCAGGCCTGGCGGTGCGTGGGTTCAGTATCGAGGATGGTGCCATCCATATCGAAGATCAAGCCGTCGTAAGCGTCGTACATTCTCTTAACCACCCTGATAAAGGAACGATTACTTTAGCGTAAAGCTGTATGAATGTCGCTGTCAGCGTGGATCAGCAAATGCCTTGAAAGTCATAAGGATTTCTAGCAGTAAATTTATGATGAGAAAACGAATTAAAATGCAAGATAACAGCGGGTAACTGGCTAAAGACCAAAAGACACAGGATAGTCGAACAAAAGATGAAAATAGCGTATCGGGAACATGGTGTCACAATCAGGAGGGGGACATGACGAGCAAGATTGGGAAAAGTAGAAATCAGGAGAGATGGTGCATCCAGGAGGATTCGAACCTCCGACCGCTCGGTTCGTAGCCGAGTACTCTATCCAGCTGAGCTATGGATGCATCGGAAATGCTTTCGGCGCAAAACACAACAACCCGGAACGGTATTGAAGGAATTCACTGCCATTAACTAAAGTATGGTGCATCCAGGAGGATTCGAACCTCCGACCGCTCGGTTCGTAGCCGAGTACTCTATCCAGCTGAGCTATGGATGCATCGGAAAAGCTATTGATTGGGGGTAATGCGACAAACCTGAGGAGATACTGAAGAAAATCACTGCCACTCTAAAGAATGGTGCATCCAGGAGGATTCGAACCTCCGACCGCTCGGTTCGTAGCCGAGTACTCTATCCAGCTGAGCTATGGATGCATTGCTAATTCTTGTATAACGCAGGGTGCTTAACTACTCACCGTGATACAGGCTGCTAACGCTGTACCGTACTACTTCTTATAAAGCCGCTAATGCCACTTTAAGAGAGATGGTGCATCCAGGAGGATTCGAACCTCCGACCGCTCGGTTCGTAGCCGAGTACTCTATCCAGCTGAGCTATGGATGCAAAATGGCGGTGAGGCGGGGATTCGAACCCCGGATGCAGCTTTTGACCGCATACTCCCTTAGCAGGGGAGCGCCTTCAGCCTCTCGGCCACCTCACCACTAGCACTCTTTCGAGTTGTGCTTCAGAACTTTCTAACTGCTCATCGGCACTGCGTGGCGCACATATTACTTTCTGGGCGTAGTAAGTCAAACAATTTCTCCCCCTTTTTTCACCCTCTGCGTTCAATTGCACAAAAGCCATGCAATCCGGCGGTTTTAAAGGCAAAAAGAGTGAATTATCAACAGTGAAAACGGCGTTCTGCGATGAAAAGCACAATAGATAAAAGCCAACAGGCCGACAGTTTTGTTAAAAAAAGAGAGACGAAAAGAAGAATTGTGAGGACGGAGGAACTGAATGAGGGGAAATCAGGATAAACAACAGTGGCCTCGCTACAGAGAGCGAGGCGCTGAATACGTTAGTAGCTCGTTTGCTGAGTTTTTTCAGCCTGAATACGCTGATAAATCTCTTCGCGATGCACCGATACTTCTTTAGGGGCGTTCACGCCAATACGGACCTGGTTACCTTTAACACCCAGCACAGTTACAGTAACCTCATCACCGATCATGAGGGTTTCACCAACTCGACGAGTTAGAATAAGCATTCTTTGCTCCTTGAAAGATTAAAAGAGTCGGGTTAACTGTTCCCGGCATTATCCATCATACAACGTGAAATGTAGATTATGACAAATACACCAAGAGTGCATCCTCATACTAATACATTCTGCTGATACTTAGTTTAGCCGAAAACCTGCTCATCAACCTGACTTTATGATTACAGTGCGCACCGCATATGAAGAGCGCCAGGTTTTTGCTTCCTGGCGCTCATCAGCGGTACATTTTTATCGGTGTTACAGTTTTGCAGCCACCCAGGACTCAACGCCAGCCAGCGCAGCAGGGAGTGCCTGTGCATCTGTGCCGCCCGCCTGAGCCATGTCCGGCCGTCCGCCACCTTTCCCGCCAACCTGCTGTGCAAGCTCGCCAACAAGCTCACCCGCCTTCACACGATCGGTCAGGTCTTTAGTCACCCCACTAATCAGGGAGACTTTTCCCTCTGCGACAGTTGCCAGTACGATAACAGCGGAGCCGAGCTGATTCTTCAGATCGTCTACCATCGTACGCAGCATTTTCGGCTCAACGTTTTTCAATTCGCTAACCAGCAGCTTTGTCCCCTTCACGGTAATCGCTTTGCTGCTCAGGAGGTTACTCTCCTGCGCGGCCTGCTGATCTTTCAGCTGCTGCAGTTCTTTTTCCAGCCCGCGTGCGTGGTCGATCAGCGCACGAACTTTATCATTCAGGTTGCTGCTATTGGCTTTCACCAGCTGAGCAATATCCAGCAGCTGCTCGCTCTGGCTATAAACCTGAGACAGCGCGCCCTCACCCGTTACGGCTTCAATACGACGCACGCCCGCAGCCGTGCCTGACTCAGACAGAATGCGGAACAGGCCGATATCTCCGGTGCGGCTGGCGTGAACGCCACCGCACAGCTCGGTTGAGAAGTCACCCATGCCAACGACGCGCACATGATCGTCATACTTCTCGCCAAACAGCGCCATAGCACCTTTGGCTCTGGCCGCTTCCAGCTCCATGATATTGGTATCAATCGCCAGGTTACGACGGATCTGTGCATTGACGATCTCTTCAACCTGACGGATCTCCTGCGGCTTCATCGCTTCAAAATGCGAGAAGTCAAAACGCAGGTACTTATCGTTTACCAGTGAGCCTTTCTGAGCAACGTGGTCGCCCAGAACCTGGCGCAGTGCAGCATGCAGCAGGTGCGTTGCAGAGTGGTTAAGACGGATACGCGCACGGCGCGCTTCATCCACCTGTGCCGCCAGACGATCGCCAATGCGCAATGTTCCCACTGCCAGCTTGCCGCTGTGTCCAATAGCCTGACCGTATTTTTGGGTATCGGTTACGGTGAAGCTGGTGTTCTCGCCCTTCAGTTCGCCCGTATCACCAACCTGACCGCCTGATTCGCCGTAGAATGGCGTCTCATCCAGTACGATTACCCCTTCCTGACCGGCGGTGATTTCACTGGCCGCCTGGCCATTAACGAAGATGGCGGTAACGGTCGCATTCAGCGCCAGCTGGTCATAGCCTTTAAACGCAGAGGCTTTATCAATGCTGATCACGCTGCTGTAGTCAGCACCAAAACCGCTGGCATCACGTGCACGCTGGCGCTGCTGCTCCATCGCCCGCTCAAAGCCTTCTTCGTCGATTTTCAGGTTACGTTCACGGCAGACATCGGCGGTCAAATCGACCGGGAAGCCAAAGGTGTCATACAGACGGAAGACGGTTTCACCGTCCAGGGTATCGCCCTGAAGTTTTTCCAGCTCGTCATCCAGCAGCGCCAGACCACGTTCCAGCGTTTTTGCAAACTGCTCTTCTTCTGACTTCAGAACCTGCTCAACCTGAGCCTGCTGACGCTGCAGTTCTTCTCCCGCCGCGCCCATCACTTCAATCAGTGGCGCTACCAGTTTATAGAAGAAGGTGCCCTTCGCGCCCAGCATATTGCCGTGACGAACCGCGCGACGAATGATTCGACGCAGTACGTAGCCACGGTTTTCATTCGAAGGAATAACGCCATCGGCGATCAGGAAAGCACAGGAACGGATATGGTCAGCAATCACGCGCAGTGATTTATTGCCGAGATCGCTGGCACCGGTCACTTCTGCAACAGAGGCAATCAGCTTAGCGAACAGATCGATCTCATAGTTCGAGTTCACATGTTGCAGAACCGCAGAAATACGCTCCAGGCCCATACCGGTATCCACGGACGGCTTAGGCAGCGGCAGCATCGTACCGTCAGGCTGACGGTTGAACTGCATAAAGACGATGTTCCAGATCTCAATGTAGCGGTCGCCGTCCTCTTCCGGGCTACCCGGAGGTCCGCCCCAGATGTGATCGCCGTGATCGAAGAAAATCTCAGAACACGGACCGCAAGGACCGGTATCGCCCATCTGCCAGAAGTTATCTGAAGCGTAAGCGCCACCTTTGTTGTCGCCGATGCGAATAATACGCTCGCGCGGTACACCGATCTCATTCGCCCAGATATCAAAGGCTTCATCATCGGTTTCGTACACGGTCACCCACAGCTTCTCTTTCGGCAGTGCAAACCACTCAGGTCCGGTCAACAGTTCCCAGGCAAAGGCAATCGCCTCTTTCTTGAAATAGTCACCGAAACTGAAGTTGCCCAGCATCTCGAAGAAGGTATGGTGGCGGGCAGTGTAGCCAACGTTTTCAAGATCGTTGTGTTTACCACCGGCGCGCACGCAGCGCTGTGAGGTCGTCGCACGGGAATAGCTACGCTTATCCTGGCCAAGGAAGACATCCTTGAACTGGTTCATCCCGGCATTGGTAAACAGCAAAGTCGGATCGTTGTTGGGGACGAGGGAGCTACTGGCTACAACCTGATGTCCCTTGCTCTGGAAAAAGTCGAGAAACGCTTGACGAATCTCCGCAGTGCTCTTGCTCATATTTGTCCTGGAATCACGCTAACGAACGTTTCGTGGGTCTTGCTGCGCCGGTATTACATTTTCCTGCGGTGACACACGAACAAAAAGTGGTGAATAAGATAAATTTTCTTCGGAGGGAAGTAAAATCCCATTGGCGCTCAATCATCAAAATTTGTGAAAACCGACCGGATATCTTCCATAAAGAAGCCTTTTGTCATCAGATAACGCTGCACTTTGGCTTTTTCCTTCCATTCAGTCGGTAACGGTAAGCCAAACTTCCGCTCAGCCAGACTAAAAGCCAGACTTTGCCAGTCAGTTTCCGTGTTAAACATTGCCTCATCGATTAAGGCCTTGTCCACTCCCTTCTGCCCCAGCTCCAGTCTGATGCGCTGTGGGCCATAACCTTTTCGACTGCGCCCTGCCAGGTAGCGTTCAGCAAAACGGGCATCATCCAGCCAGTTGTGCTGGTAACACCACGCCACCACCCGATCGATCTCTTCTGGTGTTAACGGCTCCGGCGGGGTTTCACTGCGGGAGAACTGCGCCGCACGTTCTGTCGCTATCACCAGCTTCCGGCGGAACTCCGCCTCACTGTGATCGCGCATGGCGAGAATGCGTGTTGCTCGCTCCAGCAGGCGAGTATGTCGGGTCCGTTCTGAATGCTCTGTCATAGAGGCGGCACCATGTTTATGCAAAAAATACATCCATAAGGGTAACGTCTGACGGCAAGACTGGCGAGGAAAATACACACGGATGAAGGGAGGTTTGGCCGGATTATGATGCCCTGTACGAACATGAAGCGCCCATAAAAAAAGGAACGGGGTTACCGTTCCTTTTCTTCAGGAAAAAACATCAGATGAATCAGAAGTCTTCGTGAGTTTCCTCATCCGCTTCTTCTGCCGTTGGCACAAAATCAGCTTTCTGATCCTGGTTATTCAGCAGCAGCTCACGCAGCTTTGCATCGATTTCGTTAGCTTTTTCCGGGTTCTCTTTCAGGAAGTTAGACGCATTCGCTTTACCCTGACCGATTTTGTCACCGTTATAGCTGTACCATGCACCCGCTTTTTCAATCAGCTTGTGCTTCACGCCCAGATCTACCAGCTCACCAAAGATGTTGATGCCTTCGCCGTACATGATCTGGAATTCCGCCTGGCGGAAAGGCGCAGCGATTTTATTCTTCACCACTTTAACGCGGGTTTCGCTACCCACAACTTCGTCGCCTTCTTTGATGGCACCGATGCGGCGGATATCCAGACGCACGGAAGCATAGAACTTCAGCGCGTTACCACCGGTAGTGGTTTCCGGGTTACCAAACATCACACCAATCTTCATACGGATCTGGTTGATAAAGATCAGCAGCGTATTGGAGTTTTTCAGGTTACCAGCCAGCTTACGCATCGCCTGGCTCATCATACGTGCCGCAAGGCCCATATGAGAGTCACCAATTTCACCCTCGATTTCCGCTTTTGGCGTCAGGGCTGCAACGGAGTCAACGATGATGACATCAACTGCGCCTGAACGTGCCAGAGCATCACAGATTTCCAGCGCCTGCTCACCGGTATCCGGCTGAGAACACAGCAGGTTATCGATATCCACGCCCAGCTTCTTCGCATAAACAGGGTCAAGCGCGTGCTCGGCGTCAATAAAGGCACAGGTTTTACCTTTGCGCTGCGCGGCGGCAATCACCTGCAGAGTCAGCGTGGTTTTACCTGAGGATTCTGGTCCGTAGATCTCGACGATACGGCCCATCGGCAGGCCGCCCGCGCCAAGCGCGATATCAAGCGATAAAGAACCGGTAGAGATGGTTTCAACATCCATAGTACGGTCTTCACCCAGGCGCATGATGGAGCCTTTACCAAATTGTTTTTCAATCTGGCCCAGCGCTGCTGCCAGTGCTTTTTGCTTGTTTTCGTCAATAGCCATTTTTACTCCTAGTCATGCGGGTAAAGCACACGCGGACGCTGCTTTGTCTCTAAAATATGCAGTGATTATACTGTATGGTCATACAGTATCAAGTTTAATTTTTCAGAAAGCGATCGAGTAAGGTCTGTAGTGCCCGGGCTGTTGCCTGACGGCGAACGGACTCACGGTCTCCGCTGAAACAGTAGCGCTCTGCCAGCACTTCACCGCCAGCGCTGGCAAAACCGAACCATACCGTACCCACGGGTTTTTCCTCGCTGCCGCCATCCGGCCCGGCAATACCACTCACCGAGATCGCAAAATCAGCCGCCGCTTCGCGCAGCGCACCCTGTGCCATTTCTCGTACAACGGGCTCGCTGACGGCACCGTATTCCGCCAGCGAACGCTCACTGACGCCAATCATTTGCTGCTTGGCATCATTACTGTAAGTCACAAAGCCACGATGAAACCAGGCAGAGCTGCCCGCAATATCGGTCAGTACTTTAGCTATCCATCCCCCGGTGCAGGATTCGGCGGTAGTCACTGTCTCGCCACGGGCTAACAGCAGCTGACCGACACGGATACTTAACTGCGTTAATTGCTCATCCGTCATGGTGCGTACCTTTTTCAATGTTTATTGCCGCAAAGCCTAACATTTTTCCGGGGGACGGGAAGCAGAGGACGCCATTTTTGCGGCCCCTCTTCCAGCCGCATGTTAAATTTTCTGTGCCACCATAAACAGACGGGGGAAAGCCATCAGCAGGTTACCATCGGCACGGGCAGGGTAGGCCAGTGCAATTTCCGATTGATAAGCGGCCAGAAACGCCCCCTGCTGCTGCTCATCCAGTGCGGCAAGAAACGGCCGTAACCCGGTCGCTCGCAGCCAGTCAACAATCGCCTGTGGCGAAGGCATCACGTGATAGTAGGTGGTACGCCAGATATCCACACGACAGCCGGCCGCGCACAGCAGATCGTAATACTGCTCGGTGGACAGCAACCTCTTTCTGTCGGCTGCCTGCGGATCGATGATATCCACCCACGGCGCACGCTGCGCCACTTCGCGCATCAGACGATGAGTCGGCTGTTCAAGGTTATCCGGCATTTGTACCGCCAGCACACCCGACGAGGAGAGCTGAGCAAGCAGATGGGGTAATAGAGTCTGATGGTCCGTCAGCCACTGCAAAGAAGCATTGGCATAGATTACATCCTGCGGCTGAGCGGCCCGCCACTGGCGAATATCTTCACGGGCAAAAGCGCAGCCGGGCAGCCGCTGTTGCGCTTTGTCGAGCATCGCCTGCGAACTGTCCAGCCCGGTAATGTGCGCATCGGGCCAGGCGTTGCAAAGCAGTTCGGTACTGTTGCCCGGCCCACAGCCGAGATCGGTAGCAAAGGTAACGTGGGTCAGTGGGATTCGGCTCAGCAACTCCTGTGCCGGACGGGTGCGTTCTGCTTCAAACTGCCGGTAAAGATCGGGGTTCCAGTCTTTCATTATTCCTCGCTCAGTAAGTAGTGCGACCGGACACAGTGTAGGCCCGGCCGCGCTGGCGATAAATAACGAAATCGCAACAATTTATCCTGCAGGCGCTACATTCCCTGGCGGGCACGCCCTACCGCTTCCCCCAACTGCCATACGGCCATTGCGTAATGGTTGCTGTGGTTATAGCGGGTGATCGCATAGAAGTTCGGCAGGCCGTACCAGTATTGATAGCTGGTCCCCATATCGAACTTGAGCAGACTGACCTGCTGGTTATTATCCAGCGGGATCTGTGGCGACAGTCCGGCGGCGGCAAGGGTCGCTACCGAATAGCGCGTTTTGAATCCGCTTTCCATCCCCGGAGCCTGGCCATTAGCCTGCACGGCAACCGTACCGTTAGTCAGCCAGCCGTGAGCCTGAAAATAGTGCGCGACACTGCCGATCGCATCCACCGGGTCCCAGAGGTTAATATGCCCGTCACCGTTGAAGTCCACCGCATACTGTTTAAATGCCGATGGCATAAACTGGCCGTAGCCCATCGCACCGGCAAAAGAACCGCGCAGATTCAGCGGGTCATCACCTTCTTCACGCGCCATCAGCAGGAAGGTTTCCAGCTCGCCGCTGAAGTAGGCGGCACGGCGCGGATAGTTAAAGGACAGCGTCGCCAGCGCATCAAGGATACGCGTTTTACCCATCACCCTGCCCCAGCGCGTCTCAACGCCGATAATCCCGACAATGATTTCCGGCGGCACGCCGTAAACCTGCTGCGCGCGCTGCAATGCATCCTGATACTGATTCCAGAAGGCAACGCCGTTCTGCACGTTGTCCGGCGTAATAAACTTGCTGCGATAGCGTATCCAGGCACCGTTAGGCCCGGTCGGCCCCTGCGCGGTCGTCGGTGCCTGGCGATCCATCAGACGAATAACCCAGTCCAGATTCTTCGCCTGCCCCAGTACATCATGAAGCTGCTGGCGGTCGAAACCGTGCTCGCGCACCATCTTATCGATAAAAGCATTCGCCGCCTGATTATCGGAAAAGTCACCGCCGAACGGAGCGGCCGAGTGATCGGGGCTTAACAGAAAACCGCCGTTTCCCTTAAACGGATTACCGTGCGGTTCAGCCGGAGCCTGCTGCGGCTGGCTGCTACAGGCGGAAAGTAATGCGACTGCGGGAAGAAGAGTTGCCAGAAAACGCATGGGGTATCCATTTTGCCGTGCATGAAATATCAGAAAGCAGATGGTAAAACAGAGTCAGGATGGAATTAAAGTGGATTTACCTGCCGGGCGATAAAACTGCGCAGCGGGTAGAAAAAACGCCCCGCCGCCGTGTTTCAATCAGTGTTTATAATAGATCTCACCCGATTCTGCCTGGAGGATTTTCCCGTCAGCATTGGCGATCATCACATAATTGCCGCCCATATAGGTCCAGTGGCTTTCTGCAACAGGCGCAGGAAGATGGCGCACCGTCCACTGGGTAACTTCATATTTTTTCGTACGATAAAGTTCAGGCACCGTGTCGCCAATGGCAAAATGCGTAAAGTCAGCGAAGAAACTTTTTACGCTATAGGGATCGGCAGAATTAGCCAGAGCCTGTACGGCCTGATCGGATGACTGCTCAGCGGTAGCGGTTTCGGCTGGTGCTTCAGTAGCCGGACTTTCCGGGGCGACTGTATCCGTCTCCTGAGCAACTGACTCAGGGGCCGGTTGTGCCGCACTCTGCTCGCCTTCGGCCCAGGCGGCAGAAACGCTGGTGAGAGCCAACGTTGAGAATACCGCTGAACATAATATCACTTGCAACTTACGCATAACGTCTCCACTTTTAACGACGACCAGCGACACGCCAACATGCTGTCGCCACAGGTATCAGGTTGGCTAACTCAATCAGGCTGATATTTACTGAGTTTCAGCATTAGATATCACAACCTCACAGGAGTTCCAGCCTGCCCGGTCTGCGATGATAATGCTATGCCGTCCCATGCGACCGCGAATATTTGTTAAGAAAAATGATCGCTGTACTGAAAACACTCGGCAGACAAAACCGTTGATCATCTGGCTCGGGTACAAATCACCATAGGCGTTGTTGCTGTGCCGAGGATATAAGCATCGCGACCAAGCTTACTGATTTTGGATACGCGGGTAGTGCCCACTTTATCCGATAAGTATTTCCAGTAAAGTGCCTGTGGCACGGTTTCTCGCTGGTTAATCTCAACGGCGGTGACGGTAAAATGATAGGTCTCATTACCATAAGGTTTATAGGTGAAATGAACGGTACGGGCAACGCGATATTTTTCCGTTCCGCTATCGAAGATGCCATCAACGCTGTACAGCCCGGTACCATCAGATTTTGCATGATAACGCAGCATGGCACTTTCTTTCGGCGGCGATTCTTTTTCACCCAGCAGAAAGATAAACTGACTTACACATTCGAAATCGAGCATAGTCGTTTCAGAGGACTTCTTGTAATAAAACACACTGAAAGAAATCAGTAAAAAAACAGCCAGTGTAAGAAAAACAATAATTTTATTCATTATGATCATTTACTGAGTATATAAAATAACTCTTGCAGCTTACTATTGAATTACCTTCAGCCTCACAATTAGAAACGAGCGCCCTGCCGTTATACACATTATTATTAAACACGCCAAATAAATCATAAATGACAATACCGTTCCCATGGCAGAGCGCAGAATATTTTTTTACCAGTGATAAAATAACTCTACGAGAATTTTCAACATCGAAACTGCTATAGCTATTTTCGGGGGTGAAAAATGAACAACCACCCTCTGTGAAAGAATAGTGAACGCCACTTATTATACGGGGATCAGGAGCATAAAAAGCGGTGACCCCTTCCCACAAAAACAAAATCAGTGTTCCTGCCGTGACAGTGGTTGCGAGCCAAAACCAGACCCTTTTTAGCGAGTAAAAACGGCTTCCGGAGCTGGATAGCGTCTCTGTAAAATGCAGTGGCTTTTTATCGACGTTGGTCACGGTATCCGGGATACTTTCCGTTCGTATCTCATCAGGATAAACCTCAACGCTCACCCGGGCGGCATCTATTCTGAAGCCAATTTTGGGTTCTGTGATGATCAACGGTATTTCCAGGCCAAGTGCAACGAGCTGCTTTCTTAACCCACTGATATAATTATTAAGATTGCTACCAGAAGCGGTCAGACTGTGTTCATCCCAGACTTTTTGTAGAATGATATTACGTGGGATCGCGCTACCGTCGCTTTCCAGGAAAAGACAAAATAGCCGGTTACTTATATGGCTAAGAACCATCCTGGAGAGATCGTCATCAATTCTTACCAAAGAGCGGTCAGCAGGATTATAGAGTAACTGATTGTCTATCCGGTATAGTTTCATAGTCTGGTAATTGAGCGCGGATGATTCAGAAAGAATAGCCCGGCTAATCGGACTGTACAAGTTCACCGGCTTAAAGGTTAATGATGATTAAGAACAACAAGAAATTTTCATTTATCTAAATAAAAAATGGCACTGACGTGGAGAACTTAATAATTCGCCACATCGTGAAGAGGTTTTTTAAGGTGCATTATTTCTTAGTGCTGCCCATACGCACAGGTAATATCAATAACCTGCTGCGTAGCCGGTGACAGAAAGGCATCCTGCAAATAGGTAATGCCCACGCGGCGCGCCATCACCAACTGGTTGTTATCGATGCGCGTCAGCAGCGAGGCAAATTCTTTTTCAGCCAGGCTATTTTCAGAAATAAAACTCAGCAGGCCACTGCTGGCAATCAGCCCCGGTACGGCAGCCAGAGAACTTATCTCAATTTTTACCTCGGGGGCGGCGCAGTGATTTTCATAGAATATGCGTTCCAGCCACTGACGCATGGAGACGGTTTTTGCCGGCAGTATCCAGCCATAGCGGCTGAGATCGCGCAGGCTCGCGGGGCCGTCAGCCAGAGGATGAGATCGTGAAGCCGCGACCACGACCCGATCGGTGGTTACCGGAAGCTGCACCACCGGTTTGTTATACCCCACCAGCGGGCCGATGATGATATCCAGTTCATGTTTATCAAGCAGGCTGAAAAGTACATCATTCATCCCGATCTGGATCTCCAGCTTCACATTCGGCGCTTCCTGCTGCAGGCGCTTACAGACTTCCGGCAGCAGAAACTGGGTTGCCGAACCCGCGCTGCCAACCCGCACTACTCCCCGACGACCGTTGCTCAACTCCGCCATGGTTTTCGCTACATCATGCCATGAACTTTGCAGCATCAGTCCGCGCTGGTAGAGGATGCTGCCCGCTTCGGTCAGTACCAGCCCTCGCCCGGATCGCTTGAACAGCTTGATATTGAGATCTTTTTCCAGGCGAGCGATCGACTTAGAGAGTGCTGGCTGAGTGATATTGAGGTTTTGTGAAGCCAGTCCCAAATTCATGATGCGGGCCGCTTCCATAAAATAGCCTAACTCTCTGTTATTCATCATTCATTCCTGAAATTCATCGATTAAATAAAAAAGTATATTAGTGGAAATGAATACTGGTAACAATAATGTCCGCACGGATAACAGGCGTAAACAGATAATATTAATGCAGAGGTACTATGAATAACGAACGTAGCAGCTGGCCAGCCGGATTTTATATTGCAGAGCGCAAGAATCTTCTCTCATCGGACATTGTTGCAGAGTTTCACTCTATCCCCGTGGCGGTAGCAGGCGACTGCACTGGTCGAATAAGCGGAGCGACCGGATTACAGCGCTACCACCAGGACGTCAATATCAGCATCTGCGGTCCGGCCATCACCGTTAAAGTGCGCCCCGGGGATAATCTGATGATCCATAAGGCGCTGGAACAGGCACAGCCCGGCGATGTGATCGTTATTGACGGCGGCGGTGACCTTACCCAGGCGCTAATTGGTGGATTGATCCGTACGACTGCGCTCACGAAGAAAATTGCCGGATTTATCGTTGATGGAGCTATCAGGGACTTAGCCGAGTGGGCGGACGGCCAGGTGCCGGTATTTGCCAAAGGCCATACCCATCGTGGACCGGATAAAAGCGGACCGGGAGAAGTGAATGTGCCCATTGCCTGCTGCGGCATGGTAGTTAACCCCGGCGATCTGGTCCTGGCAGACAGCGATGGCGCACTGGCGATTTCACCTTCTGATGCAGAGAGCGTGCTGGTACGCGCTAAAGCGCATTTAAAGAAAGAAGAAGCCATCAGGGAAAATAATGCCAGCGGCAGCAGCGACCCGGAAAGATTCAACTCCATTTTGCGTAAAGCAGGTTGCCCGGTGTAAAAATATCGTCAACTCATAATAAGGATAATAATATGTACCTTGCCCTGATTGGTTATGCACTCATTGCATGCCTGATGTTTTTCCTGATTAAAGGAAAAGCCACTCCCATCTCATTATTTATTTTTCTTTCCATTATCGCCGGGTTCTGCGCAGGCTATACGCCAATGCAGATGAATGATTACATCATGAAAGGCGTGATGCAAACCGCGCCTAACGCGGTGTTATTCACCTTCTCAATTATCTTTTTCAGCATTGTCACCGATGCCGGGGTATTCCAGCCGCTGGTTAACTGGATGACCAAAATTGCCGGCAACAGCGTAGTGGCAATTGTGGTGGTGACCGGATGTATTGCGACCATTGCTCACCTGGACGGCTCGTCTGTGCCTACGGTGTTAATCACCATTGGCGCCATGTTGCCGATTTATAAGCAGTTTGGCATCAGGCCTGTGGTGCTGCTGTGTATGCTGGCTGCAGGCATGGGAGTAACCAACTTTACGCCATGGGCCGGTCCGCTGGCGCGCGTTGCTGCCGTGTCTGGTCTTGACGTGAACGCCCTCTATCACCGGTTGATCCCAACCCAGGTGATCGGGCTGGTCTGTATGATTGTGCTGGGGCTGTATTTAGGCCTGCAGGAAAAACGGCGAATTGCGCGTGGTCTGCCGATTCCGGAAGCAGAGCTGGAGCCGGAGAAGGCGACGGGTAAAGGCCACCATGCAGTTGAAGGTAAGCAAAACCGCCTGCTGTTTGCTATCAACGTCACGCTGGTGGTCGGCGCCACACTCCTGCTGCTGATCACGCATATTCAGGCCTACATTATCTTTATGTGCGCGTTTTCCGCCGCGATGATTTTCAACTATCCCAATCTCAAGGCGCAGGAAGGCGTCATGAAAAAATATGCCTACTCCGCCTATATGATTTCCGGCACGGTGATGGCCGCTGGCGTTTTCGTCGGTATTTTAAGCGGTGGTGGCGACGCCTCAATTCTCACGGAAATGGCCGACGTGGTGCTCCACGTGATGCCCGACTCCTTAGGCTCACATCTGCATATCATCATGGGGCTGCTCGGCGGATTAATTGGTTTTGTGATTGGCCCGGATGCTTTCTTCTACGGTATTTACCCTCTGGTTGCCAAAGTCGGAACCAATTACGGTTTAAGCTGGGAAGAGATGGGGTTAACCATGGTGGTGGGGAAAAATATCACCATGATGCTCAGCCCGGTCTTTGCGACCACCTATTTAGCGATTGGCCTGGCCGGCGTTGAATTGAAAGATCATATCCGTTTTTCCTTCTTACCTGTCGTGGTGTTCTCGTTTGTCATGGTGTTCTCACTGGTTCTGACCAATACGGTTCCACTTTAAGATAACAGCCAGGTTATTTATGAAAATCATTAACTTTATCATCAACAAAACCGGTGCCCGGAGTTTCGGTATTTACCGTCATGATGACATTATTGATATCGGTCGCCATACAGGCTGCCATGATATTAATACGTTTTTAAGCCAGCATCAGTTAAGCGATCTCAGCCAGTACCAGTCCTGTTCTCCGGATCTGAAGATCAATGATATTCAGTTTCTTCCGGTGATTGACCGGCCTGGCAAAATCTTCGGTGTGGGCATGAACTATGCGCAGAAACGCAAAGAGTTTAATGAAACCGAAGAGGCCCCCACCCTGTTTGTTCGTTTTGCAGACTCACAGGTTGGCCATAACGATATGATTATTAAGCCAGCCTGTTCCGATCAGTTTGATTACGAGGGAGAGCTGGCGATTATCATCGGCCAAACGGCACGGCATATTCCTGAAGAACAGGCCCTCTCCTGCGTGGCGGGCTATAGCTGCTATATGGATGGTTCCGTGCGCGACTGGCAGTACAAATGGTACACCGCCGGTAAGAACTGGCCGGCAACCGGTGCGTTCGGCCCCTGGCTGGTCACGCCGGATGAAATTGGCGATCCACAAAATTTAACGATTAAAACCTGGCTTAACGATCGGCTGGTCCAGGATGATACGACGGCGAATATGCTTCATTCCATTCCGCAAATGATTGCCTACATCAGTACCTTTACCACGCTGTCACCCGGCGATGTGATTATTACCGGATCGCCAGGCGGCGTTGGTAAGTCGCGCGTACCGCCGCTGTTCCTGCATGAGAATGATGTTATTGCGGTGGAAATCGAAAAGATTGGCCGACTCAGCAACCGCGTTGTCGGCACGCTTGCCCGATCGGCCTGACCTTATCCCATCAAAGACCCGGCGGAACCTGCCCGAAAGCGGCAGGTCCGCCACTTTCCCGACATCGATCCTTCCCCTATTCACTTCTCCCGCATCCACCAATCCACCAATCCACCAATCCACCAATCCACCAATCCACCAATCTGACAATCTGACAATCTGACAATCTGACAAGATAGCCTCACAAGCCAACAAGCTGACAGCCTCACAGCCTGGCAACCTGGCCTGGTTCACCCCGATCGCACCGATCTACCAATCTGATACAAAGTTTGCGGCAAGCCTTCCGTTATTACCTGTGACAGCCCGCTGGTCACTGGGCTACGATGCAGCAGTATTTTTTCAATAGTTAACCTGTTGAAATAGAGTCATAAAATGATTACTAAGTAGGTTCTGGTTTACTGATGGGATACATTTTCGGGAATGCGAGTGCGGTTTGATGAAAGCAGACAATTAACTCCTCAAGCAGCAAAAATCCACACATTGATTATTTACTCACTCCCTACTCAATAGATACACTATTTATAAGGATTTAAAGTAAAAATAAGGAAAAAGAGTATGGCCTTACACGGAAAATTGATATTGAACGGAGCAGATTATGTTCCTTTCAATCTGTATGGCGTAGGTGTCTTTATGGCTTTCTCAGGTAAAGGGGTATACCGGAATAAAGGAGCCTGTGGAGCTATTCCGAGTGACGGACCATTACCACCTGGAAAGTACTGGATAGTAGAGCGAGGAGCAGGTGGGTTAGGCTCCTGGGCTAAAGCTAAAGCACAAGATTTATACAACAAATTTTACTATGGTGCTGAATTTGGTCGGGATGAGTGGTTTGCTCTATACAAGGATGATTGGGGTATTGATGACGGGACTTGGATTAATGGTGTTTATCGTGGATTGTTTAGACTTCATCCGGGACGAGTGTCTGAGGGATGTATAACAATTGCACATAATTCCGACTATGCTCTCATCAGGAATGCACTTCTAAGAACGGCTCCAATACAAGTTCCTTGTATGCGATCTCTTATGGCTCGTGGTTGGGTTGAGGTAGTAGCCAATGGCTCAAACACTTGCCCGTAGAATTGTGAAAGTTTTATTTTACATCGTTTTGTCTCTGATTATAGCTCGCACCTTAGGTACGCCTGAAAATTGGTTAAGCGACAAATTTTATTCCTGGCTTGGCCATCTTATTTATGGTTCTGGGGAGATTGGTGCTGACAATTATTATGATCTTTATTTCTACGTATCCGTAATAACAGTATTTTCTATAACAACCTTAGTCTATTTTATTTCTGTTAAATTAATCAAAACAATAAGAAATATATAACATGCCAATTCCTCCATAGATGTGGCTTAAAGGTAATACTGTCCGCCTCGATAGGTATAAACGATAACATTCTGTGTCCTTTTACGCCGCCAGAGGGCCATCTGTAGCACATCGCCGGCAAGCAGTGCTGTCATCCGTGACGACATTGACCAGCCGATAACAGCCTGTGACCACAGGTCAATGACCACGGCAAGATACAACCAGCCTTCATCGGTGCGTAGTTACGTGATGTCACCGCACCACTTCTGGTTCGGACTGCTGGCGCTGAAGTCCTGCTTCAGCAGGTTCTCTGACACCGGCTGCCCGTGTTCACTGTGGCTGACCGTGCTGAACCGCCAGCTCCGGTTGCACAAGGAATACCAGCCAGTTTAAGGGCTCCTTGACAAAATTCAGGTGAGTGCTATATGCGGATCTTTTTTTATGGTTATTGCTGGTTTTATCATGTGATTCACCCCGATCGCAGCAATCTCCCGATCTGATACAAAGTTTGCGGCAAGCCTTCCGTTATTACCTGTGACAGCCCGCTGGTCACTGGGCTACTATAGCGGTAGATAACGGGGCCGATCATCGGGCAGAGTTAACCGATTGATTTTACATCGCTAGTCGCTGCACAATTGCGCGTTATTTTGAGCAACACCGTGATACCAACGAAAACAATAAAATCACATTACACTTTAAATTCAATGGATTAATCAAACCATGTCCGTGACTGACAACAAGAATTTCGATTCCCATACCCCCATGATGCATTGGTATTCTATCATTGATTAATAAAGATATTACTTATAATCTTATTTAAACCCACACTTTGACCTATAGTAGGTGTAAATGGTGCATACCCTATTCACTAGGTTTTGAGGGATTGTTGTTGATCATTTGTAGACAGATAACTATAAGCACTGCCACCCCTTTCCACTTAATGCCCTTACCAAAAGCTTTCTGTGTACAGCAAGTAAGTTCCACGAACGTCTGCAGAGTGCCAAGGGCGGAAGTTCCTAACATCATGCTGCATTAGTTTAATGGGAGCAGGTCAGCAGTGTCGCCAGTGAGCCTACGCTTAAAAAGCAGATCGATGCATTCAACGTCATGGCTTGCTCACAGGGCAAGATTAGGGATAACTGTCAAACCGTCCCTATCGAGATGTCGCTCGGCATGGATGACTACAAGAATCCTGTTGCCTTCCTACCCCCGCCTTATGCACAGAATCTCCAGCTACTGCAAAAGTCCATTCAGAAGGCGGATGAACATATTCAGGAAATCGAGCAGGGGCATAATACGCGCTATTTCGTGTTTCTCCTGCTGGCCTTTGTAGCCGGAGGTAAGCTTGCCAATGCCTCAAGATCGATGGTCAAACATGACACGGTTCGTCCCCCTTCATGACTTTTCATGGTCATCAGGTTTATTTTTATCAAAATATTGCTGTTGTTCCGGATGCTTGCGACGGGAGTTATCCGGCCACTTTTTAAGCTCATTTCGCTGTCAGTTGTGCGGCGAAAAATGAGAGCAACCAGAAGTGAAGAAGCAGATGACTCACCTTCTGAACAGGGTTAACCGACAACCATGCCTCTGACTCTCAGCGATGAAGTTCAGTAACTGTAATCAACCGCTCTCCACACTAACATCAGCTCAAAGATGATCTGAGTATAGCGGTTTAATAATTTTGGTAACCTGAACAGAGGTGATATGCACACCTTAGAACAATACATTATCCTCAATGAAAAAAATATTATCGCTGAGTTTAAATGCTAATCCGCTTGACCTGCTCTTAGCTGACATCGGGTTTAATTTGAACACAAAGTATTCCTCAACTGATAAAGACAACGCGCGCAACGGCGATCCGCTGCGCTGGAAGTTAAGTCGCTGATATAATTTGTTTCAGAAATTTAATTTTTTGGATCTGGTGTAATGAGTATCTACGTATTGCGCGGAATACTTCTAGTTTGAGTTAAGGAATTGTAAGGCGAGAATTAGGAATTAGGAATTAGGAATTAGGAATTAGGAATTAGGAATTAGGAATTAGGAATTAGGAATTAGGATAGGATATAAAAATTTATAAATGGATCTAATTTTTCATAATGTAATCTAGCAACTTTATCTGTTAGCCTTCACACTTCAATAGTTTGAAGGCTAACAATTTTCAAAAATCAAACCAGCGCAATTCAAAAGCATCGCGGAGATTACTTAACTGTTCAATCGCCTCTTCTTTCCGATCATTTACTAGAAGGTCTAATGTAAAGTTTATATTATCCAAAAGATAAATCTTAATAATATCCGATTCTTTTTCTATTTCAGAAATTGAATCCAGTTTGCACTCTTTAATCATATTGTGCGCAGCTATTGCATTTGGAGCATTATCTTTAACCCTATAGAACCATCCTTTTTCGATTTCAATATTATCATGATAATTATCAAAATATGGATGCAGCCATTTGAATGTTCCCATACCGCTATAAATCCATGGTGACAGCTTTACAGAATTATCACCCATTTCAATTGTTGTCTTTTGCATATTGCAAGGATGGCAAGCTAAAGTTAGATTCAATGGATGGAATGCCCAGCGTTTGTAATGTTTCTTCGATTTATCGAGAAAATGTTCAATATCTTCTGTTGAGTTTTTCCTTTCCTTTTTTATAGGCCTCCGACAAAAAATACATCTTGACTCTTGTTGAATTCTAAGTAAATGTCGTAATGATTCCTTCATCTTTTTTAAATCTTCATCTCCCCATTCTAGTTGACTATTTAGGTATAATTGTATTAACCTTTTATTAGTCTTAGTTTTAACTATTTGCCGATGCAAACATGTCATTTTAGCAGGACCAAGATTCATCCATTAATCTCCTTATAGAAAGCATCTAAGAAATTAAAAGCATTATAAAGCGGATCTTCAGGGTTAAACTTCACATCTAAGGAATACAATTCATCCATTGCCTTTATAAAAGATGGACTTTGATTGTGTGAATATGCTTTTAATGCTCTTTGAAAGAGAGCGATGACTAAATTTGATCGTGAAGAAATCAAGCCAAATTGCTCTTGCAAAATAAAATCAGAGTTATTTCCTAAAAACTCTGATTGTTCCCACTTAGCCTCACTTGGCAAATTCATTATAAATGTATTTTTATTTAGCATACTTGATACAATCAACGGTGAATGCGTAGCAATCAACACGGTAGCTTTATATCCCAACTCATCAATAATCGTTCTTATTGTACTTGATATTACTTCTTGCCACTTAGGATGGAGTGAATTTTCGGGTTCATCAAATAATACTAACGCATCATTTTTAAGTGAAAATATTAAAGCTAGCGTGGAGAGAATAATACTACGCTCACCTGAGCTTAATTCTTTAATACTATAATTTCTTCCGTCAACCTTCTTGTGAAAACTAATATCACTTAATGTTAACTCTCCTTTTTTAAAAGCTTGTCTCAATAGGGCTTTAATTTTTGTAGGTGGGTCAGATAACTTCGACTTAAAATTTTTTATGTCTTCTGCGTAAAGAATTGCACCTTCTTTATTATCTTGCAACGCAAATTTACAGCGAATATCATCAGCAAACCCGATATCATCCAAAAGCCTCTTTATTAAGATCGCTGATGTACTCGTTGGAGAGAAGTCAAAGTATGAATGTAACATCATTCGAAATGGAGCTATCTCAGAAAATAAATTATTATTTACTCTACTTCCAAAATAATAATATGCATTAGCACCATCTCTTTCCTCTTTTTCTTTCGCGCTTGGATTTCTTGGAAAGTTTTCATAAACAGTTCCAGACAAACAGATTAATCTACTATAATCGGAGTTATTGATATACATATCACTCATGACTTCATTTGCAAGCCGAGATAAATATCGTGTTTTTCCACTACCATTATCACCAGTAATTATATTCACATTATATATCAACGGAGCAGGTAAATTACCCAATGATGAAACCTCATTATCCTTCACAAAACCTCCCATTTTTTTTACAAGAGCCATCTATTAAAACTATCAATTTAATATACATTTCAAACATCAATAATGCAGCCATATTCTCAATGGTTTTGTTGAATAAATCGAATTTTTGCCGAGTTGAAGGAGCAGATCACGCATCATCCTGACAACACAGACCGCTCCATGGCAAAGCAGAAGTTCACAATCACCAACTGGCGCAACTACAACAAGGCCCTGATTAATCGTTGCTCTATCACTTTCTGGCTTGATGATAAGGCGATTCAGGCCTGGTATGAGTCAGTAATGCCTGCATCCAGGGGACGACCTCATTGCTATTTAGACCTTGGCATCACAACCGTCCTGGCGATTAAACGCGTATTCCGGCTGACCCTGCGAGCCGCTGAGGACTTTATTGATTCTATTTTTGCCCTGATGGATGTCCCGCTGCGCTGCCCGGATTACAACAGTGTCAGCAAGCGGGCAAAGTCGGTGAACGTCAGTTTTGAAACGCCCACCTGGGGTGAAATCGCGCACTTTGTGATTGATTCCACAGGCCTGAAGGTCTTCGGTGAAGGCGAATGGAAAGTCAAAAAGCACGGCAAGGAGCGCCGTCGTATCTGGCGGAAGCTGCATCTTGCGGTGGGTGCAAAAACACATGAAATCATTTGTGCAGACTTGTCGCTGAACAACGTTACGGATTCAGAGGCGTTCCCCGGATTAATCGGCACACTCATCGAAAAATCAGGTCAACCGCTGCGGACGGCGCTTACGACATCCGACTGTGTCACGATGAACTTCGGCATAAGAAAATCAACGCGCTCATCCCGCCCCATAAAGGGCGCAGGTTACTGGTCCGGGGAGTATGCAGTCCTCACCCGTGCCGTTGCGAACCAGCGGGTGAGCGGGAGCAATGCGCGCTGGAAATGGATAACAGATTATAATCGTCAGTCGATAAGCGGTTGCTCTGATTCAGGCATCAGCAACCGATAGTCCTCGCCGTTGTGTTTAGCATCACGGCGAATTTCTTTGATCCGCTGTCGCAATTGCGCAAACCCATCTGTAAATAGACCCGTTTTAGTTCCACGCACTTTTAGAGATCCCGGCCAGATGATGTTGTCGTCGGTATTCCTCCGGTGTCAGGTTGTTCAGTGATTCATGTGGACGTTCACAGTTATATTCTGAAAGCCACCGTTCTGTGATTTCTCGTACTTCGTTCAGCGTCCTGAACAGATAAAAATCGAGTATTTCAGTGCGGTATGTCCGGTTAAAGCGTTCAATAAATGCATTCTGAGTTGGTTTACCCGGTTCGATAAATTCCAGCTTCACAGCGTGCATTTCTGCCCAGTCAGCCAGAGTCAGCGAAATAAACTCCGGACCGTTATCCATGCGAAGCATCGCGGGGTATCCCCGGTTTGCTGCGATCCTGTCGAGCACACGAACAACTCGTTGGGCCGGCAGGTTCAGGTCTATTTCGATCGACAAAGCCTCGCGATTAAAATCATCGACGACATTAAACGTGCGAAAGCGACGACCGCAAATCAGCGCGTCATGCATAAAATCTACAGACCAACTCTGGTTCAGAGCTTCAGGTGTGGTCAGCGGCGATGGACTACGTACCGGCAGACGCTGTTTGCCTTTGCGACGAAAATTCAGTTTCAGCAGGCAGTAAATGCGGTGGATCCGCTTATGGTTCCACGGATATCCCTGCCGCTTCAGAACCTGAAAAAGCTTCGGGAAGCCGTATCGCGGATATCTTTCAGCAGCCGCCTGTAACGCGAAAATAACGGGATCGTCACGGGTGTTGTCCGGACGATAATGATAAACCGTTCTGCTCAGGTTCAGACTCCTGCAGGCCTGGCGAATACTCAGTCCGAATGTTGTTATCAGGTGCGTCACCAGCTCACGCTTAAAAGCTGGCTTCAGAGCTTTTTTTCGATAACGTCTTTCAGTGCGCGATTTTCAAGACTGAGGTCGGCAAACATTTGCTTGAGCCGCCGGTTCTCGTCTTCAAGATCCTTTATCTTTTTAATATCAGATGCTTCCATGCCACCGTATTTAGACTTCCAGTTATAATACGTGGCTTCAGATATTCCGGCTTCGCGACAGACATCTTTCACTGTTCGTCCGGATTCAACTGACTTAATCACTGTGATGATCTGATGCTCAGTAAAACGGGCTTTACGCATAGCGATCTCCTTCGTTGGCAAAATGAGTATGCCGGAAGATCTCTAAATGTGAATGGCACGATTATGCGGGATACTTACAAATTCATCGCTGAATTACCAGACCCCATCAGAATTTGTAGCAGGCTGGAGAAATGGGAAATTAGAAGGTAACCAACCCGATAATACTAATTGATCATTATATCTTACACTGGGGCAGGTCACGTATTTCACACAGGTGTAGATCGTGAGAAATACGTATCATTTTTATTTATTATTGATAACTATATTGCTGCTAAATGCTTAAGTTCATGATGATGAGGGAAATCTTGTAGTGCTGCCAAAATCAAAGAATGTTTATTTATAGCTTGACCACCACCACCTTGTCGCATAGTCCGGAGCGCAGAGAACCACTGTACTCGCCCTGTGCCATTTAAACGAAGACGGGAAATATCGCCACCTGCTCGGCTCCATATCTCCTGATCCTGTGGCCCTGCTGGATATAGATCCGCAAAGACTTCTTCAAGTTGTCGCCATACTGTGGGCTCGTCTGTATTGTTGATGTTGACAGCAGAAGTGATTGATTTAATACCTCCACAATCTAGAGCAATGGGAAAGTTGTCTTCTAGGTCACTGGCCTTAAAGATAGGATGCTGTTTACCTGGTACTGAGGCTTGTACTTTTTCGGAAACATGGTTGAAAACATCAAAAACACGAATCAGGCCATCTCCCTGTGTATATGCCCCACCTTTCAATGCGCCAACCAGATGTTCTGTAAAAAGACTATTGCTTGCACCATGCAAAATGAGTGATGTCTCGGAGGCCCTTGAAGAGGCGATTATAACGCGACCAGTTCCCTGTGCTAATCGACCTAATATTTTATCACTAAAACCCCAATTAGTAGCTAAATTATCTCCAAGAGATTTTAAGCTACCTGCTCCACCAGAGTGGCATGCATCAATAAAAACCAAGAGTCGCTGCGCTTTTATTTTAGTGAGGGCGTCTGAAAACTCCTCCTCCATTAGAACAGTCTTTAATATATTAGAAAGTTCGCAGTCAACGGGAACCAAGGCGCTAATAGGGTCTGTAGGATTGCCAAGGTTGGCACCATGCCCAGAAAAATAAATGCAAACAGTGTCAGAGCTTGAACAACGGCTGGCTAATAAATCAAGCTCACGACGGATTGCCCCGAGAGTTGCCTGCTCATTCAAGAGTAATGTAATATTATCCGGATCATACCCACAGTATTCTGGATCGGTAAGCACAGCCCTTATTGCACGGGCATCATTAGCAATTTCTGGAGGTAATGGATTAACTTCCTTATAAGCAGAAATGGCTATCACTAAGGCGTGACCATTTGGGAATTTAGATTTTGAAATGCTTTTTACTTGATCATGTTGACTCATGGTAACTCTCTGATTTTGTGTTTTTTATAGGGAAGTTGTAAATCGAAAGTCATTGGCTAAATGGTGAAGCTGACTATTTGCAGGGAAATCTCGCTTCATTTCTTCCAACAACCGAGTAAGCACGGGACCTCTTCCTTTTCGGATTTGTGTGAGGGCATCGTGCCATCGTGCATGTCCTGTTCCTGAGAACACAAGATGACTATTTCGCCCCCCAGCGCGATCCCAAAGCTCACTTTCATCCGGACCTCCTGGATAGAGATCTGCTGCAAGTTCTTCAAGAACGAGCCACTTTTCGTGGCTCGTAATGACTGATATGCCTAATAGCCACACATCAATGAGATTTACCATGTTGCGACAAAATCTAAGAACTGGCTTAACGTCATTCTGTCCATCTCTAGCAACGCGAACTAAGCGATCCACGACTCGCTGCCATTGTCGATTATGAACAAGGTTGCCAAGTAATTCAGCCTCAGAATATGTCATAGAACGGTTAGTAGACAACCAGTATTCCAGCCATTGAAGAAATCGTGACTCTCCATATGCTGGTAAAGCATCAATCAGTTTCATTGCCAATTTTGCATCTGTTAACACTAAAGTTTGAAGCTTCTGATCCAGAGCTTGGCCAGCAAGAAGGGTGATCTCCAATTGTGAATCTGGAACAACAACACTTCCCAATACTGCTTGCTCAAGCCATCCTGATGCTGTTGCCTTCAAAAAATGAGTGCGAGCAGGTTCGCCGAGTCGTGCCCAGACCTCAATACAGCGTTCATAGCCGCAAAGATTGGCAATGGGTGTGGTGGATAACGCACCAAGCAGTTGGGAGTTTATCTGGTGGCCATCGAGAAGAGCTTGAAGGATAACGAGTAAGGAGTGTTTGGGGTCTGCAGGCCCCCGCCAAGCATCTATGTTAATAGCCAATGCTCTGGCCCAGAGCTCTTGCGCTGAAACCGAGCTGAAGTCAGTGTCCTTAAGAAGTTTCGGATAATGTGCGACTTCTTCTGCTGCAAGGCATAAAATACGGGGCTCGTCGCTCTCAAGCGCAAGCGTGACCAACTCCTTACTTGTCGAGCGCCGTAGGGCTGCCTTGATACCATCTAGATGTGTTAGTTCTGTATCGATAATTAACTGTTGGTGAACTGCTTCCCTTGGTTCAAAACACGCCCCCACGGCAGCGCCATACAGGCGTAACCACTTCTTTGATCGCGCGAGTGTCATGACCGCATAACCCACACTTGTGTTCATTTCTTGCGGTACAACTTTGGAGAGACGAGTTTCCAAATCATGATCTGAAGGTAGATGCTCGAATAATTTGGTAAGCGTAGATGGCTGCATATGGGCCCAGCGCCAGAAGGCTAGTGGGAAAGCTGATGACGTTGAGCATGCAGACGTGATAATGCCACTGAGAATAGCTTCACACCAAGGTGTGACAGCTTCTACTGATAGGGCATCGCTAATTATATCTAGGAGTCTTCGATCATCCACTTCCTCAAGACTATAGGATGCAACCCTGGCTCTTAGACTTTCCCAAATACGCTCAGCTCCATGAAAGCCTGTTATCCTAAGGTTTCTGAGCTGGAGGATTCCTGTTATTCCAACATCACACATCTGCGAGCAAAGTTTATGGATAAGTTTTTCCTTACCCACAGCCCCTACTGTTGGATAAGGAGATAGCGTGTTTACTAGCCTTATCGTGGCAACGCATGCTTCGAAATCAGGAGTAGAACTGAGTTCGTATGCACTTACAAGCATTTGAAGGTGAGTAAATCTGTTTACGCATATACCAATCTCATCAGCAAATTGGAGTATTGGAAAAGCTTCTGTACTGTCGCAAAGTATTGATGCTGCTCGTGTAAGATTCTTTGAACCAGAAACACTAATAATATTACGCCCTGTCCAGCGGGCCGCCAATGTAGAGGGCGTACAGACAAGCACTGGCGGAGGATTATCGATTATATCATGTGGGCCGAAACTTAGGCGAAACGAAAAACTTGCACGAAGCTCAGGCCAAAGACGGAACCATAATGCAACAATCAGATCTTCAAACCCATCGATACCAATTTTTACTGATGGTCCCACCCCTCGGGTGACCAGTGATTCAGCTGTTGCTGTCAAATCTATTGCATCAATCTGGGGTTCTGCTGATCTCTGGATATCTAATGTAGTAAGCGTACCGGGGACCTCAGGCGTAACAATTAGGTTCTCAAAAAGCGATTTTAGGTTAGCTGTTGTGACAATTTCATCGAGAGGCGCAATAAGCGCATGAGATATAACCATACCAGCCCGCGTCGCGTGTGGGTCAGCGAATGTCCGTGCCAGGACATATTTATCTCCACAAGGGAAACCTGTTATGTAGGGAGACCAGTTAACTCCTGGTGGTGCTGTGTCTGGTAGGTCTAGCCGTGATGCTAGTTCATCGACAATTTGACTCCGAGTGCTCGCTAGCCTCAAGGCATGCCCACTGCGGACTTCGCCATAAATAGCTTGCTCGATTTTCATCAATCCAGTCTCTTGTGTCAGAGGTTTTCATCCAAAAGGAATTGTACTGGCAGAGTAAGGTCTGGTGAATGTTGACCATCGGGAAGTACAACATAGCCAAACTGCTCTGGCCCACGATTTGAGTAATCTTCATTAGGGTCTTTAGGGCTCAATGCTTGTCCAAGCGCAGAGAGTCCCAAAACACTCGGTTTTTCCCATGTGTTGTGGATGAAGCTCGATAGCATAGGTAATCGGCTCTGCAATAATTCCGGTGGGGCTTCTTCGACCCCAAGTTCATCCCAACAGCTAAGGAGTACACAAAGACGGGGGCTAGCTAGGGGTTTCGTACTATCCATTCCGCGGATGTAAAGAAGTATCTGAAGTAACTCTATTAGCTTGGCCTGATCTGACATTTGAATATCGTGACTCTCGGTATTATTGACAGGCAGATCGTGTAATGGCCTCGAAAAAATGTCTGCGTTTATACGGGTTTTCTGCAAACGGATAAGGAATAGCCACGATGGGGCTGCAATCACTCGAGACTGCCAAGCCGCAGGAATGCGGCGTGTGTCAGAGATCGCTTTAATCTGTTCGCCACCATAATCGGGCCAAATAAGTTCGGCAGAGCGCCCTTGCGCATCCGTAATAGGCCAGATGCTATCGACGTAGGTTGATGCAGCGGTATGGCCTGCCGCCATGCCTTCGTCGAGGCAGCTCATAGCTGATTCGAAAGGCTCTAGGTTGGTTGCCGCACCATTCATTCTGAGTTGACCATCCCTTTTCATCAGGCGCTTCAATAATTGGGCACCATAGTGAGTCTTGCCGACATCGGACTCTCCAATGAGCAGAATCGAGTTATCACTGGAACTCATAATCACCTCTTACCAAACATGAAAAGTGGATCCTCGTTTGCCGTATCAACAGGTGGTAAGAGAACGCGCCCACGTCTGACTAGTAGTGTCCAATTAAGAAGCTCCAAAAAACCTTGACCCTTGCCCAAAGTATCATCGTCCTTCACTGCTGTACTGACGAAAAATTCGACAGCTTCCGGAATAGAGCTAAAAACCGCTTGTCTAATTGCAGCCTTCATCTCTGGAGCGACCTTGACATCAGATTTAGTCCAAACAAGTGCAACGGGACGACTCCCCCTTTCTGAAGCTAAGCGTTCCACAAGGCGCAAGAAGGAACCACGAGAAGAACCCTTGCTGGGGCCTGCAAGGGCCTCACAATCAGCGACAAGCAAGAATACGTCTGCATGCTCGGCAACCCAACGAGCGCCAGCCCCGTCAGCACTATCACGGTTTGCAGCCCATTTCTGAAACCATTCACCAGGAGCATCCGCAAACATATACCCACGAAACTCTCTATCAGAATGTCGAAAATCCAAGTGGAGCAATCCAGGTGCTCTTCCACCGCGACTGGTCGTGTGTGGTGGGAAACTGGGGGAATGCCCTGGAGCCCACCGAAGCGAACTGGCTACTGCCTCCCAACCAGCAAGTGAGTAGGACCCTGCAAACTGATGATCACCATAAATTAAACCCCGGCCAAGCAACAAATACCACGCAGCGAGCAATGTGGTCTTTCCTGCATTCTGGTGTCCGATGATACCGACAACCAGAGGTTTTGCACGACCAGCAACAAATCCAAGGTCTACTAGCCCCAAGGCGCCTCCGGACCAAGGGAGCACCAACTCATGCGGAGCAGTCTCTTCATGCAAAGTCACCACTCCTTCCTGCCCGGCCCACTCATGACATTTTGTATGATCTAGGCAGCCCATGCTGCAAGTGGATTCAGGAGCAAAACAAGTAGATCTAGAACATGTATTCATCAGGATTTACGTCCTCGCTTCTTTACCACAGCTCCGTCTTGCATGGCTCGTGCAGCTTGCAACTCTCGGAAGATCCATGTCGCCCATTGGGGAATAGTAAGAGCCGACTCAGCTGGAATACCTACCAGACTACGGAACTGATCATCATTGATGTTTTTGCCAAACCCATGTCCCAAGATTCCTAGGAGAGGGCCTCGACCAGTAGGTTCTGGGAACAACTGAGAGGAGGTATCACGTAATGGTGCCAGTTCCTCTGCTTGTAGTGCTTCTTCTAGTAGAACACGAATTGGTTTTCCATCTTGCGTCTCAATATCCGGTAAGCTCAAAACTGTTTCGTGTAAGAAGGCTGCAACACTTGCAGGGGAAAACAAAGGGACTTGTTGATGGAGATCAAAGGCCATCAAGGCAGCCGCGATGGGTGGAGACATATCGCGGTAGCTACGTTGTACACTTGGAGAATACAGCGTTTCCTTCCACCAGATTAAGCTGGTGCGACGTTGGAGGCCCGCTGTCGCGCCGCTCACAGCTTGCAGCGTATTGTCCACATGAATTGATACTGCACTGGCGAGATTTTTCAACGGTTCAGATAAATCTACTGGCTCAATTTGTGCTCCTTCCAATACTTCTTCCAATGCACCATAAATGGCATTGGCTAGAAGAGGAGTAAACTGATGAACCCAGGCTTGACCGCTATTTGACCAATTCGAATTTCCTCCTGTAGGCTGTCCCGCTGCATTACTTGGCCCGCCAGCTGCTGCAATCTTCTCTGCTAGAGCATCCTTATCAAGGGATACTTCTTGGCCGCGTATAGTAATTGCCCCGGGTACCAAATAGTTCATTTCGGGAACACGGATTGATTCAGGAGTAGTCCATTCAGCTTCTGCTCGGACGTTAACCTGTCTTTCTATTTCTGCGACCACATCGCCCCAAATCTTGCTTTCATTGCAAGCTTCCATAAATGAGAGTGCATTACGTGCATAGGAGATAAAGGCAATGCCAATGTGGTCATCTTCGCTGGCTGCTTTAAAAAGAGCATCCAGCAATAGAGCTCGGATTACTGTCACTGGCGTATCAGAGAAGGTGTTGATGTAAGTTGCCCAACGACTCTGAAGTGCCTCAACGGCCTCCTGAATCACTGGATCAGTTGCAGGAGAGGACGGATCGAAAGCTATGAGAGAAAATGCAGCAGACTTTGAGGGGGTCTTCTTTAGCGCAGCGGACAAGTCTGCCGCAGTGGTTTGTAGCTTTTCGAGTTTTGCGTCATCACCCTGAACATCTAAGAGGCCGGCACTCAAAAAACGAATCAACACGTCTATCGTCACTCTGTTTTCCTCCGGAGGATCGCTGTCCTAGATAATTGAGGCAGCCTTACTGGTATATATAGAATTTGGTATCGATATGAATAGCTTGACAATGGCTGGATTTTATCGCTCAGTAAGCAACAAACCATGAGTCATTGCACGAATTTACCATAGGAAGTATCTGTAATAAACTGACCTTGCCCCGAAGTCCTGCGCCATTCAGAAACAGAATTCCGGCATAATAAACAATCCCTCAACGGAGGTGGTGCCGATGAAAAAATCACGATTCACCTAAGAGCAGATTGTCTTCGCCCTGAAGCAGGCTGAACTGGGTCACCCGTGCCGGAGGCCTGTCGTAAGCTGGGTATTACCAATGCCACGTTCTTCACTTTGCGTAAAAAATACGGCGGCATTTCTCTCTCCGAGGTGAAGCACATTCGCCAGCTCGAAGAGGAAAGCCTGCGGCTGAAGAAACTGGTGGCCGCTTTAAGTCTCGACAAAGCGATGCTGCAGAACGTACTGGCACGGCTGCGCGAATGGGGCCGGGAGCTACAGGCGCGTTACAGTGCCAGCGAACGGCATGCTGCGCCAGGATTGCCTAAACGAGAACAGGTGTGCTTACAGAGGATGCGCGGTGCAAAATCGAGGCGTTACGCATACACTATAATAAGCGCCATCCCCGTTCTGCACTGAGATGGCTGACCCGTTAGAATTTGCTGAGAAGTCTGCCGGTTGCCAGAATACACAACCAACATTAAGCTGGTTATTCCTGATTACGGCTGGATCATATTCGGGTTCAGGGTAAAAAAATCGGTTATTTGATTTAACCTAGCATCAATATTGCGAATAGATCAGTGTCACACGAATGTCATTCGGTACCGGTTCGCATTGTACTTTTACCCGGTGTCCGCCTCTTCTTTATGGAATACAAACCACCGCGCGCCGACCAGATGCGTGCGTATGGACGCCCGCGCGCTGGGTTTTACCATAGTGGTGCTGGACTATAAAAATCTGGAGGGGGTTTTCTAACCTTTCACTTTATCTAATGAACAATGCGAAAATAAAATCAGTTTTATTTCCCCCGTCAACTCGGCTGCCTCATCAAGCAAAAGCGCGGGATTAGAAATAACTTCTCCATTTTTATTTTTCATTGGTATCTCTGAAAATTTATCACGATACGTTAGCAACCTATCGAATTTTTTAATCAAGTCATTATTTTTAAATATTGACAGCAGCGCCTTATATTTAGCCAAACCACCTCTATGATGACCACATATATCTGTAAGCGATATTGACCCTCCATTTTTTGATGCATAAATACGTTGGATATAATCCATTTCAACATCGATATATTTTAAAAGATCATTTAAAGCAAAGTCGGTAAACAACTTCACTTCCATTCGCTCCTTTTCTAATGAAAGCGCATTTGTGTGCTGCCATCGTTGAGTACAATAGGCTGTTAATAATCCCAAAGCAGCACCTATCAAAATTCCTATTAATCCAAACATGGGGCCATTTAGCCATGATTGAGTCATTTTTTCGCAGTAAACAGTAAGCACGTTAACTCCTTATAAATACTAACTTTATGGTAAATATATCTTATCTGGCTAATAAAAAATTTTCCAACGAGTAAAATCTATAACCCCAGACAAAAGCGTTCAAGCCACGCCCAACCAAGATCTCATTATCAAACATGCAATCGACATAGGCTGGCATGGGTACTCATTTATGTACCCGTTTTGAATTTGGATTGCAACGGCTAAAAGCGGATAATACTGGATAAACAATACAAACAAAATCACAAAAATTAAGGTAAAATCGATAATGGGGGACGTTAGCGGTGCGATAATAGGAGTCGATACTACGGCCTTCGCATTACGAATGCGAACCAACTCCAAAGTGAGTACAACCATGAGTATATGTATAACCACAAATCAAAAAAATAAAATGATTAATATTATGACATGTAAATCATGGCTCAACCTCTATTCGTGCAGACTCGCTCATTAACAATGATGAGCTGTATTTTTATACAGCTCTATAACGAATGACTATCTGTTGATTATCTAAACAGATTACTCATATCCAGGTTATGCTAGAAAAGGAATAAACTCGTATTGCTTTACTAAAAATTTTAGTTTGTCAGCTCTGGCGACATATGCTATTGCTCGATGATATGCGTTCGAGATAATCCGCCCAAATCTGCAGCCACTTTTTACACTCAGCATCATACTTGTAAAGGTTATAAATACCTTCCACACCGCCTTTTGTATGTCCCAGAATAGCCTCAGCCACTTCGTTAGGACATTGAAGCCGTGATAGCCCGGTACGCACGGTCCGCCGTAAATCATGAGGTGTCCAACTCGGTATATCTAGCATCTGCCCGGATTCACGTAAGCGCCACGCATTCTCCGTAAGATACTTTTGCTGGATTGGTCTTCTTGTTCGTGTAGACGGAAATAAATATGTATCCGAATTGAGGCGGAGAACTTTAAGAAAATCTATTGCTTGCGTCGATAGCTGAACGTAACGTTCAACGCCTGTTTTATTCTCGCGCAGGTGTATCGTACCTTTCTCCAGATCAACATCCTTCCACGCCATGTTACAGACCTCACCGGTACGGCAACCTGTCCACAAGGTCAGACGAAGCACGTTTTTGATTGTCGGTGAAAAAGCAGAACCCGGTAGCCACAGGAGAAACTTTTTCAGCTCAGCTTCACTAAGAACTCGAGTCCCGCAATTATTAGTAAGCTTGATTCGAGTTTGACGCAGGCTGGATTTTGCCAACAGCGCGGGATTAGCAAAGCTGGCATCAAAACGCCCCAGACCAATAGCGAACTCGTAGGCCAAAGACAGCTCCCGTAGAACGTTACCGGCTTGCACTTTTGCGCCTCTGGCAACAATGCCATTGATAAGCGTAATCACGTCATTGCGTGTGATTTCTGCTGCATTACGATCACCCAGCTTATCTACCGCATCGGCATACAGTGTTCTGCGCACTTCATCCTGGCCCTTCTTCTTCCGGGCTCCCGGAATGATTTTGCCATCCTTAGTTTTGCGGTCCTCAATGCGCTCAGTCAGGTAGAGTTCAACTAATCCCTGCACAGTTAATTCAGGTACTTTGGCCTGTTCAGCCTCGATTGCACGAAGTTGTTTTTCCTGCCTGAGTTCTGATGCAGGACACCGTCCTTCCTGACGGAGGAGCTTTAATTCGTTGAGTTTAAGACGTGCAGCGGCGAGAGAAGTCTGCGGGAAGTTGCCAATTTTTACCTGAGCAAGTTTTCCAGTCACAGGACTCGTGTAACGATAGAAAAAAGACTTAACACCAGTAGCACCACAGGAGACACGTAAACCACGATTTTCGCCAATATCAGCTTTATCTTTGTCACCTGGCTTCATCATTTCTATCGCTTTAAACGACAGTGGCTTTGCCTCTTGTTTTCCTGCCATAAAGACTCCGTTATCATGCTCCCTACGCATTTATTAAACGAAATGTAGGTTGTGCTCTAAGTAGCCATATTTTACCAGGCTATAGGTTGGTAAGCTACACTTTAACCTACATTTAAATGTAGGATTTCATGAGATCCAATGAGACAAAGTGAAACTCAATGATAACAACAAACATCACTAACTCGTTAAAATTTAATAAAATGGACATCATAAACTGATGAGTACACTAGAGAATTTCGACGCACATACACCAATGATGCAGCAGTACCTGCGGCTGAAAGCAGAACATCCGGAAATTTTGATGTTCTACCGTATGGGTGACTTCTATGAGCTGTTTTACGACGATGCCAAACGTGCTTCTCAGCTGCTGGAAATCTCGCTGACCAAACGCGGTGCCTCCGCCGGAGAGCCGATCCCGATGGCGGGCGTGCCCTATCACGCCGTGGAAAACTATCTGGCGAAGCTGGTACAGCTGGGCGAATCCGTCGCGATCTGCGAGCAGGTCGGCGATCCGGCACTGAGCAAAGGCCCGGTTGAGCGTAAAGTGGTACGCATTGTCACCCCGGGAACGATCAGCGATGAGGCGCTGCTGCAGGAGCGCCAGGATAACCTGCTGGCGGCCATCTGGCAGAGCGCACGCGGGTTTGGTTACGCCACGCTGGATATCAGCTCTGGCCGTTTCCGTGTGGCAGAGCCGGACGATCAGGAAACGATGGCAGCAGAACTACAGCGCTCTAACCCGGCCGAGCTGCTGTACCCGGAAGACTTCCCGTCGATGGCGCTGATTGAAAACCGCCGCGGCCTGCGCCGCCGACCGCTGTGGGAGTTTGAGCTGGATACCGCCCGTCAGCAGCTCAACCTGCAGTTCGCCACCCGCGATCTCAGCGGTTTCGGCGTGGAGCAGGCACATCAGGCGCTGCGTGCCGCAGGCTGTCTGTTGCAGTACGTGAAAGATACCCAGCGCACCTCGCTGCCGCATATCCGTTCGCTGACCATGGAGCGCCAGCAGGACAGCATCATTATGGATGCAGCCACCCGTAGAAACCTTGAAATCACCCAGAATCTTTCCGGCGGCATTGAAAACACGCTGGCTTCGGTACTGGACAAAACCGTGACGCCAATGGGCAGCCGCATGCTGAAGCGCTGGCTGCACAGTCCGGTGCGTAATACCCAGGTCATTACCCAGCGCCAGCAAAGTATCGCCGCCCTGCAGGATCTCAACGATGAGCTTTCGCCGCTGCTGCGGCAGATCGGCGATCTTGAGCGAATTCTGGCACGTCTGGCGCTGCGCACCGCCCGCCCGCGCGATCTGGCCCGCATGCGCCACGCCTTCCAGCAGCTACCGCAGCTGAATGAGGTACTGGAAAATAATCAAACCGACCATCTGCAAACCCTGCGTAGCCAGATGGGTGAGTTTGCCGAACTGCGCGAGCTGCTGGAGCGCGCGATTATCGAAACCCCGCCGGTGCTGGTGCGCGACGGCGGCGTCATTGCGCCAGGCTATAACGAAGAGCTGGATGAATGGCGGGCGCTGGCCGACGGCGCGACCGACTACCTTGACCGGCTGGAAATCCGCGAGCGTGAAAAGCTCGGCCTGGACACGCTGAAGGTCGGGTTCAATGCCATTCACGGTTACTACATTCAGGTCAGCCGTGGCCAGAGCCATCAGGTGCCGATCCACTATGTTCGCCGCCAGACGCTGAAAAACGCCGAACGCTATATCATTCCCGAGCTGAAGGAATATGAAGATAAAGTACTGACTTCCAAAGGCAAAGCGCTGACGCTGGAAAAAGCGCTGTATGAGCAACTGTTCGATATGCTGCTGCCGCACCTGGAAGCGTTACAGGTGAGCGCCGCTGCGCTGGCCGAGCTGGACGTGCTGAGCAACCTGGCCGAACGCGCATGGACGCTGAACTACAGCTGCCCAACGCTGAGCGATAAAGCAGGGATTAAGCTGACCGGCGGGCGCCATCCGGTGGTTGAACAGGTACTGAAAGAACCGTTTATCGCCAACCCGCTGTCGCTTTCACCGCAGCGCCGCATGCTGATCGTTACCGGCCCGAATATGGGCGGTAAAAGTACCTATATGCGCCAGGCTGCGCTGATCACGCTGATGGCCTGTATCGGCAGCTTCGTTCCGGCAGAGCAGGCGGTGATCGGTCCGGTAGATCGAATCTTTACCCGCGTTGGCGCAGCGGACGATCTGGCATCTGGCCGCTCCACTTTTATGGTGGAAATGACCGAAACCGCCAACATCCTGCACAACGCCACCGAGTACAGCCTGGTGCTGATGGACGAAATCGGCCGTGGAACCTCCACCTACGACGGCCTGTCGCTGGCCTGGGCCTGCGCGGAAAGCCTGGCTACCCGCATTAAGGCGATGACGCTGTTTGCCACCCACTATTTCGAGCTGACCACCTTACCGGATCAGATTGAAGGCGTGGCTAACGTCCATCTGGATGCCGTTGAGCACGGCGATACCATCGCCTTTATGCACAGCGTGCAGGATGGTGCAGCCAGCAAAAGCTACGGGCTGGCGGTCGCCGCGCTGGCGGGCGTGCCGAAGGACGTGATTAAGCGTGCGCGGCAGAAACTGAAAGAGCTTGAAGCCCTTTCCGGCAATGCTGCCGCCACTAAAGCCGATGGTTCACAGCTGCCGCTGCTGGTGGAAGAAACATCCCCCGCCGTTGAGGCACTGGAAGCGCTCGATCCCGACTCGCTTTCCCCTCGCCAGGCGCTGGAGTGGATTTACCGTCTGAAATCACTGGTTTAATCCGGCAGTAACAGGCACTGGTTGATAGCCCCTGAAAGGCCCGCTTCCCAGCGGGTCCTGCCAGAAATCAAAAGGGCCTTTAAGCGCCCGCTCACAGCGATAAGCCAGAGGGAACTGCATGCTGGCTGGGTTGCAACGTATAAAAAAACGGGCTGGTAGATACCAGCCCGTTTTATATTTCACCGTTTATTTTCAGCGGCGGTTACGCACCAGCTGATAGCGACGGGTGAGGTACTCGACCGGCGCGCTCCAGATATGCACCAGGCGGCAGAACGGGAACAGCAGGAACAGCGTCATACCCAGCACCATATGCACGCGGTAGATAAAGGCCACGCCCTCCAGATGCTGCGATGCGCCACCGTGGAAGGTCACCACCGCCTGCGCCCAGCCCACCAGCTTCATCATTTCTAACCCATCCGCATGCTGCGCCGAGAATGGGATAGTTAACAGCCCCAGTGCCGCCTGAACCACCAGCAGCGTCAGGATCATAATGTCAGCAAAGCTACTGGTTGCACGCACGCGCACGTTAGTCAGTCGGCGCTTGAGCAGCAGACCGCCACCGATCAGCGTCATCGCCCCACAGATCCCCCCGGCAATCATCGCCAGCTGTTGCTTGGCAGCGATCGGCAGGAAGGACTGATAAACCCAGTGTGGCGTCAGCAGGCCAACGATATGACCAAAGAAGATACCGAGTATCCCGATATGGAACAGGTTAGAGGCAAACCTCATCCCCTTCTTACTCAGCATCTGACTTGAACCCGCCCGCCAGCTGTACTGACCGTAATCGTAGCGCAGCCAGCTTCCAACCAGAAATACCGTACCGGCCAGATAGGGGTAGATATCAAAAAAGAACATATTTAAAAATTGCATAACCTACTCTCCCCTTGGCTGGCTGAGTGTCGAAACGTCGAGGTACTGCGGAGTGACGGCCCCCGCGAAGCGGCGCTGATGTGTGGCCGTACAGCCTTCACCCTGTGGATTCATGCGGGCAATAAAGGACACCTGCTCCTCTTCCCACACCGCGTCAAGCGCCTGCGCCGTGTCGTCCCGCGTTTCACCCGCAACCTGCGACTGCAACGACTCAGGACTGGCGCTGCTACCGGACAGATCCAACAGCAGGGGGAATAGCTGGGCATAAGGACTGCCACGCTGTTCAAGACGAGCACCCAGTAGAGCAAGAATAGGCGCAACATCCTGCAGGCCCTGACGAACGCGGGCCAGCCCACCCTGCGCCAGATATTCCAGATAAAGCGGCAGATGATCCGGCAGTTCTCGGGCATCCAGCTCCAGGCCGTCAGCACGGTACTGATCCAACAGATCGACCATCGCCTGCCCGCGATCGCGGGATTCACCGTGTACATGTTCAAACAGCAGCAGCGACGTTGCACGGCCGCGATCGAACAGCTCACAGTAGTCGGATTGCAGATCCAGCAGCGGCCGCGCTGCACAGTGGCGGATAAACTCCGCCAGCATCGCTTTTTGTTCACCGCTGAGTTCATCCGCTTCCTGCAGGGCTGCCTGCAGCTCTTCCTGATGATCGAAGAGTTCCTGCTCCGGGTAATCCAGCAGGCGGGCGATAAGACGTATCGCAATCATGATGCATCTTCCTCCCGCGTAGTTTTGATCGACACGTCAATCGCATCGATGCGGCGGCTGTTAAACAGATTGAACTTCACGTCGCTACCGTGGCAGCCGTCGCCGAAGCTGAAGCCACAGCCCTTACTTTCAGGGAAGGCTTCACGCGCCTGCTCGCGGTGGCTGGACGGGATCACAAAGCGGTCTTCGTAGTTGGCGATCGCCAGATAGCGATACATCTCCTGCGCCTGCGCCTCGGTCAGCCCTACCTGCTCCAGCGCGCTGACGTCATGAACACCGTCAACGGTTTCTGCACGCTTGTAGTGACGCATTGCCAGCATGCGTTTCAGCGCCAACAGTACCGGTGCGGTATCGCCAGCCGTCAGCAGGTTAGCGAGGTACTGCACCGGAATACGCAGGCTTTCCACATCCGGCAGCACGCCGTTATGGCCCAGCTGCCCCGCATCCGCCACTGACTGAATTGGCGACAGCGGCGGCACGTACCATACCATCGGTAGTGTGCGATATTCCGGGTGCAGCGGCAGCGCAAGCTTCCAGTCCATCGCCATTTTGTACACCGGTGAACGCTGTGCCGCGTCGATCACACTCTGCGGCACGCCGTCTTTCAGTGCCTGCTCAATAACCGCCGGATCGTTCGGGTCGAGGAAAACATCCAGCTGACTCTGGTAGAGATCTTTTTCATTCTCCACCGAAGCGGCCTGCTCGATACGATCGGCGTCATACAGCAGCACACCGAGGTAGCGGATACGGCCCACGCAGGTTTCTGAACACACGGTCGGCGCGCCCGATTCGATGCGCGGATAGCAGAAAATACATTTTTCCGACTTACCGCTTTTCCAGTTGAAGTAGATTTTCTTGTAAGGACAGCCGGTCAGGCACATGCGCCAGCCGCGGCACTTATCCTGATCGATTAGCACAATGCCATCTTCGCCGCGCTTGTAGATCGCACCGCTTGGACAGGTCGCCACGCACGCCGGATTCAGGCAGTGTTCGCACAGGCGCGGCAGATACATCATGAAGGTGTTTTCGAACTGGCCGTACATCTCCTTCTGGATATGCGCAAAGTTGGCATCTTTCGAACGCTTGCTGAACTCGCCGCCGAGAATTTCCTCCCAGTTTGGGCCGTTCTCAATCTTCTTCATCCGCTCGCCGGTGATCAGCGAGCGCGGACGGGCAATCGGCTGGTGCTTACCGGCCGGTGCGTTATGCAGATGCTGATAGTCGAAATCAAACGGCTCGTAGTAATCGTCCAGTTCCGGCACGTGCGGGTTGGCAAAGATTTTCGACAGCACGCCAACGCGGCTCCCCATGCGGGGTTCCAGCTTGCCGTTAATTTTTCGAATCCAGCCGCCCTTCCACTTCTCCTGATCTTCCCACGCATGAGGGAAGCCCACGCCCGGTTTGCTTTCTACGTTGTTGAACCAGGCGTACTCCATCCCTTCCCGGCTGGTCCAGACGTTTTTACAGGTTACTGAGCAGGTGTGGCAGCCGATACATTTGTCGAGATTCAATACCATCCCGACCTGTGAACGAATTTTCATTTAGCGACCTCCTGCTGGCTGCCCTGGCAATCGTCGTTGCCTTCACCATCTAACCAGTTAATATTATTCATCTTTCTGACTATGACGAACTCATCGCGGTTAGAACCGACGGTGCCGTAATAGTTAAAGCCGTAGGACTGCTGCGCATAGCCGCCAATCATATGCGTCGGTTTCGGGCAGACGCGCGTCACCGAGTTATGAATACCGCCACGCTGCTTCGTCGTTTCCGCACCGGGAATATTCACGATACGTTCCTGGGCGTGGTACATCATGGTCATGCCCGCAGGCACGCGCTGGCTGACCACCGCTCTGGCGGTCAGTGCACCGTTGGCGTTGAAGGCCTCGATCCAGTCGTTATCCTCAATACCTAACTGCTTAGCATCGTCCTCGCTCAGCCAGACAATCGGACCACCGCGCGACAGCGTCAGCATCAACAGGTTTTCACTGTAGGTTGAGTGAATACCCCACTTCTGGTGTGGCGTGATAAAGTTCAGCGCCATTTCAGGATTACCGTTAGGCTTGCGGTTTATCAGCGGCTGCACGGTGCGCGTATCAATCGGCGGACGGTAGACCAGCAGGCTTTCGCCAAAGTCACGCATCCACTGATGATCCTGATACAGCTGCTGACGGCCGGTCAGCGTACGCCATGGGATCAGCTCGTGAACGTTGGTATAACCGGCGTTGTAAGACACATGCTCATCTTCCAGACCGGACCAGGTCGGGCTGGAGATAATTTTGCGCGGCTGTGCCTGGATATCGCGGAAGCGGATTTTTTCATCCTCTTTATTCAGCGCCAGATGGGTATGATCGCGCCCGGTAAATTCACCCAGCGCCTGCCAGGCCTTAACCGCAACCTGGCCGTTGGTTTCCGGTGCCAGCGACAGAATGACTTCAGCCGCATCAATGGCACTGTCGATATTGGGTCGGCCCGCTGCCGGACCATCGGCCTTGACGTAGTTAAGTTTTTTGAGGAAATCGACCTCGGTCTGAGTATTCCAGCTGATGCCCTTACCGCCGTTGCCCAGCTTATCGAGCAGCGGTCCGAGGGAGGTAAAACGCTCATAGGTTGATGGATAGTCACGCTCCACCACCATCAGATGCGGTGCGGTTTTACCCGGGATCAGGTCGCATTCGCCTTTGTGCCAGTCCTGCACGCCCAGCGGCTGTGCCAGCTCGGCGGCGGAGTCGTGCTGCATCGGCAGGGTCACCACGTCGGTTTCCACGCCAAGGTGGCCGACGCACAGCTCAGAGAAACGCTTCGCGATGCCCTTGTAAATTTCCCAGTCGCTGCGGGATTCCCAGGCCGGATCGACGGCGGCAGACAGCGGATGAATAAACGGATGCATATCCGAGGTATTCATGTCGTCTTTTTCATACCAGGTTGCGGTTGGCAGTACGATATCGGAGTAGAGGCAGGTGCTCGACATACGGAAATCGAGCGTAACCACCAGGTCAAGCTTGCCCTTGCCAGGATTATCACGCCATTCCACTTCTTCCGGTTTCGCCGCACCCATTTCACCCAGATCGTCACCCAGCACGCCGCTATCGGTTCCCAGCAGGTACTTCAGCAGATACTCATGCCCCTTACCGGAAGAACCCAGCAGGTTAGAACGCCAGACAAAGAGGTTGCGCGGGAAGTTCTGCGGGTTGTCAGGCTGCTCGGCGGCAAAACGCACGGAGCCATCCTTCAAACCGGCAACGGTGTAATCAACCGGGGAAACACCTGCTGCTTTTGCTTTTGCCGCAAGATGTAGTGGGTTAACGTTCAGCTGCGGTGCCGACGGCAGCCAGCCCATGCGCTCAGATCGCACGTTGAAGTCGATCAGGCTGCCGGTGTAGCGCGATTTATCCGCCAGCGGTGACAGCAGCTCTTCGGTTTGCAGGCTCTCATAGCGCCACTGGCTGGAGTGATTGTAGAAGAACGAGGTGCCGTTCATATGGCGCGGCGGGCGCTGCCAGTCAAGGCCAAAGGCCAGCGGCAGCCAGCCGGTCTGCGGACGCAGTTTTTCCTGACCAACATAGTGTGCCCAGCCGCCGCCGCTCTGCCCGACGCAGCCGCAGAAGATCAGCATATTGATCAGGCCACGGTAGTTCATGTCCATGTGATACCAGTGGTTCAGACCGGCACCGACGATAATCATGGAGCGTCCACGCGTTTTTTCAGCGGTTTCAGCAAACTCACGCGCAATACGAATGGTATTCTGACGCGGTACGCCGGTGATCTGCTCAGCCCATGCCGGACTGTAGGCCTTCACCTCATCATAGGTTGCCGCACAGTTAGCATCATTCATACCGCGCTCAACGCCGTAGTTCGCCAGCGTCAAATCGTAGACGCTGGTCACCAGTGCGGTGCTACCGTCAGCCAGCTGCAGGCGCTTAACCGGCAGTTTGTGCAGCAGGATTTCATCCAGCGCGACGGTGTTGAAGTCCTGAACTTCGGTACCACCAAAGTAAGGGAAACCGACGTCAACGATGTCATCGTGCTTGTCCAGCAGGCTCAGCTGCAGCTCGACTTCCTGCTGATCTTTACCTTCGCGCTGTTCGAGGTTCCACTTGCCCTTCTCGCCCCAGCGGTAGCCAATCGATCCCTGCGGTGCAACCAATTCGCCGTTGGCTTCATTGATGGCAATGGTTTTCCACTGCGGGTTATTTTCCTGGCCCAGGCCATCAACCAGATCGCTGGCACGCAGCATACGTCCGGCAGCGTAATAGCCACCGTCGCGCGGCTCCAGCATCACCAGCATCGGCATATCGGTGTAGGTGCGAACATAGTTACGGAAGTATTCCACCTGGCGCTGCTGGTGGAACTCGGTCAGCATAACGTGGCCCATCGCCATCGCCAGCGCGCTGTCGGTGCCCTGCTTAGGCGCAAGCCACTGATCGCAAAGCTTGGCGATTTCGGCATAGTCCGGCGTAATGGCGACGGTTTTGGTACCTTTGTAGCGGACTTCGGTGAAGAAGTGCGCATCCGGCGTACGGGTCTGCGGAACGTTGCTGCCCCACGCCATGATGTAGGAAGAGTTATACCAGTCGGCAGACTCGGGAACGTCGGTCTGCTCACCCCAGGTCATTGGTGATGCCGGAGGCAGGTCACAGTACCAGTCATAGAAGCTCAGACAGGTGCCGCCAATCAGTGACAGGTAACGCGACCCCGAAGCGTAGGAAACCATCGACATCGCCGGAATAGGCGAAAAACCAATAATACGGTCAGGCCCGAAGGTTTTCGCGGTATAGACGTTAGCCGCAGCAATCAGTTCATTGACCTCCTGCCAGCTTGAACGTACGAAACCACCGCGCCCGCGTGCCGCTTTATAGCTGGTGGCCTGCTCGGCATCTTCCACAATCGACTGCCACGCCAGGACCGGATCGCTATGGCGGGCTTTCGCTTTGCGCCAGAGCGTAATCAGGCTCTTGCGCATCAGAGGGTACTTCAGGCGGTTAGCGCTGTATAAATACCAGGAATAGCTGGCTCCGCGGGGACAGCCGCGAGGCTCATGGTTAGGTAAATCCGGGCGGGTACGCGGATAGTCGGTCTGCTGGGTTTCCCAGGTGACCAGGCCATTTTTTACATAGATTTTCCAGCTGCATGAACCGGTACAGTTAACTCCGTGCGTGGAGCGAACGATTTTGTCATGCTGCCAGCGGCTGCGATAACCATCCTCCCAGTCACGGTTGGTGTTCAGGGTTTGCCCGTGATCGCCGGAGAAGGGTTCTGCCAGCTGTTTAAAATAGCGTAAACGATCCAGAAATTTGCTCATACGACATGCTCCAAAAAGGAATTATTTTTTATCGCGCTTAGTTATTTTTTTTACGGCCGTAAACCAGCCAGGTAATCGCGATACAAGCCAGGTAAAACACTAAAAACACTTTCATTGCACCGGCTGGCGATCCGCTCATGCTCAGCGAAATGCCGAAGGTTTGTGGAATAAAGAAGCCGCCCAGCGCACCAATTGCCGAGATAAAGCCTAACGCGGCGCTGGTTTCGGTCACCGCTTCACGCTGCGCGGTTTCATCGCTGCCACCGGCGGCTTTGACGCGATCGATGGTCAGCTTGCGGAAGATGACGGCGATCATCTGGAAGGTGGAGCCGCTACCCAGACCGGCAGCGAAGAACAGCACCATAAACACACCGTAGAAGGCGATAAACGAACCAGAGCTGGTTTCAGTCGGCAGGGTCAGGAAGACCAAAGCGGTGAATATCGCCATCAGGATGAAGGTAAACAGCGAAACGCGAACGCCGCCCAGACGGTCGGAGATAATGCCGCCGGCAGAACGCGCCAGCGCGCCGATAAACGGACCGAAGAAGGCATACTTCATGATGGCAACGTCGGGGAACTGGGTTTTGGACAGCATGGCAAAACCAGCGGAAAAACCGATGAAAGAACCGAACGCGGCAAGATAAAGTAGCGAGAGCATCCACAAATGACCGCGTTTAAGCACCGGCAGCTGCTCGCTCAGCGATGATTTTGCGGCTGCCAGATCGTTCATGCCGAACCAGGCAGCAATCGTGGCGATAAACAGCAACGGCACCCAAATCCAGGCCGCATTTTCCAGCCAGATACCACTATTACCGGTTGAGCCACCGTCGTTGAAAAACCCAAAGATAGCCATCGAAATTGCCAGCGGAGCCAGCAGCTGCATGACGCTAACACCGAGGTTACCCAATCCGCCGTTGACGCCGAGCGCGCCGCCCTGCATTGATTTCGGGAAGAAGAAGCTGATATTGCCCATGCTCGAGGCAAAGTTAGCGCCGGCAAAGCCGCACAGCAGAGAAATGATCACAAAAATGGTGAACGGCGTTTCAGGGTTTTGCACCGCAAAGCCCAGCCAGATGCAGGGAAGCAGTAAAAAGCAGGTGCTGAAAGTCGTCCAGCGACGGCCGCCAAAAAGTGGGATCACAAAAGAGTAAGGTACGCGCAGGATGGCACCGGACACGGAAGGCAGTGCGGTCAGCAGAAAAAGCTGGTCGGTGGTAAAGTCAAAACCAACCTTGTTCAGGTTCACGGCGACGGCGCTGAACAGCATCCAGACGCAGAAAGAGAGCATCAGGCAGAAAACTGAGATCCACAGGTTACGGTTGGCAATTCGCTTTCCCGTGGCCGCCCAGAACTGGGCATTTTCGGGCTGCCAGTTCTCAATGACTGCACTACCTTTCTTTCCTGGTGAAGGGGATGATTGGGACATATTCTTCTCTGTGGTGTTGTTTATGATGGCACCATCCTGAGTAGTAATGCCCCAGATCGAATTGACGTATATCAACGAGCCTGCAGGTGGCGACACGCCGAGGCACAGGATTACCTCTAAAGAGGGGTAGGAAAAAATAAAAATAAAAACATGATAATCAATCGGTTATTATAATTTTAAGGTAATTGCCTATGGTTATCATATAATCAAGATATTAAGTATTACCTCAAAAGAGGTATGGGTATTCTCTCTTCAATGAAAGACAATAGTATCAACCACTGTGTATTCAGCCGTTTTACGCAATTAACCCCCGGAATAATGGATGACTAAAAACCCTGCTCCCGCGACCGTTCTGCTGATTGACGATCACCCGATGATTCGTACCGGACTGAAACAACTGATCGGCATGGACGATCGTCTGAAGGTGATTGGCGAGGCAGGCAATGGTGCGGAAGGTGTACTGCTGGCGGAAAAAAATGACTACGATCTGATCCTGCTGGATCTGCATATGCCAGGAATGAATGGTCTGGAAACGCTGGAACAACTGCGCGCGATAGACGCCCGCGGCCGCATCGTGGTATTTAGCGTTTCAGATTATGAAGATGATGTCGTACGCGCACTCAAGCGGGGGGCCGATGGCTATCTGCTGAAGGATATGGAACCCGAAGCGTTGTTGAACTCGCTGCACCGCGCCGCCGCCGGGGAAATGGTGCTGAGCGAGACATTACCACCGCTGCTGGCTGCCAGTCTGCGCCAGCAGCGGCCAAAAGAAGTGCCGGATATTGAACAGCTTACAGCTCGCGAGCGCGATATCCTTAAACTGATTGCAATGGGAATGAGTAATAAACTGATAGCGCGTCGCCTGTGCATCAGTGAAAGCACGGTGAAGGTACACGTTAAGCATTTGCTGAAGAAACTACAGATGAAATCGCGGGTTGAGGCGGCAGTCTGGTCGTTGCAAAACGGCTATAGCTAAAAAAAGGCAATAAAAAAGCGACGATCGGAGATCGTCGCTTTTCGCATTAACTCAGTCAGCAGTTTCGCGATTATTCGCGGAACAGCGCTTCAATATTCAGTCCCTGTGCCTGCAGAATTTCGCGCAGACGACGAAGACCTTCAACCTGAATCTGGCGAACACGCTCGCGGGTCAGACCAATTTCGCGACCCACATCTTCCAGCGTGGCCGCTTCATAGCCTAACAGGCCGAAACGACGTGCCAGCACTTCACGCTGCTTGGCGTTCAGTTCGAACAGCCATTTGACGATGCTTTGCTTCATGTCATCGTCCTGGGTGGTATCTTCCGGACCGTTATCTTTCTCGTCGGCCAGAATATCCAGCAGCGCTTTCTCAGAATCTCCGCCCAGCGGCGTATCAACTGAGGTAATGCGTTCGTTGAGGCGCAGCATCCGGCTTACGTCATCAACAGGTTTGTCTAACTGCTCGGCAATCTCTTCCGCACTGGGCTCATGATCGAGCTTATGGGAAAGTTCACGCGCGGTGCGCAGATAAACGTTCAGCTCTTTCACGATGTGAATCGGCAGGCGGATGGTACGGGTTTGATTCATGATCGCCCGTTCAATCGTCTGACGAATCCACCAGGTGGCGTACGTAGAGAAACGGAACCCTCTTTCCGGGTCAAACTTCTCTACGGCACGGATCAAACCGAGGTTACCTTCTTCAATCAGATCCAGCAGCGCCAGACCACGATTGCTGTAACGACGGGCGATTTTTACCACCAGACGCAGGTTGCTTTCAATCATTCGGCGACGTGAAGGAATGTCGCCACGAAGCGCCCGGCGGGCAAAGAAGACTTCTTCTTCCGCCGTTAACAGTGGGGAATAACCAATCTCCCCAAGATAGAGCTGTGTCGCATCGAGCACACGCTGTGTGGCCCCCTGCGACAGCAGTTCTTCTTCTGCTAAATCGTTATCACCAGGTTCATTTCCGACAAGAGCCTTCTCATCAAAAACCTCAGCTCCGTTTTCGTCGAATTCCGCATCTTCATTTAACTCATTAACTTTCAGCGTATTCTGGCTCATAAGCGGCTCCTACCCGTGATTCCAGGGCAGAACACCAAGGTTCTGCCGGTTATCGCTGCGGTAAATAACGCAACGGGTTTACGGATTTCCCCTTGTAACGAATTTCAAAGTGCAATCTAACCGAGCTTGTGCCGGTACTGCCCATGGTGGCTATTTTCTGACCCGCTTTAACCTCTTGTTGTTCACGGACCAGCATAGTGTCGTTATGGGCATAAGCACTCAGGTAGTCATCATTATGTTTGATGATTATCAGATTACCGTAACCGCGCAGCGCATTCCCGGCATATACCACCCTGCCTGAAGCGGTGGATACAACGGACTGACCACGTGAACCCGCGATGTCGATACCTTTATTGCCGCCTTCGGAAGCAGAGAAGTTATCGATAATCTTACCGTCTGTCGGCCAACGCCAGCTTCCCACTGGGGTAGCGCTGTCCGTTGTACTGCTGACGGTCGGGGCGGTAACCGGCGCTGTCGTCGTTGCAACAGTTGTGCCGGATGAAGGCAGCATTTTGCCTCCACTTCCTCCACTTGGAGTACCTGAATCCTCAGAATACGTAATAACCGGTTGCCGTGCAACAGGTGTTGGCTGCATTTGTGTACTGGAAGGAGGAGTCGTTACGCCACCTGCAGTTGCATCGGCAACTGTGATTGCATTTCCTCCGGTGATCGGCGTACCGCCGCCGTTGCCAACCTGAATCTGCTGGCCAACGTTGAGCCCGTAAGGGGCGGGGATATTATTGCGTTGCGCCAAATCTCGGAAATCATTGCCGGTAATCCACGCAATGTAGAACAGAGTATCGCCACGCTTAACGGTATAGCTGTCACCGCTGTAGCTACCTTTCGGAATGTTCCCATAACTGCGGTTGTAAACAATGCGCCCGTTTTCCGTCACCACGTTTGGTGAAGAAGAGGACGAAATCATTCCACCATTTGAAGACGACGGCGGGCGTGCGGGAATAAAGCCACCGCCGCCACCGCCTGAATTACTCAGCATGCCTGAATCATTACCGCCAACTGAACTGATGGGAGCCTGCGTATTATCGCTGGAACAACCTGCCAGCCAAAAACCTATCAATGAAACGGCCGCAATACGGCGCAACTTAAAAACCGGGCTTCCAGTGCTCATTCATCCCCCATTACGGCAATGCTTATTAAAGACAGAACTGCGGCCGGGCTGATGGTTTACAGCATCTTCTGTCAGCCCGCGCGAATTATTCAGATACTAGCAATATCAACCACAACGTGCCATGCCAGTTGTATTAATCTTTATTAGCGGCTCACTTCAGGCCAGATCGCCCTGCACCAAAGGAACAAAGCGAACCGGTTCGATGGTTTCAACCACAAACTCACCTCCCCGGCGGCGAATGCGCTGTAAAACCTGCTGCTCTTCCCCCACCGGCAGCACCATAATGCCCCCTTCATCAAGCTGTGCCAGTAAAGCATCCGGTATTTCCGGCGGGGCCGCCGTCACAATAATCGCGTCGAAGGGCCCGCGAGAACGCCAGCCAAGCCAGCCGTCGCCGTGGCGAGTTGAAACATTATGCAGATCGAGCTGCTTCAGTCGACGCTTGGCCTGCCACTGCAACCCTTTTATGCGCTCAACGGAACAAACATGCTCGACCAGATGCGCCAGAATCGCCGTCTGATAGCCGGAACCGGTACCGATTTCCAGCACGCGCGACTGCGGGGTGAGCTCCAGAAGCTCGGTCATTCTGGCCACCATGTAGGGCTGAGAAATCGTCTGTCCGGAACCAATAGGCAGCGCCATATTGTCCCAGGCTTTATGCTCAAAGGCCTCATCGATGAAACGTTCGCGCGGCACATCTTCTATCGCCTGCAGCAATCGTTCATCGTTAATGCCCTGCTTTTTCAGCAGTGCAAGCAGCGTATCGATCCGGCCGCCGCTTACCATTGTTGGTCAACCTCAACGCGTGACAGCCAGGAAGATACAACCTCCTGCGCCGCATGGGCGGTTAAGTCCACATGAAGAGCGGTCACCGACACATATCCCTCATCAACCGCAGCAAAGTCGGTACCCGGGCCTGCATCAAGTTTGTCGCCCGGAGGCCCAATCCAGTACATCGTGTTGCCGCGCGGGTCCTGCTGCTGAATCGCCCTGTCGCTGGGATGGCGGCTGCCGCAGCGCGTCACGCGGATACCTTTTATCTGTTCCAGCGGCAAATCAGGAACATTGATATTGAGAATGCGCCCGGTCCGCAGCGGTTCTTGCATCAGTGCGCGCAGAATTGAGCAGGTCACCGCCGCCGCCGTTTCATAATGCTGATGTCCGTCCAGCGACACCGCCAAAGCGGGCAGCCCCAGATGACGCCCTTCCATCGCCGCCGCAACGGTCCCGGAGTAGATCACATCATCACCGAGGTTCGGCCCGGCGTTGATTCCGGAGACCACAATATCCGGCTTGGGGCGCATCAGGGTATTGACCCCGAGGTAAACACAGTCGGTAGGCGTTCCCATCTGCACGGCAATATCACCGTTGGGATAATCAAACGTGCGTAGTGGTGTTTCCAGCGTCAGCGAGTTTGACGCCCCGCTGCGGTTACGATCGGGAGCAACAACCTGGACCTCAGCAAACTGGCGCAGCGCCTTTGCCAACGCCTGAATACCTGGCGCATGGATACCATCGTCGTTGCTCAGCAATATTCGCATTTAACACCTAACCTGTTGATAATTTTTGTTCGCCCGATTCCGACAGCAGGGATAACTGACCGCTGTGCGAATGAAAAATACGCGGAATAAAAGGCGTGGCTGGAAGCCATTTTAGCTGGATGATTCGGGTTGTGGTAGGTGTAAGTTTCTGGTTTCAATCGACTAGCAGCTGCCGCCGAAGCGGCAGTAAAAAAACAGGTCCGCGCGTTACTCATCAACCTCGTCGGCGCTAGCCTGTGGCAGCAGCAGTTCACGCACCACGCTGGTGGCAAAGCTTCCCGCCGGTAGCCAAAAATTCATCGCCAGCGTAGCATCATCCAGCCAGACCCAGCGCAGGTCGCGGGGGATCACCAGCATAGCGCGGCGGGCGGCTTCCACCTTTTCACGCGTCATCAGCTCGATTAAGGCCGTTTCCGATACCAGAGAAGCCTGCTCCAGTGCCAGAGCCTCATCACGGGTGCCCCATTCTCCGCTGCCCGGCAGCGGTGCGGTAACACGCAGTTCGTTAGCGTCAACCCGCTGCTGCAGGGCATCCAGCTCTTCTGCTGTGGCAACAAACCAACTGCCGCGCCCGGTCAGCTGCAGCGCATCGCCGTTCAATGCCTTCGTCAGCGTGCCCTGCTGTGCCAGACGATCGCTGACCACCTGATTAAACATCGCGCTTCGCGCCGCCGAGAGCAGGAAACTGCGTTTGTTACGCTCACGCACGCGGATCTCATCTGCTGCCCAGCGCTGCGCCATAAGCAGGTTGTTACCGTTATGGCCAAAACGCTGGCTGCCGAAATAGTTGGGGACGCCACCCAAAGTAATCTGCTGCAGGCGCTGCTCTACAGCATCACGATCGGTCACCTGCCGCAGCACCAGCCGGAAATCATTGCCCTGCAGCGCCCCGGTGCGCAGCTTGCGACGATGGCGGGCACTTTCCAGCACCTCAACCCCTTCCAGCGCAAATTTGCGCATATCCGGCGTCTCTTTACCCGGCAGTCGCAGGCAGAACCACTGTTCGGTGACGGCGTGGCGATCCTTCATACCGGCAAAGCTGGCGTCACGCGGATGAATACCAACGAATTTTGCCAGCGCTTCAGCCACGAACCGGGTATTACAGCCGGTTTTACGAATACGCACCAGCAGCTGTTCACCGTCGCCGTCCGGTGCGTAGCCCAGATCCTCAACCACAACGAAATCTTCCGCCGTGGCCTTCAGCACGCCTTCGGCGGTCGGCTTACCGTACAGCCAGTTCTGCTTTGCTAAATCCATCTTCAGGCCTTAATCAGCAGCGCAACGGCTTCACAGGCAATGCCTTCACCACGGCCGGTAAAGCCCAGCTTTTCGGTGGTGGTGGCCTTCACATTGACTTCATCCATGTGGATACCCAGATCTTCGGCAATATTGATGCGCATCTGCGGCGTGTGCGGCAGCATTTTCGGTGCCTGCGCGATGATCGTGACGTCAACGTTGCCCACGCGGTAGCCTTTTTTCTCAATCTGGCGCCACGCTTCGCGCAGCAGCTCGCGGCTGTCCGCACCTTTATAGGCGGCATCGGTGTCCGGGAAGAGTTTACCGATATCGCCCAGTGCAGCCGCGCCCAGCAGTGCATCGGTCAGCGCATGCAGCGCCACGTCACCGTCGGAATGGGCCAGTAATCCTTTCTCATAAGGGATACGCACGCCGCCAATAATCAGCGGGCCTTCGCCGCCAAAAGCGTGTACATCAAAACCATGACCAATACGCATTATGCGTTCTCCTTATTATAAATTTGGGTCAGATAGAACTCGGCCAGCGCCAGATCTTCCGGCCGGGTTACTTTAAGATTATCACTGCGTCCGCTGACTAATTCCGGGTGATAGCCGCAGTACTCGAGGGCAGAAGCCTCATCGGTAATGCTGGCACCTTCACGCAGGGCGCGCTCCAGACAATTTCGCAGCAGCGCCAGCGGGAACAGCTGCGGCGTCAGCGCGTGCCACAGGGCTTCACGCTCCACCGTATGGGCAATCGTTTCGGCACCGCCGGTTGCCCGCTTCATGGTATCGCGTACCGGTGCGGCAAGAATACCGCCGACCTCACTGCGCTGGGTCAGCTCCAGCAGGCGGGTCAGATCGTTGAGATGCAGACAGGGGCGAGCGGCGTCATGTACCAGCACCCACTGCGCATTTTCAGCCGCTTTTAATCCGGCCAGCACCGAGTCGGCACGCTGGTTACCGCCCACCACCTGAATAATACGCGGGTCGTTCGCCACCGGCAGTCGTGAAAAATAGACATCATCCGGGCTGAGAGCCACAATCGCCTTAGTCACCGCCGGGTGCGCCAGCAGCGCATCCAGGCTGTGTTCAAGAATCGTTTTGTTGCCGATGGAAAGATACTGTTTGGGGCACTCGGACAGCATGCGGCTGCCAATCCCCGCTGCGGGCACAACGGCGATCACGTGCGGACAGGAGTCTGCGATGTTCATGGTTATCGTTACTGATTGGCTGGTTGGCTTTGCTGCGCGTTTCGTTTGCTTTGATCCGGCACAAGGCGATAGAAGATCTCACCGGGTTTGATCATTCCCAGCTCGTTACGTGCGCGTTCCTCGATCGCTTCCGAACCGCCGTTAAGATCGTCGATTTCGGCAAAAAGCTGATCGTTGCGCGCTTTAAGCTTGGCGTTATTGGTCTGCTGCACCGCAACATCCTCATTAACGCGCGTATAGTCATGTATGCCATTCTTGCCCAGCCAGAGCGAATATTGCAGCCAGCCCAGCAGAACAAGTAACAGCAGCGTAAGTTTTCCCATCCCCGCCCCCTGAAAAACGGCTCAATCATCCCATAACTTTTACTACGACTCCACTCTGCCAGTGAAATAGAGCTGTTTTCTCAGACTAAGCCGCGCAAACGCGGCAAAAAGCACCAAAAGAGAGGTAATTTCTGGCACGGGTTAACGAAAAGTTTTGTAACGCAGCGATGCGTTTCCACATCAGATGTAAGGGTCACCAACCGGTTAACTGACTAAACAGCAGCCAGAACAGGCAAATAACCAGTATCACCGTTGCAAGCGTAGTCCAGATCAGATGTCCTCGCAGCAGCACGCTGATCGCAATACCGACCAGTACGGAAACCGGCAGCAGTGCAAGGAAGAACGGCCAGGTGTAAAGGAAGAAAAACAGGGTGTTTGAACCATACAGTACAAACGTTGTAGCGAGGGCTACCCACCATGAAGCGAAGCCCACCACGCCGCCAGGAAATGGCCAGGAAGCCTCATCTTGATCGCTTTTGTCTTTTCTTGCCAGCAGTGGGGTGACGTTTTGCATAGATATCCCATTAACGCTTGAGCGGCGCACCGAAACGATGCCCGCCTGAGTAACGCCCGCGAGGGCGTTAACAGTCGCTGTATCAGGGTTTGATAATATCGCGCTGGCGCAACAGGTCTAATATCTGGGCGGTTAAATGTGTTACCAATTGTTCACCGTTCAGGTGGAGGTCAGCCCGTTCAGGCGCCTCGTAAACCGAATCGATACCGGTGAAATTACGCAGCTCTCCTGCCCTGGCTTTTTTGTACAATCCTTTCGGATCGCGCGCTTCACAAATAGCCAGCGGCGTATCGACAAACACCTCAATAAAACGCCCTTCTCCCAGCATCTCGCGCACCATATCGCGTTCGGCACGGTGCGGCGAAATAAAGGCAGTGAGTACCAACAGACCCGCGTCCACCATCAGCTTCGCCACTTCCCCCACCCGGCGGATATTCTCCCGGCGGTCGTCATCGCTGAAGCCAAGATCGCGGCACAGGCCGTGGCGCACGTTATCGCCATCCAGTAGATAAGTACTGGCACCCAGACGATGCAGTACCTGCTCCAGTGCACCGGCTACGGTGGATTTACCGGAGCCGGAAAGCCCGGTAAACCACAGTACCGCGCCCTGATGACCGTGCTGCCCTTCACGATCTTCCCGGCTGACCGGGTGATCGTGCCAGACGACATTCTCGTCATGCAGGGCCATATTAATTACCGCCCAGCAGGTCGCGCGCGTTCCAGTGCGGGAAGTGACGACGCACCAGTGCGTTCAGCTCCAGCTCAAAGGCGCTGTAGTGACCTGCCGCCTGCTGCGTTTCTGCCAGCGGTTCGAGGATCATCCCGGCACCGACGGTAACGTTGCTCAGACGATCGATAAAGATCATCCCGCCGGTTACCGGGTTTTGCTGATACGGATCAAGCACCATTGGCTCATCGAAGGTCAGATCCACCAGGCCAATCCCGTTCAGCGGCAGCTCCTGCGCTTCATGACGAGTCAGGTTGTTGATCTCAACCTGATACTGAATTTTTTCCACGCGCGCGCGGGTCTTTTTACCGGCAATTTTCACGTCAAAGCTCTGGCCCGGCACCAGCGGCTGCTCGGCCATCCACACCACATTGACCGACGCGCCCTGTACCGGTTTGAGATCGGCATCAACGGCCACCAGCAGATCGCCGCGGCTGATGTCGATTTCATCTTTCAGCACCAGGGTAATCGCTTCGCCCGCGCTGGCCTGCTGCAAATCACCATCAAAGGTGACGATGCGGGCAATGGCCGACTCCACGCCGGACGGCAGCACTTTTACCCGCTGACCGACCTGTACCACACCGGACGCCAGCGTACCGGCATAGCCGCGGAAGTCGAGGTTCGGGCGGTTAACGTACTGCACCGGGAAACGCATCGGCTGCTGCTCTACCACGCGCTGCACCTCAACGGTTTCCAGCACGTCGAGCAGCGTCGGGCCGCTGTACCAGTTCATTGCGGCGCTCGGTGCCGCCACGTTCTCGCCTTCCAGCGCGGAGAGCGGCACAAAGCGGATATCCAGATCGCCCGGCAGCTGTTCGGCAAAATCGAGGTAGCTCTGTTTGATCTCTTCAAAGGTCTGCTGGCTGTAGTCCACCAGATCCATTTTATTGATCGCCACCACCAGGTGTTTAATGCCCAGCAGCGTAGAGATAAAGCTGTGGCGACGGGTTTGATCGAGCACGCCTTTACGGGCATCGATCAGCAAAATCGCCAGATCGCAAGTTGAAGCACCGGTCGCCATGTTGCGGGTGTACTGCTCGTGCCCCGGGGTATCGGCGATAATGAATTTACGCTTCTCGGTAGAGAAATAGCGGTAGGCGACATCGATGGTGATGCCCTGTTCGCGCTCGGCCTGCAGGCCATCCACCAGCAGTGCCAGGTCCAGCTTCTCACCCTGCGTACCGTGACGCTTGCTGTCGTTGTGCAGCGTGGAGAGCTGGTCTTCATAAATCTGTCGGGTGTCGTGCAGCAGGCGGCCAATCAGCGTACTTTTGCCGTCGTCAACGCTGCCGCAGGTCAGAAAACGCAGCAGGCTTTTATGCTGCTGAGCGTGCAGCCAGGCTTCCACCCCGCCCTGATCGGCGATCTGTTGTGCAATAATGGTATTCATGGCGGCTCCTTAGAAATAACCCTGGCGTTTCTTCAGCTCCATCGAGCCAGACTGATCGCGGTCAATCACCCGCCCCTGACGCTCGCTGGTGGTGGAAACCAGCATCTCTTCGATAATCTCCGGCAGCGTTTGCGCTTCAGACTCTACCGCACCGGTCAGCGGCCAACAGCCGAGGGTGCGGAAACGCACCATGCGCTGCTCGATTTTCTCGCCGGGCTGCAGGTTAATGCGCTCATCGTCGATCATCATCAGCATGCCGTCACGCTCCAGAACCGGGCGCTCAGCGGCCAGATATAGCGGAACGATTTCGATATTTTCCAGGAAGATATACTGCCAGATATCCAGCTCGGTCCAGTTAGAGAGCGGGAACACGCGAATGCTTTCGCCTTTGTTAATCTGGCCGTTGTAGTTGTGCCACAGCTCCGGGCGCTGATTTTTCGGGTCCCAGCGGTGGAAACGGTCGCGGAAGGAGTAGATACGCTCTTTCGCGCGGGATTTCTCCTCGTCACGACGTGCGCCGCCAAAGGCCGCATCAAAACCGTATTTGTTCAGCGCCTGCTTCAGCCCTTCGGTCTTCATGATATCGGTATGCTTGGCGCTGCCGTGGACAAACGGGCTTATGCCCATTGCCACGCCTTCCGGGTTGCGGTGAACCAGCAGCTCGGCGCCGATGTTTTTTACCGTACGATCGCGGAATTCGTACATTTCACGGAATTTCCAGCCGGTATCAACATGCAGCAGCGGGAACGGCAGCGTTCCCGGGTAGAAGGCCTTACGCGCCAGGTGCAGCATCACCGATGAGTCTTTACCGATGGAGTACATCATCACCGGATTGGCGAACTCTGCCGCCACTTCGCGGATAATATGGATACTCTCCGCCTCCAGTTGACGCAGATGAGTCAGACGTTTTTGATCCATAACTTTTCCTCAAGCCAAATTCACAACGGCGGACTCGCGTCCGTCCTGCTGCGCAGAATGTTGATACCACGCCAGCTGCTGATGCAGATTGACCACTTCGCCAATCACTAACAGCGCCGGGGTTGGGGCGTTGCGTGCCAGCTCGTCCAGCTGATCCAGTGTGCCGGTCAGCACCTTTTGATCCTGCCGGGTGCCACGGCCAATCACCGCCGCCGGAGTTTTAGGGTCACGCCCGTGGGCGATAAGCTGGCTGGCGATGTCGCCTGCGTTTGCCGATCCCATATAAATTGCCAGCGTCTGTCGCGCACGCGCCAGCGACGGCCAGTCTGTGCCGCTGCTGTCGGCCCGGCACTGGCCGGTGACAAACAGCACGCTCTGGGCGTGATCGCGGTGGGTCAGCGGTATCCCGGCATAGGCGGTTGCGCCTGCTGCTGCGGTCACACCCGGCACCACCTGGAAGGGAATACCCGCCTCCACTGCCGCCTGAAGTTCTTCGCCTCCGCGACCGAAGATAAACGGATCGCCACCCTTCAGACGCACCACGCGCTTACCCTGTTTGGCCAGCTCAACCAGCAGGCGATTGGTTTCTTCCTGCGGCACGCTGTGGGCGTTGGCACGCTTGCCAACGCAGATACGGTCGGCGTCACGGCGGACTAAATCCAGAATTTCATCGCTGACCAGATAGTCATACAGCACCACATCGGCCAGCTGCATGACCTGCAACCCGCGCAGCGTCAGCAGACCGCTGTCGCCCGGACCCGCTCCCACAAGGATAATCTCTCCCTGTGCGGCTTCCGGTTCATCCAGCTGCTTATCCAGCGTGAGGCGAGCGCCGTCAACGTTGCCCGAACCCACCTGGCTGGCAAACAGCCCGTTAAAGGCTTTCTCCCAGAAGCGGCGGCGATCGGACATTTTACTGAAGCGGGCTTTGACCTTGCCGCGCCACTGACCGGCAATCTCTGCCATCTGGCCCAGCGTGGCGGGCAGCAGGGTTTCAATTTTTTCACGCAGCAGGCGCGCCAGCACCGGCGCAGTACCGCCGGAAGAGATAGCCACCACCAGCGGCGAGCGATCGACGATGGAAGGGAAAATAAAGGAACATTTCGGCTGGTCATCCACCACGTTCGCCAGCAGGAAACGATCGGTGGCGTCCTGAAACACCTGGCCGTTGAGATCGCCATCGTCGGTGGCAGCGATCACAAAAAATACACGATCAAGCTGGCTGGCATCATAGGCCTTTGCCAGCCATTCGATTTCGCCCTGGGTTTCCAGTTCGGCCAGTTCGTCGCAGAGTTCGCGTGATACCACCAGTACCCGCGCCCCGGCGCGCCGCAGCAGTTCGATTTTGCGCGCGGCCACATCGCCGCCGCCCACTACCAGCACCGGTTTGTGTCTGATATCAGCAAATAGAGGAAGGTAATCCACGTAAACCCTGTCGCTTATCACATAAAGTTAACAGGACTATACGTCCCCGCATTAAGGCTTATGAAATTACTAATTGGAATGAGTAGTTACCTAATGGAATAACGTACTGGTAAAGCTGCGAACAAAATGTGCTTAACGGATGATATTTCGGGTATTTCGGAGCGAATGAAATTGTGCAACCCGCGTCACAATTTCATACTAGCGGGGCAAAATTTTTCGCCCGATTTAACACGGGATAACGACTAAGGAATTTCGAATGTTCACCTTACTGCGTCTGGGGGCGCTGGCAGCGTTAATCGGCTGCGGGATAAGTTTGCCGGCAGGCGCAACAACGGGAAAAGTGGGCAGCATTGCCGAACAGCAGCTGCGCCATATTGCCACCTATTTTCCCGGACGCATGGCGGGCAGCCCGGCGGAGATGCTTACAGCCGACTACCTGCAGCAGCAGTTCAGCCAGCTGGGCTACAAAAGCGATACGCGCCGTTTTAATACCCGCTATCCCTGGCACCATCAGGACGGCGAGGACACGTGGCGCAATATCAATGCCACATCGGTGATTGCTGCCCGCGAAGGCGAAGTCCCACAGCAGATCCTGATTATTGCCCACACTGACAGCACATCGCCGCAGAGCGATGCCGACGTGCAGAAAAACCTCGGCGGGCTGAGCGCGCAGGCGGCGGACAATAACGCCTCCGGCCTGGGGGTGATGCTGGAGCTGGCGGAGCGCTTGAGCAAGGAACACCTGCACTACAGCCTGCGATTTGTCGCGCTCAGCGGGGAAGAGATCGGCCAGCGCGGTAGCGAAGATTACCTGGCGCGGATGAAGCCGGAAGAGAAACAAAATACCCTGCTGGTGATTAACCTCAACAGCCTGATCGTCGGCAATCATCTGACTTTCAGCAGCGGGAATAACACGCCGCAGGCGGTGATGCGCCAGACGCGTGACCGGGCGCTGACGCTGGCCAGGCGCAGCGGAATTTATGCCGTCGGTAAAAAAGAAAAAAATGCCAGCGGCAGTCCGTTTGACCGCGCCGGTTTTCCGCTGATGACCGTCAGCACCAGCGACGGCCCGTCAGCCAAAATGCCTGCGGTATTGAAACAGCATTTTCCCGTCGGGCTACGCAACCAGGCGCAACGTGATAATCTGGCCTATATCGACCGCTGGCTTCCGGGCCGCATCACCAGCCGAACCCACAGTACCGTGGCCGTGCTGCTGCCGCTGATCCGCGAGCTGGCCAATCCCTGATCCTGCTGGAGCCATCATGTATATTGTCTTTCTCAGCTATACCCGCCCGATGCAAGACGTTGAAACCGTACTGGAGCCGCACGTCGCGTGGATTAACCGTTACTTTGCCGAAGGCGTGTTTATCAGCGCGGGGCGCAAAGATCCGCGTACCGGTGGAATGATCATGGTGAAGGATATCGATCGGGCGCGGCTGGATGCCATTCTGGCGGAAGACCCGTTCCAGGCCGTCGCCAGCTATGAAGTCACGAAAGTGAATATCACCCGTTCGGCGGAGGAATTTGCCGGGCTGACCGGGATTTGAACCGGGTTGACGGTTCGGCATGGGCACGTTTACGCGACTGCTCGTCATAAACAAATGCGCGACAACAGAAGCTTAACGCCAACGATAAGCTTCTGTTCTTGAGCCCGCGTGTTTGCTCTGCTAAGCCAGCAGCAGCCCGGCACCTTGCACAGGGCTGCTACCTACTCAGCTTATCACTCGTGCAGGCCACACTCGCGCTTCAGGCCAAAGAAGCGCGTCTCTTCCTCAGCCATACCCGGTTCCCATTTACGGGTGGTGTGGGTGTCGCCAACGGAGAGGTAGCCCTGCTCCCACAGCGGGTGATAATCCAGACCGTTCTGCTGCAGGTACTGATACACCTGACGGTTATCCCAGTCGATAATTGGCAGCAGCTTGAATACGCCTTTCTTGATCGCCAGTACCGGCAGATGCGCCCGGCTGCCGGACTGATCGCGGCGCAGACCGGCGAACCACGTTTGCGCATTCAGGCTTTCCAACGCGCGGTTCATCGGCTCAACCTTATTGATCAGGTTGTAGCGTTCAATGCCTTCAACGCCCTGCTCCCACAGCTTGCCGTAGCGTGCTTCCTGCCAGGCCGCGCTGTGTTCGGCGCGGAACACCTTCAGGTTGAGATCCAGCTGCTCGGTCAGCTTATCAATAAACTGATAGGTTTCCGGGAACAGATAGCCGGTATCGGTGAGGATCACCGGAATATCCGGCTTCTGCCGGGTAACCAGATGCAGGCTTACCGCCGCCTGAATGCCGAAGCTGGAGGTCAGTACCGCCTCGCCCGGCAGGTTCTCCAGCCCCCAGATCACCCGATCTTCGGCTGAAAGCTTATCCAGCCGGTTATTGATCTCGGCGAGCGCCATCACGCGCTCCACCTTCGGTAGTGCATTCAATTCAGAGAGATCGAGTACCGCCATCTTACACCTCCATCATTCCCAGAAATCACGGGCCGGATCGAGCACCGGTCTGACGATGCCGGTGCGGATCGTAAAGTCACCGAAGCCTTCGTCCGCTTCACGCTCTTTCGACCAGCGGCCGATCAGCTCATCAAGCGTAGCCAGGATTTCCGTTTCATTAATGTTCTCGCGATGCATGCGTGGAATACGGGTTCCCATGCGGTTACCGCCGAGGTGCAGGTTATAGCGCCCCGGTGCCTTGCCCACCAGGCCGATCTCGGCCAGCAGCGCACGACCGCAGCCGTTAGGGCAGCCGGTGACACGCAGCACGATATGCTCATCGCCCACCCCGTGCGAGGTCATGATCCCCTCCACGCGGGTCACAAATTCCGGCAGGAAGCGTTCGGCTTCCGCCATTGCCAGTGGACAGGTCGGGAACGCCACGCAGGCCATTGAGTTTTCGCGCTGGTGGCTGACGTTTTCCATCAGGCCGTGCTGCTTCGCAATCTGCTCAATTTTCTCTTTTTCCGATTCCGGCACGCCGGCCACAATCAGATTCTGGTTAGCGGTTAAGCGGAAGTCGCCCTGGTGGATCTTAGCGATCTCCACCAGACCGGTCTTCAGCGGGCGGCCCGGATAGTCGAGCAGGCGGCCGTTTTCCACAAACAGCGTCAGGTGCCATTTGTTATCGATGCCTTTTACCCAGCCGAAGCGATCGCCACGGGTAGTAAATTCATACGGGCGGATCGGCTCGAAAGTGACGCCTGCGCGGCGCTCAACCTCGGCTTTGAAGACGTCCGGCCCCACGCGCTCCAGCGTATATTTGGTTTTAGCGTTTTTACGATCGGTGCGGTTACCCCAGTCGCGCTGGGTTGTCACCACGGCTGCCGCTACATCCAGGATTTTTTCCACCGGGAAATAGCCAAACTCGCTGGCGGTACGCGCATAGGTGGCTTTGTTACCGTGGTCGATGGACAGACCGCCGCCCACCAGCAGGTTAAAGCCGATCAGCTTGCCGTTTTCGGCAATCGCAATAAAGTTCAGGTCGTTGGCATGCAGATCCACGTCGTTATGCGGCGGCACCACCACGGTAGTTTTAAACTTACGTGGCAGATAGGTTTCACCCAGAATCGGCTCAACGTCGGTGGTGGCGACCTTCTCCTGATCCAGCCAGATTTCCGCATAGGCGCGGGTCTGCGGCAGCAGGTGTTCGGACAGCTTCTTCGCCCATTCGTACGCTTCCTGATGCAGTTCAGACTCGATCGGGTTAGAGCTGCACAGCACATTACGGTTTACGTCATTGGCGGTGGCCAGCGCGTCCAGCCCGACTTCATGCAGCATCTGGTGGGCAGGTTTAACGTTGCCCTTCAGAATGCCGTGGAACTGGAAAGTCTGGCGGTTAGTCAGACGGATGCTGCCATAAATGGTGTTATTCGTGGCGAACTTATCAATCGCCAGCCACTGCTGCGGCGTCATGATGCCGCCCGGCAGACGGCAGCGCAGCATCATCGCATGGCGCGCGTCCAGCTTCTGCTCAACGCGTTCGGCGCGAATATCGCGGTCATCCTGCTGATACATCCCGTGGAAACGGATCATCAGGAAGTTGTCGCCGTTAAAGCCGCCGGTCAGGCCGTCGTGCAGGTCTGCGGCAATACTTCCACGCAGGAAATTGCTCTGTTTTTTCATCCGCTCGGCGTCAACCAGCTTACCTTCGACGACCAGCGGCCCCGGGTATCTTTCATTGCTCATTAGTACACATCTCGCTGATAACGGCGCTCAATGCGCAGCTCACTTAAAAATTCGTCTGCCGTTTCGATGTCCATGCCACCGTATTCGGCTACCACTTCCAGTAATGCTTGCTCAACGTCTTTAGCCATGCGATTGGCATCGCCGCAGACATAAATGTGTGCGCCTTCCTGAATCCAGCTCCACACTTCCGCCCCTTTCGCGCGGATTTTATCTTGTACGTATATTTTATGTTTCTGGTCGCGTGACCAGGCTAAATCAATATTGGTCAGCAGGCCGTCTTTGACGTAGCGCTGCCATTCAACCTGATAGAGGAAGTCTTCGGTAAAGTGCGGATTGCCGAAGAACAGCCAGTTTTTGCCGCTGGCGCCTTCACTATCGCGCTGCTGCATAAAGGCGCGGAACGGCGCAATACCGGTGCCCGGGCCAATCATAATCACCGGGGTTTCCGGGTTGGCAGGCAGGCGGAAGTTATCGTTGTGCTCAATGAACACGCGGATTTCATCATCTTCCGCCAGGCGGTCGCCCAGATAGCTGGAGGCACCGCCCGCACGGGCGCGGCCTTCAATTTCATAGCGCACCACGCCAACGGTGATATGCACTTCCGTTTCGTTCTCAGCCTGAGAGGAGGCGATCGAATAGAGGCGCGGCGTCAGCGGGCGCAACAGCCCGGTCAGCTGTTCAGCGTTCAGCTCGGTTGGTGCAAAGCGGGCCATATCAACGATCGGCGTATTCTGCGCATACTGCTGCAGGCTGGCCTTATCGGTGATCTGCGCCAGCAGCGCTTCATTATGGGAAAGTTTGGCATACTGCTCGACGATCTGCGGGGTATTCACCGTCAGCTCGTAGTGTTTTTGCAGCGCTTCCGCCAGAGGCAGCGTTTCACCGTGCACGCTGACCGGCTCATCGCCCTTCAGCCACAGCAGCTCCAGCAGCTCTTTCACCAGTGCGGGATCGTTCTCAAACCACACGCCCAGCGCATCGCCCGGCTTGTAGCGCAGTCCTGATTCCCCCAGATCGATCTCGATGTGACGCACGTCTTTATCGGAATCGCGGCCGGTGACTTTCTGGTTGACCGCAAAGCTGGCGGTTAGCGGCGCTTCTTTGGTGTAAGGGCTGCTGTGGATCTCATTGACGCTGCCGGCCGCCGTGACTGCGGCAGCAGCAGGGGCTTCTTTCGGCACGCGCGCCTGTAGGATTTCCACCAGCTGTTTACGCCAGGCTTCGGCCGCCGCGGCGTACTCAACGTCGGCATCCACGCGATCCAGCAGGCGTGTTGCGCCCAGCTCGGCCAGCCGGTTATCGAAATCTTTCCCCGCCTGGCTGAAGAATTCATAAGAGGTATCGCCCAGGCCGAATACAGCAAAGGCGCTGGCGTCCATTTTTGGCGCTTTCTTCGACATCAGGAACTTATGCAGCGCCACGCCCTCTTCCGGCGGTTCACCCTCGCCCTGGGTGGAGGTGACCACCACCAGCAGTTTTTCCTGGGCAATCTGCTTGAACTTATAGTCACCGGCATTCACCAGGTTGACGTTAAGTTTCGCCGCAAGCAGGTCATCACGCAGCTGCTCTGACAGGCGGCGGGCATTGCCGGTCTGTGAGGCAGAAAGGATGGTGATGGTTGGCACCTCGACAGGAGCCGGTGCTGCTGCAACCACCGCCCCTGGAGCCTGATTGACCATGCCCCAGAAGTAACCGGACAGCCACGCAAGCTGGGTAGGGGTATAATCCCCGGTCGCTGCCTGTAAGCGGGCAAGCTGATCGGGATTCAGCGGAAGCATATTTAGAGGTGCCTGAGTCGTCATTGCGTCGATAATTCCAGTGTCGGAGATCTGTTTACTGACAGGGTAAGGGCAAGCAGAATAACCCTTAAATAAGGGTTGGCAATAATTAATAACCAAAATGACTAAATGGTTTTTCAGGTAAGGCTTATTGGCAAAACAGGTTGATAATATTTTTATTTATCAGCAAGTTAAAACACTGGGTATTTGGTTTACACTTTGAACGGTCGTCGTTGCCGGGAAACGGGTGCGAAAAAAGCCGTTTTCCGGTATCCTGCGGCGGTTTTCACCATCAAGACTGAGACTGTAACCATGGCGACCACGCTGTTTAAAGATTTTCAATTCGAAGCCGCACACCATCTGCCGAACGTGCCTGCCGGGCACAAATGCGGCCGACTGCACGGGCACTCTTTTATGGTGCGCCTGGAGATCACCGGCGAGGTGGATGCGCATACCGGTTGGGTAATCGACTTTTCCGAGATCAAAGCGGCATTTAAGCCGGTTTACGATCGACTGGACCATTACAACCTGAACGATATTCCCGGCCTCGAAAATCCGACCAGTGAAGTGCTGGCGGCCTGGATCTGGCAGCAGATGAAGCCGGTACTGCCTCTGCTGAGCGCGGTGATGGTGAAAGAGACCTGCACCGCGGGCTGCGTTTATCGCGGCTAATCGGCCCCGTTGCCGGTCACCGCTGGCAACGTAGAGCGATCCTCATTCCGTTGCCTGATAGTCGGTGTCCGGGATGAGGTCAGTCTGAGCACACCGGAACGGCAAAAGACGCTCCCTGCGGGCCTCGGCACACGGCATCCCTGCCGTGTGACGTCCGGTTTACCTCAGACTGGCCTCATCCCAATAAGTACCGCTTTCGCTGCTTTCCCGCTAATACGTCTGGCTAAACCTAAAATAAACCTTAAAAATCAACCTCAATTTCTTATGCGAAATTCGGCATAGCTTTGTTCATATTTATATATTCTTATCGAATATATAATAGCAAATCACGATATATGGTCGTTTTTTTAGTTCGTGATAGTCTCTCGCCATAAGTTCAGATCAATAATAATAACTTATTAAGAGAAGGTGTCACGTGCCCGCATGGCTTAATTTAGCAATCGATTCATTCTGGCCCATGCTTTATGCCGGACTGACATTTACCATCCCATTAACCTTAATTTCATTTATTCTTGGCTTATCCCTTGGCTTTATTGCTGCACTGGCTCGTTTATATGGACCAGAGCCGTTAAAAAAAATTGTTCGCTTTTACGTTTGGCTTATTCGCGGTACGCCTCTGCTGGTGCAGCTGTTCCTGATTTTCTATGCTCTGCCCAGCGCCGGTATTACGCTGGACGCGTTTCCCGCAGCGATAATCGGCTTCACGCTGAACATTGGTGCCTATACGTCAGAGGTCATTCGCGCCACCCTGCTTTCCGTGCCGAAAGGCCAGTGGGAGGCGGCGCACTCTATCGGGATGAATTGGGCGCAGGCACTGCGCCGGGTGATTATTCCTCAAGCTGCACGCATTGCCGTGCCGCCGCTGTCGAATACCTTTATTTCACTGGTCAAGGATACCTCTCTGGCCTCGGTCATTACCGTGCCTGAGTTATTCCTTGCCGCACAGCGAATTGCGGCAGTGACCTATCAGCCATTAATATTATATACCGAAGCAGCGATCGTTTATTTAATTATCAGTTCAGTGCTCTCTTCTCTACAGACCCGTCTGGAGAAAAAGCTGGAAAATACAGGCGCAGTGAAGGAGAAAGAGAATGATAACGCTGTCCGGAATTGAAAAAAGATTCGACGACAACCCCGTATTAAAAAATATCAACCTGACGATTAAAGAAGGCAGCGTGACGGCATTAATTGGCCCGTCGGGCAGCGGGAAAAGCACCCTGCTACGCTGCGTTAATCTGCTGGAAGTTCCACAGGCCGGGGAATTAACCCTTGGGAAAGAAAAACTTGTGTTTAACGGCAGCGGGCGGGCCAGCAGAAAAGATGTTTATCGCATCTGCCAGCAGACCGGCATGGTATTTCAAAGCTTCCAGCTGTTCCCGCATCTGCGGGTGATTGAGAACATTACCGAAGGGCTGATTACCGTGCATAAGCAGTCGGCAAAACAGGCTAAGGAGCGCGCTGAAGAACTGCTGGCCAAAGTGGGGCTGCTGCACAAACGCGATGCCTGGCCGGCCAATCTTTCCGGCGGCCAGCAGCAGCGCGTGGCCATTGCCCGCGCGCTGGCCCCTTCCCCGAAGGTGCTGCTGTGCGACGAGCCGACTTCCGCGCTGGACCCGGAACTCTCGCTTGAAGTGGTGGCGGTATTACGACAGCTGGCCAAAGAAGGGATGACCATGCTGATGGCCACTCATGACCTGCGGCTGGCGGCCAATATTGCCCAGCAGGTGGTATTCCTAGAAGCCGGTGAAATTGTTGAAACCGGCACCTCACAGGACATTTTTACCCGGGCGCAAAAAGCCCGGACCAAAGCCTTTATCTCGACCCTGACCGAAACCCTGCCCGATTCATGGGAAATTTGACGTTAAGACTGTATTACCCAACCCATTCAGGAGTTATGACTATGAAAACTATCGCAACGCTGCTGCTGGCAGGCATGGTACAAATCGGTTTTTCTGGCGCAGCGCTGGCGGAAACCGATCTGGCAAAAATCCAGTCGGCTGGCGTCTTTAAAATCGGTACCGAAGGGACCTATCCTCCATTTACCTTCCACGATGCTTCCGGCGCGTTAACCGGTTTTGACGTTGATATTGGCCGCGAAGTGGCGAAACGCCTGAAGGTGAAAGCTGAATTCGTTGAGGGGAAATGGGATGGCCTGATCGCGGGTCTGGACGCCAAACGCTATGAGGCGGTGATCAATCAGGTATCGATCACCCCGGAGCGCCAGGCGAAATATGATTTCTCTACCCCGTACCTCTCTTCGAAAGCGGCGCTGATTGTGCGCGATGATAATAAGACAATCAAAACGTTCGAGGATCTGAAAGGTAAGAAATCTGCGCACACCCTGACCAGTAACTATGCCCAGCTGGCGCGCGGCTACGGTGCGGAAATCGTCGCTACCGACGGTTTTAACCAGTCGGTTGATCTGGTGGCCCAGGGTCGTGCAGATGCTACCATCAACGACAACCTGTCGTTCCTCGACTTCAAAAAGCATAAGCCGGATGCGCCGGTGAAAATCGTCGCCAGCCGTTCCGATGCTGAGCAGGTCGGTATTCTGATTGAAAAAGGCAATCCGCAGCTGAAAGAAGCGATTGATAAAGCATTAGCCGATATCAAGAGCGACGGTACCTGGCAGCGTATTTCAGTGAAATACTTTGGCACCGACGTGTCCAAATAAATCCGCAGCGGGCTTCTCGTAAGCCCGTTTTGCATCCGTGATTGCTCCCCCTCCCCACGCCCGTTCGCGGGCGTGTTTTGAAATATTTTGTCATATTCCTGTCACGCCCGCTCTCTAGTCTGTCGCTCTCCAACAAAGATCGAGAGAATCTCAATGAAGCTTTTCAGCAAACTTTCCGTTATCGCTCTGGTTTTTTCCGCCTGCGCCCAGGCCAGCACCATTAACATCCTCGACTTCCCTCAGCCGGATAACAACCCGGAAGAGTTCTACGCACTGACCGAGATCCCGGCAGGCGGCATCATCAAGTATGAAACCGACGCCAAAACCGGCTTTATCGTTGCCGACCGCTTCCAGTCTATGCCGGTAGCCTATCCGGCCAACTACGGCTCGCTGACCCAGTCGCTGGGCGGTGACGGCGATCCGCTGGATGTGATCTTCTACACCCGTGCACCGATGGCACCGGGTACACTGATCAAACTGCGCCCGATTGGCGTACTGAAGATGATCGACGGCGGCGAGTCCGACGACAAGATCGTGGCGGTTCCGGCCAGCAAGATCGATCCAACCTACGATGACATTAAATCGATGAGCGACCTGCCCAAGATCGAGCAGGAACGACTGGAAGCATTTTTCCGCGTCTACAAACAGCTGCCGGACGGACGTAAGAAAGTTGAGCTGAACGGCTTCGGTGATACCGCGGCGGCGAAGACGGAAATTAAGTCGGCGTACGACGCCTGGAAAGCGAAATCAGGTAAGTAAGCGATAAGGGGGACGCTGACCGTTTCGGCCGTCCCCCCTTTCGTCAGGCGATGTTCAGGTATTTATGCGTCTGCATCGACAGCCGCCAGTTGCGGGCAATACAGGTATCAATGCACAGCTGGGTGGCATCCGCTTTCTGGCTAATCGGCTGTAGAGCAATAATCCGCGCTTTATCGTCATCCAGTGTGGCCAGCAGCGCATCCAGCGCATCAACATCGCGCTGACGCGCCACCGGATGCTTCACCTCATCCGCACGCACCAGCGCCTGATTCAGCACGTCGTAACCTCCGCGCATATTGACCTTCGGCGATACCGTGACCCAGGTCTGCGGCGTACAGCGCACCGTATGTGTGCCGCTGGTTTCAATCTGGCAGCTGAATCCCTGCTGCTGCAGGCTTGCGGTCAGCGGAGTCAAATCGTGAATGCACGGCTCGCCGCCGGTGATCACAATATGGTTTGCCGTCCAGCCGTTGCCACGAATCACGCCAATCAGCGCCTCGGCATCCGCCGCGCCCCAGGCATCGGTTTCCACCGTCTTCAGCAGAATATCCCCCAGCGAGGTTTCCCGATCGGCCAGCTTATCCCAGGTGTGTTTGGTATCACACCAGCTGCAGCCCACCGGGCAGCCCTGTAAGCGGATAAAAATTGCCGGTACGCCGGTATAAATACCTTCGCCCTGCAACGTCTGGAACATTTCATTTATCGGGTACTGCATCGACTTCTCGGCTGATGGTTAAATTACGGGCGCAGATTATGGCAGATTGTCGCCCCGGGACCAACCAAAGCCTGCGCTGCAATTGGTAAGAAAATTCTGCGGGTACTCAAAGCAGCCCCTGCAAACGCCTGGTGGCCTCTTCTCCGGCAAACCATTCCACCAGGAAATCGAGCAGCGCGCGCAGCTGGCGGGACTGATGTTGGCGCGAGGTATAGATGGCAAAAATCCCCAGGCTGTCGAGCTGAAACTCCGGCAGCAGTGCGACCAGCCTGCCGCTCTCCAGCAGCGCCCCCACGCTGTGCAACGGCTGCATAGAAATGCCCGCCCCGGCCAGCGTGGCGCTGAGCAGTATTAGCGAGTCATTGGCGCTGATACTGCCGCTGACCGCGACCGTGTCGTGCTCCTCCCCCCGACTGAAGTTCCACAGGCTTTTGCCAAAGTGCGAATAGGTCAGGCAGTTGTGGTGCATCAGCTGCTCAGGGTGCTGCGGTGTGCCTTCCCGCGCCAGATACGCAGGCGTGGCGCAAATCACCGACTCACAGGTGTTTAGCGGACGAGCGATCAGGTTCGGCTCCAGCTGGCCGGTAATGCGCAGCGCCAGATCGATACGCTCCTCCACCAGATTCACCAGCTGGTTGCTGGAGTGAAGATCGATGCGAATGCGCGGATAACGCTGCTGAAAGGCGGTTATCGCCGCGGCCAGCACGCTGTTGCCCAGCGATAGCGAACAGGAAATCCGCAGCAGCCCGGAGAGGGCCTCCCCTTCAGGCTGGTTACTTTGCTCTATCTCGCCCGCCAGCAGCAGCAGCTGCCGACATCGCACCAGCGCGTGTTCTCCGGCCGGAGTCAGGCTCAGCCGACGGGTGCTGCGGTGCAGCAGCCGCGCGCCGGACCACGTTTCCATTTCACTCAGATAACGAGTGATCATCGCCCGCGACATGCCGAGTACGTCCGCCGCTGCCGTCAGGCTGCCGCGCTGCACAATGGTGATAAATACATTTGCCGCCGTGAGTCTGTCCATCATATGTCCGTTTTACGCAACAATCTGTTGCCTGATAGTCGGTTTATTCCGCGGGATATGCAACCTACACTGGTTATTTTCCAGTTAAGGTCATTCCAAATGAAAACTCGTTTTGCCCTGCTGCTGGCTTTTGCCGCCAGCCCGTCGCTGTATGCTGCCCAATCGCTCAACCTTGATGTCTACAATCCGGGAGAAAACAGCATTTTTGCCGTTTCATCGGAGATCATCACCGGCCCGACCGAAGCCGTATTGATCGATGCTCAGTTCCAGCGCAACGATGCCGAAGAGCTGGTGAAACGTATTAAAGCCAGCGGCAAGCGCCTGACCACCATCTTTATCAGCCAGTCGGACCCGGACTATTATTTCGGTCTGGACACCCTGCACCGCGCCTTCCCCGATGCGAAAATCGTCGCCACCGCACCAACCGTTGAGCTGATCAAGCAGACTAAAGACGGCAAGCTGGCCTTCTGGGGTCCGAAGATGGCCGACAACGCGCCGCAGTCGCTGATTGTGCCCGAGGTGATTCAGGGCGACAGCTTTAAGGTTGATGGCGAGACGGTAGAGATTAAAGGCCTCAAGGGGCCGCAGCCGCACGACAGCTATCTGTGGGTTCCGGCGCTGAAAACGGTGCTGGGTGGCGTAGTGGTGTCCGGCAATAATATTCACGTCTGGCTGGCAGATGCGCAGAGCAAAGCAGAGCGTTCGGCGTGGCAGCAGAAACTGGAAGATATCAAGGCGCTGAAGCCAACCCGCGTGATACCGGGGCACTTCCTGCCTGGGGCAGAACAGAATCTGACCTCAGTGAATTTCACCCTGCGCTATCTGCAAACGGCTGAAGCGGAGCTGGTGAAAACCAAAGACTCGCAGGCATTTATCAAAGCGATGAAGCAGCACTATCCGCAGCTGAAGGATGATTCTTCACTGGAACTGAGTGCGAAGGTGCTGAAGGGCGAAATGAAATGGCCGCAGTAGTCGGTTAAGTGCGCAAATTATCGCCTGGCCATCGCGCCAGCCGGACGTAAAAAAGCCCCGTCATGACGGGGCTTTTTCAATCTGTCCGCAGCCGCGCAGGCTGCTGCGAACTGTCAGTAATTACTGACCTTTAACTTCTTTCAGACCGTTGAATGGTGCACGGTTGCCCAGCGCTTCTTCAATACGCAGCAGCTGGTTGTACTTAGCAACACGGTCAGAACGGCTCATAGAACCGGTTTTGATCTGGCCCGCTGCAGTACCTACCGCCAGGTCAGCGATGGTTGCATCTTCGGTTTCGCCTGAACGGTGAGAGATAACCGCGGTGTAGCCAGCATCTTTCGCCATTTTGATCGCAGCCAGAGTTTCGGTCAGAGAACCAATCTGGTTGAATTTGATCAGGATGGAGTTAGCGATGCCTTTCTCGATGCCTTCTTTCAGGATCTTGGTGTTGGTTACGAACAGATCGTCACCAACCAGCTGGATTTTGTCGCCCAGCACTTTGGTCTGGTATGCGAAACCAGCCCAGTCAGATTCGTCCAGACCGTCTTCGATAGAAACGATTGGGTACTGTTTGGTCAGATCTTCCAGGAAGTGAGTGAACTCTTCAGAAGTGAAGGCTTTGTTGCCTTCGCCAGCCAGCACGTATTTACCGTCTTTGTAGAACTCAGACGCTGCACAGTCCATCGCCAGGGTAACATCTTTACCCAGCTCGTAACCTGCTGCTTTAACCGCTTCAGCGATAACAGCCAGTGCTTCTGCGTTAGAACCCAGGTTAGGCGCGTAGCCACCTTCATCACCCACAGCGGTGTTCAGGCCTTTCGCTTTCAGTACTTTAGCCAGGTTGTGGAAAACTTCAGAACCGATACGGATCGCTTCTTTGATAGTTTTCGCGCCAACAGGCTGAATCATGAATTCCTGGATGTCGACGTTGTTGTCGGCGTGCTCACCACCGTTGATGATGTTCATCATTGGCAGTGGCATAGAGAATTTGCCCGGGGTGCCGTTCAGTTCAGCAATGTGCTCGTACAGTGGCTGACCTTTAGAGGCAGCTGCGGCTTTAGCAGCAGCCAGAGAAACAGCCAGAATGGCGTTAGCACCAAACTTGGATTTGTTCTCGGTACCGTCCAGATCGATCATAATCTTGTCGATGTTTGCCTGGTCTTTTGCGTCTTTACCGGTTACCGCTTCAGCGATAGGACCGTTAACGGCAGCAACAGCTTTAGTTACGCCTTTACCCAGGAAACGAGATTTGTCACCGTCACGCAGTTCCAGCGCTTCGCGAGAACCGGTAGATGCACCTGATGGTGCCGCTGCCAGACCAACGAAACCGCCTTCCAGATGCACTTCGGCTTCAACGGTCGGGTTTCCACGGGAGTCGATGATTTCGCGACCGATGACTTTAACGATTTTGGACATTAGTTTTTCCTCAGTACAAGTTAGCTTAAACTTAGACACACCACCTGAAACCCTGCGGCATCAGGTGGTTATGAAAATACTTATTTTGCCAAACGCTTTTGGTACTCGCTGGCGGCTTTTACAAAGCCACTGAACAGCGGGTGTCCGTCACGAGGTGTTGAGGTGAATTCCGGATGGAACTGACACGCAACAAACCATGGGTGGTTAGGGATTTCAATAATCTCAACCAGCTGGTCATCCCCGGAGCGGCCCGCAACACGTAATCCCGCTGCTTCAATCTGCTTCAATAGCATATTGTTGACTTCATAACGATGACGGTGACGCTCAACGATGGTGTCGCTGCCGTACAGCTTGCGCACCAGGCTGTCGTCGGTCAGCTGACACTGCTGGCTACCCAGGCGCATGGTGCCGCCCAGATCGCTCTGCTCGGTACGCTGCTCAACGTTGCCTTCTTCATCACGCCATTCGGTGATCAGCGCAACAACCGGATACTTACAGTCAGGTACGAACTCGGTAGAGTTAGCGCCTTCCATATGGGCTACGTTACGAGCGAACTCCATCAGCGCAACCTGCATACCCAGGCAGATACCCAGGTAAGGGATGTTGTTTTCACGAGCGTACTGCGCGGTCATCAGTTTGCCTTCCACACCGCGATAGCCGAAGCCACCAGGGATTAGAATAGCATCCAGATCTTTCAGCACTTCCACGCCGCGTGTTTCAACATCTTGCGAATCGATCAGTTTGATGTTGACGGTCACACGGTTTTTCAGGCCACCGTGCTTCAGCGCTTCGATTACGGATTTGTAAGCGTCAGGCAGTTCGACATATTTGCCGACCATACCGATGTTCACTTCGCCACCCGGATTGGCTTCTTCGTAAATCACCTGCTCCCACTCGGCCAGATTGGCTTCCGGTGCGTTCAGGTTGAAGCGTTTGCAGATGTAATCATCCAGGCCCTGAGACTTCAACATGCCTGGGATTTTGTAGATTGAATCAACATCTTTCAGTGAGATAACCGCTTTTTCCGGAACATTACAGAACAGGGCGATTTTCGCACGTTCGTTAGCCGGAACGGCGCGATCTGAACGGCAGATCAGCACATCAGGCTGAATACCGATAGACAGCAGTTCTTTCACTGAATGCTGAGTAGGTTTGGTTTTCACCTCACCCGCTGCCGCCATATACGGCACCAGAGTCAGGTGCATATACATGGTGTGTTCACGGCCAACGTCTACCGCCATCTGGCGGATCGCTTCGAGGAACGGCAGGGATTCGATGTCGCCCACGGTACCGCCAATTTCCACCAGTACGACATCGTGGCCTTCGCCACCTTCAATGATGCGTTCTTTAATGGCATTGGTGATATGCGGGATAACCTGAATGGTCGCACCCAGATAGTCGCCGCGACGCTCTTTGCGCAGGACTTCAGAGTAAATACGGCCAGTCGTGAAGTTGTTACGACGGCTCATCTTGGTACGGATGAAGCGCTCGTAGTGACCGAGATCCAGATCGGTTTCCGCGCCGTCATCAGTGACGAACACTTCGCCGTGCTGAGTTGGGCTCATGGTACCTGGGTCCACGTTGATGTACGGGTCCAGCTTCATGATGGTCACGTTAAGACCACGCGCTTCGAGGATGGCGGCCAGGGAGGCTGCGGCAATGCCTTTACCCAGAGAGGAAACGACCCCGCCGGTCACAAAAATATAGTTCGTTGTCATGCTGAACCTGAGAATGTAGGTTTAAAGACGATGGAATGAATAACCAGGACGGGAAAATAGTATACCCGAAACCCCTGTTGCCGACAATTAATCGTTTCCATGTTGTGACTATTCCACCGCTTTTATCACTCTGAGACTACCTGATTTCTTAATTCAGGATGTTGATGTGCGTCACATTTTTGTTGAATCGTGTCAGCCAATTATTCCTTGAATTTGACCTGTTGCCACGCGGCTTCCATCTGTTCCAGCGTCGCCTGCTGCATTTCCAGCCCCTGTTCGGCGATAATTTGCTCAACCTGGCGGAATCGACGCTCGAACTTAATATTGGCCTTTTGCAGCGCGGTTTCCGCCTTTTTGCCCAGATGGCGCGACAGATTCACCGTGGCAAACAGCAGGTCGCCGATCTCCTCTTCCAGCTTGTCCTGGTCGACAACCGCCTGTTGAGCCTCGTGCATCACTTCATCGATCTCTTCGTACACTTTACCCAGCACCGGTCCCAGCGTATCCCAGTCAAACCCGACGCTGTTACAGCGTTTCTGGATTTTATGCGCACGCATCAGCGCAGGCAGCGCATGTGGGATATCGTCCAGCACCGAGTGCTGCGCTTTTTCCGCACGCTCATCGCTTTTGATTTTTTCCCAGTTCACCAGCACTTCGGCGCTGTCGGCCACTGTCGCACCGGCAAAGATATGTGGATGGCGGCGTTCCAGCTTGTCGCTGATGGCGTTGCAGATATCGTCGAAGTTGAAACGCCCTTCTTCCTGCGCCATCTGGGCATAAAACACCACCTGGAACAGCAGGTCGCCAAGTTCACCGCGCAGGTCGTCGAAGTCGGCGCGGTCAATAGCGTCGATAACTTCATAGGTTTCTTCCAGGGTATAGGGGGCGATGGTGGCATAGGTTTGCTGGCGATCCCACGGGCAGCCGTGTTCCGGATCGCGCAGGGTTTTCATGATGCCCAGCAGGCGATCGAGAGCGTTCATAGTGGTGAGTCCTTGTTGTAGGAATAATCAATGGAATGAGGATAACCGTTATTGGGCTTTCGAGATGCTTCCGATCTCGTGCCCGGGCGACCGTTATGGAGCTTTCGAGATGCTTCCGGTCTCGTGCTCGGGCGACCGTTATGGGGCTTTCCTGGCGCTTCCGGTTTCGTGCTCGGGCGACCGTTATGGGGCAGAACGCCGAGCCGCCGTTAACACGTCCGTGTGGGCTTGGCTGCGGCATCCCTGCCGCAGACACTCGGCTTTTCTGCCCCATAACGTTCACCTTCATATCATCGTGTTGCGGTGAGCAAAAAACACACATCTACACGATTAGCGATTGCAGGATTGTAGCAAAAAAGGGGGGAGGATAATGCCAACAGATAGAATTCGATTTCACTCACAGCAACACAAAAGCCATTAAGCAATCGGTGCAGGCGGGCTTCGTGGACCGTCGGGCGCATGGACGCGCCCGTCGAGCCTATAGGGACATATTCACGGCGAGTCCGCGAAGCCCGCCTGCACCGATAAGCCAACCGCCGATCCTGCAGCGACAATCCCGCCCGTTGAACCTACAAGGACATATCCACGGCGAGTCCGCGAAGCCCGCCTGCACCGATAGGCCAACCGCCAATCGCGCCGCGACGATCAAACACCCAGCCACGCAACCAGCAACCATCACCAACTATCAGTGCAAACGCTTCGCATCAATAATATCCGGCACCTGATTCAACCGCGCCAGCACCCGGCTCAGCACCTGCTGATTGTAAATCTCAATATCCATATCAATCGTTGCCAGCTGCTTACGGGTATCGCTGTGGCTGGACACGCCCAGCACGTTGACCTTCTCGTTGGCCAGAATCGTGGTGATATCACGCAGCAAACCGCTGCGATCGTTGGCCGTCACCCGCACCACCAGTGAATAACCGCTGGAATAGGTTTCCCCCCAGACCGCATCCACAATACGCTCCGGCGCGTGCGACATCAGATCGGCCAGCTGATCGCAGTCGGCGCGGTGAATGGAAATGCCGCGGCCCTGAGTGATAAATCCGGTAATGTCATCACCGGGGATTGGCTGGCAGCAGCGGGCAATATGGTGCATCAGATTGCCAACCCCCTCGACAACCACCCTGCCGCTCTCTTTACTGCGCGGCACGCTGTTTGAGGTTTTCTGCGTCAGCTGGCGCAGCGCTTCGCGATCTTCTTCTTCCGCACTCGGCTTATTCAGCTTCGACTGCAGATAGTTGCTCATCTGATTGAGGCGCACATCGCCACCGCCAATAGCCGCCAGCAGTTCATCGAGCGTGTTGAAGTTGTAGCGCGGCAGCAGCAGTTTCTCTGCATCCTTCAGATTGATATCCAGGTGATCCAGTTCGTTATCCAGGATCTGCCGACCGGCAATAATATTCTTGTCTCGATCCTGCTTGCGGAACCAGGCATGGATCTTCGAACGCCCGCGGCTGGTCGTCACGTAGCCCAGATTTGGGTTCAACCAGTCGCGGCTCGGATTCGGCTGCTTCTGGGTGATAATATCGATCTGATCGCCCATCTGCAGCTGATAGGTGAACGGCACAATGCGGCCACCGATTTTGGCACCGATGCAGCGGTGGCCGATGTCGCTGTGAATATGGTAAGCGAAGTCCAGCGGCGTGGAACCGGCGGGCAGATCCACCACATCGCCTTTCGGGGTAAATACATATACCCGATCGTCGAACACCTGGCTGCGCACTTCGTCGAGCATTTCGCCAGAATCGGCCATCTCTTCCTGCCAGGTAATCAGCTTACGCAGCCAGGCAATACGCTCTTCATGGCCGGACGCACCCCGCACGCTGCCGCCTGTCCCGCCCTCTTTATACTTCCAGTGCGCCGCCACGCCCAGCTCGGCATCTTCATGCATCTGACGGGTACGAATTTGAATTTCAACGGTTTTGCCTTTCGGCCCCAGCACCACCGTATGGATCGACTGATAGCCGTTCGGTTTTGGGTTAGCGACATAGTCATCAAATTCGCTGGGAAGATGGCGATACAGGGTATGTACAATCCCCAGCGCGCCGTAGCAGTCCTGTAGGCGTTCGGCTACGATGCGCACCGCACGTACGTCGAACAGCTCATCGAAGGCCAGCGATTTTTTCTGCATCTTACGCCAGATGCTGTAGATGTGTTTCGGGCGACCATACACCTCGGCCTTAACGCCTTCTTTGACGATTTCATCACGCAGCGACTGTACGAACGTATCAATATAATCTTCACGATCGATACGGCGTTCATGCAGCAGTTTAGCAATACGTTTGTATTCATCAGGGTGCAGATAGCGGAAACAGAAATCTTCCAGTTCCCACTTCAGCTGGCCAATCCCCAGCCGGTTAGCCAGCGGAGCATAGATATTGGTACACTCTTTCGCCGCCAGCACGCGCTCATCTTCCGGCGCGTCCTTAACCTCACGCAGGTGCGCAATACGTTCAGCCAGCTTAATCACCACGCAGCGGAAATCTTCCACCATCGCCAGCAGCATACGGCGAACGTTATCGACCTGTTCAGAGGCCATGGAATCGTTATGGGTGGCTTTCAGCTGGCGAATCGCATCCATATCGCGCACGCCGTGGACCAGCGAGACGATAGGCTTGCCGAAGTGCTCTTCCAGCACCTCTTCAGTGACGACATTGGCATCGGCCAACGGGAACAGCAGCGCCGCGCGCAGCGTCTCATTGTCCATGCTGAGCATGGAGAGAATTTCCACCATTTCAACACCACGCCACAGCAGCAGCGCGGCATCGGGGTGTCCTTTGGTCGCGGTTTCACAATAGCGCCAGGTATCGGCCAGTCGTTCACATGACTGCTGGTTGGAGATCCCCAGACTGGTGATCCATTGGTCGAGGGCAAACTCGCCAGCCGTATTCAAATGTGCACTTCTTACCGCAACCATATCCTCTCCTGGCATAGCCCCGTTCAGGGCTTATTTTCGGCTAAACAGCACCATGGATTCCAGATGCCCGGTATGTGGAAACATATCGAGCATTGTCACCCGCTCCAATTGGTAGCCGGACTTCAGGAGTACCTGACTGTCCCTGGCAAGTGTTGTCGGGTTACAGGAAACATAGACCACGAGTTCCGGCGCAAGTTTAACAATATGCTCCATCACTCCGGCCGCTCCGGCGCGCGCCGGGTCCAGTAACACCTTATTGAATCCTTCGCCAGCCCAGGGCTGACTTGTCACGTCTTCTTCAAGGTTATGCTGGTAAAACGCGACATTGTTCAGATTATTTAATGCTGCATTATACGCAGCCTTTGCCACTAATGCTGCAACACCCTCCACACCCACGACATTTTCAGCCAAATTTCCCATAGGCAGGGTAAAGTTGCCCATTCCGCAGAACAGATCCAGCACCCGATCCTGCGGCTGCAGGTCCAGCCACGCCAGCGCACGGGCCACCATCTGCTGATTAACTTCATCGTTAACCTGGATAAAATCTCGCGGGCTGAAGGTCAAACCTAACGGGCCGGAATGGATAACCGGCATTTCTCCGTTAAGCTGCTCCAGAGTGTCACTATCCGGCGCAAGAAACAGCGAGAGTTGATGTTTATGCGAAAAGCGTTCCAGTTTTTGACGATCCGCGGCGCTGAGTGCATCAAGATGACGCAAAACCAGCAGCGGACCGTTATCTGCCAGCACCATTTCAACGTGGCCAAGTCGCCTGACGGCCTGTAGCCCGCTTAACAATAGATGGAGCGGCTGAATTAACGCATTAAGTTCGGGCTTCAAAATGGGGCACTGGGTGATACTGACCAAATCACTGGAGGCCTGCTCGCGAAATCCCATCTGCAGAGTCTGCGTTTTTACCTGATAATTCAGGCTCAGACGCGCACGCCGCCGATAGCCCCATGCCTGGCCGGAAATAATATCATCCACCGCGACCGGTGAACCGCTCTCCTTTGAAAGCATATGTGCCAGCGCACTGGCTTTACTTTGCTGCTGTAGCTCAACCGGCACATGCTGCTGCTGGCAGCCGCCGCAGCGACTATAATGCGGACAGCGGGGGTGAACGCGCTGTGGGCTGGCCGCGAGAATTCGCTTAACTGAACCGCGGGAGTACTGGCGCTTATCTTCACTGATTTCAACTTCAACCTGTTCACCAGGCAGTGCTCCCTGCACAAAAAGCGCTTTGCCATTATGGCGTGCCACGCCCTGACCAAATGCATCAAGGTCATTAACGACAACTGTTATTTTCTGGCGGGTCGTCACGCGCCGTTTTGCAGAGTAGAATTGCGCCATTATTTCATTGCTTCTCAAACGTAGTGCCGAAAAAAATCGGCGTAGCCTACCCTGGCGAGTGATGGAATTCGACCTGTACAGGATAAAATGTCGCAGGAAAGTGGAGCAAGCCGTTTCTCACAGGGAATACTATGACCAAATACAGCCTGCGGGCGCGAATGATGATTCTGATCCTGGCACCAACGCTGATGATCGGACTGCTGCTCTCAACTTTTTTTGTGGTCAACCGCTATAACGAATTACAGAGCCAGCTCACCGACGCCGGGATCAACATCATTGAGCCACTGGCGGTATCCAGTGAGTATGGCATGACCTTCCGCAGCCGCGAGTCGGTTCGCCAGCTGGTCAGCCTGCTCCATCGGCGCCATTCAGATATTGTTCGGGCTATTTCCGTTTTCGACGATCACAACAGGCTGTTTGTGACGTCGAACTACCTGCAAAACCCCGATCTGCTGCGCATGCCTGACAATACGCCCCTCACTGCCCGCTATTTGAAGGAACGCCACGGTAATTCGGTGATCCTGCGAACGCCGATCCTGTCGGAAAGTTACTACCCGGACGAGTCACCAGGCTGGGATGCCAAACCAACCGGTAATCCGCTGGGCTACGTTGCGATTGAACTCGATCTGCAATCCGTCCGGCTACAGCAGTATAAAGAGGTGTTTATCTCCACTCTGCTGGTGCTGCTCTGCCTGTGCATTGCCATGCTGTTTGCCTATCGTCTGATGCGGGATGTGACGGGGCCCATTCGCAATATGGTCAGTACCGTAGACCGCATTCGCCGCGGCCAGCTCGACAGCCGAATGGAAGGCTACATGCTCGGCGAGCTGGACGTACTGAAAAACGGCATTAACTCGATGGCCATGTCGCTGACGGCCTATCACGAAGAGATGCAGCAGAATATCGATCAGGCCACCTCCGATCTGCGTGAAACGCTTGAGCAGATGGAAATTCAAAACGTTGAACTGGATCTGGCAAAAAAACGGGCGCAGGAAGCGGCGCGAATTAAATCTGAATTCCTTGCCAATATGTCTCACGAACTGCGAACACCGCTTAACGGGGTGATCGGTTTTACCCGCCAGACGCTGAAAACCACGCTCAACTCAACCCAACGCGACTATCTGAATACCATCGAGCGGTCGGCCAATAACTTGCTGAGCATCATCAATGATGTGCTGGACTTCTCTAAGCTGGAGGCCGGCAAACTGGTTCTGGAAACCATCCCGTTCCCGCTGCGCGCCACGCTGGATGAAGTGGTTGTGCTGCTGGCGCAATCGGCGCATGAGAAAGGGCTGGAGCTGACGCTGAATATTCAGAGCGACGTGCCGGATAACGCCATCGGTGACCCGCTGCGTATGCAGCAGATTATTGTGAACCTGCTCGGTAATGCGATTAAATTTACCGAGCGCGGCAATATCGATATCCGCGTGGAGAAGCGCGCACTAAGCAACAATCGCATGGAACTGGAAGTGCAAATCCATGATACCGGCATCGGTATTTCTGAAAAGCAGCAGTCGCAGCTGTTCCAGGCCTTCCGCCAGGCGGATGCCAGCATTTCCCGCCGCCACGGGGGCACAGGTCTGGGTCTGGTCATTACGCAAAAGCTGGTGAATGAAATGGGCGGAGAAATTTCCTTCCACAGCCGCCTGAATCACGGATCCACCTTCTGGTTCCACGTTAATCTGGCGCTGAACCCGAATGCCGCCAGCGATCCCCACATGCTCGACTGCCTTACAGGCCAGCACCTGGCCTATGTTGAATCCAATACCGCTGCGGCTCAGGCGATGCTGGATATGCTGAGCGCCACGCCGATGAAAGTCAGTTACAGTCCGTCGCTCGCCGGTTTGCAGGAAACGCACTACGATGTGCTGCTGCTCGGGTTGCCGATTGACGTACATAACACCCAGGAAATTACCGGAGAACAGCTGTCGCCGATGCTACAGCGCGCCAATAGCCTGATCCTTGCGCTGCCTTTCCAGATGCAAATCTATGCTGAACAGCTAAAAGCTCGTGGCGTAACCGCCTGTCTGATTAAGCCCCTTTCCATGGCCCGCCTGTTGCCGATCCTGGTGGATCACCACACGCGCGATATTCCCCCTCAGTCCGGCAACTCACGCCTGTCAATCCGCGTCATGGCCGTAGATGATAATCCGGCTAATCTGAAGCTCATCGGCGCGCTGCTGGAGGAGCTGGTTGAACATATTGTCCTGTGCGACAGCGGAGAATCGGCTATTCAACAGGCAAGACAGCAGAATCTGGACATTATTCTGATGGATATTCAGATGCCGGATATCGACGGTATCCGTGCGAGTGAAGTCATACGCGAACTCCCCCAGCATCACAACACGCCGATTGTCGCCGTTACGGCACACGCACTGGAAGGCGAACGCGAAAAGCTGGCTAAAGCCGGCATGAATGACTACCTGGCCAAACCGATTGATGAGCAAAAGCTGAGTCATCTGCTGGCGCGTTATCTGCCTGCCAGGAAAGAAACCCTGCTGCTGCCGCAGAGTGGCCCCGTATCGCTGGACTGGGCACTGGCGTTACGTCAGGCTGCGAATAAACCCGATCTGGCACGCGATCTGCTGCAAATGCTGGTCGATTTCCTGCCGGAGGTCCGTACGCTGGTGGAACAGTTTATGGAAACCAATAATCCAACAGGTCTGCGTGACATCATTCATAAACTGCACGGTAGCGCCAGCTACAGCGGCGTGCCGCATATGAAAAAGCTTTGCCAGGAACTGGAGCAGAGTTTAATGAAACATGAGGATATCGCCGCCATTGAGCCTGAATTGCTCGAGCTGCTGGATGAGATGGATAACGTGGCGCAGCTGGCCAGAGAACAGTTGAAAATATCCTGAACCTGAGCCCGCTAAGCCCGGCGGGCTCAGATCTACGCTGTTCAGTTGACGGCAATACCCCGTCCGGCTGACAGCGTTGCCGCGACATTGCGTGCGGTCAAACGCACGTTTTCCGCCGCTTCCTGTAACGCTTCTTCAAGGCTGCAAATTCGATAGATCACACTGAATACGGCATCAAGGCCGTGCTGGTGTACGACGCCAACATCACTCGTCAGACTGCCGGCAATAGCAATCACCGGCTTATTGTAACGTTTGGCAATGCGCGCCACGCCGACCGGCACCTTACCGTGAATAGTTTGACTATCAATGCGCCCTTCACCGGTGATCACCAGCGTGGCATCCCGTACCAGCTCATCCAGCCCGAGGGCATCGGTAACAATTTCAATGCCCGGGCGCAGCGTGGCCTGGCAAAAAGCATACAGCCCCGCCCCCATGCCGCCCGCAGCACCGCCGCCGGGAACGTTAAGCACATCCACAGCCAGATCGCGCTGGATTATCGCGGCGAAATGCGCCAGCGCTGCATCCAACTGGCGGACCTGCTGCGGAGTCGCACCCTTTTGCGGACCAAATACCGCCGAAGCCCCCTGCTCACCCGTCAACGGGTTAGTCACATCACAGGCAACTTCTATACGGCAGCGGGCAATACGCGGGTCTAAACCGCTGACATCAATATTAGCCAGCTGGGCCAGTGCCGCACCGCCGGGGCCAATTTCCTCGCCCTGATGATTCAGCAGTTTTGCACCCAGAGCCTGCACCATGCCAGCACCGCCGTCGTTGGTCGCGCTGCCGCCAATACCGATAATCAAATGTTCAATACCGCTGTCCAGCGCGTGGCGGATCAGCTCACCGGTTCCCCAGCTGGTAGCACGCAGGACATCACGACTGGCGGGCGGAACCTGTTCCAGCCCACTGGCCGCCGCCATTTCAATAATTGCGCAGCACCCGTCGCCGGAAAGGCCGTAGAAAGCATCAACGGGATTGCCCAGCGGGCCGGTAACGCGGAGCGGGATGATTTTCCCCCCCGTTGCGGCAACCATCGCTTCAACCGTCCCTTCACCGCCATCGGCAACCGGTAGTTTAACGTAGTGAGCATGGGGGAATATTTCGCGAAAACCTTTTTCAATCTGCGAGGCAACATCCAGTGCAGAGAGGCTTTCTTTGTAAGAATCTGGGGCGATAACAATTTTCACAGGCTATCCCATCAGCGGATGAAAGCAGGGCGACCCGGCAGGGCCGCCCGATGAGCATTGACTAGCTAATCAGCTTAGCCCACTGCTCCACCCACGGCGAGGTCACTTCTTCCGGCTCCGGGTTTTCACCGGCATCCACCAGCAGAACATCACCCACGCGGACGGCACTTTGTTCCTGCAGCAGTGCATCAAATTTCTTGCCCGCACCGCAGAAATCGTCATAGCTGCTGTCACCCAGTGCAATAACGCCGTAGCGCAGGGTTGGCTGGTAGCCGAGGCTGTCTTTAATACCATGGAATAAGGATGCGATACTGTCCGGCAAATCACCCTGCCCGGTTGTGGAGGTAATCACCAGCGCGACCTGTCCTTCATAGCGCTTCCAGTCATCCAGCTTAGGATCTTCAAAAATCTTCACCTGGTGACCGGCTTCCGCCAGCAGCGGCTCTGCTTCTTCAGCCACCAACAGCGCGTTTCCGTATACCGTACCAACAAAAATGCCTACCTCAGCCATCATTCTCTCCGGATGCTAAATTTGCCCACTATCCTGCGGGGTTTCCTCGTTTAACTCAACCCTGGGAACCTCAGGGAGACAATCCTGCCAGCCAAACTGCTGCATTGCCCGCTGCCAGACTCCATCCAACCCGGCACGCAGTTCAAGCGGCTCACCGGTGACTGGATGAGCTAACTCTAGTTTGCTGGCATGCAGCATCAGCCGGTTCATACCAAAATGCTGCGCCGCGCCGCGGTTTTGCTTTAAGTCACCGTGGGCACTGTCGCCAATAATCGGGTGTCGCAGATGAGTCATATGGCGACGAAGCTGGTGTTTACGGCCGGTCTGCGGCAGCATTTCCACCAGTGAATAGCGCGAGCTGGGGTAGCGGCTGACCGGCACCGGCTGTTCGGTGATTGCTACGCCGCGCCAGTGCGTTGTGGCGGGCTGCGGCGCTTTATCCGGCTGGCTAAATTTATCGGCAATCTTGTCCAGCTCTTCGGTCAGGGGATAATCCAGCAGTTCATCCCCTTCCAGCCAGCCGCGCACCACGGCATGATAGGTTTTCTGGATTTGATGCTGTTCAAACTGCTGCGACAGCAGGCGGGCCGTTTCGCTCGACAGTGCCATCAGCAGGACGCCGGAGGTCGGGCGATCGAGCCGATGAACGGTGTAAACGTGCTGGCCAATTTGATCGCGCACCGTCTGCATCACAAATACCGTTTCGTGGCGATCCAGCCAGCTACGGTGCACCAGCCAGCCTGAAGGCTTATTGACGGCCACCAGCCAGCTATCCTGATAGATAATTTCCAGCATTAGTTCGGTGACTCAAACAGCTGGTCAATGGCATTCAGGCAGTGCAGCAGCTGAGCGCGCTGCGGGATGTCACCTTCCAGCGCCACTTCATAATAAGGTGCGATCGCCAGCGTTACCGGCAGAGGCGCTCCTGCATCCAGCAGTGCCTGCATGCGCGGGAGGAAAATCCACTGCAGCCACTGCGGCGGGGTCATGGTATCCACACAGAAGGGTTCTACGCTGGCAAAAGCCTCGCTGTTAGGGGCAAATGACTGCCAAAGGCCACAGGACTTAAGCTGCTGCTCAATAGCCTGCAAACGTTCCTGAACTTCGAGTTCACGGCTCATGATTCACCTCTTAAAATGTGCCAGGAAAAGGGCGCAAAGCATATACCTATCGCGGTGAGAGCCGCAACTCCCGCCATCACGTTAAGATTAGACGCTCATCCCTGAAAAACAGGCATAAAAAAAGGGAGCACTGTAAAAACAGTGCTCCCGGTTCGTTTGCAGCTATCCTGCTACCTTAATGCTCCCTGCTCATCCTTGAAAACTTTTCCCTGCGCTATCCTGAGCGAATGCCTTCCTGGCAGTAATCCTTTGATATCCATAACCACCGCCATCCTGTGCGGCTCACATTCTCCGTCCTGGAGGTGTCCCTTACCTCATCCTGAGGTGTCCTCGCTTCATCTGTGAAGCCTTTCCCTGCATCATCATCCCGATGGGTCCCACTCGTTCCATGAGCACATCATCCTGACGTTCATCTCGATGTTCTGAGTGTCCTTCGTGATGGCGATAAGTTTGCCAGACTGAGATAAGCAAACAAGATACCTGTGAGCCCTTTTTCATCGCTTGAATGGAGAAACCTCAAGGGGAAACCCATAACATCATGATACGTATGAATTTTGATTTTATGTTGCATGAAATGTCTGGGCGATCCATAGCGATCTCTTACATCTTATGTAAGACATCTCTCACAAAACAGATCGCTACAGTCTTAATCGGCTGAAGTAAGGGGTTGTAAATAAGTAAGAAAACTCTCAATGGAAGACGCTATTACCTGCTTTTTCTGTGTGCCTAACTGTTCAATGATGACCTCACCGCTAAGGTTACAAACCGAGACCACTTCCAGCTCAGATTCGGTGGTAGCGATAAATAAAGTCGGTGAATGTTTCAAACGCCGCTTCATGACCAGATGACCGATCAGGTTTTCCTGAACGCGGGTAAAGTCCTCTTCGCTCCACACTTGTACTAAAGACAGCGCCTTTCCGTCATAAGTTCCGGCCATATCACCGGCAAATTGTGCGGTATAGAACGCCGCAACTTCGGGCTGAAGTTGAATATCCAGCGCGCGCTCAACCGCATCCAGATTTTTTGCCAGCGTGAAGGGCTGGGGCAACCACCACACTTCATCTTCATGGGTCGCCACAATGCACGGCGAGGGAATACCATAGAGTTCGCCGCTGGCTGGCGCATGGCCAGTCTGCTGCTGCCACTGCTCACAGTAGCGCCGGGTAAAATCGTTTAATGCCTGGGTGGTTTGTTCAATCATTCTTTTTTCACTCTTTCCTGGCTGAGGTACACTAGCGCCCACTATTGCCCGGAGCACCTCCGGACGGATGACCGACGAATTCGCAACAGCGCCTGCCAGTACGGGCGATAAGGTAACACGATGTCTAGCTACAACAATCATCAGGCACTTGAGGGCCTGACGCTGGGTAAACCAACAGAATACCACGACAGCTACCAGCCTGCGCTGCTGCAGGCGGTTCCGCGCAGCCTGAATCGTGAACCTCTGGGGTTATATCCTGATCACCTGCCTTTTAGCGGCGCAGATATCTGGACGCTGTATGAATTGTCCTGGCTAAACAGCAAGGGCCTGCCGCAGGTTGCCGTCGGGGAAATTTCACTGTCGGCAGACAGTGTCAATCTTATCGAATCCAAGAGCTTCAAACTGTACCTCAACAGCTTTAACCAGACTCCGTTCAGCGACTGGGGGGAAGTTCGCCGTACGCTGGAGCGCGATCTCAGCGCCTGCGCCGAGGGCGAAGTCAGCGTGGCGCTGTTCCGCCTGCAGGAAATTGAAGGCCAACCAATCGGCCACTTTGACGGCCACTGTATTGATGAGCAAGACATCGTCATCGACAGCTATGAATTTAACGCCGACTACCTGCGCGATGCCACCGATGGTGAGGTTGTTGAAGAGCAGCTGGTCAGCCATCTGCTGAAATCCAACTGCTTGATCACCAACCAGCCGGACTGGGGATCGGTACAAATCAGCTATCGTGGCCCACGCATTCAGCGGGAAGCACTGCTGCGCTACCTGGTCTCCTTCCGCCACCACAATGAGTTTCACGAACAGTGCGTTGAGCGCATTTTCAGCGATATTCTGCGCTTCTGCCAGCCGGAAGCGCTGAGCGTTTATGCTCGCTATACCCGGCGCGGTGGATTGGATATCAACCCATGGCGAACCAATGCCGATTTTAAGCCTGGTCGGTCACGGCTGGTGCGGCAGTAATTGTGAAGTTGAGCACGTATCCTGTTGTTAAACATCATCAGACAGGGCTAATCTGAAGGGAGGCAGCAGCTTAGCTGCCCAGGATTATGACCAGGGTGGCCGTGATGTATCCTGTCGCGGCTGCCGTGGAGTTACCGCTCACCCTGGCGGGTGTAAAGGAGTTCAATTGATTACACAAATCAGCCCACTCGGCTCAATGGACCTGCTTTCCCAACTGGAAGTCGATATGCTGAAGCGCACGGCCAGCAGCGATCTCTACCAGCTGTTCCGTAACTGCTCTCTTGCCGTACTTAACTCCGGAAGCCAGACCGATAGCAGCCAGGAGCTACTCTCCCGTTTTGAAAGTTTCGATATCAACGTACTGCGCCGTGAACGCGGCGTAAAGCTTGAACTGATTAATCCCCCTGAAGATGCCTTCGTTGACGGACGCCTGATTCGTGCGCTACAGGCCAACCTGTTTGCCGTCCTGCGCGATATTCTTTTCGTTAACGGACAAATTGATAATGCCGGGCGTTTACAGCAGCTGAACACCGACGACTCGGTGCATATCACTAACCTGGTATTCTCGATTCTGCGCAACGCACGTGCGCTGCATGTGGGCGAAGAGCCAAATACCGTGGTGTGCTGGGGCGGCCATTCAATCAACCCCATAGAATATCAGTACTGCCGCAGCGTCGGTGCGCAGCTTGGCCTGCGCGAGTTAAATATCTGTACCGGCTGCGGACCTGGCGTAATGGAAGCGCCAATGAAGGGCGCCGCGGTCGGCCATGCGCAGCAGCGTTACAAAGAAGGCCGCTTTATCGGCATGACCGAGCCGTCAATTATTGCCGCCGAGCCGCCAAACCCGCTGGTTAACGAGCTGATTATTATGCCGGATATCGAGAAACGCCTGGAAGCGTTTGTCCGTATCGCGCACGGTATCCTGATCTTCCCGGGCGGGGTAGGAACGGCGGAAGAGCTGCTTTACCTGCTGGGTATTCTGATGAATCCGCACAACCACGATCAGGTGCTGCCGCTGATCCTGACCGGGCCTAAAGAGAGCGCAGATTACTTCCGCGTGCTGGATGAATTTATCGTCACCACGCTGGGCGAGCAGGCGCGCAAGCACTACAGCATCATCATTGATGATGCGGCTGAAGTTGCACGACAAATGAAAAAAGCAATGCCAAAGGTGAAAGAGTATCGTCGTGAAACCGGTGATGCCTACAGCTTTAACTGGGCGCTGCGCATTGCACCAGATCTTCAGATCCCGTTCGTGCCCAGCCATGAAAACATGGCTAACCTGAACCTCTATCCCGATCAGCCCGCAGAGCAGCTTGCGGCCGCACTGCGCCGGGCTTTTTCCGGTATTGTTGCGGGCAACGTCAAGGATGTTGGGATTCGCGCGATTAAAGAGAACGGCCCGTATAAACTGCACGGCGACCCGCAGCTTATGCACCGTATGGACGAACTACTGCAGGGCTTCGTTGCCCAGCAGCGCATGAAGCTACCGGGCAGCGCCTATGTCCCCTGCTACGAAATCATTAAGTAACCCTGCGAGCGGCCCGCGGGCCGCTCAGGACTCTTGTTTATGTCTGTTCACCTGTTAATTATCGATGCGCTGAACTTGATTCGGCGCATTCACGCGGTTCAGGGATCGCCCTGCCAGGACGCCTGCCTGAATGCGGTTCGCCAACTGCTGCTGCACAGTCAACCTACCCACGCCGTAGCGGTGTTTGACGATGAAGATCGTCAGGAAAGCTGGCGGCATCAACTGCTGCCGGATTACAAAGCCGGGCGTTCGCCGATGCCTGATTCACTGCGTGATGAGATGCCGCTACTGCGGGCCGCGTTTGCCAGCGTGGGCATTGCCAGCTGGCACTCTGCCGGAGATGAAGCCGACGATCTTGCCGCCACGCTGGCCAGCAAAATTGCCTCCGCCGGTCACCAGGCAACGATTGTTTCTACTGATAAAGGCTACTGCCAGCTGCTGGCACCGCAGATCATGATCCGTGACTACTTCCAGAAACGCTGGCTGGACGTGCCGTTTATTGCCGCCGAGTTTGGCGTGGCTCCTGCGCAACTTACCGACTACTGGGGGCTGGCAGGGATCGGCAGCAGTAAAATTCCGGGCGTAGCCGGGATCGGCGGGAAAAGTGCGACACAGCTGCTACAGCAGTTCGGCAGCCTGGCAGAGATCTATCGGCAGATTGATGCCGTGCCCGATAAGTGGCGTAATAAATTGATTGAGCATCAGGAGATGGCCGGGATTTGCAAGCAGGTGGCCACGCTGAGAACCGATTTGCAGCTGGAAGGTAACCTGAAGGAGCTAAGGCTACCCGTCAGAAGTTAAGCGCTGGCTTACAGCTGGTTGGCTGCAAACGCACCGAAAAGCATTTGTCCTGAAACAGCTGCGATCCTGAGTTATGCACGTTTGAGACGCGTAAACTCAATGCCTGCCGTAACGTTACGGCAGGCAAATTCGACACGATGGCTCAGGCTATAAAATCAATCAGCGCTCGTCACGGCGGCCCGGAATGGCGCTCCAGATACGACGAATATGCACCGTCACCTCTTCACGATCGTGATACAGCTGGCGTGCCTGAATCTGGGCATTGATCCCTTCAGCCTTCAGCTTTTCTTCAATCATCGCCAGATTCTGCGAGACTTCTTCATAGCGCTTTTTCATCGGCAGCTTGAGATTGAAAATGGCTTCCCGGCACCAGCCGTTCAACAGCCAGTCAACCATCAGATTGGCCACGCGCACCGGTTTCTCTACCATGTCACAGACCAGCCAGTAGTTATTGTTACGAGTTGGACGGTACTTGAAACCGTCCTCTCGCTGGTGGAAAACCTGCCCGGTATCCATCAGGCTCGGTGCCATCGGACCGTTATCCACCGCATTCACCATCATGCTGCGCTTCACCAGCTGATAGGTCCAGCCGCCCGGGCAAGCGCCCAGATCGACCGCCCACATCCCGCTGGCCAGGCGCTCATCCCATTCATCGGCAGGAATAAAGACGTGGAAGGCTTCTTCCAGCTTCAGGGTAGAACGGCTTGGCGCATCCGAAGGGAACTTAAGGCGCGGAATGCCCATAAAGAACGGTGAGTTGTTATGCGACAGCGAGTAACCAACGTAGCAATAGCCCGGCGCAATAAAGAACACATGCACCACCGGGCGCTTAGCGCTCTCGTAGTTCAGGAGTACACCGGCCTTACGAAGGCTGGCACGCAGCGGTACGGTGAACTTACGGCAGAACTTCAGCAGCTCTTTACTGGCGTTGGTATCCGGCACCTCGACCCGCAAATCCCCGCCTTTTTCCACCGCACCGGTCAGCATGCCAACCACCGGAGTGATGCGATCTTCCTGCGGTAAATCACGCAGCAGCTCACCCACCACAATCATCTGGCGAGCAAAAATCAGCTGGCTGAACTGCAGCTCGTTAATCAGCTTTTCCGCTTCACCCTGCTGATAGCACTCAAACAGCACATAAGCGGAATCTTCTTTCACCCGGGCGAAGCCATACACTTCCCGCTCGGCGGCCTTTGCCGTGATTTCCGCGGCACACTCTTTCTCAAAACCCTGACGGCAATAGAGTAAAACTTTATTCATGGCGTTCTGCCTTTTTGTTAAGACGCAGTGCGCCAATCAACATCAAAATCCAACCGATCAGGAAGCAGGTGCCGCCAATCGGTGTAACGTATACCCAGACCTTCAGGTGTGACAGCGCCAGGCAATACAGGCTGCCGCTGAACAGCACCGTGCCCAGCGCCAAAAATGCACTGCTCCAGTAGAACCAGATATTGGCACGGCGCAGCATCGCAGCACCCATACCGAGTATTGCCAGGGTATGAAACGCCTGGTACTCCAGGCCGGTCTTCATCCATGACATCTCTATCGCCCCCAGGGACTTACTTAATACGTGGGAACCAAACGCCCCAAGCGCGACGAAAAAGAGGCCACTAATCGCTGAAAAGATCAGCATTGCACGACTGGACATTCGGTAGTTCCTCACTCAAACCTGCGGTGATTGCCGCGTTCTGGCTGCTTATTGCTCATAGCGAAAACGAAATTTTTCCTGTTCGCTCGCCGCTTTCGCCAGTATCCATTGCCGGAAGGCGGCTATTTTACCCAGTTCTGCCTGACTGTCATGACAAACCAGATAAAAAGCATTTTTACTGACTAACACATCGTTAAACGGGCAAACCAGGCGACCCGCTTCAATTTCACTCTGCGCCATCACGTTATTCGCCAGCGCTACACCCTGCCCATGAATAGCGGCCTGAAGCACCATGGCGCTGTGACTGAAAATCGGCCCCTGCTGCACGTTAATGGCATTCAGCCCCAGCTGCCGCGTGTAGGCCTGCCAGTCCCGACGCGAGGCATCGTGCAGCAGTGTGTGATTGCTCAGTACGGCGGGTGACGTCAGCGGATGTTCACCGGTTAACAGCTGCGGTGAACACACCGGCAGCAGATACTCCGCATACAGTTTTTCCACCCGCAGCCCAGGCCAATTGCCGCGACCGTAGAAAATCGCCACATCAACATCGTCGGCCAGTTTCTCTTCATCACGGTCCACCGCCTGGATACGCACATCAATCCCCGGATAAGCTGAGTTAAAGCTGGTCAGCCTCGGAACCAGCCACTGAATGGCGAAACTCGGTAACAGGCTGACGGTTAATGCACCTTTGGCACTGCGCGCCTGAAGCTTGCGGGTGGCATCATTCAGTGCGGTAAAAATTTCTTTAATATCGAGGTAATAGCTCTGCCCTTCTTCGGTCAGCAGCAGCGAACGGTTACGGCGGCGGAACAGCTTCAGGCCAAGAAAGTCCTCTAAAGACTTAATTTGATGGCTAACGGCGGCCTGGGTAACAAACAGTTCTTCTGCGGCTTTGGTGAAGCTGAGATGACGCGCGGCAGCGTCAAAAACACGCAACGCATTAAGCGGTGGTAAACGTTTAGACATGGTAGATGGGCACTTTTGATTCACAGCCTGAAGTTACTTTGCAACACAGAGTAACGTATTAGTTTTTTTTATCCGAGACATTATAATTTGTCCGTTGAGGAACTACCAGCAAATACCTATAGTTGCCGCACTTCCTGAGCCGGAACGAAAAGTGTTTTGGAGTTTCGCGTTAACACGCTGAATTTTGAGGGCTTTTGGCTTGTGGTCGTGATGTTGTGTTTGCAATTGACCTGACTATTTTAAGGTCTGGTAGCTCCGCTACCGTTTATTCCTGTAGATTTACCCTGTCTGTCCATAGTGATTTTTACAGCACCGCAAATTGCGGTGCTTTTTTTATTGCAGGGCAAAAATTACTGCCCCATCTCAGCCATCTCTTTCACATCGGAACGGTTAATCTGCTGCTTGTTGCCATTAGCATCTTTGTAGCTGATCATACCGGTATCGTTATCGACCGAGGGTTTACCCTCAGCAACAATCGTGCGTCCGTCATTAGTATGCATCACATAGTTGCTTGAACAGGCTGCCAGAGTAAACGCCATTGCACCTGCGACCAGAACTGCGGCTAATTTTTTCATCTTTATCTCCTTGCAGATAGTAATGCGAAAAACTACCCGCAGAACGACTTGTAAACCGACAAATGACGATAAAAAAAACTGACAAGACGGTTCTCTTATGCGGGTAATAGCTTAAAGCATGCAATATTCAGCATAACCCGCTTTTTCATCTTTGCCAGGAAACCGCGATTTTTTAAGCCTTATCCTAATTGAATCCACTAACCCGCAGGGTTAATGAGGAGTGTATGAAGTCATTTACCCCGCAGCAGTTCCGCCAGCAGTTTCCTGCGCTCAATGAAACCGGCTGCTACCTTGACAGCGCCGCCACTGCCCTGAAACCCCAGGCGGTTATTGCGGCAACGGAAGAGTTTTATCGCCTGAGCGCTGGTACCGTCCACCGCAGCCAGTTTGCCGCAGCACGGCGTTTGACCGAACGTTACGAAAATGCGCGGGGCCTGGTGGCTGGCCTGCTTAATGCAGCCGACGCTAACAGCATCATCTGGACAAAAGGCACCACTGAAGCCATCAACCTCGTTGCCCAGAGCTATCTGCGCCCCCGGCTACAACCGGGAGACGAGATCCTCGTCAGCGAGTCAGAGCATCATGCCAACCTGGTCCCCTGGCTGATGGTGGCAGAGCAGACCTGCGCTAAGGTGGTGAAGTGGCCAATTGGCCCGGACCGCCTGCCGGATATGGCGCAGCTTCCCGCACTGCTTAGCCCGCGCACTCGCCTGCTGGCCATCGGGCAGATGTCGAACGTGACCGGCGGCTGCCCGGACCTGGCGACAATCATTCCCCTCGCCCATGCGGCAGGCGCCAAAGTGATGGTCGACGGTGCACAGGGCGTCGTTCACTGTCCGCCGGATATTCAGGCTCTTGATATTGATTTCTATGCGTTTTCCGGCCATAAGCTGTATGGCCCGATGGGCATCGGTGCGCTGTACGGAAAACCCGACCTGCTGGCGGAGATGTCCCCGTGGCAGGGCGGCGGCAAAATGCTCACTACCGTCAGCTTTGACGGCTTTACGCCGCAGGCCGTGCCCTGGCGTTTTGAACCCGGCACGCCAAACGTCGCCGGAGTCGTCGGCCTGAGTGCGGCGCTGGAGTGGCTGGACGGCATTGATGTTGCTGCGGCTGAGCGCTGGTCCTGCGATCTGGCTGATTTAGCGGAAGCACGGCTCGCTTCACTGCCGGGTTTTCGCAGCTTCCGCAGCAGCGGTTCCAGCCTGCTGGCTTTTGATATTGCTGGCGTGCATCACAGCGATGTGGTGACTCTGCTGGCGGAAAGCGGCATTGCCCTGCGGTCCGGCCAGCACTGTGCTCAGCCTTTACTGGCGGCGCTGGGCGTCAGTGGTACACTGCGCGCCTCATTTGCCCCCTATAATACGCTTTCCGATGTGGACGCGCTGACTGCGGCCATGACCACCGCCCTGACACTACTGGCAGACTGATTAATGAGTACAGAAACACTTGCGCCACATCCTTTTGGCACACAGATTACCGCCGCCTCCCTGCTTGAGCAGTTCTCCGCCTTCAAACAGTGGGAAGATCGCTACCGTCAGCTGATTCTGTTAGGCAAGCAGCTCCCTGCTCTGCCGGAAGCCCTGAAATCCAGCAGCATTGAACTCAGCGGCTGTGAAAATCGCGTCTGGCTGGGGCATCAGCGCGCGGCCGACGGCAGGCTGCATTTTTACGGCGACAGTGAAGGCAGGATCGTGCGCGGTTTGCTGGCGGTACTGCTTACCGCCGTGGAAGGAAAAACTCAGCAAGAACTGTTGCAGAGCGATCCGCTTGAGCTGTTCAGCCAGCTGGGACTGAAAGATCAACTCAGTTCCTCACGCAGTGCCGGGCTTCAGGCACTGGCCGATGCAGCGATCGGCGCGGCGAAGGAATAAAGATAAAATGGGCTTTCCGGCGTCATCGGGTTGGACAGTATCGGCTTTGGAACATCCCGCCCTCTGATCGATAGAGCCGGGCACGCTATTTCGCGCGTTCGGCCTTCGCCATCATTTTTTTCAGCGCGTGCGAGACCGCAACGAAGCCGAAAGTGGCCGTCACCATCGTCGCCGCACCAAACCCGGCGGAGCAGTCCATACGCTTTGGCCCCTCGGCGGTGGTGCGCGAGGCACAGACCGAACCATCCGGCTGTGGATACTTCAGCGCCTCGGTGGAAAAAACACAGTCGATGCCAAGCTTGCCTTTACTGCCTTTGACGATATTAAAGTCACTTTTCAGCCGCTCACGCAGCTTGGCCGCCAGCGGGTCCTGAATGGTTTTCGCCAGATCGGCAACCTGGATCTGCGTTGGATCGATCTGCCCACCCGCGCCACCGGTGGTCACCAGCGGCACTTTATTACGGCGGCACCAGGCCAGCAGCGCCGCTTTGGGCCTGACGCTGTCAATGGCATCAATCACATAGCTAAACCCCTGCCCCATCAACGCTGCGGTATTGTCCGGGGTAATAAAGTCATCAACGCAGGTCACTCGACATTCCGGATTGATCTCCCGAATTCGTTCCGCCATCACCTCGGTTTTTGCCTTACCGACATTATCCTTTAGCGCGTGGATCTGACGATTGGTATTGGTCACGCAAACATCATCCATATCAATCAGGGTAATCGCGCCGATACCGGTACGCGCCAGGGCTTCTGCCGCCCAGGAGCCAACGCCACCAATGCCGACCACGCACACATGGGCGTCGGCAAACAGCTGCAGCGCGGACTGGCCGTACAGGCGCGCCGTACCGCCAAAACGTTGCAGCCAGGCGTCAGATAAAGCAGTCATTTATTCATCCTCGATAAAAACGTCGGGCCGGCAATCCGGCCCGTGATGGGTTTACTGGCTAACCAGTAACGAACCCTGAGTGCGATTTTGCGTGGAGGCAGAAGAGAACAGCGGCATACCGGTTCCCGGCGCGGCTTTCAGCACCCAGACGCGACCATAGTGATTATACCATCCCGCCATATGTCCGGCTTCCGGGCCAATGCCCTGGTACATATCAAAATGCTGCCCTTTAATTGCGCCGCCGACATCCAGCGACACCATCATACGCATCTCATATTTTCCGGTGAACTTACCGTTGTTGTCCAGCAGCGGGATCTCAGCCAGCAGTGCAGTACCCGGCGGGATCAGCGAACGGTCGGCCGCCACCGAGGCCTTCGCAATCAGCGGAACGGCGCTGGCTCCGCGGACTGGTGCAAAATTTTCCGGCTTAAAGAAGACAAACGAAGGATTCTGCTCCAGCAGTTCTCGCACCTGTTCCGGGCTATGTTCCTCGCCCCACTGGCGGATGGCCTGCATCGACATATCTTCACGCTTCACCTCACCGCGATCGATCAGCACCTTGCCGATACTGCGGTAGGCGTGACCGTTCTTGCCGCCATAGCCAAAGAACATCAGCGGGCGGCCGTCACCGTAGTCAACATAGCCGCTGCCCTGCACATCCATAATAAAGTTATCCATCAGCGAATTACTCCAGGCCGCAATATAGCGATCCCCGAGCGCGCCACTGTAGATCTGTGCCCGGCTGGGCAGCTTACCCTTGCCACGCGGCGGCATACGGTAAAGAGGATACTGGAATTCCCCCTGACGCGTATAACGAGCCTGAACGACCGGCGTGTAATAGCCGGTAAACTGCACGTTGCCGTAGTTATCTGCCCCTTCCATCTGATAGGCATCAAGGCCGAACTGGCGCAGCTGGCGAGTATCACCACCGGCCATCAGCCAGCTCTGAATCGCGCTGTAGGTGCCGGACTGGCGTGAATACATGCCGGAAGAGGTTGAGCGAATCTGTGAAACCTGGTCGGCAAAGTCTTTGCCGTTAACCGGGCGTCCTTTGGCATTGGGCTGGTTGACCAGAGCCAGCGGCTGATCCAGCTTACCGTCCTTATACTGCTGACCGCGATCGGTCGGTTTTGACGAACATCCAACCAGCAACGCCATCAGCGTACCGGTCACCAGATATTTAGCCCAATGTCCTTTCATCCTTTATCTACCTTTATGCAGAAACCCAGCGCGAAGATAGCAAAGCCACTGGCATAATTAAATGCGCCATCGGCTGTAGCGCTCTGATTTGTGCAACATTTCACCATCCGGTTCAAATAATGAGTGGAAGGCACGTTTTTTCCCACTTATCGTAAAAAATGGGTTGCAAGAAAAACCATGCGGCGTATAGTGCGCATCCACGGACGCGGGATGGAGCAGCCTGGTAGCTCGTCGGGCTCATAACCCGAAGGTCGTCGGTTCAAATCCGGCTCCCGCAACCAATTCGCAGCAGTCAGGCGAAAGAAAGAAAAAGAAAGTGTCGTGATGGAAGCGGCAACGCGGACGCGGGATGGAGCAGCCTGGTAGCTCGTCGGGCTCATAACCCGAAGGTCGTCGGTTCAAATCCGGCTCCCGCAACCATTCGCAGCGGTAATGCGAAAGAAGTAAAAGAAATGTCGTGATGGAAGCGACAACACGGACGCGGGATGGAGCAGCCTGGTAGCTCGTCGGGCTCATAACCCGAAGGTCGTCGGTTCGAATCCGGCTCCCGCAACCAATCAAACACCCTTAAGGGTGTTTTTTTGTATCTGCAGTTTGTTCGCTGATCTAAAGCGGACGGTTTCCCCGCCCCACTTCTCTATTTATGCGGGCTCAGCGATGCGCCGTTAGCAAAGTAAGCCTTAATCCCGGCAAAAATCGACTCCGCCACCTGCTGCTGAAAATGCGCGGTACGCAGCTTGCGCTCTTCTTCTATATTGCTGATAAACGCCGTCTCAACCAGTATTGACGGAATATCCGGTGCTTTGAGTACCGCAAATCCGGCCTGATCGACGCTGCGTTTATGCAGATGGTTTACCTTCCCCATTCGTGACAGCACCTCTTTACCAAACTTCAGGCTGTCGTTAATTGTCAGGCTCTGCACCATATCGAACATCGTATGGTCCAGATAGCGATCGCCACTCATGCTGACGCCGCCAATTAAATCCGATTCGTTTTGGGTTTGCGCCAGATAACGCGCGGCGGTGCTGGTGGCCCCTTTGGTCGACAGGGCAAAAACCGACGACCCACGAGCGGCGCGGCTGGTAAACGCATCGGCGTGGATCGAGACAAACAGATCCGCACGCTGCTTGCGCGCTTTCGCCACCCGCACCTTCAGCGGGATAAACACATCTTCATTACGCGTCATATAAGCACGCATGTTCGGGTGTTTATCGATTAGCGCTTTCAGGCGGCGGCCAATTTTCAGCACCACATCCTTCTCGCGGGTTTTATGCTTGCCGACCGCACCGGAATCTTCCCCACCGTGCCCGGGGTCAATCATAATCACGATGGGCCGGTCTTTCCCGGCCTTACCCGGCAGCGGTGCCGCGGCGGGCTGGCTGCGTTCCAGCTCGCCCTGATTGTAATCTTCCAGTAATGCCAGCAGCGGATCATCATCGTGCGGCTGTTTAACCGGGTAAAGATCCAACACCAGGCGGTTTTTGATCCCGGCAACCGGTGCCAGTGTGAAGGTCTTGGGCGAGACGTTTTGCTTCAGTTCCAGCACCAGTCGCACGGTGCTGGCATCAAACTGTCCCACGCGGGCATTTTTGATGTAGGGGTCGTCCTGACGCACCAGATTGCCGACGCCATTCAGCGTGCGATTGAGCTGAATATTTTCAATATCGATCACCACGCGATCGGGATTACTGAGCGCGAACTGCTTATACTTCAGTGGGATATTAGACTCAATGGTCAGGCGAGAATAGGTTGACGAGGGCCAGATGCGGATCGCCACAACATGGCCGCCGGCAGCCATACCTGCCCGGCTGACGCTGAGCAGCAATACGGCACCCGCTCCCTGTAAAAGCCGTCGTCGGTTGAGGGATGTTGAATCGGTCATGCCACTCCAGTTGCTGTGAATTGATTAATAAAAAGACAAACGTTCGTTTTTTGCAAAAACTTTAGCGAATCCCTTAACCTGTGTCACCCCAAAAAAGCGATTAAATGCAGCACATTAGCGAGAGCAAAAATCAGTACTGGGTGATAACTAAGGAAAAATGCCACTTGCGCCCGAAGCAATAAAAGAATAAAAATACACATTTACCGAATAATAATGCAAAGAGGGTTTGCCGTGAAGGAACGTAGTACCGAGCTGGTTCAGGGTTTTCGCCATACCGTTCCCTATATCAATGCCCACCGTGGTAAGACGTTTGTCATAATGCTGGGTGGTGAAGCCATCGAGCATGAGAACTTCTCAAGCATCGTTAATGATATTGGCCTGCTGCATAGCCTGGGCATCCGCCTGGTGGTGGTTTACGGGGCCAGACCGCAGATCGATGCCAACCTCTCCGAGCGAAATCTCGAGCCTGTTTATCACAAGCATACCCGCGTAACGGACGCACAATCGCTGGAGCTGGTCAAACAGGCCGCCGGCCGGCTGCAGCTGGATATTACCGCTCGCCTGTCGATGAGCCTGAACAACACTCCGCTGCAGGGCGCGCATATTAATGTAGTCAGCGGCAACTTTATTATCGCCCAGCCTCTCGGCGTGGATGACGGAGTGGACTACTGCCACAGCGGCCGTATTCGCCGCATTGATGAAGAAGCGATCCACCGTCAGCTGGACAGTGGTGCCATCGTGTTAATGGGGCCGGTGGCGGTTTCCGTTACCGGTGAAAGCTTCAACCTGACCTCTGAAGAGGTGGCAACCCAGCTGGCGATTAAGCTGAAAGCGGAGAAAATGATCGGTTTCTGCTCCGAGCAGGGTGTCACCAACAGCAGCGGCGATATTGTCTCCGAACTGTTCCCGAACGAAGCGCAGCAGCGCATTGAAGAGCTGGAAAATGACCAGGATTACCATTCCGGCACCGTACGTTTTCTGCGCGGCGCGGTAAAGGCCTGCCGCAGCGGCGTGCGTCGCAGCCACCTGATCAGCTATCAGGAAGACGGTGCCCTGCTGCAGGAGCTGTTCTCTCGTGACGGTATTGGTACACAGATTGTGATGGAGAGCGCCGAGCAGATCCGTCGCGCCACCATTAACGATATTGGCGGCATCCTTGAGCTCATCCGTCCGCTGGAGCAGCAGGGTATTCTGGTGCGCCGTTCACGCGAACAGCTGGAAATGGAAATCGACAAATTCACCATTATCGAGCGCGATAACCTGACTATCGGCTGCGCCGCGCTTTATCCATTCCCGGAAGAGCAGATTGGTGAAATGGCCTGTGTTGCCGTTCATCCGGATTACCGCAGTTCATCACGCGGCGAGGCGCTGCTTGAGCGTATCGCGCTACAGGCTCGCCAGATGGGGCTGAAAAAGCTGTTCGTGTTGACCACGCGCAGCATCCACTGGTTCCAGGAGCGCGGCTTCCAGCCGGTGGATGTGGAACTGCTGCCGAGCAGTAAGAAAGAGATGTACAACTATCAGCGCCGTTCCAAGGTGCTGATGGTAGATCTCCGGGAAAACAGCGTGCACGTGCGCCAGAGCTAACTGGCGCTGCGCTATTTTTACAATCGTTCCACCAAACCACTTCGGCGCTGAGTACGCATTTTCACCGCGCTGTTAAAAACGCGGGTATCAGCGTACAGCGTCAGCTGGCGCTTAGCGCGGGTAATGCCGGTATACACCAGCTCACGGGTTAATACCGGCATCACCTGATTCGGCAGCACCATCAGCGTGTGCTCAAACTCTGACCCCTGAGATTTATGCACCGTCATCGCATACGCGGTGTCGTGCGGCGGCAGTCGGCTGGGCTGCACCGCTTTGATGGAGCCATCCGGCAGCGGGAAAAAGACCTTCAGCGCCTGCTCACCATCCAGCATTGCAATGCCGATATCTCCGTTAAACAACCCCAGCAAGCGATCGTTTCGGGCAATCATCACCGGCCTGCCAACATACCATTTACCGTTTGCCAGCGTACCGCGACGAATCAGTCCGGCCTGGCGTAGCGTAGTTTCGATACGTTCATTCAGGCCGCTAACGCCGAATGGCCCCTCACGCAGTGCGCACAAAAGCTGGAAGCGCCCAAATGCCGACAGCACGTCAGCAGGAGAATCCCCTGCGGCAAGCCGCGAGAGATAATCACGGTAGCCTGTCGCACAGTCATTAAGCAGCTGCTGGTACTCTTCGCTGCTGCTTAAACCGTGTCGGCGGATATCGCTAAACTCACCGCCAAACACGGCGTCTGCGCGTTTCACATCCCCGGCATTCACCGCCATCGCCAGCTGGCCGATTCCCGAAGATTCGGTAAATCGGTAGCTTTTGCGCAGCAGACAAATCGCATCACGGACCGGCGGTGCGGCTTGATCCTCATTCCCCGTCACCTCACAGCCGGTGAGCCGGTCCAGTTCAGCGGCACGCGCCGGGCTGTAGCCAAATTCGGCGCACCGACAGATATCACCCAGTACGGCTCCCGCCTCTACGGAGGCCAGCTGATCGCGATCGCCAAGGAAGATAACCCGCGCCTGCGGCGGCAGCGCGGCAATCAGATTCGCCAGCATCGGCAGATCGACCATCGATGCCTCATCAACGACCAGCACATCCAGATGCAACGGATTACCGGCATGGTAGCGCATACGCTGGCTGCCGGGCAGCGCGCCCAGCAGGCGGTGCAGCGTTGTCGCCTCCGCGGGGAAGCGTTTCAGTACCGCATCGTCCAGCGCCAGCTGCTGCAGCGTTTTGCCCAGTGACTCAGTAAGGCGTGCCGCAGCCTTGCCGGTCGGAGCCGCCAGTTCAATACGTGGGGAACCCGGGTAAAGCTCAATCAGACAGGCCAGCAGTTTAGCCACCGTGGTGGTTTTACCCGTGCCCGGACCGCCGGAGATCACGGCAACCCGTCGGGTGATGGCAACCGCTGCCGCAATTTTCTGCCAGTCTTCCGGCTGCTGGCCGAAGTAGCGATCCAGCGTAATACGCAGCGCCGCGTCATCAACGGGTAAGGGCTGCTGCTGACGATGAATAAATTCGACGACTTGCCCTTCACTCTGCCACATGCGGTGCAGATAAAGCCGCTGCTGTTGCAGCACCAGCGGCGTGCCGCGCGAGCCATCGCTCACGGCCGAACTCTCAGACAGCAGCTGATTCCAGTTCGTTGGTGAACCGGCAGCCTGCCAGATTGCCTGAGAAAGTTCAGGATGGCGCCCGTCGAACATCTGGTCGGGATGCAGCAGCTCAAGCGGCAGACAAACGTGCCCTTCCCCGGCATCACGGCTGACTAAGGCCGCTGCCAGCATCAGTGCGGGCTGATGTTCACCGGCTACCATCAGCGCAAACTGCACGTCCAGCGTGCGCAGCAGGCGCTGGCGACACGCCAGCTGCAGGTGCTCGATTAGCGTCATGCTTCACTCTCCACTTCGGCAGCAAACAGCAGGTCAAGCGCGTTGACAAAGTCTGCCTGTGGCCGCGTACTAAAGATGCCGTTACTCCCTTCCGTCCCGTCCAGGCCACGCAGGAAAAGATAGATTACGCCACCAAAGTGTTGTTGATAGTCATAACCGGCAAGACGCTGCCTGAGGTAGCGATGCAGCGCCAGGCTATAGAGCTGATACTGTAAATCGTAGCGATGAGACTGCATCGCCTGCGCCATCGCTTCCTGGGTATAGGCGCTGCTCTCCTCCCCCAGCCAGTTCGACTTGTAGTCGAGCAGGTAATATTTCCCCTGCCAGCAAAACACCAGATCGATAAACCCTTTCAGCATGCCGCGGACCTGATAAAAATCGAGGGGCGGACATCCGGCGGAGAGCGGGTCCTGCCGTACCAGTCGATCCAGATCCTCAGCGGTAAGCAGGCGGGAAATCGGCAGATAAAATTGCAGCTCCACCCGGCACGTATCCGGTGAAAGTTGATTCAGGCTAACGCCACTGTCATTGAGCGGGGTTTGCAAAATGCGCTGCATCCATTCCGTCATCGTTGGCAGCCAGGCCATATCCAGCCCCTCGGCACTAAGCCGTTCTGCCAGCCACTGCTCATCAAGCGGCGCTGAAAAGTCCAGAGATTCAAACAGACTGTGCAGGAATGTACCCGGTGCTGCACCGCGCGGGAAGGTATGCGGCGTCAGCTGCGGCAGTAGAGAATCCTGCGCCTCACCGGCGGCATCGACATCCAGCCGAGGCAAAAGATCCAGTGCCGCTGCGTGGCCGTGCTGCTGTAAACCTGAATAGCTGGTCACGCGCCAGTCGTCACGCAGTGGACGCGTCAGCTGCTGGCTGCTCAGGATTAACTGCCCTTCTACCTCCGGCTGCCACAGCTCAGCTTCCGTCAGCGGTGCGGCAGCCAGTGCGGTATGATCGCTTTCCATCTCTTCCAGCAGAGCATGCAGCATTGCAGCATCGGCCGCCTCGCCGCGCTGGATAAGATATCCCGGCGCGCTGTGGTGCAGGTCGCTGTTGCCCTCTTTCTTGCGCGTACCTTTAATCAATGGAGCAATACCGACGCTACAGTGGTAAATCGAACGCGTCAGCGCTACGTACAGCAGCCGTAAGTCCTCGGCCAGCCGCTCTTCTTCTGCCAGGCGGGCGCTGTCCTCATCCTGCTGTAAATCCAGCAGCGCCTCGAAGGTCTCCCTGTCGTGATAGATGCCGTTTTCCGCCGCACGGTAGTTAGAGACGAACGGCAGCCAGACCAGCGGATACTGCAGGCCTTTCGATTTGTGAATAGTCACAATCTGCACCAGATGGCGATCGCTCTCCAGCCGCAGCTGCTGATTAGCCACCTGGCCGTCGGGCTGCACAACCTGCTGCGCCAGCCAGCGTACCAGCGCATGCTCGCTGTCCAGTGCGGTTGCCGCCTCCTGCAATAATTCACCCAAATGCAGTAGATCGGTCAGACGGCGTTCACCGCTGTCGGATGCCAGCAAATTCTCGGCGATTTGCCGCCGCATCATCAGATCGCGCAGCATCGGCAGCACGCCCCGTTTCAGCCAGCGCTGACGGTAGCGATCGAACTCATCGACCAGCTCATCCCATGCACGTTCATCGCGGCTCAGGGCATCCAGCGTTAGCGCATCAAGTCCAAACAGGCTGCTGGCCAGTGCGCTGCGCAAAATACGCTCCTGCTCCGGTGCCAGCACGGCCTGGAGCAGCAGCAGGACTTCGCGTGCTTCCGGTGTGGTAAATACGCTATCGCGGTTGGAAAGATAGACGGAGGGAATAGCCAGGCGATTCAGCGCTTCACGCATCACGGCCGCTTCGCTGCGGCTGCGCACCAGAATGGTAATATCTGAAGCCTGTAGCGGTTTAAGGTGCGGCATTTTTCCGATCAGCGCCAGCCCCTGCTGCCCCGCGGTCAGCCAGCGGCAGATTTCCGTCGCACACTGCTGCGCCATATAGTGCTGATAATCAGCCACTCCCACACCGTCGCCAGGCTGCAGCCAGAACTTCAGCGCGGGCTGCTCCACACCGTCCACACTGAAGCTCAGGGAGTGGTTGGGTTCCGCCGGGCTAACCTCAATAAACGGGATTTCCTGGAATACAAACGGGGCAGGATGACGCTGGAACAGCTGATTGACGCTGGCCACCATCGCAGGTGACGAACGCCAGTTGGTTTCAAGAGTATAGTGGGCACTGACCTCAGCCCGTGCCCTCATATAGGTAAAGATATCTGCGCCACGAAAGGCATAGATCGCCTGTTTCGGGTCGCCAATCAGCAGCAGAGCACTATCGGCCTGCCCCACATAGAGCGTCTGAAAAATTCGATACTGCTGCGGGTCGGTATCCTGAAATTCATCGATCAGAGCGACAGGGAAGCGCTGACGTACGGCAGCAGCTAACAGGTCGCCGCCGGGCTGTTGTAAGGCAGCATCGAAACGGCCAAGCAGATCGTCAAATCCTAACTGAGCGTGCAGGCGTTTTTCCTGACGGGTGACGGTACGGATTTCTTCCAGCGCACGGGCAACAATCAGGTCGCGCAGCGTGCGGGGCTGTGCCAGGAAAGTATCAATCTGTTCAAAGAGCGGATGAACGGGAGCGACACCTTTTTTCGTTTTCTCCATCAGCACACGCTGGCCGAAGCGTTCGAGATCTTTTGCCACGTCATAATCAAGCGTTTCGCTTTGCGCCCACTGGGTAATTTTATTCAGCCAGTTAGGTAAGTGCTTACTGTTGTAGCTACGCCTGTCGATACCTGACGCGTCAATCAGCTCAAACAGATTTCCCGCCGCCAGCCACGCCTGCTTCAGCGCAGCGATCTGGCCGATAATCGCCTCGTGCCGCTGTACCAGCGTTTCTTCCGGGTCCGGCGCTGATTTCAGTGAAGGAGCCTCGCCCCCCAGCCAGGGCGACAGGTCCCTGAGCAGCTGCTCAGGCCCATCCCACAGCTGGCGAACAACACGGGCAACCGGCAGCGGCAGCGGATAGCAGTGGCGTCGCCAAAAATCCGCCGCTGCACGGCGGCGCAGCGGCGTTTCATCTTCAATCAACTGCTGTTCGAACAGCATGCCGGATTCAAAGGCGTTCAGATTGAGCATCCGCTGACAGAAGCCGTGAATGGTAAAGATACCGGCTTCATCCATCTGCCGCTCGGCCGCCAGCAGTACTGATGCAGCCTGCCGCAGATCGGGAATTTGCTCAATCAACGCTTGCAGCATCGGATTACGGCTTTCACCACGCACACAGTCGATACGCAGCGCGTGGATGTTTTCACGAATACGCCCGCGAAGCTCAGCGGTGGCGGCCTCGGTAAAGGTCACCACCAGAATCTCCTCCACCGACAGCGGACGGCTGAATGCAGATTCTCCGCCTAATCCCAGCAGCAGTCGCAGATAAAGCAGGCCGATGGTAAAGGTTTTCCCCGTACCTGCAGACGCTTCAATCAACCGCTCACCGTGCAGCGGCAGGGTTAACGCATTCAGCCTTTCCGCAACCTGCTGACTCATGGTTTATCCTGGCTCACCGGGAACGACTGTTGCAGAGTAGACAGATTTTTCCAGGTCTTCCAGCCTGCCGGAGCCGCATAGTCCGCCTTACCGTGATGGCTGCCGGAAATCTGCGATAGTAGTGCCAGACCGGTTGGTGCGATAACCGCCTGATGGAAGAAATCAGCAATGCCATCCGGCGTCAGCGCCTGAATCTGCGCAATCACTTTTTCGCGCGTATCGAACTGATAATTTTCGCGATTAAAATCTTTGCTGTAACGACCGGCTTCTTCATCCAGAGTCTGCGGACGTTGTTTCAGCTCGTTGATCATCGCCGCCTGATACTGGGCAAAATCCTCTTTGCTCAGCGCACGCAGGCGCTTCTCGGCGGAAGGATAAAATGCCTCGAAGCGCTGCAGCAGATAGGCAGGCTGCTTGACGTTACTTTGCAACAGGAAGCCAATGCCCCACTGACGCCCTACCGGCATCTGGAAAGCAAACACCGCGTAGCCAAGCTGCTCTTCGGTACGCAGCTGGTTATAGAACCACGGCTGGATAATCTGGCTCAGCATGCTACTGCTGGCCATGCTTTGATGTTCATCAAAGCCAACCGGCACGTAGACCGCCGCCAGCGCCGAGTCCGTGCTGCTTCCCGCCTTCTGCAGGTTAGCCAGCGCCTTTTTATCCACTTTAATAAATTCACTGTGCCACCAGCTGTGGCCTTCACAGTTCAGCTGCTGTCTGACCTGTTCAGCCAGATTGTTTACCGCCTCAGGAGTCATATTGCCGACAACCAGCAGCTCGGGCGTGGACTGCTCCAGCAGCATTTTACGGTAGTCCAGTAACTGCTTCAGGGTGATAGCAGGCAGTAACTTACGGCGCTCGCTACGCTGGGTATAAGGCAGACGCGACAGCAGCTGCGCAGGCTGGATAGCCAGTTCAAATGCTTTGCCTTTTTCCGCCGAGTCCAGGCGTTCCAGATACCAGGATTTGGCCTGTTCCAGCTGCTGTTCAGTAGGTGTAAAGCTGGCATAGCCCTCCAGCAGCTGCTTCATTAACTTCGGCAGGCGCTGGGTAAAACCGCTGGCGCTGAACGTTACACCATCATCTTCCCCGGTGGAAAAACTAATGCCGCCGACCGATGCCTGCGAACTCAGTTCATCCAGCGCTACGCCGGCCAGATAATCATTGAGGGCAAACAGCACCTGGTTCTGCGCGCTGTCCACTGCTGCTTTGTTACGCAGCGCCAGGGTGATATTGGCCTTAGGCTCATCAGCATAGTACTGGCTGGGCATGTAGAAGACCCGCAGCCCAGGCTGATTGAGCAGTTCCTCCGGACGTTCATACTTCTTATCTGGCTTGATCAGGCTGAAGTCGTCAGGAATGTACGGGTTGAGCACCGGCAGAGACAGGGTTAATTTGTCGCTTTCTGCCTGCCATTTACTGAATCTTTCGCTGCTGATTTTATCCACCTGATAAGGCGCATCAACGAAGTAGGCCGTTTTGTTATGCGGCTCATTCGGGCTGATAAACCAGATGCGGGCATTCTGCGGGGTCATTCCCTCAAGGCGCGCTTTGATGGCCTGCGGATCGTAACGGTCTGCGATGTAAGGTGCATCCAGCACATCGGCAACCGGCACGCGCAGCATGGTATCCACCAGCCACTCGATGTAGTCCATATCGCGGGTGATGGAGGGATAACGGAAATCCAGGTCCAGCACGTGCGCCACTTCATCAAAGTAACTTTTATCGATGCCCTGCGTACGTAAGGTGTTCAGATAGCTGAAGACTGCGGCGATAACTTCATCACGATTGGCCTGGCCTTTATCCGTCAGCGAGACGGAAATCGAGAATACCCCACCGTTGCGGTCGATAACCGGATCGGCACCAGCACTGATAGAGTCAGCCAGCCCACGGCTTTGCAGCCAGTCTGATAAGGTGTTTTTGCTGCGGTTACCAATCAGATAACCAATAAGCGTATCGGTTTTACTGCGGAACTCGGCGCTGTTGTTATCAATGCGGAACTCAATGCGCAGCTGCTTGCGCGGCTGTGCAGGCACATAGTGAATGATGATGCCTTTCTGCTTATCGGTGACCACCGGCACGGTGATATCCGGCACCGTCGCCTGACGGTTTTCGACGCGGCCAAAGGTTTCGGCGGCTATTTTTTCCAGCTCGGGCAGCGGTTTATTACTGTAGATCACCGCTTTCATCAAATTGGCTGAGTAATAACGATGATAAAACGCCTTCAGGGCATCGTGCAGTTTACTGCCAGGCTTATCGCGCAGGGTTTCCAGATTCCCGCCGGAAAAGCGTGAGCTGGGATGTTCAGGGTTTAGCGTTTCAGCACCAACCTGTGCCATACGCAGGCCGTCACGGGATCGCGCCATGGTCAGCTCGGCGTTGACCGCATTACGTTCGCGATCGGCATTGACCGGGTCGAGCAGCGGTTCGGCAATGGCGTCGGCCAGCCTGTCGGCAGCCGGTTGCAGCGCATCGTTCTCCACTTCCAGATAAAACGCCGTACGATAGGATGCGGTACTGGCGTTGTGGCTCCCCCCGTGCTTTTTCAAAAATTCGGCAAGGTTATCCGGCTGCGGGTAACGCTTTGACCCCATCAGCACCATGTGCTCAAGATAGTGTGCCAGGCCAAGCTGATCGGTGGGATTTTCCAGCGATCCGACCGGCAGCGCCAGTGCGGCCAGCGACTTTGTGGCCTTATCATCGGAAACCAGCAAAACGGTCATGCCGTTATCCAGGCGGATCGCCTTGTACTGACGAGGGTCTTTTTCACTTTTACGAATAATGTCTGTGACCGGTTGCCATCCGGTTTCTGCCTGCGTCAGCGGGCTGAACAGGGCGAAAAAGACAAAGTAAACTAACCAGACTGCATAACGACGCATTCAAACTCCCTCAATTTTGCTGGTGTTTAATTGTTATAAAATAACACTACAGGAGATCATCCTGATTGTCCGTAAAACTTCCCCTATCTTCCTTGGGGAATGTGGGTACATCACCAAATACTATACAGAACGGTGCGCCTGAAGCAGCGGTAAAAGCCAGCGTTCGGCATTCTCGGTCATTGCCAGCAGGTACGTTTCATCCAGCGTACGGATCACCCGTTGCAGATAGGGATCGCTGCCTTCGCCCTCAATCTGATAATTTCCCTGCCAGCGCGCCAGCAGCTTGTTACGCGCTTTTTTCTGCACGGCATCATCTCGCAGCAGCTCACCGGATGATTCATCGTAACTTTCCTCCAGCCAGGCGGCACCTGATTCAGTCAGCAACAGCGGTGAGCACATGCCCTCGCGATAGCCCGCAACGTAACGAACCAGCTGATGCAGGGCGTCATCCGCCGTAATCGCCGGGAATCGCCATTCGCTATCGTTGCGACCCAGCATCAGACTGGTACCATTGCCGCCCGTCGCGCAGTAAACCAGGTGCTCCAGCCACAGGGTCAGGCCATCCTTAAAGTTAAGATTGCCCGGCCGCCAGCGTAACAGCCCACTGTCCTGCACCTGAGCAAGCCATCCGGTAAGCAAAACACCGTCAACCAGCAGCGAGATTTCCCGGCTTTCCGCCGCCGCACGCTGCTCGCGAACGCGGCTGGCCAGCACGTTCATTTCCTGCTCCTGCTCTTGCCAAACCAGTTCACCGAATGCGCCGTAGGGTAAAGCCCCTGAAGCACGCTGCCGGGCGTAAAGGCGGGAACTTTCTTCCCCCTCTATCAGGCTGTTAAGCAACTGCGCATTCATCTGATAACGCGTCAGGCCATCCAGTGCAAAAGGCTCGGCGTCTGGCAATTCCATCTCTTCCAGTCTGAAGCTGACGCCCAGCCGCATGCTGAAAAATGCCCTGACAGGATGCCGCCAGAAGCGCACCAGCCGTTCAAAGCTTAGTGAATCAAGCTTTTCCGCGGCTAAAGGCTGCATAAACGGCGGATGAGCAATACCCGATGCTGTAGCAGCAGGTAACCACTCGTCAGCAAAACTTCTGAACTCAGAAGTTGCACTGAAGTTTTCGGCCGCAAAGGGCATTCTGCTGTGCAGGTGATGCAGATGGCGCGCCACGTTTTGCGCACTGCGGTCAACATCCAGCGAACGGTCTTCGGGCAAGCAGAAACTCTGGCAGATGTACTCCACTAATTCACTGACCAGCACAGAGGGATATCGTTCCGTATTATCCTGAATTGAACGGGCGATATAGCTGATATACAGCTGCTGCTGCGCTGAATTTAGCGCTTCCAGGAACAGATAGCGGTCATCATCGCGGCGGCTGCGATCGCCTTTTTGCAACTGCTTACTCATTAAATCAAAGCCGAGCGGTGGCAGCGTTCGTGGATAAATACCGTCGTTCATACCCAACAGGCACACCACCTTGAAGGGGATGGAACGCATCGGCATCAGGGTACAGAAGTTCACCGGCCCCGCGAGGAAACGCTGGCTGATACGCTGCTGATCGAGCCGGGAAACCAGTTCATCGCGCAGTACGGTTAGCGGTACGGCCTGCTGATAACCGGCCTCAACGCCGTAGCCAATCACCTGCTTCCACTGATCTTCAATCAGCGTTAGCGCCGCTTCCGTTTCCGCATCGCAGATAAAGAAATCATCTAACAGCTGGCGACAGAGCGGCAGCCAGTGTGCCAAATCGCTGGTTTCATCCAGCCAGCGCCGCCAACGATGCAGCTGCATCAGTAACTCAGCCAGATTCCCAGCCAGTTCCGCGATCAAACCACTGGACTCATCATAAGGCAGGACCCCCTGCCACTCCCCGGCATCACTGTTCATCGCATAGCCCAGCAGCATTCGCGTCAGGCCGAAGTGCCAGGTATGCTGACCGGTAGCCGGCAGGTCCAGTTCGCGGACGTTATCATCATCCAGACCCCAGCGAATACCGGATTCAGCAACCCAGTGGCGCAACAGGCGTAGCCCCTCTTCATCAATTGCAAAACGCCCCGCCACCGCAGGAACTTCAAGCAGGGCCAGAACATCTTCAGCGGTGAAACGGCTGTCAGGCAGGCTCAGTAGCGAAATAAACGCCTGAAGCGCGGGGTGCGCCTGACTGGCGCGACGGTCGGAAATGGCAAACGGCAGCGCACGCTCCGGTGGTGCATTACCAAATACCGCCTGAATAAAGGGCGTATAGGCGTCGATATCAGCCACCATGACGATGATATCGCGCGGGGTCAGCGCCGGATCGTCGGCCATCATCGCCAGCAGACGATCTTGCAGAACTTCGACCTCGCGCTGCGGGCTGTGGCACTGATGGATCACAATTGAACGATCTTCCGGTTCCAGCAGGCGTTTGGCTTCACTGTTTTCCCATTCGCTTTTTTTCAACCCGATAACCGCGTTGTCTTCCAGCTCCAGCAAATCCCGTTTCAGGGTTTGCAGCAGGTTTACCGGCTCAAGATCGACAAAGGCGAAGACCTCATTAGGTTCAATCTGCGCCAGCAGGTAGAGATTATCGCGCCCCAGCTTGCCCCATGAAGCCAGCAGAGGATTACTCAGCTGCTGCTCACCTGCATCGTTGAACAAAGACGATGCGCTGTCAGCATCACGGAACTGGGAGATCTCATGATTATCCTGATAATGCCTGCGGTTGCGGTTTTGCAGCCTGGCCAGAAACGCGTAATCCTGAATATCTCCCCAGTAATGACGGCAGGGATTGGTAAACAGCAGATGAATATCGATATGTTTACCCAGCGCGCTAAGTGCCTGTAAATAAACCGGCGGCAGTGCCGAAATTCCACAAATAAACACCCGATCCGGCAGATTTGCCGGGCGCGTTGAGCTATTTTCCAGCCGGTGAATAAAACGCTGATAAAGGTTGGCACGGTGCCATTCAGGTTGCCCAAGCTGATGGGTATATTCAACCAGCGCCGCCCACAGCGGAGCCTGCCAGACCTGTGCCTCGCCAAGCCCCTCGGTCAGTTCGCCTTTTTCCCAGCCGTTAAGCCACTGCGGACGGTACACCAGATACTGGTCAAACAGGTCGGCGACTCTGGATGCCAACTGGAACAGCTTGCGCTTATCGTCGTCATCGCTGAGGTAATTACGCAGCGTTGCGAAGGCCTCTCCCGGCAGCATCTCAGGGAGGATCGCCATCAGTTTCCAGCTCATACCGGACTTGCTAAAAGCGCTCTCACGTGGAATATCCGGTAACACGCGAACAAACATGTCCCAGATAAAGCTGGCGGGTAGCGGAAATTCAATATTAGCCGCAATACCAAAATCTTCGGCCAGCGACATTTGCAGCCACTGTGCCATGCCGGGGCTTTGTACCAGCACCACTTCCGGGTTCAGCGGATTGGGCAAAGGCTGATTTTTTATCTGCCATGATGCCAGCGTCTTAAGCAGATCCAGCTGATTGGAGTGGTATACCGTGAACATAACCGACAGATTCTCAACGTAAGAGGGTTTAATTTCCTGAAGGGTACTCTACCCGCACAGGACGAACATTGGAAATGTAGCACTATAGCGGTCAATTACCCACCGCCGGGCAGCGTAGCTGAACCAGTTCGGCTCGGCGCCCCGAAGGGCTTACCGTTTTGGCGATTAACAACGGACATCCTTCCGGGCCATTCTTCTGCTGAACCTGTGCCTGCCAGCCCTCCAGCGGATTACCCTGCAGCAGTTGCCGGGCGTTACGCCATGCGCTGCGCTGCTGCCACTGTTGCTGGAACCCCTCTGCCAGCACCAGCTGATAGCGCATCAGAGCCATGATGCTAAGGCTAAACAGCAGTAGGGCAAACAGTGTTTCAACCAGGCTAAATCCTCGTTGATTACGACGAGGGATCGTCACACAGGCTCCTGTCGGGCAATGGGCAATAATCCAGCCAGCCCTGAGGGACCGCGCTAACTTTTCCACCGGTAAGGCTGCTAACCCAGCGATACAGAGACAACGTTCCACTGCCGCTGTCACCGCGCAACAGCATTCCGGAGGCGTGGCTTAGCAGGCAGGCGCGCCAGGTATACTGCGGCTGGATCTGACAGTACCAGCCTTCAGCAGCATTGAGCCACGTCAAACGCTCTCCCCACGCCAACGCGGATACCGCATCGGTGTACTCCAGGATATAGAGCCGTTCATCACTGACCAGGCTGAGATTATCACTCAGCTGCTGGCGTGTAGCGTGCAGCAATGCGGTGCCCATAAGCAAAATGATAATTACCATCAGCAGTGCGCCGCTTCCCTGTTGTCGGTGCATTATAAATTCTCCGCCACCAGCCAGTGCTCAATATGCTGGACCAGAGCAGGCCAGACGCTGGAACTCCCCTTCAACATGACTCGGACCTGCTGCCGATTGCGAACCACCCTGAACTCCTCAATGGCGATGACACGGGGATCGTTCAGCTTCTCCCAGCCGCCGCCTTCACAGCGATCAACGCCGCGCTGCATTTCCAGATTTTTCGATCTTAAGCGAAAGCCGTAGTAATCGCTGTCTTCTCGCCCGGTGCTCTCCCATTGTCCATTGCTGTTTTCATCCCAGCGCACCAGCAGGCAGCGACCTGCGTTCTGAATCTGCATCGCAGCCCCGTTACAGCGACCGTGGCAGTAGCCCGCGCGCCGGGCGGCCTTTTCCAGCGTCTGCATAATCTGCTGTAGCTCTTCATTAAGCTGAACCTGTATCTGCAGGCGCAAATTATGCTGCTGCAATAGCGGTAACGTTCGCGCAGCGCCGAGCATTATGACGCTTCCGATCGCCATCGCCAGCAGCGTTTCAAGTAAGGTAAATCCTCCCGTATTCATCGACATCCTTCCTCTGATACTGAGCAAATGCGCACTCTGCCACGCGAAGAGACAATGATTCGCCGTTCACCGGCATCACTTGCAATAGTGATATTGCCAGGGCGGGCGGTGTTCTTCACACCATAGAACCCGATCTCAGCGGTCATCGAGCGTATGCTGACTTCCGGCCACGGAGCCAATAGTGTAAAGCGGGCCTGCGGGGAACAGACATCAGGAATACTTCCGCCTCCCAGACACCAGTATCTGCCCGGCTTAAGCCAGATGACCCTGTCGGCGTTATGCCACCAGGCATCGCTGCGCAGGCGCAGAAGCAGCCGCTGGATCTGCTGCGCACTGTCATTAAGCTGACGTAGCTGCTGCCATCGCTGCCAGCCCTGCCATGACCCCAGGCTCAGTACAGCGATGAGCGCGATTACCATCATCAGTTCCAGCAATGTGAATCCCGCTGATTGCGTTATTTTCATCAGCCGAGTGTTGGCTTTTCTCCGCCGCGCCGCCAGCAGTACCTTGTGGGTTTACGCGTTATCTTCCAGGCTAAATACGTCTTCTCACCGGCTTTCATTGTCGCTGCGGGGCGCTACACATTTTTACCAACAAGTCTGATACCATCGCCGGATTTGCCTAGCACCAATAGTGAGAAAGGCTAAGATGCCTGAGCGGGTCAACGGTGACAGAGCCGAAAAAAACCTGAAAAAAGCCAGCGTGCCAGATTCGAGCAGAACCAAGAGAGAGAAAATGGATGAGATTCAAATGATCGATATTGCCACCTCGCTGCCGCAGGTGAAGATCGATTTAAAATATGCCACGGCGGATAACATTACCGGCCAGCCGATTTACTGCGAACACCGTTGCCTGTTGCACCCGGATGCTGCAGCAGCGCTGGCTCGCAGTGCGCATATCGCCGCTCTGGCAGGCTTTACCCTACTGGTCTACGATGCATACCGTCCGCAGAAAGCGCAAATGAATCTGTGGCTGGCCTGCCCAAATCCTGACTACGTTATCCCCGTCACTCAGGGCTCGAATCACTCCCGCGGAACGGCTGTTGACGTCACGCTGATGGATGAACAGGGAGCGATTGTGGATATGGGCAGTGGTTTTGACGAAATGCACGAATGTTCACATCCCTGGCATCCTTCGATCCCGACGCGGACATTACGTAACCGGCTGATGCTGAGTGCGATTATGCTTGAAGGAGGCTTCAAGGGGATTACGACCGAATGGTGGCACTTTGAGCTGCCTGGAGCGGCAGATTATCCGCTGCTGACGGATATTTTTGACTGTTATCCACCGCAATCCGCGGCGTAATGCTATCCCCGGCATTATGCATGCCGGGGATAGTATTTTTACACGGCTACCGGCGCTTTAATCGCCGGATGTGGGTCGTAACCGACGATTTCGAAATCATCGAAACGATAGTCGAAAATAGAGGCCGGTTTACGTTTAATCACCAGCTGAGGCAGCGCGCGCGGTTCACGGCTCAGCTGCAGGCGAGTCTGTTCCAGGTGGTTGCTGTACAGGTGGGTATCCCCCCCGGTCCAGACGAAATCACCCACTTCCAGATCGCACTGCTGTGCCATCATATGCACCAGCAGAGCATAACTGGCGATATTAAACGGCAGCCCGAGGAAAATATCGCACGAGCGCTGATAGAGCTGGCAGGAAAGCTTGCCGTCCGCGACGTAAAACTGGAAGAAAGCGTGGCACGGTGCCAGCGCCATCTCATCCAGTTCACCCACGTTCCACGCGGAAACGATGATACGGCGAGAATCGGGATCGTTTTTAAGCTGCTCAACAACCTTGCTCAGCTGGTCGATCTGGCGACCATCCGGTGCACCCCAGCTGCGCCACTGTTTGCCGTAGACCGGGCCGAGGTCGCCGTTTTCATCCGCCCACTCGTCCCAGATCGAGACGTTATTTTCCTTCAGATAAGCGATATTGGTGTCGCCATTGAGGAACCACAGCAGTTCATGAATGATGGATCGCAGATGGCACTTCTTGGTGGTAACCAGCGGAAAACCATCCTGCAAATTGAAACGCATCTGATGACCGAAGACCGACAGCGTACCCGTTCCGGTACGATCGTTTTTCGGTGTGCCCTGTTCAAGGACATGCTGCATTAATTCCAGATACTGTTTCATTTTTCCTCACGAAGTTGCTGCTGCGGGCGACGACGATACGCCCAGATCATCATAATCACGCCGGCCAGAATCATCGGCACGGAGAGGATTTGCCCCATGCTGATGCCGCTGAACAGACCAAGCTGCTGATCGGGCTGACGGAAGAACTCAATAATAATACGGAAGGCGCCATAACCAATCAGGAACAGGCCTGAGACGGCTCCCATCGGGCGCGATTTGCGGATAAACACATTCAGAATGATAAACAGCACGATCCCTTCCAGAATCAGCTCATAAAGCTGTGAAGGGTGACGCGGCAGTACACCGTAGGTCGCCAGCAGAGACTGCCATTCCGGATGAGTGGAAACCAGTGCGATATCTTCGCTGCGTGAGCCGGGGAACAGCATCGCCCACGGCAGATTTGGGTCAACGCGCCCCCACAGTTCTCCGTTGATAAAATTACCGAGGCGACCAGCGCCCAGGCCAAACGGGATCAGCGGAGCGATAAAGTCCGAAACCTGGAAGAAAGTACGCTTGGTGCGGCGGGCGAAGATCAGCATCACGACGATCACACCAATCAGGCCGCCGTGGAATGACATACCACCATCCCATACCTTAAACAGATACAGCGGATTATCGAGGAACAGCGGCAGATTGTAGAAAAATACATAGCCGATACGGCCGCCGAGGAACACACCGAGGAAACCCGCATAAAGCAGATTTTCAACTTCCTCTTTTTTCCAGCCGCTTCCAGGCTTATTAGCCCGGCGAACGGCCAGCCACATAGCGAAAACAAAACCAACCAGATACATCAGCCCATACCAGTGAAGAGACACAGGGCCGATAGAGAAGATCACCGGATCAAATTGGGGGAAAGCCAGATAGCCGTTATTCATCTTTCACCATTTTTAAATTCTGTCCTGACGGACAGGCGACGGAATATGTAGACGCGTGCGCACATGGCGCTGCTGCTTAAGGCTGCGCATGATAGCATAATGCGAATTATTCCGGCCCGGCGTAACTGTAAACTTTGTTAAGCACCGGATCGGATGACTATTTCCCGCCCCGGATCAAACCGCCCAGCCCTCTGCGCTCCATAAAAGCCGCAATCAGTTGACGGACTTCACTGGTGTGCGGCGCTTCCAGACCACGCTGCGCAAGTTCCCGGGCCTCTGACTGGTCGATATGGCGAAGTAAATACTTTACGCGCGCCACATTACGGCCGTTCATGCTGAGATGGTAGTAACCCATGCCGATCAGCATAACCACACACATCGGATCGCCCGCCATTTCGCCACAAAGGCATAGCTCTACCCCTGCACGGCTGGCCTCCTGTCCAATACTGTGCAATGCACGGAGTACGGCTGGATGCAGACTGTCGTAAAGGCTGGCAACCCGAGTGTTGTTACGATCCACGGCCAGCAGGTACTGGGTCAAATCGTTGGTGCCAACGGAAACAAAATCTACGCGACCCCGCAGATGGCTCAGCATAAAGATCATCGACGGAACTTCGATCATTACCCCGAGGCGCGGGCGCGGAATCGTATAGCCCAGCATTTCTTCCACCTCGCGCCCCGCCCTGTCGAGCAGGCGCCGTGCCTCGTCGATCTCCTCAAGGCTGGTGATCATTGGCAGCAGGATGCTCAGGTTTCCGCTGGCAACGTTGGCCCGCAGCATTGCGCGCAGCTGAACAAGAAAGATCTCGGGCTGATCGAGCGTCAGGCGAATACCCCGCCATCCCAACGAAGGGTTTTCTTCACTAATCGGCATATAGGGCAGCTGCTTGTCGGCACCGATATCCAGCGTGCGCAATGTGACCGGCTTGTCCAGAAACAGCTGCAGCATTCCCTGATACTGTGCAACCTGCTCTTCTTCCGAGGGAAAACCGTTCTGTAACATAAACGGAATCTCGGTACGATAGAGGCCCACGCCATCGACCCGGCTACCGATCGGATGCTCATGTTCAGCACTCAAACCCGCGTTAAGCATGACTTTCACCGGTTCACCGCTTTTAAGCGCTCCCGGTTGCTCAACCAGGCCTTCTGCCAGCTGGCTTAATTCATTTTCTTCACTGATCAGCCGCTGATATTCCTGCACCAGCACCGGTTCGGGATCGACCAGCAGTTCACCGCGATAACCATCGACGATGAGCAAGCGCCCCTTCATCAGGTCGGGCTGAATATCGGCTCCCATCACCGTTGGGATACCCATAGCGCGAACCATGATCGCCGCATGAGAGTTAGCGGCACCATCGCGTACGACAACCCCCGCCAGTCTTTCACGCGGCAGTTCTGCCAGAGTGGTAGCCGTCAGTTCGTCGGCCACCAGCACAAAGCGCTCAGGCCAGGTATTGGTGCCCTGAATCGTATCATCGAGGTGAAACAGCAGGCGCTGGCCGAGCACACGCAAATCACCCGCCCGCTCCCGCAGGTAGCTGTCCTGCAGACTGGCAAACTGGGCGGCGAATTTCTCAATAACCTTTTTTACTGCCCACTCAGCCACCGAACCGGCATCAATTTCCGCCAGCAGATCTTTTTTCAGTCGCGCATCGCTGAGCAGGTGCGAATAGAGGTCGAAAATAGCCGCGCTTTCTTTATGCATGCTGGCGGTGAAACGCTTGCTGTAGCGGCGAAATTCGTTCGATGCTTCAGCCATCGCCAGCGCCAGACGCTCACGCTCACGCACAGAATCCAGCGTTGAGGCGGCAGAAACATTCTCCAGTGAGGGCTGTGAGGAATCAACCCAGCCTTCGGCTATCGCTACGCCAGGTGAGGCCGCCAGCGCTTTGATTCGCGTCTGCCTGTACTGCCCAAAGAGAACATTAAGCTGCGACTGAGAAAGGATCGCCGCCATCTGAGTGGCAAGGGTAACCAGAAACGACTCTTCGCTCTCATCGAACTGCCGATGTTCGCGTTGCTGAACCACCAGAACGCCCTGCAGCTGGCGTCGGCTGATAATCGGTACGCCAAGAAACGAGCGAAAGCGCTCTTCTTTCACGGAGGGGATAAATTTAAAACTTGGGTGCTTTTGCGCATCGGCGAGGTTGATAGGTTCGGCAAGGCGGCCAACCAGCCCGACAATGCCTTCATCAAATGCAAGGGCGACAGTACGCCCACGCGGCTTTTTCAGCCCACGCGTTGCCATCAGGTAGTAACAGCGGCGTTCATGATCGGCCAGATAAACCGAGCAAACCTCGATATCCATGGCCAGACAAATCTCATTAACCAGAATATCCAGCGCCTCGGTAAGCCGGGGCGCTGCCGCCACTTTCTCAACTATTTCGCGTAGTTGTGTGAGCATAATCTACGTGGCTTAACCTCTCTTCCTTCGAAAGCCTTGCGTATTTCTCTGCGCGGTATTCTCCTGCAGGGGCATAACCACACCAGCAAATTCTTTCATTACGCGGCGGTAAACATCGCGTTTAAAAGAGACCACCTGGCGTACCGGATACCAGAAGCTGACCCAGCGCCAGCCGTCAAACTCTGGCGTGCTGCTGGTTTGCATATTGATATCCGCGTCATTGCACAACAGCTGCAGAAGAAACCACTTCTGTTTTTGGCCGATACAAACCGGCTTTGTGTCCCAACGCACCAAACGTTTTGGCAATTTATATCGTAACCAGTTACGGGTGGATGCCAGGATGCGAACATCCTTACGGCTCAAACCGACTTCCTCGAAAAGTTCGCGGTACATCGCCTGTTCCGCCGTCTCGCCAGGATTAATCCCTCCCTGAGGAAACTGCCAGGAGTGCTGGCCATAGCGCCTTGCCCACACAACCTGTCCCTGCCTGTTACAAATTACGATACCAACATTCGGGCGGTAGCCATCATCATCGATCACCGGACTACCTCAAACTAAAACTGGATGTTCTGATTGTTTCACACTCCTTACAGGCGGTAAACCACTGGTTTAAGCCTGCGAGTCCGCATTGAACTTGGATAACTACTACCGGTGGACAGAGTTATAAACAGAAACAGGGGCAAAAAGGCGATCTTATTCACGTTTTCTGTGGATAGCTTTGTGCAGAACTCAGTTAACAGATGGGGAAAACTTTATTCAACGTTTGGAGACACCTCGCAAAAAAAAGAAATAACCCCAAGTTAATCATAAGGTTTAACGCCATTTTTACGCTGAATCAGGCGTTGTCATGCTGCTGTCACAGACGGACTTCCGGCAACTGGCGAAAGATCGAGCACTTGATGATTTATCCACAGAATATGGTGATTAGTTGGACATGAAAGGGGCTAAAGTTGCCAAAACCCCCTGAGTCAAGGCTGTAAATCGAAACAGTATTATTTTTAAATGTGAGTTATCCCATTTTTCTGTGGATAACTATGTAGAAGATCCTGTTCACTGTCGGTGATAAGACGGGTAAAACTTGTCTGAGCAGTGTAAATCCCCTTCAATGGGGGGAATAAAAAACATGATTTATCATGCTATTATTATGCTTACCCCCAGAATTAGCGTTAGGCCGTATAACGCTGGAACTGAGAGGTCGTTTTTTAAACAGATCTGGATATCACAATGACAGGCGCTCCTTTCCTCGTTCCTCCCCCCCGTGATGAAGCCGAACTGCTGGACAGAGCTAACGCACTTGCCGGTTATACCCTCGGTGAACTTGCCCGGCGTATAAGTTTACCGATTCCCCGAGACCTTAAACGGGATAAGGGCTGGGTGGGGATGCTGCTGGAACGTTACCTCGGTGCCAGCGCAGGCAGTAAGCCGGAACAGGATTTTGCCGAAATTGGCGTGGAGCTGAAGACGATTCCCGTAGATGCCACCGGACGCCCGCTTGAAACGACCTTCGTTTGCGTCGCACCGTTGACCGGTAATAGCGGCGTCACCTGGCAGAACAGTCACGTGCGGCATAAGCTCGGACGCGTGCTGTGGATACCGGTAGAGGGTGAACGAGCTATTCCACTGGCAGAGCGCCATGTTGGCGCACCGCTGCTCTGGAGCCCCAATAGTGAAGAGGAACATCAGCTGCAGCGCGACTGGGAGGAGCTGATGGATATGATTGTGCTGGGTCAGGTTGAACAGATTACCGCTCGCCACGGCGAGGTTTTGCAAATTCGTCCCAAGGCAGCTAACAGTAAAGCGCTGACCGAAGGTATTGGCCGCCATGGGCAACCCATTATGACTCTGCCGCGCGGCTTTTATCTGAAAAAAACCTTTACGGCAGCACTGCTTGCACGCCATTTTTTACTGTAGTTTTCCTGCTGATTTGCGGAAGATTATACGAATGTCAAGAATATGCGCCTGATTGAGTCCATTTTCAGACTGATGAAATTATCACTACAGGGAAAATAGTTTATTACTACACTCAACAAAGTAATAAATATTAAGGGAGACAAGTATGAAGTGGATGTTAGGTATTGCGGCGCTAAGTGTATCAATGCTGGTAAGCGGCTGCAGTAGTGACTACGTGATGGCGACCAAAGACGGTAAAATGATTATGACCGACGGTAAGCCAAGTATTGATAAAGAAACTGGACTGGTGAAATACGTTGATGAATCCGGCCATGAAATACAGATTAACGGTGATGAAATCTCTTCGATCGTTGAGCGCTAAACCCTGCTTTGCCATCTGACGCTGATATTTCAGATGGCAAACGATATGCTTTCCTCTCTCTGATGGGTAATCCCTCTTTCACCTCCCGCGTCTGGCGGTTATAGTCGAAAACCGGGTTCTGGTTCTGTAAGCACAGACGCCGCAATCTATTGCCAGTATCCCCTGTTGCGGACGCAGCTGATGTCCCTGACCTTTTAATAATGAAAAAAGGAAGTCTGCTATGCATTATCACCGTATCCCCCACAGCACACTTGAAGTCAGCTCTCTTGGACTGGGTACTATGACGTTTGGGGAACAAAACAGCGAAGCCGACGCGCATGCCCAGCTTGATTTGGCGCTTAGCCGCGGCATTAATCTGATTGACACAGCGGAGATGTATCCGGTGCCGCCGCGCCCGGAAACACAGGGTTTAACTGAGAAATATATCGGCAGCTGGCTGAAAGCGCGCGGCTGCCGCGACAAAATCGTACTGGCTTCTAAAGTGGCGGGTCCGGTACGCGGTGCCGATGCCTCTATCCGACCCAATCAGGCATTGGATCGCAAAAATATTCGTGAAGCACTGGATGCCAGCCTGAAAAGGCTGAATACGGACTATATCGATTTATACCAGCTGCACTGGCCTCAGCGTCAGACCAACTACTTCGGCAAGCTGAACTATCAATACACCGATAACACCGCGCCGGTGACGCTGCTGGAAACACTGGAAGCACTGACCGAACAGGTGCGCGCAGGGAAGATTCGTTACATCGGGGTTTCAAACGAAACGCCATGGGGCGTGATGCGCTATTTGCAGCTGGCCGAAAAACATGAACTGCCGCGAATCGTCAGCATCCAGAACCCTTACAGCCTGTTAAACCGCAGCTTCGAGCTGGGACTGGCAGAAATCAGCCAGCATGAGGGCGTCGAACTGCTGGCCTACTCCAGCCTGGCGTTTGGTACGCTGAGTGGAAAATATCTGAACGGTGCGAAGCCTGCAGGCGCGCGTAATACGCTGTTCAGCCGCTTTACGCGCTACAGCGGCGAGCAGGCTCAGTTAGCAATTAGCGAATATGTTGCACTGGCGCAGCGCCACGGACTCGATCCTTCGCAAATGGCGCTGGCATTTGTACGTCAGCAACCGTTTGTTGCCAGCACGCTGCTGGGAGCCACAACGCTGGAACAGCTTACTGTGAATATCGACAGCTACGATCTGACTCTGGATGCCGAAATTATTGACGAGCTGGAAGCGATCCACCGCCGTTATACTTACCCTGCCCCGTGACGGATCTGCACAAATGTTTGCGGGGCCATCAGGCCCCGCATCAGCACATCAGCACATCAGCACATCAGCACATCAGCACATCAGCACATCAGCACATCAGTATCATAAGACACGGACTATGAGGCAACAGCTTTACGCTTCTGCGCCAGCTGCCAGCCCCAGAGAACGGCAATAGCCAGGGCAAACAGTGCGCCAAACCCGACGCCGGTTGCAACCGGTGGCGCGCCCAGCTTAATCGCCAGGGAATACAGCCCCAGCATCACCAGCATCGCCGTATTTTCACCCAGGTTCTGCACCGCAATCGCATTCCCGGCCCCCACCGTCTGCTTACCGCGCATTTGCAGCAGCGCATTCAGCGGTACCACAAAGAAACCGCCCAGCATTCCGATGATCGCCAGCAGCACGTAGGCGTTCAGCGCAGTATGCTGTAATGAGAAAGCCACCACCGCAACACCGATTAACACACCAGCAGGCATACAGCGCCCGACGGTTTTCAGCGTCACCAGTTTCGCTGCCGCTGCGGCACCAAACACAATGCCGACGGCAACCATCGCATTGAGCATCGTCGGGGTTTTATTGTCGGTAATGCCCAGCGCCACCGGCACCCACAGCACCAGCAGAAAGCGCAGCGTAACGCCAGCCCCCCAGAAAAGGCTGGTCCCCACCAGCGAGAAGCGGGTTTCACCGTCGCGCCACAGCACGCGGCAGGCGCGGAAGAAGCTGGCGGACATCGCGGCAGGTCGCCAGGACTGGCCGCTGCGGGCCGCTGCCAGTTTCGGGATCATCAGGTTAGCAACGACCGCCAGCGCATAGGCGGCGACACAGGCCAGCAGCGCACTGGTCAGGTTGAGGTCGGCAAGATACCCCCCGGCGACGGAGCCAAGCAGAATCGCGGCTATCGTTGAGGACTCCATCAGGCCGTTGGCTTTGACCAGCGTTTCACCATCAGTCAGCTCGCCGAGAATCCCGTACTTGGCCGGGGAATAGGCGGCCGCACCAATGCCCACCAGGCCATAGCCGAGGAAGGGGTCCAGCCCAACGCAGATTGTCAGTGCACCGAGCAGCTTGAGGCCGTTGGCAAACATCATCACCCGGCCTTTCGCAAAACTGTCGGCCACCTGGCCCACAAACGGAGCCAGAACGATATAGGTGGCAACGAACACCATCTGCAGAATCGGCTGGCTCCAGTCGGGATAGACCAGCTGTTTCAGCACCGCCAGAGTAGCGAACAGCAGGGCATTATCACCAAAAGCGGAGAGGAACTGGGCGGCAATCACCGCCATCATTCCCTTCGACAATAATGGTTTTGATCCGGCAGTCGGGCTATTCATGAGTCTCCTCTGGCCGTTCGGCCATTTCACGCAGCGTAACAAAATCCGGCTTGCCGCTGCCGAGCATCGGGAGCTGTTTCAGCACCCGAATATCGCGCGGGATCGCCAGTTCAGGGCTACCCAGTTCACGTGCTGCGCGCTGTAAACGTTCGCGGGTCAGCTCACTGTCGGTGGTAAACAGCACCAGAGCTTCACCGCGATTACCGTCCGGCTTGATGGTCGCCGCATGCTGTTTTTCAGCTGAGGCCTTCAGCGCAATCAGCTCTACGCTCTCCAGCGAAACCATTTCACCGGCGATTTTCGCAAAACGCTTCACGCGCCCCTGGATCTGGCAGAAACCGGCATCGTCAAAGCTGACGATATCACCCGTATCGTACCAGCCGCTCTCCATCCGCCCCTCGCCGTTATCCGCCTGTGGTGCTTCAAGAACGCCAGGACGCTCAACGCGCAGATAGCCTTTCATAATGTTTGGGCCACTAAGCTGCAGCAGCCCGCCTTCTTCAATACCGGGCACGGAAATCAGCCGTGAATCCATTCCCGGCAGGATGCGGCCAACGGTATGCGATCGCGCGGCCATCGGCACGTTAATCGCCACCACCGGCGCGCATTCGGTCACACCATAGCCTTCCAGAATGCGGATGCCGAACTTCTCAAACCAGGCATCACGCGTGCTCTGCTGTAGTTTTTCAGCTCCGGCCACCACGTAACGCAGGCGGGCAAAATCATACGGCTGAGCAAAACGGGCATAGTTACCAAGGAACGTCGATGTACCGAACAGCACGGTACAGTTACGATCGTAGACCAGCTCGGGCACAATGCGATAGTGCAGTGGGCTGGGATAGAGGAAGACCTCAGCACCGGTCATCAGTGGCGTAAACAGTCCCACGGTCAGACCAAAAGCGTGGAACAGCGGCAGCGCTGACATAAAGCGATCGCGCGGAGTGAAATCGGCGACCGTGCGGATCTGTTCCACGTTAGCCAGCAGGCTTTTATGGGAGTGAACAACGCCTTTAGGATGCCCCTCTGACCCTGAAGTAAACAGCACCATCGCGGCATCTTCAGGCTGCTGTTTTACTTCTGCCAGTGACGGCATCAGCAAGCGGCTGAGTATCCACAGTTTGTCCCGGGTAGTAACGGTATCTTTCAAATCTTCCAGAAAAATCCACTTAACGTCGGGGATACCTTCCGGCAGATGCCACAACTTGCCTTTATCGAGAAACTGGCGCGAGGTAAACACGGTTTTAACCTGAGCCGCCGTCAACGCACTGGTCAGCCCTTTGACTCCGGCGGTGTAGTTAAGCATTGCAGGAATACGCCCACGCAGGGTGGCCCCCAGGATCGCTGCTGCCGTGACTGTTGCATTGGGCAGCAGCAGGCCGACATATTCACCCTGCTGCGTATAACGCTGCAGAATACGGCCAACGCCCAGTGATTTTTTCAGCAGGCCGGTGTAGCTATCGGGCGTAAAGTTTACGTCCTCGATGCAGGGCTTGAAGTAGCCATAGCGCACACGTGCTGCAAGAAAGGCCTGATAAATCGTCTGACGAGGACGCACCGCCATGCGTGCTTCCATCATAATATGGTGCAGATGCTCTCCTGCCAGCCTGCGACGATCGCGGGCACGAGGGGCTTCCGGCATCGGAATCGTTGTTGCAGGTAATACGGTAAGAGAGATTTTTGGAAACAGGCGGCGTTTGAACACGCCGGCCAGGCGCCCGAAAGGCGTATATTCGGCGCCCTCAATGCGAATCGGAACTACCGTTGCCTGCGATTTCGCCGCAACAAAACCCGCTCCGTCGTAGATTTTCATCAGCGAGCCGGTAACGGTAATGCGCCCCTCGGGGAAAATCACCACCGGCCGGCCCTGAGCAATCAGTTTCACCAGGTGCTTAATCGACATCGGTTTCGTTGGGTCAAGCGGCACAAAGTCAATAAAACGGCTCAGCCAGCGCATGTACCACTGTTCACTGATCGAAGTGTAAACGGCAAACACCGGTTTAACCGGCAGGAAAACGGCTAACAGCATGCCATCAAGGAATGACATATGGTTTGGGGTGATTAACACCTTCTGCTTGTACAAACCCGAAAGATCGCCCGTTAGTTGGGCCCGAAAAATCAACCGGAAGAGTAACTTAAGGAAAGAGATCACGTTGCCAGCTCCGTAGCAGGTTGCAAGTTGAGTGTAACAATGCAAGATATACTAGCGTAACTCAACTTTTTAAACGTAAAATTAAGGTGTTAGCGGACAGAGCGTCATTATTCTCACCCGTGTGATTGAGGCACGCATTAAACACAAAATTAATCCCCCACTGCTCTGCAACACCTTGTGATGTCATTACAACCAAACCTCAGAATCAAAGATAAAGAAAAGAAAAAAACCTGAATTATTAGCTCAAGAAAAGAAATTAAAACCGCCAAAAACCACCAACAACCATAATATTTTTAACTAACGCACTCCAAAAAAAACCTTAAAACAGCAAAATAAATATGCATTTAAATAACCGATGGCATCATCATCATGAAAACAAAAATCCACAAAACCATTACTGACCAATCCATAGCGGGCATGTATAATTCACCTTCTGGCAGAGTCGCCAGACATTTATAGAAATAAGGACATATCATTATGAAAACATTAAACCAGGAACAAATGAACCATGTATCCGGTGCCGGAGCAATCTGCTCACCAGCAGAGCTGAACTATAAAAACTATAATGATTTTGCAGATTACTTAAGCTTTATGCAGGATAATAAATTTGATCCACTGAGCCCGAAAGTTCCTGGCCTGCAGGCTGCTTACAAAAGCTGGTGTAAAGAAATGAAAGTCAACCCATTACGCTCAGCCATTCTCAACGGTTGGTCTTACCGCGGTTGCTAATAAGCACGTTAAAAAGCCCGGAAACCCCGGGCTTTTTTGGCACTATTAAAATGGCAACTCAGCAACGATGATAGTGTGAATAGATAACCCCCCTAAAAATCCTCATATTACACCCCACTATAAAAATCAATTGAAAAACACACAAAACCACAAACACCAAGAAAAAAACAAATACATCTAATATAGACAAAACCACTATTATATAAAAACAAAAATCCTCATAGAATCACTCCCGCTGTGAGAACAGCGAAATTCATTAAATCAAGGAGAATAAAAATGAAGGAATTGTGCCAGTTTGAAATGAATAACGTATCAGGTGCGGGTTTTCTGGACGATATTATTTACACCAACTATGATGATTTTGGTCAGTACCTCCAGTGGATGAATCAACATCATATGAATCCGCTGACCGTGATAGATTGTAAAACCGGGCAATCCCCCAGAGGCCTGATCCCTGCATTCAATGCATGGTGTAACGAAACAGGTAACGATCCTGAAGTAATGGCAACCTCTATGGGTTGGAAAAAATAGTCTGGTTTAATATTCATACCTAATCCATGCCCGGGTTTCCCACCTCGAAACCCGGGCATAATGATAAACGCAATGCCTGACTAAAAATCGTTCATCACAGATGAGTTTAAAACAGGCTTGACGCTATGATTTCCATCCTCCGCCCAGCGCTTTATAGAGCATTATCTGCTGAGTCAGCTGACCCAACCTGGTAGTAATTAATAGCTGCTGCGAACTGTATAACGATCGCTGTGCTACTAACACATTCAGAAAATTATCTACCCCTTCACGATAGCGAATAGAAGCCAGATCGTAGTTTCGCTGACTGGCCTGTTCATCCAACTGACGTGCATACAGCTCATCTTTATAAGTTTCCTGACCAGCGAGTGCATCACCCACCTCTTTAAATGCTGTCTGAATCGTTTTTTCGTAGTCAGCAATTTCAATACGTTTTTGCAGCTTGGCAATATTCAGATTAGCGACGTTTTCTCCGCCTCGGAAAATCGGCAGATCAATGGCCGGACTAACAGCCCATGCCGCTGTACCACCGCTAAGCAAATCGCTCAGCCTGCCTGATGTCGATCCCCCCATTGCCGTCAGGCTGATACTGGGGAAAAATGCCGCTCGCGCTGCGCCAATATTCGCGTTCGCAGACAACAACGTATGCTCTGCAGCAATGATATCAGGGCGGTTGGTCAGTAGATCTGAGGGCAAACCGGCCGGCGTTGCCGGGAAGTTCCACTCTTTTTGCAGGCTGGCTCCCGCCAGTAATCCCGCAGGCAAATCGCTACCGACCAGCAATGTCAGCGCATTCACATCCTGTCGGACCTGTCGGCTGTAGGTCGCCACATCCGCCTGGGCAATACGCACGAGGGTTTCGGCCTGGACCAGATCCTGCTCGGTGCTGACGCCACCTTCATAGCTGCGTTTGATCAGATCGTAGGAGTCCTGCTGGCTTTGTGCCGTGCTCTGCGCCAGCTTGAGCAGTTCATTATCCGAACAGAGCGACAGATAACTGGCCGCCACCTGCGAAATCAAACTGATGCGTGTTGCACGCTGGGTGGCGTCCATCGCAAGATAACGTTCCAGTGCGCTGTGGCTGAGGCTACGCAGGCGACCAAAAAAGTCCAGTTCCCATGCGGTCACACCGAAGTTAGCATCAAACTGATGGTAGGTTACCCCTCCACCCGGCCCGGTGTTATACAGATTACCCGGCAGGTGAGCGGCGGTTTCACCGGCATTAAGATCGACAGATGGCATCAGCGCGGAACGAGCTACCGTTACCTGCGATCGCGCAACTTCAACATTCAGCGCCGCAACCCGCAAATCGCGGTTGTTTTCCAGCGCCTGGGCGATCAGCTTGTGCATCACCGGATCGGTGAAAAAGTTCTGCCACCGGATATCTGCACCATTGCCGTTCAGATGCTGTCCCTGCTCTGTATAATGACCGGCAACAGGCAATGACGGTCGATGATAGTCAGGTTCCATCGTACAACCAACCAGCATCAGTATCGGCAACAGCCCCATTGATAAAGTCTTATGCATCATGGTTCTGCACCTCTTTTTCTTTTTTATTCCTGCCAGCGAATAGCTGCGAAACGACGACGTAAAACATCGGCACAAAATAAATCGCCAGGAAAGTCGCCGTAAACATGCCGCCCACAACGGCTGTACCAATCGAGTGCTGGCTCCCTGCACCCGCACCGTGTGAAATCATTAGTGGCATCACACCGAGGATAAACGCCATCGAGGTCATAATGATTGGCCTGATACGAAGTTTTGCCGCCTCTGTCGCCGCTTCCACTAACCCCATCCCCTCTTTCTCATGAAGGTCTTTGGCAAATTCAACGATCAAAATAGCGTTTTTCGCCGCCAGCCCGACCGTCGTCAGCAGGCCAACCTGGAAGAACACGTCGTTTTCTAATCCCCGCATCAGCACGGCCAGCACGGTCCCCAATACCCCAAGCGGTACAACGAGGATAACGGAAAACGGTATTGACCAACTTTCATACAAAGCGGCAAGACAGAGAAACACGACGATCAGAGAGATCGTATACAGCGCAGGCGTTTGTGAACCCGACATCTGTTCTTCATATGACAACCCGTGCCACTCAACTTTAAATCCCGGGGGCAGTTTGGCAGCAATCTCCTTGACCGCTTTTACGGCTTCCCCTGAGCTGTATCCCGGAGCAGGCGATCCCATGATTTCTACGGCAGAAATACCGTTAAAGCGTTCATAGCGTGGAGAACCATACTGCCACTCTCCTTTACCGAAAGCCGTATAAGGCACCATCGTTCCGCTGCTGTTGCGGAAGTACCATTTTTTCAGGTCCTCCGGCGTTACGCGGGAACCGGCATTGCCCTGCACGTAAACTTTTTTAACGCGGCCGCCATAGGTGAACTGATTCACGTAACTCGACCCCCAGGCAATGGAGAGCGTGTCGTTGATATCACCAAGATTCAGTCCCAGCGCTCTTGCGCGCTCATCATCAATAATCAAGTGATACTGCGGTTCATCTTCCATGCCGTTAGGACGGGTGGCGAACAGGCGCTTATCTTTCGCCGCCATGGCCAAAAATTGATTACGTGCGGCCATCAATGCGGCATGACCTTTGTTTTGGGTATCCTGCAGGAAGAAGTCAAAACCGGTCGCGTTCCCCAACTCCATTACCGCTGGCGGCACAAGCGCATAAATCTTGGCGTCTTTTGATTTCGAAAAATGCGCCATCGCACGCGCTGCCAGCTTCTGGACCGACTGTTCGCTGTTACGTTCACTCCAGGGTTTTAACAGGACAAATGACATCGCGGTGTTCTCACCTCGCCCCGAGAAACTAAAGCCGTTAGGGGAGAATACGGACATGACTTCGGGGTTTTTCAGCAGCCACTCTTCCATATCATTAATCACTTCCTGAGTACGCTCTGAGGAGGCGTTACCCGGCAGTGTCACCTGCATCATTAAAACGCCCTGATCTTCATCCGGCAGGAATGAGGTTGGCACCCGCATAAACAGTACGCCAGTTGCAACAACCATCGCCAGATAGATAACCAGGAACAGGCTGCGGCGGGAAATCACCGTGCCGACACTCCTGGTGTACTTCAGCGTACCGGCATCAAATTTACGGTTGAACCAGCCGGCAATCCCTTTCTCTTTATGATCTTCAGAAGCGGGTTTTAAGATGGTTGCACAAAGCGCGGGAGTGAAAATCATCGCCATCAGCACCGAAAGCGCCATGGCGGAGACAATGGTGATTGAGAACTGGCGATAGATAACGCCGGTAGAGCCAGCAAAGAAAGCCATCGGCAGTAACACCGCCGAAAGCACCATGGCAATACCAAACAGGGCGCCCTGAATCTGCTCCATAGATTTGATTGTCGCAGCCTTGGGATCGAGCCCCTCCTCATGCATCACACGCTCAACGTTTTCCACCACCACGATCGCATCATCCACCAGCAGCCCGATGGCCAGTACCATCCCGAACATCGTCAGCGTGTTTATCGTATAACCGCAGGCCGCCAGCACGCCGAAAGTCCCCAGCAGTACCACGGGCACCACCATAGTGGTAATCAGCGTAGCGCGGAGGTTTTGCAGGAAAACCAGCATAACGATAAACACCAATACGATAGCTTCGAACAGCGTTTTCACCACCTCTTCAATCGATGCACTCACCACCGGGGAAGTGTCATAAGGATACTTAACGATCACGCCAGGCGGCAGCGACGGCATTGCATTTTCGACGGTTTGGCGCACACCATCGATGGCATCTAACACGTTGGCTCCGCTGGCCAGACGTAAAGCAATACCGGCGGAGGGTTTACCGTTATACGTTGCTGAAATGCTGTAATCCTGCGGCCCTAAATCCACACCGCCCACATCACGTATGCGCACCTGTGAACCATCGGGATTCACTTTCAGCAGGATATTTTCAAACTGTGCGACCTTTTGGAAACGTGTTTTACCCACGATAGTGGCGCTGAATTTTGCCCCCTCTACCGAAGGCAGCCCCGCCAGCTTACCGCTTGATACCTGGACGTTCTGTTTGTTGATAGCGTTAGTCACATCGCTTGGAACCAGCTGAAACTGGTACAGCTTGGCCGGGTCCAGCCAGATACGCATGCCGTATTCTGACCCCATGACGATAAAGTCACCCACGCCATTCGAACGCGCAATCGAGTCCTGGAGTTTTGATACCAGCAAATCGGCGAGGTCACCGTTACTCATTTGACCGCTGTCCGCAATCAGGCTGACCACCAGCATAAAATTGGCCTGATATTTACGAACGTTGATCCCCTGCTTAACGACTTCATCGGGTAGCTGCGACTCGGCGAGTGACACTTTGTTTTGCACCTGAACCTGAGCAATATCGGGATTGGTACCCTGATTGAAGGTCACGATAATTGTTGCGCTGCCGTCGCTGTTACTTTGCGATTCGATATAGCGCAGATTATCTATGCCGTTCAACTGCTGCTCGATAACCTGCACAGAGGTATTCTGAACCGTCTCGGCGCTGGCGCCAGGGTAGGTCACCTGTACAGAGATAGCAGGCGGAGAAATATTCGGATACTGGTTAATCGGCAGGGTAAAAATCGACAATCCCCCAATCAGCATCACCAGAATCGCCACAACCCAGGCAAAGACAGGGCGCTCAATAAAGAATTTAGACATCCGTTTTCCTTACTGCGCTGAGGGATCGGCAGTGGTTAAGTTAGCCCGCTTAAAGACTTTAGGCTGATGCTCACTGGGCGAAACCAGGCTGCCATTACGGACCAGCTGTAATCCATCAACAACAACCCGATCGCCCGACTTAAGCCCTTCAGTGACCAACCACTGGCCGTTAATCATCTCGCCGGTTTTAATAGCCTGCTCAACCACTTTATTATCTGCCCCAATTTTGTAGACATAAGGACGGCCTTTAGGGTCGTGCATAATGGACTGCTGCGGCGCCAGTATTCCCTGATGAGCAACACCCTGAGGCAGAACCGCGTGTACAAACATACCCGGCAGCAGATCACGATTGGGATTCGGGAAAAATGCACGCATCGTAATGCTGCCGGTAGTTTCATCGACAGTCACTTCCGAGAACTCCAACTTGCCCATATGGACGTAGTCCGAACCATCTTCCAGCGTCAGCTTAACGGCTGCGGCATTGTCCCCTACGGCCTGTAATCGGCCTTCAGCCAGCGCGCGCCGCTGACGCAGTAACTGCAACGACGATTCACTGACGTCTACGTAGATCGGGTCTAGCTGCTGGATAGTAGTGAGGTAATTGCTTTGGCCATTGGTCACCAATGCGCCCTCGGTATATAACGAGCGTCCAATTCGGCCGGTGATCGGCGAACGAACGTTGGTATAGTTGAGATTAACCTGAGCAATTTCTAACTCTGCCTTAGCCTGCTTTTCCGCGGCAACGGCATCGTCATAGCTTTGTTTACTGACGGCTCTGGCTTCCATCAGCGGTTTGTAGCGCGTCGCCAACTGGCGGGCATTTTCCAGTGTTGCCAGCGCCTTGTCGTAGGTCGCCTGGTAACTGGCGGGATCGATCAGATATAAGGGTTGCCCGGCCTTAACGTCACTTCCCTCAACAAACAGACGTTTGAGAATAATACCGCTAACCTGCGGCCGCACTTCGGCCGTCCTGACCGCTGTCGTCCTGCCAGGAAGTTGTGTAAATAGCGTTACCGGCTGACTTTTGAGTGTTGTAACACCAACATTGATCGGTTTTACCGTGGTGTCTTTGGTTCCCTGATCGCAGCCTGCAAGCATAAAAACCAGACATAGGGGAAGGATCGTTGATCTCATAATTTAATCTCTTACCATAACCTTTAAATTTAATAACGAGAGTGACTATTCTCAAGGTGAGTTAATAACATACCGGGGAGCTAAGCTAAGCCTTAACACGGCTGGGCTTACGTCAAATGTGTTTGCTTAATGCGTTGAATGGCCCCTTTAGCGCTGGGTCACCAGTACGTTGGTTACAGCCTGCTGGCTGACAATTAGCAGGCTGTATCTGATCAGCCTCTGGGCTCAATTCCCCGGCGACGCAGCTCTCGCCGGGCCAGTTCCTTGAGCCAACATGCAAGGGTAATGTTGTCATCATCCGTCAACGACTTAATCTGAGCATGAAGCTCAGGATGTATTCGCAGCTGAAAGGCTGCTGAACGTCCACCGACTTTAGGCGTCCTGTCTTTAAGTTTCGGCATAGTAATCAGCTCCTGGGAATAAGAACGCCCCTTGTCGCGCTACCAACACCATCAAGGGGCTGACACCGTTAACAGAATGCGATGCTGACGGTGCTGGGGGCAGCTTAGCCTCAATGCAATTATTTCTTTGGTGGATTCAGGTGAAAGATGTAAACAGAATATTGAAAGTTGTGAGCGTTCTTCTGGATTGAAACAAAGAGTAAGATTTTGAAGATACAGACAAAAAAAAACCCACGCATCCGCGTGGGTTGGTGCAACTGAACAGGGTGCAGTCCGCCGGGAGCAGACTGTATTCACACCAATCAATACCTCTGGGACTGCTATTGTCACCAGAAGCCGATCCTGAAACCAGCAAACAAAAGCAAATGAATGGCGCTAAATGCAACCAGTCATGACCGGCCGCTCATTTCTTTACATATTGAACATCCTGAGGTTTTTCCTAACCCGGGTTATAAAGTGCATCCGGCGCGATATTCATATGCTTCAGCACCGGACCAATAATATTGCCAAATACCGGTGCCGCCACCGAGCCACCAAAGTGATCCCCGGCGGTCGGGTGGTTAATCATAATCACCAGTGCCACCTGAGGATTGCTGGCAGGGGCCACGCCGGCGGTATAGTTGATATAGCCGCCGTCATATTTGCCGCTGTCACCCATTTTTTCCGCCGTACCGGTTTTAATTGCCAGCCGATAGCCCGGCACCGCCGCGCGCACCCCACTGCCGCCAGGGAGCGCATCACTCTCCATCATATGCACCACGGTTTTGACCGTATCCTGATCGGCAACCCGCGTACCTAACACCGGCGGTGTCACCTTGGTGATCGACAGCGGGCGATAAACGCCGAATGAACCCAGGGTGGCGTACTCGCGCGCAATTTGCAGCGGCGTTACACGTAAACCATAGCCGAATGAGAACGTTGCACGTTCAATGTCCGCCCAGCGCTGACGGTGCAGGGGGAAGTAGCCGACGCTTTCGCCGGTCAGCCCAAGGCCGGTCGGTTTACCCAGGCCAAACGACTGATAGGTATTCACCAGCACCTCTGCAGGCATCGCCAGTGCGATATGCGACACGCCGATATCACTCGATTTCTGCAGGATGCCGGTCATCGTTAATCGTGACCAGTGGCCAACATCGCGGATCAGATGGCCGTTAACCCGGTAAGGGGTGGTATCCAGCACTGAGTCCGGGCGAACCAGCTTGCGGATCAGCCCTTCCATTACCACCAGCGGTTTAACCGTTGAGCCCGGCTCGTAGCTGTCATTAATCGCCGTGTTACGCATCTGCGCGGGCGATACTTTGGCAAAATTGTTCGGGTTAAATGAGGGATAAGAGGCCATACCGAGGATCTCGCCGGTATCGATTTTGATCAACACCGCCGCACCGGAGTCCGCCTTATTCAGCAGTACGCCATCGCGCAGCTTGCTGTAAAGGGTGTACTGGTCGAACTTATCAATACTCAGCTGCACCGTCGGCGGCTGCTGAGGCGGCTCGTAGTTAATCATTGCCACAATATTGCCGTTGGCGTCCTGGCGATATTTCTCCACGCCGGGCGTCCCCTGCAGGACTTTATCGAATCCTTTCTCCAGCCCGGTCAGCCCGCTGCTGTCTGCACCAACGATACCAATAAGCGGCGCGGTGGCCTCACTCATAGGATAAAAACGGCTGTCGTCATAAACAGTGGTAATACCGGTAAGATGAAGTTTGGAGATATCTTTCGCGATACCCAGCTCGATTTTTCTGCCCAGATAAAGGAAGCGACGATTGGGATTAGCATTAATTTGTGCCGCGATCTCCTCCGGCCTGAGCTCCAGCGCATTAGCCAGATAGGCCCACTTGGCGCTGGTAAAGTCCGGATGCGCTTCTAAAACTCGTTGCGGATCGGCAATCACATCGCGCGAGGGCACGCTGAGCGCCAGCGCTTCACCGTTCCTGTCGAGCAGGGTCCCACGGTTGGTCGGTAAGGTAACGGTTCTCAGCGAGCGTTCATCCGCCTCTTTTTCCAGCATAGGATGGTTAATCAACTGTAAATCAGCCACCCGCGCGAGCAAAACACCCAGGCATGCCAGCACGCCCACACAGACAAGGCGGAATCGAACGGGATTTAACGTCGGGGCTGGCTGAGATTTGGTCAGCGATCTTTTCAAGGGAGGCATGTTTTTTCCAGAACAGGGTGCGTGATAACTCTCTGGCGTTTATACAAAAAATGATTCGGAGTTAACAGGCAAACAGTGTTTCAGATCGTGATTGAGCGAGAGGAGAAGTCATGCAGAAAGTTCAGAAAAAAAGATGAATAAAATCAGTAACCTGTAAGAAAACCCTTAGATTACAGGCAAAAAAAACCTGCGCATCTGCGCAGGTCGGTGAAACAAAGCGATAAATACTTTTTGATGTTCACCCATCAATACCTCTGGGATCTGAACTGTATCAATCCGCCGCATCGGCTCGCTACTCAGGAATCGCAACAGTTACCCGCAAAATGTAACCAGCTATGTGATTTGTAGGGGTTTTAGCAATGAATCGCCAACATTCAGGCTAACCCCCTTCATCCCGTCAGGCCACTTCAGCCAGTTTGCGAATCTCCACCAGGCAACTCATGGCGTTCGGTCCCTGAGTTAAAGACGAAGTACCAATATCCAGCGTCAGTACGTTAGGGTTTCCGGCACGATCGTAGTCCCGCCAGGCTTTGCCAAACCCGGGATCGAACCAGGCGCCGGTGGAAATCAGCACCACGTTCTGACTGACGCCTTCCGTCAGGCGCACGCCGGCCTGAATGCGGCCGCGATCGTTGCTGACTTCAATCACGTTACCGTCGCTGATACCGCGTTCCGCCGCATCCTGCGGATGCATCCACAGCGTTTCGCGCCCGGCCGTTTTGTTGGCCTGCACCGTTGGCGTCGCATCCAGCTGACTGTGCAGACGGTCGCCGGGTTGAATGGAAATCATATGCAGCGGGAAACGTTGTTTAACTTCCGATCCCAGCCACTCGGCTGGCTCGCGCCATTCGGGATGCGGACCAAAGTCAGCAAGCTGATAGCCCTCAATCGTTTCCGAAAAGAGTTCGATTTTACCGCTGGCGGTTTTAATCGGATTGGCCACCGGATTAGCGCGGAAATCAGCCATAAATACCCAGTCTTCCTTCGGCAGCGGGATCTCCACGTGCCCTTCCTCCCAGAATGTTTCGAACTCCGGGAAGTCGATGCCCTTGTGATTGTGGGCCACCGCGCAGCGCTGGTAGAGATGTTTGATCCACTCCATTTCATTGCGGTTTTCGGTAAAGGTGTCGCGATACCCCAGCCTCTCGGCCAGATCGGCAAAGATATCAAAGTCGTTGCGCGCCTGATGCTGTGGTGCAATCGCCTGATGCATCGCCAGCACGAAGCGATCTTTGGACGATCCGCCGATATCATTGCGCTCAAGGGTGGTGGTTACCGGCAGAACGATATCCGCCATCTGCGCCGCAGGGGTCCAGACGATATCCTGCACAATAACCGTATCCGGGCGCTGCCAGCCCTCGACCAGGCGGTTCAACTGCTGATGATGGTGGAACGGATTGCCGCCCGCCCAGTGGATCAGATGAATATCCGGATAGGTGTGCGTTTCGCCCTGGAAGGTATATTCCTCGCCGGGTTGAAGCAGCATATCGCTGATACGGGCAACCGGTATCGCCCGGTGCGCAATCGGGTTAACTCCGGTAGACATCAGGGGAGACGGGCCTTCAATACGCGGATTGCCGACGCTGTTCATGGAGCCGTGACCAAATGAGAAACCGGCCCCCGGCAGGCCCGGCTGACCCAGCATTGACGACAGGGCAATCATCATCCAGTACGGCTGTTCGCCGCGATGGGCGCGCTGAACCGAGTAAGAGCAGGTAATAAAGCTGCGCTTGCCGCTTAGCTGCTTTGCCAGCAGCGCGATGCGCGCGGCCGGGATACCGGTAATCTCGCTGGCCCACTGCGGCGTTTTCGGCTGGCCGTCGCTTTGCCCCAGCAGATAACTTTTGAGCTGTGGATAACCCACGCAGTGCGACTGCAGGAAGGCATTATCTACCGCACCCAGGCGCTCGATTTCAAATCCTAACGCCAGCATCAGCGCCACGTCGGTGTTCGGGCGGATCGGAATCCATTCAGCATTGACGAACTCCGGGCAGTCGTCACGCATCGGGCTGATGTTGATGACCGGTGTGCCCTTTGCCGCCAGCTGCTCTAGCGCGGGCTTCAGGCTGTGCTCGCCCGCTCCGCCGGAGGCAACCTGTGCGTTTTTCAGCGCCAGCCCGCCAAAGGCGATAAAAACTTCACAGTGTTTGACCACATCCGGCCAGTCGGTAACGCGACCGGTCAGCGGCATATAGGTGCCAATCACATAAGGTAAAAAGAATTGCGCGGCACCCCAGCTATAGTTGCCCTGCTGATCAATGCCGCCGCCGCCAAGGTTGTAAAAGCGGCGCACCAGCGTGCGGGCATGGTTAACGCGGCCCGCCGATGACCAGCCATAGGAACCGTCGAAGATCCCACTGGCGCCGTAGCGGTCGCGCACCCGACGGTTTTCCTCGGCAACCAGATCGAGCGCGGTTTCCCAATCCACTGCGACAAAATCCTCGCGTCCGCGCAGAGTACGATCGCTCTTCTCACGCGACTTCAGCCACGAGCGGCGCACCATCGGCTGGCGGATACGCTTATCCGAATAGACCAGTTCCGGAATGGTATTGAGCATCGGTGACGGGTCCTGGTCAGCGAAAAAGGGGTCACAGCGCAGCAGTTTGCCATTTTCAACAACGGCACTGAAGGCACCCCAGTGGGCAAGGTGAGGGAGTTTTTTTAACGTCATGCGAGGACCCGGTCATGGTGTCAGTTTTTCTGGAAACTCAGAATAGCATCGCTCAGTAACGGAGTGAAACCGTGTTCACTTTATCAGAACGAACGGCCTGCAATCAGGCGCACTCAAAGAGGAAAATCCTCAGCTTTGCGACATCCGGCGCATTCTCCAGGCTTGCAGTCACTGCGGCTTTCCGCAACACTACTGCAATGTAAACGCTTACCCAGAAAGGTTGGACCCTATGGCTACCATAAAGGATGTCGCCAGACTCGCGGGGGTGTCGGTAGCAACCGTTTCTCGCGTCATCAATAACTCCCCTAAGGCCAGTGAAAATTCGCGCCAGGCGGTGACGCAGGCGATGGAGTCGCTGAAATACCATCCGAATGCCAACGCCCGCGCGCTGGCGCAGCAGTCCACGGAAACCATTGGGTTAGTGGTCGGGGACGTTTCCGATCCCTTCTTTGGCGCAATGGTAAAATCTGTCGATGAAGTGGCATGGAATACCGGTAATTTTCTGTTGATCGGCAACGGCTACCATAATGAGCAAAAAGAGCGCCAGGCCATTGAACAGTTGATTCGCCACCGCTGTGCGGCGCTGGTGGTGCATGCAAAAAAAGTCCCGGACGAAGAGCTGATCGGCCTGATGAAACAGATCCCGGGAATGGTACTGCTGAACCGCGTGCTGCCGGGCTATGAACAGCGCTGCATTGCGCTGGATGACCGCTACGGCTCCTGGCTGGCCACCCGCCATCTGATCCAGCAAGGGCATAAGAATATTGCTTTTATCTGTTCTACCCACTCAATTTCTGACTCCAGCGACCGCCTGCAGGGCTACTACGATGCACTGAAAGAACACGGCCTGCCCTGCAACGATCGGCTGGTCGCTTTCGGTGAGCCGGATGAGGTGGGCGGTGAAACGGCGATGACCGAGCTGCTTGGCCAGGGAAAGACCTTCAGCGCGGTGGCCTGCTATAACGATTCGATGGCGGCGGGTGCGCTGGCGGTGCTGAGCGATAACGGCGTGCGGGTGCCGGAAGAGATTTCGCTGATCGGCTTCGACGACGTGCTGGTGTCACGCTACGTTCGCCCACGCCTGACGACCGTGCGCTATCCGATTATCACCATGGCGCAGCAGGCTGCCATGCTGGCGCTGGCCCTGGCTCACGGCCAGCCGCTGCCGGAAGTGACCCATCTGTTCAGCCCGACGCTGGTGCGCCGTCATTCAGTGGGAACGCCAGCCTGAACCAAAAGCGACTGCGACAGCGGTTCAGCGGTTCAGCGGTTCAGCGTCTGACTACAAAGACTTAGCGTAAAGATGTACGGTGGTCGCAGGATAGTCCAGCGCATCACCGATATAGCGCCAGCCGAACTTTTCGTAGTAACCCATGCAGGCAGAGTAGAGATAGAGATTTGCATCCCCGCGCTGTCTGCAGCAATCGACAATGGTTTGCTGCAGCCTCTCGCTTAGCCCCCGCCCGCGCCAGCTTTCATCAATGTACAGCGCTGCCAGCCAGGGAAACAGATCCTGGCGGCTGACCAGATCGCAGCGCCACAGCCCCACCGTTCCCACCGGGCGCTCACCGTCAAGAGCCACAAAGGTGATTGGCAGATCGCTTCCCGCAAGGCTGCTGTCGATGACGCTGGCAAAAAAGTCGCGGCTGTTATCGGTGCCAAACGCCTGCCAAAGCCAGTCGGTGATGATTTCGCGCGTTTCCGGCACCGCACTCAGCGGCACGATGCGCAGCGTCATACCAGCTTGCCCTGAAAAATCGGCACCGACTCAAACAGATAGCCGTCAAAATCTGGCGCATCGGCATCGGACAGTTCCAGCAGGCTGTGTTTGACATTTTCCAGATGCTGCCACATCGCCTGCCATGACCCCATCACATCACGACGGCGCAGCGCGGCGAGAATGGTTTGATGGTCGCCAAGCCACTTTAGCCGGTAGCTGCGGGTTTCAATATGGCCGCGCAGCTGCTGCCACAGCGGGCTGCTTTCATGATGACGCCAGATGCTGTTGACGGTATCCAGCAGCATCTGATTCTGCGTGGCCCCGGCCAGCAGCAGGTGGAACATCTTGTCGTTGTCCTGGCTTTTGTCATCCATGGCGATAGCGCGCTGCTCCTGCTCCAGCGTGCGCTTGAGGTTTTCAATATCCGCCTTCGTCGCCATCTTCGCGGCAAAAGCGGCGATATTGCTCTCCAGCAGCTGGCGGGCCTGCAGCATCTCGAACGGCCCGACGTCGCTGCGGAAGAAGGCCTCTTCTTCGTCGCTGCTCTCCGATGGGATGCGCATCACATAGACACCGGAGCTTTGGCGAATGTCCACCGTGCCCTCCAGCTCCAGCATCAGCAGCGCTTCACGCACAATGGTACGACTAACGCCCCAGGTTTCGGCAATGTTACGCTCCGGCGGCAAACGCGAGCCAACCGGATAGTGACCATCAATGATTTGCTGGCGCAGATCGTGGCCGATTTCCTGATACTGCTTTTTTTCCTGCGCAGGCGCACCTTTGTCCACAAAACCACCTTTTGAGCCATTATCCGTATTGATTGGCGCTAGTTTACCAAAGCCAGCGCCTGATCGAGTACTTTTACGCCGTTAAGGGTGCCATAAGCCACCGAATCAATGACCGCGATGGGGATCTGGTAGCTGTCGGTCAGTTTGCGGTTCTCTTCCAGCTTAAAGCGCACCTGTGGCCCGAGCAGCACCACCGCCACTTCACCCACGTTGTTTTCCAACTCGTCACGCAGGTTCTGTTCGGGAATAGCGTAGATCTGATACTCCAGTCCGCGTGCTGCTGCTTCTTTTTCCATCCGCGTCACCACCATGGAGGTAGACATGCCTGCTGCACAGGCAAGGACGATTCTTTGCATGATTAACTCCTTATTTGGCTTCATCATCCAGCTCAATGCTGAGCTGGCGGCTGTCACTGAGCTGGCGATACCAGTGCGCAGATTTCTTCATCCGCCGCTGGCGCTGGTTTTTCAGGTCGATCTCGATCAGTCCATAGCGGTTTTTAAACGCATTCATCGGCGATACGTTGTCAGTAAAGGCCCACAGCATATACCCCTGGCAGTTGATGCCTGCTTCACGGGCCAGCAGCGCCTGATACAGATGCTCGCCAATGAATTCGATGCGATAGTTATCCTGGATCTCGCCGTCGGTATTTTTAAACTGCGCTTCGTTCTCGATCCCCATGCCATTTTCGGCAATAAACCACGGGAAATTGTCGTACTCATTCTTCATACGCTGCGCCATATCCCAGATGATACGCGGCTGGATCTCCCATCCCCGTGATTTATTCATCCGCCGTCCCGGCAGTTCAAAATGCTCGAAGTAATAAGCCGGATGGAACGGGGTTTCCGGATGCCAGGCTCGTGAGGGCGCTTTCACGCGATGCGGATAGTAGAGGTTGATACCGACTTCATCGACGCGGTTGGCGCGAATAATGGCCAGTTCCTGCTCATCGACCTGCCAGTTCACACCATGTTTTTCCAGCAGCGCCAGCAGTGCTTGCGGGTACTCGCCTTTAATCGCCGGATCGAGAAATACACGGTTATAAAACAGATCGTAAATCTCCGCCGCCTGTACATCATGCGCGGCGCCGGAGCGGGGATAAGTCACTTCCGGGTTGAGGATTGTGCCGACGCTGCCCTGATAACCGTTCGCACGGAACAGCTGCACCACTTTCGCCGTGGCGAGATTTTTATGGTGGTTCCACTGCATCCAGGTGTCGGTACTTTGCTGATACGGCCAGCGCAGCGCATCAAGATAGACCCGCGTCTGTACCACCACCGGCTCATTAAACGCGAACCAGCGCGTGACCTTGTGCGCATAGCGGGCAAATACCTGTTCTGCATAACGCACGAACAGCTCGACCACATGTTTCGACGCCCAGCCGCCGTACTGCTCCAGCAGCGTGGCGGGCAGTTCGTAATGTTCCAGGCACAGCATCGGCTGGATGCCGTTGGCCAGCAGCTCGTCAATCAGGCTGTCGTAGTACGCCGCGTACTCTTCATCCACCACGGCGTTTTCATAGTCGGTGAGAAAGCGTGACCAGTTGATTGAGGTGCGGTAATGGGTCAACCCTGCCGCTTTCATCAATGCCGCATCTTCTTTATAGCGGTTGATAAAATCGGTCGCGACCGCCGGGCCGTAGCCGTCATGCCAGACGTGGCGGTCCTGCTGATACCAGGCATCAAGATAGGAATCCTGCCCCGCTTTCTTGCCGCTCCACCCTTCGGTCTGCCAGGCTGAGGCCGCAGCGCCGAGAATAAAATCAGCCGGGATGGGGATATTAACCTTACTCATTTTCACTCCTTAATTTTTCGCCAGCTCAGGCTGTAGCGTCTGCGCTTCAGCGGCTTCTGCGCGGCGAGCAGCAATTTTGACAAACGGGATATAGATGAGGATCGACACCAGGATACAAACGATCTGCGTGACGACCGCCCCCATCGACCCGGCGGTGGAGAGCCAGGCGTTGATGATTGGCGGCGTGGTCCACGGCACCATCACCACCGCTTTGCCGGCGAAACCGGTGACCGTGGCAAAGTAGCCGATAGACCCCGTGATCAGCGGAGTAATGATGAACGGTATCGCGAGGATCGGATTGAGCATGATCGGCATACCAAAAATCACCGGTTCGTTAATGTTAAACAGACCGGGGCCAAATGAGAGTTTGGCTATTTCGCGCATCTCTTTGCGTTTGGTTGCCAGCATCACCGCACTCAGCAGGCCGATGGTCAGTCCGGACCCGCCGATGCTCATATACACATCCCAGAACGGCATGGTGATGATGTTCGGCGCCTCTATTCCCTGTTCGAAGGCGTTCATATTCACCAGAATCGCTCCCAGCAGCAGCGGTTCGCGGATAGGTTTCACCATCTGGTTGCCGTGAATGCCAATCACCCAGAACAGTTGGGCAACAAACATCAGCAGCAGGATGCCCCACAGGCTCTGCACCACCGACTCCAGCGGCTCCTGCACTATTTTGTACACCGCGTCATACAGATACATGCCGGTAAAGCGGTGGAAGATAAAACCCAGGGTGGCGATAGCGGAAACGGTGATAATCGCCGGGATCAGCGCCGAGAAAGAAGCGGCAACATTGGGCGGCACGGTATCCGGCATTTTAATTTTCAGGCGGTCAACATGCTCAAGTCGGCAGTAGATCTCCACCGACAGAATGGCGATAAACATGCCCAGGAACAGGCTTTTGGTATCGGAGAACTGCTTTGCCAGCACATCGGTCACCAGCTGCATCTGGCCGTTGACCATCATGTTTAGCGTGGTGGGAGTGACGGCAATAAAGCAGATGATCGCCAGCAGGCCGGGGAACAGGGTTTTAATGCCGTTGATTTTCCCCAGCTCAATGCCAATCAGGAAGACTGCACCGATATTGAGGAAACTCAGCGTGGCGTAGTTGATGCTAGAGGTAATCGGCTTCAGTTCGGCCAGGAACGACAGTGCCTGAAAACTGGCGAGTCCATTCTTACCGTCGAGCACCATATTGGATATCAGCACCGAGAAGGCACCGACGATAATCACCGGCATCAGAGTAATAAACGATGCCTTGATCGCCATGATATAGCGATAGCTGTTGAACTTGGTGGCAAAACTCCCCAGAGAGTCGATTAGCCGATCCTGTAGAGACATGGGTGAATCCTCAAGGTAAGGGGTCAGGCATCCCGGCATTGATGTTTGTGCAACTTCCGCTGTAGTGGCATACCAAAAATAAACAACCGGTGATTATTTACTGTGATAAAACTCTCAGAAGCGATCACTGGTATTCCAATAGGATGTATAAACCAATTTTGGCATACCAATAGAGGTTGTGATGGATTTTGAACAGACGATGATGGAGCTGCTGATCAATGCAGGTGAAGCGCGATCCCACGCCATGAGTGCTATTCAGCTTGCACGCAAGCGCGACTGGCAGGGAGCAGATGAAGCACTGGCGGCCTCCACAGAGGCTTCACGCGGTGCGCATAAAATCCAGACGCAGTTAATTGGAGCGGATGAGGGCTGCGGCAAAGTGCCGGTGACGCTGATCCTTGTGCACGCGCAGGATCATCTGATGAATGCCATGCTGTGCCGCGATCTGGCCGAAGAGATTGTGCTGCTGAGGAAAGAGATGTTTGCGGGATGAAAACTGACGTGGGGCGAAAGTAAAAACGATCGCCCCCTTGTAGAACCACGCTGGCGCAGGGGCTGACCGGCTTTCCGGTCAGCCCACAGGCCGGATTACAGCTCCAGCGCCAGCAGCTCCGCCACGGTCTGCGCACGACGGATCTGCCGTGGCTGACCGTTCTCGAACAACACCTCCGGCAGCAGAGGACGGCTGTTGTAGTTCGACGACATCGACGCACCGTAGGCACCGGTATCATGGAACACCAGATAATCCCCTACCTTCACCGCCGGCAGCGCGCGGGTTTCCACCTTGCCGCCTTCCTGCTGGGTGAACACATCGCCCGACTCGCACAGCGGACCCGCTACTACCGTCTCGACGGTATTCTGCTCGTCCAGCTGACGGCCATCGCCGGCAATCGCGGAAATGTGGTGATAACTGCCGTACATGGATGGACGCATCAGATCGTTAAAGCCCGCGTCCACCAGCACGAAGTGACGGCTGCCCATCTCTTTCACCACGCGCACCTGGCTGACCAGCACGCCCGACTCGGCCACCAGGAAACGGCCCGGCTCGATCTCAAGTTTTACCGGGTGACCCAGATGTTTTGCCACGCGCTGGCGGGCGGCATCCCACAGGCCGAAATAGTGATCGGTATCGATCGCTTCTTCACCAAAACGATACGGAATCGACAGACCGCCACCGGCAGAAATCGCTTCCAGATCCTGACCGAAGCTGACCACCTGATCCACCATCGCGTCGCACACCTGCTCCAGATGGCTGTAGTCAACGCCCGAACCGATATGCATATGAATGCCGACCAGCTTCAGCTGATAGCGCTGAACCGCTTCCAGCGCCAGTGCCATATCGCCGAACCAGATACCGTGCTTGCTGTTCTCGCCGCCGGTGTTGGTTTTCTGGCTGTGGCCGTGGCCGAAGCCCGGGTTAACGCGCAGCCAGACCGGATGCCCGGCAGATACGGCACCCAGCTGGTGCAGCATGTCGACAGAACCGGCATTGACCGGCACCTTCAGCTCCGCCACGCGGGCCAGGGTTGGCTCATCCAGCAGATCGGCCGTAAAGACGATCTCGTCGCCGCCGGCCTGATAGCCCGCCGCCAGCGCGCGCTCAATCTCACCCAGCGATACGGAATCGACCTTCACACCCGCGGCACGCATCAGGCGCAGAATATGAATATTCGAACAGGCCTTCTGGGCGAAGCGCACCACGTCAAACTGCTGCAGCTGGGCAATGCGCTGCTCAATGATACTGGCGTCGTAAGCCCAGACCGGGCCGCCCGTCTGGCGAGCAAGGGCTAAAAGATTGTCCTGATTCAGGGCGGTAGTGGTGTCGGTCAGCAGGCGTGGCATAAGGGTTCTCCATAAGTGAATAACGCTATTACGCCACATCTCCTGACGGCATAAAAATATCTGTTTTATCGCAGTCTATTCATCCATGATATGGGTTAACTGAATTGTCTTCCCGTGGAGAAAGCGATGGCCGGAGTCTCCCTGCGCCACATTGAGATTTTTCATGCCGTGATCACCACCGGCAATCTCACCGAGGCGGCCGCACTGCTGCACACCTCGCAGCCGACCGTCAGCCGCGAGCTGGCACGCTTTGAAAAACTGATTGGATTACAGCTGTTTGAACGGGTGCGCGGACGCCTGCAGCCCACCGTGCAGGGCCTGCGGCTGTTCGAAGAGGTGCAGCGTTCCTGGTACGGGCTGGACAGAATTATCAGCGCCGCCGAGGGTCTGCGACAGTTTCGTCAGGGCGAGCTTTCCATCGCCTGCCTGCCGGTTTTCTCCCAGTCGCTGCTGCCACTGCTGTGCCAGCCGTTTATGCAGCAGTACCCGGAAGTCAGCCTGAATATCATCCCGCAGGAGTCGCCGCTGCTGGAAGAGTGGCTGTCGGCACAGCGTTACGATCTAGGGCTGACCGAAACCAGCCATACGCCCGCCGGGACCGAGCGCCGAGCGCTGTTCACGCAAAATGAAGTCTGTGTACTACCAAAGGACCACCCGCTGGCTCGTCGCGACTGCCTGACGCCGCAGGATTTTGCCGGCGAAAATTATATCAGCCTGTCGCGTACCGACAGCTATCGCCAGCTGCTGGATAATCTGTTTAACGAACAGGGCGTGCAGCGAAGGATGGTAATGGAAACGCACAGCGCGGCGTCGGTGTGCGCGATGGTCAGAGCGGGAGTGGGCGTGTCGATTGTGAATCCGCTGACGGCGCTGGATTACGCCGACAGCGGAGTAGTGATGCGGCGCTTCAGCGTGGAAGTGCCGTTCACCGTCAGTTTAATCAGGCCGCGCCACCGGCCCGCGTCGGCGCTGGTTGATGCCTTCAGTGAACATCTTCAGCAGCATATCGGCCTGTTCAGCCAGCGCCTGGAGCAGCAGCTGAATTAAGCGCTAACCGGCTGCCCCTGCGCGCGGGAACCGCGGAAGGTGACCAGGCAGATAATCAGGCCGATTGCCGCCAGCACCGCCGCAGAAACCGGCACCGCCGTCAGGCCATAGCCGCCGCCGATCACCGCACCGCCAACCCAGGCACCTAGGGCATTACCGACGTTAAACGCCGAAATATTCAGCGTAGACACCAGGTTCGGCGCATCCTTACCGTGGCGTACCACGTTAATTTGCAGCGCAGGCACGGTGGCAAAGGTGGCCATTGCCCACAGGAACAGAGTGATTTCCGCCAGCCACAACGCGTGAGAGGTCCAGCTGAACAGTAGCGAGAACACCGCAATCAGCGAGAAGCTGAGGATCAGGCTGAACGACACGCGCCAGTCCGCCAGCTTGCCGCCCAGGGTATTACCCACGGTCAGACCGGCACCGATCAGGAACAGGGTCCAGCTGACGCCGCGATCGGTAATTCCGGTCACTTCCAGCAGCAGCGGGGCGATATAGCTGAACAGCGCAAACATCGCGGCGGCGAAAAACACCGTCATCAGCAGCGACAGCCACAGCTTGCCGCTGCTCAGCGCGCTGAATTCGCTGGCCAGATCCACCGGCTTTTCATTGCGATTAGTCGGCAGGCTGACAATCAGGCCGATAAACGCCAGTACGCCAATCACCGACACGCCCCAGAAGGTGGCACGCCAGCCGAACAGCTGACCAAACCAGGTGCCCAGCGGCACGCCCAGCACGTTGGCCAGAGTCAGGCCGGTAAACATCAGCGCCACGGCGGACGCCTGCTTGCCCGGCGGCACCAGGCTTGCCGCCACTACGGCACCGATACCGAAGAAGGCACCGTGGCACAGCGCGGTAACCACGCGGGCGAGCATCAGCAGGTTATAGCTGTAGGCCAGCGCGCAGAGAATATTGCCGATGATAAAAATCACCATCAGCAGGATCAGCGTACGTTTACGCGGCAGTTTCGCCGTCAGCAGCGCCATAATTGGCGCGCCAATCGCCACGCCCAGCGCATAGCCGCTGATCAGCCAGCCCGCAGACGGGATCGATACCTGCAGATCGCTCGCGACCTCCGGCAACAGCCCCATAATCACGAACTCGGTGGTGCCAATAGCAAAGGCGCTCAGCGCCAGTGCCAGTAATGAAACAGGCATTTCACACACTCCCAGGATTGTCAGAATTCAGCCCTCTACGTGGAGAGCCATTATCGTCAGGTGAATATTTTTTACGCGATACGCGACGAAGGTCACAGAACGACATTAAAACACAGGCGAGGAATCGCTTACAGCACGGCGCAGGCAAGGGTGTGTTGCCAAATCAGCAATAATTAGCTCCCCAACATCCGCTGCAAACGTAAGCGAAAAAAACGCCGGATATTAATGACATGGCGAAATATTCACCTGGCGTGAACAAACACATAACACTAGCTAATGTTTTTTCCTGCGGAAAAGTCCTGGTTTTTGGAAATTCCATACCATTTCATTGCGATCTCCCCCGTTGCCGTTAGGCTTAATGAGTTCGTTAACAATATGAAATTACTGCTGTGGATAGCCGAAGGCGTTATGCAGAAACGCTTACTTCACCGGCTATCTTTTCAACTAATCATTGGGGATTATCGATGAGAGTGGTTATTTGCCTGCTAGCCGCCTGTCTGGGCGGATGTTCAGTAGGGAAGTATCAGTACAGCAGTGAAGCTGAAAAACGGGTCGATATGACGGTAACCGGCATCCCCACCATCCTGGGTGCCGGGGCATTGGGAACCACCATTCCGCTGACGGCGAACTACAGCCTGACCGCGGCTCACGTCGCCAAGCTTTCGCTTTATGAGGTGAAATCCTGGCACCCGGAGTGCGATCTGGCGGTGATTTACCACAAGAATGAGGGGCTGAAACAGGAACCGCGTTTCCGCAACGGTAAGATTGGCGACAAAGTGAATATGTACGGCTACAGCTTTATCTCCGCCATGCCGATGGCCTCCAGCGGAGTCAATCTGATTAATACCGGGCTGGTCAACGAATGGAACAAAAAACCCTGCGTGGTGGTCGCCACCAACGCCGGTGTGGTGCAGGGAATGTCGGGCGGCGCGGTGTATAACGCCTCCGACGATTCAATTGGTGGGGTGATTGTTGGCTACACGGACACCGTTAACGATCTGAAAACCGGCAAGCCGCGCTATCGTGATGTCTCGCTGTATGTTCCCTACTCACGCTTTAAAGACTGGCTGAATGATGCAGTGAAGTCCTGATCCGTCAGTCAGGAGCTCACCGCAGCATAAACTCCACCGCCGCCTGTGCATGAATGGCGGTGGTGTCAAACACCGGGACCGGGCAGTCGCTGGCGTTCAGCAACAGCCCGATTTCCGTACAGCCGAAAATCACGCCCTCTGCGCCTCGCGCCACCAGGCCGTCGATAATCGCCAGATAGCGCGATTTAGACTCGGCGGTAAACTGCCCCTGGCAAAGCTCATCGAAGATGATGCGGTTAATCTGTTGACGATCGGCTTCATCGGGTATCAGCGTGGTAATGCCGTGCTGCGCCAGCATCGGTCCGCGATAAAAATCCTGTTCCATGGTGTAGCGCGTCCCCAGCAGCGCAACCTGCGACATCCCCGCCCGCTTAATCGCCTCCGCAGTACCATCGGCGATATGCAGGAACGGCAGGCCGCTCTGGTCAATAATCGGCTGCGCCACCTTATGCATGGTATTGGTACAGAGCACGATCCCCTCGGCCCCTGCCCGCTTCAGCGCCACCGCAGCATCCGCCAGCATCTGGCCGGCTTTATCCCAGTCGCCGCTGGCCTGGCAGGCTTCTATCTCATAGAAGTCCACGCTCCACAGCACCAGCTTCGCCGAATGCAGCCCGCCCAGGCGCTGCTTGATCCCTTCGTTGATCGCCCGATAGTACGGCAACGTCGATTCCCAACTCATGCCGCCGATCAGTCCCAGTGTTTTCATTCCCGTTCCTCAGTCCGTGTTATTGATCCTGTAACACAAACATACCAAACGGATGGATCTGGAGATAGAACTCATCGCCCGGTGAAGGCTGGAGTTCGGTGGCGTTGACCTGCAACAGCAGCTGCTGCCCCTGCCACTCCACCAGCACCTCGTACTGCGGCCCCATATAGGCGACTTTTTTAATCGTGCAGCGCTGGCTGGCATCGCCCTGTAATCCGAGGGTGATAGCTTCCGGGCGCACACCGACGGTACAGTGCTGCAGGCCCGGCGCAAACCCTTCCGGGCGCGGGATGGCGTAACCGAGGATCTCCACGCGATTGCCGCTGATTTGCGCCTCGAAGATGTTGGCATCACCCATAAAGCTGGCCATAAAGCGCGAAGCCGGGAAGCGATAAAGCCGCTGCGGTTCGCCGATCTGCATAATCTGCCCCTTGTTCATCACCAGCACGGTGTCGGAAACCGCAAAGGCTTCGCTCTGATCGTGTGTTACGTACAGCGAGGTGATATTGAACTGCTGCTGCAGTTCGCGGATCTTCTCACGCATGCTGCGGCGCAGGTTGGCATCCAGGTTACTCAGCGGTTCGTCAAACAGCAGCACCTTCGGCTTGAGGATCAGCGCACGGGCCAGCGCCACGCGCTGCTGCTGCCCGCCGGAGATCTGATCGACGTAGCGATCGGCGAATCCGGCCAGATCCACCAGCTCCAGCGCCTCTTCCACGCGGTCGCGGATCTCGCCTTTCGGTTTGCCCAGCATCTTCAGGCCGTAGCCGATGTTCTCCCCCAGCGACATATGCGGGAACAGGGCATAGGACTGGAACACCATGCAGATGTCGCGGTGCTGGATCGAACGATGGGTGACATCTTCCCCGTCGATAAAAATCTGCCCGTCGCTGGGTTTTTCCAGCCCGGCGACCATTCTCAGCACGGTGGTTTTGCCGCAGCCCGACGGGCCCAGCAGCGTCACCATCTCCCCTTTCGGGATGGCGAGGCTGAGGTTTTCAATCACCGAGTTGCTGCCAAAGCGTTTTGCCACGTTGCGCAGTTCAACGAAGCTTTTCTTTTCCTGGGTTTGCGCGAAGTTAGTATTCATATGCACCTTAATTAACGGGTTTTCGCCCGCGAGCGGGCCACGCGCGCTTCACCCACCAGCGCATCGAAAATAAAGATAATTGCCAGCATCACCACGATCAGAATCGAACCGTAGGCGATCGCCATGCCGTACTCTCCGTCCTCAACGCGGTTAAGGATGTAGGAGGTGGCCACGCGCGTATCCGGCGTAACGAGGAAGATAATCGCACTGACGGTGGTGATCGCACGGACGAAGCTGTAGATCAGCGCCGAGAGGATCGCCGGGCGCAGCAGCGGCAGGATGATATACAGCACGGTGCGCAGCGATCCGGCGCGCAGGCTGAGCGAGGCTTCATCCAGCGATTTGTCCAGCTGGCCCAGCCCGGCGATCCCGGCGCGGATGCCGACCGGCACGTTGCGCATCACCATCGAGATAATCACAATCGCCGCGGTCCCGGTCAGATACACCGGCGCGCCGTTAAAGGCAAGGATGTAGGAAACACCCGCCACGGTGCCCGGAACGGCAAAGCACAGCATGGTGGAGAACTCGATCACCTTCTTACCGCGGAACTGCTGGCGCACCACCACATAGGCGATCAGCAGGCCGAAGATAGCGGTAATCGGCGCGGCGATCCCGGCGTACAGCAGGGTGTCGAGCAGCGATGGCCACGCGCCGTCACTGAAGCCCTGACCGAACAGCTTGCTGAAGTTATCCAGCGTCAGGGTGTAATCCACGCCCCAGTTCACGGTGAAGCTGCCGAAGAAGATGCTGCCGTACAGCAGCACGTTAAAGGCGATCCACACCCACAGCATCGCCGTCACCGACCACACCAGCGACACCGGCAGCGGCTGCACGTCGCCACGGGAGGATTTGCCCGAGATGGTGACGTAGGAGCGTTTACCGATCCACAGATACTGCACGCAGAACACCAGCAGTGAGAACAGCAGCAGGATCACGCCCAGCGTACTGGCCGAGGTGTAGTCCAGCTGTGCGCCGGTAATGTAGAAATAGATTTGCGTGGCCAGCACGTCAAAGTTGCCGCCCAGCACCAGCGGGTTACTGAAGTCCGCCAGCGACTGGACGATAACGATCAGGAACGAGTTGGCCAGCGCCGGTTTCAGCAGCGGCAGGAAGACGCGGCGGAAGGTTTGCAGCCGGCTGGCGCGCAGCGTGTAGGAAGCCTCTTCCAGCGACGGGTGCAGCGTTTTGATCGCACCGTCGAGGATCATAAAGGACATCGGGGTAAAGGCCAGCACCTGCGCCAGCCAGATGCCGGTAAAACCGTACAGCCAGTTGGTGTTGGTCAGGCCGAGGTAGTTAACCATAAACTCCGTGACGTAGCCGGAGCGGCCCATCATCAGGGTCACACCCAGACCGACAACGAACGGCGGGGTGACAATCGGCAGGATCGAGAACACCCGCCCCAGCAGCGCCGAGCGTTTGGCGATGCGCGTGGTGTAGATCGCCAGCACCATACCGAAGAAGGTACAGCCGATGCCAACCGCCGCGCTCAGCAGGAAGGAGTTCCAGATCACCTGCAGAATATGCTTCTGCCCCAGCACCGCCATAAACTGCAGCGGCGCAAAAGTACCGTCATCGGCGGTGATCATCGGTTTGAAGATCGCCAGGCTCGGCCAGATGATAAACAGGCCAATCAGCGCAACGATGGCAATCAGCGAGCCTAAAACAAAGCGGTCACCGCCCAGCCATTCCAGCCGCGACAGCGCCACGGTCATTACCCCGCCCAGGGCGCAGAAAATAACGATGCTGCCGTAGCCCAGGCCGCGTTCCAGCCAGGCGGCGCTGACCACCATAAAGACGGCGCAGCACAGCGCCCATGCCGCGTCGAAGCGGTGTCGCCCGCGTGAAGCCGTGCCGCGTACCGGCCGCAGCAGCAGAACCAGCGGCAGCAGCAGCCACGCCTGGCTGATATTGGCACCCGACCAGCCGTAGGCCGCGAGAATCTCGTCAGACGTTGATTCCAGCAGGCCGTAGTCGAGGCTGAAGATCGGCAGTAGCAGGTAACCTGCCACCAGTATCACCAGCCAGATAAAAACAGTATCCCGTCCCTGCGGCAGGCGCAGAGCTGTGGCATCACTCATAGTGTTCCCCGGAGGTTGAAGCGAAAGCGATTGCGCGGCAGCAGGCCGCGCCAAAGTTAAGAATTACTGCCCCATCTTCACGTCGTTAACCCACTTGTTGATCAGATGCTTACGCATCTCGGTGGCGCCGTATTTATCCATGTCGTAGTCGATCAGCTTCAGGTCATCCAGCTTGAGCGAGTTTGGTGAGGTTTCTGCGGTGGTGTTGGTCAGGATCTGGTAGGACTGCCCCTGCTTCCACGCCAGCTCCTGCGCTTCTTTCGACAGCGCCCAGTCCACGAACAGGCGGGCGTTGTCGATATTGCGCGCTTTCTTCAGGATGCTGACGCCGCCAACTTCATAGCCGGAGCCTTCACACGGAGAGATCAGGGTCAGCGGTGCGCCCTTGTCTTTTTCCAGCGAGTAGTCGTGCAGGAAGCCGATGCCAATCGCGGTTTCACCACGGGCGGCGTTACGCGCCGGGGCAATGCCGGACTTGGTGTACTGGGAGACGTTCGCGTTAAGCTTTTTCAGGTAGTCGAAGGCCTGATCTTCGCCCCACAGCTGGGTAAAGGTCGCCAGCGCGGTGTAGGCGGTGCCGGAACTTTGCGGATCGGCGATCTGGATCTCGCCCTTGTAGATCGGGTTGGTCAGATCCTTCCAGCACTTCGGCTCCGGCAGGTTTTTCTGCTTCAGGCGATCGGTGTTGACGCCAAAGCCGAGGATGCCGATGTAAATCGCCGAAGAGTAGTTGCCCTTCACTTTCGCCGGATCGCGGAACTGCGGCATGATCTGATCCAGCACCGGGGATTTATAGGCTTCCAGCAGCCCCATTTCACCGGCCTGAGACTGCGGATCGAGCGTGCCGCCGTACCAGACATCCGCCTGTGGGTTATTCTTCTCGGCATCGACCTTCGCCAGCGTGCTGCCGGAGCCGTTGCGGATAAAGCTGGTTTTCACATCATACTTCTCACCGAAGGCCTTCGCTTCGGTTTCACACATGGCGTTGGTGGCGCTGCAGTAGATCACCAGGCGGCCTTTGGCGTGTGCCGCACCGGACATCGCGCTCACTGCCAGCCCGGCAGCGATCAGGGTAGAGAGGGCTAAACGTTTCATCAGGTTATCCTTATCGTCGAGGGTCGGCAGACCCCGTCGGTTACGGAGCCTGTTTAAATCTCTGCCGGTTCAGTCCGGCAATCAGCAGCGGCATCAGCAGCACGCCGATACAGCCTGCGGCAGCGGTCAGCAGGGCAAAAAAGCCCGACCAGCCGTAGTGCTGCATCACCTGCGCCAGCGGCCAGCCCGCCAGCGCGGCGCCCAGGTAAGCAAACAGGCCGAGGAATCCGGTCACGGTTCCCGGCGCGGCCTTGTGGCTGTATTCCACCGCCGCCAGGCCAATCAGCATCTGCGGGCCAAAAACAAAAAAGCCCAGGCTGAAGAAGCACACCGAGAGCAGTGACCGGTGATGTACCGGTGCCAGCCACAGCGCCGCCATGCTGAGGAACAGACCTAAGGCAAACAGCAAAATCATCGGGGCGCGCTGGCCGCGAAACAGCAGATCCGATCCCCATCCGGCGAACAGCGCGCCGATCACCCCGCCCAGCTCAAACAGCGTCAGCGTGGTGTTGGCGCTCAGCAGGTTTACACCGTGGGCCTCGGTCAGCCACAGGTTGCCCCAGTCGTTGAGCGCGATGCGGATCAGGTACACCAGCACGTAAGAAACGCCCAGCAGCCAGATGGTGCGATTGGCCAGAATCTGCTGGCGCAAAATATCGCGCATCGACATCGCCGGGCTGTGCTCCTGCTGCCACAGCTCCAGCGGATCGCGCCGCCATTCCCCCACCGTCGGCAGTCCCTGCGCGGCGGGCTTATCGCACAGCCGCCAGCAGAGCCAGATGCCGATCAGAATGCCCATAATCCCCGGCAGCAGCAGCGCGGCCTGCCAGCCCCAGCGCATCGCCAGCCAGCCCGACAGCAGCGGCACCAGCGCGCCGCCAAGGTTGATCGAGGTGTTCCAGCAGCCCCACCAGAAGCCGCGCTCGTTGCGCGAATACCAGTGGGTGAGCAGCTTGGCACACGGCGGCCAGCCCCAGCCCTGGAAAAACCCGTTCAGCGTCCATACCAGCAGCAGCGCGCTCCATGAGCCGCAGAAGGTAAAGACGATATTCAGTACCCCGGTAGCGATCAGCCCGCCGCCCATAAACCACTGTGCGGGCGTGCGGTCGCTGATCGTGCCGGACAGAAATTTCGATGCGCCGTAGACCAGATAAAACAGCGTGCCCAGCAGGCCGATGTCGGCTTTATCCAGCCCCAGTTCCAGCTGCATCACCGGCATTACCTGGCTGATGCTGCGCCGCGTCAGATAAAACGCGGCATAGCCGATCACCATGGTGAACAGCAGTCGCGGTCGCCAATAACGGTAGCGCTGGCTAATCTGCTCTGGCGTCAGGGTGATGGCTGCCATGTAAACCTCCGGGTCATCACGGGCTAATATAGGGAAGGCATTACGCCGGGGCATGAGACAAAGTTGGAATGAACCAGGAATTATTCCTGGTCAGGGTGCAGTTTCGCGTGATTTTGTGGGCAAGTTAACAGTTATGCAGGTTCCCGGCGGCGGCAACAGCTGCCAGTCGCCGCCGAGCGCCCGCACCCGCTCCTCAATGCCGCGCAGGCCAAAACCGCCGCCGATGGGCTCGGTAATGCCGATGCCGTCATCGCTGACGCTCAGCGTCAGCAGGCCCGGCTGCTCTTCCAGCGTTACCACCACCTGCCGCGCACCCGCATGTTTGCTGATGTTGTTCAGCAGCTCCTGCACCACGCGATACAGCGTGAAGGTCAGGGTTTCATCCGTAGGAGAGGCGCTAAGCCGGTAATGAAGCTGGAAATCAATGCCGCGATCGGCGAAGGAGAACTCAGCGGCCAGATGCTGTAGCGCTTTGTCCAGCGCCATTTCGTCCAGCACCGGCGGGCGGATCTGCCGCAGCAGCTGCCGGGTCGTGTGATGAATGCGCCGCGACAGGTCACTAATCTGCCCCGCCGCCTGTCTGGCCGCCGGTGCATCGCTGCCGCGCTCCACCAGCATTGCCTGGATCTGGATGGCGGTAATGTTCTGGCCGATCTCATCGTGCAGCTCGCGGGCAATGGCTTTGCGCACCTGTTCTTCAGTGTCCACCAACTGTGCCATCAGCCGGTGCCGGGCCTGTAGCTCTTTTTCCAGCTGCTGGCGGTAGCGCTGTAGATGCTGGGCCAGCTGCTGCTGCCGGCTGACGGCAATCCCCAGCCCGATGCCGAGCAGCGCCTGGGTAGAGAGAAACAGCTCCAGCTCGCGCAGATCGTGAAACGCGCCGCTGGCCTGCCGGGTCAGGGTGATCAGCACGCTGCCGACGATCGCCGACAGCACCCCGCCCTGCCAGCCAAAGCGGTAGGCCATCACCACGTTGGGCAGGAAAACAAAGATCAGCAGCAGCCGCTCCATATCCGGGGCGATCGATACCTGCACGCAAACGCCGATGGCGAAAATCACCGAGCACCAGATCAGCAGCGAGGTGCGCAGCGGCGGATCGGGCATGCGCTGCGCCAGCATATCGCTGAGGTGCTGCTGTTTGAGATATTCATAAATCAGGTAAATAAACGGCGTAAGCAGTACCCCGCCGGTAAAGCTGGCCAGCAGAGTCTGAGTGACCGCTTCCTCCAGCCACGGGCCGATTATCGCACCCTGTAGCAGCGTGTTCAGGGTCACCGCCGCCAGCAGCAGGATCAGCCGCTGCCAGTAAAGCGTGTAGCGATGCCATTGAGACTGACAGATCCAGGCAGGCAGCACGCTCAGCAGCGGCGACAGCAGCATAACTGGCTGGGTAATAAGATGCTCCAGCTGCAGCCAGCTAATCAGCACCGCCTCCACCAGCAGCAGCGCCGCCCAGTAGCGCTTCGGCAGCAGGATCATCAGCGCCAGATGCAGTCCGGCAGGCAGCAGCAGCACCGCCTGCTGGCCGTTCTGGCTCAGCCACAGGCCGATAGTCCACAGCGCCAGCCAGCCGAGGGCGAAAAACAGCGCCAGCATCAGCGATAAAACAATATGGCGCGCCTGCGGCATCAGGTATGGCTCAGCAGCTGATGCTGAAGGGCAAAATGCACCAGCTCAACGGTGGTCTGGCAGTTTAGTTTGCCCAACACGTTGGCGCGATGAACGTGCACGGTTTTATGGCTGAGCGCCAGCTGGTCGGCAATCGCCTTTACGCTGATGCCGTTAATCAGCAGATCGAATACCTGCTTCTCTCTCGGCGTCAGCGAGGTCAGCTCTTTGGGCACCGGCCGGGTCTGGCGCAGCGCACGCAGCGCATCGGCACACAGGTAAAGCCCGCCGACGCTGACCGAACGCACCGCCTGCACCAGCTCCTCCGGCCCACAGCGCTTGGTCAGGTAGCCGCTGGCCCCGGCATCCACCGCGCTTTGCACAAAGGCGCTGGTGTCATAAATGCTGAGGATAATCGCCCGGAAGCCCGGACGCTGCTGGCGCAGGCGGGTCAGCAGGCTCAGCCCGCTCTCATCCGGCATGGCAATATCCAGCACCGCTACGTCGAAAGGCTCGCGCAGCAGATGCGGCCAGGCCTCGGCGGCGGAAGCAAACTGGCCGGTCACCTGGATATCGCTTTCCAGGGAGAGAAGCTGAGCAAAACCGGAACGCACCACGATATGGTCGTCGATCAGGGCTACGTTAATCATGATGGATAAACCTGCTGAAAATTTTGTGCATGATGCCCGCCGAACGGGGCGTTGAGCAAATGCGAGCGGGGAAAATGCTGGGGGGTTAACAGTTTAGGCTGAGGGACAAATAAAAACGGCCAGCAAAAGCTGGCCGTCGGGTAGGACAATAATACTTACTTGCTGCCCGGGCGCAGAGCCGGGAACAGGATCACGTCGCGGATGGTGTGGCTGTTGGTAAACAGCATCACCATACGGTCGATACCGATGCCCAGACCAGCCGTCGGCGGCAGACCGTGTTCCAGCGCGGTGACGTAGTCTTCGTCGTAGAACATCGCTTCATCATCACCGGCGTCTTTGGCATTAACCTGCTGCAGGAAACGCTCGGCCTGGTCTTCCGCATCGTTCAGCTCCGAGAAGCCGTTACCGATTTCACGGCCGCCGATAAAGAATTCAAAGCGGTCGGTGATTTCCGGGTTCTCGTCGTTGCGGCGCGCCAGCGGCGACACTTCAGCCGGATACTCGGTGATGAAGGTAGGCTGGATCAGATGTGCTTCGGCGGTTTCTTCGAAGATCTCTGTAACCAGACGGCCCAGACCCCAGCTCTTCTCAACTTTGATGCCGATAGACTGGGCAATCGCCACAGACTTGTCGAAATCGTCGAGATCGGCCAGGTTGGTTTCCGGACGATATTTCAGAATCGCTTCTCTCATCGTCAGCTTTTCAAACGGCTTGCCGAAGTCGAACTCCTGCTCGCCGTAAGGCACAACAGTGTTGCCCAGAATATCCTGCGCCAGGGTGCGGAACAGGCTTTCGGTCAGTTCGATAAGATCTTTATAGTCCGCGTAGGCCATATAGAGTTCCATCATGGTGAACTCTGGGTTATGGCGCGGCGAAATACCTTCGTTACGGAAGTTACGGTTGATCTCGAATACGCGATCGAAGCCGCCCACTACCAGACGCTTCAGGTACAGCTCTGGCGCAATACGCAGGTACATATCGATATCCAGCGCATTGTGATGGGTGATGAACGGACGGGCAGATGCGCCGCCAGGGATCACCTGCATCATTGGGGTTTCCACTTCCATAAAGTTGCGGTTAACCATGAAGCTGCGGATACCCGCCATGATTTTTGAACGCACAACGAAGGTATTACGGGAGTCATCGTTACTGATCAGATCGAGGTAGCGCTGACGATAGCGGGTTTCCTGATCGGCCAGTCCATGGAACTTGTCCGGCAGCGGGCGCAGTGCTTTGGTCAGCAGGCGCAGTTCGCTACAGTGGATCGACAGCTCGCCGGTCTTGGTCTTAAACAACTTACCGCGAGCGCCGACGATATCGCCGAGGTCCCACTTTTTGAACTGTTCGTTGTAGATGCCTTCAGCCAGATCGTCACGGGAGACGTATAGCTGAATGCGGCCACCGACATCCTGCAGCGTCAGGAAAGAGGCTTTACCCATGATGCGGCGGGTCATCATACGGCCAGCGACGCTGACCTCAACGCCCAGCGCTTCCAGCTCTTCGTTTTCCTTGTCGTCAAACTCGGCGTGCAGCGTATCCGAGGTGCGATCGCGGCGGAAGTCGTTCGGGAACGCCACGCCGGTTTCACGCAGCGCGCTGAGCTTTTCGCGACGCGCTTTCAGTTCGTTATTAAGCTCAACTGCTGCATCAGCGGCCTGCGGTTGTTGTTCAGACATGTGAGTTCCTTATAACCCTGCTTTCAAACTTGCTTCGATAAAACGATCCAGATCGCCGTCCAGAACCGCCTGCGTATTCCGCGTTTCTACACTGGTACGCAGATCTTTAATGCGTGAATCATCCAGAACGTAAGAGCGGATTTGACTGCCCCAGCCGATGTCAGACTTGTTGTCTTCCGCCGCCTGCTTGTCAGCATTTTTCTTCTGCATCTCGTATTCATACAGCTTGGCGCGCAGCTGCTTGAATGCCTGATCTTTGTTCTTATGCTGAGAGCGGTCGTTCTGGCACTGCACGACAATGTTGGTCGGTAAGTGGGTAATACGCACTGCCGACTCGGTTTTGTTAACGTGCTGACCACCGGCACCGGAGGCGCGGTAAACGTCAATGCGCAGGTCGGCCGGGTTGATTTCGATATCGATATCGTCTTCAACTTCCGGGTAGATAAAGACCGAGCTGAACGAGGTGTGGCGACGGCCGCCGGAGTCGAACGGGCTTTTGCGCACCAGGCGGTGAACGCCGGTTTCAGTACGCAACCAGCCGTAGGCGTAGTCGCCGATAATTTTGATGGTAGCGGATTTAGTGCCGGCCACTTCACCATCGGACTCTTCGATGATTTCGGTTTTGAAGCCTTTAGCTTCTGCCCAGCGCAGATACATACGCAGCAGCATGCTGGCCCAGTCCTGTGCTTCCGTACCACCGGAACCGGCCTGGATATCCATGTAGCAGTCGGCGCTGTCGTACTGGCCGGAGAACATGCGGCGGAATTCCAGCTCGGCGAGCTTTTTATCTAAGCCATCCAGCTCGGCAACCGCTTCGTTGAAGGTGTCTTCGTCTTCGGCTTCTACCGCCAGTTCCAGCAGGCCGGAAACATCTTCCAGCCCCTGCGACATCTGGTCGAGGGTTTGAACAATGGCTTCTAATGAGGAGCGTTCTTTACCCAGCGCCTGAGCGCGATCGGGTTCATTCCAGACATCAGGCTGTTCAAGCTCAGCGTTTACTTCTTCGAGACGTTCTTTCTTGGCATCATAGTCAAAGATACCCCCGAAGAACGCCGCTGCGCTCAGTGAGATCCTGAATTCGGTTCTTTACCGGATTAATTTCAAACATGGTTTTAGAATCTTTTTAGGTGATCGAAAAGGACGTGAATGTAACGGAGCAGTTTACCTGAAATAGCGTGCAGTTTGTAGTTTTGACCACGCTTTGGCAGCGTAATAATCCCAACTTGCTATAAATGGAGAAAGTAATGAGCGTAACCGGGGCTAAGATGGCATTAACTGTTACCGGGATGCGGGTGAACGTTACGTGGCGCACTATGTGGAGCATTTTTCTCGCTTCAAATGCGGAGGCCGGGCGACCGTCAGGGGGCAGAACGCCGGATCGCCGTGAACACGTCCGTGTGGGCTTGGCTGCGGCATCCCTGCCGCAGACATCCGGCTTATCTGCCCCCTGACGTTCGCCTTCCGAATTACCGTATCGCTTTGGGTATGCCCCGTTACGTTCACCTTTTCAGAAGTTCACGTCGCAGTTTTAAAGAATTGATTCGGTAACTGTTTACCCACAGCAAATCCATAGCCGATGGGCAATCGGTGACGGGCGGGTTCGCGGACCGTTGAGCGCAGGGATGCGCGAACCGAGCCCACACGGACGTGTTCACGGCGCGTCCGCGAACCCGCCCGACACCGATGCGCCAGACTCAGAATCTAAAGCGACATAAGCAACGCTGCCGCTACTGAGCCAAACCCGCCCCGCTATAACGCCCAGAGATGATCGATAATCAACTGCACATTACGATTACCGCGAAACTCATTCACATCCAGCTTATAGGCCAGCTCCACATGCCTCACGCTTGGATCGGGCCACAGCGCGGTATCAATATTAAACGCGATACCGTCCAACAACGGGCCTCCGCCCAGTGGTTCCAGCATAACCTTCAGATGGCGCTCGCCCACCAGCTTCTGCTGCAACAGCTTGAACTTGCCGTCAAACGTTGGCTCCGGGAACGCCTGACCCCACGGACCCGCGTCACGCAACAGCTCGGCGGTCGGCAGCGTCAGCTCCTGCGCCATCAGCTCACCGTCGCTCCACACCACGCCCTGTAACGACTCCGCATCCAGCAGATCGGCGACCAGATCGGCAAAACGCTGGCGAAACTCGTCGAACTTCGCTTCTTCCAGTGACAGCCCGGCCGCCATGGCATGGCCACCAAATTTGATAATCAGCCCGGGATTCAGCGTATCGAGCCGTTCGAGTACGTCACGCATATGCAGCCCCGAAATGGATCGACCGGAACCTTTTAGCGTACCGTCACCCGCCGGAGCAAACGCGATCACCGGCCGGTGGAAGCGCTCCTTCAGACGTGAAGCCAGAATGCCTACCACGCCCTGGTGCCACTCCGAATGGTACATGGCAATACCCAGCGGCAGCGCATCGCTACTCTGCTCAAGACTATTGCACAACGCCAACGCTTCGGACTGCATGCCCTGTTCAATTTCTTTCCGCGTCTGGTTCAATGCGTCCAGCTCAGCCGCAAGCATTCGCGCCTGGCCCAGATCTTCACTCAGCAACAGCGCAACACCGACCGACATATCATCAAGCCGACCGGCGGCATTTAAGCGCGGCCCCAGCGCGAAACCCAAATCGCTGGCTGCCAGCTTGCTTGCATCGCGATTGGCGATTTCCAGCAGGGCGCGAATACCCGGACGGCATTTACCCGCGCGAATACGGCTCAGACCCTGCCAGACCAGAATACGGTTATTGGCATCCAGCGGCACCACGTCGGCGACCGTACCCAACGCGACCAGATCCAGCCACTCGGCCAGATTCGGTAACGTTGCCACACCGCTGTCGCGCAGCCGCGCACGCAGAGCCAGCATTAAGTAGAAAGCAACACCGACGCCAGCCAGCGCCCGCGAAGGGAATTCGCAGTCGCTGAGATTGGGATTAACGATGGCATCCGCCGCAGGCAGCGATTCCCCCGGCAGATGGTGATCGGTGACCACCACCGGGATACCCTTCTGATGCGCCAGCTCCACGCCTGCGTGTGAGGAAATACCGTTATCCACGGTAACAATCAGCTGTGCACCACGGGCGGCGGCCTGTTCGACAACTTCCGGGCTGAGGCCGTAACCATCATCAAAACGGTTCGGCACCAGATATTTGATATTGCGCCCGCCCATAGCGCGCAGCGCCAGCACCGTCAGCGCCGTACTGGTTGCACCATCGGCATCAAAGTCACCAACGATCACAATGCACAAATCATCGGCCAGCGCCCGCTGGAGGATATCAACGGCGCGATCGATGCCGCTAAGCGAATGGAATGAATGCAGATTTTTGGCACCGCGCTCCAGGGCAACGGCTTCTGTCACGCCGCGCTGGGCATACAGGCGGCGCAGCAACGGGTTCAAATCGGCAGGAAGTGCAGCAGCATCCGCCGCCTGACGGCGACGGAGTTCGGTTTTAGCTTTGTGCAAAATCAGCCACCGTTTTTCTGGCTGTCGAGGTATTTCTTCATGTCCTGTGGCCCCTGGTAGCCAGGGATCATGGCACCGTTTTGCAGCAGAATGGCCGGAGTACCCTGAATACCGAACAGAATGCCGAGCTTGTACTGCTGGCCGATATCCACTTTGCAATCCGCAGGCTGCACTTCTTCACCTTTCATTGCGGCATCAAATGACTTACGACGATCGGCGGTACACCAGATCGACTTCATCTCTTTCGCTACCTGCCCGTTCATCCCTTCGCGCGGGAAAGCCAGATAGCGTACGGTAATACCCAACGCATTGTAGTCGGCCATCTGCTCGTGCAGTTTGCGGCAGTAGCCGCAGGTAATATCGGTAAAGACGGTAATGACGTGCTGCTCTTTCGCCGCCTTGTAGACAATCATGTCCTTGCTCAGCGCTTCGACTTTCTTTTCCAGCAGCTGATTGGTGACATTGACCGGCTGCGCGCCGCTGACGTCGTACAGAGGACCCTGCATAAAATGCTTACCGTCTTCGGTAACGTACAGCACGCCACTTTCCGACAGAACGGTTTTGAAGCCCGGCAGCGGCGACGGCTGAATTTCCGTTTGCTGCAGGCCAAGACGATTCAGCGACTGCTGGATTGCCGCATCGTCAGCGTGGGCCAGTCCAGCGATCGACGCGATCAGAAAAGAAAGTAAAAGGCGGGTCTTCATTTTATATCCTTATAGGCTCCTGAGAGGGCCATATTGTCAATCACTTAAGCACGCGGGTGATGCTGCTGATGCAGCTGGCGCAGACGTTCTGTCGCCACGTGCGTATAAATCTGGGTCGTTGAAAGATCGCTATGCCCCAGTAACATCTGTACGACACGCAAATCCGCGCCGTGGTTCAGAAGATGGGTCGCAAAAGCATGACGCAGCACGTGCGGCGACAGCTTTTCACTGTCGATCCCCGCCAGTGTGGCGTAATGTTTGATACGATGCCAGAAGGTTTGTCGGGTCATATGCTGCGCGCGGTTGCTGGGGAAAAGCACATCCAGCGCCTGTCCATTTAGCAGCCACGGGCGACCATATTCAATAAACCGTTCTATCCAGTATATCGCCTCTTCGCCCATCGGCACCAGCCGCTCCTTGTTGCCTTTACCGATCACCCGCACCACGCCCTGCCGCAGACTCACGTCGCTCAGCGTCAGTCCCACCAGCTCGCTAACGCGCAGACCGGTGGCGTACAGCAGTTCAAGCATGGCTTTATCCCGTAGCTCGATCGGCTGTTCTTCGCCGGGTGCCTGAAGCAGTCGATCAACCTGTTCCTCCGAAAGATCCTTAGGCAAACGCTGCGGCAGTTTGGGGGATGACAGCAGTGCGCTCGGGTCGTCAGCACGCAGCTTTTCACGATAGAGATACTGGAACAGGCGCCGCATGGCGCTCAGCAAACGTGCCGAGCTGCTGGCCTTGTAGCCGCCTTCCAGCCTTTCGGCGAGGAAACTTTGCAGGTTTACGGCATCCGCTTCCAGCAACGTCAGCTGCTGATGGGCAAGCCAGTCGGTCAACGATCGCAGATCGAGCCGGTAGGAGATGACGGTATTTTTCGCCAGATTGCGCTCGATCCACAGGGCATCGAGAAATTGTTCAATCAGATCGCTGTCCTGCACGCTATTTCCTCCAGGTCAGGGTTTACGGCGATTATGCCTTATTGTTACCCATATCTGGTATTATCGCTGCCATGCCTGAAGAAAAATGAGTTTTACTTCCATGAATATTGGTCTGTTTTACGGCTCCAGCACCTGTTACACCGAGATGGCGGCCGAGAAAATTCGCGATTTTATCGGCGAAGATTTGGTGACTCTGCATAACCTGAAAGATGATTCGCCCCTGCTGATGGAGCAGTATGATTTGTTAATTCTGGGTATCCCCACCTGGGATTTTGGTGAATTGCAGGAGGACTGGGAAGCGATTTGGACCGATCTGCCAAACCTGAATTTACGCGGTAAAATCGTCGCACTTTATGGCATGGGCGATCAGGGCGAATACAGCGAATGGTTCCTGGATGCGCTTGGCATGCTGCATGAAGTACTGGCACCGATTGGCGTTCAGTTCGTTGGCCGCTGGCCGATTGAGGGCTACGAGTTTACCAGCAAAAAACCTCTGACCGCCGACGGCCAGCAGTTTGTCGGCCTGGCGCTGGATGATGTGAATCAGTTTGAGCACACCGATGAGCGTATCGCCCAATGGTGTGAGCAGATCCTGACGGAAATGGCCGAACTGCTTTAACGCTTATCTGCGGGCCGACCGCTACGACGGTCAGCCCGTTACCGCGCTATTTCCACAGGCGGAAACGATCGTCCGGTTCCTTGTCGTCTTTCTCTGCGCCCTGTACCGCTTTCTTCGCGGTCGGCATAGACAGCCCGTACCAGTCAATATGACGGGTCAGAACCATCACCGCCGCCAGCGCAATCGCCAGTACCCCGGTTCCCAGCAGCAAGGCGCTGTCTTCCGATTGCAGCAGCTGCCATAACACGGCGTCCAGAACCAGCAGCCCGGCAACAAAGCTCAGACTGCGCCGCCATCCCTGCAATACCGCCTGTAAATAGAAACCGTTTATTGCTGCGCAGGTCAGGCTGGCACTGAGCCAGGCAAGGTTGAAGCCAATATGCTCTGAGAGCGCCAGCAGCACCAGAAAGAACATCACCAATGACAGACCAACCAACAGGTACTGCATCGGGTGTACGCGCAGCGCGGTCAGCGTCTCAAAAAGGAAGAATGACATAAAGGTCAGCCCAATCAGCAGGATGGCATATTTCACCGCGCGATCGGTCAGTTGATACTGGTCAACCGGGTTAATCACCATCGAACTAAAAGCAGGCAGCGTGGCGCTACGGACTTCAGCATCATCAGAAAAGCGCGAATTGAGATTATTGGCGAACCAGGAACTCTGCCAGCTGGCAGTGAATCCCTGCGATGTAATCTGGCGTTTCTCGGGCAGGAAGCTGCCGGTGAACCCCGGATGCGGCCAGTTACTTTGCAGTTCAAATGCGCTGTTTTTGCCTAGCGGTACGACTTCCAGCTCCCGCGTTCCCATCAGCTTTATTGAAAAACTCAGTGCCAGGCTTTTCTTTTGCAGCAGCGACTGTGGCAGCACGGCATGCAGCCCCTCGCCGTCCTGGCCAAACTGGCTGCCGGGCTGGAAATCAAGTTCCTGACCTTCAATTTGCAGCGGCGTTACGCTGGCTATGCCACGCGAATCGCCGAGCACAACGGTCAGCCAGGGCTGGCCCAACACGATTCCTGGTTTGTTTAACAGATCGCGGATGCGTTCACCGTCGAAACTGGCACTGACGGCCATACCTGAGCGCCACAGCTGCCCTTGATAGATCCCAACGCTGCGCGACTCCACCACCTGCTGTGCACCAATCTTCAGCTGTTCCGGCAAATAAAATCGGTGATGCTTTTCCTCAACCAGCACTTCCTTATCGCCCTTCATTACTTTACGTGTTTCCGTCCACGGCACGACAATCAGCGGGCCTAGCACGCGCTGCGGACCGCTGGTACTTTGGCTTAGCGTTTGTGCCACGCTGTCCCGCCAGCTGGCGCGCTCAGCAATGAGTGAGTTGAGCATACTGAGCGGCACCAGTAAAAGGAGTAAACAGCCGATCAGCGTGATGACCTTCCAGAACAAAGCAGATTTCAACATGGTTTTTTCTCCTGAGTTAAGGACGCAGAAGATAGGCCTGTCGTATGGGGAGAGAATGAAGTTGTGTGAAGAGAAGGTGAAGTCAGGGCTGTTTTTTTAACGTCAGGCTGGCACAAACGCCGCCCTCGGCTAAATTCAGCAACGTTATGCTGCCCTGATGCAGGCGAGCCACCTCGCGAACGAACGCCAGCCCAAGCCCGCTGCTTTTCTCACCGTTGCTGCGCGGCAGAGAATAGAATCGATCGAAGATATACGGCTCCGCGTACGCCGGTATGCCGCTACCGCTGTCAATAATCTGAATTGCCACCGTACTGTCCTGGTTCTCAGCACGCAGCACTACGTTTCCTCCCGGCAACGTGAAATCCAGTGCGTTATCCAATAGATTCGCCAACGCCTGCTCCAGCAGCAGCCGGTCGGCGAAAACCTCCAGGCCATCCAGGCTGTCGGTTTCAATATGCACATTTTTACCCTGTGACTGCACGACTCGGCTGTCACGCAATGCGTTCATTAACGGCAGTAAATCGATGGGCTGGCGTGAAATCTCAGGGCGGTTTTCCAGCCGCGCCTGGCGCAGAAGATTATCAATCAGCCGCTGCATACGGGCATTTTGCTGAAGAATATTGGCGGAAAATTGCCGGGTAACCTCTGGCGATGGCAGCTCCTGAATGATTTCCGCAGCCCCCCGAATTGCCGCCAGCGGGCTTTTCAATTCGTGGGTTAAGGCATGGGCGTAATGCTCAATATAGCGCTTGCCCTCCAGTTTGAGCCTCATGCTTTCCAGCGCCCGCGCCAGCTTACGCAGTTCGCTGCTGTTCATCGCGGGCAGCGGTAGCTGTTCACCGTCGGTGACTGAATCGGCATAGCGCACCAGCCTGCCCACCGAACGGTTAATCCACAAAACAAAAGCCAAACCAATCAAAAGGGCAATGCCTAAAAGAGCAGCCCCGGCCCAAAGAATGCGGCGCTCGCTGCGGCGAATCACCGGTTCCATCGTGCTGTTGGCTTTACCCACGCTGAGCACGCCAATCAACCGCCCATCTTCCCGCACCGGCGCAGCGACATACATTACCGTGCTGTTTTCATCTTTAGGATCGATCTGGCTGCTGCGTGCGCCATAGCGCCCGCGCAGGGTCAGCCAGACATCGTTCCATCGCGAATAGTCCTGCCCCAGAGCCACACCCGCGGAATCAAACACCACCATTCCTTTTGCATCAGTCAGATAAACGCGATACTCATTGCGGGTTTTGGTGATACCGCTGATGTTGGCCGCCACCCGGTAGTTAGCCAGCTGCGAAAAAGCCTGCGCCAGCTGACCATGCTGCGGATTCCCGCTCAGCATATCGGTACGGGCGAACTGAGCCAGAAGCGTGGCGGTATCCACCAGCATCCCTTCCGTTGCACGACGTACGCCGGGTTTAACCTCCTGCAGAAAAATATTCAGCACAAACCATGCCGCGATCGCCACAATCAGAAAGTAACCCAGCAGCAGGCGCATGCCGATTTTCATCAGCCAGCCACCAGACTGTAGCCAAGGCCCCGATGGGTCATCAGGACCGCTTCATTTGGATTAATGTCACGCAGTTTGGCCCGCAGCGTTTTAATGTGGGTATCGACGGTGCGTTCCATACTCTCCTCTGCACCCTGCCACACCAGATCCATCAACTGCTGGCGTGAAAAAACCCGACCGGGTGCGGTCAGCAGCGTTTTCAACAGTAGAAATTCGTAGCGCGTAAGTACCAGCGGACACTGGTGCCAGGTAATGCGGGCCGCAGGTTCATCAAGCACAAAGCGGCCAACGGTGCGCAGTCCTGACTGAGCAATGCGCTGCTGCTTTTGCAAACGCTTAAGAAGCGTGCGTACCCTGGCGCAGACTTCGCGAGGAGAAAACGGTTTGGCCACATAATCGTCGGCACCGATCTCTAACCCCAGCAGCCTGTCGTTCTCTTCACTCCTTGCGGTCAGAAACAGCACGGGAAGATCCGGCTGCTTTGCCAGCAGCTGACGGCAAAGCTCAAAGCCATTGATATCAGGCAGGCCAACATCAAGGATCACCAGATCGGGCGGCTGCTGTTGCAGCGCCTCCAGCAGCGGCAGCCCACGGGAAAACCAGCGCGGGGTAAAGCCTTCCTGCTGCAGTACATAGAGCAGGGTGTCCGCAATTGCGGCTTCATCTTCAGCCAGCCATACAGTGGCGCTACTCATTACCCGGTTCCTTCAGCATCAATAACTGCTGCCGCAGCAGACGCCACTCGGCGTTCTCCATACTGTCGATGCCAAGCCACAGCCACTCGCGCTTCCCCTCTGCTGAGCGTAACGGCAGTAGAATCGCCCAACGCCCAATCCAAGGTTTCGCAACGAGAAACCACTGTTTCCGCCGCCAGTGGAACTGTCTTGAGGACAGCAGTTCAATGGGCCCGACACGTGAAAGGATGCGCCGCTGACTGCGGATACTCTCCATAAGCACCAGCGTCAACAGCACGATCCAAACCAGGGTATAGCTGCCGGGCCAGGGGATCAGCAACAGCAGCAAAATCACTGCGCCGTGTATCAGCAAAGGCTGCCACTGTGCTGCCCAGGAGACCCTCAGTTCACATCGCCACAGGACCACGTTGCTGATTTCTCTCCTGAATCAGTGCCACCATTCGCCGAAGCTCAGGATCGGCCGGCGCTCCATGGTTCATCAGCCAGTTAAACAGGTCAGGGTCGTCGCTCTCCAGCAGACGAACAAACACCTTTTTGTCACCGTCGCTCAGCGAATCAAACTCATACTCAAAAAAAGGCATGATTGAGATGTCGAGTTCCCGCATGCCACGACGACATGCCCAGTGAATGCGTGATTTATTGGTAATATCCATGTTACTCAGCGTCAGTTAATCAAACAGGCTTTCAGTGTACCCCTTTTTACCCCGCTGTTGATGCAGCAATTTATAGCTTGCGAGACATCACGCAAAGCTTGCAGGGTTATCACGCCTTTTGTGCCGCTTTTGCCGGAAACTGGTTGCAAAGCAATGCGTCTCTCTTAACATGAGAAGTATTGTTAATATTTTTCAATTCAGGACTGAATCATGCCAATTATTGCTTTTCCGCCTCGCCAGCCACAGGCATCCGCGCAGCTTCCACTGACGCTGATTTCACTGGAAGAGTGGGCGCTGGTTACCGCCACGGGCCAGGACCGGGTGAGCTATCTGCAGGGGCAGGTGACGCTGGATGTGGCAGCGCTGGGAGCCGATCGCCATCTGCCTGCCGCCCACTGCGATGCGAAAGGTAAAATGTGGAGTACGCTGCGCCTGTTCCATCGCGGAGAAGGGCTGGCCTATATTGAGCGCCGCAGCCTGCGTGATAACCAGCTGATTGAATTGAAGAAATATGCCGTTTTCGCCAAAGTGACACTGGCCGCCGACGATGAGTCGGTGCTGCTCGGTCTGGCGGGCGAACAGGCGCGTGAAGCATTGACCGAGATTTTCGCGGTACTGCCGGACGCCGATGCCCCGGTCGTCCAGCAGGATGAAAGCACGCTGCTTTGGTTCGATCTGCCCGCCGAACGTTTTCTGCTGGTGACCAGTGAAGGCAAAGCCGCTGAGATCCAGCAAAAGCTGGCCGATAAAGCCGCATTGAACAACAGCAATCAGTGGCTGGCGCTGGATATTGAGGCCGGTTTCCCGATTATCGATGCGGCCACCAGCGCGCAGTTGATTCCACAGGCGACCAACGTTCAGGCGCTGAACGGCATCAGCTTTAAAAAAGGCTGCTACACCGGCCAGGAAATGGTGGCGCGCGCCAAGTTCCGCGGTGCCAATAAGCGCGCACTTTACTGGCTGGCTGGCAAAGCGGGTAGTGTTCCCGAGGCTGATAGCGCGCTGGAAATGCAGATGGGTGAAAACTGGCGGCGCACCGGTACGATTCTGGCAGCCTGCCAGCTTGAAACGGGCGAAGTCTGGGTGCAGGCGGTGCTGAATAACGATCTGGAAGCCGATACGATTCTGCGCGTACAGGGTGACGAAGGCGGCAGACTGACCATTCAGCCGCTGCCGTACGAAATCACCGCCGGCTGATAACGTACAGGCTGGCCGATTCCCGACCAGCCTGTTTTACATAACGTAAAGGTAGATAGCGAAGAAATGGCACAGGCTGCCGCCCAGAACAAAACCGTGCCAGATGGCATGATTGTAGGGTATGCGCTTCGCCACGTAGAAAATCACCCCCAGCGAATAAATCACGCCCCCCGCTGCTAAAAGCCACACGCTGCCCGCAGGCAGTTTCGTCACCATCTGGTAGATAACGATCAGCGACAGCCATCCCATCAGCAGGTAGGTCACCAGCGACAGCGCTTCAAAACGATGGGCAAAAGCCAGCTTAAAGACGATACCTGCCAGCGCCAGGCTCCAGATCACCACCATCAGGCCGTGAGCCAGCGGTGACTTCAGCCCTACCAGCAGGAAGGGCGTATAGGTGCCTGCAATCAGCAGATAAATCGCCGAATGATCGAGTTTTTTCAGCCAGTATTTTGCCCGCTGATGCGGAATGGCATGGTAGAGGGTTGAGGCCAGAAACAGCAGGATCATACTGCCGCCGTAGAGGCTGTAGCTGGTGATGGCCAGCGCACCGGCACGGCTTTCAATAGCCTGAGTCAGGAGTAAAACCAGGCCGATAATCCCGAAAAGGCAGCCCACGCCGTGACTGATGCTGTTGGCAATTTCTTCCGCCAGCGAGTAGCCACGCGTCAGTATTTTCTGATGAACCATATCAGTGAGTTCTCTCTTATTAATCATCATGCGGCCAGCAAAAGCCGTGGTCGATAAATCATCACCAGCCTAGCTGAGAATAATTTCAGAGTACACATGTAAGCTTAAAAAATTCTGTGAAACCATGTAACACACATTCTCCCGTGTGCCAGGCAAACGTTTCCCTTAAACTATCCGTGAACTTTTATCAGAGAATAAGCGAGTCATTATGTCTGACAGGGTAGCAGCCTTAGATTTCGGTGCGATGACCGAAGTCGTGCAGTTTTTAATGGAATTGGACAAGCTTAAAAGCGTTGAGCGCCGCACCCGGCTGCTCGACAATGCGCGGCAGGAGAACTCCGCCGAGCACAGCTGGCATCTGGCGATGGCCGCCATGAGCCTGGCACCTTTTGCCACCGAAACCATTAACGTGCAGCACGCCGTCCAGCTGGCGCTGGTGCATGATGTGGTGGAAATCGATGCCGGGGACGTACTGGTGTATGACCTTGCCGCGCGCGAAGCCGTGCAGGAACAGGAAATGGCCGCCGCCGAGCGCATTTTCGGCCTGCTGCCCGCCGCGCAGAGTCAGCAGTTCCGCGCGCTGTGGAACGAATATGAAGACGGGGACACTGCCGAATCGCGCTTTGCTAACATGCTCGACCGCGCGCTGCCGATTATGCTCAACCTGCACAATGAAGGACAGAGCTGGAAAGAAAACGGCATCCGTCTTGAGCAGGTAAAAGCGCGCAACGTGAAGCTGGCAGAGCAGTGGCCGGAACTGTGGAACCATCTGCAACATCACCTGGATAATGCCCACGCCAGAGGCTGGCTGCTGTAGTAACCGGCGCGGGATTGCCCGTCTTTATCGGCCCCCTGCGGCATCAACAATCGTCCCGGTCACGTAGGACGAATCGTTGCTCAGCAGCCAGGCGATAATACGGGCGATCTCTTCCGGCTGGCCGCCACGCTGCATCGGAATGCCCGGCGCCACGCGATCTACGCGGCCCGGCTCGCCGCCATCGGCGTGCATCTCCGTGTAGATAAACCCCGGACGCACGCCGTTCACCCGAATACCCTGCGCCGCCACCTCAAGAGACAAACCTTTGGTCAGCGTATCCATCGCGCCTTTTGAGGCCGCGTAATCAACATATTCTCCCGGTGAGCCCGTGCGAGCCGCGGCAGAAGAGACGTTAACAATCCCTCCCCCCTTACCGCCGTGATGAAAAGCCATACGTTTAACGGCTTCGCGACAGCAGATGAAGCTGCCGGTCACATTAGTGGCAAATACCCGGTTGATACGCTCCGCCGTCAGCTGTTCCAACGTCGCCTGCTGAAACAGTATCCCCGCATTGTTGACCAGCGCAGTCAGTTGACCCGGATGGCGATCGATTTCAGCAAACATCGCCATCACCTGCGCTTCATCAGACACATCGGCCTGGATGGCAAACGCACTGCCGCCCTGCCCGGTAATCTGTTCCACCACCTCTTCGGCGGCATCTGCCCGCCGGGCGTAATTAACCGCGACGGTCCAGCCCAGAGTGGCAAGCAGCAAAGAAGTTGAGCGGCCAATTCCACGACCACCGCCGGTAACCAGAGCGATATTCATTGAACCTCCAGAAAGCAAAAGGGACGACTCAGCGTCGTCCCTTAAGGCTATCACATCAGGCCATCAGCCTTATTCGTATTCACTCATCGGTACGCAGGAACAGAACAGGTTACGGTCGCCGTAAACATCGTCCAGACGCTTAACCGTTGGCCAGTATTTGTTGGCGCTGCCCGCCGGGAACACAGCCAGCTCGCGGCTGTAAGGATGCTCCCAGCTGCCAACGATTTCCATCTGGGTATGCGGTGCATTAACCAGCGGGTTATCTTCAGCGGGCCATTCGCCCGACGATACGCGGTCGATCTCATTACGGATGGAAAGCATGGCGTCGATAAAGCGGTCAAGTTCGACTTTGCTCTCAGATTCGGTTGGCTCCACCATCAGCGTTCCCGCCACCGGGAATGACATGGTCGGCGCGTGGAAGCCGTAATCGATCAGGCGCTTGGCGATATCCAGCTCGCTGATGCCGGTCTGTTCTTTGAGCGGACGAATATCCAGAATACATTCGTGCGCAACATGACCATCGCGTCCGGTATACAGAATCGGATAGGCCGACTTCAGGCGGGTTGCAATGTAGTTAGCGTTCAGAATCGCCACAGAACTGGCCTGCTTCAGCCCTTCTGCACCCATCATACGAATATACATCCAGCTGATGGGTAAAATAGAGGCGCTGCCGAACGGTGCTGCGGATACCGCACCCTGCTCGGTCAACATGCCTTCAATCTGCACCACGCTGTGACCCGGTACGAACGGTGCCAGATGCGCTTTTACGCCAATCGGCCCCATACCCGGGCCGCCGCCGCCGTGCGGAATACAGAAGGTTTTATGCAGGTTGAGGTGCGAAACATCCGCGCCAATGTAGCCCGGTGTGGTAATCCCCACCTGCGCGTTCATATTGGCACCGTCCAGATAAACCTGGCCGCCAAACTGATGAACGATCTGGCAGACTTCACGAATGGTTTCTTCATACACACCGTGGGTTGACGGGTAGGTGACCATAATGCAGGAGAGCGCTTCGCCCGCCTGTTCAGCCTTGAGGCGCAGATCGTGCAGGTCGATATTCCCCTGACGATCGCAGGCCACAACCACAACATCCATTCCCGCCATCTGCGCGGAGGCCGGGTTAGTGCCGTGTGCGGAACTCGGGATCAGGCAGATATTGCGACCGCCTTCGTTACGGCTTTCATGATAGCGACGGATCGCCAGCAGACCGGCATATTCGCCCTGCGCGCCCGAGTTCGGCTGCATGCACAGCGCATCGTAACCGGTCAGCTGCACCAGCCACTGGGAAAGCTGGCCGATCATCTGCAGATAGCCGGTGGCCTGCTCTGCCGGGCAGAACGGGTGCAGCTCGGCAAACTCCGGCCAGGTAATCGGGATCATCTCTGCGGCCGCGTTCAGCTTCATGGTGCACGAGCCCAGCGGGATCATTGCCTGATTCAGCGCCAGGTCTTTCCGCTCCAGGCTGTGCATATAGCGCATCATCTCCGTTTCGCTGTGATGACGGTTGAACACCGGATGCGTCAGAATGGCATCCTCACGCAGCATGGCTGGTGGAACCGAGTGGCTGTCAACGCTGAGCTGAGCATCCAGCGCATCGATGTCCAGACCGTGCTCTTCACCCAGCAGGATAGAGAACAGCGCCGCGACATCTTCACGACGGGTGGTTTCATCCAGGGTAATCCCTACCGCGTGCAGAATGTCGGTGCGCAGGTTAACGCCGAAGCTCAGTGCACGTTCCAGCACTGCCGCTTTATCGGATACTTCCACCGTCAGCGTATCGAACCAGCTGTGGTGGCGCAGGGTCAGACCGCCTTTTTGCAGTCCGGCCGCCAGGATATCGGTCAGACGATGGATGCGCCCGGCGATGCGCTTCAGCCCGGTTGGGCCGTGGAACACCGCATACAGGCTGGCAATATTGGCCAACAGCACCTGCGAGGTACAGATATTGGAGTTCGCTTTCTCGCGGCGGATGTGCTGCTCGCGGGTCTGCATCGCCATGCGCAGCGCGGTATTTCCGGCGGCATCGCGGGAAACGCCGATGATACGGCCAGGCATGGAACGTTTATGTTCGTCACGGGCAGCGAAGAAAGCCGCGTGCGGGCCGCCGTAGCCCATCGGCACGCCGAAACGCTGAGCCGAGCCAAAGACGATATCCGCGCCCTGTTTACCCGGCGCCTGCAGCAGCACCAGGGTCATAAAGTCAGCGGCCACGCTGACCACGATCTTTTTGCTTTTCAGCTCGCTAATCAGGCTGCCGTAATCATGCACTTCACCACCGGTACCCACCTGCTGTAACAACACGCCGAAGATATCCTGCAGCTCAAGCACTTTTTCCGCTTTATCGACCAGCACTTCGAAGCCAAAGGTTTCCGCGCGGGTACGCACCACATCCAGCGTCTGCGGATGCACATCGTCGGCTACGAAGAAGCGGTTAGCGTTTTTCAGCTTGCTGACGCGTTTCGCCATCGCCATGGCTTCCGCAGCGGCGGTCGCTTCATCCAGCAGCGAGGCGGAAGCAATGTCCAGCCCGGTCAGATCCAGCGTCAGCTGCTGGAAGTTAAGCAGCGCCTCAAGGCGGCCCTGAGAAACTTCCGGCTGATAAGGGGTATAGGCGGTATACCAGCCCGGATTTTCCAGCATGTTACGCAGGATCACCGGCGGTGTCAGAACCGGGGTGTAGCCCATGCCGATGTAAGATTTATAACGCAGGTTCTGCGCCGCAATCGCCTTCAGCTCGGCCAGAGCCTGATGTTCGGTCAGCGCATCGCCAATCGGCGGCGGGCTGGGAAGCTGAATATCTGCGGGAACAATCGACGAGATCAGGTCGGTCAGTGAATCTGCGCCGACAGCGTTCAGCATGGCGGCCTGCTGCTCTGGCGACGGTCCGATATGGCGTTCAATAAACGCGCCGTGATGTTCAAGCTGGCTGAGAGTCTGGGTCATGAGCGGTAAATCCTGCTTCGGGCTTAGTGCGACAAAAGGGTTACCGGTGATAGCTCACCGGCATCGTCAGCGGCGAAGGCGGAAATCGTTACGCCCTCGCCGCGACCGGTTAAGGCATTACTCTTCGATAGACGCCTGGTAGTCGGCGGCGCTGAGCAAATCATTCAGTTCGGACTCATTGCTGGCTTTGATTTTGAACAGCCAGCCATAGCTGTAAGGATCGCTGTTAACCAGCTCCGGAGAGGACTCCAGCTCGCTGTTAACTGCAATGATTTCGCCACTCAGTGGCGCATAGATATCGGACGCCGCCTTAACGGACTCCGCTACCGCACAGTCGTCGCCCTGGGCATAGGTATTCCCAACTTCCGGCAGGTCAACAAACACCATGTCACCGAGCAGTTCCTGAGCGTGTTCGGTGATGCCTACGGTGTAGCTGCCATCGGCTTCTTTGCGCACCCATTCATGGCTGTCACGATAATTCAGATCGGTTGGTACATTGCTCATCGACATTCTCCAAAAAAGATAATTCCGTTAAACGCTCATGCCGCGGGTGCGTTTGCAGCCCCTGCCCGGCACGGACAGGACGGGTAGATTCAGATTTATTTTGTTACCGGTTTACCGGCGCGGACAAAAACAGGTTTAGTGACCTGCACCGGCACTTCGCGGTTGCGAATTTGTACAATAGCCTGTTCACCGATTCCGGCAGTAACGCGTGCCAGCGCGATGCTGTAGCCCAGCGTTGGGGAGAACGATCCGCTGGTGATAATGCCTTCACGCAGGTTACCGTCAGCGTCGGTGAAGCGCACCGGCAGTTCATTGCGCAGCACGCCTTTCTCGGTCATCACCAGTCCAACCAGCTGCTCGGTGCCGGTTTTGCGCTGGGATTCCAGCGCTTCACGGCCAATAAACTCCCGGTCGGCAGGTTCCCAGGCAATGGTCCAGCCCATATTGGCCGCCAGTGGAGAGACGCTTTCATCCATCTCCTGACCGTACAGATTCATACCCGCTTCCAGTCGGAGCGTATCGCGCGCGCCGAGGCCTGCGGGCTTGACGCCTGCCGCCAGCAGCCGCTGCCAGAACGACACGACCTGGTCAGACGGCAAGGCAATTTCATAGCCCGCTTCGCCGGTGTAGCCGGTGGTGGCGATAAACAGATCGCCCGCCTGCACGCCAAAGAACGGCTTCATGCCGCTGACCGCCGCGCGCTGAGTATCATCAAAAAGCGTCTGCGCTTTCTGCTGGGCATTCGGGCCCTGCACTGCGACCAGCGCTAAATCATCACGTTCGTGGATTTCGATGCCGTAAGGTGCCGCGTGTTCAGAGATCCACGCCAGATCCTTTTCACGAGTGGCGGAGTTCACCACCAGGCGGAAGAAGTCTTCGCGCATAAAGTAAACAATCAGATCGTCAATCACGCCAGCGGAGGCATTCAGCATGCCGGTGTAAAGCGCTTTGCCCGGCTGAGTCAGCTTGGCCACGTCGTTCGCCAGCAGATAGCGCAGAAATTCCCGCGTACGGGCACCGTGCAGATCGACAATGGTCATATGCGACACGTCGAACATTCCGGCATCGGTACGTACCGCATGATGCTCATCAATCTGCGAACCGTAATGCAGCGGCATCATCCAACCGTGAAAGTCCACCATACGCGCACCGCAGGCTTGATGCTGTTCGAACAACGGGGTTTGCTGAGTCATAGTCTTCCTGTGCTGTCTGTCCGCCATCCTTGTGGATGCAGGGTGATTGACGCGCCCGTTTACCGCTCGTTAGCGGCCTGACGCAAACGTTATCTTGGCTTTGAAGTTACCACCGAAAATGGCAATTAACCATAAGTTAAAAGGGGTCGAAATCACAGTTCGGCAATAAAGCCCCCGCACTCACCACCAGTATCAATCGCTACTTAATTGAATAAATGCATACAAAAACAACAATAAACAACCTTTAACGCAGATGAATCGCAAAGATTCCGCATTCGATGTATAAAAAACGACTCCGGGAATTTTCTTATCGCATTATTAAAAGTAATGCGATTGCGAGCGTTAAATTAGAATAATTCAAACGAAGCACAATGATGGGGCGGCGGGTGCACCATTGGTGCAAGGGACGTTAAAACGAGGAAAAAGTAACTGGAAAACAACGGACAATTAGGGCTGAGTTAGTTGCGGGTATCACATGGGATTGATTTTGATGCGCTGCCAATTATACGATCGCTGACCCGCCGCTGCGCCTGCCGGTCGGTCCTCGCGCCACGCTTCGCGTGGTGCCTTCGGCTACGGCATCCGGCCTCCCGGACCGGCGGAGACGATACATCCATGTACCGACCCCGCCTGACGCCAGCTTCCCTGCTGGCGTCTCCTGGCCTGATGCCTCCACCTCAGCGCTGCGGATTGCCCGTCTGGCCCTGCGGTGGGTCATCTTTCCGGCTATGTGCTGGCTTTTTCATCAGGAATAAAACGAAGTTACCCCGTTGGAACTAACCAGAGTCTCAACCCATTATACGAAAACACCAGACTTTTCAGGCGACGCAGAAGTGACTAAGCGAACCGGCGGCTCCCTTGAACGGGCAATCCGCAGCGCTGAACGGAATGAGGAAGCTCGTATGAGCCAGCAGGACGCTGGCGAAAGGGGCAGCCGGGGCAGGACGCCCCGTCTGCACCGGTACGAAGGCTGACGAGTGAAGTAAAGGCATCGCGCAAAGCGCGGCGCGAGGACGCTCGGGCGAGGGAGCCGCCGGTTAGCGTGCTCACCGCATCCAGAAAACAACACGGTTAACCCCCCCACACAAAATTCAGCTCCATACCAGAATCGGAACTAACCAGAGCCTCTACCCATTAACGCAACCACTCGGGTAAATCATGCAGCCCCATCGCCTGCTTCAGCAGCTTCGGCTTCACGCCCGGCAGTTTATCCGCCAGCGCCAGCCCGACATCACGCAGCAGCTTCTTCGCCGGATTATCACCGTTAAACAGCTCGCGGAAACCCTGCATGCTGGCCAGCATCAGCGCCGCGCTATGTTTGCGGCTGCGCTCGTAACGACGCAGATACAGATGCTCACCAATATCCCGACCCTGCTGATGCAGGCGCCGGATCTCACCAATCAACTCCGCCGCATCCATAAAGCCAAGATTCACCCCCTGGCCCGCCAGCGGATGGATAGTGTGGGCAGCATCGCCCACCAGCGCCAGACGGTGCGCGGCAAAACTGCGCGCAAAGCGCCCCATCAGCGGGAAGACCTGACGATCGCTTTCCAGCTCGCACAGCCCCAGACGCAGATCAAAATGCACCGACAGCTGCTGGTTGAATACCTCTTCCGGCATTGATTGCAGACGAGTGGCTTCCTGCGGCGGTAAAGACCAGACAATAGAACAAAGATGCGGATCGCTCAGCGGCAGGAAGGCCAGAATACCTTCGCCGTGGAATACCTGCCGGGCCACCGCATCATGCGGTTTTTCGGTGCGGATATTGGCCACCAGCGCATGATGCTCATAATCCCAGAAGGTGAGCGGGATATCCGCTTTGTTCCGCAGCCACGAGTTCGCGCCATCGGCGGCCACCAGCAGACGAGCGGTCATCATGCTGCCGTCTTTCAGCGTGACAAACGCTTCGTTGTCGCCAAAAGCAACCTGTTGCAGTTCAGCCGGGGAAATCAGGGTGATATCGCTCAGGCTCTCAGCCCGCTGCCACAGCGCCTGGTGGATCACCCGGTTTTCAATAATGTGCCCCAGATGCGACAGCCCCTGCTGCTCATCGTCAAAGGCGATATGACCAAAGCTGTCGCGATCCCAGACTTCCATGCCGTGATAGGCGCTGGCACGCGTGGCAAGGATCGTGCTCCAGACGCCAAGATGCTGCAGCAACCTCTCGCTGGCGGCGTTAATCGCCGAAACGCGCAGCGCATGGGGCGCATCTGCCGCAGCGGCAACCGGCGCTTCGCGCTCAAGCACCGCCACGCGCAGGCCGCTCCCCTGCAGGCCACAGGCCACCGCAAGACCGACCATACCGCCACCGGCAACGATGACATCAAATGTTTGCATTACAGCTTTCTCCTCAACGCTTAACCCAGCCTAACGTGCGCTCGGCCAGCAAATTACGTAACGGCGGCAGATGATCCATTGCCAGCAGCCCCAGGTTGCGCCCCACCGTTAAAGGCAGATAGCGATTGGCAAACAGCCGAACCAGACCATCTGTCACGCCAATCGTGGCCTCAACGTCCGGCTGACGGCGCTGCTGATAGTGATGCAGGGTAGCGTATTCGCCTACGCCCTGCCCGCTGCGCCAGGCGGCGGCCACCGTTTCGGCCAGCGACATTACGTCGCGAATTCCCAGATTGAACCCCTGTCCGGCAATCGGATGCAGCGTCTGGGCAGCATTACCCACCAGCGCAAGGCGATGAGAAATATGCTGCGCAGCGGTTTGCAGCTGGAGCGGATAGCTGTGGCGCTGACCCACCTGAGTGAATCGCCCAAGACGCCAGCCGAAGGCACGCTGTAGTTCGCTGAGAAAGCGATCGTCGCTCCAGCCGTCAACTGCGCTTTTCTGTGCCAGCGGATGACACCAGACCAAAGAACTGCGCCCGCCCGACATCGGCAGCAGCGCCAGCGGTCCGTGCTCGGTAAAGCGCTCGAAAGCCTGCCCGCCGTGCGGTAGCTGGGTAGCGACATTGGCAATCACCGCCACCTGCTGGTAATCATCGCTGCTCCACTGCATCCCGCAGGCCGCCGCGACCTTTGAACGCGTCCCGTCTGCCGCCACCAGCAGGTCCGCATTCAGCACTTCACCGCTGTCCAGGGTTACGCTGACCTGCTGCTGGCTTCGTTCGACGTCCGCCACGGTATTCGGGCAGCGCAGCGTGATGCCGGGTGCCTGCTTCAGTCGGGCAAACAGCCGCTGCCCGACGTCGTGCAGTTCCACCACGTGGCCCAGCGCGGGAACGCCAAAATCAGCGGCATCCAGCGAAACGAAAGTGGCATGACCACGATCGCTGACGTGAACGTGGGTAATCGGCGTGGCGCAGGACTCCAGCGCCGACCATAAATTGATTGCCGCCAGCTGCTGACTGGTGCCTTCCGCCAGCGCAATCGCCCGCCCGTCGAAACCGGGATGCGCCCGGCTTTCAGGTTCCCTGGCTTCAACCAGCGTCACCGCCAGCTGTCCCTGTGTCAGATGGGAGATCGCCAGAGCCAGCGTTGCGCCGGCCATTCCTCCCCCTGCAATTATTATGCTCATTGCTGCTTCGCTGCCGCCATCAGTGCTTCAATTTCATCGGCATCTTTTACCACCGTATCGGTCAGATTTTCGTTGCCGTCCACGGTGATAATGATGTCATCCTCAATACGAATGCCGATACCGCGATACTGAACGGGGACATCGGCATCCGGTGCGATATACAGACCCGGTTCGATGGTCAGCACCATCCCCGGTTCGAGAGGCCGATCGCGGTCCACGCCGTAATGGCCGACGTCATGCACGTCCAGACCCAGCCAGTGGCTGAGGCCGTGCATAAAGAACGGGCGATGCGCCTGTTCGGCAATCAGCGTATCAACGTCACCGTGCAGAATGCCCAACTCCACCAGCCCACTGACCATGATCGACACCACTTCCGCTGTCACTTCACGAATGCTGGTGCCGGGGCGATACAGCGCCAGCGCCTTATACAGCGAAGCCAGCACGATGTCATATATCTCGCGCTGCGGTGCGGTAAATTTACCGCCAACCGGGAAGGTGCGGGTGATATCACCGGCGTAGCCCTGATATTCACAGCCCGCATCAATCAGCACCAGCTGACCTTCGCGCATCTGACTTTCGTTTTCGGTGTAGTGCAGGATGCAGCCGTTTTCTCCGGCTCCAACGATGGTGTTGTAGGACGGGAAGCGTGCGCCGTGGCGATTGAACTCATGATGAATTTCGCCTTCCAGCTGGTATTCGTACATCCCGGGGCGTGACTGCTCCATTGCACGGGTATGAGCCAGCGCGCTGATGCGACCGGCCTCGCGCAGCACCGCCTGCTCTTCAGCCGATTTAATCAGGCGCATTTCATGTACCCACGGCCGCCAGTCGGTCAGCGTTGCCGGAGCGGAAAGATTCTGCCGCGAACCGCGACGCAGTTTCTCAAGGGCGCTAAAGACGATTTCATCCATCTGAGCATACTGGCCCTGCGCGTGGTACACCACATCGAGTCCGTTAAGCAGCAGATGAAGCTGTTCGCCCATCTCGCCCCACGGCAGCGCACGATCCACAGAGAGCGCCTGCGGTGCCGCATCCTGACCCAGACGACGACCAAACCAGATCTCAGCGGTGAGATCGCGCACGCGGTTAAACAGCACGCTGTGGTTATGGCTCTCGTTGCTTTTAATCAGGATCAATACCGCTTCCGGCTCGTTAAATCCGGTGAAATACCAGAAATCACTGTTTTGCCGGTAGGGGTATTCGCTGTCATTACTGCGCGTCACTTCCGGCGCGGCAAAAATCAGCGCCGCACTGCCGGGGGCCATTTTCGCTAACAGCGCCTGGCGACGGCGTAAAAATTCCTGCTGGGTCATTTGCTCTCCTTAAGTTACGGATTCACCGCTTGCAAGCCTTCAGGGCACACTTTTGCTTAATGCAGTGTTGGCTTTTGCACGACCACGTTGGTCGGTGACGATCGGGTAAAGGTATCGTGGCACAGCAGCGCGGCAACGCGCACGTACTCGATCACCTCTTCCAGAGACTGCTCCAGCTCGTCCTGATCTTCATCTTCGTCGTAGCCCAACTGAGCGATGGTACGCAGATCGTCGATGGCCTCGCCGGTTTCACCCTTCACTTTGTCCAGCTTAGGCTGAGTCACGCCCAGCCCCAGCAGGAAATGGTTGACCCATCCCGCCAGCGCGTCGGCGCGATCGAATACGGTAATATCCTCATCGTCCGGCAGATAAAGCTGGAACATAAAGCCGTCATCTTCCAGAGAATCGCCAATGGCCTGATGCAGCTCCTGCAACGGCAGCGACAGGGACTGGGAGAAAGCCATGCCTTCGTTAGTCAGGTCATGAACCAGCGCCTGCCAGCTGCTGTCCTGGTTACCGCCGCAGAGCAGACCGCTGATCAGACCGTGCATTTCGGCAGGGGTCATACCCACGCCCTGCTGTGTAAGTGCTGAAGCCAGAGTGTTGTATCCCGGCATTACGTTAGATAGTGACATTCGTTTTCGTCATCGTTGGCTGAATAAGTTCGTGTTATGCTACCACCAGGTACCTCAAGGATTCCATTAAAGGGGTTGTTGTTTCTCTCAGGGGTAGTTTATAGTGTCGCCCCTCCCGACCCATTGCGTGGTAAGGGTATTTGCGGGCGCAGTATTCAGTCAGGAAGGTGGCATGTCTGCACAACCGGTAGATCTTCAAATTTTTGGCCGTTCATTAAGAGTAAATTGTCCGCCCGAACAGCAAGATGCGCTGAATCTGGCTGCCGAAGACCTTAATCAACGGTTGCAAGACTTAAAAGTTCGCACTAGAGTCACAAATACAGAGCAGCTGGTATTTATCGCGGCACTGAATATTTGCCATGAACTGGCGCAGGAAAAAGTCAAAACACGTGACTATGCGTCTAACATGGAGCAGCGTATTCGCATGCTGCAGCAGACCATTGAACAGGCATTACTTGAGCAAGGTCGCATTACTGAACGTACTGGTGCGAAGTTCGAATAACACTTTATCGTTACCTGTGATACAGTGACGGTGAAGCACAAAATTTCTCTGAGATGTTTGCAAGCGGGCCAGTCCCCTGAGCCGATATTTCATACCAAACAGAGTGTGGCGCTCTGTAACCTGTGTGCATGCCCGGCCCGTCCGGGAAGCCTGATGGTTACGACGGCATACTCACCTTGAACCAAGGGTTCAAGGGTTACAGCCTGCGGCGGCATCTCGGAGATTCCCACTTTTTATCTGCAGTACTCTTCCTTCTGTTCGGTTTCTTTTCTACGCTAACGGCACTCAACGGCATCGTTTAACGGAGTCAGCCTCGCGATGAGCCTCAATCTTTCCGACCGTCAGGATATCCGTACCCACGTCCGCCATCTTCGCCGTGCGCTTAGCGATGAGCAGCAGCAGCTGGCCGCGGTGCAGGCTGCAGAACACGCGCTGAGCTTCGCTCCGCTGGAGCGGGCCAAAAATATCGCGCTGTTCCTTTCCGTTGACGGTGAACTGAATACCCGACCGCTGATTGCCAAACTGTGGCAGCGAAAGCAGCGGATCTATCTGCCCGTACTGCATCCCTTCTCTCCCGGAAACCTGCTGTTTATCCGCTATGACGAAAACACCGAACTGAAAAAAAACCGCCTGCGCATTCCGGAGCCGCCGCTGGATATTCGTCATCTGCTGCCGCTGAGCGAGCTGGACGTGCTCTTGGTGCCGCTGGTAGCGTTTGATGCGCAGGGCCAGCGCCTGGGTATGGGCGGTGGGTTTTATGACCGTACGCTGCAAAACTGGCAGCAGCACGGTTTTTTACCGGTAGGACTGGCTCACGACTGTCAGCAGGTGGAAAAAGTCCCGACCGCCGCGTGGGATATTCCGCTGCCCGCGCTGATCACGCCGTCGAAGATCTGGCAGTGGTGAAATGAAAAAAGGGCGACCCGAAAGTCGCCCTTAATGTCGTTTACTGCATCAATCTACGGCGAACCCTGCGGCTCGCCAGAGGGATTAGTACAGCAGACGCGCGCGGATAGTACCAGGAATTGCCTTCATCAGCTGCAGCGCTTTATCCGCCACTTCCTGCGTTGCATCAACGTCGATCACCACATAACCCATCAACGGCGTCGTTTGCAGATACTGCGCCGAAATGTTGATGCCCTGATCGGCAAAGATCAGGTTGATTGCAGTCAACACGCCAGGACGGTTTTCGTGGATATGCAGCAGACGGCTGACGCTGGCGCCGTGCATCGGCAGAGAGGCTTCCGGGAAGTTAACCGCAGACAGCGTTGAACCGTTGTCAGAGTATTTCGCCAGCTTACCGGCCACTTCAATACCGATATTTTCCTGCGCTTCCTGAGTCGAGCCACCGATATGCGGGGTCAGGATCACGTTGTCGAACTCGCACAGCGGTGAGTTAAACGGATCGCTGTTGGTCGCCGGCTCTTCCGGGAAGACGTCGATTGCCGCACCCGCCAGATGTTTATCGGCCAGCACTTTGCACAGCGCAGGGATATCCACCACGGTGCCGCGCGAGGCGTTGATCAGCAGAGAACCCGGCTTCATCAGCGCCAGTTCTTCTGCACCCATCATGTTCTGCGTGGACTGAGTTTCAGGAACGTGCAGGCTGACTACATCGCTCATGTTCAGCAGGTCTGAGAGATGCTGAACCTGGGTCGCATTGCCCAGCGGTAGCTTGCTTTCGATATCGTAGAAGAACACGTGCATGCCCAGGCTCTCGGCCAGCACGCCCAGCTGCATACCAATGTGGCCATAGCCGATGATGCCCAGCTTTTTACCGCGCGCTTCAAACGAACCTACCGCCAGTTTATGCCATACGCCACGGTGTGCTTTGGCGTTGGCCGCCGGCACGCCGCGCAGCATCAGCAGCAGCTCGCCGATAACCAGTTCAGCTACGGATCGGGTATTGGAGAAAGGTGCATTAAACACCGGGATACCGCGAATTGCAGCGGCATGCAGGTCAACCTGGTTGGTCCCGATACAGAAGCAGCCTACGGCAACCAGCTTTTCAGCGGCGGCGAAGATCTCTTCGGTAAGCTGAGTACGGGAACGCAACCCGATAAAGTGTGCATCGCGAATGGACTCTTTCAGAGCCTCGCTATCCAGTGCACCTTTGTGAAATTCAATGTTGGTGTAACCTGCAGCGCGGAGATTATCGACCGCACTCTGATGTACGCCTTCCACCAGCAAGAACTTAATCTTGTCTTTCTCCAGTGATACTTTTGCCATTTCCCGACCTTTATTTAGCAGACTTCAGATGTGGCTGAATCCCTTTACCGTTCATTTTGCCACCGCGGCATCGCGAAGCGAGATGAACAGTGGCGGGGATATAAGATTGCCTTCTGTCAAAATAACAAAATTTACGCTGGCAGCAATACAAACGATTGCCTGCCCCACAGCACGGCGGTGCCTTCTGCCAGAACAAACCGATAGAAAATCATGATGCGTTGCATAGCTTCAGGAGGATCGCGCGGCTGAGTCATCTACTGTGACATAAGTCACTAAATTTTGACCGTAAAAGAAAAGATGTTTTTTAGATCAAAATAACAGGCACCGCACGGGTGCCTGACAGATCATTTGGTAATAGTCTTCACGCCGTTTGCAGTGCCGATGAGCGCCACGTCCGCACCACGAGCAGCAAACAGGCCGACGGTGACCACACCCGGCAGCGCGTTAATAGCCACTTCCAGCGCAATCGGGTCAAGGATCTTGAGGTTGTAGACATCCAGAATGATATTGCCGTTGTCGGTGACCACGTCCTGACGGTATTCCGGCAGGCCGCCCAGTTTCACCAGCTCACGGGCAACGTAGGAACGCGCCATGGGGATCACTTCAACCGGCAGCGGGAACTTGCCCAACACGTCAACCTGCTTAGTAGCATCGGCAATACAGATAAAGCGCTCGGCCACTGCCGCAACGATTTTTTCACGGGTCAGCGCGGCACCGCCGCCTTTGATCATCTGCATCTGGCCGTTAATCTCGTCGGCGCCGTCAACATACACCGCCAGAGAGTCAACTTCGTTAAGATTGAAAACGTGAATGCCTAAGCCTTTCAGCTTCGCGGTAGAAGCCTCAGAGCTGGAAACCGCGCCCTCAATCTGGTGTTTAATCGATCCCAGTGCATCAATAAAATGCGCGGCGGTAGAGCCGGTCCCTACGCCAACAATGGTGCCGGGAGTCACGTAGTCGAGCGCTGCCCAGCCAACGGCTTTTTTCAGTTCATCCTGCGTCATGATATGTTTAAACCTGTGAGTCACTGTGTGCGCGTAGTATAAAGCAATGACTGCAAAAATAATCGCCCATGAGAGTGACAGATGAGCAGGAATGGAAGCTGGCCCACAAAGTGGTTGATTCACAAAGTGACGTTTGCCCGCGCAAAAGATAAAAACTGTGGCATAGTGCTTAGACCACACCTGAGAAGAGTATAACGATTAATGAAACGTCCCGATTATCGAACGCTTCAGGCGCTGGATGCAGTGATTCGTGAACGCGGCTTTGAACGCGCCGCACAAAAGCTCTGTATTACCCAGTCAGCGGTTTCACAGCGTATCAAACAGCTGGAAAATATGTTTGGCCAGCCGCTGCTGGTGCGTACCGTCCCGCCTCGCCCAACCGAACAGGGGCAAAAGCTGCTGGCGCTGTTGCACCAGGTTGAGCTGCTGGAAGAGGAGTGGCTGGGTGATGACAGCGGTGGCACAACGCCACTGTTGCTGTCGCTGGCGGTGAACGCCGACAGTCTGGCAACGTGGCTGTTACCGGCGCTGAAAACCGTGCTGACCGACTCTCCGGTCCGCCTGAATATTCAGGTAGAAGATGAAACGCGAACCCAGGAACGCCTGCGCCGCGGTGAAGTGGTGGGCGCGATCAGTATTCAGCCACAGCCGCTGCCGAGCTGCCTTGTCGATCAGCTGGGCGCGCTGGATTACCTGTTTGTCGGCTCGAAAGAGTTTGCCGCGCGCTACTTCCCGAATGGCGTCACCCGCTCCGCGCTGCTGAAAGCACCGGCGGTGGCGTTTGACCATCTGGATGATATGCACCAGGCATTTTTGCAGCAGAACTTCGATCTGTCGCCGGGCAGCGTTCCGTGCCATATCGTGAACTCGTCGGAAGCCTTCGTGCAGCTGGCGCGTCAGGGAACCACCTGCTGTATGATCCCACATCTGCAAATTGAGCGCGAGCTGGCGGAAGGTGAGCTGATCGATCTGACGCCGGGCCTGTTGCAGCGCCGTATGCTCTACTGGCACCGTTTTGCCCCGGAAAGCCGCCTGATGCGCAAAGTTACCGATGCGCTGCTGGCTCACGGCCATCGCGTTCTGCGTCAGGATACGGTTTAGGCGGGAAACGTTTTGAGTCAGCTGCGGGCGGGCCAGTTGTTCTGGTCCGCCCGCAGTGCGTTATGGCTTACGGGTTGCGCTGCAATTCAAAGACCACATCAACCTGATCGTCGAAATGAATGCTCTGCTGTTCATAAGTTTGCGCTGCAGAAGTCATCGGCGCTGCGTCCGCCGCTTTATACATCCGCGCCATTGGCATCGGCTGGTAGTTGGCAACGTGATAGCGCACGCTGTAAACCGGGCCAAGCTTGCTGCCAAAGCCCTGGGCTAGCTCGCCCGCCTGCTTAATCGCATCATCAATTGCCGCTTTACGCGCCTTCTGACGATACTGTTCAGGATCGGCCACGCCCAGTTCAACGGAGCGGATCTCGTTCAGGCCATTTTTCAGCGCGCCGTCCAGCAGCTCGTTGAGTTTATCCAACTGACGCAGCGTAACCTGCACCTGACGAACAGCACGATAGCCTTTCAGCACCGATTTGCCATCTTTCAGGTAATCGTACTCCGGCTGAGTACGCAGGTTGGCGGCGTTGATATCTTTCTTTTCAATGCCGCTTTTATTCAGGAAATCAAAATACTGCTGAACGCGGGTATCGGCCTGCTTTTTGGCTTCAGCAGCATCTTTCGCGGTGATATTAACTTCAATCGCCAGGGTAGCAATATCCGGCGCGGCGTCCACGCTGGACTGGCCTGAAGTGACCACGTGCGGGCCAGCAGGCAGTTCATCAGCCTGCGTCACCAACGGTAAACTACCCAGAACAATCATTGCGGCCAGAGCCAGTTTAGTGAGCTTCACTGCGTCCTCCATGGGGGTGTCATATGTATCGGATCGGACGCTACCGGAGCCGGATGCTGCGGCAGCGCAATGTTCCGTCTATTCGTCACGATACAGTGTAGAGCGCCGTATCCCGTCACGCTATGACCTGAATTCTGGAAGTGAGTTCCCGTTAATAGAAATGCAGCGCCTGCATCGCCAGCTTCAGCGCAATCACCCACATTACGCCACCGACCAGCAGATTGATAATGCGCTGCGCGCGCGGCGTGTTCAGTACCGGAGCCAGCCAGGCGGCTAATATCGCCAGGCCAAAAAACCAGACGATTGAGGTACTGATCGAACCAAAGGCGAACCAGCGCCGCGCCTCTTCCGGCAGCTGTCCTCCCAGGCTACCCAGCAGCACGAAGGTGTCGATGTAAACGTGCGGATTGAGCCAGGTTACGGCGATCATAGTGACAATAATCCGCCAGCGGCTCTGCTTCATCGCTCCGGCGGCAGCCAGTTGGACATCCCCGCTGAACGCGGTGCGCAGTGCGCCCCAGCCATACCATAACAGGAACGCCACACCCGCCCAGGTGACCAGATTCAGCAACAGAACTGACTGGCTGAGCAGCGCGCTGCCGCCAAAAATACCGCCGCAGATCAGCAGAATATCGCTCAGCGTGCAGAGCGCGGCGGTCATCAGATGATACTGGCGGCGAACGCCCTGGTTCATCACAAATGCATTTTGCGGCCCCAGCGGCAGTATCAGCGCTGCGCCCATTGCAACACCCTGAAAATAAACGGATAACATAAAAAAGACCTCATCTACACTCAATTTTCGGCAAGTGTATAGCGGCCGCATCATTAGGGGAAACTTTATAATTTAATGCCCCATCACTTTCGCTAATATTCCGTAATGGCGAATCGCAACACGGCGTGAGGATGTAAAACCGCAGGTGCAGTCGCCATCATGTGGCAGTTGAGCAAAAAAAAGCCCCCCACCAGCATCTGGCAGGGGGCTTTACTGATAAAGCGTTACGCCGGTTTAGTCAGATCGACTTCAGGCGCTTTGGTCTGATGCAGATGAACATCCATCTGCGGATAAGGGATGCCGATTTCTTTCGCATCCAGGGCGTTTTTGAACTCCTTCATCAGATCCCAATAGACCTGCTGCAGGTCCCCTGCCTTGCTCCAGCAGCGCACGACGAAGTTCAGTGAGGAAGGCGCCATTTCGTTCAGGCCAATCTGCACGCCGCGCTCCTGCAGCACCCGCGGTTCCGCCTCAACAATGCCACGCAGCAACGTAATCACATCATCTACGTCCGCATCGTAGGCCACGCCGATAATAAACTCATTGCGGCGCTCCGGCTCGCGGGAGAAGTTGGTGATATTCCCGGCGATGATTTTACCATTTGGCACCACGACGATTTTGCCGTCGGCGGTTTTTAAGGTGGTAGAGAAGATCTGCACGTTCTGCACCGTTCCCATCACGCCGATATCAATAAACTCTCCGGTACGGAACGGGCGGAAGGTCACCAGCAGCACGCCGGCCGCCAGGTTAGAAAGCGAGCCCTGCAGCGCAAGGCCGATGGCCAGACCGGCGGCGCCGAGTACGGCAATGACCGATGCGGTCTGCACCCCAACCCGCCCCAGCGCCGCAATCAGCGTAAAGGCAATAATGCCGTAGCGCACCAGCGCAGAAAGGAAATCAGCCACCGTCGCATCAAGGTGGCGGGCACGCATCAGGCGATTGATAGTATTGGAGACAATACGCGCAACCAGCATCCCGACGATGATGATCGCAATCGCTGCCACAATATTTACCGCGTAGCTCAGCAGCAGGGCCTGGTTGCGCACCAGCCAGCCCCCCGCGTTACTGATGCCATCGACCACGTTTAAATCTTCCATTTTCCCATCCTGTTGTTTGCCCAAAAGAGGCGTTCAAAACTCTGCCGCCTGCCGGCAGCCTGAACATTAAGGGTAAGCAACAGTGGGAAGATCTGCCAGGTTTCTGGCGTAATTAGCTGGAATTTATGGGAAAGTTGCATAAAAAAAGGCCCTTTCGGGCCTTTTTTGCACAGCGGACAAATTACAGAACGTCGATTGCGTTCAGTTCTTTGAAAGCCTGCTCCAGACGAACAACCATGGACGCCTGAGCTGAACGCAGCCACACGCGTGGGTCATAGTATTTCTTGTTCGGGCTATCCACGCCATTTGGGTTACCCAGCTGGCCCTGCAGATAGTCTTCGTTCTTTTTGTAGAACTGCAGAATACCGTCCCATGTTGCCCACTGGGTATCGGTATCGATGTTCATTTTGATCACGCCGTAGCCGATAGATTCTTCGATTTCAGCAGCTGAAGAACCGGAACCACCGTGGAACACGAAGTCCAGGGAGTTGTGCGGCAGGTTGTGTTTCTTGCTAACGTAATCCTGAGAGTCGCGCAGGATAGTTGGGGTCAGTTTCACGTTGCCTGGCTTGTACACGCCGTGTACGTTACCGAAAGAGGCAGCGATAGTGAAACGCGGGCTGATTTTGCTCAGCTCGGTGTAAGCGTAATCAACGTCTTCTGGCTGAGTGTACAGGGCAGATGCGTCCATATGGCTGTTGTCCACGCCATCTTCTTCACCACCGGTGCAGCCCAGTTCGATTTCCAGAGTCATGTCGAGTTTCGCCATGCGCGCCAGATACTTGCTGGAGATCTCAATGTTCTCTTCCAGAGACTCTTCAGACAGGTCAATCATGTGAGAAGAGAACAGTGGCTTACCGGTTTTAGCGAAGTGAGCTTCACCCGCGTCCAGCAGACCGTCGATCCACGGCAGCAGTTTCTTCGCGCAGTGGTCGGTATGCAGGATAACCGGCACGCCGTAGTGCTCTGCCATCAGATGCACGTGATGTGCACCAGCGATCGCACCCAGGATTGCAGCAGCCTGTGGCTTGTCAGATTTCAGGCCTTTACCAGCGATAAAAGCAGCACCGCCGTTAGAGAACTGAACGATGACCGGAGATTTTACTTTAGCAGCAGCTTCCAGCACGGCATTGATTGAGTCGGTACCGACACAGTTAACCGCTGGCAGAGCGAATTTGTTCTCTTTCGCTACTTTGAAGATCTTCTGCACGTCATCGCCGGTGACAACGCCTGGTTTTACGAAATCAAAAATTTTAGACATGTTAGCTTGTCCTGTTTCTTCGGTCGTATTAAAGGATTCTGTTCTCATGCGGAGCCTCACGCGGCTCCGCCCAGAGGTTTAATTACTGCTTAGCACGTTCTTGCAGCATAGCTACTGCTGGCAGAGTTTTGCCTTCCACGAACTCCAGGAAAGCACCGCCGCCGGTAGAGATATAGGAAATTTTATCTTCGATACCGAACAGATCGATAGCGGCCAGCGTATCACCACCGCCTGCGATGGAGAATGCTTCGCTGTCTGCAATCGCTTTAGCAACGATTTCGGTACCTTTACGGAAGTTAGGGAATTCGAACACGCCAACCGGGCCGTTCCACAGGATGGTTTTGGCTTCTTTCAGCAGTTTAGCCATCGCCAGTGCGGTTTCGTCGCCGAAGTCCATGATCTCTTCGTTATCCTGAACTTCGCTCACTTTCTTCACGGTTGAAGGTGCGGTTTCAGAGAACTCGGTACCCACGCGTGAATCGGTAGGAACCGGGATTTTGAACTCGTCGCGCAGTTTTTTCGCCGCTTCAACGAAATCTGGCTCATACAGAGACTTGCCGACGTTGTTGTCGATAGCCACGAAGGTGTTGGCGATGCCGCCGCCGACGATAACGGTGTCGGCAATTTTCACCAGCGAGTTCAGCACGTCGAATTTAGTGGAAACTTTAGAACCACCGACAACGGCAACCATTGGGCGCGCAGGATTAGACAGGGCTTTACCTAATGCTTCCAACTCAGCTGACAGCAGTGGGCCTGCACAGGCAACCGGAGCAAATTTGCCCACGCCGTGAGTAGAGGCCTGAGCACGGTGCGCGGTACCGAAGGCATCCATCACAAAGATGTCGCACAGCGCGGCGTATTTTTTAGAGAGGGCTTCGTCGTCTTTCTTCTCACCTTTGTTGAAGCGAACGTTTTCCAGCACCACCAGCTTACCGGCTTCCAGCTCAACGCCGTCCAGGTAATCTTTCGCCAGAGAAACGGTATCCGCGCCCAGTTTGTCTTTCAGGTAGTTAACCACCGGCAGCAGGGAGAACTCTTCGTTGTATTCACCTTCAACCGGACGGCCCAGGTGGGAGGTAACCATCACTTTTGCGCCCTGCTTCAGAGCCGCTTCGATAGTCGGCAGAGAAGCACGGATACGTGCGTCCGACGTCACTTTCCCTTCTTTTACCGGCACGTTCAGATCGGCACGGATCAGAACACGTTTACCAGCAAGATCCAGATCGGTCATCTTAATTACAGACATGGTGAACCCTCTCGTTGATTCTCAAAGTTTTACAGACGCTGCTGCGTCCTGACTGAAACCGATATCGGCCATCGCTAACGTGGTATCCAGCATTCTGTTAGCAAAGCCCCATTCGTTATCACACCAGACCAAGGTCTTAATCAGGTGCTGACCACTGACCCGCGTCTGCGTGCCGTCAACGATGGCACTGTGCGGGTCGTGATTAAAATCAATAGAGACTAACGGTAATTCCGTGTAGTCAACTATACCACTAAAAGCCCCTTCTGACGCACTTTGCAGCAGGGCGTTGACCTCGCAGGCCTTAACCGCATCCCGCACGCTGACGCTGAGGTCAATCGCCGTCACGTTAATCGTCGGCACGCGTACGGCAATCGCTTCGAAACGGTCATTAAATTTCGGAAAAATGCGGGTGATGCCCGCGGCCAGACGCGTATCAACCGGAATAATCGACTGGCTGGCCGCTCGGGTGCGCCGCAGATCGGGATGATAGGCATCAATCACCTGCTGATCGTGCATTGCTGAGTGGATGGTGGTTACCGTACCCGACTCTATCCCCCACGCATCATCCAGCAGTTTGATTATCGGAATAATACAGTTAGTGGTGCAGGAAGCGTTCGATACCAACAGATGTTCCGGCAGCAGCTCTTGCTCATTCACACCGAAAACGACCGTGGCATCCAGGTCATTGCCTCCAGGATGGGAGAACAACACTTTTTTTGCCCCTGAAAGCAGATGCGCTTCGCCGTCGGCACGGCTGCCGTAGACGCCGGTGCAGTCCAGTACGATATCCACATTCAGTTCGCGCCACGGCAGCGAGGCAATATCGGCGTGATGCAGCAGGCGGATAGTGTCATCGCCAACCGACAGCAGATCGCGCTCCTGGCGCACATCCCAGGCAAAACGGCCGTGGCTGGTGTCGTATTTCAACAGATGGGCCATCCCGGCAGCGTCGGCCAGCTCATTAATGGCAACCACCGTAATTTCAGCACGACGTCCGGTTTCATAAAGCGCACGCAGCACGTTGCGCCCAATGCGACCGAATCCGTTAATGGCAATGCGAACCGTCATATTACTCCTGCATCAGAATTCTCTATGAAATCGGACGATTAGCCTGAGCCAGACGCCGCGATTTGTACAGGAAATTCTTGCGCCGCCCCCGCGGCAAACCTGCGGTTGCATCGGCGGTGACAATCAAACTGAAACGCTTCAGCTAGAATAATAGAAGAGAGGAATAATAGGAATGACTACGATCAATTACCGCGCTTAACTTTCGATCTGCGTCACAAAATTACGTAAAAAACGGCACCTTTTGACGCATATTTATCCGGCCAATCGCGCATCACGATGAAATTTTAGACGAATACCACTTTATGTAAACCGCCTCCCGATAATGCGCTTAATCTGGGATTTCACTTTCTAATAACACCACAATAAGAAGGGAGATCACCATGCCGGACAACGTTTCAGATAAAGACGGAATTTCACGCCGTACATTGCTGAAAGGAGCCGGGGCAATCGCCACCAGCCATTTGATTCCATCGGCCCTCGCCTCCCCCACGGCACAAAACGAGTCAGCGGCCGCTCATCCGCCGTTTACCGCACCGGAAAAGTTGCCTGATGGCTACAATATTCTGCTGATTACTTCCGATCAGGAGCGCTACTTCGAGCACTACCCTTTTCCCGTTCCTGGCCGTGAACGCCTGATGAAAACGGGGACAACGTTTGCCCGCCACTACATCAACAGCTGTGTGTGTACCTCATCGCGTTCGGTCATGTATACCGGCCTGCATATGCCACAAACCCGCATGTTCGATAATGTAGGGCTCCCCTGGATGCCGTGGAGCCTCGATCCCAAACTGGGTACCGTGGCCAGCATGATCGATAAACTCGGCTATTACGCCGCCTACAAAGGAAAATGGCACCTCTCCCGCCCGCTGGAACTGTCGCTAAAAGATGTACCATCCAAAGACATTGACGATATTGACCATGCCCCGCTGCATCAGGATATGCAGCAATATGGCTTTCAGGACTACTCCGGCATTGGCGATTTAATTGGCCTGCGCAAAGGGGGATACGTCTACGACTCACTGACCCTGGCGCAGTCCGTCAGCTGGCTGCGCAGTAAAGGAAGAAATATGAGCGATAGCCAGCGACCGTGGCTGCTGGCGGTGAACCTCGTGAATCCGCACGATGTGATGTTTATCGATACCGATGCGCCGGGAGAACGTATTCAGTGGCACTCGAAGCTAAACGAAAACCAGCCAATGAGCCCCAGCCAGCCGCCGGAAAATGCGCTGTATGCTGCGCGCTGGGATCGGGTGCCTCTGCCCGCCAGCCGTCATCAGCCGTTTGAGCAATCGGGCAGGCCGGCCGCGCAGCTGAACTATCAGCAGGCACGGGCCATGCTGGTTGGGCAGTTTCCTGACGAGGATCGCCGCTGGCGCAAGCTGCAGGATTACTATTTTAACTGTATCCGCGATAACGATACCCATGTCGTCGCCCTGCTGAACGAGCTGGATGCGCTCGGCCTGACGGAAAAAACCATTGTGGTGATGACTTCCGATCACGGCGAGTTACAGGGATTTCACCAAATGCACGGCAAGGGAACCTGCGTTTACCAGCAGCAGGTACAGGTGCCGATGATTATCAGTCATCCCGCCTATCCCGGAGGAAAGGTCTGCAACGCACTGACCAGCCACCTGGATCTGACGCCAACCCTACTCGGCCTGACCGGGAAGCCCGCAGAGCAGATCGCCCCGCTGCTGCACGACCGAAAAGGTAAAGATTTTAGCGCGTTAATCAAAGATCCTGAGCAGGCCAGCCTGCACCAGATCCGTGACGCCAGCCTCTATTGCTACGATATGATGCTGTACATCGACGATAACTACCTGCGGAAAGTCTTTGATGTGCGGGATAATCCCAACCTGAACACCGCCGAAAAGCAGAAACAGATTCAGCGACTTGCACCGGACTATCACCGACGCAGCGGCGTACGCATGCTGTTTGATGGCCGTTATAAATTTGCCCGCTACTATTCACTGCGCCAGCACAACATGCCGGAGAATTGGGAACAGCTGCTGGCGATGAACGATCTGGAGCTTTACGATCTCGGCAGCGATCCGCAGGAGATGAATAATCTGGCCCGCGAACCCGAACAGCATCGCGACCTGATTATGGCCATGAACCAAAAGCTCAACGCCAGGTATCGCCAGGAGATTGGAGAGGATGACGGCAGCTTCCTTCCCGACAGCCAGGCACACAGCTGGCATCTGGATAGCGCGCATTTTGAGAAGATGATTCAGGACTGACCGTCTGGCCGAAAAAAAAGCACCGCTAAGCGGTGCTTTATCGGTAAACCAGCCCGGTTAAGAGCCGGTTGCGATGGATTACAGCAGGCCTTTCGCTTTAGCGACCACGTTATCAACGGTGAAGCCAAACAGATCGAACAGCTGCTCAGCCGGTGCAGATTCACCGAAGCTGGTCATGCCAACGATAGCGCCGTTCAGACCGGTGTATTTGAACCAGTAGTCCGCGATACCCGCTTCAATGGCCACGCGAGCGCTAACCGCTTTCGGCAGCACGGATTCACGGTAGGCTTCATCCTGCTTGTCGAAGGCGTCGGTAGACGGCATAGACACCACGCGAACCTTGTGGCCTTCCGCAGTCAGTTTGTCGAACGCGCCAACCGCCAGCTCAACTTCTGAACCGGTCGCAATCAGGATCACATCAGGCGTGCCCGCGCTGTCTTTCAGCACGTAACCACCGCGAGCGATGTTAGCCAGCTGCTCAGGCGTACGCTCCTGCTGTGCCAGGTTCTGACGGGACAGGATCAGTGCGGTAGGACCGTCGTGACGCTCGATACCGTATTTCCAGGCCACTGCTGATTCAACCTGGTCACATGGACGCCATGCGCTGACGTTTGGCGTAACGCGCAGGCTGGCCAGCTGCTCAACAGGCTGGTGAGTTGGGCCATCTTCGCCCAGACCGATAGAGTCGTGGGTGTAGACCAGCACCTGACGGATTTTCATCAGTGCCGCCATACGCACTGCGTTACGCGCGTATTCCACAAACATCAGGAAGGTAGCGGTGTAAGGCAGGAAACCACCGTGCAGGGTGATACCGTTAGCGATCGCGGTCATACCGAATTCGCGCACGCCGTAATGGATGTAGTTACCCGCTGCATCTTCGTTGATTGGTTTAGAACCGGACCACATGGTCAGGTTGCTTGGCGCCAGGTCAGCGGAGCCGCCCAGGTATTCCGGCAGCAGTTTGCCGAACGCTTCGATCGCATTCTGAGACGCTTTACGGCTGGCGATTTTCGCCGGGTTAGCCTGCAGCTGTTCAACAAATTTCTGCGACTCTTCTGCCCAGTTAGCCGGCAGCTCGTTGCTTACGCGGCGTTTGAACTCGGCTGCCAGCTCAGGGAAGGCTTTCGCGTAGGCGGCAAACTTCTCATCCCACGCGGATTCTTTCGCCTGGCCTGCTTCTTTCGCATCCCACTGAGCGTAGATGTCCTGTGGAATTTCGAACGGTGCGTGGGTCCAGCCCAGCTGCTTGCGGGTCAGTTCGATTTCAGCATCGCCCAGCGGCGCGCCGTGGGAATCGTGAGTACCGGCTTTGTTCGGTGAACCGAAGCCAATGATGGTTTTGCACATCAGCAGTGAAGGCTTGTCGGTCACTGCTTTGGCTTCTTCAACTGCTTTTTTGATCGCTTCAGCGTCGTGGCCGTCGATGCCGCGCACCACATGCCAACCGTAAGACTCAAAGCGCTTCGCGGTATCGTCGGTGAACCAGCCTTCGATATGGCCATCGATAGAGATGCCGTTGTCATCGTAGAACGCCACCAGTTTGCCCAGCTTCAGGGTACCCGCCAGCGAGCACACTTCGTGGGAGATACCTTCCATCATGCAGCCATCACCCATGAACACGTAGGTGTTATGGTCAACGATGTCATGGCCAGGACGGTTAAACTGTGCGGCCAGCGTGCGCTCGGCAATCGCAAAACCAACGGCGTTAGCGATACCCTGGCCCAGAGGACCGGTGGTGGTTTCTACGCCTGCAGTGTAGCCGTACTCTGGGTGACCTGGGGTTTTGGAATGCAGCTGACGGAAGTTAGCCAGTTCGCCAATTGGCAGATCGTAGCCTGTGAGGTGCAGCAGGCTGTAAATCAGCATTGAACCATGGCCGTTGGACAGCACGAAGCGGTCACGATCGGCCCACAGCGGGTTAGTCGGGTTGTGGTTCAGGAAATCGCGCCACAGCACTTCAGCGATATCAGCCATACCCATTGGGGCACCCGGGTGGCCGGATTTAGCTTTCTGAACCGCATCCATACTCAATGCGCGAATGGCGTTGGCAAGCTCTTTACGAGAAGACATTTTCTACTCCAGGTCGGATTTAACGCTTCGCCGTACTTAACCTATTGTAATTAATGAGTTATCAGGCAAAGCCGAAGGAAAGTCGCCCATCAATGTACATGAAATATGGGTAACATGTACATGGCGCAGGATGTAAAAATAATCACATAAGTTGCACTTTGGGAATCTCCCGACTAGGCAAAGACGACAGCAAAGACTATAACTCAACTATCTGGCGGATCTTTCATCTCTCTTTCATCCGCTAACCTTATGATTTAATTACCTTGTTACCACTAATGGATAAAACGGAATGAAGAAACGCATTTCTTTTGCCGCGCTGGCGCTGGCAACCCTTGTTTCAGGCTGTCAGAACTTCGACAGCAATGGACTGATGCAGTCCGGCGCACAGGCTTTCCAGGCTGCCACGCTGAGCGATGCGCAGGTAAAAGAGCTCAGTGAAAAATCCTGCCAGCAGATGGACAGCAGCACGCAAATCGCCGATGCCAACAGCACCTATACCAAGCGATTGAACAAAATTTCTGCCGCACTGGGCGATAACATCAACGGCACGCCGGCTAACTATAAGGTTTACCTCACTAAAGACGTCAATGCGTGGGCGATGGCTAACGGCTGTATTCGTGTATACAGCGGCCTGATGGATATGATGACCGACAATGAAGTTGAGGCGGTGCTGGGCCACGAAATGGGCCACGTTGCATTAGGCCACTCGCGCAAAGCCATGCAGGTGGCCTACGCGACGACCGCTGCACGCACCGCTGCCGCGTCTGCCGGTGGCATTGCCGCTTCACTTTCCCAGTCGCAGCTTGGTGATATTGGGGAGAAACTGGTGAATTCACAGTTCTCACAGCGCCAGGAGTCTGAAGCGGATGATTATTCCTACGATCTGCTGCGCAAGCGCAACATCAACCCGGCAGGACTGGCCACCAGCTTTGAAAAACTGGCGAAACTGGAAGCCGGCCGCCAGAGTTCAATGTTTGACGATCACCCTGCCTCTGAAGCACGCGCGCAACATATCCGCGAGCGGATGGCGGCAGACGGGATCAAATAAATTTAAAGCGGGCTGACCGTCACTCCAGGCAGAAAGCCCGCATGACCATTTCGCAAAAATCTACTATTCGCCGACGGGACAATGAGCAGCAAACTCAGGCTGACTGCCCACGCATTGAAAAAACGTTGAAGATAATTCGATTAATAGCAAACATAGCTTATAAATTTAATAAAAATATTAACAAAGCATAATTTGCCGACTAAATCGCACGACCTGTTAATTATTTAAATTACAATCCAGACTACCCGACAGATTCATCTCCGCCAGAAATTATAAAAAATCATAACTCATCCATTTATGCGTTTTATTATTCCTGCCTCAGGAAAGATCAAATCAAACATTGCAGGCAATCCGACTACAAAGTCCTTGCATAGCGACCTGAGCCTGGGCCTAATAGGTATTTAACGATTGCAATCGCTTAACGCCATGGTAAATACCACCACGGTAACGTTTATATTTCCTTTTCTTCAGCCAGAGAAATAACGCCAGTGAAAAAAGAACTATTATTAATTACATTAAATTTATGCGCCGTAATACCGGCCTTCGCCAGTGAGCAAGCAGACAGCAAAGGTTTTATTGCCGACAGCCATTTAGACCTGCTATTACGTAACGCTTATATTGATCGCGATTACCGCAACGGCGTGCAGGATAAAGCTGAATGGGGCCAGGGTGCTATCACTAAATTCCATTCAGGCTATACCGAAGGGCTGATTGGTTTCGGCGTTGACGGCATCGCGCAGTACGCCGTACGCCTTGACGGTGGCCGTGGACGCAGCGGCGCCAGCGGCATCGATTTCTTCAAACAGGGTAGCGACGGCGGTCGCGCTAAACACGATCTGGCAAAATTTGGCGCAACGGCCAAAATGCGCATCTCAAACACCGTATTAAGTTACGGTAATCAGTACCCCATTTTGCCGATTCTGTATGCCGATGATTCACGCCTGCTGCTGGAAACCTATACCGGGGCGATGTTGACCTCGAAAGAAATAACCGGGCTGGAGATTAACGCCGGTTATTTCACGGACGAGCAGCGTAAAAGCGACGATCGCCACAACAGCGGCCTGAAAAGCCTGTCATTCGGCGGTGCCAGTTATCAGTTCAGCGATCGATTCAGCGGCTCGGCCTATGCTTCCGATGTCAAAGACGTGCTGAAAAAACAGTATCTCGGCATGAACTACAATCAGCCATTCAGCAATAAACAAAAGCTGATCCTCGACTTCAACGGCTATAACTCGCGTCTTGATTCTGACTATGCGCGCAGGCTCGATACCGGCCGCAATAACACCATCTGGAGCCTGGCGGCGAGCTACATCTGGGATATTCAAACCTTCGAACTGGCTTATCAGCACAGCAGCGGCAGCACCGGTTATCAATACGGCGGCTATCGCAATGCTGATGGCACCGGCGACGGCGGTAACACTATCTGGCTGTCCAACTCCTACTGGTCGGATTTTAATGGTGAAGGCGAGCGTTCATGGCAAGCTTCTTACGGGCTGGATTTTTCCGGTGTGGGCGTGCCGGGGATGAGCTGGACTACCGCTTACGTTCGCGGGGATAACATTAAAACCGCAGAAACCAGCAACGGCAAGGAACACGAGTGGTTTAACCAGATTCAGTATCAGGTGCAAAACGGCCCGGCGAAAGACCTGAAGCTGACCCTGCGTTATTCCATACTGCGGGTATCCAGCAACACCAGTGATTATAACGTCGGGGGTAACGAGGTTCGCGTATACGTTGATTACCCGTTTAGCGCGTTTTAACGATCTTATCTCATCGCTAAATGACAGAAGAAAAGACGACTGCCGTACGCCACTGTGCGGCAGTCGTTATCGGGCTTAGCCTTTGTTAGCTGCCTGAACGTGCAGCATATCTAACGCCAGCGTTGCCGCTGCCAGAGCAGTGATATCCGACTGGTCGTAGCCCGGTGCCACTTCCACCAGATCCATCCCCACAATATTCATTCCCTGCAGGCCGCGGATCAGTTTGGTCGCTTTATCGCTGGTCAGCCCACCGATAACCGGCGTACCGGTACCCGGCGCGTGAGCCGGATCGAGGCAGTCGATATCAAAGGTCAGATAGATTGGTAGATCGCCGACGATCTGTTTCACCTGAGCAAGAATATCGTCCACGCTGCGATCGTTAACCTGTGCAGCATCCAGCACATTAAAGCCCAGCGACTTGTCGAACTCGGTACGAATACCGATCTGCACCGAATGCTCCGGCGAGATCAGGCCCTCTTTCGGCGCGGTATGGAACATGGTGCCGTGATCGAAGGTTGGACCGTTGTCATAGGTATCGGTGTGGGCATCGAAGTGCACCAGCGCCATCTTACCGAAGGTTTTCGCGTGCGCGCGCAGCAGCGGCAGCGAGATATAGTGATCGCCGCCGAAGGTCAGCATGCGCTTGCCGTTCGCCAGCAGTTTTTCCGCATGCGCCTGCAGCTTATCGCTCAGGTCCTGAGAATCACCGAAGGCATAAACCAGATCGCCGCAGTCAATGACGTTAAGACGCTCACGCAGATTGAACTGCCACGGCCAGCGGCATCCTTCCCACGCCAGATTGGTAGAAATCTGGCGGATAGCGCCCGGCCCCAGACGGCTGCCCGGGCGGCCGGAAGTCGCAGCATCAAAAGGTACGCCGGTGATCACCCACTCGGCATCGCTGTCGTACGGCTGGAAGTTGACCGGGAAACGCATAAATCCAAATGCATTTGAAACCAGAGAGTTATCATACTGATTACCCAAAGTGTTGTGCATAACGACTCCTTAATTGACTGTTCAGCCAGCGCTGACGGCTCGCTACAGATGAAAAAAAATCCCCGCCGCGTCGTTAGGCCCGACGAGAAAGGGATTTGGGGTTGGTGAGCGAAATATCACACCAGATTATGCCTTTATTTTAGCATGTTCAGGGGAACGCGTGTGAAGCGCTTACCCCATTCCGTCCTAAAAAATCAGCCATTATAAAATAGTCAAAATTAGACTATTGACGAAAGCAACAAATGACCTCATACTCGTTTCATCATCTGGAGGCGCTATGAATCTGACACGACATGCTTACAAGCGAATGAATGAGAGAGGTATTCAGCAGGCTTTAATTGATATCGCACTTGAATTTGGTTCAGATTCAGGCGATGGAGAGAAAGTTATTCTGGATAAAAAAACGATTACCGCAATGATGGGCACATTATCTGGTCTTCTTCGGCAACTTGAAAAACTGAAAGGGCGAGGTGGACTCACAGTTGTTGAAGTGAACGAGATGCTTATCACTGCTTACTATAATAATTCGTTCGATGCTAAAAAGAGAAAAAACAGCGATGAAAAACGTTACGATAAATGAAGAGCATTTTGGTCAGGGATCTTTAGGCCAGACTAAAAACACCCCAACTAAATTAAATATAAAAATCAATAAAGTTGACCTGACGATTCTGGATGAACTGGCTGCGCTGACCGACGATACGCGTTCTCAGGTCGTTAATGCAGTGATTGAAACCCTGGTATATAAATTCTTCAATCAGGACGTGGAAAATTTTGATACTCGCTACCTGCTGGCATCAGAGGCGGACAAACGTAATCCTGAATTAAATAATTCATTATCCATTGATAAAAGCTGGCTATACGAAATCGATCCAAATGGACAGATCGGTCACGTGGAAAATAACTATTACCAGCAACAGAATTTTTATTCTCAAGAACATGATGATATCAAGTCAATCCTTTCCTCCAGTGTGAAAAAATAAAATGAAAAAATTGTCTCAGGTTATCAACGAACGTTTGGCTAACAGCAACAGCAGTGAATATGTCACTATCAGCTATCGACCAAATCATAAAGTTGCAGCCATGATCGATGTGATGTGTGATATTTACGGCCAGAACAAAGCAAATTTGTTTTACGATAAGATCAGTGAACTACTGTCAGAATATCTTCTTACTTCGAAGGAAAGCATTCCACTGATTAAGAAAACTGCCGAGGAGTACAGCGAGGACGAGCTTTCCCGCTCATGCCTGGGAATATTAATGGAAAGAGGTACTCTCTCCGTAGACTGGCCCCAGGATGAAAAAATTCGCCAACAGATTGTTGATGCTTTAAAGGGATGAGCCTGTGAACAATCATACTGACGTAGAAAAATACTTTATTACTCAGGGCTCCTATCGTGGCCTGACCTACCAGTTTGGCATCAATTTTTCAGATGTTACCGTATCATTATGCCAGCAGTATTATGATAATAATAATTTAAGATTCTTGCTCACCGATCGCGATATTTCACTACTTTGGTTAACGCGGGCTCTGTTCAAAGAACTGGATAATCGTTTTATTCATCAGGCACGCCAGAAAACTCAGAATATGAGTTTATTATTTGATAATAAGACGACACCAAAATATCATAAATCCGAACATTGCAATGCATTGCTTAACAACTATATTAATTTTGAAGCCCCCCCGGAAATCACCGCGCGTGGGGAAAGCGAAGTACTAAAATGCAAAAAATTCGCCCATGACAACCGACATCTTTTACAGGAGGATGAAGAGAAATTTATCCTGCGCCTCTCCGCGCAGTTTGCATTGAAAAATCCACCAGTGAAGCTACAGAAAAACAACTCCGGACGCTATCAGTTTAGTTCGCTATCTCTGGAAGAGATAAAAATAGTTGTTGATGAAAAAGTTGAAAAAGCAAAGGCGCTGATGGCTGAACACCAGGATGTGTGTAACAAGCGTTATAAGCCTGCGCGCAATATGCAAAATGATTCAGAGGCGTTGAAATTATGGCTACAAGAGTTAAAGCCGGCGCTGATGGAAGCACTGTTTCAGTACGGTTTGAGAAAATTTGGCCCGAAAAATTTTAGCTTCGAAAAATCATTTCTGGAAAAGTTTGGCTTTGAGCCTTGCATGATGTGCTGTAAATAAAATGGCTGCGATGAGATATTCTTTACTGCTTGAAATTTTACCTGTGGTAAATAAAGCTCAGATAAGGCTGAACGGATAACCGTTCAGCCTGATTATTACTTACTCATCTTCTAAATAAGTATACCCGTACAGGCCCGCTTCGAACTCTTCCAGGAACTGCGCGCGCAGGTCGTCGTCGAGATCGCTTTCTTTGATCTGGTTACGGAAATGCGTCAGCAGCTCGGCAGGATTCAGCTGCACGTACTCCAGCATATCCGCCACGGTATCCCCTTCGTCAGACAGCTGAACTTCCACGCTGCCGTCGGAGAAGGCGAACACGTCAACCGCTTCGGTATCTCCGAACAGGTTATGCATGTTGCCGAGGATCTCCTGATACGCACCAACCATAAAGAAGCCCAGCATCGGTGGATTATCCACGTCGTACTGCGGCATCGGCATGGTGGTGGCAATCCCGTCACCGTCAACATAGTGATCGATGGTGCCGTCCGAGTCACAGGTGATATCCAGCAGCACCGCACGGCGCTCCGGCACTTTGTTCAGCCCTTCCAGCGGCAGTACCGGGAACAGCTGATCGATACCCCACGCATCCGGCATTGACTGGAACAGAGAGAAGTTGACGTAAATCTTATCCGCCATCCGCTCCTGTAGTTCATCAATAATCGGACGGTGCGCGCGGTTGCTCGGGTCCAGATGCTGCTGAATATAGTTACAGATGTTGAGATACAGCTGCTCGGCCCAGGCGCGTTGAGTCAGATCGTAGGTGCCCTGCGAATAGCCGGTGTGGATATCGTGCAGATCCATCTGGCTGTCGTGCAGCCATTCGCGCAGCGAGCGGCGGTTGTTCGGCTCGTGCATCTCCTGCCAGGTATCCCACATGCTGACGATCGGGCGTGGGGCATCTTCAGACGGTGGCTGCGGCGTGCTGAATTCGTTGCGCTCTACGCCGATGATGTTGGAAACCAGTACGGTATGATGCGCAGTCACCGCACGACCGGATTCGGTGATCACCGTCGGGTGCGGCAGGTTGTGCTCTTCACAGGCATCGCCAATCGCCCAGATAACGTTGTTGGCGTATTCGTTCAGGCCGTAGTTCACCGAGCAGTCGCTCTGGGAGCGCGTGCCTTCATAGTCAACGCCCAGACCGCCGCCGACGTCAAAGCACTGAATATTCACGCCGAGCTTCGCCAGCTCAACGTAGAAACGCGCCGATTCACGTACGCCGGTGGCGATATCGCGAATGTTGGCCATCTGCGATCCCAGATGGAAATGCAGCAGCTGCAGGCTTTCCATCCGCCCGGCTTCGCGCATGATCTCAACCAGCTTCAGCACCTGAGTCGCCGACAGACCGAACTTCGATTTCTCACCGCCGCTCGACTGCCACTTGCCGGAACCCTGTGAAGCCAGGCGCGCACGGATACCGAGGCGCGGCACGACGTTCAGGCGTTCAGCCTCTTCCAGCACCAGCTGGACTTCGGTCATTTTTTCCAGCACCAGATAGACCTTGTGGCCCATCTTTTCGCCGATCAGCGCAAGGCGGATATATTCACGGTCTTTATAGCCGTTACAGACGATCACTGAACGGGTCATCCCGGCGTGCGCCAGTACCGCCATCAGTTCGGCCTTGGAACCGGCTTCCAGCCCCAGCGGTTCGCCGGAGTTGATCAGGGATTCAATGACGCGCTTATGCTGGTTCACCTTAATCGGATAAACCAGGAAGTAGTCGCCGCGATAGCCGTAGGATTCGCGCGCACGCTTGAAGGCTGCGTTAATTGAACGCAGGCGATGTTGCAGGATCTGAGGGAAGCAAAACAGCGCCGGTAAACGCTGGCCGTTGGCTTCGCGTTCTTTTACCAACTTCGCCAGGTCAACGCGCGCTTCAGGGACGTCGGGGTCCGGGCAAACGCTGATGTGGCCCAGTTCATTGACGTCATAGTAGTTATTGCCCCACCAGGCAATATTGTAAGTACGCAGCATTTTGCTGGCTTCTTGATCGCTCATGGCCACCTCCTGCATGGAGCGGAGAACACCCTGTTCGCCCGCTGACGAACCCATCACATTCTTTATGTCGTCAGACATTGCGAACCTCAAATTGTAGTAAAGCAAAACAGCAAGCCGCCGCAGAATTAACCTGTGACGATGACCCATCAATTACCGGGATGTTCAGTCTGGCAGACTGAAGTACCGCTAAAATCGGTTTCTGAAGTATAACATTGTAAAACACGTCGCGGACTCCGTATAACGGGTCAGAAAACCAATAGAGACAACTCTCAGGTAAATCTGAGAGAACCTGGTCACAACGTCAGAAGCAGATTAACCGGCGCTGGTGTCGGGATTGTTACCAACACGCACAAAATTTCGGCGAACTGTACAGGGAGTCGTACCGCATGAGGGGAAATTGAACACGCCGGGATGGCGTAACTGAACGAGTGAAACACCGTGGTTCATTACTGTTGTCACCTCCACACACACCGACCGGCGCGTGGAAAAACCAAAAACTGCGGGTGAAAGCCAGCGCGTATTTTTCATTGCTGGCGGGTCAGTTGCATGCCTGAGAAAGCGGTCAAAGGCAGCGCCGTTTTATACAGCTACGCCACTAAAATTGCAAAATCTAAATGTGCCGGATGCGATATCTGTCAGGATAATTTTCCACTTTTTACAAATGATAAAACGCCACTCGGCAAAAAATGCTGGCAATCCGCTTAACGTGTAACCTAAAATAGCCATCCAGATGTTAATCCATCTATACTGGTTAACTTCTAAGCGTCTTTGATTTACCTCCGTTACTACGGGGGCGATATCCCTGAAAAGGATAATCACTGCTCATGGCTTTGCCTGAGGGGGGCGCTAAGAACAGATATCTGTCCTGGATTTCAGGCTAATCTCCAGTTTTTGCGCTATGCAGTCGATCTTCAACCCGTATTAGTAAGGTAAAGAATATAATGGCTAAACACCTGTTTACTTCCGAGTCCGTATCAGAAGGACATCCTGATAAAATCGCCGACCAGATTTCCGATGCCGTGCTCGATGCAATTCTCGAGCAGGACCCGAAAGCACGCGTGGCCTGCGAAACCTATGTAAAAACCGGCATGGTGCTGGTTGGTGGTGAAATTACTACCAGTGCATGGGTTGATATCGAAGAGATCACCCGTCAAACCGTGCGCGATATCGGCTATGTTCATTCCGATATGGGCTTTGATGCCAACTCCTGCGCCGTACTGAGCGCAATTGGTAAACAGTCTCCTGACATTAACCAGGGCGTTGATCGTACCGATCCGCTTGAGCAAGGTGCCGGTGACCAGGGCCTGATGTTCGGCTATGCCACCAATGAAACCGACGTGCTGATGCCCGCTCCGGTAACTTACGCACACCGTCTGGTGCAGCGCCAGTCTGAAGTCCGTAAAAGCGGTAGCCTGCCATGGCTGCGCCCGGATGCGAAAAGCCAGATCACCTTCCAGTACGATGACGGCAAAATTGTCGGTATCGACGCAGTGGTACTGTCTACTCAGCATTCCGAAGACATCTCGCAGAAAGATCTGCAAGAAGCCGTGATGGAAGAGATCATCAAGCCGGTTCTGCCCGCTGAGTGGATCAATGCCAGCACCAAATACCACATCAACCCGACCGGCCGTTTCGTTATCGGTGGTCCAATGGGTGACTGTGGTCTGACCGGTCGTAAAATCATCGTTGATACCTACGGCGGCATGGCTCGCCACGGCGGCGGTGCGTTCTCCGGTAAAGATCCATCAAAAGTTGACCGTTCAGCGGCGTACGCGGCGCGTTACGTAGCGAAAAACATCGTGGCTGCCGGTCTGGCCGACCGCTGCGAGATTCAGGTTTCCTACGCTATCGGCGTTGCAGAGCCAACGTCCATCATGGTGGAAACGTTCGGCACAGAGAAAGTCTCTACCGAGCAGCTGACTCTGCTGGTGCGCGAGTTCTTCGATCTGCGCCCTTACGGCCTGATTCAGATGCTGGATCTGCTGCATCCGATCTACCGCGAAACTGCGGCCTATGGTCACTTTGGTCGCGAGCATTTCCCATGGGAAAAAACCGACAAAGCCGCTCTGCTGCGCGATGCTGCCGGTCTGAAATGAGTTTTCTGCCGCTGTGCTGAGGGTGCTTTCGGGCTGCCCTCCAGCGTGATTAAGCCGCCGTCTTTTAGATGGCGGTTTTTTTTGCTTCGCTTTATCGTGTGTGCGAGGGTTCCCAGCCTCTGCCGCGGGTACCGGGCGTCCTCGCGCCACGCTTCGCGTGGTGCCTTCGGCTTCGGCATCCGGCCTCCCGGACCGGCGAAGACGGGCGTCCTGCCCGGCTTCGCCTGACGCCAGCTTCCCTGCTGGCATCTCCTGGCCTGCTGCCTACGTCTCAGCGCTGCGGATTGCCCGGTACCCGCGGCAGAGGCTGTTCCCTATGACCTTCAGAGTCGCGGTTTTACAAACAACTATTCCCTTCAGAACGTTTATTGCAGGTGTTCAGGCATATCTGGACTGCAACCTGCCCCCCTCCATCGAGCGTCGTGCTCGCTGTCTATCTTATCTGGCATGCATCACGGAAGCAGCACAGCAGGCTGACTGTTCACCCGACCGGATAATCCGCAGCGCTGAGCGGAGAAAGGAAGCCAGGATTCGGCCGCATGGACGCGGACGAAAGACAAAGCCGGGCCATGGACGGCCCGTCTTTGGCGGTCCGACAGGCTGACGAACGTAGCGAAGGCACCACGCAAAGCGTGGCGTGAGGACCATCCGGGCGGGGGAACAGCCAGCCAGCGCAATCTCCATAGTAACCAACGTCCATCAGCTCATCAGCTCATCAGCTCATCAGCTCATCAGCTCATCAGCTCATCAGCTCATCAGCTCATCAGCTATTTTCGACATCCACATACATATTCCGCAACCAAAAATTAACACCCGCACAACCAGCTACACTCTAAGTAACCCAATGCGCTAAATTGGTATCGGTTACACAAACAAACACTCTATATTTCCTATATTTAAGACATCAGCTCATTGCCATAAATATACAAAATATTATATTTTCAGAAACATCCGGCAACCATTAATCACAGTGAGAAAAAATACAACAAAACATCGTTAAATACTGATTAAAAGGCCGGTTTATGCACCTTGCCTAAGCTTTAACCTAACACAGCAAGTGTAACCGATTACACTGATGTGACCTAACGCACAGTCTGATGGAAGCAGGTTGTCTAACATTGACCGCAACAATAAGCAGTCATTAATGGAGGCATCATGCCTGGAACAAAAACTCACAGCAGAACATCGAACAAGGCTATGACCCTTTTCGTCTGTTTCCTTGCTGCCCTGGCCGGCCTGCTGTTTGGCCTGGATATCGGCGTGATTGCCGGTGCCCTGCCGTTTATCTCGAAAGATTTCAACGTCACCGCTCACCAGCAGGAGTGGATCGTCAGCTCCATGATGTTTGGTGCCGCCATCGGTGCCATCGGCAGCGGCTGGCTGTCGTCTTATCTTGGCCGTAAAAAAAGCCTGATGATCGGCGCCGTTCTGTTCGTTATCGGCTCACTCTGGTCAGCCTTTGCGCCGAACGCGGAAATGCTGATTATTGCCCGCGTACTGCTTGGCCTGGCCGTTGGCGTAGCGTCTTATACTGCTCCGCTTTATCTGTCTGAAATCGCGCCGGAAAAAATCCGTGGCAGCATGATCTCGCTCTACCAGCTGATGATTACCATCGGTATTCTGGGTGCGTACCTGTCCGATACCGCCTTCAGCTACAGCGGCGAATGGCGCTGGATGCTGGGCGTGATCACCATTCCCGCCCTGCTGCTGCTGGTTGGCGTGTTCTTCCTGCCAAACAGCCCGCGCTGGCTGGCGGCGAAAGGTAACTTCCGCGATGCGCAGCGTGTGCTGGATCGCCTGCGTGACACCAGCGAACAGGCAAAGCGCGAACTGGATGAAATCCGTGAAAGCCTGAAGATCAAGCAGTCCGGCTGGGAACTGTTTAAAGACAATAGCAACTTCCGCCGCGCGGTGTGGCTCGGCATCCTGCTTCAGGTAATGCAGCAGTTCACCGGCATGAACGTGATCATGTATTACGCGCCGAAAATCTTTGAAATTGCCGGTTTCGCCAACACCACCCAGCAGATGTGGGGGACGGTTATCGTCGGCCTGATCAACGTACTGGCGACATTTATTGCTATTGGTCTGGTAGACCGCTGGGGCCGTAAGCCAACGCTGATCCTCGGCTTTATGGTGATGGCGCTGGGTATGGGCATTCTGGGGACCATGCTGCATATCGGCATTAACTCCGCAGCGGCGCAGTATTTTGCGATTGGTATGCTGCTGATGTTTATCGTTGGCTTTGCAATGAGCGCCGGTCCGCTGATCTGGGTACTGTGCTCCGAAATTCAGCCGCTGAAAGGCCGCGATTTCGGTATTACGGTTTCCACCACCACCAACTGGATCGCCAACATGATCGTCGGGGCCACCTTCCTGACTATGCTGAATACGCTGGGTAACGCCAACACCTTCTGGGTGTATGCCGCACTCAACCTGTTCTTTATCGTGCTGACGCTGTGCCTGATCCCGGAAACGAAAGGCGTTTCTCTGGAACATATCGAGCGTAACCTGCTGAGCGGTAAAAAACTGCGTGATATCGGTTCCCGCGACTGATCATCCTACGGCCGGAGCAATCCGGCCGTCTTATTGCTTCTCTCTTCCCGCCACCGTATTCTCTGCGCTATGAAATCCCAACGACTCCCCATCGCTCTCCAGCAGTCCGTTATGCGCACGCTGCGTGAAAAACTGCAGCTGGCGAATCAACGGCTGGAACGCAATTATCCCGAACCTCGGCTGGTTTATCAGCAGCGCGGCACGGCGGCCGGCACTGCCTGGCTACAGGACTGGGAAATCCGCCTTAATCCGGTACTGCTGCTGGAAAATCAGCAGGCATTTATTGATGAAGTGGTTCCACATGAGCTGGCGCATTTACTGGTCTGGAAGCACTTTGGCCGCGTAGCGCCCCACGGCAAAGAGTGGAAATGGATGATGGAGAGCGTGCTGGAGGTTCCGGCCCGCCGCACGCATCAGTTCGCTATCGCTTCCGTGCGCAGCCAGGCCTTCCCCTATCGCTGCCGCTGCCAGCAGCATCAGCTGACCATTCGGCGACATAATCGCGTGGTTCGCGGCGAAAGTGAGTACCGCTGCCTGCACTGCGGTGACATTTTGCAGCCGGGTGAATTTAAAAGCGCCTAAAAGTGCGAAAATCCAGCAAGCACCTGACAGTATCAGGCTAATTTATAAGCTAATTATTCGCTATTATTGGAACTTCTGTTACTCTCCGGGCTTTCTCACGGATCACAGAATTTCTGGAATATGTCTCGCAAAATTTTGGCCTCGCTGGCTTTTTCACTGTTGCTTCCCGTCTTTTCTTCACAGGCGTTGAGTCTGGACAACTATCATCAAAATAACTTCAGTCAGGCAAAAGCCTATGCGGCACAGATCAATGCCGATGCGCCTGGATCTTTCTACTGCGGCTGTAAAATCACCTGGCAGGGCAAGAAAGGCGTTCCCGACCTCGCCTCCTGCGGCTATCAGGTTAGAAAAAACGCTAACCGGGCCGAGCGCATCGAGTGGGAACATGTGGTTCCGGCATGGAGCTTTGGCCACCAGCGCCAGTGCTGGCAGGATGGCGGGCGCAAAAACTGCGCAAAAGATGATGAATACCGCCGAATGGAAACCGATCTGCATAATCTGCAGCCCGCCATCGGTGAAGTTAACGGCGATCGCGGCAACTTTATGTACGGCCAATGGAACGGTGGCGAACAGCAGTACGGCCAGTGCGCGATGAAGGTCGACTTCAAAAACAAGCTGGCAGAGCCGCCCGCCCGCGCCCGTGGTGCGATTGCCCGCACCTGGTTCTATATGCGCGATACCTATAAGCTGCAAATGTCACGACAGCAAACGCAGCTGATGACCGCCTGGAACAAGCTTTATCCGGTTAACGCATGGGAATGCGAACGCGACAATCGGATTGCCCGTGTGCAGGGAAATCACAACCCCTATGTACAGCAGGCTTGCCAGCGGTAAAATCACTGACCTAAACTGCACAACAGCCGTTCTTAAGGGGCCGGATAGTGAGGCTCCCACTTTTACAGGATTATCGATTGCTATGCGAGTACCGCGCATTTATCACCCCGAGCCGCTACAGGCAGGAAGCGAAGTTGCCCTCTGTGAAGATGCGGCGAACCACGTTGGCCGCGTACTGCGCATGGGACCGGGCCAGGCCGTAGAGCTTTTTGATGGCACTAATCTGACTTTTTCTGCTGAGATTATCCATGCGGATAAAAAGAGCGTGCGCGTTAAAATCACCGAAAGCCGCGCGGACAGCCGCGAATCCCCGCTGCATCTGCATCTCGGCCAGGTGATGTCGCGCGGCGAGAAGATGGAATTCACCATCCAGAAAGCCGTTGAGCTGGGCGTTAATGTCATTACCCCCTTGTTTTCTGAACGCTGTGGCGTAAAGCTGGATGCGGAAAGGCTGGCGAAGAAAATCCAGCAGTGGCAGAAAATTGTCATTGCCGCCTGTGAGCAGTGTGGCCGCAATAGCGTTCCTGAAGTGCGCAACGCGATGACGCTGGAAGCCTGGTGTGCAGAGCAGGATAGCGGCCTGAAGCTAAATCTTCATCCGCGTGCGGAGCACAGCATTAATACGCTGCCGCTGCCTGTAGAACGCGTACGCCTGCTGATAGGCCCGGAAGGCGGTCTTTCTGCTGATGAAATCAGCATGACGACAGGCTATGGCTTTACCGATATTCTGTTAGGACCGCGCGTGCTGCGCACCGAAACGACCGCCCTGACGGCAATTACCGCGCTACAGGTTCGATTTGGCGATCTGGGCTAAGCCCATTGTGCTTAACAACCGCGGTATCGAAACCGATATCCTGGCGAGCCTGCAAGCGACAATGACGCTGCAGAGCCGAAAACTATGACACGGCACGTTAGCTACCACTGGAGAGAAGAATGATTAAGCTTGGCATCGTGATGGACCCGATCACCTCCATCAATATTAAAAAAGACAGCAGCTTTGCGATGCTGCTGGAAGCACAGCGCCGTGGTTACGAAATTCACTACATGGAGATGAACGATCTCTATCTGCGCGGCGGCGAAGGCCGGGCGCGTACCCGTCTGCTGAGCGTTGAGCAGAATTACGACAAATGGTTTGAATTCGGCAGCGAGCAGGATATCGCGCTGGCCGATCTGAACGTGGTGCTGATGCGTAAAGATCCGCCGTTTGACACCGAGTTTATCTACGCCACCTATATCCTTGAGCGTGCGGAAGAGAAAGGCACGCTGATCGTGAACAAACCGCAGAGCCTGCGCGACTGCAACGAAAAGCTGTTCACCGCCTGGTTTGCCGAGCTGACGCCGGACACGCTGGTCACCCGCAACGCCAGCCAGATCCGCGAGTTCTGGCAGCAGCACGGTGATATCATCCTCAAGCCGCTGGACGGCATGGGCGGCGCATCGATTTTCCGTATCAAGCAGGAAGACCCTAACCTGTCGGTGATTATCGAAACGCTGACCGAGCACGGTAACTTTTACTGCATGGCGCAGAATTATCTGCCAGCGATTAAAGACGGTGACAAACGCGTTCTGGTGGTGGACGGCGAGCCGGTGCCTTACTGCCTGGCGCGTATTCCTAAATCCGGTGAAACACGCGGTAACCTGGCTGCCGGTGGTCGCGGTGAAGCACGTCCGCTAACCGAAAGCGACTGGGAAATTGCCCGCCGCGTAGGGCCAATCCTCAAGCAGAAAGGCCTGATTTTTGTCGGTCTGGACATTATCGGCGACAAGCTCACCGAAATTAACGTCACCAGCCCAACCTGCATTCGCGAAATTGAGTCAGCGTTCCCGATTTCGATTACCGGAATGCTGATGGATGCCATTGAAAAGCGTCTGGCCTGACCGCCACGCCGGGGCAGGATGCCCCACGGCTCACCCATTAACCATCCGACGGCAGCAGCGGATGGTTAATCCAATAACAGAATATAAAGTATGAATTTACAGCATCATTTTTTGATTGCCATGCCGGCCTTACAGGACCCTCTGTTTAAGCGCTCCGTCGTCTATATCTGCGAGCACAACGATGATGGCGCGATGGGGCTTATCGTCAATAAACCGATGGAAAACCTGACGGTTGATGGCATTTTGCAAAAATTAAAGATTATGCCTACACCGCGCGATCCCGAGGTTAAACTGGATAAACCGGTCTTTTCCGGCGGCCCGCTGGCGGAGGATCGCGGTTTTATACTGCACTCCGCGCAAACCACTTTTGCCTCCAGCATTCGCGTTTCAGATAACACCATCGTCACCACCTCGCGTGATGTACTGGAAACTCTCGGCACGCCGGATCAACCTGAGCAGGTGCTCGTTGCGCTGGGTTACTGCTCCTGGGAGAAAGGCCAGCTTGAAGACGAGCTGCTGGAAAACGCCTGGCTGACTGCTCCGGCGAACAGCAACATTCTGTTCCGCACGCCAATCGCCGAACGCTGGCGAGAAGCGGCCAAAAGCATTGGCATCGATATCCATAAGATGACCAGCGAAGCAGGACACGCCTGATGAGCTCAATGACACTACTGGCGTTCGACTTCGGCACCAAAAGCATTGGCGTGGCCATTGGACAGCAGCTGACCGGCACCGCCCGTCCGTTGACCGCGCTGAAAGCACAGGACGGCATCCCGGACTGGAACAAAATTGAAGCGCTGCTGAAAGAGTGGCAGCCGGACCGCGTTGTCGTTGGCTTGCCGCTGAATATGGACGGCACCGAACAGCCACTGACCGCCAGAGCACGCAAGTTTGCCAACCGCCTGCATGGCCGCTTTGGCGTGCAGGTCGATCTGCACGACGAGCGCCTCAGTACGGTGGAAGCTCGTGCCGAACTGTTCGAACGCGGCGGCTTCCGCGCGCTGAGCAAGGGCAGCGTGGATTCACTTTCAGCGGTGATCATTTTAGAAAGCTGGTTTGAGAATAACTATTAACCCGCTCGCACAGCCCCTGAACATCATCCAGGGCAGAGCATCCAGCTGCCAGCAATGCTGATGCTGATGCTGATGCTGATAATGACGCTGAAGCGTACTCTACTCCGGTAATAGCCCCTGCCGCCGACGTTCCGCCAGGCTCTGTTCAAAGGTTTGCATTCCCAGCTGGCTGCCGGTTTGCAACAGTGCGGGCAGCTGGTGCGTTTTCCCCTCGCGGATCAGATTGGCCGCGGCCGGGCAGTTAACCATCACTTCAAACAGTCCCACCCTTCCCCGCTCCGCCGCCACCAGCCGCTGGGCTATTACGGCTTTCAGGCTACCTGCAAGCTGGCTGCGGATCAGGTTTTTCTCCTCACCGGGAAAGACGTCCACCAGCCGCTCAACCGCCTGCGCTGCACCGCGCGCGTGCAGCGTGGCCAGCACCAGGTGGCCGGTTTCCGCCGCCGTCAGCGCCAGTCGGATGGTTTCGCTGTCGCGCAGTTCACCCAGCAGAATAACGTCCGGATCTTCGCGCAGCGCGGCACGCAGCCCGTCGGCAAAACAGGAAAAGTGCGCTCCCAGCTCGCGCTGCTGGATCAGCGAACGCCGGCTGGTATGTAGAAACTCAATCGGATCTTCCAGCGTCAGGATATGGCGCTGCTGCTGCTGATTAATACTGTCAATCAGCGCCGCCAGCGTGGTGGATTTACCGCTGCCTGTCGCACCGGTGATCAGGATAAGCCCCTCGCTCTGCTGTTCCAGCGAGGCAACCACCGCAGGCAGATGCAACGAAGCCGTACTCGGGCACTCACTGGCAATCAGCCGCAACGCCAGCGACAGCCCGCCGCGCTGGCGAAACAGGTTGGCGCGCAGCCGAACTCCGGCCTGCGTCAGTGCAAAATCCAGCTGGCCTTGCTGTTTCAGCTCCTCCCTCTGCGTTTTGGTCAGGGTCGTTTCCGCAAACTTTTCCAGGCTGGCATTGCTGACTTCTGCCCAGTCGCTTAGCGGTTCCAACAGCCCATGCTTTCGCCAGAATGGCGAATAGCCACTACAGAGATGCAGATCTCCTGCATTATGCTTTACACTAAGGGCCACAATTTCTTCAATATCCATATTTTTTCCCTGACTATGACTTCGATTGAGCACAACTTACAGCAAGTCCGCCAGCGGATCTCAGCGGCGGCAAGCCAATGCGGCCGCGATCCACAGGACATTACGCTGCTTGCAGTGAGCAAAACCAAACCTGCGAGCGCCGTCGCAGAAGCCGCCGCGGCCGGGCAGCGCTGCTTTGGTGAAAACTACGTGCAGGAAGGGGTGGATAAGATCCAGCTGCTGGCCGATCTCAATCTGGTATGGCACTTTATCGGTCCCCTGCAATCCAACAAAAGTCGGCTGGTAGCGGAGAATTTTGACTGGTGCCATACGGTCGATCGTCTGCGCATCGCCACCCGACTGAATGAACAGCGACCTGACAATACCGAGCCGCTGAACGTGCTGATTCAGGTCAACATCAGCGATGAACAAAGTAAGTCCGGTATTACGCTGGCAGAATTACCGGCGCTGGCCCAGGCCGTGGCACAATTGCCGCGCCTGCGTCTGCGTGGGCTGATGGCCATCCCCGCACCGGAAGCGGAGTACGCGCGTCAGCTGGCGGTGTGCCAGCAGATGGCGGCAGCGCTCAAAGAGCTGCAAAGTGATTATCCTGAGGTGGATACACTTTCTCTGGGAATGAGTGACGACATGGACGCCGCGATTGCGGCGGGCAGTACCATGGTGCGTATTGGCACCGCAATCTTCGGCGCGCGCGATTATGGCAGCGTCGCTAATCACAACAACTGAGGAACCTCATGCTAGCGTTGATTTTTCTGGTAACAACGGTGATTGCCATATACATCAAAGTGTTGTTACTGCGCATCTGGATGCAGTGGGCGCGATGTGACTTCTATAACCCATTTTCACAGTTTGTGGTGAAAATCACTCAACCCATTATTAAACCACTGCGGCGCATTATTCCGTCCATCGGGCCGATTGATACCGCCTCGCTGCTGGTTGCCTATATCATTAGCGTCCTGCTGGGGCCGCTGGCGCTGCGCCTGTTCTACCCGGACCCGATCTTCCTCTACCTGGGCCTGGTAATTCTGGTGAAGGCCGCAGGCGTACTGGTGTTCTGGGTGATTATTATTCGTTCCCTGATGAGCTGGTTCAGCCAGGGGCGCAACCCGGTTGATTTTGTGTTGATGCAGCTGACCGAGCCGCTAATGGCACCGTTCCGCCGCATTATCCCGCCAATGGCCGGTATCGATTTCTCGGCAATGGTGGTGATTCTGATTCTGTATGCTCTGAACTTCATCGGTCTGGAATATATTCCGGGCTGGGCGCAGTTCTGATTGAGTCTGCAACGCTGATGCTGCCTGCTACCGGCTGCATCAGCGCCTCAGCTTTGATAGTTTCTGATTAATTTTCTGGATGTAATATGCAAAAAGTCGTACTCGCCACCGGTAACCCCGGTAAAGTTCGTGAGCTGGCACATCTGCTGGCTGAGTTTGGCCTGGATATCGTGGCACAGACGGAACTGGGCGTGGAGTCAGCCGAAGAAACCGGCCTGACCTTTATTGAAAACGCCATTCTTAAAGCACGCCACGCGGCGGAAATCACCGGCCTGCCGGCGATCGCCGATGACTCCGGGCTGGCGGTAGATGCCCTTGGCGGCGCACCCGGCATCTATTCCGCGCGCTACGCGGGCCTGGACGCCAGCGACCAGCAAAATCTCGATAAACTGCTGGTTGCGCTGGAAAACGTGCCGGACGGGCAGCGCCAGGCGCAGTTCCACTGCGTGCTGGTCTACGTGCGCCACGCGGCCGACCCGACGCCGCTGGTGTTTCACGGCAGCTGGGCAGGTGAAATTGCACGCAGCGAAGCGGGCCAGGGTGGCTTCGGCTACGACCCGATTTTCTATGTGCCGGAGCTGGGAAAAACGGCAGCAGAACTGAGCAAGGACGAAAAGCGGGCGGTTTCTCATCGCGGTAAAGCGTTGAACCTGCTGCTGGACGCCATGAAGAATGGCTAATCTCCCACCGCTGAGCCTGTATATTCACATTCCGTGGTGCGTACAGAAGTGTCCCTACTGTGATTTCAACTCCCATGCGTTAAAGGGTGAGGTGCCGCACGAAGAGTACGTGCAGCACCTGCTCAACGATCTGGATGACGACCTGCCGCTCACCTCCGGGCGTGAAGTCGGCACCATCTTTATCGGTGGCGGCACGCCCAGCCTGCTGAGCAGCGAAGCGATGCAGATGCTGCTGGACGGCGTACGTGCGCGTCTGCCGCTGTCGCCGACGGCGGAAATCACCATGGAAGCCAACCCGGGTACCGTTGAGGCCGACCGCTTTAGCGGCTATCAGCGCGCCGGGATTAACCGAATTTCCATCGGCGTGCAGAGCTTTAGTTCGCAGAAACTGGAGCGGCTGGGGCGCATTCATGGCCCGGGCGAAGCCAAACGTGCGGCAAAGCTGGCCGAAAGTCTGGGCCTGCGCAGTTTCAACCTCGATCTGATGCACGGCCTGCCTGACCAGTCGCTGGAAGAGGCGCTGGACGATCTGCGCCAGGCGATTGAGCTGAATCCGCCGCATCTGTCGTGGTATCAGCTGACCATCGAGCCGAACACGCTGTTCGCCTCACGGCCGCCGCGCCTGCCGGACGATGATGACCTGTGGGATATTTTCGAGCAGGGCCACCAGCTACTCAGCGCGGCGGGCTATCAACAGTATGAAACCTCGGCCTATGCCAAACCTGGCTATCGCTGCGAGCACAACCTCAACTACTGGCGCTTTGGCGACTATCTGGGGATTGGCTGCGGCGCGCACGGCAAGTTAACCCAGCCGGACGGCACGATTATCCGTACCACCAAAACCCGCCATCCGCGCGGTTTTATGGCAGGAAAATATCTGGATAAGCGCCACGACGTAGCGGATGCCGATAAGCCGTTCGAGTTCTTTATGAACCGCTTCCGCCTGCTGGAAGCCGCACCGCGCGCGGAGTATCAACGCTATACCGGCCTGCCGGAAAGCAGCGTGCGCGCGCAGCTGGATGAGGCGCTGGCGAAAGGGTATCTGACGGAAACGGCGGAATACTGGCAGATTACCGAGAAAGGAAAGCTGTTCCTGAACTCGCTGCTTGAGCTGTTCCTGGCGGAATAATTTCTTCAGGAAAAATGATGGATACCCGCGCATCCGACGGCGGGTATCCATGCTGATGCTGGCCGGGCAGGCACTTTCGGTCAACCTGCCCGCCAGCGGTTAATTCAGCGCGGCTACCAGCGACTTGCGCTGCGTTTCCAGACTGGTAACGCGATTACAGACTTCGTGGCCGAAGTTCTGGAAATCCTGCTCCTGATTGCTCCATTCGGCCTGAATCGCCTGCTGTAATCCTCCCAGATTGCCCATAATCGCCTGCAGCGGGTTATCGTTGCCGCTGGCCTGCTTGCGGCCCATTTCATTCAGGCTGTCCTGCACCACGCCGCCCATCGCGCTCTGTACCAGCCGCTCGCCGTCCTGGCGCACCTGCTCAATTGCCTGATGGTGGAAAGTCAGACCGTCGCTGCGATGCTCAATAATACGGTTCATCTGCTGTTTAAGCTGGCCGTCCAGCGTGGTCAGACGCTGGCGCACGTTGCTGTTTTGACCCAGTTTTTCCACAATCACCCGATCCAGCGCCACGCGGCCTTTCTCAAGACGCTGCTTCGCACCATTATCAATCCACGGCAGGTCGCGGCGCAGCGCACTCTGGTAATCAATGGCTTTCTGACGAGTGGCATTATCCACGCTGACCGGCTGGCCGTTGCGCTGTACCTCGCCCTGCGGCGTAATCACCAGATTTCCATTGGCCCCGACCACCTGCACCTGCGCAGGCGAGATAACAACATCATCCTGAGGATTAACGCTGCACTGATAATCCGCCTGCGCCTGACCGGCTGCCAGCAGCAGTAGTGCGCCGCCAATTAGCGTTTTTCGCATGAATTTTGCTCCTTAAATGACAAAGGGCGACCGGTAAACGCGATCGCCCTTGATTCGATGAGCGATGTTATCCGCCCGTCGTTTGGTTAACCCTGATCTTTTAGTCCCACCAGACGTCGAAAAGTTCGGTGACTTTCACGTCATTCAGCTTACGCGCTTCCAGCCAGTTACGGACCAGTTCGCGGTGCTCATCGGTGCATTTACCGATTTTTTGCAGGCAGATCAGGCCTTCCCACTGCAGATAGCCGCTGCCGTCAAACGCCAGGCCGTTAGGTTCGATCACTTCTTCGATCAGGGCATCAACGGTGCTGTCGATGCTCTCTCCGCTGGTCCCTTCTGCGAAGCTGAAGCCCACGGAGAAACCTAACTCCTGGAACTCATCAATGTGCATTTTCTTACGAAGACGACGACTGCGTTGTGTAGCCATTATTTAACCCTCTCGAACATCAGATCCCACACACCGTGGCCAAGACGCTGGCCGCGCTGCTCAAATTTCGTTAGCGGACGCGACTCCGGGCGTTCCACCCAGTTAGCCGTTTCCGACAGATTCTTATAACCGTCAATGCTGCTCATCACTTCCAGCATATGCTCGGCGTAGGCTTCCCAGTCGGTTGCCATATGGAACACACCGCCCAGCTTCAGCTTGCGCATTACGCGCTCGGCAAACGGTACCTGCACGATACGGCGCTTATTGTGGCGCGCTTTATGCCACGGGTCCGGGAAGAACAGCTGCACCATGCGCAGGGAGTTATCCGGGATCATATTTTCCAGCACTTCCACCGCATCGTGACACATCACCCGCAGGTTGGTCACGCCAGCTTCTTCCGCCGTCGCCAGACAGGCGCCCACGCCGGGTGAATGCACTTCAATACCGAGGAAATTCTGATGCGGATTACTCGCCGCCATACTGACCAGCGACGCCCCCATACCAAAACCGATTTCCAGCACGACCGGCGCATCGCGACCAAACAGAGTGGTGAAATCGATCGGCTCCGGCTGATATTCCACGCCCATTACCGGCCACAGCGTATCCAGCGCCTGCTGCTGACCTTTGGTCAGGCGGCCCTGGCGGCGCACAAAGCTGCGGATACGGCGCATTGCGCGGCCATTTTCATCGAATTCCGGTGAGATAACATCATTTTTCATCGTTCTGCCTGCCGCTGTGCACTTTGGAAAGCGGGCATTATGCCTTCAGCAGGTGAAAACATAAAGATCGCCCTGCCAACGGAACGGTATTGCCCGAATGGCTGCCAGTATAGCTGCTGCCAGCCTTTCAGCCAGTGGAGATCGCCCGGTGAAGGCGCTTCGTTTCGCTTAAGGGCAAGAAAGTGGCACAAAGCCCCTGTCCAATAACAAAATGCAGCGATTATCCGGTTTACACACCCTTTGGTCTGTGCTGGAATTCCTGCCTGATTTAACTGAAACAAGAGATCGTGGTTTACATGATGCAAGCGTCGCAGTTCGCACAGCAGGTACTGGACTGGTATCAGCTCTATGGCCGTAAAACCCTGCCGTGGCAGCTGGATAAAACTCCTTATACCGTCTGGCTCTCTGAAGTGATGCTGCAGCAGACGCAGGTGGCCACGGTGATCCCCTACTTCGAGCGCTTTATTGCGCGTTTCCCCACCGTCAGCGATCTGGCCGCCGCGCCGCTGGATGAGGTCCTGCATCTGTGGACCGGCCTCGGCTACTATGCGCGCGCCCGCAATCTGCATAAGGCGGCAAAAACGGTAGTGGAAAAACACGGCGGCATCTTCCCGCAAACCTTTGAGGAAGTCGCCGATCTGCCGGGCGTTGGCCGCTCCACCGCCGGGGCGATCCTTTCCCTTTCGCTGGGCAAACACTTCCCCATTCTCGACGGCAACGTGAAACGCGTGCTGGCCCGCTGCTACGCCGTTGACGGCTGGCCGGGTAAGAAAGACGTGGAAAAACGCCTGTGGCAGGTCAGCACCGAGGTGACGCCAGCGGTTGGGGTCAGCCAGTTTAATCAGGCGATGATGGATCTGGGCGCGATGGTTTGCACCCGTTCCAAACCCAAATGTGAGATCTGCCCACTGAAGAACGGCTGCATCGCCACCGCCCACGGCAGCTGGGCAAAATACCCCGGTAAAAAGCCGAAACAGACCATCCCTGAGCGCACCGGCTGGCTGCTATTGATGCAGCAGGGCCAGCACGTGTGGCTCGAGCAGCGCCCACCCGTCGGTCTTTGGGGCGGGCTATACTGTTTCCCACAGTTCGCCACCGAAGAAGAGCTGCGCAAGGCGCTGCGCCTGCGCGGCATTGACGATCGGCATCTGCGGCAGATGATCGCCTTCCGCCATACCTTCAGCCATTTCCATCTGGATATTGTGCCTATGTGGCTGGATCTGCCATCGCCCCGTGCGGCAATGGATGATGGTCCGGGTCTCTGGTATAACTTAGCGCAGCCGCCCTCCGTGGGGCTGGCCGCGCCGGTAGAGCGCCTGCTACAGCAGCTGCGCCAGCCACAACAAATGGTGCTGAGTGCTCGCGCTACAGAAGAAGAGGAAGAGTAATGAGCAGAACTATTTTTTGCACGTTCCTGCAACGTGACGCCGATGGGCAGGATTTCCAGCTTTACCCGGGCGATCTGGGTAAGCGCATCTATAACGAGATTTCAAAAGAAGCTTGGTCAAAATGGATGGCCAAGCAGACCATGCTGATCAACGAAAAGAAACTCAGCATGATGAATCCTGAAGACCGTAAGCAGCTGGAGCAGGAGATGATCAAATTCCTGTTCGAAGGTAAAGAAGTGCATATCGAAGGTTACACACCGCCAGCAGAGTAACGCAACCTGACTGGCGAAGCAGGCATACGTTGGGCCTTGATGATGAGGCCCTTCTACATTGTGGGCAATACACTGAAAGATGAATAAAAAACTCCTGAGTTTGCTGATTATCGCACCGCTGCTGATCTCCTGTTCCGGCAAGAAGCAGAATGCCAGCCATGAAGAATGGGTAAAGGACACCAACGGCTTTGATATTTTGATGGGACAGTTTGCCCACAACATCGAAAATATCTGGGGTATGAATGAGGTACTGATTGCCGGTCCGAAAGACTACGTGAAGTACAGCGATCAATACTACACCCGCAGCCACATCAACTTTGACGCCGGTAGCATCACCATTGAGACGATCGCCGGTACCGATCCGATGGCCAGCCTGCGCCAGGCGATTATTACCACCCTGCTGATCGGTGACGATCCGGGTAATGTCGATCTCTATTCCGACGCCAACGACATTCAGATCAGCCGCGAGCCGCTGCTTTACGGCCAGGTGCTGGATAACACCGGCCAGCCGATTCGCTGGCAGGGCCGCGCCGGAAACTTTGCAGACTATCTGATTAAGAACAAGCTCCAGCGCCGTACCTCGGGGCTGCACGTTATCTGGTCCGTGACCATTCCGATGGTGCCGAACCACCTCGATAAGCGTGCGCACAAATACCTGCCGCTGGTACGTCAGGCCGCTGAAAAATACGGCGTTGATCAGTCGCTGATTCTGGCGATTATGCAGATCGAATCGAGCTTCAACCCCTATGCGGTCAGCCACGCCGATGCGCTGGGACTGATGCAGGTGGTGCAGCACACCGCGGGCGTTGACGTGTTCCGCATGAAGGGTAAATGGGGCAAACCAAGCCGCAGCTACCTGCTCGATCCGGCCAATAATATTGATGCCGGTACGGCGTATCTGTCACTGCTGCAGGGTAACTACCTTGCCGGTATCAGCAACCCGACCTCGCGCCGCTATGCGGTCATTACCGCCTATAACGGCGGTGCGGGCAGCGTGCTGCGAGTGTTCTCCAGCGATAAAGACACCGCCTTCAGCAAGATTAACAATCTGTCGCCGTCGGACGTTTATCAGCAGCTGACTACCAACCACCCTTCCGCTGAGTCTCGTCGTTATCTGTATAAAGTGAATAACGCGCAGAAGAGCTATCACCGCTACTAGCCTTATCCCACGGGGCGCACGCTGCTGCGCCCCGCACTCCTTACCGTCGCCTGTCGCTACCATCAACTCTTCGCATTAAATCACCAGATTTCGTTAATATCCCTCATGAATTAAATGTATTTTTCGTGCGCCATTTTCTCATTTTCATTTTGAGACGATGTTATTTAGATTAATAACGAATTGATTAAACTGAATTAAAAACCTTAAATAGCAATAAACAGACAAAGATGGCCTGATTGACACTTTCGCCAGGCCTTAAAATATTGTTAAATCAATCGAATGAAACTGAGATACTCATAACGTATTGATAATCCATAACGTTCGTGAGGAATAGTACGCTCCTCAGACTGTTTACGCCGGTTCACGGTACGGTTTGCCGCCCGGTCCAATATTAGGCAGGTTTATACCAAGAGATGAGGTCACTGTGGAGCAAAGGGATTCCGCCGGGATGTTAGGACTAACATCTACACGCGCAAGAACGCGTCGCTTACTGATTGAAACCGCTATGCGATTATTTGATAGCGGTGCATTCCCTTCTATTACCTAAGTCGCCCATGAGGCGCAGCTTTCGCGGGCAACCGCCTACCGCTATTTTCCTACTCAGAGTGCGCTGGTGTCGGCGATTGTTTCCGAGACGCTTGGCCCGATTAAAAACTGGCAGCCGACCCGACAGGATGCCACCGGGCGCATTGATGAGCTGTTCAGTTTCGCCTTCCCCCGCATGCTGCAACACGAGGGTACACTGCGTGCTGCGCTTCATCTGTCGCTAACCCAGTGGGCGCAGGAACAGGCTACCGACGCCTTTCCGGTTAAGGAGAAGCTGGTGCGCGGCAACCGCAAAGCTATTCTGACTCAGGTGGTGAAACCGCTAAACGATGAACTCCCGCCGGAGCTGATGGATCGGGTTATTCGCTCGCTGTCGCTGGTTTATGGCTCAGAGATTTTCGTGGTAATGAAGGATATCTGGGGCTGCCAAAACGACGAGCTGGAGGATATTGGTAAATGGATCGCTAAAGCGATTGTGCGCCAGGCGCGGGAAGATGCGCAGACAGCCTGAGCCAGCCAGCCAGCCAGCCAGCCAGCCAGCCAGCCAGCCAGCCAGCCAGCCAGCCAGGATAATCATTTATCCTGGCTGGCTGCCGTCAACATTTACTCGGTAATGACATAGCCATACAGGCGCTTAATCCCGTTTTCATCGGCCTCGGCATACACGCCCTGCAGTTCCGGCGAGAAGCCCGGCAGCAGGTTAAGCCCCTCTTCCAGCGCCAGGAAGTAGCTCTGCACCGCGCCGCCCCAGACTTCGCCGGGTACCACGCACAGCACGCCCGGTGGATAAGGCAGCGCGCCTTCGGCGGCAATACGCCCTTCCGCCTGAGCAATCGGCACCAGCTCAACGTTGCCACGGATAAATTCGATGTTGGCATCCTGCGGATTCATCACCACTTTCGGCAGGCTCTGCTGGCGGAACATCGCCTTCTGCAGATCCTTCACCCCGTAGCTGACGTACAGCTGGTGCATTTCAAGGCAAAGACGACGCAGGGTATAACCGGCGTAGCGCTTAACGTTTTTACGGTAGATGGTCGGCAGCACGTCGCTCAGCAGCGCATCTTCCTTCACGTGCTGTTCAAACTGCGCCAGCTTGGCCACCAGGTGCGCCATCTTCTCCACGCTTTCAGCCGGAGTCAGCAGGAACAGGATTGAGTTCAGATCGCACTTCTCCGGCACCACGCCGTTTTCACGCAGGTAGTTAGCGAGAATCGTCGCCGGAATGCCGAATGACGCGTACTGACCGCTGGTGGCATCAATGCCCGGCGTAGTCAGCAGCAGCTTGCAGGGATCGATCAGATACTGATCTTTCTCATAGCCGGCAAAACCGTGCCACTCCGCCCCCGGCGCAAAGCTGAAATAGCGCGGGTCGCGGGCGATGGTTTCGGTTGGCGCATCCTGCCACGGCTTGCCGTCAACGTCATCCGGGATAAACGGGCGGATCATTTCGCAGCGCGAGAGGATTGCCTTGCGGGTATCAATCCCCAGCGTAACGCACTCGTGCCACAGGCGGCGGCCCGCCTCGCCCTGATGCATTTTGGCGTTAACGTCCAGCGCAGCAAACAGCGGATAAAACGGGCTGGTTGAGGCATGCAGCATAAAGGCATTGTTCAGCCGCTTATGGCTGCAAAAACGCTGCTGGCCGCGAATGTGGTTATCTTTTTTGTGGATCTGCGAAGTTTGCGAGAACCCGGCCTGCTGCTTATGCACCGACTGGGTGACGAAGATCCCCGGATCTTCCGACTTCAGATCGAGCAGCAGCGGCGAACAGGCTTCCATCACCGGAATAAACTGCTCGTAGCCGACCCACGCAGAGTCAAACAGGATGTAGTCGCACAGGTGCCCGATGCTGTCGATCACCTTACGGGCGTTGTAAACCGTGCCGTCGTAGGTGCCCAGCTGGATCACCGCCAGGCGGAACGGACGTTCCTGCTGCGCGCGGTCTGGCGCTACCTGACGGATCTGATTGCGGATATAGGTCTCATCAAAGCAGTGCGCATCAATACCGCCAATAAAGCCGAACGGATTGCGCGCCGTTTCCAGATACACCGGCGTGGCCCCGGCCTGGATCAGCGCGCCGTGGTGGTTCGACTTATGGTTATTGCGATCGAACAGCACCAGATCGCCGCGCGTCAGCAGCGCGTTGGTCACCACTTTGTTTGCGCTGGAGGTGCCGTTCAGCACAAAGTAGGTTTTGTCGGCGTTAAACACCTTCGCGGCAAACTTCTGCGCGTGCTTGGCCGACCCTTCGTGGATCAGCAGATCGCCGAGCTTCACGTCGGCATTGCACATATCGGCGCGGAAGACGTTTTCACCGAAGAAGTCGAAGAACTGCCGCCCCGCCGGGTGCTTTTTAAAGAACGCGCCGCCCTGATGGCCGGGACAGGCGAAGGTGCTGTTGTCCATCGCCACGTACTTGGTCAGCGTATTAAAGAACGGCGGCAGCAGCCCGGTCTGATACTCCGCGGCAGCGGCTTCCAGGCGGATAGCATCGTCGGCGGCACCGTTCAGAATACCGGTCACTTCCGGCAGCTCCTGTTCCTGGGCCTGCTCCGGGTAATCCAGCGCGATAAACACCGGCAGGTTAAAGCCGGTGTGGCGCAGCAGCGCCAGCATACCGCTGCGCGAGTCTGCAACGGAGACGACCACGGCCGCTACGTCGGTAAAGTCGGTTTTCTCCAGCGTAACGACTTCGCGCCCGGTCTGGAGGTGGATGGCAACGGTAGTACTGGCTGCAATTTTTAATGGTGTCATAACACAAATCCTCAGGCGGCAAGGATGAGTGGGTGCCAGAGGCACACAATAGGAACGCGAGCAGAGCACGGCATTCCCGGCGAAAGGTGTCAGAGAGCTGTCAGCAGAATGGGTATCCGCTTCGACCGCCAGACATCAGTAAAATCAGATCACACCTGTTTTTACTGATGGCTAAAAGTAAAGCGTATGAAAACCTCACCGCATGGTGAGAGATTTTATCGACAAGGTGTGACAAAGCGGAGATCGGCAGGCGCACGGCATCATCAGATGACGGGTAACATTGCTGATATGCAGCAGTGAACCTTTCATGGCGGCGACCTCAAAGTTGAATGGATGCGGCTAACGCAAAATTTGCGCAATAATGGCATCTTTTAGAGGCAGGTACAACCCGCTCCGGGCAGTTAATTATGCATAAAAAGTGAGGAAACATTCAGTCATAAATAGCTCGCGCGATCGACAAAAGAGACGAGGTTGTAAGGGGAAAAGGTAGCGGATGAAAAATAGCCATGCGTTAAGTAAGGATTGGACGCCCGGTCAGCAGAATAAAAAGCGCCCTGCCGCAGGTTAAAGCGTAATCCTTGCATCCTCCATCCATACTGCATGCTGTAATCTTTCGATCCAGCCCCAACTTACGCAGAGCTTGGATGCTAAATCGCCGGAAAGGTTATATTTTGCCATCTTTGATGAAAAAGAGTGCAATCAGTCTGATTTCCAACATAAAGCCATTGACGCCGCAGGCCGGTTACGGTTTAATGCGCCCCGTTGCCCGAATAGCTCAGTCGGTAGAGCAGGGGATTGAAAATCCCCGTGTCCCTGGTTCGATTCCGGGTTCGGGCACCACATTCAAAGAACCCGCCTAACGGCGGGTTTTTGCTTTTTGGGGTTTGGTGGATTTGAGTTGTAATGAACGTCAATTTCATCATTCTGCTATGCCCTGTACCTTAAGGCTTAATCTGCTTCCTAATCATCACCCCCTAAAAAACGCCTCCAGCTCCCGCGCAATCCTCGGCCCCGCCTCTTCAGGCAGATAATGCCCTGCCCCCTCAACAACCACACCGGTAACATCGATACCTAGCGGCTTCAGCGCTTCCAGCATGGTGGCTCCCACGCTGCGCTCGGCGCCAAATACCCTGACCGGCATCGTCAGTTGAGTTTCAGCGCGCTGACGATTGGCCGCCAGCCCCTCTGCACCAAAAGCCGCGCGGTAGTAGCAGCCTGCGGCGCGCAGAATTCCCGGCACCGCCATCTGACGGGCGTAAAAGGCGATATCTTCGGCGGCGATGGCCGACGTATTTTGCGATTTGGCGCGGAAAAACCACGTCAGGAACGCTTCTTCCCTGCCGGATATCAGTATCTCCGGAAGATCGTTCAGGCGGTTAAAGGCGAAGTGCCAGTTTCGCAGGGCGATCTCCTCGGAGGGAAGATCGCTGCGCGGCACCGACAGGCCCGGGATCAGCGCATCGAGCAGTGCGATTTTACGGATGTCCTGCGGCCAGTCGGCGGCATACGCGTAGCCGATCCACGCACCAACATCGTGACCGGCCACGTCGATTGGCCCCCGTTCGGTCAGCTTCATCGCGGTCACGAAACCGTGGATATCCGCCGCCGCCGTGGTCAGATCGTAGCCGTCCAGCGGCGCATCGCTGTCCCCCATGCCGCGCGGGTCCAGCGCAATCACTCGCCGCCCGGCCTTTACCAGATCGTCCATCACGTAGCGCCACGTATACCAGCTCTGCGGCCATCCCGGGATCAGCAGTATCGGCTCGCCTTCACCGCCCTCGACATAGTGCATTTTGATTTCGCCAACGCGGATATGACCGTGGCGGAACGTCTGCCAGAAGTTGCTGCGGTTGAAAAATTCCTTGCCAACGTGGCGGGGTTTGTCCTGTTCCTGCATGTTTTCCTCCGAATGGAAATGTTCATTTCCTAATCAGGTCAAAATAAACCCCGATGCGGTCATCGAGGTTTAACGGATTGGGCTAGTGCTGAAGCAGCGAAATCGCCTTATCGGCAATCCCCTGCATTCGCTCACGCGAGCTGCCGGATTTACCCAGCACGCGCATTCCCTGGGTCATGGCAATCAGCAGGTCGGCGCAGCTGGCGATATCATCCTGTTTTGGCAGCGAGCCGTCGCGCTCCGCCTCCTGCAATAGCGCCGTAAACTGGGCCCGGCGGCTGGCTTCCTGGCGGGCCAGCCGTGCGGCAATGACCTCATCGCTTGCCGACAGCTCCATGGCCGTTTCCACCACCAGGCAGCCGACCTCACCGGAATTTCCACTGCTGATATCGGCGTAGTGGCCGAGCAGCGCCTCAAGCTTTGCCAGGCCGTTGGGCGCAGCGCTGAGCAGTTGCCCCACTGCCGCCGAGCGCAGCTCGATGTAGCGTTCCAGGGCGGCCATCAGCAGCCCGTGTTTATCGCCCCAGGCTTTATAAATACTGCCCGTGGTCAGCCCCAGCGCCGCGTTCAGGTCGCTGATTGAGCTGCCATGATAGCCATGGACGCTGAAATGATGGATGGCATTCTCAAGCGCGAGGTCGGTGTTGAACTCGCGCGGGCGGCCAGCAGTGATGGTTCGGGATTTTTTTTGCATAGCGCATCATAGGAAACAATCATTCCCTAACCAATGATGAATTTCCGTCGCGACATGGATACCTGTAAACTGGAAGATTGCACGATATGTTCAGGAGCAGGCACAACATCAGGACTGGCGATTTCCGATTAACTCAGCCAGGCCATGATTACGCTCGCAAAAACGTTGAATTATCAGCCCGCCAGCCGATACACCGGCACCCGACGCAGCGTGCCGGTCAGGCTGTCAAAGATCTCGGTTTCCCCCGTCGCAATCCTCATTCCGCTCTTTCTCAGCCGCTGAATATCCGCCGCCATACGCTGAATGCCGAACCAGAACATGCCATCAAGCACCGTGACCTGTAGCCCGCTTTCCAGCGCGGCCCTCAGGCGATCGCGCGGTGCTTTGGTGTCTTTGGCAATCTGCTGAAAGGGTGCCGCCGAATTACCTGTGGCATCTTCACGCCGGATGCGCGTTGATAAGCGGTACTGGAATGCGTCCGGGATCGCGCTCAGTTCGGTTTTGAGGCTGTAAACACAGCCGAATCGCTTGCCGTTGAAAATGACGTTTTTCTGCCGTACGGGAAGCGTTTCGCGCACGCTGGCGATCAGCTGCGGGGCGCGGATCAGCAGCAGCCGGAACGGCAGTTCGAAACTGGTAACGTAGTCCACGTTTTGCAGGGCCAGCCGCAGTCGTTCTTCAACCCCGGCGTGTACCTCACGGCATTGTTCAGTGACTTCAGCCCACTGCCGGGTAAGATGCGGCGGCTCGTTAAGCTCGGTAAAGCTGTATTTTTCAATCTGATAATCTATTCTTCCGGCCACTCTGAATTCCCTTCTGGCTACGTTTCAGCATCGGTTGTTCACTTTACCAACAGCGGGGTACAAGCGGAAGCTTGGCTGGCGGAAAATCCCGCCGCAACCGGGGTTGGACGATAAAAAACGTTAATTTTTTTCGTTATAGCGCTTAGCCATTTTTCAGCAGGTTAGCCCTTTCTCCTGCCCAAAAAGCCGAGCGTCAGCCATGGTTTATACCTGTTTCCTGACGTTCTGCGTCTGAAATTTAAGGTTTTTGCTGCAGGAACACTCGCAGTGGGTTAAACATCTATCTTCGCTAGCATAAAATCACTTTTACGCCATAAATTGTTTTTACACTGAACGGAACGTTAAAAAATTTGTAGAATCCTGTGGGAAGCGGCAAGAAGAGCTGCGGATTTTTTTTAGGGGGATAAGGAATGCTTGAACTGTTTGACGTTAGTTATGAAGAGTTGAAAACCACTCGCTCTGAAGAGCTCTATAAACTGAGGAAAACAACCTTCAGCGATCGCCTTGGGTGGGACGTTGTGTGCAGCCAGGGAATGGAATCAGATGAGTTTGATGAGCCGGGAACCCGTTATATTCTCGGTGTTTATCAAGGTCAGCTGGTGTGCAGCGTACGCTTTATTGCCCTTAAGCGCCCGAATATGATTACGCACACCTTTAATGCCAGCTTTAACACTGTCGCACTCCCCGAGTACGGTACTGAATCCAGCCGATTTTTTGTTGATAAAGCCCGTGCGCGCCAGCTGCTGGGTGAACACTATCCGGTGAGTCAGGCGCTGTTTTTGGCGATGGTTAATTGGGCGCAGCGTCATGATTATGCCAGGATTTATACCATCGTAAGCCGCCCGATGCTGACGGTTTTACGGCGCTCTGGATGGGATATCACCGTACTCAAGGAAGCGTATCTCAGCGAAAAAGAGCGGATTTATCTGTTAACGCTACCCGCAGAAAACAAGGACAGAGCAATGTTGTCGAAAAAGTTTCTTAGCCGCGCGGCCTGCGATGAACAATCCCTGGCTATCTGGCCGCTGAAGCTGCCGGTCTGATGAGATCCAATTCAACGCCCAGCCGGATAGCCTGCCGGGCGTTACTGACCCCAAGCTTGGCCACTACATTTTTTATATGAAACTTTACCGTACTGACCGAAATGCCGGTGATAGCCGCAATCTCTGCATACGTTTTTCCCATGCTCGACCAGTAAAGCACCTCGTTCTCTCGCAGAGTAAACATCGCCCGCTCTGCGCCCTCACGCTTTGCCTGGGTCCTCTCGGCATTTAAGCCAGCCAGCCGGTACATCTGCTCATTAAAATCAATCAGCAGCATCTGTAGCTCGCCCTGCCCGGTGGACAGGCGCTGCTCCAGCGCTCCCTGATCGTTACCGTCAATGATCAGCGACAGCAGCGCAAGGTTATTCATATGATCGTGCAGTACGAAGGTGAAGCCGTTCAAAATATTGTACTGCTTTGAGAGTGAGAAAATTTTTGTGAACCTGAGATCTGACATCAGGGTAATGTTCTCATCCCAGGCAAAAGGCGAAGTTCGTTTAAAGGCACTAAGGATAACCGGGTCCGTAAGCTGGAAGTTATTGGAGCGATACAGATTCACCCACTCATCGGGATAGCTGGAAATAATAAGGACATCTGAAGGGTTTTTCTTACTGACAACGGTAAAGGCATACGCAGGGTTGCCGTAAGGAAAGAGTTTTCTCTGTATATAGGCCTGAAGAGTATCCGTTACTGTTTGGTTTTCATCGAAGAAAGAAAACATTCGAGCTCCATGCGAATTCTGAGGCAGCGTTAGAACAGTACCTGCACTTTAGTATAGGCATTACAATACTTAAGAACCAATTACAAATAAACCCCTAAAGGTTACACTCATCCCCGTTGTTAAAGCATTAAAAAACCTGACCTATTGGGCCAGGTCGCTAAGACAGCCAACACCAGGAAAAAATTCCGGTCAGACGAGGCATCAGTATAAAGTCATCGCTGACCGGAAATCCCATGCTATCACCGCTTAAAAGCCCGATCAAACCACCATCAGACTGCTCATCATCCTAAACACCTCATGCCCGAGCAGATGATCGTGATTCTCACGTATACCCGGCGTATTCTGCTACACCAGCGGCCTGCTATGGCTGAATTTTGAACGCTTTCATATCGCTGTAATCAGCAGAAGTCTCCTCCTGCCAGGTTACCCCCTAATCCAATTATCAGATATTTTAAGCCTTTTTCCGCATTTGCCTGCATCCCTTCCCTTCTGTTAGTTTTAATTACAGCACCATGCTTTTATGTCTCTTATTCAGGAGTTTGAACATTCGGCACCTGAAAAATTAACCAATCAACTTCAGGCGACTTCAAATAATCACCTGAAAGTTATTCCCATTGATGAAACACTTTGCGTTATTAAAAAATAATAAATAACACCATCCGGGGTTTTAATGAAAGCATTATCAAAAGCCATTTTTATTGCTGCTGTAGGAATAAGCGCATTTAACGCCTCCGCCGCCAGCGACAATAGCGTGATTCGCTATGCCATCTGGAGTAATCCGAACGGAACCTTTAACCCGACGCTTTATTTCACCGACTACGATCGCGCGGTCATTTTTAACGTCTTTGGCCGCCTGTTTACCCTGGATAAAAAGCAAAATCCACAGCCGTCACTGGCCGAGCGCTATGATTATTCTGACGACGGAAAAACGCTGACGCTGCACCTGCGTCAGGGCGTGAAATGGCACGACGGCAAACCGTTTACCGCCGAGGATGTCGCCTTTACCTATGGCTCAGAGGCGGCACCAGACTTCCCACGCGACCAGCCTGATTTCGTTAAGCATCTGGTCGGCTATGAGGATTACCATAGCGGTAAAAGTGCCGATCTCGCCGGAATAAAGGTCATTGATCCGCAAACGGTCAGCTTCTCCTTCACTGCGCCGTACGCCGCGGCCTTTGCCCACTTCGCCGATCGCCCGGTGCTGGCGAAACACATCTGGAACGCTATTCCGGTAAAAGAGTGGAATACCGCGACCTCACTGCTGCGTAATCCGGTCGGAACAGGGCCGTATAAATTCGTTGAGTTCGTCTCCGACCAATATGTCAAACTGGAGCGTAATGACGATTATTTCGGCGGTGCACCGAAGATTAAAACCTTTATTTTTAAAGTCTCCAATGCCCAGACGGTACAGAATGAATTAATCAACGGCGATGTCGATATTGCGGAGCTGTCATCGTGGAACAAACGTGATGTAGAAACGTATCAGAAAGCAGGAATCCGTATTGTTGAACAGCCTGGCGTCACCGCACAATATTTAAGCCTGGATACGCGAAACCCTAATCTCAGCGATCCGCGCGTGCGCCAGGCGCTGGCTTACGGCATCGACCGCCAGCTGATTGTTGATAAATTACTTTTCGGTCATGGGCTGGTATTTAATACCAAAGATCATCCGCAGAGTCAGTATTATCCGAAGGACCTTAACACCTATTCTTACGATCCGAAAAAGGCACAGGAATTATTAAAAGAAGCGGGCTGGAGCGATACTAACGGTGATGGCATCGTGGATAAAAATGGCCAGAATCTGACCTTTACCCTGAATTATCCGACCGGCAACCGCACCCGCGAATTAACCGCGCCGATTATCCAGCAGAACCTGAAAAAGATCGGCATCAACGTGGTGCTGAACGTAGCGGACTTCAATGCCACGCTGGCCATCCTGCAGGATAAAAACAAAGTTTACGACGGCGTGCTGATGGGCGGCACCTTCAGGCCGGGGCTGTATGAAAACAACTTCTGGTGGGAACGTTTCTCCACGCCGAAGCTGGATGCCCTCGCAGAGCAGTTTAATACCACCGTGGATGCCGAAAAGCTGAAAACCAGCATCGGTGACTGGCTGAAAGAGGTTAATCAGCAGGTGCCGCACGTGTGGCTTTATATCCCGAATCAGGGCTACGCGCTCAGCAAGCGGGTCAGCCACTACAGCGCTTACCCCTACGAGCCGTTTGCCGATGTCACGCAGTGGACGGTTAATCAGCAATAACGCCCGCCGCAGCCGTGGCACCCCAAGCCACGGCATCAACGCTAATCAGGAATCGCTATGCTGCGCTACGTATTACACCGACTGTTGATCCTCATTCCCGTGCTGATCGGAATTTCGGTGGTGGTGTTCTTCCTTATTAAGCTTCAGCCTGGCGATCCGTTCGTCGGTATGATCGCACCGGAAACCACTCCGGAACAGAAGCAGGAGCTGCTGCGTCAGGCGGGCTATCTCGATCCGATCTGGATTCAGTACCTGCGCTGGGCATCGCACGCCTTTGTGGGTGATTTTGGTTACTCAACGCAGAGCGGTGCGCCGGTCCTGATGCTGATTCAGGAACGGATAGTGAATACGGTGTTACTGGCGGTCAGTTCGCTATTTTTAACCCTGCTGATCGCTTTTCCACTGGGTATTTACCTTGGACTACACCGTGGTGGAAAGGTGGATACGGCCATTTCACTGCTCTACTTTGTTGTGGTGTCCGTCCCGGTGTTTTTTATCGCCATTCTGCTGGTTAAGGTTTTTGCCATGAATTTGAAGTGGTTCCCGGTATCGGGGGCCACCACGCTGGGCAGCAGCTACAGCGGCGTACAGCACCTGCTGGACGTGCTCAGCCATTTGTTCCTGCCTGCAATGGCGCTGGCCGTTGCCAATATCGGGATATTCAGCCGCTATCTGCGTTCGGGCATCAGTGAGTTAATCAATCAACACTTTGTGAAGGCGCTGTTTGCACGTGGGGTAAGCCGCTCGCGGGTGATTTTCCCCCATCTGGTTAAAAACGCCGCCAGGCCGCTGATTACCGTGGTCGGCATGGAAATCCCTTCGCTGCTGTCGGCCACACTGCTGACGGAAATCATCTTTAACTGGCCCGGTATCGGCCGCCTGAGTTTTGATGCGATCCAGGCACGCGACTACTCGCTGCTGATGGGTATCGTGCTGTTTCTGGCGGTGATTACTCTGGTGACCAATTTCCTGGTCGATATTCTCTATGCGCTGGTCGATCCGCGCATCAGGCTCAGCCAATGACGACACCCGATACCCTGAACCTTACCGCTGGTCGCGCAGGCCATCCCCTGCTGCGCGATTGCTATTTCCTCACCGGACTGGTGATTTTGCTGCTGCTGACTCTGGCTTCGCTCAGTGCGCCGTGGCTGGTCGCCTTCCATCCGGACGATATCGACCTGATGGCAATCGAAGCACCACCGGGGGACGGGCACCTGCTTGGCACCGATGAAATCGGCCGTGATGTGCTGTCCCGCCTGCTTTACGGCGGCAGAGTATCGCTATTTGTGGCGCTGGCGGCGGTCATTTTTCAGGGTGCAATCGGCATTACCCTGGGCAGCCTGGCCGGATATAAAGGCGGCGTGGTGGATACGCTGATCATGCGCCTGACCGATATCATTATGTGCTTCCCGTTTTACGCTCTGGCCATCACCCTCGCGGCGATTATGGGTGCCAGCTCGTGGAACGTGATTTTTATTATCGGCATCCTGCACTGGACCGGCATTGCCCGCCTTGTACGTGCAGAATTCCTCTCGCTGCGCGAAAGCGGCTACGTCTTTGCGGCGAAATCGATCGGCGTCAGCGGCGTCACGGTTGTATTCCGCCATCTGCTGCGTAACGCCTGTGCCCCGCTGATTATCAACCTCACCCTCGCCGTGGCGAATGCGATTCTGGCGGAAGCCGCGCTGAGCTTTATCGGCCTCGGCGTTAAGCAGCCGCAGCCCTCCTGGGGAAATATGCTGGCGGCCGCGCAAAGCATTCGGGTTATCGACTACGAATGGTGGCTGTGGGTGCCGCCCGGCCTGACCATTGTGCTGATGGTACTGGCGATCAACTTTATCGGCGAAGGGCTTTCCCGCGTACTGAATCCACGACCGGCGGTGCCGGTAAAAGACATCTTAAATTAAACCGATTCCCCAAACAGGAGTGTGTAATGGCGACTGACAACTATCACCATCTGAGCCAGGACGAACTGGCGCTGAGCGAGAAACTGGAACACTGGTTCGATCAACATCGTGCGGAATTCGTGCAGGATCTGCTGGAGCTGGTCGCCTTTCCCAGCGTTGGGGATGAGAAGCTCGCCGCACCGGGTAAACCGTTTGGTCAGGAAGTGGAGAACGTCTTCCAGCATGTGATCCGCAAGGCGCAGAGCTACGGTTTCACCACCGAACAGCACGACGGCTACGCCATTTCGGTACTGGCCGATACGCGGGATAGCGTGCCGGAGCTGGGGCTGATTTCCCATCTCGACGTAGTGCCGCCGGGGGATAACTGGACCTTCGAGCCGTTTAAACCGTTTGAGAAAGACGGTTTTGTCATTGGCCGTGGATCGTCAGACAACAAAGGCCCGGCGCTGCTGGATCTTTATCTGCTGCGCGCCTTCCGCGATCTCGGCGTGCCGCTGCATCACAAGCTGCGCATCGTTTACGGCGGAGCGGAAGAGATCGGCATGGCCGACATTAAATACTTCGCCGAGCACGGCCCGGTTCCGCGCTTTTCGATCATTACCGACGGCGCGTTCCCGGTGAACCACGCGCAGAAAGGCGGACTGAATCTGGTGCTGCATATTCCGGTGGGATCGGTGCTTACAGGCGTGAACGCGGGCGTGGCGGAGAATGCCGTTCCCGCTACGGCAACGCTGACGCTGCCCGCCAGCGAGGCGGCGCGGCTGGAGCAGGCGATTGCCGCCCTGCCGGAAGAGCAACGTCAGGTGCTGGCAATTGCTGCCGTTGAGCAAAACGTCCAGCTGACGGCGCGCGGCCAGTCCGGCCACGCCGCGTTCCCGGAAAATACCCGCAACGCAATCCCGCTGCTGCTGGATGCGCTGCTTGCCGCGAACCTGCTGGAGGGGGACGATCTGACCGCTGCACGAATTATCAGCCAGCTGCTGGCCGATCCCTGGGGCATCAGCGCCGGTTTTGCGGCCGAAGATGCGCCAACCGGTAAGCTTACGCTCAACGGCGGCCTGCTTACCCCACATCACAACGGCCTGAATCTGCATCTGGATATCCGCTATCCGCTGGCGACCGACAAAGACGCACTGCTGGCAACCCTGCGCGAAGCGATTGCCCCGCTGAACGGCACCCTGAGTATCACCAGCGATGCGTCGCCAATCCACGTCGATAAAGAAAGCGAGCTGGTGAAGCGCCTGCAGCAAACCTACGACACTATCGCCGAGGTGATTACTGAGCCTTACTCCATGGGCGGCGGCACCCACGCGCGCTACCTGCCGAACTCGATCACCTTTGGGCCGGGCTTCCGCCGCATTGAAGGCGAACTGTTCCAGGGCGAGTCGGTTCGCACCAAACCGGCGTTTATTCCGGCCGGTCACGGTTCTCCCCACGGTCCGGATGAGTTTGTGGTGATTGAAAACCTCAAGCGCGCGTTTAAGGTGTACGCGGTAGCGATACCCCGCCTGGACAGCTGGCTGGAGCAGGGACTGATTGATGGCGTCCACTAACTCCGTACCGCTGTTAGCCGTTAATCAGCTGTCGGTCATTTATCCGGGCCATCAGGGTGAGGTGAAGGCGGTGGACGGCGTATCGTTTACCCTGGCCGCCGGTGAAATTCTGGCGGTGATCGGTGAATCCGGCGCGGGTAAATCCGCCATTGCGCAGGCCATCCCCGGCCTGCTGCCGGGGAACGCGCAGCTGTCCGGGCAGATTCTTTACCAGAATCGCGACCTGCTGAATCTGGACCGCCGATCGCTGGCGGCACTGCGCGGCCGGGAAATTGCCATGATTTTCCAGGACCCTTCCGCATCGCTGGACCCGGTATTTTCCATCGGCAGACAAATGGATGAAGCGATTGCGCTGTACGAACCGCAGCTTTCCGCCGCGCAGCGCCGCTCCCGGGCGGTTGAGCTGCTGACGCTGACCGGTATCCCCCAGGCGGAAAAACGCCTGCGCAGCTACCCGCATCAGTTCTCCGGCGGCCAGATACAGCGCATCATGATTGCCGTTGCGCTGGCCGGAAGGCCAAAAATCCTGATTGCCGATGAGCCAACCACCGCGCTGGATGTCACTACCCAGCAGGAGATCCTCGATCTGCTGTTTAGCCTGAATCGGCAGTATCAGATGGCGGTGTTGCTGATCACCCATGATATGGGCGTGGTGGCGGATATCGCCCACCGCGTGCTGGTTATGCGCCATGGCAGAGTCGTGGAACAGAACGCGGTTGAGCCACTGTTCTCGGTGCCAGCTCATGCCTATACCCAACAGCTGCTTGCCGCCGTGCCTTCTGCGGCGGGAGGACATCACGCGGCCGCATCGCCGCCCGAGCCGCTGCTGCAGGTTGAGCATTTGCACATTAGCTATGCGTCCACGCTGGGCAGACGGCATCCGGTGGTTAACGATGTCTCTTTTGCTATCGGCAAAGGGGAATTTCTAGGCCTGCTGGGTGAATCCGGCTCGGGGAAAACGACCATCGGACGCAGCCTGCTGGGCATGATCAAACCGGACGGCGGCACCATCCGCCTGGCGGGAGAGCCGCTTTACGATGCAAAGCACCGTACCACAAAGGCCAGCCGGGCCAAAATTGGGGCGATCTTCCAGAACCCCGCAAGCTCTCTCAATCCGAAGATGAGCATCAGCCAGTCGATCGCCGAGCCGCTGATAACCCACACCTCGCTGGATCGCGCCGCGCTCGATAAACGGGTCAGCACGCTGATCGACCTGGTCGGTTTGCCTGCCGCCTGGCGGGACAGATATCCGTATGAGCTTTCCGGCGGCCAGTGCCAGCGTATTGCCATTGCGCGGGCCATTGCGCTACGGCCACAGCTCCTGATTGCCGATGAACCGACTTCGGCGCTGGATGTTTCTATTCAGCAGGCAATTCTGGCCCTGCTGCGCAATCTGCAGCAGGAATATCAGTTTGGCTGTCTGTTTATCAGCCATGATCTGGCGGTGGTACGCAGCCTGTGCCGGTCAATTGTGGTACTGAAAAACGGCGAGGTGGCGGAACGGGGCAGCGTGGAACGCATCTTCACGCGGCCGGAAAGCGACTACACGCGCAGGCTAATCGACAGTATTCCACTGGCCGATCCACGTTATCAGCAGGATAAACGACGGCTGCGCACGGAATTTCAGGAACTGCCGGTAACCGCATTACAGGTGGGTTTTGTCTGACTCTACAAATTTATTCAGGCCATTATGAATGCTCATAACGGCCTGTTTATGCTGGTAGCGCTGATGCTGGTATGACGATGATTACTTGAAGGTGACGTCAACATTCGCCGTTGCGCTGAAGATCCCTGGCGTCGGGTTATCCGTCAGCCACTTCAGGTTAGCGAGAAAAGTTTCTGTCACTTCCGTCTGTTTTTCCTGCAGTTCCTGGCCGAAATCAACCGTGGTCTGCATCGGAATCGGCGTTCTGGACATATCACTCTGCTTTGTCAGGAAAATCGCCACGCCGGGCCGGGTAGCCGGCAAAATATAGGTGTCGTTGGCCGGGTCTGCATTCGTGCTGCTAAAACTGGCCTGTAACGACTGCCCGGCACAGTCTCCGCCGGTCAGGGTGGCTTTAATATTAAAAGGCACCTGCTTCGCCACTGAGCCGGGTTTCGCCCCGGAAGAGTTCAGCAAACCAAAATCGACGCTGGAACCGCTGTTCGCCTTCACGGTAATTTGTGGATTGCACTGCACCACCCGAATTTTATCCAACCCTTTTAGTCGGGCGTTAAAAGCCTGGCCCTGAACGGGATTTAGTCCGCTATCGCCGTCAATCTGGAATAATGACGCCTGCGGCAGCGGTGCAAAATTACCCGCAGGAGGGCGAATACCGGTCGCCTTAAGGTACACCGAGTAACTGAGGGTGATCGCCTGCGGCTCAGCCGTACCGCTCCCGTTCGCCACCGTCCCCCACCCGAGGTTCGGCCCGGTTGAGCGTTCCACGCTTTGCTGATGATTAATTGCATCGTAATCAATACCATTAATCGAAACGCCAACGGCAAGCGAAGGGTCGAGCGCACTAAAACCGTTTTTCGGGTTCCAGTAAATCCAGGCATGCTCGCCCTGAGCCTGACCGCCGGTGTCCCAGCAGGTAAAGGTTGTAGTGAAATTTTGCGAGCGCCAGATAACGTTGTTGGCAACAAAGTCGCTGGAGGCCAGTACGATCGGTCGCCCGATGTCGATGTCCTGGCTTACGCCGCCGCTCGGCATGCTGCTGCCCGTCGCGTTGCCGTAGCGGCACTGCATCGCCGAAGCCTGCTGCATCGTCAACAACCCTGCCAGCCCCAGCAGGGTCAGAAAGGCATTACGCCTGAATCTGGTCATGTTTTGCACCTTAACGTCCCTGGCATTCTAACGAGATATCCTGATAACCCCTGGTCACCTGCTGATTACCGATACTCTCAGGTATCGGTAATGCACACTGCCTGTCGGCCGCTGTGCCCCATCTGACGGTCAGTGTCTCGCCGGGTTTCACCCCAGAAACGTAGACGTCGCCGTTAAGGCCAACGGTACCGCTGTTGCGGCCTTCAGCATTAAACACACTGGCGCCTATCGCGGGATAGTCACCGTTAGCCAGCCGCGAGTGAATTAACAGGCTGACCCCTTTAAACGTATCAAAAGCCACTTTCACAATCGCTTTCTCCACGGGAACAACCTGCTTACTGGCCACCGGCACATCCAGCCCCGGCCCGAAGTCGCTGGTGCGGAGGGCGACATAGTTGAGGCGATACGGGTTAGCGGAAGGCACGACCGCGTAGCCAAAGCTATCAATCGCCACGCCGGGCTGGTTTTCCAGCCGCACGCCTTTGGCATCCTTCGCTTCGATCAGCATAAAGGTGTTTTGCAGCGGCTGAGTCAGGGTTGCGCCGCCGGAATGCAGCAGCAGGCCGCCGGCAATGCCCACGCCCATCTGCTGGTATCTGCGGCTGTAAGAGTAGCTGCCGTCGACGTTAGCCACGCTGCTGTTGTAGCCCAGATTCAGGTTGCTGTTCTGACCCGAAGAGCGCGTATGACCGGTGGAGACCGCATAATTCATACGATGATCGTCGAGCAGCGTGCCGCTTATGCCCGTGTTATAGCTGTTTCCGCTTTGCTTACTGTGCGCCATGCTGACGTTAGCGGTCGTTGAATTACTGTCATTGCCCCAGCCCAGCGGAATAGAAACGATGAAATTGATACTGTGGTCAGAGTAACCGTACTGGCTATGCGTATCCTGCCAGTAAGCACCGTAGGAAATATTTTTATAAACGTCGTTGTACCCCACCTGGATCGTACGGTCGCTGCCTGAGTCACCCCAGTAATTTTGATGGCTCACGTTTGCATACAGGCTGGCACCGGTCCACAGCTGCTGATTCAGAGAGAGCTCAACCCGCTGACGTTTATTACCATAGCGCGAGGAGTATCGGGTTCGTTTCTTACTCTCCTGGTGAGTCGCTTCCCCCGGCTTCACGTCGGTGGGGTCCCAGTAGTCATCGGCATAAATGCCGTTTTTCCAGTTGCTGCGTTCCCTCACGGCATCGCTGAGATCGTAATAACCCGAGGTAGCATAGCGATAGCCCGCCAGCTGGAAGGTCGTACCCACCTGGTTCAGCGACTTGGAATACAGGAAACGGAAACTCTGCCCCTGCTTGCTGTCGCCGTTGGCCAGATCGGTATCGGAGATCGAACCGTCGACCGAAACCGCGCCCAGATCTCCCAGGTTTTTCCCAACGCCGACGGCAGCGGAACGATAGTGCTCGGCAAGAATCACCCCGCCATAGGGAGTCAGGTTGTACTTCGTACCCAGAGCAACGGTCCCCTGAAGCAGTTCGGGCTGATAGCCGCCGTTGCCGCTGTGATATTTCCCGGCGGTGAACTGGAAGTTCCAGATCCCTTCGCGCAGCATATTCGCCACCGACGAATAGGCTACCGTAAAGTTTTTATGCGTACCGTCGGCTTCATTAACCGTTACGCTCAGGTCACCGTTATTGCTGTAGGGGAAAATATCGTTGAATTCAAACGGCCCCGGAGCAACGTTAGCGCTATAGATGATGTAGCCGTTCTGGCGTATTTCGACGCGGGCATTGGTTGCCGCCACGCCGCGCACCACCGGCGCATAGCCGCGCAGACTGTCCGGAAGCATTTCGTCAACACTGGACAGCTGGACGCCGCGAAACTGGAAGCTGTTAAATACGCTGTTGCTGGTACTTGCCTGCCCCGCTGCTAAACGGCTGCGCCACGGCACAATATCGGTTTCGGCCCAGGTGGCAATACTGTTCCAGTTCCCGCTGCTGCCGCTTTGCTTATCAAACGTCGAGTTATTACGCAGGCGCAGGGGACCCACGTTCAGGCCGCTGTCTAATCCCGCAAACGTATATTCAGTGTCGTCAGTATCTTTGTGCCGGTAATTGTTTTTACTGTAGTTAACCGTGTAGTTGGCAAAGAGGGCATTAATGCCTTCATCATACAGACTGACCGGAACCGCACCGCGCGCGCGCTGTTCCATCATGTTCTGCGGCACCGAAATATCAATCTGCTGAATCGCGGCATCATAGGTTACGCTGGCTCCGGGAATAACCGCAGGTAAATCCACGCAGCGGTCTTCAGGAAGCGTTTTCGGCAGTTTAATCGCATAGCTCAACAGATCCCCGGCCTTCAGACAGGGCAGTGATGCTGCCTTTTCACCCACGTGGTGAAAAGTGATACGCTTATGATCGACCTGGCTCAGGTTGAGATAAATATCAAAAGGATAGGTCCCAGGTGGCATGGATTCACCCTGAGCGACAGCCCTGGCGCTACTGCGGTTTTCACTACCGTGAACAAATGACATATTAAAAGTATCTGCCGTAGCAATCTTGCTCCACAGCAGCGGTAAGCTGGCAACCGCGATCGCAATGTGGATCGACTGCGCCAGCGTGTTTATTCCATTGGTCCCGTTTCGTTGAGATGCCATTCCCTGTCTCTCTTATTGTACTGCAACGTCCCTGACTTCTGTTTTCCCGCCGAAGTCATTGATATAGCTAAAGGAAACACCTTTACTCAGGCTGACATCTGCCGGTAATTTAAACGACAGGCGGCCGCCGGGTTTCATCATATTCGCCTCAACGTTAACCGTTTTTCCGGCGCGATTTTTCAGCTTCAGAACACCGAAGGTAATATGCAACGGCCCATCGTTAATCACCTGCAAACCTGAATCGGTTCGCTGCCAGCGTAATTTTTTCACCTGTTTTTCAAGTGAAGTATTCAAAGAATCCGGGCGATAAAAAAGTTTGATTCGGGTACGTACCGCAATCTGCAGAACATTATCCAGTTTGGGACTGGGTGGAATTTCCTGAACGTTAATCCACAGCAGCGTTTCTTTATCCTGAGGTAAACCTGTTCCTGAATAGATAAAACGCAGGATGGCCGTCTTTCCCGCGTCCATTTTCAAAATGGGCGGCACGACCACGATGGGCAGGTTTTTAGGGACCTGACTTTTATCTCCCGTATCCAGCCAGGTTTGCACCATATAAGCTTCAGAAGCATCGTTCTGGATGGGTAATGAAGCCGATTTATCAGCGCCTTTGTAAATCACGCGGGTGGCATCGACCTGGATACCGGCGTAGCTGCTGAAAGCGCCCAGCATCAGCAGAGCAACGAAGAACTGTTTCATCGCTTTCCTTGCGTTTATTAATGGGCCATCCCTGGCCCGGGTTGTCCTGGAGAGGAGTTATTTATATTCGATGGTGAATGAGCTGGTTGCGTTAGCCAGTCCGGGAGTTACAACGCCAAATGAACGGTAGCGCGCCTGAAAATTAAATACGGCGGTGGTCTGTCCAACAGGAACATTCACTTTTGCTACGCTATCGCTAATGTTAGAACCGTCCGCGATAGGCAATACATTGCCGTTGTTGTCAGTGATCTCAATACCAATACCCGTTGCGGCTGAAGTCCCCTCATTGCCTTCGGCGCTTACGGACAGCAGTTCAAAGTGACCTGGAACAGTATTACCGTCAAAACGCATGGTGTAATCGCCCGGATCGCAATCTTTAATCGAAACCTGGAAACCTTTAGAGGCGGATTTATCGCCAATATTCTTAAATGCCGATGTTGGGTAGGTCCCTAAATACACTTCTTTATTTTGAGTATCGGCGGTAACTTCACAAGCAGAACGCTTGATTTCTCCGGTGAATTTAACAGTGCCGTGAGAGGCCATTGCATTGTAAGTGGTTGCAGACAATACCATCGCCATTAAAGGCAGTAATACTTTTTTCATGTACAGCTCCATAGAACAATAAAATATCGATTCAGTAACGGTAATTTTTCCCGCACCGAGCATACACTCAGCGATAGCACTCCTTGCCTTAAAGGGGTATTGCTTCGATGAACTTATTGCCGGGCGCAATATAGACCAGATGGTCAACAGAAGTTAAATCGTTTAAATCGAGCATATTGTTAATCATGATAGAGAAAAGCAATCAACAGCCATAGTTAAATGCCAGATTCAGGATGATATTTGGAATATTCAGCCGACCACACCCAACCAAAAAACAAACTCCTTACTTCTTGCAAAGATTGAAATAACAAACCAGTAAAGCGAACCTGTTATCAATCGTAATAATCAGCATAATAATTCCTGAAAATCAGATCCCATCCATTTTTTAAACACTCTGTTGCGATGTAAAACCGGTCAATCACGACTAAATATCAGAATAAAAACCATTGAAACAACAATAAAAAAAACAAACGACATCAACCCGGAAAAATTACAGCTTTTAAAAAAAACCAAACAACGTGAGAAACGAGACTGAAAAATCACAATAAAAACTTTTAAACAGAAGCAGTAAAATCCCATTCGCACCAGCTCAACAGCAACATACCTCAGAACAAAACATAACCATCACATGTAAAACAGAAGCGAAAAAAATCATAAAAAGCATCAATCGGTGCTAATTAAATTAAAGACAAAAAAACACTACGAAGTTGTTAAACATCTCATTCGTTTAAAGTGGCCCGGAACGTTAAGGTGCATTGTGGAGAGAGATTCTCGCTCCCATTTATCGCCCAGGACGCAGCATAAACACCACGGTTCCGCGATACCAGCGTGAGGCGGAAAGCTCACGCTCATAGCGCGGTTCCCATTTGCCGTGCTGAACCAGCCCGATACGGAAAGGGATTTCCAGCTTCCTTAGTGCGGGCAAATAGCTGGCATAGCCCTGCACACTTTGCCGCCCCTGATAGGTCTGCACCACCAGCTCATCCACCGGCAGGCGGTTCAGCGTGACGATGTCCCCGGTACTGGCCCAGTCAAGCAGCCCGGTCACACCCAGGGCATACTCCCGCGGCAGCTTTTGCCGCAGCGCGGTCAGGAACTGTGCGTAATCATCCAGCTTTCGGGTTGCCGCATCGAAGTCGATTTGCAGGCCGACAACGTGATTACCGCTCTGGCTCCAGCGCATCATCAGGCCGATGATTCTTGCCGAGATATCGTCCGGCATCTCCAGCGTGGTTAAGCGCACGGTTAGCCAGATACGGGGGAAGCTAAGCCTGCTGACAGGCAGGCCCACGCGTTCGAATACCGGCCTGCCGCGATACAGGTTCACCTCGCCCTGGTGCAGATAGACCACCTCTGCCCTGCGCATCTCCGCCGAGCTGCCGACCCCGGACCACAGCCAGAATGCACGGTGATCGGCGGCACGAACGCGATAGCTATCGGCGGATGAAACAGCGGCACCCGGTGAGCTGGCGATAGCACGGAGAGGTTTATTTGGGTGACCATCAGCGCGAATCACGCACGCGTTATTATTCGCAACGGCACCTGGATTTTCCTCACCGGCATCAGCACAATCGTTCGCGCTGACACTACCAAAGGCCACCAGACTGTACAGCATCATTACCAGTAGTATTTGAGCCGCTGCGCCCATGGCCCGCCCCGATAGTCCGCTTTCAGACGGTTAAACCAGCCTTTACGCGCCGCCGGTTCAGCATCCTTACCGCCGCAGTCGTTATAGCCCGACGGCGCATAGCACATCACCGCACGGTAAAGCGCAAAGCTTTTATCTTCCGGCTCGGCACGCGGATTCTGGATCACCTGCGTATAGTACGCCTGCCGATTGGGCGCCCCACCGCTGCCCTCACCCACTGCGGCTCCCAACGCCAGCGTCCCATCCTGCTCCGGCCAGCTGTCCACCTTCGCCTGCGTGGTGCGGAAAAACTCGCCCAGGCAGTTCAGCGCGTGGGGGTCGTCGGAGCGGGCGTTCAGCGTGCTCACCGTCTGCTCCAGCGAGGCACAGTGATATCCCGGCTCGGCTTTTTCGCCCGTCCAGTTAAACACCGTCAAATCGACGTCGGAAAAGCTATTGTCCACCAGCGGCTGCGTGATATGGCTGCCCAGCGCCTTATCCTGTAGCCAGTCGCCGTAGCGCCCGGCAATCAGGTCTTTTACCAGCAGAGTGTGCAGCGCGATGGTCTTCTCTTCGCTGCTGCTCCCCGCTTTTACCTGCTGACGCAGCAGGTCGGGGGTCGCCAGCTTCTTCAATACCAGCGAGCGGTAGCGCAGGTTGGTCACCTTGCTGTCGGCGGCAAAGATTTGTTCGGTCTGCCCGCTGTTGACCAGCGTTGCCGCCAGCATCGCCTGTAGCATCTGCTGTTGCTCTTTATCTTTCGCTATGGTGAGCAGATGCAGCCAGTGCTGGCGCGCGGCATCCCAGTTTTTCTGATCCATCAGCACATCGCCGTACAGCACCTGCTGACTGAAGGCCAGAATGTCATGCTCGGGCAGGGATTCCACGGGTTTAATGGCGTCGAGTACCGTGGCGTAATCCTGCTTCTGCTCTGCCAGCAGCAGCGTCAGGTACTGCCACAGCGGCAGCTGCTGGCCCCTGTCGAAAATCGGTTTGATCTGCTCAAGATACGCCCGATCCACACAGGGCGCTTTGCCGTCGCATTCCGTGCTGCGCATCAGGCGCAGCGTCTGGGTAAAGGTCAGCAGCGGGGCATCCGGCGCATTGAGGAAATACGCCTCGTTGCGGGTCAGATCCTTACTGAGCAGCTTATCGTCGACCTCGGCTATCAGTGAAATGAGCGATTCCACGCTGCCCGCCTGCTTCAGCGCCTGCTCGGATTCCTGCGCCAGCGAGTCCCAGCCCTCAAGATACCAGTTGATGCGCCTAAGCATGCCGCGTGCCGATTCGGCATACAGGCCATCCGGCCATTTTTGCAGATACGCCTGCGCCTGATTAAGCGCCTCCGTTGCGGCGGCTTTATCAATGTTTTTCACATCAAAATCACCGTACATGCCGCTGGCGTTGGCGCTACTGCGGTTCAATCCTGTGCGCATCAGCATGTAGGCGGCCGTTTCAGCCAGCCACGGCTGCTGGCCTGCGCTCAGCGCGTTGAAGGCAGTGGCCGCCGTCGCATAGTCACCGGCATAGAACTGGTTTGCCGCCAGCAGATAGCGCTGAAACTGCCCGGCCACGGTGTTTTCCGGGTAGTTCAACGCCGCAATAGCAGCCTGCGCTTCTGCGCTGCCGTTGACCTTGAGCCGCGCCTGAGCGAGCGACTGGCGCTGTTCCGGGGTCAGCGAGGTTTCCGCCAGCAGCGCGCGGTAAAACTGTTCGACGGAGTCGAGCGTGTTGGACACGTGGCGATCTTCCAGGCCGTCGTTCTGCTGGCGGAAGCCGTCCAGCAAGCCATCATCTACGCCTATCTGTCTGGCCTGCATCGCCAGCGGCAGCTCGGCAACCGAGGCATCCTGCGCCGCCTCATCCTGCATATGGTCATACCATTCCGACAAATGCGGTGCAAAATAGTAGTTACGACTGTGAACAACATCGATAGATTCCGGCAGTACCGGCAGCGGGAAGGCCTTTTTCTCACCCAGCAGCCGCAGCAGGTTATCGCGAGTATCATTACCAATATCGAGCACCGGCGGGCTGCTTATCAGGCACCCTTTAGCGCTCCAGGGGCAGCTCCCCATATCCGATGAAGCCTGCGCCCACTGACTGAACAACCCCACGCTGCCTGCTGCCAGCATCCATCCCAACACTTTGTTATGTTTCACTATCGGCTCCTTTCCTGCCAAATCACGCATTATCATCCTGAAGAGTAGTACCTATTTAAGCAGGAAACTCACCGGCCTTAATCGTCCAGGCGCTGTGGTGGTGCTCCATGCCGATTTTCGGGTAGTAGCCTTCTGCCAGCGGTGCCGCTATCAGTATCAGGCGACAGGCGGCATCAAGCTGGCGGCAGGTTTCCGCAATCAGCGCCTTGCCGATGCCGCCCTTCTGTACCTTTTCGGACACGGCGAGGTCGGACAGGTAGCAGCAGAAGGTGAAATCCGTCACCGAACGGGCAACGCCAACCAGCGTCTCACCCTGCCACGCGGTCACCGTCAGGTTGGCATGCTTCAGCATCTTCGCAATGCGCTCGTCATCCGCCAGCGGCCTTCTTGCGCCTAACGAGGTTTCACTCAGCAGATCGATAAACTGCTGCGAAGCGATCGGATAATTCACCCGATAAACAATATCTGCGTCGTTTTCCATAGTCCGGCCATCCCCTGTTCGATTACACATATCTTTGTGAAACATCACCTTATGCCAGTTATTTCTGCTTAGCAACGTCGCTCAGATTAGCACTTGCCGGTGACACACGCATGAAGCTGCACCGCTTTCGCCGTCAGCGAGATCTGCATCACATAATTCAGTAGGTTAGCTTCAGAGCGAAACCGCTCAGCCCCTCAAGCAACCGCTCACTGCTGCATATGACCGCTTAACCACTCTTTCCACCGCTCAGGGGGAAAAATTGCCACCATATACCCAGCATGATTTTGTGCCCTTCGATAAAAACTCAGAGGCTCAGCCGGGATGCTGAGATCGTTTTCATCAATTATAAAAACCAGGTTTCCTATGAATAAAAACTCATTATTCAAACATATCCCCTGGATGATTCTTGGAATCATCGGGGCATGTTGTCTGGCCGTCGTCGCCCTGCGGCGCGGCGAGCATATCAGTGCACTGTGGATCGTCGTCGCTTCCGTGTCGGTCTATCTTGTCGCCTACCGCTACTACAGCCTGTATATCGCCCAGAAGGTGATGAAGCTCGATCCAACGCGATCGACACCGGCGGTGATTAATAACGACGGCCTGAACTACGTACCGACCAACCGCAACGTGCTGTTTGGTCACCACTTTGCGGCCATTGCCGGTGCCGGTCCGCTGGTTGGTCCGGTGCTGGCGGCGCAGATGGGCTATTTGCCCGGCGTGCTGTGGCTGCTGGCGGGGGTGGTGCTGGCCGGTGCGGTGCAGGACTTTATGGTGCTGTTTATCTCTTCCCGCCGTAACGGCGCCTCGCTTGGCGAGATGATCAAAGAAGAGATGGGCCCGGTCCCCGGCACCATTGCGCTGTTTGGCTGCTTCCTGATTATGATTATTATCCTCGCCGTGCTGGCGCTGATCGTCGTGAAGGCGCTGGCGGAAAGCCCGTGGGGCGTATTTACCGTTTGCTCGACGGTGCCGATCGCGCTGTTTATGGGCATCTACATGCGCTACCTGCGGCCCGGCCGCGTGGGTGAAGTGTCGGTGATCGGTATCGTGCTGCTGGTCGCCTCTATTTACTACGGCGGCGTGATTGCGCACGACCCGTACTGGGGCCCGGCGCTGACCTTTAAAGACACCACCATTACCTTCACGCTGATCGGCTACGCGTTCGTTTCCGCCCTGCTGCCGGTGTGGCTGATTCTGGCACCGCGCGACTATCTGGCTACCTTCCTGAAAATCGGGGTGATCGTTGGCCTGGCTATCGGCATCGTGATCCTCAATCCTGAGCTGAAAATGCCGGCCATCACCCAGTATATCGACGGTACGGGTCCGCTGTGGAAAGGTGCGCTGTTCCCGTTCCTGTTTATTACCATCGCCTGCGGCGCGGTGTCCGGCTTCCACGCGCTGATCGCTTCCGGCACCACGCCGAAGCTGCTGGCCTGCGAAACCGACGCACGCTTCATCGGCTACGGTGCCATGCTGATGGAGTCCTTCGTGGCGGTAATGGCGCTGGTAGCGGCGTCGATTATCGAACCGGGCCTCTACTTTGCGATGAACACCCCGCCGGCCGGTCTGGGCATCACCATGCCTAACCTGCACGAGCTGGGCGGTGAAAACGCGCCGATGATTATGGCGCAGCTGAGAGACGTCACCGCGCACGCGGCGGCAACCGTCAGCTCCTGGGGCTTCGTGATTACCCCGGATCAGATCCTGCAAACGGCGAAAGATATCGGTGAGCCTTCGGTACTGAACCGCGCCGGTGGTGCACCAACGCTGGCGGTCGGTATCGCCCACGTCTTCCACAAGATTGTGCCGGTGGCCGATATGGGCTTCTGGTATCACTTCGGGATTCTGTTTGAGGCGCTGTTTATTCTGACCGCGCTGGATGCCGGTACCCGTTCAGGCCGCTTTATGCTGCAGGATCTGCTGGGCAACTTCGTGCCGTTCCTGAAGAAAACCGACTCGCTGGTGGCGGGGATTATCGGCACAGCAGGCTGCGTGGGACTGTGGGGCTACCTGCTGTATCAGGGCGTGGTTGACCCACTGGGCGGCGTGAAGAGCCTGTGGCCGCTGTTCGGTATCTCTAACCAGATGCTGGCCGCCGTGGCGCTGGTGCTGGCGACCGTGGTACTGGTGAAAATGAAGCGCACAAAATACATCTGGGTGACCGTGCTGCCAGCAGTCTGGCTGTTGATCTGCACCACCTGGGCGCTGGGCCTGAAACTGTTCAGCAACAACCCGCAGATGGAAGGCTTCTTCTATATGGCCGGACAGTATAAAGAGCGTATCCAGGCAGGCGGTGCCGAGCTGACCCAGCAGCAGATCGACAATATGCATCATATTGTGATCAACAACTACACTAACGCCGGACTGAGTATCCTGTTCCTGATTGTGGTGTACAGTATTATCTTCTACGGCATTAAAGCGTGGATGAAGGCGCGCCAGACAGATCAGCGCACCGACAAAGAAACGCCTTATGTCCCGGTGCCGAAAGAAGGGGTGAAAGTCTCTTCCGGCCACTGATAATCTCTGAATCTCAGCCCCGCGATGCGGGGCTGTCTCCTGCCTGAAAGCGGGGGATCACTTAAGGAGCGGCGTATGTTTGATAACTTAGGCGCGGCAAAAAAATACCTCGGTCAGGCGGCAAGAATGCTGGTAGGCATCCCCGATTACGATACCTACGTCCTGCATATGCAGACCAATCACCCGGACAAACCGGTGATGACCTATAAGGAATTTTTCCGCGAACGCCAGCAGGCCCGCTACGGCGGCGACGGCAAAGGCGGAATGCGCTGCTGTTAACAGGAACGATTATGACCCCGATTGCAGTCACCGTTTTAACCGGTTTCCTCGGCGCAGGTAAAACCACCCTGCTGCGCCATATCCTGCACGAACAGCAGGACTACAAAATCGCCGTCATTGAAAATGAGTTCGGCGAAGTCTCGGTAGATACCCAGCTGATTGGCGATCGCGCCAGTCAGATTACCACCCTGACCAACGGCTGTATCTGCTGCACCCGCTCTAACGAGCTGGAAGATGCGCTGCTGGATCTGCTCGATGGCCTGGACAACGGCGACCTGAGCTTTGACCGGCTGGTGATTGAATGCACCGGCATGGCGGACCCCGGCCCGATCCTGCAAACCTTCTTCTCCCACGAAATTATCTGCGAGCGCTATCTGCTGGACGGGGTGATTACCCTGGTGGATGCGGTGCATGCCGACCAGCAGTTAAACCAGTTCAGCCTGGCGCAGTCACAGATCGGCTACGCGGATCGCATTCTGCTGAGTAAAACCGACGTCTCCGGCGATAACACCGAGCTGACCGAACGCCTTCAGCGCATCAACGCCCGCGCGCCGATCTATCCTGTGATCCACGGCCAGATCGACCTCGCTCTGCTGTTTGATACCCGCGGCTTTATGCTGGAGGAGCAGGTGGTGGTGGCGAAACCCCGCTTCCAGCGCATTCACGAGGCGCAGAACGCCATCTCGTCGATCGTGGTGGAGTTTGACTACCCGGTGGTGCTGGGTGATGTGTCGGCGGTCATGGAAAACCTGCTGGGCAGCTTTGCCGAAAGCCTCCTGCGCTATAAGGGAATGCTGTGGATCGCCGACCAGCCGTGCCGCCTGCTGTTCCAGGGCGTGCAGCGGCTCTACAGCGCCGACTGGGATCGCCCGTGGGAAGCGGACGAACAGCCGCACAGCACGCTGGTGTTTATCGGCGTGAACCTGCCGGAAGCGGAGATCCGCAGCGCCTTTGACGGGCTGAAAACGAACCCGCCTGCCGCACAGTAGCCATTTCAATCTGTTCAGTTAGCGACGGCGAACCGCCATGGTTAAGCCGTCGCGCAACGACAGAGCATCCCCTCTACTGCCTTGCCGCTACCCGCCAGCGCTCGCTGCATCATCGCCGGGCAAGCGCCTCACTTTTCCCGGCCAGCCCACACCACCATCACCCGATCATCGCCCTTTTCGCGCACAAAGCCGTAGCTCTGCGGCAGCGTCAGCGCGGTCTGCTTCCCGGCACCCAGCGCCGGATGGCGGGCGCGAAACTGCCCGATCCGCTGCCAGTGCCGCAGGCTGGCCGCCGCGCTGCCGTTGAGATCCTGCCAGTTCATGTCCGATCGTGTGCCCTGTAGCGGGTCCGATCCGGTCGGGCCAAACGGACGTGCGGACTCATCACCGTAAAAGATCTGCACGGCGCCGGGTGCCAGTAGCAGCAGCTCTGCCGACGTTGAGCCACCTTTGCGGAACAGGCGGGTATCGTGCGAAGACAGATAGCTGAGGACGTTGAAATCCTGGAGTTTTTCCGCCATCTGCTGCCAGACACCGTCCATATTCGCCAGACAATTCGCCGCGCTGGCGGCCTGATCCTGGTAATCAAAATTGATCATCGCATCGAAGCCGTGCTGGTAGTAGGCGCTTTGCATCACGCCGTGCCCCCAGGATTCACCGGTCATCCAGAACGGCGCATCATCGATTTTTTTCTGCGGATTGGCCTGCTTCCACGCCGCCAGCGCCTCGCTGGCCTGCGTTTTTAGCTGCTGCCAGGCTTCCAGCTCAACATGTTTGGCGGTATCCACGCGGAAACCGTCGATGCCGTAGTCGCGCACCCACTGGCTCAGCCAGTGAGTCAGGTAATCGCGCGGCGTGGCTCCGGCAATTTCCCGCGCGGCGGTATCGGGCTTATGGCGATAAAACAGCGGCAGCCCGGAAGGCGCGGTGGATTCGGTTTTCAGATCCGGTAAAAAGGCCAGCGACATCGTCAGGTCGTCAAAACCGGGGTTGTCGTAATCGCCAATATCGGTGCGTATCCACTTTTTCCCCCACCAGTTTTGCCAGGCGGTTTTGTCGCTGAAGTTGATGTAGTCGTTAAAGCTGTGCCAGTTCTGCCCGGCGGCGGGCTGCCAGTCGGTCCAGCGTTCACCGAGGATCTTGCGGCGCTCGGGCTCGTTCAGATAGAGCGCGCCGAACTGATAAGTTTGCATATCCGCCAGCGTCGCGTAGCCCGCGTGATTCATCACCACGTCAAACAGCACGCGGATGCCGCGCCGGTGTGCCTCATCCACCAGCGTACGCAGGTCGTTTTCATCGCCCATGTTGGCATCCAGCCGCGTCCAGTCCTGGGTGTAATAACCGTGATAGGCATAGTGCGGGAAATCGCCTTTCGTGCCGCCGCCCACCCAGCCGTGGATCTGCTCCAGCGGCGAGCTGATCCACAGCGCGTTAACGCCCAGCTGCTGCAAATAATCGAGTTTGCCGGCCAGGCCTTTCAGATCGCCGCCGTGAAAGGTGCCGATCTCCTGCATGCCGTCTTTATGCCGTCCGTAGCTGTTATCGTTTGACGGATCGCCATTGGCAAAACGGTCGGTCAGCACGAAATAGACCGTGGCGTTGTGCCACTGAAACGCTGCTGCCTGATGGGTTTTCTCTGCTTCCAGCAGCAGGAGTCCGTTACTTTCCGCCGCCGGCTGCAGGGTAATTTTTCCGTCGCGGACGGTGGCAGTTTGCTGGCTGTAAAAGTCCCGCACCACGCTACCTTCGGCAAAAGTTTGCCCGACGGGGATAGTCAGCGGTTTCCCACTGCTCACCGGGCACTGGCGAGCCACGACGGCAGGCGCATCGCTCGCGCCCTTCACACTCAGCAGCAGCGTAGGCGTGCCGGAACGGGTATCCAGCTGCACCTGATAATCGCCGTCGCGGAACCGTCGCCACTGCGGCGCGCTGCCGCTACAGGGCTTCAGCGACAGCATCTGATTAAGCCTGATGTCGCCCGATGGCTGCCAGCACTGCTCCCCCTGCTTCAGAGTTATCGGCTGCACGCCTTTTTTCAGCGCGGCCTGGCTGCGCCAGACGCCGGTACCGTCGTCGGTCAAAGGAGGGAAGTCAGACGCTGTCCAGCTGGCGCAGGCAATACCAGGCAGTAAGAGCAGAAGTAACGCTGAGTGTTTCATTAAAGAGCCCCGTCATGGCGATTTTCCCCAGTGTGCCGCTGAAGCCAAACAGGTGAATCATCCCCTTTAAAAATCCGCAGGGAGGAGAGGCAGGGATGAGAAAACAGACCGTTTCGCGACATTCTGCAGGGCGAAAAACACTATTTGCATCAATATTTGATCGATTTTCAACCGATTTAGCGTGACATGATTTCGGAATTGGACTATTTCTGTACGTGCCCTGTGAGGTTATTTTTGGTACAATTTCCGATTCATCCGACAAAAAAGCGCATAACGAAAGGATTGGAATGCTTACATTCGACCAGGAGAGCTAATGATATCGATACCCAAGCGACGACCTGGGGCGGCGATACTCATGTTTTTCACCCTGATGTTTTCAGGGGGCGTGCTGGCAAAAACGCACGCAGAAACAACGAGTCACAAAGCCCATGTCGTTAAGACCAGCGTTAAGAAACAGGCAAGCAGTAAACAAGAGTATTCTCGCAATAGTGTTAAGAGTAGTTCACTTCCTGATTTGCGAAAATACCCTTCCGGAACCCCAAGGAAAAAAGCGTTTCTCCGGACGGTTATGCCTTATATCACCAGCCAGAACGCGGCGATTACCGCCGAGCGTAACTGGCTGCTCAGCAAACAGTACAATGGCCAGTGGTCGCCTGCGGAACGCACGCGTCTGAAGGATATTACCCAGCGCTATAAAATAAGCTGGTCCGGCAATACGCGCCGTATTCCGTGGAACGCGCTGCTTGACCGTGTAGACATCATCCCCGACAGCATGGTCGCCACTATGGCGGCGGCAGAAAGCGGCTGGGGCACCTCGAAGCTGACGCGCAGCAACAACAATCTTTTCGGCATGAAATGCGCGAAAGGGGGCTGTAAAAATGGGCCAGGCAAGGTGAAAGGCTACTCCCGCTATGATTCCGTGCAGGAGTCAGTTGCGGCTTACGTGGCTAACCTGAATACCCACGCGGCCTATGCGTCGTTCCGTAAATCCCGCGCTCAGCTGCGCAAAGCGGATCAGGAAGTGACGGCAACGGCGATGATCCACAAGCTGAAGGGCTATTCCACCCGCGGTCAGAGCTATAACAACTACCTGTTCGCCATGTATCAGGATAACCAGCAGCTGATTGCTGCACATATGTAACTTCCCGCCTTTAACGGGCTGTCGGGCCAGCTGGCCTACAGCCCCAGCGCTTCCTTCAGACTTTTCAGATAGCGACGGCTTACCGGTACGGTATGGCCGTCGCGCAGCAGCAGCTCCGCCTGGCCGTTATCCTCAAGGCGAATTTCCTTTAGCTGAGTCATATTCACCAGATACTGCCGATGGCAGCGCAGCAGCGGCGTGCGGCTCTCCAGCGTGCGCAGCGTCAGCTCGGTAAAGCCCTCTTTGCCATCCTGGCTGGTGACGTAAACGCCACTCATGCGGCTGCTGACGAACGCCACCTCATCCATTTGCAGCAGCCAGATGCGGCTGTGCCCACTACAGGGAATATACTTCAGCGGCTGCTGGTTCTCCGGCAGCAGAGTAATATCCTGTACCTGCCGCTCCTGGCGCAGCCGCGCCAGCGTTTTGCCCAGCCGCTGCTGCTCGATGGGCTTTAGCAGATAGTCAAAGGCATGTTCCTCAAACGCCTGGATCGCGTACTCATCAAAGGCGGTCAGAAACACAATATAGGGACGATGCCGCCGATCGAGCATCCCGGCCATCTCCAGCCCGCTGATGCGCGGCATCTGGATGTCCAGAAACAGTACGTCCGGCCGCAGATTATTCACCGCGCCAATCGCCTCAATCGCATTGCTGCATTCGCCGACAATCTCGATATCGCTCTCGTCCTGCAGCAGGAAGCGCAGGTTTTCGCGCGCCAGCGGCTCATCATCCACAATCAGCACTCTTAACATGCGGTTTCCTCCATCGGCAGGCGCAGCGTCACGCGGGTAAAGCAGTCCGGCTCGCAGCTGACCGTCAGCCCGTAGCCGTCACCAAATCGCGCGCGCAGACGCTTATCCACCAGGCTCATGCCTAATCCATTGCCGCTGCTTTTCGGCTGATACAGCCCGGCATTATCCTCTACTTCGACGATCACATGTTGCCCTTCACTGCGGGCGCGGATGGTAATCGCCCCACTGCCCAGCAGCTGCGAGGTGCCGTGCTTAATGGCATTTTCCACAATCGGCTGCAGCGTGAAGGCCGGTAAATGCTGATGCGCCAGCGCCTCCGGCACCTGCATCTCTACCCGCAGCTGCGACTGGAAGCGCGCCAGCTCAATTTGCAGATAGGCGTTGATGTGCTCAATCTCATTGTCCAGCGTGACAATCTCGGAAGGCCGCTTGAGGTTTTTACGGAAAAAGGTCGACAGATATTGCACCAGCTGCCCGGCGCGATCGCCGTCGTGGCGGATCACCGCCTTCAGGGTATTCAGCGCGTTAAACAGGAAGTGCGGGTTAACCTGGGCATGCAGCAGCTTGATCTCCGACTGCGCCAGCAGCGCCTCCTGCCGCTCGTATTTCCCCGCCAGGATCTGCGCCGACAGCAGCTGCGCAATCCCCTCCCCCAGCGTGCGGTTGATCGAGCTGAACAGGCGGTTACGCGCCTCATACAGTTTGATGGTGCCAATCACCCGCTGATTCTCTCCGCGCAGTGGGATCACCAGCGTAGAAGCCAGCTTGCAGTTAGGGTGCAGCGAACAGCGGTAAGGCACTTCGTTGCCGTCGGCATAAACCACCTCACCGCCTTCAATGGCGCGCCAGGTATAGCTGGAAGAGATCGGTTTACCGGGAAGATGGTGATCGTCGCCGATACCGGTAAACGCCAGCAGCTTCTCCCGATCGGTGATCGCCACGGCGCTGATATCCAGCTCTTTGTACAGCACCTGCGCCACCTTCATGCTGTTTTCTTCGTTAAAGCCCTGCCGCAGTATCCCTTCGGTGGAAGCCGCCACCTTCAGCGCGGTGGCGGAAAACGCCGAGGTATATTTTTCAAACATCGCCCGCTTATCGAGCAGGATGCGCATAAACATCGCCGCACCGAGGGTATTGGTCACCACCATCGGCGCAGAAATACTCCCCACCAGGTGCAGCGCGTCCTGGAACGGCCGGGCGATCAGCAGGATAATCAGCATCTGCACCACTTCGGCGACAAAGGTGATTGCGCCCGCGGTCAGCGGGTTGAACAGCTTATCGATGCGACCCCGGCGGATCAAAATACTGTGCAGCAGCCCACCGAGCAGCCCTTCGGTAATGGTGGAAACCATACAGCTCAGCGCGGTCATCCCCCCCATCGAATAGCGATGCAGACCGCCGGTCAGCCCGACCAGGCCACCGACCACCGGGCCGCCGAGCAGGCCGCCCATTACCGCGCCGATCGCCCGGGTGTTGGCGATGGAGTCTTCGATATGCAGACCAAAGTAGGTGCCCATAATGCAGAACACGGAGAAGGTGATATAGCACAGCAGCTTGTGCGGCAGGCGTACCGAAACCTGCATCAGCGGGATAAACAGGCGGGTTTTGCTCATCAGCCAGGCAATGACCAGAAACACACACATCTGCTGCAACAGCAGTAAAACTAAATTGAACTCGTACATGCCCTGCCGTCCACAACCGTTAAGGCGGATAACATACCGCTATTAGCGAAACGTTTCTTTGCCACAGGCCAGAAAAATGCGATCGCGCAGGTCACTTTTTACGTTGAGAGGGAAAATCGGGCAGCACCGGCGGCGCTGCCCGTTAAGGAGAGTCGCTTACGGGCGATGCCCGCTGACGTCATTTTGATAGCTGAGCAGGAAGCGCTGGGTGCGCTGATGCTGCGGCCGGGTAAAGATCTGCTCCGGCTCGCCGTCTTCCACAATCGCGCCGTCGGCCATAAAGATAATGCGGTCGGCAATATCGCGGGCAAACGACATCTCGTGGGTCACCAGCAGGATGGTGGTCTGATGATCGATAATCGAACGGATCACCTGTAGCACCTCCTGTACCAGCTCCGGGTCCAGCGCCGACGTCGGCTCATCCAGCAGGATCACCTTCGGCTTCACCGCCAGCGAACGGGCAATCGCCACGCGCTGCTGCTGGCCGCCGGAAAGCATTGCCGGATAGCTGTCGGCCTTCTCACGCAGACCCACTTTCTCCAGCAGATTCAGCCCAATGGCATCCGCTTCCGCCTTCGGCATTTTTTTGCCGATAATCAGCCCTTCGGTGATGTTTTGCAGTGCAGTTTTATTTTTAAACAGGTTGTAGTGCTGGAACACCATGCCGGTTTGCTGGCGCAGGGCGTTTTCCTGTTTGGTACTGATTTTGGCGACATCCACCGTAAGATCGCCGATGGTCAGCGTACCGCTTTCCGGCTTCTCCAACAGATTGATGCAGCGCAGCAGCGTTGATTTCCCCGAGCCGGAAGGCCCGATAATCGCCACCACTTCCCCCTGCGCCACCGAAAGATCTACGTCCTTCAGCACGTGGGTTTTGTCATAAAATTTATTCAGCTTGCTAATCGTCAACATCGGCTGGGTTCCTTAGCGATAAGGCCGGTTAAGGCGCTTTTCCAGACGCTTTTGCAGCATGGTCAGCAGAATGGTCACGGCCCAGTAGATCAGCGCCACCGCGATATAGCTTTCCAGGAAGCGGAAAGAGTTACTCGCCAGGATCTTGGTCTGCGAGAAGATCTCGGTTACGCCCACGGTAAAGGCCAGCGATGACTCTTTAATCAGCATAATCAGATAGTTGGCCATACCCGGCACAGCCACGCGAATGGTCTGCGGCAGAATAACCCGGCGGAACCCCTGCCAGCGGGTCAAGCCCACAGACAGGCAGGCTTCCATCTGGCCCGGCTCGATGGCGTTCATCGCGCCGCGGAACTCCTCGGCTAGGTTGGCGGCGTTCTTAAAGCTGAGCGCAATAATGGTCGCAGAGATCGCGTTCATCATGCTGATGCCGGGGAACAGCTGCGGGATACCGAAGTAAAAAATAAACAGCGTCACCAGCGTCGGCACCGAGCGGAAAAACGAGATATACAGCTCAGCCAGCGGAGTCAGGATCATAATGCGGTTGCGGATCAGCAGCGCCAGGCCAACGCCCATCACCGAGGCGATCACCATCGAGGTGACCGCCAGGAACAGCGTCATCGGTAAAAAGCTGAGCAGCGAAGGAAACGCCTCCAGCATAAAACGCAGATCGAAATTCATCGGCTTACTGTTCCTTGCTGACGTCCTGTTTCAGATACTGCTCGGACAGTTTGGTCAGCGTACCGTCGGCGGCCAGTTCTTTCAGCGCTTCATCAAATTTGGTCCGCAGCTCGTCACCCTGGGCATTTTTCACAAACGGGAACGCTTCCTGATAGCGATAGACCGGGTTACCGGACAGCTTCAGCGGCAGGCGGGAGTTATCAATCAGCAGCTGTGCACCGGCGCGGTCCATGATGTAGGCGTCAATACGGCCCAGCGCCACATCCTGTACGATAGCGCTTGGCTCTTCGTAGGTGTGAATGTTGATACCGGCATCCGGGTAGTTTTTACGCAGGAAGTTCTCTTTGCTGCTGCCCACATCCACGCCCAGACGTTTGCCTTTCAGATCGTCGATGGTGTGGATAGAGTCGTCATCTTTGCGGGTCACCAGCTGCGCGCCGGAGTAGATGTAAGTCTGGGAGAACTGATATTTCTCGCGGCGTTTTTCGTTGGCTTCCACCTGGTTGGCAATGGTGACGATTTTGCCGGAATCCAGCATACCGAACAGGCCGGTCATATCGGCAGTGGTTAATTCCACACGGGAATAACCCAGCTTTTTCGCCACTGCGTTTACAACCGCAATATCATAGCCTTCTAAATCCTTGCCGTTTTGACGGTAGGAGAAACCAATACTCACGCCGAATGTACCGACCTGAAGGACTTTTTCTGCATCGGCGGCTTTCTCTTTATTATTATCACAGCCTGCAACCAGTACTGATAACCCCAGAACCAGTGCGAGAATACCTTTATTTGTAGATTGCATTATTTACCCTGATTTAAATTTTCTAGAAATAACAATATTATAGAGGCGAAGACGTATAACGCGGCGCCGGGATGCTTGCTACCAACAAAAAGGAATAAGATATAACAGAAGGTTATATAAAATTCCCAGATGAAACAGGATAGCAGTTGCACCGCCGGTATAGTTAATAAAATAATAAGAACCATCTTAATCCGCAAAATAACGGATTTTCTAACCAGAGAGAGAATTATGCGTATTGTAGCCTGTGGTGACCTGCTATTTTCCAGCCGTAACCTGGTCAACCGCCTTGATAAAAGAATTATTAACTTACTTCAGGGGGCAGATGCAGTGTTTGCTAATGCTGAATTCAGCTGCCCGCAGCCGAATATTCCCCCTGCGGCAGGGCGTGGCTACATCACGGCGGTCAAACCGGCAACGCTGGATGAGTTTGTCGATCTGAACATTAAGCTGGTTTCCTTCGCCAACAACCACACCGGCGACTTTGGCTGGGAAGGCGTACTGAGCACCATCGACGCGGCGGAAGCGCGCGGACTGGTTCCCTGCGGCGTGGGCCGCAACCTCGACGATTCCCGCCTGCCGCGCTTCCTCGACACCGCCGCCGGCCGCGTGGGCGTGGTGGCACTCGGCTCAACCCGTTCAGAAGTGTTCCTGGCCGCCAACGGCGGCGCGGGCACCGTACCGCGTCCGGGCCTGAATCCGCTGCGCTGGGGCCGCGCCTACGTGCTGCCCGACGAACAGTTTGAACAGCTGAAAAACATCACCCGCCTGCTGGGCACCGATGAAAGCGTGCGCGAAGGCATGCGCGTTGAGGTGATGGCCGATAAAGGGCCGGACGAGTTTAAATTTGGCTCGCTGTTCGAAAGCTCGCTGCAAATTGAGCGCGGCGAGAAAGCCGGTGTACGCACCTGGTACAACGAACAGGACTGCCAGGAAAACGAACACAGCGTGCGCGATGCCGCCAACCGCAGCGACTTTACGCTGGTCAGCCTGCACACCCACGAAGGCGATAAAGACAGCTGGTACAGCCCGGACGCGCCGGAGTTCGTTGAATCCTTCGCCCATCGCGCGGTAGAGGTCGGTGCCGATGCGGTAGTCTGCCACGGGGCGCACTTTATGCGCGGGGTGGAAATCTACAACGGTAAGCCGATCTTCTATAACCTCGGCAGCCTGCTGATGGAATTCGAAGCCGGTGAATCGATTATCGGCCCGGAAATGTACCAGGCCTACGGCCATAAAGTGGATGCGCGCCCGTCGGATCTGCACCGTGCCCGCGCCAAAAACAGCGCTGGCGAGTTCACCGGCTTCAATGCCGAAGCGCGCTTCTCACAAAACGCTCTGGCGGTGTTTGACGTGGAAGGCAGCAATATTCGCGTGCAGCTACTGCCGCTGGATCTGGGTATGGACAGCCCGCGTGTACTGGATCGCGGCCTGCCACAGATCGTCAGCCACCAGCAGGGCCACGAGATTGCCGCACTGCTGACGCGCATGAGCGAACGCTACGGCACCGAGTTCAGCTACCAGGAACAGGACGGTATGATCGCCTTTAACGCCCGTTAAGCGTCATTAAATACATCCGGTCGCCGACCGGATGTATACTTTGACTATTGATAAATAAAGGAACCGGGCCGAAATGGATGTAATACACCCCCACCCACAGCGTAAAACGCGGCTGGCAGCCTTCATCTTCGCCGCCACCTCACTGTTCTCTGCCGCCGCTAACGCGTGGCAGCCGATTGATATTGATGACGACAGCGTGCTGCGTTCCCCGCCTTCGATTGCGGTGCGTAACGGCACGCTCTACTTCGACGGCAAAATCATCGAAGGTTCCGCCGAGAAACTGCATCGCCAGCTGGAGATGCGGCGGGTGGAAAAAGTCTCGTTCAACAGTATCGGCGGCGATGCCAAAGAAGCGATGGAGATGGGCCGTGAAATTCACAAGCGCAAAATGGATGTGGAAGTCAGAAACGTCTGCGCCTCCGCCTGCGCTAACTATATCTTCCCCGCCGGGAAAAATAAGTTCATTACCCAAAACGCTTATTTGCTGTGGCACGGCAGCCTGCACAGCCCGACCGATGAAATCGCGCTGGAGTCAAACGACCAGGGTCAAACGCGCGAGATGCTGGTGACTTCAACGTTTTTCACCGCGTTAAAGCAGCAGGAAGCGGAATTTTATCAGCAAATCGGCGTTAATGGCGATTTCGCCTGGTGCCCGCAGCGGCAGTCGGACTACCACGAAAAATTCCCGGAAAAATGGTTCTCCTGGTCGCAGGCTAATCTGGCGAAGTTCGGCGTCAGCAACGTTCGCTTTGCCACCAGCGCCGCCCGCTGGCAGAGCACCATGAGCGGCAAAGGCGTGATATTTGCCGACTACTGCCAATAATTTCCTCGCCAGGCTGCGGAAAATCCACTAGCTTATGTACTCCTGTACTAGCAATGGAGATCAATCAATGGATTTTACTTCTCTCGCTCAGGTGAGAACGCGCATTGATGAGTTGGATAATCAGCTGGTCGCGTTGATTGCCGAACGCGGAAAGTGCGTAAAGGCGGCTGCGGCGTTTAAAACCGACGACGCTGCGGTTCGCGCTCCCGATCGGGTTCAGCAGGTGGTTGATCTGGCCCGCCGCCGTGCGTCAGAGCATGGGCTGCCGGAAGAGATTATCGAAAGCGTATACCGCGCGATGATCGGTGCATTTATTGACTACGAGCTGCGCCAGCATCAGCAGCTAACGCAGCAAAAATCACGCACAGATGCGCCAGCATAAAATCCAGCCGCTCGCCTGCCGCCTGCCGGGCATTGAGGCAGTGACTGCGGACAGCAGCTTTTCCTTTGGCCGCCACAGCCATGACTGCTTCGGTATCGGGCTGATGGATCGCGGTGCGCAAAAATCCCATAGCGGCCGCGGTCACGTTGAGTCCGCTGCCGGAAATATCATTACCGTGAATCCTGGCGAGGTCCATGACGGTGTGCCGCTAGGGGAATCGCGGGCGTGGCGCATGCTCTATTTCCAGCCCCCGCTGATGGCGGAATACTTCGACCATCTTTCCGATACGGCCAACTCGCTAACCGAATTTATCCGTCCGGTTTTTCACGATCCCCGTCTGGCAGCCCACTTCAACCGCCTGTTTTATACCCTCACCGCCTGCGAAGATCGTCATTTCAGGCTGGCAGTCGATGAAGCCTTGCTGTCCCTGAGCGGGGCACTGACGCAGATCTCCCGGCGAGAACCCAGCCTGGCAAATGATGTTATCCACCTCACGCGGGAACGGATGGATGACGATCCGACAAGCCCGATCACGCTGGCCGAAATGGCTTCGGCTGCGGGGTTAAGCCCATTTCAATTGCTGCGAGGATTTTCACGCCGTATGGGCATCACGCCGCATGGCTATCTGATGCAGCGCCGCCTGGGGCTGGCCCGCCAGCGGATCGTACAGGGCTGCTCGCTGGCGGAAGCCGCTGCCGATGCCGGTTTTACCGATCAAAGCCATATGACCCGATTATTTGTGCGCAGCTTCGGCTACACGCCAGGGCTGTTTGCACGCAGTCTAAACTGATCGACTCCCTGCAATTTCGTTCAAGATCTCCGCGTACGCCCCCGGCACACTGCCTCCTCGTTTCATTTGCGTAAAGGGGCATAGCATGCTGATTTCCATGGGTTCTACCGTTAGCGCTGATTATCTGATGACATCACTATTGATCGTTATGTCTCCCGGAACCGGGGCGCTGATTACGCTCTCCGCCGGCCTGAAACAAGGGTCACGCAGCGCGCTGCTTGCCGCTGTGGGATGCACGCTTGGCGTCGTGCCGCATATGCTGGCGGCGATAACCGGGCTGGCGGCACTCCTGCACGCCAGCCCGACGGCTTTCGCGGTGGTCAGGTATGCTGGCGTCTGTTATTTACTGGTGATGGCCTGGCAGACAATGCGTGAATCTGGCCCACTGTCAGTCTCGGCAGAAAATCTTCAGACGAACGGCAGGAAACTGGTCCTGCAGTCGATAGTCGCAAATATTCTTAATCCTAAACTGTCACTCTTCTTTCTGGCCTTTCTGCCGCAGTCTGTCAGACCTGATGCAACGTCGCCGCTGCAGAGCATGCTGCTGCTTTCTGCCATTTTTGCCGCAATGACTTTTGCCGTCTTTGCGCTCTATGGCCTGTTCGCCGCAGCACTCAGCCAGCGTATTCTTGCCAGCCAGCGCATTATGGCGCTAATACGCTGGTCGGTGGCCCTGGCCTTTATCGCCATCGCCCTGCGCCTGGCAACCGCCAGCCTGTAAAAACCAGATAATTACGCCAGTTAAAGACAGATAAAAGGTCTGATTAACTGGCTTTTCACCTCTAAGTAGCGTAAAGAATTGCAAATGACGAGCTAAAAAACATGCCGCGTGGTAGAAATATCAGGTGTTTAACTCCCGAGGACAATTTCCTTTCCGCATCGACGAGAAGCAACAACGCGGATAAGTTGTAAAAATTATGGACAATCAGTTCAGAAACGAACGCTCTACCCCCACTGTCGTACTTGCTTTCCCCCACGCCCTTTCCGGTGAACAACACTGGCGCAACGGGCTTTAGTCCCGATCTTCCGTTTTGGCATCACGCACGCCGTGCGGTCATTTGCCCTGTTTAATTTCAGCCTGCGTCGGTTTATCCACGCTTTCAGGCTCGCTATTCACATCTTACGGAAGATGCATCATGATTTACTGGCTATTACTGGCGCTGGCCATCGCCTTTGAAATTACCGGCACCCTGCTGATGAAGTGGTCCGGCGTCAGCGGCAATCCGCTTGGCTATTTTTTAATGCTGCTGATGATCGCCCTCTCCTACATCACCCTGTCGTTTTCGATTAAGAAAATCGCCCTCGGGGTGGCCTACGCGATGTGGGAAGGGATCGGCATTCTGTTTATTACCCTGTTCAGCGTACTGCTGTTTGAAGAGTCGCTGTCGCTGACTAAGCTGCTCGGCCTGACCACGCTGGTGGTCGGTATTGCGCTGATTAAGTCCGGGACCCGCGCGGCGAAGAAAACCGTGGAGGTGCAGCATGCAGGCGTTTGAATGGGGGCATGCGGCATGGCTGGCGGGCGCCATCGTTCTGGAAATCGTCGCTAATATTTTCCTGAAACTATCCGACGGCTTCCGGCGCAAGGTTTATGGCGTGCTGTCGCTGGGCGCGGTGCTGGCGGCGTTCAGCGCGCTATCTCAGGCGGTGAAGGGCATCGATCTGTCGGTAGCCTACGCGCTGTGGGGCGGCTTTGGTATTGTCGCTACCGTCGCCGCGGGCTGGGTGCTGTTCGGCCAGCGCCTGAACCGCAAAGGCTGGGCCGGTCTGCTGCTGTTGCTGGTGGGGATGGTGCTGATCAAGCTGGCGTGATGACTATCCAGAACGGTGCCGCGCCGCGCAAAGCAGCACGGCACCCGCCGCAGGAGGCGAATAAACGCCGTTGCATCATACGGCGATTAAACGCCGCAGATCCGCGAGGCAGAGCAGCGAAGAGACAGCGTGCAGCACCAGCGTTGATGCCAGCCTGAACGCCAGAATAATCAGCGGTAGTACACCGCGATGCGCTGGCCGTTCAGCTCTTCGATGGTGACCGGCAGATCGAAGATATCCTCAATCACCTGCGGCACCATCACCTCCTGCGGCGTACCGCGAAACACCAGCCTGCCGCCCTTCATCGCCAGAATGTAGTCCGACCACGCAGAGGCAAAGTTGATGTCGTGGATCACCAGCACAATCGACTTCTCCAGCTCGTCCGCCGCGCGACGCAGCTGGCGCATCATCGCCACGCTGTGCTTCATATCCAGGTTGTTCAGCGGCTCATCCAGCAGCACGTATTTCGTGTCCTGGCATAACACCATCGCCACAAAGGCACGCTGGCGCTGCCCGCCGGAAAGCTCATCCAGATAGCGGTTTTGCAGCGGGATCAGATCCAGAAAGCCCAGCGCCTGCTCAACGTGGCGGCGGTCGTCGGCGTTCAGTCGCCCTTTGCTGTAGGGATAACGGCCAAAGCTGACCAGATCGTACACCGTCAGGCGGCTGGTGAAATGGTTCTCCTGGCGCAGTACCGACAGCACCTGCGCCAGCTTTTCGCTGTTGGCATCGCTGACGTCCAGCGCATCGACGCTGACGCTGCCGCTGTCCGCCAGCAGCAGGCGGCTGATCACCGACAGCAGCGTGGACTTGCCCGCGCCGTTGGGGCCGATAATCGAGGTCACGCCCGAGGAAGGCAGAGTGGCACAGATATCCTGCAGAACCGGCTGCTGGTCATAGTGTTTACTGACGTTTTTTACTTCAATCACTTTTTGGCCTTCTTCAGCAACAGGTAGATAAACAGCGCACCGCCGGTAAATTCGATCACCACCGACAGCGTTCCGGCCATATCCAGCAGGCGCTCCAGCACCAGCTGGCCGCCAATCAGCGTGACCATGCCAATCAATACGCTGCCGGGTAGCAGATAGTGATGCCGCCAGGAACCGATCAGCGGATAGGTCAGGTTGACGATCAGCAGACCGAGGAACATCATCGGCCCGACCAGCGCGGTCGAGGTAGCGACCAGCAGCGCCACCAGCAGCAGAATGCCGGTCACGTTACGGCGGTACGGCACGCCCAGCGCGGTGGCGGAATTGGCCCCCAGCGCGATCACGTCCAGCCGGTGGCGCATCCGCCAGACCACCAGCGACACCAGCGCGACAATCAGCGCGCAGACCATCAGCACGCCGCCGTCGGCGCGGGTAAAGGTGGCGAATATCCGGCTTTGCAGCACGGCAAATTCGCCGGGCGACATCAGCCGCTGCATCAGCCCGGAGGCGCTGCGGAACAGCGTGCCGCACACCAGACCAATCAACAGCACGCGGTGCAGATCCATCCCGGAACCGCTCAGTAGCCAGCGATAGAGCAGCGTGGCAAAGGTCACCAGCAGCGCGCCCTCCGCCAGGAAGCGGCCCACGCTGCCCAACATGCTCAGCCCGCCGATATCCAGCGCGAAGATCAGCACGGTTTGCAGCAGGACAAACAGCGACTCCAGCCCCATCACCGACGGGGTCAAAATGCGGTTCTGCGTCACCGTCTGGAACAGCAGCGTACCGATGCCGGAGGCAAACGCCACCAGCACCATGGTGGCCAGAATCTGCCCGCGGTGCTTAAGGATGTAGGCGATATTGCCGTGGAGCTGGATGGTCATAAAGATCGCCATCAGCACCAGTACCAGCGCGCTCAGCAGCAGCAGGCGGCGGCCCGGCGTGAACCGGCTGGCGGTTGAGTTCTCAGTGTACACGGCGTTTTGACCTCACAATCAGCACGAGGAAAATCACCGCGCCCAGCACGCCGAGCAGCGCACTGACGGGAATTTCAAACGGATGGATAATCAGGCGGCCGATAATATCGCAGGCCAGCACCAGCATCGCCCCCAGCAGCGCCACCCACGGCACGGTGCGCCGCAGGTTATCGCCCAGCGCCAGGCTGACGATATTCGGCACGATTAAGCCGAGGAATGGCAGCACGCCCACCACCACGATCACCACGCCGCTAATCAGCGCGATCATCGCCATGCCGATCAGCATGGTCTGCTGGTAGCGCAGGCCAATATTCACCGAGAAGTCGCGGCCCATACCGGCAACGGTAAAGCGGTCGGCAATCAGCGCGGCCAGCAGGGTGATAATCCCCACGCCCCACAGCAGCTCGTAACGGCCCTGCATCACGCTGGAAAAATCACCGGACTCCCAGGCACCCAGCGCCTGCAGCAGATCGAACTTCATCGCCAGGAACGTGGTGACCGCGCTGAACACCGCGCCGAGCATAATGCCCGCCAGCGGCACCATCAGCGACGATTTCATCCGAATGCGGTTAATCAGCAGCATAAACAGCGCGGTGCCGAACAGCGCAAACAGCGAGGCTACGCCCATTTTCAGCATAATCGGCGCGGCGGGGCTGACGATCATCACCAGCAGCAGGCCAAGGCTGGCCGACTGGGTAGTACCGACGACGGAGGGTTCAACAAAGCGGTTCTGCGTCAGCATCTGCATAATCAGACCGGCAACGCTCATGGCGCTACCCGCCAGCAGCAGCGCGGCAGTACGGGGGAAACGACTGATAAGCAGGATCTCGCGCATTTCAGGATCGGTCCACAGACTGATCAGGGTAACGCGGCTGACGCCCACAAACAGGCTAAAAACAGTAAGGCCCAGCAATAATGCCAGGCCTGCGGTAAAGGCGAAGGATTTCATTTACGGCTGGGTTTTCGACTTATCCAGTACCTGCTTCACCTGGGTCATCAACAGGCTGTAGCTTTGCAGACCACCGGCGATATACAGCGAACCGGAGTCCAGGTAAACCACCTGCTGTTTTTTCCAGGCGTTGGTTTTTCGCACCAGCGGGTTATCCAGCACCTGTTGCGCAGAGCTGCCCTCTTTACGGCCAATCGCGCTGTCGCGATCCAGCACGAACAGCCAGTCCGGGTTAGCTTCCATCACGAACTCGGGTGATACCGAGTTGCCGTGGTTGCCGGTTTCCGCAAAGGTGGTAGCCGGTTTAAAGCCCAGCACATCATAGATAAAGCCAAAGCGGGAACCCGGTGAGTAAGCGCTGAGCTTGCCGCCGTTAACCATCAGCATCATCGCGCTACCGGCATTGGCGGACTCTTTACGAACGTCGGCGATCTGGGCGTTAAACGCGGCCAGCACCTCTTTGGCTTTCTCCTGCTTGCCGAAGATTTCACCCAGCTGCTCGGTGCGTTCGGTCATGCTCGCGAGGAAGTTGTGCGGGTCGAGATCGGGAGAGATGGTCGGTGCAATTTCACTCAGTTTGCCGTAGGCATCACGCGCGCGGGCACCGGCAATAATCAGGTCAGGCTTGGCGTTGCTCAGAGCTTCAAAGTTTGGCTCAAACAACGTACCGGCATCGAAATAGTCCTGGCCATTATATTTTGCCAGGTGCGCCGGGTAGTGGGCGCTGGTTTTCGGTACGCCAATCACCTTCACGCCAAGCGCATCGGTAATATCCAGCGCGGCCGGGCTAAGAACCACCACACGCTGCGGATTTTTCGGTACCGCCGTGGTGCCCTGGGCATGAACGATGCTGACCGTTGCGCCTTCGGTGGCAGCAAACGCAGCGGGTGAACAAACCAGGGACAGCGCAAACAGAGATGACGTAATGGCCTGAGGGAAACGCATTTTCTCTCTCCTGAGAATCAGAAAACTGATATAAATGAGAACTATTCGTATTAAATTTTGTTGCGGGATAATAACGGCAAAAGACTGAAATGTGTAGTGTTTGAGATCAACACATCGTGCTAAAGCCAGAGTTCTACACAAAATCTGCACAATTTCGCGGAATGTAAAGGCGAAAATGACACTTAACGAACTGAAAAATCCGCATTTACTGGAATTTAACTGATAAAAACTGACAAAAGTAGCCAATTGTGGAGATATTGTGAATTCGTCCTTACAGGTCTTTAAGTGATAACAATTCTCGTTATCATACACATCATCTTACAATCCTCCACAATTTGAGATTATTTGATGAACAGATATGGACGTTTTCGGATTCACCCTCTGGCTCTGCTTCTTACCGGTTTAATGGCGACCACAGCCAGTGCAGCGGAAGACGCAGAAACTAACGACAGCGACGCCGTGATGACGGTCCAGAAAACCGCTGAACAGGAACTGAAACAGCAGCCCGGCGTTTCGATCATCACCGCCGACGATATTGCCAAAAGCCCACCGGTCAACGACCTCTCCGACATCATCCGCAAAATGCCCGGCGTCAATCTGACCGGTAACAGCGCCAACGGCAGCCGCGGCAACAACCGTCAGATCGACATTCGCGGCATGGGCCCGGAAAACACGCTGATCCTGATCGACGGCGTACCGGTGAATTCCCGCAGTTCGGTGCGCTACAGCTGGAAAGGCGAACGCGATACGCGCGGCGACACCAACTGGGTGCCTGTCGAGCTGGTTGATCGTATCGAAGTGCTGCGCGGCCCGGCGGCGGCGCGTTACGGCTCCGGCGCGGCGGGCGGGGTGATCAATATCTATACCAAGCGCCCAACCAAAGACTGGCACGGCTCGCTTTCCCTGTTCACCAACCAGCCGGAAGACAGCAAAGAGGGCGATACCAAACGCGCCAACTTTAACCTCAGCGGCCCGCTGGCCGGTGATGCGCTGACCATGCGCCTGTACGGCAACATCAACAAAACCGACGCCGATGCCGCCGATATCAACAACGCACAGAACGGCTCTTATGCCGCCGGTCGTGAAGGGGTGCGTAATAAAGACATTAACGCCCTGCTCTCCTGGAAACTGACGCCGTCGCAGATCGTTGATTTCGATTACAGCTACAGCCGCCAGGGCAATATCTACGCAGGAGACACGCAGTACAGCAACGGCAACCTCAGCCCGAATGGCCTGGTCGACTCGCTGTATGGCTCTGAAACCAACCGCCTTTATCGCCAGTCCTACGGCCTGACCCACAACGGCTTCTGGGAATGGGGCACCTCGAAATTCACCGCGTCGTATGAAAAAACCAACAACACGCGCCTGAACGAAGGCTCCACCGGGCGTGTGGAGGGGATGATCAACAGCGACGAGTTCAGCACCAGCCGTCTGGAAAATTACCGCACCAGCGGCGAAGTGAATATCCCGATTGAGCAGTGGCTATCGCAAACCGTCACCCTCGGCGCGGAGTGGAATCGTGAAGAGCTGAACGACCCGGCGTCAATCAGCGCCACCGACGCCGGCGGCGTGGCCGTGGGCGGCCAGTCGGGCAATCCGGCGGACCGTAATGCGAAAAACAGCGCCACCACCGCGGCCGTCTACTTCGAAGATAACATCGAACCGTGGGTCGGCACCTTCCTGATCCCGGGCCTGCGCTTCGACCACCACAATCAGTTCGGTAATAACTGGAGCCCAAGCCTGAACCTGTCGCAGGATCTCGGCGAGTTCTTCAAGGTGAAGGCCGGTATCGCCAGAGTGTTTAAAGCGCCGAACCTGTATCAGTCCAGCGAAGGCTATCTGCTCGGCACGCGCGGCAACGGCTGCCCGAAAACCATCTCCAGCGGCAGCTGCTACCTGTTGGGTAACACCGACCTGGATGCCGAAGTCAGCGTGAACAAAGAGCTGGGGCTGGAGTTCGCCGCCGAGGGCTACTCCGCGGGTATCACCTGGTTCCGCAACGATTACAAAAACAAAATCGTCGCCGGTACCGACATTATTGCCACCACCACGACCAACTATAACGTGCTCCAGTGGGAAAACGGCGGCAAGGCGCTGGTGGAAGGACTGGAAGCTAACCTGACCGTACCACTGCTGCGTGACGTGCTCGACTGGCGCACCAACGCTACCTATATGATGGAGTCGAAGAGCAAGGAAACCGGCAACCCGCTGTCGATCATTCCGAAGTACACCATCAACACCATGCTGGATTATCAGGTGACCGATAAGCTTTCCACCGCGGTAAACTGGACGATGTACGGCCGTCAGAAGCCGCGTGAGTACAGTGAAACCCGACTGGAAGTGGAAGGAATGTCCAGCACTGAAATCGGCGCGTACTCGGTGGTTGGCATCAGCCTCAACTACGAGCTGACCAAAGATCTGCGCCTGAACGGCGGCGTCAGCAACCTGCTGGATAAACAGCTGTACCGCGCCAACGACGGCGCATCGACCTATAACGAACCGGGCCGCGCGTACTACGCTGGTGTCACCATGTCGTTCTAAGTCCTGCTTTAAGTCTCTACCTGTAACGGGCGGCCTGGCTGCCCGTTACTATTACGGATAACTCCGACCCGCTCCCCATTTCCCGGCTCGAACTTTTTCATCGTCATGTCGTACGGATTTAAATCAATTCCTCACTTCTGAATACCCGCATTTTCCCTGTCAGAACTCCACAATTTGGCCAGACCAATTTAAATAAAATGTGAATACCACGCACAGAAAGACAAAATAAACATCACATCTGTTGTTTTATACTAACAAAATATTAACCATCAGCGGCAGCACACACGAAATCGCCATTTTGGTCAGACCAATCTGGTTATAAAAAGAATGTTTTTGGAGACGCCGCCATGCAATCCTGGCAACAAGTTTACGATCCGCTCGGCAATATCTGGCTGTCCAGCCTGATCGCCGCCATTCCGATCATCTTCTTCTTCTTCGCCCTGATTAAGCTCAAGCTGAAAGGGTACGTTGCCGCGACGATCACCGTTGCGCTGGCGCTGCTGGTCGCGCTGTTCCTCTACCGGATGCCGGTCGATCGCGCGCTGGCTTCGGTGGTTTACGGCTTCTTCTACGGGCTCTGGCCGATCGCCTGGATCATCGTCGCCGCGGTGTTCGTCTACAAAATCTCGGTGAAAACCGGGCAGTTTAATATTATCCGTGCCTCGATCCTGTCGATCACCCCGGACCAGCGCCTGCAAATGCTGATCGTTGGCTTCTCGTTTGGTGCCTTCCTGGAAGGCGCCGCCGGATTCGGCGCGCCCGTGGCGATCACCGCCGCGCTGCTGGTAGGACTGGGCTTTAACCCGCTCTACGCCGCCGGTCTGTGCCTGATCGTCAACACCGCGCCGGTAGCCTTTGGCGCAATGGGCATTCCGATTATCGTTGCCGGGCAGGTTACCGGACTGGACAGCTTTGAAATTGGCCAGATGGTCGGCCGCCAGCTGCCGTTCCTGACCATCATCGTGCTGTTCTGGATCATGGCGATCATGGACGGCTGGCGCGGGATTAAAGAAACCTGGCCAGCGGTGATTGTGGCGGGTGGTTCGTTTGCCCTGGCACAGTACCTCAGCTCTAACTTCCTCGGCCCGGAACTGCCGGACATTATCTCGTCGCTGGTTTCACTGGTGTGCCTGACGCTGTTCCTGCGCGTGTGGAAGCCGGTGCGTATCTTCCGCTTTGCCCCCACGGAGAACGCCACCGTGCAGCCGCTGGTGGTGGAAAAGTATCGCCCAGGGCAGATTATCCGCGCCTGGATGCCGTTCCTGTTCCTGACCGCCACCGTTACTCTGTGGAGCATTCCGCCGTTTAAGGCGCTGTTCGCTCCGGGCGGCGAGCTGTATAACCTGGTCGTGAACATCCCGGTTCCGTTCCTCGACAAGCTCGTGGCGAAGATGCCGCCGGTAGTCGCGGCCATCACGCCGTATGCCGCGGTCTACAAGTTCGACTGGCTGTCCGCGACCGGCACGGCGATTATCGTTGCCGCACTGATCTCTATCGTTTATCTGAAGATGAAACCGGCCGACGCGCTAAGCACCTTCACCAGCACGCTGAAAGAGCTGACGCTGCCGATTTACTCTATCGGGATGGTGCTGGCCTTCGCCTTCATCGCCAACTACTCCGGTCTTTCCGCCACGCTGGCGCTGGCGCTGGCCCATACCGGCCACGCGTTTACCTTCTTCTCGCCGTTCCTCGGCTGGCTGGGCGTGTTCCTGACCGGTTCGGATACCTCATCTAACGCCCTGTTCGCCGCACTGCAGGCCACCACAGCGCAGCAGATTGGCGTGTCGGACCTGCTGCTGGTTGCCGCCAACACCACCGGCGGCGTGACCGGCAAGATGATCTCGCCGCAGTCGATCGCCATCGCCTGCGCCGCCGTGGGCCTGGTGGGCAGAGAATCTGACCTGTTCCGCTTTACGGTGAAGCACAGTCTGATTTTCACCTGTATGGTAGGGGTCATTACCACCTTACAAGCCTACGTGCTCACCTGGATGATCCCATGACCCTTGCGCCATCGCCTTCCGGCACCCTGCTCCTTGCCGGACGTATTAAAACCCTGATCCATCAGCGCCAGCTGGAGCCGGGGGCACGCCTGCCCGCCGAGCGCCAGCTGGCGCAGGAACTGGGTGTTTCACGCTCTTCACTGCGCGAGGCTATTCGCTCGCTGATTGGTGAAGGCGTGCTGCACAGCAAACGCGGCGGTGGCACCTGGCTCTGTGATGAAAATACCCGCTGGTCGGAGGAACGCATCGTGCAGCCGCTGAAGGTGCTGGTTGCCGATGACCCGAACTATCACAACGATATTCTGGAGGCGCGCCACGCCATCGAGGCCAGTACCGCCTGGTATGCCGCGCTGCGGGCAACGCCCGCCGACAAAGAGCGGCTGCAAAACTGCTTTGATGCCATCCAGCAGCAGGAGAGCATTTCAGCCGATATGGCCAACCAGGCCGACGTGCGCTTCCACCTGGCGGTTGCGGAAGCCTCACACAATGTGGTGCTGCTGCAAACTATGCGCGGCTTCTTCGACCTGCTGCAAAGCTCGGTAGCGCGCAGCCGCGAACGGATGTACACCGTCCCAACCATCTTTGCTCGCCTGACTGAACAACATGAAGAGCTGCTGCTGGCGATCCTCGCCAGCGACCCGGAACGGGCGCGTAAAGCGGCTCAGCACCATTTAGGGTTTGTCCTCACCACGATGAAAACCCTGCATGAAGATGAAGCCCGACAGCAGCGGATTACCCGGCTGCCGGATGACAGAGAATGATGTAACAAAGGATAGATCTGATGATTATTTCGGCAGGAACTGACTATCGCGCGGCGGCCAAACGTATGCTGCCGCCCTTCCTTTTTCACTATATCGACGGCGGTGCCTACGCCGAGCATACGCTGCGGCGCAACGTTGAAGACCTGGCGCAAATCGCCCTGAAGCAGCGCGTGCTCAACGATATGTCCGAACTGAGCCTGCAAACCACGCTGTTTAACGAAACGCTTTCAATGCCGGTGGCGCTGGCCCCGGTGGGGCTGACCGGAATGTATGCCCGCCGGGGTGAAGTTCAGGCGGCGCGGGCAGCGGCGGCGAAAGGTATTCCCTTTACGCTCTCCACCGTTTCCGTCTGCCCGATTGAAGAAGTGGCTCCAGCGATCAACCGTCCGATGTGGTTCCAGCTCTACGTGCTGAAGGATCGCGGCTTTATGCGCAATGCGCTGGAGCGCGCCAAGGCCGCAGGCTGCACCACGCTGGTGTTTACCGTTGACATGCCAACGCCCGGCGCGCGCTACCGCGATGCCCACTCCGGCATGAGCGGCCCGAACGCGGCGATGCGCCGCTATATGCAGGCCGTGCTGCACCCGCAGTGGGCGTGGGACGTCGGCCTTAACGGTCGCCCGCACGATCTTGGCAATATCTCCACCTACCTCGGCAAGCCGACCGGGCTGGAAGATTACATCGGCTGGCTGGCAAACAACTTCGATCCGTCCATCAGCTGGAAAGACCTGGAGTGGATTCGCGAGTTCTGGGATGGCCCGATGGTGATTAAAGGCATTCTCGATGCTGACGATGCCCGTGATGCCGTGCGCTTCGGTGCAGACGGCATCGTGGTATCCAACCACGGCGGACGTCAGCTGGATGGCGTGCTGTCTACCGCGCGGGCGCTGCCGCAGATCGCCGATGCGGTGAAGGGCGACATCACCATTCTGGCCGACAGCGGCATCCGCAACGGCCTTGACGTGGTGAGGATGATTGCGCTCGGTGCCGACAGCGTGCTGCTGGGCCGCGCCTTTATCTATGCGCTGGCCACCGCCGGGCAGGCTGGCGTCGAAAACCTGCTGACGCTGATTGAGAAAGAGATGCGCGTGGCGATGACACTGACCGGAGCGAAAACGATCGCCGACATCACCCGCAGCTCGCTGGTGAATAACGGCCTGGCGTAAATCAGGACGGGGCCGGGCTGACGTCTGCCCCATCACTTATACAGCGGCAGATTACCGGTCAGGCGGCTAATTTTCTTTTTCGGTCCAATCAATCCGATTGCCACCAGCTCAATCTGCTGGCTGTTCACCGGGGAAATGCGCTCGCCGTACTCCTCGTAGGTTCTGCACGACTGCGCCAGCGCACTAAACGGCATGGCGTAGATCTCTTCATCCTCGCTGGCGATATGCAGCAGCTGCTGCACGTAATCATCTCCGGCCAGCAGCACCGGTAGCGGAGCATAAATTACCCCCGGATAGTTCACGCCGTCCGCACTTTGCAGGTCCGGCCCCACCAGATTCTCAACCGTACGGCCAAAGCTGATACCGATCACGCTGGCGGCATTCATCGCCAGCCCCGGGCTGAGCTGGTCATTAATCACGATGGTACAACGGTGCTGACTGGCATCAAATTTCATCTTATTTCCATACGCTCAGGCGTTTAACAGATCAATATTCAGGCCTTTATTATGCGCCGACGGGCCGGGAAAAAGTTGTCTTAATCAGTTGAAAATTGACCAGATAAGGGCATGATTTACCTTTAACAACCCAATAGAAGACAGAGTCTGCCCCTATGAGCTTAGGCCCCACCGAAATAAAAATTCTTTCACTGCTGCAGCAGGATGCCCGCACGACCAATCAGACCCTTGCCGATGAAATTGGTCTTTCGGCTTCGCCCTGCTGGCGCAAAGTACGCAAGCTGGAAGAGGACGAGGTGATTCAGGGCTACCGCGCCGTGCTGAACCGTAAAAAAATTGGCCTGGGGGTGATGGTTTTTGTTCGCGTCTCCATCGACAGCCACAGCGAGTCCGAAGCGCGTCGGTTCGAGAAGGAGGTCGCGGAACTGGAGCACGTGGTAGCCTGCTACAGCATCGGCGGCGATGCGGATTTTCTGTTACAGGTGGTGGCCCGGGATCTGGACGCCTACGCAGATTTCGCGATGGCGGTTATCCGTCGCCTGCCGGGAATCAAAGAGATGCAAAGTATGTTTGTGCTTAAGGAGATCAAACCGCTGGTCAGCTATCCAATCGTTAAACAGGGATAAATCGTCAGATTAAAGAGGTGGCCTCATCCAGAGGCCGTGCTGCTGTCCACATTGGTCTTTACAGGTCAGGGACAGCACGATGAGCAGCCGGGCGTTTAATCAGCCGCAGGCGTTACTCTCTTCCGCAGGGTAAAAAGAATAGCTGTTAATAAAAGCCTGACGCCATGCCTTAGGCGACATGCCGAAACGCAGTTTAAAGAGCTTACTGAAAATACTGGGGCTGCTGAACCCACACTGGTAAGCAATGGTATCAATACGCTCTTCCGCAAAATTTTCTAAACGGTATCGGGCTGCTTTAAGACGCACTTCCTGCAGCACACGCATCACGGACGTATGCTGTTCAAGAAACGCACGATCCAGGCCCGAACGCGAACAGCGCAGCGCAACGGCAATCGCATCCGGCGACAGATTCACCTGAGCATAGTTCTGCTCGATGTAGCGCTTGGCGGCGGAAAAAATAAAGTTCTTGCTGCCTTCGATACGGTTGCCGCGCTCCCTGCCAATATCCGCCAGCATCAGCAGCGAGACGTTATACAGCCCGTCCAGAATGCTGGAGATGGCTTTAGTGCTCAGATGGGCCGCGTGGGCATCCAGCAGCATCATCTGCGAGCGAATAAACGGAGCCAGCGGCTGATCGTCAAGGGATAACGCCAGCTCATCCAGACCACCGCCCAGCGCAGCACGTGCATCGGCATAGGGCAGGATCAGAAACAGCTGCTTCACGTGGCCGCTGTTGTAGTGCAGCGGTTTATCCCGTTCGTACAGCGCCAGCGATCCGGCCGTCATCACCTTGGTTTCTAACAAGGTCCGCCCGGTCAGCTCCACGGTGCCCTGTAATAGCAGGGAGATAAACAGGCTGTCAGAGTCCGGTTTATACGGGTTGAAAATGGCGTTGCTCGTGCCACCCAGTACCGAACTGAAGCTCCCCTGTGCGGCGTCCGTTGCCCGCTGAGTGGCCTTCCGATCTCCAGCCCGACGGTTGTGCGCAGTATCCGTTGTATAAGGTTTACAATTAGTTGTTAAAAATTCGTAACGCAATTCACTTTCTATTTCGGCAGTATCAACCGTATGGAACTGATACAGTCCCTCAGGTCTTGGTAACACTATCGAAATGGGTCGTTTAATCAGTTGCTGATTCATTTGGTTTCACCTGCTGTATTAAATACGCAGAATCCTTTCCCACGCACGAAATCTAAACAAAAAAAGCAATTAAAAAAAGACTCTGATCTTTCTTTTTCGGCCTGTGAGGGAGAAAAACAAAAAATGACGGGCAAAGATATTTGATAGAATAGTTATTTTACTTAGTATTGTCGTAACCAGTAGCATACCTTAACAGTTTAGAAAGCCCCAATTTTACACTTTCTTTACGGTCTTATGTCGCTCTCAGGGCATAGGATGTTGAGCTAATGGTGAAACGCACACACAGCAAAGCATTAGATTGTTTTATACATGATGATTTTTTTCGAAAACCTATGAGTTGAAAGTATAAATCCACTTTATATTTTCTTTTTTGCTCTGAAAAAATTAATAAAAGATCTTTTGAGGAACGTATAATGAGCGACCTGATATTAATGACAGTAGCGATACTATTAATTGTCGTTTCTGCATATAGTCTTTTTTCTTATATTAAAGACAGAAAGACCTCGTCTTTCCCTAAGAAAAAACGCTAGTTTATTTAAGTATTTTTTAACTTTTTATTATCATTTCAAGCCCGGTCATTTCGGGCTTATTGCTTCACTTTGGTCTAAAATCAGCGCAAAGGATTGCGCCGATCGCTACAGCTGCCACCACCTATCTATCTGATTCACGCCGTAATGTCGATCCCTGCTCCGATTAACCCGTTGTTTTCGCGCCTGCCGGCAAAACATTCCAGTGCCCACCATCAGCGTGGAAAACCTTTCTGCCAGCACATCGCTTGCGCCCAACGCACTGCGCATGTCCCACTTTTCCGGAGTCGCTGCTGCCCAAATAGGATGGTAGGCCAGAGTGATATTTAGCCAACATTGGAGCGTGTTGCATTTCGATAAGCACGCTATTGGGTGCAAATCGGCCGTATATACACCCAGACATTCGCACTAATTGACACAAATAAGGGGTTTACAAAATCTCATGTAGCTTAGTGCATTTTCACGGCATCTTAAGTGAGCAGGAGTAACTTCTATTCTTAACCGAATCTTCAGTAAGATTCTGCCAAAACCGGGGTACCCCTGGCGATAGAAACGATATTCTTAACTGTTCCGCTTGTAAGGTTAAAACAGCGTATTCCGATTGGATGATAAACGGATACTTCAGCATCTGAAGATTTCACCTCCGGGCCGGGTGCGCAAAGCAACAAAACGCGAGGATAAATGATTTGTGACGCCCACAGAGACATGCAAAAGAACAGAATGCCATGCCTCGTTCTATACATATATACATAACGCAACCACCGATGCGTATACTTTGCTATATACAGATATACATAGTGAAAGCACGAATGCACCTGCCTGCTACACACCGAAAGAGATAGCTACGTTGGGAATGCGGGCTTTACCTCGTGCAGAGATGCGTACCTGAAGTTTGCATAAACGCCCTAATTCTTCTCAAAGCAAGCAGGCACGATGAGGTGTAAAACACATCACGGCCTGGTCCTGAAAATTTCCAGCCCCTGACAAGCAAGCCAGAGCCTCAGCCGATGCCGTCTTTTTATACGATGACAGCCCCTCGACCCAACGGCTTAACCTTAAGTCAACCGGCAGTCCGAGCGCAAAAATGCGCTTTATCCGGAACAGGATCGTCACCCTGCGTTACATCTGGCTTATTTGAAAGCGCTTCCTTACAATAAGGGATCTGTTCACAGCAAATGCAAGGAATGACGGTGCCGAAAGCTATTCCAAATTCCACTATCGTGGATATTGCCCGACGAGCTGGCGTCACTAATATCACGGTATCACGCGCGTTTAATAAACCTGAACTGGTTAAACCCGCTACTCGTGAAAAAATCCATGCGATAGCCAAAGAACTGAATTATGTCCCGAACGCGTTTGCCCAGGGATTAAAAAGCAGCAGCAGCCAGATTATTGGTATTGTCACCAGCAGCCTGTATAACCCCTTTTATTCCTCGCTGATTCAGAGGGTGTCACGCATTGCCCGTAAACAAGGTTATCAGATTATGTTATTTGATACAGACGGCAGCGAAGAGGCGGAGAACCAGGCAATACAGGCACTGTTCAGCTATAAGGCACGGGGTATTTTACTCTCGGCAGTACGAGATGATAAACAGTATCAGCCCGCCTATCTTGAGCAGGCCGAAGCCTACCATATCCCATTGATTCTTATAGACAGGGATATTTTTAACCGACAGTTGAGCGGCGTTTTCCTGAATAACAATGAGATAGGTCTGCTGGCCGGGGAATATCTTGCCGCTCAGCCGGAATCTAAGATGCTTATTCTCGGCGGTCCGGCGAACTCTGAAATCACGCTCAGCCGAACCGCAGGTATTTTGGATGCGCTGTACGGCAAGAAAAATCACATCACTATTATAAACGGTGATTATGATTTTATATCACAGGAGCAGGAAGTCAGAAGCTGGCTGATGCAGGAAGAGAACCAGCCGGAATATATCATCGGTCTGAACGGGATCATTACGCTGGGCGCAATGTCCATATGTCATGAGTTAAATATCTATCCTCGAGTGAAATTTTTCTCCGTGGATAAGCCGCCAGGCTCGGCCAGTTATGGAATGCGTATTGCCGGGGTTTATCATGATACGGAAATGCTGGGAGAGATTGCGGCGGAATTATTGTTTAACGCGATAAAAACGGCGGATAGCGATCGGGTTATACGGCGGGAATTCTTCACCGGGAGTTTGCTGGTTCCTTGAGTTCATGCAGAAGCCAGATATGGTGCTCCGGTGAACGTTTGGGAACGGACTTATCGCTGCTAGTCCAGCGCTCAGGCGAGCGTTTAGGGGCGTGAATTCTGGGACATCTTTTTCGCTGCCAGCGCGGAGTCCGGGCGACCGTTACGGGGAATAACGCCGGGTCGCCGTGAACACGTCCGTGTGGGCTTGGCTGCCGCATCCCTGCGGCAGACACCCGGCTTATCTTCCCCGTAACGTTCGCCTTATCAATCAATGCGTTGCTTCGAATGCCCCAAAACGTTCGCCTTATCAGCATCGCGCTGTTTTACTCACAGCGAAACCACAGTCTGTGGGCAATCGGTGACGGGCGGGTTCGCGGACCGTTGAGCGCAGGGATGCGCGAATCGAGGCCACACGGACGTGTTCACGCCGAGTCCGCGAACCCGACCGACACCGATACGCCAGACGACGATCTCTCCGCGACACCAACCCGACAGCGATACGCCATATACATCACCCGCAGCGACACCAACAGGCCAGACACCGATACGCCAAACAACGATATCCCCGCGACACCAACCGGACACCGTTACACCAGACTCAAACCATTCAGCCCCCGGTCAGATACTCCAACCCGCGCCTGTTTGACTCGCAGCGAAACCGTAGCTTATGGGCAATCGGTAACGGGCGGGTTCGCGGACCGTTGAGCGCATGGACGCGCGAATCGAGGCCACACGGATGTGTTCACGCCGAGTCCGCGAACCCGACCGAAACCGTTAAACCAGACTCAAACCATTCAGCCCTGGTCAGATACACCAGCGCACACCCTGTTTGACTCGCAGCGAAACCATAGCCTGTGGGCAATCGGTGACGGGCGGGTTCGCGGACCGTTGAGCGCAGGGATGCGCGATTCGAGGCCACACGGACGTGTTCACGCCGAGTCCGCGAACCCGACCGACACCGATAAGCCAGACAACGGTCTTTCCGCGACAAAATCCCACACCGATACGCCAGACAACGATCTTCCCGCGACACAATCCCGGCACCAATACGCCTGACGACACTATTCCCGCGATACCGAAAGGAAAAAATGGGCTGCCCCATACGGAACAGCCCTCCCCGCCCCAGGCGGCACGGCCAGATGCACCTGGCCAAACGACACTACTTACGCCTTACTGAACTCAAATAAATCGCCGCAAGAATAATTCCGCCCTTCACCACATTCTGAATATACGGCGACACACTCATCAGATTCAGCCCGTTGTTCAACACGCCCAGCATCATCGCGCCCACCAGCGTACCGATGATCGCTCCGCGACCGCCGGAAATCGCCGCACCGCCCAGCACCACCGCCGCAATCGCATCCAGCTCAAAACCTTCACCGGCATTCGGCTGGCCGCTCATCAGGCGAGAAGTCAGCACCAGACCGGCCAGTGCCGCCGTCACGCCGCTGATCACATACACCAGCATCTTATAGCGCTGCACGCGGATACCGCTCAGCCGCGCGGCCTCTTCATTGCCGCCGATGGCATAAACGTAACGACCAAACGACAGGTGGTGCAGCATGATCCACGCCACCACGTACACTGCCGCCATCACCAGAATCGGCACCTGAATGCCCAAGACCGTGCCGCGCCCCAGGAAGGAGAACACATCCGGCAGGCCGGAGATCGGATAACCGCCGGTGTACAGCAGCGCCAGGCCACGGGCGATGCCCATTGATGCAAGGGTGACGATAATCGGCGGCATCCGCAGCCAGGCGATACAAGTACCGTTCGCCAGACCAAACAGCACGCCGACCAGCAGCGCGGCCAGCACAGCCAGCGGTACAGGAACGGCGGCCATCATCAGTCCGGCAGCAACGGAACCGGCCAGCGCCATTACCGGACCAACGGACAGATCGATACCGCCGGTCAAAATCGCGCAGGTCATCCCCACGGCGATAATGGCGTTAATGGACACCTGACGGGCGACGTTGGTCAGGTTATTCACCGTCAGGAAGCTGTCGTTCAGCAGGCTCATCAGCACAAACAGCACCACAAAGCCAATAAACGGCAGCACGGCAGGATGATGAAGCAGTTTTTCCCAGCGCTTCGCCAGCCCTGGTCCCGCAGCGCGGGGAGTTGAGGTAGATGACATCTGTTCGATTCCGCTCATTATGCGCTCCCGGTGGCATGTAGCATGATGTTGCCAGATTCAATTTCATTCCCGGCCAGTTCGGCGACGATGTGCCCACCCCGGAATACCAGCACCCGGTCGCAAACGCCGATAATTTCCGGTAGCTCGGAAGAAATCATGATGATGGAGATGCCTTTTGCAGTCAGTTGCTGCATCAGCTGATAGATTTCCGATTTCGCGCCCACGTCGATACCGCGCGTCGGTTCATCAAAGATCAAAATATTACAGTCGTTGTTCAGCCAGCGAGCGATCACCACCTTCTGCTGGTTGCCGCCGCTGAGGGTTGATACCGCGGTATCGGCGTCAGGCGTTTTCACCCCCACCGCGCGGATCAGCTTTTGTACGATGTCACGCTCTTTACCGGCATGAACAAATATCTTGCCGCGCTTTTCATGGCGGTTCAGCGTGATGTTCTGCGCCACGGAAAACGGCAGCACCAGACCTTCGGTTTTGCGGTTCTCCGGCAGCAGGCCAATGCCCTGCTGCAAGGCATGTGCCGGGCTGCTCAGCCTGCCGTCCTGGCCATTAAGCTTGACGCTTTTACGGTAGCAGGGGCTGGCACCAATCAGCGCGGAGATGGTTTCGGTACGCCCGGAACCCACCAGCCCGGCGAAGCCGAGGATCTCTCCGGCGTGCAGATGGAAATGATCCGTCTGGCTCTGCTTCGTGCGCTGAACGCTGGCTTCCAGCAGTCGCTTAGTCCGATCCGGCACGTGCGATTTAACCGGGAAGGTGTTCTCAATTTTGCGGCCTACCATCAGCTTCACCAGTTCGTCAATATCGGTGTCGCTGGTGGGCAATGTTTCGATGTAGCAGCCGTCGCGCAGCACGGTGATGCGATCGCATACGGCGAAAATCTCATCCAGATGGTGCGAGATAAACACCATGCCCACGCCCAGCAGGCGCAGATCGTTCATCACGCTGAACAGGTGCTCGGCCTCGCCCGGCGTCAGTGTGGCGGTGGGTTCATCCAGCACCAGCACGCGCGCGTCCAGCGACAGCGCTTTGGCAATTTCAACGAACTGCTGTTGCGCCACGCTTAACTGCTCCACCGGGCAGTCCATATCGATATCCACCGCCAGGCGTTTAAAGACACTGCGCGCCTTGCGGCGCATCTCACGACGATCCAGCAGCCCCCAGCGATTTTTTATTTCCCGGTTGAGGAAAATATTATCGACCGCGCTCATATAAGGGATCAGCGAGAACTCCTGAAATATAATGCCAATGCCCGCTTCAATGGCGTGGCGATAATTAGGAAAACTACAGTTCTTCCCCTGTAAGATAATTTCCCCTGCATCCGGCTGGTGAATACCGCACATAATTTTCACCAGCGTTGATTTACCCGCACCGTTTTCTCCAAGCAGCGCATGTATTTCTCCGGGCTGCACCGTCAGGTTAATACCGTCCAGCGCTTTCACTCCGGGAAAGGATTTTTTAATCTGTTTTAATTCCAGTAAAGGTGTCATCAGCATCGCTTCCGGGTTATCGCTCTGCTCGCGCAGAGCGAATATTTCACGCTATTACCAGCTAAAGCCTTTCGCATTGCTGTGGTCGATCAGCTTAACTTTTACCGGTACGGTTTTCGGAATATTGGCACCCCAGTGGCGGGCCAGCGCAATTCCCAGCGCGATGCGCAGCTGGTCACGCGGGAACTGTGCCGAGGTGGCGATAAACGGTGAATCCGCCTTTTCGATCTCTTTAATTGCTTCCGGCTGGCCGTCAACGCTGACCAGTTTCACCTTGGCACCGCTGCTCTGAATTGCCGCCAGTGCACCCAGTGCGCCGGTATCGTTAACGCTGAAGATACCGTTCAGATCCGGGGCGGATTGCAGCATGTTTTCTGTTACGGTCAGTGCGGTATCACGCTCCTGCTTGCCGTTCTGCTTGGTGACGATCTTGATATCCGGGTATTTTTTCATTGCGTCCTCAAAGCCGCGTACGCGCTCAAGGATGGGCACCACCGGAATACCGTCGAGGATGGCGACCTTGCCTTTCCCACCGATAGATTTCGCCAGATACTCCCCGGCCTGTAACCCCGCGTCATAGTTCTCGGAGCCGACAAACGAGTCCACCGGACCTTCTGCCTGGGCATCAATCGCCACCACCACCGCGCCGGCTTTATGGGCAGACATAACGGCGGACTGCACGCCCACCGTATCCGTCGGGTTAATAAGCAGAATATCGACTTTCTTTTGCAGCATGTCTTCAACGTCATTAATCTGCTTGGAAACATCATGGTGAGCGTCGGCAACGTACACCTTCGCGCCAATTTCAGCGGCAGCCTGTTCCAGCGACTGTTTCATCGTAACGAAATAATCGTTATTTAATTCCTGGAAAGAGACGCCAATGGTTAATTGCTTAGCCACTGCAGCGTTTGCAGCCAACAACATTCCGCCCGCGATAATAATCGGCAGCGTTTTTTTGACGAATGAAAACATGGATATTCTCCTGTAGGGGGAAGTATTTTTATTGATTTATTAGCAACGGTATAAATAACATCGGTAAAAATAAACTACGGAACCAGAACGACCTTAATTGAATCGGTAGAGTCGGCCAGCGCAAATGCCTCATCCCATTTTTCGAGTGAATAACTGTGGGTCACCACGCCTTTCGATGTCACCAGCCCGCGTTCAAACAGGTCGATGGCAATTTCATAGCTGTAAGGGGCCAGATGCGCACCGCGAATATCCAGCTCTTTGCGGTCGCCGATAATCGACCAGTCAACGGTGGTTTCTTTGCCGAACACGCTGAACTCCACGAAGCGGCCCAGCTTGCGGATCATTTGCAGACCCTGCGTTACGCCCACCGGGGAGCCGGTTGCCTCGATATAGACATCGCAGCCGTAGCCGCCGGTCAGCGACTTAACAATTTTGTCGGCGTCTTCTTTCAGCGGGTTGATCACCACATCGGCACCGTACTCTTTCGCCAGCGCCAGACGATCGTCCATCGCATCGATAACAATCAGTTTTTTGGGCGTTTTCAGCCGCGCTACCTGCACCATGCACAGGCCCAGCGGTCCGGCTCCGGCCAGCACCACCACATCATCCAGCTGAATATCGCCGCGCGCCACGGTGTGGATCGCACAGGCCATTGGCTCAATCAGTACCGCATCTTCATGGCTCAGGCTTTCCGGGATTTTGTGGACGATGGCGTTGGCCGAGAAACGCATATATTCCGCCATGCCGCCTTCGGCCACGTCTTTCTGGAAGCCGTAAATATTGTGGGTTTCACACATCCAGTAGCTGCCGGATTTGCAGTAGCGGCAGTCCCAGCAGGGAACGATCTGCTCGGCAATCACCCGCTCGCCCACGCGGAATTTCTTCTCGCTGCCCTCGCCCAGCGCGGCAACGCGGCCGTAGAATTCGTGCCCCGGGATCACCGGCGGCTTCACCCACGGGTTTTCTCCCCAGAACATCTGTGCACCGTTTTTGCACTTACAGTCACCGGCGCAGATGCCGCAGCCTTCTACTTTGATCACCAGTTCGTTGGCCTTCGGCAACGGCACCGGAACCTGCTCAAAGCGATAATCCTGGGGGCCGTGGCAGACTACGGCGCTCATCTTCTCGGGCAGCTGACTCATTTCTCTCTCCAGTAGCAATATTGATCGTCACATAGGCAAAATGTTGACGTTGTCATTATTCGGTAAATAAAAAATACGAATTTTCTATTCAAACCTAAATTAATGATTTATCCATAATTTCTTCTGACAAAACAAAATGACAACGTAAACATTGGTTATCATATAATCAAAAGCCCAAAACAAAATCTTTGAGCGATATCACATATCATTAACAAGCCGGTTTCAGGGTTAACAACTTCGATCTCAGTCTCATTCACAACGCGTCGGAATGACCGTTTGTGCCCGTCTGGCCCCGTTTACGATCGCAGACCTTGATCGGGCGGATAATCGAACGATTTTTGGTCATTGAAATGATAACTATTATCAATTATCATCCCGGCGTCATTTTTTTGCCGGGATGTGTAACTCGTTATGTCAACGCCAGCCGCGTCTACCGATATGTTCGCCAGCCTCTACCAGACACATCACCGGTGGCTGCGCTCCTGGCTACAGCACAAACTGGGATCGGCCAGCGACGCCGAGGATCTGGCGCAGGATACCTTCCTGCGGGTGCTGCTCGGCAACGGCGTGGCGGAGATCCGCGAACCTAAATCCTTCCTCTGCACAATTGCCAAACGAGTCATGGTGGATTTCTTCCGCCGCAACGCGCTGGAGCGGGCCTGGCTGGATATGCTGGAACAGCTGCCGGAAGAATATGTCCCCTCCCCGGAACAGCAGCACGCCCTGCTGGAAACGCTGCAGCAGATCGATGCCATGCTCGATGGCCTTGGTGCCAAAGTTCGCCAGGCATTTCTGCTGTCGCAGCTGGAAGGGCTTACCTATCCGCAGATTGCCGAACGGCTGGCGGTATCGGTCAGCTCGGTAAAAAAATATATGGCTAAAGCCACCGAGCACTGCCTGCTGTTTCGCCTGATGCAGGATCTGGCGTAATGGCCGAACGGGTCAGCGAGCAGCAGCGTCAGGCGTTAAAAATGGCCGCCAGCTGGTATGCCACTTTCTGCGCCGGGGACACCACCGCGCAGCAGCACGCCCGCTGGCAGCAGTGGCTACAGCAGCATGAAGACCACCGCTGGGCATGGCAGCGCGTTGAGTCCCTGCAAAACCAGCTGCAAACCCTGCCGGGGCATCTCAGCTATCAAACGCTGAATCAGGCAAACCTTACCCGCCGCCGCGTGCTGAAAAGCCTGCTGGTGCTGCTGGGCGTCGGCAGCGGCTGGCAGCTCTGGCAGTCGCCGCTGGGCCTGAGCCTGCGTGCCGATTACAGTACCGCTACCGGTGAAATGCGCAGCGTGCGGCTGAGCGACGGTTCGCAGATGACGCTCAATACCGCCAGTGCGGTGCAGGTGGAATTTACCGGCAGCCAGCGGACCATTCATCTACAGCGCGGGGAAATTGCGATTACCACCGCCGCCGATGCGCAGCAAAGGCCGTTCCGGGTGGCCACCGCCGACGGCATGCTACGTGCCCTCGGCACTGAATTCAGCGTGCGGCTGTGGCCGGATGCCACCGAGCTATCGGTGCAGCAGCATGCGGTAGAGGCCACGCTGGCCGACGATGCGCGGCAACTGCGCGTGGTTCAGCAGGGGCAAACGCTGCGCTTCAGCCGCAGCAGCTTCGGTGAAATCTTACCGCTGGTTGCCAACAGCAGCAGCTGGACCCGTGGCCTGCTCAGCGTCAGCAACCGCCCGCTGGGCGAGGTGATTGCAGAAGTGGCGCGCTACCGCCTCGGCATGCTGATCTGCGACGACAGCGCCGCTGAACTGCGGGTCAGCGGCACCTTCCCGCTGCAGGATACCGACCGTCTGCTGGCCGTGCTGGCGCAAACGCTGCCGATAAAAATTCAGACCCTCAGCCGCTACTGGGTGAAGGTCAGCGCGGCATAGCGAAAAAAATAAAAAAATTTCAAATTGCATTGTCCCTTTTGCCCAGCTCATTCGACTCCTTAGTACACAAGATAAAAAATGCTCACTCTGGAGACGGTCATGTCTGATTCCTGCGCCCGCATCAAGCGCGCTTTTAGCAAAACAACACCTCTGGCTTTCGCTATTCACTGTGCGCTGGCACCGCTGGCGCTGGCCGCTCCTGCGCTGGTCAGTGCGGCAACCGCTCCGGCAACGGCTGACTATCAGATTGCCGCCGCCGATCTCGACCAGGCGCTGAACCAGTTCGCCGCCCGCTCCGGCATTACGCTGTCGGTCAACTCGGCGCTGACCCAGGGCAAAAAGAGCCCGGGCCTGAACGGCAGCTACTCGCTGGAACAGGCGCTGCAAGCGCTGCTGAGCGGCAGCGGCCTGCAGGCGAAATCGCTGGGCAATAACGCCTTTACGCTGGAGCCGGTGCCGGTGGTGGCAGGAACCGCCACGCTGACCGTGGTCGGTGACTGGCTGGGCACCGCGCGCGAAGACGATGTGTTCGAACACGCCGGTGCGCGTGATGTGCTGCGCCGCGAAGACTTTGCACGTACCGGTGCCACCACCATGCGTGAAGCGCTGAACCGCATTCCGGGCGTCAACGCCCCGGAAAATAACGGCACCGGCAGCCACGATATGGCGATGAACTTCGGCATTCGCGGGCTGAATCCGCGCCTTGCCAGCCGCACCACCGTGCTGATGGACGGCATTCCGGTGCCGTTCGCCCCGTACGGCCAGCCGCAGCTGTCGCTGGCTCCGGTGTCACTGGGCAATATGGATGCGGTGGACGTGGTACGCGGCGGCGGTGCCGTGCGCTACGGACCGCAGAGCGTTGGCGGCGTGGTCAACTTTGTGACCCGCGCCATTCCGCAGGATTTCGGCATTGAAGCGGGAATGGAAGGGCTGCTGACGCCCACCTCAACCCAGAACGATCCGAAAGGCAGCGGCAACTTTATGATCGGCGGCACCGCCGATAACGGCCTGGGCGCGGCGCTGCTCTACTCCGGCACGCGCGGCAGCGACTGGCGCGAACACAGCTCGACCAAAATCGACGATGTGATGCTGAAAACCCGCTACGCGCCGAATGAGGTCCATACCTTCACCAGCCTGTTGCAGTATTACGAAGGTCGCGCCCAGATGCCGGGCGGGCTTTCCCGCGCGGACTACAACGCCGATCGCTTCCAGTCTACGCGACCTTACGACGAATTCTGGGGCCGCCGCCAGCTGGCCAGTCTTGGCTATCAGTATCAGCCAGATACCCAGCACAAATTCAATATCCTGACCTTCTACACCAACACCCTGCGCAGCGGCTATCTGGACCAGGGGAAAAACATCACTCTGTCGCCGCGCGAATACTGGGTGCGCGGTGTGGAACCGCGCTACAGCCAGAGCTTCACGATTGCCAACACCGCGCATGAAGTCGGCGTCGGTTATCGCTACGTCAGCGAATCCACCCATGAACTGCGCTACACCAGCCCGGCCAGCAGCGGAAAACTGCCTACCGGCAGCAGCCCGTACGATCGCGACACCCAGTCAGGCACCGAGGCGCACGCCTGGTATCTTGATGACCGCATCGACATCGGCGACTGGACCATTACGCCGGGCATGCGCTACGAGCATATCCAGTCCTACCAGAACAACTTCATCAAGGGTGAAAAGCAGGAAATCGGCTACAACGCGCCGCTGCCCGCGCTTAACGTGCTCTATCACCTGAACGATGCCTGGAACCTGTATGCCAACACCGAAGGGTCGTTCGGCACCGTACAGTACAGCCAGATCGGTAAAGCGGTCAGCAGCGGCAGCGTCGAGCCGGAAAAAGCCCGCACCTGGGAGCTGGGCACGCGCTATGACAATCAGGTATTGCAGGCCGAAGCGGGTCTGTTCCTGATTAACTTCAGCAACCAGTACGATTCAAACCAGGTAACCGACAGCGTCACCGCTCGCGGTAAAACCCGCCATACCGGGCTGGAAAGCAAGCTGCGCTATGACCTCGGCGACCTCTCCCCGGCGCTGGAAAATCTGTCGGTTTCCGCCAGCTATGCGTACGTCAATGCGGTGATCCGCGAGCAGGGCGACTACCACGGTAATCAGGTGCCGTTCTCGCCGAAGCACAAAGGCACGCTGGGGCTGGATTACCTGACCGGCAGCTGGACCTTTAACCTCAACAGCGAGTATCAGTCTTCGCAGTTCGCCGATAACGCCAATACCCGTGAGGAAAGCGCCGACGGCAGCACCGGCCGCATCCCCGGCTTTATGCTGTGGGGCGCGCGCGCCAACTATGACTTCGGCCCGCAGTACGCCAACCTCAACCTGGCCGTCGGCGTGAAGAATATCTTCGACCACGAATACTTCACCCGCGCCTACGATGACAACAACAAAGGCATCTACGCCGGGCAGCCGCGCACCGTCTATCTGCAGGGCTCCGTTAAGTTCTGATGTTCCCGATGGCCGGTGCAATAACCGGCCGTTGTGGATTACGTGGCGGGTGCCGGTGGCAGCCCGCTTTGTCGTTTCTGGCAGTTGGAGAATCTATGTTCACGCTTATTCCTCGTCTTCTGTCCTGCGCCCTGCTGTTGGTCGCATCGGCCGCATCGGCGGTGACCGTGCAGGACAGCAACGGCACCTTCACCCTCGAACATGCCCCGCAGCGGGTGGTGGTACTGGAACTGTCCTTTGTTGATGCACTGGCGGCGGTGGACGTCAGCCCGGTTGGCGTGGCCGACGATAACGATCCGCAGCGCATTCTGCCCGCCGTGCGTCAGCGCCTGGCACCGTGGAAATCGGTCGGCACCCGCGCCCAGCCGAGCCTGGAAGTGATTGCCGCGCTGAAGCCCGACCTGATTATTGCCGACAGCGCCCGCCACGGCGGCATCCTCGGCCAGCTGAAAAGTATTGCCCCCACGCTGATGCTGAAATCCCGTAATGAAACCTGGGAAGAAAATCTGCAATCGGCGGCGATTATCGGCAAAGTGTTGGGCAAAGATGCCGAAATGCTGCAGCGGCTGGCGCTGCATCATCAGCGAATGAAGGATTTTGCCAGTCAGCTGCCCAAAGGGCTGAAGCTGGTGTTCGGCACCTCGCGCGAGCAGCAGTTTAATCTGCACAGCCGCGACAGTTACACCGGCAGCGTGCTGGCCGCGCTGGGGATGAACGTGCCGGAGTCCGCAGGGCAAAGCCCGATTGCCAGCATCAACCTGGAACAGCTGCTGGCAATCAACCCCGACTGGCTGCTGGTGGCCCACTACCGTCAGCAGAGCATCGTGCGCGACTGGCAGCAGGACCCGCTGTGGCAGATGCTAACCGCCGCGCAGAAAAATCAGGTGGCTGAAGTGGACAGCAACGGCTGGGCGCGGATGCGCGGGCTGTTTGCCGCCGAGCAGATCGCCCGCGATCTGGTGGCGATCCTGCATCATCAGCCGGTGGCCGTGCAGCCATGATGTCAGGCCGACCGCTGCTTGCCTGGGGGCTACCGCTGCTGCTGCTGGCGCTGGCCTTCTGGCTGTCACTGTTCAGCGCGTCGGCGCTGCCGATCGGGCCTGGGCAGGCGCTGAGCGCGCTGCTGCCGGGTAAGGCCACCGCGCTGCCGCAGGCGCTGGTGTTTAACCTGCGACTGCCGCGCAGCCTGGTGGCGATGCTGCTGGGGGCAAGCCTGGCGCTGGCGGGCTGCCTGCTGCAAACCCTGACGCGTAATCCGCTGGCTTCCCCTTCCCTGTTGGGCATTAACGCCGGTGCGGCGCTGACAATGGTGCTGGCCAGCGCCTTTAATCCCGGCTGGATCGCCGGTTACAGCCTCGCACTTCTGGCGGCAGCGGGCGGCGGTATCAGCTGGGGAATGGTGATGCTGCTGGGCAAAGGCTGGCGGTCTGCCGGTGACCGCAGCCGACTGATTCTGGCGGGGGTGGCCGTGTCCGCACTCTGCGCCGCGCTGACCCGCGCCACGCTGCTGCTGGCGGAGGATCACACTTACGGCATCCTGCACTGGCTGGCCGGGGGCGTGTCCCACGTGCGCTGGCGCGAGTTCTGGCAGCTGCTGCCGTTCAGCGTACTGCTGATGCCGCTGGCCTGGCTGCTGGCGGCGCGCCTGAACCTGCTGCGGCTGGGCGACGACAGCGCACACACGCTGGGAGTCAATCCCGGGATGCTGCGCACGGCGGTCAACCTGCTGGTGGTGGTGCTGGTCGGCAGCTGCGTCAGCGTTGCCGGACCGGTGGCCTTTCTCGGCCTGCTGGTGCCGCATATGGCCAGGGCATGGATCGGCCACGATCTGCGGCGTCTCCTGCCCGCCTGTATGTTGTTCGGCGCGCTGCTGATGCTGCTGGCCGACGTGATTGCACGCTGGCTGGCGTTCCCCGCCGAGCTACCCGCCGGAGCGGTGGTAGCACTGATCGGCGCGCCGTGCTTTGTCTGGCTGGTTCGGAGGCGGATATGAAACATCAACGGGGACGGCAGCCGCTGGGCGCCATGTTGCTGCTGCTGATTTTCACCCTGCTGGTGCTGCCGCTGTCGCTGCGCTACGGCAGTGAAACCCTCAGCTTTCACGCGCTGTATCAGGCGCTGAACCCGGCGGACGATCGCTACTTTGCCCTGATGGAGTATCGCCTGCCGCGCACCCTGCTGGCGATGCTGGTGGGCGCGGCGCTGGCGGTGTCCGGCGTGCTGGTGCAGGGGGCCATTCGCAATCCTCTGGCCTCGCCGGAAATTCTCGGAGTGAATCACGCCGCCGGACTGATGTCGATTGCCGGACTGATGCTGTTCCCGGCGCTGTCGGCGACCTGGCTGCCGCTGCTGGCCTTTGCCGGTGCGCTGCTGGCCTTCCTGCTGCTGCGGCTGCTGGCCGGCGGCAGCGCTCCTCTGCGGCTGGCGCTGCTCGGCGTGGCGCTGACCGCCTTTTACGCCAGCATCACCGACTATCTGATGCTCTCCCGCCCGCTGGAGATCAACCAGGCGCTGCTGTGGCTGACCGGCAGCCTGTGGGGGCGCAGCTGGCCGTTTGTCTGGCTGGCGCTGCCGTGGCTGGTTGTGCTGCTGCCGCTCAGCCTGCTGCTGTGCCGCAGCCTCGATCTGCTGGGGCTGGGCGATGAGCAGGCGGCGACGCTCGGCGTGGAGGTTCCCCGTGCACGGCGGCGCATTCTGCTGCTGGCACTGGCGCTGGCCGCCGTCAGTGTGGCCGTCTGCGGACCGCTGAGCTTTATCGGACTGGTTGCCCCGCATCTGACGCGGCGGCTGGTGGGCGGCCGCCACCGCTGGCTGATCCCGGCGGCGATGCTGACCGGCGCACTGCTGCTGATGCTGGCCGATCTGCTGGCACGCACGCTGCACCCGCCGCTGGAGCTGCCCGCCGGGGTGCTGACGGCGGTGATTGGCGCGCCCTACTTTTTCTGGCTGTTAATGAGAACCCGCTAATGATGCCATTATCCGTCGACGGGCTGAGCGCCGGTTATACCAGCGCGCCCATTCTGCATAACCTCTCGCTGACGCTGCCCGCCGGGAAGATCACCGCCCTGCTTGGCCCCAACGGCTGCGGTAAATCCACGCTGCTGCGCTGCTGTTCGCGGCTGCTGAAACCCAGGCAGGGACGGGTAATGCTGGGGGATGACGATTTGTCCGGGCTGAGCGCCCGCCAGCTGGGGCAGCGTCTTGCCCTGCTTCCGCAGCAGCACAGCGTGCCGGAAGGAATCAGCGTACGGGAGCTGGTGGGCTACGGCCGCAGCCCGTGGCTTAATCTGTTTGGTCGCCCGGGCCCGGCTGACCGCCAGCGGGTACAGGCGGCCATCGACGAAGTGCAGATCGGCACTCTCGCTGAAAAACAGGTCAGTACGCTGTCCGGCGGCCAGCGCCAGCGGGCGTTTCTGGCAATGACGCTGGCACAGGACACGCCGCTGCTGCTGCTGGATGAACCGACCACCTGGCTGGATATCAATCATCAGGTTGAGCTGCTGCTTCTGCTGCGCCGCCAGCAGCAGCAGGGAAAAACCGTGGTGACGGTGCTGCACGATCTAAACCAGGCCAGCCGCTACTGTGACCATCTGGTGCTGATGATGGCCGGTCAGGTGGTCGCCAGCGGCACGCCAGAACAGGTGATGACTCCGGAACTTTTGCATCGGGTTTTCAGCATCAATGCAGAAATCCATGCCGATCCGGTGTGTGGACGCCCGATGTGTGTGGTGCTTTAATTGATCAATTCGCCTGGATAACTGGCACTTTCAGGAAACCCCATTTCACCCAAAACCCTTGATACAACAATAACTGACCTATTCATGACGTTATCCAAGGGTTTATCTTTGCCAAAAATGGTCAATGAGGTAATGTTTGCTATCTCAAGATCGGTGGTTTCCTGGGACTACAACGCGTCTATCCTGGAAGGTCAATGAAAAACAAACACAGCACGGTTGCCAGTTTGCGCCGGGAGTTCACGCGTAATGTTATCGCGCCAGTGGTGGCGGTGGTGCTGTTTTCTCTGCTGGGGTGTGGGCTTACCGCCTGGTGGGTTACGGCACAGAGCAACGATAAGGCGCTGGAAAAACAGCAGCAGGTGATCAAAAACCTGCTGGCTCAACATTTGGAAGAGTTCAGCCAGCAGCACCGCAATCTGCTGCGGGAAACACAGCCGGTTTCACTGTTGCTACAGTCAGATGCGGCCGCCCCGTGGCTATTTCGGCTGATTGGCGATGACGAAGTTTATCTGGTGGATGCCCACCAGCGCCCGCTGGCTGCCTGGTTTTCAGACGCCCCTGCGCCCGTTGAGCGCTACCATGAGATAGCCCAACAGCTGGCGCCAGGCCTGCGTGCCTCCAATACGCTGACCAGCGATTTTATCCGCCTGCGCGAACGCGTGGCAGAAGTGGCCGTTGCCAGCCTGCCCGGCGACGATCGCGGCTATCAGCTGGTGTTTATCCGCTATCTGCGCAGCAGCTTTGTTGATTTTCTCACTCATCGTGGCGTGGTGAGTAATTTCAGCTTCAGCGCCAGGCAGCCGGACCAGCCAAACAGCGCAGGCTTCCTGCTGACCTCACATCAGGGCACGCCGGTCAGCGATGTCTCCTGGGAGCCGATGCGCCCCGGCAGTCAAATGCTGCTGTTTACCGGCCCGCTGATTGCGCTGGCCATCCTCAGCATTGCCCTGATGTGCCTGGTGATGACCCGCCGCCTGTGGCACTCCTCGCTGAATCTGACGCGTTCGATGCAAAAACTGGCCACCAGCGAAGCCCGTTCCCGTCATATCGCGCTGCATGACATTTTAACCGGCCTGCCCAACCGCAAATGGATTGAGGAGCAGCTGAATCATCGACTCAGCGTGCTGGAGACCGACCGCGATAGCCTTGCCCTGCTGATGTTGGATCTCGACCATTTCAAGATCGTCAACGACACCTGGGGTCACCACACCGGCGATGAGCTGCTGATGGAAGTCAGTAAACGGCTGTCCAGCCTGCTGCCGATTAAAGATTCGATTGGCAGACTGGGCGGCGATGAGTTTGTGATCATAATGGCCAACGTCACGGATCGGCAGCAGGTTGACCAATTGTGCCAGCAGATTATTGCTCACCTGTCGCAGCCGATGCAGCTGAACGGCAATGCGATGTGGATCGGCGTCAGCATCGGCGTGGCGCTGGCCCCGCTCGACAGCACCGACCGGCTGGAGCTGATGCGCAAAGCCGATATCTCGCTTTATGCCGCGAAAGCCGAAGGCGGCGGGCAGTATCGCCTGTTTATTCCGGCGATGGATGAAGCCCTGCAAAAACGTCAGAGGCTGGCACAACAGCTGCGTCTTGCGCTGGAAAATGACAGCGGACTGACCCAGTTGTATCAGCCAATTTTTGATATCAACGGGAAAAAAACGGTCGCCGTTGAAGCGCTGCTGCGCTGGCACCACCCGAAGCTCGGTCCTATCTCTCCGGCTGACTTCGTGCCGCTGGCGGAAGAAACCGGGCTGATTATCCCGCTCGGTGACTGGGTGGTGGAGAAAGCCTGCCAGATGGCCACCACCTGCCCGCAGCTTATTGTGGCGATCAACGTCTCACCGCTTCAGTTCCTGGCTGAAAACTTTATCAGTACACTCATGACGACCGTGGCGCGTCACGGCATCAATCCCCGCCAGATCGAACTGGAGATCACGGAAGGCGTGCTGCTGGAAGATAAAGAACGCGCCTTGCAGAATATCAATACGCTGCGCGAAGCCGGATTCAGCATCGCGCTGGACGATTTTGGCACCGGCTATTCCAGCCTCAGCTACCTGATCCAGTTCCCGGTTGATACCATCAAAATCGATCAGACCTTTACCCAGTCGCTGGGAGTGCGCGACAACTCGGCGACCATCGTCGAATCGGTGATCACTCTCGGGCACAGCCTGGGGATTACCGTGACGGCGGAAGGGGTGGAAACCGACGCCCAACGCGCGATGCTCGAAGCCGCTGGCTGCGATCTGCTACAGGGCTTTTTATTCAGCAGGCCGCTGACGGCGGATAACCTGCACGCCCTGCTGGATCAACAGCGCCCGTAAAGAGCTGAACGTTCCGCTTATCCAGCCCGACTGCACAAGTGGGCGAATGTAGCATCAAGCCATAACGTTTGCACAAGCACCAGCCCCGGCACTTGCGCAAGCGTTCAGAACGCGGGTAACTTCAGCTACGTTGCCAGCGCGCGCCGATATTCCCCCGGCGTCTGCCCTTCATGGCGCTTGAATGCCCGGCCAAAAGTGATGGCGGAATCGTAGCCCACCTGCCGGGCGATAGCTTCCAGCGCCAGCTCGGGGTGGCGCAGCAGGCAGCGCGCACGCCAGATGCGCCAGCGGGTCAGATACTCACCCGGGGTTTCGCCGGTCACCTGCTTGAAATGCACGGTAAACGCCGAGCGCGACATACCCGCCTGCTTTGCCATTTCGCTCAACCGCCACGGAAAGTCTAACTGCTGATGGATTTGCCCAATCAGCGGGCGCAGGCGGCCGTCGGCCAGCGCCGCCATCCATCCCTGCTGCGGCTGCATTTGCTGGTAGTGCGTACGGATGGCCTGCACGAACAGCACGTCCGCCAGCCGACTGACCACAATCTGCGAACCCAGATGCGGAGCATCGGTCTCCAGCGCCAGCAGCTGCAGCGTGGCGGCCAGCAGCGGCGAACGCTCCGCATCCGCCGGGATCACCACGCAGTCTGGCAGCAATGACAGCAGCGGTTGAGCGCCACCGGCATCAAAGGTCAGCCAGCCGCACAGCAGTTCGGCCTTCTCCCCTTCTCCGCCAAAAACGGCACTTTTACCCGCGCAGTCGGCAAAAACCTCCTCACAGGGGCGAGTGGGCGTTTGCGGCTCGTCGCTCAGCGACAGCAGCACGCCCGGTCTGGCAATAAATCCCTCCCCGCTGCGCAGGCGGTTCGGGGGCTGGCCGTTAACCGTCAGCCAGCCCTGGCCTTCCAGCATAAAACCAAAGCGAATCGACATGCTTTTAATAAATCTGACGCCCCAGGGCGCACGCGGCCGCAGGCGCGAATGGAGTGCGCTGTTCACGTGCATTGCGGCAAAAACATCATCAAGCAGAGCCATCTCATGACCTTTTCTGGACGATAAGTCAGTAAAAATACCTGTTCAGTCATTATCTGTACAGCGGCAGACGGATAAGGTAGCGGCATTACATCAGCAGAGGGCACAACCATGTACAGCTATCGTCTTAATCATTTTGGCAGCATCGACCATCTTCATCGCATTGAAGAACCCCGCCCGCGGCCGGGACGTAAACAGGTGCTGATCCGCGTGGCCGCCGTCAGCCTGAACTATCGCGATCTGGCCATTTTGCATGGCAAGAGCACGCTTGCACCGCAGGCAGGGCTGATCCCGCTTTCGGACGGCGTCGGCTACATCGTGGAGTGCGGGGAAGAGGCCACGCGTTTTGCCTGCGGCGAACGCGTGGCGGGGATCTTTTTTCCGCAGTGGCTGGGCGGCAGCCTGACGCGGGGTAACAGCGGCGGCGCATGGGGAAGCCGGGCGGACGGCTGGCTCACCGAGTATAAGGTGATAGATGAAGCATCGCTGGTCGCCGTCCCGTCTTATCTGAGCGACGAACAGGCCGCGACCCTGCCCTGTGCGGCGGTAACCGCATGGAACAGTCTGGTACAGTCGCGCCCGCTGCTGCCCGGTGAAACGGTGCTGACTCAGGGCACCGGCGGCGTAGCGCTATTTGCCGTACAGTTTGCCCGACAGATGGGTCTGAAGATTATCTCACTCACGTCCAGCGACAAAAAAGCGGCACTGCTACACCAACTCGGCGCGACGCATACCATTAACTACCGCCAGCATCCCGACTGGCATCAGCAGGTCAGAGCGCTGACCAACGGCGAAGGGGTACAGCGGGTGGTAGAGATTGGCGGACCGGGAACGCTGAACAATTCGCTGAAGTCGACCGCATCCGGTGGCGAGATCGCGCTGCTGGGCTTCGTTGCCAATGGGGAGCAATCCGTTGATTTTATGACGCTGTTTACCAGCGGTGCCACCGTTCGCCCCTTCAGCGTGGGCAGCCGCGACGATTTTGAGCGTATGAACCTGGCGCTGGAACAGAGTCTGCTACAGCCGGTTATCGACCGGGTATATTCCTTTTCGGAAACGTTAGAAGCGTGGCGTTATTTCGATAGTCAGCAGCACTGTGGCAAAGTGGTGATTACGATGTCTGGCGGGTTGCGGTAACGAACGGGGAAGCCTGAGAAAAACTCAAGGGACCCGAAACTCGCGGTCCTTTGAAAAGATACAGCTATCTTTGAAAAGATTTCCTGAACTTATTTGTTTTTAAATTATCAGTTATCTTTCTTTATTATCACTCCATTCGCGTCAATCGTGGCGAGAAATGGGTGTGTACCATCGAGAAATGGCCCTGGTGAGGCGCAAAGAAACCTTGTCAAACTACCCGGCAAATTGATAATAGTGTGATCTGCATAGCGGCATTTCCCAGTAATCACTACAGTAGATGTTTTTTTACCTCGGGGGAACGGGAGAAAAACACTCTTGTTTGCTGAAAACCAAAATGATAATTACCCATTGTTAATGCGCAACTTATCTTATTAATTTTACTTCATATAATGATATCGGACTAACAATGAAAATTACTATTACTGACAAACCCGCCGCCGCAGATGAAGAGTATGTCATCGACAGCCTGTGGACCCACAACGCTAAAACCACCCCGGTAGACATCCATCCCCTCTTTCTGACTCTGCGCGATGAGCAGAACCAGATAATGGCCGGTCTTGTTGCCCGCACGTGGTGGGGAGGGCTGGAGGTGCAGTATTTGTGGGTCAGCGATGACTGTCGCGGCAAAGGTGTCGGGCGCGATTTAATGCAAAATGCGGAACAGGAAGCCAGAAAACGCGGCTGCCATATGGCCTATGTCGACACGTTTGATTTTCAGGCGCGAGGCTTTTACGAAAAGTTAGGCTATTCCGTCTACGGCGAACTGGGTGATTACGCCCATCAACATACCCGGCACTATCTGGCGAAAAAGCTCTGATAGTGGGGTTACAGGGGGAAGATATGAACGTTTCAGATGCAAAGCAGCAGTTAAATCTGAACGCAATGATTGCCATGATGGAACACTTAACTGAACCCTGGGGCATCAAAGATGCAGAGTCACGCCATATCTATATGAATGATATGGCGTATCGCTATACCAACACGCCAAAGGAGTTTGCCGTTGAGGGAAAGTTCGACAGTGAGTTTCCCGCCTCCTGGGCGGAGTGTGAAGAGGAACTGATCGAGCACGATCGCCGCACCGAAGCCTGCCACGGCCGGGTGGCGGTGATTGAAACTCACTTCTGGTTTGGCCAGGACAGTCTGACACCCTACGTCAGCGAAAAAATCCCTTTGTACGGCGACGGTGGCGTATTTATTGGCGTGGCATGGAATGCCCGGCTGCTCGACACCCTGTCGCCGCTGAAATATATCACCCAGCAAAAACCAGGGGTGCTGACCACCGAAGTCAGCACCGATCTGTTTACCCGTTCGGAGCTGGATACGCTGTTTTTACTGCTACAGCGTTTATCCACCAAGGAGATCGCCCGTATCTATAACCTCAGCCATCGCACGGTAGAAAACCGGATTTACAGCATCTACCAGAAGGCCGGGGTGCACACGCTCAATCAGTTTGAAGAGTATTGCCGTCACGCAGGGTTAGACAATTTTATTCCGGACCGCCTGATCGAAAAGGGCATCCAGTTTATTTAATTTTCAAGGAAACAGATCGTGATAAAAATAGAAGACTATCCGCTAAGCCGCGTTCCCGAGAACAAGCGCGTCTCGTTCCTGAGCGTTGCCGTGGTGCATATGGGCATGCTCACCGCGTTGGATCAATTTATGCTCGGCTCGGTGCTGGGTGACTCGATGGATTTGGCCAGCGCGTTTCTGGCGATTTTAGCCGGTAGCGTTATTTTTGGTATCGTGACTTACGGCCTGGGCTATGCCGGGATGCGTGAAGGGATCTCCGGTAGCCTGCTGGCACGCTGGTGCGGCTTTGGCCGTATCGGTTCCGTGCTGATTGGCCTGGTGGTGGCCGTCAGCCTGCTCGGCTGGTTTGGCATTCAGAATGCCATCTTCGCTAAATCGCTGAACTTTGCGCTCGGCGACAGGTTAGGCTTCCCGCTTGCCGCCAGCCTCTCCGGTCTGCTGCTGACCGTGCTGGTGACCTATGGCTTTAAGGCACTGCGCGTGACCGCACGCATTGCCGTACCGCTGTTTATCTGCCTGGTTGCCTTTATTTCATTCCATACGCTGTCCGGCCACACCCTGCAGCAGATTATCGATCTGCCACCGACCGGTTCCCCGCTGACCATCAGCGCGGCAATTACGATGGTGGTGGGCGGTGCAATCGTGGCCAGCCTGATGACCCCGGACCTGACCCGCTATTCGAAATCGTCTAAGCACGTGGCGGGCATTACCCTGCTGACGATTATTGCCGGTGAGTTTATCGTCAACGGTCTGGCCATTCTGATCGCCCGTACGCTGCAAACCGCGGACGTGGTGACGATTATGTCGCAGGCCGCGGGCGGTGTGGGGCTGCTGGTGGTGATCCTCTCTACCCTGCGCGTTAACGATCTGAACCTCTATTCCTCATCGCTGGGGGTGATTAACGCCGTGGAAGGGATCAGCGGTAAAAAGCTGAAGTATCGCAGCACGACGCTGGTGATCGGCCTGCTCGGCACCCTGCTGTCGGTGCTGGGCATCCTCGATCGCTTCGTCGATTTCCTGACCGTGCTGGGCGTAGTTTTCCCACCGATCCTCGGCATTATGCTGGTGGATTATCTGCTGCTGCGCAGCCACCGTGGTCTGCTTGACCGCAGCCGTCTGCTGGGTGAACTGCCGAAAGACAGCGAAACGCCGGTGATTGGCTGGGTCGCGATTATTGCCACCCTGGTGGGCAGTGCAGTGGGCCTGTTAACCGAATGGGGTGTACCAACGATTAACTCACTGCTGATTTCATGCGTGATTTATTACGTGGTTAAACTGGCGCAGCAACGCAGCCGTCCTGCGGCGGCATCAGCCTGAAACCATTAAGGCGGACATTGTCCGCCTTCTTTCCCCTTTAATAACATTCACTTCACCGCGCGACTCGCCATCACACTCTTCGCCAGAACATAACCGCAGCCTACAACCAGCCCGATCAGTGCAAACAGCAAGACCATCAGTGTACGCCTGGGGGCATCACGGGTCAGCGGTTCAGAGGGGGTACTCATATATTTGAAGGGCATATCATCCGTTGGCTCGATCTTGAGTGCGTTCAGTTTTTCAATATACACCCGGCGATTTTGCAGCTCGTCATTCAGCGATCCCACCGGCAGTGATTTCTCAATGTCCAGCTTGCGCGCCAGGCCATCAGCGCCAAGGGTGACCGAAAAATCCGGATCGTCCTGAATCACACCACCGTTACTCCAGGATGGCTTTTGGATACCTGCCGATCTGGCAATATCCAGCGCGTACTGCAAACGTTCAATCTTGCTGCGGTGTTTAATTTGCTCCTGCATCATCTCCAGGTTATAGAGATCGCTCTCTTTCATTTTGGCTTGCTTGATCTTATTTTCCAGGCGCCGATACAGTTCATCGTTAACTTCACGGGCAACATAGTTGATATAGCCTTCCAGCAGATCGCGGGCGTCAACGGCGGTTTCTGCACTATATTCAACATCGTAATAGAGATACTCTTTCTTGTTCGCCTCTTTATTTTTAATTGAACTGCGTGACTCAATATTTCCATGCAGTATGTCGTTAATCAATCGATCACGTGATTCGTCATCACCGGCCGTCAGCGCTTCCAGTTTCTTAAAGTAGCGCGTATTAACCAGATATTTCTCACGCAGCCGCTGCGAGTCAAAATCACGCATAAAATCCGCCAGCAGAGAGTCTGCCGTAATATCCGTTTTAATATCCAGAACCGACATTTTAGTCAGCGCGTCGTTGATATTTTTCAACTGTGAGGACTCAGCGGGTACGAGCACCGCCTTGCTGGTCCAGCGCTGCGGCATCATGAAGCTCACCGCCACAGCAATCAGCGCTGCAACGATAATAAAAGCCAGAATGGTAAACTTTTTCCGAAGAATAATAGTAAGAACATCGATCAAGTCCAGCTCGGTGTTTTGATCGATAAAGTGAGGTATGGCAGAGGACACATGAGAATGCGTCGCCGTACGAGCTGGCGTATTACTATCCATTGAAAACTCCTGCAGCACAATATGAAGATAAAATCACAAATTATCCGCATCGCAATCCGTTGCGGCCGCCGGATTTTAAACTAAAACATCCGCTTTTTTTTAGCATTTGATGAATATAAGTATATTTTTATCTAAAAAAAACGCTGACAGCTCTGATTCAAGATTAATAATGCACCGGAAAAATTAGCGCGACTATTCCGGGAATACTGGAATTCACCGGAATATTCTTACGCTTTTTTTGCGCCTGATTTACCAATCGCCCGATACAGCTCCTGAATGCGCTTCATCGACTTAATTGTGCGCTGCGGAGCCGTGGAGGCCACCGACAGAATAATCATCTCCAGGCATACCAGCACCGTGCCGTGCAGCGGCACCTTGCCATTCTCCCCGCCGCGCGGCACGTTGATCACCACCTGAACCTCTTTACTGAAGCGGGAATCAATGGAGTGAGTCAGCAGAATCGTCGGAATACCCAGCCGCTTTGCCTCACGCAGCGTCGTCAGTCCTTCACGGTGCGCCGACTTCTGCGCCATCATAATCAGTACATCGCCGCGCTGCAGGTTGATCAGCTGCTCGGCCAGCATCACCCCGGTACGGTTCAGGGGAACGCCGGGAATGCCGTTGCGGCTGAACAGGCGCGCGGCGTATTCAGCCAGGATGCTGGAGGCACCAATGCCAAAAATCCCCACCTGGCGGGCCTCCGCCAGCAGCGCCACGGCGCGGGACATGGCGGCACGATTGTGCGGTTCCGACAGCACTTCGCAGGCGCGCTGATGCCCTTCAAGAACGAAGTCGATGCTGGAGTTCACGTCGCAGGAGAGCGCATTCACCGTTGAACTCATTTTTTCCGCCGACGAGATCCCCGGCCCGAACCAGCTTTCCATGGTCTGCTTGAGATCGCGCAGTCCGGCAAATCCCAGCGCCTGAATCGCCCTGACTACCGTGGCGTCGGAAGTTTGCGTCGCGGCGGCGATCTCCATCGCCGTGTGCTCCAGCACCACCTCGCGGTTATCGTTAATATAGCTGGCCACCGCCAGCAGCCGCGGCGACAGCCCCGGCCCCCGGGCGCGAAAGCGCTCGCCGTAGATATCCACGCGCGTTTTCGTTTTTTTCGTCAGCAATCTGTTCATCCCTGAGTTTCTCCGTTAATTAGCCGCTCCAGTCGCTGACGCTGCGCCAGCAGCATCGGCTGATTCAGCGGCAGATAGCCCTCCGGCGATGCGCTTTGTGCAGCCACCACCTGCTGTCCGGCATCGGACAACGCCAGCTGCAGAAATTCCGCCAGACGCGGCTCAGGGATGCCGCCAGGCGGCAGATCGATCCACAGCATAACGGCGCTGCCCAGCGGATAGTCCCCCGCCTGCACCGCCCCGGCGGTTGGCAGATGATAATGCCCTTCATGATGGCCCAGCGGCAGTACGCGCACTGCGTCACCCAACGCGGCTGCGTTAAACCAGCCAACGGCCCCCAGCGAGAAAGGATCGGCGGCCACCGCTTCCAGCACCGCGCGGCGGTCCGGCAGCGGCTCGTAGTGGCGCGGGAATTGCCGATTGCCGAGATGAGCGCGGCGGAAAGCACTGGCATACTTGCCGTCGTCGCGCAGGCCGTAAAGGTGAATGCGCCGGTGCTGCCAGGCCCCGCCCAGCCCTAACTGGGACCAGCAGGTGATATCCCCCTGCGGCGAGCCGGAAGAGAACACCGCCGCCAGCTGTGCCATGCTCAGACCGGCCAGCGGGTTATCGCGGTGCAGCCAGATGGCCGGCGGCGTTTTCGCACCCGCGCGCGGGCCGTGGCCGCACCAGCCAATCTGAATGCCCGTCGGCTGATAGCCCTTAACGTTGCGAAACGCCGCCAGCTCCTGCGCCCAGGGCGCGCGCGACATCGGGGCCAGCAGGCAGGCATCCGCCGCCAGCGCCATGATGGCGGTGGATGAACCGGCCAGGCTGAGCTGAAACTGCTGCTCCGGCCGCCGTGCGGAGAGCATCTCGCACCACGGTTCGATCAGCGACGCCATGCCGTCATTGCCGGTAATACAAAATAACTCAGACATCAGGCTCCCTCCGCCAGATCCAGCTGTAACAGCTCCGCCCGGGCATCCGCCGCGCTAAGCGGCAGATAGCCATCGGGCTGGGAGGCAATAATCTGCTGCCCCTGCCGCGACAGCGTGAAGCGCAGAAACGCCCGCTGTAGCGCATCCAGCCCGCCGCCGTGGCGGATTGCCGGATAAAACCACAGGTAGCGCCCCAGCGCGTAGTCACCTGCCGTCATCTCATCCACGGTGCCGTTCAGCCACGGACCCGCGTCATCTACAGCCAGCGGCAGCGCGCGCAGCAGGGCCGTTTCCCGCCCGATGGCCGCCACGCATATCGCCGACGGCTCCTGCTCCAGCCGTTCCAGCAGGCGATCGGTGCCGACCAGATATTCGCAGTCGGCGCTGAGCGCCCGCCCGCCAAAGTGGTGTTTCTGCATATAGCTGCCGAAACCGCTGTACTGCTGGGTAGTCAGTGGCACAATCCGCCGATCCGCCCAGTCACCGCCCAGCCCCAGCTGCCCCCAGCGGCTGTAATCGCCACCGACATTGCCTGCGGTAAAGATCCGGGACAGCTGGCTGAGGCTTATCCGCGCCAGCGGATTGGCGTGATGCACATAGACCGCCAGCGAGGTTGCCAGATGCTGGCGGGTATCCAGCGCAGCACCCGCCACCCGAATGCCCAGCGGCTCTGCACCGCGCTGCTTGCGCCAGGGGACGCTTTCCATCGGGGTGATTTCACGCCCCATCACGCTGAACATCGCCTTATCGTTAATGGCGAAGGCCATCGCGGTCGGCGTGCCCTTCAGCTCAATGGCAAAGCGAGCCTGCGGGTGGTAATGCGCAAACGCGGCGGTCAGCTTTTCAAGAACATAGCGCGCGTGGCCGGACCCGCTCAGGCGCACGGCACCGTCAGCGGTCAGCCAGCCGACGTTGACTTCCGCCGTCAGCGGCTGCGGCAGATAGTCGGTCAGTTCAGCATCCAGCGGGCGTGGAGCCCACCCGGTGCGTTCGGTTGATAAATTCACAAATGCTCCTCAGAAGATGCCGGATTTTTGCGGCGCTGCCGCCGCTTCCAATACATCAGCAGCCCGGTGACAAAAAACAGCGGCATGCACAGGCTGGAAATCGTTATCGCTATGCGGCCCGGAATGCCAAACAGCGCCCCGGTATGGATCGGGTCCATGTCGGTTAAAATTCGTTCCCCGGTGGGCAGGCTGCGGTACAGCGTCTGCCGGGTGACGTTCAGAGTGCGGGGATTGATGCTCAGCTCATCCAGCGCGCGGGCGTGCGGGGCATCCAGCGGCAGGACGCGCACGCGGATCGCCTTCCCCGGCGCAGGAAGAAACAGCAGCGCCGACTGGTACTGACTGCCGTAGCGCTGAACCACCTGCTGCCAGACCCGATCCCAGTCCGGCTCCGCGGGCTTCACCGCCGTTTTCTTCACAGTTAAGGGCTTCTTCACCACTTCTGCCGGTGTGCTGCCGAGCAGCCAGGTGACGCTCTGGCGATACCACTGCGATGACCACCACAGGCCGGAGAGCGCACTGACCAGATAGAGCACGGTCAGCCAGGTCCCCGCCACCTGATGCAGCATGCGGTACAGCGCGCGACCGCTGAGGCGAAACTCCGGGCGCAGCCACTCCCGCGCACTGCGGCTGCCCGCCGTCCAGCGCAGCCACAGCCCGGAGAGGGCAAAGAAGATCAGGCTGACGGCGCTGGCACCGGTAATCGTTCGTCCGATGGCGTTATCCCCCTCAGGGGAGAGAAAGCGATGCAGATTACGCACCGTGGCAAAAAAGGCCGCGCCGGTCGCTTCCCCGAGGATCTGCCCGCTGTACGGATTCACCAGCACCCGCTGATTGCGCTGCCCTTTCCCCTGCTGGAAAGCGGCGGTCCAGGCACGATCGTCCTGCTGCTCAATCTGTAACGACATCAGCCGCTCGCCGGGGCGCTGCTGGCGGAGCGCAGCAATCATCGCCGCCGCCGACATTGGCTCACCGCCCTGCGGCGGGCTGACCGTCATCTGCGGGCTGAGGGCCTGCATAATTTCATCTTCAAAACTCATCGTCACGCCGCTCAACGCCATAAACGACAGGCTGGCACCGAGGGTAATCCCCAGCAGCCAGTGCAGTTTCAGCAGGATCAGGCGCGAACGCGTCATCGATTATTTCGCCACTGGCATCGGGCGCCCGGCGATATGCGACTGTACCTGCGCCACCATCAGGCTCAGCGCCGCAAAGGAGTTGGAGATGGTCTCTTCACGCGGCAGCAGAATGTAATGACCGCTGCGGCAGGCGTTCAGGAACTCGCACCAGCCGGGCATAATCGCGTTCATCGCGTCCAGCTCTTCCTGCGGTTTCCCACCGGTGTCGGAACGCCAGGTATCGAAAATATAATCAGCGTCCAGCTCCGGCAGCCGCTCGGCGCTGACCTCAATACGGTCGCCGTCCGGGATGCTGTCAATCAGCGGCGGGAAGCGGAATCCGGCATCGCGCAGTACGCGGCCCAGCGCACGATAGGTATGATGAACGGTTATTTTGCCCTTGTTTGCCTGGATCACCGAGACGGTGATGTGCTGAGTATCCACCATCAGCTTCAGCTGTTTGATCTGCTCCTGGTAGCGGCGCTCGAGGATTGCCAGCTGCTTCTGACTGCCGGTCAGCTGCGCCAGCTTGCTGTAGATACGCGGCGCGCCGCCTACCAGATGGTCAATACTGACCGTTGGGGCAATCTTTTCCAGCTGTTCAATGGCGGTGTTGCGGCTGGGTTCGGTGATGATCAGATCGGGCTTTGCGGCGGCGATGGCTTCAATATCCATATCGGCGGTGCCGATAAACTGGATCGATGAATTGTCGAAGTCCACCCCGGTCAGCAGCCCGCTGGAACGCAGGAAATGCGAGCCGTCCGCGCGGGTTCGACCGTGGCTGGCGACCGGCGGCACGCCCAGCTCGATTAGCGGAATAGTGATATCCAGATCGTGCAGTGAAACGATACGCTGCGGATGCAGCGGCACGGTGACGGTACGGCCCAGATCGTCGGTAAACTGCTGCGTCGGTTCGGCAGCGGTGGCGCTCAGGCAGGTCAGAAACAACAGGGAAAGTAGCAGGCGCATAGCCATCCTCAGGGTTTTACAACGCGTCACGACGACGCCACAGCAGCAGAAGAAAGAACGGACCGCCCACCAGCGCCATCACAATCCCCGCCGGAATTTGCAGCGGGGCAAATGCCAGCCGCCCGATAGAATCCGTCAGCAGAACCAGCAGTGCGCCCAGCAGCGCGCTGCCGCTGAGCAGCGCTACCTGGCCGCCGCGCAGCAGAAAGCGCGCCATGTGCGGTGCGATCAGCCCGACAAAACCCAGGCTGCCAACGCAGGATACGCTGGCGGCGGTCAGCAGCACCGGGGCGCAGAAGCGTATCAGCGACAGCCGCCTGAGCCTTACCCCCAGCCCGGTAGCGGACTGGTCACCGAGCAGCGCCACGTCCGATGCACGGGCGGTCAGGAACAGGATCAGCGCCCCCGGCAGCGCCCAGCAGAACGCCACCGCCAGCAGCGACCAGGTGGCGGCGTGCAGGCTGCCCGCCATCCACACCAGCGCGGTCTGCACGTCGCGCACGTCGGCGGTGGTCATAAACACCCCGATTCCGGCAGCAAACGCCCAGGAAACGCCGATGCCGATCAGAATAAAACGCGGCCGCGAGAAGTCGCGCGCCAGCAGCACCACGATCAGCGCCACCAGCAGCCCGCCCGCCATCCCGGCCAGCGGCCGCCACAGCAGGCTAAGGGAAGGAAACAGCAGGATCAGCACCAGCACCACCGCGCTGGTCCCCTCCTTCACGCCGATCAGCCCCGGATCGGCCAGACCGTTACGGGTGATCGACTGCATCGCCGCCCCGGCCATCCCCAGCATCGCTCCGCTCAGCAGCGCCATCAGCAGGCGCGGCAGGCGAATATCCCAGACGATATAGTGCTGCTGCGCACTCAGCTGCTGCGGGTAAAACAGCGCCCGGCCAATGTCCGAAGCGGGAACGGGCAGCGATCCCTGAGTGATGCCGAACACCGCCAGCAGCAGCGCCACGGCTGCCAGCAGCAGGCCCAGCAGCAACAGACGCGGGCGCAGCAGCAGCGTGAACTGCCCCAGCCTCAGGCGATGAAACCCCAGCCGTTGCGCGGTAATTTTCATTTGAAGTACCTGGCAGCAATAAAGATAAATACCGGTGCACCGACCAGCGCGGTCATCACGCCGGTTGCCAGCTCCTGGGGAGCGATCAGCACGCGCGCCACCAGATCGGCCAGCAGCAGCAGCAGCGCCCCGCCCAGCGCCGAGAGCGGCACCGCCAGGCGGATATCATCGGTCATCAGCCTCCGCACGACGTGCGGCACCACCAGCCCGATAAAGCCAATCGGACCGGCCACTGAAACCGCCGCTCCACATAGCAGAGCGGCCGCGATCAGTCCGATTAAGCGGGTACGAGCGATATTCACCCCCAGCCCGCTGGCCACCTGATCGCCCAGCGCCAGCACGTTAAGCCGTGGTGCAATCGCCAGCGCCAGCAGCATACCAACCAGCGCAGGCAGCGCGGCGGCGGCGGTCACGGACCAGCTCAGCCCGGCGAGATCGCCAGCCAGCCAGGTACGCATTTCCAGCAGCGTCTGCTCGTCCAGGATCAGGATTGCGGCGGTCACCGAGGAGGCAAAAGCAGAGAGCGCAACGCCGCACAGCGTCACCTTGAGCGGCGTCAACCCGCTGCGCCCGGCGGAGGCCAGCAGCATCACCACCGCAAACAGCGCGGCGGCACCGCAGGCGGCCACCAGCGGGCGGCTGGCCAGCAAACCGCCCCAGCCGCCGCCAATCGCCGAGGCGATCACCACCGCCAGCGCCGCACCGGCGTTCAGCCCAAGAATATGCGGCTCGCCCAGCGGGTTACGGATCACCGCCTGTAGCAACAGCCCGGCCACACCCAGCGCCGCGCCGGTCAGCAGGGCCGCGACCAGCCGCAGCAGCCGCAGCTCCACAATCACCTTATGGTCGAAGCTGCGCGGATCGAAGTGCAGTAGCGCCTGTAGCACGGTTGAGGGGCCGATGTAACGCGCGCCAAGGCCCAGATGTATCACCGCGCCGATCAGCAGCAGGCAAAGCAGAATCGGCAACGCCAGCGCGGGGCGCAGCGGGTGGCGATGAATGGAATGGGGCCGACTACGCATCAGCGCTGGCCATCGCGACGGCGGAACGGCATAAAGAACGGTTTCTGCGTCAGCGGGTTGATCGACATCTGCACATCGACATCAAAGGCAGCTTTAATCATCTCCGGCGTGCAGTTTTCATCTTCACCGGTCACGCCGAGCAGACGCCCCTGCTTCATAAACACCAGCATGTCGGCGTAGTTCACGGCGAAGTTAAGATCGTGCAGCACCACGACCACGGTACGGCCATGCAGCCGGGTCAGATCGTGCAGCAGTTCGAGGATCTCCACCTGATAGCGCAGATCGAGGAAGGTGGTGGGTTCATCCAGCAGAATGGTTTGGGTTTGCTGCGCCAGCGCCATCGCGATCCAGCAGCGCTGCCGCTGACCGCCGGAGAGGCTGTCCACCGACTGATGGGCAAATTCGGCGGTGCCGGTAAGCTGTAACGCCTGCTCAACCGCCGCTTCATCCGCATCCGACCACTGGCGCATAAAGTTCTGCCACGGGTAGCGGCCACGGGAAACCAGCTCAAACACCGTCAGCCCTTCCGGCAACAGCGGCGACTGCGGCAGCATGCCCAGCTGACGGGCAACGGCTTTAGTCGGCTGCTGGTGAATGCTTTTGCCATCCAGCAGCACGCTGCCGCCAAGGGGAGTCAGCATCCGTGCAATGGTGGTCAGCAGGGTAGATTTCCCCGAACCGTTAGCGCCGACCAGCACGGTCATTTTCTTCGCCGGGATCGTCAAACTGATATCATCAACGATTATCTGCTTTCCGTATCCGGCCGACAGCCGATCCAGCTCGATCCCCTGCTGCCGGGCTATATTCTCGCCCGCACTCTGCTCCACCCGCTGTGGCATTGACTACTCCTGCACCGCAACGGCGTGGCTCCCGGCCAGCGCGCGCGTAAGTCTCAAATAAAAATAACTCTCATTATCTTTCTCGATCATGCGTAGAATGAATGTAGTAGTCAAGAATTAATGCGGTGCTTATTAAAACATCTCACTTCGTGATTTTATGGAATTTTCAGGAAAGATAAATTTTTTAATTAATCACTATTATCAATAAATTAAAAAATAATAACCGGACAGGAAATGTGACAACCCGGCGTTAAAAATCCTGCATGATTTTTTCCTTATTTTTGCGTTTACTACTACATATCAGCATGTTTGAATGATTCTCAATTACATATCCGGCCCCATTCAACGGGCTAACGGGTAGGCAGCGTTAATCGCAATCAATCGGGCAATGAATACGAAAACTCCTCTCATCTCAGCAACGCAGATGAGACACGTGCAGGGTAAAAATTAAATGACTGAGTTAAAGCCTTCTTTTCTGGGGAAAAAGGGTTATGCGCTGTTTTCAGCGATCTTCATCGGCACGCTGGCCTCTTCGGTAGCAATGGCGGCAGAAGCCCCCGCTGCGGCCAGCAGCAGCGACAAAACAACGAAGGATGCGGGAACGATGACGGTGGAGGCCAGCGTTGCCGATGCCGACAAAACCATGACCTCAGGCTATCAGCCACTGAATTCCACTACAGCCACCCTGACCAATATGCCGCTGCTGGATATCCCGCAGGTGGTGAATACCGTCAGCGATCGCGTAATTGAAGATCAGCACTCCACCACGCTGGATGAAGTGCTTAACAACGTCAGCAACGTGGTGCAGACCAACACTCTGGGCGGCACGCAGGATGCCTTTGTGCGCCGTGGCTTCGGCAGTAACCGCGATGGTTCCGTGCTGACTAACGGCCTGAAAACCGTCCTGCCACGCAGCTTCAACGCCGCTACCGAACGGGTTGAAGTGCTGAAAGGCCCGGCTTCAACGCTTTACGGCATCCTCGATCCGGGCGGGTTGATAAACGTGATCACCAAGCGCCCGGAACGCACCTTCGGCGGCTCCGTTTCGGCAACCTCCACCAGCTTTGGCGGCGGCACCGGTACGGTGGACCTGACCGGGCCGATCGAAGGCACTAACCTGGCGTATCGCCTGATTGGTTCCTATCAGCACGAAGATTACTGGCGCAACTTCGGCAAGGAGCGCAGCAGCTTTATTACCCCGTCCCTGACCTGGTTTGGCGACGATGCGACGGTCAATGTCTCTTATGCCCATCGTAACTACAGCACGCCGTTCGATCGCGGCACCATCTTCGATCTCAATACCGGCCACGCGGTGAATGTAAGCCGTGAAACCCGCTTTGATGAAGAGTACAACATCACCGACGGTGAATCGGATCTTGCGCAGCTGAACGCCGAATACCGCATCAACAATCAGTGGACGGCGAAGTTTGACTACAGCTTCAGCCAGGATAAATACAGCGATAATCAGGCACGCGTGATGGCCTATGACGCCACCACCGGCAACCTGACCCGCCGCGTTGACGCCACGCAGGGATCGACCCAGCGTCAGCACTCGGCGCGCTTCGATCTGCAGGGCGACGTGGTGATTGGCGGCCTGTATAACGAGATCCTGACCGGGGTGGCGTACGAGAACTACGATCTGCTGCGCACCGATATGATCCGCTGTAAGAACGTGCAGGACTTCAATATCTACAATCCGTCCTACGGTTCGACCGGTAAATGCACCACGGTCTCCGCCTCGGACAGCGACCAGACCATTCAGCAGGTCAGCTACTCGGCCTACGTGCAGGACTCTCTGTATCTGACCGATAAATGGATTGCGGTCAGCGCCCTGCGCTATCAGTACTTTACCGAATACGCCGGTAAGGGCCGTCCGTTTAACACCAATACCGACAGCACCGACAATGCCTGGGTGCCGAAGTTTGGCCTGGTGTATAAAGCCACGCCGGGTATCTCGCTATTCGCTAACGTCTCACGTTCGTTTATGCCGCAGTACTCGATTGCCAGCTACATTGGCGAGCTGCCGCCGGAAACCGCCACCGCGTGGGAAGCCGGTGCCAAGTTCGATCTGTTTGACGGCGTAACGGCTAACGTCACCCTGTTTAATATTAATAAAAACAACGTGCTGTATACCGAAACCATTAACGATGAGAGCGTAGCGAAAACCGCCGGACGGGTGCGTTCACGCGGGGTCGAGGTGGATGTCGCCGGTGCGCTGACGCAGAATATTAACGTCATCGCCAGCTATGGCTATACCGATGCCAAAGTCATGGAAGATCCGGATTACAAAGGGAAAATGCTGCCTAATGTGCCGCGCCATACCGGATCGCTGTTCCTGACTTACGACTTCCACAACGTGTATGACGGCAATACGCTGACCGTTGGCGGTGGGGGCCATGCTGTTAGCCGTCGCTCCGGCGACAACGGCGAGGATTATTCCCTGCAGGGATATGCGGTTGCCGATGCATTTGCTTCTTACAAAATCAAAGCAGAACATCCTGTCACGCTGCAGGTTAACGTCAAGAATATCTTCGACAAAACGTACTACACCTCGTCTATCGCGACAAATAATCTCTCTAATCAGATTGGCGATCCGCGCGAAGTGCAGTTCACGGTAAAAATGGATTTCTGATCCGCACGTTTAAATTAGCCATTCACCCCGAGTGAAACGTAGTTTAACTCCTGAAGTACATCGGATGTTTTGACGACGCAAATCGTCGCTTTCAGGAGATAAACTATGGCAGAGCAGCAATTTGACTACATTATCATCGGTGGCGGTTCCGCAGGATGCGTGATCGCCTCACGATTGATTGAGGCCCAGGCAGGCAGCGTCCTGCTGCTGGAAGCGGGCGGCCGTGATAACAGCCTGTTCCACAAAATGCCCGCCGGATTGGTAAAACTCTCCCCTAAAACCCGCTGGCCCTACCGTACGCTTCCCCAACAGCATGTTAATAAACGCGTGATGCAGGTCGCTCAAGGCCGCGTGCTGGGCGGCGGCAGCTCCGTCAACGGTATGATTTATCTACGCGGCCAGCCGCAGGATTATGACGACTGGGCGGAGGAATATGGCTGCCGTGGCTGGAGCTTTAACGATCTGCTCCCCTTCTTTCGAAAAGCAGAAAACAATGAGTGCCTGAGCGGAACCTATCACGCTCAGCGGGGGCCGCTAAGCGTCAGTGAAAACCAGTTTCGCCATCCGCTGACGGATGCTTTTGTCCGTGCCGGACAGGAACAGGGCCTGCCCTACGTGAACGACTTCAACGACGGCGCGCCCGCAGGCGTTGGCCTGTGGCAGACCACCACTCACCATGGGGAACGCGCCAGTACCTCGCGCGCTTATCTCGATCGAGTAAAAAACAATCCGCAATTGACCACGATTACCGATGCTGAAGTACAGCATCTTATTCTGGAAGGCAGCCACGCAAGCGGAGTGGTTTACCATACGCACGGTAAACAGCAATGCCTGGCCTATGCCCGCCGGGAGGTGATCCTCAGTGCCGGAGCCTTCGGCAGCGCAAAAATACTGATGCTATCCGGCATTGGGCCGCAAAAACATCTCGACAGCGTGGGCATTGTTACCTGTGCCGATCTGCCAGTCGGTAAGTATTATCAGGACCATCTGCATATGTCGCTGAACGCTACCGTCACCACCGGTAACAGTATGTGGGGCGAGGACAAAGGTCTGCGGGCGGTAAGAAACTTCGCCCAGTGGCAGTTCTTCCGCGGCGGCCTGCTTACCAGCAACATCCTGGAGGGCGGCGCGCTGATAGACACCACAGGCAGCGGTCGCTCCGACGTACAGGTGCACTTCCTGCCGGTTCTGGATAATTTTGAAAACGGACCGGGGGCAAACCCCGCCGGTAGCGAACACGGCATTACGTTGAAGGTCGGCTATTTACCGAGTAAATCGCGCGGAGAGGTCCGGCTGAACAGCAGTAATCCGAGCGATGAACTGGCGATTGATGCCGGTTATCTTAGCGATCCGGCGGACCTGGCAGGACAGATTCGGGCCGTTCAGACAGGGCTTCGCCTGCTGCGCAGCCCGTCACTGCAATCGATTGTCGGGCATATTTTACATCTGAACGAGGTGAAAGAAGACGACATCAACGCCATCACCAATTTCATCCTCGACGACATTAAAACCGTCTATCATCCGATTGGCACCTGCCGAATGGGCCCGTATCCGGCGACTTCAGTGGTGGATTTAAAGCTGCGCGTTCACGGCATCAGCGGGCTGCGCGTTGCGGATTGCAGCATATTCCCGCAGATCCCCAGCGGCAATACCAATGCGCCGACCATTATGATCGCAGAACGCGCTGCCGATCTGATCCTTAAGGATATTTCTAGCACCGTCTCTTAGCGGCGATAATACCTGGCTTCTGCCCTGTGGCAGAAGCCTCTTATTCAACTAGAATTAATCCATGCACAGAATATTCTTAAAGATATTAATTCTCATTTCGCTACCAACAAGTTATGTAATTATTAATAAGAATGGTTATCAAACTTATTTAAAAAACTGAACGAATTATATTTAAAGTAAAAATAAAACATACACAAAATCATTGAGTTAGATCATCTAAAATAAATTTAGCTTTTGCTATAATAAACGGTTTTTATTTTCTATGGATGGGTGCATAATGCGCAGAAATCACCTGTCATCCACAGTTAATAATAATTTTAAGGAGTCACCATGCTGACCAATGAAATGACCGCCAAGCTGAACGATCAGCTGAATCTGGAATTCTACTCTGCCAACCTCTACCTGCAGATGAGCGCCTGGGCCAACGATAAGGGTTTTGACGGTGCCGCCGCATTCCTGCGTGAGCACTCTGTAGAAGAGATGCAGCACATGCAGCGCCTGTTTAATTACCTGAGCGATACCGGTGCGATGCCGGTGCTGGGCACTATTGATGCACCTCCAGTTACCTTTAACTCACTGGGTGAAGTGCTGGAGCAGGCCTATCAGCACGAGCAGCTGATCACTTCGAAGATCAACGAACTGGCCCATGCGGCGATCACCACCCAGGATTATTCAACCTTTAACTTCCTGCAGTGGTATGTTGCCGAGCAGCACGAAGAAGAGAAGCTGTTCAAATCCGTGCTGGACAAACTGGCTCTGGTTGGCAACAGCGGCCAGGCACTGTTCTTCCTCGACAAAGATTTGAAAAAAATGGGCGAGCCGGGCGCGCACACTGCCGACTGATCGACGGTATTAAGCGGATCAAGCACATCCGCGAACAGACTCACAGGCCACTCTCATTGAGAGTGGCTTTTTTTATTCTGCATAATCGCTTTCAACTGGCGAAGAAGCAGGAGGAGCGTCACTGACCAGGCTTTTCAAATATACCGCTATCGCTTTCAGATCCACCTTGCCAGGATGCTGGCTGGTCTGCGGAACGGGCTCGCTGGGATCGCCACAGACCATAAGGCCATCGTCGTGCAGCAGCTCTTCCTCCTGCGAATCGCTTCCCGCATGCAGAGTGGCCGATACGATGATGAACAGAGCTGATAACCATCGCCGGATAGAGATTTTCATGGCTCACTCCCTGTTAAACCTGTCCATAATGCCTGAAACGACACCGTTCTCCTGCCGGGTATAGTAAGCAGCAGGGAGAGAACAGTGACATCGTCCTGGAGATAAAATAGGGGAGAAAAAGGTGGCAGTTCAGTGCGAAGTGTTAATGGATATGAGCGGAATAACGATAATAAAGAATTTCCCTGCCAAGATATTGATTTCTAAGTTATTGAACAAAAGGTGCCAAAAGCACCCTTTGTTTAGTGGCCGCTAATTAGTGGCTGGCAGGTAACGTCACCCAATAGCCCGGTTTGTAAGCTACCGGCAGGAAACGCTGATGGAATTCACGGAAGGTGGCATCCGGATCGATATCCTTGAACAGCTCAGGGTGCAGCCATTTCGCAATCGCCTGGATCGCCACAAACTGATAAGGGCTGTCGTAGAACTGGTGCCAGATCGCGTGCGCATTGCCGTTGGTGGCCACCGGCAGAGTATGGAATGCCGGACGCGCCATCAGCGCCGTTAAGCGTTTTGTTGCTTCCGCGATATCCGCCCCCGGACCCACGCCTACCCAGCCACCGGCGGTGTTGTAATTCTTCCAGTTAGCGCCGGTCACAATCACCACATCAGGGCGCGCGGCGATAATCTGCTCGGGGTTCAGGGTACCGAAGGTACCGGGGATCAGCCCTTTGGCAATATTGATGCCGCCAGCCACTTCAACCATGCGGCCAAAGTTCTCATCGCCAAACGACATGCAGCACTCTTCGGTGTAGCCACCGGCGCGATCCAGCATCACCTTCGGACGCTTACCGGTGAAGTTTTTCAGGCGGTCGGTCACGATATCGATCTGCTGCTGGCGGAAGGCGACGATCTCTTCGGCGCGCTCGGGTTTACCCACCAGCTGGCCCATAATGCGAATGCTTTTTTCGGCATTCTCAAACGGCTTTTCGCGGAAGTCGATAAACACCACCGGGATGCCCAGCTTGTCGAGTTTTTCGGTCAGCTTCGACTCGTCGGTTGCCGCTTTCGATTCCAGGTTCATCAGCACCAGATCGGGCTTCAGGGTCAGCGCCTGCTCAACGTTAAACGTACCGTCCTTTGCCCCACCAAAGGTCGGCAGCTTTTTAATCTGCGGGTATTTCTCTGCATAGATCTGGTAGCTGTCGAAATCCGCCTTCGGCAAATCGTCACGCCATCCCACTACGCGCTGAAAAGGCGCCTCGGTATCGAAAGCCGCCAGCAGATAGATCTGCCGCCCTTCACCCAGGATCACCCTCTTCACTTCCGATTTAATTTCAACCTTACGGCCACTAACATCTTCAACCACAAATGGCGCAGCCCACAGGCTGGCAGAGGCGATCAGCCCGGCCAGCAGAATGCCCGTTTTACCCCAAATCGTCATGATAAACCCCACAAGGAAAATGATAATTATTCTCAATTTAAGTCTTGCAGGGGCATGCTACGTGGCGATGAAAGTTAAAACAAGATGTGTCAAAAAATTTCATTAGATGACGGTATTAAAAGGTGTAGCGATAGAATTTAGTGTCCACCTTCATTACCGGGAAGGAAGCTGGCAGCTCGGGCACGGTGATTTCCGTAAAACCGTTTTTCTCATAGAAGCGATGTGCGGCAAGGAACAGCGCGGTGGTGCCGAGGAAGATATCGCTTAAGCCCTGCTCGCGGCCATAGGCCAGTAATACATTCAGCAGCGCCAGCCCGGTCCCGTAAGCCTTACCGCGATATTCAGCCGCCACAAACATTTTGCGCAGCGCCGCCTGGCGATTGCCAATATCCTTCAGCGCAATACAGCCAACCACGCGATCGTCCACCAGCGCCAGCCAGAACTGGCCGTGGCCCTGCTGATAGAAGTTTTCGATATCGTTAAGATCGGGCTGCTGCTCTGCGGTAATCGGAATGCTGAATTCGTTAGTCTGAATCGGCAGGATTAAATCAATAACTGCTGCCTGATGTTTTGCACTGTAGGGTTCGATACGGAGGGTTGTGCCGGATTCGCTCATTGATGTTGTACTCTCTCTGGCGGCCACGGACCGCATTAGGGTTAGTCAATGCAGACAACAACAACAGGTTGCCGTCTGCATTCTCTGCCCATTCAGACTACATCATTAGCATGATAAAACATCAGGTTAATTCGTATCCGGTGCTCGGCAGACTTACCGGCCCGCCGCCTTCACCGCGTCATGCAGATTCAGACGCTGCCAGAAGCTCTGCGACGCGTCGCCGGAGAGAGGATAGCCATCCGCCAGCGCGGTGCGTACCATCAGCTGGCGGCGCTGGGCGGCGCTAAGGTTCGGCAGCGGCGCTTCCAGCAGAACTTCAGCCCCTTCAGGAACAACGAGCGGCGAGGCTTTCACCTTCGCGGCAGGCAGATTATAAGTCATCGTAAAGCGATAGAAGGTCTGCATCGCTTTAGCGGCATACGGGTCATCCTGTGCTGGCACCTTCGCGCACTCGCGCAGCGACGTCCCGCACTCTTTCTCCAGCGCGCTGCGCAGCTGCTGCTTCGCGGCATCGAACAGTTCGCGGTAGCGCGGATCGTTGAGGTAGTGCGCCACGTTGCGCTCCGCCACCATTCTTGAACCCATCACATCCAGCGGATAGTGAACGCCCAGAACAATGCGCGAATAACCGTAGCGCGCACCGCGATCGATCAGCGGCACATAGCGCTCCGGCAGCATCTGTGCCATCAGCAGCGCATCGGTGTAGCCGGTATTGGTATGACCGCTGGGGAACGAGCCGCCGTCGGCGGTGTAAGGATGGCCGTCTTTGGCAACCGCGCTGTCCGGCACCAGGTGAATGGTGTTGCCGGGGATCAGGAACGGGCGCTTATAGTCAAAGTGCTTCTTCGCTTCGCTGGTACTGACTTCACTGGCCTTCAGCAGCGCCGCCGCCTTGCCCAGCTCGCCTTTATCATAGGCGCGGATAAACGCCTCACCCAGCTTTGGCCCCAGCGCATCGGCGAGGAAATAGAGGTAGTTCTGCCCTTCGGCATCCACCAGCGCCTGGCGGCGTGCGCCGTCGGTGGCGTTCAGGTTGATGTTTTCTACCGTTGCCAGGTTCTGTGCCAGCGTCGCCTCCGGCAGCGTGCTGAAGGCGCTCAGCAGCGCAATCCCCGCCTGCTGATTGGCCTTTTTACCGAAGTCATAGCCGCTGGCCTGCAGCCAGGCTTTATCGACCTGCTTACCGCCCTGCTTTGCCGTTTCCAGCTGGCTACGCGCCAGAGTACTGCTATCACCCTTGATGCTGTTAATCAGCGCGGTCTGTACCGAGCCTTCCAGGGCGACGACCGCCGGGCTGCTGCTGGCCGGGGTTGTGGTGTTGGCGATGGCCGCAATCTGCGGCAGCTCTGCGGCGGTTTTGGCCTGTGCCAGCGGGCCAATCAGTAGCGAAGCGGCAAGAAGCGTAAGACGAAAGCGCATAAATCATCCTCATTATCATCAATAAGTTAACCCTGTCGCCCGCAGACTAGACCCGCTATATGGCACTTTTATGGCAAAACATATTCCGATACAGATTCCCGCATCCTGTCATAAATCTTGTCAAAAACCGGCCGCGTTAGCTTTAAACCTGCCACGGCAGAACGCCCTTGTGCCTGCGCGCACACCAGGAGGCCAGCAGCATCAGCCCCACCACCACCAGGATCATCAGGCAACCCACCGCCGCCGCCAGCGTCGACGATCCGCCTTCATCCAGGAAGACGATGGTCGGCCCCAGCGTCTGGGTGGAGGACGTCACCAGCAGGATAGAAACCTGGATTTCGTTCAGCGCGGTAAGAAACACCAGGATCGCCCCGGCAATCGCCGACGGTGCCACCAGCGGCAGCAGGATGTCGCGCATGCGCCGCAGGAAGCCCGCCCCGGCCAGCTGTGCCGCCTCATCCAGCGAGCGCTCCACGCGGGCAAAGCCCGCCAGCGTCGGGCGCAGCACCAGCGCAAGGAAGTTGGAAAGATAGGCGGCGAGGATAATCCACACCGTGCCGTACAGGCTGACGTTGACCAGCGGCAGCGGCCGCAGGAAGAACAGCAGCGCGGCAATCCCGGTCACCACGCCCGGCAGCGCATAGGCCAGTTCGCTGGAGAGATGCAGCACCCGCACCAGGCGGCTGCGCCGCCAGCTGAGGTAGCAGGCCATAAACAGCGCCATCAGGGTCAGGATCGCCGCCGCAACCGCCGTCAGCCACAGGCTGGTGAAAAAGGCGTGGCGCACTGCCGGATAGTCAAACAGCGCGTTGCGGTAGTTAATCAGCGTCAGCGTCTGCCAGTTCAGCGCCTGGCCGAAGCCCTGGGTCAGCGAGGTAGTCAGCAGCGCCGACAGCGGCAGCAGCAGGATCAGCGCCATCAGCAGCCAGGCAATCGCTTCTACCGGCAGTCGCCAGCGGCCAAGAGACTGAGTGAGCGCATGCGCCGTGCCGCTAACGCGAACATCGCGCCGACCGCCCAGCAGACTGCTGATCAGCATTCCGGCCAGGGTGATTGCTGCCAGCAGCAGCGACAGCACCGCCATATCGGGCAGCGCGCCGGGGCCGGTGCTGTTGAGCTGCTGATAGATCAGGGTAATCAGCGTGGGAACTTTGGCAGGAATCCCCAGCATCGCCTGAATGCCGAAGTTACCGGCGGCGGCCACGAAGGAGAGCGCAGCCCCGGCGAAAATGGCCGGGCGCGCCAGCGGCAGGATTACGGTTAACAGCACCCTGAGCGGTGAGGCTCCGGCTATCTTTGCCGCTTCCACCAGATCGGACGGCAGACGCTGTAATCCAGCCCGCACCGCCAGAAACACCAGCGGCGCATTGTGCAGCCCGAGTAAAAGGATAATACCGCTCATCGAGTAGAGCGGCGGCGGACCGGCAAAGGGAGGCACTCCCAGCCCGGCCAGCAGTTTCATCAGCGGTCCGGAGGGCGACATCGCTTGTACCCAGGCCAGCGCGGTCACCTGCGGCGGGATCATCAGCGGCAGAATAAAGGCAAAGACCCACGCCGCCCTGGCGCGAATATCACTCAGCGCCACCAGCCACGCCGCCAGGGTTCCCAGCAGCAGTGAGATCGCGGTGGCACCCAGCGCAATAAACAGCGTATTACCGGTAGCGCGCAGCACCCGGGGCGTATTCAACAGCCGCAGCAAACGCTCGGTGTCGGGTACCCCCTGCGGCGCAATGGCCGCCCAGATCAACCGCGCCAGCGGCGCAATGGAAAGCAGGCCAATCATTATCGCCAGCAGCCAGAGTATCCACCGCTCGCTGCCGGGCCAGCGGATCGCACGGGGGTGACGGGCGCTGCGCATCATACCGGGCAATACGCTCATCGGTTAACCGCCAAAGATTTCAGTGAATTTCTCACGCACCTGGGCGTCATCGTTAACGGCTTTATCGCTGTCCAGCGTCAGCAGTTTGATCGAATCAATCGGCGCAAAGCCTTCCGGCGCCGCCACGCGTTTATCGATCGGGCGGTTGCCCTGCTGTGCTACCAGCTGCTGGCCTTTTTCCGACAGCATAAAGTCAACGAAGGCTTTGGCGGCAGGCACGTTATGCGCACCGGCAAGGATCGCCACCGGTTCGGTCACAAACGACGCGCCTTCCTGCGGATAGACCAGATCGACCGGCGATCCCTGTTTCTTCGCGCGGATCAGATCGGCATCGGTAATGATCCCGTACTTAGCGACGCCGCTGGCTACCGCTTTCAGCGCCGGGCCGTTACCGCCTTCCGGGGTGATGCCGTTAGCAGCCAGCTTTTTATAAAATTCCCAGCCGATGGTCGGGGTGTTGATGGCGGTATGCAGATGGTAGAGCGCCGCGCCGGAATAGAGCGGGCTGGGTACCGCCACCTGGCCGCGATTGCTGGCATCGGTCAGCGCCATCCAGCTGTTAACCGGTTTCGCATTCTGCGTGTTGTAGCCAATCACCGTGGCGATGATTTTAGTGCCGAACCAGGTCTTATCTTTATCGTAGAAATTCGGGCTGATATTGCTGACCGGCGCATCCGCGTAGGCCATCAGCTTGCCCTCTTTCTTCAGCGCGCCCAGGTTGATGGAGTCCGCTACCAGCAGCACATCGGCTTTCACGTCACCGCTCATCATCTCGGTACGCAGCACGTTCATCAGCTGGGTGGTGCCGTTGCGGGTCCAGCTCACCTCAATACCGGGGTTAGCGGCTTTAAAGGCTTCAATCGTTTGCTGAGCGATTTCAGGCGCCTGCGAGGTATAGACCACCAGTTTTCCATCGGCCGCCTGGGCTGACAGAGAGGTGAACGCCAGCAGTGCCAGAATTTTTACCGTGCTACGCATCTGTAGTCCTTAGTGAATTGAAAAAGAAATTAGTGCGGAATGACCCAGCCGTCGGTGGCGGCCAGCTTTATACGTTCTCCGACCCGCGGCGGTGCGGCGTCTGACTGCATTAGGGTCAGACGGCACTGCGGATCACCCAAAGGTTCAATTTCCAGCTGGCTGTAGCCGCCACGATAAATCACCCGGCGGACTTCGCCATCGAAGCCGGGCGCATCCATCGCAACCCGCTGCAAATCGCCCGCGTGCAGGCAGATTTTGCCTTTTGGCAGTACCGCCTGAGTGGAGCTGGCGCGCAGCTTCACCCGTAGGCCAAACAGCGTGACCCAGGCAAAGCCGTGGCCGTCGGGTTCGATATCCCCAACCGGCACAACCCGGCCATCATCAATGAATCGTGCCACCATTTCGCAGGCGGGCTGGCGGTAAAGCTCCTGCGGGGTGGCGAACTGCATTACCTGCCCCGCCTGCATCACCACGATACGGTCGGCCAGCGCCATCGCTTCGTGCTGATCGTGAGTGATGTACAGCAGCGTGGCACCGGCGTGATGATGAAAACGGGTAAACTCTTCTTCCATCGCCGCGCGCAGATGTACGTCAAGGTTGGCCAGCGGCTCATCCAGCAGCACCAGCTGCGGCCGCGTGACCAGGCAGCGCGCCAGCGCCACGCGCTGGCGTTGGCCGCCGGAGAGATCCGCCGGGCGGCGTTCGCCCATGCCGTTAAGCCCGACCAGCTCCAGTGCGGCATCCACGCGGATACGGCGATTGGCGCGATCCATGCCCTTCACTTTCAGGCTGTATTCGATGTTTTCCGCCACCGACATATGTGGCCACAGGGCGTAATTCTGGAAGACGACGCTCAGCTCGCGCTGTTCGGGCGGCAGATGTTGACCCGGCGCGCTGTAAGTGCGATCGCCGACGGCGATCGTGCCGGAGTCCGGGATTTCAAATCCGGCGATGGTGCGCAGCAGCGTGGTTTTTCCGCAGCCGGAAGGCCCGAGAACGGCGATAAACTCCCCGTGCTCAATCTGCAACGAAACATTGCGCAGCACCGGCTGCTGGCCAAAGGATTTACACAGATTGTCGATCAGGATCGCAGACATCGGGCACTCGGACTCCGTTCAATTAAAGCAACGGCTTAGAACATACTGAGCAAAGATGACAGCCCGGTGACAGCAGGTAGAATGAAGCGGCTGCCGCTCACCGCCGTTGATAAGCGCGGGAAAATCAGGGGAAAATGGCAATGTACTGGCTGGATTTCGCCGCATCAAAGCGTAAAACCCGGCGCGCATCTTCATCATAGACTCGTTAAACTCACCACATTGCGACTAACGGAAACAGGTCAAAATGAGCATCGATTCGGATATCACCGTTCGTAAACTGGAAATATTCATCGCCTTTATGACAAGAGGCAATCTTGCCCGTACGGCGGCTGCGCTTGGGATCAGCAGCGTCAGCGTGCATCGCGCCCTGCACAGCCTGGAAGAGAGCCTGCGCTGCCCGCTGTTTATTCATCAGGGGCGCAATCTGGTGCCGATGCCCGCCGCGCATACGCTGTGGGAGTACAGCCAGGAAGCGCTGGACCTGCTGTCACGCGGCGTGGAAGAGGCGCGAAAAACGGCCGGAATGAGCCAGGGAAATCTGCGGCTGGGCACGCTCTATTCGCTGACCCTGGAGACCATTCCACAGCTGATTATGGGCATGAAGCTGCGCCGCCCGGATCTGGAGCTGGAGCTGACGATGGGCTCGAATAAGATGCTGCTGAACCGTCTGGAGGAAGGGTCGCTGGACGCGGTGCTGATCGCCACATCCTGCGAGCAGATTAATCACGCTCATCTGGAAACGCTGCCGCTGTTTGAGGATGATATTTTTCTCGCAGCACCGGCCACATCCGGTCTGGATGTCAGCCAGGAGGCCGATCTGCGCGATTTCCGCACGGAGAAATTTGTCTCCCTTGATGAGGGTTTTGCTACCTGGCAGGGCTTTCGTGAGGCGTTCGCCATTGCAGGCTACGAGCCGGAGATCGTCACGCGGGTGAATGATATCTTTTCGATGCTGAGCCTCGTACAGGCCGGAGTGGGCTTTACCCTGCTGCCGGGGCGGATGAAGCGAGTTTATGAAAATTCGGTACAGCTGCTGCGGCTGGCGCAGCCCTATCAGATGCAGCAAAACATCGCGATTGTCTTTGAACGCAACCGCGAGCACGATCCGAATCTGCTGGCGCTGGTCGCCGAAGGCCGGATGTACAGCCGCCAGCGCGGGGCGAAATCCTGAGCCTCACCCGGTACGGATTTCTGCTCGCTCGACCAGCTCAGTACGGGCGACCGATCCACAGCGCAGACCGGGATGCCGCCTGGATACTAGCTCCTGGCCCTCTGCGCCAGCCGGGATGCCAGTTCGGCTCCGCTCTGCTCCAGCGAGATCGCTTCACCGCCGAGGCTAAATGACTGCCGGGTCAGGCCGGTCAGTCCCGAGCCCGGCGGCATCTGGATCGCCAGCCCGACGTCACGTTCTTCTGCCGCCACCATTGCGTCATACCAGTTCACCCTGCGGGCCATATTCCAGGCCAGATCGTCGGCAATCTGCTGCGGCTGCCACAGTACCCGCGCGCTGCTGCCGCTGAGATACGCACAGCGCGGACGATGCAGCGTGACCGCCTTGAAAGCCTGCGCCAGCTCCTGCGCGGGCTTCGCCAGCAGCTCACAGTGCGAAGGCACGCTCACCGCCAGCCGACAGGCGCGCTGGGCACCAAGCGATTTCGCTGCGGCACCGACCCGCGCCATCGCCGCATCCGATCCGGCAATCACCAGCTGCTGCGGGCTGTTGACGTTGGCCAGCCAGCAGTCATCGCCCAGCAGCGGCAGCAGTTCCGACTGTGGAAAACCGACAATCGCCGTTAATCCATAGCCCTGCGGCCAGGCGTTCTCCATCAGCGTACCGCGCAGTGAAACCAGCCGCAGCGCATCGCTGAATTCCAGTGCGCCGGCCACCACCGCCGCCGGATACGCGCCGATCGACAGCCCGGCGGTCATATCGGGAACGGTGCCCTGCCGCTCAAGGGCACGGGTATGGGCAACGCCGCTAATCAGAATGCACAGCTGTACCGCACGGGTATGCCTTAGCGCCTCCGCGCTGTCCAGCCGTCGCGTATCCTCCGCCAGGACGTCGCTGACCTCATCAAGCAGCGCATCACCGTCAGGCAGCTGCTGTAACATGCCGGGCCGCTGTGCGCCCTGGCCTGGGAAAGAGAAAAGGACTTTCATTCTGTACTCCAGGGCCGATCGGTCAGCAGCGGGCCATGTGGTGTTTTCAGCATCACCCGCCCTTCCCGCAGCCATTCAGTTAACGCAAAACCACCACGCGGCGTACCGATTTGTGTGTCCACCCGACAGGGAAGCTGGCTGATAAACGTCTGCCAGCGCAGCAGCTCGGTATTATCGAGCGGCCGGTGGCTGCGGATCAGCAGATCGAGATCGCTGCTGTCGCGCAGCACCGGCACTTCGGTCGCCAGCGCATAGCCAACGCTGCCGGTGATCCCCCAGCTCCACGGCCATGCCTGCTGGGCCAGCTGAAGCGCGGCCTGTAGCGGCGGCTGGGAAATATAGGGTGAAGCCAGCAGCCGCGCCGGATCGCTGAGCATTTCCGGCGACACAATTCGCCGGATATGGCGGGGATCGACCCAGCCTGCGGCCCGCAGATCGCGCCGCAGGCCGCGTACGCCAACCGGCACGCGTCCGCCCTCATCAGCGTCCCTGCGCACCACCAGCGGCAGCGCTGGCCGCCACTGGCTGGCCACCCATTCCGGCAGGTCGCCCTGCAATGCGGCGCGGTCGGAAACCCAAATCAGATCGTGTGGTGAACTCATTTCACATCCCGGAAGTCAGCGTGATAAACAACGGCAGGCTAAGGATACACAACAGTGAGGTGATTAGCAGAACGGCCTCCGCATCCGGTGACTGCGCGCCAAACCGGTTGCCGAATACCACCCCGAAGAAGCCCGCCGACAGTGCGATCATCAGGATCGCCGTGATCGCCACCTGACCATGCAGGCCCATCGCCAGTACTATGCCCCATGCGATCAGCGGCTGGATCAGCAGCTTGGTAATGCTGCCCACGATCACCGCACCATTGATGCTCAGCTTACGCGCGGAGAGGATCACCCCGGTAAGGAACAGTGCGGCAGCGGTAGCCGCCAGGCCGAGCGGTTTAATCGCCGCCAGCACGATTTCCGGCATGCCGATCCCCAGCCCGGACAGCACCACGCCCAGTAGCGGACCCCAAACGATAGGTTTCGTTACCGAACGCCACATCAGGATTGGCAGCATACCGATGCCGGACTGCTGGCCGTTGCCCGCCGCCAGAGCTTTTTCACGCTCGAGGATCAGCAGGCAGAACGGCGTCAGCAGCACCGAACCACAGGCGATCGAAACCGCCACAGACAGCGACGTCGATGGCCCTTCACCCAGTACGCTACCGAGGATCGGCAGGCCCAGCGCCGCATAGTTCGGCAGAGCGACGGTGAGCGTCAGTACGGCAGCATCCTGCGGTGACTTATGGAACAACCGCGTGGCCATAAAATAGATGGCAAACCAGCCCACCCACATCGACAGCACCAGCACCACGATCAGCGGCGACTGCTGAACAATCCCCAGCCAGGGGGTTTTAACCGTCGCGCTGAACAACGCGGCGGGTAGCGCAAAATCCATCACAAAGACGTTTAGCAGCGCCACATTTTTGTTGTCCACCATCTTCGCTTTCCCGGCATAAAAGCCGAGCAGCATAATCACGAAAATTGGGGCAAGCGCATGAATAATTATATATGTCATAACATCACCTGGTAGTCTGATTAAGCACCGGTGCGATGATTATTATTTTATTTTTCAGGCCATTGCTGCGGGGGCGAATGCTCCGTTTGCCCCCGCAGGTAACCCGGCAGGTTTGTCTTAGCTACTTTCTTACCAGGCTGCGCGCATCAATTCACGCACCCGTTTTGAACTGCTGCGGTTCTCTGCCTGCAGGCGACACTGCAGTCCGGGATCGCGGCGGGCGGCAGCTACGGCGGCGGCCAGCGCCTGGCGAACCTGTGTAACATCTCCGGCATCCGGTTCGTCCGGTTTGCTGATATCCAGTAGCGATTCCAGCAGGCCCAGCGTCTGGTAGTGGTGAATGTCGTAGGCCATTGGTGGGATGGTTTCCGCCAGTTTTTCCAGCGCCTCGACGCTGCGCAGAGTGATACGTGCCGCCGCCTCTTTGCCCATCGCGTGGATCATCACGCCGCCGTCATTGAAGGCGATCAGCCGGTTAGCCTGATAGCCGTGAGCCAGAAACGCCCCCGACATCGCCTTGCCGACAATCAGCCCAATCACCACGTGGCCTGCCAGCCGTGCGCTGGCGTAAGCGCCTGCCGCTGCGGCCAGCGCCTGATGGATACCGAAAGCTTCTTCGCGGCGGCCATAGGCCTGACTGGGAACGTCGATCACCGCCACGATGATGCGTTTCTCAGATTTATTTGCGTCTTCCGCTACGGTTTCACTCACCACCTTCGCCAGCGTCCAGCCCTCAAGCAGTCCGGCTTCCCCACCGGCAGCGCGCGGGAAGTGGTTATTTTTATCCGCCACGACGGCGATAAAGCGTGCGGCTTCACCGTGAACTTCACCGTCGGCAACCTGGACTGACGGGCACAGTCCCGGCATCCGGCTGGCACCGGCAGTCAGTGTTTGCAGCCAGATCTCACCGCGTCCTGTTTGCTGTTTCATGACCGATCCTCCTTGCTGAAAAGCCGTGTAATTTGCTGTGAATCCGCCTGCCGGGACGTATCAAACTTCGTCAGTCGCGGCAGATACCAGGGATAGTTTTCGGAACGGTGTACCGCCGGTACGCCCTTCGCCAGCGCATCATGCATCGCCTGCTTCACCGCTTTCTGGCCGTCGCCGACCAGTGCATCCGCCAGCCCGCTGGCCGCACGGGTTTCGCCACCGGTCATGCTCCAGATAAACGGACGGTCGCGGGAGTCATACTCGTCAATGCCCGCCTCCTGCTCAATAACCTGCGGGCCATTCAATCCCAGCCGCGCTTCGCGGGTTACGATCAGATAGCTGCACAGTCCGGCAGCGATGGACATGCCGCCGAAGCAGCCGACGGTGCCGGCAATAATGCCCACTACCGGGGTATAGCGACGCAGATCGACGATCGCCGCGTGGATGTCGGCGATCGCAGCCAGGCCAAGATTGGCTTCCTGTAGCCGCACGCCGCCGGTTTCCAGGCACAGCACCGCGCGGGTGGGAATACCGTTGCGGTTATCTTCCGCCGCCAGCTCCAGCGCCGCCGCCATTTTGGCTCCCGACACTTCGCCCATGCTGCCGCCCTGGAACGCGCCTTCAATGGCAATCACTACCGCAGGCTGCCCGTCAATAGTGCCCTTCGCCACCACCATGCCGTCGTCTGCCTGCGGGACAATCCCCTGCATGCCCAGCCACGGTGAAACGATCCCTTCAAAGGGGTCTAACAGTTCGCGGAAGCTGCCCTGGTCCAGCAACAGCCGTGCGCGCTGGCGGGCATTCAGTTCAATAAAGCTGAGATCGTTACGCATCGGCTACCTCCTCAAATACCTGCTCAATGCGAATCCTCGCCACGCCGGGCGTGGCACCGAAGTCGTGGATGGTCATCTGACCGGCGGGCAGATCCCCGAAGGTGCCCAGCCGCTCGAACAGCGCCGTCCAGCGCTTGCTGCTGTTATCCACCGAGGTGATGATGTCAACGTTCAGGGTGTCGCTGCCGTCGGCGACAAACAGCACTTCCATGTCGCCTGAACCCACAACGCCCGCCAGCGCTCTGCCGTTTAGGCGTCGTGAGGCTGGAAAATAAAGGCTTATCTGTTGCATAAGATCCTCTTTAAATAAAAATCCTTGTGTCGGACGGCCGTTACGGGCCGCCGCTTCGGAGTGTCAGGAACCCACACTGACGGATGTGATTCGCCGCAGGCTTGACTCACTGCACCGATAGCGGGCCTGCATCGCGTGGCGCATCAGGCCGGGCAGATACGATCAAGAAACAGCGTGGCGGAAAGCAGATCGGCTGCACCGCCCGGTGAAGCATTCAGCGCCAGCATGTGCGCATCGAGCCGCGCCAGCGCGCGCTGCCCCGCAGGCTGACTCACGCCGCCTGCCGCCAGCACCGCCTGCGCGCCCTGCTGCATCGCCTCAAGCCCGTCCATGCCCGCCCGCGACAGCACGCAGGTGTCGCTGAGTGATGTCATCATGATCATCAGCGTATCCAGACGGGCTTCGCGTTCGCTGGCCCCCTGCCGACGGCTGCGTTGCAGTTGTGGCAGCGCCAGGTTCACCACGTGCGGGAAGCCCTGCTGGGCCTCTTCACGCGCGCCCGGCAGACGGTAGCGCGAACTGGCCCGCTGGCCGTTGCTGAACAGCTTCGGTGCCGCATCATCAGGCAACATCGCCAGCGCGGCTGCACCGTCAACCACCTGCTGCACGCTGCCTTCCCCGCCGCGCATCGCACTGGCGGCGATCAGCAGGCCCAGCGCCCAGATCGCCCCGCGATGGGTGTTAACACCCGCGGTGGTCTGCATCATTTGCGCTTCGCCTTCACGACCCAGCCGACCGACCAGCTGGCGCAGGGCCACATCCGCCGGGCGCTGCCAGCATTGCAGCGCCAGTGCGTAGAAGGTCGGGGTCAGGCTGTGGGCCGAGCGTTCAAGGAGATCCAACGTCAGATCCTTGTGCGCCCCGCTTCCCCGGCGATCCACTAACCCCGGTTTCGGCGTCAGGTTCGCCTCCTCCAGCAGGCAGTGGGTCGCCACCACGGCCAGATGCCGCGCATGGCGCTCTGCAACGATCGCGGCGAGCTGCCGCTGCGGGCTCATTACCAGCTCCTGAATTTAGCCGGTGGCTGATAAAGGCCGCCGGACCATTCGACCAGGTCCGCGACGCTGCCTGCCGCCAGCAGTGAACGGCTGGCATCGGTACGACGGATGCCGATATCTTCCGGGAATACCACTTTGCCTTCGCGACGCAGCTTAGCCACGCGCTGCGCATCCACGCCGAGTCCAACGTCGGTGATACCGGCAACCGCCGCCACCATCGCCCGGCGCTCTTCCAGCGAACTGGCGCGGTAGAGATAGGCAATCCCCTCTTCGGTCAGCACGTGGGTCACGTCATCGCCGTAGATCATCACCGGTGCCAGCGGCATACCGGCGGTTTTCGCCACGTCTATCGCCTCCAGTTTTTCGACGAAGGTGGGTTTAACGCCCGCCTGGAAGGTTTCCACCATCTGCACCACCAGCTTGCGGCCGCGCGCCAGCGGGTCGGGTTCATTGATCATCGCCAGCCAGGCCGGGGTAGCGTGGCGGCGACCGTGCGGATCGTGGCCCATATTGGGCGCACCACCGAAGCCGGAGAGACGGCCTCGGGTCACGGTGGAGGAGTTTGCCTGGCCGTCAACCTGTAACGTCGAACCGATAAACATATCGACCGCGTACTGTCCGGCCATCTGGCAGAAGGCGCGGTTAGAGCGCATGGAACCGTCGTGGCCGGTAAAGAACACATCCGGGCGAGCAGCAATGTAGTTTTCCATGCCCAGCTCGCCGCCGAAGCAGTGCAAGCTTTTCACCCAGCCGCTTTCAATGGCCGGGATTAATGTCGGATGCGGGTTCAGCGCCCAGTGGCGGCAAATTTTGCCCTTCAGGCCAAGTTTCTCACCGTAAGTCGGCAGCAGCAGTTCAATGGCGGCGGTGTTAAAACCGATGCCGTGGTTCAGCGACTGTACCTGGTGTTCGGCGTAGATGCCTTTAATCGCCAGCATCGCCATCAGCACGTGTTCCTGCTTAATCAGGCGCGGATCGCGGGTAAACAGCGGTTCAATAAAGAAAGGCTTGTCCGCCACCACCACGAAATCTACCCATGAACCGGGGATATCCACACGCGGCAGATCGCACTCGTCATCGACCAGTTCGTTAACCTGAGCGATAACGATGCCGTTATGAAACGCAGCGGCTTCAACCAGCGCCGGGGTATCTTCGGTACTGGCCCCGGTGTAGAGGTTGCCTTTGCGGTCGGCTTTAAATCCGGCGACCAGCGCCACATCGGGCGAGAGGTCAATAAACAGCCGCGCGTAAAGTTCGATGTAGGTATGAATAGCGCCGATTTCCAGCAGGCCATCCTCAAGCAGCTGCGAAATACGCAGGCTCTGGGTGCCGGAAAATGAGAAGTCCAGCTTGCGGGCGATGCCCTTTTCAAAGATATCAAGATGCTCGCTGCGGCCGACGCTGGGCATAATCATATGCAGGTCGTGCAGCGTTTGCGGGTTAACCTGCGCCAGCGAACGCGAGAGGAAATCAGCCTGCTTCTGGTTGTTGCCCTCCATCACCACCCGGTCGCCGGGTGAGATCAGCTTTTCAAGCATGGCGACAATATCGTCGGTGGGCAGAACTTTATGGGGGATACCGAGGCTGGCTATACGGCGCTGTTTCTCGCGCCGACGTGTATCCCAGACCTGGGGTGACGGGGTAGATAACATGGTTAACCTCCTGTAAGTGCATCTTCTGCAGATGCTTTCAGTATGGCAGCCAGTCTGTACCGGAATGGATTGCTCATCAATTACGCTTCGTGCCAAATAATTACTCTGAGAGTAACGATTAAAATAAACCGTTTACTGTTCAGGGAATTAGCGCTAACGCACGGAATGTATTCAGTTTATATCCAGCAGGTTGAATCAAAAATGCCACAAACGTTAGCTAATTCATTAACCGGACGTTTGTGGCAGGAGGGAGGGGATAGCGTTAGCCGACGGCAGTTTCCTGCTCCAGCTGCTGGTGAATGGCGATGTAGCGCTGGAAGCGGCTCTCTTTCAGCCGGGTAAGGTCCACCAGCACCAGGCCGTCGATGCAGTGGTTAAAATCGGGATCGCTGCCGAAGTCGATAAACTGCACGCCGCCGCTTTCACACAGCTCGGAATACTGCTTGTACAGCGGCGGAATGCCGGTGCCGAGGTTGGCCAGCAGGCGCTTCAGGCGCTTGAGATCTTCGCTGTAGTTGTCGCCGCTGAACTGGGCCAGCACGTCAGGTAACGAGGCCGGATACGGGCGGCGAGAAGTGGCCAGCGGCAGCAGCGGCGCGAAATAGAGGCGATAGAAAGCCACCAGCAGATCCCGCGCCGCCAGCGGCAGGCCGCCGGAGATGGAAACCGGGCCGAACAGATAGCGGTACTGCGGGTATTTCGCCAGATAGGCGCCGATGCCCATCCACAAATAGTCGAGGCCGCGTTTGCCCCAGTAGGCCGGCTGGATAAAGCTGCGGCCCAGTTCGATCCCCTGCATCAGCACCGGATTCATCTGGTGATCGTAGTGGAACAGGCTGTGGCTGTAGATGCCGTCCAGCCCCTTGCGCTCGAACTGCTCGGCAGTGGGAATAAAGCGGTAGGCACCGACGATATCCAGCGCTTCTTCGTCCCAGAGGATCAGGTGGTAATAATCGTCGTCGTAGTCGTCGAGGTCACGGCGGGTGCCGCTGCCCTCGCCCACCGCGCGGAAGGCGATTTCACGCAGGCGGCCCAGCTCGCGCAGGATCGGCACGTAGTCCTCGCCGTTGCGGCGATAGAGGTAAATGGTTTTTCCATCGGGCAGTTTGCCCAGCACTTCACAGCCCGCCAGCGCACGCTTCAGCACCGCGCGGTCTTCGCTGCGGGCGATGGCCGCTTCGGTCTGGAACAGCGCGGATTTGCCCTGCGCCACGCGATACAGATGGCGGCGGAAGCGTGCAGCCAGCTCTTTCGCCGGGGTACGGCCGTCGTGCCAGCTGGCGTAGGGAATACGCGCGCCGATTTTCAGCTTCAGCCGCTCACCGCGATTGCCGAACATCTCTTTTACCAGCAGCAGCATCGACAGCGGCTGGTAGATTTTTGAAATCAGGTAGAACAGCGCGCTGTTGCGGCCGCTGACGTGGATCGGCACGATCGGCGCGCGGTAGCGCGCGGCCAGCCGCAGGAAGCCGTGGCTCCATTTGCCGTCCTTCACGCCTTTACTGCCGAAGCGTGAAACCTCGCCCGCCGGGAAGAAGATCAGCACGCCCTGGCTTTCCAGCTGGTCCTGCATCAGCGCGACCTGCTGGCGGCTGGTGCGATTGCCCATGTTATCCACCGGCACCATCAGGCTGCTCAGCGACTCCAGGCAGTTCAGCAGGCGATTGGTGACGATTTTCACATCGCGCCGCACCTGCGACACCGCGTGCAGCAAGGCCAGACCGTCCAGCGTACCGAGCGGATGGTTGGCGACAATCACCACCGGTCCCTGGCTGGGGATCTGTTCCAGATCGCGCTCGCTCAGTTCGCAGCTGACGTCGAGGTATTCCAGCACCTGTTCGACCATATCCAGCCCTTTCAGGTGTTTATTGCGCTGGTTGAATCGCTGGAATTCTTTTTCATGCAGCAGGCGGCGCAGGACGCTTTTCTGCCAGGAAGGGGTTTCACGCTGCGGATAGAGGTCTTCAAGTACGGTTTCAATGGTAAACACAGGCTTATCTCCCGGGTGTTTTATCCGCACACTAACCATCGGGAGTGACGCCAACATGGCAAAAAAATGACGAAAAAAAGACAGCGCAGCGCGGTCTGTTTTACCGCGCGGCAAGGGGGTTAAATCGGGGAGAAAATTACTCCTCCAGCTGTAGGGAAGGCAGCTGGGAGAAAACGCTTAACAGCCCACTGCTCCACAGCTGGCGGATCTGCGAGAAGTAAGGGTGCTTCTCGGTAATATGATACTGCTGCGCGGTGCTGAAGCTGTCCGCCGGATAGATCATCACGTCCAGCGGCAAGCCGACCGAGATATTGCTCGCCAGAGTAGAATCCATGGAAATTAGCGCACACTGCATCGCCTGATCCAGCGGCGTATCGTAGCGCAGCACGCGGTCGATAATCGGCTTGCCGTATTTGCTTTCGCCAATCTGGAAATACGGCGTATCGGTACTGGCTTCAATAAAGTTGCCCTGCGGGTAGATCTGGAACAGCCGGGGCTCTTCACCTTTGATCTGCCCGCCGAGCAGCAGCGTGCCGCCAAACTCTTCACCATCGCGCTTGATCACCGTCCGCAGCGTTTCGCCCACCAGCAGCGCCACGTCGTACATATTGCTACAGCTCATCAGGTTCGGTTTTTTAGCGTCTTCACAGCCCCGGCGCAGCAGGCTTAACGCGCTCTGCGTGGTGGCAAGGTTGCCGGCGCTTTGCAGCACCAGCGTCCGCTCATCATCCTGTTGAAATACATGGAGCTTACGGAAAGAGGAGATATGATCCACGCCCGCATTGGTACGGGAGTCGGAAACGAAAATCATCCCTGACGATAAGCGCATTGCCACACAATAGGTCATAGTTTTCCCGATTAACGATTACTGCTGCGAATTCACCTGCTGCACTGCGGCGACCGCCTGCATATCCTCACTGCCGCCGCCAAGGCGCATACCGCGAACCGGGCAGGCATCCAGATAATCCACGCCAACGGCCAGCTTCAGGTGCTGACGGATGCTGCGGGTGTTGTTGGTGATATCAAAGCTGTGCCAGCTGTCGTCGATCCACGCTTCTACCCAGGCATGGGTGGCCACGTGCTCCACGTTGTCAGTATACAGATAGCCGCTGACGTAGCGTGCGGGAATCTGCAAACTGCGACAGCAGGCCAGAAATACATGGCTGTGATCCTGGCAAACGCCGCTGCCGGCGGCAAAAACTTTCGCCGCGCAGTCGGTCACCAGGGTGCTGCCCGGCTGCCAGGGCATTTTCAACAGCAGTTCGCCCATCAGGCGTTCCAGGCTGTCCAGCGGCGCTTCCGGCCGATAATAGCGGCGGGCAAAGTCGCGGATGGCCTCATCCGGCAGGGTCAGCGCGCTTTGGCGCAGGAACACCAGCGGCGACAGCGCGTTGGCACCATCGGCAGCAAACTCACCGCCGTCGATAATTTCCACCACGCCACGGGCTTCAATTTCAATCGCCTGATGCGGAGTATCCAGCGTCAGCACGTGCAGTACGTTGCCCCAGGCATCGGTGGTGCACACCGCCTCGCCCGGCAGCCGCAGCTCCCAGGAAATAATCCGCTGGTGGGCGGAATCCTGCGGCGTCAGGCGCAGGTACTGGGTGCTCTGCGTCACCGGGTCCTGATAGCTGAAACAGGTTTTATGTTCGATGGTCAGCTGCATTATTTCGCCTCCAGATAGGTATGATGAATGCTGTCAGACAGCGTTGCCAGTTCGCCCAGAAAGGCGCTGAGCCAGGCGTGCAGTCCGCGATCGAGTACCGATTCTTTGCTGCTGAAGCGCAGCTGCGCATGTAGCACGCTGATCAGATAGCGCGGACGATCCTCGCCGCTGCTGCCGATTTGTTCGAGCAGCCCGGCGATATCCTCCACACAGGATCGCAGCGATCGTGGGCTTTCTTCGCGCAGGATCAGCATTTCGTTCACGCCCTCCGCCGCCAGCTGCTGCTTGTAGATGCTGTGATAGGCTTCGCGGGCCGAAACCGAGCGCAGCAGCGTATCCAGCCGGTAGTATTCCCGCACCGTGTCGTCGTCGGCATCCGAGAGGTATTGATACGCATCCAGCAGGCGTGCGGTGCAGTCGGCGCGCTCCAGCAGCGTGCCAAGCCGGATAAAGTTCATCGCATCGCCGCGCATCAGCGTGCCAAACATCGCCCCGCGAAACAGATGGCAGCGCTCTTTCACCCAGTCAAAGAACGCATCCGCCCCGCCGCTGCCGACGCCGCGTCGACGAATTTTGCGCAGTTCGATCCAGCTGGAGTTGATACTTTCCCATACCTCCGAAGAGAGGCTGCCGCGCACCGCGTGGGCGTTGTTCCACGCCGCCTGCCAGCAGTTATAAATGCTGGCCGGGTTACGGTCGTCAAGGGCAAAAAAGCTGAACAGCTGCGGCATCGCCAGCGCGTCGCTGACCGACCAGTAAAGTTCGCTGGTGTTGGTGAGGTTCAGCGGTACGCGCAGTTCGTTGTTGTGGCTACCGCGCACCGGCATCAGCGACAGACGATTGGTGACGTCAAGCACCCGGGCAATATTTTCCGCGCGCTCCAGATAGCGCGCCATCCAGTAGAGGCCAGTAGCCGTGCGACTCAGCATGCGTCATCCTCCAGAATCCAGGTGTCCTTGGTGCCGCCACCCTGCGAGGAGTTGACCACCAGCGAGCCTTCGGTCAGCGCCACACGGGTCAGCCCGCCGGGCACCAGGCGGATCTCCGCACCGCTGAGGGCAAACGGCCGCAGATCGATATGGCGCGGTGCCAGCCCCTGTTCGACAAAGGTTGGACAGGTAGAGAGCGCCAGCGTGTGCTGGGCAATGTAGTTCTGCGGCCGCGCTTTCAGCAGCGCGCGGAAATCTTCCAGCTGCTGTCGGCTGGCCACCGGACCGATCAGCATGCCGTAGCCGCCAGCGCCGTGAACCTCTTTCACCACCAGCTTTTCCAGGTTCGCCAGCACCCAGGAGAGATCTTCCGGGCGGCGGCATTGCCAGGTCGGTACGTTGTTGAGGATCGGATCTTCATCCAGGTAGAAGCGCACCATATCCGGTACGTAGGGATAGATGGATTTGTCATCGGCCACCCCGGTGCCGATAGCGTTGGCCAGCACCACGTTGCCGCTGCGGTAGACTGACAGCAGGCCGGGCACGCCCAGCATCGAATCCGGGTTAAACGCTAACGGATCGAGGAAGGCATCGTCGACGCGGCGGTAGATCACATCCACCTTGCACGGCCCGGCGGTGGTGCGCATCAGCACCGCGCCATCTTTCACATACAGATCGGCGCTTTCCACCAGCTCTACACCCATCTGCTGCGCGAGGAAGCTGTGTTCGAAATAGGCGCTGTTGAAACGCCCGGGCGTGAGTACCACCACCACAGGATCGTTGACCGGCGAGCTTTCGCGCAGGGTTTGCAGCAGGAGTGAAGGATAGCGTTCAACCGGCGCGATGCGCTGGTCGGCAAACAGTTCCGGATAGAGCCGCATCATCATCTTGCGGTTTTCCAGCATGTAGGACACCCCGGAAGGGGTACGCAGGTTATCCTCCAATACGTAGTATTCGCCGTCGCCGTTGCGGACCATATCCACCCCGGTGATGTGCGCATAGATATTGCGGTGCAGGTTAATTCCCTGCATGCAGGGCTGATACTGTTCGTTAACCAGGACCTGTTCGGGAGGGATAATGCCGGATTTCAGGATATGCTGATCGTGGTAGATATCGTGCAGGAAGGCATTCAGCGCCTGGACGCGCTGGCGAATGCCTTTGTCGAGCATCGCCCACTCCGCAGCGGGTATAATACGCGGCACGCTGTCGAACGGAATCAGCCGCTCCGCGCCGCCGTCTTCGCCATAAACATTGAAGGTAATTCCCACGCGGTGAAAGAGCAGTTCCGCTTCTTCGCGCTTGCGCGCAATCGCCTGCTGGTCAGCCTGCTGTAGCCACTGCCAGTATTCCCGATAGTGTTGACGATAGTGTCCATCGCTCAGCAACATTTCATCATAAAAGTGCGACGCTAATTCATAGCTTTGATTCATGATTTCCCTACCGCTGTCTGTGAACCCACATTCAAAGCTGCACAAAGCGTGCCAGTATCCTGGTGGAGGCAGGCACCCCGCGAGGCGTATGAGCGCAGCACCAGGGGCAAACGGCCGATTTGTTAGCAAAATGCCTGAAAATGAAGCGTGCACTTTCTTTCGCACCAGAACGGTGCGCGATCACAAAAAAGAAGGGTAAGTTGCGCTGACTGGCCGCCAGCAGTCATAATATTCAGTGACAAACTTCTGCCTAACGGTACCTATGACTCCGTCTCTTATCATTCATCACTGGCTGATTGACCATGCCTCCGGCTCGCTGATCCATCAGGTCACCGGGGAACAGCGTCGTCTTGGCGAGTATCAGCTTAAACTGTTGCAGGTTCTGGCCGAGCATGCGGGTGAAACGCTGACGCGTGAGGATCTGACTAATCTGGTGTGGGAACGGCGGGTTATCGGCAATAACAGCCTGCCAAACGCCATCCATGCCCTGCGCCTGGCGCTGGAGGATGACGGCAAGCAGCAGCGAATTATTAAAACCGTACCGAAGAAGGGCTATATTCTCGAAGCGGAGTTCTGCCAGTTTATTACGCTGGCGGATATCCTGCCGCAGCCCGCCGAGGCATCTGCCCGCGAAGAGGCTCTGACTGAGGGCGAAACGGACGCGAATACCCATCCCGACAATGCCACTCAGGTGTACGTGGAGCCGGTTACCCCTGCCGCGCCGCCCGCTCCTGCTCCCGTTGTGGAAGCCCGCTTCTGGCGCTGGCTGGTGCTGGGCCAGGTCATCATACTGGCCGCCCTTTTAGTGGTTGTCGCCCGCAACTATTTCACCGCCTCGCCGACGCAGCTACAGGAAAAGAATTCGGTCGCCTACAGCAATATCCGCCTGGTGGAAGTCCGCCGCGGCTGGGACGGTTCATCCGCCTCCGAAGATTTGAATAAGCAGCTGGGGCCGGTGCTGTTTTCACTGAATCAGTATCTGAAAAATCGCCAGGTCAATATGGAGGTGTTTTTCTTTACCTCCGGCACCGCGCTGAACTACACCATGACCTTCATTAACCGCTGCAACCGCAGGCAGCTGGCGATGAACATTATCAACTGGCGAACGGATGGTGCGCAGCTGAGCGCGCTGATCTATCGTGAAGGCGAGAGAAAAATCAATGAAATGGCGAACTGTGTCGATAAGTCTGCTGGCGATAACGCTGCTGCTGGTGCTGACGGCAGCGCTGCTAAAGCTGCTGCCGCTCGGCAATAAGGATCTGTTCAGCCGCGATTTTACCGGCTCAAGCCTGCAGCTGGGCTATTACGATCTGCTGGCACGCCAGCGGGAAATTTATGACACCCGTTTTATTATCCAGGATAAAACGGCGATCATGACGCTGACCAGCCCGAACGATAACCGTTTTTTGGCGAAGGTCAGTCTGGAGCAGAAGCGCACCAGCGCCCACAGCGTGGCGTTTAACTATCACCAGATTTACTACGCCGACAGCGGTTCGGCGCGAATGATTAAAAATATTCTCGGCTACGCGCAGAACAACGGCGTGCGTTTCGAAACGCTGGAATTTGGCGACGAGCAGTTACTGATTACCCCGTCAGGCCAGATTTTTAACTATCACTAGCCGCCCGGCGCTTAGCGTTCTGTGAACCTGGCTCGCCAGTTGGCCAGCGTTTTTGGCATGCGGGTTTTATCTTTTTCGGTGGTGACATAGTGCAGTTGCAGGCCCTTGTTATCCTTGCCCGGTTCCACGCGCAGCGCCCAAATTTTACCGTCCGGCGTATACATGATCATCGCCGATTTACGGTTGGCCATGCCCTTCACCCACAGCGTTAACACCGTTGCACCGAGGCTGTCCTCATCCGCGCTGTACACAAAGCTGGTCGCGGTCGCCAGATACTGCTGATAGTCATCGCCCACCAGCTCGCGGAAGCGATCGTCGAGCGCTTTATTCGGCATAATCCCCAAGGTGAGCAGCGTGGCGGGCGGGCGGGGATCGCTGGCGGCTTTAACGTAGACGCCGTCGATGGCCATTTCCCCAGGCAGCAGCATATCGCAGCCGCCGCTGTTATCGCTGCTGACTTCCAGCTTTCCGTCGGAACGCGGCACCAGGATGATGGCGCAGTGGCCGCCCCAGGCAATTTCATTGGTGTAGCCAACGCCGTAGTAATCATTGACGCTGCCGCTGAGCACCGAGCTGTAAACGCCGCCCCAGACGGTCGCATCCATCTTAAAACCCCAGTCGGCAGCACCGTGGATCAGGATTTTTCCGCCGTTGCCGTGGGTGGAGGTGGTATTCCACCACACGCCCTGCCAGTCGAACGAGGCCGGGACGCCGTACAGCTGACCAATACCGTTCAGATAGGCACGCTGCAGGCAGGCATCGCTGGCGCAGGCGTCGCGGGAGCGGGTCCAGCTGTTGACAATGCTTTCCACCCGCTGCGGGTTTTCGACCACCACATCGCGGAATGAGTCAGTAAACAGGCGGTCCAGCCACGTCAGCTCTTTACTGTCGCAGATGGTGTTCTCGACCACGGTTGAAGCACGTCCGCAGTCCAGCGCCTGGGCGGATGACATCCCCAGCAGGAGCAGCAGAATAATCAGTAAAAAGCGAGAGTGGTTAACCATGATGCCTGTCCATTGATTCTGTTATCGGCCCTTCCGGGGGAATGGGTAAAATTTTACACTGCGCTATGCAAGGTCGCTACAAACTCCCTTCTGCTGACAACTGTTATAGCTTAATAGCCCTAAACTGTGTCTGCTGTTGCAGCAGAAACTGTGATTTACTTTCACTCTGCCCGGACTCTTTGAACAGAGGTGAAAAAATGGAAGAAGTTAAACAGATACTGCTGCGCGAGATCGATACGCTCAATCGCGAGGAGCAGCGCGATAATAAGCCGCGCTTCAGCTTTAAGTTCCTGAAAACCCATCCGGGCCTTTGGGCTTCTATGTATGGCTGCTACGTGCTGACCGTAGCGCTGATCTTTACCACCGATTTCCTCGGCTGGCCCGCGTTCTGGGGAGCCACGCTGTTCGTTCTGCTGATGAGCGGGCTGATGCTGATGGATATCAACCCCAAGTACCGCTTTGAAGATATTGATACGCTTGATCTTCGCGTGTGCTACAACGGCGAATGGTACTATATCCGCACCCTGTCACCGGAAGCGGTGAACGATATTCTCGGCAGCGAAAAGGTGCCGGATAACGTCAAGCAGGGCATCAACAAGCTGCTGTCGCTGAAAGGCGAAGTCGACTTTTATGACGTGTTCCATCTGACCTGGGGTCAGAAAAACGCCGCGACTATCTGATGCCTGCCGCTGGCGATCGGTTCTTCCTTCAGGGCCGATCGCCGCTATAGCAGTTCACCTATCAACGCCCCCAGTTTCGCCACCGCGGCTTCCTGAGTCTCATCCCACCACGCGGTATTAAAGCGAAAATAGTTCGCGTACTGCTCGCTGGAAGAGAACATTTTCCCTGGCGCAATGCTGATCTTCTGCTCCAGCGCGCGGTAGTACAGTTCGGTGGTATTGACCTGTTTTGGCAGCTCAATCCACAGGAAATACCCGCCGCGCGACTCATTGATTTTCGCCCCGGCGGGCAGATGCCGTTTTAGCGATTGCAGGGCCAGATTCTTGCGCTGTTCGAGTACCTGCCGCAGCCGCCGCAGATGGCGGTCATAGCTGCGGGTGCCCAGATAGGTCGCCAGCGCCTGCTGCATCGGCGCACTGGTGGACAGCGTGCTCATCAGCTGCATGCGCTGAATGCGCTGGGCGTGCTTGCCGCCCGCCACCCAGCCCACGCGAAAACCCGCCACCAGATTTTTAGAAAACGACGAGCAGTGCAGCACGTTATCGTCGCGATCGAAGGCCTTGGCTGGCAGCGGCTTCTCGCTGCCAAAATAGAGCTCGCTGTAAACATCATCCTCAATCAGCGTGACGTTATGCTGCGCCAGCAGCGCCACCAGCTGCTGCTTTTTTTCCCGGCTCAGCGTGCAGCCGACCGGGTTTTGCTGATTGCTCATCATCCACATCGCTTTAATCGGCCAGCTTTCCAGCGCCCGGCTCAGTTCATCGAGGTCAATGCCGGTCTGCGGATCGGTGGCAATCGCCACCGCTTTCAGCTTCAGTCGCTCAATCGCCTGCAGCGCGCCGTAGAACGACGGATTTTCAATCGCCACCCAGTCGCCCGGCTCGGTCACCGCCTGTAAGCTGAGGTTGAGCGCTTCCATCGCGCCGTTGGTAATGACGATTTCATCCGGCGAGACCTGTACCCCCTGCAGGGCATAGCGCTGAGCAAGAGTTTTGCGCAGCGCTTCGTTACCCGGCGGCAGGTTATGTAAGGCATCCACCGGCTTCATGCTGTGGGAAACGGTGGTCAGCGCCCGCATCAGCTGGCGCTGGGGAAAGAGTTCCGGGTCGGGAAAGGCCGAGCCAAAGGGGACAATATGCGGATCGCGGCAGGCCTGAAGGACGTCAAAAATAAACGCGTTAATATCCACCGACTCGGCCAGCTGCAGCTTTTGATGGCTGACCGGCTGGCTGAGAAATTCGGCGCGGGGCGCAACGTAATAGCCCGACTGCGGGCGCGAGATAATCCATCCCTGGCTTTCCAGCACCTGATAGGCGTGCATCACCGTCATCAGGCTGACGCCGCTCAGGCTGACCTGCTCCCTCAGCGAGGGCAGTTTTTCACCGGGCAGCCAGATTTCCGTTTCAATTTGCTGGCGGATTTGGGCCACCAGCTGTTCATATTTTGCCACGACTGTTACAGGCCATTGTCATCAAAAAGTGAACTATTATAGGTCAGCCGTTGAGCACAGTACAATCACCCGGCATCAACGGGCTTTGACTGTACTGGCGCATTCTCCGCAACCTCTTCCGGCTTATCACCGGTGAAGAAGTCAGCCAGCTCAGGCACCTTATCGGCCGCCAGAGGGCGACCCAGCAGATAGCCTTGCAGGGTATTGCAGCCGAGGCTGGTCAGGAACTGCTGCTGTTCCGGCGTTTCCACCCCTTCCGCCACCACCTTCAGGTTCAGAGTTTGCGCCAGCGCCACAATGGCAGAAACAATGGTGGCATCTTCGGTCTGTTCCTGCAGCTCTTTCACAAAGGCGCGGTCGATTTTCAGCTCGCTGGCCGGAAGCCGCTTAAGGTACAGCAGGCTGGAGTAGCCGGTGCCGAAATCATCAATCGATGCCTTCACGCCCAGCTCGGTCAGTTGGGTGAGAATGCGGATGCTTTCGTCCGGATCGCGCATCGCCGTGGTTTCCGTCACCTCCAGCGTCAGCAGCTCCGCCGGGATCTGATGGGTCGACAGCGCTTTAATTACCGTTTCCACCAGTCCGGTTTGTTCAAACTGTAGCGCCGAAAGGTTAACCGCCACCGACCAGCGGGTGTTGCCCTGTAAGTGCCAGACGCGAAGCTGCCGGCAGGCTTCGTTGATTACCCAGTTACCAATGCTGATAATCAGCCCGGTCTTTTCCGCCAGCGGCAGGAAAACGTCCGGCGTCAGCAGGCCACGCTGCGGGTGCTGCCAGCGCAGCAGCGCCTCAAAGCCGACGATCGGGCCGTCCGGCGCACGGAATTTTGGCTGATAGAACAGGCGCAGCTCGCCGTTGTCCTGCGCCATCCACAGATCGTTGATCAGCTGGCGCTGGTTCTGCGCAATGATGTTCATTGAGGGCTGGAAGAAGCTGAAGCCGTTACGTCCCTTGTTCTTGGTGTAATACATCGCTGCATCGGCGTTAAACATCAGTTCCCGCTCATCAACCCCGTCCCCCGGGAAGACGGCGACGCCGATACTGAGCGAGACCTGTAGCTCGTAGCGGGAAATATCGAACGGCTGCTCGATGCTCTTCACCAGCGCACCGGCAACCACCGCCGCATCGTTGGGATCTTCAATCTCCATCAGCAGTACAAACTCATCGCCACCCAGACGCGCCAGCGTGTGGTGCCCCAGCAGCAGCGATTTCATTCGTTCGGTAACGGCGATCAGCAGGCTGTCACCGATATGGTGGCCGAAGGCATCGTTAACGCCCTTGAAGCCGTCCAGATCCATAAACATCAGGGCAAACTTCGAGTTTTCCCGCGTGGCTTTGTTGATCGCCTGATCGAGCCGGTCTTCCAGCAGGATGCGGTTAGGCAGGCGCGTAAGGTTATCGTGCAGCGCCAGCTGGGCCAGCTCGCGGTTGGCTTCCGCCAGCGAGGTTGCCAGCAGCGAGGTCCGCGCCTGCAGGCGGGCATCCAGCATGGATATCAGCAGGGTAATGCCGAGGATCGACAGCGTGACCACCACCACCAGCACCGCCAGCCAGTTGCTGTTGACCCCCATGTGCGTCGCGTGGCTGTCCATCGGGAAGCTGGCTGCTGCCATACCGGTGTAGTGCATTCCGGCAATCGCAATGCCCATAATCAGCGACGCACCGCCGCGCATCAGCGTCAGGCGGCCGGTCCCCTTCCGCAGATGGAAGGCCAGCCACAGCGCGGCCCCGGAAGCCACCAGCGCGATCAGCACCGACAGCGCAACCCAGCCCCAGTGCCAGACGATGCCCGGCTGTACCATCAGCGCCGCCATACCGGTGTAGTGCATCGCGACTACGCCGCTGCCCATGATCACCGCGCCAACACTCAGCCGATACCAGGGCAGTTCGCCGTAGCAAACCGTCCACAGCGCGAAGATCGATGCCGCAACGGCAATCACCATCGACACGATAGTCAGCGTGGCATCATAGCTCATCACCATCGGCAGGCTCATCGCCAGCATGCCGATAAAGTGCATTGACCAGATACCAACGCCCATGGCGAACCCACCGCCGAACAGCCAAAGTCGGGCAGCTTTACCGCTGGCGGTCGCGACCCGCCCGGCCATGTCCAGTGCAGTATAGGAAGCAAGGAATGCGACGATAAACGAGATGATAACCAGCAGCTGGTTGTAGGAACTCATTAACATGTGACGATCTCGGGATCTGTGTGTCAGGGCGTGAATCTCCCCGTCTCAACTGCGCTGACCCGAATCGATTTTGGGAGCCAGCCGCCGCTACGGGATGAAAATAATTAAAGAGGCTGATTTAACCATGCAGAATATCCCTATAATTTATAAAGTTTATTAATCTTCCTCTCCTTCAGAGTGAAAATAGCATCACCTCAAAATTTCGCCTAGCTCGGTCTAAGATAATTCTTGAAAATGTTTCCTTTCCACCGTGCCGGAAGGGGAGCTTTCATTGATGACTTTCATCGCCATAATTTAATTTTTTTTCTTGCAGGCGCTTCACAGCGGGAAATCCGCTGCCTATAGTTAATTCAAATAATTTAACCTGTTAAGACAGGTAACATAATATGACCGAAGTACGCTTCCGTCATAGTTTGGTTATTTTTCCATTATCCTTGCTGCGTTTAGCGTAACTGCCGTGGCATTTCATCAGGCGAAAAAGTTCTTTACTCACTCTAATCATTAAGGAATGGTTATGAAAATAAAGCTTTTTCTGCTGGGCTGTGGTCTGACTATGGGTGTGGCCACCTCGGGGATTGCTGCAACCACCGGGACCATTGGGGCAACACTGACCTTAACCGCTGGCTGTCTGGTCAACGGACAACCAGCCACCACCAACGCCAACTTCGGTTCACTTAACTTCGGTAGCCAGGTCGCCACCTTCGGTGCGCTACAGGCTGCGGTTAGCGGGTCGCAGGGGGCCGGTATTTTCGTCCGCTGTACCGCCGGTGAAGACTATAATCTGCAAATTACGGGCAGCCTGAACACCGCACCTACCACGGTGTTTGGCACCGCTCCGACGACCGGTGCGCGTTATCTGATCCGCGCCACCGATGCAACACGCGGCGTGGTTTATGGCCTGTACCCTTCTGCGGCGTCCACCACGCCGATTGTCAATAACACCACCATCACTCCTCTGGGAGCTGCCGACCAGACCTACGGCGATAACTACACTATCTTCGGTAAAATCGCCGGCAATAACAGCGCCCTCGTCCCCGTCGGGGTTTATGTCGATACGATCAGTGTAGCCGTAAACTACTGATAATTGGGAAAAGTATGGTGCCGGATCGCATCCATTCATTGACGTTCTGCTGGCACTTACTCACTCCGCTGCTGCTGATCAGCAGCAGCGGGTGGTCAATGCCTAACCCCGTCGCCGTTGAGGTAAAAGCCAGCATCGTTAACGGCTGCGTGGTTTCCGGTACGAATCCGAGCGCAATAGGTACGCTAAATTTCGGTACGCTACCCGGCATCAACTCTACTGCGACAACGGCTAGCGCGGTCTTTGCCAACAATACCACCATCATTCTGGCCTGTACGCCGGGTACCACGCTGACGATGAGCATCAACGGCGGCCTTAATTACGCCAACGGCAGCCGCAATATGAAGATCGCGAATAATACCAATGTCGTGCCCTACGCCCTGTATACCAACGCCGCACACACCACGGCGATCCCACTGAATACGGCTCTGACCGTTACTTATAACAATGCAAACAATATTACGTTGCCAATTTATGGCCTGGCGCAGATCCCAAGGGTTAACCGGGCCGGCACCTACACCGATACGTTAACGGTAACGTTAAACTGGTGATTTATTTCGAAGAAAGGAAACGCTAATTATGAAACGCTCGCGCATCACCGGATTCGGCTTTCTGCTTTTAGTCTCTTTTGTTGCTTTTAACAGCTGGGCGGCAAACTCGGTGCTTTTGTGGCCGATCGACCCGAAAATTGCGAGCGATGAGAAAGCCACCGAGCTGTGGATGGAAAACCGCGGGGACAGCACCACCCTGATGCAGGTCCGCGTGTTCCTCTGGCAGCAGAAGGACGGCCAGGACCAGTATCAAACCCAGCAGCAGGTGCTGGCCAGCCCGCCAATGGTGCGGATCGAGCCGGGAAAAAAACAGCTGATTCGCCTGGTGAAACAAACCCCGGTCCCTGCCGGTGAAGAAACGGCATTCCGTATTCTGATCGATGAGATCCCGTCACCACAGGCGCAAACCTCGGCGCAAAATCAGGCCGGACTGAATTTCCAGATGCGCTATACCGTACCGCTGTTCGTTTACGGTAACGGCGCCAGCGTCACCAGCAGCAAGCCGCAGCTGGCATGGCAGCTGGTTAACAAAGATGGCCAGCAGGCGCTCGAAATTACCAACAGCGGTAGCGGGCACGCCCGACTGAGCCACGTATCGCTTGGCGGGCGAAGCGTTTCTGACAGCCTGCTCGGCTACGTTTTACCGCATTCGAGCAATACTTTCCCCCTCAGTTTTCCGGCAGCGGCTAATGCGGAACTGAGTGCGCAATTAAGTGATAAAACCGTTTGGCGCGGCCGCAGCTCCCGCTAACCAATGAGGATTGACTTCGTGGCGTCAACTCCCCTGAAGCTGGCTATTATCGGCCTGGGCGGCGGCCTGCTGCCGCTGTTTGCCGGTGCCGAAACCTGGAATGCACTGCCGCCGCCGCCGACGGCACAGACTCCTACGGGCGAGGCACAAAGCTGGATGCTGGGGCTGATGTTAAATGGCTACGATACTGGAGAGGTGGTTAGCGTTCAGTTCCAGGGCGATCACTATGTGATGCGCGCGGGGGACTTGATGCGGGTGGGTATCCCCAGTTCGAAGATTAACTCGACGATGATGGACGTCTCGGCAATGGAAAACGTCAAGGCAGAGTATGATCGTCAGGGGCAGCGCCTGCTGCTGACGGTGCCGCCGGAGTGGCTGCCGCAGCAAACGTTCGGTAAAGTCATCCAAAACGGCCCCCGCATTGACGGCCTCAGCAGCGCGGGTGCGCTGTTCAATTACAATGTTTACGGCAGCCAGACCGACGGCGGCGGCAGCCGTCTTTCGGCCTGGAACGAGCTGCGTCTGTTTGGCGGCTGGGGGCAGTTTTCCAATAGCGGTATATTACAGCGCCAGCTGTCCGGCGACGCCGATCTGGGCAATACCTATACCCGCTATGACACCTGGTGGTCGAATCAGAATGAAGATAATGCGCTGACCCTGCGGGTGGGCGATCTGGTGACCGATTCCCTGGCGTGGAGCAGCAGCGTGCGCGTCGGCGGCATTCAGCTGGCGCGTGACTTCTCGCTGCGACCCGATTTAATCACCTACCCCCTTCCCTCGTTCTCGGGCCAGGCCGCCGTGCCGTCTACCGTCGATCTGTTTGTCAACGGCTACCGTACCAGCAGTAACAGCGTGCAGCCCGGCCCCTGGTCGATGACTAATCTGCCGTTCGTTAACGGCGCGGGCAGCGCGGTGGTGGTGACCACCGATGCCCAGGGACGCCAGGTGACCACCACCCTGCCGTTTTACGTCGCCAGTAATCTCCTGCAAAGCGGCCTGTCGGACTATGCGGTTTCTACCGGGGCACTGCGCGAGAATTACGGCCTGGAAAACTTTGACTACGGCCCGCTTACCGCCAGCGGCTCTTACCGCTATGGCTTAACCGACTGGTTAACTCTGGAGAGCCATGCCGAAGCGGCCGAGTCGCTGGCGCAGCTGGGAGGGGGCGGTCAGCTGCGGGTCGGTTCGCTGGGCGTGGTCAACGGCTCCGTCAGCCAGAGCCAGATGATGGGGCAAAGCGGTAATCAGAACAGCTGGGGCTATCAGTACAGCACGGGCCTGTTCTCCGTAGGGATGCAGCAAACGCTGCGTTCCAGCGGCTATGGCAACCTCGCGCTGTACGGTGATCGCAAGAATGGCGAAACGTGGAACAATGCCGACCAGGAATACTACACGCTGAGCCGGCGAAGTGCCCAGTACAGCGCCAGCCTGTCGCTCGATCAATACGGCAGCCTGGGTGCCGCGCTGATCGACATCACCAGCGGCAACGGCGATCGTACCCGGCTAATCAACCTGACCTGGAGCCGTGGACTGTGGGGCGGCAGCAGCATTTATGTCTCCGCGAGCCGGGACGATCAGGCGGACAACTGGGCGGGTGCCATTTCGCTCAGCGTGCCTTTCAGCAGCCTGATCAGCGGCGGGACCAGTATAGAACGCGATGCTGAGGGCAAAAACTCCCAGCGCCTGTTTGTCTCCCGCGCGATGCCGAGCGACGGCGGCTTCGCCTGGGATGCATCCTGGGCGAATCAGAGCAGCAGTGGCGACTACCGCCAGGGCAGCCTGCGCTGGCGTAACCAGCAGGTGGAAACGTCCGGCGGCTTCTACGGTGACGATGAATACATGACCAAATGGGGCCAGGTTAACGGCTCGCTGGTGCTGATGGACAGTCAACTGTTTGCCGCCAATCAGGTGACCGACTCCTTTGTTCTGGTGAAAACGGGCTACCCGAATGTCGGGGTGCGCTTCGAGAACCAGTTACAGGGCAAGACCAATAATAAAGGGTACTTGCTGGTTCCACGCGTAACCTCAAACTATGCCGCCAAATATGATATCGACACGCTCGACCTGCCCGCGAACCTGGGCACCGCAGATGTGGAAAAACGCGTGGCGGTGAAGCGTCAGAGTGGCTATATGTTGGATATGGAAATCAAGCCGCTGCGCGCCGCCAGCGTGATTATCAACGATCAACACGGCCAGCCGCTGCCGGTGGGTACCGCAATTCTCCGTACCGCCCCGCCAGCGGAAGTGGTCGGCTGGGATGGCATCGTGTGGATGGATAACCTCGAGCAGCGTAATCCGATTCGCGCCCGTACGCCGGACGGCCGCACCTGCGAGACCGAACTCACCCTGCCGAAAGAACTGCCGGACACGCTGGTGACCTACGGTCCGCTGGTCTGTCCGCTGTCGCCCCCTCCAGGAAGCAAGCCATGAAACGAGTTTTATTATCCCTGACCTTTCTCCTGCTGATGAGCGGATCGTGGCTGGCGCAGGCGGCCTGTACGCTTAGCCCGACCAGCACGACGGCCAGCTTTGGTACCATGACCTCGTTTGCGGTCACCACCGCGCAAACTACGCTGAATGGCACCTACACTGTAGACTGTGGTGCCGGGGTATTAACATTACTTGGTAACGACAATATCACCGTTAAATTGACAACGGCGACCTCCGCATCCAGTACGACCCAGGCGGCGCTTGGGCTGGGCACCGATCGTATACCGCTGCAGGTGTGTACAGACCCCAACTGCACATCGATTGCCACGCTGGGCGGCACGGGGGTGATTATTCCCCGCAGCACCCTGCTGGACCTCGCCGGGTTGTTGAATGGGTATCGCTTTCCGATCCCGCTGTATGTGCGCCAGATGCCCGGCGCGGTAGTAGCGGCAGGTAACTATACGGTGCTGCTGACGGTGACATTTACCTATGACATCTGTACCGCTATTGGCATTGGCAATCTCTGTTTGTTGGGCAGCCGCCAGCAGGGCACCTTATCTCTACCGATTACGCTGAATATGACCGTCACACGCGACTGCACCACCATCACCGCGCCAGGCATTGATTTCGGCAGCGCGCCGCTGCCCGCCAACTTCCAGACGGTCAGCCAGTCGCTGAATGTGATCTGCACCAAAGGCAGCACCTATACCGTCGGCATTACCAACGGCGGTAATCCAGTGGGCAACCAGCGCTATATGATCTCCGGCAGTAACCGGCTGGCCTACCAGATTTATAAAGGAACCACCGGTACTACCTATTGGGGGCCGACCGGTACCGATCGCGTTGACAGCAGTACGGCCAGCTCGACCAGTACCGATGGTTTAACCAAGACTTTCAGCTATCGCGCGCTGATTATCAGCAATCAAACGCCGCAGCCGGCGGGGAGCTATCTGGATTCGGTCTCGGTGGATGTACAGTTCTGAACTGATGTACGGATTTTAAGCGATATGAGCATTGTTAATTATTTGTTACCAAAGTAAATATCCTGTGCCCGGTAACGGTGATGTGTATCACATTAATACCGTTACCGGCAGGCTAAAACAGGGGAAACCACAATAAGGATGTCCTCATGACCCCTGAGACAGTCAGCACTTCATCGCGGCAGGGCGGTGCCCGAACCATCTTCAACGTTACCAGCGGTAACTTCCTCGAAATGTACGATTTTATGGTGTTCGGCTACTACGCCACCGCCATTGCCAAAACCTTCTTTCCCGGCGACGACCCCTTCGCTTCACTGATGCTGACACTGATGACCTTCGGTGCCGGGTTCCTGATGCGCCCGCTGGGGGCGATTATTCTCGGTTCCTACATCGACCGTCAGGGCCGCCGTAAAGGGCTGCTTTTAACGCTGGGGCTGATGGCTATCGGCACGCTGACCATCGCGCTGACGCCGGGTTATGCCACGCTGGGCATGGCCGCACCGGTACTCATCCTGCTGGGCCGTTTACTTCAGGGCTTTTCCGCAGGCGTCGAGCTGGGCGGCGTGTCGGTGTATCTCTCCGAGATTGCGCCAAAGGGTAAAAAGGGGTTCTACGTCAGCTGGCAGTCCGGCAGCCAGCAGATTGCGGTGATCTTCGCGGCGCTACTGGGGCTGGGGCTGAACCATCTGCTGGATAAAGGCCAGGTCACCGAGTGGGGCTGGCGTATTCCGTTTGTGATTGGCTGCATGATCGTGCCGTTCCTCTTCTGGATACGCCGTGCGCTGGAGGAGACGGAAGCCTTCAGCCAGCGTAAGCACCACCCCACCATGGGGCAGATTACCCGGTCGGTGGCACGCAACTGGGCGCTGGTGCTGGCGGGTATGCTGATGGTGGTCACCACCACCGTAATGTTTTATATGATCACCGCCTTTACGCCGACGTTTGGCAAGACGGTGTTGATGATGAGCGATAAGCAGAGTTTTCTGGTGACGCTGTGCATCGGTATTTCCAATCTGTTCTGGCTGCCGTTGATGGGTGCCGCATCCGATCGATTTGGCCGCCGTCCGCTGCTGTTGCTGTTTACCGTGTTGATGATTTTGACCGCGTGGCCGGTGCTGCACTGGCTGGTTGGATCGCCGAGTTTTGCCCATTTGCTGGAGGCGGAGCTGTGGCTGTCGTTCCTTTACGGCAGTTATAACGGTGCGATGGTGGTGTATCTGGCGGAGGTGATGCCTGCCGAGGTGCGTGCAACCGGATTTTCTCTGGCCTACAGTCTGGCGACCGCGCTGTTTGGCGGTTTTACGCCAGCGGTGTGCAGCTATCTGATTCACGCTACCGGTGATAAGGCGATGCCGGGGGTATGGCTGACTGTTGCTGCGGTGTGTGGTTTGGTAGGGACGCTGATTATTAAGCGGCTGGTGAAGCAGTATCAGGTTCGACGTTTGTCCGAGCCGGCGATTACGGTTTAGCTGGGGTCGGCTGGCAGCTCGGCGATCCCGCCTACGGGCTGTCTCCGCTCAGCCATCGGGCACAGGGCACCAAAGCCACCGGCGACACGCATAAAAAAACCGCTATCTAAAAGACAGCGGTTTTATTTTAAACCGGGGAAACATCATCTGAAACGGCAGCCCTTAAATCGGCAACCACAACCCGATTATTTCGACACGGTTTCCATGCCCATCAGGCCAATCTTCAGATAACCCGCCTGACGCAGCTTATCCATCACGCTCATCAGCGTCTCATAACTCACTGACTTATCGGCCTGGAAGAAGATAGTCGTATCTTTCTTGCCTTCGGTCTGCTTAACCAACGCATCCACCAGCGTCTCTTCCGATACCGCATCGTTACCGATAAACAGCTGATTATCAGCCTTAATCGACAGATAAACCGGTTTTTCCGGGCGCGGCTGCGGCGAACTGGTTGAGGCCGGCAGATTGACGCGAACGTCAACGGTGGCAAGCGGCGCGGCGACCATAAAGATAATCAGCAGCACCAACATCACGTCGATAAACGGCGTCACGTTGATTTCGTGCATTTCACCGTTGCTATCGAGATCTTCGTTTAATCGCATTGCCATAACGCTTAACCTACCCGCAGTTTCTGCGCCGACTGAACGCGGTGAGAACCTTCGCTGGCGGCAAGGTCAAGATCGCGGCTTTGCAGCAGCAGAACCTGTGCAGCCACATCGCCCAGAGACGCTTTATAGCTGGCAATCATACGAGCAAAGACGTTGTAGATAACGACCGCAGGAATTGCGGCAACCAGGCCAATCGCCGTTGCCAGCAGCGCTTCCGCGATGCCCGGAGCCACAACGGCCAGGTTAGTGGTCTGGGTTTTTGCAATCCCGATGAAGCTGTTCATGATGCCCCATACCGTACCGAACAGACCCACGAATGGCGCAATCGCACCAATGGTAGCGAGGTAGCCATTGCCGCGACCGGCGTGGCGGCTGAAGGCAGCAACGCGGCGCTCAAGGCGGAAACCGGTACGCTCTTTAATCCCGTTGTTATCGTCGGTACCAGCGGAAAGCTCAAGCTCGTTTTCGGCTTCTTTAATCAGCAATGCGCTGAGGCTCTGACCGGTGAAACCGGCGCTGGTTTTTGCTGCTTCATCCAGCGAACGTACGGTTGCCAGTTGCTGCTGCTCGCGCTTCAGACGTCTGCGTGCGGAACTCAATTCGATTGTTTTGCTAAAGAAGATGGCCCAGGTGACAACGGATGCCAACAACAGTCCAATCATTACGGCTTTAACCACGATGTCTGCATGCTGGTACATGCCCCAGACGGAAAGGTCCATCTGCATCAAATCATTTGTCACGCTGTGTCTCCAACATCTAATTGCTGATAGCGAAAAAATTCAGGCCAGATCATACCAAACCCGTTAGGAATTGATAGTAGTTCTCATTACTATTTACACCCTATAAGACATTTTTTGAACAATTTTTTTCTTATTTGCGGATGTGATGGCGCTCACAGTGAAATTTTATCACTTACCCGCAGGCCGAATACCTCAGGAGAGGTAGCCGTGTTAACGTAAAAAACATAACTGAATAAAGAGATCGTTTTAATGACCAGCAAAAAAATCGAAACGGCCCTGGTGGCCGCCGGACGCAGCAAACGATACACCCAGGGATCGGTGAACAGCGTGATCCAGCGCGCCTCTTCTCTGGTTTTTGATACCGTAGCCGATAAGAAACGTGCCACCGCAGGGCGCGCCAACGGCGAACTGTTTTATGGCCGCCGGGGTACCCTCACCCATTTTTCGCTGCAGGATGCGATGACCGAACTGGAAGGCGGTGCGGGCTGCGTGCTGTATCCGTGCGGTGCCGCCGCCGTCGCTAACGCCATTCTGGCGTTTGTAAACGCCGGTGATAACGTGCTGATGAGCGGCAGCGTTTACGAACCTACCCAGGACTTTTGCACCAAAATCCTCAGCAAACTGAACGTCAGCACCACCTGGTTCGATCACGGCATCGGGGCTGAGATCGCCGATTTAGTGCAGCCCAACACCCGCGTGGTGTTCCTTGAGTCACCGGCTTCCATCACCATGGAAGTGCAGGATATTCCGTCAATCGTGGCGGCGGTTCGCAGCAAAGCGCCCGATGCCATTATTATGGTCGATAACACCTGGAGCGCCGGTATCCTGTTCCGCGCGCTGGATTTCGGCGTGGATATCTCCATCCAGGCCGCGACCAAGTATCTGGTTGGCCACTCGGATGCGATGATCGGGACTGCCGTAGCCAATGAACGCTGCTGGGCACAGCTGCGCGAAAACTCCTATCTGATGGGCCAGATGGTCGATGCCGATACCGCCTATGTCACCAGCCGCGGGCTGCGCACGCTGGCCGTGCGCCTGCGTCAGCATCAGGAGAGCAGCATTCAGGTTGCACAGTGGCTGGCAGAGCGTGATGAAGTTGAGCGGGTGAATCATCCGGCGCTGCCTCAGTGCAAAGGCCATGAATTCTGGAAGCGAGATTTCAGCGGTTGCAGCGGTCTTTTCTCCTTTGTGCTGAAAGAACGCCTGAGCAGTGAACGCCTGGCGCATTACCTGGATAACTTCAGCCACTTCAGCATGGCCTACTCCTGGGGCGGCTACGAGTCGCTGATCCTTGCCAATCAGCCTGAAGAGCTGGCGGCTATCCGCCCCGCGGGCGGCGTTGATTTTAGCGGCACGCTGGTTCGGGTACATATCGGCCTGGAACACGTGGACGATCTGATCGAGGATCTGCGTGCGGGATTCGACAGACTTAGCCAATAATCGCCTGTGCTTCAACAAATTATCAATAAGGCGCGCTGTTCGCGCCTTTGATCAAGATATCTGGCACGATTTGCGAGTACTATAGGGACATAGCTATAGGTGTAGTTAACGGGATAACTAATGGGTGTTTTACACGAGATTGTTCAGGCGCTCTGGCATCAGGACTTTACCGCGCTGGCCAATCCGGATGTGATTTGGGTTGTTTACGGGATTATGTTTATCACGTTGCTGCTTGAAAATGGTTTGCTTCCGGCTTCATTTCTCCCCGGCGACAGCCTGCTGCTGCTGGCCGGTGCCATGGTGGCCAAAGGCGTCATGGCGTTTGTTCCCACGATGATCATCCTGACCGCCGCCGCCAGCATTGGCTGCTGGCTGAGCTATCTGCAGGGCCGCTGGCTGGGCAATACCCGGCTGGTTAAGGGCTGGCTGCTGCACCTCCCCGCGCAGTATCACCAGCGGGCGTGGAGCCTGTTTAACCGCCACGGGCTGCTGGCGCTGCTGGTTGGCCGCTTCCTCGCCTTTGTGCGAACCATTCTGCCTACAATGGCTGGTATCTCCGGGCTGAAAAATGGCCGTTTCCAGCTGTTTAACTGGCTCAGCGGGCTGCTGTGGGTAACGATTCTGGTGACGCTCGGCTATGGCATCAGCCAGGTGCCGTTTATCAAACGTCATGAAGATCAGGTCATGGCGATTCTGATGATCCTGCCGCTGGTGCTGCTTTGCGCCGGACTAACCGGTAGCGTTGTGCTGGTTCTGAGGCGTAAAAAGGCCCGTTAATCCGGGCCGGTTTTACCCCGGCTGCCGCATCCGCGTCATCTCTTCCCCTGGCGTTACGCCAAAGTAGCGTTTGAATTCGCGCGAGAACTGCGAGGCGCTTTCATATCCCACTTTCATCGCCGCCACGCTGGCCTTCATTCCCTCCTGCAGCATCATCATACGCGCCTGGTGCAGACGGTAGCTTTTCAGATACTGCAACGGCGAGGTGCTGGTCACCGCCTTGAAGTTATGATGAAACGCCGAAACGCTCATGTTGGCCTCGGCCGCCAGCAGGTCAACGCTCAGATTGTCGGTAAAATGATGTTCGATACGCCGCAGCGCGCGGGCAATCTGGCTGAACTGCGTCTGCCGACTCACCAGCGCCAGCAGCGCACCACCGCACGGCCCCTGCAGGACGTAATAGAGGATCTCCCGCACCAGCTGCGGCCCCAGTACTCGGGCATCGCGCGGATTGTTCATCATGTCCAGCAGGCGCTCCGTGGCGCAGAGCATCTCCTCCGTCAGCAGCGCCGAATGAATACCGCAGGTTTTCGGTTCAGGATGGAAAGCATCGTCATCACCAATATCCATCAGCAGATCCTGTAGCTTTAACGGATCGACCCGTAGCATCATGCCGGCCAGCGGCGCTTCCGGGGTGGCGAACGTCTCACATTCAAACGGCAACGGTACGGTCAGCATCAGGTATTTATTGGCATCGTAGCTGAATACGCTGTTACCCAGGTAGCCGGTCTTCTGCCCCTGAAACAGGATCACAATCGCCGGCTGATACATCACCGGAGTGCGCGACACATGTTTGTCAGCATAAATCAGGCTGATACCGGGAACCGACGATACTCCCTTATTCTGCGTCACCAGGCCGATAACCTGACTTGCCAGCCGTTCACACGTCGCGCTTCTGTTCATTCACTCTTCCCGCTGCTGAAAGTTTTACGTCAGCATCATCGCCTGACGCCCGTCATTTCTCCAGTAGTTTGGAGAATCAGGCAAGATTCCGGCAGAAATGTGCATTGAGCAATGCTCACCTGCTGCGCACAATGATTCATCTGATAAACGTCATACTTCCAGGATTATCGCGATGAACAATTTCGTACTGCATACGCCCACACGCATCCTGTTTGGCAAGGGACAAATCTCCCAGCTGGCCACCTCCATTCCTGCCAACAGCAAAGTGCTGATCCTGTTCGGCGGCGGCAGCGTCAAGAAAAATGGCGTCATGGATCAGGTCTATAGCGCGTTACAGGGCTTTGATCTGCAGGAATTTGGCGGCATCGAACCTAACCCGGATTTCTCGACGCTGATGAAAGCGGTGGAGATCGTTAAACGGGATAAGATCACCTTCCTGCTGGCGGTGGGTGGCGGCTCGGTACTGGACGGCACCAAGTTTATCGCCGCTGCGGCGCTGTATCCGCAGGACCCGTGGCATATTCTGGAAACCGGCGGCGCTGAAATTGAACAGGCGCTGCCTGTCGGATCGGTGCTGACGCTGCCCGCGACGGGCTCCGAATCAAATCGCAGTGCGGTAATTAACCGCCGCGCCACGCACGATAAGCGGGCGTTTCGCAGCAACCTCCTGTTCCCGCTTTTCGCGGTGCTGGACCCGGTTTACACCTACAGCCTGCCGCCGCGCCAGATCGCCAACGGCGTAGTGGATGCCTTTGTGCATACCGTTGAGCAGTACCTTACTTTCCCGGTTGACGCCCGCGTACAGGACCGGTTTGCCGAAGGCCTGCTGCTGACGCTGATTGAAGAAGGCCCACGTGCGCTGGCGGAGCCGGAAAATTATGACGTTCGCGCTAACGTGATGTGGAGCGCCACCATGGCGCTGAACGGCCTGATCGGTGCCGGAGTACCGCAGGACTGGTCAACGCATATGCTCGGACACGAGCTGACCGCGCTGCACGGCATTGACCACGCACAGACGCTGGCTATCGTGCTGCCGTCGCTGCTGAATATCAAACGCGATACCAAGCGGGAAAAACTGCTGCAGTATGCGGAGCGCGTCTGGGGAATCACTGACGGCAGCGAGGCGGAACGCATTGACGGCGCGATTGCCGCCACACGCGAATTCTTCGAGCGTATGGGTATCGCCACCCGGATGTCCGATTATCAGCTCGACGGGTCATCGATCCCCGCCCTGCTGGAAAAACTGGCAGAAAAAGGACTTACCGCGCTGGGTGAACGGCAGGACATTACGCTGGAAATCAGCCGCCAGATCTATCTGGACGCACGCTAGTCCCCACGAATCCTCTGCTTATCAACTAGACTTAATTCCATCAACCGGTGCCCCTGCACCGGTTTTTCCGCAGAAAAGGAGCGAACATGGCAGATCAACCAATCATTAAACTGCACGATGGCAACATGATGCCGCAGCTTGGGCTGGGCGTCTGGCAGGCCAGCGTGGATGAAGCGCGAAGCGCGGCAGTGACGGCGCTGGACGTCGGTTATCGTTCGATTGATACCGCGGCAATTTACAAGAATGAAGAAGGTATTGGCCAGGCGCTGCGCGAAACCGACGTGGCGCGGGACGATATCTTCATCACCACAAAACTGTGGAATGACGACCAGCTGAATGCCGAAAAGGCGCTGGAAGCCAGCCTGAAAAAACTGCAGCTGGATACGGTCGACCTCTATCTGATGCACTGGCCGTGCCCGGAAAAAGATACGTTTGTCGCAGCATGGCAGGCCATGATCAAGCTCCAGCAGCAGGGGCTGACCAAAAGTATCGGCGTATGCAACTTTAACGAACCGCATCTTAAGCGATTACTGGATGAAACCGGCGTCAGCCCGGTCATCAATCAGGTGGAGCTGCACCCGATGCTGCAACAGCGCACTCTGCATTCATGGAACGCGATGCATCATATTCAGACGGAATCATGGAGCCCGCTGGCACAGGGCGGTGAAGGCGTTTTCGATCAGGAGATTATCAAACGGCTGGCGCAGAAGTACGGTAAAACCCCGGCTCAGATCGTTATCCGCTGGCATCTGGATAGCGGACTGGTGGTGATTCCAAAATCCGTGACGCCATCGCGTATTAAAGAGAATTTTGAAGTTTTTGATTTCCGCCTGGAGAAAACGGAAGTCAGTGAAATTACGTCGCTTGATCGTAATAATCGCCTGGGCCCGGACCCGGAAAGCTTCAATTAATCCGCCACGATTTGCCCGCCTCAACAGCGGGCAAATCGTCCAGGATCTACAACACAGGGTTGACCAGCATCTGCCCCGCTGTGCCGCGATCGGCCATTTCCAGCATCTGGCTGTAATACACAAACGGGAAGTGCTCGGAAGATGACTGAGTAAATGACACCAGCAGTTCCACATCACCGTCTATCCAAACTGTATCCTTCCAGCCGCGATCTTCAGCCATGGTCTGCGCACCATTGACGCTTTTAATCAGAAACATCACGCCCTGAATATGAAACGCCTGCGGTATATCTGAATGAATCATCCAGCGCTCAAAACTGCCCTGCTGCGCCTGAGTGTCAATTCGCTTCATATCCCAGAGCGCACCGTTAATACCCGGCGTGGAGTCACCCAGGCGGAATTCGCGGGTGCGGCTGACGGTGCCGGGAATGATTTGGTCCGCCAGAATGCGCATAGGTAAGTTATCGGTTACTAACGGTAACAGCCCCGTAGGACGCAGGGTCAGTATCAGTGTGGAGATCAAAATGCTGGAGGGTTCGAAGATGCCACGCAGCCGATCGACAAAACCTGCCGCTTCACCTGCGGTAATCGAAACTTCATCCCCCTGGGTCATATCAATCAGGACTTCACGGCGCTCACCGGGTGCCAGTGACAGTTGTTCAACCACAACCGGCGCAGGCAAAAATCCCTGATCGCTGGCAATGACATTGAACGGGCGGGCATCGCTCATACGTAATTGATAGCGGCGAGCATTGGAGGCATTCAGCAAACGCAAACGCACCCAGCCGCGTGAAACTTCAAGGAACGGATTCTGCACGCCGTTAACCAGCAGCGTATCACCAATAAAGCCACCTTCGCCGGGCGGGTCGTATTCCGGCGAGCCGAAGTTATCGAGTCGTTTGTCCTGAATAATGAGTGGGAAGTCGTCCACGCCATAGTGTTTGGGAATAGGTAAGGACTTACTAACCTCATCCTCCACCAGCCACATTCCCGCCAGCCCGTTATAGACATGCGGGGCCATGCGATTCGGCGTATTGGCATGATACCAGCAGGTTGCAGCAGCCTGACGAATGGGAATGACCGGTGACCAGTCAACGCCCGGTGACATCATGCGGGCAGCTCCCCCCATCAGCGCACCGGGCACCTGCAGCCCACTGACGGTCATCGCTACCGGCTCATTTAGCCGATTGCTGTAGATCAGTTTGACGTCGTCACCGCTCCATACGCGTACCGTTGGCCCCAGATAGAGACCGTTAAACCCCCACACCTGCGCCTTGCTGCTGCCGTCAAAAGACCAGTGACTACGCTGCATCGTCAGAAACAGCGGCTGCCCACGGCGAGACTCAATCAGCGGCGGAACCGGCAGTGGCGTGCTAGGTCCTGCCGCCCGCGCGCTGAAGGGTAACGAGGAAGCGCAAAGGGCAATGCCTGAGGCCTTAAAGAACTGACGACGACTAAGGGACATACCCGACTCCGTAAGCCAAAAACGGCCAACAGGGCGGCCGAAATCCATTGTTATCATTGTGCGCGGGCTGTGCTGCCGCATGAACAACTACAGTGAGCGTGACGCCACGCTCACTCCGATAATTTATAGCTTACCTGATGCTTCGCGTGCAGCGACTTCAGCATTTAACTCATCAAGTTTTGCCGACATCAGCTCGCGGCAGTGGGTTGCCAGCTTACGAACAGACTGATTTTCAAATGATTTTGTATCGACGGGCGGCATCATTTCAACGATAGCAAGGCCATTTTTCAACCTGTTGAGTTTGATTTTGTCATGCGTGTTGGAAACCACGACCGGAATAATCGGTACACCGGCAGCAACGGCAGCATGAAACGCACCGGTTTTGAACGGCAGCAACCCACGGCCGCGGCTACGCGTACCTTCCGGAAACATCCAGAATGAGATTTTCTTCTTCTGAAACTCGTTAACCAGTTCACCAATGGTGCCGTGCGCTTTGGCACGATTATCACGGTCGATCAGCAAATTACCTGTCAGCCAGTAGAGCAGACCGAAGAAAGGAACCCACAGCAGGCTTTTCTTGCCAACGGTAACGGTTGATGGCTCAACGATATTCGCCGCGGTAATCATGTCGTAGTTGTTCTGGTGATTACAGATATAGATCGCATTGGGGAAATTTTCATGGCCTTCGGGGCGACGCAATTCAACCTTTAAGCCAAACACCGGGGCCAGCCGGCCGAAAAGACGGCCAAAGGTAGAAACATGCTTCGGGTTTCGTGGACTGAACAGGCAATAAATACAGCCAAAAACACAAACCAGTATCGAATAAATAATAACCACAATGATACGTAAAATAGAGAGCATCACAACCTCGTTATTGCATGCCGACAACGTATGCTGACCGAATGATTTCGGCATCATACGCTGACTAAAAGTGGCTTAACTGTTTTTTATTTGATGATTTCGGCAGGCTGGCGACATTGACGTCCCCAGCCTGCAATCGGCACAGGAGAATTACTCCTCGCTGTCATCTACGACAGGACGTGACGGACCATCAACATCAACACGATCGATACGCTGCAGTCCGCGCGGCAGCTGGGTGCCACGACGCCCACGCTCTGCACGGAATTTCTGTAAATCTTCCGCTTTCAGCGTCAGCTTACGCTTGCCGACGTACAGAGTAATGGCACTTTGCGGCGTCAGCAACAGTAGCCAGGCCAACTTATCTTCACCCGATGCTGCCTGAGCCGCCGGAATAGAGATAATCTTGTTGCCCTTCCCTTTGGAGAGCTGCGGCAGGTCGCCAACCGGGAACATCAGCATACGTCCGGCTGCGGTAATCGCCAGCAGCAGATCGTCATCACCATGAATAGCCAGCGGCGTCATGACTTTGGCATTTTCCGGCAGGCTGAGCAGCGCTTTGCCGGCACGGTTGCGGGAAACGAGATCGCTGAAGGTGCAGACAAATCCGTAACCTGCGTCCGATGCCATCAGCAGCCGCTGCTCATCGGCCTCCATCAGTACCTGTTCAACCACCGCCCCCGGCGGCGGCGTCAGCTTGCCGGTGAGCGGCTCGCCCTGCCCGCGCGCCGACGGTAGCGTGACAGGATCGAGCGCGTAGCTACGCCCGGTGGAGTCAATAAAGGCGACCGGCTGGTTGCTCTTACCGCGTGCCGCCGCACGATAGCTGTCCCCGGCTTTGTAGTTAAGACCCGCCGGATCGATGTCGTGCCCTTTGGCGCTGCGCACCCAGCCCATTTGCGACAGAACAATGGTCACCGGTTCGGACGGCACCAGTTCATGCTCGCTGATGGCCTTCGCTTCTTCCCGCTCGCGCAGCGGAGAACGGCGGTCGTCCCCGTAGGTATCGCTATCGGCCTGCAGCTCTTTTTTCAGCAGCGTATTCATTTTGCGTTCAGACGCCAGAATACCCTGCAGGTGATCGCGTTCCTTTTCCAGCTCATCCTGCTCACCGCGAATTTTCATCTCTTCCAGCTTGGCGAGATGGCGCAGTTTCAGTTCCAGAATGGCTTCAGCCTGGGTTTCTGAAATGTCGAAACGTGACATCAGTACCGGCTTCGGCTCATCTTCACTGCGAATGATATGGATCACTTCGTCAATATTCAGGAAAGCCACCAGTAAACCGGCAAGGATATGCAGGCGCTTCAGGACTTTCTCAAGACGATAGTTCAGACGGCGACGAACGGTATCACGGCGATAGACCAGCCACTCGCTGAGGATCTCCAGCAGATTTTTCACCGCAGGACGGTTATCCAGACCAATCATATTAAGATTGATACGGTAACTGCGTTCCAGATCGGTGGTGGCAAACAGATGGTTCATCACCTGTTCCAGATCGACACGATTGGAGCGCGGCACGATCACCAGGCGGGTAGGATTCTCATGATCCGACTCATCACGCAGATCCTCCACCATCGGCAGCTTTTTATTACGCATCTGCGCGGCAATTTGCTCCAGCACGCGCGCGCCGGAAACCTGATGCGGCAGCGCGGTGATCACCACGTCGCCATCCTCTTTTTTCCATACTGCGCGCATGCGAACCGAACCACGACCGCTTTGGTAAATTTTACGGATCTCACTGCGCGGCGTAATGATTTCGGCTTCGGTCGGATAATCCGGCCCCTGGACGATATCCAACAACTCATCCAGCGTGGTTTTCGGGCTGTCGATCAGCGCGATCGCCGCTTTGGCCACTTCACGCAGGTTATGCGGTGGGATATCCGTTGCCATACCGACCGCAATACCGGTGGTGCCGTTCAGCAGGATATTAGGTAGCCGCGCAGGCAGCATCTTCGGCTCCTGCATGGTGCCGTCAAAGTTCGGAATGTAATCGACCGTTCCCTGCCCCAGCTCGCCCAGCAGCACTTCCGCATACTTTGACAGGCGAGATTCCGTATAGCGCATCGCCGCGAAGGATTTCGGATCGTCCGGTGCCCCCCAGTTACCCTGACCATCGACCAGCGGGTAACGATAGGAGAACGGCTGCGCCATCAGCACCATCGCTTCATAGCAGGCGCTGTCGCCGTGAGGATGATATTTACCGAGTACGTCACCCACGGTACGGGCTGACTTTTTAAATTTCGCGCTGTTACTCAGTCCCAGCTCAGACATCGCGTAAACAATACGGCGCTGTACCGGCTTGAGGCCGTCGCCAATATAGGGAAGTGCGCGGTCCATGATCACGTACATGGAGTAATTAAGGTACGCATTTTCTGTAAACTTGTGCAGCGCAAGGCGCTCGGCACCATCCTGCATCAGATCGCTCATTGTTCTCTTTTCCTCACATTGCGGTGCTCCGGCCTGACAACATCGAACGGAAGTCATCAACAGGTTGATATCTTGCCGTTCTCAGTCAGGCAACTCCGCTCCACATCGCGGTAAGTTTGGCGAGGATAGTACCTTATCCGGTTAGGGGCTGTCACAGGGTTCAGTAGAGAGTGCCGCAGGTAATCGCATTAAAAATGCGCGATCTTAACAATTAAAAACATCAAAAATGGCAAATTAAAATTCCAAAAACATCTAATATAAATTACAAATATTAGATTAATTACTATTCCACCGCTGACTTTCAACATCTATACTGCCGGAATCATTTAACACGAACCATTAATAAAATTAAAATCACATGGCTCAGCTATGCTTGAGCCTGTTTGCATTCCATCTGAAAAATTATTATTGCATTCACTAATCATATTCTTTGATGACATTCTTTTTAGTACTAATGTCATTAACGGCACGGAAAAAGGCAAGGAAAGCCAGAAATAGTTCCAGAGTCAATTAAATTTGACTCTGGAAATGCGCGTTTTAATGGAGATTTATCGTGACACCCTATGTTTATAAATTTCATCACCTGGCAATTTTACTCATTTTTGTGACGAAAAGTGCATTTCCAGCCAATCCAGCTGCCAACATTCAGCAACAAAATGCTAATCAGCAAGAACAACAAAAAGCGCTACAGTCCCAGTTGGATACCACGGGTAAAGATGTACGTTCGGAACCCGCTCCGGATATAAGAAAGGGGCAAAAATATCTTGATGAGCCCGATTGTCTAAAAATTAAAGATGTACAGCTTGATAAAGACGGTGCAGTCCCCCACTGGCTTCCATTGCAAAGGATTGCCAATCAGGCCGTTGGTCACTGTATGAATGCCAGCAATATCAAAACAATAGCAATTGTCCTACAGAATAAGCTGATCGCCTCGGGTTACATTACATCTCGTACTGAACTACCGGAGCAAAACGTTAAAGATGGCGAACTGAAAATTAAGATAGTTTCTGGTTTGATTGGGAATATTTTCTTGCAAGATGGTTCGGATAAATACGTTCGCGTAACCAATACATTCCCTACTCATAAGGGGAAAATTCTCGATCTCCGCGATCTTGAACAGGGGCTGGAAAATATGCAGGGCATTCCAACGACGGATGTGCATATTAATCTCCTCCCCTCTTCGGAAGAAGGAAAGAGCGATGTTGCTATCGACCGGTCGCAGCAATCATTCTGGCGCGTGGCAGGCTGGGTAGACGATTCAGGCAGCAGAAGCACCGGACGCTATCAGGCAGGGCTTGCACTTTACCTCGATAACCCAACATCATTAAACGACCTGTTTTACATCTCAGCATCGCATGACCTTGAGGACAGTCACACTAAAGGTAATAAAAGCACTTCGCTGAATTATACCGTACCGTTTGGATACTGGTCGTTTAATATTTATGCCAGTGAAAACAAATATCATCAGGCTCTTGTCGGGGACTATTCTAATTATCAATATCGCGGTAATAACAAAGTGGTAATGGGTAAGGTTAGCCGTGTTCTGCATCGCGGCGCACAGCAGAAAACAACATTTAGTACGCAGGTGATCAAGCGCGATGCGCACTATCACATTGGCGATACGGAAATGGAGTTACAGAAATTAAATCTGACTAACCTACGTTTTGATCTCGCCCATCGGCACTACCTTCGAAATTCGGTAGTCGATGCCGATCTGAGCTTCCAGCGAAATGTTCGCTGGCTTGGAAGTAAAGAAACGGCCAGTGCAAAGTATGGTGAAGCCAGTGATATTAGCAGGATCGTCACTCTGGATTTGCAGGCACAGGTTCCCTTTGAGCTCGCCGGGATGGCAATGAGCTGGCAGCCACGTTATTACCAACAATACAGTCCGGATCAACTGATTACGCAGGACCAGTTCAACATTGGCAACCGCTGGACGGTACGCGGCTTCAACGGTGAAAACACGCTTATGGGGGACCGCGGCTGGTATTTTAGCAATACAATTAATATAGATATGCCCCAATCATGGAATAATCAGCTCTATATGGGAGTGGATTATGGCAGGGTTTCAAATATCAATCAGGAATGGGTTACCGGAAAATCAATTTCCGGCGGCACGCTAGGATTTCGTGGTGTGAAATGGAAAACCGGGTATGACGTTTTTGCTGGGGTACCTATTTCAAAACCTAAAGGACTGGTTACCGATCATCTTACGCTAGGGTTAACTTTACAATGGATGTATTGAAAAATGAAAATCATTGAAAATTAAGACATTGAAATCAGAATACTAAAAAAGGTGAAAGTAAAAAATTTAACTAAAGATTAAAATAGCAATAAACCTAATTGTTTTTACGTGGGAAATAAAAATAAAAAAGAACTCTGTATATAACATTAGAATAAATGCATTACTATTTATAGCATATAAAAAAGAAATTATAACATTGCTGGCTATATTAAATTCATTTAAACAAACAAGGATCGGTTATGTTATCTATCAAAATAAATCATCAAATCAATGCTGATAGTAGAATTTCAAAATTTTTCAAAGTAGCCCCAGTTTGTCTGATGACGTGGGCGATATTCGGTGGCATTTTTTCGGCAGAAGGTGCTGTGATTGCGGATTCGGGCATGGTAAATCGGCCGGGAATTCATGAAAACCTTACCGGACCAACCATTGTTGATATTAACGATCCATCAAAAAACGGCGTTTCGCATAATAAATTCACTGAATTTAATGTCAATAAAAACGGTCTAATTCTTAATAACAACATTAACGAATCCAAGACTATTCTTGGCGGTAAAGTAGCTGGGAACAGTAACTTATCAAATGGTCCCGCCACGGTGATTATCAATGAAGTGGCATCAAAGAACATGACGCAGTTAAATGGCTTGATTGAAGTGGCAGGTAAAAAAGCCAATGTGATTATTGCAAGTCCTTCAGGTATATCCTGCGACGGCTGCGGTTTTATCAATACGGAAAGAGGCGTACTGACTACCGGAAAAGTGGACATTTCAGACAATCCGTCCATTAGTGTTTCAGAGGGAAATATTATTCTGCAAGGTAATGGTTTGCAGGATCAGTCTGACTACACTGCACTGATCGCTCATACTATCAATATCATTGCTGAAGAAAACTCTGCAAATAATTTAACAGTGATGGCTGGTAAAAACTCTGATATCCATCATGTTGACGGCGTATTGAAGAGTCGCGCAGCCATAAATGAACAGGCTGATTATGTCGGAATTGATGTTGCTAAACTTGGCGGTATGTATGCAGATAAGATCACACTAATTGCAGGACAGAAAGGTGTATCAATAAAAAACAGGGGAATCATATCTGCGGATACCGATCTGGTCATTCAAAATAATGGTGTTATCAGGAACTCAGGGAATATATCCAGTGGTAATGATCTGACAATTAATGCCGATCAAATCAACAACCGAAAAGGCAATCTGACAGCCGGTGGGAATTTTAAATCGACATCACAAAGCCTTGAAAATACATCAGGCAGCATACTTGCCGATGGTGCACTAAGTATTTTAGCTAATACTAACATCAACAACTATCATGGAGCTATAACGGCCGATAATGTAGATATCAAATCTGGATCAGTACAAAATATCAAAAGAAGCGAACGCGAATCTTCAGATCCAGATAAAAAAAGTCAAATCATCGCAAAAAATGGTGATATAACCATTGTGACCGATGGAGAAATGTCAATTGGAAACGGCGGAACAAAAATAACGGCATCAAAAGGCAGCGTTTCTCTCAAAGCCGGCAACAGGTTGGGAATCAACTCAACTGAAATCAATGCGAAAGATGTTGTTATCAATGGTGCTTTTGCCAACGGTCCTATTGTAAATGGTCTGGAAGGAACGGAAATCAAAGCAGATCATGATGTTACCATTAATCTTGGTTCACTTGACGCTATTACATCAGATTCAGTTATTAAAGCCGGAAACGATATCAACCTTAACATTACCAATCAGGATGAGAATGCAAGAAACCTGAATAACTTAGGTACATTCTCCGCTGGAAATAACTTCAACTATAAAAGTGCCGGGGCATTTTCAAACTTTGGTACGGCTGAAGCAGGAAAAGTTATCGACATTAACTCTGCCGGATTTAATAATTATGCAAAAGTCAGTGGCAATCAAGTCAATATCCATTCAACAAGTGGATTTTACAACAAAGAAAATGGTCAAATCTTAAGTAAAACAAGTGTTGCATTAAGTTCTAAAGGATTCTTTAGAAATACAGGAGGAATCACTTCAGTTACCGGAACTAAAGTGATGAGTAATTTCTATCGTAACGATGGAAAAATTGAAGGAAAAGTGGAAGTACAGCCTTACAAGTAACGACCCCGCTCCTCACAGTAGGTGGGGGGCGTATTTTACTTGCACCTTGAAAAATAAAAAACTCCCCACGAAAAAATATAAAAACCCTGTCACTGCCCCCCGCTATCGAAAGGCAGTGAATAATGTTCCACATTAAATAAATTACTATATATGTAATAATTAAAATCTTTAAAATGGGTGATAAGTACTGAACTCAAGTACTCATTCTGTAATATATGGAGATATACAATGAGCAACGGAAAATCATCTAAATTATTTAAAACATCGACAATCTGTATGATGACGTGGTTGGCAATGGGGTATATCGCCACTACACAGGCAGCGGTAGTTGTAGATATTAAACAAGCAGAACGCCCATGGGTTAAAGCCAACACAAATGGTTCTGTCACGGTTAACATTAATTCTGCATCATCAGCAGGGGTTTCCCATAATAAATACACTCAATTCGATGTGACTAAACAGGGTGTTATACTCAACAATAGCAAAACAGCGGTAAATTCTCAGTTAGCTGGTCAGGTTGCGGGAAACACTAAGCTTAGCGCTGGCGAAGCAAAGCTAATTATTAACGAAGTGACATCAAATATCGCAAGCCAGCTTAACGGCCAGATTGAAGTTGCTGGTCAGAGAGCTGATGTTATTGTTGCTAACCCATCAGGTATTACCTGCAGCGGATGCGGTTTTATCAATACCGGCCGCGGTACATTAACCACCGGCACTCCGACCATCGGCAATGATGGCAGCCTTACCGGAATTAATGTACAAAAAGGAAAAATCATCATCAATGGTCAGGGAATGACGGATACTGCTGACTACACCACGCTGCTGGCAACCGCATTACAGGTTGATGCCAAAGTCAACGCTAAAGAAATCCAGGTGATGTCTGGCATCAATAGCAATATCGTTACATCAGGTAAAGAACTGGTCAATATTGGCTATACTAAAAATTCACCTGCCGTAGGTATTGACGTTTCCGCACTGGGTGGTATGTATGCGGACAAGATTACCTTAATGGCAGCATCAACTCTTGATGGTGTTCGTAACAGAGGAATAATTTCTGCGAACTCAGATCTGAACATTAATCTTGATGGCACGATTACTAATACTGCTGGTACTCTGGAATCAAGAACTGGCAGCGTGAACCTGAGTACAAGGCGTCTGAACAATACAACTGGAAAAATTTTCGCTGGTAAGAATATCGACATTCTTGCGGAAGATACCCTCACAAACTCAAAAGGCCTGATTGATGCCGATAAGATGGTGGCTATTAACGGCACAAACGTAAACAACGATCGTGGTTTTATTAGCGGAAATGAAGTTAGCATAGTCGCTGGCACTCTGACGAACACCAACAGCAAGTCATTTTCTGACAATCCTAAAGCAGCAAGTGAAGGCGGAATCCACGCTGAAAAAGATGTCAGTGTGAATACCAATGGCTTACTTAACAACTCTGCTGGTTGGGTATATTCTGATTCAGGTAATGTTTCTCTGGTATCGAATAGCGATATGGTTCTGAACTATTCTCGAATTTACGCCAGCAAGGATATTCTGGTGTCATCGAATACTCTTGACTACCCGGCAAGACCAAAGCCAGACCCAATTGATGCACATCTGGCTGCTGGAAATGATATTAACTTTGTAGTTGGAAATCTTGGCAAGTTTGATGGAACAACCGTACTGGATGCAGGTCATGACATTAACATCAGCAGCCTGGATGGACGCAATACAGGGACCTTCCTTAACTATGCAACACTCTCTGCAGCCAATAATATTAATTATGATCATGGAATCATTAATAACTATGGCGTATTAGATGCAGGTAATGAAATCAGCATTAAAACAAGCCAACTCCTTAACCATAATGTTATTACTGGATATGGAAATGTGAAAGTTGATGCCAGTCAGTCTGTCTTTAATGATTATAATGGCATGATCTCATCCATGAAAAAGCTAACATTAAATGGACCAACCATTAATAATAGTCGTGGTCGATTAATGGGAAAAACAGGTATTGATGTTTATACTAATTCATTTACTAACACCGGTTATACATCAGGGTCCATTAATCAGTATCCATTAAGCAGAAAGCCGTAAGTTCATTGATTTTAAGAAGCCCGCAGATACGCGGGCTTTTTGTTCATAAAACAAATAAATTACTATTTTTAAATAACTAAAGTTACATTAATATAATTATCGAATAAACAAGGTGGTTAATCAAATCAATTAACAAGGAAAGAATAATGAGCATGAAAAACTCATCATATGGATGTTATAAAAAATTGAAACTCAGTAAAATATCCCGTATTGCACCAGTCTGTGTGATGACATGGTTATCTCTGGGTTATATTTCATCAACCCATGCAGAAATCATTGTTTCACAAAATCAAAGCAACATCCCAACCATTATCAATAACAGTAATCAGTCCACGACAGTAAATATCAACAGTGCATCATCATCTGGAATATCACATAATAAATTCACTCAATTTGATGTTAATCAAAATGGCGTTATTCTAAATAACAATTCCAGTGAAAGCACGACGACTCTGGCCGGGAAAGTTACTGGCAATACCAACATGGCGAAAGGCCCCGCGTCATTAATCATAAATGAAGTTATTTCAAACAACCCCAGTCAGCTAAACGGTATGATTGAAGTGGCGGGAAAAAAAACTGATGTGATTATCGCTAACCCTTCGGGAATATCATGCGATGGGTGTGGATTTATTAACACCGGGAACGCCACCCTGACGACTGGAAACATTAAAATTCAGAATGACAAACTGACAAGCATTAATGTTAAAAAAGGCGATATCATCATTACCGGGAATGGAATGAATGATAAATCTGATTTTACCAATCTGTTGGCTAATACCGTTAAAGTCAGTGCTGAACTGCGCGCTAAAGATTTAAAGATCAGCGCTGGTAAGACGAACTCTCGAACAGCTGCCGAACCAGGGATTGTGGGTATCGATATCTCTGCACTTGGGGGAATGTACGCAAATAAAATCACGATGGTAATAGATCAGGATGGCCCGGGAATCAGTAACAAAGGATTAATTTCCGCAGACTCAGAACTATATATCACAACTATGGGAACGATCGGCAATAACGGTAAGATTAGCACATCAAGTGGTGACGCGAACATTATTGCAATGAATGTTGATAACACTTCTGGCTCTATCTCCAGTACTGGAGATATTTTCATGATTGCCGGAGACGAACTCAATAACAACCAGGGAACTATTAGCAGCGCTAAATCCATTACGCTTAACGGCAGCACCCTGGATAACACCTCAGGGTTAATTTCGGGCAATGATATCAGTCTGGTTGCCAATCAGATAATCAATCAGGATAGCAAAAAATATGGCATCAAGGATGGAGAAATTACTAAAGCTAGCGAAAAAGAAAATCCAACATCCGGTGGAATTATTGCAAAAGGAGACATTGCAATTAATGCCGGAAGTTTATTGAACAATAGTGCCGGCGCCGTTCACTCTGAGAATGGTACTGTTGCGCTGGCCTCTCAGCAGGATATCAACCTGGATAATGCTGATGTCTCCGCCAATACGATCAACATCTATGCAGAAGAACTGAAAGGTAAAGAGTCCGGTATTGCTTCGGGTAAGCTACTTGCTAAAAATGATATTGTTATCGAAGCCAACACTCTTGGAGAGTTCGACAGTAATACCTCCCTTGATGCAGGCAACAACCTCACTATAAGCGGCAATGGTAGTGAAGACAGTACCCATTTCACTAATAATGGTATCCTAAAAGTCGGAAAGAAATTCAGCTATGACCGCAGAGGTTCATTCGTGAATACAGGAGAAATTCAGTCTGCTAATGAATTGGTCGTTAAGGCGGATACCATTGAAAATCGCAACATCATCAGCAGTACAAAAAAAGCGTTGCTACAGGCCAGTACGTCGTTGACGAACACCAGCGGTAAGATTTCAGCCGACGAGAAGTTGATGATTAATGCTCCTGAAGTCCTGAATATTAAAGGTGAACTTGCATCGACCAAGCCGATTGAAATTCAGAGCGATAAGTTTGAAAACACCGGAGAATCATCCGAGGTTAGATTGAGCCCTTATCAAACACCTTATCAGTAAAATTCAGCCTCACAGCCGCTGAAGCTAAACGCTTTCAGAAGCTCTAGCGCCTTCGGCCCCGCACAACGCTGTACGGGGCCGGTTCATACGCTTTATCGCTCACCAGCCATTGCTTCCGTATTGTTGCCTGCCAGGCAAAAGTGTTGTGATCCATACCACGTTTTACGCCCCCATATGCTGCTGTAGACTTGCATCAAATTCACAGAATCAGGATTAAGCCATGAGCCATATTTTAATTATCGATGCAGGTAAAACCTTTGCACATTCTAAAGGTGAGCTGAACCATACTTTGACCGGTATCGCCGCCAGCTGGCTGCGCGATGCCGGACATCATGTTGACGTCACGGTAGTGGATGACGGATATGTCGTTGCAGACGAGATTGAAAAATACCTCGCCGCTGACACCATCATTTATCAAATGCCGGGATGGTGGATGGGTGAACCATGGACCCTGAAAAAATACATCGATGAAGTCTTTACCGAAGGCCACGGCAAACTGTATGCCAGTGACGGGCGTACGCGCTCAGATGCGGCAAAAAAATATGGTTCCGGCGGTCTGCTGCAGGGCAAAAAGTATATGCTGTCTCTGACGTGGAATGCGCCATTGCAGGCCTTTACCGACCCGGAACAGTTCTTTGAAGGCGTTGGCGTGGACGGCGTTTATCTGCACTTCCATAAGGCTAACCAGTTCCTGGGTATGGAAGGATTACCAACCTTTATCTGTAATGATGTGATAAAACAGCCTGATATCGCAGGAGATATCTCCCGTTATCGGACTCATCTGAGTACAATTTTTGCTTAACTTAGTCTGTTAATTCGATTCATCGATCCGAGGAGCGCTATGTTAACCGTTGTGGCTGAAATTTGTATCAAACCGGGCCGTCGTGCCGCCGTACTTGAAGCTATCGAGCGGCTGATTCCGCTGGTACTGCAGGAGGAAGGATGCGGCAGCTATCAGGCACTGATCGATCATAAAGCGCAGGTGCCGTGGAAGCAGCACTCACCGGACTCAATTTTTATGGTGGAACACTGGGAGTCGCTGCGTCATCTGGAACAGCATCAGCAGGCGGACCATATGGAAACCCACCGCGCGATCATCAAAGATGATGTGGTCGACGTGAAGATCTTCGTGCTGGAACCCGCGTAAGAAGGTCATTGGCGGGCGGCTTACAGCAAATTTTTGCTGGCAAGCTGCTCGCTGAGGTAGTCCAGAAAACAGCTGATCCGCGCGGCCAGCGTACTGTTGCGATAATAAACCGCATTGATCGGGTGGCGCATTTCGCAGGTTTCTGCCGCCAGTACCGGCACCAGCTGGCCGCTGGCAGTCGCCTCCCGGCAGAGAAAATCGGAAACACGCACGATCCCCTGCCCATGTAGCGCCAGATGCAGCAGCGTTTCACCACTGGATGCCCCTATGCCAGGCTTAATCTGCAGCAGTTCGCCGTCGGCCTGGCGAACAGGCCAGATATTATGCTGTTCCAGCTGGCTAAATCCCAACAGTCGATGATGTGCAAGATCGGCCACGCTCTGGGGCGTACCGTGCTTTGCCAGGTATGCCGGACTGGCCATAAGCCGCAGTTTACTGCTGCCCAGCATACGTGCGTGCATGGTCGAATCCCGCAGCTCGCCAATGCGAATCGCAATGTCGGTTTGCTGTTCGAGCAAATCAATCACCACGTCATCGGTATTCAGCTCCAGCTCAATCAATGGATAGCGCTGAATAAACCCGTCAATAAGCGGCACAATGACGTGCAGCATAAACGGGGAAGCCGCATTCACCCGGAGTCTTCCTGACGGAATTTCCCGACGCTGCGCGATCTGTTCTTCGGCGGCCTCTACGGAGGCGATAATCTGCCGGGCATGCTGCAGGAATATCTGCCCCTCTTCGGTCAGCGCAATGCGGCGGGTCGTTCGATGCAACAGCGTGGTTTGCAGCTTGCTCTCCAGCCGACTCAACGCCCGGCTGATGCCGGAAGTGGTCTGGTTAAGCTGCTCGGCAGCGGCGGTAATCGAGCCACAGTCAACCACGACCACCCACGCACGCAGTTCTTCAAGGGTAATTTTCAATGGGCCGGCCTTTGGGAGAAGAGGAGAATGAGGTTTCTTTGCAGATTATGGATGAGCAGAAGCGGATCGTAAATGACGATCCGCTCCGGAGTTTTATACTTCGATTTCGGCAGTATCGCCTTTTTCCTGCAGCCAGTTACGACGATCTTCGGAGCGTTTCTTCGCCAGCAGCATATCCATCACCGCCAGCGTCTGATCCACATCGGTTTCATCGACCGTTAACTGCACCAGGCGGCGGGTATTGGGATCGAGCGTGGTTTCGCGCAGCTGAAGCGGGTTCATTTCACCCAGACCTTTAAAGCGCTGCACGCCCGGTTTGCCTTTCTTACGCTTCAGCTGTTCAAGGATACCGGCCTTCTCTTCCTCATCCAGCGCGTAGTAAACCTCTTTACCCAGATCGATACGATAGAGAGGCGGCATGGCGACGTAAACGTGACCATTTTGCACCAGCGTGCGGAAGTGGCGAACAAACAGCGCACACAGCAGCGTGGCGATATGCAGTCCGTCGGAGTCGGCATCGGCGAGGATACAGATCTTACCGTAGCGCAGCTGGCTGAGGTCTTCACTGTCCGGATCGATACCAATAGCGACCGAAATATCATGCACCTCCTGCGAAGCCAGCACCTCATCCGAGGAGACTTCCCAGGTGTTCAGGATCTTACCTTTCAGCGGCATGATCGCCTGATATTCACGATCGCGCGCCTGTTTAGCCGATCCGCCCGCCGAATCCCCTTCCACCAGGAAAAGTTCAGTACGATTGAGATCCTGTGCGCTACAGTCAGCCAGTTTACCCGGCAGCGCCGGGCCGCTGGTCAGCTTTTTACGCACCACTTTTTTAGCGGCACGCATGCGGCGCTGAGCGCTGGAAATGGCCAGCTCGGCCAGCAGCTCTGCCGTCTGCACGTTATTGTTAAGCCACAGGCTGAAGGCATCTTTCACTACGCCGGATACAAAGGCGGCACACTGGCGCGATGACAGACGCTCTTTTGTCTGGCCGGCGAACTGTGGGTCCTGCATTTTTACCGACAGCACGTAGGCACAACGATCCCAGATATCTTCCGCCGAAAGTTTAACCCCGCGCGGCAGGATGTTGCGGAATTCACAAAACTCACGCATTGCGTCCAGCAAGCCCTGCCGCAGACCGTTAACGTGCGTACCGCCCTGCATGGTCGGGATCAGGTTAACGTAGCTTTCCGTCAACAGTTCACCGCCTTCCGGTAGCCAGAGCAGCGCCCAGTCAACCGCTTCAACGTCACCGGAAAACGCGCCGACAAACGGTTTTTCCGGCAGCAGCGGCAGGCCATTAACCGCTTCCATCAGATAGTCGGTCAGGCCATCAGCGTAGCACCAGGTCTGTTCAGTATTGTTTAGCTTGTCTTTGAAGACGATCTCAACACCCGGGCAAAGCACGGCTTTCGCCTTCAGCAAATGGCTGAGGCGCGATACAGAGAAACGCGGGCTGTCGAAGAAGGATTCATCAGGCCAGAACTGCACGCGGGTGCCGGTATTGCGTTTTCCTACCGTGCCCGTCACCGACAGGTCCTGCACCTTGTCACCGTTTTCAAACGCCATTTCGTAGACTTCACCGTTACGGCGCACGGTGACTTCCACGCGTTTTGACAGCGCATTTACCACCGAGATACCCACGCCGTGCAGGCCGCCGGAGAACTGGTAGTTTTTGTTGGAGAATTTACCACCGGCATGCAGGCGGCAGAAAATCAGCTCAACGGCCGGCACGCCCTCTTCGGGATGGATATCCACCGGCATTCCGCGCCCGTCGTCGATCACTTCCAGCGACTGATCGGCGTGCAGAATCACTTCCACACGTTTTGCGTGGCCGGCCAGCGCTTCATCCACGCTGTTATCGATCACTTCCTGACCTAAATGGTTAGGCCGCGCTGTGTCAGTATACATACCCGGGCGACGACGCACGGGTTCAAGGCCGCTGAGAACCTCAATGGAATCAGCGTTATAGCTGGATTGAGTCATGGTAACAATCTGAATTAGTGGCTAAAAATGATTGCCCAAACTCCGTTTGATTTCACGCTTGCGAGGTTAGCCCCAGGAAATCAAACATAGCGGAGAAATGGCGTTCGAATCCGATAAAAGCATGATTTCCGCCCTCTTCTACCGTCTGGCGACAGGCGCTGTAATAGTCCAGGGCCTGACGGTAGTCGAGCACTTCATCACCCGTTTGTTGCAGCAGCCAGATCAAATCCGGCGACTCTAACGGGTCAATCTGCATCACTTTTAGATCGTAAATATGGCGCGACTCTAACACATATTGCTGGCCGGTGTAGGGGTTCTGATTTTCCCCGAGGAAATCTACCAGCAGCTCAAACGGCCTCACGGCGGGATTCACCACCACCGCAGGCAGCGTAAAACACTGGGAAAGCCAGGTCGCATAATATCCGCCAAGCGATGAGCCGATGATGCCCAGCGGCTCCCCTGACGCCTGCAATACGATATTTTCAAGCAGTGCCGCCGCTTCAGCCGGAAAGGCAGGGAGTTGCGGAACCAGCAAATTGATCGACGGATGGTGCTCCCCCAGCCAGCGACCGAACGCGGTCGCTTTAGCCGAACGGGGTGAGCTGTTAAAACCGTGAAGGTAGAGCAGCGTCGCCATCGATCAGTAACCTTCCGAATCCAGGTCAGGGCTGAAAATTCGCGTTGTCAGCCTACAGACTTCAGTTTCTAAGCGGCCATCATCGAACAGATTGAGCCAGCGCCAGCCGGGAGATTCTGCGTCAATGGTAAAGTTGGTGCAGTGCGGCTTGAATTGCACGCAGGTTGAAGGAGAAGCCAGCACGCGTCGGCCCTGCCATTCAAGGTCCAGTTCCTGATGAATATGGCCACAGAGTAGCGTTTTCGCCAGCGGATAACGCTGCAGCACGGCATCCAACATATGTGGATTTCGCAGGCCGTGCTGATCGAGCCACGTACAGCCAGAAGGCAGGGGATGGTGGTGAAGCAAAACCAGCGTATGCCGATGCGGCTCCCTGGCCAGCGTTTTATCCAGCCATTCAAGCTGATACTCACTCAGCTCGCCATGGGGCACGCCAAAAACCTGACTATCCAACAGCACAACCTGCCAGCAGTCGCCGATCAGGACGTGTTTTTCATCGGCTATGCTAGCGCTTGCCAACGTACTGAACATCGTCGGCTGAAAGTCATGGTTGCCAGGCAGCCAGACGCAAGGAGCAGGCAGACGAGCGATACCCTCAGCAAAATGCTGATAGGCTTCGGTAGTGTGATCCTGAGCAAGATCGCCGGTAGCAACGATCAGGTCATAATGCCGACGTTGTGCCGCGATGGCTTCCAACACCGCTTCATAACTGGCCCAGGTATTCACACCCAGCAGCGTTTCATGTTTGCCTGCAAAAAGGTGAGTATCCGTTATCTGTAAAATCCTGATACTGGACCCACTCGCCACAGGAAGTTTCAACAAGCTATCCAATCAAAGTCCTTAGGGTTACCGCTCTCTTGCTAACGTGTTGCAGCGGGTTCAACAAACCGGAACGGCTACCGCTCCATGTGATAAACAGTAGCGCAGCCATTCCGCCAGAAACTGGTTAATCTGGTGTTTTTCATCACGCTGATGCAGCTTTTTATTAGGATAATCATAGCGTGCTTTAAATCGGTAGATCTGCTGTGTTGAACACACTTCCGCCACCATGGCATCGTGATAGAGCCTGACCGACATAGAAGGCAGACTCCAGTAGCTCACGGCCGGGGCGGTTTGCTTAATCTCCACCAGCGTGGTGTAACGCGTCGATTCCAAAATGGTAATTTGATAGCTGGCACCATTTACCTGGTACGCCACTGACACTCCGGCCTGGTCGTCACGCGGAAGTAAGCGCCGCAGTTGTGCAAAGTTAGTTTCGCACACGCGCATCATTTCGGGAAAGTCAGGAACGTAACGCTTCATCGTTAAGGCTTCCACTCATCACTTAGTTGTTTATAGTGCAACTCGAGCCATTGTAAGGCAATGATCGCAGCTGAATTATCGATTTTCCCCTCTTCCACCCATTGATAAGCCTGACTACGGCTCACCACATGGACGAGAATATCCTCATTCTCTTCCTCCAGTCCGTGGTTTCCCTTCGCCACGCTGGCATCCACTTCACCAACATACACTATCAATCGCTCGGTCGTGCCCCCCGCGCTGGACAGGTAATTGCTGATAGGTTTGGTGCGCCCGGCGGTCAGTCCGGCCTCTTCAACGGCTTCACGTCTGGCAACCTCTTCCGGGGTTTCGCCTTCCTCAATCATTCCTGCGACCAGCTCAAGCTTCCACGGGGTTGGGCTGGTGTCCCAGGAGGCAATGCGTATTTGCTCGATCAGCACGACTTCATCACGCAGCGGATCGTAGGGTAGCAGCACCGCTGCATGGCCGCGCTCGAAAATTTCCCTGCTTACTTCACCACTCATTTCACCGTTAAACAAGCGGTGGCGAAAGCGATAACGTTCCACCGAAAAAAAACCGCGATAAAGCGTCTCTCGTGCGATAATTTCTACATCGTCTTTGGTAAACGTTACCGGGAATGTGTTACAGATTGCCATAGGAACCTCTCCTGAAAATGATCGCAATGACGAAAAGTGCAATAGTAATACCGCTAGATTTGTAGTTTCTGAGGAATTATTTACGTAAATTAAAGCGAGATGGCACTTTCAGCCAACTTACCTTATCGGCACACTCTGCTAGAATCGGCGATAATTTTTTGGCCTACGCCAGCGCTACCATAGCAATTTTGCGGCACTACAAGGAATGCAAATGAACAAACTGCTCCCTTTACTCATTGGTCTGAGCCTGGGCGGCTTCAGTGTTGCCAGCCAGGCTGAAAACCTGCTTCAGGTCTATCAGCAGGCTCGTTTGTCTAACCCTGATCTTCGTAGCTCAGCGGCCGATCGCGATGCTGCTTTTGAGAAAATTAACGAAGCCCGTAGCCCACTGTTACCGCAGCTCGGGTTGGGAGCGGACTATACCTATACTAACGGTTATCGCGATGCTCGTGATTCGAACAGCGATACGAAAAGCGCATCGCTGCAGCTGACCCAGACCATTTTTGATATGTCAAAATGGCGTGCGCTGACCCTGCAGGAAAAAACCGCCGGTATTCAGGATGTCACCTACCAGACCGCACAGCAGAAGCTGATTCTGGACACGGCAACGGCGTATTTCAACGTTCTGAATGCGATTGATACCCTTTCCTATACCGAAGCGCAGAAGCAGTCAATCTATCGTCAGCTGGATCAAACCACCCAGCGCTTTAACGTGGGCCTGGTCGCCATCACCGACGTGCAGAACGCCCGTTCACAGTACGATAGCGTGCTGGCCAGCGAAGTGAGCGCTCGTAACGACCTGGATAACGCCGTTGAGTCTCTGCGTCAGGTAACCGGCAATTACTACCCAAGCCTGGCATCGCTGAACGTGGATCGCTTCAAAACAGATAAGCCGCAGCCGGTGAAAGATCTGCTGAAAGAGGCTGAAAGCCGTAACCTTAGCCTGCTCTCCGCCCGTCTGTCTCAGGACCTGGCTCGCGAGCAAATCCGCTCCGCTGAAACCGGTCATATGCCAACCGTCGGTCTGACCGCGTCAACCGGCCTGTCAAACAATCGCTACCACGGCGATCGTTCTACCGGCACGGACAATATCAGCGGCAGCAACCAGGTTGGACTGAGCTTTAGTCTGCCGCTGTACAGCGGTGGCTCGGTCACCTCGCAGGTCAAACAGGCGCAGTATGCATTTGTGTCTTACAGTGAGCAGTTAGAAAGCGCCCACCGTACCACTGTGCAGACCGTCCGTTCTTCATTTAATAACGTGAACGCGTCTATCAGCAGCATCAACGCCTATAAGCAGGCCGTGGTTTCTTCACAGAGCTCCCTGGACGCCATGGAAGCCGGTTATCAGGTCGGTACTCGTACCATCGTTGACGTGCTGGACGCGACAACAACGCTGTACAACGCCAAGCAGCAGCTGGCGAATGCACGCTATAGCTATATGATTAACCAGCTGAATATCAAATCTGCTCTGGGTACGCTCAATGAGGAAGATTTACAGGCGCTGAATACTCATCTCGGCAAAGATATTCCCACCACGCCGGATGCCGTTGCACCTGAAAATCCAAAACAGGATGCCGCCGCCGACCGTGATTTGAGCCGTTCGGTTCAAGCACAGTAAATTACAAAGCCAGCGGTAATCCGCCGGCCAGTAATCTATAGAGAAGGGCAGCCTGCGCTGCCCTTCTGCTTTTCCAAAGCAATTTGTAAGCCGTCCTTCACAATCAAACGTATAGCTACGTAAAGATCCCCGTACCATCCAGCCGCATCGCTTCATTTTTCACCGCCGTTCCCCTATCCTATGCACTATCTTTGGGCACAGGACAGAAAGCCATGAAACGGACTAAACAGATCAATCACGCCTCTTTTCGTAAAAGCTGGGGCGCACGTCATTTAACGCCGGTGGCCCTTGCGGTGACCGCAGTCATTATGCTGGCGGGCTGTGAGCAAACGGACGAAAGCGTTTCGATGTATCAGAATGCGGATGACTGCTCCAGCGCCAATCCGGGTAAATCAGAGCAGTGCACGGTCGCATTTAATAAAGCGAAAGAAGAAGCCGTTAAGACCGCACCCAAGTATGCCAGCCGTGAAGACTGCGTGGCCGAATTCGGTGAAGGTCAGTGTCAGCAGGCTCCGGCACAGGCTGGTGTAACCACCAATGCGGAAAATCAGTCCAGCGGCAGTTTCTGGATGCCGCTGATGGCCGGTTACATGATGGGACGAATGATGAGCGGGGGCATGGGACAGCAGCAGCCACTCTTTAGCTCAAAAAACCCGGCCAGCCCGGCTAACGGTAAGTTCGTGGATGCCGCTGGTAAGAGCTATGGCCCGGCCGTATCAGGCCGCACGATGAACGTACCGAAAACAGCGATGGCGCCGAAACCTGCAACCACCAGCACGGTAACGCGCGGTGGCTTTGGTGAAAGCGTGGCGAAACAATCCACCATGCAGCGTAGCAGTGCGTCCGGCAGCAATCGTTCCAGCACCACCAGCCGCAGTTTAGGGGGCTAACGCCGGATGAAACGCATTGCTATTGCTGAGCGTCCTGACTGGCGAGCAAAAGCCACTGAGTACGGTTTTAACTTCCACACCATGTACGGCGAGCCTTACTGGTGTGAAGACGCCTACTATCAGTTTACCCTGCAGCAGATTGAAACTCTGGAAGATGTCACCAGCGAAATTCATCAGATGTGTTTACAGGCGGTGGATTTGGTCACCGGCAGCGAAGAGCTGCTGGAGAAGTTTCGCATTCCTAAGCACACCTGGGATTTCGTGCGGGAATCCTGGAAAAGCGGCCAGCCATCGCTCTACTCCCGTTTAGACCTTGCGTGGGACGGCCACTCTCCTGCCAAGCTGCTGGAGAATAACGCCGATACGCCAACCTCACTTTATGAAGCCGCATTCTTCCAGTGGGTCTGGCTGGAAGAACAGCTTAACGCCGGGAACCTTCCGGCAGGCAGCGATCAGTTCAACAGCCTGCAGGAAAAGCTGATCGAACGTTTTGCCGATCTGCATCAGAAACACGGTTTTGGCCTGCTCCACTTCTCCTGCTGCCGCGATACTGAAGAAGATCGCGCCACGGTGCAATATTTGCAGGACTGCGCGACCGAGGCCGGTTTACCGAGTGAATTCCTGTTTATAGACGAGATTGGTCTGGGGGAAAAAGGCCAGTTCACCGATGTAAATGACCAGGTGATAAGCAACATGTTTAAACTCTATCCCTGGGAGTTTATGCTGCGCGAGATGTTCTCCACTAAGCTTGCCGATGCCGGTGTGCGCTGGCTGGAGCCGGGATGGAAGAGCATCATTTCCAATAAAGCGATGCTGCCGCTGCTATGGAAAATGTTCCCTAATCACCCGAATCTGCTTGCCGCTTACTTTGCCGAAGATAACGTGCCGCATATGGATAAATACGTGGTTAAGCCACTGTTTTCCCGTGAAGGCGCGAATATTCGCATCGTGGAAAATGGTAAAGAGATCGCCCGCGTTGACGGGCCTTACGGCGAAGAGGGAATGATCGTCCAGCAGTTCCATCCGCTGCCGAAGTTTGGCGACAGCTATACGCTGATCGGTTCCTGGCTGATCGACGATCAGCCAGCGGGAATTGGCCTGAGGGAAGATCGCGAACTGATCACCCAGGATCTGTCACGCTTCTATCCGCACGCGTTTATCGAGTAATCTTTTCGGGCGAGGTTCCCCTCGCCCAATATCAAAGCGGCAAGTCATCCTGGCAGTTTAGCCCACCTGCACGGACAGCATACTCAACGACCCCATCACAATGCCATCCACCGGCACGGTTACCGCTTCATCCTGCGCCCTGGCGCCCAGCACGTAAAGCAGTGGCAGATAGTGCTCTGGCGTTGGATTCGACAGCGCCGCGCCCTCATGCTGCATAAAGTTAACCAGCGGATGCTGAGCATCCTCACCCTGCCATGCCAGATTATCGCGCACGTACTGATTAAACGACTCAGCCCACGGATAGGCTGGTGCTTCTCCCTGCCAGCGAACCATACGCAGGTTATGCACTACGTTGCCGCTGGCAACGATCATCACGCCCTGCTCGCGCAGTAGCGCCAGTTTGCGTCCCAGCTCAAAGTGATACGCTGCTGGTTTTGTGCCATCAATGCTCAGCTGAACAACCGGAATATCGGCATCCGGGTACATCTTAATTAACACTCCCCAGGAACCGTGGTCAAAGCCCCACTCCTGATCGAGCTGAACGTCAACCGGCGACAGCACTTCCGCAATCTGGCGGGCCAGCGCCGGGGAACCAGGAGCAGGATAGCGCGTGTCAAACAGGGCCTGCGGGAAACCACCAAAATCATGAATGGTACGTGGTTTCTCCATCGCGGTAACCGCCGTTCCGCGCGTATACCAGTGCGCGGAAACCGCAATAATCGCTTTTGGCTTCGGTAAGGTCTCACCCAGCTTGCGCCAGGTTTCGGTATAGATATTCTCTTCCAGCACATTCATCGGGCTACCGTGGCCAAGGAAGAGTGCGGGCATACGTTGGTGACTCATGGTTTACTCCAGAAGTGTTCGTTCAATGACGCTTACATTACGCCCATATGTATCGTGATGAACCTGGATAACCCTGATGAAGATATTCAGATAATTTGAACAGAGATTGCAGAATGGATGACGGTTGGCTGATGTACATCAAGACTGCCGCTGTGGTCTGAAGGCAGGAAGCAGGAAGCAGGAAGCAGGAAGCAGGAAGCAGGAAGCAGGAAGCAGGAAGCAGGAAGCAGGATAAATTAACAGGGCCGGGTAAACCGGCCCAGAGAAGATTAGCTGGCCTGGAGCGTTTCGTGGCTACGGCGATAAGCCACCAGATCTTCGATAGTGACGACCGGCATGTCATGCTGCTTAGCGAAGACAACGACTTCCGCCGCATGTGCCATTGAACCATCATCGTTAGTCAGCTCACACAGCACGCCCGCCGGCTTGAAGCCCGCCAGCGTCACCAGATCGATAGTGGCTTCGGTGTGCCCACCGCGGGTCAGCACGCCGCCAGCACGACCGCGCAGCGGGAAGACGTGACCAGGACGATTCAGATCGGCAGGCTTGGCATCATCAGCAATAGCGGTACGGATAGTGGTGATGCGGTCTGAAGCGGAAACGCCGGTGGTGACACCCTGCGCAGCTTCGATGGTGACGGTGAAACCGGTGCCGTAGGCGCTGGTGTTATCTTCAACCATCATTGGCAGGTCAAGCTGACCAAGACGTTCTTCGGTCAGACAAAGGCAGACGATACCGCTGCCGTGACGAATGGTTAATGCCATCTGTTCTACGGTCATGGTTTCGGCGGCGAAGATCATATCACCTTCATTTTCACGATCTTCATCATCTAAAACCATTACACCGCGGCCAGCGCGAAGCGCTTCGATAGCACGGGTTACACGCTGTTCAGGCGTGCCAAATTCAGAAAGTAGCGACTGATTCATGGTAAATAAACCTTAATAAATGTATGGGTTACCAGAATCAGGGCGTGCTTAGGAGTGTCAAGCTGTGACAAAAAAATAACGCGAGGCGAGCGCAGGCCCGACAAGATACGTTACTCTCTCCCATCCGGACTCTAACCGTCGGCCCCGGAATTACACCGGATCTGCTGTCCTTCAGGAATGACCCTGAAGCGCTCGCGGGCTTTCAGCCGAAGCTGATTTACCGCCGGTGGGGAATTTCGCCCCGCCCTGAGAATAAGCAGACTTACTATAACGCTGATAATGAACGCGGGCAACGAACAAAATTGGCAAATTTATATCCATTTATTCGCTATGCTCATTTCCGGTTTATCCTTTCCCCCGGAGGGATTACACTTAGAGAAAATTTGCTGCTACCAGGAAGCTGACATGATTGATGCTAAAAAAATTGAACAACTGGCCCGCCAGATCCATGAATCTATGCCAAAAGGTATCCGCGAGTTAGGCGATGATGTGGAAAAGAAAATTCGTCAGACCATCCAGGCCCAGCTGACCCGTCTTGATGTCGTGAACCGTGAAGAGTTTGACGTGCAGACTCAGGTGCTGTTGCGCACACGCGAAAAGCTGGCAGTACTGGAACAACGCCTGGCGGCGCTGGAGAACCAGTCTGCAGCACCAGCGGCGGCGGCAGGAACGGCCACTGCACCGGTCACGACGGCACCCGCTGCGCAGGCCGCATCAGAGCCTGGCGATGCAAAAGATCCTGTCTGATTTACAAAGAAAAAAGCTGCCCAACCGGGCAGCTTTTTTTTAGTTCTTACGATTGATAATCGTCTTAATGATATTGCTGGTTGAGATACCGTCTTCGAAGTTCAGCACGCGTACGTCACCGCCGTTAGCCCACACTTCTTTACTGCCTGCGATATCCTCTGGCTTATAGTCGCCGCCTTTGACCAGCAGGTCCGGCAACACTTCAGCAATCAGACGCTGCGGCGTGTCTTCTTCAAAGCCCACCACCCAGTCTACGGCTTCCAGCGCACCCAGAACGATCATACGATTTTCCAGCGGGTTAACCGGACGTGTTTCGCCCTTCAGACGGCGGGTGGACGCGTCGCTGTTCACCGCCACAATCAGCCGGTCACCCAGTCTGCGGGCATTCGCGAGATAGGAAACGTGCCCGGCATGAAGAATGTCAAATACGCCATTGGTCATCACCACGCGCTCGCCGCGCTGGCGGGCTTTAGCGACTTCAGCCTTCAGCTGAGCTTCATCCATCACGCCAAAACCAGACTCGGGGCGCGCATGAATCGCATTTTCCAGCTCAATCGGGGAAACTGTCGATGTACCCAGTTTACCCACAACCACGCCCGCAGCCGCATTTGCAAGGAAGCAGCTCTCTTCCAGGCTGTTGCCAGCGGCCAGCGCGGCAGCCAGTACGCCGATCACCGTATCGCCAGCACCGGTTACATCGAACACTTCCTGCGCCTGCGTTGGCATATGGAACGGTTCTTTGCCCGGCTGTAGCAGCGTCATACCGTTTTCAGAACGGGTCACCAGCAGCGCCGACAGGCCGTGCTTCTGCATCAGCGCGGTACCACGCTCAACGATTTCAGCCTCGCTTTTGCACTTACCGACTACGGCTTCAAACTCCGAAAGATTCGGCGTCAGCAAGGTGGCGCCGTGATAACGGCCGAAATCGGTCCCTTTCGGGTCCACCAGCACTGGTACACCGGCTTCACGTGCCAGCTTGATCATGGTTTCTACGCTCGACAACGCGCCTTTGGCGTAGTCAGAAAGCACCAGCGCACCGATTTTAGGCAAGGCCTGCTGAATGCGCTCGTGCATAGGTTCCGGGTTAACCCCTTCGAAACCCTCTTCAAAATCAAGGCGGATTAGCTGCTGATTACGCGAAAGAACGCGCAGCTTGGTCACGGTTGGATGGGTTGGTACAGAAACAAAATCACACTGCACGTTGACCCCAGTCAGCGTCTCGCTCAGTACGCGCGCAGCATCATCAATGCCGGTTAGTCCCACGAGGCGAGATTCAGCGCCAAGAGAAGCGATATTCATCGCCACGTTTGCCGCCCCGCCGGGGCGCTCTTCCACGTGTTCAACCTTGACAACCGGCACCGGAGCTTCGGGAGAGATACGGCTGGTTGGCCCGTGCCAGTAACGATCCAGCATCACATCACCAACAACCAGAACACCCGCACGTTTAAAATCAGGCAGTGTAACTTTCATTCAGACACTCCACTCCAGACAGCATAAAAACCAAAAATTCAGGCGCGCGATAATAGCACAAATGTTGCCGTGCCTGACTATCGCGGCCACGTTGTTCACTTCGTCACCAAGCCACGGATACGCTCTGCGTCCTCAGTCGCCAAACCAGGTTTGCCAGCTGTGATTAACCTGGGCTTTTTCACTCGCATAGGCGCTTTCTTCCACATGCCCCGGCAGCTCCTGTAGCGCCAGGTGGTGCAGTGCATCTCGCAGCGTAACGTAGGCATGAGTCAGTGCTTTCGCCTCCGGCTCCGTCATTTTTCCCCCGTTAGCCAGCAGTTCGAAAATACGAACATTATCGGACCAGCGGGTTAGCGTCAGATCCTGTGAGGCATAGCGTAGGACCAGATATTGCGTGATGAATTCAATATCTGTGATGCCACCGGCATCGGCTTTAATATCCCAGCGGCCTTTATGTTTCTGTCCAAGATGCGCACGCATTTTTTCACGCATCTCCCGAACCTCAACCTTCAGGGTTTCTGCCTCACGCGGCAGCGCCAGGATACCCCGGCGAATTTCTCCAAAGCGCTGACTGAGCTCCCCATCTCCGTAAACGATGCGAGCACGTACCAGCGCCTGATGCTCCCAGGTCCAGGCTTCATTGCGCTGGTAATCGTCAAAGGCTTCAAAGGTACTCACCAGCATACCGGCAGCACCCGAGGGGCGCAGGCGGGCATCGACTTCATAAAGAATACCTGACGAGGTTCGGGTACTGAACAGATGCATCACCCGCTGTGCCAGCCGCAGATAGAACTGCCGCCCATCAATACTGCGATCGCCCAGCGTGACCGCTTCCTGAGGGCAGTTGTGCAGGAATACCAGGTCCAAATCGGAGCTGTAACCCAGCTCCCAACCGCCCAGCTTGCCGTAGCCGACAACGGCAAAGCCACGCTCGCTGTCGCTGGTCAGATGCGATGGCCGCCCGTAGCGCTGTACCATCATATTCCACGCCTGCTGTACTACCGCTTCTATCATCGCTTCGGCAAGCCAGGTCAGATGATCGCTGACCTTCATTACCGGCAGCGTGCCGGCGATATCCGCCGCGGCAATACGCAGATGCTGGGCCTGTTTAAACTGCCTGAGTGCTTCCAGCTGCTGCTCTTCATCCTCTTCCGGGATACGCAGCAGATACTGACGCAGCTCGTCGCGATAGGCATCGGTTGCCGTTGGCTGGTAAAGCGTCGCCGGGTCAAGCAGCTCATCAAGCAGCAGCGGATAACGCGCCAGCTGGCTGGCAACCATCGGAGAGGCGGCACACAGGCGAATCAGATGCTGGAGCGCGCCGTGGAATTCCGTGAGCAGCTCCAGATAGGTGGTGCGTGTGACCACGCCGAGCAGCAGCGGCGTCAGGCGGCCAAGCGTGACAACCGCATCATCGCGCGGTACTACCTCGCTGAGCAGACGAGGCATCAGCTGATCGAGCGCCTGGCGGCCGCGTGGGCCGATCGTGCGCTTATCCACATCCAGACGAAAATCGGTAATCGCCCGCAGCAGTTGCTGACATGCTTCACCGTTCAAATGCGGGACGAGCGGCAGCAGTTCAGCTTCCTCTAACTGGTCCTGCCACAGCACACCATATTCCCCGGCTTCACGGTTCTCGCCGCTCTCCGGGGCATCGTCGCCAATCAGCTCGTCGAAGATTGAGCGTACCGCCACCATATGCCCATCCAGCCGGTCGTGCAGGCCCTGCCAGTCGGCAAATCCCATCGCCCACGCCAGACGCGCGCGGTCCAGCTCACTGGCCGGCAATGTCTGCGTCTGTTCATCATTAATGCTTTGCAGCAGATTTTCCAACCGCCGCAGGAACAGATAGGCATCGTGCAGCTGCGCGACCTGAGACTGTGGAAGTAAATTCAGTTCTTTGATTGATTCAAGAGTAGGAAGCAATGAACGCAGCTGCAGCGACCGTTCACGACCACCACGGATCAGCTGGAAGACCTGAACAATAAACTCTATTTCACGGATACCACCGGCACCGAGCTTGATGTTATCGGTCAGCCCGCGCCGCCGCACCTCACGCGCAATCATCGCCTTCATATTGCGCAGGGACTGGATCACGCTGAAATCAATATAGCGACGAAAGACAAACGGCCGCAGCATCTGCCGTAGTTCCTGGCTCCAGCGATCGTCACCGCCGCCCATTAAGCGGGCCTTGACCATCGCATAGCGTTCCCAGTCGCGCCCCTGCTCCTGGTAATAATCTTCCAGCGCCGCAAAGCTCAGCACCAGCGGGCCGCTGTCACCAAACGGCCGCAGCCGCATATCTACGCGGTAGACGAAGCCGTCCACGGTTGGCTGATCGAGCACTTTGATCAGCCGCTGCCCCAGACGCGTAAAGAACTGGGCGTTATCCAGCTCACGCCGTCCGCCCTGCGTCACGCCATTTTCCGGCCAGGTGAAGATCAAATCGATATCGGAAGAGAAATTCAGCTCACCACCGCCCAGTTTACCCATACCGAGGATCAGCAGCGGCTGCGGCTCTCCGGCGGCATTAACCGGCGTGCCAAAATCCTTGCAGCAGGCGAGCCACAGCCAGTCACGGGCAGCGACGATCAGGGTTTCTGCCAGTTCGCTCAGCTGCGTTAACGTTTGTTCGGTGCTGCTGGTCGCCAGAGTCTGCATCCAGGCGATGCGCGTCAGCATATGGCGGCGAAACAGCCGCAGTTCGCGCATCAGCGTGTTTTCATCCAGCACCGAGGCCAGCCGCTCTGCCAGCCACGCGGTATAGTGCTGCCACTCGTCGGCAAGCGGCGGCTGAGTTTGCAGCTGCTGCCACCATTCAGGATGTTTCGTCAGGTTATCACTGATGAAGTCACTAAACGCCAGCACGGACTGCTGCTGCGGAGTGGTCCCGTCCGGCAGAGGATCGATAACGGAAATCTGTTCAGCCAGCAAAGATGGCAGCGGCTGCGATAGTAAAGGCACCATAAACACTCCCTGATTAATCACCCCCGAGACTCAGGCTCCAGGGGCGTTGGCTGCCATCCTGCAACACACGATCAACGGGTTTGGAAAATAAGCGTTTCTAACGGCTCAGGCGTTACCATTTTTCCAGAATGCCGGCTGTTTCAGCGCCTGCCGGCGGTGGCCATCCAGCCATACATCCTGCCGATCGATGATCGCCTGACGCAGTAGCTGCCAGTGACCGAGCCACTCACTTACCGCTGCCTCGTCATAGCTACCGGCCAGCAGATGTACGGCAAGCTGCTGCCGATGGAGGCGTGTCAGCTTATCCTGGTATTCATTCAGCTGATTGACCTGACCAAAGGTCTCCTTCAGGTCTGCGGAAATGCGCCCCAGCATGATATCGCTGAAACGCTTAAAGGAGCCCTGTAGCTTGGCATCGGTTTTCGAGTCGATAAAATCACGCCAGCGCGTCGTGGCGATCCAGGTGGTCAGCGCCAGCTGCGTTTCCAGCCAGAGTGGACTGAAGCACACGGACAGGGCATCCAGATCGTCTTCCAGCAGTGCCGCTTCCAGCTCGGTCAGGCGCTGACGCAGCTCGCTGCTGGCCTTGCGTGGCACCAGCGCACCATACAGAGAAAATGCCTGACGCAGCGTTTCCAGCGCCTCCTGAATTTCCCCGAGCGCGTCAGCATTGCCGCGCAGCCACAGCTCTTCATGATACTGCCACTGGCTGAGCGCCAGCAGGAAAGCGTCCTGCATCCCCTGCTCCACCGTCGCCTTCGGCTTGACCTTAAGCAGTGGAACCGGGCGCAGCTTACGGGGTGGGTTGCCTTTCGCCAGCGCATATCCGCGCGCCGCTTTACTCAGGCTTCCCAGCCGCAGGCCGCCCATTTTTGCCAGCTCGACGGCAAATGCCAGAAGATCGTCGCGATTACCGTTTTTCAGCTCCAGCTCGATTTCATGCAGCGGCTCGCTCAGTTCTCCGGCGCTGACCTCTCCCAGATCGAAAGCCACTTCTATTTCGCTTTCACCATAGGTCACCACCCACTTCTCACGGACGAAATGAGTGCTGAACAGCGGGTTTAACTGCTGCTGCAGGGCATCAAGATCGGTACCTTCTGGCCAGACGTCCGCGGGAAGCTGATGAATATCCAGCACCGGTTCATTGAGTGCGACGTTGTACTCCGGTCGCTGGTGAAGACCACCAATCGTCTGCCCGGCAGTTTTCAGCGTCATTTCGAAACTGTCACCAAATCCGCGAATGCGCAGACCCATGTCCCAGCTGCGCAGCTGGCCGTTGGCCGTTTCAAAATAGATGTTGCTCAGCTTCTGCCCGGAGGTGTGTTCATGGGGCCAGAGAGCCAGCTGGCTGGCGAGTTTTGTCGCAGCATCGGCGGTGGTAATGAACTTTAGCTCGATTTCGATGGTCATAATGTCTTATCTAAATGATTACCGGCACGGTAAATGGTGGTAGTGTTTGATAATAACCGCAAATTTCCCGATAGCGCAGAAAGAGCTGACTCAGCCGCTGCAAAAAAGCAGGGCAACTTGCGGATCATCGCACCTGAGATACCAAGAAGAGTAATGCACAAGCAGCAGGGATGTCTCTGCTTTATTACGCTTTCGCGCGTTGCCTCCCATGTCGCCTGAGATCAGGACAGTTCTCATTCAGCTTTCTGCGAGGCCGCTCCAGACTGTGCTATTACTTTCGCCCAGTACTTATGCAAAAAGAGTTCGAATGAAAAAAACTCACTTTATTGGCCTGACTTTTCTGGCTTTTAGCGCCGTCGCTAACGTGCATGCTGAAGAAAAACGTTACATTTCCGATGAACTCTCTACCTGGGTTCGCAGCGGTCCCGGCAATGATTATCGCCTGATCGGCACGCTGAACGCCGGGGAAGAAGTTACCCTGCTGCAATCTAATGAGAACAGTAAATACGGGCAGATCCGTGATGCGCAGGGCAGAACAACCTGGATACCGCTGAGTCAGCTCAGTGAACAGCCCAGCCTGCGTTCACGCGTGCCGGAGCTGGAGCAGCAGGTTAAAGACCTGACCGCCAAACTGGCGAATATTGACGGCAGCTGGAATGAGCGCACGGCAGAAATGCAGAAAAAAGTCGCAGGCAGCGATGACGCCATTAACAGCCTGAAAGATGAAAATCAGCAGTTAAAGAACCAGCTGGTGGTCGCCAGTAAAAAGGTGGATGCCGCCAACGTTCAGCTGGATGATAAACAGCGCACCATCATTATGCAGTGGTTTATGTACGGCGGCGGCGTTGCCGGCTTCGGCCTGCTGCTCGGTCTGCTGTTGCCGCATATGCTGCCGCGCAGGAAGAAAAACGACCGCTGGATGAACTAAAGGTTTTCAGTTTGGTTGGAGGGCATCCGTGGATGCCCCCTTTGGCGTACCTGCAATTTGGCATCATCCCTGACGGATGTTGTAGTATTACTGCTTACTATAAAAAAATGCTTTTCCTCTGACCCGACGTTTTATTCTGGAGATGTGCAGTGAAAACATACCTTGTCGGTGGCGCGGTTCGCGACGGACTGCTGAATTTGCCGCTGAAAGATAAAGACTGGGTGGTGGTTGGTGCCACCCCCGAGCAGATGCTTGAGCTGGGCTATTCCCAGGTCGGACGTGATTTCCCGGTTTTTCTGCATCCCGAAAATCATCAGGAATATGCGCTGGCACGTACCGAACGTAAATCAGGCAATGGCTATACCGGGTTTGTCTGCTATTCCGCACCCGACGTAACGCTGGAGCAGGATCTGGCGCGCCGCGATCTGACCATCAATGCCATTGCGCGCGATGATAACGGCCAGTATTACGACCCTTACAACGGTCGTGCGGACATTGAGCAACGTATTCTGCGCCATGTTTCCGCCGCGTTTAATGAAGATCCTTTGCGCGTGCTGCGCGTCGCACGGTTTGCCGCGCGCTTCGCCCATCTTAACTTCCGCATCGCTGATGAAACGCTTGAGCTGATGCGTTCTATGGCGCACAGCGGCGAGTTGAATCATCTGACGGCGGAACGCGTGTGGAAAGAGACCGAAAGCGCGCTGCTGACCCGCAACCCGCAGGTGTTTTTCCAGGTACTGCGCGACTGCGATGCGCTCGCGATCTTATTTCCCGAGCTGGATAATCTCTACGGCGTACCGGCTCCGGCGAAATGGCATCCGGAAATCGACAGCGGCGTTCACTCGCTGATGACGCTGGCGATGGCTGCACATCTCAGCCCGGAGCTGGATGTGCGCTTCGCTACGCTGTTTCACGATGTCGGCAAGGCCCTGACGTCGCCGGAAAAATGGCCCAGCCACCACGGCCACGGGCTGGCTGGCGTACCGCTGGTTGCGGCGCTGTGCGAACGCCTGCGCGTGCCGAATCACGTTCGCGATCTGGCGCTGCTGGTTACCGAATTTCACGATCTCGTTCACACGATCCAAAATCATTCTGCCGCAACGCTGGTTAACCTGTTCGACAGGCTCGACGCCTGGCGTAAGCCGCACCGCGTTGAGCAGATTGCGTTGACCAGCGAAGCCGATGCGCGTGGGCGTAGCGGGTTCGAAAATAATCCCTATCCGCAGGGAACGTATCTGCGAGAAGCCTTCAGAATTGTGTCAGAAGTGCCTACGCGCGATGTGGTCGCAGCCGGGTTTAAAGGTGCAGCGGTGAGGGAAGAACTGACGCGCAGGCGCATTGCGGCGCTGGAGGTCTGGCAGGTGCAGTAAGGGCGGATCGGCGATCCGCCCCTGGTATCACTTACAGCACAAACACCGCGTAAACGGCAGCGGCGATAATAAAGCGGTAGATCGCAAACGGGATAAACGAAATCCGTTTGATGATATGCAGGAAGCTCTTGATGGCGATCAGCGCCACGATAAAGGCGGTCACAAAGCCCACCGCAAACATCGGCACATCGGCGACGCTCAGGAAGCCCATGCTCTTATAGAGATCCAGCGCGGTGGCGCCCATCATCATCGGCACCGCCAGCAGGAATGAGAATTCCGATGCGGCATAGCGGCTTACGCCCATCAGCATTCCGCCGGAGATGGTCGCACCCGAGCGGGAAAAACCGGGCCACAGCGCCAGGCACTGGAAGCAGCCGATAATAAACGCCTGACGATAGGTGATATCATCCACGCCTACCGCTTTCGGCTGTTTCGGCTTCAGCAGTTCGGCAGCAATCAGCAGGACGCCACCGACCACCAGCGCATACATCACGTTAACCGGGTTAAACAGGGTTTTAATTTTGTCGTGCAGCAGCAGACCGATAACCACCGCCGGCACCATACCCAACAGGATATGAATCAGCGTTAAATGCCCGGTGCCGGTGCCTTCATGCTTAACTTCACCGAAGTTAATACCGATCAGGCCGAACAAACGACGCCAGAACATCACCACTACGGCAAGAATCGAACCTAGTTGGATAACAACTTCGAAGGTTTCCGCCTTCTCTCCCTCAAACCCCAACAGATGACCCACGATGATCATATGCCCGGTAGATGACACGGGGAGAAACTCCGTTAACCCCTCAACTATCCCTAGTATCGCTGCAACCCATAGCTGATGAATATCTGCCATCAAAATACCTTTAGCCCTTTAAAATCATGAAAAAGGCGGTCGCTAACGCTTCCGCCAATCAGCCCTGAATTTACAGTAAAAATTCAGGATCACCCCTAAGTCGCAACTTAAGACAAACCTTACTGTGATTTGGTTTCATTGTGATGGCAATCACATTGAATTTATTTCGGAATATTACCGCGTTCGATAATCACGCCAACCTGGTGTGCCTGCGCAACGGCGCCGGGTTTGCTGACCTTGATGCGCACCCAGGGCGAGGCGAACTGGTTCAGCAAGAGTGTGGCTATCTCTTCCGCTACGCGCTCAACCAGCGCAAATTTTCCATTCTGTACGTGGGCAATAATCGCTTCTGATACATCGGCATAGCTCAGACAGTCATTCACATCGTCACTGGCGGCAGCTTTACGATTATCCCACGCCATTTCGACATCGAACACCAGCTTCTGCTGAATGGTCTGTTCCCAGTCGTAAACGCCGATGGTGGTGATAACGGACAATTGATCAATAAATACGATATCCATGATACGGCTCTCTGTTTTTGTGGTTGCCGGATACCATCCCCGGCGGTTTATGCGTATTATCCACGGATGTTAACAACAAAACGACCCCAACAAGACGGAACGGTGTTATGAGTGTATTCGCGCTTGGCATGATCCTTTTCGCGTATCTGTGTGGCTCCATCTCCAGCGCGATTTTGGTCTGCCGACTGTTCGGATTGCCGGACCCACGCCAAAATGGATCGGGCAACCCGGGTGCCACCAACGTACTGCGATTAGGCGGGAAAGCTGCGGCGGCGACGGTACTGGTTTTTGATGTTCTCAAAGGTATGCTGCCGGTCTGGCTGGCCTACAGTCAGGGCATTACGCCGCTCTACCTTGGCCTGACCGCGATTGCGGCCTGTCTTGGCCATATCTACCCCGTTTTCTTCCATTTCAAGGGCGGCAAAGGCGTGGCGACGGCATTCGGAGCCATTGCACCCATCGGTTGGGATCTGACCGGCCTGATGACCGGCACCTGGCTGCTGACCGTACTGCTCAGTGGATATTCGTCATTGGGGGCGATTATCAGCGCACTGATTGCGCCGTTTTATGTCTGGTGGTTCAAACCGCAGTTCACCTTTCCGGTCGCCATGCTCTCCTGCCTGATCCTGCTGCGGCATCATGACAACATCCAGCGCCTCTGGCGCGGCCAGGAAAATAAAATCTGGAAGAAGAAAAAGAAAAAGAAAAACGGCCAGGATAAACCCCAGCCGTAATGTTGAATAGCCAGCCTGAAATACAGCGATTTCAGGCGGTCAGGCTTAAATCGCCGGCAGTTCCGCCAGCGGCCAGCGAGGGCGCACGGTCACGTTCAGCCCGGCATAAGTACCGCCTTTAAGGCGTACCATGCCCGCATAGGCGATCATCGCGCCGTTGTCGGTACAAAACTCAGGCCGGGCGTAAAACACTTCGCCGCCGCGTTTTTGCATCATTTCCGCCAGTTTGCTGCGCAGCGTACGGTTAGCGCTCACGCCGCCGGCAATCACCAGACGCTTAAACCCGCTTTCATCCAGCGCACGGCGACATTTTATCGCCAGTGTATCCACCACCGCATCTTCAAACGCACGCGCAATATCGGCACGGGTCTGATCGCTATCGTCATTATCCCGGATAGTGTTGGCAGCGAAGGTTTTCAGGCCGGAGAAGCTGAAGTCCAGCCCCGGACGATCGGTCATCGGTCGCGGGAAAACAAAACGCTTTTCTACGCCCTGCTGCGCCATTTTCGACAGCATCGGCCCGCCGGGATAATCCAACCCCAGCAGCTTAGCGGTTTTATCGAAGGCTTCACCGGCGGCATCGTCAATCGATTCGCCCATCAGCGTATATTCGCCGATACCGGTGACGCTGATAAGCTGGGTGTGGCCACCGGAAACCAGCAGTGCAACAAACGGGAATTCCGGCGGATTATCTTCCAGCATCGGCGCTAACAGGTGCCCTTCCATGTGATGCACGGCGATCGCCGGCACATCCCACGCGAAGGCCAGCGAACGGCCTATGGTTGCTCCCACCAGCAGCGCACCCACCAGTCCCGGGCCCGCGGTATAGGCAACGGCGTCGATATCCTGCGCCTGTAGCCCGGCTTCACGCAGCGCGGCCTGGATCAGTGGAACGGTTTTACGCACGTGGTCGCGCGAAGCCAGTTCAGGCACCACGCCGCCGTAGTCAGCGTGCAGTTTGACCTGGCTGTAAAGTTGATTAGCGAGCAAACCCGCAGCATCGTCGTAAATGGCAATGCCGGTTTCATCGCAGGATGTTTCAATTCCGAGAACACGCATGGCTGTCTTTTTTTACCTCAATTCTTGCGGCGCGCAGTGTAGCACGAGCGGGCTTTTAACGGCGGCAATTTTAACCTTCCTGCGGTTAACTGTTGTGCAAAAGGTGAATTTTTTACCACCGCCGATGCCTGTTTGATGTATAATCGGCCCCCTGAAAAAAGCCGGCAGCCGCACAGGCGCATCTGTTGGTTACTTTATGCTATGGTGCTTTACAACGCAGCCTGTGTTGGAGTAAAATTCCGCACCATTTTGAAATGAGCTGGCACTGATGCCAGCGGCAAAACCGAATTTATCCGAGGTGAGAGTTACATGCCGGTAATTAAAGTACGTGAAAACGAGCCATTTGACGTAGCACTGCGTCGCTTCAAGCGTTCTTGCGAGAAAGCAGGCGTTCTGGCTGAAGTTCGTCGTCGTGAGTTTTATGAAAAACCTACTACCGAACGTAAGCGCGCTAAAGCGTCTGCAGTAAAACGCCACGCGAAGAAACTGGCTCGCGAAAACGCACGCCGCACTCGTCTGTACTAATTTTCTGAGGGTTCGCCCTCACGTTTCACAGACAAGTTAGTAGTTATCAGGCCGTGCTTTCCGAAAGGAATGCGCGGCTTGTTCTCGTTTATAGCCATAAGTGAATAACGGATTATTCTCAGGGCAGCATTCGAAGGGGATTTATGGCTGGACGCATTCCGCGTGTTTTTATCAATGACTTATTGGCCCGCACGGACATCGTGGATCTTATCGATGCTCGCGTTAAGCTAAAAAAGCAGGGTAAAAATTATCACGCATGCTGTCCTTTTCATAATGAGAAAACCCCCTCCTTCACCGTAAACGGCGAAAAGCAGTTTTATCACTGTTTTGGCTGTGGCGCGCACGGTAACGCCATCGACTTCCTGATGAATTACGACCGTCTGGAGTTTGTCGAAAGCATTGAAGAACTGGCGACGGCCTATGGTCTGGAAGTGCCGTACGAAAGCGGTTCCGGCCCCAGCCAGCTTGAGCGCCACCAGCGTCAAAGTCTTTATCAGCTGATGACCGGCCTGCGCGATTTCTATCAGCAGTCGCTGTCTCAAAACCAGGCCGCTGGCGCCCGTGATTATCTGGCACAGCGCGGGTTGAGCGATGATGTTATACAGCACTTTTCTATCGGCTTTGCGCCTGCGGGTTGGGACAACGCCTTAAAGCGTTTTGGCCGTAATCCGGATGATAAGCAAACGCTGATCGATGCCGGAATGTTGGTGACCAACGATCAGGGGCGCAGCTACGACCGTTTTCGCGAACGCGTGATGTTCCCCATCCACGATAAACGCGGGCGGGTGATTGGATTTGGTGGCCGCGTACTCGGCGACGGGATGCCTAAGTATCTGAACTCGCCGGAAACCGATATTTTCCATAAGGGTCGCCAGCTGTACGGCCTGTATGAAGCACAAAAGAATCATCCTGAACCGGCCAAACTGCTGGTTGTAGAAGGTTATATGGATGTGGTTGCCCTGGCGCAGTTTGGCGTGGATTACGCCGTTGCATCACTGGGAACCTCAACCACGGCAGAGCATATACAGTTGTTGTTCCGCACCACCGATACGGTCATTTGCTGCTACGACGGTGACCGGGCGGGGCGTGAAGCCGCCTGGCGCGCGCTGGAAACGGCTCTGCCTTACATGAACGACGGGCGTCAGCTACGCTTTATGTTTCTGCCCGACGGTGAAGACCCGGATACGCTGATTCGTAAAGAGGGCAAAGAGGCGTTTGAGGCCCGGATGGAGCAGGCCATGCCGCTGTCAGGGTTTCTGTTTGATACGCTGATGCCGCAGGTTGATCTACGTTCTCCTGATGGCCGTGCCCAGCTCAGTACCCTTGCGCTGCCGCTGATAAGCCAGGTGCCAGGTGAAACGCTGCGTATCTATTTGCGCCAGGAGCTGGGCAATAAGTTGGGCATTCTTGACGACAGTCAGCTTGAGAAACTGATGCCTGGTAAGGCCGAAAATGCTATACCGCCCGCGCAGCCCCAGCTAAAACGCACGACCATGCGTATACTTATTGGGCTGCTGGTGCAGAATCCGCATCTGGGTGCCATGGTCCCTTCCCTTGAAGGACTGGAGCAGTCAGAGGTCGCAGGATTCCCGCTCTTTGTAGAATTAGTGAGTACTTGCGTTGCTCACCCTGGCCTGACCACCGGACAGCTACTAGAGTTATACCGTGGAACAAAATTTAGCCAGAGCCTTGAAACGCTGGCAACCTGGAACCATATGATTGTTGATGACGAAGTCGACACCATGTTTCAGGATGCGCTGGCCAGCATGTACGATGCCGCGCTTGAGCGTCGGCTTGAAGAGCTCATCGCCCGCGACCGTACTCACGGGCTGAATGCCGAAGAGCGCCGCGAATTATGGGCGCTGAGCCAGGCGCTGAAAAAGCAGTAAAAGCCATATCAGCTACACTACAGATTATTGACAGCGGATGACATTTTTATTGCTCATCCACTTAAACGACAGAATTCAGAAGCGCGAGCTTCGAAACGAGATCTCAGCGGCTTAGGTGCCGATTATCCGTCAGGTAGACCCTGACAGCCGCCACGATGGGCAGCGGCAATAATCCAAACGCCCTCACTGTTATTGTTGGCATGTTAGCCGACCGACACCAATCTAATTTAACAGAAGTGTGGATACCGTCTTATGGAGCAAAACCCGCAGTCACAGCTGAAACTTCTTGTCACCCGTGGTAAGGAGCAAGGCTATCTGACCTATGCCGAGGTCAATGACCATCTGCCGGAAGATATCGTCGACTCCGATCAGATCGAAGACATCATCCAGATGATCAACGACATGGGCATCCAGGTGGTAGAAGAAGCACCCGATGCCGATGATCTGATGCTGAACGAAAACAGCACCGACACCGATGAAGACGCAGCAGAAGCCGCCGCTCAGGTCTTATCCAGCGTTGAATCTGAAATCGGTCGTACAACCGACCCGGTGCGTATGTACATGCGCGAAATGGGTACCGTTGAGCTGTTAACGCGCGAAGGCGAGATCGATATCGCAAAACGCATTGAAGATGGTATCAACCAGGTTCAGTGCTCCGTCGCGGAATATCCTGAAGCCATTACCTATCTGCTGGAACAGTACGATCGCGTAGAAGCAGGTGAAGCACGCCTGTCCGATCTGATTATCGGCTTTGTCGATCCAAATGCTGAAGAAGATCTGGCCCCAACGGCAACTCACGTCGGTTCTGAACTCTCTGAAGAAGAGCGTGATGACGACGAAGATGAAGACGAAGAGTCTGACGACGACAGTTCGGAAGATGACAACAGCATCGACCCTGAACTGGCCCGTGAGAAGTTTAACGATCTGCGCGTGCAGTATGAAGCCACCCGCACTGTGATTAAAGCGAAGAGCCGCAGCCACGCTGATGCTATCGCTGAAATTCAGAACCTTTCCGACGTGTTCAAGCAGTTCCGCCTGGTACCGAAGCAGTTCGACTACCTGGTGAATAACATGCGTACCATGATGGACCGCGTTCGTACTCAAGAACGTCTGATCATGAAGCTGTGTGTTGAACTGTGTAAGATGCCGAAGAAAAACTTCATCACTCTGTTCACCGGTAATGAAACCAGCGAAACCTGGTTCAAAGCCGCACTGGCGATGAACAAACCGTGGTCAGAGAAGCTGAACGACGTTTCTGAAGACGTCCATCGCAGCCTGCAAAAACTGCAACAGATTGAAGAAGAAACCGGTCTGACTATCGAGCAGGTAAAAGATATCAACCGTCGTATGTCTATCGGTGAAGCGAAAGCCCGCCGTGCGAAAAAAGAGATGGTTGAGGCTAACCTGCGTCTGGTTATCTCTATCGCGAAGAAATACACCAACCGTGGTCTGCAGTTCCTCGACCTGATTCAGGAAGGCAACATCGGCCTGATGAAAGCGGTAGATAAGTTTGAATACCGTCGTGGTTATAAGTTCTCGACTTATGCAACATGGTGGATTCGTCAGGCGATTACCCGTTCTATCGCCGACCAGGCGCGTACCATCCGTATCCCGGTGCATATGATTGAGACAATTAACAAGCTCAACCGTATCTCCCGTCAGATGCTGCAGGAAATGGGGCGCGAGCCGACGCCGGAAGAACTGGCTGAGCGTATGCTGATGCCGGAAGATAAAATCCGCAAGGTGCTGAAAATTGCCAAAGAGCCAATCTCCATGGAGACGCCAATTGGTGATGATGAAGATTCACATCTGGGTGATTTTATCGAAGATACCACGCTGGAGCTGCCGCTGGACTCTGCCACCTCTGAGAGCCTGCGTTCTGCCACCCACGACGTGCTGGCAGGCCTGACGGCCCGCGAAGCGAAAGTTCTGCGTATGCGTTTTGGTATTGATATGAATACCGACCACACGCTGGAAGAAGTGGGCAAGCAGTTTGACGTAACGCGTGAGCGTATCCGTCAGATCGAAGCGAAGGCGCTGCGCAAGCTGCGTCACCCAAGCCGCTCCGAAGTGCTGCGCAGCTTCCTCGATGATTAATCGAAGCATCGCGTAACAGAATGGCCCCTTTACGGGGCCATTTTTTTAGTGGGGCTTTTCTCTTTTAAACGTTCAAACGCCGCGCGCCGTCAGCGCCTGCTCCAGCGCCGCATAGGCCGCGCTCATTTCTTCCTGTGAAGCACGATTCAGCCCGCTGGGATTAGGCAGAACCCAGACCTCCGTATCACCGATTAACTCCGGCTGCCTGCCCCACTCCACTTTGCTGCGGCGAAAGGCCTGCTGATAGGCCTGTTTTCCCAAAACGGCCAGCGCCGCCGGTCGATAGCGTTCGATTTTTTCCCTCAGCGCCAGCCCGCCGTCACGCAGTTCGTTGCCTGCAAGCTCGCTGGCCAGTACGGTCGGACGCTCCACCAGCATAGTAATGCCGCAGCCAGTTTCCAGCAGCCGCTGTTCCTGTTCGGGTTTGAGCTGGCTCAGGGTAAATCCTGCCTGAAAGATAGTTTTCCAGAATCGGTTACCGGGATGGGCAAAGTGAAAGCCGGTATGAGCTGACGATTTTCCGGGGTTGATACCACAGAACAACACCCGCAGGCCGGGCTGAATAATATCGGTAATACCGTGCGCTTCCATACTGCAAAGGCTCCTTTCAGACGGGCCTCCTGATTTAAGAGGCCCGGATTGAAATCAGATAGCGGCGATCACCGCTGCGGTGATTTCTGCCGTTGTTAACCTACCGTTCACTTTCGCTTCTGCGGTAACCGCTTCAACGGCATGCAGAATAGCATCAGCCGCCCTGGTTTCACCCAGATGCTCCAGCATCAGCGCCGCTGACCAGATTGCCGCAATCGGATTGGCGATCCCCTGGCCGGCAATATCCGGAGCGGAACCGTGTACCGGTTCGAACATCGATGGCACACCCGGATTCGGATTAAGGTTGGCTGAAGCAGCATAGCCCAGTCCGCCCTGAATCGCCGCACCCAGATCGGTCAAGATATCGCCAAACAGATTGGAAGCAACAATGACATCCAGGGTTTCCGGGTTCATCACCATGCGGGCTGCAATGGCGTCAATATGATAACGGGTTACGCTGACGTCAGGATATTCCTTCGCGATCTCCTCAGTGACTTCATCCCACATCACCATGGTGAACTTCTGCGCGTTGGATTTGGTCACCGATGCCAGACGCTTGCTGCGCTTGCGCGCCGCCTCAAATCCGAAACGCAGGATGCGTTCAACGCCACGCCGGGTGAAAATAGAGGTTTCAACCGCAACCTCATCCGGCGTTCCCTGGTGAATGCGACCACCAGCCCCGCTGTACTCGCCTTCGGTATTTTCACGAATGCAGAGGATATCGAAATCACCTCTACGCAGCGGGCCTTCTACACCGGGCAGCAGGCGGTGGGGGCGGACATTGGCAAACAGATCGAACTGCTTGCGGATGGGCAACAGCAGGCCGTGTAATGACACGCTATCAGGCACTTTTTCCGGCCAGCCTACGGCACCCAGCAGTACGGCATCGAACTGGCGCAGTTTATCGATGCCGTCTTTCGGCATCATCTCACCGTGCTCAAGATAGTACTCACAGGACCACGGGAAACGCTCGCCGCTGAGGGAAAAATCAAACTTAGCCGCGCTGTGTTCCAGTACCTGCCAGGCTGCATCAGTCACATCCACGCCGATACCGTCTCCGGGGATCAACGCCACTTGATAGCTTTTCATGACTCTCCTTAGGTTAATTCAGGGCAAAATAGCTCAGCACTTCACAGCCGCGGCCGACCGACGGCGTGGCAATCACCTGCCTGCTGGCCAGATCGATCACGCTCAGCGTACCGTCATCTTCGTTTGCGATGAGCAGCTGGCTGTTGTCCGGGCTGAAGCAGCCATCCATGGGTTTATGGCCGACGGCAATCTGCCCGAGTGGATTCAGGGTGGCATCATACAGGCTGATAACGGGCTCGCTATCGCCAATGACCACCAGCAGGGAACCATCTTCGCTGAAGCGGGTAATTTGTGCTGCTTTATTGTGGCCGTTCAGCGGCAGATGCTGCCGAATACGATGGCTCTGCGCATCAACCACATAGAGCAGCGGTCGCCGCGCATCGGTAGCGACCAAATAAGGATAGAGCGGCGAGGCGGCAATACCGCTGATGGGCCCCGGCATCAGAATATTATCCAGCACTTCACCTCTGCCGTTAGCCAGTCCGACGACGGTAATCGTCGCATCCTCTTCATTATCGGTAAATAATTTACGCCCGGACGGCAAAATGGTCAGTCGGTGGCTGTTGTATGAAGTCAGCGGAATATGGCCGATCATCCGTTCACTTTCCGGATCGAGTATCAGAATCGTCGCGCTATTTTCACAACACATATAGACGTAACCATCACTACCCAACCGCCCGGTATGCGGCGACTCCAGCGGACTGATATCGATAAATCCCGTCAGCTCACGAGAAACCAGATCGATAACCGCGATTTTATGACCGGGATGGGGGTTATCGCCGTGGATGCCATCACCGTAAATCGGCACCCAGGCTTTGCGCTGTTTGGGCAGGATCAGCAACTCATGAGGACGGGGTGGAAAAGCGTTAAGCTCGCGCTCTACGGCAAAGGTCTGCGGATTGAGAAACAGGACATTGCTGCCCTGCTTATCAACGGCAATCAGGCCAAACTGGCGATCGGTTAGCGGCATACAGATACCCCTTAGTTTTATCACACTATAAGGGTAGTCCATCCGGCTACACGATGAGGGTTCAGAGCACCTGCTGGATGGCCCAGACGGCCAGCGCGTGATCTTCGTGAGAAGGCAAACCGCTGACGGTGACCGTGCCTATCACGCCGCCGTTACCCAGCAAAATCGGGAAGCTGCCGCCGCTGTCGGTATAACGCTCAGGGTCCATGTAGTTCATCTCGGACATCGGCGTGCCCTGTGACTTATTCAGCTCCTGGGTGTAGAGCGAGGAGTGGGCATTGCGCAGGACGGTATGGCGCTTGCGTGCAATCCACTCAAGGTTTTCCGCACTCGAACCGCTCAGCGAGGTGCTGAACAACACCTGTCCAAACGCGAACACTTCAATGGCGACCGGCATCTTCTCACTGACGGCACGCTCACGGATCAGAGAGCCAATTTTCCATGCGGTATCAAAATCAAACTGGCTAACGCGAACGGTGGCTTCCTGCTGTAACAGCGTTTCAAGGCTGGGAATGGCTGACATAAAACATCTCCGGCAAGTTTGACGAAATAAGGCTTGCAGGATAAATGAAGTTATTTTTCCAATAAATCACAAAAGGAAATAAATATTTTATTTGAGAGGACGATCAACTATTTCCTGCAACCGGTCGCAACGTTATCGCCCACCTTCGGCAACAGAATGAAGGCGTCACCCGGCGGAAAATGCCTCACGCAGCCAGTGGATAAAGCCACTTACCGCGCGCGGCACCTGGGCCGACCACGGGCGCACAACATACAGCATATCGGCAAAGGCCCCGACGGTTTGCCACTCTGGCAGCAGTTGAATCAGCTTCCCCTCCTTTAATGCTGCTTGCGCACTGAAATCCGGCAGCAGTGCGATGCCCAACCCTTCCAGCGCCGCATCGCGGATCGATTCGCTGTTATTGGTGGCAAACGGGCCGCTGACGTTAACTGCCAACCTTTCACCACCGGAAAGAGGCTGAAAGCTCCAGCGGGGAGGTTCCACGCCGCGTGGATAATACAGGCACTGATGCTCGCTCAGTGACGACGGCGTCTCCGGTGTACCGTAGCGTGCCAGATAGTCCGGTGATGCCACGACCAGTGCACGGGTCGTACACAGCGGCAGCGCGACGTGGGTTTCCGGCAGGGTGTTACTGTGGCGAATAGCCAGATCAAACCCTTCGCTGGCGAGAGAAACCAGCCGGTCAGAGACCTCCAGCTGTACCCTGACCTGCGGATGCTGGCGGAGAAATGCGGTGATATGCGGCACCAGCTGCTGGCGGGCGAATGCCACCGGTGCAGTGACCCGAACCAGGCCACGCAGCGGTCCGGCAGAATCACGCACGCTGAAAAAACTCTGTTCGATCTGGGCAAACGGCGCTCGAAGATCGTCAACCAGCTTTTCACCCGCGCTGGTCAATCGTACGCTGCGCGTGGTTCGCGTCACCAGCGGTACACCCGCCAGCTGCTCAAGCTCTTTAATCTTCTGCGACATCGCCGCCTTACTGACTTCCAGCCGATCGGCCGCGGCGGTAAAACTCCCCTGCTCGGCCAGCACCGTCAGCCAGTGCAGATGCGTCCACAGCGCATCGGTCTTTAGTTCTTTCATCGACATTGTTCACTATAGTAAATAATCAATTCAAGTATAGCGCTTTTTCCCAACGGAGTTTATGGGTAAATTTATCACCAGAGACGAGCAGGAGAGGCTGACAGCTTTCCATAAAAGCACAGCGAACCAGCCCAATAAAACCAGCAATAGAGAGTGTCGAGGTTATTATGCCATTACTGCAATTTGATGTTATTCAGGGCCGTTCCGAGTCAGAGCTGAAAACGCTGCTTGATGCCGCGCACCGTGCAGTGCTGGCAGCATTTAAAGTACCGGAGCGCGATCGCTACCAGATTGTTCACGAAAACAAAGGTTACCAGATGGTATTTGAAGATACCGGTCTGGATTTACAGCGAACCGATAATCTGGTGATGGTGCGGGTATTTACCAGCCCGCGCAGCAGCGAGCAGAAGCAGTTCTTTATGGCGGAGCTGTGCCGCGAGTTTAAAGAGAGCTGCGGTATCCTGCCTTCAGATGTGATGATTACCTTTATCACTAATGAGAAAGGTGACTGGAGTTTCGGTAACGGCGTGGCACAGTACCTGACCGGCGAACTATAAGACGTATTCAGATGCAGACGCTCCCCGACAGCCGTCGGGGAGCACTGTTAAATCAGAAGTCGTAGCGCAGGCGCACCAGGTTCATATCACCCAGATTGTCGGTGCTTGAGGTAAAGACGTGTTCGTAGTCAACACGGAAGCCGTAATCCAGCTTGAAGGTAACACCCAGACCGTTGTCGATACGCTTGTAGTTGCGGCCAGTAACGTACTCCAGACGGTCACCCATCACATACGGCATCACTGATTTCAGCCCGTACTGCTGTACCGGAATGGTATAACCTGCCAGATATTCAATACCCCACGCATCACCGGCAAAGTAGTTGTGAACATTAGCCTGCTTGGTGGTCAGGAAATTATCATACCAGCCACCGCCGGCGGTGAAGGTCCAGTTATCCGGCGTCCAGCTCAGTGCCGTACCGAAGATATTTTGATCGTAGGATTTATCATCGCCGTTGCCAGGATTGCGCATTTCAGCGCGCGTATAGTTCCATGCCGTACCCCAGGTCAGATCCTTCGTGATGTGGTAGTCCACACCCAGCGAGCCGCCACCCTGACGTTTGTAACGCAGGCCGTTACCCGGCAGGTACTCATTGTCGGAGAACAGATAGGAAGCGTAAAAGTCGGTATTGCCTAAGGTATTTTTGTATTTCAGCATCTTACGGCTACGGTAAGAACCGTCATAATCGCCGTTAATCCCGTTACCCGATGCCTGGCCCAGCATGTCGTAATCCCAGATATCGGTTTTAGCGCCGACAACATCGTAGTAGACGCTGTTCTGCTGACCAAAGGTCAACTGGCCCCAGGTCGCGCTCTTAAGGCCGGTATACAGCATACGACGCGAGGTATTATTTGCACCGTCGGCGTGGTGGTTATCCCAGTCGAACAGCGCAGGGATATTCACACCCAGTTCGTAATAGCTGATCCAGCTAATATCATCGAACAGATAATAATCTGCCGCGAAACGGAAACGCGTACCGCCATCAAAACCGTTACGTTTATATGAACCTTTATCACCGTCGCCGGTCATATTGTTGAACTGTGGTCGGATACTGCCGCCCACGGTGAAGTTCAGGCGGCTAAGCGGATCGCCTGCCTGAGGGTCCTGTTTCAAAAGGGTAATTTCTGCATTAGCGGCGAAAGAAGCACTGCCCACAATCAGTCCCAGCGCCACTGCCTGAGCAAGCGTACGTGTTTTAATTAACATCTTGTATTCCTGTGTAATATTGTAAAATAAATATTGAACAAAATATTACACTGGACAAACTAATATAAAACATACCAATTTTATTATTTTGTGCTTTTTCCCCTTAATAAATAACCGATAATTGTTTTCAATATATTTCAAAACAATCGCAATTAATCATTTTGTGCTTATTGCTTATACACCAGTTAAACAATAGCATTATTTGTTCGCTTAAAAATCATGCTGCATAACGCAGAAATTCACTTGCCGTCGTGCAAAACACCGGAAAGTTATCGCCCAGGCCATCAGGGTAAAGAATGAGATGGGGTTCGCCATTACGACCGCCCCCCTTCCTTTACGTGGGTCTTTTCCCATCATAACAGGCTGATGTGACGCCCTACCCGCAAACTAAGGAGAAGTGCCAAACAGCCATTGAGAATGTGAGCCGTATCTGAATTTTGTAATTATTGCCGAATGAAAAGAAAGATTAGTAATCTTTACCCAATCGCTCACCGTATGCATTCTCTCATCAACACTGTAAGAGTACATGGCAGATAACGAAGAAATAAATAAATGATATAAAAGAGTTTTATATCCCTGCCATAGCAAGCTGAGTTAAACCGGCTTTGCTTAACATTAGTTACGTTTACTCCCGGGAAAGTTAAACAAAACCTAAACAGACAGGCTTGAATGGCCTCGACACCCACATTTCGCTGTCCCCCCCATTTATTGCCAGAGATAATTCGCTGCGTTAAATTAATTCGTTAACTCGAATCATTTCATCTCGCCGCTACCTGACAGGGATTGCGTCACACACAGGGTAAAATCGATCCAATGGTTTCAGAATGGTTATCTTTAGTATTGTTTGTCGCTTCTGCTGCTCTCTACACCTGGAAGGGGGGGCAACATAAGCTGTGGTTTTCTGCCGTACTGGCGCTGCTGGGCATCTATATCATTCTAAATGCTTCACTTTTTGCGAGTAATTACTTTACCGGTGAAGGAATTAACGACGCGGTTATCTATACGATAACCAGCAGTCTGAGTGGCGCAGGATTACAGAAATATATTATGCCGGCCGCTGGACTGATCGTCGGTTTATTATTGCTATTTCTGTTTTTATCCTGGGTTTTACGTCTGCGTAAAAACCATAATTACAGCAAACTGTACAGCCTGCTGGCGCTGGTACTCGCTGCGGCATCCATTAAAACAACGCCGGCGTACCAGCAGGTTAGCGATCTGATCAAATCACAGGTCGCGAAAGGGGATTCCGACTTTTACAGTCACTATAAGGTGCCGGGGAAGAACCTGCGCGGCGATCGCCCAAACCTGGTGTATATCTACGCGGAAAGCCTGGAACGTACCTATTTTGATGATAAGGCGTTTCCTGCCCTGGCCCCGGAACTGAACCGCATCAAAGCGGACTCACTCGATTTCAGTAACACCGAACAGCTGCCCGGGACCGAATATACGATTGCCGGTATTGTTGCCTCACAGTGCGGCATCCCGCTGTTTGCGCCTTTTGATGGCAACGCGTCCAGCTCGCTTTCCACCTTCTATCCGCAAAACGTCTGCCTGGGTGACATCCTTAAAGCGTCCGGCTATCAGAACTATTTCTATCAGGGAGCCAGCCTGAGCTTTGCCGGCAAAGATCTGTTCTTCACTTCCCACGGCTTCGACCATATTTATGGTTTCAATGAATTAAAAAGCATGGTGAAAGATCAGAACTATCGTAACGACTGGGGCTGGTACGACGATACCGTGCTCGATATCGTCTTCGATAAATATCTGGAGCTGGCGAAGAAAAATCAGCCCTTCTCGCTGTTTGCACTCACCGTAGATACCCATCATCCAGACGGATTCATCTCCCGCAGCTGCCAGAAAAAGTCCTATCCATTTGATGGAAAAGAGAATAAGTCTTTTGCTGCCGTCGCCTGCGGCCAGGAACATATTGCCCGGCTGATTGAAAGAATACGTGCAACACCGTACTTCAAAAATACCATTATCGTTGTCGGCTCCGATCACCTGGCGATGAACAACACCGCCTTTAAGTACCTGAACCAGCACGATCGTCGCGACCTGTTCTTCATGCTGCGCGGCGACAACGTCAGCAGCAAAGTTATCACGGCCAAACGCAGCACGCTGGATAACGGTGCGACCGTACTGGATGCCATGGGCGGAGATAACTTTATCGGTCTGGGGCGCAGTTCGCTTTCATCCACGTCACTTTCTGCCACTTATCTGAATATCAAAGAAAAGATTAACGAGTGGAAGCCCGACGTTATAAAGCTGTGGAACTTCCCGAAAGCGATTTCGGATTACAAAATAGACAGCGAAAATAATACATTCAGTTTCTCAGGTTCCCACTTTAAGCTGCCGCTGCTTTTATCGGTGATGCCAAACAAGATTGAACCCAAGCTTGATGCCTATCTGGCAACGCCTCTGAAACAGCAGCTGGCGAGATTTGCCCCTGATGAAAAATTTGTCTGGGCCGATCGCTGTTACAAAATCGGCAGCGTATGGGACGAATCCCTGACGCTGAATAACGGGCTATGCATTGCCAACGGTACGCTGAATGCGAAACCGCATATTGAACAGCTCAAACCGGGCAGTACATTGGGGAAAATCACCTTTACCCCAACCAACAGCAGCAGTGACGAACAGTATCAGCGCAGCGTAACCCGCCTGCGAATCGCCGATGCCGATTTAAAATATCGCTCGGACCGTATTCTGTTTAACCTGCCGGGGCTACCGCAGCAGGTGCTGAAAATCACCGGTATGTCCTACGTTGAGCCATGGGGCCGCTGGTCTGATGCGAATCTGCTACCGGAAGTGACCATACAGTATCTGGAACCGCTGCCTGAAGCGTTCCAGCTGAAGCTGACGGCGCGCGCGTTTGGCAACAACGCATTACGCCCGGTCGTCGTTAAGGTGGGTGACTGGCAGCAGGAAATCTCTCTGGGCGAAAGCGATACCACCCTGACGTTACAGGTCAGCAATCCTTCAGGTGCGCGCAGTATCATCCTGGTACCTCCAGAACCGGCCGAGTCAACGCTGGGTACCGTTGATGGTTTTGCTGCCCGCAGGCTGGGCATCGGACTTATCGACCTGCAAGTATCGCCACAGCAGTAAACAATCCGCCCCCGGCATCGGGGGCGCTTGTCATTTTATCGAATGATAAATATAGAATTTCGGCTAACCCAGATTCCGCTAACCAAACGCCCGGCTTGTACTATTGGCAGTATTTTTATGCCTTCGCGGGGGTTATTTCGAAACCGTTGTGAATTCGCCGCGCTTTATTTTCTACCAGAGTGAAACACCTGCCCGCTATTGATTCCATTCGATACCTGTCGTGACACTTTTATTCACATGAAGGGCTTGCAGTAAAAAACAGAAAAATTACTATGGCGTAGTAACCATTCACTCACAGGAAAGCCTTCCCGTTGAAATCTTTGCGCTACGCCCTGATATTTTTACCTGTGCTTGCTCTGCCAATGCAAAGCCAGGCGCAGAAAACGCCCGATCCGCTGCTGGCCTCCGAACTGGTTAATCGCTATGCCGATAATATTTTCTATAACACCAAAGCCAGCGGTATGGCCATTGTCGCTATTGATGCCAACCAGCGTATCTTCGCCAGCCGCGGTGTAGTGCGTCCCGGAAGCAAGCAGCCACCCGCTAAGGATTCACTGGTCCGTATCGCCTCGTTGAGTAAGCTGATGAGTAGCGAACTGATGGTTAAACTGGCAGAAGAAGGTCGGCTCAAGCTGGACGATCCTCTTAGTAAGTACGCTCCTGCCGGTGCCCGAGTACCCACCTGGAACGGGCAGCCCATCCGACTGGTTAACCTTGCCACACACACCAGCGGCCTGCCTCGTGAGCAGCCCGGCGGTAAAGCGATGCGTCCGGTGTTCACCTGGCCTACGAACAGCCAGCGCTGGGCGTGGCTGCGTACCGCCCAGTTAAAATCAGCTCCCGGCCAGGTTGCTTCCTACTCTAATTTAGCCTTTGATTTATTGGGTGATGCCCTGGCAAAAGCCGGAGGTAAATCCTATCCGGCCCTGCTGCAGGAGAAAGTCACCCGACCTCTGGGAATGAAAGATACCACTTTTACACCGTCTCCAGACCAGTGTGCGCGTCTGATTATCCCGGCGAAAAACCCCAGTCCGTGCAATAACTCACTGGCGGCGATTGGCAGCGGAGGGGTTTACTCCACGCCGGATGATATGGGTCGCTGGATGCAGCAGTTCCTGTCATCAGATGTGCAGGCTCGTAGTGCCCATGTTGACCGACTGCAAACGATGATTTACCAGCGTAGCCAGCTCACTAAAGTAGAGGGGATGGATGTCCCCGGACGTGCAGATGCACTCGGTATGGGATGGGTTTACATGGCTCCGCGCGAAGGCAGGCCGGGGATCATTGAAAAAACCGGTGGAGGTGGCGGCTTTATTACCTATATGGCGATGGTGCCACAGTACAGCGTAGGTGTATTTATTGTTGTCGCCCGCTCGAATGAAACCCGCTTCACGCCAATGAGTGATGGCGTCAATAACCTGCTTACCGAGATGATTGGTAACTCGTCAGGCAGCGCTCAGCTGGCCGCCAGCATTATGGCAAACTGATTGTGTTATGTTCGGCATGCATTTCATTCTGCATCCCCTTTCTCATCATTTAAAACAGAATCATCCGCCGCAACATCATCCTGCGTGCGGCGGATAAGTCTCTCACGCGGGAGCAGGCGCCCGCGCTTATCATAATAACGACTTGGCCAGATTTCTGATGGGTGCATATCCAGCGCGGCGGCAATAATAAACTCACCTTTTGGCCAGGGTTTTTTCAGTGCATTCGCCAGCGTCCCCGAACTCAGCCCTACCTCACGCGAAAGTGCTGCCAGTGAATTTTTACGTTTTTTAATCGCAGCAATAATATCTGCACTGTGCATATCCTGTCGTTTCGTCATGGCATCCTCTGCGTGTCGGTGAGTTCCTGCTTCGTGCTCAATTTAACACTAAGCATTACTTAGTACAATTTGCATTAGCAACTAAGAGAATCCCGTTAATTGTTTCAATACCGGGATTATTATGCTGGCACATCGTTTAAAAGAGGCTCGCCTGAGAAAAGGGCTATCGCAGCAAAAACTGGGCGTTTTAGCGCAAATTGACGAGGCTACAGCCAGTGCCCGTATGAACCAGTACGAACGTGGGATTCACGTGCCTGATTTTGAACTGGTATGCCGTCTGGCCGTTATCCTGGACGTGCCATCCTGCTATTTTTATACGGTGGAAGATGAACTTGCCAGGCTGGTGCTGGCCTGGTACTCGCAGCATAAATCACACTAAATGTTAAAACGCATTCCCTGCTGTATCTCCTGTCGATTAGACTAAGTTCTACTTAGTACATTTTATTCGAGCGGCTAAGAGAATCCTGTTATCTGTTCAGAAGTCAGGATCGACATGCTGCCACAACGTTTAAAACACGCGCGAACAAGGATGAAGATATCGCAGCAGAAACTGGGGATTTTAGCCGGAATTGACGAAGCCACCGCCAGTACCCGAATGAACCAATACGAACGCGGTATTCATACACCCGATTTTGAACTGGTTTGCCGCCTGGCAGCCATTCTGCAGGTGCCCGCATGCTATTTCTACACGCAGGAAGATGAACTGGCCGAACTTATAGAGCACTGGTATGAGCGCCATAGCAGCTCAAACTAAAGCGTCCTCCCGCCACTCAATCCATGTCGTAAAGCTCGCGCGCGCTCCTTACATCATCTGATTATAAGTTGTTCTTTTTTATCATATGCCCGAACGGTTGACTCGATCGCGGAATTACGGTTATTTGACAGCCTTCTACCTCTTTGAATTCAGGGAAAATATCGTGTTTAAGCCTGCCATAACTCGTTCCATTACCACTACTGCGCTTCTGTTGGGATTACTACTCACCGGCTGCGATCAGAAAGCCGCTGACAGCCATCATATTAAAGTTGGCGTCATTAACGGTGCGGAGCAGGATGTTGCTGAAGTTGCGAAAACGGTCGCTAAAGAGAAATACGGATTAGATGTTGAACTGGTTGGTTTCAGCGGTTCTCTGCTGCCTAATGAACCTACGGCAGGCGGCGATCTGGATGCCAACGTGTTCCAACACCGACCGTTCCTTGAGCAGGATAATAAAGCCCATGGTTATAAACTGGTTGCGGTTGGCAATACATTTGTTTTCCCAATGGCTGGTTACTCTAAAAAAATAAAAACAATCAGTGAGTTGAAAGAAGGCGACACCATCGCCATTCCAAATGATGCCACCAATCTTGGCCGCGCACTGTTGCTGTTACAAAAAGAAAAACTGATTACGCTCAAACCGGATACGGGCCTGTTGCCCACCGCCGTGGATATCACCGCTAACCCACTGCATCTGCAAATCATGGAGCTGGAAGGCGCACAGCTGCCCCGCGTGCTGGATGATGCCAAAGTGACGGTGGCAATTATCAGCACCACCTATATTCAACAAACCGGGCTGAATCCGGTGCGTGACAGCGTATTTATTGAAGATAAGCAGTCACCTTATGTGAATATCATCGTGACCCGTGAAGAGAATAAAGACGCTGAGAACGTTCGCGATTTTATTAAATCCTATCAGTCGCCGGAAGTGGCGGCCGCTGCGGATAAAATCTTCAATGGTGGTGCCGTCGCAGGCTGGTAATCGAACTTACTCGCAGTACCATAATGATTAACACTGTCATTTGTTTAGATTACTAAAATCAGATATTTGTGAAAAGCCACACAGTATTTGGATAATCTTCAACGACGCCGCTCACCGTTGATCGCGATCAAGAAGGATCATACCTGCTCATCGGTATGATCCTGCCTGTAAAATAAATCTCATAACCTGACTATTTTTCCGGCTTCGTTCCTGGCATTTTCAATCACGGAGAACTTCATTGAGACACGGGTAAGCAATCTCATAATGACTTTGCTTAATGACGGGCAACATGGATGAGCTGCCAATGCGATACAACATTAACGCCAGTCTTATTTATGACGCCGCAGACGGAACCATTACGCTGCCCGGCAGTAATACTCCGGACGCCCAGCTCTCGATTACTGCCAGCGCGCTACTGCTGTTCTTCCTGCAGCATCAGGAGGTAGTTAGCCGGGAAGACGTGCTAAAAAAAGTCTGGGATGATAATGGATTAACATCATCAAACAGCAACCTTAATCAGTATCTGAGCATGCTGCGCAAAACATTCCGCCACTATGATATAGAAAATATTATTTTGACCATTTCGCGGGGTAATTTGCAGTTTAATCCGGATATTGCAGTCGAGATGCTCGATAGCCTTTCTCTTCAACCCGCACCAGAAGTGCATTCTGACCGGACGATGCCGCCAAAGGTGGTGAGAGACCGTAATGCTTTTCCAAAGGCCGGGAAAATTAACTGGAATATGGCCAGCGCCGTATTACTGATTCTATCGCTACTGATGCTCCCCTTATCCCTGATAAATCGCCTCAACCCGGTTTCTCTCTCCCCCGTTTCTGTTTCAGGCCGGGGCTGCGAATTGTCAGGTACAACAGATATGGTCGGCTCAGTAACGACTCACGACTATGAGAAGAATTTTTTTAATGTTTTACAAAAACTTAATCTCACCTGCAATCCGGGGCAGCAATACATATTTTTCTACAGCGACAAATTACAGACCAAAGGATTAGGTCGCGTTTTCCTCGCTCACTGCGCCATTCATGGCAATATCCCTTACGGTTACTGTGATAACTACTTTTATTATTCATGGGAGCCAAAATGAAGATGTATCCCAGATCTTTTTTTGCCGTTTCGCTGATGATATTTAGCGCAACGGCGGTATTTACCGGCTGCCGTTTGCTACCGCAGCAGGCCTCAACGCAAATTGACTGCTCGTCGCGGGTCATCATGCGATTTGAAAATATGGATAAGGAAAACGTGAACGGTTCGGTTCACTTCAACTTCGGCCCGAGTGGGAAAGGCTCCATGGTCGTGGAGGGCTATACCGATTCGGATGAAGGCTCTCTCTATCTTCAGCGCTACGTCAAATTTACCTACAGTGTCAGGCACGTCTCAGCGGCGGAAAATCACTACATGATTAATCAGTGGCAGGCGAGCGCCTCTTCGATAGACAGGTCGCCCGATATCATCTTCGACTATTTCATGCGCGAGATGTCAGACAGTCGCGATGGTCTGTTTCTGAATGCACGCAGGCTAAGCAGCAAAACCGTGTTATTCAGCTCAATCAACTCACCTTTATATATCTGCACCCTAAAATCCGGCAGCACTTTCAATTAACTTTAATAACGCCACCGTCCTATCCGCAAGGCTGAAAAACAGCACGTTATGTATTTAGCGCTACGCTAAAAAACCCAGTGAAATATGAAGCATGCCACAGTTTTATGTGGGGTTGTCTTTACTCATATTCAAACCATTAGCATCGGGCTAACAAAGTGACACGCCTGCGAATAACCTGGAAATCAGGCATGCTTAATCAACCACAGCCACAGTAAAAACCAGCACAGACAAGTAAATACAGGGCTTAGTAACGCTAAATATCAGATGAAAAAACTAAAAACCTCAACAATCTGAATTTAAATTTTGATTTCCATATTCAGGGATATAGTGAGCTTAAGAGCATTCGTTACGCATTTTAATCACGATGTAGTCGGTGTTCTTATTGCTGTTGTTCAGCACAAGTTCAACCGCGTATCGGCGATAGTGAACTCATCGCCTCAAAGCAACAATTTGATGCGCCTGGTTTTCTTTATTGACCCTGATTAAGGATAACTGATGATGACAATGGATAAGGATTTACTCTCCCGGCAGAACGCGCGGGATCTGGTACGTAATGCTAAGAAAGCGCAGGCGGTTCTGGCCACATTTTCACAGCAGCAAATTGATGCCATCGTAAAAAACGTTGCCAAAGAAGCAGCTGCCCAGGCCGAACCGCTGGCAAAACTGGCCTGTGAAGAGACCGGCTTTGGCAACTGGCAGGATAAGGTACTTAAAAATACCTTTGCATCAACCTTCCTTTATGAATCAATTAAAGACATGAAAACCGTGGGAATTATCCACGAAGATAACGAAAAAAAAGTGATGGATGTGGGCGTGCCTTTAGGCGTGATTTGCGCTCTGGTCCCTTCCACTAACCCCACATCTACCATCTTCTATAAAAGCATCATCGCGTTGAAATCCGGCAACGCCATCGTTTTCTCCCCGCATCCCGGTGCACGTGAATGCAGCTGGAAAGCTATCGACGTTGTAAGAAAGGCCGCTGAAGCCGCAGGAGCACCGGCGGGCATCGTTAGCGGCATTACCGAACTGACCCTGCAAGCAACGCAGGAACTGATGCACAGTAAAGACGTCTCCCTCATTCTGGCTACGGGCGGTGAAGGCATGGTACGAGCTGCCTATGCATCCGGCACGCCAACGATTAGCGGCGGTCCGGGTAACGGCCCCGCATTTATCGAACGTACGGCAGACGTCCACCAGGCGGTGAAAGACATCATTACCAGTAAAACCTTCGATAACGGGGTTATCTGTGCTTCCGAACAGTCGATTATCGTTGAACGCTGCATCTGGGAAGAGACTCAACGCGAGCTGAAAACGCAGGGTGCATACTTCATGAATGAAGAGGAGAGCGCGAAAATTTCCGCCCTACTGATGCGTGCCAACAACACCATCAACCCGGAAACGGTGGGGAAAACTGCACTGACCGTCAGCCAGATGGCCGGCTTTAGCGTTCCAACCAATACTCGCGTACTTGTCTCTGTACAAACCATTGTTTCAAAACAAAATCCTTTCTCGCGCGAAAAACTGTGCCCGGTACTGGGACTGTACGTCGAAGATGACTGGAAATCGGCCTGCGATCGAGTCGTGGAGTTGTTAAACAACGAAGGGCTCGGCCACACGCTGGTGCTTCATACGCGGAATCAGGAAGTTATCCGCCAGTTCAGTCTGGAAAAACCCGTCCATCGTATTTTGATTAATACTCCGGCAGCGCTGGGGGCCATTGGGGCCACCACTAACCTCACTCCGGCGCTGACGCTGGGTTGCGGTGCCATTGGCGGTGGTTCAACGTCTGATAACGTCGGGCCGATGAACCTGGTCAATATTCGCAAAGTCGGATTTGGTGTTCGATCGATTGAAGACCTGCGCCAGTAGCCGTTTCTCTGGCCATGAGTATGGCCCGGTAATAACGGTGCTCCATCAATAACCACACTCTGGACAACGGCCACCTCTTCCACAGGTGGCCGTCACCGCGAGCACAGCTCGCACCCGTATTAAGAACGACTGGAATAGATTCAGGAGAGTAATATGGAACATGATACTTTAGCGACTCCCGTACATAACAATGTGCCGAAGAAAAGCTTCAGCGCCACAGATATTCCTGCCACTCAGCATGAAAACGGCGTGACTGAAGGGCTGTCACCGCGACTGCAATATCTTCGTCAGCACTACCTTGAAGCCCGTCCAAGCGTTTCAATTTACCGCGCTTTAGCGTTTACCGAGGTGGTAAAAAACAATCCCGGCCTGCCTGTTATCCTGCTGCGAGCAAAAGCCTTCCGCCACGCCTGTGAAACGGCACCAATCCTGATTCAGGACCAGGAACTGATCGTGGGCCATCCTTGCGGCAAGCCCCGGGCGGGGGCGTTCTCACCGGACATCGCCTGGCGCTGGGTGCGGGATGAACTGGATACGATGGGTACACGTCCACAGGACCCTTTCGTCATCAGCGAAGAAGATAAAAAAACTATCCGTGAAGAAATCGTTCCCTTCTGGGAAGGCCGTTCGCTGGATGAAATCTGTGAAGCACAGTATCGCGAAGCCGGCGTGTGGGCTTTCAGCGGTGAAACCTTCGTCAGCGATCTCTCGTATCACCAGATTAACGGCGGCGGCGATACCTGCCCTGGCTACGACGTACTGCTGTTTACCAAAGGGATGAACGGAATTAAAGCCGATGCCGAAGCCCATCTGGCGGCACTGAGCATGGAAAACCCGGGAGATATAGACCGGATTTACTTCTACAAAGCGGCAATTGAAACCTGCACCGGCGTGGTTAACTACGCTAAGCGTATCGCAGCACGCGCCCGCGAACTGGCGGCGGCGGAGAAAGAACCGCAGCGTAAAGCCGAGCTGCTGAACATTGCACAGGTTAACGAAAACGTACCGGCTAATCCGCCAAAAACGCTGCAGGAAGCGCTGCAAAGTATCTGGACCGTCGAATCGCTGTTTGAAGTTGAAGAAAACCAGACCGGTCTGTCTCTGGGCCGCGTCGATCAATATTGTTACCCGATGTATGAAGCCGATATCCGTGAAGGCCGCCTCACCGAGGAGACCGCACTGGAAATGATGGAGGCCTTCATCATCAAATGTGCTGAGCTGATGTGGATGTCCAGCGAATCAGGCGCGAAGTACTTTGCCGGCTATCAGCCCTTTATCAACCTCACGGTCGGTGGCCAGAAACGCACGGGCGGCGATGCCTGTAACGACCTGACCTACCTGATTATGGATGCGGTCCGCTTCGTGAAGGTATACCAGCCGTCGCTGGCATGCCGTATTCACAACCAGTCACCGCAAAAATACATGGAAAAAATTGTCGATGTGGTGAAAGCAGGAATGGGCTTCCCGGCCTGTCACTTCGATGACTCGCATATTCGCATGATGCTGCGCAAAGGTTTTGATTTCGACGATGCGCGTGATTACTGCCTGATGGGCTGCGTGGAACCGCAGAAATCGGGTCGTATCTATCAGTGGACCTCCACCGGCTATACCCAGTGGCCAATGGCGATTGAATTTGTACTGAACCGTGGGCGTATGGTGCTGTTTGACAGTCATCAGGGCCTGGATACCGGCGATCTGCGTGAATTGCGAACCTTCGAACAGTTTGACGCTGCGGTCAAAAAGCAGGTTGAGCATATTGTTCGCCTGTCGGCTATCGGCACCGTTATCAGCCAGCGCGTACACCGTGACGTGGCACCAAAACCGCTGATGTCCCTGCTGGTCGAGGGCTGTATGGAAAGCGGTAAAGACGTTGCCGCAGGCGGCGCAATGATCAACCACGGTCCGGGCCTGATCTTCTCCGGGCTGGCGACCTACGTTGACTCAATGGCGGCCATCCGCAAGCTGGTTTACGAAGACAAAAAATACACGCTGGAACAGCTGCGTGATGCGCTGCTGGCCAACTTCGAAGGCTACGAGGCAATGCGCCGCGACTGTCTGAACGCGCCGAAATACGGCAATGATGATAACTACGTTGATCAGTACGCCGCCGACATTACCGAATGGACCGAGAAAGAGTGCCGCAAATACGACATGCTCTACTCCACCCTCAGCCACGGCACATTGTCGATTTCTAACAACACGCCAATTGGTGAACTGACCAATGCCACACCTAACGGCCGCCTGGCATGGATGCCGTTGTCAGATGGGATCAGCCCAACCCAGGGCGCTGACAAACAGGGGCCAACGGCAATCATCAAATCGGTCAGCAAAATGAACGTGGAAACCATGAACATTGGCATGGTGCACAACTTCAAGTTCCTGAAAGGGCTGCTCGACACGCCTGAAGGCCGCATCGGTCTGATCACGCTGCTGCGCACCGCCTCAATTATGGGCAATGGCCAGATGCAGTTCAGCTATGTCGACAACGAAGTATTGAAAAAAGCCCAGCAGGAGCCCGAAAAATATCGCGACCTGATTGTGCGCGTGGCGGGATACAGCGCCTACTTCGTTGAGCTGTGCAAAGAGGTTCAGGATGAAATTATCAGCCGTACGGTAATTGACGGATTCTGAGGGTAATCCACAGGGAAGAACGATGAACAGGGACGTTCACACAGATTCATGAGGTAGAAATGATGACCACTAAGGAACTAACGGGGCGGATTTTCAATATCCAAAAATACTCCATTTATGATGGAGATGGCATTCGCACGCTGATTTTTTTCAAAGGTTGCAATATCAGCTGTCCCTGGTGCTCAAACCCGGAAGGCCTGAACGGCAACTTTCAGGTGATGTACTCCCACGATAAATGTATTAACTGCGGTGACTGCGTCAGCGTGTGTCCTTCGGGTACCCACTACCGGGCCAATATCAACGGCAGCTTAAAACATTTCATCAACAGGGAAGCGGGCTGTAGCGGCTGCCGGAAATGCGAAGAAATCTGCACCCAGGATGCGATCAGCATCGTCGGTAAAGATTACACCGTCAGTGAACTGATGGAAGTGATAATGCAGGACTACTTTTTCTATACCTCTTCTGGCGGTGGCGTCACTATCGGCGGCGGTGAAATGAGCCTGCAAACGGATTTCGCGGTTGCGCTGTTTAGCGAATGCAAAAAAGTCATGATCAATACGGCAGTAGAAACGCAGGGAACAACGCCGCTGGAAAATTATAAAAAACTGGCAGCCGTTACGGACACGTTTTTATTCGATCTGAAAGAAATGGATAGCGCGAACCATAAAACACTGTTCGGCATGGGCAACGAACGTGTTAAGCGAAATCTGGAATGGCTGGTTGATTCAGGAGCCAATGTCGTTGTCCGCATTCCACTGGTGCGGGGTTACAATGACTCTGAAGAATCCGTGCTCACCGCAATTGATTATATAAAAAAACTTTCCCGACGCGGAAATATTCGCCGCATTGATATTCTTCCCTATCACCAGCTTGGTAAAAGCAAATATCAAAAACTTGATATGGACTATCCGGTGTTAAACGATCCTTCATATACACCGGAAGAATTAAATTACATGGAGTCTAGATTTAAAAATTTTGATTTTGATATTCGTTTAGTTCGCCATTAATTATTTATATTTTAAATATATCACTCAGGAGTTTACCCATGTCTTCGAAAAAGAAATGCTGGCTATGGCTGCTGCTGGTCATCGTCTCCGAAACTTCAGCAACCTCAACATTAAAAATGTTTGATAACAGTGAAGGCCTGACTAAAACCCTGCTGCTGGGGCTTATCGTTGTGCTCTACTGTATCTGCTACTACTCCCTGTCGCGGGCGGTAAAAGATATCCCGGTTGGCCTGGCCTACGCCACCTGGTCAGGTACCGGCATCTTAACCGTTTCAACGCTGGGTATGCTGTTTTACGGCCAGCATCCCGATACCGCAGCGATTATCGGCATGCTGGTTATCGCCAGCGGCATCATTATTATGAATTTATTTTCCCACATGGGCAGTGAAGATGCAGAAGAAACAACACCTCTATCCTCTGAACTCACTGAAAAAAGTTCACCAACACACTAAGGGGAATTATCATGGCTAACGTGGGATTTTTATGGCTGGCATTATCGATCTGTTCCGAAATAACCGGCACTTCAATGATAAAAAAAACCTCCGGATTCAGTAAACTGGCACCTTCTATTTTGGTTATTATTGCCTATGCCGTTTGTTATTTTGCACTGACCAGGGCAATGAGCACAATCCCGGTAGGAGTGGCTTATTCACTCTGGTGTGGCTTTGGTATTGTGGGCGTAACGCTTTGCTCAATGATTTTATACAAACAGAAACCCGATTTACCCGCGATATTTGCCATGCTGCTGATTATTTCTGGTGGTGTCATTATGAATGCCTTCTCCACCATGTAAGTCAGAAATAAATTGACTATTCGGTCACCCGGGACATTAAACACGTTCAATAAACTAACTGCGTAACAGGATTTGTCGTACCTGTTGCGCAGTTAGTAATGTCTTTTTCTTAAAATTAGTGCAGTGGCTGCTTCACATACAGGCTGATGGCCGCAGGACGAATGGCCTCAACGCTGATTTCATACTCTTCAACGGTGAGCGTTTCCAGCCGTTCAAAGTTCTCTTCACGCCCGTGTAAAGCGATGACCAGCAGAGAAGGTTCCTGCGATGGCGGTAAAGAAGACCAGTCTCCCAGATCAACGCCTTTCATATAGCCAAAGCACCATTCCTCTACCACCGTGTAATCTTCACCGTTAACGGTGTTAATACCAAACAGCGGCTCGAACTGGTCAGGATAACCGCTCAGGCGATCGACAATATCATTCATATGTTGGGAAAGTAGATCGTGGAAACGACGGAATTCCTCTTCAGATTCCCAGTCAGGCATCTCCTCCTCTCCGCCCCAGATAGCCGGCAGCCATTCGGCAGGTGGGACCGCTACCGGAGCAGACACGATGGCCGTCAACATGCCGTCCAGTTCGGAGGCATCGACCAGCGAAGTGTCGGTAGAATATTTCATTAAAATATCATCCAGCCATTCCAGCTGTTCTTCCGTCAGGGGACCCTGTTGCATAGCGTTACCTCTCTCCACATAACATTTTCACCAGCCGCGCCGGTGAGTATGGGGGTATTCTCGTTGCCAGTGCAGAAAAAAGCTATCCTGCTGCCGATTTAAAGCATCAGATAACCTGTAAATTGATTATCGTCACCGGTGCGCTAAAAGCCAGTCTGGCAAGTTAATGTAAAAACCGACGAGACCAACAACTCAAACTTTGCGTGCGAAACAACACCGCCTCTCGTGAGATCCGTCACGCAGATACCGGCCTGTAAGCCCCTTTTAAATGATAATGATTATCGCCAAGTTCCAACTCTGATAGAATTTGTACGCTTTTACCCACTGCCTTTCATTAAGATTCCGGAGAGAACCATGACTGATGCTGATGTGCATCCGGCTATCCAGCCAGCAACGCAAACGATTGCGGCATACCGTAAAATCACCTGGCGACTCATTCCTTTTTTATGCCTGTGCTATCTGGCTGCCTATCTGGACCGCATCAATATTGGCCTTGCCAAGCTACAAATGGCCAACGACCTGCAGCTGAGTGAAACCGCCTTTGGTCTGGGTGCCGGGTTATTTTTCGTTGGCTACATTCTGTTTGAGGTGCCCAGCAACCTGATCCTACAGCGCGTAGGGGCCAGCGTTTGGATTGCCCGCATCATGATCAGCTGGGGGTTACTCTCTGCCGCCACGCTGATGGTACAGACACCATCGCAGTTCTACGCGCTGCGTTTTTTCCTGGGGGTCGCGGAGGCCGGATTCCTGCCGGGCGTGCTGTTTTATCTGACCCGCTGGTATCCATCGTGGCGACGCGGCCGCATCATCGCGCTATTTATGATTGGCCTGCCGCTATCCAGCCTGATTGGCGGACCGCTGTCGGGCTGGATTATGACCCACTTTGACCAGCTTCATGGCCTGAGAGGCTGGCAGTGGATGTTCCTGCTCGAGGGGCTGCCCAGCGTGTTACTGGGTGTGATGACGCTGTGGGTGCTGCCCAACAGCGTGGCACAGGCGAACTGGTTGAGTCAGGAGGAGAAGGCATGCGTTCAGCGGGATCTGGAAATCGATGAGCGGGAGGGCCGCGAGAGTAAGCATCGACTGCGCGACGGGCTGTTAAATATCCGTGTACTGATGCTTGGCGGCATCGATTTTTCGATTCTGCTAAGCGCCTACGCCATGGGTTTCTGGTTGCCTACGCTGATTAAACAGGCCGGAGTGACCAGTATCAGTACTATCGGCTATCTGACGGCCGTTCCGAGCCTGGCCGCCCTGGTGGGGATGCTGCTGATTGGCTACAGTTCGGATCGTATGCGTGAGCGCCGCTGGCACATTATTGTGCCATTTATCATTGGTGCGGGCGCGATGGCGGCCAGCACGTTTGCCGGGCACAGCGTGCTGGCAACGGTTCTGCTGTTTTCACTGGCGCAGGCGATGATTATTGGTGCCGTGCCGGTGTTCTTTAGTCTGCCAGCGACCTTTTTAACGGGTACGGCGGCGGCGGCGGGATTTGCGCTGGCCTGTTCGGTGGCCAATATTGCCGGGCTGGTGAGTAATTCAATTATGGGTCTGGCGTTGGATTTGACCGGCAGCAGCAGCGGTGCGATGTGGTTTTTTGCGGTTTGTTTGTTGCTTAGTTCACTGCTGGTGGTGGCTTTGCCGGCCAGGCTGGTGAATCGTTAGGGGTAGCGCAGCGGCGTTGTCGATGGCGGCGGTGTACAGCTGGCTGGTTGTGCCCCCGGTCGGGCGGTCCTCGCGCCGCTTTGCGGTGCCCTCACTTCGTTCGTCTGCCGGACGGATCGGTTTAGACGGTCGTTTGCAAAGTCAGAAGTTGGCGCTGGCTGGTTGTGCCCCCGGTCGGGCGGTCCTCGCACCGCTTTGCGGTGCCCTCACTTCGCTCGTCAGCCAGACGGATCGGTTTAGACGGTTGTTTGCAAAGTCAGAAGTTGGCGCTGGCTGGTTGTGCCCCCGGTCGGGCGGTCCTCGCGCCGCTTTGCGGTACCTTCACTTCGCTCGTCAGCCGGACAGACCGGCACAGACGCGCGTCCTGCGCGGCTGTGCCTTTCGGCCGCGTCCATGCGGCCGAATCCTGGCTTCCTCTCTCCGTTCAGCGCTGCGGATTGCCCGACCGGGGGCACAACCAGCCTGCTATCTGACTTCCGCGTTGTCTGAAGAACAAATCCCGACGTTCTCAACGCATTCAGTGATGGGAATTGCCCGTTCGGTAATACAACCAGACTACTGTCTGACTTCCGTGTTGCCTGAGAAATAAATCCCGGCTTCCTTTTTACGTTCAACGCTGCGAAATGCTCGCCCGTGGAATAACCAGCCCGTTTCATACACCAGTGCTGTCTGTCAGTTAAAAATCACTCCAGAACAACTCAATACGACCGCGTAAATCTCATTTTGAAATGTGATACGACCTGTACCGGTGCTGCTTCAGAAAAGGCACTTCTGTTTCTGTATTAGTCCATATTTCTGAAATGGGTTCTCGACGTTAAAGAACTCACAAATATGCGACGCCTAAAACCATAGTTACAGCCGCTCAGCAATTCAGCCATCGGGCAGTCAGGCAGTCAGGCAGTCAGGCAGTCAGGCAGTCAGGCAGTCAGGCAGTCAGGCAGTCAGGCAGTCAGGCAGTCAGGCAGTTAAGCAGTTAAGCAGTTAAGCAGTTAAGCAGTTAAAAGTGAGCATGAAACGTTAAAGGAGGCCAGCCTCTGCGGCTGCCGGACAACCCGCAGCGCTGAGGTGGAGGCTACGAGCCAGGAGACGCCAACAGGACGTTGGCGTCAGGCATGGCGCGGGCAGGACGCCCGCTCCATGCCGGTCCGAAAGGCACGAAGCCGTAACCGAAGGCATCGCGCACGGCGCGACGTGAGGACCGTCCGGCAGCCGCAGAGGCTGGCCTCCAGGCCACCGTTCACCAGCGAAAAACAGCACCAACCGGGCTGAAGGCATCGCGCACAGCACAACGCGAGGACCGTCCGGCAGCCGCAGAGGCTGGCCTCCGGGCCACCGTTCACCAGCGAAAAACAGCACCAACCGGGCTGAAGGCATCGCGCACAGCACAACGCGAGGACAGCCCGGCAGCCGCAGAGGCTGGCCTCCGGGCCACCGTTCACCAGCGAAGAAACTCACGCCTAACCCGTCAGAAACGGAATTCCCCACCGAACACCCACGTACGGCCACGCGCAGTCGTATTCACCGACACGCCCTCTGCCGCAGTGCTCAAATCCTGGTTCATGCGGTTCAGCGCTTCCGCATAATCCCTGTTCTGCACGTTCTGCACCGTCAGGCGCAGCTGCAAATTATCCGTCACCTGATAGCTGCTGTAGAGATCGATAATCGTCGGGATCTTCGGCATGCTGTTCTTCCTCGCAAAGGAAACATCATCATGATCCCAGAAGTTAGGATCGAGGCGCTTAGACCTGCCGGTGTATTTGATCAGGCTACCGATAGTCAGCTTCTCATCCAGCAGACGCACGCCCAGATCGGCCGTAATATAGCGGCGCGGCAGATCGGCCAGATCGTCGTAGGCATACAGATTTGACGTACTGGCAATCGAGGTCGGCTGGTTGGTGTACTGCTCGCTGTAGGAAAGGTTCAGATAGGCGAGGCCCGCATCATAGTTCGCCTCCACCTCATAGCCCCGCGACTGTACCGGCGCGAGCGAGTTAACGTAAACGCTGGCGTTAAAACTGTCATCTGCATTATCAACATCCTTGCACAGCGAACCGTCGTAGCACAGGAAGAATGTTTCGCTGGTGATATAGTCTTTGGTACGAGTCTGATAAACCAGCGCTTTCAGCATCAGCTTATCTTTCTCCACCACCAGCCCTTCCAGATTCACATTTGCCCCGGCCTGCCAGGTTTCCGCTTTTTCCGGCTTGAGGAACGGATTCATTGACGCGCCGCCCTCGTTAGCAAAGAACACTTCCTGTACGTTTGGCGCACGGGATGAGTGGCTGTAGCTGACAAACGGCTGCAGCCACGGCGTGACCTGCGCAGAAAGCATCACCGACGGGTTGAAGGCTTTATCGTCAAGATCCAGCTCCGCCTCGCCCTGCGGGAAGCATTTCTCCTTATCGGAACAGGCCGGCTTGCGGCCATTCACCTTGCTGCGGGTGTAGTTCAGGTTCAGATCGAGCTGATAGATATCTTTATTGATCGTCAGCCCGGTATAGAGCGACTCGATCTTCTGCTTACCGGCAGGGGCAAATGCATTACGATCGGTGGCGCTACCCTGCGTATACTGGCGGGTGTAATCGGTTTTCATCACCTTGCTGCCCAGCAGGAAAGTGAAGTCGTAATCATCCAGCGAGAAGCGGCTGGTGTTACTTAAATCCACCGCGTTAGATTTATTGGTGCTGGAAGAGCTGGGGAAATTCCAGAACGCTTCCGGCACGTAATTCTGATTGGAGCGGCTGCTGCTGAGCAACAGGTTGACGCCCACCAGCTCGGAGAGCGGGTTAAACTTATAGCGCAGCGAGTAGTCGTCGCTGGTGATATCACGGCGAGTGAAGGTGTTGCTGTAGTTGCGCCCGTTAAACTCAAATTTGTTGTAGCGATCCGGGCTGAAATCCAGCTTGTACAGCTGCGACTGCGGGTTCTGCTTCATGTAGTCGGTATCGCTGCCGATAAACTCTTTGCTGCTCTCCCCCGCGCCGTTTTTATAGGTGGCATAAGTGGTGGTTCCGCTCATCCCCACCAACGCGCCGAGCTGGCCGCCGTTACCGAACTCTTCAGTCTTGCCCGCTACCGACACCATGCCGCTGCGGCCCATACCGTTATCGCCCACGGAGAAGCGGCTCAGCACGCCCACCTGGCGGCCTTCCTGCACCACATCGTCCACGCCGATAGTGCGAATGCCGGCGCTGCCCATCAGGGCGTTAACCCCCTGCGAACCCGCGCTGTTGCCGCGCGTGATATCAATCCCGGCGATAAAGTTAGGATCGATCAGCACGGAAGCGGCGCTATTACTACCACCGTGATAGTTAGTCGGTGCCATGCCGTAAAAGGTCTGCGTCACGCCATCAACCATGGTGTTAACGCGCCCCAGCCCGCTCATCCCACGAATGTTGACGCTCACCCCGCTCTGCAGCGGATCAAGCTGGGTGAAGGTGCCAGGAATACCGCGCAGGGTATTGTCCAGGCTTTGCAGCTTTTTATCGGCCGACCGCGAGCTGACTGCGCCCGGAGTGGAGAACGTTTCGGCTGATGACCCCACATCATCGGCCTGTTTTTTATGATTGCTGTCCGACACGCTGAGCGTGGAGAAGACGGTGCTGCCCTTTTCCCCTTCGGCGCTGGCAACGGCAGGTATAACAAGGCAACTGGCTAACGCGAGGTTAGCAAAAGAGTAATATTTCAACGCGGTGCTCCTGGTGTCTGGCTATTTTTGTTATCAAGGTGAATCAAGAAACTGAATGCCTGCGCGGAGTCTTCAAGGCGGGAGTAGCGCCCCGAGCGGCCGCCGTGGCCGGCCTGCATATTGGTGGTCAGCAGGATTTGCGATGAGGGATTGCGGTTGACCGTGCGCAGGCGTGCGACGTATTTGGCGGCTTCCCAGTAGGGAACGCGCGAGTCATATAGCCCGCTGGTCACCAGCATCGTCGGATAGGCGCGGGGGGTAAGATTGTCGTAAGGGCTCCAGGCCTTAATCTGCCGGTAAGCAACCGGATCGTTAGGATTGCCCCACTCCTCATACTCCTGCTGGGTGAGCGGCAAGGTCTTGTCCAGCATGCTGTTCAGCACGTCAACAAACGGCACCTGCAGCACCACCGCCTTAAACAGTTCCGGAGCCTGGTTTACCGCTCCGGCCAACAACAGGCCACCGGCGCTGCCGCCCATACCGTAGAGCCGATCGGGGCTGCCATAGCCCAGTTCAACCAGCCCACGGGAGGCGTCGATAAAGTCGTTGAAGCTGTTCGGCTTGTGCTCTTTTTTGCCGTTGAGATACCAGTTAATCCCTTTCTCGCCGCCGCCGCGTACGTGAACCAGTGCGAAGACAAAACCGCGATCCAGCAGGCTGACGCGCGGGGCGCTAAAGGCCGCATCCAGGCTGATGCCGTAAGCGCCGTAACCGTAGGTCAGCAGCGGATTTTCCCCTTTACGGAACAGATCCTTGCGATACACCAGCGACACCGGAATCGATTCGCCATCGCGCGCGGGCAGGTTGATAAACTCGCTGCGGTACAGGCTTAAATCTACTCCCGGAACCTGCTTCTGATGAACCAGCCGCGACTGGCCGTCATTCAGATCCCACTGGTAGTAGCCCAGCGGTTTATCCAGCGAAGAGTAGATGTAGTTGAAGGTGCTCGCTGCCGCATCACCGTTGCTGCCGGGGCGCGCCATATAGCTGTTATCAGGGAAGGTCAGATCCTGCCATTTGCCGTCAGCGAGGGTCAGTCTGGCAAAATGGGTCTGCCCGTCGCTGCGCCGGGCAATCACCAGCCAGCGGTCGAAGAGGAAGAAGTTTTCCAGCTCGCGATCCTGCTGAGGGGCGACAACGGTATGCCATTTTTCTTCCGGATAACCGAAGGCGTAAAGGCCGAAGTTCTTATCCCAGATGTTACTGCGCGCGTAAAACTGGCCGTTGTTGTGGTCGACGTAGTACTCCTGACCTTTCACTCTGGCGCGGATGATTTTCGGCTCGGCCTGCGGAACGCTAAGCGACAGCACCCGGGCTTCCGACGTGTCGTTGCCGCTCAGGGTGATAATCAGATATTCGCCGGAAGACGAACGCGAAATTCCGGTGTAGAGGCTGTCATCGTCCTCCTGGTAAACCTGGCGATCCGCCGCGCTGGAACCGAGCATGTGCTGCATCACCCGATACGGCGTCAGGGTCTGTGGGTGGTTCAGCACGTAAAAAATCGCGCTGCCGTCGCGGCTAAAAACCATATCGCCCGAGGTCTGCGCGAGGGTATCCGGCAGCCAGCGCTGCTGCTGCATATCCAGAATGGCGATCTGGTTCTGCCCCTCGCCGCGCGTGTCCTCGGCGATAGCGAGATAGCGGTTATCTTCGCTGACGGCATAGCGGGAGATGGCGTAGTAGGCATGTCCTTTGCTGCGCGGATTCGCGTCCATCACCGGCTGCCACTCGCCGTCGCCCTGCTTACGCATCAGCAGCGGATAATCGGCCCCCTCGGGGAAGCGGCTCTGATAGGTAAAACCGTGATTCTGCCAGGGCTGGGAGTAGTTATCCTGTGCCTGCCGCGCGCTCATCTCTTTATAGAGCTGGCGGCTCAGCGGCTGCCACGCTTTGCCAACCGCGGCGGCATACTGGTTTTCAGCGTTGAGGTGATCCAGCACCGCTTTATCTTTTCGCGTGTCGTCGCGCAGCCAGTGGTAGTTATCTTCTCGGCTGTCGGCGTGCGTCACGACGGTAAACGGCTGGCTTTGTGCCACCGGCGGAACCGGCTGATTTTCGGCAATAGCTACGTGTGCGATCGACAGGATGCCGATCGCCAGACCCCAAAGGCGATTCATTTTTTAAAGGACTCTCAATCAGTTTTTATTTTTTAAGGAAAAACTTATCGGCATCGTCACCGTATACCGTCCGGCCACCAGCAGTTCGGCGGGCGGCGGCGGCAGTGGGCTGGCCCGCTCCAGCATCGCCAGCGCCTCGCGATCGAGGGCAATGGTGCCGGAAGATCGATCCAGCCGACTGCCGCTAATATCGCCACCGGCACTGACGGTGAAGGTCACCGTCGCCACCCCTTCCCGCTCGCGGCGGCGCGCCTCGGTCGGGAACTGCTTCACCCGGTTGAGCACGCCCATGGCCAGCCCCTCCCAGCTCAGCCGCACCCGATCCATCTGCTCGGCATTACTTTCCACCGGCGCGGCGGTTTTGGACGCCTGCTTCTGGGAAGGCAGCGGCGCAGCACGACTGTTCAGCGTGGCGTTACCTTCTACCGCCTGCTGGTTCAGCCGATTCTCTTTATGCACATTCTGCTTTTTCACCGGCTTCGGTACCGGCGTTTTCGGTTTTTTCAGCGCCAGTTCGCCGTCATCGGCGGTTACCGCGCGGTGCGTTTCGGTTTTCTCCGGGGTCACCTGCGCGCGAGAGGCTTCTACCCGTCGCTGCTGGTTAACGCCAATCGGCATATCCAGCGGCACCTTTTCGGTTTGGACTTCCGGCGCAAACTCCAGCATCACCGCCGGGGGAGAGTTAACGGTGACGTGCTGCTTTTCAAAGGTGACGATCGCCAGCAGGGCAATAATGCCGTGTGCCGCCATGCTGAGCAGCGTTCCCCGCCCCCACGGCTGCGGAACCTGCTGGGCTTCGCTATGAAACATCGTACTCATTACTGACCCGACGCCGGGATATACCAGACATAGTCAGCCTGATCGGGGGTGACCTCGGTACCGCTGGCCGCCAGAATCAGCACCCGCGGGCGCGGCGCGTTGAGATCCTGCAAATGTAGCGGCACGCCGAGGCTTTTCGCCGCATGATAGCCACCGGCAATCAGCAGCGCCGGGCGCGGCGCGTTCATCAGCTGCTGGGCCATAAAGCGGTCGCGATTCTGCTGCACCGACAGCATGGATTTCAGCTGTTCCGGCGCCATTTTTCCGCCGTGCATGGCAGTAATCACCGAGGAAAGCGTGTTACGGACTTCCGGCCGGGACGCATGCTGACCGGCAGGGAACTGCGGCTCGGCATACAGTGCTTCAATCTGCGGACGACTGAGGTTGGCAGCCAGTAACGGAGCCTTGCCGTGCAGCGCAGACATCACCACGCCGCGATACAGCGGCCACGGCCAGCCGGTGCGCCACTGCAGCAGTTCCTGGATACGCTGCTCGCGAATATACGGATCGGATTTCAATCCCTTCTGTAGCTCGCTGACGGCGGCCTGCTGATCGTTATTAATCATCTCCATCAGCACGCTGCCCTGCGGCCGCTTCTGTGCCAGCTGCTCAATCAGCCACTGTTCGGCCTGGTGATGCCGCGCGTCGCTGTGCTCTTCGCCAACGATCACTATTTGTGCCTGGCTGAGCTCATCCAGCAGCGCCTGCGGCGTCAGGGTACGCGCGGAATCCAGGGACTTAATCGTTGAGGCTGAGGCAAAATCAGAAATGGACGCCGCCTGCGGTGCGAGCGATTTTGGCTGCTGGCAGGCGGTGAGTAATGAGGCGAGAGAGAGCAGCAGCGCGGTAGCGGCTAATTTTGTTTTCATCATCATTGAAATAACTTTGTGCCAGTCTTCTTCGCGAAGACTCCCCAGAAAAGCCACGGCGCGGCGAAAATGAGACATTATTCTTTTTGATAATGAATATCAATATTACTATCATTCTTATTATGAATTTTTAACGATTGACCACAAAAAATTAGCATCAGTGCTAGCAATAAATATCAGGGTTGATAATCCGGAACGGACAGCGCGGTTGAAACAGATATCCGGCATCTGGCGCACGGCTAATGTCAAACCGGGAGAGCAGCGAGAAAGGCTCAGCCATGGAGACATTGCCTGGAATGGGTGGCGTGAACGTGAATAACTCAGACAGCAGGCTCAGGTCCCGGAATTGATGGCTGCAATGTAGCCGTGGTTTGCATGCAGATACAGCCTCCCTGATGCCGTCAGGGTTCAGACGATAGTGTTTTTCCGGTTGCTCACCTGCCAGCAGAGCTGACGCTGCTGCAAAAGCTGCTGATGGTGATACTGCAAATCGGCCAGCGACAGATGCTCCACCGCCTCTGCCGTTAGTGCGGGTGCCGGGTCCTGCTGCTGCAGCCACTCTTCGCGGCTGGCCGTCAGCGGATCGTCGTGATGGGGATTGAGTGAGTCCAGCAGAACCCGACGATACTCAGCCAGCCGATCCGCCGTGAGGGACGCAAGAGACGTTGCCATCCGCTGTAAAAATGCGTCTATCGCCTGCCACAGATCGTCATGCGTCAGCGTTGGCGATTGCAGGCAGAACAGAATCCCCGACCGCCCCGCCACCTGCCACCAGCGGCAGCTGACCACGTAACCGATATTCTGCTCCACTCTCAGCTGCTGGAAAAATGCGGGCTGGAAGATCAGCGCCAGGCATCGCCAGGCGGCCACGGCCTGCGGGGTTGACCCGTTTAGCGGGCAGAACAGCACGACGGCGGCATCATTGCTGTCGGTAACCACGGAGTACTCCCGCTGCGGCACGGGCAGCGGGCGCGATGCCTCAACCGGCGAATTCACCCTCCCCGGAAAATGCGACAGCTGCCGCGCGATCTGCTGATGCAGCTCGCGGCTGCCGCCGTAAAGGCTCGCCTGCCAGGGCATTGCGGGCAGCGGCGACACAGAGGGCGAAGGGCTGGCGTTCTGCCACAGCGGTGGCAGCGCATTAATCAGCGCACGCACTGCAATATCGGCCTGCTGCGCGCGCTGCTGTCGCTGATATTCCCGCTCACCCTGCTCGATGGCCCCGGCGGGCAAGGCGGCCAGCCGCACCGTCAGCGAGGAAAGCGTGGCCATCATCAGCTCGGGAGAGCCGCTCAGCTGGATCAGCCACAGCCCCTGATAACACTCCAGCTTTAGCTCGCCGCCGCCGTGGATGCAGCTACCGGCCAGCGCACGCAGTGCCGCCTGCATAATCTGCCCCCAGGGCAGCGGCAAAACTGCAGCCGGGCTAAGCAGCAGCACTGCCTGCCCGCCATCGGGATGATGATGCGGCAGCGGCAGTTCAGCGGAAAGGCTCTCAGCGGTAAATGTCGGCGGCGGGCGCGGGAAGAAGTCCAGCGCGGGTATCACAGCGGGCAGCACAGCCTTATCCAGGTGCCGCGCCGCCAGAGGCAGGCTGAATCCCTGCACCAGCCGGTATCCGGTTATCCGTTTATCGCCTGGACCTCGTGGCTCAGTTTGCAACCCGCCAGCGGGCCGGGGCTGCTCAATGGCACCCTCGCGACTGAGAGGCGTTTGCCTGGTTTCCTGCTCGCCGCTTCGCAGCCGGGTCAGATTTTCCGCTACCAGCTGCGCCAGCAGCGGCTGCCAGCGCAGCGGCCAGGCTTCCGGCGGCGCAAAGCCAAACGCCCGTTCGCGCAGCCTGTCCATCACCGGCTGCCGGTTGAACTCCCGTACCGCCAGCGCCGCATAGTGCTGAAGCTGCTCGTCGCTCAGCCCCGCCAGCCGCCGCAGCCAGTGGTGCAGCAGACCTTCCGCCACTGCCGCGTGCTGCGGAGCCACCAGCGTCAGCTCGATGCTCAGCACCTGCTGCTCCGCGCTAACGTAGGGCCGCAGCACGCGCAGCTCGTCGCACAGCCCTTCAGCACGCAGCGCCGCCATCAGGCTGCCTTCGGCTTCATCGCGCAGCAGCTGGCGCAGCAGGGTCAGCTCTTCGCGGAAATGTCCGTTCAGCAGGAAGGAGAGACGCAGCCGCTCACCGTCCGGGCGCTGAAGCAGATAATCCCGCTGCGCTGATAACGCCAGCAGCGGTATAAGAGCATTTGAGGGCTGGGCTCGATCCGCTAAACGCAGACCGGCGCGTTCGGCCAGCTGCCACAGCTCATCAGCGGACTGCGGCCCCTGTAGCCACAGCGTGGTATTCGCGGGGTAATAAGCCTGCTGATGAAACTGCCGCAGCGCCACACACAACGCGGCCGTATCGGTGCCAAAACGTGCGCCGTCGCCGACCTGAAAACGCTGCCACGGGTGCGCGGCAAATGCCGCGCTCAGCGCCGCGTCGGCCAGCGTGTCCTGATGGCCGCACAGCAGGCGATACTCCGCATCGATCGCCGCCGTTTCCTGGCTTATGGCGCTTTCCGCCAGTAGCGGAGCCACCAGCATATCGGTCAGCCGCGCCAGCCCGTCCGACAGCAGCGCAGGGGAGCACTCAAAAAAGAAGGCCGTGCTGTTAGCCAGGGTGGTGGCGTTCAGCCGCCCGCCCTGCGCCTGCGCCCACATCATCAGGCGCTCGTCATCCTGAAAACCGGCGCTTCCGGCAAACAGCACGTGCTCCAACAGATGCGCCAGCCCCGGCCAGGCATCCAGCTCGTGCAGGCTGCCGACGCCCACCTGCACCAGCGCCGAGGCGCAGCGGGCCTGCGGGTCCGTAATAATACGGACCTGAAGACCATTGCTGAGCAGGCGCTGTTGTACCGGCATCGGTCAGACTTTGAAAATCAGCTGGGAATTAACCCGCTCGGAGTTGGCGCGGTTGCGGAATTGCAGCTGGTCAACACGCATGGTGGTGCAGTTGGCCTGCTCGCGGGCGGCGAGGATTTTGTGGTGATGTTCGGACTTGCTGCACACCGGGTCCGCATTATCCGCGTTGCCGGTCAGCATAAAGGCCTGGCAGCGGCAGCCGCCGAAGTCCTTCTCTTTCTCCGAGCAGGATCGGCAGGGTTCCGGCATCCAGTCAAAGCCGCGATAGCGGTTAAAGCCGAAGGAGTTAAACCAGATATCCTGCAGGCTCTGCTCCAGCACCGACGGGAACTGTACCGGCAGCTGGCGCGCACTGTGGCACGGCAGCGCGGTGCCTTCCGGCGTCACGCTGAGGAAAATCGCCCCCCAGCCGCCCATGCAGCCTTTCGGGCGCTCTTCGTAGTAATCCGGGGTCACGAACAGCAGGTTGGTCAGGTTATCGCTGGCGGACATTTTCTCACGGTAGCGGGCAACCACCGCTTCGGCGCGTTCGATCTGATCGCGGGTCGGCAGCAGCCCTTCGCGGTTCAGCTGCGCCCAGCCGTAGAACTGACAGGTCGCCAGCTCCACGTCATCCGCTTCCAGCTCGATGCACAGTTCAATAATGCGGTCGATCTGGTCGATATTGTGGCGGTGCAGCACAAAGTTCAGCACCATCGGATAGCCGTGGGCTTTCACCGCGCGCGCCATCTCCAGTTTCTGCTGGAAGGCCTTCTTCGATCCGGCCAGCGCGGCGTTCAGCGTCTCGTCGCTGGCCTGGAAGCTGATCTGAATATGATCGAGGCCCGCTTCGGCAAACGAATCGATCTTTTTCTGCGTCAGGCCGATCCCCGAGGTGATCAGGTTGGTGTAGAACCCCAAATCACGCGCCGCGCGGATCAGCTCCGGCAGATCTTTGCGCACCAGCGGCTCGCCGCCGGAGAAACCGATCTGCACAGCGCCCATCGCGCGGGCCTGTTTAAAGACTTCGATCCACTGCTCGGTGGTCAGCTCTTTTTCCTGCTGGGCAAAGTCCAGCGGGTTCGAGCAGTACGGGCACTGCAGCGGGCAGCGGTAGGTCAGTTCAGCCAGCAGCCACAGCGGCGGGTTGACCTTATTTTCAGGCTGGGTCACGTAATATTATCCACTTCTGTTCCCTCGCCTGAGCGAAGAAATCCTGTACATCGTCATCCACGCCGCCCGCTTCCGGGAAGCGATCGTTCAGCGTCTGAATGATGTCGGCCAGCGTGCGCTTACCGTCCACCAGTTCGAGGATCGCCGTGGCGCTGTCGTTCAGCTTGGCCATGCCTTCCGGGTAAAGGATCACATGGCAGTTCTGCACTTCTTCCCACTGCAGGCGATAGCCGCGGCGGAACATCGGAATAGTTTGCGGGTTGCTCACAGCAGTTTTCCTTTATGCCAGACGGGCTGGTCGGTGACAGTATGATACGGCGGGCGATCCAGGGCGTAGGCCATGGTCATGGCGTCCAGCATGGTCCACAGAATGTCCAGTTTGAACTGCAGGATCTCCAGCATGCGCTGCTGTTTTTCCACGGTGTTGCAGTACTCCAGCGCCAGCTCAAGGCCGTGCTCAACGTCACGACGTGCCTGGCTCAGACGTCCACGGAAGTAGCCATAGCCCTCTTCTTCAATCCAGGTATAGTGCTGCGGCCAGCTGTCGAGGCGCGACTGGTGGATCTGCGGCGCAAACAGTTCGGTCAGCGAGCTACAGGCGGCTTCCTGCCACACCGCACGGCGGGCAAAGTTCACATAGGCATCCACGGCAAAGCGCACGCCCGGCAGCACCATCTGCTCGGAGAGCAGCACATCACGATCCAGCCCGACCGCTTCACCCAGCCGCAGCCAGGCTTCGATGCCGCCGTCGCTGTCGCCGTAGCCGTCGTGATCCAGAATGCGCTGTACCCATTTGCGACGGGTCTGCGCGTCCGGGCAGTTGGCCATAATCGCCGCGTCTTTCAGCGGGATATTGGTCTGGTAGTAGAAGCGGTTCGCCACCCAGCCCTGGATCTGCTCGCGCGTCGCCTCGCCGTTGTGCATGGCGATATGGTACGGGTGATGAATGTGGTAATAGGCACCGCGCGCGCGCAGGGCCTGTTCGAACTGCTCGGGGGTCATCAGTGCTGGCTGGCTCATAGGTCGATACTCATTCCGTCAAAGCTCACCTCAATGCCGCGCTGCGTCAGCGCATGGCGCTCCGCCGAGGACTCATCGAGGATCGGATTGGTGTTGTTAATATGGATCAGGATCTTGCGGCGGGCCGGGAGATTACTGAGTAACGCCATCAGCCCCTGCTCTTCACCCAGCGCCAGATGGCCCATATCGCGCCCGGTATTGCGCCCTACGCCGGTATTGGCCAGTTCGTTGTCCTGCCACAGCGTGCCGTCGATCAGCAGGCAGTCGGCCTGCTTCATCAGCTCCAGCAGTTCAGCATCCGGCTCGCCCAGCCCGGGTGCGTACAGCAGCTTGCTGCCGGTGGTGGTGTTCTCAATCATCAGCGCGATGTTATGGCCGGGCAGCGGCCGCCCGCGATACGGCGAGTACGGCGGTGCGTTGCTGAGGATCGGGATGGCGGTAAAGCGCAGCGCCGGGCACACCGCGACTGAAAACGGCTCTGCGGGCTGGATGGCGTGATGCACCAGGCCGCCGTTCCAGTGGGACAGCATGGTAAAGATCGGGAAGCCGCTGGTCAGATCGTCGTGAACTTCCGGCGTGCACCACACCTGATGCGGGCAGCCTTCACGCAGGTTCAGTAAACCGGTGCAGTGATCGATCTGGCTGTCGGTCAGGATGATTGAGCCGATCGCCGTGCCGCGCAGCACGCCGTGCTTATTCAGTTCGGGATTAGCGGCAATCTGATGGCAGATATCCGGCGAGGCGTTGCACAGCACCCAGTCGGTGCCGTTATCGCTGACCGCGATTGAAGATTGGGTACGCCGCGTGGCAGGGATGCTGCCGTCGCGCACGCCCTGGCAATTGCGGCAGTTACAGTTCCACTGCGGGAATCCACCGCCCGCCGCAGAGCCAAGAACTTTGATTTTCATGGGTAAACCGGGAAAAAGGGAAAAAATGCCCGCGGTACACAGCAGGCATTATCTGCAACCGGGATAACCCGGCGGGCAGAAATATTAACGGTTAGAAATGTACAGAGTCACTTCTAAGCCCAGACGCATATCGATGAAAGTAGGTTTAGTCCACATAGTCATCTCCTCTAAATATCGCTAAAAAACACCCCACCGGACGCGCCAGGTGAAAGGCATGTTGTCAAATTACAAGAACTTGGCGGCGCAAATGTTGCGCCTATGCTAAATCGATATCAACCCTTAATTCTTTGTGGGTTACCAGATTTTGTACTATTTGGTTCAAAAACCACGGTTTATTTCTGCCAGGTTTGCCGTAAAACCCGCAGCCAGTTCGCGTAACACAGCTTGTTTATCAGCTCTTCATTATAGCCCGCTGTCCTCAGTGCGTTCAGTAGTCGCGGCAGGCCCGTCACGTCGCCGATTTCATCCGGTACGTTAATCCCGTCAAAGTCCGAGCCGAACGCCACGCGGTCTTCCCCCAACTTTTCCAGCAGGTAATCAAGGTGTTGCACCATCACGCTGAGCGGCGTATTGCCGTCACGTTTACCGTCACTGCGCAGGAACGAGGTGCCGAAGTTCAGCCCGACCAGCCCGTCGCTTTCTTTAATCGCCGCCAGCTGGCTATCCGTCAGGTTGCGCGGCTGCGGGCACAGCGCATGGACGTTAGAATGGCTGGCCACCAGCGGCGCGTCGCTAAGCTCGGCGGTCTGCCAGAAGGTTTTCTCATTCATATGCGACAGGTCGATCATCAGCCGGTGCTGGTTGCAGGCGCGGATCAGCCGCTTACCGGCCTCGGTCATCCCTTCCCCGGTATCCGGTGAGCCGGGAAACGTACCGTTAATGCCGAAGCCAAAGCGGTTAGGGATATTCCAGAACGGCCCGATGCTGCGCAGCCCGGCAGCGGCCCAGCCTTCCAGCTGGCTCAGATCCTCATCCAGCCCTTCGGCGCCTTCAATGTGCAGCACCATCGCCAGCACGCCCTGCGCCATGCACTGCTCAATATCGCTGACGCTGCGGCAGATGCGCGCCTGTCCCGCCGACTGCTGGGCGATCTGTTGGAAAATGGCAATTTGCTGCTCGGTGATCGCCAGCGGATCGTGGCGCAGCGCTTCCTGCTCCGCATCGCGCTTGAAGAATTTCGCCACATACTCCGCAGGCGGCACAAACACGGCGAACAGCCCCCCGGCAAAGCCACCCTGCCGCATGCGCGCCAGGTCAAGGTGGCCGCCAAGACGCTGCTGGAGAAAGGCCTCGGCCGGGCGTTCAGGATGATGCAGCCACAGGTGCAACAGTACGTCGTTATGGCCGTCAAAAATTGATTGGGGGGTATCGCTCATTCACACTGCCTTTGTCGCGCGGGTAACACCAAAGCATAACGCAGTTTTCGCCGTTGTCAGAAGTGCCAGTCAGATGGTTTCGCCCATAAAGATTTGATAGCTGAGGTCCACCGAGTCGGCGGTAAAGCTTTCATCGCTGATTTTTTTCAGCAGCAGCTCTGCGGCGGTGTAGCCGATCGCATAGCGCGGGGTGATCACGCTGGCCATGGTCGGGTACATTTCCCGGCTGATATCCAGCCCGTGGAAACCGGCAATGGCAATGCGGCCCGGCACCGCAATCCCCTGCCGCTGGCAGAAGAGCAGCGCACCGAGCGCCAGGTCATCATTGGTGCAGAATACCGCATCCAGATCGGGGTACTGCTCCAGCGCGGTGGTGAGCATCGCCGCGCCCAGCTTCTGCGAGGAGATGGCTTTCGGGTTAATCCGCCGCCCTTCTCCGCCTCGCTCGCTCATCGCCTGGCAGTAGCCGCGATAGCGAAACTCATCGCGACGGTCATCCTGTGAGCCAAAATAGATAATGCTTTTCCGCCCCTGATCGAGCAGCGTGCGCGTCATATCGTAGCCCGCGCTGTAGTTGTTAAAGCCGACCTGCATATCCAGACACGCGCCCTGGGTATCCATCACCTCCACAATCGGGATTTTCGCCGAGCGCAGATACTTCACCGCCCGCAGGGTGTGGTCTTTTTCGCTGAGCAGAATGCCGTCGATATTGTAGGACAGCAGATTGATGATCTGTTCCTCTTCCACCTGCTTATCGTAGTTGTAGTTGGCGATCAGCGTCTGATAGCGCCCCTCTTTGGTCGCCGCTTCAATACCGCTGAGCAGGTCGGCGAATATCTGGTTTTTAAACGACGGGATCAGCACGCCCAGCGTATAGCTCTTCGCGTTGAGCAGCATCTCCGGCGCGCGGTTGGGAATGTAGTTAATCTCTTCAATGATCTGGGCAATTTTCGCCCGGGTTTCCGGCGCAACGCGTTCTGGCGTCCGCAGATAGCGGCTTACCGTCATCCGGGTTACGCCAGCCAGCGTGGCGATGTCCTGTAACGATATGCGGTGCGATCTCATAAGCTTCCATGGAATCAAATAAAAGTAAAAAGGGCCAGGCAAGCCTGGCCCCTTACGGGACGACGACGGAAGTAACCGGCCGTCTGACAGATTAGTGAATAATGGCGTTCAGAATCAAGACGCCCGCCAGGCCGAGGAAGGAAATCAGCGTTTCCATCACCGTCCAGGTCTTCAGCGTTTCAATCACGCTGAGGTTGAAGTAGCCCTTGAACAGCCAGAAGCCAGGGTCGTTAACGTGTGACGCGATCACGCTACCGGACCCCACTGCCAGCACCATCAGCGCCGGGTCGGCGTGGGTGATAGCAATAATTGGCGTGACGATACCGGCGGTGGTGATCGCCGCGACGGTCGCAGAACCCAGCGCGATACGCAGCATGGCTGCCACGGTCCAGCACATCAGCAGCGGAGACAGCGACGAGCCTTTCATCATATTCGCGATGTAGTCACCCACGCCGCTGTCCACCAGCACCTGCTTAAAGGCACCGCCACCGGCGATAATGAACACGATCATCGCAATCGCGCCAATGGAGGAGCTGCACATCTCCATCACCTCGTCCATCTTACGGCCGTTGCGCAGGCCCAGGGTGAACACCGCAATCACTACCGAGATAAACAGCGCCACTGCCGGGTTACCGACAAATTCAAAGAACTGGCGCAGCACGTTCTCTTTCGGCGTGGTCAGCTCAAATACCGCCGCTACCGCCATCAGGATTACCGGGATAACCGCCGCGAAAATGCTGGTCCAGAAGCCCGGCATTTCATGGTCTTCAAACACTTTCGGGTTATACAGCCCTTCCGGCGGTGATTTTTCAAAGTTTTTCAGGAATTTCGAGAACACCGGTCCGGCAATAATGACCGTCGGGATAGTGATGATCATGCCGTACAGCAGCGTGGTACCGAGGTTAGCACCAAAGATAATGGCGATAGCGGTCGGGCCCGGGTGCGGCGGCAGGAAGCAGTGGGTCACCGACAGCGCGGCCACCATCGGCACGCCGACGTACAGCAGCGGCAGGCGAGCGGCAGCCACCACGGTAAACACCAGCGGCAGCAGCAGCACGAAGCCGATTTCATAGAACATCGCCAGGCCAACCACCAGGCCGGTGACCATCAGCGCCCACTGCACGCGCTGTTTACCGAAGGCGGCAATCAGCGTGGTCGCCACGCGCTGCGCGGCCCCGGTGTCGGACACCAGCTTGCCGAGCATGGCACCAAAGCCGAGGATCAGCGCCAGCCCACCGAGCGTGCCGCCAACCCCTTTCTGGATCGAAGCGATAACCGCCAGCGGCGTCATCCCTTCGGCCACGCCGACTACGGCAGAGACAAAAATCAGAGCGATGAAGCCGTTGACCTTAAATACGATCATCAGCACCAGAAGCAGAATGACCCCAAAGGCTATTATTGTAATGGGCATAGAAATTCCTGTGTTTTAAAAGGTCCGGTGTCTTAAGGTGTAGCCGCTTACACTGCTACGCGCATCCCGCCGTCGACAAAAAGCAGGTGCCCGTTCACAAAATCAGAGGCTTTTGAAGCAAGGAACACCGCAGCACCGATCAGCTCTTCCGGGTTGCCCCAGCGCGCGGCCGGTGTGCGTTTACACAACCATGAGGTGAAGGCTTCATCATCCGCCAGCGCCTGGGTCATTTCGGTTTTAAAGTAGCCCGGCGCAATGCCGTTTACCTGAATGTTGTAGCGCGCCAGCTCAACGCACATACCGCGCGTCAGCATGGTCACCGCGCCTTTTGACGCAGCGTATGGGGTGATGGTGTCGCGGCCCAGCTCGCTCTGCATCGAGCCGATATTGATGATTTTACCCTGCTTGCGGGTCACCATCTGGCGTGCCACCGCCTGAGAAACCAGGAATACCGCAGTCTGGTTGACGGCGATAACGTCGTTCCAGTCCTGCTCCGGGAACTCCAGGAACGGGCGACGGCGCTGAATACCGGCGTTGTTCACCAGCACGTCGATCGGCCCGATCTCGCTTTCAATTTTTTCCACTGCCGCATTCACTGCCGCTGATTGAGTCACGTCAAACGCTACCGCGTGTGCCTTAAAGCCCTGCTGCTGCAGCGCAGCGGCGGCTTTATCCGCACCTTCCTGCGTCGTGGCGTTGATGATCACTTCGGCACCGGCCTCGGCCAGCCCTTTTGCCATCAGAAAACCAATACCGCGGCCGGAACCGGTGATCAGTACACGTTTGTTAGCGAGTGAGAAAAGCGTTGTCATGATTTGTCCTTAAAAAGTCAGCTGCACTTTGGCGGCTTTTTGTTTATCACCGGCAAACACCAGTGCAGCATCGATATTCTGATAGTCGTATTCACCGCTGAACAGCGGCAGCGGGTTCACCGTACCGTTGCCCAGCCACTCCACCGCCGTGTTGAATTCGGTGGTAAAGCGGAAGGAACCGACCAGTTTTATTTCTTTGGCGATCAGCATCATGATCGGGAAGCCCGGCACGTCGCCGCCCATACCGACCTGCACCAGCGTGCCTTTTGCACGGGTCACTTCCAGGCAGCGGGTCAGAGAAGAAGGATGACCGGAGGCTTCAAACGACACGTCGAAATAGCCTTTCTCCGCCAGATAAGGGGTGAAGTCGCCGTTGGCCGCGTGAATGGTGTCGGTGGCACCCATCGCCACCGCCATCGCCAGCGAGCGCTCGCTGATATCGGCACAGACCACTTCCGCCGCGCCCTTGGCTTTAGCCGCCGCGGCGATCAGGCAGCCGATAGGACCCACACCGGAGATAAAGACTTTTTTGCCCTGCAAATCGCCGCCCTGATTGGCCGCGTGGATGCACACCGCCAGCGGTTCGGCAAACACCATCACCTTCTCATCGGCCTGGTTGTCGAAAGGAATGCACTGGCTGCTGTCGACCACTTTGTACTGAGTGAAGCCGCCGTCAACGTGTGGGAAGTACATCGCGCTGCCGAAGAAACGCATGCCGGTACACTGGTTCTCTTCCTGCGCTTCGCAGTACTTGCAGTGGCCGCAGGGCTTGGACGGGTTCACCGCCACTTTTTGATTCTCTTTCAGCGCCGGGTTATCACTTTTCACCACGTAGCCAATCACTTCATGACCGAGGATCATCGGCATTTTCACCGCAAAGTTGCCGACCTTGCCGTGCTGATAGTAGTGCAGATCGGAACCGCAAATGCCGCCGCGCGTGATGCGCACCAGCGTGCCTTCGCCCTGGTAATCCACCTGCTGGCTGACAACCTCGACCTGCTCTTTACCGTTGATCATGCAGGACTGCGTGGTAGTACTCATGAGAAACCTCTAATACGTATTCATTGAGGCGCCTATGAGAACGATTTTACAGATGCAAAACTGTGAACAAGATCACTAAAAATCATGTTACTAAACTCATGTTACGCATAACGTGACGCTGCTACCTTTTCGGAGAAACCTTAATCAGTGGCATACATCACAAAGCCAATAACTGCACTTTCGTTGCGGTAATATGATCGCTACAGTTAACTCATCCGACCACTTCCGGGATTTACGATGAGCGTGTCACTGTTCTCTCCGCTGGACCTGGGTTTTACCCAGCTCAAAAACCGTTTTCTGATGGGTTCGATGCATACCGGGCTGGAAGAGCATCCGCAGGGTGCAGAACGGCTGGCTGCATTTTACGCCGAGCGCGCGCGGGCCGGAGTGGCGCTGATTGTCACCGGCGGCATCGCCCCCACGCCGGAGGGCGTGGTCAGCCCCGGTGCATCGGTGCTGAACGATGAGTCGCAGCTGGCACACCACCGCCGGGTCACCGACGCCGTGCATCAGGCCGGCGGCAAAATTGCTATGCAAATCCTGCACACCGGCCGCTATAGCTATCAGCCCGGCCTGGTTGCCCCTTCGGCGATTCAGGCTCCCATCAATCCCTTTACCCCACGTGCGCTCAGCCACGAAGAGATCCTGGCGCTGATCGCCGCCTATGCCCACTGCGCGCGTCTGGCACAACGGGCCGGTTACGACGGCGTAGAGATCATGGCGTCCGAAGGCTATCTGATTAACCAGTTTCTGGTGACCCACACCAATCAGCGCGACGATGAATGGGGTGGCGATGACGTGCGCCGCCGCCGCTTCGCGCTGGATATTCTGCGCGCGGTACGGGCGGCGGTAGGCGACGAATTTATTATTATTTTCCGCCTGTCGATGCTGGACCTGGTGGACCAGGGCGGCACGCTGGAGCAAACCATCACTCTGGCGAAAGAGGTGGAACAGGCCGGTGCCACGCTGATCAATACCGGTATTGGCTGGCACGAGGCGCGTATTCCGACCATTGCCACTGCCGTGCCGCGCGCCGCTTTTGCCTGGGTGACGCAGGCGCTGAAGCAGCATCTGCGCATCCCGCTGATCACCACCAATCGCATCAATCACCCGGATGTGGCGCAGGCGGTGCTGGATGACGGCTGCGCCGATATGGTGTCGATGGCGCGACCGTTCCTTGCCGACGCCGAATTTGTGCTGAAGGCGCAGCAGGGGCGCAGCGATGAGATCAACACCTGCATCGGTTGTAATCAGGCCTGTCTGGATCAGATTTTTGTCGGCAAGCTCACCTCCTGCCTGGTCAATCCCCGCGCCTGCCACGAAACCACCCTGCCACTGATCCCCGCAGCCGTGCGGAAAAACCTCGCGGTGGTCGGTGCCGGGCCAGCCGGTCTGGCGTTCGCGGTGAATGCCGCCGCGCGCGGGCATCAGGTGACGCTGTTTGACGCGCTGCCTGAAGTGGGCGGGCAGTTCAATATCGCCCGGCAGATCCCGGGGAAAGCGGAGTTCAGCGAAACCCTGCGCTATTTCCGCCGTCAGCTGGATATCCACGGCGTGAACCTGCGGCTCAATCAGTACGTCAGCGCCGCGCAGCTTGCAGACTTTGATGAAGTGGTGCTGGCAACCGGTATTGAGCCCCGCACCCCGGCCATCCCGGGCATCGATCACCCTTCGGTTCTCAGCTATCTGGACGTGATCCGCGATAAAAAACCGGTCGGCCTGCGGGTGGCGATTATCGGCGCGGGCGGCATCGGTTTTGATACCGCAGAATATCTGGTGCAGCCTGAAACATCAGAGCCGCAGGATATCGCCAACTTCTGCGAAGAATGGGGCATCGACCGCACGCTGACCCGGCCCGGAGGCCTGACGCGCCCGGTCGCGCCTCACAGCGCCCGCCAGGTCTGGCTGCTGCAGCGCAAACCCGGTAAGCCCGGTGCAGGGCTGGCGAAAACCACCGGCTGGATACATCGTGCCAGCCTGCAAATGCACGGCGTGCAGATGTGGGGCAGCGTTGAATATCAGCGAATTGATGATGACGGGCTGCATATTCTGCGCGATGGCGAAGCGCAGCTGCTGGCGGTGGATAATATTATTATCTGCGCCGGACAGGAGCCAAGGCGGGAACTGGAAACGCAGCTCCTCGCCCAGGGCAAGCCGCTGCATATTATCGGTGGCGCAGATATAGCCCAGGAGCTGGATGCCCGCCGGGCTATTGCGCAGGGAACTAAACTGGGGCTGGGGATTTAGCCTCAGCGCCCGGCGGAGGTGGCAAGGCGCTCCTCGGCATCCCGGGCGCGGGTTATGCGGTTACGCAGGTCGCGGCGGAATATTTCAATCGTCCACATCCAGAGGATATGGCCGAAGGTTTCGGACAGGATTTCATCGGCGGGCAGATCCCACAGGGCCGGTGCCCAACCCGCAGCCGGTAAAACCACGCCGTGAAAAATTACGGTGATGACCAGCGCAAATGCCACGCCCTGCCATAGCTTAATCGACGGGAAGATCTCCGCCAACCAGCAGTAGAGCATGGCGAAAAAAACCGAAAACAGGTGGTGAACGCCCGCCACACCCCAGTTCACCACGTGCCCGGACCAGTGATAGATCATCGCTTCGGTGTTCAGGCCCAGATCGTTGAGCATTTCAACAGGCGGAATCGCCCGATCGGCCGTGCGCGGCGGGAAGGGGTTCTCACTGCCCCACTTAACGAAGCTGGCAACATTACCCCCTGCAAAGCCCGCCAGCAGTGCGGCAGAATAACGGCGATACGATTTATTGGTCATGCGGTAAAGCTCTCCATGCAAAAAAATCCTTTAAGTTCCCGGAAATACCGTTCCGGTGGTGCAGCATAACCTTTTTTGTACTCGGAAGATTGTTATTGCAGGCGGCAAGCTAAACCCGCAGCATCAATCCATGCACGGCCAGCGAAAAATATTTTGGCAAAATGTCGTAAAACGTTAGCCTCGAAGGCGTATAAAAAATCTGTCGCCCGTCCCTTAAGGAGCATTTTGATGTCGTATTCCTGGCGTTCTGCGCTACTTTCCCGCTTCGACTGGCTCGATCACGCCTTTTTACCCGCCGGAGAACGGCCCCCGGTAGAGACGATTTACAACCAGCAGCGCCACAGCGCCCGCGTGGTGCCGAGCGCAACGGCGCTACCGGTAAAAAGCGTGGAGGCCGACGGGCTGATCGCCAGCGATAATCGCCCCGTTGCGGTCTACACCGCGGACTGTCTGCCGATCCTGCTGACAGACGCTAAACAACACCAGGTGGCAGCGGTGCACGGTGGGCTGAAGGGCATCCTCGGCGGCGTGCTGGCTAATGCCATCCGCCAGCTGTGCCAGAACGGCAGCGCGCCGGAGGAGCTGTTTATCGCTATCGGTCCGTCGATTGGCCCCTGCTGCTACGAACTGGGAAAGGACCTGATTGCCCGCGCGGAGCAGGACGATCCGCACCATCTGGCACCGTTAATGGCATGGTCTGAGCAGCCGTCGACAAATCCGGCGGCAGTCCGCCCGCAGGCACAGGGAACGACCGATGGCGTGTGGTTCGATTTGCCGCTGTTAGCAAAACGCATCGCGCTGAGAGAGGGGGTTCCGGAGGGGCAAATTGAGCTCAGCGGGATCTGCACCTACTGCATGGCGGAAGAGCAGGCCAGCTACCGGCGCAACACGCACCGCCAGCACGGCTACCAGCAGCGTTTTTCGTGGATTCGCGTAAAAAATTAACGCGCGGCGGTAAGCATCGCAGCCCATCGATCACAGCTGCGGAGTGGTATGCACGCAGGGTGCGGCATGGCTGCCGCACCGCTGGCGATCAGCGCATTTTCACCGAACGCAGGATCACAAACTTCTGATTGGTGGCGACGGTGGTGCAGTTGCCAAACAGCTTCTTCATTTTGTGGTAGTAATCCAGGTGGCGGTTGCCGACGATGCGCAGTTCGCCGCCGTACTGCAGGCAGCGGCGGGCATCGCGAAACATCTGCCAGGCAATATGATCGGTGACCGCGTTCTGCTGATGGAACGGCGGATTGCACAGTACCGCGTGCAGACGGTCGGACGGATAGCCCGCCAGCACGTTATTTACGCGAAACTCGCAGCGCGCTAAGTCGTCCGGGCAGTTTGACTCCACGTTCAGGCGGCTGGATGCCACTGCCATATAGGACTCGTCCACAAAGTGAACCTGCGCCAGCGGGTTCTGCCGCAGCGCCGTCAGGCCAATCACGCCGTTGCCGCAGCCGAGGTCAACGATCTCACCGTCAATATCTTCCGGCAGATTTTCCATAAAGAAGCGCGCGCCGATATCCAGCCCGCCGCGAGCGAATACGTTGGCATGGTTGTGAATCAGGTAATCGGTGCCGTCCAGCGGCCACGTGGCGATCACATCGCTGTCCGCCAGCTTCGGAGCGCTGAAAGTGGTGTAAATCAACCGTGCCTTTTTCCATGCCAGCGAGGTGGTGGTTGGACCAAGAATTTTCTCAAACAGCTGTAGCGTGGAAGTATGGATATCCTTCGCCTTGCCGGCGGCGATAATCTGCGTCTGTGGCGTGACGACTTTACGCAGCGCACGCAGCTGCTGCTCTAATAACGCCAGAGTTTTCGGCACCTTAATCAGCACCCGCGTTGGAGCCGCGGGAAGCGGTGCCAGGCTGTCCAGCAGCTGCACATCACACTCGTCCAGCTCGTTCAGTGCCAGGTTTTGCCGGGTCGCCTGCTGGTTAAGCCAGGAATCGCTGATGCTGTAGACGCCCTCGCCCGCGACCGCACAGGCCAGAGCCCCAAAGGTGTCATTGAAAATCAGCGTGGGTCCGCCGGTCACCTCATCGCCGATGTGTTTCAGCAGATATTCATCGGCCGAATCCCAGGCCTGCAACGGGCTTTCTTCGCGCATTTGGGGAAAACGATGCAGCGTCAGCATACGGTTGCTTAGTTCAAGTTGGCTCATGGGAACACCTTAGTGGTAAAATTTCCGCGTTTTATCCCCTAAAATGAGCGAACAGTAAACGTTTTTCTTAAAATTACCCGTAATGGATATCGCGTATCGGGTAACACAGCGCAAATTAATTAGAGAGTTATGACAACATTACGCTATCTCAATGGCTATCCCACTGAACTGATTGCCCGCGTGCAGCAGCTGTCCGATCGCGGCCAGCTGGCAACATGGGTAGAGAAGAAGTATCCCGGCCAGCACAGTATTCAGGACGATAAATCGCTTTATCAGTACGTCGGCGGGCTGAAGCAGCGCTATCTGAAGAACGCCCCAGCGCTGTCGAAAGTGATGTTTGATAATAAGCAGAACCCGGTGAAGGGCACGCTGGGCACAAACACCTTCGTTTCCCGCGTGCAGGGCGGCAAGCTGAAAAGTAATAACGAAATCCGCATCGCCACGCTGTTTCGCGACGGGCCGGAAGAGTTCCTCAAAATGATCGTCGTGCACGAGCTGGCGCATCTGAAAGAGAAGGATCACAACAAAGCGTTCTACCAGCTGTGCTGCCATATGGAACCGGACTATCACCAGCTGGAGTTTGATATGCGCATCTGGCTGAACTTCCGCGATCTGAAATAGCCCCGAAGCCAAAAAACTGGCTAATTTTTTGGCTGAAAATAGTTAATTAACGTGATATTTACGCTGATTTATTAAGCGAAATAGTGCGAAGCAGATCAAATAAACATTCCAAAAAGCTCCATATCGGAAAATAAATTCTATAAGTTGCATTGACGACTTTACCGATAACATGATCTCTGGAGCTGGCTATGCCTGTATTAATTGTCGCGATAGGAATCGCAATATTACTGATACTCATCATGGCGTTAAAATGGAATACCTTTGTATCGCTGGTCATCGTTTCGTTTCTGGTGGCGCTGTTTCTGGGAATGGACCCGACGCAAATTGCGCTAACGATTGAGAAAGGGATTGGCGCACAGCTGGGCCACCTGGCGCTGGTGTTTGGTTTTGGTGCCATGCTGGGCCGCCTGGTGGCCGATGCCGGAGGCGGCTACCGCATTGCCGCCACGCTGATCGCCGTCTTTGGCAAAAAGAACACTCAGGTGGCCGTGGTGATTGCCTCGTTTACCGTGGGTATCGCGCTGTTCTTCGAAGTGGGTCTGATCCTGCTGCTGCCAATTATTTACGCCATCGCCCGCGAGCTGAAGCTGCCGTTTCTGTATCTTGGCATTCCGATGGCCGCCGCGCTGAACGTCACCCACGGTTTCCTGCCGCCTCACCCGGCCCCCACGGCGATCTCGCTGGCCTATAGCGCCGATATCGGTCACGTGCTGCTGCTCGGTATTGCGGTCGGCATCCCTACCACCATTGTTTGTGGGCCGCTGTTTAATAAGGTGCTTTATCGTCTGGCTCCGGCGGTGTACCAGGGGCAGAGCGACCTCAGCGCCTTCGGCGAGCAGAAAAGCTATCGCCTGGAAGAGACGCCGGGGTTCCTCTCCAGCGTGCTGACTTCGCTGGCACCGGTGCTGTTTATGGCGCTGGCGACGGTGGTCGACCTGCTGTTCCCCGGCAGTGATGCTGCGGCAGTGAAAGCGGTGAAGTTTGTCGGCACACCGGCGATGGCAATGCTGATTTCGCTGATTATCGCCTTCTGGACCATGGGCTTTGCCCGCGGCCGCAGCGCGGAAGAGATTGGCAAAACGCTAACCAGCGCCATTGCGCAAATTTCCATGATGCTGCTGATTATCGGCGGCGGCGGTGCCTTTAAGCAGGTGATCGTTGACGGCGGCGTGGGCGATTATGTCGCCGGGCTGTTTGCCGCCTCCACCCTGTCACCGCTGATTATCGCCTGGTCGATTGCCGCGATGCTGCGCGTCTGCCTGGGTTCGGCCACCGTGGCCGCGCTGACGACCTCCGGCATTGTGGCGCCGATGCTGCCGATGTTTCACATCGACCCGGCGCTGATTGTGCTGGCGACGGGCGCAGGCAGCGTGATTGCCTGCCACGTTAACGATGCCGGATTCTGGATGGTGAAAGAGAGCTTCGGCCTGACCATGAAGCAAACCTTCTGTACCTGGACGGTGCTGACTACCGTGCTGTCGGTTTCCGGGCTGATCTTTATTCTGATTGCGGAAAGGCTGTTCTACTGAGGCAGCCGTTCGTCTGAAGAACATGCTGAGGGATTGTGCTGCAGGCCAACCGGCCTGCAGCGGGTGCTGAACATCACGGCAGCGCGTAAGCCACCGGGGTGATCGCATTACGGTCGAGGTTTTTACTCAATGCTTTCACGGTGGAACGCAGCGGGCACAGCGTACCCACGTCGGTTACCCGGCAGTCCGGCTGACGCCACTCCTCACGCAACAGCGGATGTTTGCCATCCACCTGCTGTAAATTGCGCAGGTCGTCCAGGCTCTGCCCCTGGAAGTAGACATGCAGGAAACGCTCTCCGGTTTTGCTGTCACGCCAGCGCTCCAGCACCAGGCTGCTGCCCGGCGGGATATTGCCGCGCGTGTAGCCGGGCAGCGTCCAGCTGAAATCCATCAGCGTGCGCACCATCGCGATGTTGGTATCATGTGCCACCAGCAGCAGCCAGCGCGTATCCGGCATGTTATCCGTCGGCTTATTTACACCCTGCTCAACGCCCTGCAGCATGGCGTTAAGCAGGATGGAGCCGCGCTTCTGCGCGGTATAAAGCACGTCGTTGCTGAGATCGTAATTAGCCGTTAACAGCGGCAAAACGGCGGTGATCTGCGCCGATGAGGTGATATTGCCCCAGGCCAGCTGGGCCACCGGCAGATTCTCGTTCCAGCCAAGCCGCAGCGTTTCCACCATATTGGCCAGCACGCTCAGGCCATCAACGGAGGCTTTGCCGCTTTTACTCTGTTTAATCTGCCAGGGCTTATCAAAGAAGGTGCAGGAGGCATCGTCCCGGCACACCGCTTTTTTCAGCGCCTGCACCGCAGGCTGTAACGCCTGCTGACGGGCCGCCAGATCGCCCGCCGCCTCTTTCACCTTCGCCAGCTGCGTTGCCGGATCGGTGTTGGTCGCCGGGAACGCTTCGGTCTGGAACAGCGGATCGTGGTCGCCCTCAACCCGATGAACGGCTACGCCGCAGCCGGGAAATGCACCGTCCACCAGCGCAGCGGCGGTTGCCCGGGTGCGCTGTAGCGGGCTGGCCCGCACATAGACGTCCTGCGGCTGCGGGCAGCCCGCAGTGAGCAGCCCCAGCTGACGATAGTGCTCGCCCTGCCAGCGCCCTTTGTTCACCACCGCCGCATAGCCGTGGCCGGTCAGCTCGCCGTCGGCGGTATTCCACTGCGTCCACGGACGGTTGGTTGCGGCCTCAATATCCGTGCGGTTACCGGGCGTCGGCGGCCGGATGCCGTGGCGGCTAAGCTCCACCACTTTTTCCAGCTCATAGGTGGCCTCCGCATGTGCCTGAGCGGCGCTGAACCACAGCGTTCCGGCGATAAACAGGCGTGCAGCAGCCTGATGTCTTTTTGCCATCATTGTGTCTTCCTTCTGTTGAGGTAATTAAGATGAAAACAGGGTGCGGCGCTCGCTGGCGTTGCGTCTTGCCACCATCACGGCGGTGACAAAGCACAACAGCGCAGAGATAAGACCGGCTGCCACCCAGAACTGGGACAACGTGTGGAAATCGTAGAGTTTGGTGCCATTTTCCATCACCGACGTTTTATCGATGATGATGCCCGTCAGGAATTCACCGAATCCGGCCCCGGCGTAGCTGACAATGCCGATGGTTCCGAGCGCCGCCCCGGCCGCTTTCCGCGAGGAGATATCCACCGCCAGCAGGCCACCGAGGAAACAGGTCAGTGCGCCGATAGTCGCGCCGAAGATAACCATCGACAGAATATCGGTGTAGTAATTGCGCGGCAGCCACAGCATCAGCGCGAATCCGGCAGTATTCAGCAGGCTGATAAATCCGGCCATAATACTGCGATTGCGCGAGAAGAAGCGGTCGGAGAGCATGCCCGCCACGATGGTGCCAACAATCCCGGCAACGGCATTCACGCCGATAATCGCCGAGGCTTCAACCGTGCTGTAGCCCTTACCCTGCTGCAAAAAGAAAATGCCCCAGGAATTCACGCCGTAGCGGTCGATGTACATAAACGCCGAGGCCAGCGCCAGCGTCCACAGCGCCGGGTTGCGCAGCGCCATCAGCTGATTGCTAAACACCGAGCCTTTGGCCTCTTCTTCTTCCTGCGGTTCGTTGCTGATGTCATGAATCGACGGGAAGCCGCTGCTCTGCGGTGAGTCGCGCATAAACAGCAGCATCAGCACCACGCCCGCCGCGCCCAGCGCTGCGGTGGAGAGGTAGCCCATATGCCAACCGTAGCCCGCAATCACCGCCGCGATCACGATGTAGGTCAGCGCCTCGCCGATGTTATGCGCCGTCGACCAGATGGAATAGAAGGTGCCGCGCTCTTTGGTGCCGTACCAGCGCGCAAGGGAAACCGCACATGGCCCCACCCCCATCGACTGCGCCCAGCCGTTGATGCCCCAGAAAATGGCCAGCATCATCGCGTTGGTGGTCATGCCCATCATCAGGTTCATCCCCGCGCTGAGCAGCAGCCCAAGACTCATAAAGCGCACCACGTTGGCGTGATCGGCCAAAAATCCGTTAACCAGTTTGCCGATGGCGTAGCTGAAAAACAGCGCCGAGCCGATCATCCCCAGCTCAGAGGGCGAAATACCCAGCTCCACCAGCGCGGTTTTCGCCACGGTGAACGAGAGCCGACAGACGTAAAACGTTACGTAGGCCAGCGTCATCGCCAGAAACGTTTGCCAGCGCACGCTGCGGAAGCGCTGTTCATTGAATACGGCGGTAGTTTTCGCCGGGCTGGCCCGGAAAAAACGGATTAATCCAGACATCATCTTGTCTCCGTAGGGCGGAGGCGGTGCTGATTGATTTTGTCTTCGTCCCTGAAGGCTGTTTCCGTGTTATGTAGAGTACGCAATCAGATGCCAGACCCGTGCAGGTTAGTTTAAGGGTTGAACAACCCATTGTTTTAAGTGTGGATAGAGCGTTTTACTGGCCAACAGCACCGGATTGCCTTGCGCAATGCCGTCCGCCGCCAGGTAATCGTTGGTGGCCCCGCCCGCTTCGCGCATCAGCACGATCCCCGGCAGGCCATCCCACGGATTCATATGCGGTTCGTAATAGCCAATCAGGCGACCGGCGGCGGCCCAGGCGCTCATCAGCGCGCCGGAACCGTTGCGGACAAACATCCCGCCGTGCTGCAGCAGCTGGTCGAGAAACGGCAGGAAATCAGCCGCCGTCACGCGATGCGAGGTCCCCACGCCCATCACGCCACCGGCGACCGTTTCTGCCGGATGCGGCGCGATTCTCCGATCGTTGAGCCAGGCCCCTTCCCCTTTCAGGGCATGGAAGAGCTCCTGGTGATTGGGGTCATACACCACGCCAATCACCGGTTCACCGTCAACCACCACCGCCAGCGACAGGCACCAGGTGTGCAGACCGTTGAGGAAACAGCTGGTGCCATCGATCGGGTCAACGACCCACAGCACGCGCTGGTGTGCATCGGACGTGCCGCTCTCCTCGCCCAGAAATCCGTCTTCCGGGAACGCCTCTGCGATGCGTGATTTGACAAAGGACTCCACCTCGCGGTCGGCCAGGCTAACCACATCCTGCGCATCGCTGCCCTTGTGTTCGACCCGCAGGCTGTCGCGCTGCTGATAGAAGCCATAAGCCAGTTTTCCCCCGGACTCAGCAAGACTGCAGGCGAAGCGGTAGCGCGCCAAAAGCGAATCGTTTTCTCGGGTTGTCATAACATCTCCTGAAAATGCACACGTGTGCATTTGTTAACAAAAAATAAGCCCCGTAGGGCAAAAGAGAGTGTGACGGCAGTTCACAGAATAATCTGTGAGCTACCGCATAAAATTAATTTTTCATTACGCGCTCTGGCGAATGATTAATTTCACCGGCACGGCGCGATGGCGGGAAGGAAGGTCGAACTGGGCAATGCGGGTCATCAAAAGATCCACCGCCTGCTGCGCCAGACCTTCAGTATCCTGTTGAATTGTCGTCAAATGATAGGGGTCCCAGTCCGCCTGGGGAATATCATCAAAGCCCATGACGGCGGGTAGCGGATTGTCGCCGTTGAGCGTTCGCAGGCCGTCGATCGCGCCTAATGCCAGCATATCCGTGGCGCAAAGCAGCACCTGGCTGGAACGTAATTCAAGCGCCGCCGCCTTGCCGGCCGCATAGCCGCCGCCGGGGATAAACCGCGTGGCAATAGTCAGGTCCGGGGCGCAGGCCAGCAGCGCCTGATAGCGATCTTCCGTACTGAAATTACGCCGCTCTTCGCCGATAAACCCAACGTGTTTCCAGCCGCGCTGGCGGCAGTAATCCGCCATCAGCTGCATACCCTGCGCGTTATCGCTGGCGACACGATCGCAGCCTGCCAGATCGGCATCCCGGTTGATTAAGGTCACCGGGATCTTACGCTCCAGATACTCTTCGGCCAGCGACAGCGGCGGCGCGCCGGAAGTGATAATCACCCCGGCCACGTGGTAGCTGAGCAGCTGTTTCAGTGAGGGAGCCAGCTGTTCCGGATCGTCGGCATTCATCAGCAGCGGCATAAAACCGTGCAGCGCCAGCTGATGAACCAGCGGCGACAGCAGCTTGCTGCGGAAGGGGTTATCGAAACCGGCGGTGACGATACCGATAAAGTTGCTGCTGCCGGTGATCATCGTGCGGGCGATGATATTGACCTGGTAGCCCAGCGTTTCCGCTGCGGCGAGGACTTTTTTCCGCGTTTTTTCCGCCACGGAGGCACCCGGGGTAAACGTGCGGGAAACCGCAGAGCGTGATACCCCTGCCAGGCGGGCGACATCTTCGGCATTGACCCAGTTTTTTTTCTTCTCGCTCATGCTCACTCTGCGCGGGTTACGGTGTGCGTGAGCCTATGTTAACCTCCCCGCACCGATCCGCGCCACACCACATCCGCCTGGTACACCAGGCTGTCGTGCTGCTGCTCGCTCTGCGGCGTAAAGCCGCTTTCCGCCTGCTCGGTCTGGATCAGCCACTGTACCGCGTCGCGGGCAAAGCGCTCTACCGGCTGGGCGAAAGTGGTCAGATTGAAGGATGACCACCCGGCCTGCACGATATTATCGAATCCTATCAGACAGATATCCTCCGGCACGCTAACCGCAAAGCGGTGCCGTGCTTCATCCATAAAGCCGCAGGCCACCAGATCGGTGACGCAAAATACCGCATCCGGGCGCTGCTGGCGGGTCAGCAGGCGGTGCGCCAGAATCTGACCGCTTTCATAGGACGTGGAACCAAAACGCTCGACCGTCACCGCTAATCCGGCCTGTTCCGCCACCGCGACAAACGCGGCTTCGCGCTTCATCAGGCTGGGCGTTCCGGCCAGTGAGTTGGCAAACGCCAGATGCCGACAGCCCGCGCGCTGAAAGGCCATCACCGCCGTTTCGGCCGCCGATTGTGCATCCAGATTAATACTCAGCGATCCGGGCAGCGACTCATCGCGGTTAATCAGAATAATGCGCTGTCCGTGCTTATAGCACTGGCGGGTGATGGCGCGGTCCGGCATGCCCGAGAGGATAATCGAAGCGTCGGCGCGGAAATTAATCGCCTGCTGCAGCGCCGCCGAGACGCTGTTGTCCGAGCGGTCGGTGTTGATAAGCATCGCCACTTTCCCCGCCTCCTGCAAAAACTGGGTCAGCCAGCGCACCAGCATCGCGCGGTAGGGGGTAGCGATTTCAGACACCACCAGGCAGACAATCCCGCTGCGGTTGCGCACCAGCCCACGCGCCAGATGATTGACGTGATAGCCCAGTTCCTCTGCCGCTTTCATCACCCGCGCACGGGTCGTTTCCGACACGCTGGCCCCCGGCGTATAGGTCCGCGACACCGCAGAACGCGAAACCCCTGCGCGATCGGCCACGTCCTGCGCACTCACCACTGCTTTCTCATTTTGCATGCTGCTCTCCATCAAAATCCCGGCTGAGATTGAGTCTGCCTCAGATTGCAAAGCTGTGCAAACTGACCAACATCACAATTGTTATATTTTTGTGACAAGGGCTGCTAATTCAGCTGCAAGCCATTTGACAGTTTATTTCTTGTTCATTATTACTTTGCACACACGTGCAAAAACAGGTGCCAGTGAAGCACCAACCCTACAAACCAAGGAGATCATCATGCGATATACCTCAATGGCCATCGCGCTATCCCTCTGTTGCACTGCATTACCGTTTACCGCCTCGGCGGCGGGCAATCTGAATATGGTCTGCTCGGCGGATGTGGTGGTGTGCGAGCATATGACGCGTATTTTTAGCCAGTCTCATCCCGATATTAAAGTCAGCATGGTCCGCCTGTCGGCGGGCGAGGCCTATGCGCGGCTGCGCAGCGAGGCGCGCAATCCGCGCACCGATATCTGGTGGGCGGGCACCGGCGATCCGCATATGCAGGCGGCGGATGAAGGGCTGACCCAGGTGTATAAATCACCGCTGCTGACCGAACAGCAGGACTGGGCGCAGAAGCAGGCTGAAAACTCCGGCTATCGCACGGTCGGCATCTACGCCGGAGCGCTCGGCTGGGGTTACAACACCAAACTGCTGGCCGACAAAAAACTGAAGGAGCCGACCTGCTGGGCCGATCTGCTCGATCCGGGCTTTAAGGGTGAGATCCAAATCGCCAACCCGAACTCGTCCGGCACCGCCTACAACACCCTGGCCACGCTGGTGCAGATCATGGGCGAAGATAAAGCCTTCGATTATCTGAAAAAGCTCAACGCCAATGTTTCCCAGTACACCAAGTCCGGTTCCGCACCGGTGAAATCCGCCGCGCGCGGGGAAACCACGGTCGGTATCGTGTTTATGCACGATGCCGTGGCGATGCAGGTGGATGGCTTCCCGATCAAGACCGTTGCGCCGTGTGAAGGCACCGGCTACGAAATTGGCTCAATGTCGATCGTCAAAGGCGCGCGTAACCTCGCCAATGCCAAAGTCTGGTACGACTGGGCGCTGAGCGCGGAAGCTCAGTCACATATGAAAGAGGCCAAATCCTTCCAGCTGCCGTCCAACCGCAACGCCGAGATTTCCGAATATGCGCCGCGCTTTGAGAACATCAAGCTGATCGACTACGACTTCAAAACCTACGGCGATTCCGCCAAACGCAAAGCGCTGCTGAGCCGCTGGGACAAAGAGATCGGTGCCAGCGCGCAGTAATCCCCGCCGTTTTGTGATGCTGATACGCGGTGGCTTCGGCCTGATGTCCGCTTCAGCCTGGTTTTCAGGTCGAGGTATGTCATGAATGCAAATAATCGTCGTCTGACCGGCGCGCTGATAATGGGCGCGGCGGCTTTGCTGCTGCTGCCGTGGTACAGCCTTGAGGCCGGTTTTTTTGACGGCGGCTGGCTGATAAGCCTGTGGAGCGATGCCGCGACGGCCCCGGCGCTCTGGCAGCTGGGCGAACATCCGTGGCTGGCAATAGCGGTGGCGCTGTTTGCGCTGTGCGGCGGCTGCGGCCTGCTGCCGTCTGGCGCGCGCAGCCGGTTGCTGCTGCTGTTCAGCGCCCTCGGCGTACTGTTTTTAATCATTGAAGGCCATGCGATTGGCTACAGCGGCTGGAGCTGGCTGTGGCTGGAAAACCGCTTTGGCGCGCTGGAATCCGGCCAGCCGGCGATGGGTGCCGGTGCGCTGCTGCTGCTGACCACCTTTCTGCTGCTGTTCTCCTTCGCGCTGGCCGAACGCGGCGTGATGAAGGGCGATGCCTTTGTGGTGGCCTCGCTGGTGCTACTGACGGCGCTGGTCAGCATCTTTGTGCTTTATCCGGTGCTGAGCATGTTCGTGGTGTCGGTGCAGGATGTGGACGGCAGCTTCCAGCCCGCGGGCTTAATCAGCAATATTCAGGACCCGGCCATCTGGAGCCTCTCCTGCTTAAACGGCGGCACCTGCGGCACGGCATGGCGCACGCTGTGGCTGGCGCTGATGACCGCCACGGGATCGACACTGCTGGGGCTGGCGTTTGCCCTTGCCGCCACGCGTACCCCGCTGCCGTGCAAAAAAGCGCTGCGGATGCTGACCATCCTGCCGATCATTACCCCGCCGTTTGTGATCGGCCTGGCGCTGATCCTGCTGTTTGGTCGCTCCGGCGTGGTAACCGAGCATCTGGCGGCGCTGTTTGGCATCGAGCCGGGCCGCTGGCTGTATGGTTTAACCGGCATCTGGATTGCTCAGGTGCTGTCGTTTACGCCGATCGCCTTCCTGGTGCTGATTGGCGTGGTGGAGGGGGTTAGTCCTTCGCTCGAGGAAGCTTCGCAGACGCTGCGCGCCAACCGCTGGCGCACCTTCAGCCGCGTGTCGCTACCGCTGATGGCCCCCGGGCTGGCTAACGCCTTCCTGATTAGCTTTATCGAAAGTATGGCCGACTTCGGCAACCCGATGGTACTCGGCGGCAGCCACGGCGTGCTGTCTACCGAGATCTTCTTCTCGGTGGTCGGGGCGCAAAACGATCCGAGCCGCGCTGCGGTGCTGGCGATGATCCTGCTGTGCTTTACTCTGGCGGCGTTTATCCTCCAGCGGCTGTGGCTGGGCGGCAAGAACTTCGCCACGGTCACCGGTAAAGGCGATGGCGGCCAGCACGGCCAGCTGCCTCGCGCGCTGCGTTTTGGCGTGTACGGCATGGTGATCCCCTGGGGCCTGTTCACCCTGGTGATCTACGGCATGATTGTGGTGGGCGGCTTTGTGCAGTCGTGGGGGCTGGACAGTTCCCTGACCATCAATCACTACGTCCGTGCCTTCGGCATCAGCTTTAGCGAGGGCCATCTGCTGTGGAGCGGTGTGGCGTGGAACTCGTTCTGGACCACGCTGGAGATTGCACTGATCGCCGCGCCGCTGACGGCAATCGTCGGGCTGCTCACCGCCTGGCTGATCGTGCGGCAGAAGTTTGCCGGTCGCCAGACCTTTGAGTTCCTGCTGATGCTCAGCTTCGCCATTCCCGGCACGGTAATCGGCGTCAGCTACGTAATGGCCTACAACCTGCCGCCGCTGGAGATTACCGGCACCGCGCTGATTCTGGTGGCCTGCTTTGTCTTCCGTAATATGCCGGTGGGCGTTCGCGGCGGCATCGCGGCGATGAGCCAGCTGGATAAAAGCCTGGATGAAGCCTCTCTGACTCTCGGCGCTAACAGCTTCCGCACGCTGCGTAAGGTGGTGCTGCCGCTGCTGAAACCGGCGATCAGCGCCGCACTGGTATATGCCTTTGTACGCGCGATCACCTCGATCAGCGCGGTGATCTTCCTTGTGAGCGCGCAGTACAACATGGCGACGTCCTACATCGTCGGACTGGTAGAAAACGGCGAATACGGCGTGGCGATCGCCTACTCCACAGTGCTGATCGTGGTGATGCTGCTGATTATCGGCGCATTCCAGTGGCTGGTCGGGGAACGGCGGCTGCGTCGCGTTGCCCGTCCGGTAGATGTGCCTGCACCGCCCGCTTCCACCTCTTTAACCCAGGAGAATGCCGTATGACAACTCTGAATGCCGGTTCCGTGGTGTTTGAGCACGTTTCAAAACGCTTCGCGGGCTTTAACGCCCTGCCCGACCTGTCGCTGACGGTGGAGCCGGGTACGCTGGTCACGCTGCTTGGCCCGTCCGGCTGCGGTAAAACCACCACGCTGCGGCTGCTGGCCGGGCTGGAGCACCCGACATCCGGGCGCATTCTGATTGGCGGTAAAGACGTCACTCACCTGCCGGCCAACGAACGCGATGTGGCGATGGTGTTTCAGTCCTACGCGCTGTTTCCGCATATGAGCGCGCTCGATAATATTATGTACGGCCTGCAATCCTCCGGCATCAGCAAGCGCGAAGCGCAGGACCGCGCGCGCGAGGGGCTGAAGCTGGTGGGGTTAGAGAACCAGGGCCAGCGGCTGCCGTCCGAGCTGTCCGGCGGCCAGCAGCAGCGTATCGCCGTGGCGCGCGCGCTGGTGCTGGAACCGCAGGTGCTGCTGCTGGATGAGCCGCTGTCCAATCTTGATGAGCGCCTGCGCCGCCGCGTGCGTACCGATATCCGCGACCTGCAACAGCGGCTCGGCTTCACTGCGGTGTATGTCACCCACGATCAGGAAGAAGCGCTGGCGGTGTCCGATAAGATTATCGTGATGAAAGAAGGCAATATCGCCCAGCAGGGCGCGCCGGAAAGCCTCTATCGCGCGCCAAATTCGGTGTTTATCGCCGACTTTATGGGCGAGGCCAATATTCTGCCGTGCGAAGTGGAGCAGATTGAGGGCGCAGAGGCGCTGGTACGGCTCGGCAACCAGCGCTATCGCGTGCGCGGCAACGGCGTGAAAACCGGCGCGGCTCAGCTCTCCGTCAGGCCGCAGTTCATCACTTTGCGCGATGATGGCGTTGGTGCGCTGCCGGGGGAAGTGACGCACAGCACCTGGCTGGGCGATCACATTGAGTATGAGGTGGCGACCGAACTGGGGCCGCTGTTTATTGTCGATGCGCAGATGGAACAGCAGCGGCCGCTGGCCTCACGCGTGGCGATTGATTTTAAACCGCAGGGCCTGGCCCTGATTGCTGGCTAATTTAAGGATAGATAATGAGTGAATCAGTAAACCATGATGCACTGCTGGCGCGGCTGGCGCTGGCGGAAAAAGTGGCGCGTGCCGGGGGAGAAAAGGCGCTGGCGTATTTCCATCAGCGCGACAGCCTGGTGGTGGAAACCAAACATGATTTGCAGGACGTGGTGTCCAAAGCGGATCGGGAAGTTGAGCAGATGATCGACCAGCAGATCCGCGCCCAGTACCCGGACGACGGTTTTCTGGGGGAAGAGTATGGCCTGCAGGCGGGGTCGTCGGGCTATACCTGGGTGGTCGATCCGATTGACGGCACCAGCCCGTTCCTCAACGGCATGCCCAACTGGTGCGTGTCGGTAGCGGTGCTGCAGGACGGCGTGCCGGTGATTGGGGTGATTTATGCCCCTTACTATCAGGAGTGCTACGTCGCCGCGCTGGGACACGGAGCCACGCTGAACGGCAAGCGTTTACAGGTTGACCCTGCCCGCACGCTGCAAAACCACGTCACCGGTTTTGGTGCCAACAGCTACGTCAGCCCGGATGAAGTGGGGAAAATTCTGGCCTCGCTGCTGGATGCGGGCGGCAACTTTATCCGCATCGGTTCCGGCGCGCTGATGTTGGCCTGGGTGGCCGCGGGCCGCGTGGTGGGCTACTACGAACCTTATATGCACGCCTGGGACTGTCTGGCCGGTTATTGTCTGGTCAAAGAGGCGGGCGGCTGGTATCACCCGTTTAATACCGAAGGCGATCGCCTGCTGAAAGGCGCGCAGGTGCTGGCGGTAGCCCCGGGTGCGGAAGCGGATCTGCGGCGCATTGCCGGGCTGTAGCTCCGGGCGCAGCGTGGACCTGAAGCGCATTGCCAGACCGTAACGCAGGCGAAAAACCAGCAAGCCACAGACTCTACACCTACTTAATACAGACCAAACGCCTTACCTGCCTCCGGCGGGTAAGGCCCCTTTAGCTATTGTCATGCTGACGAAACACCTGGTCAGCCACACAGCAGATACCCTCAGTTCACCCATGTTCTCAATGCTGCATGACGAATGTTTTCCGCCTGCCTTTTATCAGATAAAGTCCTTTGCCTTCTGGATCAGGCTGGTTTTGGTCAGCGCACCAACGTATTTGCGCTCCTGCGGATTATTCAGCACCGGCAGGCGCTCCAGCGTGATGCGGGCAAACGCCTCCCAGCCTTCCCGAATGGTCTGGTTTTCAAAGATGGTCGGGAAGCTGGAATCCATCACGCAGCTCACCGGCGAGGTCAGAGTGATCTCCTTATCCAGCACCTTGTGCGAGATATCGTGAATCGAAACCGCGCCGAGGAAGGTGCCTTTGTGGTCGATGACGTAAACAAAGCGCTCGCGCTTTAGCGAACTGACCGCCAGCGCTTTACCCACCGAATCCTCCGGCGTCAGCGCCGCGCCGGAGACGATAAACTGCGAGATAATGCCGTTATCAAAATCGAATTTGGCATCAGAACGGCTGAAGTGGCTGTTGACCACAGAATAGGTGCTGCCCGACTGCAGGCGATAGGCCAGCATCGACGCCAGCACGCAGGCGATCATGGTGGGGAACAGCAGGCTGCTGTTGAGCGTCATTTCCAGCACCATCAGCATCGCCATCAGCGGTGCCTGGCTTACCGAGGACAGCACAGCGCCCATGCCGACGGCGGCAAACACTTCGGCGTTGCTGACCGGCACTCCGGCCATGATGGCCACCAGCGCCACCAGCTGCCCCATCAGCGCGCCAATCAGCAGCGCCGGGGTGAACAGACCGCCTACCGCACTGGAGCCGACCGAGATCGCCGTTGCCAACATTTTTAGCAGCAGCAGGGCCGCCAGCATCGGCAGCAGGAAGCTGCCCGCCATAATGCGCACGATCACCTCATAGCCGTTGCCGAGGATCTGCGTGCTGCCGATCGCCAGCGCGCCCACCAGCACGCCGCCCAGCCCCAGCCGCAGCGGCAGGCTGCCGATACGGCCGAACTGCCGCTTGCTCTGACCAATCAGCCAGATCATCGCCCAGCCAAACAGCCCGGCCAGCAGACCAATCCCCACCGTCAGCAGGATGCTTTCCGGCGTCAGCTCAAACTGCGCGTGGGAAAAGGGATAAATCGCCGAACGGTAGCCCAGCGACCACATGGTCAGCACCGCAACGCCGGAGGAGATTATCAGCGGAATCAGCCGCTGCATGGCCGAAATGCCGAAGGCGATTTCCGCCACGAAGATCGCCGACGCCAACGGCGCATGATAAACCGACGACAGACCGGCGGCGGCGGCCATCGCTACCACGTCGCTGTTTTTCAGCGGCAGGGATTTAAACAGCCAGCGCCCCATCAGGCTGCCGCTCAGCGCAGATAATTGCACCATCGGCCCTTCCCGGCCGATGGAGGCACCGCTGCTGATACTGGCCAGCGAGGAGAGGCCGCGAAACAGCGAGGTGCGGGTCGGCACGCTATCCAGCCGGGCGTTGATCACGTCCAGATAGTCGGTGCGAATAGTATCCTTTTGTTCTAATGCCGTGGCGTAGCGCAGAAAAAATCCGGCAATAAGCCCGCCGATGCCGACGATGAGCGGCCAAAAATACCAGGGGTAAACGTGCATGGCTTCGGTGATGTCCTGCTCCCCACTGAATACCAGCAGGTCGATCAGCTCGATCAGTTTACGAAAACCCAACGTGACCAGCGACGCCACCAGCCCGACCGGGATCGCCACCAGAATGCTGGTCCAGTTAAGTGCATGTTTAGTGCCAATCGACATCTTTTTACCCCGAAATTCTTTTCTCTATCGTGCGAGAGCCGCTGCGAAAAATCAAATCGTGACCGCTGCGGCGACAGGGCGTTTTTAGCCATTGCGCCAGCGTCATCGCATGTTAATCTGCTTTTTCCCTTTTTGGCCGCTACCGCCCCGGTGCGCCCGGCCAGCCCAGAGAACGGACTATACTATGATTCGCTTTGCCGTCGTTGGAACCAACTGGATCACCCGTCAGTTTGTCGATGCCGCTCATGAAACGGGTAAATTTAAGCTGACCGCGGTTTACTCCCGCACGCTGGAACAGGCGCAGACTTTCGCCAACGATTATCCGGTAGAACAACTTTTTGACTCGCTGGAAGCGATGGCCCAGTCCGATCTGATCGATGCCGTTTATATTGCCAGCCCGAACGCCCTGCACTGCCCGCAGTCGCTGCTGTTCCTGCGTCATCGTAAGCACGTCATCTGCGAAAAACCGCTGGCGTCAAACCTGCGTGAAGTGGAAGAGATGGTCGCCTGCGCGCGTGAGCATCAGGTGGTGCTGTTCGAGGCGTTTAAAACCGCCAGCCTGCCGAACTTCCAGGTGTTACAGCAGTCGCTGCCGAAGATCGGCGTGCTGCGTAAGGCGCTGATTAACTACTGCCAGTATTCATCCCGCTACCAGCGCTACCTTGACGGTGAAAACCCGAATACCTTTAATCCGCACTGGTCCAACGGTTCAATTATGGATATTGGCTACTACTGCCTGGGCACCGCGGTCAGCCTGTGGGGAGAGCCGCAGAAGGTCACCGCCAGCGCCACGCTGCTGGACAGCGGCGTGGACGGTGCAGGCACCGTGCTGCTGGACTACGGCAGCTTTGACGTGACCGTGCAGCATTCCAAAATCAGCCAGTCGGTGCTGCCGAGTGAAATCCAGGGCGAAGCCGGTTCGCTGGTCATCGAGCACGTTTCTGAATGCCAGAACGTCAGTTTCGTGGCGCGCGGCGCGAAGCCGCAGGACCTCACTCAGCCGCAGCATATCAATACCATGCTGTATGAGGCGGAAACCTTTGCCCGCCTGATAGAGACCAATGAGATTAATCATCCTGGATTAACCTACTCGTTAAGCGTGGCGCGTCTGCTGACGGAAATCCGCCGCCAGACCGGCGTGGTATTCCCGGCCGATGCTCAGGAACCCGCGTCAGACCACTAATCTTGCCAATTGCTCAATGCTGCGGACCTCTCCTGCCGCAGCACTGCTTTATGCCGATCGATAGCGGCTAATTCCGAATTTTCGCTTCCCCTGACAGAACATTTCCTTATACTTCCCTGCGCAAACACACATAAGCCGCCGCAATGTAGTGCCGTGCGGCAGAACTATAGATAACGACAGTGATTTAAAATTATGAGTAGAGAAAACAGCGGGCGCGGAGTCATCCAGCGCCTGATGCAGGGAAGCCTGGTAACACAAATCATGATCGGACTGCTGGCGGGTATCGCGCTGGCCTGGTTCTCAAAAAGCAATGCGCTGGCCGTGGGCCTGCTGGGCGAGCTGTTCGTTAGCGCCCTGAAAGCGGTCGCGCCCATTCTGGTGCTGGTACTGGTTATCGCGTCAATTGCCAGCCATCAGCAGGGGCAGAAAACCAATATTCGCCCGATCGTGATGCTGTATCTGCTCAGCACCTTCTGCGCCGCCGTAGTGGCAGTAATCGCCAGCCACCTGCTGCCGCAGAGCCTGACGCTGCGCGCGGCGAGTACCGAAATCACCCCGCCTTCCGGCATTCTGGAAGTGCTCGACGGCCTGCTGATGAGCATGGTGGCCAACCCGATTGAAGCGCTGATGAAAGCCAACTACATCGGCATTCTGGTATGGGGTATCGGCCTGGGCCTGGCGTTCCGCCACAGCAGCGCCACCACCCGCGCCTTCCTCAGCGACGCGTCTGATGCCGTGACCCGCCTGGTACGCGTAGTGATACGCTTTGCGCCAATCGGTATCTTCGGCCTGGTCGGTTCGATTCTGGCCTCAACCGGCTTTGAAGCGCTGTGGGATTACGCACATCTGCTGGGCCTGCTGCTGGGCTGTATGCTGCTGATGGCGCTGGTATTTAACCCGATTCTGGTGTGGTGGCAGATCCGCCGCAACCCGTATCCGCTGGTGTTTACCTGCCTGCGTGAAAGCGGCGTGACCGCCTTCTTTACCCGCAGCTCGGCGGCGAATATCCCGGTGAATATGGCGCTGGCGAAAAAACTGAATCTGGATGAAGACACCTACTCCGTCTCGATCCCGATCGGGGCCAATATCAGTATGGCCGGGGCATCAATTACCATTACCGTGCTGACGCTGGCGGCGGTGAATACGCTGGGGATTCATGTCGATGTCGGCACGGCCATTCTGCTGAGCCTGGTGGCGTCGATCTGCGCCTGCGGTGCATCCGGCGTGGCCGGCGGCTCGCTGCTGTTGATCCCGGTGGCCTGTAATATGTTCGGTATTCCGAATGAGGTTGCGATGCAGGTGGTGGCGGTCGGCTTTATTATCGGCGTGCTGCAGGATTCTGCGGAAACCGCGCTGAACTCATCGGCGGATATTCTGTTTACAGCAGCGGCCTGTATGGCGGAAGATCGCCGCGCTGGCGTGGTGAAATCACAGACTCAAGATTGATCCCGACTGGCCTGGTTTCCCTCTCTGTGGGAAACCAGGCCGTAACGCCCGCAACAGGCGGCGTACAAGTTTAATCGGCTATCAATGCTGAACTCGCCGCAGACCGTCAATGCCTCCTGCCACAGTCCGCAGCATCCCTCCTTCAGCCTTATAGCGTCACACCACTTTTAAAGATCGCCAGCTCGCGGAACTCGTTTACCTCGTTGCGCGCCGGTCGCCCGTTAGCAATCTCAACGATGGTATCCACAAAGCTCGCCAGCAGTTCCGGCATTTCGGTACCGTGAATCAGCTGACCGGCATCGAAGTCGATCCAGTGCGGCTTCTTCTTCGCCAGCTCGCTGTTAGTAGCCAGTTTTACCGTCGGTACAAATCCGCCGTACGGCGTGCCGCGCCCGGTACTGAACAGCACCATATGGCAGCCCGCACCGGCCAGCGCGCTGGTCGCCACCGCATCGTTACCCGGGGCGCTCAGCAGGTTCAGGCCCGGCTCCTTCAGCCGCTCGCCGTACTTCAGCACGTCCACCACCTGGCTCTGCCCGGCTTTTTGCGTGCAGCCCAGCGACTTCTCTTCCAGCGTGGTGATACCGCCCGCTTTGTTGCCCGGTGACGGGTTTTCATAGATCGGCTGGTTGTGGGCGATAAAGTATTTCTTAAAGTCGTTGACCATGCTGACGGTTTTGTCGAAGGTCGCTTCATCGCGGCAGCGGCTCATCAGAATACGCTCCGCGCCGAACATTTCCGGCACCTCGGTCAGCACCGTGGTGCCGCCGTTGGCGATCATCTGGTCCGAGAAGCGGCCCAGCAGCGGGTTGGCGGTGATGCCGGACAGGCCGTCCGAGCCGCCGCACTCCAGGCCGAACTTCAGCTCGCTGAGTTTGCCCGGCTGGCGCTGGTCGTGCCGCATCATTTCGTACAGCGCGTGCAGCTGCTCCAGCCCCGCTTCCACTTCATCGTCCTGCTGCTGGCAAATCATGTAGCGCACGCGGCTGTCGTCATACGCGCCCAGCGTCTGGCGGAACTCATCCACCTGGTTATTTTCGCAGCCGAGGCCGATCACCAGCACCGCACCGGCGTTCGGATGGCGCACCATGTTTTGCAGCATGGTTCGGGTGTTTTCATGGTCCTGCCCCAGCTGTGAACAACCAAAGGTATGGCTGAACAGATGCACGCCGTCGATGCCTTCCGCCTGGTTGGTCTCCTTCAGGAAGCGCTGCAGGATCTGCCGGGCGATACCGTTGACGCAGCCAACCGTTGGCAGTATCCACAGCTCGTTGCGGATGCCGACATCACCATTATCACGTCGGAAGATCTGCACCTCGCGGTCAGCAGCCTGCGGCGGCACGGTAGCGAAGTCGGGCAGATATTCATATTCATCCAGATCGCTCAAATTCGTACGCGCGTTCTGTGAGTGGATGATTTCGCCGGGCGCAACGGGGCGGGTAGCGTGCCCGATCGGCAGGCCATACTTCATCACCAGATCGCCGGTTTCCAGCGGCTGAAGGGCAAATTTGTGCCCGCGCCCCACCGGCTGGGCCAGCACGACGGAATGCTGGCCGATAGTGACCTGCTCACCCTCTTCCAGGTCGCGCAGCGCGACGGCAACATTATCCAGATCGTGAATTTTTATCAGACTTTGCATCGCGAATACCTTACTTAATCTGCGCCAGCGCGGCGCGCATACCAACGGTAATAATCTGCTCCAGCTGAGCGGTCACGCTCGCCGTCAGGCCCGGAAGACGGTTCAGATCCTGCCCCCAGTGGACTGCATCAGCCAGCACGTCGCTGACCAGCTGGCTGAGGGGAATATCGTGTGCCTCCGCCAGCTGCCACAGCGTAGTGAAGCGCTCCAGCCAGTGGGCGTCGTCCTGTAACGCGTAGCGGGTGCCGCTGCGCTCGCCGCGGTAGTACGCCAGCAGGGCTGCAAAGGCAAAGCTCAGGCGCGGAGACGGAGCGCCCTGCTGTTCAACCTGCGTCAGCAGCGCGGGCAGTAGTCGGGTGCGGAACTTCGTCATGCCGTTTAACGCAATCGCGCTGAGCTGATGGCGGATAAACGGGTTACGGAAACGGTTGAGCACCGCATCGGCAAAGGCATTCAGCTCTTCCGGGGACTGCTCCAGCGTTGGGATAATCTCCTGGCGCAGCGTGGCATCAATAAAGGCGGCCACCTCAGCGTCGTCCATCGCTTCACCGACGGTATCCAGTCCGGCGAGAAACGCGACCGGCACCATCGCTGTGTGTGCGCCGTTGAGGATCGCCACTTTGCGCGCCTTATACGGGGCAATATCGTCAACCATGCGAATATTCAGCGGCAGCTGGTCCAGGTGCAATGCCTGGGCCACCCATTCCGGCCCTTCAATAATCAGCTGGTAGTAAACTTCACCCGCCGCCAGATAGTCGTCGCGATAGCCCAGCTCAGCGTGCAGATCGGCAGCATTATCGGGGTAGCCGGTCACGATGCGGTCCACCAGCGTCGAGCAGAAGGTGTTGCTCTGCTCGATCCACTGAGCAAACGCCGCCGGCAGCTGCCATTCGCGGGCCAGCCGCAGCACCAGCTCACGCAGCGCGGCACCGTTATCGTCAATCAGTTCGCAGGGCAGGATCACCCAACCTTTATCCGCCGCGCCATCAAAATGCTGCCAGCGCTCCAGCAGCAGCCGCGTCAGTTTGGCCGGGAAGCTGACCGGGGGAGCGCTGTCCCGCGTGTCGGCAGCATCCAGGCTGATGCCCGCTTCAGTGGTATTGGAGAAGACAAATTTCATCTCCGGGTTACGCGCCAGCGCCAGAAACCCTTCGTAATCTTCTACGGGATGAATCTCGCGATTAACCGAGCGGATCAGTCGACTTTCGCTGACCACTTTCCCTTCATCGTTAATACCGCGGATCAGCGTGGTATATAGCCCCTGCTGGCTGTTCAGGCTGCGCTTAGCCGCGCTGTTACGCGGCCTGACCACCACCACGCCAGCATCAAGGCCGGTATGCTCGTTTAACAGGTCTAACTGCCAGTCGATAAAGGCGCGAAGAAAATTGCCCTCACCAAACTGGATTACGCGTTCGGCATCCTGGCGGCCGGGAAAATTATCACGGTTCAGCGTCTGCATCTGGTATCCCCTGGAAAGTTCTGTGTTTCAATACCAGCAAAGTTATCATACCAATTATGTCGAGTGCTGAATAAATAGTGAGAAACAGATCACAAAAAACACTATCAACTGCGGGTGATTAGCGTCATCTAATCAAAAAATTAAATTTAACTATATGTTTTATATGCAAATGTAAGAATGTTGATGATTGCTTCATTCTCAGTATCGCGGTCTTAATCTCAGATAAAAAGGTATAACATCTTTATAACCCGTTCAGCACCATGCAGGGTAATCGGGGATTCAAGACCTTAACGAGCGTCTGTTTTTTTAGCACGGGGAAAGTGGTATAACAGGTTTCAGCAAATCATTGTGTATCGGAGCGTGAACCATGCAACAGATCGACTCACGTCGTCTCTATCAGCAGCTGGCAGCTGAGTTAAAACTGCGCCTTGAACAGGGCCAGTATCAGATTGGCGAAAAGCTGCCCGCCGAGCGCTTTATTGCGGAAGAGATGAGCGTCAGCCGGACCGTGGTGCGCGAGGCGATCATCATGCTGGAAGTGGAAGGCTATGTAGAAGTGCGTAAAGGTTCCGGCATACATGTGGTGTCACAGCAGCAAAAGAAAAGCGTAACCACCAATAGCCAGCTGGAGTTTGCCAGCTTCGGTCCCTTTGAGTTGCTGCAGGCCCGGCAGCTGATTGAAAGCAACGTTGCTGAATTTGCCGCCACCCAGGTGACCCGGCAGGATATCGTGCAACTGATGTCTATTCAGGAGCAGGCGCGGCAGGAAGATCGCTTCCGTGACTCCGAGTGGGATATGAAATTCCACGTGCAGATTGCGCTCTCTACGCAGAACAGCGCGCTGGCGGCAATTGTTGAAAAAATGTGGTTGCATCGGTTGTACAACCCGTACTGGCTAAAACTGCATGAACATATCGACGAGCGCTCGATAGAGAGCTGGTGCGAAGATCACGATAACATCCTCAAGGCGCTGATCCGCAAGGACCCGGCAGGGAGCAAGCTGGCAATGTGGCAGCACCTGGAGAATACCCGCCAGATGCTGTTCAACGCCACGACAGATGACTTTGAATTTAACGTAGACCGCTACATGTTTGCTGAAAATCCGGTTATCGCTCTGGATAGCATCGCCAACGACGAAAAGTAGGTCTTTCTTAGTAGATTGAGTCAGCTTTCGTTCACTTATGTCAGCCAGTGTAAAACTCCTTCACGCCGGACCGCTGCAACGGTAAAACATCCCTGGTCCGGTGTTTCTTCCTGTCCAGACCTGCTTAACTTTGTTACAGTTATCTTCTTTTTTTACCCTTTGTAAAAAGCTTTAAGCTTTCGATGCTTTTTCTGGCCACGCTGTTCAGCCGCCCGCAGCATCTGCATCACTAAAACGATGAATTCAGCATGTAGAATTGCGTTAAATCGGGCCAACTATGATGTTCAGGACTATTGATGGATATTTTTAAAGATTTAATCCACGCCTTATGGCAGCAAGATTACGTCACGCTGGCCGACCCGACGCTGGTCTGGGCGCTTTACTTCATCCTGTTTATGATTCTGTTTCTGGAAAATGGCCTGCTTCCGGCGGCTTTCCTGCCCGGTGACAGCCTGCTGATTCTGGTCGGCGTGCTGATAGCGAAAGGCACGATGAATTTTCCGCTCACACTGTTTATCCTTACCACCGCCGCCAGCCTGGGCTGCTGGGTCAGCTATATTCAGGGCAAGTGGCTCGGCAATACGCCGCTGGTACAAAAATGGCTTTCGCATCTACCCGCGCAGTACCATCAGCGGGCGCACCAGCTGTTTCACCGCCACGGCCTGTCGGCGCTGCTCATTGGGCGATTTATCGCGTTTGTTCGCACGCTGTTACCCACCATCGCCGGGCTTTCCGGCCTGAGCAATGCCCGCTTCCAGTTCTTTAACTGGATGAGCGGCCTGCTGTGGGTGCTGATTCTGACCGTGATGGGCTTTGCGCTGGGCAAAACGCCGCTGTTCCGTAAATATGAAGATCAGCTGATGTTCTGCCTGATGCTGCTGCCGCTGGTGCTGCTGGTCTTCGGCCTCTGTGGCTCTTTATACGTACTGTGGCGGAAAAAAACGTCGCAGGGAGGCCAGTAACCATGTCCTCTCTGTTCAAACTTCCGGCCAGACTCCTGCGCATCGTGCCCTGGATTGGGCTGTTGGCCGCTTCGCTGCTGACGCTGACGCTGGTCGTTACGCTGCTGCCCGCGCTGTTTCGCAGCGAAGCCGCACTGCAGATCCGCACTCTGCGCCAGGGCAACAGCCTGCCCGACGGCTTTTATGTCTATCAGTCGCTCACCGCCCAGGGGATTCGCATTAAAAGTATCACCCCGGACCACGATTCACTGGTAATTAGGTTCGATTCACAGGAACAAAGCGACGCGGCGGAAAAAGTACTGCGTGAACTGCTGCCTTATGGCTTCGATATTGCCCGTCAGGAAGGCCACGGCGCGGCAAACTGGGTGAATCGCATCAGTCTGCGAACGTAACTGCCCCTCGCCCCCTCAGAGAGGCGAGGGGAAATTCCCGTTCTGTTTTGAGCTTTTCCAGTTTTCTGTCTATGCTTAAAAATCCCTACGCCGCCCTGTGTTCAGGAAATCGATAGCCCTAACCGGCTGTCATTGCAAAGGAAGGTCACCATCATATGAAATACCGCTTAACGCTTGCTATCAGCCTGCTGGCTGCGACATCACTGGCACAGGCCGGGCCGCTTTGTCAGCAGAAAGAGCAGGCTATTCAGAAAGAAATCGATTTCGCCCGCCAGCACAATAACCAGCGCCAGATTAATGGCCTGGAGCGTGCGCTGACCGAAACGCGTGCTAACTGCTCGGATGAAAACGTCCGCAAAGCCCATCAGGAAAAGATTCAGCAGCATCAGAAAAAAGTGACCGAGCGGGAACAGGAACTGCAGCAGGAGCGAAACGAGGGTGGCGACAGCAAGAAAATCGCCAAACGGGAAAAGAAACTGGCTGACGCTCAACGTGAGCTGAAGGAAGTGCAGGCTGCGCCCTATTAAGGTCGGCAATCTGCCATGACATTAATCATAAGTAAGGAGTCTTCCATGTCTAAAGATACCACGTCAGAACATCTGCGCGCCGAGCTGAAAACCCTGGCCGATACGCTGGAAGAAGTGCTCAGTACCTCCAGTGAAAAATCTAAAACCGAGCTGGAAAAACTGCACAATAAAGCGCAAAGCGCCCTGAAAAATACTCGCGCACGCCTGGGTGATTCCGGTGAGCGTATTGCACAAACCACCCGTGAGGCGGCGGACCGTGCCGATGTTTACGTCCGTGATAATCCGTGGACCAGCGTAGGGATTGGCGCAGCGGTCGGTGTGGTACTGGGCGTTCTGCTGACCCGTCGTTAATATGGCAGATAATCAGCAAAATCATGGCCCCGGTAAAGGGGTCATTAATATCGGACAGCGGATCATCACCACGCTGGTGGGCATTGTTGAAACCCGCGTGCGTCTGGCGGTAGTTGAGCTGGAAGCGGAAAAAGCCAACCTGATTCAGATGATGATCATGGTAGGGCTGACCCTACTGTTCACTGCATTTGGTCTGATGAGCCTGATGGTACTGGTTATCTGGGCCGTTGATGCGCAATACCGCCTGATGGCAATGGCAATCACGACCGGGGTCCTGTTTGCGCTGGCGCTGATTTTCGGCCTGTGGACGCTGGCAAAATCGCGGCGTTCTACCCTTCTCAGCGCCACCCGTAAGGAACTTGCCAGCGATCGCCAGCTGCTGGAGGATGATTGATGAGCCGCCGCGACCGTGAAAAACGTACCGCCGATCTGCTGCGGCTTATTCAACAGCAGCGTCTGGATTTAAGCGCCGGGCGCAAAGAGTGGCTGGAAGCCACAGATCGTTACGATCGGGGCTGGCTGAGCCTGGTTAATGCCAAACGCTATCTGGCAATTGGCAGCGGCGTTTTTGCCATCTGGTCGGTGCGTAATCCACGCTTTCTGACCCGCTGGGCGAAACGCGGTATTGGAGCCTGGAGCACCTGGCGCATGGTGCGTAACGCCCTGCCAAAACGCTAAATTATGGCCGCATCGCCCTTTGCGGCCATCCTTTCCAATTTTCTTGAACAACTTCGACAGATTATCTCGCTTACAATAGCCAGACTCCCCGTCTATTATCTCCAGCAACGAACGGCACTGAGCGCTAAAGCAGCGCCAGGCCACAGTAAAACAGGGTCCGCCTGATAGCACGGCCCATAAAATTCTTGTTGGGGATGATTATGAAAAAATTAGAAGATACCGGTTTCTTAGTGGCTCGCATCCTGATGCCAATTCTGTTTATCGTTGCAGGCTGGGGAAAAATCACCGGTTACGCCGGTACGCAGCAGTATATGGAAGCAATGGGCGTGCCGGGCTTCTTCCTGCCGCTGACCATTCTGCTTGAGTTCGGCGGCGGCCTGGCCATTCTGTTCGGCTTCCTGACCCGCTTCACCGCGCTGTTCACCGCAGCCTTTACGCTGCTGACGGCGTTTATCTTCCACACCAACTTTGCGGAAGGCCCGAACTCCATTATGTTTATGAAAAACCTGTCAATCTCCGGTGGCTACCTGCTGCTGGGCCTGGTAGGACCTGGCGCATACAGCATCGACCGTCTGCTGGGTAAAAAGTGGTAATTCCACTACACTTACAACAGTGAAGAATCCGGGGCGAGGAGCATATCCTCGCCCTTTCATTTTTAGGGAGGAAAGATGGGACAGCTAATTGATGGCGTATGGCACGATAACTGGTACGACACCAAGTCTACCGGCGGCCGCTTTAAACGTTCAGAAGCGGTATTTCGCAACTGGGTGACGGCCGACGGCAGCGCCGGTCCACACGGCAAAGGTGGCTTCCGCGCCGAAGCCGACCGCTACCATTTGTATGTGTCCCTCGCCTGCCCGTGGGCACACCGCACGCTGATTATGCGCCAGCTGAAAGGGCTGGAGTCGATGATTTCAGTTTCGGTTGTTCATCCACTGATGCTGGAGAACGGCTGGACGTTTGACGAAGATTTCCCCGATGTCACCGGCGACAGCCTGTATCAGAACGAATATCTCTATCAGCTGTATCTGCATGCCGACCCAACCTACACCGGCCGCGTTACGGTGCCGGTGCTGTGGGACAAACATCAGCACACCATCGTCAGTAATGAATCCGCCGACATTATTCGCATGTTTAACAGCGCATTTGACGGTGTTGGTGCCCGCGCCGGGGATTATTACCCGGCTGAACTGCGCGATGAGATCGATGAACTGAACGGTTGGATCTACGATACGGTAAACAACGGCGTGTATAAGTCGGGTTTTGCCACCAGTCAGCCGGCCTATGATGAAGCGGTGACGGCGCTTTTCAGCTCGCTGGACCGTCTGGAGCAGATTCTGGGGCAGCGGCGCTATCTGACCGGCAATCGTCTGACCGAAGCCGATTTACGCCTGTGGACCACGCTGGTACGCTTCGATCCGGTGTATGTCACGCATTTCAAATGCGATAAGCACCGCATTGGCGACTACCTCAATCTGAGCGGCTTCCTGCGCGAGATTTATCAGCTGCCGGGCATTGCGGGTACGGTGAATCTGCCGCATATTCGCCATCACTACTACCGCAGCCATAAAACCATCAACCCGAGCGGGGTGATTTCGGTAGGCCCGGCATTTAACTGGGACGAACCGCACGGGCGCGACGAACGCTTTCCCTGATCCTGCCCGTTAACATTCGGGGCGATTTTCTTTTCGCCCCGGACGTTCAACACCCTTTATTGATCTGGAACAAATTCTCCCAATTCGCACTTACGTATCTTTACTGATGTGAACGCAAATGCGGATTAACCGGAAGCCAACTTCCTGGAGTTGAACCATGATCAAGACTGTCTCTTTCTGCCTCGCCGTCGTGATGCTGTGCTACGTTGCTTTCGTGGGCCACTACTACTACGAAACGTTCTCAACGTTTAACGGCATCGAACACTCTCAGGAAAGCTCGGCTAACCCAGCGCCGTAAAGGAATACCGTGCCTGCGGGCTTTATCCCTGACGCTTCGCCAGCAGTTTCGGGATTTCCCGCAGGCACCAGGCCTTGGCTTCCCCCATACTGTCGCGCCGCCAGGCCATAATAATATCCACTTCCCGCGTATACTCAGGGCTGACCACACGCAGACGCCCTTCGGCAATATCCTGCTCAACCATACTGTATGGCATGGTGCCAACGCCCAGGCCCGCCAGTAAAGCACGGTGTTTGTCTTCAATGGTACTGACGGTCAGGCGCTGCTGTTTATCCAGCAGGGTTACGGTTAATACCGGCCTTTCACGCGCGGTATCCGCCACCGCAATACCGCGATATTTCACCCGGGTGGTTTCGGAAAGCGGCTCCGGCTCCTGATGAATCGGATGATCGGGGCTGGCAACGTAGACGCTCATCAGTGAATAAAGCTTGCGGGTGTTGATCTCGGAAGAGGCGCGAAAATGCATATCGGGCGCAATCACAATATCGGCGCGGCCCTGCTCCAGCCGTTCCCACGCCCCGGCGAGCACCTCGGTCATCAGCGAAACCTGAGTGTTGGCTTTATCTGCCAGTTTTTCCACCAGCGGGAATAGCAGCTCGGTGGAAACCAGCGCTTCGGTGGCAATCGTCAGATGCGTTTCCCAGCCGCGAGCCAGCGCTTCCGCATCGGTAGTCAGCTTGTCGGCGGCTTCCAGCAGCACGCGCCCGCGTTCAAGCAGCATCCTCCCAACGTTGGTAAATTTGGTGCGATGACCGGATCGGTCAAACAACACCACGTCCAGCTCCTCTTCCAGTTTCTGCATGGTGTAGCTTAACGCAGAGGGGACGCGGCCCAGCTCATCTGCTGCGGCAGCAAAACTGCCGCGGCGATCGATGGCATCCATTACACGTAGCGCTTCAAGCGTCAGAGCACGATCTTTAGCCATAGCTTTTCTCTGTCAGGAAATTTGAATATGCCGAGCAGATTAACTGGCTGGCATTCACCAGTCCAGAAACTTACCATAACCGAATAATAAATGGTCGGGCCAGCCCCGATTTACATAAGGAGAACAGCATGATCGTTAGTCGTACAGCGCAACAGTGTGGCAAAGCCGATTACGGCTGGCTTCAGGCTCGCTATACCTTCTCCTTCGGTCACTATTTCGATCCTAAACTACTGGGGTACGCTTCACTTCGCGTACTTAATCAGGAAGTGCTGGCACCAGGGGCTTCCTTTCAACCCAGAGCCTATCCGAAAGTCGATGTGCTGAACCTGATATTGCAGGGTGAAGCAGAATATCGCGACAGCGAAGGCAATCACGAAACGGCGCGTGCCGGTGAGGCGTTGCTGCTGGCTACCCAGCCGGGGATCAGCTACAGCGAACATAACATCAGCAAAGAGAGCAGCCTGACGCGGCTTCAGCTGTGGCTGGATGCCTGCCCGGAAAGAGAAAATAATCGCGTACAGCGGATTGCGGTACCGGAAGATAAAACCTGCACCCTGCTGGCTTCCCCCGACGGTAGCGAAGGCAGCCTGCAGCTCCGGCAGCAGGTGTGGATTCACCAGGTGGTATTACAGCCGGGTGAACGCTATCAGGTTCCCCTGCACGGGCCGCGCGCGTATTTGCAGTCGATCCACGGCGCATTTACGGCAGTTACCCACTCGCACGAGCAGGAAGCCCTCACCTGCGGCGATGGCGCATTTCTGCGGGAAGAAGAGAGCGTTCTGCTGACGGCAGAAACGCCGCTGCGGGCGCTGGTGATTGATCTACCGATATAAATTCTGCCGGGCAGTTCGCCGCCCGGCCGAGTTCCTAGCGCGTTACTACCGGCTGGACAATCGTCGTTGAATCCTGCGGATACCATCCCCAGCCATACGGATAACCCGGGGTATCCCAGCCGTTGTCCCAGTATGGCCCTACGCCATAATCCCAATAGCCCGTGGTGATCAGCCGATCGCTAACATGCCATATCTGGTATCCGATCAGGTCCATCTGCAGAAAGCGAGTATTAGCAGAACCAATTTTACCGCTCGTGGTGCCGGTTACTGTACCAAGCAGAGTGACCAACCGGTTACGGAATGAAAGCGGTTCGAGGTAGCCTGGATAGCGTGCAATGACTCGCCCGAGGTAGGGTTTATCGAGTTCAGGTTTAGCCGATGAATCCAGCGACTGCACGGCGACTTCCAGCAGCGTTTCTCGTTCGTGATTAATCACATTGACCACCATCCCACCAAACCGAACCTGCTGGCCTTTATACAGCGCAGGATCGTTCATGACCTTCGTCCAGGTCATGGTGCTTAATTGGGGATCGTTGCCCCTGATCGCATGGGGGATATCCGCACAGCCGGTGATGGTAAACAAAAACCCCACACCCAAAAATGCGCTATAGATCGTTTTGAGCTTCATCATTTGCAGCTTCCTTTTGCTAAAAAAATCCTGAAGTTATCGACTATGGGGCGATTATAGAGCGATGGCATAATCTGTAAGGGTGAAATCCTGCGGCGGTTGGGAGGTGCCATCAAGTGTTGAGAAGGGTTTTATCGAATGAGTCGAAGCTGACCGTTAAGCCGCGTTCTTTTCATAGAGAGGGTCGTGGACAGTCATTCATCTGCCGCAAAGCAAAAAACCCGCCGAAGCGGGTTTTTTATCGAAGAAGTTGAAGCTGACCGTTAAGCCGGGTTCTGTCGTGGACAGTCATTCATCTAGGCCAGCAATCGCTCACTGGCTCAAGCAGCCTACCCGGGTTCAGTACGGGCCGTACCTTATGAACCCCTATTTGGCCTTGCTCCGGGTGGAGTTTACCGTGCCGCGAACTGTTACCAGCCGCGCGGTGCGCTCTTACCGCACCCTTTCACCCTTACCTGATCCCACTTGCGTGGGCCATCGGCGGTTTGCTCTCTGTTGCACTGGTCGTGGGCTTGCGCCCCCCAGGCGTTACCTGGCACCCTGCCCTATGGAGCCCGGACTTTCCTCCCCTCTGTCTGTCTCCCCCGAGGGGGGACGGCAACAAAGCGGCGACTGTCTGGTCAGCTTCGGCGCGCAGTGTATAGCGTTTTCTATGAGTTGTCACTCACCCTGCTGCTCAAGGGCGTACTTATACAGGGCATTTTTTTTCACCCCGTGAATTTCGGCGGTCAGCGCTGCGGCTTTTTTCAGCGGCAGTTCGGCCTGCAACAGCGCCAACGTGCGCAGCGCTTCCGGCGGCAGTGCATCCTCTTCGGCGTGATAACCTTCCACGATCAGCACCATTTCGCCCTTGCGGCGGTTCTCATCTTCCAGCACCCACGCCAGTAGTTCGCCCACCGGCGCGCCCTGAATCGACTCCCAGGTTTTGGTGATTTCACGCGCCAGCACCACATAGCGGTCCGGCCCCAGTACCGTCACCATATCCTGCAAACTGTCGATCAAGCGGTGGGTGGATTCATAAAAAATCAGCGTGCGCGGCTCCTGCTCCAGATCGCGCAGGGTATCGCAGCGGCCTTTGCTTTTGGCGGGCAGAAAACCTTCGTAACAGAATCGATCGGACGGTAACCCCGCAGCACTTAATGCTGTTACCGCTGCACAGGCTCCCGGCAGCGGCACTACGCGAATCCCCGCTTCGCGGCATAAACGTACCAGGTGATAGCCCGGATCGTTGATCAGCGGCGTGCCGGCGTCGGAAACTAAAGCTATGCTTTGTCCCTCACGGAGCTTCGCCAACAGCGATTCTGCTTTCTGCTGTTCGTTATGGTCGTGCAATGCGAAGAGCCGCGCATTGATGGCGAAATGTTGTAGCAACAGTCCGGTATGACGTGTATCTTCCGCAGCGATCAGATCGACGCTCGCAAGCACCGTCAGTGCCCGCTGGGTGATATCGCCCAGGTTACCAATCGGTGTTGGAACGATATAGAGCGTGCTGGCAGAAATATCTGCCCGATCGTGTTGTTTCATTGTTTGATCCGAATAGCCGATTTAATATTGAGCATCTTGAAAAAAACATCACTGGATACAGTATGCTTCCTTCGAAAGTAGTTCGTAGCAAAGCCGGGCGTAGCCTGCCGCTTCTGCTGGCCGCCCTGATTTTTGCCGGATGTACCGGCCAGGCACCGCAAACGCCACCGGCGAATGTCCAGGGCGCTGCCACCGGCACCTCTGACTATTATCTGCAGCAGATGCAGCAAAGCTCAGATGATAACAAGGTTGGCTGGCAATTACTCGCAATCAGAGCACTGTTGAATGAAGGCAAACTGCCGCAGGCTAATCAGCAGCTCTCCCAGCTGCCGCAGCAGCTTGATGCCACCCAGAGCCAGGAACAGCTGCTGTTGCAGGCGCAGCTGCACGTGATTGAGCAGAATTTCCCGCTGGCGGCCGACAGGCTGAAGCAGGTTGATGTCGCATCGCTCTCGAAAGATCAGCAGGCCCGCTACTACCAGTTACAGATCGCTATTGGCCAGGGCCGCCCGACGCTGGACGTGCTGCGTGCCTATATTGCTCAGGAACCGCTGCTCGCCAACCCGGCTGAGAAGCAGGCAAATATCGATGCCACCTGGCAGGCACTGAGCCAGATGACGCAGGATCAGCTGAACAACGTGACCATCAATGCAAACGAGAACGTGCTGCAAGGGTGGCTGGATCTGCTGGGCGTGTATAAAGCCAACAGCAACGATCCTGATATGCTGAAGGCCGGTATCAGTGACTGGCAGAACCGCTATCCGTACAACCCGGCAGCAAAAATGCTGCCGTCGGCGCTGAGCCAGGTAAAGAACTTCCAGCAGGGTTCTACCGGTAAAATCGCTCTGCTGCTGCCGCTGAGCGGCCAGGCGCAGGTCTTCGCCAACGCCATTCAGCAGGGTTTTAACGACGCGAAGAACGGTACGCTGATGCAGTCCGCTGCGCCTGCGGCTCCGATTCAGGCACCTGATGCCACAGCCAATCCTGACGCTGCGGCAACCGATGCCAATGCGGTGGTCAGTCCGTCAGCCGCACCGACGGACGGCACGGCTCAACCGGATGCCGCACAGCCACAGCCGGTGGCGTCCAGCAACGTGGAAACAGCAGCCCCGTCAGGCAACACCCAGGTTCAGGTTTATGACACCAGCACCCAGCCGGTGGATCAGCTGCTGACCCTGGCACAGAACGACGGTGCCACGCTGGTTGTGGGTCCGCTGCTGAAAAATCAGGTTGAGCAGGTGGTCGCCAGCCCGACAGCGCTTAACGTGCTGGCGCTTAACGAGCCGGAAACGATCCAGAACCGTCCGAATATTTGCTACTTTGCGCTTTCTCCTGAAGACGAAGCGCGCGATGCCGCGCATCATATGTGGGATCAGGGCAAACGCTCTCCGCTGCTGCTGGTGCCACGCAGCTCGCTGGGCGACCGCGTCATCAAAGCCTTCGCTACGGAGTGGCAGCAGCTGGGTGGTGGCACTGTACTGCAGCAGCAGTTTGGTTCTACCGCTGAACTGAAGCAGGGCATCAACAGCGGCGCGGGTATTCGCCTGAGCGGAACCCCGGTTAACGTGCAGCCAGCCCAGCCTCAGGGCGTGACCATTGCCGGTCTGAATATTCCGGCTCCGGTGAGCGATGCCCCGGCTGCGGATACCGCCAGCTCCGGCGGCAGCGTGGACTCTGTCTATATTATCGCTACGCAGAGCGAGCTGACGCTGATTAAGCCAATGATCGCGATGCGCGTCAGCAGCCGTGATAACGTCAGCCTGTACGCGAGTTCGCGCAGCAACCAGGCCGGTGCCGGCCCGGACTATCGTCTGGAGCTGGACGGCCTGCAGTTCAGCGATGTTCCGCTGCTCTCCGGCGCAAACACCGCGCTGATGCAGCAGGCGGCGAAGAAGTTTAACAATGACTACTCACTGGTTCGTCTGTATGCGATGGGCATTGATGCCTGGTCTCTGGCCAACCACTTCAGTGAAATGCGCCAGCTGCCGGGCTTCCAGCTGAAAGGCAATACCGGCAATCTGAGCGCAACACAGGACTGCGTGATTAACAGGAAGTTAGCATGGAGCCAGTATCGTCAGGGGCAAATCGTTCCGGCATCCTGAGTCGACAGCAGCAGGGGGCGATGCGTGAAAAACAGGCGCGCCGCCTGCTGGAAACAGCCGGTCTGCGCTTTGTCGCCGCGAATGTTCGCTACCGATCGGGGGAACTCGATCTGATTATGCGTGACCGGCAAATATGGGTTTTTGTTGAGGTTCGCTATCGCCGTTCTGACCATTTTGGTGGGGCAGTAGCCAGCGTCACCCGCAGTAAACAACAAAAACTATTGCGAGCGGCAGCACTTTGGCTGCATAGCCGTGGTCAAAGCTTTGACACTGTTGACTGCCGTTTTGATGTGGTCGCCATCACCGGAGAACAGGTGGAATGGCTGCCCAATGCGTTTACCGCTGAGTAACGGCGCTGAATGACAGGTCGAAGACCGCGAAAACTAACCAGGTGAATGACGTGCTGGAAAGAATTAAAGTCTGTTTTACTGAGAGTATTCAAACACAAATCGCCGCAGCGGAAGCGCTTCCCGATGCGATTTCCCGCGCTGCGATGACCATCGTGCAGTCGCTGTTGAATGGGAACAAAATCCTGAGTTGTGGCAACGGAACCTCCAGTGCCAATGCCCAGCATTTTGCTGCCAGTATGATCAACCGTTTTGAGACCGAACGCCCGAGCCTGCCTGCAATTGCCCTCAGCGCCGATAATGTGCTGCTGACGGCGATTGGTAACGATCGTCTGCACGACGAGATTTACGCCAAGCAGGTTCGTGCACTGGGCCATGCAGGAGATATCCTGCTGGCCATTTCAACCCGCGGCAACAGCCGCGATATCGTGAAAGCAGTAGAAGCCGCGGTAACGCGCGATATGACTATCATCGCGCTTACCGGTTACGATGGCGGAGAGCTCGCCGGTTTACTGGGCCCGCAGGATGTGGAGATCCGTATTCCCTCGCATCGCAGCGCCAGGATTCAGGAGATGCATATGCTGACCGTGAATTGCCTGTGCGATTTGATAGATAACACTTTATTTCCCCACCAGGATGTCTAAAGGAGCTTAAATGAAGGCATTATCTGCAACGGCAGTTATTCTCACCGCATTGATGTTACAGGGCTGCGTCGCCGCAGTCGTGGGTAGCGCCGCCGTCGCGACGAAGAGCGCCACGGACCCGCGTACCGTTGGTACTCAGGTGGATGACGGCACGCTGGAACTGCGCGTCAGCAATGCGCTGTCGAAAGATGAACAGATCAAACAGAACACCCATATCGTAGCCACCGCTTACCAGGGCAAAGTGCTGCTGACCGGCCAGTCGCCGAACGCAGAGCTGGCCACGCGGGCTAAACAGATCGCCGTGGGCGTTGATGGCGCAACCGAGGTCTATAACGAGATCCGCACCGCCAGTAAAGTCAGCTTTGGCACCGCCTCTTCCGATACCTGGATCACCACCAAAGTGCGCTCTCAGCTACTGGGCAGCGACCAGGTTAAGTCATCTAACGTGAAGGTGACCACCGAGAACGGCGAGGTGTTCCTGCTGGGTCTGGTGACGAACGAAGAAGCAAAAGCGGCAGCGGATATCGCCAGCCGGGTCAGCGGCGTTAAGCACGTCACCACGGCGTTTACGATTCTGAAGTAAAGTCCGTATTGAGAGCGTGATTGAAGGCGGGAAGGAACCCGCCTGCAGTTTTCACAGCACGACTCTGGAACCCACCGGGCTCTGCCGTTCAGCGGATTCAGCGTGACAATCTGTCGTTCACCCGCTGGCGGGTGGCAAATTCCTGCCCTTCCTGCTTTTTCTACAGCCGACTCAAACAGTCCATCGCCACCGCTTTAAAACTGTCAAAATCCTTGCTGTCCCGCAGCCGCGTCATCGCCCGTTCACGCATAAACGTCACGAACAGATCGTAGATCGCCATCGCCTCTTCATACTCACTTTTGCTGATCGCCAGCAGGAAAATGACATAGGCGGTTTCATCGCCCCATTTAATCCCCTGTGGGGCCAGCACCGTATAAACGCAGGTCTTCTTCGATAGCAGGCCAAGAGAGTGCGGCAGCGCAATCCCCTCGCCCAGCATGGTGCTGACAATCGCCTCGCGCTCCTCGACAGACGGGTAAAATGTCTCGTCTACGATCCCTTCCTGTTCCAGCCGATCGCACAGCTGGCGGAACAGCTCGGAACGATCGATCTCACGATCGATAATGCAGAAGTGGCTGGCGTCAAAAAACTTCTCCAGCATGTAAGGACGGGTGCGATCCAGCAGCACCTGCTTGCCCAGCTGTTCGAGCTGAAAATCGGTAGGGAACGGCGACATCACCACCACCGGCTTATCTTTATCGCTGAGCCGCGCGGTGGAAATCACGAAGTCTTCTTCCACCGCCGCCAGCTGTTCGTATTCACGCAGGGAAATGATGCGGCGCACTTCAATCTGCGGGTATTTACGCATCAGCATCGCCTGGATCATCCGTACCGTCGAATTGCCGGTATCGCAGACCAGCAGCACCAGCGGATAGCGCTGATAGCCAACGTTATAGTGGCGCTCCAGCCCGACGCCGATATGCAGCACCAGGAATCCCACTTCGTTTTCGCTGATGGCATAGGGGGTATATTTACCCCAGCTGGAGACCGCCGCCAGCGTGACGTCGTACGCCATCGGATAGTGCTGTTTGATATTCGCCAGCAGCGGATTGGGGATATTAATCTGGTAACGCACCCGGGTAATCATGGTTTTAATATGCGTCAGCAGATCGGCACGCAGCTGCGGGTCGTTTTGCAGATTAAAACCGTAATGGCTGTTGATGTAGTTGAGAATGTAATCCACCAGCGATTCGCCATCGTCCGGGCTGATGGCGCTGGGTGCGGATTCTTCAATGCGCCTGGCGGCAATATGCACCTGTAGCCAGGCCTCTTCCGCCGGAGAGATACTTTTACCGGTAATCGGTCGCATCAGGTTAATAATGTGGCGAGCCGCATCACGCACGTCGTCGGCGACGTCTGCGGCAATAAAATCAGACAGCGGATAACCCTCGGCGATGCGGCGCACCGCCACCGCGCAGTAGAGACGCAGATACAGCTCGGCATCGTCGGCCAGGCGGATATTAAAGCGCGACAGGCAATCCAGCAGCATCGGCTGCAGCGTGGCCAGCATACCCCGGTTCAGCGCTTCCAGCTTGAGCAGCGGGCTGTCGGCATCCTCCTGCGCCAGCTGATAGAGCAGATCGGTCAGGCAGGTGCGCATCGCCGCTTCACTGCCGAACAGCTTCATGCCGTAACGTGGCCGGGTTTCAATCTCCAGGCCGTAACGGCTTAGCCATTCTCTCACCTCTGCCATATCACCTTGCAGCGTGGTGCGGCTGACAAACCATTCATCTGCCAGGTCTTCCAGCTTGAGGGAAAAAGCCGAGGTAAGAAAACGGGTTAACAGGTAATGGACCCGTTCCGTTGAGGTTCGCGGCACACGAAGGCTCGACGTTGACTGTTGCAGCAGGCGGTCATAGCGCCCGGCATCATCAATCTTTAACTGGTAGCCTTCGCCGCGGCTAAGGACAAAACTGGCGCCGTGGTCGGCCAGCAGTTCATTGAGGGCGGTAACGTCGGTGCGTACAGTGCGGGTGGAAACGGCCAGTCGGCGCGCCAGTTCATCCTGCGGCAGGATTTCATTTTGCAGAAGGTCAAACAGCTGTGCCAGTCGTTGGTTGGGGAATCTCACGGGGTACCATTATCATCAAATTGAAGCGTTTTATGGGGTGTTTTTATACTCAGCCTACCTTTATTCGCGCCGAAAAAATAGCGTAGCAGCCTCTGCAAATTTTCATTTGACAGATATCGCAATTTATTCAAAAAGTGCGAGATTTTGTTTCGGAAAGAATAGATTTTTCCCCGCCGTTGTAAGATCAAAAACGATCGTCCAACGGCGGGAAATCCGGCTTACGCCATCACTTTGCGGGTGATCGCCATCAGCGTGGCGACATCCGCCGGACGGGTCAGCCCGGTGGCTTTATCAATGATCGAGCTGTAGATGTGCGGAATAATTTTGCTTACCCCGGCATCCAGCGCAATGCGCAGGATCGTCTCGTAGTTGTTCAGATCGATGCCGCCGGTTGGCTCCAGCCAGAAGTCGTTCGCGGCGCAGGCTTCGGCCAGCGCGCGGAACTCGTTAATATCCACCATCTTATCCATCGGGAAGAACTTGACCGAGCTGCCGCCCATATCTTTCAGCATCGCGATCGCCGTAGCGACCGGCACAATGCCGTCTTCCTCTTTGCAGCTCAGCGGACCGGTAGAGATTTTCACCATGCCGGGACGCCCGGTAGGTGATGCCAGACCGTTGACCACCGTTTCCGTCTGGCCCAGCAGTGCGCGGCTGGTGCCCACGCCGGTGAACACCTGGTTCACGTGCTGCGGCTGAACCTGTGCCGAAATCGCACTAACCATCGCTGACTGGTTCGGATCGCCCGCGCCCAGCCCGACGGAAAGCGCGTTGTCGATCAGCGCCGCATACTCGCGCATATCTTTTACCGCGCTGTCCACGCTGTCGTAGTTTTTAGACAGGACGCCGACCAGCACGTGGCCTTCAGCGGCTTCCCAGATATCTCTGGCGTTCTGTTTAGAACCGGCCAGGACGTTAAGACATACACGATCGCGATAGAATTTTGGTGTCAGTTTCATGCCTGTTTTCCCCTGGCTAATAAATCCTGAATAGCGGTAAAAATCTGGTGCAGCTGCCCGGCGGAGACGCTGCGTACGTCAACTTCAACAATACCTTCGTTGGCCTTGTAGCCACGGAAATAGATCGCCTGCTCGCCGGTCTTCAGCGCCTGTACCATCTCGCCGGTGCTCATGCCGATGCACGACTCATCGAAGTGGATCTCCGCACGAGCGATATCGCGCCCGGCGGCATCCCACACCACGCGCGCCTGAATGCCGTTCAGGCCGTTGAGATTGGTGATAAACGGCGTCATTTTCTCAACCATCTGCGCGCCGCTGGTTTTTTCCTGCACCAGATAGTTTTCAATCGCCTGGGTAAGGCCAAGAATGCCCTCTTTACCCACCTTCATCGCCCGGCCAATGCCCAGCGACTGGCGCTTAACCCACTCAACCTGCTGCTTTTTGCCGATCACCAGCCCGCTGGTTGGGCCTTCGATAGCTTTAGCACCGCTGTAGATCACCAGATCCGCACCCAGCGCGGTGTAGGCCAGCAGATCCTCTTCCGCTGCGGCATCCACAATCAGTGGAACATCGTGCTTGCGTGCCACGGCCACCGCCTGCTCCACGCTAAGGTGGCTTTTCTGCACGCTGTGGTGGGATTTGATATAGAGGATCGCCGCCGTGTCTGGCGTGACCGCCGCCGACAGCTGCTCCGGTGAGCATTCATTGGCGTAGCCCGCTTCAACCAGACGGCCGCCGCCCAGCGTCACCATAGTGCCGACCGGCGCGCCGAAGTTCACGTTGTGCCCTTTTGGCAACACGATATCGTGCGGCACGGTCAGCGGCGCGGCGTGCAGGTTTTCCAGCAGCCAGTCGTTGTCCTTAACGATCACGCCAGCCACGGACTGTGCAATACCGGCGGAGGCGCAGGAAACCACTACCGCCGCTTCGCAGTTCAGCAGCCCGGCGATGTACGCGCCGGTTTTGTTGACCAGGTCTTTCATCTCAAAGTAGTGGTTAAGACCGTATTTTACCGTCTCCACCACGTCTGCCGCCGGGGTGGAAACACCCAGAATGGTCATGCGGCCCGAGGCGTTAATCACCTGTTTCAGGCCATATTTCTCATAAACTGAAGTCATTACGTTTTTTCCCTTCATCGGTGAGGAATCCCTGCCCGCCCACCATCGCGGCAAGCGGTACCAGCTGCGTTTCACCAGCCAGCGTGTGGCCGTCAGAATCGGTAAACACGCACGGCTGCTGCTGCAGGTCAAAAATGGTCAGATCGGCCTCGTATCCCACCTCCAGACGACCTTTGCCCTGAAGCTTCAGTCCGTCTGCGGCGTGAACGGTCACGCAGTCGATCACCTGCGACAGCGTCATGCCGACGTGCAGGAACTTCGACATCACGTGCGCCAGGCTGTGTACCGGACCGTTAATGCGGTTACGACAGTAAATATCGGAACTGATGGTCTGCGGCAGAATGCCCTGAGCAATTGCTACCCGCGCCACCTCAAAGTTGAAGCTGGCGGTGCCGTGTCCCACATCCAGCCGCACGCCGCGCTGGATCGCCCGGCTGACCGACGCACGCAGCTGGCCTTCCGGCGTCAGGATGCGGTTTGGCTTGCCGTTGTAGCAGTGGGTGATGATGTCGCCGGAGGTCAGCAGATCGGCGATTTCATCCAGATTCGGTGGGTTATTGCCGATGTGAACCATCAGTGGCAGACCGCCGTTCTCTTTCTGCAGCGCTTTGGCCCGCTCCAGCGGTTTAATGCCGTTTTGCTCAACGACGCTGCTGCTGATGCGCGCCTTCAGGCCGACGATAAAGTCCGGACGGCGCTGTAACGCTGCTTTCAGCGCGGGGCCATCGATCCTCGCCATATCGCCCAGCTCGTTCTGGGTCAGAATGCCGCTGCGGGCGATATTCATCAGCGCATAAACCCGGGTGGTGCAGTCGCGCGTAAGCTGCCAGAAATCATCCACGTCGTCGGCACCGGTGCTGCCCGCATCGATCACCGTGGTGACACCGGTATCAACGCCGATGCGATCGGCTTCATCGTGGTAGATCGGTGATTTGGGATAGCAGTGGACGTGTGAATCAATCCAGCCCGCGCTCAGCCAGTAGCGCCCGGCCAGATCCCACTCCCGCGCTGCCGGGCCGGTGACGGCACCCACTGCGGCAATTTTCCCCGCCTGTAACGCCACATCGCTTAACGAACCATCGCTGAGGCGGGCATTGCGGATAATCAGGTCATACATGGTGAACCTCCGGATCGTGGCGGCGCTGGCCGCCACGTTGAGTGATTACAGGGCGATCGGGAAGATGGCACCCAGCACCATCGCACCGAGAATAGCCCCGCCGGTAATCGGTTTACCCCAAAGGTAAAACAGCAGTGAACCCACCAGCGAACCCAGACCAATCGGAATCGATGCGGTCATCGCGGAGAGGATAATCAACGGCCCGAGGAAGCGGCCTGAGGTATTACCCGCGCCCATCATCACATCCGCACCGTAGGTGGAGTCGCTGTTATTGATGGTGAATTTACGTGCCAGAATAATGATGTAGCCCACCGCCAGCCCGAGCACCATGCCGGTAACCAGCGACGCGGCAAAGTTCGCCACGGGGAAAACGAAGCCCGCGCCCAGCAGCAACGCGGGAACGCCCAGGCCGATACCGGTCTGGATAGCGCCGCCGATATCAAGAATCCCCACCAGCGAGCCTTCAATGATGCGGGCAAACAGGAAGCTGGCACCGAAGGCCGCTACCGCACCATAAACGCCGGTTTCCATGCCCGAACGCAGCATCGAAACAAAGGCCACTTCGTTAAAGGCACCCAGGCCATAGACGTAATACATGTGTGTACCGGCGAACACCCCGGCAGAAAGCAGGCCGACAAAGATCGGGAATGACCAGTCGTCGTACCAAAAACCGCGTTTTGACTCTTCCATTTCCATCGTCCTCTTATTTGCCGCTCAGGGAGTTGTGGATCATCTCCAGCCAGCCCGGTACGCCGAGCTGGAAGGATTCCAGCATCTTCATATCGAAACCACGGAAGAAACCGCTCAGCACGAACAGCAGCACAATGGCGACCATCATCACTTTGGTGACGCGATTCCAGCCCGCTTCTTCCACACCCTTACCAATCAGGATGCCCAGTACCAGGCCCGGTACGGCGTTGCCCATGATCAACTGCGCCAGGCCGCCGAAAATGGTTGCCCAGAAACCGGATTTCTTACCGGCATCGATTGCCGCCAGCCAGAAGATCACCGGCATGACGGTATTCACCAGCAGGTTTGCGGCCGGAACCAGTACTTTAACCGCCGTGACCTGTAGCGCTGCCGGTACGGCTGAGGCGGTAGAGTTGAGGAAAGCGACGACGATCATGCCGATGATGCCGCAGGCAATCGCCATCTTTTTCGGGTTATGCAGCGTTTCCGCCACGTTGCGGTTCTTCACCATCAGCGCGGCCGCACCCCAGTTCGGGATAATGCGGTGATCAACGTCCTGGGTGAAGGAGCCGGCGGCAACCGATGACGCCCAGGCGTTAAAGAAGAAGCCCAGTCCGAACGAGAAGTGAGAGGCCGGATCGCCTTCACAGGAGTTCAGCTCACCCAGTGTACGAAATGCGCCCATTCCCTGAGACGTCGGGGCGTGAAACATGCGGGCGGCACCGGCGCCAACGCCGACCCCAACCAGCCCGCCGATAATCAGCGATTTAAATAAAATGATTAAAAACATTAGCTTTTCCTTTAGTTTTATTGCCCAACGTTTTTAGCTTTTCGAGGAGAAATCCACCTGCTCGGCATCAACCACCGAGACATTGACGGTAATCGCCAGATCCACGCTGTACAGCCGTCGTTCGCGCGCGAGGAAGAAGAACAAAAACTTCTCGGTTTTAACGCTCTGCGTGGCCCGCAGCACCTGAACATCAACCGGTTCAATGCGCAGCAGGATTTTGCTGGTGGATTTCAGTACCGTGTTTTGTACCCGGCTGAGGGCATCAGCAAAGGCTTTGCCCTTGCTGTCGCCTTTACCGCTGACGGTCACCGTCGTGGTGAATTGCTCTTTCATCAGCCGTGCTTCTTCTGCCAGGCCAGAACCAGACGCTCGCCCAGCTCTTCTTTATCCATAAAGCCGAAGCCCAGCACGTTCGCCCCCTCGTTGATGGCGGTAACGCCCTCATCGACGGAACGCATGCCGTATTTCGCTTTATAGCCATACTTGGTCTGCGCGGTGATCGCACCGGCACCGCCGCTGCCGCAGAACGAGATGCCGAAGGTGGCATTTTCCGCTTTCATCACATCGCCCAGCTTCATATCTGCCGCTACGCCCGGTACCACAATGGCTTTACCGCCAGCTTTCTCGACGCCCGCAGCAACTTTCTGGCCTTTACCTAAACGATCGCCGATCACTACAATAATTTGAGACATGCTGTGTTCCTTAAATTGAATGAGTTACTACGCGTAACCTCGGTGGTGCTGTCAGTTTCCCAACCCCAAAATGACAAGCTAACCGGGCTAATCAGGCGTTTTCTTTCGCCACTTCAAAATGTACGGAGAGGAGCCAGGCTTCCTCTTTGGGCAGGTTGCCAAACAGATCCACCACCTGCTGCGCCAACGTCATCGACGCTGCTGAAATATCTTCAAACAGTTCTGCCTCCACCTCCGGCAGCGGTTCGCCGGTGAGCGATCGCAGTGCCATCGCCTTAACGTGCGAAGTCAGCATCTGTTGCTGAACCGCGTTAGGCACAATGGCTCGTTCTGCAAACAGTCCGGCAATTTGCGCCATCACCTGCTCTGCCAAAGCCTGAATTTCGTCGCTGCGTTCTGTGGCCGACAACGTTCCATTACTCACATCGATCCCCCTGTGTTACGTTTCGGCTAATACCAGAAACCTTTTTGCTGATGCGAATAAAGTACCGCCGGAGCGCTTTTCTGTGGAGAACGACTTTTTCCACTTCGAAACGGAAATAATGCCAACAAGAGCGATCCGGCTCGCAAAAACGTTAATTCGTGCATTTTTAATTTAACTATGAAAATTACGGCGCATTATCAGTAATCCGCTGCGCAATCCATGCGTTACAGGAATAAAAGCGACACGTTCGTGAGAAGACTTTAATGGAAGAAGAAGAAAAACTTATGGCGGAAAAAGGGCCCACTGCGGGGCCCTGTCTTTATTTATGATGGTGAATAACGCCAGCGATTAGCGAAATTTCTTATGGCCTTCGTCACGAGTTGCGGCAAATTGCTTCGCCTGTTCCTTTGCTCCGGCTAAATCACCGGCATTCGCCAGCTTCAGGCTATCGTCAATCTGGCCAATCAGCTTATCCAGTTCAGCATGATAGTCCTTCACCTGCGCGCTGTCGGCGGGCTGGCCCTCCAGCTTGTCCGGCGTATGAGTTTTCGCATCGCTGGCAGCGGTGCGCATATCGCTTAAGGCGCGAACCATCTCTGCCTTATCATCGGTTTTCTGTACCGTCCGTAAGGCACCTTTCAAAACGTCCATGTCGCCTTCAAGATCCTGCGCCAGCAGCGGGGAGGCGGCGCACAACAGGGCAGAGCTCAACATTGCAATCAATAATTTACGCATATCAGATCCTATTTTTATAAACGGGTATCATGCTGCAAAAAAAAGGCGACTTTGCAGTCGCCTTCTATATTACGCGTAAATTGTTAAATTATTGTCCGGCAATATTCATTTCTGGTAACAAAACGGAACCGCACTGAATATTGCTGCGGGTTTCAATATCGCTACCGACGCTGACCATATTGCGCCACATATCTTTTAAATTACCGGCGATGGTAATTTCACTGACCGGATACTGAATCACGCCGTTTTCAACCCAGAAGCCCGAGGCACCGCGCGAGTAGTCGCCGGTGATGCCGCTCACCGCCTGCCCCATCAGCTCGGTTACCAGCAGACCGGTGCCCAGCTGCTTCAACATCTGCTCAAAATTGTGGCCCTGCCCGGCAATACGCCAGTTGTGAATACCGCCCGCATGGCCGGTGCTTTTCAGCCCCAGTTTGCGCGCGGAGTAACTGGTCAGCAGCCAGGTTTGCAGTACGCCGTCTTTGATGATGTCGCGCTGCTGAGTACGAATACCTTCGCTGTCGAACGGCGTGGAGGCCAGCCCTTTCAGCAAATGTGGCTGTTCCTGGATCGTCAGCCAGTCCGGCAGGATCTGCTGGCCAAGCGAGTCCAGCAGGAAGGTCGATTTACGGTAGACGCTGCCGCCGCTGATTGCCCCGACCAGGTGACCAAACAGGCCGGTCGCCACTTCGGCGGCGAACAGCACCGGCGCTTTCATGGTGGAAAGTTTGCGTGGAGACAGGCGCGACAGCGTACGGCGGGCGCACTCTTCACCGACGGACTCCGGTGAACTCAGATCGGTAATCGCCCGCCCGATGGTGTAAGCGTAATCACGCTCCATGTCGCCGTTCTCTTCTGCAATCACGCAGCTGGAAAGGGAGTGGCGGCTTGAGCAGTAGCCCTGCAGCATGCCGTGGCTGTTGCCAAAGACTTTGATGCCCACGTGGCTGTTGAAGCTGCCGCCTTCGGTATTGGTAATACGTTTGTCGACGTTCAGGGAAGCCTGTTCCGCTCGCGCGGCCAGCTCGATAGCGCGATCCGCATCGATCTCGGCGGGGTGGAACAGATCCAGATCCGGCGCCTCAAACGCCAGCAGATCGCGGTCGGCAACGCCCGCATACGGGTCCGCCGAAGTGTAACGGGCGATATCGATCGCCGCCTGAACGGTGCGTTTAATCGCTTCAGGGCTAAGGTCGGTCGATGAGGCGCTACCTTTGCAATTCTGATGATAAACGGTAATGCCCAGCGCACCGTCGCTGTTGAATTCAACGTTTTCCACTTCACCATAGCGCGTGCTCACGCTGATGCCGGTAGTTTTGCTTACCGCGACTTCCGCCCCATCAGAACCGGCTTTTGCCAGCTCGAGTGCCGTCGCGACCGCCTGTTCCAGGATTTTTCGCTGTTCTGCAACTTGGGAGAGTAATTTCATCGACCTGCCGTATAATTAACAGTGCGGTTTCCCTGTGGCCTAACTCGTTCATATCCTGAGCTTTAAACCACCTGCAAAACCGCGCATGGGTGATAAGGGTTAATTTGAGTCTAACAGACTCAGAGAACAATTTCGCAGTAGCCAGCGTTTCCTGATAGCATTAGCCTCTTTTTCTGGAGCCTAACCATGACCAAGCAGCCCGAAGACTGGCTCGATGACGTACCCGATAACGAAGAAGAAGAAGACGAAGAGATTATCTGGGTCAGTAAAAGTGAAATTAAACGCGACGCCGAAGAGCTGAAACGCCTCGGTGCCGAGCTGGTAGAGCTGGGGAAAAACTCCCTGGACCGTATCCCGCTGGATGAAGATCTGCGTGCCGCGATCGAGCTGGCGCAGAAGATCAAAAAAGAGGGCCGTCGCCGTCAGCTGCAGCTGATCGGCAAGATGCTGCGCTCACGTGATGAAGAACCGATCCGCACCGCGCTGGACAAGCTGAAAAATCGCCACAACCAGCAGGTTGCGCTGTTCCATAAACTGGAAGTGCTGCGCGATCGTCTGGTTGAACTGGGCGATGATGCCGTACCGGATGTGCTGAATCTGTACCCGGATGCAGACCGCCAGCAGCTGCGCACGATGATTCGTAACGCGCAGAAAGAGAAAGCGGATAACAAGCCGCCTAAAGCCTATCGTCAAATCTTCCAGTATTTGCGCGAGCTGGCCGAAGCGTAATCGGTTTGGACAGGGCTGCAACTCTTGCACCCTGTCCTGATATCTCCGGGCACTGCATTTTCCGCCCCGATCAATCAATCCCATTCAGGCCGTGCTTCGCGATTTAACTCAGAGGCACCGGTGTCCCGCTGATTAATAAGACACGGGTTACGAACGCATTTACGGACACCGGCCCGTTGCTTTCGCAATGCGACCGTCCCCCTGGGTTACTTTTCCACTTTAGCCAGACGATCCAGCAGCTTCTGGTGAATGCCACCAAACCCGCCGTTGCTCATGACCAGGATGTAGTCGCCCGGCTGAGCTTTTTTGGCAATCATCTCAACCAGCGTATCGACATCCGCGCTCCACTGCGCAGGCTGCACGCAGGCTTCGGCGACTTCAACTACCTGCCACGGAATGTGGTGCGGCTGGAAGAGGAACACTTCGTCGGCGCGGCCCAGCGCCGGAGCCAGATCGTCCTTGCTGATGCCCATTTTCATGGTGTTAGAGCGCGGCTCCAGCACGGCGAGAATGCGTGCGGTACCGCCGACCTTGCTGCGCAGCGCCGCCAGCGTAGCGAGGATCGCCGTAGGGTGATGGGCAAAATCGTCATAGACTTTAACGCCGTTGCTTTCACCACGCAGTTCCAGGCGGCGACGAGCGTTGATAAAGTCGTTAAGCGCGCGGCCGGCATCTTCCGGTTTCACGCCGACGTGTCGCGCGGCGGCAATTGCCATCATGCCGTTATGCATGTTGTGCTCGCCCACCAGCGACCAGTTCACCTCAGCAACGCGTTCACCGTCCAGATAGACTTCCCAGTGGGAAGCGTCCGGCGTCAGTTTTTTCACCTGCCAGTGGCCGTTATCGCCGATGATCTCCTGCTCGCTCCAGCAGCCCATCGCCATCACCTGCTTCAGGTTCGCGTCGTTTTCCGGCAGGATGATTTTCCCCTGACCCGGCACGATGCGCACCAGATGATGGAACTGCTTTTGGATCGCCCGCAGATCGTCAAAGATGTCTGCGTGATCGAATTCGAGGTTGTTGAGGATCAGCGTGCGCGGGCAGTAGTGAACAAATTTAGATCGCTTGTCAAAAAACGCACAGTCGTACTCGTCCGCTTCAATAACAAAAAATGGGCTTTTTCCTAAATTTGCCGAAACCTCAAAATTGCCCGGCACCCCACCGATCACAAAGCCCGGTTCATAGCCGCAGGCCTGTAAAATCCACGCTGTCATGCCCGCCGTGGTGGTTTTTCCGTGGGTTCCTGCTACCGCAATGACCCAGCGGTCACGCAGCACAAAATCATGCAGCCACTGAGGTCCGGACAGGTACGGAATATTACGTTCCAGCACCGCTTCAACACAGGGATTTCCCCGGCTCATTGCGTTGCCGATGATCACCAGATCCGGGGCCGGATCGAGCTGCGATGCATCATAACCCTGAATTAAATCAATGCCCTGCTTCTCCAGCAGCGTGCTCATTGGCGGATAGACGTTAGCATCAGAGCCGGTGACGTCGTGCCCCAGCGAACGGGCCAGCATCGCCAGGCCGCCCATGAAGGTGCCACAGATACCGAGAATGTGAATACGCATAGAAGGTCTGTTCCTTATTAGTTCGTCGCACAGTGTAACGCCCCCATCGTGCGGAAGAAACGGATTTACCCTATGTTCTTTACCGTTCAATCGGCTAAACTGCGTACGCATACGTTGCAGTTTGTAAAACAGGCTGCTACTCAACCGCAGATTCAGGGATTGTGTTATGAAAACGTTAGGCGAATTTATCGTCGAGAAGCAACACGACTTTCCGCACGCAACGGGTGAACTGACCTCATTGATCTCCGCGATCAAGCTGGGCGCAAAAATCATCCACCGCGATATCAACAAAGCAGGCCTGGTTGATATTCTTGGCGCAAGCGGCGCTGAAAATGTGCAGGGCGAGCAACAAATGAAGCTCGATCTGTACGCGAACGAAAAACTGAAAGCCGCGCTGAAGGCCAGGGGTATCGTTGCCGGTATCGCATCTGAAGAAGAAGACGAGATCGTTATCTTTGAAGGTGTGGAAAACGGTAAGTACGTGGTCCTGATGGACCCTCTCGACGGTTCTTCAAATATCGATGTAAACGTTTCCGTTGGAACGATCTTCTCTATTTACCGCCGTATCACCCCTCCGGGTACGCCGGTAACCGAAGAAGACTTCCTGCAGCCGGGTAGCCAGCAGGTCGCAGCAGGCTATGTGGTTTACGGTTCGTCCACCATGCTGGTGTACACCACTGGCTATGGCGTTCACGCCTTTACCTACGATCCGTCACTGGGCGTATTCTGCCTCAGCGCCGAGAAGATGACCTTCCCGGAGAAGGGTTATACCTACTCCATTAACGAAGGTAACTACATTCGTTTCCCGCAGGGCGTGAAGAAGTACCTCAAGTTCTGTCAGGAAGAGGATCTGGACACCCATCGTCCTTACACCTCGCGCTATATCGGTTCTCTGGTGGCGGACTTCCACCGCAACCTGCTGAAAGGCGGAATTTATCTGTACCCAAGCACGGCCAGCCACCCGAAAGGTAAACTGCGCCTGCTGTATGAGTGCAACCCGATGGCCTTCCTCGCCGAGCAGGCGGGCGGCAAGGCCAGCGACGGTAAAAACCGCATTCTGGATCTGATTCCAGAAACGCTGCACCAGCGTTCACCGTTCTTCGTCGGCAACGACCATATGGTGGATGATACCGAACGTTTCCTGCGTGAATTCCCGGATAACTAACGGTTAATCAGGGCGGTCATACGACCGCCCTGTTCTTTTGTTCATCCGCTATGCCGGGTGACGTTCAGCACCGATACCTGCGCCCCCATCGCAAAGTTAGTGATTTCCCGCAAATTGTGCTGCTGATAGCCGAGGATCTTTCCGTCGCTCCGCAACTGCGCCATGTCGATCAGCACGACGCCAAGCGTCGGCACGATTTTTTCCTGCCAGATAAACAGATACAGCCGCTCGGTGATTTTTATCGTATGGCAGCGATCAACATCCGCCAGTCCTTTTTCAACCCCCTCGAGGCAGTGCCAGGCGTAGTTATTCGCATTGAGGTAGACATGCTCATAGCATTCATGCGGGTTGTAACGGTACTGATTACGCATGCCAATCAGATCCGGGCTGATGCCGTGAAGCGGCGAATCGGGGTTGCATGGGCCGTCAAGCCGCCCGCAGCGTATTTCAACCCGAACCCCGGTCAGCGGCAGCCCCTGTTCAATGCGGCTGAAGGCGGCCAGGCGAATTTGCTGCTCGCTGGGCAGCTGGCCAGAAACAAGGGAAAAGCAGCCACGATGATGATCGCAAATCAGCGTCAGCGTACTGCTGCGGCGCTGGTTATCGACAAAATCGATAAACTCAATACCATCACGAATGGCCGTGATCCGGCATGGAACCGCTGGCTGGTGATTCCACTCCAGCATGGCATCACCGGTAAAACGACAGCTTAACTTGCCGCCGACGGGGAAGTGCAGTAGCAGGGCCGATTTATGAGGCGCAACCGCCGGTAATACATAACTCTCCCTGGCAAACCCGTCCGCAAGTTCGCCAACCGGGATATAAACTGCTTCATTGCTCATCATAACCTCCATGGTTTTTTATAGGGTCGCGGTGCCCTGAACCGACAAGCACCAGGCCCAAAAAGCAGTGTTCATCGTTTCTTACGCACGCTCCATCGTCCTTAAGGACGAAGATAAACCCGCCTGTCTTCACCTAAAGTAGAAAACCGACCAGTGACGCAGCGGAGAGAAACACCATGCGCAATACCGGCTTTTTTCATGATGAACGTTGTTTCTGGCACAGCACCGGGCTGCATGCCGCTATCTTACCGATTGGTGGCTGGGTGCAGCCGCCCAGCGGCAGCGGCCACGCAGAATCTGCCGAAACCAAGCGGCGGATGAAGAACCTGATGGACGTATCCGGCCTCTCAGCGCAGCTTCATTTGCGCAGTGCCAGCCCTGCCAGTGAAGAAGATCTGCTGCGGGTTCACCCGGCTCACTATTTGCAGCGCTTTAAGCAAATCAGCGATAACGGTGGCGGTATGTTTGGTGAGGATGCACCAATGGGGCCCGGCAGTTACGAAATCGCACGCCTTTCTGCCGGACTGGCAAGCGCAGCGGTAGCCGCCGTGTTGCAGGGCGAACTGGATAACGCCTACGCACTTTCGCGCCCGCCCGGACACCACTGCTTGCCGGACCAGGCAATGGGATTTTGCTTTCTGGCGAATATCCCGATTGCGATCGAACAGGCGAAAGCCCGCTTCGATGTGGAACGGGTGGCAGTGATAGACTGGGACGTGCACCACGGTAACGGCACCCAATATATTTACCGTCAGCGCCGCGATGTACTGACTATTTCGCTACATCAGGATCGCTGCTTCCCTCCAGGTTATTCCGGCGAGGACGATCGCGGCGAGGGCGAAGGCTACGGTTACAATCTGAATATTCCCCTGGAAGCCGGTGGTGGCCATGACGCTTATCTCTATGCGCTGGATCGCATCGTTATACCGCAGCTGGAACAATTCCGCCCGCAGCTGATTGTTATCGCCTGCGGCTATGATGCCAACGCGCTGGACCCGCTCGCGCGCATGCAGCTGCACAGCGACAGCTTCCGTGAAATGACCGCGCGAATAATGGAAACCGCAGACCACCTTTGTGACGGCAGGCTGGTGATGGTGCATGAAGGGGGTTATGCCGAAGCCTATGTGCCGTTTTGTGGGCTGGCAGTGATGGAAACGCTGAGCGGTATCCGCACCGAGGTTACCGATCCGTTACTGGAATTTATTAAACTACAGCAGCCGCGTGAAGCCTTCATTGCGTTCCAGCGCGAGGCGCTCAATCGTTTACAGCAGAAGATAAGCCGCTAGCCGGGTCAGAACAGTCTGCTATCGCTCCGACGTATTCTTAAACGCTGAAAAAGGGCAGGACTTTAAAGTTGACCTGGCTATAATAGCCGGCACTCAACCTAATATGATTTAAGGAACTCAGAATGAGCCTGAACCATGTACCAGCGGGCAAAGACCTGCCAGACGATATCTACGTTGTTATTGAGATCCCGGCTAACGCCTCTCCGATCAAATACGAAGTAGACAAAGAGTCTGGCGCTCTGTTCGTTGACCGCTTTATGGCGACAGCAATGTTCTATCCGTGCAACTACGGCTACATCAACAACACCCTGTCTCTGGATGGGGACCCGGTTGACGTGCTGGTACCGACCCCGTACCCACTGCAGCCTGGTTCAGTGATTCGCTGCCGTCCGGTTGGCGTGCTGAAAATGACCGACGAGTCTGGTGAAGATGCCAAAGTTGTTGCAGTACCACACAGCAAGCTGAGCAAAGAATACGAGCACATCCAGGATGTGAACGACCTGCCTGAGCTGCTGCGCGGCCAGATCACCCACTTCTTCGAGCAGTATAAAGCGCTGGAAAAAGGCAAATGGGTTAAGGTTGACGGTTGGGAAGGCGTTGAAGCCGCTAAAGCTGAGATCGTCTCTTCTTTCGAGCGTGCTGCTAAGAAGTAATCTTTGCGCGCTTTAAAGTAAAAAAACACCGCTCACTGAGCGGTGTTTTTGTTTTCAGGAAAGAGCGGTTATTCACCGGCCTCTCTTTGCAGCCAGTCACCGCTAACGATGCGCTTTCTGCCTGAGACGGAACGCTGATACACGTACAGCCACGCACTGCCGTACGGGGTTTGTAGCAGCTCACGCTTGTACTCCCCGCCGGTTTCTCTCAGAGCATCCAGCTCCCCCAGGGTTGAGGCATCGATCCGATAAACTTCACAATAGACCTGCCCCTCACCCGGGACCACGCCCGGGTAATGACCAAGGCTGTAGAGCTCGTAGCCGTCGATCAGATGATCGCCCAACCACTGCCCGTTCGTCATCCAGTGACTGTTACCTTGCTTGCGTCGCAGACTGCCGTAGACAATTATTCGCATTGCTAGAACTCAAACTGATAAAGCACATCCAGAGCCTGATCTATGCCAGACACTGCTTCCAAATAGAGTTTGGGCATCAGGCGATAACGCAGAGTTAACGTCGCCAGTGAATCAAATATGCCAACACCGTATTTTACCTGTAGACCCGGCAGCACATAGCCGCTGACCTGCACCTGCTGGCTGTCGCCAACCCCTGCAGTATCCAGCGCCAGGTTGCTGACACCGAAGGTCTCGCCGATTTTACCCACAACTTGACCACTTTGTGCAACCCCCAATCCAACCAGAGCGGAAGTTAATGCGTCGCTGTCGCTGCCGGAGGTTTGCAGACCCTGCCCGCGAAGCAGGTAGGAGAGCGCTTCCTGCTGCGACATCGCCGGGTCGGAGAACACTTCCGCCTTCGGCTCATCGGCCAGGCCGGTGACGCGCACGCCTGCGGTCACGTCATCTTCGGTGGCTTCCGGGTTACGAATCGCTTCGATGTTGAGATACGGCTGGTCCGGCGGACCGGCAAACTGCAGCTCGCCCTTACGGACGATCAAATCCTGGCCATAGGCGTGGAAGCGCCCGGACGGAATGTTAATCTGGCCGTTCAGCCCCAGCCCGCGTTTATCCTGCACCAGTTTCAGATCGCCGTTCAGCTTCGCCTTCAGGCCAAAGGCGCTGAGGCGTACATCATCACCAACGTGGATAATCAGGTTGCTGTTGATCGGGATTGAGGTCGATTTCGGCGCAATCGGCTGCAGGTTTTTATCCAGCAGCACTTCATCCGACGAGACGCCCACCGCGCTTTCCGGCACTTCCTGCACCGTGATACGCGCCCACGGGATATCCACCCGGCCATCAAGATTGAACAGCTCCGGCGTGGCTTCAAACACCAGGTCCGGTGAAACGTCCATCCGCACCATCGGCGGCACGGTCACCCGCACGCGATCGCCTTTGGCCGCGACGCGTGCCCGCCAGGCATTCAGCTGGCTCCAGTCGGCGTTACCGTTAAGCGTAATCTGCCCCTGCGAGGTCTGAATTACCCCTTCCAGCGTAGAGCTCATACCGTTAAACAGCATCGAGAGGTTCGCGGTGGTGAGATCCACCGGCATAAAGCTGCCTTCCACATCCACATTCCGCAGGCCAAGCTGGCCGAAGACCTGCGGTTTTTGCAGATTACCGCCCAGGCGCAGATTACTGTTCAGCACGCCGGAGACTTTCTCGCCCTGCATCAGCGCCGGATTGAGCATCGCCAGCGACAGGTTGGTGATATTGACGTTGCCGGAGAGCGTACGGCGGCCCTGCGGATCGGCTATTTGCACGTTGCCGTCCAGCTGGCCGTTGTTGGCAATGCGGATCAGCCAGTCGAGCTGCGCGCGGCCATTTTTCAGCGCCGCGTTCAGGTTCAGCGTATCGAAGGCGATCGGCAGCGTGTTCCCCTGCACGTCCTGCGCCACTTTCACGCCGTTGCCTTTCAGCGAGATGCGCCCGGTCGGCAGTGCGCCGTCGGCGGTCCAGCTGACGTCGGCATCCCCGCTGAATGAACCGTTAAGCTGCGTTTCTTCCGGCATAAACGGTTTGATCATCGCCAGATCAAAGCGGTTCAACACCACTCGCGCGCGGCCGGACGGACCGGCTTCCACCGTCTGCGGAACGCACAGCTCGGCGTTCGGGTTCTGCCAGCAGTGTGGCCCGATGCTGATGGTCTGCTTCGTATTGAGGTAGTCGAGGGCAATCGCACGGGTTAAGCGCCATTCACCGACCGGCGTGTCAAAGCGGGTATTGTTGAGCGTGCCCTGCCAGCGCTGCGTGGCGCGGTCAAAGCTGCCGTTCAGCGCCAGCTGGCCGGACACCGGTTCGCCCTGCATATTCAGCTTCAGCTGGTGCTGCTTCTCGCTGCCGCTGGCATCCAGCGTCAGCTGCGAGATCGACAACGCATCCTGCTTCACCTGATCGACACGCAGATTCAGCTTGCCCTGAATCTGCTCACCGGAGCTGACGTCGCCTTTCAGCAGCACGCGACCAATGCTGAGCGCCTGCCAGCGCAGTCCGCTGGCGGTCAGGTCGGCCAGCAGCTGCGGGGTTTTCAGATCGCCGCGCGCGCGGATGGTGCCTTTCGCCACCCCGCCGAGGCCCGGCAACGCATTATCCAGATGCTGGGCGTCGATATCCGCATCCAGATTCAGCTTCTCGCCCAGCGAACCTTTCAGATTGACGTTGTTACGCCCCAGAATCAGCTTGATGCCGGGAATATCCCACTGGTTGTAGCTGTTGCCGTACAGCGTGCCGTCGGCGCTGATGGCGTTATTACGCACGTTGCCACGTAGCTTCAGCTCCGGCACGCGCATCTGCCAGCTGCCGCCGTACAGGCTGCCGCGGGTGGTGATTTTACCGTCCAGCTTCGCCGGCCAGTCCGGGTACTGCTTAGCGGTGTTAATGCCGGTCAGAGTCAGCTCGCTGTTCCAGCTGATCGCCTTGCTCCAGTCCACCAGCGCTTTCAGATCGGCGGTGCCCTGCAGTGCGGCCAGCCTCAGTTTTTCGATAGCGAACTGCTCAACGTTACCTTTACCGTCCAGGGTGACCGTGGCGGGCGGTACGCCCTGCCCCTGTAGCGCCGCCTTCAGCGACATCACATAGTCGGTCGCTTTTCCCTTGAAGCTGAAGTTAAAGTTATCCGCTTCATACTGCGTTTCCCCCTCCAGCGGCCAGCGCAGCTGCGGGCTTTGCAGCGTCATATTCAGCGGCAGGCCTGCTTCGGCAAGACGGGTGTCGGCATCCAGCTGTGCCCGCACCGGGCCGGAAAGATTCAGCGCCAGAGTCAGCGTTTCACGCAGACCGCCGCCGAGGATCATTTTGATCTTTTCCCCCTTCAGCGGATCGATATTCATCTCGCCGTTAAGGGTGAAGTTCATTGGCCAGCTGCCGCTCAGGGTGGCTTCGCCCTGCGCGTTGAGCTGCCCCTGAACCGCGTCGACATCCAGCGTTTGCAGCGCCAGATGATTATTCTCAGTTTTGGCTTTCACCAGCAGGCGATTGACGGTGATATCGGTATCGCCGGTCAGACGCAGCTGTTCACCGAGGATCTGCTGCACATTGACATCCAGCGGCAGCGTAAACTCCGGCAGATTCGGCAGCAGCGGCTGCTCGAACATCGCTTTCAGCGTTTCCCCCAGCGGTTTTTCTTCCGGCTGCGGGTCCTGAATCTTCGGCTGAACCACTTCTTCATTGGCCACTTTCGCGGCTTTCGGCAGGGCGATCAGCAGCCCCTGAATGTGAGTTGGCGTCAGCGTCATACCGCGCCCTTCCCAGTGCATGCCGCTGGTAAAGTCCGCCAGTGAAACCGCCGTGTCGTCAATCTTCACATTGATGTTATGCAGCGCCAGTCGGCTGAGCGTCAGCGGGTACGGCGTGCTGATTTCGCCGGTTGTGGACTCGTCCTCGACCGGTGGGTTCTCAGCAGAGGCCAGCTGTTTGCTGTCCACCGCTACATAGACGTCCTTCAGTGACAGATCGTTAACGCAGAATGCGCTCTGCTTCAGGCAGCCCAGCCGCAGCGCCAGATGAAATTCTCCGGCGTTAACCGATACGCCAGGCATCTCGTATTTGACGCCCTTCAACGTCAGATCTCGCCAGCCGCCGTTGACCTGCTGGATTTCCAGCCCCGGCACCCAGCGAGCGGCGGAGTTCAGCACCAGATGCAGTCCGCTGGTGGTACCCAGCAGAAACGCAATGCCACCCAGCAGCAGCACAATAAATATCACTATGCCAATCAGGCCCTTTTTCCACCACTTCATAGTTCAGGCCCCAGTCCAATGTAAAACTGAATATCGCGATCGTCCTGGTCGCCGATTGGGCGGGCTATATCAACCTTGATTGGCCCCACCGGCGACTGCCAGCGCACGCCGAAGCCCGCGCCGGTCTTAAAGTTGCTCTGTTTGATATCGTTAACGGCTTCACCCGAATCGATAAACACCGCGCCCCACCATTTGCCCGTCACGTTGTACTGGTACTCCAGCGATCCGGTCGCCAGCTTGGAGGCACCGGTCAGCTTGCCGTCGTCATCGCGCGGCGAAATGCCTTTGTACTTGTAGCCACGAATGCTGCGGTCGCCACCGGCGAAGAAGCGCAGATCGGGCGGTACTTTTTCGAAATCGTTGGTTTCAATCCAGCCGAGATTGCCGCGCACCACAAAGCGATGTTTATCTTCCAGCGTACGAATCCAGACGTTTTGCGCCTGCACCACCGCGAAGTCAACGTCCGATCCCCAGGTGGTATCGGATACATCCAGCGAGTAGCGCTGCGAGTCACCCCACGTCGGCATCAGGCCACCGCGCGAACGGGTGCGGTTAACGCTAACGCCCGGATAGAGCAGCATAGTGGTGTTGGTGACGCTACCCTGGGTAAAGTGATCGAGGCTCCAGCGCAGGTTAATCGCCCGCTGCCAGCCGCTGGAACTGTCCCAGTAGCGTGAGGCGGCCAGGGTGGTGGAGTCGGCTTTGGTATCGTTAAGATCGGTGCGTTTCAGACCGCCCTGCAGCAGGTAATACTGCTCCAGCGGGCTTTTCAGTAAAGGCACCTTGTAGCTGAAATCCAGCTGCTGTTCGGGTGCAGAAACATTGGCACTGGTAGAGAAGCTGTGCCCTCGGGAGTTAACCCACGGTTTTTTCCAGGTTGCTTTAACGCGCGGCCCCACGTCGGTCGAGTAGCCCACGCCGGTTTCAATGGTGTTTTCCGTACGCGGCGTTACAACGCCGTGCAACGGTAAAATTTTGTTCTCGCGGCTTTTATCAAACTCGGGTGCCACGACCACCGAGTTAAACCAGCCCGTCGCGGACAGGCGGCGGTTCAGCTCGGCCAGATCGCGCGAGGTGTAGTAATCACCCTGCTTAAACGGCAGCAGGTTTTGCAGATACTCTTCACGAATCTGCGAGCCTTCAAAGGTCACCGGGCCGAAGCGATAGCGCTGGCCGCTATCGTAGTCGATATCCCAGAAGGCTTCGCGCCGCTCAACCGATACGCCGAGCTGGCTTTTGCGGTATTCACCATCAAAGTAGCCTTTGCGCAGCGCCAGGCCTGAAAGAGAGCTTTTAAATTTGTCGTACTGGCCGTGATTCAACACGCTGCCAATCTTTGGCTTTCCGTCACGCACCAGCTGCTGCACGTCGCTATCGGTGCGCGCACCGCCGCGTAAGATAATGGTTTCACCGGCGATTTTAACCGGCTCGCCAGGAGTCACCTTGGCCAGCAGTACCGGTCGGCCGCCCTTTGCCGGAGCGGGGCGCAGTTCAAAGTCGATCTGCGGCTCATAATATCCCAGCGCCTTCAGGCCCTCTTTTACCGCCACGCTCACGCGCGAACGGAAGCGCCCGTCGGAGGTCACTTCATCGTTAGTAATCGTGGATAAACGCGCCCTGACGTTCTTCTGTAGTTCCCCGGATAATCCTGTCACCTGTAAACGCACATTCGCCGCCTCTGCGGCAGGTGCGGCGATCAGCAAACAAGACATGCAATAGACATGAATTCGTGGCACGCGTACTCCCGTTTTTTTGCCAGCCCACCATCCACCGGGCTTAATCTGTAATTATTCAATAGACTTAATGGAGTTTAACGCGCTCTCCGTATCAAACAAGTTTCAACGCTGTATTTACGGAATGATTCCAGTTCGGATTGCTTTTCACGGTATCTGCCATCAAACACCCGCCGTAAAGTGGCGATCCTCCCTCCGCCGGAATTGTAAGCGCTCGTCGGCGCAGCTATAATCGCTGCACAGGCTTTTTCACAACCTGATAACCCTTCTGCCCCGGCGTACTTTGCCGAACTGGCGCAGACATTTTTGGCACGGATAGCCCTGTACGCTCAATACGTAGAATGATGCAGAATCCCGCGCGCTGCCCAGGCCAAAAATGACAAGTAATTAACCCGGCCCCTCTTCATTCGCGCAGTGATAAAACTGAATGCCATAAGAGATGAGCCATTGTATGGATAGTGTATGTTAGACAGCTTGCTTGTCATTTTACTGCTGATTGCGATCAGCTCATTCTTCTCCCTTTCAGAAATCTCTCTGGCAGCCGCCCGTAAAATCAAACTGAAAATCATGGCGGATGAAGGCAACATCAACGCCCAGCGCGTGCTGAAAATGCAGGAAACGCCGGGGATGTTCTTTACCGTCGTGCAGATTGGCCTGAACGCCGTGGCGATCCTCGGTGGTATCGTCGGCGATGCGGCCTTCTCTCCGGCTTTCCGCTCGTTGTTTGAACGGATGGTGGAGCCGGAACTGGCGGAGCGCCTCAGTTTTATCTGCTCCTTCACGCTGGTGACCAGCCTGTTTATTCTGTTTGCCGATCTGTTCCCGAAACGCCTGGGGATGATTGCACCGGAAAGCGTGGCGCTGAGAATCATCAACCCGATGCGTTTCTGCCTGTTCCTGTTCCGCCCGCTGGTGTGGTTCTTTAACGGCGGCGCCAACATTATCTTCCGCCTGTTTAAGATCCCGCTGGTGCGTAAAGACGACATCACTTCTGACGATATTTACGCGGTGGTGGAAGCCGGTGCGCTGGCCGGGGTATTGCGCAAGCAGGAACACGAGCTGATTGAAAACGTGTTTGAGCTGGAATCCCGTACCGTGCCGTCGTCGATGACCTCGCGTGAAAACGTGGTCTGGTTCGATCTGCATGAGGATGAGGCCAGCCTCAAGGGGAAAATCGCCCAGCATCCGCACTCCAAGTTCCTGGTGTGTAATGAAGATATCGACCATATCGTCGGCTATGTTGACTCCAAAGAGCTGCTGCTGCGCGTATTGGGCAATCAGAGTATGACGCTGAACAGCGGCGTGCAGATCCGTTCGGCGCTGATTGTGCCGGATACGCTGACGCTGTCTGAAGCGCTGGAGAGCTTTAAAGCCGCGGGTGAAGACTTTGCGGTGATCATGAACGAGTATGCGCTGGTGGTGGGGATCATTACGCTGAATGACGTGATGACCACGCTGATGGGCGATCTGGTCGGCCAGGGTATGGAAGAGCAGATTGTGGCCCGCGACGAGAATTCATGGCTGGTTGAGGGCGGTACGCCGATTGATGACGTGATGCGCGTGCTGGATATCGATGAGTTCCCGCAGTCCGGTAACTACGAGACGATTGGCGGCTTTATGATGTTTATGCTGCGTAAGATTCCGAAGCGTACCGATTTTGTGAAGTTCCACGGCTATAAGTTTGAGGTGGTGGATATCGATAGCTACCGTATCGATCAGCTGCTGGTGACCCGTGTGGATGCCCGCCCGGCGGCACCGGTATTGCCTCGCGCGCCTGAAGCGGGTGCCGAAGAGTAATTTTAGTTCTGGCGGTTCGTGCCAGCGCTGAATGGTGGGTGTCAGCCTGGTTTTCTGACTGAACCGTGACAGCGCTGACTGGTCGGGGGCGGCTACGGGCTGGTCCTCGCGCCGCTTCGCGATTGCCCTCACTCCGTCCGTCAGTTCAATTCTTCTGGCAGATCGTGCCAGCGCTGACTGGCCGGGGGCGGCTACGGGCCGGTCCTCGCGCCGCTTCGCGGTTGCCTTCACTCCGTTCGTCAGCCTGTCGGACCGGCTCAGACGGTCCATCCCTGGCCCGACCGAGCCTTTCGCCAGCGTCCTGCTGGCGAATCCTGGCCTCCTCTCTGCGTTCAGCACTGCGGATTGTCCGTAGCCGCCCCCGACCAGTCCGCTTTTAAGAGTTAGTGATGCCTGTTAGAAGCAACGGTTAGAAAAACCCGCTTTCTCAATTTGTTGTTTATCCGAAGGATTGCACTCTGAATATTGTTCGAAGTGCTGTTCACTTTCTTTCTCTCAGCTAGCTTCGTTAAAATCGCTATTCCCGTTGGCCTGATTTTTTTAACCCCGATGCCAGATATAAGAAAAACGCGTCTGATTGAGGAGTCTTATCTCTGGCAACGAGTCAGCCTCTACGGCCGAGATAATCGTAGCTATGAGGTGCAGGCGGCGGGACCGGAGATACCGATTAGCCCCTTCCAGGAAGCGATGATTTTGCTGCAAGGGGTTCAGCCTCTGCGGCTACCGGGCAATCCACAGCGCTGAGGTGCAGGCGGCGGGACCGGAGAGACCCGCATGGACGCGGGGCTCAGGCGTGGCGCGGGCAGGACGCCCGCTCCATGCCGATCCGCAAGGCCCGCAGCCGTAAACGAAGGCACCACGCAAAGCGTGGCGCGAGGACCGCCCGGTAGCCGCAGAGGCTGAACCCCGATCCCCGAAACCACCAGCCACCAGCCAACAAAAAAGCCGCCCTCTCAACAAGATAGCGGCTTCAAACTCTCGACAGACAAACATCACACCACAGGGCGCCTTCTCTTACATCAGTTAAACTCTGACTGGAGGCGCAAAACCTGGCGGTTCACTTCAGACATCACACTAAAATGCTGCTTATCCTTCACGCGCGGCAGCAAAATCTTACCTTTATCGAACTCAAACGCGCCAACATCCTTAATATACAACCGGCCACGAAACAGAGTCTTAACGTACTTAGCAACCTGAAGTGGGTTATAGCGTTGGAATATTTTCATTGTTGATTGTACTCCTGAATATTTAACGTACGCTCCGTCCGTAACCAAATCAGAGACGAATCCGTGAAGCGCAAAGTGATTAGACTATAGAACACTGATTGCTTTCTATGTCCTTAATTCCCAATTTTTTTACTACGTTTACACATCATTACAGAGCACTATGTCATTTGAACGACAAGTCACAGTATAAACCTTCAATCCACAGGGTTTTGTGCAGTGTGTTGCAAAGATGTTATTTCGATGCGACAGCAGCATCATCCACACTTATTATTACATCTGCGTGAACAACTGGTCCGATCACATTCCGTTGGAGCCATTATGATCAAAGTTCGACATTTCCTTGCGCTGACCTGCCTGCTGCTGCCGTTTATGGCTGGAGCGCATAATCTGGCTGAGAACCAGCGCGTTCCTCCTGTCGGCATCGCCGACAAAGGGGAGCTGATGTATCAACAAGATAAGTTTAGCTATAAAAACTGGAATAGCGCGCAGCTGGTGGGAAAAGTGCGTGTGCTCCAACATATTGCCGGTCGCTCGTCCGCTAAAGAGCAAAATGCTGCGCTGGTTGAGGCGATCAAAGCTGCGAAGTTACCGCACGATCGTTATCAAACCACCACTATTGTGAATACCGATGATGCGATTCCTGGCACCGGCATGTTTGTGCGCAGCAGCATTGAGAGCAATAAGAAGCAGTTCCCATGGTCGCAGTTTATTATCGACAGCAATGGCAGCGTGCTGAAGGCATGGCAGCTACAGAGCGGTGGATCGGCGATTGCCGTGTTGGATAAAGAGGGCAAGGTCCGCTTCGTTAAGGATGGCGCGCTGACACAGGATGAGGTTAAGCAGGTCATGGCGCTACTGCAGGAGCTTTTAAACTAAAGATTACATCCCGGTCTGAAAGGGCAATGCCTCCTCAGGCCGGGCTAACAACCGTCAGACATTTATCGCTGCGCTGTAGCTGCTGTCAATATCCGGTAGCACCAGAAACGATTAAAAGATTGAGACGCGGAACCCCGGATTGAGGAAGGATTCACGCGGCGTGTAGTCCAGCGTTTTCCCCTGCCAGTCGTTAACGTGCGCGCCCGCCGCCAGGGCTACAGCATGTCCTGCACCGGTATCCCAGATGTTGGTCGGCCCGAAGCGCGGATAAAGCTGCGCTTTACCTTCTGCAACCAGGCAAAACTTCAATGATGAACCAATTGCCGTAGTCTGATGCTCACCCATCTGATCGAGGTATTCTTTCAGCTCCAGATCGGATGCCGCGTGTGAACGGCTGATCACCACCAGCGGAGGATGGGCTTCACGGACCTGAATCTGTGCTTTCTGTCCGCCTTCTTCTTTCCACGCCTTACCGTTCGCTGCGGAGTACATCACGTCCAGCACCGGCGCATACACCACGCCCAGAACCGGTTTCCCCCCCTCAATCAGCGCAATATTGACGGTAAACTCACCGTTGCGCTTGATAAACTCTTTCGTTCCGTCCAGCGGGTCCACCAGCCAGTAGCTCTCCCAGCTCTGACGGGTCGGCCAGTCAGCCGGATCTTCTTCTGACAGCACCGGGATCTGCGGGGAAAGCGCCTGCAGCCCGGCAACAATAATTTTATGCGCCGCAATGTCCGCCGCCGTTACCGGGGAATCATCGGATTTGCGTGCCACATCCACCGGCGTGGGTGCGTTATACACCTGCATAATGGCGTCACCCGCTTCACGTGCCAGCTGGCAAATTTGTTCTAACACTTTCCACCTCCCGATCGGATTCATATTGGCCTGCTACACCGAGCAAACGCCAAAACACTCTACTGAGAATAGCAGTTCGCCGCTTACCTGGTTAGCCATTAATTTTCAAAAGCATAGCGTAGCCCCCCCCACGATGACACCGTTCTGATTATTTTCTGCCATCGTGCCATTCGATCCTCACAGTTCGGGTTTTTGCGGAAAATTACGGCTAATTACCGGCTTTCGATCACATTTTTTTGCAGCATAACGACAAATTTTCATATTTTTCTGCGAAGGTTATCGAAATTCAGTCAGGCATCAGAAAGGGAGACAACATGTTTAAACCTGGCATTACGCTGCTCACACTGCTGGTCAGCGGCACACTACAGGCCGCCACGGTCGATTTTCGCATTCTGGAAACCACCGATCTGCACAGTAATATGATGGACTTCGATTACTACAAAGATCAGCCCACCGATAAATATGGCCTTGTGCGCACCGCTTCGCTGATCGCCGCAGCGCGCCAGCAGGTTACGAATAGCGTACTGGTCGATAACGGTGACGTGATTCAGGGCAGCCCGCTGGGGGATTATATGGCGGCGAAGGGGCTGAATAAGGGAGAGACTCATCCTGTTTATAAAGCGATGAATACCCTGAACTACAGCGTCGGCAATCTGGGTAACCATGAGTTTAATTACGGCCTCGACTATCTGCAAAAGGCGATCGCCGGCGCGCGTTTCCCCTACATTAACGCCAATATTATTGACGTTGCCAGCGGTAGGCCGCTATTTACGCCTTTCCTGATTGAACCGGTGAAGGTGCGCGATCGCACAGGTAAAGAACATACTCTGAAGGTCGGCTATATCGGTTTTGTGCCACCGCAGATTATGGTCTGGGACAAAAAGAACCTCAGCGGTAAGGTCACGGTGGATGACATCACCGCCACCGCGAAAAAATGGGTGCCGGAGATGCGCGCTCAGGGTGCCGATATCGTTGTGGCGATCCCGCACTCCGGCCTTTCCAGCGAGCCGTATCACGCGCTGGCGGAAAACTCCGTGTACTACCTCAGCCAGGTTCCGGGCATTGATGCCATTATGTTTGGCCACGCGCACGCCGTATTCCCCAGCGCCGACTTCGCCGCCATTAAGGGCGCTGACATCAAGCAGGGGACGCTCAACGGCATTCCGGCAGTGATGCCCGGGATGTGGGGCGATCATCTCGGCGTGGTCGATCTGGTGCTGAATAACGAGAGTGGCAGCTGGAAGGTGATCGGCGCCAAAGCAGAAGCGCGGCCAGTTTATGATAAGGCAGCGAAAAAGTCGCTGGCGGCGGAAGATCCGGCGCTGGTGAAAGTGCTGGCCGACGATCATAACGGTACGCGTGAGTTTGTCAGCCAGCCGATTGGCAAATCCGCCGACGTGATGGCCAGCTATCTGTCGCTGGTGCAGGACGATCCGACCGTACAGATCGTTAATAATGCCCAGCGCGACTATACCGAGCGCTTTATCCAGGGCGATCCCGATCTTGCTCGTCTACCGGTACTCTCGGCCGCTGCGCCGTTCAAGGCCGGAGGCCGTAAAAACGATCCCGCCAGCTATGTAGAAGTGGATAAAGGCCAGCTGACGTTCCGTAACGCCGCCGATCTCTATCTTTATCCCAACACGCTGGTGGTGATGAAGGTCAGCGGTGCCCAGGTGAAAGAGTGGCTGGAGTGCTCCGCCGGGCAGTTTAATCAGATTGATATTCATAACAGCAGCCCGCAGTCGCTGATTAACTGGGACTTCCGTACCTATAATTTCGATGTGATTGACGGTGTGAACTACCAGATCGATATCACCCAACCTGCACGCTATGACAGCGAATGCCAGCTGATCAATCCGGAAAGCTCGCGTATTCGTGATTTAACCTTCAACGGAAAGCCCATCGATCCAGAAGCAACTTTCCTCGTTGCCACGAATAACTATCGCGCTTACGGTGGGAAATTTGCCGGCACGGGTGAAAAGCAGATAGCGTTTGCCTCACCGGATGAGAACCGTTCAGTGCTTGCCGCCTACATCAGCGCACAAACCAAAGCCGATGGCGAGGTGAAGCCGCAGGCAGACAATAACTGGCGACTGGCGCCGATAGTCAGCAATACGCCGCTGGATATTCGTTTTGAGACCGCGCCGGGGGAGAAAGCCGCTGAGTTTATTCGCACTCACGCCCAGTATCCGCTGAAGCAGGTGGCAACGGATGAAACGGGCTTTGCGATTTATCAGCTGAAGCTGCAATAACGGGGAACAGCAGCAGGCGCGCCCCACAGGGCGCGCCTGAGGGATTACAGAATTTCCAGCAGTTCGACTTCAAATACCAGCGTGCTGTATGGCGGGATTGATGCGCCTGCACCGCGCTCGCCGTAGGCCAGGTTGTGAGGGATAACCAGCTCCCACTTAGAGCCAACCGGCATCAGGGTAAGCGCTTCGATCCAGCCTGGGATCACGCCGCTGACCGGGAACTCAGCCGGTTCACCGCGCTGTACAGAGCTGTCAAACACGCTGCCGTCGATCAGTTTACCGGTGTAGTGAACGCGTACGCGATCCTGACGGGATGGGATGGCACCTTCACCCTGAGTCAGCACGCTAAACTGCAGGCCGGTTTCGGTGCTGCTGACGCCGTCACGCTTCGCGTTCTCTTCCAGGAATTTCTGACCTTCCACTGCCAGAGCTTTCTGACGCTCCTGGCGCACAACTTCAGCACGCTCATGAACTTCACGCAGCGCGCGGTGAACAACATCAACAGGAACAGCCGGGGCATTCCCTTCCAGCGCATCACGCAGGCCCGCCAGTAGCGCCTCTGGTTGCAGACCCTGCAGACCAGATTCCTGCAGCTGTTGGCCAACCTGTAAACCGATACCGTAACTTGCTTGCGCTTCTACACTGTCAAAAGAAGGGGTTGTCATGGATTTTCCTTTCATCATTGATAAAACAGAAGCCGAAGCATAACAGCGCAGAGAACGTGCGTAAAATCCCATCTTCTACTGGTGACTTTTGATCGCGAAAGAGAAACAATAATGTCTTCAATTATTCAGAATGCTCAAATGGTTACCGCACAGCGTGTCTTTCCCGTTCCCAGAATAAAAACAGACCACGTTTGTCCAGATTGCGGAATTTTTTCACCCCAGGGGTAACCGGTTCAGCTACAGTGTACTCAGAGGTATAAATGGGCCAAATTGCCCGCCGGCGCAGGAAAAGCCAGCCACGTTTCTCTTTCGCATGGAAAAGCTGGATGGCCAGAGTCTTACTTATGGCGCGCAGCGTGCGCCGAAAGGAGGAAGCTATGCCAAATGCATCGAAAGTTTCACGCTCCCCCGCGTGGCTCAGCCATATCTGGCATCTGCCGGATAAGATGCACTGGATGGACCCGCTCCCCGCCCCACACCGTCGCGGTATTATCGTCGCAGTCGTGGTGATCTTACTCGCTTTCCTGTGGCCAGCCCCTTCCCCGCAGCGAGCACCGGTTACGCCGCTGCAAAGCGGTTCTGAGGGGACTGAAGTGCCGTTACAGGCGAATATCGCCGACGATTTCCCACAAAGCAGCAGCACGCAGGGTGATTCACGCGGGCAGTGGCGCAACTATACGATTGCGTCCGGCCAGACGCTGGCACAGCTGTTCCGCGATAATAATCTGCCGGTTAACGATGTCTTTGCGATGGCGCAGGTGGAAGGCAGTGATAAACCGCTCAGTACATTGAATGCGGGCCAGAGAGTGAAGATTCGGCTAAATGCAGCTGGCGTTGTGACGGGGTTAACGCTGGAGTCAGCGGGCAGGGAAATTCTGTTTACTCGTCAGGCAGACGGTTCGTTTATTCGCGCTCAGTAACGCGTTGGCAAAGCTGGGGATGCACAGCGTCTTCAGCTTTCAGCAGAAACAAAAACGCCGGCACGAGGCCGGCGTTTTTAATTGCTAAAAGCGATTAAGCTTCAGCAACTACATTCACGATCAGTTTCGCGAATACTTCGCTGTGAACCTGGAAGTCCACTTCGTGCTCACCGGTGGTGCGCAGAACGCCGTTCGGCAGACGAACTTCGCTCTTAGCCACTTCAACGCCAGCTGCAGTTACAGCGTCAGCGATGTCGCGGGTACCGATAGAACCGAACAGTTTACCTTCGTCGCCTGCTTTAGACGCGATGGTAACGGTGCCCAGTGCGTTGATTTTCTCAGCGCGAGCGTTAGCAGCAGACAGAACGTCAGCCAGTTTGGCTTCCAGTTCTGCACGGCGTGCTTCGAAGAACTCAACGTTTTTCTTGGTAGCAGGAACAGCTTTGCCCTGTGGTACCAGGAAGTTACGAGCGTAGCCCGCTTTAACGTTTACCTGGTCGCCCAGGGTGCCCAGGTTTGCTACTTTATCAAGCAGAATAACTTGCATTACCTTATCCTCTTAAAGTCGTTAATAGACAGTTGCCGTTACTGATGACGATCGGTGTACGGCAGCAGGGACAGGTAACGCGCGCGCTTGATAGCACGAGCCAGCTGACGCTGGTATTTTGCACGAGTACCGGTGATACGGCTTGGTACGATCTTGCCGCTTTCAGTGATGTAGTTTTTCAGCGTTGCGATATCTTTATAATCGATCTCTTGAACGCCTTCCGCGGTGAAACGGCAGAACTTGCGACGACGGAAATAACGTGCCATTTGGCTAGTCTCCAGAATCTATCAATTCAATCTGCTCGGCATGCAGTACGAGTTTGTTCAGGCCGTTGCGCCCTTGATGGCTGCAAATAAAACCCTGAACCGTGACCTGCGTGCCGACCGTTATACTTTGAGTAATGGCCTGATGGGCTTTGCCGCTGATAATCACCGGCATACGGCACCAGGCTTGCCGGGTAAAACCGGCTTCCACCTGCTGTGATCGATGCTCAAGCACGAACTGGCAGTGTGGAATTCCTGACGGGCTGACTTTTCGCATCGGCGTCTTGCACACGGTGCCAGACAGCGTCAGACGGTTAGCCGTCATAGAAATTACTCTTCAGAATCCCCAGCATCTGCATCATCAGAGGTTTCGTTAGCGAAATCTTCACGACGCTCACGGCGCTCGTCTTTCGCTTTAACCATCGGAGATGCTTCAGTTACCGCGTGCTTAACGCGCATAACCATGCTGCGGATAACGGCGTCGTTGAAGCGGAAGTTAGTTTCCAGCTCATCGATCGCTTCCTGCGGAGCTTCAACGTTCAGCAGAACGTAGTGAGCTTTGTGCAGTTTGTTGATCGGGTAAGCCAGCTGACGACGGCCCCAGTCTTCCAGGCGGTGGATCGTACCTTCTGCACCAGTGATGGTGGCAGAGTAGCGCTCGATCATGCCAGGAACCTGTTCGCTCTGGTCAGGGTGAACCATAAATACGATTTCGTAATGACGCATCGAATTTGCTCCTTACGGATTATTCAGCCTCCTGTCGGGGTCAGCCGCGGCCCATGGAAGCAAGGAACGTTATAAGCCGTAACCAACGATTAGCAGGCTACAACTTGAGAATGCGGCTGAAAAATTGACGCGTAATCATACTGGCGAGGGGTGGGAAACACAAGGTAAAGATCGTTCGCGTAGATAAATAAAACGCGGCCGCAGCACGGGCGATAAATTCTTGCTCAAAGCCGCTGCGACAGCCGCCGCCGGGGCAGAATTTTGCTCATCTGGCGCAGGCATTTCAGGTGAAATCGTCTCCCTCTGGCGTGGAATGACGTAAACTCATGCCACTGCCATCAAAGAGAGCTGAAGATGCGTCCGATCATTGCGTTATCCGTCATCCTGCTGCTGAGCGCCTGCAGCGCGCTGAAAACCACGCCCCAGCCACCACCGCCGCCAGCGGACCACGCTCAGGAGATCGTCCGCGCCCAAAGCACCAATCTGACCCGACTGGGAACGGCCAGCGTCACAGTGCGCGGCTCCCCGGACGACGCCGAGCGGGCGCTGGCGGCAAAAGCCAACGCCAGCGGGGCCAGCTACTACCTGATCCAGCTGGTGAGCGAAACGGTGGCTCCGGGCATGTGGTACGCTTCGGCGATCTTCTACGGGCCATCAACTCACGCCGCTGGCGCGCAGTAGCAGGCGCTGGCAAACCTCATCGGGGATTGCCGCGCCTCCACGTGAGTCCAGCTGCTGGCGGCACCACGCGTCCGCCAGCGGCGGCTCAAGATAGCGCAGCACCTGCTCCGCCGTCGCCAGTGAGAACAGCCGTTCAACCAGACCTCGCGCTCGCGCTTCATCCGGCTGGCGAAGTAATAATCTGAGCTGCCGCCACTGCTGGTCAAAATGTCGGTTAATCCCTTTCACCTCGGCAAACTGCGCATCCAGTCGCTCACCGATCGCTGGCTGCTTAAGTAAGACTCGCAGCACGTCCAGGCACATCACGTTGCCAGACCCCTCCCAGATGCTGTTAACCGGCATCTCACGATAGAGTCGGGGCAGTTCGCTGTCTTCGCAGTAGCCGATGCCGCCAAGTACCTCCATCGATTCGGCCACAAACGGGATTCCGCGTTTACAGATAACGTATTTGGCAGCGGGGGTGAGCAGGCGGCTGTAGCCCCGCTCGGCTTCATCTTTGGCATCAGACCAGGCACGAGCAAGACGCATCAGCAGCGCCGTTTGCCCTTCCAGTACCAGCGCCTGAGAGGCCAATACCTGGCGCATCAGCGGCTGGTCTACCAGAGTTTTCCCCTGCACCTGCCGCTGATGGGCATGGTACAGCGCCACTGAAAATGCACGACGCATCTGACCATGGCTACCCAGCGCGCAGTCAAAGCGCGTGTAACCGCCCATTTTCAGGATTTGCCGTACCCCTTCGCCCTCGTCGCCAATCAGCCAGCCAAGCGCATCCCTGAACTCCACTTCACTACTGGCATTGGAGCGGTTGCCGAGTTTGTCTTTCAGACGCTCGATCTGTACCCCATTGCGCGTGCCGTCCGGCAGCAATCGCGGCAGGAAAAAACACGAGAGGCCAGCAGGGGTCTGCGCCAGTACCAGATGAGCATCGCTTTGCGGCACCGAGAAAAACCATTTATGCCCGACCAGCCGGTAGCATTCACCGGGGCCACGATGGCTGACGGGTTCAGCGCGGGTGGTATTGCTCAACACGTCGGTTCCGCCCTGCTTTTCAGTCATGCCCATGCCAATCAACAGGCCGCGCTTTTGGTCACCTGGCTGAAGATGGGCGTCGTAGCGATCGGAGAGCAGCCCCGGCAGCCAGGCGTGAAAGCCGGCGGGCAAATGGCGCTGTAGCAGCGGAATGGCACCGAAGGTCATGGTAACCGGACACAGCGTTCCGGCCTCGACCTGGGCATGCAGGATGAAACGAGCGGCGCGTGCCACGAAGGCATTCTCTGGCGCATCGGGCTGCCACGGCAGATTGTGCACCCGGTTCGCACACAGCCCCTGCATCAGCAGATGCCATGCAGGATGGAAACGCACATCATCCAGCCTTTCCCCCGTGGCATCGTAGCGCAGCAGCTCCGGTGGATTACGGTTTGCCAGCCTTCCAAGCTCAAGCGATTCCGCGCTGCCCAGCTGTTGTCCGACGGAAGCCAGGCGTTCAGCATCCCAGCCAGCGCCGTGACGCAACACGGCGTCGCGCAGCGGAATATCGGAAAGAAACAGATTGCTATTGCTGAGGGGGGCGGGTTGATTGAAAACAGTATGGGTTTTCCAGTCCATCACGGCATCCTGTTTAAAACGGGCCAGATGACAGGATAAAACGAGGGGCGAAGAATGCTGGGGCGCAGGTCACGCCCCGAACAATTTACTTAACGCTGCGCTGACGTACCGCTTCAAACAGGCAAATACCGGTCGCGACGGAAACGTTCAGTGAAGACACGCTGCCCGCCATCGGAATACTAATCAGTTCATCGCAGTGCTCGCGCGTCAGGCGGCGCATGCCCTCGCCTTCTGCACCCATCACCAGCGCCATCGGGCCGGTCATTTTGCTCTGGTACAGGTCGTGGTCGGCCTCACCGGCGGTGCCGACGATCCACACGTTGGATTCCTGCAGCTGGCGCATGGTGCGTGCCAGGTTGGTCACACGGATCAGCGGCACATGCTCGGCGGCACCGCTGGCCACTTTCTTCGCGGTCGCATTCAGGGCGGCGGAGCGATCTTTCGGTACGATAACCGCATGAACGCCTGCGGCGTCGGCGCTGCGCAGGCAGGCCCCCAGGTTATGCGGGTCGGTCACGCCGTCGAGGATCAGGAAGAACGGGCTTTCCAGGCTCTCCAGCAGATCGGGAAGATCGCCTTCCTGATACTGACGGCCCGGTTTAATGCGGGCAATAATGCCCTGATGCACGGCGCCTTCAGACTTGCTGTCCAGCATCTGCTTGTTCGCCACCTGAATCACCACGCCCTGCGCTTCCAGCGCTTTCACCAGCGTTTGTAAGCGGCGATCGTCGCGCCCTTTTTGGATAAAGACTTCCTGGAAACGCTGGGGGTCGCTGTCCAGCAGCGCCTGTACGGCGTGGATACCAAAAACAATTTCACTCATGGTTCAGTTACTCAAAGGTCATCATTCAGTTGAAAGGGGCAAACGCGTCAACGCTCGCCCCCCTGCTGCCGGTTATTCACACCGCTCAGTTAGTCGCGGTCGGATTTTTTCCCTGCGCGTTTCGCTTTGGTGGCGGCGGCGATTTTACGGGTTTTATCCGACGGCTTGCGTGGCTTTTTTTCTTTTTTCGCCGGTTGGGCGTTTTTTGACTCGCCCGCTTTGCGGAAGTCGCTGTCCGGCTCGAAATTTTTACTGCCCGGACGCGGGGCACGGCGGCGGTTACCGCTGTTTTTGGCCACACCGCGTTTTTCGCGTTCACGCTCGGTTTTCCCTTCACCGCGCGGCTTACGCTGGCTGGAGATCAGTGCGAAATCAATCTTACGCTCGTCCATATGCACCGCATCAACGCGTACTTCCACCGAATCGCCCAGGCGATAGGTACGGCCACCGGACTCGCCGATCAGGCGCTGACCAACGGCGTCAAAGCGGTAGTAGTCGTTGTCCAGCGTCGACACGTGTACCAGGCCGTCGATAAACAGATCGTCAAGACGCACGAAGAAACCAAAGCCGGTCACGCTGGAAATCACCCCGCTGAAGGTTTCACCCACCTGGTCCTGCATAAAGTCACACTTCAGCCAGTCGGCAACGTCGCGCGTCGCTTCGTCAGCACGGCGCTCGGTCATCGAACAGTGCTGGCCAAACTGTAGCATCTGCTGCAGATCGTAGTGGAAACCACCGGTTGGCGTGGTATTCCCCTGCAGTGTGTTGTTCTCTTTCGCCAGCAGATACTTAATGGCACGGTGCAGCAGCAGGTCCGGATAACGACGGATCGGCGAGGTGAAATGCGCGTAGGAAGCCAGTGCCAGGCCAAAGTGGCCACGGTTCTCCGGATCGTACACCGCCTGCTTCATGGAACGCAGCAGCATGGTTTGCAGCATTTCGTGGTCAGGACGGCCCGCAATCTGGCTGAGCAGCTCGGCGTAGTCCAGCGGCTGCGGCTTGTTGCCACCCGGCAGCGTCAGGCCCAGCTCATTAAGCACGGAACGGAAGCTCTTGATGCTGTCATCGCTTGGACGATCGTGATCGCGGAACAGCGCCGGTTCATTATTCTTCTCAACGAAGCGAGCCGAGGCGATGTTGGCGAGGATCATGCACTCTTCGATCAGCTTATGCGCGTCGTTGCGGGAAACCTGCTCAATACGATCGATACGGCGTTCAGCATTGAAGATAAACTTCGCCTCTTCCGTTTCAAACGAGATACCGCCGCGCTGCTCGCGGGATTTCTCCAGCGCCAGATACATGCGGTGCAGCTCTTCCAGGTCTTTCACCAGCGGCTGATACTGCTCGCGCAGTTCCTGATCGCCCTGCAGAATGTTCCACACCTTGTTATAGGTCAGGCGGGCGAACGAGTTCATGACCGCTTCATAGTGCTTGTAGCCGGTCAGTTTACCGGTGGAGGAAACGGTCATCTCGCACACCATGCACAGACGATCCACTTCCGGATTCAGCGAGCACAGGCCGTTTGACAGCACTTCCGGCAGCATCGGTACAACCTGCGACGGGAAGTACACTGATGTACCACGGTTAATCGCTTCGGCATCCAGCGGCGTGCCAGGACGCACGTAGTAGCTGACGTCCGCAATGGCAACCCACAGACGCCAGCCGCCGCCGCGCTTACGTTCACAGAATACGGCGTCATCGAAGTCGCGGGCATCTTCACCATCAATGGTGACCAGCGGCAGATCGCGTAGATCCACACGGCCTTTTTTCGCCTCTTCCGGTACTTCTTCACTCAGATGAGCGATCTGTTTTTCCAGCTCCGGCGGCCAGACGTGCGGAATATCATGGGTGCGCAGCGCCATTTCAACGGCCAGACTGGTGCCCATGTTATCGCCAAGCACCTCGACGATTTTACCAATGGCTTTAGTACGGCGGGTCGGGCGCTGCGTCAGCTCCACCACCACCACAAAGCCCATTTTTGCGCCCATCAGCTCTTCGGCCGGGATCAAAATATCGAAGCTCAGACGGCTGTCGTCGGGAACAACGAAGCCGACGCCGGCATCGGTAAAGTAGCGGCCAACAATTTGTGCGCTGCGCGGTTCTACTACGCGCACCACGCGCACTTCGCGACGGCCACGGCGATCGGCGCCCATGGCCTGAGCGAGAATGATATCGCCGTGCATGCACATCTTCATCTGCTCGGCAGAGAGATAAAGATCGTCTTTGCTGCCTTCAATACGCAGGAAGCCAAAACCATCACGATGGCCAATGACTTTGCCTTTTAACAGATCGAGGCGTTCCGGCAGCGCGTAGCACTGGCGGCGGGTGAAGACCAGCTGCCCGTCGCGCTCCATGGCGCGCAGGCGGCGGCGCAGCGCTTCGGTCTGCTCTTCACCGTTAATGGATAGCTCTACCGCCAGCTCTTCCCGGCTGGCAGGCTTTTCACGTTTGTCCAGGTGCGCGAGAATAAACTCACGGCTGGGGATCGGGTTTTCGTACTTTTCAGCTTCTCTTTCCTGAAAGGGATCTTTTGACATCGAGGTTCCTCCGTTGTCAGCTGCTGAGCGACACGCGGTCGGTCAGCAAAATTTTGTAAAGCGGATGGTTATCTTCCACCAGGTCAGCCAGGGTGTAATTGTCCAGTTCCCGCAGGAAGCTCTGGACAGCATCATGCAGCGCCTTTTTCAGGCGACAGGCAGAGGTGATATGGCAGAAATCGCTGTGGCAATTCACCAGCTGAAGCGGTTCCATATCACGGACTACCTGGCCTATCACTATCTCCTCAGCCGGTCTGCCCAGGCGAATACCGCCATTTTTACCGCGCATCGCCGCGATATAGCCGGCACGGCTAAGTTGATTGATAATTTTGACCATATGATTACGGGACACGCCATAAGTGTCTGTCACTTCGGTGATGCTGGTCATCTGGCCCTCTGGCAGAGAGGCAAGGTAGATCAGCGCACGCAAGCCGTAATCGGTAAAACTGGTTAGCTGCACAGTAACCTCAAGGATAAAACCCGTATTGAAGCTGTAATCCGCTTAAGAATGGACTTTGTTAGCAATGATAATAAACCAGCCACCGCAAAGGGGCGATTTTATTTAAACAAGCGGCATTGGTGAAACGAACTGACGGGGACGGCAGGAAACCAGTGCAGGAAAGGATCTGGCCGGGCAATGCCCGGCCTGAAATACAATTATGCGTCAAACGGGTCGCGCAGAATCATCGTTTCACTACGGTCCGGACCGGTTGAAATAATATCAACCGGTACGCCGGTCACTTCTTCAACGCGCTTGATGTAATCAAGCGCTGCCTGCGGCAGACCATCACGCGTTTTCACGCCAAAGGTCGTTTCACTCCAGCCTGGCAGGGTTTCGTAGATTGGCTCGATACCTTCCCAGTTTTCTGCCGCCAGCGGAGTGGTGGTCACTTCGCTGCCGTCCGGCATACGGTATGCCACACAGATTTTCACTTCTTTCAGACCATCCAGCACGTCCAGTTTGGTCATGCAGAAGCCAGAGAGGGAGTTGATCTGCACGGCGCGACGCACGGCAACCGCATCCAGCCAGCCGGTACGACGACGACGACCAGTGGTAGCACCGAACTCGTTGCCTTTCTCGCACAGGAACTCACCGGTTTCGTCGAACAGTTCGGTTGGGAACGGGCCTGCACCCACGCGAGTGGAGTAGGCTTTAACGATACCCAGAACGTAATCAACATAGCGCGGACCGATACCTGAACCCGTTGCCACGCCACCTGCGGTGGTGTTAGACGAGGTCACGTACGGATAAGTACCATGGTCGATATCCAGCAGCGTACCCTGTGCGCCTTCGAACATGATCAGATCGCCACGCTTGCGCGCGCCGTCCAGCAGTTCAGACACGTCAACCACCATACCGGTCAGAATATCGGCAATGGCCAGGGTATCCGCCAGCACTTTATCGTAGTCAACCGCATCGGCTTTGTAGAAGTTAACCAGCTGGAAGTTATGGTATTCCATTACTTCTTTCAGCTTGGCCGCGAAGGTTTCTTTATTGAACAGGTCACCAACGCGCAGGCCACGACGAGCCACTTTATCTTCGTAAGCCGGGCCGATACCGCGACCGGTCGTGCCGATCGCTTTCGCGCCGCGTGCTTTTTCGCGCGCAACGTCCAGCGCCACGTGATACTCAAGGATCAGCGGGCAGGCTTCAGAAATGAACAGACGTTCGCGTACCGGGAAGCCGCGATCTTCCAGACCTTTCATCTCTTTCATCAGCGCAGCCGGAGACAGTACAACACCGTTGCCGATGATGCTGGTCACGTTTTCACGCAGGATGCCAGATGGAATTAAGTGGAGGACGGTTTTTTCACCGTTGATGACTAGCGTATGGCCAGCGTTATGGCCGCCCTGATAGCGCACTACGTATTTAGCACGTTCTGTCAGGAGGTCAACAATCTTACCTTTACCTTCGTCACCCCATTGGGTGCCCAGTACGACGACGTTCTTACCCATTTCTCAAAATCACCGATTGCTTAAAAATGGATTCTACCATCGTCATTTTAGTCTTTCAGCTGTTTTAGCATACGATTGCGTACTTTTTTGCCGACAATCGCCATAACCGGCCGGATATCACAACATACGGTGGATTTAGCCACCGTTACGTACGCTAATCATGTAGTAGATCACAGCACCGGCCACAACCAACCCGCCGCCGACCCTGCGCAGTAATGCATCCGGTAGCTGCGCCATCGACAAAATCATCCGCCGCCAAATACGCGGCCAGAGCATCGGACCCAACCCTTCAAAAACCAGCACCAGGCCCAGCGCCATCCACACAATTGCATTCATCTTCGTCGATCTCGTTACTGTTCTGCCAGCCGCTGCCGGGCAAATTCCGGCCATAAAAAAAGGCCGGATAAATCCGGCCTTTCGCAGTTATAACAGATTATCAGCGCGTCGTGGTAGACGGATTCTTCATAAAGCGGAAGAAGTCGCTATCCGGGCTGAGCACCATCACGTCCTGATTGCTCTTGAAGCTGTTCTCGTAGGCACGCAGGCTACGCATAAACGCATAGAAATCCTGATCCTGGCTGAAGGCATCGGCAAACAGTTTTGCTGCTTCAGCATCACCTTCACCGCGGGTGATACGCGCCTGACGTTCTGCCTGAGCACCGATGAAGGCAACTTCATAATCCGCCTGCGCGGTCACTTTTGCTGCTTCTTCATCACCCTGCGCACGCTGACTGCGGGCAACGGATTCACGTTCGGCACGCATACGGGCAAAGATCGCGTCAGAGACTTCGGTCGGCAGGTTGATCTGCTTGATGCGAACATCCACCACCTGAATACCTAACGCAGCCATGCTGTTTGGGTTGATCGACGGTTCTTTGCTTGACGTTTCACGCTCAACGCGCGCCGCAACCGAAGCAATCGCATCGTCCGCTGCCGGTGTGGCAACTTCATCATCCTGGCCGGCACTACCGGTGTTCAGCGCATCGCGAACGTCGGTAGTCAGGCGACCACGTGAGTCGGTGACGATATCTTTTACGTCCAGGCGACCAATCTCAGAACGCAGACGGTCACTGAACTTACGTTTCAGCAGAACTTCAGCCTGGGATACATCGCCACCGCCGGTAGCGAGGTAGTAACGGCTGAAATCGCTGATGCGCCATTTGATATAGGAGTCAACGATCAGATCTTTCTTCTCTTTGGTCACGAAGCGATCGGCCTGGTTATCCATGGTCTGGATACGGGCATCAAGCGGCTTCATAGATTCCAGGAATGGGATCTTAAAGTGCAGGCCTGGTTCATAGACCAGCGGCTTGTTCTCATCATCACGCAGAACTTTACCGAAGCGCATCACAATGCCACGCTGCCCTTCCTGTACAACAAACAGTGACGCGTACAGCACCACCAGCACAACAATCAATAATACGATTAATGGCTTACGCATCGATTACTCTCTCCCTTCGCGCTGGGTATCGTTACGCTGGGAGTTCACCCTGCGCTGATCCATGATGTCGTCCGGGCTGAACGACGTACTGCTGCTGGCGCGTTCGCTGCCGCTGCTGGCAGGGGGCAGACGCATCAGATTGCTGCTGTCACCGCTGCTCGCCGGAGCGTTTCCAGACTGGCCACGCATCAGCTGGTCCAGTGGCAGAACCATCAGGCTGTTGCCTTTGTCGTTTACCAGTACTTTACGCGTATGGCCCAGCACGCGTTCCATGGTTTCGATATACAAACGTTCACGGGTAATCTGCGGTGCAGCTTTATACTCCGGCAGAATACGTGCGAAGCTGTCCACTTCACCCTGCGCTTCCAGCGTCACACGCGCTTTATAAGCACGGGCTCGTTCCAGCGTTTCCTGCGCTTTACCGCGGGCTACCGGGATTTCTCCGTTCGCGTAGGCTTCCGCTTCACGCACTTTCTGCTCGCGGTTTTCACGTGCGGCAATCGCATCGTCAAATGCGGCCTTCACCTCTTCCGGTGGACGCGCAGTCTGGAAGTTAACGTCCAGCAGCGTAATCCCCATATCGTAAGGGCGAATGGTTTCTTCCAGCTCGCGCTGGGTATCGCTACGCACAACGGTACGGCCTTCGGTCAGAATGCGGTCCATCGTTGAGCGACCAATCACGCCGCGCAGGGCGCTGTCGGTTGCCTGACGCAGACTGTCATCCGCGCTGGTCACCGAGAACAGATAGCGTTCAGGGTTGGTGACGCGGTACTGCACGTTCATTTCAACGCGCACGACGTTTTCATCGGAGGTCAGCATCGTACCGGAGGCAGAAAGCTCGCGCACCGCCTCAACGTTAACTGCACGGACCTGATCGATAAAGGTTGGCTTCCAGTTCAGGCCGGGTTCAACCAGATGGCTGAATTTACCAAAACGAGTTACCACACCACGTTCGGCTTCTTTGATGGTATAGAAGCCGCTACCGGCCCAAATGACCACTACAGCCGCTGCCGCGATGCTGACCAGACGCCCGGTGTTACCGGAACGACGCTGATCGTTACCATTGCCGCCATCGCCACCTTTTTTGCCACCGCCCAGACCACCAAGCTTATTGCTCAGTTTACGGAAGATATCATCCAAATCAGGAGGACCTTTATCACGTCCTCCCTTATTTCCCCCAGAGTTGCCGCCTTGATTATTGCTGCTTCCCCACGGGTCGCGGTCCTGTCCGTTATTTCCGGGCTGATTCCACGCCATGTTTATGCTCCATTAATTGTGTGTGCGGTGGTATCCCAAGCCGGGATACGCGTGTCAGGCAAAATCAGTCAAACAATGTAATTCACCAGCTCCGGCTCCTGCTTGCACAGACGTCGCCAGTCAACGATCGGCATGCGTATGTGTAAACCTACGCTACCATCATCCTCATTCCACTCTTTTTCTATCGCCTGAAGCTGATAAAAACGACTGCGCAGCCGCCCCGCTTCCGGCGGCAAACACAAATCATACTGCGCAATTTCACCGGCCAGACGCTCAGTCAGAGCCTGGAACAGTAGCGGAACCCCCTCGCCGGTTTGTGCGGACAGCCAGACGCGGATCGGCAGGTTTTCTTCATCACGATCGATACGCGGGACGAAATCTTCCAGCATATCAATCTTATTCATAATCAGCAGGCTGGGGATCTCATCAGACTCGATCTCTTCCAGCACGACGTTTACCGCTTCAATGTTTTCATCAAGACGGACATCGGCAGCATCAATGATATGCAGCAGAAGCGTCGCCTGACGCGTTTCCTGCAGCGTGGCTTTAAACGCAGCAACCAGGTCATGGGGAAGATGGCGGATAAAACCCACCGTATCCGCCAGCACAACCTCGCCCACGTCGGCAACATTCACCCGGCGCAGCGTCGGGTCCAGCGTAGCAAACAGCTGATCGGCTGCGTAAACATCGGCAGACGTCAAACGGTTAAACAGGGTGGACTTACCGGCGTTGGTATAGCCCACCAGCGAAACGGTCGGCACATCGGCTTTGCTGCGCGCCTGCCTGCCCTGTTCGCGCTGTTTCTCAACGCGCTCAAGACGAGAAAGAATAAGCGTAATACGATTTCTTAATAACCGACGGTCGGTTTCGAGCTGGGTTTCGCCCGGGCCACGCAAACCGATACCGCCTTTCTGGCGCTCAAGGTGCGTCCAGCCGCGTACAAGACGGGTCGCAAGATGACGCAGCTGCGCCAGTTCTACCTGTAATTTGCCTTCATGAGTTCGCGCGCGCTGGGCGAAGATATCCAGAATAAGTCCGGTACGATCAATCACGCGGCACTCACAGAGCGCTTCAAGGTTACGCTCCTGCGCCGGGCTGAGCGAGTGGTCAAAAAGCACCACGGAAGCCCCGCTCTCTTTAACCGCTTCGGCAATTTCTACAGCTTTTCCTTCACCGACAAAGTATTTAGGGTGCGGTGCTTTACGGCTACCGGTAACGACACGGAGCGCTTCAACGCCAGCGGAAGAAACCAGAGTTTCAAACTCCTGTAGATCTTCCATATCTTTGTCTTGCGAAAAATAGATGTGTACCAGTACGGCCTGCTCACCGGCATCATAACGGTCAAACAAACTTAAACCTCTCAGAACCTGGTTGAACCTGCTACCCGATGGCCATACTGCATCAAAATCAGCTTAAACATGGCGCGCCAGCTCAATAAACGGCATTTCTACGCGATATCATCCCGCCAAAACGAGATGAGAAAATCAGGATAAAACGTTATGCCAGGACGGGGAACAACTCCCCGTCATGGATAGACAGCGGCGCTATTTATTCAGCGTCATCATTGTCTTGCTGAGGCTGAGAAGATGCCCCCTGGTTACTTCCGCCATGATGATAGTTGCTGCTACCGCCACCCGCATTATTGCTGTGATGGGAAACGGGACGGGACGGAACAACGGTTGAGATCGCGTGCTTATACACCATCTGGCTAACCGTATTTTTCAAAAGAATGACAAACTGATCAAACGACTCAATCTGACCCTGAAGTTTGATGCCATTCACCAAATAAATCGAAACCGGAACACGTTCACGACGCAGTGCGTTCAAGAACGGATCTTGCAATGATTGCCCCTTAGCCATTCTATCTTTTCCTTATATGCTTGTTGTTTGTAACTTAAGAACCTTGCGATTCGAAATACGACGTAAAAAATTTGCGCGCGATAACGCACCAATTGTACACAATCACCCAGGCTTCGCACTAAGAACGTGTAACACTCTGGAATACGCTTCTTCGGGCTGTTCACTGTCAAGCCAGTGGACATCTTTCCAACCGCGTAGCCAGGTTATCTGACGTTTAGCTAACTGCCGGGTTGCGCAAATTCCCCGATAAACCATTTCATCGTAATCAATTTCACCGGACAAAAATGACCACATCTGGCGATAACCAACACAACGAATGGAAGGCATATCCGTATGCAAATCACCTCGTGCAAAGAGCGCCCGAGCCTCCGCTTCAAATCCTGACGCCAGCATCTGTTGAAAACGCAGCTCTATTCTCTGATGGATCAGTTCACGACTCGCTGGCGCGATAGCAAACTGGTGAACATCATACGGCAGCGCGTCTCCAGACGTTTTTGTCAGTTCCGTTAAAGTTTTACCCGAAATAAAAAAAACTTCCAGTGCTCGCGAAAGTCTCTGGGGATCATTCGGATGAATACGACGTCCTGCAACGGGATCAACATCACATAACTGGCGATGAAGTGCTTCCCAGCCCTTCTCACTCGCCATTTGCTCTATACGCTGACGCACTTCAGGATCGGCCGCGGGCAGTGGGGATAATCCTTCCAGTAACGCCTTGTAATAAAGCATGGTGCCACCAACAAGCAACGGAATATTCCCGCGTTGGGTAATCTCCGCCATTTCAGCCAGCGCATCGCGACGAAACTCTGCCGCTGAATAACTTTCAGCGGGATCGCGGATGTCCAGCAAACGATGAGGCGCCAATGCCAGCTCTTCTGCTGAAGGCTTGGCGGTGCCGATATCCATTCCGCGATAAATCAGTGCGGAATCTACGCTAATCAGCTCTACCGGCAGCGCCTGACGCAGGGCTATCGCCAGCGCGGTCTTGCCGGAGGCCGTAGGCCCCATCAAAAATATTGCCTTAGGCAGGCCAGCCGTGGATTGTTCACTCATACTTCAGGGCGTTCATCGCCGTATTAATATCAATAATTTGCACTAATCCAGAAGGTGGCGATTTCACTAACTGCGGGCAAAGTCGTTCAACGTCGGCCAGCAGGGCAATCGCCTGCGAGTGATTCCAGTGCTGATGTTCAGAAACCGATTGACGCGCTAACCACTGCGCAATCTGACTGGCTGAAACATCCTGCTGCCGGGCCAAGTAGCCTAACAGTTCTGGAATCAAGTTTTGTAAATTTTGTTGGCGTAATGGTAAAGGCACCGCGCGCAGCATCACATGCTGGCCTTCCGCAAGCAGTTCAATACCCAGCTGATTTAGCAATGTGGCCGAATGGCCCATCGCCTCTCGCTCGGCTTTATCGAGCTTGAGTCGTACCGGGATCAACAGCGGCTGCGGTTTAAGTCCTTCCGTTCCAGGTTCAAGCTGCGCCTGCTTCAGCCAGCGTTCGGCAACGGCGAGGGCGACCAGCGATAAGCGTTCTGAACTTTCAACCAGCGCGTAATGCTGCTGTAACACCGTTAGCACGCGGCCAAAGCTGTGCGTATGGCCGCTAAGCGGTGTTTCAGCTAGCGGTTGCGGAGTCCTTTTTTCCGGCGCGGGCAAAGCAGGTTCGTTGCATCGCGCTGGCGGCGTATTCATCAGCTGTTGATAAGCGGCACCCTCACGTTTCTGATAAACCGGCTCCTGCCGCCGGTGCGGGAACATTGCGCCTGCCAGACCACCGGATGCGCGTTCTGAAGAACCTCCGCCAGAAGCGCTGCGCATATTATCTGCTGAAGAGGGTGACGGGCCGACAGATGAACGAGGAACCTCTGTTGCAGCGTGGTCCAGACTGAATCCCGCACCCGCACCCGCAGAATAGTCTGCATCCGATGGTGCAGGCGTGGAGAAATGATTTCCACCCGCCGCCTGGCGATTTTCAGGCTGCCAGCGATCGGCAGGCGTACCGGGTTCAAGATCCGCCAGCGTTTCCTGGCCAGTTTCCTGCAACACGCTCACCACGCCCTGATAAATAAAATCATGCACCAGCCGCGACTGGTGGAAGCGCACCTCATGCTTGGCCGGGTGAACGTTGACATCGACCTGATGCGGATCGATTTCAAGATACAGCACGTAGGCGGGCTGGTGCTGATCGCCCAGCTTATCCTGATAGGCCTGACGAATAGCGTGATTAATCAGTCGATCGCGCATCATGCGACCGTTAACATAGCAATACTGTAGCTCGCTCAGCACCTTAGACCCGGCGGGATCGGCAACCCAGCCGCGCAGCGCCAGTTCACCATGCTGCCACTCAATCGCCAGCGCGTGGCTGATGAACGCGGTGCCGCAAATTGCACCCAGCCGCCGCTCGCGCTGCGTATCATCACTGACGCCACGGTACTGTCTCACCAGCTTGCCATTGTGGCTGAGGCTAATCGCCACATCGAAACGCGCCAGCGCAATGCGGCGCACAACTTCATCGATATGGGTAAATTCGGTCTTTTCGGTGCGCATAAATTTGCGGCGGGCGGGCGTGTTATAAAACAGGTCGAGCACTTCCAGGGTCGTTCCGACCGGATGTGCCGCAGGCTTCACGGTCACCGCCTGATCGCGGCCTTCTGCATAGGCCTGCCAGGCTTCGCTCTGCGCCTCGGTGCGCGAGGTGAGCGTCAGGCGGGAAACCGAGCTGATACTGGCCAGCGCCTCACCGCGAAATCCGAGACTGATAATCGCCTCAAGATCGTCAAGCGTGGTGATTTTACTCGTCGCGTGGCGGGCCAGGGCCATCGCCAGTTCGTCTTTACCGATGCCGCTGCCGTTATCACGGATGCGAATCAGCTTTGCCCCGCCCTTTTCGATATCGATATCAATCCGTGTCGCCCCCGCATCCAGGCTGTTTTCCACCAGCTCTTTCACCACGGAGGCCGGGCGCTCGACCACTTCGCCAGCGGCAATCTGGTTAGCAAGCTGCGGTGGTAGCACCTGAATGGGCATAACTGTCCTCAATTACGATGTAGGAATGGTCAAGGTCTGACCCAGCATCACGTTTTGCGTTTTCATCTTGTTCGCCTGCTGAATCGCCTGCGGGCTAACGCCATACTTCGCAGCAATCGCCGTGAGAGAATCTCCCCGCACCACTTTATGTCGCTGCGGCTTAGCGGCTTTAACCGTGCTGGCGATCTGCTTTACGCTCCCCGCAGGCACTTTCAGCCGCTGGCCAACCCAGACAACATCTTTCTTCAGGGTGTTCAGGGAACGCAGCGTCGCCATGCTGACGCCATAATGCGCCGCAATCCCGGAGAGCGTTTCACCGCGTTTTACCACGTGGCGCTGCGTCGCGCCGGTGTACTGCGTTCCTGCCGGTGCCGGGTTAGCTTCTACTTCAACCGCCGCTGCGGACTGCAACGGTCGGTTTTCCTCCTTTGGGACCGATTGTAGCGGGTGCGCCAGGAAGTAGTTGCGCAAGCCTTTATAAATCGACTCGGCAATCTTCTGCTGGTAAGCGCTACTGCCAAGCAGTCGCTCCTCCGAAGGGTTGCTGATAAAGCCGGTTTCCACCAGCAGGGATGGAATATCCGGCGAGCGCAGAACGCCCAGGCTGGCATGTTCCGGACGACGTTTATGCAGCGCACCGACGCGCTGCAGCTGAGCAATCACTTTAACGGCGACATCATATCCTACCCGCTGCGAGTGGCCGAACTGCAGATCCAGCACCGCCTGGCTCAGGTAGGGGTCAGCCTGGCTGTTAGCCAGCAAATCGCCCGCACCGCCCAGCAGTTCAGACTGTTTCTCATGCTGTTCGAGCCAGCCGGCCATTTCACTGTTAGCGCGACGGTTAGAGAGTACCCATACCGAGGCTCCCGAAGCACTGCGGTTAGGAGCCGCATCCGCGTGTATGGAGACCAGCAGGTTGGCATTTTGCTTACGCGCCACGTCTGAACGGCCCATCACGGAGATAAAGTAATCGCCATCTCGGGTCATTACGCCTTTAAACATCGGGTCGTCATTCAGCAGCGCCTTGAGCTTGCGGGCAATGGCGATGGTCACGTTCTTCTCTTTCAGCCCGCCGCCGCCAATGGCCCCCGGGTCCTGACCGCCGTGCCCGGCGTCGATCGCCACAATTACCGTATCACTGCTGCTGGCCGCAGTGCTGCGCGGGCGAGCGGTTTGCGTACCGCTGGTGACGGCCGTAACCGGATTAGCGTTAAACGGATTTTTCTCTGGCTGGCTGCTGGTCGGGCGAGAAGCCGTACTGCCGCTAACCGTAGCCCGAGAAGCGTTACTGCTGCTGACCGGTGCCGGGCGGCTGGCTACCTTCGCCGGGCGCGTGCCGCTGATAGTAAACACCACGTCGTAGCTGCTACCGTTTTTCTGGGTCACTGCCCGTGTTTTACCCGGCTGGGTCAGTTCGAACACCAGACGGATGCTCTGGCTGTCCTTCGCCTCGCTGGAGCGAATACGCTTAACGATATTTTCCCCGCTGAAAGTCAGGGGCAGCCCGCCAACAATGCCGCTCTGGCGGATGTCCAGCACCACGCGATCGGGATTATGCAGCGGGAAGAACGCGTAAATCGGCTGTCCGGCAAAGCTCAGCGTGACTTTGGCTTCGTCGCTACCGTTGGAAACTTTAATGTCTGAAAGGCTTGCCGCCACGGAGGCAAACGAACAGAAAAACAGAGCAAGCAATAACCAGGATTTAATCTGCCGCATCATCCCTCACCCTGCTGTGATGCAAACTGCTGCAGCATGGACTCACCGGCAGCGGAACGTGCACGCAGTTCAGCGTGGCGCGCATGCCCTTCATAGCTCAGATGCAGCTCCATATCCGGCTCCGGCAGCACGCCGGTTCCCTGCTGTGGCCACTCCACCAGACAAATACTGTCATTGGTGAAGTAATCGCGGATGCCCATAAATTCCAGCTCTTCCGGATCGGCCAGGCGATAGAGATCAAAATGATACACGCGGCGATCGACCAGCTCGTAGGGTTCTACCAGCGTATAAGTTGGACTTTTCACATTCCCCTGATGCCCTAAAGCCTGTAAAAATCCGCGACTGAACGTCGTTTTTCCCGCGCCCAGGTCGCCGTACAGATAAAGAGTTGCCGCGCCGTCACAGACGCGGGCCAGCCGGGCACCCAATGCGAGGGTTGCTGCCTCATCGGGCAACGCGATTACACAGGTCATCATTCTTTTTTATTCGACATCTCAGGATTGACAAACAGATACAGCACGGAAAAAAGATCGGTCGCTAACATGCCGCGTGTACCATAGCGTGCGGCCACCGCGTCGGCTGCCGCTCCGTGCGCAACGCATCCTGCGCAGGCTGCATCGTAGAGCGAGGATTTTTGCCCCGCCAGGCTACCGATGATGCCAGATAACACATCTCCCATACCACCGCTGGCCATACCGGCGTTACCTACATCGGCAATTGCCAGTTTACCGCTCTCTTCCGCGACCAGCGTTCCGGCACCTTTCAGTACCACCACTCCGCCATAGCGCTTTACCAGCCGCCGCACCGCAAGTAAGCGGTCGCTTTCAATTTCACTCACTTTCACGTTCAGCAGACGTGCTGCCTCACCGGGATGCGGCGTAATAATCCGATTTTGACGTTTATCGGGGCTGATTGCCAGCAGGTTAAGCGCATCGGCATCCCAAAGCATCGGTTTATGAGAGTTTTCTACTTTTTTCAGGGCTTTTTTGCCCCAGGCTCCCTGACCCATACCCGGTCCGATAACAATGAAATCGGCCCATTCCAGCCCGTCATCCAGCGCGGACGCCGTTAACTCTTGTACCATCAGCTCGGGTCGTGCCGTCAGCAGTGGGGCAACGTTATCAATGTGAGTAAGTACTCGCACAAGACCAGACCCGGCGCGTAAAGCGGCTTCAGCCGCCATCCGTATCGCGCCTGCGGTGCCGTGATCGCCGCCAATCAGCAGCAGGCGGCCATGATCGCCCTTGTGGGAAGTGGCTCGCCGAGGTTTCAGCCAGTGGGAAAGATAACCGGCATCATAGCGGGCGATTGGGGCCTGCTGCGTTATCAGCCAGGGATCGAGAGCGAGACTGTGATAATCAAGTTGCCCGACATGGTCACGTGCTTTTCCGGTCAGCAAACCCGGTTTAAAGGCGATAAACGTCAGGGTAAATGTCGCTTCGATTGCCACACCTGGCGTAGTGCCGTTAGCAGCCACTAACCCAGACGGCACATCAATGGAAAAAATCGGGGCCGGATAGCGATTTGCCTGCTCAATCAGACGATCGTAAGGAGCGGCCGGAGCCCGATTCATTCCGGTGCCCAGCAGCGCATCGACAATCACATCCAGATCGTCCGGCCAGTCAATGGCCGGATCGTGAACCACACCTCCGGCGGCAAGCCAGGCAGCACGGGCCTGCTGCGCTTCATCCGGCAGAGCATGGCGACCTTCCACGGCGATCAGCGTGACCGTCAGTCCGGCAGCTTTCGCCAGGCGCGCGATGACAAAACCGTCCCCGCCATTGTTGCCATGCCCGCAGAGAATCAGCCAGTGTTGGGAATCCGGCCAAAGGGTCCTTATCCGGTCAAACGCCGCTTCCCCCGCCCGCTGCATCAGTTCAAAGAGGGTAATCCCCAGCGCATCAGCGCCTTCCCGCTCCAGCTGAGCTATCGCCTCCACAGGCCAGACAGAATAGGGTAAACTAAGGTTGTCTTTCTGCTGGTTCAGGTTCTTCATGTCGCATCCTCTCGATTTCCATCAACTCGCCCTGGATATTAAACAGTGGGGGCTGTCGCTCGGCTTTCAGCAGGTCGGTATCTGCGATACCGATTTAACGCTGGAGGAACCGCGCCTGCAGGCCTGGCTGGATAAACAATATCACGGAGAGATGGACTGGATGGCGCGTCACGGAATGATGCGCGCCCGTCCCCATGAACTGATGCCAGGCACGCTACGGGTGATCAGCGTGCGTATGAACTATCTTCCGGCCAAAGCATCGTTTGCCAGCACGCTGAGAAATCCCCGCCTGGGCTATGTTAGCCGCTATGCACTTGGTCGTGATTACCACAAAGTATTGCGTAACCGTCTAAAAAAGTTAGGCGATATGATCCGCGAACGCTGCGAAGAAGCGCAATTTCGTCCTTTTGTTGATTCAGCACCGGTGCTGGAACGCCCGCTTGCAGCAAAAGCAGGGCTTGGCTGGACCGGTAAACATTCTCTGATCCTCAATCGGGAAGCCGGATCGTGGTTTTTTCTCGGTGAACTACTGATCGATCTTCCGCTTCCCGTCGACAGCCCGGTGGAAGAGAACTGCGGACGCTGTGTGGCCTGTATCACCACCTGCCCAACCGGGGCGATTGTAGAACCTTACAAGGTGGATGCCCGGCGCTGCATTTCGTATCTGACCATTGAACTGGAAGGGGCGATTCCGGAAGAGTTTCGGCCGTTGATCGGTAACCGCATCTACGGCTGCGATGACTGCCAGCTAATCTGTCCATGGAACCGCTACGGCCAGTTGACTGATGAAGATGATTTTAGTCCTCGTGCCGTGTTGCATGCGCCGCCGCTTATCGATCTGTTCGCCTGGGACGAAGCAAAATTCCTGCGGGTAACCGAGGGATCGGCGATCCGACGTATCGGGCACCTGCGCTGGTTGCGTAACGTGGCCGTAGCACTGGGCAATGCGCCCTGGGAAGCATCACACCTTCAGGCTTTAGAGGCCAGACTGGGGGAAAATGAAATGCTGGATGAGCATATCCGCTGGGCTATCGCCTGTCAGCTGGCAAAGCGCGATGAAAATGTTGTTGAGGTTCAGAGCAGCCAGCAGAGACGCCTGGTGCGAGCGATAGAAAAAGGATTACCCCGTGATGCTTAAATGCACAATTGGGTCAATTTTTACCGCAGCAGATTTTTCCACACGCTGTGAATAAAAATAAAAAAGCTTTGTCATTCAATCTTCACAGAAATGACAAGCGATCCAGATAACATTTTGAAATATTCACAAATAGATAAAAAACAATGACTTGCGAAAAAGGCATAGGAATTTGCCGATCGGGCAATTGCAGGCAGCAGAAAACTATCCTGTGGATAACTCTGTTCAAAACAATTTTCGTTTAGCAATAAAAAACAAACATCCTTCAGCAAAAGGCTGTGAATAATTTGATGATTATGATGAGATGAAAAATTATTGGAGCGGGAAACGAGACTCGAACTCGCGACCCCGACCTTGGCAAGGTCGTGCTCTACCAACTGAGCTATTCCCGCTTAGGAGTGGTGCTGCTTTACTGAACTAGAAAGTTGTAACTTACTGATTTTCCTAGCTTTCCCCCTCGATTCCCGAGGAGAGGTCGCTATTATGGACCTGTTTGGTAGCGCTGGCAAGAGCCGCGTCAAAAAAAATTCACATGGTTCTCATTTTTTCGCTCAGCAAGGCGTTATCCCCCTGAAAACCCCCGCCTTATCAGCAACCCCTCTCCTTCCCGAGTGGGTTTAATCCGTCGTTTTCGGCAGGTTTTTCCCAAGAAACGCGATAACAAGATCGGCGATTTGATGATGAATCTCCTCTCTGCTTCGGTTTCCGCCATCCTTACAGAGAATGTCCTGCCCTTCACCCGCCAGGATTGCTATCGCGCCCGGTTTACAGCGCTGGAGAAAGCTGAAATGCATAGCATCGGAGATTTCAACATAATCAGAACCTGCCTTTGGCAGAAACGCATGCAGGTAGCCGGACTCAAGCGCAACGGGCATATCACCGACATCCGTACCCGCACCAATAATGAGTGAAGGAATCGCTATTTCCCCCAGGCTCTGTGACGTGAATCCACGAATCAGCCCACCATCCAGGGAGATAAACGCTTTAATACGCCGATCCTGCATGCTTTTTTCCAGCCCCGGATTACCAAGATCCAGCGTTGAAGCCAGGCCGCAGGCATTCAGAATGGGATACATCCGGCATGCTTCTTTAAATAAGGCGGTATCAAAACGCCCACCCGCCAGAGCAACAACGGTCCATCCCCCAAGAGAATGGCCCAGAGCCGCAATCCTTTCCTCGTCGATCTCTCCTGCCAGCGAGGAATTCGCGCCTAGCACATCAATAACCCGGCTGAGATCGTGCGGACGCAGTGCTAACTGCGCAGCCTGATGAGGATCGCGATTAAATGCACTGGTGCCGGGATGATTAGGTGCAGCCACAACGTATCCCCGATCGGCCAAATCAGCGGCCAGCCAGCTCAGATTTCGCCACGTGCCGCCGTAGCCATGAGAAATGACGATTAACGGGTGCTTACCACTTTCAGGCGCGCCGTTCCGCACGGCGTTAAAACCATAGAATATCCGGCTATCGGCTATCATTTCCGCGTGGGTTTGTTTTTTCGCAGGATACCAGATGGCAAACTTCAGGGGGCGCGGACCGTCTTTATCCAGATCGATCTCTTTAAAACCCACCACCGATGCGGCATAAGCCAGAGAGGAGAACAATAAGCACAAGAGCGTCACTAACGCCCATCGAACGCTAAAGCCGTAAAAGGAACCGCTCTGACAGAACATAATTATCCTTAAATAAATTAAGTTAATTTTTCTTGCAACGCTGGTGCTAATTTTTGGGCAGAACAGGGAAAATTAAAGTAAACCGACTGGAATTTAGAAAGGCGATAGGAAGAAAACTTGGAGCGGGAAACGAGACTCGAACTCGCGACCCCGACCTTGGCAAGGTCGTGCTCTACCAACTGAGCTATTCCCGCTTAGGAGTGGTGCTGCTATCAAACAGTAGGTAATTGTTTGATATTTAAATCTTTTACTTCATTCCCGAATCAGGAATGGGCGCCATTATGGACCAGATGATGCAGCCTGACAAGCCCCCTTTCTCGCTTTTTCATCTTAATCAGACCGACTGCTATAAATTTCTCCAAAAAGCATGTTTAACAAGCAGAATTCAGCACGTTAGAGCGAATAACAGCCCTATGTACATAGGAAACGTTTGCAGTATCATTAATTGAGAACGATTACCATTTACACTTACAAAGGATGTTGTTTTATGCCCCTACCTCGTTTCACTCGCAATATTCTGGCGACCAGCCTGCTACTCGCCGCCAGTGGCACATTCGCTGCCGACACTGTTTCCACCAGCATCCCCGTTACCGATAGCATCAATACTCAGACGCTGAATAAGAATCCGCAGAATGTCGTGGTTTACGATCTGGCCATGCTGGATATTCTTGATGTGCTGGGAGTAAAGGTTTCCGGCCTGCCGTTACCTAAGGAAAAAGGCAGTTATCCGGCCTATCTCAGCAAGTACGAGTCAGACAGCTATTACAACGTTGGCAATCCGTTTAAGCCCGATTTCGAGGTGCTAAAACAGCATAAGCCCGACCTGATTATCGGCGGCAGCCGCGCATTTGAGTCAACCGATAAATTACGCGCTGTCGCACCCACGCTGGATCTGACCGTGGATAATGCTCATCTGCTGAGCAGTCTTGAAGATCGCACACGTACCTTAGGCAAGCTGTTTGATAAACAGCCGCAGGCAGAGCAGGCACTGGCCTCATTTAACAAGGATATTCAAAAAACGCGCCCGCTGGCGGAAAAAGCCGGCACCGCGATGACCGTCCTGGTGACGGGCGATAAGCTGATGGCCTATGGCTATGGCGACCACTACGGCTTTATCTTCGATCTGCTGGGCTTTAAAGAAGCGACCCAGGTCGAGGGCAAAGGCCGTTTCGGTGAAATCGTTGATGCTGCCCGCATCAAAAAAGCAGACCCGGAGTGGATCTTCGTGATCGACCGCAACAGCGCCATCGGTCAGGGACCGGCGAATGCGGAAAAACTGTTGGGCGATCCGCAGGTGCGTGCAACCAGAGCGGCAAAAGACGGCCATATTGTTTATCTGGACGCCAAAGCAATCTATTCAGCAGGCGGGTTAACCGCCTATGACCAGCAGGTTAAGCGCATTTATGGCGTACTGAGCAACAGCCAGTAATACCTCAGGGGCGGTGGAGACATCGCCCTGATTTTTCTCCGGTCTTTGCAAGAAATACGACGGTTTTTAAATTCGCTGGCGCAGAAATCTGTCGGATATAACGGAGAATTTCAGGCATAAAAAAAGACCCGTTAGGGTCTTTTTTTACTATTCCACCGCTTGCACGGCAGAACAAAATTTGGAGCGGGAAACGAGACTCGAACTCGCGACCCCGACCTTGGCAAGGTCGTGCTCTACCAACTGAGCTATTCCCGCTTAGTCGTAGCGATGTAATTTCTTCACCGGTACGGGGAGCGCATTATACGGAGATTTCCCCCCTGCGCAATCCCATCATCGTAAAAATACGGATTTTTATTTCCGACTGCTGACAAAGCCAGCAAAAAGGTGAATTTATCAGCAAAAAAGGTGAAGAATGTGGCTGGCAGCCGTTAAAAAGAATGTTCAACGCCCCGCCCGCCACCGTTATTATCACAGCTGGATAAAGTGCTCGCGATAGTAGGACAGCTCGGCTACGGATTCACGGATATCATCCATCGCCTGATGCGAACCCTGCTTTTTAAAGCCCGGCAGGATTTCAGGCTTCCAGCGACGCGCCAGCTCTTTCAGTGTGCTGACGTCCAGGTAGCGATAGTGGAAGTAGGCTTCCAGTTCAGGCATGTACTTAAACAGGAAGCGGCGATCCTGACCGATACTGTTGCCGCAAATTGGCGAGCTGTTCGCAGGCACCCACTCCTTGAGGAATTCGATGGTGGCCAGTTCGGCCGCACGATCGTCATGCTGGCTGGCCTTCACGCGTTCAACCAGTCCGCTGTTGGTGTGCGTACGCACGTTCCAGTCATCCATCAGCGCCAGCTGGGCGTCGGACTGATGTACGGCAAATACCGGCCCTTCAGCGAGAATATTCAGATTGGCATCGGTAACCAGCGTCGCGATCTCGATAATACGATCCCGTTCCGGGTCCAGGCCTGTCATTTCAAGATCAATCCAAATCAGGTTATTAGCATTCGCGGTCATAGTGCATCTCACTGTGGTCAAAGCGGCATTGTCGTTAATTAGCGTGTATGATAGACGTTTTGCCCCTCAAGGGCGAAACATGCCTGATTTGTGTGAGGAACAGTGAGTAAAAACAAACTATCCAAAGGTCAACAACGTCGCGTAAGTGCTAACCACGATCGCCGCCTGAAGCAGCGTGCCGATAAGCCCGAACCGGATGACAGCCTGTTCGGCGAGGCGCGTGATGGCGTCGCGATCAGCCGGTTTGGTATGCACGTAGACGTAGAAGATGCGGATGGTTCAGTTCACCGCTGCAACATTCGCCGCACCATCCGTTCTCTGGTTACCGGCGATCGCGTGCTTTGGCGCCCGGGTGCTGAAGGTGGCGCAACGGTCAAAGGCATTGTTGAAGCCGTACACGAGCGGACGTCGGTCCTCACCCGCCCGGATTTCTACGATGGCGTCAAACCGATCGCCGCCAATATCAATCAGATCGTTATCGTCTCCGCGATTCTGCCCGAGCTGTCGCTGAATATCATCGATCGCTATCTGGTCGCCAGCGAAACGCTGGACGTTGAACCACTGCTGGTGCTGAACAAAACCGATTTGCTGGATGAAGAAGGCCGTAAATTTGTCGATGAGCAGATGGATATCTATCGCCATATTGGCTACCGGGTGCTGATGGTTTCCAGCCATGAAAAACAGGGCCTTGCCGAGCTGGAAGAAGCGCTGACCGGGCGCGTCAGCATCTTTGCCGGCCAGTCCGGCGTCGGCAAATCGAGCCTGCTTAACGCCCTCCTCGGCCTGGACCTCAGCAGCAATGAGATCCTCACCAACGACGTTTCCGACGTCTCCGGCCTTGGCCAGCACACCACCACTGCGGCTCGTCTTTATCACTTCCCACACGGCGGCGACGTGATTGACTCCCCCGGCGTTCGTGAATTCGGTTTATGGCATCTGGAACCGGAACAAATTACCCAGGGATTTGTCGAATTCCGTAAGTATCTGGGCGGCTGTAAATTCCGCGACTGCAAGCATGATACCGATCCGGGATGTGCCATCCGTGAAGCAGTAGATAACGGCGAGATCGACGAGTCGCGCTTCGTTAACTATCACCACATTCTGGAAAGCATGTCGGAAGTTCAGGCGAAAACCCGTCGAAGCTTCAACGCTGACAAAGATTGACCGTCTTTCCTTTAAGATGCTGATGGATGCAGACCGCCAGAATACGCTGCGCCATATTGCTGACTGAACGCGCCCGGACAGGCATTAGCCTTAACCGACGGGCGCTGTTACAATCCGCCCCCATTAATTTTTCGCTGTCTGATTAAGCCAGGAGGCTCACGTGTTGGATCGTATTAAACTCGGCCTGAATAATTTATTGCCTAAAAAGGCCCTGACTGAACTTGCCGGCTGGGGTGCCAGCAAACGCGGCGGATGGCTGACCAAAGCGGTCATCGACGTCTTTGTCTGGTTCTACAAAGTCGATATGAAAGAGGCGCAGAAGCCGGATACCGCCAGCTATCGTACCTTTAACGACTTTTTTGTCCGCCCGCTACGCGATGACGCACGGCCGCTGATTGCCGATCCAAACCTGCTGGTGCTGCCTGCTGATGGCGCAATCAGCCAGCTGGGCCACATTGACGGTGACCAAATCTTCCAGGCCAAAGGCCACACCTACTCGCTGGAAGGCCTGCTGGCAGGCAATGAAAAGATGACGGAGATGTTCCGCAACGGTGAGTTTGTAACGACCTACCTTGCGCCGCGCGACTATCACCGCGTGCATATGCCGTGTAACGGTATCCTGCGTGAAATGATCTACGTTCCCGGCGACCTCTACTCGGTGAATCCGCTCACCGCACAGAACATCCCGAATCTGTTTGCCCGTAATGAGAGAGTCATCTGCCTGTTCGATACTGAATTTGGCCCGATGGCGCAAATTCTGGTCGGTGCCACCATCGTTGGCAGCATCGAAACCGTCTGGGCGGGCACCGTTACGCCACCGCGTGAAGGCGTGATCAAGCGCTGGAGCTTCCCGGGTGCGGATGCCGAGGGTTCCGTTGTACTCCTGAAAGGCCAGGAAATGGGCCGTTTCAAACTGGGCTCTACGGTGATTAACCTGTTTGCCGAAGGTAAAGTAAAACTGGCTGAAAGCCTGGCTGCGGAAAGTAAAGTCCGCCTGGGCGAGACGCTGGCCATCGCACTGCAAAAAGACAGTGCGGAAGACGTTCTCCATCATCCATAGCGGATTGCCATGTCACGCCTGATTCTCTCTCTTTTGTTAGGCTGGAGTCTTCTCCAGCCGCTCTATGCCGCCAGCGCACCGGATGCCGCGCAAATCAAACAGGAACTTGAACAGGCGAAGTCAGACAAAACGACTGCGAATCAGGCGGAAGTTGTCGATGCCCTGCAGTCAACCCTGAACTGGCTGGACGAACAAAAGTCCTCGCTGGATAAAACGCAGGAATATCAGCAGATAATCGATGATTTCCCCAAACTTTCTCGTGATTTACGCCAGCAGATCGCCAGCCTGACCGACAGCAACAAACAGCTGCGCAGCAATATGAGCGCGGCCGATCTCGATCAGGAGATCCTGCAGGTCAGCAGTCAGCTGCTGGAAGAAGGTCGCCTGTCGCAGCAGGAGCAGGATCGCGCCCGTGAAATCAGCGACTCTCTGTCCCAGCTGCCGCTGCAGCAAACCGACGCCCGCCGCAGCCTGAGCGAGGTGGAACGACGCCTGCAGGGTCAGCCGACGGCAACCACGCCGCTGGCGCAGGCACAGCTGTCAGCACGCCAGGCGGAATCGGCGGCACAGAAAGCACGTGTTGATGAACTGGAACTGGCGCAGCTCTCCGCGAACAACCGCCAGGAACTGGCGAGAATGCGGGCGGAAGTCCACCAGCTCAAAGCCAGCCAGCTGGATGCCTATCTGCAGGATCTGCGCAATCAGCTTAACGGCCTGCGCCAGCGCGAAGCCGAAATGGCGCTGGCCCGCACCGAACAGCTGGCAGAAAACAGCGGTGATATGCCCGAGGGCATCGCCGAACAGTTCCGCGTTAACCGCGAGCTGTCCGCAGCACTGAATCAACAGGCGCAGCGGATGGACCTGGTGGCGTCGCAGCAGCGTACCGCCGCCAACCAGACTATTCAGGTCCGTCAGGCACTGAGCACGCTGCGCGAGCAGTCGCAGTGGCTGGGCATGTCCAACGTTCTCGGCGAAGCGCTGCGGGCACAGGTTTCGCGCCTGCCCGATATGCCAAAACCGCAGCAGCTGGACAACGAAATGGCGCAGCTGCGCGTGCAGCGGCTGCACTACGAAGATCTGCTGGAGCGCCAGCAAACGCTGAAGCAGCTGCGTCAGGATGACAACAGTAATCTGACCAGCGAACAGCGCCGTATTCTGGATGCGCAGCTAAAAACCCAGCGCGAGCTGCTGACCTCGCTGCTTTCCGGCTGCGATAACCTGATCCTCGGCGTGACCAAGCTGAAGGTCGGTAACAGCCAGCTGGTCGATGCGCTGAATGAAGTCAAAGAAGCCACCCACCGCTACCTGTTCTGGACCGCCGACGTTAGCCCAATCAGCATCAGCTATCCGCTTGAACTGGCGCGCGATCTGCAACGTCTGCTCTCGCTGGATACCCTGGGGCAGCTGGGCGGCGCGCTGGTCATGATGGTCACCAGCCGCGAAACGGTGATGCCGATTCTTGGTGCTATTCTGCTGGTCGGTTTCAGTATCAGCTCGCGCCGTCACTTCCGTAACTTCCTTGAGCGCGCCTCCAGCAAAGTTGGCAAAGTCACCCTCGACCACTTCAGCCTGACGCTGCGCACCGTGTTCTGGTCCATTCTGGTGGCCCTGCCGCTGCCGGTACTGTGGGCTGCACTGGGTTATGGCCTACAGCACGCCTGGCCGTATCCTATCGCGGTCGCCGTGGGTGATGGCGTTACCGCCAGCGTGCCGCTGCTGTGGGCGTTTATGATCAGCGCGACCTTTGCCCGCCCGCAGGGACTGTTTATCATCCACTTCCGCTGGCCGCAAACCCGCGTGGCGCGCGCGATGCGCTTCTATACGCTCTGTATTGGCCTGGTTGTGCCGCTGATGATGGTGCTGATCGCCTTCGATAACCTTGAAGACCGCGAGTTCTCCGCTACGCTGGGCCGCCTGTGCTTTATTCTGATTTGCGGTGCACTGAGCCTGGTCACCGTCAGCCTCAAACGCGCCGGGATACCGCTGCACCTGGATAAAGAGGGTAACGGCGAGAATTTCATTAATAACATCCTGTGGAATGCAATGATTGCCATGCCGCTGATTGCCGCACTGGCGTCCTGCATTGGTTATCTGGCAACGGCTCAGGCGCTGCTGGCAAGGCTGGAAACATCGGTGGCAATCTGGTTCCTGCTGCTGGTGATCTACCATATCATTCGCCGCTGGATGCTGATTCAACGACGCCGTATCGCCTTCGATCGTGCCCGCCACCGCCGCGCCGAGATCCTTGCCCAGCGCGCGCGTGGTGAAGAAGAAACAGCCGCGCAGCAGACCGCCGCCGACAGTATCGACGTCGAAGAGCCGGTCATCGATCTTGATGCTATCAGCGCTCAGTCGCTGCGGCTGGTGCGCTCGATTCTGACGCTGATAGCGCTGGTGTCGGTGATTGTGCTCTGGTCAGAAATTCATTCGGCGTTTGGCTTCCTGGAAAATATCCGCCTGTGGGACGTCAATACCACGATTCAGGGCGTGGAAAGCCTGCAGCCGATAACGCTCGGTTCGGTTCTCATTGCCGTGCTGGTGCTGATTATTACCACCCAGCTGGTGCGCAATATGCCCGCTCTGCTGGAGCTGGCGCTGTTGCAGCACCTGGATCTCACACCGGGTACCGGCTACGCCATTACTACCGTTACCAAGTATCTACTGATCCTGATCGGTGGGCTGACCGGATTCTCGATGATCGGCGTGGACTGGTCGAAACTCCAGTGGCTGGTCGCAGCGCTGGGTGTGGGACTGGGCTTTGGTTTGCAGGAGATTTTCGCCAACTTTATCTCCGGCCTGATCATCCTGTTTGAGAAACCGATTCGTATCGGCGATACCGTTACCATTCGCGATCTCACCGGCAGCATCACGCGTATTAATACCCGTGCAACCACCATTACCGACTGGGATCGCAAAGAGATCATTGTGCCGAACAAGGCGTTTATCACCGAGCAGTTTGTGAACTGGTCGCTCTCCGACTCGGTGACGCGCGTGGTGCTGACTATCCCGGCGTCGGCGGAAGCCAATAGCGAAGAGGTCACCAACGTGCTGCTACAGGCGGCTCATCGCTGTAGCTACGTGCTGGAAACACCACAGCCGGAAGCCTTCCTGGTTGATTTGCAGCAGGGGATTCAGCTGTTTGAGCTGCGTATTCACGCCGCAGAAATGGGGCACCGTATGCCGTTGCGCCATGAGCTGCATCAGCTGATCCTGCGCGGCTATCAGGAACACGGTCTGGAGATGCCGTTCCCGCCGTTCCAGGTGCGAATGGAAACCATCGGACGTAAAACGCCGGCCAGCAACGGGGCGCCGGTGGCGAGAACCTATAAATCGGGTGGTTTATAACCGGCAACCGCCTCAGCCGTCAGCCGTCAGCCGTCAGCAGGCCGCGAATTTAGCTGCAGTTCAGGTTTTCAGATAACGATATCGAATGCGACAGATCCCGGGACGGGATCTGTCGCTGAGAAGGGTTTGCTACTTTATCAGCAGCGATCCACCGTGAAGGCAATCACATCGCTCAGCTGTTCGGCTTTTAATGCCAGCATGATAATACGGTCAACGCCCAGCGCCACGCCGGAGCACTCCGGCAGGCCGTGCGCCAGCGCATCCAGCAGGTTGTTATCGATCGGCTGTTCCGGCAAGCCCGCTGCCGCACGCTTTTTATTATCCTGCATAAAACGCTGACGCTGTTCGCGGCTGTCGGTCAGCTCGCGGAAACCGTTCGCCAGCTCAATTCCCTTAAAGTAAACCTCGAAGCGTTCCGCCACGCGGTGATCTTCCGTGCTGATCTCCGCCAGCGAAGCCTGAGTGGCCGGGAAGTGATACACGAAGGCCGGGCGGTCTTTACCAATCTCCGGCTCTACGCCAAGCATAAACAGCAGCTGCAGCAGCGTATCGCGATCTTCTTCGCGGTTTGCCAGATCGCCCGCCCCAAGTTTTTCAGCCACTTCACGCAGCTGGACCTTATCGGCAGAAAGCGGATCGATCTCCAGATGGCGGATAAACGCCTGCTGATAGGAAAGCGTTTCCGCCGGTGCGCATTCCAGCACCTGCTGGAGCAGATCGTCCACCTCATTCATCAGGCGGTACATATCATAATGCGGGCGATACCACTCCAGCATGGTGAATTCGGGGTTATGGTGGCGCCCCATCTCCTCATTGCGGAAGCTGCGGCACAGCTGATAAATAGGCCCACTGCCGGCGGCCAGCAGCCGCTTCATATGATATTCCGGGCTGGTCATCAGATAGAGATCGATGCCTGCCGATGCGCCCGGTCCCACAAAACGGGTCTGGAACGGGAACAGGTGGACGTCGGTGACCGTGGCCTGGCTCATCGCCGGAGTTTCCACTTCCAGTACGCCACGATCGGCAAAGAAACGCCGGATTTCAGCCATGATCGCCGCTCGTTTTAATAAATTAGCGATGGATGCACTCGGCTGCCAGCTGGCCGTTTCGCTCATCTTTTCTACTCCAAAATCAGTCAGGGCAAGAAGTCTACCTGTACGTGGCGTTGCACACAATTCTACGTGAAATAAAACCGTTTTTACGGCAAATAACCCTTTGTACGCTTTTTCTACACTACCCGCCCAAATACCCGAACACATCAAGTTAGCGCATTTTTAGCCAAAGTATACTGGGCACAGACTGGCGAATGAACTTCGCCAACACTATGAAAATACTATAAAAAGTTAAGCAGGGAGGAACATGTGCAAATCCTGACTGTCGACATGGTCATTGTCGGTGCGGGGGGTGCCGGACTGCGCGCCGCCATTGCTGCCGCAGAAGCTAACCCGAGGCTGAAGATAGCGTTGATCTCTAAGGTCTATCCGATGCGAAGCCACACCGTTGCCGCCGAAGGGGGGGCTGCCGCCGTCACCACTTCACAGGACAGCTTTGACTCTCACTTTCACGATACGGTTGCTGGCGGCGACTGGCTCTGTGAGCAGCCGGTCGTAGATTACTTTGTGGAGCACTGTCCGCAGGAGATGGCCCAGCTTGAGCGTTGGGGATGTCCGTGGAGCCGTCAGCCGGATGGCTCCATTAGCGTACGCCGGTTTGGCGGCATGAAGAACGAGCGCACCTGGTTTGCCGCCGACAAAACCGGCTTCCATATGCTGCATACCCTGTTCCAGACGTCGCTGCAGTATCCGCAAATTCAGCGGCTGGATGAGTATTTTGTCCTCGACCTGCTGGTCGACGACGGCGTTGCCAGCGGCCTGGTCGCGCTGAGTATGATGGAAGGCACGCTGGTTGAGGTGCGCGCGCGCTCGGTCATCCTCGCTACTGGCGGCGCGGGGCGTGTTTATCGCTACAACACTAACGGCGGTATCGTTACCGGTGACGGCATGGCGATGGCCTTCCGCCACGGCGTGCCGCTGCGCGATATGGAGTTTGTGCAGTATCACCCAACCGGCCTCCCCGGCTCCGGTATCCTGATGACCGAAGGCTGCCGCGGCGAAGGCGGTATTCTGGTGAATAAAGACGGCTATCGCTATCTGCAGGATTACGGCATGGGTCCTGAAACCCCCATCGGTCAGCCGAAAAACAAGTATATGGAATTGGGACCGCGGGATAAGGTTTCTCAGGCGTTCTGGCATGAGTGGCGCAAAGGCAACACCATCGCCACCGCGCGCGGCGACGTGGTGCATCTGGATTTACGCCATCTCGGCGCGAAAAAGCTGCATGAGCGGCTGCCGTTTATCTGTGAACTCAGTAAAGCTTATGTCGGCGTCGATCCGGTCAGTGCGCCGATTCCGGTGCGCCCCACCGCTCACTACACGATGGGCGGCATCGAAACGAATGCACAGTGCGAAACCCGAATCCAGGGGCTTTTCGCCATCGGTGAATGCTCTTCCGTCGGCCTGCACGGTGCTAACCGGTTGGGTTCAAACTCGCTGGCAGAACTGGTGGTGTTTGGCCGCCTGGCGGGTGAGCAAGCTGCACAGCGCTGCGCTCAGCCGCATTCAATCTCCGATAACGCCATCAGCGCCCAGAGCAGCGACATCGAACGCCGTTTGCACGCGCTAACCCATCAGTCCGGCGGTGAAAACCTGTCGGCGCTGCGTGATGAAATGGGCATGGCGATGGAAGAGGGCTGCGGTATCTATCGCACCCCGGAACTGATGCAAAAGACGATTGATAAGCTTGCCGAGCTTAAACAGCGGGTCGAAAACGTGGCGATTACCGACAGTTCCAGCGTATTCAATACGCAGCTGCTGTACACCATTGAGCTGAAGCACGGTCTGGACGTTGCGGAATGCATGGCCCACTCGGCATTTGAACGCAAAGAGTCTCGCGGTGCGCACCAGCGGCTGGATGAAGGCTGCACCACGCGCAATGATGATAAATATCTGCAGCACAGCCTGACCTTCTTTAATCCACAGGCTGCACCCACCGTCGCCTGGGACCCGGTCACCATTACCCATCTGCCACCGGCACAGCGCGTGTACGGTGCCGCATCGGAGGATAACAGCCAGAAGGAGCCCGTAAATGAGTGATAACGCCCTGCGTAAAATCGATATTCTTCGCTACAACCCGGAAAGCGATCGGCTGCCGCGCCATGAAATATTCAACGTGCCCTGGGATGAGCAAACGTCGCTGCTGGATGCGCTGGGCTATATCAAGGATAACCTCGCCTTCGATCTGTCCTACCGCTGGTCCTGCCGAATGGCCATCTGCGGTTCCTGCGGAATGATGGTCAACGGCGTGCCGAAGCTCGCCTGTAAAATTTTCCTGCGCGACTATCCGCAGGGAATGAAAGTTGAGCCGCTGGCTAATTTCCCCATCGAGCGCGACCTGATTGTGGATATGACCCATTTCATCGAAAGCCTGGAAGCCATCAAGCCGTGGATTATCGGCAACGCTGGCGATGCCACTCAGGGCCCGGGGCGCCAGACGCCTGCGCAGATGGCGAAGTACCATCAGTTTTCCGGCTGTATTAACTGCGGTTTATGTTACGCCGCCTGCCCACAGTTCGGGCTTAACCCGGAATTTATCGGCCCTGCGGCTATCACCCTCGCCCATCGTTACAACCTGGACAGCCGGGATCGCGGCAAAGCACTGCGCATGCCGCAGCTAAATGGAGAAAACGGCGTCTGGAGCTGTACCTTCGTCGGCTACTGCTCCGAAGTTTGTCCAAAACACGTCGATCCGGCGGCAGCGATTCAGCAGGGGAAAATAGAGAGCAGTCGGGACTTCATGATCGCCACGCTGAAACCTCATTAAGGGAGACCGATATGACGACAAAACGCAATCCTTACTGCCGCCCGGTGGAGTCCGGCTGGTGGCGCTCACTGCCCTTCTACCGCTTCTATATGCTGCGGGAAAGCACGGCGATCCCGTCGCTTTGGTTTAGCCTGGAGTTAATCTTCGGTCTGTTTGCCCTCAAGCACGGTGCGGAAAGCTGGGCGGACTATGTGGCGTTTTTACAGCATCCCGTCACGCTGTTGCTTAACGTGCTGGCGCTGATCGCCGCACTGCTGCACAGCAAAACCTGGTTCGATCTGGCACCTAAGGCGTCGATCATTATCGTTAAAGGGGAAAAGCTGCCGCCGGAGCCGCTGATTAAAGGGTTATGGATCATCATGGTCGTCCTCAGTCTTGCGGTACTGGCCGCTGCGCTGTGGGCGTAAGGAGCATAAATGAAAGCATTACCGCAACGTTCTGACGAACCGATCTTCTGGGGGCTGTTTGGCGCAGGAGGTATGTGGACGGCGATGTTCAGCCCGGTGCTGATCCTGCTGATCGGCCTGCTGCTGCCTGTAGGCTGGTCGCCGGAAGAAGCATTCAGCTACACGCGAATTATGGCCTTCGCGGCCTCTTTCCCCGGTCGCGTGATCCTGCTGCTGGCCATCGTCCTGCCGCTGTGGTGCAGCATGCATCGACTCCATCACGGGCTGCATGACCTGAAACTGCATATCCCCGGCAGTAAATGGCTGTGCTACGGGCTGGCAGCGATATTGAGCGTAGTGGCATTAATTGGCGTGATTACGCTGTAGTGCCAGCCGCTGAGGCTGAGGCTGAGGCTGAGGCTGAGGCTAAGAGAGAATATCGACCTGCGGAGGCAGGTTTTGAAAGGATTGTCAGGCCAGCGCCCTGCACCGGCCTGACAAACTGATTACTGAGTACTTTTTTGAATTGCCTTACCGCCCGCCTCAACGTCTTCGCCCACGCCACGCGTGGTGTTACAGGCTGTCAAAACGGAAGAGAGAACCAGAACGGAAAGAATGGCTAAAATACTTTTCTTCATGGCAATTTCCTTTTAATCATTAATAAAGAACAGCGCTTTAAGCATAGCCGTAATTTATTCAATTGCCCTGAGGGCGCTGAGAAAAAGGAAAAGTGTGCGGATAAGGGTCCGATGAACCGAACCCTTACTGATTCAGGCTTACTTTACGCGTGAAACGTATTCGCCAGAACGGGTATCAACTTTAATCACTTCGCCAATCTGCACGAACAGAGGCACTTTCACTACCGCACCGGTGCTCAGCGTAGCTGGCTTGCCGCCGGTACCTGCGGTATCACCCTTCAGGCCAGGATCGGTATCGGTGATTTCCAGCTCAACAAAGTTTGGTGGCTGAACGGCGATTGGACGACCGTTCCACAGAGTTACGATGCACTCCGCGTTATCCAGCAGCCATTTTGCCGCTTCGCCTACGGTCTTCTCTTCAACTGGGTGCTGTTCGAAGGTTTCCGGGTGCATGAAGTGGAAGAACTCACCGTCGTTGTACAGGTAGTTCAGGTTGGTATCTACTACGTCAGCACCTTCAGCAGAGTCGGTAGACTTGAAGGTTTTCTCTACACGAGTACCGGTCAGCAGGCGACGCATTTTTACGCGCGCGAATGCCTGGCCTTTACCTGGTTTAACAAACTCGCTGGCTTCGACGGCATAAGGCTCGCCTTCGAACATGATTTTAAGACCGGGACGGAAATCGTTGCTAGAATAAGTCGCCATAAAGGCCCTCTACAATTTTATTACTGGTACTAAGCCAAAAAAATGGCACACATTGTAACCCTAAATACCCCTGCACGAGAAGATTGGTTGCATCAACTTGCCGATGTAATCACCGATCCCGATGAATTACTGCAACTTTTAGCGTTGCAGAATGACCCTGAGCTCGCTTCAGGCCATGGTGCACGCCGGCTTTTCGCACTCAGGGTGCCAAGAGCGTTTGCTGCGCGCATGCGCAAGGGCGATCCGCAGGACCCCCTGCTGCTACAGGTGATCACCTCGCAGCAGGAGTTTGTTGATGCGCCAGGTTACAGTACCGATCCGCTGGATGAGCAGAGCAGCGTGGTGCCGGGTCTGTTACATAAATATCGAAATCGTGCGCTGTTGCTGGTTAAAGGCGGCTGTGCCGTCAACTGCCGGTACTGCTTCCGCCGCCATTTCCCCTACGAAGATAATCAGGGCAATAAGCGCAACTGGCAGCAGGCGCTCGAGTATATCCGACAGCAGCCAGAACTGGATGAGATTATTTTCTCCGGCGGCGATCCTTTGATGGCAAAAGATCACGAACTGGACTGGTTAATCGGCGAACTGGAGCGCATTCCGCATATTAAGCGTCTGCGTATTCACAGCCGTCTGCCGGTAGTCATCCCACGGCGCATCACCGAAGCGCTTTGTCAGCGCCTGGCGCAATCGCGTTTGCAAACGCTGCTGGTGAGCCATATTAACCACGCGCAGGAAATTGACGATGACCTGCGTCACGGTATGCGCATGCTGAAGCGGGCAGGAGTCACGCTGCTGAATCAAAGCGTGCTGCTACGCGGTGTGAACGATAATGCCCCTGCACTGGCAGCACTAAGTAATGCGCTGTTTGATGCTGGCATCCTGCCCTACTACCTGCACGTTCTGGACAAAGTTCAGGGCGCGGCGCATTTCTATGTTGATGACGGCCGGGCACGCGCTATCGTGCGTGAACTTCTGGGTATGGTGTCGGGCTATCTGGTGCCGACGCTGGCACGAGAAATTGGTGGCGAACCGAGTAAAACTCCGCTCGATTTACAGCTGCGGCAGGAATAATATCGCGGCAGGAGCAACGATCCTGTCCCCTGTCTGACAGGGGGCCTAACGTCAGCGCCGAGATCTTCACGAAGTATGAAATATCGCAGACTTCATTTCATATCACTGTTGTCATGCATCTTCCTTTAACAAAAAGAGTGGCCCTCAATGGCCACCCTTTTTCAATGCAGATCGCAATGTATCAATGCGCTTACGGGCACTTGTACACCTGGCCGCTCATCTTGCTGTCGAGAGGTGCGAAGCTTGACCAGATATTCTGCGTTGGGCTGGTTGCACCGTAAATCACGTTACCGCCCATTTCAGCCGCACGGTTGCGCAGGTCGTTTGCCGCACCGCGCAGTGAACTGCCTTCTCCGCCAGAGCCGGAGAACCAGTTACTTTGTGAGCCGGTAACGTTCCCCAGAAGCTGGCAGCTGCTGGCCGGCTGCTGGTCGGTAAAAGTCACACGCTCACCCGCAGAACTCAGAGTATTAGAAGAGCTACAGCCCGCCAGCAGCAGTGCCGCTACGGAGAGTCCCAACAAGTTAATCCGCATTATAATCCCCATTTATTATCATCAGAGTCAGGCAGACGTAAGGTGAGCCTTCGGCATCCTTTACCTGCGAAAACAGCATCATTCAGGCTACGATGTGCGCACCTACTTATACCCTTTTCGCGGGCAAAAAAAAACATCCGTGGCGACTGGAAGACACGGCTGAGGGGTGTCGTTATTCTGGCAGAATTTTCTTATACAAAAGCATCAATCAAATAAATTATAAGCAACATAAAAAAAACATTAAGAATATAATATCGCAAGAACAGAATGTAAAAAAACGAATAACCGATAAAGAACAAATGGAAATAGTAAATTATCACCAACGATGCATATAACGCATATTATGTTTTGACAAATAGATTCAATTTATGATTCCATATGCGAATTAGCTTCAACATATGTAATGGATTACTTATGAATCTCAGGAAATCGATACTATTTTACAGCATAACTATTGCTGTATTTCTATTCAGCGCCTTCAGCAGCGCTTCATCGCGGGCATCGCTTAAAATCACAGGGGAAGTTTTACCCGGAGCTTGCGATTTAGGTATCGATAACGGAGGAGCGTTACAGCTCGGTAAGCCGCACTCTACACCCTCATCTGATGGCGGAAAAAAAACATTACCGAAAAGAAATGTTAATATTATCATTCAATGTCCATCCCCTACATCATTTGGTATTCGGGCTATTGATATCGCATCAAATGCGGGTAACGTTAAAAGCCATGGAGCAGCAACAGATACCGTATTTAGCCTGGGTCAAACATCAAAAGGGGATGCAATTGGTGGATATTTTGCCACTATAGACAAGTCTCATTCATGGGTTGATGGAAAACCTTTAAGTAATTTAATTGTTTCTAAGGATCAAGGGCATAGCTGGCAACCAATGCTGGATAACTTAACCACTAATGGAAAAAATATCTATTCCTGGGGTGATCAGTTACAGCCGCTGAGTGCTCGTTTAGTTAAAATTGGATTAATTATCAGCCCATTTATTTACAAATATAACCACAGTGACACCGTAAAAATAGATGGAATCACTAGTTTCGAACTAGTCTACTTGTGATAGCATTCTCCACTGTCACCGCAGAGGAATTGTTTTTTTAAAAGAAACAACAAATAATCGATAGCTTTATTGATTTAACTTTTCAACACATGGAACATATATCATCTGGAGATGATATAGCTGCGTTCAATTTAATTAATCAAACCAGTAAAGGACTATATAAATGAAAAAGAAATTATTACTTGTCTCGGTATTAAGCGGCCTGGCGATTTCAGGTGCAGCTTCAGCTGCAACATCACAGGTCACGATGAAACTTGAGGGAAGCATCGTTCCTGCAACGTGTAATATCAACATCAATGGCGGCACCTCTTCCACTCTGTCACTGGGAAAAATTAGTGCAGCTCAGTTGAAGCCAGGTCAAATGTTCGAGCTGGAAGATAAAGCAATTAGTCTCAACATCAACTGTCCAAGCCCAACCATGGTTGGTTTCCAGGTCATGGATCTGGGCCAAAAAGCGGGTCAGGTTGACATGAACGGTACCAAAGGTCCAAGCCTGTTCAGCCTGGGTACAACTAAAAGTGGTGCAATCGCTGGTGGATATGTTGTACACCTTGAAAGAGGCACAATCGATGCACAAAATGTTTATAATTTCATTAGCTCAGAAACCGGCGAGACCTGGCAAGTATCAAATGGTACTCTTAACTCCGTTAAGAAAGATATTATCTCCTGGGGTGCAACTTCAACGCTGTCACCGTCTATTGGTCTGTCCCATAAGATTGATATGAGTGTTCATTCTTACATTAACCCGATCGCTGAAAAAGACATCTCAGACAAAATTGATCTGCGTGGCGAAGCGACTTACGATCTTGTCTACCTGTAAGTATTAAATTATTTTAATTTCGTAGGGAGCCTTAACGGGCTCCCATTTTATTATAGAGGTAACATGTTTCTCCGTACTGCCATAAAAAAAACGTTATTGCTGCTATTAAGTATATCAATCACTCCGGCTTTTTCTATTATGAAACCCGAATCATCAATGTTATTCATCAATGAAGAAGACGGCGGTGGAAGCATTAATGTACAGAATGTAGACCCAGAAGAGGCTCTACTATATGTTAAAATAATAGACTTGCCGGACGATCCACAGCCTAAACTGCTAGTCACACAACCCGTTATGCGAGTCGGTGCAGAAAAAACTCAGCGAGTTCGGTTCATCCTTAAAAACGATCGGCCTTTAGAGCATGAGCATTTAAAGAGAGTCACGTTTGAAGGAATCCGGCCTAAAAACAACCAAGAAAGCAATGAGATATCAATTAATATACGCCATAACATCCCAATAATTATCCATCCAAAAGGGCTTCCCATTCTTTCCGAACCATGGAAAGAACTATCCTGGGAGCAAAATGGCAGCGAGATAAAAGTGATTAACCCAGGAAAATATGTCGTCAGACTTTCACAAAACGTTAAGTTACTACCGTCAGGCAGGTCCGCAACATTGGATAAAAGTTACATACTGCCTGGTCAGACCTTAAATATTAAAGCAGACCAAAATAAGACTGGTGAAAAAGTACAAAAAGTAAGTATCCAAACCCTGTCTAAGTATGGTTATGAAACCGGAACTGTAGAGATGCCTGTAGCGCACTGAGGATCACGGTGAAAAGGAATTTTACCGTCTGCAATGACAAAACCAGATTAAAGACACCACGTTTTTTGGCGGGTGGAATAATGCTTCTGGCGACATTCAGCAATGCAAAATCTGCTGAAACTTCACCCCAAAATCCATCATCCGCCATAAATACCTGGGATATGGACGCGCTAAAACGTCGCGGCATCATATCTGAGCAGGTAGAAAATCTGGACAAACTTAGTGAGCTTCCTGAAGGAACTAACTTCGTAGACGTTAATTTAAATGGCGATTTTAAAGGTTCTTACCAGATTCAAGTTAACAATCAGGGTATACCTTGTTTCACATCAGAATTCTTTGATTTTTTAGGCATTGTGCCACCCGCTAAAAATAAAAAAAATGATTGCTATAGCTGGCTGAGTGAACAGCCTGGGACCAGCGTTGCGTGGCAAAGTGAATCACAAATTCTCAGCATTGTTGTTCCAGTTTCTATGCTAAAGCAGGATAACATCGGGGAATATGGCGGTATAGGAGGCCATATAAATTATGATTACTACTCCAGTATCAATAAGACTGAATACCAAAAAGAGCATTATAGCTGGGTATCCCTGAATAACGGAATAAACATTTCAAACTGGATGTTCCGCAGTCAACAGAACATTCAGGATTTTGGTGGTGAAGTTAACACAACGTTTAATTCAGCCTATGTCGAGCGTTTTTTCACTGGAATAAATAAAATTTTCCAGGCGGGTGAAATCAGCACACGTAATACACTATTTGCATTAGGCAGAATACGGGGAGTTCAGTTTTATCCTGATGATGCATTTTCAAGAACCAGCGATAGTGGTGTTGTCATTGATGGCATGGCAAATACCCCACAGGCGCGGGTTGAGGTACGCCAATACGATCAGCTGATTTACAGTACGCTTGTCGCCGCAGGTCCGTTTCACCTGGTTAACATTCCGGTACAAAATTTAAATGCTGAACTGCATGTTAGCGTTGTGGAAACGAGTGGTGAAACGCAGCAATTCATTGTTCCCGTCACGCAACTGATGGGGTCTTACATGCCTGTCAATCGAGGGTTGAGTGTAGCTTTTGGCAAGTTAAAAAATAAATCCAACGATGCGAAGATACCGGCAATACTTACGCTTGATAAAGACTGGCAGCCTGTGGAAGGAATATCGTTACGTACAGGCACACTGTTAAGCGGTAAATATCAGTCTATCGCAGCAGCGATGAGTGGTCGGCTGGCAGCAATGCCCGGCCAGTCATTTTCATTACAGGCTCTGCTGGTGAAAGATCATTTCCAGAATAAAAACAGTGGACAGATCCGGTTCTATAGCAATCACGCTGTGACAAAAAATATCTCTTTCTCTCTGGGCGCAAGTAAAAATTCGCCTGGGTATGCGAACATAGAAGAAGCCAGTTTCCGAGCAAGGCAAAAAAGAAAAAGCAGTGGTGAATATAACACTGATGATTCTGAATTAAGCCTGGGACTTAGCTGGGATGGTGCAGAACTGGGGGCATTTTCATTCACCCATAGCCTGTCTACAAACTACCCCGACAATGAACATTGGCGATATTTTATCCTTAACTGGACTCGACGATTTAATAATGGCGTACAAATTTCGACGAGTGCTTCCCATGCAAAAGGTGGAAATAGAAGCAATAAAAATATCAATATTAACTTTAGCTGGCCGCTGGGCGAGAAGCGCTTCCATCATTACTACCGTTCATATAATAAGCGAAATGTCGTGGGCAGCGATGTTAACATGCCTTTAGGTTCTGGTAGCGATATGCAGCTCGCGGTTGAAGAAACAACCAACGATCATAATCGTTCGATACAAACCTCACTCAGCAATAATTTGCACTACACCAATTTGAATATGAATGTGCAGTGGGATAACCAGCATCAGCGCAACTATTCAATTAGCGGTAATGGTTCCGTGGTGGCCCATAAAAAAGGGATTACCTTCAGCGATAGTCAAATTGGGGATACCTATGGCGTGTTAAGCCTTAGCCAACCAATGGCAGGGGTACCGGTGCTAACACCAGCAGGAACCTCCTGGACAGACTGGAGGGGAATGACGGTTCTTCCATCATTGTCTCCCTGGAGTGAGAACTTTATTGATGTTGACGTTGATAAACTACCTAAAAATATCGATATCACTAATGGGCATCGTACTCTCCGCCCAGCTCGTGGCTCGGTGAAATTCGTGCAAGTGGCAATGTTAAGTGGAAACCGTTTACTGATGACCATTAACCTTGCTGACGGCAAGCCATTGCCTAAGGGAAGCACTCTTTGGGACGGGAAAAAACTTGTTGCAGAAGCGGTTGATGAAGGGTTGGTCTTTATGACTAATGCGGAAACCGAAGGAAGCTTCCGAGTTAAAATCGCTCAATCAACTAATGAATGCGATATTAACTATAAGTTAGACCAGGCTCACGATGAAGATAGCCTGTATCAGCAGCTCACGCTCGTCTGCAAATAACGCACCACGAAGCGTACAAAGTAAAACGCCCGGCAAGGCGAAAACCTTACCGGGCGCGGCTACTTTCCCGCACTCAGGCGGTTAAGTGGCGGAGGAATTACATCATTCCGCCCATACCACCCATGCCGCCCATGCCACCAGCACCGCCTAAATCAGGCGCGTCGCCTTTTGGCAGGTCGGTCACCATGCACTCGGTGGTGATCATCAGACCAGCAACAGATGCCGCGTACTGCAGAGCAGAACGGGTTACTTTGGTTGGGTCCAGGATACCGAAGTCGATCATGTCGCCGTATTCTTCAGTCTGTGCGTTGTAACCGTAGTTACCTTCGCCTGCTTTCACCGCGTTGGTGACAACAGATGGCTCTTCACCGGCGTTGGAAACGATCTGACGCAGTGGAGCTTCCATTGCGCGCAGCGCAACTTTAATACCCACGTTCTGGTCTTCGTTCTGGCCACGCAGTTCCAGCAGCTTAGAAGCCACACGAACCAGCGCCACACCACCACCAGCAACCACGCCTTCTTCAACCGCAGCACGGGTAGCGTGCAGGGCATCTTCAACGCGAGCTTTCTTCTCTTTCATTTCAACTTCAGTTGCTGCGCCCACTTTCAGAACGGCAACGCCGCCTGCCAGTTTCGCTACGCGCTCCTGCAGTTTTTCACGATCGTAGTCTGAAGTCGCTTCTTCGATCTGCTGACGGATCTGAGCAACACGGCCAGAGATCGCCGCTTCGTCACCGGTACCGTCGATGATGGTGCTGGTGTCTTTGTTGATCACAACGCGCTTAGCCTGACCCAGATCTTCCAGGGTAGCTTTTTCCAGCTCCATACCGATCTCTTCAGAGATCACGGTACCGCCGGTCAGCACAGCGATATCCTGCAGCATCGCTTTACGACGGTCGCCGAAGCCAGGTGCTTTAACCGCAGCCACTTTCACGATGCCACGCATGGTGTTAACAACCAGAGTTGCCAGCGCTTCGCCTTCAACATCTTCAGCAACGATCAGCAGTGGTTTACCCGCTTTCGCTACCGCTTCCAGTACTGGCAGCAGTTCACGGATGTTAGAGATTTTTTTGTCAGCCAGCAGGATGAATGGAGATTCCAGCTCGATAGCGCCAGTTTCTGGCTTGTTGATGAAGTAAGGGGACAGGTAGCCACGATCGAACTGCATACCTTCAACCACGTCCAGCTCGTCCTGCAGGCCGGTGCCTTCTTCAACAGTGATAACGCCTTCTTTGCCCACTTTTTCCATCGCCTGAGCAATCAGTTCGCCCACGGTTTCATCGGAGTTAGCAGAGATGGTACCAACCTGAGCGATAGCTTTAGAGTCGGAGCAAGGTACGGACAGTTTTTTCAGCTCTTCAACGGCTGCAACAACGGCTTTATCGATACCGCGCTTCAGATCCATTGGGTTCATGCCAGCGGCAACGGCTTTCAGGCCTTCGTTAACGATAGACTGAGCCAGTACGGTCGCAGTGGTGGTACCGTCGCCCGCTGCATCGTTAGCTTTAGAAGCCACTTCTTTCACCATCTGAGCGCCCATGTTCTCGAACTTGTCTTCCAGTTCGATTTCACGCGCTACGGACACGCCGTCTTTGGTGATGGTCGGTGCACCAAAAGATTTATCCAGAACCACGTTACGGCCTTTCGGGCCCAAGGTAACTTTTACTGCATCTGCCAGTACGTTCACACCGCGCAGCATTTTTACGCGAGCGTCATTACCGAATTTTACGTCTTTAGCTGCCATTTTCTAATTTCCCTTAAATTCGTTAGGTTCAGTGAGTTACGCGTAAATTACGCTTCAACAATCGCCAGGATGTCGTTTTCAGAGATGATCAGAACTTCTTCGTTGTCGATCTTCTCGGTTTTTGCGCCGTAGCCTTCGTTGAAAATCACTACGTCACCAACTTTCACATCCAGCGGCTTCACTTCGCCACTTTCCAGGATACGACCGTTACCTACAGCCAGCACTTCGCCACGGGTGGATTTACCCGCTGCGGAACCGGTCAGCACGATGCCGCCTGCAGATTTAGATTCAACTTCTTTACGCTTAACAATCACACGGTCGTGCAGTGGACGAATTTTCATTGATAGCTCTCCTTTGAGAAGTCCAATCAGTCTTTTGGGATGAATGCCGGGCTTCGCTCGAAGCTGGCCTCGTGACGGAAGAGATAAGGACGGAACAACCCGCTTTCAAGGGCTGGAAATTATTTTTTTTGCTTATGTCGCCGTTCGCGTGGTTTTTGAGCAGTTGACGATAAAAAAAACGGCGCGACCATCAGGTCCACGCCGCCGGGGATGACGATACAACAGGCTTAACGCCGGTCGTCGCGATCGTCATGTTCGATCAGATTATTCTCTTTACGCTCATATTCACCGTCAACGGTAAACCCGCTGCTGCCGTTAGCCCCGCCGCCGCCCCAAACGCGCAGATGCGGCATTAGTTTCAGCGTCAGGTGCTTCTGCACCGGCGGCAGCAGTAACAGCAGCCCCAGGAAGTCAGTGAAAAATCCGGGGATCAGCAGCAGGAAGCCCGCCAGGATCAGCGAAACGCTTTTGACCATTTCAGCAGCCGGGCTTTCACCCGCATTAAGCTTCTGCTGCATTAACATAAAGTTTTTCATCCCCTGGTTTTTGACCAGCGAGATACCGATGCAGGAGGTAAAAATCACCAGCAGCATGGTGAGTAAGACCCCAAGGACGTGGGCAACCTGAATAAAGAGTGAAATCTCAATCCAGACCAGCACGAAGATGACTAAGAACGGTAACCAACGCACCGTATTCTCCTCTGTAAGTGGCCACCCCGCTAAAGGCAGAGCGGCAGAAAATGGCGATCCTGAAGACCGATATTATAGAAGATGGGAGCGGCCCACCCCGTTTTCAACCGTAAATGTGGAAATTCATCCATCCGCATCTTTTGCCGGGACGATCACATATTATTGAAGATGTTTGAAATGGCACACGCTTTAAGTGATCTGGATTCAGTCTTTTAACTGGCAACAGAATATGATCGTGCCTGAGCGGTCACGAACGGATAAAATACGGCTCAGGGCGTTTAACGCCACGATAATCCCCGGTGACCTGATTCCGAGCTGGTTATTGTTGCTGACTTACGTTGTACACGGACCGTACGCAGGATCGATTCCGTGCTGACGAAACGTTCAGTACCTGTTGCCAGAGAAGGCAGGCGCTTAAATTGTGTAGATTTCCCGGCAGTTCTAACAAGAAGGTTCTCATGGCTAATAACATTCGTATCGAAGAAGATCTGTTAGGTATACGTGAAGTTCCGGCGGATGCTTACTACGGTGTTCATACTCTGCGTGCGATTGAAAACTTCTACATCAGTAACAGTAAAATCAGCGATATACCTGAATTTGTTCGCGGCATGGTGATGGTTAAAAAAGCCGCCGCGCTGGCAAATAAAGAGCTGCAAACCATTCCTCGCAACGTCGCCAATGCGATTGTCAGCGCCTGTGATGAAGTGCTGAACAACGGCAAATGCATGGATCAGTTCCCCATCGACGTGTATCAGGGCGGCGCGGGCACCTCGGTGAACATGAACACCAATGAGGTGCTGGCCAACATCGGCCTTGAGCTGATGGGCCACCAGAAAGGTGAGTATCAGTACCTCAATCCAAACGATCACGTTAACAAATGCCAGTCCACCAACGACGCCTATCCAACAGGCTTCCGCATTGCGGTGTACAGCTCAATCCTCAAACTGCTTGATGCGATTGCCCAGCTTAGTGAAGGTTTTCAACGCAAAGCGGTGGAATTCCAAACCATCCTGAAAATGGGCCGTACCCAGCTACAGGATGCGGTGCCAATGACCCTCGGCCAGGAATTCCATGCCTTTAACGTGCTGCTGAATGAAGAGATTAAAAGCATTCTGCGCACCGCCGAACTGCTGCTGGAAGTGAACCTGGGCGCAACGGCGATCGGCACCCGGCTGAATACGCCGGACGGCTATCAGCAGCTGGCGGTGCAAAAACTGGCCGAGGTCAGCGGGCTGCCGTGCGTACCGGCGGAAGATCTGATTGAAGCAACCTCCGACTGCGGTGCCTACGTGATGGTCCACAGCTCGCTGAAGCGCCTGGCAGTGAAGCTGTCGAAAATCTGTAACGACCTGCGCCTGCTCTCTTCCGGACCGCGTGCCGGCCTGAATGAAATCAACCTGCCGGAGCTGCAGGCGGGTTCTTCCATCATGCCAGCCAAGGTTAACCCGGTGGTGCCGGAAGTGGTTAATCAGGTCTGCTTCAAGGTGATTGGCAACGATATTACCGTGACCATGGCGTCCGAAGCGGGCCAGCTGCAGCTGAACGTGATGGAGCCGGTCATTGGTCAGGCACTGTTTGAATCGGTGCATATCCTGACCAACGCCTGTTACAACCTGCTGGAAAAATGCGTCGACGGCATCACCGCCAACAAAGCAGTGTGCGAAGCCTACGTGTTTAACTCCATCGGAATCGTCACCTACCTCAACCCGTATATCGGCCACCACAACGGCGATATCGTCGGTAAGATCTGTGCCGAAACAGGCAAGAGCGTTCGTGAAGTTGTGCTGGAGCGCGGTCTGCTAACCGAAAGCGAACTGGATGATATTTTCTCTACCCAGAACCTGATGTTCCCGGTTTACAAAGCAAAACGCTACACCGATGAAAACTAACAATAAGCGATTTACCCGATAGCCCTTTTAAGGCACGTCAGTTCAGCGAACGACGTGCCTTTTTACTTTCCACGGTCTACAAATCATTAACAATTTATTATCAGTAATTTAAGGAGCACATAGATGTTGCTACCCGAGCTTGTCGTTGTCCTGCTGGCTATCTACCTGGGTGCCCGGCTGGGAGGGATCGGTATTGGTTTTGCCGGTGGTTTAGGCGTACTGGTACTCACCCTGGGGTTTCAGATAAAACCCGGTGCCATCCCCTTTGACGTGATTGAAATTATCATGGGGGTGATTGCCGCTATTGCCGCCATGCAGATCGCCGGAGGGATGGATTACCTGGTCAACCTGGCCGAGCGTCTGCTGCGTAAGCACCCGCGCTACATCACCTTTCTGGCACCGCTGGTCACCTACGGCATGACGCTGCTGGCGGGTACAGGCCACACGGCGTTTTCCACCCTGCCGGTGATTGCCGAGGTAGCGAAAGAGCAGGGTGTGCGCCCTTCCCGTCCGCTGTCGATTGCCGTGGTCGCCTCACAGATCGCCATTACCGCCTCCCCTATTTCCGCCGCCGTGGTGTTTCTGGCCGCGCTGCTGGAGCCGAAAGGCGTCAGCTATCTCGGGCTGCTGGCGGTGGCGATTCCCTCAACGATGGCGGCTATTTTTGTCGCCGCGCTGGTGACCAATTTCCTGGGTAAAGAGCTGAAAGACGATCCGGTTTACCAGGCACGACTGGCGAAGGGCGAAGTCACGCTGCGCGGTGCCAGTCAGTTTGAAGAAAAGCCCGGCGCGAAGCTCTCCGTCCTGCTGTTTTTAGTCGGCATCGTGGCGGTGGTGTTCTACGCCACGGCCATCAGCGACGCCGTTGGCCTGATCCAGAATCCGGTCCTGCCGCGCAACGAAGCTATCGTGGTGTTTATGCTGACCGTTGCCACGCTGATCTGCCTGACCTGCAAGGTCGATACCGGCGAGATCCTCAGCGCCAGCACCTTTAAATCCGGTATGAGCGCCTGCGTCTGCGTCATGGGCGTTGCCTGGCTGGGGGATACGTTTGTTAAAGCGCACATCGGCGAGATCCAGAGCGTTGCCGGTGAGCTGCTGGACAGCTATCCGTGGATGCTGGCTATCGTGCTGTTCTTCGCCTCCACGCTGCTCTACTCCCAGGCGGCCACCACCAAGGCGCTGATGCCCGCTGCGCTGATGCTCGGCGTATCCCCGGTCACTGCGGTCGCCTCCTTCGCGGCGGTATCTGCACTGTTCGTGCTACCGACCTACCCGACGCTGCTTGCCGCCGTTGAGATGGACGATACCGGCTCCACGCGCATTGGCCGCTTTGTCTTCAACCACTCCTTCCTGATCCCCGGGACCCTGGCGATCATCCTCTCCGTGGTCTTCGGCTTCCTGATTGGGCATTTAGTGCTGTAGCCAGACCAGCAGCGGGCCGCACGCCATCGTCTGCGGCCCGCTATCACGCCCTCAACTTCATCCTGAAAAGCCATCCCCGACTTGCCATGCTATTATCTGCGCTTGCCGTACAAGGAATAGCCGACAGCACCGATTTCCGGTCTGTTTCAGCCCCAAATGGAGAGAGCCAACGCCCGTTATGATCCCACGACTTTTGACTTCTTTTTTACTGCTGCTGTGTACCCTGTTCAGCGTCAGTGCCAGTGCATCGCTTTTCGGCCAGGGCAGTAACAGCCAGTTTGTGCCGGTTAACCAGGCTTTTGCTTTTGACTTCAGCCAGCAGGAAAACCAGCTTACTCTCCGCTGGCAGATCAAACCCGGCTACTACCTCTATCGTCAGCAGATGCATATCAGCGTGCAGAACGCCACGCTGGCGCAGTGGAAACTGCCTGCCGGCAAACCACATGAGGATGAGTTCTACGGTAAAACCGAAATCTACCCGGAAAACCTGACGCTGCCGTTCACCATCCAGCAGGCGGGTAGCGGAGCGCAGCTCACCGTCACCTATCAGGGCTGCGCCGCCGTCGGATTCTGCTATCCGCCAGAAACCCGCAGCGTGCCGCTTAGCGCCGTCTTCGGGCAGGAACCCGCGTCCGCACCGGGCGCATCAGTCACAGCGCCACCAGTGGAAGACTCACCTGCCGTAGTCAGCAACCCGCCGCCTGCTGAAGCTTCACCTTTCGCAGCCAGCAACTCGTCCACTGTTGAAGCATCGCCGGTTGCAGCCGATAACCAGTCAGCGGTCGCCGCCAGCAACGCGCCACCTGCCGCCACACCTGCGGAAGAATCATCCTCGCTGCCGTTCTCACCGCTGTGGGCGTTGCTGATTGGCATCGGCGTGGCCTTTACGCCCTGCGTATTGCCGATGTACCCGCTGATTTCCGGCATCATTCTCGGCGGCAATCGTAAATTCAGCCTGGGCCGCCTGTTTATGCTGGCGATGATCTACGTTCAGGGCATGGCGCTGACCTATACGGTGATGGGTATTGTCGTTGCCGCCGCCGGGCTCCGTTTCCAGGCGGCGCTTCAGGCCCCGGCCGTGCTGATTGGCCTGTCTGTGCTGTTTATCGTGCTCGCCCTGTCGATGTTCGGCCTGTTCACACTGCAGCTGCCTTCCGCGCTGCAAACCCGGCTGACTCTGTGGAGCAATCGCCAACAGGGCGGATCGCTACCCGGCGTGTTCCTGATGGGCGCGCTGGCCGGGCTAATCTGTTCCCCCTGCACCACCGCGCCGCTGAGCGCGATCCTGCTGTATATCGCCCAGAGCGGCAATATGCTGGCGGGAGCCGGTACGCTCTACCTCTATGCGCTGGGTATGGGCCTGCCGCTGATCGCCATTACGCTGTTTGGCAACCGCCTGCTGCCGAAGAGTGGCCCGTGGATGCAAACGGTTAAAGAGGGCTTTGGCTTCGTGATCCTTGCCCTGCCGGTGTTCCTGCTGGAACGCGTGATCGGCGACGCCTGGGGACTGCGGCTGTGGAGCCTGCTTGGCGTCGCCTTCTTCGGATGGGCATTTATCAGCAGCCTGAAGAGCAGCCGCGGCTGGCAGCGTGTGATTCAGGTGATCCTGCTGGCGGCGATGCTGATTGCCGCACGCCCGCTGCAGGACTGGGCATTTGGCCAGCAGGCCAGCACGGCGTCCGCAGCACACCTTAACTTCCAGCGCATCAGCAGCGCGGCACAGCTCGACCAGCAGCTACAGGCCAGCGGTGGCAAAGTCACCATGCTCGATCTGTACGCGGACTGGTGCGTGGCGTGCAAAGAGTTTGAGAAATATACCTTTAGCGATAAGCAGGTGCAGTCAGCACTGAGCAACGTGCAGCTGCTGCAGGCCGATGTCACCACGAACAGCAGTACGGACAGCGCGCTACTGCAACATTTGCAGGTGCTGGGACTGCCGACCATCCTGTTCTTCGATGCCAATGGTCACGAGATCCCAGGTTCACGTGTCACCGGCTTTATGAAACCGGATGATTTCCGCCAGCATTTGCAGAAAGTGACACCATAAACAACACTAAGGTCTTATTGCGCATCCGTGGCGATGCCAGACCGGAACAGAAAAGGAGAGCCAATTGCAGCGTGAACAGGTACTCGAGCATGCCCTGAATATCCTCGAGAAATACGGATTGGCGGCAACAACCTCTCTTACCATGCTGGTTGGAGAGCTGGATTGCTCGGAAGAAGAGATCAAACGCTTCTGGCCCGATCGCGAAGCGTTGCTGTATGACGCCTTGCGCTATCACGGCGAGCAGATCGATATCTGGCGGCGCAAGCTGCTGCTGGATGATGAGCTCAGCGCCGGTCAAAAGCTGCTGGCGCGCTATCAGGTGCTGACCGATGCTGTGAATAACCAGCGCTATCCCGGCTGCCTGTTTATTGCCGCCTGTAGCTTCTATCCGCAGGCCGACCATCCGATCCATCAGCTTGCCGAACAGCAAAAGAAAGCCTCCTGGCAGTATACCCACGAGCTGCTCGATACGCTGGGCGCGGATAACCCCACGCTGGTTGCACATCAGATGGAGTTAATTCTGGAAGGCTGCCTGTCGCGCCTGCTGGTGAAACGTCAGGTGCAGGACGTTGAAACCGCCCGCAGACTGGCCGAGGATGTCCTCGCTATTTCGATGTGCCGTAAGAACGGTGCGCTTTCCTGAGCAGCTTTTGCGCCATCAGAGCAAAAAGCAGGCAGTCAGCGGGGATTTAGGTATTTTTTATGACAAAGCCGTTGACGCCGAACGGCCATTACGGTTTAATGCGCCCCGTTGCCCGAATAGCTCAGTCGGTAGAGCAGGGGATTGAAAATCCCCGTGTCCCTGGTTCGATTCCGGGTTCGGGCACCACATTCAAAGAACCCGCCTAACGGCGGGTTTTTGCTTTTCAGCGTTCCGGTAGATTTTCGGTCGTCTTAGCCACATATGCGCTACTCTGCCCTTTCCATCCAGCCTGAGCATTTTTCTCGAGCAGTTACCCGCCTTTCGGGTGGCAGTGACGTTTCCTGCTAAACCTCACATTGCCCATACGCACTATTCCCACCCTATTTCATGGCCTGCCAGGCAACCATTCTGAAAGTACTTTGACGTCTTTCTGCACTTAGAGAAATCGATGAACTCACAGCCAAAAGCGGACGCAGCTACGGTGGAGTGAGTCTGCTGCGCCGACGGGCTACGTCGTCGGCGCTTTAAGTTATTTGCGCGCTTCGCTCAGGTCGAAGCGCACCGGGAGGCTGATGCTGATCTCGGCCATGCCGACGACCATCTCCGGCGGCGGCGGCGGCACCGGCGATGCACGCAGCGGTAGCTCGGTAGTTTCCCGATCCAGCGAGCTGACGCCGCTCGAGCGCAGCAGCTTCACCGCCAGCACCCTGCCCTGGCGATCGAGGGTAATGCTTATCTGCGCTACGCCCTGCCGCTGCTGGCGCAGCGCGATCGCCGGGTAGCGCTTGTAGCGGCTGAGATGCGCCAGCAGTTCCCCGCTCCACGCCGACGCGTTGCGGCTGGGCTGGGCTGCGGCCTGGTTACGCGGGGCAGCAACGATCTTGCCCGCCATCGGCGGCGGCGCGCTGGTATCCGGCGCGGCCGCCGCGCGGGAAGGCGGGTTCGGCAGCGCCTTTTCCACCGGACGCTTCGGGGGTTTCTGCTTCTCGACCAGGGTTTTGTCAGGCTGTGCGGCGGCGGTCGGGCGATGAATAAGGGCGTCGGGCGCCTCCGTCAGCTGCGGGGCGGCCTGCCGGGTTGGCTCGGCCTGCGCGGCGATCGCCTGCACCTGGCGCACGCCGGTCGGCCTTTTCTCGCTGTCCGGCACCGACTCGGCCTGCTCGGCGACCGCCAGCAGCAGCATCGGCTGTGCGGCGGGCAGCGGCGGCGGCGGAGCAGCTCGGTAGCTCAACCACAGCAGCAACGTGCCGTGCAGCGCCAGCGTAAGCAGCCCGGCCGCGGCCCGGCGGCGCTGCCGCTGCGGTGCGGGAAACGGGCTGGAGGGAAGGACGGAGTGAGCGATCATAAGCAGCGGTACCCGGATTGGCCGTAAAAGGTGCCCGATGTGCCTGAAAACAATCGGGGGATTACCCTGAGGTCACCCGAGCGGAGAGAAACGGGCAGAACTGCGATGAATTATGGGGTTATTTATCTTAAATCGTCTTTACTGTAGTTTTATATTCTACTGCGAATATTAACATCACTCTTTTTAAGCGTATTCATCTATTAATAGCCGACTATGAGATGCTGATGAAGTATTTCGATAGTGAGCTGACCTGAACCGGCAGCGTGCCGGGCAGCGAGGCAATAATCCGATCGGTGTCAGCGAGCGGGAAGGCACCCGACAGCCGCAGGCCTGCGACCTGCTGACCGCAGCGGATTACGCCGCGCCGGTAGCGCGCCAGCTCGGCGAGAAAGTCATCCAGTCGCATATTGTCGGCGTACAGCATTCCCTGCTGCCAGCCGGGTTCCCCGCTGACTCTGCCCACTTTGTGGAACCCGCTGAGATTCAACCGACCGCCGTAGCCCGCGTTGAGGGTGGTGCGCTGGCCATCCAGAGGCGTGATGCTGAGCTGGCCGTGATAGACCGCAAGCTCGCTATAGTCGTCATGCAGCCGCAGGCTGAAGCGGCTGTTGTGCGACTGCACGCTGCCCTGCGGCAGCAACAGTTGCAGCGGCATGCCGCTGCGCGGCGCGGCGACCAGCATTTCGCCCTGCAGCAGGCTGAGCTGCGGCAGGCTGACGTTCACCGCGGTCTGCGTGTTCAGCAGCAGATCGGTGCCGTCGCTTAGCGTGACCCGCTGCTGCTCGCCGATTGCCGTGCGGTAGTCCGCCTGCCACGATCGCCAGGGCAGCACCCCTGCGCCGACCGCGCCGATCAGACCAACGCCGGCCGCGCAGCGCAGCAGCCGACGGCGCTGCGGGTTGGCGACCGTCGACAGGCTGCGGTGCGCCGCCTCGCCGTTCAGCTGCGAGAACTGCGAGGAGAAGCGGCTGATATGCTGCCAGGCCCGCACGTTTTCCGGGCTGGCCGCCAGCCAGCGCTGCCAGCCGTCCTTATCCTCGCCGTTCGCCTCTTCCGACATCAGCTGCGTCAGCCACGCCACCGCCTCACGTGCGCTCTTCGGGTCAATCTCTTCGGCCATCGCGCGCCCCTCCGCCATCATTACGCCGACAGCGCAAAGAAGCAGTGCAGGTTGGCACGCTGTAGGTACTGTTTCACCGAGCTGGTTGAGACACGCAAGCGTTCTGCAATGTCGCTGTAGCGCATGCCCTGCAGGTGCGCCAGCAGGAACGCTTCGCGCACGTGCGGCGGCAGCCCGTCCAGCGCCCGGTCAAGCTGCTCCAGCATTTCAATCGCCTGCTGGCGCACTTCCGGCGAGGGGATCGCCTCTTCCGGCAGCTCGGCGAGCGCCTGCAGGTAGTGCTCTTCAATCTTTTTACGGCGGTAGAAGTTGGCGACCAGGCGGCGTGCCACCGTAGCCAGGAACGGGCGCGGCTCGCGGATCGTTAACAGCTGCGGGCTGAGCAGGATACCCAAAAAGGTATCCTGTGCCAGATCTTCCGCATGGGACGCGCAGCTGACCCTGTTGCGCAGCCAGCTGCACAGCCAGCTGTGATGCTCAAGGTAGAGCTGTTCGGCAAAACCGTGGGACGCTGCGCTCTGTTTCCTCGCCATGCAAAACACCCGATAGTAATGATAGTGAAAATAACAATCATTATTATTTAGATAATGTAAATGGCGTGTCAAGTTATTGCTGAATTTTAACGCGCTTTACCGCGTTATGCGGCCACACGTGCGGTGCGGGGGCCACTGCGGCCCCCGCCGGGAGGAAGGATTAGAAACGCTGGCTGACGCTGAACTTGAAGTTGCGCCCGACGCCGGAAACCGACTCGCCAAGGTACGGATAGTAGTTGTGGTTCAGCAGGTTATCGACGGTGACCCGCGCCTCAAGACCGCGCCAGAAGTTTGGCTCCCACGAAGCGAACAGGCCGTACAGCGCGTAACCCGAGGTTTTCGGCAGCGCCCATACCGCCGCCTGAGGATCGCCATCCACCGGCGAGCGATCCTGCTTACGTACGAAGTCGCCGGTTACGCCGAAGGCCAGATTGGCACGCGGCACTTTCAGGCCGAGCATCGCATGCGCGGTCGTCGGCGGGATTTCGGCGATCCATGTTTCATTGCCCCACGGGTCACGCGGTGAGCCATCGCGCTTACCGCGAATCGACGACAGCGACAGGCTGCCGAACACGCTTTCGCTGTCGTAGAACGACTCAACCTCAAACCCTTCAATGGTGTAGCCCGGCAGGTTGCGGTAGTTGGAGAGCGGCTGGCCGCAGCTGCCCTCTTCGCACAGCACGCCGCGGCGGTAGAAGATCTCGTTCTTTCCACGGTTACGGAACAGGGTGGTGCGGATCTGCAGGCTGTCCTTGTCCAGCAGCAGGTCGTTGAAGTCAAGCACCGCGCCCAGCCGGATGCCGGTAATGCGCTCCACCTGCAGATTGCGGCTGGTGCCCGGCACGCTGGAAGCGGCGGACTGCACTTCGTACTGCTCGTCGATCACCGGCGCGCGCCAGGTGCGGCTGACGTCGGCAAACAGCGAGACGTTACGCGTCGCCTTCCAGATGGTGCCGAGGTGCGGCGACCAGCCGGTGTAGGTCACGCTGCTGTAGTCGTGGCCGGCCAGCGGATCGCTGTCGTTATAGCGCGGCGCGAGGTTCGGCCGCCCGGTGTTGGTGACGTGGTCGTAGCGCAGGCCCGGGGTGATCGTCAGGTCGCCGTAGCTCACCGCATCCTGTAGATAGACGCTACGCGTCTCCTGTTTACCCGCCGGCATATAGTAAGGCTGGAAGTAACCGTAGTTGTAGCTGGCGTTGGTCGCGCCGGACGGATAGTACATCAGCGTATCGCGGTCGTGCTTGTGCAGCTGCGTGCCGATCAGCAGCTTGTGCTCCAGCGGCCCACTGCTGAACTCGCTCACGTTGCTGACGTCCAGCTGGCGGTCGGTATAGCTGACCCAGCTCTCGTTGCCCAGCGTGCCGAGATAGCTGGACTGCGAGGCGGAGTCAGGACGCCGGTCGTGCTGCTCGGTTTTCGAATAGGCCAGCGCCACGGTCAGATTGACCAGCGGCTGTGACTCCGGGGCGAGGTTCCACTTCGCCGAGTAGTTGCTGTCCTTCTGATCGCGGTAGACCAGAATGCGGCGCCAGGCCTCCTCATAGCCGTAGCGGTCGATGTTCGCCTGGCTCGGCGCGGCGATGTCATCGCGTTTGGCGGCAAACGGCTGCCAGCCGTCGGATTCGGAACGCATCGCCGAGAGGGTCAGGGTCTGCGAATCGGTCAGATAGAGGTTAGTTTTCAGCAGGTAAGAGGTCTGGTCGTTCTCAGAATAGGCGAAGCGCGTGCCGTCCGGGCGCTTGATATTGCCGCCGTCGCGGCGGCTGGCGTACAGCAGGCCGTCGGCAAATCCCTCCTCGCTGCGGCCGTACAGCGCGCCGCTGTAAGTGCCCTGGCGATCGTTGGTGTGGTAGCTGTATTTCAACATACCGCCGAGATCTTCTCCCGGACGCAGCATATCACCGGCGTCTTTGGTTTCCATCGTGATGGTACCGCCGAAGCCGCCGTTGGCGTTCTGAATATTATGCGGGCCCTTGTCGACGCTCACGCGCTTCAGCAGCTCCGGCTCAATAAAGACCGAACCCTGGCGATACTTTTCGAAGCCCTTCGGCGCGCCGTCCAGTACCACCTTAACGTCTTCCATGTCGCCCATGCCCCAGATATTCAGGCTCTGCCCACCCGGACGCGGCGAACCGGCCATCGACACACCCGGCAGCTTGTCGAGCAGGCTGGCAACGTTGTCGGCCTGGATGCGGTCGATATCCTGTTGGTCAAGCGTGGAGCGCCCGGCGGCGGTACTGTCGGACAGCCCGGCGACCACCGACAGCTCTGGAATAGCAAGAGCCTGTTCTGCCGCGCTATCAACCAGCCGGTAGCCGCTGTCGGTCTGTTCAGCGCGCAGGCCGCTCCCTGCCAGCAGGATATCCAGCGCCTGCTCAACGCCGTAGCTGCCGCGCACGCCGGCGCTACTTTTCCCGCGGGTCTGCTCCGGGGTGAAAATCAGAATGACGCCCGCCTGGCCAGCGGCGCTGCGCAGCGCCCCCGCCAGATCCCCGGCAGGAATCGAGAAGGTCCGCGCTGCTGGCTGCTGCAGCGTAGCGGACTGTGCCAGCGCGCCAGCGGGCACGACGGCGGTGGCGGCCAGCAGGCCGGTGATGGCGATAGCAAGGCGACTACGGGCAGAGGCGGCCCCCGCGCGCGTCGGGCGGACTGTATTTTTTATGGTCATTAAGCGGTTCCCTGAAGGTATTGAATCGAAAGCTCATCAAAGAGGTCACGCGAGGAAAGAAATCGGGCAGAAAAAAAAGAAAATTAGTCGGGGAACGGGCTGCGCTATCTATTCTCTTTCATTCTGAGGAGAGAGATATGCCAAAAAGAGAATCACAATGCGTAAAAATCGGAGCCTGTAATTTAAATCGATAAACTCCCTGTCAAATCACCCAGCGTCACCATCAGCATCATTGGGTCTATTGGTGAAGGCTCAAATCCTAATCTCAGGTAAAATTCCCGCGCGTCATCAGACAGCGCATGTACCATCATTCCTCTGATGCCGATGGTATCTGCTACCTGAATGACCCGTAGCCCGGCATCTCGCACCAATGCCCTGCCAACACCCTGACCGTGTAGTGATTTATCCACCGCCAAACGGCCCAGCACAACGACAGGGATGGGGTCGGGCATATTACAGCGAAAACGTCCGGGAGCGGCATTCGTCATTACGGCACTGGGGGCCAATGAATAATACGCCAGCACGTTTAAGCCATCACAGCTGACGAAAGTACGTGATGCGCCAGTGACCTGATTTTTCATCGCCCGCTGTTTTAGCCAGTTATCCATGGACCCCACGCCACAACAAAATGCAGACAGCAGATGTTCGGCGTGGAGCGGCTCGGGTGCAGATATCATTCTTTCTTTTCCCACGGGGCCAGGGTTTGCATCGTTTTTCGCAGTGCGTCATTCGCCGCAGGAGCCTGATCCAATCGGGTAAGAAAAGCCTGATAAGCGTCTGGATCTGCCATGATGATCCGCCTATCGATTAACGCTTCCTCTGCGGCGGCACGAGCAGCCTCAAGAACAAAATCGGTGCGATTTTTTCCCTTGGCTTTTGCCGCACGATCGATGAGATCCCGCTCGGCGGGCTTGATGCGCAAATTCAATGTTTCGCGTTTGACAGAAGCGCTGTTCGTTAAGGGCATAATGTTATCTCCGCCATACTTACTGGACATTAATCATACAGAAATCGTAACGCAGATGTCATTACGAGCTATCGTAACCACAGGGAGACGGGCGGACTTAACGGCGGAAGAATTCGATCGATACTGGCGTGAAAACCATGCCCGGCTGGTGACTAAACACGCTGAAATTCTTGGGATTCGTCGCTATATCCAGACCGTCCCTTATGCTGATGCCCCCGCACAAGAGGCACTACGGCAAACCCGAAATGCCCCGCAGGTGGATTACGATGGCTGCGCTGAGCTGTGGTGGGACGACATGGAGTCACATCTGGCGGCGCGAAAAACCGAAGAGGGATTACTGGCACTGCGGGAGCTGATTGCCGATGAACGACAGTTTGTCGATTTAACGCAGTCACAGCTCTGGTACGGTGAGGAAAGGACGATCGTTTCTGAATCAGAAAAATAACGTCGCGGCTCGAAACCTTATTTTCAGCTATTCTTCCTGAAGACTGACTTCAGGGGGAAACAGACACCGGGTAATATGTAAAAGAATTGATCTGCAAAATAAAATACATTCTCCACCTGCGGCCTGTAGGTTCGATGTTCGTCATCACGGCTATTTTCAGCCAGAAACCCTCCACCTCAGAATACGATAAACATCACCCGACCCATCTGGCTGAAAATTTTAATTTCAGGTAACCCCCTGCCATCCAGAACTCTCTATTAGTCTAAAATAAAATATAGAATAGCCTTCCCACTCATTCTTCACTGTGACAAACCTGCCACCAAAAGTACGTTTACCATTCGTTTAAAAAACCAGTAAATAACCACATAATAAATAAGCGTTATTTAAATTCACCCTACCCAGGAGAATACTTAGCAAAACTGTCAAGTACCTGTTAATTGTCTTCATCTATTATTTAAACATTAACGATAGACGACCCTCACAATCTCTTGCACTAAGTGGTGATTTTTTCCTATAGGATAAAGACCAAAATGGTACTAAAAAAAATAGCATGAGAGGATATGGAATGTCAGTGGGGATCTTAAAAGAGTCTAAATATGAAATATTGGCAATCTTGAGAGAAGAGTGCAGAGTTAAATCTGAAATAGACATTTATCATAAAGGAGAATTGTGGGCAGCAAATATCAAAAAGGTTGATTTCTCATGTTTTTATATTAATCCTGATGATTCGGATTTTCCATCAATTACTGACAGCGCTGGGTTTTCTTTTGTATTACACAGCCAGTTAGGAAAAATTGAGTTCAGTGCTGCATTAAGCACCGAAAGTGACCGTCAAAACACCGCCAATGCCATTGCTTTTTTTTTGCCTGATAGCATTAACATTTTGCAACGTCGCTTAACACAACGCGTACGCGTTAAAAACGATTCGGGTTTCTTCTGTTCGGGTCGACACAAGAGCGGTGAAAGCTATAGATGTACTATCAATGACCTTTCTGAGGGAGGATGTTCTTTTATATCTGAATCCTTCAAAAAAAAGTTTATGGATAAAGGAATGGCATTAGACAATGTGGAGATTTCACTTGCGGAATACGGTATTATTGTTACCAGTCTGAAAGTGGTTAACGTCACGCCGGTGTATCAGGATCGTTCTCATGAACGAAATGCATTTCGCATCTCCTGTAAATTCAACTATAAAAACCCCGACACTAAGAAATACATCGAGGACACCGTATTAAAGATAACCGTCGATCAGAAACTTAAGTCAAGACGATTTTAGTTCCAAATTATATTTAAATTTGAATAACATATTGTGTATTCTGGTTGTCATTGCCGCCGGTGATGACACATCAAATAAAAACTGACACCTGAAAAATAATGAGCAATACGATGCTTATCGATACGTTATCTCGTGGTGATATAGCCATTCGCTATGTTTATCAGAAAATGTTCTCACCTGAAGGAAAACTGGTTGCCGTTGAATGCCTGAGCCGCTTTGACCGAATCACCGTCTCCCCCGATGTTTTTTTTCGCAATGTAAACAATTCATTACGTGAAGATATTTTTATCGAGCAGCTGGCACAGGCAGAACAGCACAGAGACTGGTTCCTGGATAACGCCGTGTTTCTTACTATCAATATCGACGATCATATCCTCTCGCTTCTGCAACGTCATGATATTGCGGAAAGAATTGAACGGCTGGAACATGTGCATTTTGAGGTGGCTGAATACTCAGTCAGCTTACTGGGCCACGCGCCGGTAAACCGTTTATTGCCGCTGAACGTTTCGCTCTGGCTGGATGACTTTGGTTCTGGTTACGCCGGGATCGGTGCTATTCGTGGCTATCATTTTAATTACGTAAAAATTGACAAGGAATTCTTCTGGCATTTAATAGAAAAAGAACACGGACGCCAGCTCATGCAGGCGTTAATTACATTCCTGTCAAAAAATAACCACCGGGTGATTATCGAAGGTGTTGAGAACGAAGAACATCAACGCTGGCTAAGCGGCATGGAATGGTTTGCAATGCAGGGGTTTTACTGGCAGGAAGTCAGTATTGAACAACTGGTGCAGGAAGAGGTTGTTATTTAATATGCCGGAGCAACCCGGCATCACTCTTTGATATTATTAATTATAAACCAGCTCCAGCGTTGCCAGGCTACTAATCGGCCCGCTGGTCACCTGCTGCGGCGAGGTGGTTACATAGCCTATATAATAGGTTAATACGCCACTGCTTGGCGATTGATCCTGCATCTGAACCTGATTCTGCTGCGGATCGGCCGGAACAATTTTATTTTCCGCCGCCAGCGTGCTGCCGTCATTGGTCGCCAGAGCCAGGTAAATATGGCGTGCACCGTCGGGTAAAATATTGTCCAGGTACTCTGCACTGTCGTTATTCACCGCACTTATACCCACACCACTAATCCAGCGCACGCTGACTACCGGAAGCGGTATTTGCAGATCTTCCGTACCCGGTGAATTTAGCTGACATTTTGACAGCTCCAGCGTGAAAGCCTGGGGATTCATAAACGCCCCCGCCCCACGCTGGTGAACTTCAGTAAGACTGACCGGCGCCAGCCAGATATTACCGCTACCGGCATTATTACTGCCATTTAGCGCCACGCTGCATGACGTATCGCTAACTCGCCCACGAAAATCGATCCGCCCATCATCATAGAAAGGCATCTTCCCCAGGGCTGAAAAGGCGGTTAAACCGCAGCCCAGCAGAATCATCTGAACGATCTTTTTAAGGGTTAAATACGATAACAATTCGCTCATATCCACCTCCCGGGTTAATCGTACGTCAGGTTAAAGACCATATGAGATTCCACTTCACCGGTCGAGGTGGTCGGCAGGTACTGATAGAAACGGGCGCGGTACGGTAAGGTGATATAGCGCGTTTCCTGGCTCTGTAGCGTACCGATGTTGTATTTTTTATTAAACTCGATTGGCGTTCCGTCTTTCAGCACCTGAATACCGATCCCTTTTGCCGCCGAATTGCCGGTTTTTTCGTTAATCAGTGCCCCTTTGGTCGCGGTGGTATTGGTGGCCAGATTCCCCGAGAACGTCGTATTGATGTTAGCAAACCCGGAAGCGCTTAAGCCGCCACTGCACTGCAGCTGAATATTAAAATCTCTTCCGCCCGCAGTCGTACCGACTCCGTTTAAATCGGAACGTTTAATTGCGCCCACATCAACATTCATATTAGTACCACTCAATACCGTACAGGAAGGCGAAACAATGGTGATCGCATTGGCACTCAGATAGGTGTCCAGAATGGGATTATTACCGTTCTCCCAGTCGTAGGTCGTATATTTTCCTGCCGCCAGCGTACCGCTTCCGGTGGTGGTGGCGGTTTTAATAATCTCCAGGGTGAAGCGCGACCCCTCCAGAGAATAGGTCGTGGTTCGGGTTATCGATGAGGAATAGGTATCCGGGTAGATAATATTCACCGTGGCCCCGCCGCGGCTGAAGCGCATGCCGATTCCCGGCACGTTGGTAGAAAACACCTTATTACCCAGATTGGTACTGCCCGCCAGCGCCATCTTCGCCACAAAGCGGTTGGTGCCGGAGGTACAGGTGTAGCTTGCACCGCCCGGCGCATTCATCGTCCAGTTTCGGGTGGCAATCACCGAACCCACCGGCAGATCGGGCGGCACCACCACCCTGCCCACCACCATATCCAGCTGTACCGTTGGCTGAGAGAGTCGGGTACAGGCTGCCCAGGCGGAGGTTGTCCCCATCATCATCAGCCCCATCAAGATAACCAGCTGCTTACTCAGCGACATACCCTTTCCTTATTGTTTTCCTGGCCCAGCTCAACGGAACACTCTCCGCCGCTCCACTTCACCACCGCGCGCCGTGCGCTGGCATCGCTGATAAACAGCATGCTGCCCTGGCCTACGACGCCAATCGCCTTGCCGTCCGCATCGTAAACGGAGGCGGCAAACGGCAGCGGCGCACGGTTTGCCTGGCGAGCCAGCAGTGTGATGTTGTTCTGAATTGACGTATTGAAGGCCACTTTCACCACGCTGTCTTCCCACGGCACCACCTGAGCCACCGTTCGCTCGAACGCGACATCGTCACTGCTGCCTTTCGGGTCAATTTCAACCGCATTGATGCGGTAGGGGCGCAGGTACGGCAGAACCGCATAGCCGTTTTTATCCACGCGCGTCCCCGGTGAACCCGGCAGTTCAGCACCTGCCGCATCTTTCGCTTCGATCAATGCCATGGTCGTGCCGGTCTCCGGCGACAGCACAATGCCGCCACCGTGGGCAATCAGCGTCCCGCTGCCGCCCAGCCCGCTCTGGCGATAGCCCGCGCCCTGGCTGTAGCTGCCGTTCAGCGTGGCCAGCGGCGTACGATAGCTGCCGTTCAGCGCCACATCATGCTCGCCGCCGCTGGAGGTGGTGGTGGAAATGCCGTAATTCAGGTTATTGCTGCTATCCAGCGAGCCGTTCACGCCAATCTGCGAGCTGCCGAAGTGCGAGTTATTAAATGAGGTATTCGAGGTCAGATTTGCGGTACGCCCCTCGCCGAACCACAGCGGATAGCTGAAGTTAAGCGACACGCGGTCGTCGCGGCTGTGGCCGGAGCTGTCCGGGGTATAAACGCGCTGAGCGCCCACCGACCATGACAGGCGGCCAAACATATTGTTGTAGCTGAGCTGATACTGCTTCTCGGTGCCGGAGCGGTTCCAGTAATCGGAGATGCGGCCGCTCAGATAAAAACCACCCCAGCCGTCCGGCAGGCTCTGGTTGACGGTAAAGGTCAGGCCGTTTTTCTGCCGCCACTGGGTGTAATTGCTGTCGTAGTATTTCTCCTGATCGACCGCAAACAGCGCGTCGTTCAGGTTGTAATAACCTTTGGTGGAGTAGCGATACGCCGCCAGCACGATGCTGGTCTGGGTTTCGGTGAACATCCGGTTAAAGGTGGCGCGGTAGCTCTGGCCGTTTTCATTCAGCGTATCGCTTCTCAGCCGTGACTGGGTGATATCGAAGGAGAGCGCACCGAAACCGGTATTCATCCCGGTGCCGAGCAGGAAGGCCTGATAATCATTAAAGCCGGTAGCGCCGACATAGCCGGTAAACAGGTTATTCAGACCGTGCTGCCAGGTCGCCTGATACAGCACGGGCCGGTTTCGCAGCGAACTGTCATCAACCTTACCGGCGGAGAGCGCATAGCGCGTCATCCCCGGACGCAGCAGCTGCGCCACCGAGGCGTAGGGCACATTAAACACTTCTGTGCTGCCATCGGATTCTTTCACCGACACTTCCAAATCGCTGCCGTAGCCGGAAGGATAGACATCTTTTAATACAAACGGCCCCGGCGGCACGGTCGTCTGATAAATCATATTCGCGCCCTGACGGACCGTTACCAGCGCGTTACTCTGCGCCACGCCGCGGATCTCCGGCGCGTAAGAACGCATTCCGTCAGGCAGCATATTGTCGTCGGTCGCCAGATTCACACCACGCACGCCAATGGTGTCGAAGAACTCACCGTTGGTGAAGATTTGCCCCGCGCTGACGATGGAATCGACCTGCGGCAGCGGCCGCTGTACGTAGGTCTGGTTACTGCTCCAGCGCGCCTTGCCCTGCTGCTGCTGCCAGTTCAGATTCCCCACGTGCTTCAGCAGCCAGCCGTCCCAGGAAAATCCCGCATTGATGCCCAGATAGGCACTGCTGTTATCCGAACTTTCACCGGCCGAAGCGTGGCTGGTCCAGGTGTTCGCCATCCAGCCCAGGTTCAGCGCGGTAATGCCTTTATCCCAGAATTCCGGGCTGACGAAGTTTTTAAAGCGCTGATCTTCATAGATTTGCGGTACGGAGATTTCCAGCCGCAGAGAGGACTGAATCAGGTTATCTTTAATCGTGTCTTCGCTGTGCCACTCCGGCAAACGGCCGCAGAAGCCTTCCTGCTGGCTGAGCGTGGGGTTGAGCTTCTCGGCGGCAATACCAAACTGCGCCAGCATGGCCCGGGTGTAACAGATCCCCATTTTCCCGTCTTGATCGCGGGTGACATTGAGATCGTAGCGCCCTTTCCACTCGCCGTTGGTGTACACGTCAAGTGAGTAGGTTCCCTCGGTGATGGCGCTGGTAGAGAATCGTGACAGATCGACTTTTTCACGGCTGCCGACGATAAAACCGTCGTTAAAGGTGTAGGTCGCCCCTGGGTTTTCCTGTCCGCTGGAAACTAACGGCAAGCCGCAGAGCGCAATTGCCATCGCCGTGCGTAAACTTCCCGGGCAGAATAACTTCTGCTTCATTATTTTCACCCTTATTGAACGGCGACTTTCACAGCAACATCGGCACCATAGTCATTGATATTGTTAACAGTCAGCGTCTCGCCTTTGCTCACCGACGCGTTCAGTGCAATCACCTGGCTTGACTGCGGGGCAAGCATCACCGTTTTGCCATTGAGCGGCCTGACGCCGTCGCGCGAAATGCGGCTGACGGTGATATAAAACGGCGTGGGGTTCGATACTGATAAGCGATTACCGCTGGCGGAGAGTGCGAGTTTTTCCGCCGCCGCATCGCGGTTGCCGAGGCCTGCCGGGCGATAAATAAATTTAAACCGTGAGCGAATCGCCAGCTGCAGGACGTTTTGCCCTTCATTTTTGCCGTTAGCGACCACTGGCGGGATTTCCAGCAGGTTCAGCCACCACAGCGTCTCTTTATCTTTGGCTAAGCCGGCATCGCTGCCGAGTTTGATACGCAGCGTCTGGCCGCTTTTGGCATCCACGCGGGAAATTGGCGGAGTAATAATAAACGGCGTGGTGATGGTATCCGGCGTGGCGTCGGGATTACCGTTATCCAGCCAAGTTTGCGCCAGCGCCGGGCGGTCGGCGGTGTTGGAAAGCTGCACCGTTATTTCTTTTTCATTTCCCGGATAAATAAAGCGGGTGCCGTTGACAATAATATTGTTGGCGCTGGCCGCAACACTAAAAATGGAAAAGAAAAAAAGGGCAATCGACTTCATGCTGACCTCAAAATAAAAAATAAGCGGCAGCACGTGCCGCTTTATCACTGTTTAAATCGGCTGATAAAGGCCGTTTTAATTTCAGGCAGTAATTACTGGTAGGTAATTTCGTAAGTCGCGTAGCTGTTCACCACACCGGTGGTGACAGCAGACGGGGTGCCGGTCGCGTAGCCCACGATATACGTGAAGCGTGCACCGTCCTGTACGGCCGCAGCGTCGCCGGTTACTTTCGGCTGGGTGCTGTCGCCAGGGATGATTTTGTTGGTCAGTGCGGTGGCACTGTCTGTTGCCAGAACCAGCTGAATGTTTTTAGCACCGGCGGCTTCGGTGTTCGCCAGGTAGCCCTGCTGTTTGCCGGTAGCGCCAGCCAGCAGGTTACCACCGGTCCAGTTCACGCCCAGCTTGGTCAGATCGTCCTGCGCGGTGCCGTCAGCGGCCTGGCAGTTAGACACGTCGATGGTGAAAGATTTTGGTTTCAGCAGTGTATCAGCCGCTGCGCCTTTCACTTCCGTTAAGGTCACTGGAGACAGATAAACATTGGCATCGCTGCCCTGGCCATTAACGGAAACAGTACAAGAAACATCGGTCACTTTACCGAAGAAATTAACCTGACCACCACCCACATTCTGGTCAGCCGCATTCGCTGCAGACAGGCCTAAAAACGCAGTCGCCATCGCGGCGGAAAGAATTACCTTTTTCATTGCTTATCCTTGTCGGAGAGAGTTATTTATCAATTAGCCAACAGCGGTCCTGCACAAAGTCGTCGACTTTTCGCCATACGTATTTGTGCAATGGTGAATAGAAACTTCAACTGACCGGAAGCCGCAAGATTAAGGCGTCAGATAGCGAGTCTCGTTAAGGAGAGTTCGTTAATACTGTCGGCGTCAAAGAATGCTATTTCGCCGACAAATATACATTTGTTCACATCTGTCTGGAGACTGCTTTAAGAGTGGGTGACTATTAATTTTTAATAAACAATCGCTAAAATTAATAACAAAAGTTATAAATGGACGATTTTTTAGCCAAAAAATAAGCGTATTAATGACTTTTAAGGCGAAAAACGTTAGCGCTGCGTCCGCCGCCATCGGGCGGGCGGCGCCTTAAAGTAGCGGGTGAACAGGCGGGTGAACGATTGTTGGCTTTCAAAACCGTAACGCAGCGCAATATCCAGAACGGTCAGTTCGGTCAGCGCCAAATCCTGCGAGGCATAATACAGTCGGCGATCGCGAATATAACTTCCCAGGGTCTGATTCATTCGCTGACGGAAAAGGCGCTGAAAATACCATTTTGAATAACCCGAGCGGGCGGCAACATCCTGAATGTGCAGCGGCAGTCCGATATGTTCATCAATCCATGGCAGAATGTCGTCGACGGTTTCTTGCTGGATATCCATGCTGTCCTCCTGAGTTAAAATCAGCCTGAACTCAGAGCAGGCAGCGCCCTTAAGCTGCCTGCTGTGTTGTTTTATTACCGATTTGATTTGCTGGTGAGGGCACGCAGTTTATCGGCCGCAGCCATCACGAACAGGAAGAACGCAGGCACAAAGAACACCGCCAGAATTGTCCCGGTAATCATCCCACCGAATACCCCGGTGCCGATGGCGTGCTGAGTCGTAGCGCTCGCCCCGGTTGCCAGCATCAGCGGCACTACGCCGAGGGTAAAGGCCAGCGAGGTCATCAGGATCGGCCGCAGGCGCATACGGGCGGCGCGCAGCGTGGCGCTGACGATATTGCCCTCTTCACGATAGAGCTGGCGGGCAAACTCAACGATTAAAATCGCATTCTTCGCCGACAGACCGATGATGGTGATCATCCCCACCTTGAAGAACACATCGTTGGACATATCGCGCAGCAGCACCGCCCCCACGGTGCCCAACAGCCCCAGCGGCACCACCAGCATCACCGAAAGCGGGATGGTCCAGCTTTCATACAGTGCCGCCAGCACCAGGAATACCACCAGCATCGACAGCATCATCAGCATCGGTGCCTGCGAAGCCGACTGGAGTTCCTGCTGCGACTGCCCGGTCCACTCAACGGCAAACCCTGACGGCAGCTCTCCGGCAAGCCTCTCCATTTCGGCCATCGCATCCCCGCTTGAATAGCCCGGCGCGGCGCTACCGGCCAGACGGAAGGCAGGATAGCCCTGATAGCGAATCAGCTGTAGCGGCGAGGTTTGCCAGTCGGCCTGAACAAACTCGGACAGCGGCACCATACCGCCGCTTTTGTTGCGCACGTAGAGCGAAAGCACGTCCTTCAGATGCATACGGTACGGCGCGTCGGCCTGCACAATCACCTGCTGAATACGCCCACCGTTAGGGAAATCGTTGACGTAAGACGACCCCATCGCACCGGAGAGCGTCTGGCTGATATCGCTAAAAGTCACGCCCATCGCTTCGGCTTTCTGGCGATCGATGCGCAGGTTAATACTGGTGCCATCAGGCAGGCCATCGGGATACACATCCTGCACGACGGCACTGCCAGCCGCCGCGCCAAGCAGCATATGCAGCGCCGCCATCTGCGTTTTGTAATCGTGCCCGGCGCGATCCTCCAGCCGCAGCGTGAAGCCGGTGGAGTTACCCAGCTCGGCAATCGGCGGCGGCAGCAGGCTCATCACCGTGGCGTCAGGAACGGAGGACATCGCCTCCTGCACCCAGGCCGCTTCGCCCTGTGCCGTTGCGCCGGAACGCTCGCCCCAGTCTTTCATCATGGTAAAGGCCAGCGCAGAGTTGGAGCCCGATCCGGCAAAGCTGAAACCGAGGATCGACAGGTTACGATCGACGCCCGGACGTTCGGCGATCAGCGCCTCCAGCTTTTGCACCACGTCGCTGGTGCGCTCGGTGGTCGCATCGGAAGGCAGCTGGAGAGACGTAATAAAGTAGCCCTGATCCTCTTCCGGCAGGAAAGAGGACGGCAGGACTTTAAAGCCGAAGGCCAGCACCGCGCACAGTGCCGCATACAGCAGCATCATGCGGCCGGTTTTTTTCAGCAGGCGGCCCAGCCACGACGCATAGCCGGAAGACAGCCGATCGAAGCCGCGGTTAAAGGCACTGAAAAAACGCCCTTTATGGTGTGATTCCGGGGTAATCGGCTTCAACAGGGTGGCGCAGAGCGCCGGGGTCAACGTTAACGCCAGGAACGCTGAGAACAGGATCGACACCGCCATCGACAGGGTAAACTGCCGGTAGATAATCCCTACCGAACCGCTGGCCAGCCCCATCGGGATAAATACGGCAGTCAGCACCAGCGTAATACCGATTACCGCACCGGTGATTTCACGCATTGCCTTTTCCGTCGCTTCGCGCGGTGACAGCCCCTCTTCCGCCATCAGGCGTTCAACGTTTTCCACCACCACAATCGCATCGTCGACGATAATGCCGATCGCCAGCACCATGCCAAACATCGTCAGCACGTTGATAGAGAAGCCGCTCAGCATCATCACGGTGAAGGTGCCCAGCAGCGCGATGGGCGCAACGATGGCTGGAATAAAGGTATAGCGGACGTTTTGCAGGAACAGAAACATGACCAGGAAGACCAGCACCATCGCCTCGATAAAGGTATGGATCACCTTTTCGATGGAGATTTTAACGAACGGCGCGGTATCAAACGGCACGGAATAGCTCATCCCCTCCGGCATGGTATTGGCCAGTTCGGCCAGCCTTGCCTGCACCGCCGCCGAGGTTTTCACCGCGTTGGCACCGGGCGACAGCTGGATCGCCGCCGCCGTAGACGGCACGCCGTTGTCACGGATGGAGAAAGAGTAAGTTTGTAATCCCAGCTCTACGCGCGCCACGTCGCCCAGCGTCACCCGTGAACCGTCGGTATTGGCCTTCAGCACGATCTGACGGAACTCCTCCGGCGTACCGAGCTGGCCGCTAACGGTCAGCGGATAGGACGAACGCTGACCGTCAACCGACGGCGAATCACCGATACGGCCCGGTGCAATCTGCGCATTTTGCAGGCTGATGGCGTTGGTAATGTCGCTAATCGTCAGGGAATAGGAAATCAGCCGTGCGGGATCGACCCACACCCGCATCGCCTTCTCCGCGCCGAACGCCTGCACTTTCCCCACGCCCTCCACCCGGCGCAGCTCTTCCGTCAGGTTACGGGCAAAATAGTCGCTCAGATCGGCTTCGCTAAAGCGGCCCGGTGCCGAGTTCAGCCCGACGATCATCAGAAAGTTCGAGGACGCCGCCTCAACCGTCAGCCCGTTTTGCCTGACCGTCTGCGGCAGCCGCGGCTCCACCACCTTAATCTGGTTCTGCACGTCGACCTGGGCCAGCTTGATATCGGTGCCCGGCTTAAAGGTCACCGTGATCGTGCCCATTCCCGACGTATCGCTGGAGGATTCGAAGTAAAGCAGATCGTCCACGCCGGACAGTTCCCGTTCAATCAGGGAAATCACCGATTCGTTCATGGTCTGCGGCGTGGCACCGGGGTAGTTTACGGTAATCGACACGCTGGGCGGTGCCACCGACGGATACTGTGCCACCGGCAGCTGCGGAATGGCGATCAGCCCGAACAGTACGATAAACAGGGCAATAACCCAGGCAAAAATCGGGCGATTGATAAAGAATTGCGGCATCAGATTTTCCTGTACTGATTAAAACGCGGATTACGCACGGGGCTTAAGCGGAACAGCCGTTACCCGCATGCCTTCCTGCAGCTTGTCCTGGCCTTCAACAACCAGCCTTGTTCCGGCCTGCAGACCGCTTTTGACGATCTCGCCCTGGCCGCTTTCGCCCGCCAGCTCCACGCCGATTTTCCGCGCCGCGCCATCACCATCGACCGTCCAGACATAGTTGCCGTCATCAAGGCGCTGTATCGCCTGGCCGGGTATCACCAGTCCGTTTTTAGCGATATGTCGGGTAATGCTGACGCGGATATACATTCCCGGCAGCAGGACGCGCGCCGGATTATCCGCCACGATGCGCAGCACCACGTCGCCGGTTTCGTTATTAACGCTCACCCCGGAGAACAGCAGCTTAGCCTGTACGTCATAGGGCTTACCGGCCTCATCCAGCAGACTGACCCGCAGCGCATTGGGGGACGGTTCATCCGCTGTCGGGCTGTCGATAATCTGGCGCAGCTCCGATGCGGGCAGACGGGCATCGACATAGACCTTTTCCGTCTGCTGAACGATAGCCATCGCCTGGGTATCCGCCGCGCTGACCAGCGCACCCTCGGTCACAAACTCCTGATCGATTCGCCCGCTGACCGGGGCTTTTACCGTGGAGTACGCCAGGTCCAGCTTTTTCCGCTGTAGCGAGGCTTTGGCTTCCGCCACGCTGGCCGCCGCCTGCGCACTGTTCGCCAGTGCATCATCAAAATCCTGACGGCTGACAGCACCGCTATGCTGAATCTGGCTCAGGCGGTTGGCCTTCTGCTGTAGCTGGCGGTGAGAGGCTTCCACTCTGGCCAGTGTCGCTTCAGCCATCGCCACTTCCGCACGAAATGGCGCAGGATCGATTTGAAACAGCGGCTGACCCGCTTTGACCTCCGAGCCCTGAGCAAACAGCCGGGCGGTGACAATCCCACCGACCTGCGGCCGGATTTGCGCGGTGCGCAGGGCAACAACGCGCCCCGGCCAGCTGTGGGTCACTGACACCTCTCCCGCTTCCAGCGATGTCACCGTTACTTTGGTGGCGTCAGGCGACTGAACGGCAGTCTTATCCTCATCCTGCCCACAGCCGGCGATCGACAGGACAACAGCGGCCAGTAACAGCACCCGTCCTTTAATTTTCATAGCGGCATAATTTCCGAAAGTTATAAGAATGAAAGGCGGCAGACTAACGCGGTTTTATGCAGAATCAGTGGAGCGAATATGGAGGGAGTGTGGAGATAAAAAATAAAAATTCTGGCCTTAACAACCCCTTGCCGATGCCATATTGTGGGGTCCTATGAACACACAATTCCCAATCCTTGTCGTCGAAGACGAAGTGGAAATCGCTGAGATCGTCCAGGCGTATCTGCAACGCGATGGCTTTGACACACTCTATGCCGCCAACGGCGTCGACGCGCTTGAACTGCATGCGCGTCATAACCCCTGCCTGGTGATTCTGGATATCCGCATGCCCGGTATCAACGGCTGGCAGGTGCTCTCCGAGCTTCGTCGGCGCGGCAATACGCCGGTGCTGATGCTGACGGCCAGCGATGGCGATACCGATAAGCTCGCCGCATTGCGGATCGGTGCCGACGACTACGTGATAAAACCGTTTAATCCCGATGAGGTCGTGGCCCGCACCCACGCTATTCTCCGGCGCACGGCCTGCCAGCCGCGCCCCATCGCGGCCGTCCCGCAGGTGCTGAAAACCGCCCGGCTGGCGCTCTATCCCGAGGAGTTCCGGGTGGTGAATATCAAAACCGAGGAAGAACTGGCTATCGCGCTAACCACCACCGAGTTCCGCCTGCTGGCCCACCTGATGCGTTACCCGAAAAAGGTCTTCAGCCGCCTTGAGCTGCTGGAAAACTGCCTGGCCGAGGGTGAAACCCTGGAGCGCACGGTGGACAGCCACATCAGCAAACTGCGTAAAAAGCTGGAGGAGGCCGGGATTTCGGGCATACCCGAAAGCGTGCGCGGCCTCGGCTACCGGCTGGGGGATTAGCATGAAGGGATCAGGCCTGAGCCGCCATTTAATCGTGCTGATGACGCAGGTCACCTGCTCATCAATTATTATCTCTTTCGGCGTGTATTACGTGTGGTATGGCCTGGCGCTGCTGTTTACCAATATGGAGGCGGTGGACTACGAACCGACCACCGGCGAGTGGATGCAGTTCGGCATTTCAACCGCGCTGTCGCTGGCGGTGGCGATCCTGACCGCCGTCAGATTTGCCCGCAAGGTGCTGTATCCGCTGAACTCTCTGGCCGACAGCGCGCGTAAAATCGCCGGCGGCGAACTCGGTACTCGCGCCGAAGCCGGTGACCGCAGGCTGACGGAAACCGCCGCGCTGGTGGACGACTTTAATACCATGGCCGAGCGGCTGGAAACGGCCTCGGGGGAGATCACCACCTGGAATGCGGCCATCGCCCACGAGCTGAGAACGCCGGTGACCATCCTGCGCGGGCGGCTGCAGGGGCTGGCCGACGGCGTATTCCCCCCCGACCACGCGCTGTTCGTGAATCTGGTAAAGCAGACCGAGGGCCTGGCGCGGCTGATTGAAGATCTGCGCACGCTGAGCCTGGCGGAAAGTGGTCATATGCCGCTGCACTGTGAAGACAGCGAAATCAGCCGGGAGATCGCCGCCGTGGCGGAGCTGATGCGCCCTTCGCTGGCCGAGCGCAAACTGTCGCTGGTGCTGCGGCTGGATGACATCACCCTGCACTGCGATGCTGCGCGACTTCGCCAGGCGCTGCTGGCCCTGCTGGACAATACGCGCCGCTACGCCACGCCGGGTGTCGTCATGGTGTCCTGTTTCCGCAGCCCGGAGGGTGTCACTATCGCGGTAGAGGACGAGGGGCCAGGCATCCCGGCGGAAATCGGCAGCACCCTGTTTAATACCTTCACCCGGGGCGATCAGTCGCGTTCACGGGAAAGCGGCGGCACCGGGCTGGGGCTGGCGGTGGTCCAGGCGATTGCCAAAGCCCACGGCGGAAAAGCAAACTGTGAGACAAGCGAGCTGGGCGGCGCGGCGTTTAAGATGACGTTCCCGGATATTTAGCGATATGCCGGGCGCGGGCTAGCCACGGCCCAGCAAACGTAAAAACTGCTGTGCCAGTTGTGCGCCCAAATCGGTGCGGCTGGCGTCTTCGCCGATCACCAGATTGTCCACCGCGCCGTGCATACCGTGGTACATCAGCATCGCGGTCAGCCGGGGCCGATCCAATTGCCAGGCTCCCAGCGCAACCCCTTCGTTCAGCAGTGCCAGCACCTGATCCAGCACCGCATCGCGATCCTGATTGCCGCGCGTATGGTAGTGGTGATCGTGATACAGCGCATCATGCACCGCCATGCTGTCCAGATACGCCGCCACGCAGCTGTTGCACCAGGCGTGCAGGCGGGCAATCGCATCATCCACCGGGCAGGCATCCATCGCCAGCTGAACCCGATCGATAAACTGGCGGGTAAATCGCTCGCGCAGTGCGGCCAGCACTTCATTTTTTGACGGGAAGTAGTGATAGAACGTGCCCTTCGCCACGCCGGCATCTCGCACGATCTCACTGACCGTAGTGGTCTCAAAACCCTTAGTGATAAACAACCGCTCGGCGGCATCCATCAGCTCGTCCAGTCGAACCTCTGCCGGTTTGGTGCGCGGCTGCGGCGGTCTATTTTCCTGTGGTGAATTCATTTTCGCGTCCCGTATTGCCCGGGTGCCATCGTAACCAATGTCGCTTTTCTTGACCAGAAAACCGCAAAATAGCCGCCATCAATCCATTGACCGACGGTCAGTCATTATCTATATTGAGAATCATTATCAATAAAATAACAGGATCACGGAGACGCTATGCACCGCTTACGCCGGGTTTCGCTGGTGGCAGCCATCTGCCTCGGCACCTTTATGACGTCGCTGGATATCAGCATTGTTAACGTTGCGCTGCCCGCAATGCAGGCGGCACTGAATACCACGCTATCCGGGCTTCAGTGGGTGGTGGATGCCTACGCGCTCTGCCTTTCCGCCTGCATTCTCTCCTCCGGCCCGCTCAGCGCACGTTTCGGTCACAAGCGCGTGTGGCTGTGCGGCATCGCGATTTTTACCGTGGGTTCGGCCCTGTGCGCGCTTGCCGGATCGCTGCCCACTCTGCTGGCGGGGCGGGTGGTTCAGGGCATCGCCGGAGCGGCGATTATTCCGGGGGCGCTGTCGCTGTTAACTCGATCTTTTCCTGATGAATTTCAGCGTATTCGGGTCATTGGCATCTGGTCGGCGGTGAGCGCTCTGTCGCTGGTCGCCGGTCCGCTGCTCGGCGGCATCCTGGTGCATATTACCGGCTGGCAGGTGATCTTCCTGATCAATCTGCCCATCGGGATAATCACTCTGCTGCTGGGCCACTATGGCCTGCGTGAAAGCGCCTCGAAAGAGCGCCTGTCGCTGGACCCGGCCGGGCAGCTGCTGAGCGTGCTCTGGCTGGGAGCACTGACGTTTGGTCTGATAGCCAGCGGCGAGCACGGCTGGCGCAGCCCGCTGAGCGCCGGTTCACTGTTCGCCGCGCTGCTGCTGTTTGCCGCATTTCTGCGGGTGGAAAAATTCGCCGTCCGCCCGCTGCTGCCGCTCGACCTGTTCCGCAAGGCTGACTTTACCCTCTGCAATCTCGCTTCGGCGGTACTCGGCTTTTCCGCCTACAGCAGCGTCTTCTTTGTCTCTCTGTTTCTGCAGCAGGCGCAGGGATGGAACTCGCTGGAAACCGGCTGGCGCATGGCACCGGAATTCATTGCTATGGCGATAGTTGCGATGACCTTTGGCCGTCTTTCGGCCCGTTTTAGTGTGCTGATGATGGCAATGACCGGCTATGCGCTGATGGCTGTGGGTCTGCTGCTGATGCCACTGCTGGACGCCGGTAGTCCGGGGCTTTTCGTGAGCCTGCTGCTGGCGATACTGGGTGCAGGGATGGGGCTGGCGATGCCCGCTACCAGTGCGCTGGTGATGCGCAGTGCGCCGACGGAACGATCCGGGATCGCCTCGGCGGTAATGAATGCGCTACGGCAGGCGGGCATGACGCTGGGCATCGCCCTGCTGGGTACGCTGATGAACCTTCATGCGCAGGCCGTACTCGCCGCCAGCCTGCGGGCGGCCCGCTTCAGCCAGCCGGAGGCGTTGGCCCACGCGGCAATCGTTGAGCATCACTGGCCCGCGAGCGTGGACGGTGAAAGGCTGATGCAGGAAATGGCCCGCGCGATTGCCAGTGGCTTTGGCAGCGCGATGCTGTGGGCGGGGCTGGCCAGCCTGGCGATGGCAATGCTGCTGATACTGCTGCATCCCCGTTTCCGCCAACGATCTGCCGAACCGCCGCTCGTCTCAGATGCCGCGCAGGATTGATTCGTCATCTTCCTGAATATCGCCACAGGCTACGAGGCGAGTGCGCTTGCAGCTCGCATGGCGAGCAGAACGGGCAGTTATCCGCTCGCTCGACCGGGTTAAGCCGGATGCTGGGTGCCGGTCAGCACCGGCATGGTTTCCCGCATCATCGCCAGAAACATACGCAGGCGGGCGGGATAGTAGCGCGCGTGCGGATAGACCAGATACACCGGCAGCGCCGCCGCGTGCCACTGCGGTGCCAGATGCAGCAGTTTTCCCTCGGCAAGATCCTGCTGCACCATCCACGATGAGGCAATGCCGACCCCCATCCCCGCCAGCACCGCATTACGCAGCGCATACAGGCTGTCGGTCAGCAGGCGCGGCTGAATATCAAAACGCTGCACCTCGCGGCTGGCATCGTGAGTCAGCGACACGCTGTGGCGATAAAAAGTACTCAACGCCAGCCAGGGCAGATCCTGAAGCTGCTGCGGCCGTTCCGGCAGCGAACGATCGCCGAGCAGCGTGGGGGAGGCGATGACAATACGCGGGACTTCGGCCACCAGAACCGCCACCACCGACGGTTCGGTAATGGGCCCAACGTGCACAGCGCAGTCAATGCCTTCGGCAATAAAGTCCGGCGTGCGGTCGCTGAGCATCCAGTCCACGGTCATTTTTGGATAGCGCTGCAAATAGGCCTGTAGCGGCGCGATCATCTGATCCTGGCCAAAAGCATGCGGGGCCAGCACGCGCAGCACGCCCTGCGGCTCTTCCGTCACCCCACGCAGATCGTCCTCTATCCCCTGCCAGCTTTCCAGCAGCGAACGCGCATGAGCGTAGCAGCGCTCACCGTCTTCGGTCAGCTTCATCACGTGGGTATTGCGCTGCAAAAGCTTCAGACCCAGCAGCTTTTCCAGCGTTTGCAGGCGGCGGCTGACGGTAGGTTGGGTGGTCGACAGGCGCAGGGCGGCCGCAGACAGGCTGCCTGCTTCAACGATGCGCACAAAAGTCTGCATCAGCTCTATACGGTCAACGCCGGGTAATATGTCTTTGCTCATACGTCCATCGTATAACAGTTCTACCTGGCAGGCGACTACCAACCGTTATCGTAACGGTGAAAAATACCTGCAACTTCTGATGAAACGAACAACGGGTAACAACCATGTCAACGCAAACACAACCATCGCATGACGAACGGCCGCTGGCGGCTTCCACCGTGCTGATGCTGGCGACCGGTGCCGGCTTCAGTGTCGCCTCGATCTACTACAGCCAGCCGATGCTGGAAATTTTATCCGGCCAGCTGCACGCCAGTGTGACCGCCAGCGGCCTGGTGCCGACCCTGACGCAGATTGGCTACGCGCTGGGGATACTGCTGCTGGCCCCGCTGGGCGATCGCCACGATCGTCGCACCATTATCAGCATTAAAGGGCTGCTGCTGACCCTCGCGCTGCTGCTTAGCGCCGCCGCCGGCAATATCACCGTATTGCTGGTTGCCAGCCTGGCGGTGGGAATTGCCGCTACCATGGCGCAGGATATCGTTCCGGCTGCCGCCCATCTGGCACCAGCAGCGCAGCGCGGCAAAACCGTCGGCACGGTGATGACCGGGCTGCTGCTGGGGATCTTGCTTTCGCGCGTAGTGAGTGGTGTGGTGGCACAGTACGCAGGCTGGCGCACAATGTTTATTCTTGCCGCTCTGCTGGTCCTGATGATTACGCTGATCCTCTGGCGTCGCCTGCCACATATCGCCCCGAGCACCGCGATGAGCTACCCGGAGCTGCTGGCGTCAATGCGTCATCTGTGGCTGCGCCACGGGGAACTGCGCCGCGCAGCGCTGGCACAGGGCCTGCTGTCCGTTGGCTTCAGCGCCTTCTGGTCAACGCTGGCGGTGATGCTGCACAGCCATTACGGTCTGGGTAGCGCCACGGCGGGGGCCTTTGGTCTGGCCGGTGCCGCAGGTGCGCTGGCCGCACCGCTGGCGGGAATGCTCGCCGATCGCCACGGCCCGGCCATGGTGACCCGGCTGGCCACGGCGCTGGCGACCGTATCGTTTGCCGCTCTGTTCCTGCTGCCCCTGCTGCCGGTTCCGGCTCAGCTGGCGCTGATTGTTGTCTCTGCTCTCGGCTTTGATTTTGGCGTGCAGGCCACGCTGGTGTCCCACCAGACGCTGATATTCGGTCTGGAGCCTGCGGCACGCAGCCGTCTGAACGCGCTGATGTTCACCGGGGTCTTTATCGGTATGGCAGTCGGTTCTGCGCTGGGTAGCCTGATGCTGGAACGTGCAGGCTGGCCGGGCGTGGTAGCGCTGCTGACCGTGGCCGGTGCCGGTAGTTTTGTGGTGAGAATGTGGGGGCGCAGTGCGCAGGTTCAGGACGCGATAACGGCAGCAAAATAGTCGGGAAGCGGATGACGTATGAACCCGTCATTCAGATCCCAATTACGTCGCTGAAAGCCGCTATAAACTCAAACAGTGCGAACCCTTTTATCGGGTTCGCATTTTTATAAACGCTTAGCCAATCAGCCAATCAGCCAATCAGCCAATCAGCCAATCAGCCAATCAGCCAATCAGCCAATCAGCCAATCAGCCAATCAGCCAATCAGCCAATCAGGAAATTTTCAGCTCGCCGTAGGCCGCCGTCCAGTCCTGATCGAAGCGTTGCAGCGCGCTGTCGACTGCCGGATCGAGCAGGAACAGTTCGGCGACATCCGGATCGACGGTGATCGACTCGCATCCTGCCAGCATGCAGTCCAGCACCTGGCGCGGCGTACGGAAGCTGGCCGCCAGCACTTTGCTCTGCGGGCAGTGGAGCGACAGCAGCCTTTGCAACTCTTTAACCAGCATAATGCCGTCGCCGCCCTGCGCATCCACGCGGTTTACGTAAGGCGCAATGTAGCTGGCCCCGGCCAGTGCAGCATAGAATCCCTGCCCTGCGCCGTACACGGCGGTGCCCAGCGTCGGGATATTCTGCTGGGTCAGCGCCTTGATCGCCGTCAGACCGTTATGCGTTACCGGCACTTTCACCACCAGCGACGGGACGATTTCACGCAGATGCAGCGCTTCATCCACCATCGCGGCGGCATCATGGGCGATAACCTGGGCAAACAGCGTGCTGTCTGCGGGCAAAATCGACACCAGTTCCTGCAGCACGCTGCTTAACGGGCGCTTGCTGCGCGAGACGATGCTTGGGTTTGTCGTGACGCCTTTAATCGGCAGAACGGCCGCCAGACGTTTTACTGCCGCAACGTCAGCGGTATCTAAATAGAATTCCATGGTGACCTCCGGTGCAAAATGCGATTCACAATAAAAAAGTTTCATATGCAATATATTTTCATTTCATTGAAAAATAAATCTGTATCTTTGTATAAAACGCGATCGCTATCACATTGTAGAAACACTGGAAAAACCAAATATAACTCGTTGTATATATTGAAATATAGTCAAATTTAGGGCGAAAATATTTATATATCGCAAGTTGAGTTTTCTATAGCGGAGGGTTTCGAAACAAAGGAAAGAAAATATGAAAGAAAAATGCCCGAATTAGCCGCCGCATAAAAAAGCCCAACGCGCTCGATCCACCGGTCAGGCGGTCAGGCGGTCAGGCGGTCAGGCGGTCAGGCGGTCAGGCGGTCAGGCGGTCAGGCGGTCAGGCGGTCAGGCGGTCAGGCGGTCAGCACCTTAACGCCCTGACCGGTTAAGCTGCCAACAAATTCTGCGGAAAGATGCCGATCGGTGATAATCGTATCAATATCGCCATGCTTCGCCACATTATAAGGGTAAAGTTTGCCAAACTTGGCGGACTCGGCAATCACGAAATTCTGCACCCGCTTTTCAATCGCCAGCCGGATGTTCTCGGCGCGCATCACGTCGCGGCCGGTAAAACCGTGTTCCGGACTGTAGCCATCAATGCCAATAAACACCTTGTTAAAGTTGATGTTGTTAATGCACAGGTGCGTCAGCGGCCCCACCAGGCACTCGCTGCGCTTTTGCAGCACGCCGCCGATTAACACCACTTCCTGATGACAGTTCTTCAGCTCGTTTGCGACATACACACAGGGCGTAATTACCGTCACATCGAGCCCGGAACGGCCAATTTCGCGGGCCAGATGGGCGTTACTGCTGCCCGCTTCAATAAACACCGTGTCGCCCTCGCAGAGCAGCCCCAGAGCGCGCTTCGCCATCGCCTCTTTGGTACTGAAATTACTGCTGACCCGCTCGCTGAGATCGTTGAGCGACACCGCATAGCCGTGGGTCCGGGTCAGGTAATTCAGCTTTTCCAGCTCGACCAGATCCTTGCGAATCGTCACGCCGGATACCGCAAACTGCAGCGCCAGATCCTGAATACTGACTTTCCCCTTTTCTTCCACCCGATCCAGAATCAGCCGATGCCGCTCTTTCATCTCATCCTCACAGTGCCGTACGCCCGACAGCAAAAAACTTTCATTAGTAAATTATTACTTTCATATTATGAAACATGAGGAGCGATAACAATCACCGCTATTCGGCCTGTATCGCAAAAACGAAAGAAAAGCGGCACAAAGGTGCAAAATTCGCCTCTTTTTTTTTGCACCTTTTCCGACGAAAATAGCGGATGTTTTTTCTACTTCAGGGCATGGAACCGTGATTAAAATGATCGCCGTCGATATGGATGGCACCTTTCTTTCAGACCAGAAAACCTATAATAAAGCCCGGTTTTTGGCGCAGTATCAGCAAATCAAACAGCAAAACATCCGTTTTGTGGTGGCCAGCGGCAATCAGTATTACCAGCTGATCAGCTTCTTCCCGGAAATCCGCGGTGAGATCACCTTCGTCGCCGAAAACGGTGCTTACATTATCGATCGCGGGCAGACGCTCTTCTGTGGCGATCTCAGTGCCGACCGCGTGCAGCGCGTACTGACGGTGCTGTCGGCGTTCCCGGACGTTCACGTGGTGCTCTGCGGCCCGCGCAGCGCCTGGATGCTGGGCTCTTCGCCGGATGCGCTGGTGACGCTGATGTCAAAACACTACCACCGCCTTGAACTGCGCGAGAGCTTTGACCATCTGAATGAAAGCGTCTTCAAGTTTTCGCTGAATCTGCCGGACGAAAAGATCCCGGAACTGATGGCACACGTCGGCCATGCGCTGGACGGCATCGTCACCCCGGTATCCAGCGGCTTTGGCTTTGTCGATCTGATTATTCCAGGCGTGCACAAGGCCCACGGACTGGCGCTGTTGCAGCGGCAGTGGGGCATCGCCGATGAGGAAGTGGTTGCCGTCGGCGACAGCGGTAACGATATCGAGATGGTGGCGCATGCGGGCTTCGGCTTTGCGATGGCTAACGCACAGCCTGCGGTCAAACAGGTTGCGCGCTACCACACCGAGAGCAATAACGACGAGGGTGCGCTTAATGTTATCGAGCGCGTGCTGACCGGCAGTGCGCCGTTCGGCGGCTGGGCTTAACTCAGCTCCTCAGTCAGCCGATCGAGCGAATCCTGCTGTAGCTGCTGATACAGCGCAAATTCATCCTGCACCGCGCAGCCCAGCGCCTGCTCAAATGCCGCCTGGCTGGGATTGCCGCTGCTGACGCTGCTGGTGTCGCTGCCCAGATTGGACTGGAAAATCCCCGCCGCGCTGACCGGCAGAAAGTCCTCGTAGATGATCGGCTCGGCAATCACTGCGCCGCTGGCGATCAGCGCCTCCAGATCCTGCCCCGGCTGTGCCACAGCGCCCGGATTGCGCCGGTAGCGGTAAAAGGCCAGCTGCTGCTGACGCAGTTCGGCATCGCTGTCGGGAAACGCGGCAAACACGGCGCCGAGGTGCTGCTGGTGGGCGGCGTTATCGCTGAACTTCTGCGCTGAAGCCTCGCGCAGCAGCCGATCGTACAGCTCGCGGCCTTTACGGGTCAGGGCGACGCCGCGCTGTTCGATCTCACCAAAGCGGGCGGTGTGGGTGCCCTGCTCGCGGTCGGAAAAACGGATCTCTTCATTCAGCGCCTTAAAGCTGGTCTGCCGCAGCAGGATCGGGCAGCGTCGGCGCGGCGGGCCTTCAATCACCTCTTTCGGGCTGATGCCGTACTCCGGCATCAGCTGCTGCACGCGGTCGATATCCAGCGTGCGCGGCGTCAGGTGGTTGATGTGCGGCCCGCGGAAGCAGGCGACATCGGCAATCAGCCGATGCTGGGCCAGCAGCGCATTATAGGTTGGCAGATCCACCGCCGCCTGCTGGTGCCAGCGGAAGGTTTCCAGCGCTTCTCTGACGAATTCCTCCGCTTCACTTTCGCTGAATCCGCCCTGCTGCTGCCACAAAACCAGCAGCTCGCGCAGGCGCGGCGTATAGATATCGCGGCGGGCCAGCACATCGGCCACCCGCTGGCGCAGGGCAGGATCGTCAATCAGCTCCAGCCGCAGCAGCGAGGTAAAAACTCGGAAGGGATTGATCAGCAACGAGGCTTCACTGACCGGGCGAAAAGCGGTGGAATGGACCGGCACGCCCGCCTCCGAGAGATCGTAATAGCCCACCGCCGACATGCCCATCACCGCAAACAGCTGGCGCATGGTGGCCAGCTCGGCCGCGGTTCCCAGACGAATCGCACCGTGGCGCTCCACGCTCAGGCGATTCAGTTCTTCCGGGGATAACGCGCTGCAATCCCGCGTTGATTCCTGCTGATTCACTTCCCGCACCAGCTGAAGCAGCGTGCCGTACTGCGGCACTTCCGCCTGGTACATGGCCGACATGGCTTTAGAAAAGCGGTCGCGTATCCGATCGGCACTGATAAATCTGTCACTCATTGCAGCTCTCCTGAAAAAGCTCAAATTATCCCACTGGCAGCATAGTCACCCCGCCGCGAGTTGAGTACCGTTTGCATCACAGATTATCAATAATGTGAATCAGCCCGCGACTGCGGCTATTATCATGGCGATCGTTTTATTTCAGGGAGAATAAACATGCCTCAACCCCGCATCGGCGTTGGCGTACTGATTTTTCGCGACGGCAAAATCCTGCTCGGCAGGCGGATAGGTAGCCACGGCGAGGGCGACTGGTCGGCCCCCGGCGGCCATCTGGAATTTGGTGAAACCCCGCAGCAGTGTGCTGCCCGCGAAGTGCTGGAAGAAACCGGACTGATCCTCGGTGCCACTACCCTGGGCCCGTTTACCAATGACGTCTTCCACGCCGAGCAGAAACATTACGTCACGCTGTTCGTGCTGGCCCACGCGGCCATCGGCACGCCGCAGCGCTGTGAACCCGAAAAATGCGCGGGCTGGCAGTGGTTCGATCCCGCCTTTCTGCCACAGCCGCTGTTTGCACCGCTGCGTTCGCTGCTGGCACAGGAAGGCAGCCTGGCCGCGCTGGCAAAACCCCCGGTTTAGCGCGGCGCGGCGGCGATCGCAAAAGCGTAAAATACCTGCAAAAACAGATAGTCAGCGGCAGGGGGAAGCCGTAGAGTGAAGTTCACACTCCGCCGCTGACGAGAACCCGATGAACGCACTGACTTCTCTCCTGAATCTGCCCGCTCACCCGATCGATGATGCCGCTTACACCGAACGCTGTCGCCTTCAGCTGGCGGACTCCGGCGCGCTGGTACTGCGCGGTTTTCTGACCCCTGCCGCGCTGGGGATCATCAAAAAAGAGGGCGAAGAGAATCAGCATCTGGCCTTCTACGCCAAAAGTCAGCACAACGTTTATCTGCAAAAAACCGATGAAACCCTGCCCGCCAATCATCCGCGCAACCGCCAGGTGGTGTCGTCAAAAGGCTGTATTACCGACGAAGAGATCCCGGCAGATTCGCCTCTGCGTAAGCTGTACGATTCTGTGGAATTCAAAGCCTTCCTCTGCGGCGTGCTGGACGAACAGCAGCTGTATCCCTACGCCGACAGCCTGTCATCAATCAATCTGCACTATGCGCATACCGGCCAGGAGCTGGGCTGGCATTTTGACAACTCGTCCTTCGCCATCACCCTGCTGATCCAGAAACCGGAAGCGGGCGGCGTGTTTGAATACGTCAGCCATCTGCGCGATGCAGAGGCAGGGGAGATGAATTATGACGGCGTGGGTAAGGTGCTGAATGGCGAGCAGGAAGTACAAAAACTGGAGATTGAACCGGGGGATCTGGTGCTGTTTCGCGGGCGCAACGCGCTGCACCGGGTGACGCCAACCGAAGGCGATATCACCCGTATGCTGGTGGTGCTGGCCTATAATGCACAGCCGGATATTGCGCTGTCGGAAAGCGCCCGTATGACCTTCTACGGGCGCCTCTAGTACTTAACGGACGCCTCAGATCTTAACGGGCGGCGAGCAGCGCCGCCCAGCCGCGCTGGAAGATCTGCCGGGTACGGAACGCCACCAGCGCCTGCCAGTCGGCATCCTGCGGGTTGAAGCCCTCAAACAGCTGCCATTTCAGCTGCCGCCCCTGCTCGCTCGCCGGTTCGCCGTACAGATGAAGCCAGTGGTCGTCGCGCACCCGGCGATGCATTTCATCCCCGGCATAGGTCCCGCACTCCACCACCAGCTGGATCAGCTCCGTATCCGGCAGATTATCGAGCAGGAACTGTGACAGATAGCCGGTGGCCGTGGCGGTGACGCCGGTTTCGCTGTCGCGGCCCGCGCCGGTGATCAGCACCGTCAGCCACTCGCCGAAAATCTGCCGCGCCTCGTCCAGCGCCGGGTAAGGCCGCTCGGCGATCGCCAGCAGCATCGGATGCCCCCAGGCTCCCGCGCCGGTGTGCAGATCGAAGCTGATAATGCGCTCCGCATGCTGGAGGTGGTTGGCGATAATCTGCTTCAGCGTCAGATACGACCAGCTGGCGCGGCTGCCACCGAAGAAGATGCCGTCGGCAAACTGATACTGCCCGGCTTCAACGATCTGCTTCACCCCGCTCCAGCCGCGTATGGCACACTGCTCTGCCAGCATGGCATCGGCGGCGGCACGTTCAGGGCCGTTAACGTCGCGGCAGGTGTAGATCGCGTGCAGTTCGCGGTAAGTCGCATTTTCCGGCGCACCGGCGGCGAAGTCGATAAAGTTGCGGTTGAGGTCGGCGTTATCTTCATTCACCCGCCGCAGGTGCGCGGTGCCCCACGGATTCAGCAGGTGAACCAGCACCACCGCCACGTCATCCGGCAGCGCCTGGCCCTCCAGCGCGTCCAGCCAGGCAATCTGGCTGTCGGAACCGTAGTAGCCCTCTACGCCGTGCGTGCCGGAAATAATCAGCATCACGCGCGGTGCATCGGCGCGGCCCAGCACCGCGACATCGGTTGAAAGCGCTTCACCGGCGGGGCCGGTTAACGGATGGTCGTAGCGGGTTACGGTGCCGCCGTTGCGCGCTACTGCTGCCAGAAAGCGCGCCCGCTGCGCGGTGAAATCAGGAAGAACAGTCGTAGTCATCGCTTATTCCGGTAGCTTGTAGACGTCAAAGCTGAAGTACTTCTTCGCTAACTTATCGTAGGTGCCGTTTTTATGCAGTTCGGCCAGCGCCTGATTAATCTTTTCGACCCGCGCCGTATCGTCCTTGCGCAGGCCGATGCCGATGCCCTCACCGAAGTATTTCTGGTCATACATCGGCTCACCGGCGATATGATAGCCCGCGCCCTGCGGGGTTTTCAGGAAGCCGGTTTCAGCCGCTGCGGCATTAATAAAGGTGGCATCCAGGCGGCCCGAGGCCAGATCCGGATAAATTTCCGCTTCGTTCTGATAGCTCACCACCTGCACACCCTGCGTTTCCCATACGCTTTTAGCGAAGGCTTCCTGGGTGGTGCCCTGCGCCACGCCGACGGTTTTCCCCTTCAGCACTGCCGCATCCGGCAGCAGCTTGCTGGCTTTAGACGTCAGCAGCGCGCTCGGCACGTTGTAGATCATATCGGTGAACAGCACCTGCTGGCGGCGTTTTTCGGTCATTGCCATCGCTGAGAGGATTGCATCGAATTTACGCGCCTGCAGAGCCGGAATAATCCCGTCGTACGCGGTCTGCACCCAGACGCATTTCACCTGCATCTGCTGGCAAACGGCATTGCCCAGATCGATATCAAACCCCTGTAGCGATCCGTCCGCCGCCTTGCTTTCAAACGGGGTAAAGGTCGGATCGACGCCAAAGCGCAGTTCTTCGGCAGCCTGCGAGGAGGCGCTAAAGGCGGCCAGCAGCGCCAGCGCGGTAAGGGTGAGTTTTTTCATGGTAGATCTCCGGATTAATCAGGCGTTTACTTCCAAGTAATACCATGATTAATCGCGGAGAAATAAGGTTATTAGCTTATAAAACAGGAAGAATAATTAGCAGGAGTGATAGCTATCCCTCCGGGTACATCTCCAGCAGGCGGCGGGTGACGCCGTTGGTCCAGCCAAATCCGTCCTGAAGCGGGTATTCCCCCCCGGCCCCCAGCAGCGCGGCATCACCGCTGACGTTGTACTTCTCCACCATTTTATGGTGCTGCTGATAGGTTGATGAGACGGTTCTCAGCCAGCGGCTGGCGATTTCATGTGCCAGATTCTCGTCGCCGTAAATGCTGAAGCCCTTCACCGCCATCCACTGTAGCGGTGCCCAGCCGTTGGGGCTGTCCCACTGCTCACCGGTCTGCTCCATGCTGGAGAGCAGGCCGCCCGGTGCCAGAAGATAGTCGCGCACCGCTTTGGCCGTACGGTTGGCCTGATCCAGGCTCGCCATGCCGACGTAAACCGGGGTGACGGCGGCGGCGGAGAACGTTGCCTGCTCGCCGTCGCGCCAGTTGTAGTCGCGGTACAGGCCGGTGTCGTTATCCCACAGATAGTGGTTCACCGCCTCCTGCCGACGGTACGCCAGCTGCTGATAACGTTCGGCGGTGGCCTCGTCTCCCCTGGCTGCCGACAGTCGGGCAATCGCCATCTCCAGCTTGTAGAGGAACGCGTTCAGGTCGATGGGGATAATGCTGGTGGTCTGAATGCTGGCCAGACGCCCCGGCTCGCTCAGCCAGCGCGAGGTATAGTCCCAGCCCGACGCCGCACCGGCACGCAGGTCGCGATACACTTCGCTGGACGGGCGCGATGAGTCACGTGCGGTTTCCACATCCTCAATATATGACTCGTCGCGCGGGGTATCGCGATCGTCCCAGTAGCGGTTCAGCACCGCGCCATCCGGCAGCATCACCACGTGGCGATACGCCTGATTCGGCTCCAGGCTTTCCTGCCCATCCATCCAGAAGGCGTATTCGCTTTTCAGATGGCGAAGATAGCGCTGCGCCTCGTTGACGCCGTTCTTCTCAAACAGCTCCACCATCATCGCGAAGACCGGCGGCTGCGAACGGCTGAGATAGTAGGTGCGGTTGCCGTTGGGGATATGGCCGTAGCGATCGATCATCCAGGCAAAGTTGTCCGCCATATTGCGCAGCAGATCGCAGCGCCCGGCGGCGGCAAAGCCCAGCATGCTGAAATAAGAATCCCAGTAGTAGGTTTCACCAAAGCGTCCGCCGGGCACCACATAGGGCTTCGGCAGCGGCAGCAGAGAGGAATATTCGCAGTGCTGTTTAGGGTGGCGGGTTAATACCGGCCACAGCGCGTCAATATGTTCCGCCATGGTTTTTTCCGGGTCGGAAACATAATGACTTTCATTAACCTGCGGCAGGTCGAAATTCTCCAGCACGAAATTATGCAGATTAAAATCATCGCGTTCGCGCGCCAGATAATAACGAAACATAATCCGTTCCGGATCTATTTTTGGTGCACAGTCAGCAAAGGTTTTACTGTCGCTAAAGATGCGCGACGTCTGCACCGCGACGAACAGTTCCTGATAACGGTCCGACGGCGTCAGAATATCGGAGACCGGCAGGCCGCGAATGTGCTCCGGCTGCGGCTCCATCACCGCTTCGGGACCGGCTTCGTAGTCGAGATACCAGTTCTCAAATTCGCCGGGAATGTTGGTCATCGTCTCAGTGTGATTGAAAGTGATAAAAGCCTCCTGCTGCCGGTAATAATCGGCAGAATTCACATGATGAATTTATCGTACTGCTAATAAGTATAGTACCGGTGTCTCTTCACGCAACCCGATGTTTCTATTAATCTTAATGACATATTATTTCAAAAAATAAATGAAACGTTAAATACAGTTTTTTTATAAAAAAAAGAAAATATCAGGGCGAATGAATAAACATAAACTGACAAATTAACTATCCAGTCGATTTGATTAAAAATAGCCGCCGAATAACAGTCGCTTAGTGTGATCCGGCTCACTGTTTTGCGATCGGTGAATTTCTCAGCTTTTTTCGCGGCAAACTTCAGTGCGAACAGCAGATTAGTACGTTTTTCCCAACGCTGACGCGCCCCGCTGGGCGCAATGAACGGCAGCTGTTATGTTACGTGTTTGTAAATTTTAAGCGGCCGCATTTTTTTCACTCACCGGCCTCACGGAGCCATTATGCAATCTGGCACGCCCGCCACCTCGCCCACTGCACCGATACCACGAACCTGGTGGATCGCCCTGCTGGTCGCCGTCACCTTCTTTATGGAAAACCTGGATGCCACGGTAATCGCGACGGCCATGCCGCAGATGGCACGTGATTTCTCGGTCAGCGCGGTGGATATGAACGTCGGCATAACCGCCTTTCTGCTGGCGGTGGCAGTATTTATTCCGCTGAGCGGCTGGCTGGCCGACCGCTTTGGCGAACGGCGTATTTTTGCCAGCGCCATCGTGCTGTTTACCCTCGCCTCACTGCTCTGCGGCCTGAGTACCTCGCTGCCGATGTTTACCTTCAGTCGCGTGCTGCAGGGGATCGGCGGTGCGCTGATGGTGCCGGTGGGCAGACTGCTGGTGCTGCGGGTAACGGAAAAACAGGATCTGGTGCGAACGATCGCGCTGATCACCTGGCCCGGCCTGATCGCTCCGGTGCTTGGCCCGCCTCTCGGTGGGCTAATCGTCACCGTCGGCCACTGGCCGTGGATTTTCTGGCTGAATATCCCGCTGGGCATTGCAGCACTCATCTGTACCTTCTGGCTGATCCCCAAAGGCGAACGCGGCCAGCCGCGCCCTTTCGATTTAGCAGGCTTTCTGCTGACCGCCATCGCCTGCGCCGCGCTGATCGCCGGGCTGGAGTCGCTGGGCCAGAGCCATCTGCTTGCGGGCACGGCGCTGCTGCTGCTGGGCAGCCTCAGCGCATGGCTGGCGTGGCGACATGCGCGCCGCGCAACAGCCCCGATGCTGCCGCTGGATGCACTCAGCATCAGCTCGTTTCGCAGCACCCTACAGGGCGGATCGCTGTTTCGTGCCGCCATCAACGCCATTCCGTTCCTGCTGCCGCTGATGTTCCAGGTCAGCTTTGGTCTGTCGGCGATGGAGGCGGGTATTCTGGTGCTGTGGGTGTTTGCCGGTAATCTGGCGATGAAGCCGTTCACCACCGCAGTGATGCGCCGCTGGGGCTTCCGGCAGGTGCTGCTGATCAACGGCGTTATCAGCACGGCGGCGATTGCCGTCTGCGCCTTTATTACCCCGGCGCTGCCGTACCCGCTGCTGGCACTGGTGCTGTTTATCGGCGGGCTGTCGCGTTCAATGCAGTTCACCTGCTATAACTCTCTGGGCTTTGCCGACGTGCCGCGCCCGCAGATGAGCGCCGCCTCCACGCTGTTCAGCATGTTCTTCCAGTTCAGCATGAGTGCCGGTATCGCCTTTGCCGCGCTGGCGCTGCGCGCCTCGATGTCTTTACAGACGCATTCGCAGCCGCTGCCAGTGGATTTTTCCTGGGCGTTTATCGCCGTCAGCCTGCTGTCGCTGCTGGCATTACTGGACAATCTGCGACTGAAGGCGGGAACCGGCGAGCACGTTTTACAGCGCCAGCCGTAGCGATAATGGAAAATCTTGCGCATGTGATTTACTTCTCACTGCCGAGAAAATAAACTATCGCTCCTTCGTATTTCAACGAAATCCATTTATCGCTTATCGCTAAAAACCCTCAGGCAGAGGGTTTTCAATGAAAGGACCCTGTATGACGCTCCACCTCTGGTTGGCCTATACCGGCGTGATTGCCGCACTGATTGCCATTCCCGGCCCGTCGGCTTTAATCAGCATGACCCACGGCCTGCGCTTCGGCCGCAAACATGCGCTGGCAACGGTTGTCGGCGGCGTGCTGGCAGCCATGGTGCTGATGACCGCCTCCGCGCTGGGTCTGGGTGCTATTCTGGCCGCCTCCACTACCGCCTTTACCATTCTGAAGGTGGTCGGTGCCGCCTATCTGGTCTGGCTGGGTATTTCCGCATGGCGCGATAACAGCCATGAAACGCCGGTGGCCACCCCAGAAATGGAAGATGCGCCGAGCGCGCTGCGCCTGTTCCGTAAGGGCTTTATGGTCGGCATCAGCAACCCGAAAGATCTGCTGTTCTTCGCCGCGCTGTTCCCGAACTTTATTGATGCCAGCCAGCCACACGCGCTGCAGTTTGCCACCCTGGCGATCACCTGGGCCGCGCTGGATTTCAGCATTATGTTCAGCTACGCCTGCGCCGGTCGTCGCCTGTCCGGGCTGTTCTCTAACCCGAAACGGCTGCGGATGCTCAACCGCTCAACCGGCAGCCTGTTTGTCTTTGCCGGTGGCGCGCTGGCTATCTCAGCCAAGTAATCCCTCAGGGCCGCCTCACCGCGGCCCTGCTGCTTTATAGCGGGGAATTTATGCGCTTTTGATTCTGCCGCTGGCGCGGGCATAGGCAAATAGCCCACCCGCCGCGACGATGTTCGCCAGCTCGCCCGCCGGATCGATGGCCGCCGTTTCACCGCAGTCCAGCAGCGTGACGGTCTGCGCGTCGTTGTCGATTTCCACCCGGTCGCCGGTACGCAGGCGATCGCTCAGCCGCGTGGCCGAAGCCAGCGGCAGCACTTCGCCGGTCGCCACGCAGTTGCGGAAGAAAATGCGGGCATAGGACTGCGCCAGCACCGCCTGCACGCCCGCCGCGCCCAGCGCAATCACCGCATGCTCGCGTGAAGATCCGCAGCCAAAGTTTTTGCCGGCAACGATAATCGGATGCGCCGCCCGCTGGCCGGAGGCATCCAGAAACGGCAGCGCCCCTTCCGGCAAACCACACATCGCCAGCCCCGCCAACTGCGCGTAGCCCTCCGGGGTCGAGGGATTCACCTTCAAATATTCGGCGGTCAGGATCTGGTCAGTATCAATGTTGTCGCCCAGTACGTAGGCCGTTCCGCTGATGATATTTTTCATGATGGCACTCCTAACAGCTCAACAGGATTGGTTATGGTGCCGCGCACCGCAGCGGCGGCTACCGCATAAGGAGAGGCCAGATAGATGTTGGCGCGCTTGTGCCCCATACGGCCCACGAAATTACGGTTGGTGGTGGAAATCACCGAAATCGGCTGATTAATCCGGCCGAAGGTATCGGCAGGCCCGCCGCAGCAGGCCGCACAGCCGGGCTCGGATGATAGATTCACCCCCGCAGCGGTCAGGATTTCATAGATTGACTGGTTCGCAATGCGGGTGACGATCAGCTGATGAAACACCTCTTTGGTGGCCGGAACGGCAAAGGTCGGGATCGCCACTTTGCGGCCCTGCAATATCCGAGCGGCGGCAAAAAAATCCGCCAGCTTGCCGCCGGTGCAGGAGCCAATATAGGCCTGTGAGATTTCCACCTGCTGTAAAGTATCGATCGATACCACATTGTCCGGCGAGTGGGGTTTCGCCACCAGCGGCTGCATAGTGCTGACATCAATGTCGACAACGCGGCTGTAAACCGCATCGGCATCGGCCTCCACCACATTAAAAGGCACCGTGGTGCGCGCCGCCAGGTAGTCGAGGGTGGCCTGATTCGGCACCATAATGCCGTTCTTAGCCCCGCACTCCACCACCATATTGCACATGGTCATGCGCTCTTCTACCGACATGGCGTCAATCACCGGACCGGCAAACTCAATCGCCTCGTAGGTGGCCCCCTCCACCGTCAGTTCACGCAGCAGGGCGAGGATCAGGTCTTTCGCCTGCACCTGCTGTGGCTGCTCACCGTGATAGTTCACCCGAATGGTGGTCGGCACCTTCAGCGGGATCTCACCGGTGCCCAGCGCATAGGCCGCATCGGTGATCCCCAGTCCGATCGCGAAGCAGCCAAACGCCCCGGCGGTCACCGTATGGGAGTCGGTGCCCAGCAGCACTTCCCCCGGGCGCGTATGGCCCCCCTCAGCCAGGCCAATATGGCAGACGCCCTTATAGGCGGGTGTGCCCACATCATAGAAATACGTAACGCCCTGCTCGCGGGCAAATTCACGCATCACGCGAATATTCTGATTCGCCTGCGGGTCGGCAGAATAAACAAAGTGGTCAGGAATAAGAATAAAACGTTCCGTGCTCCATATTTTCGCCTGTTCGCCAAATTCTTTTTTAAATACGCTGGCCACACCCGGCATACAGGGATCGTGCGACATTAATACATCCACCTTCGCCCAAACTATTTCTCCAGGCGTCACGCTTTCGCACCCGCTTGCTCGGGCGAGTATTTTCTGGCTGATTGTCTGACCCATGTTAATTATCTCTCTGCGCTATTATTTTCCGACTGCTTACATTTATTTGTAATTACCCTATCTCTTTTCTGTTCGTCGGAAACGTGAAATATGCTAGTATTCTTTATTGTTTCTCCTTAAGAACAATCCGGGATAATAATGAGCGATTTTGAAAACCTGCACGGGATGATTATTTTTGCCAAAGTGGTGGAAACGCTGAGCTACACCGAAGCGGCAAAGGTGCTCGGGCTGGCAAAATCCTCGGTCAGCAAGGAAATTTCGGCGCTGGAAGTGCGTCTGGGGGCGAAGCTGCTAACCCGCACGACGCGGCGGATTCAGGTGACTGAAGTCGGCATGACCTATTATCACTACTGCTACCGTATCCTGCACGAAGTGAAAAGCGCCGACCTGTTTATCCGCCAGTTCCACGAAGAGCCCACCGGCAGCCTGCGCGTGGTGGCCCCGGTCACCTTTGGCTGCCAGTGCATCGTGCCGGTGCTGAATCGCTTTGTCGCCAGCAATATCCACGTCAGCGTCGATCTTGACCTCACCGACCGTCCGGTCAGCCTTGAGGACGATAATTTCGATCTGGCGGTGGTGATTAAGCGCGAGCTTCCCGGCCACCGAAACTATCGCCCGCTGATGGATATCACCTGGGGGATTTACGCCGCGCCGGATTACCTGCGGCAACACGCTGAGATTACCAGCCCGGACGATCTCACCCGCCATGACTTTATTCTTTTTCGCGGCCCGGCCCACACGATCTCGCTGCCTTTCAGAAAAGAAAAACAGAAAAAAGATATTGAAGTCCGCAGCAGATTTCGTGCCAACAACAGTATTGCGCTGGTGAATTCAGCTATAGCCCAGACCGGCATCGCATATTTACCCAGCTATATTGCGCAGGAAGCCGTCGATGAAGGTAAATTAGTTCAGGTACTGCCGGACTGGGAAATGGATATTTATAAATCCTACGTTCTGATGAAAACGGACAGCTATATTTCCCCACGCGTGAGGTTATTTGTTGAGGCACTGCAAAAAGCGCTGAGTGGTAATTAACATTTCGGGTTCAGGCCGGGAGATGGCAGTAATTTACGATCCGAATTCACGCCGGGAGATGACAATAAAAAACGCCCGCATTAGCGGGCGCTGATTGATTTTCGCGTTATTCGCGCCTGAAGAGAGCAGCATCTGCCGTCGTCTCAGGCGCAGAGGCGATAATCAGTAGTAGTTACCGTGACGGTAATCCCAGGTGGTGAAGATGTCAGACAGCATTGACATGATCTTATCCACATCCAGACCTTTACGGATCAGTACCGGGCATGGCGTGATGTTGCGCTCGCCTTTCTGCTCTGGAACCAGCTTACCGTTTTCGTCCACCATCGCGACCATCACACCCTGCTCGTAACGGGTCTTTTCAGATTCGTTAGGCTGGATAGATTTCACGTAGTCGTTTGCCGCAATGATCAGGTCAGCGTGCTGTTCGATACGCTCGCCGATACCTTCTACCAGGCCACGGTTACCTTTACCTGACGGGTTAGCCGAGCTGGCGAAAGAGAACTTGCCGTGGTTTTCCCACAGTTCTTTTGCCAGGTTCTCACCAGGCACACCGAACTTGATCACGAAGCAGCTGGTCTGGCGGCGGTCCATCATCAGGTCTTTAGAACCGTCTTCCGGAATGCGCGCGACGGCTTCTTCTTTCCACGGCAGGATGCAGCCCAGCAGAACGTCTTTGTCCCAGTGCTGCTGATACAGCTCTTCGATTTCCGGGTTCAGCTGAGCCAGCTCTTTCAGCTGCTCCAGCGAGCCGCACAGCACCACGCCTGGCTTGTTACGGTTACGCTGCTTGGCGTCGAATTTACGCTCCAGGCCTTTCGCATCAGAGGTCATGATGATGTAGCCTACTTTGGTAGGGCAAACGATCATGCCGCCTTCAGCAGACAGGATTTCAACGGCTTCCGGCTGTAAGCCACCATTCCAGTTAACGACTTTATTGCTCATCATGACACCTTCGGATTCGGTTTAAATTAGGAGGGTAATCACCCGTTGAAACCATCCTGCCACAACCAGTTTTTCCTGCAACAATAAACGCGATCTTGGCCATATTGTTTCCATACAGAAACAATCGTTGCACTACGGAAAGGGTGAAACCGACGATTTGGCGAAAATAATATTCCACCGATAAATCTGATGGTGACATTTAACTGACTAACTCATTAAAAATCAGGCGGTTTATTCATTCCATTTTTCCTGTTTCAATGTTGAGCTGGCTCGCAGTTTACTAAATTAACCGCCTCTCCCACCGTTGATGCTTTTACAGCCATTAAGCTTAACGGGTCAGGTGAATCACTCGCCGGGGGAAAATCATGGACACACATCACGCTCAAAGTCGCACACATGTTTATCGCAAAAACATGCGCTATCTGCTGCCGCTGCTGGTGGTCTGCTATCTGTTTGCCTTTATCGACCGAACGATCGTGGGTTTTGCCTGGCTGGAAATGGAGGCCGATGTGGGTCTGAGTGCCGCGGCGTTTGGCCTCGGCGCCGGGCTGTTTTTTATCTCTTATGCCTTCTGCGAAGTCCCCAGCAATCTGCTGATGCTGAAATTCGGGCCGAAGATCTGGTTTTCCCGCATTCTGGTCACCTGGGGCATCATCACCATTCTGATGGCTTTCGTGCAGGGTCCATGGTCGTTTTACGCGCTGCGCTTTTTACTCGGCGTGGCCGAAGCCGGGTTCTATCCGGGTATTATCTACTTCATCACGAAATGGTTCCCGCCTTCGCGCTGCGGCCAGGTCATCGGCATCTTCTTCCTCGCCAATCCGCTGGCGCTGGTGATCGGTAGCCCGCTCTCGGGGCTGATTATGCAAATGGACGGCCTGTATCAGCTGGCGGGCTGGCAGTGGCTGTTTATTCTGATGGGCCTGCCGCCGGTGCTGCTGTCGCTGATTGTCCTGCGCTCGCTGCCGAACACGCCGCAGCAGGCGCACTGGCTGAACGACCAGGAGCGCAGCCAGATCGCCAGCGATATTCAGCAGGAGCAGCAGCAAAACGGCGTCACCGACGCGCCCGGTCCACACCAGCACCCGCTGCGGGTGATGAAGGATCGCCGCATCATGATGCTGATTGCCTTCCTGATGTGTTATCCGATTGTTGGCTATGGCCTGATGCTGTGGCTACCGAGCATTATCAATAAATTCAGCACCTCGGTGATGATGACCGGCCTGCTCTCTGCTCTGCCGTGGCTGGCGGCGGCCGTGGCGGTGATCGTGGTGCCGCGATCCGCAGCCAGGCACAATACGCCGTTTCTGCATATCGGCGTGACGCTGGCGCTTAGCGTGGCCGGCCTAATCCTCAGCGTGATATTTAACGATCCGCTGTGGCGCATGCTGGCACTGTGCCTGGCGGCCTTTGGCATCTTTGCCGGGCAGCCGATTTTCTGGAGCTTCCCGGCGCGACTGCTGAAAGGCACCGATGCGGCGGTGGGCATCGCCTGGATTAACGCCTTCGGCATTGTGGGTGGTTTTATCGGCCCGTACGGATTTGGCGTGGTGGCCCAGCTGACCGGCAGCAATGAAAACGGGCTGGTGTGGTTTATCGGCTGGGGCATTTACGGCCTGCTGATGCTCTACCCGCTGCGGCGGATGATGCGCCGCCAGCGCGGGATGAGCGGGGAAACGGCAGCGGTTCCACATCATCTGTAAACTCAAATGCCGCTGGCCAGCAGATCACTATTACGCGCTGAACGGCGGCAGAAGTCGGGTCGGTTGAACAAACGGCAGAATCGGCAGGGCCATCGCCCCTTCAGCTGCCTTCTCAACGACCGGCGAACATGGCGATCCGGCCATGCCCGGATCAGCCATTAAACCCCAGCTCGGCAGAGATGGCTCTGGCGGTAGCCACCACCGGCGCCATCAGCTTCTTCACCCCAACCTGCTGTAGCTTGGCGGTCGGCAACGACACCGAAACGGCAAACGGCACCCGCTGCTGGATATCAAACACCGGTGCCGCCAGGCAGGACACACCCAGCTCATTCTCTTCTCTGTCCATCGCGGTTTGCTGCTGGCGAATCACCTTCAGTTCGTCCAGCATTTCCGGCAGCGTGGTGATGGTATTTTTCGTCAGCTGCTGGATCGTATCCTGATGCGTTTCCCAGTAGTGCGCCGGATACTCTTCACTGCCCCAGGCCATAAAGATTTTACCCATCGCCGAGCAGTACAGCGGCATATGCTGGCCGATATACGCTCGGGTTCGCAGCATACCGGTCGTCGGCTCCAGCTTGTAAATCAGAATCACATGATCGTCTTCACGGCTGGAGAAATTTACCGTTTCACCCACTTCCAGATTGAGTTTTTCCAGATGCGGGGCCGCAACGTGAATGATGTTCAGCGACGACAGCGCCTTCTGCCCCACCGAAATAAACTTAGTGGTCAGCCGGTAGCTGCCGGGCGACGGCGCCTGGGTGACATAGCCGCTGCTGTGCAGCCCCTGCAACAGTCGGTGGACAGTACTCTTATTCATTCCGGACAGTTCTGACAGATTCGCCAGCGGGCAACCGTTGGGGTAATTACTCAATATCTCAATCAGCTGCAGGCCACGAAACAGACTCTGGGTGCCAGCCGGCTGATCCTTTTTATCATCCTTTGCGGTATCCGCCTTTACGCTCATTCACGCTTCCTCTTAATGTCCCGCACACCCTTTACGGGGCTTTGTCTGATGGTAACTCATGCCTCTGCGGCTGTGAATATGGAACGACGTTTCAACACTGACAATGCTCCATATTAGACGGTTAAAAGCGCAAAAGCGAAGTGAGCGATTCATCACAGATCTATAACATTAAAAATAAATTACTGATTTATATAAATAAATAAAACTTCCTCACCTTTGCTTTCCGTCCGCAGTAAGAATACTATTTTTGAAACTTGATTTCGCATGTTGGAACAAGCGGTGTTTTTATTAAGCTGTCGCCGCCGTTGATACTTGTCTGTTGTTGCAGGAGACTGTTATGCAGAATACACCCGGGGCAGCGGTTCTGACGCTGAGCCATATCACTAAACGCTTTGGCGGCAACATCGCCGTCAACGACGTCAGCCTGGAGGTTCATCCCGGTGAAGTCCTGGCGCTGCTGGGCGAAAACGGTGCCGGCAAATCCACGCTGATCAAAGTCCTCGCCGGAGTTTACCCACGCGACGGCGGCGATATCCGCTTCCACGACGACACCATTACCTCCGCCGCCGCGCTGAAAACCGCCCAGCGCCAGCCCATCGCCTTTATTCATCAGGATCTCGGACTGATCGAGTGGATGACGGTGGCCGAAAATATGGCGCTGGTGATGGGCTTTACCCGTCGGCTGGGGCTGATTGACTGGCGTGCGGTGCGCGAGCGCTCCCGCCAGGCGCTGGAAGAGGTCGGTATCGCCCTCGACCCGGACTCACGCGTGTTCGAACTGTCGCGCACCGAAAAGTCTCTACTGGCTATCGCCCGTGCGGTGGCCGTCAATGCCGAGGTGCTGGTGCTGGATGAGCCCACCGCTTCGCTGCCTGCCAACGACGTCCGCCATCTGTTCAGCGTTATCGAACGCCTGAAAAGTAAAAAAGTGGGAATGATTTACGTCACCCACCGCCTGGACGAAGTGATCGAAATTGCCGACCGCGTCTGCGTAATGCGCGACGGGAAACGCGTAGCGGGCGGCTTCACCCGCGACTACAGCCTGCGCAACCTGGTGGAAATGATCGTCGGCGAAGCGGTAGAGGGAAACCAGCGCGAGCCGCTGCCGGAAAAAGCCGATCCGGTTCTGGCCTTCGACAGCGTCTGCATTGATGAAGTGGGCCCCGTATCCTTCAACCTGCAGCCCGGCGAGATGCTGGCGCTGGCCGGGCTGCGCGGTGCCGGGCAGGAGGAGATTGGCCGACTGCTGTTCGGCCTGCGTCAGCGTACCGGCGGCAGCATTACCTTCCGCAAGCAACACTATCAGGCCAGCTCGCCGCAGCAGGCGATGGCGGCGGGCGTGTCGCTGGTGGCCGGGGATCGCACCGGCGAAAGTCTGGTGATGTCGATGAGCGTGCGTGAAAACCTGTTCATCAATCCCTGCGCCAGCGGCCATCGCCTGCTTTCCCACTACGGACGCCGTGCCGAACTGGGGGCCAGCTGGTGGAAAATGCAGCTGTTCGACGTCCGTCCGAAGGACGTCAGCCTGGATATCAGCGCCCTCTCCGGCGGCAACCAGCAAAAGGTGGTGATGGCGCGCTGGATGCACCTTAATGCGCCGCTGCTGATCCTGGAAGATCCGACTGCGGGCGTCGACGTGGGTGCACGTGAAGAGATCTATCACCTGCTGAACAAAGCGCTGGCTGAAGGCGTGGCGGTGCTGGTGATCTCCAGCGACTTCGAGGAGATCGCCCATATCTGCAACCGGGCGCTGGTCTTCAACCGCGGGCAGATCGTCGGCGAGTTGAAAAACGATCGCGTCAGCTTTGCCAACCTACTTGAGCTGGCCTCCGCCAGCAGCGAATCCACCGTCGCCACCGTGTGAAATTTAACGCCACCCCGCAGGCGGTGGCAGGAGAAGATCTATGTCTAAAACGTCCGTCAAATCGACCGCGCTGGAGCAGCGGGTCAGTCTCAGCCAGCACGGTGCAGGCCCGTGGTCGATGCAAATCGTCACCCGCTACGGCCTGCTGCTGCTGTGCGTGCTGCTGGTGGCGATGTTCTCGGCGCTGTCGCCGTCGTTCGCCAGCATGCTGACCCTCCAGGCGATCCTCTCCAGCAAGGCCAAGATCGCCCTGCTGGCGCTGGCCGCAACGATCCCGATGATCGTCGGCAAAATCGATCTTAACGTCGGTTTCGGGATCGTGCTGTGGCACATCCTCGCCATTACGTTACAGGTGCAGTACGGCTTCTCCTGGCAGATGGCGGTACTGACCGTGCTGGCCATCTCCGCACTGTACGGCCTGCTGAACGGCATTCTGGTGGCGCTGGCGGATATCGACAGCTTCGTCGCCACCCTGGGCTCCGGTACCGTGCTGTACGCCATCGCGCTGTGGCACTCCGGCGGCCGTCAGATCGTCGGCGATCTGCCCGACGCCTTCACGGCCCTGCACTACACCGAAATTTTCGGCATCCCGATTGGCGCGTTCTACGTGCTGGCGGTGGCCATTATCCTGTGGCTGATCACCGAACACACCCCGCTTGGCCGCTGCATGTACGCGGTGGGCGGTAACCCGGCGGCGGCACGGCTGAACGGCATTGCGGTGAATAAATTCACCATCGGCGCGTTTATCGCCTCCAGCGTGCTGACCGGCTTCAGCGGCGTATTGATCGCCGCCGAACAGGGCGTCGGCCAGGCCAGCGTGGGGATGGACTACCTGCTGCCCGCGCTGGTCGGGGCCTTCCTCGGCAGCACCACTATTCGTCCGGGACGGGTCAACGTCTGGGGTACGGTGGTCGGGATTGCCATTCTGGCGATTGGTATCGCCGGTATTCAGCAGTTTGGCGGTGAGTTCTGGGTTGAACCGCTGTTCAACGGTGCCACCCTGCTGCTCTCCATTAGTCTTGCCGGCTACGCCCAGCGCCGCCGGATGTTAAACCAGAAAGCCGTCGTTCGCAGCCAGAGCGCCCCGGCAACGCCTCCTGACAATAACCAAAACGCCACTACAGGAAGTCAGCTATGAAAATTCACGTTCTTGCCTTAACCCTCAGTACTCTGCTGGCCGCAGCCCTACCGGCACACGCCGACAGTTATCTCGACCAGGCCACAGCGGCAGTGACTAAAGCCACCGCCAGCGTGACCGAATGGGACGGCCCGACTACCGGCCCTAAGCTACAGGCGAATAAAAAGGTGATTTTCATCGCCTCCGACATGAAAAACGGCGGCGTGCAGGGCGTGCAGCAGGGGCTGAGCGAAGCCGCGAAGGCGGCAGGCTGGAAGCTCGATACCCTGGACGGCGGCGGCTCGGTAAAAGATCAGCTTGCCGCGCTGAATCAGGCGATTGCCCAGCGCCCGGACGGCATCGTGATCGGCGGCTGGAACCCGAACGTGGCGAAGGTGCTGCTGAAGAAGGCCGCGCAGCAAAAAATCGTGCTGATGGCCTGGCACGCGGTGCCGCAGCCGGGGCCGATTCCGCAGTACGGCGTCACCACCAACATCACCTCGGATTCAACCGAGGTGGCGCGTCTGACCGCACAGTATGCGGTGGTGCATTCCGGCGGCAAGGCCAGCGTGCTGATCTTTACCGACTCGCTGTATCAAATCGCGCTGGATAAAGCGAATACCATGAAGCAGGAGATCGAGAAGTGCAGCGGCTGTCAGGTCGTGGAGTTTATCGATACGCCGCTGGCCGACACCGCCAACCGCATGCCGTCAATGACCTTCAGCCTGCTGCAAAAATATGGCGATAAGTTCCAGTACGCGCTGGCGATTAACGATCTCTACTTCGACTTTATGGCCCCGGCGCTGAAAACCGCCGGTAAAGGCGGCAGCAACGCGCCGTTTAACGTCTCCGCCGGTGACGGATCGGTTTCCGCCTTCCAGCGCATTCGCAGCGGCGACAGCCAGATCGGCACCGTCGCCGAGCCGCTGAAGCTGCACGGCTGGCAGCTGCTGGACGAGTTTAACCGCACCTTTGCCGGGCAGCCGCCGTCAGGCTACGTCACCCCGGCGCACCTGATCACCAAAGAGAATATCGGCAGCGACGGCGGTCCACAGAACCATTACGACCCGCAGAACGACTACCAGGGCCACTACAAAACCATCTGGGGCGTGAAGTAACGGAGGCAGAACAATGGCAATCACCGACGATCTGGTTATTGAGACGCTTTGCTCCCCGGCGATCTGGGCGGAAGGGCCGGTATGGCTGCCGCAGCAGGATGCGGTGGTGTTCAGCGACGTTAAGGGCAACCGCATGTTTCGCTGGCAGCGCAACGGCGAGCTGGAGGTATGGCGTTCACCTTCCAACTTCGCCAACGGCAACGCACGGGATGCCGAGGGGCGGGTGATCAGCTGCGAGCACGGCCGGCGCGGCATCAGCCGTACCGAACACGACGGCAGTGTCACCATGCTGGTGGAGAAGGTGGACGGCAGGCGCTTTAACTCGCCTAACGACGTGGTGGTGCGCTCGGACGGCACCATCTGGTTTACCGATCCGCCGTACGGCATCACCAGCGATGACGAAGGCTATCACGCCCACAGTCAGGTGATCGGCTGCTATCTCTACTGCTTCGATCCGGTCAGCGGCAAACTGACCATCGCCGCCAGCGATTTGCAGCGCCCTAACGGGCTGGCTTTCTCGCCCGACGAAAGCCTGATGTACGTGGCGGATATGTCGGTGATTGATTTTCCCACTCTCGGTCGCCGCGAGCTGCGGGTGTACCAGGTCGAGGGAGATCGGCTGAGCCACGGCAGATGGTTTACCGAAGTCGCTCCCGGAATTCCGGACGGTTTCTGCGTTGACCGCCGGGGCAACGTCTGGTGCAGCTGTGCCGACGGGGTGATCGCCTTCGACAGCAGCGGCAACCGCATCGGCAAGATCCCGCTGCCGGAGTGCGTGTCTAACTGCACGTTCGGCGGCCCGGACGGCGACGAGCTGTATATCACCGCCACCCGTTCGCTGTACCGGGTACGTATCAGGCTGTAAGGGGGAAACGGTGGCGCTTACCGAATTACTGGCTGTACCGGACGCGCCGCAGACCTCAGTCATCATCACGTAGCCGACGGCAGAGGAAACTTTGCTGTCGGCTTTGCCATGCCCGTTTTTGACCGGGTGTGGCGACGATCACAGAAGCTGACATTAATTTTATCTATCTGTTTTTTAACACTAAATTCACCCCCCGTTTTTTTGACTTCATTCCGATAACCTCATAGGATTTATTTGGAACGACATTCCACATATTGAAATACACACCAGCGGGGAGTAACAGCAGCATGAGAATCAGCTACCAGCAGTTAAAGCAGGAGTTCCTGCGCGTTTTACTGGCGCGCGGCGTGGCGGCGGAGAAGGCCGAAGCCTGTGCCACCCTGTTTGCCGATACCAGTGAAAGCGGCGTTTACTCCCACGGCGTGAACCGCTTCCCCCGCTTTATTCAGCAGCTGGATGCCGGGCATATCGTGCCGACGGCAACCCCGGAAAAAATTCTCTCACTGGGCGCGATTGAACAGTGGGATGCACATCGTGCTATCGGCAACCTGACCGCCACCGAGATGATGGATCGCGCGATGGAGCTGGCCGACAGCCACGGCATCGGCCTGGTGGCACTGCGCAACGCAAACCACTGGATGCGCGGCGGCAGCTACGGCTGGCAGGCGGCAGAGAAAGGCTATGTTGGCATCTGCTGGACCAACTCGATTGCGGTAATGCCGCCGTGGGGCGCCAAAAACTGTGCAATCGGCACCAACCCGCTGATCGTTGCCGTACCGGGCGAGCCGATCACCATGGTAGATATGTCGATGTCGATGTTCTCCTACGGCATGCTGGAAATTAACCGTCTGGCGGGCAAAACCCTGCCGGTCGACGGCGGCTTTGATAACGACGGCAACTACACCCGCGACCCGGCCACCATTGAGGAAAACCGCCGCATTCTGCCGATGGGCTACTGGAAAGGCTCCGCGCTCTCCATCGTGCTGGATATGCTGGCCACCCTGCTCTCTAACGGCTCATCGGTCACCGAAGTGACCCAGGACAACGGCGACGAATTCGGTATTTCCCAGGTGTTTATCGCCATTGACGTCGACCGACTGATCGACGGCCCAACCCGCGACGCCAAGCTGGCTCGCATTATTGAATCCATCAGCGGTGCCGAACGCGCCAACGGCGAGCAGGCCATCCGCCTGCCGGGCCATAAATTCCCCGGCATCCGCGCTGAAAACCAGCAGCAGGGCATTCCGGTCGACGAGCGCGTCTGGGCACGTATTCAGGCGCTGTAACAGGAGCAACGCGATGATTTTTGGACATATCAACAATACCGAAGCGCACCACTATCCTGTCGCCGTTGCCCGTGCCGTGGACTATCTGGCCCGTCACGATCTGCGGGCGATGGCCGCCGGACGCTATCAGCACGATAAAACCGGCTGGGTAGTTCAGGTGCTGGATTTACAGACCGGTCCCCACAGCGAGAGCTTCCCGGAAGCCCATCGCCACTTTGTTGACGTGCAGTTTCTGGTGGACGGTGAGGAGCTGATTGGCGTGGCGACGGAGAAAGCCGAGCTGGCCATCCACCAGCCGTACAACGCCGATCGCGACATTATTTTCTATCGCGATGCGCCGAACGAAACCCTGTTGCTGATGAAGCCCGGCAATTTCGCCGTGTTCTTCCCGCAGGATCTCCATCGGCCAAACCTGATGATCGACGGCCCGCAGGCGATCCGCAAAGTGGTGGTCAAGATCCCTCTTACCGAGTTCGTTAATTCCGGGAGTACGCTATGAGCCTGACCTCAAGTTCTGTGGCATCCGGCGCGTCCATTCCTAACACGCGCTGGCTGCGTATTATTCCGCCGATCCTGATCACCTGCATTATCTCCTATATGGACCGCGTGAATATCGCCTTTGCTATGCCGGGCGGTATGGATGACGAGCTGGGGATCAGCGCCTCAATGGCCGGTCTGGCGGGCGGCATCTTCTTTATCGGTTATCTGTTCCTGCAGGTTCCCGGCGGCAAGCTGGCGGTCTACGGCAACGGTAAACGTTTTATCGGCTGGTCGCTGCTGGCCTGGGCGGTCATCTCCATCCTTACCGGTATGGCGACCAATCAGTATCAGCTGCTGGGACTGCGCTTCCTGCTGGGTGTGTCCGAAGGGGGCATGCTGCCGGTGGTGCTGACCATGATCGGCAACTGGTTCCCCGATTCTGAACGCGGCCGCGCCAACGCGATTGTGATCATGTTTGTGCCGATCGCCGGAATACTGACCGCTCCGCTCTCCGGCTGGATCATCAGCAGCTGGGACTGGCGCATGCTGTTCTTTGTGGAAGGTGTGCTGTCGCTGGTGGTAATGGCGCTGTGGTCCTTCACCATCAGCAACCGCCCGCAGGAGGCGAAGTGGATCTCGGAGGCCGAAAAGAACTATCTGATCAAAACGCTGCACGACGAACAGCTGCAAATCAAAGGTAAAAATAACCGTAAGGCCTCGCTGCGCCAGGTGATGCGTGAACCGGTGATGTGGCGGCTGATCATGGTTAACTTCTTCTATCAGACCGGGATCTACGGCTATACCCTGTGGCTGCCGACCATCCTGAAGGGGCTGACCAACGGCAACATCGAACAGGTGGGCTGGCTGGCGATCCTGCCGTACGTCGGTGCGATCTTCGGCATGTTTATCTTCTCGTCGCTGTCCGATGCCACCGGGCGCCGCAAGCTGTTTGTGGCGCTTCCGCTGGCCGGATTTGCCATCTGTATGGCGCTGTCGGTACTGCTGAAAGCGCATATCTGGTGGTCCTACGCCGCGCTGGTCGGCTGCGGGGTGTTTATTCAGTCGGCGGCCGGGGTGTTCTGGAGTATTCCGCCACGCCTGTTTAACGCTGAAGTGGCGGGCGGCGCACGCGGCGTGATTAACGCGCTGGGCAACCTTGGCGGCTTCTGCGGTCCGTATATGGTCGGCGTGCTGATTGCCGAATACAGCAAAGACGCCGGCGTTTACAGCCTGGCGATCTCACTGGCGATTGCTTCGGTACTGGCGCTGACGCTGCCCGCACGCTGCGATGCACCGCAGAAGGGGGCCGCATGAGTTACTGGCTGGGGCTGGACTGCGGCGGCACCTTTATTAAGGCCGGGCTGTATGACGCATCAGGCCGTGAACAGGCGGTGGCGCGGCAAAACCTTGCGGTGCTGGTGCCGGAACCGGGCCGGGCGGAACGCGATATGAACCAGCTGTGGCAGGTGGCTGCCACGGTGATTCGCCAGGTGCTGGAAAACGGCGGGATCGATGCAGCAGACGTGCGCGGTATGGGGATCTCCGCTCAGGGTAAGGGCCTGTTTATGCTGGATAAGCAGGGCCAGCCGCTGGGCAACGGCATACTCTCTTCCGACCGCCGCGCGCTGGAGCTGGTTCAGCGCTGGCAGCGTGAGGGCGTACCGCAGGCGCTCTATCCGGTGACTCGCCAGACGCTGTGGACCGGTCATCCGGTTTCGCTGCTGCGCTGGGTCAAGGATCACGAGCCGGAACGCTATGCGGCGATCGGCAGCGTGATGATGGCGCACGACTATCTGCGCTTTTGCCTGACCGGCGAACGGGCCTGCGAAGAAACCAATATTTCTGAATCCAATCTCTATGACATGCAGCAGGGCGACTGGTCGCCCGCGCTGGCGGAGATGCTGGAGATCGCGGAGATCCTGCCCGCCCTGCCGCCAATCGTCGGCTCGAGCGATGTTGCCGGGCACATTACGGCCGCCGCCGCCGCGCAGTGCGGGCTGGCGGAAGGCACGCCGGTGGTGGGCGGACTGTTTGACGTGGTGTCCACCGCGCTGTGCGCCGGGCTGTACGACGACACGCGGCTCAACGCGGTGATGGGCACCTGGTCGGTGACCAGCGGCATTACCGACCGCCTGAGCGATGAAGTGGACTATCCGTTCGTGTATGGCCGCTACGCCATTGACGGCCAGTACATCGTTCACGAAGCCAGCCCGACCTCCGCCGCTAATCTGGAATGGTTCTGCCAGCAGTGGGGCATTGACGACTACGCACAGCTGAATCAGTGGGTGGCGGAGCTGCCTCCGGCAGCCAGCTCGCTGCTGTTCGTGCCGTTCCTCTACGGCAACAACGCCGGGGCCAACCTGCACGCCAGTTTCTACGGTTTGCAGGCCGGCCACCAGCGCGGCCATCTGGTGCAGGCAATTTATGAAGGCGTGGTGTTCTCGCATCTGACCCACCTTAACCGCATTCTCAAACGCTTCCCCAACGTCAGCGCCCTGCGCCTGACCGGCGGGCCAACGCGCTCGGCCGAGTGGATGCAGATGTTTGCCGATATCAGCGGCCTGCCGGTGGAGATCCCGCAGATTGAAGAGAGCGGCTGCCTGGGAGCGGCGCTGGTGGCGATGACCGGAACCGGCGCGCAACCGTCGCTACAGCAGGCGCAGCGGGCGCTGGACCCGGCGATCGTCAGCTATCAGCCAAACGCCGAAAACCACGCGCTTTATCAGAAAAAATACCATCGCTATCAAAAACTTATTACGGCGCTGATTGCCGCCAACCAGGAGTAACTCATGAGCCGTACCTCTGTTCCTCAACTGCAGCTGGCGCTGGATCATACCCGGCTGGATGCCGCCCTTGATGCCGCCGATCGCCTGCACGAGCACGTCGATATCGTGGAAGCCGGCACCATTCTCTGCTTCAGCGCGGGCGTGGACGCGGTGCGCCAGCTGCGCCAGCGCCTGCCGGAGAAAACTCTGGTGGCCGATTTTAAGGTCGCCGATGCCGGATCGACGCTGGCCGAACTGGCGTTTGAGGCCGGGGCTAACTGGATGACGGTGATCTGTGCCGCGCCGCTGGCGACCTTTGCCAGTGCCCATGAGGTGGCGCAGCGCTACCAGGGCGAGATCCAGATTGAGCTGTTCGGCAACTGGACGATGGATGACGCCCGCAGCTGGCGCGCCCTCGGTCTGAAGCAGGCGATTTACCACCGTGGCCGCGATGCGCAGGCGCAGGGGCAGCGCTGGAGCCAGCAGGATCTCGACGCGATGCAGGCGCTTTCCGACCTTGGCTTCGGGCTGTCGGTGACCGGCGGCATCACCCCACAGGAGCTGCCGCAGTTCAAAGAGATCGACGTGCGCGCCTTTATCGTGGGCCGCGCGCTGACCGAAAGCGCCAACGGTCTGGCCACCGCCGCCGAGTTCCATCAGGCCATCGACAGCATCTGGGGGAAATAACATGCGTCAGCACCCGTTAGGTATTTATGAAAAAGCCCTGCCCGCGCACCTGAGCTGGCCGGAACGTCTGGCGCTGGCGAAGGCCTGCGGCTTTGACTTTGTTGAGATGTCGGTGGATGAAACCGATGCCCGCCTGGCGCGCCTGGACTGGACCAAAGCCCAGCGCCTGTCGCTGGTGGACGCGATGATTGAAACCGGGGTCAACATCCCATCGATGTGCCTGTCCGGCCATCGTCGCTTCCCGTTTGGCAGCCGCGACCCGGCCGTTCGCCAGCAGGCGTACGATCTGATGGATCGCGCCATCCAGCTGGCAAAGGACACCGGCATCCGCACCATCCAGCTGGCGGGCTACGACGTTTATTACGAATCGCACGATGAAGGCACCGTGACCCGCTTCGCCGAAGGGCTCGCCTGGGCAGTGGAACGCGCGGCGGCGGCACAGGTGATGCTGGCGGTGGAAATCATGGACACCGAGTTTATGAACTCCATCAGCAAGTGGAAGCACTGGGATCGCCAGTTGGCCTCGCCGTGGTTCACCGTCTACCCGGACGTCGGCAACCTCAGCGCCTGGGGCAACGACGTCAGCGCCGAGCTGGCACTGGGCATCGATCGCATCGCTGCGATCCATCTGAAGGACACCCTGCCGGTCACCCCTGATTCGCCGGGCCAGTTCCGTGACGTGCCGTTTGGCGAAGGCTGCGTCGATTTTGTCAGCGTGTTCCGCACGCTGAAGCAGATTAACTATCGCGGCGCGTTCCTGATTGAAATGTGGACCGAAAAAGCCGAAGAGCCGGTCGCCGAGATCGTGCAGGCGCGGCGCTGGATTGAACAAAAAATGCAGGAAGGAGGATTACTGTGAGCTTAACGACTCTGAAAGAACAGGTGTTCGAGGCCAACCTCGCCCTGCCGCGCCATAATCTGGTGACCTTTACCTGGGGCAACGTCAGCGCAATCGATCGCGCCAGCGGCCGCGTAGCGATCAAGCCTTCCGGCGTGGATTACGACGTGATGACGGTGGACGATATCGTGGTGGTGGATCTGGAGAGCGGCCGCGTGGTGGAAGGCAGCAAGAAGCCCTCTTCCGATACGGCAACGCATCTGGCGCTGTATCGCGCCTTTGAAACCATCGGCGGCATTGTGCATACCCACTCGCGCCACGCCACCATCTGGGCGCAGTCCGGGCTGGATCTGCCCGCCTGGGGCACCACCCATGCCGACTATTTCTACGGCAAAATTCCCTGCACGCGGCTGATGACGGCGCAGGAAATTGCCAGGGATTACGAGCACAATACCGGCGAAGTGATTATTGAAACCTTCCGCTCGCGCGATATCAGTCCGGCAGCCGTTCCGGCGGTGCTGGTCAACGCCCACGGTCCGTTTGCCTGGGGCAGCGATGCGGATAACGCGGTGCACAATGCGGTGGTGCTGGAGGAAGTCGCCTATATGGGTATCTTCTCGCGGCAGCTGACGCCGGGGATTACTGATATGCAGCAGGTGCTGTTGGATAAGCACTATTTACGTAAGCACGGGGCAAATGCGTATTACGGGCAGTGAGTGACGGTAGCAGGATCGTGCCCCGTTATACGTTACGGGGCACGATCGATTGAAGCACCGCTGTCAGATCAGCACGGCAAAGAGCAGGCGAATGTCAAAATCAGCACATTCCTTCGTTTCCTCATCCGACATCATGCCTGACGTTTCTGCGTATGCTCTGCCAGCTGCTGGTTGAAATGTACCGGCGTCCACTTCTCTCGCAGCGCCTGTAACAACAGGGCCTGCTGGGTCTGCGGCACCAGCCCGCCCAGCGGCGGATCGGTATCCAGATTGGTTGGAAATGAGTAGCCCTCCGCAGCAGATGCAATAACGGCACTGAGCTTATCTTCCGGCAGTTCGCGCTGAAGCAGGGCCGGATAAATACTTTGCAGCACCTTGATATGGTTAACCTTCTCCATCGTTTTGCCAAAGCTGGATGACACCTGCAGCAGGTTGGCGGTGCGCACGCGATCCTGCGTGACGTTATTGCCCGCCGCATGGAACAGCGCCGGGTTGAAGAACAGCCCGTCGCCTTTGTGCAGCGGCAGCTGGATGGCATGCTGCTGGAAATAAGCAATAAACTCCGGGTCCCGCCAGGCCAGATAGCCCGCCTGATACTGCTGTGACCACGGCAGCAGCTGGGTCGGTCCGGACTCAATCGGCATATCGGTGTGCGCCACCGCGCCCTGCAACGTCAGATACTGCGACAGAATTTGCAGCGGCAGCGGGAACTGTTCGACCACCTCATTACTCTGGAAGCCCAGATGGTAGTCACGATGCGGCTGCTGCGCCTTGCCGCCGGGGCGTACCTGGTTCACCTGGGCGGTCATCTCGTAGCCCGGCCCCAGCCAGCTTTCACAAATTATCGCCAGCAGCGGATTGTCGTAATAATCAATAAAGGCGTCGGCATCGCGCTCCGCGACTTTTTGCAGCGCGTTCCAGATGCGGCCATTGCTGCCCGCTTTGGCGAAGTGATCGCCACCGCCGCCCGCTGCGGCTTCATCTTTCAGGATCGCTTCAAACAGCTGGCTGCTGCGGTCCACCGCGGCCAGGTTGTCATACAGTCCTTTCACCACAAATACGCCGGGGCCGGAAGAGAGTGCGCGGTGCAGCTCGCTCAGTACCGCTTTCCGATCGTCACGCGCGGCGCTTAACAGCGAATCGGCGCGGTAAATCAGCACGTTCAGCTCACTGCTTGCCGCCAGTGGATAATCATCCTGGCGCAGCGTCTGGCGGCAAACCGCCGCAAACTCATCAACCTTCAGCTGCTTTTCCTGCAGATAGATAGCGTTCATATCGGCTCCTTACAGACTCAGCGGCTGCTGGGGTTTTGGCGCGCCGTCATCGCCGCAGCCGACTACGTTCTGATCGAAATCAATCACCGCGCCGGTCATCATCCCGGACTCTTCAGAGAGTAAAAACGCCACGCCGCGCGCCACTTCCCGCGGTTTCAGCAGGCGGCCAAATGGCTGTTCGCGCTCGGCTTTTTCCAGCCAGTCGTCGGAGGCCTGGTGATACTGCTTTTGAATATCATCTTCGTGCGGGGTGTCCATCCAGCCAATGTTCAGGCCGTTGACCCGGATGCGGTTGCGCATGGCGCTGAAGGCGACGTTTTTCGTCAGCGTCACCAGCGCCCCTTTGGAGGCGGCATAGGTGGTGAGGAAGCTCTGACCGCCGTGGGAGGTCATGGTGATGATATTAACGATGCTGCCTTCCGTGCCGTTCGCCACCATCAGTTTGATTGCCGCCTGCATCAGGAAGAACGGTGCGCGGACGTTAACGGCGAAAATGGCGTCAAACAGCTCCGGGGTGGTGTTGAGGATGGTGCCGCGATCGGACATCCCGGCGCAGTTGACCAGGCCATGCAGCACGCCAAAGCGGCTTTCCGCTGCGGCGATCACCTGCTCGCAGGCGTGCGGATCGGTCAGGTCGGCGGCGACAAAGCCGGCATCGCAGCCCAGCGCCCGCAGTTTTGCCACCTGCTCTTCACCTGCCCGCGCATTTCGACCGCAGATAATCAGGCCGCGCGCGCCGCGTTCTGCCAGCAGCTCGGCCACCGCCGCACCCAGGCCCTGGGTACCGCCGGTCACCACATACACTTTGTTCTTAAACTGATTGTTGAAATCTGAACTCATGATTAAGCGCCTTTCTTGTTTTTTGTCGGATACAGGGTGAGGAACATTTGCTCTTAACCACCTTATCACTTACATTTTTTTAACAACACGCACCGATAACCTCAAAAAGACCTCAAATAATGAAGTTCTCCATTAAACAGATTGCCGCGCAGTCGGGCGTCAGCAAGGCGACGGTGGATCGCGCGCTGCACAAACGCGGCAGCGTACATCCGCAAACCGATCGGCGGATTGCCGCCGCAATTCGCGATCTTGAGCTACAGCAGCGGGTGAATCTGGCGAGTGGCAGAACGCTGAATATTGACGTGGTGCTGCATACCCCCGAGCGCTTCAGCTCGCTGGTCAGCGCCGCCCTGCTCAGCCAGCTCGGCAGCCTGGCACCGTTCCGCCTGATGCTGCGTTTTCACGTCTTTGAACAGATCGATGCGAAGGCCCTCCAGCAGTTACTTTTGCGCTGCGGCAGCGACAGCTACGGCGTTATTCTCAAGGTCAGTGATGAGTCAGCGCTGAATGCCAGCGTGGAAGAACTGCTGCGCCAGCGGGTGCCGGTCGTCACGCTGGTCACCGATCTGCCCGACAGCGCGCGTATTCGCTATGTGGGCATGGATAACGGCAGCGCCGGGCGCACGGCGGCTTATCTGCTGTCACGCTGGCTGGGGCCGCAGCCCCACTCGGTGGCGGTGGTGCTGAGCAGCGCCGGATTTCGCGGCGAAGAGGAGCGGGTTGCGGGCTTTGCCGAAGGGCTGCACCAGCTTGCACCGCAGCATAAAGTGGTGCGCATCAGTGAAGGCTACGGCGTCGACAGCCTGACGTTTGAGCGGGTGAGCCAGGTGCTGGATCGCGATCCGGTTATCAGCGCAGTTTACTGTGTTGGCGGTGGTAATCGGGCCATCTTCCGCGCGTTTACCAGCCAGCAGCGCCCGTTGCGGGCGTTTATTGCCCACGATCTGGACGAGGAAAACCGTGAAATGCTGGCCGCACGGCAGCTGGATGCGGTTATCGATCACGATCTGCGCGCCGATGCCCGCAGTGCGTTACAGGCGATCCTGCGCTTTCACGGTTTTTTACCGCCGGAAGAGGAAATCGGGGAGTTTTCGCGGGTCAACGTGGTGACGCCTTTTAATCTGTAGGCGTCACCCGTAGGATTCAGTCTTTCAGACGTGCCATAAACAGTGCATCGACCTGCACACCGTTACGCACGCCAAAGCGTACGCCGCGCCCTTCGGTCACGAAGCCAAATTTCTCATACAGCGCAATGGCCGCCTGATTATCGGCGTAAACGGTAAGTTCAATGCGATCCACCTGTAGCCAGTTATCGCAGAGATCGACTATCGCCGTCATCATCGCCTTCGCCACGCCCTTGCCGCGATGGCGAATGTCCACGCCCAGGCCGAATGTCGCCGTATGGCGGCGGCGCGCCGGGGTATTCAGCGCCACGAAACACTGACCGACGATCTGGCTATCGATGCAGGCCACCAGCATATGCTGCCCGTCCGGCGTATTTTTTAGCTTCTCCTGCCAGCGCTGTAGTGAAGGGTAAGGGAGCTGAAGCGTATCGCTGTAGGTTTCCGGCTGGCTGTACATCTGATGCAGCGCCGCAGCGTCATCAGGCTCGGCGTGTCGAACGATAATTTCACTCACCTTTACTCTCCTTAGTGTTAGAAAACCTCTTTAAAATCAGGGTTTTTTATCATCAAATCAAGTAAAAAATAATCAGAAAAGAGCTTTACAAGTGCGAATGATAATGATTATTATTGCTATGCGTTTTCAGCAGAGCTCTGCTACTGGCTGAGAAGGCACGACATTGCTCACATTGCTTCCAGTGTTTCTTAGCCAGCTCGGGTGCTGGCTTTTTTTTTGCCTGCGTTTTGCCCGGCCCTCCAACTCTTCCCCAGTTATCCAGTTATCCAGTTATCCATTCCATCGTTTCACACCGATTACCCCACTGCTGCGATATCCACTGCCGCCGTGGCTACCGCGGTCATTTTTACCGTTGCGGGTGCCGCCCTCACTTTCAATATTGCTGTCACTTTTCTCCATGAAGCCTTTCCCTCCTGAAAGACCGGGTTGTCACGCTATCCCAATCTGACTGTTGTTACCGCCACCATTTATTCGAAAATTTTGAACAGAGGAGACAATTTTCTCCGCTATCAACGCGGGCTGTTCGGGCGCAGACTACGTTAAAACATTGAGGAGAATTGAATATGATTTACTTACGCAAAGCACAAGATCGTGGCCATGCAAACCATGGCTGGCTGGACAGTTATCACACCTTCTCTTTCGCTAACTATTATGATGCCAACTTTATGGGCTTCTCCGCGCTGCGGGTGATTAACGAAGACGTGATCGATGGCGGCCAGGGTTTTGGCACCCATCCGCATAAAGATATGGAAATCCTGACCTACGTGCTCTCCGGCACCGTGGAGCATCAGGACAGTATGGGTAACAAAGAGCAGATCCCGGCGGGTGAGTTCCAGATTATGAGTGCGGGCACCGGCGTACGTCACTCCGAGTACAACGGCAGCAAAGACGTGCCGCTGCACCTGTATCAGATCTGGATTATCCCAGAGAAAAACGGCATTGAGCCACGCTACGCACAGCGCCGCTTTGATGATGTCCAGGGCCGCCAGCTGGTGCTGTCGCCGGATGCCCGCGACGGTTCACTGAAGGTTTACCAGGATATGACGCTGTCCCGCTGGGCGTTTAAAGCAGGCGAACAGGGTACAGCAGAGGTCGCCGAAGGCCGCAAAATCTGGATTCAGGTAGTGAAAGGCGATGTCACCGTGAACGGTGAAGCCGCCACAACCAGCGACGCGTTTGCCATCTGGGATGAAGCGGCTCTGGAGATTACCGCCAGCAGCGACGCGGAGATCCTGCTGTTCGATCTGCCGCCGGTTTAAGCAGCGCGAAGATAGCTGCATCACACTTTGGGCGCGGGAAACCGCGCCCTTTCTCTTTTTCCCGCGCATATTTGTTACACTCAGCCGGATACCGTCCAACCAGCTGAAGCCAAATGAAGAAAAAAAGACCGGTACTTCAGGATGTTGCCGATCGTATCGGCATCACCAAAATGACCGTCAGCCGCTATCTGCGTAACCCCGAGCAGGTTTCCGCCGCGCTGCAGGGCAAAATTGCCGCCGCGCTGGATGAGCTGGGCTACATTCCCAACCGTGCGCCGGATATGCTCTCCAACGCCACCAGCCGGGCGATTGGCGTGCTGCTGCCGTCGCTGACCAACCAGGTGTTTGCCGACGTGCTGCGCGGCATTGAAACCGTCACCGATGCGGCGGGCTACCAGACGCTGGTCGGCCACTTCGGCTACAGCCCGGAGAAAGAGGAGCTGCAGCTGCGCTCCCTGCTGGGCTGGAATATCGACGGCCTGATCCTGACCGAACGCACCCACACCGCCGCCAGCCTGCGGATGATCGAAACCGCCGGCATTCCGGTGATTGAGATGATGGACAGCGTTTCCCCCTGCCTGGATATGGCGGTGGGATTCGATAACGTTGAGGCCGCGCGGCAGATGACCCAGGCCATTTTGCAGCGCGGCCATCGACACACGGTTTACCTCGGCGCACGGCTGGACGAACGAACGCTGCAAAAAGAGCGCGGCTATGCGCAGGCGATGCGCGAGGCCGGACTGGAGCCAAAAACCGTGATGATGGAAGCGGCCTCGTCGTTTACCGCCGGTGCGATGCTGCTGCGCGAGGCGCAGAAGCGCTATCCGCAGACCGACAGCCTGTTCTGTACCAACGATGACCTGGCGGTGGGCGCAATGTTTGAGTGCCAGCGGCAGGGGCTGCGGGTGCCGGAGCAGATGGCAATCGCCGGTTTTCACGGCCACGATATTTCCAAGGCCACTACCCCGCAGCTGGCTACCGTGCAGACCCCGCGTGAGCAGATGGGCCAGGAAGCGGCGTCAATGCTGCTGGCGCGTATTCGCGGTGAAGATGTCGATTGCGGACCGCTGGATATCGGCTTTACGCTCTCCATCGGCGAAAGTATTTAACCCCGACGGGCGCAATCGCGTCCGTTATCTCTTTGTGCCTCCCTCACGCTGTTTTTGCCGTTTTTTTGAAGCACCTCACATTTACCAGCTTTTCCCGCCGCAGCTGTTGCCATAATTTGTACAGCACCAGACAATGTTACCGATAACAAATTGCCGTTCACACCTGCTTATGACTCTGACGGAGCAAAAATAATGACCTCATCTACCCCGTCCAATCACGTATTCGTACTGATGGGCGTATCCGGCAGCGGCAAATCCGCCGTGGCCAATGCCGTTGCACATGAACTCAAAGCCGCTTTCCTTGACGGTGACTTCCTGCACCCGCGTGCCAACATTGAAAAAATGGCCGGTGGTCATCCGCTGGACGACGCCGACCGCAAGCCGTGGCTGAAGGCGATTAACGACGCCGCGTTCGCCATGCAGCGCACCAATGACGTGTCGCTGATCGTCTGCTCGGCGCTGAAAAAGCACTATCGCGACATCCTGCGCGAAGGGAATCAGAACCTCTCCTTCGTCTACCTGAAGGGCGATTTCGACACCATCGAATCCCGCCTGCGCGCGCGTAAAGGCCATTTCTTCAAGCCGCAGATGCTGGTTACCCAGTTCGCCACGCTGGAAGAACCGGGCAGCGAAGAGAAAGATGTGTTGGTTGTTGATATTAATCAGTCCCTTGATGACGTCATTGCCTCAACGCTGAAAACCATCGACGGTGCCATCAACAAGACGAAGTAAGTAGGGTGTAATGAGTACTGCAACACTGGTTTTGACCGCAGCAGGTTCGGTATTACTGCTGCTGTTTTTAGTGATGAAGGCGCGTATGCACGCCTTCGTGGCGCTGATGTTAGTGTCAATTGGTGCCGGTCTGTTCTCCGGCATGCCGCTGGATAAAATCGCCCAGACGATGGAAAAAGGGATGGGCGGCACGCTCGGCTTCCTCGCCATCGTCGTGGCGCTGGGGGCGATGTTTGGCAAGATCCTGCATGAAACCGGCGCGGTCGATCAGATCGCCATCCGCATGCTGAAAGCCTTCGGTGAAAGCCGTGCGCATTACGCGATGGGCATTGCCGGGCTGATCTGCGCGCTGCCGCTGTTCTTCGAAGTGGCGGTCGTACTGCTGATCAGCATCGCCTTCGCCGTGGCTCGCCGCACCGGGGATAACCTGGTGAAGCTGGTGATTCCGCTGTTTGCCGGGGTTGCGGCAGCGGCGGCGTTCCTGCTGCCGGGGCCTGCGCCGATGCTGCTGGCTTCGCAGATGCATGCCGATTTCGGCTGGATGATCCTGCTGGGGCTGTGTGCGGCGATCCCGGGCATGCTGATTGCCGGTCCGCTGTTTGGCCGCTTTATCAGCCAGCACGTGCAGTTCACGCCACCGGCGGAAAGCGAGCATCCCGAATTTGATGAGAGCAAGCTGCCATCGTTTGGTTTCAGCCTGTCGCTGATCCTCTTCCCGTTAGTGCTGGTGGGGCTGAAAACCATCGGCGCGCGCTTTACCGAACCCGGCTCCCGCCTGTATGAATGGCTGGAGTTTATCGGTCACCCGTTTACCGCAATTCTGCTGGCCTGCCTGGTGGCGATTTACGGCCTGGCTTACCGCCAGGGCATGGACAAAGAGCGCGTGATGCAGATCTGCGGAGCGGCCCTACAGCCAGCGGGAATTATCCTGCTGGTGATCGGTGCCGGTGGCGTATTTAAGCAGGTGCTGGTGGATTCCGGCGTCGGCCCGGCACTGGGCAACGCACTGACCGGCGCGGGGCTGCCGGTTGCGCTGGCCTGCTTCGTGCTCTCCGGCGCAGTGCGCATTATTCAGGGTTCGGCGACCGTCGCCTGCCTGACCGCTGTGGGGCTGATTATGCCGGTGATTGAACCGCTGCATTATTCCGGTGCCCAGCTGGCCGCGCTGTCGATCTGTATTGCCGGCGGCTCGATTATCTTCAGCCACGTCAACGACGCCGGTTTCTGGCTGTTTGGCCGCTTTACCGGCGCAACGGAAGGGCAAACGCTGAAGACCTGGACGATGATGGAAACCATCCTCGGCACGGTTGGCGCGGTGATTGGCATGATTGCGTTCGAACTGCTGTCGTAATAAATCAGAAGGGGCAGCGGAAACTGCCCTGCCCCTTCTTCGATTCTGTATATTACCGCTCTATGACGATGTTTCGGCTCCTGATACGCAAAACCCCCTATAATCATCGGTAAAACCCGCTTTAATCGCCAATTTAACAACGATAATAGGGCTGCCGCCGTTATCAGATACTCGCGTTAATCCTCCTGTTTCACACCGCCTGGCGTGGATTATTAGTCCTTCTGCTAAAAAAATTCTCTCAATCGATTTAATTCACTTGCCACTTTTGCTGCACCTTGTAGATTTGGACAGAGTACATTCCGGTGATTTTAACTGAATTACGGGCGTTATCAGTGCGGGCCCGAGGTAAAGGTAGATATGAAAACTGTAGGACTTGTCGGTTGGCGTGGCATGGTTGGTTCCGTGCTGATGCAGCGTATGATCGAAGAGCGTGACTTTGACGTTGTACGCCCGGTGTTTTTCTCCACTTCCCAGCACGGTCAGGCCGCGCCGGAGTTCGGCGGCCGCTCTGCCGGTACGCTGCAGGATGCGTTTGATATCGATGCGCTTAGCGCGCTGGATATCATCATCACCTGCCAGGGTGGCGATTACACCAGCGAAGTCTATCCAAAACTGCGTGCCGCTGGCTGGCAGGGTTACTGGATTGACGCTGCTTCCACGCTGCGCATGAAGGACGATGCGATTATCATCCTCGACCCGGTGAACCACCAGGTTATCCACGACGGCCTGAACAACGGCATTAAAACCTTCGTTGGCGGTAACTGCACCGTCAGCCTGATGCTGATGTCGCTGGGCGGTCTGTTTGCTAACGATCTGGTGGAGTGGGCTTCCGTTGCCACCTATCAGGCGGCGTCCGGCGGCGGCGCGCGCCATATGCGTGAACTGCTGGCTCAGATGGGCATGCTGCATGACCACGTAGCAAAAGAGCTGCACAACCCGGCATCGGCGATTCTGGATATCGAACGCCGCGTGACCGAGCTGACCCGCAGCGGCACCCTGCCAACCGATAACTTCGGTGTACCGCTGGCCGGTAGCCTGATCCCGTGGATCGATAAGCAGCTGGAAAACGGCCAGAGCCGCGAAGAGTGGAAAGGTCAGGCTGAAACCAACAAAATCCTGCGTACCGACAGCGTGATTCCGGTTGACGGTCTGTGCGTGCGCGTCGGTGCACTGCGCTGCCACAGCCAGGCGTTTACGCTGAAGCTGAAAAAAGACGTGCCGCTGGACGAAGTCACTCAGCTGCTGGCTTCCCACAACGAGTGGGTGAAAGTGGTGCCAAACGATCGTGAGCTGACCATGCGTGAGCTGACGCCTGCGGCGGTCACCGGCACGCTGAATACCCCGGTGGGCCGTCTGCGCAAGCTAAATATGGGGCCGGAATATCTTTCCGCCTTTACCGTTGGCGATCAGCTGCTGTGGGGTGCGGCTGAACCGCTGCGCCGTATGCTGCGCCTGCTGGTGGGCTAAACGGCTCGCTTTCCCCTGTCGCCTGCGGCAGGGGAAAGTATCTGTTTGTTATATTCTGATTCAGTAATTATCACTAACGGCATCACCCGCTATTACCCGTTTTTCTGAATACCCGATCCACCGTTTTGAGTTTTTCCGCCTGATTCGGGGCTTTTCCCAACTGGCGCTTAAGAAGCTTCTGACGTTCCTGCCTTATGCCCTAACAGCAGTACAGTTTGATGTGAAAGAAATATTTTTACGCTTTCGTACCCGGCTATTGTTGTCACCTGGCTATGCTTAAATCAGTCATTGTTCCATCAGCAAATAAAAGTTTCGCTTAAGGGTTTATTATCGCGTGCTGCGATGGTTTTTCCAGCGGATGGTCATATCCCCTGCAGCATGCCATTAAGCTCAATGAAGAGCAGAGCATGTCCGAAACGTTTTTAACGTTCGGTCATCGCCTGCCGTCTATCATGGGAAGAAAGTCATGTCAGAGCTTGCCGATCGCCGTGTGATTAATGCTTTACTTTCTGGTCACCTCGCTGACCCTTTTTCTCTGTTGGGTATGCATCAAACCGACAAGGGCCTGGTAGTTCGCGCGCTGCTGCCGGACGCCAGCGAAGTCTGGGTGATTGAAACCAGCACCGGGCGCAAATGCGCGCAGCTGGAGTGCCTGGACGGGCGCGGTTTTTTTCAGGGGGTGATCCCGCGGCGGAAAAACCTGTTTCGCTATCAGCTGGCTGTCACCTGGCACGGCCAGCAAAATCTGATCGATGATGCCTACCGTTTTGGCTCGCTGCTGCCCGAAATGGACAGCTGGCTGCTGGCGGAAGGTACGCATCTGCGGCCGTACGAAAAAATGGGCGCGCATGCCGATGTTATTGATAACGTCATCGGCACACGCTTTTCCGTCTGGGCACCGAATGCCCAGCGCGTTTCCGTCGTGGGCGAGTTTAACTATTGGGACGGCCGCCGCCATCCAATGCGCTTCCGTCGCGAACTGGGCGTATGGGAGCTGTTTATTCCGGCCGCCCGGCCCGGCCAGCTGTACAAGTTCGAAATCGTCGATGCTCACGGCCAGCTGCGGCTGAAAGCCGACCCGTATTCCTTTGAAGCCCAGATGCGCCCCCAGACGGCCTCGATGATCTGCGGCCTGCCGGAAAAAACCGAAATCGCCCCGGAGCGCCAGCGTGCCAACGGCTTTGATGTTCCTATCTCAATTTATGAGGTGCATCTGGGTTCCTGGCGTCGCCATACCGATAACAACTTCTGGCTGAGCTACAAAGAGCTGGAGGAACAGCTGGTCCCTTATGCCGTGGAGATGGGCTTTACCCATCTGGAGCTGATGCCGATTAATGAGCATCCGTTTGACGGCAGCTGGGGCTATCAGCCGCTGGGCCTCTACGCGCCAACGCGCCGTTTTGGTACGCGAGACGATTTCCGTTCGTTTATTGCGGCAGCGCACAACGCCGGGCTTAACGTGCTGCTCGACTGGGTGCCAGGCCACTTCCCCTCTGATGAATTTGGCCTGTCGAATTTTGACGGCACCAATCTGTATGAACACAGTGACCCGCGTGAAGGCTATCACCAGGACTGGAATACCCTGATTTACAACTTTGGCCGCCGGGAAGTGAGCAACTACCTGGCGGGCAATGCGCTGTACTGGATCGAACGCTTCGGCATTGACGGCCTGCGCGTGGATGCCGTGGCCTCGATGATTTATCGCGACTACAGCCGCGCCGAAGGCGAATGGGTGCCGAACTACTACGGCGGGCGGGAAAATCTGGAGGCGATCTCCTTCCTGCGCTACACCAACCGTACGCTGGGCCATGCCGCGCCGGGTTCGATTACCATCGCTGAAGAGTCCACGGATTTTAACGGTGTCTCGCGCCCGCCGGAAATGGGTGGCCTGGGCTTCTGGTTCAAGTGGAACCTTGGCTGGATGCACGACACGCTCGACTATATGAAACTGGACCCGGTGCATCGCCGCTATCATCACGATCTGATGACCTTCGGCATGATTTACAACTACACCGAGAATTTCGTGCTGCCGCTGTCGCACGATGAAGTGGTTCACGGTAAACGTTCGATTCTCGACCGCATGCCGGGAGACGCCTGGCAGAAATTTGCTAACCTGCGCGCCTACTACGGCTGGATGTTCGGTTTCCCCGGCAAGAAACTGCTGTTTATGGGGAACGAGTTTGCCCAGGGCCGCGAGTGGGATCACGACAGCAGCCTGGACTGGCACCTGCTGGAAGGGGGAGACAGCTGGCATAACGGCGTGCAGCGGCTGGTCCGCGACCTCAACCACACCTACCGCGCTCATCCCGCCCTGTATCAGCTCGACTTCGAACCCGCCGGTTTTGAGTGGCTGGTGGTGGATGACTTTGAAAACTCGGTGTTTGTCTACGTGCGCCGCGACCGCGACGGCAACGAGCTGATCGTCGCCAGTAATTTCACCCCGGTGCCGCGCTATGACTACCGTTTTGGCGTGTCGCAGGGCGGACGCTGGCGTGAAGTGCTGAACACCGATTCCGGCCACTATCACGGTGGCAATCTCGGTAACTGCGGCACTATCGATACCGACGACTGGGGAAGCCACGGCCGCAGCCACTCGCTGAGCCTGACGCTGCCACCCCTTTCCACTCTGTGGCTGGTTCGGGAGGCGTAATGGCACCGATACGTTCGGGTAAACCGCAGCCCCTCGGGGCCAGCTACGACGGCAAAGGCGTTAACTTTACGCTGTTCTCTCAGCATGCGGAGCGCGTAGAACTGTGTCTGTTTGATGAGAAAGGCCGCGAGAAACGTATCGATCTGCCCGCACGCAGCGGCGATATCTGGCACGGGTATCTGCCTGCCATCCATCCGGGCCAGCGCTACGGCTATCGGGTACACGGTCCGTGGGCACCGGCGCAGGGTAAACGTTTTAACCCTGCGAAGCTGCTGGTCGACCCCTGCGCGCATCAGGTAGAGGGTGAAGTCTGTGACGACCCGCGCTTCCAGTGCGGCGAAGCAGAACCGGACGCGGCGGATAACGCCAGCATCGCGCCTAAATGCGTGGTGCTGGCCGATGACTTCGACTGGGAAGACGACGCGGCACCGCGTGTTCCCTGGGGCAGCACGGTGATTTATGAGGCGCATGTTCGCGGCCTGACCTGCCAGCATCCCGATCTCCCGCCGGAAATTCGCGGCACCTACGCCGCGCTGGGGCATCCGGTGATGATTCGCTATTTTCAGCAGTTGGGTATCACCAGCCTTGAACTGCTGCCGGTGGCCTGCTTCGCCAGCGAACCGCGCCTGCTGCGCATGGGGCTGACCAACTACTGGGGCTATAACCCGCTGGCCTGCTACGCGCTGGATACCCGCTATGCGGCGAGTGACAATGCTCGGCAGGAGTTTCAGCAGGCGGTGAAAGCGCTGCATCAGGCGGGGATCGAGGTGATTCTGGACGTGGTGTTTAACCACACCGCAGAGCTGGAAGAAACCGGCCCGATGCTGTCGATGCGCGGCATTGATAACCAGAGTTATTACTGGCTGACGGAACAGGGTGAGTACCAGAACTGGACCGGCTGCGGCAATACGCAAAACCTCAGCCACCCGCAGGTGATGGCCTGGGCACTCGACTGCCTGCGCTACTGGGTGCAGGTGTGCCACGTTGACGGTTTCCGCTTCGATCTGGCCACGGTGCTGGGCCGCACGCCGGACTACCGGCGCGATGCGCCGCTGTTCCAGGCGATTGCCGCCGATCCGCTGCTGTCAAAATGCAAACTGATCGCCGAACCCTGGGATATCGGGCCGGGTGGCTATCAGGTGGGCGATTTCCCCTGGCCGTTTGCCGAATGGAACGATCACTTTCGCGATGCTGCCCGCCGCTACTGGCTGCATAGCGACCTTTCCAACGGTGAGTTTGCCCGGCGGTTTGCCGCTTCCAGCGATGTTTTTCAACGTGACGGGCGGCCACCTTCCAGCAGTATTAACCTGATCACCGCACACGACGGTTTTACCCTGCGCGACGTGGTCAGCTTTAACCAGAAACACAATGAGGCCAACGGTGAAGATAACCGTGACGGCAGCAGCAGCAATTTCAGCCATAACCACGGTGTGGAAGGGCTGCACGCACCGCTGTTGGTTACGGAACATCGCCGCCGCAGTGTGCATGCGCTGCTGACCACACTGTTGCTGGCGCAGGGAACGCCGATGCTGCTGGCAGGCGATGAGCACGGCCACAGCCAGCACGGAAATAATAATGCTTATTGCCAGGATAACCCGCTGACCTGGCTCGACTGGCTGCACTGTGATAGCGGGTTATTTTCCTTCACTGCCGCGTTAATCCATCTGCGCCGCCGCATCCCGGCGCTGCAAAGCGATCGCTGGTGGCAGGAAGGTGATGGGAACGTTGAATGGCTGAACCAGCAGGGTAAGCCGCTCAGCGCCAGTGAGTGGCAGCAGGGAGCGCATCGTTTGCAAATCCGGCTTTCGCAGCACTGGCTGATCGTGCTCAACGCCACCGAAGAAGTGTGTGACCTGATTTTACCTCAGGGAAATTGGCACGCCATTCCGCCCTTTGCCGGGGACGATAATCCGATCCGGTCAACTGTCTGGCATGGTGCAGCGCACGGTGTGTGCGTGTTCCAGGAAAAATAATACCAGGAGTATTGCATGGCCAAACTCAATAAGAACGACTCCCTGATGCTGGCAAGACAGCTGCCAACGCAAACCGTTGCGCTGATCCTTGCCGGTGGACGCGGTACCCGGTTACGCGATCTCACCGCCAAGCGCGCCAAACCGGCGGTTCACTTCGGCGGTAAGTTTCGTATTATCGACTTCGCACTCTCTAACTGCCTGAATTCAGGCATCCGCCGCATCGCGGTGATCACCCAGTATCAGTCGCACACGCTGGTGCAGCATATTCAGCGCGGCTGGTCGTTCCTGAATGAAGAGATGAATGAGTTCGTTGATCTTCTGCCTGCCCAGCAGCGGCTGTCGACCGAGCACTGGTATCGCGGGACTGCCGATGCGGTCACGCAGAACCTCGATATCATCCGGCGCTACCGCGCGCAGTACATCGTTATTCTGGCAGGCGATCACATCTATAAGATGGACTACTCCCGCATGCTAATCGATCACGTCGAAAACGACGCGCGCTGCACCATCGCCTGCCTGCCGGTACCGCTGGAAGAAGCCAGTTCGTTTGGCGTAATGAAAGTGGATGAAAATAACCGCGTGGTGGAATTTCTGGAGAAACCCGCCGATCCGCCGTCGATGCCCGGTGATGACAGCAAGGCGCTGGCCAGTATGGGCATCTACGTATTTGACGCGGACTATCTTTATCGCCTGCTGGAAGCCGACCAGGAACTGCCGGAGTCCGACCACGACTTCGGCAAAGATTTGCTGCCGAAGATTGTTGCCAGCGGTGAAGCACTGGCTCACTCCTTCAACCTGTCCTGCGTGCAAAGCGGGGAAGCCGTTGAGCCCTACTGGCGCGATGTCGGTACGCTGGAAGCCTACTGGAAGGCAAACCTCGATCTGGCTTCGGTCACCCCGGAGCTGGATATGTACGACAGTACCTGGCCAATTCGTACCCATATGGAGCCGCTGCCGCCGGCGAAATTCGTGCAGGACCGTTCCGGCAGCCATGGTATGACAATGAATTCACTGGTGTCGGGAGGCTGCATTATCTCCGGCTCGGTGGTAGTGAACTCGGTGCTGTTCTCCCGCGTTCGAATCAACTCCTTCTGCAATATTGAGTCGTCGGTATTACTGCCGGATGTGGAGGTAGGACGCTCCTGCCGCCTGCGCCGCTGCGTGATAGACCGCGCCTGCGTGCTGCCAGAAGGGACGGTGATTGGCGAAAACCCGGATGATGATGCCCGGCGTTTCCACCGATCGGAAGAGGGAATTGTTCTGGTCACAAGGACCATGCTGGCGAAGCTCGGCTGGATCAGCTAGGCGGAAAAACGTGATGACCTGACGGCATCACGTTCTGGCACTGTTTAGGAGCCGATAATGCAGGTGTTACATGTCTGTTCAGAGATTTTCCCGCTGCTAAAAACCGGCGGGCTTGCTGATGTTGTTGGGGCATTACCGGCGGCGCAGATTGCGGAAGGAATGGATACACGCGTATTACTTCCGTCATTCCCCGATTTGAAAAAGGGAATTACCGATGCGGTTGTGGTGGCGAAACTGCAAACTTTTGCCGGCTATGTCGAATTACTGTTTGGGCACTATGACGGCGTGGGGATCTATCTGATCGATGCGCCGGGTCTTTACGATCGCCCGGGCAGTCCGTATCACGATGAATCACAGTTCGCCTATACCGATAACTATCTGCGCTTCGCGCTGCTGGGCTGGATGGGCTGCGAAATGGCCTGCGGGCTGGACACCTTCTGGCGTCCGGATGTGGTTCATGCACACGACTGGCATGCCGGGCTGACCTGTGCCTATCTGGCCGCGCGCGGGCGTCCGGCAAAGTCGGTGTTTACCGTGCATAACCTGGCGTATCAGGGGCTGTTTAACGCGCACCACATGGAGCAGATCCAGCTGCCACGCTCGTTTTTCAATATGTACGGGCTGGAGTTTTACGGCCAGATCTCCTATCTGAAAGCGGGCCTGTACTACGCCGACCATATTACGGCGGTCAGCCCGACCTACGCCCAGGAGATTACTCAACCGGAGTTTGGCTACGGCATGGAAGACCTGCTTAAGCAGCGCCAGCTGGAAGGCAGGCTGAGCGGTATTCTTAACGGCGTCGACCCGGCCATCTGGGACCCGCAGCATGATCCGCTGCTGACGGCCCGCTATAACCGTGATGTTCTGGATACCAAAGTTGAGAACAAGCGCCAGCTGCAAATTGCGATGGGGCTAAAAATTGATGAAAAAGCGCCGATTTTTGCCGTGGTCAGCCGCCTGACCAAACAGAAAGGTTTGGATCTGGTGCTGGAAGCCCTGCCGGGCCTGCTGGAACAGGGGGGGCAGCTGGTGCTGCTGGGTGCCGGAGATGCGGTTCTTCAACAGGGATTCCTGGCCGCCGCCGCCGAGTATCCGGGCCAGGTCGGCGTGCAGATCGGCTACCACGAGGCGTTTTCCCACCGCATTATGGGCGGTGCAGATGTGATTCTCGTACCCAGCCGCTTTGAGCCCTGCGGCCTGACCCAGCTCTACGGCCTGAAATACGGCACCCTGCCGCTGGTGCGACGCACCGGTGGGCTGGCCGATACGGTAAATGATTGTTCGCTGGAAAACCTCGCAGACGGTATCGCCAGCGGTTTTGTGTTCGAAGATAGCAACGCGTGGTCACTGCTGCGCGCTATCCGACGTGCTTTCGTCCTCTGGTCCCGTCCTTCGCTCTGGCGCTATGTTCAGCGGCAGGCTATGGGGATGGATTTTAGCTGGCAGGTGGCTGCTGTTGCCTACCGCGATCTCTATCAACGTTTGTTGTAACCTGACGATGGGAAACTGATATGAACGCACCTTTCTCCTATGCCTCACCGACGCTCAGCGTGGATGCGCTTAAGCATTCAATAGCCTATAAGCTGATGTTTACCATTGGTAAAGATCCGTCCATTGCGAATAAACACGAGTGGCTGAACGCCACATTACTGGCGGTACGCGATCGTATGGTGGAGCGCTGGCTGCGTTCAAATCGTGCCCAGCTGTCGCAGGATGTCCGACAGGTTTACTACCTGTCGATGGAGTTTCTGGTTGGCCGCACCCTCTCCAATGCCCTGCTGGCAATGGGAATTTATGAGGATGCGCAGACGGCGCTGGAAGAGATGGGTTTCGACCTTGAGGAACTGATCGAAGAAGAGAACGACCCGGGGCTGGGCAACGGCGGCCTGGGGCGTCTGGCGGCCTGCTTCCTGGATTCCCTCGCCACGCTCGGCCTGCCGGGGCGCGGTTACGGCATCCGTTACGACTACGGTATGTTTAAGCAGAATATCGTCGACGGCCAGCAGGCGGAATCACCGGACTACTGGCTGGAATACGGCAACCCGTGGGAGTTTCAGCGCTTCAACACCCGCTATAAGGTGCGTTTCGGCGGCCGTATCCAGCAGGAAGGCAGCCGTGCACGCTGGGTGGAAACGGAAGAAGTGCTGGCGATGGCCTACGATCAGATCATTCCAGGGTTTGATACCGATGCCACCAACACCCTGAGGCTGTGGGGCGCTCAGGCCAGTAACGAAATCAACCTCGGTAAATTTAACCAGGGTGATTACTTCGCGGCGGTGGAAGATAAAAACCATTCCGAAAACGTGTCCCGCGTGCTGTATCCCGACGACTCGACCTATTCAGGGCGTGAGCTGCGCCTGCGTCAGGAGTACTTCCTGGTCTCATCCACGGTGCAGGATATCCTCCATCGCCACTGGGCGATGCACCAGACCTTTGACAATCTGGCGGATAAAATCGCCATCCACCTGAATGATACCCATCCGGTACTGGCGATCCCCGAGCTGATGCGGGTGCTGATCGATGAGAGCAAGTTTAGCTGGGATGACGCGTTTGGCGTGGCCTGCCAGGTATTTTCCTACACTAACCACACGCTAATGCAGGAAGCGCTGGAAACGTGGCCGGTGGATATGATTGGCAAAATCCTGCCGCGCCATCTGCAAATTATCTTTGAGATCAACGACTACTTCCTGAAAACCATCCAGGAGCAATATCCGGAAGACTGGGAACTGCTGTCGCGTATCTCGATCATTGATGAAAATAACGGCCGTAAGGTCCGTATGGCCTGGCTGGCGGTAGTGGTCAGCCACAAGGTTAATGGTGTATCGGAGCTGCACTCGAATCTGATGGTGCAGTCGCTGTTTGCTGATTTTGCCAGACTCTTCCCCGGCCGTTTCTGCAATAAAACGAACGGCGTTACGCCACGCCGCTGGCTGGCGCTGGCTAACCCGTCGTTATCCGGCGTGCTGGACGAAGCGATTGGCCGCACCTGGCGCACCCAGCTCAGCCAGCTGGATGAGCTGAAGCAGCATATTGATTATCCTAATTTTATTAGCAAAATTAGCGATGCCAAGCTGGCGAACAAGAAGCGTCTTGCTATCTACATCGCGCAGAAGCTGGATATTGTTGTCGATCCGAATGCGATGTTCGATGTGCAGATCAAGCGCATACACGAATACAAGCGCCAGTTGCTTAACGTCCTGCACGTGATCACCCGCTACAACCGCATCAAAGCCGACCCGGATGCTGAGTGGGTACCGCGCGTCTGCATCTTCGCCGGCAAAGCCGCCTCGGCCTACTATATGGCCAAACATATTATTCATCTGATTAACGATGTCGCAAAGGTGATCAACAGCGATCCGCAGGTGAAGAACCGGCTGAAAGTGGTGTTTATTCCCAACTATGGCGTCAGCCTTGCGCAGATTATTATTCCTGCGGCCGATCTCTCCGAGCAGATCTCGCTGGCCGGTACGGAAGCCTCCGGTACCAGTAATATGAAGTTCGCGCTGAACGGTGCGCTGACCATCGGTACGCTGGACGGTGCTAACGTTGAGATGCTGGAGCACGTGGGTAAAGAGAATATCTTTATCTTCGGCAACACCACGCCGCAGGTTGAAGAGCTGCGCAGCAACGGCTACAGCTCGCACAAATATTACGAGCAGGATGCCGAGCTGCATCAGGTATTGACGCAGATCGCCACCGGCGTGTTCAGCCCGCAGGAGCCTGGCCGCTACCGTAATATTTTTGATTCGCTGGTGAACCTGGGCGATCACTATCAGCTGCTGGCGGATTATCGCAGCTATGTTGATACGCAGGACAAGGTGGATAAGCTGTATCGTAACAAGGGCGAGTGGACGCGCCGCGCGTTGATTAATATTGCCAGCATGGGCTACTTCTCCTCGGATCGTACCATTCAGGAGTATGCGGACGAAATCTGGGGCATTCAGCCCATCCGCCTGTAGGCTATCCATGAAATTAAAAGGGCGACCGCTGTCTGGCGGTCGCCCTTTTGTTTGCGGCGATCAGGATGCCAGTGAAAGCACCGGTTTGGCATTCTGAACCAGCCACTCGGCAACACGCGCCTGCTGCTGCTCATTCAGCCACATACCCTCTTTGGTACGGCGCCAGATGGCATCTTCTTTCGTGCGAACCCACTCTTTCTGCACCAGATAACGCAGCTCGGCCTCGTAGAAATGGTGGCCAAACAGTTCACCTAAATCATCCAGGCTTTTCGCCTCTTTCAGGAACAGTTCACTGCTGCTGCCGTAAGTGCGGGCATAGTGGCGAGCCATATCTTCGGTGATAAACGGATAGCGGCGGCGCAGGCTGGCCGCGTAATCTTCGCGGCTTCCGGCAAAATCACCGCCCGGCAGCACGCAGGTTTTCGTCCATGCCGCGCCGATACCCGGATAATATTTGCTGAGTTTTTCCATCGCATGCTCGGCCAGCTTACGATAGGTGGTCAGCTTGCCGCCGAACACCGACAGCAGCGGTGCCTGACCCTGCTCGTCGTGCACGTCCAGCGTATAGTCGCGGGTAATCGCCTGCGGAGAGTCGGACTCGTCATCGCACAGCGGACGTACACCGGAATAGGTCCAGACGATGTCGTCCTTCGCCAGCGTTTTCTTGAAGTGGGTGTTATAGACATTCAGCAGATAGTCGATCTCTTTATCGTCAATCTTGACGTCTTTCGGATCGCCTTTGTACTCCACGTCGGTGGTGCCGATAATCGAGAACTCATCCATCCACGGAATAACAAACACAATACGGTGATCTTCGTTCTGCAGAATGTAGGCCTGCTTCTGGGTATGCACACGCGGCACGACGATATGGCTGCCTTTAATCAGGCGAATACCGTATGGGGATTTCAGCTTCAGTCCGTCATCAAACAGCTGCTTAACCCACGGACCTGCGGCATTGACCAGGCCTTTCGCCTGCCAGGTATACACTTTACCGCTGTCGATATCTTCGGCTTCAACGGTCCACAGGCCGTTTTCACGCCAGGCTTTGGTCACGCGGGTACGGGTGCGCACTTCGCCACCGCGCTTTTCAATTTCCTGAGCGTTAAGTACCACCAGGCGCGCATCGTCCACCCAGCAGTCGGAATATTCGAAACCGCGCACGATTTCAGGTTTAAGTACTGAGTCTGCGCCAAAACGCAAACCTTTACTTCCCGGCAGGCTGGTACGTTTGCCGAGATGATCGTACATAAACAGACCGATACGGATCATCCAGGCCGGGCGAAGATGCGGGCGGTGCGGCAGGCGGAAACGCATGGGGAAAGCAATATGCGGTGCCATTTTTAACAGCACTTCACGCTCGGCCAGCGCCTCGCTAACCAGGCGGAATTCGTAGTGTTCCAGATAGCGTAAGCCACCGTGGATTAATTTAGAACTGGCGGAAGAGGTGGCGCAGGCGAGGTCTTGAGCCTCCAGCATCAGCACCGACAATCCACGTCCGGCTGCATCGGCCGCAATACCAGCGCCGTTAATACCGCCGCCGATTACGATCAGGTCTTTGATTTCCACGTCATCTCCTCCGATGTTCGGAATCGTTCAATAATGTTCGTTTTCGAGCATTATACTAATCGTAAACCAACATTGATGCCAGCGTTAACCGGATAAAAACATTTATGCGTGATGCAGGTAACATATTTTCTTTAATCATTACGCAAATTACTCCGCCCAGCTCTGGTTAAACCCTACCCGCTTCAGGCTACAATAGGATTTAATTGACGACTTTTGACTGTTAACGAGACCCCACCATGGAACAATTTGAGTGTATCAACGTCCAGGAAGCCCGACAGAAACTGGCAGACGGGCAAACCCTGCTGGTTGATATCCGCGATCCGCAAAGCTTCTCTGCGGCTCATGCCACCGGTGCATTTCATCTGACCAATGACTCGCTGCCGGCCCTGATGGCCAGCGCTGACCTGAGCGGCTCGGTGCTGGTCATGTGCTACCACGGTAACAGCAGCAAAGGTGCAGCCCAGTATCTGCTGAACCAGGGGTTTGCAGCGGCCTACAGCATCGACGGCGGCTTTGATGCCTGGTACGCTGCATTCCCGCAGCAGGTAGAATCCGGCGCTCTCTGACCGGCGTACGGCAGTGGAAGCCTTTGATCCTGCAAGCTTCGATGTGACGGGGTATACTGCCGCTCTCGTTTTAATCTACAGGGAATCAGCCTTCTATTATGCGCATCACCCAATTTACCCATCTGCGCATGGCGCAGGCGTTTGTTGACTATATGGCGACGCGCGGCATTACGCTGCGTATTGAGCAGGAAGGCAACTACACGCTATGGCTGGATGATGAATCTCAGTTAAGCGTGGTCGAAAACGAACTTAACCAGTTTATACGCGAACCGGATCACCCGCGTTATCAGGCAGCCAGCTGGAAAACTGAAAATACCGACAGCGGCATCAAGTACGTCAGTCCTGCTGGCCCATCGCTAAAGGTAAGAATGAAGGAGATGGCCGGGCCACTGACGATAGGGGTCAGTATTGCTTCCATACTGGTCTACCTGCTGATTGCGCTGGGCGGTTATGCACAGGCGATTGCCTGGCTCGGCTGGCCGAAAGACAGCATGCAGCATTTCCAGGTGTGGCGCTGGTTCAGCCACGTGCTGATGAACTTCTCGCTGCTGGCACTGCTGATTAATCTGCTGTGGTGGTTTTATATTGGCGGGCGCATCGAAAAACAGCTCGGCAGCGGTAAGCTGTTTACCATCGCGCTGATCTCCGCGCTGCTGTGCGGTTTTGCGCAGTCCCGGTTTAACGGCTTCTGGTTCGGCGGGCTGTCTGGCGTTGACCATGCGCTGGTTGCGTATGCCTGGCTGCACGCGATGCGTGACGAGCGCAGTCCGCTGAATATTGGCGGCGGGCTGATGGGGATTTTTGTAGTGTGGGTGGTACTGGAAGCCACGGGCGTCTTCGGTGCGAACACCGGTCTGCCAAGCCACGTTGCCGGACTGCTGGTTGGCCTGGCCATGGCGTTTGTCGACACTCGCCAGAAAAAACGATAACAGGGGGAACTCTTTTGAAGCAGACACAGCGTCATGACGCGATTATCGATCTGGTTCGTCGCCAGGGATATGTCAGTACTGAAGAGCTGGTGGAGCATTTTGCGGTCAGTCCGCAAACCATCCGCCGCGATTTAAACGATCTGGCTGAGCAGAATAAAATTCATCGCCATCACGGTGGCGCAGCGCTGCCGTCCAGCTCGGAGAATACCGCCTGGCAGGACCGTAAAATGATGTGGTCTGCGGAAAAAGCGCGTATCGCCCAGCGGGTTGCCAGCCAGATTCCCGACGGGGCTTCACTGTTTATTGATATCGGCACCACGCCGGAAGCGGTTGCCCACGCGTTGATGAACCACAATAACCTGCGCATTGTGACCAACAATCTGAACGTAGCGGTGCTGCTCATGGCCAAGCCGGATTTCCGCCTGATCCTTGCCGGGGGAGAAGTACGCACCCGCGATGGCGGGATTATGGGCGAGGCCACGCTCGACTATATTTCTCAGTTCCGCCTGGATTACGGCATTCTGGGCATCAGCGGCATCGATCTGGATGGTTCACTGCTGGACTTCGACTACCACGAAGTGCGCACCAAGCGGGCAATTATTGAGAACTCTCGCTGTGTGATGCTGGTGGCAGACCATTCTAAGTTTGGCCGTAATGCGATGGTCAATCTGGGCAGCATGAGTCTGATTGACTATCTGTTTACTGATGAAGCGCCGCCGCCGGAAATTATGAAAACCATTGAGCAGCATGAGGTACATCTGGAACTGTGCTAACGGTTTTTACTGAGCAGCCAGGCGCGGAATCTACCACAGCCTGGCAAATCAGAAATAAATAGCAAAAAAATAACTATAAGCGTTTTTTATGCTTATTTTTCTTCATAGCGGATACAATTCAAAATTTAAATTTTGCTGCTAACTATTAGCATGAAAAGTTATTGTCCTCTGCTATCAAGGTCTGAAAAGAAAAATGAGTGAAGCCTGCGCGCCGGGAATTCCTTCCCCGCAAAATAACCCTATAAAATATAATAAATTATCCGATCGTCTCGATGCCCTACCCGCTACCGCCGGGCTGTGGCGTTTTATCGCCTTACTTTCGCTGGGCGGTTTCTTTGAACTCTATGATTTATTCCAGACGGGATATATTAGTTCAGGTTTAATCAGCGAGAACATATTTCATCTTGGTGAACTCGGCGTATTCGGAATATCTGACCAGGCCGCATTTGCCTCCGCCACCTTCCTTGGCCTGTTCCTCGGTGCCAGCCTGCTGGCGCCTCACGCCGATCGTTTTGGCCGCCGGATGACCTTTATGTTTGCACTGGCCTGGTACGGCTGCTTTTCCATGCTGATGGCGTTCCAGAACCAGGCAGAGTGGATTATTTTCTGCCGCTTTCTGGTGGGCGTCGGCCTGGGTATTGAACTGGTGACCATCGATACCTACCTCAGCGAATGCGTTCCGTCACGGCTGCGCAGTAAAGCCTTTGCTTTCGCCTTCTTTGTGCAGTTTCTTTCGGTGCCCGCCGTCGCGCTGATGTCCTGGTGGCTGGTGCCGCAGACCATTTTGGGCCTGACCGGCTGGCGCTGGGTGGTGATTGCCGGGGCCGTCTGCTCGATGGTTATCTGGCTGGTGCGAAAAAATCTGCCGGAGTCGCCGCGCTGGCTGGCACAGCAGGGTCGGCATCAGGAAGCCCATCAGGTGGTCAGCGGTCTGGAAATCCGCTGCGGCGTGCCGGTGACCGCCCCGAGTCTGGCAGAGATGGAAACGGCAGCCACGCAGAAACCGCAGGGGCGCTTCCGGGATATCTGGCGGCCGGAATATCGCCAGCGCACGCTGATGCTGGTGGTGATGAATATCTTTCAGGCAATCGGCTTCTTCGGCTTCGGTAACTGGCTGCCCGCGCTGCTTTCAGGTAAAGGTGCCAGCATCACCCACAGTCTGCTGTATGCCTTTTTTATCACCCTCGCCTACCCGCTGGGCTCGCTGATTTGCAGCCGCTACGCGGATAAAATCGAGAACAAATGGCAGATCGTCCTGTCGTCGCTGATGACGGTGATTTTCGGTACGCTGTTCGCCCTGCAGACCAATCCGCTGCTGTTAATCATCTGCGGCTTCTGCATCACCTACTCTAACGCCTGGCTAACCTTCAGCTATCACGCCTATCAGACCGAGGTGTTTCCTACCTTTATCCGTGCGCGCGCCGTTGGATTCTGCTATTCGTTCAGCCGCCTTTCAACGGTGTTCAGCAGCATTATTATCGGGATGATTTTGCAGGTGGCGGGCACCCAGGGTGTGGTGGCCTTTATCGTCGTCAGCATGCTGATTGTGATGCTGACCATCGGCATCTTCGGGCCGAAGACGCGCGGCATTAATCTGGATGATATCTGATACAGATGCAGGGGCGGCACGGTGTCACCCCTGACGTTCACCTGTGGATCAGAACTCTTTCAGGCGGTCTTCAGAGGGCTGCGGGCGGCCAAAATAGTAGCCCTGGAACAGCGTACAGCCCTCTTCCTTCAGTCGTTCAAACTGCTCGTTGCTCTCCACGCCTTCGGCGGTGATCTGAATATCCAGACTGCGGCTCATCCCGGTAATTGCCCGGATAATCGCCAGCGCCTCGCGGCTGTCTTTCATATCGTTAATAAACGATTTATCGATTTTGATCTTGTCGAACGGGAACGAGCGCAGATAGCTCAGCGATGAGTAGCCGGTGCCGAAATCATCCAGCGCGATACGCACGCCCAGCGCTTTGAGCTTCTGCAGGATATCGATATTCACCGAGGTATTATCCAGCAGTACCGACTCGGTGATCTCCACCTCCAGACGATGCGGTGCCAGGCCGGACTCTTTCAGCGCCGCTTCCACCACCGACACCAGAGCGCTGTTTTTAAACTGCATCGGCGACAGGTTCACCGCCACGCTCTGCCCGCCCTGCCAGCTGGCGGCTTCACGACAGGCCTCGTGCAGCGCATAAGCCCCCAGGCTGTGGATTAGCCCGGTTTCCTCGGCAATCGGAATAAAGTCCATCGGCATAATCATGCCTTTTTCCGGGTGGTGCCAGCGCATCAGTGCCTCATAGCCAATAATATGCTGATGCTGATTATTGGTAATCGGCTGATAGTAGAGCCTTAACTGGCGGCAGCTAATCGCTTCGCGCAGATCGTTTTCAATCATCCGCCGCTTCGCCGCCAGCTCGCCCATCTGCTCGGTAAAGTATTCGAAGCGGTTACGCCCGTTACGTTTGGCTTCATACAGCGCCATATCGGCACAGCGCAGCAGGTGCTCCGGCGTACTGATCCCGCGTTCGGCAATCGCAATGCCAATGCTCAGGCCGACGGAAAGATTATGCCCGTCAACGTTGAACGGCGGGCGAATGGTTTCGATCAGGCGGCTGGCCACGATTTCCGCCTCTTCCGCCTGCTTCAGGCCCGGCAGAACGATAGAAAACTCGTCCCCACCGGTACGCGCCAGCGTATCCTGCTCGCGCAGCACGCTGCGCAGCCGCACCGCCACCGTCCGCAGCAGATCGTCGCCCATCTGATGGCCCAGCGCATCGTTAACGTTTTTAAAATTATCCAGATCGAGGCACAGCGTAGCGGTGATTTTGCGCTCTTCGCGATCGCCGCGCAGCGCCTCATTGAGCCGCTGGCTGAACAGCACGCGATTTGGCAGGCTGGTCAGATTATCGTGATGCGCCATATGGTGAATACGCGCGTCGGCGGCGCGCTGATCGGTAACATCGTCGGCGATCAGCAGCACGTAGTTATGCGTAGCGTCGTTACCGCGAATAATCGAGGCCGTGGCGTTGATAATCCGATCGCGTCCGTGGCTGTCCAGCAGACGCTCGCTGCGGTGAATGCCCCCTTTACGCTGTGCGGCGTCGGAAAGCTGCATAAAATATTCGCCCATTTCCAGCGTCATACACTGCGAAAGCTTCTTGCCGACAAAGTCTTCCTGCACGCCGCCGAGCAGCTGCTGAGCCTTATTGTTGATCAGCAGAATTTCACGAGTAACCACGTCTTCCACAATCACACTGGACGGAATATTGGTCACGATAGTGTCGAGGAAGGTCGACAGCGCAGCCATTTTCTCACTGTGCCGCTCCGCCAGCTCGCGGGCTTCGCGCATCTGTTCTTCATACTCGCGCAGCTCGGTGCAGTCGCGGGTGATTTTCGCGAAGCCCAGCAGCTCACCGCTGTCGGTACGGATAGCATCAATCACCACGTGTGCCCAAAAGGCAGTGCCGTCTTTGCGATAGCGCCAGCCTTTACTTTCGTAACGACCGGTGTCGCGGGCGATGCCCAGTCCGTACTGTGGTAAACCCTTTTCCTGATCCTGGTGGCTGTAAAAACAGCTGAAATTTTTGCCGATGATCTCGTCCGGCAGATACCCTTTGGCCCGCTGGGCACCCGTATTCCAGTTCGCGACGGTACCGTCCGGTTTCAGCATATAAATGGCGTAGTCAACCACGCTCTGAACCAGAAGCCGATACATTACATCTGAGTTTTCATTCATTATTATTTTCACCCGGTTGCTGGCAGCTATTTCTCTTCAATGGAAAGATACTGCCGGCATGCAATCAATACGCCATTGGATGGCGCACACGCTGATCCTGCCCACATCCTGTGGGAACACAACTCCTGTCGTGCCTGTGACGGACAGTCTCCTGGGGAGAGACGAAAACCGCTGCGTGCTCAGGCAAGTTCGCCTGTCGCCCCGTCGGCGTTCATTATCTGCTTTGTTGAATAAACATTCAAAATGCAAATCGCGTTTTTTCGTTAATCTGACTTCATTTGTTAGTAAATAGTGGGCTTCAGGCAGGGAAAATAGAGTAGCCAGGCAAAAATTCAGCATAAACGATAATTTTTCGCCCTGAGAAACGGCCTGGAAATTAATGGAAACACTGTTAGCGAGATTCCTCACAAACAATCACGGTATAACCGTTACAAATTCGCGGTGGAGTTTCTATGTTTAAATCCTTTTTCCCCCGGCCTCTGCTGTTCTTCAGCAGCGCGGCGCTGTGGAGCCTGATGGCTATTTTGTTCTGGTTCGGTTTTGCCGGTAGCCACCTCGCGCACCTGATGCAGTTCTCTCCGGTTGCCCTCGGCCCGTTGCCGAACAACGCCCTGTGCTTTATTGCCCCTGCTGAGCTCGGCTTCTACAGCTACTACCTGCTGGCGGCGCTGCTTTTTGCCGGATTCTGGGCGCTGTTCAGCCCGCATCCCTGGCAGCGCTGGTCGGTACTCGGCAGCGCGCTGATTATTTTTGTCACCTGGTTTTCTGTGCAGGTTGGCGTGGCGATCAACCGCTGGTATGAACCCTTTTATGACCTCGTACAGCGGGCGATGGCGCATCCGAATACGGTAAAAATCGACACGCTCTATGGCCAGATTGGCGGCTTCCTCAGCATCGCGCTGATTGCCGTAGTGATTGATGTGCTGAATCTGTTTTTTATCAGCCACTACGTTTTCCGCTGGCGTTCAGCGATGAACCACTACTACATGTCCCACTGGCCGCGCCTGCGCGGTATTGAGGGTGCAGCGCAGCGCGTGCAGGAAGATACCATGCGCTTTGCCTCCACGCTGGAAGATATGGGGGTGAGCTTTATTAACGCGGTGATGACGCTGATCGCTTTCCTGCCGGTGCTGGTCGCCCTGTCGGTGCACGTCAAAACCGTGCCGATTATCGGCAGTGTCCCCTACGCGTTAGTGATTGCCGCCGTCACGTGGTCAATTCTCGGCACCGGCCTGCTGGCAGTCGTGGGTATCAAGCTGCCGGGGCTATCCTTCCGCAATCAGCGGGTGGAAGCGGCCTACCGTAAAGAGCTGGTGTATGGCGAAGACGACCCCCAGCGTGCGCAGCCACCTACGGTCAAGACATTGTTTCATAACGTGCGGGTCAATTACTTCCGCCTCTATTTCCATTATCTCTACTTTAATATCGTGCGTATTTTCTACATCCAGCTGGATGCGGTATTCAGTATTTTTGTCCTGTTCCCATCAATTGTCAGCGGAGCAATTACCCTCGGGCTGTTAACGCAGATCACCAACGTCTTCGACCAGGTTCGCGGTTCGTTCCAGTATCTGATTAACTCGTGGACAACGCTGGTTGAACTGCTGTCGATCTACAAACGTCTGCGCAGCTTTGAGCATACGCTGGATACGTTGCCAGAGACGGAAAGCAGCGCTATCTGATGGAATGCTGGAGTCTGGAGTCTGGAGTCTGGAGTCTGGAGTCTGGAGTCTGGAGTCTGGAGTCTGGAGTAATGGCCGCCGCCCGAGGCGGCCATCGTCAACAATCAGGCTATTTTCCGGCCAGCGCGGCGAACACTTTTTCTACCGCGTATGCGCCGGGATCTTTCACGCCGTCCAGGCTTTCTGCATTCAAATAGGAAGCGCGCCCTGCTCCGGCGCTGCGCATCAGACTGGTGCTCTCGGCCCCTTCACGTGCGGCTTGCGCAACAGCAGCCAGATCTTTCCCCTCAGCCAAAGCGTTAAACGCAGGGTCCAATGCATCAATCATCGTACGCTGCCCGACCCGCGCACCGCCGTAATGCTGCATACGCTCCAGACCGTATTGCAGCGCCTGCGGCAGCGGCTCGCCCTCTTCCAGGCGCTGACCGGCGGCAGTGAACATAATCGACATCAGCACGCCCGATGAGCCTCCCATCACCGTCGCCAGCTTTTCGCCAATAACGTTTAGCAACTGCCCGGTCCGATCGAGCGGCAGCGACTGCTCTTCGCAGGCCTTGAGGAGGCTTCTGGCTCCGGCGGCAAATGTTGAACCGGTATCGCCGTCGCCCACTTTCGCATCCAGATTGTTTAACTCGCTTTCCTGCGCAATCAGCGTCCGGCAAAGGGTGGTCAACAGTGCGGCCACTTTATCGTTAGAGGAAGGCGTAAAGGTCGGCTGTCGATCGAGGGTCTTCGCCGGTGCTTCCACCAGCGTTGACGGTGAGACAGCCTCTGTCCAGCCCGCCGCTTCCACTTTCGCCAGCAGCGCCTTCTCAAACTCATCATCCAGCCGCAGAACAGACAGCGAGAATCCCTTCATATCCAGCGCGCTGACCAGCGTTGCCGGCCCCAGCAGCAGCCGAGCCTGCCTGCCAATCGGCGAGCGCAGCACTTCCCGCGTCAGCACCGCCATCTCCAGCATCGAAAAACCGCCGAGGTTATTGATTAACAGTGCCAGCGGTCGATCGCCTGTGTGAGCGGTAAGGCGCTGCACCATCTGAGCGACGATCTCCACGCTGTTCTGGGTTTTCAACGTCGATGCGCCCGGCTCACCGTGAATCCCCATCCCTACCTCGCAGGTGCCCGGCTTGACGCGGTCATCACGGGCTTCTCCTGGAATATGACAGCTGCTGAAGGCAACACCGATGGAGGCGATCTGCTTGATGGCCCTCTGCGCTAATGCGGTGACATCGGCCAGGCTCTTCCCCTGTTCAGCGGCATAACCGGCAATTTTATGCACCAGCGCCGTACCCGCAATGCCACGAGGCTGAGGGTTGTCCGGCAGCGCGATATCATCCTGCACCATCACCATTTCCACCCGATACCCCAGCTGTTTGGCTTTCTCCGCCGCCAGACCAAAGTTCAGCCGATCGCCGGTGTAGTTCTTGACGATCAGCAGACAGCCAGCCTCACCGGTTACGTTAATAATGGCGTGCAGCACGGCATCCACACTGGGGGAAGCAAAAACATCGCCGCACACCGCGGCACTCAGCATTCCTTTGCCGACAAAGCCGATGTGGGCAGGTTCGTGGCCGGAACCGCCACCGGAAATCAGCGCAACTTTCGAACGGTCCCAGTCACTGCGCACGACAATACGCAAATCTGCTCCCAGCGCGAGACGGCTAAGATTATGAAAAGGCGTACTTAACAGCGAGCCTTCTATCGCCTCATTGACCAGATGTTGCTTGTCGTTCATAAAAAACTGACTCATCTTATCTCCTTATCTCGGGCATACACTCTGCACAGGCGGCAACCTGCACGATGCTATAACTGTAGTAAAAATCCCTAAATCAATCGTTACGCAAACGGCGCAATACGTTTCCAGCGCTTTAAAAGCATTGAAATAATTTTTTGTCTTCACCCGTTAGTAGAAAACTTATCAACTCTGATTAGTTATCTAAGTAATAATGCTGGCGTAAATTTAAATATCCTCATGGTAAGTTTATCCAGAATTACTTTATTCATAATTAATTACAATGTTTAACCAAAAATAAAGGCTAACAGATTGAAATGCATACGGGTGCGCACCTTATTCATCCTTATTCACTTTTTGCATACGCGAAATACCATTTGAAATTGCAGCATCAATCACAATTTCGGTTAATTAAGATGAAAAATAATCTAAAAGAGTCTACAAATAATGACAGGCGCCCGAATAAGATTGTTATCAACCTGGCAAATTATTTAACTAAGCCGCCGGTTTACCGCAAAAAAAGGCAGATAATATTCGGAAAGGGCATCGTATATAAACGCTAACACCAGGGTGTCAAAAGGGGCAGATGAAGCGATCTGTTCCTTTTTTTTTCGGCCTGTCACTTTTCAGCATCAGGTTGTCAGCTTTGCGTCGGTCAATACCGGCGATCCCCACGCAGAATAGAGCCTCTATCACAAGGAGGAATCACTATGCTGCAACAACCCAACGACAAATATCGCGCTTTTCCCCCGGTGGCACTGAACGATCGTCAGTGGCCAGGTAAAACGCTGACCCAGGCACCGCGCTGGCTCTCTACCGATCTGCGCGATGGCAACCAGTCGCTGGCCGAGCCAATGGATAGCACGCGTAAAAAGCTGTTCTGGCAGCTGCTGTTGCAGTGTGGTTTTAAGGAAATTGAAGTGGCTTTCCCTTCCGCTTCACAGACCGATTTCAATTTCGTTCGCGAGCTGATCGAACAGCGGATGATCCCGGATGACGTATCAATACAGGTGCTGACCCAGGCACGTAGCGATCTGATCGACCGCACTTTTTTATCCCTTGAAGGGGCGAAAAATGCCACGGTACACCTTTATAACGCCACCGCGCCGGTATTCCGTCGACTGGTATTCCGCCAGAGCAAAGAGCAGATTATCGAACTGGCGGTGAATGCGACCCGCCTGATCCGTCAGCGCAGCGAGGAACAGCCGCAGACTAACTGGACCTTTGAATATTCGCCGGAAACGTTCTGTTTTACCGAACTCGACTTCGCGCTGGAAATCTGCGAGGCGGTTGCCGCCGTCTGGCAGCCCTGCGCGGAAAGGCCGATGATCGTCAACCTGCCCGCTACGGTGGAAGTCAGCACGCCTAATGTCTATGCCGATCAGATTGAATACTTCTGTCGCCACTTCTCCTGGCGTCCTGAGGTTTGCATCAGCGTCCACCCACATAACGATCGCGGCACCGGCATCGCCGCGGCCGAACTGGCCCTGCTGGCCGGAGCAGACCGGGTGGAAGGCTGCCTGTTTGGCAACGGGGAACGCACCGGTAACGTCGATTTGGTGACCATGGCGCTGAACTTTTATACCCAGGGCATCAACCCTGGGCTTGATTTCAGCCAGCTGAAGCAGGTAGTAGACCTGGTTGAGCAGTGCAACCAGCTGCCGGTTCACCCACGCCATCCTTACGCCGGGGAGCTGGTGTTTACCGCCTTCTCCGGTTCACACCAGGATGCAATTAAGAAAGGCTTTGCTGCCCGCAAAGAGCAGCAGGATAACGTCTGGGAAGTGCCTTATCTGCCGCTGGACCCGGCGGACATCGGCTGTAACTATGAGGCGGTGATCCGCGTTAACAGCCAGTCAGGGAAAAGTGGGGCGGCCTGGATGATCGAGCAAAATCACGGACTGGTCCTGCCACGAGCACTTCAGCAGGATTTCAGCCAGCGGGTACAGCAGGTCACCGACGGCGAAGGCAAAGAGATGACCCAGGCCGCTATCTGGCAGCTGTTCCGCCAGGCGTATGGCCTGACCGCACCAGAGCTGCAGCTGGGGGAATACCGCAGCCAGAGCGACAGCCATGGACAGCTGCAGTTTGAGGCCAGCGTACAGCAGGATAACCGCCCCTACGCTGTGGCAGGTCGGGGGAACGGGCTGCTGTCGGCGGCGGTCGACGCGCTGCGCCAGGCGTTTGACGTCTCCTTTACCATTCAGGATTATCATGAGCACACTCTGGGTCAGCGCAGCGACAGCCGCTCCGTCGCCTATCTGCACTGCACCTTTGCCGGTAATCACAGCGCCTGGGGGGTGGGTATCGACAGTGACGTTTCCCGCGCTTCGCTGCAGGCGCTGCTGAATGCGCTGGCGCAGGGTCAGCTGGCGGGTGGGAAGTAGTCGCTGGGCGCCACGCCCATAATGCGGCGGAACATTGCGCTGAACGCACTCTGGCTTTCGTAGCCCAAATCGAGTGATACCGTCAGCACCGAGTCTCCCCGTGCTAAACGCGCCAGCGCTTCCATCAGCCTGGCGCGCCTTACCCAATCGCTGAACTGCAGCCCGGTTTCCTGATAAAAGCGGCGTGCAAGCGTACGGCTGCTGACGTTGATGCGCCGGGCGCTGTTCTCCAGCGTCCAGCTCTCTCCCGGCCTGGCCCTCAGGGCATCACACAGCGAAATCAGCGCCTCGCTCTGCGGCTCCGGCAGGCTGAACGGCAGTTCGGTCATCACGCGAATCTCATCCAGTATCAGCTCATAAATTCGCTCCGCCCGGCTGGCGGGAGCATAGGATTCCGGCAGTGCCAGCGCGCTGACTATCAGCTCGCGCAACAGCGGGGATACCTGCACCACCTGACAACTGGCTGGCAGATCGGCCCGCGCCAGCGGATCGACAAACAGCGTTCGCGCCGCCACGTTACCGGTCATTTGCAGCGCATGAGGCACGCCCGCAGGCAGCCAGACGCCGCGCCCCGGCGGCACAATCCAGTGGCCCAGGTCCGTTTCAATACGCACCACGCCGCTCAGCGTATGGACCAGCTGTGCGCAGTTATGATGATGCCTCGGCTCACTGTCGCCATGGCGATAATCATGCGCGTAAGGCACCAGCGGGCGGGTAGCAAACGAAAAATCAACGGAAGATGACATAGGATTCCCGAAGGTGAGCAGGAATTTAAGCTTAACAAAGACGCGGGCAGAAAGCGGGAAAAAGAGAAGGCGGGCGGAGAGGCAGCGGCGAACGAGGAAGGAAATCAGGCGGGCCGCGATCGGCCCGCCCGATAAGGACACTATCAGGAATGAACGGCTTTCAGCTGCGCCTCGTAGGCAGAGGCCTGCTTCGTATCAAACTGATGCTCCCACTTGGCGACAACCAGCACCGCCAGCGCATTACCCACTACGTTCAGTGCGGTACGCGCCATATCGAGGATACGGTCAACGCCGGCAATAAATGCCAGGCCTTCCAGAGGAATGCCGACACTGCCCAGCGTCGCCAGCAGCACCACGAAGGAGACGCCCGGTACGCCAGCGATCCCTTTCGACGTCACCATCAACGTCAGCACCAGAATGATTTCGTCGCCCAGCGACAGGTTGATGCCGTACAGCTGCGCGATAAAGATCGCCGCAATACTCTGGTACAGCGTTGAACCGTCGAGGTTAAACGAATAGCCGGTTGGTACGACGAAGCTGGTGATCGACTTCGGCGCGCCGTAGGCTTCCATCTTCTCCATAATACGCGGCAGTACGGTTTCCGAACTGGCGGTGGAGTAAGCCAGGATCAGCTCATCCTTCAGGATGCGGAACAGCACGGTGATACGCAGGTTGCAGATACGCGCGACGGCTCCCAGCACCACAAAGGCGAAGAAGGCGATAGCGGCGTACACCAGAATCACCAGCTTGGCCAGCGGCCACAGCGAAGCAAAACCAAAGTTAGCCACGGTCACCGAGATCAGCGCAAATACCCCAACCGGCGCATAACGCATAATCATGCTGGTCACTTTAAACATCGCTTCTGAGGTGGAACGGAACACTTTCACCAGCGGGTCGCGATGTTCAGACGGCAGCGACGAGAGGCCCAGACCAAACAGCACTGAGAAGAAGATAATCGGCAGCATGTCACCTTTGGCGATAGCAGCGAAAATATTCTGCGGAATCAGCGACAGAATGGTGGTGACCAGGCTGTGAGGCTGGCCCTGAACCTGTGCCGTTGTGGCTTCATATTTAGAGATGTCCACCGTTGCCAGCGTCGACATATCAATGCCGGAACCGGGTTGGAATACATTCGCCAGAGTAATACCTGTCACAATGGCAATGGTGGTAATCACTTCAAAATAAACAATCGTTTTAACGCCAATACGTCCGAGTTTCTTGGCATCCCCGACGCCGGCGATGCCAACAATCAGCGTGGAGATAACGATAGGTACAACAATCATCTTGATCAGGTGAATAAAGATGTCACCGGCAGGGCTGAGAATGTTAGTGACTAACCATTCACGTTCCCCGGGTTGATTATGCAGAACCGCCCCAACGACGATCCCCAGTACCAACGCAATCAATATTTGCCAGGCAAGGCTGAGTTTTATTGCTTTCATAACGAGTCTTTTCCTTAACATGACCTGCTTTCCGCGCGGAGCTTGCGGAGTGAATGACACTCAAGGGAGGCAGACCGAAACCGGTCAATTCACAGGTAATGGATGGTTGATACCTGTATTCAGGCGCGTAATCAGTACCATTTTAAGCGCCATTAATGCAAGCCTGAGAAATATGTATCTATTTTGTTAATTTTAGACAGAATAAAGCTCTATTTTTAATCACATTAAACTAAGTTATTGTTATAGTTAACAATATTAAATCATTAAAACAACATAACTATGCACGGTTCTGCTATTAGTCGTGGCAAACTAACGGTCTGCTTGCGCTTTTTTTGTACACTGCACCGCCGTAAATTCGCCTTTTTCCTGTCGCATCCCTCTCTTTATGACAATGTCTCCCCCCGGTTTCATTACGCTGGGTTATGGCGTGATCTGCCGCTCAAAAAGAAAACAAAGCCTTGCGGGCATCTTCACTTAACCATTGATTGACATATTATTAACATCTTCAAGGAGGCCAGCCATGAGCCAAATACATACGTACCCTGTTCCCGCGAATATTGCGGAAAATACCCTGATTAATGCTCAGCAGTACCAGTCGATGTACCAGCAATCAGTGCAGGACCCCGATGCATTCTGGGGTGAGCAAGGCAAAATACTTGACTGGATCAAGCCTTACCGTACGGTGAAAAATACCTCTTTCGCCCCGGGTAATATTTCGATTCGCTGGTTTGAAGATGGCACCCTGAATCTGGCTGCCAACTGCCTGGATCGCCACCTGCAAACGCGCGGTGACCATCCGGCCATCATCTGGGAAGGCGATGACGCCAGCGAAAGTAAAACCCTCACCTATCGTGAGCTGCATCGTGACGTGTGCCGCTTCGCCAACGTGCTGCAGGATCTGGGCATCAATAAAGGCGACGTCGTGGCGATTTATATGCCAATGGTGCCGGAAGCGGCGGTTGCCATGCTGGCCTGCGCGCGTATTGGCGCAATCCATTCAGTGATTTTCGGTGGCTTTTCACCAGAAGCCGTAGCGGGACGAATTATCGACAGTAACGCCAGACTGGTGATTACCGCCGATGAAGGTGTTCGTGCGGGTCGCAGCATCCCGCTGAAGAAAAACGTCGATGACGCGCTGAATAACCCTGCCGTTACCGGCGTGAAAAATGTGGTGGTATTTCGCCGTACCGGTCGCGATGGCGGCTGGAAAAGCGGACGCGATCTGTGGTGGCACGAACTGGTGGCTAATGCCAGCAGCGAGCACCAGCCGGTTGAAATGAACGCCGAAGATCCGCTGTTTATCCTCTACACCTCCGGCTCGACCGGCAAGCCGAAAGGCGTACTGCACACCACCGGTGGCTATCTGGTGTATGCCGCTACCACATTTAAGTACGTGTTTGATTACCATCCGGAAGATATTTACTGGTGTACCGCCGATGTTGGCTGGGTCACCGGCCACAGCTATCTGCTCTACGGGCCGCTGGCCTGCGGCGCAACGACGCTGATGTTCGAGGGCGTGCCAAACTGGCCAAAACCAAGTCGCATGGCGGAAGTGGTTGATAAGCATAAGGTGACGATTCTCTATACGGCACCGACGGCGGTCCGTGCGCTGATGGCCGAAGGTGATAAGGCGATTGAGGGTACCGATCGCTCCTCCCTGCGTATTCTGGGTTCAGTCGGCGAGCCGATTAACCCGGAAGCTTGGGAATGGTTCCACAAGAAAATTGGTAACGGGCGCTGCCCGATCTCCGATACCTGGTGGCAGACCGAAACCGGTGGCTTTATGATCACCCCACTGCCCGGAGCAACCACCCTGAAACCGGGTTCGGCCACCAAACCGTTCTTTGGCGTTCAGCCTGCGCTGGTCGACAACGAAGGCCACCCACAGGAAGGTGCAACCGAAGGCAATCTGGTGATAACCGATTCATGGCCGGGCCAGGCGCGAACGCTGTTCGGCGATCATGAACGTTTTGAACAGACCTATTTCTCAACGTTTAAGAATATGTATTTCAGCGGCGACGGCGCGCGCCGTGACGCCGACGGCGACTACTGGATCACTGGCCGCGTTGACGATGTGCTGAACGTTTCCGGCCACCGCCTGGGGACCGCCGAGATCGAATCCGCACTGGTATCGCACCCGAAAATTGCCGAAGCCGCCGTGGTTGGCATTCCTCACAGCCTGAAGGGCCAGGCGATTTATGCCTATATCACCCTGAACCACGGTGAAGAACCCACGCCGGAGCTGTATACCGAAGTGCGTAACTGGGTGCGTAAAGAGATTGGCCCAATTGCCACGCCGGATGTATTGCACTGGACCGATTCCCTGCCGAAAACCCGCTCCGGCAAGATCATGCGACGTATTCTGCGCAAAATCGCCACCGGGGATACCAGTAATCTCGGAGATACCTCAACGCTTGCCGATCCGGGCGTGGTGGAGAAACTGCTGGAAGAGAAACAAGCCATTAAAATGCCGTAAATCTGATGGGGGCCTCAGTGCCCCCATTGCGTAACTGCCGCAGAGCAGCCCGTCGTCTTTCGTCTTAATTTTCAGCACCATGAAGTTATAACAAGAAAACCAGGCCGTCGAAGCCATGCTTCTGCTATCCCGGTATAACTCTACCTCTGGAGACGCTGTGATGAACGATGTCATTTATCAACGCATAGAAAAAAGCGCCCGATTTAAAGAACTGGTCAGAAAACGCCAGAGCTTTGCCACCCTGCTGTCCCTGATTATGCTGGTGCTCTACGTCGGTTTTATCCTGCTGATTGCCTTTGCTCCCGGCTGGCTGGGCACGCCGCTGCATGACGGTACTAATGTCACGCGCGGTATCCCCATCGGCATCGGACTGATTGTTATCTCCTTCGTGCTCACCGGCGTTTACGTCTGGCGCGCTAACGGCGAGTTTGACCGCCTGACCCGTGAATTACTGAACGAGGTGAAAGGATGAAACTTCGCCGTCTAACGCTGGCTCTGCCAGCCCTGCTGCCTTTTGGTGCGCAGGCCGCCGATGCAATTACCGGTGCGGTTGAGCGCCAGCCCACCAACGTTGAAGCCATTGTCATGTTCCTGATTTTTGTGGCCGCCACGCTGGGCATTACCTACTGGGCTTCAAAACGCACCCGCTCCCGCAGTGATTACTACACCGCCGGCGGCAATATTACCGGTTTTCAAAACGGGCTGGCGATGGCCGGGGACTTTATGTCCGCCGCCTCGTTCCTGGGTATTTCCGCGCTGGTTTATACCTCCGGCTACGATGGCCTGATTTATTCACTCGGCTTCCTGGTCGGCTGGCCGATTATTCTGTTCCTGATCGCCGAGCGCCTGCGCAACCTGGGCCGCTACACCTTTGCCGACGTGGCCTCCTACCGCCTGAAGCAAAAACCTATTCGCACCCTCTCCGCCTGCGGTTCACTGGTGGTAGTGGCGCTGTACCTGATTGCGCAGATGGTCGGGGCCGGTAAGCTAATCCAGCTGCTGTTTGGGCTGGACTACCACGTTGCGGTCGTGCTGGTCGGCATTCTGATGGTGATGTATGTGCTGTTCGGCGGCATGCTGGCCACCACCTGGGTGCAGATCATCAAGGCCGTACTGCTGCTGTTCGGTGCCAGCTTTATGGCCATCATGGTGATGAAAACCGTCGGGTTCAGCTTCAATAACCTGTTTACCGAAGCGATGAAGGTCCACCCGAAAGGCATTGAGATTATGCGCCCCGGCGGGCTGGTGAAAGACCCGATATCCGCGCTGTCGCTCGGCCTGGGCCTGATGTTTGGTACCGCAGGCCTGCCGCATATTTTGATGCGCTTCTTTACCGTCAGCGATGCCCGCGAGGCGCGCAAAAGCGTCTTTTACGCCACCGGCTTTATGGGCTACTTCTACTTCCTGACCTTCATCATTGGTTTCGGTGCGATCCTGCTGGTCGGTGCTAATCCGGCCTTCAAAGACGCCGCCGGTGCGCTGATTGGCGGCAATAATATGGCGGCGGTGCATCTGGCCGACGCGGTCGGCGGCAGCCTGTTCCTTGGCTTTATCTCAGCGGTGGCCTTCGCCACGATTCTGGCGGTGGTAGCCGGGCTAACCCTCGCGGGCGCATCGGCGGTATCCCACGATCTGTACGCCAGCGTGTTCCGCAAAGGCCAGGCGACCGAGCGTGAAGAGCTGAGAGTATCCAAAATCACCGTGCTGGTGCTCGGCGTGGTGGCGATTGCGCTGGGCATACTGTTTGAGAAGCAAAATATTGCGTTTATGGTCGGGCTGGCCTTCTCGATTGCTGCCAGCTGTAACTTCCCGATTATCCTGCTATCAATGTACTGGTCAAAACTGACCACGCGCGGTGCGATGGTCGGCGGCTGGCTGGGGCTGATTACCGCCGTCGTCCTGATGATCCTCGGCCCGACCGTTTGGGTACAGGTGCTGGGGCACGAGAAGCCGGTTTATCCTTATGAATATCCGGCGCTGTTCTCTATGCTGGCAGCCTTTATCGGCACCTGGCTGTTCTCCGTCACCGATAACTCAGCGGAAGGTGCGCAGGAGCGTCTGCGCTTCCAGGCTCAGTTCGTCCGTTCACAAACCGGTGTCGGCATTGAAGGCGGCAAAGGGCATTAACCGATCGCGACAGGGGCGGGCCGGATGCCTGCCCCATCACGGATAAGCCACGGCCTGGATGGATGATTAATGATCCAATTTGGCGAGTTCATCTTCCGACAGGCCGGTAATGTCTGCTACCGTCTGCCGCTCGAATCCCTTCGCCAGCATTTTTCTCGCCAGCGATCTTGTTACATCCATCGCACCCTCAAGGCGGCCTTTTTTCAGTCCCCTTTCCATGCCTTGTTCAATCCCTTTTTCCTCTCCCTGTTCGAAAAAAAACTGGTTGCCGTTCTGCTCAAACCATTCTGCAAGCGTCATCATTCCCTCCTTGTATCCAGACGTTCGGCGAGACAGCTCCTGAGCAAAAGCATGCGGTGAGGGCGTCCTGCCAACCTGTAACATATAGTTGAACAGCGGTTTCAACTGCTCCTCGCCAGTGTAGCCAGTGAACATTAGCGTGACCAGCGGCTCCAGCAATTCCATGAGATCGCGCTGGCGAATATGCTTCTGCAGCAGTTCCAGTATCGCCATTCGGCGATGTTGCATGATTTCATCATCCGCAATAACCGTCACATCAACCAGTGGGAAGTCGCCACCGTAGAGCCGGGCGGCCCGCTGCGGATCGCTAAACGCCTGCAGCCAGCTCATCGAATAGGGGTAAGGCGTGACCCGACCGTGATAAAAAAGTATCGGCACCACCAGCGGCAGAGTCTCATTTCCGGCATCAAGATGGCGCTGCATGACGGCAATGGCATAACGCATTAATCGAAAGGCCATCAGCCTGTCGGGCGTACTTTGATGTTCAATCAGCGTGTAAATATAGCCCTCACCGTTGAGGGTTTTGACCGAATAGAGTACGTCGGAATAGTGAGCGCGGAGATCCTCTTCAATAAAGCTCCCTGATTCCAGTGCGAGGGTATCAAGACGGCACGCATTTAGCAGGTCCGCCGGTAGATAGATCTGTAAAAAGTCACGTGCGGTATCCACGTGGCCTAATATCTTTTTAAAAATCGCATCATGCGGCGTTGGCGTTTGAGTTCCTTTCATCACCGCAAGATGATTTATTTTTCATAAGCGGGAAAGGAGAATTTTTATTTATTCTCTGCGCCTGCGGCAGCCATTCCTTTTTTATGAAAACGGTATGCATTCGATAATAAAAAAACCGAGCGCTGTCTGAAATTTATCATTCCCTATTTCAGTTAAAACCGCCGGGAGGGTATTTTAAATTTAAAAGAACAGCAGAATAAACGGGACGAAAACAGGCTCAATGCCCGTTCTCACCCCGTTCCGCTTCAGCCGCGCAGGTTTGCGCGATTCGAAGTGTAAGCCTGGCCGATTAGAAGTGCAGCGCGGCACCCACGTACGGACCGTCGGCCACAACGTTGTCTTTACGACCGTCTTTGCCGTTCATGGTCATGTACTTGTAACCCACATTCACATCAATCAGCGAAATCGGCTGGAAGCTAACACCGGCAGAGGCTTCCTGGTAGTTATCGATGTGGCTGGAGAAGGAGTCAGGCGAGTAGAAGTACTGGCCGTAGACATTGAACATTTTGGTAACCGGCACCTTCACACCGCCGCCAACGGCAATCGCGTAGCCATCTTTGGTGTCTTTCGGGTTGGTGGACATGGCTTTGATGGTAGGGGAAAGCATTACATCGCCAATCGCTACGTTATAGCCCAGGCCCAGGCTGCTGACGTTGCCATCATGATCGCTGCGCAGCCAGTCACCGGATAAGGCAAAACCCGGAGTACTGGTGCCCAGGCCGACGTGTACGTCGGTGTAATCTTTGCCGACGCTCACGCCGCCATCAATCGCCTGAGCCGTTCCTGCCAGCGCCAGCAGCGCCAGGGCGCCGGTTGTCATTGCCACTTTTTTCATTGTTCTCTCCCAATTAATTTTACTCACGCCTGAAAACGGCGGTGGTGCAGCGTAAACCAACTGTTTTAAGAATTATATGAGAAAGAACTAAATGGTAATAAATTTGATTAATCTTACAAAAGAGTGAGTAACCAGATATTTCCGTCAGGCGCTGACCCACATTAAATGGCCGACTATCGGCGCAATAACTACCGTCAGCACCCCGGATAGCATCATTACCAGACTGGACACCACGCCCTCCTGCGGGCCGAGTTCGTAGGCTCGCGCGGTACCGGCACCGTGAGAGGCAGCGCCGAATCCTGCGCCTTTCGCCATGCCCTGCTTAATCGCCAGGCGCAGGAACAGCAGGTCACCGACCGCCATGCCGAAGACGCCGGTGATCACCACAAACAGCGCCACCAGATCGGGCTTACCGCCAAGCTGTTCAGCCGCCGCCAGCGCAAACGGCGTGGTGATCGAGCGCACCGCCAGGCTACGCTGGATCTCTTCCGGCAGCGTCAGCAGGCGCGCCAGCCACACCGAGCTGCAGATTGCCACCAGCGTGGCGGTAATCACCCCGGCAGTCAGCGACAGCCAGTGGCGGCGGATAATCGCCGTGTTTTCATAGACCGGTACCGCGAAAGCCAGCGTCGCCGGGCCGAGCAGCCACAGCAGCCAGCGGCTTTCGCCAATGTAGTCCTGCCAGCTGATATGGGTGACCACCAGCAGCGCCACCAGCACCATTGGAGTCATCACCAGCGGCATCAGCAGCAGGCGGTGCCAGCGGCGATACAGCCGTTTATTAGCAAAGTAAATCAGCAGGGTTGCGGCCAGGCACAGCACGCTCAGGACAAAATCATTCATGGTTCTGCCTCCTCTGCTGTTTACGCGCGGCCAGCCACAGCTCAAAACGGCTGACCCGATCGACGACGATGCTGGTTGCCGCCAGCACCAGCAGCGTGCTGAGGGTAATCACCAGCAGGATACGCCAGCCCTCAACGCGCAGCAGTTCGGAGTAGTTCACCACCGCTACGACCGCCGGAATGAAGAACAGCAGCATTTCGGCCAGCAGCCAGTTAGACCCGGCTTTCACCCAGCCAATGGGCAGGATACGCAGCATGATCATCGCCAACAGCAGCAGCATACCGACGATATTGGCCGGCAGCGGCAGGTGCAGCCAGCTCACCAGATGTTGTGAAAAAACAAACAAACCGACATACAGCATCACCTGTAGCGGAACCTGAACCCGTAGCAGCCAGCCCGTTTTCACCGGGTCTGTCATGGTGGCCATCGCTTTATTACCCCTTTGGCAGCAATTTTGCTGTGATTATTATAAAGGGGTAACAAAGGGTGAAAAAAATGACTTAATATTATTCTAACTATGCCAAACAGGAATGATTATGGACGTTCGCGCCCTGCGCTATTTTGTTGAGGTTGTCCGCCAGCAAAGCTTTACCCGGGCCGCCGAACAGCTGTATGTCACCCAGCCGACCATCAGCAAAATGCTGCGCCAGCTGGAGGATGAACTCGGCTGTACCCTGTTGATGCGCGAGGGCCGCAAGCTGCACCTGACCGATACCGGCCAGGCGGTCTATCAGCGCGGGCTGACCATTTTGCAGGAGTTCAAGCAGCTGGAGGCGGAAATCAGCGATCTTAACGAGCTGAAAACCGGCGAGCTGCGGCTGGGTATTCCGCCGATGGTCGGCATGCAGATCGCCGGGTCGATCTCCGCTTTCCGCCAGCGCTATCCCGGCGTGGAGCTGAAAATTTCCGAATTTGGCGGCCTGACCGTTCAGCAGGCGGTGCTGTCAGGCAGCCTGGATATAGCCATGACCGCCCTGCCGGTGGCCGACGATCTGCCGCTTAACGCACTGCCGCTGATGAGCCATCCGCTGTGCGTGCTGGTGCCGCGTACCGAAGCCTGGCTGCGGCGCACGCACCTCAAACTCAGCGAACTGGCCGGGCAGCCGATCCTGATCTACAACGAAGAGTTCTCCCTTAACCGCCAGCTGATGCGCGCTTTTCAGGCCAGCGGCTTCACGCCGCAGATCGCCGTCCGCAGCGGGCAGTGGGACTTTCTGGCGGCGATGGTACAGGCCGGAATGGGCGTAGCTATCCTGCCCGAGCCGATCTGCCAGCGGCTGGATAAAAGCCAGCTGCTGTGGCTGCCGCTGGAGTCGGACCTGGTGTGGAAGCTGGGGCTGATCTGGCGGGAGGGAAGCTATCTGTCGCGCAGCGCCCAGGCGTGGATTGCCTGCTGCCGCGAGTTCTGGCCGGACAGCACGCCCGGACTGGCAGTTTAACATCATAAAAAAGGGCGACCATTTCAACGGTCGCCCTGTGCAATATTACTCTTCTTTTTCGCTCAGCAGCGTTTCCAGCAGGTCAAGGTCGTGCAGCAGCTTGTGCATCGTTTCGTCGCTGATCTGTTGCGTAGCACGCAGGTGATACAACTCGCCACGCTCGGCACGCAGGCCGGTCAGGCGGAAGCGACGTTCCAGATTCTCCGCATACAGTGCGCGCTCCAGATCCTCTTTGCCATCCACCCGGCGGCGCAGATTGCCAATCACTCGCGAACTGACCTCTTTCAGCAGCTCAGGGTCGGAGGTCTCTTCGCTATCGGCCAGCAGGCGCTCTTGCATTTTGTACAGGCTTTCAATCGCCGTTCCGGCCATCACCGCCCGCGCCATCTGCACTTCACGGCGGTGACCCGTTTTATCGGTCCCTTCAATCCCACGCAGCAGCAGCGGTAGGATCACCACGCCCACCAGCAGGGAGAAGAGGATCACGCCGGTCGCGAGAAACACCAGCTCATAGCGTGCCGGGAAGTCGTTGCCGTTGCTTAGCAGCAGCGGAATCGACAGCACGCCGGCGAGGGTAATTGCACCGCGCACGCCAGCGAAGGAGGCGATCAGCAGCTCACGGGTGGTATAGCTGGAAAACTCCATCGGGTGCTTCTTCAGCATATGGCGACTGATGTAGCGCATACCCCACAGCCAGCCAAAGCGCACCAGCATCAGCGCGGCGTAAATGGTGACGACGGAAGCAAACAGCACCCACAGTTCGACGTTCGGATCGGCATCAGCCTGACGCACGGAAATCTCCAGAATGCCCGGCAGCTGCAGGCCCAGCATCAGGAATACCATGCCGTTAAAAACGAATTCCAGCATCTGCCAGGCACCGTTGGCGCGCAGGCGCATGGCCAGCGGTGCCTGACGGATAATGCCGGAGCGGGAGATGGTCATCCCCGCCGCGACCGAGGCCAGAATGCCGGAGACGCCAATGTGCTCCGCAATCAGATAGGAAGCAAACGGCAGCAGCAGCAGCAGCACGGTCTGCGTTGCCGGGTCGTCACCGCTCCAGCGGCTGAACAGGCGCAGGGATTTACCGTACAGCCAGCAGATAGCGATACCCGCCAGCAGGCCGCCAATCGCCACCTTGAGGAATTCCAGCGACGCGCCGGAAACGGTAAACACCATGGTACCCATCGCCACGGCGACGGCAAACTTCAGCGATACCAGGCCCGATGCGTCGTTCATCAACGCTTCGCCCTGCAGGATCGCCATAATCTTTTTCGGGATGCGCCCTTCCCCAACGATGCCGGACAGCGCCACGGCATCGGTCGGGGACAGCACCGCCGCCAGCGCAAATGCCGGGATCAGCGGGATGCCCGGAACCAGCCAGTAAATCAGGTAGCCAATCCCCACCACGGTAATCAGTACCAGCACCAGCGCCAGGCCGATAATCTCGCGCCCGTGGTGCAAAAATTCACTGGTGGGGGTTTTCCAGCCGTCGGCAAACAGCAGCGGCGGGATAAACAGCACTAAGAACAGTTCCGGGTCAAAATCGACATGCAAACCAAACGTCGGCCAGGCAAGCAGTGCGCCCACGGCGATTTGAACCAGCGGCAGGGGAATTTGAAATGGGATCATTCGCGCGGCGACGCCCGACAGCGAAACGACCAGCATCAGGATCAGGATGGTAAAGAAGATTTCCATGTTTTCCTTTATTTATCTTCCAGTTGTGTGCAGGTGAACGCCGGCAAGGCAAGAGCCATGCCCTATCCGGCAGCGCCGTAAGACACTGGTTATAGTAAAGCAAATAAATAAACTGATGAAAAACAGGATGTGCGTCGAGGGGAAAATTCAGTGACATCTGAAGGTGGGGCCGAAGATTTCGGCCCCGGAACAGGATTAAATCGCCCAGCCGCCCGCGTAGAAGGCAACCAGTATTACCGCGATAACCACGGTGCCGATATTCAGCTTGCGCCATTCACCGGCTACGATGCGGCCAATCACCAGCGAACCGAAACCGATCATAATGCCGGTCACAATGTTGCAGGTCAGCACGATAAATACCGCGGCCAGCAGGCCGGACATCGCATCAACGAAATCCTCGAAGTCGATTTTCGACACGTTGCTCAGCATCAGCAGGCCAACGTACATCAGCGCAGGCGCCGTCGCATAGCCCGGAACCAGATACGCCAGCGGCGACAGGAACAGGATCAGCAGGAACAGCACGCCAACCACCACCGCCGTCAGGCCGGTTTTACCGCCCGCCGCCGTACCGGCCGCAGACTCGATATACACCGCCGCAGGCGCTGCGCCCACCAGACCGGAGAAAATACTGCTCACCGAGTCGCTGGTCAGCGCTTTACCGCCGTCGATAATCTGATTGTTTTTATCCAGCAGGTTCGCCTGACCGGCAACGGCGCGAATGGTGCCGGTGGCATCAAACACCGCCGTCATCACCAGCGCCAGCACGCTTGGCAGTACCGCAGGCTGCAACGCACCAAGAATGTCCAGGCTGAACACCAGCGAGTTGCCCTGAGCATCGCTCAGACTCGGCATGGCAAACAGGCCCTGGTATTTCACCGAAGGATCAAAGATCAGCCCAATCACTGAAATTCCGATAATGGTCAACAGGATGCCACCGGGGACGCGGCGTTTTTCCAGACCAAAAATCACCGCCAGCCCCAGCAACGACATAATGACCGGGAAGGAGACGAAGTGACCCAGCGCTACCGGCAAGCCCGGAGCCGGGTTTTTTACGACCAGGCCAACGCCGTCGGCGGCAATCAGCAGCAGGAACAGACCGATACCTACGCCAGTACCGTGTGCGACGCCCATCGGTAAATTGCGCAGTATCCAGGCGCGAATCCCGGTTGCAGAGATGACGGTAAACAGGATGCCCATCAGGAACACCGCACCCAGCGCAACCGGCACGCTAATCTGCTGACCCAGCACCAGACTAAAGGCGGTGAATGCGGTCAGGGAGATGGCGCAGCCGATAGCCATCGGCAAATTCGCCCACAGCCCCATCAGCAATGAGCCAAATCCGGCAACCAGACAGGTGGCAACAAATACCGCCGTCGGTGAGAAACCGGCTTTGCCCAGCATGCTCGGCACCACAATGACCGAATACACCATGGCCAGAAAAGTGGTCAGACCGGCCAGAACTTCGGTACGCACGCTGCTACCGCGCGCGGATATTTTGAACCAGGTGTCTAACGTACCACCGGCCGGTTTAGAAGGAGTCGACATAGTAATCCCCTGAAATTTCTTATGAACTATTGCTGCGTGGCACCGTTGAAGCAAATGGACGTAAACGTTTGCGTCTCCGGTGCAATATTCACGATAAAAAGAATAAGGTTTCCTTTTTTCGTGTTTATAACCGCGTAATTTAGATGCTTAATTAAAAGGCAAACGATTATCCAGCGTTTAACGGTCTGTTTTCAACACCTGTTCACGGTTATCTTTATTTATTCCATAATCAGCAACTCGGTGATTCAACGCGAATCTCGAGCTAAGAGAAACTTTATAGAGATACACAGCACGGCAAAAATAGCGCTTTCTTATGAACAGGTGAAAGCAGCGAAAATCCGTCAGGAGAGCGTAATTTCGCCGCCCTTTTGCATCGCACGCTGCCAGGCACCGCGATGCTGAATTTTATCCAGCCAGTTTTGAATCGCCGGGCTGTCTGCACGACCACCGCGCGCGGTCAGCGCCAGCAGCGGAAAACTCATCTGCACGTCAGCAATGCTGAAGCGGCTACCGGCAAACCACGCATGCTGCGCCAGGTGCTGCTCGATGAACTGCCGATGGGTGGCCAGCTGCTTGTCCAGATACGCTTTCTGCACCCCTTTGCCAAACGCGCTGCCAATCGGCCTGAGTAGCCAGGGCACCGGCGCCTGGCCCATCCGACTGAATATCAGTTTCATTACCAGCAGCGGCATCAGCGATCCTTCGGCGTAGTGCAGCCAGTAGCGCGATTGCAGCTGCTCCTCTTCTTCAATCAAGGTCAGCCTTTCTTCGTCGTCATAGCGCGATTCAAGATATTCCAGGATCGCGCCGGACTCGGCAATCACCCGGTTTCCGTCGGTGATAACCGGAGATTTGCCCAACGGATGGATTTTTTTCAGCGCCTCGGGGGCCAGCATGCTGGGTTCACGCTGATAGCGTTTGATTTGATAAGGCACGTCCAGCTCTTCCAGCAGCCACAGTACGCGCTGCGAACGGGAGTTGTTCAGATGATGTACGGTGATCATGCTCGCTCCTGTCAACGCCAAACCTGAAGTATAGATTTAGCTCAGCTGCTTTTCACATCCAGCAGGATCGCACCGGTCCCCTGTTCGCTCAGTCGGTCATTCGGGTTACGCAGCGGGCAGTCCTCCATCGAAAGGCAGCCGCAGCCGATGCAGCCATCCAGATCGTCACGCAGGTGGGTGAGCATTTCGATACGGCTATCCAGCTCGTCGCGCCACTGCTTCGACAGCACCGCCCACTCTCTTGGTGACATGCGTTTTCCCGGCGGAAACTGCATTAAGTTGTCGCCGATTGTCGCCAGCGGAATACCGATGCGCTGGGCAATTTTGATAATCGCTACCCGGCGCAGCACGTCTCGCGTGTAACGGCGCTGATTCCCTGCGTTGCGATGGCTGCTGATTAATCCTTTGCTTTCATAGAAATGCAGCGCAGAAACTGCGACACCGCAGCGCTGCGCCACGTCGCCTGGGGTCAGTTCACGCTTGTTGGGGGAGTTGCCGCTTTTTTTCATTTAGCTCTTTACCTCAAGTTAACTTGAGGAATTATACTCAGCCTCCATTGAAAGGGCGAGATGCGTGTTCCATCGTGCCCATCCGTTTCTGATACGTCAGTTGTTATGGCGGCCAGATTTGACGCAGAACCAGGGAGAAAAATGTATGCATGATGACATCATCCGCACCCTTACCGACTGGATCGAAAGCAATCTTGATAAAACGCTGTCGATTGATGAAGTGGCGGCCAAATCGGGCTATTCGAAATGGCACCTGCAGCGCATGTTCCGCACCGTGACCAAGCAAACGCTGGGGGGCTATATTCGCGAGCGTCGTCTGACGCTGGCAGCAGAAGAACTGCGGAAAACCCAGCGCCCGGTGTTTGATATCGCCATGCAGTATGGCTACGACTCACAGCAGACTTTTTCCCGCGTGTTCCGCCGTCAGTTCTCGCAAACGCCGACCGCCTATCGCCACACCATGCGTCGCCAGGCACTCCAGCGCGGCAGCTGGAATTTCGACTGTAGCGACTTTGCGATGAGCGGCTTCTCGCGCAGCAGCAGTAAAGTCAGCACCGTCTGCAACTGACCCACCCGGGTCAGTAAGGTGCCGCCTCTCTCTCCGGTGGCACCCCGGGGGTCAGTTCCCAAAACGACGGGGACAAGAACCAGCCACCGCCCCGCTGTTTAATCTGATACATCGCACTGTCAGCCTGGGCAAGCAGCACCTCAGTACTCTGATGGTGCTTGCCTAAGGCAACGCCAATACTCAGCGTCTGAGGTAATAGCGTACCGTCACCCAGTTTTACAGGCTGCCGCATCTCGGCGGTGATATCCCGCGCCACCTGCGCCGCCTGCTCTTCGCGCTCGATCGACGTCAGCAGAATGGCAAACTCGTCGCCGCCGAGCCTCGCCACCAGATCGTCTTTACGCAGCCGGGCCCGCAGCCGCTGAGCGACAACCCTCAGCACCCTGTCGCCCGCCGCATGGCCGAACCGATCGTTGACCTCTTTGAAGCGGTTGCCGTCGATAAACAGTACGGCGATGCGCTGACGCTCCCGAAGATCCAACCAGCGTTTCTCCAGCTGATGGGAAAACGCCGCGCGATTGGGTAAACCGGTTAGCGTGTCGTGCAGCGCCTGATGGGCAAGCGTGTCATTCTCGCGCGTCAGGTGATGATGCCAGCGCTCCAGTTCCGCATTTAGCCGCCGGGTGAGGAAGCTGGCAATCAGCCCGCTGATCAACAGCGCCACGCTCAGCAGCAGCAACAGTGGCCATAGATAGAAAGGCAACTGCCCGCCCTGATGTGGTTTTTCCAGCGCCATTGCCAGCAATGAAATCAGCCCCGCCAGCAGGGCAACTGCCGCAATAATCAGATGGATGCGGTGGAATGATTTCCGCAGCGTCGGCAGCGTGCGCGACGGTGCAGCGGCAGGCAGGCTGTCATCCCGATCAATATTCATGTTTATGTCCTCCCTGAAAGCGGCCCTCAGGCCGGTTCCCGCAGCGCTTCGACCTGCGTGATACGCCCGTCGCTATCGTGATACACCCGCAGCATATCGCTGCCGCTCAGCAGGCTGACATCCTGCTGGCTGATGTCAAAACTGCGTGCCACCTCTACCGGCTCCAGTCCTGGCCTGCGCCGACGGCGCTCAGTGCGAAAACGCAGCTGGTTATACTTGGCCCAGCCGATCAGCAGCAGCGCATTAAACAGCCCGATGCCGATATACAGCGTCAGCGTACTCAGCCCGGAAACCAGCGGACGCGGGCCACTGAACGGCATGGTTTGCAGGACTTTGAGCAGCCCGGTGGTAAACAGCCAGATAAAGCCGCCCCAGCCAAACAGCGTCAGCACAAAATCGATAGCGCGCGGCACCCAGCCGCGCGGGGTGAAAATCAACGGATTCGCCATAGTGATTATCCTTTTTCGATGCCGCGATCGGGGCTTTCCCAACGGGCGCGCTGCTTTCTGGAGCGCAGCATCACTTTAGGGAACGCCACCAGCGTGGTGAACAGACTGAGCATCCAGTAGACCAGCGGATACCAGATGACCCAGAACAGAGAACCGGCCAGACGCGGCTCGTAGCGGCGTTCAATCAGCAGGCTGACGCTAAACTGCAGCAGACAGGTCACCGCCAGCACCATGCCGGTAAACTGCGGCGGGAACAGGTCGTAAACGCGGATGCTGTCCGGGATCGGCATCACCAGCCCCAGCAGGAACAGAATGACGCTTACCGCATAGGTGAAGGCCCAGATGGTTGACAGGCTGAATTCAAAGAACAGCGTCCACATCCGGCGATACTCCCACGACCAGATATGACGCAGATTTTTCAGGAACACCTCGGCTCCGCCCTGCGCCCAGCGCAGCCGCTGGCGCCACAGGCCTTTCAGCGTTTCCGGCATCAGTATCCAGCACAGCGCGCGCGGTTCAAAAAACACCGACCAGTGACGCAGCTGTAGCTTCCAGCTGATATCAATATCTTCGGTGATCATGTCGGGGCTCCAGTAGCCGATTTCCGCCAGCGCGCGGCGGCGAAACGCGGCGACCACGCCGGAAACGGTAAACACCTGGCCGTAAACCCGCTGCGTGCGCTTGATCAGGCCGATAATCGAGGAGAACTCACCCACCTGAATTCGACCAATCAGCGTCGAGCGGGTGCGGATACGCGGATTACCGGTCACCGCCCCCACGCGCGGATTATTCAGCAGCGGTGCCACCAGCCAGGCGGCGGCGTCCCTGTCCAGCAGCGCGTCGCCATCAATGCACACCAGGAAGTCGCTGCGCGCGGCGGCGGCGCCGGTCTGTAGTGCAATCGCTTTCCCCTGATTAGCCGCCAGGTGGATCACCCGCAGTTTGGGGTGGCTGACGGCCATCGCATCCAGCACGGCGGCGGTGTTGTCTTTGGAACCGTCGTTAACGGCGATCACTTCGATATTGCTGTAGCGCTGGCCCAGTGCCGCCAGCAGCGTCTCCTCGGCGTTGGCCTCTTCGTTGTAGCAGGGAACAATAATCGAAATCAGCGGATTCCCTTCCAGCTCGGGGGCCGCGACGTCTTTCCCCCATTTCCAGTGGCGTTCACGATAAAACCAGAAATAGAGTCCGCCGGTCATCCAGATGCCGGACATAAACAGCGGCCAGAAGAAAACAAAGTTCAGCATCACTTCACCGGTATAAATCACCGTAATACCGAACGGTATGCTCAGCACCAGGCAGAGCATCAGAAAGGCAAGAATACGATCGATCATGGCAGCGGATACCAGGTTGATGAAAACACGGGACGGATGTCGTTCAGCGCAGGGCTGTCGTTAAGGAAATCATCCGGGTAGTAGCCAAAGCTCTGCGCACCGCTGGTTTGCAGCTGTTTCATCCAGCTTGCCAGCTGTGCCGCCGGGATAGCGCCGTGCTGTTCCGGCTGACGCCAGTCGCGGGACTGTAGCTCAAAGACAGTCTTCTTCAGCGCGCCGGGGCGGCGACCCACTTCGGTCACCAGCTTGTCCAGCCAGGCGTTGCTTTCCGGCATCGGCACTTTTTCCATCAGCGGCATCGCCATCGGCGCAACCCAGTCATAGGCCTGCAGGAAGTCGTCAAGATTCTGCGCAAACCACGCTTCGCTCTGCGGTTCCAGGATCGGCAGGGCAAAGATATTGCGCGCGGTTTTCACCTGCGGCCCGCGAATAGCCCGCACGTCAGCGGTCAGCTGGCGGGTGAAGTCGATCAGCGTGCGGCTCTTGAAGCGCGTCCAGCGCTGGAAGGTGGCAGGATCGCGACGAATCTCGGCGATCGACGCCGGGAATCCGGCGGCCTGATAGGCGCGCATAGCATCCAGGCTGGCATCTTCATCATCGGCGAGCACCGCGTCATCGTGGTAGATGATCCCGCTGAACACCGCGTGACTGGCGAGATCCTGGTAGATCTCGCGAATACGATCGCGGGCCACTGCGCTGTACGGCGACAGGCGCTGATACTGCTGCGGGTCCACCCGGGTCTGCCCGGTTTTCAGATCGATTTTCTCCACGCGCGGCAGCGATTTATCCAGATCGAAGGCCAGCACCGGCATCCAGGCATACACCTCAGCGCTGGTGCGGGTGGCGATCTGCCACGCCACGCGGTTAAACAGATCCTCGCGTACCGGCAGCCAGCGGTTGGGGAAATAGAGCTCATGCACCCGCCCGTCGCCGTCCGGATCGGCGAAGGCCTGTAAGAAGACGGTGTTCGCCCCGGAGTCGGCCACGCGCTGGATCAGCTTGTCCAGATTGCGCGCCTGCTGCTTAGGATCGGCATCGTAGACGTAGTCGAGATCGACATGCATCACCCGCATATCGCTGGTTTCCTGCACCTCAACCACCCGCCGGGCAAAGCTTTCCAGGCTGGGGTTGTTAGCAATCAGCAGGCGCGGCACGTTGTCCAGCGCATCAACGGAAGCCAGCCCGTCATCCAGCGTCATCGCCATCTGATAGCCGTGCTGACGCACGATACTCAGCGCTTCACCGCCGGCGGCACCGTAAGGCCAGACCCAGACGCGCGGCGCTTTGCCGGTGGCCTCGGTAATACGCTGGGTGATTTTCTCCACGTCGGCATTCACCCGCTGGCGGTACTCGGCCCCGGTTTCATAACGCTGCTGTTTGGGGTCGTAGCGGCGGTTCACCGCATACGGCTCGCTGTTGCCCTGCGGGTTGGATACCTCGCCCTCGTGCTGGGCCCAGGTGTGCGCGCCGATTTCAACCAGCCCGGAGCGGGACATCTCGGCGATCTGTTGCCAGGTGGTGAAGCGATCGCGCGGCGTCATCAGCCCGCCAAAGTTCACCGGCTGCCCGGCGGGGGTATCGATCCAGCTGCCCACCGGGGCCAGCACCGCGTGCCAGCGGTACGCCTGTAACAGCGGCCAGACGCGGCGATAAAAGCTGCTGTAGCCGTCGTCGAAGCTGAGCAGCACCGCCTTCTCCGGCAGTGGTTTCCCCCCGGCTTTGGCGGTGAGGATCTCATCCACCGACACCGGGTGATAGCCGTTTTCCCGCAGCCAGGCGAACTGATCGTTCAGCGCGCTGCTGCGCACCGACAGGTAGCGCTGATCGGCGGACTCATCCTCCACGTCGTGATAGGCGAGGACAATAAAGTGATTTTTCGGCCACGGCTTTTCCGCCGCTGACAGCTGTCGGTCAGCAGGAGAGAGAAAGCGCGGGCGCTCGGCCTGGCTGCATCCGTTTAGCAGCAGCGCGACAGGCAACAATAGAAGAAGCATGAACAAACGCATCGTCTGATCCTCAGAATCGGTAGTTCATATCAAATGAAACAGAAAGGTTTTGCTCGCGGACGCCGTCATAGGGGCGTTTATCCCACGTCAGCTTGACGCCGGTATCCAGCACGTCGTTCCAGCGAACCCGCTGGCCGTAGCTGACCGTGGTCACCGCGCCGCTGCCCTGCCCCTGCTGCCAGTAGGCACCGGCACCCAGCTCAACCTGCTGACTCCATTCGGTCTGATAGTGGCGATACATCAGGTGATCGAGGCTCAGCGCAGGCACCACCGCCAGATCCTGCGACGGGCTGTAGTACGGCGTATCCGTTTTGCTGTTGTGGCTGCCGCTGATATTCGGCGTGAAGTCGAGGGTATAGCGCGCGCCCGAGGTCAGCCGCTCCGAGCCGTCAACCGACCACTCAACGCGGTTGTTGCCGTCCGAAAACCAGGACGGCGCGACGGAGACCTGCCATTCGCGGCGTTCGCTCTGCCGCCAGCGCGCCCAGAGATTACCGCCGTTGACGGTGATGCCGTTGCGCAGTGCCTGTAGCGGCGCTTCACGCATCAGCCGCTCCGCGCTGCCGCCGATGCGCCAGCTGTCGCTAAAATCGTGCCAGCCCGACAGCCGCGCACCGATTTTCTGCCCGCTGCCATAGCGCTGGCCGTTCAGCTCCGCTTCCGCCCAGTTGTCGCGCGCGCGGTACTCCACGCCGCCGCGTACGCTGCGGTTAATTCCCCTTCCTTCGCTGAACTCGCTGTCGGCAAACGACAGACCGGTGAAGACCCGCCAGTTCTCTTCGATGGGCGGACTGTAGAGCATCGCGTCGAGGGAAAGATCGTTAGCGCCGCTGACCGGGCTGTCAGAGTTGATGCCGTGTTCACCCTGCACGCGCAGCTCGGCGTAACGATGCACATCACGCAGGCGATCGAGCCGCTGCGTGCTGCGGCTTTCCGGCTGGCGCTCGATCACGTCATCCGCCAGCAGGTCGGCCTGCCGCCACTCCTGCAGCTCCAGCGCGGTCAGCCCCTGCTGCGTTTCCAGCCCCAGGCTGCGCGGCTCCATGCTTTCAACACGCTTCAGTTCGGCTTCGGCGCGGCGCGGCCAGCCGCGGGTCAGCCACAGGCTGGCTACGTCGATCTGTAATCCCTGATTGCCCGGCGCGGTGCGCGCCAGATGTTCGGCCTGCTGCTGTGCCGCAGGCAGATCGTCATGCAGCAGTGCCGACTGAACCTGTAACTGCTGCGCATCCAGCCAGTCGTCGTTAGGCACCCGTTCCGGTGAACCGAAAATATTGAGCAGATACGGGCTGGAGGCAACGAACCGATCGCTCTGCCGACGTGCTGCATCGGGCTGCTCATCCTCCGCCAGCGCATAGAACAGATCGCTCTGCTCGGTGCGGCTGAGCGGGCTGGATGAGGTTTCCGGCGACAGCGACTGATAAATCGCCACCGCGCGATCCGGCTGGCGCAGCCAGAGGAAGGCGGCCGCCACCCAGCGGCGGGCGTAGGTCGGGATCACCGTACCTTCCGCCGTCAGCCGCTGGTACTCATCCACCGCTTCCTGCATCCGGCTGCGGGCCACCAGCGCACCCAATCTGTCGATGCGCGCCTGCTGATAGTCAGAATGAGCGGCAGGGTCGTGCTGCCAGGCCGCCAGCAGCGGCTGATACTCGGCCAGCGCCCGATCGGCGACGGTAAAGCGTTCCGCTTCCGAGCGGCTGGGCGCAAAGGCAATACGTACTTTTTCCGCCGCGGCATCGCGCTGCAGTCTGCGCAGCTGCGCCGCATCGGGGTTTGCACGCGAAGCCTGAAGCAGCGCCGGGCCGCTGACCCGATTGAGGGAGAGCGCGTTCAGGTAGTTTTGTTCAATCTGCCGATCGCTGGCGAAGCGCAATTCCGCCTGGCTGGCGGACTGTAGCGCATCCTCTTTTTTCCCGGCGGCAAACTGAACGTAGGAGAGATCGAGCCAGCGACGCGCGTTAGCAGCCTGTGCGACACGCTGCTGCGCCAGCGGCAGGGCTTGCGCACTGCGCCCGGCATCGGCCAGGGTCATCAGATAACCGCTGTACAAATCGTCGTTGCCCGGCTCGCGAACCAGCACCCGCTGCCAGACCGCCAGCGATGGCTGCCACTGGTGCAGATTGCGCAGCGAACCGGCCACCGCCTGCAGGCCACGAACCGGCAGCGTCACCTGCCGATCGTAACGCTGCCAGACGGCCACCACCTGACGATCGTTCCCGGCCCAGTTGGCAATCTGCAACCAATCGGCTATTTCACTCGCACTCAGCGTTCGTCGTGCGGCTTCACCGTCGAAGAATCGCAGAGCAGGAGCATTGTTCCCCTCGCGAGCGGCAACGATCAGGGCGTCATAATTCTGCGCCGCTGCCAGCGATGGCAGGGTGCTGAATGTCAGTAATAACGCGACCGTTTTTTTCCGCTGGTGTGGGCGGCATTTCAACCTGGAAAAGCAACAAAATAACACGGCAACTCCTTTATTATTTTACTTATCCGTACAGGTGTATTGTTGGGTTTATTATTTATTTAATTTTTTAGGGTGAAGGAATCCCCACCCGAATTCGGGTTTCGGGAAAATGGGGAGACGTATCATTGGTGATGAAAATCCTACATAGCATTGACGAGCTGTACAACTTTTCAGGCTTAAGATTCCTCTTAAACCGTTGTAATCCAGGATTATTTTCTGAAATTTTAAAACAATAAATTATTTATTTTCAATAAATTACCAAACTCACCATACCAGTTGAAATAAGACTAATCCCGCCACTTTCTGCAATTTAGAAAAAGACGCTTGTTCAAAAAATGAAAAAAGAAATTCATATCAGAGTGATTAATCATTGTTGTCATGAATATTTAATCGTGAAAATGACAGCCACAAAACTCCAGTAATAAATGGATCTGATTTTCACCGCACGGCTTTAGCTGACTCACTGCCTTTCTGCAAAGTGAAAAAGCCTTTTTCGATGGGCAAATTTAATCACCGTGATAAATTTCATTCTTTTCGATTAAGAAAAACCCGGCAGGCCGCATAGCGACAGGGCACTTTCCGCGAGGAAAAAACGGCTATGGCATGCGTAAATTTCGTTCAACTTTTAAAAACCGATGATATAATGTGACCGTCGTCACACTTCCTTGACCTTTATGTCAGTCCGGAAAGAGCCTACCTGGCAGCTCTTGTTCCGCTTTCGGTGATGCCGCTTCCAGTCTGTCAGGACCGATCATCGTGGAGTTAAACATGGGTACGATTACTGCCAGCGTTATGCTGATGAGATGGGAACTGCTGAGTGCAGTAATGATGTTTATCGCCAGCACGTTTAACGTGCAGTGCCGTAAAGCCAGCCGCAACGCCATGGCGTTCGTCTTCACCGGCATCGGCATTGGCATGTCGTGCTGGTTTGTGACCGGCCTGCTGGGGATGACCCTGAGCATGGAGAATTTATACAACTTCTGGCATATCACTAAAGACGTGTTTATCAACGTCATGAGCCAGACGCCGCCGGACTGGCCGATGCCCTGATTTCCCTGCCCGATGAGTCAACGGGATTCATCGGGCAATGTTGTTTTCATTTCCCCCCTTCACTTCCCCTTCTTTGCTACTTTGTTAAAACAGCGTGGAATTACCGCCGGCTCTAAAATAACTTTCACCGCAACAATCCGAATTAGAATTTATTTTTAATTCCACAAGAATATTCCTAATCGCATATCGTGAAATACTGATATAAAATAGCCGAACTACCTCAGCACGAATTAACTCCAGTTATTATCGCCATATTATAGTTAAGAAAGGTAATAGCATTTATGAGAAAGTCACGATATACGGCAGAACAAATCAGCAGAGCAATTAAAGATTCAGAAGACGGTATTAAGGTTAAACAGATTTGTGAAAACCTTGGTATTTCTGAAGCAACGTTCTACAGTTGGAAAAAGAAGTACGCCGGATTAAATTCAGAACATGGAAGAAAAATCAAAGAATTAGAAGAGTCTCTGCACAGCCTGTCGCGCGAGCTGCAGCTGCTTTCTTCCGATAAAGAACTGCTTCAGAGTATTGTGAAGAACTTCTTCACCACCGGGGATAAACGCAAAGCGGTCACCTTCCTGCAGGATACCCACAACGTGGGAACCCGCCGCAGCTGCCGCCTGCTGAATATCAGCCGCAGCGTTTATCACTACCCTTGCAGCTGTGACAGTCAGTAGTCTGCTGACAACAGCAATTATTTATCACTCTTTAACATTAGCCACCGACCGGGCAAGTAATATGCGGTCGGTGCTAATGTTTTCGCTAAAGTTAACGCAGCATACTGTCTGATGATTATTCGTTCAGCGGCACAATCCGTGGCTGAGGCTTAATCCGCATCGCCACCACCACCCCGCTAATCAGGCAGATAATGCCGCAAAAAGTCAGCAAAGGTGGCCACGCCTGGCGCAGGGCAAAGGTATAGGCCAGCCCGGCCAGCGTTTCAAATACGATTAACGGCCCGAGCAGCACCGCAGGCAGGCGCTGGCTGGCTTCATTCCAGCACAGCGTCCCCAGCCACGAGCACAGCAGCCCGATAGCCAGCATAAGCGCGATAAATACTCCCGGCTGTGGGCCAAACGGCAGGGTAAACTCAGGCTGCGTCAGATGCAGCTGCCCCATCACCAGCAGATAGCCCAGCAGCGCCAGCGGCAGCGTTGCCAGCCCCTGCGCGGTTGCCCAGGTACCGGGGCGCAGCGCCGGATGCTGCCGCAGCCAGCGCGAGTTGCGCAGCGGATACCACGTCCAGCAGATAACCGCAGCCAGCGCCAGCGCAATACCGCTGAAATAGCGCCACGGGTCGAACTGCTGCCCGGCCCCGCTCATCTCAGCCACGTTAACGCAGGCCAGCCCGCAGACGATCAGCAGCAGTGCAGGAGCCAGGCTCCGCCAGCTGAGTCGGCCATCATCGCCGCCGTAAAACAGGTTGGCGCAGACCGCAATCACCACCGGCAGCGTGCCGATAATCATCGTGGAAACCGGCGCGCCGGTACGCTGGATAGCCGTCGCCAGAAAAGCGTAGTAAAGCAGATTCCCCACCAGCGTCAGCTTAAACGCTTCCCGCCAGTCATCCCCCGTCAGACCGCGCAGGCGCTGGCGATCCTGCCAGGCCAGCGGCAGCGCAATCAGCCCGAAGGCCAGATAGCGCCCCATGGACTGTAGGGTTCCCGGATAGCCCGGAACCAGCAGCGGTCCGACAAAGATCAATCCCCACATCAGCCCCGCTCCGAGGGCAAATAAAATTCCCGCTAACATCGTTCACTCCAGAAGGCACGCAAAAGCAATACCGTATTATGACGGGGGATGGCAAGACGGGGATTGTAGCAAATTGCGCTAACCGCTCTGGCGGACCTGCTTCTGATAGCGGGCGGGGGTGATGCCATAACGGGCGGCAAAACTGCGGGTCAGATGTGCCTGGTCGGTCAGCCCGACGGCGGCGGCAACCTCGGCTGAGGGCATGCCATCAATCAGCAGCTGACGGGCCTGATAGAGACGAAAAGCCATCAGCATCTGATGCGGGGTAACGTGATACTGCGCCTTGAACTGACGCTGGAAATGATAAGGGCTGAGCGACATCAGCGCGGAGAGATCGCCGAGAGTGATACGTTCCGCCAGATTATCGCGCAGATAGTCGCGTACCCGATCGAAGCGGTGGCGGGCCGGAGCCTCTGAGGGACAAACGTTACGGGCGTGGGGGCGCAGTACGTCACAGAGCGACAGCAACAGACCATCAATCGCCAGCGCATCGTTCGTCTGCCACAGTCGGGAGAGGATCTGCGAAACTTCGCGCGCGTGCTGCGGGTGATGGCGCACCGCGCGGTCAAACCACCAGCCCGATTCGCCGGTCAGCTCGGCCAGCCGCTGCGGTTCCAGATAAATCATACGATACTGCCAGCCGCCTTCGCTGGCGGATTCGCCGGTATGCAGCTCGTCCGGATTCATTAACACCAGCGAGTCGACCGGGGCCAGGTGCTGTTCACCGCGATAGCGAAACCGCTCGGCACCGATGTCGATCGTTCCGATGCCAAACGCTTCGTGGGTGTGTGGCTCAAAGGCATAGTGCGTGATGTGCGCACGATACAGCTCTACGCCCTGCACGCCGGGCAGATGGCGGAAGCTGGCGCGGTCCTGCTCGTAGCAAAACTGTTCCGGTACACCTTCCACTTTCGCCTCCTCGCTGAAAAATCGACCATCAGTTTACGACGTTCAGGTCGCGTCGAAAAGTGCTGATTAAACCCCGGTTAAACGGCTCACCTGTGCAGTAAAAGCCCTCGCACTCATTGTGACTCTATTTATCTGACACCTGCTCAAATACGGTTTTAACCAGCGGAAAAGGATAATCTGCTATGTCGGAAATTCTTCTTACTCCACGTACGAACAACGGCCTTGCGTTATTTTCAGCATTAATTGGCGGCCAGCTGGCGCCGGAAAAGCTGTGGCTTTCGCCCTCGTGGCGCGCCAAGTTTCTGCTGCGCTCCATGCTGACCCCCGTCAGCAGCTGGCAGCATATGCGCCATATCGCCGCCTTTGCGCCGATGCAGCAGATTTTGCCGCAGCAGCCCACGCTGCCGGGAAAAATCCACCGCCCTTACCTGCATCTTGGGTTGTCGGTCAGCCAGCGCGTGGCGGCGCTGCACGATCATTACCGCTTCGTCTCGCAGCTGGCGTGTGAAGAGCTGCGCCAGGCGATGCTTAGCGCGACAGATTTCACACTCGCCCGCTTCAGCGGGAAAGACGGTGAGGCCATAGCGATCACCATGATATGCAACGGTCGCTGCGAGCGCGAAGGGGAAGTGAATTTACTCCTCCACTGCGACGGCACTCTACTGGGGGTGCTGACGTTTGCCGTGACCGAGCGCAATGGCAAACCGCAGCTGATCATCGGCGGCCTGCAGGGCGCTCACCGCGATACGCCGCATGAATTTATTCGCCACGCCACCAAAGCGTGCCACGGGCTGTTCCCCAAAAGAGTGCTGCTGGAAGCGCTGATGCAGCTCGCCGTAACGATGGGCATTCAGCAGATTTATGCGGTGCGCGATGGCGGCCATGTGTTCTATAGCCTGCGCTATCGCCTGAAAAAAAGGGCGCTGTTTCACGCCTGCTATGATGAGTTCTGGCAGTCGGTTAATGCGACGGTGGCCTCGCGTCATTTATACCAGCTGCCGCTCAGCCTGGCGCAAAAACCGCTGGAGGAGATCGCCAGTAAAAAGCGCGCCGAGTACCGCCGCCGCTATGCGCTACTTGACCAGCTGCATCAGCAGCTGAGCCGCTTTACCCGATAAGATTAACCGGCTGGCGGCTGCGCGGTACCGGCGGCCGGTTCCAGCTGTACGTCGTCAATCTTCCAGCCGTCGCGTTCATGCACCAACGTGACCAGCAGATGCTGTTGGTCGGTCGGGTCGCGCCCGAGGGTCACATCGCCAAAGGCGCGATTGCCGTTCAGCGTGAAATCGCTGACGCTGACGTTATTCACCCAGCCGTCGCTGTAGTCCTGATCCTGCAGAAAGTAATCATCATCCATGCCTTCCGGGCTTTTAATCAGCAGATTGATTTTTTGCAGCAGCCGCTGGGTAACATACTCACTCAGCAGCGGATCGTGCTCATCGATCGGGCTTTCTTCTTTGCTCAGCGCCGTCAGATACCAGCTGTAGAAGGCCACGCTGGTGCTGTGCGGATCGGCATTATGCTCTGCCGCCATCGCCTGAAAGGCGAATATCGGGGCAATCAGCATCAATAACCACTTTTTCATTCCAACCATCCCGGATTAACCACGACTTGTTTTCCTCAATCAGCCCAGGCACTCCATGCCGCCTGTGATTGTATTGAATTTACGCGGCTAATCCAGTGTTCCCGGCGGTGTTCCCGGCTTTTTTTGGTAACTGTTTATCGGCGAGTGACGCATCGATTCATCCATTCGGTCAGGATCGCCGCCAGCCGCTGTGGCTGTTCAAGCGGCAGCATATGGCCGGAATCCTCCACCAGCCGGAATTCCGCATCAGGGATCGCCTCACACAGCGCCCGCGACTCCGCCAGGCTGCGCATGCGATCGTCTGCGGCAGCAATCACCAGCGTCGGGCAACGAATGTCGGCCAGCAGATGGCTGTCGCTGTTGCGCGCCATCTGCAGCTGACGAATCCAGGTTTCCCGCCCCAGCCGCAGGCTCATATCGAGGATCTGCTGCACCAGCTGCGGATCGTCTTCATGCTGCTGGCCCAGCGACAGCTTAATCGCCCGGTGGCTCAGCCCGCGGAATGGGCCGCTGTCCTGCTCAAGCTTCCCGGCGACCGTCGCTTTAAACTGCGACTGCATCACGCTGTCTGCTGCACTGGAGGTGGCAATCAGCACCAGCCCCCGTACGCGATGCGGCACCTGGCGAGCAATCTCGCGGGCGACAAAACCGCCCATCGAAAACCCCACCAGCACGAACTCCGGCGGGCAGCACTCCAGCACCCTGGCGGCCATCTCCTCAACCGATTTTCCCTGCGACAGATCGCCAAAGGTCAGCGGGCCTGTCGCCTCCAGCTGCGGCAACAACCCCTGCCACAGCCCGGCATCGCACATCAGTCCGGGCAGTAATACCAGTGCGGTCATCGGTTAGTGCTCCAGAACATTATTGGCCAACTTGAAAAACTCATACATAACGGCACAGCTGCCGAAATAGGCGGTCAGGCCAATGATTGCCCCCAGCAGGCGTGACGGTATTGCACGCGGCGCGTTCCACGGCGCGGCCAGCAGCCAGCACACCAGATGACCCGGCAGGCAGATAACGGGAACGCCGCGCTCGCGGATGCGCCACACCCCGCTGAGCACAATCAGCGCCAGCATGATTTCAAGCAGGCCCGCCAGCTCTGCCCGGTTCCCCAGCAGCTTCGGCAGGCCAAAATGCATCAGCACCAAAAAGAGGGCAACCACCAGGGCTGAGAGTATGCCTTCAATCAGCAGCCAGACGCCTAACGCAAACTGCCAGCGCCGCAGCGTCTGGAAAACCAGATCGTGGCCGTAGAGATAAAACAGGATCAGTACGCCGCTCAGCGTCAGCACCGGCCATGTGGGATGTGCCTCAACCGCGCTGCGGTTCATGACCACGCCCCAGAACAGCAGCAGATACACGCCAGCCCAGCTCAGGGCAACGTGCTTTTCCTGAAAGAACCGTTCCTGAAAGCACTTTTCCTGGCTGTACTGCAACACCATCGGGTTGATGCGGTCGGTCAGCTCGGGATAGCGGGTGCACAGTTCATCCACCTGCTTGCTCATATCGGCGAGAAAATTGGGGATCAGCCTTGCCCACAGCGGCATTTTCTCGTCGCTGCCGGCGATTAACGCCACCATCCGTTTTTTGCGCCAGGAATCTCCGGCGGAATGCAGCAGCGCCTGCCAGCTTGCCCCCATTGCCGTGCGGCGTGCGGCGCGGTTAAGCTTCCACACCAGGCGGCCCGATAACAGGCGGGTATCATCGTAGCCGTCCAGCCCCCAGCCAAGCGTTTCCGACAGGCGCATTAACAGCTCTTCGGTCAGTCCCGGTCGGTCAACCAGCGCCTGCGCCAGCTGCTGGTTGAACTGCTGCTGCTGCAACAGCGAGCCGTTAGCCGCGACCCGCAGCCAGGTTTCCTCCAACTGTTCCATGCCCTGCTCTGATGCCAGCAGCCGATCCGCCAGCCGGTTGATTTCTTTTATGCTGTAGGCGGGCGGCGGCAGAGGGATATCTTCTGCGTTATCTGACGTCTTGCCTGTGCGATTGGGCGAATTCTCAATGTCTTCCGGCAGCAGAATGCGATCGGCGGCATGTGCGCCCGCCTCCTCGTCGGTGATTGCAGCGCCATCACGCCGAACACCGTTACCGTTTCCGCTGCACTCCACGCCATCATCAAGCACCCGCGTTAAGCCAGCTTCCCCGGGCTGAACCTGGAAGCCAAAACCGGCCAGTTCGCCCGGCGCGCTGGCGGCATACTGCTTCGCCTGCTCCCACGCCTCTCGCAGCCGCTGATAGCCTTCAGGATCGCGATCCGGGCGGTGCTGCTTCAGCTGCTTCACATAGGCGCGGCGGATCTCACTCTCGTCGCGGGTCGGATCGATCCCCAGTACGCTCCATTCGTTCATGTTACTGGGTCCAGTTATCGTAGCGGGACAGCATCTGCTCCAGATGCTGACGGAAATCAGCAATCTGACGTACATCCTGGGTTTCCAGCAGCTGTTCGAACGCCGACAGCGCCGCATCAATCTGCTGCCGCTCTTCACCCAGCAGGAAGCGATAAAGCTCGTTGCAGCGGGTCAGCACCCGGCGGTTTTCCGGCCGATCGCGCGGATGCTGCTTCAGCGAGGCCAGCCGTTGCAGGCTCTGCTGGATTTCCTCCGCGCTCATCTGGCCCGGCACGTTTTCAATCACCAGCCGGCTGATGGTGTCCGATGCCGACGTGCGGCACTCCACTTCCAGAATGCCGTCCAGCGTATAGGTAAAGCGCACGTCGATGCTGACTTCACCCGCCTTGCGCGCCGGTACCTCAAGTTTAATGTCGCCCAGTTGGATATTGTCCTTCACCCGCCGCCCTTCCCCCTGGTAGATCTCAACTTCCACCAGGGTCTGATTGTCGACGGCGGTACACAGGGTTTTCTCCATGCTCACCGGCAGGAAGGTGTTGCGCTCAATCAGCGGCAGGAAGAAGCCCGCTTCCTGGCGGCCATGCTGCTCGCGCATTGTCGCCACGCCCAGCGAGTACGGCATCACGTCGGTGAGGATCACGTCTTCCACCGCGCTGTCCTCCATTACCATCCCGGCCTGCACGCCTGCGCCCAGCGCAACCGCCTGATCAGGATGCAGATCGTGGCGCGGGAAGCGGCCAAACAGGCGGGCCACGGTCTGACGGATCAGCGGCATACGCGTGGCACCGCCCACCAGCAGCACGTGATCCAGCTGATCGAGGGTGAAACGGGCATCCTGCAGCGCCTGGCTGACGGGCCGCTGGAGGCGGGCAATCAGCTCGCTGCAAATCTCGGCAAACTTCGCCTCGCTCAGCTCCCACTGCCAGCGCTTATCCTGCCATTCCAGCTCGGCGGTGGCGGGAGAGGACTGGGTGAGATCGCACTTCAGGCGTTCGGCCAGCTGGGTGAGGCTGGCGTAAAGTGCACCTTCCGCCTGATTCAGCTCGGGGAACTGCTGCTGCATCCAGCGCAGGATCGCCACGTTAAAGTCATCGCCGCCGAGGAACACGTCACCGCTGCTGGAACGCACTTCCACCACGCCGTCGAACATATCGATAATCGACACGTCAAAGGTGCCGCCGCCGAGGTCAAAGGTCAGGTACTTTTGCTGCTGGTTATTCAGCAGGCCAAAGGCCAGCGAGGCGGCGGTCGGTTCGTTCAGCAGCCTTTTCACTTCCAGTCCGGCCAGTTCACCGGCAGTTTTCACCGCCCGGCGCTGCACGTCGTTGAAATAGGCTGGAACAGTGATCACCGCGCAGGATACCGGCTGACCGAGGGCGTTTTCCGCATCCTCTTTCAGCTGACGCAGCAGGATCGCCGACAGCTCCTCGGCGCGGAAGCTCTGTGCGCCAAGCTTCACCGTGGTTTCACTGCCCATATGGCGCTTAAAGCTGGCGGCGGTGAGGTGAGGATGCGACTGTAACCGCGCCTTAGCGGGCTGGCCCACCAGCATATTGCCCGCATCGTCCACGCCGACGACCGAAGGCGTCAGAAAATCGCCAAAGCGGTTCGGCACCAGTTCTGAACGCCCGTTGCGCCACAGGCACAGCAGGCTGTTTGAGGTGCCAAGATCGATACCAATAACTAAATCGGTGGTCATTCACGCTGTCCTTGTTGACCCGCCCGCGCGGGTAAATGTTATGCCCAGTTCTTTTTCTTGCTGGTTTTGCCAATGCCCGGATTACAGCTGTTGGTCGGGTCAAGCTGATGAAAATGCTGCTCGTGCTCGCTGGAGGCGTGATACAGATGGCCGATATTATGCTCCGCCGGGTACTTCGCTCCGCGCCGATCGAGGTATTCCAGCACCGCATCTTTAAAGGCCGCGCCGTCCACACCGGGCTTCAGGATGTAATCCTGATGATTGACCAGGCAGAAGAAGTGGCCGCAGCAGGACCCTTCCAGCACCTGCGCCTGGAGTTCCGGCGGCAGCTGGATCATCCACTGCTCGTCGTTACGCCGCAGCGCCACGTCGAAGGCAATCAGCCGACGATCGGTATTGATGCCGTAGTAGTCGCAGTAAAAAACGGTGCAGGCACCGACGCCGAAACGCACCAGAAACGCATCGCCCTGCTCCGCTTCCGTACAGTGGAACCAGTCGCCGTTGCGCTCGGCAAAGAACGCGGTCAGCAGGCGGTTCATCGCGGCGGCTTCTTCGTGCGCGACCTTGATCATCAGATGATGCTCATAGCGGCGATGCCACGACAGCAGGCGCGGCGAAATCGTCGACGGCGTCAGCCTGTTGCCCAGCTGAATCAGCTTATCGATGGTGTTGGCGGGCAGCAGCTTGAGCTGCTTCACCCGCGCATCCCAGCGGGCTTTTTTTTGCATCAACCCCGGCAGCGCCGACGGCCCCAGCCGCTTAATCGACAGCAGCATATGGCGGGCATAGCGCAGCGTCAGGCGGAAGGCATTGCGATGAATGTATTCCGCCTGAATCGGCAGCTGTTCAAGGCTTTCAATCAGATAGCGGCGCAGCTCCAGCAGCACCTGCTCATCGTTGGTGCCAATATAGAAGGTGTCTTCCTGCGGCGTGGCGTCAAAGGTGGCGAGGCGCACGGCAAACACAATCACCTTTCCGGCGCAGCCCGCGCTGTCGTGCAGATACTGCGGATTGCCGTTAAAGCGCGTTGGCGTGACGGCATCCACGTCCTTAATTACCGAGGCGTAGTCGTCAGCCCAGATTTTCCCCTGCCAGTCGGCGGCGGTGCCGGTGGTGTAATCGCCGGATTCCAGCCGGGCAATCATCTGCTCCGGCTCGGTGCCCAGATCGATACCCAGATGGTTCACCAGCTCCAGCCGACCGTCGTCGGTAATGCGGGCAAACAGAGATTTTTCGGTAAACGCCGGGCCGCGCTGTAATAGCGATCCGCCGGAGTTGTTGCAGATGCCGCCCACGACGGAGGCACCAATGCAGGAGGAACCGATCACCGAGTGCGGTTCTTTGCCGTACGGCTTCAGGCTCTCTTCCAGTTCGGTCAGCGTGCTGCCGGGAAACGCCACGATCTGCTGCGCATTATCGATCACCTGCACCCCTTTGATTTTGCGGGTGCTGATAATGACCACCGGGCGATCGTAATCGTCTCCGTGCGGGGTCGATCCGCCGGTCACGCCGGTATTGGACGCCTGCATCAGAATAATCACGTCGTTTTGCTGGCAGACTTTAAGCGCCTGCCAGAGCTGAATCAGCGTTGCAGGCAGCACCACGGCCAGCGCGTCACCGTGGCCCACGCGAAATCCTTTGCAGTAGTACGCTTTCTGATAGCTGTCGGTAATCAGACCGTCGGCACCGACCACCTTGCCAAGCTGTTGTAGGGTATTGGCATGTTGCATAGCGGGTTGACCTCTCCCTGGAAGATTGATGTGCGCAAAGAGTGTACCTGACACTTTTCCGCCAGAGCTAGCACTGTTCGACAGAAAATGCCGCGGTTTATCGGCGGATAAATCCACAACATTGATAATGATTTCAGCCAGTTCGGGAATTTCAGAGAGATCTTCGGTGAAAGCGCATTATGCAGAGGCGATCGACTGGATGACTGGCCGTTCGTCCAGAAATAGCGCGACGCATTTTTATTCTGACCGTGGATTATTTTTCTGAAAAAAACGGCAGGAAAGGATGAATAAATAGTTAGCTTTTTAGCAGCCATAGGCAAAGTATTTTTATGCATATTTTATTCACACAAAATGCATAAAATTAATTTTTCCTCTGTTTTTCAGAAACTTGAATGTGATCAAAAAGTGAATAATTCCGAACTATTCTGTGTTGACATTGTTATCCCCCACGGCCAGCATTAGGCCACTCGCTCACCTCCCGCCAGCGGTTCTGGCCTGAGTGAAGGCCATACGGCGCTGTCCGTTTTCTCGTCGCGTAGTACGCCTGCCCCCCTTTTTCATCGGGACGGGATTGCTTTGCCTGCAAAAAATATTGAGAGGATGCCATGTCTGACCAAGCGGATGCGCAGCAAAATCTGCACCGGGGCCTGAGTTCCCGTCATATCCAGCTGATCGCCCTCGGCGGTGCCATCGGTACCGGGCTGTTTATGGGGGCAGGTAAAACCATTGCCGTTTCGGGAACCTCCATTCTGATTACCTACGTGGTGGTCGGATTCTTTATGTATATGACCATGCGGGCGATGGGTGAGCTGCTGCTGACCCGGCTGGACTATCGCTCGTTTGCCGACTTCGTGGCCGACTATCTGGGGCCGAAAGCCAGTTTCTACCTCGGCTGGTCCTACTGGCTGAGCTGGGTAGTCACCTGCATTGCCGATGTGGTGGTCTGCGGCGGCTACGTGCAGTACTGGCTGCCGGAACTGTCGCCGTGGATACCGGCGCTGTCGACACTGGCGCTGTTGTGCCTGCTTAACCTGCTGTCGGTAAAAATGTTTGGCGAGGCCGAGTTCTGGTTCGCCATTATCAAGGTGATTGCCATCGTGGCGCTGATCGTCACCGGGGGCTGGATGATCGCCAGCGGCTGGACCTCGCCGGATGGCGTGCAGGCGTCACTGAGCAACGTCACCAACCCGCAGGTGTTTATGCCCCACGGCATTGTCGGCTTCTTCGCCGGTTTCCAGATCGCCATCTTCTCCTACACCGGCATTGAGCTGCTCGGCACCATGAGCGCCGAAACCCGCTCGCCGGAACGCGTACTGCCGAAGGCGATTAAAGCCATTCCAATGCGCATTATCATTTTCTACGTGCTGTCGATGGTGGTGATTATTGCCGTGACTTCCTGGCAGCATATCGCGCCGGATACCAGCCCGTTCGTCACCCTGTTTGATAAAGCCGGGCTTCCGGCGGCGGCGGCGATTATCAACTTTGTCGCCCTTACCTCGGCAATGTCCTCCGCCAACAGCGGCGTTTACTCCAGCACCCGCATGCTCTACGGCCTGTCGGTTGACGATCACGCCCACTGGCAGTTCCGCATTCTGTCGCGCACCACCTCGATTCCGGTGCACAGCCTGCTGTTTACCTGCTTCTGTATGCTGATTGGCACGCTGCTGCTGTTCCTGGTGCCGGACGTGATGACGCTGTTCACCGTGGTTTCGACCCTGGCGGCGATTCTGGTGATCTACAGCTGGGCGATGATCCTGATTGCCTATCTGGTATACCGCAAACGTCGCCCGGACCTGCACCAGCGTTCCACCTTCAAGATGCCGGCGGGCATCGCCATGAGCTGGCTGACGCTGCTGTTCTTCCTGTTCTCACTGGTGGTGATGGTGTTTGATGCCGATACGCTGACGGCGCTGTGTACCATGCCGCTGTGGTTTATTCTGCTGGAGTGGGTCTGGCGGGTGAAGCAGCGCAAAGCGCAGGTTGAGTCAGAGGCGGTGTGAGCGCCTGAAAGAGTGGCCGTGTGCGTTGCTGCTGAAAAAACGTAAGCGTGTGGCCACATAATAAAACAGGCTCTGCCGGGTAACCGACAGAGCCTGTTTTGCAGAAGACGGTGTCTTTACGGATGCCGCCTGCTGATGCCGCCCGATGGGCACAACCGCCCACCGCAGACGACCTGAACGCTTACAGTACGCCCTGTGCCAGCATCGCATCGGCCACTTTAACGAAGCCAGCGATGTTCGCGCCGTGAACGTAATGGGTCTGCTTGCCTTCACCGCCGTGCTCAACGCAGGCGTGGTGAATATCCAGCATGATGTGCTGCAGGCGAATATCCACTTTCTCAGCCTTCCAGCTCATACGCGCGGCGTTCTGCGCCATTTCCAGACCTGACGTCGCCACGCCACCGGCGTTAGCCGCTTTGCCCGGTGCGAACAGTACGCCCGCATCCAGGAAGGCATCGGTTGCCGCAATGGTGGTTGGCATGTTTGCGCCTTCGGCAACGGCCTTCACGCCGTTAGCAATCAGCTGCTTAGCAGCTGGCAGATCCAGTTCGTTCTGCGTGGCGCACGGCAGTGCGATATCCACCGGCACGCTCCACGGCTGCTGGCCAGCGAGGTAAACCAGGTTGCGTTCACGGGCGTAGTCTTCCACGGTGCCGTAACGTACGTTTTTGATCTCGGCCAGATGCGCCAGCTTCTCGGTGGTGAAGCCTTCTTCATCCACCACGGTGCCGCCGGAATCGGAAGCGGTGATGACACGCGCACCCAGTTCCAGCGCTTTCTCGATGGCGTACTGCGCCACGTTACCGGCACCGGAAACGGAAACACGGCTGCCTTCAAAGCCCAGACCGTGGCGCTTCAGCATTGCATCGGTGAAGTACACCAGGCCATAACCGGTGGCTTCAGGACGGATCAGGCTGCCGCCAAACGTCAGACCTTTACCGGTGAACACACAGCTGGTGTTGTTGGACAGCTTTTTCATCATCCCGGACATAAAGCCCACTTCACGGCCGCCCACGCCGATATCGCCCGCCGGAACGTCGGTATCCGGGCCCAGGTGGCGATACAGTTCGGTCATCAGCGCCTGGCAGAAACGCATCACTTCCGCGTTACTTTTGCCTTTCGGATTGAAGTCAGAACCGCCTTTCCCTCCGCCCATCGGCAGTGTGGTCAGGGCGTTTTTAAAGGTTTGTTCAAAGCCGAGGAACTTCAGAATTGACAGGTTTACAGAAGGATGGAAACGCATACCGCCTTTATAAGGACCAATGGCAGAGCTGAACTGTACGCGCCATGCGCGGTTCACCTGTACCTGGCCACGGTCGTCGGTCCAGGCTACGCGAAACTGAATGGCTCGCTCTGGTTCCACCAAACGTTCCAGCAATCCCTGCTCCTGATACTGCGGGTTCTGTTCCAGAAACGGCCACAGAGAGGTAAAGACTTCACGTACCGCCTGCAGGTATTCCGGTTGATTAGGGTCACGCTGTTGGACGGAGGTTAGAAACGACTCCAGAGAGTTAAAACCTTTCATTACTAAATCCTTCTGACTGTGGGATGTCACTGGTGCTAATTAAGAGTTATTTGAATAGCCAGTGAGGTAATATTGTGCGTCAACGACTATATCATCGCTTTTCAAGCGCACAACAAAAAAGTTTTGCCCCTTTAATCGCCTGAAAACCTATATCGAGCGACAGGATGACGCACGAATTTCGTGACTCATCATCGCCCAGGGCACGGCTGGCGCGCTCTGCAAGGGATCGCGCTAAAATCAACCATGCCAGTACAAGCCATTTGGCACCATAACAAAAAGACCATAATTACATAAGGTTAAGACAATCTATAAGAAAAAATTATGACGAATAAATGCTAATTAAAGTTAATCATAAAGACACATAAAAATTAAAACCACGGCAACAACACCCGTTAATTCACATTTTTTATAATGGTATTAAATAACCAGAAATGATTATTAACTCTGATTAAAATTCGCAGGTAAAAACCATTTTTGATTGCACACTTATCACTAAAGGCATAAAGGCAATGCTCAAAACCTGGAGATAAAATAATCCGTTACTTAACGAAGTAATAGTTCAGATCACCGCAAAGCCCGACAAGATTTAGCCTCTGACGTCACATCACGAATTGTTATTATCCGCTTAAAACACCCTTATCTTCGCCGTTTAAAAAGCGCCATCCTTTTCTCCAGCAATACGATCTCTCACTTAACCAGTCATTCTTGCCACCGCCATTCCCGACAAATAGGCACTGTTTTTGAAGGGATTAATAAGTTGTACATATGTACACTTTTCTGTTTACATCCATTAATGAGAATGCATATCATAAACATCCTTATTAAAAAAATGCGCTTATCTTATGAAAACCACTACTTTTGTTGCGTTCAAACCTCTCAGGGTACTGATGCTTTTCGCGCTATACGGCATCCTGCCTCCCGCGTATTCCGCTGATGCGGATGGCGATAATCCACTAAAAAAAGAAGAGTCCGCTGAACAAACCTTATTCGTCACCGCCGAAGAGGAGATTAAACAGCAGCCGGGCGTGTCGGTAATTACCGCCGAAGACATCAGTAAACATCCTCCGGTTAACGATCTCTCAGATATTATTCGCAAAATGCCGGGCGTGAATCTCACCGGCAATAGCAGCACCGGCGCCAGGGGAAATAACCGGCAGATTGATATTCGCGGAATGGGCCCGGAAAACACGCTGATTCTGATCGATGGCAATCCGGTCACCTCTCGCAATGCTATTCGCTACGCGTGGGACGGCGAACGCGACACGCGCGGCGACAGCAACTGGGTACCGGCCGAAGAAGTTGAACGTATTGAAGTGATTAGAGGACCCGCAGCGGCACGTTACGGTTCCGGCGCAGCGGGCGGCGTGGTGAACATCATCACCAAACGGCCAACCAACGCCTGGCACGGCTCGCTGAGCTATTTCCTCAATCAGCCAGAAAGCAGCAGCGAGGGGAATACCAACCGGACCAACTTCAGCCTCAGCGGCCCGCTGGCGGATGAAGCATTAACGATGAGACTGTACGGCAGCTGGAATAAAACGAAAGCCGACAGCCCGTCGATTAATGGCACAGATAACAGTTCGGGTTTAACCCCTGCGGGACGTGAAGGCGTACGTAATAAAGATATTAACGCCGTGCTCTCCTGGAAACCGACCAATAATCAAACCCTTGATTTCGAAGCGGGCTACAGCAGGCAGGGAAATATTTACGCGGGTGATACTCAATTCAGCCTGGCTTCTGATGCCACGCAGGCGCTGGCGCAGTCCGGCGCGGAAACCAATAAGCTTTATCGGCAGAATTTCGGCATCACGCACAACGGCATCTGGGACTGGGGCCAGTCTAAGCTGGCATTTCAGTATGACGGAACGCGCAACAGCCGACTCGATGAAGGCCTGACCGGGCGCACGGAGGGGTCGATTAAAGACGGGGCCGGTTTCATCACCAGCCAGCTGCGGAACTACCGGGTGAACGGCGAGATTAACTTCCCCGTTGACTGGCTGCGTGAGCAGACCATTACCCTTGGCGCGGAGTGGAACCGCTCCGAGCTTGAGGCCCCGAATTCAGCTCTGCAAACGCTGATTTCCGGCGATGCCGTCAGCGGCGCGGCGGCAAACGGCAGCCATGTGAAGTCTCACTCCGATCTGAGCGGCATCTATTTCGAGGACAATATTCAGGCCACCGAAACCACCCAGGTGATACCGGGCCTGCGCATGGATTACGACAACCGCTTTGGCAGTAATTTCAGCCCCAGCCTGAATCTGTCACAGGCGCTGGGCGAATACTTTACTCTGAAGGCCGGTATTGCGCGGGCATTCAAAGCGCCAAACCTGTATCAATCCAGCCCCGACTATCTGCTTTATTCCCGGGGTAATGGTTGCCCGCTCACCGTGGGCTATGAACCCTGCTACCTGGCGGGCAATGACGATCTCAAACCGGAAGTCAGCGTGAATAAAGAGATCGGGCTGGAATTTAATCATCAGGGCTGGGCCGCGGGTATTACGTGGTTCAGAAATGACTATAAAAATAAAATTATCGCCGGTAATGATTTCCTTGGCGCAACGAATTCCGGTACCGCCATCCTGCGCTGGGAAAATACCGGAAAAGCGGTGGTGGAGGGTCTGGAAGCCAACGTCACCGTCCCGGTCAGCGATGCGCTGAACTTTAATACTAACGCCACTTATATGATTACCTCCGAGGATAAAACCACCGGAAATCCGCTGTCGATTATTCCTGAATACACCATTAACTCAACCCTCGACTGGAAAATCCGTCAGGACCTGTCGGCGAACGTCAGCTACACCTTCTACGGCCCGCAAAAGCCACGAAAATATGCCGTTAACCATACCGAGTTAAATAACGGTCTGGATCAGACCCGCGTAGGATCGTATGGACTGGTGGGTTTAAACCTGCAGTACCAGATGACGAAGAACCTCGATCTGAAAACCGGCATCAGCAATCTGTTTGACAAAGAGATTAAACGCCGTGCCGAAGGAGCCTCAACCTATAACGAACCGGGCCGGGCGTATTACTTCGGCGCTACCGTATCATTCTGAGGCGAGGAACAGAGATGTCAGTCAGTCGTCGTAAGTTTTTAATGGGCGCAGGATGCGGTATTGCCGGTGCAGCGGTGGGCTTTCCGGCGGGGGTGTTTACCGCCGCCCGCCCCGGGTACATTTCCGCTTCACAGATCCCGCGCGCTCAGGCAGTGTCAACCCGGGCGGATCTCCCGGTGGAAGCCGACGTGGTGGTGATTGGCGGCGGTATTGCCGGAATATCCACCGCGTTGTTCCTTAATGAAAAGAAACTGAACGTAGTGGTGCTGGAAAAAGGCGTCGTCGCAGGAGAACAGTCCAGCCGCGCATTCGGCTGGGTTTATTCCAACCACTGGGATTTGGGTAAGTATGAGTTAGCCAATCAGTCCAAACGTATCTGGTCGGGCTTTGCCAGCCGCTTTGATACCGACGTGGGGTTCAGAGCAACGGGCAACTACGTCATGATGCACACCGATGAAGAAATCTCAGCGGCAGAAGAGTGGCTGAAGCACGCCCGCGCGCGCGATCCGCAATGCGATGCCCGCATCGTTTCAGGTGCAGCGATGAACGCCGTTATTGCCGGTGCCGGGGACAAATATAAAGCGATGCTGTATCAGGCCAGCGACGGCACGGCAGAACCGGTCTGGTCCGTCTCTCGTATTGCCGAAGGTGCCATGCGGGAAGGGGTGAAGATTGTTGCGCCCTGCGCCGCACGCACCATCGAATACGCAGCGGGCCGGGTTGCGGGGGTCCATACCGAACAGGGCTTTATCAAATGCCAGAATGTGGTCCTGGCGGGAGGCGCCTGGTCGGCTCTGTTCGCCGAGAACGCTGGCTATCATCTGCCGCAGCTGTCGATTGACTCTTCCATGCTGCGCATCAGCAGCGCTGAAGGAACTTTACCCGGCGCGGGCTATGGCCCCGATTTTGTCTGGCGGCAGATGGCAAGTGGTGAAACCTCAATTGGGGTGATGCAGCATATCGCGCCGGTGACCAAAGCCAGCTTTAAGTACCTGACCGATTTCTTCCCCAGCCTGCGCTATTCGTCGGATCTGCTGAAGATAACGTTCACCCGTGATTTCTTCCATTCGCTGAATATGAAATCACGCTGGTCGGCACAGGATATTACGCCGTTTGAAGAGATCAGGATGCTGTCCGGCCAGGTTGACCACGCGGCAACGCAGGAGGCGCTGGCAAACCTTCGCCGTGCCTGGCCTGCCTATCAACAGACCACGGTGAAAGAGCAATGGGCCGGGATTATTGATGCCAGCCCGGACTCAACGCCCTACATTTCCGCCGTCGCCAACCGCAACGATATTTACGTGATAACCGGCTTTTCAGGAAATGGCCTGACGACCGGCCCGGCGGCTGGCCAGATGCTGGCGCAGTTGATAGCCGGTGAACAGACCACCTGTAATCCTCATATCTACCGCTTCAACCGCTTCAGCGACGGTTCGCCGTTCACCTTCCGCCACTGATCCTGCCGGTATTCCAGCCCGCGCCTCTTGATGCGCGGGCTGTTTTTATGCGTCTCTGACCTGCGTACAGAGCGCGATGGCTAACAGACCGCAGAGCAGAATACTCAACGCCAGGCTTAACGGGCCCTGTGGAAACAGGCTGATAAGATAGCCAATCAGCGATGAGATCAGATATTGCAGTGCCCCCATTACCGCCGCTGCCACCCCAGCGGAACTACCGGCATTCTGCATCACTAATGCCATAATATTTCCGTAAATCAGGCCTAATGACCCCATCGCAGCGGCCAGCATCACGGTAAAACCCACCGCCGTGACGCCATGCATCACCAGCACCACCGCCAGCAGTAAACCCATCGCAGCATGGAGCCCCAGACCGAGTATCGTCACCGCCCTGGCCGACATCCCCAGGTTCAACAGCCACACGCTAATAAAACCGGCAACGATGCTGACCAGCGCGTTGAGCGCAAAGATATAGCTGAACGCCTGAGGAGAGAGCGCATAGAAATGGGTGAAGATAAAAGACGAGGTTGCGATGTAGTTGAACAGTGAGCCCAACGCCACGCCGCTGGCAACGGTGTAGAGCATATAGCGACGGTTTTTGAATACTGCGGCATAGGCGCGCAGAATCGACCGGGGGTGCAGAGGTGTGCGTTTTGCCAGCGGCAGCGAATCAGGCAGCGATGCGGCACACCAGAAAAAACCCGCCGTCCCCAGCACGCCAAGCGTCATAAAAATAAGCCGCCAGTCGCCCAGACCCAGCACGTAGCCACCAACGACCGGGGCCACCACCGGCGCGATCATCATCACCTGCATCAAAATCGTAAAGATCTTTGCCGCCTCGCCGTCGCTGTAGCGATCGGAGACGATGGCTCGCGGACTGACCAGTCCGGCCGACGCGCCCAGCGCCTGAAAAAACCGCATCACCATCAGCATTTCAACGGAGGTCGCTGCCGCCGCGCCAAAGGACGCTGCGGAAAAAAGTGCCATTCCCGCCAGCACCGGCGTTCTGCGGCCGTACCGATCCAGCAGAGGACCATACAGCGCCTGCCCTATTGCCAGCCCGGCAAGAAAAATAGCCAGTGTCAGCTGCATGCGCCCCGCATCGGTATTAAACGCAACGGCCATATCCGGCATGCCGGGAAGGTACATATCGATTGCCATCGCATCAAGCGCCGTCAGCAACGAGAGCAGGACAATCAGCGCCGGGCTGATGCGGCCAGCATCATGTGTTTTTACGTCGGACATTCATTCACCCATAGTTTTTGCTAGTGAAAGTCAGGATTAACCGGTCACGATAAGAGACTGCGCCGGAAGAGGTGACAATCTTACTAAACATGTACATTTGTACAACTTTTTTTCGGGTGAATGCCTTGCTGGAAAAATAAAAAGACACCATTGCTGATGTCTTTTTATTTAAATCCTGTGAGAGGTCGAGTTAAATGACAAAATCATTTATGAAGCAGCAGATGAATGGCCGTGACTAAATTTTCTTCGTCAAAAAGAATACTGTCGGGTTCCAGCACGCTGCGCATCAGCAGCGAGTCAATCATCGAGGAGAGGAGCTTTGATTTGAGTAAATCTTCCGTGACGTATTTCAACATCATATCTTCGATAATCAGCAGCCAGCTGAGGCTGAGTGGACGAAGCGAAGGCCGCGATATCGCCGCAGCATACATCTCATATTCGTGATGGATAAGCTTCCTGTCCATTAGCGTGGTAATGAGGAATTTTATCACGATATCGGCAGGTGGCAGCTCAGCATGTTGAGAGAACCACTTCTCAGTTATTTCTTTAAAATCTGACAGATAAGACTGCATTGCTGCTTCTAACAGGTCGTCAAGGCTCTTAAAATAGTAGGTGGTCGACCCCAGTGGCACCCCGGCCTCTTCGGCAACGGCACGGTGATTGCACTGGTTTATACCCTGCTTGCGCAAAACTCTCATGGTTGCATCAATGATAATTTTCTTCTTCAATTTTGCCGCAGTTCGAGTTTCGCCAGCCATGCTAAATACACCCCGTTAAAAAACTTCACGGATCATAGCATTCCGTCGAAAATCTTACCAACGTTAATAAAAGTCGATATTATTACGGTGGGTGACAAATAAAATACAACGATCCCCCTGATGCAATAGCACACCAGAAAATAATATTTAATCATTGAATACAATTAATTTACGAAAAAATGAGATTTTGAAAAAATAACGGAATGTGCACATTAAACATCACATTCCGTCTTACTGGATTATTTCAGGTGATTCTTCAAATGGGATCGCCGGATGCGTATTTCACCTTTCCGCCACTCCCCTTGCGGCGTGGCCTGGTCATCAATCAACCGGTTCAGCGCTTCGGTAATCAGCAGATCAATACGCTGGCTGAACGTGGTCAACTGCCAGCCTTCGGCAGCGGCATCATCGATATCGTCAAAACCAACAATGCCGATTTCGCCCTGTCTCCCGGCCAGCCTCAGGGCTTCCAGCGCACCCAGCGCCAGAATATCGTTCTCACAAAACAGCGCGTCCACCCACTGCTCTGCGGGCACCGATTGCAGATAGTCGGCCATCGCCCGGTAGCCTGAATGCCGGTCGTAATGCCCGGCGGTCAGCAGCACGCCGACATCATGGCCCGCATCCTGCAACCGCGCACTGTAGCCTTCCATTCGCTGCAAATGATCGTTGCTGGTATCCGGTCCTTTCATGTAGCCGAAGCGATGATATCCCTGCTGCAACAGCAGGTTAGCGATATCGCGCCCTGCCTGGATGCCGTTGATATTCACCACATCGATATCATCCGCATCGTTATTGCGGCACACCTGCACCAGCGGAATATGCAGCATGTCGTGCGCTACGGCGATCAGTTCGTCGGTCAGCAGCGTACCGAGAAACAGAATCCCGTCCACCTGCAGCTGGTCGGCCATGGTCATCACCGAGGTGTAGTTTTCTCCCGGGGTGATATTCAGCGTCAGCGCCATGCAGCCGCGCCGCTGCAGCTGGCGAGTAACGGCGTCCAGCAGCATCATCAGATGCGGGTTTTTCAGTTCATCAATAACCACACCGATGATATTGGTTTTCTTCTTCGACAGGCTGCGCGCCAGCAGATTTGGCCGGTAGCCCAGCTCGCTTGCGGCGGCCAGCACCTTCTCTCGTGCCCGATCGGACACCGACGCCCCCGGCGTAAAAGCCCGTGAAACGGTCCATTTCGACACGCCGGCCCGCTTTGCCACGTCGTTGGCGGTGGTTTTATGGTGCAATTTAGTTTTTGTTGTCATAGCCCCTGCGTTTCAGAGTTTGCCCAATCTGCCCCCTGCATTGAACGCTAAACCCGGCGGAAAAGAAATCGAAAAACAAAATGCAATCGGGTGCAAAGTGTTAAATTTGTGTGATCAAACGCAGTGATTTTCACTTTCGGTGATTGACTAATTTTTAGCCGTGGAAGACATTTCCATCACTCCCCCGGCGAAAGCAAATTTCTTCTTCGGCGGAGTACCCCTCTGTTTGCACCCGGTTGCATTCGTAATGCGAATCAGCCGACAACCTTATGATATGGAATAAAAAAATGAAAAATATCAAAGTGCTGCTGTTGATGTTCTGCTCGCTGTTTATGTTCCAGGCCCAGGCCAAAAGCTATCAGGTCGGCGTGGCCCTGGCGAACTTCGATTTAAACTTCGTTTCCATTCTGCGCACGCAAATGATCGCCGAACTGAAAAACCAGGGGATGAACGGCCAGTTCTCCGATGCCAAAGGTGACGTGGCATTACAGATCCAGCAGGTGGATGATTTTATCAACCAGGGCGTGGATGCCATCATCCTCAATCCGGTGGATACCCAGGGGGTTAAACCGGCGATGGATGCCGCCAAACGCGCCGGTATTCCGCTGATCTTTGTGAACCGCAAGCCGGAAGTGAAGCTGGAAGGCATGCAGGCCTACGTCGGTTCCGACTCGGCGCTCAGCGGCAAAATGCAGATGGAAGAGCTGGCGAAAAAAATGAACTACAGGGGCAATGTGGCCATCCTGATGGGCGCACTTTCCACCGAGGAAGCCCGCGAGCGTACTCGCGCGGTTGAAGAAGTGATCGCCAAGCATAAGGACATGAAAGTTATCGAGAAACAGAGTGCAAAATGGCAGCGTAACGAGGCGGTTGACGTCACCTCCAGCTGGCTGCTGAACGGCACAGCGATCGACGGGATTGCCGCCAACAACGACGAAATGGCCATCGGGGCGATTATGGCGCTGAACCAGGCAAAACGCAGCAACATCGCGGTCGCGGGCATCGACGGTACGCCGGACGGGTTACAGTTTATCAAGAATGGCGAAATGGCAGTGACCATCTTCCAGGACGCCAAAGGCCAGGCCATCGGTTCGGTAAAAGTGACCAAAGCGATGCTGGAAAAACAGCCGACCGAAGCCTACAACTGGATCCCCTATGAAGTGGTGACAAAGCAGAACTACACCAGCTTCGCCGAGAAAAACGCGAAGTAAACTCCCGTATCTCCCTGTTTTTAACCCGGATAATGCCCATATCACAGCGGGTTTGCCTTCGGTAGATCCGTTTTTGCACCCGGGTGCATTTTGTTGAATTTTTGTGATCCGGATGGTGAATTTTGCATCAGGTCGATTGACTTAATCTTCGCCATCTCTAAAAGTGCAGCACATGACAAGCAACAGCAACACCGCTTATCACCGTCTGTGAAACCCGTATAACGTCCTTTTTTGCACCCGGGTGCAAAACAACATTCAGGAGTCAGATATGCTTAACGGCGAAAGAAAAATCCCTCGTCCTCTGCGCTGGGCCATGATCGGCGGCGGTCGCCTGAGCCAGGTCGGTTACAAGCACCGCAGCGGCGCGCTGCGCGATAACACCGCCTACCAGCTGGTGGCCTGCGCCTTCGATATCGATGCCGCACGCGGCCGCGATTTCGGCGTCAACCTCGGCGTGGCGGCAGAGCGCTGCTACGACACCTACCAGCAGCTGCTGGCGGAAGAAGCAAAGCGCGAAGACGGCATCGAAGTGGTGACCATCGCCACGCCAAACGGCACCCACTATGAGATCACCAAAGCCGCGCTGAACGCCGGTATTCACGTGATTTGTGAAAAACCGCTGTTCTTCACCACCGCAGAAGCACGTGAAATCAAAGCGCTGGCGGCGGAAAAAGGGCTGATCGTTGGCGTGACCTACGGCTTCTCCGGCCATCCGCTGCTGATGCAGATGCGGGCGATGATTGCCAACGGCGAAATCGGTGAGGTGCGCATGGTGGAGTTGCAATACACCCACGGCTTCAGCGCTAACGACAGCGCCGACAAATTCAGCGAAGCGCAGAAATGGCGCGTGGATCCGAAAATTGCCGGGCCAACGTTCGTGCTGGGCGACATCTCCACCCACACCTTCTACATCTCCCAGCTGGTGCTGCCGGAGCTGCATATCAAATCGCTGCTGTGCGACCGCCAGAGCTTTATCCCGTCGCGCGCGCCGCTGGAAGATAACGCCATGGTGCTGATGCACTACGAAGGCGGCGCGGTTGGCCGCATGTGGGCTTCCTCCATCAACGCCGGTTCCATGGACAGCCAGTTCATTCGCGTCATCGGTTCCAAAGCCAGCCTGCAGTGGAGCGACTACAACCCTGGCGAGCTGAAATATGAAATTCAGGGCCAGCCGACCCAGACCATGCACCACGGTATGCCGTACCTCGATGAAAGCGCGCTGGCCGACGAACGCCTTGGCGCACTGCACACCGAAGGGCTGGCCGAATCCTGGGCCAATATCTACCTGAAATTTGCCATCGCCATCAGCGCACAGCAGCGCGGCGATCGTCAGACGCTGGAAAACCTGATTTATCCCGATATCGACGCCGGTCTGGAAGGCGTTCGCTGGATTGAAAACTGTGTACGTTCTGCCGACAACGGCTCCACCTGGGTTAACTACGAGTAAGGCACCGTCATGAAATTATCATTCTGTACCGACAGCCTGGGCCACCTGCCCTTTGAAGCGATGCTGGATAAACTGCTGGAACTCGGCGTGACCGGCGTGGAGATGACCACCGGCGGCTGGTCTTCCGCCCCGCACCTGCGCACCGACGAGCTGCTGGCCAGCCCGGCTAAGCGCCAGCAGGTTCTTCAGGCTCTGGAAAGCCGCGGTATGCAGATCGCCGCGCTGAACGTGTCTGGCAACCCGCTCGATCCGGGCGAACTGGGCCAGCGCCACAAAAGCGATACCGATAAAGCGTTACAGCTGGCGGGCCACTTTGGCGTGAAGAAAATCGTGATGATGAGCGGCCTGCCGCCGGCCAGCCCGCAGGACACCATTCCAAACTGGATCACCTATACCGTCAGCTGGCCGCCAACGCTGAAAAACTGCCTCGACTACCAGTGGAATGAAGTCGCAATTCCTTACTGGCAGGGGCTGGTTGCCCGGGCGAAAGAGTGCGGCGTGGAGAAATTCGCGCTGGAAAACTTCAGCTCAATGCTGGTGTGGAACCCGGAAACGCTGTTCCGCCTTCGCGATGCCGTTGGCCCAACGGTCGGCCTGAACCTCGACCCGAGCCACCTGCTGTGGATGGGCGCCGACCCGATTGCCGCCGCCCGCGCCCTTGGTCCGGCGATCCATCATGTTCACGGCAAAGACGTGCGTATGGAACGCGGCCTGGTCGGCATCAACGGCCTGCTGGAAACCAAACCGGTGGAAGACGTTGCCAACCGCGCGTGGAACTACGTGGCGGTCGGCTGCGGCCAGGATCTGCAGTGGTGGAAGGAGTTCTTCTCGGTGGTGCGCATGATGGGCTACAACGACTGGGTTTCTCTGGAGATGGAAGATCTCACCATGTCGGTGGAAGCGGGCGTCACCTCCTCTATCGCCGCGCTGCAACAAACCATCAGCCAGTAGTTCTGCTTTCCGGTGGCCGCCGTGCGCGGCCACCCACATCCGTCATTTCAATCCCCGACTGGCCAATAACAACCACCACATAGCCCAGTCTTTATCCGGAGTGTGAATTTTGGAACATTACCTCTCTAAAAATCCGGCATCTGGCCCGAACAGTAAAACCAGGACCGAACCGCTAGTAAAAGTGATTACCGCCATCGCCACTCTCGGCGGCCTGCTGTTTGGTTACGATACCGGGGTGATCTCCGGTGCTTTACTGTTTATGGGGCCAGAACTGCAGTTAACGCCCTTTACCACCGGGTTGGTCACCAGTTCCCTGCTGGTCGGCGCGGCCACCGGCGCGCTGGTGTCCGGTAGCCTGGCCGATCGCCTCGGACGGCGGAAAATCATTCTGATCCTGGCGATTATCTTCGCGGTTGGCGCGCTCGGCACGGCGCTGGCCCCCAACCTGGAGGTGATGCTGATTTCCAGGGTAATTCTGGGCCTTGCCGTGGGCGGCGCGGGCACCACGGTGCCGGTGTACCTGGCCGAAATTGCCCCGGCCAACCGGCGCGGGCAGCTGGTGTCCATCAGCGAGCTGATGATCGTCACCGGGCAGATGCTGGCCTATATGTCCAACTTCGCCTTTAACGAAATCTGGGGCGGCGAGCATACCTGGCGCTGGATGCTGGGCATCGCCACGCTGCCCGCGGTGCTGCTGTGGTTCGGCATGCTGTATATGCCGGATACGCCGCGCTGGTACGCGCTGAAGGGCCGCTTTGCCGAAGCGCGCGACGTGCTGAACCGCACCCGGGCGAAGGAAGACGTGGACTGGGAGATGATGGAGATTGAAGAGACGATGACCGCCCAGGCGCAGGAGAAAGGTTCACTGCGCGACCTGCGGGTGCCGTGGATGCGGAAAGTGTTTCTGATCGGCGTGGGCTTCGCCTTCTTCCATGCGGCAACGGCGGTGAACAGCATTATGTATTACGCCCCGGTTATCCTGCAAAACACCGGCATGAGCACTAACGCCGCGCTGTTTGCCACCATCGCTAACGGCGTGGTGTCGGTGATTATGGTGATGATTGGCATTCTGCTGCTGGGCTACATTGGCCGCCGTAAGATGGCCGCGCTGGGGCAGATTGGCTGCACCTGCTGCCTGTTCCTGCTGGCGGCGATATCGGCGTTTATGCCGGAACATATCGGCAGTGAAGTGAATCTGCTGCGCAGCTATCTGATCTTAGGCTCAATGCTGCTGTTCCTCTGTTTTATGCAGGGTGCCTACGCGCCGGTTATCTGGTTGATGCTCTCCGAAATGTTCCCGGCGAAAATTCGCGGCATCTGCATGGGCGGCGCGGTGTTTGCCCTCTGGTGCTCCAACGTGATTATCGCCATGTCGTTCCCGGTGCTGCTGGCATCGTTCGGGCTGGCCAGCACCTTTGCGATATATGGTGCGGTGGGCATCGTCGGCATTATCTTCGTGCTGAAATATATCCCGGAAACCCGCAACCGCAGCCTGGAACAGATTGAACACTATCTGCGTGAGAAGTATGACGAAGAGCGTGTGATGAAAGCCCAGAAGCGCCAGAAAACGGCGCGCCAGGCGGGCTGATAATCAGTAAGGCGGCGGCAGAACGCCGCTGCCGGATTGCCAGGGCGGCTAATCACTCCCAGTAAACGCTTGCTGCCTGGTGTGCGGCTTTCTCCGGATCGATCGCTGTCCAGTCGAAATCCGGACCCGCAGAGGAAAATGCCCAGTATTTACGTTCCCTGCGGGCAATTCGCCCGCCGGTGCGTCTGGACAGGGTGAAATAAAAAGATAAAGTCCATTGAATATAGCGGCTATAGCTGATGAGTTTAATAAACATAATAATTTCATTAACGATGATGATAATCTGGAACGAACCCTGTTCCGCCGCACGGTGCGAAATTTAAGATATTAGTTAGCAATAAATCTAATAACCCGCACTCTTAATAAGGTTTTCGCGCAAATAATTACATGTCGTTATTGAATGTTCAATAAACTATTTAAACTTTGGCTGATGTCTTAGCTGAATGAGTGTTCGACAGCGGCAGAACGCCGCTGCCGGAATAGGATCAGATCCCCGCCTCGCGAATATCATGGGCGTTAATCGCGCCGATAATCATGCCATCTTCGCCCAGCACCGGCGCAGAGGAGATTTTGCGCTGCTGGAACAGCGCCAGCGCTTCGGCGGCATGCTGGGAAGCCAGCAGCGTAAAGCCCGGGGTACTCATCGCCTCCTTCACCGGGGCGGCAATCACCCCGCCCTTCAGCAGCCAGCGGCGCAGATCGCCATCGGTAAACACGCCGTTCAGCGCGCCGTCCTCACCCGTTACCGCCACCAGCCCCAGCCCGGTGCGGGTCAGCTCAAACAGTGCATCGGTAATCGTAGCGTCAACATTCACACGGGGGATTTTCTCCCCGGTACGCATAATATCGCCCACCAGGCACAGCAGGCGCGCGCCCAGGCTCCCCGCCGGATGGGTGCGGGCATAGTCCTGTTCGCTGAAGTTGCGGGCGCGCATCAGCGCAATCGCCATCGCATCGCCCATAATCAGCGTATTCACCGCCGACGAGGTCGGGGCCAGCCCCAGCGGACAGGCCTCTTTTTCCACGTGAATATTAATCCAGCGGTCGGCGGCCTGCGCCAGCGGCGAGGCGGCATTGCCGGTAAAAGCAATAATCCCCACCGGCAATGCCTTGAGCAGCGGGATAATGCGCACAAACTCGGCGGCGTGGCCGGAGTAGGAGATCAGGATCACCACGTCTCCGGCGGAAATCATCCCCAGATCGCCGTGCAGCGCTTCGGCAGGATGCACGTAAAACGCCGGGGTGCCGGTGCTGGCCAGGGTGGCGGCAATTTTTCTGCCGATATGGCCGGACTTGCCGATGCCGCTGACAATCACTTTGCCACCGCAGCCGTGCACCATCATGCAGGCCTGCACAAAATCGTCGTTCAGCCTGTCGGGCAGACTGGCGGCTTCCTGGAGTTCGGTGGCAATCGTTTCACGCGCCGCGTTTAATAAAATGTCCCGCACGGTTATTTCTCCCCGGCAATAATGACCTGAATCCCTTTTTCCCGCAGCTGGGCGACGGTTTCATCCGCTACTTCACTGTCGGTGATCAGCACGTCGACCGCATCCAGGCTGCACACCACGTTGGGGCTGCGGCGGCCAAATTTGGAGGAGTCGATCAGCAGCACAATCTTCTTCGCCGCGCGGCACATCGCCTGGCTGACGGCAAAGACTTCGTTAAAGGTGGTAACCCCTGCGGTAATTTCCACGCCGTCGGCACCGATAAACAAGGTATCAAAGCTGAAGTGGCTGAAGGCGGATTCCGCCAGGCTGCCGTGGAACGAGGCGGAGGTGCTGCGGTAGGTGCCGCCGGGCATCAGGATCACCTGATCGTTGTTCAGCTCCACCAGCTCGTTGACGATACCGAGGCTGTTAGTCATCACGGTGATATTATTGAAGCGCGCCAGGTGCGGCACCATTTGCAGCACGGTGCTCCCCGCGTCAAAAATCAGCGAGTCGCCCTCGTGGATCAGCCCTGCCGCCAGCGCGGCGATGCGCTTTTTCTTCTCTATGTTAATCAGCGTTTTTCTGTCGATGGGCTGATCGCCTTCATCGCGGTTCAGCATCACGCCGCCGTAGGTACGAATGACCGCGCCTTCCTGCTGAAGGCGGGCGAGATCCTTACGGATAGTGGTTCCCGTGGTATTGAAGTGCGCAATCAGCTCCTCCACGGTGGTGCGTCCCTTATCCTGAAGATAATCGAGAATTTGTGCCTGGCGCTGTACAGGTTTCATAAAACGGTCCTTTGCAATATCTGAACTGTTCCTCTTCACCCCGGACGGCATAACGCGTGATGCAAAGGATTAATCTTTCAGAATGAAAGGTATCACCGTTTATTTGAAATGGCTAATGTCAGCGCCTGCTGCGCGGATTTATTACGTGGAAACATGATCTCGGGACGGATTTCACTGACCAGTTTGCCGGTCAACGCCCCTTCACTCTGCGGCCGGGAAAACACCGTCAGCCCCTTCATCAGGAAGTTGCCGGTTACCCGACGATCGTCGTCCAGGCTCAGCACCACGATTACGCGAGGCTTAAAGCGCCCGGCGGAACGGCCAATGCTGATGTGGCCGTTATCGGCCATGTCGGCCAGCGCCTGGTTAAAGCGGCGGATTTGCATCCAGCCCAGCGCGATTTGCCCCAGCCAGGCCACCCCGGCCAGGCAGATTAAGCTATTAACAGGATCCATCGAATAACCTCCAAAACCGGCAGCCGAAGCTGCCGGGATTAAATCAGAACATCACCTGTCCGCCGGTGATATTCACCGATTGTCCGGTGCAGTAGGCGGCTTTATCGCTTGCGTAGAACAGCAGCACGTTGAGCACATCCTGATAGTCGCAGCCGCGCTTCAGCGGCACCTTATCAATGTAGTGCTGCTCCACTTCTTCCGGCTCGATGCCCAGCTTCTCGGCATACTGCGGCAGCAGCGACTGGAACATCGGCGACTTCAGCAGATTACCCAGCATCAGTGAATGCACGGTAATGCCGTATTCGGCCAGATCCAGCGCCAGCGACTGGGTCAGCCCCACGCCGCCAAATTTGGCCGCGCTGTAGCCGGAGTTGTGCTTGCTGCCCACTTTACCGGATTTGGAGTTGATCTGGATGATGCGGCCTTTAATACCGTCGCGGATCATCAGCTTAGAAAACTCTCTGGCACAGAGGAAATACCCCACCAGATTCACCTGCAGCGACAGGTCAAAATCGCTCAGCCCAAACTCGGTAATCGGTGCCGCCCGCGCCACGCCTGCGCTGTAGAGCAGCAGGTCGGAACGGCCAAAGGTTTCATCCACCGCCGCGGCCAGCGCCACCACGCTGGCTTCTTTCGTGGCATCCGCCTCGAAACCGGCAGCGCGCCCTTCCCCATAACGGCTGTTAATGGTGTCCGCAACGCGGCGGGCGTTCTGAATATTAAGGTCAGCAATCGCAACACGATAACCGGCTTCCGCCAGCCCTTCGCACAGGTAAGCACCCAGCGTCTGACCGCCACCGATGACTACAGCAACCTGATCCATGATTCTCTCCTGGTTATTCACTCAACATACGAAACTTCTGGCCCGCACCAATCGCCGACGGCGCAGCGCCGGAGACGTGGACGGTACCGGGAAACTCGGCTTCAGCCGCGCCGTCAAAACGCACGGTGATATGCCCGAGGTCGCGCAGATTTTCCCGCGCGACTTCACCGACTGCGGTCACCGGCCAGTGCTGCTCGCCGATAGCCAGCACCGACCCGGCGCCAAACATGCCGCCGTTGTTAATATCGGTGCGGTGGATAAAGCAGTACTCGGCGACATCCTCCGGCGCGCCTTCGCCGAAGGTGATAATAAAGTTGTCTTCCAGCGCCGACATGGCCTCTGCGCCGACGGCGACAAACGTGGATTCGTAAACGGTTTTCATACGTTCTCCCCTGTTACTGATAAATAAACCCGGACGCTGCCCAGGCAAGAAGGACCGCCGGTGCGCCGGTCAGGAAGCGTCCAACCAGCACCGAAGGCACCCCGACGCGAACCGTCTCCTGGCGCGCATCGGCCAGCGACAGGCCGACCGGAATAAAGTCACACGCGGCCTGCGAGTTGATGGCGAACAGCGCCGGTAAAGCCAGATGCGGTGGGATATTGCCAAGGCCGATCTGCACGCCAACCAGCACCCCGATCACCTGCGCAATCACCGCGCCCGGGCCGAGGAACGGCGACAGCAGCGGGAAGGAGCAGATCAGCGCCAGCGTTACCAGCCCGACCGGGCTGTTGGCCAGCGGCGTGAGTCCGTGCGCGATCAAATCCCCCAGCCCGGAAGCCATAATGATGCCGATCAGCGCTGAGACGAACGCCATAAACGGCAGGATGGTTTTCAGCACGGTATCGATGGTTTCACGACCCGCCTGGAAGAACACCGCTACCACCGAGCCCATGCCCATACCGACTTTCGCCAGCAGGCCGTCGCTCTGTTCGGTGATTTTTTTGCTGGTATCGTAGTCACGCGTGCCGGAAGCCGCCGGAGCTGAGCCGGTGCCAGCCGCTGATGCAGAGGCAGCAGCCGATGCTGGCGCTGAAGCTGAAACCGGGACACTAACCGCTGAGACGGTGGAACCCGCCGATGCCGACGCGCTGCCGGAACCTGTCGCATCCGCCTGAGCCGCCGCGCCCTCTGCCACAATGTTGATGTCGCCTGGGCGCACGCCGGAAACGTAAATATCCTCGACGATATACTGCGCCAGCGGGCCGGATTTGCCGGTGGCGTGAATGTTGACCGTGGGAATACGGCGCTTCGGATAGATACCGCAGCGCAGCGTGCCGCCGCAGTCGATCACCGCCACGCCGATCTCTTCCGCCGGTGGTTCACCTTCTTTAAAGCCGTCTACCGCTTCCCAGCCGGTGACTTCCCGCAGGCGGTCGACAATCGCCGGACGCGTTCCTGCGGTGATATAAACAATTTTTTTGCCTGGTGTAGCCGTCAGAGTCAGCGGGCCGCCCCAGCCGCTCTCGCCTTTTTTAATCTCAATCGTGTTAGCCATCGTTTACTCCGCGCTTATAAACGAACCTGACGGTCCAGTTGAATACGCATTTTTTTCTCAAAGATGGTGGTGGTCAGGTCGGTCACCCAGCCACGGAAGAAGTTCATGATCATGCCGACCAGCAGATAGCTGACCGCTAACGGACCCAGCGGCAGGTTCAGCGTGGTCAGCCCGTTGGCGATGCCGAGATAAACGAACAGTTCGCCGGGGTTGATATGCGGGAACAGGCCGTTCATTGAGTGGCAGCTGTAGGAAGCCGAGGCGTAATAGCTGGGCTTGTATTTTTCCGGCAGAAACTTGCCGAGGCTTAGCGTCATTGGATTACAGAAAACAAAGGTGCCGATCACCGGCAGGAACAGATAGCGGGATACCGGGTTCCCGGCACAGCGCTGCGCCAGCCGTTCGATGCGGCTCTGGCCGACAAAGACGATCAGCGCGTTCATAACCACCAGCAGGCTGATCAGCAGCGGCAGGATGCCGGTCACCATGCCGACAAACACTTCCCCGCCTTTCTGGAAGAGGCCGATAAACCACTCGGCCCCGAAGGTGATGCTTTCAATCATTTTTAACCCCTCGCGTAGAGAACAGATAAAACGTTCTTATTCACAGCGCTAAGAAGGTAGATCGAAAACAATTTAAAAAAAGCAATCTATGTCACAAAACGATTATAAAATCTTTCATTGTGAAAGAAACAATGAAAGGTAAAATCTTTCATTTGGGATGAGAAGTGGATGAAAAGCCGTTTAAGTTGTTTACAGGGTATGAGTTAGCGCTGGCTGGCAGTACCCCCGTTCGGGCGGTCCTCGCGCCGATTCGCGGTCCCCTCACTTTGTTCGTCAGCCTTCAGGACCGTCACAGACGGGCCGTCCTGGCCCGGCTGTGACTTTCGGCCGCGTCCATGCGGCCGAATCCTGGCTTCCTCTCTCCGTTCAGCGCTGCGGATTGCCCGCTCGGGGGCACTGTCAGCCTGCTTTCAAACATTTGAGTTGCCTGAAAACCCAAAAATAAGAAGCGATGAAATTGCCTGGAAGGGGCAGCCTCTGATGCTGCGTAAGGGCATCCGCAGCGCTGAGGTGAAGCCATTGCGCCAGGAGACGACAGCAGGGACGCTGGCGTCAGGCCGGGCTTGAACAGGGACGTTCAATCCTGGCCGATCCGTCGGCGCAATGGCGTAACCGAAGGCACCGCAACGCGGCGCGAGGACCGCCCTGGAGCAGCAGCAGAGGCTGAACCCCAGCTCCCACTTCACAAGCGTCTTATTCTTTAAAAAGCAAAAAGCGATGAAATGACTAAAAGGGGCAGCCTCTGCTGCTGCGCAAGGGCATCCGCAGCGCTGAGGTGAAGCCATTGCGCCAGGAGACGACAGCAGGGACGCTGGCGTCAGGCCGGGTTTGAACAGGGACGTTCAATCCTGGCCGACCCGTCGGCGCAATGGCGAAAACGAAGGGACCGCAACGCGGCGCGAGGACCACCCTGGAGCAGCAGCAGAGGCTGGAACCCAGCCCCACATTTCACAGCACCACCTTTATCCAAACTAAAAACGTTGAAAATGTAACAAGGGAACAGCCGCTTACGTTGACACGCTCAATCTGCATGCATGATTTTGAAAACCTGGGAAAAAAGGGATTAACAAGACTTGATGCTATTACCAGCAGGTTATATCATCACGGTATAACCTACAGGTTATATTTAATGCAAAAAGCGTTTCTACAAGCGCCTGATAAAAATTGCCGATACAGAGTATGCAATACATCTGAAAAGCCTGGAGGAGGAATAATGGCAACGTTCGAAGAACTGCTGGCACAGCGTACTCTCGAGAGTCGGGAACGCATTGCGGCACGGGCGGATGAAATTCGCCAGGAGAATACGCTGGCAAAGATTCGTGAAGAGCTTCAGCTATCCCAGGTGCAGATCGCGGATGCAATGGGAATCACACAGCCAGCAATCGTTAAGATGGAGAAGGTAGAAAACGATCCGAAGCTCTCTACGTTAAAGCGCTATGTAAAGGCACTCGGTGGTGAATTATCACTGGACGTTACGTTACCGAACGGTAAACGTATCGCACTGCATCTTTAATTCCCGAAAGTAAGCAGGACAGGCACACACCGCTAAAAGCTATTCATCCATATACAGCTGTTTTAACGCTTCCGAATTCATAATTAATATTTTTCCGTATTTAGCATCAATCCAACCCAGCTTCTGCCAGTCCACCAGCCGCTTATTAATCGTCTGCCGCGTGGTATTGATAATCGTGGCCATATCATCCTGTGTCAGATACAGACCGATCAAAATCCCCCGCTCGTGCGGTTCTCCGTAAGCCTCGGCCAGACTGATCAGTCGTTTTGCCAGCCTGGCCGATACCGACAGCAGCGTGGTGTCATTCAGCATGGTGAAAGCGTTTCTGACCACCCGGCACAGCAGCAGCGCGAGGAATTTATAAAAAATTGGATAGAGGTTAAGCAGCGTTTGCACATCACGGGAGGAGAGCACCAGCAGCAGGGTATTGTTGATCACGCGGGCATCGTGAGTTCTGGCGGATTTATCCAGCATGCCGATTTCGCCAAACCAGCTACCGGGCGCAAGGTAGCGAAAGACGCACTCTTTGCCATCGGCACCAAGGGAACTGACTTTTACCGCACCGGAGAGTACCGCATAGAGACCGCGTGAGGTGTCACCCTGGTAGTGGATCACGTCGCCATCTTCGTAGTTACGGATGCTGGACAGCTCCACGATTTTGGCGATCAGGTAGTCCGGCAGTTCGTTAAACCAGCTGCTGGTGGAGAGGATCGCCAGCAATTCCTGTTCTGACAGGGTGATGACATCGCCTTCTGGCTGGAGCAGGTACTGGCCGTTGTCGGATAATTTCACGTTGTTTACCTTTGCTGCCGGGTGGGGATGGGGATTTATAGCATTTAGCTGGGTGCAATGTTCACACTGACTCGCTGACTGAGCATTGTTTATTTGATGTCTGCTGAATTTGGCGATCGCGCTGACGGGGTTTGCCCCCGGCTGGGCTGGTCCTCGCGCCGCTTCGCGGTCCCTTCACATCGCGCGTCAGCCTTGCGGACCGCCGCAGACGTGCGTCCTGCACAGCTGCGCCTTTCGCCAGCGTCCCTGCTGGCGAATCCGGGCTTCCTTACTCCGTTCAGCGCTGCGGATGCTCCAGTCGGTGGCAAACCCCGTCCGCTTCTGAGCTTTCGCGTTGTCCGTTTTAAACCCTCGATTCCTGGTAATCAGGCAGGTTTCTCTTTCAGTTCAGCGCGGCGGATGACACTGTCGTGGAAGGAGCCACCACCTTTTTATCCATTCCCATACGGCGCAGCAGCAGGATCATCACGCCGCCGATAAAGGTCACCAGCGCGAGGAAGTACAGCCCCGCCCGGGCGGAGTGGAACGTCTGCTCGGCCCATACGCGGATGTTCGGCGCAACAAAACCGCCCAGGTTGCCCATCGAGTTAATCAGCGCAATCCCCGATGCCGCCGCCGTACCGCCTAAATAGGAAGACGGGAAGGTCCAGTACAGCGGCTGCATCGCCAGGTGACCCGCTGCGGCTACGCACAGTGCGGTAATAGCGATAACCGGGACGCTGTCGGCAAAACCGGAGATGGCAATGCCCGCTGCGCCCAGCATAAAGGTCACCGCCGCCACGATCCGCCGCTCGCCCAGCTTCTCGGAAATTCGCGGTACGTAATAGACGGCTATTGCCGCGCACAGAGGCGGAATGGCGGTGACAAAGCCCACCAGCAGACCCACTTTGGTGCCCATCAGCGTGGCGATCTGCGTCGGCAGGAAGAAGTAAATCCCGTAGCCGCAGACCTGCACGGTAAACCAGATCAGGCACAGATACAGCACCTTGATGTCCAGCAGTGCCGCCAGTGCGCCTTTTGGTCCGTGGGCAATTTTTTGTTCGTCTTCCGCTGTCAGCTTATCCGAAAGCGCTTTCTTCTCGCTGGCATTCAGCCATTTGGCTTTTTCCGGGCGATCGTCCAGGTAAAAAATCACCCACACCCCGACGATGGATGCCAGCAGCCCCTCAACGAGGAACATCATCTGCCAGCCGTGCAGACCAAAGGCAAACGGCGTGCCGTCCAGCGTCAGCAGCCCGCCCGAGAGCGGCCCGCCGATAATGAATGCCAGCGGCGCGCCGAACAGGAAATAACCGGTCACCCTGGCGCGGATATGCAGCGGGAACCAGAACGTCAGATACAGAATCACCCCCGGGAAGAAACCGGCCTCGCTCACGCCGAGTAAAAAACGCAGGAAGATAAAAACGTTCTCGGTATGGGCGAACATCATTGAGGCGGAAACCAGACCCCAGGTAATCATAATCCTGCCGAGCCATATTCTGGCTCCCACTTTATACAGCAGAATATTGCTGGGCACTTCAAATAGCGCGTAGCCGATAAAGAATATTCCCGCGCCAAACGCATAGGCGGCATCGCTTAGCCCGGTGTCATATTGAAACTGCTGTTTAGCAAAACCAATATTCGCCCGGTCCAGGTAGGCCAAAATAAACATAAGCGTCACCATCGGGATAATTCTTTTTATCGCTTTGCTGATGGCGACGGACAAATGATCGGGAGACGTTTTATCCATGACATTCCTCTGCTGATGTTATTTTAATTATCAATACAGTAATGAAATAAAGGGTACAGCCCTGAAATATTAAATCGGATTATCTGACGCTAAAGCGATCTAAAGCCTCCGGACGTAACGTGGTGCCCGCCCCCGGTTCGGTTGGCGTTTGATACACACCGTCCTTCACGACCACCGGATGAACGAAACAGTCCAGCGTCCACGGAATATACTCCAGCAGCGAACAGGCCGGGTGCGCCATCACCAGGTGGAGCTGCGCCTGCATCATATCGCCGTGATGCGGGGTGACCGGCAGATTAAATGCCATTCCCAGGTCAGCAATTTCCCACACCGCCGTCAGGCCGCCGCAGCGCGTGGCATCCGGTTGCAGGTAGTCGACCGCACCGGCCAGCACAAACTCTTTAAAGGAATCAAACTGATACAGCAGTTCACCAAGCGCAATCGGCGTAGTCATATGTTTTGCCAGCTCTTTATGGCTGGAGACATCATCATGCCACATCGGTTCTTCGAACCAGGTAATGTCATAGTCGGCCAGGCGCGGACCGTACTGCTTCGCCGTGCTGATATCCCATTTAGCATTGGCATCCACCATCAGCTGAGCACCGTCGCCAATCGCGTTTCTGACGGCTTCGATACGGCGTATATCCTCTTTCGGATCAGGCTTGCCGATCTTCATTTTGATGGCGTTAAAGCCCTCTTCGAAGATCATTTTCTTACAGTCGTCCACCAGCTCGGCGGTGTCGCGTACCAGCCATCCGCAGTCGGTATTGTAGGCCGACACTTTTGCCTGCTTCGATCCGCCAAACAGCTGCCACAGCGGCTGTCCCGCGTGTTTAGCCTTCAGATCCCACAGCGCGATATCAATCGCCGACAGGGCCATTTGCATCAATCCACCACGCCCCACCCAGATATTGGTTGAGCTACGAGATAACTTGCGGTGCAGGTGGCGTACTTCGGTGGGGTCTTCACCAATCAGCATTGGACCAAAGACGTCAGTAATAATAGTGGTGATCAGCCGGTCGGTGGTGATATCCGCATGGGTTCCGGTATGGCCGTAGCCCACCAGACCGCATTCGGTTTCAATCATCACCCCCGGCATTCCCCAGTGGGTAATGCTGTGAGTGGAGTCGCCAATGATATTTTTCGTCACCGGCACATGCATGATAAAAGGCGTGAGTTTCTTAATTTTCAGTGTGTTGGACATCGATTTCTACCTGACAATGTTAATGTGGGTATACTCTAGCAATGGCCAGGATCGATGACTGTCAAACGGCATACACATCCGCAGCGGCGGATAGATTTTGTTGGAAAGTTTGAGCTGGATCTGATTTTTCAGGAAATTATCCCGGCGGCATCAGCCTCAAACATCCAGAATAAAAACCTAATCCTCGCCATAAAAATGCATCATTAACCCTCGAGAAAACAATATTTAAAACCTTCATTTAATTATGAAACCAAATAACAGGAATATATAAAAACAACCATAACACCATTATCGATCAACGAATAAAACCGCAATAAAACACAAAGTAATCACGCCAGGCCAACGTATATTCACCCATCTTGAAAAATCCTTTAACGCATTAAAAGAAAATTATAAATATCAATATTCATTACCGAAACAAATAACTTAGAACCAACACCAGGGAGCGCGCATGTACGATATTATCGTTATGGGAAGTATTAATCTGGATGTGATTGTTAACTGCCATCATTTTCCTGCCAGCGGGGATAACACCTTCTGCGAATCAATTCGTTTAGCCGCGGGCGGTAAAGGCAACAACCAGGCAGTCAGCGCCGCCCGCTATGGCAAGAAGGTCTGCTTTCTGGGCTGCATTGGCGATGATTCCTCCGGCAGACAGCTGCGGCAAAACCTGCGGGAACGCAACATAGACGACGGCTGGCTGATGGTGAAAGAGGGCGTGGGCACCGGCTCCTGCGTGGGGATAGTGGAGCCGGATGGCGAAAACACGCTGCTGGTGAATCTCGGCGCGAATTTTGCTTTTGGCGCGGCGGAAATCAGCCAGCGTCTTAACTCGGTTGAGGGAAAAATCCTGCTGATTCAGATGGAAACCAGCAAAGAATCGGTGCTGGCGGCGATGCAAACAGCGCGCGAAAAAGGGATGCTGATCATTCTCGACCCCGCCCCGGTCCAGGGTATTAACCCGGAGTGCTTCCCGTATGCGGATATTATCGTGCCGAACAGTCATGAAACCGAGCGAATTACGGGCATCAGCGTAAATGATGAAACGTCGGCGCTGGCGGCGGCAAAAATAATCCATGGCATGGGGGTGAACAACGTCATTATCAAAATGGGCGGCAGCGGCTGCCTGCTTTATCGCGATGCGCGGTCGGTGTTCTTTCCGGCGCTACGGGTTGATGCGGTGGATACCGTCGGAGCCGGAGACTGCTTTGCCGGCGCGCTGGCAAACTACCTGATTGATTACCCGGAAAATCTGGAAGAGGCGATTCGTTTTGCCCAGGTGGTCGCCGGGATTAAAGTGTCCCGCCACGGTGGCCATGACGCGATCCCTTCTCTTCATGAGGTGAACGCCGAGCTGCGCAAAGGCAGGTGTACCTACCAACGTGCCGAACGCTGATACCAGGACACGCGTACCCGCAACGACCCCGAGTGCTGATAACGCGTAAATTCCATGGAAAAGGAAGAGCCGAACGATGTTTTCTGCAATGAATAGCGGGTTTACCGCTTTTATTTCGCTTGGTGCACCGGCGATGATGTTTTTTATCATCACGCTTCTGTCCTTGCTGTTCAGAGTCAAATTATCGAAAGCGCTGGAAGGTGGCATTCTGATAGCGCTGGCGCTCACCGGAATGGGTGCGGTGATTACGCTGTTAACCGGTGCTTTCGCCCCGGCATTGACCCAATTTGTTAAATCAACCGGCGTCAGCTTATCCATCGCCGATCTGGGCTGGGCACCGCTGGCGGTGATCACCTGGGGGTCGATGTATACGCTCTATTTCGCTGCCGTCTGTATTCTCCTCAATGTGATTTTACTGTCGTTAAATAAAGTAAAAACGCTCAACGTTGATCTGTTTAATATCTGGAATCTGTCGGTCATTGGCCTGCTGACGCTGTATTACTCGGAAAGCAATCTGGTGTTAACCACCTGTGTGGTTGGCGCGGTGTATATTCTGATGCTGATAAATTCAGACGTCATGCAGCCGCAGATCAAAGCGCTGCTGAAGTATGACCGCAGCAGCATTACCACCACCGCACACCCCTCACTGCTGATTTGTCCGCCGGTCTTAGCCATCAACGAACTGATTTCACGGTTTATTCCGTTTATTGATAAATACGATTTTGACGCGGAAAAGCTCAATCAAAAAATCGGCTTTTGGGGATCGAAATTCGCCATCGGCGTTTATCTCGGCTTCTTTGTCGGGCTACTCGGCAGACTGCCGGTTAGCGAGCTGTTTTCACTGGCCTTCACCGCCGGGATTTCACTGGAGCTGTTCGGCACCGTCGGTAACTGGTTTGGGCCGGCGATCAAGCCGCTGTCCGACGGTATCGCCAGCATGATGGAGAAGCGCATGAAGGGCCGCCAGATCTTTGTTGCCATCGACTGGCCGATCCTCGCCTCCCGCGCGGAACTGTGGGCCGTGGCCAATATCCTGGCCCCTGTCCTGCTGGTGATAGCCATTCTGCTACCAGGCAATAAGGTCCTGCCGCTCGGCGGCATATTGCTGACGGTGCTGGCCCCCGCGCTGCTGATCATTACTCAGGGAAAAGTGATCCGCATGACGCTGATCGGCACGGTGCTGATCCCGCTTTTCCTCTGGGCCGCGACGCTGATTGCTGAATTCGTGACGAAAACCTCCATCGCCATGCATAGTTTTCCACAGGGAATGGCGCAGGATCGGCTGTTCTCATCGGTGGATTCTGACCCGCTGGAAAAAATGCTGTCGATGCTGATCGCTAAAGCCAGCATCACGCTGAATCCGCAGATGCTGCTCCTGGCGGCGGTCGCCACCGTGGCCTATCTGGGCCTGTTTGCCTGGTACTTTAAGCGGATGAAAAAAATCAACGCCGCGCGATTTAGCGCTACGCCCGTTGCTGATGGCCCGCAGAACTGAAGATTCCGATCGGAGGCAATCTGAAAGCCATTAATGCCTTGTGAATAACTGACCGCGCGGGAATGGCAGGTAGCATGGCGTGATAAAGCAGCGCATCACAGCCAGCGGGAGTCCTGAGAATGTGCCCGAAACGCCAGATTCGGGCACAGAGCAAACCGTGCAGACGACATTCCTGCCGATTGCGGTCAGCCGGTTCCGGCCGCGTTAAAAATTATAATCCAGCATCAGCTTATACTCGGTGGTAATCGCATCGCCGTTGGTTACCCAGTTTCCGCTTTGCGCAATATCCGATCCGGTCACTTCCCCCGACACGGTAAAGCGTGAAGTGATCGGATAGTTGGCCGTCAGTTTGATGAAGTGATAGCGCCTGTCCTGGAAGACCTCGCTGTTGTCCTGCAGGGCGTTGTCCTTCTTAAAGTGGCCGTAGCCGCCGCTGAAGGTGGTGGAGAGCCTGCCCCAGTTGTGCCAGACGCCTGCCGAGGTGGTCCAGTCCTTGCTGTCGATATTGCCCCACTGCGCCCGCTCAAGAATGCCGGAGGAGAACGCCTGGCGGAACCAGACGCCGGTGGTGTTGTTGATAATATACTGCACGCCCGGCTCAATCTGGAACGAACGTACATCGCGGTCGTTTTGCGAGGCACCGCTGCGGCGATGGTCGATCTGCTGATACAGGTAGCCAAAGAACGACAGGCGATCGGTAGCACGCAGATCGGCAAAGAACTTGGCGCGCGCCTGCCAGCGATCGTCCTGCGAGGCGCTGCCGCCCATTACATCCCAGCCGAAGCGCAGCCGCTGGTAGAAATACTCATGGCCAACGATCACCTGCGTCCACTGATCCTGGCTAAGGTAGGTTTGGTTATCCCATGCGCCGTTATAGTTGGTGGTGCGGCCGTCGGAAAAGGCCAGATACCAGCCCGGCAGCGCATCGTGGCGCATCACGCCCTGCACAAAGGTGGCGGATTCGCTGCCGTTATGGAAGCTGCTGTGCCGCCAGTTGTTATCCTCAATGGCATACTTTACTTTCAGCTGGCCGTGAATTTTACCCCCGGCAGGATTGGAAGAGCGTGCCGAAGTCCACATCACTTCCTCATCCAGGTAGGACCAGGGATCGACCGCAATGACGTTTCCCGCCCGGTCTTTTGCCATGCTCATACTGGCATGGGTGACGCCGGGTAATATCAGTGCAATGAAAACCGCCAGGGCATGATAATTTTTCATAATTAGGTCCCGTTAAATCATTTCTTTAAATTTTAATTCGGCGTGAATGCCATCTTTTTGCGGCAGGCTGATGCTCCAGGGTTTATCTTCCATGGCATACATTCGCGCACTGAATGCGGCTTTATTATTGATATAGAACACCGCCATCGAATTCTGGATCAGCACCTTCAGCTCGACTTTCTCGCCCAGTGGAATATCGACCCAGGATTCGGCATTGGCCTGATTAATTGAGGCGAGCGGGGAATTAAAGAAATAGACCTTGCCTTTGCTTTTATTAAACACCACGTTGAGCCGTGCTTCGCCGACGTTGTTATTATTCACGCCAAAGCTCATTGCCATTCCGGCGGTTGGTATCTCCACGCTGGCGGTCAGCACACCGCGTTTCGGTAAGGCCGGATAGATAGCCGAGCGCAGCGGGCCGAACTGCGTAGCGGTCGCCACCTGCGCGGTGCTTTCCAGCGCCCGGGTTTTGCCGCCGTTAGCGTCGATTGCCGCCTGTAGCTCCTGCGGAATAACGCTGTTCAGCTGGCCGCTGGCTCCGGCGGTCAGCTCGTGCCCGACCAGATTCCCCGCCCAGTCAATGTTACCGCCGTCGCTGTTTCCGCCTTTGGTCGGTATCCAACCGAAGACAAACAGCCGGTCGTTTTTCATCACCAGCTTCCCGGCGTACAGCCCGGCACCATCAAATACGTAATTATCCGGCTTATGCCACGGCCCTTCGGGTTTATCCGCCACGCGGTACTGCGTCAGGCGCAGCGGCCACTGATCGCTAAAGCTCAGATACCAGCGTCCGTTGAAATACACCAGCGTCGGGCACTCCAGATTGGAATCCGGGGCAATCGTATCGTTGTCGAAGAAGACCCCGCGATCCTGCCAGGTTTTTAAATCCTTTGAACTGTAGCGAGCAATAATCCCCCGCCCGTTGCTGCGGGTGGTGATCAGCATCCAGTATTCTTGTTTTTCCTCCACCCACACCACGTGCGGATCGCGGAAGTCGTTACCGCGATAGTTCGCACCCGGTAGAATCGTATCCTGCGGATGCTTAACCCAGTGAATGCGATCCTGGCTGGTGGCGTGCATGATCGACTCCACCGGGAAAACATTGGCGTTGTGCGCCGTATACCAGGCGTGCCAGGTGTCACCGACCTTAATCATTGAGCCGGTGCCTAATAACAATTCCGGGCTGTCGACGTCATTCACATACGGAATGACTTCTGAGTGATTCTGATAGTGATATAAATCCGCACTGGAAAGTAAATGAATCGCATGAACGCCTAAATCGCCGCCGCCACGAATATCATTCAAATAAAAAATATTAAATTCACCGTTATCGTAAGCCGGCATCGGATCGCCAACGAACGATCCTTTAATTTTCGGAAAGAAGTCTTCAACGTGGGTGATTTTTTTATTTTCCAGCGTTTCTTTACCCATTTGTGAATAAGCAGGGATAGTACCGCCTGCCAACAGCAGCAGTGCGACCAGCGCCGCAGAGGTTAATTTTTTCATGATTACGTTGCCCGTCAGAAATTATAAACCGCGCCCACAACGGTGAACGGCGTCCAGGAGTAGCCTGCCGTGGTCCAGGCACCGGCCTCTTTGGTGAATTTCGCTTTAAATTCGCCGTACAGGCGCAGCTCATCCACAATCGGGTAGCTGAGAGTTCCGCCAACGTACTGATAGCGGCCATCGTAGAACAGCTCGTAGCTGTCGCTGGCGTTGGTGGTTTTCTTCTGGCCGACGCCGACGTACAGCGAAGTTAGCAGCGGATACCAGTTTTTCCACAACCCGGCGGACACCTTCCATTCACGTTCGATGATATCGCCCCACTGCTCGCGCTCCTGGCGGTTGTAGGAGTAGAACGGGCGCAGATACAGGCCGAGATCCGGGTTTACGCGGTACTGAAGCGCCGGTTCGGTTTCGAAAATCAGTTTCTCCAGATCGCCGTTGCCCGGCTCGGTGCCCTGCGGCTGGAACTCGCCGAAGGCGTAGCCCGCAATGCTCCAGCGGTCGGAGAGGCGCAGGTCCTGCCACAGCTTGAAGCGGCTTTTCCAGCGCTTGCCTGCCGATTCCGATCCGCCCATCACTTCCGCACCGATATTGCCGCGCCAGGTTTCAAAAATATGCCCGACAAACACTTCATTTATCGTATTGGTGCCGCTGTAGTGCTGATTGCTGAACTGGCCTTTATAGCTGTCTTCGCGGGCGTTGTAGAAACCGAAATACCAGTTCGGCATTTCGTCATGCCATAAAAAGGCCTGTAGCGTGGCGTATTTAAATTTCCCGCCGTTGTGTTCATTGTTGCTGCGGCGCGCATCATCAATTTCAATCTGCGTGCCGATATTGCCGTGCAGGCCTCCGGCTTCCATATTGCGGCCAACGCTGTTCCAGTGTACCGGCGGTTCGTCCTGGCGCAGGCGCAGTACGCTGACCTCGTTGGCCTGGCTGAGTAAGACGCCGCCTTTATCGGGAACGGAGCCTGGCGCTGCGGCAGGTGTTGTTGGGGCTTCTGCTGATGCCGTGGCCCCGTCAGAAGTGGCTGTGGCTGACGCTGCTGCCGCCGTTGCACCGCCAGATGCGGATGCGACAGAGGTTGCTGATGGCGTGTTGCCTGGTGTCGCCGCTTTACCTTCGGCTACAACAGCAGATTTAACCGCCGGTTTTGGCGTCTCTAAATCTTCATGGAAATAGCTTTGGTAGCCGCCAATATAATTATCGCTATTATCTTTTATTTCATCAGCCATAGCCGGAAGGCTTAACAGCGTCGCCATAATTAGCATGCCATTCCGGCCGTTAACCATTCCGCGTGGACTTATTACCCTATAACGGTGGAGAGAAGAGGTTATTGCTTTCATTTTATTATCCTCGTCATTCAGAGCACAACGATGCCTACCTGAGAAAGGCATTAATTCAGTAAAGGGTGGCCGCAATACGGAATGTACTGCGGCTAAGGTAAGATTATTTATCCAGCGACCAGTATCCCCCCTCTTTTAATACCGCGCTGCCGTTATTAGCGAACAGCAGCAGATCGCGCTGGTCAGCACGCGGATAGATGCGGCTGCTCAGGCAGGCTTCGCCGTCGTTGACGAATACTTCTACGGAGGAGCTATCGATAAACAGGCGCAGGGAGAGAATGCCGCCGGTCGGCAGCGCGATACTGCGGCTGCCCTCAACGCCGAATTCCGGGTAGCGGCGATCCAGCACCAGCCGCTGTGCCTGGTTATCCACGTAAATGCGCAGCCCGTCACCCAGCGCAATACCGTATTCTTCCGCCGCTGCCGGATGCTGTTCCCATTTGAGTTCAACTTCCACCGCCTCAGCATTCGCCAGTACCGGCACTTTCTGGTTTTTCAGGTGCTGCACCGGAATCGGATAGTGGCTGCCGCGCAGGGCGGTCACTTCCGCCGCAGGCTTCATCAGCAGGCGATTATCGTCGCTGAGGCTGACCTCACGCGGCAGGGAGAGCATCCCGGACCAGCCGTCCTGCTGCTCCGGCATCGGTGACTCCCACATCGCCAGCCAGGCGATCACAATACGGCGGCCGTCCGGGGTCAGGAAGCTCTGCGGGGCATAAAAATCGTGGCCGTGATCCATTTCCACAAAGCCCCCGTCGCGCACAAACGGCTGCCCCGGCTGCCAGTCGCCCAGCAGGTAGCCGCTCTGGAACAGGTTACGGTTGTGATAGCCGTCGGCGGCGATGCCCTGCGGTGAAAACATCAGCACGCGCTTGCCGTTAAGGGTGAAGACGTCCGGGCACTCCCACATATAGCCCATGCCCGCTTCCGCTTCATCGAAGATGCCTTCATCGTGCCACTGGTGCAGATCGGCGGAGCGATATAGCCGCACCTGGCCGATGTCGCCCACCCGAGCGCCGACGATCATGAACCAGTCATCCCCCTCGCGCCACACCTTCGGATCGCGGAAATGATGCAGCCCCGGCGGGGTGTCGATCACCATGCCGTGGCGTTCAAAGTGAATGCCGTCTCGGCTGGTGGCCAGGCACTGCACCTGGTAAAGGTTGTCGTCGCTGCCCGCATCACCGATAAAACGGTGCCCGGTGTAAATCAGCGCCAGCGTATCGCCGTTGACCACCGCAGAGCCGGAGAAGCAGCCGTCTTTATCGTCCGGCCCTTCGGGAGCCAGCGCCACCGGCAGGTGTTCCCAGTGAACCAGGTCTTTACTGCGCGCATGCCCCCAGTGCATCGGCCCCCACTGCGTGGAGTACGGATGGTGCTGATAAAACGCGTGATACCAACCGTCAAACCACACCAGACCATTTGGATCGTTGATCCACCCGGCGCGCGGAGCCAGGTGATAGCGCGGATACCAGCGCGTATTCACCTCAGCCTGTGCTGTTTCGAGTGTCTGTTCCGCTTGTTCTAACATTGACGTCATAATGTTTACTCTTGCTGAATTAAACCGCATTGGGCTGCGGAAAAGAGTGCTCTGTCGGCGTGCCGTTGGAGCGTAAAAGGAAGATGGAGATAAAGGTGGTGCAGAACACCATGATGCCCATGATCAGATACGACTGCGCGAAGCCGAACTTCTCGTAGCTGAATCCGGCCAGCGGCGACAGCACGGTGCCGATCACCGAACTGGTGCAGGCAAAGCCCACCAGGTAGAGGGTGGAAGACAAACGCTTATCAAAATTCAGGCTGTTGTATTTGAAGATGGCCACCAGCAGGATCGGCAGTTCCACCGCGTGCAGCAGCTTGGTAATGGAGATCAGCAGCGGCCCTTCCACCAGCCCGGAAGCGACCATGCGCAGCGCCATCACCATCCCGGCGAAGATCAGGCCGTTCTTGGCACCGATACGGTTAACCAGCCACGGGGCGCAGAACATGCCCGCCGCTTCAAGAAACACCTGGAACGAGTTCAGATAGCCAAACATGGCGTTACCTTCCCGCAGCGTCGGGAACTGCGAGGCGAAGTAGACCGGGAACTGCTGGTCGTAAACGCCGTAAATACAGGTGCCGATCACAAAGAACACCAGCGCCCAGAAGCGCGGTAGCGTCAGCAGGCGCAGCGCATCGTCGAGGGAGATCCTGCTGGCCGGTACGCCCTGTTCTGACGTCCCCGCCGGGAGGGAAACTTTCAGCCGGGTCAGCAGCCAGAAGAACACCAGCCCGGAAACGGAAGCGGCCATAAAGTTCAGATGCGGATTGAGGTTAAACAGCAGACCGGCGAAGAAGGTCGCCACCGCCCAGCCCAGCGAGCCCCACATTCTGGCGCGGCCAAACTCGAAGCCGTCACGCCGCGCGGCGCGTTCGGTGTAGCTTTCCAGCACGCCGATCCCGCCGTTGAAGGTCAGGCCGATAAAGAAGCCGCCGAAAATACTGCCGAGCAGAATGTTAATTTTCAGCAGGTAGCCAAACAGCATATAGGCCGGGCCGGAGAGGATCAGCATCAGAGTGATCACCCACAGCAGGTTCTTTCTCAGCCCCAGTTTGTCCTGAATAAAGCCATAACAGACCTGGGCAAACAGCGCAGAAACCGACAGCACCGAAAAGATAATCCCGGTATCCGCTGCCTTCAGGCCGACTTCCTGATGCAGCCAGATCGACAGCAGCGAGCTGGATGAAGACCAGGTCACAAAGAAAAAAAACAAAAGTGCGCTAAGAATCAAATAATTATGAGAGTGTTGTTGTTTCATAACGGCAAACTCCAGGGAAGGTATGCCGCAAATGGTAACGTTAACCAAATGAACTATTCATGCGGATTGCTTTCACTATATGATGTTAATCACACGAGTTAACGTTAACATTGCAGTTATGAGAGCTGGATCAAATTTATGTGCCGATCCGCCTGAAGCCGGTACGCATGCGCCTGGAATAGCGTAGTATTTTATACATCAACGAGTTAATTCGATTATCGCAGGGATAAAACAATGTCTTCACTAAAGGACGTGGCAAAACTGGCAAACGTCTCCCTGATGACCGTGTCGCGCGCCATCAACACGCCCGAGCGGCTTCGGCCGGAAACGCTGGAACACGTTCAGGCGGCCATTAAGCAGCTGAACTACGTGCCCGATCTGTCGGCGAAAAAAGTCCGCGGCGCGCGCGCCACGCCCAATGCGATCGGCGTGCTGGCGCTGGATACGGTGACCACGCCCTTCTCCGTTGATATCGCGCTGGCGATTGAAGAAACGGCCCGCGCCCACGGCTGGCACAGCTTCGTGATCAATATGTTCGAGCACGACAACGTCGATGACATTATGAATCTGCTGCTGTCGCACCGTCCTGCGGGGGTGATCTATACCACCATGGGTCTGCGCCACGTACAGGTGCCGAAAAAACTGCTTACCCTGCCCTGCGTGCTGGCCAACTGCGAAAGCAGCAATGCCCCGCTGGCCAGCTTTATTCCTGACGATGAAGAGGGCCAGTACGCGGGCACGCGGGCGCTGCTGGAGGCCGGTTATCGCCAGCCGCTGTGCCTGCATCTGCCCGAGCAGCGCGTGGCCAGCCACCGCCGCCGCAGCGGCCTGGAACGCGCCTGCCGCGAGCAGAACATCAACCCGGACGCCTTTACCCATCTGTATATGACCAGCGGCGACGAGCACTACCGCGACATTCCCGGCATGGTACTGGCGAATATTCAGCAGGGAAAACCGCAGTTTGATTCCGTTATCTGCGGCAACGATCGTATCGCTTTTATGGTGTATCAAACCCTGCTGGGCCAGGGCATCCGCATCCCGCAGGATGTGGCGGTGCTGGGCTACGACAATATGGTGGGCATCGGCGATCTGTTTCTTCCGCCTCTTTCCACCGTGCAGCTGCCGCACTACGATATTGGCCGCCTCAGCGCACTGCACATCATCAACGGCAACAGCCACTGCGACACGATTAAGGTCAACAGTCCGCTGCTGCTGCGCGACTCGCTGTAATCCTTCTCAAAGGGCGATGAAGCACCGTGCCGTGGCCACATTTGATGCCCCACGGCACGATGGCCTACTTCACACGTTCCCAGGGTACCAGCCTTTCCAGAACCAGCACCATGATGATGCCCATCAGCAAACCATTTCCCAGCAGCGGGCGAATCAGCACCGGCACATTCTGCAGATAAGCCGGCGGCAGCGCGAGGAGGAACAGCCCGGAGAAAATCGGCAAGGCAATCCGGTAGATATTCCGCGGATTCAGCGAGGTCTGAGAAAGGAAATAGAATGATGACCACAGCAAAGGCAGATAGGAGACCATCATGGCTGCGCTGCTGACCGGCAGAGGAATGGCGTTAAAAAAGCGGATGAGATCGGGCGTCAGCGCCACGATTAAAAACAGTATGCTGCCAATCAGGAAAGACCGTCGGCTTGAATCTCCGGTTTGGGTCAGTAAGCCAATCGAGGAAACAAACGGGCTAAAAGGCACGGTGCCGAGCGGAGCAAACAGCAGGGTAAAGAAACCCGTAGTGATAAAACTTCGGCGATAGATATCCCCCCGCTCCGGCCGGTCGGTATACAGATTATCCGTACCGCGCAGCGCCCCAAAGGTATTGGATGCATTCACAATCCCCAGCAGCACGCAGATAAAAATAATCCCGGAACGAAGATGAAAATCGCCGTGCGGAATAAACAGCCGCCAGCTTACGTCAGTGGGTAATGCCTCCTCGGCACCGTAGAGCAGAGAAAAGATCAACCAGCCAGCAACGACCCCAACCAGCACGGCATAACGCGCGAAACGCTGGGGTAAAAAAACGATACCTGACACGATCAGCATCACCGTCAGGAAGGCCACCGGCACCGTATGCCAGTGAATGGTTGCGACTTCGTTAGCCAGCCCAAACGGGATGCCGAGCATGCCCTTGAAAAAGATGCTGACCAGCTGTGCACCCAGTAAAAACATAAACACCACCATCACCGGCGGCGTAAAAAAGCCGGACAGCACGCGGCCAAATCCGGTCAGACCAATCAGTATGGTCATTGCTCCGGCAATGGCGATCCCGATGCAAAAGCTCATTGCAATATCGCCCAGCGGCGTTCCCTGAGACGATTCGGCATAGGTTACGCTCAGAATGGTTGCCCACCACAGCCCTCCCGGCCCTTCCATAATCGCCCGCCGATGGCCAAAGCAGACCTGAGCAATACAGGCCGCCGCCGCCCCGAGGAATGAGTATTGCGCGATGAGGTAGGTCTCTTCAGGGGAGAGATGAAAAACGGATTTGAGCGTGGGCGGTATCACCACCGTATTACAGAAAATAAAAAAGAACCACTGCAGGCCGGATAACCCGTCATTTCGGGAAAAACGTATATTAATCATTGTATTCAACCTGATAGATAAAAAACGACGTCGCTACCTGTTCACTATTAGCCACTATTGTTTATGAAAAGGGTCAGTGACTTTAACCAATAAAAGCAGTGCCCGTCTCTGTTGTACGGGCGGATGCATCCGACATACCACACCACAAAGTTACATTATGTTGACTTGAAAGTTGAGTGGGATAGCCAGAATCCACCCGACAATAGTTAATAATTGTGATCCACAGCTTGAATACGAAAATCAATATTATTAACTAACACTATGTTATAACTGATTTTAATGAGAATTTAACGCATATCTACCCAACAACCATCAGTTAATTTTAGTTGATTTTGTAGGGGCTTCGTTGTCAAATCATTCCCATATCGATTACAAAAGTGAACTGACTATGAATGTTGATGAAAACCTGCAGTCCCTTTCAGATTTCAAGGTGAACCTAACGGTGAAAGATCGCGAATTCATGCGCTCCTACTACCGCCTGGCCGACATGGTGGCCGATCTGATTGGGCCACACTGCGAAGTCGTTCTGCACTCTTTTGAAGATCTGGATACGTCCGTGGTGAAGATCGTCAACGGGCACCACACCGGACGCGGCGTCGGCTCCCCCATTACCGACATGGGGCTGAAAATGCTTCGGCAATTTTTGCAGACCGGCGAAGTTAACTCGAAAAGCTATTTTACCCGCAATAAAAATGGCGAGATTCTTAAATCCACCACCTCCGTAGTAGCCGGTGATGGGGAAAAACCCATCGGGCTGTTCTGCGTGAATATTAATTTATCGGTGCCCTTCCCCGAACTGATTAAAACGCTGATGCCTGACAGTTCGCCATTATCCGTGGTGATGGAAAACTTCAGCACCAATTCTCAGGATGTGATTTTCCAGTCCACGCAAAAAGCGATAAATGACGTGGATAGCGATGCGTCGATTAATAAAAAATTAAGAAATAAGTCGATTGTCTTCCAGCTTTTTGAAAACGGCATTTTTGAATTAAAAGAATCCGCCGGCATTGTTGCAGAGCAGCTCGGTATTTCCCGCCATGCGGTTTACAAATACCTGAGAGAATTTAAATCCACGCATATCGAAAAGGAGTAATCGAATGAAACAGTCCATTTTCACCAATAAGGCCCCCGCAGCGATTGGCCCCTATTCCCAGGGTGTTTCCTATGGCGATCTGGTGTTTACCTCCGGCCAGCTGCCGATCGATCCGGCCACCGCCACATTTCCGCCAGGGGGAATCAAAGAGCAAACGCGCCAGTCGCTGTTGAATGTCCAGGCGGTGCTGGAACAAAGCGGCGCATCGTTAAATTCGGTGATTAAAACCACCTGCTTCCTGGCAAACATGGATGATTTCGCGGAATTTAACGCCATTTACACCGACTTTTTCGGTACGGAGAATGCGCCAGCCCGCTCGTGCATTCAGGCCGCAAAATTACCGAAAGATGCCCTGGTCGAAGTCGAAGCGATTGCCCATAAGATCTGAGTTCAGGCTACGTTCCTGAGAGGAATCCGCATGTTGCGCATTACAGAAAACCCGTTCTATAACGGTGAAGCCGATCCGCTTTTTACCGTGGCGATTGCTGAAGAAGCGCATCGCTTCCACGCGAAGATCCCCGGATACGCGGAAACGCCGCTTGTTTCTCTGGATAAGCTGGCTGCAAAGCTGGGGGTGAAGGCGATTTATGTCAAGGACGAGTCCAAACGCTTCGGCCTCAACGCCTTTAAAGTGCTCGGCGGCTCCTATGCACTGGGCAAACTGCTTGCAGAGAAGCTGGATCTCAGCATCGCCGACATTGATTTCAGTAAAGTGTCTCAGCAGCTCCCGCAGCCCTTAACCTTTACGACAGCCACCGCCGGAAACCATGGGACAGGCGTGGCGTGGGCGGCCAGAGAGATGGGCCAGAAGGCCGTGGTATTTATGCCCAAAGGTGCCGCTGCTGCCAGCGTAAATCGCATTAAAGGGCTGGGCGCGGAGTGTATTGTCACCGACTGCAACTACGATGATACCGTCCGCCTGGCGTCGAAAACCGCTGAAGAGCAGGGCTGGACGCTGGTGCAGGACACGGCCTGGGAAGGCTATGAGCAGATCCCCACCTGGATCTCGCAGGGCTACACCACAATGGCTGCCGAAGCCGCCGCGCAGCTTCACGCTCTCGGCGTCGAAGCGCCAACGCATATCATGCTACAGGCCGGGGTCGGAGCCATGGCCGGCGGCGTGCTGGGCTTTTTCGCCAGTCTGTATGGTGCGGATCGATTCTGTTCAATGATTTCCGAACCTGATACCGCGGATTGCCTGTATCAATCCATTTCCTCGGCGAGCGGCGAACGGGTCGCGGTTGGGGGATCGCTGAACTCCATCATGGCCGGTCTGGCCTGCGGTGAAGTCAACCCGGTGACCTGGGGAGTGCTGCGCAACTGCGGTAACGCCTTTGTCAGGGTGAAAGATTCCGTCTCGGCTACCGGTATGCGCCTGCTGGGCAATCCGCTGAAGGGTGACCCGCAGATTATCAGCGGTGAATCCGGGGCGATTAATGCCGGTTTGCTATACGCACTGGCCACGTCATCGGATCAAGACGTTCGGGATGCAAAAGAGCGCCTTGGAATTAATGAAGAGGCGACAATTCTTATTTTCAGTACCGAGGGTGATACTAACGAAGATCGCTACCGGGATATTGTCTGGAACGGTGCCTGGCCGCTTTAATTATTACCGATATATATCAAGATAACTATTTATTATCTCATTCAGGCGAGATATCCCTGAGCATGTCTTTATTTTAATGACCGATATAAGAGGAAGATTATTATGCAACAGCAACATAATCACTCGCTCATTCTTGACGGGAAACGGCTTATTTCCCAAATTAACGAACTGGGTGAAACAGGGGCGGATACGATTAACGGCGGCCGTACCCGGGCAGCCTTAACCGATGATGAAAAGCGTGGCAGAGATCTGCTGGTCAAGTGGATGAAAGAACTCGACCTTGATATTCAAGTGGACAAGATTGGGAATATCTTCGGCACGCTGCCTGCCATCTCATCCGCCCCGGGCGATGCCAGCCGCCCGCTGATGATCGGCTCGCATATCGATACCGTCGTGAATGCCGGCGCGTTCGATGGCTGCTATGGCGTTCTGGCTGGCCTGGCGGTGGTCAGGGCGTTTCGACAGGCGGGCATCCAGCCTACCCGCCCGATTACCGTGGCCGCATTTACCAATGAAGAAGGCATCCGCTATCAGCCCGATATGATGGGATCGCTGGTCTATGCCGGTGGCGCACCGCTGGCGGCGATTCTGGACACCATCGGCACGGACGGCACGCGCCTGGGTGATGAGCTGGAACGCATTGGCTATGCCGGTGAGATGGAGCCAGGGGCGATTATCCCCCACGAGTATATTGAGCTGCATATTGAGCAGGGGCCGATTCTGGAAGCGGAAGGCATTCAGATTGGTGCCGTCGAGAATTTGCAGGGCATCTCCTGGCAGGAGATTACCATTACCGGCACCGCCAACCATGCGGGCACCACGCCGACGCGCCTGCGACATGATGCCGGGTATGCGGCGGCAAGCGTCATCACTTTCCTGCGGGACATTGCAGCAAACGGCACCACGCTGGCGACGATTGGCAGCATGCGTTTTGAGCCGAACGTCATCAATGTTATCCCGCGCCTGGCCCGGTTCACCGTCGACCTGCGCGACCCGGATGAAGCGCGCTTACAAGCCGCTGAACAGAAGCTGAAAGATTTCCTTGCTGCACTGGCCGAAAAAGAAGGCGTTCAAATTTCTTCCGAGCAGCTCGTTCGCTTCCAGCCGGTCATGTTCGACCAGGGTATCGTTGCGCAGATTATTCAATCCGCTGAAAGCGCTGGCCTGAGCTATCGCCGTATGACCTCCGGTGCCGGGCACGATGCACAGATGATCGCCCGTATCGCCCCTGCGGCGATGATTTTTGTCCCCAGCAAAGACGGCATCAGCCACAACCCGGCGGAATTTACCTCCGAAGAAGAACTGATTCGCGGGGCGAATTTGTTATTAGATGTGGTTAAACACCGGCTGCCTGACCACCAGAACTGATTTATACATTCATCATTTCAGCGCTGACTGGAATGATGAATTTAATAAAATACGGGGATAAATATGAGCGATTTAACCGCATTTCATCAACAGCTGACAGCGTGGCGGCACTATCTTCACACTGTTCCTGAAACAGAATTTGATTTGGTAAAAACGCCTGATTTCGTTGCGGAAAAATTGCAGGCAATGGGCATCACCGTCTATCGCGGCATTGGCAAAACCGGCCTGGTTGGCGTGCTGAAAAAAGGCACCAGCGATCGCAGCATCGGTTTGCGCGCGGATATGGATGCACTGGATATTCTTGAAACCAGCACGCACGACTATGTTTCAAAAACCAAAGGAAAAATGCACGCCTGCGGACACGATGGTCATACCGCGACGCTGCTTGGCGCGGCGCAGCTGCTGCAGGAAAAGTACGATTTTGACGGCACGGTGTATTTCGTTTTCCAGCCCGATGAAGAACACGGTCAGGGTGCGCGAGCGATGATCGCGGATGGGCTGTTCGAGCGATTTCCGATGCAGGAGATCTATGGCGCGCACAATATGCCGGGCATTCCGGTGGGCAAATTTGCCACCTGCGTCGGCGGGATCATGGGCAGTGAAGACAACTTCATCATCCGTATTCGTGGTAAAGGCACCCATGCGGCCAGGCCGCATATGGGTAAAGATCCGATGGTCATCGCGGCGGAGATCATCACCTCTCTGCAAACCATTGTCTCCAGAAATGTCGATCCCTCCCTTTCTGCGGTGATTTCATGCACTGAAATTCATACCGACGGCGTGCGCAACGTGATTCCGGCGAATGTCGAGATCCGAGGCGATACGCGCTCTTACGATCCGGAAGTACAGGCGCTGCTGGAAAAACGCATGCGGATTATCTGTAATTCAATTTGCGCGATGCACGAAGCGGAATGCGAATTTATCTATACCCATGAATATTCCCCGACGGTCAATCATGCCGAGGAAACCGCATACGCCGTTGAAGCCGCGAATCAGGTGTTTGGCAACGAGAATGTGGACCCCAATACCTTACCGATGATGACCTCCGAAGATTTCGGCGCATTTCTTGAAAAAGTACCCGGCGCGTTTGTCTTTATAGGTAATGGGTGTGAGAAAGACGGTAAAGGTTATTTACCTTTGCATAACTCATCCTACGACTTCAATGACGATATTCTTATTACGGGAGCAAAATTCTTTGCAGAGCTGGCAAGCCGTCGCCTGTTGAAAAATAGTCAGTAAATTAAAAAATAATATTAAAGATAAAACAGTTTTATCCGATAACTGAAGAAACACCGAATAATAAAAATCACAGCTATTTCCACACGGCATTTAAATAATACCGTGGGAATAGCTGCATCATCTTACCAATATTCTGTATGGTCAGTCATAAAATATAAGAGGCTCACTATGGAAATCCTACGTTCAATAAACGCCATTTTCTGGGGGTGGCTGGTCGCCGGTTTGCTGCTGGGAACCGGGGTATTTTTTGCCATCAGGCTGTCATTCCCACAGATTAAATATTTCACAAAAATCTTTAACGCCTTAATTAACAGCCGAAAGTCCGGTGACAAAAAAGGCGTTTCCGGGTTTGGTGCCCTGTGCGCGGCACTAAGCAGCCAGGTGGGAACGGGCAGCCTGGTGGGCGTGGCAACGGCGCTGGCCTCCGGCGGGCCTGGCGCGATTTTCTGGATGTGGGTCACCGCGCTGCTGGGAATGGGGATCAGCTTTAGCGAAGCGATACTCGCCATCCTGTTCCGCGAAAGCAACGGTGACGGCACCTATCGCGGCGGACCGGCCTATTACATCTCTAAAGGACTGAATTTTAAACCGCTGGCCGTCGCGTTTTCGATCAGCATGATTATCGGCATGGGCTTCTTCTACGCCATGGTTCAGGGCAATTCCGTTATCCTGGCAACGACAGGTATTTTCCACATTCACCCCGCCATTATTGGCCTGATTCTGGTGGTGTTTGTCTCGATTATTATATTTGGCGGCGTGAAGCGTATTAGTGATTTTGCTTCCGTCTTCGTTCCGTTCCTTGCCGTCAGCTATATTATTCTTTCCCTGTTTATCATTCTTTCCAATGTCGAAAAGCTTCCTGCCGTTATTTCGTTAATCATTACGCAGGCTTTTAATTTCGATTCTGCCGCTGGCGGTGCGGCGGGATACACCATCTATCTCGCCTTCCGATACGGCGTGGCTCGCGGGCTATTTTCAAACGATGCGGGTAACGGCACCACGCCAAGCATGCATGCGACGGCGATTGTCAGCCATCCGGTGACCCAGGGTTTCACCGCTATGTTCGGCACTTTCTTTACCACCATTATCGTCTGTAGCTGTACGGCCTTTACCATTCTGCTGACCGGCGCGCTGGACAGCGGGCAAACGGGTGTCGAACTGACTCAAAGTGCCTTTAGCCTTGGCGTCGGCTCATGGGGGAAAAATATTGTCTTTATCGCCATGCTGATGTTTGGCTTTAAATCGATCATTGCCAATATCTACTACGGGGAAGTGAATCTTCGCTGGCTCACCGGCAATAAAATCCTCCTGCAGGTCTACCGTCTGCTGTGCTGTACTCTGGTCGTGTTCTGCGGAATGATCCCGGTCGCCACAATCTGGGAGCTGGTTGACTTTGCGGCGGCCACGTTAATTATCTTCAATGCGCCTGCCCTGCTCATGCTGTCAAAATATGTCCTGTTTGCCCTGCGGGATTATGTTACGCAGAAGAAAAATGGCGTTGATGAACCCGAATGGGACTACAGCCTTGATGTGAAAGACAGGCTGAATAACATGAAGAAAAGCGCATTAGAACGTGAACAGCAAAGTTAAAGCAAAGCTCAAAATCCATTAACCCAAAAGATAAACCGCCTGTGGGAGGATTCACTCTCTGCCGCCACAGGCTGACCTGAAAATCAGGACCGATAATGTTCGGGCTACCCCAGACAGATTATTGGTCCTGCCCTTCGGCTGAACGCCGTACAACAGTCTACTGCTCCTGGTCGCCATTTAAAGTGACCATCATTAAACCTTCACACCCTGCCGCACAGGGTTATCTTTCGCGCAGTAAAATAGACGTAATAAAAAATATTAATTATTAATTTCAAAAAGATAATAATTATCTCACCGTTTTTTGCACATACGTGCAAAGAATTCGCAGAACTGTAACATTGCGCCGATATATTCCTGTCTGACCTTCACTGCCAGGGATAAATCCGTGTCCTACCCAACTGAAATACGCCACCGTCAGGCCGCGTGGCCCAGGTTCCGCCACCGGCTGTCGATTGTCAGCCATGAACCCGCCAACCTGCTGGCGGCCCTCCTTCTGATGCTGTTTAGCTGGATTATTCTTGCCCCGGTGGTGTCGGTGCTGCTGAATGCGGTGCTGGTTCAGAACGGAGATGAAGGCCGCACCGGAGCGACAGAGGGCACGATGACCGCGTATTACCTGCTGCGCACGCTGACCTCGCGAATGTCCGAGCTGCTGCTGTGGACGCCGATGCTGAATACGCTGGCGGTGGCGCTGAGCACCGTGGTGGGCGCGATGGTGGTGGGCGTTTCGCTGGCGTGGCTGATCAACCGTACCGATATCGCTGGTAGAAAGTGGTTTGCCACCCTGCTGATCGTGCCGTTTATGCTGCCGTCCTGGACCTTCGCGCTGGCGTGGAACACCATTTTCAAAAACCACGCCATCGGCGGGCAGCCGGGCTGGCTGGAGGCGATGGGCATTCAGACGCCGAACTGGATTGCCTACGGCTACTTCCCTATCGTGGTGATTATGGTGCTGCACTATGCGCCGCTGGTGATCCTGATTGTCGGCAACGCTCTGAAGCGCATGGACAGCCAGATGGAAGAGTGCGCCCGGGTGCTGGGTGCCTCACGCAACGTCATCGCCTTTAAAATCATTATTCCGCTGGTGCGCCCGGCGCTGCTTTCCGCCGCGCTGCTGATTTTTGCCGACTGCATCGGCGAATTTGCCCTGCCCTATATTCTCGGCCTGCCGGTGCATTTCGATACGCTCTCCACCGGGTTGTATCGCGCTATCGGCACGCGGCAGTCCGGCGTGGCGGCGGTGATCGCCACGGTGATCATGGTGATGGGTATGCTGACCCTGATGCTGGATATGAAAATGCTGCGCGAAGCCAAACGCTTCGTTACCGTCGGCGGCAAGGGCGTGATGGAGCGCCGCCGTAATCTGGGCCGCTGGCGCATCGCCGCCGGGGCAATGCCGCTGCTGTTCGTGCTGCTCGGCGTGGCGATCCCGCTGCTGACCCTGTTCCTGTCGACCATTATGATCCTGCCGGGGCGCTTTACCACCGACAACTTCACCCTCGCCTACTGGATTGGTCACGATCTGGATACGGTGGCGCTGCGCAGCGGCATTCTGCTGACCCCGGAGTTCTGGCATACGGTGGGCAACACGCTGCTGATCGTCGGCTCGGCTTCCGTCGCCTGCGGCGTGCTGGGACTGCTGGTCGGCTACGCGGTGATGCGATGCCATTTTCGCTGGATGGCCGCCTGCCTGCGCCAGCTCACCTTTCTGCCTTATCTGGTGCCGGGCATCGCCTTTGCCGCCGCGTTCCTGTCGCTGTTTGCGGTAGCCAGAGGCCCGGTTCCGGCGCTGTACGGCACGCCGCTGATTCTGGTGCTGGCGCTGATTGCGGAAAAAATGCCGTACGCCAGCCGCTCCGGCATCGCCGCGATGACCCAGCTGGGTAAAGAAGCCGAAGAAGCGGCGCGCATTGCCGGAGCGGGCTGGTTCGCCCGCATCCGCCGCATTGTGATCCCGATTCAGGCCGCGCCGCTGGCTACCGGCGTGCTGCTGCCGTTTATCTCAGGGATTAAGGGCGTCAGCCTGTTCGTCATCCTCGCCACCCCGGCAACCGACGTACTGACTACCTATTCACTGCGCCTGATTGACTACAACTACCAGCAGGCGGCCAACGCCGTGGTGCTGATGATTGCGCTGATTTCATGGGCTGGCACGGTGTTGATCCAAAGGATCACCGGTACCGGTCTGGCTGACGGACTGGAGAAATAAGATGCCGACGATTCATTTAAACAACCTCACCAAAACCTACCCCGGCAGCGATGCACCGGCGGTGAATAACATCAACCTGACGGTGAAAGACGGCGAGTTTATGTGCCTGCTGGGGCCGTCCGGCTGCGGGAAAACCACCATTCTGCGGATGATCGCCGGGATCGAGCACGCCAGCGGCGGCGAGATCCACATCGGCGATAAGATCGTTGATTCCATCTCGCAGGGCACCTGGGTACCGCCGGAAAAGCGCGGCATCGGCCTGGTGTTTCAGAGCTACGCGCTCTGGCCGCATATGACCGTGGAGCAGAACGTCGATTTCGGCCTGCGCCTGCAAAAAGTGCCAACCCGCGAGCGTATCGCCCGCTGCCAGGACGTGATGGAAAAGCTGCGCATTGCCGATTACGCCAAGCGCTATCCGGCACAGCTTTCCGGCGGCCAGCAGCAGCGCGTCGCCCTGGCCCGCATGCTGGCGGTGAACCCCGGCGTACTGCTGCTGGATGAACCGCTTTCCAACCTCGATGCCACTCTGCGGCTGGAGATGCGCGCCGAGCTGCGTCGCCTGCACGAAACCTTTGGCACGACCATCGTCTTCGTCAGCCACGATCAGTGGGAGGCAATGACCCTCGCCACCACCATTGCGGTGATGAGCGCCGGGCATATGCAGCAGGTCGGCACGCCGGATGAGATCTACGCCACCCCGGCCAACCGCTTTGTCGCCGAGTTTATCGGTACGCCACGGCTGAATATGATCCCACTGGATCAGCCGGTCAGCCCGCTGGCACAGCATCTTCAGCAGCGCTTTGACCTGCTCGATCGCAGCCTGCACTGCGGCATTCGCCCGGAGGAGATTGTGCTCAGCGAAGGGGCTGGCAACAACGGCATTACGATGACCATCGACAACATTATGCCCACCGGCGGTAGCTGGGTGATTGAACTGGTGGCCGGGGAAGATCGCCTGTTCCACTCCACGCAGCTGCGGCCGCGCTGGCAGGCGCGCCAGCAGGTGCACTGCCAGCTCCCGACTCACTCCCTGCACTTCTTTAACAGCAGCGGGCTGCGTCACGACGTTTACGCACGTTAATTCGTTTTTATCACTTTTAAGGGAACCACCATGAAGCGCAATTTGACCGCCGCCGTTGTCGCCAGCGCCCTGCTGGGCAGCACTTTTGCTCAGGCTGAAACGTTCGATCTTCAACAGCTGATCGCCGCCGCAAAGCAGGAACAGCCGATTACCGTGTATGCCTCCACCGGTAAAATCGTCCAGCAGGCGAAAGCCTTCAGCGAGCAGTACGGTTTACAGGCTAACGGCGTTAAAGCCGATGCGCCGCAGATCATTGAAATTATCAGCCGGGAAGCGCAGGCGAAAAACGTGCGGGCCGACGTCGCCATCGTTGAGGATGCTCCGGCGGGGATGACCCAGCTGCTGAATAAAGGCTATGTGCAGAGCTGGGTACCGGACGATCTTAAGAGCAGCATCCCCGCGCGCTATCAGGAACCGCTGACCGTGGTGCTGGCCCCGAACGTTTTTGCCTACAATACCGCTCATCACGCCACCTGCCCGGTGACTAACCTCTGGCAGCTGACCGAACCGGCCTGGCGCGGCCGCGTGGCGATGCAGGACCCGACCAGCAAACCGGCCTATACCGACTGGTTCAGCCAGATGGAAACCCACTACGATAAGCAGGTGCGCGAGGCCTATCAGCAGCAGTTCGGCAAACCGTTGCAAACTGATGAGAAGTCCGCCACCGCCGCCTTTGTGAAGGCGCTGGCGGGCAACGGCGTGCTGCTGACCCACTCCGACAACGATGCCGCCTCCGCCATCGGCGCGCCGGACGGTAAAACCGACTTCGTTGGCCTGGTGTCTACCGCCAAATTTCGCGACAACAAGCAGGGCATGAAGCTGGGCCTGTGCAGCGGCCTGAAGCCGTTTATCGGCTGGAATTACCCGAGCCTCGGCGTGGTGGCCACCGGCAGCAAAAGCCCGAACACCGCTAAACTGTTTATTCACTATCTGCTGACCGCCGAAGGCATCGCCCCGCAGGGTGTGGACGGCAAAATGTCCACTAATCCGGCGGTGAAACTGCCTGCCGATGAGGCCTCCGGCATCGAAAAATATCGCGGCGAACTGATGGAGTACCTGACCGCCACGGCGAAAGAAGACTGGAAAAGCCGCCAGGACTGGCAGGATATCTGGAGCCTGAACTACAAAAAATAACGCCCCGCGCAGCGACGGGGCAGTTCCTCTTTCACTCAGAACAGGCAGCATATTTTGACCACGATCGATATTGCACAGCGCGAAGCGGCGCTCAAACGCATTGTTACCGAAGCCGGGGATACCGCCCTGCGCTTCTTCCACTCCCGTAAAGCGGGGGAATATGAACTCAAGGGCCATCAGGACATTCTGACCGAAGCCGATACCTTCGTTGAGGGGATGATTTTACGGGCGATTGGCGATGCCTTCCCCGACGATCTGATCCTCGGCGAAGAGTCCGCCCGCCAGCCCGCCAGCGCGGAGAGCCTGTGGGTAGTCGATCCAATTGACGGCACCGCCAACTTTGCCCGCGGCATCGCCCATTTCTGCGTCTGCATTGCCTGGGTTCACCGGGGTGTAACCGAGCTGGGCGCGATTTATAACCCCTCAAGCCAGGAGCTGTATCTGGCGCGGCGCGGCCACTATGCGCTGAAAAACGACCGGCCGCTGCGCTGCACGGCGGTTAGCGACACGCAGCGTGCCGCCGTTGAACTGGGCTGGTCTGCCCGCCACGGCCAGCGCCGCTATCTGGAAGTGATGAGTTCGATCCTGAACCTCGGCACCAGCGTGCGGCGCGGCGGTTCCGGCGCGCTGGCGCTGGCGTGGGTGGCGGAAGGCCGCTCCGATGGCTACGTGGAAATTCATATGAACGCCTGGGACTGCCTGGCAGGAATGCTGCTGGTGCGTGAAGCGGGCGGCCGGATTGGCATTGCTCCACAGACGGCAGAAGGGATTTTCAACGGTCTGCCGGTGCTGGCCGTCGCCCCCGGCATCGCCAGCGAGCTGTCTCGTGCGGCGGGAATTCCGCTGGCGGAAGAACCGCAGGGGACGGATTATCACGCCAGCGGATCTGAGGCAGCGCCCGTCGCAGGCACAGCGATGAATGACGGTGAATCGGGCACCGCCCCGAAATCGGCCATCGTACCGGCGACGGATGCCGTTCAACCGGCCGTGCCGCACTATCCCCGCCCGCCGCTCAGCCTGATTGTGGAAGACTTTCCCGGCTGGGGAATGGATATCTATATCGGCGGTTCCGCCGGGGTGAGCGATGCCGCGCTGCTGGCTGAGCACGATATCGGCGTGGTGATTAACTGCGCGGTAAACCTTGATATCGACTGGGTAAACACGCCGGAAGCCAGCGCCGCCGCGCATCTGCTCCCGCACGGTGCCGGGCCGGTGCGCTACTACAAGCTGGGGCTGATCGACGGCGACGGCAACGCGCCGGAGATGCTGCACGCGGGCTATCAGCTGATGCGCTCTGCGCTGCTGCAACAGATCCCGGATAAAGCTTCCTACCGCAATCGCCGACGTGGCAACATCCTGGTCAACTGCCGCGGAGGCCGCAGCCGTTCGGTGTCGTTAGTGGCGCTGTTTATGCACCTGGAGTGCCCGGAGCGCTTCCCGACGCTTGATGCCGCGATTGCGTTAATCCGCGACCGCCGCCAGCTCCACCCGGATGAGTGGTTTGAAGCACCGAAGCCGTCGCTGACCCGGCTGGCGGAGCAGGCCATTGCGCGCGAACGGGCCATCGCCGCAGCGGAACAGCGTAATGAGCGATAGCAGCAAACAGGCCGGATTTGCCAGCGCCACCGAGGTGGCGCGCCTGGCGGGCGTCTCCCGCTCGGCGGTGTCGCGCACCTTTACCCCCGGCAGCAGCGTCTCGGCGGAAACCCGGCGCAAGGTGCTCGCCGCCGCAGAGGCGCTGAACTACCACGTTAATCATCTGGCGCGCGGCTTGTCGAAGGAGGCCAGCCGCCCGGTGTGTATTCTCGGCGGCAATCTGGCCTCGCCGTATCAGTCCAGCCTGCTGGAGCACCTGACCCGCCGCCTGAACCAGGCCGGGCGCGCGGTGATGGTGATCAACACCGACGACGGTGAAGCAAGCGCCAAAGAAGCCCTGCAGCAGACGCTGAACTACCGCTCCACCGCCACCATCGTGCTGTCGGGCAAACCGCCCGGCTCGCTGATTGAGATCTGCCTGCAAAGCGGGCAGCAGGTGATTCTGATTAACCGCATGGGCCAGTATGCCGGCGCGGACAATATTGACATCGATTACAGTTCGACGATGAAAGAGGCTTTTGACCACCTGATTGCCGCCGGATGCCAGCATCTTGCCGTGGTTTCCTCCACCGCACGTTCGCCCAGCATGGTGATCCGTGAAACCGGCTTTATGCAGGCCGCTGCCGACGCGGAGGCCGACGTTTCCCTGATCCGCCCAGGCAGTACCCGCTACCAGACCGGCGTCCTTGCCGCGCGTGAGCTGTTAAGCCAGCCGACACGGCCGGACGGCGTATTCTGCGTCACCGATCTGATCGCCTGCGGCTTTATCGATGCCGCACGCCATGAATTTGGCCTGCGCATCCCCGAAGATCTCTGCGTGATTGGCTTCGATGATATCGAACAGGCCAGCTGGCTGGGCTATCGGCTCACCACCTTCTCACAGCCGCTGGCGGAGATGGCGGAAGCAGCCTGCGAGCTGCTGCTTTCCCCGGACGCAGAACGGCCGGGAAGCCGGGTTTTTGATGCGCGTCTGGTGAAGCGAGGAACGCTGCGCTGAAGCGAAATCCAGCGCGAGTGCGATCGGCATCAGCATGTGAAAAATTCAGCGACTTTTGACTAAGAATCCCCCAAAAAGCAGTGGGATTTATCGTATACTGATTGCGCTATAAGAATAAATTCACCTCGCTGAACGTCCACCGCCCTCGAAGCCGTTGGTTACCGCACAGCACCCCGCCCACGCGCGGGGTTTTTGTATTACAAAGATAAAATGGACATACCGCGCGCTGCGGGATGCTGACCGGCATCAGAGAATAACAGGAGACTTCATGGCTAATCCCTATCGCGAACTGTTTGCCACACCCGGAGCACTGGGGCTGGCGGTCGCGAGTACTATTGTGCGCCTGCCGCAGGCGATGATCGGCATCGGCATTGTGACCATGCTGGTGCAGAAGACCGGACAGTACTGGCTGGCCGGTGCCGTAGCCGGGGTTTACACGCTGGCAAATGCGCTGGTTGGCCCGCAGATTTCCAAGGTGGTAGACCGACGTGGGCAAAGCCGGGTACTGCCTTACGTCACCGCCTACAGCATCGGTATGCTGATGGCGCTGATTGTCGCGGTGTATATGCAGGCCCCCGCTCCGCTGCTGTTTATTCTGGCGCTGCTGGCCGGTGCGATGCCGAGTATGCCCGCGATGATCCGCGCCCGCTGGCTACAGCTTTTTCGCGGCAGGCCGCAGCTGCACACCGCGTTCTCGCTGGATACGGTGATCACCGAGCTGGTGTTTACCATCGGCCCGCCGGTGGCCATCGTGCTCAGTACCAGCTTCTTCCCCGAGGCCGGGCCGCTGGTGGCGCTGCTGCTGCTGATCGTTGGCATCACCGCCTTTCTGATGCAGAAGCAGACCGAGCCGAAGGTGGTGGAAGGCCTGGGGAAACAGACCAGTTCCACCCTGCTGATTCCGGGCGTGCGTACCATCGTCTTCGCACTGCTGGCGCTGGGGGTGATTGCCGGTTCGGTTGAAGTGGCGGTGGTTGCCTTCGCCAATATGCAGGGCTGGCCATCTGCCGCCAGCTTTGTGCTGGCCGCCTATGCGCTGGGTTCAATGATCGCCGGACTACTGTTCGGTACGTTAAAAATCACCGCCCCGGTTGAGAAACAGTTCCTCTGCGGCGGCGTGGTGATGGCGGTAACGACACTGTTCCCGATTTTATCCCCCAGCGTGTACGTGCTGGCCGCCACGCTGTTCTTCGCGGGCGTGTCGTTTGCACCGACGATGGTTATCGTGATGAATATCGGCACCACGATTTTGCCGCCTTCCAGGATTACCGAAGGGCTGACGTGGATGACTACCGGCATCAGCCTCGGCGTGGCGCTGGGCAGCGTGCTGGCGGGTATGGTTATCGATCTCCACGGCGCTCGGGCCGGGTTCAGCGTGGCGATGGTCGCCGGGCTGGTGATGGTGCTTATCGTTCTGATGGGGCTGCGCGTGCTGCGATCTTCGTCTGCGGTATGTGTTGAGGTGCCGGGCCAGTAGTTTGCGCGGCAGGCGGGGCCAAAATCCCGCCAGATGCCCGGTGTTTATAATGGCGAAAAATGGCCTGAGATCAGCGTCTGCCTTTTACCTATTGGCCAGGTAACGAGCCTGGCTGAGAGGTTGGCATTCAATGCTGGGGTGCTGATTTTTTTAGCCATGCACGGGCCCTTCCTTTGCCCTCAATGCCGCTTCCATAACCTTTTCAGGTGCAGATACCAGAAGATCCTTGGGTTTTATATTACCAAGCCAGCTGTTTGGTGTGCCAAACCATACTGCCAGAGCCCATGACGTTTTGGTTTCCCCGAACAGCTCTATGATTTTCTTGATTAGCGGTAACGGCTGCCCGCCAATATCCAGCGCATAAGCCGGATACAGATCTCTGCCTTCAGAAGCGATAGCAAAAATCTTTTTGGCACGTTTCCAGCGATTAGGGAGCCCACTGGGATTTTTCACTGCACCACCGTTTCCTCCCCGACGAGAAACTTCCAGAGCAACCAGCCACTCACTGTCGTTCAGGATGGTTCTTTTTAGTTTTTCCAAACGTTCGGTGTTGGTCGTGCCAGCGGCTTTTCCCTGGTCCGTCGCCGGAGCCTTGAGTTCAACCTCATCTGTAACCGTGTTGAGTGGATCGGGAGAAGGATTTAGCGCCGCTAAAGTCCGTAACGCAGCCTCAAGCGCCACTTTAAAAATATCTTCATTAATGGAGGCCGGGCGTTTCAGGACATAATAACTTTCCATCGGACCGTCTTCGGCAGCATGCCAGCCAGGGACGGAAAGGGTGATATCTGTATTTTCATCCTCGGTTTTAAAGTAAGAGATTTTATCTACCGGGATGGCAATGACTTCAAAATTAACGTTTTTTTCTCGGGTAATCATGACCACCTCCGTCTTCATCAACGATATATTCGATATCTACAATATACTCATTATCGCCATTACGCACGATGGATTGATGAAAAAAACAGCTGCCCGTATTCTTCCGCAGGAGGAAAGCCAAAAAAAACCCTGCCGAAGCAGGGTCTTATGGACTGACTTGCGTTCTTGAAGCTTAGAACGGGATATCGTCATCAAAGTCCATTGGCGGTTCGTTGTTCGCCGGAGCGCTGTTCTGCTGTGGCTGCTGCGGGCGAGACTGCGCGCCGCCGCTGAACTGGTTGCCGCCCTGTGGCTGCTGTGGCTGGCCCCAGCCGTTGTTGTTGTTCTGGCCCTGGCCGCCGCCTGCCGGTGCGCCGCCGCCCTGTGCACGGCCGCCCAGCATCTGCATGGTGCCGCCAACGTTAACCACAACTTCGGTAGTGTATTTTTCTACACCGGCCTGGTCGGTCCATTTGCGGGTTTGCAGAGAGCCTTCGATATAAACCTGGGAACCTTTACGCAGGTATTCACCGGCCACTTCTGCCAGCTTGCCGAACAGCACAACGCGGTGCCACTCGGTCTTCTCTTTGGTTTCACCGGTCTGCTTGTCACGCCAGCTTTCGGACGTAGCCAGAGTAATGTTGGCAACGGCACCGCCATTTGGCATGTAGCGGACTTCCGGATCTTGCCCCAGATTCCCAACTAAAATAACTTTGTTTACGCCTCTGCTGGCCATGTTGCTGTCTCCGATAAATGTGTCTGACTAAGTCTAAGCGCAAAATTCTAACACGCACACCTCTTAATGACACGTGCAGAGATCCGCGTTTACGAGGCGGATCGAAAACTCTTTTTTAATACAAGGCATAACGATCGAAGGGGAAAACTGCAGCAGAAAGCGGATCGCCGCAGATGGCACCTGAGGCCAAAACACTGGTTATCCATTCAGGTTTTTTTGTGCCATAATGACGTGTTTCTTTTCTGGCCATGCCGGGCAGGCATGGTGAGGTTTGTGCTAATCCGGGAATTGTGAATGGATAAGATCGAAGTACGGGGTGCCCGCACCCACAATCTGAAAAATATTAACCTGATCATTCCGCGCGATAAACTGATCGTCGTTACCGGCCTGTCAGGTTCCGGGAAGTCCTCACTGGCGTTCGATACGCTGTATGCCGAGGGCCAGCGCCGCTACGTGGAGTCGCTCTCCGCCTATGCGCGTCAGTTCCTTTCGCTGATGGAAAAGCCGGACGTTGACCACATTGAGGGGCTGTCACCGGCGATCTCAATTGAGCAGAAGTCCACCTCGCACAACCCGCGTTCCACCGTCGGGACCATTACTGAAATTCACGACTACCTGCGCCTGCTGTTTGCCCGCGTTGGCGAGCCGCGCTGCCCGGATCACGATGTGACGCTGGCCGCACAGACCGTCAGCCAGATGGTGGACAACGTGCTGGCGCAGCCGGAAGGCCGCCGCCTGATGCTGCTGGCGCCAATTATTAAAGAGCGTAAGGGTGAGCACACCAAGACGCTGGAAAACCTCGCCAGCCAGGGCTATATCCGCGCGCGCATCGACGGCGAAGTCTGCGATCTTTCCGATCCACCGAAGCTGGAGCTGCAGAAGAAGCACACCATTGAAGTGGTGGTGGATCGCTTTAAGGTGCGTGAGGATCTGGCGCAGCGCCTGGCGGAGTCGTTTGAAACCGCGCTGGAGCTGTCCGGCGGCACCGCCGTGGTGGCCGACATGGACGATCCGAAGGCCGAAGAGCTGCTGTTTTCCGCCAACTTCGCCTGCCCGGTGTGCGGCTACAGCATGAGCGAGCTGGAACCGCGCCTGTTCTCCTTTAACAACCCCGCCGGTGCCTGCCCGACCTGCGACGGGCTGGGCGTGCAGCAGTATTTCGATCCGGACCGCGTGGTGCAGAACCCCGACCTGTCGCTGGCCGGTGGGGCCATTCGCGGCTGGGATCGCCGTAACTTCTACTACTTCCAGATGCTGCGTTCGCTGGCCGATCACCTCGGCTTCGACATTGAAGCGCCGTTCAGCTCGCTGAAAGAGTACGACCGTAAAGTGATCCTTTACGGCTCCGGCAAAGAGAATATCGAATTCAAATACGTGAACGATCGCGGCGATACCTCGGTGCGTCGGCATCCGTTTGAGGGCGTGCTGCACAATATGGAGCGCCGCTATAAAGAGACGGAATCCTCCGCCGTGCGTGAGGAGCTGGCGAAGTTTATCAGCAACCGCGCCTGTGCCAGCTGCAGCGGCACCCGCCTGCGTCGCGAAGCGCGCCACGTGTTTGTGGAAAACACCACGCTGCCGACCATCTCGGATATGAGCATCGGCCACGCGATGACCTTCTTCGAAAATATGAAGCTCAGCGGCCAGCGTGCCAAAATCGCCGAGAAGGTGCTGAAAGAGATTGGCGATCGCCTGCGCTTCCTCGTGAACGTCGGTCTGAACTACCTTTCCATGTCCCGTTCGGCGGAAACGCTCTCCGGCGGCGAGGCTCAGCGTATCCGCCTGGCCAGCCAGATCGGTGCCGGACTGGTTGGCGTGATGTACGTGCTGGATGAGCCGTCGATCGGCCTGCATCAGCGCGACAACGAGCGCCTGCTGGAAACGCTGGTCCACCTGCGCAATCTCGGTAATACGGTGATTGTGGTGGAGCATGATGAAGACGCGATCCGCGCCGCCGATCACGTGATCGATATCGGTCCGGGCGCGGGCGTGCACGGCGGGCAGATCGTCGCGGAAGGCACCGTGGACGACATTATGGCGGTTGAGGAATCCCTTACCGGCCAGTTCCTCAGCGGCAAGCGCGGCATTGCCATTCCCGCCGAGCGGGTGAAAGGCGATCCGGAGAAGGTGCTGAAGCTGACCGGGGCCAGCGGCAACAACCTGAAGGACGTGACGCTGACCCTGCCGGTCGGGCTGTTCACCTGCATTACCGGAGTTTCCGGCTCCGGTAAATCCACGCTGATCAACGATACGCTGTTCCCTATCGCCCAGCGTCAGCTGAACGGTGCCACCATTGCCGAACCGGCCCCGTACCGCGAAGTGAGCGGCATGGAGCACTTCGACAAGGTGATCGACATCGATCAGAGCCCGATTGGCCGTACGCCACGCTCTAACCCGGCGACCTATACCGGGATTTTCACCCCGGTGCGCGAGCTGTTTGCCGGGGTGCCGGAGTCGCGCACCCGCGGCTACACGCCGGGCCGCTTCAGCTTTAACGTGCGCGGCGGGCGCTGCGAAGCCTGCCAGGGCGACGGCGTGCTGAAGGTGGAGATGCACTTCCTGCCGGATATCTACGTGCCGTGCGACCAGTGTAAGGGCAAGCGCTATAACCGCGAGACGCTGGAAGTGAAGTACAAGGGCAAGAGCATCCACGAAGTGCTGGAGATGACCATTGAAGAAGCGCGCGAGTTCTTCGATGCCGTTCCGGCGCTGGCACGCAAGCTGCAAACGCTGATCGACGTGGGCCTGTCCTACATCCGCCTCGGCCAGTCGGCGACCACGCTTTCCGGTGGTGAGGCGCAGCGCGTTAAGCTGGCGCGCGAGCTGTCCAAACGCGGTACCGGCCAGACGCTGTATATCCTGGATGAGCCGACCACCGGCCTGCACTTTGCCGATATTCAGCAGCTGCTGGAAGTGCTGCACCAGCTGCGTGACCAGGGCAACACCATCGTGGTGATTGAGCACAACCTCGACGTAATCAAAACCGCCGACTGGATCGTTGACCTGGGGCCGGAAGGCGGCAGCGGCGGCGGCGAAATCCTGGTGTCCGGCACGCCGGAAACCGTGGCCGAGTGCGAGAAGTCCCACACCGCACGCTTCCTCAAGCCTCTGCTGGTGAAATAAATCGAGAGGGCGGCAGCGTGCCGCCCTCTTTGCTTTCCGCAGTTTTCATCCGTTTTATCGTTACTTTTCTGACATTCAGCGTTAAATCTTGCAGAAACAGGCAAGATTTAGCGACGTTTAGACATCCCCTCGTCATGCTTTCAGGACTATGCTTTACCCTCATCATTTGTGGAGGAAGGCCGCCTGTGTCATCGCCCTTCTCCCGCCATTAAGGCCCTGCGCCATCTCATCATTTACCGGAGAAACCCATGAACATTACGCATGCTTATGCCGCTCAGGACGCAAAATCCAAACTGGCTCCGTTCGAGTTCCAGCCGCGTGAACTGCGGGAACATGATGTGCAAATTGAAGTGCTGTACTGTGGCGTGTGCCACTCGGACCTGCACCAGGCGCGCAATGAATGGCGTAACACCATTTTCCCGGTCGTGCCGGGCCACGAAATCGTTGGGCGAGTGACCGCCGTTGGCGCACACGGCCATAAATACAAGGTTGGCGATCTGGTCGGCGTTGGCTGCCTGGTTGACTCCTGTCGTACCTGCGACAGCTGTAAAGAAGACCTGGAGCAGTACTGCGAAGAGGGCTTCGTCGGCACCTATAACGGCCAGGATCGCATCAGCGGCGACATTACCTACGGTGGCTACTCCACGCAGGTGATTGTGCATGAAGACTTCGTGCTGCGCGTGCCGGAAAACCTCGATCCTGCCGCCGCCGCGCCGCTGCTGTGCGCCGGTATCACCACCTTCTCGCCGCTGAACCACTGGGGCGTGGGTCCGGGTAAAAAAGTCGGCATCGTTGGCCTGGGCGGTCTGGGCCATATGGGCGTGAAGATTGCCCATGCGATGGGCGCGCACGTCGTGCTGTTTACCACTTCGCCGTCAAAAATCGAAGACGGTAAGCGCCTGGGCGCGGATGAAGTGGTGATCTCGAAAGATCCAGAGCAGATGGCGGCACATGCCAACAGCTTCGACTTCATCCTGAACACCGTGGCGGCACAGCACGATCTCAACCCGTTTATCACCCTGCTGCGCCGCGACGGCACCATGACGCTGGTTGGCGCGCCGGAACACGACCACCCGTCTCCGCAGGTGTTCAACCTGATCTTTAAACGCCGCAGCATTGCCGGTTCGCTGATTGGTGGCATTAAAGAAACCCAGGAGATGCTGGATTTCTGCGGTAAGCACAACATCACCTCCGATATTGAGCTGATCAACATCAATCAGATTAACGAGGCCTACGAGCGGATGCTGAAAAGCGACGTGAAGTATCGCTTCGTGATTGATATCGATACGCTGCGGGCGTAAAACACGCTCGCTCCGGGCAGACATTCTGCCCGGAGCGAGACTCTGCTACTGCAAACTCTTTTCTGCGGTTCAGCGTTGCCTACACCGCACATATCCCCAAAATCCAGGAAGAGATCTTTTCAGCCCCGGAGCATGGCTTGTTATGTTTTTGACTAACCCGGTCACGCGGCATCTAGCCCGGACCCAGTATCTCTTCAAGCGCCTTTAACCCCTCATTTTCTCAGCATCGAATCGCTACAACGCTAATTCCGCCCGTCGCTGTTGATATTTATACGGTTTTCTCACACTGGTCTTAATGCCGTAATTTAAAACGGGAAAAGTGAATATTATCGGTAATGCTTAATTAAAAAGAGATTGATCGCGTTTAATACGCCAGGTTAATAGCATTAAGCGGCCATAAAGGATAATCGGCAACATAATCAATGGCCGGACCACTCCGATTCACAATGGCATTACCCCTCCCGCAAGCAATGTATAACCCCATAAATTTATTGATAAAAAACCAAAAATACTCAATGATACCGGTGACTCTTTTGTGTAATTTTCACCGATTACGCTTTATTGTGAGTCAGGTAGACAATTCCAGCTATTTCCTTTGCCTGATTAAATATTTTCTATTTGAATAAAATCCGATGAACCGCCTTTCCATGGTGCACTGCGCCGGTAATATGCACCAACAAAGTGCGAAAATATTAATTAAACGCCCGTTTACAGGCAGTTATTGTCTGGCATTGCTCTTGCATATGCTTGTATATACATGGCTGGACAATCACCAGCTAAATCCCAAACGAAATACAGAAGGAACCGCTATGCATTCTCTCCGTGTATTGAAACGTTCGCTGGCCGCGCTGTGCTGTGCCGGGATGCTCTCCTCTCTGGCCGCTCCGGCTTTTTCCGCCGAAGCGGACACCGTCAAAATGGGCGTTGAACCCTGGCTGGGCTACGGTCAGTGGCATGTTGCGGCGGATCAGAAGCTGTTTGAAAAACAGGGCCTGAAGAAAGTCGACGTGATTAACTTTGCCGAAGACAAAGATATCAACGCCGCGCTGGCCAGCGGACAGATCGATGCCGCAAATATCGCCACCCATACCGCCATCGGGATGATCTCCGCCGGTCTGCCGATCAAAATCGTGATGGTGCTGGACCAGAGTAATACCGCCGATGCGATGCTGGTGACCAAAGATATCGCCACGCTGCAGGATCTGAAGGGCAAGCAGGTAGCCTATGAAGAAGGCACCACCAGCGATATTCTGCTGCGCAGTGCGCTGGCCTCTGCCGGGCTGAAGTTCTCCGATATTAAACCGGTACCCATGCCAGCAGCTTCAGCGGGCAGCAGCATTATCGCCGGACGCGTCCCGGTCGCCGTGACCTATGAACCGTATCTGACCGTGGCGATGAAAGGCGATCCGAGCCTGAAGATGCTGTACAGCGGCTCGTCCGATCCCGGCCTGATCAGTGATGTGCTGGTGGTTCACGATGATTTTATTAAAAAACACCCAGAAGCGATTAGCGCGCTGATCAAAACCTGGAACAGCTCACTGGATTACTACAACGCTCATACTACCGAAGCTCGCGCCATTATTTCCAAAGCGGTCGGTGCGTCGCCGGAAGATCTGCATACCGCGTTTGACGGCGTGAAATACTTCTCTCTGGCGGATAATAAAAAACTGTTATCCCATGATTTTAGTGAAAAAACCTTCCCTCACCTGCTTAAAGCGGCGACAGAGGCCGGTATTGTCAGCCAGCCGGTCACCCCGCAGCAGACCATTGATGCCAGCTTCGTTAATAACCAGTAGCCATCCCTCTTTCCTCCCGCCGCCTGACGGTGGGAGGAAAGATGTCAGGAGGAAATATGAGTGTGGTTGAGCAGCAAAAAACACCTCAACAATCAAAAAAGCGCCGCAGACGCAGTAACCTGCTCACTATCGGGAAAACGCCTTCACGCTCACAGTTCCTGAGCATCTCCATCGGCGTCTTTGCCCTGTTGATTTTTGTCTGGTGGCTGGCGACCTCAATGGGTGCCATTAAACCGATTTTCTTACCGGGAATTGAACGCGTCTGGCAGCGGATGGTCGCGCTGGCAGTAGACGGCACGTTACAGAGTGATATCGAGAGCAGCCTGTACCGCATTATTATCGCCTTTGCGATTTCATCGGTGATGGCGATTGTCATCGGCGTGCTGGCGGGCTGTTATGGCCTGGCGAAAGCCATCGTTGAGCCGCTGGTCGATTTCGTACGCTATATGCCGGTGGTGGCCTTTGTGCCGCTGACCATCCTGTGGACCGGCACCGACGATTTTCAGAAGTTCCTGGTGATCTGGATTGGCACTTTCTTCCAGCAGGTGCTGATGATGATCGACGCCGTGAAGCGCGTTCCACCCGACTTCATCGGCCTGGGCCGTACGCTGGGCATGTCGGACCGTAAGATCCTGCTGCGCATCGTGATCCCTTCCGCCCTGCCCGCAATCTGGGACGCCCTGCGCATCAGTATCGGCTGGGCCTGGACGTGGCTGGTGCTGGCCGAACTGGTGGCCTCCACCTCGGGCCTTGGCTACCGCATCGTAGTATCTCAGCGCTATTTCCAGACCGACACCATTATCGGTTACATCCTGCTGCTCGGCCTGCTGGGCCTGATCACCGACCAGATTATGCGTGCCCTGGAGCGCGTGCTGTTCCGCTATAACCGGAGACGTTCCTGATGGCGACGCTAACGCTAAACAAGCTGGAAAAAAGTTTTCCCCTCGGCAAGAGCTACCGCCGCGTGCTGCACGGCATTGACCTGACGCTGAACGACAATGAGTTCGTGTCGATCGTCGGCACCTCCGGCTGCGGTAAAAGTACCCTGCTGTCGATTGCCGCCGGGCTGGAAGATTTTGACGGCGGTGATGTACTGGTCGACGGTGTGCCGATTGAAGGCCCGGGGCTGGATCGCGGCGTGGTGTTTCAGTCTTACACCCTGCTGCCGTGGCTCACCGCGCGCGGCAATATCGAGTTTGCCCTCAAGGCGGCGGGCACCCCGGCCAGCGAATGTAGTGATATCGCCCAGCAGCATCTGGAACTGGTCAAGCTCGGCAATGCGGCCGACCGCTGGCCGGGTGAGCTGTCCGGCGGTATGAAGCAGCGCGTGGCCATCGCCCGTGCGCTGTCGTACCGACCGAAAATTTTGCTGATGGACGAGCCGTTTGGCGCGCTGGATGCGATGACTCGCCATCAGATGCAGCAGCTGCTGGTGGAGATTTGGGAAAAACATCGCCTGACGGTGATGTTTGTGACCCATGACATTGAGGAAGCGGTCTGGCTTTCCGACCGTATCGTGGTAATGGGCCAGGGGCATATTGATTCCACTTTCGACGTCAACCTGCCGCGCCCGCGCCATGAAAGCATTAACCGTACCCCGGAATTTATCGAGCTGCAGCACGACGTGCTGAGCCGCATTCAACAACACGCGATTGGCTAACTGAAAAAGGTAACACTATGTCTGTGACATTCCACGACCTGTCGGCTTCAACTGAATTACCCGCTGACCTTTTCAAACGCACTGAATCCGACCTGTCATTTTTCGTTGAGAAGGTGAAGCCGATTATTGCGGCGGTGAAGGAGGAAGGCGACAGCGCGCTGATCCGTTTCGCCCGTGAGTTTGACGGCGTGCAGCCGGAAAGCTTCTCCGTGCGTGCTGAAGAGCATGAGTTCGAAGAGGCCTTTGCGCGCGTTGATGCCGAAGTGATCGAGGCGATTCGCTTCTCGGTGGAGAACGTGCGCGCCTTCCACGAAGCGCAAAAGCCTGAAGAGATGTGGTGGAAAGAGATGCGCCCGGGCGCCTTCGCCGGCGACCGCCACGTGCCAATCGATGCGGTGGCCTGCTACGTGCCGCGCGGCAAAGGCTCGTTCCCCAGCGTGCTGATTATGACCACCGTGCCTGCCGTGGTGGCCGGAGTACCGCGCCCGGTGGTGATCACCCCGCCTGGCCCCGATGGCCGCGTGGATGATGCCACGCTGATCGCCGCACGACTGGTTGGCATCAAGGAAGTGTATAAATGCGGCGGTGCGCAGGGCGTGGCGGCGGTGGCTTACGGCACGCAATCGGTGCCGAAATGCCTGAAAATCGTCGGTCCGGGCAGCCCGTGGGTGGTGGCCGCCAAGCGCCAGCTGTCTAATCTGATCGACCCGGGTATTCCGGCAGGCCCGAGCGAAAGCCTGATCCTCGCCGACGGCTCCGTCAGCGGTGCGCTGGCGGCACTGGATCTGCTGATCGAATCCGAGCACGGCCCGGACTCGTCGGCGTATCTGGTCACCTCCAGCCGCCGCGTGGCGGAAGAAGCGATTGCCGCGCTGCCGGGCTACTGGGATACCATCGGTGAAAAACGTGCCGGGTTCTCACGCAGCGTGCTGGGCGGCACCCACGGCGGCGTGGTGCTGACCAAAGATTTCGCCACCGCCGTGGAGTTCGTTAATCAGTATGCGCCAGAGCATCTGGAGATCCTCGCCGAAGAACCGATGGCGGTGATGACGCAGATCCGCAACGCCGGGGAAATTCTGCTGGGCGAACACACGCCGATCACCCTGGGTAACTTCGTGCTGGGTCCGAATGCCGTCCTGCCGACCAATAGCGCCGCCAAAACCGCCGGGCCGCTGTCGGTGTTCGATTACATGAAGCGTATCTCGGTGGGCTACGTTACCCGCGCGGGCTATCAGCAGCTGGCCACCAAAGCCAAACGTTTTGCCGAGTACGAGGGCTTCCCGGGCCATGCCCTGGCCGTCTCTGAGCTGCGCGATAGCCTGCTGAAAGGAGAGAATCATGACTGAGCCGCTCGCGCCGTTAGCGGCGGAGGCACGCCGCCTGACGCAGCAGGGTGACTGGCAGCAGGCCAGCGAGAAGCTCAGCCAGCTGATTACCGAAGTCACCGGCGTGCAGGCCACCGGCCTGAACATCAACCGCGATCAGTACAGCCTGAACTCGCTCAACGGCCGCGTGACGCTGGCCGATGGCCGCACGCTGTTCTTTAAGTATCACCACGAAGAAGGCGAAGAGCACACCATTGAGGAGTACTACCGCGCCGAGCTGCTGCGCGAGCACGGCTTCCGCGTGGATGTGCCGATCTACGCCTGCGGCGAGCCGGGGCGTCAGATCCTGCTGTATGCCCTGCGCGATGAAAAGCGGCTGGCCGACGTCTGCCGCGAGATTGAAGCGAATGCCGACTGGCAGGGCATGGCCCCGGTGGTCGATGCCCAGCGACGCGCCGACGCGGAAATCCTCGCGCACACGCTGCCGACGCTGCAACAGGCGCAGGTCAGCCAGGTCGAGGCCGAGTCTATCCACCAGCTGTTCTGGAATCGTCTGGTTTCGCCGGGCCACACCGCCGGGCTGGGCGGACGGGTTGACGGCTTCTACGTCAATCAGGACTTCACCCTCGGTGAACTTACGCTGCCGTGGCAGAGCCTGAGCAACCTGCGGTGGCGCATCAACGGCGTGACCTATCAGCACACGCTGCGCCAGCTGTTCCTGGACGCCGGGCAGATCCTTGCGCCCGCCGCGCTGGCCCATCACGGCGTGGTGGTGGCGCACGGCGATGCGCACAATGCCAACGTCTGGTTTGATTCCCAGGACGGCGTGCCGCAGCTGGTCAGCTTCGATCCGGCCTTTGCCGGTAGCCATATTCCGGCGTTGCTGGCCGAGATCAAAGCCACCTTCCACAACATTTTTGCCCATCCCTGCTGGCTGTATGAACCGGCGCAGGCGGCGGAAATCTACCGGGTCAGCGTCCGCCGCGATGGCGATACGCTGGAGGTGGAGCACGACTGGCGGCTGACGCCGCTGCGCCAGGCGTTCCTTGATAGTAAAGGCGAGCTGTACTGGAAGCCGCTGCTGGCCGCGCTGAAAGCCAAAGGCTGGCTGCCCGCGAACTGGCAGCAAATTATGCGCCTGGCGCTGTTCTGCTGCCCGACGCTGGTGATGAGCCTGCGCGCCGGATCGGCCAGCCAGCATAATCCGGTCAGTTCAACGATTGGCCTGGCGATGGCCGTGATGCTGGGCAGCGGCGGCGATGATGATTTCTCCCGCTGGCTGGACAGCCTGCTGACGGAGGCATAAGCGATGAAAGCGGTACAGCTTTACGGCGTTGGCGATCTGCGGGTGGAAGAAAAATCACCGGCGGTGCTGGCGGCAGGTCAGGTGCGCATTCAGGTGCGGGCCGCCGGGATCTGCGGTTCCGACATCCACAACTATCGCACCGGGAAATGGATGGCCGCCCTGCCGGTCACGCCCGGCCACGAGCTGTTTGGCGTGGTCACCGAAGCGGCGGACGACACGGCAGGCTTCGCTCCCGGAACCCGCGTGGTGGCCGATTCCCGCGTCTGGTGCGGCACCTGCCCCGCCTGCCTGCGCGGTGCGCACAATCTCTGCACCTCGCTGGGCTTTGTCGGTGAGGTGTGCGACGGCGGTTTCGCCGAGCAGGTGGTGCTGCCGGTCAGCGGCCTGCTGCGGGTGCCGGACGAGGTGGCGGATGATATCGCCGTGCTCAGCGAACCGCTGGGCGTGGCGCTGCGGGTCGTTAATCAGCTGAATCCGTCGCCGGGCAGCCGGGTCCGCGTCGCCGGAGGCGGCACCATTGGCGGCCTGGTGGCGCTGCTGCTGCACCATACACGCCAGTGCCGGGTGCAGTTGAGCGAACCGAACGCGGCGCGCCGGGGGCGAATCGCCGCCCTGATCCCGCTGGCCGAAGACGGCGACTATGACTTCGCCGTGGAGGCCACCGGGATCGGCAGCGTGCTGCAGCAGCTGGTTGCTGGCATCACCTCCGGCGGGCGTGTGGCGCTGGTGGGGATTTTTCACCACGACGGCGAGCTGGACTTCAATCAGCTGGTTGAGCGGGAAATCTCCCTGACCGGCTGTAGCGTGTTTCAGAGCGAGCAGCAGGCCGCGCTGGAACTGATGGCCGATCTGGCCGACGGGCTGCGCACGCTGATCGGCCCGCCGGTGTCGCTGGACGACGTGCCGCAGGCCTACGAGATGCTGATCAAGGGCAAATCCTCCTATCTGAAGACGGTGGTCATACCATGAATGTGATGAACAGCTTTTCCCTGAGCGGCAGGCGGGCGCTGGTCACCGGGGCAACGCGTGGGATCGGCCTGGCGCTGGCCACCGCGCTGGCGCAGGCCGGGGCCAGCGTGATCGTCACCGGGCGGTCATCGGACACGGTGGATCGGGCCGTGGCGGAACTTCAGGCGCAGGGCTTTAGCGCTGAGGGCCATGTGCTGGATGTGACCCGTACCGCCGATATCCAGCGCTGTCTGGCGAAGATGGGTGATATCGACATCCTGATTAACAACGCCGGGACCGAGCAAATCTGCCCGTCACTGGATGCCGACGAAGCGCTGTGGGACACCATTATTGCCACCAACCTGAAGGGCGCGTTTTTCTGTGCGCAGGCGGCGGCACGCAGTATGACCCGGCGAGAAGGCGGAACCATTATTAACCTCTGTTCGCTGACCAGCGCGGTCGGCGTGCCGGGTGCCACCGCCTACGGCAGCTCTAAATCGGGGCTGACCGGCATGACCCGGGCATTAAGCACCGAGTGGGCACCGCTGGGTATCCGGGTGAATGGCATTGCGCCGGGGTATTTTGAAACGGAGATGACCCAGGCCTTTTATCAGGATGCGGCCTGGGTGGAGAGCATGCAGGCAAAAATTCCGCTGGGCCGCTTCGGCGAGCTGGAGGATCTTGCCGGGGCGGTCGTGTTCCTCTGCTCCCCGGCTGCCCGCTATATCACCGGGCAGATCCTCTACGTGGACGGCGGCTATCTGGCGGCGATTTAAGCTCAGACGCGGTGCAGCAGTCCGGCATGTAACTCTTTGACCGAACGGCAGCCCAGCTGCGCCAGCGTTCGGTCGATTTCCTGCTTCATCGTAGCGATTGTACTGGCCACCAGCGCTTCGCCACCGGCGGCAACGGCGTAGAGCAGCGGTCGGCCAAGCAGCACCGCATCGGCCCCCAGCGCCAGCGCTTTGACCACGTCGGTTCCGCGCCGGAAACCGCTGTCGATCAGCACGCTGAAGTCCGGCCCCACCGCCGCCCGTACCGCAGGCAGCACCAGCATCGGACTGTGCGTACCGTCCAGCTGTCGGCCACCGTGGTTCGACAGCACAATGCCCTCCGCCCCCAGCCGCTGCGCCGCCAGCGCGTCGTCAACCGTCATAATTCCCTTGATATACAGCGGCCCCTGCCAAATTTCACGAACCCAGGCGAGGGTCTCCCAGCTCAGTGCCGGGTCCATCTGGCTGGCAAAGTAGGCCGCACCGCCCGCCCCCCGCTGATATTCTGCCGGGATATAGGGTTTAAGATTGCCAAAGCCCGGCATCCCCTGTGGCATCAGCGTGCGCATCACCCAGCCTGGATGGGTAGCAATATTCGCCATCGCCGCGAGGGAGAGCTTCATTGGCCGCCGGTAGTGGCGCTTGTCGCGCTCGCGGTTGCCGAAATGCACCGCATCCACCGAAACCACCAGTGCCGTACAGCCCGCCTGGCGCGCGCGCTCCAGCAAACTGCGGGTGACATTACGATCTTTCAGCACGTAAAGCTGGAACCAGCGATCGCCGCTGGACGCCGCGGCAATCTCCTCCATGGAAGCGGTCGACACCGTACTCTGAATGTAGCCAATCCCCTGCCCGGCAGCCGCGCGGGCGATCATCTGGTCGGCCTGATGGCGCAGCATGCCGTTATAGCCGGTCGGCGCGACCAGCAGCGGTGCCGCCAGCCGGGTTTGCCCCACATTCGTGCCGGTGTCGCGGCTGGACGCATCCTGTAGCACCGCCGGGGCGAACATCCAGCGGCGGAAAACATCCATATTGTGTTGCAGCGTGGTTTCGTCTTCCGCTCCGCCGTCCACATAGCTAAAGGCGAAGGCGGGCAGCCTGCGCCGGGCTTCACGGCGCAGGTCAGCCGCATTGAGTAGCATACATACCCCTTAACGCATTGATAAAAATTAGGTTATCTTCCGGGCTACCGACGGAAACCCGCACCCAGTCAGTATAACCAGCTTCACGCCATGGCTTCACGATGATCCCGTGTTCGAGCAGTTTTTTTGCCAGATCGCGGCTGTCTCCGCCCGCGCGGAAAAACAGGAAGTTAGCCACGGAAGGGGCAACCTGATAGCCCAGCTCAATCAGCTGCTGACGCATCAATTCCCGCTGTCCGGCGATCAGCGCCACGCTGGCCGCAACGTGGGCCGGGTCCTGCAATGCGGCCAGCGCCGCCGCCTGCGCCGAACGGTTGATATTAAACGGCGTCCGCACGCGGTTGATCACCCCGGCCAGCGCTTCGTCGCTGGCAATACCGTAACCCACGCGCAGCCCCGCCAGCCCCCACGCCTTTGAGAAGGTGCGCAGCACAATCCACGGACGCGGCTGGGCTTGCAATACGCTCAGGCTGTCCGGGTAGTCGCTCAGGTGATGGCAGTATTCGTAGTAGGCTTCATCAATCACCAGAATGCAGTCCTGCGGTGCCTGTTCTATCAGCCGGGTAAAATCCTCGCAGCCCAGCATGCAGCCCACCGGGTTAGAAGGGTTGCTGAGGATCAGCATTTTGGTCGGCTGACTCAGCGCCTGCTGCCAGGCGGGCAGATCGAATTCCATCTGCTGATTCACCGGCACCAGTTCAACCTGTGCGCCCATCATCTGTGGATAGATCTGATGCAGCCCGAAGGACGGCTCCAGCGTCACCACCCGCTCGCCGGGATTGATAAAGGCCAGGCAGAGCAGCTTCAGCAGCTCCTCCGAACCGTTGCCAACCACAATACGTTCGGCCTCCGCCGAGGTCAGTTCCGCCAGCGCATGGCGCAGTTTCAGGCTGGCGGAGTCAGAGTAAATGCCGGTATGGCCCAGATCGGCGCGCAGCGCCGCCGCCACCAGCGGGCTGGCCCCAAGCGGATTCTCGTTGCTTCCCAGGCGGGTAATATGGTCGACCTGCCAGGTTTCACGCACCGCATCGTCCGACATCCCGGCGTTATAGACTCCCAGCTGCAGGGCCTCTTTTCTTGCCAGCTTTTCTATTTGAATCTGAGACATCTGAACTCCGCTCCGTTAATGGAAGATCGTTGCCGCCGCCCGAAGGCCACGGTTCAGGCCACTGCCGCAACAGCAGTGTGTGAGATTAATTTATCTGAAAAGTGTAGATGTATAATCTTGTATAGACAATTGCAATTCATATGCCAGCTGCGCAAAAAACGCGGCGTCAGGCGGCGCGGGTACTGCGGGGGAAAGAGCAGCAAAGCAAGAACGGGAAGCGCCAGCGAAAACGGCACCGTTTCAGTGCATGGCGATGGATGATGGTGCGCCGACGATCCCCTGGAAGAGCGATTATCGAATCAACCCGGGTTCCCATCAGGGCAGAGATTATCGAATGAGTAGTGCTTCCCAACGGTGTAGGGTGTATCCGCGCGATGGCATTAATCGGCAGGCATGTAAGAAGGCGGCTCATCGCGAGCCGCCTCTCAGTCAGACATCAGCGTGCGTTCTTTATCGCGGCGATTAATCGACGTAGGCCGCAGTATGGAAATCAATTTCCCACTGCAGCACCTCGCCGTACAGCGCCGACAGCGCCTGTTTTTCCGCTTCACTCAGCCCGTGGGCGCAGCGGTCCAGCTCTTCTTTCAGCCAGCAGGCCTGCTGATAGAACTCCTCTTCCGCATGCATCTCCACCCAGCGCCGCACGTCGGCATCCTGCTGGCTCTGCTCGCTCACCCGGCGGCACCAGTGGTAGTACATCCACTCGGCGCCGAACATCAGGGTGACGATTTGCGCATAGCTGCCCTGCTGGGCGGTATGCAGCATGCCGTCGCGGAAACGCCGAACGCCGGGGAGATCGTCCGGGTAGTCGGCGGGATCGACCCGGCGCTCCGCCAGCACCTGTTCAAACCAGGCGATTTGCGTATCGACCAGCGCGTTCAGCACGCCGATCAGCCAGCGCTGCTGGCGGATATCCGGTGCCTTACTGACGCCAAGGGCAAATATCGCGATCGCCGTTGCCACGAAGTTACCTTCAAACACCAGATAGCGGTTGAACACCGATTTCGGCAGGCGATCGTGTTCAATATCCAGCACAAAACGGTGCTGCTGCATCGCCCGCCAGGCATCCTGATGTTCACGCAGCAGCCTTTCGCTGAACGTTTCCATCACGCTTCCTCCAGCGCGGCCTGAGCAACGGACATAAAGTGTTTAACGCGGGCCAGATCTACATCGTTCCACCACACGCCGTCCACCTTCATGGTGCTGGCAACAATCACCCCCTGGGTGCGGCCAAGGATCTGACAAATGTTGGCGGGCGTGACGCCGGAACCGACCAGCAGCGGCAGCTCGGTAGCGGCGCGGATCTCGTCAATCTCCTCCATCGTGGCGCTGTCGCCGGTGCGCTGGCCGGTGGCGATGACCGCATCGGCTTCGAAGAAATCGACGTCGCGGGTCAGTTCCTGGATTGAGCGGTCGGCGACGATGGCGTGGCTGCCGTGTTTAACGTGGCTGTCGGCAAAGACGCGAATATGTTCGGCGCGCAGCTGGCTGCGATAGCGCAGTGCCTTCGCCGCCGCCCCTTCGATGAAACCTTCGTTAGCGATATAGGCATTGGCCCACTGATTGACGCGAATAAAATCGGCACCGCCCGCCAGCGCGGTGGCCATCGCCGGAATCGAAGCGTTGGCCAGTACGCTAATTCCCAGCGGCACGCCAAAACGTTCGCGCACCTTCTCGGTAATCACTGCCATCAGCGCCGACGTTTCGTGACCGATATCTTCAGGTTTAGAAAATGGAATATCACCGTGGTTTTCCACAATCAAACCGTGAACGCCGCCTGCGACATAATTTTCGGCATCACGCAGCGCACGCTCAATAATATCACGAACTGATTTACCACGATATTTTGGCGTACCGGGGAATGGGTCACAGTGAATAACACCCATAACGGCTTTTTTACGTGAAAAAATAGCTTGTATTGCATTCGTTTTTTCTGCTGATATAGCAACCATCTTTTCCATCCTATTTAAGGAAACACTATGCGTGTTTATGTCACCGGTAATATTACCGTCGATGAAACCTGGTCAATCGCGGATATTCCGCAAAAAGGCTCCTCGGTTCATGGTATTAAAGTCTCGCAGGATATTGGCGGAAAAGGCGCGAATCAGGCGATCATATTATCCCGCTGCGGAATAGAAACACGTTTAATTGCCGCCACGGGAAATGACAGCAACGGCGTGTGGATTCGCCAGCAAATAATAAATGAACCACTTAGCCTGTTACCGAATGCGTATTTCAACCAACATAGCGATACCTCAATAATTTTAAATAGCGCCGATGGCGATAATGCCATTATTACCACCACCGCCGCCGCAGATGCCTTTTGCCTGGAAGAGATTATTCCCCACCTGGCCGATGCCGCTGCCGGCGATATTCTGCTGCAGCAGGGTAACTTTTCCGTGGAAAAGACCCGTGCCCTGTTCCAACTGGCCAAAGCACGCGGCATGACCACGGTATTTAATCCTTCCCCGGTCAACCCCGACTTTGCTCATCTCTGGCCGCTGATTGATATTGCGGTGGTCAATGAGTCAGAAGCCGCAGAACTCCAGCCCCAGGGCCTTAAGACCTTAGTGATTACCCAGGGTGCTGCCGGTGCCTGGCTGGTCAGCGAAGGCCAGCGCCGGTTCTGCCCTGCGGTCGCCGCTGAAGCCGTAGACACCACCGGTGCAGGGGATACTTTCCTTGCGGTTATGCTGGCATCTGCCCTGCTGCGCGGTGTTTTGCCGGACCCCTTAGCGCTGACTCACGCCAGCCGGGCCGCCGCCATCACCGTCAGCCGCCGGGGAACGTTTAACGCGTTTCCCGGCCAGCAGGAACTCGCCGCCCTGCTAAGCACGGGCGGCGAGTAAGCCTTATTTAAACAGCGAACGGTAACCGTCTACGTTCGCTTTCGTGACTACCGTGGCCGGAACCAGAATGGTTTTCGACACGGTTTTACCGGAGGTAATCGCATTCAGCGCGTTTAGTGCTTCCACACCCATTTGTTTCGGGTCCTGCTGCAGCACGGCGGTGACATAGCCACCGTCAATACCGGTAATCGCCTTCGCTGTCAGATCCCAGCCGAAGACTTTAATGTCCTTCTGCCGACCCTGGTTCTCAACGGCCGCAATAGCCCCCAGCAGCGCCGGTTCGCCGGTGGCATAGATCGCCGTCAGGTCCGGGTTACCGGTGATCAGGTTTTCCGCCGCGGTCATCGCTTTATCCTGAACGTTCTGGCCGTCAACGATGTTTGCTACGGTGATTTTCGGATTGCTTTTCAGCGTCTCTTCGAAGCCCTTCTGCCGCTGGTTCTGGATCGCCGAGTTCAGCGCGCCCACAATGCCGACGCGCGCCTTACCACCCATTTCTTTCTGCACGTAATCCACGAAGAATTTACCAATGATTTTACCGCCTTCGATATTATCCACGCCGACCTGTGCCGCCTGCGGCCCGGCCGGTAATACCGCATCGATGGCGATAACCGGTATATTGGCTTTTGCCGCTTCTTTCACCGCAGGCATAATGCCGTTAACGTCGATGGCAGCGACCATAATTCCCTTCACGCCCTGCTGAATATAGTTCTCAATCGCGTCATTCTGAGCAACCGGGTTATCGTTGGAGTTGAAAATCACCACATCCTTACCGCTGGCTTTTGCCGCTTCCTGCGCGCCTTTATTCATCTGATTAAAAAACAATGCCTGCTGATTAATTTGAATCAGCGCATAGTCTGGGGTGGCGGCACTGGCAACAGAAATAAGGCTGCCCGATGCGATCAGAGCAGTTGCCAGAGCAATAAAACGCAGTTTTCCGGTGTTTAATAACATCATCATTATCCTCGTCGGGAATAGGCGATAGCCAGCAGGTTTCTGCGCGCAATGCAAACGCAGAAGGATTATTTTTTTGGCGGGCGAATATCGTGTGTATGGCTGAAACAGCAAAAAGCCGTTCAGCTAAGACCTGCTTTCTCACATTCCGGCAACCGGTCCGTTTCGGTGCGCGACTGGAATGGTTCGAGCGGGTTTGGGAATGAATTCCCGGATGATGCGGTAAACTGCTTATACAATTCTCCGCTGCTCAATTTTTGTCAAGCATTTATTTAACAATTTATTCACCAGAAAAATTGCTGTATTGCGCGCGCGTAACTGTGCTACAGATAGCCCTCTCTGGCAGAAACGGCGCAGAAAATGAGTGTAAAACGCGTATTGTTATCCGATGTGGCAAAGCAGGCGGGGCTGTCAAAAGCCACCGTATCACGCTATATGAATCGCAATATCGTGCTGCCGCAGGAGACGATTGACCGTATTGAAACCGCGATCCGCGACCTCGACTATCGTGGCAATAGCCTGGCGCGTCGCCTGAGTAAAGGCGGCAGCGAAACGCTGGGCCTGGTGCTGCCCGATATCACCAACCCCTTCTTTGCCGAACTGGCCGACGCCGCCGAAGAGGCCGCCTCCGCCAGCGGCTACAGCCTGGTGCTGTGCATCACCCGCAATAACCCGGACAAAGAGTGCCAGTTTATCCGCTGGCTGGATACCTGCCAGGTGGACGGCCTGCTGTTCACCACCAACCGCCCGGATAACGGTCTGCTGCGCAAAGAAATTAAGCGCCACCAGCGCATCGTACTGCTGGATGAGGATATTCCGGGCAGTAAAGTACCGAAAGTGTTTGCCGATAACGTGCAGGGCGGGCGCATCGCCACCGAAAAACTGATTGCCGCCGGGCACCGGCATATCGCGTTCGTTGGTGGCCCCGATGCGCTGATGAGTGTGCGCGAACGCTATCAGGGCTTTTGCACCGCCATGAAGCAGGCCGGACTGAGCTGGCCGCCGGAATGGGTGATGTACGGTGACTATCAGCGCGAGTTCGGCCAGCGGGCCTTGAAGCACCTGTTCAGCCAGCCCGTGCGCCCCACCGCCGTTTTTGCCGCCAGTGATTATCTGGTGCTGGGCCTGCTGGACGGCCTGCGCGCCAACGGGTTGCAGGCTCCTGCCGCGCTCTCGCTGGTCGGGTTTGACGATGCTAACTATGCCGATTTTACCCAGCCGCGTATTTCCACTATCCGCCAGCCCGCGCGCGAGCTGGGGCGCACTGCGGTGAGCATCATGCTGCGCCTGTTGAACAACGAAAAAGATATCCCCTCTGAAACCCGCCTGCCGGTTGAATGGATTGGTCGAGACTCCATCAGGATTTGTTAAGCGCGTCCCAAAATGGCGCAAAAGCGCCCAGTTTTGGCGCAAAAAGCGTTCAATTTAAATTCTCTTCGTTATAATCAGTAAACCGGTTTACCTTCGAATATTTAAAAAATTCGTTGTGTTACAGCGAGTTAAACCCACGGGCTGCTGTGTTTTTTTTGCCCTGGCATGGATGCTGCAAAGACTAACTGGCGAACAAATATCGTAATAGCGTTTGACCTGACCATGTTGGTGAAAGCTCCATTCCACAGGTAAACCGGTTTACAAGATGTAAACCGTGTTGGATGGATGACTTTCCCGCAGGCGGGCGAACATTTCCCGGCAACAGCGATGGGAGTTATCAGATGCAGCAGCCCCAGACTACCCCGCCACGGGTAGAGATGATCAACATCACCAAGACCTACGGGTCGATACGCTCACTGCGCGGCGTGAACCTGGAGATTGCTCCGGGTGAAGTGCTCGGACTGGTGGGCGATAACGGCGCAGGGAAATCCACCCTGACCAAAGTGCTTTCCGGCGCGGTGATTCCCACCAGCGGCACCATCCGCATCGACGGCGAAGCGCACCAGTTTGCTAACCCGGCGGATTCCCGCCGCTGCCATATCGAGATGGTCTATCAGGATCTGTCGCTGTGCGACACGGTCGATGTCGCCGGTAATTTGTTTATGGGCCGCGAGCCGATGAAATCGGTACTCGGTATCCCGTTCCTTGACGAAGCCAAAATGCACGCCGATGCGCGCGAGATGCTGAAGGGGCTGGGGATTTCCATTCCCGATACCCGGCTGCTGGTGCGCAATCTTTCCGGCGGTCAGCGCCAGGCCATCGCCATCGCCCGTGCGGCGGCGTTCGACCCGAAAGTGCTGATTATGGACGAGCCCACCGCCGCGCTGGCCGTGGCGGAAGTGGAAGCGGTGCTGGAGCTGATCCGCCGCGTTTCCGCCCGTGGAGTGAGCGTGATCCTGATTACCCACCGCCTGCAGGATCTGTTCCTGGTCTGTGACCGGATCATGGTGATGTATGAAGGCACCAACGTCGCTGAACGCCGGGTCGCGGACACCGATCTGAGCGATATCGTTAACCTGATTGTGGGCGAAAAATTCACCGCTCGCTCTGCCGCCGCACACTGAGGTAACAGGATGAGTATCATGAACTTAAGCAGCTCTCGCATGATCCAGCACTCGCTGCCGCGCCGCCTGCTGCATAACCACTCGGGCGTCGTCAGCATCGCACTGTTTTTCGTCTTCTGCTGCGTGGTGTTTTCGCTGATCACCAGTAACTTCCTCACCGGTACCAACTGGCTGAACATCGTTCGCCAGAGTGCGCCGCTGCTGATCGTCGCCACCGCCATGACGCTGGTGATCACCACCGGCGGGATCGACCTGTCGGTGGGGTCCACCCTCGCGCTGGTCGGTGCCCTTTCCGCTATCGCTCTGAATAACTGGGGGCTGCCGTGGCCGGTCGTCCTGCTGGGCGGCCTGCTGCTCGGCGGGCTGGTCGGCGCAATTAACGGCTTTTTCATCGCCTACGAAGGGATACCGGCGTTTATCGTCACCCTCGCCACCCTGGCGGTCGTACGCGGTATCGCGCTGTTGGTCACTCAGGGCTATTCGATTCCGGTGCCTGAAGACAGCCTGTTTACCCTGATGGGCCGCGCCTGGGTGCTGGGGATTCCGATGCCCGCACTGATCGCCATTATCGTGCTGATTGTCGGCCATTTCGTCCTCAATCATATGCGTTTTGGCCGCTACGTGACCGCCATCGGAGCCAACGCCGAGGGCGCGCGCCGCAGCGGGATCAACACCAAAGCCGCCACGATGAAGGTGTATATCATCAGCGGCATGGCCGCCGCACTGGCCGGAATGATTATCACCGCCCGCCTCGGCAGCGGTTCATCTAACCAGGGGGAAGGCTTTGAGTTACAGGTGATCGCCGCCGTGGTGCTCGGCAGCACCAGCCTGTTCGGCGGCTTCGGCACCATCATCGGCACGCTGCTGGGCGCGCTGTCGATTGCGGTGATCCAGAACGGGCTGATCCTCTCGCACATTTCACCGTTCTATACCCAGATCGCCACCGGCACCATCATCCTGCTGGCCATCTGGCTGAACACCCGCATCCTCAACCCCACGCGATCTGCGGCGAAAGGATAGCTGATGAAAGGATCAATTTTTCGCCATCAGCACCCGCTGCCGGTTGGCGTTAGCAGCGGCTATGTGATGACGGTGCTTGGCCCGCTGCCGATTGCGGAGATGGGCGTGACGCTGATGCATGAGCACATCCTGTTGGATGCCTCCGGTAAGTGGGTGCCGCCGTGCTGCTGTAGCGATCGTCATCTGGCCGAGATGCCGGTGAAGATGGAAAACCTCGGCGAGCTGTCGCTGAATCCGCTGATGAGCCGCGATAACTGCCAGCTGTTTGACGCCGATCTGGCGATTGAGGAGCTGACCAAATACCGCGCGCTCGGCGGGGAAACGGTGGTCGACCCGACCAATATCGGCATTGGCCGCGATCCGAAGGCGCTACAGCGCATCTCGCGCCTTACCGGGCTGAATATCGTGATGGGCACCGGGCTGTATCTGGAGCCGTCGCACCCCGAGTGGGTGAAAACCACCAGCGTGGAGCAGCTGACCGAAAAGCTGATCTACGACCTCGGCGGCGCGGAGGAGAAACCGGAGGTGATTGCCGGGCTGATCGGCGAAATCGGCATCTCCAGCCGCTTTACGCCGGATGAAGAGAAGTCGCTGCGCGCGGCGGGCCGTGCCAGCGCGGCCACCGGCGTGCCGATTGAGGTACATCTGCCGGGCTGGGAGCGGCTGGGGCATAAGGTGCTGGATATTCTCGAGCAGGAAGGGGCCGATCTGCGCCATACGGTGCTGTGCCATATGAACCCGAGTTTTGCCGACAAGCGCTATCAGCGCGAGCTGGCGCAGCGCGGCGCGTTCCTGGAGTACGACATGATCGGCATGAGCTACTACTACGCCGACGAATCGGCCCAGTCGCCGTCCGACGAGGAAAACGCCCGCGCCATTCGCGAGCTGATAGACGACGGCTTTATCCAGCAGATTTTGCTGTCGCAGGACGTGTTCCTGAAAACCATGCTGACCCGCTACGGCGGCCACGGCTATGGCTACATTCTCAAGCACTTTGTCCCGCGCCTTAAGCGCCACGGCGTCAGCGGTGAACAACTTGAAACCTTAATGATCGGTAATCCCCAGCGGGTATTTGGCGGATAAAAAGGAAAACAGATGAAGAAGAAAATTTTACTGGTGGGTGAATCCTGGACCAGCACCTCGGTACACGTGAAAGGCTTCGATCAGTTTGCGACTGCCACCTGGCACAACGGCGCAACCGACTTCCTGGCCGCGCTGGCGGACAGCAATTATGCCATCACCTATATGCCCGCCCACGCGGCGGCCACCGACTTCCCGCTAACGCAGGAAGGGCTGGCGGAGTGGGATGCGATTATCCTGTCGGATATCGGTGCCAACACGCTGCTGCTGCACCCGGATACCTGGCTGAAAAGCCGCCGTACCGCCAACCGCCTGACGCTGCTGCATGACTACGTGGCTAACGGCGGCTCGCTGATGATGATCGGCGGCTATTTCAGCTTCCAGGGGATCAACGGCGGTGCGCGCTACCGCAACACGGCGGTGGAGAAAGTGCTGCCGGTACGCTGCCTGGCCTGGGACGACCGCATCGAAACGCCGGAAGGCTGCTATGCCGAGGTCACCGAATCGCACCCGGTATTTAACGACATTCCGGGCGAATGGCCGTGGCTGCTGGGCTATAACGAAGTGGAGATGCACCCGGAGGGTAAACTGCTGGCGACCGTGTCCGGCAGCGGGCATCCTCTGCTGGCGGTGCGCGAATACCAGCAGGGCCGCTCGCTGGTGTGGACCAGCGACATGTCCGCCCACTGGCTGCCGGAAGAGTTTGCCAAATGGCCGGGCTATCGCCAGCTGTGGGTGAACTGCCTTGACTGGCTGACGGAACGCGGCTGATGGCGGCGGATACCACGCTTGAACTGGCCCGGCAACTGCTGGGCTTTAACACCATCAACCCGCCTGGCGATGAAGCCGACTGCATGCGCTTTTTTGCCGGGTGGCTCAGCGACCACGGTTTTGAGGTTTCCCTCTCGTCGTTCGGCGAGGGGCGCAGCAATCTGGTCGCCCGCCTGCCCGGTAACGCACCGGGCAGACCGCTGGCGTTTACCGGCCATCTGGATACCGTGCCGCTCGGCAACGCATCGTGGCAGTTCGATCCTTTTGGTTCGCAGATCGACGGCGATCGTCTCTACGGTCGGGGATCAAGCGACATGAAAGCGGCGGTGGCGTCGTTCGCCGTCGCCTGCGTTCAGCACCGTCAGAAAATCCTTCACGGGCGCGGCGCGGTGCTGCTGATCACCGGCGGCGAGGAAACCGGCTGTGACGGCGCGCGGGCGCTGATCGAAGCCGGGGATCTGCCGGAGATCGGCGCGCTGATCGTCGGTGAACCGACGGCCAACTACCCGGTTATCGGGCACAAAGGCGCACTGTGGCTGCGCTGCGAAACGCGGGGCAAAACCGCCCACGGCGCGATGCCGGAGCTGGGGATTAACGCCATTTATCTGGCGGCGGATGCGCTGGGCAAAATCCGCCACTTCTCGCCGGGTGCGCCGCACCCGCTGATGAAGCAGCCTACGCTGAACGTCGGGCGTATTGAGGGCGGTCTGAACATTAACTCGGTGCCGGACCGCACGCGTTTTGATGTCGATATCCGCAGCGCGCCGAATCTTCAGCACGCCACTATTCGCGAGCAGCTGGGTGCGCTGCTGGGCGAAAACGTCACCCTCACCACGCTGGTCGATCTGCCAGCAGTGCTGAGCGAAGAGCGCCACGCCTGGATTCGCCAGGTGTATCATCGCTGCCAGCCGCTGCACGATGCCCCGCTGACACCGCGCGTGGTGCCCTACTTTACCGATGCCTCGCTGCTGCTGCCCGCGCTCGGCAATCCGCCGTGCATTATTCTCGGCCCCGGCGAGCCGTCGATGGCGCACCAGACCGACGAATACTGCCTGCTCAGCCGACTGGCAGAAGCGGAGCAGCTGTACGCGGAAATCATTCAGGACTGGATGGATTAACACCGCCGCCGGGCCGTCCGGCAGCTTTTCAACTGCGCATGCGGGTTATCCCGGCAGAGAAGCCTGCCCGCACATCATCACGTCTTCGAAGCATCAGCAACAAATTAATCGGCCGCGAAGTCCTGCGCCTCGGTCGCCAGCAGCGCCCGATGCAGCGTCTCGGCAGTGACAGCAAACGGCAGTCCGCCCAGACTCTTCTGTGGGAAGCGGATATCGGCAGCGATCTGCGCAATGCGTGCCGCTCTGTCGCCTGCCAGCGCGGGCAGCCGCAGCGGGCTACGGTAGATTTTCAGCAGGGAGAGCAGCTGTACATCCGGCTGGCCGTGTTCCACCAGCGACTGAAGCAGCAGGCTGAACCCGACTTTTTCGCCGTGCAGCCAGTCGTGCAGCTCCGGCTGATGGGTCAGCGTATCGTGGATGACGTGCGCCAGCCCCGGCGTATCCAGCTCGCCGCGCACGCTGTTGGCTAAACCAGCCAGCACGATATTGGCCTCAATCACCTTTTCCAGCGCCTGCGTCACCTGGTGCCGTTCATTCGCCGCGACCGCCTCTTCGCCCCAGCGCAGGAACGCATCGTACGCCTGCCTGGCCGCTGAGACTTTTACATCCAGCGCCAGATGGTGCGGGTTGTGCCGCTGCCAGGGATCGAACTCTACCCATTTCGCCAGCGCATCAACGATGCCGGAGCGCAGATAGCGCACGTCGGCGCGGGCGATAATATCACTGTCGACCAGGATCAGCGCAGGCATAGCGTCCAGCGCCCGGCTGTCGAGATGGCCGCCCTCTTCGTTGTAGATAATTGCCAGCGGCGACCAGGCGGCGCAGGTGGCCGCCAGCGTCGGCAGCGCAAACAGCTGGCGATCGCCCAGCGCATCGTTAACGGCTTTCGCGGTATCCAGCACGCGCCCGCCGCCGATGGCCAGAATCCCTTCCGCCCCCTGCTCCAGCAGGTTGTGGCGGAACTGCGCAATCGCCGCATCGGTACATTCGCCGGTTAAATATTCCACCTGCCAGCGCAGGCCAGCGCGATTCAGGCTCTCTTCCAGCGCCGGGTTCACCGCCCGCCAGGCCTGCGGCGAGGTGAGAATGCGCAGATGGCCGACCAGCGGACGAATGCGCTCGCCGACCTGATGGATCAGGCCCGGCTGCTGAATATAGTTGCCCGGCGACTTGATGGTGAACTGCGCGGGCTGAAATTGTGGGTTTGCCAGACTCATAGCGTCCTCTTCACTCAAAAGAAAGTCTATCCTGCTCTTTGCCAACGCGCCGGGCGACAGCCACCTGGCAGCATGTCTGCTGTCGGCGGCATAGCGAAGAGCCCCATTACTCGCCGCTGAGATTGCTCGCCGCGAACTCCTGCTCTTCCGCGAAGGCCACAAACGTCGGCGGCAGCCAGGCGGTCACCTCAGGAAGCGGTTCATCAAAGCGGGCGATCTCCACGAAGCAGGTCTGCGCGGTGCTGCCCTGGCCGAGCCGGGAGCTGCCGATATCGGTGGTTAATACGTTCGGGTTGCCGTGTTTATCCAGCGAGCGGTTTTCCTGTGCGTTCAGCGGATCGTACCAGGCCCCGGTAGAGATCTGCACCACACCGGGCCGGATATCCTCGGTGAGATGCACCCCCGCCAGCAGCGCGCCGCGATCGTTAAACACCTTCACGATGTCCCGCTCGCCGATGCCGCGCGCGGCGGCGTCCTGCGGGTGCATCCACAGCGGCTCGCGGCCGTTAATTTTGGTCTGCTGACTGACCGAACCGTGATCGTACTGGCTGTGCAGTCGCGTGCGCGGCTGGCTGGAGAGCAGATGCAGCGGCCAGCGCTGGCGCTGTTCCTGCTGGGCATTCTGCTCATCGGTGTGCCAGTAGGCGTGGCCCGGCGCTTCGCGATAACCAAACGCGGCAACCGCTGCGGAAAACAACTCGATTTTCCCCGACGGCGTGGACAGCGGCGCGGCATCGGGATCGTCACGGAACGCCTTCAGCAGGATCTGCGGCACGTCGGGTGCGGCATATTCCAGCTTGCCCTGCGCCCAGAAGGCCTCGAAGTCGGGCAGCTGAATGCCGTCCTCTGCGGCTCGCGGCCGGGATTCGTGATAAATCCTCTCCAGCCAGCCGCGCACGCTGTGCCCTTCGGTAAACTGCGCGGCGAAATCCAGCTTTTCCGCCAGCGCGCTGAAGATGGCGTAATCATCACGCGCTTCCCCCTGCGGCGGCAGATGCTGGCGCATGGCGATCATAAAGCCGTCGTTGCTGGCGCTGCCGATATCTTCCCGCTCCAGTGAGGTGGTAGCGGGCAGCACGATATCGGCGAATTTGGCCTGGGCGGTCCAGTACTGTTCATGGACGATCACCGTTTCCGGTCGCCGCCAGCCGTCAATCAGCCGATTGAGATCCTGATGATGATGGAAGCTGTTGCCGCCCGCCCAGTAAACGAGGCGGATATCGGGATAGGTTAAGGTCTGACCGTCGAATTCGTAGTGTTCACCGGGGTGCAGCAGCATATCGGTAATACGCGCCACCGGAATGCGCACGCTGACCGCGTTGCGGCCCGCGGGCATGCGCGGGCCGGAGAAGCGCCGCCGTTCGGCTCCGGCGAGGTTGGTGGAGGCATAGCCGAAGCCGATGCCGCCGCCGGGGGTGCCAATCTGCCCAAGTAGTGCGGTGACCGCCACCAGCGCCCAGTAGGCCTGTTCACCCTGCCGCGCGCGCTGTACCGACCACGCCATATTGATCATCGTTTTCTTCTGTGCCATCTGCCGCGCCAGTTGACGGATGGCCTCCGCCTCCAGCCCGGTGAGGGTTGCCGCCCACTCGGGGGTCTTCGCTTCGCCGTCGTCCTCGCCCTGCACGTAGGCAGCAAAGCGCTCAAAACCGACCGTACAGCGGGCGATAAAGTCCTGGTTAACCAGACGTTCGGCAATCAGCACCTGGCACACCGCCAGCAGCAGCGCGGTATCGCTGCCGGGCCGGAGCGCCAGCCATTCGGCATCGCCGACGGCGGCCAGATCGTTGCGCACCGGGCTGACGTTGATAAAACGGCAGCCGTTGGCGCGCAGGGTTTGCAGCCAGTGGTCGAGGGCGTGATCGTTGGCCCCGCCGCCGTTCACCTGGGCATTTCTCAGCGGCAGGCCGCCGATGGCAACAAACAGTTCGCAGTGTTCAGCCAGTACCGGCCAGTGGGTGTGCTGGCGCTGAAGATCGTCGAGATCGCCGAGAATATGCGGTAAAACCCGCTCTCCGGCGGCGATACTGTACGTGTTAGTGCTGGCGGTATAGCCGCCAAACTGATTGAGGAAGCGGTGCAGCTGACTTTGCGCATGGTGGAAACGCCCGGCGCTCGACCAGCCGTAGGAACCACCGTAGATGGCCTGATTGCCGTGGGCGTCTTTCACCCGCCGCAGCTCGCCGGCCACCAGCGACAGCGCCTGCTCCCAGCTCACTTCCACAAAGGGTTCTTTACCGCGCCCCTCACGATTCGCCGGTTTTCCCTGCAAATAGCCGAGCCTGACCGCCGGTCGCCGCACGCGGCTGTTGCCCTGCACCGCGCCCGGCATCGAGAAACCAATCTTCGACGGATTGCGGTCCCACTCCACCGGCTCGACGGCGGTCAGCACGCCGTTATCGGTGGTCACCCGGTAGGTGCCCCAGTGGGTGACGGTCAGTCGTTTATCGGCTTCGGCCTGCTGGCTCATGGTGCGCTCCGGGAGTTAGTGCATGGTCATTCCGCCAGTGACGTTAATCGCCTGGCCGGTCATATAGGAGGACAGCGGGCTGGCGAGAAACAGCACCACGTTGGCGACATCTTCCGGCTGCGCGGTGCGGCCCAGCGGCACCTGCGAACAGTCTTCGGCATAGATATCCTCCGCCGTCAGCCCACGCAGTTTACCGCCCAGCTCCCGTTCGTGCCATTTCATCGGTGTTTCAACGATGCCGGGGCAGACGGCGTTAACGAGGATGTTGTCGCGGGCCAGCTCAATCGCCGCCACCTTGGTTAAACCCAGTACCGCATGTTTAGAGGCGACATACTGCCCCATCAGGCGATAGCCGTTTTTCCCCGCCTGCGAGGCGATATTGATAATGCGGCCGTAGCGCTGGGGCTTCATCAGTGCAATAGCGGCCTGCGAGGCGTAGCCAACGCCCTTGACGTTCACGTCGAGGATGCGCTGCCAGGCCGCCTCATCCAGCTCGTCGATGCGGCTCATCGCCGACACGCCGCAGCTGTTGACCAGGATATCCACGCGGCCAAACTGCTGCTGCGCCACGGCAATCAGCTCACCCGCCTGTTCAGGTCGGGCGATATCGCAGGGCAGCCACAGCCAGCGGTCGCCGGTTTCCCGTGCGGTGATGGCGATGTCGCCCACCACCACGCTGGCACCGGCCTGATGCAGCAGCTCGGCAATGGCCCGCCCGATTCCCTGCAGGCCGCCGGTGACCACCGCCGTCTGCCCCCGGAGATCGATGGCAACCATCAAACCACCTGACGGGAAAAGGCGTCAGTACTGATCCCGGCCGCCAGCACCTGGCGCGCATACTCTTTCGCCGAGAACAGCGAGTGATCGCGATAGTTGCCGCACTCCAGCGGCGTCACCGCCGGTACGTCGGTGGCATCAACCACCCGCTCCAGCACGCGGGTCAGCGCGGTAGCGATGGTTTTCGGATCGCGGTTATCCCACAGGATGAGATAGAAGCCGGTGCGGCAGCCCATCGGGGAAATGTCGATCACGCCGTCCAGCTCTTCACGCAGGCCAAAGGCCAGCAGGTGCTCCAGCGTGTGCAGCGCGGCGGTCGGGATGGCATCCGCATTCGGCTGCAGCAGGCGCAGGTCATATTTTTCCACCACGCTGCCCAGCGCGTGTTTTTCATTACCGGCCACCCGCACATACGGGGCGATGACTTTGTTGTGGTCGAGGGTAAAGCTCTCTACTACTGGCATACGGTTTCTCCTTACGATTATTCGCGACGTATCCGGCGCGCCAGACGCGTGCCGAAGGTCTGTAAAAGCTGCACGATAACGATCAGCACCAGCGCGGTGCTCAGCGTGGCAAAGGCATCAAAACGCTGGTAGCCGTAGGTGATGGCCAGGTCGCCGATGCCGCCGCCGCCAACGGTGCCCGCCATCGCGGTGGCACCCAGCAGGCCGATGGTGGCGGTGGTCAGCGCGAGGATCAGCGATGATGCGGCCTCCGGCAGCATAAAGTGCCAGATGGTCTGAAAGGTGCTGGCACCCATGGCGTTGGCGGATTCGAGAATGCCGTCACCCACCTCCAGCAACGAGCTTTCCACCAGCCGGGCAATATAGGGGGCGATAAACACCACCAGCGGCACAATCGCACCGGGGGTGCCGATGGTGGTGCCGACCAGCCAACGGGTGACCGGCAGAATGGTGATCAGCAGGATGATAAACGGCAGCGAGCGCAGGATATTCACCACTGGATTAAGGATCTGGTGCAGCGTGCCGTTCGGCAGAATGCCACCGGGGCGGCACAGCACCAGCACGATGCCCAGCGGGATGCCGAGCAGCGCGCCAAAGCCCAGCGAGACGCTGACCATGATCAGCGTGTCGTACAGCGCCAGCAGGAACTGATCGCCGGTGATGGCGGTATCAATAAATTCAAACATCGCTGATTTTCACTCCTGCGTCATGGAGGTAGCGGATCGCCGCGTCGATATCCGCCGCTTCTCCGCCGATCTGCACGATCATAAAGCCGAGAATGGTGCTCTGAATTTCAGACATGTTGGCAAACAGGATATTGACCTCCACCGGATACTCGCGGATCAGCCGGTTGACGATCGGCTGCTGCGCGGTCTGCCCCACGAATTCCAGCCGCAGCGCCCGGCTCTGCCTCTGCTGCTTGATGCGCGCCACGGTCTGCTCCGGCAGGCGATCGTGGATCACCGACTGCACAAAGCTGGCGGTGACAGAATCTTTCGGCTGCCCAAACAGCTCAAGCACGTTACCCTGCTCAACCACCTGCCCGTTGGCCATCACCGCGACTTTGTGGCAGATTTTCTGCACTACCGACATTTCATGGGTGATCAGCACGATAGTGATGCCGTAGCGGCGGTTAATTTCCTGCAGCAGCAGCAGGATCTGCACGGTGGTGTGCGGGTCCAGCGCCGAGGTGGCCTCATCACACAGCAGGATCGACGGGTTGGTGGCCAGCGCACGGGCAATACCCACGCGCTGCTTTTGCCCGCCGGAAAGTTCATCGGGATAGCTTTCGGCTTTATCGCTGAGGTTCACGAAGGCCAGCAGCTCGCTCACCCGTTCGCGGATAAAGGCTTTATCGCGGCCCTGTAAGATCAGCGGGATCGCCACGTTGTGAAATACCGTGCGCGAGTTCAGCAGGTTAAAGTGCTGAAAGATCATGCCGATATCTTTCTTCACCTGGTTCAGCTGTTTCTTACTGATGCCCTGCAGCGACAGATCGTTAATCAGCACATCGCCCTCGGTGGGCGCTTCCAGATGGTTAATCAGGCGCAGCAGCGTGCTTTTTCCCGCGCCGCTGGCACCGATAACGCCGAAGATATCGCCCTGATTAATCGTCAGGTTGACGTTATCCAGCGCAAGGAAGCTTTCTCCCTTGCGGGTAAACGTTTTGCTGACCGAGTTAAAGCGGATAACCGGCTGACTCATTTGAAATAGCTGGGCTGCAGGTAGCCGTCGTACTGCGAATGGGTGGTGATATAGGTTTTAAACTCGGCGGAGTGGTAGCCCGCCACGATGTCTTTGGCGAACTGCGCGTCTTTATTTTTACCGGCCACCGTCACCACGTTAATAAACTGGCTGGTTGGCGTTTCCAGCTTCAGCGCCGAACTTAATTTCATCCCGCTGGAAACGGCGAAGTTGCCCTGAATGAGGCCGAAATCCACGTCCGGCAGCGCGCGAACCTGCTGGGCGTTATCCATCTCTTTCAGCACGATTTTGTACGGGTTTTCACTGATGGCTTTCTGCGAGAAGGTCGCCGGGTCGATATCGGCCTTCAGTTTGACCCAGCCAAGGCTTTGCAGCACCAGCAGGGCGCGATATTCATTAGGCGCCTGGTTCGGCACCGAGATCACCGTACCCGGCTTCGGGGTATCCAGCGTGTTGAGCTTGCCGGCATAGAGTCCCATCGGCGGGGTTGGCACCTGCACAATGCCGACGTTATCAATACCCAGACGTTCGTTGACCGATTTTAAATATACCGGGTGCTGCATAATATTGGCTTCAATATTACCCCGCGCCACCGCATCGTTAACCTGAATACCGTCGCTGAAATCTTTATACTCGACTTTATATCCCTTCTTGATCAAAAATGGTGCAACGCCATTCTGGAACTGCTCTTTATAAGGGCCGGGGTTAAAACCCACACGAATTAATTTATCATCGGCATGCGCTGTCGAAATAACTACAGCAGAAGACAATAAGGCAACAACCAGTCCGCTAATCAATGACCTGCGCATAGAAATACTCTCTCCGGTGAAGTGCTGAATATAAAATAAATGATTCCAATATACTCAGGACTTTGCAGCGAAAGTGAATTCTGCTCAATATCTTTATTGTGCTAACCTTATCCATTATTCTTTATTGCATTTTTTGCATATCGATATCTTTTTTTATCTTTTTGTCGCCGGAAAATTTCATTTTATGCGCCGATAGGCTATGCGATAGTCCGGTTATTAATGGCTTTTATCGAGAAGTATTATGCCGGTATTTTCTGCTTCCCCCCTTTTAGATCAATTAGAAGAGAATCTGTTTAGCGCGCTGGAAAAAATGGCAGCGCAGATTGACACCTCGCAGCGTCCGCTGATTGACCTTTCTTCCGGCAGCCCGCGCCAGCCCACTCCGGCAGCGGTGGTCGCCACGCTGCAATCCGCCGCCGCGCAGCCGGAAAACCACGATTACCCGTCGTTCTGGGGCAAACCCGCGCTGCGCCAGGCGATCGCCCGCTTTTATCAGCGCCAGTACGGGGTAGAGCTGGACCCGGACAGCGAGATTGCCGTTTTCCACGGTTCACATATCGGCGTCACCGGCCTGCCGCGCGCGCTGCTCGCCCCCGGTCAGTATCTGATTTCGACCGATCCCTGCTACCCGATTTACCGTTCGGCCGCCGCACAGGCGCAGGCGCAGTTTTACGGCATCCCGCTGCACGCTAAAAACCAGTTTCTGCCGGACTTTACCGAAGTGCCGGAAGCGGTTTCCCGCGAGGCCGGTCTGCTGATGCTCAACTATCCGCATAACCCGACCGGGGCGGTGGCGACCCCGCAGCTGTTTGACGATGCGCTGGCGTTCGTCCAGCGGCTGAACGTTCCGCTGCTGCACGATTTCGCCTACTCGGCGATTGGCCGCCATGCGCAGGAAGCACCGCCCAGCCTGCTGTCGCAGCCGGAAGCTAAAGAGTGGGCTGTGGAAATCTATACGATGTCGAAAACCTTCCTGATGGCGGGCTGGCGCTTTGGTTTCGCCGTCGGCAACGCCTCGGTGATTAGCGCATTTAAAAAGCTGCACACCCACAGCTACAGCACAGTGTTTGGCGCGGTGCAGGATGCGGCGATTACCGCGCTGGATCTGCCGGAGAGCGCGGTGGCGGAGTTTGCCGCGCTTTACCATCGCCGCCGCGAGCGGGTCATCCGCGCGCTGGAAGCGATGCGCTGGCCGGTGGATGCCCGCCAGGGCACCTTCTTCCTCTGGCTGCCGGTGCCGACGGGTTACAGTTCGCAGCAGTTCACCGAACGCCTGCTGCACGAGGCGCAGGTACTGGTTGCCCCCGGCCACGGTTTCGGTACGGGCGGCAAAGGGTTTGTACGCCTGAGCCTGACCGCCAGCGACGAGGCGCTGGATGCATCGCTACAACGGATTGCGGCACTGAAATTGTTTAGCTGATGCAGCTGGATCGGCTGGCGGCATTTACAGTACCCCGTAACCCGGCAAGCTCTCCTACCCTGGTTTGAGCATAAAACTTATCGGCTTATGGGCCAGCGCTTAGCAGTCTGCATCATCGCCTCAGCGTAAAGCTCCTCTGCCAGCGGTCACCAGCCAGTCAGCGATGGGTGTGCTCACTCCCCCTGTAGCGTCGCCACTATCCGCCGCTCGCCGCCGTGAATACGGTGCTCGCCCAGATAAATCCCCTGCCAGGTGCCTAACAGCAGCCGCCCACGGCTGACCGGCAGCAGCAGCGACGTGCCGAGCAATGAGGATTTAATGTGCGCTGGCATATCGTCCGGGCCTTCGTAGTCATGCTTGTACGGCGCGTTTTCCGGCACGTGGCGCAGAAAGTGCTGCTCCATATCGCTGCGTACCGTGGGATCGCAGTTTTCATTCAACGTTAATGAGGCCGAGGTGTGCTGCAACAGCAGATGCAGCAGGCCGGTCTGCACATCGCTCAGGCGGCGCAGTTCTCCGAGGATCTCATCGGTGACGAGGTGAAAACCGCGCGGTTTGGCGTTCAGGGTGAGGGTTTGCTGATACCACATTGTCTGGCTCCTTAACGTAACTGATGCGATAAGTGTGCCGCATATGAGGCAAAGGTAAACCGGAAAGCGTTGAAACAGGGAACTCAGGGGGAAGAAGCTTGGTGCTCTGGTGCATTGAAGGGCTGAAGGGTTGAGGGAGCAGCAGATTGGCAAATGGTAGATAAGCCGATAAGCCGATAAGCCGATAAGCCGATAAGCAGGTAAGCAGATTGGCAGATTGGCAGATTGGCAGATTGGCAGATTGGCAGATTGGCAGATTGGCAGATTGGCAGATTGGCAGATAAGAATAACTGGCCGGGAGTTCCCGGCCAGCAGAACATCAGATTACCGCAGCGATAGCTTCGGCCACCTGACGCACGTTGTTATGGTTCAGACCGGCGATGCAGATACGGCCGCTGGCGATCAGGTAAACACCGAACTCGTTGCGCAGGCGATCAACCTGGGCCGCGCTCAGGCCGGTGTAGCTGAACATGCCGCGCTGCTTCAGCAGGTAGTCGAAGTTTTTACCCGGTACGGCCTCGCCCAGCACGTCCACCAGCGTCTGGCGCATTTCCTGGATGCGCACGCGCATCGCTTCCACTTCCGCCAGCCAGTTGGCCTTCAGATCGGCATCGTTCAGCACGCAGGAAACCACCTGGGCACCGAAGTTCGGCGGGCTGGAGTAGTTGCGGCGTACGGTGGCTTTCAGCTGGCCCAGCACACGAGAAGCTTCTTCCGCATCGTCACAGACGATTGACAGACCACCGACGCGCTCGCCGTACAGCGAGAAGATTTTCGAGAAGGAGTTGCTGACCAGCGCGGGCAGACCTGCCGCGGCGATAGCGCGGATCGCGTAGGCATCTTCTTCCATGCCGCCGCCAAAGCCCTGATAGGCGATGTCGAGGAACGGGATCAGCTCGCGCGCTTTCAGCACTTCGGTCACTTTATCCCACTGATCGTTATTCAGGTCCGCACCGGTCGGGTTGTGGCAGCACGGATGCAGCAGCACGATGCTCTGTGCAGGCAGGGAGTTCAGTTTTTCCAGCAGCGCATCAAACTTCACGCCGTTGGTTTCCGGGTCATACCACGGGTAGGTATTCACCGTGAAGCCGGCACCGGCAAAGATAGCCACGTGGTTTTCCCAGGTGGGATCGCTGACCCAGACCTGTGAATTCGGGAAGTAGTGTTTAAGGAAGTCAGCACCCACTTTCAATGCACCTGAACCACCCAGCGTCTGAATGGTGGCGATGCGGCCCGCTTTCAGCACAGGATGTTCCGCGCCAAACAGCAGAGGAGCCACCGCGCTACGGTAAGGCGGCAGACCTTCCATCGGCAGATACAGTGACGCCATCTGCGGCTTCGCGTTCAGCAGGGCTTCCGCTTTCGCCACGGCATCCATCTGCGGAATTGCACCCTGTGCGTCGTAATACAGGCCGATGCTCAGATTGACCTTGTGCGCACGATCGTCCTGCTTGAAGGTTTCCATCAGGGTGAGAATTGGATCGCCAGCATAGGCATCAACATTTTGAAACACGGTGCAGATCTCCATTTAATAATCAGTCATTCTGACGGCGGTTAACCCCGCGTCACATAGTCATCCAGAGGATATTACACGAAGTAACGGCCCGGGCGATGGTTCATGGCAATAATCAGGTTCAGGATCAGCGCGCCAATAATTGAGGCCACCAGCATTTCGCGGCTGACCACAAACAGCGAAGCCAGCACCACGCAGGTGTCGACGCCCATTTGCAGCTTACCGGCGCGGATGCCGTAGCGATCCTGCAGCCACAACGCGAGGATATTGATGCCCCCGAGGCTGGCCTTATGGCGGAATAACACTATAAACCCAATGCCCGTTACCACGTTACCGAACAATGTCGCATAAAATGGGTCCAGTGCCGCAAAATGAATAAACATCGGGTGCAGTTGGGAGAACAGTGACACCAGGCCGACCGCACAGAAGGTTTTGATGGTGAACGCCCAGCCCATACGTTTCACCGCCAGCCAGTAAAACGGCAGGTTGATGGCGAAGAAGGCCAGACCAAAGGTACTTTTGGTGATGTAGCTAATCAGGAAAGCGATCCCCGCCGTGCCGCCGGTCAGCGCACCGGCCTGCTTCATCAGCGTCACGCCGAAGGAGACCATCAGCGTGCCCAGCACGATCGCCATGATGTCTTCGACCAGGGTATGGGGGATTTTTGCGGGTTGTTCTACGACGTTATCCATCTTGTTTCTCGGGGGCTAAGTTGTGCGATTATCTCCCTGATAGTTAGCAAAAATCGCACCATTTCAGAGTGCGCGATGGCCCCTGAATCGTCCCGAAGAATTAACCCGTTGAATAAAATGCGCTTTAATTTTACATTTTGTGCGTAAAAATCGATTTTTGCCGTCATTTCGCGCACAGTTTGCGAGTTATGCGCACGATGCACGCATCAGCAATGATGCAATTGCACGAAAACAGTGCACCAGTTGCACCGTTTTCGTGCATCGCCCTCAGCTCTGCGCCAGCATGCCGTTCTCTTTCAGGCGGTCCAGCACCACCGAGGTTTTCACGTGTGCGACGCTTTTATGCCCGGCCACCAGCTGACTAATCAGTGCACTCAACCCCGCCAGATCGGCCACCGCCACCTTCAGCAGATAATCGGCATCGCCGGTGGTTTTGTAGGCGTCAACGATCGCCGACTGCTCCGCCACCATGCGGTGGAAGCTGTCAACGTACTCCTGGGTGTGGTTGATCAGGCGCACTTCAATCAGGCCAATCACCCCCATGCCCACCGCATCCGGCGACAGCCGCGCGTGATAACCGAGGATCAGGCCCGCCTGTTCAAGATTGATGCGGCGGCGGGAGCACTGAGAGGCGGATAGCCCGACCAGGTCACTCAGTTCCTGGTTGGTCAGCCGCCCGTTGCTTTCCAGTAAAGTCAGTATTTTAAAATCAAAATCATCGATCTGGGTCATCGTCATTCCATGCCGGTTCAGGGGACAGCTTACTGACAGATAACCGTATTTTTTGTCGTGTTGTCCAACACTATTTTTCGCGGGGGGATGAAACGCAGATCGATGCGGCGGGAACGGCGGCCCCATGCGAAGCCGCCCGTTTAACGTTGTAGATTACTCGTCGTCGTACTGCGGACCGGCGTAGTTATCGAAGCGCGACCACTGGCCGTTAAAGGTCAGGCGCACCGTACCGATAGGTCCGTTACGCTGTTTACCGAGGATGATTTCGGCCACGCCTTTGAGGTCACTGTTCTCGTGATACACCTCATCGCGGTAGATAAACATGATCAGGTCGGCATCCTGCTCGATGGAGCCGGACTCACGCAGGTCGGAGTTGACCGGGCGCTTATCCGCACGCTGCTCCAGCGATCGGTTCAGCTGCGACAGCGCCACTACCGGCACCTGCAGTTCTTTCGCCAGCGCCTTCAGCGAGCGGGAAATTTCGGCAATTTCCAGCGTACGGTTGTCCGACAGCGACGGCACGCGCATCAGCTGCAGGTAGTCGATCATAATCAGGCTGAGACCGCCGTGCTCGCGGAAGATGCGGCGGGCGCGGGAACGCACCTCGGTCGGGGTCAGACCGGATGAGTCATCGATAAACATGTTCTTCTTTTCCAGCAGGATCCCCATGGTGCTGGAAATACGCGCCCAGTCCTCATCATCGAGTTGGCCGGTACGAATTTTGGTCTGATCCACGCGCGACAGCGAGGCCAGCATACGCATCATGATCTGCTCGCCGGGCATCTCGAGGCTGAAAATCAGCACCGGCTTATCCTGCAGCATTGCGGCGTTTTCACACAGGTTCATCGCAAAGGTCGTTTTACCCATCGACGGACGCGCGGCGACGATAATCAGATCCGAGCGCTGAAGCCCGGCGGTTTTTTTATTGAGGTCCTGATAGCCGGTATCCACGCCGGTCACGCCATCGTGCGGCGTCTGATACAGCGATTCGATACGGCTGATGGTGGCTTCGAGGATCTGATCGACGCTTTTCGGCCCTTCATCTTTGTTGGCGCGGTTTTCAGCGATCTGGAATACGCGGGATTCCGCCAGATCGAGCAGATCTTCACTGCTGCGCCCCTGCGGATCGTAGCCCGCGTCGGCGATCTCATTGGCTACCGAGATCATTTCGCGCACAACCGCACGTTCGCGCACGATGTCGGCATAGGCACCGATATTCGCCGCACTTGGCGTGTTTTTCGACAGTTCGGCAAGATAGGCAAAGCCGCCTACCATGCTGAGTTCGCCTTTGGTTTCCATCGATTCGGAGAGCGTAATCAGGTCAATGGGCTTACCCATTTCCAGCAGGCGCTGCATTTCCGCGAAGATCATGCGGTGCGGACGGCTGAAGAAGTCCTGCGCCACCACGCGTTCAGAGACGTTATCCCAGCGTTCGTTATCCAGCATTAAACCGCCCAACACCGACTGCTCAGCTTCCAGCGAGTGCGGGGGCAGCTTCAGACCTTCCATCTGGCGATCGCGCGGCTCTCGGTTTTCGAAGGATTTGTTGGTGGGTTTATTTCCTGCCATAGTGATGTGCTACCAAAAATCTTGTGGGGGACGCGTAAGTATACTCGTTTGCGCCGCTGCCGTCCTCCTGCATTAAGTCCTAACCCACGGAGTGAACATGGCAAAACGTATACAAATCAGCCAGCACGGCGGGCCTGAGGTGATGCAGGCGATCGATTTCGATCCCACCGATCCGCTGGCCGGTGAAGTGCAGATTGAGAATAAGGCGATAGGCATTAACTATATTGATACCTATGTGCGCAGCGGTCTGTATCCCGCTTCCCTCCCGAGCGGGTTGGGCAGCGAAGCCGCCGGTATCGTCCGCCGCGTAGGCCCAGGCGTGACGGTGCTGAAGCCGGGCGATCGCGTGGTTTATGCTCAGGCAACGCTGGGTGCCTACAGCGAGGTGCACAACGTTGCGGTGGACAGAGTGGCGCTGCTACCCGATGCGATTTCGTTTGAGCAGGCCGCCGCCTCATTCCTTAAGGGCCTGACGGTCTATTATCTGCTGCGGCAAACCTACGTGGTGCAGCCCGACGAGCGTTTCCTGTTCCATGCTGCCGCCGGTGGCGTTGGGCTGATTGCCTGCCAGTGGGCGAAGGCGCTGGGCGCGCATCTGATCGGCACCGTAGGCTCCGCCGAAAAGGCGCAGCGCGCTAAAGATGCCGGAGCCTGGGCCACCATTAACTATCGTGAAGAGAATATTGCCGAGCGCGTCAGCGAGCTGACCCAGGGGAAAAAGCTGCGCGTGGTGTACGACTCGGTGGGTAAAGATACCTGGGAAGCGTCGCTCGACTGCCTGCAAAGGCGTGGGCTGATGGTCAGTTTTGGCAATGCTTCCGGCCCGGTGACCGGGGTGGATCTGGCTATTCTGAACCAGAAAGGATCGCTGTACGTCACCCGCCCTTCGCTGTACGGCTACATCACGACCCGCGATGCGCTGACCCAGGCCAGCAATGAGCTGTTCTCCCTGCTGGCCAGCGGCGCGATTAAGGTCGATGTGCCGGAATCGCAGAAGTTCGCACTGGTCGATGCCCGTCAGGCACATCAGGCGCTGGAAAGCCGTGTAACTCAGGGTTCCAGCCTGCTTATCCCATAAAAAAATGGGGCTTCCTTACGGAAGCCCCTTTTGTTTCTTTCTTTTTTTAGTTCGCGCTGGGTGTAGGGTCAGCGGCGATGAATACGCTTTGTTTCAATCCAGTCATCCTGACAGAATTTATAAGTAAAAAATATGTTTAATTGCGAATTGCTCTGAATAATGTTTCACGGTGTGATCCAGAGCGCATTAGCCCATTGGGGCTTCTCACAAGCCATTGATATCATCACAATAAACGGTTGCCGTTACCGCCAGGCTGTTTGATATAAGTCCGGTACAGCCATACCGCAGCGACCGCCAGCAGCAGCCAGGGCAACAATTTAATCACAATTGCGAACAACCCACCGACGAACATCACCAGCGTAGCGACGACCAGCGCAGCCACAATCCCCAGTATTGAAATACCGGTCAGCATCAGCATTAGAAAGAAACCGAGGACAAACAGAATCTCAATCATTGCACTCTCCCATCAATAATTACTGGATGAGACATTACAAGAAGCGTGCCATAACGAAGAAAGACGTAATTTATTGAATTATATCAGAAATGGTCGACCAGGCTAATGTTAACCTGGTCAATTTACTCAATCTATGGTCAAGCGTTAACCACGATCTTATCGGCAACCAGCGACAGCGCCTGTTCAACAACGTCAACGCCCGCACCGGCTTTATGCGCATTCTCGCTGAGGTAGCGACGCCACTGGCGCGCACCGGGAATGCCCTGGAACAGGCCCAGCATATGGCGGGTAACGTGGCCCAGATAAGTACCTGCAGCCAGTTCGCGCTCGATGTACGGATACATCGCCCGTACCACCGCAACCGTATCGACAAGCGGCTGCGTGCTGCCAAACAGCTCACCGTCAACGTGCGCCAGCAGGCCAGGATTCTGATAGGCTTCCCGCCCTACCATGACGCCGTCCAGATGCTGCAAATGGATCTTTGCTTCCGCCAGTGATTTCACGCCGCCGTTCAGCGACATTGTCAAATGCGGAAAATCACGCTTCAGCTGATACACGCGCTCGTAGTCCAGCGGCGGAATTTCGCGGTTCTCTTTCGGGCTGAGGCCGGAGAGCCAGGCTTTGCGCGCATGAATAATAAACGTCTCACAGCCACCGTCTTCCGATACCTTACGAATAAAATCGCAGAGGAATTCATAGCTGTCCTGGTCGTCGATTCCGATGCGAGTTTTTACCGTAACCGGGATCGCCACCACGTCGCGCATCGCTTTGATACAGTCGGCAACCAGCTGCGCTTCGCCCATCAGGCAGGCGCCAAAACGGCCGTTTTGCACGCGGTCAGAAGGGCAGCCGACGTTAAGATTGACTTCGTTATAGCCGCGCTCTTCCGCCAGCTTCGCGCACTGCGCCAGCGCGGCCGGATCGCTGCCGCCCAGCTGCAGCGCGACCGGCTGCTCTTCCTGGCTGTAGGCCAGATAGTCACCCTTACCGTGGATAATCGCGCCGGTGGTGACCATTTCGGTATAGAGCAGGCTCTGACGGGTCAGCTGGCGATGGAAGTAGCGACAGTGGCGATCGGTCCAGTCAAGCATCGGAGCGATGGAGAAGCGATGTGCAGGGAATTTTTCCAGCCCGTCAGCATTACCGATGTTCAAAGGCATGGATTGTGATTCTTGATTCTGATGCATTTATATTCTTTGGCGGAAAATGGACTAAAACATGTCCTACTATAACACAGTGCGGGTTCAGTGAGCAGAGGCGAAAATTTAGCCATTACTTCAACGGCTCAGATGGCTTTCAGCTGGTCAATAATCAAAGGGTTAGCCTGTAACAATAGAAGTAGCTTTCTTGGGGCACCGGTAGGCTGGCGCCGTTTCATTTCCCAGCTTTTGACCAAATCGTAGCTAACGCCCACAGCGGCAGCAAAATCTTGCTGCTTCAAACCGGTCACTTCTCGTATCGCTCTAACATCAATATCACTATAAGTATGAATATGCTCCGGCGATGGCGTTTCCACACCCTGCTCTATTCTTACCATCTCTTCTGCACTGGCCAGCAGATCGGCAAATAGTCCGTCTTTCATTTCTGTTTCGTCGACCTCTTACTGAAACCCGACAGCTCAATAAAAGTAAGCATGTCACTCCCTGAAGTTGATATCTCCTGCTAAACAGGCTATTCGGGAGCAGTACAATTATCAATCAGATCGAGTGTACGTGGTACATTTTTAATGATCCATTTTATTTTTCTGGAATGCGTCTCTAAAAACCTGAAGCGACGGCAAATTCGGCGTTTTGTGGCAGACGTGATAAAATATCACCTTGATCATGCCTGAGGAAAAACGATGAATATTACCAGTGCCGAAAGAATCCTGTCGCAGGCGGAAGTCATTTGTCAGCAGCGCAGCGTGCGGCTGACGCCACAGCGCATGGAAGTGTTGCGCCTGATGACCGAGCACAACGCTTCGATTAGCGCCTACGATTTACTGGATTTGCTGCGGGCATCGGAACCTCAGGCTAAGCCGCCTACCGTTTACCGGGCGCTGGATTTCCTGCTGGAGCAGGGCTTTATTCACCGCGTGGAATCCACCAACAGCTACGTGGTCTGCCATCACTTCGAAGAGCCGTCGCACACTTCCGCGATGCTGATCTGCGATCGCTGTGGTTCTGTTACTGAACAGCATGCCGATGGCGTTGAAGAGATCCTCAAAAAGCTGGCGCAGAAAACCGGCTTTACCCTGGCCCACAGCGTGATTGAGGCGCACGGCTTTTGCCAGAAATGCAGCGAAGTGGAAGCCTGTACCCATCAGGACGCCTGCGACCACGATCACAGCGTGCAGGGTAAGAAACGCGGGCGCTGAGGATAGTCTGTCTGCGGAAGCGAAAATCCCGCAAGACGGATATTCAGTCTGCGTCAGCGAAACTGATGCGCGCTAACGATGATACGTGGGCTAAAAACAGAGTTGGTTCAGCGGGTGGTAGCGTTCGGCGGGGGTGGAGATTTAACAGTGGCAGTAGTTGAAGCGCTTTGGTGGCACGTTCCTTGTGCCAGGGGGTAGGAGCTTCATCCTGAATACATATCATTACCAGCGGTGATTATTGCGGCTTTCCCAGTCGCTGAGTTCCTTCTCGGCCTGGTCTTTCTGGTAACCATAGCGTTCCTGAATTTTACCGACCAGCTGGTCGCGTTTACCTTCCACAACCGTCAGGTCGTCATCAGTGAGCTTGCCCCATTGCTCTTTCACTTTCCCTTTAAACTGCTTCCAGTTGCCGCTGATTTCATCGTTATTCATAACAGACTCCTTCTGGCTGAGATTAATGGTCTGGAATATTTCTATTTGTCACTCCGCTCAATAACCAGATAATTATCTGACTAAACGCCGAACTTACAGATAATTGTAGTGCAAATTTCGGAAGATGCTGCACACGGGCCAATCGGAGTGTCTTCAAAGCCTGAAATCCAACGCCAGAAATCAAAAAAAACCAGCCCGTTCAGCAAGCTGGCCGTTGTTCAGGGAGAAGTAAGCAAATATTTCTGTCAGCGCGACAGGGCAAACCAGGTGCCGTTACGCCAGTGCCGCTGCCAGATAAACCACAGGCTGATACCGCGCAACAGCAGGAAAACGGTCACCGCCAGCCACAGACCGTGATTGCCCAGCAGCGGAACGGTAAACAGCGTCAGCCCAAAGCCCGCTGCGGCCACCACCATGCTGTTACGCATTTCGCTGGCGCGGGTGGCACCGATAAACATGCCGTCCAGTAGATAGCAACCTACGCCAGCCAGCGGCATCACCACCTGCCACCATAAATAGCGATCGGCCAGTTCCCGAAGAGGCTCCAGAGAGGTCAGTAGCGCCACAATATGCTCGCCGCCGAAGGCGTAAATCAACGAGAACGCCATCGCAACAACGCCAGACTGGCGGCAGGCCGCGTGCCAGACGCTGAGCAGCTGCTGGCTGTTTCCCGCACCGAAGGCTTCTCCCGAGCAGGCTTCGACCGCATAAGCGAAACCATCCAGCGCGTAGGCGGTAAAAGTCAAAAACATCAGCAGAACCGCATTGACGGCAACAATGTCGCTGCCGAGCCGCGCGCCGAAAATCGTCAGTGAGGCAAAGCACACCTGCAACAGCAGCGAACGCAGCATAATGTCGCGGTTCAGCCTCAGCAGACGGGCCAGATTACCGCGCCATGCACTCAGCAGCAGACGCAGCGACAGGCCACGCATCACCATCACCCGCCACACCAGCAGCAGCCCGACCAGCAGGCTGACGTATTCCGCAATAGCGGTCGCCGCAGCAGCGCCCTGAACGCCCCATTTCAGGCCAATAACAAACCACAGATCCAGTAGGATGTTCACCAGGTTGCCCACCACCAGCAGTATCACCGGCGCACGGGCATACTGTACGCCCAGCAGCCAGCCGAGCAAGACCAAGTTTGCCAGCGTGGCGGGCGCGCTTAGCCAGCGGATCTGCATAAACAGATCGGCCTGGTGCAGCACGTCTTTACTGCCGCCGGTCAGCCCCAACGCCAGATGGGTCAGCGGTGCTTTAAGCACAATAAAGGTGATGCCGGCCAGCAGTGCCAGCAGCAGCGGCTGCATTAACGCGCGGGCCAGAGCAGGTTTGTCGTTCGCACCGAACGCCTGTGCGGTCAGCCCGGTAGTGCTCATGCGCAGGAACAGCAGCAGCATAAACAGGAAGCTGGTGATGGTAGTGCCAATCGCCACGCCGCCCAGATAGGTTGGGCTATCAAGATGTCCAATAACGGCGGTATCCACCAGTCCGAGGAGCGGCACGGTAATATTGGAGAGGATCATCGGCAGCGCCAGCCGCCAGAGGTTTTTATCGGCAGCCGTCAGCAGTCGCATGGTTTTCCAACCGGAAGCAGAGAGAGATGAGGGATCGCAAAAACGCGCCGCGGAGGGCGACGCGTCAGATTCAGCGGGAAATTACAGCCAGTTACCGTTGCGGATAACACCGACGGCAAGACCTTCAATGGTCAGCGTCTGCTGACGCAGGTCGACAACAATCGGCTGAAACTCGCTGTTTTCCGGCAGCAGGTGAACGATGTTACCCTGCTTCTTCAGACGCTTAACGGTCACTTCGTCATCAATACGCGCCACAACAACCTGTCCGTTACGCACGTCTTCCGTTTTATGCACCGCCAGCAGATCGCCATCCATAATGCCGATGTCCTTCATCGACATGCCGCTGACGCGCAGCAGGAAGTCCGCATTGGGTTTAAACAGGTCGGGGTCTACCGAGTAGTGGCCTTCGATATGCTGCTCGGCCAGCAGCGGTTCACCAGCGGCAACGCGGCCAATCAGCGGCAGGCCATCGACTTCTTCCATCATCAGGCGAATACCGCGTGATGCGCCGGAAACGATCTCAATGACGCCTTTTCTGGCCAGCGCCTTCAGGTGTTCTTCCGCAGCATTAGGGGAACGGAAGCCGAGCTGCGAGGCAATTTCTGCCCGCGTCGGTGGCATACCGGTCTGGTTAATGTGGTCGCGAATCAGGTCGTAAACCTGCTGCTGCCTTGCCGTTAGTGCTTTCATCCCGCCCCCTGGTTGTTTATACAGTCGACTGTGAGTATATACAGGTATTTGCGCGTTGGAAACCCAAAGCTGGCTAAAAAACAGCAGTTTGTTGAATTTCGGAAAACCTATCGCAAATGTGCAATCAATAGCATTGCCCACACAAAAATTGCCAATATTATGCTTAATAATACAGCGGCAGATCCCATATCTTTGGCACGCCCGGCCAGCGGATGAATTTCACTTCCGATACGGTCAACCACCGCTTCAATCGCACTATTAAGGATTTCAACAATAATCACCATCACTACGGAGCCAATCAGCAACACGCGGGTCACGGCATCCACATCCAGCCAGCAGGCGATCAGGATGGCGATGATGGCAGCAATCGCTTCCTGCCGGAATGCCGCTTCATGCTGCCAGGCAGCACGTATACCTTTCCAGGAATAGCCCGCTGCTTTTACAATTCGAGTCAGTCCGGTGGCGTTATTTGCCATAATCAGGGAACCCTTTGGGAAGTTTAACGTCAATGAGAGGGTGTAGCACATTTTGCAACACCACAGATTCTGTTAGCGCTTTCTGGTATGCTTGCGGCGCTTTGCTAACAAGAGGCTTCATGTTGTCTATGTCAGGTTGGCGTAATTTATATTACAAACTGTTGAATCTGCCAGTGAAATTCCTGGTAAAAAGTAAGGCAATCCCGGCCGAACCGGTTGCCGAGCTCGGGCTTGATACTTCTCGCCCTATTATGTATGTGCTGCCTTATGATTCAAAGGCCGATCTCCTTGCCCTGCGCGAACAGTGCCGCAAACAGGATCTCCCCGATCCTTTGCATCCGCTGGAGATCGACGGCACCGTGCTGCCCCGCTATGTGTTTATCCATGACGGTCCGCGCGTGTTCCCCTATTTCGTACCGAATCTTGAGTCGGTCAAGCTGTTCCATGACTATCTGGACCTGCACCGTAATCATCCCGATCTGGATGTGCAAATGGTGCCGGTATCGGTGATGTTTGGCCGTGCGCCGGGGCGCGAAGTACAGGGTGTCGAACAGCCGCATCTGCGGGTGCTGAACGGCATTCAGAAGTTCTTTGCGGTGATCTGGCTGGGTCGCGATAGCTTTGTGCGTTTCTCGCCTATCGTTTCTCTGCGCCGCATGGCGACAGAGCACGGTACCGATAAAACCATCGCGCAGAAGCTGGCGCGCGTGGCGCGTATGCACTTCGCCCGCCAGCGACTGGCAGCCATCGGCCCACGCCTGCCGGTGCGTCAGGACCTGTTCAATAAGCTCCTGCAGTCTAAAGCCATCGCCAAAGCGGTGGAAGATGAAGCGCGCAGCAAGAAAATATCCCATGAAAAGGCCCAGCAGAATGCCGTTGAGCTGATGGAAGAGATCGCGGCTAACTTCTCCTATGAAGCTATCCGCCTGACCGATCGCGTGATGGGCTGGACCTGGAGCAAGCTCTATCAGGGCCTGAACGTCAGCGGCGGCGAGCGCGTGCGCCAGCTGGCGCAGGACGGGCATGAGATTGTCTATGTGCCCTGCCACCGCAGCCATATGGACTACCTGCTGCTCTCCTACGTACTTTACCACCAGGGGCTGGTGCCGCCGCACATTGCTGCCGGTATCAACCTGAACTTCTGGCCAGCCGGCCCGATTTTCCGCCGCCTGGGTGCGTTCTTTATTCGCCGTACCTTTAAGGGCAACAAACTTTACTCAACGGTATTCCGTGAATATCTGGGTGAACTGTTTACCCGCGGCTATTCGGTTGAGTACTTTGTGGAAGGTGGCCGTTCGCGCACCGGACGCCTGCTCGACCCGAAAACCGGCACGCTGTCGATGACCATTCAGGCCATGCTGCGCGGCGGGAACCGCCCAATCACGCTGGTCCCCATCTACATCGGCTATGAACACGTGATGGAAGTAGGGACCTACGCGAAAGAGCTGCGCGGTGCGACCAAAGAGAAAGAAGGCTTTATGTCGATGGTTCGCGGCCTGCGTAAACTGCGCAACCTTGGCCAGGGCTACGTCAACTTTGGTGAACCTCTGCCGCTGGTGACCTACCTCAACCAGCGCGTGCCGGAATGGCGCGATTCTATCGATCCGATTGAAGCCCAGCGCCCGGCGTGGCTGACTCCGGCGGTCAACGATATTGCCCAGAAAGTGATGGTGCGTATCAACAACGCCGGTGCGGCCAATGCCATCAACCTGTGCGTTACGGCACTGCTGGCATCGCGCCAGCGTTCGATGACCCGCGAGCAGCTCACCGAGCAGCTGGATTGTTATCTACAGCTGCTGCGCAACGTGCCCTACTCCAGCGACTCTACGGTGCCGGACGTCAGCGCTGAAGCCCTGTTGGAACACGCGCTTGGCATGAATAAGTTTGAGCTGGAGCAGGACAGTATCGGTGAGATCGTCATTCTGCCGCGCGAGCAGGCGGTTCTGATGACCTACTATCGCAACAACATTCACCACATGCTGGTGATGCCGTCGCTGATCGCCGCCATTCTGATGCAGCATCGCGAACTGAGCCGCGAGGAGCTGCTGCGCCAGGTTAGCGTTATTTATCCGATGCTGAAGAGCGAACTGTTCCTGCGCTGGGAAATCAGCGAACTGCCTGCGGTACTGGATGCGCTGGTCGCCGAAATGGCGCGTCAGGGCCTGCTGCTGGCCGAAGAGAACAGTCTGCGTCTGACCCCGGGCCGCTTCCGTACGCTACAGGTGTTGGCCGCCGGCGTGCGTGAAACCCTGCAGCGCTATGCGATTACCTTCTCTATTCTTAGCGCTAACCCGGCGATTAACCGCGGTACGCTGGAGAAAGAGAGCCGCACCATGGCTCAGCGCCTGTCGGTGCTGCACGGTATCAATGCACCTGAGTTCTTTGATAAAGCCGTGTTTACCTCACTGGTGCTGACGCTGCGCGATGAAGGTTACATCAGTGACTCCGGTGATGCGCAGGTTGAGCAGACCCAGAAGGTTTATCAGCTGCTGGCAGATCTGGTGACGCAGGATGTTCGCATGACGATTGAGAGTGCGGTCGCCCACGACTGATAACACAGACGGGTTTGACACGAAAAAAAGGGGCGGACCGCAAGGTTCGCCCCTTTTCTATGTATCTGAAAGACTCTTGTGCGCGGCTTGGTACTCACCTGTGCCCGCCACATAGCGACACGGAATGATTACCGCTACGCCAGCGACCAGATGCTCAGTGCAATCCCGACAAACAGCGCCAGCCCAACATAGTTGTTATTAAGAAATGCCTGGAAGCACTTCTCACGCTGGCGGTCGGCAATCAGCTTCTGCTGGTGTACAAACAGCACGGCGGCCACTAAAAGCCCCCAGTAGAAGATGCCGCCTAAACCACTCAGCCAGCCGGTCAGCGCCAGCAGGGCGAGGGTTGCCAACTGCAGCAGTCCGATAATCAGCTTATCGTGGCGGCCAAACAGAATCGCCGTCGACTTCACGCCGATCTTCAGGTCGTCGTCGCGGTCAACCATCGCATACTGCGTGTCGTACGCCACCGTCCAGCAGATATTGGCCAGGAACAGCAGCCAGCAGGTTAACGGCAGGGTTTCGTTCACCGCCGCCCAGCCCATCGGAATGGCCCAGCCAAAGGCCGCGCCCAGTACCACCTGCGGCAGGTGGGTGTAGCGCTTCATAAACGGATACATCCATGCCAGCAGCAGCCCACCCAGCGACAGCCAGATGGTCATGCTGTTCATGGTCAGCACCAGCAGGAAGGAAACCAGCACAAGGCCGATAAACAACACCTTTGCCTCATTGCTGGTAACCGCGCCGCTCGGCAGCGGACGTCCTCGTGTGCGTTTAACATGACCGTCAATTTTGCGGTCGGCAAAATCATTGACCACGCAACCTGCCGCACGCATAAAAATCACGCCCAGCACGAAGACAATCAGCACGTTAAGCGGCGGCACCTTCATCCCCGCCAGCCACAGCGCCCACAGGGTCGGCCACAGCAGCAGCAGCGTGCCAATAGGTTTATCAACCCGCATCAGGCGGATAAAGGCAGAAAGCTTACTCATTTGCAGACTGTTCTCCACGCTACTGATTCTCCTCAACGTTCGGCCTGGCATACAGGGGAGATGCCGGTAAAAAAAGTTCCGTCAGCAGCAACGGTTTATCCGACAGGCGCAGGCGGGAACGCCTTCCCCACAGGTTTCCGCTGCGGCCAACATCAATAAAATCACGGGTTAACGTCGAGCTGGTAAATAGATAGCGCCCGAGCGGCACCGTACCCAGCTGCTGCAGCTTCTGCTCCGGACCGATCAGGGTCGATTCCGGCACCAGCGTACGTGCCACCAGCCAGGGAATGCCATCACCGCACAGTTCGATTTCCCGCAGCCAGAAACGGTGGTCAGCGGGCAGCAGTTCGGCATCGCTTCCAGCCTCCTGCGCGGTGATAAATCCTTCGCGCAGCAGGTTGACGGTCACCTGCTGACAGTGACGTTCAAAACGCCGGGTCATCGAGTCTTCTTCCATCAGCCAGTCGAGCAGGGAAGCGGTTAACAGGGGCGATGATTCGGGCAGCCAGTCGATAGCGCGCAACAGCGGCAGCGCGTTCTCAGCCATCGCATTTCTCCGCAAAAAAATTCAGAAGCAGAGTGTAACGCAGACACCGGAGCCAAACCTATCAAAGCGGGGCAATTACGCAGAAATTTATAGGTAGCACAGAAGGAAGGAAAAAAGGTGCGCCGCACGGCGCACCAGTCATGGAGCCAGCCCAGCAATATGGGGATGTTATCCCTTGCCTTTCACACTGCTGATAAAGGTTTGCCGCGCCGATGTGGAGCCCAGACGCTCGGCTTCGTTCATCAGACGCAGCGCTTTGTCGATATCCCCCGCCTTCGCCGCCTGGCGAATGCCCTGGTTGAAGTAGGTTTCGGTATCGCTGAGCATCGGCTCCGCTTTTGCCGCCGGGGCCGCTGGTGCAGGCGCAGCAGCGACCGCAGCCGGGGCCGCCGTACTGCCAACCACCACCGGTTGCGGCTGTGGCTGGTTAAACACCTGGCCGATCATCACGTTACCGCTGCCCTGCTCCGCTTTCACCTTCAGCGTAATCTGGCCGTCGCTCACGTGAGCGGCAACGGGATCGGGAATGGACGGCACGGCGTTACCCACGCCTTCGGCATAGGCCTTCGCCGGATTTTTCAGCTGAGTCGTGGTCGTCAGATCCTGGCGGGTGGTGTACACCAGCAGGTAAATTTGTTTTTGCCCCAGTGCAGGGGTCAGTTTCAGCGTCCCTTCCAGTCTGTCCTGCGAAACTACGCCGGGTTTCTGGTACGGGAAGTAGCTGCCGGGATAGAAGGCGGCCGGGCGCATTTGTTCATCCAGCACCAGCACGTTCGGCACATAGACGCGGCGATCTTTCACCACGCTGGTGAGAGTAATTTCCAGCGATCCGCGATCGGCGGGCAGGGTCACGGCCGCAACCGGACCGGTAATTTCCCCCTGGTTCAGGCTCTGGGAGGAAGCGTTCAGCGCAATGTCGTTACTGGCAGGTGGCGTGACCGGCAGCCAGGAGAGGCGCTGCAGCGCGGAGGCCGGAATGGCCGGAGCCACCGCGACGTTCTGTGGTGAAGTAAATGTTGCCGCCGTAGCGGGCAGGATTGATGCGGAAGTCAGTCCCGCAATCAGGCACAGTGACAGCAGATTTTTTTTCATTTTATGTTCCTTAAACGGGCCACCCCGATCCCGCCAGGCAATGCAGTTTCGGGGCTAAAGAGAGACGGGCGGGCCTGAGCTGGCCCACCCGCGACTGGCTGTTACCACCAGGCTTCCATCTGCACGCCGAAGCTGACTTCATCGTCGTTACCGCGGCTGAAGGTTTTAGCGCTGGTATCGCTGTAGGCGGTGCCGGAGGTGTATCCGGTATCATCAGAGGTGGCGTAGCCCCACTTCTCATCCCACTTCGCGTAGGTAGCAAACACGCGGATCGCCGGGCGCGACCAGATGCTGTCACCGGCCTGCCACTGCTGGGCCAGGGTCACTTTATACTGGCTGTTGCGCTCGCCGGTTTCCTGCGACTTGACGTTGTCGTAGCCCACTTCCAGCAGGGTGCTCATGATTGGCGTCCATTTGTACATTGGGCGCACACCCGCGGTGTACCAGGTGGTGCCGTTTTTATTGTCGCGATCCAGATCCTGGAACATGGCAACGTACATCAGGCCCCACTTGTCGTTAAAGTCCAGCGCACCATGGTCGATCACGCGAATCATATGGCCGTTGTTATCGATGCTCGAACCTTCTGAGCGGCCGTTACGCTGCGAAGTCAGCGCATCAGTGGCGTATTGCACGACAAACTTGTTGTAGCCGTTGTAGATAGTCTGAGTGTGCTCACCGGTCAGCATCCATCCATCTTTGGTGGCGCCGTCCGCCAGCGAATAGCCGTCCTGCACGTTGGCACGACCGTAGTCAACGCCCAGTTCCAGCACGCCGCCCGGGTTCACGTTCAGCTCGGCCACGCGCACGTCGAAGGTGTCGTTAACGGTTGGAACCTGCTTCTGCTGGTTATCGATAAAGCCGTAAGAGCCGCCCGCTTCACCGTTGCGGGTCACCGCCATGGACAGTTTACCCGCGCCCAGATCGATGTTTTCCACACCTGCACCCGGACCGGAAATGTCCCAGTAGTAGAAGTCGATCATGTGAACGTCATGACGCTGGTAGAAGCGCTTACCGGCCCACAGGGTAGAACCTGGCAGCCAGTCGATCAGGTTTTTACCCTGAATGTTCACCTCACGAAAGCCCGGGTCGACGCTTTCGAAATCTGAACGCTGAGAAACGGCATACGCCAGGTTGGTATCGAAGTAGAAGCTCTTGTCGCCCTCTTTCCACAGTTCCTGACCCAGTTTCAGTTCCGCATAGGTTTCACATTCGTTACCCAGACGGTATTTGCTGTTAGCACCGGTAGCCTGAAAACACTGCTGCTCGCCGCCGCTACCGGTCCAGCCGATACCCGAACGCGCATAGCCTTTAAAATCAACCGCTGCCGCCTGGCCGGAGATGGCCATCGCAATGGCCACTGCCAGAGGATATTTCAGCTTAATCATTATTGTGCTCCTGTTATCACTGCTTTAGCTGGAGTGCTTCTACACCCGGTTCCTGATGCAGCCGACGGCAGGCGCTTCCATCCTCACGGAACAGATGGCAGCGCTGCGGCGGCAGGCCGATGGCGTAATGGGCACCTTCTTCTACCAGCACCACGTCATTCTGGCGGTACACCAGGTTCTGACGCAGGGCGGGGATCTGGATATGGATCTGAGTTTCGTGGCCAAGCTGTTCGACAACCTGCACTACGCCGGAAAGACTGACGTCGGCGACGTCGCTGGGCAGCAGATGCTCGGGGCGAATACCGAGCGACATATTGCTGCCGGGCTGGACGTCAGCGCTGTCTACCGGCAGCCAGATCTGCTGGCGATTCGGCAGCTCAACCTGGACCTGATCGATAGCGGTAGCGGTCACTTTGACCGGCAGGAAATTCATCTTTGGCGAGCCGATAAAACCGGCGACGAAGCGATTGGCGGGATAGTGATACAGCTCCAGCGGTTTACCGACCTGAGCAATGCGTCCCCCTTCCAGCACCACGATTTTGTCGGCAAGGGTCATCGCCTCGACCTGATCGTGGGTAACGTAAATCATCGTGCGCTGCAGGCGCTTGTGCAGGCGGGAGATCTCGATGCGCATCTGCACACGCAGTGCGGCATCCAGGTTGGATAGCGGTTCATCGAGCAAAAATACCTGCGGCTCGGCCACCAGCGTGCGGCCAATCGCCACGCGCTGCCGCTGACCGCCGGAGAGCGCCTTCGGCTGCCGGTCCAGCAGGTGGGCCAGCTGCAGCACCTCGGCCACCTTATTGACCCGCTGCTGAATTTCCGCTTTCGCCACGCCGGCCAGCTTGAGGCCGAAGGACATATTTTCCGCCACGGTAAGATGGGGATAGAGGGCGTAGGACTGGAACACCATGCCAACACCGCGACCGGCGGGAGGCACATCATTCATCCGGCGATCGCCGATCAGCAGCTCACCCGAGGTGATCTCTTCCAGCCCGGCAATCATGCGCAGGAGCGTTGATTTACCGCAGCCCGACGGCCCCACGAACACCACGAACTCCCCTTCGGCAATCGTCAGGTCAATCGCATCTGATACCACCACGTCACCCCATGCTTTGGTGACATTATTCAGCACCACGCTGGCCATCCGCTTCTCCCGTCCACTGACTGTTGATGGCCGGAGTGTGCGGCAGCGCGCGGAAAGCTAACTCCTCCACCGCTGGATTTTTTATGGGGGAGGAGAAAGGAGGATGAGAAAAACGCACCCGACATCAACCATCGGGTCGGCGGGCGAATTTCGTGACGGCACTGGCAAAAATAACGGCTGTTTTTTGTGGTCGGGAGCGCAGAAATGGATTTTTTGTTAATTCGATCACAGAAAGTGATTGGGGGGAGTAGAGCCGGGGATGACGCAGTTCTCCTTGCTTAACAGCAGACTGCAACCACATCCCGGCTTCATACCCTTAGAGGAACGAATAATGGCGAAGTTCAGATTAGCGAGTAAAACACTGCTGCTGTGTACCCTTTCCAGCCTGTTGCTCCCTGCGCTGGCGCAGGCAAAAATAGAAGAAGGCAAGCTGGTTATCTGGATCAACGGCGACAAGGGTTATAACGGCCTGGCGGAAGTCGGTAAGAAATTTGAGCAGGATACCGGTATTAAAGTGTCGGTGGAGCACCCGGACAAGCTGGAAGAGAAATACCCGCAGGTGGCGGCCACCGGTGACGGCCCGGATATTATCTTCTGGGCACACGATCGCTTCGGCGGCTATGCCCAGTCCGGTCTGCTGGCCGAAGTGTCCCCGGATAAAGCCTTCCAGGACAAGCTCTATCCCTTCACCTGGGACGCCGTACGCTATAACGGCAAGCTGATTGGTTATCCGATTGCCGCTGAGGCGCTGTCGCTGATTTATAACAAGGACCTGCTGCCCGAGCCGCCAAAAACCTGGGAAGAGATCCCGGCGCTGGATAAAAAGCTGAAGGCGAAAGGCAAAAGCGCCATCATGTTTAACCTCCAGGAGCCGTACTTCACCTGGCCGCTCACCGCTGCCAATGGCGGTTACGCCTTTAAGAAACTCCCCGACGGCAGCTATGACCTGAAGGATGTTGGCGTGGCGAACAAAGGCTCGCAGGAAGGATTGCAGTTCCTCGTCGACCTGATTAAGAACAAACATCTGAATGCCGATACCGACTTTGCTATTGCCGAAGCCGCCTTTAACAAGGGCGAAACCGCGATGACCATTAACGGTCCGTGGGCGTGGGGCAATATCGACAGCGCGAAGATCAACTACGGCGTTACCCTGCTGCCAACCTTTAAAGGCCAGCCGTCGAAACCGTTCGTTGGCGTGCTGAGCGCGGGCATTAACGCCGCCAGCCCGAATAAAGAGCTGGCGAAAGAGTTCCTGGAAAACTACCTGCTGACCGATGACGGCCTGGCGAAGGTCAATGCCGATAAACCGCTGGGCGCGGTGGCTCTGAAGTCGATGCAGGAGAAGCTGGCAAAAGATCCGAAGATCGCCGCCACCATGGAGAACTCGCAGAAGGGTGAAGTGATGCCAAACGTACCGCAGATGAGCGCCTTCTGGTATGCGGAACGCACCGCGGTGCTGAATGCGATCAACGGCCGTCAGACGGTCGATGCCGCGCTGAAAGACGCCCAGGCGCGTATCACTAAATAATCCCCGTTGTCTGCCAGGCGGGCGGAAGCGCCCGCCGCTGCTGTAAGGAATTTCTATGGCGAACGTTGCCGGTAAGCATGGCCTGAAGTGGCTGATCGTTACCCTGTTTGCGCTGTTTACCGGCTACCTCGTGGTGCTGATGTATGCGCAGGGTGAAGTGTTGTTCGCCGCGCTGACGCTGATTGTACTCAGCGTTGGGCTGGTGATTTTTGCTCAGCGTCGGGCCACGGCCTGGCGTTATGTCTATCCGGGGCTGGCAGGGATGGCGCTGTTTGTCCTCTTCCCGCTGGCGGCGACCATCGCCATCTCCTTTACCAACTATAGCAGTACCAATCAGCTGACCTTTGAACGGGCGCAGACGGTGCTGCTGGACCGCCAGTATCAGGCGGGAGAACGCTATAACTTTAATCTGTGGCCGCAGGGCAGCCAGTGGGTCCTGCAGCTGACCGCCGACGGTAAGCCCGGCTTTCTCTCCGAACCGTTCAGCTTTGACGATAAAAATCCACAAACCCTGGCGCTGAAAGAGAGCGCTGAAGCCCCGCAGGGCGAGCGCGCGATGCTGCGCGTGGTGACGCAAAACCGCCAGGCGCTGGGTCTGATTACCGCCACCCTGCCCGACGGCAGCAGCGTGCGGATGAGCTCGCTGCGTCAGTTCTCCGGTACGCAGCCGCTGTATAAGCTGGCGGCGGACGGCAGCCTGACCAATCAGCAAACCGGCACGGTTTACTGGCCGAACGATGAGGTGGGTTTCTATCAGGCGAAAGATGCTAACCAGCAGTGGAGCGGCGAACGTCTCAGTCCGGGCTATACGGTAAGCATCGGCTGGAAAAACTTCCTGCGGGTGATGACCGACGACGGCATCCAGAAGCCGTTTATCGGCATCTTTATCTGGACGGTGGTATTCGCGCTGCTGACGGTGATCCTGACCACGGCTGTCGGGATGGTGCTGGCCTGTCTGATGCAGTGGGAGGCATTGAAGGGGCGTGCGGTGTATCGCCTGCTGCTGATCCTGCCCTACGCGGTACCGGCCTTTATCTCTATCCTGATTTTCAAGGGGCTGTTTAACCAAAGCTTCGGCGAAATCAATATCATGCTTAACGCCCTGTTTGGCCTGAAGCCGGCCTGGTTCAGCGACCCGACGCTGGCGCGCAGCATGCTGGTGGTGGTCAATACCTGGCTCGGTTATCCGTACATGATGATCCTCTGTATGGGGCTGCTGAAGGCGATACCGGACGATCTGTATGAGGCATCGGCGCTGGACGGTGCCACCACCGTGCAGAATTTCTTCCGCATCACGCTGCCGCTGCTGCTGAAGCCGCTGGCACCGCTGATGATCGCCAGCTTCGCCTTTAACTTTAATAACTTCGTGCTGATCCAGCTGCTGACCAACGGCGGGCCGGACCGTCTTGGCACCACCACGCCGGCGGGCTATACCGACCTGCTGGTCAGCTATACCTGGCGCATCGCCTTTGAGGGCGGCGGCGGGCAGGACTTCGGCCTGGCGGCGGCGATTGCCACGCTGATTTTCCTGCTGGTAGGCGGACTGGCCGTGCTGAATCTGAAAGCCACCCGCATCAAAGTCGACTGAGGTAAAACATGGCTATCGTACAACCTAAATCACAGAAGCTGCGCCTGCTGCTCAGCCATCTGCTGCTGCTGAGCTTTGTGGCCATCATTATGTATCCGCTGCTGATGGTGCTGGCCATCTCGCTGCGCCCGGGGAATTACGCGATCGGCTCGCTGCTGCCGGAGCATATTTCCTGGGATCACTGGAAGCTGGCGCTCGGCATCCCGGTGGTGCATGAAAATGGTAGCGTGACGCCGCCGCCGTTTCCGGTGCTGCTGTGGCTGTGGAATTCAATCAAGGTGGCAGCCATCAGCGCAGTAGGCATCGTTGCCCTTTCTACGACCTGCGCCTACGCCTTTGCCCGTATGCGCTTTCGCGGCAAGTCCAGCCTGCTGAAAGGGATGCTGATTTTCCAGATGTTTCCGGCGGTGCTGTCGCTGGTAGCGCTCTATGCGCTATTCGACAGGCTGGGGCAGTATCTGCCGTTTATCGGGCTGAATACCCACGCGGGGCTGATTTTCGCCTATCTCGGCGGCATTGCGCTGCACGTGTGGACGATTAAGGGCTATTTTGAAACGATTGACGGTTCGCTGGAAGAAGCTGCCGCGCTTGACGGTGCCACGCCGTGGCAGGCGTTCCGTCTAATCCTGCTGCCGCTGTCGGTGCCGATTCTGGCGGTGGTGTTTATTCTGTCGTTTATTGCGGCCGTTACCGAAGTGCCGGTGGCGTCGCTGCTGTTGCGCGACGTGAACAGCTACACGCTGGCAGTGGGAATGCAGCAGTATCTCAATCCGCAGAACTATTTATGGGGTGATTTTGCCGCGGCCGCCGTGCTGTCGGCGCTGCCGATTACTCTGGTGTTTATTATCGCCCAGCGCTGGCTGGTTAACGGTTTAACCGCCGGGGGCGTGAAGGGTTAGTCCGATTTATTTGCCACTGCTGCTGTTCTTGCTTCGTTATATCCTGTGTTTCAGGCGGCCAAACGGCCGCCTGTTTTTTTTATTCGCGCTTCAGGCGATTGCTGTTCGCCAGCCACAGGGTGATCACCAGAATCAGAATCGCCAGGCAGTAGGCCAGGGTATCAAACGGGTTTTTATGGTCAACGATGATCAGGCGGATAATCGCAGTAATGCCGATATAGACAAAGTAACGCAGCGGAAAATGGTAGCCCGACTGGAAGTACTTCACGATCAGCGCGATAAACTCGAAATAGAGAAAATAGATCACAATGCCTTCAATCAGCAGATACGAAGACGTCTGCTCCCCGGTGTTCAGCAGGACATTCGCCAGGTGAATCGTCTCCTTACCGAGAAAGATCACCAGGATAACGGCCAGCGCAATCAGACCGGCGTTCAGCACCATCTGCAGGGCAAAGGCCAGGCGGGTGGCCGGAGTATTTTTTACGGGGGGAGTCATGTTCACACCTCTAAATAGTTGTTATCTGTCGGATATGCCGACAGATAACACTATGCTTTAGTGTGATGTAGATCACAAGATACCGAGAACCGCTATCCCTTACTTCAGCGCAGCCAGCGCGCTGCGCAGTCGGGGTAAGGCGCTCTCAATCTGTTCAGGCAGCACGGCGCACACCGCAGCGCGGAACCAGCAGATTTGCCCAGACATGCCGAAGAAGCTGAACGGCACCAGGGCAAAGCCTGCCTCATCGATCAGATAGCGGCTGACTGCGGCTGCACTGTCCAGTCTCGTCCCCTGCGGCGTCACCCTGCCTATCACATTGAACTGAATGGACAGGTAAATCCCCCCCATCGGTTCGATCGAATCAACCGGTAGCCCTGCGCTTTTTAACTGCTGCACGCCCTGATGCAGCAGCTGTAGCGACTGCAGAATACGCGCTTTGAAAACATCAAGATGATCGAACAGCCGCCGATGATCGCTGAGCAGCGCCGCCGTCGCCAGCTGCTCCGCCTTGGGTGCGATGGCACCTATATGCTCAATCATCAGCGTGATTCTGTCGATCACGTCGGCCGGTCCCATTCCCCAGCCGACCCTGACGCCGGTGGCCGCAAAGGCTTTGGAGCCGCCGTCCACAATCAGCGTATACGGCTTCAGCTCGGGCCGAAGTTCTACCGGATGATGATGTTGCCGCGTTTGACAGGTCAGCATCCAGTACACCTGATCGAAGATGATAAACAGCGGCTTTTGCTGGCAGCGACGCCGACGTTCATTTTCTGCCATCGCGAGGTCGCAAATCGCCTCCAGCGCTTCGCGGGTAAACATGGTGCCGGGTGGGTTTTGCGGCGAGCAGAGTGAAAGCACGCGGGCATCGCTGAGATACGGCGCGAGTTCTTCCGCGGTCGGTAGAAACTGATTTTCCTGATGGGTTTCCACCGCAATTCCGTGCGCACCGCACAGCGTGGCGTAGTAGACGTTATTCCACGACGGGGCGGGATAGAGAACCTTCTCCCCCGGATCGGCCAGTGCCAGTAGCGCCAGATAGAGCAGCGGGCGCGATCCGCCTGACACGACAATTTCAGTGGCGGGATCGTAGTCACAGCCGAGATGCGTGTTAGCCAGCCGGGCCACCGCTTCGCGCAGCGGCAGCACGCCTTCAAGCGGTGGATAGTCATTTTGGCCGTCGTCATAGGCCTGATGTATCGCCCGTTTCAGTGCGGCGGGCAGCGGGAAATAGTGCGTATCGAAGTCACCAATAATCAGATCGCAAATGTCTTTACCGGCAGAGGTCTGCTGCTGAACGTAAGAGGCCAGCTTAATAATATCTGAATAATCGAGACGTTCAGCAACGCGGGAAAGGCGGTGCGATGATGCCGGATGTTCACCCGGCGGCGAAGGCTGCGCAGCCGATGTCACGGCGTCGTTTAGTGCGGCGTTCCAGGACATAAAATTGTACTCAGTAAGAGAAAAGATCAACCCCGGCGGGGAGGAATCACGGGGAGACAAATACGAAACCCGTATCAGGCCGGATGATCCACCGACACGTCCTCGATAAGCTTCGTCACCCGACGGACCTCCGCGATGGCGAAGTCGATTTCTTCTTCGGTGGTGTCACGACCGAGGCTGAAACGCAGAGTGGACTGCGCCAGCTCGTCAGATAATCCCAGAGCGGTTAAGACGTGGCTGGGGGACAGGCTGCTGGAGGTGCAGGCAGAGCCCGTACTGATCGTCAGCGTGTTCTTGAGTAACTTAAGGAGCTTGCCGCCGTCAACGTGGCGGAAAGAGAGGTTGGAAACGTGCGCCAGGCGTTGGCTACCTGCCCCGTTAACCTGAATATGACCCAGCGCCAGCAGGGCGTTTTCCAGGCGATCTCGCTGTCGCGCTGTCGTCGTCAGTCCCTGTTCAAGCTCCTGTGCTGCCAGCTCGGCGGCCTTACCAAAGCCCACAATGCCGGTCACATTCAGCGTGCCGCCACGCATGCCCTGCTCCCCGTGCCCGCCGGTGATCTGCGGCTGGATATCAATCACCTTTTTGCCGTGACGATGGCGCAGATAAAACAGCCCCACGCCTTTCGGGCCATAAATTTTATGTGCCGATCCGGTCAGGATATCAACAGGGATTTTTTGCAGGTTTATCGGCAGCTTACCGATGGCCTGAGTCGCATCGGACATCAACAGGATTTGATGTTGCCTGGCTACTGCCGATATTTCTTCAATCGGGTTGATCACTCCGGTTTCATTATTGGCATACATCACGCAAATCAGAATGGTTTCGGGTGAAATCAGCGCCCGCATCGCCTCGATATCAAAACTGCCGTTCGGCAGCGGCGGAATGAGAGAGACCCGGACGCCCTGCTTCTCCAGATCTTTCAGCGTTGCCAGCACCGCAGGGTGCTCGATTGAGGAGGAAATGATGTGGTTTCCCTGCTCACTCAGCGCGCTGTAGACGCTGCGCAGCGCCAGATTGTTACTCTCGGTGGCACCGGAGGTGAAGATAATTTCGCTGCTCTCTGCACCCAGCAGCGCGGCGATTCGATCGCGGCTTTTCTCTACCGCCTGGTGCGCTTTAAAACCGTGGTAGCTGGACAGGCTGGCTGCATTACCAAAGTTGCCGGAGAAATACGGCAGCATCTCATTGACGACCTCGGGATCGCAGGGCGTTGTCGCATTGTAGTCAAGATAGACGGGTGTTTTATGGGGGGGTATCATTATTTCTCTCCATCCGGTTACAGGGTAATTGAATTAATTATATTGCCGCTACGCCCATGGCATTTGATGTGGAGTGAATAAGAAAGTCATTTTCATCAAACGGGGAGAGAAATATATTGGTAATTTTCACCTCTTTCATCGCACTGTCATTTTGATGCAAAAATAATTTTGCCGCGACGCTGGCACCATTGATCACTTTGTTATAGTCGTCCGTTTCGGAAAAATCGATAATATGTACCGAATGTACCTGCGGATTTTGACCGATCACCTTATGGTAAACATCACTATAATGCTGAGCCATGATCACCGGACATTTTGCTATCCAGGTCTCTTTAGATTTTGACTCTGCAAGAAGGACACGCTGGTTTTTCTCATTGATGAAATAGATCTTTTCGGCCTGATTATCCGCTTCGATATCAAGATGTGAAAAAGGAGAAACCTGGTGCTGCATTAGGATTTTTCGTAGTGACTGTATCCCCCTATTTTTACAGGTCCGCTCCCCCTGCACAAAAAGTCGGTCGCGCTTAACAATGCGACTGGCGGCGAGAATACTTTCAATTCCTTCTGGAAGTTCACCGGCTAAACGCTGTTCGGTATCCATTTCAGATGGGAGGGGTGATATTTCACATACCTCTGCTCCACATTGTAAACCTAAATCGTCGATTAATATTCCCAACGCCACCTTAATGTCCTTTTTATGCTTGATAATAATATTATTAGCAATACCAATGGCCAGGCTAAGGGAATTTTTAGAAAAATCAGTCAGGCTATAACGGGGATCGAAATGCCCGCCCTCAAGATAGAACAGCGGTATTTCAGGATTCTGGTTGACGACATCAAGATTGATAATATCAATCAAGTGTTTTCCCACATTTCCGAGAGCAGCCTCAGTTAATTTCATGGTAATTACCTTTATCAATAACATTGATATAAAAAAGAGAATCCCATTCATCTTTCAATTAATAAATCCTGTAACGGATTTATCAAGAATATAAACCCTGACCTTAGGGGAGGGTCTATAGAACTAAATCCAATTTCTAAGGTGATTCTGGATAAAAAAAAGGGCCGTCTGATGACGGCCCTCGTTACGATCTCGTGTGCAACTAGTGGAAGTTGCGATCGCGATCGGTGGTCATATCGTACAGCTCGTATTTACGTCCCAGCTGCTGGCCGCCGTCACGCGTCAACGGTGTCCAGTTGATATTCGCGCGGCTGCGGGTTGGACGGATGCTGAACAGATCCATCGGCACCGAGATATAGAAGCCCTTGGTGAAGTCACCCTCGCCGTAGTCTTCTGACGATACGTTGGTCTTGGTGGCATAGACGCCCGCTCTGACGCCGCTGTCGAACTGTTTGGAAACATCCAGCGTCACGCCTTTATCCTCGGCGAGGTACTGGCCGACGCTGGCTTTCACCAGCACCTGATCCATAAACGTTGGCTGCCAGTAGACGGTGAGGTTGCCGACTTTCGCACTGTAGTCGGTAAACTTCATCATATTGTCCCAGTCACGCTGCTTAACGTAGTTGGCATCCACGCCCACCGCCCAGCTGGAGTCCAGCGGACGATACAGCAGCTCACCACCGGCACCGCCGAACATTGTTTCCAGATAACCACCGTACACCTGGCCGTAGAAATCACCGCCCAGGTAGTGCATGTAGTTAGCCTGCAGGTTGTTCACGTAAACGTCGTTTTCAACGTACTGACGAATCTGGGTACGTACGCGAGGCAGAGGTGAATTTCCACCAGACTGCGTATAGTTGAATCTGTCGTAGTTGTTCGCCACGTTAAAGAACAGGCTGCCGTCAAGCAGCAGGTGGTCGGTGACCCACAGATTGGCGCCGGCAGAGACCCCGATCTGATACATATAGAAGCTTTCCGGTCCACCAAACGACTGGTTAAGCACCGGTGACAGGCTGTAGTCAAAGCGACGACCGTCGATAAAGTAGCCCTGCTCGGTGCGTTCCGGCGCAACCGGGTTGATTCGCTGCTGCTGCAGCGTCTCTTCACGGCCCAGCGGGTAGCCTTCCAGCTGACGCTGCAGGCTGGCCACGTCGGTTTTGGTGGTCACCTGCGGCATATGATAGCGCTGTTCGGTCAGCTCAATGGTCTTCACGCCTTCCGGCAGATGATTGGCCAGAATGACGTTAGCGCGCTCAACCGCCTCCTGATTATCACGGTACTTCGTCTGCTCACCGCTGGCGTACAGCGTATCGCCCTTCAGCTGAATATGCGGTGCTTCAAAGCCGGCGTTGTACTTCAGGTCGGTCAGCTGGCTGGCGGTCACCGTCGAGTCGAGGAAGCGGCCCTGCGGCTGCGGCTCGTAGGTCTTCTTGGGCGTATCAAGGTGCGGCTGAGTCAGCTCGTTAAAATTGGTACGCAGGGTGAAGCCGGCCATAAAGGTATTGCCGCGCTCGTAGCTGACGTTAACGTCCGCCCAGTCGGTAATACGGTAGATGGCGCCGACGTTAACCTTGCTTCTCTGCTCCAGCTTGCCGGCAAAATCGCCCTGATAATCGTTACCTTCATACTCCATTTTCAGGCGCAGGGGCTGCCACGGCGTCTGGTATTCAATACCGCCGAACACCGCCATCGGGCCTTTAAAGGAATCGCCCAGGCTTAACGCGCCCGGCGTACGGTTGCCGTCGGAACGATAGCAGTATTTTTCACTGGCTTTACAGAACGGGTTGGTGACGTTGCCGCTGTTGCCGAGGTAGCCCCAGCCGACGCCGAGAGTGAAATCAAACGGCCCCCAGGCCTTGGTGCCCACCACGTATTCGCTGTCAAACAGGCCGGTGCCGCCGATATCGCGTTTACCCACCGACACTTCCGGCAGCCAGAAGCCCTCTTCCCACAGACGCAGCTTCAGATCGAAGGCTTTATCTTTATAGGTTTGGCTCCCGCTGAAGTCTTCGTACGAACTGTACTTGCGGGTACGCACATCGGTATAGCGGATGGTCGTTTCCAGCCACGGGAACAGCTGCAGCGAGGTGGAGTAAAAGCGGTACTGGTCGTTATAGCGGTAGTTCAGGCTGAACTCGCCCTCTTTGGCCATACGCGCCGTCGGCACCTGCAGCAGGCCAATGCCACCGAAATCGGACTGTGAAGGCCCAACCGGTTCGGGATAGGAAGCCGCCTGAACCTGGCAGGCACAGGCGACGGAAAATGAAAGCAGGCTGAGAAGATAACGTTTTTTCATCAGTCAGGGATCCGGTGCGTCAAAACAGAAACGATCTGCTGGTTAAGGTCGGCAAGGTCGCTCGGCAGCGCCCAGGATGAGAAACCAATAAAGATTGTGCTGCCCGCCGCCAGCTCGACGTGGCGACGATTCCAGTAGGCAACGGGAACCTCAGTCACCTCACCAGCAGGGGAGATCACCAGCGCCACATTGCGCTCTGCGCCGCTCTGATGGGCGCGTGAGTCGAGGTAATCCGCCACCGGGCGTCCGGCAACCCACGGCGTGGTGCCCGCGCCATCAACGGCACCGGCCAGCCTGACCGAGGTTGGCTTAGCCACGGTATAAACGCTGTATTCTCCCGCCAGACGACGATTGGCCTGTGGTTGGGTGCGTACCCAGTCAGGATCGAGGTTCACCAGCTGGCGGCCGGTCACCTTCAGCGAGGCAATCTGCTGGCGGACATTTTCTACCACCGCGGCTTCTGCCAGATCGTTATCGCTGCGCAGGTTATCGCGCCATGCCTGTAAGCGAGCGACCACCTCCTGCTGCTGACGCAGTGCGACCGCCGTGGCCAGCTTTTCACCGATGACCGTACCGGGCCACCAGGTTTTTCCCTGAAGGGCCGGGCTTTCCACCAGCTGCGCCAGATTTTCCGCATGGCTGACGACGGCAGTTTGCGACTGCCCCGGATAAAACACCGTGACCTGGCTGTCCGCCAGTGCCTGCAGCGACAGCGATGCCACTATCCCTGCGAGAAGAGTTGTGATTTTTTTCATGATTTCGCAGGCTTCAGAATAGTGGTTGCCACAGGGAAGTAGTCCGCTCCCAACATTTGCACGGCCTGGCGTACCTGTCCGCTGGAGGTATCCACCCAGAAGGTATTGCGCCAGGTTTTACCACTCTCCGTCAGCTCGACCTCTTCCTGCCAGACGCGGCTGGCAACCTGACGGCCGCCCAGTTGCAGAACTTCATCTTTCAGACGAGTGAAGTGGGAGACCGCCGTGCCGGTACGCAGCTGACCTTTTTCCGTCCAGCTGAGCACACGTGTCCAGCTGGCGCCGTCCGTCAGGCGCAGCGCATCGCGCAGCGGGTCCTGTTGCAGATTGGTCACCTCATTGAGGTTATCCGCCAGGCCCAGGGTTTTCACCAGACGACCATTTTCCGTCACCACCGTTGCGCGGTCCTGGGTGATCCATTTCTGCTGGCCATTCTCGTTAAAGCCCATCACAACGAAGATCTGCTGACCGCCGTTAAGGCGCAGATACATACTGGCGTAGGGGATATTGGCGATCTGTTGATTGGTTAACTGGATGTCGTCTTCGCCGAGAAAAGCCAGCTTAAAGGTTTCACCCAATCCCTTTTGAGTTTGTGTACAGGCCTGAAGCAACAGGCAAAGCAGCAGCAATGGTAGGTTTCGCACCAGTGGGATCCCTGAGCTAAAGAAAGCAATCTGAAAATAACCACACTTTCGTGTGGTTATGATTAATGGTGATACTTAGCGAGTGGTGCTGGTGGTCGTGGTGGTCGTGGTTCCAGTGTTGGAACCATCGCCGCCGCCTGACGCAGCCAGCGCAACACCTGCAAACGCCGCTACCGCACCGATACCGATGGCAGTAGATGCGCCCGCAGACAGTGCTGCCGCTTCAACACCAGCAGCAGTGCCGCCGGTGGTATCAGTAGCAGTTGTCGTTGCAGCAACATCGCCAGGAGCGGCGAAAGCAGCTGAAGCGGTTGCTAAGTACAGTATGGCTGCAGTAGCACATAAGACTTTTTTCATTACACTTTCCCTTCACTAATGAATGGACACCAGGGCCTGGATGGTTCCTGGCATCTTCATTATGGGGAAATAACTCCCAGAAATCAGCGCCCCTTCCAGGTATTGAAAAAATAGTTTTTTACACTTGGATTACAATTAAAAAGATATTTTCAATTATGCAACATGCCATCAAGTGCATATCACAGAATATAATTCTGGTTTGTAGTAAAAATCAGCATTATGCCGTTAAAACACGCGCATAGTGTAATATCGTATTTTCAAACACGACAAAGAGAAACAAAAATGTTTTAAATCATGGCGTTATTGTCATTTTTTTCTTATGAAATTCAGCGAAGTAATAGATTTTTACTCGATTTTTTTAGGATTAATCTCACCCACTAAAGATGAACTTTCAGTGTTTTCAGGAAAAACCTCAGGGTAGATGAGAGGTAAAAATCGAGGTTGTCGGCGTTACGGGTGGGTATGGCAGTAATGCCGGCGCAGAGCAGGCTGGCGATAAACAGTAAAAAAACCCCCGAACTATCGGGGGTTTCAGCTCTCAGAGCGAAAATTAACGCCAGGATTTATAGCGGTTAATCAGGCCATTAGTCGAACTGTCGTGGCTGTTAACGTCTTTACCATCTTCCAGCTCTGGCAGAATACGGTTCGCCAGCTGTTTACCCAGCTCCACGCCCCACTGATCGAAGCTGAAGATGTTCAGGATAGCGCCCTGAGTAAAGATCTTGTGCTCATACAGGGCAATTAGCGCACCCAGGCTGTACGGGGTGATTTCACGCAGCAGGATGGAGTTGGTTGGGCGGTTACCTTCAAACACTTTGAACGGAACCACATGCTCAACGGCGCTGGCGGCTTTACCGGCATCGGCGAACTCTTTCTCCACCACATCACGCGACTTACCAAACGCCAGCGCTTCGGTCTGTGCAAAGAAGTTAGACAGCAGCTTGCTGTGGTGATCGCCCAGTTTGTTATGCGAGATCGCCGGAGCGATAAAGTCACACGGAACAATCTTGGTGCCCTGGTGGATCAGCTGGTAGAACGCGTGCTGGCCGTTGGTACCCGGCTCGCCCCAGATAATTGGGCCGGTCTGGTAGGAAACCGGGTTACCGCTGCGGTCAACGTACTTACCGTTGGACTCCATATTGCCCTGCTGGAAGTAGGCAGCAAAACGGTGCATATACTGGTCGTACGGCAGAATCGCTTCGGTTTCAGCGCCGAAGAAGTTGTTGTACCAGATACCAATCAGCGCCAGCAGCACCGGCAGGTTTTTCTCCACCGGGGTATCGGCGAAGTGGCGGTCCATAGCGTGCGCACCGCTCAGCAGCTTCTCGAAGTTATCGAAGCCGATAGACAGCACAATCGACAGGCCGATCGCCGACCACAGTGAGTAGCGTCCGCCAACCCAGTCCCAGAACTCAAACATGTTGTCGGTATCAATACCGAACTCCGCCACCGCCTGGCCGTTAGTCGACAGCGCCGCGAAGTGCTTCGCCACGTCGCCCTGCTCGCCGGAAGTCAGGAACCAGTCGCGCGCGCTGTGGGCGTTGGTCATGGTTTCCTGGGTGGTGAAGGTTTTAGACGCCACGAGGAACAGCGTGGTTTCCGGGCTCAGGCCTTTCAGCGTTTCGGCGATATGCGTGCCGTCCACGTTGGAAACGAAGTGCATGGTCAGATGATTTTTATACGGACGCAGCGCTTCGGTCGCCATAAATGGCCCCAGGTCAGAACCGCCGATGCCGATATTCACCACGTCGGTGATCGCCTTACCGGTGAAGCCTTTCCACTCGCCACTAATAATGCGCTCGGAGAAGCTTTTCATCTTCGCCAGCACCGCGTTCACTTCCGGCATCACATCTTTGCCATCTACCACGATCGGGGTGTTGCTGCGGTTACGCAGGGCAACGTGCAGTACGGCGCGATCTTCGGTGCGGTTGATTTTCTCACCGGAGAACATCGATTTGATCGCGTCCTGCAGTTCGGTTTCTTTTGCCAGCGCCTGCAGCTTGCTGAGTGTTTCAGCGGTAATGCGGTTCTTGGAGAAGTCGACCAGCATCTGGTCGTCGAAGGTAGCGGAAAACGCGGCAAACCGGTTGTTGTCCCTGGCGAAAAGGTCAGCAATCTGAACGTCTTTCATTTGTTCAAAATGCTGCTGCAGTGCCTGCCAGGCAGCGGTTTGTGTCGGATTGATATTTTTCATAGCAACACACTCTTTTTATTTAAGAATCGTAAATCAGACCGGACAACATCGTACCTGTTTGCGGGGATCGACTCCCCCTTTTCCTGTAACAGGTTTCGGCTATCAACAGCGGAAAAACTGCGGTTTGCCCGGGCGCTATTTCGCATTCTGTCGGTGAGGATGATTCACACTAAGCATTTCAGTATGACGATGAAAGAAAAAAATTTACAGCCCGTACCGTGCTTATAAACATCGATGGTGCCAACAGGCGGCGTTTTTTTCGCCACGGATGATTAGTAAGATTGATACGACTGGGGTAATAAGGAAAATGAATAATCATCAGCCTCCCGGCGTTGACACCAGCGCCATAACCCGATATTTCTACACGCCTGAAAACGCGTGCATGTGCGCGCAAGCCAGAAGAGGCGCGTCGCCCAGGCAGTGTGTGTGAGGACCCGTATCCATTGATTACACATCAGGGGGAGCGACGCCGAGGTATTAACCACGCGGAGTGGGGCGTATCGACTGCAGGGGCTGAATCCTCTGAGTTGTCACCTGTAACGTTCGCAGTCGAACGTGCCGCAAGGTGGAGCGCTTCTGGGTGACTCGTAGTTGTCCCTTTCTACGTCTGACCCGTTTCTGCTCTTTCCTTGTGCCAAGGCTGAAAGTTAAAACCTGTCACGAGGTAGTCATAGTCATGTCCCAGAATTTAATTGTGGCAAAATTTGGCGGCACCAGCGTTGCCGACTTTGCCGCTATGAACCGCAGCGCCGATGTGGTGTTATCCAATCCTGACGTTCGTCTGGTGGTCCTTTCCGCCTCTGCGGGCGTAACCAATCTTTTAGTTGCTCTGGCTGAAGGCCAGCCGCTGGAGCAGCGCGCCGCGCTGTTGGACGATATTCGTCGTATTCAGTACGCCATTCTGGATGAACTGAAGCAGAGCCAGGTGATCCGTGAAGAGATCGACCGCATGCTGGACAATATTGCTACGCTGGCCGAAGGTGCCGCGCTGGCGACTTCTGCCGCTCTGACCGATGAGCTGGTCAGCCACGGCGAGCTGATGTCGACCCTGCTGTTCGTGGAAATTCTGCGTGAGCGTGAAGTCACCGCTCAGTGGTTTGACGTACGTAAAGTGATGCGTACCACCGACCGCTTTGGCCGCGCCGAACCGGAAGTGGCCACGCTTGCCGAGCTGGCAGCTGCACAACTTAAACCGCGTATTGCCGAAGCGCTGATCGTCACCCAGGGCTTTATCGGTAGCGAAGAAAAAGGCCGGACCACCACCCTGGGCCGCGGCGGCAGCGACTATACCGCTGCGCTGCTGGGCGAAGCGCTGCACGCTGGCCGCGTGGATATCTGGACCGACGTTCCGGGTATCTACACCACCGATCCGCGTGTGGTGCCCGCTGCGAAACGCATTGATGTGATTACCTTCGAAGAAGCCTCAGAGATGGCCACCTTCGGTGCGAAAATCCTGCATCCGGCCACGCTGCTGCCTGCGGTGCGCAGTGATATTCCGGTATTTGTTGGCTCCAGCAAAGATCCGTCCGCGGGCGGCACCATGGTGAGCAATAAAACCGAAAATCCACCGCTGTTCCGCGCGCTGGCGCTGCGCCGCAAGCAGACTCTGCTGACCCTGACCAGCCTGAATATGCTGCACGCACGCGGTTTCCTCGCCGAGGTGTTTAACATTCTGGCGCGTCACAATATCTCCGTTGATCTGATCACCACCTCAGAAGTGAGCGTGGCGCTGACGCTGGACACCACCGGTTCTACCTCAACCGGCGACAGCCTGCTGACGCAGGCGCTGCTGACCGAGCTTTCCTCGCTGTGCCGCGTGGAAGTGGAAGAGAATCTGGCCCTGGTGGCTATTATCGGTAACGAGCTGTCCAAAGCCTGCGGCGTCGGTAAAGACGTCTTCAGCGTGCTGGAACCGTTTAGCCTGCGCCTGATCTGCTACGGTGCCAGCAGCTATAACCTGTGCTTCCTGGTGCCGGGCCAGGACGCTGAACAAGTGGTGCAGGCGCTGCACCGCAATCTGTTCGAGTAACCTCTCATCGGGCCAGTCGCAGCTGGCCCGACACTCCTTTTTTTTGATGCTATGATGCGGCGGGTCGTAATTTCCTCGTTCCGGTAAATACGGCTGTGCTATGGCAAATTTTCAGTTAAATAACACAACATTAAACGCCCCACTCTCCTTTCAGCGACGGCTGGCGGAACATCGCTGCCGGTTTTTGAATCGGCTTATACCGCCAGAGCTGCTGTGGAGATCAAGGGGTTAAAAGGATGCTTTTCTATGCTTGCTACTGTTACCCGACTGTTCCCCCTCTGGGCAGTCCTGCTCTCCGTCGCCGCCTATTACACGCCGACCACCTTTACCGGCATCGGGCCTTACGTCACTTACCTGCTGATGCTGATTATGTTTGGTATGGGCGTGACGCTGAACGTGGATGATTTTAAGCGCGTGCTGACCCGCCCGGCACCGGTCATCGCCGGAACCTTCCTGCACTATCTGGTGATGCCGCTGGCGGCATGGGCGCTGGCAAAATTATTTAATATGCCACCCGATCTTTCTGCCGGGATGATCCTGGTGGGCAGCGTGGCGAGCGGTACGGCGTCAAACGTGATGATCTATCTGGCAAAGGGCGATGTGGCGCTGTCGGTAACCATCTCTTCCGTCTCCGCGCTGGTTGGCGTGTTTGCCACCCCGCTGCTGACCAAGTTCTACGTTGATACGCATATTCAGGTTGATGTCGTGGGCATGCTGCTCAGCATCGTGAAAATCGTGGTGGTGCCGATTGGCCTGGGTCTGATTATTCACCACACCATGAACAGATTAGTGAAGCGCGTGGAGCCGTACCTGCCGGCGTTTTCGATGGTCTGTATTCTGCTGATTATCAGCGCGGTGGTAGCGGGCAGCCAGAGCTTTATTGGTTCGGTCGGCCTGGTCGTGATTATCGCGGTGATCCTGCATAACGCCATTGGCCTGCTGGGCGGCTACTGGGGCGGCAAGCTGTTTGGCTTCGATGAGTCCACCTGCCGTACGCTGGCGCTGGAAGTGGGCATGCAGAACTCCGGCCTGGCGGCCACGCTCGGCAAGCTGTACTTCTCCCCGCTGGCAGCACTGCCGGGCGCGCTGTTCTCGGTCTGGCACAACCTGTCCGGTTCACTGCTGGCCGGTTACTGGTCGGGTAAGGCGATTAAGGATAAGAAGAAGCCGTAATTCGGCTTTGCATTGGTGGCCCGGAAGACCGTGGAGGGAGATTTAGTCGCTTCGCTTCCGTGCCCGGGCGACCGTTACGGTTTTTAACCTACAGCGCCTTCCTGATCCACGGGCAATCGGTGACGGGCGGGTTCGCGGACCGTTGAGCGCAGGGACGCGCGAATCGAGGCCACACGGACGTGTTCACGCCAAGTCCGCGAACCCGCCCGGCACCGATACGCCAGACGACGATATTCCCGCGACACCAACCCGGCACCGACTACGCTAGACACCAAACGTGCAGCGCTCCCAGACACCGATCGAGCAGCGATATCACTCATCGTCTTTATCATCATCCGCCTGTTCCAGCACGCTGTAGGCCACCGCACAGAACAGCGAGTTCAGTCGCTTCATATCGCCCAGCAGCCCCAGGTGCAGCGAACTGGTTTCGATACTCTGCACGTTATGCTGGTGCAGACGGTCGACGTGCGCATGGGAATAGCGGCGGTTGGTGATGCGGAAACGATGTTTAGATCGGCGCAGACGTTTAGCGCTGGTCAAATCGCGGGAGAGGAACACCGACAGGCTGAGGCGCAGATTGCTGGTGAGCAGTTCAAGCTGCGCGTCCAGCTCCTGCATCCCTTCAACGGAGAACGCCCGCCTCGCGGCAAGCGATTTATCCGCCACATCGCCACTCATACGTTCCAGAATATCCCCGGACTGTTCCAGGTTCAGCGCCATCTCAATGATTTCCGCCCAGCGCCGCGAATCCTCTTCCGGCAGGTCTTCCTTCGGCATCTGCGCCAGATAAAGCTTGATCGCCGTGTACAGCACGTCGACATCGTCATCCAGTCTGCGGATCTCCCGATCCTCTCGCAGCTCGCCGTGAATCACCTTGCCGAAGGTCGCCAGCATCTGCTCAAGTACATCCCCCATTCGCAGGGTTTCACGGGCGGCATTCGCCAGCGCCAGCGCCGGGGTATCCAGCGAGCTGGTATCAAGATGCTTCGGCTTCAGCCGCAGGTCGTTTTCAGGCTCTTCGCGGATCAGCCGTTTACAGAGTGCGGCCATCGGTTCGGCGAACGGCACCATAATCAGGCAGCGGATCAGGTTGTAGAAAACGTGGAAGAAAATCACCAGCTCTTCATCACTGACCGGCAGTTTCGCCAGCCACTCTGCCAGCAGATCGACAAACGGCAGCACCATCAGCGAGCCGATAAATTTAAACAGCAGGCTGCCGAGAGCCACGCGTTTCCCGGCGGCGTTTGAAGTACTGTTGTTCAGCATCGCCAGCAGCCCGCTGCCGAGGTTGGCCCCGATCACCAGGCACAGCGCCACCTTAAACGAAATCACGCCGGTGGCGGTCAGCGTGGCGGTGATCAGCACTGCCGCCAGGCTGGAGTAGCTGATAATGGCAAACACCGCGCCGATTAGCGCATCCAGCATCACATCACCGGTCAGCGAAGAGAACAGCACTTTCACCCCGGACGCCTGGGTGATCGGCGCGGCGGCGGCCACGATCAGCTGTAGCGCCAGCAGGATTAACCCAAGGCCAATGCTGGCACGGCCAAGTTGGCCGGCGCGAGTCTGCTTGCGGCCGAGGAAAAATACCACGCCAAAGAAGATAAACAGCGGTGACAGCCAGGAAAGATCGAAGGTCAGAATACGGGCCATCAGCGCCGTCCCGACGTCCGCGCCGAGAATGACCACCAGTGCAGGCGTCAGCCCAACAAGATTCTGGGCGACAAAGGACGTCACCAGCAGCGTGGTCGCATTGCTGCTCTGAACCAGCGCGGTGACGCCGATCCCGGCGAGAAACGCCATCGGTTTTTTTTCTACGCTACGGCTGAGCACCCGACGCAAATCGGCACCGTAAACGCGCATGATGCCGGTACGCACAATGTGGGTTCCCCACACCAGCAGCGCCACGGCAGAAAGAAGATTTAACAGGGTTAACACCGGATATCGACCTCACAACTTCTGTACCATTATCAAACGCAAAGCCGAGCTCACTTTGCATCTCACAGCGGTAAGTTTAGCCGATATACAGAAAAAATCTTTTTTATCAGCGTGATATCAGGCAACTTCCCGCATCGTATGCTTATCCAGCACCAGCCCCACCTGATAACCCGCCGGATGTAAATCGTCCACCGAGCGGTTCAGCACATCCACCAGCAGCTCAACGTCGCCGGCCTGAACCCGGTAGCGAATGACGTTGCCCAGCAGGCTATGACTGATAATCGATGCCGGTATCCCCTGGTCTGGCGGGCACAGCATCATCGATTCGGGGCGGATGGCCACCTGACCACTGAACCGCTGGCCGGTCAGCTGCAATGCCTGTTCGGGGCTGAGCAGATTGTAGTTGCCCATAAATCCGGCGGCGAACAGATCGGCGGGCTGGGTGTAAAGTGCCTCGGCGTTGCCGCTCTGCACAATTTTGCCTTTGTTCATCAGCACAATCCGGTCGGACATCGTCAGCGCCTCTTCCTGATCGTGGGTGACGAACAGCGTAGTCAGATTCAGCTCCTGCTGAATACGACGGATCTGATCGCGCAGATGGCGACGGATACGCGCATCCAGCGCAGACAGCGGTTCGTCCAGCAGCAGCAGGCGTGGACGCGTGACCAGCGAACGCGCCAGCGCCACACGCTGACACTGGCCGCCGGAGAGCTGATGCGGGTAGCGGCGGGCAAAATCCTTCAGCTCCACCAGCTCCAGCGCGTCCGCCACCCGCTGCTGGATCTCGGCGGCGGGCAGTTTTTGCATTTTCAGACCAAACGCGACGTTGCGCTCCACGGTCATATTCGGGAACAGCGCGTAGCTCTGGAACACCATGCCGATGGCCCGCTTCTGCGGCGTGACCGGCACAATATCCTCGCCCTTCAGCAGAATGCGGCCGCTGTCGACGCTGGTCAGCCCGGCGATGCAGCGCAGCAGCGTCGATTTACCACAGCCGCTGGGCCCCAGCAGCGTTACCAGTTCGCCCTCTTCCGCGCTGAATTCAATATCCTGAAAGATGCTGGTCGGGCCATAGCTCTTATTCAGTTGGGTCACAGTTAAATACGACATCTTCAGCCTCGTTCACGATTCAGGGTATTGGCCAGCCAGGTGACCAGCAGGACAACGACGAAATAGGAGATCACCAGCGCGCTACTGAAATGCCCACTGCTGTTGCGCACGTTATAGAGGTAAACCTGTAGCGTTTCATAGCTGGTACCGACCAGCAGGTTAGCGAAGACAAACTCACCGATCAGGAAGGAGAACGACAGCAGCACGGCAATCGTCGCCCCTTTGCGCAGGTTAGGCAGCACCACCAGCAGCGCGGCCTGCCAGGTGCTGGCACCCAGCAGATGCGCGGCATCGATCAGTTCGCGCAGGTTAATCGCCTGCATATTGTTGGCGATGGCGCGGTAGATAAACGGCAGCGCGATGGTGAAGTAGCAGCCAATCAGAATCCACGGCGTGCCGGTCAGCATGAGCGGCGGCGATGAGTAAAGCTGCAGCAGCCCAACCGAAGAGACTACCGGCGGAATAGCAAACGGCAGCAGGATCAGGATATTCATTACTGCGTCGAGTTTCGGGAAGTAGTAAGCGATCACAAACATCGTCGGCAGCACCAGCAGCAGCGAGAACAGCAGCGATCCCAGGCAAATCAGCAGCGAATGCCCAAGCGCGACGAGGAAACGCGGATCGCTCCACAGCTGAATCAGCCACTTGAGGGTTAAGCCGTCGGGCAGAATCGTTGCGCCCCAGCGGGTGGCCAGTGCGTAGAACAGTGTGGCCACCAGCGGCAGCGCGAGGATGATAAACACCAGCCAGACGATAATCCGGTGATAAACGTATTCACTTTTCGACATTGTTCCTCCTGCCTTAGCGCGCGTACTGGTAGCTGCGGCGCACCAGCCACTGATGAACCACGGTGATGATCGACATCAGCACCACCAGCAGCATCGCCAGCGCGCTGCCCATATTAGGGTCGAGCGAAACGTCGCCGGAGACCAGCGCCGCGATACGCACCGGAATAACGTTATAGTTGCCGGTGGTCAGCGCATAAATCGTAGCGTAGGCACCCAGGGCGTTCGCCAGCAGAATCACGAAGGTGCCCACCAGCGCCGGAGCCATTACCGGCAGGCCGATGTGCCGCCAGTAGCGCCAGCGGCTGGCACCGAGCAGCGCGGCCGACTCCTGCCACTCCTTTTTCAGCCCGTCAAACGCCGGATAGAGCAGCAGAATGCCCAGCGGGATCTGGAACCAGGTGTAAACCACAATCAGCCCGTCGGTGGAGTAGAGCTTAAAGCCCTGCATGATTTCGTATTTACGCATCAGCAGCGTCAGGCAGCCGTTCAGGCCGAGCAGGATCACGAAGGCAAACGCCAGCGGCACGCCGGCAAAGTTGCTGGTCATGTTGGTAAAGGACATCAGAAAACGGTGCAGCCTGCCGCCGCCGAGCTGGTGCAGCGAATAGCCGCCCAGCAGCGCGATGATCAGGCCATACACGCTCGACCAGAATGAGATATCCAGCGAGAAGCGTATCGCCTGCTGGTAAAACGTTGAGGTGAGGATGTCGGTATAGTTGGCCCATCCCCAGGCCTCGTTCATTTCGCTGTAGAAACTGTTAACCGCAATCCAGACCAGCGGTGCTATCTGAAACGCGATATAGAACACCGCAAACGGCAGCAGGCAAAGCAGCGCAAGCCCCTTTCCTTTCGTCATGCCAGCTCCCCCGAGCGCAGCAGCGGCGCACAGACCGGCTTATCGTGCTGCACGCCGAGGATCTGACACACCGTGCCGCACAGCTCGGTTTGCTTCGGCGCGGCGTCTTCACGCAGGGAAAACGCGGAACCGAAGACGAACAGCGGTACCTGCGTTTCTTCCGGCAGGGTGCCGCCGTGGCTGCGGTCATCGTTCATACCGTGGTCGGCGGTGACGATCACCTGATAGCCCTGGCGCAGCCACTCCGGCATCCACTGCGACAGATAGCCGTCGGCCATCCGCGCGCGGTTGCGGTACTGAGGGGAAGAGAAACCGTGCTTGTGCCCGGTGTCGTCAATGTTCATTGGGTGGATCAGCAGAAAGTCGGGCTGATGGTTCAGCCGCAGGCTTTCGGCGTCTTCAAACAGGTGCGAATCGGGATAAACGTCATCCGAGTAAAAGTGGCCATACTGAATCGGCAGATCGCTGTCTGCCGTATGGCGATCGCGGGCGGGGACAAACGGCGTGCGGTTGTACAGCTCGCTGACCCAGTGATAGGCGGCCGCCGCGGTGGTCAGGCCGCCCTCACGGGCATAGTGAAATATGCTTTGCTGCGTGCTCAGGCGACTGACGCCGTTGTGAATAATGCCGCTTTTCACCGGCGTAATGCCGGTGAGGATGCACTCATACAGCGGGCGCGAGAGCGACGGCAGCTCGCAGGTGATCTGGTAGCGCTGCCCGTTACCCTGCGCACATTCCGCATGAAGATAGCCCATTGCATCACGTGCAACCTGAAAATTCAGCCCGTCCAGCACTACCAGAATCGTTTTCATCTTGTGACCTTATTGCTTCATGTTAATGATGACGTTTTCCTGCCACATACGCGGCAGCGCTTTCGATGCGTTATCCCAGGCGGCCTGGTCGGCAATCGGATGCGCGTTTTTATACTCGCTTGACGGCAGCAGCTTGGCCTGCACGTCTTCCGGCAGGGTCAGATGCTCGGCGCGGATCGGGCGCGCGTAGCCGCGAGCCAGGTTGATCTGACCGGCGTCGGAGAAGATGTATTCACGCGCCAGCTTGGCGGCGTTCGGGTGTTTAGCGAATTTGTTGATGATGGTGGTGTAGCCGGAGGTGATGGAACCGTCGGACGGGATCACCACTTCAAAGCGGCTGCGGTCAATCTGGTCACGGTAGTTCAGACCGTTGAAGTCCCAGACCACGGCCACCTGAATTTCGCCTTTTTCGATATTGGCAATCACCGGATCGGTCACGCCCAGACGACCTTCTTTCGCCAGATCGCTGAAGAAGTCCAGCGCCGGTTTCAGGTTCTTCTCGTTACCGCCCAGCGCGTAGCTTGCCGCCAGCACGCCGTTCGCCGCCTGTGCCGCGATGCCGACGTCGCCGATGGTGACAACGTATTTGCCTTTTTTCAGGTCAGCCCAGCTGTGCGGGATATCCTTCACCTGGTCTTTATTGATGATGAAAGCGATGGTGCCGGTATAGGCCAGCGCCCAGTGGCCGTCTTTATCCTTCGCCCAGTCAGGGATTTGATCCCAGGTGCTCGGTTTGTACGGTTGGGTTACGCCCTTCTGCACGGCCAGCGGGCCAAATGAAGCGCCCACGTCACCGATATCGGCGCTGGCATTGCTTTTCTCAGCGGCGAATTTGGCAATTTCCTGCGCGGAAGACATGTCGGTGTCGCTGTGTTTAATCCCGTACTTGCTGGTGATATCTTCCCAGGTGCCTTTCCAGTTAGCCCAGCTGTCGGGCATACCGACGCTGTTGACCTGACCTTCCGCACGGGCGGATTTTTCAAGCGCCGCCAGATCGGCGTCGGCAGCCCAGCTGCTGGCCGAAAACGACACAACGATGGCACTGGCTAACACGGATGCGAACAAAGATTTCATACTAATGCTCCAGGTGATAGGGTTAATGGCCTTCTGGACTAGTCCAGCAAGAACCGAGCCAATCTAACCTGGTACAGTGAATGTTTTATGACAGCGCGCGCTGGCTGTGGACTAGACCAGCAACACCTGCCAGGATCGTAAGCGGTAAGGCAAGGCGGGTTACGCGCGATTTATGTGCAGACTCGCACTAATTTGAGGCTCTGATGTGATGAAATCATTAACTGTGGATGTCATTAGCCGGTCGCTGGCCGCCCGTATTCGCCAGGGCGACTTCGCCGACAGCGGACGCCTGCCCGCCGAGCGCATCCTGAGCGAGCAGTTCTCCACCACCCGCATTACGCTGCGTGAGGCGCTGGGCCAGCTAGAAGCAGAAGGGATGATTTATCGCGAACTGCGCCGGGGCTGGTTTATCGCCCCGCCCAGGCTGGCCTACGATCCGCTGCTGCGCAGCCACTTTCACGCGATGGCCGAACGCCAGGGGCGCAGCGCCCGTACCGAGGTGCTGGATGCACAGACGGTGGCAGCGGATGCAGGACTGGCGGCACGGCTGGAGATGCAGGAGGGGGAGGACGTTTACCGTATTCGCCGCCTGCGGCGGATTGATGGGCGCGCGGTGCTGTACGTGGAGCACTATCTGAATCCGCGCTATTTCCCGCAGCTGCTGGAGCACGATTTAACGCGCTCGCTGACCCAGCTTTATCAGGAAGAGTACGGCATTCGCTATGGTCGCGTGGGTTTCACCATGCTGCCCGCGCCGCTGCCGGACTTTGCCGCACCGGCGCTGAAAGTGGCGGCGGGCAGCCCGGCACTGTTTATCACCCGGCTGAACCGTGACCAGCACGACCGGGTGATAGACTGCGACTGCGAATACTGGCGCTATGACGCGCTGTATATTGCGGTAGAGGTGGACTAGTCCGCGTCGTAGCCCAGATTCGGTGCCAGCCAGCGCTCCACCTCGCTGACCGACATCCCTTTACGCTTCGCGTAGTCTTCAATCTGATCGCGCTGTAGCTGGGCCACGGCGAAGTACTTGCTGTCCGGGTGGCTGAAGTACCAGCCGGACACCGCAGCACCCGGCCACATGGCGAAGGATTCGGTGAGCTTCATACCGGTGCAAGCTTCCACATCCAGCAGCTGCCAGATCGTGGCTTTTTCAGTGTGCTCCGGGCAGGCCGGGTAGCCCGGTGCCGGGCGGATGCCCTGGTAGTTCTCGCGGATCAGCTCCTCGTTGCTCAGGTTCTCGGTGGCGGCAAAGCCCCAGATCACCTTACGCACCCGCTCATGCAGGTATTCGGCAAAGCCTTCCGCCAGGCGGTCGGCCAGCGCTTTAATCATAATTTTGTTGTAGTCATCGTGCTGCGCGTCATACGCCTCGGCCAGTGCATCCTCTTCCAGCCCGCCGGTGACCGCAAACGCACCAAGGTAATCGGCTTTTCCGCTGGACTTCGGCGCAACGTAATCAGCCAGGCAGTAGTTCGGGAAGTCCGTTTTCTCTGTCTGCTGACGTAAGTGATGACTCACTTGCAGAATCTCGGTACGTGATTCATCGCGGTAGATTTCAACGTCATCCCCCACGCGGTTAGCCGGGAAAATCCCCACCACGCCGCGCGGATTGAGCGTGCCGTCGGCGCTGAGCTGGTCCAGCATGGCGTTAGCGTCGGCAAACAGGCGCTTCGCCTCTTCACCCACCACTTCATCTTCCAGAATGCGCGGATATTTCCCCGCCAGCGACCAGGTCATAAAGAACGGCGTCCAGTCGATGTAGTTGCGCAGCGTTTCGATGTTAGCACTCACTTCGCTTACGCCCAGCCGGTGCGCTGGCGGTGGGGTGTAGTTTTCCCAGTCAAACGGAAATGCATTATCGCGTGCCGCCTGCAGGCTGACCGGCGGCGTGCGCGGTTTTTTACGCGCGTGCTGGATACGCACCGTGTCGTACTCTTTCCGCGTGCGGGCGACAAAATCGTCGTGCTGGGTCGCCGACAGCAGGGACGACACCACGCCAACGGTACGAGAGGCGTTCTGCACGTAGACCGTCGGGCCGCTGTAGTTCTGCTCGATTTTCACCGCCGTATGCGCCTTCGAGGTGGTCGCTCCGCCAATCAGCAGCGGCAGGGTAAAGCCCTGGCGTTCCATCTCCTTCGCCACGTTGACCATCTCATCCAGCGACGGCGTGATCAGCCCGGACAGGCCGATGATATCGGCGTTAACCTCGCGGGCGGTTTTCAGGATTTTGTCACTCGGCACCATCACGCCAAGATCGATAATTTCGTAGTTATTACACTGCAGCACCACGCCAACGATGTTTTTACCGATGTCGTGCACGTCGCCCTTCACCGTGGCCAGCACGATTTTACCGTTGGTGCTGCCCTTCTCTTTGCTGGCTTCGATATAAGGTTCCAGATAAGCCACCGCCTGCTTCATCACGCGGGCGGATTTCACCACCTGCGGCAGGAACATTTTTCCTTCGCCAAACAGATCGCCGACCACGTTCATCCCGGCCATCAACGGGCCTTCAATCACCTCAATCGGCCGGGTCGAGAGCTGGCGAGCGGCTTCGGTATCTTCTTCAATAAACTCGGTGATGCCTTTCACCAGCGAATATTCCAGACGCTTAGCCACTTCCCAGCCGCGCCACTCGGCCTGCTGCTTGTTGCTATCATCATCGGCTTTGCTGCCGCGGTATTTTTCCGCCAGCTCCAGCAGGCGCTCGGTGCCGTCGTCGCGGCGGTTCTGCACCACGTCCTCAACCGCTTCACGCAGGTCGGTGGGCAGGTCGTCATAAATCGCCAGCTGACCGGCGTTAACGATGCCCATATCCATGCCGTTACGGATGGCGTGATAGAGGAACACCGCATGAATGGCTTCGCGTACCGGATCATTGCCGCGGAAGGAGAACGACACGTTGGACACGCCGCCGGAGATCATCGCGTGCGGCAGTTCGCGCTTGATGTCCTCACAGGCCCCGATAAAGTCCACCGCGTAGTTGTTGTGCTCTTCAATGCCGGTCGCCACGGCGAAGATATTCGGGTCAAAGATAATGTCTTCCGGCGGGAAGCCGACCTCTTCGGTCAGCAGCTTATAGGCGCGGCGGCAGATTTCGATTTTGCGTGCGCGGGTATCCGCCTGGCCAACTTCATCAAACGCCATCACCACCATCGCGGCACCGTAACGGCGCACCAGCCGGGCGTGATGCAGGAACGGTTCAATGCCTTCCTTCATCGAGATGGAGTTAACGATGCCTTTGCCCTGGATGCACTTCAGCCCTTTCTCGATCACCTCCCACTTTGAGGAGTCGATCATGATCGGCACGCGGGCAATATCCGGCTCGCCGGCGATCAGGTTAAGAAAACGCACCATTGCCGCTTCGGCGTCGAGCATCCCTTCATCCATGTTGATGTCGATCACCTGCGCGCCGCTTTCCACCTGCTGACGGGCGACATCCAGCGCTTCGTTGTATTTTTCTTCTTTGATCAGCCGCTTAAACTTCGCCGAGCCGGTAACGTTGGTACGCTCGCCAACGTTAACAAACAGCGTATCGCCGCTGATATTCAGCGGCTCCAGCCCGGAAAGACGACAGGCCACCGGCACGGTCGGTAGCGGGCGCGGGGCCACGCCTTCGACCGCTGCCGCCATTGCAGCGATATGTTCCGGCGTGGTGCCGCAGCAGCCGCCAACGATATTCAGGAACCCGGCTCGCGCCCATTCGCCGATCTGCTCCGCCATAGTGCTGGCATCCAGATCGTATTCACCAAAGGCGTTAGGCAGCCCGGCGTTCGGGTGAGCGGTCACGTAGCCTTCGGCGATGCGCGACAGCTCGGCGACGTACTGGCGCAGCTCGTCCGGCCCCAGCGCGCAGTTAAGGCCGAAGGAGAGCGGCTCTGCGTGGCGCAGGGAGTTATAGAAGGCTTCCGTAGTCTGGCCGGAGAGCGTTCGGCCGGAGGCATCGGTAATGGTGCCGGAGATCATCAGCGGCAGCGTCACGCCCAACGCCTCGAATTCGGTTTGTACGGCGAATATCGCCGCTTTGGCGTTCAGGGTATCGAACACCGTTTCAATCATGATGATGTCTGCCCCGCCCTCCACCAGCGCGCGGGTCGATTCGCGGTAGGCTTCCACCAGTTGATCGAAGGTGACGTTACGGAACGCCGGGTCGTTAACATCCGGCGAAATCGAGCAGGTACGGTTAGTCGGGCCTAACACCCCGGCAACGTAGCGCGGGCGATCCGGCGTTTTTGCCGTCCATTCGTCGGCGCTGGCGCGCGCCAGCTTTGCCGCCACGAAGTTGATTTCTGCCGACAGCGATTCCATCTGGTAATCGGCCATGGCAATGGTGGTGGAGTTAAAGGTGTTGGTTTCAAGGATGTCGGCACCGGCGGCGAGATAGCCGTGATGGATCGCGCTAATCACCTCCGGTTTGGTCAGCACCAGCAGGTCGTTGTTGCCTTTCAGATCGCAGGGCCAGTCGGCAAAGCGCGTACCGCGAAAATCACCCTCTTCCAGCCGGTAGCTCTGGATCATGGTCCCCATGCCGCCGTCCAGCAGCATAATGCGTTTTGCCAGCTGCTGATGCAGCGCTTCAATTTTGTTGCTCACAACCCAGCCCCTTCACTCGTCACTGATGGCACCACTGCCTGCAGGTCATACTGGCACAACTTCTGTGCGGGTAACAGCGGCGGCTGATGAGACATTTTCAGCCAATCGGCAAACTGATCCGACCAGATCGCAACGCGTTGCATTATTAGCCAATAAAACGAAAATGATTTCCATATGGTGAAAAATAAAGGACTCAGATATGGCTACCCCCGTCCCGGTTAAACGCGGCAAAAAACCTCGTACTGCCAGCGCCCAGGCAGCACAACCTGCTGGCCAGGTTCAGTCGTTAACCCGCGGCCTGAAGCTGCTGGAGTTCATTGCCGAATCCCACGGCAGCGTGGCGCTGACCGAACTGGCCCAGCAGGCCGGGCTGCCCAACTCCACCACGCACCGATTACTGACCACCATGCAGCAGCAGGGATTTGTGCGCCAGGTGGGTGATTTAGGCCTGTGGACCATCGGCGCGCACGCGTTTGTGGTGGGCAGCAGCTTCCTGCAAAGCCGCAACCTGCTGGCGCTGGTGCATCCGATGCTGCGCAGGCTGATGGAGGAGTCCGGTGAAACGGTGAACCTGGCGGTGCTGGATCTCAGCGATCATCAGGCGGTGATTATCGATCAGGTGCAGTGTACCCAGCTAATGCGCATGTCGGCCCCGATCGGCGGTAAGCTGCCGATGCACGCTTCCGGCGCGGGCAAGGCGTTCCTCGCCAACCTCAATGAGAAGCAGGTGACCGAGCTGCTGCACCGTCAGGGGCTGCATCACTACACGCCGAAAACGCTGATGTCGCCGCAGAGCCTGAAAGATAACCTGGCGCAGACGCGTAAAGCGGGCTATTCCTTTGATGATGAAGAGCATGCGCTGGGATTACGCTGCGTTGCCGCCTGCATTTACGATGAGCACCGCGAACCGTTTGCCGCGCTGTCGATCTCCGGTCCGATTTCCCGTATCACCGACGATCGCGTCACCGAGATCGGTGCGATGGTGATCAAAGCGGCAAAAGAGATCACCCGCGAATACGGCGGCAGCCACTGACCGCATGCCAGACCGTCTATTGATTGTTTTTCAACGCCGAGGGTTTTAAATGGATAAGGATGTTCAGTACCAACCAATTTGTATGGACAAACTGCGACAGATACGGGTTTCCGCCCGCTCTTTGTCCTCTTCAGACAGCAGGAGAACGCTGAGCGATGCCTGAATCACGCTTATCCCTCGATTGCCGCCTGGTCAGTTCACTGCTGGTCACCGTCTGCCGCTTACTTACCGGCATCCGCTCCCGCTGGCACAGCAAGCCGGAGCCGGAAAAAACCCGCATCTACTATGCCAACCACAGCAGCCACCTCGACGGTTTGGTGATCTGGGCCAGCCTGCCACCGCAGATGCGCACCCGCGTTCACCCGGTAGCGGCGGCGGATTACTGGCTGGGTTCCCGCCTGCGGCGCTATCTGGCGCTGCGGATTTTCGGCGCTGTGCTGGTTGAGCGCCGCCCTGCCGGGGAGCGGGAGGCAAAACCGGCAGAGGATGCGATCCTGCCCATACCGGATTATGAGGCAGGCAGCCCTTCAACAAACAAAGACGTGCTGCTGCCGCTGAAGCAGGCTTTGGACGGCCAGCATTCGCTGATCCTGTTTCCCGAAGGTACGCGCGGCAGCGGCGAGCAGCTCAACAGCTTTAAGAGCGGCCTTTACCATCTCTCCAAAGCCTATCCGCAGGTTGAACTGGTGCCGGTGTGGCTGGATAACCTGAACCGGGTGCTGCCAAAAGGCTCGCGGCTGGTGGTGCCGATTATCTGTAGCGCCACCTTCGGCACGCCGCTGCCTGGCGTCACAGAAGGCGAAGATAAACAGGCCTTTCTGGCAAGGACCAAAGCCGCACTGGAGGCGATTGCACCATGAAAATCTGGGATTCTGAACTGAGCTGGCTGCTGTGCGGCCTGTTTGGCCTGCTGGTGGTGGCCAGCATCATCGGCGGCGTGCTGGCGAAGTTTAAGCAGAATGACACCATCGCCAATCTGAATGCCCGTATTCGCGCCTGGTGGGTGATGTGCATCATCTCCGTGCTGGCGATGACGCTTGGCCCTATCGGGTCGACGGTGCTGTTTATGCTGATGTCGTTCTATGCGCTGCGGGAGTGTGTCACCCTGCTGCCGACGCGCCGCAGCGATCATGAGGCGCTGTTCTGGTGCTTCTTTATCATCCTGCCGTTGCAGTATCTGCTGGTCGGTATCGAATGGTACGGCGTGTTCGTTATCCTGATCCCGGTTTATGCCTGGCTGTTTATTCCGGCCCGGCTGGCGCTGGCGGGGGATACCAGCCACTTCCTGGAGCGTGCGGCCAAAATTCAGTGGAGCATGATGATTGCCGTTTACTGCATCAGCCACGCTCCGGCCCTGCTGATGCTGCAGATCCCCGGCTATGAGCAGCAGAATATCAAGCTGCTGCTGTTCCTGATGATTGTGGTGCAGATTTCCGACGTGCTGCAGTATGTATTCGGCAAGCTGTGGGGCAAGCGCCCGATTGTGCCGAAGCTCAGCCCGAATAAAACGGTCGAAGGCTTTGTGGGCGGCATCCTCAGCGCCAGTCTGGTCGGTATGGGGCTGTGGTGGATAACGCCCTTCGCGCCGTGGCAGGCGTTTCTGATTTCGCTGCTGATCACCCTGCTGGGCTTCCTGGGCGGCCTGTGCATGTCGGCGATCAAGCGCGATCGCGGGGTGAAAGATTTCGGCGCGATGCTGGAGGGACACGGCGGCATGATGGATCGCATTGATTCACTCTGCTTCGCCGCGCCGGTATTTTTCCACGTGGTGCGCTACTTCTACACCTGATTTTCAACTTGCCTGTCCGAGCAGGCCGTCGCCGTAGCGCTGACAAAAGCGCTGCCGGCGGCGGTAGGCAAAGACATCTTCAATATGCCCGTTGCGTATCCGCTGCTGTAACCCGCGCCAGAAATCGGCGCGGAACAGTTCCGCGTGCATATCGTCAAACAATCGCGCTATCTTCGGGTCCGCGCAGAGGTAGTGGCGGAACTCCTCCGGGAAGACATCTTCCGGCGACACGCTGTACCACGGCTCGTGGCTCAGCTCGTCTTCCGGGTAGCGCGGCGGCGGGATGTCGCGGAAGTTCACTTCGGTCATATAACTGATTTCATCGTAGTCGTAGAACACCACGCGCCCGTGGCGGGTAACGCCGAAGTTTTTATACAGCATATCGCCGGGGAAAATATTGGCCGCCGCCAGCTGTTTTACCGCGTTGCCGTACTCTTCTATCGCATCGTGCCGCTGCTGGTCATCCGCCTGCTCCAGCCACAGGTTGAGTGGGGTCATGCGGCGTTCCATATACAAATGGCCGATGATCAACATCTCCCCCTGCTGCTGCAGTTTTTCCGGCACCTCGCGCCACAGGGCGGCCAGCAGATCCGGGCTGAGCCTTGCCTGCTCGATGGCGAAGTTTTCAAACTCCTGGGTGTCGGCCATGCGGCCCACGCGATCGTGCTCTTTGACCAGCTGGTAGCACTGGCGCACCCGCTGCGGCGTGACGTCTTTCTGCGGCGCGAAGGTATCTTTAATCACCTTAAACACCCGGTCGAATCCGGGCAGGGTAAACACCAGCATCACCAGCCCAGGCACGCCGGGGGCGATAACAAACTGCTCGCGGGTAGCGGACATGTAGTTAAGGTATTCCCGGTAGCTTTCCGTTTTGCCGTGTTTCTGGCAGCCAATCGCCATATACAGCTCGGCGGTGGTTTTCCCCGGCAGGATCTCCCGCAGCCACTCCACCAGCGCGGCGGGCAGCGGCGCATACACCATGAAATAGGAGCGGGCAAAGCCAAAGACGATACTGGCTTCGCGGTTGCGGGTCAGGCAGGTGTCAATAAACAGCTCGCCCGCGTCGCTGCGGTGAATCGGCAAAAGGAATGCGCAAACCCCTGACGGCATGCGCAGTTTGGCCACCAGCCACGCCGCTTTATTGCGGTAAAACAGCTCGTTGGCGACCTGCAGCGTTGCCTGCTGTAGATCGCTTTCGCTGAAGTTTTCCCGCAGGTGGCTGATGATAAAAGTGATATCCCTTGCCAGATCCTGCCACGGCAGACGCAGCGGGAGATCGTGCAGCAGACGGTTGAGAAGCGGCTGCCAGCCTGCCGAGGCGCTGAACTCTCGCGCCAGCGGCCGCGGGATCGTACGAAAGCGCCGCTCCGGCTGGGAGCTGAAAATAAACAGCCGTTCCGGCGTCAGCGCCTGATGGCTGAACAAACGACAGTAAACGGAGTTGAAAAAGCTTTCGGCAATTTCAAAGCGTGGATAGTCCGGCAGCAGGCCGGTGTAGATGCTTTTTACCTGCTGTAGAACATCACGGTCTTCCGACTGCGAGCCGGTAATACAGCGCAGCTGTTCAACGACCAGCCCGACGTGGTGATCGTAAAGATGGATACGCGCTTTCATCGCCTGCTGTACCGCCTGCCAGTCAGCCTGTTCGAAGCGCTGCTGGGCACCGGCGGTAATTTCCAGGAAGCGACCATACTGCGCATCGAACCCCTGCAGGATAGTCTGGGCTATCAGCGTTTCCCTCTCTGACATCGTGCACCTCATCAACCGGCTAAACATGTGTGGCGGGCCAGATAGCCCGCCCGTTTATCAGAACTGATCTTCTTCGGTCGAACCGGTCAGTGCGGTGACGGAAGAGCTGCCGCCCTGAATAATGGTGGTCACGCGGTCAAAGTAGCCGGTCCCGACTTCCTGCTGGTGGGAAGAGAAGGTGTAGCCCTTGTCGATGGCAGCAAATTCCGGCTGCTGTACTTTTTCCACGTAGTGGCGCATTCCCTCACCCTGCGCGTAGGCCTGCGCGAGGTCGAACATGTTGAACCACATGCTGTGAATGCCCGCCAGGGTGATGAACTGGTATTTGTAGCCCATGTCCGACAGCGCCTGCTGGAACTGAGCGATGGTGCGGTCATCGAGATTCTTCTTCCAGTTAAACGACGGCGAGCAGTTGTAGGCCAGCAGCTTGCCCGGGAAGCGGGCGTGGATGGCTTCGGCAAAACGGCGCGCCTGGTCGAGATCCGGTTTTGAGGTTTCGCACCACACCATATCGGCATACGGCGCATAGGCCAGCCCACGGCTAATCGCCTGCTCGATCCCGGCTCGGGTGCGATAGAAACCTTCCTGGGTGCGTTCGCCGGTGACGAATTCACGGTCGTACTCGTCACAGTCGGAGGTGATCAGGTCGGCGGCATCGGCATCGGTGCGGGCGATCAGCACCGTTGGCACGCCCATCACATCCGCAGCCAGCCGCGCGGCAACCAGCTTCTGCACCGCTTCCTGGGTTGGCACCAGCACCTTACCGCCCATATGGCCGCACTTCTTCACCGAGGCCAGCTGGTCTTCGAAGTGGACACCGGCCGCACCGGCCTGAATCATTGATTTCATCAGCTCGAAGGCGTTCAGCACGCCGCCAAAACCGGCTTCCGCATCGGCCACGATCGGCAGGAAATAATCCACGTAGCGCGGATCGCCCGGATCAATCTCGTTGGCCCACTGGATCTGATCCGCACGCTGGAAGCTGTTGTTAATCCGTTCCACCACCGACGGTACAGAGTTCACCGGATAGAGTGACTGGTCCGGATACATGCTGGAGGCCAGGTTCGCGTCGGCGGCCACCTGCCAGCCGGAGAGGTAAATCGCCTCGATGCCGGCTTTCGCCTGTTGCAGTGCCTGGCCGCCGGTCAGCGCGCCGAGGCTGTTAACGTAGCCTTTTTTCGCGCCGCCGTTGAGCAGCGCCCACAGTTTTTCAGCGCCGTTCTGCGCCAGCGTACAGGCCGGATTTACCGAGCCGCGCAGTTTCACCACTTCTTCCGCGCTGTAAGGGCGGGTAATGCCTTCCCAACGTGCATCGCGTCGGGATTGTTCGATTTGTTGGATCTGTTGGGTACGTGAGGTCATGGCAATGTTCCTTGTCAGGTTCAGGGAAGTAAGCGGTAGCCGGGTAAGGTCAGGAATTCAACCAGTTCGGATTCGGTCGTGATGCGCTCCATTAATGCGGCGGCCTCTTCAAAGCGGCCCTGCTCGAAGCGCTGGCCGCCGAGCTCTTCGCGGATAACCAGCATCTCTTCGGTCAGCATTTTGCGGAACAGTGCTTCGGTCACGACTTCACCGCTTTGCAGGGTTTTGCCGTGGCGTATCCACTGCCAGATGGAGGTGCGGGAAATTTCTGCCGTAGCGGCATCTTCCATCAACCCGTAGATCGGTACGCAGCCGTTGCCGTTAATCCAGGCCTCGATGTATTGCACCGCCACGCGAATATTGGCGCGCATTCCTTCTTCGGTGCGCTCGCCGTTACACGGGGCCAGCAGCTGTTCGGCGGTGATGGCGGCATCCTGTTCACGCGTCACGTGTAGCTGGTTGAGCTCGTCGCCCAGCGTCTGGTTAAAGACCGCCATCACCGTATCCGCCAGGCCGGGATGGGCAATCCAGGTACCGTCGTGGCCGTTGCTGGCTTCGCGCTGTTTGTCCGCTTTCACCTTGTTCAGCACCCACTCGTTCCGTTCCGCATCTTTGCTCGGAATAAAGGCCGCCATGCCCCCCATGGCGAATGCGCCACGGCGGTGACAGGTTCTGACCAGCAGCCGTGAATAGGCATCCAGGAAGCCCTGATCCATGGTGACCGACTGCCGATCGGGCAGCACGCGGTCAGGGTGATTTTTCAGCGTTTTGATGTAGCTGAAGATGTAATCCCAGCGCCCGCAGTTCAGACCTACGATGTGATCGCGCAGGCTCCAGAGGATCTCATCCATCTGAAAGACCGCCGGCAAGGTTTCGATCAGCAGAGTCGCCTTAATGGTGCCGCGCGGCAGATCGAAACGATCTTCGGCATAGCTGAATACCTCACTCCACCAGGCGGCTTCCTGATACGTCTGCGTTTTCGGCAGGTAAAAATAGGGGCCGCTGCCTTTCGCCAGCAGAGCCTCGACGTTGTGGAAGAAGTAGAGGGCGAAGTCAAACAGGCTGCCCGGGATCGGCTCTCCTCGCCAGGCGACGTGTTTTTCCGGCAGGTGCAGGCCACGCACGCGGCAGATCAGCACCGCCGGGTTCGGCTTCAGCTGGTAGATCTTTCCCGCTTCATTGCTGTAGCTGATGGTGCCGTTAACCGCATCGCGCAGGTTGATCTGCCCGGCGATCACTTTGTCCCAGCTCGGCGCCAGCGAATCTTCAAAGTCGGCCATAAACACGTTGACGTTGGCATTCAGGGCATTGATCACCATCTTGCGCTCAACGGGGCCGGTAATTTCCACCCGGCGGTTCTGTAAGTCCCGCGGGATGCCACGAATTTGCCAGTCATCATTTTTAATGGAAGTCGTTTCCGAAATAAAATCAGGCAGCTCACCGGCATCGATTTTACGCTGAGTTTTCGCGCGTTCCGCCAGCAGCGCATTGCGCTTTGGCGTGAAGCGCGTCACCAGCTCGGTAAGGAAATCGACCGCGGCATCCGTGAGAATTTCGCGTTCCTGCTGGCCAGGCTGGCGCTGGAAGGTGAGTTCCGCGCTGATTAGCTGTTGTGTCATACCCCTGCTCCTGTCAGTTTCGTCCGCCTGGCGTGACGATCGTTAAGTGGACAATCTTTAACCCGCAGGATCAAAATATAAACAGTTAATTTTCAAAATCAAAAACTATTTCCATTTTAATTACAAAATGAATTCAATTAATTGATTTATATGACAATAAAAATACTTAAAGATAAGAAGGTATTTTCATCATGATTTTTAGGTGTGATAACAGGGATCGATTCAGCAGATCGCAACTGGAGAGATTGGATTAAAGTTGGGGGAATGGCATAGAAATGAGGATGGAGATCCACCCGATCGCAGGAATCAGCTTAGCGTAGAGACGTGAGATCGGGCGAGGTAAAACTAGTCCAGCGTTGGGTTCATATGGCGCAGATCGAATGGTGTGATCTGGTAGACATAGTAGTTTAACCAATTTGAAAACAACAAGTTGCCGTGACTTCTCCAGCTCGCGCTGGGTGGAAGCTCGGGGTTGTCCTGCGGGAAGTAATTGTAGGGGATTTCAGGATTTAATCCCGCGTCGTAGTCGCGGTGATATTCACCCGAGAGCGTCAGCGCATCATATTCCGGGTGCCCGGTTACGAAGGCAAGGCGCTTATCCTTACTGGCAAACAAATAAGCACCGGTTTTTTCAGATTCGGCAAAGATTTCCAGATCGGTGTAATCACGCAGGATCTGCGCCGGGAAGTCGGCATAGCGTGAGTGAGGCGCCAGGAAGGTATCGTCAAAACCTCGCGTCAGCAGCGCATGCGGATGCAGGATCTGATGCTCGAATACGCCGGATAATTTGTTTTCCCGCGTCTGCTTCGGAATGCCGTAGAGGATGTTTAACGCGGCCTGTACCGCCCAACAGACAAACAGCGTGGAGGTCACGTGCTCCCGCGCCCAGTGCAGGACCTGCTGGATCTGCGGCCAGTAGGCAACATCGCAGAAATCGACCAGTCCGAGCGGTGCACCGGTGACGATCAGCCCATCATAGTTATCGTGTTTAATATCTTCGAAATTGCAGTAGAAGTTATTCAGGTGCTCGCTGGGCGTGTTGCGGGACTCACGGCTGTCGATGCGCAGCAGCTGAATATCAATCTGTAACGGCGAGTTGGAAAGCAGACGCAAAAACTGATTTTCAGTTTCGATCTTCTTCGGCATCAAATTTAGTACCAGCACCTTCAAGGGACGGATCATCTGAGTGCTGGCACGAGTTGACGTCATAACAAAGACGTTCTCATTGCGCAGAAAACTCACGGCTGGTAATTCATCAGGTACCCTGATCGGCATGGTCAACTTCCTCACTACATACGTTTATACGTTTAGACATCCAGATGCCTGAAGATAGCGTGATGCATAACAAAAGTCGAGTTGTTCATATGATAGTTGAAAATGTTTCAGGGTGAGGAGCAGCCAGCGGAGACCGTTGCGTATTATCACGACAGTGTGCGTTCAAAGCTGGCTGGAGGGGAAACTCAGAAGTCGTAGCTCAGGCGTACAAAGTTCACATCGCCCTGCCTGTCAGTGCTGGAGGTAAACATATGCTCATAGTCAACGCTGAAACCATAGGCAAAGGCCAGCAGGAGACCTAACCCGTTGTCGATGCGCTTATAGTTCCTGCCGCTGACGTATTCCAGCCGGTCGCCCATAAAGAACGGCTGTACGGTTTTCAGCCCTGCGCGATCGATATTAAAGTTGTAGCCGGCGTAATATTCAACGCCCCACGCATTGCCGGCAAAGTAGTTATCCGTTCGGCTGGATTCTGTTTGCAAGAAGTTTTTATACCAACCGCCACCGACGGCGAAGGTCCAGTTATCAGGCACCCAGCTAAGGGCAGCGCCCATAATATGCTGGTTATAGGTTTTATCATCGTCAGCGCCAGGATGCTTAATGGTTGCACGCGTTTCATTCCACGCCATGCCCAGGCTGAGATCGTCGGCGATATGGTAGTCAAAACCCAGCGATCCTCCGCCTTTACGGCGATAATGCGTGCCATCCCCCACGACATATTCGCTATCTGGAAATAACCAACCCGCATACAGATCGACGCTGCCGTAACTGTTTTTAAACTTCAGCTGTTTACGCGGGCGGTATGAACCGTCATAGGCCCCATTGATACCGACTCCTGATGCCTGGGCGAGCATATCATCGTCCCACAGGTCGGTTTTTGCCGCGACAACATCATAGTAGACGCTGGTTTGCTGGCCGATGGTTAACTCACCCATATCATCGGCTTTCAGCCCGGTAAAGAGCATGCGCCTGGTGGTATAGGTACTGCCTTTGTCGTAGTGGTTTTTCCAGTGAAACAGGGCGGGCGTGTTCAGGCCGAACTCATAGTAGGTATACCAGCTTACGCCATCACGCAGATAATAGTCCGCGGCAAAGCCAAAGCGGGTTTGATTATCGCCATCATCGAAGCCATTACGCTGATAGGAGCCTTTATCACTGTCGCCCATCACGTCATTGAACTGTGGACGGATGCTGCCGTTTACGGAGAGATTAAGCCGATTTAGCCAGTCCGGGTTGTCTCTGTCCTGCTGTAAAAGCGTAATTTCCGCGCAAATTTCGGAACTCCAGCAAGAAAAAATCAGCAGACCGGCACAGGCAACATATCTTTTTTTAGATGCGAACATGTATTCCTCAACTTCCCTTTTTGAGGTTGATTGTTATATGCAGTCTATTTTGGGTGAAAAGCGTGGGAATGTTGGGGATATTTTGTGCGCAGGCTGCGTCAGGAAGCATGTTCTGTGGTCCATCGATGTGCAAAAACTATTCGATTACTGCTGATATCTTCGCCGCAGTCACTATTCCCGGAGGGTTTCAATGAGTAGAGCGCCCCCTGTTTAAACAACACCGCTGAGGATGCTGGTTTTATTACTGAGAGCAGGATTATAGCGCTGGATAGCAGTACAGAGAATACAGACTACTGGATTGTAAAAGGGTCACTTCAGGTGGGATTCTGAACGGCGTAAACGCAAAAAGGCCATCCTTACGGATGGCCTTCTGCTTTATTTGATGCCTGGCAGTTCCCTACTCTCGCATGGGGAGGCCCCACACTACCATCGGCGCTACGGCGTTTCACTTCTGAGTTCGGCATGGGGTCAG
>NZ_JAFBFW010000002.1 GCF_016909495.1 Pantoea coffeiphila | reverse complement strand
TGATAGGCCGGGTGTGTAAGCGCAGCGATGCGTTGAGCTAACCGGTACTAATGACCCGTGAGGCTTAACCTTACAACACCAGAAGCGTTCTGGTGAGTGTTGAGAGACAACACGATAATTTTCAGCTTGTTCATACGGATTGGTTTGCGTGGCCTGCGAGGGCGGCGTGAATAACAGAATTTGCCTGGCGGCTTTAGCGCGGTGGTCCCACCTGACCCCATGCCGAACTCAGAAGTGAAACGCCGTAGCGCCGATGGTAGTGTGGGGCCTCCCCATGCGAGAGTAGGGAACTGCCAGGCATCAAATTAAGATCCTTAACGGATCGTGACTTTACCCCTGACAAGGTAAAGGCGAAACACCTGAAATCAGACGTTTTCTGATATCAGTACAGAATCGGTGGAGCGGTAGTTCAGTTGGTTAGAATACCTGCCTGTCACGCAGGGGGTCGCGGGTTCGAGCCCCGTCCGTTCCGCCACTTAAATAGAAAAAGCCCTGAGCTAACGCTCAGGGCTTTTTTGCTTTGCTTGACCCGTCCTGAATAGCGTTGACACGTTCCCAACTTAAATACGGAGAACGTGATGATGACTGAGTTCAAACGCACCCAACGTGATTATCCTCTATCCTTTAAAATAGCCGTTGTTGAGCAGGTCGAAAAAGGCGAGATGACCTATAAACAGGCCCAACAGCGATATGGCATTCAGGGGCGCTCCACCGTGCTTGTCTGGCTGCGTAAATATGGCCAGCTCGACTGGCGTCCCGGACTTCCTGACCTGGTGAAGAGGAAACTGCCTGTGGCTCAGACAAATATCCCGCTTACACCCGAACAAAGAATCAAGGAACTTGAAGAGCAGCTTGCGCTGGCTAACCAGAAAGCTGAATTTTTTGAGTCTGTTATTAATGTCCTGAAAAATGATTACGGGGTGAGTGTCGTAAAGAAGCGGCCCGGCAAGTCCTCGCGCAAGGTCGGACCTCAAAAGTAACCGTTACGCGGGCATGCCAGTTCCTGGGGCACAGCAGACAGGCCTGGTATCAGGACAACGCAAGATACAATAAACGACAGCAACATAATGCACAGGTTATTGATTTTGTTGCCCGTATCCGGTGCCGCCAACCACGTATCGGTACGCGTAAACTGCACTACCTTCTGAACAGTCAGTCAGATAACAAGTTGAATATTGGGCGTGACCGTCTTTTTAGCCTGCTGGGTGAACACAGGCTTCTGGTTCCTGTAAAACGGGCTTATCACAAAACCACCAACAGCCATCATCGCTTTTACCGGCATCCCAATCTGCTGAAACCCGGCCCCGGACAGGTAACAGCCCTCGAGCCGGAACAGGTCTGGGTCGCCGATATCACTTACCTTCCGCTACGCAGCGGCGTGGCCTATCTGAGTCTGGTCACGGATGCCTGTTCCAGAAAAATTATGGGTTACCATGTGGGGGAAAATCTGCAGACTGACAATGTGATAAAAGCGTTCAGAGAAGCGCTGCGGAGGAGAAAAACGGCAGGTCCCCTGATACATCATTCAGACAGAGGGCAACAATACTGTTCAGCGCTTTACCAGTCGGTTCATTAGAGAAACGGGATAACCTGTTCAATGACAGATGGTTATGACTGCTATCAGAATGCGCTGGCTGAGCGAATAAACGGAATCCTGAAAAATGAGTTTTTACTCACACGCCCGGCAGATCTGGCGCAGGCAAGGAAGATGGTAAAAGAATCGGTGGCAATCTATAACCACGAGCGGCCGCATCTGGCCCTGAAATACAAAACGCCCGATGAGGTTCATCGGGCGTTTTACAGGCAGAACGTTGTCAACCTAAATCAGGACTAGTCAGCTACAAACTGATTGTGTTTGCATTTACTTACGGAGAAGCTCGGGGAATTACAGCGCGGTGATTGAAACTGCACCGCAAAGCCCCTATAACTGGAAGATGGAAAGCATCCTTCGTTGTAACTGTGCAGGCAATAACGTGCGAAAAAAGACTTATGCCATGAGATATGTAGCAGGGCAGCCAGCGGAACGTATTTTTCCGCCGGGCTCGATGCTTCATGTCGGACAGGCATTACCGCCAGGCGCACCGCTCACCACGGAAACCTCGCTGAAAGTTCTGGTCTGGAATATCTTCAAGCAGCAGCGGGCTGAATGGCTGTCGGTGCTGCAAAACTTTGGTAAAGATGCGCATCTGGTGCTTCTGCAGGAGGCACAAACCACCCCTGAGCTGGTCCGCTTCGCCACCAGCAATTATCTTGCGGCGGACCAGGTTCCCGCTTTTGTGTTGCCACAGCATCCTTCAGGCGTGATGACGCTGGCATCAGCGCATCCGGTTTATTGCTGCCCACTGCGTGAACGAGAACCCCTGCTGCGGCTGTCCAAGTCCGCTCTGGTGACCGCCTATCCGCTGCCTGACAGTCAGATGCTGATGGTCGTAAATATTCATGCGGTGAATTTCAGCATTGGCATTGATGTTTACAGCAAGCAGCTGGGGCCGATTGGTGAGCAAATTATCAACCATCAGGGGCCGGTTATTATGGCCGGAGACTTTAATGCCTGGAGCCGCCAGCGCATCAATGCCCTGTATCGTTTTTCCCGAGAAATGGGCCTGCGTGAGGTGCGCTTTACTGACGATCATCGCCGTAAGGCCTTCGGCCGTCCGCTTGATTTTGTCTTCTACCGCGGCATGGGCGTAGCCGAAGCTTCGGTGCTGGTCACCACCGCTTCCGACCACAATCCGCTGCTGGTTGAATTCAGCTCACGCCCTGCGAGTACTTTCTGAAAATAAAGGAACTATTATGGCAAGCCGTCATCACGATCATGTCGATAAGCAGTTTGGCGAGCAGGCAGGTGCCTATCTGACCAGCGCAGTACACGCCAGCGGCCGCGATCTGGTTAAGCTGAGTGAGCGCTTGTACGCCGCATCTGACGCGCGGGTGCTGGATTTAGGCTGCGGTGCCGGGCATGCCAGCTTTATTGCCGCGCAGCACGTTAAAGAGGTGGTGGCTTACGATCTCTCCGAAAAAATGCTGACGGTAGTGGCGCAGACGGCAGAGGAAAGAGGTTATCACCATCTGACCACGCGGCAGGGCTATGCGGAAAAGCTGCCGTTTGCCAACGATGAGTTCGATATCGTTATCAGCCGCTATTCCGCTCACCACTGGCACGATGTCGGCAGCGCGCTGCGTGAAGTCCGCCGCGTGTTGAAACCGGGCGGAAAAGCGATCTTTATGGACGTCAATGCGCCGGGGAATCCGGTGCTGGATATCTGGTTACAAACCGTTGAAGCGCTGCGCGATACCTCGCACGTTCGGGATTATTCCCCCGGTGAGTGGCTGACGCTGTTTACGGAGTCCGGGCTGGCCATTGGGTCGATTTCACATGACCGGCTGGAGCTGGAATTCACCAGCTGGGTTGAGCGCATGCGCACGCCGCAGGTGATGGTGCAGGCTATTCGTGCTTACCAGCACTCTGCCCCCTACGACGTTCAGCGATATTATGCGCTGCAACCCGACGGCAGCTTTACCACGGACATCATTTTTATTGAGGCCAGCAGGCCCTGAGCTTGATTACGACTCGACCAGGGCAATCGCCCGCACCGGCGAGGCCGACGCGCCTTTAATCCTCAGCGGTAAAGCGATAAAGGTAAACGATGTGGGCAGGCTGTGCAGATTTGCCAGATTTTCAACGATCAGGCAATCCGAGCCCAGCACGGCGTGATGCGCCGGATGCCCCTCGCTGCTGAAACTGTCCAGCGACATCGCGTCGGTGCCAAACACTGTGACCCCTTGCTCAATCAGATAGCGCGCTCCTTCCCCCGACAGCCCCGGCCAGTCCTGCAGGAAAGCCTGATGATGAGGGCGGGGCTGCCATTTTTTATCATAGCCGGTGCGAAAAATAACGATATCGCCCGCGGCTATCGCGCCGTGTTTCTTTTCCCACTGCTGAATCTGTTCGAGGGTGATTAGGCCGTTTTTCTCAACGTGGGACATATCCAGGCAGCGCCCTCGTCCCGTGAGCTGGCGAACATCAATACTGTCGATGGTTTTCCCTTCGGCAATAAAGTGAATCGGCGCATCTACGTGGGTGCCACAGTGATCGCCAAGGCTGAGCTGGCAGTTATAGTTGCCGTCCCCCGCGACATAGTCTTCTGAACGATGGCAGAAAAACTTGCCGTGAGTTGGCCATACCGGCATGAATTCCTCATAGAGATGATTCAGCTCAATCAAACGGTGGCGGCTCAGCAGATTAACCAGTTCAGTGCTCATATCAGGCCTTTTTAACGTTAACGGTTTCTTTAATTAACCAGAGTGGAATACAGGAAATCACCAGCACTGCCGCAATCACCAGGTAGTGCGTGGTGAAGCCGTAGCTGTGGATGATCCAGCCGCTGACCGGAGCAACCAGAATACCGGCAATACCCACAGCCAGGCCGATCATCAGTCCCATGCTGGATGCGGCAGCGCGTGGGGAAGAGTCGATTAACAGTGCATAGGCCACCGGGAAAGGCGAGTTACGGAACAGCCCCCAGAAGATCAGTATGGCCCATGCCAGCGCGGCTGAGTGGATGAAAACGCAGAGTGCGGCGGCCAGGATCCAGCCCGCGATGATGATCGTTAGTGAGCGTTTGCGCCCTTTGATATCAGAGAAACTTCCCCAGACGATCTGACCAATCCACCCGGTGAGGCCGGAAGCCCCGGAGATAATCGCTGCTGTAGAAAGATCGAGGCCCACTTCACGGGTTAACTGTAGCGTCAGAAAGTTAGCAATACCCATCTCCGCCCAGGTAAAACCAAAAATCAGCAGTATCGCCAGCTGGCAGTTGCGGTTTTTCAGGCAGGAAAGAACGTTGGCCCAGATGGATGACTGCTCAACGGTCTGCTGCAGGGATTCCGTTACCGGTGGCGTAAGGCCATTTTCAACAATCCATTTATTGACCTTATCGTGATTTTTCTTCGTTCCCAGCAGCAGCTGAGCGACTAAAATCACCAGCCCAATCATGGGAATAAACAGGAACGCTTCACGCCAGGTCGCAAACGCCAGGATAGCAGCAATCAGCACCGGCCCGATAAACTGACCGAGGGGAAAACCGGTATGGTGAACGCCAATCGCGAACCCACGGTTTTCCTTCTGCCACCATTCACCCAGCAGGGCGACGTTAATCGGTTCGGAACCGCCGGTGCCCATTCCCATCGCCACGCGCAGTGCCTGAAACATGCCAAGTGTTTTACAAAACGCGGTCGCCACGCCGGAAACTACTTCAACCAGCACCGCCACACACCAGCTGTAGCAGCGTTTATGCCCGGTCCCAACCCAGTCAGAAAACAAACCGAACAGGATGGCACCTGTTAAGGTCCCGACAAAGCTGAGCGAGTTGAGCCAGCCGGCCTGCACCTCGGTGAGGTTAAACGAGGTCATGATCGCCGGTAGCAGCGTGGGAAGAATAATTCGGTCGATAGAGTTCATCAAAATGGCAAGTGTGGTGATCACCAGCATCCACCATGAAATGGGGTGCGCTCGCGGAATAAAACGCATTAAGCCGCGTCTGGCAGCTGGCTGATGAGCAAGCGGCGGTACTGTCCTGCTTTCGGCCCGCTGGGCCATTTCTGAAGAGGGAAGAGTCATATCCTGTGCCTTTGAAATCGACGTTATCGGTACCGCTCTGCAACTGGACTGGCAGAACGGGAAGCCTGGTGTTGTTATTTTTTTGCGTGTTTAGATCAAAAATTAAACACGTAGATAACATTAGATTTCAGGTGTACTACCATACAAGAAAAGGCGTGCGATAATTCGATCTGCATCACAGTCACTGCAAAGGAAGCGCTAGCGGGATCACACATTGAACAGCGCAGGAGGCGATATCAGGAAAAGAGAAAACAAAAAAGCCAATCCGGAGATTGGCTTTTTAACAGATATTTCAACAGATTAGCTGTCTGGCGTTGCGTTGTTATCGACAAACAACGTCAGCTTATCGCCCGGTTGAAGATTTTTGGCGTTGTTGGCAACGCTGTTCCAACGCACCACATCCTTGATATTCACACCGTGACGCTTCGCAATACTGGCCAGAGAATCACCCTTGCGAACCTGATAGGTGATGCTGTCGCCGTTATTTGCCAGTCGCGTACTACTACTCGTTCCCAGATTCAATATCTGGCCGGGTTTAATGCTGGCAGTACGCAGATTGTTAGCGCGCTGCAGGGTCTTTACCGGAATACTCAGGCGCTTGGCGATAGCGGACAACGTATCACCATTGCGCACCTTGTAGGTGGCCGGAGAAACGCTGTTCTTCGCCAGCGACGTTGGCTGAACTGCGGCAATATCACCTTCTGCCAGTGAATTACGCAGCTGCGCAACGTTGGATTTCGGAACCATAATGTAGTGAGGACCATTTGGTGCCGTTGTGCCACGTTTGTATCCCGTGTTGAAACTCTTCAGCTTGCTCAGCGACATGCCTGCCATATCGGCGGCCTGCGTCAGTTCAATCTGCTGACCCACTTCAACACGTGCCAGTGCGCGGGTTTCGTTTGTCGTTGGCAGACGAATACCATAGCGCTTGCTGTCCTTGAGCAACTGCCCCAGAGCCAGCATTTTTGGCACATAAACCGTTGTTTCGCGTGGAAGCGCAAGGGACCAGAAATCCGTCGGTCTCCCTTTGGCTTTATTCGCCTTCATCGCTTTCAGCACGCGGCCTTCACCACTGTTATAGGCGGCTACCGTCAGTAACCAGTCACCGTCAAACATGTCGTTAAGGCGCTGCATCATATCCAGAGCAACTTTTGTCGATGCGACAATATCACGTCGCCCGTCATACCATTGATTCTGTTTCAAGCCGTAGTTTCGCCCCGTTTGCGGCACAATCTGCCAGATGCCAGCGGCATTCGCAGATGATGTTGCGTGGGGGTCAAAAGCGCTCTCCACTATGGGTAGTAGTACCAGTTCCATCGGCATTTTGCGTTGCTTAATCTGCTCGACTATCCAGTACATATACGGCTCTGCCCGTAATGTTACATCGTGGAGATAGCTCTTGTTCTTCAGGTACTTCTGTTTCTGTTCGCGTATCCGGTAATTATCCGGAACCTTCATCTTCAGCTCGTCGCTAATGAAATTCCACAGATCCTGACCCTGCGCGAGGCCGGTTCCATCGTCCTGCCATCGAGGGGACAACATTGAATCTGAGTACTGTCCATTTTCACCTTGACCTGCCGAAGACAAACTCTGTGCATGCTGTTCAGGAATGTTGGCATCATGCTTTGATGCCTGGCACCCCACCAGCAAGACCGAGGCGAGAATTATCGCTTTAGCCTTCATGTGTGTGTCAATAGTTCGATTAAAAGACGAGCAATCATACGTGCTCGTCCTACTCATGACAACCTAAAAAATTAAAAGTGGTCTTTCTTTGCCCGTAAGGCAGCAAATACCTGCCACTCATGTTGCATAGTTGTTTCTAAACCGATTTGTTTTTTTAATTCAATGTCTTGTGTCATTAAAAAAACATTAATTTTTCGCTCAAGTTCCAGTTTTGTCGGTAAAGTTATGTGGTTTTTTGAGCGTAACTCCTTAATTTTATGCAGATAGCGTTCTATTTCCTTATGTTGCGGATAAATCGCGTGTGCAAAAGTTAAATTCGATAATGTGTATTCATGCGCGCAACAAACTAAAGTATCGGCCGGGAGTGAGTTAAGTTTTTGAAATGATTCGAACATTTGTTTTGGTGTTCCCTCGAACAATCTACCGCAGCCGCCGGAGAACAGCGTGTCGCCACAAAAAAGATAAGGGAAGCTGAAATATGAGATATGTCCCAAAGTGTGACCGGGCGTAGCATAAATATCGAATTCCAGGTCAAGAATTTTGATTTTTTCGCCTTCGCCGACGATTTTAGTGGCGCCTTTATCCTGCGTTTCCTGTGGACCGTACACCGTAATATCAGGATACCGGGCCAGGATTTCAGCCACGCCCCCCACGTGATCGTGATGATGATGAGTGAGTAAAATCGCGACCGGCTGCCACTGATTTTGGGACAGTGTGCGCAAAACCGGCGCGGCTTCGCCCGGATCGACGATCAGACAGCGCCCCGCAGTGTCATTTAACATCCAGATGTAGTTATCCTGAAGTGCCGGAATACTGGTAAGATTCATATTCACCTCTTTAGAGCCTATACCATCAGGCTATTTTATTTGCCATTTTGGCCCTGGGCAGTGCTCAAAATCCTCACGTACTGTGTGTACGTTGCGGTTTCTCCGCGCTGTCCGTGCCCAAACTGGCTGCAACAATGTACGCCTGGTGGGACAGGCTCTTATATACTTTTCATCAGTGACGCCGCGCCAGGTGTCCTGCGGCAACGCTAATCAGACTGGGTATACACTCATAATGGATAGAAGATGGTAAAGCATGAAGCCTGCTAAAACACGCCAAATCCGCCACGTGCCTGACTCATGGTCGCAAATTCCCTGCGGCGAGTTTTACCGTGACGCGCTGGCCCATCATCTGCGCCCCAGTCTGGCCAAACTGTATGGTTTTCATCTGCTCAAGCTGGGCAATCTCAGTGCGGAAATTAATACGGAAGCCTGCGCTATTTCTCATCAGGTTAATGTGGGGCTGAAAGGCGATCTGCTCCAGGTTAAAGCAGACCCGCTCAGTCTGCCTTTTGAATCGAAGTCGGTGGATGCCTGCCTGTTGGCTCATACTCTGGCCTGGAGCAGCGATCCGCATCGCATCCTGCGTGAAGTCGATCGGGTATTAATTGATGACGGCTGGATGCTGATCAGCGGATTCAATCTGTTCAGTATGCTGGGCGTCGGCAAGCTGATCCCGGGCGTTCACCGTATGATCCCCTGGAACAGCCGTATGTTTACGCAGATGCGGCTGCTGGACTGGCTGAGCCTGCTGAATTATGAAGTGGTGCAGCGCAGCGGATTTCAGGTTTTACCCTGGAGCCGGCAGGGCGGGAAGGTGATCAGCACGCATCTGCCTGCGCTTGGCTGCCTGAATCTTATCGTGGCCCGCAAGCGCACCTTCCCGTTGATTATCAATCCGATGAAAAAGAGTACCAGCAAGCCGAAGCTACAAACCGTGGGCGCTACCCGACAGTTTCACCCGCGCTCCCCTCAGGAACCCGACTGATAGCCAACGTCATCAAATGTGGGATTACCGGCAGCGCTACGGGCCAGTTCGTCACAGCGTTCGTTTTCGATATGACCGGCGTGGCCTTTTACCCATTTCCAGTCGATGTCATGCAGGCTAAGTGCGCTGTCGAGGCGCTGCCACAGGTCGACATTTTTTACCGGCTTTTTATCCGCCGTTTTCCAGCCGCGCTTTTTCCAGTTATGAATCCAGCTGGTGATCCCCTGGCGCACATACTGGCTGTCAGTACTCAGAATAACCTTACAGGGCTGTTTCAGCGCCTCAAGCGCCACGATCGCCGCCATCATTTCCATGCGATTATTAGTGGTCAGATGGAATCCGGCGCTGAACTCTTTTTCATGCTCGCCGTAGCGAAGAATCGCACCGTATCCACCGGGTCCCGGGTTGCCGAGGCACGAACCGTCGGTGAAAATTTCTACCTGCTTAAGCATCTCTGGTAGACTCCCTGTAGAAAAACGCCAAGTCTGACATAAACGGGTCCTATGAGCACAGTAAATACCACACGCCAGATCGTACTCGATACCGAAACCACCGGTATGAACATGATTGGTACCCACTATGAAGGGCACTGCATCATTGAAATTGGTGCCGTTGAGGTGATTAACCGCCGCCTGACCGGCAATAACTTCCATGTTTATCTGAAGCCCGATCGGCTGGTGGACCCGGAAGCGTTTGGCGTTCACGGTATTGCCGACGAATTTCTTGCTGATAAACCGACGTTTGCCGATATTGCCGATGACTTCCTCGCCTACATCGACGGCGCGGAGCTGGTCATCCATAACGCCTCGTTCGATATTGGCTTTATGGACTATGAATTCGGCAAGCTCAAACGCAATATCCCGAAGACAGAAACCTTCTGTCAGATCACCGATAGTCTGGCGATGGCGCGCCGGATGTTCCCCGGCAAGCGTAACAGTCTTGATGCGCTGTGCTCGCGTTATGAAATAGATAACAGTAAGCGAACGCTGCACGGCGCACTGCTTGACTCCGAAATCCTGGCGGAAGTCTTCCTGATTATGACCGGCGGCCAGACCTCGCTGTCGTTTTCAATGGAAGGGGAAAAGGAAGAACAAAGCGGCGGCGATACTATCCATCGTATTGCCCGACCTTCATCGGGGCTGCGCGTTCTGCGCGCCAGCGAGCAGGAACTGGCCGAGCATGAAAAACGACTGGATCTGGTACAGAAGAAAGGCGGCAGCTGCCTGTGGCGTCCGCAGCAGGAAAATGTGCAGTAAGTCACTAAAAATGCGCAATAAAACCGCTTTAAGTGCAAAAAAAGAACAGTTGAAATAATTCTGAATAAAAAGCGTTGACGAACGTTTTGTCGATCCGTAATATCCGATTCGTTCCCGACGGGGAACAAAGCGCGGAGCGGTAGTTCAGTTGGTTAGAATACCTGCCTGTCACGCAGGGGGTCGCGGGTTCGAGCCCCGTCCGTTCCGCCAAGTATACAGAGAAAGGCCGATTCGAAAGAATCGGCCTTTTTCGTTTCTGCTTCCGTCAAAAATGTTCCGGCGAAAAAAAGCCGCAACGCGATCCGTTACGGCCTTCTTCAAAACTTCACTAACAGGCATGACTGCCTGAGCTAAGTTTATTACGTTGCTACTGTTGCTCTTTCTGCATCACCACATCGGCACGGTAATCACCGCCCGCCCGTGCAGAGGCCATTTCATCGCGGGCAATCCAGCGGTAGGCTCCGGCTCCCAGCGCCACGCCGATAAACCAGCTGAAGTTAGCCACCGCGTGCAGCGAAGGGATAAAGCTGATCACCAGGCCAATGCCCACCGACGGCAGCAGGGCGGCAATCGCTTTCGGGTTGAAGCCGCCTTTGTACCAGTACTTTCCTTTCGGCGTGTCGTCAAACAGGTCGTCAACGGAGATCTTGCTGCGCTTCAGCAGATAGAAGTCGGCAAGCAGGATGCCGAACAGCGGCCCGATAAATGCGCCCAGCACGTCCAGCGTATAGTGAATCAGCTCCGGTGACTGGAACAGGTTCCACGGCGTTAACAGCACGGAACCCACGGCCGCAATCATCCCGCCGGTACGGAAGCTGATCTTCTGTGGAGAACAGTTAGAGAAGTCGAAGGCCGGAGACACAAAGTTGGCCACAATATTAATGCCGATGGTGGCGGTAATCATCGTTAACAGCCCAATCGCCACCGCCAGGTCATTACCGACCATGCTGACGGTTTCAATCGGATCGGTAATCATGCGGCCAAACAGCGACTGCGTACCGGAAACGATCACCACGGTAACAATCGAGAACAGCAGGAAGTTAAACGGCAGGCCCCAGCGGTTACCGCGGCGGATTTCACCCATGCTTTTACCGTAGCGTGCAAAGTCACCGAAGTTCAGCAGCGGGCCGGAGAAGTAAGACACCACCAGCGCAGTGGCGGTAATCATCTGCCAGACCTGCTCGCCGCCGCTTAATGACTTGCTGGCCAGCGTAAAGGAGATACCGTCAAAACCGGTCTTGTATACAATCCATCCGGCCAGCGCGCCCATCACCACGTACACGGCCGGGCCGGCGATATCAATAAAGCGTTTAATCGCGTTCATACCGTGCCAGAACACCATCGCCTGTAGCAGCCACATAATGCCAAAGCAGATCCAGCCCAGCTGTGACAGTCCCAGCCAGGACACCTGAGTCATTGGGGTCAGGGCAGGCCAGAACTTCAGCGACACCAGCATCAGAGCGTTAGCAGCCAGATAGGTCTGGATGCCGTACCAGGCAAACGCGATTAAACCGCGGATCACCGCCGGGATGTTGGCACCGAATACGCCGAATGCCTGGCGGCAGACCACCGCATAAGGAACGCCGGTCATCTGGCTGGGCTTCGCTACCAGGTTAGCGCACAGCTGTACGATGCAAATCCCCACCAGCAGGCACATCAGCACCTGCCAGCTGGCCAGCCCCAGCGTAAAGAAGCTGGCTGCCACCACATAGCCCCCCATGCTGTGTACATCCGACATCCAAAAAGAAAAAATGTTGTACCAGCTCCAGTTCTGCTTGCGCACGGGAGCAAGGTCTTCATTACACAGCCGCGGGCTGTAGCTTTTGGCGGCCTCTGATGCCGCCGCCGGGGAAGAAAGTTGACTCTTTGGCATGAAACCTGCTCCTCTGAATACAGTAAGAAAAAACGTGCCTGTTAAGGTCATTGCAGGATTCAGGCCAGATCTTAAAACTTTGTATACAAAAACAGGTTATTGCTGTGTACGATTGTCGATGGAAATGATGTTTACCGGAGAAGGTAATGAAGAGTGAAACCGGGCTGAAAACGGCCTCTGACCTGAGTGATAAGGATGAACCTATCTATCAGGCGCTAATGACGGCGATTGTTGAACATCAGCTGCCGCCGGGCAGTAAATTACCGGAAGAGGCGCTTTCCGAGGTCTTTGGCGTGAGCCGCACCGGCATCCGCAAAGTGCTTCAGCGCCTCGCAGCGGTGCAAATGATCACGCTGACGCCCAAACGTGGTGCGCAGGTGGCCACGCCTTCCGTGGAAGAGGCGCAGGATATCTTCCGTACCCGCAGTCTGCTTGAGTGTGCCAATCTCCCCGACGTCCTGGCGCACTGCCGGGGCCCACATCTGGCGGCGCTGGAAAAAATAAACCAGCAGGAACAGCAGGCCCATGCCGAACATGATGGTGCTGCCGCTATCCGGCTTTCTGCCGCATTCCATATTCAGCTACAGGCGATATCCGGCAATCAGGTGCTGACCGAGCTGGTGACGCGCCTCAGCCAGCGCTCTTCGCTGGTGGTGGCGGCCTACGGCGCACCCTGGCAGCACGGCTGCCGCTGCGACGACCACGACCGGCTGCTGGAGCTGCTGCGTGAAAAAGCGCTGGATCGGCTGACTGACGCATTACGGAAACATTTCGATCATATCGTTGCCAGTCTGCACTTTGAGCGCAGCGGCGAAACGCTACCTGACTTTGCCCGCCTGTTTGCGGCAAAAGGAGCCTGAGCATGAACAAGCAGATCATTCAGGTGATCAATCCCAATACCAGCCTCGCGATGACCGAAACCATCGGTACGGCGGCGCGCGCGGTGGCCGCCGGCAATACTGAGATTCTTGCCGTTTGCCCACAGCAGGGCGTGCCGTCGATTGAAGGGCACTTCGATGAAGCGATCGCGGCGATTGGGGTACTGGAACAGATCAAAGCGGGGCGCGAGCAGGGCGCTCAGGGACACGTTATCGCCTGCTTTGGCGATCCGGGGCTTCTGGCCGCGCGCGAACTGGCGCAGGGCCCGGTGGTGGGCATCGCCGAAGCCGCAATGCATATGGCGACAATGGTTGCCACCCGTTTTTCGATTGTCACCACGCTGCCGCGTACGGTCATTATTGCCCGTCATCTGCTGCGGCAGTACGGTTTTGAGCACCACTGCGCAGCGGTACACGCCATTGATCTGCCGGTACTGGCACTGGAAGATGGTAGCGGTATCGCGCAGGAAAAAGTACGCCAGCGTTGTATACAAGCTATCCGTGAAGACGACAGCGGAGCCATTGTGCTCGGCTGTGGCGGCATGGCCGATCTGGCGCGTGAACTGACCCGTGAACTCGGCGTGCCGGTGATTGATGGCGTGGGGGCGGCGGTCAAAATGGTGGAGTCGCTGCTGGCTCTGGGGTTGAATACCAGTAAGCATGGCGATCTGGATTACCCGATTCGAAAAAAACTGTCAGGTCAGTTTGAACGCCTAAACTAAGGCAACGATCTGTTCCGATACTAAGGATGTTTTGATGAGCGATAGTCCGGAAAAGAAAGAGTACAGCTTTAACAAAAACTACCCGCGTGACCTGATTGGCTACGCGGGGAATCCTCCTCACGCTGCCTGGCCGGGTAAAGCACGGATCGCCGTGCAGTTCGTACTGAACTACGAAGAGGGCGCGGAAAACAACGTCCTGCACGGTGATGCGGGCTCCGAGCAGTTTCTGTCCGATATCATCGGTGCGGCAAGTTATCCCGAGCGGCATATGTCGATGGATTCGCTTTATGAATATGGCTCTCGTGCCGGATTCTGGCGCATCCACAACGAGTTCCAGAAGCGCAATCTGCCGCTGACGGTATTTGGCGTGGCGATGGCGCTGGCTCGCCACCCGGAAATTGTCGAGGCGATCAAAAACGCCGATTACGACGTTGTCAGCCACGGCTGGCGCTGGGTCCACTATCAGGGAATGGATGCGAAAACCGAGCGCCAGCATATGCAGCAGGCGCTCGATACGCTCACCGATCTGTTTGGCAAAACGCCAACGGGCTGGTACACCGGGCGCGACAGCCCGAATACCCGTCGGCTGGTGGTGGAGCAGGGCGGGCTCACCTACGACAGCGACTATTACGGTGACGATCTGCCGTTCTGGACTCAGGTGACCTGCCAGGACGGCACCGTTAAACCACACCTGATTATTCCCTACACCCTTGAAACCAACGATATGCGCTTTGCAACGCCGCAGGGGTTTAACACCGCAGAGCAGTTCTACACCTACCTGCGCGACAGCTTCGATGTGCTGTATGAAGAGGGTGAAACCTCGCCGAAAATGCTTTCCATCGGTATGCACTGCCGCCTGCTTGGCCGCCCGGGTCGCTTCCGCGCGCTGCAGCGCTTCCTGGACCATATCCAGCAGCATGATAACGTCTGGATTTGTACCCGCCAGCAGATCGCCGATCACTGGATAAAAACGCATCCGGCTCCACAGGCCTGATCAAAAACGGATGGGGAAACCCATCCGTTTTTTTACGCGACCGGAAGAACATCAGTCAGGGAATTAAACTGACCTGTGCCGCAACAATCCGCCAGCCGCAGGGGAGTTTCACCCAGGTTTGCTGCTGACGGCCGATTTTATCGCTGCCCTCGCGGGTAAATTCGGTGCTGCAAACGGCAAAATCCTCGCCAAAGGTGGATATCACCGTATTTTGCAGCTGGCGGTTCAGCCCGACGGGCGAGCGTGATGCGCGGAATTCGCGGATAGCGTCAATGCCATACAGATTCTCACCGGCTCCCAGACGTACGGTGCGATCGTCGTGCCAGAACAGCTCATCCAGAACGACAGTATCGTTGCTGATTAAGGCTTCCTCGTAGCGGTAAAAGGCCGCAGTCACTTCAGCGTGGATCGCCGGGCGATCGATATGTTCACTTTTCATTTTTATCTTCCATGTTTGCAGGCATCGCCTGCGCAATACCCATCTGCTCCAGCGCCCTGGCGGCTCGCAGACAGGCTTGTTCGTTAAACGGTGCCGCGATTAGCTGCAGGCCAATCGGCAACCCACTCGTCGTCCGTAACGGAACGGTAGCAACCGGAAGTCCGAGGAATGAGATCGGCTGGGCCAGCATGCCCATACTCGCGCGGGTTGGCAAGTCGTTGCCATTAATGCGCATGGTCGGCTGGCCAATCAGCGTGGCGCAGGTCGGCGTGGCGGGAGCGATCAGCACATCAACATCGTTGAACAGCGCCAGCGCCTGCTGCTGGCAGTGGCGGCGGAAACGCTGAGCCTGTACATACCATGCCGAAGGCAGCATGGCGCCGGCCAGCAGCCGCTCGCGGGATGCGGGTTCAAAACGCTCCGGCGACTGCCTCAGCGCAGGCAGATAGTGATTTCCGCCTTCGGCCGCCGTGAGGATAAATGCCGATGCGCGTGCCAGTTCGGCCTCCGGCAGTAAAAACTCATCAATGGCTTCCAGCGCCTTTACCGCGGTGGCGACGGCGGTGCGCGCGTGCTCATCGCACCACTGCTGAAAATAGCCGCCCAGCACGCCGACGCGCAGGCCGCCAATCCCACGATCCAGCTGTGAAACGGTGGCGGCAGGGGCTTCCGTCGCCTGAAATGCATCAGCGGGATCGTGGCCCTGCAGGACATCATACACTTCTGCCAGATCGCTCACCCGGCGAGCCAGTGGACCAATATGGTCGAGGCTGGCAACAAACGGATGGCTGCCGCTGCGCGACAGGCGGCCAAAGGTGGGTTTCAGCCCAAAAATTCCGCACAGCGAAGCCGGAACGCGAATGGAACCGTTGGTATCGGTGCCGAGCGTGAAATGAACCAGCCCGGCGGCAACGGCAGCGGCAGAACCGCCGGACGATCCTCCGGCAATACGCGAAGTGTCATGCGGGTTTCGCGTTGCGCCATAGTGGGTGTTTTCCGTGGTGAAACCGTAGGCGTAGGCATCCATATTCAGCATGCCTGACAGCATCGCTCCGCTGGCGGTCAGCTGCCGCACCGCCCAGGCATCCTCCCTGGCAACGGGGCGATCGCTGAACAGGCTGGCCCCGGCCAGCGTGGTGTGACCGGCCACATCAAACAGGTTTTTAACCGCATAGGGCACGGCAGCAAGCGCGGGAAGAGGCTGGCCGTCACGCTTAAGGCGATCGAGGCGCTGAGCTTCCTGCTGCATGCGATCGCGTGTCACGCCGGTCCAGGCGTTAATCGCCGGGTTGTGCTGTTCTATCGCCGCAAGCGTCCGGCTGGCGATATCCGCAGCGCTCAGATCGCCCGTTGCCAGCGCCTGTCTGATTTCACTGATGGAGAGAGCGGCCAGATTCATGCTTTATATACCCCCGCCACTTCCAGCCGGTCATCCAGCGGAAAGGCCATCAGCGGTGCCGCCATGGCGGCAATACGGGTGAACTGTACCAGCAGCTCGGCCCGGCGTGCTTCGTCCAGATCCATTCCGAGGATCTGCTCCATCTGTAAGATATACGTTGCCCAGTCAGGCTGAGTTGGCGTCATGTTCTTCTCCTGCTAAAAGCCCGCGGCGCTGCCGTTGCTGCGGGGATCGAAGGCACCTTCCAGCATGCCGTTGGTATGGCGTACGATCGCGCCTGCGTGGCCTACCGCCTCGCTGAAATCGGGCAGTAGCTCGACCTCATGTCCCAGCGCCTGCAGCGCGTTGATGGTTTCCGCGCTGAATCGCCCCTCCAGCTTCAGGGAGTCGGACAGCTGCCCCCAGGTGCGGCCCAGCAGCCAGCGCGGCGCGCTGAGCGCCTGTTGCAGCGGCATTCCCTGAACGACATGACGGGTGAAAATGGCGGCCTGGGTCTGCGGCTGGCCGTCACCGCCCATTGAACCGTAAACCAGCGTGCGGCCATCGTTCAGCCGTGCGGCGGCCGGATTGAGAGTGTGGAACGGCTGTTTACCGGGGGCCAGCGCCAGCAGGTGATCGGCATCCAGGCTGAACGACGCCCCGCGATTCTGCCAGGTGATACCGGTGCCCGGCAGCACGACGCCGCTGCCAAACTCGTGATAAATACTCTGGATAAAGGAGACCGACAGCCCGCTGCTGTCCATCACGCCCATCCATACGGTATCGCCCGGGCCTTTGCCGTTGCCCCACGGCGCGGCCTGATTCAGATCGATCCGATCGGCAAGCTGCTTCAGGCGATCGGATGTCAGCAGCGACTGCATCTCTTCGCGCATGAAACGCGGATCGGTGATATGGCTGTCGCGCAGTCCGAAAGCCAGTTTGGTGGCTTCGACAATGCGGTGGATGGTTTGCGCCTCGTCCGCATCTTCCATCGTCAGATGGTCGGTGATGCCCAGAATGGCCAGCGATACCAGTCCCTGGGTAGGCGGTGTCATATTGTAGATATCGCCAGACTGGTGGCGGATGCGCAGCGGCGTACGGCGTTTTGCCTGCTGACGGTTCAGATCCTCCAGCGTAATCGGCATACCGAGCTGCGACATTTCTGCGGCCAGCCGCTGTGCCAGCGGACCGCGATAGAAGGTATCCAGTCCTTCTTCAACCAGCTGGATCAGCGTAGCGGCAAGGTCCGGCTGCACAAAGCGGCTGCCCGCTTTCGGGATTTCATTTCCCGGTAAAAACGTGGTGGCAAAACCGGGCTGTTCGGCCAGTTCCGCGTATTTGCTGGCGGTGGCTTCCGCCTGTGAAGCCGTGATCGGAATACCGTCCGCCGCGTAGCGGATCGCATCATTTAACAGGCGAGCCAGCGGCAGCTGCTCACCGCCGTATTCGCCGGAAACGGCCAGCGCTTCTGACCAGCCGCTGACCGTCCCTGCCACGGTCAGCGCCGATTTCGGGCCGCGATGGGGAATATGGCTTTCGCCCGCGTAAAAGTCGAGATCGGCCAGGGAACCTGCCGCGCCGCTGGCATCGATAGCGACCGGCTCGCCGCCCGGCGGCACGATCAGCCAGAAACCGTCGCCGCCCAGCCCGTTCATATGGGGATAGACCACCGCAATGGTGGCTGCGGCCGCGACCATGGCTTCAATGGCGTTGCCTCCCGCCCGTAATATTCCCAGCGCGCTCTCGCTGGCCAGATGATGTGGGGTCACGGCCATCCCCTGCGGTGCCATATTGCTCTGATTCATATTATTCTCGTTATTGCTCGAACTGAGTGTGACTAAAGCAAGAGTCATTCCAGTTTTTGTATAACAATCAGACGCAGGCGGGCGTTCCGGGAAAACAGGGTGTCGGCAGGGCGTAAGCGAAGGCATTTTTCTGTCCGGCTACAGACAGGCACGTTATTTGTATATGATCGGTGGAATGAAACAAAAGTTACAGGATGCATTGACATGAAGCAGCTTGATGAACGCCTGCGCGGTCACTATGCGCAACTCTCGCCGCAGGAGCAGCGCATTGCGGATTTCGTCTTCGATCATTATGACGACCTGATTGGTTACAACAGCGCGGAACTGGCGCGGCTGAGCGGGGTGTCGAAGGCCACGGTAAGCCGCTTATTTAAGCGTCTGGGCTATGACACCTATAAAGATATGCGCAACGAGTTGCGCACCCTGCGTCAGAGCGGCATGCCGTTAACGGACGTGCGCGATGCGGTTCAGGGCAATACCCTGTTAGCACGCCACTACAAGCAGGAAATGGCTAACCTTACGCAGTGGGTTAACACACTCGACAGCGCGCATTTCGGCCAGGTCGTGCAGGCACTGTGTGAGAGCCAGCGAATTTTTATTATTGGCTTACGTAACTCTTATCCGGTCGCGTTGCATTTCCGCCAGCAGCTGCTGCAGGTTCGGAGCCGGGTGCAGCTGCTGCCGCAGCCGGGGCAAACTTTTTCCGAAGAGCTAATCGACATCACCCCGGAAGATATGGTGATTGTGATGGCGTTTCGCCGCCGCCCGCGCATTATCCGGCCGCTGTTGCAGCAGCTGCAGCAGCGGCATATCCCCACGCTGGTGATGTGCGAACCTCAGGCGCAGACGTCCATCGCGCTGGCGCGCTGGCAGCTGTGTGCGCCGCTGGATAGCGTATCGGCCTTTGACAGCTACTCGGCGGCCAACAGCCTGGTCAACCTGCTGTCGAATGCCGTCTTACATGAGTTACTCAGCAACGGGCGTCAGCGTATCCATCAGATTGCCGACCTTTACGGCGAGCTGGACGAGCTGGAACAGCGTTGATGGGGCACTAATTTGGTGCTTTGCATCGTTATGGGGCTCGAGGCGGTGCCCCTTTTTATTGCGCTTTTCTCACGCTTCGATCTGCCTTTTCTGAATTTTTTCATCGAAATAACCCGATTTTATTTATGGAGTTTCTTTCTTTGATTCTGATTTTAATCAGATTTTCATCAGGCGTTGTCGATCGGCCACCGATTTCAGCAAGAAAAATCAACGCTAAAATCCCCAATGGCACATTAGTTGCAAATAAATTCTTTAAGAATCTTTCGTTTCATGATGTATTAATCGGGGAAGTGAGAATGAAAAAAGGCTTATTCGCATTACTGGCTGGCGCTTTACTGCTGACGTCTACCGCTTCGGCGCTGGCGGACCAACTACAAGATATTGAAAAACGTGGCGTTATCCGTATTGCCGTACCGCAGGATTTCCCGCCGTTTGGTTCAGTAGGTACTGACTTACAGCCGCAGGGCTATGACATCGATATGGCGAAGTATCTGGCTAAGCAAATGAAACTTAAGTTGCAGCTGGTGCCGGTCACCAGCGCAAACCGTGTGCCTTATCTGCAGACGGATAAAGTGGACCTGGTGATTTCCAGCCTGGGTAAAAATCCGGAGCGTGAAAAAGTGATCGACTTCAGCCGCGCCTATGCACCGTTCTTCCTCGGCGTGTTTGGTCCGAAAGACGGTACTCTGAAAGACGCGGCGGAGCTGAGCGGCAAATCCATCGGCGTCACCCGCGGTGCCGTTGAGGATATGGTACTGACCAGCGTGGCACCAAAAGAGGCGGAAGTGAAACGCTACGAAGATAACAACACCACGCTGTCGGCCTATCTGTCTGGTCAGGTGCAGTATGTGGCAACCGGTAACCTGGTCGTGGCCGCTATTGCCCGCCAGAACGCTGACAAAGCGCCGGTGGCAAAGTTTATGCTGAAAGATTCGCCGTGCTTTATCGGCATGAAAAAGAATGAACCGGCGCTGAAGGCCAAAGTGGATGAGCTGATCGGCCAGGCGCTGAAGGACGACACGCTGAACAAACTATCGCAAGAATGGCTGAAAGCGCCATTACCCGCTGACCTGGGTTAATCGGGGCTGACTGATGATTGGGCAACTGAATTTTCCCGCGCTGTGGCCCTACTGGCCGGAACTGATTTCCGGCCTGTGGGTGACTATCCAGCTAACGGTGATGGCTACCGTTGGGGGCGTGGGGCTGGGTATTCTGGGGGCAGCGCTGCGAAGCGGTAAACCCTCACTACTCAGCCGCTGCTGGGGCGCTTATGTCGAACTGATCCGCAATACGCCGTTTGTGGTTCAGCTATTTTTTATCGTTTTCGGCCTGCCCAATCTGGGCCTGAAACTCACCGCCGGAGAGGCGGCGCTGCTGGCGATGCTGATTAACCTCGGTGCCTACAGCACGGAAATCATCCGCGCCGGTATCCAGGTGACGCCGAAAGGGCAGTGGGAGGCCGGGCGGGTGCTGGGCTTAACCCGCACTCAGACGTTTATCCGCGTGGTGCTGCCGCCGTCAATGAAGCGTATTTATCCGGCGCTGGTGAGCCAGTGCATTATCGTGATGCTTGGCTCCTCGGTGGTGTCGCAGGTCTCTTATGAAGAGCTGACCTTTGCCGCCAACCTGATCCAGTCGCGGACGTTTTTGAGTTTTGAAGTGTATCTGGTGACCACGCTGATGTATCTGGCGCTGTCGATTGCCATGCGTCAGCTGCTGCTGGCCGCCGGGCGTAAATGGTTCGGGGAGCAGCCGTAATGACGACCTTTACCGACTGGGACATTCTGCGCAATCTGCTGCTCGCGGCGCGCTGGACTATCCTGCTGTCGCTGACGGCATTCTTTGGCGGCACGCTGGTGGCGATGCCGCTGGTGATGGTTCGCCTGACCCGTCGCCGCTGGCCGTGCCGCTTTATCCGCGCCTGGACCGAACTGTTCCAGGGAACGCCGCTGCTGATGCAGCTGTTTCTGGCCTTCTTCGGCGTGGCGCTGTTCGGCATTGACGTTTCGCCGTGGACCGCCGCCTCGCTGGCGCTGACGTTTTACACCAGCGCCTTCCTGATTGATATCTGGTACGGCAGCATCCAGGCGCTGCCGAAAGGGCAGTGGGAAGCCTGTCGCTGCCTCGGTCTGAGCTTTGGCCAGACGCTGTACCGCGTGGTTCTGCCACAGGCGCTGCGCATCGGCATCGCGCCGACCGTGGGCTTTGCCGTACAGGTGGTGAAAGGCACGGCGCTGGCGTCGATTATCGGCTTTATCGAGCTGACCAAAGCCGGAACCATACTGAACAATGTGACGTATCAACCGTTTAAAGTTTTCGGGCTGGTGGCGCTGGGCTACTTCCTGATGTGTTATCCGCTGTCCCGCTACAGCCAGTATCTGGAGAAGAAATTCAATGCCGCTCATCACCATTAATCAGGTGCAGAAATACTATGGCGACAACCACGTACTGAAAGGCGTGGATCTCGACATCGAAATGGGCCAGGTGATCTCCATCATCGGCCGCAGCGGTTCGGGGAAAAGTACCCTGCTGCGCTGCATGAACGGGCTGGAAGGCTATCAGGAAGGTAGCATTAAACTGGGCGGGATGACCATCACCGATCGTGAATCCCAGGCGCGTGAAATCAGCCATTCTGTCGGCATGGTGTTCCAGAACTTTAATCTGTTCCCGCATATGACCGCGCTGGAAAACGTCATGCTGGCACCACGCCGCGTGCTGAAAAAAAGCGACGCCGAGTGCCGGGCGCTGGCGGCGGAAATGCTCAATAAAGTCGGGCTGGGGGATCGCATGGATTACTATCCTGCCAACCTGTCCGGCGGCCAGCAGCAGCGCGTGGCGATTGCTCGTGCGCTGGCGATGTCACCGAAAGTATTGCTGTGTGATGAGATTACCTCGGCGCTCGATCCCGAGCTGGTTGGCGAAGTACTGAAAGTGCTGGAGCAGCTGGCGAAAGAGGGCATGACGCTGATCCTCGTGACGCATGAAATGAATTTTGCCCGCGAAGTGGGCGACCGCGTAGTGTTTATGCATCAGGGCCGCGTTTGGGAGCAGGGCGACAGTAAAACCCTGTTTGCCAACCCACAGACCAATGAGCTTAAACAGTTTATCTCCTCGGTGCGTGGGCTTTAGGCTACTTTGTTTGCCATTTTGCACCTGGGCAGTGCTCAGAATCCTCACGTACTACGTGTACGCTCCGGTTCTTGCGCGCTGTCCGTGTGCAAACTGCCTGCACCAGTAACGCCTGAAGCGTTATTTACATATAGGAATCGATGATGGATTTATCTAAATTTACCCAGATCAACCCGCCGCAGCGTTTACTGATGGGGCCGGGGCCGATTAACGCTGACCCGCGCGTGCTTCGCGCCATGTCCAGCCAGCTGATCGGGCAGTACGATCCGGCCATGACCCAGTATATGAACGAAGTGATGGCGCTGTATCGCGGCGTGTTCCGCACCAAAAATCAGTGGACCATGCTGATTGACGGCACGTCGCGCGCGGGTATCGAGGCCATCCTGCTGTCTGCTATTCGTCCGGGTGACAAAGTTCTGGTGCCGGTCTTTGGCCGTTTCGGCCATCTGCTGTGCGAAATTGCCCGCCGCTGCCGCGCGGAAGTTCACACCATTGAAGTACCGTGGGGCGAAGTGTTCACCCCGGATCAGATTGAAGACGCGATCAAAAAAGTGAAGCCGCGCCTGCTGCTGACCGTGCAGGGCGACACCTCGACGACCATGCTGCAACCGCTGGAAGAACTGGGTGCCATCTGCCGTAAATACGGCGTGCTGTTCTACACCGACGCGACCGCTTCCTTCGCCGGTAACGCGCTGGAAACCGATGCCTGGGGACTGGATGCGGTCTCTGCCGGCATGCAGAAATGCCTGGGCGGCCCGTCAGGAACTTCGCCGATCACCCTCAGCCCGCTGATGGAAGAGGCGATCCGCAAGCGCAAATGCGTGGAAGCGGGCATCCGTACCGATGCGCACCAGGACGGCGACGATGAGATGATCTACTCCAACTATTTCGATCTCGGCATGATCATGGATTACTGGGGGCCTGAGCGCCTGAATCACCATACCGAAGCTACCTCTGCGCTGTTCGGTGCCCGCGAATGCGCGCGCCTGATTCTGGAAGAGGGGCTGGATAACGGCATCGCCCGCCACAAGCTGCACGGCGACGCGCTGCTGAAAGGCATTCAGGGAATGGGGCTGGAAACCTTCGGTGACCTTAACCACAAAATGAACAACGTGCTCGGCGTGGTGATCCCGCAGGGCGTCAACGGCGATCTGGTGCGTAAGCTGGTGCTGGAAGATTTCGGCATTGAGATCGGCACCTCGTTTGGCCCGCTGATTGGCAAAGTGTGGCGCATCGGCACCATGGGCTATAACGCGCGTAAAGACTGCGTGATGCAGACCCTGAGCGCGCTGGAAGCCGTGCTGAACCACCTTGGATTCCGCACAACCCAGGGCGCTGCGATGCAGGCAGCCTGGGATCACTATAACGGGAGCCGTTAATGAGTGAGTGCCTGATGACGGCCGACGCCGCCGCTGAGGCAGCGGCGCGTGTGATGGCCCGCTGCGATGCGCTGGCAGAAATCAGCGAAACGCCGGGCGAACTGACCCGCGTTTATCTGTCGCCGGAGCTGCTGCGGGCTAACGCGATGGTTGGCAAGTGGATGACGGCGGCAGGGATGAAAGTGTGGCAGGACAGCGTCGGCAATATCTGCGGGCGCTATGAGGGCCAGCAGGTCGGCGCGAAAGCGCTGCTGCTGGGTTCTCACCTGGACACGGTGCGCAATGCAGGGCGCTATGACGGCATGCTCGGTGTGCTGACCGCGATTGAAACCGTGCAGTACCTGCACGATCGCGGCGAGCGCCTGCCGCTGGCCATTGAGATTATCGGTTTCTGCGATGAAGAAGGCACCCGTTTTGGTATCACCCTGCTGGGCAGTCGCGGCCTGACCGGCAGCTGGCCGGAAAGCTGGGTCGATCACCCGGATGCCAACGGCATTACCGTGGCGCAGGCGATGAAAAACTGCGGGCTGAATGCCGACCGCATCTGGCAGTCGGCGCGCGATGTCGAAGACTTCGTGGCCTATCTGGAGTTGCATATCGAGCAGGGACCGTGCCTGGAACAGGAACAGCTGGCGCTGGGTGTGGTGACGGCGATTAACGGTGCGCACCGCCTGAACTGTCGCTTTGTTGGCGAGGCCGGTCATGCCGGAACCGTGCCAATGAGCCACCGTAAAGACGCGCTGGCCGCCGCCGCCGAGTGGATAGTGTATATCGAACGCCGCACGCCGCAGATTGGTCCGCAGCTGGTGGCCACGGTCGGCACGCTGCAGTGCCAGCCGGGCGCGGTCAATGTGATCCCTGGTGATGTGGCGCTGTCACTCGACGTGCGCGGCCCGGAAGACGGTCCGCTCTCCGCACTGTTGGCCGATCTGCTGGCCGAAGGCGAGGCGATTGCCCAGCGTCGCGGCATCCGCTTCAGCGCCGAGGAGTTTTACTGCATTGCCGCCACCGCCTGTGATACAGAACTGCAGGCCGCGCTGACCCGCGCCGTGGTTCAGGTGCAGGGGCGCAGCGTATCGCTGCCGAGCGGTGCCGGGCATGATGCCATCGCCGTGGCCGAGCGCTGGCCGTCGGCGATGCTGTTCGTGCGCTGCGATCGCGGCATCAGCCATAATCCGGCAGAGTCGGTGACCACGGAAGATGTGGCGCAGGCGGTTCAGGCGTATGTGCAGGTGGTGAATGAGGTGGCGGGCAGGGCGTAATCCCGTGCATCAGCCCGCGTTTATCATGGCGTAGTGTTCCAGGTGGCGGCGCAGGGTGGGAGAAAGTTATATTGATTTTCTACCTTAAAACCTCTGATAGTGGGGGTTCCCTGCCGCCATTTTGTAAGAATCTTGCGCCTGATGTGGAACGACGATCGCTTTTTCGAAAAAATTGAAACCACCCTCGGCGTGGACTACCTGCTGCGCGCGCGCGAGGGGGTGCCCGAAAAAGGGGTATATATTCGCCCTCATGTGCATCTGGAACACGAGATTATGTGGTTCCGCCGCGCCGAGGGATCGTACTCAATCGGCAGTGAAAAACTCGCGCTGCGCGACAATACGCTGGTTTTTGTAGGATCGATGATCCTGCATGATATGGAGCTGGCGTTTACCCCCGATCACGAACGATTTTTACTGCAGTACAGCAATGCGGTGATGAACCGGCTCAAATGCCCGCTGCCCTTTACCGGCCAGCACGCCGGGTTTGTTCTTCAGCTCAATGAACGTGATGCGGAACGCATGCAGTTTCTGTTTACCTGGTTTACGCAGCTGCACGACGAGCCGCACAGCTCCCGCGAATCCAACCCGTTATTAACGCTGCTGCTGAATACGGTTTACGGCCACGCCGAGCAGGCCGTTAAGGTGAACGTTAGCGAAGACAAGAACAGCACCTTCGACAGCCTTATCGATTTTGTCGTGCAGATTGAACGGGATCGGACTTTCAGCATCACGCTGAACGACGCCGCCGAACGCTGCGGGCTTTCATCCAGCCACTTTTCCCGCACCTTCAAAAAAATCATGCAGATCAGTTTTAAAGACTATCTGGTCAGAAAGAAAATTGCCGTCTCAGCCGAGCTGCTGAGAAATACCGAATTGAGCATTACGGATATCGCCTACCAGTGTGAATTCACCGACAGCGCCTATTACTGTTTTAAATTCCGAACGCTGATGGGCGTAACGCCAAAAAAATTCAGGACCTACAGCCGCTCGACAAAGCAGCTATCCACGAAACACGACCCGCTGCCCTGACCGGTCCGCCGTTGGATCGCGAAAATATGCTCTCTGTGCTGACCGGCCGCCGGTGCGCTTCCTGAAGCTGTCGCTTAGACGAATTGCTTTTTTCAAAAGGGTGATCGTCGTTACACCCAAAGCGCAAAAAAATTATATAAAGCCGCAATCTCTCTACATTAACCCGCCCCGATAAAGCCTATTTTTGATACCAGCTGGCCCGCTACCCCCTGAACCTGCAGACACAACACCAGAAGGTAATCTATGTCCAAGCTGACGATTAAAGAGAAAATTGGCTACGGGCTGGGTGATGGCGCATCGAACATCATCTGGCAAACCATCATGCTGTTTATGGCCTACTTCTACACCGATATCTACGGCCTCAGCCCCTTTCATATGGGCGTGATGTTTCTTTTTGTCCGCATCGTTGACGCCTTTTTTGATATTTATATTGGCTTCCTGGCGGATCACACCTCAACCCGGCACGGCCAGTTCAGGCCTTACTTACTCTGGTTTGCCCTGCCGTTCGGCATTCTCGGCTCGCTGACCTTCTTCACGCCGGATCTGGGTGAAAGTGGTAAAATTATCTATGCCTACGTGTCGTATACGGCGCTGTCCCTGCTGTACACGCTAGTGAATGTGCCGTACTGCGCGATGATCAATAATTTATCTCAGGACCCCGATGAACGGCTGTCGATGCAGTCCTACCGCTTTGCCTTCGCGGCGCTGGGCGGGATTATCGTCTCCGCCGTGGCGCTGCCGCTGACCAAAGTGCTGGGCGGCGGCAACCTTCAGCAGGGCTATTTCTATGCCATGGTGCTGATGGGCGTGGCCAGCACCGTGATGTTTTATCTCTGCTTCGCCCTGACCCAGGAACGCTATATCCGCCCGGTGGATAAATCACAAAAATTCAGCATGGTATTCAGCGAGCTTCGCTATCTGACGTCGGATGCCAACTGGCGGCGTTTATTCCTGCTAAACGTAATTAACCTGACGGCGGGAATATTAAAGACCGGTGGGGCGATGTATTTTGTTACCTATTATCTTCATCGGCCCGAGCTGGTCGGCGTGGTTCTGACCATCATTCTCGGGGCTAAGTTTTTTGGTTCAATGTTTACCACTACCCTCTATTCCCGATTAGAGCGGGTGTTTGCCTATAAATTGGCGATGACGGTGCAGGCATTGATTATGATTGCGCTGTTCTTTATTCCGTCGCAGCATGCGGTGCTGATTTGCTGCATTATCGGCTGTATTCACGTTATCAACTCAACGGCAACACCGCTGCAGTGGAACCTGCTCAGCGATATTATCGACAATATTGAGAATAAAGCCGGCAAGTCCTTCAGCGGTCTGGTTTTCTCCACCAATATTTTTGCGATCAAGGTTGGTATTGCCGTGGGTGGCGCACTGATGGGGTGGATACTCACCGTCGGCGGCTACGTGGGCAACGTGCCAACCCAGTTGGATTCGGCCACGCTCTGCATCAGATTAATTTTTACTATTATCCCCGCACTGTTAATTCTCAGCCTGATTCTGGTATTGAGAAATTACGATCTCAGCCCGAAACATCCTGACGGCAGCAATGAGAACGAGGCCGCTAACGGCGTGCTGTCAGACGTGAAAGGAGAAGCAAGATGACCACCATTATTAATCCCATCTTACCCGGTTTTAATCCCGATCCGTCGATTATCTTTGCGAACAATGCTTATTATATTGCCGCTTCGACGTTTGAATGGTTCCCCGGCGTGAGCCTGTATAAATCATACGATTTAAAAAACTGGAAATTGATATCTTATCCCTTAAATCGGGTCAGCCAGCTGGATATGAAAGGCAACCCGGATTCCGGTGGCGTTTTTGCACCCTGCCTGACGTTTGATAAAGGTATTTTTTATCTGGTTTTTAGCGATGTTAAAAATCTGACAGGCCGCTTCTGGGATGTGAATAATTATATTGTCAGCACGACGGACATCGAAGGTGAATGGTCAGAACCCACCTATCTCAACAGCCGGGGCATCGATCCCTCTCTGTTCCATAAAAGCGACGGCACCAAGTGGCTGGTCAGCATGGAAATGAGCTATCGCGATGGCGGCAAGCCGGGATTCCCAAAATGGAACGGCATCATCATCCAGCAGTACGATGAACAGCGTAAGCAGCTTATCGGGGAATGCCGAAAAATTTATAACGGCAGCGAACTGGGGATCACCGAAGGCCCGCATCTTTATGAACGCGATGGCTGGTTCTACCTGCTGACCGCCGAAGGAGGCACTTTCTATAATCACGGCGTGACCATGGCGCGATCCCGGCAGCTAATGGGGCCGTATGAAACCGATCCCTGCGGCCAGATGATGACCTCTCGCTATGACTGCCGGCTGCCTCTTCAGCGCGCCGGCCATGCGGATCTGATTGAAACCGGGCAGGGGGAGTGGTTTATCGTTCACCTGTGTGGCAGGCCGCTGCCATCGCGGGGCAGAAGTCCGATGGGCAGGGAAACGGCCATCCAGAAAGTGTACTGGAACCAGGACGGCTGGCTGCGGCTGGTGAATGAGAAAAACACCCCGGAGCTGGTGGTTCATACGCTGCTGCCGGAAAAACCCTGGCCAGCGATGACGGGACGGGATGATTTCGATACGCCTGTGCTGCCGCTGCACTACCAGAGCCTGCGCATTCCCCTGACCGACGCGTTTTGCAGCCTGACGGCGCGGAAGGGCTGGCTTCGCCTGCATGGCCAGGAATCCCTCAGTTCTCATCATCATCAGAGCTTAGTGGCCAGAAGGCAGACCGATTTTGCCTTCCGGGCGCAGACCCGTATCGATTTCCAGCCCGCTTCCTTCCAGCAGATGGCCGGGCTGGTCTGCTACTACGACACGACCAATTACCTGTACCTTTATCTCACGCGTGATGAGCACGGCAGACGCACCGTCAATCTGCTGATTAACGATCTCAACCGGTTCAGTGAACCGAGCCGGAACGGCATCGCGCTCGACGATGACGGCCCGGTATACCTGAAAGTGGAAGTGGACCACGATGCCGCCTGGTTCTTTTACTCCCTTGATGAGCGGGAGTGGCATCGCGTGGGGGGCTATGTGGAATACAGCAAACTGTCCGATGAATACTTTAAGGAGCGTGGACACGAGCGCTTTACCGGGGCTTTTGTTGGGATCTGCTGCCAGGATTTCACCGGGCAGAACGCCTTTGCCGATTTCGACTACTTCTCTTATCAATCGCTGGACGAGGGCTGAGCGCTATCTTCGAATGGCCCGGCGTAACGGAGACGATATGGCATGGCATCCCCATCGCCGGGATACCCGGCGCCATCGTATTACCCTGTTGTTCAATGCCAACAAAGCCTATGACCGGCAGGTTATTGAGGGCGTGGGCGAATACCTTCAGGCATCGCAAAGCCGGTGGGATATCTTTATCGAAGATGATTTTCGTATGCGCTCAGCTCCGGCTGCTGACCGGCTGGGTGACGGGGTTATTGCAGACTATGACGATGCGGATATCGAGGCGCAGCTTGCTGGCGTTGCGGTGCCGGTGGTGGGGGTGGGCGGTTCCTTCCTGCATTCGCCGTATCCGCCGGTTCACTATATCGCCACGGATAACGCGGCCCAGGTCGAACTGGCCTGGCGGCACCTGCAACAAAAAGGAATTTCGCAGTTTGCCTTCTATGGCCTGCCGGACAGCCTGAATCACCGCTGGGCGAAAGAGCGTGAAATGGCCTTTCGACAGCTGGCCAGCCGCAACGGCTACCCGCTGCGCGTTTATCAGGGAAGCGAAACCTCGGCGGTAAACTGGCAGCATGCGCAAAATCGGCTGGCTGACTGGCTGCAACAGCTTCCTGCTCACTGCGGCATCATTGCCGTCACCGATTCTCGTGCCCGCCATATCCTTCAGGCCTGCGAGCATCTGAACATTCCGGTACCGGACACGCTGTCCGTTATCGGTATTGATAACGAAGAGCTGACGCGCTATTTGTCGCGCGTGTCTCTCTCATCCGTGGTTCAGGGAACCCGGCAGATGGGCTTTCAGGCCGCCAGGCTTCTCCAGCGGCTGCTTGACGGCGAGCCGCTGCCGCTGCAACGCATTCTTATCCCCCCGCAACGGGTGATTGGTCGGCGTTCGACCGATTATCGTTCTCTGAACGATCCCGTGGTGATTCAGGCAATGCACTTTATCCGTGGTCATGCCTGTCAGGGTATCCGCGTGGAGCAGGTACTGGATGCGGTTGGCCTCTCCCGGACCAGCCTCGACGGCCGATTTAAGGCAGAAACGGGGCAATCGTTGCATGCGATGATCCACGCGGAAAAACTGACCCGCGCCAGAGAGATGCTCAGCGCCTCGCCGCTGCCCGTGACTGAGATTGCACAGGTCTGTGGCTATCCCTCACTGCCGTACTTCTATGCGGTATTTCGAAAAGCGTATGGCATCACCCCCGGAGAATACCGGGAGCACAATCGCCACAGTGATCCCTGATTTGTCTTATTTTTATCTTTTAATTTCAATGAATTGATGTTGTGTCGCCGTGGGGGCTGCTGAAGAGTGTGATCGCCAGCACGGTTGCAAATTCTCGCAATCGGGTCGTGAAATATCGCAATTGAGGCGTCGGGCCATTACGAAGAGGATGAGGCAACACGGAGATTCATCATCCCTCAACCCGGAGTCTGCAATGAGCATCTATTTCGACAGGTTAGATAAAGTTCGCTACGAAGGCACACAGAGCCGCAACCCGCTGGCATTTCGCCACTACAACCCGGATGAGATAATCCTGGGTAAGAGCATGAAAGATCATCTGCGCTTTGCCGCCTGTTACTGGCATACGTTCTGCTGGAACGGCGCAGATATGTTCGGCGTTGGGGCTTTTGACCGCCCGTGGCAGAAAGTGGGGAATGAACTTGAGCTGGCTAAACTGAAAGCGGACGTCGCCTTTGAGTTTTTCCACAAGCTGGATGTGCCGTTCTATGCCTTCCATGATGTCGATGTGTCGCCGGAAGGCCAGTCGGTGCGGGAGTATCAGAGCAACCTGGCGGAAATGACCGATGTCCTGGCCCGCAAACAGGAAGAGAGCGGCGTCAGGCTGCTGTGGGGCACCGCGAACTGTTTCACTAACCCCCGTTATGCTGCCGGTGCCGCGACCAACCCAAACCCTGAGATTTTCTGCTGGGCGGCGACGCAGGTCTTTCATGCAATGAACGCCACGCACAAACTGGGTGGAGAAAACTATGTGCTGTGGGGCGGTCGTGAAGGCTACGAAACGCTGCTGAATACCGACCTGCGCCAGGAGCGCGAGCAGATCGGACGCTTTATGAATCTGGTTGTTGAGCATAAATATAAAATCGGCTTCACCGGCCCTCTGCTGATTGAGCCGAAGCCACAGGAGCCGACTAAACATCAGTACGACTATGATGCGGCGAACGTGTATGGCTTCCTCAAGCAGTTCGGCCTGGAGAATGAAATTAAGCTGAATCTGGAAGCGAACCACGCCACGCTGGCGGGTCACTCGTTCCATCATGAAATTGCGACCGCCATCGCGCTGGGTATCTTTGGCTCCGTTGACGCCAACCGCGGCGATCCGCAGTGCGGCTGGGATACCGATCAGTTCCCGGTCAGCGTGGAGGAAAATGCGCTGGTGATGTATGAAATTCTGAAGGCCGGTGGCCTGACCAGCGGCGGGCTGAACTTTGATGCCAAAGTCCGTCGTCAAAGCACGGACAAATACGATCTGTTCCACGGCCATATCGGCGGCATGGATACCATGGCGCTGGCGCTGAAAGTGGCTGCGCGGATGATTGAGGACGGCGAGCTGGAGCAGACGGTAGCCGATCGCTATGCCGGCTGGAGCAGTCCGCAGGGGCGTCAAATCCTGCAGGGCAATCTGTCACTGGAAGCGCTTGCTGACTACACCAGCGGAAACAACCTTGCCCCTCAGCACCAGAGTGGTCGCCAGGAGCAGTTGGAAAATCTCGTTAATCGTTACCTCTTCGGTTAATTCTTTTGCGCCACCTGCCGGTGGCGCCTGTTCAGGATACTCAACATGTACATTGGTATCGATCTCGGCACGTCGGGCGTCAAAGCGATCCTCGCGGATGAACAGGGACGAGTGATGGCCTCTCATACGGCAGCACTGACGTTGCAGCGGCCTCATCCGCTCTGGTCCGAACAGAACCCGGAAGCCTGGTGGCAGGCCACCGATAGCGCCGTTCGCTCACTGGGCCAGCAGCATTCGCTGATGGGCGTGAAGGCGATCGGGCTGGCGGGGCAGATGCACGGTGCCACGCTGCTGGATAAGCAGCAGCGGGTGCTGCGCCCGGCCATTCTCTGGAACGATGGCCGCAGCGGCGAAGAATGCCGCGATCTTGAGGCGGCCATTCCTGATCAAAGACGCATAACCGGCAATCTGATGATGCCGGGCTTTACCGCGCCAAAGCTGCTCTGGCTGGCGCGCCATGAGCCGGATGTGTTTCGCCAAATCGATAAAGTGCTGCTGCCGAAAGATTATCTGCGCTTTCGCATGACGGGCCGCTTTGCCAGCGATATGTCGGATGCGTCCGGCACGCTGTGGCTGGATGTGGCTCGCCGCGACTGGAGCGACCGCATGCTGGAAAGCTGCGGCCTGACCCGCGGCCATATGCCTGAACTCTTTGAGGGCAGCGCCATCACCGGCGTCCTCCACGCGGCCGTTGCCCGCGAATGGGGTGTTCCGGCGGTGCCGATCGTCGCGGGCGGCGGGGATAACGCGGCCGGGGCCATCGGAGCTGGTATTGTCGATCCCGGTGCGGCGATGCTGTCGCTGGGGACATCCGGCGTCTACTTTGCGGTCAGCGAGGGCTACCAGAGCAATCCTGAAAGCGCGGTTCATGCCTTCTGCCACGCGCTGCCCGACCGCTGGCATTTAATGTCGGTGATGCTCAGTGCGGCTTCCTGTCTGGACTGGGCCGCACGCTTAACCGGCGTGGATAGCGTTCCCGCCCTGATCGAAAAGGCACGGTCTGCCGCGCCCGGCGCAGGCGGACCGATCTTCTTACCTTATCTTTCCGGGGAGCGTACGCCGCACAATAACCCGCATGCCCGGGGCGTGTTTTTTGGCTTAGGCCATGAACACGGTCAGGCGGAACTGGCGAAATCGGTGCTGGAAGGTGTGGGCTATGCGCTGACAGACGGGATGAGCGTGGTGAACGCCGCCGGAGTTAATCCAGACAGCATCACGCTGATTGGCGGTGGCGCGCGCAGCCCCTGGTGGCGGCAGATGCTGGCCGATATTTCCGGCAAAGTGCTGGATTATCGCACGGGGGGAGATGTGGGGCCGGCGCTGGGAGCGGCCAGACTGGCACAGCTTGCCCTGTCGCCGCACTGCACCTTTAGCGATCTCCTGCCGCCGCTGCCGCTTGAACAGCAGCATATTCCTGATGCCGATCTGCACGCGCAGTATGCCGGGCAACAGGCGCGATTCCGTTCGCTGTATCGCCAGCTTTCGCCAATGATGTCGGGGGAATAAGCCACCTGCATGGTAAAGAAACGGCCCGTAGCGGGCCGTTTGTGTGATTAGAGGCTGAATGCGTCGGCATCCCGCCATGCCGGAAACTTCTCGCGATACTCGCGCAGGCTCTCCAGCGACAGCTCCGCTTCAAGAATCGCAGGCTGATGCGGCTCTCCGGCGGCAAGCACTTCACCCAGCGGGCTGAAAATCCGGCTGTCGCCGCTGTAGCCGTGACCGTTGCCGTCGGTGCCCACGCGGTTGCAACCGGCAATATAGGCCTGATTCTCAATCGCTCGTGCCTGCAACAGCGTCTGCCAGTGCAGGGCACGCGGGGCCGGCCAGTTCGCCACGTACAGCGCCAGATCGTAATCATTCTGGTTGCGGGCAAACACCGGGAAGCGCAGGTCGTAACACACCTGCGGCAGAATGCGCCAGCCGCGCCACTCGAACACTTCGCGGCGATCGCCCGCCAGATAGTGCTCGTGCTCACCGGCCATGCGGAACAGATGGCGCTTATCGTAGAAGTGCACCGCGCCGCCCGGCTCAACCAGGAAGAAGCGGTTAACCGCGCCTTTTGCCGTCTGGATCGCCGCGCTGCCCGCCACCATGGCGTGGGTCGCGGCGGCTTTCGCCTGTAGCCAGCTAATCACTTCGCTTTCGGGCAGCGAGCTTTTTGCCGCTTCCATCGCAAAACCGGTGGTGAACATCTCCGGCAGCACAATCAGGTCGCGGTCGTTCAGGCCGTCCAGCAGCGAATCAAAGAAACGCAGGTTGGCTTCGCCATCCATCCAGACCAGCGGTTGCTGGAGTACGCTAATTTTTAAAGTTGACACAGTCGCTCCGCAGCAGCATCCAGCGTGGCTTCCTGTTTGGCGAAGCACAGGCGGATCAGTTTATGAGGGAAGGCATCGGCACAGAACACCGACAGCGGAATCGCCGCCACGCCCACTTCTTTTGTTAACCACTGGCAGAATGCCACATCATCGAGATCCGAGATAGCGCTGTAATCCGCCAGCAGGAAGTAGGTGCCTTCGCAGGGCAGCAGCTTGAAGCGGCTGGCGGAGAGCGCCTCAACAAAACGATCGCGGCGGGCACGATAAAATTCCGGCAGCTCGCGGTAGTGTTCCGGGTGCTGCTGCAGCATGTCGGCCAGCGCCAGCTGCGCCGGTGTGTTGACCGAGAAGGTCAGATACTGGTGAACCTTACGCACTTCCGCGCTCAGCGCAGAAGGAGCTACGCAGTAACCCACTTTCCAGCCGGTCATATGGAAGGTTTTACCAAAGGAAGAAACGGCAATCGCCCGCTCGCGCAGCTGCGGATGTGCCAGCACGCTGGCGTGTCCGGCTTCATCAAAGCAGATGTGCTCGTACACTTCATCACTCAGGACATAAATTTCCTGCGCGGCAATGGCCTCCCACAGCTGGGCGAAATCACTTTTTTGCCACACGGTCGCGGAAGGGTTGTGCGGCGTATTGAGAATCACCAGACGGGTGCGCGGCGACAACAGAGCGGTGAATTCCGCCCAGTCAACGCGGAAGCCGGGCGGCTGTAGCGCGATACGCTTCATAACACCGCCTGCCAGCGTCACCGCCGGGGCGTAGCTGTCGTAGCTCGGGTCGAAGCAGATTACCTCATCGCCCGGGCGCACCAGCGCGGTGATCGCCGCGTACAGCGCTTCGGTGGCACCGGCGGTGACGGTAATTTCGCTGTTTACATCCGGCTGATAGCCGTACAGCTCAGCGGTTTTCTGTGCAATGGCTTCACGCAGCGGCGCCACGCCGATCATCGGCGCATACTGGTTTGCACCCTGACTGACATGATAAGCCAGGCGCTCCTGCAAATAGGCCGGGCCGTCAAAATCGGGGAATCCTTGGGAAAGATTGATCGCGTTGTGCTGCTGGGCGAGCGCGCTCATCTGTGTGAAGATGGTAGTACCCAGTGCGGGCAGCTTGCTCTCTGGCGTGAATGACGTCTGGCTCATGGTTACAACCCTTGCTGAATGCGGTTTTATGATGTTGTGTCCTGTGTTGCTGCCAATATATCACGGTGATACTATTTGGCAATCGAGACGCTTAGACGGCTAAATGTAAGCCCGGAATAAAATAGTCCCAGAGGAATAAAAAAAGAGATGACCCAGACCTCACAATTGGATCAGCTGGTTAGCGCCTGTCACTGGATTGGCGAACGCGGCTGGGCTCCGGCCACCGGCGGCAATATGTCCGTTCGTCAGGACGCGGAGTTTTGCCTGCTGAGTGAATCCGGTAAAGACAAGGGCAGCCTGACCCGTGATGACTTTATTCAGGTAGAAATTGCCAGTAATCGCGTGCCTTCGGGGCGTAAACCTTCCGCAGAAACCGGTCTGCATACGCTGATCTATCGCCTGTTCCCCGAAGCCGGAGCCGTTCTGCATACCCACACCGTTAACTCAACGGTGCTGTCACGCGTGGAGAAAGGCGCTGCGCTGGAGTTGCAGGGTTACGAAATGCAGAAAACGCTGGCGGGCCAGCACAGCCATCTGGACTGTGTGCCGATTGCACTGTTCGATAACGATCAGGATATTGATGGCCTGGCGAAGCGCATCGAGCAGTTTGCCGCGCAGAATCCGCTGCGCTACGGTTTTCTGCTGCGCGGCCACGGTCTGACCTGCTGGGGCAAAGACGTTAACGAGGCGCGCCGCCATCTTGAAGGACTGGAATTCCTTTTCCAGTGCGAACTGCAACGCCGCGTTCTGGAGAGCCAATGATCCGCGCTATTGTTACCGATATTGAAGGCACCACCAGCGATATTCGCTTTGTTCATAATGTTCTTTTCCCCTATGCCCGTGAAAACCTGCCTGCCTTTATTAAAGGCAACGAGCAGCAGCCTGCGGTGGCTCAGGCGCTGGCCGATCTGCGCGCTGAAGTGAACCGCCCGGATGCCACGGCACAGGAGCTGATTGAAGTGCTGTACGGCTTTATGGATGAAGATCGCAAGTCCACCGCGCTGAAAGCGCTACAGGGCATGATCTGGCGCGACGGCTATCTGAACGGCAGCTTTACCGGCCATCTGTATGCCGATGTGCTGCCTGCGCTGAAACAGTGGCAGCAGCAGGGCATCGCGCTGTATGTATATTCATCTGGCTCAGTAGCAGCGCAGAAATTGTTATTTGGCTACAGCGATGCGGGTGATATCACTGATCTGTTCAGCGGTTACTTCGATACTCACGTCGGTGCCAAGCGCGAAGTGAATTCCTATCGCAACATCGCGGAGCAGATTGCGCTACCCGCGGCGGAACTGCTGTTTTTATCCGATATCCACCAGGAGCTGGACACCGCACGGGAAGCGGGCTGGAATACCCTTCAGTTAATACGTGGCGAGGCCGATGCCGAAAGCAGCCATCGCCAGGTTTCAGGTTTTGATCAGATTAACCAGGAGCTGTTGAATTCATGAGTGCACTGACTATTTTTACCGATACCGATGCGGCCACCCAGGTCTGGCACAGTACCGATGCGGCGGAAATCGCCGAGAAGCTGAAATCCAAAGACGTGCGCTTTGAGCGCTGGGAAGCCGATCGCGATCTGGGGGAAAACCCGGATTCTGAAACGGTTATCAAAGCTTACCAGCATGCTATCGATCGCCTGGTCGCCGAGAAAGGCTATCAGAGCTGGGATGTGATCAGCATGCGTGCGGATAACCCTCAGAAAGACGTATTGCGCACCAAGTTCCTCTCGGAGCACACCCACGCGGAAGATGAAGTTCGCTTCTTTGTTGAGGGCGCAGGTTTGTTCTGCCTGCATCTGGATGGTCATATTTACCAGATCCTGTGCGAGAAGAACGATCTGATCTCAGTGCCGGAAGGCACCGCGCACTGGTTTGATATGGGTTCCGCGCCGCACTTCACCGCAATCCGTATTTTCGACAATCAGGAAGGCTGGATCGCCAATTTCACCGGCGACACCATCGCCGATGCCTATCCGCGCCTGCCGTAATTTGCATAACGGGGGCGCTGCTTCAGCCCCCGTACCCTTTACCCCGAACCCCTTTACCCCGAACCCCGTACTTCACACTCCGTTCACTTCGGAATACCCGTGTCGAGGAGAAGCGAGCGTCAGCCATAGCTTTGCAGCGATCCGTGCGCAAGGGGTAATGGCATTCTCGGTGCAGCGGACCCTTTCCGACCCGCTGATTCTATTCGTTAAACGCGTGGCTGGAAGACACCCGCAGTCACCTGCTCCGGTGTGACCACGCCGGTATCCAGAACCCATCCGCTGATTAACGACGCTGGCGTAACGTCAAACGCCGGGTTGTAAACCTGCGCGCCTTCCGGTGCCCAGGTGACGTCACCGAAGCTGCCCGCCACGCCGGTCACTTCGCTGGCCGCGCGCTGCTCGATCGGAATGGCGCTGCCGTCCGGGCAGTGGCGATCCAGCGTGGTGTGCGGTGCGGCAACGTAGAACGGCACATTATGATACTGCGCCAGTACCGCCAGGCTGTAGGTGCCGATCTTATTGGCAACGTCGCCATTGGCGGCAATGCGGTCCGCTCCGACCCAGATCGCATCAACTTTGCCCTGGGCCATCAGGCTGGCGGCCATTGAATCGCAAATAAGATGGTAGGGGACGCCGAGTTCACCCAGTTCCCACGCCGTTAAGCGTCCCCCCTGCAATAAAGGACGGGTTTCATCGACCCACACACTGGCGACTTTTCCCTGCTGCCAGCCGCGGGCGATGACCCCCAGCGCGGTGCCGACGCCAGCGGTCGCCAGTCCACCGGTATTACAGTGGGTCAGCAGGCGGCTGCCCGGAACGATCAGCGTGCTGCCCGCTTCGGCGATGTTGTCACACAGCGTTTTATCCTCAGCAACCAGACGCAGCGCCTCATCGGTCAGCGCGGTGGCATAATTGTCCTGCGCCAGCACTAACTTCATACGATCGAGATTGTTCATCAGGTTAACGGCCGTCGGGCGTGAAGCGCGCAGGATTTCCAGTGCCTCCGCAAGTTCAGCTCGCGGCATTCCCTGTTCCGCCAGCAGCGCCAGCAGCAGGCTGGCAGACAGTCCAATCAGCGGCGCACCGCGCACCCGCAGTGTTTTGATGTGTTCAACCAGGCTGGCCACATCGGGCGTCGGACACCAGGTTTTTTTCTGCGGGAGGGCCTGCTGATCGAGTACCCACAGTTGATTGTCGCGGATCTGTAGGCTGGTGGTGCTGAGTGTCTGCATAAGTGAAATCCTGGTTGCATTAATGCGACACATTGTGCCAACATGTCTGATGGATGTATAGACGTCTGAACGGCTTATTAAAACGAATTTGTCTTATGGGGGTTAGGGTAATGTCGCAATACCGTACGTTCACTGCAGCGGATGCCGTGGAATATGCTCGCCAGTTTGGCGGCGTGGATAATCCTGACAGCCTGGTTGATTCGCTGGAAGTGGGCGATGGTAATCTTAACCTGGTGTTTAAGATTTTTGATACCCAGGGCGTGAGCCGGATTATCGTCAAGCAGGCGCTGCCTTACGTCCGCTGCGTGGGCGAATCCTGGCCACTGACCCTCGACCGGGCAAGGCTGGAAGCGGAAACCCTGATTGAGCACGGCAGGTTTTGCCCGGAGCATACGGTTAAGATCCTGCATTACGATGCCGATCTGGCGGTGATGGTGATGGAGGATCTCTCCGATCACGCCATCTGGCGCGGCGAGCTGGTAAAAGGGAAAAACTATCCTCTGGCCGCGACGCAGCTGGGCGGTTACCTGGCGCAGACGCTGTTCCATACCTCTGATTTCTTCCAGCATCCGTATCAGAAGAAAAAGGACGTGATCCGTTTTACCAACCCGGAACTGTGTGACATCACCGAGGAGCTGTTCTTCAATGAACCGTACGAGCAGCACGATCGCAACGCCTATCCGCGTGAGCTGGAGCGCCTGGCCGAAGCCCTTCGCGACGATGAAGAGCTGAAAGTGGCGGTTGCCGGGCTGAAGCATCGTTTCTTCAGTAATGCCGAAGCGCTGCTGCACGGGGATATTCACAGCGGCTCGATTTTCGTTGCTGAAGGCCGCCTGAAGGTGATCGACGCTGAGTTTGGTTTCTATGGCCCGATTGGTTTTGATATCGGCACGGCGATCGGTAACCTGCTGATTAGCTACTGCGCCGCGCCGGGGCTGCTGGTGCCACGGGAAGCTGCTGATGCCCGCGAACAGCGCCTGAACGACGTGCGCGATACCTGGAACAGTTTTGCCGAAGGCTTCCTGGCGCTGGCCGCCGAGAAGAGTACCGATCGCGCGCTGGCGACGCCGGGATACGCGCGTGAGTTCCTCGGTAAGGTGTGGAGCGACACTATCGGCTACTGCGGCACCGAGCTGATCCGCCGTACCGTCGGCATGTCACAGGTCGCTGATATTAAAAACATCGATGACCGTGCGATGCAGGTGGAGTGCGTGCGCCAGGCGATTACCCTCGGCCGCAGCCTGATCCTGCTGGCTAACCACGTGCCGGATATTGATGCGCTGATTATGCGTATCCGCCAGAATGGCTGAATGCTGAATGCTGAATGCTGAATGCTGAATGCTGAATGCTGAATGCTGAATGCTGAATGCTGAATGCTGATGGCATGGGCAGGTTGCCCGTCGCGATAGCATGTGTAGCAGCTTAGTCAGCGAAATAAAAACGCCAACCCTTGCAGGCTGGCGTTTCTTTTATTGCGCGTTTCTGATGCGGTTGAGCTGCCTGAGCTGCCTGAGCTGCCTGAGCTGCCTGAGCTGCCTGAGCTGCCTGAGCTGCCTGAGCTGCCTGAGCTGCCTGAGCTGCCTGACAAAGGTAACCGCCAGGCAGCATCGTCAGGCCGTCAAACGCAGGCAGCCTGAAGCTACGCCGCTTCGGTTTTACCCGCCCCCTGCGGCTTTACCGCAGCGGGTTTCTCCAACGTGACCGTGGCTGCATCATCCTGCTTGCCCGATTGAGCCTGTACTGTCGCCGAAGATTCCCCAGACTTAGCGGATTTATCCAGCGCGACCTTACCAGAACCCTCGGCTTTCACCGGACGGGTCGCCAGCGAATCAGCGTCGAATTCGTCAACGTTAATGGAACGCAGGCGGCTGGCCTCGGCGCGGATCAGCACGTCGGCTTCGGCTTTGGTCAGCCACCCGGCCTGCTGACCTTCGGCGGCCAGCACGTCCAGGCGGGTGAACGGCAGGTGTTTTTTCTGCTCTTTCGACACGCGTTCGTGGATCACTTCCGCCGCCATGACATCGGTTAAGGCCTGCTCCAGCTGGCCCGCCGGATTGTGTTCACTCGGTGCCAGATACTGACCCCGTCCCAGACGGCTGCGAGTAGCCGAAGGCAGCTGCAGAATACGCGCCAGCTGGTGGTCCAGGCGATCGGACGGCGCACGACAGTGGCGGCCGGTCGGGAAGATCACCACGCGCAGCAGGCCCGCGACCATTCTGTTCGGGAAGTTACGCAGCAGATCGTCAATCGCCGTTTCAGCCTGATTCAGCGCATCCTGCACGCCCCAGTGCACCAGCGGCAGATCGGCTTCGTTACGGCCCTCATCGTCGTAGCGCTTCAGTGCCGCCGAGGCGAGGTAAAGCTGGCTGAGAATATCGCCGAGGCGCGCCGAGATACGTTCGCGGCGCTTCAGGCTGCCGCCAAGTACCGACATGGAAATATCCGACAGCAGGGCGAGGTTCGCGCTGATGCGGTTCAGATGCTGATAGTAGCGACGGGTGGCGTCGCGGGTTGGCGAGGCGCTGGTCAGGCCGCCGGTCAGGCCCAGCCACAGGCTGCGCATTTTGTTGCTGCCAACGTGGCCGATATGTTTAAACAGCGCCCGGTCAAAGGCCGCCACGTCGTTATTCTGCGCGGCTTCCATCTCTTCCAGCACGTAAGGGTGGCAGCGAATCGCCCCCTGACCGAAGATGATCATGCTGCGGGTCAGAATATTTGCGCCTTCAACGGTAATTGCAATCGGTGCACCCTGATAGGCGCGGGCGAGGAAGTTACTGTTGCCGAGCATAATGCCCTTGCCCCCGGCGATATCCATCGCATCCATAATCGCCCGCTGGCCGCGGTGGGTGCAGTGGTATTTCACAATCGCCGACAGCACCGCCGGTTTTTCTCCCTGCATAATGCCGTAGGTAATCAGCGACGCGGCGGCATCCATCACATAGGCGTTACCGGCAATGCGCGCCAGCGGCTCTTCAATGCCCTCCATCTTGCCAATCGGCAGACGGAACTGGCGGCGAATATGAGCGTAGGCACCAATCGCCAGCGCAATGCTTTTCAGGCTGCCGGTGGAGTTAGACGGCAGGGTGATGCCGCGACCAACAGAGAGGCACTCAACCAGCATCCGCCAGCCCTGACCGGCCATCGCCGGGCCACCGATAATAAAATCAATCGGCACAAAGATGTCTTTACCGCGGGTTGGGCCATTCTGGAACGGCACGTTAAGCGGGAAGTGGCGGGTACCGATTTCCACGCCCGGAGTTTGGGTTGGGATCAGCGCGCAGGTGATGCCCAGCTCTTCGGTGTTGCCCAGTAGATTTTCCGGGTCAGACAGTTTGAACGCCAGGCCCAGCACGGTGGCAACGGGAGCGAGGGTAATGTAGCGTTTGTTCCAGGTCAGGCGCATGCCCAGCACCTGCTCGCCCTGCCAGTCGCCCATGCAGACCACGCCGGTATCCGGGATCGCCCCGGCATCGGAGCCCGCTTCCGGGCTGGTCAGTGCAAAGCAGGGAATTTCGTCGCCGCGCGCCAGGCGTGGCAGGTAGTGATTTTTTTGCTCTTCGGTACCGTAGTGCTGCAGCAGTTCGCCCGGGCCGAGGGAGTTAGGTACGCCGACGGTGATCGCCAGAATACCGGACACACCGGCCAGCTTTTGCAGAACCTGCGCCTGCGCGTAGGCGGAAAACTCCAGCCCGCCGTACTCTTTTTTAATGATCATCGCAAAGAAACGATGCTGTTTCAGGAAGGCCCACAGTTCCGGCGGCAGATCGGCCATTTCATGAGTGATTTCAAAGTCATTGGCCATGCGGCAGGCTTCTTCAACCGGGCCGCTAAGAAATGCCTGCTCTTCTTCGGTCAGGCGTGGCTGCGGATAGTTGTGCAGCTTTTTCCAGTCCGGCGCGCCGCGGAACAGATCGCCTTCCCACCAGGTTGTCCCGGCATCGATGGCTTCTTTTTCGGTACGCGACATCGGCGGCATGACTTTGCGGAAGGTGTTCAGCACCGGCTTGCCAAACATCGCCTGACGCATCGGCAGCAGGTTTAACGGCAGCAGGATAATGGCCAGTGGGATTAACAGCCAGAAGGTCCACAGACCCACAAGGCTGAGAACGGCGGTCCACGCCAGTAGGGCGATGCTGCCAGCCAGAAGGCTGACGCGGTGATAAAACAGGGCACCAATCAGCACGATTGTCGCCACAATACTGAGAACCATCATAACGTGCGCTCCGTAAGTTGTAAGAGGTCCGACCTGTTGGTTATATGTTTAGATTAGCACTGGCTCAGATGCAATCTGTTTACATAATAATTACAACCTGGCTCACAAAGCGCCGCACATCCGGGTAAACCTCGCGGTGGAAAGGGAGATTGCTTCACGCCCTTCTGGCAAGTTGATAAACTTAAGCCGTCACTTATTCCTAAAAAGGATCTCTCCCTATGTACCAGGACATCATTCGCGCCGAGCTAAACGAAGCCGCCGACACGCTGAATAAGTTTTTAAGCGATGACGCTAATATCCACGCCATTCAGCGGGCGGCCGTGCTGCTGGCCGATTCCTTTAAGGCGGGTGGCAAGGTGCTTTCCTGCGGTAACGGCGGCTCGCACTGCGATGCCATGCACTTCGCTGAAGAGCTGACTGGCCGCTATCGTGAAAACCGTCCGGGCTATCCGGCGATTGCGATCTCTGACGTCAGCCATATCTCCTGCGTAGGCAATGACTTTGGCTTTGACGCCATCTTCTCCCGCTATGTTGAGGCGGTAGGCCAGGCGGGTGATGTTCTGCTGGGGATCTCCACTTCCGGCAATTCCGCCAACGTGATTAAAGCGATTGAAGCTGCCCGTGCCAAAGGGATGAAGGTGATCACCCTGACCGGTAAAGACGGTGGGAAAATGGACGGATCGGCAGATGTTGAAATCCGCGTGCCGCACTTTGGTTTTGCCGATCGCATTCAGGAGATCCACATTAAAGTGATTCATATCCTGATCCTGCTGATCGAAAAAGAGATGGCGAAGTAATCCCTGCCGTTGCCCGCTGGCGCTGCTGCGCGGCGGGCACTCCACGGTTATCCGTTTCAAGGTTGTTGACGAGGAATCACTATGTGCGAACTGCTCGGGATGAGCGCGAACGTCCCGACGGACATCTGTTTTAGCTTTACCGGGCTGGTGCAGCGCGGAGGCGGAACGGGTCCGCATAAAGATGGCTGGGGTATTACCTTCTACGAGGGTAAAGGCTGCCGCACATTTAAAGATCCGCAACCGAGCTTCCAGTCGCCGATTGCGCGTCTGGTGCAGGATTACCCAATCAAGTCGTGTTCGGTGGTGGCGCATATACGCCAGGCCAACCGCGGCGAAGTGTCGCTGGAAAACACGCATCCTTTCACCCGCGAACTGTGGGGCCGCAACTGGACCTACGCCCATAACGGTCAGCTGAAAGGCTACAAGAATCTGGATACCGGGCCTTATCGACCGATCGGCGAAACCGACAGCGAGCTGGCGTTCTGCTGGCTGCTGCATAAGCTGACCACGCGCTATCCGCGTACACCGGGCAACTGGCCTGCGGTGTTCCGCTATATCGCCGAGCTGGCGGGGGAGCTAAGGGAGAAGGGCGTATTCAATATGCTGCTGTCGGACGGTCGCTATCTGATGGCATTCTGCTCCACTAATCTGTTCTGGATCACCCGTCGTGCGCCGTTTGGCAAAGCGAAGCTGCTGGATCAGGATGTGGAAATTGATTTTCAGAAGCAGACCACGCCGAACGACGTGGTCACGGTGATAGCAACGCAGCCGCTAACGGCTAACGAAACCTGGAACAAGATTGCCCCAGGTGAGTGGGCGCTATTTTGTCTGGGTGAGCGCCAGAGCTGAATCCGGTGCACCTGTGCCGTTCATCATCGGGCGGCTCAGCACATACTTACCGCCGCTGACGCTCACTGACGGCGGCTGTTTGGTCTGCACAAACTGCGCATAGCCAGGCTGCAGCTCTTTCCAGAAGCTGAAATAGGTCGAGTAGCGGTGGCGCTGCATATTGCTTTCGGTCATGCGGAAGGGATAAATGCTGACATCAACGCGCTGCTGGCCGTTACGCAGGGCGGCTTCCACATAGTGATAAATTTCGTCCATATAGGCATCGGTCATGGCATAGCAGCCAATCGACACGCAGTTGCCGTGGATCATCAGATATTTCCCTTCATAACCCTGCTGGCGGTCATATTCATTCGGGAAGCCGACGTTAATCGCACGATAAAAGCGGCTGTCTGGCTTCAGCTGGGAAAGCCCGACAGTGTAAAAACCTTCCGGGCTTTTAAAATCGCCCTGGCGACGTTTTGGCCCCAGTCCGCCGGAAAAATTACAGATGCGATAGCTGTCGAGCAGGCGATATTCGTTACCGATCTTGCCGTAAAGCTCGAGAGTGCGTTCTTCTTTAAAGATCTGCAGATACACCGGTGTACCCAGCAGTTGTTTCTTTAACTCTTTGCTGACCGGCGCCAGTGGCTGTACCGCATCGGGTACGCTGGCAAAGACAACGGCAGGCAGAAAAATCATCGCAAACAGCAGTGCGATTTTGGCCATTCTTGTTCCCTTGAAAAAGAGGGTGGAGTGCAACGCCAAAAGGCGTCTGTTTCTTGCAATATAGGACAATTCCGCTATCGCGGCGATACCATAGCATTGTCTATTTTTTTCTCAAGATTAGAAAGATTAAATACCTTAATAGCGCCATGATTGCGGGTGAACCGACATTTATTGATATCGCCTGATTTAACTGTATACTTATACAGTGCATTGTCGGGGGGCGTTATGCGTAAGATCATTCACGTTGATATGGACTGCTTTTTTGCCGCAGTAGAAATGCGTGACGATCCCAGCCTGCGCGATATCCCGATTGCGATTGGCGGCAGCCGCGTTGCGCGTGGGGTCATCAGCACCGCCAACTATCCTGCACGCAAATACGGTGTGCGCAGCGCGATGCCAACGGCCATGGCCTTAAAACTTTGCCCCCATCTTAAAGTGATCCCCGGGCGCTATGACGCTTATAAAGAGGCCAGCGCCCATATCCGTGAAATTTTCTCCCGCTATACCTCGCTGATCGAACCGTTGTCGCTGGATGAAGCCTATCTTGACGTATCCGACAGCCCCCACTGCCAGGGATCGGCAACGCTGATGGCGCGGGAAATCCGCCAGACTATCCAGCAGGAACTAAACCTGACCGCTTCTGCCGGCGTGGCACCGATTAAATTCCTCGCCAAAATCGCCTCTGATATCAATAAACCTAACGGACAGTGCGTAATTACCCCCGAGGAGATGCCCGACTTTCTGCTGGCCCTGCCGCTGGCAAAAATTCCCGGCGTCGGCAAAGTGACCGCCCGCAAGCTGGAAGAGCTGGGGCTGAATACCTGTGCCGATGTGCAAAACAGCGATCTGGCAATGCTGCTTAAGCGGTTTGGTAAATTTGGCCGCGTGTTGTGGGAGCGAAGCCACGGTTTTGACGATCGAGAAGTGATCACCGAGCGCCAGCGTAAATCCCTCGGCGTGGAGCGTACGCTGTCTGAAGATATCCACGATTGGGAAGATTGCTTGAATATTATTGATTCACTCTATGAAGAGCTGGAACGGCGGCTGATCAAAATCAAGCCGGACCGCCAGATTGCCCGTCAGGGCGTGAAGCTGAAATTTAATGACTTCCAGCTGACCACTCAGGAACACGTCTGGCCGGAGCTGAATAAAGCCGATCTGATTGCCGTGGCGCGTAAAAGCTGGGACGAACGGCGGGGAGGGCGCGGGGTCAGGCTGGTCGGGCTGCACGTTACGCTGCTGAATCCGCAGATCGAGCGGCAGCTGCTGCTGGGGCTGTAGTGAGGGAAACGGCTGCACGTTGCATAATAAGAACGCTGCCACAGTGTTATGCGGCAGCGTTCATCAGATAACGCATTCCATGAAGAGCACAGGCAGAGTTCGCATATATCCTGTTTTGTGAACACTCACATGGCTTAGCGCGGGTATTGTGCGCTGCGGTGTCGGCTTGCTGGCAAAAATTATCCAACCCGGGGATCCCCGGGCTGGGAATACTTTTATTTCGCCGGAATAGCCTTCAGCAGTGCGGTCAGCAGCTGCCAGTACAGGCCAACGCTGGCGATATGCACCTGCTCATCCGGCGAGTGTGGGCCGGTGATGGTGGGGCCGATAGAGACCATATCCATTTCCGGGTACGGTTTTTTGAACAGACCGCACTCCAGACCCGCGTGAATCACCTGAATATTCGGCGTGCGGTTAAACAGCTTCTCGTAGGTTTCACGCACCAGCGCCATCACCGGGGAGGTGGCATCCGGCTGCCAGCCTGGGTAGCTGCCTTTTGCCAGGGTTTTTGCCCCTGCCAGCTGGCCGAGCGCGGTGAGCATTTCCACCACGTACTCTTTCCCGCTGTCGATCAGGGAGCGCACCAGGCTGTTGATGACCGCTTCGTCGCCTTCAAACTTCACCACGCCGACGTTCAGCGAGGTTTCCACCACGCCTTTCATCACGTCGGAGTTGCGGATCACGCCGTTCGGGGTGCTGTTCAGCAGAGCAATGAAAGCATCGCGGCTTGCGGCATTCAGCGGCTGTTCGCTGCTTTCCACGGCTTCGGTCACGATAGCGATATTTTTCTCAACCAGGCTCAGTTCATTTTGCAGCGTGGTCAGGTAACCTGCCGCCAGCGACTTCAGACGATCGACCTTATCGGCCGCAACCGCGAGGGTAGCGAACGCCTCACGCGGAATGGCATTACGCAGCGTACCGCCGGTAAAGTCGATCAGGCGCAGGTCGAGTTCCGCCGCGTGGGCAAACAGGAAGCGGGAAAGCAGCTTGTTGGCGTTGCCCAGACCGACGTGAATATCACAGCCGGAGTGGCCGCCTTTCAGACCTTTTAAGGTCAGCTTCAGCGTTTGATAGCCCGCTGGCAGCGCTTCGCGAGTCAAGGGCAGGGTGCTGGTAAAGTCGATACCGCCCGCGCAGCCCATATAAATCTCACCTTCCTCTTCCGAGTCGGTGTTGATCAGAATATCGGCCTGCAGCCAGCCGGCCTGAAGGCCAAATGCACCTGCCATGCCGGTTTCTTCGGTCATGGTCAGCAGCACTTCCAGCGGACCGTGCTCAACGCTGCTATCGGCTAAAACGGCCAGCGCAGAGGCCATACCGATGCCGTTATCGGCACCCAGCGTGGTTCCGCGCGCCTTCACCCACTCCCCATCAACCCACGGTTGGATCGGGTCTTTGGTGAAATCATGCACGGTATCGTTATTTTTTTGCGGCACCATATCCAGGTGCGCCTGCAGCGCCACCGGCTTACGGTTTTCCAGGCCCGGCGTGGCCGGTTTACGAATCAGGATATTGCCGACCTGGTCACGTTCATGCCAGAACCCCTGCTCTTTGGCCCACGACATAATGTGGCTGGCCAGCGCTTCTTCATGATAAGAAGGGTGAGGAATGGAGCAAATTTTGGCAAAAATATCCCACAGCGGCTGCGGAGATAATTGAGACAATTCAGACACGTTGGCTCTCCTGTGTCAGCACCACCGACCGCCATCAAGGCAGGGGCGTGCGTTAAATTCGGTTGGACAATTCCCGTCAGCGGATCTGACGCGATGGGGAAATAGTATCACCGTTTATCAGACGCTGCTTACTTCGCCCCGGCAAAAAAGCGGTTATCGACGCCTCTGGTGCTGGTTTTTAGCGCCTCAGATCTCTATAATTTCGCGCAACCTTTCCCATTGCACATTTTTAAGCCAGTTTCTGGTCGGGATCTTTTTATGAGTGAAAAATACGTCGTCACCTGGGACATGCTGCAGATTCATGCCCGTAAACTGGCACAGCGCCTGCTTCCTGTAGAACAGTGGCAGGGCATTATTGCCGTCAGCCGCGGTGGCCTGGTACCTGCTGCACTGCTGGCTCGCGAGCTGGGCATTCGCCACGTTGATACCGTCTGCATCTCCAGCTACGACCACGATAATCAGCGTGAAATGAAAGTGCTGAAGCGTGCAGAAGGGGACGGCAAAGGGTTTATCGTAATTGATGACCTGGTGGACACCGGCGGCACAGCGCAGGCGATTCGCGATATGTATCCGCAGGCGCGTTTTGTCACTATCTTTGCCAAACCGGCCGGCCGCCCTCTGGTTGACGATTACATCATCGACATCCCGCAAAACACCTGGATTGAGCAGCCATGGGATATGGGCGTTGCCTATATTCCACCCATTGTTAAAAACTGATTGATGCTGCTCAATGCGCGCCCGGTTTTACCGGGCGCGTCTGTTTTTATCCTTCGCGTGCGAGCTGTGGCTACGATAGACTGGATATCTGTCCAGAATGCCGGAGGAACTCCCAGTCATGTCGCCGAAAAACCTCAGCGAAGAACTGTTCAAACCGCGTTTTAAGCATCCTGAAACCTCGTCGCTGGTGCGGCGTGTGCATCATCACCGCCCGATAAACATTAACTCCGCGCTGGATGGCGAAAGCCATGCTGGCTGGTATCGCATGATTAACCGCCTGCTGTGGACCTGGCGAGGGCTGACGCCGCAGGAAATCAGCGAAGTACTGGCACGCATTGCGGTCAGCCGGGTGGAGCATACCGACGATCGGCTGCTGGATACGGTAATTGGCTATCGCAGCGGCAACTGGATTTATGAATGGTCAAAACAGGGGGCGCAGTGGCAGCAAAAGGCCAGCGAATGTGAAGACGATCTGCTGTCCGGCCAGCACTGGCTGCACGCGGCGAATCTGTACAGCCTGGCGGGCTATCCCTATCTGAAAGAAGACGAGCTGGCCGAGCAGGCACAGCTGCTGGCAAACCGTGCCTATCAGGAAGCGACCAGCCGCCTGTCGGGCGAACTGCGCGAGCTGACGTTCAACATTCCCGACGGCAGTCCGGTGACCGGCTTCCTGCATATGCCGCCGGGCGTATCGGCACCCTATCCGACGGTGATGCTGTGCGCTAACCTCGATTCGCTGCAAAGCGATCACTACCGCCTTTTCCATGACTATCTCGCGCCGCGAGGTATCGCCATGCTGACCCTGGACGTGCCGTCGGTGGGCTTTTCCGCTAAATGGAAGCTAACGCATGATTCCAGTTTCCTGCATCAGCACGTACTGCGCCAGCTCGAGCAGGTGGCGTGGGTCGATCATACCCGTGTAGCCGCCTTCGGCTTCCGCTTCGGTGCGAACGTCGCCGTCCGTTTAGCTTATCTTGAACCTCAGCGTCTGCGTGCGGTGGCCTGCCTTGGCCCCATCGTTCATAGCCTGCTGAGTGATATCGCCCTTCAGGATCGGGTCCCGGAAATGTATATGGATATGCTGGCCAGCCGTCTGGGGATGTCCAGCACCTCCGACAGCGCGCTGCGTATTGAGCTGAGCCGCTTCTCGCTCAAGCTACAGGGCCTTCTGGGCCGCCGCTGCACCGTGCCGATGCTTTCCGGCTATTGGGCTAACGATCCGTTCAGCCCGGAGGAGGAGTCACGCGCTATTGTGAATTCCTCCGTCAGCGGCAAGCTATTACCGATTAAGCCTTCGCCCTCAATGAACAATTTCGACCGTGGCCTGCGAGATATTTGCGACTGGCTGGCCCGGCAGTTAAGCGCATGAGTTGCTAAAATCCATGACTTTGCTACAACTATAGGCCCAACCAAGGAGGTTTAACGATGACGTTACCGAGTGGACATCCTAAGAGCCGTTTAATGAAACGCTTTGGCTCTTTAGGCCCTTACATCCGTGAGAACAAGTGTGAAGACGATCGCTTTTTCTTCGACTGTCTGGCAGTTTGCGTCAATGTGAAACCTGCACCGGAAGAACGAGAATTCTGGGGCTGGTGGATGGAACTGGAAGCGCAGGCGGACCATTTCACCTATGAGTACTACTTTGGTCTGTTTGACAAGGAAGGCAACTGGAAGCCGACAGCCGTAAAGGGTAAGGATAACAATGCCCGCCTCGAAGAGACGTTACGCAATTTCCATGAGCGCCTGAAGGCCCTGCTGCTTGAACTGGAACTGGATTTGCGTCCTGCGGCTAATTTTGCCGAGGAGCCGGTAAAGCTGAGTGCCTGATTCAATCTGAGAATAAGAAAAGGCTGGATAATTCCAGCCTTTGTTTTAAGTAGACACAGCGAGGGGTGGTACAGTTTTACAACTTAGAACTGGTAAACCAGACCAACAGCGACAACGTCGTCGGTGTTCAGAGACAGTTTGTTGTCGTCTTTCAGCTGGTTAATTTTGTAGTCAACATAGGCGTTCATATTCTTGTTGAAGTAATAAGTTGCGCCCACATCGATGTATTTCACTAAATCTTCATCGCCGATACCGTTCTCGATATCTTTACCTTTGGTCTGGATATAGCCCAGTGATGGACGCAGACCGAAGTCGAACTGGTACTGCGCCAGCAGTTCCACGTTCTGAGTTTTGTTCGCCATGCCGCTGACGGAAGAACCGGTTACGGTGCTGGTGCCGCTGATTGGCGTCATGTTGCGGGTTTCAGAGTAGATCGCTGCCAGATACAGGTTGTTGGCATCGTACTTCAGGCCCGTACCCCAGGAATCCGCTTTGTCGCCGTGGCCGTAAGCCTGAGCCTGCTGCTGGTTAGTACGGTCAGACGAGGTGTAGGCACCGCTGATGCTCACGCCGCTGTCGCCCAGTGCGTAAACCAGTGAACCGCCGTAGCCGTCGCCGTTCTGGCGCGCTACGCTGGTACGGTCGTTAGCGCCGCCCGCATCGTTTTTACCCTGATACTGCAGGGCGAACTTCAGGCCATCAACCAGGCCGAAGAAGTTGGTGTTACGGTAGGTCAGCACGCCGGTAGTACGCGCGGTCATGAAGTTGTCGGTACGTGCAGTACCGTCACCGCCGAACTCTGGGAACATATCGGTCCAGGCTTCCACATCGTACAGTACGCCGTAGTTACGGCCGTAGTCGACGGAGCCGTAGCTGCCGAATTTCAGACCAGCGAAGCCCAGACGGGTTTTGTTACCGGTCTGTGCGTCGGTGCTCTCAGTGTTGTTGGTGTTGAACTGGTATTCCCACTGACCGTAACCGGTCATCAGGTCGTTAATCTGGGTCTGGCCCTTGAAGCCAAGACGAACGTAAGATTTGTCGCCGTTGTTTCCAGCGCTGTCGCTGAAGTAGTGCAGGCCTTTCACTTTGCCGTACAGGTCCAGCTTGTTGCCGTCTTTATTGTAAACTTCAGCAGCCTGAGCGGCGGTGGACAGGGCCAGTGCGGCGGTTAAAATTGCCAGTGCGCTTTTCTTCATTGCTATCAATCCCGAAAGAGTAAAGTTTATGTCCCTTCATATTCCAGACGGCTGCGGGGCAGACTTCGACTGAACTACTTTGGGCTAAGTGGCCCGGAGGCTCTTCTAAGACAGGAACGTTTTACCTTTTCTCTATTAAAGTTTTATTACAGTTTTAAACATTTCTTGTTAATCACGAACTTTTCGACTAGCGAATGGTCAGGGCTTTTTCACGCTTTTCCCCGCCTGGCTGTTGGCTTCCTGCACGACTCCTGTTAAAACGTTTCTTTGCACTCTTTTATGACAAAAACGGCAGGAAATAATGAGCAGCAGCCAGACCCTGGTGGTGAAACTGGGGACCAGCGTACTGACCGGCGGATCGCGTCGGTTAAATCGGGCACATATCGTTGAGCTGGTGCGTCAGTGCGCACAGCAACATGCGGCTGGCCACCGGATTGTGATTGTCACCTCGGGCGCGATGGCGGCCGGGCGAGAGCATCTGGGCTACCCCGAACTGCCGCCCACCATCGCCTCAAAGCAGCTGCTGGCTGCGGTGGGGCAGAGTCGTTTGATTCAGCTGTGGGAACAGCTGTTTTCCATCTACGGCATTCATATCGGTCAGATGCTGCTGACTCGTGCCGACCTGGAAGATCGTGAGCGTTTTCTTAACGCTCGTGACACCATGCGCGCGCTGCTCGATAACCATATCGTCCCGGTCATTAATGAAAATGACGCGGTGGCGACCGCCGAGATCAAAGTGGGCGATAACGATAACCTGTCGGCGCTGGCGGCGATTCTTGCCGGTGCCGATAAGCTGCTGCTGCTGACCGATCAGCAGGGCCTGTTTACCGCCGATCCGCGTAATAATCCTGAAGCAGAGCTGATTAGCGACGTTCACGCCATTGATGACGCGCTGCGTGCGCTGGCCGGAGACAGTGTTTCCGGGCTGGGCACCGGCGGCATGACCACCAAACTGCAGGCCGCCGACGTTGCCTGCCGCGCGGGCATCGACACCATCATTGCCGCAGGCAGCCGCCCGGGCGTAATCGGTGATGTGATCGCCGCAACGCCGGTTGGTACACGCTTCCACGCCTTTGCCACCCCGCTGGAGAACCGCAAGCGCTGGATCTTCGGTGCGCCGCCTGCCGGTGAGCTGGTGGTGGATGACGGTGCGCTGTCCGCCATTCTGGAGCGCGGTAGCTCGCTGCTGCCGAAGGGTATTCGTGAGATCAGCGGCAACTTCTCCCGTGGTGAAGTGATCCGCATCCGCAGCCTGCAGGGGCGCGATGTCGCCCACGGTGTGTCGCGCTACAACAGCGACGCCATGCGGATGATTGCCGGTCATCACTCCCAGCAGATTGGCGATATTTTAGGTTATGAATATGGTCCGGTTGCCGTGCACCGCGACGATATGATTGTCAGCTAAGGAATACCAATGCTTGAGCAAATGGGTAAAGCGGCCAAGGCCGCGTCATATCAGCTTTCGGTGCTGTCTACCGAACAAAAAAATCAGGTGCTGCTGACGATCGCCGACAGCCTGGAAGCACAAAGCGCGGAGATTCTGGCCGCAAACGAGCTTGATCTGGCCGATGCGCGCCAGAACGGCATGAGCGCCGCGCTGCTGGACCGGCTGATGCTGAATCAGGCACGCCTGAAAGGCATTGCCGACGACGTGCGTCAGGTGTGCCATCTGGCCGATCCGGTTGGCGTGGTGATTGACGGCGGCAAGCTGGATAGCGGTCTGCGCATTGAGCGTCGCCGCGTGCCGCTCGGCGTGGTGGGCGTGATTTATGAAGCGCGCCCGAACGTTACCGTTGACGTCGCCAGCCTGTGCCTGAAAACCGGTAACGCGGTGATCCTGCGCGGCGGCAAAGAGACGTATCGTACGAACGCCGCGACCGTACGGGTGATCCAGAATGCCCTGCAGCAGCACGGCCTGCCTGCCGGTGCGGTTCAGGCGATTGAAAGCCCGGATCGCGAGCTGGTTAATCAGCTGCTGAAGCTGGATCGCTACGTGGATATGCTGATCCCACGCGGCGGTGCCGGTTTACATAAGCTGTGCCGTGAAAATTCAACCATCCCGGTAATCACCGGCGGTATCGGCGTTTGCCATATCTATGTCGATCGCAGTATCGAGCAGGAAGCGGCGCTGAAAGTGATCGTTAACGCCAAGAAGCAGCGCCCAAGCGCCTGCAATTCGGTGGAAACGTTGCTGATTGACGCTGCCATTGCCGACAGTTTCCTGCCGGCGCTGAGCGCGCGGATGGCGGAAGAGGGTATTACCCTGCACGCCGATCCGCGTTCGCTGCCGCTGCTGGAAAACGGCCCGGCAAGCGTTAGCGCGGTGACCGATGCCCAGTACCGCGACGAGTGGCTGGCGCTGGATCTGAACGTGAAGCTGGTGGACGATCTGGATGAGGGGATTGCCCATATTCGCGAGTACGGCACGCAGCATTCCGATGCGATCCTGACGCGCACCATTCAGCATGCCGATCGTTTCGTTAACGAGGTGGATTCTTCGGCGGTGTATGTGAATGCCAGCACCCGTTTTACCGACGGCGGCCAGTTTGGTCTGGGAGCCGAGGTGGCGGTGAGCACGCAGAAGCTGCACGCTCGCGGCCCGATGGGGCTGGAAGCGTTAACCACGTACAAGTGGGTGGCGTTTGGGGATGATACGATCCGCGGGTGATTGGCTGGAGCCATAGTCAGCCGGGACTTTAGCTTTTGTGTCGTCTGACTGCTTTTTTCCGTATCAGCGATAGCCGAAGCTTTCAGCGAATGCTGTAGTTTTTGTATTACTCGGCATTTTTCCCGCGTTGGCAGTGTTCGGAGCCTGCGCAGGCTGGCGGCTCCTCCGTCGGGCGGGTCCTCGCGCCGCTTTGCGGTGCCTTCACTCCGTTAGTCAGCCTGCCGGACCGCCACAGACGCGCGTCCTGCGCGGCTGTGACTTTCGCCCACGTCCGTGTGGGCGAATCCTGGCTTCCTCACTGCGTTCAGCGCTGTGGATGGCCCGATCGCAGGTGCCGCCAGCCCGCGCTTTGGCTTTCGCGTTGCCTGACTGTTAATCCCTGCGTTGGCGATGGTTGAAACTGCCTGCCTGCCTGAGTTTTGAGTTTTGAGTTTTGAGTTTCGTGTTTCCTGGCTAGTTTATCTCGCGTTGATGATGGTCGAAAATTGTCAGTCAGTGCTGTAGATTTTATCTGGCCGGTGTTTAAAGTTGCCCCAAAGCAGCGATGCCATAGTTTGAAGGGGATCGACCTCTGCGGCTGACGGGTAATCCGCAGCGCAGAGGTGCAGGCTGTGGGACCGGAGATGGCCGCATGGACGCGGACATCAGGCCTGGCGCGGGCAGGACGCCCGCTCCAGGCCGATCCGTAAGGCCCGCAGCCGGAACCGAGGGCACCGCGCCCGGCGCGGCGCGAGGACCGGCCGGCAGCCGCAGAGGTCGATTCCCGATCACCGGCCAGTGCCGAACTCAGACCGAAATTCGATCGCTGGCATATGATCTTGAAGCACCCGATACAAGGACCCGAATTCATGATGACACTCAGCCAGATCCTGCCGTTTGCCGCCGTCTCACTCGGTATGGTCCTCACGCCCGGGCCTAACATGATCTATCTGATCTCCCGATCGCTGTGTCAGGGAAAACGCGCGGGCTTCACCTCACTCACCGGCGTGGCTCTGGGCTTTATGTTTTACATGCTTTGTGCCGCGTTGGGCATCACCGCACTGGTGATGGCGGTACCGCTGGCGTATGACGCACTGCGCTTTGCCGGAGCCGCTTATCTGCTGTGGATGGCGTGGCAGGCGATTTTTGGCGGAAAATCTCCCTTTGAAGTGCGTGAACTCCAGCCCGATAGCCCGCGCAGGCTGTTTACCATGGGGCTGTTGACCAATCTACTGAATCCCAAAGCTGCGGTGCTGTATCTCACGTTGCTGCCCCAGTTTATTCGCCCGGAGTTGGGCAACGTCCTCGGGCAGTCGCTGACGCTGGGCTTTACCCAGATTGCGATTAGCATGCTGGTCAACGGCTTGATTATCTTTGCCGCTGGCTCCATTGCCGCATTCCTCGCTCAGCGCCCCCTCTGGCAAAAAGCACAGCGCTGGCTGATGGGTACGGTGCTGGCGGGTTTGGCTGTGAGAATGGTGGTGGACAGCAAACGCTGAATAAAATCCTGAAATACCGGTTACGCGAATCCTGCCACCTGCTCTGAGCAACTCACCGCTTACCGCTGGCTATCCGCTGTTGTCCGCCTGAAGCGGCGGTGGCCTGTTTATCGGTCGTTTTCTATGCATCCATCCGGCATTTTTTGTTAATTTAGCAAATGGAGCTATCCACTATACTCGGCGGGTTTTTATATTGGATTTTTTTTCGGAAATAACAGCCCGAGTTTTACTTCTCCCTGCCCGGGAGAAATCTTTCTCTCTTAGGGAATAAGAGAGGTTGTAAATATATAGAGGGATCTATGCTGTCAGTTTGTCTGCTTACCTGTAACTCCGATCGTCTGCTCAATGATGTCGTTAAGTCATTAATTCCCATTGCTGATGAATTTATTGTGATTGATTCCGGCAGCACCGACCGCACCCTCGAAATTCTCGCTGAATTCGGCATCACCTGTCACTATCACGCCTACACCACTCACGCACAACAAATGAACTACGCGGTCTCGCTGGCAAAAAATGACTGGGTGCTCTGCATGGACAGTGACGAGATCCTCAATGACGACACTATCGCTGATATCAGACGAATAAAAAAAGAAGGCCTGAAAAATGAAGGGATTGCCTGGTGCCTTCCCCGTTACTGGTTCGTATTAGGTAAGCCCGTACGTACTATTTACCCGGTCTCCTCTCCTGATTTTCCTGTCCGGCTTTATAACCGGAATCGGGTTAAGTTTAACGATCGTCCGGTTGACGATGCTGCAGAAGGCGATGTGCAGCGGAAGATATTAGCGGGGCGCGTCAGGCATGATACGTTTTATTCTCTGCATGAGGTGTTTAATAAGCTTAATGTTTATACTTCTCGGGTAGTGAAATATAAAAAAATAAGACCGTCATTAAGCCGGGGGGCAATAAGCGCGTTTGGGGCGATGTTTAAATGGTATCTGCTGAACGGCTCTTGGAAAGATGGCAAAGTCGGGTTTGTCACCGGTGTGTATGCCGTTGCTTACAGCTTCCTTAAATATTTTAAGGCCTGGTTTTATGCTGCAAAAAAATAAGCAGTGAGCGCGATAGCTGCTGTTAGTTAAATAACGATGAAACGACGGCAGCCGGTATACCATCATTGATAAAGCTGTTTCGGCACGGGTATCGGTATTTACACTGCACTTGTACAGGCATTTCAACCACCAGTTTGACAGGAGACTACACTGCCTGTACGTCGGTGAACGGAACTTGAGTTATTGATACTGTGCATATTCTAATGCTTTCGGTGCGGAAGATTGGCTTTTTTCATAAGGATGATTACAATCATTTTGAAACCTTATCCCAATAATCATCAGCCTTTATATTACCAGGTAAATAATTCCACTCGATACCTCTATATCTAAGTTTAATTACTTCATTCATATTAGGATTTGTTGAGCCGGGAATGTATGAATGGTTAAATACTATGGAACTTACCACCACGCTTTCAAGCTTGATGTTATATACCTCTGCCTCCATGCCCGCATTGTTTATAGCATAAAATCTTATTATTGCGTTTTTAAGTCTTTTACAGGAACAAACGGAATCAAAGAGATAAGGTGATGATTTGTCCACCTCTTTACTCATTATTACAGGTTCATGCATTCTCGTTCCAGTCATTGATCCTGTATGTGGATCTGTCGGCAATGTGATACCATGTTGCGTATTCATTACCTCAATCGCGCCTTCACGACCTAATGCAGAACAAGATCCTTTAATTTGAACACCATTTTCATCATATAAAAAAAGGTAAGCTGGTAAAGACATGTAATTCTCCTTGTGTTAAAAAACTATTCCTCTGGTCTTTCAGGTAGAACCTTAACAATGAAGCAAACGACAGCGATACTGATGGAAATATAAATGAATCTTTCATGCCACGTTTCAAAATGAAAGAAAAAATAAATACATATAAAAACCAACATGCCACCAAGCAAGGAAACAGTATATTCTATGAAACTATGAAATACGCGCTTGCAAAGTGATGGTTTTTCCGGTTTATCATCGGGCATACTTTACCTCTTTTTCTACAAGGTCCAGAATCTGAATGAACGCTGTTTCTCCTTGGTTTTTTCTAATCCTTAGTGCTTCAACAAAAGGATTTAGAGCAGGCTCCACGAGAAAATAAAGAAAATCATAATCTCTTTCACGTAATGCATAATATATTTCAGGGTCAGTGCTCTGGAGTTTTTGTGAGTTATAAATGCTACGCTCCGCCATACCACCAGCTAACAGCGTATTGCCAACAACACCGCCCCGTAGAGCGACCATAAGTGAACTACGTTGAGCTATTATGGTGGCTATTTTTTTAGAGATAATTGAATTGGTAATTGCGCGCCCAAGTACAGATGCTCCCATTTTTGCGTAAATTCCGTCTCTCTTTTCAATCGGCATGTATTGATTGAATTTATTCAATACGATTTCTATCGTTCTTACAAAATTTTCATTTTGAAGGATGCCAAACCTAATAGCTTTGATTAGCCTGATGCGTTCTGTTTCTCTATTGTACCTGGAGTCAGTATCAATATAGCCATATGCCAGATAGCCTAAATCTTGCGGAACTGATAACACACCATGAATAAAGCCAATTACTGCATCAGGTGAAACAATTATCTTTGCTATACGCTTTGCGATGTCTGTGTAAGTGCTCATAAGGATTCCATTCCTATTGTGTAGATACGGTGATTGATAAATCAATCTTCTAATCTGTCTGTACAACAGTGAACAGTTTGCCATTTTCAACCACTGTGCCGATTACTTTCCAGGCTTCCTGTGCGGCAGTTAATGCCCAAGCCGCAGAGGCCGAACTAAAGAGAAGTTTCTAACCTGCCTGCTCGACAGTGAACCATGCCGCTTTTACTACGGCGCGCCCTCGCCATTTCTAAGCGACCTGTTCGGCACTCCAAACAATTTGTTTAGTCGGCAAAAGCTAAACCAGAATCACCTTCTTGCCCTGCTTTTTCAGGCTGTTCACCATCTCTTCCGGCGCTTCGCGATCGCTGATGATGGTATCGATTTTTTCCACCGGCAGCACAATGTTGTAGCCCTTACGGCCAAACTTCGTCGAGTCGGTCAGCACGATCACCTGCTGCGCCGCGGCGGCCATCACGCCGCTGATGGCATAGCCTTCGTTAAAGGTGGTGATGCCGTTCTCATCATCCAGCCCGTCTGCACCCACAAACATCAGATTGGCAGAAACGTCACGCAGTGCATATTCCGCAATGTTGCCGTGCAGCGAGACGGTTTTATGCCGCAGGGTGCCACCGCAGATCACCAGGGTGATGTCTTTATTTTCAAACAAGATATTCGCCGCAGGCAGGCTGTTGGTGATCACCGTAATGCTGCTCATGGCCACCAGTTCCTCGGCCAGAAGCTTGGTGGTGCTGCCGCTGTCCAGAATGACCGTATCTCCTTCACGTACCAGCTTTGCCGCTTCGATAGCGATGCGCCGTTTCGGATCGGCAGCCAGCTGGTAGCGATCGGTCAGGCTAACCTCACTGGTTTCTATTGTGGTTTCAGCCGGAACGGAACCTTCTTTGCGTGCGGCACCGCCGTGGAAACGGCTCAGCAGCCCGCGCTCTTCCAGCAGTCGCAAGTCGGCCCGGACGGTTACTTCCGTCACCCCGAGCCTGGCGGAGATATCGTTTACCAGCACGCTGCCGGTACGGTTCACCATTTCGATAATTTTGTTTCTGCGTTCGAAGGTATTCATCAACACTCCTTTGAGCTGGTCGGGGAATCCTAAAACGAAAGAAATAGAAAGTAAAACAAAAATCTCAGGATTGTGAGCGTTCACTGGTACTGGAGAAACGGCTTAAAACAGTGATGTTTATAACCCATTGTATTGGATGTATAAAAATCAATTTGCGAGTAAATTATTCGATGAATTGATAAAAAGAAAGCAAACGAAAGATAAAGAATGACTTCGAAAATAAATAGATCACGATCACACAACGAAAGGAAAGGGATTGTGCAATTTGCGAAAACTAACGATTGTTTACGCATACTTTCGGAGGACGTGATGAAAACGATAATTCAGCAACATAAAGACGGTCTGGACTGCGGTATTTGCTCAGTGTGTTCTGCTCATCCACTGGTGATTGAAGCGGCACTGCGCTTCGACCTTAACAGCCAGCGTCAGGTCTTGATTGAAGCGACTTCAAATCAGGTTAATCAGTTCGGCGGCTATACCGGCATGCGCCCGGCGGCCTTCCGCGACTACGTACTGGCGATTGCCCGACGCGTTGGCTTCCCGGAACAGCGGCTGATCCTCGGCGGCGATCACCTCGGACCCAACTGCTGGCAGAATGAACCCGCCGACCAGGCGATGGAGAAATCCCGGGTGCTGATCGCGGAATATGTTCAGGCCGGTTTCAGCAAGATTCATCTGGATGCGTCGATGTCCTGCGCTGACGATCCGATCCCGCTGCCGCCGGAAACCGTTGCGCAGCGCGCTGCCGAACTGTGCCGTATTGCCGAAGAAACGGCGACCCCGCAGCAGAAGGCACTGCTGACCTACGTGATCGGCACCGAAGTCCCGGTGCCGGGCGGTGAAGCATCGGCTATCCATGAAGTTCACGTTACCCGCCCGGAAGATGCGGCACACACGCTGGCGCTGCACCATCAGGCCTTTAGCGAAGCGGGTCTTGAACAGGCGATTCCCCGAATTATCGGACTGGTGGTTCAGCCGGGCGTCGAGTTTGACCACAGCAGCGTGATCCACTATCAGCCGTCGGAGGCACGGGCGCTGAGCGAGTTTATTGCCTCCACGCCGGTGGTGTATGAAGCGCACTCCACCGACTATCAAACCCGCAGCGCCTATCGCGCGCTGGTAAAAGATCACTTTGCCATTCTGAAAGTCGGACCGGCGCTGACCTTTGCGCTGCGTGAGGCGATTTTCGCCCTCGCCAATATTGAAAAAGCGCTGGTTGCGCCTGAGAAACAGAGCCAGATCCTTGCTGTAATCGACCAGGTGATGCTGGATGAACCGGGCTACTGGAAAAAATATTATCGCCCGGCGTTCAGCCAGTCGCTGGTGGATATCCACTACAGCCTGTCCGATCGTATTCGCTACTACTGGCCGAATAGCCGCATTAGCGATGCGCTGAGCGCACTGACCGAAAATCTTAACCAGCAGGCGATCCCGCTGGGGCTGCTGAGTCAGTATCTGCCAAAACAGTTCGATCGCGTGCTGACCGGCTCACTGGCCGCTAACCCGCATTCGCTGATTATCGACAAAATCCAGGATGTGCTGCGCGACTACGCGTGGGGCTGCGATCCTGAATCCATCCAACACAAAGAGGTAAGCCATGCATGACTACCGCCTGATCGTCTCTTCGGCGATGAATTTTTCCAGCGCTACCGACGCCCTGCGGCATATCGGTGAGCGAATGGTGCAGGAGGGGCTGTGCCGCGACAGCTATCCTGCCGCGCTGCTGGAGCGCGAAGCCACGTACCCCACCGGGATTGCGCTTGACGGCCACGCGGTAGCGATTCCCCACTGCGATGCTTCGCACGCTATCGCACCCGCCATCTATCTGATCCGCCCGGAAAAACCGGTAGCGTTTCAGCAGGCGGATGATGACGGCAGCATCAACGCCGAACTGATTATCGCGCTGGTGGTGACCCACCCGCAGGAGCAGCTCAAGCTGCTGCGGGCGCTGTTTGGCCAACTGCAGCAGCCGGAATTTATTAGCAGCCTGTTAAATGCGGCGGAAGATGACGTCGCGCACTGCTTCAGCGAACGCATCCTGGCCGCTGCGGCATAACGTTATCCCTGACCCTGCAAAACGGAGAATAAAAAAAATGAAACGCAAAATCATTGTTGCCTGCGGTGGCGCGGTGGCTACCTCGACGATGGCCGCTGAAGAAATTAAAGAGCTGTGCGACGAGAACCACATTGAAGCCGAGCTGGTTCAGTGCCGGGTGAATGAGATCGAAACCTATATGGATGGCGTCCATCTGATCTGCACCACGGCGCGCGTCGATCGGCAGTTTGGCGATATCCCGGTGGTGCACGGCATGCCGTTTATCTCCGGCGTGGGTATCGACGCGCTGCGGGATAAAATCCTGACCATTCTGCAGGGGTGAACTCATGTTTACGGAAATAATGCGTTATATCCTCGATCTTGGCCCAACGGTGATGCTGCCGTTTGTGATCATTATCTTCTCCGTCAGTCTGGGGATGAAAGTGGGTGATGCCTTTAAGTCGGGCCTGCATATCGGGATTGGCTTCGTCGGTATCGGGCTGGTGATTGGACTGATGCTGGATTCCATTGGCCCTGCTGCCAAAGCGATGGCCGCCAACTTCGAAATCGGTCTTGAGGTGGTGGATGTCGGCTGGCCGGGATCGTCACCGATGACCTGGGCGTCGCAGATTGCCCTGATTGCTATTCCTGTGGCGATTGGCGTCAATATTCTGATGCTGGTCACCCGCATGACGCGGGTGGTGAACGTCGATATCTGGAATATCTGGCATATGACCTTCACCGGGGCGATGGTACATATTGCCACCGGCTCTTACTGGCTGGGGATGCTCGGCGTGGTAGTTCACGCGGCGTTTGCCTATAAGCTTGGCGACTGGTTTGCCCGCGATACGAAAAACTTCTTCGATCTTGACGGCATCGCCGTGCCGCACGGCACCTCCGCCTATATGGGGCCGATTGCGGTACTGGTGGATACCCTGATTGAGAAAGTGCCGGGTCTGCGCCGTATTCACTTCAGCGCAGACGATGTGCAAAAGCGCTTCGGTGCCTTTGGTGAACCGGTGACGGTCGGGTTTATCATGGGGATCATCATCGGCCTGCTGGCGCATTACGATGTGAAAGACGTCCTGCAACTGGCGGTAAAAACCGCCGCGGTGATGCTGCTGATGCCGCGAGTGATCAAGCCGATTATGGATGGCCTCAACCCGATTGCCAAACATGCCCGCAAACGCCTGCAGGCCCGCTTTGGCGGTCAGGAGTTTCTTATCGGACTTGACCCGGCGCTGCTGCTGGGGCAGACCTCGGTGGTTTCCGCCAGCCTGATTTTTATCCCGCTGACTATCCTGATTGCCGTGGTGCTGCCGGGGAACAAAGTTCTGCCGTTCGGCGACCTCGCGACCATCGGGTTCTTTGTGGCGATGGCGGTGGCGGTGCATCAGGGTAACCTGTTCCGTACGCTGATTTCCGGCACGGTGATTATGAGTATCACTCTGTGGATCGCCACCCAGACCATCGGGCTGCATACCCAGCTGGCTGCCAACGCCGGTGCGCTGAAGGCGGGCGGGCAGGTGGCTTCAATGGATCAGGGCGGATCGCCGATCACTTACCTTCTGATTCAGCTCCTGACCTGGCAAAACGTCACTGCGCTGGTGGTGATTGGCCTGATTTATTTTGCCGGTGTCCTGCTGACGTGGCGTCGCGCACGCAGCTTCGGCACGCCGCCGGAACCCACGCTTTCCAGCTCTAAAACCCTGTCTGAATAAACTGCGGGGGGAGATCCCCCGCCATTCTGGAGTTCTCTGATGAAATCTGTCGTGATCCACGCCGGAGGCAGCGTTACGGTTGAAGAAAGACCGTTGCCTCAGATTGAAGCCGCTGATGATGTGCTGGTTGAGGTGATCAGTTCGGGACTGTGCGGCTCCGATATCCCGCGTATTTTTCACAACGGCGCACATTTTTATCCGATTACCCTCGGCCACGAATTCTGCGGCCGGGTAAAGCTGACCGGCCACGCGGTCAACGATTTACAGCCCGGTAATCTGGTTTCCTGCGTGCCGCTTCAGCCCTGCTTTCAGTGTGAAGAGTGCCAGCGTCAGCTCTGGTCCCAGTGCCGCCACTACCGGTTTATCGGCTCCCGCAGCGACGGCGGCAATCGCGAATATATCGTGGTGCCGCGCAGCAATCTGTTCCTGCTGCCGGAGCACACCACGCCAACCGAAGGGGCGTTCTTTGAGCCGATGACCGTCAGCCTTCATACCATGCAGCTGGCCGGTGGCTGTGAAGGTAAAGAGGTGATTATCGTGGGCGCGGGCACTATCGGCCTGCTGGCGATGCAGTGTGCGAAAGCGCTGGGTGCACGTTCGGTCACGGCGATTGATATTAATCCTGAGCGGCTGGCGGTGTCGCAGAAACTGGGCGCGGACTACACCTTTAACAGTGCCGAGATGACCGCCGCAGAAATCCGCACCGCGATGGACTCCAGGCGCTTCGATCAGCTGGTTCTGGAAACCGCCGGCAGTCCGCAAACCGTGGAGCTGAGTATCCAAATCGCCGGACCGCAGGCGCAGATCGGCCTGATTGGCACGCTGCATCGTGATTTACCGCTGAGCAGCAGCACCTTCGGTCTGATCCTGCGTAAAGAGCTGCGGATTCTCGGCAGCTGGATGAATTACTCGGGTCAGTGGCCCGGCGTGGAGTGGCAGCAGGCCGTGCGGCTGTTCGAGCAGGGATCGATCGACCTTTCATCACTGATTGCGGTCCAGGCCGCGCCGCAGGATTACGCCGAGGCGGTCAGCGCGCTGGCGGGCAAGCCAATGAGCGGGAAAATCATGCTCGATTTCTCAGTCACGGATAAGGAGCAGGCATAATGTATCTGGTTTCTAATCGTACGATGCTGCTTAACGCGCAGCGCGAAGGCTATGCCGTACCGGCATTCAACGTTCATAACCTGGAAACCGTGCAGGCGATTGCCGAAACGGCGGCGGAACTGCGCTCGCCGGTGATTATGGCGGGCACCACCGGCACCTGGAATTACGCCGGGCTGGAGTATCTTGTCGCAATCTGCCAGCAGGCGGCGAAAAAGTACGATCTGCCGATCGCGCTGCACCTCGATCATCACGAAGATCTCAACGATATCAGCCGCAAAGTGCATGCAGGGGTGCGATCGGTGATGATCGATGCCTCGCATTATCCCTTTGCGCAGAATATTGAAAAAGTCCGCGAGGTGGTGCGTCTGTGCCATCGTTATGATGTCAGCGTGGAGGCCGAGTTGGGGCGGCTGGGCGGTCAGGAAGACGATCTGATCGTTGATGAAAGCGACAGCTTTTTTACCGACCCGGCCAAAGCACAGGAGTACGTCAGCCGTACCGGGATCGATTCGCTGGCGGTGGCGATCGGATCGGCGCACGGGCTGTATCAGGGGGAGCCAAAACTGGATTTCGATCGGCTGGCGCAGATCCGCGAACAGGTGGATATTCCGCTTGTGCTGCACGGTGCCTCAGGGATTCCGGAAGCGATGCTCAGGCGCTCCATTTCTCTCGGTATCTGTAAAGTGAATGTGGCTACCGAGCTGAAAATCGCCTTTTCCGGCGCGGTTAAGGCCTTCTTCAACGCGCATCCCGGTGCCAGCGATCCGCGCGAATATATGGAGCCGGGTAAGCAGGCGATGAAGCAGGTGGTGGCGGAAAAAATCAGGATCTGCGGCAGCGAAGGGCGTATTTAGCCAGGCCGACCGGCGGTCTGCATAACTGATGGTATGCAGAGCACTTTTGCTGACCGGCGGCCTGCATAAAGTACCCTGGCCGACCGGCTATTCGCGTAATGCGTGTCAGGCAGAGTACCCTGGCTGGCTGCCTCTGATGAGTGTTATTGCCGGGACCAGGCCGCTGCTTCCCTGAACAGCGCGTCGTCGGGGCGTATGCCGGTATAAAGCGCAAACTGTTCCACCGCCTGAATGGCAAACACTGCCGCCCCGGTTATCACGGTTTTATCTTTCTCCCGCGCGTAGCGCACCAGCGGGGTGATTTCCGGCAGCGCAACCACTTCAAAAATGACTTCGGCCGCGTCGACCTGGCGCGGCGTGAACGACATCAGCTCCGCTTCTGCACCGCCGCTCATGCCGGTCGGCGTAGCGTTAATCAGCAGGCCCGGCTGGAGGTCGCCCAGATCTTCTCGCCATTCAAATCCGTACAGCGCCGCCAGTTCCCTGCCGCTTTGCTCGTTGCGTGCAACAATATAGCCGTGGTTAAACCCGGCATCCTTCAGCGCGGCCGCCACGGCCTTGGCCATGCCGCCGCTGCCGCGCAGGGCAAAGGTCAGTCCATTATCAACCTGATGCTGTTTCAGCAGGCTGGCGATGGCGATGTAGTCGGTGTTATAGGCTTTCAGATAGCCGTCGGTGTTGACGATAGTATTGACCGAATCGATGGCCTTCGCCGACGGGTCAAGCTCGTCCACCAGGGCAATCACCTCTTCTTTAAACGGCATGGAAATCGCACATCCGCGAATGCCCAGCGCGCGAACGCCGCCAATAGCGGCGGTTAAATCTTTGGTGGTAAAGGCTTTGTACAGGTAGTTGAGATCCAGCGCGTCGTAAAGATAGTTATGAAAGCGGGTGCCAAAATTTCCCGGGCGGGATGCCAGCGACATACATACGGTTGTGTCTTTGTTCAGCTGTCGGGTCATGGATGCGGTCCTGTGATCGATGAAGGAGGATTGCCGTTCAGCGCAGAATGGACTAAAAAGGTGAGATTAAAAACAGCTGGATTTTTTTGCTCAAGGCTCCTCTTTTATGTACGGTCAACGACTTGAATATCACTACCTGCGGCTGCTGACGCTGTTTCCCGCTCGTGAAGCCGAGACGACTCTGCAGGCACTGGCGGACTCGCTGTGCTGCAGCAAGCGCCATATGCGGGCGCTACTGGTAAAAATGCAGAACGAGGGCTGGCTGAACTGGCAGGCTGCGCCGGGGCGAGGCCGGCAGGCTCAGCTGCGGCTGCTGCGCGATGAGCAGCAGCTTAAAGTGGAAAAAGCGGATCGGTTACTGGAAACGGGGAACCTTGCCGCCGTTGTTGAGCTATTGGGCGAGGAAAAAAGCCGTCTTGCCAGCCTGCTGCGCACCCGGCTGGGTTATCGCATCAGTGATGACTATCAGTCTTTACGCATCCCTTATTACCGCGAGATGCTGAACCTCTATCCCGGCACGCCGCTCAGGCGCTCGGAAAACCATCTGGTACGGCAAATCTTTAGTGGTCTGACGCGCATCAATCCGCAGAGCGGCGAAGTGGAGTGCGATCTGGCCCACCGCTGGCGTCGTTTGGATGCGCTGCGCTGGCGTTTTTTTCTCCGCCGAGGAGTACGTTTTCACGACGGGCGCGAGATGACCAGTGAGGACGTGATTTCTTCGCTGACCCGCAGTGCAGCACTGCCGCTGTTTTCACATATCAAACGGGTTGAGGCTGCGGGTGCATTGAGTGTGATCGTTGAACTGCACTACGCCGACGATCGGCTGCCGCTGCTGCTGACCGATCCTGCCGCGCTGATCCTGCCTGCCGATCATTCCCTGCGCGATGATTTTGCCGCACATCCGATCGGCACCGGGCCTTACCGGGTGATCGAAAACGATCGCTGGCATCTGAAAATGCAGGCGTTCGAGCACTACTTTGGTCTGCGCGGGCTGCTGGATGAGGTTGAACTGATCGTCTGGCCGGATCTGGCCCACGCGGCGGCCAGCGAGCAGTTTATTCCTGCCGGTCAGCCTGCGGCGTGGCTCAGTTCCAGCATCAGCGATATCGCCTATGTTTCCGGCGAGGCCGAACAGTTCACCGGCAAGCCTTCCGAACCGCTGGCGGAGATGTTCCTGGAGCAGGGCGGATATTTCCTGCTGTGCGACAGCCGCTCTGGCCGCTGGCAAACCCCCGAACGGCGGCGCTGGCTGCGGGAGATACTCAGTCCGTGGCAGCTGGCCTCGCAGCTGGTGGACTCGATCAGGCCGCTGTGGGTGCCAACGGGCAGCCTGCTGCCCGCCTGGTTTCACTGTATGGATGAGGGGAGTTGCCTTTCACCGTTTTCCGCCGATGAAAATCCGCTGCACGGCGCGGTGCTGCGGCTGGCCTGCCATCGGCAGCATCCTGAATACGCCATGCTGACGGGGATGATGCGCAAAAACCTGGCGGCGGAAGGGATCGCGCTGGAAGTGATCGAGCTGGACTATCAGCAGTGGGCAAGCGGCGAGGCCGGGGTCGATCTGTGGCTGGGTACGGTGAATTTTCCCGCGCCGGAACAGTGGAACGTGGGGGCCTGGCTGCTGGGAATGCCGCTGCTGAAGCCGCATATCTCCGGCGGCGATCCCAGCCAGTATCAACGCTGGCAGCAGCATTGGCGAAACGGCACCCTTGAATCACGCCAGCTGGTTCAACAGGTGGTCGGCGCAGGCTGGTTACAGCCGCTGTTCCATCACTGGATGCGACTAAAGGCACCGGAGAACGCACAGGGAATACGCCTGAACAACCTGGGCTGGTTCGATTTTCAAAGCACCTGGATGGAGCCTGAGTAGCCGGGGACGCCCGGCTGCGGCAGCTCGCCTGTTGCAAAAGCGGCGATGACTGATTATCTTGTGGTTCACAAGGTGATGGTGTTCCACCTTTCCCAACCGCCCTGCTCGTAAGGGGCTGATGACGCCTGATAACCCTGACCGTTAACACGAGGTCGGTGTGTCAGGCTATGCGTTTTCTGCCCGCTGGCACCCCGCCTCGAAAGTACTGAGGATTTTATGCTTAAACCTTTACTGGCCGTAATGATTGGCGGCTGCGCCGGCTGTGTGATCCGCTGGCTGCTTGCCGTGCGGTTGAATTCACTGTTTCCTAATCTGCCACCCGGCACGCTGCTGGTTAACCTGGTGGGCGGGCTGATCATCGGGGCGGCAATGGCGTGGTTTATCCGCAATCCACAGCTGGACCCGGCATGGAAACTGCTGATTACCACCGGATTATGCGGAGGCATGACTACGTTTTCTACTTTTTCGCTGGAAGTCGTCACGTTACTACAGGCCGGCAATTATCTTTGGGCGCTGACTTCGGTACTGGTCCACGTTATCGGATCGTTGCTAATGACGATTGCTGGTTTCTGGCTGGTCTCTCTGCTGTTCTGAGGCGAAAAGCATATTCAAGGCGGTTTTTCAGGAAAATGACGGAGTGAGGATGCCATCAGGCATCCTTCTGATGCTGGGCGCGACGATGAATGTCGCCAGCCGCTTTGCTAGCGGTAAACTTCTCCGCAAAGCAGTACCGCATTAGGGCGGCGTTCATGAAGCCTTTCTGCCATCTGTTCACATGCTTTGCGTGTGGGATAGATATGCTCTGATACCGGTAGTGCGTCACAGGCATCATGACCGCAGGCGCTGACGAGTAATACGAAGCCGATTAGCATTGCTCACTCCTTTGGCAGATTGGGATCGCTTTCAGTATAGGCGATAAGCCACACAATAGCCTTCGCGGCCTGTCTCACGCCAGTGGTTTCAACAGGCTACCGCACATTCCAGTCAATTTTGCGATTCGCATTTTCATTAAGGATGCGGCCGCTATCACGAATGTTCCGACTCTCACTGTCAGCGTGCGCAGATACGCTATGCTTTATATTTAACCAACGAGGAGGAGAGAATGAGCGGCGAAACAGATTTACCTATTTCTAGCGAAGAAGAAGTGTGCAACATCATCGGCAAGGCAGTGGTTGATCTCAGCGTTACCGGACAGCCCGTCAATAAAGCAACGCTTGGACTGAAGCTGTTATCCATGGCCGATCAGGATAAAGATGACGAACGTATTTTACTGTACTGGATTGCCCGCCGGGCGATCAATCAGCCGCATAAATTTGCGGAGGCAGGTTATTGATACTGCCTGCAACCGGTGCGACTGCCACCGGAGTCAGCGGTCCGCCCGGTTTCCTCCGGGCGGCCATTGCGGCCACGGCTAGATCCCATCGTATTTAGTGCTTATCGCGTTCTATCACGATCTCCGCCGGACAGTTTTCATCCGCTTTCACCCGACGATATTCCGCCTTGCCCTGGTAAACATAAATACAGGCACGTCCCGCATTACCCCCATCCTGCTCCTGGCTCAGTGAAACGGTGACCTGCTGCGCCCGGCTGCTGAGCGGCAAAAGGCTGCATGCCAAAGTGAACACGATTGGGAGCACGGATAGGTAGGCGCGGAAATTCGGGTGGCGGTTGCGCGAAGGCATCGGACGTCCTTATGAAACGGAATGTAACCTGAGGTAAATCTCTATTGATGCCGCTATTTTAACGCATTGTGCCGGTTAGCGCAGATGAAACGCAGGGTTAAATAAATTTTCTGTGAGAAAGGCTGCATTGCAGGTAGAGCCAGGAAGCCATCCGGGGGATTCGCTCTCTATCCGGCGGGCTAACTTGACTCCGCCGGATAAAAAATCAGTGCTGCGGATAGTGCTGCTTTATCTGTTCGTAAAAAAAGAGTCCCTTCGATGGGGCGGCCATAAAGAAGTGCCAGGTGGTCAGGGGAACGTTATTGTAGGTTAACGTTCCATGCTTCAGCGTTTCTACCTCTAGAATCCGTTTTTCCACGTCATAGGCCACGGTTCGAATAACGGATGAGGCTACGGACCGTCTTTTCATTCTGCACCTCTCAGCTGTCATTGGTGGTTAAAATTTAGACGACAGAGGGCATTTTGGCATTGTTTTCGATCAATTATTTATTTTTTTTAGATTGAAAAATAATCAGGCGGGAAAAAATTACCTCGGAAAGTGGAAATCCAACTGCACTTTCCGAGGCTATGCAAATGCACAATACGTTACGGGGATTACTTTAACGTCTTTTTTTAATCTGTACAGATTTATTTTTATTGTACAACTTTGTCTGCTGCGGGAGACTGAACCAGTCAGGTGGGGGATACGGGCTTTCAGGCTGCAAAAAGGGTAACGAAAGGCGGCTAAACTTGCTAAAGTTCGCTTTTCACTGTGTTAGGATTTTTATGTCGAACGAAATTGCACATCCATCCAGCAGCCCGAAGCAGGCTGCCCTTCAGTTGGTTATTGAACTGGTCAGAGCCGGTAAACTCAGTCCGTTACAGGGTGATGCCAGCAATATGATCTCGATTTATGAGCAGTTTAAGGCTCACTTTGAAGCGGATAAGCACAAGCACTCCTCGGATTCTGCTATCTCCTGAGTGGCGTAGCCAATTCTCCTGGCGGGTAGGGCAGTCGCCATACCCGCTATTTCTCACGGCGTGTTCTAGCTTTTCTTACTCACGCGGTCGAAGTAGAGCAGGCTAACGCCAATTCCCTGATACGCCCCCTGAATCTGCTTGCCCAGTCCAACCTGTTTCTGCCCCTGTAGCGTCACTACGTACGGTGAGTTCTGCTGGATATCCGTTTGTAGCTGCTGATACAGCGCGGTACGCTTTTTCACATCGCTTTCGGCGGCCGCTTCTCGCGTACGTGCGCTCAGGTCAGGTATCGTCCAGCCAACGCGCCAGGCCAGGGTTTTTGGCCCGCCGGGAACGTTATAGGCGAAGGTGCTGGCGTTGCTGTTGGCGTCAACGTAGTCCGCGCCCCAGTAAATAAAGATCGACTGGAAGTTGCGGCCGCGCATTTTGCTCCACAGCTCGGCTTCCGCGACCGGTTGAATATCCAGATGAATATCCGCTTTCGCAAAGCTGGCCTGCAGCGCCTGTGCCACATCGCTGTAAGGCGGCTGATTGACGATAGTCAGAGCAAAGCGCGTGCCCGGTTTGATGCCTGCCTTCGCCAAAATGGATTTGGCTTTTTCCACATCGTAGTGGAACGGTTCGTTGGTCAGTGCGCCGTCAAAGCCTGCGGGCAGAAACGTCTGATGAACCTGATACTGGCCTTTCAGTAGCTGTTCAGAAATCGACTTGTAGTCCACCAGCCAGCGTGCGGCCTGCCACAGCGCCGGGTTTCCCAGCGCGGGCTGCTGCTTATCCTGGGTATTGAATCCAAGATAGTAGATCAGGCTGGAAGGGAAGCTGGCGACGTTAACCTTACCCTGCTGTTTGAGGGTAGCGAACTGATCGGCACCGAGGTCGTAGGCCACATCCGCATCGCCGTTTTCCAGCAGCAGCCGCCGCGAACCGGCGTCGGTGACGCTTTTCAGGATCACCCGCTTCAGGTGCGGCGGGGTTTGCGCATACGGATTCTGTTCCAGCACCAGCGCCTGCTGCGGTACATAGTTGCTTATCGTATAGGCGGCACTGCCGGCGGAATGGGTATGCAGCCAGCCGTTACCCAGGTCATCACCCTGTGCATGCTGCTGTACCAGCTTGCTGTCCACCACTGAGGCGATCGGCGAGGTCAGCAGGCGCAGAGCCAGATCCTGACCGATTGGCGTGGTCCAGCGGATTTCAATCTGGTTGTCGCCGTGCGGCGTAAACTGGGTGTCGATATTTTCCGGCGTCCAGCCAAACTCCGCGAGGATAAACGCCGGGGTTTTATTCAGTTTCACCGCGCGGGTGAGCGAGTAGATCACGTCCTGGCTGGTCACCGGATTGCCGCTGGCGAACTTCGCGCCGGGCTTTAGCGTAAACAGCAGGCTGTGCTCACGACTGCCCGCCTGCCATTCGGTGGCCAGTGAAGGGGCCAGTTTGCGCGGATCGTCGATATCCGGCGTCACCAGCGTTTGATAAACATTTATCAGGCTGCTGTTGCTGACCGTTTCAAAGCTTTCTGCCGGATCGAAGCTGATAATGCCATCAAGCGAGATAGCGACAATCAGCGTATCGGCAGGCGTTGCCGCCTGCACCGTGTGTCCGAAAACCAGGGCGCAGGCCAGCGCCAGAGGAGCAATTTTTCGCATGATGATGTCCTGAAATCGTTGGATATATCAGGACTATAGGCGCGTCATGCAGGATCGGAAATGCCGGATCTGACTAAGGTTAGCTGATAAAGATAATTGGTGGATCAACGGCTTAGCCGACGATCCTGCCTTTATCCATATGCACCGAGCGATCGCACATATAATCGATAACATCGGGATCGTGACTCACCAGGACCATGGTCAGATGATCCTGCTGCTTAAGTTGATTAAGCAGGTTGAGGATCTCCGCCTGTACCGACATATCCCTCGCTGCCTCATTCTCCCCGCGCTATGCATGAATTTTAGAAACTGGTAAAGTTATCTTATGTAAACTTCGTTAAATTGCTGATTATGGAAAACCTCGATCGCCGCGATAACTTCGCTAATGAATTCTCTAAAATAATAGAAAAAGAGAGTCAATATTTTACCCTGAATTTTGAAGATTTACTGGAAGTCGTTCTGTATCTGATGGCCTATGATCTTATTTATCGTGCCAGGGATGATTTTTTTTCTGAAACTCTTGCAGTAGACGATTATCAATCACTTATTGAAAATATAAGCCGGATTATGAAATTTTCTGCCAGGTTTAACGATGCTCATAAAGAGATAGTAATTTCTCTTGAGGAGAGAGTAAGTCTGAATTATCAGTTGTTTAATTTTTCATCTGAAGAAGTTAAACAATTGGGGAATATTTTTACTCATTATTATCGTCATATGGGAGATTTTGACTATGAAGATATCGTCTACTGCTACGATAAACTGTTTTATCGTTTAAAATCCCTGGAAAAGAAAACTTCGTTAGCGCTCGATGCGTTTATGGCAGGCTTTTCTGTACGCTATTTTTACGGTGAGGATGAGGGCGGATACAGAGAAATACCGTTAAACAACGGTGGGTTTTCTATTCTTTCAGGGAAGCCAGTAGTTTATGACTCTTCACAAAGACTTCCGCTGGAACTGTATTTTCGAGGGATATTGCATCATCAAAAATTTACGCAGGTCAGATACGATAAAGAAATTATTGATATTATTTACACTGACTTGAATAAGCTTAAGTTTTCGACAAAAAGAAGTCGTTGGGAGAATGCAGTTCTTGCACAGCTAAAAAATGGCAGGGCACAAAAACAAGTTTTTCTTCTGGGTGGCCAGGATATGTCTTTACTGCAGGATGTCCAAAGCGATTTAATGGAATCGCTGAACAGCCATTCTGTCGTCACTATCATTTCACTGCCAGCAAAAATAACCCCACTCACTAATGTGCAGCTCTATATGCTGGTGATTAACCCCGACAAGCGTAAAAACGATCGCGTCCTGTTTGTTAACGCCGATAAACTGGCCAAAAAACTGAATATCTCCAGTAGTAAAACTGCATCGCTGGTGGCCGATATTGTCAGATTGCATGAGGGTAAGTCACTGTCGCTGAGTGATGCCGATGGGCATATCAACTTCCTGAATAAATATTATCAGGAGGGTTACCGAGATATCAGCGAGATCAGCGCTTCAGTAACCATCAGCCAGATTTTTAAGAACGGGATGAAACTGAAGCCTTCCGTTTATATTGCCAAAGACCCACAGGCGATATCGCTCAGCCTGTTGGATGTTGGCCCCGTCATGCGTGAGATGGAAAAGGCCAGCGGGCAGGCGCTGGCGGCCTATATTATCGGGCGCAACGGTGAGGGGAAAAGCCTGCTGCTACGCGAGATCGCCAGCATACTGCTGTCGGAAAATCGTCCGGTCATTGCGCTGCCGCAGAGCATCCACGATCGTATCCACACGCTGGTGCAGAAAAAAAACAGCGGATTTACCTATCTTGGGGTGCGCAGCCCCTCAGGTGGAGTCAACATAGTGGCACGCGAAAAGGCGCTGGTGGATAAGATTATTCACACGCTTTCGCACCCTGACCGGGCGAATATTCAGCTGATGTGTACCGTGCTGCAGAAGATTGGTTTTGGTAAGCAGATCTACCTGCTGTCCCGTGGCCGAATCGCAGCTGAAACCATTGATACGCAGGTTGTTGACAAAGACAGCGGGGCTCTGGACACCGCATTGTTTACCTCGGATGGTTATACTTTTGGCGTGTTGAAAGACAAAAACAATATTGTGCCGTTCCAAAATCTGAGCTCGGGTGAGCAGCTGATGGTGCAGTTTGCTTTGCAAGTGACGCTGTATGCCAGCCGGGGGGCGACTATGCTGATTGACGAACCGGAAATCAGTCTGCACGTTGAGTGGCAACAGCTCATCCCCTCTATTCTTGAGCTGGTTAATCAACAAATCGCCATGCACATCGTGGTGGCGACGCATGCCCCCGTGGTCATCGCCGCGACAAAAAACCGGCAAAGCTGCTGCTTTATCGCAGAAAACCGGGCGTTGGAGCCGATTGATGCCAACAGCGTGCGCAGTGTGGAAAGTATCCTGTTAGAGCTGTTTAAGGTCACTACACTCAACAGCCGGAGCGTTTATGAAAACTGCGCGCGAATGATGGCGGAGATTGCCGAGATGGCTAACAGCGGAGAAGACATCAGCCAGAAAGTGAGCGAAGCACATCAGCGCATCTCGGCGCTGAAAACACTGGTGACACTGCAGAAGGAAAAAATCGCTATCGGGGCGGAAGAGCTGGTTTTTCTTAACCAGGCCGAACGGGCATTGAACGAGTTCTCTGTGTTTCAGCAGAATGATGCTAGCGGTGAGTAAGATGACGATCAAAAAAATCATCAAAAAAGCGGCTAAGAATAAATCTGTTACAGAGGAGTATTATCTGCAACTGTACAAAACCTATTATGCCCGTTCCAGAGTTGAGAAGGAAAATCTATGGAGCGACATGTATCAATTCAAAGGCCCGATCACAGTTAATGGCGTGACCAAACAGGTCGAAGGTAAAAAAATTCAGGCGTTTATTAAATCTCACCTGATGACGACACAGCGGCAGCGCTGTTGTTACTGTAAACGTTACCTGGTGAGCAGCGGACATGCCCGTCATGTTGAACATGTTCTACCGGGATCCGTTTATCCGCAATATGTTTTTATGCTGCGAAATCTGGCGGTCTCCTGTGTTGAGTGCAATCTGCTAAAGACAAAAGATGTCTGGTGGGCGTTAGCGTCGACATCGTTAAAATATCCGATACCCGATAAATTACGCACCTGCTTCCATCCGAATATCGACACCTATGATAGTGAAATTCGCTTTGTGCGTATCAGTACTAATCATTTCTCCTTCAGCTGTTATTACGGTCTGACCGATAAAGGCAGACATCTTTGTAAAGAACTACTGTCGAAGGTGTCTCATAAAGAGTTAATTCTTGCTAATGATACGGTGATGAACGATGCGATTACCAAAGTGGCTAATTTTAGTGCGGGTTTTACGGTCAGTAGCGAAACTGAAAAGTTCCTGATGGGAATTTATGACTATCTTGCCCGGCGTTAAGTGATGGTAAAGGCCAGTGCATAGCCTGGCCTGCGACCTGATCTTAGCCGACAATACGCCCCTGTTTCATATGCACCGCGCGATCGCACATATGATCGATGACATCGGGATCGTGACTCACCAGCACCATGGTCAGATGATCCTGCTGCTTAAGCTGATTAAGCAGGTTGAGGATCTCCGCCTGTACCGACATATCCAGCGCGGAGGTCGGCTCGTCCAGCAGCAGTATCTTCGGCTCTAACAGCAGCGCGCGGACGATAGCCACGCGCTGGCGCTGACCGCCTGAGAGCTGGTGCGGATAGCGATCGGCCATCGCCGGGTCCAGTCCAACGTGGCGAAAACCGTCGTCGATGCGATCGTTGATGTTATCCGCCTTAAGCAGCTTCAGCGGCTCGGCCAGCGTACGTCGCAGGCGATGTCGAGGATGCAGCGAGGCGTAGGGGTCCTGAAACACCATCTGCACGTCGCGTCGCAGCTGGCCGGTAAAAGCTTTACCCGGCTCGGCCTGATGGTCCGCCAGCCGCATTGTGCCCTGCCAGTGCGGATTCAGCCCGGCCATTACCCACAGCAGCGAGGATTTACCGCAGCCTGACGGGCCGACCAGGCCGAAGCACTCACCGGCGTTAACCGACAGGGTGACATCTTCCACCACGGTGCGCAGCTCATAACCCTGGCGGTGAGCCACGCTGAGCTGGTTTAACTCAATCATGTTTAACTCCCCCGATCAGCGCGGCGCGATCCAGCACCGGCAGCGGTTTACCGTGGGTGGATTTATTGGGCCGACAGGACCACAGCGTCCGGGTATAGGGATGCGTGGCGTGCGGTAAATCAGCGGCGGGCAGGGTGTCGAGGATATCGCCCTGATACATCACCATGACTCGCTCGCAGTGTTCGGATACCTGCTGTAAATCGTGGCTGATCAGCAGCAGGCCCATATTGCGATCTTCCACCAGCTGGCGGATCAGCCCCAGCACCTGATCGCGCATCGCGTGATCGAGCGCGGAAGTTGGCTCGTCGGCAATCAGGAAGCGCGGTTCAGCGATCAGCGCCATCGCCAGCATCACGCGCTGGCCCATCCCACCAGAAAGCTGGTGGGGATAGCGTTGCATCAGCTGTACGGGCTGCGGTAGCCCTACCGCTGAGAGGATATCGCAGACCTTCTCTTTAATTTCGCTGCGGCTAAAACGGCCGTGCAGCTTGAGTGGTTCCGCGACCTGCCAGCCGATAGTGCGCATCGGGTTAAGCGCGTACTTTGGGTCCTGCATCACCATGCCCAGCTGGCTGCCGCGCAGCTGACTCCAGCGGCGTTCGCTCAGGGTCAGGGCATTTTCACCGGCGATACTCAGCGTGCGCGCCTGCAGGTGCAGGGAAGGGGAGAGCAGGCCCATCAGGCTGCGGGCGGTGAGCGATTTACCGGAGCCGGATTCACCGACCAGCGCCACCCGCTCGCGGCCAAGGGTAAAGCTGATATTTTTTACCAGCGCCGCGCCGCCTGGGGCGGAAATCGTCAGGCCATCCGCCACAATCGGCGCATCAGCATTAGTCAGCATTACGGGTATCCAGTCGGTCACGCAGGCCGTCGCCTGTCAGGTTAAAGGCCAGGCTGGCAAACAGAATGGCACCGCCGGGAACGGCAGCGACCCACCACTGGTCAAAAATCACTTTACTGCCTTCGGCCACCATCGATCCCCACTCCGCGGTAGGTGGCTGAATGCCCATACCGAGGAAGCCCAGGCCAGCGGCGGAAAGAATAATGCCACCGAGGCTGAGGGCCGCGCGCACAACGGCGGTCGGCAGGCACAGCGGCAGAATATGACCAAACATCAGGCGCAGGCCGTTAATACCCTGCATCCGCGCGGCGGCCAGATAGTCGCTGCGGCGCAGTGCCAGGGTTTCCGCGCGCGCCTGGCGGGCAAACGGCGGCCAGCTGGTCAGCGCCAGCGCCAGCGCACCGTTCATCAGTCCTGGCCCCATCATCGCGACCAGCGCCAGTGCAATCACCAGGTTAGGCAGCGAAAGGAAAATATCGGTAATGCGCATCAGCACGCGCTCGCTCCAGCCGCCGAGGTAACCGGCGCTGATACCGATTAACATCCCCACCGGGATGGTCAGCACCAGAATCAGTGACACCAGCAGCAGCGTCGGGCGCGCACCGTAAATCACGCGGGAAAGCAGATCGCGGCCAAAGCCGTCGGTGCCCAGCCAGTGACTGGCCGAAGGCGGCATCAGGCGCACCGCCATTTCCTGCGCGTTCGGATCGAAAGGTGCCAGCAGCGGTGCGAACAGGGCGGCAAAAATCAGTATTCCGACCAGCGTCAGGCCAATGGTCAGGGTGATATTGCGCCGTTTTTTAAACGGTTTTACCGTTTCGGAATCAAGAGCCTGCGTCATCGTGTCCTCGGGTCGGTCAGGTAGGTGAGCGCATCAGCCAGCGCGTTGATGACGATAAAGCAGCCGCCAATCAGCAGGGTCGAGCCGAGGATCGCGGGCGTATCGGAGGCGAACAGCGCGGTGGTCATGTAGCGCCCCACGCCGGGCCAGGCAAAGACGGTTTCAGTCAGCACCGAGCCTTCCAGCAGCGTGGCGTAGGAGAGCGCTAGCACGGTGATCAGCGTTCCCCGCACGTTAGGGAAAATGTGCAGCAGCAGGATGCGTCCCCGGCTGGCACCTTTTGCCCGCGCCAGCGTCACGTACTCTTTGCTGTTCTCTTCCAGCAGCGCGGCGCGTAGCAGACGGGTAATGGTCGCCATCGACAGCAGCCCCAGCACCACCACCGGTAGCCACAGGTGGGCGATGGCGTTGCGGAACATTTCCGGGTCGCCGGAGAGCAGGCTGTCGATCAGCACCAGCCCGGTTTTCGGTTCCAGGGTATAAATCCAGATATCATCCAGCCGCCCCGGCCCTGCCGACCAGTGCAGTACCGCATAGAACAGCAGCAGGCCCAGTAATCCAAGCCAGAACACCGGTACTGAATAGCCCAGCAGGGAGATCAGCCGCGCGACGTTATCCAGCAGGCTACCCGGCTTCCACGCCGCCAGCAGCGCAAGAGAAATGCCGAAAATCGCGCCGAAGATCATCGCACAGGTCGCGAGTTCAATGGTGGCCGGGAAGGTACGCAGTAAATCGCTGGCTACCGGCTGATTGGTGATGCTGGAGATGCCAAGATCGCCGCGCACCAGGTGTTCCAGATAGTGCCAAAACTGCACCGGCAATGGTTGATCGAGGCCAAGATCCCGCCGAACCTGGGCATAGGTGGATTCACTGGCGTGATCGCCGGCGATCTGTAGCACCGGATCGACCGGAGAAAGATGGGATAAGCCGAAGGTGAATACCAGCAGGCCGAGCAGCGTCACCACCAGCGAAATCACGACGCTGAAGGCACCGCTGCTGCGGCGCCAGAACAGCCGTGTACCGCTTTGACGCGGTACACGATCCTGAGCAGCAGGTGCCGCCATTATTTACTGACCTGGCTGTAGTAAACCATGTCCGGGTTGATCCCCTGAACGTAGCCTTTCAGATTATCGCGCAGGGCAACAAGGTTACGCGCCTGCAGGCCGACCACGTACGGTGAGTTCTGCTGAATTTCACGCTGCATTTTGTGGTACAGCTCAACGCGCTTCGCCGGATCGCTTTCGGCGGTGGCCGCCAGCGTCTGCTTGCTCAGCTCAGGGATATGCCAGTTGGAGCGCCATGCCAGCGTTTTGCTGCCGTCTTCCGGGTTGTAGGCGAAAGCAGCGGCGTTGGTGTTCGGATCGAAGTAGTCTGCGCCCCAGGCGTTCAGCGTGGCTTCATACTGATGCGCTTTCACTCGGGTCGCGACTTCTGAGCTGATCCCCGGCAGCACTTCGACCTTCACGCCGCCTTTAGCAAAGCTGGCCTGCAAAGCCTGAGCGATATCCAGATACGGCGGCTGGTTGCTGACTGCCAGCTTAAAGCTGACGTTTTTCAGCCCGGCTTTGGCCAGAATCGCTTTGGCTTTTTCCGGATCGTAAGTGAACGGGTTATCGTTCAGCGCGCCGAGGAAGCCTTCCGGCAGGAACGACTGGTGAACCTGGAACTGGCCTTTCAGCAGGTCGTTGGCGATGCCTTTATAGTCGAACAGATAGCGTGAAGCTTCCCACAGGGCCGGGTTTTTCAGCACCGGATTGGCGTCGATATTGAACTGCACGTAGTACAGCGAGGCCATCGGCACCGCGAGGGTTTTCACGCCCGCTTTATCTTTCAGCGAGGCGATCTGATCGGCACCCAGGTTACGTGCGATATCGGCGTCGCCCTGTTCCAGCAGCAGACGGCGAGCGGCCGGTTCCGGTACGTTTTTAATCAGCACGTTTTTCAGCTTCGGCGCACCGGCCGGGGAGCTCGGGTTAGCGCTGAGCAGCACCACTTCATGCGGAATGTATTTGCGGATCTGATAAGGGCCGCTGCCCGCAGAGTGCTGGGCCAGCCACTTATTACCGAAGTCGCCGTTCTGCACGTTGGCCGATACGGTTTTCTCATCCACGATCGATGAAACCGGGGCCGCCAGCAGACTCAGCACGTAGGTTGGGCTGACATCCGCCGTCCAGCTCAGCTGAACGTGTTTATCGTCGATTTTTTTAAGATGCGAGTCGACGTTATCTTTGGTCCAGCCCAGCTGCGCCAGAATAAAGGATGGATCGAGGTTCAGCTTAATCACGCGGGAGAGCGAGAAAATCACGTCTTCCGGGCGTAAAGGGTTGCCGGAAGAGAAGGTCGCGCCATCGCGCAGGGTGAAGGTCATACTGCGATTATCGCTGCCGGACTTCCACTCGGTAGCCAGCGTCGGTTTCAGATCGGTCGGGTTTTGCGGATCGGACTGAACCAGACGCTGATAAAGGTTGGTAAATGCCTGCACGGAGGTCAGTTCAAAACCATCTGCCGGATCGAAACTGTTGGCATCATCGATAGACTGCGCAATGACCAGCGTGTCGGCCGGGGTCGCCGCCGTTGCGGCAAAGGATGCCGCCAGCGCCAGTGCAATAACTGAGGGGACTGTAAATTTCATGACGTTTCCTTGCCTTACATTTTTTTCGCGAGTGTAAGTGAACAACCGATAAGAGCAATAGTAGATTATTCGCTATCGATATGCGCGAACGTTATAAGGGGAGTCGAAAGGTTATAACCTCGTCCTGTATGCAACCGATTACGCTAGCGGCTGAAGGTCAGCCACAGCCAGGGGGCAACGCCAAGCAGGTTATTAAGCATATGCAGGAAAATAGGTAACTTCAAACCGCCGGAGACCAGCCGCGCGGCACAGAGCAGAAGCGACAGGGCAACCAGCGCGATCAGCGTTTGCAGATGGGCATACTGCGTATGGATTGCGGCGAAGGCGAGGGAGGTCAGCACCGAGCAGGCAACCCGCTGGCGCGGAGCCCATAGTAAAAATCCCTGCATTAAATAACCGCGAAACAGAATCTCTTCGTATACCGGGGCCAGCAGAACCACGGCCAGTGCGAACAGTATAGAGCTGGTTGCATTACCGCTAAACTGCCCGCCCGTCCAGCTCTCACGCTGCATATAAAAGGCCTGGCTGACCAGCAGCAGAATCAGCAGCACGCTGAACACCATCACCTGACGCGGGAAGAGTTTTCCGACGTGAATATCGCCGTAATGACGTCTGTACCAGCGGAAGAGCGGGATCAGAACGGCAAATTCCAGCGTGCAGAGCACCGGCATCAGCAGGCCGCTGCTGACCAGCATGGCATGGTTAGGTAGATATCTTACCAGCAGGGTAATGGCGTACCAGATAATCAACATCCCGGCGCAGAGCAGGGTTTGGGACACTCTGTCGGGAGCGGTATTCATGGCAACAACCTGTCACGGAAGGTTTTTTTCGATGTTAACAACTGTTACGAGCACTGTCGAGTTTGGGGTGCGTCATAGCAAAGCGGGTTAAGTTTTCGCGGGGAAAAGCCTGTGACCGGGTAAGCTAAGATTGTGCTATCGGCTGCCCCGGTGAACTGCACCGGGGCCGGGAGGATGTTAGCGGACTCTCACCGCGACCAGCGTCATGATGACGGCAAAGGTGACAAAAATTGCCAGTTCCATAAGAATCTCCTCTTTGGGAAAACTCCTAAAATTATAGCTAAAAACTGGATGTTTTATGAACGATACGTGCTTGAAACGGCTAAACGTGCGGGGATATCAAAAACTCTTTTACCTGCGCATTATTGCGTTAATCTGTTAATCTTTAACTCAATTTGCCGATTATTCACGCGAAAAGAGGAGCAGGAACAGTGAAATACTATGGAAAAATAGCGTTCGTTGCGGCGTTGATGGCGCTGGCAGGCTGCCAGTCGTCTGGCCAGAAAACGGCGGCGAATGCGCCGGTTGACCCGGAAATGGATCGCTGTGGTGCATCGGAACTGCAGCAGTATGTTGGTAAGCCGCTTACCGCGCTGGAAACGCTGCGCTTCGAGAAGCCGGTGCGCGCGATCCCTTACAACTCTGCCGTGACCATGGACTTTAATCTGAATCGCATTAACTTCACAGGCGATCAGCAGGGTAACATTACTAAAGTCTACTGCGGTTGATCGATTCTGGCTGGCCGTACAGGCCAGTCAGTACTGCCATTTCCTCACCCACCACAGGCGCAACAGTACGCCGGTGTTGCTGGTCCAGCCGCTGCTGGTGCTGACCACTTCCCCCTTTGCGACAACAAGCAGTGTAGGTTTGCTGGTGACCTGCCAGTGAGCGGCAAGGCTGCCGTTACTGTCATTGACCACTGGCAGATTGAAATGATGCCCGTTCAGATAGCGTACAACGCTGATGTCATCTCCTGACATGCTGGCGACGGTGAGCACGTTGGTGCGTTTATCGTTGAGTTTGATCATCAAAGGGATGGTGTCGTGACAGGCTGCGCACCAGCGGTCCCAAAACAACACCAGCAGCGGCTTTTTTTCGCTAAGTTCCGCGAGCGTCAGGTCTCTGCCATCAATGGTATGCAACGACTGGCTGGCGAAATCGGCGGGCAGGTCCGGAGCCCGAATACCATCGACCAGTCGGATGATCAGAATAAGGGATAGAAGAGGTAATAGCAGGTAAAGACCGACCTTTTTAAAGCGGTTAATAAGAACGTTATACCAGTTATTCATCTGCCATCTCCAGCCTGCCTTCGGCGCATATCTTAATGACGCTATGCCGAATAACAATCGTTTGCCGTGTAAACATTCGTATAGGGAATATTCCCCACACGGGCAGGCGGGTTTGCGCTGTCATCATCCTGCAACGCGCTGATGGCAGTATCTTGCTGCACACAACGTGACTTCCTCGTCACTCCAGATATGCAATGCTCGTCTTTAACCCGCCGTGTGCGGGTTTTTTTTCGTGACAGACAGAGCAGCGGCTCAGTGTTTTGAGGCTGGCGTATCCTGTTTATTTGTTGCCGCTGAAAATCTGCGTCAGCAGGTTACGGTATCCCTGGAGTATGGCTTCATCGGCTTCTCCTTCCAGTCTGGCGATCACGCTGGCAATAATCGCGTCATTGCTGAGCGGTTTCCCGTTTTGCATTAACTCCATCATGATCGCTTCCAGCAGTTCGCTTTCTCTGGGAGCCTGGAAAGCCGGGCTGTTAAAATAGTCGGTAATTGCGCGGCCTGCGCCCTGAACGTGATAAGCCATGATAAACCTCCACAGACGCGTCCACTGAAGCGCGGAGCGGCTTCTGTGGAATCATAATGTTGTTGTGAATACGAGAGAGTAGGGCAAGAAACATCCGCTCCCGCTACCTGAAAAAGATGACCGGATATTCTGTAAACTGTAGATGTGCGGTGCCGGAATGCCAGTAACAGACAGAAATATTTCTAAGCACCCTGAAAAATATTCCGGGCGGAGGAACCCACCCGGAAGGGAACGTACGTTTATCCTGCGTGATAGGTCGTAATCACCTCAAGCGTACCGTTAATCATAAACTGTACGCCCATGCAGACCAGCAGGAAACCCATCAGGCGCGAGATGGCTTCAATACCGCCTTTCCCCACCAGACGCATAATTGCCCCGGAGCTGCGCAGGCAGGCCCAAAGAATCAGACTGACGGAAAAAAAGGTCAGTACGGGAGCCACAGTAATCACCCAGGGAGCAAAGGTGGTGCCGCTGTGAATCGTTGCTGCGGTGGAGATGATCATCGCAATGGTCCCCGGCCCGGCGGTACTGGGCATGGCCAGCGGAACGAAGGCGATATTGACGCTTTTACGCTCGTTCATCTCATCCATTTTATGCTCGGCTTCCATCGAATGCCCCGCCTGCTGCTGCGGGAAGAGCATGCGGAAACCGATAAAAGCAACGATCAGTCCACCAGCGATACGTAAACCGGGAATTGAAATACCAAAGGTATCCATGACAACGTTACCGGCGTAGTAGGCAACGGCCATAATAATAAACACATAGACAGACGCCTGAAGCGACTGCCGGTTACGCTCCTGATAGTTCATATCCCCGGCCAGCCCCAGGAACAGGGCCACGGTCGTCAGGGGGTTTGCCAGCGGTAGAAGCACTACCAGGCCAAGGCCTACGGCCTTAAACAGTTCAATCATCCTGTTATATCCTCATTGAACACAGACTTAGTCATTGATAGTGCATATTCTTCAACCAGAAAAAGAAGCCTACATTAACGCCGATCTATCCCGTTGACAAAAAATGACCTGAGACAAGAAAAGCAGAATGAAGATGGCGATGCAAAATGACTGACGTGATACAGGCAGTTAAATTGACATCTAAATCATGGTGTTGATTGTTTTTTTGTTTTTTTTAATTTTATTTCTCTTGAACCCGGGGCGGTGTTATGCGTAAATGCATGCGTTGGTTTTGATACAGACCCACGTATGCGAGCAATTTTAGTAAAGCAGTCTGCAGTTAAAGCGTTACACAGCTTATTCCTGACTTCCTTCTTGAGTGCCTCATAGTAATCCCCTGTTGAAAAACCTTGTGCCCCCGTGGCTTACTACATAATTGAAGGAAAGACTCATGTCTAACAAAATGACTGGTTTGGTAAAATGGTTCAACGCTGAGAAAGGTTTCGGCTTCATCTCCCCAACCGACGGCAGCAAAGACGTTTTCGTACACTTCTCTGCAATTCAGAACGGCGGCTTCAAGACGCTGGAAGAAGGCCAGAAAGTAGAGTTCACTATCGAAAACGGCCAGAAAGGCCCAGCAGCTGCTAACGTAACTGCACTGTAAGATAGTCACTCTTTTCATTAACTCGGCGTTTAACGCCTGAGATGATGAAAGTTAAAAAACCCGCTTCGGCGGGTTTTTTGCGTTTTCAGGCCTGAAGCACCACTCGTGTTAGTAGAAAATTCTGAAGTGATGTCCATCCCCTTATTTGCCCTCACTCCGTTGCTGACAGTTGTTACACTTGTCGCTCATGACGTTGTTATAAGGCCGCAAGTGCAGTCCGATGGAATCCTGGAAGGTTAATCTAATCTCAGTCTGGTTTGGCTGTCTGTTTACCGGGCTGGCGATCAGTCAGATAATCCCGTTTCTTCCCCTCTATGTTGAGCAGCTTGGCGTGACCGATCCCGCGTCGTTGACGCTGTGGTCCGGGCTGATTTTCAGTATCACCTTCCTGGTTTCAGCGATTGTGTCGCCGATGTGGGGAAGCCTTGCCGATCGAAAAGGGCGCAAGCTGATGCTGCTGCGTGCTTCGCTCGGTATGGGCGTGGTGATCCTGCTCCAGGCCTTTGTCACCAACGTCTGGCAGCTGCTGGCACTGCGTGCGTTGATGGGGCTGACTTCGGGCTATATACCCAACGCGATGGCGCTGGTGGCGGCACAGGTACCGCGCGAACGCAGCGGCTGGGCAATGAGCATGGTATCCACCGCGCAAATTTGTGGTGTGATTATGGGACCGTTGATGGGGGGACTGCTGGCGGACTGGATAGGACTGCGGGCGGTATTCATCATTACCTCAGGATTGCTGTTGATAAGCTTTCTGATCACGCTGTTCCTGATTAAAGAGAGCGGCGTCATTCGGGTCAAGAAAGAAGACAATCTCAGTGGCAGCATGGTGTTTCGTACCCTGCCGTGGCCAACGCTGACTATTAGCCTGTTTTTTACCACGCTGGTTATTCAGCTGTGCAACGGCTCGATCAGTCCGATTCTGACGCTGTTTGTGCGCGAACTTGAACCGAACGTGCAGAATATTGCTTTTCTTAGCGGTGTCGTGGCGGCGATTCCCGGTGTCTCCGCGCTGCTGTCCGCACCTTCGCTGGGGAAACTCGGCGACCGCATCGGCGCGCAGCGTATCCTTTTTGCATCGTTGATCTTTTCCATCCTGCTGTTTATCGGCATGTCCTGGGCCAGCAGCGCCCTTGAACTGGGTATCCTGCGTTTCCTGCTGGGCTTTGCCGATGGCGCGATGATGCCTGCCGTACAGACCCTGCTGCTGCGTTATTGCAGCGACCGGGTGACCGGCAGAATTTTTGGCTACAACCAGTCGTTTATGTATCTGGGCAACGTGGTTGGGCCGCTGATGGGCTCGGGTATTTCAGCCGCTGGCGGGTTCCGCTGGGTATTCGCCGCAACGGCCGTTGTGGTTCTGGTGAACACCGTGCAGCTGATCTGGGTTTACCGCCGCCCGCGTGGCAATCGCGCAGGCGGCGTAACATCAGGCCAGTGACAGCGTTAGTTGATAACGGTACTGCCGGGCAGACAGCAGGAAGTCCGGGTTAACGCTCGGGCTCCAGGAGTCGTCGCCGCCTATGCCCATATGATGACCGTCAAGGATCAGCCAGCATCCTGGTTCATCACGCAGCAGGTGGCGATGTGATGTATCGCGGAGCTGTTCTACGCTGTGGCGGCTCAGTGAGAAGTGGAAATCTCCCTCAGCCTTGAGTCCGGCGTATTCCAGTTCGCGGGTGCCGCCCCGCAGCCCGTTCTCCCCCGGGAAGACATAGGCGGTGCTGAGTTCTGCCAGCGGTAGCTGCCAGCGGCTGAACTCTGCGGCCAGCCGCCGATCGGGATAGTTTTCGTGCGGCCCCAGTCCCAGCCAGCTGGCGTGCTCCGCCACTTCGGCGAGCTGACAGCGCAGGCCGATACGTGCCGGTTCCGGCTGCCCGGCGGCAATATCCACCTCAACCTCAATGCGCAGTTTGCCTTCACCGTCGAACAGATAGCGTTTGCGGCTGATAAAGCGCGTTTCCCCCGCGGCCTGCCAGGCGTGGATACTGGCGATCTGCACACCGTGGCTCAGTTCATCCGCCTGCAGGTTAATCAGTAATGGCTCAAGCTGGTTGTAACCGGCCCGCCGCCAGCGTTCAACCCATGCACGGGGATCGACGCGGGTGACCTCACTGATGCCTATATCATTATCCAGAGGCGCACGCACAAACAGATCGGAGAGCGGGGAGAGCAGCTGCGGTTTATCGCCCCGAAGCCACTGCGTCAGCTCGCCGCTGCTGCGGCTGAACTGCCAGCGCTGCTCACCGTGCTGCACGTCGAACCGCTGAGCGGTTTCGGTAAGCCGGGGGCGCTCAAGATTTTGCCGGGATCGTGGCAGCGAGAGGGCAGCCGGCAGGCGCCAGCCGTCCCATGCCATGCGGTGCCCGGCGGGTGACCACGCCGTGGCAGCTGGCTGTATCACTTCGACCCGCAGCCACAGTTCTCCGGCCAGTACGGGCAGATCGCCCAGTACCAGACTGATGCTTTGTTCCGCGGCCAGGTCAAGAGCCTGTTCTCCTCCACCAATCCGCTGCCCCTCATGCTCAATAGACCAGCGCAGCGTTTCGTTATCGCTGCTGCGGAACAGATATTCACTGGTAATCCGCAGTGTCAGCGGGGCATAGCTCTCCACGGCAAACTGGAAGAACTGTTGGGCGCGCTGGGCCTCAAACAGGGAAGGATGCGGTGTGCGATCGGCAAAGACCAGGCCATTCATACAGAACTGGCGATCGTTAGGCGTGTCGCCGAAGTCGCCGCCGTAGGCCTGCCAGCTGCTGCCGTCCGCCTCATGGCGGGTCAAACTCTGATCGACCCAGTCCCAGACGAATCCACCCTGCAGGCGCGGGAACTGGCGGAACGCCGCCCAGTAGCGGTCAAATCCGCCCAGGCTGTTGCCCATCGCGTGGGCATATTCACACAGGATCAGCGGGCGCTGCTCTTCCGGCAGGCCGATCCACTTTTTCAGCGACCACTTTGGTACGGCTTCAAACGGCTGATCCTGATCCACTCGGGCATACATCGGGCAGATGATATCGGTGGCGGCGGTATTGGCACCGCCACCTTCATACTGCACCGGACGGCTCGGATCGTGGCTTTTAATCCAGCGATAAAGCGCATCGTGCGTGCTGCCGTGGCCGGACTCGTTACCGAGTGACCAGATGATAATGCAGGCGTGGTTGCGATCGCGTTGCACCATACGCGTGACGCGCTCGCTGAACGCATTGAACCACTGCGGATCGTTAGACAGGCGATTCATCGGCTGCATGCCGTGGGTTTCAATATTGGCTTCATCAACCACATACAGGCCGAAGCGATCGCACAGGCGATACCACAGGGCGTGATTAGGATAGTGCGAGCAGCGTACGGCATTGAAATTGTGCTGCTTCATCAGTGTGATGTCGCGGATCATCGTTTCTTCATCCATCACCTGCCCGCGATCCGGATGGTGTTCATGACGATTGGTGCCGCGGATCAGCAGCGGCTTGCCGTTGAGCTTCAGCAGCCCTCCCTCTACCGCGATGTGACGGAAACCGACGTCATAGGCTTCACTTTCAAGAGGGTTACCGCTGGCATTAAGCAGCGTAACCACGGCACGGTAAAGATGCGGCGTTTCCGCGCTCCACAGCTGCGGCCGCGGCACATTGATGCTGAGGAGCGTACGGTCGGTATAGCTGCCGCGTTCATCAATAACGGCACTACCCAATGCCTGGCGGTGTTCTGCAATCAGCGTATCCTGCTGCCACAGCGTAACTTCAACCTGGTGGTCGCGTGCATCCTGCTCCGAGCAGACCGCCAGCACCCGCAAGTCGGCGCTGTGAAACTCTGCGCTCAGACGGGTTTCTATCTGAACATCCTGCAGGCGAACTGAGGGCTTATGCAGCAGGCTGACGTCGCGGAAAATGCCGCTCATCCGCCACATATCCTGATCTTCCAGATAGCTGCCGTCGCACCAGCGCAGCACCATCACCGCAATCCGGTTTGCGCCACTTTGCAGCACGGCGCTGAGGTCGAATTCAGCGGGTAATCGACTGTCCTGTGAATAGCCGACAAACGTACCGTTGCACCACAGATAGAAGGCGGAGTTCACGCCGTCGAAGATAATCCGCGTTTGTCCGCTTCGCAGCCAGTCGGCAGAACAATTGAATGTGAGCGAGTAACAACCTGTAGGGTTTTCCGCAGGAACGCGCGGCGGATCGACCGGGATTGGGTACTGCACATTCGTATAAATTGGTGCATCGTAACCGGAAAGCTGCCAGTTTGACGGCACGGTGGCGCGATCGGCTGAACCGAGGTCGTCTGCGATCCAGCTATCCGGAACGGCTTCCGGCCGGTTAAAGTAGCTAAATTTCCACTCACCGCTCAGAGACTGGATCGATGGGCTGGGGAGGTCCTGTCGCGCGGATTCGCTGTTGCGCCAGCTGGCGAAAGGAGGATGACTGGGTAAGCGGTTGATCTGGGTGACGGCAGGGTTCTCCCAGTAACGGAGAGATACCAGCTGCTGTAGAGAAAGCGAATTGCGATCGGTCATGGTCAAAACCTCATCAATGTTATGCGCTCACATTGTCGCGAATCGATGTTGTTGTAAAGTGAAAATCCCAGGGAATGCGAGGTGGATCGCGGCAATTAAATCTGGTGAAAGCGAATAGCACGTGTGACCAGGGCAGGGTTGTGCGCAGAAATTAACAGGAAATCGTTAAGCGCGGTTACGGCGAGTAAAAAGCGCCGCTAACCGGATTATTCTGCATTGTGAGCGGTCCAGGCGGCGCTTACTATCGCCGGAGAAATGAGGAGGGCATCCTCATATTGTGACCCGTGAGGTTTTAACATGATTCGTATTCTTAAGGCGGCGAGTATCGTCGCGCTGGTGGCAGCGCTCAGTGGATGCCTGTTCCCTCCTCCGGGCGGCGGTGGTGGCGGTTGGGGAGGCGGTGGTGGTGGCTGGGGCGGCGGCGGCGGTCCTCACGGTGGATTTATGGGGCCTGGCCGTTAATCACCGATGACCCCGGAGGTCGTTTGGGCTTCCGGGGTCTGTCCTGTATCATCCTTTCTGTTGTTTTCATCCCGATAAATTTCAGCGAAACGTTTCGAAAAATTAAAAATGATTATTTGCTCTTTTTCAGTGCATAAGTAACGAAAATATAAAGCGAATACTGTTTTCTTTTATTTAAACCAGTGTTACCGTCTTGCTTTACCTTGCTGAGACAGTCGCATGAAAAATCTCATTGCAGAATTACTGATCAGGCTTGCAGAAAAAGAAACGGAATCCAAAGAACTGGTTGCCCAGGTGGAAGCATTAGAGATTGTCGTAACGGCGCTGTTACGTAAAACAGATGCAGAGCAGCTGCGGCAGATAAATGAGAGTATTAACTCGGCAATCCAGACGGCCTCAACCGGGGAACAACAGCATCCAGAAGATCTCACGCTGCTGCAAAGCTATATTCAACGTTTGCTGAATCACCCCCGCCAGTAATTATTTAACCAGCGACGACGGCGTTACTGCCTGTCGCTGTGATATTGAATGCAAATCTCAGTACTTTTCCTCGCCGAATAGAAAAGCCGTGCCAAACTTTACCCGTACTGAAAACAATAAGGGATGGGAAGAGTATGAAGATGAAAATGACGATCGCAATATTAATGCTATCGGCCGTCGCGGCGGGCTATGCGGGAGCCGCTGAGAAAACCGCACAGCAGCAAAAAATGACGGTATGCAATCAACAAGCGGGTGAGAAAGCGCTTAAGGGCGATGAGCGTAAGGCTTTTATGAGTAACTGTCTGAAAAAAGACGCAAAAGCTGAGGGGATGACGCCGCAGCAGATGAAAATGAAAACCTGTAATGCTGACGCCAGCCAAAAAGAACTGAAAGGCGATGCGCGTAAAGCCTTTATGAGTACCTGTCTGAAGAAAAGTTAACCGTCTACCAGACAAGTATACAGGGCCATTCTAAATCAGGCGGCCACTCAGGCCGCTTATCTAAACCGCTATTAAACCGATAATCATTCACTTTTTCATGTCATCAATTTTGGCACTGGCGGATTAATTATTCCTGTTGCCTCTTATTAGAATTCCAGGCTTCACATTCTTTCCTGCGTGATCCGGGAGCACCGTACTCCTGTGTTTAACGTGGGCGTAAGCTAAGGAATACTTACATGGTGGCTTTAATTATTATTGGTATCTTTGTGATTAGCGTTATCTATGCGCATTCGCGAGGCGCGGAAAAGCAGAAGTTCTCCAGGCAATTGTTCGACCACTCAACCTTTATGGCACCGGTAAATATGTTTATGACCGGTTTTTCTAAACTCCCCGCAAAGCAGCCCTACTTCGATCCTGCTGAATTCCCTGAGCTACAGCAGATAACCGACAACTGGCAGGCAATTCGTCAGGAGGCCCTGCAGCTTCAGGATCATATCAAAGCTTCGCAGACTCAGCAGGATGCAGGTTTTAACACCTTCTTTAAGCGTGGCTGGAAGCGTTTTTACCTCAAATGGTATGGCGATGCGCACCCCTCAGCGACGTCGCTTTGCCCGGTTACCAGTGAGCTGCTGAGTAAGATCCCTTCAGTTAAAGCGGCCATGTTCGCCGAACTGCCCGCAGGGAGTCATTTGGGTAAACACCGCGATCCCTATGCGGGGTCCGTGCGTTATCACCTTGGGCTGGTAACACCGAACGACGATCGTTGCTTTATTGAGGTCGACAAAGAGCGTCATAGCTGGCGTGACGGCGAGGCGGTACTGTTTGATGAAACCTACGTTCACTGGGCGCAGAATAAGACGGAGCAGACGCGCATTATCCTTTTTTGCGATATTGAACGCCCGATGAAATGGCGCTGGGCACAGGCGGTCAATCATTGGGTAGGAGCGACGCTGATGTCTGCCGCCAGTTCGCCTAATGATGACAACGATCGGGTTGGGGGGATTAACCGCATCTTTAAGTACGTCAACCGCCTGCGGGATGCCGGTCAGCGACTAAAAAAACGTAATCGCAAGCTTTACTACTGGGTCAAGCACGGGCTTATTGCGTTGATTTTTGCCATTATTATCGTGCCGGGGCTGATTCTTTAATTTTCCGTTGAGCGGCGATAAATTACGCGGCGAGTAGCGCACTGGTTACTCGCCTTTGTTCTTGTGAACAACAGAACGTGAATTACGCCCGGCTCATCCGATCCGATTTAGCCATGCACTGCTGCATTGCTTCGATAACGGCAGCACGGAAGCCTTTCTCTTCCAGCACTTTTACCGCTTCGATAGTGGTACCGCCAGGAGAGCAAACCATATCTTTCAGCTCGCCCGGATGTTTACCTGTTTCGAGTACCATCTGTGCGGAGCCTTTTACTGCCTGGGCAGCGAAACGATAGGCCTGCGCGCGCGGCATTCCGCCCAGCACTGCCGCATCTGCCATCGCTTCAATAAACATAAACACGTAGGCCGGTGCCGAGCCGCTTACGCCAACAACGGAATGGATCAGGTATTCCGGCACCAGTTCGGCTTTGCCAAAACCGTTGAAAATCTCAACGACTTCTTTCGCTTCCTCATGGGAAACCAGTACGTTTGGCGTCACCGATGTCATGCCTTCGTTAACCAGCGACGGCGTGTTCGGCATGACGCGAATAATTTTGCGGTCGTGGCCCAGCACGCTGGCCAGCGAGTCAAGCGTCACGCCCGCGGCGATAGATACCACAACGCTCTCTTTATTCAGGCTGTTGGCAACGTCTTTCAGTACGTTGAGGATGACGTTAGGTTTCACCGCACCAAACAGAATATCGGCCTCACGGGCGACGTCTTCCGCGCTTGCGGCCGGGGTAATGCCATACTGCTCCTGCATCATTTTATTGGTTGCCGGTTTGCGGTCGTAAACCCAGATATTCTCCGGCGTAACCTGCCCGGCGGCGACCAGTCCTGCAATGATAGCTTTCGACATATTGCCGCAGCCAATAAAACCGATTTTCTTGTCCACCATATTCTCCCTGCGAGTTCGGTAAAAAAAGTGTGTGCTTATCTCATCCCTCCACCTTAACGCAGCTTTGGGCAGGCTTAAACCGAAAGGTTTTGACAGGGCACAGTACATGCTTATTAAGTGGTCGTAGCAGATTAAGTTTGCCATTCTGCAAAAGAATGGGAAGATCGCCATTATTATCAATTTTCAACGAAAGGAAGTGGTGATGCCAATTTGGGTCGATGCCGATGCATGTCCGAAAGTGATCAAAGAAGTGCTGTACCGTGCGGCAGATCGTGAGCAGGTGATGGTCACGCTGGTAGCGAATCAGTCGCTCAGCGTACCGCCGTCGCGTTTCCTTCGTACGCTGCGAGTCGCACCTGGTTTTGACGTCGCTGATAATGAAATTGTCCAGCGCGCAGAAGCGGGCGATTTGGTGATTACCGCCGATATCCCACTGGCAGCGGAAGTGATGGAAAAAGGCGCCGTGGCACTCAATCCTCGCGGCGAACGTTACAGCGAGGCGACTATCCGCGAGCGCCTGACGATGCGTGATTTTATGGATACGATGCGGGCCAGCGGAGTGCAGACCGGTGGGCCGTCAACATTGAACCAGCGCGATCGTCAGGCCTTCGCCAACGAGCTGGACAAATGGCTACAGCAGCAAAAAAGAGCAAAATAAGTCAGGTGTAATTTATTTTTTACAGGTAAATAGTTATTTAACTCAATGAGTTAAATGGAAAGAAGGGCTGTCTGACTGTAAATAAAACGTTACTGGTAGCTCCGGCAGAAAATGTCCGGTATTATGCCCGGCATCGTTCATTCTTCCGCTTTGTTAGGAAAGTCCTGCTATGTCATTACCCATCTATCTCATCGGCGCTCGCGGCTGCGGGAAAACTACCGTTGGCCAGGCTTTGGCTGCGGCACTGGGTTATGACTTCTGCGATACCGACTATTATCTGCAGCAGGTTAGCGGTAAGACCGTGGCGGAAATCGTTGCGGAAGAGGGCTGGCCGGGCTTTCGCAGCCGTGAGTCTACCTCGTTGATTGCCGTTACCGCGCCCGGCAAGGTGATCGCCACCGGTGGAGGCATGATTCTGGCTGCCGAGAATCGTCAGTTTATGCACGATAACGGGCACGTGATTTATCTCAACGCGCCGGCCGAAATTCTGGCCTCGCGGCTGGAAGCCTATCCTGAAAATGCGCAGCGCCCAACGCTGACCGGTCGTCCCATCGCTGAAGAAATGGCCGAGGTGCTTGCGGCCCGTGACCAGCTCTACCGGCAGGCTGCGCATCATATTGTTGATGCGATGCAGTCCCCGGAAGCCGTTGTGCAGCAGATCGTTAGCGCACTCTCGTTGGCCTGCGCCAGCTGATTTTCCTTGCCGCTCAGCGGTACGGATAATTCTGCTTCTCCTTCCTCCCGGCGTTAAGCCGCTGATAATGTCTATAATTACATCAGGTCCGGATACGGATCTGACTTCGTAGAGATATCAGCGGCTCAGATCGCTAACCACAGGAGGGAACGTGATATGCCAGGCAAACCACCCTATCCACGCCATGCCTCGGTTGTGCCGGTGAACAAGGGCGCACCCGACAACACCGTCATCTGGTACGAACTGCGTGCCGATCATCCTAAGCCAGATTCCCTGATCAGCGAGCACGAAACCGAACAGGAAGCGCTGGATGCCAAAGCGCGATACGAAGATCGTTCTAAAGAGTAAGCGCCGGGCAGGGATGCCGTATTACGATTTCTTCATCTTCCATTTTCAATCGGAGAGTATTTTCTACTTACCCGCCTCGGCGGTAGCATAACACTCTGCCGTTAAAGCCTGTTTCACTGCAATATTTTCTCTCACTTGTGATTCTCAACAGGAATATTTCCTCTCCACGTGGTTAAGCCACTTCCCGTGTTTTTGCCATGCTCAAGCTGGAATTTATAATTCTTGACCGGCGATCCTGCCGACCGTAGGGTGAATTAACAAAACAGGAACATGAGTTCCTGAAAATGGAACTCACCGAATGACAACGTTAGAAAACGCGACGGCGGTACTCAAATTATTTAACCAGCAGGGCCTGGTACAGGGGCAGCAGGGGCTGTCGTTTACTGACGTAGTGGCGGCGTTGAACCTGCCGAAAAGTACCGTCTCACGGCTGCTGGCGACCATGGAAAGCCAGGGGCTACTGGAACGAAACCCCGATACACGCTGTTTCCACCTCGGACAGATGCTGCTGTCTCTGGCCAGCCACTATCTCTCCACGCCGCTGGTCGATGGGGCATCATCGATGATGGCAAGGCTGGCCGCTGAATCCAGCTGCACCGGCTATATATCAGTGCTGGAAGGGCGCGATGTGCTGGTGATGCGTATGTTCCAGGGGCGAATGTACGTTCAGGCCGTCACGCCGCCGGGGAGCCGCTTTCCTGCGGCGGAAACCTCTGTTGGACGTGCGATTTTATCCCGTTACAGCGATGACTATGTGCGCAATCTTTATGCCGGAGCCTGGCGGGTCAGTTCGCCGAACTCACCGCAAACGATTCAGCAGCTGCTGGCAGAGTTAGATCGCATACGTGAGTGCGGTTGGGCGCTGGCTCGTAACGAAGCCCTGCCGGGCATTAGTGCTATTGCCACCACGCTTAGCAATAAACACCGGGGAGAGACCGTGGCATTGAGCCTCTCTTTCCCTACGCAAAGCCAGGATCAGCTGTTTTCACCTATCGCGCTGGATGCGCTGCAAATGGTTACCCGCCAGCTAGCTGGCAAGTACGGTGACCGTGCCGTTTTTACATCGCGGAGCAGTAATCTATGAATAATACCCTGGTCACGCTGACTCCCGGGCAGTCAACGAATAGTGACATTGTTCCCCTGCTGCTGGAGCATCTGCCAGCCGATCGTATTGTCCACAGTGGCCTGTTAGACGGCCTGACGCCGGTGCAGATTGAACAGCAGTACGGCGCCGTGGCGGCCGAAAACGTGATGTCGATTCATTTGAATGACGGCAGCAAACTACTGCTTTCTGCGGCCTGCATTGAGCGCGGTCTTCAGCAGCGTATTGATCAGTTAGAGCGCTCGGGCTACGAAATCATTCTGCTGCTTAGCAGTGAAAAATTCAGTGGGCTGACGACCCGACATGCCACGTTGCTGGAACCAGACCGCATTGTTCCACCGCTGGTTGAGGCTATCGTTGAAGGCCATCAGGTGGGGATTATGCTGCCGCAGGATGGCCTGAAGGATCGGCTGGCGGGAAAATGGAAAAATCTCTCTTATCCGCCCTGTTTTGCCGTTGCCAGCCCGGAGCACCCGGACGAGGAACTGTTAATCGATGCGGCGCTGTCGTTGCAGGAGCAGGGGGCGGATGTGGTGGTGCTCGACAGTATTGGCTACCAGCAGCGGCATCGTGATTTTTTACAGAAACTGTTAGGGATACCCGTGTTGTTGCCAAACGTACTGGTGGCCAGGCTGGCGGCAGAACTGCTGCTGTAAAGCTTACTCAGACCGGTGAAAAAGCGTGACAGCCCGGTAAAAATGCCTCTATATTGCCTGCTTACCTTTGTATCTGATTTTAAGGAATTTATATGCTCAACGTTAGTGAGTATTTTGACGGTAAAGTGAAGTCTATTGGTTTTGACAGCGCCAGCACTGGCCGCGCCAGCGTTGGCGTGATGGCGGAAGGTGAATACACCTTTGGTACCGCACAGGCGGAAGAAATGACCGTAGTGAGCGGTTCGCTGAAAGTGCTGCTGCCGGGTGAAGTGGAGTGGAAATACTATCAGCCGGGTGATGTGTTCAATGTACCGGGCCACAGTGAGTTCCATCTTCAGGTTGCCGAGCCTTCTGCTTATCTGTGCCGCTATCTGAAAGATTAATCTGCGAAATCCAGCAAAAGGCGCGCCCCCGGCGCGCCTTTTGCTATCCGTTAGCGCTGGGCTTCGCCGCCTAATGCTTCAACGGTATTGCTAATCAGTGCGGCCAGTTCACCGGTCATCAGAATAAAATCGGCATCGAAGCGGCCGGAAACATCTTCCCGATCGATATCATCATTCTGCTCACGCAGCGTATCGGCAAATTTCAGACGCTTGAGTGAGCCGTCATCCGACAGCACAAACTGAATGCGCTCCTGCCAGTCCAGCGCCAGTTTAGTCACCAGTTTGCCAGCTTCAATATGGTTAGCGATCTCATCGCAAACCAGATCCTGTTTTTTACAGCGGATTACGCCGCCGTCTTCCAGAATCGCTTTCAGTTCGGCTTCATCCATCAGCGCAAATCCGGCGGGCAGATCGCCTGAGCGCACCCATTCGGTCATCGTCAGCTCAATCGGGCTTTCCAGCGTCAGCGGCACCACCGGCAGTGAACCGAGGCTTTTACGCAGCAGGGCGAGCGTGTCTTCGGCTTTTTTCGCACTGGCACAGTCAACCATAATCAGGTTGTTCACCGTGTCGATCCACAGCCAGGTCTGGCTGAAGCGGCTGAAGGCGCGCGGCAACAGGCTGTGCAGGACTTCATCCTTCAGCGAGTCTTTTTCGGTTTTTTTCAGCTTGCGCGACTGTTCGTGTTCCAGCTTGCTGATTTTGGCTTCCAGCGCCTGCTTAATCACCGGAGAAGGCAGAATTTTCTCTTCTTTGCGGGCGCAGATCAGAATCTGACCGTTGGTGACGTGGGTTAGCGCGTCGCTGCGCGGGCCGATAGGGGAAACCCAGCCGGTTTTCGCCATATCCTGACTGCCGCAGGGGGTGAAAGAGAAGGCATCGAGCTGTTTTTCCATCTCGTCTGCCGCCAGTGGGATCTCGCGATTAAGACGATAAACCATCAAATTTTTAAACCACAGCATGGTGCATTCCCTCTCAGGGCGCGTAAATGGCGCGCAAGTTCAAAGTCAGCGCGCATGATAACGAATCAGCGGCGGTGTTTCATTGCCTTTCAGCCTTTCGCCTTCTAAGGTAATGATCTGAACGTTAAATTATAAGGAATAACGGGTGCGTATCGGTATCGATTTGGGCGGCACGAAAACAGAAGTGATTGCGCTGTCAGACCAGGGTGAAGAGCTGTATCGCTACCGCGTACCTACGCCGCGTAACGACTATGAGCAGACGCTGGCGGCTATTACCGATTTGGTGAAGCGAGCGGAAGCGGCCACGGGGCAGCGGGGAACGGTAGGGATGGGCATTCCCGGCACGCTGTCACCGGTGACCGGGCTGGTCAAAAACGCTAACTCCACCTGGCTGAACGGCAGGCCGCTGGATAAAGACTTACAGCGTCTGCTCGGGCGTGAAGTTCGTATTGCCAATGATGCGAACTGCCTGGCGGTTTCCGAAGCGGTGGACGGCGCTGCCGCCGGGATGCAAACGGTCTTTGCGGTGATTATTGGCACCGGCTGCGGTGCGGGCGTGGCGCTGAACGGCCAGGCGCACAGCGGTGGTAACGGTAACGCCGGAGAGTGGGGGCATAATCCGCTGCCGTGGATGGATGAAGACGAGCTGAACTACCGCCGCGAAGTGCCCTGCTACTGCGGTAAAGCGGGCTGCATAGAAACCTTTATTTCCGGAACCGGTTTTGCCACTGACTACCAGCGGCTCAGCGGCATCGACCGCAAAGGTGCGGAAATTATTCAGCAGATCGAGCAGCAGGACCCGGTAGCAGAGCTGGTGATGAGCCGCTATGAACTGAGACTGGCGAAATCGCTGGCGCACGTGGTGAATATTCTTGATCCGGATATGATCGTGCTGGGCGGTGGCATGAGTAACGTCAGCAGGCTGTATCAGACCGTGCCGCAGCTGGTCAAAAACTGGGTATTCGGCGGCGAGTTTGCCACCCCGATTCGCCAGGCGGTGCACGGTGACTCCAGCGGCGTGCGCGGAGCGGCGTGGCTGTGGCCGCTGTAAGCCTCTGAGTGCCTGTGCCTTTCTCCAGGCTGTAAACGAAAAGGGCACGGCCGTCGCGATGATGGCCGTACCCGGATGGTTAAGGTCTGCCCGAGCAGAACAACGGATTTAAGGTTTATTCCCCCTGTAGCATGACATCACGCGGTGCGTTATCACGCAGGCTTTTGGTCATCAGGAACCAGATGTAGGCCACCGCCATCAGTCCAACGAAGACGGCACCGATCAGCGGGTTAAACCACAGCATGGCAATCAGGCAAACCACCGCCAGCACCAGCGCAATACCCGGGACAATCGGATAACCTGGTGCAAGGAAGCTGCGATCCAGTTCCGGTGCGCTGCGGCGCAGGCGGAACAGGCTCAGCATACTCATCAGATACATCACAATGGCGCCAAACACGGCCATGGTAATCATCGCGGCGGTCAGCGTCATGCCCTGCAGGTTAATCCAGCTGTCGCTGAAAATGGCCGCAATACCAATCACGCCACCGGCGATAATTGCCCGGTGCGGTGTCTGAAAGCGTGACAGTTTAGCCAGACCGGCTGGCAGATATCCGGCACGGGAAAGGGCAAAGAACTGACGCGAATAGCCGAGAATAATGCCGTGGAAGCTGGCAATCAGCCCAAACAGCCCAATCCACACCAGCATATGCATCCAGTTCGAGTTGCTGCCGACGATCATCTTCATTGCCTGTGGCAGCGGATCGTTGATATTCGACAGGGTACGCCAGTCACCGGCACCGCCCGCCATCAGCATCACGCCAATCGCCAGCACTACCAGCGTCAGAATACCGGCGATATAGGCGCGGGGGATGGTCCGCTTCGGATCTTTCGCCTCTTCAGCCGCCATCGCGGCACCCTCGATAGCGAGGAAGAACCAGATGGCAAACGGAATAGCGGCAAAGATGCCGGATACCGCAGGCAGGCCAAAGTGTTCACCGCCCGCCCAGCCGTTAGCGGCAAAGTTTGCGATGCTGAACCCTGGCGCGACCACGCCCATAAATACCAGCAGCTCCAGCACTGCCAGCACCGTCACCACCAGTTCGAACATCGCTGCCAGCTTCACGCCAAGAATATTCAGCGTCATAAACACCACATAGGCCCCGACGGCGGCATATTTGGGGTTCAGTTCCGGGTATTGCACGTTCAGATACGCGCCGATAGCCATGGCGATTGCCGGTGGTGCGAAGACAAATTCGATCAGCGTAGCCATACCGGCAATCAGGCCACCGGTTTCACCAAATGCGCGGCGGCTGTAGGCAAACGGACCGCCGGCATGGGGAATGGCCGTGGTCAGCTCGGTAAAACTGAAAATAAAGCAGCTGTACATGGTGGCCACCATCAGCGTGGTAAGCAGGAACCCCAGCGTTCCCGCCACGCCCCAGCCGTAGCTCCAGCCAAAATATTCCCCTGAAATCACCAGCCCTACCGCAATGCCCCACAGGTGTATTGTCCCTAATGCGGGCTTCAAAGTGTTGTTCATAGCGTATTCCCCGTCATTGATGTTGTCGTGACCCGATAATGACGCTGGCCCCTGAGGGAAACTTGACGGCAGCAATGAGATTTGTCACCTGCGGTCAACTTAATCATGCGGAAAGCACGTCCTGTACGCTGCGGTCAAAACTGGGTCGTTTAAGGTCAAGCTGGAAACCGCCAGGTACAGGATGCTGAAGGCACGGAAGTAGAGCCCAACGCTGACTATGGAGCCTGATAATGACCGCCAAACAATATGACACCCTGAGCAATGAGGCGCTGCTGCGCCTGGCTGAACGCGCGTTAAGTCGCTACGCACCGCCGTTACAGGGAAAGCTGAGCCTGTTGTGCCGCTCTGAAAACGCGACCTTTTTGCTACAGGCAGCGGGAAAACGCTATGCCCTGCGGCTGCATCGCGCTGACTACCATCAGCGCGCGGATATTGAAAGTGAACTGCACTGGCTGGATGCGTTGCGCGAAGTCGGCATAGAAGTACCGCAGGCGGTCAGCGATGTTGAAGGGCAGAGAGTGCAGACTCTGACGATGGCGGACGGCTCCGTTCGTCACGCCGTGCTGTTCAACTGGATAGAAGGGGAGATGCCGGGCACCGACGTCGATCCGCGCGCTTTCCAGCAGCTGGGGCATATTACGGCGCGCCTGCATCAGCACAGCCGCAGCTGGCAGCGCCCGGCGGGATTCCAGCGGATCGTCTGGGATCACCACACCATGGTCAGCCCGCAGAGCCACTGGGGAGACTGGCGCGATGCGCCGAACCTCCGTCCTGCCGATCACCGGATCGTCGAGGAAGCCATTGCGCGGGTTGGTGAAGAGATGGCCGACTTTGGCAAAGATCCGCAGAGCTACGGCCTGATTCACGCCGATCTCCGCCTGACCAACCTGCTGCTGGATAACGGCCAGACGCGGGTGATCGATTTTGACGACTGCGGTTTCGGCTGGTATCTGCACGATCTGGCGGCAGCGATCAGCTTTGTTGAGCATCATCCCCGCGCTGGTGAATGGGTGGATAACTGGCTGCGCGGCTATGAGCAGGTGGCACACATCAGCGATGCGGAGATGGAGAAAGTGCCGACGCTGCTGATCCAGCGCCGTATTCAGCTACTGGCCTGGGCGGGATCGCACGCGGAAACGGAAATGGCCCAGAGCCTGGGATCGCGCTGGGCGGATCACTCGGTACGTCTTTGTCGCTTCTATCTGGAGAGCGACGGGTTGCCGATCGGTGCATAATCCTGCACCGCCAGCGCGCAGCATTGCCCGCTGGCGGTGCCCGATGAGGCATCGGCCGACGCTAACATGTTGATTTTCACTCAGGATGCAGTTGGTACGATATTTGCTGTTAATCAGGGTATCTACGGCGGCATAAGGTGATGATGATCATGCAAACTTTACTGAACAGACATCCCGATATCAGCCATGTTCTGCATAGCGGGAGCGTCAGCAATCGCGGCGTTCTGGCGGCAGCCGCCAGCGGATTAAGTGGCTTTATCAGTGAACGGGGCGGCGATGTGGATCGTATCTTTGGCATCAGCGGAATTGATGCCGAGCTGCTGGCTCAGCCGACGCTGAGCCTGGGGTTGATTAACTACTGCCGGGTGATGGAAGAATCGGCACGCTATTCGGACTGTGATAACTTCGGTTTACACTACGGCAGGCAGTTTAAACCGCAGTCATTAGGGTTGATTGGCTATATCGGGCTGTGTAGCGCAACGCTGGAACAGGCACTGCACAATGTCGTTCATGCTTTCCCGTGGCACCAGCGCGACACGCTGACCCGCCTGGTGGACAAAGGCGACAGCTGGCGGCTGGATTATCAGGTACGCCACGGCGCTATTCTCTGCCGTCGTCAGGATGCTGAGCTGACGCTGGGCATGTTCCTCAATCTTATTCGCCATGTCGCCGGAAAAAACTGGGCGCCGCGTGAGGTGCATTTTGAGCATCCGCGGCCAGAGCAGTGGCACGAGCACTGTAAGGTGTTTGATGCCCCGGTTTATTTCGATCAGCCGTTTAACTCGCTGGTGATCATGAAGCGCGATTTGGCACGTGCGATGCCGGACAGCGATCCGCTGCTACTGGGGGTGATGCAGGATGCCATCCGGCGGCTTAACGCCAGCGCCAGTCAGCAGAGCGTTGTCGATCGGGCGCGTTCTCAGGTCAATATGGCTCTGCTGCAAGGGGAGCCGACGCTGGAAGATGTGGCGGAAAATATGGGCATGTCGAGCTGGTCGTTGCAGCGCCGGCTGCGGGAAGAGGGGATAAGTTTTACCGCGCTGGTGGATAAGGTGCGCTGTGAGATGGCGACCCATTATTTGCAGCAGCGGCAGCTGCCGATTTCCGAGATGGCTTTGCTGCTGGGGTATTCCGAGGTGAGTGCATTTTCCCGCGCTTTTCGCCGCTGGTTTGGCGTGAGTCCGCGCCAGTGGCGGCAGGAGGAGCAGGCGAGTTAACGTTTGTATCGGGCACAGTGGCTGCCTGATTCATATGATCGGCAGATCAACGGCTAAATATTTCATAATGAGATGTCCACGGGTGTAGTCTGCACCACTGGCGCTCTGCGCTGACTGGCTGCTGCCCCGGACTGGCGGTCCTCGCGTCGCGCGCTGCGCGATGCCTTCGCTTCGTTCGTCGGTCTGCCGGAGCGGCACGGACGGGACGTCCCTGTCCCGGCCGCACCTTGCGCCCGCGTCCTGCGGGCTTATCCTGACCTTCTCACTGCGCTCAGCGCTGCGGATTGCCAGTCCGGGGCAGCAGCCGGTCTTCGCATTGACGCCGGAGTGGTCTTTAATTTGTGTTTTGTATCGGTTTTTGATGTTGATGAATAGAGTGATAAAAATTAGTAATTATTTAGTCTGTTGAAAAAATGGAGTTTCAGTGTCTTGGTTCTGATAGTTAGGGGAATAGTATTTTCTCTGATTGATGCTTTCAAGAAATAACTGTTATTTTTACTTTTACTGAAAAGGTTTATTATATTTCGAGTGCTGTTTAGTTAATGGTGTTTTCACATGTATAAGTTTAAGGAAAAACTTTATGCCAATTCCCGCTTATCTTTGGCTCAAAGATGATGGTGGTGCCGATATACACGGTACTGTCGATGTACAAGATCGAGAAGGTAGTATCGAAATTCTTGGTTTCTCGCACGGTGTAAATCTGCCGGTTGACGCTGCTACAGGTAAAATTACCCGGAAACGCCTTCATGCCCCGATCTCCTTCGAAAAAGAATTCGATTCATCGAGTCCATACCTTTATAAAGCTGTGTCTAAGGGGCAGACACTAAAATCGGCTGAATTCAGATGGTATCGGATCAACCATGCCGGGCAGGAAGAAGAATATTTCAACATGCTGCTTGAAGGTGTCAAGGTGGTGTCTGTCAATCCTGGTATGCCCAATGCGAAAATGGCAGGGATTTCCGCAATAAATCACATGGAGTCAGTTTCATTCATGTATGAAAAAATCACCTGGAAATATTGTGACGGAAATATTTTGTTTTCTGATAGTTGGGAAGACCGTTCGTAGGAGCAACCGGGCTAAGCCCGGTTATTATCATTTATTGTTCAGTTTTTTTTCTATCTGACGAATCACAATCTTGTAGCACAATATAGTAAAAATTGTGCATCCGGTCAGTAATGCAATCCCAACAAAACCTTCTATGTCACTTTCTCCGAACAGGCTGGCTGTTTTTTTCCAAAAATCTATTTGGCTCTTAGTTGCAGGATCGGATGGTCGTGCCAAAAGAAATACCAGTAAAAAAATCGCTACACCGATAAATATTCTAAACCCCATCGTGACACGTCGAGCTTCCATTTAGAATAACCTCAATCGTTCCGTATGACATAAGACCGTTAACCCGTTTCACGCTTTGTGTCGAGAGTAATGCCTGACGAATTGCGAGAAAATCTGTTCTGTGTTGAAGCGTAATACATCCGAGGGAAATTCCAAGTGGCCCGGGCGGATGCAGGCGGAAATTCCCCCTCTCAACACCATTGATCCATGTATGATCATCAATTTTTCCATCATCGCGGTATAGAGCAAACCACTCGTATTTAATTACCGGCCTTGAAGTCGGCCAGGAGTAAAAATCACGAAGATCGGTGCGAATTACGCCTTTCCAGCCACCCGTAGGCCTTTTGACTATATGGTAACGGCCACCAGGTATTGGTCCGTTATTTTGAACGCCGACACATCCGGACTGATTGCGATAGTGATCATTACCGGAATAAGCGAGAAATGTACCAACACCATAAAATATCAGAGGACTAAAATCGGCACTATTAACAATAAACTTTCCTTGCAAAGCCATAAGGTGATGAGCCCCTTTTCGTAAATTCCATAAACGATGGCACGACTTTATCACACGTTAATATTAATTTTTATGCGATGTTTTTTTATTCAGTAATATAGTTATTATCAACTCACAGTTTGATTGATGAATGGCCTCAGTAAAAACGATTAAAATGGAAAAAGGGGAACGGCCTCTGCCGGGGCTGCCGGGTCATCCGCAGCGCTGAGGGGAGGGCATCTGGCCAGGAGCCGCCAACAGGGATGTTGCCGTCAGGCCTTTTGCCAGTTCGGCAGCAAGGGCTTTGAGTTTTTGTTCATCCATAATAATTACCTGTCTCCGTGTTTTGTGAACATATCAAAAACAGGCAATTACACAATTTAAATTACAGGCTCCAGCGACGCCAGCACCTCTCTACCGACGACACTTACCCCGTTGGCGTCTCCAGCCTACTGTAGCCCAGGCCGTTAATCTTACGCACCCGAATCTGCACCGGAATGCGCTCCTTCATCGCCTCAACGTGGCTGATCACCCCGATGGTTTTACCGCTGGCGTTTAATGCATCCAGCGCATCCAGCGCGCTGTCCAGCGTCTCTGCATCCAGCGTACCGAAGCCCTCATCCAGGAACAGCGACTCGATTCGCGTCTTGTGGCTGACGAGATCGGAAAGCGCCAGCGCCAGCGCCAGGCTGACCAGGAAACTCTCGCCGCCGGACAGCGTGCGCGTGTCGCGGCGGGCGTCCGCCTGCCAGGTGTCCACCACCTCCAGTTCCAGCACTTCCTGCGTTTTGCGCTGTAGCAAATAGCGGCCGTGCAGGCGGTTGAGCTGATTGTTTGCCAACCATACCAGGTGATCGAGCGTCAGCCCCTGGGCAAACCGGCGGAACTTATCACCATCACGTGAGCCGATCAGCTGATTCAGATACGCCCAGTCCTCCACCCGCTGCTCGTTCTCAGCGATCTGCGCCAGAAGCGACTGAAGCTGCTGGCGGCGCGAGGCATCATAGCTCAGCTGCTGGCGAAGCTGCCCCTGCAGTCCGGCATTCTCACGCAGCTGGCGGTTCAGCTCCGCCACGCTGGCGGCCAGCGCTTCGCGCACGGCACTGCTATCCTGGCTGCCTTCCTTCTGCTGGTTGAGCTTCTCTTCGCACTCCTTCAGACGTGCCACAAGCACCAGCTGCTGTGCATCCAGCGACTGAAGCTGGCCGAGCTGGGTGTTCACCAGGTCCTGCTGTTGCTGCCAGAGCTGTTGATAGCGGCGGGTGGCCGTCGCATGCTCGGTGGCCTGTTCGCGCAGCTGCTGCTGAACATGAGCGATGATGCGATCGCCGAACAGCTGCTGACGCTGCTGCTGGCAGTGAGCCAGTGCCTGCTGCTGCTCGGCGATGCGCTGGTTTTGTGCCTCCAGCTGTGCCTGCTGCTGCGCCAGCTCCTCGTCCAGCGCCTGCTGACGGCTGCTCAGGGTTGCCAGCTCCGGTATCAGCTGCGTCAGCGCGGTGGCGTTCTGCTGCCACTGCTGCCAGTGCTGTTCACGCAGCTGCAGCCAGCCGTGATAGTCGCCGTTTTCCGGCAGCGTCAGCTCCAGCGGCAGCAGGCTTTCGGCCAGTGCGCTGCGCTGTTGAGCAGCCTGCTGCTCTTCCTGTACCAGCTGTTGACGCTGTTCCTCCAGCTGGCGGCTGGCGGAATCATGCTGCTGCTGATGGAGCTGCGTTTGCTGCTGCAGCGTTTGCATCGCCTGCTGCTGCTGGTAGAGATGTTCTTTTTGCTGCTGGCAGTGGCGCTCAGCCTGCTCAAGCGCATTCAGCTGCTGCTGCTGTTTCTGCTCCTGCCGCTCCTGTTCTTGCAGCCAGGCCGTGACCTGCTCGCCGTCGTCAGGGGTGAAGGTGAGCCCCAGCGCCTGCACCGCATTTTGCCACCGCTTTTCCAGCTGGACAGCCTGCTCGTCGGCCTCCTGCCGATCCTGCTTCAGCCGCTCCGCCTGCCGCTGCCATTGCTTCAGCTGTTCGGCACAGGCGCTGCCGCGCTCTTTTAATTCCTGTTCCTGCCGTTCTAGTTCCGCCAGCCGCTGCTGCGTTTCCGACAGCTGCAGCGCCTGATATTCCGCGACGGCAGGATGAGCGGCTGAACCGCACAGCGGGCAGGGGTGACCCGGCTCCAGTCGGGCGCGATGTTCTTCAAGGCTGGCAATGCGCTGTTCAAGGTCGCGGCGCGCCTTAACATCCTGCAAATGCTGGTTTTTCTCTTTCCAGCTGGTGCGTAGCGTAAGTAACTGCTCACTAGTCTGCGTTATTTCACGTGCCAGCTGCTGGTCATCCTGCTGCAAACGGCTGCGCCGGGTGGTTAACAGCTGCCACTGTGGTTGTAGCGTAGCCAGCTGCTGACGCTGTGGGCGCTGCTGGGAAAACTGTTCCAGCTCGCCGCGCAGGGATTCGGCAGAATGCTGCTGTTGCAGGGGGCTCAGTGCCTGCTCAGCCTTTTCCAGCGCCTGCTGCGCTCCGGTCAGCTGCTGCTGGAGCGGTACAGCCTGCTGAGCGAGCTGCTGACGGGTACGGTCAAGCTGGTACAGTTCCTGCTGCTGGGCCTCAATACGCAGGCGCAGTGCGGAGAGTGACTGCTCACTTTTTTGCTGCTGGCTGAAACGTTCGCGCCACAGCGGCAGGGATTCGCCATACTGTGCGAAGCGGGGATGAGCATCCTGCCACTGCTGAAGTTTCTGCTGCGCCGCCAGTTTATCCTGCTGAATCTGCTGATTTTTTATTCGCTCCTGCTGGCGTGCCTGATGCGACTGTTGGTGCTTACTTCGCTCTTGCTCCAGCTGTTTCAACAGATCGCCCAGTGAAGACAGCTGATGATCGAGGGGAATGACCTGCTCGGCAATCAGCGTTTCCTGCACCAGCCTTTGCGCCTGATGCTGCTCTTCCGCCTGCTGCGCCTGCTGCCGCTGTTGTGCAGCACTGTCCAGTGCGTCCCGCGTTTGCCTGAGTTGCTCCGTCAGCCTCTGCTGTTGCTGGACAAGATGACTCTGGTCCTGCCGGAGCTGCTCAAGCTGCTGCCATTCCTGTAGCTGCTGTTGCTGCTGATGCTGTTGCGAAGTGAGTACCTGCTCATCGGCCACCAGTTGCGCCAGGCGGTCGCTGAATTCCTGCTGCTGCTCATCGCTGAGCAGATCCATTCCCGAGGCCTGGGTGCGCATGCCGTCGAGTTCGGTTTTTGCCAGCTTGTGGCGCTCAAAGACCTGCGCCGACAGACGACCGTAGATTTCAGTTCCGGTCAGCTCTTCCAGCAGCTCGGCACGTTTGTTGGCATCGGCGTTCAGGAAGGCGGCGAACTGCCCCTGCGACAGCATCATCGATTTAGTAAAGCGCTCAAAGTCCAGGCCGGTAAGGCTGGCAATCATTTCCAGCTTATCTTTGACCTTGTCGGCGACGATTTGATTGTCTTCGCAGCGCGCCAGCTCCACGCGCGGTGCCTGAAGATTGCCGTCGGCGGCACCGCGCGCGCGGTTCTGGCTCCAGAAGGCACGCCAGGCCACGCCTTTTACCTCAAACTCCACTTCCGCCAGACATTCTGCCGTATCGCGGGTCATCAGGTCGTTCTGTGACTGGGTGATACTCTTCAGGCGCGGGGTTTCGTGATACAGCGCGAGGCAGATGGCGTCCAGCAGGGTGGTTTTACCCGCTCCGGTGGGGCCGGTAATGGCAAACAGCCCGTTGCTGGCAAAAGGCTCGGCGCTGAAGTCGATTTTCCATTCGCCCTTCAGCGAGTTCAGATTCTTAAAGCGTAAGGTTAAAATTTTCACGGCTGTTCCTCATGGCGTACCGCTTCCAGCGTCTGCGCGAACAGGGCTTCTGCGCGAGCCAGCCGTTCCGGCTCGCCCTCCTCCAGCGCCAGACGGCGGGCAAACACCTCTTCCACGCTAAGCTCGCTGAGGGTTTCATTATTCTGCCGGGCGATAACCCGTTCACGCTGCTCGCGGCTGCGGCGAAGCAGTACCACCTCTACCGGCAGCGTTTCGGTCAACTGCTGAATGCGGCGCTGAAGTTCGCTGAGCCAGTCGTCGGTGACGATTTCGATATCCAGCCAGATTAATTTTCCCTGCGGGTCCGGCTCCAGTGCGGCCAGCTGCGCTTCAATCTCTTCCAGAGAGCCTTTGATCATCCGCATCGGCTGGAACAGCGGAATCGATAGCGGGGTGACCTGGCTTAGCGCGCCGTCGGCAAAATCCACCACAAAAACGCTTTTCTCTTTGCCCAGCTCATCAAAACTGAGTGGAATCGGTGAACCGCTGTAGCGAATGTGTTCGCTGTTGGCCACGCGCTGGGCGCGATGGATATGACCGAGCGCAATATAGTCGGCAGGTGGGAAGGCATCGGCCGGGAAAGCATCCAGCGTGCCGATGTAAATATCACGCACCGCGTCGCTTTTGGTCACACCCATGGTAGTCAGATGTCCGGTAGCGATGACCGGCAGCGTCAGATTCAGGGCTGTCCGCTGAGCCAGCGCCTCCTGCCAGCAGCGTTGATAGTGGTCGGTAATTGCCTCCAGCAATGTTTGCTGCTTGTCGCGCCCCGACTGGCCGCTCTGGCTGCGCATAATGTCACGTGGGCGCAGGAAGGGAATGGCGCACAGCATCGCCCCCGGCTGGCCGTCACGGGTGTTGAGCACCAGCACCTGGTCACGGATATCGTCACTGGCGGCGGCGATCACCCGGGTGTTCAGGCAGGCCAGCAGCTCGCGCGATTCATTCAGTGTCGCCACCGAATCGTGGTTGCCGCCCAGCACCACCAGCTGGCAGCCGGTCTGCTGTAAATTCACCACGAAGCGGTTATACAGCTCGCGGGCATAGCTTGGCGGCGATCCGGTATCAAAAATATCACCGGCGACTATAATCGCATCAGCCTGCTGCGCTTCTGCCTGCTCCAGCAGCCAGTCGAGAAAGGCCTGATGTTCAGCCGCCCGGCTTTTGGTATAGAAAAACTGCCCGAGATGCCAGTCGGCGGTATGAATGATGCGCATGTCACTCCCTGCATAGCCTGATGATGTTGCGAGGGATTATAAACGCTGTTGCTGTTCACGGGGCAAGTGATTGCCGGCGGTCAGGTTGAAATCATCCACGCTGCTTTTTCGCTATGCTCCCGATTTCGGGGGTGTTTTTTTCATAAAAGTGTCATAAAACTGACGCATAATGACGCCGCATATCCCCCGTGACAGCCTGTCACATTAGCAGGAGCAATAATGGCTAAGCGTATTTTGGTAGTTGAAGATGAAGCCCCAATCCGCGAGATGTTGTGTTTCGTTCTTGAACAAAACGACTATCAACCCATCGAAGCTGAGGATTACGACAGCGCGGTTAGCCTGCTGATTGAACCCTGGCCGGATTTGATCCTGCTGGACTGGATGCTGCCCGGCGGCTCCGGCATTCAGTTTATTAAGCATCTGAAGCGAGAAGCAATGACTCGCGATATTCCGGTGATGATGCTAACGGCGCGCGGCGAAGAGGAAGACCGCGTGCGTGGCCTGGAAGTGGGGGCCGACGACTATATTACCAAGCCGTTCTCGCCGAAGGAGCTGATGGCGCGAATCAAGGCCGTAATGCGCCGTATTTCGCCGATGGCGGTGGAAGAGGTGATCGAGATGCAGGGACTTAGCCTTGACCCGTCTTCTCACCGCGTGATGTCAGACACCCAGCCGCTGGAAATGGGGCCGACAGAATATAAGCTGCTGCACTTCTTTATGACTCACCCGGAGCGGGTTTACAGCCGTGAACAGTTGCTAAACCACGTCTGGGGGACTAACGTTTACGTCGAAGACCGTACCGTTGACGTGCATATTCGTCGCCTGCGTAAAGCGCTGGAGCTGACCGGGCATGACCGTATGGTACAAACCGTTCGTGGAACAGGTTACCGTTTCTCTGCACGCTACTGATCGTTCGCACTGGAGTCTGAACCGTGTTGGAACGCCTCTCCTGGAAGAGATTATTTCTGGAGCTGCTGCTCGCCAGCCTGCCCGCGCTTCTGCTCGGGCTGCTGATCGGGTATCTGCCCTGGCTGCTGTTAGTCTCAGTGCTCTGCGTGCTGGGTTTCCACTTCAATAACTTGCTTCGCCTTTCTCACTGGCTGTGGGTTGACCGCAGTATGACCCCGCCAAGCGGACGGGGTAGCTGGGAGCCGCTTTTCTACGGGCTTTATCAGATGCAGGCGCGTAACCGCCGTCGCCGTCGCGAGCTGGGGCATCTGATTAAACGTTTTCGCAGCGGTGCGGAATCGCTGCCTGATGCGGTGATTCTCACCACCGAAGAAGGGACGATTTTCTGGTGTAACGGCCTGGCCCAGCAGATGCTGGCGCTGCGCTGGCCTGAGGATAACGGCCAGAATATCCTCAACCTGCTGCGCTATCCTGAATTTACCCGCTATCTACGCCAGCGTGATTTCAGCCGCCCGCTGACGCTGGTGCTGAATAATCACCGCCATATTGAGTTCCGCGTGATGCCCTACAGTGAAGGCCAGTGGCTGATGGTCGCCAGGGACGTCACGCAGATGCATCAGCTGGAGGGGGCGCGTCGTAACTTCTTTGCCAACGTCAGCCATGAACTGCGCACGCCGCTGACCGTTTTGCAGGGTTATCTGGAAATGATGAATGATTCAGTGCTGGAGGGTGGGGTGCGTGACAAAGCGCTGCATACCATGCAGGAGCAGACCCGGCGGATGGACAGTCTGGTGAAGCAGTTGCTGACGCTGTCGCGCATTGAGGCCGCACCGGCGCTGGATATGCAGGAAAAAGTGGATGTGCCCAGAATGCTGCGCATTTTGCAGCGTGAGGCAGAAACTCTCAGTAATGGCCGCCATGAGATTCACTTCCACACCGACCCGCATCTGCGCGTATACGGCAACGATGAGCAGCTGCACAGCGCTATCTCTAATCTGGTGTATAACGCGGTAAACCACACCCCGGAAGGAACGCGTATCGATATCAGCTGGCTGCGCAATAGCCACGGCGCGCAGTTTAAGGTGCGGGATAACGGTCCTGGCATTGCCGCCGAGCATATTCCGCGCCTGACGGAGCGATTCTATCGGGTGGACAAGGCACGTTCCCGTCAGACCGGAGGCAGCGGGCTGGGGCTGGCGATTGTTAAGCACGCGCTGAGCCACCATAATGCCCGGCTGGATATCACCAGCGAGCCGAATAAAGAAACCTGTTTCAGCTTCCAGCTGCCGCCAAGGTTGATTGTCAGCGCCGAACTGGTTGAGAATGCGGTTCGTTAATCTGACGGGTTTCTTGCTATGAAAAAGCTGATGGCGCTGGCGCTGCTGCTGTTTACTTCCCTTGCTCCGGCCCGCGAAGGCATGCTGGCGGGGAATTTGTCCAGCGTGGGTTCGGATACGTTGGGCAATTTGATGGCGCTGTGGGGCGAGAGCTTTAACCGTCAGTATCCGGGGATCAATGTGCAGATCCAGGCGGCGGGATCGTCTACCGCCCCTACCGCGCTGGCGGCCGGTGCCGCGCAGCTCGGGGCGATGAGCCGCCCGATGCAGGCCCCGGAACGCCAGCTGTTTGAGGACAGCTATGGTTATCCGCCGCTGGCAGTACCGGTGGCGATGGATGCGCTGGTGGTGGTGGTCAATCAGGACAACCCGCTGCCCGGGCTGAACGTGCAGCAGCTGGACGCTATATTTTCGATTACCCGCCGCTGCGGGGCGCGCAAAGTGCCGGTGACCTGGGGCGATCTACAGCTGACGCAGCCGGGCTGGTCCGATCGTGGTCTTCAACGCTTTGGCCGCAACTCTGCCTCCGGCACCTGGGGGTTCTTCAAGCAGCAGGCGTTATGTAACGGCGATTTCCGCAAAGATGTCGGCGAGTATCCCGGTTCGGCGGCGGTGGTGCAGGCAGTGGCCGGTACGCTGAACAGCATTGGCTACGCCAGCGCGGGCTTTCATATCAGCGGGGTGAAAACCGTGCCGGTGGCCCGCAGTGGTAGCGACTGGATCGCGCCAACCCCGGAAAATATTCGCAGCGGGCTCTATCCTTATGCCCGCCCGCTCTATATTTACGTCAATAAAGCCCCCGGAAAGCCGCTGGAGCCGCTGACGGCCGCGTTCCTGCGTCTGGCACTGTCGCCGGACGGTCAGAAGCTGGTCAGCCAGGCCGGTTATCTGCCGCTTTCACAGCAGCAGCGCGAGCGCGCGCTGAGCCTGCTGACACCGTAATCATCTTTTTATCTGTCTTAATCGCGGTTGCTGCTCATTGGTAAGATGAATTTTTTTCAACTGCGATGAATTTTCCTCGTTTGCCGCTGCCTGTTTCTCATGACACTCTTAACGCCAGACATGTAGACATCCAGATGTCCAAAAATAACCAGTGGTAATTATTACTACCCTAAATTATGTGCCGGATGGCAGGCCAGGAGTAACCGACTATGACAACATCTACCCATTATCGCGCCGAAGTGGTTGGCAGCTTTCTGCGTCCTGCCGCGATCAAGCAGGCACGTAAGCAGTTTGAAGCTGGTGAAATTGACGCCGCCGCGCTGCGCCGCATTGAAGATGCTGAAATTCGTAAGGTTGTCGATCTGCAGCGTGAAGCGGGCCTGCAGGTCGTGACCGACGGCGAATTCCGCCGCGCCTGGTGGCACTTTGATTTCTTTGACGGCCTGGACGGCGTGGAGCGCTATGAAGCCGAGCAGGGCATTCAGTTTAACGGCGTACAGACCAAAGCGCGCGGCGTAAAAGTGACCGGCAAGCTGGGCTTCAGCAACCACCCGATGCTGGAAGATTTTCGCTTCCTGCAAGGCATCAGCGGTGATGCCGTGGCGAAGATGACTATCCCAAGCCCGAGCGTGCTGCACTTCCGCGGCGGCCGTAAGGTGATTGATGCCACCGTCTATCCCGATCTGAAAGACTACTTCGACGATCTGGCCCAGACCTATAAAGATGCGATCAAAGCGTTCTACGATGCCGGATGCCGCTATCTGCAGCTGGATGATACCGTCTGGGCCTACCTGTGCTCCGATGACCAGAAGCGTGAAATCCGCGAGCGCGGCGACAACCCTGAAGAGCTGGCGCAGACCTATGCCCGCGTGCTGAACAAGGCGCTGGAAGGGAAGCCGGATGACCTGATTGTCGGGCTGCATGTGTGTCGTGGAAACTTCCGCTCAACCTGGATCTCGGAAGGTGGCTATGAGCCGGTGGCGGAGATCCTGTTCGGCGGCGTGAACATTGATGCATTCTTCCTGGAGTACGATAACGAGCGCTCGGGTGGCTTTGAGCCGCTGCGCTTTATCAAGCCGGGCAACCAGCAGGTGGTACTGGGCCTGATCACCACCAAAACCGGCGAGCTGGAAGAGGCGGCCACAGTGGAGCAGCGGATCAAAGAGGCGACGCAGTACATCAGCCTCGACCAGATCTGCCTCAGCCCGCAGTGCGGCTTTGCCTCGACCGAAGAGGGCAACAGCCTGACGGAAGCACAGCAGTGGGCCAAACTGCGTCTGGTGGTGGATATCGCTAACCGCGTCTGGTAAGGCGTTAACCCCTGTCATTTTGTGTATAAGGCGCGTTTTTACGCGCCTTTTGTGCATCATGTGAGGTAAAAATGCAGAAATTAACGCCGGGTCGGATAAAAAAGATACAAATCATGTAACGCGATATTCCCGTTAACTAATGATATGCGCTGCCTGTTGTTATTTTTACGCTATATACTACTGCTTTTTAGATCCCGTATTGCCTTTCTCCGCTATAAACGTTTTACTTACCACCGTTTTTTCATCATCCCCCTGCATACAGAAAATAAACAGCTCTGATTCGCTGCCCGTTCGGCTCATACACGGTGGTTTCCACTGCATTGACTTGATTTTGCAACGTTTACAGTGCGACCCAGGGGATAAATCTGACATCACGATTCAATACCAGTACAGGCAGCACCGTTCCTTATGACGCATCGTTTAACTCCAAAAGATATTCTGGCGCTGGGCTTTATGACTTTTGCCCTCTTCGTAGGTGCCGGAAACATTATTTTCCCGCCGATGGTGGGTATCCAGTCCGGCGAATTTGTCTGGACCGCCGCAATCGGCTTCCTGATTACCGCCGTGGGTCTGCCGGTGATCACCGTGATCGCACTGGCGCGCGTCGGTGGCGGCATTGATGCCCTCAGCTCGCCAATCGGTAAAGCGGCCGGCGTGGTGCTGGCAACGGTCTGCTACCTGGCCGTGGGCCCGCTGTTTGCCACCCCGCGTACCGCTACCGTTTCCTTCGAAGTGGGTATTGCCCCGCTGACCGGCGATGGCGCTCTACCGCTGCTGGTGTACAGCCTGATCTACTTTGCGCTGGTGATTGGCATTTCTCTTTATCCCGGCAAACTGCTGGATACCGTGGGCCACGTGCTGGCACCGCTGAAAATCGTTGCGCTGACCATCCTGGGCCTTGCGGCGCTGCTGTGGCCCGCCGGTGGCCTTGCTCCGGCAACCCACGACTATCAGCGTGCGGCATTCTCCAGCGGCTTTGTTAATGGCTATCTGACCATGGATACGCTGGGCGCGCTGGTGTTCGGTATCGTCATTGTCAACGCCGCGCGTTCACGCGGTATTGATAATGCGAAGTTGCTGACCCGCTATACGGTGATCGCCGGTCTGATCGCCGGTGTTGGCCTGACGCTGGTTTACCTCAGCCTGTTCAAACTGGGTTCAGACAGCGCATCGATTGTCGATCAGCAGGCTAACGGTGCCGCTATTCTGCATGCCTATGTGCAGCACACCTTTGGCGGTATGGGCAGTTTCTTCCTGGCCGCGCTGATTTTTGTGGCTTGTATGGTCACCGCCGTTGGCCTGACCTGTGCGTGCGCGGAGTTCTTTGAAGGCCTGTTGCCTTTAACTTACCGCCAGCTGGTGTTTATCCTTGGCCTGTTCTCCATGGTGGTGTCTAACCTGGGCCTGAGCCATCTGATCCAGTTCTCTATTCCGGTGCTGACGGCGATTTATCCGCCGTGTATTGTGCTGGTTCTGTTGAGTTTCACCCTGAAGTGGTGGCACAAAAGTAGCCGAATCATCGCTTTACCGATGTTAGTGAGCCTGATTTTCGGTATTATTGACGCCATCAAAACCACGGAATTTAAGGCCTTGCTGCCTGGGTTTGCCCAAAATCTGCCGCTGGCGGATCAGGGACTGGCATGGTTGCCACCTTCACTGGTGATGCTGGTATTGGTAGCCGTATACGATCGCGTGTCAGGCCACCAGTCGGTTACTGCGCATCAGCAATAAGCGTTGTAAAACTTCCCCTTACCTCATCAGGTAAGGGGTCGACAGGTGTATAGATGACAAGTTCGACACTTAAAAAGGGACTGAGCACCCGCCATATTCGTTTTATGGCCCTGGGTTCGGCAATCGGAACCGGGCTGTTTTACGGTTCGGCAGATGCTATCAAGATGGCCGGTCCCAGCGTTATTCTGGCCTATCTGATCGGCGGTGCGGTGGCGTATATCATTATGCGTGCACTGGGCGAAATGTCGGTCAACAATCCTCAGGCCAGCTCCTTCTCGCGCTATGCGCAGGACTACCTCGGCCCGCTGGCAGGTTATATCACCGGCTGGACCTACTGCTTTGAAATTCTCATCGTAGCGATTGCCGACGTTACCGCGTTCGGTATCTATATGGGCTTCTGGTTCCCGGATGTGCCGCACTGGATCTGGGTGCTGAGCGTGGTGATGATTATTGGCGCTATTAACCTCGCCACGGTGAAAGTGTTTGGTGAGGTAGAGTTCTGGCTGTCGCTGTTCAAAGTTGCCACCATCATCATCATGATTGTCGCCGGTATTGGTATTATTGTCTGGGGCCTCGGCAACGGCGGCCAGCCAACCGGCATCAGTAATCTGTGGGCCAATGGCGGATTCTTCCCCAACGGCTGGATCGGCATGATGCTGTCGCTCCAGGTGGTGATGTTTGCCTACGGTGGTATTGAGATTATTGGTATTACCGCCGGTGAGGCGAAAGATCCACAGACCTCAATTCCACGGGCAATTAATGCAGTACCGCTGCGTATTCTGGTGTTTTATGTCGGTACGCTATTCGTCATTATGTCCATCTACCCGTGGAACCAGGTGGGCACCAACGGCAGTCCGTTCGTGCTGACTTTCCAGCATATGGGCATTGCGGCAGCGGCAGCCATCCTCAACTTTGTGGTGGTCACAGCGTCACTGTCGGCGATTAACAGCGACGTCTTCGGCGTTGGGCGAATGCTGCACGGTATGGCTGAACAGGGACATGCACCCAAGGTCTTTGCAAACGTTTCCCGCAGGGGCGTGCCGTGGGTCACGGTGATGGCCATGATGGCCGCTATGCTGGTGGCGGTGTATCTGAACTATCTGATGCCGGAGAAAGTATTCCTGGTGATTGCTTCGCTGGCGACGTTTGCGACCGTTTGGGTGTGGATTATGATCCTGTTCTCCCAGATTGGCTTCCGCCGCACGCTGAGCGCCGAGCAGAAGAAGGAACTGGCATTTGCCTTGCCGGGCGGGCCATTTACCGCAACGGTGGGTATTCTCTTCCTGGTCTTTATTATTGGCCTGATCGGCTACTTCCCGGATACCCGCGTATCGCTGTACGTCGGTATTGCGTGGATTCTGCTGCTGTTAGTGAGCTGGCAGTGGGTGAAGCGACGCAAATAACCGTTAATGGGTTAAATGGTCTGGTAGCTGTAGGTGAAGTTTAAAAAAAACCGCGATCCGTGAGGATGGCGGTTTTTTTGTATCAGGCAGAACAGCGGCGAACCAGATCAACCGGTACGGACTGCTCGAGTGAAGGGCGGGAAAAGTTCTCAATGCGCTTGAGCAGGGAGTCAACGGAAAACAGCGCTAACCGATCGGTATCCTGGCGTACGGTCGTCAAGCTGTAGGCGGCATAACTCGCCTGTGGGATATCATCAAACCCGACCACTTTGACATCGGTGCTTTGTGCTGACTGGCGAAGGTAGTCCATCGCTCCCATCGCCAGCATATCGCTGGCACAGAAAATTCCCTCGAGATCGGGCTGTGCTCTTAAGACCGTTTCCGCTGCATCCCAACCGCACTGATAGCTGTCCCGATCGCAGAAATGGGCCACGGGCGGTGTTGCTGGTAGCGCGGCACGAAAGGCTCGCCAGCGCTCAGCGGTATTAAAGCTGTGCCGGTTCTCTCCAATAAAAGCCAGCTGTCGCAGATTTTGTTCAACAAACAGCTCTGCAACCTGGGTTGCGCCCTGAGTATTATCACTGCAAATGCGATCGATGCCAGGCAGACAGGCATAGCGGTTAACCAGCACGACCGGGATTTTCTTTGCCAGATACTCGCGGGCCAGAGCAAGGGGGGGCGCACCCGAGGTCATGATCACTCCGGTGATATGGTAGCTAAGTAGCTTGTACAGTGCGGATTCGAGCTGATGTGGCCCGTTTATATTCAACAGCAGCGGCATAAAACCGTGCAGCGTCAGATGATGAATCAACGAAACCAGCAGCCTGCTGTTAAAGGGATTGTCGAAACTGGTGGAAATCAGGCCAACGAAATTGCTGCTGCCGGTTATCATCGTTCTGGCAATAATGTTGACCTGATAACCCAGTTCATTTGCCGAGGCCAGAACCCGCTGGCGGGTTTGCTCCGAGACGGAGGCCCCGGGTGTAAACGTACGTGATACCGCTGAACGTGAAACCCCTGCATGACGGGCAACATCGGCTGCCGTAATCCAGTTTTTATTATCTGACGCCATTGCAACTCCCTGTCTATTGTCGCAAGCATGAAATCTTTAGCCCTGCCGCCGTAATCCGGTTACTGGCGGTTGGTGGTTGCGGGGCGGGTCCAGATATAATGGATAAAAACCGTATTCTTCAGCCTGGCAAAAGGTGCCTTCAACAAGTTAGTAACAATAATTGCAGGGGCGGGAGGAAATTCAGGCAAAAAAAAACTCGCCGAAGCGAGTTTTTTGCAGAGCTGAAATTACAGCTTAGCGGCGTTTTCAGACAGGTATTTCGCCACGCCTTCTGGCGATGCGCCCATACCTTCTTTGCCTTTTTCCCACTGAGCCGGGCACACTTCGCCATGCTCTTCGTGGAACTGCAGCGCATCAACCATACGCAGCATTTCATCAACGTTACGACCCAGTGGCAGATCGTTAACAACCTGGTGGCGAACCACACCGGCTTTGTCGATCAGGAAAGAGCCGCGCAGGGCAACGCCCGCGTCCGGATGCTCAATACCGTAGGCTTTCTGGATTTCACGTTTGATGTCGGCAACCATTGCGTACTGCACTTCGCCGATGCCGCCTTTATCAACCGGAGTTTTACGCCACGCGTTGTGGACGAACTCTGAGTCGAAGGAAACACCAACAACTTCAACGCCGCGCTTCTGGAATTCAGCATAACGCTTGTCGAAAGCGATCAGCTCAGAAGGGCAGACGAAGGTGAAGTCCATTGGCCAAAAGAACACAACGGTGGCTTTACCAGCGGTGTGTTTTTTAAAGTTGAAGTTCTCTACGATCTCACCGTTGCCCAGTACGGCTGCGGCGGTAAAATCAGGGGCTGGACGAGTTACCAGGACCATGTTCACTCCTGTAAAAGTAAGTTGGATGAAGGTGACAAGATGCGGGAAGTATAAGGTGTGCATCCTGCCGCGAGCCAGCGTAATACGCCGATTATTCAGATAGGTTACGCCTATCAAAAGAAAGGTTAATACTAAAACAGTATCATACAATAACCTTTTTATTGAAAAGGGCAACCGCTAAGTCAGTCTGGGGCTATGTCACAGAATTTGCCGTGCCGCCCGATCCATCATCTGCGGATACAACTGCCAAAAAAAGTCTTCAAGTTGTTGATAATTTTCTTCAAAATCGTAATAACTCTCGCTCAGTGCCGCCAGGCGCGGACGGCGGCTGGCCATTCCTCGTAGCACATTTTGTAAATAGGGCGCGGCGGCATAACGCTCCATCCAGCGGTCTCGCCATAAGTAATGATTAAGAGTCTGAAAACCTTCCGGCGTACCCGGCAATTGTGGCTCGATCACACTTTTAACATGAGACAAAAAAGCTGGCAGGGAAATTTCCGGCACCAGTTTAGCCCAGTGATGTGACAGGAAATGATCCCAGATAACGTCCAGCGTAATGGGCGCAACGCGCTTCGTTTCCGGACGAAACAGCTGCCGCGCAGCACGGACTTCCGGCAGCGAATCGGTCAGCGCATCGATACGTCGGTGCAGGGCAATCCCTTCGGCAATATCGGCAGAAAACTGCTGCTGTGGATTGCCGCGGATGTAATCGGCCATCAAATTGCCCAGCAGCGAACTGTTGGCAAGCGTGGCAAGATGGAGGTGAGCGAGATAGTTCATGCGCCTACTATATCTTATTTTTATCCACGGCTTTGCAACGACGGCATGAAAGATCAAGGGCAGGTTTAGAAGTTGCCGTTTTTCAGCTAGAATATGCGCCCTGATTTCCCTGAATGTGAATGACCATGCGCGTTGCCGATTTTTCTTTTGAGTTACCAGAATCTTTGATTGCCCACTATCCGCAGGCCCAGCGCAGCGGGTGCCGTCTGCTGTCGTTAAACGGTGAGGATGGCGCGCTGACGCACGGGGTGTTCACCGACTTACTGGACAAACTTAATCCCGGTGACCTGCTGGTGTTTAACAATACGCGGGTGATCCCGGCACGTATTTTTGGCCGCAAGGCCAGCGGCGGGAAAATTGAAGTGCTGATTGAGCGCATGCTGGATGACAAGCGTGTGCTGGCCCACGTGCGCTCGTCCAAATCTCCGAAACCGGGCAGCGCACTGCTGCTGGGCGAAGATGAAAACGTGCAGGCAACGATGACCGCACGCCATGACACGCTGTTTGAAATTGAATTTAACGACCCGCGCGCGGTGCTGGATATTCTGAACGACATCGGCCACATGCCGCTGCCGCCGTATATCGATCGTCCGGATGAAGAAGTAGACCGCGAGCTTTATCAGACGGTTTACAGCCAGAAACCTGGCGCCGTTGCGGCTCCTACCGCCGGTCTGCATTTCGACGAGCCTCTTCTGGCCGCGCTGCGTGAAAAGGGCATTGAAACCGCATTTGTTACCCTGCACGTTGGTGCGGGGACATTCCAGCCGGTGCGGGTAGACAGCATTGAAGACCACATTATGCACGCCGAATATGCGGAAGTGCCGCAGGATGTGGTGGATGCGGTACTGGCCTGTAAGGCGCGCGGCAATCGGGTGATCGCCGTGGGCACCACCTCGGTTCGTTCGCTGGAGAGCGCGGCGCAGGCCGCCGGCGATGCGCTGATTGCGCCGTTCTTTGGCGATACCAAAATCTTTATCTATCCGGGTTATCACTATCAGGTCATTGACGCGCTGGTGACTAACTTCCACCTGCCGGAGTCTACGCTGATTATGCTGGTGTCTGCCTTTGCTGGTTATAAAAATACCATGCATGCCTATCAGCAGGCGGTAGCACAGGAATATCGCTTCTTCAGCTACGGTGACGCGATGTTTATTACCCGTAATTCGCAGGCCTGCCACGAGATCCCGGGGCAGGGCTGATTTTTCCAAAGGACGGCATCGGCTGTCCCTTTGATCACCATTAACATCGAACTGTTTCTTCGGTGGAGGCAATGTGAAGTTTGAATTAGATACGACCGACGGCCGCGCCCGTCGTGGTCGCCTGGTTTTTGACCGTGGCGTGGTAGAAACCCCGGCCTTTATGCCCGTGGGCACGTACGGCACGGTGAAAGGCATGACCCCGGAAGAAGTCGAAGCGACGGGTGCGCAGATTATTCTGGGCAACACCTTCCATTTATGGCTGCGTCCTGGCCAGGAAATCATGAAGCTGCACGGCGATCTGCATGATTTTATGCAGTGGAAAGGACCGATTCTGACAGACTCCGGCGGTTTCCAGGTCTTCAGTCTGGGTGATATTCGTAAGATCACTGAAAAAGGCGTACATTTCCGCAACCCGATCAACGGTGATGCGATCTTCCTCGATCCTGAAAAATCGATGGAAATTCAGTACGATCTCGGTTCTGATATCGTGATGATTTTCGATGAATGTACGCCATACCCGGCCGACTGGGATTATGCCAAGCGTTCTATGGAAATGTCTCTGCGCTGGGCGCAGCGTAGCCGCGATCGCTTTGATTCGCTTGGGAATAAAAACGCGCTGTTCGGCATCATCCAGGGTAGTGTTTACGAAGATTTACGCGATGTCTCGGTTAAAGGACTGGTGGAGATCGGCTTTGATGGGTACGCTGTGGGCGGCCTGGCGGTCGGCGAGCCAAAAGAGGACATGCACCGTATTCTGGAGCACGTTTGTCCGCAGCTTCCTGAAGATAAACCGCGCTACTTAATGGGCGTGGGTAAGCCACAGGATCTGGTTGAAGGCGTCCGTCGTGGTATTGATATGTTCGACTGCGTGATGCCAACCCGTAATGCGCGTAACGGACATCTGTTCGTCACCGATGGTGTGGTGAAAATCCGTAACGCGAAGTATAAAGATGACACGTCTCCGCTGGATGCCGAGTGTGATTGCTACACCTGTCGCAATTACAGCCGTGCCTATTTGTACCATCTCGATCGCTGTAATGAGATTTTAGGAGCGCGACTGAATACCATTCATAATCTGCGTTATTACCAGCGCCTGATGGCGGGTTTACGCAAGGCTATTGAAGAAGGTAAATTAGAGCACTTCGTGACTGAATTTTACCAACGGACGGGGACGGCGGTTCCGCCATTAACGTCTGATAATTAAACAATGAGGGAATTTTAATGAGCTTGTTCATTTCTGATGCCGTGGCAGCTGCAGCACCATCACAGGGAAGTCCTTACTCTCTGGTGATTATGCTGGTTGTATTTGGTCTGATTTTCTACTTCATGATCCTGCGCCCTCAGCAGAAACGTGCGAAAGAGCACAAAAAACTGATGGACTCAATCTCTAAGGGTGATGAAGTGCTGACCACCGGTGGCCTGGTAGGCCGCGTTACGAAAGTAGCGGAAACTGGTTATGTCGCTATCGCGCTGAACGAAACCACTGAAGTTGTGGTCAAACGTGACTTCGTAGCTGCCGTTCTGCCGAAAGGTTCGATGAAGGCGCTGTAATTTTTGATGTCCCTAAGGGAACTGCCGTGTTAAACCGTTATCCTTTATGGAAGTACATCATGCTGATCGTCGTATTACTCGTCGGTCTGCTGTATGCACTGCCTAACCTTTATGGTGAGGATCCGGCTGTTCAGATCACTGGTGCGCGCGGAAGCGCCGCCAGTGAGCAAACGCTGGTTCAGATCCAAAACGCATTAAAAGAAGATAATATCCAGAGCAAATCTATTGCCCTGGAAAACGGCGCTATTATGGCGCGTTTCGCCAATACCGACGTGCAGCTGCGCGCTCGTGAAGCGATTATGAAGGTTCTTGGCGAGAATTACGTTGTGGCGCTTAATCTTGCGCCGGCTACACCCACCTGGCTGTCAATGCTGAACGCAGAGCCGATGAAACTCGGTCTTGACCTGCGCGGCGGCGTGCATTTCCTGATGGAAGTCGATATGGATACTGCTCTGGGTAAACTCCAGGAGCAAAATATCGATAGCCTGCGTAGCGATCTGCGTGAAAAAAATATTCCTTACGTTAACGTTCGTAAAACTGACAACTACGGCATGGAGATTCGTTTCCGCGATGCGGATGCGCGTAATCAGGCCGTTAGCTATCTGACGAGCCGTCACCGCGACATGGTCATCAGTAGCAGCGGCAGCAATGCGTTGACTGCGGTAATGAGCGACGAACGTCTGCGTGAAGCGCGTGAATATGCGGTACAGCAGAACATCAACATTCTGCGAAATCGTGTTAACCAGCTGGGCGTAGCCGAGCCGCTGGTGCAGCGCCAGGGTGCGGACCGCATTGTGGTTGAACTGCCGGGTATTCAGGACACCGCGCGTGCGAAAGAGATCCTCGGTGCAACGGCAACGCTGGAATTCCGCCTGGTTAACACCAGCGTGGATGCAACAGCGGCCGCAAACGGCCGCGTTCCTGGTGACTCTGAAGTGAAAGATACGCGTGATGGCCAGCCGGTTGTGCTGTACAAACGCGTGATCCTCACCGGTGACCATATTACCGACTCTACCTCAAGCATGGATGAGTACAACCAGCCACAGGTTAATATTTCCCTGGACAGCGCTGGCGGTAACATCATGTCCAACTTCACCAAAGACAGCGTCGGTAAGGCGATGGCTACCCTGTTTGTTGAATATAAAGACAGCGGGAAGAAAGATGCCAACGGCCGTTCGATTCTGGTGAAGCAGGAAGAGGTGATCAACGTTGCGAACATCCAGTCTCGTCTGGGTAACAGCTTCCGTATTACCGGCATTAACAACCCGAACGAAGCACGTCAGCTGTCGCTGCTGCTGCGTGCCGGTGCGTTGATTGCGCCAATCCAGATTGTTGAAGAGCGTACGATTGGCCCGACTATGGGTCAGCAGAACATCACTCAGGGTCTGGAAGCCTGCCTGTGGGGCCTGATCGCTTCGATCATCTTTATGGTGCTGTGGTACAAGAAATTCGGTCTGGTGGCGACCAGCGCGCTGTTAGCTAACCTGGTGCTGATTGTCGGCATTATGTCGCTGCTGCCGGGTGCGACGCTGACGATGCCGGGTATTGCCGGTATCGTACTGACGCTGGCGGTTGCGGTCGATGCTAACGTACTGATCAACGAGCGTATCAAAGAAGAGCTGCGTAACGGGCGTTCCGTCCAGCAGGCGATTCATGAAGGCTATAAAGGTGCGTTCTCCAGTATCGTTGATGCCAACGTGACTACGCTGATTAAAGTTATCATTCTGTACGCAGTGGGTACCGGCTCGATTAAAGGGTTTGCTATCACCACGGCGATTGGTGTGGCAACGTCCATGTTTACCGCGATTATCGGCACCCGTGCCATCGTTAATCTGATGTACGGCGGCAAACGCATCAACAAGTTGTCTATCTGAGGAGTGCGTTGTGTCACAGGAACATAGTGTTGAACAAATGAATCACGGGCGTAAAGTCGTCGACTTTATGCGCTGGGATACGCTGGCGTTCATCATCTCTGGTCTGCTGCTGATTATCTCGGTAGCGATTATCGGTGTACGTGGGTTTAACTGGGGGCTTGATTTCACCGGTGGTACGGTGATTGAGATCAACCTGGAAAATCCGACCGATCTGGACGTGATGCGCGAAAGTCTGGTGAAAGCCGGCTTCGCAGAACCGCAGGTGCAGAACTTTGGCAGCAGCCGTGATGTGATGGTGCGTATGTCACCGAACGAAGGCAATGCGGGCCAGGAGCTGGGCAGCAAGGTGCTGGCGGTGATTAATGACACCACTAAGCAGCATGCTACCGTTAAGCGTATTGAGTTCGTTGGGCCGACGGTGGGTAGCGATCTGGCGACGGCAGGCGGCATGGCGCTGCTCTCCGCGCTGATTGCCATTCTGATCTATATCGGTTTCCGCTTCGAGTGGCGACTGGCGCTGGGTACTGTGTTGGCGCTGGCGCACGACGTGGTGATCACCATGGGGCTGCTCTCTCTGTTCCATGTTGAGATCGATCTGACTATCGTTGCCTCGCTGATGTCGGTTATCGGCTACTCGCTGAACGATAAGATCGTGGTCTCGGATCGTATTCGTGAGAACTTCCGCAAAATCCGTCGCGGATCGTCTTACGATATCACCAACGTCTCTCTGACGCAGACGCTGAGCCGTACCATTATCACCTCGGCAACGACGCTGGCGATGGTTCTGATCCTGTTCATTTTTGGTGGCGAGCTGCTGAAAGGTTTCTCTCTGACCATGCTGATCGGTATCACCATCGGTACTATCTCGTCGATTTATGTCTCTTCAGCGCTGGCGCTGAAACTGGGCATGAAGCGTGAACATATGATCCAGCAGAAAGTGGAAAAAGAGGGCGCAGACCAGCCTTCGATTCTGCCTTAATGGTTGAACAGCCATAAAGCTAAGGGCCACATTATGTGGCCCTTTTTTTATGGTGCGCTGACCGCCGCCGCTGGCGACGCCACCACCACATCATGCACGCGCACGTAACCCAATTGCTCCGGTGACAGATTGCTCAGCCGCAGCGGCACGCTGACCTGGCTGCGCGGCAATAGCGTGCTGGCGACCTCAATTTTTTGCGACATACTGCTGATACTCAACGGCTGACCGGTAGCGCTATCCAGCTCGCCCCATTCCACTTCCGCACTGAACGACGGCAGCACAGCGTCGCCGGTTGCACGAATATCCAGGGTGGCACGCGTGCCGTTAGCCTCGCTCTGAACGTGGCTTAACGAAAGCTTCAGATCGCCTGCCTGGCTTTTCAGGATCACCCCGGTATTCGCCTGCGGCAGCAGCCAGGCCCCCTGAGCAGTACCGCTATTAAGATGCCCCTGCTGTTCCAGCGCGCTCGCCTGGCGGGTGAGCTGACGCATTTCCTTGCTCAGCTTGCCGACTTCATTATGCAGCTGGCTGATTTTTGGCTGCGATGGTGCGCTGTTACAGCCGGCCAGCGCCAGCAGCGACGCTACCAGTGACAGTTTCAGATAAGCCGTTGTCATTGTTCATTTCCTTCTGATTTAACGTTTGCTTTTATCTTAGAGCAAAGCGGTCTGAATAGCCTGCCGCGAAAAGCTGTCTTTTGCGGCCCGCGCCGCATAAAGTCATGCAGTTTTGCGCCGCGTGGCTTTGGCAGGCGGCTTCGTTCGCGTTACACTAACCGTCAATTTCAAGGATTATCAGGACGCATCATGCATTGCCCATTCTGTTCCGCCGTGGATACCAAAGTGATCGACTCCCGCCTGGTGGGGGAAGGGACTTCGGTGCGTCGCCGCCGCCAGTGCCTGGTGTGTCATGAACGCTTTACCACCTTCGAAGTTGCCGAACTGGTGATGCCGCGTGTGGTGAAAAGCAACGATGTGCGCGAACCGTTTAATGAAGACAAGCTGCGTAGCGGCCTGATGAAAGCGCTGGAGAAACGCCCGGTTAACTCCGATGCGGTCGAGACCGCGCTCAGCCATATCAAAAGCCAGCTGCGTGCGACCGGCGAGCGTGAAGTGGCCAGTAAGATGATTGGTAATCTGGTGATGGACGAGCTGAAAAAGCTGGATAAAGTGGCTTATATCCGTTTCGCCTCGGTCTATCGCAGCTTTGAAGATATTCGGGAATTTGGCGAAGAGATCGCCCGCTTACAGGACTGATGCGATGCGTGATGAATTCTATATGGCGCGTGCGCTTGAGCTGGCGCGTCTCGGTTGCTTTACCACTACGCCTAATCCAAACGTTGGCTGCGTTATTGTTCGTGACGGCGAAATTGTGGGTGAGGGCTATCACCGTCGAGCCGGTGAGCCGCATGCCGAAGTGCATGCGCTGCGAATGGCGGGCGATAAAGCCCGCGGTGCCACCGCCTATGTCACCCTTGAACCCTGTAGCCACCATGGACGCACGCCCCCCTGCTGTGACGCGCTGACGGCGGCAGGCGTGAGTCGGGTGGTTGCGGCGATGCAAGATCCCAATCCGCAAGTGGCCGGGCGCGGGCTTTATCGTCTGCAACAGGCCGGTATCGACGTCAGTCACGGCCTGATGATGCAGGAAGCGGAAGCGCTGAACCACGGCTTCCTGAAGCGGATGCGCACCGGATTCCCGTGGGTGCAGCTAAAGCTGGGGGCCTCGCTGGATGGCCGTACGGCAATGGCCAGCGGTGAAAGTCAGTGGATTACCTCGCCTGAAGCAAGGCGCGATGTGCAGCGACTGCGGGCGCAAAGCTCTGCCATTCTCAGCACCAGCGCAACCGTACTGGCCGATAATCCGTCGCTGACGGTGCGCTATGATGAGCTGGATGCCAGCACCCGTTCACGCTATGCCGCAGAAGATTTGCGCCAGCCGGTGAGAATTATCGTAGACAGCCAGAATCGCGTCACGCCGCAGCATCGACTTATTGGACAATCCGGTGAAACCTGGCTGGCGCGTAACGAAATTGATACGCAATCGTGGCCGGATAATGTGACCCAGTTCAGCGTGCCGCGCCATAACAACCGGATCGATCTGGTATCAATGTTTATGCTGCTGGGTAAAAAACAAATCAACAGCGTTTGGGTGGAAGCCGGGGCACAGTTTGCCGGCGCGTTGTTGCAGACGGGCGTAGTCGACGAGCTGATTGTTTATCTGGCACCGAAACTGCTGGGCGATGCGGGACGTGGTCTGTGCCATCTGCCTGGGCTGGAGCATCTGGCCGATGCGCCGGAATTTTCCTTCAGCGATGTTCGCCAGGTGGGGCCTGATGTGCGCCTGACGCTGACGCCGAGATACCGCTGAGTTAACGGCTCGCCCTCAGCGAAGATTTTTGCCTGCATTCCGTTTGCGCAAAAGCAAGCAGACGGATTAAGAGTGTGATAGAATCCGCCCCCCTGCGGGGCCAAACAGAACAGAACCCTGAAAGGAAGATTTATGAACGTTATTGAAGCTGCTGTTGCTACTCCTGATGCGCGCGTTGCCCTGGTTATTGCGCGTTTCAACAACTTTATCAACGACAGCCTGCTGAGCGGCGCGATTGATGCCCTGAAACGTATCGGCCAGGTGAAAGATGAAAATATCACCGTGGTCTGGGTTCCGGGTGCCTATGAGCTGCCAATGACCGCTCGCGCACTGGCAAAAGCCGGTAAGCACGATGCCGTTGTGGCGCTGGGTACCGTTATCCGTGGCGGCACCGCTCACTTCGAATATGTGGCAGGCGAGGCCAGCTCCGGTCTGGCCAGCGTTGCCATGAACAGCGATATCCCGGTTGCCTTTGGCGTGCTGACGACTGAAAACATCGAGCAGGCCATCGAACGCGCCGGAACCAAAGCGGGTAATAAAGGTGCTGAAGCAGCCCTGACCGCACTGGAAATGATTAACGTATTAAAAGCCATCAAAGCCTGATTTAAGGGGAATTTCGTGAAACCTGCTGCTCGTCGCCGCGCCCGTGAATGTGCTGTTCAGGCACTTTACTCGTGGCAGATCTCCAAAAACGACATCGCTGATGTCGAATACCAGTTTCTGGCGGAACAGGACGTTAAAGACGTCGATATCAATTATTTCCGTGAGCTGGTCGGCGGCGTTGCAACTAACAGTGCATACCTCGACGGCCTGATGAAACCCTATCTGTCACGTCAGCTGGAAGAGCTGGGACAGGTAGAAAAGGCGATCCTGCGTATTTCTCTGTTTGAACTGAGCAAGCGTTCAGATGTTCCCTACAAAGTGGCCATCAACGAAGGGATCGAGCTGGCGAAAGTGTTCGGTGCTGAAGACAGCCATAAGTTTGTCAACGGCGTGCTGGATAAAGCCGCTCCGCAGATCCGTCCAAACCGCAAATAATCTCTCAAGAGGCCGCTAACCCGGCCTCTTCTTTTTACTCCCGGAATGCATTATGGCTTGTGGCGAATTTGAACTGATAGCACGCTACTTTGATCGTGTAACAAGCTCCCGTCGCGATGTCGAAAAAGGTATTGGCGACGACTGCGCCTTGCTGAGCGTACCTGAAAAACAGTCCCTGGCGATCAGTACCGATACGCTGGTGGCGGGTGTCCATTTTCTTGCCGATATTCATCCAGCCGACCTCGGCTACAAAGCGCTGGCGGTAAATCTTAGCGACCTTGCTGCGATGGGCGCCGATCCTGCATGGCTGACTCTGGCGCTGACGCTGCCGACCGTGGATGAAAGCTGGCTGGAAAGCTTCAGCGACAGTCTGTTTGAGCTTCTCGATTATTACGATATGCAGCTGATCGGCGGTGATACCACGCGCGGTCCGCTTAGCATGACGCTCGGTATCCATGGCCTGGTGCCGCAGGGCCGCGCGCTGCGCCGTTCCGGTGCGCGCATCGGCGACTGGATTTACGTCACCGGCACCTTGGGTGACAGCGCCGCCGGTCTGGCCCTGTTGCTGGGCCAGGAGCAGTTGAGCAACCCCGCTGCCCATGAAGCACTCATTAAGCGCCATCTGCGACCTATCCCGAGAATCCTGCAGGGCCAGGCATTGCGCGATCTGGCAACTTCGGCGATTGATATTTCCGACGGGCTTATTTCCGATCTCGGCCATGTGCTGAAAGCCAGCGACTGCGGCGCGCGGATCAATCTGGATGCCTTGCCGCTCTCAGAGCCGCTGAAACAGAACTTCAGTTCTGAGCAGTGTCTGCACTGGGCGCTGAGCGGTGGCGAAGATTACGAACTGTGCTTCACGGTGCCGGAAATCAATCGCGGTGCGCTGGATGTGGCGCTCGGCTATCTTGGCGTACCGTTTACCTGTATTGGCCAGATGGGCCCGCAGTCAGAGGGGCTGGTTCTGTTGCAGGATGACAGAGTCGTGGAGTTTAACCATAAAGGATTTGACCATTTTGGCTCGTGAAAAAGATGTGGCGAAAAGCCGCCTGAAGATGAGTAACCCGTGGCACCTGCTGGCCACCGGTTTCGGCAGTGGGCTCAGCCCGTGGATGCCCGGCACCATGGGGTCGATTGCAGCGATCCCCTTCTGGTATCTGCTGAATCTGCTGCCGCAGGATCTCTACGTGCTGGTGCTGCTGTTGGGGATCAGTATCGGCGTCTATCTCTGTCATCGCACCGCGAAGGATATGGGTATTCACGACCACGGCAGCATCGTCTGGGATGAGTTTATCGGGATGTGGATTACCCTGATGGCGATTCCGGTCAATAGCTGGCAGTGGGTGCTGGCGGGATTCCTGGTGTTCCGTCTGTTTGATATCTGGAAGCCGTGGCCGATCCGCTGGTTCGATCGCAACGTTCACGGCGGAATGGGGATTATGGTGGACGATATCGTGGCCGGGATTGTTTCTGCCGCTATTCTCTACCTTGCTGGTCACTACTGGCTGATGTAACTCCCGCAGTCGGGGCCAATGCCATTCTGACAGGATAGCCCGCCTGATACAGGACGAAAAAGTTATCGTCCTGTATCAAGAATCCAGCTATTTGTTAGCTCAACACGCCAACACGCCAACACGCCAACACGCCAACACGGCAGGCTGGTTTTACTCGCTTACTCGAACCCAACAACCGGATGCGGCTGATAGACGCTTTCCAGCTCGATAATCTCTTCCTGCGTGAGTTCGACTTCCGTTGCCTTGACCAGGTCGGCCAGCTGTTCGCTGCGTGATGCACCAATAATCGGTGCGGTCACCGCGGGTTTACTGAGCAGCCAGGCCAGCGCTATCTGCGCCCGGCTTACCCCTTTGTCCCTGGCAATTGCCTCAACGCGGGCGGCAATCGCGGCGTCGTTATCCTCATTGGCGGTGTAGAGCGTCTGGCCGTACTGATCCGATACCGTCCGCGCGGTGGCTTCCCCCCACGGCCGGGTCAGGCGACCTCGCGCCAGCGGGCTCCACGGCAGTACGGCGATGTTCTCCGCCAGGCACAGCGGATGCATTTCCCGCTCCTCTTCACGCTGGATCAGGTTGTACTGGTCCTGCATGCTGACAAAACGCGTCCAGCCGTAGCGATCGGCGGTATACAGCGCTTTGGCAAACTGCCAGGCATACATCGAAGAGGCACCGATATAGCGGGCTTTACCGGCTTTCACCACGTCGTGCAGCGCCTCCAGCGTCTCTTCCAGCGGCGTGTTGTAGTCCCAGCGATGGATTTGCAGCAGATCGACGTACTCCATACCCAGTCGGTTCAGGCTGTCATCAATTGACTGCAAAATATTCTTCCGCGACAGGCCGCCGGAAAGGTTGCTCATCGGGAAGAACACTTTGGTCGCAACCACGACCTCATCGCGGCGGGCATAGTCGCGCAGGGCCCGGCCGACGATCTCTTCGCTGCTGCCGTCGGAGTAACTGTTGGCGGTATCAAAGAAGTTAATGCCGGCTTCCAGCGCCTGTTTGATTAGCGGGCGGCTGCTCTCTTCCGGTAGCGTCCAGGCGTGCTTGCCGCGATCGGGTTCACCATAGGTCATGCAGCCCAGGCTCAGGCGTGAAACGGTCAGGTCGGTGTTCGCTAACTGAATGGTTTTCATGAAGACTCCTGCTATTTATCGTTGCGTAAGCATAGCAGGTGAGGAGCTCCCCCGAAGGCCGGGGGAGCACAGGATGTTTACTGCTGCAGCCATCCGGCAATTTGCTGCTGAATCCCTGAGGCATCCAGCTGGAAGTCGGTGCGGATCTCTTCCTGAGTGCCTTGCGGAATAAACACGTCCGGCAGGCCAAGGTTAAGCACCGGAACCGGTTTGCGCTTCGCCATCAGCAGTTCATTCACACCGCTGCCTGCGCCGCCTTTAATCGCGCCTTCTTCCAGCGTAACCAGAGCATCGTGACTCGCAGCCAGCTCCAGAATCAGCGCCTCATCCAGCGGTTTAACAAAGCGCATATCCACCAGCGTGGCATTAAGTGCTTCTGCAGCAGCGGCCGCTTCCGGTAACAGAGTACCGAAGTTGAGGATCGCCAGCTTCTCGCCCTGACGCTTAACGACACCTTTGCCCAGCGGCAGCGAAGCCAGTGGCTCGATAGTGGCACCGGTTCCGGTGCCGCGCGGGTAGCGTACCGCACTCGGGCCGTCCTGGTAGTGATAGCCGGTATAGAGCATCTGGCGGCACTCGTTCTCATCGCTCGGCGTCATGATCACCAGGTTCGGGATGCAGCGCATAAAAGCGATATCGAAAGCGCCCTGATGCGTCTGGCCGTCTGCACCCACGATGCCACCGCGGTCGATAGCAAACAGCACCGGGAGTTTCTGAATCGCCACATCATGAATCAGCTGATCGTAAGCGCGCTGGAGGAACGTCGAGTAGATTGCCACGATCGGCTTGTAGCCACCAATAGCCAGACCGGCGGCGAAGGTCACCGCGTGCTGTTCGGCAATCGCAACGTCGAAATACTGTTTCGGGTATTCGCGTGAGAAAGTCACCATGCCCGAGCCTTCACGCATCGCCGGCGTCACCGCCATCAGTTTTTCATCCTGAGCCGCGGTTTCACACAACCACTGGCCGAAGATTTTTGAATAGGACGGCAATCCTTCGGCGCTCTTTGGCAGCAGACCGCTGGCCGGGTCGAACTTCGGCACCGCGTGCCAGGTAATCGGGTCCTGCTCGGCCGGGGCGTAGCCTTTGCCCTTTTTGGTCATAATGTGCAGGAACTGCGGCCCTTTCAGCGCGCGCATATTGCGCAAAGTCTGCACCAGCGCCAGCACGTCGTGGCCGTCTACCGGGCCGATGTAGTTAAAGCCCAGCTCTTCGAACAGCGTGCCGGGAACCACCATGCCTTTCAGGTGTTCTTCGGTGCGCTTCACCAGTTCTTTAATCGGCGGCAGGCCGGTCAGGACTTTTTTACCACCTTCACGCAGACGTGCGTAGGTTTTGCCGGAGAGCAGCTGTGCCAGGCGGTTATTCAGCGCGCCCACGTTTTCAGAAATCGACATTTCGTTGTCGTTGAGGATCACCAGCAGGTCGGCTTTGATATCGCCGGCATGGTTCATCGCTTCAAACGCCATACCGGCCGTGATCGCACCGTCGCCAATAATGCAGGCGGTACGGCGATCCTTGCCTTCTTTACCGGCGGCAACGGCCATGCCCAGCCCGGCGCTGATAGAGGTTGAGGAGTGACCGACGTTCAGCACGTCGTATTCACTTTCATCACGCCACGGGAACGGATGCAGTCCGTTTTTTTGGCGGATTGTCCCGATGCGATCGCGGCGCCCGGTAAGGATTTTATGCGGATAGGCCTGATGGCCTACGTCCCATACCAGGTGATCGAATGGCGTGTTGTAGACGTAGTGCAACGCAACGGTCAGCTCTACGACGCCCAGCCCCGAAGCAAAGTGGCCGCTGGAGCGGCTCACGCTGTCGAGCAGATACTGGCGCAGCTCATCACAGAGTTTTGGCAGGCTCTCTTTCGGTAGCAAACGTAATTCTTGCACCGTTTCTGCCAGCGCCAGCGTCGGGTATTTTCCAGGTTCAAAACTCATCAGTGACTCATTATGGCTATTTATCGCGTTCAATTATGAAGCCGGCCAGCGCCCGCAACGGGGTGGTATTATAGGATTGTGCGGCCAGCGTTTCTAATGCGCTGAGAGACTCCTGATAGAGATCCCATGCTTTTGTCCGTGCTCCCTCCAGCCCCAACAGCGCCGGGTAAGTGCTTTTGCCCAGTTGCTGATCGGCTCCCTGCTGTTTGCCGAGCACGGCGGTATCACCTATCACATCCAGAATATCGTCCTGAACCTGGAATGCCAGTCCAATAGCACTGGCGTAACGATCGAGTGCAGGCAGGGCGTTACGGCCTCTTTCTCCTGCGGCCAGTGCGCCAAGGCGCACGGCAGAGCGGATCAGCGCACCGGTTTTATGGCGGTGAATCTTTTCCAGTGCGGTTAAATCAACCTGCTGACCTTCTGCCGCCAAATCCAGGGCCTGGCCGCCACACATTCCCGCAACACCGCTGGCCTGCGCCAGTTCTGAAAGCATGGCAATGCGGAACTCCGCCGCAACGCCGGGCATTGGGGCATCGGCCAGGATCGAGAAGGCCAGCGTTTGCAGGGCATCGCCTGCCAGGATTGCCGTGTCTTCACCGAATTTAATATGGCAGGTTGGCTGCCCACGGCGCAGGCTGTCGTCATCCATGGCAGGTAAATCGTCGTGAATCAGGGAATAGGCATGAATGCATTCAACGGCCGCCGCAGGCGCATCCAGAGCACTGTCATCGGCGTGCAGCATCTGACCGGTGGCATAAACCAGAAAAGGACGCAGCCTTTTCCCTCCTAATAATGCGCCATATTCTATGGCATTTACTAGCGGAGTGCTCTGAAAAGGTAGCTCGGCAATGTAACGCTGCAATGCGGCATTCACGCGCTGATAATGCGCATGCTGTAATGCGATGAAATCCATCAGTCGTTTTCCGGAGTAAAAGGCGTCAGATCGGCGTTTTTATCGTCATTCAAAAGGATCTGCACCCGCTGTTCGGCCTGCTGTAGCGTTTGCTGCCCGGTACGCGCCAGCTGCACGCCGCGCTCGAACTCGCTCAGCGCCTCTTCCAGCGGAAGGTTGCCGCTTTCGAGGCGGGTGACGATCTGTTCCAGCTGCTGCAGTGAGCTTTCAAAACTGGCAGGCTGTTCGGATTTTTTCGGCATGTTTGATCCTGACTTGTTATCTTTATCAGCGGATAATGACTTATGGTATCCGACTCGAAATGATTCGCAAAATATACCCGTCATCTTTCCACTGACAATGACGTGATATGTGCACTGGTACAGAACAATCTTACGGATGAGCGGCTGACTGACAGCAGATGAAGAAGCACCCATCGGGCAAATGATGATATACTGCTGCGCCTGAATGCAAAGGCTATGAGCCATTTTGCAAGACCCTGATTTTACCAGCTAAGTGCCTTTCGTTTCAGCACTTAATTGCCTAGCGAACCCATGCCACCATGAAGTTTATCATTAAGTTATTCCCAGAAATCACCATTAAAAGCCAGTCCGTGCGCCTGCGTTTTATCAAAATCCTCACCGGAAACATTCGCAATGTGCTTAAACACTACGATGAAAATCTTGCCGTGGTACGCCACTGGGACCATATCGAAGTGCGTGCGCGCGATGAGAGCCAGCGGCCAACGATTATCGCTGAGCTGACGCGTATTCCGGGTATTCACCATATTCTGGAAGTTGAAGACCGTCCTTACACCGATGTGCACAACATCTTCGAGCAGACGCTGGAACTGACCCGCGAGCGCATCGAAGGGAAATCCTTCTGTGTACGCGTCAAGCGTCGCGGCAAGCATGAGTTCAGCTCGCAGGACGTTGAGCGTTACGTTGGCGGCGGCCTGAACCAGCACGTGGCTTCTGCCCGCGTGCAGCTCAATCGCCCGGACGTGACGGTTAACCTGGAAATTGAAGACGACCGCCTGCTGCTGGTAACCGGCCGCTTTGAAGGTATCGGTGGCTTCCCGATTGGCACGCAGGAAGACGTGCTGTCACTGATCTCCGGTGGGTTTGACTCCGGCGTTTCCAGCTATATGCTGATGCGTCGCGGCTGTCGTGTTCACTACTGCTTCTTCAATCTGGGCGGTGCCGCTCATGAGATTGGCGTACGGCAGGTGGCCCACTATCTGTGGAAGCGCTACGGCAGCTCGCATCGCGTTCGCTTTGTTGCTATCAACTTTGAGCCGGTGGTCGGTGAGATCCTGGAAAAAGTGGATGATGGCCAGATGGGCGTGGTACTGAAGCGCATGATGGTGCGTGCGGCGTCGAAAGTGGCCGAACGCTACGGCGTGCAGGCGCTGGTTACCGGCGAAGCGCTGGGCCAGGTTTCCAGCCAGACGCTGACCAATCTGCGTTTAATTGATAACGCCAGCGATACCCTGATCCTGCGTCCGCTGATTTCGCACGATAAAGAGCACATCATTAATCTGGCACGTGAAATCGGGACGGAAGACTTTGCCCGCACCATGCCGGAGTACTGTGGCGTGATCTCGAAAAGCCCGACGGTGAAAGCCGTGAAGGCGAAAATTGAAGCGGAAGAGCAGAACTTCGATTTCACCATCCTCGACCGCATGGTGGAAGAGGCGACCAACGTCGATATCCGCCAGATTGCCGAAAAAACTCAGGAAGAAGTGGTGGAAGTGGAAACCGTGGCCTCGTTCGGCGTGAATGACGCGGTGCTGGATATTCGCTCCAACGACGAACAGGATGCCCGCCCGCTTGAGGTTGACGGCGTTGAAGTGAAATCCCTGCCGTTTTACAAGCTGGGCACTCAGTTTGGCGATCTCGACCAGTCGAAAACCTGGCTGCTTTACTGCGAGCGCGGCGTGATGAGCCGTTTGCAGGCGCTGTATCTGCACGAGCAGGGCTTTACCAACGTTAAGATCTATCGCCCTTAACATACGGAATGGCAGCACATTCACTGTTGCCATCCCCCATCAGCCCAGCTGCGGATATCCAGATTTCTAAGAAGAAGCCCGGATATCCGCGCTGAAATAAATCACGCTCGTTAGCGTTAATCACGCTTGATGGGCGTACGTTCCCAGCCTTATCTTCAGCGACTCAGTAATAAGTTGCCGCTGCTCAATCCTTATAGTCGTAAATCCCTGCCGCCAGTACCATCTGCTCGCCAACTTCACGCGCTTTGTCTTTACCCACCAGTAAATCAATCAGTTTGAGGGCGAAATCAATGGTGGTACCCGGTGCCTGGCTGGTCAGCAGATTCACGCGACGATCCCAGACTACGCGGCGATCCATCCACTTACCTTCGGGAATGGTATCTTTCAGCCCCGGGAAGCCGGTCATATTCCCCACCGGGAACAGGTCGTGTGGGATCAGTACGGTGCCCGGGGTGGCGCACATAGCTGCCACGATGCGGCCGGAAAGGTGAAACTGCCGCACGGTCTCGACCAGCAGCGGGCTGTCGCGAAAACACTCGGCACCCTTCAAGCCGCCCGGCAGGACGATGGCATCGAACTCGTCATCGGCCACCTGCACCAGCGGCGCATCCGCCAGCAGCCGCACTCCGCGTGAACAGACAATTTCACGATCGCCGTTTTCGGCCACGCTCGCGGTGACGACGCGAATGCCCGCGCGCACCAGCAGATCGATGGTGGTAACGGCTTCGGTTTCTTCACTCCCAGGTGCCAGGCAAACCAGCACCGATGCGTTCGCGGTCATAATCTTGTTCCTTACGCTTAATAAATTCAAAAAGACGGTTGTTCTCCGGCGTTACCAGGCCCTGAGCGCGGGCACGACGGATCACGTAGCCGTTGATATAGTCAATTTCCGTACGGCGCTGGGCACGGATATCCTGCAGCATGGAAGAGGTATTGCCCGCCGTGCTGCGGATCACATCCATCACGTAGTCGATCAGCCATTCGCGCGAGATATGCTGGCCTTCTCGTTCCATGACGGCGGCCACTTCATTGCTGAGCGCGTCAATTTCCTCACGGTGCTCCACCAGCTCGCCGTTGGTGCAGTCGTAAAATACGGTGAGCGGATTAATCACGCAGTTCACCGCCAGCTTTTGCCAGGCCGCAGAGGCGACATTGTTGTGCCACGCGACATCAGGTAGTGCGGCATGCAGCGTTTCCGCCAGCTCGCTCATTGCTTCAGCAGCTGGAGAAATGGGGCCGACATGCGTGATCCCGGAGGCAACGTGGACGATCACCGTGCCATCGTGCCTGGCCGCATGCGTCGTAACGCCGCGCAGCAATGGCTGACGCAGCGTTTTCAGTTCATCAAGTGTGCCCATGCCGTTGTGCAGCAGCAGCACCGGACAGTTTTCCGGCAGGATAAACTGCAGGTTCTTCACGGCCTCAGATACCTGCCAGGCTTTGAGCGTGACCAGCAGCAGATCGCTTTTCGCGAGAAAGGTCGGATCGTTAGCGATCAGCGTTTTATTGATCGGGGAGCCGTGTAAATCGATCACGTTTACCGAGCAGTAGGGTTGTGGAACCCTTAACCAGCCCTGAACTTCATGCCCCTGTTGTTCAAGAGCAGCAAGCCAGATCTGCCCTAAAGCTCCGCATCCAAGTACGGTAATTTTCATTGTTCCTCCCCGCGGCGGGGTGAGTTAAACAGTTTACCCGCGCATCTGTTGATTATTATAGCTTTCAGCGTCCGCAGTTTTATTTACCCGTGGCAAGCAGGTATTATGCCTGTCACTTTAGTCTCAGGAGAATAGATCATGCCATCTTTCGATATCGTTTCCGAAATTGACATGCAGGAAGTGCGTAATGCCGTTGAAAACGCCAACCGCGAAATCGCCACCCGCTTTGATTTCCGTAACGTGCAGGCCAGCTTCGAGCTGAACGAAAAAAACGAATCAATTAAGGTTGCCAGCGAGTCAGATTTCCAGGTGAAACAGCTGCTGGATATCCTGCGTGAAAAACTGCTGAAGCGCGGCATTGAAAATGCGGCGCTGGACGTGCCCGAAGAGATCGAGCACAGCGGTAAAAACTGGAGCGTCGATGCCAAAATGAAAAAAGGCATTGAGAGCGATGTAGCGAAGAAGCTGGTTAAGCTGATCAAAGACAGCAAGCTGAAAGTACAGACCCAGATTCAGGGCGATGAAGTGCGCGTTACCGGCAAATCTCGCGATGACCTGCAGGGCGCAATGGCGCTGGTGCGTAAGGGCGAACTGGGCCAGCCGTTCCAGTTCAAAAACTTCCGCGACTAAGCCTCACATCGCTTCTTCGTTTTGGCGTTTCGGACCGTGATGTAAGGCCCGAGTGCTGAAGCGCAGGTGATATGAGGTTAGCTGGCTGGCCCCTGTTCAGGGGCCGGCTGGCACATATTCATTTCAACGCGAATGGGTCTGCAATGACGTGCGGATCTGAAGCGTTGCACCGACCACGGCAGGGCGGTGCCTGTCTCTGTTTAAGTGCGAGTTTATGCCGCTGAAGCAATCAGCTTTTCCAGCGTGGCGCGGCTGGTGACCTTGCTGTCGATTTTGACGTAGGCACTCTGCTCTTCCGGCACGATAAATACCGCCGTTACGCCAGGTTCCGTTTTCAGCTTCTGCTCCAGTGCATTTTTATCTAAGGTACAGGCTTCCAGCGTTATCCGCAGGCTGCTGACGTAAGGCGGTTCCTGCATGGTGATGCTGACCAGCAGCCAGACTGCGGCGATGACTGCGCCAACCACAAACACGCTCTGCGCATCGAAGTGACCGAACACCCATCCGCCCATGCTGCCACCGATTGCCACGCCGATAAACTGACTGGTTGAGTACAGCCCCATAGCGGTGCCTTTGAAGCCGGGAGGGGACTCTTTGCTGACCAGCGAGGGCAGAATGGCTTCCATCAGATTAAAGCCGACAAAGAACAGCTGCACGCCAATAACCAGCGTCCAGAAATGTCCACCAGCCAGCCAGAGGACGACTTCTGCCACCAGCATCAGCGCCACGCAGAAGATAAATACGCGCTTCATCCGGCGCTTCACTTCGGCGTAAATAATAAAGGGCACCACGCTGACGAAGGCGATAAGCATGGTCACCAGGTACACTTTCCAGTGTTCGGCGGCCGGTAAGCCCGCGCGTTCAAACTGGCCCGGCAGCGCGACAAAGCTCGACATCAGCAAAATGTGCAGGCAGAGAATGCCGAAATTCAGTTTCACCAGGCGGCTGTTTGCCAGCACATCGCGGAAGCTGCCTTTCACCATGCCCGACTCGCGGTTGAGTACGTGATTAGACGCGGAGGGCACCACCAGCAGGGTAATAACAATGCCTGCCGTTGCCAGTACGGCGATCATCCAGAACAGCGCGTGCAGGCCAAACGCATTGGTCACGATCGGCCCCAGTACCATCGCGATAGCGAAGGTAATACCAAAGCTGATGCCGATAAACGCCATCGCCTTGGTGCGGTTCTGCTCGCGTGTTAAATCGGAGAGCAGTGCCATTACCGCTGCGGCTATCGCACCGGAACCCTGTAGCGCTCGGCCAAGGATTACCCCCCAAATCGAGGTGGTTAATGCGGCAATCACGCTACCAAGAACAAAAATAATCAGTCCGCCGACGATAAGCGGCTTGCGGCCAATACGATCGGAAAGCAGTCCAAAGGGGATCTGGAATACGGCCTGGGCTAAACCGTAAATGCCGATGGCCAGCCCGATCAATGCTTCGCTGGCTCCCTGTAAAGCCATGCCATAAGTGGTGAGGACCGGTAACACCATAAACATGCCCAGCATACGCAGGGAAAAAACCGTCCCCAGGCCCCAGGTAGCACGAAGCTCGACCGGGGTCATTTTATTATCGTTCATTACTACCTCATGCATTTAGTGCGCATAGTTTATGTGCGAGGGGAGGGCGGGTACAACATTACTTGCGAAGAAGTCGTAACAAAAAGAAAGGGCGCGAAATCGCGCCCTTTATCGTGATGCAGCTTTGCTTACCGGACGTAAGTCAGCAGATCTTTAGAAGCGGGGGTCATAAAATCGACAGACATCATCACGCTCAGCGCGGTGATAGCAACGATTGAAAACACGAACAGTTTACGCGCCCAAACTCGGTCGTTTGAGGTTTTGTAACCTGACAGTGCCATACCCAGCCACCAGACGCTAACCGCTGCGGCCACCACCAGATATTTATATCCGGCATAACCACCCAGCGTCAGCATCAGCGTGGCAATCATAAACGCCAGGATATACAGCGTAATATGATTTTTCGCGACCGAAATGCCTTTCACCACCGGCAGAACCGGAATGTTGGCTGCCTGGTAATCTTTAAAGCGGAAGATAGCAATCGCATAGGAATGCGGCATCTGCCACAGGCTAAAGATAGCCAGCAGGATCAACGCACCGGCGTCAAACTGATTGGAAACCGCACAGTAGCCGATCACCGGAGGTGCTGCGCCAGAGAGACTACCAATCAGGGTGCCGTAGACGGAGTTGCGCTTCATGTACAGGCTGTAAACGCCGACATAAACCACGAAACCCATCACCGCCAGCCACATGGCCAGCGGATTTGCTCCGAAATACAGCATCGCAAAGCCAGCAATACCTAAAACGGTCGCATAAACCAGGCTCAGTTTCGGAGAGATGAGGCCTTTGACCATCACCCGATTCTTGGTTCTCTCCATCTTTTTGTCGATGTCGCGGTCGATGTAGTTGTTATAAACACAACCCGATGCCACCACCAGCGAAACGCCGACAAGGGTGAAGAGAAACAGGGAGTAATCGATGCTGCCTTTAGAAGCCAGCAGGAATCCCCCGATAACAGAAATTAAATTCCCGAAAATAATCCCTGGTTTTGTTACTTGCAGGTATCGCTTAATCATCACAGTAGCTCTGTTAGTGGGTCATCATGTTGTAGTTGAGGTTCCACATGATCCAGAGAGAGCCGACAACAACAATCAGGATGATGATCGCCGCGAAGACGATAGCAACCATATTCCAGCCGCCCTCGGACTTGCTGTCCAGGTGCAGGAAGTACACCAGGTGAACCAGCAGCTGAACAACCGCACACACCAGAACCACAGTCAGCGTAACCGCTTTAGAAGCTCCGCCGTCCATGACCATCCAGAACGGGATACCTGTCAGAATGATCGACAGGATAAAGCCGATCATATATGACTTCACGCTACCGTGAGACGCGCCGCCATGTTCGTTTACAGAATGACTCATTACATGGCTCCCATCAGGTAAACAATGGTGAATACGCAGATCCAAACCACATCGAGGAAGTGCCAGAACAGGCTCAGGCACATAATACGCGCGCGGTTAGTATCGTTCAGGCCACGTTTGGAAACCTGGAACATCAGTACCAGCATCCAGATCAGGCCAGAGGTCACGTGCAGACCGTGGGTACCAACCAACGTGAAGAACGCGGAGAGGAAGCCACTACGATCCGGACCGAAGCCCTCTTTGATCAGGTGATGGAATTCATAGATTTCCATCCCGATGAAGCCCACACCAAACAGGAAGGTCATGAACAGCCAGCCGAGTACGGCGCCTTTCTGACCTTTGTTCATGTTGATAACTGCAAAACCGTAGGTAATGGAGCTCAACAGAAGCAGTGCGGTTTCAACCAGTACGAACGGCAGTTCAAAGATATCTTTGCCTGCCGGGCCACCGGCGGTGTTGTTAACCATCACACCATACGTCGCAAACAGGGTTGCGAAGATGATGCAGTCGCTCATCAGATAGATCCAGAAGCCAAAGATCTTGTTGGCGCCCGCATCGTGATGCCCATGGTCCCCATGGGCGTCGTCGTGGTGTTTAGCCAGAGTTTCAGTTGACATTTTTCAGACCTGCTTTGCTAATTTCGTCAAAGTGCTGATTCTCGATTTTTTCGATTTCGGCAACAGGAACGTAGTAATCCACGTCTTCGTCAAAGCTCTTCACGATCCAGGTCACGATCATGCCCAGGAAGGACAGACCTACCAGCCACCAGATGTGCCAGATTGCTGCGAAACCGAAGATGGTAGCGAACAGAGCAATGATGATACCGGCGCCGCTGTTTTTCGGCATATGAATTTCTTCATAGTGCGTCGGCTGTTTATAAGCTTCACCTTTTTCCTTCATTTCCCAGAACGCATCGCGCTCGTGAACGTGAGGAACAACGGCAAAGTTATAGAACGGTGGTGGTGAAGAGGTTGCCCACTCCAGCGTACGTGCACCCCATGGGTCACCGGTCAGGTCACGGTTCTGTTCACGGTCGCGAACGGAAACGTAGAACTGAGTCAGCTGACAGATTACACCACAGGCAATCAGTGCAGCACCGAATGCAGCTACAACCAGCAGCGAGTGGAACTGAGGATCGATGTCCTGGCTAATACGACGGGTCATACCCATGAAGCCCAGTGCGTACAGCGGCATAAAGGCAACAAAGAAGCCGATAATCCAGAACCAGAACGCACGGATACCCCAGGTTTCATTCAGCGTAAAGCCGAACGCTTTAGGGAACCAGTAGGTCACACCTGCGAAGCAACCGAATACTACACCACCGATAATGACGTTATGGAAGTGAGCAATCAGGAACAGACTGTTGTGCAGAACGAAGTCAGCACCCGGCACGGCCAGCAGAACCCCGGTCATACCACCTACAGAGAAGGTGACCAGGAAGCCAACGGTCCACAGCATTGCAGAGTGCATCTGAATGCGACCCTGATACATGGTGAACAGCCAGTTGAAGATTTTAACACCGGTCGGGATGGCGATGATCATCGTCATGATACCGAAGAAGGCGTTAACGTTCGCACCCGCACCCATGGTGAAGAAGTGGTGCAGCCAAACGATGAAGGACAGGATGGTAATAACTACCGTTGCCCACACCAGAGAGGTATAACCAAACAGACGCTTTTTAGAGAAGGTTGCAACGATTTCGGAGAACACACCAAATACTGGCAGAACCAGGATGTATACTTCCGGATGACCCCAAACCCAAATCAGGTTGACGTACATCATCATGTTGCCGCCCATATCATTGGTAAAGAAGTGGAAACCAAGATAGCGGTCAAGCGTCAGCAGCGCTAAGGTCACGGTCAGAACCGGGAACGCAGCGATGATCAATACGTTAGTACACAGTGAAGCCCAGGTGAACACCGGCATTTTGAACATAGTCATGCCAGGCGCACGCATTTTCAGGATAGTAACGAAGAAGTTAATACCTGTTAATGTCGTACCAATACCGGATAACTGCAGACTCCATATCCAGTAGTCAACCCCGACCCCCGGACTGTACTCCGCACCGGAAAGTGGTGGGTAAGCCAGCCAGCCGGTCTGAGCAAATTCGCCCACGCCCAGTGACAGGTTAACCAGAACCACACCGACAACGGTGAACCAGAAGCTCAGGTTGTTCAGGAACGGGAAGGCCACGTCGCGTGCGCCGATCTGTAGAGGAACAGCAATGTTCATCAGACCAACAACAAACGGCATCGCTACGAAGAAGATCATGATCACGCCGTGGGCGGTGAAGATCTGGTCGTAGTGGTGCGGTGGCAGGAATCCGGCCTCACCGGCAGAGGCAAGCACCTGCTGGCTACGCATCATCACCGCATCGGCAAAGCCACGCAGCAGCATGACGAAGGCCAGGATGATGTACATGATACCGAGTTTTTTGTGATCGACAGAAGTCAGCCACTCGCTCCAAAGATAGTTCCACTTACCGAAGTAAGTGATTGCAGCCACAAGCGCCAGACCACCAAGAATGATGGCTGCTACCGTAACAACGATAATCGGCTCGTGAAGGGGCACTGCATCCAGTGTTAATTTACCTAACATTGTATTATTCCTCGGCTCCCGCGTGAGCGGAATGGCTCATATCCATACCTTCATGCGATGACATGTCCATGCTTCCGCCGTGGTTCATCTGGAACTGATTGATAACATCCAAGAACAGACCAGGTTTCACACTTGAGAAGAATTCAACAGGGTGATTTTCGCTAGGCGCTGCCAGCTTGTTAAAATCATCCATAGTCGCGAGTGTAGAGGTTGACTCTTTCGCTTTTGCTACCCACTGCTCGAAGGTTGCTTCGTCAGGAGTGGCAATCGCTTTAAACTTCATACCAGAGAAACCACGACCACTGAAGTTCGAGGAGATACCGTTAAAGGTGCCAGGTTCGTTCGCAATCAGGTGAAGCTTCGTCTGCATTCCGGCCATTGAGTAGATCTGGCTACCAAGAGTAGGAATAAAGAAGGAGTTCATCACTGAGTTAGACGTGATCTTGAAGTTAACTGGGCGATTAGCGGGGAACGCAATCTGGTTGACGGTTGCAATACCCTGTTCCGGGTAAATGAACAGCCATTTCCAGTCGAGCGAAACAACCTCAATCTCAACAGGCTTCTTGTCAGAAACCAGCGGCTTGCTTGGTTCCAGAGCGTGGGTAGATTTCCACGTCAGAATACCAAGGAAAACAATGATTAAGATTGGTACAGTCCAGACAACGGCTTCAACTTTGTTAGAGTGTGACCAGTTTGGGCTGTATTTCGCGTTGGTGTTTGATGCCCGATATTTCCAGGCGAACACCACGGCCATTAAGACGGCGGGGATAACGACGATCATCATCAGGCCAAAAGCCGTCAGTATCAGCGAACGTTGCTCCAACGCAATCTGTCCTTTGGGATTTAACAATGCACTATCACAACCACTTAACAAAATGGCGCCTGCGATTAATGACAAAATCCCCAAACTTTTATTGTATTTACTGAGTCTCATTTAACGACCTCAATGACAAGGGCTCTATTGTCGTTTAAGTGTGGCGGCATTTTACGGGAAGGTTTCAGTACTGTAAACCTGCAACAGGTTGTGTCAGCGAGGTGTTGACACCTTTTGCCAAGGCTGTCACATATGTTGCTGGCGGTGACAAAATATTAATGGCAGCAATGGGTTGGAGGCAATATAACAAAATTCTATGAAAAAAAGTCAGGTCAAAATCCAGACGCTATAACCAGACGGTTATTGATCCAATTATTTAACAAGTCCTTATCAATTGTGTGATAATAAACGGCATAAAACTAATTACTCACCGGGTTTTAATACTCTTTATTTAAAAATATTTTTCGCGTAAAACTTTTCCAATCCCGCTCAAAAAGCCAAAAAATTTTATTTTTATTCAACTGGCAGTTGTAGCTGTAATCTGCTACGCAAAAATAATCCAGGCAGGTGTTACAATTGCCTGGAATATTGTTATTAAATTGTTATGAAAATAATTTCCTTAACAAATCGAATTTATCAGCTTAAGCGGCGATTTAATCGGCACTTTCAGATAATTTTCGGCCTGCCAAAAAATCGAGTAACGTTCCTGCGGCTATGCCTGCCAACATCAGTGAAACAGCTGTTTTTAACAATCCGGAAACAATAACATCAGGCACGGTTAAATCCGATGCATTTAGTGCCAGGACGATCAGCCAGAGAATCAACAGTAGCGATCCGAGTACCAAACTGCGCAGGGCCCAGCGGTATGCATTGGGAAATGCAGTGCGCGGTGGAAAGTCTGGATGTTTCTGCGCATATTCAAGCGTTGATCGGCAGCCCGCCAACAGCAGCAGCCCGGGCAGCGCAGCAACGACCGAGAAAGCATAAAAGGTTGGCCAGCCCCAGCCATCTACAAACCAGCCGGCTACCGGCCCAACATACACCCGTCCAACGGCAGACAGGGCAGAGAGCAAAGCGAACTGGGTTGCCGAAAACGAGCGGTTGCACAGTGTCATCAGCAGTGCGACAAATGCCGCCGTGCCCATTCCACCGCAGAGGTTTTCCACGGTTACCGCCGCCGCCATGCTGTAAAGGTGCTTGTCAGTTACTGACAGTATCCAGTAACCCAGATTGGAAACGGCCTGCAGGATGCCGAACAGCATCAACGCACGGAACAGGCTCAGACGCTGCATCAGTACTCCGCCGACCAGCGCGCCAACAATGGTCGCTATCAATCCCAGCGTTTTATTGACCAGGCCGACATCCCCCGCGTCAAAGCCCACGCCGCGGATCAGAAAAATGGTGGTCAGGCTGGCGGCAAAGGCATCGCCCAGCTTGTAGAGCACAATCAGTGACAGAATCAGCCACGCATTGTTGCGATTAAAGAAATCGCGCAGCGGAGCAACGACCGCCTGTTCCAGAGAACGCGGGACTTCGGAGGTTAGCGCGGGTTCTTTAGCCAGTAGCGTTGCGATAACACCCGGGACCATCATCAGCGCCATCAGCCACCAGATGGCCTGCCAGCCGAGGTAACGGTCGGCCAGCCATAGCGCCAGGCCGCCGGAAACCAGCATCGCCAGTCGGTAACCCAGCACGCTGATGGCGGCACCGTTACCGCGTTCGGCCGCGCTCAGTACATCGGTTTTCCACGCATCAAAAACAATATCCTGCGAGGCGGAACAGAAGGCGATCAGCACAGCCAGCGCTGCCAGCAATGTCAGGTCGCGCGAAGGCTGTAAAAAGCCCATCATGGCGATGCCGACGATAAGCAGTAGTTGGGTAATCAGTAGCCAGCCGCGTCGACGGCCAAGAAATGGCGGCGTATAGCGATCCATCAGCGGTGACCAGAGAAACTTAAACACGTAAGCCTGGCCGACCAGTGAGAAGAAACCGATGGTTTTGATATCGACATTTTCCACCGCCATCCACGCCTGCAGAGTGCCGGAGGTTAATGCCAGGGGAAGGCCGGATGCGAAACCAAGTAATAAAAGGAGGGCGGAGTTGCGCCGAGTGAAAATGTGCAAATAGTGATTGGGCATACGGACCTTAAAGTCAGGCCCGCTATCCCGGCGGGCCTGCAATGATTAACGAGAGTTTTGCTTGATGAACTCGCTGACCGACGTGTCCTGAGCCATATCGGCAATCACGTCACCCAGTGTTGCGTTAACCGCATTGGTAATTTTTTCGTTGCTGGCGTTGAAAGCACCTTCCACGCTGTAGACCTGGCGATAGTTTTTCACCTGCTTATTGCCGTTTTTAGCGGTAGCAATAATCGAAATATCGGCCTTGGTGGTAATGCTGTAGCGGACGTTGCCCTGAGTCACGTCGGCATAAAGATTATTCACCACGATTTGCAGGTCGACTGCACCGCTTGGACCAACCATATAGCCACGGGCCGTCATTTGTTTCTCCAGGCTTTCCTGTAGCAGGAAGCGCAGATCGCGGGAAGGCGTCAGCGTGATCAGCTGGCCGTCACGGTTCACTTTCGCCAGTGCCTGGTCGGTACGCTGATCGGCTCCGTTGATACTAATGGTGACGCCCATCAGGCCTGGGTCCTGCTGGGGCAGCTTGATTTTAGGTGAAATATCAAGCGTGTTGCTGCTTGTCGCACAGCCAGCCAGCATAAACATGGCCAGCAGAGGGAACAGTAATTTTTTTAACATGCTTATTTTCTCGGTAACGTGAGTTGTATTGCTGAAAAAACTCCGGCCATCATAACATCGCCTGAAGTCAGGGGAAGCCCCGATAGCGCGTAAATTCATCGCGTTGTCGTATTTTCGGACGACTGAACGCTTGAGGCTTGGACTGCAATCAGGCCTGAGTGTTTCACGTTCGATAAGTAAAAATGTTGGCTGATTTGAAAATTTCGTTAAAGTGCATCGGGTTTGCATAAAAAACGACTAACATTTAAAGAGATGGGGCGCAGTTCTCTGCTGGAGAGGAGTTCGGTTATGATCCGTGAACAAATAGAAGAAAAGTTACGTACGGCATTTTCACCGGTGCACCTTGAGGTCCATGACGAAAGCTATCGTCACAACGTTCCTGCGGGGGCGGAAAGTCACTTCAAGGTGGTGATCGTCAGTGACAGTTTTATCGACCAGCGTTTCCTGGTGCGGCACCGTGCGATTTACGGCGTGCTGGCTGATGAACTGGCAGGAAGCGTCCATGCGCTGGCGTTGCACAGCTACACGGTCAAAGAGTGGGAAAGCCTGCAGGATACCGTGCCCGCCTCGCCTAACTGTCGGGGAGCCGGAACGCTGGCATAACTATTAATCATCTTCCAATACCAAACGGCCTCTGGGCCGTTTTTTCGTTTATAGCCGCTGAAAAGCCTCTGCTCTCATCAAATTCTTGCGGTTTCATCGCAAAAATGTAAAAAGTAGCGTGCGTCGGGGGAGTGTGCAGCCTCGACTCGCTTAGACGTTGCCGCTATAATGCGGCGTCTATTTTTTCACAGAATGTCTTCGGGACGCTTCTGTTAACAGGGAATGCGGTTCTGGCATCAGAAGCCGTCCCGGTTCTTAGATTCATTCAGTTATCGGTGTTTCCACCGTAGCAGGGTGCATCTGAAGTTGACCGAGCACGTGATTTTTTGAGGTAATAAGATGCAAGCTTCAGTAGAAACAACTCAGGGCCTGGGCCGTCGCGTAACGATTACCGTTCCTAAAGACGTGATCGAAACTGCAGTTAAAAACGAGCTGGTTAGCGTAGCTAAGAAAGTACGTATCGACGGTTTCCGTAAAGGTAAAGTGCCGATGACCGTCGTTGCACAGCGTTACGGTGCCTCCGTTCGTCAGGACGTGCTGGGCGATTTGATGCAGCGCAACTTTGTTGATGCGATCATCAAAGAAAAAATCAATCCAGCCGGTTCGCCAAACTATGTACCGGGCGAATACAAAATCGGTGAAGACTTCACTTTCTCTGCTGAGTTTGAAGTGTATCCGGAAGTTGAGCTGCAGGGTCTGGAAGCAATCGAAGTTGAAAAACCGGTTGTAGAAGTCACTGACGAAGACGTTGATGCCATGCTGGATACCCTGCGTAAGCAGCAGGCGACCTGGAAAGAAACCGACGCGGCTGCTGGCGCGGAAGATCGTGCAACCATCGATTTCACCGGTTCTGTAGACGGCGAAGAGTTCGAAGGCGGCAAAGCGTCTGATTTCGTACTGGCAATGGGCCAGGGTCGTATGATCCCAGGCTTCGAAGAAGGCGTTGTTGGCCATAAAGCCGGTGAAACCTTCACTATCGACGTTAACTTCCCGGAAGATTACCACGCTGAAAACCTGAAAGGGAAAGCAGCGAAGTTTGAAATCGTGCTGAAGAAAGTTGAAGAGCGTGAGCTGCCAGAATTCACCGAAGAGTTCATCAAGCGTTTCGGCGTGGCTGATGGTTCTCTGGCTGGTCTGCGTACCGAAGTACGTAAGAACATGCAGCGTGAACTGAAAGGCGCCGTGCGTAACCGCGTGAAGTCTCAGGCTATCGACGGCCTGGTTGCAGCTAACGACATCGACGTCCCTGCTGCCCTGATCGACGGCGAAATCGACGTGCTGAAGCGTCAGGCTGCACAGCGCTTTGGCGGTAACGAGAAGCAGGCTCTGGAACTGCCTCGTGAACTGTTCGAAGAGCAGGCAAAACGCCGCGTAGTGGTTGGTCTGCTGCTGGGTGAAGTGATTCGTACCCACGAGCTGAAAGCTGACGAAGACCGCGTTAAAGCGCTGATCGAAGAAATGGCTTCTGCGTACGAAGATCCATCAGAAGTTATTGAGTTCTACAGCAAAAACACCGAGCTGATGAACAACATGCGTAACGTTGCGCTGGAAGAGCAGGCTGTTGAAGCCGTGCTGGAAAAAGCGAAAGTGACTGAGAAAGCCACTAACTTCCAGGAACTGATGAACCAGACCGCTCAGGCCTGATTTAACTTTACTGGTTGTTCAACGAAAGCCCGCAGCCATTGGCTGCGGGCTTTTGCTATTTAATGAACTGGAATCGACTGCTTTTGCTGACAATTTGTCTATTTATTCCGCAAATTGTCGCCTGAGCCAATATTCCTGGTTAGCAGTTGATAAAAACGTTGTTATGCTTGAAATAGCGGGGCAATATCCCCAGATTGTTATCACTGGCATACGAGTTCATCAGAGTATGCAACGATGCTATCAGGCCTGGTTGAGCGCCCGGGTAGCTTCGGCGGAAAGGACCGGAATCATAGTGTTCCCGATCGCTCTCAAGTAGAATCGCTGCGGAGTGTGGCCAAATGAAATGTATCAGGAGACGATAATGTCATACAGTGGCGAACGTGAATTAACTGCACCTCAGATGGCTTTAGTGCCAATGGTTGTTGAACAGACCTCTCGTGGAGAGCGCTCTTACGACATCTACTCGCGCCTGCTCAAAGAACGCATCATTTTCCTGACCGGTCAGGTTGAAGACCATATGGCTAATCTGATCGTGGCCCAGATGCTGTTCCTGGAAGCAGAGAATCCGGAAAAAGACATTCACCTGTACATTAACTCTCCTGGTGGCGTTATCACTGCCGGGATGTCGATTTATGACACCATGCAGTTTATCAAACCTGACGTCAGCACAATCTGTATGGGACAGGCCTGTTCAATGGGCGCATTCTTGCTGACCGCTGGCGCAAAAGGCAAACGTTACTGCCTGCCAAACTCACGCGTGATGATTCACCAGCCGCTGGGCGGCTTCCAGGGGCAGGCTTCTGACATCGATATTCATGCGCGTGAAATTATCAAAACGAAACAGATGATGAATGAACTTATGGCGAAGCACACCGGCCAGAGCGTGGAAACGATTGAACGTGACACTAACCGCGATCGTTTCCTGTCGGCGGCTGAAGCCGTAGAGTATGGATTAGTTGATTCCGTACTGGCTCAGCGCAACTGATCTGTTTTGCCATGTATCCGTCGCTTCGCAGGCCAGACTTCGTGCTGGCCTGCGGTCGCTGACCCGGTGGGGCAGTGAGTGCGACAATGAGGGGGAGTGAATGACCGATAAACGCAAAGACGGTTCGGGAAAACTGCTGTATTGCTCTTTTTGCGGCAAAAGCCAGCATGAAGTACGTAAGCTGATTGCCGGCCCGTCAGTGTATATCTGCGATGAGTGCGTTGATCTGTGCAACGACATCATTCGCGAAGAGATTAAAGAGGTTGCGCCGCACCGTGAGCGTAACTCGCTGCCCACGCCGCACGAGATCCGCCATCACCTGGACGACTACGTTATCGGTCAGGAGCGGGCGAAGAAAGTGCTGTCGGTGGCGGTTTATAACCACTACAAACGCCTGCGCAACGGCGACACCAGCAACGGCATCGAGCTGGGTAAAAGTAACATTCTGCTGATCGGCCCGACCGGCAGCGGTAAAACCCTGCTGGCCGAAACGCTGGCGCGCCTGCTGGATGTGCCGTTCACCATGGCGGATGCCACCACGCTGACCGAAGCCGGTTACGTAGGTGAGGATGTGGAAAACATCATCCAGAAGCTGCTGCAGAAATGCGATTACGATGTGCAGAAAGCGCAGCGCGGGATCGTCTATATCGATGAAATCGACAAGATCTCCCGCAAATCGGACAACCCGTCGATTACCCGTGACGTGTCCGGTGAAGGCGTGCAGCAGGCACTGCTGAAGCTGATTGAAGGCACGGTTGCCGCCGTACCGCCGCAGGGTGGCCGTAAGCATCCGCAGCAGGAGTTCCTGCAGGTTGATACTTCGAAGATCCTGTTTATCTGCGGCGGCGCGTTCGCCGGCCTGGATAAGGTGATTTCCCAGCGCGTGGATACCGGCTCGGGGATTGGTTTTGGTGCCACGGTAAAAGGTAAAGCGGAAAAAGCGACCGAAGGCCAGCTGCTGGCGCAGGTGGAGCCGGAAGATCTGATTAAGTTCGGTCTGATCCCGGAATTCATCGGTCGTCTGCCGGTGGTGGCAACGCTGACCGAGCTGAGCGAAGATGCGCTGATCCAGATCCTGTGCGAGCCGAAAAACGCGCTGACCAAGCAGTATCAGGCGCTGTTTAACCTCGAAGGTGTGGATCTGGAGTTCCGTGATGAGGCGCTGACGGCGATTGCCAAAAAGGCCCTGTCGCGTAAAACCGGCGCGCGCGGCCTGCGCTCTATCGTTGAAGGCGTGCTGCTGGATACCATGTACGATCTGCCTTCAATGGAAGACGTGGAGAAGGTGGTGGTTGACGCTTCGGTGATCGAGAACAACGGCGAGCCTAAACTGATTTACGGTAAACCGGAAGCACAGCAGGCTTCTGGCGAGTAGTATCAACGCTCGTACGATGGCATAAAAAAATGGCCCGCAGCGAAAACTGTGGGCCATTTTCAATTCAACTCTTCAGCTGCGAAATCAGGCTTTTAGCTCATCCCACTGGCTGATCACGTGCGTGGCAATACCGTAGTCGATAGCCTGTTCCGGGCTCATCCAGTAATTGCTGTCGGTGTCTTTTTCAACTTTCTCCAGCGGCTGCCCGGTCGCTTTGCTGATCAGCTTATTAATACGCTCACGCGCACGCAGCAGTTCTTTCGCTTCAATTTCAATATCTGAAACTTTACCGCGCACGCCGCCAAGCGGCTGATGGATCATAAAGCGGGTATTTGGCAGCGAGTAGCGGTTATCTTTGTCGGCTGCCAGGAAGATGGTGATCCCGGCGCTGGCTACCCAGCCGGTACCGATTACCACAACTTTAGGCTTCACGAATTTAATCATGTCATGGATGGTGTCGCCTGCTTCCACGTGGCCACCCTGGCTGTTGATAAACAGCTTGATTGGCTCGTCGCCCATCTCCTGCAGGATCAGCAGCTGAGCCGTCACTTTCTCGGCCAGTTCCTGATTAATCTCGCCGGAAATGATAATAGAGCGTGACTGCAGCAGCTTGTTCACTGCCAGCGCTGAATTCTTCTCTTCCTGGCCTTTTTCTTCTTTCTTTGGCTCTTGAGGCATGCTTTACACTCCATCGGGATCTGATAAGTCACGAGAGTTTAGCATAATCAAACAGGTAGCTAAATCAACAGTCATTGGGATGAATATTCAGATTTCAAAACAGAGGGATAGTGAATATCAATAACCCAAAATAGCATGCCGGATGTTTTTATGAACAATCCTGGACCAATTCACAATTCCACTGTGGGGCTTGCGCCGTTGCGGAGTTTTACTCCCATTTTAAAGGGGAAATGGGCTATATTAATTGCTGGTACGCGTAAATTTAGACAGCCCACTTCAGGTCTGTTTAGCAAGACATGAGGTTACTGATGACAGACAAACGCAAAGACGGTTCAGGAAAACTGCTGTACTGCTCTTTTTGCGGCAAAAGCCAGCATGAAGTACGCAAGCTGATTGCCGGCCCGTCAGTGTATATCTGCGATGAGTGCGTTGATCTGTGCAACGACATCATTCGCGAAGAGATTAAAGAGGTTGCGCCGCACCGCGAGCGTAACTCGCTGCCCACGCCGCACGAGATCCGCCATCACCTGGACGACTATGTTATCGGTCAGGAGCGGGCGAAGAAAGTGCTGTCGGTGGCGGTGTACAACCACTACAAACGCCTGCGCAACGGCGACACCAGCAACGGCATCGAGCTGGGTAAAAGTAACATTCTGCTGATCGGCCCGACCGGCAGCGGTAAAACCCTGCTGGCCGAAACGCTGGCGCGCCTGCTGGATGTGCCGTTCACCATGGCGGATGCCACCACGCTGACCGAAGCCGGTTACGTAGGTGAGGATGTGGAAAACATCATCCAGAAGCTGCTGCAGAAATGCGATTACGACGTGCAGAAAGCGCAGCGCGGGATCGTCTACATCGATGAAATCGACAAGATCTCCCGCAAATCGGACAACCCGTCGATTACCCGTGACGTGTCCGGTGAAGGCGTGCAGCAGGCACTGCTGAAGCTGATTGAAGGCACGGTTGCCGCCGTACCGCCGCAGGGTGGCCGTAAGCATCCGCAGCAGGAGTTCCTGCAGGTTGATACCTCAAAAATCCTGTTTATCTGCGGCGGCGCGTTCGCCGGCCTGGATAAGGTGATTTCGCAGCGTGTGGATACCGGCACCGGCATCGGTTTTGGTGCCACGGTAAAAGGTAAAGCGGAAAAAGCGACCGAAGGCCAGCTGCTGGCGCAGGTGGAGCCGGAAGATCTGATTAAGTTCGGTCTGATCCCGGAATTCATCGGTCGTCTGCCGGTGGTGGCAACGCTGACCGAGCTGAGCGAAGATGCGCTGATCCAGATCCTGTGCGAGCCGAAAAACGCGCTGACCAAGCAGTATCAGGCGCTGTTTAACCTCGAAGGTGTGGATCTGGAGTTCCGTGATGAGGCGCTGACGGCGATTGCCAAAAAGGCCCTGTCGCGTAAAACCGGCGCGCGCGGCCTGCGCTCTATCGTTGAAGGCGTACTGCTGGATACCATGTACGATCTGCCTTCAATGGAAGACGTGGAGAAGGTGGTGGTTGACGCTTCGGTGATCGAGAACAACGGTGAACCTAAACTGATTTACGGTAAACCGGAAGCACAGCAGGCTTCTGGCGAATAAATAACCAAATCTTTCCAGTCAGTTAACCGAAAAGGGGGAAAATCTTCCCCCTTCAACATTTCTGGTAACCCCAACGTTGAATCTATTCCATTCATCCCCATATACTCAAATACCTGTGGGTAAACCGCTTCTGTTAAGGATGATGCGGTTCCCCTTACCTGGCGGAAATTAAACTAAGAGAGAGCTCTATGAATCCTGAGCGTTCTGAACGCATTGAAATCCCTGTGTTGCCGTTGCGTGACGTAGTGGTTTATCCGCACATGGTCATTCCGTTGTTTGTTGGTCGTGAAAAATCGATTCGCTGCCTTGAAGCCGCCATGGATCATGACAAAAAGATCATGCTGGTCGCTCAGAAAGAAGCTTCAACGGATGAACCAGGCATTAACGATCTCTTCTCTGTCGGGACCGTCGCCTCCATTTTACAGATGCTGAAACTGCCGGACGGCACGGTGAAAGTGCTGGTGGAGGGTTTACAGCGTGCTCATATCACGACTTTATCCGACAACGGCGACCATTTTGCCGCGCAGGCAGAATACCTTGAGTCTCCGGAGATTGAAGAGCGCGAACAGGAAGTGCTGGTACGCACGGCGATCAATCAGTTTGAAGGCTACATCAAGCTGAATAAAAAGATCCCGCCGGAAGTGCTGACCTCGCTGAACAGTATTGATGATGCTGCGCGCCTGGCCGATACCGTCGCGGCGCACATGCCGCTGAAGCTGGCTGACAAACAGTCCGTGCTGGAAATGTCCGACGTGAATGAGCGTCTGGAATATCTGATGGCGATGATGGAGTCGGAAATCGACCTGCTGCAGGTTGAGAAACGCATCCGTAACCGCGTGAAAAAACAGATGGAAAAAAGCCAGCGTGAGTACTATCTGAATGAGCAGATGAAGGCCATTCAGAAAGAGCTGGGCGAGATGGACGATGCGCCTGACGAAAATGAAGCGCTGAAGCGTAAAATTGACGCGGCCAAAATGCCGAAAGAGGCAAAAGACAAAACCGAAGCTGAATTGCAGAAGCTGAAGATGATGTCGCCGATGTCGGCTGAAGCCACCGTCGTTCGTGGCTACATTGACTGGATGGTTCAGGTTCCGTGGAATGCGCGCAGCAAAGTGAAGAAAGATCTGCGCAAAGCGCAGGAAACGCTGGATACCGACCATTTCGGCCTTGAGCGAGTGAAAGACCGCATCCTTGAGTATTTAGCCGTACAGAGCCGCGTCAGCAAAATCAAAGGCCCGATTCTGTGCCTGGTTGGGCCTCCGGGCGTGGGTAAAACCTCGCTGGGGCAGTCAATCGCCAAAGCCACCGGGCGTAAATACGTACGTATGGCTCTGGGCGGCGTGCGTGACGAAGCGGAAATTCGCGGTCACCGTCGTACCTATATCGGTTCGATGCCGGGCAAACTTATCCAGAAAATGGCCAAAGTGGGGGTGAAAAACCCGCTGTTCCTGTTGGATGAGATCGATAAGATGTCCTCGGACATGCGTGGCGATCCGGCCTCTGCGCTGCTGGAAGTGCTCGATCCCGAGCAGAACATTGCCTTTAACGATCACTATCTGGAAGTCGACTACGATCTCTCCGATGTGATGTTTGTGGCAACGTCTAACTCGATGAACATTCCGGCTCCGCTGCTGGATCGTATGGAAGTGATCCGTCTTTCTGGCTACACCGAAGACGAAAAACTGAACATCGCCAAACAGCACCTGCTGCCGAAGCAGATCGAGCGTAACGCGCTGAAGAAAAATGAAATTTCAGTCGATGATAGTGCGATTGTTGGCATCATCCGCTACTACACGCGTGAAGCGGGTGTGCGTAGCCTTGAGCGCGAACTGTCCAAGCTGTGCCGGAAAGCGGTGAAATCGCTGCTGATGGATAAGTCGCTGAAGCGTATTGATATCAATGGCGACAACCTGAAAGATTTCCTCGGCGTACAGCGCTTTGACTACGGCCGTGCCGACAGTGAAAACCGTGTCGGTCAGGTGACCGGTCTGGCGTGGACGGAAGTGGGTGGCGATCTGCTGACCATTGAAACCGCCTGCGTACCGGGTAAAGGCAAGCTGACCTACACCGGTTCTCTCGGTGAAGTGATGCAGGAGTCCATCCAGGCTGCGCTGACCGTGGTGCGCGCGCGTGCCGACAAACTGGGCATTAACGGTGACTTCTACGAGAAGCGTGATATCCACGTTCACGTTCCTGAAGGGGCAACGCCGAAAGATGGCCCAAGTGCGGGTATCGCCATGTGCACCGCGCTGGTCTCCTGCCTGACGGGTAATCCGGTGCGTGCCGATGTGGCGATGACCGGTGAGATCACGCTGCGTGGCCAGGTGCTGCCGATCGGTGGTCTGAAAGAGAAACTGCTGGCAGCGCACCGCGGCGGGATCAAAACGGTACTTATTCCGGACGAAAACAAGCGCGATCTGGAAGAGATTCCGGATAACGTGATTGCCGATCTTAAGATCTATCCGGTGAAGCGGATCGAAGAAGTTCTTGAGCTGGCCCTGCAAAATGCCCCTTCCGGCGTGCAGGTTGTCACCGAAAAATAGTGATTTAAGATAAATCGCCGTAAAACGAGGGCTGGCAGGTGAATTGTTACTTGCCAGCCTTTTTTTGTCCGGCTAATTTAGGATGCTGTTAAGCCAGTCATAGCAACGATTGCCGATGGTAATGGCTCAACAAGTTAGGTTCGCGGTCATAATAAACGACTGCACATACGTTGCTGGCAGGGTGCCAGTCACGGTGTGAAAAATAAAAGAGGGGATGATTAGGTGAACAAGTCACAGTTGATCGACAAAATTGCTGCAAATGCAGATATTTCCAAAGCTGCAGCCGGACGTGTACTGGATGCGTTTATTGCCTCTGTTACTGATTCTCTGCAGTCTGGTGACGAAGTGGCGCTGGTAGGATTCGGCACCTTCTCCGTGCGTGAGCGTTCAGAGCGTACGGGTCGTAACCCACAGACGGGTAAAGAAATTACTATCCCTGCGGGCAAAGTACCGGGCTTCCGTGCCGGTAAAGCGCTGAAAGACGCCGTTAACTAAGCAATATGCTGCCGTTGAAACAGATTTCTTCGGCGGAGTGAGGATCGCCAGGGCGTTCTCATGTAACATACAGGCACATCATCAGACTGATGTGCCTTTTTTTTATGATTCAGTGACATTCGCATAATGCGGTTGTCTACAGGATGTAACTCCCTGGAGTCACTGGAGTTGCAGCAATGCATGGCGTTGCACGTCCTCGGGAACGCGGGACGATAGCGCAAGGTTTTACATTCACACTACAGCGGAGTGTTGTCACACCATGATGGACAATTTACGCGCGGCCTCGAACCATGTCGTGCTCAAAATTATACTGGGTTTGATCATCCTGTCCTTTGTTCTTACCGGCGTGGGCGGATATCTGACGGGCGGCAGTGGTGATTATGCGGCCAAGGTAAATGGTCAGGAAATCAGCCGTGCTCAGCTTGAGCGAGCTTTCAGCAACGAGCGTGCGCGTCAGCAGCAGATGCTGGGCGAACAATTCTCCGCACTGGCAGGTAACGAAGGTTACATGCAGCAGATACGTCAGCAGGCACTCTCCCAGCTGACCGACGAAATCCTGCTAGACCAGTATGCGAAAAATATTGGCCTGGCAATTAGCGACGATCAGATTAAGCAGGCGATCTTCACCCAGCCCGCCTTCCAGACCGACGGCAAGTTTGATAACGCCAAGTATCTGGGCCTGATTGGCAACATGGGCTTTACGGCCGATCAGTATGCGGAAGCGCTGCGCAAGCAGCTTACCACCCAGCAGCTGATTAAGTCCGTGACCGGTACCGACTTTGTTCTGGGCAGTGAAAGCGATGCGCTGGCCGCGTTAATTTCCCAGCAGCGTCTGGTGCGTGAAGTGACGATTAACGTTGGTGAACTGGCGGCAAAACAGACCGTCACCCCTGACGAAATCAATAACTACTACCAGCAGAATAAAAACAGCTTCATGTCTCCTGAGCAGTTCCGCGTAAGCTACATCAAGTTGGATGCGGCAAGCATGCAGGAGCCGGTCAGCGAGAGTGAAATCCAGGGCTGGTATGATGAACACCAGCAGGATTACACCCAGCCGCAGCGCAATCGCTACAGCATCATTCAGACCAAAACCGAAGCGGAAGCGCAGTCGATTCTGGATGCACTGAAGAACGGCGGTGATTTTGCCGCGCTGGCAAAAGAAAAATCAGCTGACCCGATCTCAGCACGCCAGGGCGGCGATATGGGCTGGCTGGAGCCGGACACTACCCCTGATGAGTTGAAAAACTCAGGCCTGAAAGACAAAGGGCAGCTGTCAGGGATCATCAAATCGTCGGTTGGCTTTATTGTCGCTCGCCTGGATGATATCCAGCCTCAGCAGATTAAAGCCCTGGCCGACGTTCGTGATGATATTGCGGCAAAAGTGAAGCAGGAAAAAGCCGTCGATGCTTACTATAAGCTACAGCAGAAAGTCAGCGATGCGGCAAGCAACGACACTGAGTCACTGGCGGGAGCTGAAGAAGCGGCCGGCGTTAAAGCGGTGGAAACGGGCTGGTTCAGCCATGATAATCTGCCCGCTGAGCTGAACTTTAAACCGGTTCAGGAAGCGATCTTCAACGGCGGCCTTGCCGGTGATAATGGTGCTCCGGGCCGAAATTCAGACATCATCACTGTTGATGGCGATCGTGCTTTTGTCCTGCGTATCAGCGAGCACAAGCCTGAAGCCGTTAAGCCGTTGCCAGAGGTGACCGCGCAGATCACCGATACCCTGAAGCAGCAGAAAGCGCAGGCGGCAGCGAAGTCGCAGGCGGATAAACTGTTGGCGAATCTGAAAGCCGGTAAAGGTGATGAGGCGCTGAAAGCGGCGGGTCTGAGCTTTGGTCAAACCCAGACGCTGACGCGTACCGGGCAGGACCCTCTGACGCAGTCAGCCTTTGCGCTGCCGCTGCCGGCAGCAGGCAAAGCCTCTTACGGTGTGGGTGAAGATATGCAGGGCAACGTAGTGCTCCTGTCGCTGGATAAGGTACAGACGGGTGAAATGCCGGCTGCACAGAAAACCGCGCTGGTTCAGGGCGTAACGCAGAATAACGCACAGATTGCCTTTGAAGCGCTGATGACTAACCTGCGTAAAGAAGCCAAAATCAAGTACGGTGCGGCTGCACAGGCGCAGTAAGCCTCGCAAAATCACTGCAACTGATTGCAACACGAAAGGCCGCTTATGCGGCCTTTTCCATTTCTGAAATCTGCCGTTTGCCGCCTGAAAAGCGCTGACGTAGGTTAGTCATGCTGTCAAACACATGGAGGAAAACAGCATGTTTAAATCAACGCTTCAGGCTCTTTCACTGGCATTCGGCATGGCGCTTATTACACCCGCACTGGCAACCGGCAGCGTGGAGGCACCAAAAGACGTGAAGGCCGAAACCAGAACGGGAGTGAAAACGCCGGTGCCGCAGGGGGCTGGCAAGAGCGATGAGGATGCGGGTAGTCAGGTGAGCATTAACAGTGCGACCGCGCAGGAGCTGGCGGCCACGCTGAACGGCGTGGGTCTTAAAAAAGCGGAATCTATCGTCAGCTATCGTGACAAGTATGGCCCCTTCAGCCAGATCGATCAGCTGACCGAGGTTCCGGGGATCGGCAAGGCGCTGGTCGAACGTAATTTGACACGAATTAAACTGTGATCCGTTTCGCGAGTCGGGCACGTTGTCTGCAACGCAAATGCTCCGGCTGCTAACCTCTTAGAGGTCATACCAGTTGGTGTGACCTTTTTCACTCGGAGATCGGAAGCAATGCAGACCACCATCAAAGTTCGTGGCTATCATCTTGATGTTTATCAACACGTCAATAACGCGCGCTATCTGGAGTTTCTTGAAGAGGCCCGCTGGGCCTGGCTTGAGGAAACCGAATCCTTTCACTGGATGACGACCAATCATCTGGCGTTTATTGTGGTGAATATCAATATTAACTATCGTCGGCCCGCTGTACTTGGCGATGTCCTGCTGGTCAGCAGCAAGGTGCAGCAGTTGAACGGCAAAAGCGGCGTGATTGCTCAAACGGTAACGCTACAGCCCGGCGGCGAGGTAGTGGCGGATGCACTGTTAACCTTCGTCTGTATTGACCTGCGCACTCAGAAAGCGCAGCCGATGGAAGGGGAACTGCGTCAGAGGCTGGAGGCGATGCTGGAACCGAGTGAATAGAGCACGATGCTTTTTTACTCATTCAGCCAAACGGGAAACGGCTTAATGCCATCAACGCTCATTTTTTCGGGTCGCCACGGATGACCGGGACGGTGCCCGGTCATCATCACCCCGGGGCTTAAACCAGGCCGGTTTTCGTTTTCATCGCCTGCATCACGGCGGTGGCATTATGTTGGTATTCCTGCAGACCATTAGCCCGTAAATGGCAGGCCGCGCACTCGCCGCAGCCATCACCCTGAATACCGTTGTAGCAGGTCAGCGTCTGTTCACGAACCAGTTTAAGCTGCTGCCAGTAGTCGGCCAGCGCCCAGGTTTCCGCCTTGTTCAGCCACATCAGCGGTGTTTCAAAGCGGATATCGCGCGCCATGCCCAGTGATACGGCATGGTTAAGGGCTTTTACAAACTCATCGCGACAGTCAGGATAGCCCGAGAAATCGGTTTCACACACGCCGGTAATTACCGCTTCGGCTTCCACCTGATAGGCATAAATAGCCGCCAGCGTGAGGAAGAGAATATTGCGCCCTGGTACAAAGGTGCTCGGCAGACCGCTACTGGCGGGGTCCCAGTTAGGGACCGGGATGTTATCGCGGGTCAGGCTGCTGACCGCCAGTTCGTTAAGCAGGGTGACATCCAGAACCTTGTGCGCACGGGCACCCAGCGACAGCGACAGCCGCTGAGCAACGTCAATTTCTGCCCGATGCCGCTGGCCATAATCAAAGGTCACGCAGTGGACTTCGTCGTACTGCTTAAGGGCCTGGATCAGGCAGGTTGTTGAATCCTGACCACCGCTGAATACTACCACTGCACGTTTCATACTTACTCTTCCTGATAATGTTCTGCCCGCTATGGTACTGCCTGAATCGATAGAAAGGTAGTTTCACTCAGTCAATGGCTACCGGTGGCGGGAGCCATGCGCGGGAAAAATCAAACCAGCCCCACGCATTAAGCCGTATCCCCTCGACGTCCGGCGGTGCACTAACCTGATAGCGATAGTTAAACAGCGGCGTAATGGCAGCCTGGTGCATCAGTTTTTTAAACACGTCGTGCATTGCATCGTTTCGTCCGGCCCCGTCAGCGTGCTGTTGAAGTTCGTTCAGTGATTTCAATAGCTTCTGCCATTCCGCTTTGCCGATAATCACCGGCCATAGCGGGTCCAGCCTTAGCCAGCTTTCAAGGGTGAATACCGGTGCTTCACCGATCAGGCGATCGCCCATCACCAGGTCAGCCTCCGCCAGCGACGGATAATCCTGCCAGTTTTTCGCCGGGTGAAAGTGCAGAGTAAGGCGGCAGCCTTGCGCTGCCAGCAGTTGCTGAAGCCGGATAGCCATTGCGTGCAGTTCTACCGGCAGATGGTAATGCAGGCTTAACGTCGCGGGGAGTGCCGTTTGCCGATCGGGTTTCCACTGCGGAATATGCCAGCCCGGAAGCATCTCATTACTGGGGGAAATCAACCCTTCTTCCAGCGGCAACTGTTCGACCAGTCCCGACTGGTGTACCAGCGCCATAATGTGCTGCGCCTGTGCGGCGTTGAGCCCGGCGCGTTGTCCAATAGCCAGGTAACAGAACCCCAGGCTGATACGCTGGCTCACGGGCTGTAACTGCGCGAGGTCCTGCTGTGCCCCTATCGCTATCTGCACCGGATGGCGGCAGCTGGTTCCAAGTTCGCGGTCAAAAAGCTGCGGCGCGATCCAGTATTCAACCGCCTGCATGAGAGGATGGACGCCGTGATACCAGCCGTGGCTTTCCAGCCTGACCAGCATTGTCGAGTTGGCGACCAGCCGCCACGGGCCTGTACCGATATCCGGATTGTCGGGATGAGGTAACAGGCAGCATACGCTGGCCAGCCGGTGAGCAAGCCAGTAGTCGGCCTGATGCAGATCGATGCGCAGGCAGAGCGCATGGGCTTGAGAAACGCGTTTCACGCTGGCGAGCATCCGCTCTCCGGTCGGGCTGGCGAGAATATTTTGCAGCGTCTGCTGCAGCTGTTGTGCGGTTACCGCTTCGCCGTGGTGCCAGCGTAGCTGGGGGCGCAGGAAGAAAAACCAGCTCAGGCCATCGTCGCTAATCTGCCAGTGGTGAGCGAGGTCGGGGATAGCGTCATCGCCGGCCAGTCGGCTCAGCCCCGAGAACACCTGCTGGGCGAGATGCTGTTCTGCACGCCCGGCCAGCACCAGGGGCCGCAGCGGGTCCAGCTTGCGGTAGTAAGGTATACGCAGCGTCGGCTGATTATTCTGCCACTGGCCGCCAAGAAACGGCTGGAGAAGCTGGCTGAGCTGCTCGGTGGCGAGCGGCACCAGCTGCAGGGCATGCTGCGGCTGCCCTCTGTCCAGCTGTTGCAGCATCATTTCGCTACGCAGTGCTTCAGGCGAGCGTAAAAAGGTCACGGTTCCACGCTTGCCGCGCCCCGAGCGCGCCTCCCAGCCCAGCCATCCCGCCTCCTGCCACTGATTAAGCAGGGTGCGAACGTGGCGTTCGCTACAAAAACAGCAATTGGCTATTTCGCTCACGCTGGACGATAGCGGCTGGCCTTCGCTGCGCTGCCAAAGCCGCTGATATTGATTTAACCGGTTAATTTCACGCATCAGCCTAAACCCGGAACAGTTTTGTGAAAGTATTCACTATTTGTTCCGCAAATACCAGGTGATACTTGCTGACAGATTAACCACCGTTGCCGGAGTGATTATGGTTCGCCTTGCTGCATTTGATATGGATGGAACGCTGCTGTTACCGACTCATCAGTTTGGGGAGCAAACTTTGTCGAGCCTGAGATCGCTGCAGGCGCACCCGGTACAGCTTGCTTTTGCTACCGGCCGGCACTTCCTGGAAATGCAGCCGCTGATGCAGCAGCACAATCTGCCTGCCTGGTTAATCAGCGGCAACGGGACCCGTGTTCACGATGCCGAGGGCGGACTGCTGTTTGGCTCCGATCTGCCACCGTCGGTTGCCCGTCAGGTGATCCACTGCCACTGGCAGACTAAAGCGAGTCTGCACGTTTTCAACGATGACGGCTGGTTTACCCAATTTGATGAGCCTGAAATTTTAGATGCGCATCAGTTGAGCGGCTTTAGCTACCATATTGCCGATCCTCGTACGTTGGCGGAGCATCAGGTCACTAAAATTTGTTTTCTCGGCGAGCATGATGATCTGTGCCAGCTGCTGATTCAGCTGCGTGAGGTGCTGGGAGACAGCGCTCATCTCTGCTTCTCGGCTAGCCACTGCCTGGAGGTGTTACCACTGGGTTGTAATAAGGGATCGGCGCTGACTCAGCTTACAAAGCATCTGGAGATAGAAATGGCAACCTGCATGGCCTTTGGCGATGCGATGAACGATCTGGAAATGCTGAATCAGGTTGGGTATGGCTTTGTCATGCAAAATGCCATGGCGCAGCTGAAAGCGCAGCTACCGCATTTACCGGTTATTGGAAATTGCGCGACGCAGGGAGTGTCGCATTATCTCAACCACTGGCTTAACACACCACATCTCGACTATTCCCCCGAATACTGAGACCCGTTTTCCAGTGTGCCGGACAAGATGTCCGGCTTTTTTATTTGTATTCAGCGTTGTATTGCTGCGGGCACAACCACTTTGCGTTTCTGTGCCGCGCCGCGATACAGCGTCAGTAAAATCCCCAACAGGAACGGCAGCAGCAGCAGTAAGGATTCTCGACTGATACTGCTGCCGTTAAGCCCGTTTTCCAGTGCGATGGCGATCAGCGGAAAGACCAGAAATACCAGCGAGGCCTGGAAAGGTCGCGCGACCTGTTGCAGCGCGAAGTAGCACAGTATCCCGCCGACACCCGCGACGAATCCCAGATAAGCAATTGCCATCAGCGCCTCGGGAGCAAACGCGTGAAAATCCGGTGATTCGCCAAGGCCGGTCAGCGTTAACAGCACCCCGGCGCCCAGGCAGGGAAGGGCGTTGTAACTCAGAACGGAAATCCCGGCGCAGCGTTTTTTACACTGTACATACATCAGTGCGTGGATCAGCACCGCCGCCACCAGCGCCAGGATACCTTTCAGCTGGCTTACCCCATTGGCCTGGGTTTCATGCCACAGAATGGTACTGAGTGCACCAAGACTGATTGCCAGCCCCAGCAGCTGCTGAAGTGATGTTTTTTCCCGCAGAAACAGCAGCGATGCTGCCAGCACCGCCGCAGGCATGGTGGCGAAAATAATCGCCGCCAGGCTGGAAGAGGTGTAACGCTCACCGTAGATCATCAGCGTAAAGGGGATGGCAAAGTAGAACAGCATAACGCAGAGCTGGAAACCGCGCTGACCTGCGGGGAACAGCAGCGGGGCGCGGCGATAGCGTGCCAGCAGCAGGAGTAGCGGTGCGGCACACAAAAAACGCAAACCGGTAGCGAAAATCGGAGGAACCGTGGCCACGGCGATTTTCATCGCCATCCATGTCGTCCCCCATGTCAGGGCAACGGCGCTAAAAAGCCCGGCAATAAGCAGGTTACGGTAAATATTCTTGTTCATCGTCATCATCCCTGAAATGGTCTGGAGTGGATTCAGATTAACTAAACCATCGGGGAAAAGGTTGCTATAATCATGCTGCTCACCAGACCAATGAGAGAAAATTTTGCTACAAAACCCGCTTGATAAAAAAGACCGCATGCTGCTGAACCTGCTACAGCAGGACTGCATGCTCTCGCTTCAGGCCCTGGCCGATGCGGTCAGCCTGACCACGACGCCCTGTTGGAAGCGCTTGAAAAGGCTTGAGGATGAGGGCTATATTCGCGGCCGGGTGGCGCTACTTGACGGTGAAAAGCTGGGCCTGGGGCTGACGGCGTTTGTGCTGATAAAAACCCAGCAGCACAGCAGCAGCTGGTTTCAGCAGTTTGTAACGTTAGTGCAGGCGATGCCTGAAGTGATGGGTTTTTATCGTATGGCAGGAGAATATGATTACCTGTTGAAGGTGCAGGTAGCCGATATGAAAAGCTACGATGGTTTTTACAAACGGCTGGTCAACGGTATTCCAGGCCTGATCGATGTCACTTCGAGTTTTGCCATGGAAGAGATAAAATACACCACCGCTTTGCCGGTTGCCCCCTGAACGGCAGCCGTCTTCTTTTCGGTCGATAATCAGGATATTTTGTGCGACTTTTCAGCCAGCTAAGTTGGTATTTCCTTCGTGAATGGCGGCGCTACGTGGGCGCCGTTCTGTTGCTCATCGTCATTGCGCTGCTGCAGCTGCTGCCGCCCCATATCGTTGGCACCATTGTTGACGGCGTTAGCCAGCAGCAGATGAGCCATCAGCGGCTGCTGGTGTGGGTGGGTGTCATGTTGCTTACTGCCGTGGTGGTCTACCTGCTGCGTTACGTCTGGCGCGTGCTGCTGTTTGGTGCCTCCTATCAGCTGGCGGTGGAGCTGCGTGAAGATTTCTATCGTCAGCTCAGTCGTCAGCATCCTGAATTCTATTTACGCCATCGCACCGGTGATCTGATTGCCCGCGCCACTAACGATGTTGACCGCGTGGTCTTTGCTGCCGGTGAGGGCGTGTTGACCCTGGTGGATTCGCTGGTAATGGGCTGTGCCGTGCTGATTGTGATGAGCACGCAGATCAGCTGGGAGCTGACGCTACTGGCGCTGCTGCCGATGCCGGTGATGGCGCTGGTGATTAAACGCTACGGCGATCAGCTGCATAACCGCTTTAAGCTGGCGCAGGCGGCCTTCTCCTCGTTAAACGATCAGACCCAGGAAAGCCTGACCAGCATTCGGATGATCAAAGCTTTTGGCCTGGAAGATCGCCAGTCGGCGCAGTTTGCCGACATTGCCCGTGATACCGGAGAAAAAAATCTGCGCGTTGCCCGGGTTGATGCCCGCTTTGATCCGACAATTTACGTGGCGATTGGCCTGTCGAATCTGCTGGCGATCGGCGGCGGTAGCTGGATGGTCTGGCACGGCGAGATAAGCCTCGGCCAGCTGACCAGCTTTGTGATGTACCTCGGCCTGATGATCTGGCCAATGCTGGCGCTGGCGTGGATGTTTAACATTGTTGAACGCGGTAGCGCCGCATGGAGCCGCATCAAAGCGATGCTGTCAGAAGCACCGACAGTCACCGACGGAACAACAGTTCTGCCGGAAGGGCGCGCGGAGTTGCGGGTAGCAATCGACGAGTTCCGCTATCCGGCCGCCGCTCAGCCCGCGTTGTCGGAAATTCATCTTAGCCTGGCTCCGGGACAGATGCTGGGGCTGTGTGGCCCGACTGGTTCCGGTAAAAGCACGGTGCTCGGCCTGATCCAGCGTCATTTTGATATCGATCGCGGGGATATCCGCTACCACGGTATTCCACTGACGGAGCTGCAGCTGGACAGCTGGCGCAGTCGCCTGGCGGTGGTCAGCCAGACGCCGTTCCTGTTTTCTGACACCATCGCCAATAATATTGCCCTCGGCAATCCGGGAGCGACTCAGGATGAGATCGAGCGGGCGGCAATGCTGGCCTCGGTTCACGATGATATTATACGCCTGCCAGCAGGCTATGAGACTGAAGTCGGGGAGCGCGGGGTAATGCTGTCCGGCGGGCAAAAGCAGCGCATTTCTATTGCCCGCGCACTGCTGCTCAATGCCGAAATTTTGGTACTGGATGACGCTCTGTCGGCTGTCGATGGTCGTACTGAACATCAGATCCTGCACAATCTGCGCAGCTGGGGTGAAGGGCGTACCATCATCATCAGTGCACACCGACTCTCCGCACTGACCGAAGCCAGTGAGATTCTGGTATTACAGCATGGCAAAATCGCCCAGCGCGGCAGCCATGAACAGCTGGCCGCTGCCAGCGGATGGTATCGTGATATGTATCGCTATCAGCAGCTGGAAGCCGCGCTGGACGAAGATGAATCAGAGCAGGAGGTGCCGCATGGCGAATGAAAACCGGCGGCTGTGGCCAACGCTTAAACGGCTTCTTTCCTATGGATCGCCGTGGCGCAAATCGCTAAGTCTGGCGGTGCTGATGCTGTGGGTGGCCGCAGCGGCGGAAGTGCTGGGACCGGTGCTGATTAGTTACTTTATTGACAATATGGTGGCGAAACATCATATGCCGCTGGGCCTGGCAGCAGGTCTGGTAACCAGCTTCCTGCTGCTGCAGCTACTGGCGGCGGCGCTGCATTACTGGCAGTCACTGCTGTTTAACCAGGCTGCGGTTGGCGTGGTGCAGCGCCTGCGTACCGACGTCATGGACGCCGCGCTGCGTCAGCCGCTCAGCGCGTTTGATACCCAGCCGGTCGGGCAAATCATATCCCGTGTCACTAACGATACCGAAGTCGTACGCGACTTGTACGTTACCGTGGTGGCGACCGTTTTGCGCAGCGCGGCGCTGGTGGGGGCAATGCTGGTGGCGATGTTCAGCCTCGACTGGCGCATGGCGCTGATTGCAATCGCAATTTTCCCGGCTGTGTTAATCGTTATGCTGATTTATCAACGCTACAGCACGCCAATTGTTCGCCGGGTGCGCAGCTATCTGGCAGACATCAACAACGGTTTTAATGAAGCGATCAACGGCATGAGCGTTATCCAGCAGTTCCGTCAGCAGGCGCGGTTTGGTGAGCGTATGGGGGCCGCCAGCCGCTCGCATTATCTGGCGAGGATGCAGACGCTGAGGCTGGATGGCTTTCTGCTGCGGCCATTGCTCAGCCTGTTTTCCGCGATGATCCTGTGTGGCCTGATGCTGCTGTTTGGCTTTTCGTCGGTGGGGGCAATTGAGGTCGGGGTACTTTACGCCTTTATTAATTACCTTGGTCGCCTTAATGAACCGCTTATCGAGCTGACGACTCAACAGTCGATGCTGCAGCAGGCAGTGGTGGCCGGTGAGCGCATCTTCGAACTGATGGATGCGCCGCGTCAGCCCTATGGCGACGATCCGCAGCCGCTGTCCAGCGGCAGCATTGCTATTCGCGACCTGACTTTTTCCTACCGTACCGGTAAGCCGGTGCTGACCGATATCAACCTGGAAGTCGCCCCGCGTGATTTCGTTGCGCTGGTTGGCCATACGGGGAGCGGTAAAAGTACGCTGGCTAATTTACTGATGGGCTACTATCCGCTCAGTAAAGGTGAAATCCTGCTGGATGGCCGCCCGCTGGAGTCACTCAGTCATGCGTCGCTGCGGCAGAGTGTGGCGATGGTACAACAGGACCCGGTCGTGCTGGCGGACACCTTCTTTGCTAACGTTACTCTGGGGCGGGATATCAGCGAACAGGCGGTCTGGCAGGCGCTGGAAACCGTGCAGCTGGCCTCACTGGCGCGAAGTATGAGCGACGGGATTTACACCCGACTGGGCGAGCAGGGGAACAATCTTTCCGTTGGGCAAAAACAGCTGTTGGCGATGGCGCGGGTACTGGTGGCAACGCCGAAGATCCTGATCCTGGATGAAGCCACCGCTAATATTGACTCGGGTACAGAGCAGGCGATTCAAAAGGCACTGCGTGCTATACGCCAGCAGACCACGCTGGTGGTGATTGCTCATCGCCTTTCCACTATCACCGAGGCGGATACGATCCTTGTACTGCACCGTGGGCAGGCAGTTGAACGCGGTAATCATCAACAGCTGCTGGCTGCCCAGGGACGCTACTGGCAAATGTACCAGCTACAGCTGGCGGGCGAAGAGCTGGCTGCCGCAGAGAGCTGATCTTTATGCAGCATCCTATGCACCAAATTCAGGCGAAAAAATAACCATTGCCCTGACTTAATGCACCGAACTTACGCAAAACGCACCGTTAAGGTGCGTTTTTTCTATACTCCTCTTACAGGCTTTCTGTTCGCGGTATCCCATCCCAGGCTGCGCTTCAGATCCGCACTGACTAATCACCTGAAAACTGCCTGTTTTTCATTTCTGGCACAGCCTTTGCTTTAGTAAATCCGTGTTCGTGAAACAACCGTATTCAATACTGGAGGGGATCGTATGAAGCTGGTTACCGTGGTAATCAAACCGTTCAAACTGGAAGACGTGCGTGAAGCACTGTCATCTATCGGCATTCAGGGTCTGACCGTGACGGAAGTTAAAGGTTTTGGCAGACAAAAAGGGCATGCAGAACTTTATCGCGGAGCTGAGTACAGCGTTAACTTCCTGCCAAAAGTAAAAATTGATATTGCGATTGCAGATGACCAGATCGATGAAGTGGTTGATGTAATTAGCAAAGCCGCCTACACCGGCAAAATTGGTGACGGGAAAATCTTTGTTGCAGAACTGCAGCGGGTGATCCGTATTCGCACCGGCGAAACTGACGAAGCAGCACTGTAATTCGGGGCTAAGAATTGTGATGGGATGGGATAAAATGAAGAAACTCGCTAAGTTTGGCCTTGCCAGCATTGCTCTGTTACCGTCGCTTGCCATGGCTGCCGCACCGGCGGTAGCGGATAAAGCCGACAACGCATTTATGATGATCTGCACCGCGCTGGTGCTGTTTATGACAATTCCGGGCATTGCGCTGTTTTACGGCGGTCTGATTCGCGGTAAAAACGTGCTGTCCATGCTGACCCAGGTGGCCATGACCTTCGCTATGGTCTGCGTTGTGTGGATGGTTTACGGATATTCTCTGGCCTTCAGCGAAGGCAACGCGTTCTTCGGCAGCTTTGACTGGGCGATGCTGAAAGGGATTGCGCCAACCACGCTGATGGGTTCCTTCTACCAGTACATCCACGTCGCGTTCCAGGCTTCCTTTGCCTGTATCACCGTGGGTCTGATTGTGGGTGCTATTGCTGAGCGTATCCGCTTTGCAGCCGTGCTGATTTTCGTACTGATCTGGCTGACCTTTGCTTACCTGCCAATTGCACACATGGTCTGGGCGGGCGGTTTCCTGGCTCAGGATGGCGCGCTGGACTTCGCGGGCGGCACTGTTGTACACATCAACGCTGCGGTAGCGGGTCTGGTCGGTGCTTACCTGCTGGGCAAACGTGCGGGCTTTGGTAAAGAAGCCTTTAAACCGCACAACCTGCCAATGGTGTTCACCGGTACTGCAATCCTGTACTTCGGCTGGTTTGGCTTCAACGCCGGTTCTGCAGGTACTGCGAACGAAATCGCCGGTCTGGCATTCCTTAACACCGTTGTAGCAACGGCGGGTGCAATGCTGACCTGGACCTTCGGAGAGTGGGCACTGCGCGGTAAACCTTCGCTGCTGGGCGTCAGTTCCGGTGCGATTGCGGGTCTGGTAGCGATTACCCCGGCCTGTGGTTACGTTGGCGTCGGTGGTGCTCTGATTATCGGTCTGGTCGGTGGTCTGGCTGGCCTGTGGGGTGTGACCACCCTGAAGAAATGGCTGCGTGTTGATGACCCATGTGATGTGTTCGGTGTTCACGGCGTCTGCGGTATTGTTGGCTGTATCCTGACCGGTGTGTTCGCATCTTCTTCACTGGGCGGCGTGGGTTATGCAGAAGGCGTGACTATGGGGCATCAGGTTTGGGTGCAGTTGGAAAGCGTTGCGCTGACCGTTGTCTGGACCGCTGTTGTCGCGTTTATCGGTTTCAAAGTGGCGGATATGATTGTTGGCCTGCGTGTTCCTGAAGACCAGGAGCGTGAAGGTCTGGACGTCAACAGCCACGGCGAGAATGCTTACAACCAGTAATCTGGTCGGGTAAGCAAAAAAAGGAAAGTAGTGCGCTAAAAATAAAAAATCTTGCGGGCCATTATGGCCCGCTTTTTTTGTGATACATCCCAGTAACACCGCAAACCCTCAAACCGTAAGTCCAGCGGCACGTCCGTGTTTTCGCTGATTCCCGTTGTCATTAGCGTCTGAGGTTGCCTTACTCGCGCTGGCGGATAACGCCTTCCTGCACCGTCGAAGCAACCAGCGTCCCCTGCTGGGTGTAGAACTCGCCGCGAACAAAACCACGGGCGCTGGAAGCCGAAGTGCTCTCCACGCTGTACAGCAGCCACTCATTGAGGTCAAACGGACGGTGGAACCACATGGAGTGGTCGATGGTCGCGACCTGCATACCCGGCTCAAGGAAGCCTTTACCGTGCGGTTGCAGCGATACCGGCAGGAAATTGAAATCGGACACATAGCCGAGCAGATACTGATGAATACGCTTATCTTCCGGCATCGTGCCGTTTGCGCGTATCCACAGGTGACGATAGGGTTCGTCCACGTGTCCTCTTAGCGGGTTATGAAATTTCACCGGGCGGATTTCAAACGGTTTTTCCGACAGGAATTTGTCGCGATAGGGGGCCGGGATATGTGGAGCAAGTTTGTGCGCGATTTCGTGCTCGGATGGCAAATCATCAGGTCCGGGGACCACCGGCATCGTTTTCTGATGCTCAAAGCCGCTTTCCGGGCCCTGGAATGAGGCGGTCATGTAAAAAATCGGTTTGCCATTTTGAACCGCCTTCACCCGGCGGGCGCTAAAGCTGTTGCCGTCCCTCAGGTTTTCCACATCGTAAATAATCGCCTTCTGACTGTCGCCAGGGCGTAGAAAGTAACTGTGAAAAGAGTGGATGATACGCTCGCTGGGAACAGTCTGTTTGGCGGCATAAAGCGCCTGGCCGACAACCTGGCCACCAAAGACCTGGCGCAGACCAAGATCTTCACTTTGCCCGCGGAATAAGCCCTCTTCCAGGCTTTCCAGATCGAGCAGATTTAATAAATTTTGCAGCGCCTGGCTCATATGCGGCTTCCTCTTAAAAATTTCAGTGCTCAGTTTGCGAGATCCGACCAGTTAGCGTCAACGCCTGTTTATGGGATCTGCGCAGTTCGTACGGAAAGAATGAAAATCGCTGGTAACAGGAAAAATCCAGCAACATGTGCCAGAATTAAAGCCTTACGGGCAGTAAAGCTCTGCCCCTGAACGGCATTATCGCGCCGTAGGGATCAAAAAGGAGAAGACATCCATGAAACTCTGGTTTGTATTGAGCAGTGCCGCCCTTGCTGTGGCAATCTCTGGCTGTGCGGACAAGAGCAAAGATGTGCCGACACCAACTTTGGGTTCGCAGGTACAGGGACAGCAGGCCGTTATCCAGCAGCCAAACGTGAGTGGTACGGTGTGGATACGTCAGCGGATCGCGCTGCCGCCTGATGCAGTGCTGACGGTCACGCTGTCAGATGCGTCACTGGCCGATGCACCGTCGAAGGTGCTCTCGCAGCGAGTTACGCGTACCGAAGGCAAGCAGGCACCGTTCCAGTTCGTGCTGCCGTTTAATCCGGCGGATGTGCAGCCGGGAGCTCGCATTCTGCTTAGCGCGGCGGTAACCCTGAATGGTAAAATGCTGTTTATTACCGATACCGTGAAGCAGGTGGTCACTACGGGCGGCACGCGACAGGATCTGACGCTGGTGCCGGTACCGTCAATGCCACTTCAGGCACAGGACGGGGCGGCCACCTCGGTGCCTTCAACGTCGCCTACACAGGTTACGCCTTCCTCGGCGGTTCCTGCACCAACCTCATACTGATTTAGCCGTTGACTCAAGCGCCCCTGCGGGGGCGTTACTAAGGCTTCCAGCGATAGCGCTTCAGATCGACTTTACCCTCTGGTGAGACCTCAATGCCTTCGGCTTCCAGCGCCAATCGCTGTCGGCTCAAATCATCACCCGTAAGCGAAATTTCCCCCATGCGGTTAATCACCCGATGCCAGGGGAGTTTGCTACCTTCCGGCAGGCGTTTCAGTACGCCGCCAACCTGACGTGCAGCTCTGGGTGAACCTGCCAGATGGGCAATCTCTCCGTAAGTGGTGACGGAACCGTAAGGGATAGCCGCAAGGATTTGAAAGATACGCTGGCGAAAGTTATCGTGTTCTGTGTCCAAATTCACTCCCTGGCCATAGCAGTAAACAGCAACTAATCGCGAAGCCGTTCAGAAAGGGATCAGTATAAAGGACAGATGCTGGTATTTGAGCTGATTAATCAGCGTGATTTGGTAAGTAATGAGGGAATATCACCCGTATTGTGCAAGAAACAAACGGTCATCGGAGGCTGGCTTGCAATTGCCCTGGGGTTCATTGATAATGCGCCTGCGCTTCGGTTATCCGAGGCCGTCAATGGGGGCCCTGTTGGTTCTCCCGCAATGCTAATTTGTGAATTCGGTCAGGTCCGGAAGGAAGCAGCCGTAACAAGTGACGCGTGTGCCGGGATGTAGCTGGCAGGGCCCCCACCCATTTCTGCTTTCGTAACTCTCTCCTTAGCTCTCGCCTTACCCTAATCACATTGAGACTCTCCTGAGATAAAAGCGGCATATCCGCGCATAACTTCATAATTTCTTATGTTTAACATGCTTGCCGGGTTTGAGAACGGTGTTATCAGCCACAGCACTGGCTGAGGATCATGACTGTACAGCATAAGAAATTGAACTACAGAATGGGCATTACTAACGTGGGGAATTAACGAGCATCGATTAAAGGCGACGATGTTGATTTAAACGAGCGAGAATCAGTGACGATTGCTGTTGAACGGTCTGTAAGTTGAATTTAATCATCTGCTCAACGTCTTACAAGCGATTGAACTCTACAAACTATGTTAAGAGTACAACCCTCATAGATTATTTGTGAAATGCTGGGATTAATTATAGTTCAGCTTGATGTCATACTCCTGGCAGACATCCTTTCTGCACATCAGCGGTTGATTTTAATGAATTCTGGGACAATCTTTGCGGTGTACTGCTGGTTGGACGTCGCCCGTTACGCCCTGGCCAGCTCTGCCCACGCTACTCTATTAAATCAAAATCATTTAAATGTTAGCGTACAAATTTCCACACGGAAACGGGGACTTTGTCATAAAGTTTATTCATGGTTAGTTCAGCAAGGCGATGATCGGCTGCTGAATAAAATATAGCCAATTCGTCATCAGATAATTCGTACTTGTTCTTTTCAATCACGCGCTCGAGGGTGTCAATAGAACGACAGCGTCTGAGGCGCATCAGATAATCAGTTTTAGTTAAAAGTTTGTCAGTCATCATTAAACCGTAAGGAGTAGTGGGTTACTAAAATGAATGGCTGGCCTGGATTTGGCCGGGCGCACACTCTTCTGCAAAAATGCTGAACAGGCGTTTTGCTGATTTTTGCCAACGCTGAAGGTCCTGTGCATTAATGCCGTAGTTGCTGAATAACATAAAAGTATCATCGAGATAATCGTCAATCTGTCCAATCAGATCGGTATCATCGACGTGCTTGATTTTGTAATTCATAGTAAAAGCAGCAATGTGCTCAATCAGATCATTAAGCTGCAGGTTGATGGCAGAAGTAGGATCGTTAACCCAGCCGTGGTGGCTGTCACCTAACGTTGCCATACTTTCATCATACAGGTTTTCACACAAGAATTTCAGCTGTGCAATATCATGCCTTCTCGGTGAGTATTCGTCCATCTTTTTCCCCTCCATCGCTAGAAAAACATGCTTATTAACAGCACTTTTATACTCGGTTGGCCAGGAAGTGATAATTACTCTTCAAATGAAACATCTATTTAAAATATAACTTAGTTTCATTTTTTTGTTAACTAATTGACTGATTATTACAATTCTTCTGACATAGAGTCCGGCTCGTTGTCTATGAAATCAAACCGCAATGCACCATCTGAAAGCACAAAGTTGACTGAACTATAAGTGGTTTCGTCTGAATCAATATCAAGACAGGCATTGAAGACGTTCCAAAGGAAACTATAGTTCATTTTATAACGCGATTGCCCCAAGTCTTCCAGAGAAATAACATTCAGACTATTCGGAACATAACGAGCATTAGGGGAATACCAAGTCAAATTTCCGACCAGCTCATCCTCTATTTTAGGAATGTTCTGTTTAATTTCCTCTATTAACTCTAGTGGAGTAATGACATTTTGACGATTTTTTAATGGTAAAGTTCTGTGCATTTTTCACCCTGAAGTTAATTGTTGCTAATAAAGATGACGCATTTTTACAGCTAAAGCCAATCAGTTGTCATTCTGGTTTAGCCTATCATTATGATTTGTCAATTGATTGTTATTTCTTGTTGACCCGTTTTTTTTCGAGTGGCTTCACGCTTGTTGAATTTTCTTTATATAAATCACTGCGAAACACGTTACGGCATAATGTAATACTTAGATACATTTTAATCTTATCAATTCGCCAATTTTAGCAGTAGATTTACGTTATGTTATAACATATTGAATGATGCTATGCGCTACCCATCCTCTCCTTTTTATCGATTCGGCACCCTGTTCAGTAGTCCTGCCTGGCTAAGAGCGATGCTATCCATCGTAGTGGTCCTGCTGCTTTTGTTGATGACAAAATGGGCGATCGCTTGATGATTACACTGAACAAACTCGTCGTTGGTTATCAACAGCGTGCTGTCACCCCTGAGCTGGTGGGTGAGTTTACCCAGGGAAGCATGACAGCACTGGTCGGCGATAACGGCAGCGGTAAATCGACGTTGTTAAAAACGCTGTGTGGCATGATCCCGCCGGTGAGTGGCAGTATCAGCCTGCCAACTCCGCGCCCAACGATTGCGTGGCTACCGCAGCATGCAGAACTTGAAAAAACGTTTCCCCTCACCGTGTTCGATCTGGTCGCGATGGGCTTCTGGCGGCAGTGCGGCTGGTTCGGCGCTATTAATCGTCAGCAAAGGAAACAGATTTTTGAGGCCCTGGAACGGGTCCGTATGTTGCCGTTTGTCGATGCATCGCCGGGTACGCTTTCTGGTGGGCAGCTGCAGCGTGTACTGTTTGCCCGCCTGCTGATCCAGGATGCTGAACTGTTGCTGTTAGATGAGCCGTTTAGCGGCGTAGACAGCGATACGATTGCTCTGCTTATCGAGCTGCTGGCGGAGCGCCATCGAGCCGGCTGCACGTTAATTGTCGTTCTGCACGATATGGCGACGGTCGCTAATCATTTCCCTCAGGTCCTGCGTTTAAAACCGAATCATAGCGAATGGTCCTGCCGTAGCTGCGGCGTGACGGGGCTGAAGTTTTCACGCAGCGCGGGGGAGCGAGCATGATACTTATTGAGCCTTTTATCGAATTTGGTTTCATGCGCCGTGCGCTGGTGGCCTGTGTCGCTCTTTCGATTAGTGCAACGCCACTCGGCGTTTTTTTACTGCTTCGACGTATGAGCCTGGTAGGGGATGCATTGTCCCACGCGGTGCTCCCCGGTGCGGCTATTGGCTATTTGATCTCGGGACTGTCTCTGGTGGCAATGGGTATCGGTGGTGCGATTGCCGGGCTGACGGTAGCACTGCTGTCCGGCGCGGTCAGCCGCTATACACCGCTGCGGGAAGATGCCAGTTTTGCCGGTTTCTATCTTGGTTCGCTGGCGCTAGGGGTTACGCTGGTTTCCCTGCGCGGTTCCAGTGTCGATCTGCTTCATGTTCTATTTGGTTCGCTGCTGGCCGTTGATGCGCCATCAATTTTGCTGGTCAGCAGTATCAGCGGCATTACGTTACTGGTGCTGGCATTCATCTATCGTCCATTAGTGATCGATGCTTTCGATCCTACGTTTCTTGCTGCGCAGAATCGCTGGACCTCGCCGCTGGTACACGGAATCTTTTTGATACTGGTGGTGATCAATCTGGTTGCGGGCTTCCAGGTGCTGGGAACGTTAATGAGCGTAGGTCTGATGATGCTGCCTGCTGCCAGTGCCCGCTTCTGGAGTCGCCATCTCTCCGGCACTCTCGCCGCCGCGATGCTGCTGGCAATAATTTCCAGTTTTAGCGGTCTTTGCGCCTCATTTTATCTCTCTCTGCCTGCCGGACCCGCCGTGGTACTGAGCGCGGCAGTACTGTTCTTTATCTCAATTTTATTTGGACCCTGCGGCGGTATTTTTTCCGTACGCAGAACATTGTCTATGGCGAAGGAGTAAAAATATGAAGAAGTTACCTTTGGCGCTGGCACTGTCAGCCCTGTTGGCCGCTCCGGCGGTGATGGCAAACACGGTACAGGCCGTGGCCAGTTTTAGCGTACTGGCTGATATCGTACAAAACGTCGGCGGTGAGCATGTGGTGGTCAAAAGTCTGGTCGGGCCAAATGGCGATCCGCACAGCTTTGAACCGACACCAAAGGACAGTCAGTCACTGGCTCATGCCGATTTAGTGTTTGTCAGCGGCCTTGGGATGGAGGGGTGGATGGATCGCCTGATTACTTCTTCTGGTTATAAAGGGCAGACCATTGTAGCTTCCAGCGGTATTAATACGCGAAAAATGGAAGAGGATGGCAAAACAATTACCGATCCTCATGCATGGAACAGCATGCAGAATGGTGTGATCTATGCGACTAATGTGATGAATGCGCTTATCGCCGCCGATCCAACGGATGCAGCCTACTTCCGCCAGCAGGGTAATGCCTATATTGAGCAGCTGAAAAAGCTGGATAGCTGGGCACAGCAGCAGTTCGCGCAGATCCCTCAATCGAAGCGCAAGGTATTAACCAGCCATGACGCGTTTGGCTATTTCGGCCAGCGATATGGCGTCAGCTTCCTGTCACCGGTCGGGTTTTCGACGGAATCTGAAGCCAGTGCATCAGATGTAGCCAGCCTGATTAACCAGCTTAAGAAAGAGAAGATTAACGCGTGGTTTATTGAGAATCAGACCGATCCTCGCCTGGTCAAACAGATTGCCTCTGCCACCGGCGCGAAACAGGGTGGAGAACTCTATCCGGAAGCCTTAACGGAAAAGGGCGGGGAAGCAGATAGCTACGTGGCCGCGTTTAAACATAACGTCACCGCGATGGTTGCCAGTATGAAATAAACTCAACAAGGCGGAGCGCCTGGCGATCCGCCTTGCCGTCAATCAGAATGAGCGATGGTAGTTGACCAGCGGCAGTACCGGAACGGTGGCATTGGTTGCAATATTAATGATGCCAATCTGCAATCCTTCGAGATTTTTGGTGGCGTTGACCAGACCAAACTGGAAGGACGTACTGTCGGAATAGTTAAACGCACCAATATCGGCGTTGGTGGTCCCTGAAGAGGCGTTCACTGCGCCAAAGTTGAAACCGTTGACGTTATGGGCCACGTTGACCACGCCAATGTTTCCTCCCTGCACATCGTTTGTCATATTGACCAGGCCAATGTTGGCCCCCTGCACGTTGTGCGACATGTTAACCGCACTGAAGTTGGCTCCCACGGTATCCTGCGACAGATTATACAGTGGCGAAATGTTCAAACCGGTAACGTTACCCGAAACGTTGACCAGGCCGAGGTTCAGACCTTCAATATTACCCTCGCTCCAGTTACCAAGAGCACCAATGTTGACGCCTGTGGCGTTACCGGTATGGTTAAGAAGACTGACGTTAACCCCGGTGCTATCACGCTGGGTCCAGTTAAACGGCGCAACGTTTATCCCCTGCATGTTGCCCGTGGTGTAGTTTCCAATCGCACCAAAGTTAATACCGCTCATATCGGCAGTTTGCGTTGCAATGCCCAGGTTAACCCCGGTGAACCGCTCTGCGCCACTGTACAAACCCAGGTTGAAACCGGTCATATCACCAACTTTGTTGGCAAGCCCGATGTTCACGCCATTGTCAGTACCGCCGTGCCAGTTAAACAGACCAATTGCAACACCGTTCATACCGTTTCGAATATGTGAACCGGCAACGGCACCGATCTGCAACCCGTTGAGCTGATCCAGTTCGCCGTAACCAAGGATTGGCAGGTCAAAACCATTTACGGTTCCGGTATTGCTGTACAGGAAGCTGCCGTGAAAACCATTCACTTCGTTATCATCTGGCAGGTTATTGAATGAGGAGAGTTGAATCGGAGTTGAAGCCATACTGGCAGCGGAAAACATAACGCATGACAAGGCTAATGCTAATGTTGAACGTTTCATTTTGATATCCCTATTTAATTATGATGCGTAACATTATTGAATGACAGGGGGTCATATAATGTAGTGCCACTACACTTCAGCAATCGCCAAATATCGGAGTAATCAATGTGATACTGCGATGGTGGGATGATGATGCTTCATATAAATTACTGATTTAACGATGATTTCTTTGACAAAAAATGCGCATAAACGCACCGTCAACGGAGGGCGTATTCGCATGGTAATCAGCTTAAATAGATGGATTTTCGAGAAAAAAATATTATTCAATGTGGAGGAGGCTGGTGATTGAAAATAAAAAGACACAAAAAAGGCGAACCCTTTGAAGATTCGCCTGGCACATTAAGTTCATTTTAACCTAGCGTTTTTTCTTTCTTCCCTGCACCGCTTTAAAGCGAGGGTTACTTTTACAGATCACAAATACCCGGCCGTGGCGGCGTACGATTTTGCAATCCTTGTGGCGTTTTTTGGCTGATGCCAGCGAGCTTAATACCTGCATCGTAATTCCTTTATTTCTTCATGACGTTAAGAATGCCACCAAAGCGCTGGCTGAAGCGCGCTGCGCTGCCTTCTTTAGCAAAGTCTTTCTGTTTGCCGGTGTAGTAAACGTGTGAGGCGGAAGAGACATCCAACGTTACGTAAGGCATAACTTTGCCATTATGTTCGATGGTGCGGTCGGTTTTAATGGTCGATCCCACCACAAAGTAAGCATCGGCCGTGGTGTCATGGAACACCACCTGACGGTAGGCAGGATGAATACCCTGTTTCATCATTCACTCCATTTGTTATGTTATACTATAACAATAGTATGCGCCGACGTTTTTGAAATTGCAACCGCAAAAAAAAAGAGGCCGCACAGGGCGGCCTCTAAAGGATTTCGACAAAGGTCGATTATTTGTGATGCTCAACCGGATGACTGTGCTCCAGTTCCTCTTTGTTCTTGCTAAAGCGACGGCGAACCACCACGAAGAACACGGGAACGAAGAAGATAGCCAGAACGGTTGCGGTAACCATACCACCCATTACGCCGGTACCTACGGCGTTCTGCGCGCCGGAACCGGCACCGGAACTGATCGCCAGCGGCAGTACGCCGAGGATAAATGCCAGTGAAGTCATCAGAATTGGACGCAGGCGCATACGTACCGCTTCCAGAGTTGACTCAACCAGCCCTTTTCCTTCCTTCTCCATCAGGTCCTTAGCGAACTCAACGATCAGGATGGCGTTTTTCGCCGATAGCCCTATGGTGGTCAACAGTCCCACCACAAAGTAAACGTCGTTACTCAGCCCACGCAGTGTGGTAAAGAGCAGTGCCCCGACAACACCCAGTGGAACGACCAGCATTACCGAGAACGGAATCGACCAGCTCTCGTACAGTGCTGCCAGACAGAGGAACACGACGATCAGTGAGATGGCGTACAGGGCAGGGGCCTGGTTTCCAGACAGACGTTCCTGATAGGACATGCCGGTCCACTCATAGCCGATACCCGTTGGCAGTTTAGCCGCCAGCTCTTCCATCAGGTTCATAGCATCACCCGAGCTTTTGCCCGGTGCGGGTTGGCCCAACAGCTCCATCGAAGGCAAGCCGTTGTAGCGTTCCAGACGCGGCGAACCGTAGATCCACTTACCGGTGGTAAAGGTGCTGAATGGCACCATTTCACCGCTGGTTGAGCGCACATACCAGTTACCGATATCGCTCGGTAACATACGGTAAGGGGCTTCACCCATCACGTACACTTTTTTCACGCGGCCGCGGTCAATGAAGTCATTAACGTAGGAACCGCCCCAGGTTGCGGCCAGCGTGGTGTTGATATCAGAGAGCGATACCCCCATTGCGCGGGCTTTTTCCTGGTCGATAGTCAGTTTGTACTGAGGGGTATCTTCCAGGCCGTTAGGGCGCACGCCAACCAGCGTATCCGGGTGCTGTCCAATCATGCCCAGCAGCTGGTTACGAGCTTCGGTCAGTTTTTCATGACCCAGGCCGGCTTTATCGGTCAGCTGGAAGTCGAAGCCGGTAGCGGTACCCAGCTCAACGATTGCTGGCAGGTTAAATGGAATCACCATGGCATCTTTAATTGATGACAAGGCTCCCATCGCTCTGGCGGCAATGGCCGGTACTTTATTGTCTGAGCTGCTTCGTTCATCCCAGTCCTTAAGACTGATAAACGCGATACCGGTGTTCTGCCCACGTCCTGCGAAGCCAAAGCCGTTAACGGTAAACACGGAGTTCACGTTAGCTTTTTCTTTGGTCAGATAGTAGTCAGTCACCTGGTCCAGCACTTTCTGGGTTCGTTCCTGAGTGGCACCAGCAGGGAGCTGAGCCATCGTCAGCAACACGCCCTGATCTTCTTCAGGAAGGAAGGAGGTAGGCAGACGCAGGAACAGGAAAGCCATGCCGACGACGATCAACAGATAGATAACCAAATAACGTCCGGTACTGCGAACGATATGGCCTACGCTATCCGTATAGTGCTGAGTACTCTTATCAAACAGACGGTTGAACCAGCCAAAGAACCCGGTGGTTTTACCGTGATCGCCTTTAGCGATCGGTTTCAGCATCGTGGCGCAAAGCGCTGGAGTCAGGATCAGTGCAACAATCACCGACAGCACCATCGCGGAAACGATGGTTATCGAGAACTGACGGTAGATAACCCCCGTTGACCCGCCAAAGAAGGCCATTGGGATAAATACCGCAGACAGCACCAGGGCGATACCCACCAGGGCACCCTGTATCTGGTCCATCGATTTTCGCGTGGCTTCCTTCGGCGGCAGGCCGTCTTCAACCATCACGCGTTCAACGTTCTCGACCACAACGATGGCGTCATCTACCAGCAGGCCTATCGCCAGCACCATACCAAACATCGTCAGGGTGTTTATCGAGTAGCCGAAGGCGCTGATAATGGCAAACGTACCCAGCAGTACTACCGGTACCGCGATGGTTGGAATCAACGTAGCGCGGAAGTTCTGCAGGAACAGATACATCACCAGGAACACCAGCACGATCGCTTCAACGAGCGTTTTAACCACTTCATTAATCGAAATTTTAACGAAAGGCGTGGTGTCGTACGGATAAACCACTTTCAGGCCGGACGGGAAGAACGGTTCCAGCTTGGCCAGTTCAGCTTTAACGGCAGAAGCCGTGTCCAGTGCGTTTGCACCGGTCGCCAGCTTAATCCCCAGACCAGAAGCGGGTTTACCGTTGAAGCGGGCGATGATTTCATAGTTTTCCCCGCCCAGTTCGATCTGCGCAACATCTTTCAGACGAACCTGCGAACCATCGGTATTCACCTTCAGCAAAATATTGCCGAACTCTTCAGCCGAAGTCAGACGCGTCTGCGCAATGATTGAGGCGTTAAGCTGTTGCCCCTTCACCGGCGGTGACCCACCAAGCTGACCTGCCGCGACCTGGGAGTTCTGCGTATTGATTGCGCTGATCACATCCACGGGTGTTAGCTGGAAGTTATTCAGTTTATGCGGGTCCATCCAGACGCGCATCGCGTACTGTGCACCGAACAGCTGCGTATCGCCGACGCCCGGCACACGACTGATCGGGTCTTTAACGTTTGACCCGATGTAGTCGGAGATGTCGTTCTGCGTCATGGTGCCGTCTTCGTTAATGAAGCCGGCAACCATCAGGAAGCTGCTGGAGGATTTCTGAACGCGAATACCCTGCTGCTGTACTTCCTGCGGCAGCAGTGGCATAGCCAACTGCAGCTTATTCTGTACCTGAACCTGAGCGATATCGGCATTGGTACCGGACTCAAAGGTCAGCGTCAGCTGCAACGTACCCGTTGAGTCACTGCTTGAGCCCATATACATCAGGCCGTCAATGCCGTTCATATTTTGTTCGATAACCTGCGTGACGGAGTCCTGCAAGGTTTTCGCGTCAGCACCTGGGTAGGTTGCAGAGATCTCAATTGCCGGCGGTGCAACGTTAGGATATTGCTCAATCGGCAGTTTCAGGATCGACAGTGCGCCCGCCAGCATAATAATGATGGCGATAACCCAGGCGAAGATCGGGCGATCGATAAAAAACTTAGCCATGAATCAGTGGCTCCTGTTAAGACTTGCTTTGTTCAGACTGCGCCTGAGGCTGAGCTGCGGCTTTGGAGCTGTCTTCGCTAACTTCCTGTGGCGTTACGGCCGCACCTGGTCTTACACGCTGCAGTCCGGTTACAATCACTTTGTCACCGTCTTTCAGTCCACCGGTAACCAGCCACTTGTCGCCAATGGCCTGATCGGCAGTCAGATTACGCACTTCAACCTTGTTGTCCGCACCCACTACCATTGCCGTAGCCTGACCGGTTGGTGTACGGGTCACGCCCTGCTGTGGAACCAGCAGCGCATTCGGGTTGGTGCCTTCATCCAGACGTGCACGAACAAACATGCCCGGCAGCAGACTGTGGTCCGGGTTAGGGAACACGGCACGCAGCGTGATAGAACCGGTGGTTTCATCGACGGTGACATCAGAGAATTCTAATGTACCGTTCTGCCCGTACTCGCTACCATTCTGCATCAACAGCTTGACTTCAGCTTTACCGTTTGCCTGTTGCAGCGTGCCGGCATTCAGTTCATTGCGCAGACGGATAAAGTCTTCGCTTGACTGAGTAACATCGACATAAATTGGGTCCAGCTGCTGAACGGTAGCCAGAGCGGTCGTCTGACCACTGGTCACCAGCGCACCTTCGGTAACGGATGATTTACCAATACGACCGCTGATAGGTGAAGTGACCTTGGTGTAAGCAAGGTTAATGCGAGCGCTTTCCACAGCGGCCTGCGCGGCCTGTACCGCTGCAGCGGTCTGGCTCTGCGTGGCAATCGCCTGATCATAGTCCTGCTGGCTGATGTACTTAGTACCCAGCAGAGGCTTGTAGCGTTTTACAGTCAGGCTGGCGATTTGTGCATTAGCCTGGGCCTGAGCAAGATCGCCCTTCGCGCTGTCCCATGCGGCTTTGTAGGTCGCTGGGTCAATTTGATAGAGGGATTCACCCGCCTTAATGTCGCTACCTTCAACAAAATTGCGTTTCAGAATAATGCCAGAAACCTGCGGGCGAACTTCTGCGATACGGAAAGATGAGGTACGACCTGGCAGGTCGGTAGTAATTTTTAGTGGGGCACTTTTCAGCGTGACGATACCCACTTCAGGTGCCTGTTGTTGCCCAGCCTGTTGTTGCTCTTTGTTGTCGCATCCTGTCAGAACCAGGGTGCCTGAAAGCATCAGAACGGCTGCCAGAGGCGTTAGCCCTCTGTTTTTGTTCATAAATAAACCTCGAATGTCCGGTATCGATTGTTCAATGGATCACAAACCCATAAACCCATTGCTGCGTTTAAATTATGGTCGTGCTATGGTACATACATTCGGAAATGTATGTAAATCTACCATTTTGTAAAAACCCCACTATGGCACGAAATACCAAACAGCAGGCGCAGGAAACGCGCAATCACATTATCAATGCAGCGATCGAACGCTTTTCAGAAGTCGGCGTTTCCAAAACGTCGCTGGCTGATATTGCCGCTGCCGCTGGCGTGACACGGGGGGCAATCTACTGGCATTTTAAAAATAAAACTGATTTGCTAAACGAAATCTGGGCACAGTCCGACTCCGTTATGGCGGATCTGGAAATTGAGTATCAATCAAAATACCCGGCGAATCCACTGTCTGTTATGCGAGCAATGATACTGTATGTCTTTGACGCGACAACCAGCGATCCGAGAAGACGGGCATTGATGGAAATTATTTATCACAAATGCGAATTTGTGGGTGAAATGGCCACGCTGCAACTGATGCAGCAAAATCTCTATCTGGAATGCTATGAAAAGATAGAGGATGTATTAAAACAGTGTATACAGGCAAAACAGCTGCCGGAAAATCTCAATACTCCGCGCGCTGCCATCGTCATTCGTGGCTACATCAGCGGAATTATCGAAAACTGGCTGTTTATGCCGGAGAGCTTCAACCTTGCCGAAGATGCGCCGCAGCTGGTCGATACGCTGGTGGAGATGCTGGTACATTGTCCAACGTTGCGCCATTCTGGCCGCTAAGCTTTTTCGGCAATCTTTCGCTCAAAGTCCCGCTGAACGATAGCCAGCGCAGCCAGAACCGTTTCCGCATCCAGCTGATTTTCCTCCAGTAGCATAATAAGATCAACGGCCAGTTTGACCTCTTTGGGGGCGTTTTCCAGCGACATGATGACTCCTTATTTTCGACTCTGGGACGATAACAATACGGTTCAGATACGCAAAATTTTAATGACCACACCCATCACCAACGCCCCTGCCAGCGCCATCAGCTCGGAGCGGACATCCATCAGTGCCAGCGTACCAAAACCAAAATAGCTGCTGATATAGCCGCCGATCAGTGCACCAATCGTGCTCAAAACCAGCGTTGCGGCTCGTCCACCGGGGCGGCCGGGAAAGTAGCGCCTGATAAAAATACCGACCAGTAACCCAATGATAATCCAGGAAAGCAGCCCCATTTTACCTCTCCAGCCAGATTGTGCTGTTAGTATAGTTCGCCTTAACGGCTAGCGATCGCGTTCGCGATTTTCAATACTGCGTTCAATGCGTTTTAGTGCCTGCATACATCGCTGCAGGCGACCTTCCAGTGCGGCAAGTTCGCGCTGAAGCTGCTGTTGTTGCGCCAGCGTCTCCTGAATTGCCAGCAGGCTTTCGCGATCGGCAATCATCGCCCGGAGGCGGCGCTCGAAATCCTGATGCTGGGAGAGTTTCTCATACAGATTTTCTTTTTCCACCACAGGTTCGGCTTCGCGGCTGCGCAGTGTCTGGGTGGCCAGTTCACGCTGTAATGCCCCCATCTGCAATACAACGCGCTCGGCCATCCAGGCAACGCGCTCGGCGCGATTGTCCTGCACGCTTTGCTTTAACTGCATCATAGTCTGCTGCACTTCCACCAGATAATCCCCCAGTCGGGTGGAATGGCCGTGAAACAGCTGATGATCGAAACGCGCCTTTGCCGTGCGCTGATTGGCGTGTGGCTCCACGGCGCGAGCCAGCTGTGCCAGCTGAGTATCCAGCTGCTGCAATAAACCTGCACTTTTCATGTTCTTCTCCGTGGCCACGATCGCGATATGATAACCTGTTTACGACATTTTTTTACGGGTGCACGATGCAACGTTATATTTTATTGATTCTTGGCTGGCTTGCGATGGTGCTGGCGACGCTTGGTGCCGTTTTGCCGCTGCTGCCGACAACGCCGTTCCTGTTACTGGCCGCCTGGTGTTTTGCCCGATCGTCGCCGCGCTTCCATCACTGGTTGCTTTATCGTTCCGTATTTGGCCGCTACCTGCGTCACTGGCAGCAGCATCGTGCCATGCCGCCCGGCGCAAAAAGTAGGGCGATAGTTTTTATCCTGCTGACCTTTGCTTTTTCACTGTGGATGGTAAAAATTCTTTGGGTTCGCCTGATGTTACTAACGATCCTGTGCTGTTTGTTGGTGTTTATGGCCCGGCTTCCGGTCGTTGAGGAAGAGCAAGAAAATCGCTGATTTTCTTAAACGCGGTTGCAATTGTTCGGCGGTTTGCATAGATTTGGTCGTTTTCGTGCGTGGCTTCCCTCCTTCGTTAGAATTTCACCCGACCGTTTCGCGGCTGGGGGAGATGAAGCTGCGCGAGTCAGATTTGTATTTACCAGGCATAACATTATGACCGCGACTGCGCAGCAGCTAGATTTTCTTAAAAACAGTATCAAAAGCATCCAGGACTATCCAAAACCGGGCATCCTGTTTCGTGATGTCACCAGCCTGCTGGAAGACCCGAAAGCGTACGCGCTGAGCATTGAGCTGTTAGTTGAACGCTACCGTAACGCGGGTATCACCAAAGTTGTGGGTACGGAAGCACGTGGCTTCCTGTTTGGTGCACCCGTTGCACTGGGTCTGGGGGTGGGCTTTATTCCCGTGCGTAAGCCGGGCAAACTGCCGCGCCAGACTTTCTCGGAAAGCTATGAGCTGGAATACGGTACCGACCGTTTAGAACTGCACTGTGATGCCATCCAGCCGGGTGATGTTGTCCTCGTCGTGGACGATCTGCTGGCGACCGGTGGCACAATTGAAGCGACCGTTAAACTGATCCAGCGCGCGGGCGGCACGGTGAAAGATGCGGCCTTCATCATCAATCTGTTTGACCTGGCCGGTGAAGCACGCCTGAAGGCGCTGGGGCTGAACGTTTACAGCCTGGTGAACTTCCCGGGGCACTGATGCTGTTTCGGTGGGCAGCGGCGTTGCTGCTCACCGTCATCCCTTCTGCAATATTTCGCTATTCTTGATGGCGTTTCTGACTAAATATCATCCTTTCTTACCCCGTCAATTCGCCGCTGGAGCACCGGAAAAGGCAAGCCCGGCCGTCTGCGATTCAGGATTCGTCGTAACTGGAACGGTAAGCTTGCCCGTCTGCGATTTCGTCTCGGGTGCCGTCGGTGCCGGGCGTTCCTGATCCTGACTATCGCTATCTTGAGGTTTGGTGACTTCAGGGGCGCTGGGTTTCGCTTCCGCTTTTTTCTTAGCAAGCGGAGATACGGGGGTCATTGCCGGAGGTTGATTGATCTGCAGAACGGGGAATTCTGCAAAGGTAATCTGCCGCTGGTCAACCGCTGCCAGGATGTCATCGGTACAATCCACCTGCTTATCGCTACTGACCAGCGCCAGCTGAGCCGGGAAGATGACGCCAACGTTATGTTGCTTACGCCACTTCTCTGCTTCTTCATAAATAATTTTTTTCAACGAATCACTGACGCCACGCTCCTCCACGCTGAACTGTCTGACCAGCGTTTCCTCGGCGTTACTGAAGACCCGCTGCTGTTCCTCTTCAGGCGCGTTCTGGTAACTTCTGTGTAAATCATCCATGCCCTTCTGAAAGCGCCGATCGATAATGCTGAGATGCTCACGCCCGGCCTTTCCTGGGGCTGACTGAGCAATAATTTTCTCTACATCCAGCAAAGCGATTCTTTCCGGAACGGCCTGATGCTGATGAAAAATATAGCCCACGGCCACAATCAACAGGACGCTCAGTACCGCGCAAAGTATTTTCATTCGGTGTTCTCACTTAATCTGTAAATGACCAGCGGCAGCGCTGGCAGGGGTAAACGGCAGACAACAGTCAAACCCGGTGCAGGATGCTGTACCAGGGGAACGGTGAAATTGATGCTCAGGTGGGGCAGGTCATAGTCAATTTCCTTTTGACGTTATTGGCAGGACCACATCTTTAAGATATTACCCAATCCATTTTCGAGAAGTTGTCTCCCCAATAGCTGGCGCTATGTTGCATATTCTATGCGGTTTTTTTTGGCTTTTAGTGTGTTAATAATTAAATTCAGCTTATTTTAAGTAAAAATAAAGGCCACCGGCGAAGGTGACCTTTGATTTACTTTATAACAACGATGGTGAGGAGTTTGCTCAGAACTTTCCCACCAGGAGATAATACCATTCTGTTAAGTAATGAATCTGTCAACGATAAATACGATCGGGTAATATTTTTGTAATTTTCTACAATTTAAATATCGCCGATCACCATGTTTTACCAATATTGAACTGGAACTGCTCCGATTTATCACCGTCATACTTTTTCAGCGGTAGCGCGTAAGAGAAGACCAGTGGGCCAAGCGGTGACTGCCACTGGACGGCCAGACCCGATGAGACACGAACCTGCGAAGGATCGCCGTAGTCTTTAATCCCGGCGGCTTCGGTCTGCTCGGTGTTTTGCCACTGGGTATCCCAGACCGTTCCGGCGTCAACGAACAGTGAAGACCGCAGCGAGCTGGCATAGCGATCGCCGACAAACGGAGTGGGCAGGATCAACTCGGCGCTGACGATAGCCATCGCATCGCCGCCCACCGCGTCGGTCGATTTCTCCACCGGGCACGCGCCGTAGCTGCTTTCACTGCCGTTGCAGCGGTAATACGCCGCTTTTGGACCAATGGTATTCGACGAGAAGCCGCGGACGGTGCTGGAGCCGCCGGCGTAGAAATTATCATAGAAGGGCACGTCGCTGCCGCCCAGACCGCCCGCGTAGCCCAGCTTGGTACGGGTCAGCAATACCCAGCTGTGGCTGTCGCTCAGCGGCAGATAGGCGCTGGCGTTCAGGGTATTTTTAAAGTAGCTGTTGCTGGAGCCTGGCAGGGTGATTTTGCTGGTAAAGCTGGCGCTGACGCCGGAGGTCGGGAAGAAGCCGCGGTCCAGCGAGTTATAGCTCCAGCCGATGCTGGCGAAAACATCGTTGGCGACAAAATCAGAATTGCTGTCACCGTCCTTGGTGACCACCGCCGGATCGATCCCGCGTGAAGCCAGGTAGCGCCAGGTGGCCAGCTGCGGTTCCATATCGGTCAGGCTGTTATAAACATAGTCCAGCCCCAGGTTCATCATGCTGTGTTCGCTGACCGGCAGGCCAAGGTTGCTGCCGAAGCCGAAGCTTTTTAGGTTATATTCCGCCAGCGAGTTATCTTCAGCGCTGTAATCATTATAGAAAAACTTGCCGCCGAGACTGACGCCGTCCACGGTGAAGTAAGGGTCGGTAGCGGAGACTTCAACATAGGTCTGATAGTCGTTTTTGGTGCCGCTAAAGCTGACGCTGTTGCCGGTGCCCAGCCAGTTATCCTGGGTTACGCCGACCTGGAAGCTGATGCCGCTGTCGGTGCCATAGCCGATACCGAAGTTCAGGGTGCCGGTATTACGCTCCTTCACCTTGTACACCACATCAACCTGGTCGCTGCTGCCGGGAATACGCTGCGTTTCGGTTTCCACGCTTTCAAAATAGCCCAGCCGGTTAAGCCGCTCTTTACCCTGTTCCACCAGATCGCTGCCCAGCCAGGCACCTTCCATCTGGCGCATTTCCCGCCGCAGTACCGCATCGCGCGAGGTGTCATTACCGTTAAAGATAATATGACGCACGGTAAAGCGATTGCCGGCATCGACGTTAATGTGCAGTTTGACGGTTTTCGTCGCGTCGTCGATCTCCGGCTGAGTCTGCACCCGGGGCCATGCGTAGCCGTAGCGGCCCAGCAGTTTTTTGATATCGTTTTCAATGCGCGTGGCCTGGGCTGCGCTGTAGGTTTCTCCCGGCTTGATGCGAGCCAGCTCTTCGATCTGCGCGGAATACCCCGCAAGATTACCGCTGACTTCCGCTGACGACAGGGCATAGCGCTGGCCTTCGGTAAGGTTGACGGTAATGAATAAGCTCTTTTTATCCGGCGTCATGCTGATTTGTGTGGAGTCGACGGAAAAACGGGCGTAGCCGCGATCGAGGTAGAAGCTGCGCAGCGTTTCGATATCGCCCGCCAGTTTTTGCTTTTGATATTTCCGGTCGCCGACCAGATTCCACCAGGGTACTTCATCGCGCAGCTGGAAGTGGGAAAGCAGTTCGTCGGTGCTGATGGCGTGGTTACCGATCAGGTTAATCTGCTGAATTTTGGCGGAAACGCCTTCCGTAAAGACCAGCTTTAAATCGACGCGGTTGCGCGGCAGCGGCGTGACGACGGCTTTAACATTAGCGCTGTATTTACCCACGCTGAAGTAGAAATCCTCCAGCCCTTTTTCAATTGAGGTGATGGTGGTGCGATCCAGCGCTTCCCCCACGCGTACCCCGGATGCCTCCAGGTTTTGCGTCAGCATGTCATCTTTGATCGCTTTATTACCGGCGAAGGTGATGCTGGCGATGGTCGGCCGCTCTTTTACCTGAACGATTAACGTTGTGCCGTCGCGAAGTACCTGCACATCCTCAAAGTTACCGCTGGCAAAAAGGGCGCGAACCGTCTCGTTGAGATCCTGCGCGGAAACCGTATCGCCGGTTCGTACCGGCATATTCAGCAAGACGGCACCGGGCGTAACGCGCTGCAGGCCACTAAAGGTAATATTATTTACCTTAAAGTCATCTGCACCATAGGCAGCCAGGCTACTTAATAAAAGCAATCCAGGAAAATTCTTTTTCATCGGGTTTCAGTCAGGAACCTGTATTGAAATAGGGGGAACACAATAAAATGAAATCGTGTCAGTAAGTGGCGGTTGCGTTTGCCAAGCCGACTCTGTTGATAACTGACTGTATTTTATTTTTTTGATTCCCCTGTGTTTGGCTATTTTCAAAAAAATTACATCTTGCTGGGGCTTCTTTAACAGAAGGATAGCGTGGTGTTTTATTTTATTTTTTACAGGTTGGGAAATTAACTCTGTGAGTTTTTTATCATTAAAACGTAAATAAATTGCCTGATTATTTTTGAGTAAAAAAACATCTCTTTCCCGACAGCCACTGCGTCAGGTTTTGTGAGCGTACTCGGTATAGGGAACTATCCGACAGGAACCGCGACGGGCAGGAGAGGATTCTGTTATAGTATCTTCTTTTGATTCAGAACAATGATGAAGTCCGAATGAGCTATCAGGTACTGGCCCGTAAGTGGCGTCCACAAGCGTTTACTGAAGTCGTTGGTCAGGAGCATGTCCTGACCGCGCTGGCTAACGGTCTTTCGCTGGGCCGTATCCATCACGCTTATCTGTTTTCCGGCACCCGCGGCGTTGGGAAGACGACGATTGCCCGTTTGCTGGCCAAAGGGCTGAACTGCGAAACCGGCATCACCGCTACGCCGTGCGGCCAGTGCGATAACTGCCGTGAAATCGAACAGGGGCGCTTTGTTGACCTGATCGAGATCGATGCCGCATCGCGCACTAAAGTCGAAGACACCCGTGACCTGCTGGATAATGTACAGTACGCACCGGCGCGCGGGCGCTTTAAAGTCTATCTGATCGACGAAGTTCATATGCTTTCGCGTCACAGCTTCAATGCGCTGTTGAAGACGCTGGAAGAGCCGCCTGAACACGTCAAATTCCTGTTAGCCACCACCGATCCGCAGAAGCTGCCGGTGACCATCCTTTCGCGCTGCCTGCAATTCCATCTGAAAGCCTTAGATCAGGATCAGATCCGCGGTCAGCTTGAGCATATCCTGCAGGTTGAGCAGATTTCCGCTGAAACGCGTGCACTGCAGCTTCTGGCACGCGCCGCCGATGGCAGTATGCGCGATGCGCTCAGCCTGACCGATCAGGCTATCGCCATGGGGCAGGGCGCGGTCACTACGGTGACGGTGAACGATATGCTCGGCACGCTGGACGACGAACAGCCGCTGGCGCTGATCGAAGCGCTGGTCAGTGCGGACGGCGCGCAGGTGATGGCGCTGCTCAACCAGGCGGCCTCGCGCGGCGTGGAGTGGGAAGCGCTGCTGGTTGAAATGCTGACCCTGCTGCACCGCATTGCTATGGTCCAGCTGCTGCCTTCGGCGCTGGGCGAAGATATGGCTACGATTGAACAGCGTCTGCGCGAGCTGGCACGAGTGCTGCCGCCAGCAGACGTGCAGCTTTATTACCAGACGCTGCTGGTGGGGCGCAAGGAGCTGCCGCTGGCGCCGGATCGCCGCATGGGTGTTGAAATGACGCTGCTGCGTGCGCTGGCCTTTCATCCTAAAGCGGTGATTGCTGAACCCGTTGCCCGGCCGGCTATTATCGCCCAGGCCGTACCCCAGACTGCACCTCAGGCTCCGCTGACGCCACCATCCCAGCCGGCAGTCGCGCATACTATTCCAGATGCGCCGCCGCCTCAGGGATTGCCTGACACCACCAGCCAGCTGCTGCAGGCGCGTACTCAACTGATGCGCCAGCAGGGAGCAACCAAACCAAAAAAGAGTGAGCCGGCGGCGCAGGGTGCGCGGCCGGCCAGCTCTGCACTGGAGCGTCTGGCAGCCGCAACCGAACGTGGGCAGAAGCGCCCGCGACAGGATGCTGCACCCGCCGCACCGGTAAAAGAGGAAGCGTACCGCTGGAAGGCGCAGACGCCGAAGGAAGAGGTGAAAGCGGAGCCGGTTGCCACGCCGAAAGCGCTGCGCAGCGCGCTGGAGCATGAAAAAACGCCGGAGCTGATCGTCAAACTGACGGAGGAATCACTGGAACGTGATGCCTGGGCGGCCGAAATAGCCACCCTGACCATGCCGCGGCTGGTGCAGCAGCTGGCGCTGAATGCGTGGAAAGAGGTGACGGACGGCGGCGTTTGTCTGCATCTGCGGTCCAGCCAGCGGCATCTGAATTCCCCGTCGGCGCAGAAGGCGCTGAATGATGCCCTCAACAACGCGGCTGGTCATCCCATTGAATTAACCGTGGTGGAAGATGATAATCCGGCGGTGCTGACGCCGCTGGAGTGGCGGCAAAAAATTTATGAAGAGAAGCTGGCGCAGGCGCGCCAGTCGATTATCGCGGATAATAATATTCAGACGCTGCGACGCTTTTTTGACGCAGACGTTGATGAAGAGAGTATCCGCCCTGTGTAACCCGCCGCATCACCGTTTTGTTGGTGTGGCCTGAGCGAAAGAGAGAGAACTTATGTTTGGTAAAGCCGGATTGGGTAACCTGATGAAGCAGGCCCAGCAAATGCAGGACAAAATGGCGCAGGTTCAGGAAGAGATCGCCAAAATGGAAGTGACCGGTGAATCCGGTGCCGGCCTGGTGAAAGTGACCATCAACGGCGCGCACAACTGCCGTCGTGTGGAAGTGGACCCAAGCCTGCTGGAAGATGACAAAGACATGCTGGAAGATCTGGTTGCTGCGGCATTTAACGATGCGGCTCGCCGCGTTGCTGAAGCGCAGAAAGAGAAAATGGCCGCCGTGTCATCCGGTATGCAGCTGCCACCTGGCTTCAAGATGCCGTTCTGATGCAGACCAGCCCGCTCCTTGAAGCACTAATGGAGTCGCTGCGTTGCCTGCCGGGCGTTGGGCCTAAATCGGCCCAGCGCATGGCTTTTCAGCTGCTGCAACGCGACCGCAGCGGTGGTATGCGCCTCGCACAGGCTCTGACTCGTGCGATGTCTGAGATTGGCCACTGTGCGGACTGCCGGACCTTTACCGAGCAGGAGATCTGTACCATCTGCGCGAACCCTCGTCGCCAGCAGAACGGTCAAATCTGTGTCGTTGAAAGCCCGGCGGATATTCATGCCATTGAACAGACCGGGCAGTTTTCCGGCCGTTACTTTGTGCTGATGGGCCATCTTTCCCCGCTGGACGGCATCGGACCGGGAGATATTGGCCTGGATCGTCTGGAGCAGCGGCTGGAAAAAGAAACCATTCAGGAAGTGATCCTCGCGACCAACCCGACGGTAGAAGGTGAGGCAACCGCCAACTACATCGCCAGCCTGTGTGAACAGTATGGCGTGGAAGCCAGCCGCATCGCGCACGGCGTCCCGGTCGGCGGCGAGCTGGAAATGGTTGACGGCACGACGCTGTCCCATTCACTGGCCGGGCGCCACAAGATTAAATTCTGACCATTCAAACGGCACGAGTTTTCGTGCCGCCTTGAAAATCCAGCGCTTCTCCCCCATCTCTACCCTCAACGTTCATCAACCTGTTTTAGTTGAGGTAGCAATGACCATGAAAGGACAAGAGACGCGTGGCTTCCAGTCAGAGGTGAAACAGCTTCTGCACCTGATGATCCACTCACTCTATTCAAACAAAGAAATCTTCCTGCGCGAACTGATCTCCAACGCCTCGGACGCTGCGGATAAACTGCGCTTCCGTGCATTATCCACCCCCGATCTTTACGAGGGTGACGGCGAGCTGCGCGTACGTGTTTCTGTCGACAAGGAAAACCGTACCCTGACGCTGAGCGATAACGGTATCGGTATGCGTCGTGACGAAGTCATTGAAAACCTGGGCACCATTGCCAAATCCGGTACTAAATCCTTCCTCGAGTCCTTAGGCTCCGATCAGGCGAAAGACAGCCAGCTGATCGGCCAGTTCGGCGTGGGCTTCTACTCGGCGTTTATCGTTGCGGATAAAGTTTCCGTGCGCACCCGTGCTGCCGGTGCTGCCGCCGATGAGGGCGTATTCTGGGAATCCGCAGGCGAAGGTGAATACACTATCGCGGATATCACCAAAGAAGATCGCGGCACCGAGATTACGCTGCACCTGCGCGAAGGCGAAGACGAGTTCCTCGATGCATGGCGCGTGCGCAGCATCATCAGCAAATACTCTGATCATATCGCCCTGCCGGTTGAAATTGAATCCCGTAACGAAGAAGACGACACCACCAGCTGGGAAAAAATCAACAAGGCCCAGGCGCTGTGGACCCGCAGCAAGTCTGAAATCAGCGAAGACGAATACAAAGAGTTTTATAAGCACATTGCTCACGACTTCACCGACCCGCTGACCTGGAGCCACAACCGCGTGGAAGGTAAGCAGGAGTACACCAGCCTGCTCTACATTCCGGCTCAGGCACCGTGGGATATGTGGAACCGCGATCACAAACACGGCCTGAAGCTGTACGTGCAGCGCGTGTTTATCATGGATGACGCAGAGCAGTTTATGCCGAACTATCTGCGCTTCGTGAAGGGGCTGATCGACTCGAACGATCTGCCGCTGAACGTCTCCCGTGAGATCCTGCAGGACAGCCGCATCACTCAGACCCTGCGCAGTGCGCTGACCAAGCGTTCTCTGCAGATGCTGGAAAAAGTGGCGAAGGATGACGAAGAGAAATATCAGACATTCTGGCAGCAGTTCGGCCTGGCACTGAAAGAAGGCCCGGCGGAAGACAGCGCGAACATCGAAACCATCGCCAAACTGCTACGCTTTGCCTCAACCAGCAGCGAAGGCCCGGCACAGACCGTGTCGCTGGAAGACTACATCAGCCGCATGGTGGAAGGTCAGGAGAAGATTTACTTCATTACTGCCGATAGCTATGCCGCGGCGAAGAGCAGCCCGCATCTGGAGCTGTTCCGCAAAAAAGGTATCGAAGTTCTGCTGCTCTCCGATCGCATCGACGAATGGATGATGAGCTACCTGACCGAGTTCGACGGCAAGCCGTTCCAGTCCGTCAGCAAAGCCGACGATGCGCTGAGCAAGCTGGCCGACGAAGAAACCGAAGAGCAGAAGGAAGCTGAGAAGGCGCTGGAGCCGTTCGTTGAGCGCGTGAAAACGCTGCTGGGCGAGCGTGTGAAAGAAGTGCGTCTGACTCACCGTCTGACCGATACCCCGGCCATCGTCACCACCGACGCGAACGAAATGAGCACCCAGATGGCCAAGCTGTTTGCCGCTGCGGGCCAGGACGTGCCGGACGTGAAGTACCTGTTCGAGCTGAACCCGGATCACGCGCTGGTTAAACGCGCTGCCGATACCCAGGACGAAGCGCGCTTTGCCGAGTGGATCGAGCTGCTGCTGGATCAGGCGCTGCTGGCCGAGAAGGGCTCGCTGGACGATCCAAACCAGTTTATTCGCCGCATGAACCAGCTGCTGTTGGGCTAATCATCGAGCACGTGAACTGAAAGGGGCCGGATTATCCGGCCCCTTTTTTTGTGCCTGCTAACCGGCTTCCCTACGCGGCGGGTTTGACAACAAGGTAACAATATGTAAATTTAAGCCGCACCTAACTGTAATGATATTTATTATCATTTGTCGTCTTCTGCGGCTCATTCCCGGGCGACGTGAGGAAACCATGCGTATTCAGGTTGTCTGGAATGATTTGGTTGAAGTCTCAATGGAGAATGCCCTGCAATCTGCCCGCCCGCCGTCAGCGGCCGACGACTGCCGGTTCCTCTGGCCCGATCGGTTTGGCAACGGCTATACGCAGTTTCACCTCAGTGAAGACAGCCAGTCGACGCTCGGAATTACTCACGGCGCGCTGCGGCAGAATGTCCGCGTCAGGGCTGGCATGCCTTTTACCACCGTAGGCCTGTGTTTTATTCTCTCTGGCCACTATCAGGTTAACTACTCCGCGCGCGGCAACTGGCACGATCGCCGTGGCGAATGTACCGCGTGGTATTTGCCGGATGCCTTGCCCGATGGCCTGCTGGGCGGCAACGCCTCTCTGAGCATCGTGGAGCTATCCATCTCGCTGGCGCTGTTGACGCAATGGTTTGCCGAGGAACCGGATCGGTTTCCTCGCAGCTGGCATCCGTTTCTTGAAGGCCGACACCCGACGCTACTGGAACGTTCGGCGATTCCCCCCTCGCTGTGGCGACCGCTGTACCAGCTGCTGCAGTGGCAGCCCGACTCCGCGCTCGGCATGCTGTATATGGAAAGCAAAATCCACGAATGCATCGCCCTGTATGTCGCTTTCCTGCTGGGCCAGCAGCAGCGGGCGCCGCAGCGTCTGGACCTCTCTGCCGCCGACCGGCGCCGCGTACTGGAGGCCGCGCTGTTAATTGGATCAACGCTGGCGGAAGCAACCACCCAGTCAGCCGTGGCACAGCAGGTGGGCCTGAGTGAAAGCAAACTGAAACGCGGTTTTCAGCAGATGTTTGGCACCGGGGTTCACGGCTACCAGCAGCACCTGCGGATGGAAGAGGCGCGTTACCTGATGGACCAGCACAGCCTCCCGGTGAAACAGGTGGCCGCCCGCATCGGGCACAGTAAGCAGGGCCATTTCAGCAGGCTGTTCCGCGAACACTTTGGTGTAAACCCGAAAGACTATGTCAAATCTCCCTTCTAGCCCCGCCGCGGCCACGCTTTCCCTTTCCCTGACCGGCGGGGGAGAGGGACTGCTATTTAGCCAGCCCGGGCCCGGGCTGGATGACGCTCTCTCCCGGCCCGGAAAGAAACTGTTGTTGCTGTTTGCCGGGGAAATTCTGCTGACCGACGAGCACGCTGACACCGTGCTGCGGGCCGGTGAGATGCTGCGCTGCGACTCGCCGCACCGGCTGAAAGGCGGGCCAGCCAGCCAGGGGATCCTGCTCTCCAGCGAGCTATTGAATGGATCCGCGTTGGCGATGGAGAGCGTTACACCTCAGCCCGCCGGGCTGCAGATCCTGCTGCGGGAACTGTTCCCTGCAGCAGACCAGGGCGCACTTTCCCTGAGCCGGTTCTACCTGCGCGCCAAGTGCCACGAGTTGCTGGTCTGCGTGCAGACGCAACGGCAGGCAGAGCGGACTGTCAGCGGCCATCAACAGGATGTGGAGCGGATCCGCCTGGTGCTGGCGATCCTGCAACAGGATCTGGCTTCTCCGCCCGCGCTGCCCGAACTGGCGCGGCAGGTGGGGATCAGTGAGACGCGGCTCAAGCGGCTTTTTCGTGAACTGCATGGCTCGCCGGTGTTTGCCTGCCTGCGTGAACTGCGGCTGCTGCAGGCCAGGCATCTTATCGAGTCCGGCGATCTGCCGTTGGCGGAGATCGCCCTGCAGGTAGGCATGCGCAGCGGCGGCTATTTTGCCCGCGCCTATCGCGCCCGCTTTGGCCTGCTACCGCACGAAGCGCGTACCGGCAGGGAAGATGCGTTCCCTACGCGGTGACCTCGAACCAGCTGATTGTCCTTAGATTTCATAATGGTAAAACCATCGGCTGAACCAGATGGGGCTGAAAAAAGCCGTCCAGTCACAGTGCATCCCTGTTCGCTGCAGCTTCCCTCTTTAAGATGTGTGACCGGCTTTTCTATTCGTTTTTCTGATAAGGATCATTATGAAATACCTCTCCCCGCTGTCACCCGTTGCCAGCATGATTTTCGTCGTCCTGTATTCGTCACCGACTCTGGCGGAAGGCAGCCACACTGAGGCGGCTGCCGTCACCGAACAAATGACCGTGGTCGAGAAAAAAGAGAAACGTCAGCAGGATGTGCAGGCTGCAACCAGCGTGCTGTCCCGCGGAGATCTGCAGGATGCGGGCGTAGCGATGCTGGAAGACCTCAACACCCGCACTCCTAATATGCATATCCAAAAAGCCGGTGGTGCCAGCGAGAACTTTATCAGCATTCGCGGCATCGTCGGCCAGCGTCAGGTAGCAACTCCGGCCGGGATCGGCGTGTATATCGACGGGGTTAACTACCTCGATCCTCTCAGCACCCTCACTTATACCGATCTGGAAGATGTCGAACGCATCGAAATTCTGCGCGGGCCGCAGGGCACGTTGTATGGCCGTAACGCCGAAGCCGGGGTGATCAACATTCTGACCCGCAAGCCGGATGGATCCCGTCGGCTGTACGGCGAGATCACCAGCGGCAATAAAAACCTGCAGAAATACCAGCTGGGCGGCGAAACGGGGCTGATTGAGGATACGCTGGCGGTCAGCGGCAGCGCGATGTGGATGCAGCGCGACGGCATGACGCGCAACACCTATGTGAACCGCGACCTGACCGATCTGGAGCAGTACTTCCTGCGCGGTCGCGTGCGTTGGACGCCGTCAGAAAGTACCGAAGTGCTGCTTAACCTCGACGGGCACAATTCTACCGATGGCCCGCAGGATATGGCTTTCATTCCTGACGGCGACCGGTCCCAGGCTACCGCGCACGAAAACAGCTACAACTTCTTCGGTGAGCAGACCCATAAAGCAAAAGGCGCATCGGTACAGTGGAACCAGCAGCTGGACGGGTTGAGATTCACCTCGATTACTGCCGTACGCGATGCCCACGAACGCACGCTGGGTGAATCTGACTTTACGCAATATGACCTCTATGTCGGCGACTTTTTCTCCGATCAGCGGCAATACACCCAGGAACTGCGGCTGGCTTCAGATAACGACTCGCCCTGGCAGTGGATGGTCGGGACTTACTGGTTCCGCCTCAACAATGATTTTGGCCTGATTAACTATATCGGCGAAGACGCGGTGGACGAGGTCAGCATTCCAGCCACCATGGATATCGACAGCCGCGGGCGCTTTGTGAACTCGGGGACTTCGGTGTTCGGTGAAACCAGCTGGACCTTCGATAACGGCATCTCAGTAACCGGCGGCCTGCGCTGGGAGACCGAAACCGCCAAAAGCGATGAAAATGCCTCGATGCATATGCTGGGGATGACCCTGCTGTATGGCGAGTTCCACGGCGAGAAAACCTTCACCAATCTGCTGCCGAAACTGGCTGTTGGCTGGCAGGCCAGCCCTGACCTGAATTTCTACACCAGCGTGGCGAAAGGCGCACGCTCCGGCGGCTTCAACTCGGTGGCGCAGGTACCGGAAGGCAACAGCTACGATCCTGAAATCAGCATCAACTACGAAATCGGCGTGAAGTCCCTGTGGCTCGACAAACGGGTGATGCTCAACGCCGCCATTTTCCAGACCGATATTAAAGATCTGCAAATCGGGCGCCGCATCTCCGACGGCACGGTGATCACCACCAACGCCGGTAAAGCCCGTAACCGCGGCGCGGAAGTGGAGCTGCTGACCAAACCCTTTGAAAGCGACCTGCAGATTGGTGCGTCGCTGGGCTACGTAGAAGCGAAATATACCGACTATGACGATCCGCTGGCGGGAGCCAATTACAACGGCAAGCGCGTGCCGCTGGTTCCGCAGTACACCGCAGGCGTCTCCGCGCAGTATCGCATGCCGCTAACCAGTACGCTGGACGGATTTATCCGCGGGGAATGGCAGCACGTGGATAAAACCTACTGGAACGACAGCAACCAGTATTACGAACCGGCCTACGACCTCGCCAACCTGCGCCTGGGGGTGGAAGCCAGCGACTGGCAGCTCTATTTCTGGGCAAAAAACCTGTTTGATGCCAACTATGTGCGCAATGGGGCCGGGTCCAGCATCGCGCCGGGGATGATTGCTTCCTGGGGCGAGCAGCGCACTTACGGCGCCACGCTGCGATTTGAATTCTGATGATGGCAGAAAACTCCACGTCTGCTCAGCAGGGCGGGCGTGAGCTGTGGCGCTTACTCAAAGAATCACCGGGCAGCCTGTCTCTGAGCCTGGCACTGGGCCTGGCGGCTTCGGCGCTGTCACTCAGCCCGTGGCTCGGCGGTTTCTGGCTGCTGATGACCCTCGCCGAGCCTGCAGCGGCAGGCGGCAGCTGGCTGCGGATCCTGTTAGGGATCGCCGCCGGTACCGTCGCCGGGCGCGTGCTGCACTGCCTGTCGCTGTGGTTTTCTCACCGGCTGGCGTTTCGCCTGCAGGAGGGGCTACGGCTGCGCTGCGGGGCGCTGTTGCTGGCGTTGCCGCTGGCTTTTTTCTCGCGGAGCGATACTGCCCTGCTGCGCGATCTGATCCAGGAAGATATCGAAACCCTGGAGGATGGCATCGCGCATCTGGTGCCGGAAGTGGCCCAGGCCTGGGGCACACCGCTGTTTCTGCTGGCCGCGATGTTCTGGCTGGACTGGCGGATGGCGCTGGCCAGCATCAGCACGCTTGTCGTCGGCGGGTTGTTGCTGTTGGCGCTTTTCGGTAAGGGGGCCGCCACCATCCGCCGTTTTCATCAACGCAAACGCGAGATGTCTGGCGCTTTTAGCGAAGTGGTCGCCAGTCTGCCGACGGTCAGACTGTACAACCAGAGCGATCGCGCGCTGGCGAGGGCCAAACAGGCCAGTCAGCAGTATTACGACGATGCCGCAGTATGGATGCGACGCATGGCGGTGCCGGAAGGGATATTTCAGGTGCTACTCGGCACCAGCCTGGTGGTGGTGATGCCGTTGGGCCTGGGGCTGTACCACCAGGGATCGCTGGAGCTGAGTACGCTGATCTTCTTCCTGCTGTTTTCGCTGGGGTTAAGCAGCGTGCTGAGCAAAACCGTCGGTATTGCGCAGCGGGCGGCGCTACAGATGCAGCTGCTGGAGCGGATCTTTTCCCTGCTTTCCGAGCCGCAGCAGACCTGGCCCGACTGTCCGGCACCGCCGCCACTGGACTACTGCGTCACCTTTGATAACGTCAGTTTTGCCTGGTCGGCGCGGCAGGTGTTGAACGGGATCAATCTGCAGGTGCCGGCAGGGCAAAGTCTGGCCCTGGTCGGGGTCAGCGGGGCAGGGAAGTCAACGTTGGTACGCCTGGTGCCCCGTTTTGCAGATGTTACCAGCGGCGCGGTGCGTATCGGCGGGGTGGATGTGCGGCAGATGACAGCGCCACAGCTCAGTGCGCTGGTGTCGTGCGTGTTTCAGGATAGCTGGCTGTTCAGTACCTCGATCAGCGATAACCTGCGGATGGCCCGGCCCGAGGCCAGTCAGCATGACATTGAACAGGCGGCAAGGGCGGCGCAGGCCCATGAATTTATCCTCGCACTGCCGCAGGGCTATCAAACCCGGGTCGGGGCCAGCGGGGAACCCCTTTCCGGCGGCCAGCAGCAGCGGCTGGCGATTGCGCGGGCGATGCTGAAGGATGCACCGATATTAATTCTTGATGAAGCCACGGCCTGGGCGGATGGGGAAAATGAGCTGGCTATCCAGCAGGCGATAGGCCGCCTGAGCGCGGGCAGAACCGTACTGGTGGTCGCCCATCGCCTGCATACGCTGCAGCAGATCGATCAGATTGTGGTGCTGCATCAGGGCGCGGTGATAGAGAGCGGTACCCATCAGCAACTGATTGCGCGCCCCGGGCGCTATCAACGCTGGTGGCAGTTACAGCAAAATATTGATGCCGAAGAAAATCGGCAAGAAAGGGGCGTGGATGGCTATCGGTGAACTGATTCGTACTTGCCTCAGCGGTCTGAGCGCCCGCGAGCGGCGTGATTTCCAGCGGGCCTACCTGCTGCTGGCGCTGGATACGTTCCTGCAGGTGCTACCGGCGACGCTGGTTGGTTGGGTGGCGGCGATACTCTTGCAACGGGCGTTAAGCCTGCCGGAGATGCTGTTCTACGGCGCGCTGCCGCTACTGATCCTGCTGATACGTATTCCATTAACGCTGCAGATTCAGGAGCTGGGTTTCCGCAGCGGTTATCAGGCCGGTAAGGCGCTGCGCAATGCGGTACTGGACCGGCTTTGCACCTTGCCGTTAGGGGCGCTCCGGCAGTTCCGGCCGGGTGCAACGGCCGCGGTGCTGACGGAGGAGGTTGGGCTGCTGGAGAATTTTCTCGCCTGGCACGCAGCGATTCTCTATGGCTACCTGGTTAATGCCTGCCTGTTACTGCTGCTGCTCGCGGTTCTCGATTATCGTCTGGGTCTGCTGGCCCTGATGCTGGCCGTGGCCATGTTGCCGCTGCTGCGGCTGGCCGGGCGCTACGTGGGGGAGGTGCATCATCAGCGGCGGAACAGGCTGGATAGCCACAGTGAGACGATCGGCGAATTTGTTCAGGGGATGGCGGTGCTGCGGGTGTTTAATGCAGCGCAGAGCTTTAGTCAGCGCTATAACGCGGCTGTCACTGAACTGCGCGGTTTTGCCGACCGCACCGTCAGCCGGGTGATCCCGTGGCTGGGTGCCGGGCGGCTCTGGCTGGAACTGTCGCTGGTCGCGGTGATGGCGGCGGCCTTTGCGCTCTGGCTCGGCGGCGAGCTGGCAGAACGCCAACTGATTCTGGTGCTGATAGTGGCGATGATGCTGGCTGGCCCGCTGGATCTGCTGCTGGCGAATGCGGTGTTTTTCAGTATGGCGCAACAGGCACAGCAAAAGCTGCAGCCGTTGCTGAACAGCCAGCCGCTCAGTGAACCTGACCGGCCGCAGCGCCCGGTGGGTAACGCGATTCACTTTCAGGGCGTCAGCTTTGCATTTCATCGCGACAGACCGCTGCTGCAGGAGATTGAGCTGTGCATTCCCGGCGGTGAAACCGTGGCGATTGTCGGCCCCAGCGGCGCGGGGAAAAGCACATTGTTGAATCTGCTGGTACGTGCGTGGGATGTCGATAGCGGCGCTATTTGTATCGGCGGGGTTGATTTGCGGCAGATGTCACTGCACCAGCTGTTTGCCCTGGTGGCGCTGGTCAGCCAGCAGCCGGTATGGCTGCAGGACAGTATCATCAACAGCATCCGTATGGGCCGCCCCGGTGCGACGGATGAGGAGGTGATTGCCGCGGCGGTGGCGGCTCGCGCCGACGGATTTATCCGCGCGTTGCCGGAGGGTTACGCAACCCGACTGGAAAATGCACAGGGCAGCCTGTCCGGCGGCGAGTTGCAACGCCTGTCGATTGCGCGCGCGATGCTGAAGGATGCGCCCCTGGTGCTGCTGGATGAGATCACCGCGGCGCTGGATGCCGAAAACGAATCCGCCATTCATCAGGCACTGGCGCAGCTGGGTAAAGGCAAAACGGTACTGATGGTGGCGCACCGGTTGCACACTGTCATCAGGGCCGATCGCATCCTGGTGATGGATCAGGGCAGGCTGGTGGCCCAGGGCACGCACAGTCAGTTGCTGGCGGAATGTTCATTATATCAACGCCTGTGGGCCTGCCAGCAGCAGGCTGCACGTTGGCAGCCTCCCTTATCTACAGGTTATAACAATGAAAAAGCATAATATTTCCATGTGGGGCGCTATTTTCCTGCTTGGTGCGTTGTATGGCATCTGCATCGGTTTCACCGCCAGCGGCCTGCCGGTGATTGGACGCCAGCAGGGATGGTCGTTGGAAGCGATCGGGCTGCTGGCGTTGCCGTTTCTACCCATGGGGCTGGTGTTTTTGTGGGCCCCTAAGCTGGATAAACCCTGCGAAAAGTACGATCGGCGTCGGCGCTGGATGCAGCGCGGGATGATGGGCGTGCTGGCTGGGCTGTTGCTGGCCAGTCAGTGTGCTGGCCACCTGGTCGGTTTGGCCATGGCGCTGTTGCTGATTTCAACCTCGGTTGCCACGTTGACGCTGTCGTTTAATGCCTTGCTGATTGAGCGGCTGGCAAATCACCAGCTGCCGCGGGCTAAGAGTCTGCAGATGAGCGGATACTTTCTCGGTGAGGCTACCGGCGGCGGATTGCTGCTGATTTTCTATCCGCTGCTCGGCTGGGAACGGATGTTTTTCCTGATTATGCTGCTTTTCAGTGGCGGTTTTTTGCTGGTCTGTCTGTTGCCGTCCCCGCAACAGAAAAAACACCTGCCGTCTACACCCCGCATTCGCCACTTTTTCCGCCATCCGATGGCGTGGCGCCGGCTGGGATGGGTGCTGATGCTGGCACTGTCGTGCAGCATCGGGAATAACATGTTGCGGCCGTTTATGATTGACTACGGTTTCAGCATCACGGCTGTCGGGGCGATTATGGGCATTGTGGCCTCGGTGGCCGGTGCACTGGGGGCCTTGCTGATCGGCCTGCTGCTGTCGTTGTGGGGCCTGCGCCGGACGATGTGCATCATTTTGCTGCTGATGGTGGCAGACGGCGCGCTGCTGGGCACCGTGGTGAGCTATGGCGAGCACGCGTTTGCCATTACTGCCGTGCTGGCGATCGTCGGTAACGTGCTGTTCAGCGCGTTTTTTGTCACGCTAACGGTGCAGGCCATGCGCTGGGCTGGAGGCGACCAGCCAGGCACGGACTACAGCCTGTTTGAGTGCATGGCGTTTATTGCCGGGATCGTCGGCTCCGGGGTGGCCGGGGCGCTGGCGGGGGCAGCAGGCTTTGGTCATTTCTTTCTGTTGTGGGCGCTGCTGCTTTTTCTGGCACTGTTGTTGGCGGTGCCGCTCCACCGGCGGATCCAAAATGCGGAGGCGGCGATCTAACCCAAACCAGACCGACACTGTGGGGCGTTCAACCGCCCCCCGATGCCTCTTCCAGCAGCCAGCGACGGAACAGGGCAATCTCCTGTTCTTCACGCCGGGTTTCTTTCACCATCATCCACGTTGCGCGATCCACTTCGGCGAAGCCCAGGGGAGCGATCAGTGAGCCCTCCTGGATCTCTTTTTTCACCAAAATCTGCGGTGTCATAATAATGCCCATGCCGCTGCGCGCCGCCTGAATAGCCAGCGTCAGATTATCGAAGTGGCGTCCGGCCCAGAAATCGCCCCGAGCTCCGGTTTTTTTTGCCCATTCAGCCCAGGCGTGCAGCTTGGTATCGGCATGCAGCAGCGGAAGGGTGGCGAAATCGGTTTCATAGGTAAAGCGATTAGCGAACTCTGGCGAACAGACCGGACCAATATAATCGACGGTGATCAGCGTGGCCGCGATATCCTCTCCGACAGACTGTTCATGACTGACGATCAGCACATCGCAATACTCGTTACGTACGCGCTCAATGTCGACATGAGTTTGAAAAGTCAGGGCGATCTCCGCGTGGCGGCTGGTAAAACGGCTGATCCGCGGGATCAGCCACTGGGCAAGAAAGCTGGGGGCGCAGGAAATGGTCAGGCTGTGCAGGTTACGCGCGCGGATCTTTTCGCAGGTCGCTTCAATTTCGCCAAAGGTTTGTATACAGCAAACCTTCAGCCGCTCGCCGTCCGAGGTCAGCTGAACCCGGCCACCTACCCGCAGAAACAACGGTTTATCTAACCACTCTTCCAGCAGTTTGATTTGATGGCTGACCGCACTATGAGTTACGTGCAGTGATTGTGCAGCAAGGCTAAAGCTTTGATGCAGTGCAGCCTGATGAAAATAGCGCAGAGCGCGCAGCGAAGGAAGTCCGGACATAGCCCTATCCGTTAGAAAATCTCACATCCAGTGTCTGTTTATATCATTTTAAAGTCCAGCCGATTTTACCTACTCTGACCCCGGAGTTATCAGCAGCCCAATTGCCTGATAAAGAGTATTTTTTCTTTTAACTCCATATGCATACAGCGATATTTTTTCTTGTCAGCCGACGATTACGCACAACAGCTATGTGAAGGAAAGGAAAATGACAAATCAGTATTCCGTAAAACCACAGCTCGTCATGTTCACCGGTGGTCGCGATAGTACGCTGGCAGCGTGTTATCTGATGTTACAGGGTATTCCTGTACACCTCTGGTCAGGAAACAGCGGATGTTCACTGCATCGTGGCATTTTAGCGCATCGCGTTGATGAATTAAGAGGTCGTTTCGGTGATTTGGTCGTCGATCATACCGTCGCTGATATCAGCGGAGCGTTTCGCTCAATCGCTATTGAAAACCTGGAAAGTGACATCCTTAAGTACCGGAAAAATCTGGTTCTTTTAGGTGAAAAATTGGCTATTCATGCACATCTCGTTGATTTCTGCCATCGAAACGGTATTAACACCATTAATGACGGCATCACCCACTACCAGATGGAATTCCCGGAGCAGCGTCAGGTGGCGAAGGCATTTCTGGTGGAGATGATGGCTCAGTACGACATCAACTATCAATCACCCATCTATGAATTCGCCCAGTCGGCGGACGACGTGAAATACCGCCTGCTGCAATTGGGAATTTCCACTAAGTCGCTGGAAGGGATCAGTATTTTCGCCGACAGCTTCTCCACGCCTTCGGACGACGTGATCCTCGCCTATCTGCGTGAAAAAGCCCCGCTGGCGCAGAACATCGTCCGTTTCCTGTCTGGTGAAACCCTGCTGACCCCGGTGCTGAAAGCCAGCGCCGTTGCCTGACTCAAACCGCTAATCGTGGCGTAACCATCGGGTTACGCCACGCGGAGTTTGCTATGAAAGTTATCGTTAAATGCGCAGCCATCATCATCAACCAGCGCTCACTTTTGCTGACGCGTAAACGCGGTACCGAGATCTTTATTTCCCCGGGTGGTAAGCCGCTTGCCGGTGAAGATCATCTCAGCTGCCTGAAGCGCGAGCTTCAGGAAGAGCTGGGTGTACAGGTCAAAACCTTTCGTCCATTTGGCCTGTTCCACGGCCTGGCCGAATTTGAACAAACGGCGATTGAAAATCATGTCTATCACGTGGAAATCAGCGGCCAGCCGCGTGCGGGGTCTGAGATAGAAGAAATTGCCTGGGTGAACTATCGCCTGCCTCCCTGCGAGATCGCCGTGGGGTCGATATTCCGCGATAACGTGATGCCGCTTCTTTTCCAGCAAGAGTTAATAAATTGATGGATACCTCCTCACTTTCCCTTCAGTTACAGCAGGTCCACGGCGACCAGTTTTATAAGCGAGCGCGTATGCTGAGAGATGAACTCCGTGAAGAACTGACCCGTGTTTACCGCCTGGAAAAGTATGAGCTGTTCCTGGTCCAGTCGGTGCGGGTTGGATTGGTCATTCTTTCCCACCTGCTTCATAAACAGGAAACGACGCTGTGCCTTGCCAGGCATGCCCACTATCAACCGGTCAGCGAGCTGTTTAACTTTCCTAATACGCACTGTACCGGGCCGGGAACCGTGCCGATTATTACTCACGTCAATCCCTACACTGCTGAAGTCAACAGTCTGAAAGGAACGAAGGGCAAAGGGGTTGTTGATGCTTCCCACAGTTTCGCCACCTGCCGTCATGGCGAACTGATTGCTGACAGTTCCGTTTTTGTTGCGCCGCTGCATAAACATGCCTCACTGACTATCGGGCTGGCGATTATCGCCCTGCGCCCGGAAGACTTCAGTACCCTGATGCGCAGCGAACTGCTGCTGTTTGAGGAGTCTACCGCCTCTGATAAGCCGCTGATTGAAGCGCTGAACAATCTCCGTAGTCCCGACTGGCAGCCGTTCAATATGTCCAGTGTGGGAGCTATCAGCCTGAAAGACGTGGGCGGAATGGATTTTGATTCGCTTGGTAACGCGGGTGGCCCATTCGGCTGCTTTAACGTTCCCCCGCTCAGTGAAACATTGAAGAAAAAGGTGAAGGCGGCCGGGGCGAGCTATTTCGAACAAACCGGTACGCTGCGGCTTTCCTCCTGGGCTCGTGGAGACGGAAGTCAGCGAATTGATACAACGGCAGAAATACAACAACAGCTACAGGCCCTGTGGGAGGGGAAATGAAAAACGCACTGCCGGTGAATGGCAATCTGATTGGTATTATGGGTGGCATTATTCTCAGCACCGATTCGGTGTTTATCCGCATGATGGGAATTGAAAATTCGTGGCTGATCGTGGTGCTGCGCGGCATCTTTATGTGGGGCATGTGCCTGCTCGTATGGCTGCTGTGGCGGAAAAGTCGTTCAACGTTAGGCACACCCTGGCTGACCCAGGAAAATGCGCTGTCGACGCTGTTTTTCTGCATTTCCTCGGCCTGCTTCGTCAATGCGCTGAATCGCGGTAGTGTGGCGACCGTGCTGGTGATTATCTCCTCAACGCCGTTTATTTCGGCGCTGATTTCGCGGCTGTTCTTTAAGATGAACATTGACCGCAGCGTACTGATGGCATCGCTGGCGGGGATACTCGGCGTAGCGGTGGTTATGTCCGGTCGCGACGTGGGCCACAGCGGTATTGCCAACCTCTATGCATTGGGTACGGCGTTCTCCATGGCTCTGGCTTTTATCTTCACTTCCCGCGTCAGCGGTGGGACGGCCGGTCTGCCTTCGCTGGGGGCAATCCTGGCTTCGGTGGTGATTGTGCTGTGGTCCGGCAGCGATCTCCTCGAAAGTCTGAAAATGCTGACGCCGGCGCAGTATGGCTGGTCGATCGCAGAAGGCGCGCTGATTATGCCGCTGGCGATGGGATTGATCACATTATCGACGCGTTTTGTTTCTCCGGCCAATGCCGGGCTGTTTTTGCTGCTTGAGACGGCGCTGGCTCCGCTATGGATGTATCTGTTCCTGGATGAAATCCCTACTATTCATGCAGTTATTGGTGGGGCGATTATTATTCTGGCGGTGATTTCACAAACGGTTTATGCCCGTCGCCGAGTGGATGTGCAACGCTACGCGGATGCAGGATAGCCGCGCGCTTCCTTGTGGTGAGCGGCCCATTAATGTTATGTTCATACACTTGGATAAAGTACACATATAAGCAATTCGCAAGGGGATTTACGCAATGCGTATTATTCTGCTCGGGGCTCCGGGTGCAGGTAAGGGGACTCAGGCTCAGTTTATTATGGAGAAATACGGTATTCCGCAAATCTCCACGGGTGACATGCTGCGTGCCGCGGTTAAAGCGGGAACGGAGTTAGGTCTGAAAGCCAAAGAGATTATGGATGCTGGTAAACTGGTCACCGACGAACTGGTTATCGCGCTGGTCAAAGAGCGTATCGCTCAGGAAGACTGCCGTAACGGTTTCCTGCTGGACGGTTTCCCGCGCACTATCCCTCAGGCTGATGCCATGAAGGAAGCGGGCATTAAAGTCGACAACGTGCTGGAGTTCGCTGTACCAGACGAACTGATCGTTGAGCGTATTATTGGCCGTCGCGTTCATGCGCCATCCGGCCGCGTTTACCACGTGACTTTCAATCCGCCGAAGGTGGAAGGGAAGGATGACGTGACCGGCGAAGAGCTGACAACGCGCAAAGATGACCAGGAAGAGACCGTTCGTAAGCGTCTGGTTGAATATCATCAGATGACCGCTCCGCTGATTGCTTACTACAGCAAAGAAGCCGAAGCGGGCAACACCGCGTACAACAAGATCGACGGCACACGTAAAGTGGCCGAAGTCAGCGCTGAGCTGGCAAAAATCCTCGGTTAAGTTTGAAGGGGGCCGGTTAAATCCGGTCCCTTTTACAGCAATTGGTTTTTCCCCCGCAATTTTCCGTTAGAATGAGTCTCGTTTTCATCTCCGCTGATGCCATCAAAAGGAATAACAATGAGGCAAGATAAGCCAGGCGTACTGCTGGTCAATTTAGGCACACCAGATGCTCCGACCACCTCCGCAGTAAAACGCTATCTAAAGCAGTTTCTCAGTGATAAACGCGTGGTCGACACGCCGCGCTGGCTGTGGTGGCCGATTCTGAATATTGGTATTCTGCCGATTCGTTCACCGCGCGTAGCCAAGCTGTATGCTTCCGTCTGGACCGATGAAGGTTCGCCGCTGCTGGTGTTCAGCAAGCGTCAGCGCGATGCGCTGGCGGCGAAACTGGATATACCGGTTGCGCTGGGCATGAGCTACGGCAATCCCAGCCTGAAAAGCGCCGTGGATGATCTGATGGCTCAGGGCGTGAATAAGCTCATCGTCCTGCCGCTCTATCCGCAGTTTTCCTGCTCAACCGTCGCATCGGTGTGGGACGGTCTCAGCAGCGTGTTTGCCGGCTACCGCAGCCTGCCAACAGTGCATTTTATTCGCGACTACGCCGACCATCCGGCCTATATCGCCGCGCTGAAAGCGTCGGTCGAGCGCTCTTTTGCGCAGCACGGCAAACCGGATCTGCTGCTGGCCTCGTTCCACGGTATTCCGCAGCGCTTTGCCAATGAGGGCGACGATTATCCGCAACGCTGCCATGACACCTTTGATGCGTTAAAAACCGCACTGGGGCTGAGCGACAGCGAAGCGATGCTGACCTTCCAGTCACGTTTTGGCCGTGAACCCTGGCTGACGCCGTACACCGATGAAACCATGCAGGGCCTGCCCGCCAAGGGCGTGAAGCATGTGCAGGTGATGAGCCCGGGCTTCGCGTCAGACTGCCTGGAAACGCTGGAAGAGATCAACGAGCAGAACCGCGAATTCTTCCTGCACGCGGGCGGCACCCGGTTTGAGTACATTCCGGCGCTGAACGACGATGAAGCGCATATCGATATGATGCTGGAACTGGTTAATCAGTATCGCTAACTGACGAAGCGATCGGTCGTTTTTCACCGCCGATCGCCTCGTTGCGCAAATATGTTATGATTGCGGCCTGCTTCCCCTTCTGGTCCTGCAAAGATGAAATTCCCCGGTAAACGTAAATCCAAACACTATTTCCCCGTCAGCGCGCGCGATCCGCTGTTACAGGTCGCTCAGCCGGAAAACGAGGCTGCTAATAGCTGGATTGTGGGCATCGACCAGATCCTTGTTGATATTGAAGCCAAAGTGGATGATGACTTTGTGCGTCGCTATGGCCTCAGTGTGGGCCATTCGCTGGTGATTGAAGATGATGTGGCGCAGGCGCTGTATGAAGAGCTGATGGCTGAGAATCTTATTACCCATCAGTTTGCCGGTGGCACCATCGGCAATACGCTGCACAACTACTCGGTGCTGGCCGACGACCGCTCGGTGCTGCTGGGGGTGATGTGCAACCACATCCAGATTGGCAGCTATGCCTACCGCTACCTGTGCCATACCTCCAGCCGTACCGATCTGAACTACCTGCAGGGCGTTGACGGCGCAATTGGCCGCTGTTTTACGCTGGTGGGCGATAACGGCGAGCGTACCTTCGCCATAAGCCCGGGGATGATGAATCAGCTGCGCGCTGAAAGCGTGCCGGAAGAGGTGATTGCCGGCGCATCGGCACTGGTACTCACCTCCTATCTGGTGCGCTGCAAACCGGGTGAACCGATGCCGGAAGCGACCATGCAGGCTATCCACTATGCCAAAAAGCATAACGTGCCGGTGGTGCTGACGCTGGGTACCAAATACGTGATCGCCGATAATCCGCAGTTCTGGCGCGACTTTATGCGTGACCACGTATCGATTGTGGCGATGAATGAAGACGAGGCTTTCGAGCTGACCGGTGAAAGCGACCCGCTACAGGCATCGAATATCGCCCTCGACTGGGTGGATCTGGTGCTGTGTACCGCCGGGCCGAACGGCCTGTATATGGCGGGATTCACGGAAGAAGAGGGCAAACGCACCACGCGCCATCCGCTGCTGCCTGGTGCGATCCCGGAATTCAACCAGTACGAATTCAGCCGTGCGATGCGTCATCAGGACTGCACCGTACCACTGCGGATTTTCTCCCATATCGCGCCCTATATGGGCGGTCCGGAGAAAATTATGAATACTAACGGGGCCGGTGACGGCGCGCTGGCGGCGCTGCTGCACGATATTACTGCCAACAATTTCCACCGCAGCAACGTCCCCAACTCCAGTAAGCACGCACGCAGCTATCTGACCTACTCCTCGCTGGCGCAGGTCTGCAAATACGCCAACCGCGTCAGCTATCAGGTGCTGAACCAGCATTCACCGCGCCTGTCGCGCGGCCTGCCGGAGCGGGAAGACAGTCTGGAAGAGTCTTACTGGGAACGATGATACGAGGAGAGGGCAGGCAGGCCGTCTGCCGTCTCTGGCATTAAGCCGGTGTGATAAAAAAGGGACGACGCGAAGTCGTCCCTTTTTGCTGACATCAGATCGGGCACTCTGCCGGTGCTTCAACCGGGTTGAGCAGGATAAGATTGAGCATACTGTTGGCAATCTCACGCTCGCCCATCACCACGCGGTCGGCACCGCGCTCCATAATGTAATCCACTTCGTCGTCATAATGGGCACGGGCGATAATCTCAATGTTCGGGCGCTTTTCGCGAGCGGCGGTAACGATCTCCCCGGCCTCATAGCCGTTAGGGATGGTCAGCAGCATCCAGCGCGCGCAGTCGAGCCGCGCCAGGTCCATAATATCGCCCCGGGCGGCATTGCCTAATACGGCTTTAATTCCCTGCTCGCGCAGCGCTTCAACGCGCGGGCGGCTGTTCTCGACGACTACAATTGGAATACCCGCTTCCATCAGGCGGCTGCCAAGCAGGCTGCCAACGCGGCCAAAACCGACCACCACCGCGTGATTACACAGGTCCACCGGGATCTGCTTCTCTTCTTCGATGGCTTCTTCCATGGTCTGCTCTTCGATGGTTTCGGTTTTTTGCAGATAGCGCTCCAGCAGAGCGAACAGGATCGGATTCAGCATAATCGACAGAATGGCGCTGGCCAGGACCAGATTGCGGCCGGTTTCCGGCAGCAGATTCAGGGTAACGCCCAAACCGGCCAGGATAAAGGCGAACTCACCGATCTGCGCCAGGCTGACTGAAATGGTCAACGCCGTGCGCTTGGAGTGGCCAAATAGCCGCACCAGGAACAGTGCGGCCAGGGATTTACCGAAGACGATAATTGCCAGCGCGCCCAGCACCGCCAGCGGCTGCTGTATCAGGATCATCGGATCGAACAGCATGCCGACCGAGACAAAGAACAGGACCGCAAAGGCATCGCGCAGCGGCAGCGTATCGTGTGCAGCACGGTGGCTCAGTTCAGACTCGTTAAGCACCATACCGGCAAAGAAAGCACCCAGAGCAAAGGAGACATCAAAGAACTCTACTGCACCAAAAGCAATACCGAGCGCCAGTGCCAGCACCGCCAGGGTAAACAGCTCGCGCGAGCCGGTTGCGGCGCTGCGGGCGAGTATCCACGGTACGACGCGGCGGCCAACCACCATCATCAGCACCATAAAGGCCACCACTTTACCGATAGTCAGCACCAGATCGAACAGCAGAAGGCCGATGCTGGCATTACCTTCTTCAAACATACCGGCAATAGCAGGCAGCAACACCAGCGCCAGCACCATCACCAGGTCTTCAACAATCAGCCAGCCAATCGCAATTTGCCCGCGCTGGCTGTCAATCAACTGACGCTCTTCCAGCGCACGGAGCAGCACCACCGTACTCGCCGTGGAAAGGCACAGCCCGAACACCAATCCGGTGAGCATCGACCAGCCCATCGCCCATGAAAGCCCCATTCCCAGCAGTGTCGCCACGGCTATCTGTGCGATAGCGCCGGGAATGGCGATCGACTTTACCGCCATCAGGTCTTTTAAAGAGAAATGCAGACCCACGCCGAACATCAGCAGGATCACGCCAAGTTCAGCCAGTTCGGGAGCAAGATTGGTATCAGCAACAAAGCCTGGGGTGAAAGGACCGGCAAGAACGCCAGCCAGCAGGTAACCAACAAGGGGAGAAATGCGCAGGCGATTAGCCAGCATACCAAGGAGGAAGGCGAGAACCAGGCCTCCTACAATGGTGGTGATAAGCGGTGTGGTGTGGTGCATGCCTGTCTCCTTATGTATGCCTGCTCGTCATACTTCAAGTGGCAGATGCCCTGATTTTTTGCCCTGGTCACTGTGCGATCCGTGCGCCGGGCTGGGGGGCCTCCCGCTGTACTGCAACTCGAATTAATTAGAGTATAAATGTGTCCAGTTGTAAGTTTTCAGTGTATGGCATAATCCGTCGCGGCGCTTGTGTTTATTGAGACTAATGGAAAAAAATATGAGCCATACGGTGAAATGTGTCAGTAAGTGCGATTTTAGACACTTATCAGATTACAGTGCTGGTGTTACCGGAGCGTGAACCGGTGCAAAAATCAGACAATTGCACCGGTAAGGGACTATTTACGCCGGTTATCAGGCAGGAAAGCCGTGAGAATACCGAGAAGCGGCAGATAAGCGCAGATTTGGTAGACCAGTTCGATACTGGTGTGGTCCGCCAGCAGACCTAACAGGGCGGCACCCAGCCCACCCATGCCGAAGGCAAAACCAAAAAACAGCCCGGAAACCATACCGATACGCCCCGGCATCAGCTCCTGGGCATAGACCAGAATGGCGGAAAATGCCGAGGCCAGCACGAAGCCGATAATCACTGACAGCACGCCCGTCCACAATAAGTTCATATGCGGCAGCAGCAGCGTAAAGGGGGCAACGCCGAGAATAGAGGCCCAAATCACCCGCTTACGGCCAATTTTATCGCCAATCGGCCCGCCGATCACCGTCCCTGCCGCCACGGCAAACAGGAAAATAAACAGGTGCAGCTGCGCGCTCTGTACCGACAGGCCAAATTTCTGCATCAGGTAGAAGGTGTAGTAGCTGCTCAGGCTGGTGAGGTAGAAGTACTTGGAGAAAATCAGCACCAGCAGAATGCTAATCGCGAAGGCCACCTGGCGGCGCGGCAGTGGGCTGACGGCGGCCACGGTGCTTTTCTTCGCCATGCGATTCTGCGTCTGATACCAGCGGCTGATTTGTAGCAGCACCACAATTGCCAGCAGCGCCGCCAGCGAGAACCACGCAACGTTGCCGCGGCCATAGGGGGCAATCACCAGCGCGGCCAGCAGCGGGCCAAGCGAGCTGCCAAAGTTACCGCCGACCTGGAAAAGCGACTGCGCAAGGCCGTGGCGCCCACCTGAAGCCATCCGCGCCACGCGCGAGGATTCCGGGTGAAACACCGAGGAACCGGTGCCCACCAGCGCGGCGGCCAGCAGGACGGTAGTAAAGTTTCCGGCCAGCGCCAGCAGAATCAGGCCGGAAAGCGTGAAGCCCATGCCGACGGGCAATGACCACGGCTGCGGATGCTTATCGGTGTAGTGCCCAATCAGCGGCTGTAACAACGACGCGGTGAGCTGATAGGTCAGCGTGATCATGCCGATTTGTACAAAGCTTAATGAGAAATCTGCACGCAGCAGCGGGTAGATCGCCAGAATCAGCGACTGGATCATATCGTTAAGCAGATGGGCAATGCTGATGGCACCGAGGATACCAAAAGCGGTACGCCGAGCGGGCGATGAGGGAGAAGAGAGGGGGGATTCACTTGCCATTAAGTTAACCTGTCATCAATTTATGTTTTTATGAGCGCAGAGAAGCAAATTCGCTGCAAAGCCCTCTTTTATAACTAACAACCTCCGCGCGAGTAATTACCATTTTGAGCTATTTCAGCGCTGTGGTTGCGGGGCTGTCACAAAAAGTGAATACTTTTGCTGATTATTTTGCCAAAGCCGCATTTGTGCGGGTTGGTTTGCGGTTGATGAAACAAGGAGAAGCGCAGTGCTGGTATTTAATAAACGTATCCTGAGTCTGTTGACCGTTGGGTTGCTTAGCGCACCGCTGATGGCGCAGGCCTGGGTAAAAGACCGTACCTATAAATTCACCGTGCTGCATACCAACGATCATCACGGTCGGTTCTGGAACAATGAACGCGGTGAGTACGGGCTGGCGGCGCAGAAAACCATGATGGATAAGATCCGTCTGGACGTGCAGTCGCACGGTGGGGCAGTGCTGATCCTCTCCGGCGGCGATATCAATACCGGCGTACCGGAATCCGACCTACAGGATGCCGAGCCTGATTTCCGCGGGATGAACTTGATTGGCTACGATGCCATGGCGATAGGTAACCACGAGTTTGATAATCCGCTATCGGTGCTTCGCCAGCAGCAAAAGTGGGCGAAGTTCCCGCTGCTCTCCGCCAATATCTATCAAAAAAGTACCGGCCAGCGCCTGTTCCAGCCGTACGCGCTGTTTAACCGTAAAGGACTGAAGATCGCCGTGATCGGCCTGACCACTGACGACACGGCCAAAATCGGCAATCCGGAAAACTTCACCGATATCGTGTTCCACAAACCGGCAACCGAAGCGAAAGCGGTGGTGGAAGAGCTGCGTGCCAAAGAAAAACCGGATGTGATTATTGCCGCTACCCATATGGGGCATTATGACAACGGTAATCATGGTTCGAATGCGCCGGGCGATGTGGAAATGGCCCGCGAACTGCCCGCAGGCTACCTGGATATGATCGTGGGTGGCCATTCACAGGACCCGGTGTGTATGGCGCAGGAAAACGTCAAACAGGCAGACTACGTGCCGGGCACTCCCTGTACGCCGGATCGCCAGAACGGCACCTGGATCGTGCAGGCCCATGAGTGGGGCAAATATATTGGCCGCGCCGATTTCACTTTCCGCAACGGCAAGCTGAAGCTGGAACACTACGAACTTGTACCGATCAATCTCAAGCATAAAGTCACTAACGCTGACGGCGGCACCAGCTGGGTGAACTACACGGCGGAAATCGATAAAAACCCGGCGATGATGAAACTGCTGACGCCGTTCCAGAAAAAAGGCGAGGCGCAGCTTGGCGTGAAAATAGGCAGCGTTAACGGCCATCTTGAGGGCGACCGCAGCAAAGTGCGCTTCGTGCAGACCAATATGGCGCGGTTAATCCTTGAAGGGCAGATTGAACGAACCAAGGCCGATTTTGCGGTGATGAGCGGCGGCGGCGTGCGCGACTCTATTGAGGCCGGAGATATCACCTATAAAGACGTGCTTAAGGTGCAGCCGTTCGGTAATACACTGGTTTATGTCGATATGAAAGGCAGCGAAGTGCGTGATTATCTGGCGGTCGTCGCGAATAAGCAGGTGGATTCCGGTGCCTATGCGCAGTTTGCCCGCGTCAGCCTGATTGCCGACGGTAGCGGAGTCAGCGACGTGAAGATTAACGGCGAACCATTGCAGGACGATAAGGTGTACCGCATGGCTACCCTGAGCTTCAACGCCACCGGGGGCGACGGCTATCCGGAAGTGGATAAGCAGGCCAGCTATGTCAACACCGGCTTTGTTGATGCGGAAGTGCTGAAGCAGTACATACAGGCGCACTCCCCGCTGGATGCGGCAAAGTACCAGCCTGCCGGTGAAATTGTGTATAAGAAAGCGGAGTAAAGTCTGCTTCGGCTGTGAATATGGAGCACGCGAGTGCTCCATATCCGCGTCGTCAGGAAGAAGTAGGAGCCTGACGGCGCTGTTCACGTGAACGCATCAGGCGGTCACGAAGCTTATCGTAGACCCAGTTGTACACCACCGTGTAGGGCAGGAAGAACAGGAAAAAGCCCAGCTCAACCAGAAATGCCTGCCAGAGCGTCACACCCAGCATCCAGGCCGCCAGCGGCAGACCAATCAGAATAAATCCACCTTCAAAGCCCAGAGCATGCATCACGCGCAGCGCCAGACCGCGTTTTACACGTTCGCGCGGGAACAGGCGATCGAACCCGGCGTTATAAATCATGTTCCAGATCATCGCGACGGTGGAAAGCATAATGGCCAGTGCGCCCATCTGAAATAGCGGTTTGTTCATAAGCCAGGCGGCGACAGGGGAAATGATTGCAATCGCCACCAGTTCAAAGCCTGCAGCATGATAAAAACGTTCTTTCAGCGTACGAGTGGACATATGTCCTCCTGAGTGATTTAGGAAGCGTATTTTCTATCCTTTTGCTGCTAAGATAAAATGATTATCCATCGATAAAAGCGATACATCTGCGATGCGTTATTCACCGGAATCCCTGGAAGCGTTTGTACAGACCGTAGAAAGCGGCTCGTTCTCCGCAGCGGCGCGAGCGCTGCGCAAAAGCCAGTCAACGGTCAGCACCGCTGTGGCCAACCTGGAAAGCGATCTCGGGCTGACTTTATTTAACCGCGAAGCTCGTACCCCGGTACTGACCGAAAATGGTCAGCGAGTACTGACGCAGGTTAACGTGATTCTCAATGCCGCCGCGCAGCTGGATGAGCTGGCTATGCGTCTGGCGGGCGACGTCGAGCCCTGTTTACGGCTGGCGATCTCCGATTTCTGGCAGGCCGATCATCACGAACATTTGCTTAAACGCTTTGCCAGCCGCTATCCGGATATTGAGTTTGAATGCATGATTGCCGAAGACGGCGATGTTATCGATCTGCTGCAAAGCGGCAGGGCGCATATCGGCGTGATCCGCGTGCAGGACCGTTATCCGGCAAATATCAGCCTGCGGCGTCTGCAGGTGGAAGCGAAAATGGCGATTTACCTGCATAAGGATCATCCTCTGGCGCAGCAGGATAGCGTAACGGAGGTCGAGCTGCAGGGCATCCGCCAGCTGCGGCTGAATACCTGGACGGAACAGGAACCGGTGCCGGGAGGTAAAATCTGGCTGGCACCGTCGTACTTGCTGCTGCTGGAGATGGCGGAGCAGGGATTTGGCTGGAGTGTGCTGCCGCGCTGGCTGACCGAACAGTTTGGCCACCGGCTGCTGCGTGAGCTGCCGGTGGCGGGCTGGCCGCAAAATATCCAGGTGGATGTCGCCTGGTCGCGGCTCTCACCGCCCGGCCCGGCGGGGCGCTGGATGATCGATCAGTTGGTCAGTCAGCGACCGGATTAATCGCGCTTGGCGATATCGGCAAAACCGGCGCTCAGCAGTTTTGCCAGGTCACCCGGAGCCAGTTCGAGATCCAGCCCGCGCTTGCCGCCGGAAACATAAATGGTATCAAAGTGCTGGGCCAGATGATCGATGACCGTCGGCAAGCGCTTTTTCTGCCCCAGCGGGCTGATGCCGCCCAGCAGATAGCCGGTGCTGCGCTGGGCGAACTGCGGATCGGCCATCTCGACTTTTTTGGCACCCAGCGCTTTCGCCACTTTTTTCAAATCGAGCTGGCCCGCAACCGGCGTAACGGCAACGGCGAGGGTTTTATTGTCGCCGTTAAGTGCCACCAGCAGCGTTTTATATACCCGCTCGGCGTCAAGATTGAGCTTACGCACCGCCTCATCGCCAAAGTTAGTTTCGTTGCTGTCGTGCTCGTAAGGATGCAGCGTAAAGTTTACTTTTTGTTTTTCTAATAGTTTTACCGCCGGAGTCATCGCTTTAATCCTTCCTGTTCCATTCGCGTGCTTGCCGCTTAAAATTGGTGAATAAAAGTACTGGAGAAAAAGTGCGCATTGAGCGACAATCTGCCCCGCGTCAGCACCCGTGCTGATAGATAACCAAAATCATAAAAACTTCATTATTGACTGGCCGATAGAGATATCGGCCATTTTTTTTTAACGGCCCAGCAGGTCCGGGAGATTTCCCTCACCGTAAAGATGCAGTGCGCCGACCGCTAAAATATAGCGCCCCGCCGGCAGTGCGTGCAGCTGCTGGCACCATCGCTCATTACGCTGATGCATCAGTAAATCGCTCAGGCTGCTGCTGAAGGTATCCGGTAGTACCGTTTTCCCACTGCTGCCCGGTGGGGCTTCCAGCCACCAGCTGACCATCGTTTGCAGCAGCCGGGCATTAACGTGCCAGTGCTGCAACGTATCTTCCAGTAGCGTCATGCCTTGATCCGGCAGCGATTTAAGTAGCGCCAGCTGGGTTTCCGGCCCTTCCAGCTCAATGATTTTAATCTGCCGTTCTTTCGCCGCCTGCAACAGCTGATAATCAATGCCGCAGTCGGCGCGTAGCCCGAGCCGCTGCGCCTGCTGTGCCTGGAGCATCAGCGCAACTTGCCATGCGGGCAGGGTATCAATACGTTGCAAATCAACACTCAGTTCGCTGCACAGCTTTTCCAGCAGCTGGAAACGTTCGGCAGACAGCCGCTCAGCCAGTGGAGGGCAGACCTCACTATCGCTGAAGGGTGATCCACCGGTGGTGATATCCGCCTCTACAATCAGGGCATCAACATACTGCAGCTGATTGATCAGTTGCCCCGGTAGCGGAGACATATTGCGTGTGCCCATATGGATACTGCCGACCAGATGCAGGTGTCGCTGGCCCAGGGAGATATCCAAAGCCGGATAACGATACTCTACCGGCCAGAACCGGCGCGACAGCTGCCGCAGTGCGTGAAAGACTTTGCCCATTGTTCCCCCGGCGGATCGCGTTATTAGCTCTCATGCTAACGCGATAAGTCGCTGAGCGACAGGGCAAAACGCAGCACACCGACAGTCCGCGCCCTGAAGCATTAATCCTGCGGCGGACGGTAGCGGATCAGGCGGTTTGCGTTACTCACCACGGTGATGGAAGAGAGCGCCATTGCTGCCCCGGCCACGACCGGATTCAGCAACGTACCGGTCAGCGGAAAGAGTATTCCAGCCGCAATCGGAATGCCGCAGGCGTTGTAAATAAACGCGCCCAGCAGGTTCTGTTTCATATTGCGCAGCGTGGCTTTGGCAATCGCCAGTGCGTCCGCGACGGCATTCAGATCCTGACGCATTAAGGTAATCGCCGCCGTTTCAATGGCCACATCGCTGCCGCCGCCCATCGCAATGCCGACATCGGCCTGTGCCAGCGCCGGGGCATCATTAATACCGTCACCGATCATCGCTACCTGCTGGCCCTGCTGCTGAAGCTGGCTAATCGCCTGAGCTTTGCCTTCAGGCAACACTCCCGCTATTACTCGATCGATACCCGCTTCACGGGCGATGGCATTGGCGGTAATTTCATTATCCCCGGTCAGCATCACCAGCTGATAGCCACGACGATGCAGGCGCTGCAATGCACTGACGCTTTCCTGGCGCAGCGGATCGCGGATGGCAAACAGCGCGACGATTTTCCCGTCCGCCGCCAGCAGCACCGGCGTGGAGCCATTGGCGGCATGCTCAGCCAGCGCTCCCGTAATCTCGCTGGTATCGATCTTTTGCTGCTCCATTAGCGCCAGGTTACCCAGCAGCAGCGGCTTGCCGTCAAGTATGCCGCTAACCCCCAGGCCCGGTATTGTACGAAATTGCGCAACGTCCGGCAGTGACGCTATCGCCGCGTGGTCGATAATCGCTCGCGCCAGCGGATGGCTGGAACCCTGCTCGAGAGCCGCAGCCTGGCGCTCCACGTTCGCTGCCTCTGCGCCATTGAACAAGACAACCTCGACCACGCGCGGTGCACCTTCGGTTAGCGTACCGGTTTTATCGAAGACCAGCGTAGTCAGCGTGCTGGCACGCTGTAATGCATCGGCATCGCGCACCAGTACGCCAAACTCCGCCGCGCGGCCCACGCCAGAAATAATCGACATCGGCGTTGCCAGCCCCAACGCACAGGGGCAGGCAATAATCAGTACGGTGGTGGCAATCACCAGCGTGTAGACAATCTGCGGCGCGGGGCCAGCGAAATACCAGATCGCCGCGCTCAGCAGCGCAATCAGCACTACGGCGGGAACAAAAATTGAGGAGATCTTATCGGCCAGCTGACCGATTTCCGGCTTGCTGCTTTGCGCCTGCCGTACCAGTTGGATAATGCGTGAAAGCGTGGTGTTTTTACCGATCGCCTGCGCGCTGAACAGCACGCTGCCGTCCTGAAGGACCGTTCCTGCGTGGATCGTATCACCCGGTGATTTTTGCTGCGGGATAGCTTCTCCGGTCAGCATCGCCTCATCCAGCCAGGCTTCACCCTGTACAATGGTGCCATCAACCGGCACGCGATCGCCGGTCGTCACGCGCAGCGTCATGCCCAGCTGAACTTCGCTCAGCGGCAGCACACGATCGCCGGTCTCGGTTACAACCCGAGCGGTGGGCGGCGTCAAATCTAACAGTTTTTCCAGCGCCTGCGAGGAACGCTGGCGGGCACGTTGTTCCAGCATATGGCCGAGATTAATCAGGCCAATAATCATTGCACTGGCTTCGTAATAGAGATGGCGGGCTTCCATCGGGAACCATTCAGGCCACAGATTCACGCTGATGGAGTAAAGCCATGCCGCACCGGTGCCGAGTGCTACCAGGGTATCCATGGTGGCGGTGCGATTAAGCAGGCTGCGCCAGGCGCTGCGGTAGAAATGCCCTCCGGCGATAATCATCACCAGCAGGGTAAGTGCGCCAATGACAAGCCAGGCGCTGCGGTTCTCAGCGGTGAGCATCATATTGTCGCCGATCATTCCCCAGCCCATCAGCGGGATGCCGAGAGCAAGGGCCAGCGCGGCCTGCCAGCGGAAGCGACGGGTGGCGATCTGCGCACTCTGCTGCTGCTTCTCGCGGCGTTCGGTCTCATCTTCAATAATTTCGGCAGCGTATCCCGCATTGCTGACCGCATCAATCAGCGTTTGCGGCGAGGCGGTGCCGAGTACCAGCGCGCTGCGCTCGGCGAGGTTAACCCGTGCCTGGCTGACGCCCGGCACGTTTTGTAAGGCATTCTGTACTCGTCCAACGCAGCTGGCGCAGCTCATGCCGTCAATTAACAGCTGATAGCTGTCGCCAGCATCGGATGCCGGAAGCTGGGAAACGGCCGCTGTCAGCGCTTCCGGCTGAGGTTCTGATTCTGTCAGCGGATCAGGCTTTGGGTGGCTGTCGTCCGCTGACAGGGTGGCGTGATAGCCTGCGCCTTCCACGGCGGCAATCAGCGCTTCTGCGCTGGCGCTACCGGTGACGCGTGCTTCATTCACTGTCACGTCGGCCTGTTCAACATTATCGAGTTTGGCCAGCGTTTCCTGAACCCGTTTAACGCAGTGGCCACAGGTCAGGCCATCCAGCGCCAGTAGTGTGGTATGTGACATAGAAAACTCCTTGTTGCCCGGTTTGACCCGGTGCGTTATTTGCAGTAGTTATGAAGGTTAAACCTTCCATCAAGGTGAAGGTCAAGGAGCAAATATGAATATCAGTGAGGTCGCCAGAAAAACCGGTCTGACCAGCAAAGCAATTCGCTTCTATGAAGAAAAAGGGCTGGTAACGCCGCCGCTGCGTAGTGATAACGGCTATCGCACCTACTCGGCGAAGCAGCTGGAAGAGCTGACGCTGCTGCGCCAGGCACGGCAGGTCGGATTTAATCTTGATGAGTGCCGGGAAATGGTCAGCCTTCTCAACGACCCACAGCGGCACAGCGCCGATGTCAAAGCGCGCACGCTGGAAAAAGTGAAGGAGATTGAGGAGCACATCGAACAGCTGACGCAGATGCGCCTGCGGCTGCTTGATATGGCAGCCAGCTGCCCCGGCGATGACAGCGCGGACTGCCCGATTATCAATCACCTGGCGGGCTGTTGTTCAACGAAAAAACCGGCTTAATTTTCCCGGCGCGCAACCTGTAGGGTAATCCCCTCAACGGCGACCACGATGATGTTGCAGCCCGCGGGGAGGTCTTCTTCTGCCTGCACCCGCCAGTTGCCGTCACCGATTTTCACGTGGCCAAAACCGTTAACCAGCGCGCTATCCAGCGTCAGCCGGCGGCCAATAAGCTGCTGACCGCGTTGATTAAGCGAGGAGGGCGGCAGGCGACGATTGCGGCGCTGTAGCCAGCGATGCCACCACAGTGCGGCAAGTACGGTGAGTACCGCAAAGCTTAATCCCTGCCACTCCCACGGCATCGGCACCAGCCACACCAGCAGCGCAACCAGTACGGCAGCAATGCCGCTCCACAGCAGATATCCGCTGGTGCCCAGCATCTCGGCAGCCAGCAGCAGCCCACCCAGCGTCAGCCACAGCCACCAGGGATTTGCCAGCAGTTCAACAATCATCAGCGATTCCGCTCAGGTTTACGCTCGCCGAGCAGTTCGCTGATACCGGCAATGGAGCCCAGCAGGCTGCTGGCATCCAGCGGCATCATTACTACCTTGCTGTTGTTAGCGGCCCCGATATTTTGCAGGGCATCGGTATATTTTTGTGCCACGAAGTAGTTAATTGCCTGAATATCCCCGGCGGCGATGGCTTCTGAAACCATCTTTGTGGCCCGCGCCTCGGCTTCTGCACCTCGTTCACGCGCTTCAGCGGCCAGGAATGCGGACTGGCGTTCACCTTCAGCTTTCAGGATTTGCGACTGCTTTTCCCCTTCCGCACGCAGGATTGCTGCCTGGCGCACGCCTTCAGCTTCAAGAATATCGGCACGCTTGGTACGCTCGGCTTTCATCTGGGCGTTCATCGAGGCGATCAGTTCTGCCGGTGGCCGCACGTCGCGGATCTCAATGCGGGTGATCTTCACCCCCCACGGGTTGGTGGCTTCATCGACGATTTGTAACAGGCGGGTGTTGATATTATCGCGCTGCGACAGCATCTCATCCAGCTCCATTGAGCCGAGCACCGTACGCATATTGGTCATGGTCAGGTTGATGATCGCCAGCTCAAGATTACTGACCTCATAGGCCGCGCGCGCCGGATCGACCACCTGAATAAAGCAGACTGCGTCAATAGTCACGCTGGCGTTATCCTTCGAAATAATTTCCTGAGAAGGGATATCCACCACCTGTTCCATCATATTAATTTTGCGGCCAATGCGATCCATAAAGGGAATCACCAAATTTAAGCCGGGCTGTAATGTGTTGGTATAGCGGCCAAAGCGTTCGACGGTCCACTGATAGCCCTGCGGGACAATTTTGATACCGGACCAGACAATGATCAGAGCCAGAACGATAATGACGGGAATAACAGCAAGCATTAATAACCTCCGGATTGTTATTATCAGGGCCGATTCACTTTTGCCCAGCCGCTATCAGTTTGCTGTATTTATGCGCGCTAGCATAGCTGCGCGGGGATTTTTTTGCCCATCCTGCGCTTATTTGCGCGACGTTACGCAGAAAGGTCGATATTTTGCAGAAAATCGCCGATGGCTTCGTCCCGCTGCTGGAAAAGAGCCACAATCTCTTCCACCGCTTTTCCCGCCTCATTTTTCCAGGCAAGTGAAAGTGGGGAAGGCTGTCGCTGATTGGCCACTTCACAGCTGACCAGTTGCCCACTGCTGATATAGCGCTGACAGAGTTCCGCAGGCAGGAAACCGACGCCCAGCCCCTGTAGATGGCACTCCAGCTTGCTGCTTAAATCCGGAACGATAATCTCTTTTTGCCCCGGCAGTAGCCAGGCCACCCGTTTGGTCAGATTCCGCGAGGTATCTTCGATATTAATCGCCGGCCATCCGCGCAGTTTGTCCTCGTGTACCGGGCCTTCGCATTCGGCGAGGGGATGATCTGCGGCCACGACAAACAGCCAGCTGACGCCGCCCAGTTCCAGCATACTGACGTTGTTAGCCAGCGCTTCCGAACCGGTCACGCCAATCGCCAGCTGAAAGTCATCGTGCAGCAGGGAATCCCACACGCCCATATACACCTGGCGGGAGATAAGAAACTGAGTCAGCGGGAATTTCTGATGCAGGTGCGCCAGCAGTTTTGCCACCGCCTGCGGCGAGTAGAGCAGGTTATTAATTACGATGTTCACCTGGCGCTCAACGCCGTGATTAATCTGCTGCAGCTCACCCGGCATAGCATCCAACCACGCCAGCCACTGGCGGCAGCGTTCCAGCAGGTGATCGCCTGCTGGCGTCAGCTGAACGATACGCGTGGTGCGCATAAACAGCTGGGTACCGACATCCTCCTCCAGCATTTTAATCCGGTAGCTGATGGCCGCAGGGGTTTTGAACAGCGCTTCGGCCGTTTTAGAAAAGCTGTGGCTTTCCGCCACGTGGATAAAGGTACGGATAGTTTCCTGGTCAAGCACAGAGAATAGGCTCCTGATAAACACGCCCAATAACAGGACGCAAACGCTAAGCCTAACAGGATAACAGCTGATGAATGATGATGCAGAGCCAGAAAAGAGTTGATGAATGTTGCAGAAAGTTGAAAGGGACTACCGGGTACGACAGGCCATGCAGTAAACAGCATGGCCTGTCCGGTTTACATCAGCAGTCTACGTCGCGATTACAGTCTTTTGAGTAGATGTAGCTGAACTCATCTTTACCCACCGCGTATCCCGCCTGCGGTACATACGCGCCCATAAAGATGTAATCCCCTTTTTTCACCGGTATCCATTCGTTATCAAGGTTATATACACCTGCGCCGGAAAGCACATAGGCACCGTGCTCCTGCACGTGGGTTTCCACGTAGCCGTGGCTGGCACCGGGTTTGAAGGAGAGAATATGCATGTTCATATCAAAACCCAGCTCTTTCGGCAGCAGGTCCTGCAGGGTGACGTCGCTCATTCCCTCATAGTGAATTTTTTCGAGGTTTTTCACATTGTCGCTGACTACGTGGGCCTCATAGCCTTTAATGCGCTGATAGGTTCGTTTATAGAGGAACAGCTGGCTTGCCTGGCCGCCGTTGGTGTTCTCGAGGCGCAGCGTCACGCCCGCCGGGCAATACAGGTAGCCACCGCTTGTCAGGGGATAGTCGGTACTGTCGGCGGAGGCGGTAACCTTACCGTCAATCACATAAACGAAGGTTTCAACATTTTCTCCGCCAAATCCCTGCTGGTTGCGCCCGCCGTCGTGCAGGGTGACCAGATAATCCACGAAAGTCGCACCGAGCTTTGGCGTGGCCAGAATAGTAACATCGCAGTTTTCAAAACCGGGAATGACGTTTCTTACCAGCCCTTCCGGTGGGATCAGCGCATAATTTTTACGTTTAATAATGGAGCGCGATGCCAGAAGGTCTTTTGGATAGCCGATCTGATTCGTAAAGTATCCCATAATAATTCTCCTTAAAAATTTAGCGGCCACTCACCCGTGGCCGGATACAGCGTTATGCCTGTGCCGCAGTCTGACGCTTACTTTTCTGCTTCATCAGTACGTTCACGATGAAGAAGACAAGGGTTCCCACTACCAGAATGCCGGCCGAAATATAGAAGCCCATCACCTTGGAACCGGTGTTGTCGGAAATCACCCCGGTCAGGAAGGGGGCAATCACCGAAGAGGACATACCGAAGAAGTTAAAGACGCCAAAACTGGTGCCGTAGCCTTTCTTCGGTGCGTTATCGGCAACGAATGAGATCATGATCGGGTCAACGGCCAGCTTGCCCAACAGTCCGTACAGGATCAGGCTGATCAGCAGCGTGGTGGAATCCGGGGAGATCACCGTACAGACCAGCATCACCGCCGCACACAGCTCAAGGAAGATGATCAACTGGACTTTTTTGTTGCGGAAGCGATCCGACATACGGCTGAAGAACAGCGCACCGGGAACGGAAGCAAAGGCCACCAGCGCGGAGGAGAAGCCGATCGCGACACCTTCAAATCCACGTTCCTGTTGCAGGAACGACGGCAGCCAGGTGACGATCATGTAGTAGCCGTAACAGGTAGCGAAATACATCACATACGCTGAAATCATGCGCATGCTGAACAGTCCGCTGGACTCATTGGTTTCTTCCGGTGCGGCAGCAGCAGCAGTGGTGCTGGTCGGCTGGCTGGCCAGATGACTGCTGTAGGAACCGCCTTTAATCACTACGGCAAAGACGAGGGTCATGATCACCAGCAGGGCGGTGATCATAAAGATCGTCAGCTGCCAGTCCATCCCCATACTTTTCACCAGCAGGCTGGAGGCAATCAGGCCGATGGCCATCCCCAGCGCTGAGCCGCTGTTAATAATTGCCGTAGCGAGGCCACGACGCTCCAGCGGAATGTTTTCTGATGACAATGAATAGGCCGAACCGTAGTAAGAACCGCAACCCATACCTGCCAGCAGGCTGCCTGCATAAACCATGGTCAGGCTGGTGGCGTTACCGATCAGCAACGTGGCGATAATAAACAGGCAGAAGCCCGGTATCAGCACCACTTTTTTGCCGAACTTATCGACCAGAATCCCTGAAGGGATCTGCATACCGGTGTAGGCAAAGAAATAGAAGCTGGCGATCAGCCCCATTTCCGCGTTGGAATGCGCGCCGATGGTGGCCTGAATTTCAGGGAAGATAGGCGTCAGAATGGTGCGATAAATCCAGATCACCGCCCAGCCAAGACAGAGGACAACAACGATTTTCTTCCAGTACAGCGGATCGAACCCGCTGCTGGATGCCACTTTACTATTGCTCACAGGCTGCCTCCCTCTTCGGTCCAGGCGAGTTGATAAAGCGTATGGGCCAGCACTTTCACCCCTTCCGCCAGGTCGTCAAGATGGGTTTTTTCCGCCGGGTTGTGGCTGATGCCGTCGATGCTTGGCACGAAGATCATCACCGTTGGTACATGCGGAGAGAAAATCTGCGAATCGTGGCCTGCGCCGCTGTGGATCAGGCGGTAATTGACTTTGTGTTTTTCACACAGATGGCTGACGCACTCAACCAGCTGCTTATTCATTGGAATGGGCTTCTCGTCCATCCAGCGGTCGATCTCAATTTCAATGCCCATTTCAGCAGCGATGCGGCGCATATCCGCTTCAATTTCCAGCGTGAAACGATCTAACGCGGCGGCATCGGTATGGCGGCAGTCCATGGTGAAATGCGTAAAGCCGGGAACCACGTTGACCGTATTGGGTTTCGGTTCCACCTTGCCGAAGGTCAGCACCAGCGGATCGCCTTCTGCACGGGCTTTGGCAATAGATTCGGTACAGATGCGGCTGAAGGCATAGACCGTATCGCGGCGATAGCCCATTGGCGTAGTACCGGCGTGATTTGATTCACCTTTCAGGCGGATATCGTAGCGGCGCTGGCCAACGATACTGGTCACCACACCGATGGTTTTTCCTTCGGTTTCCAGCACTTTGCCCTGCTCAATATGGATTTCAACGAAGGCGGCGATATCTTTGCGTACAGGCTGCCCTTCGGGACGGAAATCGAAGCCTGCGCTGTGCATCGCATCGACAAAGTTGACGCCTTTGGCATCAGCAATATTTTCCACGTCCTGGCGTCGCGCCTGGCCAAAAATGTTTTTACTGCCCCAGAAGACGTATGGGAAGCGGCTGCCTTCCTCTTCGGCCAGCGCAATCACTTCCAGTGAACGCAGCGGTGGGCCATAGGTGTCTTTCAGAAAGTTTGCGGCGAGGAAAGAGGCTTCAATACCGAACTGGCCGTCGAGATTACCGCCGTTGACCACGGTATCAATATGAGAACCGGTAAGAATGGTCTGTTCGGGATATTTCGATCCGGTCAGCCGGGCTGACAGGTTGCCGGTGGCATCGTGCGAGGCAGCAAATCCGGCGGTATCGAAAATCTGCTTCAGGGCTTTCTGCGCCTCTACCCACTCTTTGGTGTACAGCAGGCGCGTCATGCCGCCGGTTGGATCGGCACCGATTTTAGATATTTTGCCGGAAATATCGGTAATGTCTTGTCGGAAATCTTTCATCTTTATCTTCCCGCTTGCAATTCCCTGAGTAAAGTAAAGGGCGTTAAACGTACATTTAATCAGCAGCCCTGCTTTGCCCGGATTATTTATAAGACGTTACGGCGGTGGCGTTTATTTAAACGATGCCAGCGCCGCGGTGATTTATTGCCACGACGTTAGCTGGCAAACGGATCTTTATGATCGTACGATTTTTGATAAATATCGTCAGAAATCAGGTACTGATATATTTCATCTACAATGTCGATGCCGTCACGATCGCTTTCAATTTCGCGAAGATGGCTACCCTGACCGGGATAAAGCACTTTTTCCACGCCCGGTGCCGGTTTCACTTCATTCAGTTCTTTCATCACCTGGCTGATATTTTTACGGAAGCTGCTTTCATTGGTGAAATAGCTCGGATTTAACACAATATGCAGCTGCCCCAGTTCGCGACCTGCGCTGAGATCGTGATACATCGAACTCACATGTTTGCCGAAAGGCAGGCCCAGCAGAATGCCGGAAAGGATATCGACCATCATCATCAGGCCATAGCCTTTAGGCCCGGCGATCGGCAGCAGACCGCTGACGGCAAATGGATCGGTGGTGTTTTTGCCTTCAGCATCGACGGCCCAGGTATCCGGGATAGGCACGTTGCGTGAACGGGCGTCCAGTACTTTGCCCCACGCCTGCACGGTGGTGGCCATATCAAAGGTGATATTTTCGTCGCCTTCCGCCGGTGCGGAGAAAGCAATCGGGTTGGTGCCGTAGTAAACATCCGCACCGCCGTAGGGAACAACCATCGGATCGGACTGGCAGACGGAGATCCCAATCATACCGGCTTTCGATGCCTGCTGGACAAAGTAGGAAAGTGCGCCGCTGTGGCCGATGCGGCGAACGCCGACCACCGCCACGCCGTTTTCTTTCGCCATGTCGATGGCGCGATCCATGGCCAGCTTCGCGGCGACGTGACCGGCACCGTTGTCACCGTCAAAAATGGCGCTGCACGGACCGGTCTTTTCAAAGGTGAAGTGGGGCTGATTGTTGGTGCCTCCCTTGCTGATGCGCTCTGAGTAGTATTCAACCCTTACCGCTCCGTGAGAATGGATGCCGCGTGCATCAGCATGAACCAGAACATCCGCGACGATACCCGCATGTTCCTGGCTTAATCCTGCGGAATGAATTTTATTCCGAATAAGTTGATATAATTCTTGTTTAGAGACTTTCATAAATAGTCCTTTGGTTACTGCGGTTTAATTAATCCACCTCTGCGGCCTAATGTATAAAGCTGGGAGTTAAATAATGTGATCCAGACAGGCATTATTCCATTGGCTCAAATTTTCTTTGAATGCTCAGGGGATTATTAGAATATTTCTAACAAATAAGCCCTTCCTTTCTCAGTGAATTTATTAATCAGACGGGTATTCGACGATTTTTTCTAACAATGGGTAAAGTGTGATAGCACTCACCTTTATCAACCCTTTTTATTTGTAGTTTTTCGGGCAGCAATAATGGCTCGGAAATATACAGGTTATGAAAATATTTAGCCGCCGTTAATGATTGTGATGTTCACAAGATGTTTAAGGATATTACTATGGTCCATGCTTTTCTTAAAAAAGGGAGTTTTCAGGACTCAGTCAGCCTGATGCTAATTTCCCGCAAGCTCAGCGATTCCCCACGCGTTGATGAAATATCGGTGATGATGGGGACACCTGCGAATAAATCCCTGCTGGAGGCCACCGGTTTCTGGCACCCGGAATTCAATGAGGCAACCCCTAACGATATCTGCGTGGCGATCAAAGCAGAATCCGCCGACGAATCAATCACAGCAGAGATTGCCGATGAGCTGGATGCGGCATTGAAGGCGATTGCTCAGGGCCAGCAGGGCGGCAAACGCCTGCTCAAGGCCCGCAGCTGGCGTACCGCACGGCAGAAACTGCCGGATGCCAACCTGGTACTGATTTCAATTGCCGGTGAATATGCCGGGCAGCTGGCCGATCAGGCGCTGGACGACGACTGCAACGTGATGATGTTTTCCGACAACGTCAGCGTGGAACAGGAACGCGCACTGAAGACCAAAGCCAGCGAAAAAGGACTGATCGTGATGGGGCCGGACTGCGGCACCGCCAATATCGCCGGTGCACCGCTGGCCTTTGCCAACGTAGCCCCGAAAGGCTGCATCGGGATTATCGGCGCATCGGGCACCGGTATTCAGGAACTGACCTCGCAAATTACCCTCGCAGGGCAGGGTGTTTCTCACGCTATCGGCCTGGGCGGCCGTGACTTAACCGCCGACGTGGGCGGCATCAGCGCCCTCAGCGCGCTGCGTATGCTGGCTGCCGATCCGCAGAGCAAAGTGCTGGCGTTCGTATCCAAACCTCCTGCGGAAGCGGTGCGCACCCGGGTGATTGCCGAAATGAAAACCCTCGGCAAGCCGGTAGTAGCGCTGTTCCTCGGCGCGAAAGCCGCGCAGAAGCAGGATGGCAATATTACCTTCGCCGCCACGCTGGATGAGGCCGCGCGCCTTGCCGCGATGCTGGGGCACGTGCAGCAGATGGCCGAACAGCAGCCTGCTGTCTGCGGGGGAAAAATCTCCGGTCTGTACGCAGGCGGCACGCTGGCCGCAGAGTGCGCGATGCTGCTGGCGGATCGCCTGGGCGTTGAAGCCGACAGCAGCCACCACCACGGCTCAATGCTGAACGCCGACGGTCATCGCATCATTGATATGGGTGACGACTTCTACACCCAGGGTAAACCACACCCGATGATTGACCCGTCAACCCGCAATCAGGAAATCGCCCGGCTGAGCCAGCAGACGCAGGTTGGCGTACTGCTGCTGGATGTGGTCATCGGCTACGGCGCGCAGGAGGACCCGGCAACCTCGCTGGCGACCGAAGTAAAACGCCTGCGTGAAAAACGTGGTACGGCCCATCCGCTGGCAGTGATTGCCACCGTCACCGGGACCGAGCAGGACCCGCAGCAGCGCTCAGCGCAGATCGCCATCTTAAATGAGGCGGGGATCGCGGTGATGAATTCGCTGCCGGAAGCGGTCGCGCTGGCCGGCTATCTGACCGATCCGCAGCCTGCCCCGTCAACCGAACCGGTTCCGGCGCTGCTGAACGGTGTGTCGGTCATAAATGCAGGCCTGCGCAGCTTTGCCGAGGATCTGCAAGCCAACGAAATTTCAGTGGTTCACTACCAGTGGGCTCCGGTTGCCGGCGGCAACCAACGTTTAGCTAACATACTGAAAAAATTAAAGTAAGGGATTGATATGTACGATTCTATTGAACAAGCCAACGCCGCGGTTATCGCCCGCATTCGTGAAGCCCGTCCACACTGGATTGACGTTGATTTAGCAAAAAAACTGGTTCCTGAACTGAATCAGGGCAGAAAGCTGCTGCATGCGGGTCCTCCCGTCACCTGGCAGGAAATGAGCGGCCCGGTTCGCGGTGCCTGTATCGGTGCCTGCCTGTTTGAAGAGTGGGCCAGCGATGAACAGCAGGCGCTGGCGCTGCTGGAAAAGGGTGAAATCGAGTTTATCCCCTGCCATAACGTCAGTGCCGTGGGTCCGATGGGCGGCATCACTTCCGCCCACATGCCGATGGTGGTGGTGAAAAACCACACGCACGGCAACTTCGCCTACTGCAACCTGAACGAAGGCATCGGTAAAGTGATGCGTTTCGGTGCCTACGGCCCGGACGTGCAGGAACGCCACCGTTGGATGCGCGACTCGCTGACCCCGATTCTGAAAGACGTGCTGGCAACCTTTGCTGACGGTATCGACCTGACCGCCCTGATGGCGCAGGCCATTACCATGGGTGACGAATTCCACCAGCGTAATATTGCTGCTTCCGCGCTGCTGATGCGCCAGCTGGCACCAAAAATCACTCTGCTGGATCGTGATAAGGCCGAGCTTGGCCGCGCGATGCACTTCCTCAGCATCACCGATCAGTTCTTCCTCAACCTGGCGATGGCCTACTGCAAGGCGGCGATGGACGCCGGAGCGGAGATTAAACAGGGAACCATCGTGACGGTGATGACCCGTAACGGCAAAAACTTCGGCGTTAAAATCAGCGGCATGGGCGATCGCTGGTTCACCGCGCCGGTGAATACCCCGGAAGGGCTGTTCTTCTCCGGCTACAGCCAGGCCGATGCGAACCCGGATATCGGCGACAGTGCGATCACTGAAACCTTCGGTATCGGCGGCGCGGCGATGGTTGCAGCACCTGGCGTAACCCGCTTTGTCGGTGCGGCAGGCGGTATGACGGCGGCCACTGAAATTTCGGAAGAGATGGCGGAAATCTTCCTTGAGCGCAACATGATGCTGCAAATCCCAACCTGGGATTTCCAGGGCGCCTGCCTGGGCCTTGACGCGCGCCGCGTAGTGGAAACCGGCATCACCCCATTGATCAACACCGGTATCGCCCACCGCGAAGCTGGCGTCGGTCAGATCGGTGCGGGTACAGTGCGTGCCCCACTGGGCTGTTTTGAAAAAGCCATCGAAGCGCTGGCCGAAGAGCTGGGCATCACCGGTTAAGTCAGTACTAACCGGGGAGTCCGGGGGAGGAGAGATGGAAAGTATTGCGCTCGCCGTCAGCCGTCATGCCACAGAGGACTTCGGTCCACTGCGCTGCGTCGGGCATTTTCGCAACGCGATCAATCTCCTTACCCCGGGTCAGCATTTGCTGACGCTGCACCGTGAAGGGCGCGGGTTAAGTCCGATGGGCTGGGAAATCGCCGATGAAGACTTTGACGATTTCTCCGACGAACTGGCCGGGTCCCCGGCGTGTGAACTGCTACCAGAGGGGATCGTGCTGGCGGATATCTGCCTCTGCCCGTCGGAACATCGTACCGATCTGTCTCTGTCACGAACCGGGCAGATCGCCGTCGATCCGCTGGAGGCGGTGCTGGCTGCCACAACGGCTGAAACCGGGCTGTTCGGCCGCCTCGATCGCATTGTTAGCCAGTCTTTAAACGCGGAGATTCTGCAGATGCAGCAGCAGTTCCGCACCTGGCTGCTGGGCGAAATCGTGGACTGGAGCAGCGTGCTGGGAAAAGGCCCGGGCCTGACGCCGGGCAACGATGACACGGTGCTGGGGATGCTGTTTTGTGCCTGGTTCGATCGGCGTATTGATGTTACCCGGCTACCCGCATTCTTTGCCGCCAGCCGCCCGCTGGATGAGCTGACGACGCTGATCAGCGTCAACTATCTACGGTTTGCCGCGCAGGGGGTTTTCTCCTCGCCGATGCAGCAGTTTGCAGCGGCGCTGTCCGGTGACCGTTCGCTGCCCGCTGCCGTTGGCGATCTGCTGGAAATCGGGCACTCCTCCGGCGTGGATACGCTGCTGGGCATCTGGTCCGGGGCCAGAGTGATCAACAGTCTTTATTAAATTTGCAGGAAAAATCGCTGCCGGACCCGCTCCGGCAGGGATTCCTGTTACCTGAATTCAGAGAAAACAGAGGTTCGAATGGAAACGTTAGTGATTGCTCTGGGGGGCAACGCCCTGTTACAGCGTGGTGAAGTGCTGTCCGCGGAGAACCAGTACCGCAGTATTTCTCTTATCGCCGATGCGGTTGGCAAGCTGGCGAAGAAATACCGCATCGCTATTGTGCACGGCAACGGCCCACAGGTCGGGCTGCTGGCCTTGCAGAATCTGGCCTACCGCGACGTACCGCCTTACCCGCTGGATATTCTGGTGGCGGAAAGCCAGGGGATGATCGGTTACATGCTGGCACAGCAGCTGTCGGCGTATCATCCGTCGCAGCCGGTTTCCACGCTGCTGACCCGCGTGCTGGTGGACAGCAATGACCCTGCCTACCAGCAGCCGAGCAAATTTATTGGTCCGGTTTACCAGCCGTCGCAGCAGCAGGAGCTGGAACAGAAATACGGCTGGAATATGAAGCTGGACGGCAGCTACCTGCGCCGCGTGGTTCCTTCGCCGGAACCGAAGAAAATCATTGATATCGAAGCGATCAATCTGCTGATGGCGAAAAATCATATCGTCATCTGCAACGGCGGTGGCGGTGTACCGATGGTTGCTGAGGGCGACAGTCTGGTGGGCAGTGAAGCGGTGATCGATAAAGATCTGGCCTCGGCGCTGCTGGCGGAAGCGCTGGATGCCGATCATCTGGTGATCCTCACCGATGCGGATGCGGTCTACGAACACTGGGGAACGCCGAAGCAGCGCGCGATCCGCTCTGCCACCACGGGCGAACTGGCACCGCTGGCGGTCAACGACGGTGCGATGGGGCCCAAAATCATGGCGGTCAGCCGCTTCGTACAGCGCAGTGGTAAAGTTGCGCACATTGGCGCACTGAAGGACATTGATGCTGTGCTGGCCGGTACGGCGGGAACACTAGTGACACCGTAAAATAGTATCAGGAATCACGATGGGCCTTCGCGCCCGTCATACCAGGGAGTATGGCTTTATGCAAACAACAAAAAATGAGCGGGTCCCGTACTGGATTAAAACCGTTATTATCTTTTTCCTCGGCTGGGTGGTGATTTACGCCGCGCGTTCGGTGCTCAGCCCGGTAATGCCGCAGATCGAAACCGAATTCGGCCTGTCTAAAAGTCAGCTGGGTTTGATCAGCAGTCTGTTCTTTCTGGCCTATACCCTGCTGCAGGTTCCCGCCGGACTGCTCGGCGACCGCTTAGGCAGAAAGCGCATTCTGGTCAGCGGCTTTATGCTGTTTACGCTGTTTATGGCCGCTATCAGCATTTCACCCACCTTCCTGATTTTTATGCTGTTGTGGATGCTGACCGGTGCATCGCAGGGCGTCTACTACGGCCCGCAGTACGCACTCTCATCAGAAGCTATTCCGAAAAAGTGGATCACCCTCGGCAGCGCGGTAATCGGCAGCGGCATGTCGTTTGGTATCGCGCTGGGTTATTACCTCTCCAGCTTTATGATTGAGCACTACCACACAACGTGGAAGATGCCGTTCCTGGCGATGGCGCTGCCGGTATTAATCGTAGCGCTGCTGATGCTGGTATTTATCCGTGAAAAAGCACCGTCTACGGATGCTAACCCTGCTGCCGGGACAGAAACCAAAGGCGACTTCAAATTCGGCGATCTGTTTAAAAATCGCAATCTGCTGATGGCCTACATCACCATCTTCTGCTCGATTTACGGCTTCTTTGTCATCATCACCTGGCTGCCGTACTACCTGCAAAAAGAGCGCGGGATGGACATTGTGCACGCGGCGGGCATCGCCTCGATCGTGCCGTGGATCTCGGTGCTGGGTACGCTGATTTGCAGCTATATTTCCGACAAGCTGGGCCGTCGGAAACCCGTTGTGCTGTGCATGCTGCCGTTCTCGCTGCTGGCGATTTTCGGCATTGTTTACTCCTCAAGCGAAGCGGCGCTGATTGGCGTGCTGGTGCTGTACGGCTTTATCGGCAAAATCAGCCTTAACCCGGTACTGATTGCGCTGGTGGCGGATAACGCACCGCGCGCTGCGCTGAGTACTGCTTTCGGCCTGTACAACTTCTTCGGCATGGCGGCATCAATTTTTGCCCCATACGTAACCGGATTTATCGCCGACAGTACCGGCTCGCTGAACGCGGGCTTCTACTTTGCCGCGATGATCACCGTGGTGGGATTTGTGGCGATGCTGTTTGTGAAGGAAGGTAAGCGGATTTAGCCCGTTATGGAGAGGCTCATCGCCGGATGAGCCTCTTATGTACGTATGGTGCTGAACGATCAACGCCCGCAACTGGCTACACGTTCTTTTTCGATTTCCGCAACGGACGGGATGCGCAATTATCGATGAACGATCAGTAAAGCAGGGAGTAAAGCTGGCGGCGGTACTTGCTGGCCAGCGCATCGCCGGTACCCAGCGCGGCAAGAATTTCCTGCAGGATTTTACGCGCCTGGCCATCCGCAGCGCCAAGATCTTTCTTCAGATGAACGAACAGCAGCTCCAGCGCCTCTTCGTTGCGGCCAACCTGATGGAGCTGGATCGCCAGCTGGGTTGCCAGTGACGCGTCTTCCGGGTTCTCGGCGATCTGCTGCTGCAGCTGTTGGATCTCCGGAGTGTCCGCCGCCTGTTTCAGCAGATCGATTTGCGCAATCAGCCCCTGATAGCGGCTATCCTGATCCTGCAACGGCACCGCTTTCAGCACCGCTTCCGCTTCATCGCTGCGGTTCAGTTCGATCAGCACTTCAGCCAGCAGGAAGCCGATGTCACTTCTCTGATTGCTCAGCTGCCAGGCATCTTTCAGCAGCGGGAGGGCCTCCAGCGCTTTGCCTTCGTCCATCAGCTGCATCGCCTGCTGCGCCTTCAGCTCTTCTTCCTTCGGCAGGACTTTTTCCAGCAGGGCGCGGATCGCCTCTTCCGGCTGCGGCCCCTGGAAGCCGTCGACCGGCTGACCGTTCTGGAACAGATACACGGTCGGGATTGAGCGCAGGCCAAACTGCTGTGCGACGGCAGGTTCTGCATCACAGTCCAGCGTTGCCAGAATAAACTGACCGGCATACTCCTGCGCCAGGCGCTCCAGCAGCGGCGTCAGTTGCAGGCAGTGCTGGCTGCGCCCGGACCAGAAATAAAACAGTACGGGAACCTGCATTGACTGTTCCAGCGTCTGGTGCAGGTTGGTTTCATTAATTTCAACAATCGCAGCGTGTGGTGCCATGAATTCGTCTCTTTTCACGTGAGTGTTTCATACTGTATTGGGGCAGACCGGCGGGCTTCAAGGCCCGTGGACTAATTCTGCCGTAAAAACCAGTCCAGCGCGCGCCCCGGCAGCAGCCTGCGCAGCAGCGTCATGGTCCAGGTGACCAGCGTCACCGGATAACGCAGGCGCGGATGCTTGCTTTCCAGCGCGTGGTGTAGCTTCGGCAAAATCGCCTCCGGCGGCAGGGTAAAGCGGGCGGCGATGCCCGGGTTTTTCACCGGTTTATCCTGCTGCGCCTGGCTGACATTATCGGTAAACCGCGTACTGATTGGCCCCGGTTCGATCAGGCTGACGCGCACGCCGCTGGTATGAAGCTCCATACGCAGCGCATCGGACCAGGCTTCCAGCGCATATTTGCTGGCGGCATAGGCACCGCGGCCCGGCGTAGAGATCAGCCCCAGTACCGAGCTGGTGTTAATAATGCGCCCGGCACCGCTGGCGATCAGCGCCGGCAGCAGCAGAATAGTCAGCTGGTGGGCGCCGAACAGGTTGGTGGAAAACTGCCGCTCCAGCTGGGCACGGGTAACCGATTGCAGCGGTCCATACTGGCCAAAACCGCCATTGTTAAACAGTCCGAACAGGCGGCCCTCGCACAGCGTGAGGATCTCTGCCGCACCGCGCTCAACGCTTTCTGCATCATCCAGATCGAGCAACACGCCGCTGAAGCCCAGCTCATTCATCCGCTCCACGTCCTGGGGCTTGCGGCAGGCGGCAATCACATGATAGCCCCGGCGCAGCAAATCGCTGGCCGCCACCAGGCCAATTCCGCTGGAACTGCCGGTTATTACGATAGATTTTTGCATAACTTTACCTGTTACAGCGTTCGTGGCCGGGTTACTCATGGTTAACTAAAGGAGCCAGCTGTTTCGCCATCACATCGGCAATAAACGACTGTGCGGCAGGGGCCGGATGAATACCGTCATCCTGCATCCACTCCGGTTTCAGATACACCTGCTCCATAAAGAACGGCACCAGCGGAATGCTATTGCGCTCCGCCAGCTGCGGATAAATGGCGGCGAAGGATTCGGTATAGCGGCGGCCATAGTTGGCGGGCAGGCGAACCTGCATCAGCAGCGGCTGCGCCCCGGCGGCTTTAACCTGTTTAATGGCGCTGTCCAGATCCTGCTCCAGCTGTTTGGGCGGGAAGCCGCGCAGGCCGTCATTGCCACCCAGTTCAATCAGCACCCAGCGGGGCTGATGCTTTTTCAGCAGAGCGGGCAGACGTGCAACCCCCTGGGCTGCGGTGTCGCCGCTTATGCTACCGTTAATAATAGCGGGTGATTTTTGCCACTTATCATTGAGTAACGCAGGCCATGCGGCACTGGCGGACATGCGGTAACCGGCGCTGAGGCTGTCGCCCAGCACCAGCAGCGTATCCGCCGCCGTCGCGCGCATCGTCATCAAAGCTAACAGCAACAGGAAAGGGTAATGCCAGCGGAAAACATTCTTGAAGTTCATCGTCTTAGTAAGTCCGTCGGTCAGGGTGAGCATCAGCTTTCCATCCTTACCGGAGTTGAGCTGGTTGTCAAACCGGCTGAAACTATCGCCCTGATCGGCGAGTCGGGTTCAGGGAAATCGACGCTGCTCGGCATTCTTGCCGGTCTGGACGACGGCAGCGAAGGGGAAGTGATGATGCTGGGGCAGCCGCTGTATAAAATGGATGAAGAGCAGCGGGCGGAGCTACGGGCGAAAAATGTCGGCTTCGTTTTTCAGGCATTTATGCTGGTGCCCACGCTGAACGCGGTGGAAAACGTACAGCTCCCGGCGCTGCTGCGCGGGGAGAGTGACCGCCAGAGCCGGGAACAGGCGGCGCAGCTGCTCGCCCAGCTCGGGCTTGGTGAGCGGTTGAGCCATCTGCCGGCCCAGCTTTCCGGCGGGGAGCAGCAGCGCGTGGCGCTGGCCCGCGCGTTCAATGGCCGCCCGGCGCTGCTGTTTGCCGATGAACCGACCGGTAACCTCGACCGCAAAACCGGCGATCGTATCGCCGATCTGCTGTTTTCCATGAATCGTGACCTTGGCACCACGCTGGTTCTGGTCACCCACGATGAACAGCTGGCGGCGCGTTGCGATCGTCGCCTGCGGCTGCGCGACGGCAAGCTATGGGAGGAATCATGATCTGGCGCTGGTTCTGGCGTGAGTGGAAATCCCCCTCGCTGCTGATTGTCTGGCTGGCGCTGACGCTGGCGGTGGCCTGCGTGCTGGCGCTGGGATCGCTCAGCGACCGCATGGAGAAAGGCTTAACTCAGCAAAGCCGTGATTTCATGGCGGGCGACCGCACGCTGCGCAGCTCGCGCGAGGTGCCTGCCGAATGGCTTGAGCAGGCGCGCAGCGACGGGCTACAGGTTGGGCGCCAGCTGACCTTTATGACTATGACCTTCGCCGGTGATACCCCGCAGCTGGCGTCTGTGAAAGCGGTGGATGATGCCTATCCGATGTTCGGCCAGCTGGCGACCGAGCCTGCCGGGTTAAAACCGGCGGCGGGAACCGTGCTGGCCGCGCCCCGGCTGCTGGCGCTGCTCGAGCGTAAAAGCGGCGACAATCTTGACGTTGGCGATACCACGCTGCGTATTGCGGGCGAGGTGATTCAGGAACCGGATGCGGGATTCAATCCGTTCCAGACCGCACCGCGCCTGTTAATGAATCTGGCCGACGTGGAAAAAACCGGTGCGGTGCAGCCGGGCAGCCGCCTGAGCTGGCACTATAAATTTGCCGGCAATCCGCAGCAGCTGGCGCGCTTTGACGACTGGATAGCCTCACGCCTGACGCCGGACCAGCGCTGGATCAGCGTGGAAAATTCGGACGATGCGCTGGGTAAATCTATGCAGCGCGCCCAGCAGTTCCTGCTGCTGTCGGCGCTGCTGACGCTGATGCTGGCGATTGCCGCCGTAGCGGTGGCGATGAACCACTACTGCCGTAGCCGCTATGATCTGGTGGCAGTACTGAAAACCCTGGGCGCGAACCGCAAAGCCTTGCGTAAGCTGATTGTCGGGCAGTGGCTGGCCGTACTGCTGCTGGCGGCGATCTGCGGTGGCGTTATCGGTATGGGGTTTGAGGCGCTGCTGCTGCGTATGCTGCGCCCGGTGCTGCCCGGTGAACTCCCGGCTGCCAGCGGCTGGCCGTGGCTGTGGGCGGTAGGCTCGCTATTTGTGATTTCCCTACTGGTTGGACTGCGGCCCTATCGTCTGCTGCTGGCAACCCAGCCGCTGCGCGTGCTGCGGCGCGACGCGGTGGCGAATATCTGGCCGCTGAAAATCTATCTGCCGCTGATGGCGCTGGTGGTGGTGGGGCTGCTGGCGCTTCTGGTTGGCGGCAGCACACTGCTGTGGGCGCTGGTAGCGGGCATTGTGCTGCTGTCGCTGCTATTGGGTGCGATTGGCTGGGGCGGACTGCTGCTGCTCAAGCGCCTGACCCTGCGTAATCTGGCGTTTCGCCTTGCGGTAAATCGTCTGCTGCGGCAGCCGTGGACTACGCTGAGCCAGCTGGCCGCATTTTCGCTGTCGTTTATGCTGCTGGCGCTGCTGCTGGTGATGCGTGGCGATCTGTTGGATCGCTGGCAGCAGCAGCTGCCGCCGGGTAGCCCAAACTATTTCCTGCTGAACCTGACCGAGCAGCAGGTGCCGCAGGTGAAAACCTTCCTTGAACAGCATCAGGTGAAGCCGGAAACCTTCTATCCGGTAGCCCGCGTGCGGCTGACCGGCATCAATCAGCAACCGGTCGATCCGAAGTTGGATGAATCGCTAAACCGCGAGCTGAATCTGACGTGGCAGCGCGATCTGCCGGATCATAATCCGCTCACCGCAGGTACATGGCCTCCAAAAGCGGGTGAAACCTCGATGGAGGAGGAACTGGCGGGAAGGCTGGGCGTGAAGCTGGGCGACACGCTGACCTTTACCGGCGATACCCAGGACTTTACGGCGAAAATTACCAGCCTGCGCAAAGTGGACTGGGAAAGCCTGAAGCCGAACTTCTTCTTTATCTTCCCGCCGGGCGCGTTGGATGCGCAGCCGCAGACCTGGCTGACCAGTTTCCGCCTGGACAATAACAACGCGCTGCTGGTGCAGCTAAACCGCGAGTTTCCGACTCTGAGCCTGCTGGACATCGGCAGCATTCTGCGGCAAATCGGGCAGGTACTGGCGCAGGTGAGCCAGGCGCTGGAAATTATGGTGGTGCTGGTGACCGCCTGCGGCGTGCTGCTGCTGCTGGCACAAATCCAGGTGGGTATGCGCCAGCGGCGTCAGGAGCTGGTGGTCTACCGCACGCTGGGCGCGGGTAAAAAGCTGCTGCGCGGTACGCTGTGGTGCGAATTCGCGCTGCTAGGTGTGGTCTCTGGCGCTGCGGCGGCAATCGGTGCGGAGGCGGCGCTGTGGGGATTACAGCGAAAAGTGTTCGATTTCCCGTGGCAGCCGGATTTCGTGCTGTGGCTGGTGCTGCCGCTGACCGGCGCGCTGCTGCTTTCTCTCTGCGGCGGCTGGTTGGGTATTCGGTTGCTGAAGGGCAGGGCGCTGTTCAGGGGGTATGAGGCGGGGTGAGATCGTTAGGCCAGTAACTGCCAGGCGTGGTGTTCGAGCCTGCCATCTGCCAGGCATGGTGTTCGCGCCGACCGGTGGGTGCCCTGGCCTGGCGGGTCCTCGCGCCGCTGCGCGGTCCCTTCACTTCGCTCGTCAGCTTGTCGGACCAGCGTAGACGGTGCGTCCTGCCCCGGCTACGCTTTTCGGCCGCGTCCATGCGGCCGAATCCTGGCTTCCTCTCTTCGTTCAGCGCTGCGGATGCTGCGGCCCGGACACCCACCGGTCGGCTACCTAAACGTGATGTCGTCTGCATGAAAAGACAGAGACATCTTTCTTATTGTGGGCAGGAGAATTGGATGTACAGGCAGTAACGTTAAACGTCAGCAGCTGCAAGCAGCAACGTTATTAGTCCCGTCCGACACCGATACACCCGACGGCGATCTTCCCGCGGCACAAACCCGACACCGATTAGCCGGATTCAGGGGGTAACAGCCATAAAAAAACGGACCTGAAAAGGTCCGTTTTTTCCAACCAGCAAAGCTCAGCAAAAAGCGATCAGCCCAGCTTCTCAACCGCCCAGGCAATCCCGCTGGCGTACTCTTCCGGCAGCATCGGCACTATCGCATTCAGCGCGTCGCTTAATGCTCCGGTGCTAACGTCAGACAGATTAAGGTGGCCGACCTTACGGCCCGGACGCACTTCTTTATCGTACCAGTGCAGATGCACCAGCGGCTGCTGCAGCCAGTCCAGATTCACGTCAGTACCGATCAGATTCACCATCACCGCCGGGCTGCTGACCACCGGCTTCGGCAGCGGCAGATCGAGGATCGCCCGCAGATGCAGCTCGAACTGGCTAATTGATGCGCCATTCTGCGTCCAGTGGCCGCTGTTGTGTACGCGCGGGGCCAGCTCGTTAATCAGCAGACCTTCCGGCACCACGAAGCACTCCATCGCCATCACGCCGACGTAGTTCAGTTCGTTCATGATGGCTGACAGCATCTGCTCAGCCTGCTGCTGATGGGCAGCATTCACCACCGGCAGCATGACGCTGGTACGCAGAATACCGTCCTGATGCAGGTTATGAGTCAGCGGATAGAATACCGTGCGGCCATCGTGACCGCGTGCGCCTACCAGCGACACTTCGCCGGAGAAGTTAATGCCGCGCTCAACGATGCATTCACCGTAGCACTCTTCCGGCAGTGAGCCGGTTTCGTTCGCGTGCAGGCGCCACTGTCCGCGTCCGTCGTAGCCACCGGTGCGGCGCTTAACGATCGCCAGTTCACCGAGGGTGGTAAACACCTGCGGCCACTGGTCGGCGGAGGAAAGCAACTGCCACGGCGCGGTGGCCAGACCCAGCCGGTCAAGCAGCTGTTTTTGCGTCAGACGGTCAGCCAGCTGGGGGAAAATATCGCGGTTAACAAAGGCGTTATGACCTGCCAGTTCGCGAGTCAGCGCGGTTTCCGGCCAGCGTTCAATTTCAGCGGTAATTACGCTGGCGGCAATCGGCAGCGCTTCCGGTTCCGCATCCAGACCGACCGGATAAACGGCGATCCCCAGCGGTTCTCCCGCCTGGCGCAGCATGCGGCCAAGCTGTCCGTTACCTAATACGCAAACCGGTTTCATGCCTCACCCCGTGGGTCCGGGTTGTTCAGCACTTCATCGGTCTGGGATTGGCGCCATGCCGCCAGACGTGTTGCCAGCTCGGCATCATGCAGGGCAACGATCTGTGCCGCCAGCAGCGCCGAGTTCGCTGCGCCGGCTTTACCAATGGCCAGCGTGCCAACCGGAATACCGCGCGGCATCTGCACGATGGAATAAAGGCTGTCGACGCCGCTCAGTGCCGCGCTCTGTACCGGCACGCCCAGCACCGGAACCAGCGTTTTGGCCGCCAGCATGCCCGGCAGGTGAGCCGCGCCGCCTGCGCCTGCAATGATCACCTGATAACCGTTATCCGCAGCCTGTTCGGCAAAGCTGAACAGCTTGTCCGGGGTACGGTGGGCAGAAACCACTTCACAGTGGAAGGGAACGTCCAGGCTGGTGAGGATTTCCGCTGCAAACTGCATGGTTGCCCAGTCACTTTTGGAACCCATAACAATAGCAATGCGGGCCGGTGCGGCGTTAGATGACATGCGGGGCTGACTCCTGTGATTGTAAAACGTCACCGTAGTAACCCTGGGGCTACCCGATGGGAAGGGCTGAGAGAATAGCATGAGTCAGCGGCAAGGAAAACGGTTGCGTAGCGGATTATCACGCCATCTCAGGGCAAAATTATGATTCAGAACGGGAAGGAAATCAGCGCCGTCTCTTCTGCACTGACTCGGATCATCGATCCCTGCTCGTGCCAGGCACCCAGAACAATTCTTTCGGCCGGGTGACCGTCAACCATCAGCTGATGCACCGCCGGGCGATGGGTGTGGCCGTGGATCAGGATTGGCGCATGATGGCGATGCATTGCTGCTTCAACCGCCTGCTGATTCACGTCCATAATCGCCATATCTTTGCTGCTGTTCGCCTCTTTACTTCCGGCGCGCATTTTCACCGCAATACGCTGACGAATAAATAGCGGCAGGGCGAGGAACAGTTTTTGCAGCCAGGGCTGATGCACTTTGGCTCGGAAACGCAGATAGCCGACATCATCGGTACAGAGCGTATCGCCGTGCATAATCAGCACGCGCTTACCGTAAAGATCCAGCAGTTGCTCTTCCGGCAGCAGAGTCATGCCTGCGGCGTGGGCAAAGCGTTTGCCGACCAGGAAATCGCGGTTACCGTGAATAAAGAAGCAGGGGATGTTGAGCTGGCTCAGAGCCTGAGCGACTTCGGCGTGTAGCGGATTCGGATCGTCGTCGCCGATCCAGGCCTCAAACAAATCGCCAAGAATATAGAGGGCGTCAGCATGCTGCGCTTCCCGGCGTAAAAAATGAAGAAAACCGGCAGTAATTGCCGGTTCCTCAACACACAGATGGATATCTGCGATAAACAGCGTGTGCGACATTATTACTCGCTGACGGTGACTTTCTGGATAATCACGTCGTCTTTTGGCACGTCCTGGTGCATACCGCTGCGGCCGGTAGAAACGGCTTTGATTTTCTCAACCACGTCCATACCTTCAACCACTTCAGCGAACACGCAGTAACCCCAGCCCTGCAGGCTTTCGTCACGGAAGTTCAGGAAGTCGTTGTCGGCAACGTTGATAAAGAACTGTGCGGTAGCAGAGTGCGGTGCCTGAGTACGCGCCATCGCCAGGGTGCCTTTGGTGTTCTTCAGACCGTTGTTCGCTTCGTTGCGGATCTCGTCTTTGGTGTTTTTCTGCTTCATGCCGGGTTCGAAACCGCCGCCCTGAATCATGAAACCGTTAATTACGCGGTGAAAAATGGTGTTGTCGTAGAAACCTTCACGGCAGTACTCCAGGAAGTTTTTTACGGTTGCCGGCGCTTTGTCATCGAAAGTTTTGATTACGATATCGCCGTGGTTAGTCTGGAAAGTGACCATATTTTCATCCTGTCAGGGTTAGAGTATTAAGAATGCGCGTCGGTAGAATGGACAAATGTCCGCTCCGTGCGGCAGACGGGTCTTATATCACAAAATGTGATGGCGAGTCAGCCCTGCTGCATAACATCATCCGCGCTATAGCGATACCTGGCGTAGCGCTGGCATGAAAAATGCGTCAGAATACGGGATTATCATTTTTATCATTAACCCCGCACACGCCTAAAACGGAATGTCTCAATGCTAAAGATTTTCAACACCCTGAGTCGTCAAAAAGAGGAATTTAAACCTATCCATGCCGGTCAAGTTGGCATGTACGTGTGCGGCATTACCGTTTATGACCTCTGTCACATTGGACACGGCAGGACCTTTGTGGCGTTTGACGTGGTGGCTCGCTACCTGCGCTACCTCGGCTATTCACTGAAGTACGTGCGTAACATCACCGATATTGATGACAAAATCATCAAACGTGCCAACGAGAATGGCGAAACGATCGGTGAACTGACCGACCGAATGATTGCCGAAATGCACACCGATTTTGCCGCGCTAAACATTCTGCCGCCGGACCAGGAGCCGCGTGCGACCCGCCATATTGATGAAATCATCGAACTGGTGAGCACGCTGATCGCCCGCGAGCACGCCTATGTCGCCAGCAACGGCGATGTGATGTTCTCTGTAGACAGCGACCCGACCTACGGTTCGCTGTCGCGCCAGGATCTGGAACAGCTGCAGGCCGGTGCGCGCGTGGAAGTGGCGGATGTAAAACGCAACCCGATGGACTTCGTGCTGTGGAAAATGTCCAAGTCCGATGAGCCGGGTTGGGCATCGCCGTGGGGCAACGGCCGTCCGGGCTGGCACATTGAGTGCTCGGCGATGAACTGCAAACAGCTTGGCCATCACTTTGATATTCACGGCGGCGGTTCCGATCTGATGTTCCCGCACCATGAAAACGAAATCGCCCAGTCCACCTGCGCCCATGACGGCCCGTATGTGAACTACTGGATGCACTCCGGCATGGTGATGGTTGACCGCGAGAAGATGTCAAAATCGCTGAACAACTTCTTTACCGTGCGCGACGTGCTGGCGCACTACGACGCGGAAACCGTGCGTTACTTCCTGATGTCCGGCCACTATCGCAGCCAGCTGAACTACGGCGAAGATAACCTGAACCAGGCGCGCGCTGCGCTGGAACGCCTCTACACCTCGCTGCGTAATACCGATGCGTCGGCAGCGCCTGCCGGTGGCGAAGCGTTTGAGGCCCGCTTCCGCGAGGCGATGGATGACGATTTCAACACGCCGGAAGCCTACTCAGCGCTGTTCGACCTGGCGCGTGAGGTTAACCGCCTGAAGTCAGAAGATAAAACCGCCGCCGATGCGCTGGCTGCCCGTTTGCGCCAGCTGGCAGGTGTGCTTGGCCTGCTGGAGCAGGACCCTGAACTGTTCCTGCAAAGCGGTGCGCAGAGCAGCGATGATGAAGTGGCGGAGATCGAAGCGCTGATTAAAATGCGCAACGATGCGCGTAAAGAGAAAAACTGGGCGCAGGCCGATGTGGCCCGCGACAAGCTGAATGAGCTGGGCATTATCCTCGAGGATGGCCCTGCCGGTACCAGCTGGCGCCGTAAGTAACCCCTCACTCCGGGCCAGCAATCGCTGGCCCGTTTCATTTAGGGATGTGTGAATATGATCCGTCAGTTTGCCCTCACTAACTATCGCTCCATCCGCCATCTTGAGTTTGAACTCGGCCAGCTGAATGTCATCAGTGGTCCCAACGGCTGCGGCAAATCCAATCTGTATAAAGCGGTGCGTTTGCTGCACGAAGCGGCGTGCGAACGCCTGTCGCTGGGGCTGGCGCAGGACGGTGGCATTCAGAAGGCGATGTGGGCGGGTGGAAAGCGGCCGGGTGAACGCAACAGCGAACTCAAACGCATGGTGCTGGCGGTTGAGATGAGCGACTTCGACTATCAGCTGGAAATTGGTTTTCCCGAGCCGCTGATCAGCCTGTTTAACCTTGACCCGCTGGTGAAAAAAGAACAGCTGTGGCTGAGCGGCCAGCGACGCCGCCGATCGGCGCAGCTGCTGGAGCGCAACAACCAGACTGCGTTTTTGCAAAATATCGAGGGTGAAAGAGTGGCTTATCCGGCCTCACTGCACGCGGAAGAGTCGGTGTTTGCTCAGCTGGCGGAACCGCATCTTTACCCGGAGGTGTCGCAGGTGCGCGAAAGCCTGCGCGGCTGGCGTTTCTACCACGAATTTGCCGTGTGGCCGGGCAGTGCGCTGCGCGCGCCGCAGGTGGGCATTCGCTCACCGGTACTGGCCCACGACGGCAGCAACCTGGCCGCCGCCTTTGAAACCATTCGCGAACGCGGGCACAGCGAGCTGCTGTTTTCGATCCTTGAACGGGCGTTTCCCGACAGTCGTTTTGAAGTGGACGCACAGGGCGGGCGTTTTCAGCTGTTGATGCATCGCCAGGGTATTCTGCGGCCGCTGGAGTCTGCCGAATTGTCCGACGGCACGCTGCGCTTTCTCTGCCTGGTGGTGGCGCTGCTCAGCCCGCGTCCTCCCGCTTTTATGGCGCTTAACGAACCGGAAAACAGCCTGCATCCCGATCTGCTGCCCGCGCTCGCTGAGCTGATTGCCGAAGCCAGCCGCTACAGCCAGCTGTGGGTGACCAGCCATTCGCCGCTGCTGGCACAGCTGATTGCTGAACATGCCGAGGTGCGCCATTACCAATTGGGCCAGGTGGATGGCGCAACGGTGATAAGCGATACCGCCGTTTGAGCGGCATCGTTCAGGTTAGCTGGCTTTAGCCGCCCGGCTGGCGCTGTAGATTGCCAGCAGCGGTGCCAGCGCCAGCACGCCAAACAGCACCCGCGAAGCGCTGATTGCCCCCTCGGTGCCGCCCGGCACGTTCAGCCCGCCCATATTCGCCAGCATGCCGGAGAGTGCAGCGCCCAGCGCGGTAGCGAATAGCTGTACGGTAGAAATCGAGGTGGCGGCGGCGTCCTGATCTTCTGCAGGCGTTACCTCCAGCACCCGGGTCAGCAGATGCGGCCAGCCGATACCAATCCCGAAGCCTACCAGCAGCAGCGCCAGCGAGATCGCCACCAGCAGCGTGATGCCCTCGGCGATCTGTACCGGAATCGCCAGCGCCAGCATTACCATCCCGGCCAGCACCAGCACCGGGCCAATAACAATCGCCAGCGTAATACGTTTGCCCTGCCAGCCGGAGCTCCAGACCTCGGCCAGCGTCCAGCCGGCCGCCATCAGCGCCGCCAGATAGCCCGACATCAGCGGAGACTGGCCGTGCAGGTGCTGCAGGAAGTAGGGCACGAAGGTTTCACTGGTCATGCCGACCACCAGCAGGCCGATGGTCAGATACAGCATCAGCAGCGGTGAATGAAGGCGCAGCGCATTGCGCGGCAGCAGGCCAGCGTCGCCTTTCAGTTCACGACGTACCAGTATCGCCACCAGAATCACCGCCACGCCAACCCCGAGCAGGTTATAGCTCAGATCCGCTTCGGTACTGCCGAGGCTGATGGCCAGCACCGCCGCCGTCAGCAGCAGCAGCTGGATACCCGGCAGCGGCGCGGCAGGCCCGCGATCCTGAGCATCGGCGGGCAGCGCACGCCAGATAAGCCAGGCGTACAGCAGCGACACCGGAACAAGAAAGCCAAATGCCATCCGCCAGGCGTTGATATCGGCAAAGATACCGCCGATCGCCGGGCCAACCAGCGTGGCAACGCCCCACATGCCCGACACCAGCGCAAAGGCACGCGGCCACAGCGACTTCTCAAATACTTCGTAGATCATCGCGTAGCCCAGCGCGAACAGGAAACCGCCGCCCAGCCCCTGCACGGTACGGCCCAGCAGCATCACCAGCATCGACGGTGCCAGGGCGCACAGCAGGCTGCCAGCAAGGAACAGCGTGATGGCAATCATATAAGCACCGCGTGCACCGGTGCGGTTCAGCGTGCGGCTGGTCAGTGCCGAACCGAGTATCGAGGCAACCACGAACAGCGTAGTGTTCCACGCATACAGATTCAGCCCGCCGATCTCCTGAACGACCGACGGCAGCACGGTGGTGGCGATATAGATATTGATGGCGTGCAGCGCAACGCCGCCGGAAAGTGCAGCCGAGCGTGCGGCATTCTGACCGGAGAGCAGATCTCCCCAGTTCCCTTCATGCGATGACATAGTGACTCCGTGAGGCATAATGGTTATTCGCTCAGATGTTGTCGGCCGCACAGCTCTGAGGTAAATTAATAAAACAAGAAAACACTTGGAATATTAGTGGGGGTATAAAAATCTTGTCAACGGAACCTTCACATGAAGAGCACTTATCGACATCACAGCGGCTGCTTCATCTGCTGAAAACCCGTGGTCCACAGCAGGCTGCTGAAGCGGGAAAGGTGTTGGGAATAACCGCAGAAGCCGCGCGCCAGCAGTTCAACAAGCTGGCAGCGGAGGGGCTGGTTGCCGCCTTCTCTAAATCGCGCGGTGTGGGCCGCCCTTCGCAGTTCTGGCAGCTGACGGCGGAAGGGCAGAAGCAGTTTCCGGATACTCACCCCGAACTGACCGTCCAGCTGCTGGAGATCGTCAGAGAAACGTTTGGCGAGCAGGGAATCGATCTGCTGATTGAAAAGCGCGAGAAGAAAACCCGCGAGTTTTATCGGCACGAACTGGCTGCGCTTGGCGGTTTAACCGAACGCGTTGCGCGGCTGGCGGAGATCCGTTCTGCCGAAGGCTATATGGCGGAGTATGAGGTGCTGGATGATGGCAGCCTGCTGCTGATTGAGAACCACTGTCCTATCTGCGCGGCGGCAACGGTCTGTCAGGGATTTTGCCGGGCGGAACAGGCCATCTTTAGCGAAGTGCTGCACGCCGACGTGGTACGCGTTGAGCATATTCTCAGCCAGGCGCGTCGCTGCGCCTATCGGGTACAGCCGTGTAGCGAGTAGCTGTAGGGGACAACCGGCCTGCGTAGTGCAGGCCGGTTAAAGGGGATTATTTCGCCCCGGTAAAATCAATCACCATACGGCCAACGATAGTGCCGCTTTCCATTTCGTGGAAGATAGTGTTGATATCTTCCAGCGGACGGCGGGTGACCTTCGGCAACACTTTACCTTCGGCAGCAAACTGGAAGGCTTCGGCCAGATCTTCTCGCGTGCCAACCAGCGATCCCACCACCTGAATACCGTCCAGCACCAGGCGCGGAATATTCAGGCTCATCGACTCCGGCGGTAGGCCAACGGCCACGATACGCCCACCGGCGCGCATGGCGTCTACCGCTGAGTTAAAGGCCGCTTTAGCAACGGCAGTCACTACCGCCGCATGAGCGCCGCCCACGCGTTCCTGAATCAGTTTTGCCGCGTCTTCATTGCGTGAGTTGATCACCATATCCGCGCCCATATCTTTGGCGAACTGCAGCTGCGAATCGTTGACGTCAACGGCAATCACCTTCGCGTTAAAGACGTTTTTAGCGTACTGCAGCGCCAGGTTGCCCAGACCGCCAAGGCCGTAGATCACCAGCCATTTACCCGGTGCAATACCGGAGACTTTCACTGCTTTATAGGTGGTAACCCCGGCGCAGGTCACGCTGCTTGCCGCCGCGGAGTCCAGGCCATCCGGCACTTTGACCGCGTAGTCCGCCACCACGATGCACTCTTCCGCCATGCCGCCGTCGGCGGTGTAGCCTGCGTTAACCACGTCACGGCACAGGGTTTCATTACCGCTGTTGCAGTACTCACAGTGGCCGCAGCCCTTGAAGAACCAGGCTACGCTGGCGCGATCGCCGGGCTTCAGCGAGGTGACGCCCGGACCGATTTCCTTGACGACGCCCACGCCTTCGTGGCCAAGAATCACACCGGTTTTATCACCGAAATCACCATTTTTAACATGCAGGTCGGTATGGCACACGCCACAGCAATCCATTTTTAACAGGGCTTCGCCGTGCTTGAGTGGGCGGAGGGTTTTTTCAACAACGTTCACTTTGTGATCGTGAGTGACTACAGCAGCTTTCATGCTTTACCTCTTCCGTTTAACAGGGGATAAGGGAGGGTAACGCCTGCTGTCGGTAATTTATTGATATGAATCAACTATCAACGGAGTAATCATTTGTGGGTAGGAGAATGGAGAAATCTTGAGCAGGTTGCCGTAATACAGAGCATCGGCTGTTTACATCGGCATAAAAAAGCCGCTATCCCGAAGAATGGCGGCTTAAGCTGACAAACAGACGTGTTCTCGGCCGTTTGATGCGTTTGTTGAGCGTCAGGCGGTAACGGTAACCTGATTGCCATCGAATTCGACGGTCTGACCGGCCACGATTTTGCAGCGCTTGCGGGTTTCCACCGCGCCGTTGACGGTCACGTAACCGTCGGCAATCAGGGATTTAGCCATTGCGCCGCTTTCAACCCAGCCTTCCAGCTTCAACAGGTCACAGAGATCCACATGTGGATGATCGCCAAGGGAAAAAGTTGCCATTATTCTGCTGCTCCATTATCGCTGCCTTCACAGGCCTGCAGGGTATTCTGAATCAGGGTTGCTACGGTCATCGGACCCACGCCGCCCGGCACCGGAGTGATATAGGAAGCACGCTCGGAGGCGGTTTCAAACTCCACATCGCCCACCACTTTGCCGCTTTCCAGACGGTTGATGCCCACATCGATCACAATCGCACCAGGCTTAATCCACTCGCCGGGAATAAAGCCGGGCTTGCCAACGGCAACCACCAGCAGGTCGGCGTGCTCCACGTGATGACGCAGATTTTTGGTGAAGCGGTGAGTTACGGTGGTGGTGCAGCCGGCCAGCAGCAGCTCCATGCTCATCGGGCGGCCCACGATGTTTGAGGCTCCGACCACCACGGCATTCAGGCCGAAGGTGTCAATATTGTAGCGCTCCAGCAGCGTGACAATGCCGCGTGGCGTGCACGGACGCAGCTTCGGCGCGCGCTGGCACAGACGACCGACGTTGTAAGGGTGGAAGCCGTCCACATCTTTTGCCGGAGAGATATGCTCCAGCACCTTCACGTTGTCAATGCCGGCCGGCAGCGGCAGCTGCACCAGAATACCGTCAATCGCCGGATCGTTGTTCAGCTCGGTAATCAGATCCAGCAGCTCGGCTTCGCTGGTTGTTGCGGGTAGATCGTAAGAGCGGGAGAGGAAACCGACCTCTTCACAGGCACGACGTTTGCTGCCGACATAGATTTGCGACGCCGGGTTCTCGCCCACCAGAACTACGGCCAGGCCAGGTGCACGTTTGCCGGCTGCCAGACGCTGCTGTACTTTTTCCGCAACCTCTTGCCGCACCTGCTGCGCAATCGTTTTACCGTCAATAATTTTTGCTACCATCAGAGAGGTGATCCATCTGTGTTGAGTTAAATCGGGGATTGGCCCTATTTTGTCAGAAGCGGGCGCTGCTGTCAGGCGGAGATTGGCAGGATATCGTTCATTACTTCGGCATCGGGTGGCGAAAGGCGGTAAAATCGTTGACTAAGCGGAGGTTGACCGTATAATCCGACCCACTCACCGTGCGCCCTTAGCTCAGCTGGATAGAGCACCGGCCTTCTAAGCCGTAGGTCACAGGTTCGAATCCTGTAGGGCGTGCCATTTTCATCTCTCCTGAATTATCTCAAAGTCTACAAAACCCCATTAAATCAGCCTTTCAAGCGAAATCTCGTTATCGTGACGTGTACTAACATCTATTGAAGTCTACAACCCTGTGGGGGTACATTTGGGGGTATAGTCCCGTTCAATGAAATGAGATACCCCCAAAATGAAGCTTAACGCCCGCCAGGTTGAGTCTGCCAAAGGAAAGGATAAGCCCTATAAGCTTGCTGACGGCGGCGGCCTGTATCTGCTGGTGAATCCTAACGGTGCAAAATACTGGCGGCTGAAATACCGCGTTGCGGGCAAAGAGAAGTTGCTGGCGGTGGGGGTATATCCTGATGTGCCACTGGCCGACGCCCGGCGTCGTCGCGATGTCGCAAAAAAGGTATTGGCAGCTGGTGGCGATCCGGGGCAGGAGAAGCAGGCCGAGAAACAAGCCAAAGTATTAGCCGTTCAGAATAGCTTCGAGGCGATCGCCATTGAGTGGCATGACCACAAAAAAGGCAACTGGTCAGAAGGCTATGCCTCCGACATTCTGGAATATCTCTCCAAAGATATTTTCCCCTTTATCGGTAAGCGCGCGATCAACGACATTAAACCAGCTGAGATGCTGGCCGTGCTGCGTAAGATGGAACAGCGTGGCGTGCTGGACAAGCTGAAGAAGACTAGGCAGGCCTGCAGGCAAATATTCACCCATGCGGTGATCACCGGCCGGGCAGAGAATAACCCCGTTACCGATCTCGCTGGCGCATTGAAAGCGCCGAAGCAGAAACACTTCCCTCACCTGAGCCTCGACCAGCTACCCGGCTTCCTTAATGCGCTGAGCGACTACAGCGGCAGTATGGTGACACGTTCTGCCACCAGCCTGCTGATGCTCACCGGCCTGCGGACAATCGAGCTGCGCGCCTCTGAGTGGGCTGATATCGATCTGGATAAGGACTTATGGCAGATACCTGCAGAACGTATGAAGATGCGCCGGCCGCACGTTGTGCCGCTATCCAACCAGGTGAAAGCGCTGCTGGAGGAAATCCACCAGCTCACTGGCCGCGGTAAGTATGTTTTCCCTGGCCGTAACGACGCCGGTAAGCCAATGAGTGAGGCCAGCATCAACCAGGTGATCAAACGTATTGGCTATGACGGCAAAGCCACAGGGCACGGTTTCCGGCACACCATGAGCACCATCCTGCACGAGCAGGGGTACAACACTGCCTGGATTGAAACACAGCTGGCCCACGTCGATAAAAACTCGATCCGCGGCACTTACAACCACGCCCAGTACCTGGACGGCCGCCGGGAGATGCTCCAGTGGTATGCCGACTATATGGAAGCGTTGGCGAACGGCGAAAACGTAGTTCATGGCACATTCGGAAAACGCGCTTAACTGGATGAATAGACAGTGGTAGTGGTTGATAGTAGACTTCAGTAGACGAACAAAGAATAGGCTATGTCTAGGCTGATCCCCGAAAACCCGCACACCTCTGTGGGCTGACATAGCCGCTAAATGAGAGGGCGCGAGGTGGCGATAATATGGCTGAAGAAAAATTTCAACCTTTAGATAGCGTGATACCCCTTTATCCCGTGGAAGCATTGAAAGATATAGCAAATTCAGCGAGATGGAGACTTAAAATAAAAAAAAGAACCAATGAACAAATAACTTATGTTCAAAATTTAATTTTCGAGTTAATTGAAATTTATTTCCACGAAGAGGAGGTAAAGGAGATACAAAGGCTTGAAGATGAAACCAGATCTAGTTTGATGCTTTCTTATAATGATGAAGATTTAGACCTGTATCCATTTGCTATAGAGCAGGAGCGTCATGGCTATAAAATGGTGTTCATTGGAGACAAACGCGAGTTAAACGTACCTAACTTCGAAAACATGGATGAGGTAGATGCGCTGTCTGAAGTTATCGAATGGATGAAAGATAATGAAACTGATGAAGGATTTATTGACGCGGATCCGTGCGAATACTTCTACGCGATGGCTCTTTCGATGACTGCCGACGCTGTGACATTCATTCGATCTATGGAAAGCCATCAGGATAAACTCGGAGTTTTCAAAACCAGCATGGCAATGCTAAATCCCATAACTCGCGCTGCGATGAAGGCTATGAAATCGCTAAGTTATGGAGAACAAAATGAAGCAGAATATCGCTTAGAGAGGACTATCTCCTTATTGAAAGAGGAAGTTAATCAGCTTAAAAAAAACCTTGAGATTCAGTTGTTGGCTAATTCTAAAGATGAAGTTGTAAAAAAAGAAAATCTGAAAAAAGCGACTGATTCAAGACACAAAAGTAATCGCGAGGCAAAGGAAATAGTTTGTGCAGATTGGATTGTGAAGCGAGATGATTTCAAAAGTTCGGTAGTGGCTGCTGACTATTACAAGGTGTGGTTAGAAGAAAAAGGTTTTTACTATAGTCTGCTCACAGTAAGACACTGGATACTGTTGTGCGCAAAAAAACATGGCGTTAAATGGTAGGTGCTGTAGCGAAGGATGTATGCTCTACGGCGCAGACCATACGCTCTGTAGTGTATGGTTATAGAAAACATAGAGTTTTTTGTCTGAAATAGCTCCTGTTATTACAAGGTCTACGGGAGAACACTATGACTCAGACACTTATCAGGCTTCCAGAAGTTCAGCGCCGAACTGGTTACAGCAAGGCGTGGATCTACCGGCTCATGAGCCAGAAACGCTTCCCATCTGCAGTGAAAATAGGCACGCGCGCTATCGCATTTATCGAAAGTGAAGTTGATGAATGGGTAAATCAGCGCATCGCTGAGTCGCGCGGGGAGGCTGCATAATGCAAAAGAAAACCCGCACAGAGGCGGGCATTATCGAACAGGTCAGCGCCTTCGATAATACCCCCACCAGCACCAACAAACCAGCCCCGAAAAAGCACCGCGCACGCTGCTACATGATGCGCACCGGCGTGAATGGCTTCACGGAAAACGAGATTCTGCGGTACTGCCGACTGTCCAGCGCCCGCAATTATGCGACAGAGTTAGAACGTCAGCTCGATATTCGCCTGGAGCGTATCGACGAGCCGAACGGCGACGGGATCGGCAGCCACTTCCGGTACCGCATTACTTGCCGTGCTGACGTAATGCGCGTGATCCAGCTCGTTAACCGTAATGCCTCAGCTGGTGGCTATATCGGCCTGTCGCAGCTGGAAGTTAACGACATCCTGACCTTATATCCGGACGCATTCACCCCCGCTTAATCGGAGCCTGAAAAATGAAAACTGAAAATATGCCCATCACCGGGCAGGGCCTCACTCACTCTGAAAACAGCATGGCCGATATTAACGGCAATGACTTTGCCGCTATTGTCCCGGTTACTTCTGGTCAGATTGGCGGGCGCGAAACCAGTATTGTGAGCGCTAAGGCACTGCATAAAGCGCTGGGCGTCGGGAAAGACTTCTCTTCCTGGATCACCGACCGCATCACTGATTATGGCTTTGGTATCGGGAGCGATTACGTCGTCCATAAATTGATTTCCCCAAAATTGGGGAAAAGCCCGGATAGCAAGGCTTCCAGCCCGGTTGCCGCAGGACGACCCGGCAAAGATTACCTGCTGACAATCAGCACGGCTAAAGAAATCGCAATGCTCGAGCGCAACGATCAGGGCCGTGCCGTGCGCCGGTACTTCATCCAGTGCGAGGAGGCGTTACAGCTCAGTGCGCCAGCGATAGCAGCCAAATACCGCCGCCAGCTCAAAGCGCGTATTAGTGCCGCCAACATGTTCACGCCGATGTGCGCCGCACTGGAGGCTGCCCGCGCTGAACAGGGTAAGCAGACATTGCCCCGCCACTACTCCAACGAGAGCAACATGATCGCCCGCATCGTCCTGGCTGGCCTGACGGCGAAGCAGTGGGCGCAGGTGAACGGGGTAGCCGGTGAACCGCGTGACGGCATGAATGCCGAACAGCTGGAGCACCTCACCTACCTGGAAAGCACCAACATCACGCTGATCGATATGGGCCTGCCGTATGAGCAGCGTAAGCCGGAACTGGTGCGCCTGTCACAGCGCTGGCTGGCTAAGCGACTGGGGGTTAGCCATGACTAAATCCACCGGCAGTAAAGCGACGTTCACCGCTAATAGCAGCGATATTTCGGTAATTAAGTTTGAAGGTAAGACCGTTCGCATTGTGAATGTATATGGCGTGCCGTGGTTCGTTGCTAAAGATATTTGCGAGGCGCTGGATATCGTCAACTCACGCGATGCTTTGAAGTCTTTGGATGACGACGAAAAGAATACTGTAGCTTTAACCTACGGTAATCGGGGTAACCCGCGTCACGGTGTCGTTGCGGAGTCTGGTTTCTACAAACTGATCGCCCGCAGCAGGAAGGCCAGCACGCCCGGCACATTTGCCCACCGGTTCACCAATTGGGTATTCCGTGATGTGATCCCGTCTATCCGCAAAACAGGTGCGTATGGCGTGCCCTTCGCGTTCCTGAATGACCACAGCAAGCGCAAAGCATCCTATGACCGGAAGGCCAGCAAACGCGGGAAAGACCTGCAGGCATGCAAAAGCGAAAAGGACAGCCTCGCTGCTGAAGAGGCCGCGCTGTGGCTTAAACATCAGCCGCAGCTGCCGGAGTTTCATTGATGATTTCCGTCCAGATGGAGAGCTTTCCGCTGGCTGTCCTGTTAAGTTCTGTTAAGTTTTTCGGCTTAGCTAAACTCAGCCACAACCTTACAAAACCTCACTTTGAGAACCTGTCAAAACCTGACGCTCGCCTGGCGGCGCGTTTATCAGCATGGCTGTCAAAAGCTGTCAATATCCCCCGCAATCAGGGTGCGATATTCACGGAAATAGCAACAAATATAGATATATCAGGGCAATTTTCTATCAGTTGTAACGATAGAGGCAGGAGTTTTGAGACCAGTATGCGCTCTGGGATAGTGCAGGGCGATGAAGCGGGCGGCGCGCCTGGCGCAGCCCTCGTTGCTCAGCAGGTGGATCAGTCTTCAGCAGCGTCTGACTTTGGTGCGCGTCGTTGTAGTTCTGTACGGGCAACACTAACCAGCTGCTGGATATCCTCGCCGGCTTTCGCGCCGATCTCCTCAATGCGGGCCAGCGCGTCGAGGGACGATAGCAGCAGTGTATCCTCACGGCCTTCAAGCTGGCGGCGGGTTATTTCGCTACGCATTGCGGTAACGATGAAGCCTGCCGTTGACTCCCCGCTCTGCTTTACACACTCCATGTCGCTTAAGACATCGTGTGGCACCCGGACATTTTTTATCTGTGACTTGTTGTTGACGCTACCTGTAGCCATTGAGCCTCCTGTAATGATCGCTGGTGTCTTACATTACATTAAGGAGTGTGCATTTAAAAGCATTGACAAGGATGCACACCTATCATTAAATAGAATGCACACCTTATCCACAGGTGAAACACAGGTAAGGCACAAAACAGCGAAGCCCGGCAGTGCGCTAACACCGTCCGGGCCTCTCACCACCACCGTTAACGCAAGTAACGAGGTAGCTATGTCCGATCATACCACACCCATTTCCGGGCGGGATTCACTCACCCCGAAAAAATACCAGTACCGCTTTCTGGCGCTCTCACGCGCTGACGCCGCTGCTCGGCCGTGCCGCGTATCCATCGAGGCAGCCACGGAGCAGGAGGCGCGTCGCGCGCTGGCCCCGTTGTTCATCCTGTCACTGGCCGTCCGCTTGCCTGCAATGGAGGCTAGCAAATGACACGTCCCGTAACGCAACGCGAAATGAACGCCGTTGATGCTCTGGAGAAAATCAAAGCCATCCTTAATGCCGCGCTGTTTCTGACATCCAGCCGACATGAGAAAGACGCCCAGACAGAGCTGATTGGCATTGCAGAAGATGTTGCCACCCGCGTGCTGGAGGATCGTCAATGACCATTTACAACGACCTGAGATGCGCTGGCTTCCAAGATGAAGATCCGCACCGGCTGTATGAAATAACGAATACTGCCAATAACGCAGCTACCAACATTCTAATCGGCGTATCTGCTATTGGCTCCCTGATGTTCTGGTCTGCGGAAAACGAAGATTACAGCCCTGAACAGGCTAAAGAGGACATGTACAGCATCGGCGCAATGCTGATGCCGCTGGCCGAAGTGGTGCGCGCGCTCAGTGATAACGCTGAAAACGCCCGCTTTGCTGCCAGTGAGATGCCTAAAGGAGATCAGCATGGCTCATGAAATCACCCTGCAGCAGGCAGCCCTTCGCGCTGACCATGCCAACGTCACGTTGTTCATGCTGCGCAAAGCAATCATCGACATGGATTATCCCGATATTGAAACAGCCCTTACGATGGCCAGCAAGCTGATGGAATCAGTAACGGCCTGGCTGCTTGAGGAACAACATCAGCGGGAGAACGCACAATGAAAACTCACACTGACATCGACCAGCACAAAGCCGACCGTGAGCGTGTAGCCCGAGTGCTAAGCCGTCCGGAAATGATTTTACCCAACACTCCGGAGAACGTTTCGCGCGATCGCCTGATGCGTATCCGGGCTGGTGTCCAGCATCTGCTAAATGAGGTGGTGCCTGCTCTCGAAAATCCGTCAGAGCAGCAGGAGGTCTATCTCTGGGTTGAGGGTATCTGGAGCATTCTTCGAATTGAGCAGTGTTGCGCCATCCAGGAAGCGATTAAGCGGGGTAAAGGACTGTGAAGAATATCCTGCATTTCCCACGCAATACCTCAACCCTGAGCCGTATCACTGCCGAGGCCGTGCCGGATGGTGTGCTGATGGGCAATCGTGTGATCGGTTATGCTGCGGTGGTTCGCCAGCTCGACAAGGGGCAGTTTGATGCTCCTGTCTCTGACGGGTTTGGCATCATAGCCGAGCTGTCCCTCGCTGAGGAAATGGGCTGGTTCATTCCTACCGTTGAACAGCGCGTGATTGTCTGGCGCTGGATTGTGGCCGGTGTGTTCATCGTTGAGCAGATGAAGGAACACGGACTGTCAGATGTTCCACAGGGCGACGGCAGGACGGTTAAAGCTGCTATGTATGTTGGCCCACAAGGTGCTATCAGCATCTACCCTGCGGCGGAACGGTTCGCTCTGGCTAATCATGCTGAGCAGGTGATTTTTGAAGAGTTCACCCACGACGAGCCACTGCTGAAGGTGGTGGTTATGTATCAGTCGATGGTTGAGCCGTCACCTCATGGCGGGCTAACGCTGTCTGCTGCCGGGCGTGAAGGGCTTTACATCCTGCATGACGGGTTTATTGAACTGCTGCAAACCGAAGGTATGCCAGCAACGCCAACGGCGCACTGAGGGGAGCATATGCGAAACATCGACTTAATCAGGGAAGTAGCAAACACCGCCGCCGGGCGCTGGCCTTACGTGCTCGGGCTGGTGGGCATCACCGTCCCAAAATCACCGCGCCAGCACGCCAGCTGCCCCGCCTGCGGCGGCAGTGACCGGTTCCGCTTCGACGACGGAGGCCGCGGCTCCCACTTCTGCAACCAGTGCGGGGCCGGGGATGGTCTCGACCTGGTGGCGAAGGTGAATCGCTGCGATACCACCAGCGCAGCACAGATCGTCGCTGATGCGCTGGGTATTGATTACCGGGCAGCAGATACAGACCCGGCAGCCAGCGTCCGCCGGCGTGCGCAGATTGACGCAGAGCGCCAGCAGCGCGAGCAGGATCGGCAACTGCAGGACGCGGCCAGCGAAGCAGAACGCCGTGAAACGTTTGAGCGTGAGTATCAGACATTACTGAAACGTGCACGACCAGGCGTAAGTGAGTACCTCACTGCCAAAGGGCTGCCGGGGGCTTACCACCAGTGCCTGCCTGATGGCCGGATGCTGATTAGCCTGACTGATGAAACAGGTGCGGTCACCGGTGCGCAGACCATTACCCGCAGCGGCGTCAAGATGGTGCTGACCGGCTCGGTTAAATGCGGCTCATATAACGCCGTGAACGCACCTGAGCAGCCGCAGGACGTGATTATTGCAGAAGGCATGGCTACGGCGTTGACGCTCAACCTGATGCGTCCTGACGCGCTGACGGTTGCGGCCATTGATGCTGGTAACCAGGTTCCGGTCGCAGAAGTGATGCGCCGCCTCCACCCAACCGCGCGGATCACGATTGCCGCAGATAACGACTGGCATTATCCGGGGGCGCTGGACGAACACGGCAAACCGAATGTCAACACCGGCTGCCTGCGTGCCGAGATGGCCGCACGTATCGCTGGTGGGTGGGTATCACTGCCGCCGGTAGAGTACAAGGCCGACTGGGACGACTACCGCCAGCAGAACGGGCTGGAAGCGGCCACAGCGGCGTTTAATGAAAATCAGTACCAGCCACAGGATGAAGCGATGAAAGCCCAGCTCAAAGCCACTGAGGGTGGCAAACCCACCGCTGACAAAGAGGAGCTGCTCAAAGCGCGGGTTGAGAGCCGCCGGGATGGCGTTTTCTGGATCACCGCTAAGGTAGATAAAGACAGCGGTGAAATCATCACTAACGAGGCCTGGCTGTGCTCCCCTCTGGAGGTGATCGGTATTGGTCGTGACGACAAAGACCAGTTCCTGATCCTGCGCTGGAAGCCTGCAGGCGCAACGACAACGACCGTACAGGCGCTGCCGCTGGCCGACATAGGGGAGCGTGAGGGCTGGCGCGTGCTTAAAGCCGGCGGCGTCAACATAACAACCAAACCCGCGATGCGCGCCACCCTGGCAGACTGGCTACAGCGCAGCGGCCCGCGTGAGATATGGCGCGTGGCACAGGCCACAGGCTGGCAGTGCGGCGCATACATCATGCCCGACGGCGAGATCATTGGCTCCTCGGATATGCCGGTGCTTTTTAACGGTCGCAGCTCGGCGGCGGCGGGCTACACCTGCAGGGGCACGGCTGACAGCTGGCGCACCAGCGTTGCCCGGCTGGTGGGCGGCAACTACTCGATGATGACCGGGATCGGTGCGGCGCTGGCGGCCCCGCTTATCGGGCTGACGGGCGCTGACGGGTTCGGCATCCATTTTTACGAGCAGTCGAGCGCCGGTAAGACCACCACGGCCAACGTTGCCAGCAGCCTGTACGGCAATCCCGACCAGCTGCGCCTGACCTGGTACGGCACCGCGCTGGGGCTGGCAAACGAGGCTGCCGCGCACAATGACGCGCTGATGCCGCTGGATGAAGTGGGCCAGGGGGCTGACGCCCGCAGCGTGGCGCAGTCGGCTTATGCCCTGTTTAACGGCGTGGGCAAACTGCAGGGGGCGAAGGAAGGCGGTAACCGCGACCTGAAACGCTGGCGCACCGTGGCTATCAGTACCGGCGAAATGGATCTGGAGACGTTCATATCCACCACCGGCCAGAAGGTGAAGGCCGGGCAACTGGTGCGCCTGCTTAATATCCCACTAAGTAAAGCCGTCAGGTTCCACGAACACCAGAACGGCAAACAGCACGCCGACGCGCTGAAGGATGCGTATCAGGGCCATCACGGAGCCGCCGGGCGCGCCTGGGTGAAATGGCTGGCAGACCACCAGCAACAGGCCGTTGAGGCCGTCAGGGACGCAGAGAGCCGCTGGCGTTCACTGATTCCGGCAGATTATGGTGAGCAGGTACACCGAGTGGCAGCCAGGTTCGCCATTATCGAGGCGGCCCTGATGCTGGGCCGGGTAATCACCGGCTGGGACGAGCAGACGTGTCGCGATGCCGTACAGCACAGCTTTAACGCATGGGTGCGGGAGTTTGGTACCGGGAACAAGGAGCATCAGCAGATTATCGAGCAGTGCGAGGCGTTTCTGAATGCCCACGGCCTCAGTCGCTATGCGCCGTTTCCGTATGACCCGGCAGGGATGCCCATCCGTGACCAGGCTGGTTACCGTGCGAAAGGCGCTCACGATGCTGACCCGATGATTTTCTATACCTTCCCGTCAACGTTTGAGCAGGAGATAGCGAAGGGCTTCAACGCCAAACAGTTCGCTGAGGCGCTGAAACAGGCCGGGATGCTGATGCCGCCCACCAGCGACCGGGGCTACCAGCGGAAGTCACCGCGCATTGAAGGGCGGCAAATCCGGGTATATGTGCTGAATTTCCTCCCTGAAGACAGCCAGCCAGAGTAAGGGATTTTTTATACATACGTAGTTTAGGTGTTGGTTCAGTTGGTTCAGTTGGTTCAGTGATAAAGGTTTATTGATTTATAAGGTTTTTTTCTTCTTCTCTGAACCAACACTGAACCAACAAAGGGCTGTTTTGAACCAACAACGAGTTATCGATCCTTTCCTGGATGGCCTCCCTGCTCAGTAAAACTCCTCATTCACTGCGTGACATGGCCTGCTAAATGCGGGCTTTTTCTTATCAATCATTGATCGAATGCGGATTATTCTGATATAGATTTGTAGACGGCTATAGAACGCAATAGGCGATGAAATCATAAATACGTCTGGGATAATCGCAGGAGCGATTCATGAAAAAGGTCATCTTAGTGACAATCTTGTCACTTTTTGCATTCAAAGCAACCGCAGCCAATACCCCTTGCTCTGGTAAGAAGGGCGGAATCTCGCACTGTGCCGGCGAAAAGTTCGTCTGCAATGATGGTTCAATCAGCAAGTCGAAGAAGATTTGCCGCTAGGATAAAAAATGAAGATCGGATATTTATTCCCAGCCGCATGTGGCATAGCAGGTGTGGTGCTTCTGGTATGGTTTGTCGTCAGCGGTGCGTGGATGCCAGGTAATTAGTCCGGGAGAGGCGTTAGGTTGAGGTTAGGCCGTAAAGGTGCTGTTTCATGCAGAACGCGTTGACGCCGGATCCCTCATGAACAAGAATGAAAGTATGTAATCGGCCTTTTTACTACTGATGAGGCAATGACCCAAATGGGCAAAGACAACTGCCTGACCTTAAAACTTGATGGAACTAGCCCTGACGAACTGCCCATGCATCGTCTCGGAAAGTATTTGTCTGCATTATCTGGTCTGTATGGATCGGAAGAAGCCGTTCACTTCAAGGATGTGAGCGAAGGGTCAGCATGTTTGAACACTTGGGTTGACAATCAAGCTGTATACAATGCGGTCATTGAACGCTCAATTTTGCAGGCTTCCAATTCAGGTAGCGCTTACCTGAAATTGGTAGCACTCCTTGCTCAGGATGGCTTTGAAGCAAGAATTATTAACCATAATAAAGTCACTATTTTAGAATTTCCTTCTTCTGTTGAAGAGCAACCTTTGGTTATAAGAAAGAAAGGGAAGGTTCAAGGAAAACTCTATAATGTTGGCGGTAAAGATGAGTCGGCACCAGTCAAACTGGAGGGAGCTAACGGTGAAACTTACCACTGCGAAGCCACCCCAGCTTTAGCTGCCGAGCTTGGTGCTCTACTTTTCAAGCAAGTAAGAGTTTCCGGCGAGAGTGAGTGGATTAAAAAAGATGAGAAATGGAAGCTAAAGAAATTAGTAATTGAATCTTATGAGCTCCTTGAGAAATCCAATGTGAGGGCTGCTTTCAAAGCACTTCATAACGCCCCTGGTAATCAATGGAAAGATGAAGATGATGCGCAAGCCATCTTAAAGGCTTTGAGGACGCTAAATTGCGAATAATTTTCGATACTAACATCCTGGTGCAGGCAATGACTGGCATGAAGGAAGGGTGTAAGCTCTCCGATCCTGAAAATGGGTTAGAGATACCCGATCCAGGGCGAAGGATTCAAGCATTGCTCGATATGATTGAATCCAGCGGCGGCTCAATAATAATACCAACTCCAGTCTTAGCAGAATATCTGGTTGGAATTGATAAGAGTGAACACCAAAACTATATTAGACTTATTCAAAGGAAATCTTGTTTTGAGATAGCCAGCTTTGATGAAATAGCTGCAATTGAATGCGCTCAGATGCCATCCATAAAAGAATTAAAAGCCATGATGAAATCTGATACCGCTAACAAAGTAAAGTTTGATAGGCAAATTATCTCAATAGCAAAATCTTTAAATGTTGATGAAATATGGACGCATGACATTGGTGTATTCAAGCGCTGCAAAGAAATGGGGATGATAGTTAAATCTCTTGCAGATATAGAGCCAACCCCTATCCAGGTTTTGATTGATATGGACCATGACCATCAGACTGAACTTCACTAATACTAGCGATCCGGCCACCGCGCCGGGTTTTTTCTTGTCTCCATAAAAACTTACCCCCAGTAAGTATCATGCATAACGTCATGACCATAAGAACGCACGCACAAAAGTCGCCTCTGTAAAATGCCTATATCTTATTTATAGGCATCAACGACGTGTCATGCCTATGTATGGCATGAATGACATGTTATGCCTATAAGCGTTCAATCAGTCGTTCGGCATCCTCTTCATCCAGAAGGAAAAACAGGGCAGATGGGTCTTTCAGGCGTTTTCAGCGATTATATTTTCAAAAATGACGCAGAGGGTGTTTACTGGATACGCTTGATGTTAAGTACCCCGTACTAAAACAGGAAATGAAGAGGGAACAATGAGTATTCGTTTTAAAGCATTACTCGCAGTCATTTTGTCATCGGCATGCACCGGCGCTATGGCATCAACCGATATAGCTTCAGATACAACACCTCAGATGGCCTATGAGGACATCTCTCGTTCCCTGCCTGAACTGGAACCTATTACTTTTCAGTCGAATGCAGAAAAACACAAGCTATTGGTTTTTATAGATAATAAATGTGTCTATTGCAGTTATGTCGTTAAAAACATCAAAAAATATACTGATGCAGGACTTACAATGTCATTTGTTACGGTTGCGCCCTCATCCATCAAGGACTCAGTTATTGAAGACATGGGGCGAGTCTGGTGTGCATCAGATCGCCAGAAAAGTCTTCAGAACGCGATGGCAGGTTTTTTGCCCGGCAACGATAGCTCAGAGAAATGTAAAAGCTTGGTGATTAAACAATCAGCACTGGCTGATCGGCTTGGCGTTGAGGTGACACCTGCGATAGTTGTACTGGATAAGTCCGCCCATATATTTCTTGGCAGTGTTCCCCCTGAAAAAATTCTCTCTGAACTAAAGTGAGCGGATGATAGCCAATAAAGTTTACTGGCCGCTATTCCTTCATGATGGCTTAAGCATCCCGTGAAATTCAACCCAACTTAGGATTGATGATAATTCTAAGTTGGGTTGCACAATACAACTCACTATTTCTGCATCCTGCGACTTGCCCATCATAAAACTTCAGCTTTGAGAAAATTGCGATATTCCGAATCTGAAGCCAGATGGTGCGCTATGCACATGCACGAAATCGCCCAGTCCGCACGGGCTCTCCACTATCAAATCAGCCCATTCGTTCGCATTTCAATCAATTATCTTTCTCAAAACGATCTCTTTTTCGTTTCACAAATTGCCATGCAAACCTTAAGTTATCCAGAATGACGGCACAAATGTGAAAATACGGTCGGATGGTGGTAGATCCGCAGACACGCACCACATCCGATGGTAAGCCAATGGCAATGGCGCGACTAGCAGTGTCCGTGACATGTCACACCGTGCAGAACGGCGAGGGTGCTTGCTAGCAGGGGTTCGCGTTGCCTTGTTTCATCCCTCTGCTACCATGCAAGAAAACGTTACTTTGGGTATAGGGATATGAAGAAGAGAATAACAGCGGCATTAGCGATAATGACCACATTGATTAGTGGATCGGCAATTAGCGCCTTAACGGACCGTATATCGGGCACACGTGAGGCTATTTGCTATAACCATCCTGATAAGCAGATATGTGTTGACGGTATAATGGCTATGATGCGCGGAGCTAGAGCAGCAGCAGAGATTAACGCTTCTTGCGAGAAGACTCCTGCAGCTAATGCTAAAGCTGCGGAGGTTTGTAAAGAGGCTAAAGACGCACTGGATTGGATCGGTTCAAACTAAAAAAGAGTATTGTCATTCAAGCCAAGCTACCTACCAATTTCTGCCCTGCGAACGCGGGGCTTTTTTCAATTTAATTCATTTCATTTTCTGCAATAATTACTTGAATCATTGCATTTATTGAAATAAATTTAAGCTGTATAAATAAACAGGGGGAGCATGCAGTGGCCTATAATCCGAACTTCAAACCCGTCCTACTGACCGCTGCGCAGATGGAAGCGATTAAACGCATCCAACAGCAGCAGCGTGATAGCTCGATGCTGAATGCTGCGCCAACAATCAGCGCGATAGCTCGTGGGCTGATTGATAAAGCGCTTAAGCACATGGAGGTGTAGCAATGGAGCAATTACAGCGCCTTGCCGATGAAATCGCAGAAACCTACATTGCCCAGCTCATCAGAGAAACCGGCAGTTCGTTCATTGAGTACAACAATGTGCGTGGTGAAGTCGTAAAAACTTTCCTTGCTTCAGGCCTTTTGGATAACGCAGTTAACGCTGCAAAGTCCTTGCTGGGGTCGGCCAGTTATGAAAATGAGGCTTATAAGATGCTGGTGGGACTTATTAACTTTAACGGCCCCAACCGGACTATTACAGAGCAGGGATTAGAAGTTATCAGCCTGATGAATCGTAAAGCCCTGTCCAAAAACAAACCTACCCTACAATAAGGTGGAAAAAAATGGCCGGTTCATTTAATGCAGGCTCTGTAATTTACGAAGTAGATATGGATACCCATAAGCTTATTGAGGCCCGGCGTCAGGTAGAAGCAGCCCTGAATGGTATGGGCGGCAGCATGGGTAGGCTTGAGGCCAATATTAATCGTACTGAACGCGCCGTTGACTCAGCCAGCCGCACAATGTCCAGCCTAAGTTCCGTGGCTAAAGGTTTACTGGCAGCGCTCTCTATCCAGCAGGTGGGTGCGTACGCTGACGCCTGGACCGTTCTGAATAACAAGGTCGCTAACTCCGTTAAGCAGGGAGAACAGCAGGCTGAGGTTATGAAGCGTATCTTCGATATTTCGCAGGCTACACAGTCCAGCCTGAACGGTACCGCAACCCTATATGCGCGTCTGGAACGAGGCACGCGCCTGTATAACACCAGCGCAGAAGACCTGACGAAGCTCACGACCATCATCAACCAGGGGTTTGCTGTATCCGGGGCAACAGCTCAGGAAGCTGAAAACGCCATCGTTCAGTTGTCGCAGGGGCTTGCTGCTGGCGCGCTTCGTGGCGAAGAGTTCAACTCTGTCTCTGAGCAGGGTAGCCGCCTCACAATCGCACTGGCTGATTCCCTCGGCGTTACTTTGGGGCAATTGCGTGCTATGGCAGCTGAGGGCAAGCTCACCACCGAGGTTATCGTAAACGGGCTATTATCGCAGGGTGACACGATCGGTAAGGAGTTTGCCAAAACCACGGTCAGTATTTCGCAGGGGCTGCTGGTGGCCGGTAATAACGTGACTAAGTTCTTCGGTGAAAACTCCACAGTGAAGTCTTTCGCTGCCGGCTTCCGCGATTCAGTAATTACCATTTCAGAAAATCTGGAAATGCTCAGTGTTGCGCTAATTGCCGCTGCCGCAGTGATGGGCGGGAGGTTTACTGGTGCGATGGTAATGGCAACAGCTTCCCAGGTGTCGAGGATACGAACAACCATCCAAAGCATTGCTGCCACTAGGCAGTCAGCTCAGCAGGAGGCAGCCGCCGCCGCAGTGACGTTGAGGAAGGCTGACGCAGACAAAGCTGCTGCCCTTTCTGCTCTGAATCTGGCAACGGCTGAATATAACGTTGCCAGAGGGTCAGCGGCAGAGGCGATTGCTCTTGAAAACGTCATCAGACTTCGTGGGATTTATGTAGCAACTGCTGCTGAGGCAGCGTTAGCTAACAATGCGCTGGCCGCGTCACAGGCAAAAGTTGCGGCAACGGGCATTACCCTTTCAAATACTATGAAGGTCATCAATACCGTCACCGCCCCGCTGGGTGGCCCTATTGGTGTTTTGGCGATCGTTGCTGCTGGTTGGTATCTGTATGCGCAAAGGCAAGCTGAGGCTAGAAAGGAGTCGATAGCATTCGCGGACACTCTGCCTAACGTCATCCAAAAACTAAAAGAGATGAATCTCGCCCAGGCACAAGGTGTCCGCGCCGATACTATTACGTCTTTAAAAAATCAGAAAGAAGAGATTACTGAACTTGAGTCTCACATTTCCGATTTAAACGAAAAGTACAAAGAGCGAATTGCTCTCGCAAAGCCGATGGGGCTGACTGATGAGAAAAATAACGGACATCTGCGAATTGCCAATGACCTTACCCTTGAACTGGCTAAGGCAAACCGAGATCTCGCTGGAAAAAATGCAACTTTAAACCAAACAAACGATGCCCTTAAGTTGATAAATATTCAGGTCAATAAAAGCATCGTCGATCAGATGAAAGCCGCGCGCGACAACGCGATGGCAGTTGCTGAGGCGGAAAAGCAAGCGTCTTTCCTCGGCGGCACGCAGGCGTTTCTTGCCGAAAAGCTGGGGCAGACAACCGCCGAGCTGCAGAAATTTAATGCAGAGAGTCTCAAAATTAACTGGGGTGGCACAGAGGGTGAAAAGCTCATTAAGCAGGCTGAGCGCAGGCTGGAGCTGTCCAAGCTGGAAGGTGAAGCAAAAGCCCGGCTGCAAGCTAAATATGACGCTGAGGACGCAAAGGTTACAGATCCCCTGGCTATCAAAAAGCTGCAAGACAAGTACGCTGCTACCGAAAAAAACACCCAAGCCCGCAAGGACCAGACAAAAGAAGACAACGCCGCAACATCTGCAGCAAACAAGCTGGCGAATCAGCATGAGGCCGTCACTCAGAAGCTGGCCAGCCTGCAGCAGCAGGCAGCACTGACCGCTGATTCAACACAGGAGCTTACCCGGGCTCAGGCCATCCAGCGTGCAGGGGAGTCACTGGGCAGCGCAGCAACGCCAGAGCAAGTCAAACAGGCCCATGATTATGCTGCCGCCATCTGGGATACAGCCGCTGCCATCAAGGCGCGCAACGCCGTTCCGGAGCTGAAAGAAAACGCCGACTACACTGCGCAGAAATCGCAGCTGGAGATGCTGAAGAACGCGACGGATTCCAACGGTAAGCTGCTGCTCAGCCAAGATCAGTACAACCAGGCATCTGAACAGTTGGAGCAGGACCATCAGGACAAGCTGGCACAGATACGTGCCGGGAAGGTTGTCACGCCACAGCAGCAATCAGCGGGGATGGTGGACCCGGTACAGGCACTGGCTAACGAACAGGCGCGTAAGCTGGCCTTAATCCAGGCGTTCGAGAAGAATAAAACCCTGACGCAGGATCAGGCGCTGGCGTTGCGCAATGCCGCTGAAACGCAGTACGAACAGCAGCGGATTGCGGCACAGTGGGAGACATGGCGCAACCAGAGCGCCGGTAATGAGGCGTTGGCTGCTTCATTCGACGCTCTGGCCGGTAATGCCTCCAACGCGCTGACGGGCATGATTACCGGCAGCATGAGCGCCAGTGAAGCGATGCGGTCACTTGGCTCCACCGTGCTAAACAGCCTGGTAAACACGTTCGTGCAAATGGGTGTGGAGTGGGTCAAGTCGGCGGTTATGGGCTCAGCTGCGCAGCAGGCCGGAGTTGCGGCATCGACCGCTACGCAGATCGGCGGTATCGCTGCCACTACCGCAGCCAGCACGACGGCGGCCGGCGCCACTATGGCTGCATGGCTCCCCGCTGCTCTGGTTGCCTCTGTGGGGTCCTTCGGCGCCGCGGCAATTGTCGGAGGCGCCGCCCTGGCCAGTGCTTTTGCGTTGTCTAAAGTCATGGGACGTAAAAACGGCGGTCAGGTCAGTGCTGGTGGCCTGTATGAGTTCGGCGAGGGTAATCTGCCAGAAGTACTGCAGATGGGCGGAAAGAGTTACATGCTGCCGGGTAACAATGGTCGGGTGTTCAGCAACAGCGATGTTACCGGCGGCGCGCCGATGATCAAGAAAGCATCCACCGGGAGTGAATATTTATCAAATTCGAAAGGAAATCCGGCACAGAATGACTCTTTGAGCAGCAAACAAGTTCAGGTCAATGTCCAGTTTTACGACCAGACCAGTGGCGGACAGCACTCCTTTGAAGCTCAAGCCAGGCAGGAAGGTAATGTGGTTACTGTTGACGCATTTTTGAGAGATTTTGAGCGAGCTGGACCAATGTCTTCGCAGGTTCAGCGGACCTTTGGCCTGAATCGTAAAGCAAATGGCTCTTTCTAACATAAATTACTTTGGCTGGGTTTATTGTTCGCGGTGAGTTGAAATCTAACGTAGGATGCGCATGGATGCGTATTGCCATGGCAGGAAGCTATGCTTTTTCAAGCTACTGCTAATGGAAAAATTAGTTAATAGTTGAAAAAATAACCTTCCTAACGTGGGCAGTTTACAATCAATAACATAGATTGAATTTCTTTTCAGACTTACAAATGAGTACCAGTAGGTTATATTTTTTGGTGGCCATAGTGTTTTTTGGGGTTGTGCAACTCTTATCTTAATAAGTATAAGTTAGCTATCGATAATGTGGATGATTTGTAAGTTTCTCTTGATGTTTTTTGCTTCTCCCACTAACCCACGGCATAAAATAAAAATTAAACTATCATTGAGTAAAAATTCTTAAGATTATCGTCGATTTTATATACTCCAGGTCGAATTGTCATTGAAAGAAAAGATGGTTGGGAATAGTCCCCGCAGAGTATCCACTCGTCCTCTAATCCATCTCTGTAAGCGATCGCCGTTCCATCTCCTTTAAGGATTTTTGGGGTAATCCAGCTTTTGTGATAGAGCACAACGCTCAGTGGACCCTGGCAATAAATTCCAGGCTTCAGCCATAATTCATCGTGCCCATACTTTCTTTTAAGCTCTTTTAATAAGTAAATAAAACTCATTTTTCTTGTCATTAGTTAATCTCTGCGATGTAGAATACGTTGTTTTTTTTATCATATGAGGTTGCTTTGACCAATCATGTATTCAGGCTCAGATTAGAACTGAAGTAGATAGGAGTCTATAATTATTACAGGTAATTACAATAACTAGTTAAACACTAACAAGAAAAAAATATTTTGAATGAGTTTTTTCGATGGCTGATGACTTGCATTGTAAAAATTCAAGTGGTAGTTTATAAGCTTATGTAAAAAAAGGCTATTTTTTTATTTTCATATTGTAATCGGACTGTTCACTTAGCAGAAAAGGAAATCAACATGAATACCGATGCCTGTGTTATTAATTAAATTAATGATTTCATCTGCATAAATGACTCAGTGACCTGCTAGACTGATTCTCACTCGATACTTCTACCACAGGCAGCTTGCATGACGAGGAAAAAACTGAAGCTTAGGACATTGCTTATCTGTTTGTCCACTGGTGGAGTGATGCTGACATCGTTGATCATAATGAGTTGTATTAGTTATTTTCAACGAGAAAATATTCGGGAAACTCTTGCTGACAGGAATGCTGCTTACGCTCAAAAAGTTGCGAGCACAACGGAGCAATATTTTTCTTCCGCACAAAAGCAGCTGGCATGGAGCGCAGACTTTATATCATTAAACTATAGTTTGCGAATGATACGGTCAGAGGTTGAGCGTGTTTATCAGCAATCTGACTATTTCAACTCAGTGATATTTGTTAGTGAAAATCATGAAGTGCTTGTAACAACTAATAAAAAAAGAAACATGGATGGTTTAAAGGTTTTTTCTGAAAATAGTTTTAAAGCAATTTCTTTAAGAAAGCCAATTATATCAGATCCTTATATCTCTGTTGCAGGTAACCTTGTGGTTGTGATATCACAACCTGTCTTTTCAAAAGGTGGTAATTACATTGGTTATCTTGGAGGTACAATCTACCTCAAAGATGAAAGTATGCTTAGTCGTATTTTGAATCAGCATTATTATGGGGCAGCAACTAAGGTAAGGATTTTAAGTGATGGTGGGGTGGTTATTTATGATCGAGATGTAAGTCTTATTGGTAAGAGTGATATGTCACACAAACCCTCAAAAACCCCCAGTCTTGATATTGAATTGACGAGGAGAGTATCCAATCCGGATCTAATATCCGGCGAAGTGATTTTGAACGGTGTTGCATGGCATATTATTGTCTCGAGCAACCAAGAAATAGTTAACAATATTCTCTTTAAATCAATAAGCAACGCGGTACCTTATATTTTCTTCTTTGTTTTTATAGTTTTTTTGGGGGGTGTTTGGTTTTCTGGTAGGATTTCAATTCCTCTGGAGAAACTTGCAAAGTTTACTTCAAAAAATGACGAATACAAAATTCTGGATACGTTTTCAAATGTTAATACATGGTACGATGAAGCTGAACAATTGAGAAAAGCTTTACAATCAAGATTTTTGAGTATTAATAAAAGAACGGAGAAGCTAAAAAATGAGTCGATGACAGACCATATGACAGGAATTCTTAATCGTAGAGGGTTTTTTAGGCAGTTAAATCTCCTTCCTGAGAATATAACATATAGCCTAATGATGATTGATGTCGATAATTTTAAAATGATTAACGATAAATTTGGTCATGATGAGGGGGATATTGTTCTGAAGGAATTTTCAGGGGTTCTTAAATCATATTTCAAGAAACCATCGCTAGTATGTCGCTATGGAGGTGAGGAATTCATTGTTTTAATGAAAAACAGTAATCATATCGAAGCAATTGCAGAAAGTGATAGAATCAAAAATATTGTATCAAGCCATAGCTTTGGAAATGTGGGAAAGGTCTCCTTCTCAGCGGGTCTTGTTACCTTTGTTAATAGTGATGTGGAAATTAGAGATGTTCTGCTTCTTGCAGATAGTTTGCTTTATAAAGCTAAGAAATCGGGAAGAAATGTTGTCTTCAATCAAACGTACACTCAGGTTGATTAAATATAAAAAATAAAAGGAATATCATATGTGGCTTTCAATTTTTCAGGGTGTTATGTGTAACAAGGTTAATTGGTTTTTTATCCTCTTTAACGCCTTGTTTTAATGTTGAATTTTGACGCGGGGTTGCTTTTTGAATGAGGTTTTACGATTCTTTTTGCACGCTAAAATCATAACGTATATATCTTTTCATTGATGGTTGTCTAAGTGTTGTCTTGTTTTTTCACCATCCTTTATAACATTTGCAGATAGTGGTTAGTAAATTTAAAAATAAGAATGATTCACATGGTGAGAAGATTTGTGAAGAGGTCGTTAACCCTATCTTTACATGGGTTGACGGATGCTGGCTTATTATAAGTAGCTTGGCGGAGTTTTAAAGTGGTAGCTTCTTTTCAATAAACCATGGGAAAATCATGATGTAGGTGTTGGGGTATGGTTTTGGAACTAAAAAGGTCACGGTAGGCATTCAGCATCTCTAAAGCGGTTTCTGCCAGAATGTGTCTACGAAAGTACCATTTTTCGAGTATGTTTTCTTAATTAACCCGCAAGAAATCAAAAAAACAGCTATCCTTAATTAGTCAGGTTTTTTCGTGACTATCATGATGAGACTTGGCAATTGCAAGGCTTCTAGATTCTTCGAGGATGTCATGGGAACTCTTAAGATGTGCTTGCTGTATATTGAACTATGCTTTCAATGCTGCTGGTGATTAAATTGGAATTAATATCTCTGGTGTACCAAAGAAGATGTCTAGATAAAAGTCTTGATAAACCATGTTCTGTTATGAACTTTCAGAAACTGTATAACTGATAAAGGGATTGAAATATGAAGAAGATTTTCTTAAGTACTTTCGCAGCAATTATTGCTCTGTCTGCACTTACTGGATGTACACGCACTAGCTATGCTATACACACAAATGATGGCAGAACGATTATCAGTGACGGAAAACCTAAAGAATCAGAAACAGGTTTAATTGGTTATACTGACGCAAATGGTGTAAAACAGCAGATAAATAAACAAGATGTAAAAGAGGTGTCGGAAATACCTCACTAACATCAATCCATCTAGCGAACAGGCTTCAATCCGCGTACGGATGGCCTGTTCGCCGTTTGTGAATGTCATAATCAGCTAACAACATCAGTCATTACTGAACACTACTCCAGACGTTGATTAACTGCCTCATACCCAAAATTTCCCGGGCAACTGTTGTCCTGCCGCCCGGGAGTTGCAACATTAAGCCCGAATACGTCGATACTCAGGGTGTGTGTTAACCCCCCAGAGGCCTGCGAACGAACTTACTATTGCACCGATCAGGAGTGCTATAAACGACCACAGGGCCATCCTTGCCCCAGCACTTGCCGCGGCGTCAGCTTTTTCAATGGCTTCTTTCTTGAGTTCTGCATAGCGCGCTTTGGTTTCTTCCAGTTGACCCTGAGCATCATTCAGACGTTCCCTGACCTGAGCTATGGCGTTATCACGGGTTTCAATAAAGTTATCGACAGCTTTGTCTGCTTCTTGCTGCGTCATTGTGGTATTAGCTGACAAAGCCTTTTTAACATCTTCCCGATCTACTGAATTTGCAACAGTGTCAGCACGCGATTTCAGCTTATCGCTCAGGCGATTAAGTATGACATCACTGCTATCAGGACTCACAGCAAGATCCTTGAGCGCACGGGTAATATCATTCCCTGCAGCTTTAAGCTGTGTCTGAAGATATTCAGGCTGAAGCTCGGGAATGCCTGATTTTTTTAGAGCATCTGCAACTTTCTGGTCAGTATTATTTGCTTCAAAGCTGGTATCAAGCCCCATACGCTCAGTAAGCTCAGAGGCTACATCTACTGATCCACCAGCAGCTTTACCTGCAAGACTACCTATGCCGCTCACGGCACTTCCGGTTGCAGAAGCGACACCACTGATAGCACTGCCTGCGGTATTTAATACTCCACCTATAGCAGCAAAGCCAAGCACCGAAGCAATAATTAACGATGTAGCCCAGCTCAGAAAACCGTGAACAGTACCATCCGTCCCTGCAAGACGGCCCGAAATAAACCCGCCACAGGCAAGGCTTATCACAACCGAAATCACAGACCAAGCTATAACAGCCTTATCAGCACCATTAATGATATCCTCTGATTTTGGCTGTAACATTGAAAGGCCGAGACTAGTCCCGAGCGTTGTGAAAAGTAGCGACAATGCAATTGCTGTTACTACTCCTGCAATCACACTCCCCCATGAAATACGTCTGAACAGAACAGCATCTTTATGAATTTCCATAATATGTCCTTAAATTATAAAAAAACGCACCAGTTGCCTTAAAAGTGTAGCTTTGTTTCAAGATTATTCCGAATGCGAGCGGTTAGATGAGTGTCTTAGATATGACTTTAGGAGCTAAATGATTAGTTTTTATTGATAATTTGATTGGTGGGAAATATGAAAACAATGCTAATAGATGAATTTTTGCACAGTCTTTTATAGGGGTTGTAAATTTTTGGATATCTGAATTTGCGTCTGGTGCAGAGGACCACTCTTACATCACCGGGCATCAGGCCGCGTTGTGAATGACTGCAAGTCACTTGCAGCAGTGATCGGAGATTTAGGAAGTGTGGCTCTGTTGCCGGGTTTCTATGCTAAAGTTGAGCATAATTATGACAGAGTATGACAAACGGTGATTCATGGCAGCACTTCCCCCAGTTGTTAAGGCATTCATCGTTCAGGCGCTGGCGTGCTATGACACCCCCTCGCAGGTCGTTAAGTCCGTCCAGGAAGAGTTTAGCCTGAATATTACGCGCCAGCAGGTTGAATCACACGATCCAACGAAGGCGAACGGCAGAAAGCTGGCACAGAAGTGGGTGGATCTGTTCACTTTCACCCGGGCGCAACTTCAGAAAAAGCTCTCGACCATCCCGATCGCCAACAAAGCCTATCGGCTGCGGTCGCTGGACAGGATGGCCGCAGATGCAGAATGTCGGAGCAACTATGCTATGACGGCCCAGCTACTCGAACAGGCCGCCCGGGAGTGTGGTGACGCCTATGTGAACAGGAAGAAAAACTAAGCTGATGAACAGTTTGGCTTCCAGAAGAATTCACCCACTAATGATATACAGATAATGTGTTCAGTAGTATCAGTCAGGTAACACGCCATTTAATGAGCCTAATTTAATGCTGGCTATCAGAATCGCCGATAAGCAGATCATGCACTCTTTTATTAAGATAGCTAGAAAGATAGTCAGAGCTTATCCTTAAGTGTGTTTATTTTAAACCGGCATGACGTTTTTTAGGTAACAATCGCACTGTTATGATTTGCGCGTTGTTAAATGCTGTTTAAAGTAGAAATAGCAATAAAGCCATAGTGAGGTACAACCATGCCAAAGAAGCTATTGCGTACATCCGATTCTCGACATCAGCCCAGCTAGCAGGTGATTCGATAAGGCGCCAGAATAGACTGATTGATGAATGGATCTCTCAAAACCCTGGTTACGAACTGGATGACATAACCTACCACGATTTGGGGCTGAGTGCTTTTAACGGCGCGAATGCTGTTAGAGGGGCGTTATCTGACTTCATTAACGCGGTAGAACATGGGTATATACCTAGGGGCACAGTTCTCTTAGTCGAGAGCTTAGACAGGCTTTCGCGAGAAAAAATAGGAGATGCAACAGATCGCCTAAAAAACATCCTGAGAAATGGCATCGATGTTGTGACCCTCTCCGATCATACCCGATACTCTGAATCATCCCTAGATGACCCTTACACCTTAATCAAAGCCATATTGATATCTCAGCGTGCTAACGAAGAAAGCGAAGTCAAATCACGCCGAATGCGCTCTGCATGGCAGAAGAAGAGAGAAGAGGCAGAGAAAACAGGAAAAATTATTACCCGTTCCTGCCCGCGATGGCTGAAGGTATCTGAAGATGGGCGTGGATTCCAGATAATTGAGGCACGAGCAAAGGTAATAAACCAGATTTTTAAACTCAGGCTAAAGGGACACTCGTTGAACGGCATCACAAAATTGCTGAACGATAAAAAGACAGAAACACTAACTGGTGAAGTCGGTGTGTGGAATCCATCAACGATTGAGAAACTCTTAGGCAATAAGGCGCTTATCGGCACATATGTGCCGTCCTATCAAACGATGTCAAAAGGTGTTAAAGAGATTCCGAATTACTTCCCTCAGATTGTTACCGAAAAACTTTTCAACGATGTTCAAGGGTTCAGGCTGACACCATTCGGGAAAGACGCTACTTATGACAATCCATATTTGGTCAATATTTTCCGTTCCGTACTCAGGTGTAAGCGCTGCGGGCATTCGATAATGATGTCGGGGATAGATAGCAAGGGCATGGGGTACTATGTGTGCCCGATGAGGCGCCTGCATCGATGTGACTCTCCTGCGCTCAGGCGAGGGGACGTTGATACAGTGTTGATAGGCACACTGCTTGCTAGCCTTGATTGGTTTCTGAAAAGTCATATTGGTTCTGGCCGTATCAAGCTGCTAGAAAATCGCCTGACTGAATTACACATTCAGATAAACAGGCTCATTGAGGCGCTACAAATAGCACCTGATGTAGAGCAGATTGCAAATAAAGTCAGAGATTTAAACAAGGAACTCCGAAATGGCGAGATTCAACTGAGGATGCTGAAGAGTAAGGGGGATCGAACGTCTGGATTTGCCATATCTCAAATGGACTTGAGTAACCGTAAGAACAGAGAGCGATGTCGAGATTATGCAATTCGTTGTCTGGAAAAGATAGTGGTTGATACTGCTGGCGGGCGTTGTGACGTCTATCTTGTCAACGGTGTTAGGTTGTTAAATTTTCCATTGCTCAATCCGATAAGCCAGCAATCCTTGATAAGTGCTATAGAGTATCTGGACGAAAACACGCTGATTTTTTGAGTTTAATGGCTGTGCCGATATGCGTAACATTGAAAATGTTGGTTCGCGGCCCACCGTATTGGTTCAGTTTTTCAGAAAAAAATCATTTAAAACAAAAGTTTTTACAAATTGAACTAACTGAACCAACCGAACCAACGCCTTTCTGCTTATAGAGAGAGAAATACCCGTGGCGTGAACTGGCATACTCATCTGCACAGTCGATAATCCCCTCTTCATAAAATTTCAGTTCTTAGCAGAACGAATGCGCCAGCGTCACCGTCATTTCGCCCGGTCAGCGCGGCAAAGCAGTACGCAGTATGAAGCATCCTGGCTGCGCAGTTGGGTAAGCGAATCACAGCCCTGCAGATCAAATCAGGAGGGTACAGGTTTCTCTGGCCGGCAGCGGTACGCATTGAGCTGGTACGCAGCAAAAAGGCACTTCCAGAGTGCGCACACCGGACGAATACTAACGCCTCAGCGAGTGATATATGACACCACAGCAGATAGCAGCACTGACCGCCGCAGAGATTGAACTCGCGGGACACACGCTCACCCCGGCAGACCAGCGGGAAATAGAGCGGACTATTGCCGACGACATCGCGCGACGTAAGCGCCGGTGGGAGATGATGAATGCGCCCACCTACGAGTGGAAGAGGCCTGCAGCGCGCAGAAGGTGAGAATTGGTAAGGTTCAGCATAACGCCGCAGCCAGACGCTTTGCGTTGTCGTCTTGACGCTTCCAGGCGCTGTAGATATCTTTTGTCCAGGCTTTGCCCGCCTTAGTCTGGTATCCAGCCTCATTGAGCCGCTCAGAAATGATACGGCCATTATCAAAACCTTCCCTGATAGTATCGGCGACAATCTTTATCACCACACGCTGGTCGTATGGCTGTGGTGGGATTCTCTGCTTACCACCTATGAGGGCCGCTGCTGCCGTTTCCATGCGCTCCACCAGCGACAGCAGGCGGTGATCTGGGTTGCTGTCGGGCTGGCCTACCTTCTGCCTCACAGCATCAACCAGCCAGGCGGTTTTGTCGGTGCCTGAACTGCTCACCGCTGACGAGAAGGCCTCAACCAGTTCAGCAGGCAGGCGAAAGGTAACGGACAGGGATTTGCTCATATGGGGTACCTAGCGATAGATTTGGGTGACCATTTTACCACCGTAAGACAGTGTAAGACATGCTGGTAAAGTGGAAACGGCATATCTAGTGTGGGCGTCATCGTGACATGCCACACCGTAACCAACAGGCCTGTATCGCGCCAAATTATGCAGTAACCACGGCAGTTCGTTGGTTCACGCCCTCTTAATGTTGGTTCAGCGCCTCTCCGTGTTGGTTCAGTTTTTTAGAAAATAATCAGTTAAAACAAAAGTCTTTACAAATTGAACCAACTGAACCAACCGAACCAACACCTTTCTGCTTATATAGAGAGCAACCCCAGGGATGTGAACTGGCATACTCATCTGCACAGTCGATAATCCCCTCTTCATAAAATTTCAGTTCTTAGCAGAACGAATGCGCCAGCGTCACCGTCATTTCGCCCGGTCAGCGCGGCAAAGCAGTACGCAGTATGAAGCATCCTGGCTGCGCAGTTGGGTAAGCGAATCACAGCCCTGCAGATCAAATCAGGAGGGTACAGGTTTCTCTGGCCGGCAGCGGTACGCATTGAGCTGGTACGCAGCAAAAAGGCACTTCCAGAGTGCGCACACCGGACGAATACTAACGCCTCAGCGAGTGATATATGACACCACAGCAGATAGCAGCACTGACCGCCGCAGAGATTGAACTCGCGGGACACACGCTCACCCCGGCAGACCAGCGGGAAATAGAGCGGACTATTGCCGACGACATCGCGCGACGTAAGCGCCGGTGGGAGATGATGAATGCGCCCACCTACGAGTGGAAGAGGCCTGCAGCGCGCAGAAGGTGAGAATTGGTAAGGTTCAGCATAACGCCGCAGCCAGACGCTTTGCGTTGTCGTCTTGACGCTTCCAGGCGCTGTAGATATCTTTTGTCCAGGCTTTGCCCGCCTTAGTCTGGTATCCAGCCTCATTGAGCCGCTCAGAAATGATACGGCCATTATCAAAACCTTCCCTGATAGTATCGGCGACAATCTTTATCACCACACGCTGGTCGTATGGCTGTGGTGGGATTCTCTGCTTACCACCTATGAGGGCCGCTGCTGCCGTTTCCATGCGCTCCACCAGCGACAGCAGGCGGTGATCTGGGTTGCTGTCGGGCTGGCCTACCTTCTGCCTCACAGCATCAACCAGCCAGGCGGTTTTGTCGGTGCCTGAACTGCTCACCGCTGACGAGAAGGCCTCAACCAGTTCAGCAGGCAGGCGAAAGGTAACGGACAGGGATTTGCTCATATGGGGTACCTAGCGATAGATTTGGGTGACCATTTTACCACCGTAAGACAGTGTAAGACATGCTGGTAAAGTGGAAACGGCATATCTAGTGTGGGCGTCATCGTGACATGCCACACCGTAACCAACAGGCCTGTATCGCGCCAAATTATGCAGTAACCACGGCAGTTCGTTGGTTCACGCCCTCTTAATGTTGGTTCAGCGCCTCTCCGTGTTGGTTCAGTTTTTTAGAAAATAATCAGTTAAAACAAAAGTCTTTACAAATTGAACCAACTGAACCAACCGAACCAACACCTTTCTGCTTATATAGAGAGCAACCCCAGGGATGTGAACTGGCATACTCATCTGCGCAGTCTATAGCCCCTCTTCATAAAACTTCAGTTCTTAGCAGAACGGATGCGCCAGCGTCACCGCCATTTAGCCCGGTCAGCGCGGCAAAGCAGTACCTAATGGCATGCCGGCATTACGCAGTATGAAGCATCCTGGCTGCGCAGTTGGGTAAGCGAATCACACCCCTGCAGATTAAATCAGGAGGGTGATCTCTTCCCTTTGTTCAGTACAGGTTTCTCTGGCTGGTGGCGGTACGCATTTAGTTGGTACGCATTGAGGTACGCAGCGAAAAGGCACATTCTTATGCGCACCTGAGCCGTATGCGAATCACCAACACACCACCAGCGAGGCAACCACATAAGAGCGGATAGACACTGGACGGCCGCCTGCTCCACACCATCCGTACCGGCTTAGCTCAACCCCAGCAGGCAAAGTAGCAGCATCAACGAACTAGTCTACTACCGAAGAAACGATCCATGAGAAAATGTAACGAGATACCTAATTCCATACTTCCTAATATTTAAGATGGATTCATAAAAAATTTGAAGGTACTATTTTTTATGAAGAAGTCAGCCGCAATGTATGCTTCACCCCAAAAAATGACTTGATCTTGTGTCAATTGGGGGTTAGTGTACTCACCGAACCCTGACTCCCGAGCTTCATGTTGTACGACATGCGGCGTTCTTAAGGAGGCAGGGTTTTTTTATGGGATAAAGCTATGGCAAAGTATCAAATTTTTGCTGATGAGGCATGGACTCATGGCACACCTCCGCCCAACCGTTATCACTGTTTTTTTGGCGGTATTTTTGGTTTAGAATCAGATGTGGATAGACTACAGACTGAACTAACTAAAATAAAAATGAGAAATGGTATAACGCAGGAAGTGAAATGGTCGAATGTTTCACCCGAAAATGTAACCTATTATCATGAATTAATCGATTGTATTAAAAATCATATATTAAATAATAATATTAAGTATCGTCAGATGTTCCGGGATAGAGTTTATCATCCTGTCCCTCTTCCAGAACAAGCTCCTCAATCGGAACTGGATATTCAATTTTTGGTTTATTATCAGTACCTTAAGCATTCCTTTGGTTGTGAATACCTCCCTATTGATCCTGATGGCACAACTATATTAATAAGATTAGATGGGCATTCAAGCGAACGTCACAAAACAAGCCTAACTAATTATTTGGAAGCTCTTCCCGCTCAATGGAAACGAGCAGATATTACAGTTAACGTCACATATGAAAATAGTAAAAACTCCATTAGATTGCAAGTTTGTGATTTGCTTATGGGGGCGGCTGGTTATTACGGTAATAAGTTTCATTTGCGTCGGCAGAATAATAGGCGTGGAATGACAAAAAAGCAAAAAATAAAGCATGAAATGTCATCGTATATTTATAATTCCTTTAGGGAAATTGATAAAATATCCAGAGGTTCCAAAGCATTCAATTGGTTCGAATCAACTGGAACGTCAGGGGATAAGAGGAATCGCTTGGATCACTGCCTAAGAATATGGAAGTTTATCCCAGAAAATCATGTGGTTAACAAAGGTTGGCAAAACGACAATCTAGACAGATATGGAATGTTTATAGCTGACAACTTTGAATAACAATTAATCTCATCAAAAAAAACCAGCTCTTATTAAGGGGGGAATTTCCCTTGCCTTATTGATAGGTTAAACCAATAAGGTTTTGAGTTATCTAGGTGCTTTTATCCTGGCTAATGATATCAATTAGCCAGGTGGTTTAATTAGTGCTGGATTCACGCGTGGCTGTGGTGAAAGGCTCTGCCAAAACAGAAGGGAAACTGGAAGTTGTATTACCACTATAATACAAGTAGAACGCATTGTTTTGGCTAGACTGCAGAACCGCAGCTACTGAACAACGGATGGTACCCCTGTAGTTGTTATACTGATCGCAAGTAATTGTTAAAATTAGTAATAATTTTGACAGAGTATGACAGGATGGTGATCCGTAGCAGCACTTCTCCCAGTGGTTAAAGCGTTCATCGTACAGGCGATGGCGTGCTATGACACACCGACTCAAGTCGTTAAATCCGTCCAGGAAGAATTTAGCCTCAGCATCACACGCCAGCAGGTGGAATCACATGATCCAACGAAGGCGAACAGTAGAAAGCTGGCTCAGAAGTGGGTGGCCTCTTCACCTTCACCAAGGGCAAATCCAGAGATAGAACGCACGACGGGGGATCGGCTGGTGGGTGTACTCCGCAGCGCGATTAAGGGCTGAAAAAGTGCCACACAAAAACATTTGGGGGTATATTTGGGGGTATATCGATGAATTGAATATGAAAAATATCATTAATTACATTTGGTTAGGTGTTAATGTTGAATCCTGTAGGGGCCATTAAATATCAATCACTTAAGCTATTCTCAATCCTGCCTGATTTTCTCCTTGTGTCGTTTTTATATAACCGATAGCCTCACTTCTGATTCATAGAAACGCTAAATACTGTAAATGCATACAGTTCTATTTTGTGGTAGAATAACCCGTTGATATGAAATTCAGAACCAGGAGCTATTTTTAATGAGTAAAATTAGCAAGTTGAAAGTCATCGATTTATTTTGTGGGGCCGGTGGTTTGTCCTACGGCTTCATGAAAGGTGATAATAGCGCTCATTTTGAAGGTATTCTGGCACTTGATAATGATAGTGCTGCGATCAAAACCTACAATGCTAACTATGGTGAGCATGGTGTAGTCGCAAATATTGAGGAATGGATTGCTGAAAATCCCGTACCTGAAGCAGATATCGTTATTGGTGGGCCCCCTTGCCAGGGGTTCAGCTTATTAAATAAAAACCGTGATGGTGACCATCGTCGTGCACTTTGGGAACCTTACATGGATATCATTGAGAAGTCATCGGCCTCAATTTTTGTTATGGAAAACGTTCCCGGGCTTTTATCGAGTGATGAGTTTCAAGATATCACGGCCCGTGCTGAAAGACTGGGTTTCACGCTTTTAAACCCTTCAATACTGAATACCGCTGATTATGGTGTACCTCAGACGCGTAAGCGCGCTATTGCCATTGGCATTAAGAAAGAGCGGTTTTCTCTGGATAAAGTATCAAACTTTCCACCGTTGCCTTCGCATCAAAATCCGGATAAACCCGGTAAACTTCCTTCATGGCTAAACGTTAAAGATTTTATTAGTGATTTACCAGAACCCGTGGGAACAGAAATTCGGGACGTCCCACCTCCATTGGATCTCCACTTCGGTCGGAACCCAACTGCTCTGTCTCAGGAGCGCTATCGCGCTGTTCCGATAGGGGGTAACAGATTTGACTTGCAAAATAACAGGCCAGATATTACCCCTGATTGTTGGATTAGAAAAAAATCCGGTGGTACTGATCTCTTTGGACGTTTATGGTGGGAACGCCCTTCCGTTACCATACGTACAGAATTCTTTAAGCCTGAAAAGGGACGTTATCTCCATCCGGAAGAACATCGTCCAATAACACATCGTGAAGCTGCCCGGTTAATGAGTTTTAATGATAGCTTTGTTTTCACAGGTACTAAAACAGAAATCGCTCGCCAGATTGGTAATGCGGTCCCTCCTGTTTTTGCTGAAAAAATAGCTAGTTATGTTATTCACTTGATGGAATGCAGAATTCAAAATGGTGCGAAGATCAAAGAAGAACGAACCGGAAACGCTGCGTAAACAGCTTGCAGTATTAATTGCTGATTTTGAGAGCAGATTATTAGAAAGTTCTTTGCGGGAGCAGGTTTTGGCTCTCGTACCTGCAACTCACGTGTTACGTGATTTGGGGAGTTCTCTTATTAATGATGAAGGCTGTAATTCTGCGCGAGAGCGTATTTTGGCATATCTAATGAAATACCCAAGGGAAATTATTCATGGCGATGAATTAATGATAGTCGCTGGGATAAGCGAATATGCAAGGAGGATAAGAGAATTAAGGGTTGAATTTGGTTGGTCAGTATTAAGTGGTAATACACTTAAAGAAATGATCGAGCAACAGGAAATTTCTATAGAAGATCTCAATGTCAGCGACATTAGCAGCCTCAAAACTGATATTTATGCTCTGATGTCTTCTGAACAAGATAGAGAAGCTGCGCTCCGTTGGAATGAAGTTAATGAACTTCGACGTACCAAGGTTTCAACCAAGGAAAAAATACTGACCTATCTGAGGAAGAATGTTGGTCGCCCGGTAACGGGTGAGGAACTGAGATATTTAGCTAACGATAGTAAGGAGTGGGCTCGTCGTACCCGCGAATTACGCACTGAGGATGGCTGGCCGATTGCAACTAAAAATTCCGGTCGCCCGGAATTGAATGTAGGTGCCTACCTGCTTGAAGAAGATCGGCAAGCGGAAGTTCATGATAGAAAAATACCCGATCCTGTCCGAGTCAAAGTGCTGGAACGAGATCGCCATGCTTGTCGAATCTGCCAATGGTCCCATACAAGAAAAATTCCCGGAGATCCAAGGACTTTTCTTGAATTACATCATATCGAACACCATGCTGACGGTGGGGAAAATGTGTTAGGAAACCTAATTACACTTTGTAATGTTTGCCATGATGATGTGCATAGAAAAAAAATCTCAAACAATTTTTTATTTGAGTTGATCCATTCTGAATGAATCTGCGTTACCTAACCAACAGTAACCTGACGAAAAATTATGATTATCGTAAGTAAAAAACGGTGCTGATACACCGTTTTTCACAAAGCTCAAATCCTCAAGCCTTAGCCCCAATCGCCGTCACCGACTTGCCATCCTGCTTTGTCTGCGGACGCACCGAATACATGATCGCAACCGAAACAAACAGTGATACCGCCATCAGCACAAACGACAGGCTCGGGTTGCCGGTCAGGCCGTTCAGTAATCCCACCAGCCAGGCACCGGTAAAGGCACCCAGCGCGCCAAAGCTGTTGATCAGGCCCATTGATACACCGGCCACGCTTTTTGGCAGCAGTTCGGGGATCAGCGCAAAGAACGGACCGTAAGGTGCGTACATACAGGCGGCAGCAAGAATTAACAGCCCGTAGGAGATCCAGAATGAATCACTGCCCAGCAGCCACGAACCGGTAAAGGCCAGTCCCGCGACCAGCAGCAGCGGCCAGACAAACAGTTTGCGGTTCTGAATTTTGTCAGACAGCGTTGAGACGATCAGCATCAGCACGATCGCCGCCAGGTAAGGCACGGCGGCCAGCCAGCCAACGGAGACGATATCGCGATTGGCGCCTGCCTTAATAATCGACGGCATCCACATCATAAAACCGTAAACGCCAATGCTCCAGAAGACGTGCACCAGGCACAGGCAAATCACGTTGCGCGAGGTGAAGGCTTCGCGGTAATTTTTTACCGGCTTGATGTCCTGCTGTTCGGCGGCCATCGCCTGTTCTAAATCGCGTTTCTCGCTCGATGACAGCCACGACACCTGTGACGGCTTATCGCGCACCGCCCACCACCAGAAAAAGGCCCAGGCGACCGCCGGAATCCCTTCGATGATAAACATCTCGCGCCAGCCCCAGGCCTGGATCAGATAGCCGGAGAGAATCGACATCCACAGCACGGTCACCGGATTGCCGAGTATCAGGAACGTATTGGCCCGCGAGCGCTCACCTTTAGTAAACCAGTTGCTGATAAAGATCAGCATCGCCGGCATCACCGCCGCTTCCACCACGCCGAGCGTAAAGCGGATAATCATCAGCATCGGAATATTCGCCACCAGTCCGGTAGCGGCAGCCAGGACTCCCCACAGCAGCAGGCTGACAAACACTAGCTTGCGGACGCTGCGTTTTACGGCATAAACCGCGCCGGGAACCTGAAAAAAGAAGTAACCGAGGAAGAACAGAGCGCCTATCAGCGATGAAATATTCTTGGTAATCCCCAGATCTTTATCAATACCGGCCGCGGCGGCAAAACCGTAGTTGGCGCGGTCAAGATAGGCAAGACTGTAGGTAATGAATATTATCGGCATTAAATAGAGCCAACGTTTTTGCGATAGTTTGACGTTTTTATTCATTGGGCATCCTGGTATCAAATAACGTTTATTTAGCGACGATGGATTGCTACCCATATACACATCACCTTCAGGCATTCCACGGTCTTTTTAGCGGCAGGCAGCGTTTACTGTTACCGATAACAGTAAATAACATGACACAACGGATGAGCGACAAACAGCGCAGTTGATGGATTTAAAACAGAGTTGTGATAGCGCTTAGAAAGTTTGGAACATGGATAAGTAACATGCGGAAAGTGGGATTACGGAGTAGGGCGCATTAACCATATAGCAACGCCGCCAGCGCAATCAAAGCGGGAATCGACTGCACGTAAAGGATCTTCCGGCTCGCCGTCGCAGCGCCGTAGATACCGGCAATCATCACGCAGCTAAGGAAAAACAGCTTAAACTGGAATCCGACCTCGCCAAGCCACAGCCCCCACAGCAGACCGGCGGCCAGAAAGCCGTTGTACAGTCCCTGATTTGCCGCCAGCACGCGGGTGCTGCGGGCAAACTCCTCGCTCAGGTTAAATGCCCGGCGGCCGGTTGGAGTATCCCACAGAAACATCTCCAGGATCAGGATATAGATATGTATTGCCGCCACAAGGGCGATAAGCGTATTGGCTAGCATGGCGAGTCCCGGTCAGCGCGTTGTACTAAAAGTATAGGCAATCCTTGTTCACTGCTGTACGAAGTTGCACGCTTTGGGTTTGAGACGGCGATATTTTCACCGACAACCCTATTAAACTGAATGAAATAGCCTGACTAAAACCAAAAGAAATATCACCCACCTCACAAAATCTCCTTATTCATTTCCGCTAATTACCCCGTCAAAAATAAGCGTCACATCACAGTTATTCCACCTTTTGAGAAGTAAGTCTCACTTTATTATCCGCAATAACAAGCGGTTTCCCCCTGGCGGAGGAAACCGGTTCTCTTTTCGCTTTCGTTAATCCGCTTATTATGGTTGCCAGGACATGCTGAAGACAAAAGTGGAGACGTCGCAATTATGTTGATTGCCAGAGAGAACATTTTTCTGAATAAGAATTTTAGTAGTAAGGGGGAGATATTTCAGTTTCTGTCTCAGCAGGCGGTTGAGCGGGGCTGGGCGGCGGATGCAGAAAAAATAGAGGCGGATCTGTGGACCCGCGAAAATCAGTATTCCACCGGCTTTGAAGGCCAGATTGCCATCCCGCATGCCAAAACGATCAACGTGACCGAGGCGGGGGTGATCTTTATCCGACTGGAGCAGGCGCTGGACTGGGAAAGCCTGGACGACAGCCCGATAAAAATCGTTTTCGGCCTGTTCGTGCCGGAATCCGGTGCGCAGCTGCTGCACCTGAAAATCATCAACAGCCTGGCCAGCCAGATCGTCGAGGACGACTTCCGTCAGCAACTGTTTGATGCCAAAAGCGAAGATGAACTGTTCAACTACATGCAGTCGCGTGTGGTTATCGAGGAGGACGCATGAATATTGTTGGAGTTACTTCCTGCATCGCTGGCCTGGCCCATACGCCAATGGCGGCAAAATCGCTGGAAAAAGAGGGCACAAAGCTGGGCCACAGCGTCAAAGTGGAGCAACAGGGTGCGATGGGCATGATGAATAAGCTTTCCCCGGCGGACATCAGCGCTGCCGATTTCGTGCTGATTGCCGCCGATCGATCCATAGAAGAAGAGGAGCGCTTTGAAGGCAAAATAATAATCCGGGTAAAAATTGGACAGTGCGTCAGCCACGCCGCTGAAGTCATAAAGAAATGCGTCGCCGCCGTTGAAGAACGTAAAAATAAATAACTCTGGTGATCTATGAAAAAAATAATGGTGGATATTAAGAACCATCTGATGACGGGTATTTCCTTTGCCCTGCCGGTGATTATTGCCGGCTCACTGATGGTGGCCGTAGCAAAAATTATCGGCATTGCCTTTGGTGCTTCCGATCTTAATCAGTTTGCCGACGTGCAGGGAATTAAAAACTGGCTGTATCAGACTCAGGAAATAGGCTTCAAAATAATCGGGCTGATGAATTATATCCTCGGTGCCTATGTGGCCTATTCCATCGCCGGGAAAAAAGGGCTGGCGGCCGGTTTTGCCGCCGGGCTGATCGCCTCTATCACCGGGTCCGGCTTCCTCGGCGCCGCGATCGGCGGCCTGCTGGCGGGCTACTCCTCCGACTGGGTGGCGCGCAAAGTGCGGATCACCGGCTCGGCGGCGACCTCGGTGCCGTTGATTATCCTGCCGTTTATCACCGTTGGCCTGCAGGTGCTGGTGATGCTGCTGCTGCTGGGTGATGCCCTCAGCTGGCTAAACAGTTCGCTCATGTCCTGGGTGCAGGAAATGACCAAGGATGGCACCAGTACCGTGGTGCTGGCGGCGGTGCTCGGCGGCATGATCTGCTTCGACCTCGGCGGCCCGGTGAATAAAGCGGCGTGGGGCACGGCCAACGTGCTGTTCCTCAGCGGCGTGTATCTGCCCGCCATCCTGGTCAACGTGGCAATTATTATCCCGCCGCTGGGCTATGCCGCTGCACGTTTCCTGCGCCCGGCCAACTACAGCCAGACGCTGAAAGAGGCCGGTAACGGTTCGGTGATTATGGGCATCCTCGGCATCTCCGAAGGGGCGATCCCCTTCACGCTGAAAAACCCGGCGCGCCTGATCCCGCTGAACGTTTTTGCCGGTATCGCCGGTGCCATGACCGTGGCCCTGCTGAAAGCCTATCCGATTATGCCGCCGCTGGGCGGGCTGTACGGCGGGTTTACCGTCGGCAACGCCTGGGCCTACTTCGCCGGGGCGCTGGTCGGCACGCTGGTTATCGCCTTCGGAGCCAACCTGCTGGTCAACTTTAACGATGAACCGACGGGCAGCGCTCAGGCCGATGACTTTGCTGCGGACAGTATCGAAATCAAATTTGATTAATGACCCGAGTGGTTTAGGGACGACGTAATGAACAAGAAAACCGTACATGTTTATACCCACACGCACTGGGACCAGGAGTGGTACTTCACCACCTCGCGCTCGCGTATTTACCTGTTCAGCCATATTAAAAATGTGCTGCGCGTGCTGGAAGATAACCCGGATTTCCCCAGCTATCTGCTGGATGCGCAAAGCTCGCTGATTGAAAGCTATCTGCAGTGGGCACCGGAAGATCGCGATCGCCTGCATCATCTGATTGCCGAACAGCGCCTGATTACCGGCCCGTGGTACACCCAGACCGATCAGCTGGTGATCCATCAGGAGTCCGTAGTGCGCAACCTGTATTACGGTCAGCGCATTGCCGCAGAGGCCGGTCACAGCCTGCCGCTCGGCTACGTGCCGGACTGCTTCGGCCAGGGCGGCAACATGCCGCAGATTTATCGCCAGTTCGGCATCCGCCACGCGCTGTTCTGGCGCGGCATTGCCGATAACACCCTGCATGAAACCGAGTTTCTCTGGCAGGGTGATAACGGCGACAAGGTCTTTGCCGTACAGATGCCGTGGGGCTACCACTATGGCGGCCTGATCGACGAAACGCCGGCGACCATGAAGGCGTTTCTCGACGAGAAAATGGCACCGATCGAAGCCCGCAGCACGCGCCAGCATCTGCTTTATCCGCACGGCTTTGATCAGGCCCCGGTGCGGGAAAACCTGCCGGAGCTGGTGCGCTCGTTTAATGAATGTGACGCGGCCCGCCACTATCAAATCAGCAGCCCGCTGGAGTTTGTGCAGGCGGTGGAAAACGAGTCAGGCGGGGAAGTGCGCGTCTTACAGGGTGAGCTGACCGAGGGCAAACACTCCCGCGTGCACAAAACCATCTTCTCCTGCCGCGCCGACCTTAAGCTGCTGAACAACGAAGTGGAAGCGCTGCTGGTCAACACGCTGGAACCGGTACTGGCGATCGGTCGCGGGCTGGGGCATGACTATCCGTCGCGCATCGTGGCGGATATCTGGAAGCTGATGTTTTATAACGCCGCACACGACAGCATCGGCGGCTGCAACAGCGACGACACCAACCGCGATATCGCCTTCCGCTATAAGCAGGCGCGCGATCTGGCGACCAACCTGCTGGAGTCGGCCACCCGACAGATTAGCATCCGCATTCCGCGCGATCACGACTACAGCTTTACCGTGTTCAACCCGCTGCCGAACCCGGTGACGCAGCAGATCACCTTCGAAGCGTGGCTGCCAGGCCTGCCGTTTACCCTGCGGGATGCTGACGGTAACGCGCTGCCGTGCGTCATTGAAGAACAGGAAGATCTGACCCAGTACGTGCTGAATCAGACCATCCGCCTGAACCCGGGCAAACCGTATCACCGCCCGGAAAAAGTGTTCCGTACCCGCCTGACGGTGGCCGCCCGCGATCTTCCGGCGCTGGGCTACACCCGCTGGCATCTGGACTTCTCCGCCGACGGCATCAGCCCGCGCCGGGTGGATGCAGAAACGGTGATTGAAAACGCAGCCTATCGCATTGAAGTGGAGGGCAACGGCCTGCTGGCGATTACCCACAAGGCCAGCGGCAAACGCTATCAGCGGCAGATGCTGCTGGTGGAAAACGGCGACGACGGCGACTCCTACAACTATTCGCCGCCGCGTCAGGACATGTTCATCACCTCGGAAAATGCGCTGGTGCAGGCCAGCCGCCAGCAGGACGATCTGCGCCAGACGCTGCATCTTGAGTATCTGCTCTCGGTGCCTGCCAGCCTGGAAGAGCGAGCGCAGGGTATTGCCCGTTCACCGATGAAAGTGGCGGCAACCGTCACCCTGCAGGATGACGATCTGATCCGCTTCAAGGTGGATGTGGAAAATGATGTGCTGAGTCATCGCCTGTGCGTACACTTCGCCACAGATATTCTGGCCAACGTCTCCTGCGCGGATCAGCTGTTTGGCGTGGTCACCCGCCCGGTGCAACTCAGCAACGCGCTGGCGGTGTGGGAAGAGGAAAACTGGCACGAGAAACCGATCGCTATCGAGCCGATGCAGAGCTACGTCAACCTGCACGACGAACAGCACGGTTTCACCCTGCACACCAACGGCGTGCGCGAGTATGAAATCGTCGGTGACGGCTTCGATACCATCGCCGTAACGCTGTTCCGTACCTTCGGCTATATGGGCAAAGAAAACCTGCTGTACCGGCCAGGACGCGCCTCCGGCGAGTCGGTGATTGCCACGCCGGATGCCCAGCTGCTGGGATCGCTCTCGTTCAGCTTCGGCTGGCGTATCCACAGCGGCAGCTTCAATCAGGGGCAGCACGCAAGGGTGTCGAAGCAGCTGCTGACCACCTTCCCGGTGTATCAGGACAGCGATTTCCTCAACGGGCGTCTGCGCTTCTGCCTGAACGATGAAGTGCGCGACTACCCGGAAACGCTCAGTCTGCTGACGCTGCCGCACGGCGAAAACGATGCGCTGGTCAGTACGGTGAAATGCGCCGAACAGGAAGAGGGCTACATCGTCAGGCTGTACAACCCGAACCTGGAACAGGCCGTCGCTCTGCCGGATCTGGCGAATGCCCGCCCGGTGATGCTGGATGAACGTACGCCGATGCCGGTACGCCAGCAGCTGCAACAAAACGATGTCCAGACGCTGTATATCACCAGGGATTAAGAGAGAAATATGAGACTGTTCACCAATAAACGGGTCAGAGATATTTTCGTACAGATTGCCAAAGGTCCGGCGACGCAGGCGTTTCTTGCCAAAGAGATGAACGTGTCAACGCGCACCATTCGCAGCGATCTGAAAGAGTTAAGCGATATCATCCCCCGCTACGGCATCAGTCTCTTATACGATCGCAAAACGGGGTTTGAAGTGAAATGCGACGACCCCGCCAGCTATCACGCCCTGCTGGAAGAGTCCGACAGGCCGGTCAACCAGACCCGATCCGCGGCGGATCGCAGAAAGCAGCTGATGGCGCTGCTGCTGCGTCAGCAGGGATACGTGGCGCTGGAAGCGCTGGAGTCAGACTGGTTTATCAGCATCTACAGCCTGAAAAACGACGTGGCGCTGCTGAAACGCCACTTCTCCTTCTATCAGATTGCGGTGAACGCGGTAGGGAACGAACGATTAAGGATCGCCGGGGATGAAGTGAATATCCGCCGCTGCATCTACGATCACCTGCTGCGCTCAACGGAAACGGAAAGCGATTACCGCGAGCTGTTTGCCTGCGAAAGTGCCTTCTCCGAAATCAAAAATGCGCTAAGCCAGCTGCTGGTGAATAACCAGCTGCGCTTTAGCGACGTGAATCTGCGTTCTTTTACGCTCTGCTGCGGCATTGCGCTGGAAAGAATACGCGGCGGCAACGGGCTGCTGGACTACGATTTTAACCATTGCGACACGCTGTGGCAGCCCATTGCCCGCCAGGTTCTGCAATTGCTGCTGGCGGATCAATCCGACAGCGCGCCGCAGGGTGAAGTTAACTATATGGCGATGAACCTGTCGGCATTCTGCTCGGTTAGCGGCGACAGCGATCTGCCGGATCGCTGCTACGATGCGGAACTGACGGTGATGAACCATTTCTTAAGCTACGTCAGTTCCGTCTGGTACTGCGACGTCAGCTACGACGAGCAGTCGAAAAAGAACCTGCTGAATCACATTAAGGCGATGCGCACCCGGGTGAATCACGGCATCACCATTATCAACCCGCTGCTGGATCAGATTAAGCGCCACTATCCGCTGATGTACGAAATGACCCTGACCGCCTTCAGCGAGCTGGATAACTTTTTCACCGGCAAGCTGAGCGACGATGAGATCGGTTATCTGGTGATGCACATTGGCGCGGTGCTGGAGGATACCCTCTATCAGCATCAGGGCAGTGCGATCAGCGCGCTGATCGTCAGCGATCAGGGTATGGCCTCTACGCGGATCGTCAGCCAGCGGATCGTGCGTATGTATCCCAATATGGCGATTGGCGAGCCGATCTCCGTTCAGCAGTATCAGGCGATGGAAAACATCGCCGAGGACGTGGTGATCAGCATGGTGCCGGTGGTGGAGAAAAACCGAAAGGTGATTAATCTGCCCGCGCTGCCGGAGCGCTGGCAGCTGGAGAACATCAAATACTACCTGACCAATCATCGCTCCCCGGCGGATACGGTGATGAACTATTTCTCACCGGCGCATTTCTTTATTTTTGAGCAGTCCGAACATAACAAGGACTCGCTGATTGAGTTTCTTGCCCGGCGGCTGGAGTCCACCGGCAAAGTGGACGCCCGCTATTTGCCGTCGGTGGTGGAGCGTGAAGCACACGCCTCCACGCTGCTGGCGGATAAAATCGCCATTCCTCACCCGATGGGGCTGGTGGCCTCCACCACCCAGGTGACTGTGGCGGTATTCCCGCAGGGCATCGAATGGGATGCGGGGAAAGTGGTGAAATTAGTGTTCATGCTGGCAATCAGTGAAGACGCCTTTGTCGATAGCATGATTATTTATGACTATCTGACCAATATTCTCGATGATGACATTATCGATAAATTAAGCGCGTCCGGCACCTTTGCTGATTTCATGTGTTTATCCGGGAGGTATTTCATCTAAAAAAGAAAGGCAGAGTCATAAATGTTGATGGCAAATTAAATAATAAAAACCCAATCCGATTAAAATAAGAAAGGAATTAATAATGAAATTTAATCATTATCTCTGTAGTCTATTCCTGTTTTCCGTTCCGGCTCTTTCTGCAATCACCGTGGATACGCCGGAAGGCAGCCTGAAGTTTTATGGCGACGTGGAGTTTAACGTGGATGCCGCGAGTAAGACCGGCCAGTTAACGTCGCTGCGTACGAATTCAGGCAATAACTGGAATGCCGGAAATACCGAGCGCTGGGACGTCAATGGCCGTATTTTACTCGGCGTGGACGGCTATCGCAGCGTGGCGAATAATAAATTTGCCGGATTCACCGTCCAGCCGCTGGCCGATCTCTCCGGCAATATGAATCTTGACGATGCTGCCTTCTTCTTCGGCCAGGAGAAAGACTGGAAGGTGAAAGTGGGGCGCTATGAAGCCTTCGATATGTTCCCGCTTAACCAGGATACGCTGATTGAGTATTCCGGCAATACGGCAAACAACCTCTACGATGACGGCTTCGGCTACATCTATATGATGAAAGAGGGCCGTGGCCGCAGCAGCGCCGGTGGCGCTATCCAGCTGAGTAAAATGAGCGGGCCGTTCTACTTTGAGCTGAACACCTTCGCCAGCGACGGCACCAAACTGTTCCAGGATCAGGCCTATCACGGCAATGCGCTGGAAAATAAAAAGAACGTTATCTATCTGCGCCCGATCGTTGCCTATACGGTAAATGACGTGACCGCCGCCATCGCCATGGAAACCAACGTGGTCAGCAATGCCTACGGCTACAATGACGCTAACGGCAACTTTAACGACCAGTCAAAACGTAACGGCTACGGGGCCACCTTCAGCTGGAACGGGCAAAAATCCAACCCGGACGATGGCGTGGTCTTTAATCTGAGCACCGCCTATCTGGATGCCACCGACGAGAAAGACTTCAGCGCTGGAACCAACGCCCTGTGGCACGATTTTGAGCTGGGCTATATTTACGCGAAAAACGACGTGCAGAAATTTAATTTCGCCAATACCGACATCGTTAATGCCGATGAAGTTATTCTCGGTAAATATGATATTCACACCGTGCATGCCTCATACCGTATTCGCAACGTGATGGAAATGGATAACTTCGATGTTTATTTAGGTGCCTACTGGTCCCGATTGAGCATGGATAACGAGCAGGGCGATGATAAAGATCGCTATGGCGCGCGCGTAAGATTTAAATATCACTTCTAATTAAAATAACCGCTTTCCCGTGCACGCGATTAATCGGTGCAGGCCGCTTGCTGCCTGAATAACGGCGGCGCACGGGAATGTATTTCACAGCAGGGGACATTATGCATTATCTCGGTCTGGATATTGGCGGCACCAAAATGGCGGCGGTGGTGATGAATGCCACGGGCGAGGAAATAGCCCGCTACCGACGTACAACGGTAAAAATCGACTATCCGGCATTTATTGATGAGCTGTGCGATTTCGTGGCGGAAATACGTGTGCAGAGCCAGCAGCCATTATCGATGGGTATTGCGCTACCCGGCGGTATTTCCCCCGCCAGTGGCAAAATCAAAAACTCCAATATTCTGGTGCTTAACGGCCAGGATCTGAAAACCGATCTGGAGCAGCGTCTGGATACAGCGGTGGTGATTGCCAACGATGCTAACTGCTTTGCGCTGTCGGAAGCCTGCGATGGCGCAGGAAAGGGCGCAGAGGTGGTATTCGGCATCACCCTTGGCACCGGCTGCGGCGGCGGGATGTCGGTGAAGCAGCAGATATTTACCGGTGCGTGGGGCAACGCGGCGGAGTGCGGCCATATTACACTGCCGGACTACGCCGAACAGCAGGATGGCCCGCTGGCTATCTGCTACTGCGGCAGGCAGAACTGCGTGGAGTCATTTGTCTCCGGCACCGGGCTGGCGGAGCGCTATTTCCGGCTGACCGGCGAGCAGCGCTCGGCCCCGGAGATTATCCGGCTGGCGCAGCAGGGCGAGCCTCAGGCGTTACAGCAGATATCACGCTTCAGAAGCCAGCTGGCGCGGCTGCTGGCGACGATCGTCAATATCGTCGATCCGAACATCATTGTGCTCGGCGGCGGGCTGTCGAATGAGCCACTGCTGCTGGAAGGGCTGGCGGAAGCCACCGGGGAGCGGGTGTTTACCGATCGGTTCCTCACCCCGATCGTGGTGGCGCAGCACGGCGACAGCAGCGGTATGCGCGGCGCGGCCTGGCTGGCTATTCGCTCGCAGACCGATCGTTCTTTTGCTGGCTGACGGTTCTCTTACCTGGCAGCTATGGCACGTTGCTGCTGGTAGACAGGGAGTAACATGCCGGATCTCAGTATCCGGCTGACAGCTCACGCCTTGCCGCTTCAGCCCGAAAGTGGCTACGATCGCGGTAAATTTTACCCAACGTTATTTCACTTCCGCCTGCTGTCCACCCTGCCGCGCCAGCGTGCGGGCGAGGATCGTTGAGTAGAGCGGCTGGCCGCCGAGGAACTGTGCCACCAGTGTGGCACCGAGGCAGGTGATAATCATCGGCAGAATCAGCTGATAGTTATTGGTCATCTCCAGCACCAGCACAATCCCGGTCAGCGGCGCGCGCACCGAGGCGGCAAACAGCGCGCCCATCCCGGCAATCGCAAAGGTCGCGGGCTGTAACGCATACAGCGGGAAAAGCTGCGACATCGCCAGACCGAAAGCGGTGCCCAGTACTGTACCTAAAGCCAGCATCGGGGCGAAAATCCCGCCGGGCGCGCCGGAGGAAAAGCACAGCAGGGTGGTCAGCAGGCGCAGAACAAAAACCAGCAGCAGCATCTGTAACGAGAACGTACCCGAAGCAGCCTCGGGGATCAGCAGATTGCCGCCGCCGACGATGGCCGGAAACAGCAGCGTCATCACGCCGCAGGCACCGCCGAGGATCGCCCCGGTGACCACCACTCGCCAGATCCGGCGCTGATAAATCCGCGCGTAGAGATCCTGCATCACGAAAATCAGTTTGTTAAACAGTACTCCTACCGCGCCGAACAGCACGCCAAGCAGCAGATACAGCCACAGCGTCGGCACCGGTGCATCCGTCAGCTGGCCGACATCAATAATCGGCCGACCGCCGTTAAACAGCTGGAAGACGATGCTGGCCATAATCACGCCGATAAACACCGCCTTAATCGAAATCAGGTTGTAGCGGAACTGTGGGCGCATCTCTTCCAGGATAAACAGAATCCCGGCCAGCGGTGCGTTAAACGCCGCGGATAAGCCCGCGGCGGCACCGGTGGCCAGCAGCGAGTGGCGGGCTTCGCCGCTTTTCAGCCGGAACAGGTCAAACACCATGCGGCCAATATTGCCACCCAGCTGCACGGTTGGCCCCTCACGGCCCAGCACCATTCCAGCCCCCAGCGTGCCCAGCCCGCCGAAAAATTTCACCGGGATCACCCGCCACCAGCGAACCGGGCGCAGTTCTTCCAGCGCACCTTCAATCTCAGGAATACCTGAGCCGCCGGCTTCCGGAGCGAACCGCCGGACCAGCCAGTATCCTACCGCCGCCAGCGCTGCCGAAACGGCGAAGGCACACAGGTACAGCTGCCAGCCCGGCAGCACGTCGGCGGTCAGGTTGACGGCGCGCCAGTGCTGAATTGCCTCTACGGTTCTGGCGAAAATTACCCCCACCAGACCAACCAGCGTGCCGACCACGGCGGCGGAAATCAGCACGGCGACCGGCGTTTTATCCCGATTGAGTAAGGCCCGAAACATCCGGTAGCGGGCGGGAGGCGACTGCGGCACATTGACGACGGAAGCGGGTTCGTGGCTCATGGTATGGGCAAGGTTGCTGAAAGATGCCCGGAATTCTAGACCCACATCCCGCGCGATACAAAGGTTACGCCCGGAACTTAATCAACCCGCTGTTCCAGTGCCGAAATCGCCTCCACGCGAGTTTGATGGCGCCCCCCTTCAAACTCCGCGTCCAGCCAGGCATCAACAATCATCTTTGCCAGCTCCAGCCCGACGACTCGCGAGCCGAATGCCAGCACGTTGGTGTCGTTATGCTGGCGCGACAGTCTGGCGGAGTAAGGTTCGCTGCACACCACCGCCCGGATGCCGGGGAATTTGTTGGCGGTAATCGAAATCCCCACCCCCGTCCCGCAAATCAGCAGCCCGGCCTGCGCCTCGCCGTCAATAATCGCCTGCGCCACGGCGCTGGCAAAGTGCGGGTAGTCGGTGCGTTCTGTACCCCAGGTTCCTTTATCGATAACCTCAATACCTCGGTTTTGCAGGTGGGCAATAATGTCTTCTTTCAGGATAAAGCCAACGTGATCGCAGCCAAAAACGATCTTTTTCATACCTTCTTCCTTATATGCTTACTTCACGGTTTGTGTTGGTTTGTGATTAATTGCGTCTTTGTGCGCGAAAATAGCGCAATAAAATCCCGTTTCGGCTCTGTTCTACACCGACGATTCAGTCATTTCAACAGCGGTATAGTGAGTGGCTGGCGTTACTGTTTCCGCTATCAATACGGTCTTTGTCGCTAAGGTGATGAATTTTATCGTGAAGGTGTGATTACAAAAACGCGTTACTTCACGAAAAATAAAACTTTATGAATTTGGAAATATTGTGAAGTTGTTAGCATATTTCAAGCCGCGACTGTGGTGTTATAGTGTCGTCATCATTCATCAGGACAGAAGAGCGCGATGAGCCAGTCTGAATTTGAAAAAGAGCTTCCCCAGGGCATTGGGCTTGCCCCCTGGCTGCGGATGAAGCAGGAAGGCATGACCGACAATGAAAGCCGTATCGTTGACTGGCTGCTGAAGCCTGGCAATTTAAGCGATGCACCGGCGATTAAGGACGTGGCGGAGGCGCTAACGGTATCGGAAGCGATGATCGTCAAAGTGGCGAAGCTGCTGGGCTTTAGCGGTTTTCGCAACCTGCGCGCGGCGCTGATCGATTACTTTTCGCAGTCGGAGCAGGTGCTTCCCGCCGAGCTGGCGTTTGATGAAGCCCCGCAGGACGTCGTCAACAAGGTGTTTAACATCACCCTGCGCACCATTATGGAAGGGCAGTCGATCGTCAACGTTGACGAAATCCACCGCGCGGCACGCTTCTTCTATCAGGCGAAGCAGCGTGATTTGTACGGCGTCGGCGGGTCGAACGCCATCTGTGCCGATATCCAGCACAAGTTTTTACGCATCGGCGTGCGCTGCCAGGCCTATCAGGACGCGCACATTATGATGATGTCCGCCTCGCTGCTGAAAGAGGGCGACGTGGTGCTGGTGGTTTCCCACTCCGGGCGCACCAACGATTTGAAATCTGCCGTGGAGCTGGCCAAAAAGAACGGGGCGAAAATCATTTGCATTACGCACAGCTATCATTCCCCGATTGCCAAGCTGGCGGATTATATTATTTGTTCACCCGCGCCGGAAACGCCGTTATTAGGGCGCAACGCTTCCGCGCGGATATTACAGCTTACCTTACTGGATGCGTTATTTGTTTCCGTGGCGCAGCAGAATATTGAACAGGCAACATTGAATATGCAAAAGACCGGCGCTATTGTGGATTTCTTTTCCCCCGGCGCGCTGAAGTAATAATATAAGCCCGTTCCGCAAAGGAACGGGCAACCCGTACCCCTACAATGAGACTCTTTCCATGAATAAATATCTGAAATTGTTCAGCGGCTGTGCTATGGGCTTAATGTTATCCGCTAATGTATTTGCCGCCGCGGACTATGCGGTCATATTAAAAACGCTATCGAATCCTTTTTGGGTTGATATGAAAAAAGGCATTGAGGAGGAAGCAAAAACGCTGGGCGTTAGCGTGGATATTTTTGCATCAGCCTCGGAAGGGGATTTCCAGTCGCAGCTGCAGCTGTTTGAAGATTTGAGTAATAAAAAATATAAGGGCATTGCCTTTGCGCCGCTCTCCTCGGTGAATCTGGTGATGCCCGTGGCCCGCGCCTGGCAGAAAGGGATTTATCTGGTGAATATCGACGAAAAGATCGATATGGATAACCTGAAGAAAGCGGGCGGCAACGTGGAAGGTTTTGTTACTACCGACAATACGGCGGTGGGTGCCAAAGGGGCGGCCTTTATTATTGATAAGCTTGGTGCAGAAGGCGGTGAGGTAGCGATCATTGAAGGCAAGGCGGGTAACGCCTCCGGCGAGTCGCGCCGTAGCGGAGCTACCGATGCGTTCAAAAAATCTTCACAGATCAAGCTGGTTGCCAGCCAGCCCGCCGACTGGGACCGCATTAAGGCACTGGATGTGGCGACTAACGTATTGCAGCGCAACCCTGGCCTGAAAGCGTTCTACTGCGCCAATGACACGATGGCGATGGGCGTGGCGCAGGCGGTGGCGAATGCGGGCAAAACCGGTAAGGTACTGGTGGTGGGCACTGACGGCATCCCGGAAGCACGCAAAATGGTGGGGGCCGGTCTGATGACCGCCACCGTGGCGCAGAACCCGGCAGATATTGGCGCAACCGGGCTGAAGCTGATGGTGGACGCCGCCAAATCCGGCAAAGTCATCGCACTGGATAAAACGCCCGAATTTAAGCTGGTGGATTCCATTCTGGTAACGAAATAACCGTTATTTAATAAAAGGTCAGTGCTATGGTTGCGCCATATATATCGATGGCGGGGATCGGCAAATCCTTTGGTCCGGTTCACGCATTAAAATCCGTTGACTTAACGATATATCCTCACGAAATACATGCGCTGTTAGGGGAAAACGGCGCAGGTAAATCCACGCTGATGAAAGTACTGTCGGGAATACATGCGCCGACAAAAGGTACCATTACGATTAATGAAATAGATTACGACAGGCTCGATCATAAAATGGCGGCGAAGCTGGGTATTGGTATTATTTACCAGGAGCTGAGCGTGATTGATGAATTAACCGTGCTGGAAAATCTCTATATTGGCCGCCACCTGACCAAAAAAGTGTGCGGCGTGAATATCGTCGACTGGAAAGAGATGCGCGTTCGGGCGGCGATGATGCTGCTGCGTATCGGTTTAAAAGTCGATTTAGAAGAGAAGGTGGCAAACCTGTCCATCAGCCATAAGCAGATGCTGGAAATTGCCAAAACCCTAATGCTCGATGCCAAAGTCATCATCATGGACGAACCCACCTCGTCGCTGACCAATAAAGAGGTGGATTACCTGTTCCTGATTATGAATCAGCTGCGCAAAGAGGGCACGGCGATCGTCTATATCTCCCACAAGCTGGCGGAGATCCGGCGGATTTGCGATCGCTACACGGTGATGAAAGACGGCAGCAGCGTCTGCTCCGGCCGGGTCAGCGAGGTCAGCAACGACGACATCGTGCATCTGATGGTGGGGCGCGAGCTGCAAAACCGCTTTAACCGGATGAAAGAGAGCACCGGCAACGTCGAGCGGGACACGGTGTTTGAGGTGAAACACGTCACCAGCCGCGACCGCAAGAAAGTGCGGGATATCTCCTTTAGCGTTAGCCGCGGTGAAATCCTCGGCTTTGCCGGGCTGGTGGGGTCCGGGCGCACCGAGCTGATGGACTGCCTGTTCGGCGTGGATAAGCGCAGCAGCGGCGAAATTCGCCTCAACGGCAAAGACATTTCGCCGCGATCGCCGCTGGACGCGGTGAAAAAGGGCATGGCCTACATCACTGAGAGCCGCCGGGATAACGGCTTTTTCCCGAACTTCTCCATCGCGCAAAACATGGCTGTCAGCCGCAGCCTGAAGTCCGGCGGCTATAAAGGAGCGATGGGGCTGTTTCGTGAAGCGGAAGAGTGCCAAACCGCCGAAGCGCAGCGCCAGCTGCTGGCGCTGAAGTGCCACTCGGTGGCGCAGAACATCACCGAGCTTTCCGGCGGCAATCAGCAGAAGGTGCTGATCTCCAAGTGGCTGTGCTGCAATCCGGAAGTGATCATTTTTGACGAGCCCACGCGCGGCATCGATGTCGGCGCTAAGGCCGAAATCTACAAGGTGATGCGCGGACTGGCCGACGAGGGCAAGGTCATTCTGATGGTGTCATCCGAGCTTCCTGAAATTATCGCCGTCTGCGACCGCATCGCCGTGTTCTGCGAAGGGCGGCTGACGCAAATTCTGACCAATCGCGACAACCTGAGCGAAGAGGAGATTATGGCATGGGCATTACCACAAGAGTGAAGGGCGATCTGGCAGAGAAAAAGCCGTTCAACTTCGCGCAGTTCTGGGACAAATACGGCACCTTCTTTATTCTGGCGATTATCGTTGCCATTTTTGGCACGCTGTCGTCGGAATATTTCCTGACCGCCAACAACATCACGCAGATCTTCGTGCAGAGCTCGGTGACGGTGCTGATTGGCATGGGCGAGTTCTTTGCTATCCTGGTGGCGGGAATCGATCTCTCGGTTGGGGCGATCCTTGCGCTCTCCGGCATGGTCACCGCCAAGCTGATGCTGGCGGGCGTCGATCCGGTGCTGGCGGCGCTGATCGGCGGCGTACTGGTCGGCGGCGCACTGGGGGCGATCAACGGCTGCCTGGTTAACTGGACGGGGCTGCACCCGTTTATCATCACCCTGGGCACTAACGCTATTTTCCGCGGCATTACGCTGGTGATTTCCGACGCCAACTCGGTTTACGGCTTCTCCTTCGACTTCGTTAACTTTTTTGCTGCCAGCGTGCTCGGCATTCCCGTGCCGGTGATCTTCTCATTGATTGTTGCCGTGCTGCTGTGGTTCCTGACCACGCGGATGCGGCTGGGGCGCAATATCTATGCCCTCGGCGGTAACAAGAACTCGGCGTTTTACTCCGGCATCGACGTCAAGTTTCACATGCTGGTGGTGTTTATTATCTCCGGCGTTTGTGCGGGGCTGGCGGGTGTCGTCTCAACCGCCCGTCTGGGCGCCGCCGAACCGCTGGCCGGAATGGGATTTGAAACCTACGCGATTGCCAGCGCCATTATCGGCGGTACCAGCTTCTTCGGCGGCAAGGGGCGCATTTTTTCCGTGGTTATCGGCGGCCTGATCATCGGCACCATTAACAACGGCCTCAACATCCTGCAGGTACAAACCTATTACCAACTGGTGGTGATGGGCGGGCTGATTATTGCCGCCGTTGCCCTCGACAGACTGATTAGCAAGTAAGGAACGATCGATGAAAATCTCTCCCTCCCTGATGTGTATGGACCTGCTGAAATTTAAAGAGCAGATCGAGTTTATTGACCAGCACGCCGACTATTTTCATATCGACATTATGGACGGCCATTTTGTGCCGAACCTGACGCTGTCGCCGTTCTTCGTTGCTCAGGTGAAAAAGCTGGCAACCAGGCCGCTGGACTGCCACCTGATGGTTACCCGTCCGCAGGACTACATCAGCCAGCTGGCGCAGGCGGGCGCGGACTTTATTACCCTGCATCCGGAAACGCTGAACGGGCAGGCGTTCCGTCTGATCGATGAAGTTCGCCGCCTTGGCATGAAGGTGGGGCTGATCCTCAACCCGGAAACGCCGGTTGAGGCGATGAAATACTATCTGCACAAGGCCGATAAGATCACCGTGATGACCGTCGATCCGGGCTTTGCCGGCCAGCCGTTTATCCCGGAAATGCTGGAGAAAATCACCGAGCTGAAAAATCTGCGCGAGCGGGAAGGGCTGCACTATGAAATTGAAATCGACGGCTCCTGCAACCAGAACACCTACAAGAAGCTGATGGCGGCGGGTGCCGACGTGTTTATCGTTGGCAGCTCCGGCCTGTTCAACAACGCGGAAAATATCGACGACGCCTGGCTACAGATGGCCAGCCAGATCCTGGCGGCGAAAAAAGAGGTGAAGCCCCATGCATATACGGCCTGATGTGGTCGCCGGTGTGGATATGGGGGCCACCCATATCCGCTTCTGCCTGATGGCTGCCGACGGGGCTGTGCTGCACTGTGAAAAACGGCGCACCTCGGAGGTGATTGCTCCCGGAGTGGCCGCTGGCGTGACAGAACGGCTCCAGCGCCAGCTCGCTATGCTGGAAGCGCGCTGCTGCGGCCTGGTGATGGGATTCCCGGCGCTGGTGGGCAAAGATAAGCGCACCATTATCTCCACGCCTAATCTGCCGCTGGCCGCAGACGAACTGCTTAATCTGGCCGAAAATCTGGAGGTGAAGCTGGGCTGCCCGGTAGAGTTTGCCCGCGATGTGAACCTGCAGCTCTCCTTTGACGTGGCGCAAAACGGCCTGGCGCAGCAGCAGGTGCTGGCGGCCTATCTCGGCACCGGCATGGGTTTTGCCATCTGGCTGAACGGCGCGCCCTGCATCGGCGCGCACGGCGTCGCGGGGGAGCTGGGGCATATTCCGCAGGGGGATATGGCGCTGCGCTGCGCGTGCGGTAATCCGGGCTGCCTGGAAACCGTCTGTTCCGGTATCGCCCTGAAGCACTGGTATGAACGAGAGCCGCGCGATTACGCCATCGGCGAAATTTTTACCCATGCAGCCGATGACCCCTTTGTGCAGCAGCTGATTGCCCACGCGGCGCGGGCGATAGCCACCGGTATTAACCTGTTCGATCCGGATGCGGTAATTCTCGGCGGCGGGGTGATGGATATGGCGGACTTCCCCCGCACCGCGCTGATCGCCCAAATCAAGCAGCACCTGCGCCGCCCGCTGCCGTATCAGGCGGTGCGGTTTATCTCCGCATCCTCCTCGGACTTCAACGGCGCGCAGGGGGCTGCCACCCTGGCGTGCGGGCGTTTTATTCCAAAGGTTCAGCACTTAACCGCTTTAAATTAGCTTACCTTGCACCAGGTCAATGATGCCTGAGGTAGCGGTTGTCCCGTTCGTATTTCGTTTTATATTACCGACGCGTTCCGAAGCTTACTGACGTTCATCTGCTTAAGGGAGAATTCCGGAACGACGAATCAGTTTTCACTGAATAAAAGGGATATAACATGAAGATACACTTCCTGGGATCGGCCGCGTCTGAAGGCATCCCCAATCCGTTCTGCCGCTGCAACCACTGCCAGCAGGCAAGACGCCTTAAAGGCAAAGATATCCGCACCCGTTCCTCCGCCATCATTGATGACGTCATGTTGATTGATGTGGCCCCCGAGTTCAGCCAGCAGCTGCTGCGTGACGGGCTGGATGCGAACGGTATCACCGATCTGCTGTTTACCCACACCCATCCAGACCACTTCAACGTGGGCGATCTGTTCAGCCGCATGGAGGGCTACGGATTTGAGGTAGAACACCCGCTGGCCGTCTTCGGTAACGACCGGGCAATTAACGGCTGTGCGGCGGTGCTGCCCGGCTTTACCAAACACCGTTTTGAGTTCAACTGCCTGCCGCCGTTTGTCACCGTCGAAAGCCACGGCTATCGGTTAACCCCGCTGCTGGCAAACCATGCCAAATGGGAGCTGTGCTACGTCTGGCTGATTGAGAAAGAGGGTAAAACGCTGTTCTACGGCCACGATTCCGGCTGGTTCCCGGAACAAACCTGGCAATGGCTGGCGGGTAAGTCGCTGGATCTGGTGGTGCTGGAATGCACTTACGGCTTTAACGGCAACGACCGCAGCGATAACCATATGAGTCTGGAAACGGTGTTCGCCGCGCAGCAGAAGCTCCGCGATATGCACTGCCTGCACGACGCCAGCCAGATGGTGGTTTCCCATATTTCCCACAGCGGCGGTCTGATGCATGAGGAGCTGGTCGCCGCCTGCCGCGCAAACCATATCACCGTCGCTTATGACGGACTGAGCGTCGAACTCAATCACGGAAAAGCGTAAATGGATTTAAATAAAACCCCCCGGCTGCTGATCATGATGTTTGTGCAGTACTTTATGCAGGGGGCATGGAACATGACCATGGGACTGGTGCTGAGCACTTACGGCATGGCGACGATTATCGGTTCATCGTATGCGCTGCTGGGCCTGGCGACCATCCTGTCGCCGCTGTTTATCGGTATGGTGGCAGACCGTTTTTTTGCCTCGCAGAAGGTGATGGCGATTCTGCACCTGATTAACGCCGCCGTGCTGCTGTGCGTGCCGCAGTTTATTGAGGCGCACAATACCGGTATGACCCTGCTGCTGATCTTCCTGGTAGGGCTGCTGTTTTATCCCACCACCGCGCTGGCGAACAGCATTAGCTTCAGCCATATCGACGGCGTGAAGTCCTTCCCGGTGATCCGCGTGTTCGGCACCTTCGGCTTTATGGCGGTGGGTTTTATCATCGGCCAGATGGGCTATTCCGGGGATACCATCACCTGGTACATCGCTGCGGCAACCGGGGTGCTGCTGGGGCTGTACTGCTTTACCCTGCCGGATACGCCGCCGAAGGCGAAAGGCCGCGCGCTGACCCTGCGCGATCTGCTCTGTCTGGATGCGCTGGCGCTGTTTAAAGATCGTAACTTCTCCATCCTGATGCTCAGCATCTTTGTGCTGATGGTGCCGAAAACCGCCTACTCGGCTTATATTCCGGTGTTCCTCAAGGCGCTGGGCTTTGATAACGCCGCATCCATGATGCAGGTCGGCATCGCCTGCGAAGTGATCTTTATGTTCCTGCTGTCTTACTTCCTGCTAAAGGCGGGCTTTAAGGTGACGCTGATGATGGGGGCGGTGTGCTGGATTGTGCGCTCGCTGCTGTTTTCCCACGCTGCGATCGACGCCAGCATGATGTATGTGCTGATTGGCCTGATGCTTCAGGGCTTCTGCTGGGACTTTTTCTTTACCGTCGGCGATATCTATGTGGACCGTAAAGCACCTCCCGAAATTAAAGCGCAGGCGCAGGGGCTGCGGTTTATCGTTTCCAACGGTTTTGGCCTGCTTTTCGCGTCGACCCTGTGCGGGCAGATCTTTAACAGCACGGTGACCGGGGAGGGCGCGGAAGCGCTGCCGCAGTGGGAAAGCTTCTGGATCTACCCGGCGATTGTCGCGGCGGTGGTTTCCCTGTTCTTCTTTATCTTCTTCAGGGACGATTTGTCGCAGCGGAAAACCGCAGCGCCGCTGAACGCCGCCAATCCATAATCCTGCGTATTTCACCGGCCTGTAGAGCGTTTGACTCTGCAGGTCGGCTTCGTTTCCTGTCAGTATTCCATTCCATTCCATTCCATTACGTTCCGGTCTGCCTGCTGCTTCTTTGACGATCCGCTGTGTCATTACGCTGTGCTCTGGTGCGGACTTTGCATTCTGACGTCAATTCTCTTCCCGGGCCTGATTTCACACAAATCTGCAAATTCTTGCTATGAAAAGCAGGTCTGGTTTAGTGGAATTTTTTTTCTAACGACGTGATTTTTTGAAATGAAATACTTGTTAATGATGAAAATTTATGAAGCGGTTACCCGTAACGTTTTCAATAATATCCCTATTAGTTACCCGTTTAAGTAAAAAAAACATGGTTAATCATGCAGTAATGGCGGTTTCGTGTAATGAAATGTAAAGTCGAAAAACTGAATATTAATGAAACTAAAAGGTCATTTTGTGATTTGTGTAGAATTTTGATTTCGATTTGAGTGCTATGTTATCAGCAGGTAAAAAACGGAAGAGTGATGAATCTTGCTGAGATGATGAAATAGGGGTCACCAACGCGTCTGACGCGATTGAGGCAGAAAGGAACCTGAATCGTTGTTGCGGACACTCCCTGGAGGAAGCGTACAGTCGAAGACCGAAACGGTCTGGAAGGCGGTATGAGCTGACGTGGGTGAAATATATTATCTCATCATGACCGTTAATAGATTGTGCGGAAAATTTAAGGTTTAAATTGAATAAGTAAAATGTATCAGGGGGAGTAACAATAAGTTTTATTATCGTGCCAGGTTGGTTATTTCGTATTTTTTAATTATTAAATAGAACCCTTTACCCTGCTTAAAAACGCCAGGAAAAATTTCATTTCCTCATAAATGAGGCGGTGAGGTATTACTTTATTAAATTTCCGGGGTTTGCGAGTCATTTAATGAAAGGATATGTATATGTCTTTATTGATGAATCTTAATACGCAACAACGAAAACGATTACATCAGATAACATTAGTAGCAACGTTCGGCGGCCTGCTGTTTGGCTATGATACCGGTGTTATTAATGGTGCCTTTTCTTCATTAAAAGAAAACATGGCTCTGACGCCGGACACCGAAGGTCTGGTGATGAGCGTCCTGCTGATTGGTGCTGCACTCGGCAGTATCGGCGGCGGTAAAATGGCTGACTTCTTCGGCCGCAGAAAGTACCTGATTTATCTCTCCTTTGTCTTCTTTATTGGCGCAATTTTATCTGCCGCCGCGCCAAACGTCACCAGCCTGCTTATTGCCCGATTTATCCTCGGATTCGCCGTAGGGGGAGCCTCGGTAACCGCCCCAACCTTTATCTCGGAAGTGGCCCCGACGGAAATGCGCGGCAGGCTGACCGGGCTGAATGAAGTCGCGATTGTTATTGGCCAGCTGGCCGCCTTTGCGGTGAATGCGGTCATCGGCCTTATCTGGGGGCATTTGCCGGAGGTCTGGCGCTACATGCTGCTGGTACAGGCGCTGCCGTCCATTTTCCTGCTCATCGGTATGTGGCGTGCACCGGAAAGTCCGCGCTGGTTAATCAGTAAAAACCGCCGGGAAGAAGCGCTGGCGATTTTAAAACAGATCCGTCCTGAAGCGCGCGCGGTGCAGGAATACCAGGACATCATCACCTTAATTGAGATTGAAAAAGAGAAGAAGCTGCACACGCAAAGCGCCACTTCGGTGATCTTCAGCACGCCGTGGATCATGAAACTGATTCTGGTGGGTATTACCTGGGCCGCCCTGCAGCAAACCACCGGCGTTAACGTCATTATGTATTACGGCACGGAAATCCTGAAAACCGCCGGCTTCTCCGAAAAAATGTCGCTGATCTGTAACGTGCTGAACGGCGTCTTCTCCGTTGGCGGTATGATCTTTGGCGTAATGTATCTGGTTGACCGCTTCAAACGTAAAACGCTGATCGTCTACGGTTTTGCGCTGATGGCAACGCTGCACCTGATTATTGCCGGTGCCGACTACTTCCTCGTTGGGGATATGAAAGCCACCGTTATCTGGCTGCTGGGGGCGATCTTCGTTGGCGTCATGCAGGGCACCATGGGCTTCCTGACCTGGGTGGTACTGGCTGAACTGTTCCCGCTGAAAGTTCGCGGTCTGTCGATGGGTATTTCAGTCTTCTTTATGTGGGTGATGAACGCGATCGTCAGCTACCTGTTCCCGTTACTGCAGGCAAAACTGGGTCTGGGTCCTGTCTTCCTGATCTTCGCCGTTATTAACTATCTGGCCATTCTGTTCGTCGTCAAGGCACTTCCGGAAACCTCCAACAAATCGCTGGAGCAGCTGGAAGAAGAACTGTCTGCCGGAAACTGATAGCGTGATAGTGTGGATTCAATAAAAAGGAGGCGGACTATGATTGATATTATTACCGTTGAAAACCTGCATCTTGGACGGCAGGCAAAAAATAAAGCCGAAGTGTTAGAGATGGTCGGTAAAGAGTTTAAGGCTAAAGGGTATGTAAACCAGGACTGCGTTGCTTTTCTGAATGAAAGGGAGCATCAGGTTTCGACTTTCCTCGGCAACGGCATCACCCTGCCGCATTTACCGAAGTCGGAAAATCATATCATCGTGAAAACCGGCATTGAGATTTTCCAGTTCCCGGATGGCGTGATCTGGGATCGGAATAACGTCATGTTTATTGCAATTGGCGTAATAGCAAAAGAGAAAGAGCACATCGATGTCCTGCGTGATGTGGCTTCTATCTTTAGCGACGAGATTATCTCTAATGCACTCTCATTAATTTCCAGTGAAAAAGATTTCCTGAGAATTCTTAACCGGAAATAACATCCTCACCCATAGATACGTTGCGTATCTATGGGTTTTCTTCCCATTAGCTCATACCAATGCCGATTAATGTATTCACCAGGCCTGCGGTCATCAGTACCACACCGGGCACCAGGAAGTTGAGATCTTTCTTGCTGTAAAATTGCGTCATTAAACCCAGCCCTACCGCAAACATCGGCAGGGAAATGATGGAAAATGTTGACATGCTGGCTCCTTTCTCTCTTGAGAATAATCCTATACTGACTTTTCTGATTTGCCACCCCGATTAAAAAATAATTATCATTTGTTAAGAGTGGTTTTGTTTATTATCAATAAGTTAATGTTTTTTATTTTTGTTTTTTCGGCATTAAACCTTAGCGCTACTGATTGCTACGCCACCTGATAGTGGTGCTGTCAGGCTCTTTTTTGTTACGTGGCGTTATTTTTGCATCCGAAGCGAACGCTCAGCCTGATTTTCCGATTTCCAATTCTGGTGCCGAATGATTTTTATATCCTGGCCCGGTCTTGATCGCTGTGCGCTTGCGCAACATTGCACGCGCCTGCATGTCGGAACAGGTAAATTCGGAAGTTTCTGGCAGTTTTAATCTTCGACCGTTAAGGAGTGCGACGTGGCAATAGCAAATTTTGCCTCGTGGCGTAATTTTCTCAGGTGTATACCGTTAGTGCAGCACGAATAATCTTAATTAAGGACATTGTTTGTTTGATTCACAAGCAGGACGACTAAAAGGAATTAACCATGAAAAAAAACATCGTGATGGCCATCCCACTTGCGCTGATGTCGCTGGCGCTGATGACGGGAAACGGCAGCGCTGAGGACAGCGCCTGTGAAGTTGACGGATTAACGCGGGCTCCTCAGCCCTGCGATAAACTCCTGCCTAATGTGAAGAATATGCTGACCTGGAATCAACAGCAGCGAACCGTGGGTTTTCGTAACGATTACCGCAACTACCCGGGGGATCGCTTCCGGCACGGTGATAACATTTATCCCTTGCTGCGGCAGGAAAAACAGCTGATGGATATCACTTATCAGTACCAGGGCAAGGTGCATCATTATAAGGACTACGTTAAAAATCAGGATCTACAGGCGCTGTTGATTATCAAAGACGGCAGGGTCGTGCTGGAAAAGTATTACCACGGCAATACCCCAACGACACTGTGGACCTCGCGTTCGGTCGGCAAATCCATCGTCTCAACCCTGGTGGGAATCGCCATCAAGCAGGGAAAAATTCATTCTCTCGACGATCAAATTACGCGCTATGAGCCGGACTTTAAGGGAACGGCGTGGGATGGCGTAACGCTAAAACAGCTGATCCAGCATACGTCCGGCGTCACCTGGAACGAAAACTACGCCGATCCACATTCTGATTTCTCTACGCTTACCCAGTGCGAAGCTAAATCGGGGACCTATGACTGTGTCTACAACCTGGTACACGGCCTGAAGCGCGACCCGTCGATCAAACCCGGCGAGGTGTGGTCTTATAACACCGGCGGTGCGTGGCTGCTGGGCGATGTTCTGGAGAAAGCGACGGGAAAAACCATCGCGCAAAACCTGCAGGATAGCATCTGGATGCCGTTTGGCATGGCCAGTGACGGAATCTGGCACGCCTATGAGAAGGACAAGCACGACATGGGCGGCCACGGTTTTAACGCCACGCTGGAAGACTGGGGGCGCTTCGGTCTTTATATTCTGGGAAACGGATTCCTGCCTGACGGTAGCGCCACGCTGCCCGAGCACTGGCTGGAAGAGGCCACCAACTGGACCAAAGCGAAGAACTCCGTTTCGGCGGGTTATCCCGAAGGGGTTTACGGCTATGAGTGGTGGAACCATAACGTGCCGGTCAATGCTGAAAACGTGGCGCCCAAAGGCGACGGCAACCCGAAGGAGGGCATGTGGGCGATGGGTATCTACGGCCAGCTGATAGCCATCAATAAGAATGAGAATCTGGTGATGGTGCAGTGGTCTACCTGGGAAGATGCGGAACCGGCCGCCGATCGGCAGCCTCTGGAAAACTCCGTGTTCTTTAATGCGGTGGCGGAGGCGCTGAAAAAACCGTGATGCTTTTTGCCCGTCAGCCAAATCAGCATCTTCCCGGGGCCTTTTGCCCCGGCATTTTTCCACTGGGATGCCGCGCTGCTGATTGTCAGCTCACCGTACCCACAATGCGCAGATCCACCTCATCCGGCACTTCGTTATAGGAAAGCACGTGCAGCCCGGCGGCGAACAGACGGCTGTAGCGGGCAATTAGCGGCCGCAGCTGCGGCGTGACCAGCAGTACGGAGGTCAGGTTCTGCGCCTTCAGCTGTTCCAGCACCACCGGAAGCGTAGTTTGCAGCTGGGTCAGAATATTGGGATCGACCGGGAAGCTGTCCAGGCTGACTTTTCCGGCCTGCTGTGCCTGGTTCAGCGACCCCAGCAGCAGGTTTTCCAATGTATTGTCCAGCGTGTAGGCCGACAGCGGCTTATTGTCAGGCGCTATTGCCGCCACCATCGCCCGGCGCAGGGCGAAGCGCACATCGGAGGCCAGCAGAATCGCATCTTTGGTGATCGCCGCACTTTCTACCAGCGTGGTGGCAATGGTGGCGATGTCCTTCAGCGAAACCTGATCCTGTAGCAGCAGGCGGTAAATCTTCAGCTGCTGGCTGTAGTTCAGCACGGCGTTGAGATCTTCAGCCAGTCTGGGTGCCGTACCCGACAGGCGCAGATTCAGCTGGGTGATATCGTCATAGTTAAACAGCTCCGGCAGATGCTCGCGGGTGACCCGGTTAATATGCGTGGCGATAACGCTGGCGCAGTCCACCACCTGATACCCGAGGTTCAGCGCCTGCGGTTTCATCTCCGGGGTGATCCAGGTGACGGCCAGGCCGTAGGCGGGATCGGTATCCAGCACGCCGTCGATCTCGCCGTACTGTTCCGCCGTTGGGATCGCCATCAGGCGATCCGGATGAACCTCGCCCACTGCCGTACGCACGCCGTTCACCTTAATGGCGTACTGCGCCGGTTTCAGGCGGAAGTCTTCGCGAATCGACATCTCCGGCAGCAGTACGCCGCTGGTTTCTGACACCACCTGGCGTACGCCGCGCACGCGCAGAGTCAGCGGATTACCCTTCGATTTATCCACCAGCGTCACCAGCTTGTAGCCGAGATTCAGCCCCAGCGGCTCAATCAGCGGGATGCTTTCCCAGCAGACGTTTACGCTGTCGCTGTCGTCCAGCGCGCTGGCCAGCGCAGCGATATCCTGCTCGCTCTGCGCGGGCTTTTCGATAACCTTGCTCTGTCGCCAGGCGGTAAACACCAGCAGGGCGGTAAACACCAGGAACACCAGATGCGGCATGCCCGGCACAATCGCCAGCACGAACATCACGAAGGCGGCGGTATAAATCGTTGCCGGTTTCGCCATCAGCTGGCGGTGGATATCGTCGGAAATTCCGCTACTGTCGTCATCGCTCACGCGGGTGACGATAATCGCTGCCGCCGTGGCCAGCAGCAGGGAAGGGATCTGCGCCACCAGGCCGTCACCGATGGTCAGCAGCACGTACTGATCGAACGCCTGGCCGGCATCCATATTGTGCTTGAAAATACCGATCAGAATACCGCCGACCACGTTGATGATCAGGATCATAATCCCGGCAATCGCATCGCCGCGCACAAACTTGGAGGCGCCGTCCATCGCGCCGTAGAAATCAGCTTCGTTGGCCACGTCCTTACGGCGGACGCGCGCCTGCTCCTGATTAATCAGTCCGGCGTTGAGATCGGCATCAATCGCCATCTGTTTACCGGGCAGGGCATCGAGGGTAAAGCGCGCCGACACTTCGGAAATACGCTCTGCCCCTTTGGTGACCACCACGAAGTTGATTGTGGGCGCGGTGTCAAAAGAGGAGCGGCAGGAGATTGTCGCTAACCTGAACGGGACCTCGATTTTTGACGGCACGGTATTCAGCCCGATTAGCGATCCGGCGGCAATTGCCGGTCCTGCGCCCATCATGACCAGCCTGCCTGTACAAGCCGCCGAGGAGATCGAACCCACTGAACAGCAACAGTCGCAGCCGGAGTCGCTGGAAAATGTGCTGTCGCGTTCGGATCGCGAGCTCAATGAACTGGGCGAGGCGATAGCCCGTATCACGGCGGAGTTAAACGCGCAGGGTAATCTGTCGCTGGAAAAAGTCCCGCAGGGCCTGCGCATTCTGCTGCAGGACGATGACGATCGGGTGATGTTCGAACGCGGGAGTGCGCAGATGACCCCTTTCTTTACTCGACTGCTCAGCGAGCTGGCCCCGGTCTTTAACCGTATTGATAACAAAGTGATCATTAACGGGCACACCGATGCGGCTAACTACCGCGACAACGCCGGATATAACAACTGGAATCTGTCCGGCGATCGCGCGCTGGCGGCCAGAACGGTGCTGGAGAAAGGCGGACTGGAGGCGAAGCGGGTACTGCAGGTGAACGCGATGGCGGATCGCATGCTGCTGGACCCGAAGAACCCGCTGTCGGCCCGTAACCGCCGCATCGAGATTATGGTGCTGACCCAGTCGGCATCGGACACGCTGTATCAATTTTACGGGCGTAACGGCGTCAAGGTAGTTAAACCGATTGCCGAACGCCTGCAGTGATTCTGTCAGTGCCTTGAGTCAGAAGTCCGGGCTCAGCCGGCGGCAGTTTGCCGCCGGTTTTTTTTTAATGCTGCACATGCCTGCGGCGTATTTTATCCTGGTACATGCTGCTGTCCGCATCGTGGACCGCCAGGTCCGGCGTACAGGCCAGCGGATTCGCCGCGATGACGCCCAGACTGGCCCCGCCATAATCAATCAGATTGCCGCGCAGCTCATACCTTCCTGTCAGTTTCTCCGCCAGCTGCGCTTTAAACGTCTGCACGTGATCGTCGCTGACGGTGTCGAGCTGCGGTCCCAGACTGGCAATGATAAATTCATCCCCGCCCAGACGGCCGATGATATCTTCCGGCCCGGCAAACTGGCGCAGCCGTTGCGCTATCGACTGTAGAAAACGATCGCCGCTTTCATGGCCGTAGCTGTCGTTAATGGCTTTAAAACCGTCGAGATCGACAAAGGCAACCAGCACCGATCGTTCCTCTATTGCCGCCGCGGCAAACAGTTTTGGCAGATAGTTGAACACCGAACGGCGATTGGGGAGCCCGGTCAGTTCATCGGTCATGCTGACGGCGGTCAGCGCGTCGTTCGCTTCGCGCAGCTCCTGAAGCAGCTGTTCTTTACGAATATACTGGCCGATCAGTTCGGCGAACAGATGGATGATCTGTTCCGCACGACCGGACAGCGGGTGGCTTTGCGCACTGGCGGCGCAGAGCGTGCCGTACAGCATGCCGTCGCCCAGCATAACCGGCGTGCTGAGGTAGGTGGTGATCCCGAGCGCTTTGGCGGCTTCGGAATCGGGCCAGACGCCGGGCACATCGTTGGTGAAACTGCGGCCATCTTCCATCGCGCGTTTGCACAACGTATCCTGCCACGGCACCGACAGGCCTTCTGGGATCTGCATTTTCTGCGTGTTGCGGGCGTACAGGATATGCTGAAGCCCTTCGGCGTCATCTATATGCGTCAGGTAGGTTGATTCCATATCGGTAACCAGTTCGAGCATTTCCAGCAGCTGGCGCACAAATCCTTCCAGCGTTTTTTCCGATCCCAGCGCCGTTGAAATACGTTCAATCAAGTTTTCGGACATAGATCTTTTTCCTGGTAGTGAGGTCAAGCATGCCCCTGAAAGCAGAGGCTAATTTTACTAATAGCTAACGGGCTGCCTCTCGCTATATATATGAATATGCGGAAGCGTCTCACGTTATTAAATTCACTAAATTCAGTAAGTTTTGTTATAAAGCAGCAGATAATGACAGACGTAATGATAACGACCCGTAAGCGCCTGCTATCCTGGTAGCGGGGCAATCTGCGCCTGATAAACATCAGCGTTGTGATTCGCCAGCTAAAGTGCCGGAGCCAATCGACTTTATTTGGTAAAAAAAGCGTAAACGTATTCAGAAGTGCATAATTACAGATGAAAAAAATTATGCAATTTATACACGCAATGATCAATACGTACAGGTATCAACGCAGATATATTGTGTTAATTAATGGCGTTATCAGATTTGTGCCATTCAATATTGGTCCAACCAGTTTGCCGATCCTGCTTACTGACTGCCGGGCATTGCCGCGCCGGAAGCGATAAACCATACCAAAAACGCCATTGCGGCAATAAAGATAACGGTAGGGGCTATCGCTCCTTTATTCACGGCTGCATACCTTTGAAGGGGGCTGAAAGAGTGTTGCACCGTCCGAAATAACGGCGCGCTGGCGGCGATGATAGCACAGGCGCCGCTGCTGACGATCGCTGAAAACAGCCCGACTGCTTACTTTTTCAGATTACCCCCCGGTTCCGGCTGCGATTCGATACCCGGGATTTTTTTGCGTGCGGATGCGGCAAGCTGCTGGCGTTCATGCTCATCCAGCTGCTGATAAAAGAAGCGCGCGGTGGCCTCTGCTACCTGCTGACGCTCCTGATCGATGGTCACCAGATGATAACTTTCCTCCAGCTGAATAAATTCGGTTTTACCACCGTAGTGCCGTTCAACGTAACGGGAATTGGAAATATCCGTCACGTCGTCCTCACGTGCGTGGATTAACAGAGCCGGCACTCGGGTTGTCGGCATCACTTTTTTTGCCTCCCCGGCAAGGCGCAGTACCTCGCGCAGCATCACTCCCGGTGTGTTGGTGTGGCCGGCGGCCGAACTGTCCCCGCTTTGCAGTTTCAGCACGATACGCTCGCGCAGCTGTTCGTTTTTGATGCCATACGGCGGCGCTTCCTGAAAGTGATAGTTGTTGCGGAACAGCGGGATTTTAAGCAACAGCGGCAGCATAAATGAGAATTTTGATACCGCCCAGCCGTTACATTTCAGCGTGATGGCGTAGAGCGCCAGCCCGCGCATATCAGGAAAATGATGAGCAAGAATAATCCCCATTGATGCTCCGGCTGACAGACCACCGGCGAAAACCTGATAGCCTTCTTCAGTCAGCCGCTTATATTCAGCGGCGATTTCCCGTAGCCAGTCGAGCCGGGTCGTTTTCAGCAATGCGTTCATATCCGAGCAGTGGCCCGGCAGCACGGGAATAGAAACGGTAAATCCATAACGGTGCAGACGCAACGCGATAGAGTCCATTTCTTTTGGCGTACCGGTAAGTCCGTGAATTAACAGCACGGCGATACGGCTTCCCCGGTGAAAAATAGCAGTGGTCATTGTGCAGTGATACTCCGTTCATTATCTGCCTGATAAAACACTTTCAATTCTCCACGGGCCAGTAAACGTTGCCCGCAGGCAACGTTGAATTCCAGCATGGACAGGTCAGCAAGTTCAGTGGTGATGGCAACAGAAATCAGCAGCGTTTCTCCCGTTCCTGCATCGTCAAAGAGCTGAAAATTATTGACCGAGGCCAGCAGTGCAGTGGCAGACTCCTGGCCTTTGACGGCATCGACACCCTTTAATGCACAGGCTGCCTGAGCCGCAAGTTCGATATAACCACAGCGATCGAGCGTACCGTTTTCATCTAATAACAGATGACCGGCGTGCAGTTTTACGGATGCCTGCACCCGCGGTCCCTCGATACTGAGAATACTGTCGATACAACACATTCCTTCGCGATGAGGGATCAGGCTCTGCGCCGATAAGGGGAATGTCATCCGTGCTCCTCGTAATATTCAGACGGCCTGGGCAATGGACGTTTTTAAGATGAACTCCTGAAGTTCACCGAGCGTTTTGATGCTCACCAGTTCGGTATTTTTACCAATATTGATAGCAAACGCTTTTTCGAAAGCCACGACCATGTCAACGGCATCGAGGCTGTCCAGCCCCAGATCTTCGTACAGCTTCGCTTCGGGCTGCAGATCGCTCAGCTCCAGTTCGAATTCTTCAGCCAGGATCTGATTAACTTTTTCCTTCAGTGCGTTCTTGTCCATCATATTTTCCTTAATATCAGCGTTGAAATAATGCCCCCAAGGGCAAAACTGTTTTTCAGTACGTGCTGTACCGGCGTACTGGTAATCCCGCTGACGTGGCGAATGCTGTCGCATCGCTCATCGGGATTATCAAGATTGCGTGTAGGGATCAGGACTTCCTGCTGCAGCATGCCGATGCAGGCGATAAGCTCCAGTGCGCCGCTGGCTGCCATGGTGTGCCCCAGATGTCCCTTCAGGCTGGATACCGGCACCAGCTTTCCGCACAGCCCGGCAATCGCTTCGCTCTCGGCGATATCGCCTAACCGTGTGCCGGTGGCATGGGCGTTAATGTAGCTCAGGGCATCTACCGGAAGTTGGGCATGATTCAGTGCCTGCTGCATGCAGCGGCGAAGCGGTAACGGATCGGGATTAGCAATACTCGACACATCGCTGGCGGAGGCAAACCCGGTAATTTCTGCCAGAATTGTCGCGCCTCGTGCCAGGGCCCTTGAGCGGGATTCCAGCAGCAGTATCCCGGCGCCTTCTGCACAGACCACGCCGTCACGCTGTTGATCAAACGGACGTGGCGTGGCGTGAGGATGCTCGTTGAAGCCTCTTGAAGCGGCAGCCATATGATCGAATGTTGCAATAGTCAGCGGATGGAATTCATCGGCTCCGCCGCACAGCATCGCATCCTGCAGGCCGCAGGCAATCGCCTCATAGGCCATACCGATCGACAGGGCGCTGGAGGCGCAGGCTGATGTTACTGCCATCACCCGGCCGGTAATATCCAGTGCCTGCGCCAGATTTGACGCGACGGAATGGCCCATAATGCGGAAGAAATCACGCGCTTTAACGGCGGCAAACTGACGGGCAACCAGGTAGTTTTCAAAAATAGAACGCCAGGTATCAATGCTGCCCATTGTTGAACCCACGATAACGCCAAAGCGCGGATCGGACAGCCGTTCGCGAGGAAAGGCAGCCTGTGCCAACGCTTCCTCTGCGGCCAGCAGGCTCCAGCAGGACATCGGGGACATCGTGCGACGATGACGGCGTGGAATACGGGTTGTGTCCAGACGCGGGACGCGCCCGGCAACTTGCGGCACGTCCTGCGTATCGCTGTAGTCGTGCTGCGGCAGGCGGCCGATCCCCGATTCACCACGGGTTAAGGCGGCCATCATTTTCTCTGCACCGGCACCGAAAGGAGATACGGCACCCACACCGGTGATAACGACTCTTCTTAACGGCATGTTCTGACCCCGTTCAGTAGATTCTGGTGATCCAGCAAATAGCCACAGGCGAGAAACGCTGAAATCGTCGCGCCCATCACCCCCGGGCCGGTCACCGCCTGGCCAGCCACGAACAGGCCAGCAACACGAGTCACCGGCAGCGGATTAAACTGCGTTATATCGTGTGCTACGCCGTACATTCCCGCGCCCGGTGAATAGAGATACTTTTGTAATGTCGCGGGAGTGGCACCGTCCACCAGCCTCAATCCCTCGATTTCAGGTACGGACCGGCATAATGAGGCGTAAAGCTCTTTGAGACGCTGCTTTTTCTGCGTCCGGTAGGCGGAGGGGCGTTTGCCGTTGCCGGAGCCGTAAAAAGCACGGTATTCCGCAGCGTCACAGGGGATCGCCGCAACAAAATCAACGGAATCAAATAGTCCACTTTCGCGGTTAAGCACTGACGGGCCCGGCATAATATAAAACGGCCCCGCAGTACCCCGATGATGAGGTTTAAAAGCTTCGGTAAATGACCGGGCATGCTGACAGTAAAGGAGATTCTTTTTATCCAGCAGCGGCGGCGGCTCGGTTCCACCGGAAAGATACAGCAGATGTGCCGACATGCCATCGTAGAGCTGATTCATGCGATTCACCGCCGCCGGGCGCAGCGCTTTTTCTGGCAGCATCTGCGGCAGAAAACAGGGGTGTCCGGTGTAAATAACGACAGAGCAGCCCAGACGCTCGCCGTTATCCAGTTCGACTTCGCTCAGCGTACCGTCAGATTTACAGTGGATCTGCACGGCGCTACGATTGCAATGCAGCACGACACCTTCTTCGGCAAGGCGCTGTTCGAGCGCTTTAACCAGCGACAGCCCACCCTGGGCAAAGGTACGGACGCCGCCAAAATGCGTCCCTGCCACGCGGGCGTGCTGCAGGAAAGAGACGTTCTCAGGTGAAACGCCATGGTACAGGCAGGGAATCGCCAGCAGGGACTGTAACCAGGGATCGCGGATATAACCGGCAATATAGTCCTTGAGTGGGATATGCCATCGAGGATCGGTTTCATCCCTGAAGGGGGAGCCCTGTAGCGTGTGAAATGCTGATGAATAATAGGCGGCCTTAACGTCGGCCATATAGCGATGGATTCCCTCTTTTTCTGCGGGAAAATCGGCACAGAGCCCTGCCAGCATTTTGTCGTAATCGGCGGCCAGCGAAAAGTCACCGCGATCGGAAAAACGCACGGTTTCAAAGCAGTGACGATCGAACTCGACGCTGGGCAGATCGCGTATACCCAGATAACGCAGATAGGCGGTTAATACGCCATGTGGCGACAGTTCACCGGCAAAGTGAACGCCGCTGTCGAAGTAGACACGACTTTTCAGAAAGCCGCGCAGAGTGACGCCCGGTTCTTTCGCTCGCTCGACGATTGACACGCGATAGCCATGCATGGCGAGTAACAGCGCAGACACCATTCCTGAAGCGCCCGCCCCGATAATCACGGCTGAAGGTCTGGTTGCCATATTAAAAACCTATTACCAGGCTGGAGTTGGTGCCACCAAAACCTGCCGAATTACACAGCGCTGACGTTAACGGTTGCTGGCGGATTTCGGTAATGATGTCCAGATGCGAAGTATCTTCATCGGCCCCATCAAAGTTAATGTTGGCGGCCATAAAATCGTTCCTTGCCATCAGACAGCTGTACACCACCTGGGCGGCCCCGCTCATCCACAATTCGTGGCCGGTCATGGATTTGGTTGAAGAAACCGGCACGCCGCGCTCGCCAAAAATATCAAGAATGTTTCCGGCTTCCATCGCATCCCCCAGCGGGGTCGCTGTGGCGTGCGCGCAAAGATAGGAAATATCCTGCGGCATCAGTTCGGCATTTTTCAGCGCCATACGCATTGCGCGGCCCAGCCCGGTGCGGCTCGGCGCGACGATATTTTCACCATCGGATGAGAAGCCGTAGCCGAGAATTTCTCCCCAGATCTGTGCCCTGCGTGCAACGGCAAGATCGTAGCGTTCCAGCATTAAAACGGCGGCACCGCCGCCGGGTACAAGCCCGTCGCGGCTTTTAGCAAACGGCCGACTGGCTGACTGCGGGCTATCAACGCGGGTTGAAAACGCGCCCAGTCCATCAAAGCTACAGGTGGCCTGCCAGTTGATTTCCTGCGCCCCGCCGCAAATGATGCGATCCTGGCGGCCAAGCATAATCAGGTCTGCGGCCTGGCCCACCGCGTGTCCGCTACTGGCACAGGCACCGCTGATTGACCAACTTGCTCCCTGCGTACCCAGAATGGCATTGAGATTTATGGTGGTGGTGGAGGTCATCGACTGAAATACCAGACCACTGCCCAGCCGTGACGTATCACGCACCTCTTCCAGGCGGTTGGCCTGTTCAATACCGGCCAGGACGCTGGAGTCACAGCCAAAAATCAATCCACTTCGGTCGTTACGAATGTCATCGGGTGACAGGCCGGAATCATCCAGAGCGCAAAATGCGGCTTCAGCAGCCCATTCAACGAACTGCGGCGTGGTTTTACGTTGTTTACGGTTTAGCGGAAAACGGGGAGAGAAGTTTTTTATTGCACCGGTTAACGGTGAATTAAAGCCTAAATCCTGCCGTACAGGATCGATGACGATGCCAGAACGGCCGTGATACAACGCATCAGTGACTTCACTGACTGAGGTTCCAATACTGGAAACAATACCTAATCCTGTAATAGCAACACGGTGTAACATATCCACTCCCTGTTCGAATGATGGAATATTAATACGATGCGCAAGGCATCATTCTATTCACAATAGAACCCCCGCAATCCTGCGTGGGGATATGCTTACGTCTGCAAGTAATCCGTACTGGCAATATGCTCTTAAGTGCCAGATGTAAAAAAGGCTCTATTTAGTTATCGTTTAAAGTGCTTTATCATTAATAGATATTGTTTTGGCATCTTACCGTTTGGTGCCGTTTTTCATTTTAATTATTAATGCTGCGGTTATTAAAAATAATTTTTTATGTTTCTGCGGTTTCTAATTAATGAATATTATTATTCTAATGTAATAATTTTTTAATTTTAAATAGAGTTAAAATGATTATCGAGTAGCTTATAGGCCCTGTTCTATATACGAAGGAGATAATTAACATGGATACAACGGCAACACGACAGAGGCCAGGGCGCCACGTCGCTCTGGTGACCGGGGCGAGCAGGGGAATTGGCGCTGCTGTTGCGCGCAGGCTGGCCGGAGATGGTTTTTCACTCTGGTTGAACTATCGCCGTGAGCACGCTGCTGCCGAAGCGCTGCGTGATGAAATCGTCGCTGCCGGAGGGGAGTGTCGATTACTGCCTTTTGACGTCTCTGACGCCAAACAATGCCGTGAGGTGCTGGAGCCGCTGATCGAGCAGTTCGGCGCGCCTGCGGTGCTGGTGAATAATGCCGGTTTCGCCTGCGATAAGGTCCTGGCGATGATGACGCGTGAGGAGTGGGACCGTGTGTTGCAGGTGCACCTGGGGGGCTTTTACAATGTGACCTCGACCGTGCTGCCGGCAATGCAGCGCAGGCGGGGGGGCCGCATTATCAATATCGCCTCCACCGCCGGGCAAACCGGCGTTGCGGGCCAGGTAAACTATTCTGCAGCGAAGGCCGGGTTAATTGGTGCTACACGCTCACTGGCGGTTGAGCTGGCGCGCCGCAATATTCTGGTTAACGCCGTGGCCCCGGGGTTTATCAGTACCGATATGACATCGGCGCTGCCGCTGGAAAGCATTAGCAATACGATCCCACTGCGCCGCGTTGGCGAACCCGAAGAGGTGGCGTCCGTTGTCAGCTTTTTCGCTTCTGAAGGGGCCAGCTATATTACTGGCCAGGTGATTGGCGTTAACGGTGGATTATTTACCGGCTGATAGCAAAGGAGGGATCTGACCCAGCTTCCAGCGCTGACAAAATGCGGCATAGAAGTCGGGCTGCTGGGTCAGGTACTCTCCCGTTTTTAATGTAAACATCTGCACGCTAAAGCCCGTTGCGACCGTCTCGCCCTGTGTGTTAATAATTTTATAAGACATGTTCATCCGCGCCGCTTCGCTCCAGTGCAGGCAAGCGACTATCCGGCAGCGTTCGGCAAATGCCAGCGGGCGATGATAGTTAACAAAAAGTTGTTTAATCGGTGCCGGGACCTGCTCCCGATAAAGCGTGGAATAACCGATACCCAAATGTTCCCCCAGCGCGACGCGTGCATCTTCAAAGTAGCTGGCATAGTGCCCGTGCCAGACAATTTCCAGCGAGTCCACTTCGTCAAAACGTACAACACGGTCAACGCAGTATTCAATCGGTGCAGGTGCCGCACTGCCGTCAAGGCAGTGCGATGAAGTAAAATAGGGATATCGCGTCATTGCCATGCCTCGGTATGTTCCAGTTCGAAAACGAGGCTTGTGCAATCTATCTCATTGCTGGAAATCACCGCCTGGTACTCGCCAGTATGGCGGCCTGGTTTAACGGCAACGGACACCGTTTCCCCCGGTTTTATTGGATGTAAAAATTTGCAGCGTTTTATACCGGCCAGCTGCGCACTTTTTCCTGCGGCAGCGGTGTAGCGGGCCAGCATAATTTGTACGATTCCTGGCAGTAGCGGGTTATCGGGAAAATGGCCGCGAAAGCCGGAAAATTCAGCCGTTAAAATAAAACTACAGTGCATTTTATCCGGCTCGCCTTCCCGGCAAATTAATTGCGGCGGTGAAACGACAAATCGGGATAATTCTTCGGATAATCCGGGCATCTTCTTCTCCCTTTGGGTGCAGACAGTCTTGTCAATGATACTCATCAGATAATCTGTTTTTTGTCGTGAAATGGCGTTGGATATCTATATTAGGCTATTGCCCGATGTCATGTGGTGAGATTTCATTATTTTGTAAGGGTTGGATATTTTCTTTGGAAACTAAGTGTGAATGATTTTTTAGGAAATGGTGTGATTGCTGGAGTTGTTTGATATTTGATGCGTAATTCTAATTATCAGTAAATGATAATAAATATTGGGGTTGGAGTTGGGATTGAAATTGGGGTTGGGGTTGAAATTAATGATGAGATAATACGGGGTGGACACATCACCACCCCGTGAGTTATCAATCAGAACAGATCGACCCGGACATCCAGACCCGCAGTACGTCCATTGTTTACCTGGGCATAGGCCGCACCGTTCTGCACGATGCCGTAAGTGCGGTAGCGGCGATCCATCAGGTTGTCGATATAAGCGGCAATATTCACCCGCTCGGTTGCCTGCCAGCCAAGGCGAATATCAGTGGTGGCGTAGCTGCCCTGGCGCAGGGTGTTATCACCGTCGAAATAGTGCTCGCCGACCAGATTTAGCGCCAGGCGCGGGGTCAGTGCCCCCCACGGCGTATCAACGATGCCGTTCAGGCTGGTTCCGGCGCTGAAGCGCGGCACGAACGGCACGCGGTTATCGGCATACAGTTCGCTGTCGCCGGTAAACTCGGAACGCACCCAGTTGCCGTTAACATCCCAGGACCATCCCGGTGTAAACGTCCAGCTCGCGCTCAGTTCAGCGCCCGTTGCATCGGCGGCACCGGCGTTGCTCAGGCTCTGATAGCCCACCGGGCCGGAATAGAGCTGTAGATTTTTGGTGTGAGTGTAGAACAGCGCGCCCTGAACCCGCAGCGCATCGCCTTCGTAGCGGGTGCCGATTTCATAGTTAATCGACTTCTCCGCATCGTACGGCGCGGCGCTGACCATCGGCGTCGGCTGGATGCTGAACCCGGCCGGTTTATAGCCCTGGGCCACGCGCACATAGCCACGCAGTTCCGGGGTAAACTGCCAGCCTGCCGATACCTGGCCGAGCAGATTGTCGTCGCGGGTTTTGCCTTTGTCACCCCAGCCGTAGCCCATGCTGCTGCCGTTATAATCCGTTTTGGATTTATCGTGGGAGTAGCGCAGGCCGCCGCCGAGGTCGAAGCGGTCGGTCAGGTGCCAGGTCAGATCGCTGTAGGCGGCCAGCGTTTCGTTGGCCGTCCAGCCACGGGTGCTGCTGATGGGAACGCCGCTGTAAGTGTAGGCGGAGTCCACCGTTTCCCGGCTGTTCTGGCGGTAAAGACCAAACACCATATCCACCGGCGTGTTGCCGCCGAAGGTGGCCGCACGCAGCTCCTGGGTGTCCTGATTCCAGCGTTCCGGCAGGCTGGCGTTATAGGCCGAATAGGGGAATTCACGCTGATAGTTTTGCTGCTGCCAGGCACCGATCAGACTGAACAGCCAGCCGTCGGTACGGTACTGGGTACTCAGCGACTGGCTGTGCGTGCAGCGGCGCAGATGGGGATCGCCGCTGCCGTCGCTGATTTCCAGCGTGCGGCTCCTTTCATTATCGTACGGCAGATAGGTGTCCTGGGTGGCGTGGGTGCACTCTTCGCTAACCGCCACGCTGGCTTCCCACGGCTGGTCTTCCGGTGCCAGGCGCAGACGGAAATCGCCCAGATTGGTACGCGAGCCGCCCAGATTATCGCTGCCGGTCGCCGGGTTGGTCATCGAGCCGTTATCCACCTGCCTCAGCAGAGTGGCGCTGCCGTACAGCAGGCCGGGGGCCAGCGGGCCGCTCAGATTCACTTTGGTGTGATAGCCGTCCCGGCTGGCGATCCCGCCTTCCACATAGCCGCGCGGCGTGTCATCCGGTTTTCGGGTGACGATGTTGATAATCCCGCCCTGCGCGCTTTTACCGTACAGCGTTCCCTGCGGGCCGCGCAGCATCTCCACGCTTTCCACATCGCCCAGCGCCTGCATGGCATAGGTCGACAGCTGCGGGACGCCATCCACGTAAATGCTGACCGCCGGATTATAGAAGTCCTGCGCCGACGAGATGCCGCGCAGCGACACCGACTGGAAAATCAGGCTACCGCTGTTGCCCATCGTCAGGCCCGGCAGCACTTTGGGTAGCTCGTCGGTGCGCGTCACGTTGGCCTGCGCCAGCTCTTCCGCACTGACCTTCACCGAGGAAACGTTCTTTGCGGAAGCCGAGTCCGGTGACTGTTTACTGGCGTTGACCAGCATCGTATCTGACGGTGAGTTGTTGGAACCTGCGGCCAGCGCGAGGGGGCTGAGCAGCAGGCTGCTGATGACCAAAGGAGTAAGGCGCAAGACAAGCATAGAGGCATCCCGGTGAGTAAAGAAAAAATCGAGCTTACGTGAACGCCGCCGAAAAACGGTTGCACAGTACGGACGAACATTGCACGATAAAGCTAAATAAAAATCATTATCACTCGGAGGGCCTTGTGTCTGATTCACAGCTGGCTAAACTGCCAACGTCGGGAATGCGGCGGTGGCAGCTGACGCCGAAGATCCGTTTAACCTCGGTGCAGGCCACGCTGGCCGACGATCTGGAACTGCGCGGGGAGGGCGATGCTCACCTGTCGCTGGTGATGATGTGCGAGGGGGCCGGATGGTTCCGCCTCAACCGGCAGGCGATTCAGCACTACTGCGCGGACAGCTTCTGGCTCTCCTGCGCCAGCGGCCGCTGCCAGGGCTATGATTTTTTCCCGCGGCATCACTTTTACCATTTGCTGATCGTCGACTTCTCGCCGGAGCTGCTGTCGCTGGTGGAAGAGTGCGGCCTGCGAGTACCCGGTGATGAGCCGAAGGTGTTTAGCGCAGCGCTAACCGAACCGCTGAAGGCGACGATTATGGCGATTCAGCAGGGATGGAATGAAGCTTCGCCGCTGGCTGCACTGCATCTTGAAAGCCTGGCGCTGAACGCGCTGTGGCTGGCGTTAGGGCAGCTGCAAACGCAGCAGGAAGCGCGTCCGCTACCGACGGCATCCCGGCTGCCCAGCCGCGAGCGTAAGCGGCTGATTGCCGCCCGCGATGTGATCCGCCAGCAGGCCAGCGAACCGCTGTCGATTGAAGAAATGGCGCGCACCGCCGGGCTGAGCCTGATGGCGTTTAAACGCGGCTTCCGCGCCATGTTTGGCATCACGCCATGGAACTATGTGATTGAGTGTCGGCTAAAGCTGGCGCAAAACCTGCTGGAAGAGAGCGCGCTGCCGCTGAGCGATATCGCCCTGCGCTGCGGCTTCGCCCACGCCAGCCATCTGACGCGATTTTTCCAGCGTCAGTATGGTCAGCCGCCGGGGCGCTATCGCAGCAGCTGTCAGCAGGTCCGCATGGCGGGCTGAACCGCCACGACACATTTAGCCGCACGGGAGTAGAGATGAACAGCCAGATCAATCAACCGCAGCCCGCGTGGCTGCGTGCCGGAAGCAACGCTGCCGGGCAACTGCCGGACGATCGTCGCCGTGCCGCGCTGGCGGCGTTTCTCGCCGAAAGCGAAAGCCTGGCTCCGCTGCTGATGCTGCACAGTCTGATGCGGCTGGAATTTTGTGCAGAAGATCGCTGGCAGATTGCCGATCGCCGTCAGCAGCTGCGGATTGCCCCCTGCTTCGACGAACTGCTACAGCGCTGGCATCTGCACTTACTTGATGAGGGGCTGCTGGACAGCCACGACGATGATATCTGGACGCTGGCGCCGTGTGCGCCCGCAGAGTACCAGCTGGAACAGCGTATTGATGATGCACGGCATCGCCTGCGGCAGCTAATGAACTGGCTGGACGATGCAACGCCGCTGGCGGATGCGCTCTTCAGCCGTTCAATGCAGATGGAAGACTGGCTTCGCGCACCGTCGCTGGCGAAAGATTGGCGGCCGGATCTGAATCTGCATCAGCTGCTGCATATGCCGGGAATTATCAGCGATTATTTTGCCGGCATCGCCGTCAGCGTGCTGCCCCTGCTGCTGGACGAGAGTCGTAGCGACGTTCCCAGCCTGCTGGCGCTGGGCCATACGCCCCCGCGCCTGCAGGACTGCCTTACCCGCGTTGCCGCCTCGGTGGTGCCGCTGGATAGCGAACGCTCACTGGCCGACCAGCTGCCCGGCGACAGCCTGCATGATGCGGTGGTGCTGAGCGACCTGCTCAATCAGCCTTCCCCTGATCATCTGCTGGCCGAGCTGCGGTCCTGGCTGGCGCCGGGTGCGGTGCTGATGCTGCTACAGAATACCGCAGAGCGGCCGCTGCACTGGGTGACACCTGCGGCGGTCCAGGCTCACGCACGTGTCGGACAGCTGGAAGCGCACTGCGAGCATCGCTGTCAGCAGATGCTGAGCCAGGCGGGCTTTGCGCTGCTGCAAAGCTGGCCGCAGGCGGATTCGCCGATGGCGTTCACCGGTCAGCGGCTGTTTGTCGCCCGTTACGAGCCTTCTTCTTATCGTTAGCTGCTGAGGTTTGATATGTCTGATGTGATGATTGATACCCGCGCCTGGCCGCTGGTGCACTATGTGATGCCCGAGCGCGTGGCGGATGAGGATGCACCGCAGCACATCGCGGCGCTGCAGGCGGTGCTCGATCGCCAGCAGCCGTTCGTGCTGATTTTCAGCGGCGTGGAGCTGCCGAAAGATTCCGCCCACTTCTTTCGCCTGTATAAGAAATGGGGCAGCGAAACGCGCGCTGCCCAGCAGCGCTACTGCCGGGGCGCGGTTAGGGTCGAGCCGGATGAGGCTAAGCGCCGTTCGCTGTGGCGTAAAGCGCTGCGCTATCTGACCACCCGCACCATACCCTATCCCTACGAAGTTGTTGCCAGCGGGCAGCAGGCGGAACAGCAGGCGCAACGCTGGCTGCAGGATCTTAATTAACCCCACTTCGGACAGACTATGACAGTTGAAACGGTATCACCGCTGCTGACGCTGCGGCGGCTTCTTGCTGCTGAAAAATCAACGCTGCTGCTGGCGTTGACGATCTCTGCCAGCAGCGTATTGCTGGAGCTACTGCCCTGGTATCTGCTGTGGCGGGCGGTGGGCGTGGTGGAGCAGGGTGGTTCGCTGCTGCATCTGGGAGGCTGGCTGGCGCTGGCGCTGGTGTGTAAATATCTGCTGGCTTCGCTGGCGGGCTATTTCAGCCATCTGGCCGCCTTCCGCGTGCTGCACCACACCCGCCTGCGCATTGCCCGCGCCCTGACCCGGCTGCCGCTGATGCAGCTGGCCCCCTTCAGCGCGGGCAGCCTGCGCAAAATCATCATGAACGACGTGCAGCGGCTTGAGGATTTTATTGCCCACCACACCGTCGATCTGATCTCTGCGTTATTCAGTCCGCTGATTGCTGCACTTTTTCTGTTCTGGCTGGACTGGAAAATGGCGCTGGCGGCGCTGCTGACCGTGCCGCTGGCAATTGTCGCCCAGCGTCTGTGCCTGCGCGGTATGGCCGAGCGTACCCGGGACTATCACCTGGCGACCGAGCGCCTGAATTCGGCGATCGTGGAGTACGTGCGCGGCATCCCGGTGATGAAGGCGTTTAGCCAGGATGCGCGTTCTTTCCGCCTGCTGGACGACAGCCTGCGAGACTATCACCAGCTGGTGGTACGCTTTACCCGCCGAGCGGTTCCTGCCTGGTCGCTGTTTGTGGTGCTGCTGAATGCCAGCATCTTTATTTTGCTGCCGCTGGGATTGTGGCGTGTGAGCCAGGGCACGCTGTCGGTTTCTGCGCTGCTGCTGATCCTGATGCTCGGCAGCGGGCTGCTGAAGCCGCTGCTGCGCGTGACCTTTTTTGGTTCGCTGATCCGTGAGTTGTTCGCCGGTCTGAGCCGGATGGCACCGTTTCTTGATGATGCTTCAGAGGGACATTCCGCCGCCACGGTGACTTCGCAGAGCGATATTACGCTGAGCGCCTGCGATTTGAGTTTCAGCTACGAGCAGCGCACGGTGATTGATGCGCTGAATATCACCCTTGTGCCAGGCGGCTTTTATGCGCTGGTGGGGCCATCCGGCGCAGGAAAATCGACGCTTGCAGGACTGCTTTCGGGGATGCTGCCGCCAACGAGTGGGACGATCACGCTGGGCGGCATGGCGCTGGCCGAGATGGATGATGCCACCCGCGCCTCGCTGCTGGCGGTGGTCAGCCAGCAGGTGTTTCTGTTCAAAGGTTCGCTGGCCGACAACCTGCGCCTGGCTCAGCCACAGGCCAGCGATGAACAGCTGTGGCAGGCGCTGGAAATTGCTCAGGGGCGCGCCTTTGTCGAGGCGTTACCGCAGGGGCTGGCGACAACAATCGGCGAGGGCGGGGCGCGGCTTTCCGGCGGTGAACGCCAGCGTATCGCCATCGCGCGCGCTCTGCTGGCGGAGACGCCGCTGCTGATCCTTGACGAGGCCACCGCTTTTGCCGATCTGCTCACCGAGGCCGCCTTCTATCGGGAACTCCGCCAGCAGCGCCCGAAGGTTACCGTACTGACCATCGCTCACCGGCTGTTCGCCGTTCAGCAGGCCGACTGTTTGCTGGTGATGGAAGCGGGGCGGTTAACCGGATGCGGAACGCATCAGCAACTGCTCAGTGAGCACCGGCTTTATCAACAGATGTGGCACAGCCAGTCTCAGCTGGCACAGTGGCAAATCCGCCGTGAGGAAGATACCCATGTCAATGCTTAGTCCGCTTCAGCGCAGTGCGGAAGGCCGCCGTCAGGTGCTGACCGGGATGCTGCTGAGGCTGATAGCCCAGCTGTGTACGGTTGCGCCACTGTTTATTGCCTGGCTGGCGATCGGCGACATCACGCCGGGGGCCGGAAGCTGGTCGCATTGGCCGCAGGTGCTGACGGCACTGCTGGCCTGCCTGCTGGTGCAGCTGTTGTGTTCCCACGTGGGTCAGCTCTGGTGCTTTGTTGGCAGCTACGAGGTGATGCAGCGCTACCGTGAAGCGGCGGCGGAACAGCTGCGTCGGCTGCCGCTGGGTTACTTTCAGCGCCACCGGCTCGGGGCCACCACCCAGCTACTGACCGACCATATGATGCGGGTCGAGCAGATTTTTTCTCATCTGCTGCCGGAAGTGGTGACCGGGATCGGCACCGCGCTGATTTTTGTCTTGATCCTGCTGGCGATCAACGTGCCGCTAACGCTGGCGCTGATTGCCCCGCTGCCGCTGGCAGTGCTGCTGCTGTGGGGGGGATCTCACTTTTTACTGCGCGGCACCCATCTACAGAGCGAGCGGCTGCTGCGGGTGTCCGGGCTGCTGATCGAGTTTATCGGCGGAATTAAAACGCTGCGGCTGTTCCACCGTCATCATGGCATGCTGGCGAAGCTCGACGACGCGTTCGGTGAGATCCGCCGCGCCAGCATGGGGCTGGAAGCCTGGGGAGCCGGAGCGGTGCAGCTGTTCCGCCTGTTTACCGAACTGGGACTGGTGGTGCTGTTTATCGTGGCGGGAGGACTGCTGCAACAGCAGGCGCTCGATCCGCTGACCTGGCTGCTGTTTATACTGGTGTCGATCAAGGTGCTGGAGCCGCTGCTGGATGCTGCCGCTTACTTCACGTTAATGAGCGTGATGCGGCAGTCGCAGCAGCGACTGGACGCGCTGATGGCCGAGCCGGTGCTGAATGATGAGAACAGCGTGCCGCTGCCGGAAAACAATGCGATCCATTTTACCGATGTGCATTTTAGTTACGATCGACAGCCGACAATTCAGGGCGTTTCATTTGCTGTGCCTGAAGGCAGCGTCACCGCGCTGGTTGGTCCGTCTGGCAGCGGTAAAAGCACGCTGCTGCATCTGCTGGGACGCTTCTATGAGCCGCAACGGGGGGAAATTTCGCTCGGCGGCGTGCCGCTGGCGCAGATCGGTACCCGCGCGCTGTATCAGCGTATTGGCTATGTCTTCCAGGATGTGCAGCTGTTCGACGGCTCGGTGCTGGATAACGTCCGCCTTGGCAGGCCGGATGCCAGTGAAGCCGACGCGATCGCCGCCTGCCGTGAGGCGTGCTGCGACGGATTTATCCAACAGCTGCCGCAGGGATATCACACGCGTTTGGGAGAAGGGGCCCAGCGTTTGTCGGGTGGTGAACGGCAGCGTCTTTCGATTGCCCGCATGATGCTGAAGGACCCGCCGGTGATCCTGCTGGATGAAGTGACGGCGCTGCTCGACCCGCTTTCGCAGGCGGATATTCAGCAGGCGCTGACCCGCCTGGCGCGCGGCCGCACGGTGTTGATCATCGCCCATCGCCTGCGCACCGTGGAGTACGCCAGCCAGATTCTGGTCATGGAGCATGGGCAGATTGTCGAACGCGGTAGTCATCAGCAACTGTTGGCACAGGGTGGGATCTATCGGCGGATGTGGCAGGAGCAGGAGTAAATCGGCACGGTTAGCGTGCGGGAAAAATCAGGTGGTTTTCCACACCAGAATATTCTGCAAGCGGACCGATTTTCTGCGGGTACTGAGTCAGTGACTATACTGGTAGCTGTGAAAACCAACCGGAGGATAACGATGACCATTCATAAGAAAGGACAGGCGCACTGGGAAGGCGATATCAAGCGCGGTAAAGGCACCATCTCAACGGAGAGTGGGGCGCTGGATAATCAGCCCTATGGTTTTAATACCCGTTTCGAAGGCAAACCCGGCACCAACCCCGAAGAGCTGATCGGGGCCGCGCACTCGGCATGCTTCTCAATGGCGCTGTCGCTGATGCTGGGCGAGGCCGGGTTTACGCCTGAGAGTATTGATACCGTGGCCGACGTTTCACTGGATAAAGTCGATGGCGGCTTTGGCATTACCAAAGTGGCGCTGCAAAGCAAGGTGAAGCTGCCGGGTATCGCGAAAGATGAATTTGATAAAATCATTCAGCAGGCCAAAGCGGGCTGCCCGATTTCTAAGCTGCTGAGTACCGAAATCACCCTCGATTATCAGTTGGAAAACTAGTCTGAATACGGGGCTTATCCATAATTTGCCCACAGTGTTAAGAATGCGTAAGCCCCGAGAAAAAGATCCGCTAATCCGGCGGAATTAGGAGTTCGGGAGATAGGGAAGTGTTGACGGATGCCCGATATTGCTGGGTAACGACAGTATGCAGGTCGTGAGCAAATTGAGGGCATCAAGATGAAAAAATCAACACTGGCACTGGTTCTTAGCGTATTAACCGCAAGCAGCTTCTTTTCCACCTTCTCGCACGCTGACGGCCCGGGAAATGGCCCGGATCGTCATGACAATCGCGGACCCGATCGCGATCGCCATGAGCGCTTCCGTCCTGCCGAGCGCGATCGTTTTGCCTGGAACGGCCACGACTTCCGTCGCGGACAGCCGCTGCCGCCTCACTTCCGCGGTTACGACTACCGTATTGATGACTGGCATCGCCGTGGTCTGTATGAACCGCCGCGCGGCGCGTACTGGGGCTACATTGACGGCAACTACGTGCTGATTGCCGCCGCCACCGGCGTGATCACCTCGATCATTCTGGGCAGTGCCTTAGGCCACTACTAAGCTGATTCTGACCGGCGGCCGCTGCCGCCGGTTTTTACCTCCCTGCCGCATCTAATACAACAATCCGTTACCGAGTCATCTTATTCATATTTTTCAACAAGATGGCTTGCATATCGTTACATCTCAATTTATCGAGACGGCCCGCAGAAAATCGCCCTTTGGCCTGTTGTCAGCCGGTATTTGCTTACCTTACGATCCCCACAGATGAAATTATCCCCAACGGGAAAAGGGACATGCCATGGTTGAGCGCGTAGTTAAGCTGGAAAAAAACACCGATACGCTGCAGCAGGATGTGACCGGCCTAAAGACGGACGTGGCTGTGCTGCAAATGGATATGACGAGTTTGAAGAAAGATGTTGGCGTGCTGCAGGCGGATATGACCGGATTAAAAACGGACGTGGCTTTGCTGCAAACGGATATGACGGGTTTGAAGAAAGATGTTGGCGTGCTGCAGGTGGATATGACCGGATTAAAGACGGATGTGGCTGTGCTAAAGACGGATGTCGCCGTGCTGCAGACGGACATGACGGGGTTGAAGAAAGACGTTGGCGTGCTGCAGGCGGATATGACGAGTCTGAAGAAAGATGTCGCCGTGCTGCAAACGGATGTGGCGGGTCTGAAGAAAGACGTTGGCGTGCTGCAGGCGAATGTCACCGAGCTTCGGACGGATATGGTGGAGTTAAAATCGGATGTGGCGGTGATTAAATCTAACTACACCACCAAAGCGGATCTGCTGAACCTGGAAAACAAATTTGATATTAAATTTGAAGGCTTGCGCACGGAGCTTCACCGTTCGCTGGCGCTGCAAACTAAGTGGGTTGTTGCCTCGCAGGTGGGTGTACTTGGTTTTGGGTTGGGGCTGGCGAAACTCCTGTTTTAACCAGCGTGGCGGATACGGTCTGAGATAGGCTTTCAACTCATTTTCTGCTTAACTTTGCCGTTCATTAACGTATAGACGTCTGGACATGTAGCCATCAACTTATGTAGCATGCTGTCATTCGAAATTCGTTAACGGGAACAACCGAATGTCGCAGCAGGTAAAAATTCTGGACGGGGGCATGGGGCGTGAACTGGCGCGCATCGGTGCACCTTTCCGCCAGCCGGAATGGTCTGCACTGGCGCTGTATGAAGCGCCGGAGCGCGTCCGTGAAGTCCACAACAGCTATATCGCGGCCGGGGCTGAAACGATCACCACTAACAGCTACGCGGTTGTGCCCTTCCATATTGGTGAAGAGCGCTTTGCAAATGATGGTGCTCGCCTGGCTGCACTTGCCGGCCAGCTGGCCCGTGAGGCTGCTGATTCTGCCGATATCATTACCCCGGTGCGTGTTGCCGGAAGCCTCCCCCCTGCGCTGGGTTCTTATCGTCCCGATCTGTTTAATGAGCAGCAGGCACAGGCGATCCATCGTGTACTGGTCGCCGCTCAGGCACCTTACGTTGATCTCTGGCTGGGTGAAACGATTAGCTCGATTGCGGAAGCCGAATCCATCCATGCCGTGCTTGCCGGTCAGCCCCAGCCGCTGTGGCTTTCATTTACCCTGCAGGACGAGCCAGAGCTGTACGATGCCGTCAGCACCTTGCGCTCCGGTGAGAGCGTGAGCGCGGCGGTGAGGCGGGCGATTGAGCTGGGCGTAGAAAATGTGCTGTTTAACTGCAGCCACCCTGAGGTGATGTCTTCTGCGGTGAAGCAGGCGGCAGCCGTGCGTGAGCAGCTGGGTGCGGATATCGGCATTGGCGTTTACGCTAACGCCTTTGACCACGGCAGCAACAGCGGCGGCGCTAATGAAGGGCTGAGCGCCCTGCGCAAGGATACGCACCCTGAAGGCTACCTGAACTGGGCGCAGGAGTGGGTGGCGGCTGGCGCGACGCTGGTCGGTGGCTGCTGCGGTATCGGTCCCGAGCATATCGGTCGACTGGCCGCGGCGCTGAAGTAATCTCTACGGCAACGAAAGATAAAACCAATAAAAACAAATTAAAACCAGGAAACACAACATGAATCGTCGCGACTTTATTAAAACCACCGGAGCGCTTTCGGTGGCTGCGGCCTGCACCAGCTGGCCATTTACTGCTGCAACGGCGGCTGAAGTGCCGTCCACCACGCCGAAAAAAGGCGGCCATCTGATTGTGGGTATGGATAACGCCTCCAGCACCGACCGCCTCGATCCGGCGTTCTGGTTCGAATCCTATATGTATTTCGTCGGTTCCCAGCTGTTTAACTGCCTGGCGGAAGTCGATGAAAACGGCAAGATTGTTCCCTCGCTGGCGGAGAGCTGGGAAACCAGTGACGGCAGCAAAACCTGGGTACTGAATATTCGTCAGGGCGTGCAGTTCCACGATGGCCGCACGCTGACGGCGAAAGATGTGATTTATTCGCTGAACCATCACCGCGATGAAAAATCCAGCTCGTCGGTGAAAGGCTATCTCGACCCGGTTGTGTCGCTGGAAGCCACCAGCCCAAATCAGGTGACGATCAAGCTGAAAGAGCCGAACGTGGAATTTATTGCCCTGCTCAGCGACGTTCACTTCGCCATTACCGCAGAAAACGAGAATTTTGATAAAGGCATCGGGACCGGTGCTTTTATTCTGGAAAGCTTCAAGCCGGGCGTGCGAACGCTGGTGAAGTGTAATCCGAACCACTGGAACCCGGCTCGTGGCCACGTGGATTCCGTGGAAACGCTGGCGATGAATGATTCCACCGCGCGCGTTGCGGCGCTGGCCAGCGGCTCGGCGCATATTATCAACCGCGTTAACCCACGTATTGTTGACCGCCTGAAGAATATGCCGAACATCCAGCTGCAGCGCTCGCGCGACAGCCAGATCTTCACTTTCCCGGGGCTTGCAACGGCGGCACCGTTTAATACCCTAGATGGGCGTCTGGCACTGAAATACGCCATCGACCGCGAGCAGATTATCAAAACCGTGCTGGGCGGCTACGGCACCGTGGCTAACGACAACCCGATCTTCCCGTCCAGCCAGTATTTTGCGAAAGACATTCCCCAGCGTCCTTACGATCCGGAAAAAGCCAAATTCCACTGGCAGAAAACCGGTTTCTCCGGCCCGCTGGTGCTGTCCGTCGCCGAGTCCGGCTTCCCGGGGGCGGTAGATGCCGGCCAGCTGTACCAAAACTCGGCCACCCGTGCCGGTATTCCACTGAAGGTTGAGCGCGTGCCGGATGATGCCTTCTGGGATAACGTCTGGATGAAGAAGCCGTTTGTTTCCTCAAACTGGTCGCTGCGCCCGACGGCGGATGCGCTGCTGTCGCTGGTGTTTACCAGTAACGCACCGTGGAATGAGTCGCAGTGGAAAGAGCCTAAGTTTGACCAGCTGGTTAACGCTGCCCGTGGCGAGCAGGACGAGCAGAAGCGCCGTCAGATTTACCACGACATTCAGCTGATGCTGGTGGAGCAGGGCAGCGAAATCATTCCGCTGTATGCCGACTCGCTGGACGCCAGCAGTAAAAAAATCAACGGGTTTGTCGCGATTCCGGGCTTCACCATGAGCGGCAACCGCGCTGCGGAAAAAGTGTGGTTCGCCTAACGGCTTTCCGGTTCAGCTTCAGGTTGCAGGATATCTTTTGAGTAATTTGCATGAAACAAAGGGGAAGGGGCACCTTCCCCTGTTAAAACTGATCGGGCTGCGGCTGTTGGCCGGAGTGGTGATGCTGCTGGTGGTATCGGCGCTGATCTTTATCGGCATCCAGCTGCTGCCCGGCAACGCGGCAACGGCGATCCTCGGCCAGACCGCAACACCGCAGGCGGTGGCGGCGCTGAACGAGCAGCTGGGCCTCGACCAGCCCGCGCTGGGGCGCTATCTGGGCTGGCTGGGCGGCGTGCTGCACGGTGATTTTGGCCACAGCTTTACCAGCCGGGAGGCAATTGCTCCGGTGCTGCTGGATCGGCTGGGTAATACGCTGTCGCTGGCCTTTTTCACCGCCATCGTCGCCGTACCGCTGGCGCTGGTGATCGGCTTTCTGTCCGCCCGTTACCAGGGTAGCTGGCTGGACCGGCTGCTAAGCCTGTTTACCCGCGCTGCCGTATCGCTGCCGGAGTTTTTCTCCGGCTATCTGCTGATCCTGATATTTTCCATCACGCTGTTCTGGCTGCCCAGCAACAGCAGCATTTCCGACGATATGCCGCTTGGCGACCGACTGCTGGCCATCGCTCTGCCGTGCATGACGCTGATTCTGGCGATCCTTGGCCATATGAGCAATATGACCCGGGCCGCGCTGGTGAGTGCGCAGAATGCAGCCTGGGTAGATACGGCGCTGATGAAGGGGCTGTCGCCTTCGGCGATCCTCTTCCGGCACGTGCTGCCAAACGCATGGGGGCCGATTATTAACGTGATCGTGTTAAACCTTGCCTGGCTGATGGTCGGCGTGGTGATCGTTGAAAACGTGTTTGTTTACCCTGGCCTGGGGCAGTATATGGTCGACAGCATCAGCAAGCGTGATATCCCGGTGATTCAGGACTGTGCCCTGCTACTCGCGGGGATCTATATTTTGCTGAATCTGCTGGCCGATGTCGTCGCGCTGTTGGCTAACCCGCGCCTGCGCCACAGCCGCTAAGCGGCAGGTATAATTTTTACCCTCGGTGGTGCAGCAAGGTGCACACTGCCGGGACTAACCAGGAATTGATGTGGATGTTTAGGCTGAAATTTGCGGTGCTGCCCGGTGTGATCGGGCTGGGCCTGTTTATTCTTGTGGCGATTTTCGCCCCCTGGCTGTCGCCGTATGCGCCAGACCAGGTAGTGGGCAGCGCATGGAGCGGGGTCACGGCGGAAAACTGGCTGGGGACCGATAACCTGGGGCGCGATCTGCTTTCCCGGCTGATCTGGGGCACCCGTACTTCGCTGAGCGTCAGCGCCGTAGCAACGCTGCTGGCCTTCGCCGTCGGGACGTTTCTTGGTTTCCTGGCCGGTTTCTGTCGCGGCTGGGTCGACCAGCTTATCTCCCGCCTGAACGATATTCTGATGGCGATCCCCACGCTTATTCTTGCACTGGTGGTGCTGGCGATGCTGCCGAAAACCATTCCGGTGATCGTGCTGGTGCTGGGTTTCCTTGAATCCACCCGGGTGCTGCGCGTGGCGCGTTCGCTGGCGGTGGACATTGCGGCGCAGGAGTTTATTGAAGTTGCCAGGCTGCGCGGTGAGCGCCTGAGCTGGGTATTGTGGCGTGAGATCCTGCCCAATGCGCTCACCACGCTGATCGCGGAGTTTGCCCTGCGCTTTATCTTTATCCTGCTGTTCCTTTCTGCGCTGTCGTTCCTGGGCATGGGTATTCAGCCGCCGACCGCCGACTGGGGCGGGCTGGCACGGGATAATAAAGACGGCATTCTGTTTGGCGTCTGGGCCGCGCTGATCCCCGGTGCGGCCATCGCGCTGCTGGCGATTGCGCTGAACAGCGTTGCCGACTGGCTGTTAAGCCACCACACCCGCAGCTGGCAGGAGTAAATCATGAGCCAACAACCACTGTTACGCGTTGAGCAGCTGCGGGTCACCGCCGGGAATGCCGTGCTGGTGCAGGATATCTCCTTCACCCTGAAAAAGGGCGAGGTGCTGGGGCTGATCGGAGAGTCGGGCGCGGGGAAATCCACCATCGGTCAGGCGATCCTCGGCCATTTCCGTTTTGGCATGAAGCTCGGCGGCGGCAAAATCCACTTTGCCGGGCGCGAGCTGACCGGGCTTTCCGAACGCCAGCTACGCGGCGTGCGCGGCGCGAAAATTGCCTACGTGGCGCAGTCGGCCAGCGCGGCGTTTAACCCGGCGAAAAAGATCGGCGAGCAGGTGATCGAAGCGGCTATTCGCCATCGGATACTGAATCGTCAGCAGGCGATAGTGCGGGCGATTGAGATTTTCAGTCAGCTACAGTTGCCGCAGCCGCAGGACTTTTTCCACCGCTATCCGCATCAGGTGTCGGGCGGGCAGCTGCAGCGTGCGATGATCGCAATGGCGATCTGCGCCGGTCCTGAGCTGATTATCTTTGATGAACCGACCACCGCGCTGGATGTGACCACCCAGCTGGAAGTGCTGAAGGCAATCCGCGAAGTGATCCGCCTGACCGGAGTCGCTGCGCTGTATATCAGCCACGATCTGGCGGTGGTGGCGCAGATCAGCCAACGCATTATGGTGCTGCGCCACGGACGCGAAGTGGAGTGCGGCAATACCGCCGAGCTGCTGGCCGCGCCTGAGCAGGCCTATACCCGCGACCTGCTGCACAGCCACGGCGAACCGCATCAACCGCGCAGTACCACGCTGCCGCTGCTGACCGCCGAGCAGATTTCCGTTGATTATCAGGCCAACCGCGTGCTGGACGACGTCTCGCTGACCATCGGGCGGGGCCGTACTCTGGCGCTGATTGGCGAGTCGGGTGCCGGAAAATCGACGCTGGGAAGGCTGATTTGCGGGCTGGTTGCCCCCGCTCACGGCAGCGTGCGCTTTAACGGCCAGCTGCTGCCTGCTGCACTGCGCCAGCGTTCCCGCCAGCAGCTCCAGTCGGTACAGATGATCCATCAGCATCCGGACACCGCGCTGAATCCGCGGCTTACCATCGGTGTGCAGATTGCGCGCTCGATGGTTTGTCTGACCACGCTGACGCCGCTGCAGCGGCAGGCGCGAGTCAGCGAACTGCTGGAAAAGGTTGGCCTGCCGCCGCAGCTGGCGGATCGCTATCCGCATGCGCTATCCGGTGGTCAGAAGCAGCGCGTCTGTATCGCCCGCGCGCTGGCGGTCGATCCGGCACTGATTGTCTGCGATGAGCCGACTTCCGCACTCGATCCGCTGGTCGGTCGCGAAGTGCTGGCGCTGCTGAAATCGCTACAGGAAGAAACCGGCGTGTCGATGCTGTTTATCACCCACGATCTGCACGTGGTTCAGGCGGTGGCCGATGAGGTGATGGTGCTGCGATACGGCAAAGTGGTGCGCCAGGGGCGGCTGGATCAGGTGTTTACCGCGCCGCTGGACGAGTACACCGCCCGGCTGCTGCGTGCGGTGCCTGAAATGCGCGTGGGCTGGCTGGAAGAGGCTGGTGCGGTGGCATAGCTCCGCCGGCATTAGCCGAAATGAGCGACAGCTGCCGTTCAGGCCGTGATGCCCCGGATGCGGGTGTGATTTGCCGTTGACATATTCACACCCGAATCCGGCTCCACCCCATTCCCGGCGCAGCCTCGGGTCGTTACTGGTGGGCAATCACCGAAGCAATCACGCCAGTAGCGATAGCAATCAGCACGTAGTTGCCGTTCACGTTCATCCAGCGATGGCCTGACGGTGGTGCTTTCAGGCCGTGTTTTTTCCAGTCGTTAACCTGATAGCCTGCACCGCGATACTGCTGCGGCAGCGGGCGTCCCTTACGGAAGTCAGGCTGCTGGCGCTCTGGTTTATTGCCGTGTGCCTGCTGGTGCGACGCCTGCTGCGGGCGCGCGTTGTTTTCACGCGGCGGCTGCCCGCCGTTCGCGTGCTGATTCTGCTGAGGCTGCCCGCCATTGTCCTGCTGTTGTTTCTGCTGCTGGTGCTTTATTGGCTGCTGCTGTGCGTCGCGGCCGTTGTCCGGCCCCTGGGCAAAGGCGCTCAGGCTGCTGCTGGCAATCATCATTACGGATAAAGCCATAATCAGGGTCTTTTTCATCTTGTTATTCCTTTCGGTTGAATCAGTGTTCAGACAAAAGGAATGTGGCCTTCGGGCGGGTCGCTAACAAGGGTAAAAATCTGAAGAGTGCGGGTTTAACGGTTTTTTTAATTCGTCTTTACGCAAAACTGCAACGCCACCACCGGCAGCGTTGCAAGAGGGGTTAAAACGGTGTTTCGACCACGCCGCCATCCACCCGTAATGCGGCACCGGAAGTGGCGGAGGAGAGCGGTGAGCAGACATAGGTCACCATGTTACTCACCTCTTCCACGCTGGCGGCTCGCTGGATAACTGAGGTTGGACGATTGGCCTTCACAAACTCTACGCCCAGATCTTCCAGCTTCGCGCCGTTGGCCACTTCCTGCTTAAACATTTCAGCGAAACCATCGGACAGGGTTGGCCCGGGCAGCACCGCATTGACTGTCACACCCGTGCCTGCGGCGGCTTTTGCCAGACCGCGAGACAGTGCAAGCAAAGCGGTTTTGCTAACGCCATAGTGGATCATATCTGCCGGAATATTGATGGCGGATTCAGAGGAGAGGAACACCACCCGTCCCCAGCCGGATTGGATCATTTTCGGCATGTACGCGCGGCTAAGCCGTACTGCCGACATGACGTTGATATCCCAGATGTTCTGCCATAGCGCATCGTCGGTTTCAAAGAAGTCGCCACCGGGGAAAATGCCGACATTATTGACCAGGATATCGCACTGCGGTTCGGCGTTCAGCAGCGCACTGCATCCGTCGGCGGTACCCAGATCCAGGGCATGGCCTCGTGCCCCATTGCCCAGTTCTTTGACCAGCTCATCCACCTGCTGCTGATGACGCCCGGTGATCACCACTCGTGCTCCGGCTTTTGCCAGCCCCTGAGCAATACCTTTACCGATACCTTTCGTTGAACCGGTGACGATGGCGGTTTTGCCGCTTACATCAATCTTCATCACAATCTCCTGTGCGGTTAGGTCAGGAGAATAAGTGTAGACACGATTCAGCGGCTCTGTGAATTACCCGATGCGATAGGCCTGTTCCAGCATCCCGCGCTGCTGCTCGCGGCTATAGCTGACCAGCGAATTCTTGCTATTGGAACGCAAAAGAATCCAGTCAACCTCATCCACCGAGAGGGGCTGAAGATCCTGCCAGAACGCCAGGCCGGCGTTAGCCATTAGCCACTGTTTTAGCTGCTCTGCGGGTTGTTCGCTGGTCTGCTGGAATAGCGCGAAGTTAAGCTCCTGCATCAATACCGCCTGCTGCGGATGCGGGCTTTCGTCCAGTAGCGTCAGGAACGGCAGCAGCAGACGGCCGCAGACCTCGCCGTGGTGGTAATCTTTGATGGCGCCCAGCTCCCCGGCAATACCGTGGATCACCCCCAGCCCCGCCATGCTCAGGCTCTGGCCGCCAAGCCAGGAGGCCAGCATCATCTGCTCACGCGCACTGTCTCCCAGTGGACCGCTTGCAGTTAACTGCGGCCAGCCGCGAACGAAGGCCTGCATACCGCTGATGGCGGTCTGACGGGTGAAAGCATTGCCCTTCGACGACAGATACGCCTCGAACAGGTGGGTGAAAGCATCCACCGCGCAGCAAACCAGCACGTTATCCGGTGCGCCGCGCAGCAGGTCGGGATCGAGAATGGCCACCTGCGGAACAAATTCAGGATGGCGCAGCGAGGCTTTTACTTTGATCTCTGCTTTATCCGTAATTACCGCATTTTGCGTCACTTCGCTGCCGGTTCCTGCCGTGGTCGGTACGGCGATCAGCGGCAGGGTTGCGCCACTTACCGTCGTGTCGCCGACTTTCTCCAGATAGCGCAGCGTATTTAGCGGATGCTGGCTCAGCGCCGCCACCGCTTTCGCCGCATCCAGCACGCTGCCGCCACCAATAGCGACGACGCGCTGGATTTTGCCGCGCCAGCGCGCCACCCAGCTGTCGATCTCACCGGGTGATGCTTCGTGCGGCACAATTTCAATCCCGACCAGCAGCGGTTGTACCTGATGCTCCAGGTTTTTCCAGGCATCGATACGCAAGAAAGAACTGCCGCAGAACAGCAGGGTCGGTAAAGGTGTTTCAGTCAGCAGGCGCGGTAGCTGTTGCAGGCTGCCGCTGCCGAAGAAGGTCTGACGATTGGCGATCAGTTGGCTGGTATTCATAAACGGACTGGGGCCTTTAGGGTTACAGCTGCCCGGGTGCCGGACAGTTGAAGGTGATCATCTGATTTTGCGGTGAATTGATAATACTGAATTGCCGATCGGAAATACGCTGCGCCAGCCAGCCGTCGCGGGTGACGGCAGAGGGAATATACAGCTCGCGATTAGTGGATTGCAGCGTGCCGCTGTCCAGCGTTAAATCGGGCAGGGTGACGGAAAATGAGTTGAAGCGGTCAACGACTAATCCCTGCACATTACCCAGCGGCTGGCCTTCAAGGCTCTGGCGCTGGCCGTTACATTCCACCCCTTTATAGTCAGAAGAGCAGGCGGCAAGCAGCAGAACCAGTACGGCAGGCAGCGGCCGTAAAAACGGGACAGCGAAAAGGCGCGGTGGCATTAGCCTGAGACATGAGTACGGCATTACGCATCCTGTCGGTTGGGGGTTCCTGAGTATAGCGCGAGTATAGCGCGGCAGTTGTACCGGGCGAAAGCCATTGCGCACGACGGTAAATTTACACTTTCCGCTGAATAACCCTCCACTATGTAACAATATGCGGAATCGATTCTGTGATTTTGTTAACAATAGTTCGCAAACGAATTAATGAGTGCTACAATCCTTGCGATTTTTGTGATGGATATCACATTGGTGGCGATGTAATCCCCCTCTTACTGTCACATATCCCTCCGGACGGAGGGCAGGAAAGCAGCACGGCACTGTATGCGGGCAAATTGCGCAAGGAGTTATATACTTTTTGGCGAGTCTGCCCTGTGGTGGCTGTGCATCAGCGCGTCAGGGAAGGCAGGTGCTTATTCCGGGAATACCGGGCTGATCTCATTGGCCGCATTCGATTTGCGGCGTGGGGATTCTGGTATGGGATAAAGCGTTTATTGGTGCTTGTTAACTCCGAATCTTTCCAGTGAATAAAAATAAAACCTCTGTATTGCTGCTGACGCCGATGTTGATCATCGTTCCTACAGCCGTCAGCTTTGCGCAAACCTCTGCAACCGCCGCTCAGGGACAGGATTCCACCCTGATGGTGATCAAACATCGTAATGGTCTGTCCGAACTGGACACCCCTGCCGCCGTCAGCGTGGTGGAGGGCGACGATCTGCGCCACAGCACGGCGCAGGTGAACCTGTCTGAAAGCCTGGGCAGCGTGCCGGGCCTGCAAATTCAGAACCGCCAGAACTACGCGCAGGATCTGCAATTATCAGTGCGTGGCTTCGGCAGCCGCTCCATGTACGGCGTACGCGGCGTGCGCATCTACGTTGACGGTATTCCTGCGACCATGCCGGACGGCCAGGGCCAGACCTCGAATATCGATATCAATTCCGTTGGCAAAGTGGAAGTGCTGCGCGGCCCGTACTCCGCGCTTTACGGTAACGCCTCCGGCGGCGTGGTGAATATTGACACCACCACCGGCAGTCAGCCCACCACGCTGGAAGCAGGCACTTACTTCGGCAGCTACGGCACCTGGCGCAACAGCGTTAAGGCCAGCGGTGCAACCGGCGACGGGACTCAGGCCGGTGACGTCAACTACACCATTTCCGGTTCCCGCTTTACCACCCATGGCTTCCGCGACCATAGCGGTACGCAGAAAAGCCTCGGTAACGGTAAACTCGGCGTGCGGCTGGACGATGTCAGCACTCTGACGCTGATGTTTAACAGCGTATCGGTGGATGCTAACGATCCCGGCGGCCTGAGCGAGGCCGAATACAAAGCCAATCCGAAGCAGTCGCCGCGCGGCGATCAGTACAATACGCGCAAGAGCCTTGACCAGACGCAGATTGGCCTGCGCTACCAGCGCCAGATGAGTGATAACGACGAACTGACATTGACCACGTGGCACGGCGAGCGCCACACCACGCAGTATCAGTCCATTCCTTACGCGACTCAGCAGAACGCGGCCTATCCGGGCGGCGTGATCGTGCTGGAACGTAAATACCAGGGGATTGATACCCGCTGGAAGCATGACGACCAGCTGGGATCGATGCCGGTTTCGCTGATTGCCGGGCTGGACTATGAAACCATGACCGAGCGCCGTCAGGGCTTCCAGAACTATAACCTGGTGAACAACGTGCCGCAGTTCGGTGAGAAAGGGGATCAGCGCCGCAACGAGAAGAACACCATGTGGAATCTCGACCCCTATCTGCAAACCAGCTGGCAGCTCTCTTCCGCCTGGACGCTGGATGCCGGTCTGCGTTACAGCACGGTCAGTTTTGATTCTACCGACTACTATATTACTCAGGGCAACGGTGACGACAGCGGCAGCGCGCGCTATCACAAGCTGCTGCCGATGGGTTCGATCAACTATGCGGTGACCGATGCGTGGAATCTTTATGCTTCCGCCGGTCGTGGTTTTGAAACGCCGACCATCAACGAGCTTTCCTATCGCTCAACGTCCGGTAGCGAAACCGGCCTGAATCTTGGCCTGAAACCCGCCACCAGCGATACCTTTGAGATCGGCAGCAAAACCCGCATCGGTTACGGCCTGCTGACCGCCGCCATCTTCCAGACCAACACTGACAACGAGCTGGTGGTGGATAAGAGCCAGTACGGTCGAGCGGTGTATAAAAACGCCGGGGAAACTCGTCGCCGTGGCCTGGAGCTGGGCTTCGATCAGCAGTTCGCCCAGGACTGGCGTCTGAAAATGGCGTGGACGCTGCTGGATGCCACCTACCGCAACGAAACCTGTTCGTCCAGCGGCAGCTGCACCCCGGCGGGTAATCGCTTACCGGGTATCGCCCGCAATATGGGCTACGCCTCGCTGGAATATGCACCGGAGAGCGGCTGGCACGCCGGCGCGGATATTCGCTATTTAAGCAGCATCCAGGCCGATGACGCCAACGATGCTCAGGCACCGTCCTATGCGGTAACCAGCCTGAACACCGGCTATCGCTTTAACTGGAGCCGCTGGTCGCTGGACCTGTTCGGCCGCGTGGACAACCTGTTCGATCGCCAGTACGTCGGGTCGGTGATTGTTAACGAAGGCAACGGTCGTTACTTCGAACCGGCCCCGGGACGCAACTGGGGCGGCGGTGCGACGCTGGCTTATCAGTTCTGATGATTTAACGCCGGAAGTTTGACGGCAACGTATCCAAAACGGCCCGCTAACGCCACCGGCAGCGGCGGGTCAGAACACACCGGATGGATGGTTAAACAATAACCGGGTGTTTTTAAAGATTAGGCTTACGCTTAATCGACGACTTTAAATATTGGTAAGGTTCAAATTATGCAAAGTAAAGCATCAAGGATCCTGATCCTGTTGACGACGATATTTGCCGTACTCAGCGGCCTGTATCTGTTAATTGGCGGTATCTGGTTAGCTAAACTGGGCGGTTCGCTCTACTACATTATTGCCGGTGTGATTCAGCTGATCACCGCCTTTTTGCTGTTCCGCCGCCGTGGCGCAGCGTTACTGCTGTACGCACTGTTCCTGCTCGGCACCACCATTTGGTCGCTGTGGGAAGTGGGATCGGATTTCTGGGCGCTGACTCCGCGTCTGGACGTGACCTTCTTCTTCGGCCTGTGGCTGGTGCTGCCGTTTATCTGGCGTGGCCTGAGCAGCAAAGGCGCCTTCCCGCGCACGGCGCTGGCTGGCGTGCTGGTGTTTGTGGTTATCGTGCTGGCCTACTCGGTATTTAACGATCCGCAGGAAGTGAACGGTACTCTGAGCGCTGACCAGGTTGAACAGCCTGCGCCTTCCGCTGACGGCGTTGCTGCCGGTGACTGGCCTGCCTATGGCCGTACCCAGGGCGGTACTCGTTACTCTCCGCTGAAGCAGATCACCGATAAGAACGTCGGCGAACTGCAGCAGGCGTGGGACTTCCAGACCGGCGATTTGAAAACCGCAACCGATCCGGGTGAAATCACTAACGAAGCAACGCCGATCAAAATCGGTGATGCGCTTTACCTGTGTACTGCGCACCAGAAGCTGTTTGCGCTGGATGCCGCGACCGGTAAAGAGAAGTGGCGTTTCGATCCGAAAATGAAGACCGACCCGACGTTCCAGCACGTGACCTGTCGCGGTGTGTCTTACTACCAGACCCCGGAAGCCGCCGCGCTGCCAGCGGGTGCCAAGCCTGCGCTGTGCGCACGCCGCATCCTGCTGCCGGTGAACGACGGTAACCTCTACGCGCTGGATGCCGAAACCGGTGAACTGTGTGCGGAATTTGGTGACAACGGCAAGCTGAACCTGCAGAGCAATATGCCGTTCAATAAAGTGGGTGGCTATGAGCCAACCTCACCACCGATTGTGACACCAACCACCATCGTGATGGCCGGTGCAGTGACCGATAACTACTCCACCAAAGAACCGTCCGGCGTTGTCCGTGGTTTTGACGTGAAGACCGGTAAGCTGCTGTGGGCCTTCGATACCGGTGCTAAAGATCCAAACCTGCTGCCGGAAGCGGATCAGCACTACACGCCGAACTCGCCGAACTCCTGGGCACCGGCGGCGTATGATGCCTCGCTGGACCTGGTGTATCTGCCGATTGGCGTGTCGACTCCGGATATCTGGGGCGGCAATCGTACGCCAGAGATGGAGCGTTTTGCGACCGGTCTGCTGGCGCTGAATGCGACTACCGGCAAGCTGGCCTGGTTCTACCAGACCGTGCATCACGATCTGTGGGATATGGACGTTCCGGCTCAGCCAACGCTGGCGGACATTGATGACAAGAACGGCAACAAAGTTCCGGTTATTTATGTGCCGACCAAAACCGGTGACCTGTTCGTACTGGATCGCCGTAACGGTAAGCCGGTGGTTCCTGCGCCTGAGATGAAAGTGCCGGGTGGCCCGGCGAAGGGCGATCGCCTTTCTCCAACCCAGCCTTACTCTGAGCTGAGCTTCCGTCCGAAAGAGCATCTGGCCGGTAAAGATATGTGGGGTGCCACTATCTACGATCAGCTGATCTGCCGCGTGATGTTCCATCAGCTGCGTTATGAAGGCCCGTTCACCCCGCCATCCGAGCAGGGTACGCTGGTGTTCCCGGGTAACCTGGGGATGTTCGAGTGGGGCGGTATCTCTGTGGACACTGACCGTCAGGTTGCCGTGGCTAACCCAATGGCGCTGCCGTTCGTTTCCCGTCTGGTACCGCGCGGTCCGGGTAATCCGATGGAGCCTGACGAGAACGATAAAGGCGGCACCGGCAGCGAGTCCGGTATTCAGCCACAGTACGGTGTGCCGTACGGCGTGACGCTGAATCCGTTCCTGTCTCCGCTGGGCTTCCCGTGCAAGCAGCCTTCATGGGGCTATATTTCAGCGATTGACCTGAAGACTAACGATATCGTGTGGAAGAAACGTATCGGTACGGTGCGCGACAGTTCACCAATTCCGCTGCCGTTTAAAATGGGTATGCCAATGCTGGGCGGCCCGGTTTCTACTGCCGGTAACGTGTTCTTCATTGCGGCGACTGCCGATAACTATCTGCGTGCGTTTAACGTGTCTAACGGCGAGCAGCTGTGGCAGGCGCGTCTGCCAGCGGGCGGTCAGGCTACACCGATGACGTATGAAGTGAACGGTAAGCAGTACGTGGTGATTGTGGCCGGTGGTCACGGTTCATTCGGTACGAAGATGGGCGATCATGTGATTGCTTATGCTTTGCCGGACAGTAAGTAAGCGTGTCATTCGGGGCGGGCCTGAGGGTTCGCTTCTGAGATAGCGTTGAGGGCGGCCGTTTTTACGGCCGCCTTTTTTTATGCTGTTCCTTCATTTCGTTTGTCAGCCTGCCGGAGCGGTACGGACAGGCACGTATTTGTGTTGCGTTGTTTGCAAAGACTGGAGTTAACGCTGGCTGGTTGTGCCCCCGATCGGGCGGTCCTCGCGCCGCGTTGCGGTTCCTTCACTTCGTTCGTCAGCCTGCCGGACCGGCACGTATGTGTGTTGCGTTGTTTGCAAAGACTGGAGTTAGCGCTGGCTGGTTGTGTCCCCGATCGGGCGGTCCTCGCGCCGCGTTGCGGTTCCTTCACTTCGCTCGTCAGCCTGCCGGACCGGCACAGACGCGCGTCCTGCGCGGCTGTGCCTTTCGCCCACGTCCATGTGGGCAAATCCTGGCTTCCTCTCTGCGTTCAGCGCTGCGGATTGCCCGCTCGGGGGCACAACCAGCCTGCTTGCTGACTTCTGTGTTTTCTGAAGGATGAATGCTTGTTTCCACTCTCCGTTCAGCGCTGCGGATTGCCCGCTCGGGGGCAAAACAAGCCTGCTTTCTGACTTTCGCGTTTTCTGAAGGATAAATCCGGGCTTCCAATTTCTTTTCAGCACTGAGGGTTGCACGTCATGGCAGCAACCCATCAGCGGCGTGACACTGGAATTATCTTCAGTTCAGAGAACATCTGTTATGCATGAATGTCATTAGACGGAAATGGGCTATGCAGCCCGTTGTTGCATCCAGACCAGAAGATATTTGCTAAAAGTCTGCTCTCACCTTTTGCTGCATTGACGTCGAATTATGTGTTAACACCATAGCTTGGAGAGTTTGAACAGGTTGCTATGCAGCGATAACAATGAAATGAAGGTGCACAGCCTCTGCCGGGGATGCCGGGCTATCCGCAGCGCTGAGGTGGAAGCAGATGGCCAGGAGACGCCAACATGGACGTTGGCGTCAGGCGAAGTCGGGTCAGGGATGACACGTCTTCGGCGGTCCGTCCGGCCAGAAGCTGTAACCGAAGGTATCACGCAGCGCGTGACGCGAGGACGACCGGAAGCCCCGGCAGAGGCTGGGAACCCGGCACGGATTTATCAGCGACAATATCGCCGGAAGCCCCGGCAGAGGCTGGGAACTCTACACCAGTCTATCAGCGACAATATCGCCGGAAGCCCCGGCAGAGGCTGGGAACGCTACATCAGTCTATCAACGACAATATCGCCGGAAGCCCCGGCAGAGGCTGGGAACGCTACACCAGTCTATCAGCGACAATATCACCAAACCGGTTTCATCAGCGACAATCAATCACCCGGCAGCGCCTTCAGCTGCACGATCTGCTGTCGCCAGCGCGCGACTGCCGACGCCTCATCCTTCAGGCTGAATGTTACCCCGCTGGTTACGGTTGCATAGGGCGCACGGTGAATCACCACCTGCTGTACGGCGGCATCAAACACCGCCAGCTGAAGATCGGTAATCGTTTCCTCACGCTTTTGCGCCAGCGCCTGAATCTCAATCACCGCGCCGTCATCGACCAGCGCCAGCGTCATTTTGCCGTCGCGGGCCAGATTGGCGGTGGTGGTGGAACCGGGCCAGATGGCGAAACGTAGCTGCTGCGAAGAAACAGCGATGATCTCCCCCACGCTCAGCTGCGCCGCATATGGCCAGCCGTTGCTGCCAACGCTGGAAAGACGAATAGCCTGATGCAGATGGCTGTCCGGCAGTGAGCCATCCAGCAGGGTCAGCAGCGTTTCAGGTAAAAAGGTGTCACTCATCAAAAACTCCATGTGAAAATTCAGCATCAGCATCAGCATCAGCATCAGCATCAGCATCAGCATCAGCATCAGCATCAAGACTCGTATTCTTTACATCCAGCGGCCAAAGCCAGCGATGAGCCATAACTCTAACGTTGCAGACGACAAGAACCCGATATCGTCCTTATCCGGCCAGCATCTTGCCGCGCACAATCACTTTGCCCGGTTTGATGTCGCTCTCGGTCGCGCGGCGAATTGCCAGATTAATCACCTGCCAGGCCATCTCATGCAGATCGTGGGAAATGCAGGGGAAATTAAAACCGTAGATCGCCGCATGGGAAACCTCATCAATGCTGAACAGCGACACATCTTTCATCGGCTGAAGCCGGTGGTCGATGCAGGATTTGATAATCCCCAGTGAAATTTGGTTGTTACAGCCAACAAAAAAGTCCGGCGGTGGGTTGTTTTGCAGATAATCACTGGTGATGCTGGCGGCGATATCCATATAAAAATCGGCGTACAGCACTTCGAAACTGGCGACTTTACCCGCCAGCGCGGCGCTCAGCCCGGTCACGCGTTCGCGCGCCACGTTGGAATCTTCCGGCCCGGAAACCACCACCACCCGCTGCGCTTTGCGATCCAGCAAATAGCGCCCCGCCTGCAGGCCGCAGTCCAGATTGTCGATATATACCCCGCTGCACGAACTGATATCCAGTTCGCGATCCACCAGGATCACCGGGATATTTAACGCTTCCAGCTGCGCCATATAGGCGGGTTGATAGTTGCGATCCGAAGAGATCACCGACAGCACAATTGCATCAACGTTATAGCCAATCAGCTTGTCGATGATGCGATTTTCATGCTCCTGCGATTCGCGGGAGTCGAAAATCAGCGTATCGTAGCCCGCTTTTTCCGCTTCCAGCGTCATCATCCTGGTCAGCCCGCCAAAGAACGGATTGCCCATATCCGGGTTAACGATGCCGATGGTTTTACTGTCCCGCGCACGCAGGTTACGCGCGGCGGTGTTGACCACGTACCCCATCTCTGAAGCGGTTTCCAGTACCCGCTTCAACGTTTCAGGATGCACCTTGTCCGGATGAGAGAACGCACGCGACACGGTAATTTTACTGACGTTTGATTGTGCGGCAACGCTCGACAGCGTGGCCTTCATTTTCCGGCCTGGCGGCAATTTGTGCTCCTGATTCTTCGAATATCATTTTGTACCATTACCGTATCATGACAGATCGCCAGACCTGAAGCGAGTCAATCCTTGCAGGCGTTTATCCCAGGCGGTTTACCCGGGGATCGGTAAAGACATCCAGATCGTCGCGGCTTTCCGAAGAGAATTCAGATACCACCGCGCCGTGCTCACCCGCCTGGAACCAGTGACGGGTATTAGGTGCAATAGTGTACTGCTCACCCGGTCGCAGCAAAATGTAATTTCCTGCCGTATACCACTGTTCCGCACCTTCCGGCGGCTGGCCGATGCCTGCCGAAGAAGGCAGGCTGTCGTCGTCAACAAACAGCCACACTTCACCCCAGCGGCAGCGGAAGGTTTCCTGTTTGCCCGGCGTGCCGTCAAACGGCGGATGCAGATGTTCAGGGCAGGTCTGGCGTGGGAACAGCACCAGCTCCTTGGCGCAGTAGCGCGGCGTATTAATGTAGGTCAGCAATTGCAGGCCGGATATCGGGTAGTCCGGCAGTCCGAAGGTGGCAATTTCAATCTGCTGCTGCTCGGCCTCGGTAAGCTGAATGCTGGCCTGTTGCAGATAATCGCGGGTGTGTTCAATGGCCTGTTGACGCGTACTCATGATCTTCCTCCGGAGATAAAACTGGTATCGGTAACATCGTAAAAACGATCCCTGGATCGTTTTTATTGCCTCTCATGCGCCATTATCCGCCTCGAAACGATGTTTCAGTAATGAAAAAGCCAAAAATTTAACCGGAGTCACACATTTTTAACCCCGAATCCGATATTGTCGCTGTCATATTAATGTTATCGATACCATTTAGATATCACCGGGAGCCGAATATGAAAGCGTTAGTTCTTGCAGAAGCAGGCAAAATTGCCATTGAAGATCGTCAGTTTGATGAGCAGCTGGGCGACACCGATGTTGAGATCAAGATCCATTCTGTCGGGATCTGCGGCAGTGATGTGCACTACTACCAGCACGGACGTATCGGGCCATTCGTGGTGGAAGCGCCGATGGTGCTGGGTCATGAAGCCTCCGGTGTGGTGCTGGCGGTCGGCAAAGGCGTGAAGCATTTACAGCCTGGCGATCGCGTGTGTATGGAACCGGGTATTCCGGATATGCAGTCGGCGCAGTCGCGGGCCGGGATCTATAACCTCGACCCGGCGGTACGCTTCTGGGCTACGCCGCCGATCCACGGCTGCCTGCGTGAAACGGTGATCCACCCTGCGGCATTTACCTTCAAGCTGCCGGACAACGTCAGCTTTGCCGAGGGTGCGATGGTTGAACCGCTGGCAATCGGTATGCATGCGGCCACTAAAGCGGCGATCAAGCCGGGCGATATCGCCCTGGTGATCGGAGCCGGCCCGATTGGCGTGGTGACCGCGCTGGCGGCACTGGCGGGCGGCTGTTCCGACGTGATTATCTGCGACCTGTTTGATGAAAAACTCCAGGTGGCGGCGAACTACGAAGGCCTGCACGCGGTAAATATCAAAAGCGGTCAGCTGGCGGCCACCGTGGCGCGCCTGACCAGCGGTAACGGTGTTGACGTGGTGTTTGAGTGCAGCGGCGCGAAGCCAGCGATTGCCGGGATCAGCGAACATATTGCACCGGGCGGCACCGCAGTGCTGGTTGGCATGCCTATTGACGCCGCGCCGATGGATATCGTGGCGGCCCAGGCCAAAGAAGTGACCTTCAAGACGATTTTCCGCTACGCCAATATGTATCCGCGCACCCTGCGCCTGCTCAGTTCCGGCAAGCTGCGCGTTCAGCCGCTGATTTCGCAAACCTATAAGTTTGTCGACAGCGTGGCGGCGTTTGAACGGGCGGCGGCGGGTAACCCTGACGACATCAAAATCATGCTGGAAATGGAGTAAGTCATGGCGCTGTATGCGGGCATTGACTGCGGTACCCAGGGTACCAAAGTGGTGATTGTTGATGACCAGAGCGGGACTCTCCTCGGTAGCGGTAGCGCGTCACATCAGCTGATCAGTGATTCATCCGGGCGGCGCGAGCAGCAGGCTGAATGGTGGACTGACGCACTGATCGCCGCGTTTAAGCAGGCAACGGTGGCTGCGGGCGTGGACCCGCAGCAGATTGCTGCGCTGTCGGTTTCCGGCCAGCAGCACGGCTTCGTGGCGCTGGATGATGCCGGAGAGGTGCTGCACGCGGTCAAACTGTGGTGCGACACCAGTACCGCCGATGAAAACGCCTGGCTGCTGGAACAGCTGGGTGGAGAACAGGGTTCGCTGGAGCAGCTAGGCCTGACGGTTGCCACCGGCTATACCGCCTCAAAAATCGTCTGGTTCAAACAGCAGCATCCTGAACTGTGGCAGCGGCTGGCAACGGTGCTGCTGCCGCACGATTATCTGAACTTCTGGCTGACCGATGTGCGCTGCGCAGAGTACGGCGATGCTTCCGGCAGCGGACTGTTTGATATCCGCCAGCGCTGCTGGGATCGCCGCACGGTGGAACTGATCGACGACAGCGGCCGCCTGTGGAACGCGCTGCCGCCGCTGATTTCAGCCGAACGGCCGGTGGGCACAGTGTGTGAACGGGCGATGGCTGCACTGGGCCTGCGCCCGGGTACGCTGGTGGCCAGCGGCGGCGGTGACAATATGATGGCGGCTATCGGTACGGGCAATATCCAGCCCGGGATACTGACCATGAGTCTTGGCACATCCGGTACGCTGTTTGCCTGTTCTGACAGCCCCGTGGTGGCGGATTCCGCGATGATCGCCGGATTCTGCTCCAGTACCAACGGCTGGCTGCCGCTGATTTGCACCATGAATGTGACCTCGGCGACCACCACCGTACAGCATCTGCTGAATCAGGACCTGGCATCGTTTAATCAGGCGCTGGAACAGGCGGAGCCAGGCGCGGGCGGGATGCTGCTGCTGCCGTTCTTCAACGGCGAGCGGGTTCCGGAACTGCCGGCGGCGAAGGCCAGTCTGCACAATCTGGACAGCGATAATCTGACCCCGGCGAACCTCTGCCTGGCGGTGGTGGAAGGGGCGACCTACGGCCTGCGCTTCGGGTTGGATCTGTTCCGCCAGCAGGGCGTGGCGGTCGGCGAGATCCGTCTGACCGGCGGCGGGGCTAACAGCCCGCGCTGGCGGCAGATCGTAGCCGACGTGATGGACTGCCCGGTAGTGTGCCTGCATGAAAAAGAGAGCGCGGCGCTGGGCGCGGCGATCCAGGCCATCTGGTGCCATCGGTTGCACGGCGGCAGCGAGTGCTCCCCGGCCGCGCTGCTTGCCGAACTGAGCCAGCAGTTTGTGCGGCTGGACGAAAGCAGCCGCGCGCAGCCGGATGCCGACCGCACGCGCCGCTATGCCGATCTCTATCAGCGCTACCTGCATTTACTGCACAAAGAGTACGAGGTGAGTTTATGAGTCAGTCAGCCGGAGGAGAGCAGTCCGCTTATCTGCTGGAGGTCAGCGGCGTGAAGAAGAGCTTCGGGCCGGTGGTGGCGCTGAAGAATGCCGAATTCTGCCTGCGGCGGGGATCGATCCACGCCCTGTGCGGCGGCAACGGCGCGGGGAAATCGACGTTTCTCAGCATTCTGATGGGATTTGTTCAACCCGACAGCGGCGATATCTTTATTAACGGCAAGCGCTGTGAGTTCTCTCATCCCAAAGAGGCGCTGGCGGCCGGCATTGCTATCGTCCAGCAGGAACTCAGCACCATCGCTGACCTGACCGTAGCCGAAAATATCTGGCTGGGACGCGAGCCGCGCCGTTTTGGTTTTGTGGATTTCCGCCGGATGAATCAGCAGACCGCCGATCTGCTGGCGGATCTGCACTTCACCCTGTCGCCGACCGAGAAGATGCGCAATCTCAGCGTGGCGGAGCAGCAGCTGGTGGAGATCGCCAAGGCGCTGTCGCACGCCAATGCCGACATCATCATTATGGATGAACCGACCTCGGCGATTGGCGAAGAGGACGTGCAGAAGATTTTCCAGGTGATCACCCGGCTGGCGCAGAAGGGTAAGGGGATTATCTATGTTTCGCACCGGCTGGCGGAAATTTTCCAGATCGCCGACAGCTACACCATTTTCCGCGACGGCAGTTATATCCATGAGGGTTTTCTGAGCGATATCACTCGCGAGCAGCTGATTGAACACATTATCGGCGGTGAGTTTGAAAACGAATTCGCCAAGTTCAACCGGCCCGGCGATGAAGTGATGATGCAGGTGAACAACCTGAGCTGGGGAAGAAAGGTGCGGGATATCAGCCTGACGCTGAAGCGCGGAGAAATTCTCGGTATTTACGGCCTGGTGGGTTCAGGGCGCAGTGAGTTTCTCGATCTGATATTTGGCATTCGCCACGCCGACAGCGGAACGGTGCAGCTGGGCGGGAAAACCCTGGCGCGCCATTCGCCGAAGGAGTCGATTGCCAGCGGTATTGCCTATGTGACGGAAGATCGCAAAGAGACCGGGTTAGTGCTGTGTCGGTCGGTGAATGAAAACATCAATATTGCCTCGTTCCAGGATATCAGCCGGGGAGGATTTATCAGCGATCGCCGCGAGCAGCAGCGCACGCGGGAGATGATCCAGCGTTTTAACGTCAAAACTCCGGACGGCGATCAGCTGGTGGGCAACCTGAGCGGCGGTAATCAGCAGAAAGTGGTGCTGGGGCGCTGGGCGCTGGTCGATCCGCAGGTGATGCTGCTGGATGAACCGACGCGCGGCATTGATGTTGGCGCGAAAAAAGAGATTTACCGCTTTATGTCAGAATTCGCCCTGAAGGATCGCGGAATTATTATGGTTTCCTCCGAGCTGTCGGAAATTATTGGCATGAGCGATCGCATCCTTGTTTTTAAAGATGGTGCACTGGCCGGGGAATTATCGGCTGACAATGTTACCCAGGCGGAATTAATGAAGCTGGCGGTGTAAATCCGCTTTAACTATCTGGCGGGAATCAATGGCCGTTAATTATTCGGCCTCTGAATTCTGACCGGCTTAAAAGAGAAAAAATGATGAACTCTACTCATTCACTGACACCTGGGTTGTCTTTATTCGCCCGAAATAAGCGTCACCTGCATAAATACGGCATTATTATCGCATTCTTCGTTCTGTGCCTGGTGGTAACGGCAATTGGTGAAGTTCAGGTTGCCAAAGGCGCCTGGAGCAGTAATTACTTCCTCAGTAATGAAAATATGCTGATTGTTCTGCGCCAGATTTCAATTAACGGCATTCTGGCCATCGGCATGACCTTTGTGATTATTACCGCCGGGGTGGACCTGTCGGTAGGGTCGGTGCTGGCGCTGAGCGGCATCGTGGCCGCGCGCTTTGCCACCACCAACACCGGGCTGGCGATTGGCGATACCGCCCATGCGGTGCTGATGCCGCTGATTATCGCGCTGGGCATCGGCATTGTCTGCGGTCTGCTGAACGGCACGATTCTGGCGCGCTACCGCCTGCAGCCGTTTATCGTCACCATGGGCATGCTCTCTGCGGCGCGTGGGCTGGCGCTGCTGACCACCGACGGTAACCCGGTCTCGCAGCTTAATTCAGACTTCCGCTGGTTAGGCAATGGCTACGTGTTGGGCATTCCGGTGCCGGTGATCCTGTTTGTGGTGCTGTTTGCTCTGGCCTGGGTATTGCTGAATAAAACCCTGTTTGGCCGCTACGTTTACGCGGTGGGCGGTAACCAGAAAAGCGCTCGCACTTCAGGCATCAGCGTGGTGAAAATTAAGGTGCTGGTATACACCCTGTGCGGCGCACTGGCCGGGATTGCCGGGCTGATCCTCACCGCTCGCACCGGTTCGGCACAAACCAACGCCGGGGCCGCCTACGAGCTGGATGCCATCGCCGCCGTGGTGATTGGCGGTACCAGTATGGCCGGAGGTGTGGGAACGCTGGTCGGTACGCTGTTCGGTATTTTAATTATCGGCGTAATGAATAACGGCCTGGATCTGCTCGGCGTGCAGTCTTATTACCAGCAGATTATTAAAGGCGCATTAATTGTGGTTGCCGTACTGCTCGATCCGTCGCGTAAACAACAGCGCGATTAATACTGTGTTCGCGGAATAAATAAATAGCCTGTTTAACAGGTGAGTATCCTACAAAAACCAGGAGTTAAAATGCATAAGATGACGAAAATAGCCCTGTTGACCTCCGGCCTGTTAATGGGCAGCATGGCCGCTCACGCCGCACCGGTTAAAATCGCCGTGCTGATGTACGGAATGAAAGCGGAATTTGTCCAGCTGATGGAAAAAGCCGGTAAAGAGCATCCGGCCGTAAAAAGCGGTGACGTACAGTTAACCGTTTACGATGGTCGTTACGATCCGCTGGTGCAGAACAACCAGGCGGAAACCGCCATTCAGACCCACGTCGATGCGATTATTATTAACCCGATGGACTACGAAGCGAATATCGACGTGGTGACCATGGCCAACGAAGCGAAAATTCCGGTGGTGGTGACCAATGCTCGCCTGAATACCGACAAGATGACCTCCGAAGTGGTGTCCGATGACGTACTGGGCGGCTATATGGAAGCCAAAGCAGTGCTAAAGAAAATGAACTGCAAAGGCAACGTGGTGATTATTGAAGGACCGAAGGGCGGCAGCGGTGAGATCCAGCGCGGCCAGGGCAACGATAAAGCCATCGCCGAATGCGGTGCCGGTAACGTGAAGGTGCTGGAGCGTAAAACGGCCAACTGGTCACGCGCCGAAGCACTGCCGCTGATGGAAAACTGGTTACAAAAACACCGTGGACAGATTAACGGCGTGATCGCGCAGAACGATGAAATGGCGCTGGGCGCGATTGAAGCGATCAAGGGTGCCAATCTGAATGTGAAAGACTTTGCCATTGCCGGTGTGGACGGCGTTTCCGATGCGATCCGTGCGGTGCAGGCGGGTGAGATGGTCTCGATTCTGCAGGATGCACACGCGCAGATGCAGGGGTCGATCGACGTGGCGCTGCGTGCGGTGAAGGGCGACAGCTATCAGCCGCAGTCGACCATCTGGAAACAGTACGAAGGTAAAATGGCCTGGGACGACGGCAAATCAAAACGCTACTCCGTGCCGTGGACCGAAGTGACGCCGGAAAACGCTACCCAGCTGCTGGACGCACGTAAGTAATCTGCCGCCGGGCCACCTTGAGTTAGCGGGTGGCCCTGTTTTTGCGTGTGTCTCTGTCGCAATATTCACAAATGTTTTGTGACAAAAATATGAAGTTTATTTTATAGTTCAGCTTTATCCTGGTAGATTGTTTTTTGTTCTGCCATCTTTAGATAAACGGCACGACAACCAACCTGATTTAATCTCTCGCCGACAGATGTTCTTAATCTTCCCCTAAGAAAATTCATTTATGCTCTGTGTATAGTCGCGAGGCTAAGATAACTCGCCTATTGTTAGTGAGTTACTGTCTCGGTCTGTTTTCGTGGCTAACGGCGATGTTTTTACCGTTGGCGTTTTCACGGGGCTATCCCAACTATCATCCACTTTTCCCGAGGTGCGGTTTTGCACGCCCCACGGTTAATTTCTGCCAGCTTATTGGTGATAACTGTTTAGTGAGATTAATCAATGTTGGAGTTTTTACCTTTTTCCCGCCCGGCGATGGGCAGTGAAGAACTTGACGCGCTGGCAGAGGTTTTGCGCTCCGGTTGGATCACCACCGGACCTAAAAATCAGCAGCTTGAGCAGGAATTTTGCCAGTTAACCGGTAACAGTCATGCCATTGCCGTCAGTTCAGCGACCGCCGGGATGCACGTCACGCTGATGGCGCTGGGTATTCAGGCGGGCGACGAAGTCATTACGCCGTCGATAACCTGGGTTTCCACGCTGAATATGATTGCGCTGCTGGGTGCCACACCGGTGATGATCGACGTCGACCGCGATACGCTGATGGTGACCCCTGAATTGATTGAAGCGGCGATCACCCCGCGAACCAAAGCCATTATTCCCGTGCACTATGCCGGTGTGCCGGCGGATATCGACGCGATTCACGCGCTGGGTAAACGCTACGGCATTGCCGTGATTGATGATGCCGCTCATGCTGCCGGCACCTTCTATCAGGGCCGCCACGTGGGGGCGACGGGAACGGCGATTTTCTCTTTCCACGCCATTAAAAATATGAGCTGTGCCGAAGGTGGCCTGGTGGTGACCGACGATGCGGCTCTGGCTGACCGCGTGCGCAGTCTGAAGTTTCACGGGCTGGGGGTTGATGCCTACGATCGCCAGACTCACGGCCGTGCGCCGCAGGCGGAAGTGATCGCGCCAGGGTACAAATACAATCTGGCCGATCTGAATGCCGCTATTGCCCTGGTGCAGCTGAAAAAACTGGCGCAGCATAATGCCCGCCGCGAGCAGATCGCCCGTCGCTATCTGCTTGAACTTGCCGATACGCCCTTCCTGCCGCTGAAGCAGCCCGACTGGCCGCACCAGCACGCCTGGCATCTGTTTATTCTGCGCATCGATCCGCAGACCTGCGGCCTCAGCCGCGATGAGCTGATGCAGCGTCTGAAGGAACAGGGCATCGGCAGCGGGCTGCATTTCCGTGCTGCCCACACGCAAAAATATTACCGCGAACGCTTCCCTGACTTAACGCTCCCCAATACGGAGTGGAATTCCGCGCGCATTTGTTCCATCCCGCTGTTCCCGACGATGACCGACGAAGATACCGATCGCGTTATCGCCGCACTACGCCAGATTGCAGGTAAATAAGATGACAGACCAGGATATTAAAAAGGTCTCGGTGGTAATCCCGGTTTACAACGAACAGGAAAGCCTGAACGAGTTAATCCGCCGGACGCAGGCCGCCTGCGACACGCTGACGGTGGATTACGAAATTCTGCTGGTGGATGACGGCAGCAGCGACAGCTCGGCGGAGATGCTGACCGCCGCCGCCGAACTGCCGGGAAGTAAGGTGGTGGCGGTATTGCTGAACCGTAACTACGGCCAGCACTCGGCGATTATGGCCGGATTCAGCCACGTGTCGGGCGATCTGATTATTACCCTGGACGCGGATTTACAGAATCCGCCGGAGGAAATTCCCCGGCTGGTCGCGGTGGCGATGGAAGGCTATGACGTGGTCGGCACCGTACGCCAGAACCGCCAGGACAGCTGGTTCCGCAAATTTGCTTCGCAGATGATTAACCGCCTGATCCAGCGGACCACCGGCAAGGCAATGGGGGATTACGGCTGCATGCTGCGTGCCTATCGACGCCATATCATCGATGCGATGCTGCACTGTCACGAGCGCAGTACCTTTATCCCGATTCTTGCCAACACCTTTGCCCGCCGGGCGACGGAAATTCCGGTAATGCACGCCGAACGGGAATTTGGTGATTCCAAGTACAGCTTTATGCGGCTGATTAACCTGATGTACGACCTGATTACCTGCCTGACCACCACGCCACTGCGTCTGCTGAGCGTGTTCGGCAGCATCATCGCGCTGTCGGGATTTGCCATTGCGGTACTGCTGGTGGTGATGCGGCTGTTCCTCGGCCCGGAGTGGTCGGCGGAAGGGGTGTTTATGCTGTTTGCCGTGCTGTTTATTTTTGTCGGCGCGCAGTTTGTAGGTATGGGCCTGCTTGGTGAGTATATCGGACGCATTTACAACGATGTCCGCGCTCGCCCTCGCTATTTTATTCAGCGCGTTGTCAGTAACAACGCCGACTCCACACAGGATAAGCAATGATGAAAGCCGTGGTTTTTGCCTACCATGATATTGGCTGCGCGGGTATTCGTGCGCTGCATACCGCAGGGTTCGAGATCGAAGCCATTTTTACCCATGCGGATAATGCCGCTGAAAATCAGTTTTACGCCTCGGTAGCCCGCACGGCGGCAGAGCTGGGCGTGCCGGTCTATGCCCCAGAGGATGTGAACCACCCGCTGTGGGTTGAGCGCATTAAAGCGATGGCGCCGCAGGTGATTTTCTCCTTCCACTATCGCCAGATGCTGAGTGACGCGATCCTCAACAGCGCCAGCGAAGGGGCATTCAATCTGCACGCTTCGTTACTGCCTCGCTATCGTGGCCGCGCGCCGCTGAACTGGGTGCTGGTCAACGGCGAAGAAGAAACCGGCGTGACCCTGCACCGCATGGTGAAGCGGGCCGATGCCGGGGCGATTGTCGCCCAGCAGCGGGTGGCTATCGATCCGCAGGATAATGCGCTGACCCTGCACCGCAAGCAGTGCCTCAGCAGTGCCGAGCTGCTGGCTGCCAGCCTGCCCGGTATTTTACGCGGTGATTTTACCGAGCGGGAACAGGATGAGAGTCAGGCGAGCTACGTTGGACGTCGCACCCCGGAAGACGGGCGTATCGACTGGTCTCTGCCCGCCCATCGTATTCACAATCTGGTGCGTGCGGTGACCGATCCGTGGCCGGGGGCGTTTAGCTTTGTGGGCTCCGGCAAATTTATCGTCTGGCAGTCGGCGGTCAGGCACGATTTCCCGTCGGCGAAGCCGGGCACCGTGCTATCGGTGAACCCGCTGGTGGTAGCCACCGGCGAGGGCGCGCTGGAGATCGTTACCGGCCAGGGCGACAGCGGTGTCTACATGCAGGGCCGGCAGCTGGCGCAAACGCTGGGGCTGGTCAGCGGGGCGATCCTGCACAATCAGCCGGTATCGGCGATTAAACGCCTGACCCGCGTGCTGATCCTCGGTGTAAACGGCTTTATCGGCAATCATTTGACCGAGCGCCTGCTGCAGGATGATAACTTTGAAATTTACGGCCTGGATATTGGTTCAGACGCCATCAGCCGCTTTGTGGGCCACCCGCGTTTCCACTTTGTCGAGGGGGATATCAGCATCCACTCGGAGTGGATTGAGTACCATATTAAGAAATGTGATGTGGTGCTGCCGCTGGTCGCCATTGCCACGCCGATTGAATATACCCGTAATCCTCTGCGTGTCTTCGAGCTGGATTTTGAAGAGAACCTGAAGATTATTCGTGACTGCGTGAAGTACCAGAAGCGCATTATCTTCCCGTCTACCTCCGAAGTGTACGGTATGTGTACCGATGACACCTTCGACGAAGACAACTCGAATCTGGTGGTCGGGCCGATTAACAAACAGCGCTGGATTTACTCCGTCTCTAAGCAGCTGCTCGATCGGGTTATCTGGGCCTACGGCGAGAAAGAGGGGCTGCGCTTCACCCTGTTCCGGCCGTTTAACTGGATGGGGCCGCGGCTGGATAACCTCAACGCCGCCCGTATTGGCAGCTCGCGGGCGATTACCCAGCTGATCCTCAATCTGGTTGAAGGTTCACCGATTAAACTGATCGACGGTGGGCGGCAGAAGCGCTGCTTTACCGATATTCGTGACGGTATTGAAGCGCTGTTTTTGATTATTGAAAACAAGCAGCAGAACTGTGACGGGCAGATTATTAATATCGGTAACCCGGAAAATGAAGCCAGCATCAAGCAGCTGGCGGAGCAGCTGTTGGAGAGCTTTGATCGCCATCCGCTGCGCGATCGCTTCCCGCCGTTCGCCGGATTCCGCGAGGTGGAAAGCAGCAGCTATTACGGTAAGGGCTATCAGGACGTTGAGCACCGCAAGCCGTCGATTCGCAATGCGAAACGGCTGCTCGGCTGGCAGCCTGAAGTGCAGATGAACCGCACCATCGACGCTACGCTGGATTTCTTCCTCAATTCGGTGGATGGCGGAGAGTCAGCTGAATGATTAATGTTGGTCTGCGTATTGATGTGGATACCTGGCGCGGGACCCGTGATGGGGTGCCGCGTCTGCTGGAAATTTTGCAACAGCAGCAGACTCAGGCGAGCTTTTTCTTCAGCGTTGGCCCGGACAATATGGGCCGCCACCTGTGGCGGCTGCTGAAGCCGCGTTTTCTTTGGAAGATGCTGCGCTCCAACGCGGCATCGCTTTACGGCTGGGATATTTTGCTGGCGGGAACCGCGTGGCCGGGGCGTAATATTGGCCGGGGTCATGCGGATCTGATCCGCGCAGCGGCGGAGCAGCATGAAATCGGGCTGCATGCCTGGGACCATTTCGCCTGGCAAACCTGGGCAGGCGTCTGGCCGAAGGAGAAGCTGCATGCGGAGATTGAACGCGGCGCCAGCGCGCTGGCGGACATCCTCGGCAGGTCGGTTAACTGTTCTGCCGTGGCGGGCTGGCGTGCTGACGGGCGGGTCGTGGCGGCTAAGCAGCATTTCGGCTTTGCCTGGAATAGCGACTGCCGGGGTACGCATCCGTTCCGGCCACGTCTGCCGGACGGCAAGCCGGGCACGGTGCAGATTCCGGTAACGTTACCCACCTGGGATGAAGTGGCAGGGACTTCGGTGAGCCGCCAGGCGTTCAATGATTTTATTCTCGACCGCATCATTGAGCAGAAGGATGGCGTGCCGGTGTATACCATCCATGCTGAAGTCGAAGGCATCGCGCTGAGCGGGATGTTTGACGATCTCCTGGTTCAGGCGCGGGAGCGGGGTATTCGCTTCTGCCCGCTGGGTGAGCTGCTGCCCGATGATGTTACACAGCTGCCGATGGGCAGCATTGTCCGGGGTAGCTTCCCCGGCCGCGAAGGCTGGTTGGGATGCCAGCAATTTATTGAGTGAGACCGGATGAAGAGCTGGCGCATTACCCTCTCCCTGATCCTGATGTATGCCCTGTACTATCTGATCCCGCTTGAATACCGCGCCCTGTGGCAGCCGGATGAGGTTCGCTATGCGGAAATCAGTCGCGAAATGTTGGCCAGCGGCAACTGGGTTTCCCCACATTTTCTCGGCCTGCGCTATTTTGAGAAGCCGGTAGCGGGATACTGGATTAATAACCTCAGCCAGCTGCTGTTTGGCGGCAACAACTTCTCTGTGCGATTCGGTTCGGTTTTCTCGATTACCCTGAGCGCCATGCTGGTCTGGTGGCTGGCAATGCAGATTGTCCGGCAGCAGCGTACCGCGTGGCTGGCGGCGATCGTTTTCCTCACCAGTCTGCTGGTTTACGGTATTGGCACCTATGCGGTGCTCGACCCGATGATTACTCTGTGGCTGGTTGCGGCGATGTGCTGTTACTGGCTGGTGGTACAGGCGGAGACTCAGCGGCAGAGGGTGCTGGCGTGGCTGCTGCTGGGGCTGGCCTGTGGCATGGGATTTATGACCAAGGGCTTTCTGGCACTGGCGGTGCCGGTGGTAGCAATTGTGCCGTGGGCCATCTGGCAGCGTCGCTTCCGCGAAGTCCTGATCTTCGGACCGCTGGCGGTGGTGGCGGCGGTGTTAATCTCTCTTCCCTGGGGAATTGCCATTGCCCGCCAGCAGCCGGATTTCTGGTCTTACTTCTTCTGGGTGGAGCATATTCAGCGTTTTGCCGAGAAAGATGCGCAGCACAGTGCGCCGTTCTGGTACTACCTGCCGGTATTGATTGCGGGTTCACTGCCCTGGTTAGGGCTGCTGCCGGGGGCGTTGCTGCGTGCGGGGCGGGAGCGAAATACCAGCAGCGGCGGCCTGTATCTGCTGAGCTGGGTAGTGATGCCGCTGCTGTTTTTCAGCATTGCCAAAGGGAAGCTGCCAACCTATATCCTGCCGTGCTTTGCACCGTTGGCAATTCTTTTAGCTGACTATGCCGTGCAGTCGGCGAAGGCAGGAGGCCGGGCATTACGGGCTAATGCGCTGATAAACCTGGCGTTCGGCGCACTGGCCGCGCTGGCGGTGTGGCTGGTGCTTTCGCCGTGGGGCCTTTCTCACCGTCCGGTGTTCCAGCCGTCCGAGGGCTTTAAGGTGGCGCTGGGCGGTATGGCGTTTTTATTCTGGGCGCTGATGGGGGCCGTCACCTTTATCGGCCGCGGCAGAAACTGGCCGCTCGCCGCGCTGTGCCCGCTCGGCATTGCGCTGGCGTTGGCATTGGTTATCCCGGATAAGGTGGTCAGCTCTAAACAGCCGCAGGAATTTATTCAGGCAACGCAAAAGCAGCTGGAGGACAGCCGTTTTATTTTGTCTAACAACAGCGGTATGGCTTCGGCGGTGGCGTGGCAGCTGAAGCGCAGCGACGTGGACATGTACGAACAGTCGGGTGAACTGACCTGGGGGTTAAGCTATCCCGACAGCCGTGACCGGCTGGTGGCGAGTGACCGGTTTGCCGACTGGCTGGCCGCCCACCGCAGGCTCGGCAATGTGTCGCTGGTGCTGAAACTGACCGACAGCGCTCGCGACGTTGACCCCGGACTGCCCGCGCCGGACGAGGTGTATCGTCAGCAGCGCATGGTCCTTTACTACTATCATCAGCAGCCATGAATATTCTGCTAATTGTGTTGGTCAGTCTGCTGAGCTGTGCCGGGCAGCTGTGCCAGAAGCAGGCAACGGCAGTTGACGGGAATCCCCGGCCACGGCGGCATCTTCTGCTGTGGCTTGCCCTGAGCGTGCTGCTGCTGGGGCTGGCGATGCTGGTCTGGCTGAGGGTTCTACAGGAAGTTGCGGTTGGTGTGGCCTATCCCATGCTCAGCCTGAATTTTGTCCTGGTCGCGCTGGCTGCCCGCTGGCTGTGGCATGAGCACCTCTCGCTGCGCCACTGCTGCGGCATTCTGCTGATCGTGGGCGGCGTGGCGGTGATGGGCGGGTATACCTGATGGGCTGGCTATGTGCTTTGGGCAGCGTGCTGCTGGTCAGCGCGGCGCAGCTGTTGATGAAATGGGCGATGATTCAGCTGCCGGCTATTGCCCGGCAGCTGGACTTCGCTGCCGCTATTCTCGCTTTTTCACCGCCCGCGCTGGCGCTACTGGCCGGTTTGTTCGCCTACGCGTTTTCCATGCTGTGCTGGCTGCTGGCGCTGAAGCGTCTGCCGCTCAGCCGCGCTTATCCGCTGCTCAGCCTCAGCTATCTGCTGGTCTGGGGGGGCGCGCTGCTTATCCCTTCGCTCAATGAATGGTTTGTCTGGGGCAAGCTGGTGGGCGGGGCGCTGATCCTCGCGGGCCTGCTGCTGATATTCTGGCCGGACAAAAAAGACCGTTAACCGGCTAAAGGCGTTATGATTGCCGGGTTTTGGGATTTCTAAATTAGCAGGTTATTTAAATGATGGATAAAAATCGCCTTCTGGAGGTTCGGGAGGTCAGCTTTGCGCTGCAGGATAAGGTCCTGCTGGCGCCGCTGTCCTTTTCGCTGGGCAAAGGGGAGTTTCTCTGGCTGACCGGTCCGTCCGGGGCAGGGAAGAGCACATTACTGAAAATTATTGCCTCGCTGCTGGAGCCGTCATCGGGTGAGGTGATCTTCAACGGTCAGCCGCTGGCGACGTTAAAACCGGAGCACTATCGGCAGCAGGTTTCCTACGTTTTCCAGACCCCGGTGCTGTTTGGCAGCACGGTGTATGACAATCTGGCGCTGCCGTATCAGATCCGCCAGCGCCCGCCGCAGCGGCAGGCGATGATCGATGGCCTGCAGCGGCTGCATCTGCCGGCTGCCGCGCTGGACCGCACCATCGACCAGCTTTCCGGGGGGGAAAAACAGCGCGTGGCCCTTCTGCGTAATCTACAGTTTCCGCCTGATATTCTGCTGCTGGATGAAGTAACCAGCGCGCTGGATGAGGAAAATAAGCAGGCGGTACATCAACTCATTGATGAACAGGTCGGGCAGGGCACCGCTGCGATCTGGATCAGCCACGATCGTCATGAAACCGATAACGCGCAGCGCATTCTGACGCTGTCGGCACCACAAAACCGGGGGCAGCATGAACCAGCATAATATTACCAATGAGTCGCTTGGCCTGGCGCTGGTACTGGTGCTGATTGCTCTGCTGGTCAGCAGTAAAGAGAAACTGGGTCTGGAAAAAGACATCGTCTGGAGCGTGGCGCGGGCGATTGTGCAGCTGGTAATCGTCGGCTATGTGCTGAAGTACATTTTCGAACTGGATAACGGCTGGCTGACGGTGCTGATGGTGCTGTTTATTTGCGTGAATGCCGCGCTGAATGCCAAAAAGCGCAGCCGGGCGATCGATAACGGCTTCCTGATTTCGTTTGTGGCGATAACGCTGGGCACCACGCTGACCTTAACTATTCTGGTGCTGAGTCGGGCGATTGAGTTTATGCCGATGCAGGTCATTCCGATCTCCGGCATGATCGCGGGTAATGCGATGGTGGCGGTGGGGCTGTGCTTTAGCAATCTTAACCAGCGCTTTGCCGATAACCGGCAAAAGGTGGAAGAAATGCTGAGCCTGGGGGCCAGTGCGCGGATGGCATCCGGCAGCATTGTGCGCGACAGCATTCGCGCGGCGATGATCCCCACCGTGGACGCGGCTAAAACCGTAGGTCTGGTCAGCCTGCCGGGAATGATGTCCGGGCTGATTTTCGCCGGTATCGATCCGGTGAAGGCGATTAAGTATCAGATTATGGTGACGTTTATGCTGCTGGGGACGGCCAGTCTGTCGACTATCGTGGCCGGTTATCTTGCCTGCCGGCGCTTTTACACCGCACGAGTTCAGCTTAAGCCGTGAAGTCATCTCGTGGTGCGGTAGCGTATTTCGAACGTTTCAGGCAGCCGTGTTGCCCGTCAGTCATTGGTCAGGCTGGCAGCTAACGGGCCGCTCTGCTTTGATCTGAAATGATGCGGTGTAGATGCCAATGCTCAGGCCCCAAAGGGGCCTGAGAACACCGCTCTCGCACAGTTTTAATACACGAACGTTAGAAATTAACGTTAGCGCTAAGACCGCCGATAAAGGCGTTTTTGACTTCGCTGACAGCGCCCGGAGAGGCGACGTACTGCAGGTTTGGCCGCAGGCTGAACCAGTCAGTCAGGCGCGCGTTATAGTAGATCTCGTAGTTATATTCCGAACCGTGCTGGATGGGCAGATAGGTCGGGCTGTGATAATTACTCTCCCCGTTTTCTTCATTAATACGATGCTGCATGCGCCCGTAGTTGCTGTTGACGTGAATGCGTGCCGCACCCATGCCAATTTCATCCTGTGAGCGGGCGGCGAACGGTCCTTTCCAGACAAAGGTCATCGCCTGATAGTTATCGGTTTTCGAGGTGCGTCGATCGTTCATCACGCCCTGTACCGTCATACTCAGGCCACGCTGATTATCACCGTCCATCGCCGTCAACTGCTGTTGCAGCAGCAGATAGCCACCGTAGGCGTGGGCATCGTCGTTATAGCTGCCATTGCGATAGCTGGAGTACTTATCGCCGTTGACCGATGAGTAATACACGCCCATACGATAGTTGCCCGGCAGTTTTTCAGGCCCGAACACCGGCTTCCAGCCCAGTTCTACCGGGACCATATTGCCGAGCGTCGGGCTGGTATCCAGGCGGAAGCCGTTCCCGGTATCGTAGTTGCTGGCGGTCTGATTATAGAAGCCGACCTGCAGGAAAACTTCCGGCGTAAAGTTAAGCTTCACGCGGCCGCCCCACTGGGAAACCGGCCAGTTAAACCAGCGGTCGCCGCGCCAGTTTCCCGGCTGCCCGCTGCCGAACGCCAGGTTCTCAAAATTGCTCTGGAAGGAATCAAAATCTTCGCCGACGGTAACACGACCGGCTTTCACTTCGATAAGACGATCGAAGAAGCCTTTATTCATCCAGAACTGAGTCAGGCGCCAGGTCTGACCGCGACCATAAACTTCTTCTACCGATGACAGGCCGCCGGTGCGGGGATCGTTAATATGTTCGGTGAGGTCGTGGCCGTTACGGCTGGTGACGGTGAACTGGAACTGGGTATCGTCCCAGTTGAGCAGTTTCTCTAAATCGAGAGTCGTACCAAACGCCCACTGATCGGTATAGCGGGCGGTGGTTGATGTTTTATAGCCGCCGGCCAGATTGCTGGCGGATTCCATGGTGTAGTTCACCTGGAAATCCACGCCGTCGTCTTTTAACTGCGAACGCAGGCCGCCCCAGTCACCGAACATATAGGATGAATCAACGCTCAACGGTGCCATGTCGGCCCGGGAAACCGTAGAAAACATCACCAGGGCACCGCTGCACACTAGTGCGAGTTTTTTCATTCTCCGACCTGTATCTGCTTTTCTTTGCATAATAATGACCTTTTTTATTATCACCCGACGGTCTTGCTTCACCGAATTCCATTAACGGTTATCCGCCGGGCGCTTAGAGATAAAATGCTGTTGTCATGCCTGCCGTAGTCAATGTTTTACGACTGCCGTATGACAACATGTAAACAAGTGGCAGGGATTATATTTTTGTGCGGAGAATGCTTAGCGAAGTGAATTTATTGTATGGAAATAATTAGCATGGTTACTATTTATTTCTGTGGCAGGTAATATAGAGCGGGAGTCCCGCCAGTTAAGCAGTGTAATAAACCGGCGGGTAAAACTTAAAACTTAATTTCAGCGCCCAGACCGCCAACGAACAGCCGTGAGTTGTCTTCTACAGCTCCGGGTTTGGTTGTTTGTTGCAAGTTAGGATGAAGAATAACGTGGGGCGTTAAATGATAGTTATAATAAAGATCGTAGTTAAACCCTTCGCCGTGCATTAGCGGCTCCGGCCTGCGATCCTTGTAATCCGGCATGGGGGACAAGTTGTTGGCGAGAGGTTTAGCAGTATTAGTATTTGGATAAACAGATGATGTCTGCTGTTCGGGTATATTATTCAACGTTAGCGGTTTTGCGCAAAGCGTGCTGCTGAAGAACAGCATCGCCAGTGCGGCAGTGCTGGAAAACATGGCATGGTGCCAACTTTTTGAGGATGATAGCCTTTCCATATGTGACCCCCTTTATCGATACCATCAGTGGTGAAATCCTTTTTGTTCTCGTTGTCATTACACCATGCCACCCGGTGACGGTTTCTCTCAAAAATGCGTTTTAAGGACATTTTTATGATATTGAGGGCAGACAGCATCAACTGATTTTCACCTGGTAGAGGGTTAAGGTAAGATGTCCTCAATGCAACTGAAGGGAGTTTTTGATAAGTATTGATCAGGGAGGGAGTCTATGAGAAGACTACTGTTTGCTATATGGTGTGTGTTTTCTTTTGTCTTATCTTATTTGATATTCTTTTTATTGATTACATTTATTCAAATCAATATTATCCCGCGTGAAATGCTGGAAAATTTTCTCGAACTTTTATCAATGACCGGTGATGTAGCCTTTACCCGCTGGCTCTATTTCTCAGGAAGTGGGTTATCGTTACTTTTAGCTATTATGACCTGTCATGAAGTGTGGGCGATGCAGCATCACGCTGAAGCCTGAAAATAAACGCCCGTTCGCGGGCGTTTTTTCGTTAATAGTTTCGCGATTTTATCGCGTTAACTATCTGCGGCCGAAAATTTTAGCCGCCAGGAAACCGACCCCGGCTGCAATCGCCAGTGAAACCAGCGGAGAGTCTTTGGTCTTGGTTTTCACACAGTCCAGCGCATCATCTATGGCGTAGGATGCCTTTGCCGCCTGCTGGCGGACTTTCCCCTTAAATTCATGCTCAGGAGAGTCGACGGCTTTGCCAAACTCTTCCTGGCCTTTGCCGAGAGCTTCTTCCGCTTTATCGTTCGCTTTATCAAACAGACTCATACTGCCTCCTTTGATGGCATGATTTCCTCATGTGGGATAATAAGCGTAGACCACTGAGGGCAGATGATTGTCGGAATTTGTATGAAAATATGAATTTACGTTTAACCGGATGTAAAAAAAGGTGGATCGCTTGATCCACCCTGAATGTTAAATATCAGTGATAACCTTCGTCCGGCTTAATTTTCCCGCGGAAGACGTAGTAGCTCCAGAAGGTGTAAACCAGAATCACCGGAATGATCAGCAGACCGCCAACCAGCATAAAGCCCTGGCTCTGCGGTGGTGAAGCCGCATCCCAAATGGTGATCGACGGTGGGATGATGTTTGGCCAGATGCTGATGCCGAGGCCGGTAAAGCCAAGGAACACCAGCGCGAGGGTGAGCAGGAACGGCGTGTAGTGCGCATGGCGCTTCAGCGCGCTGAGCAGGCCCCACGCAGCGGCCAGCACCAGCACCGGAACCGGGAGGAACCAGAACAGGTTAGGCAGGCTGAACCAGCGGTGCATAATGTTCTCGTGCAGCAGCGGTGTCCAGACGCTGACGATGGCAATCACCACCAGCAGCGCCAGCAGTAGCGGCTTGGTCAGCGCGGTCATTTTGCGATGCAGTTCATTTTCGGTTTTCATAATCAGCCAGGTGCTGCCCAGCAGGGCATAGGCCAGAACCAGACCTACCCCGCAAAACAGGCTAAACGGCGTCAGCCATGCCAGCGCCGGGCCACTGTAGGTACGGTTGGTGACTTCGAAACCGTTGATCACCGCGCCCAGCACGACACCCTGACTGAAGGTGGCAACAAACGAGCCGCCGATAAAGGCTTTGTCCCAGAACGGACGGTGCTCTTCGGTTGCCTTAAAGCGGAACTCAAAAGCCACGCCGCGGAAAATCAGGCCGATCAGCATAATCGTTAACGGTGCGGCAAGCGCAGTGGTGATCACCGCATAGGCCAACGGGAAGGCACCAAACAGCGCGGCGCCGCCGAGGATAAGCCAGGTTTCGTTGCCGTCCCACACCGGGGCGACGGTATTCACCATCATATCGCGCTCTACCGGGTCCTTATTGAACGGGAACAGGATGCCGATACCGAGATCGAAGCCATCCATAATGATGTACATCAGGGTGGCGAAGACAATGATGGTAAACCAGATAATGGAGAGATCGATTCCCATCTTATTTTCCCTCTTCCGATGAATTGAGTTTTTCCTGCACCGCCGATAGTGGGCGAGAAGGCGTGTGCGACGTCCCCGGCCCACCTTCTGGCGTATGGTCACCTTCACCTGCCTGTGGACCTTTTTTGATCAGGTTAGCCAGGTAGGTGTAGCCGATGCCGAACACGGAGATATAAACCAGGATAAAAGCGATCAGCGAGATCGCCATCTGCAGCGTACTGTGCAGCGAAACGGCATCGCGGGTGCGGAGCAGGCCATAAATGACCCACGGCTGGCGGCCCATTTCCGTGGTGATCCAGCCTGCGACCAGCGCAATCAGCCCGGATGGCCCCATCAGCAGCACAAACCACAGGAACGGACGTGAGGTGTAAAGACGCTGTCCGCGGCGCATCCACAGGCTGACAACCCCCATCAGAATCATCAGCATGCCCAGGCCAACCATGACACGGAATGACCAGAATACCACCAGCGAGTTAGGGCGATCTTCTTTCGGGAAACTCTTCAGTGCCGGAACCTGTTTATCGAGGCTGTGAGTCAGAATCAGGCTGCCGAGGTATGGAATCTCCAGCGCATAGCGCGTTCTTTCTTCTTTCATGTCCGGGATGCCGAACAGGATCAGCGGTGTGGCTTCACCCGGCGGGTTTTCCCAGTGTCCTTCAATCGCGGCAATCTTGGCTGGCTGATGCTCCAGCGTATTCAGGCCGTGCGCATCACCGATCATCGCCTGAATCGGCGACACGATCAGCGCCATCCACAGCGCCATTGACAGCATTTTGCGAATGGCGGGCGTATCGTTTTTACGCAACAGGTGCCAGGCTGCCGAAGCGCCGACGAAGAACGCGGTCACCAGGAAAGCCGCCACGGACATATGTAGCAGTCGATAAGGGAATGACGGGTTGAAGATGATCGCCATCCAGTCGGCAGGGACCACGATACCGTTTTCCACCGCGTAGCCCTGTGGCGTTTGCATCCAGCTATTGGAGGCGAGTATCCAGAAGGTGGAAATAATCGTTCCCAGCGCCACCATGCAGGTTGCAAAGAAGTGCAGTCCACGGCTGACGCGGTTCCAGCCAAACAGCATCACGCCGAGGAAGCCGGCCTCAAGGAAGAATGCGGTCAGGACTTCATAGGTCAGCAGCGGGCCGGTAATACTGCCGGCAAACTGCGAGAATCCAGCCCAGTTGGTACCGAACTGATAGGCCATCACCAGGCCAGATACCACGCCCATTCCGAAGTTGACGGCAAAGATTTTTGACCAGAAATGATAGAGGTCGCGATAAACCTCGTTTTTGCTTTTCAGCCACAGACCTTCCAGTACCGCAAGGAAACTGGCCAGCCCGATGGTGATAGCGGGGAAAAGGATGTGAAAGGCTACGGTAAAGCCAAACTGTATCCTTGCCAGGTGATACGCATCTAATCCGAACATTGCTTACCTCGATCTAACATAATACTGCCTTTTATTTTTTTACCCACAATTAACAAATAGACTACATTATGGAAAAGTGAAGGTGGATAATTGCGGGTTTCTCATCTACTACGGTTTGATCCTAAGACCAAATCAGGTGAAGGAGTAGTAACAGTAATATTGATCGCGGCTATAACAGCAATCATTATTACGTTGAAGTGTTTCGCGGTGAGGTTAAATCGCTGGCGGAAAATGTTAAAGCAGGCTGGTTAAATGATGATTAGATGTGAATGAAATGTATAATTATGATGAGTAAGGGTTTTTTATCTCTGTCGGTCCGGGATAAATACGAGGGAAATTTCTCCTTGAGAAGAAATGTCGACGTTCATTTTATCGTTTTTTTATAGCTGAGAGGGATATAAATATAATTTTTATGAACAGTATGGATATAATAACCACAGAAAATATAAAGGTTTGGTGAAGTATGTGAACCGTGTGTTATTTTTTTAGAGTGTAATTGAAATTGTTAATTTATCTGCATTTTTAGAACCTTACCTCATCCTGCTATTTTCAACACCTCCCCGGAAAATGTTAATAATGTAATACATAAAAACACGCATATTGAAATGTTTGGTTACATTTTTATGCGGTTTATCTGTTCGATGATTGTCGGAAATCAAGATTTCACTGTGCGGAATATGCGCATTAGCCGCAGTGCAGACCGGCGTGCTATAACAGCGATACAGGGCCACCGTCGGCCATTTTACAGGGGAGGGAAGATGGATATTCTGCTGGCGCTGTTGCCGGTTTATGCGGCCTACTTACTGGGAACGGCCAGCCCGGGCCCCAGCAATATGGCCATTATGGGGGTGGCGATGAGCCAGGGGCGACTCCCTGCTCTGATGCTGGCTGCCGGTGTGATCAGTGGTTCGCTGTGCTGGGCGCTGCTGGTCGCAACCGGACTGTCGACGCTGCTGCTGGCGTGGGCGCAGGCGGTGACGGTGATTAAGATCGTCGGCGGCATCTACCTGCTTTGGCTGGCGTTTAAGGCGGCCCGCAGCGCAGCACACAGCAAGCCAAACCAGCCGAACGCAGCCGTAACGATGCCAGTCTCTTACCGCGCGCTGTATCGGCGTGGTTTACTGCTGCACCTCAGCAATCCGAAGGCGATACTGGTGTGGACAGCCATTATGTCTCTGGGAATTCATGCTGATGCCTCACCGCTGCTGCTGCCGCTGATTGTCTGTGGCTGCGCGCTGCTGGGCATCTTAGTGTTTGGCAGCTACGCGCTGCTGTTTTCTACTCAGATGATGAGCCGGGGCTACCAGAAATGCCGTCGGGGAATTGAAGGCGTGTTTGCGCTGTTCTTCACGGCAGCGGGAATTAAGCTGCTGTTCTCACGCTGAGCGTCCAGCGGCGGCTGCATAAGCTCCGCCGCTTTTGCCGATGGATCAGGGCTGGTAACCTGCCAGCTCGGTTTCCGGCATTCCGGCTTCACGTGCTGACTGACACAGCTGCTGCCAGCTGTTGGCATCAATCGGAATACCGTGCTGCTGACGTTCGGCGCGCTGTTCTTCTTCCCATTCACCGGGCACTTTAATCGGCTGTTCACCTGCCTGCGGGGAGGCTTTCGTCCAGTCAATAAACCGTTGCGCTTCCTGCTGCATTTCCGGTGCATCGAACGCGGCAGGGTCCAATACGATACTGGTCATACAGTTGAAAATCGCTGCCGATGAGGTTTGCAGCGAATCCTGGTGGGTGGTTTTTCCGCCGGAAAGTGCGCCACCGAGAATTTCACACATCACCGCCAGCGCATACCCTTTATGCAGGCCGAATGCCAGCAGAGAGCCGTAAGGCGTTTCATGCATCACAGCGGGATCGCAGGTAGGCTGGCCGTGGTTGTCAATCAGGTTCCCCTCGGCAACCGTTGCGCGCTTATTCCACGCCACGCGGGTTTTACCGTAGGCAATGCCGCTGGTGGCGAAGTCCAACAGCAGCGGCGGCTGGCCGGGGCGCGGAAAAACGGCGCAGAACGGGTTAGTGCCAAACCGGCGGTCGCTACCGTTGAAAGGAGCGACGAGCGGATCGCCAACGACGTTGACAAAGTGGAACGAGATAAACCCGGCGCTGGCGCACATCTCGGCCCAGTGGCCAATACGGCCGATATGGTGAGAATTACGCAGAGCGATGGCGCACATGCCCAGCTCTCGGGTACGACCTATGGCCAATTCCATCGCTTCAGCGGCCATCACCTGGCCAAATCCCTGTTGGCCATCAACCGTTAACACGGCCCCGGTATCCTTGACGATCCGCAGTTCACGGTTTTGTTGCAGATTTCCTAACGCGCGGGAGGTCATATAGGTGGGGATCATGCCCACGCCGTGGGAATCATGGCCGGCAAGATTGGCGGCAACGAGATGATCGGCAATTTTTCTTGCTTCAGACTTGCTGCTGCCAGCATGCTGCCACAGGCTGTTAACCATCTGGTGCAGTTTAGCGGGGTGAATACGAATTTCGTCCATCGATACGCTCCATGTTTAGCCGTCAGGTGACGGATGTTTTATTTGTCAGCTGCGATGAGTATCGCAGTATACAATTGACCATATCCTATCCGTCTTGTGACTGGGGAGCGTAGAGTTTTTATAAAAAAAAGCCCACGAAACGTGGGCAAATAAAGCTATTTCTCGACTTTACCATTGGGTGGTACAGGGGCATGGTCGCACAAATTCTGTATAAAATATAATTGGTTATATAGATCGATTAATTGATATCGATCTTATAAATCGATTACGGAAACAGCTGAACAAATTCCGTTACGAAAGCCGTTTCACTGACGTCTGAAGTTTACACTTTAGTTAGTGAGGTTGATAAAAACCGGCCTTGATCATTTCGTCACGGAGCGCCTGCGTTATTTGCCGGTTACCTCCGGTGACGGGATAAATCACATTATTTACAACATCATCCAGGTAGTGCTCTTTAAACTCCTGGCAGGTGAGTTGCGTGCCGCCTTCATCATTGATAGCAATCGAACCTTTGATGTGGTTTCCCGCATCTTTGGCTGTCAGGCTGTAACGGCCCATGCTGGTATTAATTGTGCTCATAGGGATCTCCTTGTATACCCTGCCTCTTTCAAGCACCCGGTTTGATGGTTGCCGGACAATCCGTTCCCTCTACTGAGCTTGAACAGAGTGGGTATAACGGTCAGGGTGAAGTTGGTAACAAGTGAGTCCTTAAGATGACTTCATAAGTTTAGCGATAAAGCGCCGCGTCCGGAGAGGATGTTCCGAGCAAAATGACAGTTTGTGATGGCAATCGCTAATAAATGAATGGTTATGTAAAGGTAAATCGCATCGGGTGTAGTGAACGTCATGGCCACTACACCGTGATGCAGGGGCTTAACCCGCAATAGTGATATCTATATTCATTGCTGCCAGCTCACGGCTGGCGGACGCCGAAAGATGTGGATCGGTGATTATGCCATCAAACTGTTCGAGCGGTAGTGCCAGAAAAGTGGCAATTTTATTGTATTTTGAACTGTCGGCCAGCAGTACCCGTTTACGACTTACTTCGCTGGCAGCACGCTTAACGGCAATTTTTTCCTCATCCGGCGTGAAGGTTCCGCGCGTGCCCCAGCAGGATGCCGAGATAAAAGCGATGTCAATGGACAGTCCGCGCAGGGCCTGAGCGGCAGCTTCTCCAACGCTGGAGCGGTTGTCGCGACACAGGGTGCCGCCGGTGTGGATCATCCTGCACTGGCTGCCATCAATCAGAAAATTGGCAATGGCGAAATCGTTGGTGACGATCAGCAAATCATCACGAACGCTGAGTTCTCGGGCAAGCGCCAGCGTGGTGGTGCCTGCGTCCAGATAGAGGCAGCTGTTACGGGGAATATGCTGAGCTGCCGCAGCACCGATAGCCTGTTTTTCCTGGCTGAACATACTGGTTTTATCCAGATGCGAAGGCTCACTGGATAATCGCTCCGTAGAACGCACGCCACCGGACACCAACATTACCGCTCCCTGTTCTTCCAGCTTTTGCAGATCGCGGCGAATCGTCATATGGGAGACCGCCAGTCGTTCGGTCAGTTCGGCAATACTGACTACACCACGTTCCTGCACCAGCGATAAAATTTGTTGATGGCGTTCAACGGGAATCATGAACTCTCCTTGCGAATAAGCGGCGTAGCCTGAGAACGGTGTTGAAAAATGTCATCGGCTCAGCGATACAACACCACAATTTTTACCAATTTATCACGTCGATGATTTTTCGTCACAGCTTTTCAGCTAATGAAATCAGCTATCTTACTGAATAATGATGTTTTTATTCTCATTTGTATTCTTTTTTTTCTGTTAATCTATGTGAATTGCGCTCTCTTGATTGTTAATTATTGTGATGTGCATCACCAAGTTTACGGTTTAAAACGCCTATACTTCACACAAGAAAACAAATTATCACCAAAATTAACACGGAGAGCGTATGTCAAACGCAGCATCAATGTCGGTTTGTGTCGTTGGCCTCGGTTCTATGGGCATGGGCGCGGCGCAATCCTGTATTAAGGCAGGCCTGCGGACCTGGGGCGTGGATCTTAATCCACAGGCATTACAAACCCTGCGCGATAGCGGCGCACAGGCGGCAGAGAGCCGTGCTGATGATTTCGCCGACCAGTTGGATGCGGTGCTGCTGCTGGTGGTCAATGCCGCTCAGGTTAAGGCCATTCTGTTTGGTGAAAATGGCCTGGCTTCACGCCTGAAGCCGGGGACCGTCGTGATGGTTTCCTCGACGATTTCTTCCGCCGATGCGCAGAGCATTGAACAGCAGCTGGCACAGCACCAGCTGATCATGCTGGATGCACCGGTTTCCGGTGGCGCGGTGAAAGCAGCGGCGGGCGAAATGACGGTGATGGCTTCCGGCAGCGATGCTGCCTTCGAGCGCCTGCAGCCGGTGCTGGACGCGGTGGCGGGCAAGGTGTATCGCATTGGCAGTGAAATCGGTCTTGGCTCGACGGTGAAGATTATTCATCAGCTGCTGGCCGGGGTGCATATTGCGGCCGGAGCAGAAGCGATGGCGCTGGCGGCACGTGCGGGTATCCCGCTGGATACCATGTACGACGTGGTGACGAACGCGGCGGGAAATTCATGGATGTTTGAAAACCGCATGCGCCACGTTGTTGACGGTGATTACTCGCCGAAATCCGCAGTGGATATTTTCGTGAAGGATCTCGGTCTGGTCGCTGATACGGCGAAAGCACTGCACTTTCCGCTGCCGCTGGCCTCAACGGCGTTCAACATGTTCACCTCCGCCAGCAACGCAGGCTACGGCCGCGAGGACGACAGCGCGGTGATCAAGATCTTTAGCGGCATTACGCTGCCGGAAAAAAAGGAGCAGAAATAATGCGCCTGGGTGTGATTGCTGATGATTTTACCGGTGCTACCGATATTGCCAGTTTTCTGGTGCAGAACGGTATGTCAACGGTGCAGGTTAACGGTGTGCCGCAGGACGAGCGCCAGCTGGATGCCGAAGCGATTGTGGTTAGCCTGAAGTCGCGTTCCTGCGCGGCGGAAAAAGCCGTCGAGGATTCCCTTGCAGCATTGGTCTGGCTGCAACAGCAGGGCTGTGAACGGTTCTATTTTAAATACTGCTCGACCTTTGACAGCACCGCAAAAGGTAACATCGGCCCGGTCACCGATGCGTTGCTGGCCGCGCTGGGTGAAACGCAGACGGTGATTTCGCCGTCGCTGCCGGTGAATGGCCGTACCGTCTATCAAGGGCATTTGTTCGTGATGAACCAGCTGTTGTCCGATTCAGGTATGCGCCACCATCCGGTTACGCCAATGACCGACAGCAATCTGCTGCGGCTGATGGAAGCACAGGCAGCGGGTAAAGCCGGGCTGATCGCCAGCCAGACGCTGGATCTCGGTGCTGAAGCGGTACGGGCAGAGCTGGCCAAACTGGCGGCAGCGGGCGTGCGTTATGTGGTACTGGATGCGCTTAACGAGCAGCATCTGCTGACTCAGGGGGAAGCGCTGCGTGAGATGAAGCTGGTGACCGGCGGTTCCGGGCTGGCAATCGGCCTGGCGCGGCAGTGGGCAACCAGCGGCTGGGATCGCGAACAGGCGCAGGCAGCGGGTAAACCGCAGGGTGGACGGGCGGTGGTGATTTCAGGTTCCTGTTCGACGATGACCAACCGTCAGGTTTCCCGCTACCGTCAACAGGCTTCCTCGCAGGCGGTTGATGTGGAACGCGCGCTGCAACAGCGCGAGGCCTATGCACACGAGCTGTGCGACTGGGTGGCGCAACATGCTGATGAGCCGCTGGCGCCGATGCTGTTTGCCACTTCTGAACCGGAAACGCTGCAGCGGATTCAGCAGCAGTACGGTGCGCAGCAGAGCAGCGAGGCCGTTGAGCAGCTGTTTGCCAGCGTGGTACGTGAACTGCAACAGCGCGGCTGGCAGCGCTTTATCGTTGCCGGAGGCGAAACCTCGGGCGTGGTGGCGCAGACGCTGAACATTGATGCTTTCCACATCGGTCCGGTGATTTCCCCCGGGGTGCCGTGGGTCAGATCGGTCACGCAGCCGGTGTCCCTTGCGCTGAAATCCGGTAATTTCGGTGATGAAAACTTTTTTGCCCGGGCGCAAACGGAGTTCGTAGTATGACTGAACAGCAGGCACGAGAAGAAATGGTCCGGCTGGGAGCCTCATTTTTCCAGCGCGGATATGCCACCGGTTCGGCAGGGAATTTATCGATGCGCCTGGAGGACGGCACGCTGCTGGCGACGCCGACAGGCTCCTGCCTTGGCGAGCTGGTGGCCGAAAGGCTGTCGAAGGTCACTCCGGATGGAGAGTGGATCGGTGGCGATAAACCTTCGAAAGAGATCAGCTTCCACCGTGCGATCTATCAGAACAACCCGGAGTGTGGTGCCATCGTGCATCTGCACTGCCTGTATCTGACCGCACTTTCCTGCCTGGAAGGGCTGGACAGCAAAAACTGCATTCGTCCTTTCACGCCGTATGTTGTGATGCGCGTTGGCGATGTGCCGGTTGTTCCTTATTATCGTCCGGGCGATCCTCGTCTCGGTGAGGATCTGGCGAAGCTGGCGCCGAACTACCGGGCATTCCTGCTGGCGAATCACGGACCGGTGGTGGTGGGGAAAACGCTGCGTGAGGCGGCGGATAATACCGAAGAACTGGAAGAGACTGCCCGACTGATATTTACCCTGGGCGATCGCCCTATTCGTTATCTGACCGATGACGAAGTGGCTGAATTACGGAGCTGAAGACATGCCTAAGTTTGCTGCTAATCTGTCTACCCTGTTTAACGAACTGCCTTTCCTTGAGCGCTTTGATGCGGCGGCAAAGGCTGGCTTTAAAGGCGTTGAATTTTTATTCCCTTACGATTACGACGCGGCGGTACTCAAAGAGGCGCTGACGCGTAATAACCTGGAGCTGGTATTGTTCAATACCGCACCGGGAAATGCGGCGGCGGGAGAGTGGGGCGTTTGCGCTATCCCGGGGCGCGAAGACGATGCCCGTCGCGATATCGATCGCGCGCTGGAGTATGCGCTGGCGCTGAACTGCCGCCAGGTCCACGTGATGGCTTCGGTAGTGCCGCCGGGTGCCGACCGCGAAGCCTGGTGCCAAACCTTCATCGACAACGTACGTTATGCGGCTGACCGCTTTGCGCCACACGGTATTCGCGTGCTGCTTGAGGCGCTGAACCCGAAAACCAAGCTGAACTATCTCTACTCCAGCCAGTATCAGACGCTGGACATCGTTAAGCGCGTCGACAGGCCCAATGTTTTCACCCAGCTCGATCTGTTCCACGCACAGTTGGTGGATGGCAACCTGAGCCATCTGATCGCCGATTACGTCGGTCAGTACCAACATATTCAGATTGCCTCTGCGCCCGATCGCCATGAGCCGGACGAAGGCGAGCTGAACTATCCGTGGCTGTTCGATCTGATTGACCGCAGCGGTTATCAGGGCTGGATCGGCTGCGAATATTTCCCACGTACTACCACTCTGGAAGGTCTGGGCTGGTTCGACGCCTGGAAATAATCTGACGTTATGACTCACCACGCTGCGCAAATTCTGCGCAGTGTCGGGTTTCTGTTGCCTGAATCTGGCTAAATGCCAGGGAAAATGCTGCTGCTAACAGTGCTCTAAAGTACTGAAATAAAATAATTATTGAGGCTTTTTATGTCTACCGCCCTGTTATTAACCATTGCCGTTGCCAGCGTGCTGATTTTGCTGCTGCTGGTCATCAAAGCTAAAGTACATCCCTTTGTCGCCTTGCTGGTGGTTAGCCTGCTGGTCGCCATCGCCACCGGTATTCCCGCCGATAATATTATGAAGGTCATTTCCGCCGGAATGGGCGGCCTGCTGGGATCGATAACCATTATTATTGTGCTGGGTGCAATGCTGGGGGCGATTATTGAATGCTCCGGTGGCGCAGAATCCCTGGCCCAGCGCTTTACCCAGGCGCTGGGAATTAAGCGTACCGTTGCGGCGCTGACCATGGCGGCCTTTATTCTCGGCATTCCGGTGTTCTTTGAAGTTGGCTTTATTATCGTTATTCCGCTTATCTATGGTTTTACTAAGGTGGCCCGCGTTTCACCGTTGAAATATGGTCTGCCAATGGCCGGTGTCATGCTGACAGTGCACGTGGCGCTGCCAACCCATCCCGGTGCGGCGGCAGCGGCGGGGCTGTTAGGCAGCGATATGGGCTGGCTGATGCTGCTGGGTATAGCCGTTTCCATCCCCGTTGGCGTAGTGGGTTATTTCGTGGCGAAAGCAATGAACCGCCGCCAGTATCTGCTGTCGGTCAGCGTGCTGGAGCAGTTACAGCTGGCAAAGCCGGAAGGCAGCCAGAGCGCGAAAGCTGAGCAGGCCCCCGGCGCCTGGCTGATTTCCTCACTGATCGTCGTACCTATCGTGCTGATTGTGGTGGGCACCCTGGCACACAGCGTCCTGCCTGAAGGCAATGTCATTCGTCAGGTGTTAACGCTGGTGGGAACACCGGCTATTGCGCTGCTGATCGCGCTGGCGCTCTCCGCCTGGCTACTGGGGCTGCGCCGCGGCTGGAGCCGTGACAAGCTGAGCGATCTGCTGGATCGCGCGATTCCCAGTTCGGCAGGTGTCATTCTGGTTGCCGGTGCCGGGGGCGCATTTGGTAAGGTGCTGGTTGAATCCGGCGTAGGTAAAGCGCTGGCACTGTCGCTGGAGACGATTAATCTGCCGCTGATCCCGGCTGCGTTTCTGCTCTCGCTGGCGCTACGAGCCTCGCAGGGGTCGGCCACCGTGGCGATTCTGACCACCAGCGGGTTATTAACTCAGGCGGTGACGGGGCTGAGCGATATGCAACTGGTGCTGGTGACGCTGTCGGCCTGTTTTGGCGGCCTGGGGCTTTCCCACGTCAATGACGCCGGTTTCTGGGTAGTGACCCGCTATTTAGGCCTGTCGGTTGCCGACGGCTTGAAAACCTGGACGGTGTTAACGACCGCAATGGGCCTGACCGGTTTTGTACTGGTGTGGCTGCTGTCGGCGGTGCTGTAACCCACAAATCTGCGAAGCGGTAATCTTCTTCTATACTTAAGCCACAGGGACTTACTGACGAGTCCTGTGGCTTTTTCCTTTGAAGGAGATGAAGAATGAAAATTATTCTCTGGGTCATCGCAATTATTTTTATCGTCGGCCTGTTAACGATTACCGGTGTCTTTAAACTTATTTTCTGATTTTTTATTCCGGTCATTTGTATTTTTCAGATGACCGGATTATTAATGGCATTCTTGAGTAATCATGCTTTTTAAAATTCTAAAATGTAATTGTTTGCTATTTTTGTTTTTTGGTTCGAGAAAACATTTCAAAATAAATATGGCTATTTTAATTATCAACTAAACGTCAACATACCCTCTGCATGCGCTGAAATATTTTTTTTGCAGGATATACTCGCAGAACTTATATGGAGTAAAGTGCCAAGGAGATATGATGACGTCTAATGAAAAGCAGCTGTTGCAGGATGAAGCGAAGTATTGTTCGTATGGCGATACGGTTCATTACGTTAACCCCCCGAAAATATTTGACCGCTGTCAGGGAAGCTTTCTGTTTGACGCGGAAGATACTCCCTATCTCGATCTGCAAATGTGGTATTCAGCGGTTAATTTTGGCTACGCTAATACCCGGCTCGATAATGCGTTAAAAAGCCAGATCGATCGGCTGCCACAGTTGGCCAGCCAGTATCTGCATCCCACCAAAATCGAGCTGTCAAAAATTATTGCTCAGGATATGGAACGTAAGTTCGGCCTGCCGGGAAGAGTACACTTTAACGTGGGCGGTTCGCAGTCCGTTGATGATTCCCTGAAGCTGGTACGAAATTTCTGCAACGGTAAAAGCCGGATGTTTGCCTTTGAAGGTGGCTATCACGGTCGTACTCTGGGTGCATCATCCATTACCTCCAGCTATCGCTATCGCCGTCGCTTTGGTCACTTTGGCGAACGCGCTCAGTTTATTCCATTCCCGTATCCGTTCCGCCGTCAAAAAGGCATGACGCCTGAAGAATATGCGGAAAAACTGGTGGCCGATTTTGCCCGCCTGTTTGAAAACGAGTACCACGGCCTCTGGGACCCTAAAGCGCAGCAGGCAGAATTCGCCGCTTTTTATATCGAACCCGTGCAGGGCACCGGCGGCTACGTCATTCCACCGCGTAACTTCTATCCTGCGCTGAAAAAGGTGCTCGATCAGCACGGCATTCTGCTGGTGGTGGATGAAATCCAGATGGGCTTCTATCGTACCGGCAAGCTGTGGTCGATTGAACACTTTGGCATTACTCCGGATGTGCTGGTGTTTGGTAAAGCGCTGACTAACGGGCTTAATCCACTGGCGGGCATCTGGGCGCGTGAAGAGATGATTAATCCGACCACCTTCCCGGTAGGTTCCACCCACTCGACGTTTGCCTCGAACCCGTTGGGCACCGCCGTTGGCCTGGAAGTGATGCATATGCTGGCAGAGAAAGATTATGAACGTCAGGTTATGGAGAGCGGAGCCTATTTCCTTGAAGGACTGAAATCGCTACAGAGCCAGCATAAAGAGATTGGTGACGTTGACGGTCTTGGTCTGGCACTGCGTGCGGAACTCTGCGGACCTGATGGATTCACGCCTGATAAAGCACTGCTCGATAAAATGGTGGATATTGGCCTTTCCGGTACGCTGGAGTATCAGGGGCAGAAAACCGGACTGGTTCTGGATGTGGGGGGATACTATAAAAACGTGATCACCTTTGCGCCATCCCTGGAGATCAGTCGCGCTGAAATCGATCAGGCTATCGTGCTGCTGGATCAACTGCTGGTTCGGGCAAAACGTGAGCGGTAATCCTCTGCATATGATGAAAGACGGATACGTCAATCAGTTGGAACCGGCGGGGCTTATTTCGGCGTTTGCACTCCATCCGCCTGAAGGATTTAACGTGCGGATTGCCGAAAACGGCCTGCCGATATTTACCACCCGGTTCGATCTGTTAACGACCGTTGAGCCCGCGCTGCGCCAGCGGTTAGCCCGCTGGCCCGGTTTCCCGGGCTGGCGGAAGTGGCTCACGCTGGATACCTGTTTTATTGGGGCAACGACCAGCGAATATGCCTGCCTGCCACGTCAGCAGGATCCGGCTGCGTTGCTGCGATGGATTGAAAACCACTGCGGTAATAAGCATTCTCTGACCATTATTAAAGATCTTCCCATTGCCTCGCCGCTGCTGTCTGCTGCGGATAACGACTACAGTCGCCGCCTGATAGCGGCGGCGGAAGCGCAAGGTTACATTTGTGTGGAAGGGCAGGCGCTGGCGGTTGTTCCAATTAATTTTACCAGTACCGATGAGTTTCTGGCGCGTATGTCCCGTAGTCGGCGTCGTAATCTTCGCCGCAAGCTTCGCAGCCGTGATGAGCTTCGCATTGAGGTGATTCACTGTGGTGAAGAACGCCTGGAAGATCCCCACTGGCGTGCTCAGCTCTATCAGTTTTATCTTTCGGTGTGGCAACAGAGTGAGGTGCATTTTGATTTGCTTAGCGCCGAGTTCTTTGACCATTTGCTGCTGGACCGGCACAGTGCAGGAAAACTGTTCTGCTATTGGTACGAAGATCGGCTGGTTGGTTTCAACCTTTGCTATCAGTTTCAGGGCCGGCTGGTGGATAAGTATATTGGCTTCGACTATTCGCTGGCGCTGAAATTTAACCTCTATTTTGTCAGCTGGTTTGTCAATCTGGAGTACGCCATCGAGCAGGGATTGCAGGAATACGTTGCGGGCTGGACCGATCCGGAAGTCAAAGCCAGCCTCGGTGCCAGCTTTACCTTTACCCGGCATCTGGTGCGTGTGCGAAATCCGCTCCTGCGGGCAGCGGTGCGCTATTTCCGCCATTATCTGGAGGGGGATAAAAAGTGGTCCGATCCTCCCCCTGGCTGACGGCAGAAGATCGGCCACTGGTGCTGGATTTCGATGGTTCGGTGGCCGGACTGGATCGGGCAACAGTGCTGCCGCTGTCGGACTGGCAGCAGCGGGTCCGCTTTGGGGCCAGCTGGGGCGACTGGCGAAAGCTAATGGCCGCCAGCCGGGACCTGTTGCCCGATCGCTATGGCTGCGTTTTCACCGGAAGTGGGGACTACCACCATCTCAGCTATTTGCTGTTACAGCGTCTGCCAGCGGACCGCCCGGTGCAGCTGATTATCTGCGATAATCATCCGGATAATATGCTCTATCCTTTCGGCATCCACTGTGGCTCCTGGGTATATCATGCCAGCCGTTTGCCGCAGATTAGTCAAATACACGTGCTGGGTATCTGTTCATCCGATATTGGTCTGAGTCACGCCTGGGAAAATCATCTGCGCCCTCTGTTATCTAAGAAGCTGCACTACTGGAGCATCGGCGTGGATACCCGGTGGCTTAACTGGCTGGGTGCAGGGAAGTGTAACCACCGTTTTGATAATCCGGATAATTTGCTGTCGGCATTTTTACGTCAGCTAAGCGGCGATCCGGTTTATCTGTCCCTGGATAAAGATGTTCTGAGCAAGCAGGTAGTACAAACCAACTGGGATCAGGGATGTTTTGAGCTAAAACATCTGGAATTACTGATTCAGGCCTGTGCCAATCGGCTGGTGGGAATGGACATCACCGGAGAAGTCTCATCATGTGAGTATCACAGCCGCCTCAAACGCTGGTTAAGCGCCGGTGATGGCCAGCAGTTGATATCGGCCAGTGAAGCTGCTGAATGGCAGCGTTCGCAAAACCGTCTTAATCAACAGCTGCTGACTTTTGTACAGCGAGCTTCAGGCGGTTAATGCCGCGCGCAGCACGGAAACAATCAGTGCAAAATCATCGTCTTCAACCCAGTGGCTGTTGCTGATGCTCAGTGAGCGAGCAGCAAAGTCTTCCGCATTGGGTATGGGGGAGGGCAGACATAATGGCGTAACGGCGGGATAGCCGAGTAATGTATGAATAAACAGCCGGGTCACGCCTAATCCGGCTGTCCAAAGGTGCTGCATCGCACGATCGCGAGAGGCTCGGTCAGGCATCAGCAGAAGAAAAAATGGCCACACTCCCTGTTGGTGCGGTCCATCCTGCAGGACCGTTACGCCAGCAAGCTGCCTGAGCTCGGCGAGTCTGCTCTTCGCCCGCAGACTGTTTTGCTGTTGCCAGGCTGAAAATCGAGTCAAAGCCGAGGCGGCGACTCGCTGACGATAGTGGCCCAGAGTGTGCAAAGGGATATCGTCTACGGTGAAGTCATCGCCAACGGCGGTAACCGTATCGCCACGGTTTAACGCACTGCGGAGCTGCCGGCCATACACCCAGTCCAGCCTGTCAGGATGATACATCAGCCGATAGCCCCAGAGTTCGATGATACGGCGCAGTTCCCAGCCCGCGCGCCAGGGTAAATCGCGGGCGATCTGCCGTTCCATCTCTTTTTGCAGGTCAGTAGAGCGGCTGAACAGCACTCCCCCCTCTGCCGTCGTTAACCCTTTTCCCATCGCCAGACTGAAAAAGCCAATGTCTCCCGCCAGGCCGACGCTTTCACCGGCATTTTTTGCGCCCATTGATTGTGCTGCATCTTCAATGACCGCCGTGCCGTGGGCAGCCGCGATTTGAATCACGGCAGCCGTATCGGCCACCCGGCCAGCATAGTGAGTGACTACGATAGCCAGCGTTTGCGAATCACACAGCTGCGCCAACCGCTCCCTGTCGAAATTAATGCCACCGTACTCCATATCACAGGGGACGATTTTGAGCGGGGGGCAATAATATGCAGCGAGCGCTACCAGCGGGCAGGTCCAGGCGGGGACAATAATACGATGTCGATTGGGCTGGCGCCGCTGTAAGGTGCGCAGGGCAATAATCAGTGCAGCAGTACCTGAGCAGGTTAACAGCGGAGGAGGAATACCCAGTTCCTGCGCCAGTCGATCTGAAAAATCAGCGCGAGGTGGGCGTAAGTCGCGCCAGAACAGCGGTAATCCGGCGGTTGGCGGCAGCTGGCGTCGAAAAAAAGAACGGCTCATTGTGCCTGCTGTTCCGCTTCAGCCTTAACATGGGCAATTTCACCTTTTGCCAGGAAGAGTATTCCGGCGAGGATCAGCAATCCACCGACTATTTTTATAAGTGTCAGGCTGTCATCGAATAGCCATACCGATAACAAAGTGACGCTGATAATTTCAAGGTGGGATGCGGCAAAGGCTGGCCCAATGGGTGCGTATTTCAGCAGCGTCATCCAGGTGAAAAAGGCACCGGCATAGCCTACAAATGCGCCATAAATCCACGGATGGCTGAATACACGAGAAAGCCATGCGGAATCCATAGTGAGTGGAAATGCATGGATAGCCGCTGCCTTAAAACTGATCTGCGCCAGCGTGTCGAAAATCATCAGTGCGAGGAAACCAACAATGTAGAAACGTTTCATCAATTAATCCCTATTATCGCTACGCCCAGAGAAATCAACAAAATACCGATTACCCGCCAGCGGGTCAGCGATTCTTTAAACCAGATCCGCCCGGCGAGCATAATGGTGACAATGCTGGTTGAGCCAAGAAGCATGCCGACAGAGAGAGGAACAAGCGTGAGGAAGGCCAGCCACAGTAAAAACTCCAGGATATAACATGCCATACCCAGCCAAAGCCACGGCCGTCGCAGCATATATCGCCACTGTTGCAGTCCTTCATAGTGTACGCTGCCGCTGGCTGCCGCTTTAAATGAGAGCTGGCCCAGGCTGTCGACAAGTATATTCAGTAACCACAATATCAGGGTGAGGTGGCTCATAGTGCATCACTCAGCGTAAGCGCCGTGTTAACGCTATAGCGGCGAATGAATGCAATCGAACGTTGAAATAACTCCTGCCGATCGTTATCGATAGTAATCATATGATAGCTATTGGGGAGCAGTACCATTTCCACCGGACCACTGACGGTATCACGCACCAGTTCTGCATTACGGCGATGAGAAATATCATCGTTGCTGGCATGTAACAGTAGGCAGGGGGTGTGAATATGGCGTAATTTGCGGCGGACGTTTCGCGATAGCAGCAAAAATTCGTTGAGTGAAGGCCATGGGTTACCCGGCAGACCTGCTTCAGCGCTGTTACCACCTTGCATTTTGTCGGCGATTTTTTTTCTCAGCACTTCGTTTTGAATACCGTAAGGCGGTTCTTCATTAAACATTTTGTGGCGACCCACATTTAGCATTCCAGCCAGCGGAAGTAGCCAGGGCGCGGCAAAGCGTGAGAGTGGCGGAATGCTCCACCCGTCGTAGCGAAACGTCACGCTATAGGCCAGTACGCCTGCGACTTCGTTGGGGTGAGACGCGGTATATTTTAATGCCAGTACCGCTCCCATCGAGAGGCCACAAACGAAAAGCGTATCAACCTGTTTGCGCAGCATGTCTGCGCCGTCGATCACGCTTTGATACCAGTCCTGCCAACGGGTAGCTATCAGGTCTTCAACGCTGCCACAGTGCCCGGCAAGCTGCAGGGCATAGACGGTATATCCCGCGCGATGAAATTCACGAGCAACGCCACGCATTTCAACAGGGGTTCCCGTGAGCCCATGGATCAGTAGCACGCCGATCCGCCCGGCAGGCAGCAAATAGTCGTGCTTTGCGATCATGAGATCTCCTGAGATGGGATCAGCAGTGATTCTTTTACAAGCAGTCGTTCAAGGCAGGCACGTGCTTCTCGAAAACTGTTAAACGGTGTATGTGGAATTCCCGCCTTCTGGCAATGAGTCAGCAAACTTTTTTTGGCCAGTACATGATCGGCTATGGAGGCCACGCAAAAATCGGATCGCCCGTCGCCTATGGCGATAAATTCGTCGTAATTTAACATTTGCGCCACCCGGCATTTGCAGGTGCCACTTGCATATTGGCAGTCAGGGGAAAAATGCGGAAAGCTGATGCGCCAGCCCCGGTCACTTACCTGTTCAAGATGGTTAGCAATCACCGGCAGACCAGCAATATTGTTGTTGCGTAAGATATGTTCGATCGCATAATCAAGACCATCACTGACGACATAAAGCGGTATCGCCTCAGCTTTCGCCCATCGGGCAAACCGGCAAAACTCAGGATCGATTTTGATTTGATCCAGGCAGGCATCTATCTGCTGGCGAGAAGCATCAAGTAATGATATTTGCCCACTCAGACACTCTCTGGAGCCTATTTCGGCATTTATCCAGCGTTTCTCCAATAATTGCCAGTCAGGATGACCCAGTTTTTCCATTAATGTATCAGTGACATCAGCACAACTAATTGTGCCATCAAAATCACAAACAATAATCCAGTGTGAATCCGTGCGCGTGATAATGCCGGATAATCCCTGCTTTTTCATATATAGCGTCCGACGGTTGATTTGATAAATACGGTGTTGAACAGATATGGAGAATGATCAATTAATTAACGGAGGCAGTCTATAATAAGCAGGGTAAATAAGACATAAACGGGCTTGGCACATAAACCATTCAGCATGCAATCACCCTTTAAAAGGCACGAATTGTATTTTAATTCACAAAGGAATTATAAGTTCTGAATGATATTTTCAAGCTGTGACAAAATGCAAATTATCCCGTTAATTCTATTGGCATCGCGTTCTCAGGCGCGTTTGAGCCTCACGAGGTCGGGCACCAGTGGGGAGGATTACTGTTTGTTTAAAGCTTGATTAAGAACTTTTTCGGCAAGCGCTGTGGATAAGGCTCTGGAAAGGATGGATAAACCGGCGCCAGTATCCTGACTGTTTAGCTGTTTACGACAGCAGGCGCAAATCGCACCGTGATGCCCACCGCTGCTGTTGCCTACGGTAAAGAGGAATTTTGTACTGCCACATTGTCCACACCTTAACATTTTAATCACTACAGCCTCCCTGTCTTCTGATGGATAAGAATTATCTTATCAAATTTCAGATGGATATCCATAAATAAGATTAATTAGTTTTTTATGTGGCCTCTTTTAATTAAGTAATTGATTTTAAAGTGCTTATTTTGATATCGGTATGTTTATTGATCTTTTTTCTTCGATCGATTCGTAAATTAATCATGATTTATATGATTTAGCGTAAATTTTGTTCACTTTGGCAGTAAATATGGTTGAACGAGATTAACAAGGGTTCATAAAGCGCTGCTTTCCGTCAGGGTCGACTCGAAACTGTTGGTTTTTTGAACCGGAATAAGAAAGGTAGCTATGCTTTTTTTCATTTATATCAACATGTTCTAATTTTAGTGAAGTATTCTGCCTGCATAATATAGAGAAAAAACAGGAGTTAATGGTGTGTTTAAGTGGAAACGCTATAATTAACATTATTAGTCTAATGTTGACCGGGCCAAAATTTTGGGCCCTTACAGGAAGTTGATTCTTAATCATTCCCGGGGAGAAGTGAGAATTATTATGGCAAGCCTGAAGAAATATCTCTTTTTACTGCTGCTGAGTGGCTTTCTTTCAGCGGGCGCACAGGCCTCTAAGTTGAACGATGCGGTAGCGGAAGGATGGCAATCTTTAACTGATAACCTCAGTCAGACATGGAACGATCCCCAGACCGTGGACCTCTACATTCCCGCTATCACCTGGCATAACCGCTGGACCTATGACAAAGATAAAACCGATCGTTATAACGAGCGCCCATGGGGTGCGGGCTTTGGGGTTAGCCACTATAACGAAAAGGGTAACTGGAATGGTCTCTACGTGATGGCATTCAAAGATTCCTATAACAAGTGGGAACCTATAGGGGGTTACGGGTGGGAAAAAACATGGCGACCGCTGGCCGATGATAACTTCCATCTGGGCGCAGGGTTCACCGCAGGGGTGACGATGCGCGATAACTGGAATTATATTCCTATCCCAGTGGTATTACCTCTTGCATCAGTAGGTTATGGCCCGGCGTCATTTCAGATGACCTATATTCCGGGTACCTACAATAACGGTAATGTTTATTTTGCCTGGCTACGTTGGCAGTTTTAACGGAAGAAAAGTGCGAAAAAAATGAGTGATGTTAAAAAAAGGCGATATTTATCACTTTTTCATCATTGTCTACTGGACAAAAGCCCTCGCAATTGCTGTACTAGATACCGACACAGTTTAGTGTCCATTTTTCATGTAAAGGTAATATAGATGTCTAAGATCAAAGGTAGCGTTAAGTGGTTTAATGAGTCCAAGGGATTCGGTTTCATTACTCCTGAAGATGGTAGCAAAGACGTGTTCGTACACTTCTCTGCCATCCAGAGCAATGGTTTCAAAACTCTGGCTGAAGGTCAGCGCGTAGAGTTCGAAATCACCAACGGTGCCAAAGGCCCATCTGCTGCTAACGTTGCCGCTATTTAAGTTATCAGACAGAATTTTTAAAACCCGCCTCGTGAGGCGGGTTTTTTTTCGCCTGAAGATCGTGGTTTGAAATAAAACCGACGTTCTGAGCGTGATAACGGTGGCCCGGCGCAGGGATGATAAGCCGGGCCGCTGTGCGCTAACGTGAGAAAAATAGCAGCAGCCAGGCCACTGCTGCTGAACAGGTCAGTAGCATAGCAAGGCTTTCAATCGGGGTGCGGGGAAGCCAGTTCATCTTGAGTGCCTCTTACAGTGGGATGAGCTGAGTCTGCCGAAAGATTATTAAGGAAACATTAATCGGTCGCCCTGGCTGCTGACAAATCCCATCCGTTTCACTTAGGATTACACTTATCAGCATTTGTAACATTAGGCTGTGATCTGGCCCCTTGCGGGGATGGCCGGGCTGAGGCTATAAACAATGACAGGTTTTTTCTGTTAGCGTTTATCGTATTAACAGCTGGCTTAGTCTGGAGAGTGTGGATGAATATTCGTCTTGCCGAATCAAGAGATGCTTTTGCCCTGAGTGCGCTGCTGGCGGAGCTGGGCTATGAGGGTACTGCTCCGTTTATTGAGCGGCGGCTGGCACAGCTGATCGCGGATGACACCGAGCGTTTGCTAATGGCTGAGCAGGGTAATACGGTGCTGGGATTCCTGTCGCTGCATTTTATTCCTCAGCTGGCGCTGGCGGGGGATTTTGCCCGTATCAGCTATTTCTGCATCGCCGAAGGCGAACGAAGCAAAGGTGCCGGGCAGCAGCTGCTGGCGTATGCAGAACAGCTGGCCCGCGATCGCGGCTGTGACCGAATGGAGGTTCACTGCCATGAGCGACGCGAAAAAGCCAACGCCTTCTATCTGCGCGAAGGGTTCACAGAGTCACCGCGCTACCACGTTAAGGAGCTGGGCTGAACGATGAAAGTTGCCGCCGGGCAGTTTGCCGTACGCCGCGAATGGCAGGAAAACGCGGAGATTTGTATCGGGCTGATGCATGATGCCGTGGGTGAAGGGGCGAGTCTGTTGGTACTGCCAGAGGCCGTACTGGCTCGGGACAACGACAATCCTGACTGGGGTGTGCGCTCGGCACAGCCGCTGGACGGACCGTTTGTTAACCAGCTACTCTCAGCCAGCCAGCAAAATACGCTCACGACGATACTCACGCTGCACGTGCCTGATGGTGAAGGTCGGGTGTTCAATACGCTTATCGCTATTCGGCGCGGCGAGATTATCGCCCGCTATAACAAGCTGCATCTGTACGATGCTTTTGCCATGCAGGAGTCCCGCAACGTGAGTGCGGGTGATGAGCTGCCGCCGCTGATTGATGTCGATGGTATCAGGGTCGGGCTGATGACCTGTTACGATTTGCGTTTCCCTGAGATGGCACGGCGGCTGGTTCTGGACGGTGCTTCGCTGCTGGTACTGCCCGCAGCGTGGGTAAGAGGCCCGCATAAAGAGATGCACTGGGACGTTCTGGTCACTGCCAGGGCGCTGGAAAATACCTGCTACGTGCTTGCAGTTGGGGAGTGCGGCCCACGCAATATTGGCAACAGTCTGCTGGTCGATCCACTCGGTATTGCGACCGTCAGGGCGGCTGAGGTTCCCGCTCTGCTAACGGCAGAAGTAGACCCGCAGCGGATTGTGGCCGTGCGACAGGCGCTGCCGGTGTTGGCTAATCGACGTTTTTCCCCACCGGAACTGGCCGTTAAAAATCGCTGACGGATCGTATCCTGTTACAGATTGCTGCTGCACCCGCGCCGTTTCCCCGCGTTAAAATCAGTTGATACGGGGACTTTCCCCACTGCTTAACGCGAAGAAGGTAGATATGGAAGGTTTAAGTATCGGCAAACTGCTGATTGTTGGCGCGCTTATCGTCCTGCTTTTCGGTACCAATAAATTGCGCACGCTGGGCGGCGATTTAGGTGCTGCCATTAAGGGGTTTAAAAAAGCGATGAGCGACGATGACACTGCTGCGAAGCAATCTGTGTCTGAAGATAAACCGGCCGAACAGCAAACTCGTAAAGAGTGAGCAGGATTCCGGCGAAAAAAAACGGATGACTGGGTCATCCGTTTTTTTATGCCTGCAGCGCGGAATTACTTCACTTCCAGCCCTTTAGCCTGCATATCTGCATGATAAGAAGAACGTACAAACGGACCACAGGCTGCATGGGTGAAGCCCATATCCATGGCTGCGGCCTTCATTTCATCAAACTCAGCCGGGCTGACGTAGCGCTGTACCGGCAGGTGGTGACGGCTTGGCTGCAGATACTGGCCCAGCGTTAACATAGTGACGCCGTGGCGACGCAGATCGCGCATCACTTCAACGATTTCTTCGTTAGTTTCGCCCAGTCCGACCATCAGGCCTGATTTGGTCGGGATATTCGGATGCGCTTCTTTAAAGCGCTCCAGCAGCTTCAGTGACCACTCATAGTTCGCGCCCGGGCGCACCTGGCGGTAAACGCGCGGCACATTCTCGAGGTTGTGGTTGAAGACGTCAGGCGGGGACGCGTTAAGGATTTCCAGCGCGCGGTCCATACGACCACGGAAGTCCGGTACCAGCGTTTCAATTTTAATGTTCGGGCTCTTCTCACGAATGGCAGTGATGCAGTCAGCGAAGTGCTGAGCACCACCGTCACGCAGGTCATCACGGTCAACGGAGGTAATCACCACATAACGCAACGCCATATCCGCGATGGTTTGCGCCAGTTTACCCGGCTCGTTGCTGTCGGGAATCACAGGACGGCCGTGTGCAACGTCGCAGAACGGGCAGCGGCGGGTACAGATGGCACCAAGGATCATAAAGGTCGCGGTACCGTGGTTAAAACATTCAGCAAGGTTTGGGCAGGAAGCCTCTTCGCAGACGGAATGCAGACCATTTTTACGCATTGCGGCTTTAATGCCCTGAATGCGGCTGGAATCTGCTGGGAGTTTGATTTTCATCCACTCTGGCTTACGCAGTATTTCAGTACGCTCGGTCATCACGGTTTTTACCGGGATCAACGCCATTTTGTCTGCATCGCGGTATTTAACACCGCGTTCCATCAGAATCGGTTTACTCATAGTCTTGCTAGTTCCAGGTTGGATTGCGGCGAAATTACCCGCTAAACACTAAATGAGTTTGTGGTACACCCTTTTAACTATCGGACATCAGCCTGTCTGACCGTCTGCTCCAACGTAAAATTGTATGGGTGAATTCAACTTTTTTTGAAAAAGCATAAAAATTATATCATCTCTCGTTTACAGAAACAGCCTGCCAGTGCGAGAAAGCGTTACAGAATTGTAAATCAGAGCGCACATTTTAGCGGTAAATCGCACTCTTTGCTCCACTGCACGTTGGTAATTGCCAGCTGGCGTGCAAAATTGTCGATCAGCAACGGCTGAACGGATGCCAGCGTGACCTCAGGACGCAGCGCGTGAATGTGCGTCATCTCCAGGCCGGCATAGCCGCAGGGATTGATGCGCAGAAACGGCGCGAGGTCCATATCGATATTCAATGCCAGGCCGTGAAACGAACAGCCGTTACGAATACGCAGACCCAGTGAGCAAATTTTTTTGTTGTCGACGTAAACACCGGGAGCATCGGGCCGCGCGCTGGCGGTAATACCGAGTTGGGCGAGGGTGGTGATAATCGTCTCTTCCAGCGCGGTGACCAACTGGCGAACGCCCACTTTGCGGCGCTTAAGATTAATCATCACATACATCACCTGCTGACCTGGACCGTGATAGGTTACCTGGCCGCCACGATCGCTTTGCATCACCGGAATATCCCCCGGCATCAACAGATGTTCAGTTTTCCCGGCCTGGCCCTGGGTAAAAACCGCCGGGTGTTCCACCAGCCAGACTTCATCAGGTGTGGCTTCGCTACGCTGGTCGGTAAACTGATGCATGGCTTGAGAGACAGGTGCCCAGGGCTGGAGGCCCAGCTGGCGAATAATCAGAGTATCAGGAGACAAAACGCACGATCCGGTTAGAAAAGCAGAAGTGCAGTATAGCGCTGGTGCAGGGCAAGAACCAGTATGCCCGCACCAGATATGGGGTTACAGCACCATCCGAACAATTTCGATTTTGCCCAACTCTTCGTACAGCGTTTCAACCTGCTCGATGTGCGTGGCGGTAATGGTAATAGAAACGGAATGGAAGTTTCCTTTGCTGCTCGGCTTAACGTCCGGAGAGTAGTCGCCCGGCGCGTGACGTTGCACGACTTCAACCACTTGATCGACCAGCTCTGGCTGTGCCAGCCCCATTACTTTGTAGGTAAAAGAGGTAGGGAATTCGAGCAGATCTTTAAGATTGGTTTTCATATGGACTCCGGTAACACATACAAGGAACCCCGTCGCTGCGGGAGTTCACAGATACTAACAATATGGGGATTTTACGGGATAATTTCAAGGGACAGGCGCGTGGCCAAAATGTTATCCCACAGGGACCGACCGGCGATCGGTCCCTTCGTGTGCGGAATTAACCGAACCAGTGGTGGAACATCAGTTTGATGTAGTCCACGATGCGACCGAAGAAACCGCCTTCCGGCACTTCGTTCAGGACCACCAGCGGGTGCTGTTCAATGGTTTTGCCATCCAGCTGGAAGTTGATGCTGCCCACGACCTGATTTTTCTGCAATGGCGCATGCAGTTCGGTATTGCTCAGGGTGTAGCTGGCTTTCAGATCCTTCATCCGCCCGCGTGGGATCGTCAGATAGACATCATTTTCCACGCCCAGCTGTACGCGATCGCTGTTACCAAACCAGACCGGCTCTGAAGCAAACTCTTTGCCAGCTTTCAACGGTGCCACGGTTTCAAAGAAGCGGAAGCCCCAGGTCAGCAGCTTTTTACTTTCGGTTTCACGACCTTTATAGGTACGTCCACCCATTACCGCAGAGATCAGACGCATCTGACCTTCGGTCGCGGAAGCCACCAGGTTATAGCCCGCCGCGTCGGTATGACCGGTTTTGATTCCGTCAACGTTCAGGCTGGTATCCCACAGCAGACCGTTACGGTTCATCTGGCGGATGTTGTTAAAGGTGAACTCTTTCTCGTGGTAAACCGCATACTCATCCGGCACATCGCGGATCAGCGCGCGGCCGATCAGCGCCATATCGCGTGGAGAGCTGTACTGACCTTCCGCATCCAGACCGTGCACCGTCTGGAAGTGGGTATTTTGCAGGCCGAGTGCCTTGACGTAGTTATTCATCAGACCAACGAACGCATCCTGGCTACCGGCAACATAGTCGGCCATTGCCACGCAGGCGTCGTTACCTGATTGCAGCACGATACCACGGGTCAGCTGGGAAACCGGCACGCGGTCACCGGGCTTGAGGAACATCAAAGAAGAGCCTTTGAACACCGGATTGCCGGTTGCCCAGGCATCTTTACCGACGGTAACGATATCGTCCTGATGAATTTTACCTGCTTTGACCGCCTGGCCAATAACGTAACTGGTCATCATCTTGGTCAGGCTGGCCGGATCGCGGCGCGTATCGGCGTTTTTCTCAGCCAGAACTTTACCGGAGTTATAGTCGATCAGGACATAAGCTTCAGCATCAATTTCCGGCACGCCCGGGATCATGGTTTTAATGTTTACGTCATCGGCATAGGCGACAACGTTGAGGCTGAGGGCGATCAGCGATCCTACCGTCAGGCGTTTGATCAGTCGAGAAGAGGTGAGATTGCGCATGTTAAGAACGACAACATCCTGGATAAGTTAAAAAAAGTGACTCACTATAGCAAAATCCTCTGGCAGCGACCCGCGCTAAATCAGGCGGGTCGGGCAGAATCACATTGCATTTGGTGCGACGGTAATAAACGACTGCTGGTTGGCTTCATTTGCCAGCCGCTGCTGCAATGCAGCAGCCTGCTGGCGGGAACTGAAACGGCCCAGCTGAACGCGATAAACATTGCCACGGCTGTCGACCGAGCCGCGGACGCCAAACTGTTTGCCCAGGCTGTTAGCCAGCTGCTGGGCGCGGGTGCCGTCGCTCAGCGCGCCCACTTGCACCACATAATTTCCGCTGCCGGATGCTGGCTGCGATTGTGGCTGCGAGGCTGCCGCTGCGGCAACAATGGCCGGTGGCGCTGAAGACGTTGATGAGGCGACAGGCGCGCTGACCGGCTCGCTGCCTTCCAGCACGCCGTTGCGCAATGGCTGAGCGGCACCGAGGAAGCCACCGCTGCGTACCGGCGCACCAATATTGTCATCGCTGCTCAACGTGCTGTTATCCACCGCGCGAACGTTCTGCTGCTCAGCCTGCTCCGCCGGGGCGGCATAGGTCTGCGGTTGTGACATTGCGGCACCACCGCCCATCGTCAGTCCTGCACCAATTTCGGGGCGAGCGGGGAGGGCGTAGCTTTGTTTTGCTACCGTAGTACCGATTGTACCAGGGCCAGAGAGCGTTCCGTCAGGAGCAACGGCAATATAGTCGAGGCGTACCCGAGTATTGTTGGAGGTATTCAGCCGATCGGCTGCTGCCCGCGACAGGTCGATAATCCGGTCTGGCGTATAGGGGCCACGATCGTTAACGCGCACCACAATCATTCGGCCATTTGCCAGGTTAGTTACGCGAACGTAGCTCGGCAGCGGCAGCGTGGGATGCGCAGCGGTCAACGCGTTGGGATCGAAGACTTCACCGATGGCCGTGCGATTTCCACCGACTTCTTCACCGTATGAGGTGGCCAGGCCGACCTGGCTAAAGTTGGAAGGGTCCTTGATGACTTTGTAGGTCTTGCCATTCACCGAGTAATCCTGGCTGGTGCCTGGATTGATCGGCTCATAGCGTGGTTCTGCTCCGCCAATTTCCACCACCGGGCCGTTGTAAGTCTGCTGCTGCGGGGCCGGGGCCTGCTGCTCTGTATCTGTGGTGCAGGCTGCCAGCATGGCTGATGCCAGGGCAATCCAAAGCCAATCCTTACGCATGTCTATGCCTCTTAAACGCTCTTCGACAACAGTTTTCGATGGGTGTGAATCGACATAATGATCCCAAACCCGGCCATCAATACTATCAGGGCTGAACCACCGTAGCTTACCAGCGGTAACGGCACCCCTACCACCGGTAAAATACCGCTGACCATGCCAATATTAACAAAAACATAGACAAAGAAGATCAGCATTAGTCCGCCCGCCATTACGCGGCCAAACGTAGTCTGTGCACGAGCCGCCATCATTAGCCCGCGCATGATCAGCAGCACGTAGAGTATAAGCAGGATTAGCACGCCGACCAGTCCCAGTTCTTCCGCCAGTACGGCAAAAATAAAGTCGGTGTGGCGTTCCGGCAGAAACTCCAGCTGTGACTGTGTACCGTGCAGCCAGCCTTTACCGCGCAGGCCACCGGAGCCGATGGCTATTTTGGACTGAATAATATGGTAGCCGGCGCCAAGTGGATCGCTTTCCGGGTCAAGCAGCATCATTACGCGATCGCGCTGATAATCATGCATCAGGAAGAACCAGAGTACCGGAATAAAAGCCGCCACCAGAATTACGGCAACGGCAATCAGGCGCCAGCTCATCCCGGACAGGAACAGCACAAACAGTCCTGAAGCGGCGATCAGAATGGATGTACCGAGGTCTGGCTGGGCGGCAACCAGCAGTGTGGGCATAAAGATCAGCACCAGCGCGATGGCGGTATTCTTCAGCGTAGGTGGGCAGACGTCACGGTTAATAAACCTTGCCACCATCAGCGGCACGGCAATTTTCGCAATTTCAGAAGGCTGAAAACGCACAATTCCCAAATCCAGCCAGCGCTGCGCACCCTTACTGATATGACCGAAAGCATCCACGGCAATCAGCAATATGACACAGACGATGTAAAGATAGGGGGCCCAGCCTTCGTAGACGCGTGGCGGGATCTGCGCCATCACCAGCATCACCAGGATGCCCATGGCGATTTGGCCGATCTTACGCTCCATCATGCCCGGGTCCTGGCCGCTGGCGCTCCACATCACCAGCGCACTGTAAATCAGCAAGGCGACAATGATCAGGCAAAATGTCGGATCAATATGGATTCGGGTCCAGATTGACTGTTTCTGACGGCTATCGTTCATACCGGTTATTCACCTTCATAGCCCGGCGGCGTAGGCGCAGCGTCAGGCAGGTTGGTATTGTTATCGCCCAAAATAATATGATCGAGGATCTGGCGCATGATCGTACCGACGGCCGGGCCTGCGCCACCGTTCTCCAGGATCATCGCAACCGCAACGCGGGGATGATCGTACGGCGCAAAGGCGGTCATCAGCTTGTGGTCGCGCAGACGTTCGGTCAGCTTATGGGCGTTATACGTTTCATTGGCCTTCAGGCCGAAGACCTGAGCAGTACCCGATTTAGCGGCGATTTTATACGGCGCATCTTCAAAGCTTTTACGCGCGGTTCCGTTTGGCCGGTTTGCCACGCCGTACATGCCGTCTTTGGCAATTTCCCAGTAACCGGTATGAATATCGGCGATCGGTGCCGCCGCAGGTTGACGCCACGGGATTTTGGTTTCGCCCTGCATGGTGTCCATCATCAGATGCGGCGTTTTAATCACACCGTCATTAATCAGGATCATCAGTGCTTTATTCATCTGAACCGGCGTTGCAGTCCAGTATCCCTGGCCGATCCCCACCGGAATAGTGTCACCCTGGTACCACGGCTTTTTAAAGCGCTTCATTTTCCAGTCGCGCGTTGGCATATTGCCCGGTGTCTCTTCCACCAGGTCAATGCCGCTCAGGTGACCGTAGCCGAATTTGCTCATCCATTCGCTCAGCCGATCGATACCCATATCGTAGGCCACCTGGTAGAAGAAGGTATCCGCCGACTCTTCCAGAGACTTGGTGACGTTCAGGCGGCCATGGCCCCAGCGCTTCCAGTCACGGAAGCGTTTTTCAGAACCCGGCAGCTGCCACCAGCCAGGATCAAACAGGCTGGTGTTGCGAGTAATGACGCCTGCCGTCAGCGCAGAAACGGCAATATACGGCTTCACTGTGGAAGCCGGGGGATAGGCCCCCTGGGTAGCACGGTTGATCAGTGGGCGGTTTTCATCATGCAGCAGGCTGTTGTAGTCCTTGCTGGAGATACCGTCAACAAACAGGTTCGGGTCATAGCTTGGCATGGAAACCATCGCCAGCAGCTCACCGTTACGTGGATCGGACACCACCACCGCCGCACGGCTTCCCGCCAGCAGCGTTTCTATGTACTGCTGCAGCTTAAGATCGATAGTCAGATGGATGTCACGACCTGCCTGCGGAGACTGCTCATGAAGCTGGCGGATAACCCGGCCACGGTTGTTAACTTCTACCTCTTCGTAGCCGGTTTTCCCATGCAGGACGTCTTCGTAGTAGCGTTCGATCCCCAGCTTGCCGATATCGTGGGTGGCGGCGTAGTTTGGCCATTTGCCTTCTTTATCCAGTCGCTCAACGTCGCGGTCGTTGATCTTGGAGACGTAGCCGAGCACGTGGGTCAGTGCCGATCCGTACGGATAGTAGCGGCGCTGATAGCCTTTGACTTCTACGCCAGGGAAGCGGTACTGGTTAACGGCAAATCGCGCAACCTGAACATCGTTCAGACCTGTTTTCAGTGCGATAGAGGTGAAGCGGCGCGAGCGTTTACGTTCTTTCTGGAAGGCTTCGATATCTTCGTCGGTCAGATCGACGATCGGCTTCAGCTCCTGCAGCGTTTGCGGCAGGTTATCGACCTTTTCCGGCACCAGTTCAATTTGATAGATGGTGCGGTTTAGCGCCAGCGGAATACCGTTTCGGTCATAAATTATGCCGCGACTCGGTGCGACCGGTACCAGCTTGATACGGTTTTCGTTAGAGCGGGTGCTGTAATCTTCAAAGCGGACGATTTGCAGGTGGTACAGGTTGACCACCAGCACACCGGAGAGCACAAGAATGCCCAAAAATGCGATAAGCGCCCGACGAACAAACAGCGTCTGTTCGGCGGTATAGTCACGAAAGGAGTTACGTTGTAATTTCATCCGCTGCTTTGTCTGTCCGGTTAACCCAGTTCGTTATTCACGATGATAGGGGTGATTCGCAGTAATGCTCCATGCACGATACAAACTCTCTGCAACCAAAACGCGTACCAGCGGATGGGGCAGGGTCAGCGCCGAGAGTGACCAGCTTTGTTCCGCCGCAGCCTTGCAGGCGGGTGACAGGCCTTCCGGACCACCGATCAGCAGGCTGACATCACGCCCGTCCTGCTTCCAGCGTTCCAGCTGACTGGCGAGCTGTGGGGTTTCCCACGGCTGGCCGGGTATATCCAGCGTCACGATGCGGTTGCCTTTTCCGGTAGCGGCCAGCATCATCTCGCCTTCTTTTTCCAGAATGCGTTTGATATCGGCATTCTTACCGCGTTTCCCGGCAGGGACCTCGACCAGTTCGAACGGCATATCTTTCGGAAAGCGCCGCAGATATTCCATAAATCCCGTCTGTACCCAGTCGGGCATTTTTGTGCCGACGGCAACCAGCTGCAGCTTCACGGCTTAACTCCAGAGCTTTTCCAGTTCGTAGAGCTTGCGGCTCTCTTCCTGCATAACATGAACAATGATTTCACCCAGATCGACAACGACCCAGTCAGCGGCGGCGCGGCCATCTACGCTAAACGGGCGCAGACCTGCCAGACGAGCTTCCTGCACAACGTGTTCCGCAATTGAAACCACGTGACGGGTCGAAGTACCGGTGCAGATAACCATGCAGTCGGTGATGCTGGATTTGCCCTGGACGTCGATAGCAACAATGTCCTGGCCTTTCAGATCGTCGATTTTATCAATGACGAAGTCTTGGAGTGCTTTACCTTGCAAAAGGTTCCCCCTTGGGATTGAGTTCGTGTTGGGCTGATGCCCCAAAAAATTAGCGGCGCAGTATAGCATGCGGATTTGGGTTCCGATATAAACCCTCGCGCGCGATAAATTCACTGACCGACGGTGGTAGCAGGTCGGCATCAGGGTGGCCCTGATGAAGGCGATCGCGGATCTCGGTTGCAGAGATTGAAACCAGTGGCGTTTCAGCAAGAAAAACTTTACCGGCAGGCTGCTGGTGCAGTTCTTCAGGCCGTTGGGCCAGATGCTTCTCAAGCCACTGCTGCTGTTCCGGCGTGGTCATTTCCCTGCTGTACCCCGGACGCTGGCACACCAGCAGGTGACACAGCGACAGAAGATCCTGCCAGCGATGCCACTTGTGCAGGGTGAGCAGCGAATCCTGACCGATAATAAATGCCAGTGGCTGCTTCACTCCGCGTTCCTGGCGAAGCTCGTCCAGCGTATCAACCGTGAACGAGGGCGTATTGCGCTGCATTTCCCGCAGATCGAGATCGAACAACGGATTGTCCGCAATCGCCAGCCTGACCATTTCGATCCGCTGTGTCGGAGAGGCTTCCGGCTGTGGGCGATGGGGTGGCACGTTGTTCGGCAGCAGCGTCACGGTATGCAAACCGGCCAGCGCCGCCAGGGCTTCAACGGGTTTCAGATGTCCGTAGTGAATCGGGTCAAACGTGCCGCCATAAAGGGCATGAAGCTCTGTTTTATCAGACATCGCAGAAGCTCGCCGGGAAGGCCGGATGGCAAAGGAGCAGTGCCAGCATTTCCAGTTCTGACCATACGGACTGGCCGTAATCCTGTTTGAGCGTCAGTTCAATACGCGCCAGCAGATGAATGCCCTGGGTCAGGGTTGCTGATGACAGCCGTTGTAGCGCCTCGCTGAACAGCGTTCTGCGGTTTTGCCACACGCGATGCTGATCGAACAGCGTGCGCATCGGTGTGTGGGCCATCTGGCGCTTAAGCGTGGCCAGCAGCAGCAGATCGCGCTGCAGGGTGCGCAGCAGGATCACCGGTTCGCTATCTTCATTGCGCATCTGGCGCAAAATATGAAGTGCGCGCTTACTTTTTCCGGCCAGCAGAGCGTCAACCCAGTGGTAAGGGGTGAAATGTGCCGAGTCGCTGACCGCCTGCTCAACCCGAGGCAGCGTCAGTTTCCCGTCCGGCCAGAGCAACGACAGCCGTTCAAGCGCCTGCGAGAGCGCCAGCAGATTTCCTTCATAGCAGTAACACAGCAGCTGGCTGGCGGCATCGTCTAACGTCAGCTGCATTTTTTTCGCCCGTGCACTGACCCAGCGAGGCAGCTGTGCCTGCTCCGGTGTCTGGCAGGGGATAGTGGCACCCTGGCTGCTCAACGCCTTATACCAGGCACTGTTTTCCTGCGCTTTGGTCAGTTTAGCCGCGCGAAGGATCAGCAGGATATCGCTGTGCAGCAAACCAGAGAGGGTGAGTAGCTGCTCGTTCATCGCTGCGTTAGGGCCATTTTCCGGCAGGATCAGTAACAGCGTCTGACGGGAAGAAAACAGGCTGAGTTCCTGACAGAGTGCGAAAATTGACTGCCAGTCGGTGCTGGCATCCAGTGTGGCACTATGATGTTCGGTAAAGCCCTGCAGCTGGGCGGCATCACGGATAGCATCCTGTGATTCCTGCAGCAGCAGCGGCTCATTACCGCTTAATAAGTAGCAGGCGCGCAGCCCCTCACGGAGCTGCGCGCCTAGCTGTTCAGGGTAAATCCTGATCATCGGGTGTAGGAATCGTCCGACACTGTATTGTCAGAGTGCAGGTGATCGACTGAAGATGGCGTACGATCCAGCGTATTGATCGATGAATCGTTCTCTGCCGCATGCACCGTCAGCAGTTTACGAACCAGCTGCTGTGATGCCTGAGTACGCATTTCACTAATGATAATCTGCTGTTCAGAATCTTTTGCCAGTGCGGCCAGCGGGTTATCAAAGAATGAACGATAAACAGTGGTGCTGATCGGGTAGATGCCTTTATTCGGCACCAGTACCTGAGCGCTGACGACCATCATCATTGAGTATTCAGCCGTTTTACCATCCTGGAAGATCGACGCGGTATCGCGATTGATACGCTCGCCCTGAAGACGTAACGATGGCACATCGGTATTTTTATCCGTGCTATCCAGAATCTTCACATCATTCAGGCGCAGCTGTTCACGCACCGAACGAGCCAGCGGACCATAAGGATCGGACGAATCCAACACCAGCGTTTTCATCTCGGCAGGTACAGAGGTCGTACCGCGAAGATGGTAGCCACAACCGGCGGTGATCAACACCGCCAGGCCAACAAGCAGAGAGACTATCGGATGTCGCACAATTCCTCCTGACATCAACCCACAACCAGGTTAAGCAGTTTACCCGGCACGTAAATAACTTTACGAATGGTAACGCCGTCGAGATATTTCGCCACCAGATGCTCCTGTGCCGCGCGAGCCTGCACCTGCTCCTGAGTCGCGTCTGCTGCAACGGTAACTTTACCGCGAACTTTACCATTAACCTGAACAACCACCAGCAGCGAGTCTTCAACCATCGCTGATTCATCAGCCTGCGGCCATGGTGCATTATCCACTTCGCCTTCACCGCCCAGCGCCTGCCACAGCACGAAGCTGGCGTGCGGGGTAAACGGATACAGCATACGGACAACGGCCTGCAGTGCTTCCTGCATCAGCGCGCGGTCCTGAGCGGTTTCCTGCGGCGCACGGAGCAGTTTGTTCATCAGTTCCATAATCGCAGCGATAGCGGTGTTGAAGGTCTGACGACGGCCAATATCATCGCTGACTTTGCTGATGGTTTTGTGCAGATCGCGGCGCAGCGATTTCTGCTCGTCGTTCAGTGAAGCGATATCCAGCGCTTCGGTTGCGCCTTTTTCACTGTGCTCAAAGGCCAGTTTCCACACGCGCTTGAGGAAGCGGTTCGCCCCTTCAACGCCGGATTCCTGCCATTCCAGAGTCATATCTGCCGGAGAAGCAAACATCATGAACAGACGAACGGTGTCCGCACCGTAGCGCTCAACCATCACCTGCGGGTCGATGCCGTTGTTTTTCGACTTCGACATTTTGCTCATGCCCGCGTAAATCAGCTCATGACCAGCGGCATCGGATGCTTTGGTGATACGGCCTTTCTCGTCACGCTCAACGTCCACATCAACCGGAGAGACCCAGTTACGTTCGCCGTTGTTACCGGTGTAGTAGAACGCATCGGCCAGTACCATCCCCTGGCACAGCAGGCGTTTAGCCGGTTCGTCGGACGTCACCAGGCCTGCATCGCGCAGCAGTTTGTGGAAGAAGCGGAAATAGAGCAGGTGCATGATTGCGTGCTCAATCCCACCGACATACTGATCGACCGGCAGCCAGTAGTTAGCCGCAGCCGGGTCCAGCATGCCTTTATCATAGTCCGGGCAGGTGTAGCGCGCGTAGTACCAGGATGACTCCATAAAGGTGTCAAACGTATCGGTTTCACGCAGCGCAGGCTGGCCGTTAACCGTGGTTTTAGCCCACTCAGGATCGGCTTTAATCGGGCTGGTAATGCCATCCATCACCACGTCTTCCGGCAGGATAACCGGCAGCTGATCTTCCGGGGTTGGCATCACGGTGCCGTCTTCCAGCGTCACCATTGGAATTGGTGCACCCCAGTAACGCTGACGGGAAACGCCCCAGTCGCGCAGACGGTAGTTGACTTTACGCTCGCCGACGCCTTTCTCAGCCAGCTTATTGGCAATCGCGTTAAAACCGTCTTCAAACGACAGGCCGTCAAACTCACCGGAGTTGAACAGCGTACCTTTTTCGGTCATTGCCGAAGCGCTCAGGTCCGGCGCCGTGCCGTCTGCGGCCAGAATAACCGGCTTAACGGTCAGACCGTATTTGGTAGCAAATTCCCAGTCGCGCTGGTCGTGGCCAGGCACGGCCATCACTGCACCTGTGCCGTACTCCATCAGTACAAAGTTAGCGACCCATACAGGAACCTGCTCGCCGGTCAGCGGGTGTACCGCAAAGCGGCCGGTGGCCATGCCTTTTTTCTCCATGGTGGCCATATCCGCTTCGGCAACCTTGGTATTCCGGCATTCAGCAATGAAGTCAGCCAGCGCCGGGTTCGATGCGGCTGCGGCAGCAGCCAGCGGATGACCTGCGGCCACGGCCAGGTAGGTCACACCCATGAAGGTATCCGGGCGGGTGGTATAAACGCTGAGTTTTTCTTCGCTATCCGCAACGTTGAACTCGATTTCCACCCCTTCAGAGCGGCCAATCCAGTTACGCTGCATGGTTTTAACCTGCTCAGGCCAGCTTTCCAGCGTGTCGAGGTCGTTCAGCAGTTCGTCAGCGTAGGCGGTGATTTTCACAAACCACTGCGGGATCTCTTTACGCTCAACTTTGGTGTCACAGCGCCAGCAGCAGCCGTCGATCACCTGCTCGTTCGCCAGCACGGTCAGATCGTTCGGGCACCAGTTCACCGCGGAAGTCTTTTTATAGACCAGGCCTTTTTCGTACAGTTTGGTGAAGAACCACTGTTCCCAGCGATAGTACTCAGGCTGACAGGTCGCCAGTTCGCGGCTCCAGTCGTAGCCAAAGCCGAGCAGCTTCAGCTGATTCTTCATGTAATCGATATTGGAGTAGGTCCACGGAGCCGGAGCGGTATTGTTTTTTACCGCTGCGCCTTCCGCAGGCAGACCGAATGCATCCCAGCCGATAGGCTGCAGCACGTTTTTACCCAGCATGCGCTGGTAGCGAGAAATCACATCCCCGATGGTGTAGTTTCGCACGTGGCCCATATGTAGGCGGCCAGAAGGATAGGGTAGCATTGAGAGGCAGTAATACTTCTCTTTACCTTCCTCTTCGGTCACTTTGAACGTTTGCTTCTCATCCCAGTGTTTCTGGACGTGGGATTCTATCTCTTCCGGGCGGTATTGCTCTTGCATGGCTGCCAGTGGTCCTTTTTGAATAGCGCTAAGCTTATTTCTGATTTCATTTAAGATCCGCATAGCATAGCTGATCCCCCCCCAACGCAACAACAGTAAGCGAGCGGCGAGGCGGCATTTCTCTTTAAGCTGGAAGCGCTGCGGCAAATTTGTGCAATGAAAAGCCGTATTTTTTGTACAGGAACTAGAATGATAGGGAAATGCTTTCGTTATCAATAAGGAGAGTCCATGAACAAGGTTGCTCAGTACTATCGCGAGTTTATTTCATCCTTAACGAAGCGCCTGGAGCAGGGCGAGCGCGACATTGATGCGCTGGTAGAAAGCGCACGGCAGCGGATGAATAACCGTGGCGAACTGACCCGCAGCGAAATTGATGACGTTACGCGAGCGGTTCGCCGCGATCTGGAAGAGTTCGCGCGCAGCTATGCTGAAAACGAACAGGAACTCGGCGACAGCGTGTTTATGCGCGTCATTCGCCAGAGCCTGTGGAAAGAACTGGCCGATATTACCGATAAAAGCCAGCTTGAGTGGCGTGAAGTGTTTCAGGATCTGAATCATCACGGTGTGTATCAAAGCGGTGAAGTGGTGGGGTTGGGAAATCTGGTATGTGAGAAATGCCAGTATACTCGCGCCATCTATACGCCGGAGGTATTAACCCGCTGCTCAGAGTGTGGGCACGATCAGTTTCAGCGTCAGCCGTTTGAACCGTAGGCTGCGAGGCTGAAAAGGGTGAAATCGGTATCCGGATAAAGTGAAAGTATCATTCTCCGGATACCGTTTTTTCAGCTATGAAAAGCCCGCCTTAATGCAGGATTTTCGCCAGGAACTCTTTTGCGCGCTCCGACTGCGGGTTGTTGAAGAAGTCATCCTTCGGTGAATCTTCCACAATTTTACCTTCGTCCATAAAGATCACCCGGTTAGCCACTTTACGGGCAAAGCCCATTTCGTGCGTCACCACCATCATGGTCATTCCTTCATTCGCCAGCTCAACCATCACATCCAGCACTTCGTTGATCATTTCCGGGTCCAGCGCTGAGGTGGGTTCATCAAACAGCATGGCGATCGGGTCCATGCACAGCGCGCGCGCAATGGCCACGCGCTGCTGCTGGCCGCCGGAAAGCTGCCCCGGGAACTTGTTTGCGTGTGCTCCCAGCCCGACGCGTTCCAACAGCTTAAGCCCTTTCTGACGCGCCTCATCTTTATTGCGCTTAAGAACTTTCACCTGGGCCAGAGTCAGGTTTTCAACGATGGAAAGGTGGGGAAACAGTTCAAAGTGTTGGAACACCATGCCAACACGTGAGCGTAATTGCGCAAGATTGGTGCGCTTATCGTTTACCGCCGTACCGTTGACTTCAATCACCCCCTGCTGGATGGGTTCCAGACCGTTGACGGTTTTTATCAGCGTGGATTTACCGGAACCGGAAGGGCCACAGACCACGACCACTTCACCTTTCGTCACTTCCGTTGAGCAGTCGGTCAGCACCTGAAATTGACCATACCACTTAGAAACATTTTTCAGGGTAATCATTTAAACAGTCCTTTTTTTCTTTAAATAGCTGACCAACAGCGAAGCACTGAGGCTGATAACAAAATAAACCGCGCCGGCAAACAGCACCATCTCAATTTCCGTACCGTTGTTGATTCCGATGGTATCGGCTGTACGGAAGAAATCGGCGAGGCTCAGAACGTAAACCAGTGAGGTGTCCTGGAACAAAACGATACCCTGGGTGAGCAGCAGCGGCACCATCGCGCGAAACGCCTGCGGCAGTATGATCAGCTGCATTGACTGCCACTTGGTCATCCCCAACGCCAGCGCGGCGTTGCCCTGACCTCGAGCAATACTCAGTATCCCGGCGCGGATAATTTCGGAGTAGTATGCGGCTTCAAACAGCGAGAAAGCCACCATGGCTGAAATCAGGCGGATATCCGTTTTGGGCGACAGCCCCAGTACTTGCTGAAGGAAGCTCGGCACCACCAGATAGAACCACAGCAGTACCATCACCAGTGGCACTGAGCGGAAAAGGTTGACGTACAGGCGGGCAAACCAGCTGACAACGGTAATCGACGACAGCCGCATAACCGCCAGCAGGGTGCCCCAGATGATGCCGAAGATTACCGCCGTAATCGTGATTTTCAGGGTAACAACCATACCGTTCCACAGGAACGGCAGGTTGGGCACGATGGTGCTCCAGTCAAATTCGTACATTATTTTCCTCCCGTATTGCCGGGCAGGCGCACTTTACGTTCAACCAGGCTCATCAGCAGCATAATCACCGCATTGATGGCGATATAGGCCAGCGTAATAGCCGTAAAGGATTCATAGGCGTGCGCGGAGTAATCCAGCAGTTTGCCCGCCTGCGCCGCCATATCCACCAGACCAATGGTTGAAGCGATCGCCGAGTTTTTCACCAGGTTCAGCATTTCAGAGGTCATTGGCGGCACGATAACGCGATAGGCATTAGGCAGCAGGACGTAACGGTAGGTTTGTGGCAGCGTCAGCCCCATCGCCAGACCGGCGTTTTTCTGCCCGGACGGCAGAGACTGAATGGCGGCACGGACCTGCTCGCACACGCGCGCGGCGGTAAACAGCCCCAGGCAGAGTACCGAACAGGTGAAGAACTGAATATTCGGGTCCAGCTCTGATTTAAACCACATGCCGATGCTTTCGGGCAGCAGCTCCGGGATAACCAGATACCAGATAAAGAACTGGACGATCAGCGGTACGTTGCGGAAAAGCTCAACGTAGCAGGTGCCCAGCGTAGACAGCCATCGGTTAGGAACGGTGCGCAAAATGCCAAACAGCGATCCAACCAGCAGAGCGATAATCCAGGCGCAGACTGAGACGGCAACGGTGACCTGGAAACCAGACCATAGCCAGCCAAGGTAGGTGGTATTACCGAACGGGGCCTGTTGCAGGAAGATACCCCAGTTCCAATCAATTGACATAAACGACTCCGGTAAAAAAAGGGTAGCGGCTGCTACCCTGAAGATTGATGAGAGGCCCTGATGTACGCTACGGGGAACGACCGCTTAATACCTTAGCCAGGCTGCGTGACTGAGTGCCACATCAGCCTGGCCGTGTCTGTCCGGGCCTGTGTTCAACAATCGTAGGGCAGCAGACTGCCCTTTATTTTCGTTATTAATTCATTGCCTTGTCGTTAGGAGACTTGAACAGCGCTTTCATATCGTCAGACAGATCGAAGTCCATGGTCATGTTTTTTGGTGGGATTGGCTGTTTAAACCATTTATCAAACCATTTTGCCGCTTCGCCGGACGTCTGTGCCTGCGCGATGGTGTCATCCATCAGCTTCTTAAATTCGCCATCGCCCTTACGCAGCATACAGCCGTAGGCTTCGTGTGACTGCGGCGTGCCGAGGATTTCCCAGTTAGACGGTTTCTTCGCTTTTGCGCGTTCACCGGCCAGCAGTGCGTCATCCATCATAAAGGCCACCGCGCGGCCGCTTTCCAGGGTACGGAAGGAGTCGCCGTGGTCTTTCGCGCTGATAATGCGCATTTCCATTTTCTGCTCATCATTCAGCTTGTTCAGCAGAATTTCAGACGTTGTACCGGAAGTCACTACAACGCTTTTCCCTTTCAGGTCAGCGAAGTCTTTAATCGGGCCACCTTTTTTCACCAGCAGGCGGGTGCCCACAACGAAGATGCTGTCAGAGAACGCGGCCTGTTTCTGGCGTTCCAGGTTGTTGGTGGTGGAACCGCACTCGAAATCGTAGGTGCCGTTTTGCAGCAGCGGGATGCGGTTCTGTGACGTGATTGGCAGCAGTTTAACCTGCAGGTCAGGCTTGTTGAGTTTCTTTTTGATAGCTTCAACGATGGCGTCGGAATAGGCCTGAGAATAACCCACCACTTTTTGCTGATTGTCGTAGTAGGAGAACGGGACGGATGATTCACGGTGGCCCACAACGATGACGCCGTTTTTAGCAATTTTTTCCAGGGTCTGTGTTTGCGCATCGGCGGCCTGTGGTGCAGCGTCTTCTGCATGTGCAATACCGGAGGCAAAACCTGCCAGTGCAAGGCAAAGCCCCAGTTTCCGTAATTTCATGTTCCAACTCCTTTGCAGTTGTGGCGTTAATTTAACTACGCCGACGTGATGTTGTGTGTATTTCCAGCTGTTTATCTGTTTTATGTACAGCGGTTAACGTGGTCTTTCTCAAATAACATAGCCGAATGTTAACGGCAGGATACGAAAAAGTTTCCTTTTTGCGAGTCATGCCGCACCAATCTGGCGCCTGACGGTTCAGCTTGCCTCATGGTGGTGCGCTAAATGCCCTGTTTTGGTGCGCTCGGCGTTTCATCGTGACTTTATTTAGGGCGACACACGTTTTCACGGAAATATTTTGCAATCATCGTGCCAACGGCGGTTTTTTAACAAAAGTGCAGCATAAACGGCGAGCAGGATGATGCATGCGATCGAGAGGGCTACGGCCAGCCAGAAAGTGGAAGGCAGATCGTTGGTGAAGAGGATAGATGCGTTAGAAGAACAAAATGTGAAAGTCGCAGAGGTGGAAAGTAGAAGTGGTTAAGGCAAAAAAGATCTGGCGAGGGAAAATGTCGCGAAGGTAGCAGTGGGAGAGTAATGTGAGTAAGGCAGAAAATATGGAGCCAGCGTTAAAGACTGGCTCCGTAAGATTTAACGCTGAGACCCGCGCGAGCGCCAGCAGCACAGCCCACCCACCGCTGCGAAGAGCAGCGTGATAAACCACACGCCCCAGTTACCGATACGCGCGTAGGGCGTCAGGCCTGTAGTCGGCGTGACTTTTGCGGAGAGTACCTCGGCAGTGAACTGAGGGATAATCTGGCTGATATCCCCTTTGGCGTCCACGATAGCCGTTACGCCATTATTGGTGCTGCGCAGCAGAGGACGACCCAGCTCCAGCGCGCGCATCTGCGCCATTTGCAGGTGTTGCCAGGGACCTATTGAATGACCAAACCAGGCATCGTTAGAGATAGTCAGCAGGAAGTTAGTATCCGGCTGGAAGTTATCCCGCACCTGCTGACCCAGTACGATTTCGTAGCAAATCGCGGCGGTCAGATTAAAGCCTGCCACTTTGAGCTGCGGCTGAATGTAGCTGCCACGGCTGAAAGAGGACATCGGCAGATCGAAGAACGGCGCGAGCGGACGCAGCAGCGATTCCAGCGGAACGAATTCACCGAAAGGCACCAGATGATTTTTCTGGTAGCGGTTGCCGCTGAAGTAGTTGTAAGGCTCTGGACCACCCAGCACGATAATCGAGTTGTAATCGTGGTAACGATTATTCTCCAGCCGCGAGTCAACAATCCCGGTAATCAGGCTGCTGCCGCCGTTGCGAAGCTGCTCATCAACTTCTTTCAGGAACGGCTGCTGGCGCGTTTCCAGATCGGGAATGGCTGACTCCGGCCAGATAATTATCGGTGCTTTACCAACGTATGGACGGCTGAGCGCGGTATAGGTTTTTAACGTATTAACCAGCTGGTTAGGGTCCCATTTCATCGATTGTGCGATGTTGCCCTGCACCAGCGCCACGTCAACGGTGCGTTCCGGCAGCGGCTGGAACCAGTTGATCAGGCGCATTGGCCACGGCAGTAAAAGCAGGGCAAGAGCGATGATACCCGCACTCAGGCGCCGCTGATTGGCGGAGAAGACCAGCAGGCCCGCTATTACCATCAGCAGGAAAGTGATGCCCTCCACACCGAGCAGCGGTGCCAGTCCTTTTAAAGGGCCGTTAATCTGGCTGTAGCCGAACTGCAGCCACGGGAAACCGGTTAAGATCCAGCCGCGTAAAAACTCCGTTACCTGCCAGAGCACCGGTGCTGCCAGCACCAGGCGTAGCAGCGTGGTTTTTGGGAACAGGCGGTTTAGCAGGGTGGTAAACAGCATCGGATACAGCGACAAGTAGGCCGCCAGCAGAACCACAAGGAAGATATTCACCGGCCCTGGCATACCGCCAAAGGTGGCGATACTGACATAGACCCAGTTAATACCGCTGCCGAACAGGCCGAAGCCCCATGCGAAGCCAATTGCGCAGGCCTGCCGCGTTGTGCGGTTTAGCGTCAGCGCCTGGAGCCCGATTAAAGAAACAAGGGCGGCAGGCCAGAAATCATAGGGCGAGAAAGAAAGGGTGCCAGCGGCACCCGTTAACAGCGCGAGCAGCAGGCGAACCCGCTGGCGCTGACAAATTGAGGCAATTGCCATAAGGTAATTACTCTTCCAGAGTGGGCTGTGGCGAGTTTTCCGGAACCCTGACATGGACCTGGATGATACGGCGGCTGTCGGCCATGGCGACTTTAAACTGGTAGCCGTCGATTTCGATGCTCTCTCCGCGTGCCGGGAGGTGGCCGAAGCCCTGCATCACCAGTCCACCAATGGTATCCACCTCTTCATCGCTGAAGTGGGTGCCGAATACCTCATTAAAGTCTTCAATCGGGGCTAGCGCACGCACGGTATAGGTATGACGGCTCAGCTGACGGATATCACGATCTTCCTCATCGTCATATTCATCTTCAATTTCACCGACGATCAATTCAAGAATATCTTCGATGGTCACCAGACCGGAAACGCCACCAAACTCATCGATGACGATCGCCATGTGGTAGCGCTGCGAGCGGAACTCTTTTAGCATGCGGTCAACACGCTTGCTCTCCGGTACCACAACGGCCTGGCGCAGAACTTTTTCTATACTGAACGGCTCGGAACTGCTGCTCATAAACGGCAGCAGGTCTTTCGCCATCAGGATGCCTTCAACATGGTCCTTGTCTTCACTGATCACCGGGAAGCGCGAGTGGGCAGAGTCAATGATCACCGCCAGGCACTCTTCCAGCGTTTGATTACGCTTGAGCGTGATCATCTGCGAGCGGGGGATCATAATATCGCGTACACGCTGTTCGGCGATATCCATCACCCCTTCCAGCATATCCCGGGTATCCGGATCGATCAGCTCGTTCTGCTCGGAATCACGGATTAGCTCAAGCAGGTCATCACGGTTTTTAGGCTCACCGTGGAAAAGCTGGTTGAGGATCAGGCTAAAAAATCCCTTTTTACTACTGGGACTGTCGTTATTCTGTGAATGGTCATCGCTCATGGCGTTTTTGAGTTAGTCTCTCTGTTAAGGGATCGGCTGCCCCCGCAGGGGCAAGGCGTACAGCAAGCTGGATACGCCAGTACTTATTCTTTCTCCGAAATGTACGGATCGGGATAGCCAAGAGCAAGCATTATCTCGGTCTCCAGCGATTCCATCTCTTCGGCTTCGTCATCTTCGATGTGATCATAACCTAATAAATGCAGGCTACCGTGGATCACCATGTGCGCCCAGTGCGCCTCCAGCGCTTTTTCCTGCTCCAGCGCTTCCTGTTCTACAACCTGACGGCAGATAATCAGATCGCCCAGCAGGGGCAGCTCTATCCCCGGCGGTGCTTCAAACGGGAAAGAGAGCACGTTGGTAGGCTTGTCCTTGCCGCGATAGGTATGGTTTAACTCATGGCTTTCGGCTTCATCCACCACGCGAATGGTGACTTCACTTTCCGGCTGAAACTGCGGCAGCACCGCTTCCAGCCAGCGGCGGAAATCGGCTTCCGGTGGAAGTCCCTGTTCACTTTCACAGGCTAACTGCAGGTCAAGAATGACTGTACTCATTTGGGCTCCTGTGAAGCAGCCTGCTGCAGGGCAAGCGCTTCACGTTTACGTTCTTCTGCCAGGGCATCGCGCCGTTTTTGATCGGCACTTTCCCAGGCTTCATAGGCAATGACAATTCGGGCAACGACCGGGTGGCGCACTACGTCTTCACTGTGGAAGAAGTTGAAGCTCAGTTCCGGTACGTCAGATAACACTTCGATCGCGTGGCGCAGGCCGGATTTCAGGTTACGCGGCAGATCGATCTGGGTGACGTCACCGGTAATCACCGCTCTTGAGTTGAAGCCAATACGTGTCAGGAACATCTTCATCTGTTCGATGGTGGTGTTCTGGCTTTCGTCCAGAATGATAAACGCGTCATTCAGGGTACGCCCGCGCATATAGGCCAGCGGGGCCACTTCGATTACGTTGCGCTCAATCAGTTTCTCTACGCGCTCAAAGCCCAGCATCTCAAACAGGGCGTCATACAGTGGACGCAGATAAGGATCGACCTTCTGGCTGAGATCGCCGGGCAGGAAGCCCAGCTTCTCGCCAGCTTCCACTGCCGGGCGGGTCAGCATAATGCGGCGGATTTCCTGGCGCTCCAGAGCGTCTACCGCAGCGGCCACCGCCAGGTAGGTTTTACCTGTACCTGCAGGTCCGATACCAAAAGTCACATCGTGGTCGAGAATATTGGCAATGTACTGCGCCTGATTGGGCGTACGTGGCTTAATGACGCCGCGCTTGGTCTTAATGTGAATCGCTTTACCAAAGTCAGGCACGCTCTCAGCGGTTTGCTCCAGTACCCGGCTCTCTTTAATTGCCAGGTGAATCTGTTCCGGATCGATATCCGGGATATGGCCACGCACGGGGGCGGTATCCACGTAAAGATCGCGCAGGATGTCCACGGCGGCATTAACGCAGAGCGCACGGCCTACCAGTTTAAACGCATTATCCCGGCGGTTTATTTCAATCCCAAGACGGCGCTCCAGCTGCTTAATGTTGTCGTCGAACGGACCACAGAGGCTCAACAGCCGGGTGTTATCGGCCGGTTCTAAAGTCATTTCACGTGTTTCAATATTCAAACTAATCCTTTGGGTCACTCAGGGCCAGGTTGAGAAAATGGGCTTCACCGACTTAAGCGCCAGTGCCATAAGGGAATTATTTATGGCGAGGCGCAAAGGTGCAAGCGTCTCAAGCGATATTTGGGCTGAGATTTCAGAAACCAACCGTTGTTGCATGAAATAATGCGGCGAACTGGAAGCCTCGCCGCATTTAAAAGGCGGGATCAGGGCTGGAATGACCCTACGCCCAGCTCGTTTTCTTTACGGGTACGAGCAATCACCGAGGCAGGGGATTCAATACTGCGCAGGCCCATCTGTTCTTCGCTGCGCACCAGCACGCCGCGCAGTGAGTTGGTGTAAACATCCACGATTTCGACATCAACGAATTTGCCGATATGTTCAGGTGTACCTTCAAAGTTGACCACGCGATTATTTTCCGTGCGGCCTGAAAGCTCCATCACATTCTTACGCGAGGTGCCTTCGACCAAAATTCGCTGGACGGTACCGAGCATGCGGCGGCTCCACGCCATCGCCTGCTGGTTAATGCGGTCCTGCAAAATATACAGGCGCTGCTTCTTCTCTTCTTCTGACACATCGTCAGGGAGGTCGGCGGCAGGCGTACCGGGGCGCGCGGAATAGATAAAGCTGAAGCTAACGTCGAAGTTGATATCGCCAACCAGCTTCATCGTCTGCTCAAAATCGGCCTGCGTTTCACCAGGGAAGCCGATGATAAAGTCGGAGCTCATCTGAATATCGGGTCGTGCGGCCAACAGCTTACGGATAATTGCCTTATATTCCAGCGCGGTATGCGAACGCTTCATCAGTGTGAGTATGCGGTCGGCACCGCTTTGTACCGGCAGATGCAGGAAGCTGACCAGTTCGGGCGTATCGCGATAGACGTCAATAATGTCGTCAGTAAATTCAATCGGATGGCTGGTGGTGAAACGAATGCGATCAATACCGTCAATGGCGGCGACCAGGCGCAGCAGTTCGGCAAATGTGCAGATTCCACCGTCGTAAGTTTCACCCCGGTAAGCGTTAACGTTTTGCCCCAACAGGTTGACTTCACGCACGCCCTGAGCGGCGAGCTGAGCAATTTCAAACAGAATGTCATCCGAAGGTCGGCTGACCTCTTCACCACGCGTATAGGGCACCACGCAGAACGTACAGTACTTATTGCAGCCTTCCATGATAGAAACAAAAGCAGTAGGACCGTCCGCGCGCGGTTCTGGCATGCGGTCGAATTTTTCAATTTCCGGGAAGCTGATATCCACCACCGGGCTTTTGGTGCCGCGAACGGTGTTGATCATTTCCGGCAGGCGATGCAGCGTTTGCGGGCCAAAAACAATATCCACGCAGCTGGCGCGCTGACGAATATGTTCACCCTCCTGCGATGCCACACAGCCACCCACGCCGATAATGACGTCCGGTCGCGCTTCTTTCAGTTTTCGCCAACGGCCAAGCAGATTGAAAACCTTTTCCTGAGCCTTTTCACGAATTGAGCAGGTGTTGAGCAGCAGTACATCAGCGTCTTCCGCTTCTTCGGTCAGCGTATAGCCGTGGGTGCTGTTTAACAGGTCAGCCATTTTGGATGAGTCATACTCATTCATCTGGCAGCCCCAGGTTTTAATATGCAGTTTTTTTGTCATCGACTTGCCATTTGTCATGCAGAAAAGAGTGCAGGGCGCGTATCCTATTGTTTCGCGACCAGTGAAACTGAGGTAACGGGGTTAAAATCCGGTACACTTACTAACTATCAGGATAACAGAATTCGCCCGGCGAGGTGTAGCTGTAGAGCATATTTGGCAACGCCGGTGAAGGAAAAACAATGACAGAAAATGAGCAGAAGATAGATGTGGCCATTGTGGGCGGTGGCATGGTTGGCGCCGCGCTGGCCAGTGGTCTGGCACAGCACGGGTTTGAGGTAGCGGTTCTGGAGCAGGAAGCCCCGGTGGAATTTGATCCGGCCAGTCCTCCCGATGTGCGTATCTCAGCTATTGGTGCTGCATCCGTCGCTTTACTCAAACAGCTTGATGTCTGGCCAGCGGTTACCGCAATGCGCTGTGTGCCCTATCGTCGGCTGGAAACCTGGGAGTGGCAGACGGCTCAGGTGTCCTTTGATGCCGCCTCGCTTGGACTGCCGGAACTCGGCTATATGGTGGAGAACAGCGTGCTGCAGCGGGCGCTGTGGCAGCGCTTGCAACAGCAGCCCGTGCGGATAATCTGCCCCACGCGGTTGCAGAGTTTACAACCGGTCAACGGTGGCTGGCAGCTAACGCTGGACGGCGGCCAGCGGCTGAATACCCGTCTGGTGATCGGTGCTGACGGGGCCAATTCTCAGGTGCGCCAGATGGCTGGTATTGGTATTCGCGGCTGGAATTATGCTCAGTCCTGTATGTTAATCAGCGTGCGCTGTGAGCATGATGCGGGAGATACCACCTGGCAGCAGTTTACTCCGCAGGGGCCACGTGCATTTCTGCCGTTGTTTGATAACTGGGCATCACTGGTCTGGTATGACAGCCCGGCGCGCATTCGCCAGCTACAGGCGATGCCGATCCCTCAGCTGCAAAAAGAAATTGCTGCACATTTCCCGGCGCGGTTAGGCAAAGTGACTGCCGTAGCGGCCGGATCGTTCCCGCTGGTGCGCCGCCATGCCATTGATTACGTCAAGCCCGGCCTTGCACTGGTGGGGGATGCGGCGCACACCATTAATCCGCTGGCAGGGCAGGGTGTAAATCTTGGCTATCGCGACGTGGACGCGTTGATTAACGTGCTGAGTGAATCACGTTTGCGTGCTGAAGACTGGGCTTCTGAAGCGGTTCTGCTGCGCTATCAGCGTCAGCGCCAGAAAGATAATCAGCTGATGCAGAGCGGCATGGATCTGTTCTATTTCGCCTTCAGCAACCAGCTGGGCCCGTTGAAGCTTGTGCGTAATCTGGGATTGATGGCGGCACAGCATTCCGGCGGGCTGAAGCGACAGGCGTTGCGGTACGCGCTGGGACTGTAGTTTTACTCCGGGTAGGTTAACCGCCTGCCCGTTAATCCATAGCGCGGTCTGTTTTAAGAGTGCTGTATGCGACTGGAATTTCATGATCGACAGACGTAAAAAAGCCCGCTTGCGCGGGCTTCTTTACTTTATGGCTGGGGTGCAGGGATTCGAACCCCGGAATGCTGGTATCAGAAACCAGAGCCTTACCACTTGGCGACACCCCAATTTTTACTGCGACTGGCGAACCAGGCGACTTTTACTTTGCGACTTAATACAACCAGCCGTCTTTATATGGCTGGGGTGCAGGGATTCGAACCCCGGAATGCTGGTATCAGAAACCAGAGCCTTACCACTTGGCGACACCCCAATAATTTGGTGGCTACTACGGGAATCGAACCTGTGACCCCAGCATTATGAGTGCTGTGCTCTAACCAGCTGAGCTAAGTAGCCGTACATTATTGCTTTACAACTTTCTGACTGGCTGGGATACCTGGATTCGAACCAGGGAATGCCGGTATCAAAAACCGGTGCCTTACCGCTTGGCGATATCCCAATGTCCGCATCGTGATAACACGACAGTCAGAACTACACATTCTACTACAAAAAACTGGCTGGGGTACCTGGATTCGAACCAGGGAATGCCGGTATCAAAAACCGGTGCCTTACCGCTTGGCGATACCCCATCCTTGCTGCAAACCTCTGTCGGAAATGGTGCGGGAGGCGAGACTTGAACTCGCACACCTTGCGGCGCCAGAACCTAAATCTGGTGCGTCTACCAATTTCGCCACTCCCGCGCAAAAAGAAGTGGTGGCTACTACGGGAATCGAACCTGTGACCCCAGCATTATGAGTGCTGTGCTCTAACCAGCTGAGCTAAGTAGCCTTCTTTTTTTGCGTCACCTTCATCGGCGTTGCGGGGCGCATTATGCGGAGTTGGCCCAAAAGCGTCAACTAGTTTTTTCCCGTTTTTTGCCATAAACGTGTTGTTTGCATGGCTTGTGACCATTATGTCGATAAAATCGACGAATTCTGAGTCTAAACAGCGTTATGGCAAAAAAAAACGGGCCATAAAGGCCCGTAAGTATTTGTGAAACGGTGAGGATTAGTAGGCTGCCTGATGCACGCCAACCGCACGTCCTGACGGATCGTCCATGGTTTTGAACGCTTCGTCCCATTCGATGGCTTTAGCCGACGAGCAGGCCACGGACGGACCGCCTGGAACGCACTCAGCCGCGCTTGGTACCGGGAACAGCTCTTCAAAGATTTCACGGTACAGATACGCCTCTTTTGAGGTTGGCGTGTTGTACGGGAAGCGGAAGTGCGCGGTTTGCAGCTGCTGGTCGCTAATCTGCTCTGCTGCCACTTCTTTCAGCGTATCAATCCAGCTGTAGCCAACGCCGTCAGAGAACTGCTCTTTCTGGCGCCATGCTACGCTTGCCGGCAGGTAGGATTCAAAACACTCACGCAGGATGTGTTTTTCCATTTTGCCGTTGCTGCCGCACATTTTATCTTCCGGGTTGATGCGCATTGCCACATCAAGGAATTTCTTGTCCAGGAACGGTACGCGAGCTTCCACGCCCCAGGCTGACATCGCCTTGTTGGCACGCGCACAGTCAAACATGTGCAGCGCATGCAGTTTACGCACGTTCTCCTCGTGGAACTCCTGTGCGTTTGGTGCCTTATGGAAGTACAGGTAGCCGCCGAAGACTTCGTCCGCACCTTCGCCGGACAGCACCATCTTGATGCCCATCGCTTTGATCTTGCGTGACATCAGATACATCGGAGTGGATGCACGAATGGTGGTCACGTCATAGGTTTCAATGTGATAAATCACATCGCGAATCGCATCAAGGCCTTCCTGCACGGTGAAGTGAATCTCATGGTGCACAGTACCCAGATGCTCAGCCACGGCTTTCGCTGCTTTCAGGTCCGGTGAACCTTCCAGACCCACAGCGAAGGAGTGCAGCTGTGGCCACCAGGCTTCGCTCTTGTCGTGATCTTCAACGCGCTTGGCGGCAAATTTCTTGGTAACGGCTGAAATAATTGAAGAATCCAGTCCGCCGGACAGCAGAACGCCGTAAGGCACATCTGACATCAGGTGGCTTTTTACTGACTCTTCCAGCGCGCCTTTCAGAGCTGCTGCATCGGTGGTGTTGTTAGCCACTGCGGCATAGTCGAACCAGTCACGCTGCCAGTAGCGTTTGATTTCACCGTCGGTGCTGGACATATAGCTGCCCGCCGGGAACTCTTTGATTGTGCGGCAAACCGGCACCAGCGCCTTCATTTCAGAAGCGACGTACAGGTTGCCGTGCTCGTCGTTGCCCATATACAGCGGAATGATACCGATATGGTCACGGCCAATCAGCCAGGTTTTCTTCTCGGTGTCATACAGAATAAAGGCGAACATGCCCTGCAGATCGTCGAGGAAGTCGATACCTTTTTCCTGATACAGCGCGAGGATCACTTCGCAGTCGGAATCCGTCTGGAATTCATAGCGGTCGCTCAGCTCAGCGCGCAGTGCCTGATGGTTGTAAATCTCGCCGTTAACCGCCAGAACGTGGGTATGCGCAGCGTTGTACAGTGGCTGTGCGCCATTGTTCACGTCAACGATCGACAGACGCTCGTGTGCCAGGATGGCATAGTCATCGGCATAAATGCCAGACCAGTCCGGGCCACGGTGGCGCATCAGGCGAGAAAGCTCCAACGCTTTCTTACGCAGTTCAGTAGGATCGGTTTTCAGATCGAGTACACCAAAAATAGAACACATACACAGCTCCCTAAACGACTTACCTTGCGGTATTGATATTGGTTTGAGGCGAGAGTTGCCGCCTGATGTATAAGAAAATGCGCTAACGGAGCAGACTATGCAAGCAATTTAGCCAATACCTGAAAAATAGCCCGTTGACCTGGCCTTATCTTTGATGATTATTCAATTAATGGGTGTTTTTATTGTCGAATCGGCAAAAAATGGCAAAAATCGGCTGAATTTTGCGCGAAGAAGAAAGAGAAAGCCCGGCGCTAACCGGGCTGGGGATTAAAAAATGTCGATATCTGCGACGGAGGGGTAAACCCACGTAGGGCGGAAGGGCATGGCGTCAATATCGCTGAGGCTGGAAACGCCGGTAAGCACCAGTATGGTTTCCAGACCGGCCTGGAATCCGGCCAGAATATCGGTGCGCAGATTATCGCCAACGATAACCGTTTCCTCTGAATGGGCCTGCATCTTATTCAGCGCGGCACGCATAATCCACGGGCTGGGCTTACCGACGTAGAAAGGCTGTCGGCCTGAGATACGCTCAATTCCGGCACAGAGTGCGCCGCAGGCAGGCGAATGGCCGTGGCCATGGCTGTCCGGGTTGGTGGCAATAAACCGCGCGCCGTTAGCAACGAAGAAGGCGGCTTTGTGCATCATGTCCCAGTTAAAGGAACGCGTCTCGCCGACAATCACAAAATCCGGATTGATATCGGTAATGGTAAACCCGGCTTTATACAGCTCATGGATTAATGCGCCTTCACCGACGACATAGGCTTTTTTCCCTTCCTGGCGCTTAAGAAAATCGGCGGTAGCCATGGCGGAGGTATAAAACACGCTGTCCGGGAGGTCTATACCCGCGGAGGCAAAGCGGTTGGCCAGATCCATGGCAGTTTGTGACGGGTAGTTGGTCAGTACCACCAGCGGCATATTATTTCCCATGATCCGCTGCAGGAACTCGCGAGCCCCGGGTACGGCAGTATTGTCATGCATTAATACGCCGTCAATATCGCAAATTACGTTCTTAATCGTCATGCACTTACTGTCCTTGATTACGCTTCCAGAAGTCGCTGCAGCAGGATGCCGTTAAGCATCGCCCGTTTTGCCAGCGCAAAGGCGCCGATAGCCGAGCGATGATCGATCTCTGAGCGTACTACCGGCAGATTTTTTCGGAACGCTTTTAGCGCCTGAGTATTGATGCAGCTTTCAATCGCGGGTAGCAGGACCTTATCGGCCTCGGTTATTTCACCGGCGATAACAATTTTCTGCGGGTTAAACAGGTTAATCGCAATCGCAATCGCTTTGCCCAGATGGCGGCCCACATGTTCGATAACCTCGGCGGCCAGCGCATCGCCGCGATTGGCGGCACTGCAAATATGCTGGATCTGGCAATTATCCAGACTCAGGCTGCTCGGATATCCCTGCGTCAGCAGATGCCGTACGCGATTTTCAATGGCACTATTAGCGGCAATGGTTTCCAGGCAGCCAAAGTTGCCGCAGTGGCAGCGCTCTCCCAGCGGATCGACCTGGATATGCCCCAGCTCACCGACATTACCGTTACTACCGAGGAAGATATGTCCGTTGGCGATGATTCCCGCCCCCGTTCCGCGATGAACACGCACCAGAATGGAGTCTGCGCAGTCGCGCGAGGCACCAAAATAGTGCTCCGCCAGAGCAAGACTGCGGATATCGTGGCCGACAAAACTAGTGACGTTAAAGCGTTTTTCGAGGTTGGCGACCAGCGGCCAGTGACTGACGCTGATATGCGGCATGTAGCGGATCACGCCGTTCTTCGGATCGACCAGGCCGGGAAGAATCACGGAGATCGCAATGAGTTCGCGCAGCTTGCGCTGATGTTGCTCATGGAAGGCGGCGATGGCATTAAACAGCGCATGTTCCAGCGTTTCCTGGCTGCGCTCTGGCAGAGGGTAGTGCTCTTCCGCCAGTGATTTGCCGCTGAGATCGAACAAAGTCAGCGTGGCATCGTTACGGCCAAGGCGAACGCCAATGGTATTAAAGCCGCGAGTTTCGCAGACAATCGATATGGCCCGGCGGCCACCGGTTGATGCCTGTTGCTCAACTTCTTTAATCAGCCCGCGTTCAATGAGCTGCCGGGTGATCTTGGTGACGCTGGCGGGTGCAAGCTGGCTGTGTTCGGCAATCTGAATGCGCGATATGGGCCCCTGCTGATCGATGAGCCGGTACACGGCTGCGCTATTCAGTTGTTTAACAAGATCAACATTTCCAATTTGGGCCTGGCCGCCAGTGGTCATTAAATATCTACTCGCTAAAGACCTCGTTACCATTAACGATGGTCCGGGTGATTTTATAGTCGCGGGTGAATACCGTCAGGTTCGCCACTTTTCCGGCTTCAATTGACCCTAACTGATTATCAACCCCCATTGCACGGGCTGGATAAAGCGTTGCCATACGGAGCGTTTCATCCAGAGCGATACCAACATGTTCGACGCTGTTCTCGACAGCTTCAATCATAGTTAGTGCAGAACCACTCAGTGTACCGTTCTCATCAACGCACAGCCCGTTACGATAGTATATTGTTTTGCCAGCAAAAATGAACTGGTCAATATTAGCGCCTGCCGGTGCGGTGGCATCGGTTACCAGTACCAGCTTGTCACCTTTGATGCGTTTTGCATTCCGAATGTTGGCGAAATGAACGTGTAAACCGTCGGCAATCACACCACACCAGACGTCCGGTGAATCAAACAGCGCACCGATCAAACCCGGTTCGCGGCCGGTGGTGGTTGGCATTGCGTTATAAAGGTGGGTCGCAAAACTGACGCCGGCGGAGATGCCGCTGCGTGCTTCATCATAGGTCGCGTGCGAGTGCCCGGCTGAAATCACAATGCCGGCCGCGCGCAGCTGGCGGATGACTTCTGTGCCCACTTTTTCAGGGGCCAGCGTAATCTTGGTAATCACGTCCGCATTTTCACACAGGAAATCAACCAGCGCTTTATCCGGTGCACGAATCAGTGCCGGATTGTGCGTACCTTTCTTCAGCGGATTCAGCCACGGACCTTCCAGGTGCAGACCCAACGCCTGATTGCTGTTTTGTGCCAGCCAGGCCCGCATCACTTCAACCGCACGCTTCATCAGCTCGTCGGTACTGGTGATAAGCGTTGGCAGGAAGCTGGTACAGCCGGATTTTTCATTTGCTTTCTGCATAATATTCAGCGTTTCAACGCTGATTGCAGCAGGGTCATCATTGAACTGCACGCCGCCACAGCCGTTAAGCTGCAGATCGATAAAGCCAGGGGCAATAATGGCACCGTTGACGTCACGGGTTTCAATACCGGCAGGCACATCGCCCTGCGGGCAAACACGGTCGATCAGGCCGTCAGCGATCACCACTGCGTGCCCGTCGAGGACTTCATGGCCGGTATAAATGCGACCCTGAGTTAAAGCGTACATAGTCATTCTCCTGACTTTTAATGCTGGTACGATCCGGCCAGCGTTAAGGAAACCGCGTTTGGCCGGATGCGATCGGTGAAGGGGAGGCTTACCTCCCGGCATCACAGACCGGTGATATTTTCCGCTTCCATTTCGCGGAAGTACTTCACGGTCTTCACTTTCAATTCCATGGTCGCTGGCTCATCGCAGACGACAACGGATTTCGCATGCAGCTGCAGGCAGCTGATGGTCCACATATGATTCACATTGCCTTCAACGGCCGCTTTCAGTGCATGAGCCTTCAGGTGCCCGGTAACCAGAATCATTACTTCCTCTGCATCAAGCAGCGTACCGACGCCTACGGTCAGCGCGTATTTAGGTACCTGATCCACATCGCCACCGAAGAAACGCGAGTTGGCGATACGGGTATCGTGGGTCAGCGTTTTGATACGGGTACGTGAAGCCAGAGAGGAAGCGGGTTCGTTAAAGGCGATGTGTCCGTCGTTGCCTACGCCACCCATAAACAGATGGATTTTGCCGTAAGCGCGAATTTTTTCCTCATACTGACGACATTCTGCGTCAATATCAGGCGCATTACCATTGAGAAGGTTGATGTTTTCGCTTTGAATATCAACATGATCGAAAAAGTTACGGTGCATAAAGCTGTGATAGCTTTCAGGGTGCTCTTTTGGCAGACCCACATATTCGTCCATATTGAACGTAACAACATGCTTGAAGCTAACCTGGCCCGCTTTATGCATATCAATAAGGTGTTTGTAGGCTTCCAGTGGGGTGCCACCGGTCGGCAGGCCGAGAACGAAAGGGCGCTCTGCGGTAGGCTTAAAGTTATTAATGCGGTTAACAATGTGGCGTGCTGCCCACTTGCCGACCTGAGGAGATGTTGCCAGTGGAATCAGTCTCATGATGAACCTCGTCAATTGCGCAATATGAAATAGGTCTGAAAACGCTGCCCTGCTAGTTAAGAATTATCGTAACGTGATTACGAACAGATAACAGAGGGATAAGTCCGTTTTGATTTTTCGTATCATAAAATAAGTTTGTTCTGTTGACCAGTGTAATGGTTGCAAAAATGCTCTTTTTGGTGATTTTAGTCACATAAGTAGCGATATAATTTGCGAAGCGAATTAATTTTTTTTTACACTTATGGCTGTGGTGTATACTGTCACTCAGACTGCAGAAGACCGTAAAAAAATAAACGATTTCTGGCACCTTAACGGGTTCAAAGGGGGAAAAGGTGAATATTTTAGGATTCTTTCAACGATTGGGGCGTTCGCTACAGCTGCCGATAGCCGTACTACCGGTTGCTGCACTGATGCTGCGCTTTGGTCAGCCTGATTTACTGAATATGCCGTTCATCGCGCAGGGCGGCGGTGCAATCTTCGATAACCTGGCGCTAATCTTCGCCATCGGCGTGGCGTCAACCTGGTCAAAAGATAATGCCGGTGCGGCAGCACTGGCTGGTGCAGTGGGTTATTTCATCCTGACTAAAGCGATGGTCACCATCAATCCCGCGATTAATATGGGCGTGCTGGCCGGTATCATCACCGGTCTGGTCGCGGGCGCAACCTATAACCGCTGGGCCGACATCAAACTGCCTGACTTCCTCAGTTTCTTCGGCGGCAAGCGCTTTGTGCCGATTGCGACGGGCTTCTTCTGTCTGGTGCTGGCAGCCATTTTTGGCTATGTCTGGCCGCCGGTTCAGAACGCGATTCACGCCGGTGGTGAGTGGATTGTGGCTGAAGGCGCATTCGGGGCAGGTGTGTTCGGCTTCGTTAACCGTTTGCTGATCCCTACCGGTCTGCATCAGGTGCTGAATACCATTGCCTGGTTCCAGATTGGTGAATTCACCAACGCAGCAGGCACCGTCTTCCACGGCGACATCAACCGTTTCTACGCCGGTGATGGCACCGCAGGGATGTTTATGTCGGGCTTCTTCCCGATCATGATGTTCGGTCTGCCGGGCGCTGCGCTGGCGATGTATATGGCCGCGCCAAAAGAGCGTCGTCCAATGGTTGGCGGTATGCTGTTGTCCGTTGCGGTAACGGCTTTCCTGACCGGTGTAACCGAGCCGCTTGAATTCCTGTTCATGTTCCTGGCACCGATGCTGTATCTGATCCACGCATTGCTAACCGGCATCAGCCTGTTTGTCGCCACGCTGCTGGGTATTCATGCCGGATTCTCCTTCTCTGCGGGTGCCATCGACTATGCGTTAATGTACAACCTGCCTGCCGCCAGTAAGAACGTTTGGATGCTGCTGGTGATGGGTGTTGTTGCCTTTGTGGTCTACTTTGTGCTGTTCAGCGCCGTCATTCGCATGATGAACCTGAAAACGCCTGGCCGCGAGGATGCATCTGACCTGGTGGTAGAAGAAGAGGCAAACAGCAATACCGAAGAGGGTATGGATCAGCTATCCCGCCAGTATATCGTGGCAGTTGGCGGTTCCGATAACCTCAATGTGATTGATGCCTGTATTACTCGCCTGCGTCTGTCGGTGAAAGATGCCGGACTGGTTAACGATGCGGCCTGTAAGCGTCTGGGCGCATCCGGTATTGTTCGGCTGAACAAGCAGACAATTCAGGTGATCGTGGGTGCGAAAGCAGAATCCATTGCTGAAAGCATGAAAAAACTGATTGCTAAAGGACCTGTCGCAGCGGCAGCGGCTACCGCTACCCCAGTCGTTCCTGCAGCATCTGCTGCGGCGCCACAGGCGGTTCCAAACGCCAGCAAAGGGATTGTTGGTACTCTGGTGGCACCGGTAAGCGGTACGGTTGTAGCCATTGACCAGGTGCCTGATGAAGCCTTCGCCAGTAAAGCGGTAGGTGACGGTCTGGCGATCAAACCGACCAGCAGCACCGTTGTTGCGCCGGCCAGCGGTACGCTGGTGAAAATCTTTAACACCAATCATGCCTTCTGTCTGGAAACGGAAAAAGGGGCAGAAATCGTGGTGCACATGGGGCTGGATACCGTTGCACTGCAGGGTAAAGGCTTTACCCGCCTGGTGGAAGAGGGTGCTCATGTGGTTGCCGGTCAGCCGGTTCTGGAGATGGATCTGGCCTTCCTTGAGGCGAATGCCCGCTCGATGATAAGTCCGGTCGTGGTCAGCAACATCGAGGACTTCTCCGGATTAACGCTGCTGGCAGGCGATACCGTGGTTGCCGGTGAGAGCCGTATCTACGAGATTAATGGCTAAAATACGATACTAGCGTAAGCAGAAAGGGCGGCGAGCAATTCCCGCCCTTTTTTTATTGGATTTCCGTAACAAACGGTTGTCTCTGTCCCCCGCTTTGTGGATCATACTCCGTTATTTCGTAGCGAATTTATTCCAGGCATTAATTGAGGAAATTGAGATGAGTGAGGCTGAAGCCCGCCCAACGAACTTTATTCGTCAGATTATCGACGAAGATCTGGCGTCCGGTAAGCACAAGAGCGTGCATACCCGCTTCCCGCCTGAGCCAAACGGCTACCTGCATATTGGTCACGCTAAGTCGATCTGCCTGAACTTTGGTATCGCCAATGATTACCAGGGGCAGTGCAACCTGCGTTTTGATGATACTAACCCGGTGAAGGAAGACCTGGAGTTCGTTGAGTCAATTAAACGTGACGTGCAGTGGCTCGGCTTCGAGTGGAGCGGCGAGGTGCGTTACTCATCTGACTATTTCGACCAGCTGCACAACTATGCGGTAGAACTGATCGAGAAAGGACTGGCGTATGTGGATGAGCTCTCACCGGAGCAGATCCGTGAATACCGCGGCAGCCTGACCGCGCCGGGCAAAAACAGCCCTTATCGCGATCGCAGCGTAGAAGAGAACCTGGCGCTGTTCGAGAAAATGCGCAGCGGCGGTTTTGAAGAAGGGAAAGCCTGCCTGCGTGCCAAAATCGATATGGCGTCAAACTTTATCGTTTTGCGCGATCCGGTTCTGTACCGTATTAAGTTCGCCGACCACCATCAGACCGGCTCAAAGTGGTGCATCTATCCGATGTACGACTTCACGCACTGTATTTCCGATGCGCTGGAAGGGATCACCCACTCCCTGTGCACCCTGGAATTCCAGGACAACCGCCGCCTTTATGACTGGGTGCTGGATAACATCACTATCCCGGTTCACCCGCGTCAGTACGAGTTCTCTCGTCTGAATCTTGAATACGCCATTATGTCGAAGCGCAAGCTGAGCCAGCTGGTGAGCGAGAACGTGGTTGAAGGCTGGGACGATCCGCGCATGCTAACCGTTTCCGGTCTGCGTCGTCGTGGTTATAGCGCGGAGTCAATCCGTGAGTTCTGCCGCCGTATCGGCGTGACCAAGCAGGATAACAATGTTGAGATGGCCGCTCTCGAATCCTGTATTCGTGACGATCTGAACGAAAACGCCCCGCGCGCGATGGCGGTGCTGGACCCGGTTAAACTGGTGATTGAAAACCTGCCTGCTCATCATGAAGAGATGATTAGCATGCCGAACCACCCGAACAAGCCGGAAATGGGCACCCGTGAAGTTCCGTTCAGCCGTGAGATCTATATCGATCGCGCCGATTTCCGTGAGGAAGCGAACAAGCAGTATAAGCGTCTGGTGCTGGGTAAAGAAGTTCGCCTGCGTAACGCCTATGTGATTAAAGCCGAGCGCGTGGCGAAGGATGAAGACGGCAATATTACCTGCCTGTTCTGCACCTGCGATGTTGATACCCTGAGCAAAGATCCCGCCGATGGCCGTAAAGTAAAAGGCGTGATCCACTGGGTTTCCGCCGTGCATGCGCTACCGGCAGAGTTCCGCCTGTACGATCGCCTGTTTAGTGTGCCAAACCCGGCGGCAGCGGAAGATTTCCTTGCCAGCATCAACCCTGAATCTCTGGTGATCCGTCACGGTTTCGTCGAGCCGGGTATGCAGAAAGCGGAAGCTTCAGCGGCGTATCAGTTTGAGCGTGAAGGCTATTTCTGTGCCGACAGCGTTTATTCTTCAGCCAATAATCTGGTATTTAACCGTACCGTAGGCCTGCGTGACACCTGGGCTAAAATCGGCGACTAACCGATTCTGTTTTAATAAAAGGGCGATTATTCGCCCTTTTTTTTCGCCTTAACATCCCCATCATTGATTTACATTCATTAAATGTGCTGTCGATCATACTTTGCACTTTTTGCTGTTTTAATCGATTGATAATTCGCGATGCGAAAAATATCCTAATCCAATAATTAGCCGGTTCTGGATTCAGCTGGCTGAGATTAACTGATAGTAATCTACTGACATAAATGGATTTTTTCTGGGATAAAAGGATTTTTCAATGCAGCGCAAAGCCGTGCTTACTAAAGCACTTAGTACTATTTTAGCTATTATCTCTGGTTCCAGCGGCGTTTTGCTAAATTCGCCTGCCCTGGCCAGTGGTTTTATTGATGACTCTTCGCTGGCTGGCGGCGTTTATTACTGGCAGCGCCATCGCGAACGCAAAGATCTTCAACCCGATAGCGAAAAATATAAACAGTACACCTCAAATCTTCATCATTCGACAATTAACGCCAACCTCGATTTTTCTTCAGGCTTTGCCGCCGACTGGATCGGTATTGATCTGGCGGCATTTACCGCTGTAGAGCTTTCTAACAAAGGGCCTGGTGCACCGAACGAAATCGGTTTCAGCGACGGTGACAGCCGTTGGGATGAGCCGTGGAGCGGTGACAGAAATGGCGTAAGCCTCTATAAAGCTGCGTTAAAAATGAAATACAACGACAGCTGGCTGCGTACCGGATATCTGCAACCCAGTGGGCAAACGCTGATGTCGCCGCACTGGAGCCTGCTGCCGGGTACCTATCGCGGAGTAGAAGTGGGGACAGCACGCCACTTTGCTTCTTTGGGCAATCTGTCCGTTTCTTATCTGTGGTCCGATAAATATAAGGCACCGTGGTATCAGCATATGTATGACTTCCGCAAGGCGGACGGCACAACGAAACTGAACTACATGCATTCGCTGGGTGCTAAATTTTCCTCGGAAAATAAGTGGCAGCTGGAAGCGGCTGTTGGCCAGGCCGATGGCTATATGGACCAGTTCTTTACTAAAGCCAGTTATGCCGTTCCGCTGCTGGGCAACGATCTGGAAACCAGCTGGCAGTTTTATGGCGCACACGATCGCGAGCACGGCGGTGCAGCAAATGTTAACGATGTCTATTCCGGTCTTGCCTGGCTGCAGGCGCTCACCCTGGGTTATCGCACCGGTCCGTTTAAATTCCGCCTGGAAGGCACCTGGGTCAAAGCTGACGGTAATCAGGGATATTTTCTTCAGCGTATGACCCCATCCTATGCCAGTTCGAATGGTCGCCTGGATGTCTGGTGGGATTCGCGTTCTGACTGGAATGCCAACGGTGAAAAAGCGGTGTTCGCCGGCGTGATGGTTGAGCTGGATGGCCTTCACCTGCCCGGATGGGAAACGGGGACTTCATTTGCCTGGGGATGGGATGCCAAACCCAGCAGCAACCCGGCATTCGACCAAAATCAACGCGTACGCGAATCGGCGTGGAATCTGGATTTGCTCTATACGCTTCAGCAGGGCTGGGGCAAAGGGACCCAGTTCAGGTTGCACTACACCCACTACGATAATCACAGCAGTATTCCGAGCTACGAAGGGGGCTACGGCAATATGTTTCAGGATGAAAAGGACGTGAAGTTTATCGTCACCGCGCCGTTTACCATTTTTTAAGCGGTGACTGGCGTAATGGATAACCTAACCTCAAAGGGGAACAGGATGAGGCTTATTGCAACAACAATCGCTGCGGCAACGCTGGGGCTGGCAGGGTGTAGTAACGGCGTTAATGACCAGCAAACCGTCCACCGCATCAGCCAGTTTGGCGTCAGCTATCAGGTAACGCAAAATGATGCGGCGGCACACGGTGTGGACTGTGCTGCGCTGGGAGCGGACTGGGCCGCCTGTAACCTCGCCACCATCAGATTGACCAACCCCGGACCGGCAGTGAACAGTAAAAACTGGGCTATCTGGATGAGCAACGTCCACCAGACGATCAAAGTAGACAGCGACCAGTTCCGTATTGTGCATATTGTCGGCGATCTCAGTCGCCTGGAGCCGACCAGTAAGTTCAAAGGATTTGCCGCCGGAGAGTCCGTTGAGATACCGATTATCAACGAGTACTGGCAGCTGTTTATTACCGATATCATGCCGCGCTGGTACGTCACTGCCGGTAAGGCGGAACCGGAGATTATGGTCAGTACCAATACGGAGGATCTGACGACGTTTGTTGAGCCGTTTGGCGATAACTGGAAGCGTTTCGCCGGGGATAAAAATGTCCTGATGACGGCCGAAAGCCGCTTTGCCAAAAATGCGGACGTGAGTTTGCTGCCTGCTGCGGCGCTACGGGCCGAAATTTTTCCGACTCCGTTGAAAGCAACCCGCTTAAACGGTAATGCCGATCTCAGCCGGGGTGTGTTGCTCAATTTGTCTGGGTTAAACACCGATGAGGCTCGCGCCGCCGAGCAGCGTTTTGCGCTGATGGGCATTAAGGTTAATTCTCGCGGTTATTCCGTTTCTACTCGCATCGATTCGCGTGGATTTAGCGACAGCATGGCGGTATCCGGTGCCTATCGTCTGGAAGTCCTGCCGGGGGGAGCCACCATCGTGGGCTATGACAGTGCGGGCATTTACTACGGTCTGATGTCTGTGCTGTCTCTGGTTCCCGCTTCCGGCCCGCAAAAAATCGCCGCGCTGCGAGTGAAAGATGCGCCGCGCTTTGCGTATCGCGGAATGTTCCTGGACGTTGCGCGTAACTTCCACAGCAAGCAGATGGTGCTGAGGCTGCTGGATCAAATGGCGGCGATGAAAATGAATAAGTTCCACTTCCACCTGTCCGACGATGAAGGCTGGCGTATTGAAATCCCAGGCCTGCCGGAGCTGACGGAAACAGGGGCCAGGCGCTGCCACGATCTTACCGAGCAACAGTGTCTGCTGCCGCAGTTGGGCTCTGGCCCGTTCAGCGACAACAACGGCAGCGGCTATTTCACCCGCAGCGATTACATTGAAATCCTGAAATATGCCAGGGCGCGGAATATTGAAGTGATCCCCGAAATTGATATGCCGGCTCATGCGCGAGCTGCGGTGATCTCTATGGAAGCCCGTTATCAGAGGCTGATGCGCGAAGGCAAGCCGGATGAGGCCGGTGAGTATCGTCTGCGCGATCCCAGCGATACTTCAAATACCACGTCGGTACAGTTTTACGATCGCACCAGCTACCTGAATCCGTGCCTGGATTCATCGCTGCGTTTTGCCGATAAGGTCATCACTGAAATCGATCTGATGCACCAACAGGCTGGCGTGCCGCTGACCACCTGGCATTTTGGTGGAGATGAGGCGAAAAATATCTATCTTGGCGCGGGCTACACCGATATCAGACATCCTGAGGCCGGAAAGGGCATTAAGGATATGAGCCACGAAGATAAGCCATGGGCAAAATCTAAAGTCTGCCAGCGTATTATTAAGGATGGTAAGGTTGAGGAGCTGTCACATCTGCCCAGCTATTTTGGCCTGAAGGTCAGTCGGATCGTTGCCGAAAAAGGTATTGGCGACATGCAGGCCTGGCAGGACGGTCTTAAGGATGCTAAAGCCGCGAGCGATTTTGCCACTCAGCACGTTCGGGTGAACTTCTGGGATACGCTGTTCTGGGGCGGAGCCTCCAGCGTCAACGACTGGGCCAATAAGGGATATCAGGTGGTGATCTCCAACCCGGACTATGTCTATCTGGACTTCCCTGCAGAGGTTAACCCGCTGGAGCGCGGTTACTACTGGGGGACTCGCTACAACGATGAACGTAAGATCTTTAGCTTCGCGCCGGATAATCTGCCACAGAATGCTGAAACCTCGGTTGACCGTGACGGCAATACCTTTGATACCAAATCAGAACAGCCGTGGCCGGGTGCCTACGGTCTGTCTGCACAGCTGTGGAGCGAAACGGTTCGTACAGACGGCCAGGTTGAGTCGATGATTTTTCCACGAGTATTGGCGGTAGCCGAACGCAGCTGGCACCGCGCCGCGTGGGAGCAGGATTACCAGCAGGGCAGGGAGTATCAGGGGGGGAAAACGCATCACGTTGACCAGCAGGCCCTGCATCGCGACTGGCAACGCTTTGCTAACCTGCTGGGGCAGCGTGAACTGGCCAGGCTCGACAAGGCCGGTATTGCCTGGCGCCTGCCGCAGCCGGGTGCAGTAATTGTCGATAGCTATCTGCAGGCAAATACCGCGCTACCGGGGATTCTGGTGGAATATTCCATCGATGAGGGGCGCAGCTGGCAGCGCTACAGCGACAGCCATCGCCCGCTAATTAACGGGGAAGTCTGGGTACGCACCAGTAGCGCTGACGGCAAGCGCTTCAGCCGTACAGAACACGTTATGCCTCTGTAGGTCTGATCTAACCCGGCTGCATCGGTAATTTCTGCGAAAGAAAATCGATAAACAGCCGGGTTTTTCGTTGCATTTCCCCCTGTCCGGCAAACACGGCACTGACCGGTTGATTCGGCAGCTGCCACTCTTTACACAGATGCTGTAGCCTGCCTGCGGCAATATCTTCGCGTACCAGCCATTCTGGCAGCACCGCGACACCCATTCCGCCCAGTGCCATCTGGCGGACGATTTGCGCGGAGTTGGCAGTATAAGCAGCATCGGACTTCAGCTCGGACAAACGATTATCCGCTCCACGAAACGTCCAGCGGCCGGGATGAGCCAGGTTGCTGTTGTGTATCCACGGCATGGCAAAAACCGCCTGCAGATCCTGCGGACGACAGCGTTTGACCAGAGAAGGTGAAGCCACCAGTAAAATGGCATAGTCTGCCAGCCTGCGGCTTTTTAGCGACGAGTCGCGCAGCGACCCCAGCCGTATCGCCACATCCAGTTTATTAGTGACCAAATCATCCAGTGAAGCCCCCACGCTGTAGTTCAGTTTCAGCAACGGGTGGCGCTGGCAAAATTCGCTGACCAGCGGCATCAGGAACTGCTGGCCATACTCCCACGTGGAGGTGATGCGCAGTTCCCCGGAGAGGGAGTGATGCTCTGTGGCGACTCGCGAGACCGCCCGGTCAATATCAGCGAAAATCAGCTTAAAATCCTGATAAAACTGCTGTCCGTGGCCGGTGAGGGCGAGGCTACGGGTATTGCGTACCAGCAGTGTGACGCCAAGCAGCTGTTCCAGGCTTTTGATATGCAGGCTGACCATCGCGCGGCTCAAGCCGAGATTACTGGCGGCCCGGGTAAAGCTGCCGCTGTCGACAATCGCAAAGAAGGTGTGGATCTTATCAAGATGGGCGTGCATCGGATTATTCAGTTTAATCAAACAATCATTTAAATTTATGCGTCTTTATTTGTCAGGTCAACCATCGCTATGCTGCGCGTGGAGGTATGACAATGCACTATGGTTATCGGGTTGCAGCGATCTTTCTGCTCGGCTTTTTCATTGATTGTATTAATATTTTTATGTCAGCCATTGCGCTGCCGTCGATTGCAGCGCAGATGTCCGTGGCGACGGAATCCATCAGTTGGGTGGCTAATAGTTATATTTTGGGGCTGACGCTGATCGTGCCGTTGAGCGGCTGGCTGGCTTCACGTTTTGGCACCCGGCAGACCATCGTTGCCTCAATGCTGATTTTCAGCATCGCTGCGCTGGGCTGCGCGCGGGCCGATTCCTTTAGCACACTGGTTGCGTGGCGCTTTATCCAGGGCGCGGGTGGAGGGTTGCTGATCCCGGTAGGGCAGGCGCTAACCTTTAATTTGTTTCAGGGGCGGCAGCGCGCCGCTATTTCGACGTTGATCATGTGCGTAGCGCTGATTGCCCCGGCGCTGTCCCCTCTGCTGGGGGGCATGTTGGTGGATGTGCTTTCCTGGCGCTGGATCTTCTATAGCAATATTCCTTTCAGCCTGCTTGCGGCGCTGCTGGCAGCGATATGGATTCGCCCACAGGCAATGGATCGCACACGTGCAGATATCACCGGAATCATTCTGGTCTGCGGCACTTTGGGTACGCTGTTGAGAAGCCTGTCGCTGTTTAGCGAGCAGCACGCTGTACTGCAGGCTGCATTATGGCTGGGCGTTTCTTTACTGCTGGGGTGTGGCTATCTACGGCACTACCGCCGCCAGTCGACGGCCATTCTCGATCTCAGCCTGCTGCGCAATCCTCAGTTGAATCTGTCCATTGCCGTTTACTATGCCGTTCCGGGCGTGTTTACCGGGGTTAATCTGCTTAACATTTTCTACCTGCAGCAGGTTTTGCATTTCAGTGCCGGGCATACCGGTAGCTTTATGCTGCTTTACGGCGTCGGCGCGCTGGCGGCGATGCTGGTGGCCGGGCGGATTTATTATCGCGCAGGCGCACCCCGCTTATTCATCTGCGGCATGTTGCTGCATAGCGGCGGCATTGCGCTGCTGTCCTTAGTCAGTGATACAAGTAGTAGTGGGATCCTGTGTGCGGCCTATCTGCTGATGGGGATTGGCGGCGGGATTGCTGCAAACTGCGCGCAGACCACGGCGTTAATTGAACTGAACGAGCAGCAAATGAGCGGGGGAAGTACGCTGTGGAATATTAACCGGCAACTGACGTTCAGCCTCGGCACCGCGTTGTTTACGCTGCTGCTGGCGGTGCTAAGCCGTTATTTTCCTGGTGAACTGGCGTGGCATCTGGCATTTATTATTGCAGCCGTGAGCGGTTTACTACCGCTGTGGCTAATTTATCAACGACGTTTTCATAAGGAAATCCAATGATCGATCTTACTAACAAGGCATCACAGAGCGTCATTGTTCTGCATCAGCTGATTGAGGCTGTCTTTCACGGCGACGGCAGCAAGACTGCTGAGCTGCTCACGCATTTTGCCGACGATTTTGTGATGGTCACCCCGACCGGTAAAAGCCTGGCGCTGGCAGACGTAGGAGACTTATTCAACCGCTTAACCGGCGCGCGTCAGGGGATGATGATAAGCATTGAGCAGTTCAATGTCATTTCGCAGCGGGGGGATGAGGTGGTCATCCAGTATCACGAGCTGCAACAGCAGCAGAATAATCATTCGCATCGTATTTCGCTGGCGGTCATCGACTGTGCCACCCAGCCGCCGAGCTGGCGTTATCTGCAGGAAACCATGGTAACAAACTGATTATCGTACTAGTTCGCGGGTGCGGTCTGGTGTAGAATGTGCGGCGTTAATGCCGTGCATCCAGTGAATAATTCCGGGGATGGCGGTGAGTTTCCGTTTTTTGCTAAGGATTAGTCATGGATTTACCGGTTTCCACCGCCCGCCTGCCTTCTACTCTCTGGGGAACGCTAATTATTAGCGGCACGATTATCGGTGCCGGGATGTTCTCGTTACCGGTGGTGATGTCCGGTGCATGGTTTCTCTGGTCGTCAGCATTACTGATTATCACCTGGTTCTGCATGCTGCTTTCCGGGTTGCTGTTTTTGGAGGCCAGCCTGCATTATCCGGCCGGTTCAAGCTTCGACACGATCACTCGCGATCTGTTGGGACGGGGCTGGAATCTGATTAACGGTCTGTCCGTCGCCTTTGTTCTGGGGATACTGACCTATGCCTATATCTCCGCCAGCGGAGCGATTATTCAGCACACGCTGAGCCAGCTATCGCTGCCGGTTTCTGCCCGCAGCGCTGGGTTCGCTTTTACGCTACTGGTAGCGCTGTTTATCTGGCTGGGTACGGCAATGGTCAGTCGTATGACGCTGATTTTTCTCGGCGCGAAAGTGATTACGTTTTTGATTATTTTTGGCGGACTGCTGTGGCACATCGAACCGGTGAAACTGCTGGACAGCCATGGGGAGGAAAGCCACTACCTGCGCTATCTGTGGATGGTTATCCCGTTCTGCCTTGCGTCATTTGGCTATCACGGGAATATCGCCGGGCTGGTCAGCTACTATCAGAAGAACGGCAGCCGGGTTTGTCGCTGTCTGGTATTTGGTACACTGCTGGCACTGGTCATCTACTTTATCTGGATTATTGGCACGATGGGCAATATTCCGCGCCATGAATTCAAAGCGATTGCAGCGCAGGGCGGAAATATCGACGTGCTGGTCGCCGCACTGTCGGGTGTGCTGCACAGCCCCTATCTGAATCTGCTGCTGGATATTTTCTCGAACTTTGCCGTCGCCTGTTCATTCCTTGGCGTCAGTCTGGGTTTCTTCGACTATCTTGCCGATCTTTTTAAGTTTGATCGTTCAGCCTTCGGTCGGTTAAAAACGACGGTGGTCACCTTTATTCTGCCGCTGACGGCGGCGATGATCTGGCCAAACGGCTTTCTTGTGGCGATTGGTTATGCCGGGCTGGCGGCTACGCTGTGGGCGGTGATCACTCCTGCAATGCTGGCGCGAAAGGCTCGACAACATTTCACCAACGCGGCCTGGCAGGTGAGAGGAGGGACGGCACCGATCGTTCTGGTACTGATCTTCGGCGCGGTGAATGCGCTGGTTTCCATACTTTCGTACTGGAACGTCCTGCCGGTCTATGCCGGATAACGCGCAAAAAAAAACCGGTGGATAGCCACCGGTTTCATACTGATTTCAGAACGGATTACTCGTCGTGCAGCGTATCGTCTTCGCGGCAGTCGCCCTTAGAGCAATGGCCATAGAGATACAGGCTGTGATTGCTCAGCTTGATTCCGTGGCGAGTCGCGATTTCACGCTGACGTGCTTCGATATACTCGTCGCGGAATTCAATAACTTTACCGCAGTCCAGGCAGATCAGATGATCGTGGTGGTGCTGCTGAGTCAGTTCGAAAACGGATTTACCGCCTTCAAAGTTATGACGGGTAACGATCCCTGCGTCATCAAACTGGTTGAGCACGCGGTAGACCGTGGCTAAACCGATTTCTTCGCCCATATCAATCAGGCGCTTATACAAGTCTTCCGCACTGACGTGATGGCCTTCTGGTTCCTGAAGCACTTCCAGAATTTTCAGTCGTGGAAGCGTGACTTTCAGGCCGGCCTTCTTTAATGCGGTATTGTTGTCAGTCATGCGGATATTGTCCTGTTACTTTGCTAGTCACTTAGTGGCTGAAAAGCCCTGAACATCGGTTGACGCTAGAGTTGGATGCGTCACAGTATAGAACTCATACATCGAAATGAAAACAACAAGGAATGCCTGATACCACTATTGGATGTAAGGATTAATGTCATTACGTCCAGTGAGGCCTGCGTCCAAATCTTATAAAGTTAACATTTCGCTCTATCTCACCCCGCCGCACGGCGATCGCAAAAAGATCGTTTAGAGAGGCTGAAGGATGAGAAAGCGGGTAACCGATAGGGTTATTGTACATTTTTACAGGTGGAAGTTACAAATACGTATCTATTACTTCTATAGGAAAAATCACTGGCCTGATGTGAGATGTCTCTCACATCAGGCCGTTTGGCTTAGGCTTCGATGATTTCTTTCAGCTGAAGTTCATCAAAAATTTGCTTAACCCACTTGTCAACGCGTTCGTTGGTCAGTTCTGGCTGACGATCTTCGTCAATCGCCAGACCCAGGAAGTGGTTGTCATCCGCCAGGCCTTTAGAAGCTTCGAAACTGTAGCCTTCGGTCGGCCACTGGCCCACCAGGATCGCACCGTTTGGTTCAATGATGTCGCGGATAGTGCCCATCGCATCGCAGAAGTATTCTGAGTAGTCTTCCTGATCGCCACAGCCGAACAGGGCTACCAGCTTACCGTTGAAGTCGATCTCTTCCAGCGTAGGGAAAAAGTCATCCCAGTCACACTGGGCTTCACCGTAATACCAGGTGGGAATGCCCAGCAGCAGAATGTCGAAGGCTTCAAGGTCTTCTTTGCTGCTTTTGGCAATATCACGAACTTCTGCAACGTCTTTACCCAGCTGTTTCTGGATCATCTTTGCAATGTTTTCCGTATTGCCTGTATCGCTGCCAAAGAAAATGCCTACGAGTGCCATGAGTTTAATAACCTCTTGAATCTTAATGATATGGTGGCTGCCAAAATTTTTGCAGATAGCCGTAATAATAGCAGACCGCCGTCAATGGATAAATGAGTAATCCTGCGGCATTTGTCGCTTTGTGCGTTGAGCGCACGCGGTGTATTCAGGACTGAAGGTGTTTCAACTGGTTTAGCAACATCTCTTCAATCAGTTCACTGCGGCTCATATTGCGCGCTTCGGCCAGCTGGTTAAGTGCATCAACGGCTTCACTGTTCATTTTCAGCTCGACACGCTTAAGCCCGCGAACTTTATCGCGTTTAAGCTGATTACGTTTATTGATGCGCAGCTGCTCATCACGCGTCAGCGGATTAGTTTTCGGTCGTCCCGGGCGACGTTCATCTGCGAACAGATCGATCGTTGTGCGGTCCGTGTTCTCTTTTGCCATAGATTAGTGATACTGAAAGGCTGGATTTCTGATGTGTCAGGCCGTTATCCGCCGTAAAAATCACCAGCGGAAAAATGTCAGCGCGCATCATACCCCAGTGAAAGTGATGACGACAATGTTTTAACAACATAGGGAAATAATTGTTTTTACAGCACAAAAAATCGACGAATTGCGCGTAAAACTGCATCAGGTTTTTCAGCGTGAACCCAGTGCCCGGCCCCGGCCACAACATGCGCCCGTGCCTGAGGAAACTGTGCCAGCAGTGCGTCACGATATTCATCGGCCAGATAGGGTGAACGCTCACCGCGAATGAACAGTGCAGGATGCGGCCAGGCAGGCACTGGCTGCCAGCCAATAATCTGGTCGTAGCATTGGTACAGCACCGGGACATTAAAACGCCATTCACCTTCGTGGAAAGATTTTAACAGAAACTGGATCACGCCCTCTTCCGCCAGTGTCTGGCGCATGAGCGCTGCGGCCTGACTACGCGAGGTGATACCAGCATGGGTAACTGCCTGGAGCGCGGCGAAGATATCATCATGATGGCGGGTGGGGTAGGCGACCGGTGCCATATCAATTACCACCAGTCCTGCCACGCGGTCCGGTGCCAGTGCGGTTAACATCATGGCGATTTTGCCGCCCATTGAATGGCCGATAACGCCGAAACGCTCAATGCCCAGTCCGTCTAGTGTTTCCAGCACATCCTGCGCCATCAGCGCGTAGCTCATTTCGTTCGAGCGTGGCGACAGACCATGATTGCGCACATCAATCTGAATCAGTCGACGGTACTGAATGAGGTCACGAGCAAGGATACCCAGGTTATCAAGGCTGCCAAAAAGCCCGTGGATCAATACCAGAGGCAGATCGTCTGTTGCAGATTGTTCAGATTGCAGGCGGACATTCAAATTCATAGCAAAGTTCTTACAGTTGGAACGAAGGCTTAGGGTATCATGGATTTTACATTTTCTGCCGGGGGTAGCACAGGCGCTGCCAACGATCTTTTTACGGCAAATTCTGACTTTTGCTGGCAAAGAGGGCTTAGGCTACACCCGGGCTGGATTTAACTTTATAATCCTGAAGTTAGGATACGGGTTCCAGAAAGCCGACGATCCTGAAGATCGTATCTGTTTTTGCGCTCGATTCTGATAGAAGCAACAACCGTACTGGATAAAGATGAAAACGATAGAAGTCGACGAAGAGCTATACCGCTATATTGCCAGCCATACTCAGCATATTGGGGAAAGTGCATCGGACATTTTACGCCGTATGCTGAAGTTCACTGCGGGGCAGACTGCGCCAGCGGCACCCGTTGCCCAGGTGGTTAAAGAGCCCGCTGTCGTGAAATCTGAACCTCGCCCGCAGGACCGGGTTCGCGCCGTGCGTGAACTGCTGCTTTCTGACGAATATGCCGAGCAGAAGAAAGTGGTGAACAGGTTTATGCTGATTTTATCGACTTTATACACCCTGGACGCCAAAGCCTTTGGCGATGCCACCGAGTCGCTGCATGGCCGCACGCGGGTCTATTTCGCGGGTAACCAGCAGACGCTGACTCAGAATGGTACGCATACCAAGCCTCAGCATATTCCGGGTACCCCTTACTGGGTAATCACCAACACTAATACCGGCCGCAAGCGCAGCATGGTGGAACATATCATGTTATCGATGCAGTTCCCGGCGGAACTGACCGAGAAAGTTTGCGGTACCCTTTAACCGAAGCGTCAGGGAGAAGCGCCAATGGCCAATCACCCCCGTGCCGGGCAGCCAGCCCGGCAGAGCGATTTAATTAACGTTGCACAGTTAACATCGCAGTACTACGTATTGCAGCCTGAATTGGGTAATGCTGAACATGCAGTAAAATTCGGTACCTCAGGCCATCGCGGTAGCGCGGGTCGTCACAGTTTCAATGAAACGCATATCCTGGCTATTGCTCAGGCTATTGCCGAAGAACGTAAAAAGAACGGCGTGACCGGGCCCTGCTACGTCGGTAAGGACACCCATGCGCTGTCTGAACCGGCGATTATCTCGGTTCTTGAAGTGCTGGCGGCAAACGGTGTGGATGTGATTGTGCAGCAGGATAATGGCTATACGCCGACCCCTGCGATTTCCAACGCCATCCTTGAGCATAATAAAGCCGGTGCTGCACTGGCGGACGGCATTGTGATTACGCCTTCCCACAATCCACCGGAAGATGGCGGCATCAAATACAATCCGCCAAACGGCGGACCGGCGGATACCAACGTCACCAAAGTGGTGGAAGATCGTGCCAACGCCTTAATTAAGGACGGTCTGAAAGACGTTAAGCGTATTTCTCTCGATCAGGCATGGGCCAGCGGCCATCTGCAGGAGCAGGATCTGATCCAGCCGTACATCGAAGGCCTGGCGCAGATCGTTGATATCCCGGCAATCCAGAAAGCGGGCCTGAAAATTGGCGTCGATCCGTTGGGTGGCTCCGGCATTGCCTACTGGCAGCGTATCGCTGAGTTCTACAAGCTCGATCTGACCATCGTTAACGATGCTGTCGATCAGACTTTCCGCTTTATGCACCTGGATAAAGATGGCGTGATCCGTATGGACTGCTCATCCGAGTGTGCAATGGCGGGCCTGCTGGCGCTGCGCGACAAGTTCGATCTGGCGTTTGCTAACGACCCGGATTATGACCGTCACGGTATTGTCACGCCTGCCGGATTGATGAATCCTAACCACTATCTGGCGGTTGCGGTGAACTACCTGTTCCAGCATCGTCCGCAGTGGGGCAAAGATGTTGCAGTCGGCAAAACGCTGGTGTCCAGCGCAATGATTGACCGTGTGGTTGACGATATCGGCCGTAAGCTGGTGGAAGTGCCGGTGGGCTTTAAGTGGTTCGTTGATGGCCTGTTTGACGGGACCTTCGGATTCGGCGGTGAAGAGAGCGCGGGTGCATCCTTCCTGCGCTTCGACGGCACCCCATGGTCGACCGACAAAGACGGTATCATCATGTGTCTGCTGGCGGCAGAAATCACCGCCGTAACCGGCAAGAATCCGCAGCAGCACTATGATGAACTGGCCGCACGTTTTGGTGCCCCAAGCTACAACCGTATCCAGGCAGCGGCAACGTCTGCTCAGAAAGCCGCGCTGTCGAAGCTTTCGCCGGAAATGGTGAGTGCAGACACGCTGGCAGGCGATCCGATCACCGATCGTCTGACCGCCGCGCCAGGCAACGGAGCCTCCATTGGTGGCCTGAAAGTGATGACCAAAAACGGCTGGTTTGCCGCGCGTCCTTCCGGTACTGAAGATGCCTACAAAATCTACTGTGAAAGCTTCCTCGGTGCCGAGCATCGCGAGAAGATAGAGAAAGAAGCAGTAGAGATCGTTAGCGCGGTGTTGAAAAACGCCTGAGTCTGACGTTATTTTTGCAGTAAATATGAAAAGGCCATTCACTGAATGGCCTTTTTTGTTGCCGTGATTCAGGGAATAAAGCGATAGCCAACGCCGGTTTCCGTCAGCAAATGCTGCGGCTGGGCAGGATCGCGTTCCAGCTTCTGGCGAAGGTGCCCCATATAGATCCGCAGGTAGTGGCTGTGCTCAACCGCATTCGGTCCCCAGACCTGAACCAGCAGCTGGCGCTGGGTCATCACTTTGCCTGGATGATTCAGCAGGCTGACCAGCAGACGAAATTCAATCGGCGTCAGATGCAGATCGCTGCCATCTCGTGTGACTCGCCGGGCAGCAATATCGACGCTGACCTCGCCAAAGGTAATTTGCGCCTGTTCACTGCTGCTGGTGGAACTTGGACGGTGGCGCAGGGCAACACGCACTCTCGCCAGCAGTTCACCCACGCCGAAAGGTTTCGTCAGGAAATCATCCGCACCGGCATCCAGCGCGTTGATTTTGTCCTGCTCGTCGCTGCGGGCTGACAGGACAATTACCGGCATACTGCTCCACTGGCGCACCTCGCGAATAAACTGAATGCCGTCGCCGTCCGGCAACCCGAGATCGAGGATCGCCATCTCAGGCTTACGTGTAGCGGCCTCAATTAACCCGCGGCTGAGCGTATCGGCATCAACCACGCGAAAGCCTTCGCCTTCAAGTGCCACGCGCAGAAAACGGCGGATCTCTTTTTCATCTTCAACGATCAGAATAGTGGTCAATGTTCCTCCGCACCGGCAGCCAGAGAGCCTTACCGGAAAACGTCATTATGGCGGCTAATTTAGCAAAAGATGATGCGGCTCGCCCACCGCAGTTTTACTGGAGGGTAATTGTGAATTAATCGATCTTATTAACGGCTTTTTTAAGCCTTAATTAACCATTCTGTAACAGAATTACAGTCAGAGCAAAAACAGCACAATTTTTCGTCAAAAAAGTGGTCCGATCAGTAGTAAAATTACATTAAAGGCGGTATTATTTTGCTCAGATTACAGACAATCTTTTAGCCGATTTGAGGAGGACGTATGAATCTTTATCACTCTTATTCTACTACGCGGATTTTCATGCGTCGTGCAGCGGTAGTGCTCGCCGGTGTGCTCGCGCTGCCGGTTATGCTTTTCCGCGCCGACCGCGCCCGCTTTTACAGTTATCTGCATCGTGTTTGGGTAAAAACCAGCGATAAGCCCGTCTGGCTGGCCGAGGCTGAATCGGTCTGCTGCGATTTTTATTAAGCATCGCTTTGAGGTTACAGCTCTAAAGCTAACCCCAACGATTTCAATGAATTTGTTCTGTTTACTATCCCGCCGGAGTGCGGGATTTTTTTTGCGAAAAATTCAGCAATTAAGGTTTTAAGAGAAAAAATAGCGAAATTGATCTACACTCAAACCTGTACAATAATTTTTTGGTTGTATAGATATGAGCAAAAAAATTCCTGTTGGCATCAGTGCCTGCCTGCTCGGTGAGCGGGTAAGATTCGACGGTGGGCATAAGCGTTCTGTTTTCGCGGCAGAAGAGCTGGCCCCTTATCTTCATTACGAACCGGTCTGCCCGGAAATGGCGATAGGCCTGCCTGCTCCGCGACCCGCACTGCGTTTGACTCAGGGCGAAGAGGGCGAAGTTGCCCTGCGATTTAGCAACGATAAAGAATCTGCCGTCATCGGGAAGAACTCTGCCGTCACAGAAAATATGCAGGCGTTTTCCGCTGAAAAGGTGGCTCAGCTTCACCACCTGTGCGGCTATATTGTTTGTGCCAAATCGCCCAGCTGCGGCATGGAACGCGTCCGTGTCTATCAACCTGACAATAATAATAATCAAAAAGAGGGCGTCGGCATTTTCACCCGCGAGCTGATGGCACAACTGCCGTGGCTGCCGGTGGAAGAAGACGGGCGGCTGCACGACCCCATCCTGCGGGAGAATTTTGTCGCGCGCGTTTACGCGCTGCATGAATTTAATCAGCTGTGGGCAGGTGGCCTGACCCGGGCAAAACTGATGGACTACCACAGCCGATACAAACTGCTGCTGCTGGCCCACTCCCAGCCAAAATACCGGGAAATCGGCCCGTTCGTGGCAAAAATGGATCGCTGGGAATCGCTGGAGGAGTTCGCTTTTGCCTACCGTCAGCTGCTGATGGATTTGATGAAGCTGCCTGCCTCGCGCAGCAACCACACCAATGTGCTGATGCATGTTCAGGGCTATTTCCGTCGCGAGCTGAATTCGCCGCAGCGCCAGGAGCTGTCCACGCTGATTGACAGTTACCGCCGTGGCATCCAGCCTTTACTGGCACCGATGACCCTGCTGAAACACTATATGGCGCAGTATCCGCATCCCTGGCTGACCGGGCAGCGCTACTTCTCTCCTTATCCCGAAGCCCTGCGGCTGCGTTATGGATACTAATTAAATTCAGGGAGCATTATGACAACCCACCTTGTCTGGTTGCGTAACGATCTGCGCATAAACGACAATCATGCCCTTTATGCCGCCTGCCGCACGAACAGCGCGAAAGTCATTGCGCTATTTATCGCCACGCCGAAACAGTGGCACAGCCATGATATGGCCGCGAAGCAGGCGGAGTTTATCTGGCAGAATTTGCAGGACCTGCAGCAATCGCTGGCGCAAAAGGGCATTGAGCTGCACCTCGCTGAATGTGATGATTTCAGCGCCTCCGTAGATGTGCTACTGGACTTCTGCCGGGAGCATCGCGTTGACCGGATGTTCTATAACTATCAGTACGAGGTCAATGAGCGCCAGCGTGATGCTGCAGCCGAACGGGTGCTGTTTGATAATGATGTGATGGTGCAGGGTTTTGACGATAGCCTGCTGTTACCTCCCGGCAGCGTACTGACCGGTAATCGTGAGATGTATAAGGTGTTTACACCGTTCAGCAAGGCCTTTGTTAAGCGCCTGCAGGAAGGATTACCTGAATGCTTTACCGCACCTGCCGCACGAGAAAGCGGGCCGATAAAAGACGTTTCTCCGCTGAAGCCGTTTAACTATCCACGAGAATCCGTCGACAGCTCACTGTTTCCCGTTGGTGAGAAGGCCGCGATTGCCAGGTTGCGGGAGTTCAGCCAGCAGCCTGTGACACACTACCCCGACCGGCGTGATTTGCCTGCGCTTGATGGCACCAGCCGTCTTTCAGTCTATTTGACCATCGGCGTGCTGTCACCGCGTCAATGCCTTTATCGACTGCTGAAAGAACATCCGCGCGGACTGGAAGACGGTAAGGTTTTTGTCTGGCTGAATGAGCTTATCTGGCGCGAGTTTTACCGCCATTTGATCGTGGCTTATCCGGCGCTGTGCCGCCATCAGCCTTTTGTTCGCTGGACGCGAAAAGTCGCCTGGCGCGATGAACCCAGGCATCTTGCCGCCTGGCAGGAAGGCAAAACAGGCTATCCGATTGTCGATGCCGCTATGCGCCAGCTAAACAGCCTTGGCTGGATGCACAACCGGCTGCGGATGATTACTGCCAGTTTTCTGGTGAAAGATCTGCTAATCGACTGGCGCGAGGGCGAACGCTACTTTATGTCACAGCTGATTGATGGCGACCTGGCCGCCAACAACGGCGGCTGGCAGTGGGCCGCGTCTACCGGCACCGATGCCGCACCTTATTTCCGCATTTTTAACCCGACTACACAGGGTGAACGTTTCGATGCGGCAGGCGAGTTTATCCGCCGGTGGCTGCCAGAGCTGCGGCAGGTGCCGGAAAAATATATCCATCAGCCCCACGAGTGGGCAAAGAAAACTAACCAAAAGCTCGATTATCCTGTGCCGATCGTGGAACATAAACAGGCACGCCAGCAAACGCTGGACGCCTTTGAAGCTGCACGAAAACAGATGGATTAATTATGCGCAATAGTGAACTCGAACAGCTGGTTAACCAGTTACTGAATGCCGCCGCCTTCAAAGACTACGGCCCGAACGGGTTGCAGGTTGAAGGCAGAAGCGAAATTAAAAAAATCGTCACCGGCGTCACCGCCTGCCAGGCGCTCCTCGACGAAGCCGTGCGGTTGGAAGCCGATGCTGTACTGGTGCATCACGGCTATTTCTGGAAGAACGAACCTTCTGTTATCAAAGGGATGAAGCGTCAGCGCCTGAAAACGCTGCTGGCAAACGACATTAACCTGTTTGGCTGGCATCTGCCGCTGGATGCGCACCCTGAACTGGGCAACAACGCGCTGCTGGCGAAGCTGTTTGGGATTGAAGTTAAAGGTGAAGTGGAAGAACTGCTGTTCTGGGGTGAATTTGCCCAGCCGGTTAGCGGTGAACAGCTGGCGAAACGCATTGAAGATACGCTGGGGCGCACTCCTCTGCACTGTGGCGACAACGCACCAGCACTGATTAAACGCGTGGCGTGGTGCAGCGGCGGCGGACAGGGCTTTATTGATGCCGCTGCCGCGTTTGGCGTCGATGCGTTTATCAGCGGCGAAGCTTCCGAACAGACCATTCACAGCGCGCGCGAGCAGGGGCTGCATTTTTATGGTGCTGGTCACCACGCCACCGAACGCTGCGGTATACAGGCGCTCGGCGAGTGGCTGGCAGAAAATCACGGGCTGGATGTCACTTTTATCGATATCAATAACCCGGTCTGATCCCAGATAAGCAACCTGCCGGGCACCATCGTCGCTGCCCGGCAGGTTGACACCGTTACCGCAATCTCGCATAACTATTTTCCTGTCCGTCAATGGCTATCACTTCCGCTCAGGAGGCTTGAGTGCAGCGAGCACGATGTTATTTGTTAGGAGAACGCACGGTGGTGCTGGAACTGGACCCGCCGGTTTCACTCAGCAGCCAGCAGCGAATATGGGGACTGGCTCAGCGCCTTCACGATCGTCCTGAAGTTATCGATGTTGTCCCCGGGATGAATAATATTACCGTCGTGTTAAGCGATCCGCAGCAAACCGCACTGGATGCCATCGAGTGGCTGCAGCAATGGTGGGAAACCAGTGAAATACAGGTCCCGGAATCACGCTTAATCGACATCCCTGTGGTCTACGGTGGCCCGGCGGGTCCCGATCTTGACGAGGTCGCGCGCCACTGCGAAATGAGCGCCTCGCAGGTGGTTGAATGCCACAGCGCCGTGGAGTACGTCGTCTACTTCATCGGTTTCCAGCCTGGTTTTCCTTATCTTGGCGGCCTTGACCGTCGTCTGTACACTCCACGGCGTGCCGATCCCAGGCTAACGGTTCCTGCCGGCTCGGTTGGTATCGGCGGGGCACAAACCGGTATTTATCCTCTGGCCACGCCCGGTGGCTGGCAGCTGATCGGTCAGGCTCAAACCACGCTCTTCACACCAGATCAGCAGCCGCCGGTGCTGTTACGTCCCGGCGATCGGGTGCGCTTTGTGCCACAGAAGGAGGGGGTATGCTAAACATCATTCGTGCCGGGATCAGCACCAGCATTCAGGACGCCGGTCGGCAGGGCTGGCGTCAGTACGGCATCAGCCGATGTGGATCGCTGGATAATCCGGCAATGCAGACCGCAAATATGCTGGTAGGAAACCCGGCGGAGGATGCGGTGCTGGAAATCACTCTTGGGCAGTTTACTGCGGAGTTTGGCCGCGACGGCTGGCTGGCACTGACCGGCGCGGGCTGTAACGCAAAACTGGACGGAAAGACCGTCTGGACCGGCTGGCGAACCGCAGTAAAGAAAGGCCAGCGGCTGACTTTAAGTATGCCGCAGCGTGGCATGCGCAGCTATCTGGCCATCAATGGCGGTTTTGCTGTTGAACCGCAGCTGGGGTCGATGAGCACCGATCTGAAAGCGGGTTTTGGCGGGCTTGATGGGCGCAAGATTCAGGATGGCGATAGGCTTCCTCTAAGGGCCGCGACGCGTGATTTTAGTGAACCCGCAGGCGTACGGCAATTACTGTGGGGTAACCGGGTACGCGCATTACCCGGGCCGGAGTATCATGAATTCAGTGCCGAGAGCCGTGAGGCCTTCTGGCGCACTGCATGGCGGCTCGATCCGCAAAGTAACCGGATGGGATACCGCCTTCAGGGGCGTAAGCTACAGCGCGATGCCGATCGTGAACTACTTTCCCACGGGCTGGTTCCCGGCGTAGTCCAGGTTCCCGCCGGAGGGCAGCCAATCGTGCTGCTGGCCGACGCACAAACAACCGGTGGCTATCCGCGCATTGCCTGCGTCATTGAAGCGGATCTTTATCATCTGGCACAGCTGCGGTTGGGAGAGCCGATCCACTTTGTGCACTGTACTCTGGAAGAGGCGCTGTGGGCCAAAAGGGAACAGCAGCGTGTTCTGGATCAGATCGCCTGGGGGTTACGTGCATGAAGATCGATCTGAACGCTGATATCGGTGAAGGATGCTCCGGCGAGCGTGAGCTTCTGACGTTGGTCACCTCGGTGAATATCGCCTGCGGTTTTCACGCGGGCGATGCCTCCACCATGTTGCAGTCGGTGCGGCAGGCTATGGAAGCGGGCGTGGCGATTGGCGCACATCCCAGCTTTCCGGATCGGGAAAACTTTGGTCGTACTGCAATGCATCTGCCGCCGGAAGAGGTCTATGCACAGGTAATCTATCAGGTTGGCGCACTGAAGGCGCTGACCGAGAGCCTTGGCTGCAGGCTGGTTCACGTCAAACCTCACGGTATGTTGTACAACCAGGCGGCGAGAGAAGCACCGCTGGCGGAAGCGATAGCTCAGGCGGTAAAAGCTGTCGATCCGGCACTGATTCTGGTCGGATTAGCCGGTAGTGAATCCATTCGTGCTGCGCGCGCGCAGGGGCTGGTCACCTGCGAAGAAGTGTTTGCGGATCGCGGCTATCAGGCCGACGGTTCGCTGGTAACGCGCGGGCAGCCGGGGGCGTTGATAGACGACGTGGAGCTGGCGATTCGCCAGACGCTGGATATGGTACGGCGTGGCGAAGTGCAGAGCGTGGCTGGCGAGTGGGTGAAGGTAAAAGCGGAAACAGTCTGCCTGCACGGCGACGGCGCCCACGCGCTTAACTTTGCACAGCGGCTTCGGCAGGCTTTTCGTGCGCATCAAATCGATGTCACCCGACGTTAAAGCCGGGATTCTTAGTCAATACACTCTCTTTATGTAACGACGCAGCGTTCCCGGTCATAAAGCCTTACAAGCTGATTATTCCACGGTCGTCGTCAGAAATGTTTCTGTCGCCGACTTTTTCTTACAGACGCAACGGAGTTTGCATGCCGGAAGGTCCTGAAATTCGCCGGGCGGCGGACCGCCTGGAAGAGGCAATTCAAGGTAAAGTGCTGACCAAGGTTTGGTTCGCCTATCCTGCGTTGCAGGCCCGTCAGCATGAGCTGGTGGGGCAGCGGGTGACGGCAATTGAGACGCGCGGTAAGGCCTTACTGACTCACTTTTCCAATGGGCTAACGCTATACAGCCACAATCAGCTTTACGGTGTATGGCGCGTGGTGCCAACCGGCAAAGAGCCGGACAGCAAGCGCGTGCTGCGGGTCAAACTGTCGGCGGTGGATAAAACGCTGCTTTTATATAGCGCATCGGATATCGAACTGTTGGATGCCAACGGCGTGGCCGCCCATCCGTTCCTGAACCGGGTCGGGCCGGACGTGCTGGATATGAAGTTGACGGTTGAGCAGGTACGCGAGCGTTTGCTGTCGAAGCGCTTTCGCCGTCGCCAGTTCAGCGGGCTGCTGCTCGATCAAAGCTTTCTTGCCGGATTGGGTAACTACCTGCGGGTTGAAATTCTCTGGCAGGCTGAGCTGGCGGCGAGTCATCGGGCCGAGGATCTGAGTGATGCGCAGTGTGATGTACTGGCGGGAGCACTGCTGGCAATACCGCGACTTTCCTACAAAACGCGCGGCACACCAGATGAAAACCGCCATCACGGCGCGATTTTCAGTTTTAAGGTGTTTCATCGCGCAGGGCAGGCCTGCGAGCGATGCGGCGAAACTATCGTCAAAACGACGCTATCTTCCCGGCCGTTTTACTGGTGCCCGGGTTGCCAGAAATAAAAAAAACCGGGATGCAGATCCCGGCTTTTTACTGGCGTGTTTCTGGCACTGATTAAAAATCAGGCCAGCCTCGCAGTTACTTCTTCAGACTGGAGGTAAAATCGCGTTTGTCGTAGCCGGTGTACAGCTGACGCGGACGGGCAATTTTCACGCCGTCGTCGTGCATTTCTTTCCAGTGTGCAATCCAGCCAACGGTACGCGCCATCGCGAAGATAACGGTAAACATTGAAGATGGAATGCCCATTGCTTTCAGAATGATGCCGGAATAGAAGTCGACGTTTGGATAGAGCTTGCGTTCAATAAAGTACGGATCGTTCAGCGCGATGTGCTCCAGTTCCATGGCGACTTCCAGCAGGTCATCTTTCATACCCAGTTCTTTCAGCACTTCATGGCAGGTTTCACGCATCACGGTGGCACGCGGATCGTAGTTTTTGTACACGCGGTGGCCGAAGCCCATCAGGCGGAACGAATCGTTCTTATCTTTGGCGCGGCGCAGGAACTCAGGAATGTGTTCAACGGTACTGATCTCTTCCAGCATACGCAGGCAGGCTTCGTTCGCGCCGCCGTGAGCCGGTCCCCACAGCGAGGCGATGCCCGCGGCGATACAGGCAAACGGGTTCGCACCGGAAGAACCGGCGGTACGTACGGTAGAGGTGGAGGCGTTTTGCTCGTGATCGGCATGCAGGATCAGAATACGATCCATCGCTCTTTCCAGTACCGGATTCACGACATAATCCTCACACGGTGTGGAGAACATCATGTGCAGGAAGTTACCGGCATAGGAAAGATCGTTGCGCGGATAGGCAAACGGCTGACCGATTGAATATTTGTAACACATTGCCGCCATGGTAGGCATTTTAGACAGCAGGCGGAAAGCGGCGATCTCACGATGGCGTTCAATGTTAACGTCCATGGCATCATGATAGAAAGCAGCCAGCGCGCCGGTTACGCCGCACATAACGGCCATCGGATGCGAGTCGCGACGGAAGCCGCGGAACAGATGATGGATCTGCTCGTGCAGCATGGTGTGGCGGGTCACTGTCGTTCTGAATTCGTCAAACTGGGCTTTTGTCGGAGCTTCGCCGTTTAACAGGATGTAGCAGACTTCCAGATAGTTGGAATGCAGAGCCAGCTGATCGATGGGGAAACCACGATGCAGCAAAATGCCTTCATCGCCGTCGATGTAGGTAATTTTTGATTCGCAGGACGCGGTAGAGGTAAAGCCTGGATCAAAGGTGAAATACCCTTTGGAACCTAAAGCCCGGACATCAATCTCTTCCTGACCTAATGTGCCTTTAAGCACATTAAGTTCAATAGGAGCTTCGCCTTCGAGGGTTAGCGTCGCTTTTTTATCAGCCATTTATAGTCTCCTTAGCGCCTTATATAGGGATCTTTAACACCGGGAAGTCACGCACTCCCAGCTCATTGCCTGGCGCAGAAGGTAATCATCTCTGTGGCATCTTTAAGGCGTGCAGGGTACAGAGTGACGGGCGCTCGTGGGCTGGGTTAGGCACATTCCTGAGAGTGTAGCATGGTAGTTAAGAGATCCGGTCTAAACATGCTTACGTTATAACCAATACCGTTGCTTTATAAAGAATACGACTCAATGTTACATAACTTGTGCTTAGGGGAAAGTGTATCCCCATAACTTTTGTGCATCATAGAACTTTTATTGCTCAGTTTGTAACAGAGATGTTGAAGTTATGTCAAATCAGATAATTAAATTTGTATCAAATATGAAAACCGTGAATGCGATCACTGTTCTATCGAAATGTCTCCAAAGTGTTTGTAGGGGAATTGTAATGAGAATGTGATCCGCCTATACTGCCGCCAGGTCTCCGGGAATACCCTGTTGTAGGAGCCACCCAGCGTTTCATACGCGTCGTTTTGACACTGGATGTTGTTTTAGGTGCCTGGCGCAATGTTTGACTTGTTAACGCTGTCTGACCCGCCCTCAGGACCGGAGGAAGCAAAATAAGAAAAGCTGTGTGGGCAAAACCGTGAAAAAACAAAGACCTGTCAACTTGGATCTCACTACGATCCGGTTTCCCGTTACTGCAATAGCATCCATTCTCCACCGCGTTTCCGGTGTGATCACCTTCGTGGCGATCGGGATTCTGCTCTGGTTACTGGGTCTGTCACTCTCTTCACCCGAAGGCTTCCAGCAGGCATCCGCCGTGATGGACAGTTTTATCGCTAAATTCATTATGTGGGGCATTCTGACCGCGCTGGCTTATCACATTGCCGGTGGCATTCGCCATTTAATGATGGACTTTGGCTATCTGGGTGAAACGTTAGAAACGGGCAAACTTTCTGCGCAAATTGCGTTCGGTATTACTGTCGTGCTCTCAATCCTGGCTGGAGTCCTTGTATGGTAAGCAATGCTTCTGCACTGGGTCGTAATGGCATCCATGACTGGCTGCTGCTACGTGCCGCCGCCATGGTGATGACCCTCTATGTGATTTATATCCTCGGTTTTCTGGTGATGTCTGGGACCCTGACCTATGACATCTGGCGTGGTTTTTTCGCCTCTTCCTTTACTAAAGTTTTCACCCTTCTGACGCTGTTGTCCATTCTGGTGCACGGCTGGATCGGTATGTGGCAGGTACTGACCGACTACATTAAACCACTGGCGCTGCGCATGATGCTGCAGCTGGTGATTGTGGTTGCGCTGTTGGTATATGCAATTTATGGAACTGTAGTGGTGTGGGGTGCGTAATGAGTTTGCCAGTCAGAGAATTTGATGCCGTAGTTATTGGTGCCGGTGGTGCAGGTATGCGCGCCGCACTACAAATTTCCCAATCGGGCCAGACCTGTGCCCTGTTGTCTAAAGTTTTCCCAACCCGTTCCCACACCGTGTCTGCTCAGGGCGGTATTACCGTAGCGCTGGGTAACAGCCACGAAGATAACTGGGAATGGCACATGTACGATACCGTTAAGGGTTCCGACTATATCGGTGACCAGGACGCGATTGAATATATGTGCAACGTCGGTCCGGAAGCGATTCTGGAACTGGAGCATATGGGTCTGCCTTTCTCCCGTCTGGATGATGGCCGAATCTACCAGCGTCCGTTCGGCGGCCAGTCGAAGAACTTCGGTGGCGAGCAGGCTGCTCGTACTGCAGCAGCCGCTGACCGTACCGGCCATGCGCTTCTCCATACGCTGTATCAGCAGAACCTGAAAAACCACACCACTATCTTCTCCGAATGGTACGCGCTGGATCTGGTGAAAAACGCCGACGGTGCCATCGTGGGTTGTACCGCACTGAATATTGAAGATGGTGAAGTGGTTTATTTCAAAGCCCGCGCTACCGTGCTGGCAACCGGCGGTGCCGGACGTATCTACCAGTCAACCACCAATGCGCATATCAACACCGGTGACGGCGTGGGTATGGCGCTACGTGCCGGTGTACCGGTACAGGATATGGAAATGTGGCAGTTCCACCCGACGGGTATTGCCGGTGCCGGCGTGCTGGTAACGGAAGGCTGTCGTGGTGAGGGTGGTTACCTGCTGAACAAACACGGCGAGCGTTTTATGGAACGCTACGCGCCAAATGCGAAAGATCTCGCCGGTCGCGATGTGGTTGCTCGCTCGATCATGATCGAGATTCGTGAAGGCCGCGGCTGCGATGGTCCGTGGGGCCCGCACGCCAAGCTGAAACTCGATCACCTGGGTAAAGATGTTTTAGAAGCGCGTCTGCCGGGCATCCTCGAACTGTCCCGTACCTTTGCTCACGTCGATCCGGTGAAAGAGCCGATCCCGGTTATCCCGACCTGCCACTATATGATGGGCGGTATTCCGACCCGCGTAAGCGGCCAGGCGCTGACGGTAAATGAACAGGGTGAAGATGTGTTGATCCCTGGCCTGTTTGCCGTGGGCGAAATCGCCTGCGTATCGGTACACGGTGCTAACCGTCTGGGCGGTAACTCGCTGCTTGACCTGGTGGTCTTTGGCCGTGCTGCGGGTGTGCACCTGCAGGAATCTATCGCCGAGCAGGGTGAGCTGCGCGATGCGACAGAAGAAGAGATCGAAGCCTCGCTGGCACGTCTGAACCGCTGGAATAACAACGTTTCCGGTGAAGATCCTGCCGAGCTGCGCAAGGCGCTGCAGGCCTGCATGCAGAATAACTTCTCGGTATTCCGTGAAGGTGATGCGATGGCGAAAGGCCTGGCCGAACTTAAAGTTCTGCGTGAGCGCCTGAAAAATGCCCGTCTTGACGATCGTTCCAGCGACTTCAACACCCAGCGCGTTGAGTGCCTGGAGCTGGATAACCTGATGGAAACGGCTTATGCCACCGCGGTGTCGGCTAACTACCGCACCGAAAGCCGTGGAGCGCACAGCCGCTTCGACTATCCTGAGCGTGATGATGCGAACTGGTTATGTCACAGCCTGTATCTGCCGCAAAGTGAAAGCATGACGCGCCGTGAGGTGAACATGCAGCCGAAACTGCGTGCGGCCTTCCCGCCGAAAGCGCGTACTTACTAGTTTGCGGAGAAACACATGAGACTCGAATTTTCCATCTATCGTTACAACCCGGATGTCGATGATGCTCCGCGGATGCAGGATTACACGCTGGAGTCTGAAGAAGGCCGCGACATGATGCTGCTGGATGCGCTGATGCGTCTGAAAGAGAAAGATCCGACATTAGCCTTCCGCCGTTCGTGCCGTGAAGGGGTATGTGGTTCTGACGGTATCAACATGAACGGTAAAAACGGTCTGGCCTGCATCACGCCGGTTTCCGCACTGGGCAACGGCAAGAAGAAAATTGTTATCCGCCCGCTGCCGGGATTACCGGTTATTCGTGATTTGGTGGTAGACATGGGGCAATTCTATGCTCAGTATGAGAAGATTAAGCCTTACCTGTTGAATAATGGGAAAAAACCACCAGCAAGGGAGCATTTGCAGCAGCCTGAGCAGCGTGAAAAACTGGATGGCCTGTATGAGTGTATTCTGTGTGCATGCTGTTCCACCTCGTGCCCGTCATTCTGGTGGAACCCGGACAAGTTTATTGGCCCGGCAGGTTTACTGGCTGCGTACCGTTTCCTGATTGACAGCCGCGATACGGAAACCGATGCGCGTCTGGATAATCTGAATGATGCTTTCAGTGTATTCCGCTGCCACAGCATCATGAACTGTGTCAGTGTCTGCCCAAAAGGGCTAAACCCGACCAAAGCCATCGGCCATATCAAGTCGATGTTGCTGCAGCGTGGTGCATAATAGTGCTGTTTCCGGGAACCTCTGGTTCCCGGTGTTTTAACAGGACATCTTTGTAAGATGTTTCCAATAGAGTGCAGTTGTTGGAAACGTCTTGCAAAGGTTCCCTTACGGGCCGGTCGCTCGTATCGAAGAACCGTATTTCGGTAAGCCGTTTACGCGGCGCGGGACTTGCAAAGGTTCCATTAAACAACCACGGCGAAAAAAAGCAAAAAATGCTTAAGGGATCACAATGCAGAACAGCGCGATGAAACCCTGGCTGGACTCCTCCTGGCTGGCCGGCGCGAACCAGTCCTACATAGAACAACTCTATGAGGACTTTTTAACCGATCCTGACTCTGTCGATGATGCATGGAAGTCTCTTTTCCAGCAGCTTCCCGGTACTGGGGTTAAACCTGAGCAATTTCATTCCTCCACTCGCGAGTACTTCCGCCGTCTGGCGAAAGACGCATCGCGTTACACCGCCTCCGTTAGCGATCCTGAAACCAACGCCAAGCAGGTCAAGGTTCTCCAGCTGATTAATACTTTCCGCTTCCGCGGACATCAGCATGCCAACCTCGATCCGTTAGGGCTATGGAAGCTGGAGACGGTTCCGGATCTTGATCCTGCGTATCATGGATTAAGTGAGGCCGATTTCCAGGAAAGCTTCAACGTCGGTTCTTTTGCCATCGGCAAAGACACCATGAAGCTTGCCGACCTGTATGCAGCACTGAAGCAAACCTACTGCGGTTCAATCGGCGCTGAGTATATGCATATCACCAATACCGATGAGAAGCGCTGGATTCAGCAGCGTCTTGAGTCGGTGATGGGGCGCGCTTCGTTCTCTCCAGAAGAGAAGAAAGGCTTCCTCAAGCAGCTGACCGCAGCAGAAGGTCTGGAGCGCTATCTGGGGGCGAAATTCCCGGGTGCTAAACGCTTCTCACTGGAAGGCGGCGATGCACTGGTGCCAATGCTCAATGAGATGATCCGTCATGCCGGTAAGAGCGGCACGCGTGAAGTGGTGCTGGGTATGGCGCACCGCGGACGTCTTAACGTGCTGATCAACGTGCTGGGCAAAAGGCCGCAGGAACTGTTCGACGAGTTCTCCGGCAAGCATAAAGAACATCTGGGTACCGGCGACGTTAAGTACCATATGGGCTTCTCCTCTGACGTTGAAACAGAGGGTGGCAGCGTGCACCTGGCGCTGGCCTTTAACCCTTCGCACCTGGAGATCGTTAGCCCGGTAGTTATGGGCTCCGTTCGCGCGCGCCTCGATCGTCTTGATGAGCCGAGCAGCAATAAAGTACTGCCGATTACCATTCACGGCGATGCAGCCGTCACCGGGCAGGGCGTGGTGCAGGAAACCCTGAACATGTCGCAGGCTCGTGGTTATGAAGTGGGCGGTACCGTACGTATCGTGATCAACAACCAGATTGGTTTCACCACCTCAAACCCGAAAGATGCCCGTTCGACTCAGTACTGTACCGATATCGGTAAAATGGTGCTGGCACCGATTTTCCACGTAAACGCGGACGATCCGGAAGCCGTTGCCTTTGTCACTCGTCTGGCGTTGGATTTCCGTAACACCTTCAAACGCGACGTCTTTATCGATCTGGTTTGCTATCGCCGTCACGGCCACAACGAAGCTGATGAGCCAAGTGCGACGCAGCCGGTGATGTACCAGAAAATCAAGAAACACCCTACGCCGCGTAAACTCTATGCTGACAAGCTGGAAGCCGAGAAGGTCGCCAGCCTGGAAGATGCCACGGAAATGGTCAATCTGTACCGTGATGCTCTGGATGCCGGTGAATGCGTGGTGCCTGAGTGGCGTCCGATGAGCCTGCACTCCTTTACCTGGTCTCCTTATCTTAACCACGAGTGGGACGAGAAATATCCGGAAACCACAGAGCTGAAGCGTCTGCAGGAACTGGCTAAGCGCATCAGTACGGTGCCGGAAGCGGTTGAAATGCAGTCGCGCGTAGCGAAAATTTATAACGACCGTGCCGAAATGGCCGCGGGTAATAAACTGTTCGACTGGGGCGCAGCTGAAAACCTTGCCTACGCCACGCTGGTTGATGAGGGCATCCCATGCCGTCTGTCCGGTGAGGATATGGGGCGCGGTACCTTCTTCCATCGCCATGCGGTGATCCACAACCAGGCTAATGGTTCTACCTACACCCCACTGCAGCATGTACACAATGGGCAAGGGACCTTCAAAGTCTGGGACTCTGTACTCTCAGAAGAAGCGGTACTGGCCTTTGAATATGGTTATGCCACAGCAGAACCTCGTACCCTGACCATCTGGGAAGCGCAGTTTGGCGACTTCGCCAACGGTGCTCAGGTGGTAATCGATCAGTTCATCAGTTCCGGCGAGCAGAAGTGGGGCCGTATGTGTGGCCTGGTGATGCTGCTGCCGCACGGCTATGAAGGTCAGGGACCGGAGCACTCCTCCGCGCGCCTGGAGCGTTATCTGCAACTTTGTGCTGAGCAGAATATGCAGGTTTGCGTGCCGTCTACACCGGCTCAGGTTTATCACATGCTGCGTCGCCAGGCGCTGCGCGGTATGCGCCGTCCGCTGGTGGTGATGTCACCGAAGTCATTGCTGCGTCATCCGCTGGCGGTATCTTCTCTGGAAGAACTGGCTAACGGCGGCTTCCAGCCTGCTATCGGTGAAATCGATGAGCTTGATCCGCAGGGCGTGAAGCGCGTTGTGCTGTGTTCCGGTAAGGTTTATTACGACCTGCTGGAAAAACGTCGCAAAAACGAGCAAACCAACGTGGCTATCGTACGTATCGAGCAGCTGTATCCGTTCCCGCACAAAGCGGTACAGGATATTCTGCAGCAGTACGCCCACGTGCATGATTTTGTCTGGTGTCAGGAAGAGCCTCTGAATCAGGGTGCATGGTACTGCAGTCAGCATCATTTCCGCGAAGTCGTGCCGTTTGGGGCTTCATTACGTTATGCCGGTCGTCCCGCATCTGCATCGCCGGCAGTTGGCTATATGTCCGTTCACCAGAAGCAGCAGCAAGATCTGGTTGATGACGCGCTGAACGTTGAATAAATTAAGGAAAAATAATGAGTAGTGTAGAGATTCTTGTTCCCGATCTGCCAGAATCCGTTGCTGATGCGACTGTTGCAACCTGGCATAAAAAACCTGGCGACAGCGTTCAGCGCGATGAAGTGCTGGTCGAGATCGAAACTGACAAAGTGATTCTGGAAGTTCCTGCTTCAGCAGACGGCGTACTGGAAGCGATCGTTGAAGATGAAGGCGCAACCGTAACGTCTCGTCAGGTGTTGGGTCGCCTGAAAGAGGGCAATAGCGCGGGCAAAGAAACGTCTGCGAAAGCCGACAGCAAAGAGTCAACTCCGGCACAGCGTCAGAGCGCTTCTCTGGAAGAAGAGAGTAACGATGCTCTGAGCCCGGCGATTCGTCGCCTGATCGCTGAGCACAACCTGGATGCCGCAGCAATCAAGGGTAGCGGAGTCGGTGGTCGTCTGACTCGTGAAGATGTGGAGAAACATCTGGCTAAGGCTTCGGCTCCGAAAGCCGCCGAGCCAAAAGCCGCTGACGCTGCTCCTGCCAGTTCGCTGGGCAACCGCAGTGAAAAACGCGTGCCGATGACTCGTCTGCGTAAACGCGTAGCCGAGCGTCTGCTGCAGGCGAAAAACAGCACCGCCATGCTGACTACCTTTAACGAAGTCAACATGCAGCCAATCATGGCGCTGCGTAAGCAGTACGGTGATGCCTTCGAAAAACGCCACGGCGTGCGTCTGGGCTTCATGTCCTTCTACATCAAAGCCGTGGTAGAAGCGCTGAAGCGTTATCCGGAAGTGAACGCCTCAATCGACGGCGAAGATGTGGTTTACCACAACTACTTCGACGTCAGCATTGCGGTATCCACCCCGCGTGGTCTGGTGACTCCGGTTCTGAAGGATGTTGATGCCCTGAGCATGGCGGACATCGAGAAGAAAATTAAAGAACTGGCCGTGAAAGGCCGTGACGGTAAGCTGACCGTAGATGAACTGACTGGCGGTAACTTCACTATTACCAACGGCGGCGTCTTTGGCTCACTGATGTCTACGCCGATTATCAACCCACCACAGAGTGCGATTCTTGGCATGCACGCCATTAAAGATCGCCCTATGGCGGTAAACGGTCAGGTTGTGATTCAGCCAATGATGTATCTGGCGCTCTCGTACGATCACCGTCTGATTGATGGCCGCGAATCTGTCGGCTATCTGGTGGCGATTAAAGAGCTGCTGGAAGATCCGGCTCGTCTGCTGCTGGACGTTTAAAACCCCTGGCGTGCGGCCCTGTGCCGCACCCATCCTATGTGTAGCCGTTGCTGACGGCTAAGTCTTTTCAGACCTGAATGGATAGAACATCATGAACTTACACGAATATCAGGCAAAACAGTTGTTTGCACGGTATGGCTTACCGGCACCAACCGGTTATGCCTGCACCACGCCACGTGAAGCAGAAGAAGCCGCCTCTAAAATCGGCGCCGGTCCGTGGGTAGTGAAATGTCAGGTTCATGCCGGTGGCCGCGGTAAAGCGGGCGGTGTGAAAGTGGTTAACAGCAAGGAAGACATTCGTGCTTTCGCTGAAAACTGGTTGGGCAAAAACCTGGTTACTTACCAGACAGATGCTAACGGCCAGCCGGTAAACCAGATTCTGGTTGAAGCGGCGACCGACATCGACCAGGAGCTGTATCTGGGTGCAGTGGTTGACCGTGCAACGCGTCGCGTTGTGTTTATGGCGTCGACCGAAGGCGGCGTGGAAATTGAAAAAGTGGCGGAAGAAACCCCGCACCTGATTCATAAAATGGCGCTGGACCCACTGACTGGCCCGCAGCCTTTCCAGGGTCGCGAGCTGGCCTTTAAACTGGGCCTGACCGGTAAGCAAATTGGGCAGTTCACCAAAATCTTCATGGGTCTGGCAACGCTGTTCCTGGAGCGCGATCTGGCACTGGTTGAGATCAACCCGCTGGTGATCACCAAGCAGGGTGATCTGGTCTGCCTGGACGGCAAACTGACTGCCGATGGTAACGCGATGTTCCGTCAGCCTGAGCTGCGCGAAATGCGTGACCCGAGCCAGGAAGATTCCCGTGAAGCACACGCAGCGCAGTGGGAACTGAACTACGTGGCGCTGGAAGGCAACATCGGCTGTATGGTTAACGGCGCAGGTCTGGCGATGGGTACCATGGACATCGTTAAGCTGAGCGGCGGCCAGCCTGCTAACTTCCTGGACGTTGGCGGTGGCGCAACCAAAGAACGCGTGACCGAAGCGTTCAAAATCATTCTGTCCGATGACGCAGTGAAAGCAGTATTCGTGAACATCTTCGGCGGCATTGTTCGCTGTGACCTGATCGCTGACGGTATCATCGGTGCTGTGGCGGAAGTGGGTGTAAACGTACCGGTTGTTGTGCGTCTGGAAGGTAACAATGCTGAACTGGGTGCCAAAAAACTGGCAGACAGCGGCCTGAATATTATTGCAGCAACCAGCCTGAGTGACGCGGCGCAGCGCGTTGTTGCCGCAGCGGAGGGTAAATAATGTCAATTCTGATCGATAAAAACACCAAAGTGATCTGCCAGGGTTTCACCGGCGGTCAGGGTACCTTCCACTCCGAACAGGCGCTGGCCTATGGTACGCAGCTGGTTGGCGGCGTAACGCCAGGTAAAGGCGGTACTGAGCACCTGGGTCTGCCGGTATTTAACACCGTGCGCGAAGCCGTAGAAGCGACAGGCGCAACCGCATCTGTTATCTATGTTCCGGCTCCGTTCTGTAAGGACGGTATCCTGGAAGCTATCGATGCCGGTATCAAACTGATTATCACCATCACCGAAGGTATTCCGACGCTGGATATGCTGACCGTGAAGGTGAAGCTGGACGAAGCCGGTGTGCGCATGATCGGTCCTAACTGTCCGGGCGTTATCACCCCAGGCGAATGTAAGATCGGCATCATGCCTGGTCACATTCACCAGCCGGGTCGTATCGGTATCGTTTCACGTTCCGGTACACTGACTTATGAAGCCGTTAAGCAAACGACTGATATCGGCTACGGCCAGTCTACCTGCGTCGGTATCGGCGGTGACCCAATTCCTGGCTCTAACTTCATTGATATTCTGAAGCTGTTCCAGGACGATCCGCAGACTGAAGCGATCGTGATGATCGGTGAAATCGGCGGCAGCGCTGAAGAAGAAGCCGCAGCGTTCATCAAAGAACACGTCACCAAACCTGTTGTTGGCTACATTGCTGGTGTTACTGCGCCGAAGGGCAAGCGTATGGGCCACGCCGGTGCGATCATCGCCGGTGGTAAAGGTACTGCTGACGAGAAATTTGCAGCTCTGGAAGCGGCCGGTGTTAAAACTGTACGCAGCCTGGCTGACATCGGCGATGCGGTTAAAGCCGTTCTGCCACAGAAATAACGTTAAAAAAACTCGACATATTGGCCACCTTCGGGTGGCCTTTTTTTTGATCCTCTGCCAGGCTTTAAGCAGTTCATCAAAAAATGGCTTATTTATTATTTAATATAATATTTCTCGTCATGTCTTAAATTGCCCATCATATTACCTTAATGTTTAACTGTTACGTAAATATAAGGTACAAATAATTAACAACACTGCCTTCGCTACCATTTGTTAATGGTCTAAATATTATTTTAGATCAAAAAAACGCGAGTTATTTACCAGGTATTTAACTGGAAGAATTTGTCAATTTTGGTATAAATTGCGCTATATCAAATGGATGTTCTGGCCCGCCATGTGCTGAAATTTGATCTGGATATAAAAAACAATAATGCAGTGATAAACCCCTTTAAATATAAGTCTATTGGGGCGTATTATAGCTGGTGCAAGTCTTACCGAGCTTTTTAACCTGTCTTTAACTTTTAGAACACCCTGGCGGGAGGCGCGCTGTTATGCGTCTGAAACCAATACCAGGAATAATTATGTATTTTCGGGTCAGCGGAATATACCTGAGTAATTTACTCAATTATTTTTTGCCACGACCCATTAGCGGAGCAAGGAGTCAAAATGTTGGATATTGTCGAACTGTCGCGGTTACAGTTTGCCTTGACTGCCATGTATCACTTCCTGTTTGTACCATTAACGCTGGGTATGGCGTTTCTGCTGGCAATAATGGAAACGGTATATGTGCTTTCAGGTAAGCAAATCTATAAGGATATGACTAAGTTCTGGGGCAAGTTGTTTGGGATTAACTTTGCTCTTGGCGTCGCAACAGGACTCACCATGGAGTTCCAGTTCGGTACCAACTGGTCCTATTACTCTCACTACGTAGGCGATATCTTCGGTGCGCCGCTGGCGATCGAAGGCCTGATGGCGTTCTTCCTCGAATCGACCTTTGTCGGCCTGTTCTTCTTCGGTTGGGATCGTCTGGGTAAAGTGCAGCATATGGCTGTGACCTGGCTGGTTGCGCTGGGATCAAACCTTTCTGCACTGTGGATTCTGGTCGCCAACGGCTGGATGCAGAACCCGATTGCCTCAGAATTTAACTTCGAAACCATGCGTATGGAAATGGTCAGCTTCTCTGAGCTGGTGCTGAACCCGGTCGCTCAGGTTAAATTCGTTCATACCGTTGCTGCGGGTTACACCTGCGGCGCGATGTTTATCCTCGGTATCAGTTCTTACTATCTGCTTCGTGGCCGCGATCTGGCATTTGCTAAACGCTCATTCGCGATTGCAGCCAGCTTCGGTATGGCCGCTATTCTGTCGGTTATCGTACTGGGTGATGAATCCGGTTATGAAATTGGTGACGTACAGAAAACTAAACTGGCGGCGATAGAGGCCGAGTGGGAAACCCAGCCGGCTCCTGCTGCGTTTACCCTGTTTGGTATTCCCGATCAGGATACGCAGGAAAATAAATACGCGGTACAAATTCCCTGGGCGCTGGGCCTGATTGCTACCCGTTCGGTGGATAAACAAGTAACCGGTCTGAAAGAGCTGCTTGGCCAGCATGAAGTCCGTATCCGTAACGGGATGAAAGCCTATGAACTGCTGCAGGAACTGCGCAGCGGCAACCAGGACCCGGCTGTTCGTACTGCCTTCAATGCGGCGAAACATGACCTCGGATATGGCCTGCTGCTCAAACGCTATACGCCAAACGTCACTGATGCCAGCGAAGCGCAAATCGAGATGGCAACCAAGGATTCAATTCCACGCGTAGCACCGCTCTATTTCTCCTTCCGCATCATGGTGGGCTGTGGCGTGCTGATGCTGCTGATTATCGGCCTGTCATTCTGGTCAGTGATTCGCAACCGTATCGGTAACTGTAAAACGCTGCTCAAATGTGCTCTTTACGGTATTCCACTGCCGTGGATTGCTATCGAATCCGGCTGGTTTGTTGCCGAGTACGGTCGTCAGCCTTGGGCAATCGGTGAAGTGCTGCCAACTGCCGTGGCGAACTCCTCACTGACCGCTGGTGACCTGTTGTTCTCGATGGGGCTGATTTGCGGGCTGTATACCCTGTTCCTGGTCGCGGAAATGTATCTGATGTTTAAATTCGCCCGCCTTGGACCGAGTAGCCTGAAAACCGGACGCTATCACTATGAGCTGTCCAGTACTCATTCGCAGCCGGCACGCTAAGACAGGAGTTCTCACATGTTTTCTTACGAGATATTGCGTTTTGTATGGTGGGTGCTGATCGGTGTATTGCTGATTGGGTTTGCCGTCACCGAAGGCTTTGACATGGGCGTGGGTATGCTGTCGCGTATTCTGGGTAAAACCGATACCGAGCGCCGCGTGATGATTAACAGTATTGCACCGCACTGGGACGGTAACCAGGTCTGGCTGATTACCGCCGGTGGTGCACTGTTCGCTGCCTGGCCAACGGTCTATGCCGCAGCGTTCTCCGGTTTTTACGTAGCGATGATTCTGGTGCTGGCGTCTTTATTCTTCCGTCCGGTAGGGTTTGATTACCGCTCGAAAATTGAAGACATGCGCTGGCGCGGAATGTGGGACTGGGGCATTTTCATCGGTAGCTTTGTGCCGCCGCTGGTGATCGGTGTGGCGTTTGGTAACCTGCTGCAGGGTGTGCCGTTCCATATTGATAGCGATCTGCGCCTGTTCTACACCGGCAACTTCTTCCAGCTGCTGAATCCGTTTGGCCTGGTGGCAGGTATCGTCAGCCTGACGATGTTCCTGACCCAGGGGGCGACTTATCTGCAAATGCGGACCGTGGGTGAACTGCATCTGCGTTCACGCGTTACCGCGCAGATTTCTGCACTGGTGATGATGGTGTGCTTCCTGCTGGCAGGTGTCTGGGTTGTCTACGGCATTGATGGCTATGTCGTGACCTCCGCTATCGATCATAACGGCGTTTCTAATCCGTTACTGAAAGAAGTGAGTCATGAAGCGGGAGCCTGGATGCGGAACTTCAACAGCGCTCCGATACTGTGGGTTATTCCTGCGCTGGGCGTTGTGCTGCCGCTGCTGACGATTCTCTGTTCTCGTCTGGAGAAAGGAGCCTGGGCATTCGTCTTCTCTTCTCTGACGATGGCCTGCGTTATCCTGACCGCGGGCGTGGCGATGTTCCCATTCATCATGCCTTCAGTAACCGTACCTAACGTCAGCCTGACCATGTGGGATGCAACGTCGACTCTGCTGACGCTGAGAGTAATGACCGTAGTGGCAATTATCTTTGTGCCAATTGTCCTGTCTTACACCATCTGGTGTTACTACAAAATGTTCGGTCGTGTGACCAAAGAGCAGATTGAAAGTAACAGCCATTCTCTCTACTAAGAAGGAGCGACACTATGTGGTATTTTGCCTGGATACTTGGCACGCTGCTGGCCTGTGCTTTCGGTGTGATCACCGCGCTGGCTCTGGAGCAGGCAGAAGCAACAGCGAAAGATAAACATTAATGGGGCAGGGCATCGCTCATCTTTATCGGCTGATGGATAAGGGCCCGTTGCGGGTCCTTTCACTAATAGCAGCACTGCTGCTGGCGGGCTGTATGTTTTGGGACCCGTCGCGCTTTGCTGCTAACAGCAGCCAGCTTGCTATCTGGCAGGGACTGGTGCTGATGTGGGCCGTTTGCAGCGGGGTGATTCACGGCGTAGGCTTTCGTCCGCGCCGCCTGCGCTGGCAGGGATTTTTCTCACCGCTCCCGGCTCTGGTAGTACTTATCATCGGTCTGGCATTTTTCTTTTTATAAACGCCTCTGGGGTCAGCGGTGACTGGCCCTTTCACTCTCTTCTTCCTTCTGTACGATTCAGTGCTAAGAAATCTTTTTTTAGCTTCATTTCTGTCAATGTTTGTCTGTTAAATGTGCTGAAATCAGCTAAGTTGTTACCGGCTGATAATTATTTTCGTTCCCCTCTGGCAACCCATTCCAAAGGCGTAATCTCTTGCGTATAGTAGCAACGTTTTCATGTACCAACGTTTAAGCATTACCGGGATGTAGAGTGAGTACAACGCTGTTTCAATGGCCGGTTCGCGTCTATTACGAAGACACCGATGCCGGTGGTGTGGTTTACCACGCCAGCTATGTCGCTTTTTATGAACGAGCACGGACTGAGATGCTGCGTCAGCGCCATTTCAATCAGCAGGCGCTTCTGGAACAACAGGTCGCTTTTGTCGTGCGTCGTATCACGGTCGATTACCTTGCAGCTGCCCGCCTCGACGATATGCTCGACGTGCAGAGCGAGGTCGTTGCCATGAGCAGAACGACCATGACATTTGCCCAGCGTATCCTTAATGCAGATGGCCGTGTGCTCAATGAAGCAGAAGTCCTTATCGCCTGCATCAACCCACATCTAATGAAGCCGATAGCGCTTCCCAAGTCTATTGTCGCGGAGTTCAAGCAGTGACTGACATGAACATTCTTGATTTGTTCCTGAAGGCGAGCCTTCTGGTCAAACTTATCATGTTGATTTTGATCGGGTTTTCAATCGCTTCCTGGGCGGTCATTATTCAGCGTACCCGTATCCTCAATGCTGCGACACGCGATGCGGATGCTTTTGAAGACAAGTTCTGGTCGGGTATCGAACTGTCTCGGCTGTATCAGGAAAGCCAGGCGCGCCGCGATGAGTTGGGCGGTTCTGAGCAGATTTTCTACGCGGGCTTTAAGGAATTTGCCCGTCTGCATCGCGCCAATAACCATGCGCCGGAAGCGGTGGTGGAAGGGGCGACGCGTGCCATGCGCATCTCGATGAATCGTGAGCTAGAAGCGCTGGAAAACCACATTCCCTTCCTCGGTACCGTGGGTTCCATCAGTCCGTATATCGGTCTGTTTGGTACGGTATGGGGGATCATGCATGCCTTTATCGCGCTGGGTGCGGTGAAACAGGCGACTCTGCAAATGGTTGCGCCGGGTATCGCTGAAGCACTGATTGCCACGGCGATCGGTTTGTTCGCGGCAATCCCAGCCGTTATGGCCTATAACCGCCTGAACCAGCGAGTGAATAAGCTGGAACAGAACTACGACAACTTTATGGAAGAGTTCACGGCTATCCTGCATCGTCAGGCTTTCTCCAGCGACGTAAGCAAGTAAGTCGGAGGTTTTATGGCCAGAAAGCGTGGTCGCGGTCGTCGCGACCTTAAGTCCGAAATCAATATCGTGCCATTGCTGGATGTGCTGCTGGTTCTGTTGCTGATTTTCATGGCAACTGCACCGATTATCACCCAGAGCGTGGAAGTGGATTTGCCGGACGCAACCGATTCAAAAACAGTCTCCAGCGACGATAATCCTCCGGTGATTGTCGAAGTCGCGGGCGTCGGACAGTACAGCCTGGTGGTCGATCACGACCGGATGGAGCAGCTGCCGCCGGAACAGGTGATTGCCGAAGCGCGAAGCCGCATTACGGCGAATCCGAAGACCGTGTTCCTGATTGGCGGTGCTAAAGAAGTGCCTTACGACGAAATCATTAAGGCGCTGAACTTGCTGCATCAGGCAGGCGTTAAGTCCGTCGGACTGATGACGCAGCCGATTTAATTCATCCGAACCGTTTTTGGGAACCGAGAGTGTCGAAGGCAACCGAGCAAGACGATAAGTTAAAACGAGCCATAACCATTTCCGTGGTGCTGCATATCATTTTGATTGCGGCGCTGGTATGGAGCTCGTTTGACGAAAATATCGACGCCAGCGGCGGCGGTGGCGGTAGCGATATTGACGCGGTGATGGTCGATCCTGGTGCTGTCGTTGAACAGTACAATCGCCAACAAAATCAGCAGAGCGACAGCAAGCGCGCCGAGCAGCAGCGTCAGAAGCAGGCAAAACAGCAGGCGGAAGAGCTGCAGCAGAAGCAGGCCGCTGAGCAACAGCGGCTGAAGCAGCTGGAAAAAGAGCGCCTGCAGGCGCAGGAAGACGCTAAGCAACAGGCGGCGGAACAGGCAGCCGAGCAGAAACAGGCGGAAGCCGCAGCCAAACAGGCGCAGCAGGAACAGAAACAGGCCGAGGCGGCTGCAGCAAAAGCGAAGGCTGAAGCGAAAGCCGAAGCGGACGCCCAGGCTAAGGCGAAAGCGGATGCCCAGGCGAAAGCCAAGGCCGATGCGCAGGCTAAGGCAGATGCCGATGCTCAGGCGAAAGCCGCAGCGGATGCCAAGAAAAAAGCCGAAGAAGAGGTCAAAAAGGCTGCTGCTGACGCGAAGAAAAAAGCGGAAGAGCAGGCTAAGCAGGCCGCTGCGGAAGCGGCTAAAGTGAAAGCTGCCGCGGATGCGAAAGCTGCCGCCGCGGAAGCCAAGGCGCAGGCTGCTGCCGAGGCGAAAGCCCAGGCCGCAGCAGATGCGAAAGAAAAAGCCGCAGCGGAAGCCAAAGAGAAAGCCGCCGCTGAAGCGAAGGAAAAAGCCGATGCGGCCGCGAAAGCCAAAGCTGACGCCGCAGCAAAAGCGAAAGCCGATGCCGCAGCCAAGAAGAAAGCGGCAGCCGAGGCAGCGAAAGATGCCGGTGACGTAGGCGACCTGCTGGGGGATCTCTCCTCCGGTAAGAATGCGCCGAAATCAGGTAAGGCAGCCGGTGGTGGCGGTGCTGCAGGGCAGGGCACGCAGAAGAAATCCGGTGCCTCCGGCGCGGCGATAGACAGCTATCTGGGCCAGGTTAAAGCGGCGATTCAAAGCAAGTTTTATGATGCGGATACCTTTGCAGGTAAAAAATGTGAAATACGAATTAAACTTGCTGAGGATGGCACGCTGTTTGGTCCGACGTCACTGGGTGGCGATGATGCCCTTTGTCAGGCTGCGATAAATGCGGCTAATTCGGCAAGAATTCCGAAACCGCCTAGTCCGGAAGTCTGGCAGGCAGTGAAAAACGCCACTTTGGAGTTTAAACCGTAAGAATGCGGTAACCAGCGGCATGTTGAACTATGTTAAGCATGCCGTACTCTTAGGTTTGTTGATACAAGGCTAATTATCATGGGCGTTTTGTCCGGATAAGGGAGAAATAATGAAGCAGGCATTTCGTGTAGCGCTGAGTTTTTTACTGCTGTTTGTCGCCGTGGCGCATGCAGAAGTACGCATTGAAATTACTCAGGGTGTGAACTCTGCACGTCCTATCGGCGTGGTACCGTTTAAGTGGGATGGCCCTGGCGCTGCCCCGGAAGATATTGGTGGCATCGTTGCTGCCGACCTGCGTAACAGCGGCAAATTCAACCCGCTGGACCGTTCACGTTTACCACAGCAGCCAACCTCTGCTGCGGAAGTGCAGCCTGCTGCATGGACCGCGTTGGGTATTGATGCCGTAGTGGTGGGTCAGGTGCAGCCTGGTGCCGACGGTAGCTATCTGGTTTCCTACCAGCTGGTCGATACCTCCGGCAACCCCGGTGCGGTACTGGCGCAAAACCAGTTCAAAGTCACCAAGCAGTGGCTGCGCTATGCGGCTCACACCGCCAGTGATGAAAGCTTTGAGAAGCTGACCGGTATTAAAGGTGCGTTCCGTACGCGTATCGCCTACGTGGTGACTACCAACGGCGGACAGTTCCCGTATGAGCTGCGCGTTTCCGACTACGATGGCTACAACCAGTTTGTGGTTCACCGTTCACCACAGCCGCTGATGTCACCGGCCTGGTCTCCGGACGGTAGCAAAGTCGCCTATGTGACCTTTGAGAGCGGTAAATCAGCGCTGGTAATCCAGACGCTGGCCAACGGTGCTATCCGTCAGGTTGCTTCGTTCCCACGCCACAACGGCGCACCGGCATTCTCACCGGACGGCAGCAAGCTGGCCTTCGCCCTGTCTAAAACCGGCAGCCTGAACCTGTACGTGATGGATATTGGCTCTGGTCAGATCCGCCAGGTCACCGACGGTCGCTACAACAGCACCGAACCAACCTGGTTCCCGGACAGCCAGAGCCTGGCCTATACTTCTGACCAGGCCGGACGCCCGCAAATTTATAAAGTCAGTGCAAGCGGTGGTACACCGCAGCGTATTACCTGGGAAGGTTCACAAAACCAGGATGCGGACGTGAGCGCTGACGGCAAATCAATGGTGATGATCAGCACCAACGGCGGCGCTCAACACGTCGCCCGACAAGATCTGGTAACGGGAGCCGTTCAACAATTAACGGACACGTTCCTGGATGAGACGCCAAGTCTCGCACCTAACGGCACAATGGTAATCTACAGCTCAACTCAGGGTATGGGTTCCGTATTGCAGTTGGTTTCGACGGATGGGCGTTTCAAAGCGCGTCTTCCGGCAACTGATGGACAGGTCAAGTTTCCTGCCTGGTCGCCGTATCTGTAATGCATATAAATATGTATGACAAACAATAATTAGGAATCAAAAATGCAACTGAACAAAGTGCTGAAAGGCTTAATGCTGGCACTGCCAGTAATCGCGGTAGCGGCTTGTAGCTCTCACAAGAACAACAACAACGACCAGACCAATGCAGGTCAGGACGGTTCTAACAGCGGCTACAACAACGGCGGCAACATGTCTTCTGACGAGCAGGCGCGTCTGCAGATGCAGCAGCTGCAGCAGAACAACATCGTTTACTTCGGTCTGGACAAATATGACATCCAGTCTGAATTCGCTCAGATGCTGGATGCGCACGCTAACTTCCTGCGTAGCAACCCGTCTTACAAAGTGACTGTTGAAGGTCACGCGGATGAGCGCGGAACTCCTGAGTACAACATCGCACTGGGCGAGCGTCGTGCTAACGCAGTTAAGATGTACCTGCAGGGTAAAGGCGTTTCTGCTGACCAGATCTCTATCGTTTCTTACGGTAAAGAGAAGCCAGCTGTACTGGGCCACGACGAAGCAGCCTATGCTAAAAACCGTCGTGCCGTACTGGTTTACTAAGAGACTGACATGATTAGTAGCTTCAGAACTCAACTATTGAGTCTGTCGTTACTGATTGGCATAGCGGCCCCCTGGGCCGCTAATGCCCAGGCAACAATCAGTAGCGTTGGCTCAGGCTCGGTCGAAGACCGCGTCACCACACTTGAGCGTATTTCTAATGCTCAGGCACAACTCCTCCAGCAGCTTCAGCAGCAGCTTTCCGACACGCAAAACGACATCGATTCTTTGCGCGGCCAGATCCAGGAAAACAGCTATCAGCTGAACCAGGTTGTTGAGCGACAGAAAAGTATCCTTCAGCAGATTGACACTCTGAGCAGCGGCGGTGCCGGTGCGCAGGCCAGCGGTGCGGGAGATGCAGCAGCCGGAGCGGCGGCTGCAACCGGCAGTGCGGCAGGCGATGCAACGGCGGCGGCCCCAGCGGCCGCACCGACGCAAAGCGGCGATGCGAATACCGACTACAACGCGGCGGTGGCGCTGGTACTGGAAAAAAAACAGTACGATCAGGCTATCGCAGCGTTTCAGGCCTTTGTGAAAAAGTATCCGGATTCAACCTATCAGCCTAATGCCAACTACTGGCTTGGGCAGTTGAATTACAACAAAGGCAAAAAAGACGATGCGGCCTACTATTTCGCCACCGTTGTCAAAAACTACCCTAAATCGCCAAAAAGCGCCGATGCGCTGTTTAAGGTTGGGGTGATCATGCAGGAAAAAGGCGATAAAGCAAAAGCCAAAGCCGTTTACCAGCAGGTCATAAAACTTTATCCAAACAGTGAAGCGGCAAAGCAGGCGCAAAAGCGTTCCGCAGCTCTTTAACTGGCGCGATTTGACCAGAATACGCCTGAATTCTGGTCTTAACGCGTGAAAGCTAAGCAGTTGAACGTAATGTGTTGAAATAGTGGTTGCGCTGGAAATTCAAATCAGTAATATATGCCGCCGTTGCCGGGGGATATGTAAATAGCATCCAGCAGCACAAAAGTGGGTCGTTAGCTCAGTTGGTAGAGCAGTTGACTTTTAATCAATTGGTCGCAGGTTCGAATCCTGCACGACCCACCACTTTAAAGCTGTAAAGATTTACCGAGCGTCGGGTCGTTAGCTCAGTTGGTAGAGCAGTTGACTTTTAATCAATTGGTCGCAGGTTCGAATCCTGCACGACCCACCATCACTTAGGTTAATACTTAATGTGATGAGCGATGTAAGTCGCAGAGTAATAAAAGAAGTACAGCAGTTCTGATATGGGTGATTAGCTCAGTTGGTAGAGCATCTCCTTTACACGGAGGGGGTCGGCGGTTCGAGCCCGTCATCACCCACCATATCGGGTCGTTAGCTCAGTTGGTAGAGCAGTTGACTTTTAATCAATTGGTCGCAGGTTCGAATCCTGCACGACCCACCATCACTTAAAGTGATGCGTAGAGCAAGAGCAGTAAAAGCAGTTCCGAAATGGGCGATTAGCTCAGTTGGTAGAGCATCTCCTTTACACGGAGGGGGTCGGCGGTTCGAGCCCGTCATCGCCCACCATTTCGGGTCGTTAGCTCAGTTGGTAGAGCAGTTGACTTTTAATCAATTGGTCGCAGGTTCGAATCCTGCACGACCCACCAATGTTAAGAAGGCGCCCTAAAGGCGCCTTTTTGCTATTCGTTATTCGGGCGGGATTCGTACCTGCAGCAGGTTCGGGTCGAACGCAGTGAGACAACGTTGCCACGGCAACGGCCCGAAGGGCGAGGCGAAGCCGAGTCATACTGCACGACCCACCAATGTTAAGAAGGCGCCCTAAAGGCGCCTTTTTGCTGTCTGCGATTCGGGCAGGGTTCGAATCAGATTAGCCCAAACTCTTCCAGATATGCATTACCGCATAGCTCCGCCACGGGCGCCACGCCTGAGAGCGTTTCTCCGCCTCTTTTGCATCGATCCTCCCCAGGTTATTACGCACAACGATATCGCCCGCAGGAAAGGCATCAGGCCAGCGTAGGGCGCGCATAGACAGATACTGTGCGGTCCAGTCACCAATTCCCGGTAGTGCCAGCAGCTGAGTCACGGTTTTGTCAGGCTGGCTTACCGCATCCAGCTTCAGCGTTCCCTGCGAGCAGGCAGCAGCCAGCGCCAGAATGCAGCGGGTGCGGGCACTGACGATCCCCAGGCTGGCGATATCATCAATACTGCACTCCGCAACCCGTTCAGCCAACGGCGACAGATGCGTCAGCTGCGGCAGCGGGCAGTCAAAGGGATCGCCAAAAGCCGTCGCAAAACGTCCACCCAGCGTCGCTGCTGCTTTAACGGTGATCTGTTGCCCAAGGATCGCACGTACTGCCATCTCGAAACCGTCGAAAGCACCGGGTACACGCAGACCCGAATAAGCCTGTAAAGAAGGCTGCAGCAGCGGGTCCTGCCCCAGATGTGCGGCAATTAAATCCGGTCGTGCACTCAGGTCAAACAGATTCCTCAGGCGGCGCAGCAGGGCAGGCAGCACGGGGGTGAGTGAATGGCTGAACTCCACCTGTAGCATATTTTTCGCCGCTTTCTGCCGAACCTGAATCCAGCCACAGTGCTGCCCCAGCCTGACCGTCCGGCTGTAGCTCTCCGTATCGACATATTCCACCCCCTGCAAAGCGCGAACGCGCAGGAAATCCAGCATCGCCTGCCAGTCGTACGGCGGACGATAACCGAGCTGAAGTACCGACGTATCGCTGTTATTCATATCAGAGTCTTTTTCCGTGCCCTCTTTTCTCAGGCGGCTGGGCGGCATGCGGTACTGACTGCTGAAGGCGTCATTAAAGCGCCGCAGGCTGGAGAAACCGCTGGCAAAGGCAATTTCCGTCACCGGAAGCCGCGTTTCGCTAAGCAGCTGCTTTGCCAGCAGCAGGCGGCGCGTTTGGCGCAGTTCCTGTGGCGAAACGCCGAGCTCTTTCTGAACAATGCGCCGTAGCTGCCGCAGGCTGAGATCGAAACGCGCTGCAATCTCCTCAAGGCTTTCTACCTGCTCAATCAGTCCCTCATCAATCTGCTGCATCAGCCGTTCGGCCACTCGCTGGCCGTGATCGACCGGAGCGTTGCCGGGTGCCAGCTCTGGCCGGCAACGAAGACAGGGGCGAAAGCCCGATTTCTCAGCGGCTTCAGCATTGGCAAAAAACAGGCAGTTGGCTGCTTGAGGCGCTTTCACCGGGCAGATCGGGCGGCAGTAAATCCCCGTTGACGTCACGCCAACGAAAAAAACGCCATCAAAACGCGCATCACGAGAGGTGAGGGCAAGGTAAGCTGAGTCCCGGTCGATCATCATTGGCTCCTGTTATACAGCGGTCGAATCAGGTTAGCGTCTGAGCAGACACCTGGCTGGCCATATTCGGACATCACACTATTTTATGCCGGTGTCCGAAAACGGCTAGTACCGCCATACAAAAAGCGGATAATCAACCGGAAACCGAGACATGGAGGAAGCAACACATGAGTTATGACTTCAAAATGATGCAGTCGCCGGTCGGCGAGCTGAAGCTGGTCGCCTCTGAACGCGGGCTGGTTGCCGTGCTGTGGGAAAATGATGATCCTAAACGCGTGCGTTTCCTGCCGCAGGTTGAACAACCTGATAATCCCATTCTGCTCGAGGCGGAACGCCAGCTGTGGGAGTACTTCTCCGGCAAACGGCGGGAGTTTGCCCTGACCCTGGAGTTTGTTGGTACGGAATTTCAGAAACAGGTTTGGGCCGCGCTGGTCACCATTCCCTATGGTGAAACCCGCAGCTATGGTGATATTGCACGCCAGATCGGTAATCCGACGGCGGTACGCGCGGTGGGGGCTGCCAACGGACGTAATCCGCTTTCCATTATTGCGCCCTGTCATCGGGTCATTGGCACCAACGGTAAACTGACCGGTTTTGCCGGCGGTCTGCAAACTAAAGCTTTCCTGTTGCGCATTGAGGGCGGTGGCCAGCTATGGCCGGAAGAGGCACTTTAACGATCGACATCACATCCTGGTGTGAAAATTAAAAACTCAGCGACATTGCTCTATATTTCAGCTATCGTGTTTAGCATATAAAACAAACCAGCCGAAGAGTTGGCACCGGACCGGGTTCCAGGGCCGTTTCGGTTAAGTTGAAAAAACGAGAGTTGCATTATGAGCCTGATGTTTAATCCCGAAGACGCCATCTATCCGTTCCCGCCGAAACCGGCAAAACTGTCCATCGACGAGAAACAGTTTTACCGCGAAAAGATTAAACGCCTGCTAAAAGAGCGGGATGCGGTGATGGTCGCCCATTACTACACCGATCCGGAAATCCAGTCACTGGCGGAAGAGACCGGCGGGTGTATTTCCGACTCGCTGGAAATGGCCCGATTCGGTAGCCAGCATCCGGCATCAACGCTGCTGGTCGCCGGCGTGCGTTTTATGGGCGAAACCGCCAAGATCCTTAGCCCGGAAAAAACCATTCTGATGCCGACGTTGCAGGCCGAGTGTTCGCTGGATCTCGGCTGCCCGATCGACGAGTTCAGCCGTTTCTGCGATGCGCACCCGGACCGTACGGTCGTGGTTTACGCCAATACTTCCGCCGCCGTTAAGGCCCGTGCTGACTGGGTCGTCACCTCCAGCATTGCTGTTGAACTGATCGAGCATCTCGACAGCCTGGGGGAAAAAATTATCTGGGCACCGGATCGCCATCTGGGCCAGTACGTTACGCGCAAAAGCGGGGCCGATGTGCTGTGCTGGCAGGGGGCCTGCATCGTCCACGACGAATTTAAAACTCAGGCGCTACAGCAAATGAAGGCGCTCTATCCGGAAGCCGCCGTACTGGTGCATCCGGAGTCTCCGCAGGCGATCGTCGATCTGGCCGATGCGGTGGGATCGACCAGTCAGCTGATCCAGGCAGCGCAGACCATGCCGCATAAGAAAATGATCGTCGCCACCGATCGTGGCATTTTTTACAAAATGCAGCAGGCCTGCCCGGATAAAGAGCTGTTGGAAGCGCCCACCGCTGGTGAAGGTGCCACCTGCCGCAGCTGTGCGCACTGCCCGTGGATGGCAATGAACGGACTGAAAGCGATTGCCGATGGTCTTGAGCAGGGTGGGAGTGCCCACGAGATACACGTTGATGAAGCGCTGCGCCAGGGCGCATTGATCCCGCTGAATCGTATGCTAACCTTTGCAGCACAACTCAAACTTAAGGTTAAGGGTAACGCCTGACCGATGGTCTTCAGGATAAGGTCTTAATATGGATTTCTTCAGTACCTCAAATATTCTGGTTCATATTCCTCTCGGCAGCGGTGGTTACGATCTTTCATGGATCGAAGCCATAGGTACGCTGGCTGGCCTGCTGTGCATCTGGCTGGCAAGCCTGGAAAAGATCGTCAACTATGCGTTTGGCCTGCTTAACGTCACGCTGTTCGCCGCGATCTTTTTCCAGATCCAGCTCTACGCCAGCCTGTTACTACAGCTATTTTTCTTCGTGGCCAATATATACGGCTGGTACGCCTGGAGTCGCCAGACCAGCGATCATCAACAGGCGTTGAAGATTCGCTGGATGCCGCTGCCAAAAGCGCTTCTTTGTGGCGCTGTTTGCATACTGGCGATTGCACTGATGACGTTCTATATCGATCCGGTGTTCGCCTTTCTGACCCGTACTTCGGTGGCGCTGATGCAGGGGCTGGGGATGAACGTGGTGATGCCGGAACTTCAGCCTGATGCTTTCCCGTTCTGGGATTCCTGCATGATGGTGTTGTCGATTGCCGCAATGATCCTGATGACGCGCAAATACGTCGAGAACTGGCTACTGTGGGTGGTGATCAACATTATCAGCGTGATGATTTTTGCCCGGCAGGGGGTTTATGCGATGGCGCTGGAATATGCCATTCTGACGGTGATTGCGCTTAACGGTTCCTGGCTGTGGATTAAAAGCGCACGCCAGCGGGTGTGAAACCTCAGCGCGGCAGGCGGCGATGATGACCGCCTGCCGTCGTTCAAACTTTCGTTGTTGATTAGTGGTGATGGCCGTGATGGCTGTGACTCTCGCCCTGAATCCAGTGCAGATCGCAGTCATCGCCGTCGCAGCGCTGATACTCTATCTGCACCGTTGCGTGCTCGATCTGATAATTCTCATGCAGGTAATGATGAATACGTTGCAATAGCGCATCGTGATCGCGCGGGGGTATCACCTGCACATGCAGCGTAATGACCGGCTTTTCTCCCACCTGCCACAGATGAACGTGATGCACGTTGCGAACCTCGGGAATATTCAGCGTCAGCGATCGCTGCAGCTTGTCGGCATCAATATGCTGCGGTGCGCCTTCCAGCAGTTCATGCGTGCTCTCTTTAATCAGCATCCAGCCGCTGCGCAGCACCAGCATTGAAACCAGCACCGAGAGAATAGGGTCAATCGGCGTCCACCCGGTAAACATAATAATCAGCGCCGCCGCAATGGCTCCCACTGAACCCAGCAAATCACCCAGCACGTGTAAAGCCGCCGCCCGTACGTTGAGATTCTTTTCACCGCTCCCGCGATGCAGCAGCCAGAATGAAAGGATATTGGCCAGCAGGCCGCCGACGGCAATAACCAGCATCATTCCGCCCGCAACGGGTTGAGGATGGGTAAAACGTTGAATGGCTTCCCAGACAATCAGGACTGTAATCACCAGCAGGGCGAGGGCGTTGACGAACGCGGCGAGCGTGGTTAAGCGCAGCATACCGAAAGTATGCCGTTTGTCCGGTCGACGTTGGGCAAACTGAACCGCCATGAGCGCAACCAGCAGCGCGGCGGCATCGGTGAGCATGTGCCCGGCATCCGCCAGCAGGGCCAGCGAGCCGGATAACAGGCCGCCGACCACTTCAGCGACCATATAGATTGCGGTAACAAGGAAGGCCGCCAACAGGCGGGAACGGTTTCCATCCGCTGCAGAATGACTGTGTGCCATAGATATCCGATAGAGTTAACAGACGCTTGATCCAGTATACTAATGGATTCGCTGCAACAATTGTATTTTGCTGTCTGTTCTCATCGTTCTGATGACTCAGTCACCAAACGCTTTGCGGGCAGCTGTCGTGCTAGATGAAACACCGGGCCGATGACCTGCCCCGGTGCTACAGCGACAATGCGCTGTTACTGCGTAGTACCATCCGTTTTATGGTTGGCATCGTCACCCACTTTCTTGCTGGTATCCGGGCATTTCCCGTCTTTGCACTGTGAGTTTTTGTGCACTTCTGCGGCATTCAAATCCTGATGCGTTGAGTTGGCATCGCCAGTGTTGATTTTACTGTTATCCACGTTGTTAGGCTGAAGATTCTGTTTTGCATCTGGCGCTTTGGCACCGGCATCTGCCGCTGCATTAGCCGCACCGTTGTTGCTGCTGCTATCTGCGGCCATCGCCGTTGCGCTACCCAGGGTCATTGCTGCAGTGAGGAAGATCATCGCGAACTTATTCATCATTGTGCTCCGTTGAGTTCTGAGTATGGACCAAACCGGCTTAACGATTTGAAGAGGAATATCCCCTTTAGAAATAAAGCTCCATAAAGATAACGTCAGGCAACCATAAATTGTGCCAATTCCATTTTTCAAAAAATTAACACTTAAAATTGTAGTAAAGAGAAGCAGAAAATCAAATTCACCCTGAAAACCGTCGGGGAAAGGCGATTTACAGCGTCGGGGACTCGCGATAGATTGGAGCTGATGCGCCTGGTGTGCAGTTCGGCAATGAAATAACCTGGAACTATTATGAATTATCAGAACGATGACTTAAGAATCAAAGAGATAAAAGAATTATTACCTCCTGTTGCCCTGTTTGAAAAATTCCCTGCCACGGATAAGGCTGCTGACACAGTATTCCGCGCTCGCCAGGCAATTCACCAGATTTTGCAGCAGCAGGACGATCGCCTGCTGGTGGTGATCGGTCCCTGTTCCATTCACGATGTGACGGCGGCGAAAGAGTATGCAGAGCGTCTGCTGAAGCTGCGCGAGGAGCTGAAGGATTCGCTGGAAGTGGTGATGCGCGTTTATTTTGAAAAGCCGCGCACCACGGTTGGCTGGAAAGGGCTGATTAACGATCCACATATGGATGGTAGTTTCCAGATCAACGATGGTCTGCGCATTGCGCGCAAGCTGCTGGTGGATATCAATGACAGCGGCCTGCCTGCTGCCGGTGAGTTCCTTGATATGATCACCCCGCAGTACGTCGGCGATCTGATGAGCTGGGGCGCTATTGGCGCGCGTACCACGGAATCTCAGGTTCACCGTGAGCTTTCTTCCGGTCTTTCCTGCCCGGTTGGCTTTAAGAACGGCACTGACGGCACGATTAAAGTTGCCATCGATGCGATTGGTGCAGCCGGTGCGCCGCATTGCTTCCTGTCGGTGACCAAGTACGGTCATTCTGCGATTGTAGAAACCAGCGGTAATCAGGATTGCCATATCATTCTGCGCGGCGGCAAAGAGCCAAACTACAGCGCGCACCATGTTAGCGCGGTGAAGAGCGGTCTGGAAAAGGCCGGTCTGCCGGCGCAGGTGATGGTTGATTTCAGCCACGCTAACAGCAGCAAGCAGTTTAAAAAGCAGCTTGATGTGTCTACCGATGTGGCAGAGCAGATTGCTTCGGGTGAGCGGGCGATCATTGGTGTGATGATTGAGAGCCATCTTGTGGAAGGTAATCAGAGCCTGGAGAGCGGTGAGCCGCTGGTTTACGGTAAAAGCGTCACCGATGGCTGCATCGGTTGGGAAGATACTGAAACCGTGCTGCGCCAGCTGGCTGCGGCGGTGAAGGCGCGTCGCGGGTAATGTCCGATTAGTGGTTGGCGGTACCTGAGCAGGTTTGCTACAGCTACAGCGCCTGAGCAGACGGATCGCTGCCCGCTTCGGCGGTCCTCGCGCCGCTTTGCGGTGCCTTCACTTCGTTCGTCAGCCTCACGGACCAGCACAGACGCGTGTCCCGCGCGGCTGTGCTTTTTGGCCGCGTCCATGCGGCCAAATCCTGGCTTTCTCTCTCCGTTCAGCGCTGCGGATTGCCGAAGCGGGCAGCGATCCGTCTGTTCCGTAGCTTCAGCGTTTTTTTGCGATAACCCCTCATTACTATTCAGCTGGTTAGCGTTAATCAGATTGCGTATTAGCGACTCTGGCGTGGTCTTCAGATCAGAAAACATCTGTTTTGTGCATTAATGCCATCAGTTGGAGATCGGTGGTCTAGCCTGCGGTTGTATCCATGCCAAAAAGAATCTACAAAACTCTGCTTTCGCCTTTCGCCTTTCGCCTTTCGCCTTTCGCCTTATTGCTGCTTTTTCGCTGAGTTTACATGTTAAACATCGCAGCCTGAACGATTTGCCAGGCAGCAATAACAATGCTCTGAAGGTGCACAGCCTCTGCCGGGGATACCGGGCAATCCGCAGCGCTGAGGTGAAAGCAGATGGCCAGGAGACGCCAACAGGGAAGTTGGCGTCAGGCGAAGTCGGGTCAGGGATGACACGTCTTCGGCGGTCCGACCGGCCGGATGCTGTAACCGAAGGCATCACGCAGCGCGTGACGCGAGGACCGACCGGAAGCCCCGGCAGAGGCTGGGAACCCGGCACGGTTTTTCAGCAACACCGGCAGAAGCTGGGAACCCGGCACGATTTTTCAGCAACACCGGCAGAGGCTGGGAACCCGGCACGGTTTTTCAGCAACATCGGAAGAGGCTGGAAACCTGGCGCCATTCTCGTCGCGATTCTCCCCAAATCGCACACAAAAAAAACCGCCATCTCAAAGACGGCGGCTTTATCAACTCAGCTCACTCCTGCCTCTCGGCAGAAAATTACTTCGCTTTACCCTGGTTTGCTACGGCCGCGGCTTTCGCTGCGATCTCGTCAGCATCACCCAGATAGTAGTGCTTGATAGGCTTGAAGTTTTCATCGAACTCATACACCAACGGCACGCCGGTTGGGATGTTCAGTTCCAGAATCTCTTCTTCGCTCATGTTGTCCAGGTATTTCACCAGCGCACGCAGGGAGTTACCGTGGGCAGCGATGATCACTTTCTCGCCGCTTTTCATGCGTGGCAGAATAGACTCGTTCCAGTAAGGCAGAACGCGATCGATAGTCAGCGCCAGGCTTTCGGTGGTTGGCAGCTGCTCTGCGGTCAGTGACGCATAGCGCGGGTCGTGGCCAGGGAAACGCTCATCGGCACGATCCAGCTCCGGTGGAGTCACCGCAAAACCGCGACGCCACTGCTTAACCTGCTCGTCACCGTATTTGTTCGCGGTTTCCGCTTTATCCAGACCCTGCAGCGCACCGTAGTGACGCTCGTTCAGACGCCATGATTTCTCAACCGGCAGCCAAACCTGATCCACTTCGTCCAGAATATTCCACAGCGTGTGGATGGCACGTTTCAGCACGGAGGTGTAAGCAAAATCGAAGGTGAAGCCTTCTTTTTTCAGCAGTTGACCCGCTGCTTTAGCTTCGGTGCGGCCTTTATCAGACAGATCAACGTCGTACCAACCGGTAAAGCGGTTTTCGTTGTTCCACTGGCTTTCGCCGTGACGCACCAGAACCAGCTTAGTTACAGCCATAGCTTAACTCCTTAATAACTTTACGTTTCTATGATAATGGGAATCGGTAAACTGCCGGAGCCTGCGCGCGACAATTTTAATGTGCATTACCATAGCTGAAATCTGCGCAGCGCGTAAGCCCGTCGCGCATGCGTTGCGCGTTTTTCATGCGCTTTATCAAACTGCAATCAACTGGTAACGCGTTACCGACTGATACGATTCACCTGGCGCCAGCCAACAGTCCGGCTGTGGCCATTCAGGGTGATTAGGCGAGTCGGGCAGAAACTCGCTCTCCAGCGCAATACCCTGGAAAGCATTATAGACTCCCTGTTCGCGCGCCGGGGTTCCCGCCAGGTAATTCCCGCTGTAAAGCTGCAAAGCCGGAGCGGTAGTAAACACTTTAAGCTGTAGTTGACCGTCGGCAGACCACAGCTCGGCGGCCGATTCCGGCGAGTCATTCAACAGGTAAGCGTGATCGTAACCTTTCACCCGCTGCTGATCGGCATCCTTCAGGAAATCCTGCGCCACGCTCTTCGCCTGGCGAAAATCGAAGCCGGTTCCCTCTACCGCTTTCAGTGGCGCAGCGGGAATCCCTTCGCTATCCACCGGCAGATAGTAATCGGCGTTTAACAGCAGGCGATGCTGGCGCGCATCGCCGTGTTCCGCATCCAGATTGAAATAGGCATGATTAGTCAGATTCACCGGGCAGGGTTTATCCACCGTCGCCTGGTAGCTAATCGAAAGGGTGTTATCTTCATCCAGATGATAGCGCAGCGAGACGATCAGTTCGCCCGGGAAGCCCTGATCGCCGTCGGGTGAATCAAGGCGGTATTCCACTTCGCTTTCGCTCTGGCAGACAATCTGCCAGCGACGATGGCTGAAGCCTTCAGGGCCGCCGTGCAGCTGGTGTCCGCCCTGATTGGCGCTCAGTTGAATGGCCTCACCGTTCAGTATCAGCTGTGAGTGAGCGATACGGTTCGCGTAGCGGCCAACTGTCGCACCAAGATAAGCAGACTGGTGAAGATAGTCGGAAGGTGTCGCGCAGCCCAGCAGCGCTTCTCGTACGCTGCCGTCGCGCATCGGCACGCGTGCGGAAAGCCACGTTGCGCCCCAGTCCATAAATGTCGCTACCATGCCGTTGCCGTTGCGCAGGGTGGTGATCCGCCACGGCTGTCCGTCCGGGGCGTGAGAATCAGGTTTTAGCATGGACCGGCTCCTTCTGAGGCTTTGCAAACGTAAAATGTTTCTTTGATACCGGACTGTGCCTCGTACTGCTCCGCCACGGCCGCCTTCACGCCCGCTACGCGATCCTGCGGCATCAGCGCCACCACGCAGCCGCCAAAGCCGCCGCCGGTCATGCGTACGCCACCGCTCTCACCCAGCGCGGCTTTAACGATATCTACCAGCTGATCGATTGCCGGTACGGTGATTTCAAAGTCATCGCGCATTGAGGCGTGGGATTCTGCCATCAGCACCGCCATGCGGGTCAGATTGCCGTTGGCCAGCGCATCGGCCGCTTCCAGCGTGCGGGCATTTTCCGTCAGCACGTGGCGTACGCGTTTCGCTACCAGCGGGTCCAGCTCGTTCTGGCGCTCGTTGAACTGCGCCAGGGTCACATCACGCAGGGAAGACTGGCCAAAGAACGCCGCACCTTCTTCGCACTGCTGGCGGCGGGTATTGTATTCACTGCCGACCAGGCTGCGGCGGAAGTTGGAGTTAATGATCACGACCGCGATGTCTTCCGGCATCGGAACCGGTCGGGTGCCGAGCGTGCGGCAGTCCAGCAGCATGGCGTGATCCTTCTCACCCAGCGCCGAAATCAGCTGATCCATAATGCCGCAGTTGCAGCCGACAAACTGGTTTTCCGCTTCCTGACCGTTGACGGCAATTGCTGCACCATCCAGCGCCAGTCCGTAAAGGTGATTGAACACGGTGCCTACCGCCACTTCCAGAGAGGCCGAGGAGCTTAAACCCGCACCCTGCGGCACGTTGCCGCTAATTACCAGGTCCGCGCCGCCGAAATTTGGCTGACGCTGTTGTAAATGCTTCACCACGCCGCGCACGTAGTTGGCCCACATATAGTCCGGGTGGGAAACAATAGGCTGGTCGAGGGAGAAAATATCCTGCTGGCTGTCGTAATCGGCCGCAACAACCCGTACCTGACGGTCGTCGCGCTTTGCACAGCTGATTACCGTCTGGTAATCAATCGCGCAGGGCAGCACAAAACCGTCGTTATAGTCGGTGTGCTCGCCAATCAGATTCACCCGGCCGGGCGCCTGGATTGTATCGGTTGCCGCGTAGCCAAAAGCGTCGTTAAAAATCTGCTGGGTCGTGGTCTTCAAAGTCATGGTTATGCTCCGGTTTCGCGGAAATGGATATCGCTGACGGCACGCAGACGTTCGGCTGCCTGTTCCGGCGTTAAATCACGTTGAGTTTCAGCCAGCATTTCGTAGCCGACCATAAATTTACGTACCGTTGCTGAACGCAGCAGCGGTGGATAGAAGTGTGCGTGCAGCTGCCAGTGTTCGTTGTCTTCGCCGTTAAACGGCGCACCGTGCCAGCCCATGGAGTAGGGGAACGAGCACTGGAACAGGTTGTCATAGCGGCTGGTCAGCTTTTTCATTGCCAGCGCCAGATCGTCGCGCTGCGCGTCGCTGAGATCGGTGAGGCGCTTCACGCTGGCTTTCGGCAGCAGCAGGGTTTCAAACGGCCATGCCGCCCACCACGGCACCACGGCCAGCCAGTGCTCGGTTTCTACTACCGTACGGCTGCCGTCCTGCAGTTCGCGTGCGCAGTAATCAACCAGCATTGGCGATCCGTTTTTGGCATACCAGGCACGCTGCAGATCGTCCTCGCGCTTCGCTTCATTCGGCAGGAAGCTGTTGGCCCAAATCTGGCCGTGCGGATGCGGGTTGGAGCAGCCCATCGCCGCGCCTTTATTCTCAAAGACCTGCACCCACGGATAGCTTTGGCCCAGCTCAGCGGTTTGTTCCTGCCAGGTTTTCACCACATCAATCAGACCATCGAGCGTCAGTTCCGGCAGGGTTTTACTGTGATCGGGGGAAAAACAGATCACCCGGCTGGTTCCGCGCGCGCTTTCGCAGCGCATCAGTAAATCATCGCTTTCCGGGGCATCCGGCGTATCGGTCATCAGCGCCGCAAAGTCGTTGGTAAAGACATAGGTGCTGGTGTAATCGGGATTTTTATCGCCGGTTACGCGGGTATTGCCCGGGCAGAGAAAACAGTCGGGATCGTGCGCAGGCAGCTTATCCTGCGAGGGTGTTTCCTGCGCGCCCTGCCATGGTCGTTTGGCGCGATGCGGGGAAACCAGAATCCACTGATCGGACAGCGGATTGTAGCGACGATGTGGATGATCCACCGGATTAAATTTTTGCATGTTAAGTCCTGAATACCTTCTGTCTGCGTCAGATCTGATAAAAAAATAGCACAGTCGCGGTGCGGAAAGCGTGATCGAAATGGAAAAAATGGAATCGTTTACACAAGCTTTAAAAATGACAATGTCGCTAAGAGTAAAGGGTGGCCACAATTTCGCAAGCTTGTGGTAGTGAATTAGTGGTAGCGATTACACAATGTGATTTACACCATGTGCCGGTCACTGTAAATCTGGATAAAACGCAATGGAGTGAAGAGGTAGAGCCGCGTCCGTGTTTGAGATAAGTCATGCAGAAACGGGAAGGAAGAGTGCCAATGGGTATGAAGAGAATAACACCGGGTAAGTTCCACCAGAATTGAGGGGAGGGCAGGGCAGGTCCGCGAACGAACCCGCCCGGCGCAGGAATTACAGCGTTTCCTGCAAATATCCGTAGCGATCGCCATCGGCAATAAAACTCAGACGATGGGTAATGCACTGCGGGGCATCTTCCGCGTGGTGGGAAACAAACAGCAGCTGAGTGCGGCCTTCACCGATCAGCACATCGACAAAGCGGCGTACCAGCAGGCGGTTAATCGGGTCCAGCCCCTGTAGCGGTTCGTCGAGGATCAGCAGAGCCGGGTGTTTAACCAGCGCACGGGCGATCAGTACCAGCCGCTGCTGGCCCCAGGAGAGATCGTGGAACGGCGTATCGCCCTGTTTTTCCATGCCCAGCAGATGCAGCCACTGTTTTGCCAGCGCCTGCTGACGATCCGAGACGGCCTGGTAGATGCCGATGGAATCAAAATAGCCGGAGATAATCACATTGCGCACGCTGCTGCTGACCCGGTAATCAAGATGCAGGCTGCTGCTGACGTAGCCGATATGCTGTTTGATATCCCAGATGGTTTCGCCGCTGCCGCGACGGCGGCCAAACAGCGTCAGATCGTTGCTGTAGCCCTGTGGATGATCGCCGGTGATCAGACTGAGCAGCGTCGATTTACCGGCGCCGTTCGGGCCAACGATCTGCCAGTGCTGCTGGCGATCGACCTGCCAGTCGAGATGGTGGAGGATCGGGCGATCGTTATAGGAGACAACGCCGTCGCGCAGCACAATCAGCGGCGCGTCGGCGGCCAGCTGGGGAATGGCCTCCGCGTCGTCGGGTTCCGGCAGCGTCATGCCGTCCAGCTTTTCACTGTGCGCCAGCTGGGCGACCAGCGCCTCGGCAAGGATCGCTTTACGCGGGCCGGTATGGCTGAGATGACACTCCGCCAGCACGCCCACCTGCTGAATGAAGTCGGGGATATCATCAAAGCGATTCAGCACCAGCACCAGGGTGAAATCAGGCCGCTGCAGTTCCCCCAGCACACTGGCGAGATTAGCGCGCGAAGCCACATCCAGCCCGTCAAACGGTTCATCAAGGATCAGCAGGTCGGGCTGCGCCATCAGCGCCTGGCACAGCAGGGTTTTGCGCGTTTCCCCGGTGGAAAGGTATTTGAAGCGGCGATCGAGTAGGTAGGTAATGCCAAACTTCTCCGCCAGCTGCTGGCAGCGCGCCGGGTCGCGCACCTCATCCTGAATAATCTCAGCCGCCGTACGTCCGGTATCTTCTTCGCCGGGGCTGAGCAGGTCGGTGTTATTACGCTGCCATTCGTCGGCCACCAGTTTCTGTAGCTGTTCCAGCGACAGGCGCACGGGGTGCCTGAAATCGCCGATCGCCTGGCCTTTAGAGGAGGGGAGCTCACCGGAAAGGGCGCGGGCCAGCGACGACTTACCGCTGCCGTTGGCCCCGACGAATGCCCAGCTTTCACCGGCGCGTAAAGTCAGATCGTTCAGGTTCAGAGTTCGGGTATCGCTCAGGCGAAATATGCCTTGCGTAATTTGCAACATTGACATTATTCATTCCATTTTATGCATCACACGGTTATTAGGGGCTTCCTGCCGTACAATGTCAAATCCTGCCCGATGATTCAGAGCAGCGTCGCGATGATGACGCGATCGGCATTAAAATATGCTGTCACCGCAGAGCCGGGCTGCAGTTTTTGCTGGGCGATAAGCTGATTTTCAACGGTGGCGCAGAGCGTTTCACCGCTGCCGAGCGTCACCAGCACTTCGCTGCGGCTTTCACCCTGTTCGATCTGGCTGATGTGGCCCGCCAGCAGATTGTCCGCGCTGACGCTTTCCTGGGTAATGCCAACCCACGGCGCTTTAATCAACACCAGCACCTCTTTGCCCTCCGCCAGCTGCAGGCGGTTGGCGCTCTGCTCGGTCAATGCGACCTTAATTTGGGTGTCACCGTCGGCCAGCTGTACCGTAACATGCTGCTGTACCGGCAGATTGTCGCGGCTGACGACGGTGCCGTACAGCTGGTTTCGGGCGCTCGTTTGCAGTGAAAAGCGGGCGATTGCGCCCAGCAGGCTGCCGAGTGGCGCATCGTCCTGTAAAACATCAAATGCCTTCTGCTGAATCTGTTCCAGCAGTGCATAGAGTTGGATCAGCCGCTCGCCGTAGGGTGTAACGATGGCCCCGCCGCCGCCTTTACCGCCGGTGGCGCGCTCAACCAGCGTGCGGTCGGCCAGCTGGTTCATCTCGTTAATCGCATCCCAGGCGCTCTTATAGCTGATCCCTGCCAGTTTCGCCCCCTGGCTGATCGAGCCGCTCTCCTTTATCTGGCGCAGCAGTTCAATACGGCGCGGATCGGCAAACAGCCGCTGCTGTAACTTCAGAATCAGGGCAATTTCGGCCTGCATTTTGCTCTCCATTTTCATCATCTCATTGCCGGATTGTAGCAGCAGGGGATGCGGATGCGTGGGGAATAAATTCAGCACGAAAGCACAAAAGGTCAGTGCAATCCTGTGTTCTGTCGTTACAATAACTTTTTTGTTCAGCGAAATGAGGCTTCCATGCTGGAATTACTGAAAGGCCTGGCTGTAGCGATCCTGATGGTCCCGGTTGTGATGGCGATTATCCTTGGTCTGATTTATGGATTAGGTGAAGTCTTCAACGTCATTTCTAAAATCGGGCACCGTGACCGCCCGGTTAAAAACCAGCAGTAACACGTTTTCCCCTCACGCCCGGTTTACCGGGCGTTTGTTTTCCCCGCTATCCGCTTTTGTGAAATTGACCTCAAATAATGTTCTGTTCCTCTTCATCGATTTTTCTGTGACGTTCGGCCGCGCTATCGCTATATTATTGCCTACATAACGAACCTCTCTGGAGAAGTGCATGTCTGTAAAAATGAATACCTGGCTGACCGCTGCGGTCGTCACCCTGAGCATCAGTGGCCACGCGGTTGCCGCGGATAACATTACCGTTTTTGCTGCGGCCTCGCTGACCAACGCCCTGCAGGATATCGCCAGCCAGTATGAGAAAGGGAAAGATGTCAAAATCGTTTCCTCATTCGCTTCATCCTCTACCCTGGCCCGTCAGATTGAGCAGGGCGCTCCGGCCGATCTGTTTATCTCTGCCGACCAGCAGTGGATGGACTACGCCGCAGAGAAGAAAACCATCGATGAATCCAGCCGTTTTACTCTGCTGGGTAACGATCTGGTGCTGGTGGCGCCAGCCTCTGCCAAAGCGCAGAAAGTGGATATCAGCAAAACCACCGACTGGAAAACGCTGCTGAACGGCCAGCGCCTGGCGGTGGGCGATCCTGACCACGTTCCGGCCGGTATCTATGCCAAAGAAGCGCTGGAAAAACTGGGCGCCTGGGATCAGCTGTCTCCGGTGATGGCGCGCAGCAACAGCGTTCGTGCCGCTCTGGCACTGGTCGAGCGTGATGAAACCCCGTACGGCATTGTTTACGGTTCTGATGCGGTAGCCAGCAAGAAAGTCGCCGTGGTCGGCACCTTCCCGGCTGACAGCCACAAGCCGGTCGAATATCCGGTAGCTATCGTGAAAGATCATAAAAATGCCAGCGTCAGCGCCTTTTATGACTACCTGAAGGGGCCACAGGCGGCAGCGATTTTCAAACAGTATGGATTTGCGCCTAAGTCATGATGTTCCTCAGCGATCCCGAATGGCAGGCGGTGGCGCTCAGCCTGAAAGTCTCGGTGGTGGCGGTGGCATGCAGCCTGCCGTTCGGTATCCTGATGGCGTGGCTGCTGGTCCGCCGTCAGTTCCCCGGTAAAACTCTGCTCGACAGTATTATCCACCTGCCGCTGGTGCTGCCGCCAGTGGTGGTGGGCTATCTGCTGCTGCTGGGCTTCGGGCGGCGCGGTGTGATTGGCGAATACCTGTATGACTGGTTTGGCTTCAGCTTTGCCTTTAGCTGGCGCGGTGCCGCGCTGGCTTCGGCGGTGATTGCCTTCCCGCTGATGGTTCGTGCCATTCGCCTGGCGCTGGAAGCGGTTGATACCCGGCTGGAGCAGGCAGCCCGCACGCTGGGTGCCGGGCGCTGGCGGGTGTTTCTGACCATCACGCTGCCGCTGACCCTGCCGGGGATTATTGTCGGTACGGTGCTGGCTTTTGCCCGCTCTCTGGGCGAATTTGGTGCCACCATCACCTTTGTTTCCAATATCCCGGGTGAAACGCGTACGCTGCCGTCGGCAATGTATACGCTGATTGAAACGCCGGGTGCAGAAGGCGCTGCCGCCAGACTGTGCGTGATTGCTATCGTGCTGGCGCTGTTTTCTCTGCTTGTTTCCGAATGGCTGACCCGCTGGGGTCGTAAGCGTTTAGGTCTTTAATGTTAGAACTCGATTTCAGCCAGCAGCTGGGCGACTGCCTGCTTAATGTGCAGACCAGCCTGCCGGGTAAGGGAATTACCGCCGTGTTTGGCGTGTCCGGCGCGGGGAAAACCTCGCTGATTAACGCCATTGGTGGGCTGACGGTGCCGCAGCAGGGGCGCATTGTGCTCAACGGCCGGGTGCTCAGCGATACGGCTAAAGGTATCTGGCTGCCGCCGGAAAAGCGCCGCGTCGGCTATGTTTTTCAGGACGCGCGCCTGTTCCCACATTATCGGGTGCGCGGCAACCTGGAATACGGCATGGCGAAAAGCATGCGCCCGCAGTTCGACAGTCTGGTTCAGCTGCTGGGCATCGAACCGCTGCTGTCCCGTTTCCCGTGGTCACTCTCCGGCGGTGAAAAACAGCGCGTTGCCATCGGCCGTGCGTTGCTGACTGCACCCGAGATCATGCTGATGGATGAACCGCTGGCCTCGCTCGATCTGCCGCGCAAGCGCGAGCTGCTGCCCTATCTGCAAAAGCTGGCGAAAGAGGTCGACATTCCGATGCTTTATGTCAGCCACAGCCTGGATGAGCTGCTGCACCTGGCCGAAAACGTACTGGTGCTGGATAAAGGATCGGTCATCGCCAACGGTCCGTTGGAAGACGTATGGGCAAGCAGCGCCATGCGCCCGTGGCTGCCGCGCGCCGAGCAGAGCAGCGTGCTGCGCGTGCAGGTACAGGAACAGCATCCGCACTACGAGATGACCGCGCTGTCGCTGGGCGAGGAGCGTATCTGGGTCAGTCGCATTGCTGCGCCGTTACAAACGCCGATGCGCATCCGTATTAATGCGGCGGACGTCTCGCTGGTGCTGGAACCACCGGTCAACAGCAGTATTCGCAACGTTATCCCGGCAAGGGTGGTGGAGCTGCTGGAGATCGAAAATCAGGTGGAAGTGAAGCTGCAGGTCGGGGATAGCGAGCTTTGGGCGCGTATCACGCCCTGGGCCCGCGATGAACTGGAAATTAAACCGGATATGCTGCTTTACGCGCAGATCAAAAGCGTGTCAATCACGCCCTGATTACAGAATTTCGCGGTAAATGGTTTCGGCAATGCCCGGCTCAAGGTTGGTGCCGATCACGCGCCCGGCGCGGGCTTTAATCGCCTCGTCGGCGTTGCCCATTGCCACACCCAGACCCACGGTTTCCAGCATGCTCAGGTCGTTGTAGTTGTCGCCAAAGGCCAGCACGTCGCTCATCTGATAGCCTTCTGCGGCTACCCATTCTGCCAGGCGTTTGCCTTTGCTGTTACCGGCTTTGGCAATATCGACCTGATCGTGCCACGACCACTCGCAGGCCAGGCCGAGTTCATCCTCAACCTTCTGCGCGAAGCGCTGCAGTTCCGCCGTGTCCTGGTGAGAAACGGCAAATTTCCAGATCGACTGTGCGCTCTGCGCCGCACCGGCCAGGCTGTCGACATGCAGGAACGTCGGACGCTGGGATTCAGGCAGCGTCAGACCCCAGTTAATGGTGCGGGTCACGTGACCGGTTTCGGCCTGGTACAGCATGGCATCATCCACATACAGCAGGCCGTGAATCGCGGCGTCGTCGAGCATTTCAATCACGCGCTGCGCCTGATCTTTTGGCAGCGGATCGGAATGTAAGACTTTTTTCGCCTGGTAATCATACAAATAGGTGCCATTACAGCAGATTGCAGGTGTATCCAGCGCCAGTGCCTGATAAAAAGGATGGATAGCAACATGATGGCGACCGGTAACGATCAACACTTTTACCCCGGCCTGGCGCGCTTTAGCCAGCGCTTCCAGCGATTCGGGAAGAATGGTTTTATTCGGCGTTAAAAGCGTGCCGTCCAGATCAAGGGCGATGATGCGATAGCTCATATGCGTTTCCGTGACTAAATGTGAGTTAAAGAGTGTACACCCTGTGACGCCGGCCACAAAACCGACGAACGCAATCAATGATTACGACCCCGAAGACTTAACAAGGAGCATTCATGAAACACGTTGTTTATACCGCCAGCCCTGAGAGCCAGCAGATCCATGCCTGGCAGCTGAATGAGGATGGCGCGCTGACGCTGTTGCAGGTTGTCGATGCGCCGGGCCAGGTTCAGCCAATGGTGGTCAGCCCGGACAAAACGTTCCTGTACGTGGGCGCCCGTCCGGACTTCCGCGTGCTGGCGTATAAAATCGACAGTGAAGGCAAACTGAAAGAAGCGGGGCACGCATCGCTGCCGGGCAGCCCGACCCACATTTCCACCGACCGTGAAGGGCGCTTTATCTTCGTCGGTTCGTATAACGATGCCTGCGTCAGCGTCAGCCCGATTGGCGACAATGGTCTGCCGGGCGAACCAGCTCAGGTAATTAAGGGTCTGGACGGCTGCCACTCGGCGAATATCGACCTCGATAACCGGACGCTGTTTGTTCCGGCGCTGAAGCAGGACCGTATCGCGCTGTTCGAGCTGGCGCAGAACGGCGAGCTGACTCCACGCGCTCAGGCAGAAGTGAATACCACCGTCGGTGCCGGTCCGCGCCATATGGTGTTCCATCCGAACCAGAAGTTTGCCTACTGCGTCAACGAACTGGACAGCAGCGTCGACGTCTGGGCGCTGGGTGAAAAAGTCGAGAAGGTGCAGAGTCTGGATATGATGCCGGAAGGCTTCAGCGACACGCGCTGGGCGGCCGACATCCACATCACCCCGGATGGCCGCTTCCTCTACAGCTGCGATCGCACTGCCAGTGTGATCACCGTGTTCAGCATCGGCAACGACGGCGCGACGCTGACGATTGAAGGCTACCAGCAGACGGAAACCCAGCCGCGCGGTTTTAACATCGACAGCACCGGGCAGTATCTGATTGCGGCAGGTCAGAAATCGCACCATATCGCGGTGTACAAAATCGCCGCGGATAACGGCTTGTTGCAGGAGCTGGCGCGCTATGCGGTAGGCCAGGGACCGATGTGGGTCACCATCAGCGCGCTCTGATCGCCCGTTGACGGGTAATAAAAAAGGCAATCCGAAGATTGCCTTTTTTTATGCGCGACGACTGCCAGATTTGAATAATGGCCGCGTAACGTCGAAATCTTGCGGTCGCGCAGAATTATAGCCTGCGCGATCGCCATTTCTGAGCGCCGATCAGGCGTAAATAGCGGTAATCGCCGCGCTGCCCAGCGTATGGAAATGTACGTTAAAGCCGACCATTGCCGCACTGGCGTTCTCGTCCACGTCCAGCTTTTCCACGTCCAGCGCGTGAACGGTGAAAATATAGCGGTGGTGTTCACCTTTCGGCGGTGCCGCGCCGCCGTAACCGGCACTACCGAAGTCGGTGCGGGTTTGCAGCGATCCGGTCGGCAGTTCGGCGACGCCAGAACCGGCACCCTCCGGCAGTTCGCGGGTGTCCGCAGGCAGGTTTGCCACCACCCAGTGCCACCAGCCGGAGCCGGTCGGCGCATCGGGATCGTAGCAGGTCACCACAAAGCTTTTGGTTCCGGCCGGAACCTCATCCCACGCCAGATGCGGCGACAAATTCTCACCCTGGTAGCCCATGGCATTTAATACCTGGCGCTCCGGCAGCTTATCGCCATCGTTAAAACTCGTGCTAAACAGTTTCATTCCTTCTCCTGTCACTGAAGATGTCAGCTATTTTCAGCCGCGCTGCGGCGGCAAAGGTCTTCCCGGCTGCCTGCGCAGCCAATGCTGAAAAGGTATCACATGCCGCCGCGTTCATCAGTGAAGTATTCGTGGCTCACGGCTTCATCTTTATGAGCGATGAAGCCGCATTGCCTGGATATCTGTACCTGAGTTCATTTACTGCAACGCATACAGGGATGATACCCTTTGCCGCGTTTAAGCTGGCGTATCGCCCGCTACCCGCACCACCACCTTGCCAAAGTTTTTCCCCTCCAGCAGGCCAATCAGCGTTTCCGGTGCGTTATCCAGACCGTCGACCACATCTTCACGGAACACCAGACGATCCTCCGCCACCCACTGGCTCATCTGGCGGAAGAATTCGTCAAAGCGATGGCCGTAATCCTGATTGATAATGAAGCCCTGCACGCGCAGGCGTTTACGCAGGATGGCGCTTTGCAGCAGCGGCAGGCGGTCCGGTCCGGCGGGAAGATTCGTGCTGTTGTAGTCGGCGATCAGACCGCAAACGGGAATGCGCCCTTTGGTATTCATCAGCGGCAGCACGGCGTTAAACACTTTGCCGCCCACGCTTTCAAAATAGACGTCGATCCCCTCCGCGCAGTGGCGGCTGAGCTGCTGTGCCAGATTATCATCGCGATGATCCAGACAGCGGTCGAAGCCCAGCACCTGTTCGGCATAGCGGCATTTCTCTGCGCCGCCGGCAATACCGACCACGTGGCAACCCTTCAGTTTGGCAATCTGGCCCACCAGTGAGCCAACTGCGCCGGTCGCTGCGGCCACCACCACGGTCTCGCCCGGCTGCGGATTACCGATATCCAGCAGCCCCATATAGGCGGTGAAGCCCGGCATGCCCAGAATCCCTAAGGCGTGGGAGGGATGCTTAAGCACCGGGCCGCTGAGTTTAAATAAGTCGCGGCCGTCGGACAGGGAAAAATCCTGCCAGCCGTTGTTGCTGACCACCCAGTCACCGACGGCGTAGTCGGCATGTTCAGACTGTTCGACAACCGAGACGGTGCCGCCGCACATCACCTCGCCCAGCCCGACGGGCGGCGCATAGGAAGGCGCATCGCTCATCCGCCCGCGCATATACGGGTCGAGTGACAGCCACACGGTGCGCAGCAGCACCTGGCCGGTTTTTGGGGCAGGGACGTGCTGGGCTTCCAGACGGAAATTGTTTTCCGTCGGTGCGCCGTGCGGGCGCGAAGCCAGCAGGATGCGACGATTGGTTTGCTTATCTTGTGGCATAAAAGAACCTCCGCTATCTCGTGCCCGGCTTCAGTGCCGTACACACAATGCTAAAAGCGTAGTGCATACGGCCTGCGGCTGCCTCGCGCTGCGTGCCTTCAGGTTATTTTAAAAAGCTGCGGATTATCCACGGCGGCGGCAATCGTTGCGGTCAGCTTTGCCAGCTCGTCTCTGGAAATAATATAGGGCGGCATCAGGTAAATCAGGCGACCAAACGGACGTATCCACACGCCGCTCTCCACAAAGAAGCGCTGAATGGCGGCCACGTCCACCGGCCGGTGAGTTTCCACTACGCCAATCGCACCCAGCACTCGCACATCGGCAACTTCCGCCGCGGCCTTTAACGGCATCAGCGCCGCCCGCAGCTGCGCTTCAATTGCCGCGACCTGTTCGGGCCAGTGGTTCTCTTCCAGTATCGCCAGCGACTCGGCCGCCACCGCACAGGCCAGCGGATTGGCCATAAACGTCGGGCCGTGCATAAAGCAGCCCGCCGCCCCGTTGCTGATGGTGTCCGCTACCCGGCGAGTGGTCAGCGTCGCCGAAAGCGTCATCGTGCCGCCGGTCAGGGCTTTACCGACGCAGAGAATATCCGGGGCGATCCCCGCGTGTTCGCAGGCAAACAGCCTGCCGGTGCGGCCAAAGCCGGTGGCAATCTCATCGGCGATCAGAAGCAGCTGATAGCGGTCGCACAGCTCACGTACCCGCTGTAGATAGCGCGGGTGATAGAAACGCATCCCGCCCGCACCCTGCACGATCGGCTCGAGGATCACCGCACTGAGCTGACGATGATGGGTCACGATCAGCTGTTCCAGCGCGTCGGTATCGCTTTCGCGCCACGGGTCGTCAAACCGGCACGTCGGGGCGGGGGCAAACAGATGCTCGGGCAGATAGCCCTGATACAGGCTGTGCATTGAATTCTGCGGATCGCACACCGACATCGCCGCAAAGGTATCGCCGTGATAGCCGTTACGCAGGGTCAGAAAGCGCTGACGTTTCTCACCGCGCGCCTGCCAGAACTGCAGGGCCATCTTCATCGCCACCTCAACCGCCACCGAACCGGAATCCGCCAGGAACACGCATTCCAGCGGTGCGGGAGTAATGGCGACCAGCCGACGGCACAGCGCCACTGCCGACGGGTGCGTAATACCGCCGAACATCACGTGCGACATCTGCGCCATCTGGTTCTGTAACGCCTGATTCAGGCGCGGATGGTTGTAGCCATGAACCGCCGCCCACCATGACGACATGCCGTCAACCAGCTGCCGACCATCGGCCAGTTGTAACCGACATTCCTGCGCGGCGACCACCGGATAGCAGGGCAGCGGATCGCGCATTGAGGTATAGGGATGCCAGATATGGTCACGGTCAAAAGCAAGATCGGCTGCATTCATAAATCACTTGTAAACCAAAAATAAAAAATTTAGTTTACAAGTATAACCAGGCCGTGAAGACAAATGACAGACTTTTTTGGAGCAAGCAATGGCAAAACGTTGGACCCTTTCACAGACGCAGGCGCTGTTTGATAAGCCGTTTCTCGAACTGATGTTTGAAGCGCAGCAGATCCACCGCCAGCATTTTGACCCGCGTCAGGTACAGGTCAGCACGCTGCTGTCGATCAAAACCGGAGCCTGCCCGGAGGACTGCAAGTACTGCCCGCAAAGCGCGCGCTATAAAACCGGGCTGGAGTCCGAACGGCTGATGGAGGTGGAGGAGGTGCTGAACTCCGCGCGCAAGGCGAAAGCCGCCGGTTCCGGTCGTTTTTGTATGGGGGCGGCGTGGAAAAATCCGCACGAGCGCGATATGCCCTATCTGGAGCAGATGGTGCAGGGAGTGAAGGCGATGGGGATGGAAACCTGTATGACCCTCGGTACGTTGAGCGAGCAGCAGGCACAGCGGCTGGCCTCCGCCGGGCTGGATTTCTATAACCACAACCTCGACACTTCGCCGGAATTTTACGGCAGCATCATCACCACCCGCAGCTATCAGGAGCGTCTGGACACCCTTGGAAAAGTGCGTGATGCCGGGATTAAAGTCTGTTCTGGCGGCATCGTCGGCCTGGGCGAAACGGTCAACGACCGTGCCGGACTGCTGGTGCAGCTGGCGAACCTGCCGACGCCGCCGGAAAGCGTGCCGATCAATATGCTGGTGAAAGTGAAGGGCACGCCGCTGGCGGATAACGAGGACGTCGATCCATTCGACTTTATCCGCACCATTGCGGCGGCAAGAATTATGATGCCGCGTTCCCACGTGCGTCTTTCCGCCGGGCGTGAACAGATGAGCGAGCAGACCCAGGCGATGTGCTTTATGGCCGGGGCTAACTCGATTTTCTACGGCTGCAAGCTGCTGACTACGCCGAACCCGGAGGAGGATAAAGATCTGATCCTGTTCCGTAAGCTGGGCCTGAACCCGCAGCACACCGCGACCCACGCCGGGGATAACGAACAGCAGCAGGCGCTTGCCGCCCAGCTGATGACCGCTGACACCGAACAGTTTTACAACGCGGCCCTGTAATGAGCTGGCCGCAACGCGTTAAGCAGTCGCTGGAGCAGCGCCGCCAAAACGGTCAGTACCGCCAGCGCACGCCCTGCCAGCAGGCCGACGCCCGCAGCCTGAGCATCGCAGGGACGGACTACCTCAACTTTTCTGCCAACGATTACCTCGGGCTGAGCCATCACCCGCGCATTGTGAATGCCTGGCAGCAGGGCGCGGCGCGCTATGGCGTTGGCGCAGGCGGCTCGGCGCATATCACCGGATTTCGCACCCCGCAGGTGGATCTGGAGCAGCAGCTGGCCGACTGGCTGGGCTACCCCCGCGCGCTGCTGTTTATCTCCGGTTTTGCCGCCAATCAGGCGATCATCGCCGCGCTGGCGGGTAAAGACGATCGCATCCTGGCCGACAAACTCAGCCACGCTTCGCTGCTGGAGGCCGCCTGCCACAGCCCGGCGACGCTGCGCCGCTTTGCCCATAACCAGCCGCAGGCGCTGGCCGCCAGGCTGGCGGGCCCGTGCAGCGGTGAAACGCTGGTGGTCACGGAGGGCGTCTTCAGCATGGACGGCGACAGCGCGCCGCTGACTGCGCTGCATCAGCTTGCGCAGCAGCATAACGCCTGGCTGCTGGTGGATGATGCGCACGGCATTGGCGTCTGCGGTGAACAGGGGCGGGGCAGCTGCTGGCAGCAGGAAGTTAAGCCCGATCTGCAAATCATTACCTTTGGTAAAGCGTTCGGCGTCAGCGGTGCGGCGCTGCTGTGCGATGACGACACCGCCGAGTTTATGCTGCAGTTTGCCCGCCATCTGATTTACAGCACCGCCATGCCGCCCGCTCAGGTCTGTGCACTGCAGGAGGCGCTGCGCTGCGTGCAGCAGGGTGACGAACTGCGCCAGCGCCTGCGGCAGAATATCGCTCGTTTTCGCGCCGGAGCCGATGGTCTGCGCTGGCAGATGATGAATGCCGACAGCGCGATTCAGCCGCTGTTAGTGGGCGAGGAAGGGGCCGCCGTGGAACTGGCTGCGCGGCTGCGGCGGCTGGGCTGCTGGGTGAGCGCGATTCGACCACCAACCGTACCGCCCGGCACCGCGCGGCTGCGCATTACGCTGAGCGCGGCGCATCTGCCGGATGATATCGATCGCCTGCTGGAGGTGCTGCATGCTACAGGAGATTGATAAACGGGCGGTTGCCGTGGCCTTTGGCCGCGCTGCATCGGGCTATAACCAGCACGCCGAGCTGCAACGGCTGTGCGGTGAACGGCTGATGGCGCTGGCGAGGCGCGGGAGCACAATGCAGGTGCTGGACGCGGGCTGCGGTACCGGCTGGTTCAGCCAGCGCTGGCAGCAGAACGGCCATCGGGTGACCGCGCTGGATCTCTCGGCAGAAATGCTGCGTCAGGCGGAATCATCGGCGGTCGCATCGGACTACCGGCTGGGGGATATCGAAGCGCTGCCGTTCGCGGATGCCAGCTTCGACCGCTGCTGGAGCAATCTTGCCGTACAGTGGTGCAGCGATCTGCGCCAGGGGCTGAGCGAGCTGTATCGGGTGACCCGCCCGGGAGGACAGGTGCTGTTTTCTACCCTCGAAGCCGGATCGCTGCACGAAGTGACGGCCGCGTGGCAGGCGCTGGGAGCCGAGGCTCCTCTCAACCCGCAGCTGACCGCCAACGAGATCGCGCAGGCCGGGGCCGGCATGAATTTACAACTGCACCGTTTCACATTGACGCTGGCCTACCCGGACGCCATTAGCACGATACGCTCGCTAAAAGGGACCGGGGTGACGCATTTACATCGTGGTCGGGAAAGCCATTTTCTTAACCGGGAACGACTACAGCAGCTTGAGCACGTCTGGAGCCGCGATCGGCGCGGCTGCCTGCTGAGCTGGAAACTGATTTTAGGAGTGATTGAACGTGAGTAAACGCTGGTTTGTGACCGGAACCGATACGGAAATAGGCAAAACGACCGCCAGCTGTGCGCTGCTGCAGGCCGCCAGCGCGGCGGGTTATCGCTGTGCGGGCTATAAGCCGGTGGCCTCCGGCTGTGAAGTCACACCCGAAGGTTTACGCAATGAAGATGCATTGTTGCTACAGCGGTTTTCCAGCATCGATTTACCCTACGAGATGGTCAATCCGCTGGCGTTTATGGAACCCACCTCACCGCATATCGTCAGTGCGGAAGAGCAGCGTCCCATCGCCTTCAGCCAGCTGTCCGCCGGGCTGGCGTCGGTAGCGCAGCACGCTGACTGGGTACTGACCGAGGGTGCCGGAGGCTGGTTTACCCCGCTGTCAGCGGATCAAACCTTTGCCGACTGGGTGGTAGAGGAGCAGCTGCCGGTGATTCTGGTAGTGGGCGTTAAGCTGGGCTGCATCAATCACGCGCTGCTGACCGCGCAGGCGATTCAGGCGAGTGGATTGACGCTGGTGGGCTGGATTGCCAACTGCGTACAGCCCGCCGGCAAGCGTCACGCGGAGTATATGGCGACGTTACGACGGCTGCTGCCTTCGCCGCTGCTGGGGGAGATCCCTTATCTGCCCGATGAAGCGCAGAGGGCGCAGCTGGGGCAGTATCTGTCGCTGCCGTAACGGCAGACGCCCCGATGCGAAGACGCTGGAATAACGCCGGGATGCCACTCCTGACAGCGCTATTCAGGCCGTCAGCCAGGTATTCACCACGCCTTCATCCAGCAGCGCCATTTTACCGTGGGCGACGTTTCGCCCGCGGTGCAGCAGCAGGAAGTAATCGGCCACCCGGCGGATAAACGACAGGCGCTGTTCCAGCAGCAAAATGGTCATGCCGAAATCATGATTCAGCCGGTGGATCAGATTGCCCATTTCCTCTTCCAGCCACGGCGACATCCCTTCGGTCGGATCGTCCAGAATCAGCAGCTTAGGTTCCAGTACCAGCGCACGGGCCAGCGCCAGATGCTGCTGCTGGTCGAGGGGCAGTTCGCCACTGCGCTGCTGGCGTAGCGAATAAAGCGCCGGAAACAGGTCATAAACCATCTGCGGGATAGCCCGGTGGCGCTCCTGTCCTGCACCGGCCAGCAGGGCGATTTGCAGGTTCTCTTCCACGCTAAGCTGAGAAAAAATTTGCCTGCCCTGTGGAACATAGCCAATGCCGAGAGCAGCACGCCGCTCTACCGGCTGCAGCAGCAAATCCTGCGGCGGCAGATCGCCTTCTTGCCAAATCATCGAACCGCTGTTGATCGGCAGGTGGCCCATGATGCAGTTAACCAGCGTAGTCTTCCCCATCCCGGGGCGGCCAATGATGCCGGTACAGGTGCCGGGGGGAAGATCGAGGTCCACATCCCACAGAATATGGTTTTGCCCATAAAATTGATTGATTGAACGTAAACTCAGCATCTTGCACTCTCCTCCAGACAGTATCCGATTGCACCCGCATTACAGGGCGATTTAGCTGGCGTACTATTTAACAAGCAATTAACGGGCCATCTCTACATAACGATGAAAAACTCGATGAACTCTCCGTTCTGCGGCTCTATTTGTCAGAAACGTTAAACAATTTCTGACGGTAATCAGCGGGCTGCACCCCGATAGTGCTCCGGGCTAATCAATTGTGGTGCAGATGCTGCGTGAAATGGCAGGAGTGAGCTGAAGTCTGAAAGAGGGGGATGCTTAAAATTCCTACTGGCTATGCAGAATTCCGCCTTTTCTTATCCAAAAAGGTGCGTTGAAGTGTGAAAAAAAAAACAAAAAAAAATATTTAGCCGCGGTTATGAGCGATGGGGACGATTTATACACATCAGACGTTACAAGCGCTGTAATCAGTTATCCACTGTTACTGTGGATAACCTTGTGTATTAGATTGTGAAAACTTGCGTAAAGCGAGAGCGGGCGCGGCTTTGGCTCTGATTGGTGCGAAACTCGGCTTGTTATTAAATTTTATTAAAATCAGCACTTTAACTAAAATCAAGCGCCGGGGATTCTTGAACCAAAGTCGGCCGCGCTTTTAACTACCGACGCTTGACAAATGTTAATATAACAAAATTTCTGGGGATAACCCGGTAACAGTTTATGCGCAGTCGTTTGCGTACTGTCCGACAAAAGTGCGGCTCTGCCCTCTGGATTCGCATTATGCAAATTAACTGTTAATTTATCCAGTATTTTTAACTGGCAAATTGGCGATGGCGGAGTAGAATTAGAACCCGGTTCGTGCATATTTCCATCAGGTAGCCTGCTAATGAGCAAAGTCTTTAAACTCAACTCCGATTTTAAACCCTCTGGCGATCAGCCTGAGGCGATCCGCCGTCTGGAAGAGGGTCTGGAAGACGGGCTGGCTCACCAGACTCTGCTTGGGGTAACGGGTTCAGGAAAAACGTTTACCGTCGCCAACGTGATTGCCGATCTCAATCGGCCAACCATGGTGCTGGCACCCAATAAAACCCTGGCAGCGCAGCTGTACGGCGAGATGAAGGAGTTTTTCCCCGACAATGCGGTGGAATACTTTGTCTCCTATTACGATTATTACCAGCCTGAAGCCTACGTCCCCAGCTCGGATACCTTTATCGAGAAAGATGCCTCAGTAAACGAACACATTGAACAGATGCGCCTGTCGGCGACGAAGGCGCTGCTGGAGCGCCGTGATGTGATCGTGGTGGCGTCGGTCTCGGCGATTTACGGTCTGGGCGACCCCGACCTCTATCTGAAGATGATGCTGCACCTGACGCGCGGCATGGTGATTGACCAGCGCGCCATTCTGCGGCGGCTGGCCGAACTCCAGTACACCCGCAACGATCAGGCCTTCCAGCGCGGCACGTTCCGCGTACGCGGTGAGGTTATCGATATTTTCCCGGCGGAGTCCGACGATTACGCGCTGCGGGTTGAACTGTTTGACGAAGAAGTGGAACGGCTGTCGATTTTCGATCCGCTGACCGGGCAAATTACCTCGGTGATCCCACGCTACACCATCTATCCGAAAACCCACTATGTGACGCCGCGTGAGCGTATTTTGCAGGCGATGGAAGAGATCAAAGTGGAACTGGCCGATCGCCGCCAGGTGCTGCTGGCCAACAATAAACTGCTGGAAGAACAGCGTATCAGCCAGCGCACCCAGTTTGATCTGGAAATGATGAATGAGCTGGGCTACTGCTCGGGCATTGAAAACTACTCGCGCTATCTTTCCGGGCGCGGTCCGGGCGAAGCGCCGCCGACGCTGTTTGACTATCTGCCTCCCGATGGCCTGCTGGTGATTGATGAATCACACGTCACCATTCCGCAGATCGGCGGTATGTATCGCGGCGACCGGGCGCGAAAAGAGACGCTGGTGGAATACGGTTTCCGCCTGCCTTCGGCGCTGGATAATCGCCCGATGAAGTTTGAAGAGTTTGAGGCGCTGGCTCCCCAGACCATCTATGTTTCCGCCACGCCGGGAAATTACGAGTTGGAAAAATCCGGCGGTGATGTGATCGATCAGGTGGTGCGCCCAACCGGTCTGCTCGACCCGATCGTCGAAGTGCGCCCGGTCAGTACCCAGGTTGACGATCTGCTGTCGGAGATTCGCCAGCGGGTGGCGATTAACGAACGCGTGCTGGTGACGGTGCTGACCAAGCGCATGGCGGAAGATTTAACCGAGTATCTGGAAGAGCACGGCGAGCGGGTACGCTATCTGCACTCCGACATCGACACTGTTGAGCGTGTTGAAATTATCCGCGACCTGCGCCTCGGCAAGTTTGATGTGCTGGTGGGTATCAACCTGCTGCGAGAAGGGCTGGATATGCCGGAAGTCTCGCTGGTGGCGATCCTCGACGCGGATAAAGAGGGCTTCCTGCGTTCTGAACGTTCACTGATCCAGACCATCGGCCGTGCGGCGCGTAACCTCAACGGTAAAGCGATTCTGTACGGTGATAAGATCACCCCGTCGATGGAGCGCGCCATTGGTGAAACGGAGCGCCGCCGTGAGAAACAGGACGCCTTTAACAAAGAAAACGGTATCGTGCCGCAGGCGCTGAACAAGAAAATTGCCGACATTCTGGAGCTGGGGCAGGGGCTGGCGAAAAACAAAGCCAAACCGCGCAGCATGAAGGGCCGCAGCATTGTGGAAGACGATCCGGGTTATGTGGATCTGTCGCCGCAGGGGCTGCAGAAACGCATCCACGAACTGGAGGCGCTAATGCAGCAGCATGCGCAGAACCTTGAGTTTGAGGAGGCCGCCGAGGTGCGCGATAAGCTGCATCAGGTGCGGGAGCTGTTTATCGCCGCGTCGTAAGCAACGACGCGCTGATTGGCGGCTCTTCACAGATGGGAACGTCGCGGCAGTGAGGCAATGGGTAATGATGACTCACTATCCTGAATCCGGCCCCGTAGCGCACAGTCTTGCGGGGCAGGCTGACTCAGAGCAAGGCGACCAGGGAGCGTAGCGGTGCTGTTTTTCGCTTAGTTAGTTCATCGCCTGGATGGCGTGCTCCAGCGCATTGCGCAGCAGCTGGCGATCGTGGCGATAGCGAATATCGTTAGCCTCCAGCGGCTCCTGTACAACCACCCGGTCGCTCAGCAGGCTGGTATCGCTGACCGGGCCGACCACCAGTGCGTCAATCACCCGCTTGCCAATCGCTTTTTCCATAATCTCCAGTTTATCGGCGACGGTCAGTTTTGCCGCCGCCGGGCTGAGTTCCTTGCCCAGATTGCCGATAAACACCATGGTGGCCGGGCTGCGGCGCAGCGCCTGTGCCAGTTCAGGCACCAGCAGTACCGGCATCAGGCTGGTGTAAAAGCTGCCGGGGCCAATCAGAATCAGGTCGGCTTCGGCAATCGCTTCTACGGCTTCGCGGGTGGCGCTGACCACCGGCGACAGCCTCAGCTCCTGCGGCCGTTGGCTCATCTGATCGATCTCGGTTTCGCCGTACACCAGATGCCCCTCTGCATCGACGGCCACCAGATCCACCGGCTGCTCGGACATCGGGATCAGAAATGCATCGACCTTCAGCAAATTGCGGATAAGATTGATTGCTTCAAGCGGGCGTACGCTGAGGTGGTCGAGGGATTTCAGCATCAGATTGCCGAGATTATGCCCGGCCAGCTCGCCGTTTCCGGCAAAGCGGTACTCAAACATGGCGGAAGCCACACTCGGTTCTGCGATCAGCTGATTAAGGCAGTTACGCATATCGCCCCAGGCAATGCCGCCTTCCGAGCGGCGAATTCGCCCGGTGGAGCCCCCATTATCGGTGGTGGTGACAATCCCGGTCAGACGAGAACCCAAAGGAGAAAGAGCAGACATCACACGGCCCAGACCGTGCCCGCCACCCAGAGCCACCACGCGATCGAGGTCGGCTAACGTGCGATTACGCATAGAATTTTTTCATCACGCTACAAGAATCATTATGTTTAGCATTTTACGCTAACCGGCGGCGAAAATGCGGAAAAATCGTTATATATCATAATATATACCGAAACTTTGTACTGGAATCCAGCCTGCTTTAGCGTTAAAGTTTTAACCAACTTGGTTTACCGATGAGCGGTAAATCACACTTAGCCCTGATACCTAAGTCTTTAAGCGGATACGGTGTCCTGGCCGCAACCTCGAGTTGCCAGGGTGCAGAAAGAAATGCCTGCATCTCCCGACATTGGAAAGGTGTAGCTGGTGCTAAATTTCACGGATAATTACGCCCGTAGTTTTTACTACCTGCGTTTATCGATCACTGACGTGTGCAACTTTCGTTGCACCTACTGTCTCCCCGACGGCTATCGGCCGCAGGGCGCAAATAATAAAAGCTTCCTTTCGCTGGATGAAATCCGCCGTGTGACCCGGGCGTTTGCCGCCGCGGGCACTGAAAAAGTGCGTCTCACCGGCGGGGAGCCCTCAATGCGCCGTGACTTCACCGATATTATAGCCGCCGTTCGCGAAAACAAAGGTATCCGCCAACTGGCAGTCACCACCAACGGCTATCGACTGAAGCGTGACGTTGCCCAATGGCGAGATGCCGGGCTGACCGGGATTAACGTCAGCGTCGACAGCCTCGATCCCCGCCAGTTTCACGCCATCACCGGCCAGGATAAATTTGAAGAAGTGATGCGCGGTATTGATGCCGCCTTCGACGCCGGTTTCAGCAAGGTGAAGGTGAACAGCGTGCTGATGCGTGACGTTAACTACCGCCAGCTCGACTCCTTCCTCGGCTGGATCCGCACGCGTCCCATTCAGCTGCGTTTTATTGAACTGATGGAAACCGGTGAAGGCGGCGATCTGTTTCGCCGGCAGCACGTCTCCGGTGAATCTATTCGTCAGTATCTGCTTGAGCACGGCTGGGTCCTGCAGGCGCGCGCGCGCAGCGATGGCCCGGCACAGGTGTTTCACCACCCCGACTATTTGGGGGAAATCGGTCTGATCATGCCCTATGAGAAGGATTTCTGCGCCAGCTGTAACCGGCTACGCGTCTCGGCCGTCGGTAAACTGCATCTTTGCCTGTTCGGTGACGGCGGCGTGCCGCTGCGCGATCTGCTGGAGAATGACGATCAGCAGGACGCCCTGCAGGCGCGTATCGCCAGCAGCCTCAGCCATAAAAAGCAGACGCATTTCCTGCACCAGGGCAATACCGGCATCACACAAAACCTCTCGTTTATCGGCGGTTAATCTAAGGATTTGATTATGGGTAAAGGTACAGCGGAGTTCATCGCACTCAACGTGGCGATTCTTACCGTGTCGGACAAGCATACGTTGGCCAGCGACACGTCCGGTGACTGGCTGAAAGAGGCGGTGAGCGAAGCCGGGCACCAGGTGCTCGATCGCGCCATCGTGCCGGATAACCGCTACCGCATTCGTGCTGTCGTATCCAGCTGGATCGCCAGCACGGATATGCAGGTGGTGCTGATCAACGGCGGCACCGGTTTCAACAGTAAAAACAGCACCCCGGAAGCCTTACTGCCGCTGTTTGACCGCGAAATTGAAGGCTTCGGCGAGCTGTTTCGCATGGTTTCATTTGAAGATATCGGTACCTCAACGCTGCAATCACGGGCGGTAGGTGGCATCGCCAACCAGACGCTGATCCTTGCCGTGCCGGGGTCAACGTCCGCCTGCCAGCTGGCCTGGGAGCGCATCATTCAGGATCAGCTGGATGCCAGAACGCGTCCGTGCAATTTCGTTTCACATGTAAAGAAGCTTTGATATGTCTCAGTTAACCCACATTAATGCCGCCGGTGAGGCGCATATGGTGGATGTCTCCACCAAACAGGAAACCGTGCGCGAAGCCCGCGCTGAAGCTTTTGTGGTGATGCGTCCGGAAACGCTGCAAATGATTATCGACGGCAGCCATCATAAAGGTGACGTGTTTGCCACCGCACGCATCGCCGGTATTCAGGCGGCAAAACGCACCTGGGAGCTGATCCCGCTGTGCCATCCGCTGATGCTGAGCAAGGTAGAAGTCACGCTTGAAGCGCAGCCCGATCATCACCGGGTGCGCATCGAAACGCTCTGCCGCCTGACCGGCAAAACCGGCGTGGAGATGGAAGCACTGACCGCCGCCTCGGTAGCCGCGCTGACCATCTACGATATGTGCAAAGCGGTGCAGAAGGATATCGGCATCGAACAGTGCCGCCTGCTGAGCAAAAGCGGCGGTAAATCCGGTGATTTCCAGGCGGTGCCTCATGCTTAATATTCTTTTCTTCGCTCAGGTGCGGGAACTGGTTGGCACCGATCGTATCGAGCTGCCTGCCGAGTATGCCGACGTGGAATCGCTGCGCGCGGCGCTGGCCGAACGCAGCGATCGCTGGGCGCTGGCGCTGGAGTCCGGCAAGCTGCTGGCGGCGGTCAATCAGACGCTGGTTTCACATCAGCACCCTTTGCGAGCCGGGGATGAAGTTGCCTTCTTTCCGCCCGTAACCGGAGGCTGAGATGGAAACGCGAATCCGGGTCAGTGCCGAACCTTTCGATATGGCCGCAGAATATGCCTGGCTTTCCGCCTGCGACAGCGACGGGGCGGTGGTGACCTTTACCGGCAAAGTCCGTAATCACAACCTCGGCGATAACGTCAGCGCGCTGACCCTGGAGCACTATCCGGGGATGACCGAAAAAGCGCTGGCCGATATTGTAGCCGAGGCCCGTCAGCGCTGGCCGATGCAGCGGGTGACGGTGATCCACCGCATCGGCGAGCTGTTCCCCGGTGACGAAATTGTGCTGGTGGGCGTCAGCGGTGCGCACCGCGGTGCCGCCTTTGACGGTGCAGAGTTTATTATGGACTACCTGAAAACTCGCGCGCCGTTCTGGAAACGGGAAGCCACCGCCGAAGGCGATCGCTGGGTTGAATCCCGCGACAGCGACAAGCAGGCCGCCGGGCGCTGGCAGCAGCAAAAGGCGGAGTAAAACCGCTTTATCTGATGGATCTACGGTGAATCAGCCGCTAGTCTGAGCGCATAAATCGGGTTAATCGTAAGGATATCCATGCTTTATCGCGCTCTGAATCGCCTCTCTTTGCTGGCCCTGCTGATCCTGGCAGGCTGTAGCAGCCCGACCTCTAAAAAAGCCGACGCGCCGCGTCCCGCCGATGTGAAAACGCAAATCACCCGCCTGCTGCCTGCGGGCGTTAGCGATCGCCAGGGCTGGGCCGGGGATATTTTCGTGGCGCTTAACGGTCTGAATATCCCGCCGACCGCCAGCAATATTTGCTCGGTTATCGCCGTCGCCGGGCAGGAATCTAATTTTAACGCCGATGCGCCCGTCGCGGGGCTGCCGAAAATTGCCTGGGCTGAAATTGACCGCCGCGCGGGCCAGCTGCATATCCCGTCATTCCTGGTGCGTACCGCGCTGATGATCGATTCCCCGAATGGTAAAAGCTACGCCGACCGGCTCGATCGTGTGAAGAGTGAAAAAGAGCTGAGCGCAATATTTGATGACTTTATCAATATGGTGCCGATGGGGCAGAAGCTGTTCGGCAATCTGAATCCCATCCATACCGGCGGGCCGATGCAGGTCAGTATCGCCTTTGCTGAGGCTCACGCCCGCGGCTATCCCTATACGCCGGACGGATCTATCCGCCGAGAGGTATTCACGCGGCGCGGAGGCGTGTGGTTTGGCACCCAGCACCTGTTGGGCTATCCGGCCGACTATCCGGCTCCGCTTTACCGCTTTGCCGACTATAACGCGGGCTGGTACGCCAGCCGCAACGCCGCTTTCCAGGCGGCCGTATCGCGGCTGAGCGGTATCAAACTGGCGCTGGACGGTGACCTGATTAACTACGGCTCCGACAGCGCAGGATCAACGGAAAAAGCGCTGCGCACGCTGGGAAAACGGCTGGACTACAGCGACCGGGCCATTCGCCGTGCGCTGGAAAAAGGAGATGAAGCGGACTTCGGCAACAGCGATCTGTGGCAGGCGGTCTTCGCGCTGGCGGATAAAGACGCCGGGAAGACGCTGCCGCGTGCCGTGCTGCCGGGTATCAAGCTGGAAAGCCCGAAAATAACCCGTAATCTGACCACCGCCTGGTTCGCCCAGCGGGTGAACAGTCGCTATCAGAGCTGCCTGGCGCGCCAGTAACAGCTTCAACCCTGGCTCAACGGGGTGAGTTTGTTTCACGACGAACTGGCACAGTCGGGAATCTATGTGCCAGACTGAGAGCAGATTAACGGGTTTATTCACTTATCTTTGAGAGGAGCATCATGGACAGATATCCACGTTCCAGTGATTCAATCGTTCAACGTGCCAGTACGGGCCTGTCCACTTATATGGCGCAGGTATACGGCTGGATGACCTGCGGCCTGCTGCTGACGGCGTTTGTTTCCTGGTATGCGGCGAACACCCCGGAGGTAATGCAGCTGGTCTTTGCCAATCGCATTACCTTCTTCGGACTGATTATCGTGCAGCTTGGGCTGGTGGTACTGCTGTCGATGATGGTGCAGAAGCTCAGTGGGGCCGTCGCTACCGGCATCTTTATGCTTTACTCGGCGCTGACCGGCCTGACCATGGCCAGTATCTTCCTCGTTTACACCTACTCATCGATTGCCAGCACTTTTGTGGTGACCGCGGGGATGTTCGGTGCGATGAGCCTGTGGGGCTACACCACCAAACGTGACCTCAGCGGTATGGGAAGTATGCTGTTTATGGCGCTGATCGGCATTCTTCTCGCCTCGCTGGTGAATTTGTGGCTGAAAAGCACCGCGCTGATGTGGGCAGTGACCTATATCGGTGTGGTGGTGTTTGTCGGGCTGACCGCCTATGACACCCAGAAGCTGAAAAATATCGGCGAGAGTATCAACGTAGAAGATAAAGAGAATCTGCGTCGCTACTCGATTATGGGCGCACTGACGCTGTATCTCGACTTTATTAACCTGTTCCTGATGCTGCTGCGGATCTTCGGCAATCGCCGCTGATTCAACCTTATCACGGTCCGGGCTTATCCCCGGACCGTTTGCGTCACGCCGCCAGATTCTTTGCTTTCAACGATTTAGCCCGGCTCTCCAGCCACAGATACAGCACCAGCGCCAGTAGCAGCGGGGCGATAAAATAGAGCAGGCGATAGGCCAGCAGCGCGGCAATAATCGTGCCGTGGCCCACCGGTTCACCGCGCAGCAGCGCCAGAAACACTGCTTCCAGTACGCCGATCCCGGCAGGAATATGAATAATCACCCCGGCAATACTGCTAATCAGCAGCACGCCCAGTACCTGTGGGAAATCCACTTTCTGCATCAGCAGCAGCCAGATAATCGCCCCCATCACCAGCCAGTTCGCGCTGGAAACCGTAAACTGCACCAGCGCCATGCGCAGCGAAGGCAGCGCCAGTCTGTGGCCCCGGATGCTCCAGCGGCGGCGGCGGGAAAAGGCACACAGCAACAGATAGACAAACACAAACAGCAGCAGCCCGATGCCAATAGTGCGTAAGGTTGCCGACCCGACAAACCATCCGGCGGGAATTTTCACCATGCCCGCGCTAAATATAATGCCGGACACCAGCACATAGCCCAGCCAGTTGGTGGCGATACTCAGGGTAAAAATGCGGGTAATAGTGCTGCTGCTTAAGCCCAGCCTTGAGTAGAGGCGATAGCGCATCGCCACGCCGCCCACCCAGGTGCTGAGCGTCAGATTGAAGGCGTAACAGATAAACGACACCAGCATCACCTGGCGTTTTTCCAGCTTGTGGCCGCAGCTGGCGCGGCCGATCAGGTCGTACACGCCGTAAGTCAGATAGCTGACGATTACCAGCGCCACCGAAGCCAGAACCGCCGTGCGGTTGTAGTTCACGATGGTGTCCAGCACCTCACTCCAGTCAACTTTGCGAGCGTAAATAACCAGCAGAACGATAACGGCGATAAAAAACAGCCAGGTCATCGCCTTTTTCACCGGTTTCCATAAGCGATGGGATGTCGACATCAGAATTTGGCTCCTTCGTTTTCCGTCCCCATGCGGTCCTGAGTTTCCATTTCCGGCTGTACCGGGGCAGGGACTTCGGCCAGTTTAGGCGTATGGGCAGGTAGCCAGCCGGCAATCGCGGGAAAATGGCGCAGGAAGTGAAACACCACCACGTTTTTACTTAACTGCCACCAGCTCTGCGGCGGCAGCTCGCTCTCTTCCACCCGGCGACAGTCCTCCTGCAGCAGGCGCTCAAGGTTATCCCGCACCTGCTGGTTAAAGTCGCGGTCGTGGATCATCAGATTCGCTTCCAGATTCAGCGACAGGCTGAGCGGGTCAAGATTGCTGGAACCGACGGTGGCCCACTGCCGGTCTTTTACCGCAATTTTGGCGTGCAGCGGGCGGCGGCAATATTCATAAACCTCCACGCCGCCTTTCACCAGAAAGCTGTAGAGCAGCTCTGCACCGACTTTAACGATGGGCATATCCGGTTCACCCTGAACAATCAGCCGCACGCGAACGCCACGGCGGGCCGCATTGCGCATCTCGCGCAGCAGGCGATATCCGGGAAAGAAGTAGGCGTTAGCGATAATCACATCTTCTTTGGCCGTGCGCAGCATCTCGAGGTAATGCTGCTCGATGTCATCGCGGTGATCGCCGTTATCGCGCCAGACCAGCAGCGCCTGTGCGTCACCGGGTGTGGCATTCTGCGCCGGGCGATGGCGTCGGGTACCCCACCAGCGGTGACCCGAACGCTTGCTGCCGATCTCCTGCTGCACGTAGGCGGCAATATCGGCGACGATTGGCCCTTTCACCTCGACGGCATAGTCCTGCTTGGCCTGGGGGCCAAAGCTGGCGTTGTGCTCCGCCGAATAGTTAATGCCGCCTACGAAGGCAATATCACCATCGGCGACCACGATTTTGCGATGCAGGCGGCGGAAAACGTTGGTCCGCATCCCCAGCACCAGCGGGCGCGGATCGTAATAGACGAAGCGAACCCCCTCCGCGGTCAGGCTGTTAACGAAAGTGTCAGGCAGATCGGGTGAGCCATAGCCATCCACCATCATTTCGATATGAACCCCGCGCCGGGCCGCCGCCAGAAGTTCAGCGTGCAGCGCCTGGCCGACGTCGTCATCGAACAAAATAAACGTTTCCAGCAGCAGGTTGTGCTGTGCGCGTTGAATTGCGCCGAAAACGCGAGGGAAAAATTCCTCGCCGTTCTCCAGCAGTCTGATGGAGTTACCTTCTCGCCAGCCTGGTTTCATAGATGGATTTCCACCGCCAGCGGCGCATGATCGGAAAGATGTGACCACGGGCGTAGCGGGATAGTTTGCGGATGACTGATACCGACATTGCGCACGTAAATGCGGTCAAGCCGTAACAGCGGAAAGCGTGCAGGAAAGGTGCGTGCCGGTCGTCCGCGCTGCTGGCTGAACACCTCTTCCAGGCCCGCCTGGCGTTTCAACATATCGTTGGCACGCTGCCGCCAGTCGTTAAAATCCCCGGCGATCACCACCGGAGCATCGGGCGACAGTTCGTTTACCATCTGACAGATCTTCAGCAGCTGAGCACGGCGATCGGCTTCGCGCAGCCCCAGATGCACACAGAAAACGTGCAGCGTTCCCGCTTTTCCGGGCAGGGCGATCTGGCAGTGCAGGATGCCGCGCTTTTCCGTTCCCGCAATGGAAATATCGCGATTCTCAAATTGGGTAATGGGCAGGCGAGAGAGCACGGCATTCCCGTGATCCCCATCGGGATAGACAGCGTTGCGGCCATAGGCGAAGTCCTGCCAGATCGAATCTGCAAGAAATTCGTAATGCGGCACGCCGGGCCAGTTTTCCACCTTCAGCGCATGCAGACGGTGGCTGCCCATCACCTCCTGTAAGAGAACAATATCGGCCCCGGTAGCACGTACTGCGTCTCGTAGCTCTGGCAGGATAAAACGTCGGTTAAAGGGGGCAAAACCCATATGTGTATTAATCGTCAGGATTTTAAATGAAAATCCTTGCGCATTTTGTGACATAATTAGCGCGCTCTCCCTTTCAACTTGTGAAGAGTAAAGTGTAGTCCTTGTCACAAAAGAGTGCTTAATTGCGCTTTTTTTTGCGGATTTGTCCGAAAGTTGAGTTAGTCTGGAGAACTGCGTTACTGGCCTGTGTCAGTAACATGCTTGGGTGGCCAGTCATGGACCACCGGGAGAAACAAATGAAATGGTCTAATCGTATTCAGATTGTCACTGGGCAAAACTGTTTACACATCGCGCTACACCTGCTGCTGATTGCCGCACTGGTGTGGGGATGGAAGCACCATGCGCTGCTGCAGGTTAGCCTGCTGCTGCTGGCGATGTATGCCAGCGTGTTTGCCGCCATGCTGTTGACGCAGCGTGTGCCGGGTTTGCGGCGCATTGGCGATTTCCTTGAAGATGTTACAACCACTTACTATTTCGGTGCAGCGATGTTAGTGCTGCTGGTACTGTCGCGGGTGATCCACAATAACCTGCTGCTCGGTGCCGTAGGGGTTGTGATGCTGGCCGGTCCGGCGGTTGTTTCGCTGCTGGCGAAAGAGCCGGCGCGTTCGCGCCACCGCCAGCGTTAATCCCAGACGGGCCACTTCGGTGGCCCGTTATTTTATCCGCTGAATATCCCCGTATGCCTCCCATGATACCCGCATCTTTTTTAGGATTTCAGTACCAAGAATAACTCCCTGTAGAGCGTGGGGATCTGTTATAATCTGCCGCTTACGCACCGTGGTTTGTGCTCTCATTCAAGCGTCAGGACAATCCTGGCGTCATATTCTCCCCCTGGAAACTACACCGCTTTGCGGTCAGGGCGGACCCGGAGTCAGTCAACTTTATGTCATTTGATTCTCTCGGCCTTAATGCCGATATTCTTCGCGCTGTCGCTGAACAGGGCTATAACGAGCCAACGCCGATTCAGCGTCAGGCAATCCCGGTAGTGCTTTCCGGTCGCGACCTGATGGCCAGCGCCCAAACCGGTACCGGTAAAACCGCCGGTTTTACCCTGCCGTTGCTGCAACTGCTGAGCAGCAGTAATCCGCACGCTAAGGGCCGTCGCCCGGTTCGTGCGTTGATTTTAACGCCAACCCGCGAGCTGGCAGCGCAGGTCGGTGAGAACGTTGCTGAGTACAGCAAATATCTGAACATTCGTTCGCTGGTGGTATTTGGCGGCGTAAGTATTAACCCACAGATGATGAAGCTGCGCGGCGGCGTTGACGTACTGGTCGCCACGCCGGGCCGTCTGTTGGATCTGGAACATCAGAACGCACTTGACCTGTCCAAGGTTGAGATTATGGTGCTGGATGAAGCCGACCGCATGCTGGATATGGGCTTTATTCACGATATCCGCCGTGTGCTGGCCAAGCTGCCGGCAAAACGTCAGAACCTGCTGTTCTCCGCTACCTTCTCTGATGAGATCAAATCTCTGGCGGAAAAACTGCTGCACAACCCGGAGCAGGTGGAAGTGGCTCGCCGCAACACCGCATCTGAGCAGGTTACTCAGCACGTTCATTTCGTTGATAAAAAGCGCAAGCGGGAACTGCTGTCGCAGCTGATTGGTAGCGGCAACTGGCAGCAGGTGCTGGTCTTCACCCGTACCAAGCACGGTGCTAACCACCTGGCCGAGCAGCTGAACAAAGACGGTATTACTGCCGCTGCGATCCACGGCAATAAAAGCCAGGGTGCGCGTACTCGTGCGCTGAGCGATTTTAAAGACGGTAAAATTCGCGTGCTGGTGGCAACCGATATCGCCGCGCGCGGCATCGACATCGAAGAGCTGCCGCACGTGGTGAACTACGAGCTGCCAAACGTGCCGGAAGACTATGTACACCGTATTGGTCGTACCGGTCGTGCAGCGGCGGTGGGCGAGGCGCTGTCGCTGGTCTGCGTGGACGAACATAAGCTGCTGCGTGACATTGAGCGCGTGCTGAAGCGTGAAATCCCACGAATGGCTATCGATGGCTACGAGCCGGACCCAACGATCAAGGCTGAGCCGATCGTTAACGGTCGTCAGCAGCGCGGCGGCGCAGGTGGCGGCGGTGGTCGCGGTCGCGGCGGTGCGCCGGGCCAGCGTAGTGGTGGCGGCGGACGCGGTGCCGGTGGCAACCGCAGTGGCAACGGCAGCAGCAACAGTAGCGGTAACAGCGGTGGCGAGCAGCGTCGCCAGGGCAACGGTGGTGAACAGCGTCGTCAGGGTAACGGCGGCGGTGCGGCTAACGGTTCCGGAGCAGCACGCGGTGCGCGCCCGGAAGGCGGCAACGGTGCAGCACCACGCGTAAACCGTACCCGTCAGCGTCGTGCTAATCCTGGCAACAACGGCTAATTCATTCGGGGGAACCGCCCGGTTCCCCCTTTTACAATCCACAGGTTTATCATGCGCGTGCTACTTGCCCCGATGGAAGGCGTTCTCGATTCGCTGGTGCGTGAACTGCTGACCGACGTCAACGATTACGATCTCTGTATTACCGAATTTTTGCGGGTAGTGGATGCACTGCTGCCGGTGAAGTGTTTTTCTCGTCTCTGCCCTGAACTGGATCACGCCAGCCGGACGCCCTCCGGTACGCTGGTGCGCATTCAGCTGCTGGGCCAGTACCCTGAATGGCTGGCGGAAAATGCCGCGCGAGCGGTGGAGCTGGGCTCATGGGGTGTGGATCTCAACTGCGGCTGCCCGTCGAAAACGGTCAACGGCAGCGGCGGCGGTGCCACGCTGTTAAAAGATCCCGAGCTGATATACCAGGGCGCGAAGGCGATGCGTGCCGCTGTGCCTGCTCATCTGCCGGTGACGGTAAAAATTCGCCTCGGCTGGGATTCCGGCGATCGCCAGTTTGAAATTGCCGATGCGGTACAGCAGGCGGGCGCGACCGAGCTTGCCGTACACGGCCGCACCAAAGAAGACGGTTACAAAGCCGAGCGCATTAACTGGGCGGCAATTGGTGAAATCCGTCAACGTTTAACGATTCCGGTGATCGCCAACGGCGAAATCTGGGACTGGCAGAGCGCGCAGGACTGCCTGGCGGCGACAGGATGCGATGCGGTCATGATTGGGCGCGGCGCGCTGAACGTGCCCAACCTCAGCCGGGTGATCAAGTACAACGAGCCGCGTATGCCGTGGAACGACGTCGTGATGCTGCTGAAGAAATACGTACTGTTGGAAAAACAGGGCGATACCGGCCTGTACCACGTCGCGCGCATCAAGCAGTGGCTGGGCTATCTGCGTAAGGAATACGAAGAAGCCAGCGGGCTGTTTGCTGAAATTCGTGCGCTGGGCACTTCAAAGGATATCGCGCAGGCGATTGGCAATATCCGCGTCTGAACCAGGCCGAACAGCGATAACCACCTGACCTGAATTCGCCGAAAGCACGCTATGTTACTTTGTTATCTCGTGCGGGGCGTTTGTCGTTCGCTGTCCGGCCCCGCGCAGGTTGGCGCTAAATCTGGCTTACTGAGCCACATAGCCACCGTCCACCAGCAGGGCGGCGCCGTTAATAAATGAAGCATCATCGCTGGCGAGAAACGCTACCGCGCTGGCAACTTCCTCCGGGCGACCAAGGCGGCCTGCCGGATGCAGTTTCACCAGCGCGGCTTTCGCTGCCGCTCCCTGCGGATCGAGCAGCGGCGTATCTATGTAACCAGGGCAAACGGCATTCACGCGTATATTCCTGGCAGCGTAGTCTATTGCCAGGGTTTGCGTCAGCAACTTCACGCCGCCTTTCGCCGCGGAATAAGCGGTCACCCCGTGTTTCCCTACCCAACTGTGAATTGAGCCGCAGTTAACGATAACGCCAGGCTGCTGCTGCGCGAGCCAATACTCTATGGCGGCCTTATCCAACAGAAAAACGCCGGTGAGGTTGATATCAATGGTTTTGCGCCATTTCTCCAGCGAAAGCGCGTCGGCGGGGGCATCATCGGCGATACCTGCATTGGCAAATACAATATCCAGGCGGCCAAAGCGCACAACCGTCTGCTCAATCAGCTGTTGATTCTGCAGGGCATCGGTGACGTTAATCTTAAAGAACAGGCTCTGATGACCTTCGCTGTTCAGGCGGTTTTCCAGCTTTTTACCCGCCGTCTCATTCAGGTCAGCAATCACCACTGCAGCACCTTCCGATGCCAGCCGTTGAACGGTCGCTGCGCCAATCCCGCTGGCACCGCCGGTCACGATCGCCACTTTTCCTTTAAATCGCATGATCAAATCTCCCTTAAATGAACCCATTCAGCCTAAGCTTCAACGGCAATTCGCGTTTAACATTCGCTGCTGGCAACAATAATCCTCTTTTTGACATAACTTATCGTGATTCTTCGCGGGATCTGTTAGCAAGCTAAGGGTATGATATAGCGACTATTACAACCTGTTTTGGCTCTGCTATGTCTGCAATTCCGGCATTAACCAATGCCCAGCTTAATAAACGCATTATCTCCGTCGTGGTTTTTACCTTTTTCTGTTACCTCTCCATCGGTCTGCCGCTGGCGGTGCTGCCGGGCTATGTGCATAACCAGCTGGGATACAGTTCGTTTGTTGCCGGACTTATCATCAGTCTGCAGTACTTCGCCACGTTGATTAGCCGCCCCCAGGCCGGTCGCTATGCCGATCTGCTCGGACCAAAAAAAGTGGTGCTGGCCGGGCTGGTGCTGTGCGGTGCCAGCGGTGCGCTGAGTATTCTGGCGGTGATATTTAATAGCTCTCCACTGGTCAGCCTGCTGCTGCTGGCTGCGGGAAGGGTGGTGCTGGGCTTCGGTGAAAGCCTGACGGCTACCGGATCGATCCTGTGGGGGATTAATGTGGTCGGCACGGTGCAGAGCGCCCGGGTGATCTCCTGGAACGGCGTGGCGACCTATCTGGCCATGGCAATGGGCGCACCGCTCGGCGTGATGCTGAATTCGCTGTTTGGCATTCCTGGCTTTGCCGGGTTGATCGTGGTGATGGCGATTCTCGGCTTCTGGATGGCAACGCGCCGGCCGGCGGTCAAAGTGCAGGTGGGCGAGCGCACGTCGTTCAGCCAGGTGTTTGGCAAAATCTGGATCTACGGCCTGTGCCTGGGGCTGGGCACGGTGGGCTTCGGTACGATTGCCACCTTTATCACCCTCTATTTCAGCCATCACGGCTGGAGCGGTGCGGCCTTCTCGCTGACGCTGTTTAGCTGCGGATTTATTCTGATGCGCCTGCTGTTCAACAACAGCATCAGCCGCTTTGGTGCGATGCGCGTATCGCTGGTGTCGTTCACTATTGAGTGCGTCGGCCTGTTGATTATCTGGCAGGCGAGCAGCGTATGGATGGTGGATTTGGGGGCGTTTCTCACCGGCTCCGGCTTCTCACTGATTTTCCCGGCGCTGGGCGTGGAGGCGATTCGGCGCGTTAAGCCGCAGAATCAGGGATCGGCACTGGGGCTTTATTCTGCCTTCCTCGACTGCGGTCTGGGGATCACCGGGCCGCTGGCTGGCTTACTGATTGGGCACTGGGGAATTGATGCTATCTATCTGGCTGCGGCGGGCGTGGTGCTGATTGCGCTGGCGCTGATCGTGAGAATGCTGATGCGGGGGGACGGTCGATCCCCCCGGCCGGATCAGTAAATTTCCGGTACGATCATCTCTTCCGGCACCGGGTTGCGGCGATACTCATCGTGACGCTCCCGGTGCGGCAGGGTGATAGTTTTCTGCTCCGTGTCCTCATACGGGATCTGGCGCAGCAGATGGCTGATGCAGTTCAGGCGCGCTTTCTTTTTGTCCACGCCCTGCACGATCCACCATGGGGCTTCATCAATATTGGTACGTTCCAGCATCTCTTCTTTCGCCTCGGTGTACTCTTCCCAGCGGCGGCGGCTTTCCAGGTCCATTGGGCTGAGCTTCCACTGTTTTAACGGATCGTGGATGCGGCTGAGGAAGCGCAGTTCCTGCTCTTCATCGGTAATGGAGAACCAGTATTTAACGATCTGAATTCCGCTGCGCGTCAGCATCTTTTCAAACTCCGGCACGCTGCGGAAAAACTCTTCCACTTCCTGTTCGTTGCAGAAACCCATCACCCGCTCAACGCCCGCACGGTTGTACCAGCTGCGGTCAAACAGCACCATTTCTCCTGCGGCCGGAAGGTGCGCGATATAGCGCTGGAAATACCACTGGGTGCGTTCCCGATCGTTAGGGGCGGGCAGGGCGGCAACGCGGCAGTTGCGTGGATTAAGGCGCTGGGTAATGCGTTTAATCACCCCGCCTTTGCCGGCAGCATCGCGGCCTTCAAAAATAATCACCAGGCGGTGGCCGGTGCGAGTGACCCACTCCTGCAGCTTGACCAGTTCACCCTGCAGGCGCAGCAGCTCGCGGAAATAGTGCTTACGCCAGGCCTTTTCACCCGGTTCAGGCTCGCGGCCGTCGCCAAAACGCAGATCGTCAAGTTCCATCTCCAGCTCTTCGTCGTAGCTGTCGTAGAACTCCTGCAGCAGGCGCTGGTTAATATTCTCAATGGAGAAATCATTACCTTGCATCGCCATTCTCGCTTACCCCCGGTAAGGTTAAAAAGTAGTCATTGTGCTGTTAAACAGAATTACTCTCCGGTAATACGCAGTTTTTATGACAAAGAAATGACGAAGCGGGCGAATAAATGCTCATTCGACGGCGGTGGTAACAAAACTGTCATCTGCATAGGTCAGGATAGGGTTAATACGGCCCTGTTTTAGCCTGGTAAATCTATGACTCAACGCCTGCCGCTGGTGCGGCAAAAACCTGACTTTAGTGATGATGTTTCTGGCCTGATTTATGGCTATCAGTTTTTCAACGGCCGCGAGCCGCAAAGTTTGACCGTACAGCAGTCGTGTGAGGCGTGGAACAGCCAGAGCAGCACGGAAGATAGCTTTCTGTGGCTTCACGTTAATCTGAATCACGCTGCCGCCGCGCGCTGGCTGCAAACCCATTTTGCCGTAGACGAAGAGTTCTTCGACGAGATCCAGCACGGTTCACACAGTACCCGTATTGAGCGGCAGAACGATGCGCTGATGGCGGTACTGAACGACGTGATTTTTGATGCGCGTGAAAGCCGGGAGGAGAGTGCCACGCTGTGGATCTGGTGCCGGGCGGGGCTGGTGGTCAGCGCCCGCTTTAAGCCGGTCAGGCTGGTGGAGCGGTTACAGCAGAAGCTGATTGCCATGGACCTGCGATCGCCAACCGAGCTGCTGGCCCAGCTGCTGGCGGAACAGGAAGATGTACTCGGTTTGATCGTGCGCCAGTCGAATCAGTATGTCGATCAGATTGAAGAGAGACTGTTAGGTCAGCATATCAAAAGCAATCGCGCAGAACTGGGCAGACTGCGGCGCACCCTGCTGCGTTTTCAGCGCCTGCTGGCCCCGGAGCCGGCCGCGCTTTTTCGGCTGATAAATCGGCCACCCGGCTGGCTGAACCCCAGCGTGGTGCAGGATCTTCGGCAGTTTACCGAAGAGTTTACGGTGGTACTGAACGACCTTAATGGTCTGACCGAACGCATCCGTCTGCTGCAGGAAGAAGTGGCTGCACAGCAGTTGGAGCAGAGCAATCGCACGCTGTTTACCCTGACGCTGATTACCGTGCTGGCGCTGCCCATTAATCTGGTCGCCGGTTTTTTCGGCATGAATGTAGGAGGGATACCGCTTTCAGGTAACCCACATGGTTTCGTGCTGTTAGTGATGCTGGTGATGGTATTTAGCTGTGCGGCGGCCTGGCTGGTGCTTCGGCGGCGGGAACCGAGATAAAAAAAAGGGAAAGGGTGGCATCCTTTCCCGGTGGAAATGCTGGCCGAGACACAAACGCCAGCGGTGAGAACAACATGGGTTCTCCAAAGCCTATTGTTGTCGAGGGCATTAGCAAATTAACGCTAACGCAGCATTAAGCTAATGCGATTAGCCTGGTCAGTACGAGTCATTCCGTGCGCTTGTGCGTATTTTCATTAATTAAATCAGGTAGTAAGATGTAGCCTAATTCGAAGTAATTATATAAATTGCGGGCGATCAAAAAGGAGCAGGACGCGATTCGAAGATGTGCAGCTGAAGGTGTCCGCAGCCATCCGGGAGAAGGGTTCATTATTCTGCAAGTGAAGCTTTATGGCATAAAAAAACTGCACCTTAATCAGCGCCTCTGGCCGCCTTTCAGGTGCAGTTTTTAATCACCGGGCCAGTGAGCGGCCCCTGATGTGAATCAGGATTTCGGCGTGCTGTAGATTGGGCCTGGCTGGCTCAGACCTGGAATGGTCTGGGCGTTGCTTTCAGCGGGTGCATCGGTCGCTGCCGGTGCAGACTGCTCGGTGGCTGGCTGCTCCGCCGCGGCCTGTTCAGCGGGTTGCTGCGCTGCGGCAGTGGCATCACCGGTAACAGAATCAATCACGTTGGCACCCTGCGGGGTGACCGGCGTCATCGGCTCTTCTTTCGGCAGTGCACCTTCCTGCTCTGGGACAGCAACCGGAGCGGTGGCATCGGCTTCACCGTTGACTTTTACCGGCATACCGGAACGGGTTTTCAGCGCGTCTTCCATGCTGGTGGTGTTAACGCTGGCATCGCTAACCACTTTCGTTACCGCAGCGGTAAGCGTCAGTGGAACCGGCTCGCGTGACTGGAACTGCTCTTCAGTCTGCGACAGCGGGTTGTGGATCTCGACATAGCGTGAACCGTCCGGCTCGACCGTTGCCTTAACAGGCTGATCGATAAACTGCACGCGCGTGCCAACCGGCACGTTGTCGAACAGCCATTTAATATCGTCAGCGCGCAGACGCACGCAACCGTGGCTTACGCGCAGGCCGATACCAAAGTTGGCGTTGGTGCCGTGGATGGCGTACAGGCGGCCAATATACAGCGCATAAAGACCCATTGGGTTATCCGGGCCAGCCGGGAAAACGGCAGGCAGAGATTCACCGCGCGCGGCGTACTCTTCGTGCATTTTCTTGGTCGGGGTCCAGGTCGGGCCGTCTTTTTTACGCTGAACTGACGTGGTCCAGTTAACCGGCGTATCTTTACCCAATTCACCGATGCCGATTGGCAGCACGACAACGGTTTTTGTGCCTTTCGGATAGTAGTAAAGACGCATTTCGGCGCTGTTGATCACAATGCCTTCACGCGGAGCATCTGGCAGGATCAGCTGCTGAGGAATGATCAGTTTAGTGCCCGCTTTCGGCAGATAAACGTCAACGCCCGGGTTCGCTTCCATCAGGTTGCTCAGACCCATCTGGTACTGCGCAGCAAAGGCTTCCAGCGGAAGCTTGCTGTCTTCAGGAATAGTGATTTCCAGATTCTGTCCGGTCAGGCGGCTGTTGGCGGCCGGAAGCGGATAAACCACGGCTAAGGCTGAGTGGCTGAACGCCGCTGCGGCCAGAAACAGGGTGACAAATGCACGGATGCTTTTTTTCATATTATTTCAGGTGTAGCGCCATGTAGACTGTTGATAAACGACCCAATACTGGTCAACTGTGACCGGCTGCACATTATATGTTCATAATGGCCTCGGATGAAACCAGGATTTATCTTTGTTGAACTTTCTTTACGAAGAATTGTCTGCAATGCCACCAAATCACGGTGAATTTTCACCCGAGCCAGCGTCAACAATGACCTCAGTGATTTTTCCTCTCAGTTAATTCTGAAGAAAACACTACATTATTCAGTCAAGGTAGCAGAACCCGTGCGATGTTAAAGCCCCTGAAGTGGTCAGGGCACGCCGATAAGCACAATAAAGATCGTGTGTTTTCTTAACCAATCAGAACGGTGATATTCGCCTGGGTATGAGTACGAGCAGAAAAATCGCGGATGATGGGAGTGTCGGGGCGGAAAAACCGCCCCGTTAACGATTGAATAAAGCCTGTTATGTCTTTGAATAAAGCATGTCATGCCTCAGACCATGATGCTCCCGATGCCGGTCGTAACGTCTACCGGCGCGGGAAAGCATTACTGGCCGATTGCGGCACGTTCCTGGCTGGCTGGTAGCGCCTGCTGTTCGCGTTCGGCCGCCAGCTGGCGCATATCATCCCACCACTGCCGCCATTTCTCTGCCACAACCGGGGTGAAAAAGCGTGCCGCGCTGCGTGCAGCTGCCCCGCGCATGGTGCGCAATTTGCCGGGGTGCTCGAGCAGATCGATCAACGTATCCGCCAGCGCCTGCTCGTTACCGTCTTCAACCAGCACGCCTGCCTTGAAATTGCTCAGCAGATTGCGCGGACCGTAATCGACGTCAAAGCTGACCAGCGGCGTACTGTAGGCCAGCGCTTCCAGGCCAGAGAGTGAGAACCCTTCCTGGTCGGAACACAGTACCGCGCAGCAGGCCTCGCGATGAATCTCTTCGATATTGTTAGAGAAGCCATTGATATGAATATTTTGCGTCAGGTCTTTGTCCTGTACCTGTTTAATCAGGCCAGCACGCAGTGGGCCAACGCCCCAGGTATGCAGCTGCGCATCAGGAACGGCCTTCAGGACTTTTTCAAATACTCGAATAAGAAGGTCGTGACGCTTTTCCGGGGCATAGCGGGCCACATAGAGCACATTTTTACTGGCCTTCTTGCTGATTTTTTTTGTCGCCTGCGGATTATCAATATGGTTTGGGATAACGCGCAGTCGCTGCGAGGCAAAACCACCGTTGGTCAATGCCTGCTGCTGTCCATCCGTTAAGACGACTAACTGGTCGATGTTTTTCTCGCTGTCGAGAACGCGCGCATAGCCCGCTTTCAGTTTGCCATCGGCTAACAGATGGGTGGAGTGGAACAGTGAGGTGAGCGTACCGTTGCACTGTAAATGCGGCGCGCGGCGGATAAATTCGCTCCACGGACGGGTTTTATCGACCACAAAGTGCCATTCGGTGCGCGAATCGAGGCACATAATCGCCATTTCCGCAACGAACGCCGCATCGCTGCGCCAGCTGAGTTTCTCACCGTTTGGCTGGCCGACCTCAATGCTGGATAACAGGCTGCTCTGCTGGCGCTGGGTATAGTGCTTGCGCAGAACGATGCGCTGACGGCTGTCGACATAATCTTCAAAGCTCAGCTCGCCTTCACGCCCCGGCAGCGCATACTGCAACACGCGCAGCGGCGCGTCTTTCGCCCCCGTTGAACGTAACAGCACGCCCTGCGGGATCGCCGCCAGCGGCGCGAGTTTTTTGCTATCGCAGAGCGGCGACAGCCACTGATAAATGCTCATCACTTGAGTCTCTGCCGGCAGCTTACCGGCCGCCTTGAAGGCTTCAGTGGTTTCTTCCAGCGCCGGGTTAAACGATGAAATCAGGATGGTCGGCACCACGCCAAGATACTCTTTAAACAGTCTCGCGCGCTGCAGTGTCGCCACTTCAATGCCGTTACCGACGTTGCGCAGGTTTTCACACAGGAACAGCACGCGCGGATCGCCTGATTTGCGCGGGCCACCGCGCGCGGCCAGGGCCTTAGCCGCTACCGAGGCCTTCACAGCGGCCGCCTGTTCATGGGATGGCTGACGGAGGTAGTTATGGTAGGCGACATAGCCAGACAGATAGTGTTCAACATCATCGATCCTCACTCGGAAGCTGTGGTGGCGGATAAAGAAGCTGCCAACAATACGCTCGGGGTTTTTAAAGAACATCGCCAGTTCCGGCCAGAAGAAGCCGTTCAGCAGGTAGCGGGCGCGGAACTCCAGCGCTTCGTAGAATTTATTCAGGTCGAAGTCAAACAGCAGATGGGCGTGGCGCTCGTCGGCGGCCATCCGCACGATCATTTTCTGCGCCGCCATCATCAGCTCAAGCAGCGTTGGGAAAGTAGTGATACGCGTCAGCACAAAATTGAGATAGTCGCGCACGTTATCCAGCCCGAACTTGAAATAGCGCTCTTCCGGGCGATACAGCGTCAGTTCATTAACGCAGTAGCTCAACCAGTGGTCGTGCGCCTGCCAGTGCTTATTCTCAATAAAGTAGTCAAACGCGCGCTCAACGATCTCCAGCCAGCGCGGATTACGCGTAATGCCGTACAGCCGCATCAGTGCAAACGCCGCTTCACCGTCGTAATAGATGATGCGCTGTTCCGCCTTCACCGACAGGCTGGGGAAGTTCAGCACGTGGACAAACGACTTCTTATCGGTCTGCATAAAGCCGATGCCGTTTGCCAGCCGTTCCATCTGTGCCAGATAGCGCTCATCGCCGGTCAGTTCGGTGTATTTCGCCATCGCCAGAATACAGACGGCGTTACCGCCCAGCTTGATCTCATTTCCCGTATCCACGAGGAAATCGGCATCGCTGCCGTCCGGCAGTTTGCGCGTGTGGATCAGCTTGCCGGTCAGGTAGCGCAGCGAGCGCTCAACGGCTTCCATCTGCTGCGGCTGCTGGCTTTTCTCCCAGCCTTCAAGCAGGGCATAGGTGGAACTGGCGTGGCGCAGCGCGTTGTAGGAGTCGATAGGGCGGTCAAAGCAGGGGAACCAGCCGTAGTAAAACTCACCGGAGGATTTCACCTGTTCGGCCAGGAAGCTGGTGGCACTGTCAATCACCTGGGGCAGTGCCTCGCCCGGCCAGTTGTCGATGCGGCGATAGCCCGCGTTTAGTCCGCGATTTTCCAGCGGCAGGGTTTGCGTGCCGTCGGTAAATACGCCGCTGGTGGTAAAGCACCAGATGGTTTCATCATCACGCTGCGGCCACTGAAGCGGCTGGCCAAAACGCTGGCGGCCATAGCTGGCCAGGTTAATCACGTTCGGCGTCGCCAGGTTTTTATTGCCTTCGTACAGCACGGCGTTGGCGCACAGCTCCTGAGGCAGCATGGCGAGGGTAAACTGACTGTCCAGCGACAGCCCGCAGCCAAAGTAGTTACGCTTGGTTTTGCCGAATTCACGCTGCAAATCTTCCCAGCTCACCGCGCGGACCTGATCCACCACATCAACCCGCAGCCAGAGTGGCTTACGGCTTTGCTTTTTACTCCATTTTTGCAGCGCTTCCGCGCCTTCACTCCAGGCCTGTTCAAAACTGTTGCCGCTGGCAATATGGACATGCGCACGTTTATTACCGTGACAGAGACTGAAAAAGAGTACCCAGCCAGGATGGCCTTCCGGCAGTGCTGTGGTCGTCACACTTTCGGCAGAAATACGGGCTGCCTGCAAGAATTTGCTTAATGACATCTCATCTCCTCCAGAGACTATTAACGCTCTCTGAGCGCTTCTTTTACGCGGTTAAACGGTTTAAACAGGTAATCCATAACGGTTTTCTCGCCGGTTTTAATGTCAACCGACGCGATCATTCCCGGTGAAATGGAGAAGTGTTTGCCATTTTTATTCTGCAAATAGTCGACATCCGTGCGGATAAATACGCGGTAGTAGTAAATTTCGGGTTTCACTTCGTCCTGGATGGTATCCGGCGAAATCGTCTCAACCACGCCGTGCAGCCCGCCGTAGATGGCATAGTCATAGGCGCTGATCTTGACCAGGGCATCCTGGCCGGGGTGGATAAAGGCGATGTCGCGCGGGGACAGGCGGGCTTCGATCAGCAGGCGATCGTCCAGCGGTACGATCTCCATCAGATCGCCGTTAGGGGGGATAACCCCGCCGATGGTGTTTACTTTGATATTTTTGACGATGCCGCGTACCGGCGAGCGGACGGTCAGGCGATCAACGGAGTCCGCGCGGCCTTTAATCACCTCGGCAAGCGTATCGACTTCGGCGTTGGCCTTCGACAGTTCTTCCCGCGCCTGCACATAGTACTGTGAGCGCAGGTCGGTCATTTTCAGGTCGAGATCCGCTTTCTGACGGCGCAGGCGCAGCACTTCCACGTTACTGGCCGCGCCGGTGGTAGCCAGCCTTTCGGTGATTTGCAGTTCGCGTTTCACCAGGTCCAGCGCTTCGGAAATCCGCGACTCAGAATCGTTGAGCTGTGCCCGGCGGGTGTTATACAGGCGTGTCTCTGAGGCTTTCAGGTCCGTGTATTTGTCCAGGTCCGCCGGGAAGGTCAGCGGCAGATCGTTCACTTCGGCAGTCAGACGCGCAGCCGAGGCCAGCGAGGCGCGATAGCGTGCCGCACTTTCACCGACGTTGGACTGTGAACGCGTCGGGTCCATCCAGGCGACAATTTCTCCTGCCTCAACCCGTGAACCTTCACGCACGTTCAGGCCGCCAAGAATACCGCCGTCCAGTGACTGCAGGACCTGTTCGCGGGTGCTGGGGATCACCTTACCGGTACCGTTAGACACTTCGTCCAGCGTGCCAAACCACGCCCAGACGCCGATCACTGCCAGCATCAGTCCGCAAAGCCAGACAATCCGCGTTGCACCAGAGAGCTTGACTTCATCGCTGTGAATGCCATCAACATCATCCGCCAGCGAAATGGCTGCGGCATTGTAAGTTGGAGCCGGTAGGCGCGCCGCGTCGAGCGTGGCGGGCAGATCAGGCAAATTTGCTTTCATCACCGATCTCCTGAGTGCGTTTTTTCTCTTCGGCACGATTCATTGCTTTATCCTTCGGTGCATCCATTACCAGCGCACCATCTTTCAGCACCAGCACGCGTTCGGCCAGCTCCAGCACGGCGGCGCGGTGGGTGGCAATAATCAGCGTACGACCGGCCAGCCAGCCGCTCAGGCGCTGCAGGAAGTCACGTTCGGTGTGTTCATCCAGAGAGGCGGTGGGTTCATCAAGCAGGACAATATTGGGATCGCGCAGCAGCATACGCGCCAGCAGAATGGACTGACGTTGCCCACCGGAAAGGCCCAGCCCGCCCTCCATAATTTTATGTTCCAGCCCCAGCGGCAGGCGCTTGATAAAGTCGGCCGCGCCGCAGACTTCCAGCACCGCAAAGATATCCTCGTCGCGGGCATGAGGGGCACCCATCGTCAGATTGTCGCGCAGCGTACCGTGGAACATGCGGGCGTTCTGCGTTAACAGGCCGACGTTGCGGCGCAGATCGGCCACGTCGATATGCGGCAGGCTGAGGTTATCTAACCTCAGCTCACCTTCAGCCAGCTCAACCCCACCGGCCAGCGCCTGTAGGAAAGTGGATTTACCGGCCCCGTTACGGCCGAGTACCGCAATACGCTCGCCGCGGCGAATCTCCAGCTTGGCTACGCGCAGCGGTATCTGATTGGAATCCAGGTCGTAGCGGAACACGGCGGATTTAAACTGATAGTCGCCATACAGCGTGGCGCAGTGGACGCGGGCTTCATCGCCGCCGTTTTCCACCGGTAGCTGCATGATGTTATCCAGACCGTCCTTCGCCGATTTGACCTGCTGCCAGCGGGCCAGCACGCCGCACAGGCTGGTCATCGGCGCAATCATGCGCGAAGAGAGCATTGAGGCCGCAACGATAGCACCGGTGGTAATTTCACCCTCAATCACCATCGGGGCACCGATCATCACTACCGTGGCATAGACAAGATTCTGTACCGTCATCCCCCAGCTGATCAGCCCCTGGGTCAGGCGGCGGGTTTTTAAACCGGACTGCGCGGTGATCTGAATGTAGCTGTTCCACTGCTGCTGGAAGCGCTGCTCGGCCTGCATCAGTTTGATATCTTCCAGTCCCTGCAGGCTTTCTACCAAAATGGCGTTACGCAGGGTGGTTTCCAGCGAGGACTGACGCGCCAGACGGGCCAGTTTCTTTTGCAGTAACAGACCAGGAACCAGCATCAGGATGGTGGCGACCGGGGCTATCCACGCCAGATGCGGGGAAATCACCACCAGAACGCCCATAAACAGCAGGAAGAACGGCATATCGACGATGGCGGAAACGGTGCTGGAGGTGACCATTTCGCGTACCTGCTCCAGCTCGCGCACCTGGGAAATAAAACTACCGGTAGAGCGGGGGACCGCGCTGTTACGCAGGCGCAGCGCGTGGCCAAATACGCGGTCTGAGACGCGCAAATCGGCGCGTTTTCCCAACAGGTCGGTAATATGCCCGCGCGCAATACGCATAATAAATGAGAACAGGATCGCAATCATCACGCCGCCGAACAGCACATACAGCGTTGGGTAAGACTGCGCCGGGATCACCCGGTCATACACCTGCATCGAGAAAACGATGCCGGACAGCGCCATAATATTAATGATCAGCGAGGCCAGCATCACATACCAGTAGGGGCGGATATCGCGCAGTACCAGGTTGCGCAGCCAGTTTGGCGTGTAATCGGCCAGATAGCGGTCGGCACGGATATCTTTTGCTACAGCGACCGGGCGGAAGGCGGCAATATGGCGGATTTCCGGCAGCAGTTCGGAAAACGGCAGTTGGGTCACCAGCTGGGCATCGCTGATAAAACTGACGCCGACGGTGTCCAGGCCGTCATAGCTTTCGATAATTCCCACCTGGCCGTCTTTCAGCTGGATCACCAGCGGCAGCCGCCAGTTAGAGATCTCACTGTCTTTTTCATTCAGCAAGCGCCCTGACAGCCCGGCCTGGCGACCGAGGTTCTGGATCACCGAAGCCAGGGGTTTATCCATCTGCCAGCTGGCCGCAGCCTGCAGGCCGCCGGGGGAATATTCCAGACGGTAGTGTCTGGCGATGTGTCCAATGGCAGTCACCCAGTCGTGAAGATGGCTTTTCTCATTATTATTCTCGCCGTTATCGGGTTCGAGAGGTTCCTGGTGCAGCTGACTCATGGTTGGATCTCCACCTGCTGGATCTTCTGATTATCCAGTGCAAAGGCACTTCGGATATGCCCCGTGCTGTACAGACAGTCCAGCTGCAGGGTGCGCAGCTGGGCGATGGTCTGCTGCTCGGTAAAACGGGACTGATAAATTTCCTGCTCGGCGTTCAGCACGTCGAGCAGCTGACGGGTGCCAAGCTGCAGATACTGCTGTTGATACAGCTCGCGGGTTTTTTCACCGAGTGCCTGTTGACGGGCCTGAATGGCCAGCGTCGTGCTGAGGCTCATCGACTCATTCTGCGAAGCGCTGAGCTGCTGACGTGCATCCAGGCGGGCAGAGCGAACCATCGCATTGGCGGCTTCCAGCGTGTGTGCTGCCGCCGCGCGCTGCGCGTCAAGACCGCCGCCCTGATACAGCGGCATCTGCACCCGCACATAGGCGGAGTACTGAGTACGATCCAGCGACTGATTATTTGGATAGCGATCGTTGAGGTAGTGAGTGACTTCCGGCTCCAGGGAGATGGTCGGCATCCGCTGAGCATTGGCGTAATCCAACTGGGCCTGTGCCTGATTGGCTTGTGCCCAGGCCGCCAGCACGGAAGGTATTAAGCGATCGTCAACCTGGGTAACTTCACAGGCTTTCCCCAGCTTTGGAGGGAAATCATTATTGACGCGGTTCACGGCTTTCCAGCCAAGATAGGTGGCCAGCGTTGCGCGCCAGCGGTCAAGGTTCGCGCGATACTGCATCAGCGTGGCGCGTGCGCCTTCAATACGGGTGTTGGTCTGTACCACATCGGAGAGGGAACTGGCCCCCTGATCGTTACGTTCACGCGCCAGGCCACCGATGGTGTTAAGCGAGTCGAGTTGCGCCTGCGCGATAGCAACCAGTTCCTGATAGCCCTGAACCTGAACGAGTGCGGCGGCCGTATCATGAGCGACCTGATCGATGCTCACCAATACTTTAGCCTGCTGTTGTGCCACGCCGGCATTCGCGGAACGCACCGAACTGTCAACTTTTCCGAAGTCATACAGCATCTGTGAAAGCGAAAGCACCAGCGACGGGCTGTAACCGTGTCCACTGTACGTGTTGGTAATGCCGTTGTTCATTCCACCGCTGATTTGCGGGTAGTACTTGGAGCGGGCGTAATTGACCTGCTCGTTCTGCTCAAACAGCTTTCCCACCTGTTCACTGATCGCGGGGTGCCACTGTACCGCGCGCTGCACCGCTTTGGTGATATCCAGGGGTTGTGAGCTATTTTCGATAATGGGTTCGGTGATTTCACCGTTAAGACTGGGTAATTCCTGTTGTGAAACAAGATATTGTGCGCTGATGCGCGAGGAGGAATCTTCATCCAGCTCTTCGGCCTGGGCCGGAGCCAGTGGAAATAAAGCACCGGTCAGCATTAATAAGCCTGCCGTACTGCGTTTTACGCGACGAATCATAGAAATTCTTTTTCCTGTTCGCTGTTGCTGATCTCTTACATGCTTCACCCGTCTGCGGGGTTTTACTGTTGTAACATTTAACAATCCGCGTACTCCTTCAGGCAAACCGTAACAGGAAACGGGGGTGCGGCAGCCCTCGGCTGCACTACCCCCGTTAGTAAATAACGTTACATTTTTTGGCACATCCCTGTGCCACTGAAATATCCCTCAAACATTAGTTACACGGAAGTATTGTGCTGTTGCAGCAATTCGTCCAGGGTAACGGTCACATTTTCGAGAGTAATCAGTTCGGTTGAGTCGTACTGCGTTCCTGCACCGTCACGGTCAATCGACACCACGGTATTGCCGTCGTCGGTATGTTCTACCGAGACATAGTTCCCGATGGTGGCGGCCGAACCGTCCCAGCCCTGCAGCAGTTCACTGACATCGATGTGGTCTTCGCCGACGGTGAAGTCGGTCCAGGTATCCGCACCGTTGCCGCCGGTTGAATCCTCTTGATCCAGCAGGTGGTAAACCACCGTGTCTGCTCCGTCACCCAGCGTGAAGGTGTCGTTGTAGGCACTGCCAGAGACAGAGTCGTCTTCACTGGTGCCGTTGATTGTTGGAGCCAAATCAATGGTCAGTGAATTCAGCGTTACCGTTCCATCGGTGTCGGTCAGGGTGTAAGAGAACACCTCTTTGCTGGTGATATCAGCCGCTGTAATTCCTTCGTTAAGTGCATAACTGTAGGAACCGTCAGCGTTGATAGTCAGCGTTCCGTACAGACCGTCGACCGTGGTGGTTTCCGTACCGGTTTCACTCAGGCTGATGCCATCAATGCCCAGCGTTGCGCCGGAATGATTGATGTTATCGCCATCGTGAACGTTGCCGTGCACAGACGTATCACCGTCCAGACCGTCAAGTGAATCCAGTGCCATCAGCGAGCTGAACGTTGCCACACCATTGTGCAGTGTGATCACCAGGTTAGCGCCGGACGTGACGCCGTGATGGTCGACAATCTGATAGGTGTAGGTAACATTTGGAGGCAGAGACGTGACTTTCAGGCCGGAGTTCAGCGTGAAGATGTAGTCACCCGCCTGGTTAACCTGCAGTACCCCATATGTAGTGGTAATGGAGGTGTAACCCGATGCCAGCAGCGTTGTACCGTTAACGGTGGTCACATGGGCACCAGTTGGAATGCTACCGTTAGCTGCGCTGGTATCATTCTCAAGCAGGTTACCGTCCGCAATCGCCGACTGAGTCACGGTTGACGTCGTGGTATCGCTTGTCACGCTCAGGCCGTTCGTTGTTCCTACACTTGCACCCGTAGACTGCAGCACGACGATGTAGTTACCCGAGTTAGCCACGGTGAAGGTGGTTGAACCGCTCCTTGTACCGCCAAGAGCCAAGACGGTGGTGAACAGGGAGTGAGGGTTTTCGACCCTGACATAGTTTCCTGCAGCGTTTTGTACGTAGAGTACCGCACTCACTGTGGAAGCTAGCTGAGCACCCGTAACCGAACCGGTCACGCCGATTGTACGGCTATCGCCTGCACCCACGGAGAAGCTCAGGTGCGGGTTAGTGCCCAACAGAGTAAGGTCGAGCAGTGCCGGTAATCCCACACTCAGAACCGCCGAACCACTTGCTGGTGCGATGGTAGTTGGGCTGGTAACGGTTGACGATGTTGTTCCGAAGTTAACCTGATCCAGGTCGGCATGTGCGGAAACGAGAACCGCTCCGTTGACATGACCAACTTGTGATGGGTTATTCGCGGCATCAGTCAGTGTTACCGACAGCTGCGTGCCGTTGGTTTGCGCTGTGGTCAGATTCACGGTGAAGGTACCGTTTTCTCCAACTTTCACGTTCGCCGGGCTGATGGTATTGCCGTTAACATCTTTCACCGTCACCGTTGAGCCAGGCTCACCGGTACCCGTCAGCACCGTACCTGCCGCATTGATTGACAGCGCGGTTGGTGTATCCGGTGGCGTTGAGTCGTGAGCGACGATCGGTGCAGTTGGCGATGGGTTGCCCGCTTCATCGGTCTGCAGCACGGTCAGCGGCTGGCCGTTGGTCTGAGGTGAAGACAGCGTGACGGTAAAGCTACCGTTTTCCCCAACAACCGCACCCGCTACGCTAATCACGTTATTGTTAGCATCGCGTACGGTGATGGAGGCACCCGGTTCGCCGGTACCGGTAATCGTCAGACCATCCTCAGTGATACTCAGACCCGTTGGCGCGATTGGTGGCGTGGTATCGCCCGCATCAACGGTGGCCGGCTCGGACGGGTTACCCGCTTCATCGGTCTGGATGACGGTCAGTGTCTGGCCGTTAGTCTGTGCAGATGTCAGATTTACGGTGAAGTTACCGTCTTCGCCCACTACAGCACCCGCTACGCTAATCACGTTATTGTTAGCATCGCGAACGATGATGGAGGCACCCGGTTCACCCGTACCGGTGATGCTCAGGCCGTCTTCCGCCACTTCAAGAGCGTCAACCTGCGCCGGAGGCGTGGTATCACCCGCGTCAACCGTTGCCGGTTCGGACGGGTTGCCCGCTTCATCGGTCTGGGTGACGGAGAGGGTTTCGCCGTTGGTCTGAGGCGTGCTCAGAGTCACGGTGAAGTTACCGTCTTCGCCCACTACCGCACCCGGGAGGCTGATGACGTTATTGTTAGCATCGCGAACGGTGATGGAGGCACCCGGTTCACCGGTACCGGTGATGCTCAGGCCGTCTTCCGCCACTTCAAGAGCGCCAACCTGCGCCGGAGGCGTGGTATCGCCCGCGTCAACCGTTGCCGGCTCAGACGGGTTGCCCGCTTCATCGGTCTGGATCACAGACAGGGTCTGACCGTTAGTCTGTGGTGCGTTCAGCAGTACGGTGAAGTTACCGTCTTCGCCAACCACAGCACCCGGCAGGCTGAGCAGATTACCATCAGCATCACGAACGGTGATGGAGGCACCCGGTTCGCCGGTACCGCTGATGCTCAGGCCATTTTCCGCGACTTCAAGAGCGTCAACCTGTGCCGGAGGCGTGGTATCGCCCGCTTCAACGGTGGCTGGTTCGGATGGGTTGCCCGCTTCATCGGTCTGGGTCACGGACAGGGTTTCGCCGTTGGTCTGAGGCGTGCTCAGATTCACGGTGAAGTTGCCGTCTTCGCCTACTACAGCGCCTGGGAGGCTGATAATGTTGCCGTCAGCATCACGAACGATGATAGAAGCTCCCGGTTCACCGGTACCGCTAATGCTCAGTCCATCTTCCGCCACTTCAAGAGCGTCAACCTGTGCCGGAGGCGTGCTATCGCCCGCTTCAACCGTTGCCGGTTCGGACGGGTTGCCCGCTTCATCGGTCTGGGTCACGGACAGGGTTTCGCCGTTGGTCTGAGGCGAACCCAGACTCACAGAGAAGCTGCCATTTTCGCCCACTACAGCGCCCGGCAGGCTGATAATGTTGCCGTCAGCATCGCGAACGGTGATGGTGGCACCTGGTTCACCTGTACCGCTAATAGTCAGGCCGTCACCGGACACACTCAGACCGTCAACCTGTGCCGGAGGCGTGGTATCGCCCGCGTCAACCGTTGCCGGTTCAGACGGGTTGCCCGCTTCATCGGTCTGGGTCACGGAGAGGGTTTCGCCGTTGGTCTGAGGCGTGCTCAGATTCACGGTGAAGTTACCGTCTTCGCCCACCACAGCACCCGGGAGGCTGATGACGTTGCCGTCAGCATCGCGCACGATGATGGAAGCTCCCGGTTCGCCGGTACCGGTGATGCTCAGGCCATCTTCCGCCACTTCAAGAGCGTCAACCTGTGCCGGAGGCGTGGTATCACCCGCGTCAACCGTTGCCGGTTCGGAAGGGTTACCCGCTTCATCGGTCTGGGTCACGGAGAGGGTTTCGCCGTTGGTCTGAGGAATACTCAGATTCACAGTGAAGTTACCGTCTTCGCCTACCACGGCGCCCGGCAGGCTGATAATGTTGCCATCAGCATCACGAACGGTGATAGAGGCACCCGGTTCACCGGTACCGGTGATGCTCAGGCCATCTTCCGCCACTTCAAGAGCGTCAACCTGTGCCGGAGGTGTGGTGTCACCCGCTTCAACGGTTGCCGGTTCGGACGGGTTACCCGCTTCATCGGTCTGGGTTACGGAGAGGGTTTCGCCGTTGGTCTGAGGTGAAGTCAGGTTCACGGTGAAGTTACCGTCTTCGCCCACCACAGCGCCCGGTGCACTGATCACGTTGCCATCAGCATCGCGTACGGTGATGGAGGCACCCGGTTCGCCGGTACCCGTGATGCTCAGGCCGTCTTCCGCTACTTCAAGAGCGTCAACCTGCGCCGGAGGCGTGGTATCGCCCGCTTCAACGGTGGCCGGTTCGGACGGATTACCTGCTTCGTCGGTCTGGGTCACGGAGAGGGTTTCGCCGTTGGTCTGAGGTGAAGTCAGGGATACGGTGAAGTTACCGTCCTCGCCCACCACAGCACCCGGAACGCTGATCACGTTGCCATCGGCATCGCGTACGGTAATTGCCGCACCCGGTTCGCCAGTACCACTGATGCTCAGGCCGTCTTCCGCCACGTTCAGCTCGTCAACCTGATCCGGAGGTGTGGTGTCGTCTGCTTCAACGGTGCCAGGCTGTGATTCGTTACCGGCTTCATCGGTCAGGGTAACGGTCAGGGTTTCGCCATTAGTCTGAGGTGTAGTCAGAGTCACGGTGAAGTTGCCGTCTTCGTCAACCACGGTGCCCGGAACGCTGATCACATTGTTGTTAGCGTCATAGACGGTAACAGCAGAGCCAGGTTCACCCGTACCGCTTACGGTCAGGCCGCCTGCGTTAACAACGAGACCTTCCGGTGCGTCAGGTGCATCAACGTCAGCGTCCGCATCGGCGTCGGCATCGGCATCCGCATCAGCATCAGCATCCGCATCGGCATCCGCATCGGCATCCGCATCCGCGTCCGCATCCGCGTCGGCATCCGCATCCGCGTCGGCATCCGCATCCGCGTCGGCATCCGCATCGGCATCGGCATCGGCGTCAGCATCGGCATCGGCGTCAGCATCGGCATCCGCGTCCGCATCGGCATCCGCATCCGCATCCGCATCGGCATCGGCATCGGCGTCAGCATCGGCATCGGCATCGGCATCGGCATCCGCATCCGCATCCGCATCGGCATCGGCATCGGCATCGGCATCCGCATCGGCGTCGGCGTCCGCATCGGCGTCAGCATCCGCATCGGCATCCGCATCGGCATCGGCATCGGCATCGGCATCGGCATCAGCGTCGGCATCCGCATCCGCATCGGCATCCGCATCGGCGTCCGCATCGGCGTCAGCATCCGCATCGGCATCGGCATCGGCATCGGCATCAGCGTCGGCATCCGCATCCGCATCGGCATCGGCGTCAGCATCGGCATCCGCGTCTGCATCCGCGTCGGCATCGGCATCGGCATCAGCATCCGCATCGGCATCCGCATCGGCGTCCGCATCGGCGTCAGCATCCGCATCGGCATCCGCATCGGCATCGGCATCCGCATCAGCATCGGCATCCGCATCGGCATCCGCATCGGCATCCGCATCGGCGTCGGCATCCGCATCGGCATCGGCATCCGCATCCGCATCGGCGTCAGCATCGGCATCTGCATCCGCATCCGCGTCAGCATCGGCATCGGCATCGGCATCAGCATCCGCATCGGCGTCAGCATCGGCGTCGGCATCCGCATCGGCATCGGCATCCGCATCGGCGTCCGCATCGGCATCCGCATCGGCATCCGCATCTGCATCAGCGTCCGCATCCGCATCCGCATCGGCGTCAGCATCGGCGTCAGCATCGGCATCGGCATCGGCATCGGCATCGGCATCGGCATCGGCGTCCGCATCCGCATCCGCATCGGCATCCGCGTCAGCATCCGCATCGGCGTCAGCATCCGCATCGGCATCGGCATCGGCATCGGCATCGGCATCGGCATCCGCATCCGCATCGGCATCGGCGTCAGCATCGGCGTCCGCGTCCGCATCGGCATCGGCGTCCGCATCGGCGTCGGCATCCGCATCGGCGTCGGCATCAGCATCGGCATCAGCGTCCGCATCGGCATCGGCATCCGCATCAGCGTCCGCATCCGCATCGGCATCGGCATCGGCATCCGCATCCGCATCGGCGTCCGCATCGGCATCCGCATCGGCATCCGCATCCGCATCCGCATCGGCATCGGCATCCGCATCCGCATCGGCATCAGCGTCGGCGTCGGCGTCGGCGTCGGCATCCGCATCGGCGTCGGCATCCGCATCCGCATCCGCATCCGCATCGGCATCCGCATCGGCGTCAGCATCGGCATCGGCATCGGCATCCGCATCCGCATCCGCATCCGCGTCAGCATCGGCATCAGCATCGGCATCGGCATCGGCATCGGCGTCGGCATCCGCATCGGCGTCGGCGTCGGCATCCGCATCCGCATCAGCATCCGCATCGGCATCCGCATCGGCGTCGGCATCCGCATCCGCATCGGCATCGGCGTCAGCATCGGCATCGGCATCCGCATCCGCATCCGCATCCGCATCGGCATCCGCATCGGCGTCGGCGTCGGCATCGGCATCGGCATCGGCATCGGCATCCGCATCGGCGTCAGCATCGGCATCGGCATCCGCATCAGCGTCAGCATCCGCATCCGCATCTGCATCCGCATCCGCGTCGGCATCAGCATCCGCATCGGCATCGGCATCGGCATCGGCATCAGCGTCGGCATCAGCATCGGCATCCGCGTCCGCATCCGCATCCGCATCAGCATCCGCGTCGGCATCCGCGTCGGCATCCGCATCGGCATCCGCATCGGCGTCGGCATCCGCATCGGCGTCAGCATCGGCATCGGCATCGGCATCCGCATCAGCGTCCGCATCGGCGTCGGCATCGGCGTCCGCATCGGCATCAGCATCGGCATCAGCATCCGCATCGGCATCAGCGTCGGCATCAGCATCGGCATCCGCGTCCGCATCGGCATCCGCATCGGCGTCGGCATCAGCATCCGCATCAGCATCCGCATCGGCGTCAGCATCCGCATCCGCATCGGCGTCAGCATCCGCATCGGCATCCGCATCGGCATCGGCATCGGCATCGGCATCGGCATCGGCGTCAGCATCTGCATCCGCATCGGCGTCCGCATCGGCATCCGCATCGGCGTCGGCATCCGCATCGGCGTCGGCATCGGCATCGGCATCGGCGTCAGCATCCGCATCCGCATCGGCGTCGGCATCCGCATCCGCGTCGGCATCCGCATCGGCGTCGGCATCCGCATCGGCATCCGCGTCGGCATCGGCATCAGCATCGGCATCGGCATCCGCATCCGCATCGGCGTCGGCATCGGCGTCGGCATCCGCATCGGCGTCGGCATCCGCATCGGCGTCAGCATCGGCATCGGCATCGGCATCGGCGTCGGCATCGGCGTCCGCATCCGCATCCGCATCCGCATCAGCATCCGCATCAGCATCCGCGTCGGCATCCGCATCGGCATCCGCATCGGCATCCGCATCCGCGTCGGCATCGGCATCCGCATCCGCGTCGGCATCGGCATCCGCATCGGCGTCCGCATCAGCATCGGCGTCGGCATCCGCATCGGCATCGGCATCCGCATCAGCATCCGCGTCGGCATCAGCATCCGCATCCGCATCCGCGTCAGCATCGGCATCGGCATCAGCGTCGGCATCCGCATCCGCGTCCGCATCGGCATCCGCATCGGCGTCGGCGTCCGCATCCGCATCGGCATCCGCATCGGCGTCAGCATCGGCATCGGCGTCCGCATCGGCATCCGCATCGGCATCGGCATCGGCGTCAGCATCCGCATCGGCATCAGCGTCCGCATCGGCGTCGGCATCGGCATCGGCGTCGGCGTCGGCATCAGCATCCGCATCGGCATCAGCGTCGGCATCAGCGTCGGCATCAGCATCGGCATCCGCGTCCGCATCCGCATCCGCATCCGCATCAGCATCCGCGTCGGCATCCGCATCGGCATCCGCATCGGCGTCGGCATCCGCATCGGCGTCAGCATCGGCATCGGCATCCGCATCAGCGTCCGCATCGGCGTCAGCATCCGCATCCGCATCTGCATCCGCATCCGCGTCGGCATCAGCATCCGCATCGGCATCTGCATCCGCATCCGCATCAGCATCAGCATCAGCATCGGCATCGGCATCGGCATCGGCATCCGCGTCCGCATCGGCATCGGCGTCCGCATCGGCATCGGCATCCGCATCGGCGTCCGCATCCGCATCCGCATCCGCATCCGCATCCGCGTCGGCATCCGCATCCGCATCCGCATCGGCATCGGCATCGGCATCCGCATCGGCATCCGCATCGGCGTCGGCGTCGGCATCAGCATCGGCGTCGGCATCCGCATCGGCATCGGCATCGGCATCGGCGTCGGCATCGGCATCGGCATCCGCGTCAGCATCGGCATCCGCATCGGCGTCCGCATCGGCATCGGCATCCGCATCGGCATCGGCATCCGCATCCGCATCGGCGTCGGCATCGGCGTCGGCATCCGCATCGGCATCGGCGTCAGCATCGGCATCCGCATCGGCGTCGGCGTCGGCATCGGCATCCGCATCCGCATCGGCGTCGGCATCCGCATCGGCGTCGGCATCCGCGTCCGCATCGGCATCCGCATCCGCGTCGGCATCGGCATCCGCATCGGCGTCCGCGTCCGCATCCGCATCGGCGTCAGCATCGGCATCGGCATCGGCATCAGCATCCGCATCCGCATCCGCATCGGCATCAGCGTCGGCATCAGCATCGGCATCCGCGTCCGCATCGGCATCCGCATCCGCATCGGCATCAGCGTCGGCGTCGGCATCCGCGTCTGCATCAGCATCCGCGTCGGCATCCGCATCCGCATCCGCATCCGCATCGGCGTCGGCATCCGCGTCCGCATCCGCATCGGCATCGGCATCCGCATCCGCATCCGCATCGGCGTCCGCATCGGCATCGGCGTCCGCATCGGCGTCGGCATCCGCATCGGCGTCGGCGTCGGCGTCGGCATCGGCATCGGCATCCGCATCCGCATCGGCGTCGGCATCCGCATCGGCGTCGGCATCCGCATCGGCGTCGGCATCCGCATCGGCGTCGGCATCGGCGTCAGCATCCGCATCTGCGTCAGCATCCGCATCAGCATCAGCATCCGCATCCGCATCCGCATCCGCATCGGCATCCGCATCGGCATCCGCATCGGCATCCGCATCAGCATCGGCATCAGCATCAGCATCAGCATCGGCATCGGCATCGGCATCGGCATCGGCATCCGCATCCGCATCCGCATCCGCATCCGCATCGGCGTCCGCATCGGCGTCCGCATCGGCGTCGGCATCGGCATCGGCGTCAGCATCACTGTCATCACTGTTGTTGTGATCGTCGCTTTCGCCCAGGAACATTGCACCTATACCAAGCAGTCCGGCGCCAGCAAATGCCAGCCCGGCTGCATAGTTAGATTCCGCACCGCCCAGCAATAAGCCGTCGATGTCGGCAATAGATTCGAAATGGAAACCAGTGGCGGGATCTTGCACCCACCACAGCGCGCCCTGACTATCTTCCAGGACTAAATCACTTGTGTGGCCCTCTGCATCAGCCACAAAGAAATTCTGGAGTACGACTTTTTCGCCAGAATGTAGCGTAACGATCAAATCATTCCCGGAGCGTGTTGTAGCAGCGATTTCGCTGCGCTCCAGTTGTAGCTTTACTACGCTAGGCGCGGTCAGATTAACCTGATCAGCTGATACGCTGGAGGTTGCTCCGCCGTCCTTTACGGTTACAGCTATGTTATTCATAAACTTGCACTCCCATGAGGATTGAGCATTTGGCAGGCCTCAAGGCTTTGCCAAATTGTTTACTAATTTGATACGTACTTAATAGAAGTTATAGCAAGCACCTTTGGAGCTTATTCCCTTCTTATTTCAACTGCTTACTGCTTCTGGCGCGGAAGTTTTATGCGTACCTTGTCGAATGACATTTTCAGTGAGGCAGGTCTGTTACCGGACTATCGGATTGTTTTTATTGTTCTTGTGGTTTACGCATTTAATTAGGCATAAATTCACTAATAAACAACGATTAATCTGACAAACGGACAAGACGATGCCGCCCTGAATAAGGGGCATAAAAATAGTTTTATTATCCAGTTGATTGCCCTGGATTATTATTGTCAGAGGTGACTTTCTGATATTGATATAATTAATATCACTATCAGCGCAGTACCTCATGATGGCAGGGCGGATCTCTCCTCCCTACAAAACTGGAATTTCTTACTTATTCAGGAAGCGCAGTCCTTATTTTCACCAGGTAGAAATTTATTTACCCATATTCAAATAAGGGGGATGAGAAAATAGTTTGCTAAAGCTCACATTATTTTCAGCTATCCTGGAATATATCCTGCCGGGCTTCACATATTTGCCAGCCGTAGCCACAACCCTTGCCAATCGACAGTATCCGTTGCGGAGGATAATCCTGAGATCAAGCTCGCTGTATTGGATCTGTGGATCAGCGTCGACGCGATCGCTCAGGCCGACATTCGTTTCGGATTGATAGGGTAAACAGGCGGTCAGCGCCGTTCTCTGCGCGGTGAAACGAGGACCGGTGCAAGCGTCATGATCGATCGCTGAGCCAATGATAGAGGGCGAAATAAGAGTATCTGCTGAGCATTCACGGGGAAGTAGTGCACCTGCCATAGCATGAGTAAGGCCAGGGACTAACCGATAGTCAACACGATGTACTTTCATACTGCAGTCCTTTAACACCATCAATAGGTTAAAGCTCTTCATCATTAGCAGCGCATCACTCAATTTGAAATCATCTCCACGACCTGAGCACACCGATCTCTAACTAAATTGGAGCTTAGTGTGTTAATTCAGTTAATTGAAATTGGTTTGAATACGAGGCAGAACGCCATTTGATAGGCATTTCCTATTGGATGGTTTCATATGGTAACAGCAGGCTATCTAAAATTAAGATAAGTCTCACTTAATGGCATTACCAGTGACGGTGAATTGTCACATATTGATAACATCATGAATTGAAATGGTTTTTTTGCATTAAAAAAATTTATGCGTTAAAGGATGAGACAGTTTAGATTGCGAAAATTCCTGGTCTGAACGTGATTGATAAGACTTTCTGTTGTTTAAAAATGTAATTATTGATTTCTTTTTATACTTATTGCCCGTGAAAAGTGTGATTTATTCGTAAAATCATTAAAAAACTTATCGTTTTTTTTATTTTAAAATGTGATCGTGATCACAATAAATTGCCTTTTTATGTAAAAATCCTGAAAAATCAACGTTATTATAGCGGATTGCAGTTATGACTCATTAGTTTGCATAGACTATCTCAGTAAAAGTTAAGAAATATTTTTTCATTATTTCTATGCTTTTTTATGTGACTGATTCTCTTAGGCAGCAAATGCCCATCAGTTAATGTTAACAATAGTAAGGCGTCGGTTTTTCAATCACATAAAGTGATGGAAGGCAGTTCGATATCTCACTGCCTGTTACTCGCGGTGGGGAAGGGGCTGAAGGGCTATCCCTGGGATGATGATTTTGCATCCTGCAGGATACGGGAGTTGCATCCCGCAGGATAAGGCCGAAGTATCATCTGTTGCGCTTATAGCGGCGGAAGGTGAAGCGGGCACCCCAGACTAAAGCGATCGCCAGCACCAGCCAGAACAGCTGTTTAATATGATGGTCCAGCGCGTGCAGCCATGGCGCAATCACCTGGCCTCCCAGATAGCCCAGTGAGACAAACAGCGTCGCCCAAAGCAGTGCGCCAATCACGTTAAGCATCAGAAAAGTGGCAGGACGCAGGCGGCTGGCACCGATGATGATCGGCCCGACAATGCGCAGGCCATACATAAAACGTACGCCGATAACAAAAAGCACGGGTCGTTTGCGGATCAGTTGATTCGCTGAGGTTATTTTGTCCTCATGCTTTTTAAAGCGTTTCAGAATGCTGGTGCCGTAGTATCGGCCCAGGAAAAATAGCGCAGTATCGCCCAGAATGCCGCCGCAGGCTGTCACCAGCAGTACCCAGCCGTAGTGCAAAAGTCCTTCATGAGCGGCAACGCCGCCCAGCAGAGTGAAGGTTTCTCCTTCCGCCAGGCAGCCTATAAACAGTGCCCAATAGCCGTATTCCGTAATCAGCGCATTCACATCAGCAGGCAAAATAGATCTCCTTAAAAGTGTTTTCTCCTTATTAGTCTAGCGTTTTGTGATCGATCCCGCAGCCTGCAGAAAATCCGCGCATTTATTTTTGAAGTAAAAATAGGGCGTTAGCCGATCGACGTTGCCGGGTGAAAAGCAAACAATTCAGTGGCGCATATACTGATAGTGTTGCCGCTCAAGACAGAAACCACGGGCGGCCAGACGTTGTGAGGAGTGAAGATATGAACCACGTATGGGGACTTCTTGCGCATCCTGACCGTGAGATGCGGGATATCAAACGGGAGAACGAAACGCTCTCCCATCATTACACTCATCATGTTTTGCTGATGGCGCTGATCCCGGTGGTCTGCGCCTTTATTGGTACCACTCAAATTGGCTGGGATATCGGCGTGGGTCAGACCATCCCGCTATCGTTGTTCAGTGCCTTCGCGCTGGCGATTGTGTTTTATGCCGTGATCCTTGGCGGGGTAGCGGTGATGGGGCGGGTAATCTGGTGGATGGCGCGTGATTATCCGCAGCGGCCACAGTTGAACAGCTGTATGGTTTTCGCCGGCTATATCGCCACGCCCCTGTTCCTTAGCGGGCTGGTTGCGCTTTACCCGCTGGTCTGGCTGTGCGTACTGGTCGGCGCTCTGGCGCTGGTCTACACCGGCTATCTGCTTTACGTCGGCATTCCCCTGTTCCTGAACATTGATCGCGAAGAGAGCCTGCGAATTTCGGGTTCTACGCTGGCGATTGGTATCCTGGTGCTGGAAGTGTTGCTGGCGATCACGGTCCTGATGTGGGGCTATGGTTATCGCCTGTTTTAAGTGCCTTCGCCACCGGGAAACCGGTGGCGATCTGGAAACGCCTGGAAACGAATAATCGGTAGGAAAATACCCGGTTTACAGCGTATTATGCGCGAGCCAGCCCTCGCGTATTCTCGTTTCAGCGGGTGGCGGCGTGTGGTTACCACACCTGAATCACTAGCCGTTAAGTTCTGAACTGATGCCTGCAAAAATCCGTTTATCTCTTTTGAGTTTGGCCCTGCTGTTTTCCGGCCCGCTACTCGTTACTCAGGCCAATGCCCGTACTCCACAATCTGAAACCACGCGCGCGGCGCAGCCGGAAATTGCCTCCGGCAGTGCGATGATTGTCGATATGGATACGAATAAAGTTATCTACGCTAATCACCCAGACCTGGTGCGTCCGATTGCCTCAATCACCAAACTGATGACGGTGATGGTGGTGCTGGATGCGCATCTGCCGATGGATGAGATCCTCAGCGTGGATATCAGTCAGACTCCGGAAATGCGCGGGATCTATTCGCGCGTGCGGCTCAACAGCGAAATCAGCCGTAAGAATATGATGCTGCTGGCGCTGATGTCCTCGGAAAACCGCGCGGCGGCAAGCCTGGCGCATCATTATCCGGGCGGTTACGATGCTTTCATTCGGGCGATGAACGCCAAGGCACGCTCGCTGGGGATGACGAATACCCGCTACGTTGAACCAACCGGTTTGTCTATTCATAACGTATCAACCGCCCGCGATCTGACCAAACTGCTGATCGCCAGTAAGCGCTACCCGCTGCTGGGCGAGTTGAGTACCACCCGCGAAGATATGGCCACTTTTAGCCATCCGAATTACACGCTGCCGTTCCGCAACACCAACCATCTGGTGTATCGCCCGGACTGGAATATTCAGCTGACCAAAACCGGTTTCACCAATCAGGCCGGGCACTGCCTGGTCATGCGCACGGTGATCAATAAGCGCCCGGTGTCGCTGGTCGTGCTGGATGCCTTCGGGAAGTACACGCATTTCGCCGATGCCAACCGCCTGCGCAGCTGGATTGAAACCGGTAAGATCTCCCCGGTTCCTGCCGCCGCGCTCAGCTATAAAAAGCAGAAGGCCGCTCAGGTAGCCAGTAATGGTGTTGCCGACGACAGCGCGGTGGAGTAACCCGCTTACAGCGTGCCGGAAGGGTCTAACTTTCCGGCACTTCTGGCGCGTCCGGCTGTAGCGCCAGCTGCATCAGCAGCGTATCCCGCCATTCACCGTGCTTAAATCCCACGTTGCGGAAATTGCCCACCGTTTCGAAGCCCATTTTTTTATGCAGGTTCAGCGAACCGGCGTTGCGTTCGCCGTTGCCGACAATCGCCAGCATTTGCCGCCACGGTCCCTGCTGGCAGCGGACGATCAGCGCCGCCATCAGCACGCTGCCAATGCCTTTGCCGCCCGCGTCGGGTGCCAGATAAATGGAGTCTTCAATGGTGTAACGGTAGGCGGGGCGAGGGCGATACTGCGTGGCATAGCAGTAGCCGACAACTTCATTATTAATCAGCGCAACCATCCAGGGCAGGCCAAAGGAGCGAACTTTGCGGAAACGCTCGGTCATTTCATGCACATCCGGTGGTGTTTCTTCGAATGAGCCACAGCCGTGCAGGACATGCCAGCCATAGATGCGGGTGATGATATCAAAATCGGCTTCTTCTGCGTCGCGGATGCAGACGGCAGATGCAGGGTTAACCATGACGAGTCCTTGTGGTTTTTCTTTCTAATTTGCCACGCAGCTCACGATGAAACACCATAGATCCTTCTTATGGATGAGACTTTTTTTTTCTATCGCAAATCTTATAGTGCGGCCCACGGCAAAGGCATAAACTATGCCGCGATATTCATCCGGCACCGACCGGTGCCCTCTCTTTTTTATCAGGAACTTCGTTCATGTCAGGCATGTTAACTTTTCTTCGGGTGTGTCTGCTGGCACTGGTGGCGCTGTCGCCGCAGTGGGTGCAGGCGGCAGACAGCGACAGCGCTCAGCAAAATGGTGATGCGCCGATCAAGGTCAATGCTGCCGTTGAGCTGCCTAAGATGCAGAAGGTGCTCGACAAAATAAAGCAGCAGGTATCCGGCGAAACCAACGATACCCGCCTGAATGCGCTTAATGACCTCGCGCTGGAGCTATCCGGTGATGCCGATGCCCTGATTCAGGGGCTGATTCCGCAACGCGCGCAGTTACAGGCGCAGCTGGCGGTACTTGGCCCCGCGCCTGCGGCGGACAGCGGCGTAAAGGAAACCAGCGAAGTTACGACCAAACGCAGCAAGCTGGAAAGCCAGAAAAGTAAAACTGACGATCAAATCAAGCAGGCTGAAGCGATCAAAGCCAGTTCGATCAACCTTTCTGCTCAAATTGTCAATCTGCGCCGCGATGCGCTGAAAACCCAGCTGGCGCTGAATGCAGGCAGTATTTTTGGTCCGCGCTTCTGGGCACCGCTGACCAACAACCAGAGCGACGACAGCGAAAAGATCGGTGACTTTATTGATGAGTTGAAAACCGCCGCGTTGCTCTCCTTTGAGCCGGGCTGGGTGTTTGGCACCGTCAGCTGGATACTCGCCGCCGGTCTGGTGGCAACGCTGGGCCGCCGTTACCTGGAACAGTTCCTCGCCTGGGTAGGTATTAACCATTTGCCGGAAGGGCGCCTGCGCCGCAGCTTCCTTGCCGCCGCCACGGCGTTAACCACGCTCGGTGCGGTGGTGCTGGCGTTTAACTTCCTCGATCTGGCTTTTACCCGCCATGATGAGGTCGTGGATGACGTTCGCGTCTTCGCCGATAAGCTGGTCGGGCTGAGTATTTTCTGCGGTCTGATTGCCGGCCTGGGGCGCGCTTTCCTCTCCACTCGCCGCCCTTCATGGCGCCTGCCGCAAATCTCCAATGAAGTGGCGTTGTCCCTGAAGCCGTATCCGCCGCTGACCGCCGCGCTGGTGTTTATTTTTCAGACGGTTGAAAACTTTAACAGCAGCGCGAATACCAGCGTGGCGACAACGATTTTTGCCAACGGTATGACCGCGTTGCTGATTGGGGCAACCGCGCTATCGATCAGCATTCGTACTAACCGCGTACGTCGCAGAATGATTCAGGAAGGCCATCAGCCGGAAGCGAGGTCAACGCTGGTCGGGCTGATTCAGATGGCGCTGACGCTGATCGGTTTTGCCATCATGGTTGCGCTGGTCATTGGTTACATTACCCTGGCGCGATTCCTTGCTTATGAGCTGATCTGGATGGGCATTGTGTTTGGCCTGTTCTACATATTCAGCCAGCTGGTGACCGATGCCAGCGAGAGCCTGTTCTCCACTAATAATGCCTCGGGCAAGCGCATCCAGGCCTCGTTAAACATCGACGCGCGCCATCTTGGTCAGGTTGCAGCCCTGCTGGGTGCGATTGGTAAAACGCTGCTGCTGCTGGCGGCGGCGATGGCATTACTGAACGGCACTTTCGGTAGCGCAACGCCGATAGAACTGGTGCAGAAAGCCATCGAATTCTGGGGTGGTAAAGGCCTGGAGTCGATGAATATCGTTCCGGCGCATGTGGTGAACGCGCTGGTGTGCCTGGCGGTGGGTATCTGGGTACTGCGCTCGGTGAAACGCTGGCTGGAAAACGAATTCCTGCCTAAAACTACCATGGATAAGGGGATGCGAGTTTCGCTGATCACCCTGTTCAGCAACATCGGCTTTGTGCTGGTGATCCTGATGACGCTGTCGATTATGGGCGTGCAGTGGAACAAACTGGCCTGGATCGTCAGCGCGCTGTCGGTCGGTATCGGTTTCGGTTTACAGGAGATTGTGAAGAACTTTATCTCCGGTCTGATCCTGCTGACTGAACGCCCGGTAAAAGTGGGTGACCTGGTCAGTATCAGCGGTATTGAGGGTGATATCCGTCGTATTAACGTGCGTGCTACTGAGATCCAGCTCAGCGATAAGTCCACGGTCATTGTGCCGAATTCGCAGCTGATTTCGCAGAACGTACGTAACGCCACCATGGGCAATGCGCAGGGGGTAGCGACCATTACGCTGACCTTCCCGCTGGATATCGATCCGCAGCAGGTGCGTCAGCTGCTGCTGGACGTTTACAACGATAATGAACGTATTCTGGAAACCCCGGAGCCGTCGGTGTCGTTTAAAGATCTCACCTCGACCGGTATTGTACTGGCCGTTACCGGCAACGTCGCCAGCCCGCGTCAGGTGAGCGGAGCGAAAAGCGATCTGCTGTTCGATATTCTGACCCGACTGCGCAAGGAAGGCGTGGCGCTGTCTGCACCGCAGACGATGATTATTGAGCGTAAAGACGGGAAGGTGGTTTTACAGGATGCCGCAGAGTAAACGCATAATGACCGCCGGTGGCAACCCCACCGGCAGCCTGATGGCTTAGCCTGCTTTATCCTGCATCTGGTCTATCCAACTCACCAACTGATGAACTTTGGTGCTGTTTGAGCCCTTCAACAGCACCGTATCATTGGCCTGTAGTGCCTCCAGCAGCAGCGGTTTCAGGTCGTCCGGCGCATCAACCCACGCCCCTTTTTTCCCTTCATCCAGCTGTTCCCAGCAGTGTTTATAGCTCGATCCTGCCAGGAAGATCTGGTCGATCTGGCTGGCGTTCAGCAGCGGTGCCAGTTCGGTATGATAGCTCTCCGAGCCGGGACCCAGCTCGGCCATTTCACCCAGTACGGCAATACGGCGCCCGCTACAGCTCTGGCCGCTCAGGCGCTCAATGGCTGCCTGCATCGAGCCTGGATTGGCGTTATAGGCATCATCGATCAGGGTCAGCGGCAGGCCGTTAACAGTGACCTGTTTTTCCTCACCGCGCCCGGCCAGGGCGGCAAATTGCCCGATCTTCTCAATGGCCGGTTCCAGCGGATAGCCCAGCGCTTCCACCGCGGCCAGCGTCGCCAGGCTGTTCAGTGCCATATGCTTTCCGCCCGCCGCCAGCGTGTAGTGCAGGGTGCGGTCGCCAATCTGCGCGGTAACCTGCTGCTTCTGCGCGTCATATTCAACCAGACGGTACTGACAGTCGGGATGCGTACCGTAGTTAACAATATTCTGCTGCTTCGCTTCGGCCGCCTGGCTGACCGTTTCCCACTCCAGCATATCGCGGTTTAAAATCGCCACGCCGCCGGGAGCCATGCCGACAAAGATGGCGCTTTTGGTCAGGGCAACATCGTGGACTGTGGTGTTTTCACCGAGGTGGGCGGGCTGAATATTGGTAAAAATTGCGACTTCCGGGCGTACCATGCGCGAGCTGACCGCCATTCTGCCAATGGCCATTTCCAGCACGATATGGGCGCTGTCCCACGGCATGGAGGCGATATTCCACGCCACGCCGCGCGGCAGGTTAGCGTTATTATTACTCTTGCAGGTTGGCCCCCAGGCTGAAAGCGCATCGGCGACCATGGCTACACAGGTGGTTTTACCGGCGCTGCCGGTGATGCCCAGCACCCGGCCTTTCATCTTATCGCGGGCGTAGCGGCCCATAGCAAGAACAGCGTCGGTATTATCGGCAACCTTAAGCAATGGGATACTGTCCGACAGAATTTTGTCCGGTTCGGTGGTGATCAGGCAGGAGGGCGGAGGAGAAAGTCGTAAAGCCACGCTGGCCAGCAGGCCGGTTTTATCATCTTCGGTGCGGATAATTGCCATATTTCCGGGCTGCAAAGCGGGAGCGAAAATAGAGACGCCGGTTGCGGTCCAGCCTTCTGCCGGGGGAATAACCCAGCTGCCCTTCGTGGCTTTTTCTACATCTTGTACGGTCCAGTAATTTTTATTGCTGGTAAGGCTATTATTATTTGAAGCAGTAATATTTTCTTCTGCTACTACGCCCATATTTCCTCCGCCAGTCAGTTGGCATGATTACAGTTATCACAGGATACAATTGACTATTAGCGCAAAAGTGGAAAAAAACAATGTTTCGGGGTGCATCAGGAAGGGTAAATAACATTAATATGAGCGAGCGCACCGGGGCGAAATAATCCGCCCCGGATTAGTGGGTTATTTCTGACAGTCGCAGCTGCCCCAGTGTTTTTCTCTCGTTGTTTTACCTATACCCGGGTTAAAGGTATTGGTCGGATCGAGCTGCTGATAAAACGCTTTCAGCTGGGGTTTCGCTTTATAAAGATGGCCCACGTTATGCTCTGCCGGATATTCCGCGCCGCGCTCGGCCAGCAGTGCCAGCATTTTTTCCTTCAGCGCGTGGGTATCCACTCCTTTTTTCACAATATAGTCCTGATGGAATACATGGCAAAGGAAGTGGCCGTAGTAGAGACGGTGGGTCAGCGCATCGTCAAATTCGGCTGGCAGCCGTTCAAACCACTCACGGTCGTTGCGGCGCAGCGCAATGTCCAACGCCAGAATATCTTCCACCTCATCGTGATGCACGGCGTGATAGCGCACGGCGGCACCGGCAGCGGCAAAGCGATGCAGAAACGCGTGCGCCCCCTCTTTGCCTTCACATTCGAAGAACGCGCCTTCAGCCTGGTGGAAAAATTCCTGCAGGTAAGCGCGGGCTTCTGCCACCCCGTCGCCGGACATTTTCAGCATCAGATGATGCTCATAGCGTTCGCGATACTGCTTCATACGGGCAGGCAAATGGGAGGGTAGCAGGGCGGTCAGCTTCTGTAATACGCGGTCCGTAAAGTGGGGCTTAAACCACTTGATGCGCGACAGCCAGGCATCAACGCGGCCTTTCATCGTAAAGAACATCGGCATTTTATCGGTGCCGAGTTTGTCGATCATCACAAAGGTGTCTTTACCGTACACTTCGGCAATATCGAAGATATCGCGGTGCATATATTCACCGGCAACCGGCAGATTGCTGAAGTTGGCCAGCATATGGCGGCGCAGCTGGTCCAGCACGTCGGTATTGTTGGTGCCGATATAGAACACCTGCTGGGCAGTTTCGCTGGCAAAGGTATCCAGACGGACGGCAAACAGCGCCAGCTTGCCCGCACAGCCGGAAGCTTCGAACAGGCGACGTGCGTCGGCGTTAAAGCGCGAAGGGGTGTCGGCTTCCACGTCGCGCACCCGCTCGGCGTAGTCGTGATCCGAGGCGTGGCGCTGATCGTGCAGGACGTCACCCTGCTGCCAGGTATCATCATCCAGACGGGTGAGGATCTGCTCCGGCGTGGTGCCGAGGTTAATGCCGAGGTGGTTAACCAGGCGCAGCACGCCGTCGGCATCGATCTGCGCGTACAGCGCCATTTCGGTATAGGCCGGGCCGCGTTTCACCAGCGAACCGCCGGAGTTATTACAAATCCCCCCCAGTACCGACGCACCAATACAGGAGGAGCCAATCACCGAGTGGGGTTCGCGCCCCAGCGGCTTTAATTCTTTTTCCAGCTGATACAGCGTACTGCCGGGGAACGCCAGTACCTGTTTTCCCTCGTCCAGCAGGCGGATTTTATCCATACGCAGCGTGCTGATAATCACGATATCGCGGGGATAATCGTTGCCGTTGGGGGTGGAGCCTTCGGTCAGGCCGGTATTGGCTGCCTGCATCAGAATAATGGCATCTGCCGCCACGCAGGCCTGGAGTATCCGCCACTGTTCCAGCAGCGAACCCGGGAAGACCACCGCCAGCGCCTCACCTTCACCGGAGCGAAAGCCTTTACGGTAGCGCTCGGTTTGCGCGGGATCGGTAAGAAGATGGTTGCGGCCGACGATGCGACCCAGTTCAGAAATCAGTTTTTGTCCTGCCGGAAGAGAAGTGTGCATGTCATATCCTTGTCAGAATCACCCCCCTACTTTAGCACCGCTACGGATGCAATAAAGCTGTTGTTATCACGCGACATTCGTCGATACCTCACTAGCTGCTATCCTCAAGGTATGACAAACTGAATCAACTTGTTACCTGTCCGTCATGAAACTCATACGCCTTAGTCACTTGAGAGATGATCATCTGATGAAATGGATTTGTTCCGTCAGCTTTGCTGCCGCTCTGGCGATTCAGCCAGCCCTTGCCGATGACCTGTTTGGTCCACATGAACTGACACCTGCCGCACGCGATGCGTTCGTCACCGATCTACTGAAAAAGATGACCCTTGACGAAAAAATCGGCCAGCTGCGCCTGATAAGCGTAGGGCCGGATAACCCGAAAGAAGCGATCCGCGACATGATCCAGCACGGGCAGGTGGGGGCGATTTTCAATACCGTAACCCGGCACGATATCCGCCAGATGCAGGATCAGGTGATGCAGCTCAGTCGTCTGAAGATTCCGCTGTTTTTCGCCTATGACGTGATCCACGGTCAGCGGACTCAGTTCCCGATCCCACTGGCGTTGGCTTCCAGCTGGGATACTGACGCAGTGGCGAAGGTGGGGCGAATTTCTGCTTATGAAGCCGCCGATGACGGTCTGAATATGACCTGGGCACCGATGGTGGATGTGACCCGTGAACCTCGCTGGGGGCGCGGCTCGGAAGGCTTTGGTGAAGATACGTATCTGACAGCGGAAATGGGCCGCGTGCTGGTCACCGCCATGCAGGGTAAAAGCCCGGCGGACCGCTACTCGGTGATGACCAGCGTCAAGCACTTTGCCGCCTACGGCGCGGTTGAAGGCGGCCGTGACTACAATACCGTGGATATGAGTCCGCAGCGGCTGTTCCAGGACTATCTGCCGCCGTATAAAGCGGCACTGGATGCCGGCAGCGGCGGGGTGATGGTGGCGCTCAACTCATTGAACGGCGTACCGGCCAGTGCCGATAGCTGGCTGTTGAAAGACGTGCTGCGCGATGAGTGGAAGTTTAAAGGCATCACCATCAGCGATCACGGCGCGATCAAAGAGCTGATTAAACATGGCGTGGCCAGCGATCCACAGGATGCGGTGCGCGTGGCGATCAAATCCGGCGTGAACATGAGCATGAGCGATGAGTACTACAGCAAATACCTGCCGGGGCTGGTCAAAAGCGGTGCGGTCACCGAGCAGGAAATCGATGATGCCGCGCGCCACGTGCTGAATGTGAAATACGATATGGGGCTGTTTAACGATCCGTACAGCCACTTAGGCCCGGCCGACCAGGACCCGGCGGATACCAACGCCGAAAGCCGCCTGCATCGCAGCGATGCCCGCGATGTGGCGCGCAAAAGCATGGTGCTGCTGAAAAACCGCCAGGAGACGCTCCCGCTTAAAAACAGCGGTAATATCGCGCTGATTGGGCCACTGGCCGACAGTCAGATCGATATTATGGGCAGCTGGTCCGCCGCGGGCGTGGCGAAGCAGTCCGTTACGCTGCTGCAGGGGATGAAAAATGCCACTGCCGGTAAGGCCAATCTGCTGTATGCCAAAGGGGCGAACGTCACCGATAATAAAGGCATTCAGGACTTCCTCAATCTTTACGAACCGGCGATGACGGTGGACAGCCGTTCACCGCAGCAGATGCTGGATGAAGCGGTGGAAACCGCGAAGAAAGCCGATGTCGTGGTGCTGGCGATTGGCGAAGCGCGCGGGATGGCGCATGAGGCTTCCAGCCGCAGCGACCTGACGCTGCCGGAGAGCCAGCGTAAACTGATTGATGCGGTCAAAGCCACCGGCAAACCGCTGGTATTGGTGCTGATGAACGGCCGTGCCCTGGCGGTGGTGAAAGAGAGCCAGCAGGCGGATGCACTGTTGGAGAGCTGGTACAGCGGCACGGAAGGCGGTAACGCTATTGCCGATGTGCTGTTCGGCGACTATAACCCGTCCGGCAAGCTGCCGATGTCCTTCCCGCGCTCGGTGGGACAGCTGCCGATTTATTACAACCATCTGAACACCGGGCGGCCGTATAACTTTGAGAAGCCGAATAAATACACCTCGCACTACTATGATGAAGCCAACGGTCCGCTGTATCCGTTTGGCTACGGGTTAAGCTACACCACCTTTAGCCTGTCGCCGGTGAAGCTCTCTTCTTCTTCGATGCCGCGTGATGGCAAAATTAACGCCAGCGTGACGGTAACCAACAGCGGCAAGCGTGACGGTGCGACGGTCGTGCAGCTCTATCTGCATGATGAGGTAGCCAGCATCAGCCGGCCGGTGAAAGAGCTGAAGGGCTTTAAGCGTATTATGCTGAAAGCCGGTGAGTCGCAGACCGTGACCTTCCCGATCGACGTCAGCGCGCTGAAATTCTGGAATGCGAAAATGCAGCACGTTGCCGAGCCGGGTAAATTCAGCGTGATGATCGGGCTGGATTCCGCCCGTACCGAAAACGCCGAGTTCGATTACCGTTGAGGATTGGGGGCAGGATTGCCTGCCCCGTTTCAGGCAGGAACAGTATGCCAGGGTTAAGAGACAGAATTCAGCAGCAGGTTTTTCGCCTTAACGGCCTGTCGCTGAATGAATTTGATATTACGCAGCCACCGGGCGATCCCGGTATTTACGGACCGGACAGCGTTATCTGGCGAGTCCACGGTGATTTTTCATCGATGCTGTGCGGCGGCATTTCGGCGCTGCTGCTACAGATGCTGCATCCGCTGGCGCTGGCGGGCGTCTGGGATCACTCCACTTTCCGTCAGGATATGATGGGCAGACTGCGGCGAACCAGCCAGTTTATCGCCGTTACCACCTTCGGCAACTCTCGCGATGCGCATATTCTGATTGAGCGGGTAAAGCGCATCCACCTGCATATTACCGGCACGGATGCGTACGGCGTTCCCTATGCCGCCAGCGATCCGGCGCTGCTGACCTGGGTTCACGTTGCCGAGACCCGCTGTTTTCTTGCCGCCCATCTTCGCTATAAAAATCCGCAGCTTAGCCTGGAAGATCAGGATCGCTACTACGCTGAAGCGGCGCGGGTTGCGGAAGCGCTGGGGGCTGAGCAAGTGCCGAAAAGCGTGGCGGAAGTTGAAGCCTATCTTGAGCGTATGCGGCCCCAGCTGCGCTGCGATGAGCGTACCCGCGAGGTGCTGTCGCTGCTGATGAACGCGCCGGCACCCAGCTGGCAGGCGCGTCCGGCGATGCGGGCCATGTTACAGGCGGGTATTGCTCTGTTGCCCGACTGGGCGCTGCATGACTTTGGTTTGCACTACTCGCCATTACGGCACCGCACGATCAACGGGCGGATTTATCTGATCGCCGGACTGCTGCGCTGGGCGATACGGCAGGGTGCGTATCAGCGTGCCATGGCGCGCATGGGGCGCTGACCCGCATGGCTTTTGAGATAAATACCCTTGTTCTGACATAGCGTAACCCGTCATCCTGCTCTACTCTCCGGGAAGAAGGACCCCTCCAGACAACGTCGAGGCGTTATGACAGAGCCCTATCAGATTGCTGAAGTGCCCAATCAACAGCAGACGCTGATTGCATTGGTTGAACAGGATGAACGCACAGCCTATTTCTACATCTGGCCTGCGGAAGCGTTTCGCACCCAGTTTGCCGTGCGCGGCTGCTGGCTGCGTAATCTGCTGCCCGCGCCGGCCCAGGAAGATACGATAGCCATGGAGCAGGGCCGCGCACCGCTGCTGAGCGCGGAGTTCTGCCGCACGCTGCTGGCGGAACCGATGCTCGACCCCGCCGGATTGCAGATTATCTGGGAACCCAGCGACGACGGCGCGGCCCTGTGGTATCAGGGACAGCTGTTGGCGGTCATCCCCGGCTGGAGCCTGTATCAGGAAAAACAGGTGAGCTACTCCGCTGGCTGCATCAAAGCGAACCGGCTGACCGCGCCGCTCGGATCGGCGTCCACTAATCAGCATTATGCCCGCGCGCAGCAGCACCGGCAGTTCTGGCGCGACTGGCAGGAAGGCCAGGGCTGGGAGCCGTTCCAGCAGAAGATGCTGGCGTGCTACAGCCAACAGTTTGGCGAGTCTCTCAAGTATTACGCCATCGATCGCGGCAGCTGGCCGCCGATGGCGATCTCTCAGCATTACCATGAAGGAAGCTGGTATTTTCTCACCCTCGGTATGAGCATTCGCCCAATGCCTTGGGTGGATCATCTTTATGAGGATCTGGCTCCGCAGTACCGCCGCACCGAGCTGGCGCTGGCAATTGATGCCGGGGTGATGACCGAGGACAATGCCGTGCAGATGGCCAGCGCGCTGGCCGGTTTTGCGCATTTGCCCTGGGATCGCCTCAGCTGGCTGGGTGAAGGGCACACGCTGTCGTCCTCTATGGCACCGGTAGGATTTGAAGGTTTTATCCTCTCCGGTGCGCTGGGTCGCGAAGCCGGGCAGTTTCCGCTGCCGCGCTTTGACGACGAGAAGGTGAATCTGCTGTGGGCAGCGCCGGTCACGCAGCTGGAGCGCGAATTTGCTCAGGCGGAAGAAAACGGCGGCTATCAGCTGGTTGCGCGGCTGCTGCAATATGGCGCAGGGCATATTTTTCGCGCCCGACAGCAGGTGATTGAAGCCGGCGAGTGATCTTTTCTACGCTAAAAGCGACAAACGGTGGCGGTTGTGCTGAAATTTAGGCTGTGCGCACTATTCTGTACAGTATAATGCCGCCCGGATATGCCAGAATAGCTGGGAAATGATCTGAGGAGTTTGCATGGCAGCTATTGAAGTTATCCTTGTCGATCGTGACGATCGCGCCACCGGTAAGATGGAAAAGCTCGAGGTGCACGAAAAGGGACTACTGCACCGCGCGGTAACCGTTTATGTCTTTAACTCAGCGCACCAGCTGCTGTTGCAGCAGCGCGCCAGTGGGAAATATCACTGCGGCGGCCTGTGGAGCAATACCACCTGTGGTCATCCGTATCCGCAGGAATCTACCCGCCACGCTGCGGAGCGTCGGCTGTTTGAAGAGATGGGCATGCAGTTGACGCTGGAGCCGGTTTTTGAACTGAGCTATAACCTGCCGCTGAGCAACGGTCTGACCGAGCATGAGTACGGCCACGTCTACTTCACCATCAGCGACCAACAGCCGCAGCTGAATCCCGAAGAAGCCGATGCGTGGCGCTATGCTTCTCTGGCCGACATTCAGGCCGAAATTCAGCAGGAACCCGAGCGCTTTACGCCCTGGTTCCTGCATACCTTTGCCCGTATCCCGGATGAATTTACCCGCTTTATCGACAAGGCGAATACGGTACACTCCGTCGACGCATGAGGGTTAGCCACCTCTTCGTTTAGAAAGGTCAGTCCGGGTGTTACGCAGATGCGGAGTGCCAAAAATCGCACCCCGCAGCGCATTTACTTGCCGTTCAGCGCGAAATCTTCTGCATCAACATCGTAACCTGACGGTTCCCAGCGGATCGCCAGCAGCGCCAACAGACCAACGATCGGTGCCAGAGCAATCACCCAGAACACGTTGGTACTCAGCGCCGCTGCCAGCACCGGGAACAGGAACAGTGAGGCGGTCGAGCTGGCGCGCACCATCATCTGATTGAAGCCCACGCCAACGCCGCGCAGCGAGGTTGGATAGCTCAGGGATGCGTAGGTCATGGTGTGCGCGCCCGGGCCAAAGCCCTGGCCGAGCAGGAACAGTGCCAGCATTGCCACTGAAATTGCCGCCTGATGTCCGTCTTCCGGGCGGCCAACCAGCGCCAGGCCCAGCAGGGCGGTAATCTGGCAGATATAGCCCAGCGTCATCATCTTCCATGCGCCAAAGCGCGGCACCAGCCGCACGGCAAGAATGCCGCCGGTAAAGGCAAACAGCAGATTCAGCGCCAGCGACAGCAGAATGGTGGTCAGCATCGACTGCGCAAGGAAGCTGGAAATAATCACCGGCAGGCCGAAGGCCACGGCGTTATAGGCAAACGGGGAAACGATAGACGTGACGGTCGCCAGCGTGGTGCGCTTCAGATAAACGCCTTTAAACAGCGCGGCGTAGTTGCCCCAGCTGGCGCGGCGCACCGGACGTGCTGGCGTCAGATCGGCATCCTTCGCCACGTGGGCATTGATGCCGTAGGAATTTCGCAGGATAGCGGCGGCACCGTGTAGATCGCCCTGATTCGCGGCCCAGATGGGTGATTCGCTCATATATTTGCTGCGAATGGCGATAATAATCAGCGCCGGAATGGCACCAAATCCGAGAATAATACGCCACATCCAGTCGCTATGGCTCTCCGGCAGCACCGACCAGAAGAACAGCACCAGCAGGTAAGAAACCGAGATCGCCGCGTACCAGGTCGGACACCACATGGCGATACTCGCCGCCTTGTTACCGCGCCCTTTTAGTTTTGAAAATTCCGCCAGGAACGCCATCGCCACCGGTAAATCGATACCGATACCCATTCCCATGACAAATCTTGCCCCGGCAAGCACATACTCGTTGGGGGCAAATGCGCAGGCCAGCGCGGCAAAAACGAAGAAGAACATATCCGCCATAAACACGCGATAGCGGCCAATTTTGTCGGTCAGGTAGCCGCCAATCAGCGCGCCAACGATTGCGCCGAGGGTAATAGCTGAGGCAATCATCCCCGCGCCGGAAGGCGAAAGGCCAAACTCGCGCGTCACATCCTTCATACCGAAGGCCAGCGCACCGAGATCGTAAGCATCCAGGAATACGCCGCCGAGCGCGATGCCGATAACAATACGGGCATTGCTGCGTGAGCTGTCGCTGTTGTTAACCAGTTGAGAGACATCCGCCGCGCGGCGAATGGTGACTGCTGCGCCGGTGGGCGCATTCCCTGCCTGCGCAACGTGCGCTGAAGAGGTGATGATATCGGTCATGATGTTTTATAGGTCTTTTTGGAATAAACCCAGAGCATAACCAGCCCGGCTGGCGGAGTTAAATTCCAGCTGGTTATAAGATAAAACGAAAAGTTACAAACAGAAGAGGAGCGGCAGAAAATGCCGCCTGGTGAGCAAAAGGGGGTTATTTCGAATGCAGGATCAGGGTATAGCCAGTCAGCATAACGCCACCAATTCCACCCAAAGCCATCAGCAGAAAGATAAAGACCACACCAATTTTTTGCCAGTTCATAACGTAACCCGTTTTCTCAAAGGAAGGCGGATTATAGCGCCTTCGCTTGAGATTATTAAACCAAAGAGTGGTTTTTCTTCTCTTCAGTCGCCGGTTCGCTGCCGTGCGCGGTCACCGTGAACCCCTGTTCCTGCCAGTGTGCCAGCTGTTCCTGCTGGCGCCGGGTCAGTGCTTTGCCGGTATAAACGAAAATTTTCTGGCCGGGAAACAGCTCCGGGCGCGGCTGATCCAGCGGTTCTGCCAGCACATCAATACGCCAACCCTGTTGCGAAAGCCGCCAGGCCTCCAGCCACAGGCGGGTGCGATCCTCACTGCCCCAGCCGATCAGCAGGGCGTCTTTGCCGGCTTTTTTGCGCGATCCGGTCAGGCAGAAGGCAACATAGTCAATCAGTGCGCCGTCCAGCAGGCTGCACATCGCGCGGGCGGTATTCTGGTCCAGATTCAGTCGCTGGCGGATCGGCAGAAAAACGTGGTCTATAAGCGCCTCAGCCGGATTTTCGCGGCCAATTGTGGCAATTTTTGCTCTCAGCTTTGACGGGCGCACGTGGCGCAGCACGGTCATCATCTCTTCCTGCAGCGTAACCCAGCCGTCATGGATCTCGATGTTTTCGCCTTCCAACAGCGCCTTCACTTTTCCCACCGGCACACCGGTGCTCATCCAGCGTTTGATCTCTTCGATGCGCTGTATATCGTCTTCATCAAACAGGCGGTGACCGCCTTCGGTTCTTTGCGGTTTCAGCAGGCCATAGCGGCGTTGCCAGGCGCGCAGTGTTACCGGATTAATCCCGCAGCGCTCAGCGACATCACCGATGCTGTACAACGTCATTTCTCACCTCATTCGCTCTCAGGCCTTACCAGCCCGCATTTAATAATAGCATGCTGTACAAATAAATTGTGGGTGTACAACTTGAACTGCGCGCTGTATTACGGTAGATCTCATATATGAGATTATTTCCCTTAAATGAGATAGCTATGGATCAGAAGCAAACAGAGCAACGTCTGGCGCAGCGGCTGGCCGATCTGCGGGTTGAGCAGGGGTGGTCGCTGGAGACGCTGGCGGAAATGACCGGTATCAGTCGCGCCTCGCTGTCACGCATCGAACGCGGCGAAAACAGCCCGACTGCCGCACTGCTTAACCGGCTGTGCAGCGCCTACGGACTGACCATGTCGCGTCTGCTCAGCGAAGTGGAACAGAGCGGCCCGCAGCACCTGCGGCCAGCGCAGCAGAACGTCTGGCGCGATGCCAGCAGCGGCTATCTGCGGCGCAGCGTGTCACCGCCCGCCCAGGCGTTTCACGCCGAGCTGGTGGAGGCGCAGCTGGAGCAGGGCGCGCTGATTGAGTATGACCTGCCGCCGGTTGCCGGGCTGGAGCAGCATATCTGGATGCTGGACGGCGTGCTGATATTCCGCATGAACGAACAGCAGTGGCGGCTGGAAAAGGGCGACTGCCTGCGCTTTCATCTGTTTGGCCGCACGTCGTTCAGCGCGCCGGAAGCCGGAGGCGCTCATTATGCGCTGGTGGTGGCACGCCCATGACCCAGATTGAATATGAGTGGCTGGACGCGCAGCAGGCGCGTGAGGAGCTTCCGGCGTTGTGCCGCGTACTGAAGGGATGTGTCGCGCAGGGTGCCAGCGTGGGTTTTGTGGACTGTGACCCGCAGACCTTCACCCGCTTCTGGCAGGATGTCGTTTTGAGCCTGGCCTGCGGCGATAAAACGCTGTTAGTCGCCAGACTGGCTGACCGCATCGTGGCAACGGTGATGGTGGTGCTGGCTATGCCGCCAAACGGTGCGCACCGCGCCGAGGTGATCAAACTGCTGGTTCACCCCGATGCGCGTCGCCGTGGGATTGCGCGCGAGCTGATGCTGAAGGCGGAAGAGCGTGCTAAGCAGGCAGGCCGCACGCTGCTGGTGTTAGATACCCGCAGCGGCGACGTGGCGGAATCGCTCTACCGCTCGCTGGGCTGGCAGGTGGCGGGGGAAATTCCCTTTTATGCCCGCTCCACCGAAGGGGTTCTGGATGCCACCACGCTGATGTACAAAACGCTCTGAGAAACGGAGCATCGCGCCGCCGGAGAAATGCGGAGCGGTTCGACTTTCCTGGTGCGATCCGCATCCGCAGGCTGACGCCAGCGCGATACTGTGTAAAAATACAGCCCTGATTTTTTGCAAAGGGTTGTCATGGCGTTAACTGCGGCGTTAAAAGCGCAAATTGCCGGGTGGTATAAAGCCCTGCAACAGCAAGTCCCCGATTTTATTCCGCGCGCACCGCAGCGGCAGATGATTGCTGAAGTGGCGAAAACGCTGTCGGGTGAAGAAGGGCGCCATCTGGCTATTGAAGCACCGACCGGCGTGGGGAAAACCCTCTCCTACCTGATCCCCGGTATTGCCGTCAGCCGCGCTGAGGAAAAACCGCTGGTGGTCAGCACAGCCAACGTGGCATTACAGGACCAGATCTACAGTAAAGATCTGCCGCTGCTGAAGAAAATCATTCCCGAACTGACCTTTACCGCCGCCTTTGGCCGCGGGCGCTACGTGTGCCCGCGCAATTTGTCTGCGCTGGCGACCGACGAAGAAAAGCAGGGCGATCTGCTGCTGTTCCTCGATGATGATATGACCGCCAGCAAGGCGGAGCGGGCGATCTGCTGTGAGCTGGAAAAGGCGCTGAACCGCTACGAATGGGACGGCCTGCGCGATCACTGTAAGGACAATATCGAAGATTCACTGTGGCAGCGTATCAGCACCGACAAAGCCAACTGCCTCGGCAGCAACTGTCACTGGTTCCGTGAATGCCCGTTCTACGTGGCGCGGCGCGAGATCGAAAACGCCGATGTAGTGGTCGCTAACCATGCGCTGGTGATGGCGGCGCTGGAAACGGAATCCGTACTGCCGCCGCCAAAAAACCTGCTGCTGGTGCTGGACGAAGGGCATCATTTGCCGGACGTGGCGCGCGATGCGCTGGAAATGAGCGGCGAAATTACTCCCGGCTGGAATACGCTCCAGCTGGATCTGTTTGCCCGGCTGGTTGAGCAGTGTATGGCGCAGTTCAGGCCCAAACGCCCGCCGCCGCTGGCGAACCCGGATCGCCTGAAAGAGCACTGCGAAGAGGTGCGTGAACAGTTGCAAATGCTGTCGCAGATCCTCGGTCTTTATCTGCCGCCGGAAGGGCAGGAAGGGGAGTACCGTTTCGAGATGGGGCTGCTGCCGGAAGAGATCATGACGATCTGCGGCAGGCTGTTCAAACTCAGCGATGCGCTGCGCGGGCTGGCCGAAGGACTGGTCAACGATCTCAGTGAAAAAAGCGGCCAGTTTGATGTTGTGCGTCTACACCGCACGCTGCTGCAGATGAACCGCGCGCTGGGCTGGTTTGAAGCCAGCAGCAAGCTGTGGCGGCTGGCGGCGCTGGAGCAGACATCCGGCGCACCGGTGTCAAAGTGGGTGACCCGCGAACTGCGCGAGGGCAACGTGCATCTGATGCTGCACTGCGCCGGTATCCGCGTCAGCGATCAGCTGGAAAAGCTGCTGTGGCGTAAAATTCCCCACGTGGTGCTGACCTCCGCGACGCTGCGCTCGTTGAACAGCTTCCAGCGGCTACAGGAGATGTCCGGGCTCAGTGAAAAAGCGGATGACCGTTTTGTTGCGCTGGACTCGCCGTTTAACCACGTAGAGCAGGGCAAACTGATCATCCCGCAGATGAAGCACGAGCCGCTGCTGGCTAATGAAGTGGCACATCTGGCTGAAATGGCGCATTTTTTCCGCCACCAGATAAAGTTGGCGAAACATAAAGGGCTGCTGGTGCTGTTCGCCAGCAACCGGGCGATGCAGCAGTTTATTGCCTACCTGCCCGAGCTGCGTTTAATGATGCTGGTTCAGGGCGACAAACCTCGCCCGGCGCTGGTGGCGCTGCATCGCCAGCGCGTGGAGCGTGGGGAAACCAGCGTACTGGTGGGTTTGCAGTCCTTTGCCGAGGGTCTGGATCTGAAAGGGGAGCTGCTTTCCCAGGTTCATATTCATAAAATCGCTTTCCCCCCGGTGGACAGTCCGGTTATTTTGACCGAGGGCGAGTGGCTGAAAAGCCTGAAGCGTTATCCTTTTGAGGTGCAGAGTCTGCCCAGCGCCTCGTTTAATCTTATCCAGCAGGTGGGGCGACTGATCCGCAGCCACGACTGCTTCGGTGAGATTGTGATTTACGACCGTCGGCTGTTGAGCAAAAGCTACGGCGCACGTTTACTGGGGGCTCTACCGGTGTTTCCTATTGAACAGCCGCCGATGCCGGAAGGCGAGCTGCCAAAAGCGGCAGCCCCGACGGCGAAAAAAAGAGTGCCGCCGCGCCGCAGGCGTTAACCTTATTTAGTGAGCAAACGCATGGAACTTAACAAGATTATAAAAGAGATCGGGCGCGGTAAAAATCATGCCCGGGATATTGATATCGACAGCGCGCGCGATCTGTACCGCCGCATGCTGGCGGGCGACGTGCCGGACCTTGAACTGGGCGCGATCCTGATTGCGCTGCGTATTAAGGGGGAAGGCGAAGAGGAGATGCTGGGCTTTTATCAGGCGATGCAGGAGCAGATGCCGCGCCTGACGCCTCCTGCTCATTTGCCGATGCCGATCGTTATCCCCAGCTATAACGGCGCGCGGCGGCAGGGTAATCTGACTCCGCTGCTGGCGCTGCTGCTGAGCCGCCTCGGCTTCCCGGTGCTGGTCCACGGCGTCAGCGATGACCCGACGCGCATCACCAGCGAAGCGGTGTTTCAGGCGCTGGGTGTGCCCGCCGTGCTGACGACGGCGGAGGCGCAGAACAGGCTTAATGCGGGCGAGCTGGTGTTTATCACCATCGGCCAGCTGTGCGAACCGATGGAGCGACAGCTGGCGATGCGCTGGCGCATGGGCGTGCGCAACAGTGCGCACACGCTGGCCAAGCTGGCAACACCGTTTGCCGAAGACGCGGCGCTGCGGCTGGCCAGCGTGTCGCACCCGGAATATATCCCGAAGGTGGGAAAATTCTTCAGCGACATCGGCGGTCGCGGCCTGCTGCTTAACGGCACCGAGGGGGAAGTCTACGCCAGTCCGCAGCGTTGCCCGTCAATCAGCCTGATCCACGGCGCAGAACCCCAGGTGCTGTTGGCGCGGCAGGAGGAAGTGTCATTTGCGGCGGGTGAGCTGCCCGAAGCGAAAGATGCCGTAACCACCGCCGACTGGATCACCCGCTGTCTGAATCGTGAAGTGGCGGTACCGCAGTCGCTGCGTTTGCAGATTGCCTGCTGCTATGTGGCAACGGGCAGGGCGCAGACGCTGGAAGCGGCGTTGGGTGAGATTAAGCTAGCGGGATACTGAAGCAGGCGTTAAGAGGCTGATATGACTGTTGGCGTAGTGTGCCGACGGTCAAATCCACAGCGGCCTTGAACGGATGCCGGTCAGTCAGGATTAAAATCGGGGGCGATTGATTAAGGGACGAATTAAGATAGCGCCAGTGAAATAGTATTACCGACAATTTTTCATCGTGATCCCTAAGTTAAAAATGCGCCAAATGGCGCATTTTTTAAATTAAAACTGGGTGCTGCCGAGGACAGATAATCTGTCAGGCTGCCGCCTTATTTACCAAAATTTCAATATCGGCGATAGACGCTTCCACTTCGTCATGCAGCCTGCCCTGGGCGTTCAGCAGCGAATCAATTTTCCCCGCCAGCTCTTTATCTTTAAACTCGCCGGAATCAAATGCAAGCCACTGTGCGGAAAGGGTTTCCGTATTGTTTTTGGCGTAGTGGCGAATCTCTTTAAGCTGAGAAAGCACGTCATTAATATAGTCATCTTTCGTTTTGGTTTCGATGTCAGCCATGATGAAATGTTTCCTTCTTCTGGGTTAGAAATTCAATTTAAGCCTGGTCGATAACGGATAATTTATCTCTAGGAATAATCGTAATGTGCCCTGCGGGTAAATTATGGTGCTGAATCATTCTTTTGGGTTAAATAGCGACGTGTGGATAGTGATGTTTGAAAATAATATCCCTGCCAGCTGAGTCAACCGATGTTCGCCACCTGTCGATGGCCTGATAACCGGTTTGTACTACACTCTGTCTGGCTGATAATGATATGACTAAGGAGCAAGCATGAAGCTGTGGCCCGTTCTTACCGGAGTGGTACTGTCACTGGGGCTGGTCGCCTGTAAATCCCCGACGCCGCCGAAAGGCGTCACGCCGATAAGCGGATTTGACGCCGATCGCTATCTGGGAAAATGGTATGAGGTTGCCCGGCTGGAAAATCGCTTCGAGCGCGGCCTGGAACAGGTTACTGCGACGTATGGCAAACGTAGCGATGGCGGAATATCGGTGCTTAACCGTGGCTACGACCCGGCGAAAGCGCGCTGGATGGAGAGTGAAGGCCGGGCTTACTTCACCGGTGCACCGTCCACTGCGGCGCTTAAAGTGTCCTTCTTCGGTCCGTTCTACGGCGGCTATAACGTTATCGCGCTGGATGAGGACTATCGCTATGCGCTGGTCAGCGGGCCAAACCGTGACTACCTGTGGATACTGTCGCGCACGCCGCAGATCCCCGAAAGCGTAAAGCAAAACTACCTGGCTATCGCCCGGGGGCTGAACTTCCCGGTAGATAAACTGGTGTGGGTGAATCAGGGATAATACTTCCCTGGTATTTTCCCTTGCGGGGCTATTTCCAAGGGCAGGGAAATATGGCACCAGAACGCGCTCAGGGAGAAATTCCTGTCTATTCAACTAATAATATTCGCTGATGAGGTCGTCAGGATCGTTAATACAGTGTTTCAGAATGGGAAATTGTACAAGGTAGTTGGCCCCGTGAGGGGCCATAGGAAGCGGTGGCAACGGCCAGGTGAATATCAATCAGCCGCGCGGCAGCAGCTGCTCAACCAGCGCGGTCCACAGCGCGATACCGGGAGCAATCAGCCCATCGTTAAAATCGTAGTTGGCGTTATGAAGCGGCCGTGACGGCGTGTCACCGTCAGCGCCGATCCAGAAGTAGGCTCCCGGACAGTGCTCCAGCATGCAGGCAAAATCTTCCGAGGCCATTGACGGGCTGACGTTCCAGTGCACTTTTTCAGCGGGCAGCAGCGTCAGCGCGCAGTCGCGCACCAGCGCGGCTTCAGCGGCGTGATTCATGGTCACCGGATAGTCACCCTGATACTCAATGCTGCCCTCAATGCCCAGCGGCGCGGTGAAGGAGGTCACGAATTCATCGATCATCTGTTTTACCCGGCTGCGCACGTCCGCCTGCAGGCAGCGCAGCGTACCGCGCAGCACCACGTTTTCCGGGATGACGTTAATGGCCTCACCGCCGTTGATTTGCGTGATGCTGACCACCGCAGAGGCCAGCGGCGACAAGCGGCGGGCCGGAATAGTTTGCAGGGCCATAATCAGCTGCGCGGCGGCCACAATCGGATCCGCGCCGTTTTCCGGCATGGCTGCGTGGCAGCTGCGGCCGCGCAGCGTGATTTCGAAGGAGTCCAGCGAGGCCATCATCGCGCCTGCGTTAACGGCAACTTCACCGGCGGGCAGCCCCGGCCAGTTGTGCATGCCGTAGATGGCATCCATCGGGAACAGGGTAAACAGGCCGTCTTCCACCATGCGGCGCGCGCCGCCAAGGTTTTCTTCTGCGGGCTGGAAGACAAAATGCAGCGTGCCGCTAAAGCGACGGGTGGTACTCAGGTGCTTTGCCACCGCCAGCAGGATCGCCGTGTGGCCGTCGTGTCCGCAGGCGTGCATCACCCCGGGATTGGTGGAGCGGTGCGGCGGATTGCTCAGTTCAGTGATCGGCAGGGCATCCATGTCAGCGCGTAACCCGATAACCGGTCCAGGGCCATTTTCCAGCGTGCCGACCACGCCGGTGCCTGCCAGGCCTCGGTGAACCTGCAGACCAAAAGACTCCAGCTGCTCGGCGATCAGCTGTGAAGTGTGATGCTCCTGATATCCCAGTTCGGGGCGGGCATGCAGGGCTCTGCGCCAGCCGGTGGCTTCTTCAATCAGCGAAACGGGAACTGTCATTCAATACTTCTCCTGTGCAGGGTAACGCGCAGAAACAAGGTAGCATAAATCGGGGGAGGAAGAAGCGGGTAGCGGGGAAGAAAACAGGCCGGTGATACCGGCCTGAATAACGCTTAGTCGATCATCGGCAGATTCAGCTCGTGCTTCGCGGCGCAGGCTTTCGCCACCTCGTAGCCGGCATCGGCATGGCGCATGACGCCGGTCGCCGGATCGTTCCACAACACGCGGCCCAGGCGTTTATCGGCCTCGGCGCTGCCGTCGGCAACGATCACCACGCCAGCATGCTGCGAGAAGCCCATGCCCACGCCGCCGCCGTGATGCAGGCTGACCCAGGTGGCACCGCCTGCGGTGTTCAGCAGAGCGTTGAGCAGCGGCCAGTCTGATACCGCATCCGAGCCGTCGCGCATCGCTTCGGTTTCACGGTTCGGCGAGGCTACCGAGCCGCAGTCAAGGTGATCGCGGCCGATCACCACCGGCGCTTTCAGCTCGCCGTTGCGCACCATTTCGTTAAATGCCAGACCCGCCAGATGGCGTTCGCCCAGACCCAGCCAGCAGATACGTGCCGGCAGCCCCTGGAATGCGATGCGCTCCTGCGCCATATCCAGCCAGCGGTGCAGGTTGGTATGGTCCGGGAACAGCTCTTTCAGCTTGGCATCGGTACGGTAGATGTCCTCCGGATCGCCGGACAGGGCGACCCAGCGGAACGGACCTTTGCCTTCACAGAACAGCGGACGGATATAGGCCGGCACGAAGCCCGGGAAGTCGAACGCGTTGGTCACGCCTTCTTCCAGCGCCACCTGGCGGATATTGTTGCCGTAATCCACGGTAGGAATGCCCATATGGCAGAAGTCGAGCATCGCCTGTACGTGCACCGCCATCGAGGCGCGGGCGGCTTTCTCAACGGATTTCGGATCGCTGCGGCGGGCTTCTTCCCACTGTGCAACGGACCAGCCCTGCGGCAGATAGCCATTGATCGGGTCGTGCGCAGAGGTCTGGTCGGTGACGATATCCGGCTTCATGCCGCCTGCTTTCGCCCGTTTTACCAGTTCCGGCAGGATATCTGCCGCATTGCCGAGCAGCCCGACGGAAATCGCGCGTTTCTCTTTATTCGCCTGGTCAATGATCGCCAGTGCTTCGTCAAGATTCTCGGCGCGGTAGTCTACGTAGCGGGTACGCAGGCGGAAATCGATGCGTGAAGACTGGCACTCAATGGCCAGCACGGAGGCACCCGCCAGCACGCCAGCCAGCGGTTGTGCGCCGCCCATGCCGCCCAGCCCGGCGGTGAGTATCCATTTACCGCTCAGATCGCCGTTATAGTGCTGGCGACCGGCTTCGGCGAAGGTTTCAAAGGTGCCCTGCACAATCCCCTGCGCACCGATGTAGATCCAGGAGCCGGCGGTCATCTGGCCGTACATCATCAGACCGGCTTTATCGAGCTTGTTAAAGTGGTCCCAGTTGGCCCAGTGCGGCACCAGGTTAGAGTTGGCAATCAGCACGCGCGGCGCATCGGCGTGGGTGCGGAACACGCCAACCGGTTTGCCGGACTGAACCAGCAGCGTTTCTTCCGGTTGCAGCGCCTGCAGCGAACGCAGGATCTGCTCGAAGCACTCCCAGTTACGGGCGGCTTTACCTATACCACCGTACACCACCAAATCTTCCGGGCGTTCGGCAACGTCGGGGTCCAGGTTGTTCTGGATCATGCGGTAAGCGGCTTCAATCAGCCAGTTGGCGCAGTGCAGCGTGTCACCGTGGGGAGCGCGAATGGTACGGGCAACGGCCTTGCTTACGGACTCAGTCATGGTTGTTTTCCTTATCGGTATTCATCGCTTAGTGGGCGCGTGCAGGCAGCAGCGCAGCAATCATTTCTGGCCAGCTGTCGCCAGCGGCCCATAAACGCATCTGTTCGATATCCGGTGCCATCAGGCGATCTTTGTCGAGATAAGCGACTTTCTGGCGGATAGTGCTCAGCACTTCCTCCAGCTGCGGTGAGCTTTTCAGCGGACGGTGGAAGTCGATTCCCTGCGCGGCGGCCATTGCCTCAATGCCCACTACCGCAGCGGTGTTAAAGCACATGGCTCCCAGGCGGCGGGCGGCATAGGTGGCCATTGAGACGTGATCTTCCTGGTTGGCGGAGGTTGGCAGGCTGTCGACGCTGCCCGGATGCGCCAGCGATTTGTTTTCCGACGCCAGCGCGGCGGCGGTGACCTGGGCGATCATAAATCCGGAGTTCACTCCACCGTCGTTGACCAGGAACGGCGGCAGGCCCGAAAGGCCGGTATCCAGCAGCAGCGCCAGGCGGCGCTCTGAGATGGCCCCAATTTCCGCTACGGCCAGCGCAATAATATCGGCGGCGAACGCGACAGGCTCGGCGTGGAAGTTACCGCCGGAGATCACCTCGCCGGTATCGGTAAACACCAGTGGGTTATCGGATGCGGCGTTGGCTTCGATTTGCAGCACGCGAGCGGCGTGGTTGAGATTATCCAGGCAGGCACCCATCACCTGCGGTACGCAGCGGATGGAGTAGGGGTCCTGTACGCGTCCGCAGTTAGCGTGAGAGTTAAGAATAACGCTGCCTTCCAGCAGGCCGGATACAGCGGCGGCTACCGAGATTTGGCCCTGCTGACCGCGGGCTTCATGGATGCGGCGATCGAACGGTTTTACCGAGCCTTTAATCGCTTCCAGCGACAGCGCACCGGCTACCAGCCCGGCGGCAAAAACGTTTTCGCCTTCAAACAGTCCACGCAGCGCCAGCGCGGTAGAAACCTGAGTGCCGTTCAGCAGCGCCAGGCCCTCTTTCGGCCCCAGCTCGATCGGCTCCAGGCCAGCCAGCGCCAGGCCGTCGCGAGCGGGCATCAGCTCGCTTTTCACCCGCACGTCACCTTCACCCAGCAGCATCAGGGAGAGATGCGCCAGCGGAGCTAAATCGCCGGACGCCCCCACGGAGCCTTTCTCAGGAATGCATGGCATTACACCGGCATTGAACAGAGCGATCAGCGCATCAACCAGTTCAATTCTGATCCCGGAATGGCCGCGTGCCAGGCTGATAATTTTGGTCGCCATTACCAGGCGTACCACGTCATCAGGCAGCAGTTCGCCAAGGCCAACGCTGTGGGACAGGACCAGGTTACGCTGCAGTTCGGCCAGGCGGTCCGCCGGAATGGAGGTCTGAGCCAGTTTGCCAAAGCCGGTATTAATGCCGTAGGTCACTTTGCCTTCGCTGACAATGGCTTCAACCGTATCACGGGCCTGTTGGATGCGGCTGCGTGCCTGTTCGTCCAGCGCCAGGGTTACGCCGCCGCGATAAATTGTTTTCAGCGTGGCGAGATCGACCTTACCCGGCGTCAGTAAGCAGAGGGGCTGAGTCAGTGACATAGTATACTCCTGTATAGACAACTGGGTGGGCATCAAACCTGTATTAGGGGCATCGGCCCGACAGGTTGTTAATGCGAGTTAAACTTCGGTCTGAATTGAGTGAATCACAAACGTATATTCTTGTCTATACAACCAGACTAACTTGTATTGCTGCGATCACAAAAAAAGTCGATAGAGCTGTTGAAATAAACGGCAGTCTCGGCGGAAAAGTTAACATGTATATACATTTAGGATATTAGCCAGTAAACTGATTTTCCCACTGTTATAAGGATTCGGTATGGTAAGGCAGACTGCTATTTCTCAACTTTCCGCTGCAATGAGCGATCAGCCTGCACCGATTTATCAGCGGGTGAAGCAGGCAATTATCAGCCAGATCAGCGAAGGCGTCTGGCAGCCAAATCAGCGCGTGCCCTCAGAGAGCGAGCTGGTTAACGAGCTGGGCGTCAGCCGGATGACCATCAATCGTGCACTGCGCGAGCTGACCAGCGAAGGTTACCTGATGCGAATGCAGGGCGTGGGGACGTTCGTTGCGGAAGCCAAGGGCTATACCGCGATGATGGAAGTGCACAATATCGCAGAAGAGATTGCCCAGCGCGGCCACCGTCACAGCAGTAAGATTCTGGCTCTGGGCGAGAGCAAAGCCGACGCTGAGCAGGCAGCGCTGCTCGGTTTAACCAGCGGTCAGAAACTGTTTCATTCGCTGATGATCCATTATGAGAACGATCAGCCGGTGCAGCTGGAAGATCGCCTGGTGAACCCGCAGATGGCACCGGATTATCTGCAGCAGGACTACACTGAGCAAACCCCCTATACCTACCTGATGCGTGTGGCACCGCTCACCGCCGGTGAGCATGTGGTGGAAGCGGTTCTGCCCGACGCGCGGCAGTGCCGACATCTGGCGATTGACGCACAGGAACCCTGCCTGCTGATCCGTCGCCAGACCTGGAGTGATAATAAGATCGTCACCTACGCGCGGCTGCTGTATCCCGGTTCACGCTACAAGCTGATGGGGCGCTTCAAAGGCCATGGTTAAAGCTCGGTAGCAGCGTTCCCCACAGCAGCAGGGCATCATTCGAGAGCGGAACGAAGTGGCCGCCCTGATTTTCCCACCAGGCGCCCTGATCCGCTGCCAGCAGCGTTTGCCCGTGCTGCCACTGGCCGCCAATCACCATCACGACCCCCGCGGCCTCCACCGGCGGTGAAAATGCCGACTTGGTGGTTCCCGCCGCAGGCACATAGCTCCCCCGCCGGGCCATAATGTTGAAGTCGTGGCTTGCCCCGGCGGGCAGCCGGGCGCTGATGCGATCCTCTCCGGGAAACGAGTAGGGCTGATTTACCGTCAAACGCTGGCGCAGCCGATCGTTGCAGTACAGTTCTACTTCCCCATCCAGCAGGGTAATAATGCGGTCGATGCCGGGGAACGCCGAAAAGTCCCCGTCGGCGGCGATCGTGGCGATACTGATGCGCCAGTCAAATTCAGTTTCGCCGGGCGGGTAGCTGATAATTTCCCGTGTTTCGCCGCCGCCGTTGCGCCAGGGGGTGACCGGCAGGCTGGCGCTATTAAATAAGTGGATCATCGCAGCGCCTCCAGTACCTGACGAAACTCAGCGTCAATCGACGCCTGCTGCGCGTGCTGGCCGTGACTGATGCGCTGCACGCCCGCCACGAACACATCCTGAATCTGCCCGCGATGCCCGGCAAACAGCCAGCGGTTGATGAGGGCCTCATCGCGGGTTGCCCCCAATAGCGCATCGTCACTCAGCACCAGCCAGTCTGCGCGGTAGCCGGTCTGCAGGCTGCCCGTTTTTACGCCGCAGGCCTGAGCGCCACCCGCCAGCGCCTGCCGGTACAGCAGATCGCCCACCGACGGCTGATTGGCAGTAACAATACGGTTGCGGCGGCGATCGCGCAGCCGCTGGGCATACTCCAGCCAGCGCAATTCTTCTACGACGTCCAGCGAGACGTGGCTGTCGGAGCCTATCCCCCAGCGGCCGCCCCGGGCGATAAACTCGGTGGCCGGGAAAATTCCGTCGCCGAGGTTGGCTTCGGTGGTAGGGCAAAGACCGGCTACCGCCTGGCTTGCCGCAAGGCGCGAAATCTCGCTGTCGTCAAGATGAGTGGCGTGGATCAGGCACCAGCGCGGGTCCACCTGGAAGCGATCCAGCAGCCAGCTAACCGGCCGCTCGCCGCTCCAGGCCAGCGAATCGTTGACCTCTTTTTCCTGTTCGGCAACGTGAAGATGCACCGGCAGATGCGCAGGGCTGGCCGCCAGTACCTCATGCATCTGCGCTTCGCTGACCGCCCGCAGAGAGTGGAAACAGAGACCGTGGTTAATCAGCGGTTTGCCGTCAATTAGCTTCACCAGACGCTGCTGTTGAGCAAGATACGCGGCGGTATCCTGAATAAAGCGCTTCTGGCCCGGCTGCGCGGGCTGGCTGCCAAATCCGGCGTAACTGTAGAGCACCGGCAGCAGAGTCTGACCAATACCGCTGCGCTCGGCGGCGGCAATCAGCTCGGTCAGCATCTCATCCTGCGGATAAGGCTGGCCGTCCGGCTGGTGGTGCAGATAGTGAAACTCCGCCACCTGGCAATATCCGCCCTTAAGCATCTCAACGTACAGTGCTGCTGCAACGGCACCGACCTGCTGCGGCGACAGGCGCTGCACCATGCGGTACATCAGATCGCGCCAGGTCCAGAAACTGTCCTGCGGATCGCCCGCGACTTCGGCCAGCCCTGCCATCGCGCGTTGAAATGCATGCGAGTGCAAATTCGCCATAGCCGGTATGACAGTACCGTCCAGGCGCTGTGCATCCTGCGGCTGGCTGTTAGCAGTCAGAGAGGCAATCTGGCCGTGGCTGTCGACGTCAATCAGTACATTATGCTGCCAGCCATCTGCAAGTAGGGCGCGGGGCGCAAAATAGCGAGTCATCGGTTGCTTCCTGTGTGTTGAGGTTGTATATACATATACATACTTATAGGAGAGCAGTAAAGCACACAACGTGGGAGAGGTGATGAACCAGCAACGCAACTGTGAGCATTTGTGGCACGGCGCAGATATTGTCACCATGCGCGACGGCCAGTACAACATCATCAAAGACGGTGCGATTGCCGTGGACGGGCAGCAGATCGTCTGGGTCGGGCCCTACCAGGAGGCCGGGCAGTTTACTCCGCAGCGAACCACCGATTTCGGCGGCGGCATCGTGACCCCGGGGCTGGTGGACTGCCACACGCATCTGGTGTTTGGCGGCGATCGCAGCCACGAGTTTGAGCAGCGCCTGAACGGCGTCAGCTACAGTGAGATTGCCGCTGCGGGCGGCGGTATTCTCTCAACGGTCCGCGCTACGCGTGAATCGTCGCTGGCGCAGCTGGTCAGCAGCGCGCGGCATCGCCTTGACGTGCTGCTGGCGGAAGGCGTGACTACCGTAGAAATTAAATCCGGCTACGGGCTGGAGATCGCCAGCGAGCTGCGCATGCTGCAGGCGATTCGCCAGCTCGGGCAGCAGGTTCCGGCGCAAATCAAGGCGACCTGCCTTGCCGCACACGCGGTGCCGCCGGAGTATAAGCAGACGCCGGATGAGTGGGTTGACGTCATCTGCCGCGAGCTGCTGCCGCAGGTAGCTGCCGGACAGCTGGCGGATGCGGTGGATGCGTTCTGCGAGTATCTGGCGTTCACCCCCGCGCAGGTTGAGAAAGTCTTCCTTGCCGCACAGCAGCTGGGCCTGCCGGTTAAACTGCATGCCGAACAGCTCTCGTCCCTGGGCGGCGGTGCGCTGGCCGCGCGGTTTAACGCGCTGTCTGCGGACCATCTGGAATTCGCCACCGAGAGTGATATTGCGGCGATGGCGCAGAGCGGCACGGTGGCGGTATTGCTGCCGGGCGCATTCTATCTGCTGCGGGAAACTCAGCGGCCGCCGGTCGCGCTGTTCCGTCAATACGGCGTGCCGATGGCGCTGGCCAGCGATGCGAACCCGGGTACTTCGCCTGCACTCTCCCTGAGGCTGATGCTCAATATGGGCTGTACGCTATTTGGCATGACGCCGGAGGAAGCACTGGCCGGTGTCACGCTTCACGGCGCGCGGGCGCTGGGCCTGGCCGCCACGCACGGTTCGCTGGAGCCGGGCAAGCTGGCTGATTTTGTCCACTGGCCGCTGGAACGCCCGGCGGAGCTGGTTTACTGGCTGGGTGGGCAATTGCCCTGCCGGGTTATTTTCCGAGGAGAAGAACGATGAACGCGTTTGAATTTAGCGCCGGTAAGCTGCCGCTGCTGCTGAGCATTCCCCATGCCGGCACGGCGCTGACGCCGGAAGTTGAGGCCGGGCTGAGCGATGCAGCCAAAGGGCTGCCGGATACCGACTGGCATATTCCGCAGCTGTATGAGTTTGCCCGTGAAATGGGTGCCAGCGTGCTGGTCGGCAACTATTCGCGCTTTGTGATTGACCTGAACCGTCCGCCGGATAATCAGGCGCTGTACACCACCGCAACCACCGGCCTGTATCCGGAAACGCTGTTTGACGGTACGCCGACCTTTAAGCCGGGTATGACGCCAACGGCAGCACAGCGGGCGGGCTATCTGCAAAACATCTGGCAGCCTTATCACGACCAGATCCGTCTGGAGCTGGAGCGTATCCGTCGCCAGTTTGGCTATGCGCTGTTGTTTGATGCGCATTCGATCGCATCAAGGGTGCCGCGACTGTTTGAAGGGCAGCTGCCGGACCTTAACCTGGGCACCAATGATGGCGCGAGCTGTAGCCCGGAGATTGCGGGGCATCTTACGGCTGTCTGTGATGACCAGTCTCGCTTCAGCTGGGTGATCAACGGCCGCTTCAAAGGCGGCTACATTACTCGCGCCTACGGTAAACCGGCTGAGAATCAGCATGCGGTTCAGCTGGAACTGGCACAGTGTAACTATATGGATGAGCAGCCGCCGTTTGCCTGGCGAGGTGATAAGGCCCGGCATTTGCAGGTGGTGCTGAAGCAGATTGTGGATACGCTATTGCGTGAAGGTAAACAGTAATCCCAACCAACAGACCGGTATGCAGAAGATTTCTGAAGGGGGATTTTTCAGCAGGTCGGTTCGAAAATACCGCCGCATAAACATGTGGCGGTTCACTCTAATGTTGTCGCGGTGTCTGCCTGGATTCTTTAACGCCTGAATCCTGTTAGCGACAGAAATGTCTGCCTTTGACTACAGCAGCAGTGCTTCAACGTCGCGCCAGCTGTCCACGCGCCGGTAGCCGGTAACGTGACGGTTGTGCGGGGCCGTGTAAAGAATGCCTTCCCCGCAGAAGTCGACAAAGTTAATCGCATTATCATCAATCATGTAGTCGGCGTTAATAATGCTTTTATTACCGCAGAACACGATATGGCTCGGCTTGATGGCGGGAAAATGGGTGTTCAGCCAGCGGAATTTTGCATTAAATGAGGCCGGGACCTGCATGGCTGCGGTGGTAATAAATATCTCATAGTGTTTGCTCAGGCTGGCAATAACGCGCTGGCTGTCGGGGATCACCGCCAGATCGGCAAAAAAATCCGGATGCCCGGCCAGTTCAAAGATCTCTTCCAGCTTTTCCGGATCGTCCTGATGCAGGTCAAAGAGGTTGAGTTCTTCAGTGGTCAGCTCCTGCGAAAAATGGCGGTTCCAGGTGTGCAGGATTTTAGAATGAAAGTCAGCGATAACCTCATCCATATCAATAGCAATGCGTTTCATAATCACTCCATGATGGGGTCTGAAGGCATAGCATATCAAAAAAAAGCCAGAAGCAGGGCTTCTGGCTAAAAAAGACTCAGGCACGGTCAGGAGGGTAATTTCGCAGTGTTCCTGCCGTGACGACATCATACGCGGGCGGTGAAAAGAGAAAACCGCATAAGCTTGATGAAGACCTTCAAAAAATATGATGGATTTCGCCGATTTACCCTCATTTCAATTGTGGATTACCCCGATTTCAGCTCAGCTCATTCCCGGCACATTACGCGACCACTCTCGCCCATTTGAAATATTTGTACACATCTATTTCCCTTTTTTTACCTAATCTCCACGAGATTTGGCCCCTGAAATTTGCTGCAATACTTAGTCGTAAGTGATAATCATTATTATTGTCTTTCTCTTTTCGTTTTGTTGGCAGTGACAATGAATTTTTACTTATAAAACAATAAGTAATTTTAAAAAAGAAATCAGGGCATTAAGGGATGAGTATGGAATTCAATAGTAAAAAATTGAGCCTTATCAGTGTCGCTGTCGGACTTGCACTGCTGCCGTTAAAGGGCTTCTCCGCAGAGGCCGTGGCCGCAGATGCGCAGAAAACCAGCGATAGCGCTGAGGCAAAAACCAGCAAAAAAACCGAAAAAGATGTGTCGTCCGGCGACCAGACGATGGTCGTTTCCGCCCGAGTACAGACCTTACAGGCACCGGGCGTTTCTACTATCAACGCGGAAGAAATCAAAAAACACCCACCGGAGCGCGATGTTTCTGAACTGATTCGCACCATGCCGGGCGTGAACCTGACCGGGAATTCCACCAGTGGTCAGCGCGGTAACAATCGCCAGGTCGATATTCGCGGTATGGGCCCGGAAAATACCATGATCCTGATCGACGGGATGCCGGTATCCAGCAAGAATTCGGTGCGCTACGGCTGGCGCGGCGAACGTGATTCCCGCGGCGATACTGCCTGGGTGCCACCGGAAATGATTGAACGCATTGATGTCCTGCGCGGTCCTGCGGCGGCGCTTTACGGCAGCGGTGCGGCGGGTGGGGTGATCAATATCATCACTAAACCGGCAACCAAAGACTGGCACGGTAGTTTTAATACTTACTACAACGTACCGGAGCATAAGGCTGAAGGTGCCACGCGCCGCTTTAACGGCAGCCTGACCGGTGAGCTGCTGGATAATCTGACCTTCAAACTGTACGGTGGCTGGGCCAAAACCCAGGCCGATGCGCAGTACATTAACTCCGGGCATGAAGCTCAGCGTACCGGTGCCTATATTGGCAGCGTACCGTCCGGCCGCGAAGGGGTAAAAAACGAAGACATCAACGGCTCTCTGCGCTGGGAATTTATTCCGGGCCAGGCGCTGGAACTGGGGGCTGGTTTCAGCCGCCAGGGCAATATCTACGCCGGGGATACGCAAAACACCAATACCAACACGCTGGTACAGAAATACTACGGCAAAGAAACCAACATCCTGTATCGCCAGAACGTCAGCCTCAAGCACACCGGCTCCTGGGATAACGGCGTGACCACCACTAACTACATTCAGTACGAGCGCACGCGCAATACCCGTCTGAATGAAGGTCTGGCAGGGGGAACGGAGGGGATCTTTAATGCCACTGACGAAGGCTTCTCCACCATTAATCTGGCGGATACCAACGCGCATACCGAGTTTAACGTGCCGCTGGACCTGTTATTCCAGCAGACGCTGACTCTGGGTGGCGAATGGAATCATCAGCAGATGAAAGATCCGACCTCGAACACGCAGAATGCCGCAACGGCGGGCAGCGTTGAGGGTGTTTCCGCCACCGGCCGTAGCGTGTACAGTTCAGCCGATCTTTACTCAGTATTCGCTGACGACAATATTGAGCTGACCGACACCACGATGCTGACGCCGGGCCTTCGCTTTAACTACCACTCGATTACCGGCAGCAACTTCAGCCCGTCGCTGAACCTGTCTCAGGAACTGGGTAGTGATTTTACGCTGAAAATGGGCATCGCCCGTGCCTACAAGGCACCGAACCTGTATCAGACTAACCCGAACTATATTCTGTACAGCAACGGTCAGGGCTGCTACGCCAGCGCCGCTGCCTGTTACCTGCAGGGTAATGACAATCTGAAGGCGGAAACCAGCATCAACAAAGAGATTGGGCTGGAATACCATCACGACGATTATCAGGCGGGCCTGACCTACTTCCATAACGATTACCGCAATAAGATTGAAGCGGGCTATGCGTCGGAATACAGCGTCGGTACCACGGATGTGTACAAGTGGGAGAACGTGCCGCGCGCGCTGATCCAGGGTCTGGAAGGTACGCTGAACTTCCCGATTACTGACAGCGTCTCAATGAAGAATAACTTCACCTACATCATTGAGAACAAAAACAAGAAAACCGGCGATTACCTGTCGATTATTCCAGAGTACACCATCAACTCGACGCTGGAATGGCAGGCGATGAACGATCTGTCCCTGCGCGGCACGATGGCCTGGTACGGCGTGCAGAAGCCGAAGAAGTACAACTACAAAGGCGTGGCGGCAACGGGTAGCGAAACCAATGAGCTGAGCCCGTATGCACTCTTTGGTCTGAGCGCGACTTATACCGTGAATAAGTATGTGGATGTGACGGCGGGTATTGATAACCTGTTGGATAAACGCCACTACCGCGCGGGTAATGCCTCCACTACAGGTAATGCGACGACCGGCGCGTATCTGTATGGTGCGGGTGCTGAGACGTACAATGAGTCGGGCAGAACGTACTTTATGTCGTTGAATACGCACTTCTGATAACCGCGGTGGGCGAGGGTTTCTCGTTCGCTGGCTGTGTGTGATAAGGCCGCTATCCGTTTGGATGGCGGTTTTTTTTCGACTGCGTTGTGACGGAGTTTGTCGCCCAGCCTCTGCGGTTGTCGGGCGGTCCTCGCGCCGCTTCGCGGTCCCCTCACTTCGTGCGTCAGCCTGTCGGACCGGCTCAGACGGCACATCCGTGTGCCGACCGAGCCTTGCGCCCGCGTCCTGCGGGCTTATCCTGGCTTCCTTTCTCCGTTCAGCGCTGCGGATTACCCGGCAACCGCAGAGGTTGGGCGACCTCTAACAATAGCGCTAGTTGTTTTTTAATCATCGAATACTATGAAGAAGCCGATTTAGACAAGAGATCGTTAAGCAGTTTTTTTAGACAGGTAACTCAATGATTAACTCACAAACTGGTGGTTTCCCCGATTGTGAAATCCACCGCGCGGAGTGACGGAAGGGAGTCAATATTTAATGGCAATGCAGGGTTAGTGCGAATTACCACAATTGGAGTTCAAAGCAACCGAACGAAAAAACGATCGATTGAAGGAATGTTTTAAACAGGCAACACAATGATTAACCAGCAGACTGGAGGCTTCCCCGAGCGGGCAATCCACAGTGCTGAGCAGAGAGAGGGAGCTAACCTTTAACGGCAAACCCTAAGTTAGTTCGACCTGCCACGATTGCGGTTCAAAGTAGCCGAACGAAAAAACGATCGATTGAAGAAAGGTTTTAAATAGGCAACACAATGATTAACCAGCAGACTGGCGGCTTCCCCGCGCGGGCAATCCACAGCGCTGAACGAAGAGAGGAAAGCCAGGATTCTCCAGCAGGGAAGCTGGAGAAAGGTGCAGCCGGGCCATGGATGGCCCGTCTGCACCGGTCCGACAGGCTGGCCGTCGTAGTGAAGGTATCGCGAAGCGACGCGAGGACCGCCCGCGCGGGGAAGCCGCCAGTCAGCGCAATCATCGCGCTGGCAGCAATCACAGCAATCACGCAACCCTAACAACAGTCACTAAACCCGCAGAACATCCCCAGCCAGCTTTACCCGGCAAGGGTGCGATCAGCTCCCGCCGCCCAGCGACTGCCACAGCGTAATCCGGTTATCGTAATCCGTCTGCTGAAGCGCAATCAGCTCCAGCTGCGCCGACCACAGCGTGCGCTGATTGGTCAACACGGTCAGATAATCCCCGCTGCCGGCCTGATAACCGTGCAGTGACAAATCCAGACTGCGCTGCGCCGCTGCAACATATTCGCGCTGTGCATCCATCTGCTCACTGAGCGTGGCACGGCGCGCCAGTGCATCGGCAACGTCTTTAAACCCGCTCTGAATCGCCTTTTCATACGCCGCAATCAGCCCCTGCTTCTCCGCCTCGGCATACTTCAGCGCTGCCACGTTGGTACCACCGGCAAACAGCGGCAGCGACAGGCTCGGTGCAAATGACCAGACGTTGGCACCGTGGCTGAACAGGCTGGAAAGCGACCCGCTCGCCACGCCCGCGCTGGACGTCAGCGACAGGGTCGGGAAGAAGTTGGCGCGTGCGGCACCGATATCCGCATTGGCGCTCTTCAGGCTGTGCTCGGCTTCCTGCACGTCCGGGCGGCGCAGCAGCAGCGAAGAGGACACGCCAGCAGGCACCAGCGCAATCGCATTATCGTTCAACTTATCCAGCGGCCCGGGCAGCAGTGAATCCGGCAGGCTTTCACCCGCCAGCAGCGTCAGGGCGTTACGATCCTGAGCAACCAGCGTCTGATAGCTGGCCACGCTGGCACGCGCCGACTGATAAACGGTCATCGCTTCGTTCATATCCGTGCCGTCCGCCACGCCGGCAGCCTGGCGGCGTTTAGTGATCTCCAGCGTTTTACCGGCGCTGGCCATCGTCTCCTGCGCGATCTGCAGGTTGCTGTTATCCGCTGCCAGCGTCACCCAGGCGGTGGCGGTTTCGGCAATCAGCGTCAGACGGGTGTTCTGCGCGGTAAATTCACTGGCCAGCCAGGTTTCCTTCGCCGCGCGGCTCAGGCTGCGGTTATGGCCAAACAGATCGATCTCGAAGCTGCTGACGCTGCCGCTGGCTTCCGCGCTGCCGGTCACACCGGCATCGTTGGTCCGGCTGCGGGTGCTGGTCAGCCCGGCATTCAACGTCGGGAACAGGCTGGCGCGCTCTTCGCCGTACAGCGCCTTCGCCTGCTCGATATCGCTGATCGCTTTGCGCAGATCGCGGTTGCTGGCTAAGGCGCGTGCCACCACGGTTTTCAGTCGGCTGTCGCCCATGACCTGCTGCCAGTTACTGAGCACGGCCGGTGCGCTGCCGTCCGCATTCTGCCCCGGCCAGGTGGCCGGAACCGGCGCGGCGGGGCGCTGATAATCGGGATCGAGAGACAGACAGCCCGCCAGCATCATCGACAGGGCTATCACGCTAATTCGGTACATCATTTTTTACTCCCGTGGCGCGAGGTGAACAGATGCTTCACCAGCACGAAGAACAGCGGTACAAAGAAAATCGCCAGAATGGTTGCGGCCAGCGTTCCGCCGATAATCCCGGTACCAATCGCAATACGGCTGTTGGCTCCGGCTCCGGTCGCCACCGCCAGCGGCAGCACCCCGGCAATAAAGGCCAGCGAGGTCATCACAATGGGCCGCAGGCGAATACGGGCTGCGGAAATCGCCGCTGCGCTTAGCGAGCTTCCCTGTTTTAGCGCCGCCTCGGCGAATTCCACGATAAGGATGGCGTTCTTCGCCGACAGCCCGATGGTGGTCAGTAGGGCAACCTGGAAGTAGATATCGTTGCTCAGCCCGCGCAGGCTGGCGGCCAGTGCAGCACCGAAGATACCCAGTGGGATCACCAGCAGCACCGAGAACGGCACAGACCAGCTCTCGTACAGCGCCGCCAGGCAGAGGAATACCACCAGAATCGAGATGGCGTACAGGCTCATGGCCTGGCCGCTGGCGAGTTTTTCCTGCAGTGACAGGCCGCTCCATGCCCAGCTGGAACCCGGTGCCAGCTGATTAGCCAGCTGCTCCATTTTGTCCATCGCCGCACCCGAGCTGTAACCCGCGCTGTTTTCACCGGCAATTTCAAAGGCGGCCGAGCCGTTATAGCGTGACAGGCTTTCCGGGCCGTAGATCCAGTGCGTGGTGGCGAAGGCGGAGAACGGCGTCATGCTGCTGTCGCTGCCGCGCACAAACCATTTCGCCAGGTCCTCCGGCTTCGAGCGAAACTGGCTGTCGCCTTCGATATACACCTCTTTCACCCTGCCGCGATCGATAAAATCGTTCACGTAGGTGCCACCCCAGGCGCTGCTCAGCGTGTCGGTTACATCAGAAAGCGACAGGCCGAGTGCCACCGCTTTGTTGTTGTCGATATCCACCTGCAGCTGCGGCATCTGCGGCAGATCGCTGGCGCGCACCGATTGCAGCTCGGGGCTGCTGTTTGCCGCTTTCAGCAGGTCGCTGCGCAGCTTCAGCAGGGTGTTACGGTCGGTGGCACCGCTGGCCAGTAGCTCAAAGGTAAAGCCGTTGCTCTGCCCCAGGCCCTGCACCGACGGCGGAGTCATGGCGAAGACTTTCGCGTCGCGGATATCACCCAGCGCCGCCATGGCTTCACGGGCGATGCCCTGCGCGCTGTTTTTCTCTCCGGAGCGCAGGCTCCAGTCTTTCAGTGAAACGAAGGCCATACCGGCATTCTGGCCGCTGCCGCTGAAGTTAAAGCCGTTAACGGTAAAGATAACGTTGGTGTTGTCCTTCTGCTGGTTAAGGAACCAGTCGGTGACGCGCTTGTTCACCGCATCGGTACGGCTGATGGTGGCACCGGCGGGCAGGGTGTACTGCACCATGATTTCGCCCTGGTCTTCTTCCGGCAGGAAGCTGCCCGGCAGACGCCACAGCAGCAGCGCCATCAGTCCGGCAAAGACTGCGTAAACCAGCATCAGTCGCACCGGGCGGCCAAGAAGCCACAGTACGCGCTTGCGATAGCGCTTCTCGCCGTTCTGATACAGGCGGTTAAAGCGGGCGAAGAAGCCGCGCTGCGGAGGCTGGGTATGCTTAAGCAGCATGCCGCACAGCGCCGGGGTCAGCGTCAGGGCGACCACCACCGACAGCATCATGGCGGCGATAATCGTCACCGAGAACTGACGGTAAATCACCCCGGTGGAGCCGCCGAAGAAGGCCATGGGCAGGAATACCGCAGACAGCACCAGCGCAATCGCCACCAGCGCCCCTGCGATTTCACCCATTGATTTCTCGGTGGCTTCACGGGCGTTCAGTCCTTCGTTGCGCATGATGCGCTCGACGTTTTCCACCACCACGATGGCGTCATCCACCAGCAGCCCGATGGCCAGCACCATGGCAAACAGCGTCAGGGTATTAATGGAGTAGCCGAACAGCGCCAGCACGCCAAAAGTACCGAGCAGCACCACCGGCACCGCCAGCGCGGGGATGAGCGTGGCGCGCAGGTTTTGCAGGAACAGCATCATCACCGTCACCACCAGAACAATGGCGATCAGCAGGGTCTCAATCACATCCTGTACCGAGATTTTAATGAATTCGGTGCTGTCTTTCGGGTAAGCGATTTCATAACCCGCAGGCATATTGTGATGATATTCTTCAATTTTCGCCTTCACCAGACTGGCGGTATCCAGCGCGTTGGCTCCGGGAGTAAGCATCACCGCCACACCGGCCGCCGGGTGGCCGTTCAGTTTCGAGCTGGCGCTGTAGTCTTCGCTGCCCATTTCTACGCGCGCGACGTCGCCGATGCGCACCACGGCACCGCCGGTGGCGCTTTTAATGATGATATTGCGGAACTGATCGACGGTTTGCAGACGCGACTGGGCGCGCACCGTGGCCGTCAGCTGCTGGTTGCTGGCGGCGGGCAGGGCACCGAGTTTACCGGCGGTCACCTGTACGTTCTGCGCTTCAATCGCGCTCTGCACGTCCGACGGCATCAGGCTGTAGGAAGCGAGTTTGGCGGGATCGAGCCAGATGCGCATGGCGTATTCGGCACCGAAAACCTGCAGGCTGCCGACGCCGCTGACGCGGGCCAGCGGGTCCTGCAGGTTGCTCACCAGCCAGTCGGCGATATCGGAACTGCTGGCGCGGTCGTTGTTGTCGTACAGCGCCATAATCAGCAGGAAGTTGGACTGCGTTTTGGTGACGGTAATACCGGCGCTTTGCACTTCGCTCGGCAGGCGGGATTCGGCCTGCTGCACCTTGTTCTGTACCTGCACCTGCGCGGTATCCGGGTCGGTTCCCTGCTGGAAGGTGACATTGATATCCACCGAACCGTCCGAGCTGCTGGACGAGGTGAAGTAGAGCTGGTTATCCAGACCGGTCATCTGCTGTTCGATCACCTGGGTGACGCTATTTTCCAGCGTCTCCGCCGAGGCACCGGTATAGGTGGCTTTGATCTTGATCGACGGTGGAGCAACGTCGGGGTACTGGGCCACCGGCAGGGTGCGGATAGCCATAATCCCCGCCAGCATAATGAGTATCGCAATGACCCAGGCAAATACCGGGCGGCGAACAAAGAAACGCGAAAACATCAGTTCGCTCCCTCGCTGCGGGTCACTTCTTCCGGCTTCACGCTGTCCCCGGCGGCGACTTTATCGCTGCCTTCCACCAGCAGACGGTCGCCCGCCAGCAGGCCTTTGGTTATCAGCCAGTTGGTTCCGGTGGCGTCTGCGGTCACCACTTCGCGTTGTTCCACTTTGTTCTCTGCATTGACGACCAGTGCGGTGGCGTTGCCTTTGGCATCGCGCGTAATCCCCTGCTGCGGGGCGAGAATCGCGTTTTCCACCACGCCTTCATCCACCAGGGCATGAACGAACATGCCCGGCAGCAGCACGTGCTGTGGGTTAGGGAACACGGCGCGCAGCGTGACCGATCCGGTGGCTTCATCCACCGCCACTTCGGTCAGTTCCAGGCGACCCTTTTCCGGGTAGGTGGTGCCGTCTTCCAGCGTCAGGGTGACGTTCAGCGTGTTGTTATCGCTGGCCAGCGCGCGCTTGCGCAGGTTGAGCAGCTCCACGCTGGAGCGGGTTAGATCAACGTACATGCTGTCGAGACTGCGGATGGTCGCCAGTACCGTGTCCTGCCCGGCGGTCACCAATGCACCGGGCGTGACGGCAGAAATACCGATGCGGCCTGCGATTGGCGCGGTGACGGTGGTCCAGTCAAGGTTGGCGCGCGCGCTGTCCAGCGCGGCCTGTTTTTCCGCTACGCTGGCGCGGTCCTGGTCGCAGGTGGATTTCGCATCGTCGGCATCCTGCTGTGAAACGCCCTGATACTGCACCAGTCCGGCATAGCGTTTGGCTTTCTGGCAGTCACCGATCACCAGCGCCTGAGCACTTTTCAGCGCGGCGGCAGCCTGTTGCCAGGTCGCTTTATAGCTGGCGGCATCAAGCTGATACAGCGGCTGTCCGGCTTTCACTTCGGCCCCTTCGGTAAACAGGCGCTTCTGGATCAGCCCACCCACCTGCGGCCTGACTTCTGCCGTCTGGGTAGCGGTGGTGCGGCCGGTAAGATCGCTGGTCAGCGTAAAGCTGCTGGCTTTCAGCGTGACGACGCCAACTTCGGTCATACCGGGGGCCGGGGCGCTGGAGGTGACGTTATCGCAGCCGGCCAGGCAAAAAAGGGTCAGCAGCGAGACTATGCGTAATTGCATATGGCTATTCCACTCAAATTAAAAAAAGAAAATGGCACATCGGTGAGCCATCATTATTTAGCAATGGCTCAGGATACGTTTAATAAAATTTAGGTACTGCTGTTAATCGGTAAAGTAATTGCAATGAAATCGTTTTGATGATTGCGAAGCATGTTGCGAACTTCACTGTATCGTCATGTTTTAAAACCAGACGGGTCATTGTTATTCTTTTTTCTGGCATGTCTGCACAAGGGACTTCTCTATCAGCCCTTGTGTGGTAAGGCGCTTAGCTGAATTGGTGTAAAGTTTTGTCTTCCTGTTCGCATTAAATCGAAAGAAACTTATCGATTAATGACTATTCGGTTTTACGCCGAAATGAATTAACAAAATGAATTAATTGACATAACGAATTTTTTTATTAAGCCATAATTGAATTGAGCTTGTTCGGCCATGGTTTCTAAATTCGGCGTATTTTTTCGCTGGCTTCGATAATTGCCGACACAATCGCCGCACGTTCGTTTTCGTTAACGGTTCGATTTGTCGTCAGCGTGCGCAGGCTGAATTTCAGCTTCTCAAACGCCTCTTCGATCAGCGGATCTTTCTGCGTCTGGCTGACCACCATCTTTTTCATTTTTATCAGCGTATCGCGCAGCGCCTCATGATGCTGGGCGAGATAGGCTTCGCCCGCCGCCGTCAGCGAGTACTGCTTTTTACCGCCGCCGCTTTCAATGGTCGTGGCGTACTTCTCTTCTTCTATCGAGGTCAGAATCGGATAGATTACCCCGGGGCTGGGGCGGTATACGCCCTGCGAATAGTCCCTGATTGAGGTGATCACTTCATATCCGTGCGTCGGATTCAGCCGTATCAGATGCAGCACCAGCAGGACCAGTTCTATGCGGGTAAAGGCCTTGCCGCGGCGAACCTGATTTTTGCCGGCGTCGCTCCCTTTTTTTGACTCATCGGCAGGTGATTCAGTGGGATGAAGCATCTCTTTCATGGTGACATTGCAGGTTAATGGCTGACCAAAATAAGATATATCTTGAGTAATAAACGCATCAAGATATATCTTGAGAGGATTCCGCCTGCAAAGAGTAAAAGTTTCGTTAAGACCCTATTTTATGCGGGCATCCGGGCGAACAAGGTCAAAACGCTGGGCTTCACTGATGCCGTAATAGGCGCTGGGGCCACCGGCACGCAGGATCGGTTCCGCACGGGCGGTCTGATAGACGCCGTTATCCAGCAGATCGCTGTCGATGTGTATAGCGATGGCTTCCCCCAGCACCAGCCAGCTGTCCAGCAGCCCGCCCTGTGCGTTCTGCAGCTGGATGCACTGGGTGAGTCTGCACTCAAAGTTGACCGGGCTTTCCGCCACCATGCTGACATTCACCAGGCTGGCGGGCAGGGCGGTTAGTCCGGCGTGGATAAATTCATCCTCGCCGCGCGGCAGTGAAGCCGAGCTTTCATTCATCGCTTCCGCCAGCGATCGCGTGGCCAGATTCCAGACGAATTCGCCGGTTTCAACGATGTTTGCCACACTGTCTTTCCAGCCGCTGCTGGCAAAGCCGATAATCGGCGGGCGATAGCTGAAGCAGTTAAAGAAGCTGTAGGGTGCCAGATTGCGCTGCCCGGCGGCATTCTGTGAGCTGATCCAGCCGATCGGGCGCGGGCCGATGATGGCATTGAGCGGATCGTGGGGCAGGCCGTGCCCCTCTTCCGGCCGGTAGGAATGACGTGTTCGCGACATAAATCGTCCTTATCTGAGTAAAGTCAGCGGGAAATGTTTACCATTAATAGCACAGAGGGTATCTTACGCCGCTGCTGACAAGAGAGTTACTGATGAAAACCCCTGCCGAGAAAAATGTTCTCCACCCGCGTAACCGCCATCGCGGACGCTATGATTTCGCCGCGCTGATCGCCTGTCATCCGGCGCTGGCGCAGTTTGTTGCCGTGAATAACTGGGGCAGCGAGTCGATTGATTTCGCCAACCCGGAAGCGGTAAAAACCCTGAACCAGGCGCTGCTGCACCATTTCTACGGGCTGGCCCACTGGGATATCCCGGAAGGCTTCCTCTGCCCGCCGGTGCCGGGTCGCGCTGACTATGTTCACCATCTGGCCGATCTGCTGGCGGAAGATAACAGCCGCGTCGTGCCGCGCGAGATCAACGTGCTGGATATCGGCTGCGGTGCCAACCTGATCTATCCGATTATCGGCCACAGCGAGTACCAGTGGCGCTTTACCGGCACCGAGGTGAACCCGCAGGCGATGACCGCCGCCAACGGCATTATCGCCGCGAATCCGGGCCTGAACCGCGCTATTCGCCTGCGTCGCCAGAAGGACAGTTCGGCGATCTTCAGCGGTATTATCCATAAAAATGACGTGTATCACGCCACGATGTGTAACCCGCCGTTCCATGCCTCTGCCGCCGACGCGCATGAAGGCAGCCAGCGTAAGCTGCGGAATCTTGGGCTGGATCGTAATGCGCCGCTGAACTTCGGCGGGCAGCAGGACGAGCTGTGGTGTGAGGGCGGTGAAAAAGCGTTTATCGGCCGGATGATTACGGAAAGCGCTAATTTCGCCCGCCAGTGCGTCTGGTTCACCTCGCTGGTTTCCCGCCGTGAGAACCTTCCTGAATTGTGGCGCGCGCTGGAAGAGGCCGACGTGGCCGCCGTGCGCACCATCGATATGGCCCAGGGGCAAAAGCAAAGCCGCTTTATCGCCTGGACCTTTATGGAACAGCCGCAGCGCACGCGCCTGTTGGGCAAGTAAGCTGACCTCGCCTGCGCAGGCGTCATCAGCGCCCTGAACGCACGGGCCAGGACAATCGTGGAGCAGGGCGCGCTGCACTCAATCCCAGCTTTTCGGTGCAGAGTTGCGGGTAAGCTGGCTTCAAATGGCCTGGTCTGGAGCAGGCAGCGCAGCCTGCACCCCAGCCGCCCCGGCGACATCGTTGCCGCTCTGCATCACCTGCACCGTCTGGTAAGGCACTTTGATCCCTGCGGCATCAAAGTGCTTTTTCACCATGCCGTCCAGCGCGAACCGCACCGTCCACTGCTTCAGCGGCTGTGTGGTGAACGACACGCGTACGGTGAACGCCTGATTGGTTAAGCCGACCAGCCCGGCAAACGACGGTTCGCCGATCACCATGCCCCGAATGGTTTTATCCTCCAGAAGCTCCCTGACCGCCGCCTGTAGCGTGGCGTTAACCCGATCGGTATCTTCGCGTCGATCGACGTCGTAGTTCGCCACAAACGAGCCGATGCCGCGCACGAAGTTGGCAAAGGTCGTGATCGAGGACCACGGAATGATGTGGTAAGCCCCGGTATCCTGACGTACCCCAACGGAACGAATCGACATCCGCTCCACCGTGCCGGTAATCGGCCCGATGGTCACCAGATCGCCGGTGTTCATGCCATTTTCAAACTGGATAAACACGCCGGTAATAATATCTTTCACCAGCGTCTGCGAACCAAACGACACCGCCAGCCCCAGCGCCCCGGCACCGGCCAGCAGCGGAGCGATATTCACACCGATCTCGGAAAGTACGATCATAATGGTGATGGTGCTGATCACCACTGCCAGCGCGTTGCGGAACAGCGTCAGCAGGGTGCGGGTGCGCGCACTGGGCATGGGTCTGCCGTGCGAATCCGAGGCCAGGCGGCTCTCAATCAGGCTGGCCAGCAGCGTCCAGCCCACCGCCGAGAAGAACAGGATCACCACGATGCGGATCAGAATATCCACCAGCTTTTCCCCTGCGCCCAAGGTGAGCCAGTGCCAGAGGTCAAACAGGTGCCAGGCATTCAGCAGCATCAGGGTGACGGCAAACACGCTGATCACCCGTGCCAGCTTAAGCATCGCCGACAGCCAGCCGTTTACCCGCTGCTGAAGCTCAGGGTAGTTACGGCGCAGTTCCGGGGAGAGCACGATGGTTTTATTGATCCAGCGAGTCAACATGCCCGACACCAGCGCGCCGATGGCGATGATGGCCAGCGATCGCACGCTGGCGGACATCATAAACTTCAGGCTGTTGCCGGGATCGAACAGGGAAAACAGGAACAGGGCGATAAAATAGGCGCTGGCCAGCCAGTGCCACACCAGCGCAAAGGCGCGAATAAACAGCGCGAAAAAGGCCAGCGAGCGATCCGCCAGCCGCGTCAGCTCCTGCTGGATATTGCGACGGTTGTGGAAAATCAAATACAGCGCCCACGCCGTGACCAGCCCCATGACCAGTATGTTGATCAGCGCCCCGACCTGCACGTTCACCTGATTCGACACGATCGGCACGATGACCAGCAGGCCATAGCCGATCAGCCCGCTCAGCCAGCTGATACGGGTACTCCAGTAGGTGGCGCGGTCGTCGCTGAGATGGAAAAAACGCAGTTGAGGGAAACGTGGGCAGAACATCAACCTGAGTATCGCTTTGAAAAATTCGATCAGCGCAAAGGCGTTAAGGAACAGCCCCTGCTGGTAGGCGATGGTGCGGCTGCCGCCATTCATATTGTCGCTGAGTATTTGCCCGACAAACAGCGCCAGCGCCAGCAGCAGCAGGTCGATAACAAAGGCACCGGCAATCATCGCGGGCAGGTGCAGCCAGCTGGTGCGATCGCTGTTTTTTCGCCGCCCCCAGGCGCCCATACGACGATAGACTGGAGAGACTGCCCAGCGAACCAGCCAGTAAAAGGCGAACAGCGCGGCCGCCAGCATAACAAAGTGGCTCAGGGCGTTAAAAAAGGTCTGCTGGTTAAACGGTTTGTGTGGGGCATCGACGATGTTGCGATGCAGGGTTTGCAGCCGGGAGGCAAATTCGCCGCCAAACTGACGGCTGACGTCGGTCACACTTTGCAGGACGGTTTTATCTTCCTCTTCTTCCGGCGGCGTCAGAACCGGATCTGCTGGTGCCGCCGGAGGTTCTGACGCTTTGCGCAGCTGCTCAATCAGCTGCTGGCGCGACTGGTCGTTATCCAGAATGTTGGCCAGTGCGGCCCACGCGGCGCGCTTTTCATCGGCATCGGGCGGTGTGGTATCAGCGGCGGCTGTCGTCTGCTGAGACTGGGCGGCGACGGCCGCAGCGGGTAAGGTCACTGCCTGAGCGGTGGAAATAAATGTGCTGCACAGCATCAGCAGCAAAGCCTGTAACAGATAGCGCAGTGGGGAAGTGAGTCCGGGCATCCTGTTCTCCTGTTGTGACGCCAGCGTCAGCGGCAACAGAAAAGTATAGACGCCTGGCTCAGGGCCAAAAGGCAATGCGTGGGATTTTAGGAATCAGACGAAAGCGGGGCGGCGGAAACCGCCCCGGCAGGATTACGATACGTGCTGCAGGAATTCGCGCAGGCGGGCGCTCGGCGGGTTAGTGATTAACTCGTCCGGGTTACCGTCTTCGGCGATGCGGCCTTTATCGATAAAGATCAGGCGTGAGGCCACTTTCTGGGCGAAACCGACTTCGTGGGTGACGATGACCATGGTCATTCCCTCTTCCGCCAGATCCTGCATCACTTTCAGGACTTCGTGGCGCAGTTCCGGGTCGAGGGCTGAGGTAGGTTCATCAAACAGCATCATCTTTGGCTTCACCGCCAGCGCACGGGCAATGGCCACGCGCTGCTGCTGGCCACCGGACAGCTCGGAAGGGAAGTGGTTGGCGCGCTCGGCGAGGCCCACTTTGCTCAGCAGCTCTTTTGCCAGCCGATGCGCATCAGCCTTCTTCGCGCCGCGGACGCGGATTGGACCAAAGGCAACGTTATCCAGCGCGCTCATCTGCGGGAACAGATGGAACTGCTGGAACACCATCCCGGCTTCCTGGCGGATCAGGCGATCATCGACCTTCGGGTCGTTAACCTTCAGGCCGTCAACGATCAGCTCGCCGCTGGTGATCTCTTCCAGCTTGTTGATGCAGCGCAGCAGGGTGGATTTACCGGAACCCGATGGGCCGATAATCACGACGACTTCGCCTTTTTCGATTTTCAGGTCGATATCGTGCAGGACCTGAGTGGCACCGAAGTGCTTGGAAACGTTCTTAAATTCAATCACAGGATTTTCATCCTTTTCTCAATGCGACGCAGAACAAAGCTCAGCACCAGCGTAATAATCAGATAGATAACGGCAACGGCGCTCCAGATTTCCAGCGCGCGGAAGTTACCGGCAATAATTTCCTGCCCCTGACGGGTCAGTTCGGCCACGCCGATGACGATGAACAGGGAGGTATCCTTGATGCTGACGATCCACTGGTTACCCAGCGGTGGCAGCATGCGGCGCAGCGCCAGCGGCATGATCACGTAGCGCAGCGTCTCACGGCTGGACAGGCCCAGCGCCAGACCGGCTTCACGGAAGCCGCGGTTAATCGACAGCACCGCACCACGGGTGATTTCAGCGATATAGGCGCCTGAGTTAATGATGATAGTGACCACGGCAGCGCTGAACGGGTCGATCCGCAGATCGGTAAACGCCATGGGCAGAGCAAAGTAAATGAACATCACCTGCACCACGATTGGGGTGCCGCGAATCAGTTCGATGAAAACCAGCGCGATGTTGCGTGACAGCCAGCCGCCGTAGGCGCGGGCAAAACCGGCAATCAGGCCGATAATCACACCGCCAACCAGACCGAGGACCGAAATCCACAGGGTCAGCTTGGCACCTTCAAGCAGGATTGGAATAGCAGGCCAGATGGCGCTCCAGTCAAACTGCATGTTTATTCTCCGGATCTAAAACCATTTTTGTTGATGTGGAAAAATGCGGGAACAAATCGGTTCCCGCATTAAGTACAGCCGTTAGACTCTTATTATTTAGGTTCGCTGCCGAACCATTTTTTGTACAGCGTGTTGTAAGTACCGTTCTCTTTCAGCGTTTTCAGCGCGCCGTTCACTTTCTCACGCAGATCGTCGCTGCCTTTCGGGAAGGCAATACCGTACTGCTGAGCTTCAACCGGCTCGCCTACCGCTTTGAACTGGCCTTTGCCAGCGGTATGGATGAAGTACAGGATGTTTGGCGTGTCGTGCAGCACGGCGTCAGCACGGTTGGTACCAAGTTCCATGTAGGCGTTATCGATGTTCGGGAACTGGCGCAGATCTTTAGTTTTGATGTGCTCTTTCGCGTAGTCCACGGAACCGGTACCGCTCTTCACTGCCACAACTTTACCGTTCAGGTCTTCAATGCCCTTCACGGTGTCGTTATTGGCCTTCACCATCACCTGCAGGCCGCTTTTGTAGTAGCCGTCAGAGAATTCGATCGCTTTCTTACGCTCGTCGGTAATGGTGATACCGGCCAGGGCCAGATCAATATTACGCGTTTGCAGTGCAGGGATGATACCGGCGAAATCCATCGGTTTCAGGGTGTATTCAAGATTCAGCTGTTTTGCAATTGCATCCCACAGGTCGATGTCGAAGCCGACATATTTATCACCCTGTTTAAATTCGAAAGGAACAAAAGCGGTATCTGTTGCTACGATCAGTTTCTTATCTGCAGCTGTGGAAGACACGGCGAACGCCATGGTCAGCGCAGCCAGAGTGACCTTAAAAATTGACTTCATCATTTTATCCTTATCGCTTCCCGGACGTCCCGGGTAAATGCCAGCAGCCCTATGAAAGAATCATGCCAGGTTTGCAATGATATGGAAAACAGCGGGTTAATGCGAGTTTTCCGAAAGGTGCTGACACGATACAGTGTATTGCACTCATGTGGGGCGTCATTTTGGTGCATCTCGTCCAGTGTGGTGCAATGGGCCGCCCCGCTTGCATTAGCAGTTGTAGCAAATTGCCGGATAAAAACAACAGATAGTGTCGTAGGGGATTAATTTATTGCCAGTGGGCTCTGATTTTTTGTGGGAATAGCGTGGGGTATGCGCCGAGGTGCGGGATAAAAAAAGAGCAGATGGCGGGACCATCTGCTCAGAAGTGGTGAACACGTCAGATTAATGCAGCGGGTTTACTCGATATTGGATTCGATGAACCACAGGAATTTATCCAGATCGCGAGACGCGGCGGTGAAGATATCGGCGCTGTCTTCATCAGACACTTCGCTGATGGCTTTACGCACGTCGTTAGCTACAACCGCATAGCGGTCAGCCAGCGCTTTCAGGTGTTCCTGCACGCTGTGAATGTTCAGCGGATAGCTTTTCAGCGGTGTTCTGTCGTTAACAATCTGCGTGGTTCCGAGTGCAACGCCACCCAGCTGCACCACACGTTCTGCAATAGTATCCTGGTGATCGGTAATCGCGGTGCGGAATCCATCCAGCATTTCGTGAACGGCGATAAAGTTAGCGCCGCGCATGTTCCAGTGTGCCTGCTTGGTGATCAGGGACAGGTCGATGAATTCGGTAACCAGACGATTAAGCACCTCAATCGTGGCTTTTTTCTCGTCGTCGGCCACATCGTTACGGGTGTAAATCAGATCAGAAGATTTTGCTTTAACCAGTTTAGCGGTACTCATCATTAATATCCTCTTAATAGTCAGGTTGTCCTGTTAATTGACGGGGATAAGTATAGCACCGTTTTTTAAAGCTGCATTAAAGGTGGTTCCTATCGCTTTAATAGCGCGTGATGAGTTGATTTGCCGAGGGTTTATTTGTTTTTTTCGAAGGTTTAAATATTAACGGGAATGATTTGTATTTCTAATTGTTTTACAGGTCATTGAATTGAATGGGAGTTTTTATTTTTAGTTTGAATATGGATTCTTTGTAATTAATAATTAACGATTATTTCCATGTTAATTAATTGTTACTGCATAAAATTACAAATCGATAAATCTCCCGCTCCGTTTGGGCGAAGCGGGAAGATGCCCGTTATTCTCGACTCTCATTGACCGGCACGATTTTCGCCTTTGCCGGGCGCAGAGTCATGGTCGAACCTGCCGATGCCACAATGATCGCCAGCAGCGCCAGCCACTGCACCAGGCTCAGCACTTCGCCCAGAAACAGAATGCCGGAGATCGCCGCCATTGCCGGTTCCAGACTCATCAGAGTGCCGAAGGTACGTGCGGGCATCCGGGTCAGCGCCACCATCTCAAGCGAGTAGGGCAGCGCGCTGGAAAGGACGGCAATCGCCAGGCCAATCGGGATCAGCGACAGCGCCCAGCCGCCGCTGTTGGCAAAGGTAATGCCTAGCGGAACAAACACCAGTGCGCCGATCAGCGAACCCATAGCGGCGGTAGCCGGTCCGTGCTGGCTGCCCGCACGCTTGCCAGTAATGATATATACCGCCCACAGCGCACCTGCGCCGAGGGCAAGCAGCGCGCCGACGGGATCGACGCTGCTGACGTTCTCACCCAGCGGCAGCAGGAAAACCAGTCCCAGCAGCGCCAGTATCACCCAAAGGAAATCCAGCGGGCGGCGCGAGCTGGCCAGCGCCAGTGCCAGCGGCCCGGTAAACTCCAGCGCCACCGCAATGCCCAGCGGAACCGTGCGGATCGATAAGTAAAACAGATAGTTCATGCCGCCCAGCGACAGGCCGTAAATAATCAGCGGCAGGATCTGGCTGCGCTGAAAGCGCAGACGCCAGGGTTTAAACACGATGCAAAGGATCAGCGTACCCAGCCCGAGACGCAGCGCGGTGATACCCGGTGCGCCCACCAGTGGGAAAAGCGATTTCGCCAGCGCGGCACCACCCTGTATTGACGTCATTGCAATCAGTAAGAGCAGAACGGGAAGCCAGATGGAATTTTTTAACTGTTGAGGGGACATCCTTTATCTCAGTCCTTATGTTCCGTTGTTATCAGATGTAGCGCTAGAGTCTACGTGAATGACGACGATAATCTCAGCTTGCCGCGCTAAAAAATAAACGGAAGCTAAAGAAAACAAAAGAGTTAGGTAAAGAACTGTCAGGTTTCAATTAGGATTACTCTCAATGAACCTTTTTTTACAGGGGATAAAATAGCGAGCGATGTCGCATAAATATAAGAAAAATGAATAACATATAAACTTCCATTAACTTTCTGTTACACCAAATATTCCGTTAGACAATGAAAATAGGGCGGAGTTTCCCACTATATTTTGTTATATTTTTAGCGTTGTCAGGATAGAAGTACTTTTTACATTTGAGGTGGTTATGAAAAAAATTGCATGTCTTTCCGCACTGGCTTGCGTTCTGGCAGTTTCTGCTGGTTCAGCAATGGCACAAAGCACCGTTACCGCTGGTTACGCACAGAGCGACTACCAGGGTATCGCTAACAAGGCGAACGGCTTCAACCTGAAATACCGTTACGAAAACGGTAGCGATCCACTGGGTTGGATCGGCTCTTTCACTTACACCGAGAAAGATCGTACTGACGCTGGCGATTACATCAAGGGCCAGTACTACGGTTTCACCGGTGGTCCTGCTTACCGTCTGAATGACTGGGCGAGCATCTACGGCGTTGTAGGTATCGGCTACGGCAAATACCAGTACAACGAACCAAACCGCGAAAAATATGATTCAAGCGACGTAGGCTTCTCCTACGGTGCTGGTCTGCAGTTCAACCCAATCCAGAACGTTGCTCTGGATGTGGGCTACGAGCAGAGCCGTATCCGCAGCGTTGACGTTGGCACCTGGACTGCTGGCGTAGGCTACAGCTTCTAAGTTGCCTCTGCCCGGTTCGCTTTTGCGAATCTGCGCTGATAAATCCGCCCTTCGGGGCGGATTTTTTTTGGCTGCTATTTGGCGAAAGGGTCCTGCTTCAGCTGGCTGAACGGCAGGCGCTTGAGGGCAAAGTTGGTGACCTGAATCGCCGGGCCCTTATCGTTGGAAATAAACCGATAGGTGGGGGTTATCTCTTTGGCACTGATGCCGGTCCACTGCGAAAACAGCAGCAGGAAGTCATTCGCCGAACGCGGCTGGCTGATGACCTGGTGGCGGCTGTCGTTGCTGGAGCTGATAAACATCGGCACCTCAAAATTCTGCCGGTACTTGTCATCGTGCGTCAGATACTCGTTGCGCGTGCCTTTTTCCTTAAACGCCAGACCGTGGTCGGAGAAATACATCAGCGAGAAACTCAGCCCGCTGCCGTGCAGCTGTTGCCACAGCTGGCTGAGAAAACCGTCGGTCTGCGTGATGCTGTACAGGTAGCAGGAGGTTTCACTGGAGTGCAGATGCTCCACAAAGCGCCCGCGAGTGCGATCGCAGGCTTTCGGGTGCGATCCCACCAGGTGATACACCAGCAGGCGCGGTTTTTCCACCGGCCTGGCCAGCGCCGCGGCGGTAAAGCCCAGCAGATCTTCATCCTGCGTATTTTTATCCGCTTCAAAATCGCCCTGCTTGAGGAAATGCACCGTCTTCGCGCGGCGGGCGATACTGGCAATCGGCGTATCAAATTGCCCAATCTGCCCCTGATTCGACAGCCACCAGGTATCAAAGCCCGCACGGTTCGCCAGGCTGATAATATTGTTCTGGTACTGCGGCTGGCCGTTGACGACCTGATTCAGCGTCAGCCCCAGCGATTTCTGCGTGGAGGAGGCCGCGGAGGTGTACTGGCTGAAAAACTGGCCGTTAAGCTGGCTGGCAAAAGGGGTGTTATCCCAGCGGCCACCAAAAGCACCCATGGCATCACGACGCGCACTTTCGCCGATCACAATAACGTAAATTTGCCGATCGGGTTTGACCCCCAGCAGATGCCAGTCATCCTGCAGCGTGGCAAGCTGATTCATGCGGTCGATCTCTTTATCCACCGACACTTTGCTTTCAATCGTATCTTTCACGAAGCGCACCAGCGGATAGCCGGCATCTTTCAGATTGAATACACCACCGGTGAGCTGATTCAGCACCGGCTGGGTGAGCCAGGCCACCACGACGAAAGCCAGACAGGCGCTCTCGCGATGTCCCCATTTCGCCTTTGGCTCGGGTTTGCGTTTTAACGACATCAGACCGGCGGCGATAATCGCCAGGCCAATCGCATAATCGTGCAGCGGGAAAATCATCAGCACCTCGCTGGCTTCTTCCGCATTGGTGGCGTGCAGGGCGAGCAGGGTGTTGAAATTGGGCGGGCCATAAACCTGGCCAAACGGATAATAGAAGCCGGCAACCAGCGTAGTTAGCACCAGCAGGATCTTTTGCCCACGAGGCAGTACGCGGGCAAGCAGCATCAATAGTGCAGTAAAGGCAAAAAGATAAAGCCACTGCAAAACGTAGCCAAATGCCTGGTTAATCATAAATGAAAGCAGCAAATACAGCCCGGTATACGGGCTCAGCCAGCCACGGTAGCGGCTTACCGAAACGGTTCTCAGCAGGGTCAGGTTCATACTCAATTCTTATAGAAAACGCTATAGCTCACCGCTTCAGTTGACTGAAGTGGCAGACCGCCTGATACAGCTCGTCAGAAATGGGTGGGCTGGGGAAGGGAGGGACCCGATCGGCCTGCACTCTTTACGAAAGGCTGGGAAGATAGTCGTTGTTTTAGCGGAAGGCAACCAGCAATATGAATAAGTTATGTGAAGCAGTATACAAAATGAATACGGACGGGGAAGGGATCAAGAGGCCGGGGTTGCCGGCCTGTTTTTAAGCAGCATGTTCAGCAGCATCAGCCGCAGGGTAAAGGGTGAACGACTAAACAGTTTCAACAGTAGTGGTACTCTCATGTTAAGCCCCTCCAAACGTCAGGGTATGAACGAATTATCAACAGATATAGCACAGGCTATATCCCATAGCCAGTGCTAATACGCTAAATTTTGTGCTTCTTTGAGCTTCGTTTACAATGTCAGACGAACAGACCGCTGCACGCTGTTAAAAAGCAGCGGTGGATAATAAGAGGAAGCTGAATGAGTCGTCGCGCAAAAGTAGCAGTGCCCGCGCCACTGAAAGATATTGAAGAGCATGTCGAAGGCTTCCGCCAGGTACGTGAAGCCCATCGCCGTGAATTAATCGATGACTATGTTGAGCTGATTTCCGATCTGATCCGCGAGTTCGGAGAGGCCCGGCAGGTGGATATGGCTGCCCGTCTTGGGGTTTCACAGCCAACGGTGGCAAAAATGTTGAAACGTCTGGCAACCGCTGGCCTGGTGGAGCAGGTCCCCTATCGTGGCGTCTTCCTGACCCCGGAAGGTGAAAAGCTGGCGGAGGAGAGCCGTGAACGTCACCATATCGTTGAGACATTCCTGCTGGCGTTAGGTATCAGCCCGGATACCGCCCGCCGCGATGCCGAAGGCATTGAGCATCACGTCAGCGATGAGACGTTAGCTATTTTCCAGAAGTTTAGCGAAAGCCGTAAGTAATCTACTTCAACTCTGCGAGCCAGCATGACAACCCTGCTCAGGCCTTTTTTGCACGATCGTTTTCTGCATCTGTTAGTGGTTCTGGGCCTGTTGCTGGCCTGCTTTGTTCCTTTCTCCCTGGCCGAACTGCCCCGAGCAGTTGACTGGCCGACGATGATCACCCTGTGTGGTCTGTTAATGCTGACTAAAGGCATTGAGGCCAGCGGCTACTTCGACGCGCTGGGCAGGCGTCTGGTGCAGGGCTTTAACCATCAGCGCCAGCTGGCGCTGTTTCTGGTGGCTGCCGCCGCGCTGCTGTCGACGTTTCTTACCAACGATGTCGCGCTGTTTATTCTCGTTCCCCTGACGCTTTCGCTGCGGAAATATTCGGCGCTGCCTATCGCGCGGCTGATTATCTTTGAAGCGCTGGCGGTGAATGCGGGATCGCTGCTGACGCCGATCGGTAATCCGCAAAATATTTTGCTATGGCGTCATGGCGATCTGGGTTTCGGCGGATTTATCTGGCAGATGCTGCCGCTGGCGGCGTTGCTGCTGTTGAGTTTGCTGCTGCTAACCGTTTTTTGCTTCCCGGCCCGGCGGATTGAACGCCATCCGCATGAAGACGAAGCCCGCTGGCAGCGGCCTTTGCTGATCGCCAGCGCGCTGCTTTATGCGGTGTTTATTGCAGCCCTGGAACTGGATCTGCCAGTCTGGGGATTGGGCCTGGTGTTTGCTGTTTTCCTGCTGATGGCGCGGCGTATTCTGCTGACCATCGACTGGAGCCTGCTGGTGGTGTTTATCGCCATGTTTATCGACGTATTTTTACTGACCCGGCTGCCGGTGCTGCAGTCGTCGCTGCACGCCGTGGGTCAGCTGCCGCAGCTGGGGCAGTTTCTGCTGGCGGCGGGATTGTCTCAGGTGATTAGCAACGTTCCCACCACCATTCTGCTGCTGAGCAGCCTGCCACCTTCGGTGCTGCTGGCCTGGGCGGTGAATATCGGCGGCTTTGGATTATTACCGGGATCGCTGGCTAACCTGATCGCACTGCGCATGGCGAAAGATCGCCGCATCTGGTGGCATTTCCATCTTTATTCTATTCCGATGCTGCTGTGGGCGCTGGTCAGCGGCTGGATTCTTCTTTTGATTATTCGTGCTGCCTGAACCGTGGACAGTCTGGTTTCGTCAAGAAAGCCTGGTAATTGTCAATTTACGCTTTATGTTTAGATCAGACTGACTCATTGCGACTTAATTTTGAGTGCGCCTTCTGATCGATGGGAACTATGGCTAATCAAACGACACCAGGCTCGACTGATGAGACACCTCATCAGCATGACCAGCAATCCCCGAACCACGATGACAATGAAGCTCCCCGCAAACGGCCCGGTAAAAAGCCACTGATTATCCTTGCGATAGTGGTGGTGGTGATGCTGGTGATAGCGCTGTGGTTCTGGCTGACCACCCATAATATCGAAACCACCGATGACGCCTTTACCGAGGCAGACGCCGTGACCATCTCGCCGAAAACCTCGGGCTACGTCACCGAACTCCGGGTGAAAGATAACCAGCGGGTGAAGAAGGGCGATCTGCTGGTGGTGATCGACCCGCGCGATACCACCGCACAGCAGGCGCAGGCACAGGCCCAGCTGAGTCTGGCGCAGGCACAGCTGCATCAGGCACAGGCGCAGCTCAGCCTGGCGAAGGTGCAGTATCCGGCGCAAAAAGATCAGGCGCTGGCGCAGCAGGCGCGCGCCGAAGCGAACTATGCGAATGCGCTGGCTGATGATAAGCGCCAGCGCAACGTCGATCCACGCGCAACCTCGCAGCGCAATATTGATTCTGCCAGCGCCCAGCTGCGCTCCGCAAAAGCGGAACTGGAAAATGCCAAAGCGCAGGTAGAAGTGGCTTCGCAGGTTGCTCTGCAAATTCGCCAGCAGGAAACCAACGTCGAAGCCCGTCAGAGCCAGGTTGAACAGGCGCAGGCGCAGCTTAACGTGGCGAATCTGAACCTTTCTTACACCGAAGTGCGCGCGCCTTATGACGGCTTTGTCACCAAACGTAATGTGCAGGTGGGTACGCTGGTGCAGGCGGGATCGTCGCTGTTCTCGCTGGTCTCGCCGGATGTGTGGATCGTCGCTAACTTTAAAGAGTCGCAGCTGCGTCGCATGAAGCCGGGCGATAAGGTGGAAATCGGCGTGGATGCCTGGCCGGATCTGAAGCTGGAAGGGCACGTTGACAGTGTGCAGATGGGCTCGGGTTCACGCTTCTCGGCCTTCCCGTCGGAGAATGCCACCGGTAACTACGTAAAAATCGTACAGCGCGTTCCGGTAAAAATCGTTATCGACAAGGGGCTGGACCCGAATAAGCCGCTGCCGATTGGCCTCTCGGTTGAGCCGAAGGTGACGGTGGAATGACCCCCGGCCAAAGCTGGAAGCCGTCCAGCAACCCCTGGCTGGTAGCCATGACGGTCACGCTGGCGGTATTTATGGAGATCCTGGATACCACCATCGTCAACGTGGCCCTGCCGCACGTAGCCGGTTCGCTCTCTGCCAGCTATGACGAATCCACCTGGGTGCTGACCTCGTACCTGGTGGCCAACGGCATCGTGCTGCCGATTTCCGCCTTCCTCAGCCGCCTGCTGGGGCGCAAGCAGTTCTTCCTGATCTGCATTGTGATGTTCACCGTCTGTTCGTTCCTCTGCGGTATTGCCACCGAGCTGTGGCAAATCATTCTGTTCCGCGTGATGCAGGGCTTCTTTGGCGGTGGCCTGCAGCCGGTGCAGCAGTCGGTGCTGCTGGACTACTTTAAGCCGGAAGATCGCGGCAAGGCGTTTGGCCTCTCTTCCATTGCGGTCATTGTCGCCCCGGTTATGGGCCCGACGCTGGGCGGCTGGATCACCGACAACTACAGCTGGCGCTGGGTGTTCTTCATTAACATCCCGGTAGGGATACTCAGCGTGCTGGCAATTTATCAGCTGCTGGAAGATCCTCCGTGGGAGCGGAAGTGGGCGAAGGGCAAACTGCGGGTGGACTATATCGGCATCAGCCTGATCACTCTCGGGCTGGGCTGCCTGCAGGTGATGATGGATCGCGGCGAAGATGAAGACTGGTTTAACTCCAGCTTTATTGTCACCTTTGGCCTGCTGGCGCTGACCGGCATTGTCGGGGCTATCTACTGGCTGATTTATGCCAAAAAACCGGTAGTCGATCTGCACGTGCTCAAGGATCGCAACTTCGCGGTGGCGGGGCTGCTGATGGCGGGGATGGCGGCGATACTTTACGGCAGTTCGGTGGTGATCCCACAGCTCGCACAGCAGGATCTGGGCTATACCGCCACGCTTTCCGGGCTTGTGCTGTCGCCGGGGGCCGTGCTGATCGTCCTGTCGATTCCGCTGGTCCTGAAGCTGATGCCGCTGATACAAACCCGGCTGATTATCGCCTTCGGTTTCACGCTGCTGATGCTGTCGTTTATCTATTCGGCAACCCTGACCCCGGATATCGACTTCACCACGCTGGTAATGATGCGCAGCGCGCAAACCATCGGTCTGGGTTTCCTGTTTGTACCGCTCACCACCATTGCCTTTGTCACCATCCCGCAGCGGCTTAACGCCGACGCGTCGGCGCTGTTTACCATGTTCCGTAACGTGGCCGGTTCGATCGGCATTTCGCTGTCAACGGCGATGATTACCGAGCGAACCCAGGCGCGCAGCGCGGAAATGGTGCACAACATGACGCCGCTTAACGAGCCGTTTAACCTTGCCGTGGAGCGCTGGGCGCAGGGCGTACGCGACTTTGTTCATATGGCGGGCGATCCGATCGCCATCGCAACCGGGCAGCTCTACCAGCAGATGATCGTGCAGGCGAGGTTCCTCGCCTATATTGACGTCTTTATGGGCCTGAGTATTGTGGCCCTGATCCTGATTCCATTTTGTCTATTGCTGTCGCCGATTAAGAGCGAAGGCAGTGCGGGAGCACACTGACATGCACGTTTATTTCCCTCTGGCCCGTTCACGGACGGCAACGCTGGTGGCCGCCGTGCTGGCGCTGAGCGCCTGCGCCGTTGGCCCTGATTACCAGGCTCCCAAACCCGCCACGCCGGGCAGTTTTAACAGCATGCAGTCGGGCAGCGCATCGCGCCCGCAGGCAACGGCGGTTAACACCAGCTGGTGGAAGTCGTTCAACGATCCGCAGCTGGATAGCCTGATTGAGCGGGCGATTGCCGGCAACCTGTCGCTACAGCAGGCGGTGCTGCGCATTGCCGGTGCGCGTCAGCAGCTGAACCAGGCACGCGGAGCCTGGGCTCCCTCGGTGAACGGTAACGCCCGATTTACCCGGCAGCAGTTGGGCATTAAGGGCGAGCTGGAGTCGGAAGGGGCCTACGACCGCGTTGATCAAATTGATACCGATACCGACTTAAAACCGGTTCTGGACAGCCTGTCCAAACCGGTCGGCCTGTACCAGGGCAGCTTTGATGCCTCCTGGGAGCTGGATATGTGGGGCAAAGTCCGTCGTCAGGTTGAAATGGCCGGCGCGCAGCAGCAGCAGTCGGTAGAAAACCGCAATGATGCGCTGGTGTCGCTGGAGGCCGAAGTGGCCCGGGCCTATCTGCAGCTGCGCGGCGCGCAGGCGATCACCGCGACGCTGGAGACGCAAATTGCCGTGGCGCAGCAGACGCTGGAGCTGACTCAGAGCCAGCAGCGCAACGGGCTGGCACCGCAAACTAACGTGGAAAACGCCCGCGCCCAGTTCAATTTGCTGCGCTCCCAGCTGCCGCAGTATCAGGCGCAGATCCACCAGGCGATGAACGGACTGGCGGTGCTGACCGGTCGCGTGCCCGGCGCGCTGGATGGCGAACTCGCCGCCAGCAAACCGTTCCCTGCGCTGCCACAGGTGGTGCCGGTTGGCATCCCTGCCACGCTGGCCCGCCGTCGCCCCGATGTGCGCGAGGCGGAAGCCAGCCTGCATGCCGCCACGGCGAATATCGGCGTGTCGGTGGCCGAACTGTTCCCCAGCGTGTCGCTGACCGGGCAGTTTGGTATGCGCAACAGCGATGCCAGCTATCTGGATAACTGGAGCAGCCACTTTTACAGCTACGGCCCGTCTGTCTCCATCCCTATCTTCCAGGGAGGACGGCTGGTGTCGAGCGTGAAGGTGGCACGTGCGCAGCAGGCCAGCGCCGCACTGGGCTATCGCCAGACGGTGCTGACCGCGCTACAGGATGTAGAAAACGCACTGGTTAGCTACCACAGCGATCAGCAGCAGGTTGTCGGGCTGGATGAAACGGTAAAAGCACAGCAGTCGGCGTTTAATCTGGCCAGTGACAGCTACCGGCAGGGGATTTCTTCGTTTATTGAAGCGCTTGACGCCCAGCGTCAGCTGGCGCAAGCGCAGCAGCAGGCCGAACAGGCAAGGGTGCAGAGCGGTCTGGATCTGGTTGCACTGTATAAAGCGCTGGGCGGCGGCTGGGAAAATTACCAGAACGTTAGCCTGCCGGAATATACCGTATTTGGCCCGGCGGAAACCCCACAGTAAAATTTCCTTCCCTACAGCCCCCTGTTCGGGGGCTAATAACTCTCCGTGTTAATCCCTTCCTGCCGCTTCTGCCTGACAGTTCTTATATCCGCACAAGTTTAATCCCTGTTTTAATTCCGGTTATCTCCTGTAACCCTCACTCCACAAGATAAAAGTGATAGCGATGATGATGAAATGATAAATAAACCATCATTTTCATAACTAATTGATTTTTAATTGGTTTAAATATATTTTTGGTTGATTTTAATTGAGAGGTTGAATGATAGATAGCTATCATTTCTATTTTATGGTGAAACTTATATTCTCTTTTTTGTGATATGAAATGAAATGGCAGGCATACTATCGGGTCAGTTCAACCTTAAAAGCGGATTAATGAGCGATGCGTCACAAATTAAAGGTAGTAATGGGATCGGTTTCTCAAAATTTAATTTTCATTGTTAATTAAAATGAAAAAAATGATCTAAATTGGTTGTGCAGACGGTTGTTGTTAAAACAAGGTTGAGTTTTACCGCTCTGTCCCCTTACCAACCAGGTCGTTAAGAGGTCATTGAAGTCGCTATGGCAAAAGAACAATATATAACCGCTAACCGTGCGTCAGGTCCCAACAGCAACACCAAAACAGAACCCCTTGTTAAAGTGATTGCCGCAATCGCCACTTTAGGTGGCCTGCTGTTTGGCTATGACACTGGCGTTATTTCCGGAGCCCTGCTGTTTATGGGCGACGAGTTACACCTTACCCCCTTCACTACCGGACTGGTTACCAGTTCACTGCTGTTTGGTGCGGCATTTGGCGCACTGTTCTCCGGTCATTTTGCCGCCGCCGTAGGCCGCAGAAAGATCATTATTACCCTGGCGATTATTTTCGCGATGGGATCGATAGGCACCGCGCTGGCCCCTGACGTGGAGTGGATGATCTTCTTCCGCGTGGTTTTAGGCGTTGCCGTCGGCGGCGCGTCGGCCACCGTACCGGTGTATATCGCGGAAATTGCACCCGCCAACAAGCGTGGGCAGCTGGTGACGATTCAGGAGCTGATGATCGTTTCCGGTCAGATGCTGGCCTATATCTCCAACGCCGGGTTTAACGCGGCCTGGGGCGGGCATGATACCTGGCGCTGGATGCTGTTCGTTGCCACGATTCCCGCCGTACTGCTGTGGTTCGGCATGATGTTTATGCCGGATACGCCACGCTGGTACGCGATGAAAGGGCGGCTGGCCGAAGCGCGCAAGGTGCTGGAGCGGACGCGAGCGAAGGAAGACGTTGAATGGGAGCTGGAGGAAATAACCGAGACGCTGGAAGAGGAAGACCGCCAGCAGACGCGCTCAAGCATTAGCGAACTGAAAAAGCCGTGGCTGTTTAAGCTGTTTCTGATCGGCGTGGGCATTGCGGTAATTCAGCAAACCTCGGGCGTGAACACCATCATGTACTACGCGCCGACGATGCTGAAAGCGGTAGGCATGAGCACCGATGCGGCGCTGTTCGCCACCATTGCCAACGGCGCAATCTCCGTCATCATGACCTTTGTCGGTATCTGGCTGCTGGGGCGCATTGGCCGCCGCACGCTGGTGAAGATCGGCCAGTTTGGCTGTACCGCCTGCCTGTTCTTTATCGGTGCGGTGAGCTACTTCATGCCGGAAACCATCAACGGCGAGGTGGATGTTCTGCGCAGCTATATGGTGCTGCTGGGCATGCTGATGTTTTTAAGCTTCCAGCAGGGGGCACTGTCACCGGTCACCTGGCTACTGCTGTCGGAGATCTTCCCAACCCGCCTGCGCGGCGTTTTTATGGGCGGTGCGGTGTTCGCGATGTGGATTGCCAACTTCCTTATTTCTCTGGCCTTCCCACTTCTGCTGGCCAGCGTGGGCCTCTCCGGTGCTTTCTTTATCTTCGGTCTGATTGGCGTTTGCGGCGCGTTGTTCGTCATTAAGTGCGTGCCGGAAACCCGCAACCGCAGTCTGGAGCAGATTGAACACTATCTGCACGACTGGCTGAGTAAAGACGAAGAGGCCGCAACGCTGGCTCCATCGAAGCATAAAGCGGAAAGTCACTAAGCTTATGGCCGGGTACTCACCCGGCCTTTTTACCACTGCGCCCGCCTGCCGCACCAGCACACTGTATTCGCCGCGCCGTTTTTGGCATAATGCGCGCTGACTCACACATCCACCTCGCAAAAGAAAGGCAATCCTGTGCTAGTTTCCAGCAACGTCACCATGCAGTTTGGCAGTAAGCCGCTGTTCGAAAACATTTCTGTCAAATTTGGCGGCGGCAACCGCTACGGTCTGATCGGTGCCAACGGCAGCGGTAAGTCCACCTTTATGAAAATTCTGGGTGGCGATCTGGTGCCTTCTGCCGGTAACGTCTCCATCGACCCGAACGAGCGCATCGGTAAGCTGCGCCAGGATCAGTTCGCCTTCGAACAGTATTCAGTGCTGGATACGGTGATCATGGGCCACGGTGAGCTGTGGGCGGTGAAGGAAGAGCGCGATGCAATTTATGCGCTGCCGGAAATGAGCGAAGAAGATGGCTACAAAGTTGCCGATCTCGAAGAGAAATACGGCGAAATGGACGGTTACACCGCGGAAGCACGCGCCGGTGAACTGCTGCTGGGCGTGGGTATTCCGCTGGAGCAGCACTACGGTCCGATGAGCGAAGTGGCACCCGGCTGGAAGCTGCGTGTGCTGCTGGCGCAGGCGCTGTTCTCTAACCCGGAAATCCTGCTGCTTGACGAACCGACGAACAACCTGGACATCGATACCATTCGCTGGCTGGAGCAGGTGCTGAACGAGCGTAACAGCACCATGATCATTATTTCGCACGACCGTCACTTCCTGAATATGGTCTGTACGCACATGGCCGATCTGGACTACGGCGAACTGCGCGTTTACACGGGTAACTACGACGAATACATGACGGCGGCGACCCAGGCGCGCGAACGTCTGCTGTCGGATAACGCCAAGAAGAAGGCGCAGATCAACGAACTGCAGTCCTTCGTCAGCCGCTTCAGCGCTAACGCCTCGAAATCCCGCCAGGCAACCTCTCGCGCCAAGCAGATTGATAAAATCAAGCTGGATGAAGTGAAAGCGTCAAGCCGCCAGAACCCGTTTATCCGCTTCGATCAGGATAAAAAGCTGTTCCGTAACGCACTGACCCTTGAAGCGGTGACCAAAGGCTTTGATAACGGCCCGCTGTTTAAGAACGTCAACACGCTGCTGGAAGTCGGTGAGAAGCTGGCGATCATCGGTCCGAACGGTATTGGTAAAACCACCCTGCTGAAAACGCTGGTTGGTGAGCTGACGCCGGATTCCGGTACCGTCAAATGGTCTGAAAACGCGCAGATTGGTTATTACGCGCAGGACCATGCTCATGACTTCAGCGATAACCTTACCGTGTTTGACTGGATGAGCCAGTGGATGCAGGAAGGGGACGATGAGCAGGCAGTACGCAGCATCCTCGGCCGCCTGCTGTTCAGCCAGGACGACATCAAGAAGCCTGCTAAAGTGCTTTCCGGTGGGGAAAAAGGCCGCATGCTGTTCGGTAAGCTGATGATGCAGAAACCGAATATCCTGATTATGGATGAACCGACCAACCACCTGGATATGGAATCTATCGAAGCGCTGAATATGGCGCTGGAGATGTACGAAGGAACGCTGATCTTCGTTTCTCACGACCGTGAGTTCGTCAGCTCGCTGGCCACCCGCGTGATTGAAATGTCCCCGGGCAAGATCACCGACTTTACCGGCAACTACGAAGACTACCTGCGCAGCCAGGGCATCGTCTAAATTGCTGTTCGTGGGCCAGGCTCCTCTGGCCCACGCTTAATGGCTCTCCGCCACCTGATTTTTCCCCGCATTTTTCGCCACGTACAGCGCCCGATCCGCCCCGGCGATCAACGTCTGCGGCGACAGTATCTGATTTTCCTGAGTCATTACATGCAGCCCAACGCTAACGGAAACCGCCTGCTGACCACAGCTGTTTTGCTGGTGTGGAATGTTCAGAGCGGTAATCGCTTCAAGCGCCTGCAGTGCTAAACGATAAGCCAGATCGCGATCGCAGCCGGGAAGAATAATCGCAAACTCTTCTCCGCCGTAGCGGGCCACCAGGTTATCCGGGCGATGGGGTAGGTGGGCCAGCGCATCGGCAATTTTCTTCAGGCAGTCGTCGCCCGCCGGATGACCGTAGCTGTCGTTGAACGCTTTAAACGAGTCGACATCAATCATCAGCAGCGCCAGCGGAATATGTAATTTGTTCGCCCGATCGATGCTGTGCTGCAAATAGAGATCGAACTGACGACGGTTTGCCAGCCCGGTCAGGCCGTCAACCAGCGCCAGCGTCTGCAACGTCCGGTTCATTGCTGTGAGCCGATCGCGTACGGCGGTCAGCTCCTGCTGGTTCTTCAGGTTCAGGCCGATATGCCGCAGCACCAGCATCCCCAGCAGGAAAATCACCAGCAGCAGAATCGTACAAAGTGCGATGTAGACGCTCAGCGTAGAGAACCAGCCGCGCATCAGCTGCCCTTTATCATAGCCGGCGGCGGTGACCAGCGAGTAGCGCTCCAGGGCCGAGTAGCCGAAGACGCGCTCTTTACCGTCCAGCCTGGATTTATATACGGCGGTGCCGCTGGAGGCGTTTTTCAGCAGGGTGGTGAACAGCGGGCTGTCGGAAATATTGCGGTTAATGGCGCTCTCAACATAGGGGCGCACGTACAGGATCGTGCCGTCGCTGAGCATCAGCGCCAGTACGTTGTGGCGACCCAGGTTGTAGTAGCCGTAAACCGTTTTAAAAAAGCTGAGATTGACCGAAGCGAGCAGGATACCGCGAAAGGACCCATCGCTGTTATTCAGGCGCAATGATACCGGGATCACCAGATCGCCGGTCGCGCGGCTGCGGATCACCTTGCCGATATGGACCTTGCTGTCGGCATGGGTGAGGTGATAGCGGAAATATTCTCGATCGCTGTTGTTAATCTGCTTTGGAATATTGCCCTTGGAAGTGACCAGCCAGTTACCCTGTGCGTCATAAATAGCCATGCCGTTAAGCTGCGGCAGTGAGCTGGTGCGCGAACTGAGCAACTCGCGCAGATAGCCGTGCTGTGCCTGATTCAGTCCAATGAGCGAGATGCGATCGCTGACATCCTGTAGCGTCAGGTCGACCTGTAAGAAGGTATCCTCCGCCTGCCTGGAGAGTGACTGTGAAAGATTATGTGCATCATCCTGCGCCGAGGCGATGGTCCGCTGCCAGGAGTTCCAGATCAGCCAGCCGTTTATCAGAATCACTACGCTCACGATCGCCAGTAAAAAAATAATCATCATCTGGCGCAATGAAAGCTTACTGGAGTGAGTGGTCACGGCGTGCTGGTCTGCAATCATCTACGTCATCCTTCCTGCCACCGGGGCGGTCATACTTTATTATAGGTTCTGCCAGCCGAAACGCTTGTTTTTACTCCGTAAAAATTACGAAAAGCGTTTATTCCGATGCGCTGTCTGAGCAAACTTCACAGTGGGGATCGCGGGCTACTTTCATCGTGCGGAACTGTAAGGTCATGGCATCGTACAGCAGCAGTTGACCGGCAACCGGGCTGCCGTAGTCGGTGAGTGTGCGAATTGCCTCCATCGCCTGGAGAGAACCGATCACCCCGACCAGCGGTGCCATCACACCGGCTTCCACGCAGCTGAGCGTTGCGGCACCAAACAGCCGGCTGATGCAGCGATAGCACGGTTCGTTATTGCCCCAGCGAAACACGCTGATTTGCCCTTCCATACGAATCGCCGCGCCGGAAACCAGCGGCGTTTTGCTGCCATAGCACAGGCGGTTGAGCTGTTCACGCGTGGCGACGTTATCGCAGCAGTCGACCACCAGATGATGATCGGCAATCAGCTGCGCCAGTTCGCCATCGTCAAGCTGCGCATTTATCGTGCTGTAGCGGATCTGCGAGTTGATGGCTGCCAAACGCGCACGCGCTGACTCGACTTTCGCCATACCCAGCTGCGCTTCGCCGTGCAGCACCTGCCGCTGCAGGTTCGACAGTGAAACGCTGTCGAAGTCGAGCAGGGTCAGATGACCGACGCCCGCAGCGGCAAGATACTGGCTGGCGGCACAGCCCAGCCCGCCCAGCCCGACCACCAGCACGCTTGCCGCTTTCAGCTGCTCCTGGCCTTCAAAATCAAAGCCGCGCAGCACAATCTGGCGGTTGTAGCGCAGCATCTCTTCATCGCTGAGTTCGGGATGCATATCAACCTTCCAGCAGTGCGTTAAACGGTTCAATCTCCACCCACTCACCGGGCTGTACAGTGCCGCGTTCGCGCTCAAGAACGATAAAGCAGTTTGCCTGATGCCATGAGCTGAAGACGTGAGAACCCTGATGGCCGGTAGATTTCACCTCCAGTTCTCCCTGCGCGTTACGCAGCAGGAGCCCGCGCTGGAAGTCGAGGCGGCCCGGCGATTTTTTTAGCACATCGGCACTGCGTACCCGCTGGCGCGGCGGCAGGGCAGGGCCGCTTTGACCGGTGAGTTTAGCCAGCAGCGGCTGCACCAGCTGATAGAACGTGAGCATGGCCGAGACAGGATTGCCCGGCAGGCCGCAGAACCAGCTGTTTTTCAGTCGGCCAAAGGCGAACGGTTTACCCGGTTTGATCGCCAGTTTCCAGAAGGTGACTTCGCCCAGTTCTTCAAGCATCTCCCTGGTGTAATCGGCCTCGCCAACGGAGACACCGCCGCTGCTGATCACCACGTCAGCACGGGCGTCGGCTTCATGAAAAGCGGCACGTAGCGCATCGCGATCGTCACGAATAATGCCCAGATCGATCACTTCACAGCCCAGCTTATTCAGCATCAGATGCACGGCAAAGCGGTTAGTGTCGTAGATCTGCCCGGCGGCCAGCGGCTGGCCCGGTGATTGCAGTTCATCACCCGTGGAGAAAATCGCCACGCGTAACGGGCGCAGTACCTGCACGCTGGCGATCCCCAGCGAGGCCAGCAGCGGCAGTTCGGCGGCGCCGAGCCTGACACCGGCGGTCAGTACTTCGCTTCCCTGGCGGATATCTTCGCCAGCGCGGCGGATGTTTTGCCCGGCACTGACTTTGGCGGTAATCACCACCGCGTCACCCTGCTGTTCGGTCTGTTCCTGCATCACCACGGCTTCACATCCCGCAGGTATCGGCGCGCCGGTCATAATGCGAATACAGCTGCCGGCCGGCCAGTTACCGTTAAAAGGCGAACCGGCAAAGGCTTTACCCGCGACGGTCAGCGGCGTGCCGGATTGAACATCGGCCATGCGGACGGCATAGCCATCCATCGCAGAATTATCAAAAGGGGGAACCGCCATCGGCGATATTACCGGCGACGCATTGATGCGTCCTGCCGCCTGCGGCAGCGGTAAAAGCTCACTTTCATCAATAGGGGTAATGCGGCTCAGCATGTTGCTCAGGGCATCGTCGAGGGAGATCAATCCCGATGTAAACGCTTCCATAACTTCTCCTCGGTTCGCGCCGCAGGGCGGGCGAAATGCTTTTGGCAGTATTATGGCGCGATTCGACAGCAGGGTCACGCATGCTGAAAACGGCGGTGCGAAAGTACGAAACGCAGCTAAGTTAGAACCATTGGTTATTATCAGGGTGCGAACTTTCCGCTTTACAACCTCAGGTATGCTACCTATAGTCAAAACGGTATTTTTTCAAAAAATACCAGCTAACCCGGTGTTTTTCATGCTGATTTAACAGACAGGATAAATAATCATGGTCAGAGCGACGATTGCCATCCACGGTGGTGCAGGCACGATAACTCGTACCAGTATGGATGCAAAAGCCGAGCAACGCTATCGTCAGGCGCTGACGCAGATCGTGGCCAGCGCCCAGGCGATGCTGGCCAGCGGTGCCAGCGCGCTGGATGTGGTAACCGAAGCGGTCCGTCTGTTGGAAGAATGCCCGATGTTTAACGCCGGGGTGGGATCGGTATTTACCCATCAGGCGACCCACGAACTTGATGCCTGCGTGATGGATGGTCGGACCCTTGAGGCCGGGGCTGTCGCGGGCGTATCCCATATTCGTAATCCGGTGCTGGCAGCGCGCGCGGTGCTGGAACACAGTCCCCACGTGCTGTTCACTGGCGCCGGTGCGGAATCGTTTGCGGCTGCCCAGGGGCTGGAAATGGTTGCCGCTGACTTTTTCTCTACGCCGGGGCGCCGCAAGCAGCTTGAACGCGCGCAGAACCAGCAGAAAGTGGTGCTGGATCACGACGAAGCCCGTTCGGGCGAGCCGCTCGACCCGGATCGTAAAATGGGCACCGTCGGTGCCGTCGCGCTGGATTCCGCAGGAAATCTTGCTGCAGCTACCTCCACCGGTGGCATGACCAATAAACAGGTTGGCCGGGTGGGTGACTCCCCGCTGCCGGGCGCGGGCTGTTATGCCAGCGATACGGTGGCGGTATCCTGTACCGGTACCGGCGAAGTCTTTATTCGTACTCTTGCGGCCTATGACGTTGCCGCACTGATGAACTACGGCGGCCTGTCGCTTCAGCAGGCAACCGAACGGGTCGTTATGGAAAAAATCCCTCAGCTCGGCGGCAGCGGTGGGCTGATCGCCATCGATCGCCAGGGAAATGTGCTGTTGCCGTTTAACAGTGAAGGGATGTATCGCGGTTACGGCGTGGTCGGCGAAGCGCCGGTGGCGGCTATTTTTCGCGAGGAGTATTGATGAGCGCGCTTCACCAGCACAATGAACTGGTGCTGACGGTCAGTGACCTCAGCGTTAGTTTTCAGCAGGAAGGTCAGCGCATTCAGGCGGTAAATAATCTCTCGTTAACGGTTCGCGAAGGCGAAACGCTGGCGATTGTCGGCGAGTCCGGCTCCGGTAAATCGGTGACTTCACTGGCACTGATGCGGCTGGTAGAACAGGGCGGCGGCAGCATTGATAGCGGCAGTATTCTGCTGCGTCGCCGCAATCAGCAGCAGGTCGATCTGGCGACGCTCTCCGCCCGGAAACTGCGTGAGATTCGCGGTGCCGATATCGCGATGATCTTTCAGGAGCCGATGACCTCGCTGAACCCGGTGTTTCCGGTCGGTGAGCAAATCGCCGAATCTATTCGCCTGCATCAGGGTAAAGATCACCAGCAGGCGCTGGAGGAAGCGAAGCGCATGCTGGATCTGGTCCGCATTCCGGAAGCTAAAAATATTATGTCCCGCTATCCGCATCAGCTTTCCGGCGGCATGCGTCAGCGGGTGATGATCGCCATGGCGCTCTCCTGTCGCCCCGCGCTGCTGATTGCCGACGAGCCGACCACCGCGCTGGATGTGACCATTCAGGCGCAGATCCTGCAGCTGATCCGCGTGCTGCAAAAGGAAATGCAAATGGGGGTGATATTTATCACTCACGATATGGGCGTGGTGGCGGAAATGGCCGATAGGGTACAGGTGATGTATCGCGGCAACGTAGTGGAAACCGGCGAAGTAGAAACGCTGTTTTCCGCACCGAAAGAGCCTTACACCCGTGCGCTGCTGGCGGCGGTGCCAAAACTCGGTGCAATGACCGGTCGCCCCTTTCCGCAGAAGTTTCCACTGGTGGGTGAAGAAGATCCCACGGCGGAACTGCCGCAGGATACCGTGCGTAAAGACGGCCCGCCGCTGCTGCAGGTTCGCGATCTGGTGACCCGTTTTGATATTCGCAGCGGTATCTTTAACCGCGTTACACGGCGAGTGCATGCGGTGGAAAAAGTCAGCTTCGATCTTCATCACGGCGAAACGCTGGCGCTGGTCGGTGAATCCGGCTGTGGCAAATCCACCACCGGGCGCTCGCTACTGCGGCTGGTAGAGAGCCAGGGCGGCTCGATTACCTTTGACGGTAAGCGCATCGATCTGCTCAAGGGCAGCGCGCTGTCGCATCTGCGCCGCGATATTCAGTTTATTTTTCAGGATCCATACGCCTCTCTCGATCCGCGTCTGACGGTGGGCTACTCGATTATGGAGCCGCTGCTGGTCCACGGCATCGCCCGTGGGCAGGAGGCCGAGCAGCGAGTGGCCAGCCTGCTGGAGCGGGTCGGGCTGCTGCCGGAACATGCGCAGCGCTATCCGCACGAATTTTCCGGCGGCCAGCGGCAGCGTATCTGTATCGCCCGGGCGCTGGCGCTGAATCCGAAGGTGGTGATTGCCGATGAATCGGTGTCTGCGCTGGACGTGTCGATTCAGGCACAGATTATTAATCTGATGCTTGACCTCCAGCGCGACTACGGCATTGCGTTTTTGTTTATTTCCCATGATATGGCGGTGGTTGAGCGCATCAGTCACCGGGTGGCGGTGATGTATCTGGGGCAGATCGTAGAGATCGGCCCGCGCCAGGCCGTCTTTGAAAACCCGCAGCATCCGTATACCCGCAAGCTGATGGCGGCCGTGCCGGTCGCCCAGCCCGGCCATCGCCGCCGCGAGCGAGCGCTGCTTGTTGATGAAATTCCCAGCCCGATCCGTGCCCTTGGCGATGAGCCGCTGGTGGCCCCGCTGGTTGAGGTCAGTGCCGGGCATTATGTTGCCCGACATGTGATTAACCGCGCCTGATTATTTGATAATGAAAATAAGAGACAGGAGATTGAGATGATGGTTCTGAAAACGCGTAAGCTGTTGTTAACCGCCGGGCTGCTGGGCACTATTGCCGCTCTGCCTGCCTGGGCGGCGAAGGATGTCACTATCGCCGTGGCCTCCAACTTCACCACCCTCGACCCGTATGATGCCAACGATACGCTGTCGCAGGCGGTGGCGAAATCCTTCTATCAGGGCCTGTTTGGTTTTGATAAGGATATGAAACTGCAGAACGTGCTGGCCGAGAGTTATCAGGTCAGCCCCGACGGTCTGAACTACACCATCAAACTGCGCAGCGGCGTGAAGTTCCAGGACGGTACGGAGTTCAACGCGGCGGCGGTGAAGGCCAACCTCGATCGCGCCAGCAATCCTGACAATCACCTCAAGCGCTTTAACCTGTTTAAAGTGGTGTCCGGCACTGAAGTTATCGACCCGACCACGGTGAAGATTACGCTTTCGCAGCCGTTCTCCGCCTTTATCAATACCCTGGCCAGCCCGGTGGCGGCGATGATCTCCCCGGACGCGCTGACGAAGTACGGTAAGGATATCGGCTTCCACCCTGTGGGAACCGGTCCGTATGAATTTGTCACCTGGAATCAAACCGACTTCGTTAAAGTGAAGAAGTTTGACGGCTACTGGAAGCCGGGCTATCCGAAGCTGGATTCGATTACCTGGCGGCCGGTGGTCGACAACAATACTCGTTCAGCAATGCTGCAAACCGGTGAGGCGAACTTTGCTTTCCCGATCCCCTTCGAGCAGGCCAAACTGCTGGAAAAAAACAGCAAGCTCGATCTGGTCACCTCGCCATCGATTATGCAGCGCTACATCAGCCTGAATGTCACCCAGAAGCCGTTTGATAACCCGAAAGTGCGCGAGGCGATTAACTACGCGATTAATCGTGATGCGCTGGCGAAAGTGGCCTTTGCCGGTTACGCCACCCCGGCTACCGGCATAGTTCCGCCGTCTATTCAGTACGCGCAGAGCTATCCGGCACCGGAGTACAACCCGGCGAAGGCGCGCGAGCTGCTGAAAGAGGCGGGCTATCCTGACGGTTTCAGCACCACGCTGTGGTCATCCCATAACCACAGCACCGCGCAGAAGGTGCTGCAGTTTACCCAGCAGCAGCTGGCGCAGGTGGGGATTAAGGTACAGCTGACGGCAATGGATGCCGGCCAGCGTGCGGCGCAGGTTGAAGATAAGGGTCAGAAAGAGAGCGGCGTGCGGATGTTCTACACCGGCTGGTCGGCGTCAACCGGTGAAGCCAACTGGGCGCTGACGCCGCTGTTTGCCACCCAGTCCTGGCCGCCAACCATCTTTAATACCGCCTTCTACAGCAATCCGCAGGTGGATAAAGATCTGACCGACGCGCTGAACACTACCGACGGCGAGAAGAAATCCGCCCTGTATAAAGATGCCCAGGATCTCATCTGGAAAGATCAGCCGTGGGTGCCGCTGGTGGTAGAGAAGCTGGTTTCCGCCAACACTAAAAACCTGACCGGTTTCTACGTGATGCCGGATACCTCGTTCAGCTTCGACGATGCTGACCTGAAGTAACGCCCGACAGCAAAAACGCCCCCTGTGAAGGGGGCGTAGGAACATCGATGCTTAACTATTTTATTAAACGCCTGCTGGGCCTGATCCCGACGCTGCTGATTGTGGCGGTGCTGGTGTTTCTGTTTGTTCATCTTTTACCGGGAGACCCGGCGCGATTGATTGCCGGCCGCGAAGCGGATGCCGAAGTGGTGGCGATGGTACGCGAACAGCTGGGGCTGGATTTGCCGCTGCCGCAGCAGTTCTGGCGCTATATCACCAATGCGTTGCAGGGGGATTTTGGCCTGTCGATGGTGTCTAAACGCCCGGTGTCTGAAGAGATTGCGCTACGCTTTATGCCCACTTTCTGGCTGACGCTGAGCAGCATGGCGTGGTCGGTTGTTTTCGGCATGGCGATTGGCATTGTTTCCGCCGTGTGGCGCAACCGCTGGCCCGACCGTCTGGGGATGACGCTGGCGGTGTCCGGCATTTCCTTCCCGGCTTTTGCTCTGGGTATCCTGCTGATGCAGGTTTTTTCCGTTGAGCTGGGCTGGTTGCCGACCGTTGGCGCTGACAGCTGGCAGCACTATATTTTACCCTCGATTACCCTTGGTGCCGCCGTAGCGGCAGTGATGGCTCGCTTTACCCGCGCGTCGTTTGTCGAAGTGATGCAGGAAGATTACATGCGTACTGCGCGGGCCAAAGGCGTGCGTGAATCGCTGGTGGTGGTCAAGCACGGCCTGCGCAATGCGATGATCCCGGTGGTGACCATGATGGGGCTGCAGTTTGGTTTCCTGCTCGGCGGATCGATCGTCGTGGAGGTGGTGTTCAACTGGCCTGGGCTGGGACGGCTGCTCGTTGATTCCGTTGAGATGCGTGATTATCCGGTGATTCAGGCCGAAGTGCTGCTGTTCTCACTGGAGTTTATCCTGATTAATTTGATGGTCGATATGCTCTACGCGGCGATCAATCCGGCAATTCGCTACAAATAAGGATGGTTGATGCTTAACTGGCGACGCAAAGCTGCGCTATCCGCACTGCCGACAATCAGCCCCGATCGTCTGCGTACTCCGTGGCGTGAGTTCTGGCGGCGTTTTCGTCGTCAGCATCTGGCGATGGCGGCAGCCATATTTATCGTGCTGCTGGTCGTGGTGGCTGCATTTGCCCCCCTGCTGGCACCGTTCGATGCGGAAAACTATTTTGACTACGACAGGCTTAATGAAGGGCCGTCGATGCTGCACTGGTTCGGCGTGGATGCGCTGGGCCGCGATATCTTCAGCCGCGTGCTGCTCGGTGCGCGTTTGTCGCTGGTTGCCGGGGTCTTTTCGGTGGCGGTGGGGGCCGCTATCGGCACGCTGCTGGGTTTGCTGGCTGGCTATTACGAAGGCTGGTGGGACCGCATTATTATGCGCATCTGCGACGTGCTTTTCGCCTTTCCCGGTATCCTGCTGGCGATAGCGGTGGTGGCGGTACTCGGAAACGGCATGTCTAACGTGATCCTCGCGGTGGCGATTTTCAGCATTCCAGCCTTTGCCCGGCTGGTGCGCGGTAATACCCTGGTGTTGAAGCACCTGACCTATATTGAATCCGCGCGCAGCATCGGTGCGCCGGACTGGGTGATTATTCTGCGCCATATTCTGCCGGGAACGCTCTCTTCCATCGTGGTGTATTTCACGATGCGTATCGGCACCTCGATTATCTCTGCCGCCAGCCTGTCGTTTCTGGGGCTGGGTGCTCAGCCGCCAACGCCGGAGTGGGGCGCAATGCTCAATGCGGCGCAGGCGGATATGGTGATGGCACCGCACGTGGCGATCTTTCCGAGTCTGGCCATTTTCCTGACGGTGCTGGCCTTCAATCTGCTGGGGGATGGTCTGCGCGATGCGCTGGACCCTAAACTGAAGCACTGAAGCACTGAAGCACTGAAGCACTGATAGCACTGATAGCACTGATAGCACTTTGAGCGCGCAGGGAGAGCTGCGCGCTCAAACCATCCGGTTGACATTACCCAACGCCCACCGTGCGGTTCACATCATCCAGCTCAGAGCATTTAACTTACATCGTCCTTCTCACGGCACATCATCCAACTTACATCATCCTTCTCACGCCACATCATCCAGCTTACATCATGCGGCTGAGCACGACCGCGGCAGCGTAGATCGCGATGGCAACAATGCTGATGCAGGTTCCGCATGAAATTGCGCGCGCCGAACGGCCGGTGCCGAGGTAGTGGGTTTCCAGTACGATAATATTCGCTGCGGGCGGCAGCAGGCAGAACAGATACAGCGTGGCCGCGTTATCGGTCAGTATCTGAATGTCATAAAGATGCCCACATAACAACAAGGCGCTGACCAGCAGGAAAATGGCCCCGCCGCGCAGTAGAAAAGGGCGCAGCTCGTTACGGAAATCCGCTGCCGTCACCCGGACTTTCGCCAGCCAGAATCCCAGAATAGCCATCCCAAGGAAGCTCATCAGAAATTTGGCAGCATCGTAAAGTCCTTCCCCGAACTGGGTAATCTGCTCGCCGAAAGGGATCAGCACGATACCCGCACCCAGCGCCAGCACCGGCGGCGTTTTTAGCAGACCTTTCAGGTCCAGGCCCGCGCCGGAGAGCATACCTGCACCAATCGAATTGCCAAAAATCGAACTGCCGACGTACGCGGCGATAACGATCACTATCGCCTGAGCGGAGAACAGGGCGCTGACGATGGGCAGACCCAGCCAGCCGATATTCAGATAGAAGAAGCAAAGATGCTGCACCGGATCGCGGCTAACAAGGCGGCCAACGCTCAGTAAAATCAGCATTAACAGCGCGGTGACCAGAATAATGCCGCTCATGGCATGAAAGTGGCTGGAGACGTTATAGATGATGACCAGCGGAATGATGAGTCGGGTTAACAGCAGGGAAGCCAGCGCTTTGAAATCCCAGCGGCTATGCCCCATAGCGTAACCCGCCAGCAGATAAATCAGCGGTAGGAAAATGGTCATCGGCGTTCCTTAGCGTTTTTTCCGGCTGAATGATATAGCACTTTTGTTAATGAATTGTCATTGACTAATACTCAGGCATGCTGCCTCTAAGTAGTTGTTTGTAGAACTGGGAGTTGGCGCTGGCTGGCCGTGCCCATGGCGGACGTCCTGCCTCTAAGTTGTTTGCATCGCTTGGAGTTGGCGCTGGCTGGCCGTGCCCCCGTTCGGGCGGTCCTCGCGCCGCGTTGCGGTTCCTTCACTTCATTCGTCAGCCTCACGGACCGGCCCAGACGCGCGTCCTGCGCGGCTGGGCCTTTCGCCTGCGTCCATGCAGGCGAATCCTGGCTTCCTCTCTGCGTTCAGCGCTGCGGATTGCCCGAGCGGGGGCACGGCCAGCCTGCTTTCTGACTTTTGCGTTGCCTGATCTTTAAATAACTCTGTAGGTTCATGCTTACATCTAATGCTAAAACGACGTTCAGGCAGCGATGATAAGCTCAAAGGGGAAAGCCTCTGCTGCTGCGTAAGGGCATCCGCAGCGCTGAGGTGGAGGCATTACGCCAGGAGAAGGCAGCAGGGACGCTGCCATCAGGCCGGGTTTGAACAGGGACGTTCAATCCTGGCCGATCCGTCGGCGAAATGGCGTAACCGAAGGCACCGCAACGCGGCGCGAGGACCGCCCGGAGCAGCAGCAGAGGCTGAACCTCATGCACCCATCCCTCAGCGGCATGTGCATGAACTCATACCATACACGAATCAATAGTGATGGATTCCGTTCAGCGCTGCGGATTTCCCATTCCTCATTAAGGTTTTGTAAAAAGCCCGCCGCTTTAGCCCCGATTCGCTACGGTTATCTGATACATCCCGTTACGGAGAGAAAACAATGTTCAAACCTCTGGCCGCTGTTAGCCTGCTTGTACTGCTGTTTAGCCCGACGGCGATGGCGGAAAACGTAACGGTTGAGGAACTACAGGATGGCCTTAATCATCCCTGGGCACTGGCGTTCTTACCTGATAATCAGGGGATGTTAATCACTGAACGATCCGGCGAGCTCCGGCGCTGGCAGGCCGGAAAAGGGCTATCTGCGCCGCTTAAAGGCGTACCGGAAGTCTGGATCCGCAGTCAGGGTGGCCTGCTTGACGTAGTGCTGGCCCCCGACTTTGCCGAGAGCCGCCGCGTCTGGCTGAGCTATACGCGAGGCGAGTCGGATGGACGCGGTGGGGCTGCCGTAGGTTATGGCAGATTGAGCGAGGATTATCAGCAGCTCAGCGATTTCCGCGAAGTGATCCGCCAGCAGCCGGGCCTTTCCGGCGGGGCTAATCTGGGTACCCGCATGGCCTTCGACGACAGTGGCGATCTGTTTATTGCCTTCGGGGATAACTTCCAGGCGGAAAAAGCGCAGGATCTGAATGCGCTACAGGGAAAAATTGTGCGGCTGAAGGCGGATGGTTCAATACCGCCGGATAATCCGCTAGTGGGTAAAGCAGGGGCGCGCCCGGAAATCTGGACGTGGGGAATGCGCAACCCGCAGGGGCTGGCGCTCAATCCCTGGACCCGGCAGATGTGGGAGAGCGAACACGGTCCACGCGGCGGTGATGAAGTGAATATTTTACGTAAAGGGGCCAACTACGGCTGGCCGCTGGCGACCTGGGGTATCGATTACAGCGGCGCGAAAGTTCCCGGCTCAAAAGGCGGCGAGGTTGAGGGAACGCTGCAGCCGATCTGGTACTGGAAGGTTTCACCCGCTATCAGCGGTATGGCATTTTATAACAGCGACCGCTTTTCGCAGTGGAAAAACTCGCTGTTTATCGGCGCGCTGAAGGAAAAGAATCTGATTCGGCTCAGCCTGAACGGCGAGCGGGTAGTCGATCAGCAGCGCCTGCTTGAGGATCGCGGCGAGCGCATTCGCGATGTCCGCGTGGGGCCGGACGGCTGGCTGTATCTGCTCACCGATGAGTCCGACGGCAAGCTGCTGCGGGTGGGGCTGGCTCCCTGAAGTACAGCGTCTAACGTACCCAGTTACACACTTCCCAGCCGCGCTGCTGCGCCAGGGAGAGCAGTGTATCGGCCGGATTCACCACGTGCGGGCGATCGGCATTTTCCAGCATCGGCAGATCGTTTATTGAGTCGCTGTAGGCCCAGGTTTTCTCAAACTGACGGGCGCTGCTCTGAGACAGCCAGCGATTAACGCACTCCACCTTGCCTTCTTTATAGGTCAGCGGTCCGAAGATTTTGCCACTGTAGCGGCTGTCGACCACCTCGACGCCAATCGCCAGTGCGCAATCGGCACCCAGGCGTTGCGCAATGGGGGCCACCAGATGCTCGCCGCTGGCGGAAATCACCATTACCGTATCGCCGCGCTGCTGATGCCAGCGCATACGCTCGCGTGCCGCCGGATAGACGCGTGGCACAATGTCACGCTGGATAAATCGACGTATCCAGCCGCTAACCGTCGAGGTCGCCAGGCCCGCCAGCGGTGCAAGCGTGGTATCCATATATTCTTCCATTGAAAGAGTTCCCTGATAGTACCGATCCATCAGCGCCTGCTCCTGTTGAAGGATCGCGGGAGGGGCGAAGCCCTGAGAAACCAGCCAGTGTAGCCATAATCCTGTGCTGTCTTCACAAATAATAGTTTCATCCAGGTCAAACAGTGCGAGATCCATGGTCACTCCTCCTCAGCAGATTGCTCTCAGAGTAGCGAATTATTGTGACAGGCTTAACCGTTTAGCCCTAATTCAGAATTAGTCCTGGTGTAATCGTGTCGGGGTTGGCGATTATTTACCCATCATGACAGGCAAGGTTAAGATTTATCTAATAAACTCTAAGAAACTTTACGGTTCGAAGGTTCTTTTAAGTGATGTAACGTCTTAGTGTAGGGTGGCTCTGTACCCGATTGCGCTTCGAATACACGTCTTTCAAATGGATATCCGGTCACGCCATGAAGAAAAAACTCCTTTCTGCCAGCGTTATTACGCTGGTCACTGCCACAACGGTGTTATTGACACTGCCAGCGGCCTACGCTGAACAGGCTCCTGCTGCGCCTCAAATTGATGCCAAAGCCTGGATATTGATGGATTACAACAGCGGTAAAGTGCTGACGGAATACAAGGCGGACGATCGCCTCGATCCGGCCAGCCTGACCAAAATGATGGCCAGCTATGTGATTGGTCAGGCGTTGAAATCCGGCAAAATTAACAAAGATGATATGGTCACCGTGGGTAAAGATGCCTGGGCGACCGGCAATCCAGTATTGCAGGGGTCATCGCTGATGTTCCTGAAGCCGGGGGATCGCATCCCGGTTTCAGAGCTGAACAAAGGCATTATCATTCAGTCCGGCAATGACGCCAGTATCGCCCTGGCGGATTATGTTGCGGGCAGTCAGGATTCTTTCGTTGGCCTGATGAACAATTACGCGAAGGCGCTGGGTTTACAGAATACCCATTTTAAGACCGTACACGGGCTGGATTCTGACGGGCAGTACAGTACCGCTCGTGATATGGCGCTGATTGGTCAGGCCCTAATCCGCGATGTGCCCGATGAGTATGCGATTCACAAAGAGAAAGAGTTTACTTTCAATAAAATCCGCCAGTACAACCGTAATCGCCTGCTGTGGAGCACCAATTTGCAGGTGGACGGCATTAAGACCGGCCATACTTCCGGCGCGGGAAATAACCTTGTCGCATCGGCGGTTGACGGCGATCAGCGGCTGATTTCCGTGGTGCTGGGGACGGCAACCGATGCGATTCGCATGCGTGAAAGCGAGAAGCTGTTGACCTGGGGGTTCCGTTTTTATGAAACGGTGACCCCGATAAAGGCCGGTAAACCGTTTGCCACGCAGCGCGTCTGGTACGGTGAGCAAAGCGAGGTCAATCTTGGTGTTGCTAAGGATGCGGCAATCACCGTGCCGAAGGGACAGATGAAGAATCTGAAAGCCAGCTTTACGCTGACTCAGCCGCAGCTCACTGCGCCGCTGGCAAAAAATCAGGTGGTTGGCACCATTGATTTCCAGCTGGATGGCAAATCCATCGATCAGCGTCCGCTGGTGGTATTGGAAGAAGTGAAAGAGGCGGGATTCTTTGGCCGTATCTGGGACTTTATCGTGATGAAAATCACCGGGCTGTTTAGCTAACGCTAATTGTTGCTGACTTACGCTCGTGAAGCAGGGGCGGACCGGTCGGTCCGCCCGCTGAGGAACATCAGATTAAATCGTAAACCACGGCGGAAATCGCCACCAGGCCTACCAGCACCACAAACACGTTGCTCAGCTTGCCGCTGTACTTGCGCATTGCCGGAACTTTGTTAATGGCATACATCGGCATCAGGAACAGCAGCACGGCGATAATCGGGCCGCCCAGGCTTTCGATCAGGCCGAGAATGCTCGGGTTCAGCGTGGCAACAATCCAGGTCGTTACCAGCATAAACAGCGCGGTAAAGCGGTTCAGTTTATTTTCAGCGATAGTTTTACCACGGCTGCGCAGCATCTTATTAACTGTACCGTTGAAGCCTTCACGCGCGCCAAGATAGTGGCCGAGGAAAGATTTGGTGATCGCCACGATGGCAATCATCGGTGCCAGCCACGCCATCAGCGGAGTGCTGAAGTGGTTTGCCAGGTAGGACAGGATAGAAATGTTCTGCGCTTTGGCTTCCGCCAGGTTTTCCGGTGACAGGCTCAGCACGCAGCTGAACACAAAGAACATCACTGTAATCACCATCATGATATGGCTACGGGCCAGGATGCGTGAGCATTTATTCTCGGCCATGTCTCCGTACTCACCGCGTTTGGCAACGGCAAAGGCGGAAATAATCGGCGAGTGATTGAAGGAGAAGACCATCACCGGGATCGCCAGCCACAGCGTCATCAGCAGACCACTGCCGCTGCCGCTCAGGCTGACGTTGTTGAAAATCGAGCTGTTCCAGTGTGGGATCAGATACAGCGCCAGCGCCATCAGCACCAGAACAAACGGATACACCAGCATGCTCATGGTTCTGACGATAATGTCTTTACCAAAACGCACGATGGTCATCAGGCCGACGATCAGGATCAGCGACAGCAGCGCGCGCGGCGGTGCCTGCATATGCAGCTGATGGGTCATAAAGCTTTCGACGGTGTTGGTAATTGCCACGCTGTAAACCAGCAGGATAGGGTAGATGGCGAAGAAATAGAGCAGGGTGATCAGCTTACCGGCACCCACACCAAAGTGTTCTTCCACCACTTCGGTAATATCGCCGTCAGGTTTGCTGCCTGAAAGCACGAAGCGGCACAGTCCCCGGTGGGCAAAGAACGTCATCGGGAAGGCCAGCAGCGCCATAATGATCAGTGGGATCAGGCCACCGATTCCGGCGTTAATCGGCAGGAACAGCACACCTGCGCCAATGGCCGTGCCGTACAGGCCCAGCATCCACATGGTGTCGGTTTTACGCCACGTACTGGCATCCTGAGGGGCTACGGGATTGAGCACCGCTGTTTGGGATGAGTCCATCACTTTCTCCAGTGTTTAAAAACAATTAATTAAATCGCTTAACATCCGCACAGCAATTTTTAATTACCGATAACGGATTTAATTAATCACTCTGATTTTTATGGCGCACACTCTACCATCAGAAAAAATAGATGAAAGCACTGGATGATCTATTACCGGTGATCGCAGTCACAATTCTATTACCTTTTTTGGTGTGAACATCTGTTGGAGGAGGTTTTGCAGGGATTATCTACCAGGTAACTGCTTTCTTAACAGGCATTTAAACTGAATTTAAGGTTTTTTAAATGGTTAAATAGTAGTCTTGTTGGCTGTTTTTTGTTAGCGCCATTTTTTATATTTTATTAAAAACAATGAGTTATTTTAAATTCATGGATTGAAGTGTTGCTGGTTTAATCAATTGCGCAACGGCAGTGAGCAGGCAGCATTTAATTCGGATTTATTGCGCAATAAGAAAAGTGGAGGGAGAGGAAGAGGTTTATCCTGGCGTTGCGGGCCGGAGGATTCCGGCCCGTCAAATAATTAGTGGCGTACCCAGCCTTTACTGATTGGAAAAGCAAATACCGTTCGATAAAGAGAAGAGAGCAGCGGTAACAGGCGACTACCGAACATCAGCCAGAAAATTTGTGCAAACAGGCAGGACAATACGCCGACCAGCAGCCCGCCCAGCATATCCATTGGCCAGTGGACGCCAAGGTAGATGCGTGACCAGGCGATAGCCGCACCGGTAGCCAGCAGTACGGCACCGGACCAGATGCGATGCCAGGCAATAAACGCCAGTGCAAAGGTAAAGATCACCGTGCCGTGATCGCTGGGGTAGGAGTCATCAGGGGCATGGGCAAGATACTGGTGGCCAAGCCCGATTGCGAAGGGGCGAGGATGCGGGAAAAGATGGCCGAGGCTCCAGGATATTGCCAGCGCATACAGCAGCGCCACACCGGTTTTCACCACCAGCACGCGCTGCGAGGTCAGCTGGCTGCGTGGCCCCCACAGCCACAGTACGACGATCATCAGCGGGACGATGGCAATCACGTCGCGGGCGATAAACGTTGCCAGTGCGATCAGCCATCCCGGCGAGTCGCCGTTGGCATTAATCCAGAGAAACAGCGAGCGGTTAATCTCTTCCATCATTGTATTTATTTCCTCTTCATTTTAAACAGATGCGTCACGCACCCGAAAATTACACACTGCGTCAGCCATACCCACCACGCTGCCCAGAGGTTGTGGGACATGAAGTGTGCGCCTCGCATAATCTGACCAAAGCCCATGGCCGTCCCCAGTACCAGCGCCGCCCACCAGCAGCACCAGGCGAGGCGCGGGCGACGGGGCCAGAACAGGAAAAACAGCGCCATCGCACTGAATCCGCTGGAGGCATGCCCCCCAGGGAAGCAGCGGCCCGGCCCGCTATTTTCGGGAATAGATCCAAATAGCGGATAGGAAACGGCATGACCACCAAACTGCACCAGGTCCCACGGGCAGGAGTGCGCACTGCTGCTTTTCAGCACACCAACCACCAGCGGTCCGATACCCATCAGCAGTGCCACCAGTACCCATCGCCACTGGCGGCGTACGATCCCGGCAATCAGCAGCAGTACACCGCCGCCGATGACCAGGTCTTTTAACAGGCGGTGGTTAATCACATCCAGCCAGACGTTATCTTTCCATGGAAACCGCTGACTCAACGGGTCGTACCACATCTGGCTAATGGCCATGTCCCAGCTTTCACTGCGCGACAGCCAAATCAGAAACATCGCGCTCAGTACTAACAGCACGGATTGCTTAAAATAAAAGTCAGCCGGAAGAGGGTAAAGAGCTTCCCTCCTAATTACGCGCTTCGTTTCGGGTTTGTTGAGAATTGATGACATTTTTATGACGCTTTGGCGATAAGTACAGGGAGTCTACGATGCCTGAAAGCGCTTAAGGCAACATTAAGAGCGGAAGGAAAGGGTGCTGCGGAAGTCACGGAGCAGAAAAGAAAAAAACCCGCTAAACATAACGTTTAACGGGCTCCTCAATTTGGGGATTTCAAAGAAAAGCAGTGGCATTAATTCAGACTGCACCCCGCCATAAAAGTTCTCTGAAGTCCCTAAATATTTTTAGTCAGCCGAAAATTGGCCAGATTACCACGATCAGCGTACCGGCGAGCGTAAGCAAAACGTTAGCAATCGCATAAGTTCCTGCATATCCCAGTGCCGGGATGTTGCTGCGCGCCGTGTCGCTGATAATTTCCATCGCCGGAGCACAGGTCCGTGCGCCCATAATGGCACCAAACAGCAGGGCGCGGTTCATCTTAAGCACCAGCGCACCAAACAGGAAACAGATCACCACCGGCAGCAGGCTGACAATCAGGCCGGCCGCCAGCATCAGCAGACCGGTTTCACCCAGCCCCTGATTAATTCCGCTGCCCGCGCTCAGCCCGACGCCAGCCATAAACACCATCAGGCCAAACTCTTTCACCATCGTCAGTGCGCCCTGCGGGATATAACCAAACGTTGGGTGGTTAGCCCGTAGGAAACCGAGCATGATCCCGGAAAACAGCAGCCCGGCGGCATTACCAATGCCAAAGTTGAAGCTGCTGAACTGGAAGTTAATCATGCCGATCATCAGACCGATGATAAAGAAGGAGCAGAAGGCCAGCAGGTCGGTTACCTGGCTGTGGATCGAAATAAAGCCAATGCGGTCAGCAACGGACTTCACGCGCTTTGCTTCACCGCTGATGTGCAGCACATCACCTTTATTCAGGATGATGCTGTCGTCGATCGGCATTTCAATCTGGCTGCGGATAACCCGGTTGAGGAAGCAGCCGTGATCGGTCAGTTTGAGCTGGCTGAGCCGCTTGTTGACCGCATTGTTATTTTTGACCACGATTTCTTCATTAACGATGCGCATGTCCAGCAGATCGCGGTCGAACACCTCTTTGCCGTTGCGGAAGCTGGGGTCCAGGCGCGAATGGGCATCCGGGTACCCCACCAGCGAAATCTCGTCGCCGGGCTGGAGTACCGCATCGCCGTCGGGATTTGCCAGAATGCCGTTGCGGCGAATACGTTCGATATAGCAGCCGGTCTGCCGGTAAATGCCCAGTTCGCGCAGATTTTTGCCGTCACTCCATGCGACTAATTCGGGGCCAACACGATAGGCGCGGATCACCGGAAGGTAGACTTTCCGCTTGCTGTCCGGGTCGAGGCCGCGTTCGCGGGCGATTTGCTGGGCGCTGGTCGGCAGATCCTGGTGCTGCAGTTTGGGAAGATAGCGGGCGGCAACAATCAGGCTGACGAGGCCAATCAGATAGGTCAGGGCATAGCCGAGGCTGAGATGATCCTGCGCGTGGCTGAGGCTATCGCTTTCGGTCATTGTTTGCCGCAGGGTATCACCCGCACCCACCAGAACCGGCGTAGAGGTCATCGACCCCGCCAGCATTCCGGCAGTCAAACCGATGTCCCAGCCGAAAAGTTTGCCCAATCCCAATGCGAGAATCATTGCGCTGGTGACCATGACCACCGCCAGCATCAGATAATTTTTTCCATCCCGGAAGAATATAGAAAAAAAGTTCGGGCCAGCTTCAACTCCGACACAAAAAATAAATAACATAAAGCCAAGATTCAGGGCTTCGGTATTAATTGAAAAATGCTGTTGACCGAGCAGCAAAGAAACCACTAAAACGCCAATGGAATTACCCAGTTGTACCGAGCCCAGTCGTATTTTTCCTAAACACAAGCCCAATGATAAAACAACAAACAATAACAGTATGTAATTTCTACTTAACAAGTCTGCGACGTTTATATTCACGGTTTAACTTCTTGTTTACCATTAACCTATTGATGAAAGGGCATTTATGCGCTAAATTTTATCCGCCAGGCCCCGTTGCAGTTCAGTCACAGCATGAGAGCTGTGGGCTAATTTTTAGCAATGATGTTTACGGATAAAGCGACGACTATTTTAATCGTTATACTGCCTTACAGCCAGCATCCGCCTGGTTTATTTTTAGCAATATCAAGATAATTAAATTTGTTGTTGTATAACAATCACACGCTCATTCTTTTTTGAATTGATGTTGGGTTAAAAATAACCTGGAGAAGATTCTGATGTGGGTTAAAGCCTTCAGCTGGTCTGGTGTTATTGCCTGCAGCTCTCTTTATGGGTTGCTCTTTCTTGCCGTGCGTTATCTGATCGCTATCGGCGGGGCTAACCACGTCCAGTTTGGCCTGCTGCTGTTTATGATCCCCGGCGCGCTGGCGGCGCTGATGTCGAAAGAGGCGCCGTTTACCGTTTTACTGCTGGCGGTGCTGCTGGCATCCCCTCCCTGCCTGGCACTGATGCAGTTAAGCACCTTCCATAGCGTGGGCCTGGGTCAGGAGATCGCGATTATCACCAGCGCGGTTTTCTGGTGTGGCTCAGGAGCATTGGCGGTGATGCTTTGCCGAACGCTGGTGGAGATTCATCAGCGGCAGAGCAGAGGGTAAGGGGAGCAAAGAGGGAAGTACAGCATCAGGGGGTGCGATATCGCCTCCCCTGAGGAACAAAGCTGTTAAGACTGGAACAGTCCCAGATTAGCTTTAGCGTAGGCTTCAAAATCAGTGCAGCCACCGATGTGAGTCTGATCGAGGAAGATCTGCGGCACGGTTTCAACAGGTTTACCCACGGTCTTCTCCAGATCTGCTTTGGTGATCCCTTCCGCGTGAATGTCCACATAGCGGAAGTTAAAATCATCACGCTCTTCAGTCAGTTTCTCAGCCAGTTCTTTAGCACGCACGCAGTAAGGGCAGCCCGGGCGTCCGAAAATCACAGCAAACATAGATGTCTCCTCAAGGGTTGGATTCTTTTATGTGACTTAAGTCACAACTTATTGCTCAATGCCGCCTATGATGCCCGCAACCCCTGTTGAATGAAAGAAGGAATTACCTGTTGGTATGATTCGTACAGGCTATACCCCTTGCGTTTTTCTGTTCTTTTAAGGCAGAGTGTGGCGGCGCGAGGCCGGGACTTTTGGGTTGATTAACAGAGCGTAAGGAGAGTCAAAATGCGTGCTTTTACTCAGTTACCCCGACCGGTTCTTATTCTCGAAGCCCTGGGTGGAATCGTGTTGCTTATTGCCCTGCTGACGCTGCATGAAGTGCTTCCTTTACCTTCGCCTTTCACCGGTAAACTGGCCGTAACCGTCATGATTTTCGCCGGAATTGTCCTGATGCTTCCTGCGGCAATCGTGATGATGTGGCGCACCGCTAAAGCTATGGCCCCGGACTTATTTAACACGCGCCGTTCCCACACGAAAAAAGAAGGAGATTCTCATGACGCCGACCATTGATTTGCTCTGCGCCCATCGTTCCATTCGCGCTTTTACCGAGCGGAAGATGACCGGGGAGCAGCGCGCTGCCATTCTTGCCGCTGCGCAGTCGGCTTCCAGCTCCAGTTTTTTACAGTGCACTTCAATAGTACGCATCAGCGATCCCGCACTGCGTGAGGCGCTGGTCACCTTGAGCGGTGGGCAAAAATATGTTGCCCAGGCCGCTGAGTTTTGGGTGTTTTGCGCCGATTTTAATCGCCTGCAGCAGATTTGCCCAAATGCGCAGCTGGGGCTGGCAGAGCAGCTGCTGTTGGGCTGTGTTGATACCGCACTGATGGCGCAGAACGCAATGACCGCTGCGGAATCGCTGGGTTTTGGCGGCGTGTTTATCGGCGGTATTCGCAATAATATCGCCGAGGTGACGCAACAGCTTAAGCTGCCGAAATATGTGCTGCCGCTGTTTGGGTTGTGCCTGGGGGAACCCGCGCAGGACCCGGTTTTCAAGCCGCGCATGCCTGCAACAATGCTGGTGCATGAAAACCAGTATCGGGATCTGGAACCGGCCGAGCTGGAAGAGTATGACCGCCAGCTGGAAAGTTACTACCTGAGCCGCGACAGCAATCGCCGGGTGGAAAGCTGGAGCGACCATATTCGTAAAACGCTGGTGAAAGAAAGCCGACCGTTTATGCTTGATTACCTGCACCAGCAGGGCTGGGCTACGCGCTGATCTTCCCGCTTCCGGAGGTAACTGTTGAAAATTGCCGTACTTTCTCGCGATGGTTCGCTTTATTCCTGTAAGCGTCTGGTTGAGGCTGCGCGGGCGCGCGGCCACAGTGTGGAGGTTATCGATCCGCTCTCCTGCTATATGAATATCAACCCTGGCTCCTCGGCGATTCATTATCGTGGCCGCCAGCTGGAACATTTCGATGCGGTAATTCCTCGTATTGGCCCTTCTACCACTTTCTATGGAACGGCGGTGCTGCGCCAGTTCGAGATGTGCGGGAGTTATCCTCTTAATGAATCGCTGGCGATTGCCCGTGCGCGCGATAAGCTGCGTTCGCTACAGCTGCTGGCTCGCGCCGGGATTGCGATGCCCATTACCGGTTTTGCGCATTCGCCTGACGATACCAGCGATCTGATTAAGATGGTCGGTGGCGCGCCGCTGGTGGTTAAACTGCTGGAAGGAACCCAGGGTATTGGCGTAGTGCTGGCGGAAACACGGCAGGCGGCGGAAAGCGTGATTGACGCCTTTCGCGGGCTGAATGCGCACATTCTGGTGCAGGAATTTATTAAAGAAGCGCAGGGGCGGGATATTCGTTGTCTGGTAATTGGCGGCGAAGTCGTTGCCGCCATTGAACGGGTGGCGAAAGAGGGGGAATTCCGGTCCAATCTGCATCGTGGCGGCAGCGCCCGACGCGTGGTCATTGACGATCGCGAGCGGGAAATTGCGGTTCGTGCGGCCGCAACGCTCGGTCTGGATGTGGCCGGGGTGGATATTCTTCGTGCTGAACGCGGCCCGCTGGTCATGGAGGTCAACGCCTCTCCCGGACTGGAAGGCATTGAAAAAACGACCGGTCTTAATATTGCTGCAATGATGATCGGCTGGATCGAAGAACAGGCTCGTCCAGGTTTCTGCCTCAAAACCGGTGGCTGATGTCTTATTTCTGTCGTAAACGTAGTTTTTGTTAACGATTTTCCGTAAGCTAGTGCGCAATTTTATGGCGGCAAGAGATAAAGCATATGGATTCACTCATCGTCCCGGATCTCGACGTATTACGGCGTTGGCTGGATCAGCAAAGCATCACCTGGTTTGAGTGTGATTCCTGCCAGGCCCTTCATCTGCCGCATATGCAGAATTTTGACGGTGTGTTTGATGCCAAACTGGATCTGGTTGATAACGTGATCCTGTTTTCGGCGCTGGCCGAAGTGAAGCCTACTGCACTGATTCCGCTGGTCGGAGATTTGTCGCAAATTAACGCCAGTTCACTGACGGTGAAGGCGTTCCTCGATATTCAGGATGATAATCTGCCAAAACTGATTGTCTGCCAGTCGCTCAGCGTGAGTGCCGGTGTGACCTACGCGCAGTTCGTTCACTTTATGAAGCAGAGTGAAGAGCAGATTTCGATGATCGTGATGGAAGCGTTTGCTAATCATCTACTGATGATCGGTGAAGATGAAGAGCGGGCACCGGTTATTACCGGGCACTCTATGCTGCACTGATTCTATTCTCTCCTCCCCGGGCAGTAGAGCATACTGCCCGACAGCCCGACAGCCCGACAGCCCGACAGCCCACAGCCCACAGCCCACAGCCCACAGCCCACATCCCGGTTTCCGACTTTTCAGCATTCTGCTTAATTATTTGCGCGAGCTGTATTTTTCCTGCCTCTTAACGTCCGAACGCCACCACTTTTTATTCTGCATTTTGCCCTTAATTGCCAGATATCTATCGCTGTTTATGCCGCGAATGGCATATCACGTAGAGGAAACATGCATAGAAAATCGATAAAAGGCGTTTTTTACGCTAAGGTCTGGTCTGGACCAGTGAGTGGGGCTATTCTTGCGTTGCCGTATTCATGCGTGCAACGTCGCTACAAATATAGGTTTTTTCTATTAACGGCGCAGTGAATAATGATTCATTGTGGACCTGTATTTTGCGGCAAGCGCTCACCGGTTCGCTTGCTGAGAAATGTACCTCTGGGTACTGCTGTGATTATCCCTGTTCAGGAGAATGGAAGATGTTCAACCAACGCAAAAAATGGTTGTCAGGTGTGGTTGCGGGTGCGCTGATGGCGATCTCCGCTGGCTCTCTGGCGGAAGATAAAACGCTGCACGTTTATAACTGGTCTGATTATATTGCGCCAAACACCGTAGCCGATTTTGAAAAGCAAACCGGCATCAAAGTCGTTTACGACGTGTTTGACTCTAACGAAGTGCTGGAAGGCAAACTGATGGCGGGCAGCACCGGCTACGACGTGGTGGTGCCATCTTCCAGCTTCCTGGCGCGTCAGCTGCAGTCCGGTGTGTTTCAGCCGCTGGATCGCAGCAAGCTGCCAAACTATAAAAACCTCGATCCGGATCTGATGAAAAAGCTGGAACAGCACGATCCGGGTAACAAATACGCTATTCCTTACCTGTGGGCTACCACCGGAATCGGCTATAACGTCGATAAAGTGAAGGCCGCGCTGGGTAAAGATGCGCCGGTTGACAGCTGGGATCTGGTACTGAAACCGGAAAACCTCGAAAAACTGAAAAGCTGTGGCGTGTCGTTCCTGGATGCCCCGGAAGAGATCTTTGCTACCGTGCTGAACTACCTGGGTAAAGATCCGAACAGTAGCGATGCAAAAGACTACTCGGGTGCGGCAACCGATCTGCTGTTAAAACTGCGTCCAAGCATTCGTTACTTCCACTCTTCTCAGTACATTAACGACCTGGCGAACGGTAACACCTGCGTGGCCATTGGCTGGGCGGGTGACGTCCTGCAGGCGAAGAAACGTGCGGAAGATGCGAAAAACGGCGTCAACATTGCCTACAGCATTCCTAAAGAGGGCGCTCTGGCGTTCTTCGATATGCTGGCGATCCCTAAAGATGCGAAAAATACCGATGCGGCCTATCAGTTCATCAACTATCTGATGGAACCGAAAGTGATGGCGCAGATCTCTAACACCATCTTCTATGCCAGCGGCGTGAAAGCATCGATTCCGTTTGTTGATGAAGCTATCCGTAACAACCCGGGTATCTACCCAACTCCTGAAACCATGGCAAAACTGTTTACGCTTAAGTTGCAGGACCCGAAACTTGATCGTGTGCGCACCCGTGCATGGACTAAAGTTAAAAGTGGTAAATAACTGAGTAGTGAGTCTGACTCACTCTTGCTAAGCAGCAGAGGCCGGTTATCGGCCTCTGTTTGTTATTTTTGGGCCTGTCCCACAGCGGGAAGGCTCTTTAGCGCCGGAGAGTAATGGTAGTGAACGACGCGATCCCCCGTCCTCAAAGCAAGGCTGGCAGGGCGTTAACGCCGCTGCTGGAAATCCGCAATCTGACGAAATCGTTTGATGGTCAGCACGCGGTAGATGATGTCAACCTGACCATCTACAAAGGCGAAATCTTCGCCCTGCTGGGTGCTTCTGGCTGCGGTAAGTCTACGCTGTTGCGTATGCTGGCCGGGTTTGAAAGCCCGACGCAGGGACAAATCCTGCTGGATGGCCAGGATCTCTCCCACGTGCCGCCTTATCAGCGCCCCATTAACATGATGTTTCAGTCCTATGCGCTGTTCCCCCATATGACGGTGGAGCAGAATATTGCTTTTGGTCTGAAGCAGGACCGCCTGCCTAAAGCTGAAATTGCCAGCCGCGTCGCTGAAATGCTGACTCTGGTGCACATGCAGGAATATGCGAAACGTAAGCCGCACCAGCTTTCCGGCGGTCAGCGTCAGCGCGTGGCGCTGGCACGTAGCCTGGCGAAGCGGCCTAAACTGCTGCTGCTGGACGAACCAATGGGTGCGCTGGATAAAAAGCTGCGCGACCGTATGCAGCTGGAAGTGGTCGATATTCTGGAGCGCGTGGGCGCCACCTGCGTGATGGTGACGCACGATCAGGAAGAAGCGATGACCATGGCGGGCCGTATTGCCATTATGAACCGCGGCAAGTTTGTGCAGATCGGCGAGCCGGAGGAGATTTACGAGCATCCGACTACCCGCTTCAGCGCTGAGTTTATTGGATCGGTTAACGTCTTCGAAGGCCTGCTGCGCGAGCGCCAGGAAGACGGGCTGATTATTGACAGCCCCGGACTGGTGCATCCGCTGAAAGTGGCGAGCGATGTGTCGGTTCTCGACGGTGTGCCGGTGTACGTGGCGCTGCGCCCTGAAAAAGTGCTGCTGTGCGACGATGTTCCGGCCGACGGCTTCAATTTTGCCGTGGGTGAGGTGGTGCATATTGCCTATCTGGGTGACCTGTCTATCTATCACGTGCGCCTGCGTAGTGGCCAGATGATCAGTGCTCAGTTGCAAAACGGCCAGCGTTTCCGCAACGGTACGCCGACATGGGGTGATGAAGTTCGCCTGTGTTGGGATGCCGATAGCTGTGTGGTTCTGACGGTATAAGCGGGGGTAATAATGAGCCAATTTTCTGAACGTACCACCAAACCACCGAGCGTGCGGCGCATCGGCGTTTCGCTGCTGACCCGGCTGCAGATGGCCCACGGCCGCAAGCTGGTAATAGCACTGCCTTACATCTGGCTGTCGCTGCTATTTTTATTGCCGTTCCTTATCGTACTGAAAATCAGTTTTGCTGACATTGCGCGTGCCATTCCACCGTACACTGAGCTGCTGACCTGGGCCGACGGCCAGCTGAGTATGGTATTGAATCTCGGCAACTATTTCACGCTGACCGACGATCCGCTCTACGTCGATGCTTATCTGCATTCGCTCCAGGTTGCGGCCATTTCAACGGGTATCTGCCTGCTGATCGGCTATCCGCTGGCCTGGGCGGTGGCGCATGCCTCACCCTCAACGCGCAATATCCTGCTGCTGCTGGTGATCCTGCCATCCTGGACCTCCTTCTTGGTCAGGGTTTATGCGTGGATGGGTATCCTGAACGATAACGGTATTCTAAACCGCTTCCTGATGTGGACCGGCGTGATCGATCACCCGATCGCCATTCTGTACACCAATATGGCGGTGTATATCGGGATTGTTTACTGCTATCTGCCGTTTATGGTGCTGCCAATCTATACCGCACTGACCCGCATCGATTATTCGCTGGTGGAAGCGTCTCTCGACCTCGGCGCGCGTCCGCTGAAGACCTTCTTCAGCGTGATTGTGCCGCTGACGAAAGGCGGCATTATTGCCGGTTCAATGCTGGTCTTTATCCCGGCGGTGGGCGAGTACGTGATCCCGGAACTGCTGGGCGGACCGGACAGTATTATGATTGGCCGCGTGCTGTGGCAGGAGTTCTTCAATAACCGCGACTGGCCTGTGGCCTCTGCGCTGGCGGTGATTATTCTGCTGATCCTGATCATGCCGATCGTCTGGTTCCACAAGCATCAGAACAAAGAAATGGGGGATAAGGCATGAACAGTTTGCCGACCATTCGCTCGAAGTGGCGTACGGCGATCCTCGCTGTTTGTTTCTTCTTCCTCTATGCGCCGATGCTGCTGCTGGTGATCTATTCGTTTAACTCGTCGCAGCTGGCCGCGTGGGAAAGCTTCTCGTTCCACTGGTATAACGTGCTGTTCCACGATGATGCGATGATTAGCGCCGTCACGCTCAGCCTGTCGATTGCCGCACTGTCGGCAACGGCGGCGGTGATCCTCGGCACCATTGCCGCCGTGATCATTGTGCGCTTTGGTCGCTTTAAGGGATCGACCGGTTTTGCCTTTATGCTGACCGCTCCGCTGGTCATGCCTGACGTGATTACCGGTCTTTCGCTGCTGCTGCTGTTTGTGGCGATGGCGAACGCCTTTGGCTGGCCTGCCGATCGCGGGATGTTGACCATCTGGCTGGCACACGTGACCTTCTGTACCGCGTATGTGGCAGTAGTGATCAACTCGCGCCTGCGGGAGCTGGATCGGTCAATCGAAGAAGCGGCAATGGATCTGGGTGCGACACCGCTGAAGGTGTTCTTTGTGATCACCGTGCCGATGATCGCGCCGGCCATCGTCACCGGCTGGCTGCTGGCCTTTACGCTGTCTCTGGATGATTTAGTGATTTCCAGTTTTGTTACCGGACCGGGGGCTACAACGCTGCCGATGCAGATCTTTGCCACCGTTCGTCGCGGTGTGAATCCGGAAATCAACGCGCTGGCTTCGTTAATTCTGTTTGTGGTTGGGCTGGTGGGCTTTATCGCCTGGCGCCTGATGGCACACGAAGAGAAGCAGCGAATTAAGGATATTCAGAAGGCCCGTTCCGGGCATTGAGTTGTCAGGCGGGTGCGTTCGTCTTCAGCATCCGGTCGACGAACCACCAGGGCGCGGGCTTCCTGCCCGTGCCCGACCTGATGGCCGCTCCGTGCTGTTCTCTCCTGGCCCCTGGCTTTCGCTACCGTGCTGCGGAATCCGATAGCTCTCGCAAAGGCCTGGCAGCAGTTACCCCAGCACCCTTCGAACGCAGGCTTTAAATATTTTCACCCCAACCGGTAGCGAAGCCAGATCGAAATGCATATCGGGATGATGCAGCCCCGGCAGCAGACCCGTACCCAGCCCCCAGAAACCTGCCTTCACCTCCGGCCGCTGTACCGGATACTGGAAGAAATCTTCGCTGCCTGGCGTTGAACGTACCGGCATCAGCGCAGCTTCACCCTGCACATCAACAATCGCCTGCGCTATCAGTGCGGTCATCTCGTCATCAATCACTGCCGCAGGCATGCTTTTCACCACCGTCACATTGGCTTTGGCACCGTAGGCCGCCACGCTGTGCTCAACGGCCCGCTGAACGCGCGCCTGTAGCTCAACCATATCTTCATTCTTGGCTGTACGCAGATCGAACACTACCCGGGCTTCATCCGGGATGGAATTGGTTACGCCGGCATCGCAGATAAAGCGAGTGGCTTTTACACTCCAGCCACTGTCCGGGGCCAGATGTACCGCATTCACCGCCTGTACCGCGCTGACGGCGGCATCCAGCGCGTTGATACCCAGATGCGGTCGTGCACCGTGTGCCGCCTGTCCATAAATAATGGCTTCCAGTGTGACGCATGCCGCATAGTGAACGGCCGGAATGGCTGTACCCACGGCGCATTCCTGGGCCGGGCGCACATGGAAGCCTAAAATCATATCCACATCGTCAATTGCGCCTCCGGCGATCATCGCCAGCGCACCGGCCCCCAGCTCTTCCGCCGGTTGGAAAATCAGCTTCAGCCGACCGCGTTTCACTTCATGCCCGGCAATCAGCTCCTCGGCGGCGCTCAGCACGACGGAAGAGTGGCCATCGTGGCCGCAGGTGTGCCGCGCGCAGTGTACTCCGTCAATAATGTGCCCCAGTGCATCCATATCCGCCCGCAGCGCCAGAGTCGGGCCTGGAATACCGCTGTCAAGGATCGCCACAATACCGGTAGTCCCATTGAAATTATCCTGTACGACAAAGCCCGCGTTTTTTAACTGCTGGCTGATATAGGCCGACGTTTTAAATTCCTGGAATCCCAGCTCCGGGATTTCATGCAGGTAGTTATAGTGCTCCAGAACCCTTGACACGTTTTCCACTCCATTCAGAAATAATTAAAGTAATACGCTTACCAGTGGGCGGTTACCTTACGGTAATCATGCATCTGGCCATCCTCAGCCAACGGGTACGCCGTTTTCCTGAGAGATTAAAATATATTCAGATGCAGAAATATACTTTTTGTCTGGTTTTATTTTGGGATAATTAATGACCGAAAATAATTTTATTTCGTGGAGTGGAATTATTGGCGCGTATAGGCTAAAAATAGTTGAATTAATCTGTCTGAATGCGTGTTGCAGGTTAATAACCAGACAGTAGCAGTGCGGGTTGACGATATTTAGCACAGGGCAGGAGAGGGATATGTCAGAGGTGTTCAGAGGTGGTGGTACATTGTCCGGCGACCGGATGGCTATCCCTGTACCGGTGCTGATTGCTGGCAGCGCGGTGATCGCGACCCGTGTGCTTAGCGTGCTGCTTCTGGCCAATGAACTGGGATATGAAGAGGTGATGAACTTTATTCACCGCAGTGCACAATCCTGGGATTCCACTTTAATTTTTATTGCCAGCCAGCTGATCTTCTTCCTTGAGCTGCGCTGCGCGATTGCAATGATCCGTGGGCGGAACTGGGGGCGCTGGACGTTCCTTGCCACTCAGGTGATTGTGCTGCTGTATATGATGGTCGCAACGCTGACCGGGATCTATCCGGAGATTTTCAGCATCAGTGGCGAAGATAACGTCCGTATTATCAGCTCGCTTATCGCGCAAAAACTCCCGGATATGCTGGTGTTGCTGTTAGTGTTTGTGCCGGTGAGCAGCCGACACTATTATCGCTGAACCGCATTTCGTCTGAGACTGCACCCGGCGCGAATTTGGGTATATACTGTCGCCCTGCATTTCGCACTCCCAATCAACAGGCTTTAACATGCATTGCGCGCTCTACGACGCCGGTCGTTGCCGATCCTGCCAGTGGCTGGAAACGCCGTACACCCAGCAACTTTCGCAAAAACAGGCTCATCTGCAGCAGCTGATGGCTTCTCTGCCGGTGGCAAACTGGCTGGAGCCGGTGATCTCTCCGCCGGAAAAATTCCGTAACAAGGCGAAAATGGTGGTCAGCGGAAGCGTTGAGCGCCCGCTGCTCGGTATGCTGCATCGCGACGGTACGCCGGTCGATCTCTGTGACTGCCCGCTTTATCCCGACAGCTTTACCGATGTGTTTGCCGCGCTGCGCCCGTTTATTGCCCGCGCCGGGCTGACGCCCTATAACGTTGCGCGCCGCCGCGGCGAGCTGAAGTTTATTCTACTGACGGAAAGCCGCTACAGCGGTGAGCTGATGCTGCGCTTTGTGCTGCGCTCCACCACTAAGCTGGCGCAGCTTAAGGCTGCACTGCCGGAACTACAGCGCACGCTACCGCAGCTGGCGGCGATTTCCGCCAATATCCAGCCGGTGCCGATGGCGATTCTCGAAGGGGATGAAGAGATCCCGCTGACCGATAATCAGGCTCTGGCCGAGCAGCTCAATGACGTACCGCTGTGGATACGGCCGCAGAGCTTTTTCCAGACCAACCCGGAAGTAGCGGCATCGCTGTATGCCACCGCGCGCCGTTGGGTGGCGGAATTAGGCGTTAACAGCATGTGGGATCTGTTCTGCGGCGTCGGGGGCTTTGGCCTGCACTGCGCCACGCCGGACATGCAGCTAACCGGCATTGAGATCAGTAAAGAAGCGATTGCCTGCGCGAAACGTTCCGCCGAACTGATGGGATTAACGCGGGTGAATTTTGCGGCGCTGGACTCAACGGCATTTGCCACCGGAGAGGGCAGCGTGCCGGAGCTGGTACTGGTTAATCCGCCACGACGCGGTATCGGTGCGGAGCTGTGCGACTATCTCACCCGAATGGAACCGCCGTGGATACTCTATTCCAGCTGTAATGCGGTGACGATGGCAACGGATCTTGCCCGGCTCAGTGACTATCGTATTGTGCAGGTGCAGCTGTTTGATATGTTCCCGCATACGGCGCACTACGAAGTGCTGACGCTGTTACAGCGGAAAGCATAAAGCGGGCAGGCGAGATATTCGCCTGCCGTTTGTGCATTACTCAGGGAACCAGCGCTGATTAATTTTCTCAATCGTGCCGTTTGCGCGCAGCGTATCCAGCGCGGTATTCAGTTTTGCCAGCAGCTCTGCGTTATCCTTACGCACGGCAATCCCTAAGCCCGTTCCAAAATAGCTGCTGTCGGTAACGTGCTTGCCTACGGTGCCAAGATTCGGACTGGTTTTCAGCCACTGATTGACCACTGCGCTGTCGCCGAAAATACCGTCCAGGCGGTTATTTTTCAGGTCCAGAATAGCGTTCTGATAGCTGTCGTAGGCCACGGCGGTAATCTCAGGATGCTGCTCCTGTAGATACTTCTGATGCGTGGTGCCGTTTTCCATACCAACGCGTTTGCCTTTCAGCTGCGAAAGGTCGGTAAATTTACCCTTTGGCGCAATCAGAATCGCGGAGTTAGCGTAGTAAGGCTTGGTGAAGCTGACCTGCTGACTGCGCTCCGGGGTGATATCCATGCCGGAAATCACGGCGTCGTAACGGCGAAACTTCAGGGCAGGAACCAGGCTGTCGAACGGGTTATTAGTGAAGGTACATTCTGCTTTCATCTCTTCGCACAGCGCTTTGGCCAGATCGATATCAAATCCAACAATCTGATTCTCACTGTCCAGCGATTCAAACGGTGGATAGGTAGCAGAGGAAGCAAAACGAATTTTATCTGCGGCTACAGCCCCAAAGGTCATGCTGGCCAGAACCGTGGCCAGAATAATTTTTTTCATGTTATCAGTTCCTTTTTTAGAAATCGTTCGCTCAGCTGCGCTGCTCAAAGGCTAATGCCCGGCGTTCAATTAGCCGCATCAGCAAGGTTAGCAACCCATTGACGATGAGATAAATTACCCCAGCGGCGGCAAACACCGTCACGTCATAGGTTCGGCCGTACAGCAGCTGCCCGTGGCCCATCACTTCCATCAGCGTAATGGTGTAAGCCAGCGAGGTACTCTTAAACACCAGCACCACCTCGTTCGAATAAGAGGAGAGGGCGCGCTTAAAGGCATACGGCAGTAAAATGCGCAGCGTATCCTTGCGGTTCATGCCCAGAGCCGCACAGGATTGCCACTGCCCGGCAGGGATTGCCCGCACGGCACCGTGGAACAGCAGCGTGGTATAGGCGGCACTGTTTAACGACAGCGCCAGCAGGGCACACAGCCACGGCTGTGACAGTAAATGCCATAGCCAGGGAATATTTTGTATGGAAGGAAACTGGCCCGGGCCGTAGTAAATCAGGAATATCTGCACCAGCAGCGGCGTACCGGTAAACAGTGTGATATAGCCACGGGTAATCAGGCTGAGAACCGGCACCTTCAATGCCAGAATCACCGTGAAGATCAGCGCCAGCAGGAGTGCCAGCAGCAGCGATGCCACGGTCAGCGTCAGGCTGGTTTGCAGCCCTTTAAGCAGTTCGGGGAAGTAACTCAGCATCAGGAATCTCCGCGCTCGAAGCGCGTCGTGCGCAGTTCAATACGCTTCAGCACCTGCTGACTGAACAGGGTGATTAGCAGATAAATCGCCGCCGCAATGACGTACCAGGTAAACGGCTCCTGGGTACGGGTGGCAATGCTTTTGGTCTGCAGCATAATATCGTTCACGCTAATCAGTGAAACCAGTGCGGTATCCTTGAGCAGCACCAGCCACTGGTTGCCTAAACCGGGCAGGGCGTGTCGCCACATCTGCGGCATGATTAACCGGAAGAATATCGCCGCTTTTTTCATTCCCAGCGCCTGGCCCGATTCCCACTGGCCAGCAGGCACCGCTTTCAGCGCGCCGCGCAGGGTTTGTGAAGCATAGGCAGAGTAGAGGATAGCCAGCGCAATCACGCCGCACAGGAACGGGCTGACGTCAAAGTTTTCAATGGTGACCTGAATCGGGATCTGCACCACGCCGAGATTCAGGGTGAAGCCATCCGAGAGCGTCAGCAGCAGCTGCGAGGCGCCAAAGTAGATAAACAGCACCACAAGAATTTCCGGCAGCCCGCGAAACAGGGTAACCAGCAGCGTGCCCAGCCACGCCAGCGGCCGCCAGCGTGCGGATTCCCACACGGCGAAAACCATCGCGAGAGCCAGTCCGACCACCAAAGCACAAACGGCAAGGCCGACGGTCATCCCGGCGGCGCTGGCAAGAGAATAAAATTCGCTCATTAATTACTGCTGAAACCACTTGCTGTAGATAGTTTTATAGGTGCCGTCGGCTTTCACCTTGTCCAGCGCCGCATTGAATTTGCCCTGCAGCTCGGTATTGCCCTGACGAACGGCGATGCCCAGGCCGGTACCGAAGTAAGACTTATCGGTCACTTTCTCACCCAGTGCGGCCAGGTTCGGGTTCTGTTTCAGCCACTCGTTAACCACCGCGGTATCACCAAATACCGCGTCGATGCGGCCATTTTTCAGATCAAGGATGGCGTTTTGATAGCTGTCGTAAGGGACCAGTTGAATATCAGCCTGTTTTTCGCTGAGGTATTTCTGGTGAGTGGTGCCGTTCTGCACGCCAACGCGTTTGCCTTTCAGGGCATCAATACTGGCGACTTTGCCTTTCTGCACCACGAACAGCGCGGAGTTGTCGTAGTAGGCATTTGTGAACAGGACCTGTTTTTCACGCTCTGGCGTGATGTCCATACCGGCCATTACCGCATCGAAGCGACGGAATTTCAGGCTGGGGATCAGGCTGTCAAAGGCCTGGTTGCTAAAGGTACATTCTGCACCAATTTCGCGGCACAGTGCGTTAGCCAGATCGACATCAAATCCCTGGATCTTATTGTCGGCGTCAACAAACTCAAACGGAGGGTAGGACGCTTCTGTCGCAAAACGAATGGTCTGGGCAGCGCTGGCTCCCAGGCTGATGCTGGCTAAAAGTGCGGCAAGTACAACTTTTTTCATCATTATGTCCTGCGTTAGTGCGAAAGGTAATTTGCAAACGCCTCGGTTTGCGGCTGTGTAAAGCGGCTGGCATCGCCCTGTTCAACGATGTACCCATTTTCCATGTACACTACGCGGCTGGCGGTTTTACGCGCGACTTCCACCTCGTGGGTGACGATTACCTGAGTGATATTGGTTTCCGCCAGTTCGCGAATAATGCTGACAATCTGCGCGGTAATTTCCGGGTCCAGTGCTGCGGTTGGTTCATCGAACAGCAATACCGCCGGCTCCATCATCAGCGCGCGAGCAATGGCCACGCGCTGCTGTTGACCACCGGAAAGATGCAGTGGAAAGCGATCGGCAAAGGGCGTCAGGCGCAGGCGATCGAGCAGTTTACTGGCCCGTTCATGGGCCTGTTCTTTACTCAGACCCAGTACGCGGCAGGGCGCTTCAATCAGATTCTGCGTGACGGTCAGATGCGGCCAGAGATTATACTGCTGGAAGACCATACCGACGTTCTGCCGTAGTTCACGAATGGCACTTTCGGTTGGCGGCTTGCTGAAGTCGAAGTGATTACCGGCGATCTCAAGCGTTCCGGCACGCGGCATTTCGAGCAGATTCAGCACGCGCAGAAGTGAGCTTTTCCCGGCACCGCTTGGCCCCAGCAGAACCAGCGTTTCGCCCTGCGGGCACGCCAGCTGTATGTCAAATAGCGCCTGGTGGGCACCGTAATAGCAGTTAATACCGTTTAGTTGAATACTCATGCGCAAAAAGTGAATAGCAATTGATGCCGCAAATCTTAACGTCGACAGAATAGTTATGCAATCATCGTGCGTTAAAATTTATAATTGTTGGCGAGGTGATTAAAGAGTAGCACAAGATAGGGCAATGTTGCCGTTTACCATGAAAAGCTTTGCTGTTGTTATGCAAATGTGTGAGTGAGATCGTGCCGTCGGGTCTGACGGCACGGAAGGATTGGTCACTCTTCGAACCGCTGGCGCAGTGAACCGCCGGTAATATGGGGAACGGGGCCGAGGTAGCGGATGTCGTCTACGGTCCAGCAGGTGCCTTCCCGCGCCATCAGGACTTCATCCTGCCATAGAACTTCCGGCTTTCCGGTATGGCTGAGATTCACCCGCAGGGCAATATTACGCGCGTCGGTATTGGGGATAGTGGATGAGTCGTTCACGCTGGCGCTGGTCGCTCCCGCAGAGCGGCTGCTGAACACGTCTCCCCGCAGTGGAGTTTTAGGTGATTTCTCTCGGCTGGCTTTCAGTAAATCCTGATAAAGCGGCCCGCTAAGCCAGGGACGGTATTTAGCCAGCTGTTGCTTATCGGGAACGCCGAAGGAAGGTTGTTCCAGGCGCATATCGTAGAACTGCTGGGCGACCTGGTCCGGCCCGCCGCTAATGCAGGGAGCATCACGTGAACCGATATCCTTATAAGCGGGTTCGACAGTGGTACAGGCGCTGAGTAGTATAGTCAGGGGAATAACAGCAGCAAAGACTTGGTATTTCATCTTGATTTCCTTATTGTTCTGCTTGAATGCTTTTACCACCGACGGCATTTGCTCTTCTTCACAGTAAGAGCGTTGTAATTGTTACAAGGAGAGATACATGAAATTTTCCACTACCCCAACGCTGGAAGGGAGCCCGATCGCTGACTATTGTGGCGTCGTGACCTCAGAGGTGATCCTGGGTGTAAATATCTTCCGCGATTTTTTTGCGGGCATACGCGACATCGTGGGTGGTCGAGTGGGCTCTTATGAGAAAGAGCTGGCTAAAGGACGTAAAATTGCCTTTGAAGACCTGGAAAAACAGGCAAAAGCAATGGGGGCTGATGCCGTGGTTGGCGTCCATATTGGTTATGAGAGCGTCGGTAAGGACAATATGCTGATGATTCTGATTAGCGGCACCGCGGTGAAGCTGAGCCGCCCATGACCCCGCTGTCCTTTATTCGCCCACTGCTGGTACTGCTGGCAATCTATTTGCTGACCTCTATTACGCCGCAGGGGCTGCATGAACAGAAGGGATATACGGTGGATACCCGCCAGGAGGCCTGGGGGGCACGTCCGCGTATTAAAGTGCTGGTTATCCACTATACCGCAGGTGATTTTTCCCCTTCACTCAATACGCTGACTAACCACTCGGTGAGTGCACATTATCTGTTGCCGGCATCACCCCCGAAATATGATGGGCAACCACTGGTCTGGCGGCTGGTGCCGGAATCGATGCTGGCGTGGCATGCGGGAATCAGCTACTGGCAGGGAGCCACGCGGCTTAACGACACCTCGATTGGTATTGAACTGGAAAACCCCGGCTGGCGGCGGGTGGGGAAAGAGATGGTTTTCGCTCCGTTTCCCCCTTCGCAAATGGCTGCACTGCTGCCGCTGGCTCGCGATATTGTGCAGCGCTACGGTATTCGTCCGCAGGATGTGGTGGCGCACAGCGATATTGCGCCGATGCGTAAGCAGGACCCCGGCCCGATGTTTCCCTGGCAGTGGCTGGCGGAGCAGGGTGTGGGCGCCTGGCCCGATGCTGACCGGGTCGCGTTTTATCTCGGCAACCGCTCACCCGCCCAGCGGGTAGATAAAAGTAAGCTGCTTGGCCTGCTGGCAAGCTACGGTTATGAGGTCACTCCGCAGATGACACCGTACCAGCAGCAGGTGCTGATCGCGGCGTTTCAGATGCACTTTCGCCAGAGCGACTATCGCGGCTTTGCCGATGCGGAAACGGAAGCTATTGCTTCGGCGCTGATTGAAAAATATGGGACGGGTTCGGGTTAATCGCCCGGATACTGGACGGGCTTGTACTGGCCCGTTCAGCGTCCCTCATACCGGCAGCAATATCACCTGGCCTGAGGTTAATCAATATTGTGCCAAAAATGCCTGCCACTCATTAACGAGGGTTTGCAGCGCATCACGATTGACGTCCAGATGGGTCACCAGCCGTGTTACCGCGCCCGGGCTGAGCAGAATGCCGCGCTCGCGCATCCACGGCCCCAGCGCGGCAATCTGATTTTCCGGCAGGCGCAGGAACAGCATATTGGTATCGTGACGGGTGACATCCACGCCGATTTCACGCAGCGCACCGGCCAGCCAGGCTGCGTTATCATGATCTTCCCGCAGGCGTTCAACGTTGTTTTGCAGCGCATAGCGCCCGGCTGCGGCGAGGATACCCGCCTGGCGCAGGCCGCCGCCGGTCATTTTCCGCCAGCGGCGTGCGCGCTGGATAAATTCCGCACTGCCGCACAGCAGCGAACCGACCGGCGCACCCAGCCCTTTAGACAGGCAGATGGTTAAGGTGTCGCAGTAGCGGCTGATTTCTTCCAGCGGCACGTTCAGCGCCACCGCAGCATTAAAGATGCGCGCACCGTCAATATGCAGTGCCAGCCCGCGCTGGCGGGTAAATTCCCACGCCTGTTGCAGATAGCTCAGCGGCAGCACTTTGCCGTTATGGGTATTCTCCAGGCTGAGCAGGCGGGTGATGGCGAAATGCAGGTCGTCTGGTTTAATAAACTGTGCGACCACATCCAGCGGCAGCGTGCCGTCACCGGCGGCTAAAATCGGCTGTGGCTGGATGCTGCCAAGTACTGCAGCTCCACCCGCTTCATATTTGTAGTTATGGGCCAGCTGGCCGACGATGTATTCTTCGCCGCGCTGGCAGTGGCAGAGCAGCGCCACCAGATTTGCCTGAGTGCCGGTGGGCAGAAACAGCGCCGCCTCTTTGCCGCTGAGCGCTGCGGCTTCCGCCTCCAGCAGATTTACCGTCGGGTCATCACCATAGACATCATCACCGGTTTCAGCGGTCATCATTGCTGCCAGCATTGCCTGGCTCGGGCGTGTTACGGTATCACTACGCAGATCGATCACATTTGCTCTCCTCTACCCATGAAAACGGGCGCCGCAGCGCCCGAAAAAAAGACAATCCTTTTTTACCTCAGCCAGTTAGTTTTTGCCAGTTCGACCACTTCATCGCCACGACCGTTGATAATCGCCCGCAGCATATACAGGCTGAATCCTTTGGCCTGTTCCAATTTAATCTCCGGCGGCATTGCCAGTTCTTCTTTCGCGGTCACCACATCCACCAGGGCCGGGCCATCGTGTGCAAATGCCTGCTGCAGTGCATCATCAAGGTCGGAGGCTCGCTCCACACGAATTCCCTTAACGCCGCAGGCTTCGGCGATTGCCGCAAAGTTAGGATTATGCAGTTCGGTGCCGTCGGTCATATAGCCTCCGGCTTTCATTTCCATCGCCACAAAGCCCAGCACGCTGTTATTAAACACCACGATTTTCACCGGGAGTTTGAGCTGGGCCAGCGAAAGAAAATCGCCCATCAGCATACTGAAGCCGCCGTCGCCGCACAGGGCGATAACCTGCCGCTGTGGATCGATGGCCTGCGCGCCCAGCGCCTGCGGCATGGCGTTAGCCATGGAACCGTGGCTGAACGATCCCAGCAGGCGACGCTTGCCGTTCATTTTCAGATAGCGGGCCGCCCACACGGTTGGCGTGCCGACGTCGCAGCTGAATATGGCATCTTCTGCGGCGAACCGACTGACCTGCTGTGCCAGATACTGCGGATGGATCGCCTGTTTATCGTTAGCGGTGGCCAGATCGTCGAGATCTTTGCGAGTCCTCGCATAGTGCTCCAGGGCTTTGTCCAGGAACCGTCGCTCGCTTTTTACGCTGAGCTGCGGCAGAAGCTCGCTCAGCGTGGCTTTGATATCACCCACCAGCGCCATATTCACATGGCTGTGGCTGCCAAGGCTGCCGGGATTGATATCAATCTGAATAATCTGTGCTTCAGGCGGATAAAACGCGCGATAGGGGAACTGGCTGCCAAGTACCACCAGCGTATCGGCATTCATCATCGCGTGATATCCCGATGAAAAACCGATCAGCCCGGTCATACCGACATCATAGGGGTTGTCATACTCAATGTGTTCTTTCCCGCGCAGGGCGTGAACAATCGGTGCTTTCAGGGTTTCGGCCAGTTTCACCACCTCGGCATGGGCTCCGGCGCAGCCGCTGCCGCACAGCAGGGTAATATTGCTGGCGGCGTTAAGTTTTTCAGCCAGCGCGGAGAGCTGTCCGGCCGTAGGGCGCACCAGCGGCTGCTGCGGAGGATACCAGGCATCGCTGGCACCCTCCGGGGCGAGCTGAAGGGCGACGTCACCCGGCAGAACCACCACCGAGACGCCCCGATTGAGTATCGCTTTACGCATCGCGATACCGAGTACCTGCGGCAGCTGCTCGGGATTGGAGACCAGCTCGCAGTAGTGGCTGCATTCGCGGAACAGCTCCTGCGGATGGGTTTCCTGGAAATAGTTGCTGCCGATTTCGCTTGAGGGGATATGTGCGGCAATGGCCAGCACCGGAACATGGTTGCGATGACAGTCAAACAGGCCATTGATCAGATGCAGGTTACCCGGTCCGCAGGAACCGGCACAGACCGCCAGTTCACCGGTAAGATGCGCCTCTGCCCCGGCAGCAAAAGCCGCTACCTCTTCATGGCGGGTGGGCATCCAGCGAATGGTTCCCATCTTATTAAGGCTGTCACTCAGTCCATTAAGCGAGTCGCCGGTCACGCCCCAGATGCGCTTTACTCCTGCACTTTCAAGGGTTTTCGCGACCAGTGCCGCAACAGTTTGCTTCATGCTTTCCTCCTCGTTCAGCACGATCGAATTAAAATACCGTGATTAATTCCTGGCAAAAGCATAGTTGAAGACGAACAGGATCGGGAAAGCGTGTGCAACAAGCTGTTTCACACGCGGTGGGTCAGCCAATAACAATATCGCTGTTTGGCTGGCAGCTGCACGCCAGCACATAACCCTGGGCGATCTCGGCATCGCTGAGCGTCAGCGTGCTGCTGGTTGTGTAGTTGCCGCTGGCAACGCGCGTTTTACAGCAGCCGCAAACGCCCGCCCGGCATACGGCGGTGACCGGAAGATGATGGGCCTCCATGGCGGCCAGCAGTGACCAGCCAGCGGGGAACGGTGCCGCAGCAGCGAGCGGCGGGCCGCTGATGGTCAGAGTAGCGCCTGCTTCGGAGGCTGGTTCAACATGTGCAGTAGCGGCAACGGGTGTAAATCGTTCTGTCAGTATTTGCCTGGCACCCAGCGCGGCGGCATCGCTCTCCATCAGATCCATATAGGGTTGAGGTCCGCAGATCATCACCGTTGCGTCAGCAATATCCGGTGCGATTGCTGCAAGGCGCTCACGGTCCAGGCGACCTGCCAGCATGTCCGCTGCGGGCTGATTTTCCGCTACTACGGTCAGTTTCAGCCAGGGCTGCATGGCGACCAGTTCACTGGCAAAGATCACATCGCTGGCGGAACGCACGCTGTAAATCAACCGCACGCTGCATTCCGGCCGATGCTCCCGCAGCCAGCGGCACATTGACATCACCGGCGTGATGCCGCAGCCCGCGGCCAGAAACAGATAGTTTGCGGCCGGATACTTTTCACAGCTGAATTCGCCCTGCGGATCGGACAGCCAGAGGTGATCGCCCGGTTTCAGCTGCTGCGTCAGCCAGCCTGAGCCTTTGCCCTCGGCAATATGGCGTACGGTCAGCGTAATCAACGCGCTTTGTCCGGGCGTGGAGGAGAGGGTGTAGGCGCGCAGTTCATCGCTGCCCGCAATGCTGACCAGTGCATACTGTCCTGCCTGCCAGCGATAAAAATCGTGGTTAATCAGCGCAATGGTCCAGACATCCGGCGTTTCCTGATGCAGGTGATGAACCTGCATCCGCCACTGACACAGGGGATGCATGTCCATGATTTATACCTCTTCGCCCAGCGCGATAGCCATATCCTGTTCGGCAGTGTTGACCGGCATCAGGCCAAACTGTTCGTTGAGGATGGTCAGCAGGTTTTCTGTCAGGAATGCCGGAACGGTTGGGCCGGTGCGCACATTCTTAACCCCCAGCGCCAGCAGCGTCAGCAGCACGACAATGGCCTTCTGCTCAAACCAGGAGAGCATCAGCGACAGCGGCAGATCGTTAACCCCGCAGTTCAGTTTTTCGGCCAGTTTCACCGCCAGCATAATTGCCGAGTAACTGTCATTGCACTGGCCGACATCCAGCAGGCGGGGTAGCCCTTCGATGGTGCCGAAGTCGAGCTTGTTAAAGCGATACTTGCCGCAGCCGAGCGTCATAATCAGCGCGTCTTTCGGGGCTGCCAGCGCCAGTTCGGTGTAATAGCTGCGCTGGTCGCGGCTGCCGTCACAGCCGCCAATCACAAAGACGTGGCGCAGTTTTTTACGGCTGACCAGGTCAATCACGCTGTCGCACGCATCCTGTAACACTTTTCGGCCAAATCCGACGGTGATCTCATGCGGGATTTCACTGTACGGGAATCCCGGCATCGCCAGCGCCTGGTTGATAACTGATGTAAAATCTTCGTCTTCGATATGGTTCACGCCCGGCCAGCCAACGATGCTGCGGGTCCAGATGCGCTGCTGATAGTCGCCGACGGTGGGATCGATAATGCAGTTGGAGGTCATGATGACCGGGCCGGGGAAACGGGCAAACTCGGTCTGTTGGTTTTGCCAGCCGCTGCCGTAGTTGCCGACCAGATGCGGGTGTTTTTTCAGTTCCGGGTAGCCGTGAGCGGGCAACATCTCGCCGTGGGTATAAACATTAATACCTTTGCCAGCGGTCTGTTCCAGCAGCAGCTGAAGGTCTTTCAGATCGTGGCCGGAAATCAAAATCGCTTTACCGGCAACCGGGCGGACGTTCACCGTCGTCGGCTGCGGGTCGCCGTAAACGCTGGTTTGTGCTTCATCCAGCATGCCCATAATGGCGAAGTTCATCTTGCCGATTTGCATCGCGCAGTCGACCAGTTTCGCGCTGTCGTTCGGCTGGGTGCCGAGCCAGGCCATGATCTGGTGATATTGGGCGTAGACGTCATTGTCGAAACGACCATGTACGTGAGCATGCTCCATATAGGCCGCCGCGCCTTTCAGACCGTACAGATTCAGCAGGCGCAAGCCGAGGATATCGGGGTGGGTGTTCGCATCGCGCAGAGCAAACTGCGCCGCCTGCTGTTGCAGAACGCTGACGTCGTGGCTCTCCAGACGCAGATTGGCCAGCGGGTGATGCGGTGCTGCGCTTCCGGCCACCAGTTCACAGCGCTGGCGCAGATCCTCACGCAGGCGAATCGCTTCGAAGGCGTAATCGATAATACGATGGGAATCAAAGTTGACGTTGGTCAGCGTGGAGAAGAAGGCGCGGGGTGAAAAGCTGTCGACCTGGTGATCGACAATCCCCAGACTACGTGCTTCCAGCGCCCACGCCGACAGGCCCTGCAGTACGGCGACCAGCAGATCCTGAAGATCGGACGTTTCCGCCGTTTTACCACACATACCCTGTGCATAGGCGCAGCCGTCACCGGCTGGCGTACGCATTGTTTGCTCACATTGAATACAAAACATGATCTCATCCTTATAAGATGTATTTTAAATACACCTTATAAAAGATCGTGCAGCCGATGATTGCAAGCTTCAGCCGGGTGAATCAGGTATCGACTTGATCTGGCTCAAATTCATGCGTAAATGGAAATAATAGTAATCTGCATTACGAGCCTTGACCTGACGCTGTCCGCCGACCATTCTCATTAAAACGGACGAGTTGAGGCGGATATGATTCTGGAACAAATTGACGTCATGGGCTTTCGTGGCCTGAGTCGACTGGTGCTGCCGCTGGAACAGCACAATGTACTGATTGGTGAGAATGCCTGGGGTAAATCCAGCCTGCTGGATGTACTGTCGCTGCTGTTAGCGCCGCAGCAGGAGCTGTATCAGTTTACCCCGCATGATTTCTATTATCCGCCAGGGGAGCAACAAAGCCGCGAGCAACGTCTGTATGCAATCTTTACCTGGTGTGAGGAGCAGGGCGATGTGCAGTCCGATCGCTATCAGCGTTATTCGTCGTTGTGGCGTAAAGGAGACGATCGTCTTCAGCGGATCAGATTACGCTTTGAAGGGCGTTTACAGGCCGACGATCGTGTGACGACCCGACGCCAGTTTATCGACAGCGAAGGGCTGCCGCTGCTGGAAGGCAGCGCCTGCAATGAGCGGGTGAAATTGCTAATACAGCTGCATCCGGTACTGAGGTTACGGGATGCGCGCTTTAGCCGTCGCCTGCCGCGTGAAGCGATTGCCGAGGCAGGAGAGCGGCAGTTTGGTGAGCTGGTCAGCCAGATAAGCGATTTGACGCGCGACGTGGTTTCCCGACCGCAAAATCTTACTGACAGCGCGCTACAGCAGGGGCTGGGCACGCTGCAACAGCTGCTGGAGCACTATTTCTCCTGGCAGCAGTCCGTGGATGATGTGCCGCAAAAGCGCGCGCCTCACCATCATCGTGCTTCCCGACTTGGCTGGCGGCATCTGGCCGAAATCAATCAGCTGATTGTGGCCGCCGACAGCCGCAGTCGGCGGCTGATCCTGTTACAGATGTTTGCACAGCTGGTGCAAGTCCGCGGCGTTCAGCAGCTTGCACCGCAGGCACGGCCGCTGCTGCTGCTGGAAGATCCTGAAACGCGGCTTCATCCTATTATGCTGGCGGTAGCACAGGAGCTGCTTGCAGTGCTACCGCTGCAGCAGATTGCCACGACCAACTCCGGTGAGCTGCTGGCGCAGGTGCCGGTTGAACATGTTTGCCGTCTGGTGCGCGACAGCGGGCGGGTTGCCGCCTGGCGGCTGGGTGAGAGCGGACTGAGCAGTGAAGACGCACGGCGTATTGCCTTCCATATTCGCCTGAACCGGCCCTCGGCGCTGTTTGCCCGCTGCTGGCTGCTGGTGGAGGGCGAAACGGAAGTCTGGGTGATGAATGAGCTGGCGCGGCAGTGCAATTATCATTTTGCCGCTGAAGGGATCAAAGTCATCGAGTTTGCGCAGTCGGGGCTGAAACCGCTGCTGAAATTTGCCCGGCGCATGGGCATTGAGTGGCACGTGCTGACCGATGGCGACGAAGCCGGGAAAAAATATGCCGCTACGGCGCGCAGTCAGATATCAGCAGAAGAACATGAAGCGAACTATCTGACGCAATTACCCGCACTGGATATGGAGCATTTCCTGTACAGGCAGGGATTCTCGGCGGTATATCATCGTGTAGCGCGTTTACCCGAGGGCGTGCCGATGAACCTGCGGCGGGTTATCGCCAAAGCCATCTCCCATTCGTCAAAGCCTGACCTGGCGATTGCGGTGGCGGAAGAGGCTGCCGTTCGCGGCACGGAGGCGATTCCATCATTGTTGCGTAAAATGTTTGCCCGCGTGCAGTGGCTGGCAAGAGGGAAGGCGGACTGAGGGAAAACGGGCGCGGTGGCGGGTTGAAAAGCGACTATTCAGCCCAATATTAATACCGTTGTGCAGTTATCGCATAAAAATGCCAGCATCGCTGGCTGGCATTTTGTCGCAGGGTTGTACAGAATGAGTTAGAAAGGTCAGGCGCTTACCGCGACTGCCGTTTCTACAGGGACGATCAGGCTGGCATGATTGCCTTTTGGCCCCTGATGCACATCAAACTGGACTTGTTGCCCGGCTTTCAGCGTTCTGTATCCATCCATCTGAATCGTGGAGTAGTGCGCGAAGATATCGTCGCCACCCCCTACCGGGCAGATGAAACCGAAGCCTTTGGCGTTATTAAACCATTTAACAGTACCCGTCTCCATGCTTCTACATCCCTCGCAAGACATTCAAAATTGGTGGGGAAACATCAGGCAATTCGCCCGATGGCTGTTTAAAACACATTCAGCCTGTTTGAGTACTGTAGAGAATTAGCAGGGCCGGTCAAGCAAACGAGCGGTGCACTCAGGGACAAAATCATCAAAATTTGAGGTAGTTAACGCTATTGCGAATTTTGTGATGAAGGTCGCGAATGTTACCTTTCGTTCACAATATCAACGATATTGCACAACATTTTGGTCATGTAAAACATAACCTGAATGATGTTAATCTGGCAGAAGTAAGTAATGTTGATCACACTGGATATGTATGGGAAAGACTAACGACTGGCTTAATTTTGAACAGCTTGCGGATGACAAAGTTCGCGAGGAGCTTAAGCCACCCTCCATGTATAAGGTCATTCTGCACAATGATGACTATACGCCTATGGAATTTGTTATTGACGTACTGCAAAAGTTCTTTTCTTATGATGTTGAACGTGCAACGCAACTGATGCTTACGGTGCATTACCAGGGGAAGGCGATCTGCGGCGTATTTACCGCCGAAGTTGCAGAAACCAAAGTGGCACACGTGAACAAGTATGCCAGGGAAAACGAGCATCCGTTGCTATGTACGCTGGAAAAAGCCTGAATAAGGCGATCTATTGGGGGAGGTGCCTATGCTCAATCAAGAACTGGAACTCAGTTTAAATATGGCTTTCGCCAGAGCGCGCGAGCACCGACATGAGTTTATGACCGTCGAGCATTTGTTACTGGCATTGCTCAGTAACCCGTCGGCCAGAGAGGCACTGGAAGCCTGCAGTGTCGATATCGTGGCGCTCCGTCAGGAGCTTGAAGCGTTTATCGAACAAACCACCCCGGTTCTGCCGGTCAGCGAAGAAGAGCGTGATACACAACCTACGCTCAGCTTCCAGCGCGTACTGCAGCGTGCAGTATTCCATGTCCAGTCATCAGGCCGTAGTGAAGTGGCTGGCGCAAACGTACTGGTCGCTATTTTTAGCGAGCAGGAGTCGCAGGCAGCTTATCTGCTGCGCAAACATGAAGTCAGCCGCCTTGATGTGGTGAACTTTATTTCTCACGGCACGCGTAAAGATGAGCCAGGTCCGTCATCCAGCGCAGAAAATCCGGTTAACGAAGAGCAAGCAGGCGGGGAGGAACGTATGGAAAACTTCACCACCAACCTTAACCAGCTTGCCCGCGTCGGGGGCATCGATCCCCTGATCGGCCGCGATAAAGAGCTGGAGCGCGCCATCCAGGTACTGTGCCGTCGCCGGAAAAACAACCCGCTGCTGGTGGGTGAGTCCGGTGTAGGTAAAACCGCGATTGCCGAAGGTCTGGCATGGCGTATCGTGCAGGGTGATGTGCCGGAAGTCATGAAAGAGTGCACCATCTATTCGCTGGATATCGGTTCGCTGCTGGCGGGTACTAAATACCGTGGCGATTTCGAGAAGCGTTTTAAAGCGTTGCTGAAGCAGCTTGAGCAGGACACCAGCAGTATTCTGTTTATCGATGAGATCCATACCATCATCGGTGCAGGTGCAGCTTCCGGTGGCCAGGTTGATGCGGCTAATCTGATCAAACCGCTGCTTTCAAGCGGCAAGATCCGGGTCATGGGCTCAACTACCTATCAGGAGTTCAGCAATATCTTTGAGAAGGATCGTGCGCTGGCGCGTCGCTTCCAGAAAATTGATATCACTGAACCGACAGTTGAAGAAACGGTGCAGATCCTTAACGGGCTGAAGCCGAAGTATGAAGCGCACCACGATGTTCGCTATACGGCGAAAGCCGTGCGTGCAGCCGTGGAGCTGGCGGTGAAGTACATCAACGATCGTCATCTGCCCGATAAGGCGATTGACGTGATTGATGAAGCCGGTGCGCGTGCACGTCTGATGCCAGCCAGCAAACGCAAGAAAACCGTTAACGTGGCGGATATTGAAAGCGTTGTGGCACGCATTGCACGCATTCCGGAAAAAAGCGTTTCTGCCAGCGATCGCGATACGCTGAAAACGCTCGGCGACCGCCTGAAAATGCTGGTGTTCGGTCAGGATAATGCTATTGAAGCGTTGACCGAGGCGATCAAGATGAGCCGCGCGGGTCTGGGTCAGGATCGCAAACCGGTCGGTTCATTCCTGTTTGCCGGGCCTACCGGGGTTGGTAAAACTGAAGTTACGGTACAGCTGGCGCGTGCGCTGGGTATTGAACTGTTGCGCTTTGATATGTCCGAGTATATGGAACGCCACACCGTCAGCCGCCTTATCGGTGCGCCTCCGGGCTACGTTGGCTTCGATCAGGGTGGATTGCTGACCGATGCGGTGATTAAGCATCCGCACGCCGTAGTGCTGCTGGATGAAATCGAGAAGGCCCACCCGGACGTATTTAACCTGCTGTTGCAGGTGATGGACAACGGCATGCTGACCGATAACAACGGCCGTAAGGCGGACTTCCGTAACGTCGTGCTGGTGATGACCACCAACGCCGGGGTGCGGGAAACCGAACGTAAATCGATCGGCCTGATCCAGCAGGATAACAGCACCGATGCGATGGAAGAGATCAAAAAGATCTTTACGCCGGAGTTCCGTAACCGTCTCGATAACATTATCTGGTTCAAACACCTGGATCGCGTGGTGATCCATCAGGTTGTCGATAAGTTTATCGTTGAGCTGCAGGCCCAGCTGGACCCGAAAGGCGTATCGCTGGAAGTCAGCGATGATGCAAGGGAATGGCTGGCGGATAAAGGCTATGACAAAGCGATGGGTGCCCGTCCGATGGCCCGTGCCGTTCAGGAGAACCTGAAAAAACCGCTGGCGAACGAGTTGCTGTTCGGCTCGCTGGTTGATGGTGGTTCGGTATCCGTTGGGCTGGACAAAGAGAAGAATCAGCTGACCTATCACTTCCTCAGCGCTGAAAAGCGTAAAGCGGAAGGGACCGTACACTAACGGTTCAGTTCAGTAGATAAAATAAAGGCCGGATAATTATCCGGCCTTTTTAATGGTTGCTGCCAGGCAGAATTCTGCGGGCAGCAACGGAATGGGGCTAATCAGCGACTACGGAAGACAATGCGGCCTTTGCTCAGGTCGTACGGGGTCAGCTCTACAGTGACTTTGTCACCCGTCAGGATGCGGATATAGTTTTTGCGCATTTTACCGGAGATATGAGCGGTAACCACGTGACCGTTTTCCAATTCAACGCGGAACATGGTGTTAGGTAACGTATCAAGTACGGTACCCTGCATTTCAATATTGTCTTCTTTGGCCATCGAATCCTCTAGGTGGACTACCTTAGTTTTGAACCGGCAAGATAATGCCGAATTTCACGTATTAAGTAAAGAATTGCAGATGATTTGATCACCCACATCAACTCCTCTCATGCCATTTAAGCACGGAAAAGTTACGAATAAGTCGTATTGAATAGCGTCTGCGTGGGGGAACAGCGGGCTAAGAATCTGTTTAAATCTGCTTTATCGCACGATGAGAAACAGTTCTGACAGGTGCGTTGAGATTCCCAGCCTGGGATTCCGCATCACCATCTTGTACCGGTGAAAAGCGGACGACATACCAAACGCCGGGGATTATATCACTTTTATTCGTCGGGTGCTGGAAAACATCAGCGTTAGCGTCTAAAAAAGGCGCTTTGGCTGCCAGCAGTCGGATAAAAGTGCCTGTCTGGCGTAATTTTCTACGTGTTGCAAATAGCTGGCGCGGGATATTTCCCTGGCACCCAGCGAGGCGGTATGAGGATTAAGTATCTGGCAGTCAATTAATTGCCCACCCTGCTGCTGAAACCAGCGGCTGAATACCAGCAGGGCGGTTTTTGATGCATTCTCGCTGCGGCTGAACATCGATTCACCGCAAAAAATCTGCCCCAGCGCCAGGCCGTACATACCGCCGACCAGCTCGTCCCCGAACCAGACTTCAACCGAGTGTGCATAGCCCTGAGAATGTAATAATTGCCAGGCCTGCCTGACCTCCGGGGTAATCCAGGTGCCTTCATCACGTTCGGCTGCACAGCCTGCTACAATGTCGGAAAATCGCTGATTAAGCGTAACGGTGTAGGGGGATTTATGATGAAAACGCTTCATGCTGCGGCTGAGGTGAAATTCCTCCGGCGGCAGTACAGCACGGGGGTCAGGTGACCACCAGAGAATCGGATCGCCCGGGGAAAACCAGGGGAAAATACCGTGATGGTAGGCATTAAGCAGGCGGGCGGAGCTGAGATCGCCCCCCATAGCCAATAGTCCGTTAGGTTCCCGCAGCGCCATTTCTGGCGGCGGGAAGTTTAACGAATCGCGTGATAGCTGGATCAAACGCATCGTGATATCCGCAGGTTTTCTGAGCTAAAGACTATAGCGCAAAGCGTTGTAAAAATGTCCAGTAGCGGCCACGATCCGCCACTAATTTCTGATGATCGCCCTGTTCGATGATCCTGCCGCTATCCATCACGCAGATCCGATCAAAGTTTGCCAGGCCACGCAGGCGATGCGTTACCATGATCATGGTTTTACCCTTCGACACTTCACGTAGCAGTGACAGTATTTGCTGCTCGGTCTCCGCATCCAGCCCCTCGGTCGGTTCATCCAGGAGCAGCAGGTCACCGTTGTGCAGCAGCGCCCGGGCAAGGCCAAGACGCCGCAGCTCACCGCCTGACAGTTGGCGACCGCCCTCACCCAGCCATGCATTTAGCCCCTGTTCATTATCCAGGAGCTTATCCAGCCCGACCTGATGCAGAGCGGTGCTGAGTTCTTCATCGCTGGCATTCGGTGCAGCAAGCAGCAGGTTGTCGCGCAGCGTGCTGGTAAACAGGTGAACGCGCTGAGTCACCACGCTGGTGCGGCTCCGTAAGTCGGCCTCACTCCAGCTCTTGAGTGGGATACCATTCAGCATGATCTCACCCTGTTGCGGGTCCCATGCACGGGTTAACAGCTGCAGCAGCGTGGATTTTCCGCAGCCGGTTCGACCCAGCAGTGCGATGTGCTCACCGGATGCAATATCCAGAGAAACGCTGTCCAGCGCCAGCGGATCGCTACTGGCATAGCGGAAACTGACGTCACGTAGCGTTACCGCTGCGCCGCCAGCATTCTGCGGCGAAGTTGTCGTAAAGGTTACCGCCGGTTCTTGCTCGATGATTTGCGTTACCCGCTGCGCTGAGGCAATAACATGCCCCAGATGCTGGAAAGCGGTGCCCACTGGCCCCAGTGCTTCAAAAGCGGCCAGTGCACAGAATACAAACAGTGCAATATACGCGCCGGGATGAGGATCGCCGCCAATGCCTGCGGCACTCAGCCACAGCATCAGGGTGACGGCAATCCCTCCCATCAGCATCACCAGCGCCTGCGACAGCCCGGTCAGGCTGGCCTGGCGAAGCTGCACATTCAGCCACTGTTGTTCCGTACCGTCCAGCGCGTTGCGGAACTGAGCGGCGGCACCATACAGTCTCAGCTCGGCCTGCCCCTGTAACCATCGTGTGAGGCCGCTGCGATACTGCCCGCGTAAACGGGTGAGGTTTTGCCCTACGGGCAATCCGGCACGATAAAATACCGGGGGAAGCAGCAGCAGGGTTAACAGCATCAGTGCGGCGAGGGTCAGCGCCAGGCCGACGTCGAGCCAGCTCAGACCAACTGTGACCACGGCAACCACCACCAGCGCGCCGACCAGCGGCGAAATGACCCGCAGGTAAAGGTGGTCCAGAGTATCGACATCGGCGACCAGACGGTTAAGCAACTCACCCTGACGGAAGCGGGCAATACCGGCAGGGGAGAGCGGTAGCAGTTTGCTGAAGGTAAACACCCGAAGATGTTGCAGTACGCGGAAGGTGCCGTCGTGGCTGACCAGGCGCTCGACGTAACGCGCAACGGTACGGCTAATGGCAGCACCCCGCACGCCTGCCGCCGGCAGCATGTAGTTAAAGCTGTAGATACCCGCCACGCCCGCCAGCGAGGTGGCCGCAAGGAACCAGCCCGACAACGTCAGTAAGCCGATGCTGGCTAACAGCGTGACTGCGGCCAGCAGCATGCCAAACAACAGCCGCCAGATGTGGCGACGATAAAGCTTCAGAAAGGGCAGCAGAGTTTTCATTCCAACGATCCTCCTCGCTGTGCCAGTAGTTCAGCAAACGGTCCCGGGGTATCAGCCAGCGTTGCCCAGTCTCCCTGTTGCACAAGAGTACCGTTGCGCATCAGCCAGATTTCGTCCCACTGCGCCAGACGGTCCAGCTGGTGGGTGATCAGCAGGGTGCTCTGGTCATGAGAAGCCTGCAACAGCGCATGATTCACATGCTGCTCGCTTTGCGCATCCAGGCTGGCATCGGGTTCATCCAGCAGCATCAGGCGGCAGGGTTTCATCAGCGCACGCGCAACGGCAACGCGCTGCGCCTGCCCTACAGACAGGCGTGCGGCCTGATCGCCCGTCTCACTGTCCAGACCCGCAGGCAGCCGGGGGAGAAATTCATTAACACCGGCCAGCTCCAGAACCTGCTGCAGGCGCATTTCGTCCTGGCTGCCGTTAAGCTGAATATTTTCACGCAGCGTGTTTGCCGGGAGATGAGGGTTTTGCCCGACCCAGGCCAGCTGCGCCTGCCAGTGGTCCTGATCGATATCGCGTAGCTCCGTATCGTTCACTAACAGCGAACCCGTATACGGCAGATAACCGAGAAGGGCATTCATCAGCGAGGTTTTACCCGCTCCGCTTTGCCCCACGACCGCGATCCGCTGTCCCGGTTGCAATACGAAGTTCAGCGGGCCAGCCAGCACCGTGCCATCGGTGGTGGTCACGGTCATATCGCGCGCAATCAGGCTGAAGCCAGCGCTGAGATCTGGTTTCAGTTCCCCGCGCTTAATGGCTGCATCCTCGCTCTCTTCCAGGAAGGTTTGCAGTGCATCGGCACCGCCAACAGCCTGGGCTTTGGCATGATAGAAAGCGCCCAGATCGCGCAGCGGCTGGTAAAACTCCGGAGCCAGAATCAGCACCAGGAAGCCTGCAAACAGCGTGACCGGGCCGCTGTAGTGGCCGAAGTCGAACACGCCGAGGTAGGAGAAGCCGAAATAGACGGCGATCAGCGCGATAGAAATAGAAGCAAAGAATTCCAGCACTGCCGAGGAAAGAAAGGCCATGCGCAATACTTCCATCGTGCGCTGGCGGAACTGCTCGGAGGCATCTCGAATTGTTTCGGTTTCAGCTTTGGCGCGATTAAACAAACGCAGCGTTTCCAGCCCGCGCAGGCGATCGAGAAACTGACCGCTCAGGCGGCCGAGCGCGAGGAAATTACGGCGGTTTGCATCCGCCGCGCCCATCCCGACCATCGCCATAAACAACGGAATGAGAGGAGCCGTGGCCAGCAGGATAAGCGATGCTGCCCAGTTAACCGGGAACAGCAGGATGAGCACCATGCAGGGGATCACGCCGGCTAGCATCATCTGTGGCAGATAGCGCGCGTAGTAATCCTGCATCTCTTCAATCTGTTCCAGCAGCAGGGTGGCCCAGCTTCCGGCAGGCTTGCCTTGAATCCACGCCGGACCCAGCTCGGTCAGTCGGTCCAGTACGCGCTTGCGCAGTGCCAGACGGATCGCCTGTCCGGCTCTAAAACCCGCCTTTTCCCGCAGCCATGCCAGCAGGGCGCGTGCAGCGAAACAGGCCAGTAACAGGATAAAATCAACCCGCTGCGTTTCGCGAGGGAGGTGATCGATGATCAGCGCCTGCAGCAGCGAGGCAAGGAACCACGCCTGAGCCAGTATAAGCAGCGCGCTTAGCGTACCGAGCAGGGATGAGAGCCGCAGCCAGCGATGGCCGTGAACGCTCTGACTTTTCAGCCAGCGGGTGAGTTGTTGTTGTCGAGTTTTATTCATGTTTTGCCGAGTTGCCCTGACGTAAACGGTAGTGAGGCGGAAGCCCCCAGGAAGATCGGTGTCAAGCGCGGCAATGTTACAATGCGGAGGGTAAAAAGGCGACAATTGCTCGTCGCCTTAAGCAAGATAAGCTCAGAGTTTTAACAACTTACTGATTATTTTTAACCAAACCGTCCAGGTAACGCTCTGCATCAAGCGCAGCCATACAGCCGGTGCCCGCAGAAGTAATCGCCTGACGATAAATATGGTCCATCACGTCACCGGCAGCGAATACGCCGGGAATGCTGGTTTGCGTGGCGTTACCGTGGATACCGGACTGTACTTTGATATAGCCGTTTTCCAGCTCAAGCTGACCGTTGAAAATGCCGGTGTTCGGGCTGTGGCCGATAGCAACGAACAGGCCAGCCACTTCCAGGGTTTCGGTTTGCGTTTCATCATGAGTTGAACGCAGGTGCAGGGAGCTGACGCCCATCTGATCGCCAAGCACTTCATCCAGCGTGCGGTCGGTGTGCAGCACGATGTTGCCGTTCTTCACTTTTTCCATCAGCCGGTCAATCAGGATCTTTTCCGCGCGGAAGCTGTCGCGACGGTGGATCAGATGTACCTCAGCGGCGATGTTTGCCAGGTAAAGCGCTTCTTCAACGGCGGTATTACCGCCACCGATAACGGCGACTTTCTGATTGCGATAGAAAAAGCCGTCGCAGGTTGCGCAGGCAGAAACGCCACGGCCCTTAAACTCATCTTCAGAAGGCAGGCCCAGATAACGCGCGGAGGCACCGGTAGCGATAATCAATGCGTCAGCGGTGTATTCGCCTTCATCACCGGTAAGACGGAACGGACGATTCTGCAGATCAACGCTGTGGATATGGTCGAAAATGATCTCGGTGTTAAATTTCACCGCATGTTCGTGCATGCGTTCCATCAGCAGCGGGCCGGTCAGCTCGTTAGCATCTCCCGGCCAGTTTTCAACGTCGGTCGTGGTAGTGAGCTGACCGCCTTTTTCCAGACCGGTAATCAGCACCGGATTCAGGTTGGCCCTGGCCGCATAAACGGCGGCAGTGTAACCAGCCGGACCCGAACCAAGAATCAGTAACTTACTGTGTTTAGCCGTACCCATGAGATCCTCATTAATTAACTGACGAGCATGATTGCGGATTGTAGGGAATTTAGCGGGGCAAAAAAAGCATTCTGCGATTTTGTTAACGATTAATGAAAAAGGCTAAACCAATCATCCTTATCTTAAGAGGGAAATCTGGGTAAAAATTCAGCAGTTGTTATCTTATCATGGCGCAAAGGGAAAAAAATTGTCATTGAAAAACAGAGAGCCAGCCTCTTATCTGGAATGTTGTACTGGTTTTGATTGTTTTACTTTGACAATCGGCTGCTGTTTTGCGAAAACATTATTGGAAGCGGAGAATATTTAAGAGAGCGCAGCGGCGTTTTTGCCTGTTTTGTGTTCATCGTCAAATAAACTCAGTCTGTCATTTGGAATGACGCATGGTGTGGACAGACAACATGCGTCATGCAGATGAGGCGTGCAATATCGCAGCAGGCTCTATGTCTTCACTTAGAACGACTCTGTAAACGACTCAGCGTGCAGGGTAGGCAGGTAAAGGGAAGGATTTAAGAGAGACAATAATAATGGTAGACAATAAAAAACGACCGGGTAAAGACCTTGACAGAATCGACCGCAACATCCTGAATGAATTACAGAAGGATGGGCGTATTTCTAACGTTGAACTATCCAAACGCGTGGGACTATCCCCAACGCCGTGTCTGGAGCGTGTCCGTCGCCTGGAACGCCAGGGCTTCATTCTTGGCTATACCGCGCAGCTGAATCCACACTATCTTGACGCTTCTCTGCTGGTTTTCGTTGAGATTACTCTGAATCGTGGCGCGCCAGACGTGTTTGAACAATTTAACGCCGCCGTGCAAAAACTTGAGGAAACTCAAGAGTGTCACCTCGTTTCCGGTGATTTCGACTATCTGTTGAAAACGCGCGTACCTGACATGTCCGCCTACCGTAAATTACTCGGCGAAACGCTGCTGCGCCTGCCGGGAGTGAACGATACGCGTACCTATGTAGTCATGGAAGAAGTGAAACAAAGTAACCGTTTAGTGATTAAGACCCGGTAACACAGGACAGGTGCAAAACCTGGTAGGTTTCGATACACTCCTGTGAATTCATACAGGTTCAGCGTCGGGTTAACCCCGACGCTGTTGCCTTCATAGTTTACAGGCACCTGGAGAGTACTCTTGAGCCAGGAATATACAGAAGATAAAGAAGTTTCGTTACAACCGCTAAGCAGTGGACGCCGTCTACTGGAAGCGTTATTGATTATTGTTGCTCTTTTCGCCATTTATCTGATGGTCGCACTGGTGAGCTTCAATGCCTCCGATCCGAGCTGGTCGCAAACCGCCTGGCACGAGCCTATCCATAACCTCGGTGGTGGAGTGGGTGCGTGGCTTGCCGATACGCTGTTTTTCATCTTTGGCGTGATGGCGTATGCAATTCCTCCCGTTATTTTAGGCCTGTGCTGGATCACCTTCCGTCAGCGTAGCTCCCAGGAATACATCGACTATTTTGCCGTTGCTTTACGGCTTATCGGCGTACTTGCGCTGGTGGTGACCTCCTGTGGCCTGGCTGCGTTAAATGCTGATGATATGGGTTACTTCGCCTCCGGTGGCGTGATTGGCAGTCTGTTAAGCAATGCCATGGCTCCGTGGGTGAACGGCCCTGCCGGGACTTTAATCCTGCTTTGCGTTTGGGCGGCAGGCCTGACGCTATATACTGGCTGGTCCTGGTTGACCATCGCTGAGAAAATTGGCGCGGTGGTGATGGGCGTGTTGACGTTTGCCAGTAATCGCTCCCGTGCGGATGAAAAGTGGCAGGAAGACGATGATGACGAGGAAGAGGATGCACCGGCCATCTCTTCACGTGCGACGCGTAAAGACGAAAGTGATGACGTTCTGCTGACAAAACACGCTTTGCCGGATGTTGAAGACGACGAACACGATCCGCTGTTGGCTAAACCGCTGAAGGCCGTATCCGACGAATCCGCAGTACCTGTGGTTTCGGTGGCGGAAGTGGCTTCCGCAGGTCAGGCTGCGGCAGTCAGCGCTGTTGCATCGACGAACGCCTTTGCTGCAGAAGCGACGAATACTGATGCTTTGCAGCATACCCCTTCGGCGCATCATGAACCTGTTATCGCGCAGCCGCAGGCATCTGCTCTGTCGCAGCCGACTACGCCGTCAGCACAGCCCGTTACACAACAGGCCGCTGCTCCGGTCTATCGCTTCGAAGTTCCACAGGAAGTGCAGACCCCGCCGCCGGTTGCACCCTCTTATCAGGATGAAGATGATGGCCCACAAATGGGGAACTGGCGTGAAGCTTCTTCCTCACCGTTTGAATTTTCACCGCAGTCGACCTCACATGCTGCTGCGACGATAGCGACAGCGGCCGGTGCCGCCGCTGCCGTTGTGCAGGCCTCTGATAACGCGATGCCGTTTATGCCTGGCTTCAGCGCGACCAGCGATGATGACGATAATCCGCAGGTGAAGCAGGGGATTGGTCCTGAACTGCCACGACCGAAACCGGTTAAGCTCCCGACGCGGCGCGAACTGGCTTCCTATGGCATTAAGCTGCCTTCGCAGCGGATGGCCGAAGAAAAAGCCAGAGAAGAAGAACTGCGTCAGCAGCAGGAACAGCAGCAGGCCGCAACCCGTTATGCTGTGCCAGAACTGAGTGATGAACAGGATAACGAAGCCGAAGAGGCAAGTCTGCGTGCAGCGTTCCTGGCTCAGCAGCAGCAGCGCTACGGTGAAGAGCTCTCCCCTGAGGAAGAGGATCTGGTGCAGCAGGCTGCGCTGGCCAGCCAGTTTGCGGCGCAGCAACAGCAGCGTTATGCAGCTGAGAGTGCACCGACTGCGCCAGCACAGTCTGCATCAATACCTGCAGCTCCAACGTTCACTCTGGATACCTCTTCCGCATTCGATTTCTCACCAATGGACGATCTGGTGGATGATGGTCCTGTCGAGCCTCTGTTTATGCCATCGGCAGTCACAGAACCAGAGCACGTTGCGCCTCAGTGGCAACAGCCACCGGTAAGTACATATCAACAACCGCAGTCTCCAGTCAGCGCTCAGCAGCCTCAGGCTTTGGTTACTGCGCCACAGCAACAGTGGCGTGAAGAGCCTGCGTCCCAGTGGCAGAAAGCGGAGCCTGAATCGCAGCGGCAGCCGGAGCCAGATAGCTGGCAGCCAGCACGGGAGCAAGCGGCCGATCCTGCACCCGCTTCAGCCTGGCGACCGGTGCCCGCCGCGCAGGCCGTTCAGCCGCCGGCGAGCGTTGAGCCTGTCGCAGCCGAACCGGATATGGACAGCCTGATCCATCCATTCCTGGTACGTCACGAGCAGCCAACGTATAAACCGACGACGCCACTGCCTAGCCTCGATCTGTTGACCTCTCCGCCAACGGAAACCGAGCCGGTCGATCATTTTGCGCTTGAGCAGACCTCACGTCTGATTGAGGCACGACTGGCAGATTATCGCGTTAAAGCTGAAGTCGTGGGTAACTCGCCAGGGCCGGTAATCACGCGCTTTGAGCTGGATCTGGCGCCTGGCGTGAAAGCGGCGCGAATTTCTAACCTTTCCCGCGATCTGGCCCGTTCCCTTTCTGCCGTCGCCGTGCGCGTGGTGGAAGTGATCCCGGGGCGGCCCTACGTTGGCCTGGAGTTGCCTAACCAGAAACGCCAGACGGTTTATCTGCGAGAAGTGCTGAACTGCCCGGCGTTCCTGGATAACCCTTCGCCGCTGTCTATCGTTCTCGGTAAGGATATTTCCGGCGAGCCGGTGGTGGCCGATCTGGGTAAAATGCCTCACCTGCTGGTTGCCGGTACGACCGGTTCCGGTAAGTCTGTGGGCGTTAACGCGATGATCCTCAGCATCCTGTATAAAGCGACGCCGAAAGAAGTGCGCTTTATCATGATCGACCCGAAAATGCTTGAGCTGTCGGTCTACGAAGGTATCCCGCATCTGCTAACTGATGTGGTTACGGATATGAAAGATGCGGCAAATGCCCTGCGCTGGTGTGTGGTTGAGATGGAACGTCGTTACAAGCTGATGTCGGCGCTGGGCGTGCGTAACATTGCTGGCTACAACGAAAAAGTCGATTTGGCAGAAGAGATGGGGCGCCCGATTCCCGATCCGTTCTGGAAGCCAACCGACAGTATGGATATGACGCCACCGGTGCTGGAGAAAGAGCCTTACATCGTGGTGATGGTCGATGAATTTGCCGACCTGATTATGACCGTAGGTAAAAAGGTGGAGGAGCTGATCGCTCGCCTGGCGCAGAAAGCCCGTGCCGCCGGTATTCACCTGGTGCTGGCGACTCAGCGTCCTTCGGTAGATGTGATCACCGGTCTGATCAAGGCGAATATTCCAACCCGTATCGCCTTTACCGTCTCAAGTAAAATTGACTCACGCACGATCCTCGATCAGGGCGGCGCGGAGTCGTTGCTGGGCATGGGCGATATGCTTTATCTGGCTCCGAACTCATCGATTCCTGTTCGCGTTCACGGTGCTTTTGTTCGCGATCAGGAAGTCCACGCGGTGGTGAAAGACTGGAAAGCGCGCGAGCGGCCAAAATATAAAGAAGGTATTCTCAGCGGCGGCGATGATGGTGAATCCGCAGGTGGCGGCATGGAAGGGGATGAAGAACTCGACCAGCTGTTTGACCAGGCCGTTGCCTTCGTGGTGGATAAACGCCGTGCTTCCATTTCCGGGGTGCAGCGTCAGTTCCGTATCGGCTACAACCGCGCCGCGCGTATCATCGAACAGATGGAAGCACAGGGCATCGTGTCATCGCCAGGTCACAACGGGAACCGTGAAGTACTGGCACCGCCACCGCATGAAATGTGATGGTTGTTTAGTTAATCAATGCTTTATTTTAAGCGTGATATCAAAGCGTTATTAAGGATGCCGTAATGAAAAAATTTGTAATCTCATGCTGTCTGCTGGCGGCCTTTACTTCGGCCAGCGTGCTGGCAGATGCCTCCAGCGAGCTGAAGCAGCGCCTGGATAAGGTAAAAAGCTTCCACGCCACGTTCAGTCAGAAAGTGACTGACGGCAGCGGCGCATCCGTTCAGGACGGCGAGGGGGAAATGTGGGTGCAACGGCCAAATCTGTTTAACTGGCATATGACGGCCCCCGATGAGAGCACCCTGATTTCCGATGGTAAAACGCTGTGGTTCTACAATCCTTTTGTTGAACAGGTTAGCGCCAGCTGGCTGAAAGACGCCACTGGCAACACACCGTTTATGCTGATCGCCCGTAATCAGGCCAGCGACTGGAAGCAGTATAATATCGCGCAGAAAGGAGATAACTTCTCACTGACGCCGAAATCTATTGACGGCAATCTGAAGCAGTTTGATATCAACGTATCAACCAACGGTACGATCAACCAGTTCAGTGCAGTAGAACAGGATGGCCAGCGCAGCAGCTATGCGCTGAAAAGTCAGCAGAACGGGGCTATTTCCGCCGATAAGTTCACGTTCACGCCACCAAAAGGCGTAACCCTGGACGATCAGCGTCAGTGAGGTTCGCGTGAGTAACCTGTCTCTCGACTTTTCCCGTAACGAATTTCAGCCTCTGGCCGCGCGCATGCGGCCACGCAATCTGAATGAATATATTGGTCAGCAGCATTTGCTGGCAGTGGGTAAACCACTGCCGCGGGCGATTGAAGCCGGTCATCTTCATTCGATGATTTTATGGGGACCGCCGGGGACAGGAAAAACCACGCTGGCTGAGATTATCGGCCACTACGGCCAGGCGGACGTTGAACGTATTTCCGCCGTGACATCCGGCGTGAAAGAGATACGTGAAGCTATCGAACGCGCCAGACAGAGCCGCAATGCGGGTCGCCGTACCATCCTCTTTGTCGATGAGGTGCATCGCTTCAATAAAAGCCAGCAGGATGCCTTCCTGCCGCATATTGAGGACGGCACCATTACTTTTATCGGTGCGACAACTGAGAACCCCTCGTTTGAACTCAATTCCGCGCTGCTTTCACGTGCCCGTGTCTATCTGCTGAAATCGTTAACCAGCGATGATATCGCCGCCGTGCTCGATCAGGCGATGCATGATGCTGAACGTGGCTTCGGCAAAGACAACGTCATTTTGCCGGATAATACCCGCAGTATGATTGCCGAACTGGTAAACGGTGATGCGCGCCGGGCGCTGAATACGCTGGAAATGATGGCGGATATAGCGGAAGTGAATGCGGACGGCAAGCGCGAACTGACGCCGCAGTTGCTTAACGAAGTTTCAGGGGAACGCAGCGCCCGCTTCGATAACAAGGGCGACCGCTTTTACGATCTGATCTCTGCCTTGCATAAGTCCGTACGCGGTTCCGCACCGGATGCGGCGCTGTACTGGTATGCGAGAATTATTACCGCGGGGGGCGATCCGCTGTATGTTGCCCGCCGCCTGTTGGCTATCGCTTCTGAGGACGTCGGTAATGCCGATCCTCGCGGTATGCAGGTGGCTATTGCCGCCTGGGACTGCTTTACCCGCGTTGGTCCGGCTGAGGGTGAACGTGCGATTGCTCAGGCGATTGTCTACCTGGCCTGCGCACCGAAAAGCAACGCCGTTTACACCGCGTTCAAAGCGGCCATGCGCGATGCGCGTGAGAATCCGGATTACGACGTGCCTGAACATTTGCGCAATGCACCAACGAAGCTGATGAAGGAAATGGGGCTGGGAGCAGAGTACCGCTACGCTCACGATGAACCGAACGCCTACGCGGCCGGTGAGGACTATTTCCCCCCACAGATGGCACAGACGCGCTACTATCAGCCAACATCTCGCGGGCTTGAGGGCAAAATCGGTGAAAAGCTCACCTGGCTTGCCGCTCAGGATCAAAATAGCCCGACAAAACGCTACCGCTGACCGGGGCGTTGCGGTAAGGTTACCTGCGAATTCAACGCATTCACTATGGTGAATGCGCCTTTTCTTTAATTCCATCACAACAAGCACAGGACAAGCATGCTCGATCCCAATCTGCTGCGTAATGAGCCAGACGCAGTCGCTGAAAAACTGGCACGCCGGGGTTATAAACTGGACGTTGACACGCTGCGCGCTCATGAAGAGCGTCGTAAAGTGTTGCAGGTAGAAACTGAAAATCTGCAGGCAGAGCGTAACTCGCGATCCAAATCCATCGGGCAGGCTAAAGCGCGTGGGGAAGACATCGAACCGTTGCGTCAGGAAGTGAATGCCCTGGGCGAACGCCTGGATGCGGCTAAAGCAGAGCTGGACGCACTGCAAAACGATATTCGTGACTTCTCACTGGCTATTCCTAATCTGCCTGATGATGTGGTTCCGCTGGGTAAAGACGACACTGAAAACCTGGAAATCAGCCGCTGGGGTGAACCGCGTAAGTTTGATTTTGCGGTGCGCGACCACGTTGAGCTGGGTGAAATGGCCGCAGGCCTGGATTTTGCCGCGGCGGTTAAGCTGACCGGTTCTCGCTTTATCGTGATGAAGGGCCAGATTGCCCTGATGCACCGCGCGCTGAGCCAGTTTATGCTCGACCTGCACACTGAGCAGCACGGCTATCAGGAAACCTACGTCCCTTATCTGGTGAATCACGCCAGCCTGTACGGTACCGGCCAGCTGCCTAAGTTTGGCGAAGATCTGTTCCATACCCGTCCGCTGGAAGAAGAAGCGTCCAGCAGCAACTATGCGCTGATCCCAACTTCAGAAGTCCCGCTGACCAACCTGGTTCGCGATGAGATTCTGGAAGAAGAGTCGCTGCCGCTGAAAATGACCGCGCATACGCCATGCTTCCGCTCCGAAGCCGGAGCCTATGGGCGTGATACCCGTGGCCTGATTCGTATGCACCAGTTCGATAAAGTCGAAATGGTACATATTACTCGTCCTGAAGATTCCATGGATGCGCTGGAAGAACTGGTCGGCCACGCGGAGAAAGTGCTGCAGTTGCTTAATCTGCCGTACCGTAAGGTACTGCTGTGCACCGGTGATATGGGCTTTGGTTCAACCAAGACTTACGATCTGGAAGTCTGGCTGCCGGCGCAGGACACTTACCGTGAAATCTCTTCCTGTTCTAACATGGGTGATTTCCAGGCGCGTCGTATGCAGGCACGTTGCCGTACCAAAACAGAGAAAAAACCGCGTCTGGTCCACACTCTGAACGGTTCCGGTCTGGCAGTGGGGCGTACTCTGGTTGCGGTGCTGGAAAACTACCAGCAGGCTGACGGTCGTATTGAAGTGCCGGAAGTGCTGCGTCCCTATATGAAAGGCCTTGAATACATCGGCTAATACCGATCGCTATTCATGCTGAAAAGGCCGCCTGTGACATTACGTCTCAGGCGGTTTTTTTTCATTGTTATCAAGCAAAATTTGTTATGGATATTTTCGTTCTCTGCAGCTTAATTTGATGCAAATTCAATGAGATATTTTTAGCTGCTGTGCCGGTTTGAATACTGCTAACTCCTTGTAGATAAAAAAATTAAATCATTTAGCAGCAAATCGTGCTGCGACTATTTTTTGGTGCTTTTACAAACCTTCGCGCGGTGGCATGATGCGCACAAAATCCTTCCTTATTCTGGTTTCTCACTACTATGTCCATCTGGTCGCGTCCTGTAATAGTGCTGCTTTGCGGTCTGCTGTTGCTGACGATTTCTATTGCTGCGCTGAATACTCTGGTTCCGCTGTGGCTGACACACGACGCGTTACCGACCTGGCAGATTGGTGTTGTCAGTTCCTCCTACTATTGCGGTAACCTGTTGGGTACGCTGATTGCAGGCTGGCTGATTAAGCGCCTGGGCTTTAACCGCAGCTACTATCTGGCTTCGCTGGTCTTTGCCCTTGCTACCGTTGCGCTGGGTCTGCAAAGCGGTTTCTGGATGTGGACCTTCTGGCGGTTTGTGGCTGGCGTTGGCTGTGCGCTGATTTGGGTGATTGTGGAGAGTGCGCTGCTGTGTAACGGCACTTTACGCAATCGTGGCCGACTGCTGGCGGCCTACATGATCGTTTATTATGTTGCGACCGTTGCCGGACAGCTGATGGTCAGCCGTGTATCCACCGAGCTGATGCAGGTACTGCCATGGGTAAGCGGTCTGATTCTGGCGGCCATTCTGCCGCTGGTATTTACCCGAATTACCGCTTCTGCCTCAGAAGAGGGTGACGAAGGGGCTTCTGGTCGTCTGTGGCCGATGCTGCGCCGTCGCAATGCTCGCTTAGGTATCAACGGCTGTATTATTTCCGGTATTGTGCTGGGCTCATTGTATGGTCTGATGCCGCTGTATCTGTCGCATCAGGGAATGAGTGATTCCAGCGTGGGCTACTGGATGGCACTGCTGGTCAGTGCCGGTATTATCGGACAGTGGCCAATCGGTCGCCTGGCAGATCGCTATGGGCGTCTGCTGGTACTGAGAGTGCAGGTTTTTGGCGTGATCCTCGGTGCGCTGGCCATGTTGGGTAATGCGGCGATGGGCCCGGCGCTATTTGTTCTTGGCTGTGCGGGTTTTACCCTGTATCCGGTCGCGATGTCCTGGGCATGCGAAAAGGTCGCTCATCATGAGCTGGTCGCGATGAACCAGGCGCTACTGCTCAGCTATACCGTTGGCAGCCTTGCCGGTCCGACCATGACTTCAATGCTGATGCAGAATTATTCAGACCGTCTGCTGTTTGTGATGATTGCCGTGGTTGCGTTGATTTATCTCGCCATGCTGCTGCGTAAAGCGGATCATCATATCAATCCGGTGGCACATGCCTGAGAAGAACGGGTGTAGTGAGCTGAATCTTTAGCGACCGTTTTCATCGTTGGATGTGCTCAGGCGTTATTGAAGATGTGTGTAGTGGTGAATGGTTTACGGTAAAAGGGCGATCCTGTGGATCGCCCTTTTATTTTTGCTCAGTACATCACGTAGTGGCCGTAGCCTTCAAGGATATGTTTAATCCGCTCCATGGTTTCCGCTTTGGGGGGATGTACACCGTCAAGCTTGTATTCCTCACCCATCGCAACCCATTTGTGCTTGCCCAATTCGTGATAGGGCAGCATTTCAATTTTCTCTACGTTGCCCATATCGCGGGTAAACTCCCCGAGGCGGTGGGCGGAATCATCATCATCCGTATAGCCGGGCACCACCACATAACGTATCCAGGTGCGAATTTTTCGCTTAGCCAGATAGCGGGCAAAATCCAGCGTACGGTGGTTTGAAACGCCAACCAGCACCTGATGGATATCATCATTAATCTGCTTCAAATCGAGCATCACCAGGTCTGTAACATCCAGAAGTTCATCAATGACCGGGTCGTAGCGCCGCACGAAACCATTGGTGTCGAGGCAGGTATTAATCCCTTCTTCCTTACAGGCGCGGAACCAGTCGCGAACGAATTCAGCCTGCAGGATAGCCTCGCCGCCGGAAGCGGTAACGCCGCCGCCGGATGCATTCATAAAGTGACGATAGGACACTACGTCCTTCATCAGTTCCTCGACCGTAATTTCTTTACCGCCGTGAGTATCCCAGGTATCCCGGTTATGGCAGTAGAGGCAGCGCATCAGGCAGCCCTGGAAGAAGGTGATAAAACGAATGCCGGGACCATCAACGGTTCCGCAAGATTCAAATGAGTGAATACGTCCGATTACTGACATTGCGATGAATTCTCCACGTTGACGCAGTCTTAAGCTGCGTTAAGTCTGTTTTGACAGTGCCCTGCAAGATGAATAACAGGCCACTGGCGAAACCGACTTCTCACGGCGGCCCCCCCGAAGAGGGCCACAGGGTATTACATGGTCTGCGTGAAGGTACGGGTAATCACGTCCTGCTGCTGTTCTTTGGTCAGCGAGTTAAAGCGAACGGCATAACCGGAAACACGGATGGTCAACTGCGGATATTTTTCCGGATCTTCCATCGCTTCCAGCAGCATCTCACGGTTCATCACGTTGACGTTAAGGTGCTGACCACCTTCGATGCTGGCTTCGTGGTGGAAGTATCCATCCATCAGGCCCGCAAGGTTGGTTTTACGCACGTCATCGTTTTTACCCAGCGCGTTTGGCACGATAGAGAAGGTATAGGAAATACCATCCTTAGCGTAGGCAAACGGCAGCTTGGCAACGGAGGTCAGAGAAGCTACTGCACCTTTCTGGTCGCGACCGTGCATTGGGTTAGCACCCGGTCCGAATGGTGCACCGGCGCGACGTCCGTCCGGGGTATTACCGGTTTTCTTACCATATACCACGTTTGAGGTAATGGTCAGTACGGACTGAGTCGGTACGGCGTTACGGTAGGTGTGCAGTTTCTGAATTTTCTTCATGAAACGCTCAACCAGGTCGCAGGCAATATCATCAACGCGGGAGTCATTGTTACCGAACTGCGGATATTCACCTTCAATTTTAAAGTCTACCGCCAGGCCATCTTCATCACGAATGGTGGACACTTTGGCATACTTAATTGCTGAAAGTGAGTCAGCGGCAACCGACAGACCTGCGATACCGCATGCCATGGTGCGATAAACGTCACGATCGTGCAGCGCCATCAGTGAGGCTTCATAGCTGTATTTGTCATGCATATAGTGGATGACATTCAGCGCGGTGACATACTGTTTTGCCAGCCAGTCCATAAAGTGATCCATACGCGCCATCACTTTTTCGTAATCCAGCACCTCATCCATCATTGGTGCTTCTTTCGGACCTACCTGCATTTTCAGTTTTTCATCCACGCCGCCGTTAATTGCGTACAGCATGGTTTTCGCCAGGTTGGCACGGGCGCCGAAGAACTGCATCTGTTTGCCAACGATCATTGGACTAACGCAGCAGGCGATAGCGTAGTCATCGTTGTTAAAGTCAGGGCGCATCAGATCGTCATTCTCATATTGCAGAGAAGATGTGTCGATAGAGACTTTCGCCGCGAATTTTTTAAAGTTCAGAGGCAGTTTTTCAGACCACAGAATGGTCATGTTAGGCTCAGGTGACGGGCCCATGGTGTAGAGCGTATTCAAGAAGCGGAAGGTGTTTTTGGTCACCAGGGTACGGCCATCAACACCCATACCGGCCAGTGATTCCGTTGCCCAGATTGGGTCACCGGAGAACAGCTCATCGTATTCAGGGGTACGCAGGAAGCGTACCATACGCAGTTTCATCACCAGATGGTCAATCAGTTCCTGCGCTTCTTCTTCGGTAATTTTGCCGGCTTTGAGATCGCGGCTGATGTAGATGTCGAGGAAGGTCGACACGCGACCGAAGGACATTGCTGCGCCGTTCTGCGATTTCACCGCAGCAAGGTAACCAAAGTAGGTCCACTGTACGGCTTCCTGAGCGGTCGTTGCCGGGCCAGAGATATCAAAGCCGTGTTTCGCCGCCATCTCTTTAATCTGCTGCAGCGCGCGGTGCTGGTCAGCAATCTCTTCACGCAGGCGGATAGTGGCTTCCAGGTTAACGCCATTTTCCATATCGCTCTGCAGAGAGGCGAACTGGGCAAACTTGTCTTTCATCAGATAATCAATACCGTACAGCGCAACGCGACGGTAGTCACCGATGATACGTCCGCGGCCATAGGCATCCGGCAGGCCGGTCAGCACGCCTGACTTACGGCAGCGCAGAATATCCGGGGTGTACACATCAAACACGCCCTGGTTGTGGGTTTTACGATACTCGGTAAAGATTTTTTTCAGTGATGGATCGAGTTCACGGCCATATACCTTACAAGAGCCTTCCACCATTTTGATGCCGCCGAATGGGATCAGCGCACGTTTTAATGGGGCTTCGGTTTGTAGACCAACAATCTTTTCCAGGTCTTTTTCGATGTAGCCAGCATCATGAGAGGTAATGGTCGCCGCAAGGTCGGTATCAAAATCAACCGGCGCATGGGTTTTGTTTTCCAGCTTGATGCCTTCCATGACCTTATCCCACAGGGTGGTGGTCGCCTGAGTGGCACCGGCCAGGAATGACTCGTCGCCTTCATACGGAGTGTAGTTTTTCTGGATGAAGTCGCGAACGTTAACGCTGTTCTGCCATTCACCTTCTGCAAAACTGTCCCAGGCTTTTGCCATGTCTTTATTTAGCTCGGTCATGTGATACCTACCTTTATAACGTGAAGTTCGTTGTACGTTGCCGTCAGACGGTGATCGGCCTGCGGCTGTATAAGATTCTGTTACAGAGACTCAGTGGTGATCGCCGTCGCGCAGATAGATCACCCAGTACGTTAACCCTACCAGCAGTCCGCCACCGATAATGTTGCCGAGGGTAACGGGGATCAGGTTGTCAGTAACAAAGTTGCTGACGGTAAGGTGTGAAAACTGTTGGGCTGTTGCCCCGGTTGCCTGCCAGAACTCCGGCGAAGCGAAATCTTTGATGACAATAGCCATGGGGATAAGAAACATATTGGCGATGCTGTGTTCGAAGCCGCTGGCCACAAACATGGCAACCGGCAGAACCATGGCAAACATCTTATCCATCAGGCTGCGGCCGGAATAACTCATCCACACCGCCATACACACCATCAGGTTAGCCAAAATGCCCAGGCATACTGCTTCTATAAAGGTGTGGTGCATTTTATGGTCAGCGGTCTGCAGGACGTTCAGTCCCCATGCGCCGTCTGCGGTCATGTATTGACCCGCGAACCAGATCAGGGCGACGAAGAAAACGGCACCGATAAAATTGCCAACGTAAACGTTAATCCAGTTGCGTGCCAGTTGAGCCCAGGTGATTCTGCCGCTGGCTTTAGCCACTACGATGAGAACGGTAGAGGTGAAAAGGTCGGCACCGCAAACAACAACTAACATCAAGCCCAGTGAAAAGCAGATACCTCCAACCAGTTTTGCCAGCCCCCAGGGAATGGTGCCGGTGCCGGTAGTTGCCGTGATGTAAAAAGCGAAGGCGATAGAGATAAATACGCCCGCGTTAATTGCCAGAAAGAAGGTGGTGAACGGTTTTTTTGTCGCTTTGTAGACGCCAGCGTCTTCAGCAACTTTGGCCATTTCAGCAGGTAATAATAGATCAAAGAGGTTGCCAGCTTTCACACTAACGTTCTCCAAAAATTAGTCAGCAAGGAAAGTCTAACAAACGAGTATAGAAGGGAAATTGACATGGATCATAGTGGCCTGGTAATTCAGCCATTCCGATCGGAATTAGAGGGTTTGTTTTGTTGTATGTTGATGATAAATATGAAATAAAACTTTTTTAATATTTAAAAAAATAATTTAAATATTATTTTTAGACACCATGGAAAGGTAAAAAAATGGCGGTGATTAATTCTAATTTGTGAAAATAAAAAGGTAACAGCTATTAACTGTTACCTTTTTTTAACTTATCGCCTGCGGTACATTTTCAGAAAGAAATTACCCGCATCTGGCGCCATTAGGTGAGGTTGCGGAGTTATTTCCAGTAACGGCGTTTTGCCGCCTGTAATTTCTCATAAGCCGCCAGCAGCGACTGATGTGCAGGGAATGCCAGCAGATCGCTATCTACATTTTGCAAACCGTAGAATGGCGCTTCACCGCTAATCGCTGCAGAAGCGTTATCGACCGCTTCCTGGCCGTACATACGCACGAATGCTGTATGGTACTGCAGCGGATCGCGTTCATCTTCCTGGCTCAGCAGCAGCAGAGTCTGCAGGCAACGGTAGTAGTTTGCACGCGCCGGGCTGAAGATAGACTGGTTGAATTCCATCGTCCATTCGGTCCAGATCAGCGCCTGATCGAGGTCACCACCAGCCAGGGCCAGCATGGCCTTCAGTTCACCGATACGCAGTGTGTACCAGCCGTTATCTTTACCGGTCGCCAGACCCAGCAGCTCACGTACGCGGGTAAAGTCGTCGTGTCCGTCTTCATCCAGCTGTTCCAGCAGCGCCAGGTAGTCTTCTTTTTCCCAGCTGCTATCAGGCAGATTGAGCAGGGTATCGCGCAGGTATGCACCCATGCTGTTATTGGCCAGCAACAGGTCTTCTGCCGGATAAATGTCTGACATGCCCGGTACGATGATTCGGCAGGCATAAACATCCAGATGCTGATAATCGGCAATATAAACTTCCTGGCCTTCCGCATCGAAGATTGCCATCAGAGTGGCGAATTCTTCTTCCGTTGTCCCCTTGAAGCTCCAGTCAGCGAACGGATAGTCGGCATCGTCTTTAAACAGATCCCAGGAGATCAGACCGCTGGAATCGATAAAGTGGGTTTCCAGGTTTGCGTGTTCGGCAACTTCTTCATCATCAAAGGTCGGTGGCGTAAAGACATCAAGGTCCTTAAGGCCGCGGCCCTGCAGCAGTTCGGTAACGGTACGTTCCAGCGCTACGCCAAAATCAGGATGCGCGCCGAATGAGGCGAAGCAGGTGCCATTTTCCGGGTTAAACAGCACCACGCAGATCACCGGGTATTTTCCGCCCAGAGAAGCGTCGTAGGAGAAGATAGGGAAACCTTCGGCTTCAAGACGATCGATGGCTTCAACCACGCCAGGATAGCGGTTCAGCACATCCTGTGGAATCGCCGGCAGGCTGATGGACTCAGCGATAATACGATTCTTAATATAGCGCTCAAAGACTTCAGACAAACCCTGTACGCGGGCTTCGTTAGCGGTGTTGCCCGCTGACATACCGTTGGATACATACAGGTTGCCGATGATATTCATCGGAATATAGACCGTCTGCTGGTCTGACTGGCGCGTAAACGGCAGACCAACAATACCGCGATCGGCATTACCGGACTGAAGGTCGATAAGATCGCTGGCGCTCAGCTCATTTTCCGGATCGTAAAACTTACGCAGGCGCGCGTCGAGAATACCTTCCGGCAGCTGGTCATCTTCAGGCAGCGGGAACCACTTTTCGTTTGGATAATGAACGAAATCGCCGTTGGCAATCTGCTTACCCAGCCAGAAATCGGCAAAGAAATAGTTGGTAGAAAGGCGTTCAAAGTATTCACCCAGTGCGGAAGCCAGCGCTGCCTTCTTGCTGGCGCCTTTACCGTTGGTGAAGCACAGTGGGCAGTCGCGATCGCGAATATGCACTGACCAGACATTGGGAACCGGATTCAGCCAGGACGCTTCTTCAATATTGAAGCCCAGATCCTGTAGTTTTTGCTGAAAGCGCGCGATGGAATCTTCCAACGCGGCGTCTTTGCCTGGAATATAAGTTTGAGTCATTTTGCCCACTCGTTATTGATTGTGCGGAAAGCGCGCAATGATACGGGTTTTCCGCTGGAATCGCCATCCGGCAACCTAAAATTCATCTGCTGAAGAATGCCATATTCCGCCGAAACAGTAACAGAGGTGTTTACAATGGTGGAAAACGCCTCACAAAATATCGTTTGCTGTTTCATTTACCCTACAAGCTGTTGCGGCTGTGGCCTGAAAACTGGTCGGTTGACCGGATAAATCATTGCAGCATTGGGGAGGCAATGATAAAACCGATAAAGGAATCAAAACCGATTGATCTGAAAGTGGTGAGGGGAAATGAGTCAGGTTTTCAATTTTAGCTCTGGCCCGGCAATGCTGCCGGTAGAAGTGCTCCGTCGTGCTGAGCAGGAACTCTGCAACTGGCAGGGGTTAGGCACCTCCGTAATGGAGATCAGCCACCGCAGTAAGGAATTTATTCAGGTGGCGGAAGAGGCAGAAAAAGATTTTCGCGATCTGCTGAAAATCCCCTCCAACTACAAAGTTTTATTCTGCCATGGTGGCGCGCGTGCGCAGTTTGCAGCGGTTCCGATGAACCTGCTGGGTAGCCATACGACCGCAGACTATGTTGACGGTGGCTACTGGGCGGCTAGCGCGGTAAAAGAAGCGCAGAAGTACTGCACGCCGAATGTGATCGACGCGAAAACTACAGTTGATGGCCTGCGTGGCATCACCCCGATGAGCAGTTGGGCGCTGTCCGATGACGCCGCCTATGTTCACTACTGCCCGAATGAAACTATTGATGGTATTGCCATCAGTGAAACGCCTGATTTTGGCGACAAGCTGGTTGTAGCCGATCTCTCTTCAACCATTTTGTCTTCGCCGATTGATGTTAGCCGCTACGGCGTACTGTATGCCGGCGCTCAGAAAAACATCGGCCCGGCTGGTTTGACGCTGGTTGTTGTGCGTGAAGACCTGTTAGGCAAGGCCCGCAAAGAGCTGCCTTCTATTCTTGACTATAAGGTGCTGGCCGATAACGACTCGATGTTCAACACGCCACCGACCTTTGCCTGGTATCTTTCTGGCCTGGTATTTAAGTGGCTGAAAGAGCAGGGCGGTGTGGCTGAGATGGACAAGCGTAACCAGCTCAAAGCCGATCTGCTTTACGGCACTATTGATAACAGCAGCTTCTATCGTAATGATGTCGCTGTAGCAAACCGCTCGCGTATGAACGTGCCTTTCCAGCTGGCCGATGCGTCACTGGATAAGTTGTTCCTGGAAGAGTCCTTCGCACACGGCCTGCATGCGCTGAAAGGCCATCGCGTGGTCGGCGGCATGCGTGCTTCAATTTATAACGCGATGCCACTGGAAGGCATTAAGACGCTGACTGATTTCATGATCGACTTCGAGCGTCGCCACGGTTAAGGATTTTGCCGAAACTGCAGTAAGTTTTTAATCTGAAACCCCGCCTTGCTGCGGGGTTTCATTGTAATTTTTTTGGAGAGTACGTTTCACATGCAGGATTCCCTGACGTTACAACCTATCGCCCTGGTCAACGGTACCGTTAACCTTCCTGGTTCCAAGAGCGTATCGAACCGTGCGCTTCTGCTGGCTGCGCTGGCTAATGGCACCACCCGTTTGACTAACCTGCTGGACAGCGATGACGTTCGCCACATGCTCAACGCTTTGCAGCTGCTTGGCGTTCACTACACGCTGTCTGCTGACCGTACGGTGTGTGAAGTGGTGGGTCAGGGGGGAGCGCTAAAGGCTGACGGTGCGCTGGAGCTGTTCCTCGGCAATGCCGGTACGGCGATGCGTCCGCTGGCAGCAGCCCTGTGCCTCGGCAGCAACGATATTGTGCTGACCGGTGAGCCGCGCATGAAAGAGCGTCCGATTGGCCATCTGGTTGATGCACTGCGACAGGGTGGTGCGGTCATTGAATACCTTGAACAGGAAGACTACCCGCCGCTTCGTCTTAAGGGCGGTTTTAGCGGCGGTGATGTATCCGTTGATGGCAGCGTCTCCAGCCAGTTCCTGACGGCACTGCTGATGACAGCTCCACTGGCGGCAAACGATACGCATATCGTCATCAAAGGCGAACTGGTATCGAAACCGTACATTGATATCACGCTCAATCTGATGGCAACCTTTGGCATTGAGGTTGAGAACGACAGCTATCGCGCGTTCCACATCCGTGGGCAGCAGCAGTATCAGGCACCGGGTGATTATCTGGTTGAGGGCGATGCTTCTTCGGCTTCCTATTTCCTCGCGGCGGCGGCCATCAAGGGCGGCACCGTTAAAGTCACCGGCATCGGTCGTAAGAGCATGCAGGGCGATATTCGTTTCGCCGACGTGCTGGAAAAAATGGGTGCAAGTATTGAGTGGGGCGATGACTTTATTGCCTGTACGCGTGGCGAACTGAATGCTATCGATCTGGATATGAACCACATTCCCGATGCGGCTATGACCATCGCGACGGCCGCGCTGTTCGCCAAAGGCATCACGGTAATGCGCAACATTTACAACTGGCGTGTTAAAGAAACCGATCGCCTGGCGGCAATGGCCACCGAACTGCGTAAAGTTGGCGCTGAAGTTGAAGAGGGGCACGATTACATCCGCATCACGCCACCTGCAGCGATCCAGTATGCCGAGATTGGTACCTATAACGATCACCGCATGGCGATGTGTTTCTCGCTGGTCGCACTCTCCAGCACCCCGGTCACCATTCTTGACCCAAAATGCACTGCGAAAACATTCCCGGACTACTTTGAACAGCTTGCTCGTATCAGCCAGCTGGTATAACAAACTCTTCCGCCGCACTGAGGTGCGGCGGAAGCTGCGTTTATCTCATTCTATTCTGCTGCATTACCCGCCTGTTGTTTGAACCCGCCTAAAATTTTGTAGCTGACTATGTTTAAGGGGTAACTATCCCGGTTTTTGCAGCGTATAATGCGCGACGATATTTGTCCGGGCACTGATAGCCGCAGACATTCCACCGACAGGAGAACGACATGACGGCAATAGCCCCAGTGATCACCATTGATGGCCCAAGTGGTGCGGGTAAAGGCACATTATGTAAAGCGATGGCCGAAGCATTGCAGTGGCACCTGTTGGATTCTGGCGCAATTTATCGCGTGCTGGCGCTGGCAGCACTGCATCATCAGGTTGATATCACTTCTGAAGAAGCGCTGGTCCCACTGGCTGCTCATCTTGACGTGCGTTTTGTGTCCAGTGAAGGCGAGATGGAAGTCATCCTTGAAGGTGAGGATGTTTCCGCAGAGATCCGTACTCAGGATGTCAGCAACACCGCGTCAAAAGTTGCCGCATTTCCACGCGTGCGTGAAGCCCTGCTGCGCCGTCAGCGCGGTTTTCGTGAACTTCCGGGCCTGATCGCCGATGGGCGCGATATGGGTACCGTTGTATTCCCGGATGCGCCAGTTAAAATTTTCCTTGATGCCAGTTCGGAAGAACGTGCGCATCGCCGTATGCTACAGTTGCAGGAAAAGGGCTTTAGTGTTAACTTTGACCGCCTTTTATCCGAGATAAAAGAACGCGATGAGCGCGATCGTAACCGGTCGATTGCACCTTTGGTGCCTGCGGATGATGCCTTAGTGCTTGATTCGACAACAATGTCTATTGAGCAGGTCATAGAAGTTGCGCTAAAATATGCGCGCGAAAAGCTTGCCATTGCGTAATAGGTAATTCCGACGACAGTGCACTATACTGTGCACCTGTTCGCAAAATTTAATTAACCCTGTGATATGGATGTTATGGGGCATGTGAAACAACCCCACCCGTCAGGATGTCAGGTGGACGTTAAATTGAAGAATCCTGAAGATTATCAATATGACTGAATCTTTTGCTCAACTATTTGAAGAATCCCTGAAAGAAATCGAAACCCGCCCGGGTTCCATCGTTCGTGGCGTCGTTGTTGCTATCGACAAAGACGTTGTTCTGGTTGATGCGGGCCTGAAATCTGAATCTGCAATTCCTGCAGAGCAGTTCAAAAACGCAGCCGGCGAACTGGAAATCCAGGTTGGCGACGAAGTTGACGTTGCTCTGGATGCAGTGGAAGACGGCTTCGGTGAAACCCTGCTGTCCCGTGAGAAAGCTAAACGTCACGAAGCTTGGATCACGCTGGAAAAAGCTTACGAAGATGCTGAAACTGTTACCGGTATTATCAACGGCAAAGTTAAAGGTGGCTTCACAGTTGAGCTGAACGGTATTCGTGCGTTCCTGCCAGGTTCACTGGTAGACGTGCGTCCAGTGCGTGATACTCTGCACCTGGAAGGCAAAGAGCTTGAGTTCAAAGTAATCAAGCTGGATCAGAAGCGCAACAACGTGGTTGTTTCACGTCGTGCGGTTATCGAATCCGAGAACAGCGCAGAGCGCGATCAGCTGCTGGAAAACCTGCAGGAAGGCATGGAAGTTAAAGGTATCGTTAAGAACCTCACTGACTACGGTGCATTCGTTGATCTGGGCGGCGTTGACGGCCTTCTGCACATCACTGACATGGCCTGGAAACGCGTTAAGCATCCAAGCGAAATCGTCAATGTTGGCGATGAAATCAACGTGAAAGTGCTGAAATTCGACCGCGAGCGTACCCGTGTTTCTCTGGGTCTGAAGCAGCTGGGCGAAGATCCATGGGTTGCTATCGCTAAACGTTACCCAGAAGGCACCAAGCTGACTGGTCGTGTAACCAACCTGACCGACTACGGCTGCTTCGTTGAAATCGAAGAAGGCGTTGAAGGCCTGGTACACGTTTCTGAAATGGACTGGACCAACAAAAACATTCACCCATCTAAAGTTGTTAACGTGGGCGACGTTGTTGAAGTTATGGTTCTGGACATCGACGAAGAACGTCGTCGTATCTCCCTGGGTCTGAAGCAGTGCAAATCTAACCCATGGCAGCAGTTCGCAGAAACCCACAACAAGGGCGACCGTGTTGAAGGTAAAATCAAGTCAATCACTGACTTCGGTATCTTCATCGGCCTGGACGGCGGTATCGACGGCCTGGTTCACCTGTCTGACATCTCCTGGAACGCTACCGGAGAAGAAGCAGTTCGTGAATACAAGAAAGGCGACGAAATCGCAGCTGTGGTTCTGCAGGTTGACGCAGAGCGCGAGCGTATCTCCCTGGGCGTTAAGCAGCTGGCAGAAGATCCGTTCAACAACTACATCTCTCTGAACAAGAAAGGTGCAATTGTTAACGGTAAAGTAACTGCAGTTGACGCTAAAGGTGCTACAGTTGAATTGGCTGACGGCGTTGAAGGTTACCTGCGTGCTTCTGAAGCCTCGCTGGACCGCGTTGAAGACGCAACTCTGGTTCTGAATGTTGGCGACGATGTTGAAGCCAAATTCACCGGCGTTGACCGTAAAAACCGCGTTGTTAGCCTGTCTGTACGTGCGAAAGACCAGGCAGACGAGAAAGAAGCCATCAATACTGTTAACACCAAACAGGAAGAAGGTAACTTCTCTAACGCTATGGCTGAAGCTTTCAAAGCAGCTAAAGGCGAGTAATCTTCGCTTTAAGGGCAGCGCAAGCTGCCCTGTATCGTCGATAACTGCCAGAGCTATTCCTACAAGGGATTAACCGGAGGTTTTATGACCAAGTCAGAACTTATTGAAAGACTTGCTGGCCAGCACTCTCATATACCGGCGAAAGTCGTTGAGGATGCGGTAAAAGAGATGCTTGAGCATATGGCGACGACCCTGTCGCAGGGCGAGCGCATTGAAATCCGGGGATTTGGCAGCTTCTCTTTGCATTATCGCGCACCTCGTACCGGCCGTAACCCGAAAACGGGCGACAAAGTGGAGTTGGAAGGTAAATACGTTCCACACTTCAAGCCAGGTAAAGAACTGCGCGATCGCGCCAATATCTACGGCAGCTGATAGCGACGAAACGATAAAAACGACACTCCGGTGTCGTTTTTTTTGCTTAAATACGGTAATTCGGCTGCGATACGATGATAGACCGCATTGTAGAATCTGAACCCGGCACACAATAATCCCGTCTTGTTGCTGCAAAACAGAAAGAGTTTTCGGCCTGTCTCTGAGCACTGAACCTGCGCTGATGTTCGTCTCTCATCTGCATGTCACACTATGACCTGCATCAGGGAGGAAACATGCGCATAACGGCAACACAGCTGGCTGGCGGTCTTATTATCGGCACTTTGCCGCTCACGGTCATACCCCGTTTACCCGGATATGGGTACGATATCGCTGCGATCGTACTTTCATTTTTACTTATGCGCTGTTCACAACGCGTTGCTATTTTCACTGCAATGGTTCTGCTGTTCTCTCTCTGGCCGTTGAATACAGCCCGATCTCTTCAGGATCAGATTGATCGGCTGACGCAGGGGATTGTGCGGGCAGAGGTGCAAATTGACACAGTCCTGCCCGGTGCTGAACGCGCCAGAGTGCGTCTGTTTCGTCAGGATGGTCGGCTACTATTTCCTCCGATTTATGCTTCCATACGATTACCAGGCGGCGAAGAGACTTTCTGCCAGGGGGCAGCGATGGAATATGGCTCTGGCGCTTCGTCCTCTTCATGCCCAGCTAAATGAGGGAGGGTTCGATCGGCAACGATTTACGCTGGCCAACAGCATGCCGCTCACAGGACGAGTGATTAGTGCGGAAGTTCGGCAGCCCCGGTGTAGCTGGCGTGGCGCTATCATGAATTCTACCCGGCAAAACTATGGTCATTTACCCTGGCAGGCACTGATTTCCGCGCTGGCATTTGGCGACCGTTCAGAGGTTAAGCGTGAAATTACCCAGCTGCTAAGAGAAACGGGTACGGCACATCTGATGGCAATCGCCGGGATGCAGATTGGACTGGCTGCAGGATTTGGCTGGCTGGTTGCCAGACTCATTCAGTTCTTTTTTCCTGCATGGATGATTAGCTATCGCTTTCCTTTGTACTGCAGTTTGCTGGTGGCACTGATCTACTGCTGGCTCTCCGGCAGCAATCCACCAGCGATGCGCGCGATGCTGGCATTACTGATGTGGAGCACATTAAGGCTGAAGGGGATTAACTGTAGCAGCTGGCAGGTATGGCTGTTTTGTATTGCACTTATCCTGTTTCTGGAACCGCTCAGTATTCTGTCAGACAGCTTGTGGATGTCGGCGCTGGCAGTCGCGGGGTTGCTGATATGGTATCAAAGCTTCGCGCTTCCCGTCCGTTTCCGCAGGAGAAAGCGTTGGCTGCCAATCCGACTGCTGCATTTGCAATTGGGCATGCTGCTGCTGTTAATGCCGCTACAGGTATTTATTTTCCATGGTTTTAGCCTGAGTGCGCTAGTGGCTAATCTGTGGGCCGTGCCGTTGATATCTCTGGTTACCGTACCGCTGATACTGACATCGCTGTTGCTTAATTTCCTGCCGTTGGTCGGCCCTTTTATATGGTGGCTGGCCGATCGCTCACTGGCACTGGTTTTTTTCCCGTTGCAGCAGTTGCCGAACGGCTGGCTTCCTCTGGAAAACACATTCGCAGCCGGTTCGCTGGCGTGTTGGCTTCTGCTGCTCGCGTTTCGCTTTGGCTGGTGGCGTAGCTCTCCGTTCACTCTGGTGGCGTGCACGTTGCTGCTGCTGAGCTGGCGTAATTTTAGCGCTAAACCCGAGTGGCGGGTGGATATGCTGGACGTAGGTCACGGGTTAGCCGTGGTGATTTCACAGCATGGCAGGGCAGTTTTATATGATACCGGCAATCGCTGGCCGGGAGGGGATGTCGCCCATAGTCAGATTATTCCATGGCTGGAATGGCAGGGGTTAACGCTGACCGACGTGGTTATCAGCCACGCGCATCTTGACCACATTGGCGGATTGCCGAGCATACAGTCTGCATATCCCGATGCCCGGGTGCGAAGCGCTTTAAAGCGCCCGGGTCATTTACCCTGCTATCGTGATGTAGGCTGGCGCTGGCAGGGGTTGACGTTTCAGGCGTTGTGGCCGCCAGAAAATATGCCCGGTGAAGGCAATAATCAGTCCTGCGTGGTGATGGTAAGCGACGGGCGATGGCGCGTGCTGCTGACCGGGGATATTGAGCGCGAGGCAGAGCTGCAGCTCGTTGCCGAACAGCGCGCCGCGCTGAGTGCCGATCTGTTGCAGGTTCCGCATCATGGCAGCCGTACCTCATCAACCCCGCCGCTGCTGCGTGCGGTAGCGCCGAAGGCCGCCATTGCCTCTGCTGCACGTTACAGCGCCTGGCGGTTACCCGCAGCGAAAATAATTATGCGCTATGATGAAAATCGCATCATCTGGCGCGACACCGCACTTTCCGGGCAGATTAGCGCGCGTTTTTTCGTTGATAACTGGCATCTTTTGGGGTTAAGAGAACAAATAATGAACCGTTGGTACCATCAGTGGTTTGGCGTACCCAGGGAATCCAGGTAGAATGAGCGGCTATTTCAACTAAAGCTGGTTAAATAATGCATCTGGATAAAGATCTCTCAACCTGGCAGACATTTCGTCGTCTCTGGCCCATGATTGTGCCTTATAAGGCGGGATTGATTGTGGCCGCTATCGCGCTGATCCTTAACGCGGCGGGCGATACGCTTATGCTGTCACTGCTGAAGCCTTTACTCGATGATGGTTTTGGCAAGGCGGATAGTTCTGTTCTGATATGGATGCCGCTGGCCGTTATCGGTCTGATGCTGATTCGCGGCATTACCAGCTATGCCTCAAGCTACTGTATATCCTGGGTATCCGGCAATGTGGTCATGGGCATGCGCCGCAGGCTGTTCAGCCATATGATGGGAATGCCGGTCTCGTTTTTCGATCAGCAGTCGACCGGAACGCTGCTTTCGCGCATTACCTATGATTCCGAGCAGGTCGCGTCGTCTTCCTCCAGCGCGCTGGTGACGGTTGTGCGTGAAGGGGCCTCAATTATCGGCCTGTTTATCATGATGTTCTACTACAGCTGGCAGCTGTCGTTGATCCTGATTGTACTGGCACCGATTGTATCCTTTGCTATTCGCAGCGTGTCAAAACGCTTCCGTAATATCAGCAAGAACATGCAGAACACCATGGGGCAGGTGACCACCAGCGCCGAGCAGATGCTGAAAGGGCACAAAGAAGTCCTGATTTTTGGCGGGCAGCAGATCGAAAGCGAGCGTTTCGACCGCGTCAGCAACCGTATGCGCCAGCAGGGAATGAAGCTGGTCTCAGCCTCATCCATCTCTGACCCCATTATTCAGCTGATTGCTTCGCTGGCGCTGGCATTTGTACTGTATGCGGCAAGCTTCCCAAGCGTGATGGAAACGCTAACCGCCGGTACTATTACCGTTGTGTTTTCATCGATGATTGCGCTGATGCGTCCGTTGAAATCACTGACCAACGTTAACGCCCAGTTCCAGCGCGGTATGGCTGCCTGCCAGACGCTGTTCTCGATTCTGGACAGCGAGCAGGAAAATGATAAAGGCACCCGTACCGTCGATCGCGTGAAGGGGGATATCGAGTTCCGAAATGTGACCTTCGCTTATCCAGGCCGTGAAATCCCTGCACTGAAGAATATTAATCTCAATATTCCGGCGGGAAAAACGGTTGCACTGGTCGGGCGTTCAGGCTCAGGCAAGTCCACTATCGCCAGCCTGCTGACGCGCTTCTACGATATTCAGCAGGGTGAAATTCTGATGGATGGCCACGAGCTGCGCGAATATACCCTGTCGTCGCTGCGTAATCAGGTGGCGCTGGTTTCTCAGAATGTACACCTGTTTAACGACACTATCGCCAACAATATCGCCTATGCGCGCAGCGAGCAGTACAGCCGTGAAGATATTGAGAAGGCGGCGATCATGGCCCATGCGATGGACTTTATCGGCAAAATGGAACATGGGCTTGACACCGTCATTGGTGAAAACGGCGTGCTGCTTTCCGGCGGCCAGCGTCAGCGTATCGCCATTGCCCGCGCACTGCTGCGAGACTGCCCGGTACTGATTCTGGATGAGGCCACATCGGCGCTGGATACGGAATCCGAGCGCGCGATTCAGGCTGCGCTGGATGAACTGCAGAAAAACCGCACTTCGCTGGTCATTGCTCACCGTCTGTCGACTATCGAAAAAGCCGATGAAATTGTGGTGGTGGAAGACGGGCAGATTGTTGAGCGTGGCAGCCATGAAACGCTGCTGGCTGAACGCGGTGCTTACGCTCAGCTCTATAAGATGCAGTTTGGTCAATGATTGAACGCATCTGGAGCGGCCGCTCTGCGCTATATGTGCTGCTGTTGCCGCTTAGCCTGCTATACGGACTCATCAGCAATTTGCTGCGGTTGAGTTACGTTTGGGGCTGGCGTAAAGCGTGGCGCGCTCCGGTTCCGGTGGTGGTGGTGGGTAACCTCACCGCCGGGGGCAATGGTAAAACTCCGGTGGTTATCTGGCTGGTGCAGGCCTTGCAGCAGCAGGGTTTGCGGGTTGGCGTGGTCTCACGTGGCTATGGCGGCAAGGCTGCACGTTATCCTCTGGTGTTGGATGTGGAAACCAGTACGGCTGAAGCGGGTGATGAGCCGGTGCTGATTTATCAGCGTACCGGTGCTGCCGTGGCGGTATCACCCAGCCGCCGGGAAGCCGTTGAGGCTCTGCTTGCAGCTGGCCCGATAGATATTATCGTTACCGATGACGGATTGCAGCATTACGCGCTGGCACGTGATATTGAAATTGTGGTTGTGGATGGCGAACGGCGTTTTGGCAACGGCTGGTGGTTACCGGCGGGGCCGATGCGTGAGCGTGCCGGTCGGTTGAAAAGCGTGTCTGCGGTGATCAATAACGGCGGCGTGCCGCAGCCGGGTGAACTGGCGATGCAGCTGGTACCCGGTAAGGCGATTAACCTGTCCTCGGGCGCTGAACGTGATGCGGTAACGCTGAATAACGTCATTGCGATGGCGGGTATCGGTCATCCACCGCGATTCTTCAATATGCTACGTAATCTCGGTATGTCTCCGGTAAAAGAGGTCGCTTTTGCCGATCATCAGAATTACAGCGCCGAGGAGCTTGGCGCTTTAGTTGAATCCGGGCAAACGCTGCTGATGACCGAGAAGGATGCGGTGAAAGCCCGGGCATTTGCCTGTCCAGACTGGTGGTATTTACCGGTGGACGCCGTTGTGCAAGATGCTGATGCGCTACTGGCTCGTATTCTGGCTCTGAGCAACGGCTAACGGTCGATCTCTGTTCTGCCGGTGAGCGCTTAACTAACCTCTTCGTTGACGGAGCGCGCCATGATCTCCTCAGATCTTTCTTTGAACCATGCCCGTCAGCTCCAGCTGGCGGCACAGGGATTATTACGGCCACTACGTCGGAAAGCTCTTTTCGACGATCTGCTTGCCAGCATCCGGCAAATGTCTTTACTGCAAATCGATACCATTCACGTGGTTGCTCGCAGCCCCTATCTGGTGTTGTTCAGCCGCCTTGGTGACTATCCCCCTGAGTGGCTGGAGCAGGCGCTGGCTCAGAAACAGCTGTTTGAATACTGGGCACATGAAGCCTGTTTTATTCCTATTGAAGATTATCCTCTGCTGCGCCACCGCATGTTGAACCCTGCGGCGCTCGGCTGGAAATACAATCAGGCCTGGATGGATCAGCATCATCAGGAGATAACCGGGCTGCTCGAGCATATCCGCGAACGGGGACCGGTCCGATCCGCTGACTTCGATTCTCCGCCGGGTCAGAAACCGGGCTGGTGGTCGTGGAAACCGCACAAACGCCATCTGGAGAATCTGTTCAGCGCCGGGGAATTAATGGTGACCGAACGGCGAAACTTCCAGCGGGTGTACGATCTGCGCCAGAAAATAATGCCGCAGTGGGATGACCGGCTGCACGCGCTGAGCGAAGAGGACGCGATGCAGCAGATGCTGGAGCGCAGTGCGGCCAGTCTCGGTATTTTCCATCCCTCATGGCTGGCAGATTACTATCGACTGAAGCGGGCACCGATAGCAACGTATCTGGCACAGTGGCTGGAACAGGGGCTGGTTCGCGCGGTGCAGGTGGAAAAACTCGGTGAGCTGTACGTTCACCATACTCGCTATTCGCAGCTGGAAAACCCGCAGGCAGCAACGCACACTGCAATACTCTCTCCGTTTGATCCGCTGGTCTGGCATCGTAAGCGAGCTTCGGAACTGTTTAATTTCGACTATCGCCTTGAATGCTATACCCCCGAAGCAAAACGCCAGTACGGCTATTTTGTGCTGCCGATTTTGCACCGTGGTGCCTTAAAGGGGCGGCTTGATGCCCGTATGCTGCGTAAAGAGCGCGTTTTGCAGGTCCGGGAACTGTGGCTGGAACCCGGTACGCGCATCAGCCAGCAGCTTCTGGATGATTTACCGCGTGCGCTGATCAACTTTGCCCGCTGGCAGGGCGCGGAATCTGTCAGGCTGGAGGCGCTGCCACCGGAGTTAGCGCACCGCTTGCCAGCCGTATGGTCCACCGGGCCAGATAGCGATTAATCCTGAAGTTAGCAACAGCACGGGCGGCAGCTATGGTATTCTTTACCTACTGTAATTCCGGGTCCATTACGGAGGAACCATGGATCATCGTTTACTCGAAATCGTCGCTTGCCCTGTTTGTCACGGCAAGCTGTACTTCAATAAAGACCAGCAGGAGCTGATTTGTAAGCCTGACGGTTTGGCCTATCCGGTTCGTGACGGCATTCCTGTTTTGCTGGAAGTGGAAGCCCGCTCTCTGACGTTGGAAGAGACTCATCCATGAGTTTTATCGCCATTATTCCTGCCCGTTTTGCTTCCACTCGACTGCCGGGTAAGCCACTGGTCGATATCCACGGCAAGCCGATGGTTGTCCACGTCATGGAGCGCGCGATTGAGTCCGGTGCCGAACGGGTTATTGTGGCGACCGATAACGCGGATGTAGCCCGAGCGGTTGAGGCTGCTGGCGGGGAAGTCTGCATGACGCGTCCCGATCATCAGTCCGGTACTGAGCGCCTGGCGGAAGTGATCGAGAAGTATAACTTCCCGGACGATGCGGTGATCGTCAACGTGCAGGGTGATGAGCCGATGATCCCACCGGTGATTATTCGCCAGGTTGCGGACAATCTGGCTCAAAGCACGGCAGGCATGGCGACGCTGGCCGTTCCGATTACCTCTGCTGAAGAGGCGTTTAACCCGAACGCGGTAAAAGTGGTGCGCGATGCCAACGGTTACGCGCTCTATTTCTCGCGGGCCACCATTCCGTGGGATCGCGAGCGGTTCAGCTCTTCACGTGATGAGATTGGCGATACCTTCCTGCGCCATATCGGTATCTACGGTTATCGTGCCGGGTTTATCCGCCGCTATGTCAGCTGGGAAGCCAGTCCGCTGGAGCAGATCGAGCTGCTGGAGCAGCTGCGCGTGCTGTGGTACGGCGAGAAAATCCACGTTGATGTCGCAAAAGCGATTCCCAGCGTAGGTGTTGACACGCCAGAGGATTTACTTCGCGTCCGCGAAGCGATGCAATAATATCTGCGGGGCCGGTTATCTGGCCCCCTTATTCTTCGCTGAAATTGATCCCGCACGGGGTAAATTCCCCGCCTCAGCGCCATCATAGATACCCGTATTGTCCACAGGGTATGACCCTCTGACCTGACAGGAGGAGAGATGGAACAACTTCGCAATGAGCTGGCACTGGTACTGGGTGAAACAGTCAGCCGCGTTGAATGTATTAAACGCCAGCCGGATGCCTGCCTCTACACGCTTTACGATGATAACGGCTATTCGCTGCCGATGGTCGCTAAGTATTTTCGCATTAAGGGCATCGCTGCACAGGAAGCGCACAAGCTGTCGCTACTGGCGCGTGAAGGTCAGGTACGCGTTCCGGCAATCTATGGCCTGGTGATCAGCCAGCAGACGCCGCTGCATGAGGTTTTGCTGATTGAGCGGATGGGCGGCGTGTCGGTTGAGGCACCCTCCCGTACCTATACTCGCTGGCAGCAGCTACAGCAGCAAATCGTTGAAGGGCTGCTCAGCTGGCATAAAACCGATAGCCACGGGCTGGTGGGCACGGTGGACAGCACCCAGAGAAACACGTGGCCAGCCTGGTATAAGCAGCGGGTGGAAGTAATATGGGCGACACTCAGCTATCTGAAACCGCCGCAGCTGACGCAGGAGGATCGGCAAATCCTGTACCGCAGCCGCGAGCACCTTGCCGCTCTGTTTCACGGTTTTGACGATCCCTGTGTACTGGTCCATGGTAATTTGGCGCTCAGCAGTATCCTGAAAGATGCCCGGGGCGACCAGCTACTGGCGTTGGTCAGCCCGGGTAACGTGCTGTGGGCCCCGCGTGAGTTCGATCTTCACCCCCTGTGTGGTAGTACAACGGGTGAAGAACTACTGGCATGCTACTTGCAGCGGGCACCGGTAGCTGAAGAATTTGTTGCACGTCGCTGGCTGTATATCCTATGGGAGGAGATGCAGCGGCTGATTTTTACCGCTCAGTTTGACCGCCAGCGCTTTGATATTGCAGCGACATCACTCCTTCCCTGGCTGCGTTGACGCGGCTTCTTCTGGCTTTATTGCCTGCCAGAGACGCCCGATCCACTCATATACCGCGCGTTCGCTGTGCCCCAGCCATAAAGCCGACGGAGTAAATTTATCCCAGTAGCTGATAGGGGAGTCGATAGCCATCTGGTTGGCCGGTGCGGGCCACGGCTGTAACCCCTGGCGCTGGAAGAAAACCATTGCTCGCGGCAGATGGCTGGCTGAGGTCACCAGTGCGAAAGACTTTTTGCCAACAATTTTTGCCACTTCCTGCGCTTCTTCCTCGGTATCACGCGGTTTATCGAGAGTGATGATCGCTTCCGCTGGCACGCCCAGCGACTGCGCCACACGCGAACCGACTTCAGCCGTGCTCAGCGGATTGGTCTTTGCCGCCGCGCCGGTGAAGATCATCTTTGATCCTGGATTGGCCTGCCAGATGCGGATGCCTTCCGTCAGGCGCGGCAAGCTGTTGTTCAGCATATTGGAGCTGGGTGCCCACTCCGGGTTCCATGTATAACCGCCGCCGAGGACGACAACATAATCCACCGGGTGCTGATTTTGCCAGGTGGGCCAGCGGTTTTCCAGCGGCCTCAGCAGGCTGTCGGCCACCGGTTGCAGGCCCAGCAGCAGCAACAGCAGCCATGCAGCGGAGATAAGCGTTTTGCCACTTTTCTGCCAGCGACTGAACCAGAGCAGCAAAATCCCCACAGCCATGAGTATCAACAGCACTGGCAAAGGAAGCAGCAGCCCGCCGATGACTTTTTTTAAGGTAAAAAGCATGAAAACAGGTTCCTTTTGTCCGAAAAAACATCACCCGGAAGCCGCGTGATGACTGAAAGGTTTATTATCTGCCAGTGTATGCGAAAATGAGCGTCTGAATCACCCCTGAAAGCCGGAGCCGTCAGCATGCAGGATCGCAACTTCGATGATATCGCAGAAAAATTCTCCAAAAATATTTACGGTACGACTAAAGGCCGTATTCGCCAGGCAATTCTCTGGCAGGAGCTTGATGCGCTGCTGACAACGTTACCCGCTGCTCCACTGTCCGTTTTGGACGCGGGTGGCGGAGAAGGGCAAACGGGCTGCGGAATTGCCGCGCGGGGGCATAACGTACTTTTATGCGATCTCTCCGCTGAAATGCTTAGCCGCGCGCGTCGCCTCGCCGAAGAAAAAGGTGTGAGCGACAACATGCAATTTAAACAAATCAGCGCTCAGCAGGCAGGCCAATATTTGGATAAGCCCGTTGATCTGGTATTGTTTCACGCTGTACTCGAATGGGTGGCAGAACCGCAGCAGGCGCTGCGCGCGCTTTATGATGTACTCAAACCGGGTGGCGTATTGTCGCTAATGTTCTATAACATCAATGGTCTTACTATGCAGACCATGGTGCTGGGGAACTTTGGCTATTTACAAGCGGGATTAGGGAAGCGCAAACGTAAGACGCTGTCCCCCGACTACCCGCGCGATCCACAGCAGGTTTATGGCTGGTTGCAGGCGTGCGGTTTCACAATTGAAAACAAAACCGGCATTCGGGTATTCCACGACTATCTGCGTGACAAGAATAAGCAGAGTGAACGATTTGATGAGGTTCTGGCGCTGGAGAAGCAGTACTGCCACCAGGAGCCATTTTTAAGTTTAGGGCGTTACATCCACGTCACAGCGCGGAAACCCATTCAAAAGGACGAGTTATGAGTGAATTTTCCCAGACTGTACCTGAACTGGTGGCCTGGGCGCGAAAAAATGATTTTTCCGTCTCTTTGCCAACCGAACGCCTGGCATTTTTGCTGGCCGTTGCGGCTTTAAACGGCGAGCGCATGGATGGCGAAATGAGCGAAGGCGAATTGATAGATGCTTTTCGCCACGTCAGCGACGGATTTGAGCAGACCAGTGAAACCGTTCTGGTGCGTGCTAACAATGCCATTAATGACATGGTTCGTCAGCGCCTTCTCAACCGCTTTACCAGCGAATTTTCCGAAGGGAATGCTATTTATCGCCTGACTCCGTTGGCGATTGGCATCACCGATTACTATATCCGCCAGCGTGAATTCTCAACGCTGCGTTTGTCTATGCAGCTCTCTATTGTGGCGGGTGAACTAAAGCAGGCTGCCGATGCCGCCGAGGAAGACGGCGATGAGTATCACTGGCACCGCAATGTTTTCGCCCCGTTAAAGTATTCGGTTGCTGAAATATTCGACAGTATCGATATTACCCAGCGCATTATGGATGAGCAGCAGCAGGCGGTAAAAGACGATATCTCTCAACTGCTGAATAAAGACTGGCGCGCGGCGATTTCCAGCTGTGAGCTTCTGCTGAATGAAACGTCCGGTACGCTGCGCGAACTGCAGGATACGCTGGAAGCGGCGGGGGATAAGCTGCAGGCAAATCTGTTGCGGATTCAGGACTCAATTATGAACAGTCCGGACCTCGGCTTTATTGACAAGCTGGTCTTCGATCTGCAAAACAAACTCGACCGCATTATCAGCTGGGGGCAGCAGGCTATCGACCTGTGGATTGGCTACGATCGCCACGTGCATAAATTTATTCGTACCGCGATCGATATGGATAAAAATCGCGTCTTTGCACAGCGACTTCGCGTCTCGGTGCAGAACTATTTCGATATGCCGTGGGCACTCACCTACGCCAATGCCGATCGCCTGTACGACATGCGTGATGAAGAACTGACGCTGCGTAATGAAGAGGTGACCGGTGAATTGCCGTCCGAACTGGAATACGAAGAGTTTAATGAAATTCGCGAGCAGCTTGCCGCGATGATTGAAGAGGCGCTGGCAATTTATAAAGCGCAGAAGCGGCCGCTGGATTTGGGCGCGGTGATGCGTGATTACCTGGCACAGTACCCGCGAGTGCGTCATTTTGACGTCGCGCGTATTGTTGTCGACCAGGCCGTGCGCTTAGGCGTGGCCGAAGCAGATTTCTCCGGTCTGTCCGCTGAGTGGCAGGCCATTAATGATTACGGAGCCAAGGTGCAGGCACATGTCATCGACAAATATTGAACAAGTGATGCCGGTTAAACTGGCGCAGGCACTGGCTAACCCGATTTTTCCAGCGCTGGACAGTCAGCTGCGCGCAGGCCGCCATATTGGTATTGAAGAGTTAGATAATCACGCTTTCCTGATGGATTATCAGGAGTTTCTGGAAGAGTTTTACTCGCGCTATAACGTTGAACTGATCCGCGCACCGGAAGGTTTTTTCTACCTTCGTCCGCGCTCCACAACGCTGATCCCGCGCTCGGTCCTGTCCGAGTTGGACATGATGGTCGGAAAAATTCTCTGCTACCTCTATCTCAGCCCGGAACGCCTGGCGAATGAAGGGATCTTTAGCCAGCAGGAACTGCACGATGAGCTGATGTCGTTAGCGGATGAAGGCAAGCTGCTGAAGCTGGTGAACCAGCGCTCAACGGGCTCTGACCTTGACCGGCAGAAGCTGCAGGAAAAAATGCGTGCGTCACTGAACCGCCTGCGCCGTCTGGGCATGGTCTGGTTTATGGGTAATGACAGCAGCAAGTTCCGCATTACCGAGTCGGTATTTCGCTTCGGTGCCGATGTGCGCAGCGGCGATGACGCCCGCGATGCGCAGCTGCGGATGATCCGCGACGGCGAGGCGATGCAGCTGGATGGCGGACTGGCGCTGAACGATGAGAATGATGACGGTGAAGCAGACCACAGCGCGCAGGAAAGCGGAGAGGAAGAATAAATGATTGAACGTGGCAAATTTCGCTCACTGACGCTGATTAACTGGAACGGTTTTTTTGCGCGTACCTTTGACCTTGATGAACTGGTCACCACGCTTTCCGGCGGTAACGGAGCCGGTAAATCGACCACCATGGCGGCCTTCGTTACCGCGCTGATCCCCGATTTGACGCTGCTGCATTTCCGTAACACCACGGAAGCCGGTGCAACGTCGGGCTCCCGCGACAAGGGGCTACACGGCAAACTCCGCCCGGGCGTGTGTTACGCCGCGCTGGACGTGGTGAACTCCCGCCATCAGCGAGTGATCGTCGGGGTACGCCTGCAGCAGGTGGCGGGGCGCGATCGTAAGGTGGATATCAAACCGTTCAGCATTCACGGCCTGCCAACGGCAATCAATCCGACGGAAATCCTGACCGAAACGGTCAATGCCCGCCAGGCACGCGTGCTGCCGCTCAGCGAACTGAAAGACAAGTTCGAAGCGATGGAAAGCGTGCAGTTTAAACAGTACAACTCAATCACCGATTATCACTCGGTGATGTTTGACCTGGGCATTGTTGCCCGCCGCCTGCGCTCTGCCGCTGACCGCAGCAAATACTATCGCCTGATTGAAGCTTCGCTGTACGGTGGTATCTCCAGTGCGATCACCCGCTCGCTGCGCGATTACCTGCTGCCGGAAAACAGCGGCGTGCGTAAGGCATTCCAGGACATGGAAGCCGCGCTGCGTGAAAACCGCATGACGCTGGAAGCGATCCGCGTGACCCAGTCCGATCGCGATCTCTTTAAACATCTGATTTCCGAAGCGACCAGCTACGTTGCCGCAGATTATATGCGGCACGCCAACGAACGGCGTATTCATCTGGATGGTGCTATTCAGCTGCGCAGTGAGCTGTTTACCAGTCGTAAACAGCTGGTCGCCGAGCAGTTCCGCCACGTTGAAATGGCGCGTGAACTGGCCGAACAAAACGGCGCTGAGAGCGATCTCGAAACCGACTATCAGGGCGCCAGCGATCACCTCAATCTGGTGCAGACCGCGCTGCGTCAGCAGGAAAAAATCGACCGCTATGATGCAGATCTCGAAGAGCTGACCTTCCGTCTGGAAGAACAGAACGAGGTAGTGGCGGAAGCGCGGGAAGTTCAGGAAGAAAACGAAGCGCGCAGCGAAGCGGCCGAGCTGGAAGTGGACGAGCTGAAAAGTCAGCTTGCCGACTATCAGCAGGCGCTGGACGTACAGCAGACCCGCGCTATTCAGTATCAGCAGGCGCTCCAGGCGTTGCAGCGTGCCAAAGAAATTTGTCAGCTGGGCGATCTCAGCGTGGAAAACGCTGAAGAGTGGCAGGAAACCTTCCAGGCTAAAGAGCAGGAAGCGACCGAAAAACTGCTGCAGCTGGAACAAAAAATGAGTGTGGCGCAGGCCGCCCACAGCCAGTTTGAACAGGCTTTTGAGCTGGTTACGCGTATTGCCGGTCCGGTTAGCCGTGCCGATGCATGGCAGACCGGGCGTGACATGTTGCGCGATGCCGCTAATCAGCGCTATCACGCCGAGCAGCTTCAGCCGCTGCGATCCCGCCTTTCCGAACTGGAACAGCGCCTGCGTGAGCAACAGGATGCCGAACGCCTGCTGAATGAATTCTGTAAGCGCCACGGCAATCGCGTTGAAGCTGATGAACTTGAGGCGCTTCACGGCGAACTGGAAGCGCAGATCGAACTGTTGAACGACAGCGTTGCCGATGCCGGTGAGCGCCGCATGGCGCTGCGCCAGGAGCTGGAGCAGCTGCGCGAGCGCATTACGCGCCTGACCCGCCAGGCTCCACAGTGGCTGGCTGCGCAGGAGATCCTGACCCAGCTCAGCGAGCAAACCGGGCAGCCGCTGGAAAGCAGCCAGCAGGTAACCGAGTTCATGCAGCAGCTGCTGGAGAGCGAGCGAGAAACCACGGTTGAGCGTGACGAAGTTGCTGCCCGTAAGCGTGAACTGGAACAGCAGATTGAGCGGCTGAGCCAGCCGGGCGGGGCGGAAGATAACCGTCTTAATGCCCTGGCCGAGCGCTTTGGCGGTGTCCTGCTGTCAGAAATTTATGATGATGTGACCATCGACGACGCGCCTTACTTCTCGGCGCTTTACGGTCCGTCTCGTCATGCGATTGTGGTGCCCGACCTTTCTCTGGTCCGCGATCTGTTGGACGGGCTTGAAGATTGCCCGGAAGACCTCTATCTGATCGAGGGCGATCCGCAGTCGTTCGATGACAGCGTATTTAACGTAGAGGAGCTGGAAAAAGCGGTGGTGGTGAAAGCCGGCGATCGCCAGTGGCGTTATTCCCGCTTCCCGAAAGTACCGCTGTTTGGCCGCGCCGCGCGTGAAAATCAGCTTGAGCTGCTGCACGCCGAGCGTGAAACCCTCGCCGAGCGGTACGCCACGCTTTCCTTTGACGTGCAAAAAGCGCAGCGTCTGCACCAGTCCTTCAGCCGCTTTGTCGGTAGCCACCTTGGCGTGGCGTTTGAATCCGATCCGGAAGCGGAAATGCGCCAGCTTAACGCCCGGCGTAGTGAAGTTGAACGGGCGCTGAGCAATCACGAAAGTGAAAATCAGCAGCAGCGTCAGCAGTTCGACCAGGCCAAAGAGGGCGTCGCGCAGCTGAACCGCCTGCTGCCGCGCGTCAGCCTGCTGCTGGATGACACGCTACAGGACCGTTACGACGAAGTGCTTGAGCGTCTGGACGAGGCGCAGGAAGCTGCGCGGTTCATTCAGCAGCATGCTGCACATCTGGCGAAGCTGGAGCCGATTCTGTCGGTATTGCAAAGCGATCCCGAACAGCACGAACAGCTGAAGCTGGACTATCAGCAGGCACAGCAGCAGCAACGTGATGCGCGCCAGCAGGCTTTTGCGCTGACTGAAGTCGTTCAGCGCCGCACCCACTTCAGCTATACCGACTCTGCCGGGATGCTCAACGGCACCAGCGATCTGAATGAAAAACTGCGCCAGCGTCTGGAGCAGGCGGAAGGGGAACGCGCCCGCGCCCGTGAGCAGCTTCGACAGCATCAGACTCAGCTGACCCAGTATTCTCAGGTGCTGGCGTCGTTGAAAAGTTCGTATGACGCCAAGCGCGACATGCTGAAAGAGCTACAGCAGGAGATGCAGGATATCGGCGTGCAGGCCGATGCCAGCGCTGAAGAACGCGCGCGTCTGCGCCGGGATGAACTCTACAGCGCACTGAGTAATAACCGTGCGCGCCGTAACCAGCTGGAAAAACAGATCACCTTCTGTGAAGCCGAAATGGATGCGCTGCAGAAAAAACTGCGCCGCGTTGAGCGTGAGTACCATCAGGGTCGTGAGCAGGTGGTCAATGCCAAGGCAGGCTGGGTAGCGGTACTAAGACTGGTGAAAGATAACGGCGTTGAACGCCGTCTGCACCGTCGTGAGCTGGCCTATCTGGGGGGCGATGAACTACGCTCCATGTCGGATAAGGCGCTGGGTGCGCTGCGTCTGGCCGTGGCGGATAATGAGCATCTGCGCGATGTGCTGCGCCTGTCGGAAGATCCGAAACGCCCGGAGCGTAAGATCCAGTTCTTTATCGCCGTCTATCAGCATCTGCGTGAGCGTATTCGCCAGGATATTATTCGCACCGACGATCCGGTTGAAGCGATCGAACAGATGGAGATTGAACTGAACCGTCTGACCGAAGAACTGACCGCCCGCGAGCAGATGCTGGCGATCAGTTCACGCAGCGTGTCGAACATTATTCGCAAAACGATCCTGCGCGAACAGAACCGCATTCGTCAGCTGAACCAGGGACTACAGGCGGTCAGCTTTGGCCAGGTTAACAGCGTACGGCTGAACGTCAACGTCCGTGAAGCGCACTCAACGCTGCTGGATGTGCTTTCTGAAGAGCACGAACAACATCAGGATCTGTTTAACAGCAATCGCCTGACCTTCTCAGAGGCGCTGGCGAAGCTGTACCAGCGCCTGAATCCGCAGATTGATATGGGGCAGCGTACGCCGCAGACCATCGGTGAAGAGCTACTGGACTACCGTAACTATCTTGAGATGGAAGTGGAAGTTAACCGTGGTTCCGACGGCTGGCTGCGCGCAGAGAGTGGGGCGCTCTCTACCGGTGAAGCAATCGGTACGGGGATGTCGATTCTGGTGATGGTAGTACAGAGCTGGGAAGAAGAGTCCCGCCGACTTCGCGGTAAGGATATTTCGCCGTGCCGGCTGCTGTTCCTGGATGAAGCGGCGCGTCTGGATGCGAAATCGATCGCCACGCTGTTTGAGCTGTGTGACCGTCTGGAGATGCAGCTGATCATTGCGGCACCGGAAAATATCAGCCCGGAAAAAGGCACAACCTATAAGCTGGTGCGTAAGGTATTTAATAATACCGAGCACGTGCACGTCGTCGGGCTGCGCGGATTCTCCGCTGATATTCCGGCGAATTCAGGTGTTACGGAGAGCAGTACCGGGGCTGGCTGACGCAGAATTATTACCGGACGGAAGTGGTAAAATCCCTGTTAGCGGATTACTCTCAATAACGGCATTTGCAACGTAAGAGGCAAATGCCGTTTTCTGTTTATATACTTAAAATAGATGTTCACTATCGCTCAGCATTAGTTGCTGACTTATACAGGGAGCAAGGATGTTGCTGCAGAAATCTTCTATCGCTAAGGCCATTGTCATCGGCTGTAGCCTGATGTTTGGGCTGGCATACGTGTCTCCCTCTTTGGCAGGAATCCCGCCTGTTTCTGCTCCGGTTAATCATCGTGTTACCGTGGCGCAGAGTCAGGCTGACATTACCGCAGCGATGTCTCGCTTCGGTTCCCCGTTTTATTTAAAAACGTTGGCTCCGCTCTATGCTAATCGCGGTATGCAGCCGATGTGGCAGGATCGTCAGGCAATCCAGCAGTTCCAACAGCAGCTTGCCGAAGTGGCAATTTCTGGCGTTCAGCCGCAGTTTACCCAGTGGGTTAAGATGCTGACCGATAAAAATATCAGCGGGCTGGCGCGTGACGTGGTGCTTTCTGATGCGCTGCTGGGCTATTTGCAATTCACCTCAAGTGTTCCGAGCAGGGGGGAAGTCTGGCTGTATAGCAATGTGCCGTATAAAATGGAAACCCCTCCGCTGTCGGTGATCAATCAGTGGCAGAAATCGGTGACGCATGGCAGCCTGAACGGTTTTATTCTCTCGCTGGTTCCGCAGCATCCTCAGTATTCGCGCATGCACAATGCCCTGAAAACGCTGTTAACGGATAGCCGCCCCTGGCCGCAGTTGACCGACAGACAAACCCTTCGCCCGGGGCAAATCAGCAACGATGTGCCCGCGCTGCGAGATATTCTGCAGCGCACAGGGATGATGTCTCCAGAAAATGAGCCGCCGAAGCCTGCCGATGAGGTAGTCGGTGCCGTTGATGCACCAATGGTTCATGACGATGATAATGCACAGCCGGATGTCACTGCAGGGCAGAACCAGGCCGCCAACAGCGCTGTGGTTAGCCCTTCCGCCACGACTACCACCGATGTGCAGCCAGAAACACCGAATAACATTGGTAACGTGCAGGGCACTGTGGTGCCGGTAAACAGTGATAATATTTACACGCCCGAGCTGGTGGAAGGTCTGAAGCGTTTTCAGCGTTGGCAGGGACTGGAGGCGGATGGTTTAATCGGCCTGCGTACCCGCGAATGGCTGAATGTTTCGCCTCAGCTGCGAGCTTCACTGCTGGCGTTAAATATCCAGCGACTGCGACTGCTGCCCGACGACATGCACAACGGCATCATGGTCAACATCCCTAACTATTCACTGGCCTATTATGTTAACGGCAATGAAATTCTGTCCTCGCGGGTTATCGTTGGGCGACCGGATCGTAAAACGCCGTTGATGCGCAGCGCATTGAACAATGTGGTACTTAATCCACCGTGGAATGTGCCGACTACGCTGGTGCGCAAGGATATTGTGCCAAAGGTGAAGCAGGACCCCAGCTATCTTTATAAACACAATTATACGTTGCTGTCGGGGTGGAGCGGCGAGTCGGAAGTCATCGATCCTTCAATGATCAACTGGAGCATGGTGTCCGCTGATTCATTCCCATACCGTATCCGTCAGGCACCGGGACCGACCAATTCGCTGGGGCGTTATAAGTTCAATATGCCAAGTTCAGATGCGATCTATTTACACGATACGCCGAACCATGGTCTCTTCCAGCGGGATATCCGCGCGCTAAGTTCTGGTTGTGTACGTGTAAATCGCGCATCCGATTTGGCGAATTTGTTATTGCAGGATGTCGGCTGGAACGATACGCGTATTTCCGGTGCGCTGAAGGAAGGTAATACCCGGTTTGTTTCTATCCGTCAGCGCGTTCCCGTGAACCTTTACTATCTTACCGCGTGGGTTGCTGATGACGGACAACCTCAGTTTCGTACAGATATTTACAATTATGACAGTACAGCTCGTTCAGGGGCTCAGATCCTGAAGCGCGCTGGTCAGTTATTGCTCTAGCGGTTGATTATTCAGCAGTTCTGTGGCGGACAGCAAAACCGTCGCCGACCGGCGCAGTGGGAGTGTATAGCTTCTCTGCGCCGGTTTACATTTTGTCGGGTTGACGGGGGTTTGTTACATCGGTAAGGTTTTGGGCAGTGTTGTAAAAGCACGTTTCCAACTACTTTTCCAGGTAATACTGATTAATGGACAAATTCGACTCTAACCGCCGTAAATTGTTGGCGTTAGGGGGGGCTGCGCTTGGCGTTGCTCTCCTTCCGACACAGGCATTTGCTTCGCTTTCCACCTCCCGTCCTCGGGTATTGACGCTAAGCAATCTGAATACCGGTGAAAGCCTGAAAACGGAATTTTTTAATGGTAAAAAATATGACAAGGACGAGCTGGTTCGTCTTAATCATTTTTTCCGCGATTACCGGGCGAACAAAATAAAAACTATCGATCCACATCTCTTTGATCAGCTCTTCCGTTTGCAGACCATGCTGGATACTCGTAAACCTGTACAGTTGATTTCAGGCTATCGTTCACTGGCCACAAATAACTCCCTGCGATCCCATAGCCGTGGCGTGGCTAAACACAGCTACCATACCCTCGGGCAGGCGATGGATTTCCATATTGACGGCATTGCTCTCAGCAATGTGCGCAAAGCTGCTCTCGCTCTGCGAGCGGGTGGTGTAGGATACTATCCGAGTAGCAACTTTGTGCATATTGATACCGGTCCTGTAAGGCACTGGTAAAATGGAACGCCGGCCTTTTGTCGTTGCCGGCAGTGGAGCGTTATGAACTATCATATTATTCCCGTTACGGCTTTCTCGCAGAACTGTTCGGTGATTTGGTGCCCGGAAACCCGGGAAGCCGCTCTGGTCGATCCGGGTGGTGATGCGGACAAGATCAAACAAGAAATTGCCGCTCTGAATGTGGAACTGAAGCAGATTCTGTTGACCCACGGGCATCTCGATCACGTCGGGGCCGCCGCCGAGTTAGCAGAGTACTACGGCGTTAAGATTGTCGGACCTCATAAAGCTGACCTGTTCTGGCTGGAAGGATTACCGACTCAGAGTCAGATGTTTGGCTTTGGTTACTGTGCCCCCCTGACGCCAGATCGCTGGCTGGAAGAGGGCGAAACGGTGTCTGTAGGTAACGTTACGCTGGAAGTCCTGCTTTGCCCGGGACATACCCCAGGCCACATCGTGTTTTTTGACCGGGTTGGTCGGCTGCTGGTTTCTGGCGACGTCATTTTCAACGGTGGTGTAGGGCGGTCTGATTTCCCACAGGGCAGCCACAGCGATTTGATCGCTTCTATCCATACGAAGCTGTTACCACTGGGTGATGACGTGACGTTCATTCCCGGTCACGGCCCAATCTCAACGCTTGGGCGGGAAAGAATCAGCAATCCTTTCCTGCAATAAATAAAAAAGCCTGCAAACGCAGGCTTTATTATTTCATCCGTAGCGAATTACAGTACGGCGACGATTGCTTCACACAGCGGTGACATATTATCAGGTGTCATACCCGCCACGTTAACGCGACCGGAATTAACCGCATAGACACCAAACTCATCACGCAGGCGTACGACCTGGTCTTTTGTCAGGCCGCTGAATGAGAACATTCCGTTCTGGCTGATGATAAAGCTGAAATCACCCTTCGCGCCTTTTTCCTGCAGCGTATTAACAAACAGCTGACGCATGCGCTGGATGCGCTGGCGCATATCGGCCAGTTCCTGTTCCCATAGCGCGCGAAGAGCCGCGTTACTGAGGATAATCGCGACGACAGCCGCACCGTGAGACGGTGGGTTAGAGTAGTTAGCGCGAATTGTCGCTTTAACCTGGCTGAATGCGGTATCCGCAACGGCTGTTTCAGCGGCCACCAGCGTAAATGCGCCTACGCGCTCGTTATACAGGCCAAAGTTCTTCGAGTAGGAACTACAAACAATCAGCTCCTGGTGGCTGGCGGCAAAGATGCGCAGGCCTTCTGCGTCTTCTTCCAGGCCACGTGCGAAGCCCTGATAGGCGAAGTCGAACAGCGGAAGCCATCCTTTAGCCAGCGACAGTTTTGCCAGTGCTTCCCACTGTTCTGCCGTTGGGTCGATACCGGTCGGGTTATGGCAGCAGCCGTGGAACAGAACCACGTCTCCGGCCTGCGCGGCGTCCAGGCTGCTGACCAGTGCATCAAAATCGAGAGCATGATTAGCGGCATCGTAATACGCGTATTCACAGACTTCCAGCCCGGCAGCGGCAAACACGTTCTTATGATTCGGCCAGCTAGGATTGCTCACCCAAACGCGTTTAGCGCTGGTCTGGTTAGCAATAAAATCCGCAGCAATACGCAGCGCGCCGGTACCACCTGGCGTTTGCGCCGTGCGCGCACGTTTAGTGCTGATGATGGCGCTGTCGGCTGAAAACAGGAGTTCCTGCGTACAGCGAGCAAAGTCAGCGATACCGTCAATGCTGAGGTAATTTTTGGTTGTTTCGTTTTCCAGCAGATACTGCTCAGCTTTTTTTACGCTGGCCAGCACCGGCGTTTTGCCGGTTTCATCTTTATACACCCCGATACCGAGGTTGATCTTATTTGGGCGATCGTCAGCACGAAACAGGTCGGCTAAACCAAGAATGGGATCGGCGGGTGCAGCTGCAATACGTTCAAACATAATTGAAGTCCGTTAGCTTAATCTAAAGCGAAGTGAGCAATCAGGTTACCGTCAGAAAGCTGAAATTGCCAACCGTTTGCGCTAAAAAAGCCGGGTAAAGATCAAGCTTCATTAAAAGAAAACTTTGACGATGGTCATGCAGGTAGCGGCAATGGCGACGGCGGTAGCAATTATCCAGCGAGTCTGGTTAGCTATCTCTCGGTGCATATTGCCAATCTCTTTGTGCATGCCGCCCATTTCTTTATGGATGCCCACCAGGCTCTGATGCATTTCCGTTCTCAGCTCCGCCAAATCAGTTTTAGTGGCGAATGTTTCTGAGCGTGCCGTCAGACAGGCGAGGTCGATTTTAATTTGGCCGGTGTCTTTTTCAAGCTGTTCAATACGATTGATCATGATGTCCATACTCTCTTCCTTATGCAGGTCCTTGCCTGAGAATGAGTGTACGGTAGCTGTTGGAAATATCAGCCTTTATATTCTGACGAGCGTGGATTTATCACCGGGCTGGGAAGGGGATCGCAGAGTTTGTGTAATGGGCTGTAAATTGGCGGGGCCGGGATGATTAAAAACAAAAACGGGGCCGAAGCCCCGTTTGTTGCGAATTGCGCGGTGGGCATTCCCACCGGCAAAAGGCAATTAGAACTGGTACTGCAGGCCAACACCAACGGTATCGTCGGTAGATTTGCCAGCTGCACGAGTGTAGTCGGTGTCGTCCAGCAGGTTGATACGGTAATCAACATAGGTAGACATGTTTTTGTTGAAGTAGTAGTAGGTACCCACTTCGATGTATTTAACCAGGTCAGCGTCGCCGCCGCCGAAGGTAGAACCGTTACCGCTGAAGCCGTCCAGTTCCTTACCTTTAGACTGCAGGTAAGCGATGGATGGGCGCAGACCGAAGTCGAACTGGTACTGTGCAACCACTTCGAAGTTAGTCGTTTTGTTAGCAGCGATGTTGGTTACAGCTGCGTTGCTTGCACCGTAGTTGGTGGTGTTACGGGATTCACCGTAGAACGCTGCCAGGTATACGTTGTTAGCGTCGTATTTCAGACCCAAGCCGTATGCGTCAGCTTTGTCGCCGGTGCCGTCTTCTTTCTGCTCAACGGTACGGTTAGCTGAGAAGTAAGAACCTACTGCGCTGATGCCGATACCGGTGTCATAGGCTACAGAAGTACCCCAGCCGTCGCCGTTCTGGAACTTGGCTTCACGACCTTCGTTTTTACCCTGGTACTGTACAGCGAAGCTCAGGCCGTCAACCAGACCGAAGAAGTTGCTGTTACGGTAAGTAGCAACACCTGAAGAACGACCGATCAGGAAGTTGTCGTTGTCCTGGTACAGAGTGTCATCGCCGAACACTGGCAGCTGGTCAGTGTAAGACATTGCGTCGTAGATCACGCCGTAGTTACGACCGTAGTCGAATGAACCAGCGTCACCGAATTTCAGACCAGCAAAGCCCAGACGGGTTTTGTTACCAGACTGCACGTCAGCGCCGCCTTCAGTGTGGTTAGCCTGAATGTTGTATTCCCACTGGCCGTAACCGGTCAGCTGGTCATTAATCTGAGTTTCGCCTTTAAAACCGAAACGCACATAAGTTGCATCGCCGTCATCGCCAGCGTTGTCAGAGAAAGTGTGACGCGCATCAACTTTACCGTAAAGATCCAGTTTGTTGCCGTCTTTGTTGTAGATTTCTGCTGCGTTGGCTGCACCAGCTGCTAACAGAGCTGGGATTACCACTGCAAGAATGTTGCGCTTCATCATTTTTTATTACCCTCATTGGAGTTATTTGGACACCTGCCACTGCCGTCAATAATTCGTTACAGAACCATGATGAGAGTTTGGTGTCTTCCTGTGTCTGCACGCATCTTTCCATTCGTAGCGCGGTTAATCTAGTTGGAAAATGCTACTAATATCCTATTCTGGTTACAAGAGGAAAATGTGTGTAACAAGATGTAAAAAACAGGGAACTTTGTGAGTGAACTCAAAATTTACAAAAATAAAAAAAGGCCAGCGAGGCTGGCCTTTGTATATATATGAATTTCTTATATTTAATTCTAAAATCAGAAAGAAGCATTCCGCGGCGTACGTGGGAATGCGATAACATCCCTTACATTTTGTACCCCGGTGACATAGGCGATTAATCGTTCGAAACCTAAACCGAACCCTGAGTGAGGAACGGTACCGTAACGACGAAGATCGCGATACCACCAGTAATCTTCTTTATTCAGTCCCATTTCGGCCAGACGTGCATCAAGAACGTCTAAACGCTCTTCACGCTGGGAACCTCCGATGATTTCACCAATTCCCGGAGCCAGAACGTCCATCGCCGCAACGGTTTTGCCGTCATCGTTCAGGCGCATATAGAACGCTTTGATGTCTTTCGGATAGTTTTTCACTACCACCGGGGCCTTGAAGTGTTTCTCGGCCAGGTAACGTTCGTGCTCAGAGGAGAGATCGATACCCCATGAAACCGGGTTCTCAAAGGTCTGGCCGGATGCCAGCAGGATTTCTACCGCTTCGGTGTAATCGACCTGGGCAAAATCGGTGGTAACAAACCGCTCCAGGCGAGTGATGGCTTCTTTATCTACGCGCTCGGCGAAGAAGGCCATATCATCGGCACGCTCTTCCAATACGGCTTTAAAGACGTATTTCAGCATCGCTTCGGCCAGCGCGGCGTTATCTTCCAGATCGGCAAAGGCGATTTCCGGCTCCAGCATCCAAAACTCAGCCAGGTGACGGCTGGTGTTAGAGTTCTCGGCGCGGAAGGTTGGACCGAAGGTGTAAATTTTAGAGATTGCGCTGGCGTAGGTTTCGCCGTTCAGCTGGCCGGATACGGTCAGGAACGACTCTCTGCCGAAGAAATCTTCTTCGTAGTTGACCTTGCCTTCCGGCGTGCGCGGCAGGTTTTCCAGATCCAGCGTGGATACGCGGAACATCTCACCGGCACCTTCGGTATCGGAAGCGGTGATCAGCGGAGTAGAAACCCAGAAGAACCCCTGCTCGTCGAAGAAGCGATGCAGCGCCTGGGCCAGCGTATGGCGCACGCGGGCAACCGCGCCAATCAGGTTGGTACGCGGGCGCAGGTGAGCCACTTCTCGCAGATATTCAATGCTGTGGCGCTTAGCCGCCATCGGATAAGTATCCGGATCGTCCACCCAGCCAACCACTTCTACGTGGGTCGCCTGAATCTCAAAGCTCTGTCCTTCGCCCGGAGATTCCACTACTTTGCCGGTAACAATCACGGAACAGCCAGTGGTCAGACGCAGTACTTCATCCTGATAATTATTCAGAGAATTATTGACCACAGCCTGAACGGGATTAAAGCAGGAGCCGTCATAAACGGCGATAAAGGAAATACCGGCTTTTGAATCTCTTCGGGTACGCACCCAGCCACGTACGGTGACTTCGCTGTCAACCGCAACCCGGCCGTGCAGTACATCCGCTACAGGCACAACGCTCATATAAGTCTCTCACTATTGATCTGAATAGGAATGGTTACCCCAAATTTTGGGTCTTGCTATGTTACTTGCCGGGCGATGAGAAACAAGAGGAATTCAATGAATGTGGGGAGATTTATTCAGTATTGGCAGTGTTGAGGGCCAGAAAGCGTCTGGCCCTGAGGGAAGTCCTAGCTGGCTTTCTTCACCAGCGGCAGATCGAAGGCTTTACGCAGTGCGCGAACGAAGGCCTGATCCTGGCAAATCGTTTTGCCGGGGCTGTCGGAAAGCTTGGCTACCGGTTTGCCGTTACACTCGACCAGTTTAATGACGATGTTTAGCGGTTTAACCTGAGGAATATCGCAGGTCAGGCGTGTGCCAATACCGAACGCCACGTTAATACGCTGGCCGAAATGGCGGTAAAGCGCCACGGCGCTGTCGAGATCCAGATTATCGGAGAACACCAGTGTTTTGCTGAGCGGGTCTATTCCCAACTGCTGATAATGGGCAATCGCTTTTTCTCCCCACTCCTGCGGCTCACCGGAATCATGGCGCAATCCCTGATAGGCGCTGGCAAAGTTGCGGCCAAAATCGCGCAGGAAGGCATCCATCGTAATGCAGTCGGTGAGGGCGATACCCAACTGATCAGGGTACTCTTCCAGCCAGGCCTGCAGTGCGGCGCGCTGACTGTTCGCCAGTACCGGGCTGATTTGCTGATGTGCCTGGAACCATTCATGGGCCTGCGTCCCCATTGGCGCGATATCCAGCCGGCGGGCAATCTCATAATTGCTCGAACCTACCAGCCAGGGGAAATCCTGCTTCAGCGTGCTGACAATCGCCAGATGCACATCCCACGAGAAGCGGCGGCGTGTGCCAAAGTCCATCAGACGGAAGCGCGACATATCCAGATCGGCGGTCAAACCGGCGAACTGGTCGAGCTTGCTTTTGAGTTTATCGACGGCCATTTCCGCCGTCACCAGCGGAGAGCGGTGGCGATGTACGACTTCACTGATCAGCGCAAGCAGTGGGACTTCCCACATAATTACTTCACGCCACGGGCCGCTGATGCGGATATCCAGCTTGCCCAGATTATTGCGTACCTGAACCTGTTGCGGATCGTATCGGAATTCCCTTAGCCAGGCGAGATAGTCAGCGGTAAAGAAAGGCAGGCCGGAGAGATAGGTGAACTCTTGATCGTTCAACGCCAGCGTAGCCATCATCTTTATCTGCTGCACGATTTCATCGGCATACAGGCCCAGCATATCGTCACCACGGCAGCGAAATTCAGCTGCAACCGTAACGTCATGATACCGGTGAAAAACCGCCTGCTGCATATGAAGTTTGTAGGCGTCGGTGTCCAGAAGCGTAGTCAAAATCGGGGAAGCGTGTCGTGTCATGGTGCGTTTCAGCATCCTCTGGCGAAGAGCGTTATCCCTGGTTCAAATGGAAAAAAGTCGCAGGAGTATAACCCGAATACTCATTTATTGAACCCGATCACAGCACAATTCAGACGGGCTGGTCGAGGACATTATGTGCTCATGTTAACAGTATGTATCATTTTCCATCAATCCCGCGTTTCGTGTGGAATCAACGTGGCAACCGTGCGATAACAGGAATAAACTTGAAATGTTAAATTAATTATCGACGTGAGAAGGACTTATGACGCAACTGCCGCAAGCTAAGAATCGCCATGATTATCGTGCACCCGACTACACGATTACCGATATCGATCTGACGTTCGATCTTAATGCCAGTACTACCAGGGTGACCGCCGTAAGTCAGATTAAGCGACTGGCGCACTCTGACGCCGAGCTGCGTCTGGACGGCGAAGATCTGTCGCTGGTGTCGATTGCCGTCGATGAACAGCCCTGGGAGCATTATCGGCTGGAAGAGGGGGCGTTAATTATCAGCCACCTGCCTGACGTGTTTACGCTAAAGATTGTCAATGAGATCCACCCGGATAAAAACACCGCACTTGAGGGATTGTACAAATCCGGCGAGGCCCTGTGTACCCAGTGTGAAGCGGAAGGTTTCCGCCATATAACCTGGTATCTTGACCGCCCGGACGTCCTGGCCCGCTTCACGACGACCATTATTGCCGAGCAGGCGTTGTATCCTTATTTACTGTCGAACGGCAACCGAATTGATGGCGGCGAACTTGAAGGGGGCCGTCACTGGACCAAATGGCAGGACCCGTTCCCGAAACCTTGCTACCTGTTTGCGCTGGTTGCCGGTGATTTCGACGTGCTGCGTGACAGTTTCCACACCCGTTCCGGTCGCGATGTGGCGCTGGAGATCTTTGTCGATCGTGGCAACCTTGACCGCGCCGACTGGGCGATGACCTCGCTGAAAAACAGCATGAAGTGGGATGAAGAACGTTTCGGTCTGGAATATGACCTGGATATCTTTATGATCGTGGCCGTTGATTTCTTCAACATGGGCGCCATGGAAAATAAAGGCCTGAACGTTTTTAACTCTAAATACGTACTGGCGAAGGCGGAAACCGCGACCGATAAAGATTATCTCGGTATTGAGGCGGTGATCGGCCACGAATATTTCCATAACTGGACTGGAAACCGCGTGACCTGCCGCGACTGGTTCCAGCTCAGCCTGAAAGAGGGGCTGACCGTGTTCCGCGATCAGGAGTTCAGTTCCGATCTGGGCTCCCGCCCGGTTAACCGTATTGACAACGTGCGCGTGATGCGCGGCGCGCAGTTTGCGGAAGATGCCAGCCCGATGGCGCATCCGATTCGCCCGGAGCAGGTGATCGAGATGAACAACTTCTACACGCTGACGGTGTATGAAAAAGGTTCGGAAGTGATCCGTATGATGCACACGCTGCTGGGTGAAGCAGGCTTCCAGAAAGGCATGCAGCTCTATTTCGAACGTCATGACGGCAGTGCGGCTACCTGTGATGACTTTGTGCAGGCGATGGAAGACGCATCGAATGTCGATCTGTCGCAGTTCCGCCGCTGGTACAGCCAGTCGGGCACACCGGTACTGTCCGTGCGCGATGACTATAACCCTGAGCTTGAGCAGTACACGCTGCACGTTACCCAGATGACGCCGCCGACCGCCGATCGTCAGGAGAAGCTGCCGCTGCATATTCCGCTGGATATTGAACTGTACGACAATAAAGGCCAGCCAATCCCGCTTCAGCACAATGGTCATCCGTTGCATAACGTGCTGAACGTTACCGAAAGCTTCCAGACGTTTGTTTTCGATGGCGTTCCAGTCCAGCCCGTACCTTCGCTGCTGCGTGAGTTCTCCGCACCGGTCAAACTGGATTACAACTGGAGCGACGCGCAGCTCACCTTCCTGATGCGCCACGCGCGTAACGATTTTTCGCGCTGGGATGCCGCGCAGAGTCTGATGGTGAATCATATCCGGCTGAACGTTGCCCGCTATCAGCAAGGGCAGCCGCTTTCTCTGCCGCTGCACGTGGCGGATGCCTTCCGTGCAGTGCTGTTAGAAGAGAACAGCGATCCGGCGCTGATGGCGTTAATCCTGACGCTGCCAAGTGAAAATGAAATTGCCGAGCTGTTCGATACCATCGATCCGCAGGCGATCGCGGCGGTGCGTGAAGCGCTGGTACGCACGCTGGCTGAGGAACTGACGGATGAGCTGCTGGCAGTATACCGGGCTAATCAAACCGCTGAATATCGCATTGAACATGCGGATATCGGTCAGCGCGCGCTGAAAAACGTCTGCCTGAGCTATCTGGCGTTCGGTGATGCGGCGGCGGCGGATAAGCTGGTCAGCGATCAGTATCACCATGCTAACAATATGACCGACAGTATCGCCGCGCTGGCCGCGTCTGTCGCAGCACAGCTGCCGTGCCGTACTGAGCTGCTGGCGGCGTTTGATGAGCGCTGGCATCATGACGGACTGGTGATGGACAAATGGTTTGCCCTGCAGGCAACCAGCCCGGCTGAGGATGTGTTGACCCAGGTGAGAGCGTTGCTGAATCACCGCTCCTTCACCCTCGGCAACCCGAACCGCGTTCGTTCGCTTGTTGGTGCGTTTGCTGCAGCCAATCCGTCGGCGTTCCACGCGCAGGACGGCAGCGGCTATCAGTTCCTGGTTGAAATGCTGACCGATCTGAATACCCGCAATCCGCAGATTGCGGCGCGGCTGATCGAACCGCTGATTCGTCTGAAGCGTTACGATGCCTCCCGCCAGGCGCTGATGCGTAAAGCGCTGGAGCAGTTGAAGGGGCTGGATAAGCTTTCTGGCGATTTGTTCGAGAAAATCGAGAAAGCGCTGAACGCCTGAATTTGGTGCCGGCGTTAAGCAAAGGGGGGCGATTACATCGCCCCCTTTATTTTTAGCGCTGCGCGTAGCGCGGTTCAGCGGGAGCTGCCGGGCGTTTCAGCACGCGATCGAGGACTTCGGCTTCCAGCTCGGCCAGCCGTACGGAGCCTTTCCGTCGTGGTCGCGGCAGGTCAATGCTCAGATCGAGGCCAATATTTCCTTCCTCTATTAACAGCACGCGGTCTGCCATCGCCACCGCTTCGCTGACGTCGTGCGTCACCAGCAGTACGGTGAAGTGATGCTGCTGCCACAGCGACTCAATCAGGTCCTGCATTTCAATCCGCGTTAAGGCATCCAGCGCACCGAGTGGCTCATCCAGTAGCAGCAGTCCTGTACGATGAATCAGCGCTCTGGCCAGTGCCACACGCTGTTTCTGACCGCCCGAGAGGGCCGCGGGCCATTCTCCGGCGCGATCGGCCAGCCCTACGGCGGCAAGTGCCTCCAGCGCATTTTGCTTCCAGTCACGCCCTTTTAGTCCCAGGCCGACGTTATCAATGACGCTTTTCCACGGCAGTAATCGGGCATCCTGAAACATTAGCCGGATATCTTCGCGCGCTTCGTTGAGCGGTGCGCTGCCGGCCAGAAGTTCGCCGCTGCTGGCTTTCTCCAACCCGGCCAGCAGCCGTAACAGGGTACTTTTACCGCAGCCGCTGCGGCCGACCACTGCCACAAATTGTCCTGAGGGAATATGCAGATCGATGCTGTTCAGTACGGTGCGGCCATTGTACTGTTTGCTGGCACCGTTAATGTTTAACGGTGTCCCTGCGTTCAAACGCGCCGGAGCAGAACTTAGCTCACTCATGCATTCTCCTCTTTCAGTTGATATGCCGGATGCCAGCGCAGCCAGACGCGCTCCAGTAGCTGCGCGCCGACATCAGCCAGTTTCCCCAGCAGGGCATAAAGGATGATGGCTACCACCACCACATCGGTTTGTAAAAATTCACGGGCGTTCATCGCCAGATAACCGATACCTGAATTGGCGGAAATTGTTTCAGCCACAATCAGCGTCAGCCACATCAGACCAAGAGCGAAGCGTACGCCAACCATAATTGACGGCAGCGCGCCCGGCAGCACAACCTGAATAAACAGGCTCCAGCCAGAGAGTCCATAGCTGCGCGCCATTTCCACCAGGCCGCGATCGACATTACGGATGCCGTGATAGGTATTCAGATAGATCGGGAACAGGGTGCCGAGGGCGACCAGAAATATCTTGGCGGATTCATCAATGCCAAACCACAGTATTACCAGCGGTATTAGCGCCAGGTGAGGGACATTGCGCAGCATCTGTACGGAAGTGTCCAGCAGGCGCTCGCCCAGGCGTGACATGCCGGTTATCAGGCCCAGTAGCAGACCAATTGAACCACCTATGCCAAAGCCCAGCAGGGCACGCCAGCCGCTGATAGCCAGATGCTGCCACAGTTCCCCGCTGTCGGAAAGCCGCCAGAAAGTGACAAGCACCGACTCGGGTGACGGCAGAATACGTGTGGAAAGCCAGCCGGTTTGAGAAGCCAGCTGCCAGACCACGACCAGCAGTACCGGTAGCGCCCACGGCAGCAGGGCATTGGTGATATGTTTAGTTGCTTTACTCATGCCTACCTCTGAACCCTCTCGGCGGGTATTGCTGTAAAACCAAAACGCCCGCACATCAGCACGGCGGGGCGTTGTTAGCTTTGAGAAACTTTCTGAGGCGCGAAATCATGCGCAACGTGCTCACCGTGGGCATTGATTTTCGCAGGCTGCGGCACCTCCGGGATCGCCAGATCGAGATGCGGGAACAGCAGTTCACCCACGCGATAGGCCTCTTCCAGATGCGGATAACCGGAGAGAATAAAGGTTTCAATGCCGAGGTCGGCGTACTCCTGCATTCTTGCGGCCACCGTCGGGCCATCACCGACCAGGGCCGTACCGGCGCCGCCGCGCACCAGACCGACTCCGGCCCACAGATTCGGCGCGATCTCCAGTTTGTCCCGCTTGCCGCCGTGCAGAGCGGCCATCCGCTGCTGGCCGACGGAGTCGGTGCGCGCCAGTGCGGCCTGGGCTTTGGCAATGGTGGCATCATCAAGATGGGAGATCAGGCGGTCGGCGGCCTGCCAGGCTTCCTCATTGGTTTCGCGGACGATCACGTGGAGGCGGATACCAAAGCGTACTTTACGACCCAGTGCGGCGGCTTTTGCCTGTACCTGAGCAATTTTTTCTTTTACCTGTGCAGGAGGTTCGCCCCATGTCAGATAGACATCGACCTGTTCTGCCGCCAGATCCTGAGCGACCTCGGATGAGCCGCCGAACCACAGCGGTGGCCTTGGCTGCTGTACCGGTTTAAACATCAGCCGTGCGCCGCGCACATTGACATGCTTACCTTCATAATCAACGGTTTCGCCTTCCAGCACTCGGCGCCAGACGCGGGTAAATTCTGCTGATTCCGCATAGCGTTCACGGTGGTCGAGGAACACGCCGTCACCCGCCAGTTCTTCTGCATCCCCACCAGTCACCAGGTTAAACAGGGCGCGGCCGTTGGAAAGACGATCGAGCGTCGCGGCCTGGCGAGCCGCATGGGTCGGTGATGTGACGCCCGGACGAAGAGCGACCAAAAAGCGCAGCCGCTGTGTCACCGGAATCAGCGAAGCAGCGACCAGCCAGGCATCTTCACACGATCGCCCTGTCGGGATTAGCACACCGCCAAATCCCAGGCGGTCTGTTGCCTGGGCAATTTGTTGCAGATAGGTGTAATCCACCGGGCGGGCACCTTGGTTGGTACCCAGATAATGACCATCACCGTGAGTGGGAAGGAACCAGAAGACGGACAGGCTCATCGTTTTACTCCTTAATTCAGGGGCGTGGCTGCGTCAGCAGAAAACAGAAACGGGTTAAACGGCCGCGGCCAGCGGTTGATGGCGGCGGGCCAGCGCATGCCAGAAGGTATCTACCGATTCCTCAAGGCGTGCAGCCAGTCCAGGAGATAATTCCGGCTGACGATCGTAGTGGGCAATCTGGCTGTCGTCGGCAAATACGCCGTGCAGAACTTCCTGTGCTTTCAGGGCGTTAAGCACGGGTTTAAGTGCGTAATCTACCGCCAGCAGGTGGGCAACGGTGCCGCCGGTGGCCAGCGGCAGAACCACCTTATGTTCCAGCGCGCGTTCCGGCAGTAAATCGAGCAGGGTTTTCAGCGCACCGGCAAAAGACGCTTTATAGACCGGTGTTGAAACGATCAGCCCGTCGGCTTTTTCCAGATCTTCCTTAAAGGCCAGCAGGGCGGGGGAGTCAAAGCGCGCGTAAAGCAGATCTTCAGGATGGAAGTTATGCAGATTCCACGGAGTCACCTCAACGCCGCGCTTTTCAAGGGCATGCTGGCACACCGTCAACAGTGCGGTGGAGCGAGAGGGAAAGCGGGGGCTTCCCGCCAGAGTAATAACGCGCATAACCACTCCTTATAGCTAAAAGTTATTAATTAAACACATTCAAGAACTGATTGGCTTATCCTGACAGAGCAGGAAGAGGGGCTTAAATGATTTATCCGGCATTTTTTTGCCGTTTTTTTCATATAGCGGCTGGTGGTGTTGACGGTGTCGCTAACAGGACGCACTTTTTTTTAGCTTTTACGCCACGACGTTTCCATTTAGTGGCTGAATACCGGATAATACGACCCCGATTTTCTATCGGGACCTCAGGAGTGACCATGTACTATCCCCTCGTTCGTAAGGCGCTGTTCCAGCTCGATCCTGAGCGCGCGCATGAACTGACTTTGCAGCAGCTGACGCGCCTTTCCGGCACCCCCTTTACTGCCCTGATCCGCCAGTCATTACCGTTTAAACCGGTTAATTGCATGGGGCTGACGTTTAAAAATCCGCTCGGGCTGGCTGCCGGGCTGGATAAAAACGGTGAATGCATTGATGCCTTTGGCGCAATGGGGTTTGGTTTTATTGAAATTGGTACGGTCACCCCGCGCCCGCAGCCGGGTAATGATAAGCCTCGCATGTTCCGCGTTGTAGAAGCGCAGGGCATCATTAATCGCATGGGATTTAATAATCTGGGCGTTGACCATCTGGTAGAGAACGTTAAGAAAGCCCACTATGACGGCATTCTCGGCATTAATATCGGTAAGAATAAAGACACCCCGGTTGAGCAGGGAAAAGAAGATTATTTAACCTGCATGGATAAAATTTATCCGTATGCGGGCTATATCGCCATCAACATTTCCTCGCCGAACACACCGGGCCTTCGCAGTCTGCAATACGGTGAAGCGCTGGATGATTTGCTGCAGGCGATTAAAACCCGGCAGGGTGAACTTCAACAGCTTCATCATAAATATGTTCCTGTCGCGGTGAAGATCGCGCCCGATCTTTCTGAAGAAGAATTGATCCAGGTTGCCGATAGTTTGCAGCGACACAATATTGATGGCGTTATTGCGACCAATACGACCCTCGATCGTTCTTTGATTAAAGGGTTAAAACATTGTGATGAAGCCGGTGGGCTGAGTGGCCGTCCCGTACAGTTGCGCAGTACGGAAATTATTCGTCGACTCTCTGCTGAGCTGAAGGGCAGCATGCCAATTATTGGCGTGGGCGGTATTGATTCCCTGGTTTCAGCGCGTGAAAAAATGGAAGCGGGAGCTTCACTGGTACAAATATATTCCGGCTTTATTTACAAAGGTCCGCCACTAATAAAAGAAATTGTGACCCATATTTGAGTAAAAAATGCCAGGGGCTTTATTTTCGCCTCTGGCTCGTTTATATTTTGTTCTGTTAGATCGCTATTAAGTCATTTTGGCGTGTTGCTGTAAGTTAAAAAACAGCCGTTTTTTTCCCGGACCATGAATATTTTTCCGGACATCTGTAACCCATTATTACTACAGGACTCATCATGAGGATAAAACCGGACGATAACTGGCGTTGGTTTTTCGACGCAGAACAAGACCGTATGATGCTGGACCTGGCTCGTGAACAGCCATTTCGCTCACGTTTTCCCCGCAAGATGCTCACGCCAGATGCCTTTGATGTTTCAGGCTTTTGTGTCGATGACGCTGCACTATTTTTCACCTTTGCTGAGCGATGCCGCCAGGCAGAGCTGGATTCTGAACAGCACGCTGAATTGGTGCTGAACGTGCTGGTGGCGACCCGTTTCCTCAAGCCGCTGATGCCCAAGAGCTGGCATTTTGTGACTCAGACACACGGTGGCTTCCGTCCTGAAGAGGGCGATCTGGTTTGCGTTACCGTTAGCGATAGCGGTGAGCAGGCGACAATGATCGTCGTTGAATCGGGTGAGAACGCGGCGCTTTGCCTGCTGGCTCAGCCGGAGCTTATTCTGGCTGGCCGCAGTATGATGCTGGGTGATGCGATAAAAATTATGCACGATCGTCTTACGCCTCAGGTTAAACCTGACGCGCTGCGGTTTGCTCGCGCGGTGTAACTCACCGCGCAAGATCCTTAGCGTAGAATCAGATCCCCTGACGGGATACAGCTGCAGCTGAGAATGGTTCCATCCTTCCGTATTGCTCCTTTTTTCAATGCGCTGACCTCACCACTGACCAGGGTGACTTTGCAACTGCCGCAGATCCCTGCCCGGCAGGAGTAGGGAATACGAATCCCCTGCATTTCCAACTGCTCCAGCAGCACCTGCTGATTGTTGCCGCTGAATGCCTGACCGTTCCAATTCAGGGTCACCTCACCGGGCGGTGGTGTATCGACCGTTAGCGTTTCGGTAACGTCACCGCTGCCGTAGGCGCGGGCAGGCTGGCGTTTAATCACCTCAAACCTGTCGCCAGTCCGGATGACGCCGCTACTGCGGGCGACCAGATTCATTCCGAAGTCGATATCTCCGCTGCCGTCCTGCGCGCTGCGAAAACGCTGGAGCGTGGACAGCGGTTCACCGCTGGGATGTTTGCGGCCACGCTGGGGGCTGATGGTGGTGAACACGCAGCGGCTACAGGGTTTGGGCAGATCGAAAAGCACATCGCCGATCTTTACGGTTGACCAGCCGTCTTCGGCCCAGGCATCCGCGCCGGTAATCACCAGGTTCGGACGGAACTGTTCCATCCTCACGCCTGCCGGGCAGCGCTGTTGTAAATCAAACAGCGAGGCTTCATTAACCAACAGATAGGGGAAGCCATCGGCGAATCCGAGAGGAACCTGTTCAAAATGTTTAACCCTGCGGGTCATTCGGGGGCCAACCCAACGTAGCTGAAGTGGTCGGGGGAAAAAGCTGCTCAGCCACTGGTTGATACTGTCTGGGGCAATCAGGGCGCTGAAGTGGCTTCCCCAGACTTCAGTGGGCTCACTGTCGGGGAGAAAATCCTCAAACAGCACCGTTGCGCTGCTGCCATCGGGTGCGCTGAGCTGTAAACCACCCATAATTAAAGCCGGAGTGAACAACACCATTTCGGGATACTGGCGCGCGGTAATAAAGGTGCCATCAGGTTCGGTAAGCATAAAGATGCGATCGAAGGCAAGGCCGCTCTCTAAAGCCTGAGCATGCGAAACCTGCATGCCGCGCATGGATTTTACCGGGTGAATAAATAACCGTGACAGTGTGATCATGGTGCTGACTCCTTGTGCAGCCGGTATATGCCCCCTGTTAAGCCAGGGTTTCTGCAGCAAAAGAAGCTAACTTTATGACATGACGCCATGATTAGCTATAATGCGCAGCAATTTTCTGATGACGATAAGTGACACTATGAATTCTCTGTTTGCCAGTACGGCGCGTGGGCTCGAAGAGCTGTTAAAAAGTGAACTGGAAGCCCTTGGCGCGCAAAGCTGCCAGGTCGTCCAGGGCGGCGTACATTATCAGGGTGACGATCGTCTGATGTACCAAAGTCTGATGTGGAGTCGTCTGGCGTCGCGTATTCTGCTGCCGCTGACAGAATGCGGTGTTTACAGCGATCTTGACCTCTACCTTGGCGTGCAGGCTATTGACTGGCCGGCAATGTTCGGCAGCGATAAAACCTTCGCCGTGCATTTTAGCGGTCTGAACGAGGTTATCCGCAACAGTCAGTATGGTGCGCTGAAGGTGAAAGATGCCATTGTTGACAGTTTCACCCGTAAAGGGCTGGCGCGTCCGGATGTCGATCGCGAACTGCCGGATATCCGCGTCAATGTCTGGTTGAATAAAGACACGGCCAGTATCGCGCTTGATCTCAGCGGCGAAGGCTTGCATATGCGCGGTTATCGCCAGCAAACCGGTCAGGCACCGCTAAAAGAGACCCTGGCTGCCGCTATTGTGCTGCGCTCCGGCTGGCAGTCGGGTACGCCACTGGTCGATCCGATGTGTGGTTCCGGTACGCTGTTGCTGGAAGCCGCCATGATCGCCTGCGATCGTGCACCGGGCCTGCACCGCAATCACTGGGGCTTTACCGGCTGGAGTAAATTTGATGCGGCGCTTTGGGGTGAAGTGAAGCAGGAAGCGCAGGCGAGAGCAAAGAAAGGCCTGCAGGAAAATACCTCGCGCTTCTTCGGCTATGACAACGATCCGCGCGTAATTGAAAGTGCACGGGCCAACGCCCGTCGTGCTGGCCTGGCTGAGCGGATTAGCTTCACCCTTCAGGATGTGCTGAAGCTGCAAAATCCGCTGCCGGAAGGGCCCGCGGGTACGGTGCTGAGCAACCCGCCTTACGGCGAGCGCCTGGAGAGTGAACCCGCGCTGATCGCGCTGCACAGCCAGTTGGGCCGTCTGATGAAAGCCCAGTTTGGCGGCTGGAATCTGTCGCTGTTCAGTGCATCACCGGAACTGTTGAGCTGCCTGCAATTGCGTGCCGATCGCCAGTTTAAGGCGAAGAACGGCCCGCTGGACTGCGTGCAGAAAAACTATCAGCTGGCCGCGAACCCGTCGGGTGGTGCCGTGGCGCAGCTGGCCGATGATTATGCTAACCGCTTGCGTAAAAATCTGAAGAAGCTGGATAAATGGGCGCGTCAGGAAGGTATTGAATGCTACCGCGTCTATGATGCCGATCTGCCGGACTATAACGTTGCTGTTGACCGCTACGGTGACTGGGTGGTGGTGCAGGAATATGCGCCACCGAAAACCGTTGAGCCAGCCAAAGCGCGTCAGCGTTTGTTCGATGTGATTGCGGCAACGCTCAATGTTATGGAAATGCCGACCAACCGACTGGTGCTGAAAACCCGTGAGAGGCAGAAAGGTAAAAGTCAGTATCAAAAACTGGGTGAGAAGGGGGATTTCTTCCAGGTCAGCGAATTTAATGCCAAACTGTGGGTCAATCTGACTGATTATCTTGATACTGGCTTGTTCCTTGACCATCGCATCGCCCGCAAAATGCTTGGCCAGATGAGTAAAGGCAAAGACTTCCTCAACCTGTTCGCTTACACCGGCAGCGCCAGCGTTCATGCTGGTCTTGGCGGTGCGCGCAGTACCACCACGGTGGATATGTCGCGCACCTATCTGGAGTGGGCGGAGCGTAACCTGCGGCTTAACGGTTTAACCGGCCGCCAGCACCGTCTGATGCAGGCAGATTGCCTGAACTGGATGCGTGAGGCCGATGAACAGTTCGATCTGATCTTTATCGATCCGCCAACGTTCTCTAACTCCAAGCGTATGGAGGAGAGTTTTGACGTGCAGCGCGATCATCTGGATCTGATGAAGGATCTTAAACGCCTGCTCAGAGCGGGTGGTACCATTATGTTCTCTAACAATAAACGCGGCTTTAAGATGGACTTCGCCGGGCTGGAAGCGCTGGGCCTTGAGGCTCGCGAAATTACCGCCAAAACGCAGTCACAGGATTTTGCCCGTAACCGTCAAATTCACAACTGCTGGCTGCTGACGCATGCCGGTAAGGAATAAGTTTTTATGTCACTAATCAGTATTCATGGCGCTTACCTCTCATTCAGCGACGCGCCGCTGTTGGATAACACTGAACTGCATATCGAAGAGAATGAGCGCGTTTGTCTGGTCGGGCGTAACGGGGCGGGTAAATCCACGCTGATGAAAATCATCAACCGTGAGCAGCCACTGGATGACGGTCGTATCATTTATGAGCAGGATCTGATCGTGGCGCGTCTGCAACAGGATCCACCGCGTAACGTCGCCGGTTCGGTGTATGATTTCGTTGCCGAAGGCGTGGAAGAGCAGGCTGAACACCTGAAAGCCTATCACGCGATTTCTCACCTGGTGATGGAAGATCCGAGTGACCGAAATCTGAATGAGATGGCGCGCCTGCAGGCGATCCTCGATCACCAGAATCTCTGGCAGTTGGAAAGCCGTATTCATGACGTGCTGGAAAAGATTGGTCTTGACGGTGATGCCGAGCTTTCCTCTCTTTCAGGCGGCTGGCTGCGTAAAGCAGCGCTGGGGCGCGCGCTGGTCAGCAACCCGAAGGTGCTGATGCTCGATGAGCCAACCAACCACCTGGATATCGAAACTATCGACTGGCTGGAAACGTTCCTGAAAACGTTCCAGGGCAGCATTATCTTTATTTCTCACGACCGTTCATTTATCCGCAATATGGCGACCCGTATTGTCGATCTTGACCGCGGCAAGCTGGTGTCCTGGCCGGGAGATTACGATCAGTATCTGCTGGGTAAAGAGGAAGCACTGCGCGTTGAAGAGATGCAGAACGCAGAATTTGACCGTAAGCTGGCGCAGGAAGAAGTGTGGATACGCCAGGGCATCAAAGCCCGACGTACGCGTAATGAAGGACGTGTACGCGCACTGAAAGCCTTGCGCCGCGAACGTTCCGAACGCCGCGAAGTGATGGGCAAAGCCAACATGCAGGTGGAAGAGGCGTCGCGTTCAGGCAAGATTGTCTTTGAAATGGAAAACGTTAAATACGGTATAGCGGGCAAGCAGCTGGTTAACGATTTCTCTCGCCAGGTTCAGCGCGGTGACAAAATTGCTCTGATCGGCCCGAACGGCTGCGGTAAAACTACGCTGCTGAAGCTGATGCTGGATCAGCTCAAGCCGGACAGTGGTCGGGTACATATCGGTACTAAACTGGAAGTGGCCTACTTTGACCAGCACCGTGCCGAGCTGGACCCGGATCGCACGGTGATGGATAACCTGGCTGAAGGCAAGCAGGAAGTGATGGTTAACGGCAAGCCGCGCCATGTGCTGGGTTATCTGCAGGAGTTCCTGTTCCATCCAAAACGCGCGATGACGCCGGTGCGAGCCTTGTCCGGTGGAGAGCGCAACCGACTGCTGCTGGCTCGTCTGTTCCTCAAGCCGAGTAATCTGCTGATTCTCGATGAACCGACCAACGACCTTGATGTTGAAACGCTCGAGTTGCTGGAAGAACTTATCGATGGCTATCAGGGCACGGTACTGCTGGTCAGCCACGATCGTCAGTTTGTTGATAACACCGTCACCGAATGCTGGATCTTTGATGGCAACGGCGAAATTGGCGCGTTTGTGGGTGGTTACCATGATGCTCAGCTTCAGCGTACGGCCTGGAAACAAAACCGGGCTGCGGCTAAAAATACGGTTTCTCAGCCACGTCAGGAAAGCGTTAAAAGCGAAGCAGTGAAGAAAACGGCTGCTAAGCTGAGCTACAATTTACAGCGCGAACTGGAACAGCTGCCGCAGAAAATGGAAGAGCTGGAAGCACAACTTGCTGCGTATCAGGCTCAGGTTGCTGATGTAAACTTCTTTAACCAGCCGCATGAGGCAACTCAGCCGGTTCTGGATGCGCTGGCAAAAGCCGAACAGGAACTGGAAACGGCGTTTGAACGTTGGGAATACCTTGAGTCGTTAAGTAACGGCGCGTAATTTTATTGAGGGAAAGGTATGTGTTCGTCGCACCACGCACATCAATGGATTCTATGTCCGCAGTGTGACCTCATGACACAGTTGCCCGTGCTTCTGCCGGGCAGCAAAGCAAGCTGCCCGCGCTGTCATACCACACTTCACTCCAGCTGGGTTGAGCCGCTCAGGCGGCCAGCTGGCTATGCGCTGGCGGCGCTGTTTATGCTGCTGCTGGCCAACCTCTTTCCCTTCGTTAATATGCGGGTTGCGGGTTTAAGCAGCGAAATTTCCATGATGCAGATCCCTCAGGTGATGGTTTCTGAGGACTACAGCAGTCTGGCTACGCTGTTTATGCTCTTCGTTCAGGGCGTGCCCGCGTTCTGTATGATAGCGATCCTGCTGCTGGTCAGCCCGTTAAAACTGCCGCTGCCGTTGAAACGGGGTATGACCCGTATCCTGATGCAGCTGCGGAGCTGGGGCATGGCGGAGATTTTTCTCGCCGGAGTGCTGGTCAGTTTCGTCAAGTTGATGGCCTATGGCGACATCGGCATTGGTAGCAGCTTTATCCCCTGGTGCCTGTTTTGCGTACTGCAACTGCGGGCATTTCAGTGCATAGAACGTCGGGTGCTTTGGCAGCGAGTTGCGCCATTACCCGCTCTGCCTGCGCGTCCGGTGGCGGGCATTAGCGGCCTGCGGCAGGGTATGCGCTCCTGCTCATGCTGTACCGCAGTGCTGGCCAGCGATCGGTTAGTCTGCCCGCGCTGTGGGAGTCATGGCCATGCTCGGCGTAAGCACAGTCTGCAGTGGACGCTGGCGCTGCTGTTGACCTCCATACTGCTTTATATTCCCGCTAACCTGATGCCAATCATGATCACCGAAGCGCTGGGTAACAAGATGGGTTCAACCATCATGGCCGGGGTTATCCTGCTGTGGAGCGATGGTTCCTATCCGGTAGCGTTAGTGATATTCATTGCCAGTATCATGGTACCTTCATTGAAAATGCTGGCTATCGGCTGGTTGTGCTGGGATGTCAAGGGGGATAGCCGACATCACCACGACAGTGAACGGATGCATAAAATTTATGAAATGGTTGAGTTTGTCGGACGCTGGTCAATGATTGACGTTTTTGTTATTGCCGTACTGTCGGCACTGGTGCGTATGGGGCGGCTGATGAGCATTTATCCCGCCACGGGTGCGCTGTTATTCGCGATGGTGGTGATCCTGACAATGTTTGCAGCAATTACGTTTGATCCCCGACTAACCTGGGATCGGGTGAAAGATAAGCGTACTGAGGAGTCGTTTAGTGACGGACAATAATCACAGCACCGCCAGGGTAGAACATATTAAACGCTGGTCTCCGGTGTGGATCGTGCCGATTGTGACCGTGCTGATCGGTGCATGGATACTGTTTTATCATTTCAGTCATCAGGGGCCGGAAGTGACCCTGATTACCACCAATGCGGAAGGCATTGAAGGTGGAAAAACCACTATTAAAAGCCGCAGCGTGGATGTCGGAATAGTTGAAAGTGCTGTATTGACGGACGATCTGCACCACGTTGAAATTAAAGCGCGTCTTAACTCTGGTATGGAGAAACTCCTGCGCGAAGACAGCGCATTTTGGGTGGTGAAACCGATGATTGGCCGCGGTGGCGTCAGTGGCTTGAGCACGCTGCTCTCCGGTGCTTACATTGAACTCCAGCCGGGGGCAAAGGGCGAAAAAGCCAAAGAATACCAGCTGCTGGATGCGCCACCGCTGGCTCCGCCGGATGCGAAAGGGATCCGCATCACTCTGGACAGTCGCAAAGCAGGCCAGCTCAATGCCGGCGATCCAGTGCTGTTCCGGGGCTATCGGGTGGGCTCGGTGGAAACCAGTTCGTTCGATACCGATAAACGTATGATTGCCTATCAGCTGTTTATCGCCGCACCTTACGATCGCCTGATTACCACTAATGTTCGATTCTGGAAAGACAGTGGTATTGCGGTCGATATGTCGGCATCCGGAATGCGTGTTGAGATGGGATCGCTGGCCACCCTGTTAAGCGGCGGGGTGAGCTTTGACGTGCCGGAAGGCTGGGAGTTGGGCAAACCCGCGGAGAATAAAGCGGAATATCGCCTCTTTGACGATCAGCGCAGCATTCAGGACTCCCTGTATAGCGAACATAAAGACTTCCTGATGTTCTTTAATGAATCCGTTCGTGGATTGAACGCTGGCGCGCCGGTCGAATTCCGCGGCATTCGCCTGGGAACTGTTGCGGAGGTTCCATTTACGGCGCCGGGTATTGCACAGCGTCTGAACAATGATTACCGCATTCCGGTATTGATTCGAATTGAGCCCGATCGCTTCCGTAAGCAGCTGGGCGAAGGCTTTAACTTTGAGCAGCATCTGAAAACGGGTATCAGTGAGGGATTACGCGCTTCGCTTAAATCTGCCAATCTGCTAACCGGTTCGCTGTACGTGGATCTGGACTTCTATAAAAATGCCAAACCGGTGAGCGGCCCGGCGACATTTGAAAATTACGAACTGATTCCGACGGTCAGCGGCGGACTTGCGCAGATACAGGAGAAGCTGGTGGAGTCGTTGGATAAGATCAACAACCTGCCGCTGAATCCGATGCTGAACGAGGCAACCGGTACGCTGAAAGAGAGCCAGCGCACGCTGCGCGAGCTGCAAAAAACGCTGGATAACCTCAATCAAATCACTTCCAGTCAGGCGATGCAGGAGCTGCCGGCAGATATGCAGAATACGCTGCGTGAACTGAATCGCAGCATGAAGGGCTTCCAGCCAGGATCGCCGGCCTACAACAAAATGGTGGCGGATATGCAACGACTGGATCAGGTGATGCGTGAGCTACAGCCGGTACTGAAAACGTTAAATAGCAAAAGTAATGCGCTGGTGTTTGAAGCAAAACCCGGTCAGGACCCACAGCCGAAGAGGGCGAAATGATGATGAAATGGATACCCTTAGCGCTGCTTCTTACATTAACAGCCTGTAGCAGTACGCCGGAAACGCGTTACTATCAGCTGCCTGCGGCAGGTGGCAGCACGGTAGTAAGCAGCCAGACATTCTCGCGCCCTATTTGGGTTGAGGCGGTCTCAATACCGGATTATCTGGCAGGTAACGGTGTGGTCTATCAGAGCAATGACGTTCAGTACGTTATCGCCGCTAACAATCGCTGGGCCAGTCCGCTCGACCAGCAGCTTCAGCAAACCCTGGTCAGCAATCTGAGTAACGAATTGCCCGGCGCGGTGGTCTCTTCTTCGCCGGTTGGCCAACAGCACGACACGCTTAACGTGACGGTCACCGGCTTTCACGGGCGTTACGATGGCCGTGCAGTGATCAGTGGTGTGTGGATGCTGCAGCGTGAAGGCCGCATAGAGAAGCGTGCGTTTATGCTGGACCTGCCGCAAAGCGAGGACGGTTATGATTCGCTAGTCAGAACGCTGTCGCAGGGCTGGCAACAGATTTCGACCCAGATCGCAAATGCGATAAATCAGCAACGTTAGTTATTATTTTTACAAATAGCCTAAGCCTTTGATTATCGCAAAATGAGACTTTTGCCTGATCGAAGGCTTTTTTATTGCTAATCATCCACCTGTAACCTTTCAGTACCAAAAAGCAATGCAAAATTATGAAAATGCCAGGTCACAAATATGACATTGGCGTGAAATTTGCGCATTGATCTTTTATGACCGCAGAGGTAGAACTTAACTGTGGCTGCGCACTCAGTAGCCACTGTTTTCTTTCCACCAGATTCCACCAGACAAAATGAGGGAAACGCGGCATGAAGAGACAGAAACGAGATCGCCTGGATCGGGCACATTCACGGGGTTATCAGGCGGGCATTACCGGACGCTCAAAAGAGATGTGTCCTTACCAAATGCTAGATGCTCGATCTCACTGGTTGGGAGGTTGGCGACAGGCCATGGAGGACAGGACGGTTACCGCGTAACGCCTGTTCAACGTAAAGGAACAAACCTCCGCTGCTGCGGAGGTTTTCGGTTCTGGAGGTCATCGTTTTGCAACAATGACCAGAACGATTAGAAAGCAGTCGTATCTTTGAACAGACCCACTTTCAGGTCGGTAGCGGTGTAAATTACATGACCATCGACCAGCACTTCTCCATCAGCAACGCCCATCACCAGTTTACGGTTAATAACGCGTTTAAAATGAATACGGTACGAAACCTTTTTCGCCGTTGGCAGGACCTGGCCGGTGAATTTCACCTCGCCAACGCCCAGCGCACGGCCTTTACCTTCAGCGCCTAACCAGCCGAGGTAAAAACCGACCAGCTGCCACATTGCATCCAGACCCAGGCAGCCAGGCATAACCGGATCGCCAATAAAGTGGCAGCCGAAGAACCACAGGTCCGGATTGATATCCAGCTCGGCCTCAACAAAGCCCTTACCGTAGTTGCCGCCATCTTCTGTCATTTTGATTACGCGGTCCATCATCAACATATTGCCGGCTGGCAATGGCGGGCCTTCTGCACCAAAAAGTTCACCGCGACCAGAAGCAATCAGGTCTTCTTTTGTATAGGATTCGCGTTTATCTACCATATTCTCAATAAGCCTTATTTTAGTGAATCACGAATTTTAGCTAACACGTGTACGCTGAACAAGTCCGATCAGCGCTGGTTGAACCAGTTTAACCAACGTAGTGCCCACGGAAGCTGTCGTGCATCCTGTTGGTTAATCTGAGCAATGCGATCCTGAATAGAACGCAGCAGGCAAGGATCGTTCTCCTTGTCCCATTCAACACCCGTTAACAACGGCAGGGCTTCATCCACGCTGGATACGGCCCACAAATGGAATTTACCTTCCCGCACAGCATCTACAACTTCTTGTTGTAACGAGAGGTGACGTACGTTGGCCGCAGGAATAATAACGCCCTGATTGCCATTTAGCGTACGTTGATTACAGATATTGAAGAAGCCTTCAATTTTTTCATTTAATCCGCCCACGGGCTGAACGCGACCAAACTGATCGACGGAACCGGTAACGGCAATTTGCTGATTGATTGGCTGTAAAGCGAGTGCGCTGATTAATACGCAAAGCTCTGCCAGCGAGGCGCTGTCGCCATCAACTTCTGAGTATGACTGTTCAAATACCAGGGAAGCGGAGAAGGGCAGCTGTTGGTCCAGCTCCAGCTCGGCGATCAGCCAAGCCTGCATAATCATCATGCCTTTAGCATGGATATTTCCACCGAGTTCTGCTTTACGCTCTACATCGGTAAACTCGCCGTCACCGACATGCACCACACAGCTGATACGCGAAGGCTCACCAAACGGACGTGGGTGACCCGGGAAATCGATCACCGAAAGTGCGTTGATTTGGCCAACCATTTCACCTTCTGTTTCGATCAGAATCTGGTCAAGCAGAATGTCATCACGGACGCGCTCTGAAAGGAAACCTTCACGCCATTCGCGGGTAGTGAGAGCATCGCGTAAATTTTCACCGTTTACGTTCTCATCTTCACTGTAAAGTGCAGCATCCTGCAGCTGGCGTGCCAGCCAGGTTGGATCTAGAGGAAGTGTCTCCTGATCGCCGGTATAGCGGGCTGCTTCGCGGATGAGTACTGGCCAGAAATCAGCGGCCGGGGCCGGATAACCGAGGCTTTGCGCAATGCTGAGCACCCACTGCATCCAGTTAGTGAATTCTTCCTCATCAACCAGCTGGATGTTCTCTTCAAACTCGCTGTAAAGCGACAGCGCAGCCAGCTCGGGTTCCATATCCTGGAAATCAGCCAGTGCATCACGATCGCCGGTAAGAACCAGACGAAGCTGCATCGGCATTGACGGGACGTCAAGTGGCAGAGGCCGTGTTTCATCCTGCGAATACCAGTCAAAGCGCTGGTTGACTATGATTTTTTTCAGGCGTAGCCAGAGTAATGGCTGTGCCAGCAGCGCGCGCAGGGAGAGGATCAGCACGCCGCCGTTGGCGCGGTGAACAAGGCCCGGGGACAGCGTAAGCATCGAGTTATAAACACGAACGCAGCCAAAAAGCTGCTCGGCTTCGATCCAGTCAGCCTGATGAACGCCGCCGGTGCTGGCAAAATTGTCGAGCGGACTTTCCGCCGGGCGCCAGACGATCATTTGCGGTTCAACCAGATAGTGCCCACCGTATAACAGGTTTGCATCATCCTCTTCATCTGATTCGACGAGGGAAGAGAGGACATCCTGTAGCAAAGCCAGATATTCGGCGCTTTCGGCGCTTTTGACCAGCATAAGCGGTACTTTAGCCGGGGTTTGCAGAAGCAGGCTGAGGCCGTTGAACAGGCGAGACTGCACGTTAGCAAAACACTCTGTCTCAGTGGTGGCAGCCTGTGAGATGAGATGCTGGAAGCGTTCTGTATCGGGCTGTAGGGCGCGCCACTCTAATCGGTTGTTGGTCAAAGTTATCGTATTTTTCTGAAATGAATAAAAGCGGCATTATACAATAATTCAGCCTGTTAAGCACAGCAGACATGCGGTTCTGTATTAACTGAATTGATATTCACGCCCTGGTTCCGGTTTTCTTTGCAGCCAGATTAAAAAAAGCTGTTATTCTTAACTTGTTATAGGATCAGCATGAGATTCCGATGAAATATCAACAACTGGAAAATCTTGAAAGCGGATGGAAATGGAAATACCTCGTCAAAAAACACCGCGAAGGTGAAGCGATCACGCGCTATGTCGAACTCAGCGCAGCGCAGGCGGTCGTGGATGAGTTGTTGGCGATGGAGAATACTCCCAATCTGGTTTTGACCTGGATTAACCAGCATATTAATCCGGCTCTTGAAAACCGTATGAAGCAGACGATTCGCGCGCGTCGTAAACGCCATTTTAATGCTGAACATCAGCATACGCGGAAGAAGTCTATCGATCTGGAATATCTGGTGTGGCAGCGTCTTGCTGGACTGGCGCAGCGCCGTAACAGTACGCTTTCGGAAACGGTGGTGCAGCTCATTGAGGATGCGGAACGTAAAGAGCAATATGCCAGTCAGATGTCCTCACTTAAGCAGGATCTGAAGGCTATTCTCGGAAAACCTGAATAGCAGGACGGGAAGCAATTTAACGCTCAGATGCTGTAATGAAGGAAATAAAAAACCCCGCCGAAGCGGGGTTTTTTGCTCAAAGCGTCACTTAAGCCTGAGGCTGAGTCACAACGTCTTTGATGCCTTTAACTTCGATTTCTACGCGACGGTCTGGCGCCAGGCAGTCGATCAGAGCCTGACGGCCTTTCACGCTGTCACAGGTGTTGCCAGTAACTGGGTTAGATTTACCCTGGCCACGTGCAGAGATCTTGTTAGCTGGGATACCTTTAGATACCAGGTAATCCACTACTGACTGAGCACGTTTCTCAGACAGTTTCTGGTTGTATTCTTCAGAACCGATGCGGTCTGTGAAGCCCAGTACTACAACAGAGCCATCTTTAGGGTCCAGATTGCTCAGCTGGGTGTACAGCTGATCCAGAGCCTGCTGACCTTCTGGTTTCAGAGTGGCTTTGTTGAAGTTGAACAGCACGTCAGACTTCAGGGTGAAACGCTTGGTTTCAACAACTGGAGCCGGAGCTGGTGCCGGAGCTGGTGCTGGAGCAGCAGCTTCTTCCTGACCGAAACGGTAAGAAACACCTACGCTGAACATAGAGTTGTCAGGACGTGCACCAACGGTACCTGCGTCACCGATGTTGTTAACCCACTGATAGTCCAGACGGGTTGCCCAGTTTGGAGTCAGAGCATATTCAACACCCACTGCTGCCAGTGGAGAAACGCCGGTGTCGTGATCGCTGATGCGATCGCCGCCAACTACCTGCTGAGTGGAGTCAGCACGCCATACCATACCACCCAGACGGGTGTACAGGTCCAGGTTGTCCAGAACCGGGTAGCTCAACTTAGCTGCCAGCTGAACGCCCTGCGCTTTGAATGCGCCATTGACCTGATCGCCTTTGTTAGGCATACGGCCCAGCCAGTCATAACCCAGTTCGAAGCCCAGGTATGGATTCGCCTGATAACCAACGAATGCACCAGCACCAAGCTGGTTTTCATGAGTTGGGCCGTCGTTGTTTTGGTAACCGTTACCGTAGTAACCTTTGTCGTGGTACTGAGACCAGCCCAGTTTAGCACCGGTATACCAGGTGTCATCTTTAGGAGCGGCCTGCGCTACGGTAGCGAAGCCAGCCAGTGCCACTGCAATTGCGATAGCTGTCTTTTTCATTTTTGCGCCTCGTTATCATCCAAATAGGCAATGAGCTTAAATTAAGCTCTTTGGTTAAATCCTTTGCCGGGTTGTCATGCTCGTTTATGACTCTTCCAAAAAAAGGAGGTTATTGAGCACCCTGGCGAGATAAAGTCTACAACGTACTAGCAAACTTACAAGTGTGATATGACGCTGGCCGGTAAAAAAATAGGGAATCTTACATATTTTTTAACATTCCGAAGGGAATTATGTGTATAAGAAATGGTCAGAGACGCAGCTAACCTATTGTACAGCCGCGTCATAACATTATCTGGGGCTTAAGGCGCGTACCACGAGAAAAAATCCTGAGAATTATCTCATTTTTACTTAATGATACAAACTTGAATGAATTTTTAACCCGCTAAGTGGTCTGCCTGACTGAGAATTTGCACGATCGGGACGCATGATTAACCCCAGTGCCTGGCCAGAGTTTGCTGCTGCCAGCATTCTTGCACGATCGCTCTCCGAAACATCCTCTTCGAACCACCCCAAAACGACGCTGTAATTACCTGTTTGCAAAGCTTTAATCATTGCTTCAACGGTAGTGATTGGCCCTGAATGTGCGGCTTGCATAACGCGATCTAAAGGAAGCCCTGAACGCTGCAACCACTCGCGGCTCAATTTTTGATGAGGAGTGAGCCACAGCTGCCAGCGAGACTGTTTGCCTAACTGCTGTAACAGAGGGAGCAGCAACAGCTGCGTCATACCTGGCTGGTTCTCGCTGTAAATTAATTCGCTAATCAGGCCAGCGGCATTAGCTGGAGCAGATGTCACGCGTGATGAAACGTGGAATGCACTATTAACTGATTGAGATTTCGGGAAATAGGTATGCATGATGTCTTCGCTCGCAATGTCACTGTATGAATATACAGTATATGCGTAATGAACAAAGATCAACCTTATTTTTTTGATTACGCCTCGCAAAATCGCAAGATAACTTGAAACATTCTCATTTATTCATTGAACCTGTAATACGGATTGCCTATGTTTCAATATGTTGATTTTTCGGGATTTATGCGAATGTTCTTAAGCTGAGCAGGGAGTTGCTATGAGTAGTTCAAAACAGAGAATTGAGCAGACGAAACAGCGTTTGGCGGCGTTGGGGCCGGTGGAGTCACGCACACAGTTTGGTGGCTATAGCCTGTCTGTGGCGAAGACCGTATTTGCCGTTGTTGCTGATGGAGAACTGTATCTTCGTGCCTGTGAGCAGGCCCAGCCATATATAAGTGAAAGGAAAATGCAGCCCCTGCATTTTGTAAAGCGAGGTCTGCCGGTTGCCCTTAATTACTACCGTGTTGATGGTGTGTTGTGGTCCGATGCCGACCAGCTAGTGGCTATTTCCTCTCTGTGTCTGAATGGTGCACGGCAGGAATTAAAAGACAGGCTAAGGAATCGGCGTATCAAAGATCTACCCAATATGGGGATTCGGATGGAGGCGTTGCTGCGGGAAGTCGGTATTTGTTCCATTGAAATGCTCATGGAACAGGGGGCAAAACGAAGCTGGCTTAAACTGCGGGCTATCAATAAACATCTTGGTCTTTCGGTGCTATTTGCTCTTGAAGGGGCGATAGTTGGCAGCCACTATGAGGCGCTGCCGACCGCAGTCAAAGAGGAATTGCGCGCCTGGTTTAAAAGCAATGCGCATCGAAAAGGGTGATTTTTTTCAGTAAGCCTGGTTGCCGGCACGTTGAACAATCTGTTGTTTAAGCCTGGCAATTTCAGGTAACAATGCCACCAGCAGGCCCACCTGCTGTAAGACAAGCGGTTCTTTGGTGGCATTATCCGCCTCAGTTTGCTGAATCCGCTGTGCCAGGTTTGCCATCATGCGGTGCGCTTTAGCTTCATCCACCACTTCAATATGCAGGATGTCGTCAACATAGCAGACGGCATCATCCATTAGCTGAAGCAGATTGGTGTTTTCCAGTTTCTCACGGTGTGCCCCCAGCGCCGAAATGTAGCTCAGGAACGAGTGGTTGAGGCACAGTAGTCGGAAAGCGGCTTCACGAAGGGCGCTATCCGCTTTACTTTCAACTGAGATATTCGATACCACGGCAGCGAGCTCTGCATCACCGTTGTGGGCATCCCGCCGTGCGATGCGGTAATCAAGTCGGTTGTCTTTTCCCTGGTGATACTGCACCAACACTGCGTCCAGGTAGCGGCAGTTAGCATTGAGCGTTCGCTCCGCCACGGCCGGAAGTCTGAGGAAACGCCAGTCCGGCCAGATAAATGCGACGGCCAACCAGGCAATGCCGCAGCCCAGCAGCGTATCAATAATGCGTGGCAGCGCGACTTCAAACCCTTCACCCAGCAGATTGAAGCACAGCAGCACCAGCAACGTGATAAACATGGTGGCGTGGGCATACTGAATGTTACGGAAGAAGAAGAACATCACGCCGGTAACGACGATCAGCATCAACTGCCCTTCAATAGACGGTACCAGCCAAAGTAGAGGCAATCCGAGTGCAATCCCTGCCAGTGTACCGACGATTCGCAGTGCCAGCCGCCTGCGCGTGGCACTGTAATTGGGCTGGCAAACAAACAGGCTGGTTAGCAATATCCAGTAGCCGTGCTGCAGGCCGGTGAATTGAATAAAAGCGTAACCGGCGCACAGAAGCAGTGAAAGTCGAACAGCATGGCGGAACAGCGGCGATTCCGCACTCATATGGCGGCTGAGGCGCAGGCGAATATCGCTCCAGCCGGTTAGCCCCTCGCGGGAAAGCGACTGATCGTGGTAATAACCGCCTTCCGCCAGCGCTTGCTCTGATTCTATCGTCGCCAGCTGGGCATCAATCGCTTTCAGATTGTTCAGCAGGAAGTGCATTGCTTTTACTTCCCGGCTCTCCGGCTGTTGCTCAGTCAGTCTCTGGAGCGCTGCGTTAAGATTGGCAAACACGCGTTCAAAGCGCGAATCATGCTGATAGGTTTCGCGCAGCAGGATGGTGCGTGAAAGCTGTCGACATGCCACGGCCTGCAGCGTTAACAGGCGCTGAAAGCGGAAGAGAATATCACTGGCACCCCATGCTTTACGCAGAGAATGGTACTGCACGTGTGAGGAACTGGCGCGCTCATGGATATCCTGAGCGACAAAATAGTAATGAAGCGTACGCCTGGTTCCGCGTTGGCCGCGATCCCCTCGTAGCCGCGACTGTATGGACGCTTTGGCCTGATTCAGCAGGGTGACCAGTTGACTGTTTGCCATAGCGACATCCACCATCGCCTGCCGGTCATCTTCTTCAAGGTCAGGATCGAACAGGCTGGCTTTGGCTTCCAGATACTGCGCCAACTGCGCATAGCAGCGTGACAGATTTTCCTGCAGCGGGCGGATAGGAAACAGCAGGTGCCCGAAAAGCGTCAGCAGGTTATACCAAATGGCGCCGGTCAGTAGCAGGATAGGCTGCAAGTACCATTGGGGAAACAGACTAATTCCCAGCATGGTGTAGATGGCGATCAGCAGTGCGCCGAAGGCAATAGTTGCGTAACGCGGCCCCAACGCGCCCAGCAGAATAAAGCCCCAGCTTGAGATCGCCAACCCGATAACAAACAGCCACGGATGTGGGAAGAGCAGCTCAACAGATACAGAAGCAATACAAAAACAGATCAGCGTAATAAGCAGGTTACGCAGGCGGCCGCTGAGGCGATCGTCGAGATCGGTCAGCGCGGCGGCAACGACGCCCAGCGTTAGCGGTATTGTCCAGGTGATCTGATGCAGCCACCAGGGGACGGCCGTGGTGCCAATCAGGGCCAGCGTAATGCGAATATTGTACAGCCAGCTGCTGTTAAACGCATGCCGGCGAAGGTTATCGATCAGCGAGGTTTGCATGGTACGGCTCACGAAAAACGGCGGCGCGCATTGGCTTCACGTGCAGCACGTGCGACTTCAACGGGCACGACGCGGCGGCCCACCGGCCAGAGTGCGATAACGGCAATTTTCAGGTTAGCGATGCCCACCGGAATACCAATAATCGTCAGACATTGCGCAATACCTGCGGTGATGTGCATCAGGCACAGCCACCAGCCGAAAAAAATCACCCACAGAATATTAAGCAGCGTACCGCCTGAGTTCATTAGTGCACTTTTCCCATCAGGGTTTATCTCATCCACATGTATCGCTTCATTACCGAAGGGCAGCAGTGAAAGTTTAGTGATTTCCCAGCATGAACGGGTCAGCGGCAGGGTAAAAATGAACACGATACTGACTAATGTGGCCAACAACCATGACAGGGTGGTCAGACAGCCGCCCAGAATGAAATTGAGGATATTAAGTATGGCGCGCATCGGTAGTGTCCCCTTAGGCGTTGAGAGAAGTCTCAGTGACAATTCATTGATTGTAACGCGTTTTAACGCTGGAGAGGTAAACTGTCGCCAGCTAAACTATATGCAGATGAAATTAACCGCAGCAGGGTCGCAGGAATGGAACTGAAAGCAACATCGCTGGGTAAACATCTGGCACAACATCCTTACAATCGGGTGCGGCTGTTGAATGCTGGCGTTGAGGTCAGCGGTGAAAAACACGAGTATCTGATCCCCTTTAATCAGCTGTTATCCATAGCCTGTAAGCGTGGTCTGGTTTGGGGCGAGCTGGAATTTTCATTGCCTGACGATAAAGTCGTTCGTTTGCACGGTACGGAATGGAATGAAACGCAGCGTTTCTACCACTACCTTAGCCTCGCCTGGCAACAGTGGAGCCAGGAGATGAGTGACGTGGCGGCCGGAGTGTTAAACCAGCAGGCCGAAGCCATTCGCCTTGCCGAGCAGCAGGATCGTTGGCTGAAACGCAGCGATATTAGCAGCTGGCAGCAGGCGATCCGTAAATCCTTCGACGCCGTGCCGCTTCCTGTATCCCGGCTTGACGAATTTGATAACTGCCGCGAATCCTGGCGGTATTGTCAGCAATGGCTGAATGACAGTGACAGTCAGCGCGTGAAGCGAAATGCGCGCTGGACGGAGCGTATGCTGGAACAGCACGCCGATTACTTCGAGCAGGTGGAGAGTTCGCCGCTGAATCCCTCGCAGGCGCGAGCGGTGGTTAATGGTGAAGATTCGGTGCTGGTACTGGCCGGAGCGGGCAGCGGTAAAACCTCGGTGCTGGTTGCGCGGGCGGGGTGGCTGTTGCTGCGCAAGCAGGCGACGGCGGAACAGGTGCTGTTGCTCGCTTTTGGTCGTAAAGCGGCAGAAGAGATGAATGAGCGTCTGCGTTCACGCCTGCACAGCGAAGACTTCTCGGCACGTACCTTCCACTCTCTGGCGTTGCATATTATTCGTCAGGGCAGCAATAAATCCCCCGCGATCAGCAAACTGGAAAGCGATACAGCGGCGCGTCATGATTTGCTGATTAGCGTCTGGCGGCAGCAGTGCAGTGAGAAAAAAGCCCACGCCAACGGCTGGCGTCAGTGGCTGAGTGACGAGCTGGAATGGGAGATAGAGGAAGGAGACTTCTGGCAAAGTAATAGCCTGGCAAAGCGGCTGGCGGCACGCCTTGAACGCTGGCTGGGGCTGATGCGTATGCACGGCGGTGCTCAGGCGGCAATGATCGACGGTGCGCCGGAAGAAATCCGCGAACTGTTTAGCAAAAGAGTCAAGCTGATGGCTCCGCTGCTAAAAGCCTGGAAAACTGCACTGAAGGAAGAGGGTGCAGTTGATTTTTCTGGCCTGATCCATCAGGCGGTTAATATTCTGGATAAAGGCCGCTTTATTAGCCCGTGGAAACACATTCTGGTGGATGAGTTCCAGGATATCTCGCCGCAGCGGGCAGAACTGCTGGCTGCACTGCGTCGGCAAAATCGGCAAACCGCACTGTTCGCCGTCGGCGACGACTGGCAGGCTATATACCGGTTCAGCGGCGCTGAAATGACCCTGACCACGGCTTTCCATCACTATTTTGGTGAGGGCGACCGCTGCATACTTGATACCACCTACCGCTTCAATCAACGCATTGGGGAAGTTGCCAACGCCTTTGTACAGCGTAATCCGCACCAGTTGAAGAAAACGCTGAACAGCCTGACCAAAGGAACCAAAAAATCGGTTCAGCTATTGCCGGAAGATCAGCTGGAAGCGCTGCTGAATAAAATGAGTGGCTACGTTCAGCCGAACGAGCGGATTATGGTGCTGGCCCGCTATCATCACCTTCGCCCTGAGGTACTGGATAAAGCGGCAACTCGCTGGCCAAAACTCAAACTGGAGTTTATGACTATCCACGCCAGTAAAGGACAGCAGGCGGAGTACGTTATCCTACTGGGACTGTCTCAGGGGGATGAGGGTTTCCCTGCACCGGCGAGGGAATCGGTGATGGAAGCGGCGCTACTGCCCAAGGTGGAAGAGTTTCCCGATGCCGAGGAGCGTCGACTGGCGTATGTCGCCATCACCCGTGCAATCCATCAGGTCTGGCTGCTTTACGATCGCGATGAACCGTCGGATTTTGTTGCCGAACTGGGCCGCCAGGGCGTTCCGCAGGTGCGAAAACCCTGACGGCAGAAGCGGTTACTTCAGGCGCTGCTGCAGGTAGCGCTCGTAATCCGGGATCTGGATTTCAACCTGCTGATCGAATAACGGCGAGTGGATAATGAAATCAGCGGTGGCGCGGTTGGTGGCCACCGGGATATTCCACACGGTAGCCAGACGCAGCAGGGCTTTCACATCCGGGTCGTGCGGAACGGCGTTCAGCGGGTCCCAGAAGAAAATTAACAGATCGATTTTCCCTTCCGATATCAACGCACCCACCTGCTGATCGCCGCCCATCGGGCCACTGAGCATGGCGGTAACCGGCAGGCCGGTGGCTCGCTGTACCAGATTACCGGTTGTGCCGGTGGCATACAGCGTATGGGGCTGCAGCTTATCTCTGTGAATATTTACCCATTCCATCAGGGAGTTTTTACAGTGGTCATGAGCGACCAGCGCAATATGTTTTTGCGGCTGTATCTTACGAGTGGTCTGGTCCATTCAGATATCCTGGCTATGTAGGGTAACGGCAGAAACGTCAAATAAACAGAAAGTTGAGTGTAACGTTGCGGTTAAACGGATATCAACTGGTATGTAAGGCTTTCATCAGGGTAATAAAACGCTGGCGGGTGGCAGCATCAACCTGCTGATACCAGAGATGCAGCATCCTTTCCGCTGCCGAACGGCGATCGAGGGCCAGATCCTGCTCCTGTGCAGCGCTAAGGGCAGTATGTTTACCCGGCTGCGCAAAACGTGGAACCGAGGCGTTTTCTCCGTTCAGGTTATAGTGAATCATCGCCTGTTCAAAATCACCGCTGGTAGTGACGGTCAAAAAATCGCGCTTATTTGCGATCTCGCCGCCTTTTTCATCGACTAAAGTAAACTGCGGTTTCCTGTCGAACATTCTGACTTCGCGTACGGAAGCTAAAGGGGGAAGCTGAATCAGCACCGAACGACTGCGGGCGGTAAACGTCACAATTTGCGGAGCCGAAACCCAGGTTACGGGGCTGTGGGCGGGGATATGAAACGATTTCTCTACGCGAAAAAGCAGCTGATGTTCGCCGCGCTCCAGCTCTAATCCGTCAGCGCCTTTTAGCAGCGAACCGGAAATTTTATGCCCGTCCAGAACCAAAAGGTCGATATCGGCAGAAAGCTTTAGCGTGGTTGCCTGCACAGAAGAGGCAATCAGCATCATGACCAGCCCGATTATGACCTTAAACAGCTTCATTCTTACTCCAGACGAGCAAAAGGTGAGAAAACGTCGAATGTATCAAAGTCTTTCAGTATGGCATCATATTAACATTTAAACACACTTAATCGTGCTATTGATCGTGAATTACTGAAGTGGTGATACTGAGCCAGGCGAATCAGTCATAATGAGAAAATACAGGCCGTTAACCCGAACCGGAGAGAAAAATGGATGACAAAAAGATTATCAATGTTCTGACCAGTAGCAAAACTATCGCCCTGGTAGGGGCCACTGATAACGAGCAGCGCCCGGCCTTCCACGTTATGGAATATCTTCTTTCTCAGGGTTATGCCGTTATACCGGTCAACCCTAAACTGGCCGGTCAGAAACTGTTGGGGCAGGCGGTTTATGCCGAACTGAAAGACATTCCTCAGCCTGTCGACATGGTGGATGTGTTCCGCAACGCGGAGGCGGCGTGGGGCATTGCCCAGGAGGCGATTGCCATCGGCGCGAAAACACTTTGGCTGCAGATTGGGGTGATCAACGAACAGGCTGCGGTGCTGGCGGCGGATGCCGGGCTAACCGTTGTGATGGATCGCTGCCCGAAAATAGAAATCCCGCGCCTTGGATTGGCGAAGAGCGCATAAAAAACCCTGCTTTAGCAGGGTTTAAATTAGTTTCTCAGGCTTGGAGACTGCAGCTGCTGGCGAATGGAAAGCGCCAGCTCATCCAGCGACTGCTGATCAGGATGTTCTCCCGGCTGCTCCCAGGCAATCTGCGCTTCGGCCAGGTAGGTGTGTACCGTCTGGCCTTCTTCATCTTCCATCACCACATGATACCAGGGCGCTGCACGCATTGCTTCGCTGCCGCTGATATCTTCACTGACCGACTCTTTCAGTGAATACTGAGGATCGACATCGACTATCACGCCCAAAAAACCCAGCAGCTGATGACGAACCTGCTGACCAATACCGTATTTGCTGGCAATCATGGGTGACCTCCTGAAACGTTGCCCTTACCACAGTGTATGGAGGCGAAGGCAACACTTTTCAAGTCACAGCACGCGGCAGGCGAAACCTTTCAGATAAAGTCCTTCCGGATAGCTGGAAATAACCGGATGATCGGCAGCCTGACGGAACTGCTCAATAATCTGCACGTCGCGCTTAGCATCGACGGCGGCATCTGCAATGAGCTTCTGGAACAGTTCGGTAGGCATCAGTCCGGAGCAGGAGAAGGTCATCAGCATACCGCCCGGGTTCAGCAGTTGCATCGCCAGCATATTAATGTCTTTATAGCCACGGCACGCACCCATCAGCTGATTTTTATTCTCAACAAACTTAGGTGGGTCCATCACAATCAGATCGAATTTTTCGCCTTCGTCACGATAGCGGCGCAGCAGTTTGAAAACGTCATCGCGCAGGAACTGGGCCTTGCTCAGATCCAGACCGTTTAACTCAACGTTCTGCTTTGCCACATCCAGCGCCGCCTGCGAAGTATCAACGCTGATCACTTCACGACAGTTGCCCATCAGGGCGGAAACTGCGAAACCACCGGTGTAAGAGAAGCAGTTCAGTACGCGACGATCTTCTGCATAGCGGCGGGTTGCCAGACGGCTGTCGCGCTGATCGAGGTAATAGCCGGTTTTGTGACCAGTCTGAATGTCCACCAGCAGCTTCATTCCGTGTTCGGTAATCGGCAGCAGTGCCGGTGGCGTTTCGCCCAGAACAACACCCTGGGTCAGCTCCAGACCTTCTTTTTTACGCACGCTAACGTCAGAACGATCGTAAATTGCGCAGCCCGGATAGCAGGTTTGCAGCGCGGTGATCAGCGCGGCACGCTGGTATTCCGCTCCGGCAGACAGGAGCTGCAGCACAAGGAAGTTACCGAATCGATCGATAGTGATCCCCGGCAGCCCGTCGGATTCACCGGCAATCAGGCGGTAGCTGTCAAGATTATCACGGTGAGCCAGCCAGTCGCGCAGCTGCTGCGCGGCCTGCAGACGGCGGACGAAAAAGTCGATATCAATCGATTCGTCTTGCTCCCAGCTCCAGACGCGTGCGCGAATTTGCGACTGTGGAGACCAGGCGGCACGTGCCAGCCATTTTCCCTGGCTATCGCAGACATCAATAGTTTCACCCGACTGGGCTTTACCTTCCATGCGGGCAATCGCCCCGGAGAACACCCATGGATGGCGACGGAGTAAGGACTTTTCACGCCCTTTGGCAAGAATCAAACGAACAGTCATAGTTAGTTATGCTTATACTCAGAGAATCAGGCGATATTGTCCGGTGCTGACTGGGAAAAAGCAATCAGTGGTGGAGATAAGGAGAGAAAATGGCGAGTGTCGGTCTGCGTGCATGGGTTTACGGCAGAGTGCAGGGCGTCGGGTTCCGCTACAGTACCCAGCGCGAAGCAAAAGCTCTGGGGCTTACGGGTCATGCGATAAACCTTGATGACGGCAGCGTAGAAGTTTTGATGTGCGGTGAGCAGCAGCAGGTTGATGCGCTGCTCGGCTGGCTGCAGGCAGGAGGGCCGCGAAGCGCCAGGGTTGAACGCGTATTGACGGAGCCCTGCCAGCCTGCTGCCGGGTTAAAAGGGTTTACGACGGGTTAGCGTTACAGGCACTTCGCGGGCTTGGGTAAACCGGCAATTTTAGTCGCCTGTTTAGCGGGGCCTTTCGGGAACAGCCGGAAAAGATAACGGCTGTTGCCTTTCTCTTCGCCATACTTCTGTGCCATGGCTTTCACCAGCATGCGTACGGCCGGAGAGGTATTAAACTCCAGATAAAATTCGCGCACGAACCGAACGACTTCCCAGTGTGCGTCGCTCAGTTCAATGTCTTCTTCTTCCGCCAGCAGCGGTGCCAACGCTTCGCTCCAGTCTGCGGTGGATTTCAGATAGCCCTGCGCGTCGCGCTCAATCTCTCTGCCTTCAAATTGCACTCTATTACCTCTACAGCCTGATTCACTCTGCGGCGGAGTTTAACAAACTTTTACTTCAGCCAAAAATAAAGCCCCGCATAAGCGAGGCTTTGTTTACATCAGGTCAGAATTAGTTGCTGCGGGACATGCCCAGCAGGCTCAGCAGACTTACGAAGATGTTGTAGATCGAAACGTACAGGCTGACGGTGGCGCGAATATAGTTGGTCTCGCCGCCGTTAATGATGTTGCTGGTTTCCCACAGGATGGCACCGGTAGAGAACAACACAAACAGCACGCTGATCGCCATATGCAGCGCCGGGATGTTCAGGAAGATGTTAGCCACAACCGCAATCAGCAGCACGACAAAACCTGCCATCAGCATGCCGGACAGGAAAGACATATCCTTACGAGTGGTCAACACGTAGGCTGAACAGCAGAAGAACACCAGCGCAGTACCGCCCAGCGCCAGTCCAATCACATCACCCATGCCGGCAGACAGGAACGAGTTCAGGATCGGTCCCAGGCAGTAGCCAAGGAAACCGGTAAAGGCAAACGCAGCCAGAATACCCGCCGGGCTGTTAGCCAGACGATAGGTCAGGAACATCAGGCCGTAGAAACCCACCAGCATCAGGATCAGTCCTGGGGAAGGCAGAGCAAACACGGTGCTCAGCGTGGCGGTGACGGCGGAAAATGCCAGCGTCAGGCCCAGCAGGAAATAGGTATTACGTAAAACTTTGTGCGTGCTCAACAACGAGCTTTCGCGTGAGGAATAAACTATGCGATCCATAAAGCACCTCTCAGGGTCACTAAAATACCAGAGAGAATAAAGAGGGAAGGGCGAAGGGGAAAGATGTTTTACCCTTCTTTACTCGCTAAAGCGCTGATAACTTAAGCAGATTGGCGAATATCACAGCGAGCGCGTCGTTTTCGCTGATTTTTCAGGCAAACGAAACAAAACCTGCTTTACAAGCCCGGTCGGGATGTTTATAGTGCGCCCCATTGTGGAAGCGTGGCCGAGTGGCTGAAGGCACCGGTCTTGAAAACCGGCGACGGGAAACCGTTCTAGAGTTCGAATCTCTACGCTTCCACCACCTAATTCTACGGGTCAGCGAAAGCTGACCCGTTTTGTTATGCGAAAAATAAATTTGCAGGCAAAACAAATCCGCTAAGCTTGTCTCTGTCTCTGTCTCTGTCTCTGTCTCTGTCTCTGTCTCTGTCTCTGTCTCTGTCTCTGTCTCTGTCTCTGTCTCTGTCTCTGTCTCTCTTCATTTTTGTACGGCAACATCATCGGTTTGAGAGGAAAAACCGTCTGTTTTATAATCACTTGCCGCAATGTTTGCCTGTAAAACAGCCAAAAGAATTCAAATGTTCACAAAATCAACAAAATAGCGAAAAATAATCTTGGCAAACGAAAAAACTCCCCCTATACTGCGCTCCATCAGTTACCGGCACCTTAGCCGAAGCTGATACCGTGTGGAAGCGTGGCCGAGTGGCTGAAGGCACCGGTCTTGAAAACCGGCGACGGGAAACCGTTCTAGAGTTCGAATCTCTACGCTTCCACCATCTATTCTGACCCCGAGCTTGAAGAAGCTCGGGGTTTTTGCTTTTTACAGCTATCACCTCAAACGTCTTCTGTTTTCCCTCACATCCTGCTATTTTCTTGCTGTGATGAGCGATTGAGCATTACAGAAAACATCTTGTTTCTTTTCAATCTTCTAATGCCACTAAACCGCCGGGGGCAGAGTCTGCTATATTCTCAATATCGATGATGATTGTGAGTTTCTGGACTTTCTCTGGAGAGCGGTGGTGGTGACCCAGCGTTGTGCGCTGTTTTCTTCTGTGCCGCACGTTTATCTGCCAGTTATTCACCCTGATGAATCAATGGAATACACCTATGATTAAAAAGTTAAGTCTCTGTGCACTCGCTGTATGCTCTGCACTTTCCGGCGTGTCTGCATGGGCTGCCGATAGCGATTACCAGTTGGAACAGGTGCTGATGATGAGCCGCCACAACCTGCGTGCGCCGCTGGCGGACAATGGTAGCGTGCTGGCACAGGCGACGAAAAAAGCCTGGCCGAAGTGGGATGTGCCGGGTGGTCAACTGACCACCAAGGGCGGTGTGCTGGAAGTTTATATGGGGCGCTATACCCGCGAATGGCTGGCGCAGCAGGGGCTGATTAAAGATGGCGAATGCCCGTCTCCTGACGCGATCTATGCGTATGCCAACAGCCTGCAGCGTACCGTCGCCACCGCGCAGTTCTTTATTACCGGTGCGTTCCCGGGATGCGATGTAGCGGTTTCTCATCAGGATGAAATGGGTTCGATGGACCCGATCTTTAATCCGGTTATCACCAGCAGCAGTGAAGACTTCAACAAGCAGGCGCTCTCAGCGATGAATGCCGAAGGCGAAAAGCTGGCGCTTAAGCCTGCATTCCAGCGCCTGGAAAAAATTATCGATTATAAAAACTCTGCGGCCTGCAACGGCAAAAAACAGTGCGATCTTTCCAGCACCAATCAGAACACTTTCAGCGCCGACAGCGGCAAAGAGCCCGGCGTTTCTGGTCCGCTGAAAGTGGGTAACTCACTGGTTGATGCGTTTACCCTGCAGTATTACGAAGGCATGCCGCTCGACCAGGTGGCCTGGGGACAGATCAAAACTCCGGAGCAGTGGAAAGAACTGTCGGCCATTAAAAATGGTTATCAGGACACACTGTTCACCTCCCCCCTGGTAGCGCGAGAAGTGGCTGCCCCGCTGGTGGACTATATTCGCAGCATGCTGATCGACCAGGATAAAGACAGCGCGCCGAAAGTCACGCTGATGGTCGGCCATGATTCTAATATCGCTTCGTTATTGACCGCGCTGGACTTTAAGCCTTATGACTTAGCCGATCAGAATGAACGTACGCCAATTGGCGGGATGATTCAGTTCCAGCGGTGGCTGGATAAGAAAAACAACCGTGAGCTGGTGAAGGTTGAATACGTTTATCAGAGCACCGAGCAGCTACGCGATGCAGAACCTCTGTCGCTGGATAACCCGCCGAAACGCGTGACCCTGCAAATGGCCGGCTGCCAGACTGATGCTAACGGATTCTGCCCGTGGGATCAGTTCACTGCGGTGTTGAATACTGCGCTGCAGGGTACGTCAATGCAGGTTGCTGAACCTGTTGCCGCTTCAGCCGATGCGGCTGACGTAACGAAAGAGGCATCGGACAAAGCTGCTGCCGATCAGGCTGCTGCTAAAGCAACACAGGATAAAGCCGCGACGGATGCCAAAGATAAAGCGGCGGCTGAACAGCAGGCAAAAGACAAGGCAGCTCAGGAAAAAGCGGCGAAGGAAAAGGCCGCCGCGGAGAAAGCTGCTGCTGAGAAAGCCGCTAAGGAAAAAGCTGCCGCAGAACAGGCTGCAAAAGATAAAGCGGCCGCAGATAAGGCCGCTGCTGACAAAGCAGCAGCGGATAAAGCAGCAGCAGAGAAAGATAAGGCTAGCGAAACTAAGACCGCTCAGCCTGATTCCGCCAGCAGCGCTGATAAAACACAGGCGCAGCCGTCAGCGAGCTGATTGCGTTTTTCCAGACCCGCCAACGTTAAAAGGCCGACACCCGGGTGTCGGCCTTTTTTTCACCATTTTCAAGGTGGGCTTATTTGCTGATTACCACCAGCTTTTGATTCACAAACTCTTTAATACCAAGATCGGAAAGCTCACGGCCAAAACCAGAACGTTTGATGCCACCAAACGGTAACTCCGGGGCGGTATTACTGGCCGAGTTGATATACACCATGCCGGTTTCAATACGCGATGCCAGCGCTTTACCGCGAGCGATATCTCCGGTGAACACGGCACCGCCCAGACCATAGTGGGAGTCGTTAGCCAGTTTGACCACCTCATCGTCGTTACGCACGATGTAGATCTGCGCTACCGGGCCGAAGAACTCTTCAAACCAGGCGGGGTTATCGCGTGTAATACCGGTCAAAATGGTCGGCTGATAGAAACAGCCTGCACCGTTCACCGGCTTGCCGCCCAGCACCAGTTTTGCGCCTTTTTCAACGGCCTGTTTCACCTGTTTCTCAAGGCGATCGCGCGCTTCTGCTGAAGAGAGAGGGCCAAGGGTCGTGTTGGGATCTAACGGATCGCCAATTTTCACTGCCTCAAAAGCGGCAACGAGTTTTTCCATAAACGTCTCGGCGATCTTCTCGTGCACCAGGAAACGTTTGGCGGCGGTACACACCTGACCGCAGTTGCTCAGGCGCGCACCTGCGCCCGCCTTCACCGCTTTGTCCAGATCGCAGTCATCAAGCACCACGAAAACGTCGTTACCACCGAGTTCAAGAGTGGTTTTCTTCAGATATTTACCCGCCTGCTGCGCTACAGCGCTGCCCGCGCGTTCTGAACCGGTGAGGGCAGCACCCTGAACACGGTCATCGGCAATCAACTCTGCGATTTGATCATTGCTGACAAACAGATTGGTCCAGGCACCTTTTGGTGCACCTGCCTGACTGACCAGATCGGCAAAAAGCGTTGCGCAGTGCGGGACATTTTGCGCATGTTTTGCCAGCACCGGATTACCGGCGGCAAGGTTAGGTGCCAGTACGCGCATCAGCTGGTAGAAGGGAAAATTCCACGGTTCAACGGCGACCAGCACACCAATGGGATGATGTTCCACCCAGGCTTCACCCAGTTCGCTGGGATAACGTACGGGAGCAAGAAAACGCTCGGCGTTTTCGGCATAGTAGCGAGCGATCTGTGCACAAAGCTCAACTTCTCCCCGGCTTTGGCCAATCAACTTGCCCATCTCTTCACTGGCGGCGATGGCAAGTTCCTCCACGCGTTCCTCGATCAGCGTAGCCAGCTTCTGTAATACCTGTAAACGCGGTTGAATGTCTCCTTTTGACCAGCTGGAGTGATACAACGCATCGGCGGCTGCCAGCGCCTGTTCTACCTGTTCGTCAGTGTGCGCGGGCCAGGATTTTATCAGCTTATTGCTCGCGGGATTGATGGTCTGATAGGACATTCTACGCTCCTTGGTCGTTAGTCAGCCCTGCGGGCTGAAATGTGTCACGTGGAGTTAAGCGTAGTAGAAACCTAGAAGGGCATGCCAGGTTATCGGAAGAGTCCCAGTGGAATAAAACAGAAAGGGCGGGAAAATCCCGCCCTCTGCTTCAGACATTTTTGCGTTCGACCACTTTATTATCCCAGGTCAGCACATCGTCTTCGGTTTTGTTAAATGCACGAATCAGAACGTCATCGCTTCCCTGTTGTTCCCAGATTTGTTCGGCAAGGCGTTCATCATAATTAGCCACCTCGAAGATGGCTTCCGCGATTTCCAGCGAGGTGCAGCGCAGGGCGGCCCATTCTCCGACGTGATGAGCCTTAGATTGTTGTGTTGCCATAATTGTCTCCTGTCCGATTATCCGTTGAGTTTTACTGCCAGCCCGGCAACATATTCACCCTGATAGCGTGCAATATTGAGTTCTTCTTCGCTGGGCTGACGGGAACCGTCGCCGCCGGCAATGGTGGTTGCGCCATACGGCGTTCCGCCGCGTACCTGAGAGATATCGAAGAGTTCCTGCGTTCCGTACCCGATGGGAACGATCACCATGCCGTGATGGGCGAGGGTGGTCCAGGTGGAAGTGATGGTCTGCTCCTGACCGCCCCCGGTACCGGTAGAGGCGAAGACGCTGGCGAGTTTGCCGTAGAGGGCTCCAGACGCCCACAGTCCGCCGGTGCGATCGAGAAAGTTACGCATCTGCCCGGCCATATTGCCGAAACGGGTGGGCGTGCCAAGCAGGATGGCATCATAGTCCGCCAGTTCTCTCGGATCGGCTTCTGCCGCGGTCTGGCCGGTTTTACCGCCAACTTCGGCAAACCGGGCGGCATCCATTGTTTCCGGCACGCGTTTAATGGTGACTTCTGCACCAGGGACTTTACGGGCACCTTCCGCAACGGCCTGCGCCATTGTTTCAATATGTCCGTACATGGAGTAATAGAGCACTAGAATTTTAGCCATACGCTGCTGACCTCTTCAAACGCCAAGTTAATTTTTTAACTGATTTTTCAGTATAGAAGAAGCCTCTGCGGCTGCCTGGCGGCAGATCAATTTTGTATTAAAAATCATTTCGGGGTGGTCCTGGGTCTGACTATGCAGGCGACGGGCAGGGCCAGCAAACCCGGCAGGGTGTGATGAACGCAGCCCACACCGTGCGGTGCTTGACCGGCTGCCGTTATCCCCGCACACTGACGCCAAAATTACAGCAGAGTGCGTTATGTCTGGTTTACTTTCCCGTTATAAATTTTCCATTAACACCAGTGAGCTGGTGCTTATTCTGATTACCATGGTCTGGGGCGGCACGTTTCTGGCTGTGCATCATGCGATGACCGTCAGCGGCCCGTTCTTCTTTATCGGTGTGCGGTTTGCCGTTGCGGCGCTGTTGCTTGGGCTGGTTTCATGGCGCGTTATGCGCAACGTCACCTGGCCTGAGATCAAAGCCGGTGTGCTGATCGGCATTGCGATTGGACTGGGATATGGTCTGCAAACTTACGGAATGCAAACCATCTCCAGCAGTAAGTCGGCCTTTATTACTGCAATGTACGTACCGCTCGTTCCGCTAATGCAGTGGGTGTTTCTGCGTAAAATGCCGGGGCTGATGTCGTGGATTGGCATTGCGCTGGCGTTCAGCGGACTGCTGTTGCTGGCCGGGCCTGATGGCGGAGAGGTGGCGTTTAATGTCGGTGAAATTGCCACGCTGCTCAGCACGCTGGCGATTGCCGCAGAGATCCTGCTCATTGGAGCCAGTGCGGGGAAAGTGGACGTGCGGCGCGTTACCGTTATTCAGCTGGCCGCCGCCTCGATTTTTGGTTTTCTGATGATGGCCCCGAACGGCGAGTCTGTTCCGGCGTGGAGCCCGTATCTGCTGTACAGCGCGGTGGGCCTGGGTATCGCCAGCGCCATCATTCAGGTGACGATGAACTGGGCACAGCGCAGCGTTTCTCCGACCCGTGCCACCGTGATTTATGCCGGTGAACCGGTATGGGCAGGCGTTGTAGGGCGCATTGCCGGGGAACGCCTGCCGGCTATCGCTCTGCTGGGCGGCGCATTGATTGTGATGGGTGTGCTGGTTAGCGAGCTGAAACTGAAGCGCAAAAAAAAGGCGAAGGGATCGCCTTCGCCCGTAGAGTGTAAAAACGGCTAACTGTCCTGGCGTACTACGCTGCTGTCGCTTAAGGCAGCGGCACGCTTATGGCTCAGAATCGCATTGAGCAGAATCGCACCAAACGTCGCCGTGCCGATGCCGCCAAGTGTGAAGCTGCCGATTTTCAGTGCGAAATCACCCGCACCCAGTACCAGTGTCACCGCCACCATAATCAGGTTACCGTTCTGGCTAAGATCAACATTGTTCTGTACCCAGATCCGCGCGCCGGCCACGGCGATCAGGCCGAAGACCACGATCGAGGCACCGCCGATGACCGGGCCCGGAATCGTGTGGATCAGCGCACCAAACTTAGGTGAAAAGCCCAGTACCATGGCAATCAGCGCTGCTGCAACGAACACCAGTGTCGAATAGACTTTAGTGACGGCCATCACCCCGATATTTTCCGCATAGGTGGTCACGCCCGTTCCGCCTGCGCTACCGGAAATCATGGTCGCCAGACCGTCACCGACGAACGCACGGCCCATCCATGGATCGAGGTTGCGTCCGGTCATTCCGGCCACGGCTTTGATATGGCCGAGATTTTCTGCCACCAGAATCACCGCCACCGGCGCGATCATCACGATAGCCTGAGTGCTAAACGTGGGTGACGTAGTCTGCGGCATACCGAACCAGGCCGCAGCGGCCAGCGGGCTGAAGTCCACCGGCGTGCCAAAACCCAGCACGTTGGTCATCAGTGCATAAATCGCCCATGCGACAATCAGCCCGACCAGGATTAGCAATCGCTGCACCATGCCGCGGGTAAAAACCGCCACCACGCCGATACACATCACCGTCATCACTGCCATCCAGCTGTCGAACATCGAAGCGGATACGCCGCGAACCGCAATCGGCGCCAGGTTCAGGCCGATGGCCATGACCACCGCCCCGGTGACCACCGGCGGCATCATCTTTTCGATCCAGCGGGTTCCCGCCTTCATCACCACAAAGCCGATCAGCGTGTACAGCGCGCCGCAGGCAATGATCCCGCCCAGCGCAACGCTGATATTGGGGTTGATGCCCTGGCCGTTAAATCCGGTGGCAGCGATGACCACGCCGACGAACGCCGCACTCGAACCGAGGTAGCTGGGGATACGCCCGCCGGTTACCAGGAAGAACAGCAGGGTGCCAATACCCGACATCAGGATCGACAGGTTAGGATCAAAACCCATCAGCAGCGGCATCAACACGGTGGCACCGAACATCGCCACCGCGTGTTGCAGGCCCATAATCAGGGTTTGCCCGACGGGCAACGCTTCATCGGGCGCGACAATATCCTGCGCTGACGCCGTTTTTTTCGACCATTGAGGAAACCAGGAACTCGCCATCGTCTTCTCCAGAGTGTCATAACCACATTGACCGGCCGCGTTGCCGCTGAATGAGCCAGTAGGTATGCGGGCCGTGTAGCCCGCGAAGAAAAATCAGAAACTGTGCTCTCCCACCGGGTGATAGCGGCGATCGAAATAGATCAGGCCACTTCGGCTATCGCCAAACACCAGCGCGCGGGTTTCACAGACCAGGATGTCATGTGTACCGACGCTGACAATCTGGCTGACGATGCAATCAAATGAGGCCAGCGCGCCGCTGAGGATCGGTGACCCGGTTACCTGGGTCGTCCAGTCGGCGGCAATAAAGCGCTCGGCCATTGGCGTTTTACCGCCGAACAGACCGGACAGCGACTCATGACCTGCGGCCAGCGTATTGACGCACAGCTGCATGTTCTCTCTGAATACCTCGTATACCGAAGCAGAACGATTCAGGCATACCAGCAGCGTCGGAGGTGAATCCGTGACGCTGCACACCGCCGAGGCGGTAAAGCCAGCACGCCCCGCGGGGCCGTCGGTGGTGATAATATTGACGGCGGCGCCAAGGCGAGACATGGCATCACGAAACTGGTGTTTTTCTACCGTCGGGTCATTCAGGGTTTCAGCCATATCAGCTCCATATCAACGGTTTCGGGGCTGCGTTCGGTATGCTGCAGCCAGGTCAGTAAATGGTGATTAAAGGTGGCACTGTCGGTAACGCTCATGGCATGGCCGCCCCAGTTCATTTGCTGTAGCGTGGCATTGGGCAGGGCAGCATGCAGGCGTTCGGAACAGGTCCAGGGAACCAGCAGATCGTCGCGGGAGCAGAGCAGCAGTACCGGCTGGGTGATACGCGCCGCCTGCGTGCTGTAATCGCAGCTCATCAGCGCGTGCAGCCGCTTAAGCAGATTCTCCATCCCCTGAAAATGCGCGGTATGCAGCGCATCTTCGGCTTCAATACGATCCTGATGCTCCGACAGCCAGTCTGCGGGATAAAGAAACAGCGGCTGAGCGCGGACATAAGCCTCGACGCCCGTATTGAGTAACAGATCCTGACGCACGCGAAAGCAGCGACGGGTATGGGCATCCAGCTGAAGCCAGCCGTTGACCAGTACGAGTCTTTCCACCCTTTGCGGATGGTCGAGCGCCAGTTGCATGGCGATCATCCCGCCCAGCGCGTGGCCGATAACATCGAAGCGTTCAATCCCATGCCGGTCTAGTCGCGCGATCAGCTCGTCGGCCATATCCTGCATGCTGTAACCGTCAGGCAGGCTGTCCGCGCTGCGGCCGGTGCCGCGCTGGTCATATACCACCACGCGATAGGCGGCGCGAAGGGCGTTCATTTGCGGTAGCCAGAAGTTCCCCAGTCCGCCGAGTCCGGCGGAGAGTACAAGGGTTCTGGCATCGGGATCGCTACAGCCTGACAGTTCAATATGCATAAGGTATCCCCTTATTTACCGATATGCGCCACGCTGGCGATTTCAACCAGTGCATCCGGTTTCACCAGCCCGCACTGAATGCAAAAACGAGCGGGCTTCTCGCCGGGGAAGTAGTCGGCATACACCGCGTTCACCGCCGCGTAGTTGCTCCAGTCGGTAATAAATATGGAGTTAAAGGTAACGTCATCCATCGTGCCGCCTGCCGTTTCGATAACGCTCTTAATCGTTTCCAGCACGTGGCGGGTCTGCGCCGCCGCGTCGCCAACGTGGACAACGTTATTGTCCTTATCAAAAGGCAGCGTTCCGGAAACATACACGATGCCGTCGGCCAGCGTTCCGGGGACGAAAGGTGCAATGGGGACGCTGGTCCCGGGTGGCGTAATAATGGTTTTAGGCATGATGGTTCTTCCTCAGTCAAGTGATGGTTATGCCGTTTGCGGCAGCGCGTTTTGCCCGGCCTTCAGCGTGGCGCAGAAGCTGTCAACGTTAGACACCCAGCCGAAGAAGGTCTCGATATTGAAGATCGCCGCCTGCTGGGCAAACAGCGGTCCGGCCTGATAGGTCGCGTCTTCCAGCACGATGCCGAAATATTCGAGGAAGAAGCCATCACGCAGCGTTGACTCAACGCAGACGTTGGTCGCGATTCCGGTGAAGACCAGATGGCGGATGCCGCGGCTGCGCAGCATGCTGTCGAGTGCGGTATTAAAGAAACCGCTGTAGCGGGGCTTGGGCAACACAATGTCGCCGGGCTGCGGGGTCAGCTGATCGACCAGCTGATAGTCCCAGGTTCCTTTGGCCAGCAGCGTACCCTCCAGTTCAGGGCGCTGGCGCATGGTTTTCAGGGCGTTGGATTTATGCCAGTTTGGCGATCCGGGGCCGCCTGCTTCAACGTAGTTATCGTCCCAGCCGTTCTGGAACCAGATAATCTGTATCCCGGCTTCGCGCGCGGCGTTAACCGCATTGTTAATCCGATCGATAACCGGTCGTGTTGCCGAAACATCAAATCCTGCCAGATCCAGATAGCCACCGGGCGTGGCGTAGGCATTCTGCATGTCCACCACGATCAGCGCGGTCTGCTCGGGCGGGAAGACGATATCCTCCGGACGGGCTGGGAGGGTAACGGCATGTGTTGTTGATGCGGTGGTACAGACTACGGCGCGTTTCGCGTTCATTATGCTACCTCTTTCGCGATATCAATCAGCTCGGCGCGGCTCTTCATCAGTGGCTGAATGCGCTCGCCAAAATCTTCAATGCCCTGCAGGAAATCATCAAACGTCAGCAGGATGCCCTGAGTACCGGCCACGGTGGCGGCCTCATCCAGCATGCGGGCCACGTTGGACCATGACCCCACCAGCGTGCCCATATTGATGTTGACCGCTGACGTCGGGTCGGCCATCTGGCGGACGTTGGTATCGCTCCCGGAGCGTTTATCCTGCTGGCTCTGGGTGGTCAGCCAGGCGAGTGCTTCTTCATCGGCACCGTCTTTGTAGTGTTCCCATTTGGCGCGGGCGGCCTCGTCGGTTTCCGCGGCAATAATCATAAATAGTACGTAAGAACCCACGTCGCGGCCTGCGGCATCGGCGGCAGCCTTCATGCGAGCGGCGGTAGGGGCAAAAGCGGTTGGTGTGTTGACGCCTTTACCGAAGCAGAAGTTGTAGTCCGCATGCTGCGCCGAAAACGCCATTCCGGCATCGCTCTGCGCGGCGCAAATCACTTTCATCGGGCGCTGCGGCTGCGGGCTGAGGCGACAGTCGTTCATGGTGAAGAATTCACCTTTCAGGTCGGATTTACCGGTGCCCCACAGATCGCGCAGCACGTTGACGTACTCGGTCAGATAGTCATAGCGGCGGGAGAAATATTCATCGCCCGGCCACAGACCCATCTGGTCGTATTCGGGTTTCTGCCAGCCGGTGACCAGATTCACACCGAAGCGGCCGCCGGAAATGGAATCAATCGTTGAGGCCATCCGCGCCACAATGGCCGGAGGCAGAGTCAGGGTGGCTGCGGTGGCATAAATCTCGATGCGGGAAGTCACGGCGGCCAGACCGGCCATCAGCGTGAAGGATTCCAGATTATGGTCCCAGAACTCCGTTTCACCGCCAAAGCCGCGCAGCTTAATCATCGACAGGGCAAAATCGAAGTTGTAGGCCTCCGCTTTCTGCACAATGGCTTTATTCAGCTCGAAAGTTGGCATGTACTGCGGCGCGTTGCGGGAGATCAGCCAGCCGTTGTTACCGATAGGAATAAAAACACCGATTTTCATATGGAACCCTCTGATTAATTGGAAGATTTAATCCCGGCGCTGCGTTGCATCCTGCGGTTTCCATTAAAGCGGCGCGTTGCAGGAAAGATTGCAAAGGTTATGCCAGAATTAAAAATGTTAATTAAAGCAACGGGTTGTTTTCTCTCTGTGAATTTAAAGGTAGAGCAGTCGGTCAAAACGGACCATTTGATAAAAAATAACTGCACAAAAAACTGGCAGCGGTGCGCAATAAAAGTGCAGCGTCGCGATTAGGTGTGATTCAGGTGATTTGGTATTATCCCCGCAACCCATATGGATCACGGAGTCACGGTGAATTCGACAGATAAACAACCGGTCAAAGCCCCGACGAGGCGCTCCCGCGCGGTCGCGGCGAAGCGTTCCGCTATTCTGGCGGCGGCGCTGGAGTATTTTTCACAGTTTGGTATCCACGGCACCAGCCTGGATAAAGTGGCCGAACGCGCCGATGTATCCAAAACCAATCTGCTGTATTACTTCCCTTCTAAGGAAGAACTGTACATTGCGGTGTTAAAAGATCTGCTGGATATCTGGCTGGCACCGCTGCGAGCGCTGCGCGCCGACCAGCATCCGCTGGAGGCTATTCGCCAATATATACGTCTTAAACTGGAGGTATCGCGCGATTATCCTCAGGCCTCCAGGCTGTTCTGTATGGAGATGCTGCAGGGGGCACCGCTGCTGAAGGCTGAGCTGGCGGGGGATTTGCGTCATCTGGTTGAAGATAAGGCGACAATCATTGAACAGTGGGTTCGCGAGGGAAAACTAGCGGAAGTTCAGCCACACCATTTGATTTTTATGCTGTGGGCAACCACGCAGCACTATGCTGATTTTGCGACTCAGGTTGAAGCCGTGACCGGCCAGACGCTAAGCGATGAAGCCTTTTTTAATCAGACGGTGGAAAACGTGCAGAAAATGGTGATTGAGGGAATACGCGTACGTTAAGCCTGGCTGACCGCTAAAGCAGGGCAGTCCAACGATGGACTGCCCCGTTCGGGTAAGGCTTAGGCTTTTTTGCGGCTACGCAGGAACCAGCCCACGGCCAGCATCAGGAACCACAGCGGCGTGACCATCAACGCCTGGCGAGTATCTTCTTCCAGCGTTAACAGCACCAGTACGAAGGCGAAGAAGGCCATGCATACCCAGCACATAAATTTGCCCAGCGGCATTTTATAGCTCGACTCCGCATGGCGCTGCGGATGCTTTTTGCGGTAGGCGAGGTACGAGCACAGAATAATCGTCCAGACGAACATAAACAGGATGGCGGAGACCGTGGTGACCAGGGTAAACACCGTCATGACGTTCGGGATCAGATAAATCAGCGCCACGCCGCCCAGCAGGCAGAAGCAGGAGAAGAACAGGCCGGTTGTTGGCACTGCACGGCTTGAAAGCACACCAAAACGACGATGCGCCACGCCCTGCTGTGACAGGCCGTACAGCATACGGCTGGTGGAGAAGATACCGCTGTTGGCGGAGGATGCCGCCGAGGTCAGCACCACGAAGTTAACGATACTTGCCGCGGCCGGCAGACCAATCAGCACAAACATTTCAACAAACGGGCTGCGGTCGGCGACAACCTGATTCCACGGCGTCACGGCCATAATCACCATCAGCGCCAGCACGTAGAACATGATGATACGCAGGGGAATGGCGTTAATCGCGCGCGGCAGCACTTTTTTGGGATCGTGAGTTTCCGCTGCTGCGGTGCCCACCAGCTCGATACCGACGAAGGCGAATACGGCAATCTGGAAGCCGGCAAAGAATCCGCTCAGCCCTTTCGGGAACATACCGCCGTGATCCCAGATGTTGCTTAAGGAGGCAGTACCGCCGCCCGGCGAAGGATAGTGCATGGCAACCAGTACAATACCGGTGGCAATCAGCGCTACGATGGCGACGATTTTAATAATGGCGAACCAGAACTCCATCTCACCAAACAGCTTAACGGTGGCGACGTTGAGCGATAAGAACACCACGATACACAGCAGGGCACTCATCCAGATAGAGAAGTCAGGGAACCACAGCTGGAAGTACGAACTGATGGCCACCACGTCGGCAATACCGGTAACGACCCAGCAGAACCAGTAGGTCCAGCCGGTAAAATAGCCGGCCCACGGGCCAAGCAGGTCCGCCGCAAAATCGCTGAAGGATTTGTATTCAAGATTGGAGAGCAGCAGCTCACCCATGGCTCGCATGACGAAAAACAGCATAAAGCCGATGATCATGTAGACGAAGATGATCGAAGGCCCGGCCAGGCTGATTGTTTTTCCCGATCCCATGAACAGCCCGGTACCGATGGCCCCACCGATGGCGATAAGCTGGATATGCCGATTGTGCAGGTTACGCCGTAGCGTGTCCGGGCCTTCCTCTGAAAGCGTTGCCTCTTTTGATTGATCAACCATTAAGGTTCTCCTGTCGTGTTCTGTCCTGTGTAAATGAGTTAAAGCTCTGATGGCTTTTATTTCATTCGGTCCTGCCATGATTAGCTGGCATAAGATAGTGTAATAACGCTTTAAACGGGTAATTCTTTTCGGTAATAGTGATGGCGATCGAAGCGAATGATTCCGGTTGACACCACAGGAAGAGGAGCTTAACGCAAAATCAGAATGATAAAGTATAAAAAACAACGACATTGCGCTAAACGGGGATTATCTGCTTAAAAAGTCGCCATCCTAAAGGAGACAGGATTGGATTTCAGATGAGGGACTTCAGAAAGAAAGTGTATGAACAGGTCATGAACTGCGTTTTTTTGAACATTTGTGGCGATTTTATGGCATGCGCTAGATTAAATAATTATATTAAAATCATTGGTTTATTCGTTTTTCAGGGTTTTGATCTGACTGTGATACCTGTCTGGGTATGACAACATGCAGATCAGGGGGAAAAAAGCGCAAAGTTGCTGTATGCTGATAGGATAAATCCTATGATGCTAGTGTTATCTGAGGCTTAATGATCGATGCAGAGTGGGAAATCCGAGCATTGAGGTGATAATAACATACGGTATTGTGATGGGTTGGATAAAAGTTAGGCTTGTTTCGGTGAAAAAATAGCTACACTTAATAAGAATTAGAGAACGATCCTGTAATTTACTCACGAAAACATTATTACAATAATCATTTATCTGGTCACATTTAATGTCTAATTACACAGCAATATTTACAATGAAAACCAGAATCACCGCGAGTGGGTTCCCTTACGTTCCGTTGGGGAATTGATGACTGCTGACACTTATTTCAGCTGGCGAGACGAAGTTCAATTAGCATTCAGTAAAAAAACTGAGGTTGAACAGGTAACTCTGTTAATTGAGCAACAGGCAAAGCGTCTTGGGTTCGATTTTTATGTGCTTTTCATCAAGCACCCTGTGCCATTTACTCGGCCTAAGACCTTCTATTACTGCAATTTACCCGATGAATGGATAAATTCTTATTTTCGGGAAAACTATTCCCCTGTGGACCCTATCCTGCAGAATTGTCATCTCCCGGGAAGTCTGTGGGTGTGGGACGATGAGAGCGCAGGCGAAGGGGTTGTCATGATGCGAGCGGCAAGGCGGCATGGGATTTATCACGGTATCTCAATCTCAGCCATCGCGCAAAACAGAGCAACGGGGATATTATCATTCGCCTCATCAGATCCGTTAAATAATGTAAAGTTAACCACCGAGTTACAACTTAAACTCCAGTATATGGTGGAACTGTCGCTGGCGACGCTCAGCCGGCTTGAAGATATTTCCATGGTCTCTGTGAAACTGGAATTAAGCGATCGCGAGCGCGAAATCCTTAAATGGACGGCGGAAGGAAAAACGTCTGCTGAAATATCGCTGATACTCTCTATTTCTCAGCACACGGTTAATTTTCATCAGAAAAACATGCAAAAACGATTAAATGCGCCAAACAAGACGCAAATTGCCTCTTACGCAGCTGCAATCGGTTTGATCTGAAAAACAACGCAACTACTAATTTTGGTAGTTTCGTATTACTAATTGGTTGTCTACCCTTCGCAAGGGTAACAACCCTGCGCGTCCCGCCCGGGGTGGTTTTCGTGCGGGAGTGCGACGGGGATTTATAAATGAAAATTATCCAGACCAAACTGAAGGATATGCCTTCCTCGTTGCTGGCCGAATTGGGAAGCTATCGTTACAGCGTGTTTGCCAGAGAAGAAGGTTGGTCAATTCCTTCTCGGCTCAGCACCCCAGGCCAGGAGTACGATCGCTTTGATCGTTCCGATGTCTGCTGGCTGATCGCCTGGCATGCACAGCACGGCATTTGCGGCTGTGCCCGGCTGATGAAATGGCAGTGTCCGCAAAATAGCGAACTTTCTGACGCCGATCGGGAAAGCCTCGACGGTGGACAAATTTGGGAAATGTCCCGTTTTTCAGCGCGCCTGGAAATAGACAGTGAGCTGCCATTAAATATCTTATGGCACGCGCTTCAGCTCGCTGAACAGTCCGGAATCAGCAATTTATTCAGCGCCGCGACACCAATGCTGGAAAACATGTTCGGTCAGTATCAGGTTAACTATCTGCAATTGCCGCCGGGCGTCATTCAGTCAGAAGATAATCTCTTTGCTGTAAGAATACCGATATCCCAGCCTCATCTGGCCAGGCGTTTTCATGGTTCAAGACGCTTCAAGCCTGAAGAGGTCCTGCCTTCTCTGGGCGTTTCAATCAGCTGGGGTATGCGCGGGCGCTAGGCCTGCCATTTCGACCACAGCGTTATCAATAGCCATGCCGCCGCGGACCAGCAGGCTACCGCGGCCATCAGTGCAGGCACCAATCGCATCATATTGATGAAATACCACAGCGATAACAGATAAACGAAATAGGGAATGATTGCCCACATGCCAAACAGAATGGTTGCGCGCAGCGCCTCGACCCCACGCTCGCTTGCGACGATATAGTGTGCAATCAGCGCAAAAGTGGGAAACAGGGGGATCAAGCCGGCAAGATAGTAATTACGTGTTTTCGCAAGGATGCCGATGAGTAACACAACGACTGCACCAAGTATCGCTTTAATAAGTAAGGCCATTATTTCATCAACTGGTTATTGTTTATTCTTCTGAGGCTGACGCTTATCAGATGATGCAGAAGGGCGGCATCGTCAGGGAAAATTAGGCACGCTCGAGGCCGACAGCGGGATCGAGAGCCCTGCTGCCGGCCCCTGTCTGGTTACTGACGGAAGGCGTGTTTGATTTGTTTTACGGTGTTGCTGAACACTTCAGCCTGCTGCTCATCTTCCAGACCCGCAATGTAGCGCTCCATATTGATGATCACTTTGCCTGCGTCGGCCTGACCAATCGATTTCAACATCAGCGTAACCAACGCCTTCATGCAGGTGACTTCGTTAGCTAATGCTTTAACGTCTTCACTGGTTGAAAAGTCAATCTGACTCATGATCTCTCCTGATAAATGATAAAAAACATGCTCCTGAGCCACAGGGCAGGGCGCGAAAAATTGTTAAAAGTATATCATACATAGCTTAAAAAAAATCAGACGGGCACGCTTCGTTTTCGCTCTCGTTTACGAAGTAAAGCGTGATGCAGTAACGGTAACGCTATCCTGCTTACTTATCGCTTTAGACTAAACTTAATTTAAGTTCACAGAGATATCCGGATGTCTGTAGAATTTACTTAACGAAGAGTTGTCGCAACTGGTTTTATCTAATGCTATGTAATTGCTGATTATTGTGTATTTTTCATTTATTTTGGTAAGTATTTATTGCAATTTTTCCGATGAATATCAATGTCTCTGCCATAGAGATTTTCATGAGCGTTATTTTTTATTTTGCATTATGATTTAAGAAACGAAATTGTTAGTCGCTGTGTTAAATATGTTCTACCAGTGAAAAAAAAGTAGTAGAATAATGACCCTGCGTTATTGCACATCATCACCTGCCTCAGCCATTTAGGGAGTTCCGTTTGATAAGCGTTTTTCTCGTCGATGACCACGAACTGGTGCGTACAGGGATCCGTCGCATACTGGAAGATATCAAAGGTATCCAGGTTGTAGGTGAAGCCAACTGTGGTGAGGATGCAGTGAAATGGTGCCGCAGCAACAATGTTGACGTGGTGCTTATGGATATGAACATGCCAGGCATTGGTGGCCTTGAAGCTACGCGTAAAATTGTGCGCTACTCGCCGGATGCTAAAGTGATTATGCTGACCATTCATACTGAAAGCCCGCTTCCGGCTAAGGTAATGCAGGCGGGTGCATCAGGTTACCTGAGTAAGGGAGCGGCTCCGCAGGAAGTGGTCAATGCAATCCGTTCCGTCAACGCCGGGCAGCGCTACATCGCCTCTGACATCGCGCAACAGATGGCGTTAAGCCAGATAGAACCGCAGTCAGAATCACCTTTGAGCTGTTTGTCAGAACGCGAACTGCAGATTATGCTAATGATCACCAAAGGACAGAAAGTGACTGAGATTTCCGAGCAGTTGAATCTCAGCCCTAAGACGGTGAATAGCTACCGCTATCGTATGTTCAGCAAGCTGAATATCAGTGGTGATGTTGAGTTAACGCATCTGGCTATTCGCTATGGTCTGTTCAATTCGGAACCGTTAATCAGCAGTGAGTAGTATGGTATTTGATGCCCGTTCCTTTCTAAAAACCGTTACCAGCCAGCCTGGTGTCTATCGTATGTACGACGCCAGTGAAACGGTCATTTATGTTGGTAAAGCCAAGGACCTGAAAAAGCGCCTCTCCAGCTATTTTCGCGATAATCTTGCCAGCCGAAAAACGGAAGCGCTGGTGGCATTGATCCAGCAGATAGATGTGACCGTGACCCACACGGAAACTGAAGCCCTGCTGCTGGAACACAACTATATAAAGCTCTACCAGCCGCGCTATAACGTTCTGCTGCGTGACGATAAATCCTATCCTTATATTTTCCTCAGCGCTGATGCCCATCCGCGTCTTGCCAGTCATCGCGGTGCCAAACACGCGAAAGGGGAGTACTTTGGTCCTTTCCCTAATGGCTATGCGGTGCGGGAAACGCTGTCGCTGTTGCAAAAGGTGTTTCCCGTTCGCCAGTGTGAAAACAGCGTATACCGCAACCGCACGCGGCCCTGTTTGCAGTATCAGATTGGCCGCTGTTTAGGTCCCTGTGTAAGCGGGCTGGTGAGTGAAGAAGAATACGCCCAGCAGATTAACTACGTGCGGCTGTTTCTCTCCGGCAAAGACGATCAGGTTCTCAACCAGCTGGTCAGTCGGATGGAGGCTGCCGCCATGGAGCTGCGTTTTGAAGAGGCTGCACGCCTGCGCGATCAAATCCAGGCCGTGCGCCGCGTAACGGAAAAACAGTTCGTTTCCAATCAGGGCGATGATATGGATGTCATCGGCGTTGCTTTCGATGGCGGCCTGGCCTGCCTGCACGTGCTGTTTATCCGGCAGGGCAAGGTGCTGGGCAGCCGCAGCTATTATCCGAAGGTCCCGGCAGGAACGGATCAGGCCGAGGTGGTGCAAACCTTCGTCGGGCAGTTCTACTTACAGGGTAGTCAGGCCCGAACGCTGCCGTCAGATATCCTGCTTGATTTCACGCTACCGGAAAAAGATCTGCTGGCCGAGTCCCTGACCGAGCTTGCCGGGCGGCGGGTTAGCATACAAAGCAAGCCCCGTGGCGATCGCGCGCGGTATCTGAAGCTGGCCCGGACGAATGCCGCCACGGCGCTGGCGACTCGTTTAGCCCAGCATTCCACCGTTCATCAACGGTTGTCAGAACTGGCTCAGGTGCTGGAACTGCCTGAAATCAATCGAATGGAGTGCTTCGACATCAGCCATACGATGGGGGAGCAAACTGTGGCTTCCTGTGTCGTATTTGATGCTAATGGTCCGGTGCGCAGTGAATACCGGCGTTATAATATCAGCGGAATCACGCCAGGGGATGACTACGCGGCGATGAATCAGGTACTGCGCCGCCGTTATGGCAAAGATCTGGAAGAGAGTAAAATCCCCGATGTGATTCTGATCGACGGCGGTAAAGGTCAGCTGGCGCAGGCGAAAAGCGTTTTTGCTGAACTGGACGTCAATTGGGATAAACAGCATCCTTTGCTACTCGGTATTGCGAAAGGCACCGATCGCAAAGCGGGGCTGGAAACGCTGTTTTTCGAACCGGAGGGGGAGGGATTTTCTCTGCCGCCGGATTCCGCTGCGCTACATGTATTGCAGCATATTCGTGATGACTCTCACAATCATGCAATTACGGGTCATCGCAATAAACGGGCGAAAGTGAAAAATACCAGCGCGCTGGAAACGATAGAAGGCATAGGCCCGAAACGTCGCCAGATGCTGCTGAAGTATATGGGGGGCCTGCAACCGCTGATAAATGCCTCGGTGGAAGAGATTGCCAAAGTACCGGGAATATCGCATGCGCTGGCCGAAAAAATCTTCTATGCGCTGAAACACTAAGCATTGCAACACCCGTAGCAATGTAGGAACATAGAGACAAATTCTACTCTGTCCAAACAGTTAGCATAATTATGCCATTTAATATCCCGACCTTACTGACCCTGTTTCGCGTAGTTTTAATTCCATTTTTCGTGCTGGCGTTCTACCTGCCGTTTGAATGGGCTCCACTACTTTGTGCATTGATCTTTGTCGTTGCTGCGGTAACGGACTGGTTTGATGGATTTCTTGCCCGTCGCTGGAAGCAAACCACCCGTTTTGGTGCGTTCCTCGATCCGGTGGCCGATAAGGTGATGGTTGCCATGGCGCTGGTGCTGGTGGCGGAATACTTCCACGCATGGTGGATCACTTTGCCTGCTGCAACCATGATTGCCCGTGAAATTATCATTTCTGCGCTGCGCGAGTGGATGGCGGAAATCGGTAAACGCAGCAGCGTTGCCGTATCCTGGATTGGTAAAGTGAAAACCACGGCGCAGATGCTGGCACTTTTTGCTCTGTTATGGCGTCCGAACTCGATCGTTGAGGGCATTGGGGTGGCTGCACTTTACATTGCCGCCGTGCTGACTTTCTGGTCAATGTTCCAATATTTGAGCGCTGCACGCGGTGATTTGCTCGAACGTTGATCGAAGCGACTTAAAAAGCAGCAAACGGACGCATTGTACGGATAATTTGATTGACTCAGTGCGCCATCTCAGTAGAATGCAACGCATCGAAAGGCAGCACGGTCTGCCAGAAGATAAAGCAAATCAGCAGCTTCTGAGTTTCACTCAAACAAAGTAGCAAAGTTGATGGCCAAGCGGGAATAGCTCAGTTGGTAGAGCACGACCTTGCCAAGGTCGGGGTCGCGAGTTCGAGTCTCGTTTCCCGCTCCAGTTTAAGTCAGCAGAGAATTTCTCTGAAGGCAAAAAAGAATAAAGGCGCGTTGGCAGAGTGGCCATGCTACGGATTGCAAATCCGTCTACCTCGGTTCGACTCCGGGACGCGCCTCCAATCTTACATCCAGGCCCGGATGGTGAAATCGGTAGACACAAGGGATTTAAAATCCCTCGGCTTATGGCTGTGTGGGTTCAAGTCCCACTCCGGGCACCATATTCGAAGTACCGATTAAAACGAATAAAATCAAAGCAATATGTAGTAATGTCGTGACCGCCCAAGGGCGGTTTTTTTGTTTTTGTCCCGCAATTTCCTAATAACCTCTCCTGATACTATTCAACTGGGTCCGGCCACTAACACGCATCCGCGTATCGCACTCCACGATTAACAACAACATAGGTTCCTCTACTTGTCCTCAGACACAATTAAGCCGATGATGGCACGAATCATGCCTGAGAATGAGACATCGCAGATGTTAATCAGTACCGACGAAGCCAGAACCATCAATACCGACAGCCGTCTGGCCTGTACGCTTGCCGCCGTTGCGGGTGCACTGAATACGGCGGCTTTTGAGATCGTTGGTTTTTTCTCGGCGAATATGACCGGCAACGTTTCGTCACTGTCGGACAATCTGGCGAAAGCAAACCTGAAGGCGGGCGTTCTGTTCCTGGCGGTTCTGCTGCTGTTTATTGCAGGATCTGCTTTTTCCACGCTGATCATCAACGCCGGGCGTAGAAGGGGGATTCGTACCATTTTCGCGGCAAATATTCTCGTTGAGGCACTGGCGCTGATTGCGCTGGGCATCGTTGAAATGTGGTGTAATCCATCATATCCCGGGCTGCTGCTGATTTTTTCATTGAGCTTTTTGATGGGATTACAGAATGCGGTAGTCACGCGGATCTCTAATGCCAGGGTCAGAACCACCCATGTTTCCGGCACCGCCACGGATATTGGCATTGAGGTTGCGATGCTCATCGATGTCTTCCGACGTAAAGAATCGCCCAAGGATGCACCGCTTTACCTGGATCGTCTGGGGCTGCACTCATCAACGCTTTTAGCGTTTTTTGTGGGTGGGGTCGCCGGGATCTGGCTGTCTAAGCTGTTTAGCTATGTTTTTCTGATAATTATCGGTGCCGGGCTGCTTTATCTTTCGCTGGCAACGATATTCAGAAAACGCTCAGCATAAAAACGCCTGATTCAGGCTGAAATCACCAATACGGCTCTCCCCTAACACCGATTCGGCCCGGCAAGCCACCGGGCAGATATCGACTTAAAAACGCAGAACGGTTTATCGTGGGAAGCGTTGTTCAAGCCTGTCGGCGACGTCGGCGGCATATTGCAGCGGAATAACGCAGACGCCATTACGATCGGCAAATACAATATCTCCAGGATTTACCACTACGCCACCGGAGCTGATCGCGACGTTGATTTCACCGGTACCCGTTTTTCCTGAAGCGCCACAGGTCAGCCCTCGGGCAAAAATCGGCAGGCCAATTTTTTCGCAGTCATCAATGTCGCGAAACGCGCCGTCAATAATCACCCCAATCGCACCGAATTTAAGAGCCAGGCTGCTGCGCTGATCGCCCCAGTAGGCGCTTTCGGTATTGCCTTTCCCGTCGATCACCACGATATCACCGGGCTGCGCCAGTTCAATGGCGGTGGGAATGATACCGCCTTCGCCAGGCGGCACTCTGACGGTCAGGGCCGGTCCAACGATTTTACCGGCGGATACCCACGGTTTGATGCTGCTGGTCATGCAGTCGAAGATACCCGCAACATCACATAAATCCGGTGTGGCATAAACCGCCAGTCGTGCCAGAACCTGCGGGTCAGGGCGTTCAAAGGAAGCGTTAATGCGTTTACCGTAGCTCATCGTCATTACCTTTCTTAGTCGTTATGGGTTATCTATCGCCTTTATGCCGCCAGGTTCAGCACCATCACCGAAACCCATTCGCCGGAGACTTCACGTTGTTCAATCTCACGCCAGTCAAGCCGCTGATACAAACTCTGCTTATCCGGCGTATAGAGCCACAGACTGTCCATACGATCGTTTCTCGCATACTGGATACAGGCATTGACCAGCGCCGATCCCACGCCCTTACCGCGCCAGGCAACTGGCGTGAATACTTCTCCCAGCCAGAAGCGTCGCGACGGATCATCGTCGAGTTCGTACTCAATCACACTGGCGGTTCCCATCAGACTGCCGTCTGTGTGGTTGGCAAGCAGGGTAAAACTGCTGCGGTCCGGGTGATTGCGTAAAAGCAGACGTTCATTAATCCGCGCTATCGAAGACCAGTTTGGCAGCGCTGACCATTCGCTGTGCAGCAGGTGCGCTATCTCCAGGCTTCTTTCAGGCTGTTGGCGCAGGGGCACAATCTCCATTCAATCCTCTCCGATGCGTGAATTCATTTCCACCGCCTGGCGGAAAGTTCAGGAACTATCTAAACTTTTTCCGATCCTCTTCCCATTTTTATCTGAGCACGTTTATAATTGCCAGGTAATTTAGTTAGAACTCTAATCATCAGGTCTCTATATATTGAACTCCCAGGAACTGAACTTCTCCCGTTTGCTGCATCTTACGGCGCATGCCTGGCGTCAGGCGATCGATCGGCGGATGAAAGATAACGGTCTGAGCATGAGCAGCTGGATGGCGGTGGCCACCATTGCCATTCAGGAAACGCCAATCAGTCAGAAAGAGCTGGCTCAGGCGCTGGGGCTGGAAGATGCCAGCGTGGTGCCATTGATCGATCGGCTGGTCAAACAGCAGCTGGTGGAGCGCATCCAGCCGGAAGAAGACCGGCGTAAACGGCTGCTGCACGTGACGCCTCAGGGCGAAACGCTGTATCAGCGACTGAAGGTTGAGGCGGATGCACTGCGCAATGAGCTGCTGGCCAACGTTGATAAAGATGACCTGGCGGTCACCCAGCGAGTACTGCAACAGCTACTGATTGCCACCGAGGGTAAGTAAGTGCGCCGCGATAAGCCTAACCCCTATGCGCCGCGGGAGTGGGCTCCCGGTGAAAAGCCGATGCTGCCCGGCTCCCCCTCCACGCCGCTGCACCCCGGCCATAAGCGTATTGCCTTTGGCATTGTTGGCCTGCTGATCTCCATCACCGGGGCGTTGAGCAATGCGCTGGTGACGGCTAATCTCACCAATCTTCAGGGCGTCTTTGGCGCATACAGCAATGAAATCGCCTGGCTGCCGGCGGTTTATGTGATGGGCAACATCTCCATCAACCTGCTGCTGGTCAAGTTTCGCCAGCAGTTCGGCCTGCGGGTGTTTACCGAAGCATTCCTGGTCCTGTACGTGCTGGTGGCGTTCTTCCATCTGCTGGTCAACGATCTCAGCTCGGCAATTATCGTGCGTGCGGCGCACGGTATGGTGGGGGCAGCGCTGAGTTCACTGGGTATTTACTATCAGATTCAGGCCTGGCCTGCGAAGCATCGGCTGAAGGCGTTGGCTATCGGGCTGGGCGCATCGCAGCTGGCGATCCCACTGGCGCGGCTGTTCTCTACCGAGCTGCTGCAGCTGGAGGAGTGGCGGGGGCTGTATCTGTTTGAGCTGGGGCTGGCGCTGATGGCGCTGGGCGCGGTGCTGATCCTCAAACTGCCGCCGGGCGAGCGGACCCGCGTGTTTGAGAAAAAAGATTTCCTCACCTTCTTCCTGATGGCGCCTGGCATGGCGCTGTTTTGTGGCGTGCTGTCACTGGGCCGCATTGAGTGGTGGACCAGCACGCCGTGGCTGGGTGTCTGCACGGCGCTGGGCCTGGTACTGGTGACGGCCGCCGTGCTGGTGGAGCATAACCGCAGTAACCCGCTAATCAATACGCGGTGGCTGGGCAGCGGGGCGATTATTCGGCTGGGGATCGTGATGATCCTGCTGCGTATCATGCTGGCTGAACAGAACACCGGCGCGGTGGGCTATTTGCAAACGATCGGGATGTTAAACGATCAGATGCAGGGGCTGGCGCTGGCGATCCTGGCCGGCGTTGCGGCAGGCATTATTTTCAGTGCGTTGACCATTAATCCGAAGCATCTGAGCTGGCCGATCGTTGTTTCGCTGATTATTGTGATGGTTGCCTCGCTGATGGATGCGCAATCCAACCCGCTGACGCGTGCGCACAATATGTATTTCAGCCAGTTCCTGCTCGGCTTCAGTACCTCTTTCTTTATCGCACCGGCGATGCTGCTGGGGGTAGGGGGCGTGGTCACCCAGCCTAAAAACCTGGTGAGCTTCGTGGTGCTGTTCGGCATGAGCCAGAACATTGGCGGACTGATGGGATCGGCGCTGCTGGGAACATTTCAGACATGGCGTGAGAAATATCATTCCAGCCTGCTTGGCGACCAGCTTTCGTTGCTCGACCCCAACGTGACCGATCGCCTCGCACAGTATTCCAGCCTGTTTAGCAGCCAGTTGACCGATTCTGTTCTCACCAGTGCGCAGAGCACCACGCAGCTACAAACGGTTGCCACTCTACAGGCAAACGTCCTGGCTTATAACGATGTTTATCTTCTGACGGCGGGTATTGCCGCCGTGACTTTACTCTGGGTGCTGTGGCGGCTGTCCCGCCTGCGCTATCTCAACTGGCAGCAGGCAAAACGGGAAGCGGAAGCTGAGCAGCGGGCAATGCAACAAACGGCGACAACGATCGCAACGGGGAAATAATGAGCCAACAGGAACAGCAGCAGGCCGAGCGCCAGAGAAACAACAAGCTGCGAATTTTATCGATTGCTCTGGGATCGGGCATTGCCATCGTCGGTGTACTGGTGATCCTCTACGCCTGGCAGCTGCCGCCGTTTACCAGCCAGGTACAGTCGACGGAAAATGCCTACGTGCGTGGACAGGTGACCTTTATCAGCCCGCAGGTCAGTGGTTACGTCACCTCGGTTAAGGTACTGGATTTGCAGCCGGTTAAGCGCGGCGATCTGCTGATGACTATCGACGATCGTATTTATCGCCAGCGTGTGCATCAGTCTCAAGCGCAGCTGGAGATGAAGAAAGCGGCTCTGGCGAATAACCAGCAGCAGCGGCGCAGCGCAGAGGCGGTAATCAAACGTAATGAAGCCGCTTTGCAAAATGCCAAAGCCCAGGCGGTGAAAAGCGGGCTGGATCTGAAGCGCGTAGAAAATCTGGTGGCGGACGGATCGCTGTCGCTGCGCGAGCGCGACGCTTCACGGGCCAGCAACAGTCAGACGCAGGCGGACGTTCAGCAGGCGCAGGCCACGCTGGAAGTGTCCCGTCAGGATCTTCAGACCACTATTGTTAATCGCGCTTCGCTGGAGGCCGACGTGACCAGCGCGCAGGCAGCGCTGGAGCTGGCGCAGATCGATCTGGATAACACCCATATTATTGCCCCGCATGACGGCCAGCTTGGCCAGATTTCGGTACGTCAGGGTGCATACGTGACCGCCGGCACCCGGCTAACGTCGCTGGTGCCGCAGCAGAAATGGGTGATCGCCAATATGAAAGAAACGCAGATGGCACGCATCCGCCCTGGGCTACCGGTCAGCTTTACCGTCGATGCGCTGAACAACACGCGTTATGACGGAGAAGTGGAGTTTATCTCTCCGGCGGCAGGTTCTGAGTTCAGTGCGATTTCACCGGATAACGCCACCGGTAACTTCGTAAAAATCGCCCAGCGTATTCCGGTGCGTATTCGCATTACCAGCGAGAACACGGAACAGCTGCGCCCCGGTATGTCGGTGGAGGTGAACATCGATACCACAGGGGATGATAACGGCAGGGAGAAACGCTGATGCCGGCTCAAAAAGCCCTGCTGGCACTGCTGCTGGCATCCATGCTGTCGGCCTGCGCCACACAAGTAGACCAGGCTCCCGCTTCGCTGCCGATCCCTGAAGGCTGGCGCAGCCAGGTCGGGCCGGGAGCCGCCGTTGAGGCGAACTGGTGGCGGGCGTTTGGCGATTCGCAGCTGAATCAGCTGGTGGAGCAGGCGCTGCGCAATAATCCGGACATCCTGATCGCCCGTTCGCGCGTGGATCAGTACCGTGCCCAGTTGCGTGGGGCGCAGGGTGACAACTTCCCGACGCTGGATGCCGGTGTGGCCGCGACCCGCGCGCGGGCAATTTCGGCCGTCACCGGGCAGCCGTATCAGTATTCGGTGTTCCAGGGCTTGCTGCAGGCAAACTATAACGTTGACCTTTGGGGCGCGCGCAGCAGCAGTATTGACGCGGCAAAAGCCTCTCTGGCAGCACAGCAGGCCGCCGCCAGTGCTGCGGAGTTGACCATTGCCGCGTCGGTCGCTTCTGGCTATATGACACTGGTCTCGCTGGATGAACAGCTGCGTGTTACCGAGGCAACGCTGGCAACCCGGCAGAACTCACTGAATCTGGCTAAACGTCAGTTTGAAACCGGCTATACCTCAAAGCTGGAATGGGTACAGTCTGAGTCGGAATATCAGACGGCAAAAGCACAGATCCCGCTGTTGCAGCATCAGATATCCCAGCAGGAGAATGCGCTGAGTATTCTGGTCGGTATGAACCCACGTCAGATTGCCCGGCAGAACAACTTTGACCATCTTGCTCCGCAATCGCTGCCTGCGGTGATGCCATCGCAGCTGCTGCAGCGACGGCCGGATATTGTGCAGGCCGAACGCCAGCTGCTGGCGGCGGATGCCTCTTTACAGTCTTCCCGCGCCAGTTTGCTGCCGTCGCTGAATCTGACCGCCAGCGGCACGCTGCAAAGTTCCGTTCTGCATGAGCTGGCGGCCAATCCCTTCCGACTCTGGAGCATCGGTGGCAGCGTGCTGGCTCCGCTGCTCAACCGTGAAGCGCTGACCGCGCAGGTGGATGTCTCAATGGCGTCGCGAAATCAGGCACTCTACACCTATGAAAAGGTGGTGCGCAGCGCGTTCGGTGAGGTGAATGACGATCTTGATGCGATTACGCGCTACCAGCAGCAGCTGGTCGAACTGGAAAAACAGCAGCAGGTGGTGAGCGAAGCGCTGCATATTGCCAGCAATCGCTATCGCAATGGCTACGCGTCTTATCTGGATGAACTGGATGCTCAGCGCACGCTGTTCAGTACCCAGCTGAGCGTGGTACAGGCAAAAAATAATCTGCTGCTGGCGCAGATCGATCTCTACCGTGCATTGGGCGGGGGCTGGCAGCAGTAAATATCTGCCAGCAGGTTTTTTGCCCCGATCCCGCTTTAGTTAAACAGATGGACCAGTCGATCGGGGGTCTGAGAGCGGGAAAAATACCAGCCCTGAAAGCGATGACATCCCATATCGCACAGGGCTGAAAACTGCGTTTCTTCTTCCACGCCTTCGGCAACAATGTTGATCCCCAGAGCCTGGCACATGGCGATCATCGCGCGGATCGCCATCAGATGATCCGGATTATGTTCCATATCCATCACAAAGGAACGATCGATTTTGACCTCGCCGATCCCCAATTTACGCAGCCCGGTCAGCGATGCCATGCCCGTACCGAAGTTATCCAGCGCGATATTAATGCGCATGTCCCGCAGTGCGGCGAGTTTACGCTGAACGTCATCGATATCGCTGGCCAGCGCTGATTCCAGTATTTCAAAACTCAGACGCTGAGGATCAACGCCGCTGCGGCTCACAATGCGCTCCGTTTGCCGAATAAAGTCACTGCGTTTCAGCTGTCGCGGGCTGATATTGACCGAGACTCGCACCGTTTCCATTCCGGGCTGAGTCTGCCACAGCTTGAGCTGTGCGCAGGTTTTCTCCAGCACCCACTCGCTGATATTCAGAATCAGCCCACTGTTTTCCGCTACGGGTATAAAGGTGGCCGGAGAGATCAATCTACCGTCCGGCGTTCGCCAGCGCAGCAGTGCCTCCAGGCCGGTAACGCTGCCACAGCGGGAAAACTGCGGCTGATATTCAAGGAAAAATTCGTCTTCTTTTAGCGCGCGCCGCAAACCGTTTTCGATAGTATCCCGCTGGCGCTGTTCTTCACGCAGGCGCGTTGACCAGAACATCCACTTGCGCTGATTCTTTTTGGAGTAGTACTGCGCCATATCGGCCTTGTGCATCATTTCGGCGATAGGAGCCAGATCGTGGCGGTAGAGGTAAATACCGATGCTACTGGTGATATTGAGCTGGTTATCGCCAATGATGACATCGTGCTCCAGATTCTGCAGCAGGCGCTCGGCGAGTACGGTCAGTTTGCTGCGCGCTTCCTGATAGCTGTCACCGAGGTCGGTTACCAGAACGGCGAACTCGTCGCCGCCGAGGCGAGAGAGAGCATCGTGGCTGCGAAGGGTCGAGCGCAGGCGCTGAGCGATGATTTTCAGCAGCTCGTCCCCGGCGTTGTGGCCCAGAGTATCGTTAACTTCTTTGAAGCGCGTCAGGTCAAGATAGAGCAGGGCGGAAAACTGCTGCCGATCGGCCTGGCTGCGCGCCTGCTCAATTTTATCGTAAAAACGGTTACGGTTATCAAGTTGGGTTAACGGGTCCTGCCAGGCCAGCTGAAGCATCTCACGCTCGCGGCGCTTTTTTTCGGTAATGTCTTTTGCTTTACCCAGCATCTCCAGCACCGTACCCGAATCGCTGTGACGTACCGCCTTGCCGTGATTAAGTATCCAGCGCTGGCGTCCAATGGGATCGACAACGCGATATTCGCAGTGAAAAAGCGGGGTTTGACCGGAGAGATGATTGAAGAAATTCTGTTTGGCGGCGGCAAGATCGTCAGGGTGAATCAGATTGAACATCGCATCCTGGTGATGCGTTAGCCGGTTATCATCAAAGCCAAACAGGCGGTTCCAGTCCTGATTATGGGAAATAATTCCACTGCCGATATCCCATAACCAAAAACCCTCTTCCGTCAGCTCCAGGGTCTGTTCCAGGCGCCAGCGCGAAAGCGACTCTTCACGCTGGGCCTGAATCTCGGCGGTAATATCCGTGGCGATCAGCAGTTGACCGGGCGTGGCCTGCGGATTGCCGATGGTCACGCATCGGGTGCGTAACCAAAGAGGTGCATCGGCCGTTGACAGATCGAGCTGAGGGCAGTCTTCGGTCAGCGTTTTTGCCAATTGTCCGGTTGCCAGCAGATGATGATAGAGCCGTTCACCCGGATGGTTGGCGAAGGTCAGCGTCAAACCACCGTCAACGATAAAAATCGCATTGCTACTGTGTTCAATAATCTGTTCAAAAATTAAAAAACTTTCTTCAGGAAGGCGATATCGATGCATGATAAACCTGGTCGCGCAGCAGGATAAATTGGCGATGCCGTTGAATGAGCGCCAGCATTATTCAGTCTTTTTTCATGCAAGTCTATCGGGGTGGCGAGAAAAGAAGCACCTGGATAGCCTGCCGAAAGAATTCCCTATTTTATCTCTTAAATTGCTTAAAATTGGTCGAATAATTCAGGGTCAACGGTATTCACCGTATTTATCAATTGTGCTAATGTTTTTTATAGGTGCCGGATTTTGCCACCATAGCTGATTTTAAGGTGTGATGACAAAAAGGAATATCTTATAGCCAATCGGGCCAGTGTTAACTGATTTGTCATGTTAATATGTTTATTCGCCATGTTATCATTGTTTTTAAACTTATTTTAGCGGTATCTGGTGTGAACAGACTGATTAAAACAGGCTGTTAATGATTTTTTCAGGTTAATTATTCTTTATTTAATCGCCGATAACATCAAAGCAAAGATACGTTTTCTTAAAATTTTTGAAAAGGATTTCGCACAGTTTTCTGGCTATAAAACAGGGTGGTTTTGCTCAAACGCTGCGGCTTAACATGAAAAAAAGTTCTGAATCTGGCTCCGAATTTGAAGCCGAAAAACACGCGCGGGTGCCGCTTGATGATGCCCCATTTGCGATTGTGGTACTTGCAGTCACCTCTTTTACTCTTATAATCTTTGTCCTCACCATAACGTTGCTGATGTCGTAAATTTTTCCGGGCGACATCATGACGTGTTGATTATCCTAAGGATTGAGGATTATATGGAATCCAGAGACGATAAATTACTGGCGCTGGTCGGGCTGCTTTCCGCTGGACTGATTACTGTAACGGTACTGTTTACCCTGACCTGGCTTTCCGATGTGCGGTATCCCGCAGAGCAGCCGCTTGATACCCGAACCTGCCCCTCATCTTTGCATCATTCTTCCCGATCCTGATTCTGCTTAAATTTAATTTGCTGGCTGCGCAGTGCTAAAGCGCAGGCTTCATTGACCGTGCGATTACCGTTGGCATCGGGCAGCCCAAACAGTCCCGCCGGTGAGCGACGGTCATCATCCCAGCTGGGATAGTCAACCAGCGGATAGAGTGAAATGCCTTCAACCGCAACGCCCATATCGAGTGCCGCTCGGACTTCTTCACACACCCGATTTAGCCACTCAGCACATTTGATTGCTTCGGCACCGGTTTCTGCCAGCAGAAGGGGGCGCTGGTAGCGTGTGGCGATATCCCGCAGCAACAGATGGAGCGGGCGATAATCGGGGTGATGAGGCTCCAGAGGATCGCCATTGTGGAACCACTGGTGGTCCGGGTACCAGGTCAGGCCAATAATATCCAGTAATTCTTCACTGCCCCCCAGATCGGGAAGGCTGCGCCCCGATATCCAGTCCCACACTTCAAACTGCGCTTCATGCTGCTGCTGTGCTGCACTTTTCGCGGTGCTGGAATAGCCGGATGCTGCAATGTGCACCAGCGGATCGGTAATAATAAATCGGGTTTCCGGCAGTTCGTTACGTATCGCATACATTGCCGCGATCGCAGCCTTAGTGAGCTGCTGCTTAAGCTCGTATCCCCGGCCTGTATCAAACGGGTTAAACCAGGCGATTTCAGCCCCGGCCCAGGACCAGAATGAAATCTGGTTCATCGGCGAGATCAGCGGCTGAGTTTCGCCTTGTTCGCGCAGAAGGCGGGCAAATGCCGCTCCGAAGGCCGCGAAGCGGTCAACAAACTCAGGCTGCCAGATATCCACCCCATCCGGCCAGCCAAAGTGCGCCAGCTCCCATGTCATCTGAATATGGTACTTTCTTGCCGCTTCAAGCTGTGGCAGAAAGCTTTCCCAGCAGTACTTCCCCGGCTGATTTTCAATAAGATACCAGCGTACCCCGTCACGTGCGCTCAGTAGCTGATGCTCAGCCAGCAGGGCATAATCCTTATCCACCAGGGTATCGTGGCCGCTGTTGATCATCAGATCGGCGCGCTTTCCCGGCGATCGGCAGGCACTTGAACCGGGGAAACTGCCCTGGAAAAAACTCTGAAACAGATGCGGATGGTGCCGGGAGCGGGAGGAATCGGTGTCATTACACATGATGCTCTCCTGTTTGCAGAACTGAGCGGAACAATGGGATAAGTCTAGACTAAAAGAGCGACCAGACCGTGGATGAGGGGCGCTGATGAATATGATCTACCGAAACTCCGTTAAGGACAGATGATGAGTGATGTTACCGTTTCAATGCAGCCCGATGTCGACGGATTTACACGCCTCGCCCAGGCCATCAGACCGCTGGTGTCCGGGCATCCTCAGGACAGCGGCATCTATCCTCTTGCTGAAGGACTGGATGCGTTTGCCGCCCGCTATCTGCTGATTGCCATGGCAGAAAAAACGCTGGATATACAATATTATATCTGGGAAAACGACATATCAGGGCAGCTGCTGTTCAGCGCCGTGCTGGAAGCCGCCCGGCGTGGCGTGCGCGTTCGTCTACTGCTGGATGACAACAATACCCTGGGGCTGGACAAGACGCTCAGTGCACTTAACAGCCACCCTAATATTGACATTCGTCTGTTTAATCCCTTTTCATTTCGCACGCTGCGCCTGCTGGGATATCTCACCGATTTCGCCCGGCTTAACCGCCGAATGCACAACAAAAGCTTCACCGTGGACGGAGAAGCCACCATCGTCGGCGGGCGGAACGTAGGTGATAAATACTTTGGTGCCGGTGACGAACCGCTGTTCTCCGATCTGGATGTGCTGGCGGTGGGGCCCGTAGTCGAGGAAGTTGGGGAGGATTTTGAACGCTACTGGCAGTGTCGTTCGGTTGCGCCGTTCAGTACGGTAGTTGATATGGAGCCAGGCTCAGAAGCGGATATCGGTCTGCAAGAGGGGTGGCGAGAAAACGAACAGGTGAAGCACTATTTCACGCGCTTGCAGGAGTCAACGTTTATCACCCGGCTGGAAAGCCGCACGCTGCCGTTTATCTGGGCCAGCAGCCGACTGCTCAGCGACGACCCACGTAAAGGGCTGGGGCGAGCCAGAACGAAAAACCTGCTGCCCCAACGCTTACTCTCTGTGATTGGCCGCCCGCAGGAGCAACTGGACATTATCTCTGCCTATTTCGTTCCGACCCGTGCCGGGGTCGCCCAGCTGCTGGCGCTGGTACGCAGGGGCGTAAAAATTGCCATCCTGACCAATTCTCTGGCGGCCAACGATGTCTCTGTGGTGCATGCCGGCTACGCAAAGTGGCGTAAGAAACTGCTGCGTCACGGTATCGCACTCTACGAACTGAAGCCAACCAGTACGCCTCCGGGCGGCGTGCTGCACGACCGTGGCCTGACCGGGAACTCCGGCTCGAGCCTGCATGCGAAAACCTTCAGCGTGGATCAAAAAACGGTGTTTATCGGCTCGTTTAATTTCGATCCGCGTTCGGCGGTGCTGAACACCGAAATGGGGCTGGTGATCGAAAGCGGTGAGCTGGCGAACAGCATCCATCAAAACCTGCTGGTCAACCTGCGTGAACACGCGTGGACGCTGAGGCTTGATGAGCGGGGAAAAATCAACTGGGTGGAATATCCGGGGGAAGCTGAGGAGGTTGTGCACCGGCATGAGCCACGTACGCGATTTATCCAACGACTGCTGGTCAGGCTGGTGTGGCGTCTGCCGATTGAGTGGTTGCTGTAGCCCGGCTGATGCCGGGCATAAGGATCAGCGCTGGGGCTTGCCGGAAAACAGGAAACGCAGCAGGGGGATACGCAGATGGATCTCATACAGCAGGAATGCGATGCTGAAAACCATCACCAGCCCGATGAAGAAGCCCAGCGTGCTGCTGCCAATCAGCGGCACAACAAAAATACCGTACAGGATGGTCAGCGGATGGTGGACCAGATAGATAAATAACGACGAGTTCACCAGATAGGTGACGCGAGGCGAATGGGAATTCAGCATGCGGTGGCCGAAGGAGAACACCACGTTAACCATCCACAGCCCCATCAGCATAGATGCGATCGTGTCCAGTTCGTACATCCAGCCTTCGCCCGTACTCCACGTCAGATTCGCCACATAGGCAGCAAACGCCAGAGCGGCACCAATAAACGTCCACGGATTCGGCTTCACAAACAGGGCCTTGATTGCCGGATATTTCCACGCCATCGCGCCGAGCATAAAGAAGGGCAGATACATCAGCGATTGCATTACCGCCATATTGAACAGGCCATCGGCGGTCACCTGAGGGGCCACGAACAGAATCACCCGGCGAAACGCCCCCCATCCCAACGCACAAAGCAGGATAACGACGGTTAATTTACCCCAGGTCAGGTCGGAATAGTCTGCTTTTTCCCTTTTACCATCGCGCAGCAATCGGAAAAGCCAGAAGCCGGCAACGGTCAGAACCAGCAGTACCAGCAGGAACCAGAGGTGAGAAATCAGATCCCAGACCAGCGCATTGTACTTCTGGTAGGGACTCATTTTGCTCCAGTCGCCAATCTTACTAGTCAGCTCCTTCAGAATGAAGAACTGAGGTACGGTAATCAGCGGAATAGCGGCCAGCATTGGAATTCCGACACGCTCAACGCGCACCTTCAACCAGTGGCCGGGCGTATAGCGCAGGAAGAGCATGTAGGAGAAATAGCCGGATATGACAAAGAACACCTGCATGCGAAATGCATGGATAAACTCATTGAGCAATGTCAGCCACTCAGACGGAGCCGGACTGTTTACTGACCAGTTTTGTGAAGAATAAATCAGGGACAGATGAAAGGGGACGCCCAATAACATCAGCCAGGCGCGAATCGAATCCAGAAAATATTCTCGTTGTGGTGATTTTTTAGTCATATATGTCCAATTTTCAATGCGTTACAATGCAGGCTCACCCTGAACCGGCCTAAAGCTTGCTGCTTACTTTAATAGAGTAAACACAGGTATACTATCAGTCGAATCTGTATCCGCTAACCACTTGAGAATCCGGCGCTTGCGCGTTCGGAATAGTGGAACAAAAACGCGGTCATGCTGTCGGAATGCTTAATTATCCATTAAGATGTTTAGGATTGATTTTCGCACCCGTAAAGGGGGGGATGTGCTGATTAAAATGAACAAAAAACCAAAACTTATGCAGCTACGTTGGGTTGGTGCTGCGGTTTTGCTTGCGATGTATGCCAATTCGGCATGGGCGTTTAGCATTGACGATGTTGCAAAACAGGCAAAGGATTTAGCCGGTAAAGGTTACGAAGCGCCGAAGAGTAATCTGCCTTCTCAGCTGCGCGATATGAAATATGCCGACTATCAGCAGATTCAGTTCAATCATGATAAAGCCTACTGGGGTAAGCTGAAGACACCCTTTAAGCTTGAATTCTATCACCAGGGCATGTATTTCGATTTGCCGGTCAAACTCAATGAAGTGACCGCCAACAGCGTTCGCGCCATTAAATATTCCCCGGACTATTTCAATTTTGGCAATGTGCCGCACGATTCGGATACGGTGAAAAATCTCGGGTTTGCCGGATTTAAGGTTCTGTATCCGTTAAACAGTAAAGATAAGAAAGACGAGATCAGCAGTTTCCTCGGCGCGAGCTATTTCCGTGTTATCGGCGCGGGCCAGGTCTACGGCCTGTCCGCACGCGGTTTGGCGATTGATACCGCACTGCCTTCCGGTGAAGAGTTCCCGCGCTTTAAGGAGTTCTGGATTGAGCGTCCTAAACCGCAGGACAAGCATCTGGTTATCTATGCGCTGCTGGACTCACCGCGTGCGACTGGTGCTTATCGTTTCCTGATCTCTCCTGGTAAAGACAGCACTGTTGATGTTACTTCCAAAGTCTATCTGCGCGACAAAGTGGGTAAACTGGGCATTGCGCCGCTGACCAGCATGTACCTCTTCGGTGCAAATCAGCCGTCGCCGGTGACCAACTATCGTAAAGAGCTGCACGACTCGAACGGCCTGTCGATTCATGCCGGTAATGGTGAATGGATCTGGCGTCCGCTGAACAATCCTCGTCACCTTGCCGTCAGCACCTTCACCGTGGAGAATCCACGCGGATTCGGTCTGCTGCAGCGTGGGCGTGATTTCAACCTTTACCAGGATCTGGACGATCGCTACGATCTGCGTCCAAGCGGCTGGATTGAGCCAAAAGGCGACTGGGGTAAAGGCCGCATCGAGCTGGTGGAGATCCCAACCACCGATGAAACGAACGACAACATCGTGGCGTTCTGGAGCCCGGAAAGCCTGCCGGAAGCGGGTAAAGAGATGAACTTCTCCTATCGCCTGCACTTCACCCGCGATGAAAATCTTCTGCATTCGCCGGAAACGGCCTACGTGAAAGATACGCTGCGATCTACTGGCGATGTTAAGCAGTCTAATCTGGTACGCCAGCCGGACGGCACCGTTGCCTTTATCGTTGACTTTGTCGGCCCGGAAATGAGCAAACTGGCTCAGGATACACCGGTCACTCCGCAGGTGAGTATCGGTAATAACGGTGAGCTGGTTGAGAACAGCGTCCGCTATAATCCGGTCACAAAAGGCTGGCGCCTGGTGATGCGTCTGCGAGTGAAAGACAATAAACAGCCGACTGAAATGCGTGCTGCACTGGTTAACGGTGATAAGACGCTGACAGAAACCTGGAGCTATCAGCTGCCTGCCAATGAATAAGACAACTGTGATACCCGTTGAATACATTGACGCGCTGCCGCTTCCCCCTGAACGGCAGGGGGAACTGCGTGGTGAAGAGAGCTTCAGCCAGCTGCATTTTGATCTGGCGGGTGAAGTTCCGTCTGAAATCCGTCCCGACGACGTACCTCAGCAGTCGGTAAAGGCACGTGTTGAGATGAGCTGGCCAGAGTCAATTGATGAAGGCCGTCAGTTCTATCAGGATGCGCTTAACCGTACTACGCTCAAGGCGATGCCGCCGCATACTCGTTCGTCGATGTATCCTGAGGAGTGGCGTACTAACCCGGTTGCCAGAGCGTGGGACTCGCTGCGCGGGCGCAAAAGTACTCATCGCTATGCCACTAAGGAAGAGCAAAAGAGCGAAGATAACTGGCGCTATGTCGGCTCCATTCGTCGCTACATTTTGCTGTTCCTCACCGTTTTCCAGACGGTGATTGCGACCTGGTATATGAAGACCATTCTGCCTTACCAGGGCTGGGCGCTGATCGATCCTATGGATATGATCAATCAGAACTGGCAGCAGTCGCTGCTGCAGATCCTGCCGTATGTGCTGCAAACCGGGATTCTGTTCCTGTTTGCCATCCTGTTCTGTTGGGTGTCCGCAGGATTCTGGACCGCGCTAATGGGCTTCCTGCAACTGCTGATCGGCAAGGATAAGTACAGTATTTCGTACAAGACCACCGGCGACGAACCGATCAACCCGGAACACCGTACCGCGCTGATTATGCCGATTTGTAATGAGGATGTGGAACGCGTCTTCGCCGGTCTGCGCGCGACCTGGGAATCAGTGGTGCGCTCCGGAGAACAGCAGCATTACGACGTCTATATTCTGAGCGACAGCTACAATCCGGACATTTGCATGGCCGAGCAAAAGGCGTGGATGGAACTGGTGCGTGACGTCGGAGGGGAGGGGCGTATTTTCTATCGCCGCCGCCGCCGCCGTGTGAAGCGCAAATCCGGTAACATCGATGACTTCTGCCGCCGCTGGGGCAGCCAGTACAGCTACATGGTCGTACTGGACGCCGACAGTGTGATGAGCGGCGGGTGCCTTAATGGCCTGGTGCGAATGATGGAAGCTAACCCGAACGCCGGTATCATCCAGTCTTCGCCAAAGGCTTCCGGCATGGATACGCTCTATGCGCGTTGCCAGCAGTTTGCTACCCGTGTATACGGTCCGCTGTTTACTGCCGGTCTGCACTTCTGGCAGCTGGGTGAGTCGCATTACTGGGGGCATAACGCCATTATTCGCGTTAAGCCGTTTATCGAACACTGTGCGCTGGCTCCGCTGCCGGGCGAAGGGTCTTTCGCCGGTTCGATCCTGTCCCATGACTTCGTTGAAGCTGCGCTGATGCGCCGTGCGGGCTGGGGAGTCTGGATCGCTTACGATCTCCCGGGTTCTTATGAAGAGTTGCCGCCAAACCTGCTTGATGAGCTGAAACGTGACCGCCGCTGGTGCCACGGTAACCTGATGAACTTCCGCCTGTTCCTGGTTAAAGGTATGCACCCGGTACACCGTGCGGTATTCCTGACCGGTGTGATGTCCTATCTCTCCGCGCCGCTGTGGTTTATGTTCCTTGCACTATCAACGGCACTTCAGGTGGTTCACACCCTGATGGAGCCGCAGTACTTCCTGCAGCCAAGGCAGCTATTCCCTGTCTGGCCGCAGTGGCGTCCTGAGCTGGCCATCGCGCTATTCTCGACCACGCTGGTGCTACTGTTCCTGCCGAAGCTGCTGAGCGTAGTGCTGGTGTGGTGTAAGGGAGCGAAACCTTACGGCGGAGCCCTGCGCGTGCTGGCCTCGCTGTTCCTGGAGATGCTGTTCTCTGTGCTGCTGGCACCGGTGCGTATGCTGTTCCATACGGTGTTTGTGGTCAGCGCATTCCTCGGCTGGGAAGTGGTGTGGAATTCACCGCAGCGTGATGATGATGCAACGCCGTGGAGCGAAGCCTTTAAGCGTCATGGTTCGCAGATGCTGCTCGGCCTGGTTTGGGCCGGGGGGATGGGCTGGCTGGATCTGAACTTCCTCTGGTGGCTGTCTCCGATTGTCTTCTCGCTGATCCTGTCGCCGTTCGTTTCGGTGTGGTCCAGCCGTCGTACGCTTGGTCAGGCGTCGAAGCGCGGTAAACTGTTCCTTATTCCGGAAGAGTATCAGCCGCCGCAGGAACTGCTGGATACCGATCGCTACGTGGAGCTGAATCGCGAGCGTGCGCTGGATAACGGCTTTATGCATGCGATGTTCCACCCGTCGTTTAACGCGCTGGCCAGTGCGATGGCAACGTCTCGCCACCTGAAAAGCGATATCCTCGACTATGCGCGTGACCGTCGCGTTGAGCAGGCACTCAGCCAGTCGCCGGCTAAGCTGGATCGCGACAGCCGCCTTGCGTTGCTGAGTGACCCGGTTACGCTTTCGCGTATGCACTATCGTCTGTGGCAGAACGCGGATAAGTATCACGACTGGCTGGATCATTACCACTCGCTGCCGCTCAATCCACTGGCGTTAAATAATGCGAAGTAATTAATTGTATTGCGCCTTACGGGTGCTGCATCAGAAAGCCGGGACAGTGTCCCGGCTTTTTTTCGCTGGCTATCCGAGTATTTACGCATAATTTTCACTGTCGGCTATGGTGTGGCGCAGAACTGTGGGTAAAATAGTGCGTTTTTTACCCTAAAGTGTGATGTGATAAGTATGTTCTTACGTAGTTTAACGGTTGGTTTTTGCGTGCTGCTACTGAGCGGCTGTGGCAGCATTATCAGCAGAGCCGTGCCCGGACAGGGACACGGCAATCAGTACTATCCGGGTGTACAGTGGGACGTTCGGGATACGCCCTGGCGATTTCTGACTATTATCGATCTGCCGCTGTCGCTGGTTGTGGATACGTTATTGCTGCCGGTAGATGCTAAACACGGACCTTACGAATAGCACACCGGGGTTGAGCCTGGCGGAAGCCTATGCCCAGCGGTCGGACTCACTGTTATCATCCTCCCACTCCTCAGCGGCGGCATCGGCCTCTTCACTGCCTTCAGGCGGCACCAGCTGAAATTCGCCCTCATCCCACTCGTGCAGGGTATTTTCAGCCAGCCACTCCTGACGAAGTTCGATCTCGTCGAAGTCACCGTCAAAAATTGCCTGCGCCGCTTCACCGCTGCGCAGCGGCAGGCATTCTCCTTCATCACCTTCGTTGGTGAAAAACTCCACCTGCCACATGATGTCGCCATCCTGCATCACGTATTTCTGCATCGCGAACTGTTCAACGGACGCTTCTTCCTCAATCACTTCCGGATTCGCGGCAAGATACTCTTCGCGAGCGGCGTCGATGGCTTCTTCCAGAGTTGCATAAAGGGTCATGTACTTCTCCTTGCTGGCGTTTAAGTAAAAACATCGTTAAGTGTTGTCGCTGTGCTTCAAGATGCAAGGAGCCGGTGAGGAAATTTTTGCCAGATGTGCTGATGGCGTTGCTGTAGCGCAGCTATCTGCATCCGCAGGCAGCGATGTCTACGCGACTCTGTGCGGTTTATCGGCCGAGCGCACGATTTAAATAAAGGAAAATGCCTGAGAAGTGGTTAATTAGCGCCGCGCACAGTGATGTGCCGCCAGGCGGCCTGCCGCCCCGAACTTTCACTATTTAAGGATGACTGATATGGCAAGGAATTTAACCACGCGTAAACCCTGGCAAAAGAAAAAAGCCGGACTGCTACCTCTGGGACTGGCACTGGTTTCGTTTTCCACACTTGCTGATACCCCGCCATTTTCGCTGGACTCTCCCTGGCTGCTGGGGGACTGGGGCGGGTATCGCCAGAAACTGACCGATGACGGCGTAGATTTTCAGGTGGGTTATACCATGCAATCCGCCGCTAACCTTGCGGGGGGATACCGTACGGCAACCACCATGCGTTATGCCGACCAGTGGACATTTGGCAGCACGCTCGATCTGGATAAATTGTTGAACTGGCAGGGGGGAACCTTCCAGGCCACAATCACCAATCGCTCCGGTGAAAATTTAACCTCTCATATTAACGATCCGCGCACCGGCGGTTTATCCAACGTGCAGGGGATCTCCGCGCGTGGTGATTATCTGCGCCTGACGCAATTCTGGTTAAATCAAAGCCTGTTCAATAACTGGCTGGATGTAAAACTGGGGCGCGTCACCACCAACGAAGACTTTGATACGGCAAAACTGGGGATGTTCCAGAACTGGGCAATGGGGAGCGGACAGCCCGGGCACTGGCGTAACGACCGCTGGTTTAACGCCCCAATATCACAATGGGGCGGAAGGGTGAAACTGAATCTGCCAGAAGATCTTTATCTGCAGGTAGGTATTTATAACCAGAACAAGGTCAACAATACCAAAGCCAACGGCTTCCGTTTCGATATGCGCCACGGCGAGGGAAATCTGGTGCCGATGGAGCTCGGCTGGCAGCCGAAACTGGGGGCTGACAAACTCCAGGGTAACTATCGTCTGGGGGGCTATTACAGCTCAACCAGCGGCGGTAATTACAGCAGCTGGCATGACGGAAAATACGGCAAGACGGATCATGCCTACGGCGGCTATCTGCTCGCTGAACAACGGCTTACCGCGACCGGTGGCGATAATACTCGTGGCCTCGGTATTAACTTCCAGTACATCATGAACGATCACCGAACCTCAAAACTGGATAACTACCAGTCGCTCGCCTTAACCTGGGCCGGGCCGTTCGATGCGCGTCCAAAGGATGAAATTGGTATCGGCATGGCGCGCATCCACGTCAACCACGACTATGCGAAGATGCGCAATGAGCAGAACCAGGACAAGGGCGTTAGCGACTATCACGATATGTCCTATATGCCGCTGCAGAAAGGATCGGAGTGGAACTATGAGGTCTATTACAATGTGAAAGCAACGCGCTGGCTCAGCATTCGGCCTAACTTACAGCTGATTACTAAACCGGGCGGTGTTGATCAGGTGCAGGACGCGTTTGTTGGCGGTATTGCCGGGGACATTACGTTCTAAATCGATAACGGTTTGAGGAGTGCCTGCCAGCCCGGCAACGCGGTCTGGCAGGAATAACGCGACGGGTCAGTAAAGTGAAGGCTCGCCTTCCGGTCGAGTTTTAAAACGGCGGTGCAGCCACATATACTGCTCGGGGGCCATCAGCACGCCGTGCTCCACAATCTTGTTCATCCGTGCGGCGGTGGCGCTTTCATTTTCCAGGGGGATATCCCGTTCTTCCGGCAGGATCACCATCTCATAACCTTTCCCGGACGGCAGACGGCGAGGTACAAAAGGAATGACCGCTGGATTACCGCTGCGGATTAACAGATAGCTGCCTTTCGTTGAGGCGGCCTGCTCCACGGCAAAAAAGGGAACAAACACGCTGCTTTTGGGGCCGTAATCGTGGTCCGGTGCATACCAGATGATGTCGCCATTTTTCAGCGCGCGAATCATTCCCTTAAGATCTTTGCGGTCCAGCATGCTCTTGTTTGAACGCATACGTCCCCAGGTTTGCAGCCAGTCCAGCAGCGCGTTGTCATTTGGGCGATAAACGCCAATACCGGGGTTATGGATACCGAAAATTCGCGCGCCCAGTTCCAGCGTCAGAAAATGCATGCCGATCAGCAGCACCCCTTTTTTGTCGGTTGCGGCTTTCGCGATATGTTCAAGCCCGCTGACCTGAAACCAGCGGCTTACCCGCCAGTCCGGCCAGAACCAGGCCATGCCGGTCTCTATCAGGCCCATTCCCAGTGATTCAAAATTACGGACTACCATCGCTTCGCGTTCAGCTACGGGCATCTCCGGGAAGCAAAGTTCAAGATTACGTCTGGCGACGCTTACGCGGCGTTTAAGAAAGCGCATTGAAAATCGCCCAAGGCCACATCCGATGTAATAGAGCACCGGGTAGGGTAACAGGACCAGAACATAAAGCAGGGCAATACCCAACCAGGTAAACCAATAACGAGGATGCAGCAATGCGCGGCTAAATTGGGGCAGCTGAGTCATGAGTTTCCAGATCGTAAAGGGGGAAATGTTATCCTGTCCATAGGGGTTTATTTATGGCGTATTGTGCCATTTATTGTATATCCCGCGAAATAACGCGCCGTTTGGGTGATTTTTATTCGAAAAACCAGTCACTAATCCCGTCAATGATAGTTAATATTTTCCAGTAATCTCACTCCGAATGCCTGAGTTACTCGATTCCCCACAGGCCGAAAATGGCTGACACCATTCCCGCCTGAATGCGATCATAGCATGTGCCTGCGGTTTTTTCCTGGTACTGAACTTTACGTGATGGACTTTTATCCGACTGAATAGACATGTAAAGTCGATGAGGTATCGGGAACCTGGGAGCTGTACAGGGACAACAGCGGCAAGTGCAATTCGCTACAATTCAGGTATGATAGCGCCGCAAAAATTTCTCTCATTCAGAATTCAGGAACGAACACCATGCCAGTGTTACATAACCTTGTTTCCAATGAAGAGCTGAAGGCACGCATGCTGGCTGAAACCGAGCCGCGTACCACAGTATCTTTCTATAAGTATTTCAACATTGACGATCCAAAAGCCTTCCGCGACGCACTTTATGTTGCGCTAACCAAACTGAAGGTTTTTGGCCGTGTTTATGTCGCCGCTGAAGGCATTAACGCCCAGATCAGCGTTCCGGCCAGCCAGTACGAAACCATGAAATCCACGCTGTATGCGTTCCATGCACAGTTGAATAACCTGCGTATGAACATTGCACTGGATGACGACGGTAAATCCTTCTGGGTGCTGCGTCTTAAAGTCCGCGAGCGCATTGTTGCCGATGGTATTACCGATGATACTTTTGACGCCAGCGACGTGGGTGCCTATCTGAAAGCGGCGGAAGTGAATGCCATGCTTGACGATCCGGAAGCCGTTTTCGTTGATATGCGTAACCATTATGAATACGAAGTGGGTCACTTCGACAACGCGATGGAAATCCCGGCGGATACCTTCCGCGATCAGCTGCCGATGGCCGTGGATATGCTGCAGCAGGACAAAGACAAAAAAATCGTGATGTACTGCACGGGCGGAATTCGCTGTGAAAAGGCCAGTGCGTGGATGCGCCATAACGGCTTTGAGAACGTTTATCACATTGAAGGCGGTATTATTGAGTACGCGCGTCGTGCCCGTGAGCAGGGGCTGCCGGTGCGTTTTAAGGGCAAAAACTTTGTCTTTGACGAGCGTATGGGGGAGCGTATCTCAGAAGATGTGATTGCCAACTGCCACCAGTGCGGCGCGCCGTGCGATACGCACGTGAACTGCCTGAACGACGGATGCCATCTGCTGTTTATCCAGTGCCCGAGTTGCGCAGAGAAATTCAATCACTGCTGTAGCCCGATTTGCATGGAGGAGCTGGCGCTGTCGCCGGAAGAGCAGCGTTCTCGCCGTGCCGGCCGTGAGAATGGCAATAAAATCTTTAATAAATCGCGTGGTCTGCTCAGTACTACGATGCATATTCCTGAAGAGTAATATTCAGTGAAACACCACCTTCCCCGGCGGGGAAGGTGGCGATCTCCGTGCTTACTGACGCACGCCCTCAACGGAAATAATCAACTCAACTTCCTGCGAAGCCGGGCCTAAATCGGATTTGATATTAAAATCTTTCAGCGCAAATTTGCCGGTTGCCTCGAAGCCTGCTCGCTCGCCGCCCCACGGATCTTTACCTTCTCCAGTCAGCTTCGCTTCCAGCTTCACCGGCTTAGTCACGCCGTTCAGCGTCAGATTACCGTCCACGTTCAGGGCATCGCCGTTTTTCGTTACGCCGGTTGAGGTGAAGGTCGCCTGCGGGAATTTACTGGCATTAAGGAAATCGGCACTGCGCAGGTGTTTATCGCGCTCGGCATGGTTGGTATCGACGCTGCCGGTATTGATCGTTACGTTGACTTTATCTTTGGACGGATCGGCCTGATCGTAGGTGAATCCCCCGTCGAAATCTTTAAAGCTGCCGTACAGCCAGCTGTAGCCAAGGTGCTTAATGCGGAACTGAACGAAGGCGTGCTGGCCTTCTTTATCAATTTTATAATCAGCCGCTGCGGCAGTTCCGGCGGTCATCAGCAGTGCGGCGGTGGTTAATCCCAGAATAGTATTCTTCAACACGAGACTTCTCCTTTTCCAAAGGTTAATCGATGCGGGAACCCAGCATCCGTTTCAACGTAATATCTTTATCAATAAAGTGGTGCTTCAGTGCGGCAAACCCGTGAAGCCCTGACAGGATAACCACCCCCCAGGCCAGCCAAAGATGGATATCCCCGGCCAGGTCCGCCTGTTCACCGAGGTCGGAAAACGCGGCAGGTACAGGAACCACGCCGAAGACGTTAATCGGTTTTCCTTCAGCGGTAGAAATCAGATAGCCGCTAAACAAAATAGCAAACAGCACCCCATACAGGAGGAGGTGCGCTGCAATCGCGCTATAGCGAGTGAGGGGCGAGTATGTGCTGAGTGGTTTTGGCGGTGGGGAGACAAAACGCCACACGACGCGGACCAGCATTACGGCGAACAGCACCATACCGATACTTTTATGCAGCTCTGGTGCTTTGTGATACCAGGTATCGTAATAGCCGAGTGTCACCATCCAGAGTCCGAAGGCGAACATGCCATAGACAGCGATGGCCACCAGCCAGTGCAGACTGATGCTCAAAGAGCCATAACGGGTAACGCTATTTTTCCACTGCATAATTCACCGGTTGTCATTTTTTTGTTAAGACTGGCCAGGTGAAAGGTTAAAATCAATAGCTAATTTCCTCTAATGACAAAATATTTTTTTATGTGAAATTATTTGAATATTAATTGCGAAAAACACTCAGTAAAGCAGTTTGTTTTTGCGGGTTAGTAGTGGTTTGTGGCTTTATGGTTGAGTTTTAATCATTTCGATTTTGTAAAAACATATTCTATTTTTTTGTTTATTTTATCGATTAATGTCAATTTTTTGTCATTTTTTGTCAATCATCGCCGATAAAAATATATTAAAAATACTAATATCTTTCTCTTGTGGATAGTTTCAGTGGTGGAAACAACCAGGAAGTGATATTTCGATATTTGTTAATCACACTAACTTTAGGTAATTTGGCTTAAAATGCGGTTAATTTGAAAAATATCGGAATTTTGTATACATTAAAGATACGTAAGCAAGGGTGCCAGCGGTATTCGTTGCTTATCGTCATCTCACATTTCGCTGCGTTATAGCTTTCTTCCCCTTTATGTATTCCTGCTCGATCTGGCGACGAAAGCTATAAGGCTGCTCAATCTACTGCGTGACAGGGAGCGCTATGAGCAACTTATCCGATCACAATGCATCGCAAAAAAAACATTTCTGGCAAAAAAAATCAGCTAAAAAAGAGCTGAGTGTTGACGACATTACCATCGTCGATAAAGACATGCTTAAGCGCGCCGTGGGTGCGGCTGCTCTAGGTAATGCCATGGAGTGGTTTGATTTTGGCGTCTATAGCTATCTTGCCGTAACCATAGGTAAGGTCTTCTTCCCCGGCGGCAGCCCTGCCGCTCAGCTGTTAGCCACATTTGGCGCGTTTGCTGCGGCATTTCTGGTTCGGCCTCTGGGAGGCTTAGTGTTCGGCCCGTTGGGCGATCGCATTGGCCGCCAGAAAGTACTGGCACTGACTATGATTTTGATGTCGATTGGCACATTCTGTATCGGCCTGATCCCCGGGTATGCCTCAATCGGCATCTATGCTCCGGTGCTGCTGCTGCTGGCACGTTTGCTGCAGGGATTCTCTACCGGTGGCGAGTACGGCGGTGCGGCTACTTTTATCGCGGAATATTCTACCGATGAGCGCCGTGGATTTATGGGCAGCTGGCTGGAGTTCGGTACGCTCGGCGGTTATCTGCTGGGAGCTGGGTTGGTAACCTGCCTGACAGCGGCGATGCCTGAGCAGGCACTGCTCGACTGGGGCTGGCGCATCCCGTTCTTTATCGCGGCGCCGCTGGGACTGTTTGGCCTCTATATTCGACTAAAGCTGGAAGAGACCCCGGCGTTTCAGAAGCATATGGAAAAACAGGAGCAGCTTGAACATAGCAAACCGCAGATGGGGCTGTGGGCGATGTTGAAGACTTATAGAGCGCAGATGCTGAAGTGTATTGGCCTGGTGCTGCTGTTTAACGTCTCAAACTATATGCTGACCTCATATATGCCGAGCTATCTGACCGGCATACTCGGTCTGAGCGAGTTAAGCAGCCTGCTGCTTATTCTGGTGGTGATGTTTGTCATGATGCCGCTGACGCTGTTCTGGGGGCACTGGAACGATCGCCTTGGTCGTCGTCCGGTTATCTGGGGCGGTGCGGTTGGCCTGATCCTGTTGGCGATCCCCTGCATGATGTTAATAGGCACGGGGAATATGCTGCTGGTCTTCCTCGGATTGATTATTCTCGGTGCGCTGCATACCTGCTTCAGCGGTTCAATGCCGGCCACGCTACCTGCACTCTTTGCCACCGATATTCGCTACAGTGCGCTGGCGATTGGTTTTAACCTCTCGGTTTCGCTGTTCGGCGGCACCACTCCGCTGGTCACCACCTGGCTGGTGGAGAAAACCGGTAATCTGCTAATGCCGGCATACTACCTGATGGGAGCCGGTGCGATTGGTGTGATTACCGTCTTCACCCTGCGCGAAACGGCACGTAAGCCGCTGCGCGGTTCTGCCCCTTCGGTTGGCAGCCGTGCCGAGGCGCATCGTCTGGTCAATAAGCTGCGCCTGCGTAGTCAGAAAGCGCTGGCGAGCGAAATCAAGAAGTAATGTTCAGCAGAAACTATGCAAATAAAAACGGCTCAGAATTGAGCCGTTTTTTTAGGAAAAACGGGTAAGGCTGAACGGCGTTAAATCAAACTCGCTGCTTTTACCTGCGGCAAACTGTGCTGCAACTTCGCCCAGCACGCTGACGAACTTAAAGCCGTGCCCGCTTAAGCCTGTGATAATCAGCCGGTCAGGGTGGGCAAAGGTATCAATGATGAAGTCCTCATCCGGCGAGTTGTCATAGGTGCAGGACTCACCGCGCAGGCAAACACCAACGCCCGGCAGGAACTGGCGTAAAAAACCAAACAGTTCGCTGCCGTCTTCCGCCACGCTGCCAAACGGTTTACGCTGTTCAGGAGCATCAATCGGCTGCCCGCCTTCGTGTTTGCCAATTTTGATGGCGTTATTATCTGCCGGGAAGCCGTAATAGTGAATGCCGTCCGGCATTTCGGCGGTGAACGCCGGGAACTTGTTGTTCTCACTGTACCGGCCATCCGCCTGGTGCCAGGCAAACACCTTACGCACCGGGGTGACCGGTAGAGAAGGATAAAGCGTTTTGACCCAGGTTCCTGCGCTCAACAGCAGCTTACGTGCCTGATAGACGCCTTCAGGTGTAGTGACCGTCTGCAGGCCATCCTGCTCATCGATCGCAGTGACCTCGCAGTTGAAAAGCTGGGCGCAGCCCGCCTCTTTGGCCAGGCGGATATAGTTTTTAATGGCGAGCTCGGATTTCAGGTAGCCGGAACGCGGCTCAAAGACCCCAATATAGCCCTCAGGCACGCTGATCTGCGGCCAGCGGGAGGTTATCTCATCACCCCGCAGGATCTGCACCTCAAGATTAAACTCGCGCGCGCTGCCGATGACGTTTTGGATGAACTCGGCGTTTTCCGGCCCCAGGTTCAGTACGCCGCTGCGATGCATAATCTGTTCGCCACACTCTTTCTCCAGCGCGTCCCACAGCTGCTGGGCGCGGAGCACCATTGGCACATAGCGTGCGCCCTCACCGTAGGCATGGCGAATCAGACGGGTTTCTCCATGGTGGCTTCCTGCCGCGTGGGGAGGATGGGCGCGGTCAATCATCAGCACTTTCAATCCGGCACGCGTTGCATACCACCCGGCGGCGGCCCCAACGGAACCACTGCCCACCACAATTAAATCGTAAACCATTTTTACCCGGCCTCTGGTTGGAACACTATTCCGTGCAGAATAACAAATTATTGCGGGCATGAAAAAGGCACCCAGTGGGGTGCCTGTCGGTGTGGAACAGATTGAAGATCAGTGCTTCTTGTAATCGCGGTCCTGGTAATCGGTCGCTTCGATCTTGGCAATGCCAGCTTCAAGGATGGAAATAAACTGGCGAGCGACATCTGTGGTCAGCCAATAGGTCTGGCCAACTTCGGCTTCATCACTGTGTTGCTCATTGGAGGACAGGGAATGCAGACGAATCATCATTGCATCATAGCTGTCTACTGTACTGATATCCCATCCGATGAGGGGATGTGTCTGGATGACATCTTTGTTGTTTCTGTCCATTATAACCCCCTTATTACTCGTGTTAATGATGACAACGAAGTTATTTATCGAGGTTCAATGCGGCTTCTTTTATTACAGCTTTGTAATTATAACAGCACTTTTTAGTATGACAGAATTATATTTTTGAACGGTAAACAGCAGTGCATTATTTGAACATTAATTGTACGAGTGTGAGTGAAAAATAGTCACTCCGGTTATCAAACCAGAATTTTCTCACTCGGGGGTGTCCGGCTGCGCGGCAGACAAACCAAGGCGTTTTTCAATATCGTCGGCAAAGCTGATGAACTGTTTTTGCAGCGGCTCGTCGCGATTTTGATTTTGCCCTTCCAGCCGCAGGCTGTGGATTAACAGCTGGTTGGATTTATCATCCAGGCAGAAGGTGAGCCAGGAAAAGGCGTTTTCCAACACGGTAAGGCGGCGCTGCTGCTCGCCGATCACTTCCAGGAGCTCCCCAAAAGTCATTGCCTGTTCAGGATTGTCATGAGCCATTAACGACACCTCGGTAATAAACAACGGCGGGATGAGTGATTCAGATTAGGGGATAATTCGAAAGTCGTCTATCCCCTGGAAGGCCGCGATCGCGCAGAAAGACAATATAAAAAGGCAGGGCTTAATCGGTAATAAACCAGTCGTCGGCGCTTTCCCAGGTTTCCTGTAAAATTTCGCTAATGAGATCTTTAGCCTCTTTACCGCCGCCCATCACCGTCAGGCTATTGGCACCGGCGTAGCGCACCGAAATAGTATTGGTGCCGTCTGGAAACTGTTTATCAATTCTTTTGCTGAGTTCCTGCGTCAGCGCTTCAATCGCGCCAGCAGGCAGTGAGGTGGTTTTTGCTACAGTGACTTCTACACGCATGAGAGCCTCCGGTTTATTTACTGTAAATATATACAGTAAGTTAACCGAAGGCAATCACCGCATCAGCAAAAAATGCTTATGCTTTAACGCGCCAGTTCAGGGTTTCACCGGCGAGGAACGGAATGACGGTATGGCCATCGTTACCCACGGCAACGCTTTCGGCCACGGTCCACGGCTGGCGTTCCAGCGTGATGGTACCCTCGTTCAGCGGCAGGCCGTAGAAGTTCGGGCCATTTTCAGAGCAGAACGCCTCGAAATGCTCCAGCGCGCCGATTTCTTCAAACACCGTCGCGTAGGCCGACAGCATGGACGGCGCATTGAATACCCCGGCACAGCCGCAGCTGGCTTCTTTGCGATCGCGGGTGTGCGGAGCGGTATCAGTCCCGAGGAAGAAACGACGGTTACCGCTGGCGACCGCATCACGCAGTGCCTGCTGGTGGATATTACGCTTCAGAATCGGCAGGCAGTAAAGGTGCGGGCGAACGCCACCGACCAGCATGTGATTGCGGTTAAACATCAGATGCTGAGGGGTAATGGTGGCGCCAAGGAACTCGTTGCCTTCCAGAACAAAAGCGGCAGCTTCTTTGGTGGTGATATGTTCGCACACCACTTTCAACTCCGGGAACTGCTTGCGCAGCGGTTGCAGCACGGTTTCGATAAAGCGCGCTTCGCGGTCGAAGATATCAATATGGGCATCGGTCACTTCACCGTGGATCAGCAGCGGCATGCCGATTTTTTGCATCCGCTCCAGTACGGTCGCAATGGTGGCGATGCTGGTCACGCCGTGCGCCGAGTTAGTGGTGGCATGCGCAGGATAAAGTTTCGCGGCGGTAAATACGCCCTCGCGGAAACCTTTTTCAATTTCATCAGGATCGAGGCCATCGGTGAGATAGCACGTCATCAGCGGGGTAAATGCGTGCCCGGCAGGAACCGCAGCCAGAATACGCTCACGGTAGGCACGGGCGGCGGCGACGCTGGTCACCGGCGGCACCAGGTTTGGCATCACAATCGCGCGGCCACAGACCTCACTGGTAAAGGGCACTACCGCTTCCAGCATATCTCCATCGCGCAGATGGATGTGCCAGTCGTCAGGGCGGCGAATAATTAACTGCTGAGGTTGTGCGGTCATGCGATGTGCTCCGGCAAAAGAGAAAGGTAATGGCAGGTTTTGGCCGGGTACTAAGGATAGGGATAAAGCGAGGGGAATGCACCAGGTTTATGACGGATAAGTGAAAAACGGTACGGAAAACCTCCGTACCGTCATGGCATCAGTCAGTGAACGGGATCACCAGCTCGCCAGGCTTCACTTCCAGCCCTTTGGCAAAGCGTTTGGCCAGCGATTCCGCTTTACTGCGGTCGGTACTTAACACATAGGCCGGTTTCTGATTGAAGTAGTTTTTCAGTGATTCATTAAGATAAGGAGTCAGCGTTTTTAGCACACCCTGCATTTTTTCCGGCTGTACCTCAACGTCAACCAGCTCCATATCCTTCAGATAGATGGCACCCGCGGCGGCATCAAAGGTAGGCTGCGCTTTCATTTTCAGCTTCATATCCGCCTGCTGTGGGCCGAAAAGCGAGCTGATGTTGACTTTGGCATTTCCCGTCAGTGTGACTTTATTGGGTTCTTCACGACCAATCTGACTGTTCAGATCGTTGAGAACAATATGCGCATCAACCAGGCCAGGAACACCGATCTGTTTTTCATAGTTATTGTGCTTAACCAGCGCCTGATTAATTTCCTGCTCGCTGATACTGTACTGTGCAATCTGATTACAACCGGTGAGTAAGCCTGCTAACAGCAGGGCACACAGACCAAAATAACGTTTCTTCATAATTATCCTCTGTTATTACACCGGCAGTTTCCAATCCGGCCAGAGGGATAGCATGCACCACGTGGCCTGATTCGTCACCAGGACAAAGCCGATTACCCTCAAGGAAAATCACAACTGAATATGTCGGACTATTTGAAAATACTCCGTGAACCCTGTTCTTATTCGTCTGTATTTTTCATGTTTGTTTCACACATTTTTTGTTGTCAGTATTTTCCAGGGATTCTGATGGCAGGTATAGTGGCAGACAGCGAGGCCAGCACCTTAAGATGCAACCGGCCTGATAAGTGAGAATATTGACCCGGCCACGGATTTCAGGAGAAAAGATGTTTGGCTATCGTACCGCTGCGCCGAAAGTGCGCCTGACTACTGACCGGCTGGTCGTGCGGCTGGTCCATGAGCGTGATGCCTGGCGCCTGGCTGATTACTATTCTGAGAACCGGGCTTTCCTTAAACCGTGGGAGCCGGTTCGGGACGACAGCCACTGTTACCCCTCCGGCTGGCAGGCGCGGCTGGGACTCATCGCGGAAATGCAAAAGCAGGGCAGCGCCTTCTATTTCGCGGTGATGGACCCGGATGAAAATGAAATTCGCGGCGTGGCTAACTTTAGCAATGTACTGCGCGGATCGTTTCACGCCTGTTATCTCGGTTACTCTCTGGGCGAAAAGTGGCAGGGGCAGGGAATGATGTTCGAAGCGCTGCAGACCGCTATTCGCTACATGCAGCGTCAGCAGCGTATGCACCGTATTATGGCGAACTATATGCCGCACAATCAGCGTAGCGGCGATTTACTGGCGCGCCTCGGCTTTGAAAAAGAAGGCTATGCCAAAGACTATCTGTTAATTGACGGACGCTGGCAGGATCATGTCCTGACGGCGTTGACCTGGCACGAATGGCTGCCTGAACGGCGTGGAGCGTAACGTTATCATGATTAAAAGCCCTTTCAGCGCGATTGAAGCGCGAGTTGTTGGCTGCCTGCTGGAGAAGCAGGTCACTACCCCCGACCAGTATCCGATGTCGTTAAACGGCGTGGTTACCGCCTGCAATCAGAAATCTAACCGTGAACCGGTAATGACGCTCAGCGAGAGCGAGGTGCAAAACACCCTGGATCTGCTGGTTAAAAAACATCAGCTCACGGCCATCAGTGGTTTTGGCAGCCGGGTGGTGAAATATGAGCAGCGTTTCTGCAACTCTGAGTTTGGCCAGCTTAAATTCAGCTCTGCGGAAGTGGCGCTGATTACCACGTTACTGCTACGCGGGGCGCAGACGCCCGGTGAGCTGCGTACTCGCAGTTCTCGGATGCATGACTTTAGCGATATGGCGGAAGTTGAACAGACGCTGGAAGGGCTGAGCAAGCGCGAAAGCGGTGCGTTGGTGGTTCGCCTGGCGCGGGAACCCGGCAAGCGTGAAAGCCGCTATATGCATCTTTTCAGTGGAGAGCCGGATGAGGCCAGCCTGGCAGGTGGCGACAGTGATGTTGCCGATGAAGGGCTGAGTACGCGCGTGGATCAACTGGAACGGGAAGTGGCACAGCTGAAACAGCAGCTGGCCGCACTGCTTGAAAACCGGGACGGTGAATAAATGGCCGCGCTAAGAGTAGGTATTGTCGGCCTTGGCGGCATTGCGCAGAAAGCCTGGCTACCGGTGGTTACCCGTACTGACGGCTGGACGATTTCAGGCGCGTATTCGCCCAATCAACAAAAGGCGCGGCCGGTCTGCGACGCTTATCGCATTCCGCTACTGGCTTCCCTTAACGATCTGGCTGCGGTCAGCGATGCCGTTTTTGTACACAGCAGTACCGCCAGCCATTTTGGCATTGTTGATATGCTGTTACGTGCCGGGGTTGACGTCTGCGTTGATAAACCGCTGGCGGCCACCTATGACGAAGCAGAACAGCTGGTGGAACTTGCCGCGTCGAGAGGCCGCAAGCTGATGGTGGCCTTTAACCGTCGATTTGCGCCGCGCTATCTGCAGCTGCGCGCTGCACTTTCTCAGCCTGCCTCATTACGCATGGATAAACATCGCAGCGACAGCGTAGGACCGCAGGATGCGCTGTTCACCCTGCTGGATGACTACCTGCATGTTGTGGATACGGCGCTCTGGCTGGGGGGCGGGGATGGCGATCTGAAAAGCGGCGTACTGCAAACCAATCCGCAGGGGCAGCTGCTGTATGCCGAGCATCATTTCCGCGTTGGCAATGCCCAGGTGACCACCAGTATGCATCGCCGCGCCGGTAGCCAGATGGAAACGGTACAGGCGGTGGACGACGGGGCGGTATTCCGCATCGGCGATATGCGCGACTGGCAGCAGGAGAGCGGGGGGCGTATCGTCATCGATCCGGTTCCGGGCTGGCAAAGTACCCTGGAGCAGCGAGGTTTTGCCGGTGCCGCGCATCATTTTATCCGCAGCATTGAAAATCAGACAATGCCGGAGATTAGTGGTGAGCAGGCTCTGCTCGCACAGCGCTTAGTGGAAAAACTCTGGCGTGACGCGGATCGCGGCTGATTAGCTTAACCCTGCACCCATCCCAACAGAGGCGATGGGTTTATAGGGTGTAACAATCGTGAGTGGTTATTTCCTTTCATTTCCGTAGACTATCCCCCACCTTATTCCGGCCACTCCGATGGCCGGAAAACCCAAATCAGGAAACACATGAACCTGTTGAAATCACTCGCAGCGGTCAGTTCTATGACCCTGTTTTCTCGTGTGCTGGGATTTGCACGTGACGCGATTGTGGCGCGAATCTTTGGCGCAGGCATGGCCACCGACGCCTTTTTTGTGGCGTTCAAATTACCTAATCTGCTGCGCAGGATCTTTGCGGAAGGCGCATTCTCTCAGGCTTTTGTGCCGATCCTTGCCGAATATAAAAGCAAGCAGGGTGAAGAAGCTACGCGGATATTCGTGGCTTATGTATCGGGTCTGTTGACCCTGGCGCTGGCGGTTATCACCCTTCTGGGTATGTTTGCCGCGCCCTGGGTTATTCTGGTCACGGCACCCGGATTCGCCGATACGGCCGATAAATTCGCGCTGACTTCATCCCTGTTGCGGGTGACTTTTCCTTACATCCTGCTGATTTCGCTGGCATCGCTGGCCGGGGCGATCCTCAATACGTGGAACCGCTTCTCAGTGCCCGCCTTTGCTCCGACCCTGCTTAACGTCAGTATGATCGGCTTTGCGCTGTTTGCCGCACCGCACTTCAATCCTCCTGTCATGGCGCTGGCCTGGGCGGTGGTTGCGGGTGGTGTGCTGCAGCTGGGCTATCAGCTGCCGCATCTGAAAAAAATCGGCATGCTGGTTCTGCCCCGGCTGAACCTGAAAGATGCCGGCGTCTGGCGGGTAATGCGTCAAATGGGGCCGGCGATCCTCGGTGTTTCCGTCAGCCAGATCTCGTTGATCATCAATACCATTTTCGCCTCTTTCCTCGCCTCCGGTTCGGTTTCCTGGATGTATTACGCCGACCGCCTGATGGAGTTTCCGTCCGGTGTTCTGGGCGTGGCGTTGGGCACTATTCTGCTGCCGTCGCTGGCAAAAAGCTTTGCCAGCGGTAACCAGGACGAATATTCGCGCCTGATGGACTGGGGCCTGCGCCTGTGCTTCCTGCTGGCGTTACCGAGTGCGGTGGCTTTGGGTATTCTGGCGAAACCCCTGACCGTGGCGCTGTTCCAGTACGGAAAATTCACCGCATTCGACGCGGCGATGACCCAGCGCGCGCTGATTGCCTATTCGGTTGGTTTGATGGGGCTAATCGTGGTTAAGGTACTGGCCCCCGGTTTTTACTCGCGTCAGGACATTAAAACCCCGGTAAAAATCGCCATGGTGACGCTGGTAATGACTCAGGTAATGAACCTGGCATTTATTGGCCCGCTGAAGCACGCCGGACTGTCGCTGTCGATTGGCCTTGCAGCCTGCCTTAATGCGGCACTGCTTTACTGGCAGCTCCGCAAGCAGGATATCTTCCAGCCGCAGCCGGGCTGGCGCAGCTTCCTGGTACGTCTGCTGTTCGCCGTGGTGGCGATGGCCGCTGCGTTACTGGGTGTGCTGTACGTGATGCCTGACTGGGCGACGGGCAATATGCTGTGGCGTCTGATCCGCCTGGCGGCGGTTTGTGCGGTGGGTGGGGGAGTATACTTCGCCGTGCTGATGCTGCTGGGCTTCCGGCTGCGTGACTTTGCACGCCGGACGGTGGCTTAACGTCGTGCGTTGAACGATACGGATCAACACTGAATAAGAATCGCCTTCGGGCGATTTTTTTTTCGCCTGAAAACGGGATTGAAGTGCAGTCTGTTGGATGACTGGTTTATTGCTTAATGATTTCAACCTCAGAGAATAGCCTGCCGCTTTTGCTGAATTAATCGATGAGGAGGGCAGCTTTAACGCCAGTCCGGAAGAGAATTTATTAGATATCCTCCTTTTTAAATTGAGGCCACCATTAGCAAAAGCTGAGAATATACGATGCTGATGCTGATGCTGATGCTGATGCTGATGCTGATGCTGATGCTGATGCTGATGCTGATGCTGATGCTGATGCTGATGCTGATGCGGCGGGTCAAGTCTGAGTCGTCGTTCGCAACGTTAAGGGAAGTGCGTTTGGCAGGGATTGAAGGAAAAATGCTCATCCCACAGGCATAAAAAAGCCCCGGCACGTTGGCCAGGGCTGGATTTCACTTCAGCGTTAAAAATAACGCTTAAGGACGGGTTGCCGGAGCGGTAGCCTGATGAGAGGCCGCGTGGCCACCGGCAGAACCTTTACCTTCAAAGTTGAAGTCAGGGCGCACCCAGTCACTCTGAGGTGCTGGTTCTGGCTGATATGCCGGAGCTGGAGCACTGGTCATTGGCGCGCTGGCATGATGCTTAAAGCTACCGTGGGCGGCTGCATCACTCACCGGCTTATCGCGTGCCGGTACTGGCGCATGCGGTTCGCTAACGATCGGCGCATCTTCACTCACCGCAGTGCTCACGTTCAGTACTTCAGCGACCTGCTGAGTGGTTTCCGCGCTGACGCTCGTCGGAGCCTGCTCTGCCAGTTCGCTCGCTGCTTCAGCAATCTGCTGCTGCTCAACGATATCCGCAACGGCATCAACCGGGGCGAATTCAGCCTGAGGCTCTTCGGCAGCCGATACGGCTTCCGCGACAGTCTCAGCGGCAACGCTCTCTTTCGCTGGAGGAATAACTGAAGGGACCTCTGTTGCCGGTGTTTCGATAGCGGCAGTTTCATCGGTGTTCACCACGGTAACCTGTGGCTGTTGCTCTTCCGGCAGCGGTTCAGAGATATGAACCGGCTGAGCTTCTGGCTGAACTTCTTCGGCGACGGTGACTGGCGCCGCGGCAATCGGTGTTTCGATTACTGGAGCAGATTCCACAACTTCTGCAGTCGGGATCGCTGCAGCCGGGGCGACTTCAGCCGTTATAACATCTTCCTGCACTGACGTGGTTTCTTCAGCCTGCACCGGTGTTGCTTCAACCTGTACAGGAGCAGCTTCAGCCTGCGGCGCCTCCGCTACCGCTGGGGTAGCTTCTACCGGTGAAGTTTCTGCCGACACTGGCGCAGATTCAACCGATGCGGCTTCTACCTGAGGAGCGACAGGTGCTGCCGGTGCCTCAACGGCTTGAGACGATGCCACAGTAGCAGAAGCAACGGCTACGCTTGCCGCTGCCGCCACTTCAACTGCTGCCGGAGCTTCAGCGACGTCGTTGTCGACATCAGCATGACCATAAGCTGGAACAACGGACTGTTCCTGCTCTACTTCATCGCTTGCCTGAGCAACAGGGTAGGAGATCCACACTTTTCCTGATGCCATTTCTGGCGATGCAGCAGCACTGGTCAACGGCATTGGCGACTGTGTTGGGTAACGCTCATCGCGGTAGCGACGACGACGCTGGCCGCTAACGCGCAGATGGCGTGGCGAACGGCGTGAACGACGCGGCATGTTGTTGCTGTCACGATCGTCATTATCGAAGCTTTCGCTTGGCGTTTCTGCCGCGGCTGGCTGAGCAGCTGGAGCAGGGACTGCCTCAGTCTCTTCCGGGCGGAAGGTACGGGCTGCCGTTTGCTCTGCGGTTTCAATGCGTACTTTTTGGTTCAGCTGGCGCGGTTTACGACGCGGCATCACCTGCACATTTTCTTCCAGCGCATCGATATTTTCATCAACGGCAGCAACGGCCTGCTCAATGACTTTCTCTTCCTGCACTACCGGGCGCTTTTCTTCCTGGCGACGACGCTGGCGATCTGCGCGAGGTTCACGCCGCGGCTGCTGCTCTGCACGATTCTCTTCGTTCAGATTCTGACGATCGTCTGCCTGCTCAACCTGCGTGGCAACGTTACGCTTGTTACGACGATTGTCATCGCGGCCTTCACGCGCTTCATTGTTACGGTCGCGAGAACTATTGCGGTCGTTACGATCGTTACGGTCATTGCGATCGGTATTGCGTTCAGAACGCTCATTACGATCGTTATAACGGTCGTTGCTACGCTCAGTACGATCGGCATTGCGGTCGTTGCGCTCGTTGCGGTCGCTACGTTCACTGCGGTCGTTACGCTCATTACGATCGTTACGTTCAGTACGCTCACCGTTGCGATCGCGACGGTTGTTGTTCTGACGACGATTGTTACGACGATCGCCACGTGGTGCAGCGCTATCGGTCGCTTTTTTCTCGGTAACTGGCTGAGCCTGTTCAACGGTTTTTTCTTCACCGGCAAACAGCTTTTTCAGACCACTAAAGAAGCGACTAATCAGACCCGGCTGTGCAGGCTCTGCTGGGGTTTTTTCAACCGGCTTTTTGCTTACTGGAACCGCAGTGACATCGCTGCTGGTTTCCTGCGGTGCCGGAGGTGCATCAGGCATCACGAAGGCGGCAAGCGCAGGCTGTTCAGGGCGCTTACGCTCGGCACGTTCTTCTTCCGAAGGCAGCGCCATTTCGGTTTCGTGCAGCTTAGGCAGGTGATAGCTCAGCGTCTGAGTTTCTTCGCCGGTACGAACGCGCAGTACCGAGTAGTGCGGGGTTTCCATCTGATCGTTTGGCACGATGATGGCACGAACGCCACCCTGACGCTTCTCGATAGCACTGACGGCATCGCGTTTTTCGTTTAGCAGATAGGACGCAACCTGCACCGGAACGATGGCGTGGACTTCTTTAGTGTTTTCCTTCAGCGCTTCTTCTTCAATCAGACGCAGAATAGACAGCGACAGCGACTCGTTATCACGGATGGTGCCGGTACCGCTACAGCGTGGGCAGACGTGATGGCTGGACTCACCCAGTGACGGGCTGAGGCGCTGACGTGACATCTCCAGCAGACCAAATCGTGAAATATGGCTGATCTGAATTCGCGCACGATCCTGGCGCACCGCTTCACGCAGGCGGTTTTCAACCGCGCGCTGGTGGCGAACCGGGGTCATATCAATGAAGTCGATAACGATCAGACCGCCCAGGTCGCGCAGGCGCAGCTGGCGGGCAATTTCATCGGCCGCTTCAAGGTTAGTGTTAAATGCGGTTTCTTCAATGTCGCCGCCGCGGGTTGCGCGCGCCGAGTTGATATCGATAGCGGTCAGGGCTTCGGTGCTGTCGATAACAATGGAACCACCGGACGGCAGACGCACTTCGCGCTGGAAGGCGGACTCAATCTGCGACTCAATCTGGTAATGGCTGAACAGCGGGATCTCACCGGTGTACAGTTTAATTTTGCTGCTGAAGTCAGGGCGTCCGAGAGCGGCAATGTGCTGACGAGCCAGCTCAAGCACTTTCGGGTTATCGATAAGGATTTCACCGATATCCTGACGCAGGTAGTCGCGGAATGCGCGGACAATCACGTTGCTTTCCTGATGGATCAGGAACGGAGCAGGGCGGCTGTCAGCGGCTTTCTTAATGGCATCCCAGTGCTTCATACGGAAGCTCAGATCCCACTGCAGCGCTTCGGCTGATTTACCGACACCGGCGGTGCGAACGATCAGTCCCATGCCATCCGGCAGTTCCAGCGAAGAGAGCGCCTCTTTCAGTTCTGTGCGATCATCACCTTCAATACGGCGAGAAATACCGCCAGCACGCGGGTTGTTCGGCATCAGAACCAGATAGCTTCCCGCCAGGCTGATAAAGGTGGTTAAGGCTGCGCCTTTGTTGCCACGTTCTTCTTTATCAATCTGGACAATAACTTCCTGACCTTCACGGAGTACGTCCTTGATATTAGGGCGGCCGTGAGCGGAATAGTTAGCGGGGAAGTATTCGCGGGAAATTTCTTTCAGAGGTAGGAAACCGTGTCTTTCAGCACCGTAATCAACGAAGGCGGCTTCAAGGCTGGGTTCAATGCGGGTTATCTTGCCTTTGTAGATGTTGGCTTTTTTCTGTTCGTGTCCTGGGCTTTCAATATCCAGATCGTACAGGCGTTGGCCGTCTACGAGAGCCACACGCAACTCTTCCTGCTGAGTTGCGTTTATCAACATTCTTTTCATCGTAACTTACTCATTATTCTTACATTAGGGACAAAGCTGCGGGCAAAGTAACGCTGGACGTATTGAACCGATGGCCCCGTGTCTCATCGCTTAGTCGTCAACCTCTCGGGTGTCGGCAGCTCAAGGGGCGCAAAATCACGGTAGCCTGTTTTACATATGGAAAAACAGCGCTTTGTAAGGGGGGAACCGCCAGTAGATTACCAGGTGAACCAATCCCGTTTTTTCGTCCAGGCTGCAACCCGCAGCCCGCTAAATGCCTGATTGCACAATACGTCTTACGCCATTGCTGCGTGTATGGGCTATCCGGCAAAATTTTGGTAATACACCCCAATTCTATTGGGTTAACGCTTTTTCTTGCATTCCCAAGATGTCGCGTTAAAAACGGAAACATTATTCCATTGCTAAGCTTGAGAGCGCAAGATGACTTTATCCGCGATGAGAAGTTTATCCCGTCTTTTAAAACGAATTGCAGTGCTTTTCAGCAAACTGTATAAAATCCGGCCATAACTTCCTTGCGGCGGTCATCCATGTCAGTTAAGCACAGAAAAAGATGTGGCGCTATCACTGCCGGGTATTTAGAATCGCCAACCATGAAAACCATGACTCCAGCCGTACAAATAATTGCCATTTCTGCTGATGAAGCGGGACAGCGCATCGATAACTTTTTACGCACTCAGTTAAAAGGCGTGCCGAAAAGTATGATTTATCGCATTTTGCGTAAGGGCGAAGTGCGGGTGAACAAAAAACGCGTCAAACCTGAGTACAAACTTGAAGATGGCGATCAGGTTCGCGTCCCGCCTGTGCGCGTGGCCGAACGTGAAGAAGAGAGCGTTTCACCTAAGCTGGCCAAAGTGGCGGCGTTAAGTGATGCAATCATTTATGAAGATGAACATATCCTGGTGCTGAATAAGCCTTCCGGCACGGCCGTACACGGTGGCAGTGGTTTAAGCTTTGGTGTAATTGAAGGGCTGAGGGCGCTGCGCCCGGAGGCACGTTTCCTTGAGCTGGTCCATCGTCTTGACCGCGATACGTCGGGTATTTTGCTGGTGGCGAAAAAGCGTTCCGCGCTGCGTTCACTCCACGAGCAGCTGCGCGAAAAGGGAATGCAGAAAGATTACCTGGCGCTGGTGCGTGGGCAATGGCCGTCACATGTTAAATCGGTGCGCGCACCATTATTGAAAAACATCCTGCAAAGCGGTGAGCGAGTGGTGAAGGTCAGTAGTGAAGGCAAGCCGTCGGAAACGCTGTTTAAGGTTGAAGAGCGCTATGCGTTCGCCACGCTGGTGAAAGCCAGTCCGGTGACCGGACGCACTCACCAAATCCGCGTTCACACGCTGCATGCCGGACACCCGATTGCGTTTGACGATCGCTACGGCGAGGCAGAGTTTGATAGCCAACTGGCCGGCACCGGGCTTAACCGCCTGTTCCTGCATGCTGCCGCGCTGAAGTTCACCCATCCCGGCACCGGTGAAGAAATGCGCGTGGAAGCGCCGCTGGACGACGGCCTGAAGCGCTGCCTTGCTGTGCTGCGTAAGCAAAGCAGCTAATTATCCCGGCAATGAATGCGGCAGCGTCTGCGCCGCATTTTGTTGCTCAGCCCAGCGGGTCCATTCCGGCCTTTCTTAGCATCTCACAAAGCGCAATCAGCGGCAGGCCAATCAACGTATTCGGGTCTCGCCCTGAAAGGCGTTCAAACAGCGTGATGCCTAAACCTTCGCTTTTAAAGCTGCCAGCACAGTTTAGCGGCTGTTCGCGACTAACGTAGTGGGTAATTTCGGGCTCGCTAAGCGTTCGAAAATCTACGGTGAAATGCTCGCACAGCGTTTGCAGTGCCTGGTGGCGACTATCGTACAGCGCCAGTCCGGTATAAAACACCACGCTGCGTCCGCTGGCGGCGCGAAGCTGGGCGCGGGCGTTCTCCTCGGTATGAGGTTTGCCACAAACAACGCCGTCCACGACGCAGACCTGATCGGAACCGATAATCAGATGCTCGGGGTAACGTCCTGCCAGCGCCTGAGCTTTCGCCGCCGCGAGGCGCACAACCAGCTGCTCTGCCGTTTCGTTGCCCAGCCGGGTTTCATCCACCTCCGGCGCATCGGTAATAAAGGGCAATTGCAATTTCGTTAACAGCGCGCTGCGGTAAGTCGACGTTGAGGCTAAAACCAGCTGTGACATATTTTTTTCCATAATAGATAGCGAATCGATGAAAGGCATTTTAAACTGTGCGCCGCACTGGATGCGAATAATGGCTGAAAGATGTCGTTACACGGCCTTTTTCTTTGACTCTATGTCGTTACAAAGTTAATATGCGCGCCCTATGCAAAAGGTAAAATTACCCCTGACTCTCGATGTGGTGCGAACCGCTCAGAAACGCCTGGACTACCAGGGTGTTTACACCCCTGAACAGGTTGAGCGAATTGCCGACTCGGTGGTTAGTGTGGACAGTGATGTAGAATGTGTGATGTCGTTTGCGATCGACAATCAGCGTCTGGCGGTATTGAAAGGTACTGCTGAAGTTTCCGTGACGCTATGTTGTCAACGCTGCAACAAACCATTCCCGCATCAGGTCCACGTATCGTACTGTTTCAGCCCGGTCGTTACTGACGAGCAGGCCGAAGCACTACCGGAAGCGTACGAGCCAATCGACATCAACGAGTTTGGTGAAACCGATTTGCTGGCAATGGTTGAAGATGAAATCATCCTCGCCCTGCCTGTCGTTCCGGTGCATGATTCTGAACACTGTGAAGTGTCCGAGGCGGACATGGTCTTTGGTCAATTGCCTGCAGAGGCAGAAAAACCAAATCCATTTGCCGTATTAGCCAGTTTAAAGCGTAAGTAATAGGAGTAAGGTCCATGGCCGTACAACAGAATAAACCAACCCGTTCCAAACGTGGCATGCGTCGTTCACACGATGCTCTGACCACTGCAACACTTTCCGTAGATAAAGTTTCTGGTGAAACTCATCTGCGTCACCACATCACTGCGGATGGTTACTACCGCGGTCGCAAGGTCATCGTTAAGTAATTCCGCGGAATAGCGCGGCAATACTTTGACACGATTGACCCTGGCGATAGATGCCATGGGCGGGGACTTCGGTCCCTGCGTGACAGTGCCTGCGGCAATGCAGGCACTGGCATCTGATTCGCACCTGCATCTTCTTCTGGTCGGCGATCCCGACAAAATCACGTCATTACTAGCCACAGCTGATTCTGCGCTGCGCGCGCGTTTGCAGATAATCCCTGCTGAATCAGTTATTGCCAGTGATGCGAAACCCTCGCAGGCTATTCGTGCAAGTCGCGGATCGTCAATGCGTATTGCTTTGGAGCAGGTCAAAGCGGGTCACGCCGATGCCTGTATCAGTGCCGGTAACACCGGTGCGCTGATGGGGCTGGCAAAAATATTATTGCAGCCGCTGGAAGGGATTAAGCGTCCAGCGCTGATGACAGTACTGCCAAATCAGCTGAAGGGTAAAACCGTCGTGCTGGATTTAGGTGCTAATGTCGAATCCGACAGTGCTATGCTGGTGCAGTTCGCCATTATGGGTGCGGTGATGGCAGAAGAAATTTTAGAAATTGCCAATCCGCGCGTGGCGCTGCTCAACATAGGCCAGGAAGAAACCAAAGGGTTAACGGCAATTCGCGAAGCCGCAGCAGCACTTCGTGATTCAGCAGAAGTTAACTATATTGGCTACCTTGAAGGTGACGATCTTCTTACCGGCAAGACGGATGTTCTGGTGTGCGATGGTTTCATCGGCAACGTGACGTTAAAAACTATGGAAGGTGTGGTAAGAATGTTTCTTTCGCTGTTGAAATCACAGGGCGAAGGTAAAAAAAAGGCATGGTGGCTGAGACTATTAGGGCGCTGGATTCAAAAGCGTCTGGCTAAGAATTTCGGCCATCTCAACCCCGACCAGTACAATGGCGCCTGTCTGTTAGGATTGCGCGGCACCGTGATTAAAAGTCATGGCGCAGCGAATCAACGCGCGTTTACCGTCGCGATAAAACAGGCAGAGCAGGCGGTGCGGCGGCAAGTTCCCGAGCGGATTGCTGCCCGCCTACAGGCTGTATTACCTAAGAGTGACTGAGCGTACATGTATACGAAGATTATCGGTACGGGCAGCTATTTGCCCGAACAGGTGCGGACTAACGCCGATCTGGAAAAAATGGTGGATACGTCGGACGAGTGGATTGTCACACGAACCGGTATCCGTGAACGTCGTATTGCTGGCCCGGATGAAACCGTGGCAACGATGGGCTTTCATGCCGCCGAGCGTGCGCTCTCTATGGCGGGCATTGATAAAAATGACATCGGTTTGATCGTGGTAGCAACCACCTCTTCCAGTCACGCGTTCCCAAGCTCAGCCTGCATGATCCAGCAGATGCTGGAAATTGACGATGCGGCCTCTTTCGATCTGGCTGCGGCCTGTGCGGGCTTTACCTACGCACTGAGCGTTGCCGATCAGTATATTAAAAACGGTGCGGTGAAATATGCACTGGTGGTCGGTGCTGACGTGCTGTCACGCACGCTTGATCCTTCCGATCGTGGCACGATCATCCTGTTCGGCGATGCTGCCGGCGCAGTTGTTCTTGGTGCCAGCGAAGAGCCGGGCATTATCTCTACCCATCTGCACGCAGATGGCCGCTATGGTCAACTACTCACCCTGCCAAATCAGGATCGCGAGCATCAGGAACAGCCTGCGTATCTGACGATGGCGGGCAATGAAGTGTTCAAAGTTGCCGTGACCGAACTGGCCCATATCGTTGATGAAACGCTCAAGGCGAACGACCTTGACCGTTCTGCCATTGACTGGTTAGTGCCGCATCAGGCCAACCTGCGCATTATCAGTGCAACGGCCCGCAAATTGGGCATGGATATGGATAAAGTGGTGGTGACCCTCGATCGCCACGGCAATACATCTGCGGCTTCTGTGCCTTCAGCACTGGATGAAGCGGTGCGCGACGGGCGTATCCAGCCCGGCCAGTTGATTCTGCTGGAAGCCTTCGGTGGCGGTTTCACCTGGGGTTCAGCTCTGGTTCGTTTTTGATTAACAGGAAATAACGATGACGCAATTTGCAATGGTATTCCCGGGACAGGGATCGCAAACGGTGGGCATGCTGGCTGATTTAGCCGCAGGCAATCCGATTGTGGAAAAAACCTTCCGCGAAGCTTCTGACGTGCTGGGTTACGATTTATGGCAGCTGGTCCAACAGGGACCTGCTGAAGAGTTGAACAAAACCTGGCAAACTCAGCCTGCTTTACTGGCTGCTTCTGTTGCCATTTTCCGCGTTTGGCAGGAAAAAGGCGGAAAAGTACCGTCAATGCTTGCAGGCCACAGCCTTGGTGAGTACAGTGCCCTGGTTTGCGCCGGAGTGATTGCGTTTGCCGATGCCATTAAGCTGGTTGAACTGCGCGGTAAGCTGATGCAGGAAGCCGTACCGGAAGGGACGGGGGCCATGCAGGCGATTATCGGTTTGGACGATGCGTCCATCGCCAAAGCCTGTGAAGAGTCTGCCCAGGGGCAGGTTGTTTCGCCGGTGAACTATAACTCACCGGGCCAGGTCGTTATCGCCGGCAATAAAGAAGCCGTTGAGCGCGCGGGTGCAGCCTGTAAAGCTGCGGGCGCGAAGCGTGCACTGCCGCTGCCGGTGAGCGTACCTTCGCACTGTGCGCTGATGAAACCTGCTGCTGATAAGCTGGCCGTGGCGCTGGAGCAACTGACCTTCAACGCACCGGCATTCCCGGTGGTGAATAACGTTGATGTTCAGTGTGAGACTTCACCTGAAGCTATCCGCAGTGCGCTGGTCCGTCAGCTGTACAGCCCGGTGCGTTGGACCGGTTGCGTAGAATTTATGGCTCAGCAGGGCGTGACGTCGCTGCTGGAAGTGGGTCCGGGTAAAGTGTTAACCGGGCTGACTAAACGTATTGTTGACACCCTGACGGCGGCGGCGGTAAACGACCAGGCCAGCCTGTCAGCGGCGCTTGAACAATAACACGAGGAACAACATGAATTTCGAAGGTAAAATCGCGCTGGTTACCGGTGCAAGTCGCGGTATCGGCCGTGCAATCGCGGAAACGCTTGTCGCCCGCGGTGCTAAAGTTGTCGGTACGGCGACCAGCCAGAACGGAGCCGAAGCCATCAGCGCTTATCTGGGCGATAACGGAAAGGGCATGCTCCTGAACGTGACAGACCCTGCTTCGATCGAGACCGTGCTGGAAAATATTCGCGCCGAATTTGGCGAAGTGGACATTTTAGTCAATAATGCTGGCATCACGCGTGATAATCTTCTGATGCGCATGAAGGACGATGAGTGGCAGGATATCCTGGACACCAATCTGACTTCAGTATTCCGTCTGTCAAAAGCGGTAATGCGTGCCATGATGAAAAAGCGAGTGGGCCGAATTATTACCATTGGCTCCGTAGTTGGAACAATGGGTAATGCGGGTCAGGCAAACTATGCGGCAGCAAAAGCAGGTTTGATTGGCTTCAGCAAGTCACTGGCGCGTGAAATTGCGTCACGTGGCATTACCGTTAACGTCGTGGCACCTGGTTTCATTGAAACCGACATGACGAGCGCGCTGAACGACGATCAGCGTGCAGGTATTCTGGCGGAAGTTCCCGCGGGCCGCCTCGGCAGCGCGCAGGAAATCGCTAATGCCGTGGCATTTTTGGCCTCTGACGAAGCAGCTTACATCACTGGTGAAACGCTGCACGTCAATGGCGGAATGTATATGGTCTGATAATCACGAAAACTATTTGCGTTATTTGAGGCAAAAGCCGCAAAATAGCGTAAAATCGTGGTTTGACCAGCCGGGATTTAGTTGCATCTTTTTCAACATTTTATACACTACGAAAACCATCGCGAAAGCGAGTTTTGATAGGAAATTTAATAGTATGAGCACTATCGAAGAACGCGTTAAGAAAATCATTGGCGAGCAGCTGGGCGTTAAGCAGGAAGAAGTTGTTAATACTGCCTCTTTTGTAGAAGATCTGGGCGCTGATTCTCTTGATACCGTTGAGCTGGTAATGGCTCTGGAAGAAGAGTTCGATACCGAGATTCCGGATGAAGAAGCTGAGAAAATCACTACTGTTCAGGCTGCTATTGATTACATCAATGGTCACCAGGCATAAGTGAACATCTCCAGGCGGTCATTCGACCGCCTGAGTTTTATCTAAATATCCCTCATCGCGTCAATTTTTCCCTCCCTGGAGGACGAACGTGTCTAAGCGTCGTGTAGTTGTGACTGGTCTTGGCATGTTGTCTCCTGTCGGCAATACCGTAGAGTCTACCTGGAATGCTCTTGTTGCCGGTCAGAGTGGCATCAGCCTGATTGACCATTTTGATACTAGTGCCTACGCAACGCGTTTTGCTGGCTTAGTAAAGAATTTTAATTGTGATGAAATCATCTCGCGCAAAGATCAGCGTAAGATGGATGCTTTCATTCAATATGGCGTTGTTGCTGGCGTTCAGGCCATGCAAGATTCTGGCCTCGTTATTACAGAAGAAAACGCAGGGCGCGTTGGTGCCGCGATTGGCTCCGGTATCGGTGGTCTTGGTTTAATCGAAGAAAACCATTCCTCACTGGTCAACGGTGGTCCCCGTAAAATTAGTCCGTTCTTTGTCCCTTCAACTATTGTGAATATGGTTGCCGGACATCTGACGATTATGTACGGAATGAAAGGCCCAAGTATTTCCATTGCTACCGCCTGTACGTCCGGCGTGCATAATATTGGTCATGCTGCACGTATCATCGCCTATGACGATGCTGATGTGATGCTGGCTGGTGGTGCAGAAAAAGCCAGTACGCCACTGGGCGTGGGTGGTTTCGGTGCTGCTCGTGCACTGTCAACCCGCAATGAAAATCCGCAGGCTGCCAGCCGTCCGTGGGATAAAGACCGCGATGGTTTTGTTCTCGGCGATGGTGCTGGTCTGATTGTGCTGGAAGAATATGAGCACGCGAAAAAACGCGGTGCCAAAATTTACGCAGAAATCGTTGGTTTTGGTATGAGCAGCGATGCTTATCATATGACTTCTCCGCCGGAAAACGGCGCTGGCGCAGCCCTGGCGATGGTCAACGCGCTGAAAGATGCAAAGATTTCAGCGGAACAGATTGGTTATATCAACGCGCACGGTACTTCAACGCCGGCCGGTGATATCGCTGAAGCTCAGGCGGTGAAATCCGTCTTCGGTGCTTCTGCCGGTAGCGTGATGGTCAGCTCGACAAAATCCATGACCGGCCACCTGCTGGGTGCGGCGGGCGCGATCGAATCGATCTTCACTATTCTTGCCCTGCGCGATCAGGTTGTTCCTCCAACCATCAATCTGGATAACCCGGATGAAGGTTGTGACCTGGATTTCGTGCCGCATACTGCGCGCCAGGTGAAAGGTATGGAATACACTCTGTGTAATTCATTCGGATTTGGTGGCACCAACGGGTCACTGATTTTCCGTAAGGTCTGATTTTTTGCTCTTGCGTAAAGGCCCGCCTTATCGGCGGGCTTTTTTTTACCTACGATTGAGGGGAGCGAATCACCACTATCCGGTTTTGAACGACATATTCGTCTTTGCGAGTTATAGCGAACCGGGTATTACCTGATATTGCTCATCATCCCCGGCAGATTCAGATGATTCTGGCACGACGGGCAGGTAATCTTGCAGCATGATCGAAAATAGAGGAATCAGCATGATGTGGGTCAATGGGGTGAAGCAGGGCGTTGTTGCCGCGAGCGATCGCGCCGTGCAGTTTGGTGATGGCTGCTTTACCACCGCTCGCATAAGTTCTGGCGAGATCGAGCTGTTTCCCGCACATATCGCGCGGCTGCAGCAGGGCTGCGAACGTCTGCTGATAACCGGCGTGGACTGGGAATTATTGCGCCAGGAAATGATTCGCGCAGTTGCTGACTGTGACGATGGCGTACTGAAAACGATTGTGACCCGGGGCAGCGGCGGCAGGGGATACAGCGCCGCTGGCTGTGCAGCACCCACGCGCATCGTCTCCGTTTCAGCCTATCCTGCACACTACCACACGCTGCGTGAGAGCGGGGCAAGGCTGGCCCTCAGCCCGATTCAGCTGGGGAAAAATCCGCTGCTGGCGGGGATAAAGCATCTTAACCGGCTGGAACAGGTGCTGATCCGCACACGGCTTGAGCAGACCGGTGCCGATGAGGCACTGGTGCTTGACACTGATGGCATGCTGGTGGAATGCTGTGCGGCAAATTTTTTCTGGCGCACCGGGGAGCAGGTTTTTACCCCGGACTTAAGCGCTTCGGGCGTGAACGGTATCCAGCGCCAGCGGGTGATGCGGCAGATCGCGGATCTGGGGTTTACCCTCAGCGAAGTCCGTGCAGGCGTTGAGGTGCTGGCGGAAGCCGATGAAGTGCTGATCACCAATGCACTGATGCCGGTGTTGCCCGTTCGTCAGATTGAGGCGTGGCACTTCAGCTCGCGCCGCTTGTTCCGTCTGCTTAACCCCCATTAATCAACCGTGGAATTTTCATGACTAAAACACGCAAAATTATCGCCGGGGTCGTTGCTGTCTCTCTGCTGGCCGTTGCTTACGGATACTGGCAAACCCGCCAGCTTGCAGACTCACCGCTGACGGTGGACAAAGAAACTATTTTTACCCTCCCGGCAGGTTCTGGCCGAGTGGTGCTGGAAGCCCAGCTGGAATCTAAGCACATCATTAAACAAAGCCCGTGGTTTGGCGTATTGCTGAAACTTGAGCCGGATCTGGCAAAGTTTAAGGCCGGGACCTATCGGCTCGACCCCAAAATGACCGTCCGCGAGATGCTGGCGCTGCTTGCCAGCGGTAAAGAGGCCCAGTTCCCGCTGCGTTTCGTAGAAGGCACGCGCATGCAGGAGTGGCTGAGCCAGCTGCGCAGCGCGCCGTATATCAAACACACGCTGGCGGATGACCAGCTGGCTACCGTCGCCAGTGCCCTTAAGCTGGAAGGTGAAGCGAAGGGCGTTGAGGGATGGTTCTATCCTGATACCTATCTGTATACCGCGAATACCACCGATGTTGCGGTGCTCAAGCGCGCTTACCAGCGGATGGAAAAAGAGGTGGATGCGCAGTGGCAGGGGAAAATGGATAGCCTGCCGTATAAAAACAAAAATGATATGCTGACCATGGCCTCGATTATTGAAAAAGAGACGGCGGTCAGCGACGAGCGCAGCAAAGTGGCTTCGGTGTTTATTAACCGCCTGCGGTTGGGTATGCGTCTGCAAACCGATCCGACGGTGATCTATGGCCTGGGGCCGGACTACCGCGGTACGCTAACGCGCAAAGATCTGGAAACGCCGACGGCCTGGAATACCTATACGATTAACGGCCTGCCGCCTGGTCCGATTGCAATGCCGGGTAAAGCCTCGCTGGAAGCCGCAGCTCACCCGCTGAAAACGAACTTCCTCTACTTCGTTGCCGATGGGAAAGGTGGCCATACGTTTACCACCAATCTGGCAAGCCACAATAAAGCCGTGCAGGTGTATCGCCTGGCGCTGAAGGAAAAAAATGAACAGTAAATTTATCGTTATCGAAGGCCTGGAAGGGGCAGGTAAAACCACTGCGCGGGATGCGGTAGTGGCTGAACTGCGTCGTCATGGCATTAACGATATTGTTTTCACCCGCGAACCCGGCGGTACTCCGCTGGCGGAAAAACTGCGCGATTTGATTAAGCAGGGGATTGAAGGCGAACAGGTTACCGATAAGGCCGAGCTGCTCATGCTGTATGCTGCCCGCGTGCAGCTGGTGGAAAACGTGATTAAACCCGCGCTGGCGCGGGGGGCCTGGGTGGTTGGCGATCGTCACGATCTTTCCTCTCAGGCTTATCAGGGCGGCGGACGGGGCATGGACAGCCAGCTGATGAGCAGCCTGAAACAGGCGGTGCTGGGTGACTTTACCCCGGATCTGACGCTATATCTGGATGTCACGCCTGAAATCGGCCTGCAGCGTGCCCGCGCGCGCGGTGCGCTGGACCGCATTGAGCAGGAGTCCCTGAACTTCTTTATTCGCACCCGTGACCGCTATCTTGCGCTGGCCGCTGCCGATGCGCGGATTAAAACCATTGATGCAACCCGTGACCTCCCGCAGGTGACGCAGCAGCTGGAGCAGACGCTGCAGCAGTGGTTACAGGAACAGCAATGAACTGGTATCCGTGGCTGAATAACAGTTACCGGCAAATTATCAGCCAGCATCAGGCGCAGCGTGCGCATCATGCGCTGCTGATTCAGGCGCTGCCCGGTATGGGCGACGATGCGCTGGTGTGGGGGATTGGCCGCTGGCTGATGTGCCGCCAGCCCGACGGGATGAAAAGCTGCGGAAGCTGCCATGCCTGCCAGCTGATGCAGGCGGGAACCCATCCTGACTGGTATCGTTTGGAAGCGGAGAAGGGTAAGAGTGCGCTGGGGATTGATGCGGTGCGCAGCGTAACGGAAAAGCTCTATCACCACTCTCAACAGGGTGGGGCAAAAGTGGTCTGGCTGCCGGACGCCGAACAGCTGACCGAAGCTGCGGCTAACGCCCTGCTCAAAACGCTGGAGGAGCCGCCGCAAAATACCTGGTTCTTACTCAGCTGCCATGAACCCTCCCGCCTTTTGGCAACCCTGCGCAGCCGCTGTCTGCAATGGCACCTCGCGCCACCGGATGAAATGCAGAGCCTGAACTGGCTACAAAAACAGTGTGCCGCGGGCCTGAATGAACGTACTGCGGCGCTACGGTTGAGCAGCGGCGCGCCTGCGGCAGCGCTGATGCTGCTGGAAGAGAAAAACTGGCAGCAGCGCCAGCTGGTTTGTCAGGCGCTCCCCGCAGCTATTCAGGGCGATCTGCTCAGTCTGCTGCCCGCGCTGAATCATGATGATGCCGCACGTCGTATTGGCTGGCTTTGCTCGCTGCTGGTCGATGCGGTGAAGTGGCAGCAGGGCGGCGGGGCCTGGATCAGCAACGTCGACTGCCAGGCGCTGGTGATGCAAATCGCCAGCCTGCTGCCGGCGACGGCCATTGATGCCAGCCTTCGCCAGTGGCTGACCTGCCGCGACCGCCTGCTGAACGTCGTGGCGGTAAACCGCGAGCTGCTGCTCACCGACCAGCTGCTGAGCTGGGAAGCCATTTTGCATCCTCACGCTACCGATTTTACGGGTTAAGAGTAACGATTATGTTTTTAGTTGATTCACACTGTCATCTGGATGGCCTGAACTACGAAACGCTGCATCAGGACGTCTCTGACGTTCTGGCGAAAGCCGCCGCGCGCGATGTGAAATTTTTGCTGGCGGTCGCGACCACGCTGCCCGGCTATAAAGCGATGATTGAATTAATTGGCGATCGTCCTAACGTGGCCTACTCCTGCGGCGTTCATCCGCTGAATCAGGAAGAAGAGTACGACTTCGCTGAACTGCGCCAGCTTGCCGCCGATTCGCGGGTGATTGCGATGGGTGAAACCGGCCTGGACTACTTCTACCAGAAAGAGACCAAAGCGCGCCAGCAGGCCTCATTCCGCGAACACATCCGCGTGGGGCGCGATCTGAATAAGCCGGTGATCGTCCATACCCGCGATGCGCGTGAAGATACGCTGGCCATTTTGCAGGAAGAGCAGGCTGAAGGCTGCGGCGGCGTGCTGCACTGCTTTACCGAAGACCGTGAGACGGCGGAAAAGCTGCTGGATATGGGCTTCTATATCTCATTCTCCGGCATTGCGACCTTCCGCAATGCGGAGCAGATCCGCGAAGCGGCACGCTATGTTCCGCTGGACAGGATGCTGGTTGAAACTGATTCGCCGTATCTGGCCCCGGTTCCACACCGTGGTAAAGAGAATCAGCCGGCCTACACCCGCGATGTGGCGGAATATATGGCGGTGGTGAAGGGCGTGAGTATTGAAGAGCTGGCGCAGGCGACCACGGAAAACTTCTCCCGTCTGTTCCATGTGCCGATGTCACGACTGACGGATTAAGTGGCGGGCTTTCTTTTATAGCTCGTAATTAATAGCGAAAATTTGTAAAGTGCAGCCCGATAAAATCAGTGGCTGCATTTTTTTTGCTGAAAAAAGTCGCAAATCCTTGTGAAATCATCCAAAGAGCGGCAGCACGTTCAACGAAACGTGATAGTCATCAAACAAATTTACGCGGATTTATTTTACTCTTCGTAATAAATATCAGGGGCACAACGATGCCTCACCCGCAAAGGGTCCTCCCCCCTTTGCAACGCGCCTGGCGCGAAGAAAAGCACTCATACTCAGGAGCTTTACACTATGTTCAAAAATGCATTTGCGAACCTGCAAAAGGTCGGTAAATCGCTGATGTTGCCTGTATCGGTCCTGCCGATTGCAGGTATTCTGCTGGGCGTTGGTTCCGCCAACTTCAGCTGGCTGCCGGCGGTGGTTTCGCAGGTTATGGCGGAAGCGGGCGGTTCGGTCTTTGCCAATATGCCGCTGATTTTTGCTATCGGCGTAGCACTCGGCTTTACCAATAACGACGGCGTTTCCGCGCTGGCCGCCGTAGTTGCCTACGGCATCATGGTGAAAACCATGGCCGTTGTGGCACCGCTGGTCCTGCATCTTCCTGCGGAAGAGATTGCAGCCAAGCACCTGGCGGATACCGGCGTCCTCGGCGGGATTATTGCCGGTTCGATAGCGGCCTATATGTTTAACCGCTTCTATCGTATCCAGCTTCCTGAATATCTGGGCTTCTTTGCCGGAAAACGCTTCGTGCCGATTATCTCCGGCCTGACGGCAATTTTCCTGGGCGTGGTGCTCTCCTTCATCTGGCCACCGATCGGTACGGCGATTCAGACCTTCTCACAGTGGGCTGCGTATCAGAACCCGGTTGTGGCATTCGGTATCTACGGTGTGGTTGAGCGTGCGCTGGTGCCGTTTGGTCTGCACCATATCTGGAACGTACCTTTCCAGATGCAGATTGGTGAGTTCACTAACGCAGCGGGCCAGGTCTTCCACGGTGATATCCCTCGCTACATGGCGGGTGACCCAACCGCAGGTAAACTGTCCGGCGGCTTCCTGTTCAAAATGTACGGTCTGCCAGCGGCGGCGATTGCTATCTGGCACTCAGCAAAACCGGAAAACCGCGCTAAAGTCGGCGGCATCATGATCTCAGCAGCGCTGACCTCATTCCTGACCGGCATCACCGAACCGATTGAATTTTCATTCATGTTCGTTGCGCCGATCCTGTATGCGATCCACGCTATTCTGGCCGGTCTGGCATTCCCAATCTGTATTCTGCTGGGTATGCGCGATGGCACCAGCTTCTCGCACGGTCTGATCGACTTTATCGTACTGAGCGGCAACAGCAGCAAAATCTGGCTGTTCCCAATCGTCGGTATCATCTACGGTCTGGTGTACTACACCATCTTCCGCGTGCTGATTGCTAAGCTGAACCTGAAAACCCCGGGTCGTGAAGACAGCTCCACCGAGCAGACCACCGGTAACGCCACAGAAATGGCCGCTAACCTGGTTGCAGCCTTCGGTGGTAAAGACAACATCACTAACCTCGATGCCTGTATCACTCGTTTACGCGTTAGCGTTGGCGACGTCAGCAAAGTTGACCAGGCCGGGTTGAAAAAACTGGGCGCGGCCGGTGTTGTCGTTGCAGGTTCCGGCGTGCAGGCGATTTTCGGCACCAAGTCTGACAACCTGAAAACCGATATGGATGACTACATCCGTAAGATGTAATCGGGCAGGATGATGACGCAAAAGGGGAGGCCAGCGGCTTCCCCTTTTGCTATTTAACAGATGGATAAATCGTGCTGCCGGAACGCTGAACTGCTGCAAAGCCGCGCAGTCGGGAAAGAAAAATCAGTTGCAGGTTGAAAGAAAACGATTTTCTCGCTCATACTGCGGTTATAAAAAAACACTGCTAAGGATATGCAACATGGCCGAAGAAACTATTTTCAGTAAAATCATTCGTCGCGAGATCCCGTCCGACATCCTGTTCCAGGATGAACTGGTCACCGCGTTTCGCGATATCTCACCGCAGGCACCGAGCCATATTCTGATCGTACCGAATGTGTTGATACCGACCGCCAACGACGTTCAGGCTGAACACGAGGCCGCGCTGGGGAGAATGATTACCGTCGCCTCTAAAATCGCTAAGCAGGAAGGCATTGCTGAAGACGGCTACCGCCTGATTATCAACTGCAATAAACACGGTGGCCAGGAGGTTTATCATATTCACCTTCACCTGGTTGGTGGCCGTCCTTTAGGCCCAATGCTGGCTTCCTGAGCGCCGCTGAACGGGGACACAATGTTATGCGGGCATGTCTGACGGCTCTGACGTTACTGATTACACTGGCAGGTTGCAGTAACGATCGCACCACCATTAATACCTCGCAATCGCTGGTGATGGAATCCTCGGTTCTTTCTGCCGGTATCACCACCGATGAGCCGATAATCAGCGAAACGGAAGGCCAGCAGCGCGCGGTAAGCACCCTGGTCAACCAGCAGGAAAAACCGGTCAAAGTCACCTATCGTTTCTACTGGTATGACGATCGTGGGCTGGAGATCCTGCCTTACGAGAAGCCGCGTACGCTGGTGGTGCCCGCGAAGGGTAAAATCGACATTTCCTCGCAAACCGGCAATCTGACGGCGAGCAAAGTTCGCCTTTACCTGTATCTGTAAGGAGTGATGGCGTGACAAGTCACCTGTTAAAATTCTCTGGCGTGCTGGCGCTGGCGCTGATCCTCAGCGGTTGTGTTATTAACCAGCAACAGCAGCCTGAACAGCCGCAGCAGCCTGCGCCGGTAGAGCCGGTACAGCCGCAGCAACCTCAGCCGGTGCCTTCCCAGCCCGGACCGATTGAAACCGTACCGCAGCCGCCGAAAATGCAAACCATTAACTGGCAGGCCAGCGTCAGCCCGCTGGTGGCACAGATGCTGAAAGCCGACGGCGTTACGGCGGGTAGCGTGCTGCTGGTCGACAACGTGAAAAACAGTACCAATGGCAGCCTGCAAAGTGCGAAAGCCACCGCTGCGTTGCAGAGTGAGCTGGCTAACAACAGCCAGTTTACCCTGGTCACGCCGCAGCAGCTGGCGGTGGCGAAACAGACACTGGGTCTGTCGGCGGAAGACAGCCTGGTATCACGCAGTAAAGCAATTGGTCTGGCACGCTACGTGGGTGCGCAGTACGTGCTTTACAGCAATGCGCAAGGGGATGTGAAAGCGCCCGAGCTGCAAATGCAGCTGATGCTGGTGCAAACCGGCGAGATTATCTGGTCAGGCAGCGGTGACGTTCAGCATTAACGCCGATTTGCAGCAGCTGATATCCAGACAGTTTCCGGCGGCGCAGGTCGCCGGTACCGTTTTGCCGCTGGATGGTCTGAGCGGCTACAGTATGAAAGTTTCTCTCCCCTGTCAGACCCTGCTGGCGCGTCGGGCGGCAGGCTCGCTGGAGATGCCTGGCGTTAATCGTCAGCGCGAATACCGTATTCTGCGTAAACTTCAAGACAGTGGCCTGGTGCCTGCGGTTTATGGCCGCAGTCGAAACTGGCTGCTGCTTGACTGGCTGCCGGGAGAGGTGCTGTCCGCAGCGGAATTCGATCGGGCAATTGAGCCGCTGTCTGAAATCATTAGTAAGCTGCATCGCCAGCCGCTCACCGGCTACCGGCTTCAGCTCATGCCCCTGCTGATGAGCTACTGGCAGCGTAGCCTGCCCTCCCGGCGGAATCTCACCTGGCTCAGAGCACTCAAGCGTCTGCGGCGTCGCGGCGAACCGCATCCACTGCGGCTGGCGGTGCTGCATATGGATATCCATAGCGGTAACCTTATCGGCAACGGCGGTCGTTTGCGTCTGATTGACTGGGAGTATGCGGGCGACGGCGACGTTGCCCTTGAGCTGGCGGCGCTGATCGACATTAATGGTCTGGACGACGTGCAGCAGCAGCGGCTCATTACCGCCTGCGCTATCGGGCAGAAGATCGACAGCGGCAGGCTTTGCCGACAGATTCGGCGCTGGCAGCCCTGGCTTTTGCTGCTGGCTACCAGCTGGTACGAACTTCGCTGGCAGCAGACCGGCGAAAACCAATTTGGCGCGCTGGCAGCATCAGGCTGGCAGCGGCTTTCACAGTTTAATTAGCCTGATAAGCAGGCTTACAGAGGTGCAGTGTGGGACCGGTAATGTTAGATGTGCTCGGCTACGAGCTGGATGCGGAAGAACGCGAGATTTTACAGCACCCGCTGGTGGGGGGGCTGATTCTGTTTACCCGCAACTACCACGATCCGGCCCAGCTGGCCGAGTTGATCAGGCAGATCCGCGCGGCGTCGCGTCATCGTCTGGTGATTGCCGTTGACCAGGAAGGCGGGCGCGTACAGCGCTTTCGTGAAGGTTTTAGTCGGCTGCCGGCGATGCAGTCTTTTGCCGCACTGAATGATGCAGCTGAAGCGGCAAGACTGGCGCAGGAGGCGGGCTGGCTGATGGCTTCGGAGATGATTTCGATGGATATCGACATCAGCTTTGCGCCGGTACTCGATATCGGTCACGGCAGCGCAGCGATCGGTGAGCGTGCGTTTCATGAAGATCCGGTTCAGGCGCTGGCGCTGGCCCGCTGTTTTATTCGCGGCATGCATGAGGCCGGTATGAAAACCACCGGTAAACACTTCCCCGGTCACGGTGCGGTGAGTGCAGACTCCCACAAGGAAACGCCGCGCGATAACCGCAGCGAGGCGGAGATTCGCCAGCATGATATGGCGATCTTCAAACAATTAATTGATGAGCAGGCGCTGGATGCGATTATGCCCGCCCACGTTATCTATACTGAAGTGGACCCTCGCCCGGCCAGCGGTTCATCGCACTGGCTGCAAAAGGTATTGCGCAAAGAGCTGGGCTTTGACGGTGTGATCTTCTCGGACGATCTGTCAATGGAAGGTGCAGCGGTGATGGGCAGCTACGCCGAGCGCGGGCAAACCGCACTGGATGCCGGATGCGATATGATTCTGGTGTGCAATAATCGTGCAGGTGCGGTTAGCGTGTTGGATAACCTGTCACCGATCAATGCAGAGCGCGTGAGTCGGTTATACCATCGGGGTTCCTATACCCGCCAGCAGTTGCTGGGCTCTTCCCGCTGGAAGCAAATCAGCGCGACACTCGACAACCTTCAGGAGCGTTGGCTGGCACACAAAGCCGCAAAAGGTGACTGACTCCGCTGCCTGCGGCACGTTAAGTGAGAATGACGATGATTATCTACCTGCATGGTTTTGACTCTAACAGTCCAGGCAATCACGAAAAGGTTTTACAGCTGCAGTTTATCGATCCGGATGTCCGGCTGGTGAGTTACAGCACGCGGCATCCCAGGCATGACATGCAACATATTCTTAAAGAGACGGATAAGCTGTTAAAGCACTGTACCGACCCATCGCCGTTAATTTGCGGCGTAGGGCTGGGGGGGTTTTGGGCTGAACGCGTGGGATTTCTGTGCAATATCCGTCAGGCAATCTTTAATCCTAACCTGTGGCCCCAGGAAGTGATGGAAGGGAAAATCGATCGGCCAGAAGAGTATCTCGATATTGCCACCAAATGCGTAAAGGACTTCCGCCAGAAAAACCATAGCCGCTGTCTGACTTTTCTCTCGCGCAATGACGATGCCCTTGATAGTCAACGCAGTGCCGCGCTGCTGCGTGAATTTTATGAATTGATTTGGGATGAAGTTGAGGGGCATAAATTTAAAAACATCTCACATCATCTGCCGAGAATTAATCACTTCAAAACCCTCGGATAATTATCCAAATACGCCTTTTACATCCATTCCGTAACCCGCCTTGAGCGGGTTGCGTTGCTAAGTTTATTCTTACTATTCTTGGTTTTTATAATAAAATTGACCAGGATCAATTTTCGTAGAACTCATGAATTCCCCCGTGATATCCTGCCCTCAGCTTGCGAATTAACATCGCCAACCCTATGTTTACCAAGGTTATTTATTTAACTTTTGGTTAACGATTGGTTCACTTTTAGAGAGGGTCGTTTGACAGCACCTATGAAGAAAATTGTTATTATCGGCGGGGGTGCCGGCGGACTGGAACTGGCTACCCAGCTGGGCCATAAGCTTGGGCGTAAGAATAAAGCACAAATCACGCTGGTGGATCGTAACCACAGCCATTTGTGGAAACCTCTGCTGCATGAAGTAGCGACCGGTTCACTGGATGAAGGCATTGATGGCCTGAGCTACCTGGCTCACGCGCACAAGCATAACTTCCAGTTCCAGCTGGGTACGCTGACGCAGCTGGATCGCGAAAACAACCGCGTTCATCTGGCAGAAATCCGTGATGCGCAGGGCAGCGTGCTGGTTCCTGAGCGCGAACTGGCGTATGACACGCTGGTGATGGCGTTAGGCAGCACCTCGAATGATTTCGGTACGCCGGGCGTGAAAGATAACTGCATCTTCCTGGATAACCCGCATCAGGCGCGTCGTTTCCATAATGAGATGCTGAACCTGTTCCTGAAATTCTCCGCCAGCGAAGGTGCAACGGAGAAAGTGAACATCGCCATCGTCGGTGCGGGTGCTACCGGCGTGGAGCTTTCTGCTGAACTGCACAATGCCGTTAAGCAGCTGCACAGCTATGGCTACAAAAACCTCGACAGCAATGCGCTGAACGTGACGCTGGTGGAAGCCGGTGAGCGTATTCTGCCTGCACTGCCTGCGCGTATCTCCAGCGCTGCGCATCAGGAGCTGACCAAGCTTGGCGTCCGGGTGCTTACCCAGACCATGGTGACCAGCGCCGAGAAAAACGGCCTGAATACCAAATCCGGTGAATTTATTGAAGCCGATCTGATGGTGTGGGCGGCCGGTATCAAGGCGCCGGACTTTATGAAAGATATCGGCGGTCTGGAAACCAACCGTATCAATCAGCTGGTGGTTGAGCCAACGCTGCAAACCACGCGCGACCCGAACATCTACGCAATCGGCGACTGTGCGTCATGCGCGCTGCCTGCAGGTGGTTTCGTACCGCCGCGTGCGCAGTCTGCTCACCAGATGGCGTCCCGCGTGCTGGCAAATATTCTCGCTGACATCAAAGGCAAACCGCAGCAGGCCTATGTTTATAAAGATCATGGCTCGTTGGTTTCCCTGTCTCGCTTCAGTACCGTGGGCAGCCTGATGGGGAACCTGATGCGCGGCTCGATGATGGTTGAGGGGCGTATTGCGCGCTTCGTTTACATCTCTCTGTACCGTATGCATCAGATCGCTCTGCATGGCTACTTCAAGACGGGCCTGATGATGCTGGTGGGCAGTATCAACCGCGTGATCCGCCCAAGGCTGAAGCTACACTAATTTCAGCAGAACAGTGTTAAACGGCCCGGGATAACGTTCTTAATTGCGCGTTATCAGCGGGCCGTTTTTTTATGATGGCCGCGAGAGTGCTTCGGAACACTCTTAAAACGCGGTACTAATCATGCGGTAATCTCATTTCTTCCCGTATTCCGATTGTCAGTTTTCCCTCTCCGCCGCAAAATTTGTCTTAATTACCCCGGCGCGTCGCGCACGCCGAGTATGCCGTACCTGCCACGGATGTTGCAGCAGGCAAAGATGCGCGGTAACACTTTCAGGAGGGTTTCCTGTGAATAAATCAATGTTAGCCGGTATTGGGATCGGTGTGGCTGCAGCCCTGGGCGTTGCTGCCGTTGCCAGTATGAACGTGTTCGATCGCGGTCCGCAGTTTGCACAGGTTTTGTCCGCCACCCCAATTAAAGAAACGATAAAAACTCCGCGTCAGGAGTGTCGTAACGTGACCCTGACTCACCGTCGTCCGGTACAGGATGAGAACCGTATTGCCGGTTCCGTGCTGGGTGCCGTGGCGGGTGGTGTGCTGGGTCATCAGTTTGGCGGCGGGCGCGGGCGCGATGTAGCAACCGTTGCTGGCGCACTGGCCGGCGGTTACGGCGGTAATCAGGTGCAGGGTGCGTTGCAGGATCGCGATACTTACACCACCACCGAGCAGCGTTGTAAAACCGTCTATGATAAGCAGGACAAGATGATGGGTTACGATGTGACTTATAAGATTGGCGATCAGCAGGGCAAGATCCGTATGGATAACGATCCCGGCACGCGTATTCCGCTGGATGGCAACGGTCAGCTGGTGTTGAATAATAAGGCCTGATTGTTGGTTTGAGGGCGAATTTGGTCGAAAATCACTGAAGTTACTGAAGTTACTGAAGTTACTGAAGTTACTGAAGTTACTGAAGTTACTGGCGTTGCTGGAAGTTCAGGTGCTCGGTTCAGCCTCTGCGGTGGCTGCAGGGCGGTCCTCGCGTCGTGCTCTGCACGATGCCTTCGGTGTCAGCATCTGGCCGGTCGGACCGGCAAAGACGGGTCGTCCCTGACCCGACTCCGCCTGACGCCAGCGTCCTGCTGGCGTCTCCTGGCCAGCTGCTGCCACCTCAGCGCTGCGGATTGCCCGGCAGCCACCGCAGAGGCTTTCCCTTTTTATCTCTCTTTATCGCGATGTGAAACGTATTTCTGGTGGTGCATTGCGTATATTTCGCAGCACATAAAATACCAGGAAAAATGCCAGCAATTGCCGTTAACGGGCTGCCTGCTTGCCACCCGAACCCAATTTAGCCTGAAACCAGCTTCCCTGCTGGCGTCTCCTGGCCAGTTGCTGCCACCCCAGCGCTGCGGAATGCCCGGCAGCCACCGCAGAGTCCGTCCCTTCAATCTTTCTTTAATCGCGATGTGAAATGTATTTCTTGTGGCGGACGAACACGATTTTTTAGCAGGCAACGCAGAATGTAAAAGCGGAGCGGCAGGGGCACCCTACGGGCAATCCGCAGCGCTGAGCGAAGAGAGGAAGCCAGGATTCGGCCACAGGGATGTGGACGAAAGCCTGAGCCGTGCCATGGATGGCACGTCTCAGGCGGTCCGACAGGCTGACGATCGGAGAGAAGGTATCGCGAAGCGACGCGATGACCCGCCCGAAGGGGGACTCTGCCGCTCAGCGCCGCAAAACGGTTCAGACAGCTACAAGCGTTTAACTTAAACTCCACTGCTGAACCGAACTCAGCACAATAAAACGGACCAAATCGCCCGTCAGCCCACGTTCTCCTGCATACGCTGCATAAACTCCTGTACCCACTTCATCCGCACCTTACGCTCCGCCAAATCGCGAATAAACTTCAGGCGCGTCGGGCCATCAAGACGCCAGTGCTTCGGCTCCTTTTGCAGCAGCCCAATCAGCCACATCGGATCGACCTTATTCTTCTCGGCAAACTCAACATAACCACCGTTATCGCTGGCTTCAATCTTGCGCACGCCCAGCTTCTGAGCAATCAGCCGCAGAGCCGCAATATCCAACAGGTTACGCGCCGCATCAGGCAGTAAACCGAAACGATCGATCAGTTCGACCTTCAGATCGTCCAGATCGCCCTGCTGCTGGGCACTGGCTATCCGCTTGTAGAATGAAAGGCGGGTATTCACGTCAGGAATAAAATCATCCGGCAGCAGCGACGGCATGCGCAGCTCAATTTCGGTCTGGCTGCTGGTCAAATCCTCCAGCGACGGCTCACGGCCTTCTTTCAGCGCGGTCACCGCGTTTTCCAGCAGCTCCATATACAGCGAGAAGCCAATGGTTTCCATTTGCCCGCTCTGGCCTTCACCCAGCAGCTCACCTGCACCACGGATCTCAAGATCGTGGGTGGCGAGCGCGAAACCAGCCCCCAGATCCTCCAGCGAGGCGATCGCCTCCAGGCGCTTATGGGCATCAACGGTCATTGCTTTCGGATGCGGCGTCAGCAGCCAGGCATAGGCCTGGTGATGCGAACGGCCCACGCGGCCGCGCAGCTGGTGCAGCTGTGCCAGACCAAAGTGGTCGGCGCGCTCAATAATAATGGTATTGGCCGTAGGAATATCGATACCGGTCTCAATAATCGTGGTACAGACCAGCACGTTAAAACGCTGGTGATGGAAGTCGTTCATCACCCGCTCCAGCTCGCGCTCGCGCATCTGGCCGTGACCGATCGCCACCCGCGCTTCCGGCACCAGCGTAGATAAACGCTGTGCGGCTTTTTCGATATTTTCCACGTCGTTATACAGGTAATAAACCTGCCCGCCGCGCAGCACCTCACGCAGAATCGCCTCGCGTACCACCAGATCGTCATACTCGCGAACGAAGGTTTTCACTGCCAGGCGACGTGCCGGCGGAGTGGCAATAATCGACAGGTCGCGCATGCCGCTCATCGCCATATTCAAGGTGCGCGGAATTGGCGTGGCGGTCAGCGTCAGAATATCGACGTCGGCGCGCATCGCTTTGATACGCTCTTTGTGACGCACGCCGAAACGGTGCTCCTCATCGACGATTAGTAAACCAAGGTCGCGCCATTTGATGTCATTCTGCAACAGCTTGTGTGTGCCGATCAGAATATCAACTTTACCCTCGCCGGCTTCGGCCTGAACCAGTGCCTGTTCTTTCGCGGTTCGGAAGCGGGAGAGCATCTCAATACGTACCGGCCAGTTGGCGAAGCGATCGCGGAAGTTATCATAATGCTGCTGTGCCAGCAGGGTGGTGGGCACCAGCACCGCCACCTGCTTGTGGTTTTCCACCGCCAGGAATGCGGCGCGCATCGCCACTTCGGTTTTACCAAAGCCGACGTCACCACACACCAGGCGGTCCATCGCCAGCGGCTGGCACATATCGCTCAGTACCGCGTTGATGGCCTGCGCCTGGTCCGGTGTGGTTTCAAACGGGAATCCGTCGCAGAACAGCTGGTACTGCTGCCGGTCGTGCTTAAAGGCAAAGCCTTTTTTCGCTTCACGCTGGGCATAGATGTCCAGCAGCTCGGCGGCCACGTCACGCACTTTTTCGGCGGCTTTCTGCCGGGCGCGCGTCCAGGCATCGCTGCCCAGCTTGTGCAGCGGCGCATTCTCTTCGGCGCCACCGGCGTAGCGGCTAATCAGGTGCAGCGACGATACTGGCACATAAAGCTTGGCATCTCCGGCATAGGCCAGCATCAGATATTCTGCCGTGATGCCGCCGGTCTCCAGCGTGGTCAGACCGATATAGCGCCCCACGCCGTGCTCAAGGTGGACCACCGGCTGGCCCGGATGCAGCTCGGCGAGGTTACGGATCAGCACGTCCGGGTTAATGGTCCGTTTGCTGTCCTGGCGGCGTCGACTTACGCGCTCGCCCAGCAGATCGCTCTCGCAAATCAGCGCCAGATTGCGCAACCCGTCGATAAAGCCGTGCTCGCTGGCACCGATCAGCAGGTAATGACCTGGCTTACTGACTTCTTTCAGCGAACGTACCGTTTTGGGCTTCAGCTTGATACGTGCCAGCAGTTCCTGCAGCGTTTCACGGCGGCCTTCACTCTCAACGGAGAACACCACCGAACCGCTGAAGGATTCCAGAAACTTCCGCAGCGCTTCCAGCGGTGATTTGGCCTGTGCCTGCACGGCCAGATCCGGCAGCGGTTGATACTGCAGATTGGTATTCGCCGCTTTGTCTGTCAGCAGATCGGTACGCAGCTGAATACGCGGCCAGTTTTTCAGTTCGGCAAATAATTCATCGCAGCGTAACCACAGAGCCGGTGGTGAAAGCAGAGGGCGCATCGGATCGACTTTGCGATTTTCGTAACGCGTATTCACATCCAGCCAGAAACGCTCGGCGCTGCTTTCCAGATCGCCCGCCACCACCAGCAGGGTACTGGCAGGCAGGTAGCTGAACAGCGCGGGTAAAGGCTTGTCGAAAAACAGCGGCTGCCAGTATTCGATTCCGGCAGGCAGGGTGCCTTTGCTGACTTGCTGATAGATATGTTCCGGTTCACGGCGAACGTCAAATTGCTCACGCCACTGGGAGCGGAACAGCTCGATGGCATTTTTATCAGTCGGGAACTCGTGAGCAGGCAGCAGATTGATGGCGGAAACTTCTTCCTGAGTACGCTGCGTATCAACGTCAAACAGACGCAGACTGTCGATTTCATCATCGAAAAAGTCGATGCGGTACGGGCGGTCGCTGCCCATTGGATACAGGTCCAACAGGGCACCGCGCGTGGCGTATTCGCCGTGTTCCATCACCTGATCAACGCTGCGGTAGCCCGCCTGTTCAAGCTGTGAACGCAGCGTATCGCGGGAGAGCTTCTGCCCCTTGCTCATCACCAGCGCATGTCCGTGCAGGAAACTGTGCGGGCACACGCGCTGCATCAGGGTATTAACCGGTAAAATCAAAATACCGTGGCTTAGCGATGGCAGCTGGTAAAGCGTGGAGAGGCGCGAAGAGATAATTTCCTGGTGCGGCGAAAAACTGTCGAAAGGCAGCGTTTCCCAGTCAGCCAGCGTCATCACCGGCTGTTCCGTAAACTGGCGGATTTCATCCTGCAACCGCAGAGCATTCTGCATATCTGGCGCAATTAACAGCACCGGGCCGGCATGGCGTTCAACAATTTCGGCGCATTCTACGGCGCAGGCAGCGCCCGTGAGCTGCCCCAGCAGCCGCTGATCGCCGGCGCGTGAGGGAAGAGTATAACGATAGTTTTCAGGCATATTCAGTTCGATAGTCTCTACTCAAATGGGAGAGAGGGGAGCCGCCATGACGCCTGTCGGCTGTAATGGCTCGGACAGCAGGGGACCCCAATTCAGCTTTGCCGAGTATACCTTTTTTTTGCTGGCCGCTGGGTACTGTGTCGCTCCGGCTGGTCAATGTTTATCCAAAGCTTCATTTTTTCGCTATGGCAATGATGTCCACTGCCGCAGTCTGACGGAATCAATATAGTGAAAAATCCCCGTTAGCGTCGTCTTTCCGGCGAAAGGGCACTTTTAAAATGTTTCAGATCAATAAGTGTCGATAAATAAGCCCGTGGCGGATATAGCGCCAATAGCACTCATTGTCTAAAATCATCAGGTAAAACGGCCATGGTGCAACCGGGAGAAATCGAGTGAGTTTGCCTACGGAATCACGCTTTTTTCACCCTAAAAATATTGTGCACCTGTGCTTTGCCCTCGTGTTTCTGTTTTTAACGTTGCTCACCTGGCATGAAGCGATAGTGCTGAAGCGCACCTATGAGTCCAACCAGCTGGCCCGTCTCAGCGCGGTGGCGAACAATCTGGATAATCAGTGGCAGCATAACCTTGATGAACTGGCGTTTTTTCACAGTATGCTGGAGCATTCACTCGGCGATCCACTGATTACCGACAAATCCACCGCTTTCTTGCAGCAGTTTGAGCACGTTCGCCATACGCCACTGTGGCATCTTAGCCCGAGTGAAACCCGTGGCATACCGATCAACGGTATTTCCGATGAGCTGCTGACGCGTTTTCCGCTGTTCAGCCGGTCTGATTCCCGGCGCCTGGCCGATGAGCTAAATGCGGTGCTGGAAATGAGCCAGATCCTGCAATTTAACCAGCCGGAGCGCGATTTCCACTATCGCTTCTGGTATATCTCTCGCGCCGGTTTCTACCTCAGTTCCACGCTGCCGGATGCCAGCAGCAACCACTCGCTGGAAAATTTCTCCGGCGTGGCACAGCGTCCTTACTTTGTCGACCTCGACCCAAAGGTCAATCCGCAGCGTAAGATCCTGTGGTCAGATCCCTACGACTCCATGGATAACGAGGGTAAGGTGGTGACGGTCGCGCGCCCGGTCGATCGTGATGGCTACTGGTACGGCGTACTGGCAATGGATTTCTCCACGCAGCAGATCAAGCAGTACCTGCAGCAGTCGCTGAGCACGCGGCAGGAAGGGGGGGTAATGCTGGTCGGTCATCAGTTCAATCTGATCGCCTGGTCTGACGGCAGCCAGCTGGAGGAGTACCGTCTGCACAAAGCACAGCTGGCGCAGCTGACCGAACAGGCTGCCGGAACCCACAGCGGGACAATGCGCTTTGACGGGCGTTTTGTCAGTTGGGTCCGCCTGCAGTATTTCGACGGCATGCTGGTCAACGTGCAGACGCTGCGTGAAGGGCTGCTGGGCGACAGTGGTCGTGTTGGACTGGTGCTGCTGCTGACGTGGCTGATGTTTAGCATTGTGGTACTGGTTTCCCATCAGACGATTATTCGGATGACCGGCAGCCTGCTGAATTTGCAGGAAAAACTGAGCTGGCGCGCGAATTACGATGGCTTAACGCGGCTGTTTAACCGCACTGCCTTTTTCGATCGCGCGGAAAAGCTGGCAGCGCTGAATCACCGACAGCAGCAGCCGCTCTCCGTAATCCAACTCGATCTCGATCATTTTAAATCGGTTAACGACAGTTGGGGACACCACGCCGGAGATCGCGTGCTGGCCCACGCGGCATCGGTGATTGGTCAGGCGCTGCGGAAAACCGATATCGCCGGTCGGGTAGGCGGGGAAGAGTTTTGCATTTTGCTCCCGGCCACCCGGCTGGATGAGGCCGTGCTGGTGGCGGAACGCATTCGCCGCAAGCTGGCGGCAAAAGAGCTGCTGGTGGGCAAACATCAAACGCTGAAGGTTACCGCATCGCTGGGCGTGAGCAGCAGTGAAGAGCAGGGTGAGTATCAGGTGGATAACCTGCAGTCCGTTGCCGATCGCAGGCTGTATCTGGCGAAACAGGACGGACGCAACTGCGTCCGCCATCGAGATTAAACATCGCCGCTGTTATCGTCTTCAACCGCCTGATAGATGCGCTGCATAATATCGGGGAACGCTGACTGAACCCGGCTCCAGCTGGGAATAAACGGCTTTTCGTTAGGGCGTTCAATAAACGCCTGCCCGGCCTCGAGTATTGACTGGGTGAACATTTCTACCGCCGCTTCTTCGGCGTGCTGATCGAACTTCAGGCCATTCATCACCGCTTCGTGGTTGTAAATCTCCATCATATCCAGCGCATTGCGATAGTAGGTTGCTTTCAACACCCGGAAGGAGTCGCTGGTGATGTTCACGCCCATGGTGGCCATTTTACGCAGCAGCGACTGCACAATATCATTGCTCATCCGCCGCAGCCCGCCGGTTCCGTCCTCCTCCGACAGCGGCTGATGCTTGTGGTCGTAATTATCTGCGATCTCCACCTGGCAGCTCTGGCGGGTGGTATAGTTGCGGTAAATCTCAGACAGGACGCCGATTTCCAACCCCCAGTCGCCGGGGATTTTGATGCCGTTCAGCACGTGCGTGCGCATGGCGAATTCGCCGGAAAGCGGGTAGCGGAAACTGCTGAGATAATCCAGATACTCGGAGTGGCCGTAAACTTTTTGCAGCGAACGCAGCAGCGGGCCAACCAGCAGTCGGCCTACTCGGCCATTAAGTTTGTTATCGGCCACCCGGGCATAAAACCCTTTACAGAATTCGTACTGGAAATCGGGGTTAGCCAGTGGATAAAGCAGCCGCGCCAGCATGCCGCGTTCATAGGTTACGATGTCGCAGTCATGCAGTGCCACGCAGGAGGATTTATCGGAAGCCAGCGTATAGCCGGTGCAGAACCAGACGTTGCGCCCCTTGCCCGGCTGTGAGGGGGAGAGTCCTTCTTTATCCAGTTCGGCGTCCAGTGCCTTCAGACGCGGCCCGTCATTCCACAAAATGCGATGCCGCTGCGGCAGGCGAGAGAAGAACTCGCGGGCGTGAAGAAACTGATCGCGATCGGCACGATCGAGGCCGATAACGATCTCTCCCAGGTAGGGAACCTGTGCCAGCTCATCAACAATATGGCTCAGCGCCGGGCCTTCAAGTTCCGAAAACAGCGAGGGCAGAATCAGCCCCATCTTACGTTTGCGCGAAAAGCGTACCAGGTCCTTTTCCAACTCTTTAAGACTGCGACCGGTGAGATTATGAAAGTTAGTTATTACGCCGTTCTGGTAAAAATCGCTCATCGCTATCCCCTTGGAATGTAGGTGGTCAGTCAGGATGGAGTGATAAAATGGTTCAGGCCTTCAACCCAGCCTTCCGGGCCCCGGGCGGTACTGCGATAGATATGCTGTTTGTCGGCTCGCTCAAGGAGCACCGGATTTTTGCTGTAGCCGCGAATGACCACGGCATAATCGACACTGTCGAGCATTGGCGCATCGTTAGGTCCGTCGCCCAGGCCAATGGTGATCGGGCGGCGGCTGTGCGGAGAAGCCGAAGAAGGGGCGTGCTCAAGCAGCCAGCGCAGCGCAGCACCTTTGCCACTTCCCTTGCTCATGACGTGCCAGAAACGCCCGCCCTGAACCAGCTCCAGTTCCGCCTCATTCAGCCGTACCCGGAACAGGTCAAATTGTTCTCTGCTGTCCCGCCAGATCAGGCTTTCGGATGCTTCGCGCATTTTGGCCCGGGCAGCTAAAGCCGGGGTCAGCCCGGTCCACTCGGCAATCTCTTTTTCACTGACGTCGGCAAAGCCGATAAATTTAAAAGCGTCACGCTGCCGGAGATTCAGCAGGGTATGGCAGATCGCCCGATAGTCCTGGGGGGATAACTGGCCGGTGAGCGCCGACTGAGCATCGCCATAGTGAACGACAGCACCGTTTTCGCTGATAAACGGCGAACCGCCGAAACCCAGTTCCTGCTGCAGCGGCACAATTTCCGCGGCTGTTTTACTGGAGCAGATCACCAGTGGGATGTGGTGTTCTTTCAGACGCGTCAGCCACTCCGTGGCGGGTTGCCAGCTGTAGGTGTGATGATCGAGCAGTGAGCCGTCGAGATCGGTAACGATCATCAGAGGTTCCTGCAGTGTAAGCATAGTTTTAACCTCGCGAAATTAGCCCGGTGTGACAGTAAGACCACCGTATCAGCACAAAGTATAGTCAAGCTATCGTCACCTTGTGGGGTGTGGAAGTTCGCCTGATACAGGCTGGTATGCGGATTAATCCTAAAAAAAATGCTGATTTTTTGGCCGGTTGCAAAAGTGCCAGAATGCCCACAGCGCAGAACTGGTGCGGGTTTTCCTGTACAAGTTAACGATTGTTGTACACATTAATGCGTGAACTTAGGATTAGTCTTAATGCCAGAACGGGTTAGGGTAGTGCTGTAAAAGGATTTCCCCGAGTAACGAATTTTATTTTTAATGTGAACAATTTACCCTGGCCAGCGGCTGGGGTTTTTTTTACCAATCGAAGGGCATCACGGGTATCAGGTAAGAGATGTCAGGAACGGCGGGCAAAAAAAAGCCCGCGCTGCGCGGGCAAAATCCTTGTTACTTTTTAGGTTGACTGCGCCTTTGGGGTTGGTGCAGTGAGAATATTCTAAGTGTTCCCGATGTCAGAAGTCTTTGCGCGAAACGTAAAGAAAGCGAAAAGGCGGGTTATGACAGTGCCTTTTCCGATTGATTTTGCCACGCTGTCTATACTGTTTATCAGACAGTTATCGATTAAAAAGGAGAAAATATGGACTTTATTCGTATTGTGATTGCGATTCTTCTACCGCCTCTGGGCGTCTTTCTGCAGGTCGGTTTCGGTGGCGCTTTCTGGCTTAACATCCTGCTGACGTTATGCGGTTATATCCCCGGAATTGTTCATGCAGTGTGGGTGATTGCGCGCCGATAATTCTGGCTAAACCCCTGCGCAGTATGCGGTTTTTAAGTTAAACTGTTGGGAAAAATTGCACAGGAGTTACCATGAAGGTGAATCAGCAGGTGACGGTAAAAACTGACGGCGGTCCACGCCGGGTCGGCACGGTTCTGGCGGTGGAAGAGTTTAACGAAGGGACAATGTATCTGGTTGCACTGGAAGACTATCCGCTGGGGATCTGGTTCTTTAATGAATCGGGTCACGAAGACGGCGTTTTCGTTGAGCCTCACGCCTGAACACATTAAGGGGGGACTCCCCCCTTTAAACCGCTACTGTTAACCCTGCCGCACGTTGACGTAAATACCGCTGGTGACGTTATCCATCAGGCGCACCACATGGTAGATCACCTGCTTGTTATGCGTCTTGATTTTGCGCTTAATATTGCCTTTATGTGACGAAACGGTTTTTACCTTGATTTGCATCTGGTCAGAAATCTCGCTCGTATCGTGGCCCGACATCCACATCCTCAACATATTGGATTCCGTCTGACTGAGCGTCAGTGGATGGACATCCTTGCCAGACGACTGGCGGGATGAAACATTAAGCCGTTGCTGGAAGTAACTGCCTAATAACTGATCCAGAGTGGCAGGCTTGATGGATTTCGACGTAATAATCAGGTTCTTCCGTACGTACAGATATTCTTCAAAATGGTTATTAGAAATAGCCATAAAGATAAAAAACAGCGTATCCGGATTCTGGACTATCGCATCTCTGATTTGCTGGCTGGCTTCGGGTTCGTTAATGAAGCAGTCTTCGTTGATAAACACGACGCCGGGATGCAGCTGTTGACAGCATGTTTGCAGCCGATCGATACCGTTAACCGGCGTTATATTCTTGCTTTTAATCCCTTTGGTTGTCATATAGCTGATCAACCCTGCACGGGTATAATTACACGGGTCCATAATTATTGTCGGCATTCTAGCGGCCCTTACCGGTTCGTTATCCATTTAAGTCAACGATGAATTACACGTTAGCGTGTCAAAAGAAAGCGTTCTGTATGCACATTCTTGTTATAGCTGCCAACATTAATACTACCCCGCCGCAGGTGGCTGGAGTATTGACTCATCCTTGTAGAAGGGAGCTGCATTGGTCGCAGCGATCGCGGTCACTATCGCGTAAAATGTTAAAAATCATGATAGGATTTTTCTTAAAAAAATTCAATCAGAAAAACTTTCTTCAAAGCAGGCAGATTTTTCTAACGTCAGTCAGTCATTCAAATGAAATAAACGATCGGTAAAGTTGTACTAATAAACATGGGGCTGTTCATGTTTCACTTATGATATCTTACTGTTTTTTGTCCCTATTTTATTTCCGGCATTCTCGCTGGCAGGGCCCGCTCAGATTTAGTAAATCAATGACTTAAATTTGTCGGTTACGGCAACGAAAACTGACTATTTTTAGTGCGCTAAATGATTTGTCTTCCAGTGGGTCATAGGAAAACATTATTTCTTGTGCAAATTAATAATATCGATGTGCATATAAGTACTCATTACCGCTAATCTGGCTTTATTAACCGGATGGCATGTTCCAAAATTTTCTGTTCATCACGGTTAGCATCAACGCGATTCAGCCGCGTTTGCCTCAGCAGGCTGGCAATCATCCCCCGAGAAATATTATGGCCGTCCTCCGTCAGTACAATTGCAGCATCGCCGATAACCCGGCAAACTTCATCATAATATTCTTCGCTCAGTACATCACGTTTCATTTTTACTCTCCAATCATTGCCAACGGCCAGGTGTTTATCCTCCGGCAGTGTGCGGAATAAGCTTATGCCCGCAGTATCGGGCCCTTTTCGTTAAATGGCTGCAATGAAAAAGGGTAGCAATGATTGACCAGGTGTCAAACCCACCGGCAGTCAGGCAATCGCCAACAGTTATTACAGGACGAATTCCGGCCTGACCTGGTTTCTGCCGCTGCTTTTGGCGATATATAATTGCTCATCTGCGCGGTTAATTGCTTCATCCAGGGCCTGTACGCTGCTGATATTCAGCAGGCTGATACCGATACTGGCCGTGACGCTAAGATCGTTGCCCTTATGCATAATGGCATTGTTTTCGATGCTGTTACGCAGTCGATTGGCCAGAAGGAATGCCCGCGCTTCGTTTGCCCCTTCCAGCAGCACAAGGAACTCCTCGCCGCCCATCCGGCAGACCAGCGAAGTGGGGGGGAGCGCCTGTTGAATACAGTGCACGGTTTGTGCCAGCACATAATCGCCGGCAGCATGGCCCCAGGTATCATTAATATTCTTAAAACGATCGATATCGACCAGGAACAGCGCCCCGGAAAAACCCGTCAGACGGTTGCGTGGCGCGATTAAGCTCTGCAAACGGGATGAGAGGCCGCTGCGAGTCAGTGCACCGGTCAACAAATCGTAATCCGCCCGGCGAGTTACGCGCGCAACCAACCTTTTATTTGCTTCAATACTCAGCGAAACGATTAACGGGCTGATGGTCATGGCAGCGACCCCCAGCCGTGCCGCAGACAGGCTGTCTATGCGGAACAAATCGTTTTCGCCCTGGATATTCAGGACGTTACCGGCCACCAGAATGATCTCGCTAATACCGGTTATCAGCGTCAGGCAGCAGGTAATAAACAGCGGGTAGCTAATGGCACACCACAGCAGCGCCGGAAGCGGAAACAGCAGGCTGCCGCCGCCGCCTACCCAGATACTCATGGCGGTGGTCACCAGCAGCGCGACCAGCGGCAGCAGCGAACTCTCAAACGTTTTTCTCAGTATCAGGCGCAGTTCGTCACGTCGCGGCAGGCTGATTACCGCCGGTAGCAGCAGAATGGAGGTCGACATCTGTTCTGAGAACCATGAAAACCAGGCCTTAAACAGCTCATCGTGAAAATAGCGCTCGCTGACAATGCCGCCGATCGCCGCGCAGACCAGCGCACCGGCAATCGACGCCGGGAATATGCGCATCAGCGACTGTAAGCGGCGCGGATACGGGCGGGTAAAGTGGCGAGTCAGCAGTACCCAGCGCGCGGCGGCAATAAAGGTAATGTTGGAGAAATTCACCCCCACGGAGATCATCGCCGGAGTGCCCCAGCACAAATCCGTGATCAGCATGCCGAAAAATAGCACCAGCAGTGAAACGCGGTTATCCAGGGCCGGAAAACGGATCAGTAAACCCAGCAGCACCGCATTGCCCGGCCAAAAGATCGACATGGATTCGAAATTACGAAAGCACAGGCCGATAACCGACAGCAAAATGGCGAAAAAAAATAGAACGATAACCTGGTGAATACGATTTTTATTGTTTGGCATCTTCAGACTCGCTGCTGCCTGATACGGCTGCTTATAGCATCTTTGATTGAGTCGCTGGCTTCCGGCCGGCAGACCTCCCGCGGGTGGCTACCTGAACTCACGTGCGAATGACATAAGTGACGAGCTGGATGAAAGCAAATTAAGTAAGAACATTCCTGGTTATCATAGTAGCAAGAGTTGGCCGTGTCTTTTCTGAAAATCATCACATTCTGTTCTTAATGAATAACTTCTCCGCCACTGGTGTGACGAAATCTTCCATTTCAGCGTCATTCATTTAGTGGATGGTGCGGGTAACTGATGCGAGTCCGGCTATATTTTAGGCATTGCCGTTGAGATTAGGCCGAATGTTTCAGCCATTGACAAAACAATGCGCACAGTCAGAGGCTTAGTAGTTCCATAAGACGGTACTAAGCTTTATCATTCCCCCCACTTATTGCATTAGCAAAAAACGGATTTCATGTATCAGCCTGTCGCACTTTTTATCGGCCTGCGCTACATGCGCGGGCGCGCCTCCGACCGCTTTGGGCGGTTTGTTTCGTGGCTTTCGGCTATCGGCATCACGCTCGGCGTAATGGCGCTGGTGACCGTGCTGTCGGTGATGAACGGCCTGGAGCACCAGCTGGAGCAAAATACCCTTGGCTTAATGCCGCAGGCGCTGGTGACCAGCGACAGCGGTTCCATTAACCCGCAGACAACCCCCGCCGATTCGCTGCACCTCAACGGTATCAGTAAGGTCACGCCGCTGACGACCGGAGAAGTGGTGATGCAGAGCGCGCGCAGCGTTGGTGTTGGGGTTATGCTGGGGATCAACCCCGATGAGCCCGATCCGCTCACGCCTTATCTGATGAACGTCAGGCAGCAGCAGCTGCAAAGCGGCGAGTATAACGTCATTCTCGGTGAGCAGCTGGCCGCGCAGTTAGGTGTGCGCCTCGGCGAACAGATCCGCCTGATGGTGCCTTCCGCCAGCCAGTTCACTCCAATGGGGCGCATTCCCAGCCAGCGTTTGTTTACCGTAATCGGTACATTCGCCGCGAACAGCGACGTTGACGGCTATCAGATCCTCGTTAACCAGCAGGACGCCTCGCGCCTGATGCGCTATCCGGCAGGCAACATCACCGGCTGGCGTTTATGGCTGGATAAGCCGCTCGATGTTGACGTGATCAGCCAGCAAAAGCTGCCTGAGGGCATGGTGTGGAAGGACTGGCGCGAGCGTAAAGGCGAGCTGTTCCAGGCGGTGAAAATGGAAAAAAACATGATGGGGCTGCTGCTCAGCCTGATCGTCGCCGTGGCCGCGTTTAATATCGTGACGTCACTGGGCCTGCTGATTATGGAGAAGCAGGGCGAAGTGGCGATCCTGCAAACCCAGGGCCTGACCCGGCGGCAAATTGTGGCGGTATTTATGGTGCAGGGTGCCACTGCGGGCGTGGTTGGCTCGCTGCTGGGCGCGCTGCTTGGCATGCTGCTGGCCAGCCAGCTGAATAATCTGATGCCGGTTATCGGCGCGTTCCTTGATGGCGCGGCGCTGCCGGTGGACATTTCCCTGACGCAGGTAGCGACCATTACCGTAACGGCGATCGTCGTGGCGCTGCTGTCAACGCTGTATCCTTCCTGGCGCGCGGCCGCCGTTCAACCCGCTGAGGCTTTACGTTATGAGTAACAAGATCCTGTTGCAGTGCGACAACCTGTGCAAACGCTATCAGGAAGGCAGCGTGCAGACCGATGTCCTGCGCAACGTTTCCTTCAGCGTGCAGCCGGGTGAAATGATGGCCATCGTCGGCAGCTCCGGTTCCGGAAAAAGTACCCTGATGCATCTGCTCGGCGGGCTGGATACGCCGACCTCCGGCAGTGTGGTGTTTGACGGCAAGTCGCTGAATGAGATGTCCTCTGCCGCGAAAGCCGAGCTGCGCAACCGCGAACTGGGCTTTATCTATCAGTTCCATCATCTTCTCCCGGACTTCAGCGCGCTGGAAAACGTGGCGATGCCGCTGATGATTGGTAAAACGCCAAAGGCCGAAGCCCGCACCCGGGCGCTCGAAATGCTGAAAGCGGTGGGCCTCGATCACCGTGCCGAGCATCGCCCGTCGGAGCTGTCCGGCGGCGAGCGCCAGCGTGTGGCTATCGCCCGCGCGCTGGTGAATAATCCGCGACTGGTACTGGCCGATGAACCGACCGGTAACCTGGACGCGCGCAATGCCGACGCGATCTTCGATCTGCTGGGTGAACTCAATCAGCGTCAGGGCACGGCATTCCTGGTGGTAACGCACGATCTGCATTTAGCCAAACGTATGCGTCGCCAGGTAGAAATGCGCGACGGCCAGCTCAGCGATCGCCTGACCATGGTGGGTAGCCTCTGATGGCGAATTCGCTCTCTTTACTGCTGGGCCTGCGTTTTAGTCGCGGCCGTCGTCGCGGGGGGATGGTCTCGCTGATTTCGGTGATTTCTACCGTGGGTATTGCCCTGGGCGTGGCGGTGCTGATCGTCGGGCTGAGTGCGATGAACGGCTTCGAACGTGAGCTGAACAACCGTATTCTTGCTGTTGTACCCCACGGTGAAATCGAACCGGTCAACCAGCCGTTTACCGGGTGGCAGGGTATGCTGCCGAAAATTGAGCGAGTACCCGGCGTGGCAGCGGCAGCCCCCTATATCAACTTTACCGGCCTGATAGAAAGCGGCAGCAAGCTGCAGGCTGTGCAGGTCAAAGGCGTGGACCCGCAGCAGGAATCTCGTCTCAGCGCGCTGCCTTCCTACGTGCAGGGCAATGCGTGGCAATCGTTTGGTGCTGGCAAGCAGCAAATCCTGCTGGGGCAGGGCGTGGCCAACAGCCTGAAGGTGAAGCAGGGCGACTGGCTGACCATTATGATCCCCAACAGCGATGCGCAGAACAAACTGTTACAGCCGAAACGGGTACGCCTGCAGGTCAGCGGCATTCTTAAGCTGAGCGGCATGCTCGATCACGGCCTGGCGCTGGTTCCGCTGGCCGACGCGCAGCAGCTGCTGGGTATGGGCGATAACGTCACCGGCATCGCCATTAAAGCCGCCGATCCCTTCAGCGCCCAGAAGCTGATCCGCGAGGCGGGCAGCGTCACCAACGCCTATGTGTCAATCCGCAGTTGGATCGGCACTTACGGCTACATGTACCGCGATATTCAGATGATCCGCGCCATTATGTATCTGGCTATGGTGTTGGTGATCGGCGTGGCCTGTTTCAATATCGTGTCCACACTAGTGATGGCGGTGAAGGATAAGAGCGGTGATATCGCCGTGCTGCGCACGCTGGGGGCCAAAGATGGCCTGATCCGCGCCATCTTTATCTGGTACGGGCTGCTGGCCGGGCTGGTGGGCAGCGTCAGCGGGGTGGTTGTCGGCGTGCTGGCCGCGCTGAACCTGACCGCTATCATTCATGCGCTTGAAGCATTGACCGGCTATCATTTCCTCTCCGGCGATATCTACTTCATTGATTTCCTGCCGTCCGAGCTGCACTGGCGTGATGTGGTTATCGTGCTGTTTACCTCACTGCTGCTCAGCCTGATCGCCAGCTGGTATCCGGCAAGGCGTGCCAGCCGCATCGACCCGGCACGTGTGTTAAGCGGCCAGTAAGCGAGGCAACGGATGTACTACGGTTTCGATATTGGCGGCAGCAAGATTGCGCTGGGCGTGTATAACGCGCAGCGCGAGCTCATCTGGAACAAACGGGTTGCTACCCCGGCGCAGGATTACGAGCAGTTTCTCTCGGTATTGCAGGCGCTGACCGCAGAGGCCGATGCGTTTTGCGGCTGCGCGGGCAGCGTGGGGCTGGGTATTCCCGGCCTGCCGGTGCCTGACGACGGCACGGTATTCAGCGCGAACCTGCCCGCCGCAAGGGGCCGCACGCTGCGTGCCGATCTCAGCCAGCGGCTGGGGCGCGAAGTCCGTATCGATAACGACGCCAACTGCTTTGCCCTCTCCGAAGCCTGGGACGATGAGTTTCAGGCCTATCCGGTGGTGCTTGGTATGATCCTCGGCACCGGTGTTGGCGGTGGAGTGATCGTCGATGGTAAACCGGTCACCGGCCGCAATTACGTGGTGGGAGAAATGGGGCATATGCGCCTGCCGGTGGATGCGCTGGAGGTGTTGGGCCGCGATATTCCGCTGCTCACCTGCGGCTGCGGCAAGAAGGGCTGTATTGAGGGATACCTCTCAGGTTCAGGATTTTCCTGGCTGTGGCAGCACTTTTATCACCAGACTCTCAGTGCGCAGGAGATAATCACCCGTTATTATCAGGGAGATGCCAGTGCGCTGGCACACACTGAACGCTATCGCCAGCTGCTGGCGGTATGCCTGGGCAATCTGCTGACTCTGCTGGACCCGCATCTGGTGGTACTTGGTGGCGGGCTGTCCAATTTTGATGCGTTGTATGACGGCCTGGCGGAGCGGGTTGCCCCGTATCTGCTACCGGTCGCCAAACCACCGCGCTTTGCCAAAGCGCGACATGGAGACGCAGGCGGAATGCGCGGTGCCGCATTCCTGCATATTAAGGATTAGAGGATCGACTATGCGCACACCCCGCCGTCGCTTACGACTGGCCCGCTACAAAAAAAACCGCCGTCAGGTTCACCAGCGCTTTCGTCAGCGCATTTTTGAGCGCGATCGTAATCTCGAAATTTCACGTCAGCCGCTGCCGCGCGTGGTGGTGCTGACCGGTGCGGGGATCTCTGCGGAATCCGGCATTCGCACCTTCCGTGCGGCGGACGGCCTGTGGGAAGAGCATAAAGTGGAAGATGTCGCCACGCCTGAGGGTTTTGCGCGTAACCCGCAACGCGTGCAGACGTTCTATAACGCTCGCCGCAGCCAGCTACAGCAGCCGGAGATCAGGCCGAATGCCGCTCATGCCGCGCTGGCCGAGTTGGAAGCCGTGCTGGGTGACCATTTCCTGCTGGTAACGCAAAACATCGATAATCTGCACGAACGTGCGGGAAGCCGCAATATCATCCATATGCACGGTGAACTGCTGAAGGTGCGCTGCACCGGCAGCGGCCAGATCCTGCACTGGACCGAAGACGTGAAGCCTGATGACCGCTGCCACTGCTGCCAGTTCCCAGCGGTTCTGCGTCCGCATATTGTCTGGTTTGGCGAAATGCCGCTGCAAATGGACGAGATTTATCAGGCGCTGGCCGATGCGGACTATTTTGTGGCGATCGGCACTTCCGGACACGTCTACCCGGCTGCGGGGTTTGTGCATGAGGCCCGTTTACAGGGCGCGCACACCGTTGAACTGAACCTGGAGCCAAGCCAGGTCGGCAGTGAGTTTGATGAGAAAACGTATGGTCTGGCCAGCGAAGTTGTGCCCGCCTGGGTGCGCGGGCTGTTGAGTAATCTCGGTCGCTAAGCGGGATTAACCCGCTTGACGTTTTGGCAACGAAAAAATCAGATGGGCGATAACGCCGCCGCAGAGTCCCCAGAATGCGGAACCGACCCCTACCAGCGTGACGCCCGAAGCGGTAATCAGAAAGGTGATTACCGCTGCGTCACGCTGTTTCTCATCGCTCAGCGCCCGCTGCAGACTGCCGGCAATCGTGCCCAGCAGCGCCAGGCCGGCAATGGTATGGATCAGCGCCAGCGGTAGCGCGGTGAACAGCCCGCTGATGGCTCCGCCAAAAATCCCGGCAATAATGTAAAACACGCCCGCCGCCGCTGCTGCCATGTAGCGACGCTGCGGATCGCTGTGGATCTCCGGTCCCATGCAAATCGCCGCGGTTATTGCCGCAATACAGAAGGTAAATCCGCCGAACGGGGCGAGGATCAGCGCCGTGGCACCGGTCCAGGCAATCAGCGGCGAGATCGGCACCTGATAGCCCGCGGCTTTGAGCGTGGCGATACCCGGAGCATTCTGCGACGCCATGGTGACCACAAAGAACGGAATGCCAATGCCCAGCAGGCTGGATAGCGTGAAGTGCGGAGCAATAAATTCGGGCATCACCATACTCTGGCCGCCGCTAACGTGGATATTTCCCTGCATCGCGGCCACCGCCAGCCCCGCGAACAGCGTCAGTACGATGGCGTAGCGCGGCGTAAAGCGGCGGGTTAGCAGATAAACCAGGCACATTGTCCCGCTGAGGGCGAAATTCACCTGTAAAGCGCCAAAGGCGTCAATGCCGAAGCGCAGCAGGATACCGGCCAGCATGGCGCTGGAAATCGCCAGCGGAATATGATTCATCAGCCGTGCAAACAGCCCGGTAACGCCGCAGAACACAATCAGCGCCGAAGCGAAGATAAAAATGCCAATGGCTTCATTAATCGGGGTGCCCGGCAGGCTGGTCACCAGCAGCGCCGCGCCTGGCGTCGACCAGGCAGTCAGAATCGGCGTGCGGTACCACAGTGAAAGCGTCAGGGTAGTGATACCCATACCCAGACCCAGCATAGTCAGCCAGCCGCCGGTTTGCTGCGGCGTGGCTCCGGCGGCTCCGGCAGCCTGGAAGATAATGGCGGCGGAGCTGGTATAGCCCACCAGCACGGCAACAAATCCGGCGATCAGCGCCGGGAGAGTGATATAGCGTATTGAAAGGGGCGGGCGCATTGCAGGTTCCGAATTAGTGTGCGTTATAACGCACAAGTTAGCATCGTGCGTTATAACGTACAAGCGGATATACTCGCCCTGTTAACAGGAGGGAAAAGTGTGGACGATCTGCAAAATCATCTGGCGCATACGCTGAAAACCCAGCGTGGCCTGCGCGGGTGGAGTTTAAGCCAGGCTGCCGAAGTCACTGGCGTGAGCAAGGCGATGCTGGGGCAGATAGAGCGAGCGGAATCCAGCCCGACGATTGCTACGCTGTGGAAAATTGCCACCGGATTTAACCTGCCGTTTTCCCTGTTTATTGATGCCCCGGATACGCCGCATGATGCCCCCAGACAGCAGAAGGGATTACCCGCATTTCGTCAGCCTAATCTGGCGATGCAGGTGCAGACGCTGTTCCCGTTTGATGCTGCGACCGGATTCGAGATGCTGGTCATCGAACTGGCGCCCGGTGCCGTAAGCGAGTCTGCTCCCCACGAAGCGGGAGTGATTGAACATGCTATTGTCATTGAGGGGCAGCTGGAGCTGCGGGTTGCCGATGTCTGGCAAGTGATTGCTACCGGTGACGCACTGCGGTTCGAGGCCGATCGGCCCCATGCCTATCGCAACGGCGGCGCGCAGCCGGTGCGTTTTTATAATTTAATTCATTACCCACACCGCTAATGGCCTTCGCCGCACACTAAACTGACCTGAAACAATATGTATGGGTTACCTAATGATGATAATCATTACTGGCATTCAGAGGGACGACAGATGAATAAATTACTCGATCGCTTCTTAAACTATGTAGCTGTGGATACGCAATCTAAAGGTAACGTTCGTCAGGTCCCCAGTACGGAAGGGCAGTTGCGCCTGGCGGATCGGCTTTGTGAAGAATTACACGATTTGGGGCTGCGTGATATCAGCTGCAGCGAGCACGGAATTGTGATGGCCACGCTGCCATCAACGGTGAGCTGGCCGGTGCCGGTGATTGGCTTTATTTCCCACGTTGATACATCGCCGGATTTCACCGGTAAAAATGTCTCACCGCAGGTCATTGAAAATTATCGCGGTGGCGATATTGCATTAGGAATTGGCGATGAGATCCTCTCGCCGGTGATGTTCCCGGTTCTGCACGAGCTGCACGGCCATACGCTGATCACCACCGACGGTAAAACCCTGCTGGGTGCCGATGATAAAGCCGGTGTGGCGGAGATCATGACCGCGCTGGCGCGGCTGATTGAGGGCAAACGGTCGCACGGCGAAATCCGCGTGGCGTTCACTCCCGACGAAGAAATTGGTAAAGGCGTGCACTTCTTTGACGTAGCGGCCTTTGGCGCCGACTGGGCCTATACCGTTGACGGCAGTGGCCTGGGGGAGTTTGAGTATGAGAACTTTAACGCCGCATCGGTGACGGTAAAAATCACCGGTAATAACGTGCATCCCGGCACGGCCAAAGGCGTGATGGTCAACGCGCTCGATCTGGCCACGCGATTCCATCAGGCGCTGCCGTCGGAGGAAGTGCCTGAAAAAACCGCCGGTTACGAAGGTTTCTATCATCTGCACGGGATTAAGGGCGCGGTCGATCGGGCGGAAATGCACTACATCATCCGCGATTTTGACCGCGAGAGCTTTACCCGGCGTAAAACGCTGATGCAGGATATTGCGCAGCGGATTCAGCAGTCTCTGCCACACTCGGCGTTGATTGAGCTGGTGATTGAGGACAGCTATTTTAATATGCGCGAGAAGGTGGAAGCCTGCCCGCAAAGTATCGACCTGGCACTCCAGGCGATGCGCGACTGCGATATTAACCCGCTGGTGAAGCCGATTCGCGGCGGGACCGACGGCTCACAGCTCTCCTATATGGGGCTGCCCTGCCCGAATCTGTTTACCGGCGGCTATAACTACCACGGCAGGCATGAATTTGCGTCGCTGGATAATATGGAGAAAGCGGTGCAGGTTATCGAACGGATTGCCACACTGACGGCGGAGCAGGCGAAGGCCTCTACCTGAAAAAGCGTTGATTCTGTGACTCTGTACCGCAGTCGAAAGGGCGGATGCCGCGTTATTCACGGCATCCGCTCTCAGGCGTCTTACTCTTCGTCGCCGAAGTACCAGTAGCCGCTGTTGACCAGCGCTGCCAGCTGGGCGAGGAATGACGGATCGTCCAGGGCCTCGCCAAGCGCTTCCTGGTTCAGCGTCAGCTGATTGGCCAGTGCGGTAAGCGCAGCGCGGTGCGGGGATTCAAGCTGCTCACCGTTGATGAATACCGCATCACCGATCGAAACGACGCGCAGACCGCCGAGGCGTGAAAGCGAGTCGCCCTGCTGAAGCGCGTCGTAGATTTCATCAGGCTGATACGGTGGCTCCGGTGGCGCGATATCCAGCTCGTGTCGCGACTGCGAAATAAACTCACCAAACCACTGATTAAACTGGTGCGGCTGGTCGATAACGTCCAGCATCATCTGGCGGATACCCGCCAGCTCGGCAGGCAGGATTTCTGCCGGGTTTTCGCGCGGCTGCACGTCCGGATCGCTGAAGCGATAGCTGCCCAGTTCACGGGACAGAACGTGATCGGCAAAGCCGCTGATCAGCTCACGCCCGCTTGGAGCACGGAAGCCCACGGAGTAGTTAAGGGCGTTTTCCAGCGAATAGCCTTCGTGCGGGAATCCCGGTGGAATATACAGAATATCGCCCGGCTCCATCTCTTCATCGATGATGGCGTCAAACGGTTCAACCTGCAGCAGATCCGGGTGCGGACAGTGCTGCTTAAGCTCGGTTTTCTCACCCACACGCCAGCGGCGGCGGCCGGTTCCCTGAATGATAAACACATCATACTGATCGAAATGCGGACCCACGCCACCGCCCGGCACCGAGAAGGAGATCATCAGATCGTCGGTACGCCAGTCGGGAAGGAAGCGGAAAGGGCGCATCAGCGCAGCAGAAGGTTCGTGCCAGTGATCGACCGCCTGCACCAGCAGCGACCAGTTATTTTCGCCCAGATGATCATAGCTTTCGAACGGGCCGTGCCCGACCTGCCATTTGCCGTTCTGGTGGCTGACGAGGCGGCTGTCCACCTCATTTTCCATTGCCAGCCCGGCCAGCTCATCGGGAGAGATCGGGTCGACGAAATTTTTGAAACCGCGCTTAAGTACTACCGGCCGTTTTTGCCAGTAGCGCTGAATAAAATCGGGCCAGTCGAGATCGAGTTGATAATCCATGAGGGTTTCCTGAAGCGCAAAAGTGGATCGATTATAACAGCGCGCGGGCCTGACTGTGTATCGTCTCGGTCAAATGTCTGCGCATAAGCAGTTTACTCATCCTTGTGCAGCAGTTCCTGGCGGCGAAACACAATCTCCATCCGCGCTCCGCCAAGCTGGCTGCTGCTGGCGCTGATGTCCCCGGCGTACTGCTCCAGAATTTCACGCGCCAGGCCAAGGCCCAGACCCTGGCCCGGCCGCAGCGTATCGGCCCGCTGGCCGCGAACAAAGACCAGGTCGCGTTTATTTTCCGGGATGCCGGGGCCGTCATCTTCCACGATCAGCTGCAGCTGGTTATCGGTCTGGCTGGCGGTCACTTCAACAAACTCCAGGCAGTATTTGCAGGCGTTATCCAGCACGTTGCCCATCACTTCCATAAAATCGTTCTGCTCGCCCACGAAGATCAGCTCCGGGGAGATATCCAGCGTCAGCACCACGCCTTTGCGTTGATACACCTTGTTCAGCGCCGAACACAGGCTGTCGAGCAGGGCAGGCACCGAGTGCAGGTCACGTTTCAGGGCATGGTGGTCGGCCTGCATACTGGCGCGATGCAGGTAGTAGCCAATCTGCTGCGAGATGCGGCTGATCTGCTCCAGCATAATCGGCTCGGCCTGCTCTATCGACAGGTTCCGACCGCCGCGCAGTGAACGCAGCGTCGTCTGCAACACCGCCAGCGGCGTTTTCAGACTGTGGGTTAAATCGCTGAGCGTGGTGCGATAGCGGGTATAGCGCTGCCGTTCGTTATCCAGCAGCATGTTGAGGTTGCGTACCAGCCCTTTTAACTCCTGCGGCGGCGCCGGGTCGAGCGTTTCCCGCACGCCGTTTTCCAGCTCGCGCACCTGGCTTGCCAGCGAGCCAATGGGGCGCAGGCTCCAGTGCGCCGCCAGCCACAGCAGCGGAATAATCAACAGCAGATTGGCCAGCAGCACGTAGCTGAACCACGACCAGACAACGTCGGAATGCTGTAACTCCTGCGGAATAGAATCCACCACCACGATGGTCAGCTCCGGGAGGTTGATGGTCGCCTCATAGCGGTTCACCGCCACCGAGTGGGTGAAGGTGTCATTGCCGTCATCATCGTAGGCGCTGAGTTTATTCTGCGCATCGCGATCGTTACTCAGCACCTTGCGGCTGGTGTAGTTGTTGGTATCGATCTCGTAAAAATCGGACTTGTTCAGCCATTCGCGGCGAATTTTGCTGCGGATTTCGGGCACGTCGCGCTGCTGCCACAGCAGCTTGCCGCGATTGTCATAAATAAACACCAGCGCCGGGAAATTCAGCGACATCCGCTCCGGCTGCACGATGGTCAGGCGATTGTTTTGCCACTGGGCGAGGGTGAAGAACAGATTGCTCTCACTGCGCAGCACGCGATAGGTATTTTTATCAAAGCTCACCACGTAGCCGATCACCGCCACCATGCCGTAGGAGAGCGACATGGTCAGCACTACGGCGGCGGTGGCCAGCAGGAAGCGCACGCGCAGCGACAGCGGTTTTTTCCGGCGGAATATCTTCCGTAGCAGCGTCATCACTTCAGAGATCGAAACGGTAGCCCTGACCGCGCACCGTGGTAATCACATCCTGCGGGTGTTCGGCCTGGATCTTCTTACGCAGGCGCCCCATCAGGACGTCAATGGTGTGGCTTTCACGCAGTTCAGCGTCGGGATACAGCTGCAGCATCAGCGAATCTTTGCTGACCACTTTGCCGACGTTGCGGATCAGCGTTTCAATAATGGTGTATTCAAAGGCGGTTAACTTGATCTGCTGTTCGTTAATCGTCAGCTCACGGCGGGAGAGATCGATTTGGAACGGCAGCAGGGTAATAATCTGCGAGGCCAGGCCGCTGTTACGACGCATCAGTGCCTGCATGCGCGCAACCACTTCCTCAATATGGAAAGGCTTGGTGACATAGTCATCGGCACCGGCTTCCAGCGCTTCAACTTTTGCCTGCCAGCCATCGCGGGCGGTCAGCACCAGAATCGGCTGACGCACTTCCTGGCTGCGCCAGCGGCGGATCATCGCCATGCCGTCTTCATCCGGCAGGCCGAGATCGACCAGCGTAATGTCCGGCGTATGCTCATTGAGAAAATAATCCGCTTCTTTTGCGCCTTCCGCAGCATCCACCTGATGACCCATCTCACGCAGCTGAACGGCGAGATGATGACGCAACAGAGGGTTATCTTCGACGACTAACACACGCATAACCTAATCCTTAATCGATTCGAACTGCATTGAGACGCAGCATAAACTGTCAGAAGTATAGGAGAAAGCAAATAAACCGCAGGTTAACGCGGGCCGACTAGCGCCGGCCCGGCGGGGGGATTATTTCAGGTCATCAACCATCTGGATAGCGCGGCCGATGTAGTTGGCCGGCGTCATCTGCTTCAGACGGGTTTTTTCTTCTTCCGGCAGAGCCAGACCGTCGATAAACGTCTTCATGCCTTCAGCATCAACGCGCTTGCCGCGGGTCAGTTCTTTCAGCTTCTCATACGGCTTCTCAATGCCGTAGCGGCGCATCACGGTCTGGATCGGCTCAGCCAGCACTTCCCAGTTGTGATCCAGCTCGTCCAGCAGACGGTCACGGTTCACTTCCAGCTTGGAGATACCTTTCAGCGTCGCCTGATAGGCGATCAGCGCGTAGCCGACGCCCACGCCGAGGTTACGCAGCACGGTAGAGTCGGTCAGATCGCGCTGCCAGCGGGATACCGGCAGTTTGCTGGCCAGATGCTGCATGACGGCGTTGGCCAGGCCGAGGTTGCCTTCGGAGTTTTCGAAGTCAATCGGGTTCACCTTGTGCGGCATGGTGGAAGAACCGATTTCACCGGCGATGGTTTTCTGCTTGAAGTGGTTCAGCGCGATGTAACCCCAGACGTCGCGATCGAAGTCGATCAGAATGGTGTTAAAGCGGGCCATGCAGTCAAACAGTTCGGCGATGTAGTCGTGCGGCTCGATCTGCGTGGTGTACGGGTTCCAGGTGATGCCCAGCGAGGTGACAAACTCTTCGCTCAGCTGATGCCAGTCCACTTCCGGGTAAGCGGCGATGTGGGCGTTATAGTTACCGACCGCACCGTTGATTTTACCCAGCACTTCAATGCGCTCCAGCTGACGCAGCTGGCGCTCAAAGCGGTAGGCAACGTTGGCCATCTCTTTACCCAGCGTCGACGGAGTTGCCGGCTGGCCGTGGGTACGGGAAAGCAGCGGAATATCGCGGTACTGCACGGCGAGATCCTTCACCGCGGCGATGATTTTATTCCAGTAAGGTACAATCACGTCGCGGCGCGCGGTATCCAGCATCAGCGCGTGGGACAGGTTGTTGATATCTTCTGAGGTACAGGCGAAGTGGATAAACTCAGACACGGCATGCAGGGCAGGCACGCTCTCCACTTTCTCTTTCAGGAAGTATTCAACCGCTTTTACGTCGTGGTTGGTGGTGCGCTCGATGGTCTTAATGCGCGCGGCGTCTTCTTCGCTGAATCCGGCGACAATAGCATCAAGGAAAGCGTTTGCGTCGGCGTCAAATGCAGGAACTTCCTTGATCGCAGCGTTGGAGGCCAGTTTTTGTAACCAGCGAACTTCAACCTCAACGCGGAACTTCAGCAGACCGAATTCGCTGAAAATGCCACGCAGTGGGCTGACTTTGTCGCCATAACGACCATCAACAGGTGAGACGGCGGTCAGAGAGGATAATTCCATTGTTGCTGCTCCAGGATCGGTTAAAAAATCAGGTTGGTGTCCCGTTCAGGCGGGCCAGAATCGCTTTCGCCTCGTTAACAAGACGGCCACGGGAAAACATCAGCTGCAGGCGGCCACCGCCAACCTGCTGCCACAGCACCGCTGCGCGGATACCCGCCAGCAGCGCCGCACGAACTTTGCTCTGCACCTGCGTATTCTGCAGGATCGCCGGGGAACCGGTGACCTGAATACGCGGCCCGAGCGGGCTTATCACATCCACATAAATCCCGGCCATGGCGCTGACTAAGGTATCAGACTCCAGGCCGTAGTGCGCCAGCTGGCGATCGAGCTGGGCGATGCGCCGCGACAGTTCGTTCATCGCATCCTTGTTGCCGTTCAGCTTGCGCTCCAGCACCATCAGGCTCAGGGTATAGCGTGTCAGCTCCGCGCCCAGCCCCTGACGGCTGTTGCTGTTCAGCACCGCCTGCAGAGTTTCCAGACCGAAGCGCAGGTTGGCTTCATCGTCGCCGAATACCGCCAGTGTGGAGGAGGGATTCAGATCCAGCAGGCTGTTCAGCGAGACCTTTAGCGCCTCCGGCGGACACTGGCCCTGGTGCGCCAATTGCTGCACCAGGTGAGCGGACTGGCAGATACCGGCCAGTGCCAGGGTAATATCATAATAGTTCTTCGCCACGATGACTCCTGTTGTCTTCCCTGCGCGTCGTCTGTATCAGGCACTTACCAGAGGCAGACGCTGTTCAATAATGCCGCCGCCGAGGCAGACTTCATCAAGATAGAATACCGCTGACTGGCCCGGCGTTACCGCCGCGACCGGCTCGTCGAAACGAACCTCTATGCGCTCATCGTCGATCGGCGTGATGGTGCACGGAATATCTTCCTGACGGTAGCGGGTTTTCACCACGCAGCGTAGCGGGGCGCGAAGCACTTCGCGATCCACCCAGTGCAGCTGCTGGGCGATCAGCCCGACCGACATCAGGCGCGGGTGATCGTGGCCCTGGGCGACGATCAGCACATTATTCACCACGTCTTTATCCACCACGTACCACGGCTGTTCGCTGTGATCTTTGGTGCCGCCAATGCCCAGCCCTTTGCGCTGGCCGAGCGTATGATACATCAGACCCTGATGCTGACCGACGGTGTCCCCGGCCACGGTAACGATCGGACCCGGCTGTGCGGGCAGATAGCGGGCAAGGAACTCGGTAAATTTGCGCTCGCCGATAAAGCAGATGCCGGTGGAATCTTTCTTCTTCGCGGTAATCAGCTCCAGTTGTTCTGCGATGCGGCGCACTTCCGGTTTTTCCAGCTCGCCCACCGGGAACAGGCTTTGCGCGATCTGATCGGTGCCCAGCGTATAGAGGAAGTAGCTCTGATCTTTGTTGCCATCCAGGCCGCGCAGCAGGCGGCTTTTGCTGTCAACGTCGGCACGGCGCACGTAGTGGCCGGTGGCGATATAGTCCGCCCCGAGATCTTCGGCGGCAAACTCAAGGAAGGCTTTAAATTTGATCTCTTTATTACACAGAATATCCGGGTTGGGCGTGCGGCCCGCTTTGTACTCCGCGAGGAAGTGCTCGAAGACGTTATCCCAGTATTCGGCGGCAAAGTTTACCGTGTGTAAATAGATGCCGAGCTTATCGCAGACGGCCTGCGCGTCGGCGAGATCGTCTGCTGCGGTGCAGTACTCTTCGCCATCGTCCTCTTCCCAGTTTTTCATAAACAGGCCTTCAACCTGATAGCCCTGCTGCTGCAGTAACCAGGCGGAAACGGAGGAGTCAACGCCGCCGGACATCCCGACGATCACTTTTTTCTGGCTGTTAGACATAATTACCTGACTTTAAAGTTTTTACCCTTATCCCCAAACCCGAGCGCATCGGAGGTTTTGATCTGTCGCAGTCGCAGACCGGGATCGATCTGGCGCGATACTAAAAACTGCCGCTTTACCGTATTGGGGGATTTTCGGGCACCAGGAGTCGTTAAAGGCGACTCTGATAAAATTGCGGCAGCATTCTATCATGCACCGGCGGCGGGCGCATCCTCGCTAAACGGCCACTGGAAGGCGCTGAGGATCGACAGCGGATAGCGCGGGCCGTGCTGATAAACCCGCAGACTTTCGGCCACCAGCGGCGAGCGCAGTTTTTTCGACGTCAGGATCTCTTCCGGCGGCAGCCACCAGCAGCGATCGATGTCGCGGTCCTGCGGATAAGTTTCCACAATGGCGGGCAGATCGAGGCAAAACAGAAAGCGCAGAAACGGCGTGTTGTCCGGCGCAATCCACTGATGCATCCCCAGGAACGCCTGCGGTACGGCTTCGATACCGGTCTCTTCCGACAGCTCGCGCGCGGCGGCCTGTAGCAGCGTTTCATTGGCTTCCAGATGGCCTGCCGGCTGGTTCCAGGTGGCGCGGCCGCGTACCCGTTCTTCAACAACCAGAAATTGTCCTTCGGCCTGAACGACGGTGGCGACGGTCACGTGCGGTTTGAACATGAGTAGCTCCTTAAAGTTAACGGCGTGCGGCTTCCACGCGCAGAGTCAGATCAGATGGCTGATATCGCGCCATTCGCCCGGGGCCAGTCCCTCTAACTGTAGCGTGCCCATCGAAAAACGAATTAAACGCAGAGTGGGGAAACCGATATGGGCTGTCATTCGCCGTACCTGGCGGTTACGCCCCTCAAACAGGGTGATCTTCAGCCAGCTGGTGGGGATCGACTTCCGCTCGCGGATCGGCGGTTCGCGCTGCCAAAGCCAGTCGGGTTCAGCAACCCGTTCAATCAGGGCGGGCAGGGTGGGGCCATCTTTCAGCGTTAAGCCGTGGCGAAACGGCAGCAGGTCACTTTCAGCGGGTTCACCCTCAACCTGAACAAAATAGACCTTTCCGGTACGTTTTCCCGGCTGGGTCAGTTTGGCCTGTAGCGCACCGTCGTTGGTCAGGACCATCAGTCCTTCGCTGTCGCGATCCAGCCGACCAGCCGCATAAACACCCGTTTGCGGCACATAATCTTTCAACGTGCGCCGCCCGGACTCGTCGCTGAACTGGGGCAGAACATCGAACGGTTTGTTAAATAAAATCACCGAGCGCGGCCCTTTATCGACGGGTTTAGCGGCCTGGCGCGGGCTGTTCCGCTTAACGCGGTGAGGGCTAACAGAAGATTTTCGCATGGTCTTTGCACTTAGAAACAATAAGCGCATTATACCGCAATCCTGAGATGATTGGCGCGGAGTCAATATTCAAGTAGTATTGACGCGCATCTTACAAGTCATTAACAAAAAAAGCGCTCGAAGGAGAGGTTAATGGAAAGCAAAGTAGTTGTTCCGGCGGAAGGTCAGAAAATCACCCTGGAAAAGGGAAAACTGAACGTACCAAACAATCCAATCATCCCATTCATCGAAGGTGATGGCATTGGTGTGGACGTTTCTCCAGTGATGATCAAAGTTGTCGACGCCGCTGTGCAGAAGGCTTATAACGGTGAGCGTAAAATTTCCTGGATGGAAATTTACACCGGTGAGAAATCGGTAGAGCTCTACGGCCAGGACGTTTGGCTGCCGCAGGAAACCCTCGATCTGATTAAAGAATACCGCGTGGCTATCAAAGGCCCACTGACTACCCCAGTCGGCGGTGGTATTCGTTCCCTGAACGTTGCGCTGCGTCAGCAGCTTGACCTCTACATCTGCCTGCGCCCGGTTCGTTACTACACCGGTACGCCAAGCCCGGTTAAACGCCCTGAAGACACCGATATGGTGATCTTCCGCGAAAACTCCGAAGATATCTATGCCGGTATCGAATGGAAAGCGGGCACGCCGGAAGCGGATAAAGTGATCAAGTTCCTGCGTGATGAAATGGGCGTGAAGAAAATTCGCTTCCCTGAGCAGTGCGGTATCGGCGTTAAGCCGTGCTCTGAAGCCGGTACTAAGCGTCTGGTTCGTGCTGCCATCGAATACGCAATCACTAACGACCGTGATTCCGTAACCCTGGTTCACAAAGGCAACATCATGAAGTTCACCGAAGGCGCTTTCAAGGACTGGGGCTATGCTCTGGCACGCGAAGAGTTCGGCGGCGAGTTGATCGACGGCGGCCCGTGGGTGAAAATCAAGAACCCGAACACCGGCAAAGAGATCGTTATCAAAGACGTGATCGCCGATGCGTTCCTGCAGCAGATCCTGCTGCGTCCAGCCGAGTATGACGTTATTGCCTGTATGAACCTGAACGGTGACTACATCTCTGATGCCCTGGCGGCACAGGTTGGCGGTATCGGTATTGCTCCGGGCGCAAACATCGGTGACGAATGCGCCCTGTTCGAAGCGACCCACGGTACTGCACCTAAGTACGCTGGCCAGGATAAAGTGAACCCAGGTTCCGTAATCCTGTCCGCAGAAATGATGCTGCGCCATATGGAGTGGTTCGAAGCCGCAGACCTGATCGTTAAAGGCATGGAAGGCGCAATTAACGCCAAGACCGTGACCTATGACTTCGAGCGTCTGATGGACGGCGCTAAACTGCTGAAATCTTCAGAGTTTGGCGATGCAATGATCAGCCACATGTAATATGTGCTGTTGATTGTTGTGAAGACGGGGGCCTTTTGGCCCCCGTTTTTGTTGCGCTTATGGACTGATTTTTATATATGTCGCCAACTAATGAATCCAAAGTTTCAGGAACGTCGATTCAGCTGGCCACATTGCATGAATACCTGTTCACTGATGATTTGTCATGTCCAGGCTGGACGTTGCCGCACCGTCATTAATATTGGACGGCGCATTCCAGTCTCTGCCTTTTAAGGCATCATTCGTATTCATACTTGATGAATCGTTGGCTGAGTTGAGTGATGAACCATCAAGCTCAGCATCGGCTTCTTCATCGCCTGAATCCGTACTGGTAAAGCCCCCTTTACTGGAAATCGTATCCGTACCATCCATCTCATTCGGCATGCTGTCGCTGGTTGAACCATCGTCATTTAAACAAGAATAGCCACCCAGATCATTAGGTTCGCAGTCAGTAGCCTGCGCGAAGTGAGTGAATGACGCCAAAGCAGATACCAGCGACAAAACAATAATTTTTCTCATTTTTTCAGCTCGTTTTGAAAAGATTATCACAGCATAAGTTCTTATAAGTTTGTGATGCTGTATGTAACCTGTTGTGAAGTTGAAGGGTTCTGGCTATAAAAACAGCAAGATAATTCGTTGAATGAATCAAAAACTCAGGAGGCATTTTGCCGATAACTCCCGCTCGACTGCATCTTCGCCCCGTAATCAGCTCAGACGCAGATGATCTTTTCAGAATTTATGGCGACCCTGCCACAAATACGTTTAATCCTGCAGGACCATATCCTGATATTGATTATGCCCGTGGTGTTTTGGCTCGATGGCTTAAACACTGGGAAGATTACGCTTTCGGAAGTTGGGCTATCTCGCTAAAGGATAATCCCGAAAGAATTATCGGTTTTGGCGGGTTAAACATCCGCAGTTATGCTGATATTTCTATCAATAGCCTGGGATATCGCTTCTCCACGGAGTCGTGGGGAAAAGGCCTGGCGACAGAGTTTGCTAACTATGCGGTCAGCTATGGGTTTGGTGAGATCAAATTACCTGATATATCTGCCACAGTAAGAGCAAATCACCTGGCATCGCAGAAAGTCCTGACGAATGCCGGACTCAGATATGTACGGGACATTCATGATGTAAAAAATGCGCCCGCCAGCATGCTGTTTACACTGACCCACGCCGAATGGGATAAACAATAATGTTCGTTTTTGTTGGCTGGCATATAAACAGTTATCAAAAAAAGTTATCAAAAATCTCAATTTCAGGCCGGAAAGTTATCCTATTCTGAGCTGGCCCTTTACGCTGAACGTGCGGTCTGATGCCAGTCGGCCACGCTTTAATATCCCGGTAACCGCCGCTTAACTGGCTGAGACTTCACAATCGCGCTGTTGGTTTCTGCCTTATCGGTGATGCGATCCAGAATAAAATCCAGATGTTCGATGGAACGCAGATGCAGGCGTGCGATAAAGCAGTCGTCGCCCGTCACTTTGTCGCATTCAGCCAGTTCAGGAATGGCTTCCAGCAGTTTCTGCACCTCATGCAGTTTTCCCGGCAGCGGCTTGATGCGAACGATGGCCTGCAGCGAGTAGCCCAGCGCGTGCGCATCCACCTCGACGGTAAAAGCTCGAATTACACCGCGATCTTCCAGACGTCGCAGCCGTTCGGCCGCGGCGGGAGCGGAAAGGCCGATCTGTTCAGCCAGCGCTTTAATCGGCGTCCGGGCATCGGTCTGTAACAGCGCGAGCAGGCGGCGATCGATATCATCCAGGGCCATCAGTTTTTCTCCAGTTTTACCTTTTTAACACAGGTATTTTTGCATAAGTGCCTTGTTTATCGCAGGTGAATTTGTCGAAGTTACGCGTAAATTATGGACCACGCGATCCGACACATTTGGGAAATCTGATGAACAATACGACACGCGGCACGCTGGAGATGACGGCGGCGATGATTATTTCCGGCACCATCGGCTGGCTGGTGACGCTTTCCGGCAGGCCGGTAACCGAAGTGGTTTTCTGGCGCTGTCTGTTTGGCGCGCTCACCCTGCTGCCCGTTTGTGCGGCAATGGGGCTGCTGCGGTACGGGCGGGTCTCCCGGCGTCAGCTCCTGCTGGCGGCGCTGGGCGGTGTGGCCATTGTGGTCAACTGGTTACTGCTGTTTGCCGCCTATTCACGCGCATCAATCTCTATAGCGACGGCCGTGTATAACACCCAGCCGTTTATGCTGGTGGGACTGGGCGCGCTGTTTTTGCACGAACGCCTGACGCGGGCGAAGCTGGGGTGGCTGCTGCTGTCATTTGCCGGGTTACTGCTGATTGTGCAGGCACGGCCTGATGCCGCTGTCAGCAGCAGCGATTATCTGATGGGGATTCTGCTGGCGCTGGGGGCGGCATTTTTCTATGCCCTGGCGGCGCTTATCACTAAAAAACTCAGTGGAATGCCGCCGCATTTAATTGCGCTGGTACAGGTGTTGGTAGGAACGGTGCTGTTGCTGCCGTTTGCGCTGCAAAGCCACGATGCCATTGCGCCCGCCAGCTGGTCGCTGCTGATGACACTGGGCGTCGTGCATACCGGATTAATGTATATCCTGCTGTACGGCGCGATCCAGCGGCTGCCAACACACCTTACCGGCGCGCTTTCATTTATCTACCCGGTGGTGGCGTTTATCGTGGATGCCGTGGCTTTTGGGCATCGATTACATCCATTGCAGATGGCGGGGACCGCCGCTATTTTGCTGGCGGCAGCCGGGATGATGCGTGTTAAGCGGCTGCCAGCGCAGCCGTGTGCGGTTAACGATTAAGCAGGGTGGGCTGGCTGGCCCCCGATATTGCTTTCCACGTTAGTCGTAGTATTGCGGTGAAAGACGCAAAGTCGCCCACTGCCCGGTGTCGTGGCCGTAAACAACCAATGCTGCCTGCTCGTTTCTGGCGATGTCTGCGACTTTCTGCGTGCTGCGTCGTATACCTGTTTCATCATCCATATCGGTGATATAGATTTCACGTGTCGTCGCATCAGCCATGGTGTGGTGCATTACCGCATCGGCAGCCAGTATCACGTTCCCTGTTTCAGGCAGTCGTACCAGCAGGGACTGATGTCCGGGAACATGCCCGCTGGTTTCAAAAATGGTCACTCCCGGCACCAGTTCAACATCGCCTTCGATCTGGCGGTAGCGAAGATCGGGGCGATCCCATACGCTGCGGTTTGCTGCAAAACGCGGATGCCCCCCTTTCGCCACCGTATAATGTTGTTTCTGGATAATCAGCTCCGCACCGGGAAATAAATCGTGGTTCCCGCAGTGATCGTCGTCGAGGTGGGTGCACACCAGATAATGAATATCCGAAGGTTTCAGTCCAATGTCGGCCAGGCGTGCGGTAATAATATCCTCCGGCCTGATATCGATCGTCAGACCTGGCGGGGGGCGTGGATCATCAACAAAGGATCGGGGCCAGCCGGTATCCACGAGGATATTAATGTTATCTGCTGTTCGAATTAGATAGCCTGGCACGGGGATATCGCCCGGCTGCATGGTGCCAAGATAGAGTAGATAAAGCCGCATAGACCGATTCCCTTTTGATAGCTGGCAAAAGTCCAGAGTCATGAAAATAGTCCGTTATTGCACTAACGGCAACGCTGAAGTCATGACAGAGGCTATGCAGTTTACTCTGCGGAATGAAAATCTTATGGAAATGTCCTCACCGGGAAGGTTATTACTACTTTAATTACCTCAAGGCGGTCTACACGAAATAACAGTGTGAAAGTGATTCGGTTCACAATTTATTGTTTATTTTTGGGGTGTTTGTTACTTTTGATATTGTTATTGTAAGTTTTTATCTTAACTGCGTGGAAAAATTGATTTTTTTATGCTCCCGCGTTTCCTGTCTATTTTTTTTAAATTTCATTATTTTTTGTTACTCTTATTCTCCATTTAAAATGGAATGAATTTTCAATAATAAAAAGGAGAGTTTATGAGATTGTTGGATTTTGTTGAATTAGATAGCATCTCCGGAGCAGGTGGAAGGAATGATCCTGTTAATACATCTAACTCTATCAATAGTGCAGGTCGCACGAGTGGTTCCCATCGGGGGCGAAACACGGGAGCAAACTTCTCTTATGATGGAGTCGATGATTGTTTAGCTACTGTAATTGGCGGGACTATTGGAGGACTATTTGGAGGATGGAGAGGCGCTGCAGGAGGCGCAGTTGGTGCAGCATTATCGCCTGCATGTGCAAAACCTGGCTCGGGTAATAGCGCTAGCAATGCCGGTTCTAATTATGGTGCACAATGTACCTGGTAAAATATAAATTACAGGATGACGCGATGTGATAATGAAAATTTACCGTACCCTGTCTGGCTTTATCGGCGCGGTGATTGCCTTTGTGATTCTTGGCGGGGCCGGAGTTCTCCCCGTCTGGGGCTTCAGTCCGCCAGCAGGGATATCGAAAACCCTGGTTGTGGCATCCTGTGTGGCCTGCACCATTAAATGTCTGGATTTTATCGCCATTCGGCTTTTCACCAGCAAATCTGCAAAGTAACGCCTCAACGTGGACATTAAGCCCGGATAACCGGGCTTGATGTCGAAAATCTGCTACAGATTGATGACGATCTGCGTCAGCAGGTTCCACGCATCGTCCTCTTTTGGGGTAACGGAGGGGTGATGCGTCCAGGCCAGCTGATTGGTCCAATATATGCCGTTACTGACACGCAGCGTATAGGCGGTTGATGCCGTGGCGCTGTAGCTTTCTGCACTGCTGCCGTGCCGCTCGAAATAATCCTTCGCATCCTGGCTGAATTTATTCCAGGCCAGGCCAAACGACAGCATATCCATCGGGCGGCTATCAAAGGGACCAATACTGAACAACGTCAGCGAGGCATCCTGGGTGAAGACATTGCGGTCCTCCGGTGAGTAGTTCGTTTTGCCGTCGATATACCATCCCCTGAACGGCAGGCTGGCATCCGGCTGGCTGAGCTGGTGGGTGGCCGCCAGGTAGTGGGACCAGGTTTCATCCTTATCCTGCTCGGTGTTGTAGTCGAAGTAGGGAGTTTTATTGTAGACCGACCCACCGCGTAGCCACGTCATGCGCTCTGACGCGCCGGCATTAACGCGATAACCGATTTCGTTAATTAACAGCGTTCCGGCATTCGGCACCTGCCAGCGCAGTCCGTACGTATTGTACTTCGAATCCGCCAGCAGGCCGTCCGAGCTTTGACTGCGGGCTACGCCAATATGATCGTACCAGCGCTGATCCTCAGACTGAAAACGGATATCCATTCCCGGGCTGGGTTTCAGGCTGGTGAGCCCGGCCTGGCTCAGCATAACGCTGGTCGGACCGAGCGCTGACGACGCCGTACTGCTGCCAAGATACAGGCCGTAGAAATGCGTCAGCCAGGCCGAATAGCCGTAATGCAGGATCACCCGGTTGTCGAATAACGGCTGATAGACGGACAGATCGCTGATCGCCACATGCCCGTCCTGACCGTTGCCTTTGAAATTGTTATAGGCATACATCGCGCCAAGGCGCAGCTGGGCACCCTCACCCAGGCCAAGACGCGCCAGATCGTAAGTCACATCCGCGCTGAGCGCATTGCCGGTGGTCAGGCGCTGTCCCACGTAGTTCGGCTCATTTTTCCAGTTTCCGGCTACGTCGTAGGTCAGGTTGGTTAACAGCTGAACCTGAGCATAGAAGCCATTATCAGCCATATCCTGGCGCAGGCCGCCCCATTCGGGGGCGATCGTGTCGCAGACTGAACCAATGCTGGGTGTCTCTGGTCCTTTAGGCAGCATTTTATCGAACCGGGAACAGTCATCGGCGGCCTGCGCCAGGGGCGCAAGCGACAGCAGCAGCGGCGTCAGTAACAGCAGCTTATTGCGCATTTTTATCTCCCTGCACCAGGTTGGCACCCGCGCTGGCAATCACCTGCTGATACCAGCCGAAGCTCTGTTTACGATGGCGTTGCAGGGTGCCCTGGCCGCTATCGTCGCGGTCAACATAGATATAGCCGTAGCGTTTCGACATTTCTGCCGTCGAGGCGCTGACCAGATCGATCGCCCCCCAGCTGGTGTAACCCAGAACGTTGGCACCGTCGGCAATGGCTTCTCGCACCTGAACCAGATGGTCATTCAGATAGGCAATGCGATAGTCATCACGAATGCTGCCATCCTCTTCAATCCGGTCTTTCGCACCCAGTCCGTTTTCGACGATAAACAGCGGTTTCTGATAGCGATCCCAGAGCATATTCAGCAGATAACGGATGCCTGCCGGATCGATCTGCCATCCCCATTCCGACGCTTTTAAATGCGGGTTAGTAATCAGATTTAAAATATTACCGGTGACTTTATGCTGTTCCGGATCGGCACTGGCACAGCTGCTCATGTAATAGCTGAAGGAGAGGAAATCCACCGTTTCCCGCAGGTCTTCCCGATCCTGATGGGTGATGTCCAGCAGGATGTTGTGCTGGTCAAAGTGGCGCGCCATAAAGCTCGGGTACTCTCCCCGGGCCTGAACGTCGAAGAAGAACAGCCACTCCCGCTCTTTACGCTGTGCTTCCAGTACATCGTCAGGATGGCAGGTCAGCGGGTATTGCGGCATTGCCGCCACCATATTGCCAATTTTGGCATCCGGGATAATGCGGTGACAGGCTTTGACCACGCGTGCGCTGGCGACCAGCTGATGGTGAACCGCCTGATACACTTCCTGCGGGCTGCTGCCTTCTGGCAGGCCCAGCGGGCCGAAATGGGCGAACAGCGCGGCGTTGATTTCATTAAAGGTCAGCCACCATTTGACCTTGTGCTGATAGCGTTCAAATACCGTGGTGGCATAGCGTTCAAAAAAGGTAATCGTCTGCCGGTTTCCCCATCCGCCCAGGTTTTTCGCCAGATGGTAAGGCATCTCGTAATGGGAAAGCGTTATCAGTGGCTGAATGTTGTGCTTGAGCATTTCGTCGAACAGGGCATCGTAAAAGGCCAGTCCGGCTTCATTCGGCGTGGTTTCATCGCCGTTAGGATAGATACGTGTCCAGGCAATCGACGTGCGCAGGGTTTTGAATCCCATTTCGGCAAACAGGGCAATATCTTCGGGATAGCGGTGGTAGAAATCGCTGGCAACATCTTTGATGTACAGCTCACCGGTTGTTCTCTCTGTCGGGGGATAGAGCAGACCGCGCGTTTGATAGTCAGACGTGGAAAGACCTTTACCCGCCTCGTCAAAAGCACCTTCGACCTGGTTGGCTGCAACCGCACCGCCCCAGAGAAAATCAGTCGGAAATGTCGTTTTCATGGATTAGTCCTCATATTTTAGGTAATACCCAGCCCGTCCGGCAGCGGAAGGCAGCCAGTGAGGGAAAAACAGGGTTAAAGGGGTGGAAAAGGGTGAAAAAGAAACCTAGCGCGGTGAGGCCGTGCCCAGCTCCGCGTGACCGTCAGGAAGCGAACGCGGTATGCCGACCATCCAGCTACTGATAAAGGCAAACAGGAAGGCAACGGCGGAACCGGTCACAATGCCCCAAAAGCCGGCATCGATGCCCGTTGGCGAGATAAAAGAGGGGAAGGCGAAAATACCCAGCCCGCCGAAGGCATAGGCCGTGCCGTGGTAATAACCGATGATCGCGCCCCCGAGTGCACCGCCCATGCAGCCCAGCACAAACGGGCGCTTCAGCGGCAGGTTAACGCCGTAGATGGCGGGTTCGGTGATACCGAAAATGCTGGAGACAAACGACGGCCCGGCAATGCGTTTTAACGCCGTATCACGGGTGCGCAGCCATACGCCCAGCGTCGCGCCTGCCTGTGCCCAGACCGCCGCCTGAACCAGTACCGAGACGGTATCCGTGCCGGTGGTCATCAGATTGTTGATCATCAACGGTGCCAGTCCCCAGTGCAGACCGAAGATCACGCACACCTGCCACAGTGCGCCGAATACGGCACCCGCAACGGTGGGATTGAGGTGCCAGACCCAGTTGTAGCCGATGCCGATAGCGGAACTGAGCTGGGTGGCCAGCGGGCCGATGACCAGGAAAGTCGCCGGTAAGGTGATGGCCAGGCACAGATAGGGGGTCACAAAGGTTCTGATTGATGCCGGCAGCCAGCGGTTGAAGCGTTTTTCCAGCCAGCAGCAGAACCAGGCCGCGAGTATCACCGGGATCACCGTTGAACTGTAATTGATCAAGGTGACCGGGATCGTCAGGAACGAATAGTGCTGGGCCGGATCGGTCTGAGTGGTGTGAAAGGCTTCAATCAGCGAGGGATGAACCATGGCGGCACCCAATACCAGCGTGACCAGCGGATTGCCTCCAAACTTTTTCCCTGCGGTATATCCCAGCAGCACGGGCATAAAGAAAAATACCGCATCGCTGGCAGCAAAGAGAATAAGGTACGTTCCTTCGTCTTTATTTAGCCAATGGAACAGTGTGGCAATAATCAGTGAGCCTTTTAGTAGCCCGGCAGCTACTAATATCCCAAGTAACGGGGCGAAGATGCTGGAAATAATATCAATGGTGCTGTTTAAAACGGCTTTAAAATCCCGTGGAGATGAAGGGAGCGAGGCGTTTTCATCGACATTTTCCTCAGGGTTATTATCAGGAATATATTCTACAAGCTGATTGTACACTTCACCGACGTGGCTACCGATAACCACCTGAAACTGCCCGCCGCTCTCAACGACGGTAATGATTCCCGCCACCTGTTTTAATTTTTCTGCCTGAGACAGGCTGCTGTTTTTCAGTTTGAAACGCAGGCGAGTGGCGCAGTGAATAACGCTGATAATATTATCCCGGCCACCGACTCCGGATATGATCTCAGCACATAAATGGGCATATCCCATAACTTACCTCTTGTCAGAGTTTCCTGAGAAGGAAATTTTAGGCAAAAAAAAACCTAACTTTCCTTCCCGTTGACCTGATTCGGGAGGTGTAGTTAGGTTTTGCTCAGCGCGCCGGTTAGGCGAGAAGATAACAATCCTGTTATGGGAAAATTTATAATCTCAAATTTCCTTTCCGACAAGCGTTTTTCTTAATGTTATGACACTGTGTGAAGTGTCTCACAAAAGATGTGTTATTTATCCTCTGTGGAAATGGATATTTTCACCTGTTCAATGTGGATAGCCAGAAACATCAGTTCATCCATCGTTAACTGATGATCGTGATGCAATTCACTGTATTTGCTGATTTTTATCGCGCATGAGTAGGCGTCTTTATATTTTTCCTTCACTAAGTTAGCCAGATCGGGATCGCCAATATCCAGATGTTTTTTATCGAGAATGCGCTGGGCGAAAAATTTGAGATGGGTAACAAAACGCTGATAGCTTAATGCCTTTTCCTGGTAGGTAATATCAAAGTGGTAGGCGACAAGGCTTAATATGTCCTGCATAAAACGGGTGATCTTCATCGTGTTTTGCATATTATCATTGAGCTGGGCGTTGACCAGATGCAGGGCGATAAACCCGGCTTCGTCTTCGGGTAAAAGCGTGCCGGTATGCTGATAAATAATCTGAAGCGCGTCTTTTCCAATATCGTACTCATGTGGGTAAACTTTTTTTATTTCCCACAGTAACGCATTTTGGATGCTGATGTTTTCTGAAAATCGCTGTAGTGCATAGTGTAAGTGATCAACCAGTGAAATTAATAAGCTGTCGTGTAGTTTTCCCGGTAGTCGACCCCGGGCCAGAGAAATAATGGCTTCTGTTGCAAGGATGCACTCTTTCGAAACCTGATCCAGTAGTGATCTGAAGTGATCGCTATAGGGGTTATCCAGTGAAAACGTTTTCTCAATGTTAGTCGGATTAATGTATTCTCCGGCTTTCTTGTTAAAGCCGATACCTTTACCCATGACCACCATTTCCTGCAAATTGTCATCAACGGTGATAACAACATTGTTATTCAGTATTCGATCTATTTTCATCACAAGCTCCAGAAGGAACAGGGCGGGAGATTTATCCGGGAAAAATAAATGAGTGCATAGCAGAATGTCAATTGCCGGGTGACCGAAGCGCTTATTCACCCGTTTCTTTTATCTTAAGTGCCAGCATTGTCACATTTAATAAAATAAACCGGATCGCTCCAGCAGGTCGTACTCCGGGCGATAACCGTCTCTGGTCTCTTTCAGGCAGGCCAGTGAAAAGTGTTTAAAACGAGAGTCCGGTGTGTGAGCCGTGTCTGAAAAGCGTTGAAAACGATCGGTCAGCGTGTGAGCCGCGGGCAACGAAGCGGAGTGCTTGCCTGCCTGTGAGGCAAAATAAATTCCCTTTTCCAGCAACCGCTTTACAAAAACCTTCTGTTTCTGACCTTGATCAAAGCGGTAAAACAATATTACTGTATTTATATACAGTAATTATTTGAGATCGTAGCTATGAAGTTTTATCAGCCCGCAGAAATCCGCGTCATTCTGCACCTGCCGTTGTTTATCAGCCGGGTGCCCTGTGGTTTTCCGTCGCCTGCGCAGGACTACATTGAGCAGCGCATCGACCTCAATGACCTGCTGGTGAGCCACCCCAGCTCAACCTACTTTATCAAGGTCAGCGGCGATTCGATGATTGAAGGTGGAATTGGCGAGGGCGACATGCTGGTGGTAGACAGCTCGCTGAAGGCGGAGCACGGCGATATCGTGGTGGCGGCGCTGGACGGCGAATTCACCGTCAAGCAGCTGATGCTGCGGCCTTATCTGCACCTGCGGCCGATGAATTCCGCCTATTCGATTATGCCGATTCCCGATGCTGACCAGTTCGACATCTTCGGCGTGGTGAAACACGTGATTAAAACGCTGGGTAAGTGATGTTTGCCCTCGTGGATGTGAACTCATTCTACGCTTCGTGCGAAACGGTGTTCAGGCCGGACCTGAAGGGTAAACCCGTCTGTGTGCTGAGCAACAACGACGGCTGCGTGATTGCCCGCTCGGCGGAGGCAAAGGCGGTCGGCGTAAAAATGGGCGAACCCTATTTTAAAATCAAAGACCACCTGCGGCAGCACCGGGTGAGCGTGTTCAGCTCAAACTATGCGCTTTACGCCGATATGAGTCTCCGGGTGATGACCACGCTGGAGGAGATTACCCCGGCGGTAGAGGAGTACTCGATCGATGAGGCATTTATCGATCTGACCGGCGTGCGCAACTGCCGGGTGCTGGAAGAATTCGGGCACGAGATCCGTGAAACGGTGAAGCGCGATACGCACCTGACCGTTGGCGTCGGGATTGCCCAGACCAAAACGCTGGCAAAGCTGGCCAACTACGCAGCAAAAACGTGGACGCGGACCGGCGGCGTGCTGGATCTGTCGAACGTGGATCGCCAGCGCAAACTGATGGCGCTGATACCGGTGGCGGAGGTGTGGGGTGTGGGTCGGCGGATTAGCAAAAAGCTGAATGCGATGGGCATTATTACCGCAAAAGATCTGTCGGAACAGAGCACGTGGATTATCCGCAAGCACTTTAACGTGGTGCTGGAGCGCACGGTGCGAGAACTGCGCGGTGAACCGTGCCTGGCGCTGGAGGAACAGGCACCAAACAAGCAGCAGATCCTCTGCTCGCGTTCGTTTTCCTCGCGGATCGTTGACTATGCCGATATGCGTGAAGCGGTGTGTAACTATGCGGTGCGCGCGGCGGAAAAGCTGCGGGCAGAAAAGCAGTACTGTCGGCAGATTGCGGTGTTTATTCGCACCAGTCCGCATACGGTGAATGAACCGTTTTACGGCAATCAGGCGATGAGTATGCTGCTGACGCCGTCCAATGATACCCGGGATATTATTCGTGCCGCGATGCATGCACTCGATCGCATCTGGCGCGACGGGCACCGATATATGAAGGCCGGGGTGATGCTCGGCGACTTTTTCAGCCACGGCGTTTCGCAGCTTAATCTGTTCGATGATTTCAAACCGCAGCAGAACAGCGAGGCACTGATGCAGGTGATCGACCGCGTGAATCAGAGCGGCAGGGGCACGCTGTGGTTTGCCGGGCAGGGGATTCAGAAACCCTGGGCGATGAAGCGCGAAATGCTGTCACCGGCTTATACCACCCGCTATCAGGACCTGCCGTTGGCGAAGTAATCCGGCACTTATGGAGAGTGAGTTTACTCAGATGTTCTCTTGCCTGGTCGCAACAGGAGTAATTTCGATTAAGTGCCTGAACTTTCCGCCACCGCCCGCAGTGGGTGAGAAAATAGGATTAAATTTGGGCGACAGGAAAAATGAGAAAACATGCTGCCGTAATATTCTTTTAGCGTGAGTGTGATCTTTCTCTTAATTAACAAAAAAACGTGAAAAGAAATAAGTAAATTATAACGTTATGATTTATATGAAAATGAAAATAATTCCCGGCCTGAATTTTCTACCACAACGTAAAGCCTTTCTATCTTTACGGGGCATCATAAATTTCAGCAGTTGATCTGCATCTGTTCGATATGCACATTCTTAAGCCGTACTTGTCCCCTTATTCGTTGATTTCGTGCTGATTACGTTCAGGAGCTGTTTCATGCAATTTATTTCCGCAAAAACCATTCATGACCTGCTGGAATGGGAGGGCGTCATCAACGCCATTCACTCGGCGCATCTGGGGGCTCGCCATACCGGGGAAGGCTTTTTCCTCGGTGATGCCGCTTATGGCCTGCTTAGCCGGGGCGTTATTCTGCCCGGTCGCGGTGCCGGATTAAAAATCGCCTCAATTTATCCGGCTAACGCACAGGCAAAACCGCCACGCGCGGCGGAGGATGCCGCCTTTGTGGTGATAGACGAAGAGACAAAAGCGATCTCTGCCGTGCTTGATGGTCCGGCGATTACCCGCTGGAAAACGGCGGCAGATTCGGTGGCTGCTGCCCGCATACTGAGCCGTGAAGATAGCGCCACACTGCTGGTGCTGGGGGCCGGACCGGTGGCAACGGCGCTGGTCGATGCCTATTTGCATATCCGACCGTCCATTCGCACCGTGCTGCTGTGGAACCGCACGGCTGAAAAGCTGGCTGCGACGCTGGCCGCGCTGAGAGAGAAGGGGATTGAAGCGGAAATTGTGCAGGATCTTAGCGCAGCGGTAGGACGCGCGGACATTATCACCGCGGCCACCAGCTCGGCGTCACCGCTGATTTTGGGGAAAGATGTGCAGCCCGGTACGCATATCGATCTGCTGGGTGGCTATCGCCCGGATATGCAGGAAGCAGACGGTGAAGCGGTGGCAAAAGCACGGGTATTTGTCGACGACCGGACCAACGCCGCGATGTCCGGCGATCTTCATATTCCACTGCGGTTGGGCATGATTACGGAACAGCATATCGAAGCCGATCTCTATGAGATTTGCCAGAACACGAGTTTCTGCCGACAGCAGCAGGATATTACGCTGTATAAGAATGCGGGCGGCGCGCACCTGGACCTGATGGTCAGCCTGCTGGTGATCGATCGTTTAAACCGGTAATCCGTAGCGTAGAGACGTTGTGATTCACCCGATGGTTATTTTACTGGTGCTTATCGGGTGGATGCCGGTTAGTGGCCTGCCGAACTAATGACGCCGGGGTCGATGCAGGATCTCACCCAGCATCCCCGGCAGGCAGGCGCCAACGATCACCAAAAATCCCATCAATGGCCCCCCAATCAGCAACAGGGCGCAAAATAGTACGGCGTTCATGTCTGTCCTTTCGTTGTTTTTTCTTCTGTCAGGAACGTAAACAGCGTGGCTATGCTGCACCTAAAGTGTCGATTATGCATTGATCGGAATCACAATTTCGCAGGGCTAAAATGTGGCAAGGCTGGCTACTGGCCGATTGCGTTTCAGGGAAAATATTTCGGGCCACGAGGCGTGATTAAAAAGGGAAGAAAGCATAAGAATTGTTTCAGGAGAAATTAGGCAGTGTATGTTATAACAGTTAATATTTACTTATATTTACGCAAAAAAAAAGCCCGCTAAGAGCTTTAATGCGGGCCAACACCAGGGAAATCGATTAATTTTAATGATAGGAGTATTCTCAGTTATTGCCAGGCAAAAACGCGTTATTTGCGAGCGAAATCAAAAAAAATGTTGGATCACCCTTTCCCACATTAATACTCTTCAGAAATCAGCCACTGGTCCGCTTCCTCAAACATTTCTTCGATGATACGCAGCAGCGTGGATTTATCGGCTTTACTGGCGTCGCTTTTTACGCCGTTGGCCTGCATCGGTTTCACTTTGACCAGCGCATCAGGGAAAACTCGCTGAACGCGTTTTTCCAGCTCTTCCAGTATCAGCTGCTCGGCGTTCGCCAGTCCCGCCACGTTGCGCTTGTCATAAATCAGTTCAACAAACATTCTACTTTCGCTCCCTTTAAATTTATCTGTATAAAAATACAGGTATATGAGAGCGGGTTCAAACACTATTTCGTCGGGTGAACGGGTGCTCGCCCCGCATGCTGGCTGGTCTCAGCCAAATCTGCCGCGCGGTGAGCACGTTTTCACCGAATCACTGACTCAGCGGTGCCGATCCGATCGTCGTATGGCCAGAAATCGCCAGTGCGGCATCGCTGCCGTTAACGTTAAGCTCGGCCCGTGCGCCCAGCGGGAGCGTAACGGTATCGTGACCGTGGCCGAAGTCCAGGCCGGTTACCAGCGGCAGTCCGCTGCGCTGCGCTATAAGCTCCCATACGCTGCTGAAATCGTAACCGTTATCGTAGTCAGAAAGCGTGTTGCCGGTAAAACTGCCGGTCACAATGGCTTTTTGCCGCGCCAGAATACCGCTTTCCAACAGCTGTAGCAGCATGCGTTCAACGCGGAATGGATGCTCATTAACATCCTCGATCACCAGAATTCCGTCGCGGATATCCGGCAGCCAGGGAGTGCCGATCAGCGAGGCGATCATCGCCAGATTTCCCCCCCAGAGCGTGCCCGACGTGCTGAGCTGCTGTGGCGTGGTCTGCCAGCGCAGGGTGAACTGCGCAGAGGTCAGCGCCAGCCAGAAGTTGTTGAGGGTGAAATCAGAGAGCGTTTCCGCACCAAAATTTCCTGTCAGCATGGGGCCGCTAAAGCTCTGCAATCCGGCCTGAGCCAGCAGGGCAAGCTGTATGGCGGTGAAATCACTGTGCCCGCAGAGTGCGACAGGTTCGCCGCGCAGACGGTCCGCCAGGCTTTTATAGTCAAGATTTGGCAGCAGGCGGCTGGCACCATAGCCGCCGCGTACGGCCAGCACAATGTCCGGCAGCGTTTCCAGCCGCGCAAGATCGTTAACGTCGGCCAGCCGCTGCCTGTCGCTACCGGCAAAACGCTGTTCGCGTCTGCTGATAATGTCGGTATGGGTCACCCGATGTCCGTCTGCACGCAGGCGGTCAATACCGCGCTGTGCGGCATCCGGATTGTGGCAAAAGCCAGAAGGGGCGATCAGATGAATATTTCGTGGAGACACGGTCATAATACGTACTTATCTCATCCGGATAGTGGTTTTACCGACGTTTATCAACAATTTTGACAGCATGTACGGCAATAAAAAGTGTGCTCTGCCGCAGGCTGGTGAAAATTTATACGCCGGTAAGTGAATTATTTTTGTACACTCGCTGTCGAATTCTTTCGATGATGACGAAAAGCCGTAGTGATGTCATCAGCCGCAGCCAGCAAATTAAGAATTACGGCAATTTTCTGCTAACCGGCAAGTCGTATGATAGGCGCGACGCCAGGCCCAGAGGATAAACAAGCGTGCATAAATGCGTGAAATTAGCAGCCATGATGGCTGCACTACTGCTGGCAGGTTGCGCCAGCGAACCCGCAAAGAAGATCGTTCATCAGCCGGATACCCCGCTGACGTCAGCACCGCCACAGAAAGTGGCACAGGCCTGGTCACTCTTTACTGAAAACGCCGCCCGTAGCTACGGTGTCGATCAGAAACTGGTGGATGCCATTATTGCTGTGGAGTCCGGCGGCAATCCAACGGCGGTCAGCAAGTCTAATGCCGTTGGCCTGATGCAGATTAAAGCCTCCACTGCCGGGCGCGAAGTGTATCGTGCACAGGGCCGCCACGGGCAGCCGAGCAAAAGTGAATTGCGCGATCCGGTCAAAAATATCGATATCGGCACGGCCTATCTGCGTATTTTACAGCAACAGCAGCTGGCCGGTATCCGCAATCCTGAAACGCTGCGCTACGCAACTATCGTTTCCTATGCTAACGGTGCCGGTGCGCTACTGCGGACTTTCTCGCGGGATCGCAATCGAGCGATTGCGATGATTAATGCCATGAGCCCGGATGAGTTTTATCAGCACGTGCAGAACAATCACCCGGCGGCGCAGGCTCCGCGCTATTTATGGAAGGTGACAACCGCCTATCGTACGATTTAAGCCGTCAACCGGTGTTGATAAGTACCAAAAAAAATTGCTGAAAAAGTTTGTCCTTAAATCACAGACTTAGAATCCTCTCCTATACTTAGTGCAGTTTTAATCGTGCCAGTTTGATAACGGTAATCATTAAGGGGGAGTAAATGGGTATTCTGTCATGGATCATTTTTGGATTGATCGCCGGTATTATCGCCAAGTGGATTATGCCAGGTAAGGACGGTGGCGGCTTTATCATTACCGTGGTGCTGGGGGTTGTCGGTGCGGTTGTCGGCGGCTGGATCAGTACCTTCTTTGGTTTTGGTAAGGTTGACGGGTTTAATTTCGGCAGCTTTGTGGTTGCGGTGATCGGCGCGATTGTGGTGCTGTGGATTTATCGCAAGGTACGTAGCTGATACGAATGGGGCCTGCGGGCTGGTTTCGTTAAGAATTGTGGAGCCACTCTCTGTTAAGGAGGGTGGCTTTTTTATTGGTGGCGTGGATGCTTGCATTGGTGAATTGGTGAATTGGTGAATTGGTGCATTGGTGCATTGGTGCATTGGTGCATTGGTGCATTGGTGCAGGGGGGAAGCGGTGATACCGGTGTCAGGGAGTCAGCCTGTGCGGCGGTCGGGCGGTCCTCGCGCCGCGCGTTGCGCGGTGCCCTCGGTTGCCGCATCTGGCCGATCGGACCGGCGGAGACGGTACATCCTTGTACCGACCCCGCCTGACGCCAGCGTCCTGCTGTCGTCTCCTGGCCAGCTGCTTTCACCTCGGCGCTGCGGATTGCCCGTCTGCCGCACAGGCTGACTCCCTTTCGGCTATGGGGTTCGCCGCCTGATCTAAATGGGTCGATTGCCTGAAGGTAACGCTGAAGTCACGAAGCGGACTGGCGAGTTTCCCGTTTGGGCATCCGCAGCGCTGAACGTAGAGAGGAAGCCCGGATTCGGCCGCATGGACGCGGACGAAAAGCGCAGCCGGGGCAGGACGCCCCGTCTGCACTGGTCCGAAAGGCTGACGAAAGAAGTGAAGGCATCGCATCGCGGCGCGAGGACAAGTCCCATTAGGGAAACCCGCCAGTCAGCGCGATCACTGGTCATGCAGGCAATAAATCACCAGTCAGCACGATCACCGGACACGCAACGAATCACCGATGCAGCCAAACGATCTGAGCCAGCGCATCCGATCGCGCTGGCTCAAACTGGGATTAGAAATCATACCCCACGGTCGCCACTACAGAACGCTCCGCGCCCCAGTAGCAGTAACCATAACCGTAGCAGGCCGCCACATAGTCACGTCCGGTCAGGTTATTGGCATTCACCTGCACAAACGCGCCCTTCAGGCTGCTGTTCCATGCGCCCAGATCCGCACGAACCGATGCATCAAACAGCGTTACCGACGGCAGACGCACGGTATTGGCATTATCCGCCCACTGCTTACCGATATAGCGCACACCCGCACCGGCACTCAGACCATAGTCAAACTTGTAGTTAGCCCAGGCAGATGCAGTCGCATTAGGGGAAACGTATGGCGTATGACCGTTGATAGACTCACCGGTCGAGGCATCAATCGCTTCTTTATAACGAACGCGGCTCAGCGTATAGTTGGCAATCGTGCTCAGGCGCGGCGTCAGCTGATTACGCGCTTCCAGTTCCAGACCGCGAGAGTTGACCTTGCCAGCCGGGTCGTAATAGCCACCCTGCACGTTACGACTGCCGACGTTTTTCTGCGTCAGATCGTACACCGCCACGGAGTAGAGATCGGACGTTCCTACCGGCTGGAACTTCACACCAGCCTCATATTGCTCGGCGGTGGTAGGTGTCAGCAGATTGCCGTCAGCACCGGTCAGCGACTGCGGCGTGATAGCCTGACTGTAGCTGACGTAAGGTGATACACCGTTGTCAAAGGCGTACAGCAGACCGGCGCGTCCGCTCACGTGGTCATCCTGGCGGCGATTATCGTTACCGAGGTCGATATTATTGATTTTCGACACGATGCGGTCATAGCGGCCGGACACGTCGAAATGTACGCGGTCCCACTTCATCTCATCCTGCAAATACATCCCGGTCTGATAGTACTGGCGCTCGGAGTGAACAAAGTTATAGTTCGGACGCACACCGATGGTTTGACCCGTTGCCGTATTCAGCTGTGAGCCATAGCCGCTGGCGTCGTGCAGGTCGTTTTTATACTGATGGTATTCCACGCCCAGCACCACTTTATGCTCAATGTCAGCGGTCGCGAAATCGGCTTCCAGCTGGTTGTCGATGGCGAAAGCATCCAGCGAAGAGCGGGAGCCGGAGTAGTAGCGATTCATAATATCGCTGTCGGCAGAAACCCAGCCAATCTGGTAGATCTGGTCCAGGTCGACGTTGGAATGGCTGTAGCTGGCGGTAGAGCGAACGGCCCAGGTATCGTTGAAGCGATGGGCGAATTCGTAGCTGTAGATCTGCTCGTGGCGCTTGAAGCGGTCAAGGTCGGAATCGCCGTCGTAGAAACCGGTACTCAGCTTCTTGCCGTTGTGCTCGTAAATGCTGCCATCACCCGGTACGGAACCGTGGTAGCCGCCGGACGGATCTTTTTGCAGATAGGCTTTTACCAACAGCGACGTGTACTCATCAGGCTGCCACAACAGGGAAGGGGAGATCGCGTATTTCTCTTCACGGGTGTGGTCGTACTGCGTGTCGCTGCTGTGGGTCAGGCCGGTCAGACGGAAGGCCAGCTGGTCGTTAATCGCATTGGTGTAATCAACGGCCACGCCGGAAGTGCTGTTATTTCCCACGTAGGTACGGAAGTGGCCTTCTTCAGTAAACTGCGGGCGTTTAGACGTTTCCATCACCAGACCGCCCGGCACGGTTTGACCGTACAGCGCGGAGGAAGGCCCTTTAATCACGTCGATACGCTCGAGGAACCACGGGTCTACCTGTAATACGTTAAAGCTGCCCGGATCGCTCATCAGGCGCAGGCCATCGAGGAAGATGTTATCCACATCACCGCCGTGGAAACCGCGCAGGGAAACGGTGTCATAACGGGTGGCGGCGCCGCCGAAGTTAGTGAAGGCACCGGCAGTGTAGTTCAGTGCCTGGTTGACGCTCATGGCACCCTGGTCTTCCATCTGCTGGCGGGTAACAACCGAAACGGACTGCGCGGTAGTAATCAGTGGTTCATCGGTTTTGGTCGCGCCCTTGCTGCTTTTGACCGTGTAGCCTTCGGTCGGTGAAGTGGCGGACTCTTCAGGTGCGCTGGTTACCGTAATGGTGTTTTCTGCGGCAAAAACGATCCCGGGTGCGACGAGCGCGAGTGAACAGAGCAGCGCAGAACGCTTCAGGTTGAAAGCCATACTCATTGTTAAAGTCTCTTATTAAGGTTTAGAACGTGCCACCGCGTTGAGTGCGGTTTACCTGTCTGTATTGATACAGGCAGATAAATGTAAAGAGTTGTAATAATATCAATGAGAAGTATTATCTTTTCGATTAACGCTTTCAAGTATTAATTACAGTTAATAATTGCCTATTGTAGTTCAGTAATTAACCTGAAAATGATGAGCTTGAGGCTTGAGGCTTGAGGCTTGAGGCTTGAGGCTTGAGGCTTGAGGCTTGAGGCTTGAGGCTTGAGGCTTGAGGCTTGAGGCTTGAGGCGCAGGTGTCCGGGAGTCAGCCTGTGCGGCCGCCGGCCGGTCCTCGCGCCGCGCGTTGCGCGGTGCCCTCGGTTACAGCATCTGGCCGGTCGGACCGGCGGAGACGGTACATCCTTGTACCGACCCCGCCTGACGCCAGCGTCCTGCTGGCGTCTCCTGGCCAGCTGCTTTCACCTCGGCGCTGCGGATTGCCCGTCTGCCGCACAGGCTGACTCCCTTTCGGCTATGGATTTCGCAGCAGGACAGGGCCAGGCAACAAACTTCCCCATCGGCTAACTGGTCAGGATTCGCCGAAAAAGATCAAAAGCAGAAACTGATTCTCTCCTGGCAATATGCGTTGCAGCTTTAGCGGTCATGTGAATTTCCTTGAAAGCAACACTGAAGTCACGAAGCGGACTGGCGGATTTCCCGTCTGCCGTACAGGCTGACTCCCTTTCGGCTATGGATTTCGCAGCAGGACAGGGCCAGGTAACAAACTTCCCCATCGGCTAACTGGTCAGGATTCGCCGAAAAAGATCAAAAGCAGAAACTGATTCTCTCCTGGCAATATGCGTTGCAGCTTTAG
>NZ_JAFBFW010000001.1 GCF_016909495.1 Pantoea coffeiphila | reverse complement strand
ATTCTCTCCTGGCAATATGCGTTGCAGCTTTAGCGGTCATGTGAATTTCCTTGAAAGCAACACTGAAGTCACGAAGCGGACTGGCGGATTTCCCGGTTGGGCATCCACAGCGCTGAACGTAGAGAGGAAGCCCGGATTCGGCCGCATGGACGCGGACGAAAAGCGCAGCCGGGGCAGGACGCCCCGTCTGCGCTGGTCCGAAAGGCTGACGAAAGAAGTGAAGGCACCGCATCGCGGCGCGAGGACCGCCCATTAGGGAAAACCACCAGTCAGCGTTGCCATCGATTGTTACCATCGGTCATGCAGCCCCGTCTGCACTGGTCCGAAAGGCTGACAAAAAAAGTGAATCCACGCTACTGCGCCGCTTTCTCCACCCCGATATCACCCACGTTATTACAGGTCTTATCCTTCGGGCAGTACAGATCCAGCAGCTTCAGCGTAACCCCATTGGTCCAGCCAAAACCGTCCTGTAACGGATATTCCCCACCGCCGCCACCGCCCAGGCCTTTTCCTTCCACCACGTATTTTTCCACCAGCTTGTGCTCTTTATCGTAGGTCGCCTGCACATTCTGCAGGAAGCGCATGCCAACCTCTTTTGCCAGCTCCTGCTTGCCATAGTGATTCAGCCCCTCAACGGCGGCCCACTGTAACGGTGCCCAGCCGTTGGGTGCATCCCACTGCTGGCCGTTGTTAACGGTTGTGGTGACCAGGCCGCCTTCCTTCAGCAGCTGCGCCTGGACGGCACTGGCGGTTTTGCTTGCGTGCTCATCGGTGGCCGCTTGCAGGTAGAGCGGGAACAGCGCTGCTGCGGTCAGTTGCGGGCGCACGCTGGCTTTCTGCCAGTCGTAATCCGCGTACCACCCCTGTTTTTCATCCCACAGATAGCGGTTGATTGCCTGCTTGCGGGTTTCCGCCTGCGCATCAAAGCGCTTCGCTGCCGCATCGTCTTTGGCGATCCGGTTGGCTTTCGCCAGGGTTTTCTCCAGGTGGAACACCAGCGCATTCAAATCGACCGGAACGATGCGCGTGGTGTGGATAGTACTGAGATCGTCGGGCTTATCAAACCAGCGCGAGCTGAAATCCCAGCCCGAGGCCGCACCCGCACGCAGATCGCGATACAGCGCAGCCTTTTCACGATTTTTGGCTTTATCGGCGGTGCTGATGTCATCCATATAAGATTCGGTACGCGGCACATCACGCGCATCCCAGTAGCGGTTCAGCACCGTGCCATCTTTCAGCTTCACTACGCGCTTGCTGGCGGCACCGGCGGCCACGCTATCGGCATCGGCCATCCAGTAGTCGTACTCTTTTTGCAGCTGCGGGCGATATTTGCTGTAAACCTCGTCGCCACCGTGCGTGGCCAGCAGATCGACCATCATACTGAAGAACGGCGGCTGTGAGCGGCTCAGGTAGTAGCTGCGATTGCCGTTCGGAATATGGCCGTACTTATCCAGCTCAGAGGCAAAGTTGTCCACCATGTCCTGCACGCGATCCCAGTGACCGCTCTCCGCCAGACCCAGCATGGTGAAATAACTGTCCCAGTAATAGACTTCGCGGAAGCGACCGCCAGGAACCACATAGGGCTTCGGCAGCGGCAGCAGGGAATCCCACTGGTTAGCCTGGCTGGCGGAACGGGTCAGCACCGGCCACAGGCCGTTAATATGTTCACGCAGGCTTTGCCCGGCGGGAGGTACATACTTTTCCCCTTCGGCGGGCAGCGTAAAGTTGGTATTCACAAAGCGCTTCAGGTCAAAATTGCCCTGGGTTTTCTGCATTTGCCAGTCGGCGAGAATAGAGGTCGGATCGCCGTGAGGCACCGCATCGGCGAAGGTTTTCTGGTCCGGGTAGAGTTTCGCTGCCTGAACGGCGTGATACAGCGGTCCGAGACGCACATCCGGCGGCTGCGGGGTACTGCTCAGCATCCGCTGATTATCTTCCGCCTGCGCCGTACAGCTGGCCGCGACGATTCCCGCCAGCAGGAGCGGATAAATCAGGCGCGTACTCAATCGACGTTGTTCGACTTTTCTCATCGGCTTTTCTCCATGTCCAGATCCGGTTGATCTGTAAGCTATTGACCCTGCGAAAAACTTTAGACGACTTTTCGCATTTGGTCAGGGAGGCAGGCCGGAAAATGTGAGTCAGACGGGTATTTTTGCGCTTAAAGCGGTGGGGAAAACCGTGCCGATAATACGTTATTTATCCATAAAGTCGGATGAATAACGGCATCGGCAGCAGGTTCAGGTCAGTGCCTGACTAAATCATCCACAGTGTGGATAATATCGCTACCAGCCAAAGGCAGATCAACGCACAGATTGCCCGGTGAAGTATCCGACGTGCGCCCAGCCAGCGATCCTCCAGTGAACGCGTAGCTCCGGGTTTCACGGCCCACAGATGAGCCATCCCGGCGTCAAATGCGGCAAGGTCATCCTCACTGTTTAACAGCTGAAACAGCCGCTCATCCAGCCACAGACGCCAGCAGTAATACTGCGTCAGCAGAAACAGCAGCAGCAAGAACGCGCTCTGATATGACCCGAACAGAAGCAGGGCCAGCAACAGCGGCGGCAGGGCCAGCGCGGAAAAGAAGCGCCAGCTGGCGAGATGAATATGAATCACGCGCTGCGTCATACGGATGTCGGGCATTGTGCCTCCTTAAACTGTTTCAGCAGCCGGAGATGATCCGGCGTCAGCACCACCTGAGGTCGCTGCGAGCGGATCATTGCCACCGCAGCGTCAACACTGTCGGCATGCTTTTCCGCCAGTAGCCAGGCGGCCACTACCGTTGCACTGCGGGAAAGTCCAAGGGCGCAGCAGACCCGCAGTGTGTCCTGCGACTGACGCAGCAGGCTTAGCCGATCCACCGCGCGCTGCAGATCGGCGATTTCCGGCACCAGCAGATCCATCATTGGGCAGCTGTGCCAGACAGTTTCTGGTTCGGGGCGGTGATGAAATTCAGCGGTCAGATCCAGCACGGCTGCCTGCGGTGATGTCTTATCGGGAAAACCGCCAAGGGACACACCGCCTGAAATCGCCGACGACGCGGGTAACCTACGGGAAAACCAGCGTTTCGACAGCCTGGCTCCAACCAGATAGGGCAACAGCAGCCAGCGGGCCGAAAGCGATATCTGGCCCTCCGGCGTTTTCTGAAATACGCGAGTTCCCAGCCCGGCATACCCGGCTGCCACCATCAGCAGCGCGGCGGCGGGCCACAGCAATACAGCACAGTAAGGTATCGACCACGCGATAAGCCCCAGCAGCAGCGCAGCAGCGGCATAGCGTGCCGCAAGCCGCCGGGCGCGAGAACAGGGCCGCTGCCAGCACCAGTCACCCGACATCGGAATGGCATAGCTGATAGCGATGCCCGCCGCAATACCGGTCAGCACGTCAATAAAATGGTGCTGCCAGGTGGTCATCACCGACACCGCGATTAGCCAGAATCCGCCACCGACCAGCCAGCGCATCGGGCCAGTCACATGCTGGCGAAAACGCAGCCACAGCAGCCAGGCCAGAATAATATGCAGTGAGGGCGCCTGATTATAGGGCAGGTCGAACTGTTCAAGCTGGTGGAACAGCCAGCCGAAGATCCCCGGTGATTCCGGGCGGCTAAAGGTGAACTTCAGCGGGAACAGTAAAAATCCAACGCAGGCCACCAGCGACGCCGCCAGCAGTCGCCAGGCATGGCGGGTCAGCTCGCGCTGAGAAGTGCAGATAAACAGCGAAAGGCCGTACAGCAGATCGATGCTCCAGTAGGGCACGATGGTCCAGGGGATAAACGGGATCGCGTGTTCCCAGCTGAAAACCAGGCTGCCGACATCGGCGCGGGTAGCGGTAAAATGGTTGACCTGACCGTAGCTGAGAAAGAACAGCGGCCCGAGCAGCAGTAGCCAGCAAAGCCCCTGAATCCACAGACGATAACGGCCCGGTGCGATAGCCGAATCAGCCATGGGGCTTTCTCACCGCCAGCGATACGGTGAAAATACCGAATTCATCAATCGCCTGCTGGCGCTTTTCGAAACCGGCTTCTTCCACCAGCGTATCCATCTCTTTCTGGCTGCGCACGCGCATAATCCACGGCATGCCGTTTTGATGGCTGGTCAGCGTCCAGGCGATAGTTTTGAGCTGCGGATGCCACGGCTGCCCGGTATACACCAGCACGCCGCCCGGTGGGATCGCCGCCGCCAGCCCGGCCAGCGAGGCTTTAATCAGCGCATTATCCGGGAACAGTTCATACAGACCGGAGACGATGCCCAGCGTGGGTGCCGGATCGAGCGTGGCCAGGGATTCGGTATCAAACGCATTGCCGTGGCGGAACTGTACCCGCTCGCTCAGCCCGCGCTCTGCGATCATCGCCTGGCCTCTCTCCACGTTGAGATCGCTGTAATCCCGCAGCAGAATGCTGTCGACGCCAGGCTGGTGTTCCAGCGCATCCAGCACGTAGCGGCCGTGTCCGGCAGCAATATCCACCACACGCACCGGCAGATGAGCCTGCTGCAGGTGCGCTACCGCGGTGCTAATCATCCGCTGGAGGTTTTCTTTGCGTATCCGAATCCCGCGCCAGCCGATGCTGTTCAGGTACTGACGATCGATGACCCGCCCCAGTATGCCGTTGCCTTCCGGCCGATTGCGGTAGACATAATCCAGCGTGCTGCCGGAATCAAAGCCGGTTTCATAGCCCAGCCGCATTCCCGCAGACTGCCGGCCGATGGTTTTCATGCCGTAGCGCATCGCGGCGTAAAACAGCCCCTGCGGCGAGCGTGAATTTGGCGGAGCCTGCAGTTCGCGAAAGGCGTCCGCGCTCGGGCTCCAGCGATCTTCCTGACCATAGTCAAAGACGTAAGGCGCAGTCGCATAAAGACGGTCGATAAAGTTTTTCATCTTATCGAACGCCAGCTGGCGATCTTGCTCACCCAGCGTGTCGTGGTAGAAGCCGGGCAGGATATGCTGCTCTTTGATTGCGCTGCGCAGACCGGCATAAAACTGCTTCTGCGGTTTAGCGTGCACCACGAAGTCATCGCCGGAAATCAGCAGCTGGGTCGGCAGGGTGATAGCAGCAGAATCGGAGACAATGCGTTCGGCGGTCTTGTAGAGATCGAGCAGGATATTGACGGCGATCTGCCGGGTAATCAGCGGGTCCTGCTCGAAGCTGGCGATGCGCTGCGGATCGTGGCTGAGGAATTTCCCCTTCACGTAGGAATTGACGTAAAACAACCCGCGTATGCGCTGCATTAATCCCAGCCCTGCGCGGGCAAAAGGCACATACAGTTTGACCTTAAAGGCGGGTGATGCCAGCACCATTCCGCGTATTTTCGGCGCATAGTCGTGTACCCAGGTGGCGATCAAAACCGCGCCGACGCTTTGGGCAACAGCCACGATATCCTCCAGGCCAACCTGTGCATCACGGGCAACAAAGCGCACGAATTCATCGACGTCCAGCACTGAACGGGCCAGGCTTGGGCTGTAGCCGCGATCGCCGGGCGTGTGGCCGTGGCCGCGCGCGTCCCAGGCATAAAAGTGCGTATCGGGCATCATCAGCTCATCGACAACGTGCTGCAATCGCCCGGAGTGCTCGTGCCCACGATGGAACAGCACGATGACTTTACGGCTGCCGCTTTCCGCAGCGGGCCAGTGGCGAAAATAGAGCGAGGCTCCGTCACTGGTGGCGAAGGTGCCTTCCTGATATTCACGTGATGGCTGAGTCATGGCCGTTTCCTTTTTTCAGGCGGTTTTCGCCGCAATCGCACTGCGGCAGCGGTTAAAACAGGTCCAGACCAGCAGCAGGGCGCAGACGGCAAATACCACGTTAAACGCGGCGATATACTGCGGCCAGAGGGCTATGATCAGGCCTGAGGCACCGAAGACGAAGGCGCGATCGCTTTTCCCCAGCGGGCCGCGATAGTCGCGCACGCCGGTCAGCGTCTGGCAGATTATCCCGCAGAACTCGGTCAGCCAGGCGAGCAGCACCACCAGAATCACCAGCCACGGCGAAATACCGGCTACAAAAGCAAAAGCCAGATAGAGTGCGGCGTCGGAGATGATGTCGCCGACTTCATTCAATACCGCACCCAGGGTGGACTGCTGGTTGAATTCCCTCGCCAGCATGCCGTCGATGGCGTTCAGCGCCATGCGCAGAAACAAGAAAATCGGCAGGGAGATAAATAACAGCGGATGCGGGAAGGCGATCAATATGCCGCCCAGCACGATCGAGGCCAGCATGGCCAGCAGGGTGACCTGGTTAGCGGTCACGCCGCGTGCATGCAGACGGGCAACCAGCGGTCTTAACAGGTTCTGAAATTTGGGTTTGATGTCGTACAGCGTCACGTTTTGGCTCCTGCCTTTCTTCGCGACGGGCGCGTTGCCCGCTCGGGTGTGATGGATATGCGGTGTTGTGAATCACGTGTTGCGAATACCGTCGTTACAATCCCGCGTGTGCACTGGGGTGCAATACGGGGAGGGATGCGGATAAATATAACTCAGATGGGGACTTTTGCCGCCGCAGCGGGCGGAGAGCCGGGAACATTATGGTTCCCGGCTTAAAAGCAGTTACAGATTAACGCAGGTTTCTTCCGCCAGGCCCAGCATAATATTCAGGTTCTGTACGGCAGCCCCGGACGCGCCTTTACCGAGGTTGTCCAGGCGCGCAACCAGTATCGTCTGGCGCTGCTGCGGGTGGGTAAAGACGAACAGCTCCATATTGTTGCTGTTGTTTAATGCTTCCGGCAGCAGGTATGGCGCGGTATCGTCATCCAGATTATTCAGTTCGCGAACCTGGATAAACTGCTGACCGGCATAGAACGCTGCCAGCTCACGCTGCAACGGCTCGCCGTCGGTATCGTTCAGCGGAATAAATACCAGCATGCCCTGTGCATAGTCACCCACGCCCGGCTGGAAGATCGGTCGGGTGCTCAATCCGCCCCAGGCCTGCATCTCTTTCAGATGCTTATGATCGAAGCCCAGGCCGTAGGCGGCAAAGCCGGTACCCTGCTGCTGGTACTTTTCAATCATCGCTTTACCACCGCCGCTGTATCCCGATACGGCATTGATCGCCAGCGGACGATCGGCGGCCAGCAGTCCGGCGCGGGTTAGTGGGGCGATCAGGGCGATGGCGCCGGTGGCATAGCAGCCAGGGTTGGAGACGTGGCTGGCCTGGCGGATTTTCTCGCGCTGACCGGCATCCAGTTCCGGCAGACCATAAACCCAGCCGTCCTGCACGCGGTGCGCCGAGCTGGCATCCAGCACGCGGGCACCAACTTCATCAGCCAGCGCAACGGCTTCACGTGCGGCGGCATCGGGCAAGCAAAGGATAGTGACGTCAGCCTGTTTCATCAGGGCCTGACGGGCAGACGCTTCTTTACGCTGTGCGTCGTCAATGCTGAGTAATTCGATGTGGGGATGACGGGCCAGACGCTGCTGGATTTGCAAACCGGTCGTACCCGCCTGACCGTCGATGAACACACGATATTTCTGACTCATTACAGCCTTTGCCTTAAGAATAAATGAGAAAAAAACAGTGTAATCAGATTGCAGCAGATTAAAAGCGCTTTATGAAAAAAATTGCATGAATATTCACGCTGAGGGGTTTTTTATGCTGATTGAGGGAAGCGGATTCTGACCTTCCCACCGGCGGCGCATCCCGCCGGTGGGAAGGGCTATGCTTATTTTTCGGTGGCCTGATTTATCGTCTCAGAGGCCTGCCAGATGCGGTATTTTACCTGCACATCCTTTGGTACGTAGACCACAATCGGCAGACGGCTGTTGTAGCGCTGGAAGGCATCCTCACCCAGGTTGGCGGCGATAAATTTTTGCTGTCTGGCGCGATCGGGGCAGGCCATCATGGTCGATGCCGGTTCGGAAAGCTTCTCAACGACCAGATAGTCGTAGCCCCAGCCGGAGAGCGTTTCGCGCTTGATCGTGCCGCCAATCATATGCCGGTTACAGTCCACTTCCAGCGTTTTACCGATCAGCAGCTCTACTTTAAGATCCCGCTCATTATCCTTTGGCGGCAGGGTAATCACCTGGCGGGTCATTCCCGCTTCGGCCTGCGGATACGGCGCAATTTTCTCCAGTGGCTGTTGGCTCGGGCTGCCTTCCTGGGGGGGACCTGAGGCCGCGATGGCCGAGACGGAACCGGCCAGCAGCAGAACAGAGAGAGTTGAAAATAGCGTATTCATCGTTTCTTCCTTTAAATGATCGGTGAAAATGCTGGAATTATACACCGAACAAATCGCACATAAAGGCAAATTATATGGCTTTAAGATTGTTTTTGCGGAATTATTCGCTGTCACTGTTCTCTGAAATATAATCCAGATGCTGGTTTAGCCACTGTTTTACGATATTCTGTGCGGCGGTTTCAGCATCGCTAGCGGAAAAACCACGCTCCAGCTGCAACCACTGACTGGTGGCCTGCCGGGCGGGGTCGATTGCCGCCAGCGTCAGCTGTCGCTGGGTAGCAGGCCAGTTCTTTTCATCGGTCCAGTCGCGAATGCGCTGCGCCGGATCGCCGTTTTGTTCCGTGTCCTGTTCTGATTTCAGGAAACTTTGCGGTGACAGCGTGGCGCGCAGAGCCAGGATGCGCCAGGCGGCGAAGCTGGCAAAGCGGATGGTGCCCGCATTGGCACTGACCGCGCTTTCCGGCGCGGTCAGCTGATTACGCAGCTGCCGCCAGGCTTCCTGTTTAAACAGTCCACCCTGCGGCGGGCAAATGGGCGCTGAGCTGTCACGGCTGGAACCGTAGAGCGGGCCAAATGCCTGGTAAGCCGCATCCCCCTGACGGGCAAAAACGAAGCAGTGAACGTAGGGGCGATCTTCTGCGCCGTAGCCGTTCAACTCAATGGTCATGCGCAGCAGCATCAGCACGGCTTCACCGCGCGAGGTTTTTGGATCTTTTCGCGTATCCTGCAAAATCGAGGCGGCAAAACTGTCCTGCGCGGTGATGGCAGCAATGGCGGTATTTTCGGCCCGTTGTGCCTCCTGCTGGCTGACGCCGCTGGTCGGAATAAACTGATGTAGATAGACCAGCCAGGCCGCGGCCAGCGGGCTGCTGCTGTAGTGACGCAGCTGTATCGCCGATTGGGCTGGTGTTGTCGGGATGGTGGCAATCACCGCATCTAACGCCGCCTGCGCCGGATGTAGCCGCGCGTTGAGTGCACCTTCACGTAGGGTTAACTGTTGGTCGAGACAGGAATTGAGCGATGCGCTGTCGCCGGCGCAGCTATTGCGTTGTTTCAGCCAGCTGCGCTGCTCGGTGCGCAATGTATTGATTTCTGCTTCAGGCAGCACCGCAACCAGCTGCTGATAGTTGTCAGCAATCGACGCATCCTTATCACTGAGTGCCTTATCGGCACAGATTGCTCGCTCCGTTGGCGTCGCTGCTTTCTGGCAGTCGAAAGAGGCCGCCTGCGCTGAAAAACAGCCAAAAACCGGCAGCATCAGCATGAAAAGACGGGATTTTTCGGACAGAACAGCGCGTATCGCCATGGGCATTCCTTTTGAAGTAGAGAGGATAATTTGCCACGTTATCCTAAAGATAGCGGCAAGTAAAAGACGCATTTCCTGCATCACCCTGAGTTGAATGAATACCGTAATGTATGTCCTGTTTTTGGGAGCGAAATGTTCCCTCATACCCGCTTGCAAGCCGTGGTGCATCGAATTTTAGTCATTGAGTTCCCCAACAACTCGCTAAACCGGGCGTTCGTGCGTCCGGTCTGTTTTGAGGAGAATTACGGTATGACCCGCATCGCCACGCTGCTGGCTTTCGGGCTGTTTTCCAGCCCGGTGCTGCACGCGACGCCTCTCACTTACCAGGTTGCGACCGACAGGACCGATATCGCACTGTCATGGAATGCTTTCGGCGACACGTTCTCTCAGGCACGGCTCAGCGGTGTCACCGGTGAAGTTTCGCTGGACCCCGGCCATGATTATAACGACCGCATCAACGTCAAAATTCCGGTTTCTACACTGAAGGCTTCTAACGATATGCTGACCTGGCAGTTGAAGAGTCAGCTGTTTTTTGACGCAGTTCGCTACCGCGATATTATTTTTACCAGTACACGAGTGGTCGATAAAGGCCAGGGACAGTACAAAATTTTTGGTCTGCTGCAGGTTAAAAACGTCCAGCGCCCGGTGATCCTTGAAGCCACAATGGCGGGAAAGGAGGCATCATCTTCGCCTGATGAACTGGTGCTGTTCGCCACCACGACTATCTCCCGCTCGGCATTTAAGATGGATCGTCTGGCCATACTGGTCGACGACCGCATTAAAATTGATATCGCTATTCGTGCGCATCTGGCCCCTGACGAGAATGCGAGCTCGCCGTAATCATCCCGGCCCGTCGCTGGCGGCGGCGAGCAGGGGAACAATCAGGTCGCTAATCGGTGTTGCAATGCCGTGCACCTGGCCTCGTCGCTGGATCACACCGTTGCGGCAGTCCCATTCCAGTGGGCGATCCGCCTGACGATCGGTCAAAATTGATGTACTGAGGTCGGCAGGCGCACGATGGAACCAGGTCAGGATCTCCTGCGGAACCTCATCCCCCAGTGCGGCTCCCTCTGCACGTGCCACCGCCTGGCATTCCTGGAGCAGCGCAAGCGACAGGCCGGTGATATCAATGCGAGAAAACATCCCGGCACGGCGGCCGGTCAGGACCATCAATCCGGCCAGCGCGTTTTGCATCAGTTTACGCCAGGCTACCTGCGTAAAATCGGTGGTGACATCAACCTCACAGCGTGTCCCTTGCAGCGCTTCAAGCACCCGATGGCTTTCCGCTACATCCGGCAGGGTGAGGCGCGGGCTGCTGCGCAACCACACGGTATTTCCCGTTTCGCGCTGCGCGGGGAACCACACGACCGAGGGCAGGATCTGCTGTGCGGAGAGGTAAGGCGCAAAAAGTGAACGCTGTTCAACGCCGTTTTGCAGCACGCAAACCACGGTCTTTGCGCTGCACAGTGCCGCCAGCCACGGTGCGGCTTCGGCAACCTGAGTGGTTTTTACCGCCACGAACACCAGGTCGTAATGCTGTTGAACAGCGGAAGGATGGGTAAGGATCGGGCCGGGGATTTCAATGCGGTGGTTGTCCACGCGCAGCAGCAGGCTGTCGTGGGGGGTACGTCCACAGAGCGTGGGTGTGCGGCCAGCTTCATGTAACGCTGCCGCGACGGTGGTGCCAATCGCACCGGGGCCGATAAGTGCAATAGCAGGGTATTGAGACATGATGCGTTTTTCCTGTTAATCAACGATTCGGGGGATGACAGAAACCAGTAATACTGTGCGCGAGCGTGCTCCGGCTGTCGCACCGTAATCCGCCTGGCGCATTATCTTCCCCTGGTAATATGAACAAACCAGGGGCGATCGTCCAAAAAAACATCACCGGGTTGAGCCTGACCCTATTCCGTCAGATGATTTTTTGGTGGGAAGCCGCCTGCCACTCGGAGGGATAGCGCGATGGGGCAAAGCGCAGCGTCAGCAACATCAGAGCTGCCACGCAGGCGGCGTGAAAGATCCAGTCGGCCAGATAGTCGCCGGTGGCGCTGCGCAGGAATCCGGACAGATAGGGTGATACCCCGGCGATAATAAAACCGATGCCCTGCATAAAAGCCACCAGCCGTGCGGCAAGAGGTGCATGGGAAGAGTGCTCCAGTGCCAGGACCAGGCTCAGCGGGAAGGTGCCGCCCAGGCCCACCCCGCAAATCAGCGCCCAGCCAACCGGCAGCTGCTGCGGTAGCCAGATAAAACCGCAGAATCCCACCAGCTGCATCATCAGCGCTATCAGCAATAACCGACGCCGATCCTGATGACGCGCCAGCATTGGCGTCAGTAGCGCGCCTGCCGTTTGGCCCAGCGTCAGCAGCGCCAGCAGACTGCCGCTGGACTGCGGCGTGGACCCCAGCTGCATATAATAGGGCGGTAGCCAGGCGACCAGACTGGTATACCCGCCGTTAATCAACCCGAAGTACAGCCCGAGCAGCCATGCGCGCGGGCTGACATGTAACCGTACCCGAGGGGTAGATAACGTTTTATTCGGTGGCTGAATGGCGGACTGACCGATGACCATCCAGCCGGTGAGCGCCAGAATGGCCGGTAGCGACCACCACGCCAGCGCGTGAAACCACACCTCGCTGTGCTGTGCCAGCCACGGGGTCATTGCCGCACCCAGCCCGCCTCCGCCCATTAGTGCAGCCGACCACAGCCCCATAACCGCGGGTGTGCTGTGGCCGAAGAGCCGCTTAATGATGCCAGGAATGGTGGCCTGAATCAGGCCAATGCCAATTCCGCCGATTAATGCACTGCTCAACAGGAGTGTGCTGTGAGGAGCCAGTTCGCGCAGCAGTGCGCCCGCGGCGATGGTCATCAGGCTCAGCGCGACGGTTTTACGCTCGTTGAGATGGTGACTCAGCCACTCTCCTGCCAGCGCCATTACCCCCATTGCCACCACCGGCAGGGCGGTAAGCAGGGAAGCCAGCGCAAAGCTCATTCCGCTGGCATCGCGAAGCTGCGGCAGCAGCGGTCCCACTGAGGTCAGCAGAGGACGCATATTCAGGCCAACCAGTACCAGAACCAGCAGTATCAGGCCGTTTTTTATCTTCAGACTCATCACATCACTCTCATTTCTTATTGTTCGAAGAAGGGTAAGGATGAGTTCACATAAGATAAAATATTCATTTATGATTAAGTCTATTGATTCTGCTTATGGGATGGCGTCATGCTGCTTCGACATATCAACTATTTTCTGGCCGTAGCCGAGCATCAAAGCTTTACCCGCGCAGCTCAGGTGCTGCATGTCTCTCAGCCGGCGCTGTCTCAGCAGATCAGGCAGTTGGAGGCGCATCTGGGCGCGACGCTTTTCGACCGAAGCGGCCGAAGCATTCGTTTGACCGATGCGGGAGTGGTTTATCTGGACTATGCCCGCCGGACCCTGCAGGGGCTGGAAGAGGGTAAGCGGGCGATCCACGATGTTGCAGACCTGCGTCGCGGTCTGCTGCGGATTGCTGTAACGCCAACCTTTACCTCATGGCTGATTGGGCCACTGCTGGCCGCGTTTTATCAGCGCTACCCGGATATCAACGTCAGCATTCGTGAGATGTCGCAGGAGCGTATTGAGGAACAACTATGCGCAGGCGAACTGGATGCGGGTATTGGCTTTGAAGGGACTTATACGCAGGAAACAGACGCGCAGGTACTGCTGAAGGAAAAACTGGTGCTGGTGGTCGGCAGCGGTCATCCCCTTGCGGGGCATGCATGTTTGCCTTTAGAGGTCCTCGATGCGCTGCCGCTGGTATTGTTGAGTACAGAATTTGCCACACGCGGGCAGATCGATCGCTGCTGCTGGCAAAACGGGCTGAGCCCTCGGGTGGTCATGGAGGCAAATTCAGTCAACGCGGTAGTCGAAATCATCCGCTGTGCACCGCTGGCAACGCTGCTGCCTGCGGCAATCGCCAGGGAAAATAAGCCGCTGACCGGAATTGCGCTTGAGCCGCCGCTGTTGGAAAGAACGGCGGTTATCCTGCAGCACCGGGATAGCTATCAAAGCGCCGCCGCCCGGGCGTTTATTCAGCTGGCTTTGCAGTGGGCAACGTTGTCGGCCCCGTATCCTTCTTAATCTGATCAAGATAGTTGTAAATGGTGTAGCGCGTTACGCCCAGCACTTTTGCCGCTTTCTCAACCCCGCCGCGCACCATAAACATCCCCCGGTTTTGCATCTGGCGAACAATCTCGACCTTCTCCTGCTTACTGGCTCCGGTTCTGAGCTGCCCCGTGGGGGGAATGCAGGCACGGATAATCTCATCCAGCTTTTCCTCCAGCCCGATGTCCTGCTCCTGTTTTTCCTCCGCTTCCTGAGGCAGCAAAATGGCTAAGGCCTCGCGTGCCGCATTTATCGCGCTGTTGTCGGCGTTAAAACAGAGTGAAAGTTGGGGTTTGCCGTTTTCATCTTTGAAGAACACCGTTGAGCTTTGTAGTGGTTTTCCCTGCAGGCTGGCCGTTGGATAGCTGTTAAAAACCGTGGGTTCGCGATCCAACGGGGCTGCGGAAGGATTAAGCAGGCCGAGAAATCCCCTGTCGTTATCCGGTGCATCCAGCAGCGGACTGCCCGGTTTTCTGCCGGAAACGTGCCCATTGATAATTTTGATTACCGACGTTTCCGGCTGTGCGAGATCGTGTAAAACGACCTCGATATGGCGACCCGCAACGGAGGCGAAGGCGTCCATAACGGCGCTAAGCTGGTTAATCAGCTGTGATTTATCGGTACTGGCAGTCATCAATAAAAACTCGTTGTGTCAGATATCATTCTGGATAAGAATATAAACAAATTGTTGAAACATCAACATTGATTGTAAATCAACGCCGGTGAGGGCCGATGACCAGCAAACTGTATCTTTTAAGCGATAGCCTCCGTGCCGCAGCGACCGTTCTATCATCCACTCTGGCGGAAGACGGCCGGTTCCATACTGTTCTGTCAGAAACGCTGTTCCATCCGCAGGGCGGCGGGCAGCCTTATGACATCGGGCTGATTGGTAAAGCCAGCGTGCTGGGTGTATTTCAGGAGAATGATGAAATAGTGCATGTTACCGACAGTGCCCTCCCCGTGGGCGAGTGCGCCATGGCGGTGGATGAAGAGTGTCGGCAGTTGAATACCCGTATGCACTCCGCCGGGCATTTGATTGCCGCCGTGGGCGAGGATCTGGGCTGGCAGGCGATTAAGGGCAATCATCGTCCCGGTGAAGGCCGGGTGGTATTTGCAGCCGCAGTCGCGGGGCAGGCCGTCCCCGATGCTGAATTACTCTGTGATGAAGTTAATAAACTGGTGAATCAGGCTCTGCCGCGTCAGCAGACTATGCCGGAGGGCATACGTCGTATCACCTGGGGTGAACTGCCGTTTTACAGCTGCGGTGGTACGCACGTCATCAGTACCGATCGGATTGGGCAGGTGTTGATTAGCAGCGTGAAGTTCCGCAAAGGGCAGCTTTCCGTTTCTTACTCGCTGGCCGATCCGCGACCGTTAACCCTCAATCAGGCAGCCTGAAATGCAACTACATCTGAATACTCCACTGCTGAACTCACGGGCACTCGGCCAGCTGAGCGGCAGTAACGTCTGGCTGAAAATGGATGCGCTCCAGCCCTGTGGTTCATTTAAAATTCGCGGCATCGGGCTGGCCTGTCGTACATATTACGAGCAGGGGGCCCGGCGATTTATTTCCTCTTCGGGCGGTAACGCAGGGCTGGCCGTTGCCTGGGCAGGTAGAACGCTGGGCGTGCCGGTGACGGTGGTCGTTCCGGAAACAACCTCAGCGCGCGCGAAGGAATTGCTGCATCTTGAACAGGCTGACGTCATCGTTCACGGTGCATCCTGGCAGGAGGCCAATCACTTTGCGCTCTCCCTGAAGGGGGAACTGGACGCGTTCCTGCACCCCTTCGACGATCCGCTGCTGTGGCAGGGACATGCCTCAATGATTGATGAAGTGGTGGCCAGCGGCGTACGGCCCGATGCGGTTGTGCTTTCCGTCGGCGGCGGTGGGTTGCTGTCCGGCGTGGTTGAAGGGTTGCAGCGCAACGGGCTTTACGATATTCCGGTGGTTGCGGTAGAGACGGAAGGTGCGGCCTCATTTCGTGCCGCCATTGAGGTCGGTCAGGCGGTGGAGCTTGAACACATCAACACCGTTGCGACCAGTCTGGGTGCGAAAAAGGTCTGTGAGCAGGCGATCAGGCTGGTGGGGCTTCATCCCGTTATCAGTGAGGTGGTGACCGATGAAGAGGCGGTGCGCGCCTGTCGTCGGTTTATTGACGATCACCGCGTGATGACGGAACCGGCATGCGGCGCGAGTCTGGCGTGCATTTATGAGCAAAAAGCCGTTATGAAAACCTTTCACAATCCGCTGGTGATTGTCTGCGGCGGCGCAACGATGTCCGCCGAACAGCTCTTTAGCATGCACGGCGGCGCATAGCGAAGCAAACGGACGGTCGTGAGCGGCCGTCGGCGGGTCGCTTAGCTTAGTTTAGCTCTCTTGCCGGGCATCAGCCGCGCCGATGCCCGGATTCTGTATTACTTCACGGTGAAGTTATACATCCCTTTGGTTTTATGGCCGTCGACGGAAAGGACGTGCCAGTCAACCATGTACTCACCGGCTTTCAGCTCTGATGACAGCGGAATATGCAGGACTTTATTATCCGCGCTGTCGACGGTTGCCTTAGCGGTGTCCACTGCTTTGCCGGCAGCATCGGTGATTGCCGCACCGCTGAAGCTGGCCTCAACGCCTTCGGTAAAGGTCAGGGTCAGCTCTTTTGGTGAACCGCTGACTTCGGCCTTGCTGGCCGGTGACGCGCTGGCGAGATGAGCGTGGGCCAGAGCCTGCTGAGACACCAGTGTTGCAGCCAGCACAGCAGCGGCGGTGAGGGCTTTCTTCATACGTAATACCATCTGAACTTCTCCTTGCGTGACAAACGGCTGCCGGACGATGGCCGACAGCATGAATACATTTATCGCCGTTGACTCAGGCGAACTGCGACACCTGGCGTTTCTGCTGCTGCCAGCGCGCGACATCAATCAACAGGAAGGCCAGCAGACTGGTTCCCATTACGGGTAAACACCATCCCAGAGCCGAGGTGACCAGCAGAGAGCCAATGCGCCAGCGCATCGGTAGCCGCAGCCAGGCATGGAGTAGCGAACTGGCAACGTTGTCTGCGGGGGCCGTCGGGCGGCGCAGCCACCACATGCGGTATCCCAGCACAATCATCACGCAAACGCCGATACCGAAGGCAGTCAGCAGCAGCTGGTTGGCCAGACCGAATAACAGTCCCATATGGAAATCGATTCCCCAGCGGGTCAGTTTGGCGGCGAGCGGGTGCTGATCAAAGTAGACGCGATCGACAATGCGCATATCGCGCGGATCGATGGCTACGATATCCACCTGCGAAGGCCAGCGCGCCTGGGCTTCGGCCACCGTCCACGCTTTGCCCTCGCTTTTCGGGCCGCGAATTTCGACTTTCGGTGCATCAATCCCTGCCCGGCGGGCGCTGGCCAGCACCTGCTGCCAGGTATTGTCCTCAGCGGAAGGCATGACCATACCGGCCATCGACATATGATGTTCAGCGTGCGGATCGGCAGGGGCAGGGGAAACCGCATGCGTATCCAGCGTGGTTCTGACCTGCGGCGTCAGCCAGTTGAAGGCGCTGCGCATTTTATCAATATTGCCACCGGCCCACTGCGACCACGTCAGGCCCGTTGCAGAGAACATCAGCAGACCGGCCAGCAGAAACAGCCCAAGAGTAATGTGTAACCGACGGCTGGCGGCCATGCGCCCCTGCGCTTTTTTCAGACGACGTTTCGGGCGGCCCAGCCACCACAGCGCCACGCCACCCACGGCAGCCACCCACATCCAGGAGGCCGCCAGCTCGCTGTAGAGGCGGCCGGTATCGCCCAGCAGCAGCCCACGATGAACCTGATCGATCCATTTTCTCAGCGGTAGCGATCCGCTGCTGCCGTAGACGGTGAGATCGCCGCGGATTTCAAGCGAGTAGGGGTCAACGAAAACGGCCCGCGATTCTGAGGACCCCAGCACCGGATCGACAAACTGTACGCGGGTGGTATCAGTGCGGCCCGGAGCAGGGCGTACGGCATAAATTCGCGTATCTTCCCCGGCGTAAGCCCGCGCGGCTGAGATTTGATCGGCCAGTGAATGTGCTTCGCCAACCGGCTGCGTGGTCAGCTCATGGGCATAAAGTCGGCTCTCTATCTGCGTGCTGAACACATAAAGCGTGCCGGTTAAGGCGGCGACAAAAATAAATGGCCCAACAAACAAACCGATATAAAAATGCAGACGGCGGAAAAACTCCAGCACGGCTCCGCGTGTTTTCTTATCGTTATTTTTAATTTGCGACATGGGTAATCCTGTGCAGAGCACATAATTTAAAATGCAGGTTTCATTTCCTGAAAATTAATCAGGAATTTTAATTTTATAGTGGAATAACGGCGTGATTAGTGGGCAGGCGGAGCCCGGGGAAGGCAGCAGCCAGGCAGAAATGTCGCGAAAAATGAGACAACAAGGCGTACCGGCGGTGCGCGCGTTGAAGTGCATAAAAGCCAGATCAGAGGGATAAGCACCCAGATCATAAACGGAAAGTGTACCAGCAGTTCGCAGTAGCCGCAGGCGAGATCGTCCATCGTCGCCATTCCGCCTGTTACGGGCTGCGAGCTATTATGGTCCGACATCGATGGGGATTTTTTCGCGCTGCCTTCGGTGTTTACGGCGGGCATTGTATGATGGGCCATGCCGGAAGCCATGTGATGCATGGGCATGGAACCGTCGTGCGCTACGGCATGTTGCGTATCACGTACCGGTATTGAATGGTCGGGGAGCGCGCCATCAGACATGCGCCCAGCCTGCATTGAATCGTCAGGTCCTGAGTCAGCCTGTTCACCCTGAGCCATTATCGCGTTTGCTGCACGCCATTGCGCCAGAGTTTTCGACACCTCTGGAGCAATAAACAGCATCAGTATTGCCAGTACGGCAATAAAGGCTGGCATGCGGCGTTGCGAAAGGCCTAACAGAGAAACCAAAGCGAAAGTCCGATAGCATTATTCATAATGGTGGAAATTTTAACGGCTTTTCTGGCAAATATGAAATCTAAATCAAGGAAAAAATTATTTTTTATTTGCTTTGCCATATAGTGCAAAAAATTACGCAGTAACTCGGCTTTATTTAAACATTTCGTTAACATTGCGGGTCAATTATTTTTACGGAGTAGAACGGCTTAACGCCTGCCGAGTCGGTCCCTGAAAATAGATCGTGCTGATATGGCAGCTCCGCGGCTGGGTCAGCACAAAACGGATCGTTTCCCACAAGGATTGGCCGTTAAGCAGGTTTTCTCCCATTCGCTCATTCCCCGTGGTCGATGCCTGCAAACTGGTGATTTCAAAATCCGGTGGATACAGCGCAGTGACGCGGATGTTCTCCTTTGCCATCTGACCGGCGAGTTTCTGACTGAAACCGCTTATTCCATGCTTGCTGGCGAAAAATGCGGGATGTGCAACGGAGTCCGTAAACTGTGGAATGCCGCAGGATGAGACTATTGTCACGATATCTGCACCCGATGACAGACGTAAGCCGGGTAAAAGCGCCTGAGTTAACAGAACAGGGCCGGTTAATCCGGAGTTGATTGTGCTGATGATCTCAGCAGGCGTTTGCTCATCCAGTTCTCCTTCCAGCCATTGCGCAGCGCTAAGGATAAGAATATCGATGGCTTGTTGCGGATGTAAAAGCGCCGCACAGAACCGGCTAATCGAGTCCGGCTGAGCCATATCGCACTCATAACCGCGAGCAACCCCACCTTCTGAGTGAATAATGTCGCAGGTAGCTTCTGCATCGGTAATTTTGCGCGCGCAAAGATCAACTTCGACTCCTTCTCTGGCCAACCAGACGGCAATGGCCTGACCAAAGTCACGGCCGCCTCCGGTAATCACTGCTCGTTTACCTTTCAGCATTTCTTCCTCTCTGGTTTATCATAAATTATTTCATTTACACGTAAGTTGACACAAGTGAACGGAGGCCGTTTTCCCAACAGTGCTCAAAAGGCGTCAGCTAAAAACCCAGCCAGTCAGATGTTAATTAACTTTTTATTTATTTTTGTAATATTGATCGCGTGATAATTTAAAATACTTCCCGAACCCACAGCCTGATTTTGCCAATAATACATTTTTTGATTACTAATGCGGTTTTAGGGTAAAAGCCTTTAGCCGATGAGCAATATCGTTTATCCTGTTTCCTCTCTTGAACAGACAATCATCGCCGTTTTCTTGAAAGAATAAGAAAGCAGAGTAGGTGATTTTTTATATCAATAATCATGAATTGGCTTATTCATGGCCGTTGTTTTTATATACGCGTCAGGCGGAATGATATCGGCTAAGTGATTGATAACCTGTTCCGATCAACAAGCCGCCTGTGATCTGGTTTTTCCATGAAAAAATGGTTTTCTGATGGTGCTTTCCGCACCATTATCCGCAATAGTGCTTATTTAGGCTCCGGAAACGTTGTTAGTGCGTTGCTGGGGCTGCTGGCGCTTTCATGTGCCGGCAGAGGCATGTCGCCTGAGATGTTTGGCGTACTTATTGTCATTCAGTCCTATACCAAAGCCGTCAGTGATTTTGCCAAGTTTCAGACATGGCAATTCATCGTTCAGTTTGGTATGCCGGCGTTAGTCAGTAAAAATATACAACGCTTTCGCGATGTGATCGCATTTTCATTTGGGCTGGATATTGTCAGCGGTGCGCTGGCGATGCTGGCCGGAATGATATTGTTGCCCTGGCTGTCCGACGTTATTGGACTGGATGCGGAAAACTTTAAACTGGCACTATTATACTGCACGCTGATTCCTTTTATGGCCTCATCAACGCCAACGGGAATTCTGCGAACGTTGGACCGTTTCGACCTGATTGCCGTTCAGCAGGCAATCAAACCGTTAATGATTGCTATTGGTAGTATCATTTCTTATTTCTCCCAGCTCGGTTTTGCCGGCTTTATTGTCACCTGGTTTGTCTCAAATCTGTTCGCCAGCCTGTTATTCTGGTGGTTTTCCGCGCGCGAACTCCGCAGGAAAAACTTTCATAAAGCTCTGCGCCCCGGTTTTATTGAACCGGCGCGGAGATTATCGGGTGCATGGAACTTTGTGTGGACGACCAATCTTTCGCACTCTATTTGGTCTGCGCGAAACTCATGCAGCACGGTCCTGGTGGGTATTATTCTGGGGCCGGTGGCGGCGGGGCTATTTAAGATCGCCATGACCGTTTTTGATGCTACGGGAACGCCAGCGAGCCTGCTATCGAAAAGTTTTTATCCGGAGATCATGCGTCTTGACCCTGCCAGTAAAAGGCCATGGGTGCTCGGGTTACGGTCAGCACTGCTGGCGGGCGCCATAGGAATACTGGTCGCGTTGCTGGTGGTTGTCGTTGGTAAGCCATTAATCTCCTTTGTTTTTGGGCTAAAGTATCTTGAAGCATATGACCTTATACAGGTGATGCTGGGGGCCGTCGTGATCTCCATGATGGGTTTTCCGCAGGAGTCATTATTGTTGATGGCGGGAAAACAGCGGACCTATCTGGTTATGCAAACATTTGCTTCCGCGTCATACATCGCATTGTTACTTGTATTACCGCATTTCTTTGGTGTGATCGGCGCAGCCTATGCGTATTTTGGCGGGCAGTGTTTTGACGTCCTGTTTTCTCTAATCCCTACGCTATGGGCCTGGCGTCATCGCAGTTCTCTTTCTGTTAATACTTCTGTTGGGACGAGTAAAAATGAGCAGTAAAAAGTGGGAAAGATTTTCCCCTGAAACAATTGAACGACTATTTACCGCTGTAGAAGAAGATGACAAACTTGTCGAGTCTGCCAGTTTACCGACGTTTATTGAGTTACGATGCTCAACGGATGATATCCGTCATTATTACGCCTTGTGTTTACAATTCTGGGAAGATGGATTCAAACGTGAGGATTTGCTGAAATTAATTAACAATGTATTACAGGGGAACGTTCTGAGTGAAAAAGAACGGCTTCAGTATAAATATATTCGCGCACGCTATAAACATTTACGGTTTGCCCAGCGACTTTACAGTAAAAAACATGAATCCAACTTTATTTTCCGTCAGACTACGGTTTTTCTGGGGCATTTCCAGGATGCCTTTCGCAATCACAATGAAAAAAACATCAAGATTTACGGGCGATTGTTGAATGTGATTTTAAGTGCGCCGGTCTGGTCCGTCGTTCGCTACTGCCTGCGCCATACGGTCCTGGATGATGATAATGGCTTTATACAGTACAGGCAGCAGCAGATACGTAAACTGCAAGAGGCGATCGCTAATCCTGAGCTGACGGGAGATGAGTTCCATGACGTCCGTAAAATTGTCAGCCAGCAGGTATCTTACTATGACACGATGAGGTCGCTGGAGCCGGGTAATTCAGATGCGCGCCAGCTTTCCAGTTTTTTATCCAATATTAATGGGTTAATGGGCGACCGCCATGACGAGATGGTTGCCGATAAATTATCCGGCAAGAGGTCTTACAGTGAATCCAGCCAGATGGCTAATAATATTCGTCAACCTATTGAAATGTTTGTTGCGCGTTATCCTTTATAAACCTCAGAGGGAATGATTACATTGTTAATTCGTTGATAAGGAAAGTCTGCAATGTTACGTATTTCCACACTGTTACTGCTAATTTTATTTCCGACGCTGGCATTTTCACATAACTTCATCGAGGGGCAACCTGTTGCCCCGGTTGGAATAGCCGATCGCGGCGAATTAATCCTTACCGGTAATGAAATCAGCTATAAAAAATGGAACAGTTCAAAATTGCAGGGAAAAGTTCGTGTAGTGCACTACATTGCCGGGCGTCGTTCAGCAAAAAAGAAAAACTCCATCCTGATAAAAGCGATTAAAGCGGCGAACTTCCCGAGTGACCAATTCCAGCCGACTACAATTGTGAATACGGATGATGAGTTTCCCGGTACAGGCTTATTTGTGGTCGGTAAAGTGGAAAAAAATCAACGCCATTATCCCTGGGCCCAGTTTATCATCGACAGTGATGGCCTGGGGCGCAAGGCCTGGCAGTTGAAAGAAGACAGTTCTACGATAGTGGTTCTCGATCGTGAAGGGCGGGTTCAGTGGGCAAAAGATGGGGCGCTGACGCCAGGTGAAGTGCTTCAGGTGATTAGCCTGATACAGCATTTACTCGACAATCCCGATCGCCATAGCGGTGCCCCATCCTCTGCGGCAGTTTCTCCTTAACGCTGTAGCGCGGTAAAGGCCTGAATAATTTTATCGATTTGTTCTTCGCTGTGTGCGGCGTTAACGCTGCATCGGAGTAGCGTAATGCCGGATGGTGCTGCCGGTGGCAGAACGAGATTGACGTAAACACCCCGGTCAATCAGTTCCCGCCAGTAGCGCAGTCCTTCTTCTTTCGACCCAATCACGACCGGAACTACCGGACTGATATGTGCACCGAGGGTGTAGCCGATTTTTTCAAGACCCTGATAAAGTCTGGCGGCGTTAGCCCACAGTTTTTCACGTAACTCAGGCTGTTGAGCGATAATTTTCAGCGATGCCCGTACCGAAGCGATGCATGAAGGGGATGGTGACGCGGTGAAAATGTATGGACGGCTGCTGTACCGCAGAACTTCCATTGCTGCAGAACCGACGGCAAAGCCCCCGATTGACGCCAGGCTTTTACTGAAGGTACCCAGCACAATATCTACGTCCTGTTCAACGCCCAGTTCCTGAGCCAGCCCACGGCCGGTAGCGCCCATAACGCCGAACGAGTGAGCCTCGTCAACCAGCAGATATCCACCGAAGCGCTTTTTAATCTCGACAATTTCAACCAGCGGGGCAACATCCCCCAGCATGCTGTAAATCCCTTCAACGATGATAATCGCGTCTTTCGCCCGCTCTTTCAGCCGAACCATTCTGCGTTCCAGATCCTGGGCATCATTGTGTCGGAAACGTATTATCTGTGCGCCGCCCAGAACGCAGGCGTCATAGATGCTGGCGTGGCAGTCTTCATCGATCAGCACGACGGCATTCGGGTCGGCCAGTGTACTGATAACGCCTAAATTTGCGGTATAGCCGGTAGAGAAAACGATAGCGGTAGGCCGGTCAAAAAAAGTCGCCAGTTCGTGTTCCAGCGCCAGATGGGAACCGTAGCTGCCATTCGCCATACGTGAACCGGTGGTGCCCGTTCCCTGATTGGCCAGTGCCGCCTGGCCAACCGCAATGGCTTCCGCATTAAAGGTTAAGCCGAGGTAGTTGTTAGTCCCTGCCAGGACAATATTTCGCTCGCCGATTCGGCCTTCTGTTGCAGAATAGACTTCATCAATGCAAGTACCGAAGGGATTAAGGCCGGATGTCTGAAACTGTTCTCGCTGGTTAGCGAGGCGGGTGAATTTATCATACAGACCCATTAGTGCTCTCCAGATATGAGAATAAGGTTTCAAGTAGTTGCTCAGGCGTTCTGACGTTCAATAAAATATTCATGGGTATTGAAATATCGAGTTTATCTTCAAGCATCATCAACAAATTCATCACCTGAACGGATTCAAGGCCAAGATCGTTGATTAGATCGCTTTCTTTCTTAATTTCAACATCTTTTGGAGCCATCTCCCGTATGCATTCCAGGATATAGTCCATTAGTAATTCACGGTTGCACATAGAAATAATTTTTAACACCTATAGTCTGGGGAAATTAAAAGAGTCTTTCGCGCAGCGCTCGCTCTACGCTAACCTCAGGACGCCAGTTAATATATTTTGATATATGGGAATTGCTTGCTGACCAGTCGTTGTGGGTTAATTCTCGGATTTTGCTGCGGGTTAACATCGGTTCTTTTCGCATTATACGATGCGATAGCATACTGACGTCGGCGGCCAGTTTTAACAGTGGAAGAGGAACGCCGATTAAATGCACTGGATTGCCACGTATACGGGAGCCGATCTCCTGCAGACGTTTCCAGCTGTATCCCTCGATATCTCCGTCGCAAAGCTCGAAGGGGGTTGTCTCAGATGTTTCAGCGATGACCCACTGATAGACGGCTTCTGCTAAATCGCTAACGTGAAGAAATGACAGAAGAGATTCGGCGTAGCCGAGGCGGGGGAGAATACCGCGCAGGAGCCAGTTAAACACCGGCTTCAGTTCTTTATCACCCGGCCCATAGACCGCAGTGGGGCGGAAAATACCGAGAGAAATATCAGATGCCATGGCGGTTAGCTTCTGCTCGGCAATAAACTTTGAATTTGCATACCACGAAAGCTGCGGATATCGCGCGGCCAGCGAAGAAATAAACAGGAAGCGCTGACAGTGACCGCCTGCCTGCACTGCCTGCATCAGACGCAGACTGCCGGATACGTTACAGTGGGTAAAAACGTCTTCCTGACTGCCTCTGACCTGGCCCGCGCAGTGGATAACGCAGTCTGCTCCCCGGACCAGTTCAGCCAATGCTACCCGATCGTCCAGGTTGCCGCGCACCCAGATCAAATTATCTGCCGTGCGGGTACTATCCTGCCGGGTTAATGCTCTGACAACGAAGCCCCGTGAGAGTAGTTTCTCGACAATATGCTTGCCGATAAACCCCGTTACGCCCGTAACGGCTACCGTTCTGTTCATTGCGCATAGCCTGCCAACTGCAAGGGCGAGCTCATCGCCTCACTGAGATAGCGCTTTTTAGCTTCGGCCCGCGCCGGTTTTCCTGAAGATGTGCGGGGGATACTGTGCGGCGGCAATAGTTTAACTTCCACCGTTACACCAAACTCGCTTTGAATACGAGACGTCAGCATATGAATAATCTGATCCCGGCGCTCTTCGGAATTCACACGGCACTGTATCTGCAAAATAATTTTCCCTGCCTCATCACGCTCGTTTGACGTCACGAAGGCAATGGCATCGCCGGTACGAACTTCCGGTACCGATTCGGCAACGTATTCAATATCCTGCGGCCAGATATTACGGCCGCGTATGATAATAAGATCTTTTTTCCGACCGGTAACATACAGCTCCCCGTCCAGCAGGTAGCCTAGATCGCCGGTATCCATTCTGCCGAGGGACTCGATTTTCGAGCGTGAAGCGTTGTCCCTGAAATAGCCACTCATCAGACTGGGACCTGAAATCCAGATATGACCGATTTCACGGTCGGCTAAGATTTTCCCTGACTCATTACGAATTTCAACACGATGCTCTGGAAGCGCCCGTCCGCAGTTAACGAATGTTACTCTGGCGCGCGTGTTCCGGGTTGGCTCAACGGCTTTGCCCTGATATTCCAGAATGTCGCGATCGACCGTATCGACCATCCGAGCGGCAACGTTATCGAAGAAACTGACCGCCAGCGTATTTTCAGCCAGGCCATAGCAGGGCATCAGCGCCTTGCTATCAAAGTTTATTTTGCTGAAGCACTCAGCAAAACGCTGCAGCAGCTCGCCCGAAATCGGCTCGGCACCGACCCCGGCCACACGCCAGCTGGACAGATCCAAATCAGCAATCTCTTTATCACTACAGCGCCTCAGGCATATTTCATAGCCAAAAGGAGGGGCAACGGAAACGGTGCCGCGATTTTTGCTGATGAGTTTTAGCCATTGCATCGGGCGCATCGCAAAATCCTGCGTACGCAGATAGTCAACGGAGAGCTGGGTTGCTACTGGCGTAAGGAGAAAACCAACCAGCCCCATGTCGTGATAGAAAGGCAGCCAGGAAACGCAGCGGTCACCGGCCTGTAACTTAATACCATAGCGGCTGATGGCCTGCAGATTCGCCATTGCCGAACGCTGGGTGATAATCACGCCGCGTGGAAAGCGCGTGCTGCCGGAGGTGTATTGAAGATAGGCGATATCATCGGGTAAAGGTGCCTTGAGCTGGACATCTTTCTCCGGCAGCTCATTGATCTCTGTATGAGTGAGGATACGTATATGCGCGGCTTCGCTATGTACGGGTTTGACTAACGGCAACCATTCATCACTGCTGATTATCGCGGCCGGCTGGCAGCTCTTGAGCAGCCCCTGAAGTTTGTCGATGTAGGAAGCACTCTGGCCTACGCCCATAGGAATGGCCAAAGGAACCGCAACTAAGCCCGCATACTGGCAGGCAAAAAAAGCTTCGACGAAGCCGACGCTGGTTTCTGCGATCAGCGCGACGCGGTCACCTTTTTTCAGGTTCATTGATAACAATCGACGAGCCACTGTCACCGCTCGCTGCTGAAGCACGCGATATTCCAGCGAGGCGATGAGCTGGTTACGTCGATCGTAGAAATTCATCCCGGTACATCCCTGGGCTGCGTAGTCTAAAGCTTCAACGAGAGAAGAAAAGTCTGCGTAGCGCATAGGAAGAGAATGCGTAGAGCGTGTTTCGTGCATATACAACCCATTTATAGATTAAATTATCTAACAATAGAAATGATTACTATTTGGAGGTTTTTTATTTGCGTAAATTTTTACACAAGCACATTTTTCGTCTCACAAAGTTGCCTTTAATTACACAGGTGTTGATAAGTCACAGCATGATAGGAAATACTGCGCGCGGACAGCCCGAGAGGAAAATATGACACGTTGGCTTTTTTAATTTTATCCCGGCATTAAAATACTGCGATGGCTGAAATTTTTAAACCCTCCCGTAGCGAAAATTCATGTTCTGACTTGAATGTAGCATTTAGTGTTAAAGGCTTTTTGACTTCGTTTAGGAAAAATACTGTTTAAATAAGAAACGGGAGTTGTTTATTGGAATAATTTGTTAGCAGCATAATATGCCTAACGCTCTGGTGATTTTCTTCGGTTAGATAACAGGCTAAAAATTCAATGCTTTTTATATAACCACTTAATGCATTTCGAGTATTGCAGGGTGGAAAGGGGTAAAGGGCACAATAACTACAGGTAATACGATCCTAAAAAGGCTATTGTGTGTTTTTTTCGTAAATTATTAGTTTCAATGGTATGTATGATTCACATCGAAAAAGTTATCAATAAGCGTCAACTCAAGTCATTTATTACGTTTCCCTCCAATCTTTTTCAAAACGATCCAAACTGGATTAATCCTTTAAATATTGAGCGATTAGAGCACTTCTCGAAAAAAAATCCGGCAGATGACCATATTGAATGGCAGACATGGCTGGCGAAAAAAGAGGGGGAAGTTGTTGGCAGGATATCTGCCCAGGTCGACTCCTTACACCGGGGGCTCTATGGTCCGGATACCGGGCATTTTGGCATGATTGATGCCGTCGACGATCCTGAGGTATTCAGGCTGTTATTTTCGGCCGCTGAAAACTGGCTGGCTTCTAAAGGCGCCAGAAAAATCACCGGGCCTTTTAGTCTTAATATTAATCAGGAAAGTGGTCTGTTGATTGACGGCTTTGACACCCCGCCAAGCGCCATGATGACGCACGGTAAGTCTTATTATTCGGCCAGAGTTGAGCAGCAGGGATACACACAGGGCATCGATCTGCTGGCCTACTGGATGCGTCTGGCTGAACTCCAGTTTCCGCCATCACTGGCTAAACTGATGGACCATGCTCGCAAAAAAGTCAGCATTCGCTGTCTTAATCGCAAGAAATTCAGTGAGGAAATGCAGGTTCTGCGCCAGATTTTTAACTCGGCATGGCAGAAAAACTGGGGATTTGTACCCTTTACCGAACACGAATTTGCCGTTATGGGGGACCAGCTAAAATTCCTGGTGCCGGACGATATGATCTTTATCGCCGAGATAGATTCCGTACCCGTTGCGTTTATTATCGGCCTGCCTAACATCAATGAAGCGATTGCGGATCTCAACGGGCGATTATTCCCCCTTGGCTGGGCGAAACTTCTTTGGCGGCTGAAAGTCAGCGGGGTACGTACGGCCAGGGTGCCGTTGATGGGGGTAAAAATCGAACATCAGTTTAGCCGGATTGGGCCGGTTATTGCCCTGCTACTTATCGAGGCGCTGCATGCCGCATTTGGTAAGTGGAACATCGAAGCGTTAGAAATGTCGTGGATTTTAGAATCTAACGCCGGGATGAGGAATATTTTGGAAAAAATTGGTGCGATACCCTACAAGCGTTACCGGTTATATGAAAAACAACTTTAATATCTTCTTGGGTTAATAATATCGCGATGCTATTTGAAAAGAAAAAGGGTTTCGGCCGTCTGTTCGACAGCATAAAAAACTCGCTGTCTGGTCTTGCTAACGCACTGTTAACGGAAAATTCATTCAGGCAGCTGTTTATTATTACTGGAATATTATTCGTCATTGCGCTGTGCGTTGATGTGTCAGCCGTTGAACGTCTGTTTTTAGTTTCCAGTTGCTTTCTCCTGCTGGTCGTAGAACTCCTTAATACGGCTATCGAAAGCGCCATCGACCGGGTTTCTCTGGAGATTCATCCACTGTCAAAACGAGCAAAAGATATTGGCGGCGCAGCACAGCTTGTCACGATGCTGATGACCGTGACCGTCTGGGCAATGATTTTGCTTTAGCCGATAATATCGCTATGTTTATACCAAATTAAGCCTCGGCAAGTTTCTCCATTCTTTCGGCAGAAATAACCGGATAAATTGCCGCCAGCGCGGTTTGCAGAACCTCATCATAGGGAGCCCGGGCATCAATGTTTAACACTCTGGAACCATTGTAATTAAGCTGGCTCATCACAAGGGCCTTGTCGCGCAGTTCGTCATAGTTATGATCGGGTTTGCGTGAAAAGGCGGTATCGGCATCAATTTCCAGACGAATAATCAACTCGGGCTGATACAAAGCCATCTGCTGGTATAAATGTTTTTCGCGTTCCGCCAGATACGTCATCAATTTCCCGCTTGTGCGTTCAACTCCGATGCCGGGGCCATCATAATAAAAGCCGGAAATTTCAGCCTGCGGATAGCGATCGCTGATCACCAGTACGCCGCTTTGAGCTAAGCGTTTCGCTTTAGCCAGATTCGCTTTTCGCCACACGGAAAGCCCGTACATAATCAGCGCGGCCCAGAGAGCAGGCGCTTTACTGCTCATGCGCTGGGTTTTCTCCGATTTTGCCGCCAGCCGGCGCTCAAGCCATACGCCAATCACCGGTAAACGTTTGATTTTATCGCCATCCTCACCGGATATTAACCCAAGATAGCGGCGTTCCACTGTGCAGGACGAACTGAGTGTTTTCACTAAATCTGCGGTCAGCGTCGATTTTCCGGTGCCGTCGCAGCCCACCACGGCAATCAGTCCGGGAATGCGGGTGGCAGAGTGTTGGGCTGCCGTGTTTAATTTATCGCTATGCATTTTTCTGTAGGCCTGAAAGGGCGAGATGAACCGCCCGCAGTGATGTATCGATTATTTTGCTTTCCGGTTCACGGGCATCTAAATCAAGAATTTTCGCGCCGTTAAAGGTCAGCTGTGGTATCGCGGCGATTTTCTCGCGCAGTGCAGACAGGGCGTGATCGGGTTTGCGTAAGTGCGCCGTTTGCTCATCAATATTCAAACGAATCAGCAGCGCCGGCGGGTATGAAGCCATCCAGCGGTAAAGCCGCAGTTCGCTATTTCTCAGCATGCGCACCCAGTAATTACCGCCTTCCGCCTTTGCAAGCTGAGGACCATCAACGCGGAACCCCGGAATTTCTGCCTGCGGATAGCGGTCGGTAATCAACAGACAGCCCTGTTGGGATCTCGCCAACATGCGGCGGAACTTATAGACCCGCCAGCAGGAGAGCAGATAAATGACCAGTGCGGCCATATTTCCCGGCGGGGAAGAAGGGCGACTGTGCACGCGTTCAGAACGGTTATTTAAATATTTCCCAATATATGAACCAATAATCGGAATTTCGGCGATCCGTTTGCCAATAAATCCTGAAGACTGCCCCAGATAAATCAGTTCCGTTTCACTCTGAGATGAAAGATGATTTGCAAGATGAGCGGCCAGCGTTGATTTTCCGGCACCGTCGCATCCCGTAATCGCGATCGCCCGAACCGGGGAGTGATTGATAATCGTTTTTAAATTCTTCACGTTAACAACCCTGTTTTAACAATGCATTCCATAATGCACGATGTTCTCCGTGTGTTTAAGTTCTGTAGAATAACAAGCATGATTAGCGACAATCTTCTTTTAAAATGCTATATCCTGAGGAGTTTATTTCACAGGGATGGCTGTATGAATTCGAAAAACAACCCACCAATCATCGCTATTATTGGCTGCGATGGTTCCGGAAAGTCGACTATTTCTGAACACCTTATTGGCTTTATTAATCAATATGAATCCGCTGTTAAAGTACATTTAGGAAAACAGGCCGGTAATGTAGAACGCCAGTTAGTAAAATTGCCGCTGCTCGGTAAAAAATTGGGTAAAACTATCGATCGTAAAAAAGTCAGCGTAGCAAAATCGAAAATTGGTGTTGTACCTGCACTGGTCATGATGGTTTTTGTTTTACGGCGTCTTTTCCGTTTTCGCCGTATGCTACGCTTTCGCAAGCAGGGGCTGATTATCCTGGCCGATCGCTATCCTCAGATGCAAATTCCCGGTGCCTATGATGGTGTTCTTTTACCTGAGCATGTTCCCGGCAGGCCTTTCATTAACTGGCTGGCTGGCCGTGAACATCAGGCATTTCGCTGGATGACCAGTTACAAGCCCGACCTGGTGTTAAAACTTAACGTTGACATTGATGTTGCCTGTGCACGAAAACCCGATCACCGCCGGGAATCGCTGGAAAAAAAAGTAGCCGTCACTTCAAAGCTGAATTTCCCCGATTCTGAAACTGTCGATATCGACGTTAATCAACCTCTCGACCATGTTCTTCTTTTGACAGAACGTGTCGTTGCTGATTTTTTGCAGTCGAGAGGATACAAAATGGGGGCTAATCAGCAGGGCTAATGCTTCTTGTCAAATCGGTTAACCAGTATTAATGCCAATGCCAGCAGGAGTATGGGGGGAAGTAGTGCCGTCAACGGTGCACTGAAAGAGAACAACAGGCCAAGATTGACTATGATCTGGTAGCTGACATAGGTGAGTAACCCAATAATAGCGCCCGTCGCCAGGCGGCTTCCCATACCTGGCGCCCGGGGGTTGCTAAATGTGAAGGGAACGGAAAGTAATATCATTGCAAGTATCAAAACAGGCTGCCCGAGCTTTTGCCAAAGTGCGATTCTGAACTCTAAATCGGGTTGGTTTGTTGTTTGCAAATAATCGATGTAGTTATTCAGCTGCCGGATTGAAAAACTATCACTGGGCATCATTAATTCTTTCAGGCTGGTATGGTTGAATATCGATTGCCACGGCATACTGTCATGTAACGTTGATGTTTCTTTTCCGTCGGCCCATGTTTTTTGATTAACATCGTATAAAGTCCATATGCCGTTGCCAATGATGGTCGCGGTTTTAGCATAAACATAATAATCGAGGGTTTGATCCTTGTGATACTTAAATATTTCAATGCCAACAGGCCGGTTGTATTCATCCAGCGTTTTAATCGTAACAAACTCATTATTTTTACGCGCCCACAGCGTGTTAGCTGAGCCGGACGCACTATCATCTCTGGCCTCGGCAATATCTTTTAACTGAAGTGCCCGCTGCTGAAGCGGTGAAGCCACCCATTCGTCCAGCGCACACAGCGCCACGGTAAAAATAATACCGGCACATAGCGCATTCATTCCTATCCTGAAAACTGACATGCCGGAGACGCGCATCGCAGTCAGCTCCAGACTTTTCGACAGCTGGCCCAGCCCGACAATACCGCCAAGCAAAGCGATAAAAGGCCCCAGATCGATCAGGCAGCGAGGCAGTTTCATCAATACCACCATCAATGCCTGAGTCCAGTGGTATCCGCCTGAACTGACATCATCCAGTTCATTAATAAAATCAAAAGTGGAAAAGAGCGGGATCAGCAAAGCCGCCGCGGCAGCGAAACCGAGAAAGACATTTTTAATCAGATAACGGCTAAAAATATTCACCGGAAAAACTTCTGTAAAAGTGAGGCCTGATGGGCCAGAAGGGCCAGGAAGCCCAACAGCATCATTAATGGCACCGTCCACACGCCGGGGAATGAGGGGATAATATCGCTGGCTACCAGTGAACGGCTGATGTTACCGGCATAAAAGATGAGAACAAACAGTACGGCCAGCGGTAACAGAGTGGCAAATCGCCCCTGGCGGGGACGCGTGCGGCTTAATGTTATCGCCAGCAGTGCCATTAAAATAGCGCTAATTCCTCGGCTTTCCCGCCACTGACGTTCGGCAATATCGGCGGGATCGTGTGAACGCGATAATTCTGCCATTGGGGCAGATTTACTTCTGAGTTCGATGCTTTGCTTCATGGGCTTAGGATGCAGATTAAAGTTTTTATACGTTTGTACGTTGTCATCCGTGCCTTTACGGTCAAGTTGATATGCCGTGCCGGAATGAAGCGTGACCGCCGGTGAGGCGATCGCAGGATTGACCACCTGCACAGAGAGTGCCCGAAATAAAAAGGTGTTATTGCCGGAGGTGCTGTAAATCAGCACATCTGACAGCAGGTTATTTTTACGATCGATCTTATCGCTCAAAATCATTCTGCCACTGTCATTCAGATTAAATTTCTTTTCCTGTAGATGGCTGACATCTAATTCAGACTGCGCCTGCTGTTTTAACTGGAATATTTGCGCATAGGCCCAGGGGCGGGCGTACACCGAGAGCAGGGTCACTAAAATACCTAATGGGATCGCCAGGAACAGGATTGCTTTATAAATCCGAAAAGGACTGATGCCTGAAGCCAGTACGGCAGTTATTTCTGAATCGTTATAAAGCTGCCCCAGCGCAACGGCAACGGAAACATAAAGCCCGACGGGAAGTAACATCTCCAGAGCAATCAATATCTTATAGAAAACGATATACATCACCGATTGCAGCGCCAGCGTACCGTTGGCGGCATCGGTCAGATAGCGTTGAGTGGAATAACTGGCAAAGATAAAAATCAGGAAGCCGATTATTGTTATCACCAGTCGTTGCGTTGCAACCATGATGTAGCGTTCGATTAAATACATAAAATATTGAGACTCAATATCAGCGTCATAAATAACGGATTTTTATAGCCTTTCAGAGTAATAGTTCAGTCGCGTTACCGTCTTGCAGTTACGTGCTATTGCCTGAGCGGCCTGTTCGCGATGAGCGATTAGTGCGGTAAGCCATCTGGCAGTTGATCTGTATTTGAGAATAATTTACAACATACCATTAGTAACATACTTTTGGTATGTTGTGGCAATCACGGCCAAACTCACTCTCATCACGCCCAGGGAATCTTACTATGCACGCACTTATTGTTGTTGCTCATCCGGATACACAGTCATTCACCCACAGCGTTGCCGCCCGCGTGGCAAAAGGCGTCACTGATGCTGGCAGTGGCAATACCGTTGAAATTGCCGATCTTTTTGCTGAAAATTTCGATCCGCGTTTTGCCGCGCCGGACCTGGCATTTTTCCGCAATCAGTCATCGCCGCTGGCGGAAATCGTGGCTGAACAGCAGCGTATCGATCGGGCTGATGCGCTGGTGCTGGTCTATCCCATCTACTGGTGGTCGTTCCCCGGCATGCTGAAAGGCTGGATCGATCGCGTGTTTACCAACGGCTGGGCCTACGACTACGCAGAAGACGGTGGACTGATAAAAATGCTGCCGAATCTGAACGTTCATCTGATTGGCATTGGTGCTGCCGACGAAGGGACCTATTCTCGTCGTGGGTATGATGAGGCGATGAGAACGCAGATCGATCGTGGAATATTTGATTTTGTTGGTGCAAAGGTGGTTACATCTGAGCTGCTGCTGACGCCAAACGGCCAATTCCCTGAATCACATCTGGAAATCGCGCTGAAAATCGGTAATAAAATCGCCGGATAACGCCATGCCAGCGGCCAGTCAGCCTTATTTTCACCATCGATCTTTTCAGGATTGATACAACGAGGAGCTTCGGCATGTCCCGTATTCTGAACGAGAAGCACGGCGTCATTAGTCACCATACAGCGTTAAGCATGACGGCGCGGGGTCAGTGATGTCGCGGCGTCGCTTATCTAAGGAAGAGCGCTTTGCTCAACTGATCGCGGTTGCGTGGCGGCTGATTGCCAGCGAAGGGACCGATGCGCTGACGATGGGCCATCTTGCCGAGGCGGCAGGCATCACTAAGCCCACCGTCTACGAGCATTTTGGCTCCCGCCAGGGGCTGCTGGCGGCACTGTATCAGGATTTTGAATCTCGCCAGAATAAGGTCATCGACGATGCGGTGGCTGCTGCGGAACCGGTTCTGAATGAGAAAGCCCGTATTATTGCGTCCAGCTATGTGAACTGCGTGCTGACGGAAGGGCGGGAAATTCCCGATGTGCTTGCCGCGCTGAGCGGTTCGCCGGAACTGGCCGAGCTGAGGAAGCAGTGTCAGAAAAGCTATCTGGAAAAATGCCGCCGCTCGCTGGCGATGTTTAGCGGCCCACGCGGGCTGTCGGATGCGGCGCTGTGGGCGATGCTCGGTGCGGCGGACAGCCTTTCGGCCACCGCCGTCAGCGGCGATATTGCTGAACAGCAGGCGGTTGATGAACTGTATCAGGTGATTGTGGCGATGGTGGAACGCAGCCGCTAGTGCGGCTGTCGTTTATAAAGACGCCATGACGTCGTTGCGTAACTTACTGATGTGATTGCGGATGGAGGCCAGGCTTTTCTCGCGGTCGCCTTCGCGCATGGCGGTCAGCAGATCGAGATGCTCGGTGTGATTCTCGCTCTGGCGGTGCAGCGGACTGTGCAGGCGGAACAGGCGAACGTTAACCCGCAGCCCCTTTAACACGCCGGCCAGCACCACGTTGCCGCTGGCTTCCGCGATGGTGTTGTGCAGCTTCTCGTCATAGCGCCAGAAAAGATGCTCCTCGTCGGCCTTCATCAGTTCGTGCAGCTCGGCGATCAGCGCATCCAGCGTTGGCTTACCGATTTTATCCAGCGCCTTGCCAACCGCTTCTACTTCCAGCAGTTCACGCAGCGCCATGGTATCTAAGTACTCTTTGATATCCACCGAGCGAACGGTATACGAACGCGCGCCGCGGCGCTCCAGCAGGTTCTCACCGGCCAGTCTGACCAGCGCTTCACGCATTGGGGTGCGTGAAACCTGTAGCTCATCGGCCAGGCGCGACTCGGACATTTCACTGTTGCCCGGAATTTTACGCTCAAGAATTAACTCTTTCAGTAATACATAGACCTGCTCAGACAGGCTGGCCGATTTCATATACAACGGTTTTGACGCCATAATTGCCGCCAGCGTATGGTCCTGATAGTCAGTCATCTTCACGCAGTTTCCAGTAGTTAATTCCGCCGCTAGTTTACCGAATTATCCTTCCGATGGGAAAGGGACCGCGCAGGCGAGGAAACGCCCCTGGCCCGCCACGCCGTGGAACTGATTATCGCCCCACACCGTCACGCCGTGCGACAGCGTAACGGCAGGCCAGGCCTGAACCTCTTTCCCTTCATACGGCGTGTGATCGGCGTTGGTATGCAGCATAGCGCTGCTGATGGTTTTCGGCGTTTGCGTATCCCAGATCACCAGGTCGGCATCGGAACCGGGGGCGATTGTGCCCTTTTGCGGATAGAGGCCATAAAGCTTCGCCGGGGCGGTAGCGGTCAGATCAACAAAGCGCTGGGCCGACAGGCGATTTTTCAGCACGCCCTCGCTCATTAACAGCGGCATGCGCGTTTCCAGCCCGGCAATGCCGTTCGGCACCAGATCGAACGATGCGTTTTCACCGTGCAGCTTTTTGCCGGTGGCATCATTATTAAACGGGCAGTGATCCGAAGAGAAAATGGTGAAGGTGCCGTTGGCCAGCGCCGTCCACACTGCGTTCTGGCTGTCCGTATCGCGCGGTGGCGGGCTGCAAATGCATTTCGCCCCGTGGAAGCTGTCATCAATCCCGAGATCTTCCGCCGTCAGAAACAGATACTGCGGGCAGGTTTCCGAAAAAATGTGCATGCCCTGGCCGCGCGCCCAGTAAATTTGCTCAATCGCTGCCCGGCTGGAAACGTGCACCAGCAGAATCGGCACATCAACCAGTTCGGCCAGCGAAATCGCGCGGTGGGTCGCCTCGCGTTCGCCGATCGGCGAGTGGGCGAGGGCGTGATAGCGCGGGGCGATTTTTCCCTGCTTCTTTAGCCGCTCGGTCAGCCAGTTGATGCAGTCATCGTTCTCCGCGTGGATCATCGAAATCGCCCCCAGCTGGCGGGCGGCATCCAGCACATCCAGAATATGGTGATCCGACAGCTTCAGTGCCTCATAGGTCATATAAATCTTAAATGAGGTGTAGCCCTGCTCGATCATCGCCGGCAGCTCAGCAATCACCGCCGGGTTGGCATCGGTAATAATCAGATGGAATGCGTAATCAATGCAGGCTTTGCCCTCGGCGCGCTGATGGTAGTCGGCAACGGCATCCTGCAGGCTCTGCCCCTTGAACTGCATGGCAAAGGGGATCACCGTGGTGGTGCCCCCGCACGCAGCCGACCGCGTGCCGCTGATAAAATCGTCGGCACCGATTGAGCCATCGGTCGAGGGCTGATCGAGATGGCAGTGGGCATCAACGCCGCCCGGCGTGACCATTCTGCCCGCGGCATCAATCACCTGGCGCGCGTCTTCGGCATTCAGCCCGGCGGCAATCATGCTGATTTTGCCGTCGCGGATGCCGATATCGCCGTGATAACGGTCGGAAGCAGTAATGATATCGGCATTTTTCACAATCAGATCGAACGTGCTCATCGCTGTGTCTCCCTGGCCAGCGCGGTGCTGGTGTCGGTTAACGGGGCCTTTTTCACCGGACGAGTATGCTGGGTACTCTGATACGCTTTCGCGTAGTGCAGCTCGATGCGCCGCTGAATGAAGTCCCACAGCGTGGTGAGGATCAGGTAGTAGGTTGCCGCCACCATAAACAGCTCCAGCACCATAAACTGCTCCTGCATCAGGATCTGCGTACGGCGCAGCAGCTCTTCCATCGAAATTACCGAGGCGATCGAGGTGGTTTTCAGCAGGCCGTTAAAACTGTTGCCCAGCGACGGCAGGATCAGGCGCATGGTCTGCGGGAAAATCACGTAGCGCGCCACGCCTGCATGGTTAAAGCCCAGCGCCCTGGCCGCGTTGATTTGCCCCTTCGGCAGCGCCTGCACGCCGCCGCGAATAATCTCTGCCAGATAGGCCGCCTCATTCAGCACCAGCCCGGTGATCACCGCTTCGATCACCGTAAAGCGAATGCCGATCTGCGGCAGGCCGGTATAAATGATAATCAGCTGCACCAGCAGCGGCGTACCGCGGAAAATCCAGATATAGGTACGCGCTAACTGATTAACCCAGGACCAGGGCGACAGCCTGGCGAAGGCCAGCACCACACCCAGTACCAGCCCACCCGCCATTCCAGCCAGGGTTAACAGGACGGTATTCACCGCCCCAAGGAAAATGAAATAGTTGGTGAGATAATGGAAGTAGCCTTCCCAGCTCCAGCCCTGAATCATAGTGAGAGTTCCTGTGGTTTAAGAGGAGGGGCCCTGAACGCTAAAGGTTCCTGGGATCATTTCCGCGCCGTATTTCTTAAACAGCGCAGGCAGGCTGCCGTCGGCATTCATCTTGTTCAGCGCATCGGCGGCGGCGGCGGCCAGCTTCGGATCTTTAAAGGCGATGGCTACCGGGGTGGGTTCCAGCCCCGAGATCACCTGCTTAAACATCCCTTTGTGCTGATAGTCGGCGGCCACGGCGTCAATACTGATCACCGCATTCACCTGGCCTGCGCGCAGCGCCTGGAAAGCGACGGTGAAGTTGTCGAAGGTATGGATATCAACGGGCTTAAGGTTTTTGGCAACCAGCTGCTGGCTGATTTTGCGGATGGTGGTTTCTTCAAACCCACCCAGCTCAACGCCCACGCTCTTACCGGACAGATCCTCAACCTTGGTGATTTTTCCTGCATCGGCAGGTGGGGTAGAAATACTCACCGCCTGGCTTTCATACGGGATCATGTACATCATTTTGGCGCGCGCCGGGGTGAAGAAAATGCCGGTATTGATCATATCCCAGTGGCCACCCTGCAGGCCGGGCACCATCGCGGAGAACTCAATACGGGTGTAATCAGCTTTCAGGCACAGGCGTTTGGCAATCTCCTCGCCCATTTCAATGCGCATGCCCTTTAACTTTCCTTCACCGTCGACATATTGCAGCGGCGGCAGCGTCGGGTTTGTTGACATCTTCAGCTCGCCTGAGGTAACCAGGCTGGCGCCCTGCGGTGCTGTACAGTCGGCGAAGCAGCTGCCGGACAGCAGCGTTAGCGCGGCTAATAAGGTTAATTTGGCTTTCATGTTGATTCTCCGGGTGTCAATTCAGGCCAGTGATTAATGCTGGAAGCTGTTCAGCACGTTAAGTTTTTCTAATTCATGACGTAAAACATGATGTAAATCGTCGGCCAGCGGCAGGCGCGGCGCACGCGGGATACCGACATCCAGCCCCATCATTGACAGACCGGCCTTGCTGGCGGCGACGTAGTGCGGTCCGCCCACGGCGCGCACCACCGGCAGGATCTGGCGATACAGGGCGAGGGCCGCGTCGCGATCCAGACGATCCGCTGCGGCTTCAAACATCTGCGCACACTGCGACGGCAGCAGGTTAGAGGCCACCGCCACCCAGCCACAGGCCCCCAGCCAGAAGGATTCGTAGCCGAGTATTCCGGCAAAGACGTTCATCCGATCGCCGCACAGTTCGATAATGTCGCGAACGCGGGTGACTTCCAGCGTGGATTCCTTGATGTAGCTGACCGTATCGATCTGCGACAGCCGGGCGACGGTTTTTGGCAGCAGGTCAACGTTGGCGGTGGCCGGGTTGTTGTAGATCATGATCGGGATGGAGATCGCTTCCCCGACCGCGCGATAGTGGGTAAACAGTTCGTCTTCATTCGGGCAGCTGTAAAACGGTGGGATGATCATCACGCCGTCTGCACCCATGCTTTCCGCTTCTTTGCTCAGCTCAACGCATTCCGGGGTCCATTCTGCACCCGTACCCATCAGCACCGGCACGCGCCCGTTTGCGGTGCAAACCACCGTTTCAGTAACCAGCTGGCGCTCCTCGCGGCTCATCGATAAAAACTCACCGGTGCTGCCGAGCGGAATAAGCCCATGAATTCCCTGTTCAATTTGCCAGTTAACCAGTTTTTTCAAAGCTGGCACATCTATTGCTGAACCATCAGGGGTAAAGGGGGTAATCAATACCGTGTAAGTGCCGCGAAACGTAGACATGCTGAGTTCCTTGAGAAAGTTCTTGATGAACACCGTTTGTATACCGTATACGTACTGTATACGTATACGATGTCGGAGCACAAGATCTGTGGAACTAAAATCTCAAGATATCAGCCAGAGTACCGAAACCCGGACCATCTGGTTTGATGGCCAGGCCATACAGGCTCTGGCTTCAGAGACGATCGCGGCCGCCCTGGCCCGCAGTAATATCGTGGCGCTGCGCGAAAATACACAGGGCGAAAAGCGCGGATTGTGGTGCGGGATGGGCTCCTGCTATGAATGCGTGGTGGAAGTGGACGGCAAAGGATCGCAGCGCAGTTGTATGACGCTGGTTGAGCAGGGGATGCAAATTCACAGCCGCCGTTCAGACGATCGCACGCCTCAGCCGCTGGCGTCGGCACCCGCGACGGTTGAACCCGCTGAAACCGTCTGCGATCTGCTGGTGCTGGGAGCCGGACCCGCCGGACTCTCTGCCGCGCTGGCGGCGGCGCAGGCCGGGGCTGCGGTTATCGTCATCGATGAGCGACCGCAGAGCGGCGGGCAGTTTTTCAAGCCGCTGGCACCTTCCCATATTCTGCACGGCAACATGCCGCCGCAGTGGCGCGACGGCGAAAGGCTGCTGACCGACGCCGTCGCGGCGGGCGTTACCGTTGTTCAACAGGCCACCGTGTGGGCGGCTTTTTCCGCGAATGAAATCGCCGTTATGGTTAACGGTCAGACGCGGCTGTTTCGCCCCGCGCAGCTGATTATTGCCACTGGTGCCTACGAACGGCCCGTGCCGTTTCCCGGCTGGACGCTGCCGGGCGTGATGACCACCGGAGCCGGACAGACGCTGGCTAAAGCCTATCGCGTGATCCCTGGCAGCCGAGTAGTGGTGAGCGGTAATGGCCCGCTGAACCTGCAGTTTGCCGCCGACCTGCTGGAAAGCCAGGGTTCGGTGGTGGAAGTGCTGGAACGCGCGCCGAAACCCGGGCTGAAGCATTTCCGCCAGATCTTCACCATGCTGCAGGCGGCCCCCGAACTGCTGTGGAAGGGTCGGCACTACCTTGGCGTATTAAAAAAACATCGCGTGCCGCTCAGCTGGGGCTATGAAGTGGTGGCCGCGCACGGGCAACAGCGCCTGGAGCGGATCACCGTGATGCGCGTCGACGCGAACGGGCAGCGTATTGCCGGTTCCCGCCGGGAAATCGACTGCGATGTGCTCTGCCTGGGGCACGGATTTATCCCTTCCACCGATCTTGCCCGTATGCTCGGCTGCGAACAGCAGCTTTCCTCCACGCCGTTCAGCACGCCGACGATTAAAACCGACCCAAACGGCGCAACCAGCGTCAACGGGGTTTACGTCGTGGGTGACGGCGCGAAACTGGGCGGCGCACAGGTGGCGCAGGCGCGTGGCAGGCTGGCGGGTCTCGCTGCTGCCGCCGCGCTGGGCAAAACGATCAGCCCTCAGGAGATTCCTACCCTCACATCCCGCCTGACCCGGGCCGAGGATTTCCAGCGCTCGCTGTGGCAGGTCTATCAGGCTCCGGCCGTCAGCCTGGCCTCGCTGGAAGATGAAACGGTGATCTGTCGCTGCGAAAATATCACTCTGGGCCGCCTGCGCCAGGCCATCAGCCAGGGGATCGACACCCCCGCCGCGCTGAAACGCAATCTGCGCAGCGGCATGGGGCTGTGCCAGGGGCGCACCTGCTCAGGAATGGTGGCGCAGCTGGTGGAAGAGATGACCGGCCGCCGGAACACCGTCAGCGGATTTTACGCGCCGCGTTTCCCCGTCCGCCCCGTTCCGATTGCCGCGCTGGCCTTTGAAAAGCCGGAATGGGGCGGGCATAAACCCGCCATCACTCCCAATCTTGCCCGACCGGTAGAGCAGGCCGCGCTGCCGTTGCAAAAAACCGACATTCTGGTGATTGGCGGCGGGGTGATGGGTAACTGCCTCGGTTATTACCTCGCGGCGGGCGGTGCCGGTGTGCTGGTGGTGGAGCGTGACGAGATCAATCTGCAGGCCTCCGGTGCCAATGCGGGCAGCCTGCATGTCCAGCTACTGTCCTTTGATTTCGGCAGCAAGGCGCAGGAGGGCGGTGGCCCGGCGGCGCAGACGCTACCGCTGGGCCCGACGTCGGTCAGGCTTTGGCAGGCGCTGGAACAGGCCAGCGGCGAATCGCTGGAAATTAAAATTACCGGTGGACTGATGGTGGCTGAAACGGAACAGGACATGCGCTTTCTGGAGCAGAAAATCGCCATGGAGCGCCGCTACGGCATTGAAACCGAACTGCTGGATGCCGCCCAGCTCAACCGGCTTTCTCCTCATCTGTCACCGGACCTGCTCGGCGCGGAATTTTGCCCGATGGAAGGCAAAATCAACCCCCTGCGCGCCACCTACGTGGTCAACAGACTGGCGACGGAGGCCGGTGCACGCTTCCAGCGCGGGACCGATGTGCAGGCCATCGAACCACTGCCGTACGGCGGTTACCGGGTGCAGACCAGCCGTGGGGTGATTGAAGCCGGGCGGGTGATCAACGCCGCCGGAGCCTGGGCGGCCAAAGTGGCGGAAATGGTCGATGTTGCGCTGCCGGTGAAAGGCGCGCCGCTGCAAATGATCGTCACCGAACAGTCCGCGCCGCGTATTGACCACCTGATCGCCCACGCGGGCCGCCACCTGAGCCTGAAGCAAACCGCACACGGCAGCATCCTGATCGGCGGCGGCTGGAGTGCAGGATTTAACCCCGAAACGCGGATGAACCAGTCACTGCGCGCCAGCATCGAAGGCAACCTGTGGGTGGCCGGGAAAGTGCTGCCCGCCCTCAACAGCCTGCATATGGTGCGCAGCTGGGCGGGGATGAACATCAATATCGACGGTGCGCCGATCGTCGGTGAAGTCCCCGGCAAAGCCGGCTTTTACCACGCGGTTACCTCTAACGGCTACACGCTGGCACCGGTTGTCGCCTGGAGCCTGTCACAACAGATTTTGCAGGGCCGCAGCGAGATCGATCTTGCGCCCTATGCGATTTCCCGATTCCACTGATAATAAGGATTTCTTTTCGTGAGCAATACACAACACACTCTCGCCGGCTGGATTGATAACCATTTTGAACAGCAGGTTGAGATGCTGAAAAAGCTGGTACAGATGCCTTCCGACAATCCGCCTGGCGACTGTACTCCGCACGCGTTGATGACCGCCCGCTGCCTGCACGACCTCGGGCTGGAGGTGGAAATCCTCACCGTACCCGATGACGTCGTCGCCGCAGGCGGCATGCGCAGCGCCACCAACCTGATTGTCCGCCACCGCTTTGGCCCCGGCAAGACCGTGGCGCTGAACGCCCACGGTGACGTGGTGCCGCCGGGCGGCGGCTGGAGCAAAGATCCCTACGGTGCGGAAATTGAGGACGGCTGGCTGTACGGGCGCGGGGCGGCGGTATCGAAATCCGATATCACCACCTACACTTCGGCGCTGTTGGCGCTGATTCACAGCGGTGCAGATTTGCAAGGCACCGTTGAACTGCATATCACATACGACGAAGAGACGGGCGGATCGACCGGCCCCGGCTGGCTGCTGGCCAACGGCCACAGCAAACCGGACTACGTGGTTTGCGCCGCGCTGAGCTACTTTGTGGTCACCGCGCACAACGGCTGCCTGCACCTGGAAATTGATTTAAAAGGCCAGTCGGCCCACGCCGCATTTCCCACCACCGGCTGCGATGCTATTGAAGCCGGAAATCGCCTGATGACTGCTCTCTACCGCTATCGCGATGCGCTGGGTGAAACCCATTCGGCAATTGACGGCATCGACTCACCGACGCTGGTGATTGGCCTGGTCAACGGCGGCATTAACACCAACGTCGTGTCGGACAATTTCGTACTGCGCCTGGATCGCCGCATTATCCCGGAAGAAAACCCGGAGGCCGTCGAGCAGGAACTGCTGGCGCTGGTCGCCGACGTACAGCGCCAGGTTCCCGGCGTTGCTTTCAACGCGCGTCGCATCCTGCTCGCCCGCCCGTTTACCCCTTCGCCGCAGAGCCTGGCGCTGGCGGCGATCTTCAGCCAGCAGGCCGAAGCCGTGTTCAATGAGCCCATTCCGCTGGTCGGCCTGCCGCTGTACACCGACGCGCGGCTTTACAGCGGTGCAGGTATCCCGACCATCATGTACGGTGCCGGACCGCGCAGTTTCCTGGAAGCGAACGGCCATCGCGCCGACGAACGCATTCACCTTGATGACTTACGCCGCGCCACCCTGGTGGTTGCCAACAGCGTGGCCACCCTTTTGCAGGAGAAAACCGCATGATCGCGATTAAAAATCTGACTAAATACTACGGCGAGCTGCCGGTCCTAAAAAACTGCACCCTTGATATTCAGAAGGGGGAAGTGGTGGTGATCTGCGGTCCTTCCGGTTCCGGGAAATCCACACTGATCAAGTGCATGAATGCGCTGGAGCCGTTCCAGAAAGGGGAGATTAATATCGACGGCATGGTGCTGAGCGATAAAAAAACCAGCCTGCCCGCGCTGCGCCAGCAGGTGGGCATGGTATTTCAGTCGTTCGAACTGTTCCCGCATATGACGGTGATGGACAATTTAATCGTGCCGCAGATGCGCATCCTTAAACACAGCCGCGAGCAGGCGCAGAAAAAAGCCCACGAGCTGCTGGAGCGCGTCGGCATGAAATCCCACGGTCATAAATACCCGGCACAGCTTTCCGGCGGCCAGCAGCAGCGCGTGGCGATAGCCCGCGCGCTGGCGATGGAGCCGAAGGTGATGCTGTTTGATGAACCGACTTCGGCGCTGGACCCGGAAATGGTCGCCGAAGTGCTGGCGGTGATGGCAGAACTGGCGGAGCAGGGCATGACCATGTGCTGCGTGACCCACGAGCTGGGCTTCGCGCGGAAAATCGCCGACCGGATGATCTTTATGGACGCCGGAGAAATCATTGAAGATTCGCCGACCGACACCTTCTTTACCGCTCCGGCTTCCGGGCGGGCAAGAGATTTCCTCGAGCAGATTATCCACCATTAACCGCGTTGAAAACCGCGCCTGCCCATTGCGGCAGGCGCGGGAACACGCTCAACGGGAAGATCCGGCGGCGTTAAATTGCAGGCCTATCCCACAGCGCTGCGCATTGTTCAAATACCCCCCGCGCGGCGGGCGTGACGGCGGTCATATGCATCGCGCCATGGACTGTCCCCGCCAGCCGTTCGAGCCGCACATTGTTGCCATCCCGCGCCAGTCTGCGGGCGTACTCTTCCGCCTCATCCCGCAGCGGATCGCATTCACAGCTCAGCAGCAGCGTGTCCGGCAGGCCGTGCAGCGACGCTGCCGCAGACGGGCTGGCCAGCGGATTCTGCCGATCGCTGTCGTCGGGCAAATAGCGCTCCCAGCAGTATTCCATTACCGACCGCGTCAGGCCAAAGCCCTCGCCGAACTGCTGCCAGGAAGCCGACTGCATCGCCGTATCCAGCGCCGGGTACAGCAGCAGCTGGCGGGCAATCAACGGCCCCTGGCGATCTCGCGCCAGCAGGCAGGCCGCCGCGGCCAGGTTGCCGCCCGCGCTGTCGCCGCCAACCGCGATGCGCTGCGGGTCGATGCCCAGCGAATCCGCCCGGTCGGCGATGGCACAAAGCGCGGCATAAAAATCGCTTAACGGCACCGGGAACGGGTGCTCCGGGGCCACGCGATAGCCAACGGAGAACACTACGCTGCCGGTGGCGTCGGCCAGCTGCTGGCACGGAGTATTCCAGGCGTCAAGACCACCCAGGCACCAGCCGCCGCCGTGGGCATAGACCAAAGCCGGATGTGCCTCACCGTCTTCTGCCCCGGCCGGAAAATACATTCTTACCGCGATCGGCCAGCCATCCTGCGCTTCTATGCTTAACGCCTGCCAGTCGCGAATTTCCCCGGCTACGGGCTGCTGACCGGCTATCAATCCTGCGTCGGTGGCCGACCGCATTACCGCCAGCGGCACGGCGGCGCTGAAAGCGGGCGCGGCGGCCAGCCAGCGCTGCGTTGCGCTATCGAGCGGCATAGCCTTTCTCCTGTAAAAACGCCGCGATCAGCGCACAGAATTCATCCGGGCACTCTTCGGTAATAAAATGCCCGCAGTCGCTGACCATCGCGCTGCGTAAATCGGGGGCGACTTTTTTCATCGTCTCAGCCGGGGCATCCCGCGTGGCGTTTTCCGCACCGATAGCCAGCACCGGCATACTCAGCGGCGTGGCGGCCCGCTGCTGATTCTGGCGGATGGTCTCCGGGATGGCGCGATAGTAGTTAAATCCGGCCTCCAGTTTCCCCGGCACGCTGTAGGCGTCGATATAGACTTCCGCCGCCACGCGTTCCCGTCGCCATGACCATTTATCGAACATATAGCTGAGATACAGCCGTTCGCGGCCCGCGATCAGCGCCTCCGGCAGGCCGCTTAGCTGGTTGAACATAAAGTGCCAGAGGAAGATATTCTCCTGCGGGCTGACAAAAATCTCCGGGGCGGGGGCCAGCCCGGGGATCACCGCTTCGGTCAGCAGCAGCGAATGCACGCGCTGCGGGAAATCTGCGCCCATGGCGTAGCCCACCCACATGCCAATATCATGGCCGATAACCGGATAGCGTTCGTGGCCGAGCTGGGACATCGCGTCAACCAGCTGCGCGGCGATATTCCCGGTATCAAAACCGCCGGTTGGTGCGTCCGACTCGCCGGTGCCGGGCGGATCGACCGCTACGGCGGTATAGCCCGCATGGGCCAGATGCTCCATCACGTGCCGCCACGTGTACCACGTCTGCGGCCAGCCGGGGATCAGCAGGACTGCCGGGCCGTGGCCCTGAGTGACGCAGTGCAGACGGCGTCCGTTAACGCGCAGATAGCGGTGGTGCAGAGTGGCGTTAACCATGATGTTCAGCCTCCGTGGTGGTGATGCCTAACAGGCGGTCTATCTGACTCTGGCTGACCGGGGCTGCCGCGAAATCATCGAAAATTTTATCGGTGACCGGAATAATATGGTCGCGGATAAACGCCGCCCCCTCGCGCGCGCCATCGTCCTTATTCTTCAGACAGCACTCCCATTCCAGCGCCGCCCATCCGGCGTAACCGTTCTGAGTCAGGCGGGAGAATATCGCCCTGAAGTCGACCTGACCGTCTCCCGTTGAGCGAAAACGCCCGGCGCGATCGGCCCACGACTGGTAGCCGCCGTACATGCCCTGACGCCCGGTGGGATTAAACTCAGCGTCTTTAACGTGGAACATGCCGATGTGGTCGCGATAGATATCCAGAAAATCGAGGTAATTCAGCTGTTGCAGGACGAAGTGGCTGGGATCGAACAGGATTTTACAGCGCGGATGATGGCCGGTGCGCTGTAAGAACATCTCGAATGAGATGCCGTCGTGCAGATCCTCGCCCGGATGAATTTCATAACACAGGTTCACACCCTGCTTCTCGCAGGCATCAAGGATCGGCAGCCAGCGGCGGGCCAGCTCGTCAAAGGCGGTTTCCACCAGCCCGGCCGGGCGCTGGGGGAAGGGGAACACGTAGGGCCAGGCCAGCGAGCCGGAAAAGGTGCCCATCTCGGTCAGCCCAAGGCGGGAAGAGGCGCTGACTGCCGCCAGCAGCTGCTGTTTTGCCCATGCGGCGCGGGCTTCCGGTTTGCCGTGCAGGTGCGGCGGCGCAAAGCTGTCGCACAGCGCATCGTAGGCCGGGTGTACCGCCATCAGCTGGCCGAAAATATGCGTGGTCAGCTCGCTGATAACCAGCCCGTGCCGCGCCAGCATGTCGGTTATCTCATCGCAGTACTGCTGGCTTTCCGCCGCCAGATTGACGTCAAACAGCCGCTTATCCCAGGCCGGGATTTGCAGAGCGCGGAAGCCGTTCTCCGCTGCCCATCCGGCAATCGCCTCAAGACTGTTAAATGGGAAAACATCATCACTGAACTGCGCCAGGTGCAGGCTGGGACCCTTGATCGTTTGCATATGAACCTCTATTGTTTGTCGATTGACAAACAATAGAGATCTGACGAAACGGCCACAAGGCGTTTTTGTTAACGCAGCACAGAGTGCTCAGTCGCAAGGGCAGAAGGTGGCTGATTTAATGTGATATTCTTGCTGCCAGATCCTGAACGTATCATCCGAGAGAAGAGAACCGCTATGGCCGGAAGACCCAGAGAATTCGATCGTGAAGCCGCCCTGATTCAGGCGCGGGATTTATTCTGGCGTCACGGCTTTGAGGGTACGTCGATGTCCGATCTGGTGGCGGCGCTGGGCATTGCCTCCGCCCGCATTTACAAAGCGTTTGGCTCGAAGGAACAGCTGTTCCGCGAGGCGGTGGCGCACTATGCAGAACACGAGGGCGGTTTTGCCGCACGGGCGCTGGAAGAGGGTGAGATTGCCCTCGCGATAAAACGAATGTTAATGGATGCCATCGCGCTCTATACCCGGCCCCTTGCGCCAGCGGGCTGCATGGTGGTTTCCGCCGCCGGTGCGCTCAGCGATGAAAATCAGCCGTTGCAGCAGTGGATGGCAGAACAGCGCCGCCTGCGTACGGAATCGATTATTAACCGCTTCCGCCAGGCGGCGGAGGCCGGGCAGCTGAAGCGCGATGCCAACCCGGACCTGCTGGGCAACTATTTTGCGCTGGTGCTGCACGGCCTGTCGGTACAGGCGCGGGACGGCGTTCCGGCGGACGTCTTGATCGAGGTGGTTAACGCCTCGCTGGCGGTGCTCTGACGGTTAAGCCGCGGATGGCTTAACCCTGGTCATTGTCCTCTGCAAGAATCCTCGCCCGACAAACGTCCAGAATTTCATCGGCCAGCGCGGAATCATCCGGGCAGGCGCGGGACAGTACCATCGCACCCACCAGATGCGCGAGGGTGTCGATCAGATCGGCACGCTTTGCGCCTTTTTCCCCTTCTTCGCCCGAGAGCCTGGCCAGATTTTTTTCAATACCGGCGGCAAATATGGCCTTCACCGACTCGGGCTGGCGCGCCGTGTCGGTGCCGAGCGCCGACATCACACAGCCTGACCCCATCGCATCGCGATGCTGGCGGGAGAGGTAGCGCTCAACAAATTTTTCCCGGGTGGTGCCGCCTGACATACCCGCCGCCTGTACAAAGCCGCAGCTCACCGCTTCCGCCATCAGATCCGCCTTGGAAGCAAAGTGCTTGTAGAAGCCACCGTGGGTAAAACCCGCCGCAGACATCAGATCCGCCACGCCAACCCCATCGAAGCCGCGCTCGCGAAACAGCGCCGAGGCCGTTTCGACAATATGCTGGCGATTTTCGCGTACCTGTTCTTTCGACACTTTCATTGCTGCTGGCTCCTCTGAGCGAAATTTCTGGCGCAATTATACATTGATGATGATCGTAATCAAAAAATATTGACTGTTTAGATTATGATCGTCATCATTAATTCCACGTCGCGTTGTTGCCGTCAGCGGGATCTTCCATGCCAACCGGGTGCGGCTGGCAGAGAGCAATATGGGCAGCACGACTCATTCAATCATTCACAGAGGAAACACGCAGATGTCCAAACCTTCCGTTCTGATTACAGGTGCTTCAACCGGTATTGGCGCAGTCTATGCGCAGCGCTTCGCCCAACGCGGACATGACCTGGTGCTGGTCGCGCGTGATAAAGCAAAGCTGACCGCACTGGCCGAACGTTTGCAGCGGGAAAACGGCGTTGCCGTGGATATTCTGCCCGCCGATCTTACCCAGTCGGATGACGTCGCGACGGTAGAAGCGCGCCTGCGCGACGATGCGAAAATTGGCATTTTGATCAACAATGCCGGTATCGCCCAGTCGGGGGGATTTGCCGGGCAGACGGCCGATTCGATTCAGCGCCTAATCGCGCTGAACGTTACCGCGCTGACGCGGCTGGCTAACGCGGTCACGCCACGTTTCGTGCAGGCCGGGGAGGGCGCTATCGTCAACATCAGCTCGGTCGTGGGGCTGGCACCGGAATTCGGCATGTCGGTCTATGGCGCAACGAAAGCCTTCGTGCTGTTCCTGTCCCAGGGGCTGAACGTTGAACTGGCGGATAAAGGCGTATACGTACAGGCGGTACTGCCTGCCGGCACTTACACCGAAATCTGGGATCGCGCGGGCATTGATATCAACACCCTGCCGCAGATGATGGAAGCGGGCGATCTGGTCGACGCCGCGCTGGTGGGGTTTGACCGCCGCGAAACGGTCACCATTCCGCCGGTGCAGAGTGCATCAAGCTGGAGCAGCCTGGACACGGCGCGACTGGGGCTGATCGCGGATATTAATCAGGCGAAGGTGGCGGAGCGCTATCAATCTGCCTGACCAGTGCTTACTGCTACAGCCCGGACCTGGGCTGTAGCTGATAAATCCAGGCGCTCACCTGCAGGCCATCAACCGTGGTGACCTCGACCTTCACCCGGTCATAGCCGTCCTCGAACTCATCCAGCATCGGCCAGTGTGCCTGCAGATTGTCCGATAAAAACAGGTAGCCGTTCACCTGCGCGCCATCGCTGTGCAGCACAATGCCGGGGAAATCCGCCGCCGCGCCCCAGCCCCGCTCGTAAAAGGTCCCGGTAACGTGGCCTGCCAGCCATTCGCCGCCGATGTTTTCCATGATATGCGCATTCGAATGGCCCGGGCGCAGCGTGCCGTAGACAAACAACGATTCCATCTTGCCTCAACAGTGAAAAAGGGATTACCCGCCGGGTAAAGAACAGCTTTCAACATACGGCCTAATCCGGCGGCTGGCAAACCCTTCGTCACGCAGGCACCCTCCTACAGATACTGCTCCAGCAACGTCTCCAGACTGTTCTGGTCGACGGCAAACAGGCGGATCCCTTCGGCCAGTTTTTCCACCGCCATCGCGTCCTGATTATGCGCCCAGTAGAATTCCGCTTCGGTCATGGCCGCAGGCTTAGCCAGTACTTCGCCCGCATAGCTTAGCGGCGCGGGCACCGGCCCCTGGCTTTGCTGTAGCTGTGCCAGCAGCGCCGGAGACACGGTCAGACGATCGCAGCCGTTCAGCGCCAGCACCTGTTCCGGCGTGCGGAAGCTGGCACCCATCACTACCGTGTGGTAACCGTGCTGTTTATAGAAGCGATAAATAGTTTGCACCGACTCCACGCCCGGATCGTTGTCGACGGTCCAGGCGGTGCCGGGACTGTTTTTCTTGTACCAGTCGTAAATGCGGCCAACAAACGGTGAAATCAGGAACACACCGGCATCGGCGCAGGCTCTGGCCTGGGCAAATGAGAACAGCAGCGTCAGGTTGCACTGGATCCCTTCTTTTTCCAGCGTTTCGGCGGCACGTATCCCCTGCCAGGTGGCGGCAAGCTTAATCAACACCCGTTCTTTGCCAATGCCTTTCGCTTCATACAGGGCAATGATTTCCCGCGCTTTGGCAATGCTGGCTGCGGTATCGAAGGAGAGGCGGGCATCCACCTCGGTGGAAATGCGCCCCGGCACGCTTTTCAGGATCAGTGCGCCGATACTGACGGCCAGCGTGTCGGCAATGTCTGACGCTTTTATCGGTTTTCCCGCCTGGCGGGACTTCACCGCCGCGACGGCTTCCGTAATCAGCGCGTGATACTGCGGAAGCTGCGCGGCCTTGTAGATAAGCGACGGGTTGGTGGTCGCATCTTCCGGCTGATAAGCCAGAATGCTATCAATATCCCCGCTGTCGGCAACAATCGTCGTGTGCTGCTTTAGTTGTTCAAGCTGATTCATAATCGTGACCTGTAATGAGAAGTAGGATTGAATGCACGGGGAACGGCACGGAGCCGCTCCCTGTGGTGGGGCTGGCAGGGCGATCAGTTAGCCTGCGCGACGCGGGTGGTCAGGCCTGGCATATTGAAGCACTCGGCTTCATTCTGGATCATATCCTTGATTTTATTGACCACGTAACGTTCAGGCTCCACGCCAAACGATTTCAGGTTGGCAAACATCGCCTTCATCTCTTTCACTACCGCCGGTTTTTCGTAGTTGTAGTGGCCGCTGAGTTCAAGGATCTCTTTCAGCAGATCCGGCTCATTAAAGATCTGCTCTTCGGACTTGTTTTTGTGCTCATCGGTCATCCATTTTTCCCACTTGTGGCTCAGCACGCACTCGCGGGTCAGCACGGTTTTCAGGTCGGACGCGGTCTTGATAAAGCCTTTCGCCGCCAGATCTTTTTCCACCTGCGCCAGCTTCAGATAGGCGCGGGTTTCAATGGTGCCGTAAGCCGGGGCCACGTTCATCGCGGTGATCCCCAGGCCCGGGTGCTTCAGCAGGATCTCATCCGGCAGATAGTCGCCGTTGTGCTCTTTCAGGCCTACGCCGTGACGGGTGCTGATGGCGGACAGTTCAGCGGACTGCTTATCGTTGAAATGACCGACGTTCTTGGTCAGGCGGGTCAGGGTTCCGGTCTGACCGACGATAAACAGCGGCTGCGGCAGCGATTCGGCCGCCAGGCGCTTGTTCAGCTCGATAATAAACTCTTCATAGGCACTGACGTCGGTCAGGCCGCCGTTGGTCTCTTCGGTACCGACCTCGTAGAAGAACTCTTTCAGGCTGTTGGCTTTGCGGTAATCTTCGCAGAAGCGGATCAGCTCAACGGTGCGGCTCAGAACCAGTTCGATATCAATGGCTTTACCGACAACGTACGGATCTTTGGTCGGGTCGATATGCAGCAGGTCGAAACCGGCATCCATATCAATCTGATAGGAGCGGCGGGCCAGCTTCATCGCTTCGTCTTCCGGGATATGGTCTTTACGTTCTTTATCGCGCTGCCACGGGCCGCCGTGGTCGCGGCAGAGGAAGTAATCGCCGTCAAAACCGACTTTATCCGCCATCGCTTTCAGGTCAGCGGCAAAGCGGAACTGATCCCAGTTATTCACGTAACCGGCACCGAATTCATCGGCATCGACCTGGTTACGGCTGGCAATAAACATCAGCGGCAGATCTTTTTCTTTTCCCAGTTCAAAACAGGCCTGAATTAATGCCGGAGACATGGGGCCAATTCCCAGCATGGTAGATTTTCCACCGTTAACAATATAATCAACGTACTGTTTCATTGTGTTTTTCATAATAACTCCTCAGGCTTTATTCATATCAGAAGTGATGGTTTTTTTAGTCGATGCTTTTTTTACCGGCTCGGTAATGTTCGGTCGCAGAATATGCAGACAGATGGCGGTCACAATCACGCCGATAGCCATATCGATGACGTACCACATCGGGGCTTTGTTCACCCCGGCAATGGCAATTAATCCGCCGTGGGGAACCATGGATTCAACGCCGTGAATCATTGCCAGACCGGCACCAACGGCGCTGCCGATAATAATTGACGGCAGTACGGTTTTAAGATTTTTAACGGCAAACGGAATGGCGCCCTCGGTAATACCGATTAATCCCATAAAGGCGGCAGAGGTGCCCATTCTTCTTTCATCTTCGGCCCATTTACGCTGGGAAATAAAAGTTGAGAGGGCAATGCCCAGCGGTGGAATAGCGCAGGCAATACGATATGCGCCGTTCGGGCCATAAATACCTTCGGCCATTAAGGCGAGGGTAAAGGCCGTGGCGGTTTTATTGACCGGGCCACCCATATCAAAGGCCGCCATCGCACCCAGAATCAGGCCGAGAATAACGCCGCTGCTTCCCTGCATATTCGACAGCATGGAAACCAGCCATTTCATCGCAAAGCCGATTGGCCCAATCAGTACGTAGAGATAGAGCATGCCGACAATACAGGTGGAGACGATGGGGATGATCATAATGGGCATCACCGGCATTAACGCCTTGCCAACCTTCCAGGTTTTGATCCATTTGGCAACGTAGCCGCTGAGAATACCGAGCAGCATTGCCCCAAGGAAACCGGTCACCACGTGGTCTGTGCCCAGCGGCGTGCTGGCCATAAAGCCGGTGATAAAGCCCGGCGTCAGCCCCGGTTTACCGGCAATGGAGTAGGAGATATAGGCCGCCAGCACCGGGATCATCATACCCAGCCCGGCACTGCCGATAGCACCCAGATTGAGTAAGAACGGGTTAGTGACCACCATTCCTTTGCCGACGACCGGTTCGCCACCCACCAGCGACAGCGCCAGGCAGATCCCGCCGACCACCACCACCGGCATCATGTAGGACACCCCGGTGCTGAACGCTTTGACTAAATCATCTTTAATGACTTTGATATTTTCCGACATTTTTTATCCTCCCGAACCCGCTATTTTTATCGGTTGCTGCGATATTTGAACGCAGCGATCCCCGTGCGCCCGCGCGCGCTATTTAAAATTGCAGAGTTCGCAGACATGTAATTAACGTTTTTAATATTCCGGTGACGGCCGTCGAAATAAAACGCACCGGCGCGTTGTTTAATTCACCAGGCTTACCGCTTTATCAATAATCGCGGCCGGATCGCGCACCACTTCGGCCGGGTTGAGGGAAATAACCCGACCCTCGTCTTCTTTTTCTTCAAAGCGCTCAACGCCCTCAATACCGATAGCAATTGCCAGAATCACCACGTCGGCTTCGGCAATGTCATCGTCACTTAATTCATTTTCAATGCCCATGCCGCCCTGGGTTTCCACCTTGACGTCATAACCTCTTTTTTTACACTCCTGCTCAATCGCTTCCTGCGCCATATAGGTATGGGCAACTCCGGTAATACATGCTGCAACGCCGACAATTTTCATAATGAACTCCTGATTTTTTATTGGCTGATTTTTAAAATAGGACTGACGGTTATTCTGTTTTTATATAGCCAGCGTGCTGGCCATCAGGTTGTAGAGTACGGTCACGTTTTCGGCCTGTTTTATTTCATTGCGGAAATCCTCTTTCATTAGCTTTCTGGCAAGCGTTGAGAAATATTTCATATGCTCGTTAGGATCGGCGGATTTACTCACCGTCAGCATAAATACGGTTTCAACCTGCTGATCGCCCCACGTAATGGGCTTCGCCAGGGTGGCCATACTGATAGTGGAGTGCTGAATATGGTCCGACTTGGTGTGCGGAATGGCGAAGCCATAGCCCACGGCGGTGGAAAAGGAGTCTTCCCGCGCCCAGATATCATCGGTTAACCGATCGCGATTATCGGTACGGTGATGCAGCCAGAGATTGTCTGTCATCATCTTGATCGCTTCGTTCTTATTACCGGCATCCAGAGCGCAGAGGATAAATTCCGGCGCGAGGATCGGCATTTTGCTTATTGCCCTGACTTCCGGCGAGCGTAGGGCGCTTTTCACCCCGGCGGAACGTTTTACGCTGACGATCTCCTGCACCAGCCGCTGGCATTTGGTGAAATCCAGCTCGCGCAGCGTGTGCTTTACCCCCGGGATGGCGGTCCCGCTCATGCTCAGTTCGTCAAAGCCCATTCCGACCAGCAGCGGCAGGAAATCGCTGCTGGCACCCAGCTCACCGCAGATACCGATCCACTTGCCAGCGCGGTGCACCTCATCGACGGCAAACTTCAGGGCGCGCAGGAAGGACGGGGCATAATTGTCGTACACCGATTCAACCTGCGAATTGCCACGGTCGGCGGCAAAAAAGTACTGCGTCAAATCGTTGCTGCCGACGCTAAAGAAATCGGCGTACTCGGCAATTTCGCTAATGGCGAAGAGAACCGAGGGGATTTCCAGCATCACGCCCAGCGAGATGGCCCCGTTGAACGGCAGGGCTTCATCGCGCATTGCGCTTTTGACCTCTTCAAGCACCTCGCGGCACCAGATAACTTCATCAACGCTGGCAATCATCGGGATCATGATTTTCGCCTCGCCGAGCGCCGAGGCGCTGAGAATGGCCTTCAGCTGCATGGCAAAGAGGTCGCGATAGCGCGGATAGGTACGCACGGCGCGGAAGCCGAGAAAGGGGTTTTCCTCCTCGCCGGTATCCAGATAGTCCACCGGCTTATCGCCGCCGATATCGAAGGTGCGGAAGATAACCGGCCTGCCATCTGCCAGCGCCATGACCTGACCATAAAGATCCGCCAGCTCGCAGTAGTCCGGCGGCGTTTCGCGGTCCATAAACGACATTTCGGTACGAAACAGGCCGATACCTTCCGCGCCGTTGTTGAATGCCGCTTCGGCTTCCGCCACGCTGGCAATATTGGCGGCGATTTCCACGCTATGGTTATCGCAGGTCGTTGCCGGTTGCATCACGCCCGCCATCATCTGCTGCTGCATCTGCTGCTGGACGGTGATTTCATGACGGTAATAGCGCAGGACCTGCTCGTCCGGTGCGGTAATCAAAATCCCCGGGTTACCGTCGATAATGATGTCCGTGTTCGCATCCAGCGTCAGTGCCGTAAAATCAATATCCGTCAGGGTCGGGATGCCGAGCGAACGCGCGAGGATCGCGGTGTGCGAGGTTTTACCGGTGGCGGACAGGACCATGCCTGCAAGGTACTGTTTATTGATGCCGAGGAACTGGCTCGGCGTCAGGCTGTTCGCCAGAATAATTGACGGCTGGGTTAATTCCAGGCTGTTTTGCGGCAGTGCACCCGTGCCATAAATAGCGGTAAGCAGCTGTCCGGTAATATCGAGAACGTCAAGGGTTCTCTCTTTAATATATTTGCTCGCTGAACGGTTAAGAATTTCACACAATTCCATCGCCGATTTAATGACGGCATCCCACGTATTCTCGCCGTTTGCAATGGCGGTGGTAATCTGGCTTTGGAAAGTCGCATCGGTCACGATCGATAAATGCGCCTGTAAAATATCATGCTCAACGCCGGTCTTAATTTCCAGTGCGGTAAGCTTCTCATCCTTCAGTGCCGCCAGGCCCGCCTGGAAAATACGCTGTTGCTGTTCTGCTGAATAATCTCCGCCGGGATTACGCGCCAGCATTTCGTTTAAAGACAGGCTCTGTATGCGCACCGGCTTCGCAATCGCCACGCCGCCGCTGATGCGTGAACCCTGAATAAAATCGAGCCGGGTTTCCCGCAGGGATCGCGGCAGATAGCCCGCTGGCGCCGTGGCTTCCTCCGCCTGACTGACCTCGAAAGAGGGCAGCTTTTTCAGCAGCGCCCGCAGCTGCTGTGCGGCTTCAGCCGCATCTTTCCCGCTGAGCGATATTTCGCAGGCGTCGTTGAATAATGTGTCGGTAGCCACCACCGAGAGAGCGCTTTTCCCATTACCCTGAATGCCGCTGCGAATATTCTTCCAGCACACGTCGGATTGAAACGTATTACACAGTCGTTCGATGTGCCCTGCAGGCCGGGCGTGAATGCCTTCATTCAGTTCACACTGGTACGCTATTATCTCTGACATCATCGCTCCCGATAAAGCTTTGCAAAAGCAGGCTTATTTTGTTGGCAGATATACGGCTCTGCATTTCATGTTTTATATCCTTCACCGTTCATGACCGTGTTTGAATAGAAAAAAAGTGACCTTTGCTTGAATAAAAAAGCAGGTTAATTATTTTGTGATCGCAATCATAAAATTAATTCGCGCTAAGCTGCTTGTGATAATCGTCACGTTTTTATTCATCATCGCGCCGTGATGACATATTTGCTAATTAAGCACCTTTTCTACTCTTTAATGGCGGGGTGAATGACGTACAGAATAAACACACTCTTTTATTTTTTATGTGGAAAGAACGATGCATTTTCGTGGGGTATTACTGGATTTAGACGGCACGCTGGTGAACTCGCTGGATTTCGTTGAGGCCTCCTGGAGTTTGTGGGCCGGGCAGAAAGGGCTGGACCCGCGCACGGTTTGCCATTACCTGCATGGCAAACCGGCGCTGAGCACCCTGCGCCACTTTATGCTGGACGCCAGCGAACAGACCATTCAGGACGAATTTCTTGCGCTGGAAGACTATGAAGCGAGCCATACCGACGGCATTACCGCCGTCAACGGTGCCGTGGATTTTCTCCGGCAGCTGGAGCGGAACCGGGTGCCCTGGGCCATCGTCACCTCGGGATCGCTGAAAGTCGCGTCGGCGCGCATCAGGCAGGCTGGTTTCCCCATGCCGCCGGTGCTGGTGACCAGCGAAGACATTCAGCAGGGCAAGCCCGATCCTGAACCGTTCCTGATTGGTGCCGCCCGGCTTGATGTTTCTCCCGCCCGCTGTATCGCTTTCGAAGACTCCACCGCCGGTCTGCTTTCTGCCAGTGGGGCAGGGTGCGTGGTGGTTGAAGTCCTCACCCGCCAGTCGGTGGTTCACGACATTGATACCTGGCAAACCATCGATCGCTATGCCGGGCTGAACGTGACGCCGAAGGGCGAGGCCGAATTTTTCCTGACCATTCAGAAGGAGTGTTAAATGTCATCACGAAAAACCCTGGCCAACGCCATCCGCATGCTGAGCGTAGACGCCGTGCAGCGGGCCAACTCCGGCCACCCCGGTGCGCCAATGGGCATGGCGGATATCGCCGAAGTCCTGTGGCGGGATTTTTTGAACCACAACCCGAATAACCCAACGTGGAACAACCGCGACCGCTTTGTGCTCTCCAACGGCCACGGATCGATGCTGCTTTACAGCCTGCTGCACCTCACCGGCTACGATCTGCCGATGGATGAACTGAAAAACTTCCGCCAGCTGCATTCGAAAACCCCGGGTCACCCGGAACTGGGCTATACCCCGGGCGTGGAAACCACCACCGGGCCATTAGGGCAGGGGCTGGCCAACGCGGTGGGCATGGCGATTGCCGAAAAAACCCTTGCGGCGCAGTTTAACCGCCCAGGCCACGCGATCGTTGACCACTTCACCTACGTTTTTATGGGCGACGGCTGCCTGATGGAGGGGATTTCTCACGAGGTGTGTTCGCTGGCCGGTACGCTGAAGCTGGGCAAGCTGGTGGCCTTCTATGACGATAACGGCATCTCGATTGATGGCCACGTTGAGGGCTGGTTCACCGACGATACCGCCAGGCGCTTTGAGGCCTACGGCTGGCACGTGGTGCGCGGGGTGGATGGACACGATCCGGACGCTATCCGCGCGGCGATTGATGTCGCGAAGTCCATTAGCTCCCTGCCGACGTTGATTATCTGCAAAACGGTGATCGGATCGGGTTCACCGCACAAGGCGGGGACGCACGATGTGCACGGTGCACCGCTGGGCGAAGCCGAAGTGGCGGCAACGCGAGAAGCACTGGGCTGGCACTGGCCGCCGTTTGAGATCCCGGACGAGATCGCCGCGCCGTGGGATGCCCGAAAGTCCGGCCAGGCGAAGGAGGCGACGTGGAATGAGGCATTTGCCGCCTACGCCAGCGCCTTCCCGGAACTGGCTGCGGAATACCGCCGCCGGGTTAACGGCCAGCTGCCCGCTGAGTTTGCCGCGAAGGCGCAGGCATGGATTGAGCAGCTGCAAAATAATCCGGCCAATATTGCCAGCCGTAAAGCGTCGCAGAATGCCATCGAAGCCTTTGGCCCGTGGCTGCCGGAATTCCTTGGCGGATCGGCGGATCTGGCTCCGTCAAACCTCACCCTGTGGTCGGGGTCAAAAGCCATTAATCAGCACGGCGACGGCAACTACATTCACTACGGCGTGCGCGAGTTCGGCATGACCGCCATCGGTAACGGCATCGCTCTGCACGGCGGCTTCCTGCCGTACACCTCCACTTTTCTGATGTTTGTGGAATATGCCCGCAATGCGGTGCGGATGGCGGCGCTGATGAAGCAGCGGCAGGTGCTGGTTTATACCCATGACTCCATCGGGCTGGGCGAGGATGGCCCGACCCATCAGCCGGTCGAGCAGCTGGCCTCGCTGCGCCTGACGCCAAACCTGAGTAACTGGCGCCCCTGCGACCAGGTGGAATCAGCGGTGGCGTGGAAGTTCGCCGTCGAGCGGCAGGATGGCCCCACCGCGCTGATTTTCTCCCGGCAAAACCTGGCCCAGCAGGAGCGGACGCCGCAGCAGGTGCGGGACATCGCACGCGGTGGCTATGTTCTGAAGGACTGTGCGGGCCAGCCGCAGCTGATTATTATCGCCACCGGTTCGGAAGTCGGGCTGGCGGTAGCCGCGTGGCAGGCGTTGACGGCGCAGGGCGTGAAGGTGCGAGTGGTATCGATGCCGTCTACCGATTGTTTCGATCGGCAGGATGCGGCGTATCGCGAGTCAGTGCTGCCGCAGGCGGTTTCCGCACGTATCGCGGTGGAGGCGGGAATTGCCGACTACTGGTTTAAATATGTTGGCCTGAACGGCGCGGTGATCGGCATGCACGGCTTCGGTGAATCCGCCCCGGCGGAGCAGCTCTATCAGGAATTTGGCATCACCCTGGAAGCGATACTGCAACAGGCCAGGGTGCTGCTGGCCTGATGCTGACGGCCCCTTTATCTAACGAGGGGCCTGTTCAACGGCGAGTGACCGGCGATCCCACCAGCCTGTATCTGCTCGATCGGCTACAGGTCGATCACATTCCCTCTGGGCAGATTCAGCGACTTGCGCATCGCGCCAATCACCTCACCCGGCTTGAGCAGCAGCGAATTAATGCAGACGTTCAGGATGCGGCAGCCGTCAAAGCGCAGAGGATTATCGATGGTGATATCGGAGGCGATGATGGTCAGCTCCGAGGCAAAAATATCCTCGCTGGTGATTTTATTCTTCAGCCCCAGCACGCCCTGCGTCTCGATTTTTATCGCAAAGCGATACTGCCTGGCCAGTTTCTCCAGCTGTTCCGCTGCCATGTAGGTGTGCGCCACGCCGGTGGCGCAGGCGGTCACCGCTACCACATGCAGATTGCGTTCGCTGGAGAACGGCTGGATCTCTTCTCTTCCTGTTCGGATAGTCATAAGCCTGCTCCCTTATTTTTGCGGCGGTATTCCAGCGGCGTGCAGTCGTTGATATCGCGAAATACCTTGCAGAAATAGTTGGTATCGGTGAAACCGCACTGCTCTGAAAGCTCGTTGATCTTCAGATTGGTACTGGTCAGTAGCGCCTTCGATCGCGTGATGCGCGCCAGCTTGAGATATTCATTAAACTTCACGTCTGACTCCCTGGAAAACAGACGCGACAGATAGCCGGGGGAAATATTAAACGTCTCGGCGACGCTTTCCCGGCTAATGTCCGTATGGTAGTGGCTGTCGATATGGCTCTTAATTTCATCCAGCAGCGTGAAGGGCCGCTGGTTAATCAGGCCATCGGTGATTTGATACAGCAGATCGTTAATCAGCGCGTAGACCACGTGGGCAAAGGTCTCGCCGGTTGTATCCTGCGACCACGCCAGCGATTCGGCCAGATCGAGCAGCCGGTCGCGGATCGTACTGCTGGAGTTTTGCAGGTTGTACTTCTCCACTTCCTTAAACTGCGTGCCGTCCCAGTTGCTGATGCTGAAGCCAACATCCTGTTTCCAGAACACGATCGACATGCAGATCACCGGGCTTTCCCACTGCGGCGAATTCCAGCTGTTGGCAGGAATATAGGTAATGGTGCCGACCGGGCGCTCGTATTTCACGATGCGGTCCGCCCCCTTGGGCAACAGCATGCTCAGCGCACCTTTTACCGTCAGCTCAATGCGCGGCACGTGCAGATAGTAGGCCATCGCCGGTGGATTCGCGTTGCCGTTTGCCACCAGCACGCTGTCGTTTATCGCGCCCTGGCCGCTGAATTCGCTGAGGATAGACTGAATAAAAGTGCCCATATTATGCCCGAGGTTTGATAACGGTTTTCAGAACCTTCACCGCCACGGCGGTGGCGACGGTTCCGGCAATGACCGAAACGATATAGCCAAAATGGTTGCCGACCACCGGTAAGACGATCAGCCCGCCCCATGGCGCGGCGTTGGTGGCACCGAACCACAGAGAGAGGATGGCCGCCACCGCGCTGCCGAACATAATCGCCGGGATCACCCTGACCGGATCGGCCGCCGCGAAGGGGATCGCGCCTTCAGTAATGCCCATAAAACCCATGATCACCGCAGGCTTCCCGGCTTCGCGCTCCACATCATTAAAAATGTCTTTAAACAGAAAGGTCGCCAGCGCCAGTCCCAGCGGCGGCGTGCAGTCGGCGGCGGCAACGGCGGCCATCAGCTGCGGATTGGTGGAGATCAGCGCCACGGCAAAGAAAAAGGCGGTTTTGTTCATCGGGCCGCCCATATCAACGGCGATCATGCAGCCCAGAACGGTGCCGAGAATGATAAACGACGTGCCCTGCATATTACCCAGCCAGGCGCTCAGCCACTTCATCAGCCCGGCGATCGGATCGCCAATAATGTAGTAAACCGCCATGCCGGTGAGGAAGGTGCCGAGCAGCGGGATAATAAATATCGGCAGCACCATGCGCAGAAAATTGGGGATGCGCAGCCGGGCAATCAGACTGAGCAGCAGCCAGACCACCAGCCCGGCAATAATCCCGGAGAGCATGCCGCCTAAAAATCCGGCCCCCATCTGGTAAGCCATCAGCCCGCCTATCGCACCGGGAGCCAGCCCCGGCTTATCCACCATCGACCAGGCAATAAACCCCGACAGCATCGGAATAAACAGGGTCAGACCAGCAAGGCCGATTTGCGACATCGCCTTCAGAAAGCCATGATCGGGTACGGCGGCCTTTTCGTTGAACATCACCGCCAGCGCCAGCAGAACCCCTCCGGCCACCACAAACGGCACCATATACGACACGCCGGTCATAAAATGCCGTTTGGTATTTTTTAATATTTTTATCATGTCAGCCTCGTCAGGTGGGTGCTCAGCAGGCCAGCGTGCGGGATATCAGCGTATACAGCGCTTTCGGGCCTTTCGCCAGTTTGATTCGGCTGACAAATTCATCGTTCATTAGCATGCGCGCCAGGGTGGAGAAATGTTTCATATGCGCGTTATTCTGCGCGTTTTTACTAATGGTCAGCATAAACAGCGTGTCCACCAGCACACCGCCCCAGGCAATCGGCTGCCGGAGCGTTGCCACGCTGAGGGTAGAGTGATGGATATAATCGGTTTGCGCGTGGGGGATGGCAAAACCCGAGCCGACGACGGTGGGAAACGGCACTTCCCGCGCCCAGATATCATCGCAGAGTTTATCCCGCGCGTCGGTGCGCTGCTGTAGCCACAGATTATCCACCATCATTTTGATCGCCTCGTTTTTATCGCGGGCGTCCATCCGCCATAAGATCGTCTCCACCGTCAGCAGCGGTTTTTCCATCGCGCTGGCCTGGTCTTTATTCATCGCGGCGTTGACCCGCAGCCGCTGCTGCATCGCCTGCTGAACGGCCATTTCATGGCGGTAGTAGCGCAGCACGTTCTCATCCGGATGGGTGATAAGCATGCCGGATTCAGCGTCGATGACGATTAGCTGCCCGGCATCCAGCGTCAGCGGCGCAAAGTCGACATCGGCGAGAGTGGGAATACCCAGCGAGCGGGCCAGTATCGCCGTGTGCGAGGTTTTTCCGGTGGATGACAGCACCAGACCCGCCAGCCGGCTTCTGTCCAGCATCAGCAACCGGCTGGGGGTCAGATAGCTGGCGAAAACAATCGCCGGTTCAGTGAGCCGCAGCGGACTTCTGTTCAGCGCCCGTTCACCATAGGCTGCGCCGATCAGCTGCGTGGCGATGTCGAGCACATCCAGCGTACGTTCCTGCAGGTAGCGGCTGGACGATTGCTCAAGCTGCTGGCAAATGTCCTGCGACACCCGGACGATGGCCGACCAGGCATTCATCCCGTCGTTAAGATACCCGATCGTTGCATCCTGAAACTCACCGTCGTCAATCAGCGTGAGGTGCGCCGCAATCAGATCGTGCTCAATACCCCGGGTTTGACTCAGGGCGCGCTGTTTCTCCCCGCGCAGCGACGCTATCCCGGCAAGAAAGCGCGCCGTTTCGCTTTCGACCCCGTCGGCATGCCGGGGAGTGCGATCGATAATGTCGGCGAAGGTCAGGCTCTGCATTACCCGCGGCCGGGCAATGGCGGCTCCCTGGTGAATACGGGTGCCCTGAATCACCTGCGGCTTCAGCTCGCGCAGGCAGCGGGGCAGGTAGCCCTGGCTGACGACCGGTTCGGGCTGCATGCTGAACGCCGGAAGATCCGCCAGCAGCGCGCGCAGCCGGGCCGCAGCCTGCTGTTCATCCTCCCCGTCCAGGGTGATGCGGCATTCATCGTTGAGCAGCGTATCGCTGGCAATCAGCGAGAGGGCGCTTTTTGCATTCGCCCGTAGCCCGGTGCGGGTGTTTTCCCAGTCGATAGCGGCCTGAAACAGGTTGCACAGCCGGGCGATATAGCCAGCGGGTCGGGCATGAATCCCTTCATTAAGTTCGCATAACCAGGTGATTGAAACCGCCATGCCGACTCCTGAGCGTGTGCGCAGAGCAAAATTTGCAGAACAGGTTTGCTATCTTTCCCTGTTCACTACGGCGATGACATAGCAAAAAAGTGACCTTTGCTTGAAAATAGTGGACTGATTGTTATTTTGTGACTTTTATCATATTTATTGCGGCGGGCAGGATTTGTTAGCGTGTTGATTGTAGAAGGGATTGTTATATCGTGGCGGGTGGAGTGGTTTGTGAGGCTGGTCACAAAATTTAAGAAGGTGACATCTCGGGATGGGAAATGTCACCCGCGAAGAGGGGGATTAATTTGTCGCCGGGCTCACCACGGCATCCATCAAAACAATCCGCCCGTCCTGCCGCTGATATTGATTGATAGCAGGGACCAGCCGCTGAAAATGCGCAGTGGCACAGTGTACATCCAGCGCCGCACGGTCCGGCCACTCTTCGATAAAGATAAAGTGCCCCGGATCTTTCTCATCGATAAACAGATCGTAAGCGATACACAGCGGTTCTTTTTTCGTGGCGGCAACCAGCTCGCGGTACAGCGGCAGCACGGTGTCGATGTGTTCGGGCTTGATAAAGTCTTCAGCGATTACTTTTAGCATTTGGGCCTCCTGGCAGGGATGGATAGTGGATTATGTAAATCTGGTAACATGTTTAATCTTCCGATTCAACACCAGATAGTGATGCCTTGAGATAAACCACACGGCAGCCCAATAGTTCCCTTAACCCTCCGTATTTCGCTCCTTCATGTAGCGCCAGAAGCGCTCTGCCGTCAGATTCAAACGCGCGCCGGAGCGATAAACATACGCCGAAATCTTCAGAGTAAGGCCCGGGTCCATAATCGCGAGTCTCTTCTCTTCCAGCTCACGCTGAATCGAGTAATCAGGCAGCCAGCCAACGGCGTCGCCCTTCAGGATCATCCTTTTCAGCAGCTCACTCATCGAGGAAACAAAAGTCAGCAGAAAGGTGGTGTTCGGTATGCGATCGATGACCTGATTGACCTGACGCCCCATGTAGCTGTCATTGGCATATTTAACCAGCGGCAGCGGGCTATCGTTTATTGAGAATAACGGCTTGCCGTCAGGGTCGCAGGGCGAGACCAGGTGCAGAGACGAATCGAAGATTTTATGATTGATAAACGGGTAATTCATCAGCTCTTCGTTATAAAACGACAGGATAAAATCACTTTTCCCCTCTTTCAGGTTAAACACCGCATCGTTGACGTTAATCGATTCAACGAAGAACACCTTATCCGGACTGTCGCGGTATTCGGCTAACAGATCGGGCAGCAGCAGAACGGAAAGCGACGGGGCGGCATCAATGCGGATGCTCTGCTTCAGCTTATCCTCGCCCTTGATGCGGCTAATCTGGAAGTCCATATCGTCGAGCATATTCCTGGCATAGCCGACGAATATTCTGCCCTGCGGCGTTAACTGGGGGGGGTTCACATTGCGGTTGAAGACGCTGAAACCCAGGTTGGACTCCAGTGACTGAATTCTTCTGCTGAAGGAGGATTGAGAAATATTTCGTTTCTCTGCCGCAAGGGTAAAGCTGCGGCACTCCTCCAGCGCAATCACATCATAAAGCCATTTCACTTCGAGATTACTTAGCACTTCTCTGCTCCGATTTCAGCCCCCATCGCTATGCAATTTTTACATGACGGATGATTTAAATGCAATTTCTGCATCACAAAGCCGGTGTTACTATCCGCTGCATCATGAGGTCGGCTATTGCCACCTCGCCATTCATCCAATGAGTCAGGGTATTCTATGAGCGCCATTCAATCTGTCATGCAACATCTCTCAAGCCTTGGCATCAATGATGTTCGCGAGGTGGTCTATAACCCGAATTACGAATTGCTCTTCGAACATGAAACCGCTGCTGACCTGAAGGGACCCGCTCGCGGTACGCTGACGACATCTGGCGCAGTGACGGTGGATACCGGTGAGTTCACCGGCCGTTCTCCACGCGACAAGTACATCGTTCGCGACGACGTAACCCGTCATACCCTGTGGTGGTCCGATGCCGGTACGGGCCGTAACGATAACAAACCGATGTCCGCTGACGTATGGGCGCACCTGAAAACGCGGGTTGCCGACTACCTGTCGGAGAAAGCGCTGTACATCGTTGATGCCTGGTGCGGCGCCAGCACCGATACTCGCCTGGCGGTGCGTTTTGTGACGGAAGTGGCGTGGCAGGCACACTTTGTCAAAAACATGTTTATCGCCCCCACCGACGAGGAGCTGGCAGACTTTACTCCGGACTTCACGGTGATTAACGGCGCGGGATGCGTGAATCCGCAATGGCAGGAGCAGGGGCTTAACTCCGAGAACTTCGTCGCCTTTAACCTGACGGAAAATATCCAGCTGATTGGTGGAACCTGGTACGGCGGCGAGATGAAGAAAGGCATGTTCTCGGTCATGAACTACCTGCTGCCGCTGAAGGGAATCGCTTCTATGCACTGTTCAGCAAATCGCGGTGAGAAGGGCGATGTGGCCCTGTTCTTTGGCCTCTCCGGCACCGGGAAAACCACCCTGTCGACCGATCCGCGCCGCCAGCTGATTGGCGATGATGAGCACGGCTGGGATGCTGACGGCGTATTCAACTTTGAAGGCGGCTGCTATGCCAAGACCATCAATCTGAAGGCGGAGTCCGAACCGGAAATTTATGGCGCCATCCGCCGTAACGCGCTGCTGGAAAACGTGGTGGTCAGGGACGACGGCAGCGTGGATTATGCCGACGGCAGCAAAACCGAGAACACCCGTGTCTCCTATCCGCTGTCGCATATTGAGAATATCGTGCAGCCGGTTTCCCGCGCTGGTCATCCTTCACGCATTATCTTCCTGGCGGCGGATGGATTCGGGGTGCTGCCGCCGGTTTCGCGCCTGACGCCGGAACAGATGCAGTACCACTTCCTGTCCGGCTTCACCTCAAAGCTTGCGGGAACCGAGCGCGGTATTACCGCCCCAACGCCGACCTTCTCGGCCTGCTACGGCGCGGCTTTCCTGCTGCTGCACCCAACGCAGTACGCCGATGTGCTGCAGGAGAAGGTGGCGCAGAGCGGTGCGGAAGTCTGGCTGGTGAATACCGGCTGGAACGGCGCGGGTCAGCGCCTGTCGCTGAAGGATACGCGCCAGATCGTTAACGCCATCCTGGAAGGGGAAACGGGCGCACTGCGCGAGGAAGCGCTGCCGATATTTGGCCTCGCCATTCCGCAGGAGATTGCCGGTGTGAATGCCGCCACCCTCGATCCGCGTAACGCCTGGGCCTCTCCGGCGCAGTGGCAGGAAGCCGCAGAGAAACTGGCGCAGCTGTTTATCAGCAACTTTAAACAGTACAGCGACAATGAAGCCGGTGCGCGTATTGCCCTGGCAGGGCCACGCCTGGAACAGGGCTGAGCTTTGAGTAGTTTGTAAGAGGTTGCTCCACCGTCGCTGAGAATGAGGCGCTGAACCTGAAAGATCTAACGCTGCCCCGTGTGTAAACCACCGGGCAGCGTTTTCATTTTTACAGCAGGCCGATTTCTGCCGGGGCGATACGTTGTCCACTTCATGCTTTTTTATATCGACTGGCCGAGAAGCAAATCGGCCAGATCGGTTACCGTGGGCTTACAACAGTTATCATTCCTGGGCTGGTCACTGTGAGGTTAAAACGGTTTTGTGGGCAGGTACTTGCCATCCAGGGTGATAACGGCGCGATGGCCTCCGTCCGGATCTTCGACCTTCTTGATGTCCAGTTTAAAGTTGATGGCGCTGATAATGCCGTCGCCGAACTTCTCGTGAACCAGTGCCTTAAGAGTCGTACCGTAAACCGACATCATTTCGTAAAAACGATAAATTGTCGGATCTGTCGGTATCCCATCCGCAAAACTTCCGCGAACTGGCATCGACTGCAGTAAAGTGACTTCATCAGCACTAAGCCCCAGTTTCTGACCAACGACTTCCGCAGCGCTGGCGGGTAGCGGGTGCTGACCAAGCAGAGCCGCAGTGACAAAGGCTTCGGACAAACCCGTCCCGTCTACAATCTCGGCAAAGGAAAGGTCTTTGCGGGCTTTAGCCAGAATAATGGTTTCGGTAAGGATCTGGCGAGCGGTCTGGGTTACTTGAGTCTGGATCATACTTTCATCTCCTTGATAAATATGGTGTTCAGGCAACACGCCTGGTTTGTGGGGAAACGGCCTGAATGTCAGGGTTGTCTGCGAGAGACATGAAGGTGCCGCTGCGGCTGTCAAATGCGTCGATACGCCCACTCTCAATGTCATAGATCCAGCCGTGCAGGGTCACGCGGCCTTCTTCAAGCGCCAGGCGTACAGAAGGGTGAGTCTGAATGTTAGCCAACTGCGCGATGACGTTCTCGCGAACCATGGATGCGACTTTAGTCGACTGGTCGGCATGCTGGCGGGCCTCATTTACCACCCGGGCTGAGTCTGCGTAACGCAGCCAGCTTGAGACTGCGGGCATATGATCCAGGCATTTGCAGGTGGCAATGGCCGTCATTGCGCCGCAGTCAGAGTGACCACAAATCACGATATCGTTGACCTGAAGTGCGGCTACAGCGTATTCCACGGAGGCTGAAACACCGCCAGGTTCGGGGCCATAGGATGGCACAATGTTACCGGCGTTGCGGATGACGAATAGATCGCCCGGCTCGCGCTGGGTAACCAGTTCAGGCACCAGCCGACTGTCAGAGCAGGAGATAAACAGTGCCCGGGGACTCTGCTGGTTAGCAAGGTTCTTGAACAGCTTTACACGCTCGGGAAAGGCGTTTTTTTGAAACTTAAGAAAACCTTCAATGATCTCTTTCATGGATGTTGTCTCAATGTCACTGGGTGTGAGGCAGAGATTAAACAGAGCGTGGTATAAGGTAAAAGTCTCATTTATTATTATCTGAATCAGATAATCTTATGAGGTAGGTTATGCTCGACCGACGTATTCGGTATTTTATGGCAGTCGCTGAACATTCCAGCTTCACCAGGGCTGCAGCGGCGCTACACGTCTCTCAGCCCGCTCTCTCACAATTGGTTCGGCAGCTGGAGGAAAGTCTGAATGCTCAGTTGTTCGACCGTACAGGCAAAACAACACGCTTGACGGATGTGGGGGAGGCCTATCTTCAGTATGTTCGCCGTGCTTCTCAGGAGCTGCAGGAAGCGACGCGGGTTATTCATGACGTGAACGATCTCAGCCGCGGCTCACTGCGGATTGCAGTGACGCCGACCTTCACAACCTATCTGGTCGGGCCGCTGGTTGAGGCGTTTCACTCGCGATATCCGCAGATCACCCTCACCGTGCATGAAATATCCCAGGAGCGCATGGAGGATCTGCTTCAGGTGGGCGAGTTGGATGTGGGGATAGCGTTCGGGGACGTCAACTGTCCGGACATTGAGGCAATCCCGTTGCTAAACGAGACGCTTGCGCTGGTAGTCAGCACCAGACATCCCCTGGCGAAGGAAAAATCTGTTGGATTACAAACCCTCAATACAGAGTCCCTCGTCTTGCTCAGTAAGGAATTCGCGACCCGTGAACAGATAGACAGCCACTGTAGAAAACACGGCATTCACCCAAAGGTGATGATGGAGGCTAATGCTCTCGGTGCGGTAATCGAAATCGTTCGAAGAACACTTTTGTCAACGCTGTTGCCCGTAAAGACCGCTCTGGCTCAGGAGGGGCTGGTGGCGATTACCCTCGAGCCAGAACGCCTGCAGCGCACTGTGGTCCTTATGCGACGCAGGGATGCCTATCAAAGCGTTGCGGCCCGGGTTTTTGCTGAACTGGCTGTAGAGGTATCGACTCGACTGGAGCAGGAAACGAGCCTCACCCCAAAAATGTTTCCCCCATCCTCGTGACGGTAATACGCGCTGCCGCCGTGTAATGCGGCGATGGCGCTGACCAGCGACAGCCCCAGGCCGCTGCCTGCGGTGTGGCGGACGTTATCACCGCGCCAGAAACGTTCGAAGACTTTCTCCGGTTCCGCCAGCGCATCGCCGGCGTTTGCCACCTCTATTTCGGTAACATCGCCGCGATGAAGGGTGCTGACCGCTATCGTGCCGTGGCCTGGCGCATAGCGGATGGCGTTGACCAGCAGGTTCGTCATCGCCCGCTGGAACAGCATTTTATCGGCGGTGAGGTGGCCGTTGGCGTGGAGTTCAATGACCATTTCCCGCTCTTCCGCTACCGGTTCCAGAAAATCGATAAGGGTTTCCAGGGCGTCATGCAGTAAAAAGGTTTCTTTATTGAGCCGGATATTGTGGTGCGTGGCGCGGGCCAGAAAGAGAATATTTTCCGTCAGCCGCGACAGGGCTTCCAGCTCTTCAATATTCCCTTCCAGCAGTGCCTGATATTCCTCTGTGGAACGCGCGTGGCCCAGCGCCACCTGATTCTGGCCTAATAACACGTTGATCGGCGTACGTATTTCATGGGCCAGATCGTCGGCAAACTGCGTCAGCCGGATAAAGTCCGTCGACAGGCGCTGGCGCATGGTATTCAGCGCTTCACCCAGCGGCAGCAGCTCTTTCGGCATCGCCTGAAGCGGCACGGTGTGGGTTAGCCGGTCGCTGCCGGTTTCCGCCATGGCCTGGCTTAAACGGCCAATCGCCCGCAGCCCGCGCCGGATAAGCAGCGGGCTGAGCGCGGCGCACAGCAAAATCGCCGCCAGCGACACCAGGATACTTTGCTGGCGATAGCGCTCCAGCATTATCGCCCGCTCCCGCGCCACCCGCGCAAGGGTAATCACTATCGGCCCTTCCTGAGAACGGGCCTGCAGGCTCAGCGCCGAGGCTTCAATATTATCCGCACCGAGCCAGCGGTGGATCTGCTGCTCGCCGGGCGGAGTACTGACCGGGGTAGGGGACATCTTCGGCAGCGCCACGCCGGTATGATTAATGCTGACGTTTTGCTGATGCTGCGAGCCGATACTGAGAATATCCTGACGAGTATCAACCATACGATTGAAATAGAGCGGCAGAGAGTCGGGATGCGCGCCGCCTTCCAGCAGTTGCCGTAGCTGCGCGGCGCGGTTGATCAGCGTTTGATCGTCGCGCCACACCAGCTCGCTGCGTAACGCGCTATACAGGAGCAGGCTGATACCGCCGCAGGCCAGCGCCACGATCAGCGTGAAGATCGCCGTCAGCCGCAGGGTGAGGGAAGGGCTATACACCGCCTGCCTCCTGTTCAGAGAGGCAGTAACCCATGCCCCTGACCGTAGTAATCAGCTTTTGCGGAAAAGGATCGTCAACTTTACGGCGCAGGCGTCGAATGGCGACATCGACGATGTTGGTTTCGCTGTCGAAATTCACGCCCCAGATTTCACTGGCGAGTAGCGTACGGGGCAGGATCTCGCCGTGACGGCTGGCGAGCAGCCACAGCAGCATAAACTCTTTGCGGGTCAGCGCCAGCGGAACACCATTACGCGCTACCTGAAAGCGCGCCGAGTCCATCACCAGATCCGCCACGCGGAGTGTGGTGCTGTGCGGCTGATGCTGGCGAAGCTGATTTCTTACCCGCGCCAGAAGTTCAGCAAACGAGAAGGGTTTAACCAGGTAATCGTTCGCGCCCAGCTCCAGACCTTTAACGCGATCGTCCACCGAATCCCTGGCCGTGAGGCAAATCACCGGTGTGCTGCTGGCGGTGCGCAGGGTTTTCAGAACCTGCCAGCCATCCAGGCCCGGCAGCATAATATCCAGTATCACCAGGCTGTAAGGGTGCGCCAGCGCCAGATGCAGGCCGTCCCGCCCGTCTACCGCGTGATCCACAATGTAGCCCGCTTCCTCAAGCCCTTTGCGCACCCAGGCGCTGGCCTTCTGGTTATCTTCAATCAGTAACAGTTTCATGGGCGCAGTGTGCCATGAAAGACAGGGGCGCCACAGCGTTTCAACGCCAGATGACAATATGGTCATCTTCGTGACAGGTAACCACGACCCGCGCGCAGGTATAACAGCACGGTCATTAACACAGGAGAATAAAACATGAAAAAGTCCGTCGCTGCGCTGTCCCTCTCTATGCTGCTGGCTGCGCCCGGTATGGCCCTTGCCGCCGGTAAAAACCCGATCAGCGTGCATATCCTGAACCAGCAAACGGGGATGCCCGCCCCGCATGTAGCGGTAACGCTGGAGAAAAAACAGGGTGAGAAATGGACCGTGCTGAACACCGCCAGCACCGACGAAGATGGCCGCGTGGCGGCGCTGTGGCCGGAGAAACCGTTTGAAGCAGGTGACTATCGGGTGATCTTTAAAACCGGTAAATACTTCGCGGATCGCAAACAGGAAAGTTTCTTCCCGGAAATCCCGGTGGAGTTCCACATCAGCAACACGGCCACCACCTATCATGTTCCGCTGCTGCTGAGCCAGTATGGTTATTCGACTTATCGCGGGAGCTGAAAAACAAAAAGCCCGCTTAAGTTTCCTTAAGCGGGCTTCTCTAAATATGGCTCCTCTGACTGGACTCGAACCAGTGACATACGGATTAACAGTCCGCCGTTCTACCGACTGAACTACAGAGGAATCGTGTGAACGAGGCGCATATTAATCATCGCGCCCGGGTGTGTCAACGTGGAAAATCAATAAAATCAGCTAACTGCTGATGTTTGCAGCAAAATGCTGATTTCGTCGGCATTTATCTCAGCATCCCCCTCATTTTTACGCCATTTGCGCCTTCCCGGCGGGCAGCGGGTTACGCTTTGCCAAAGGCTCTAGTATTATCGGCGATGGGTGCGCTGAATCGATCCATCCCCTGGCGGGCCCGCAAACTCGGTGAATTTTTAAAGGATTACGGCAATGAAAGAAAGATTTCCGCAAGGCTTTATGTGGGGTGGCGCAACCGCTGCCAATCAGGTGGAAGGCGCATACGATAAGGACGGCAAAGGTCTGTCGATTGTCGATGCCATTCCCGGCGGCAAGGCGCGTCTGAGCATCGTTTCCTCGCCGGAGTTTGATTTCTCGCTGGATACCGAGCGCTATACCTACCCGAACCATAAAGGCATCGATCACTATCATCGTTACCGTGAAGATATCGCGCTGTTCGCGGAGATGGGCTTTAAATGCTATCGCTTCTCCATTGCCTGGACGCGCATCTACCCGAACGGGGTAGAGCAGCAGCCGAACGAGGCGGGTCTCAACCACTATCAGCAGGTCATCGACACCTGTATCGCCCACGGCATCGAGCCGGTGATCACCATTTCCCACTATGAAATGCCGCTGCACCTGGCCAACGCGTTCGGTGGCTGGCAGGGGCGTGAGGTGATCGGCCACTTCGAGCGCTTTGCCCGCACGGTGCTGGAGCGCTTTGGTCAGCAGGTGAAGTACTGGATGACCTTTAACGAGATCAACAGCGCCTTCCACTTCCCGATCATGAGCCAGGGCCTGACGGTGAAAACCGGCGCGCTGGAGCCGCAGGCCAAATTCCAGGCACTGCATAATCAGTTCGTTGCCAGCAGCCTGGCGGTGAAAATCGCCCATGAAACCAACCCGGAAATCAAAATTGGCTGCATGATCCTCTATGCAACAAGCTACGGCTTCGACTGCAACCCTGTGAACCAGCTGGCGGCGCTGAAAGAGCGTCAGTCTTCCGACTTCTACTGTGCCGACGTGCAGGTGGGCGGCAAATATCCGTACTACGCGAAAAGCCTGTGGCAGTCGCTGGGCGTAAAGCTGGATATCCAGCCGGGCGATCTGGACCTGCTGAAAGCGCACACCGTCGACTACATCGGCTTCAGCTACTACATGTCGCGCACTATCTACGCCACCAACCCGGAAGCCGCAGCGGCGCACGGCAACCTGCTGGGCGGCGCGCGTAACCCGTTCCTGGAAGCCAGCGACTGGGGCTGGGAGATCGACCCAACCGGCCTGCGCATCGCGCTGAACGAGCTGTACGACCGCTACGAGAAGCCGCTGTTTATCGTTGAAAACGGCCTGGGTGCGATAGATAAGCCGGATGAAAATCACTACGTCGCCGATGACTACCGCATTAACTATCTGCGCCAGCATATCAGCGCGATGGCGGAAGCGGTTGAGGACGGGGTCGATCTGATGGGCTACACGCCGTGGGGATGTATCGATCTGGTGAGTATGTCGACAGGGGAGATGAGCAAGCGCTACGGCATGATCTACGTCGATCTGGATGACAACATCAACGGCACCGGCGACCGCTACCGTAAAAAATCCTTCCACTGGTATAAGCAGGTCATCGCCACCAACGGTCAGGATCTCGGATAAAGACTCCGGCTGCCCCGCAGGGGGCAGCCTGTCTTAACGCTTAACGCCGAGCTACCCGGCGCGGGCTGAATCCGAAAGAAGCGCAACGTCTTTGTCTGAGCGCCGCCGCACGGGCTCGGCTGCCTCAGAAAGTGACGACCTAAGCTATCGCCGCGCGGTCGCGCAGGCTGGACCAGACAAACGCCACGATAAAGATCAGGCTGAACAGCACCACGATCGTCGGTGCGGGCGCGCTGTCGAGGAAAAACGACAGCCAGGTGCCGAGGAAGCAGACCGCCATCGACAGCAGCACGGCGAAAATCAGCACCGACGAGAAGCGGCGCATCAGCAGCAGAGCAATCGCCCCCGGCGCAATCAGCAGCGCAATCGACAGAATAATCCCCACCGCCGACAGCGTGGCCACGATGGTCATGGCGATCATGCACAGCAGGCCGTAGTGCAGCAGCGAGGTGTTAATCCCGCAGGCTTTCGCCTGATGCGGATCGAAAGCGTGTAGCAGTAAATCCTTCCACTTCACCAGCACAATCAGCGCAATCAGCGCGGCAATCCCGCCGGTCTGCAGCATATCCGACAGCCCAATCCCCAACATATCGCCGAACAGAATATGGTCGAGATGCACGTCAGATTCGATGGACAGATAGAGGATCAGTCCGAGAGCAAACATCCCTGAAAAAATAATGCCCATCACCGTATCGCGCTTGATGCGGCTGTTCTCCGCCACAAAGCCGGTGGCAAGCGCACAGAACAGCCCGGCGACGAACGCGCCAATCGCTACAGGAATACCGATGATGTAGGCCAGCACCACGCCGGGAAACACCGCGTGGCTCATCGCATCGCCCATCAGCGACCAGCCTTTTAACACCATAAAGCAGGAGAGCAGGGCGCAGGGGATCGCCACCAGCAACGAAATCGCCAGCGCGTTCTGCATAAAATCAAACTCAAACGGGCTGAGCAGCAGTTCGGTCAGGTTCATGGCTGTGCCTCCTGCGTTTGTCGGGCCAGGCGACGGCGCGCCAGCATCCCGTGTTTAGGAGCCCAGATAAACGCCAGCAGGAAGATTACCGTCTGTGCCACCACGATAATGCCGCCGGTTGCGCCGTCCAGATAGTAGCTGAGCCAGGCACCGAAAAAGCTGGTGATGCTGCCGATAGCCACCGCAATTATCAGCAGCCGTGGGAAGCGGTCGGTCAGCAGATAGGCGGTTGCACCCGGCGTCACCACCAGACAGATCACCAGAAACGCGCCGACGGTTTGCAGGGCGGCCACGGTCGAGGCGGAAAGCAGGGTGAAGAACAGCAGCTTCAGCCGGGCAGGATTCAGGCCGATCGAGCGGGCGTGGTTTTCGTCGAAAAAGGTCACCATCAGGTCTTTCCACTTAATCAGCAGGATCGCCAGCGAGGTGAGGCCGATAATCGCCAGCTGCAGGATATCGCCCGGCGCAATCGCCAGAATATTGCCCATCACGATGGTCTGAATATTCACCGAGGTGGGATTCAGCGACACCATAAACAGCCCGAGGCCGAAGAATGAGGAGAAGATCAGCCCGATAATCGCGTCCTCTTTCAGCCGGGTGCGCTGGTTAAGAAACAGCATTCCGGCCGCCGCCAGCCCGCCGGAAAAGAACGCGCCGAGGGCAAACGGCAGGCCGAGCATATAGGCACCCGCCACACCGGGAACGATGGAGTGGGATAGCGCATCGCCAATCAGCGACCAGCCTTTCAGCATTAAATAGCAGGAGAGAAACGCGCACACGCCGCCGACCAGCGCGGAGACCCACATCGCGTTGAGCATATACTCATAGTGGAACGGTTCCGCCAGCCAGCCCATTACGGATTCTCCCAGACGATATCGCGCAGCGCGCCGCTGAAGGCATTCTCCAGATTTTCGCGGGTGAAGGTGGTGGCGGTGGTGCCGCAGGCCAGCACCGTGCCCTTAATGATCACCGTGTGGTCGCAGTATTCGCTGACCGACGCCAGATTATGCGTTGACACCAGCAGGGTGCGCCCCTCATCGCGCAGCTCGTGCAGCAGGCTGATAATTTGCTGCTCGGTATTCACATCCACCCCGGTAAACGGCTCATCCAGCAGGATCACCCGGCCGCGCTGGGCAATGGCACGGGCCAGGAACACGCGCTTCTTCTGGCCGCCGGAAAGCTCACCGATCTGCCGGTGGCGATAGTCGGACATCCCCACCCGCGCCAGCGCGTCGGCGACGATATCGCGATCCTGCTGGCGGGCGATGCGCAGCATGCCCATATGGCCGTAGCGCCCCATCATCACCACATCTTCTACCAGCACCGGAAACGACCAGTCCACGTCCTCGGCCTGCGGCACGTAGGAAACCAGGTTCTGCTTCAGCGCCTGGCTGCCGGGGCGGCCAAGCAGGGTGATGCTGCCGGAAGAGAGCGGCACAAACCCCATAATTGCCTTAAACAGCGTCGATTTGCCGGAGCCGTTAATTCCCACCAGCGCGGCGATGCTGGCGGTGGGAATATCAAGCGTGGTGTTGCGCAGCGCGGTGTGGCCGTTGCGATAGGTCACGGTGACATCGCTCACGTGGATGCCGCCGGGCTGCTGAAGGGCACTGAGTTCGGTCATTTTGCTAACCCCTGCTGGATACCGCGCACGATGGTCTCGCTGGTCACCCGCAGTAAATCCAGATAGGTCGGCACCGGGCCGTCCTGCTGGCTGAGTGAATCCACGTAGAGCACGCCGCCGTAGTGGCTGCCGGTTTCACGCGCAACCTGGCGCGCGGCCTTGTCGGAGATGGTACTTTCGCTGAACACCGCCGGGATCTGATGCTGTTTCACCTGGTCAATCACCCGGCGAACCTGCTGCGGCGTACCCTGCTGATCGGCATTGATCGGCCACAGATACAGCTCTTTCAGGCCGTAGTCGCGGGTCAGATAGGAGAACGCGCCTTCGCTGCTCACCAGCCAGCGCTTGTCTTCCGGGATCTGTGCCAGTGCCTGCTGGGCCGGGGCAACGGTAGCGCTGATTTGCTGCTTGTAGCGTTCGGCGTTGCGCTGGTAGGTAGCGGCATTGGCCGGATCGTATTTCACCAGCGCATCGCGAATATTATCGACGTAGATCAGTGCGTTTTTCGCCGACATCCACGCGTGCGGGTTTGGTTTACCGCTGTAAGGGCCTTCGCTGATGCCCATCGGCTCCACGCCAGCGGAGACCACGACTTCCGGCACCCCTTTCAGATGGCGATAGAAGCGGCTGAACCAGCGCTCCAGGTTCAGGCCGTTGGCGAGGATCAGCTGTGCACCCTGCGCGCGTTTGATGTCGCCGGGCGTCGGCTGATATTCATGGATCTCCGCGCCTGGCTTGGTGATCGATGCCACCTCGGCGGCGTCTCCGGCCACGTTCTGCGCCATATCGGCAATCACCGTAAAGGTGGTGATCACGCGGAATTTCTCTGCGGCAGCGGCGGGCGTTAGCGGCAGCGCCGCCAGCAGGGCAACGCAGCACAATCCTTTAAACCAGTTCAGACGAGGCATCAATGTTCTCCTGTAAGAAAGTTACGCAAGGCAATTAGCTGATGCTATGAGTTATAGCACAGGCTATAACTCAGGGAGAACAATTTTCATTCACCATTTCAAAAAATTACAAATGGTGTGGATTACGACTGATAGCAAACTAGCCAACGATGGCTAACGCCTTCACTTCGAACGGGTATTCCGTCGTGCTGAGACGGGCACAAGCGTGGATGTTGCATTTTTAGCAGGGGTTTATTTCCTTTTTGCAACAATCATTTAACTTGATCTTGTCGGGGTATTCCCTATAAGATGCATTTCAAATGCAACTTATAGTTCGCATCAAAACGATACACTGACCTCACCTGCACTGAGTCACCTCAACAGGTTAAACACAAGGAAATTTGCTATGAGCCAGACTCTCAATTCCGACCAGCTGCTGTCCGCCCTCGATAAAGTGATGGTGATTTCCACCACCGATCTGCAGGGCACCATCACCTACGTCAACGACCTGTTCTGTCAGCTGACCGGCTACAGCCGCGAAGAACTGCTGGGGCAGCCGCATAGCATCGTGCGCCATCCGTCAGTACCAAAAGCCACCTACAAGGACATGTGGGACACCATCAAAGCGGGCAATATCTGGACCGGCATCATCCCTAACGTTGGTAAAGGCGGTGGCCTGTACGTGGTGGATACCACCGTGCAACCGCTGTACGACGAGCAGGGCGCTATCTCTTCTTACATCAGCATCCGCCGGGTGATTAACGACCTGATGACCGATTTTGAAGCGGTAGAGTTCTCTAAAGAGCAGTTCGACGAATTCTACGATAACTAAGACATCACTATGGCCGATCTCATCGAACGTATCGTTATTGGCTACGGTTCGGAATCGGGCGATGCCCGGGCGCTGGCACTGCGCCTGGGCGAGCAGCCTTTTCTGCAACCTTTCGCTCCGCAGGTTCTGGAGCTTAACCATCTCTTTCAGGCAGAGCCGCGTTCCGGCGATCTGCTGCTGATCGTCTCCAGCTCGTTTGGCGATGGCGAACCTCCGGCCAACGCGGAACAGTTTATTGACCAGCTGCAACACTATGCGGGGGCTGACGGCCTGCGCTACGCCATCTTTGGCCTTGGCGATACCGCCTATCCCAACTTTTGTGGCTTTACCAAAACGCTTGATGCGGCACTGGCCGAGCGCGGGGCGCACAGCGTGATTAACCGCGTGGATGCCGATGCCGCGTTTGAGGGCTTTTTCTCTCAGTGGCTGGCGGTGCTGGAAAAAGTGCTGAACGGTGATGAACAGGCGGGGCGCGATCTGCACCTGCAGGTGACCGCCTGGAGCGAAGATAACGCCTTTGCTGCGCCGATAATCGAACGCCGCCGACTCAGCGCCGAAGCGCCCTGTGCGTGGCATATCCGGCTGAATATTGCCGGCAGCGGCATCCACTATCGCGCCGGGGATACGCTGTATCTCCAGCCGGAAAATGACGCCGATCTGCTGGCCGCAATTGGCACCTGGCTTGGCCGCAGCGATGCTGCCGAGGCCCTGCGCCGCCGGGAACTGCGGCAGATAAGCAAAACCACCCTGCGCGAACTGGCGAAGCTTTCCGGCAGCGACGAGCTGAAGGCACTGCTGAAAATCAGCCAGCGCAAAACGCTGGAGGCGTACCTTTACGGCGCGGACCTGCTCGATGTGCTCGAAGATTTCTGCACGCCGCAGTCGGTGACGCTGGACGCGCTACTGGAGCTGCTGCCCGGCTGCCTGCCGCGCGCTTACTCTATCGCCTCGCGCCCCGATACGGAGATCGTCGATCTGTGCGTGCGTGAAGTGTGCTATGAACGCCGCAACCGGGCGCGCAAGGGTGTCGCCACCGGCTGGCTGCTGGGTGACAACGGTGCGATGCGCATATTCAGCCGTGCAAACCCGGGGTTCTGGCTGCCGAAAGACGAGCGTGCGCCGCTGCTGCTGATCGGCACCGGCACCGGTATTGCACCGCTGATCGGGCTGCTGCGAGAGCAGGCGATGGAGAGCGCGACGACGCGTGAAACCTGCCTGATCTTCGGTGAAAAGCGCCGCGAAGGGGATTTCCTCTACCGGGGCGAGCTGGAGGAGCTTGAGCAGCAGGGCACAATTGGCCAGCTGATTACCGCCTTCTCGCGCGACGGAGCCGGTAAGTACTACGTGCAGGATGCCATCGCCGATAACGCAGAACACATCAGCGCGATGCTACAGCGCGGCGCGCACGTTTATCTGTGCGGTAACAAGCAGCATCTGGAAGGCGCGGTGGAAAATGCGCTGACGGCGGTTTGCGGCTTAGCAGGCCAGGCTGAAGAGACGCTGTGGCAGCAGCTTGCACAGCAGGGACGGCTGCATCTGGAGCTTTATTAATCCCGCCAGGTTTGCTGCCAATGTTCGCTCCGGTTGCGGTTCTGGAGCGAACATCATCCGTTACCGTCGGTCTGCGCAGAAAACTCTATGCAATCAGATGATCGGTTCGACGATAGCACGGCAATCTCCGTCATTAAATCACCGTAATCTGCAATCGCGCCAGCAGCTGGCTCATCTCATCATCCAGGCTCTCTTCCACAATCAGCGTGCTTGCAATCTCAAGGCCGCCGATCGCAAAGGCCGAAGCGGAATTCAGTTTTTCCGGTGACGCCATCACCACGGTTTCAGCGGCACGTTCGGAAAGGGCGCGCTTCACGCAGGACTCTTCATAGTTCGCAGTGGTAAATCCGGCAGTGTGATGAATGCCCGTCACGCCCATAAAGAACAGGTCGGCATGAATGCGCCGGATGGATTCGATCATCGCCGCGCCGACCGTGACCAGCGAATGCTTATACAGCTGGCCGCCAATCAGAATCACTTCGGCCAGCGGGTGATTGACCATGCTGACCGCAATGCTCGGGCTGTGAGTGACCAGCGTAAACGGCAGCGTTTTGGGGATCATCTGGACCATCTCCCCGGTGGTGGTGCCCCCGTCAACAATCACAATATTTCCCGGTTGAATCAGGGCCGCCGCTTTCCGGGCGATAACTTTTTTTGCATGAGTTTGCACGTTTTTGCGCGTTTCAAATGGCGCAATCGCCGTGGAGACCGCCAGCGCACCACCGTGCACTCGCTGAAGCTTCCCCTCGGCTGCCAGCTCCCTGAGATCGCGGCGGATAGAGTCTTCAGAGATGGAAAATCGCTGGCTCAGTTCGCGGGAAATAACCTGCTTTTCATCAGCAAGGATGTCCAGAATAAGCTGTTTTCTCTGGCTGGAGAGCATAATTCTTCCTTCTTGTTTTTTCTTGATCTTGCACGATTATGCATGCTAGCGTGCCTGCTGTCATCTCTTCTGGGGAAAACCATGCAAACTGAACCGCTAAAAATCCGCAATATACGTGAACAGCTGCTGTCGGATAACTGGTACACGCTGAAAAAATTCACCTTTGAGCTGCAGCGCCGGGACGGGCAATGGCAGGAACAGAGCCGCGAAGCCTACGATCGCGGCAACGGCGCGGTCATCCTGCTGTACAACAAAGCGCGCCAAACGGTGGTGCTCACCCGCCAGTTCCGCTTCCCGATTTATATCAACGGCCATTCGGGATTTTTGATCGAGGCCGCCGCCGGGCTGCTGGATAACGCCTCTCCCGAAGAGCGAATTATGGCCGAGGCGGAAGAGGAAACCGGCTACAAAGTGGCTAACGTGGAGAAGGTGTTTGAAGCCTATATGAGCCCCGGTTCGGTGACCGAAAAGCTGTACTTCTTTATCGCTGAATATACCGAGCGCGACCGCAGCACCGGCGGCGGCGGGCTGGTCGAAGAGGGTGAGGATATTGAGGTGCTGGAGTGGCCCTTCACACAGGCTCTGGCCGCCATTCGCAGCGGGGAAATTCAGGATGCGAAAACCATTATGCTGATTCAGCATCTGGCGCTGAATTCGGTGTTGGTTCAGGACGGTTATGCGGCTGGATAATGCGGTGGGTAAGTGGGTAAGTGGGTAAGTGGGTAAGTGGGGAGATCGCAGGCTGGGAAACTCTTTCGTGGCCTGAATGTGTAAAAAAGTCATCGGCAAGAAATTAAAGAGTCATTGGAAGAAATTTGCGCAGCGCGAAACAGATGTTATGTTATTTTATAACCGTTCAGATTAAGCTTCAGTTTTTAAACTAAAACCGTTTCACCCAATGCCCGCAGTCGTTAAGACAGCCCGACAGCGCCCGGAATGCTTATTAGGGGTTCAGATGAAAATCAGTAAAATTATTGTGCTCTCTCTGACGGTGGCCTCGGCACAGGCTCTGGCCTTTCAGGCGAAAGAGACTCAAATTTCCGCTCCGTCGCAGGAGCAGTTAAAAACCGCTGAAAATGCGCTAATCGGCAACTTCTACAATCCGCATGGGGTGCGAGGCCAGGCCAGTGCCTTTGCCACCTGCGCCGCCGTCCCGGTCGCCGGATGCGGTTGCCCGTTCTGCACCCAGCTGCGCAGCCGGGCATAAGCCACAAGCCACGCCGCCGGGTTCTGCTCCGGCGGCGGAGCTTTTACCTGTTAATGCGTGTGTTCGTGGTTATGCGCGTGCTCATGGCTGTGATCGTGTTCATCGTGAGCGTGCCCGCCGCCGTGAACCTTGCCCGATCCACCCACCGCCACGATATTAAACGGCTGGCCAGCCACCGCGATCTCACCGGTTTCTTTAAACGCCACCGCATCCAGCACGTGGATTTTGCTTTTCAGCGGATCGGTCACGAAGATTTTGCTGTCCGCCACGGCAATGCGCGGGCGCGGATCGTTCCAGTGGCCGTCCATTGAGTAAGGTTCGGTGACCTTCACCGACTGGGTAATCTGCCCCTTCAGCACATCAATCTGATTCAGCTTGCCGTCTTCAGTAAACACGTAAGCGAATTTCGGCCGCACCGGATCAACGGCAAAATGCACGCGGCGGGTTGGCAGCTGTATCAGACGGAAACTGTCCGCTTCGGTCGGGTCAATCAGCACCAGGCGGTCCGGGCCGTAGTTGCCAATAAAGTACTGCATGCCCTTGCCGCCAATCAGCGTGGAGGTGCTGCCTTCCGGCAGTGATTTTGCGTAAGGCAGATGCTTAATCACCGGCGCATCGTCATTTTGCGTGATAAGCAGCAGGCCGGTAGCGCAGGAGAGGGCATAGATATTGCCCGAACCGGCAGAACCGTGCAGTCCCGGGCAGGCGGCATCTTCGCCGACTTTATTCCCTTTCAGATCGACCACCCGCGCGCCGATTGGGCGCTTAGTAGCATCTTCAGGATTCGGAATAGAAACCACCGCGTAACCATCGTACGGCACCGCTACGCCGTGATGCGCGGCCACAACACTCACTTTGGCCGCATCATTTTTACCCGCCAGCAGCGCATGCTCGGTCAGCAGCTGCGCGCTGTTTTCACCGTCAAACCACTGCGCAACCTTGCCCTGGCGTTCCACGAAGTGGCCGGGCTTTTTGCCGTCCAACTCAACTTTCAGCAGTTTTGCATCGTCGATATCGATATCGGCATGATCGCCGTGATCGTGGAAGGCAATACCGGAAGAAATCGCCGACACCACGTTGGCGCTGCCCTGAATCGCAAATACCACCGCGCCGCTCTCGGTGCGCGAAAGGCTGGCCGGCCCCTTGACGTTAAGCGTCGCCAGCTTATCGCCGTCCAGCGCATCAATCACATTAATCACCGGCTTATCGTGATCGGCGACAAACAGCCGCCAGGCGTTAACGTCGTCTTCAGCCTGTGCGGAACCCGCCGCGACACCCAGCAGCAGCGCGGAAATCGCCGCTGATAAAATGCGTTTTTTCATGCTTATCTCCATCTTTAACTATTTCCCAGAATAATGAGTCGGTTACTGCTTCCCGATGGCGGCGGCCGCAAGCGTTGTGGCGTTGTGTTCCATCATGGCGAGATAGGTGGCGGCAGGGCCATCGGCGGCGGAAAGTGCATCGGAGTAAAGCGTACCGGCAACGTGCAGCCCGGCTTCACTGGCGATCTGCTGCACCAGCCGCGGATTAGAAATGTTCTCAGCGAAAATGGCGGAGGCGCGGTGGGTTTTTATCTCCCGCAAAATTCCGGCTACGTCCGCCGCCGAGGCTTCAGACTCCGTGGATACGCCCTGCGGCGAAAGGAAGTGAATGCCGTAGGCCTCTTCGAAATAGCGGAAGGCATGATGCCCGACGACCACGGTGCGCCTCTCCGGCGGCACCTGCTGAATTGCGGCGGTGATTTTGCTATCCAGCACGCTCAGTTTTTCCGTATAGCGATCGGCGTTCTGCTGATAAAACGCGCAGTTATCCTTATCCGCGGCGCAGAACGCCTCGGTAATATTCTTCACGTAGACTTTCGCATTGGCGACGGACTGCCAGGCGTGCGGATCGAGCGGGGCGGCATGGAACACCGCTTTGCCATTGTTGAAGTGATAGTGCCCGCCTGCCGGATCGCGCAGGATCGTGGCGTCTTTGGTGGTTTCAATAACCGGCGCGGTGCTCTCGCTGGAGCGGATCAGCCGGGTCATAAAGCCTTCCAGCTTCAGGCCGTTAATCAGGATCACATCGGCTTTTGCCATTGCGATAGCGTCAGCCGGGGACGGTTCATAGACGTGCGCATCGCCGTTTGGTCCAACAATCGTGCGCAGCGTAATGCGGTCTTCACCAATGCTGTGCGCCATATCGCCAATAATTGAAAAACTGGCGATCACATTGATTTTGGCGTTTGCCTGCGCGGTAGCAAACAGCGACAGCATGGATGCCATCACCAGCGTTAACGCGGGCAGGCCGGGCTTCTTCATCACATCACTCTCCTGATTTTATCCCTGGCGGAAAGCCATAAAGGCATACAAAAATTTACATCATGAAACGTTATAACATAACAATTGATGATGCAAATGATTATTAATGCCGAGTTTCAGGTGAGGAAGTGAGTGAACGGCCGCTTTCAGGCGACGCGATGAAGAGTGTGGGTTTGGAGAAGTGTCAGAGACGAAACATGGGTAAAAAAGACAGGTTTCAGTAATCAATGGGTAGCCAACTAACCAGGGGGCTATCAGCTCATGCGGGAATAAATTCACAAGAAAATACAATAATCTACTAATACACTCCTGTCTTAAATCACAGCATACTTCACCACGGTGCTTGAGGCTTTTTGTCTGGTCTCATGCAAATGCGTCGGAGACAAAAAGCAGAAAGCCCCGAAGGTAATTTTTCAATCACCAACGAGGCCTACTGATCGTCCCAACAACGTGAATGTAGCCTCTTACCCGTCGAAAGACAAGGAGAACGGCTATGAGATTGCCACCCGCTGTTATTATCGTGTGTTTGCTAATTATCCGCATCACACTGTTAATATTTACCTGGCTGACGCGCGAAACGCTCTGCGAATTGCGCTGGAAGGAGGCAGATCGGGAGGTTGCTGCATTATTCATGGCTTACGAATCCGGTAAGTAGCGACCCGCGCGGGGGAATGATTCCCCCGCTAACGGGGTTCACGCAGGTTGTGACGGTATCCAAAAGCACTGCTTACGGGGTTATCAGTTAACGCTGATAGCCCCGTCCTTTATGCATCAGAAATACGAGAAGAAGGGCGACTGGCGAGAGGTGTGAAAATCCTTTACTCTTATCGGCCTCAATGCGGGTTGGAAATCCCTGCAAATTCAGTGGTGTAATCCAAAATGAAGAAGTTTTTTATTTCGCTGTTGTTTTTATTTTCATGTAATTCCTCTGCCTTAACCCTGAGTAACTGGGAATTCCAGAAACCGGGATCGTTTTGCCCACTGATGGGCTACGATATGTGCCTGATGGATGTGTACGAAGGTGACATCGTGAAGGGCGATGCGGATAAGATAGCGAGCCGGATCGAAAAGCTGGCGAAAATAGACCCCTCTACTCGAACCGGCATGATCCAGATCCAGTCCAACGGCGGCGATGTGGAAGAGGCAATGCGCATCGGCCGACTGCTGCGGAAAAACAAAATTCAGGTGCTGGTGCCGATGAATGCGCACTGCTATTCCTCCTGCGTGCTGCTGCTGGCGGGGGGCGTGGGCCGCTTTGCGGCAGGAGAAATCGGCATCCACTCCTTTTACAGCCTGAGTTCGCAAAAACCCGGTGCGGACTACGATCGCGAAGAACAACTTTATGCGGATACCGAAAAGTCGATCAGAACCTATCTGAGTGAAATGCGTGTGCCGGGCTACCTGATGGATGCGATGCTGCAGGTTCCTTCCTCCAGACTGGAAATACTCGAACTGGATAAGCTGCAAGAATATGGCCTGTTTAGTGTCGATCCGGTGTTTAATCAGTACTTGAAAGCGAATAATCTGGATAAGTAAGTGTCATGGTGGGCAGATATTCTGCCCGCCTTGGCTCTGATGAGCAGATGCCGAAATATCTGCTCTGATTACTCACGAGCCGCTTTTAAACGTGCCCTTAACCCCGTGCGGTTCCGAACGCAGATACTGCGGCGGAACGCTGACCTCGCCTTTGAGCGCGGCGGCGGCATGCCACGGCCAGCGCGGGTTATAGAGAATACCGCGCCCCAGCGCGATCAGGTCGGCATCGCCATCGGTCAGCGCGGCTTCGGCCTGATGCGGCTCGGTGATCAGCCCCACGCCAATCACCGGAATAGTGACCTGCTGGCGAATATCGCGCGCAAACGGCAGCTGATAGCCATCCCGTACGGTAATCGCCTGCGCGGTGGAAAGCCCGCCGCTGGAAATATGCAGATAGTCGCAGCGCAGCGCTTCCAGTTCCCGGCTGAAGACAATCGACTGCTGCACATCCCAGCCGCCCGCCACCCAGTCGGTGGCTGACAATCGTGCGCCCACCGCCACCGATGCCGGTACGGCTTCACGCACCGCGCGGAACACCTCAAGCGGGAAACGCAGGCGATTTTCCAGCGATCCGCCGTACTCATCTTCGCGCTGGTTGCTGAGCGGTGAGAGGAACTGGTGCAGCAGATAGCCGTGCGCCGCGTGCAGCTCAATCAGCTCGAAGCCCAGCCGCACCGCGCGCTCGGCGCTTTGAACAAACGCCTGCTTGAGTTCGCCAAGTTCCTCTTTGGTCAGCGCATGCGGAGGTGCATCGCCCTCGGCAAAGCGGGCCGCCGACGGCGCAACGGTTTGCCATCCTCCCTGTTCCTGACTCAGCTGGTGGCCGCCGTTCCACGGTGCGGCGCAGGAGGCTTTACGCCCGGCGTGGCCCAGCTGGATGCCGAGCCGAATCGGCGAATACGTGCGGATATCGCGCACCACCTCGGCCAGAGCCGCCTCGGTTGAATCATCCCACAGCCCTAAATCGGCGGGAGAGATGCGGCCTGCGGGTTCAACCGCCGTGGCCTCCAGAATCAGCAACCCGGCACCAGAAAGCGCTAAATGGCCGAGATGAATGCGGTGCCAGGCGGTGGCATGGCCGTTATCGGCAGAATACTGGCACATCGGCGCAATCACGATGCGGTTGTCCAGCGGCAGCTGGCCGATATGGACGGGGCTGAATAGTTGACTCATAACACTCTCCGTTGCAAAAGTTAAAATATACGCCGCTCAGCGCAAAGCGATACCCGACAGCAACGTTGTTTTACGCTTTGCGCAAAGCAACACTCAACAGCGCAGCCGTCAAACCTTCAGTGTTTTGGCACGCCCGATAGCGTAGGGTATGCCCTCAGTGCAAAGCCACGCCCAGCAGCACCGCCGTTTCACCCGCCACACGAATCCCTTGCTGCCCGGTCAGATGGCGATGCTGGCGGCGGCGCTCGCCCGGCAGGCGCAGATCGGCATCGCCGTGCAGATGCGTCACCAGGCTGGCGATGCGCTCGGCGAACGGCGTGGCGGTGCTGAACGCCGGATCGATAACGATAATCGTCTGCCCGGCGTTGGAACTGGCCGCGCCGGGATACTGCGCTGAGCGATCCTCAAAGCCGAAACGCCCGCCGGTCAGCGCGGCGGCCATCACCTCCACCATCAGCGCAATCCCCGAACCTTTGTGGCCGCCGAACGGCAGCAGCGTGCCGCCGTGCAGGACCGCAGTGGGATCGGTGGTGGGCTGGCCGGATTGATCCAGCCCGGTGCCCTCCGGCAGTAGCACGCCGCGCAGTGCATGTTGCTTGACCTCGCCCAGCGACATCGTGCTGGAGGCCTGATCCCAGCCCAGCACGCCGCCATTGCCATCGGGGAAGGCAAAGGCCATGGCGTTGGTGCCGACCAGCGGCCCCGGTGAGCCGTACACCGCCAGGCGCGGGCGCGAATTGACAAAGTTTAGTGCAACATAGCCGCGTTCGGCGTACTCCTCAATATCGGTCCACAGCGCGCCGATATGGTGTGCGTTGCGGATGCTCAACAGAGCGATACCGTAACGGGACAGCCGTTCTAGCACTGCCCGCTGCGCCAGCTGTGCGGCTGCCTGGGTAAAGCCATTGCCGCCGTCCGCCTGCACAAACGGCGACGGCTGCGCGTCAATCACCGGCTGTGCATCGGCCGTAATCCATCCCGCCCGTATCGAGGCCAGATAGTCCGGCAGGCGCATCAGGCCGTGGCTCAGCGTGCCGTCGCGCTCGGCAATGGCAATACGCTGAGCCAGTATCCCGGCGATGGTGGAAGGAATACCTGCGGCGGCCAGTACCGCCTGTATACGTTCATGCAGCTGTTCAAAAGAGAGAGTAACGCTCATCGGGCGCTCCTTTTATTCGTCGGTAAAGCGGCACAGGCTGAACGGCGACCGCGCGGCAGAATCATCAGCACTGGCGATCAGATCGCTCACCCACCGCGCGGTCGCTGGCGCGCCGGACATGCCGTAATGGCCGTGGCCGAAGGCGCAAATCAGGTTCGCGGCGGCGGGATGGCGATCGATATAGGGCAGCGAGTCCGGTGTTGACGGGCGATGCCCGTACCACTGCGACAGGCGTACCCGGGGATAGCGCGGAAAGCGCTGGCGAAAATAGCGCTCCAGCCGGTCATAGCAGTCGCGGCGGGCGGGGCTGCCCGGATGGGCGTATTCAGCGAAGCCGCTGACCCGAATGCCGCCGGACATTTCCGTTATCACGCATTTATGGCTGGCATCGTGCAGTACGCAGGGTGTGAAACCGTCCTGCTGCGAGTCGGCAAACAGCGGGCGGCTGCGTTCCAGCATAATGTGATAGCCGCGCTCGGCGATCAGCGGAATAGGCAGACTGCTGGTGGGGAGCAGGGCGGTGGAAGCGTGGCCCGCAGCCAGAATGTAGTGGTCCGCGTGCAGCCTGCCTCCGTCCCCGGTCAGGCTGCGGATACGTCCCTCGCTGACCGCCAGCCGCTCGGCGCGGTAGCGCTGCCAGCGGCCTCCGGCGGCGATAAATTTTTGCCGTAGCGCCTCCAGCAGTGCGGCCGGATCGCGTACGGCAGCGGTGTGGTCAACGGCGGTAAAAATGGCTCTTTCGGCCGCGATCTCCGGGAAACAGCGGGCAATAGTTGCAGGGGGGATAAGGCGTGTCGCCACGCCAACCTGCTCCCGCAGCCGGGTGGCCAGCGAGGCCATCACCGCCTCTGCGCGAGTGGATTCATGGCGGGAAACGGTGCTGCCGGGGCGAAACAGCGGCGTCCAGGCCCCTTCACCCAGCAGCTCACGCCAGCCCTCAATGGCCTGATGATGCAGCCTGTGCAGCCCATCGCGGCTGCGCAGAAGCTGTGCCTCGTTGGCCATCTTCAGGCTAAGCCGCAGCCAGCGCAGGGCGTCAGGCAGCGCATGCGGCCTGACGATCACGCTCTTCCTGTCGCCGAACAGCAGGGCGGGCAGCTGACGCCAGAAGCCGGGCGTCGCCATGGGCACCACCGCATTCGGCCCGACCATCCCCGCATTGCCAAATGAGGCACCCGCGCCGGGGCGACGGGCATCCAGCAGCAGCACCGAATGCCCCTCACGCTGAAGCCGGAGTGCGGTGGCGCAGCCAATCACCCCGGAACCCATTACGATGCAGTTCGTACTCATGTCGTCGGCAGCGTGAAGGTGGTGTGGCTGGCGAGAAAGCGCTGGGTATGCGGCAAAGAAGGGTGGAGCAGGATCTCATCCGGCGTGCCCTGCTCGTAGATCGTGCCGTCGCGCAGAAAGACGATGCGGTCGGCAACGTGCCAGGCAAAGCCCAGCTCGTGGGTCACAATCGCCATGGTCATGCCCTCATCGCGCAGTCCCTTGATGGTGTTCAGCACCTCGCCGACCAGTTCCGGGTCCAGTGCCGAAGTCGCCTCGTCAAACAGCATCAGCTCCGGCTTCATCGCCAGCGCCCGCGCAATCGCCACGCGCTGCTGCTGACCGCCGGAGAGCTGGGTCGGCAGCGACGTGGCTTTATCCGCCAGCCCGACCTTGGCAAGATAGTGTTCTGCGATGCTTTTCGCCTCGCTGGCGCTGCGGCGCAGAATATGGGTCTGCGCCACGGTGATATTGCGCTCCACGGTCAGGTGCGGAAACAGGTTAAACTGCTGAAACACCATGCCGGTTTTCTCGCGCAGCGCCTGCAAATCACGGTCGTCGTAGCGCCGCGCACCGTCGCGTGCGGGCTTACCCAGCGGCTGGCCGTTGAGGATAATCTCGCCGCGATCGGGCGTTTCCAGCAGATTCATGCAGCGCAGCAGGGTACTTTTCCCGGAGCCGCTGGCCCCGAGGATTACCACCACTTCACCTTTTTCAATGCGCAGATCGATGCCGCGCAGCACCGGCTGCCCGCCGAACGATTTGTGGATATTGCGTAATTCAATCATAACGACCTCGATTTGGCGGGGGCATAGCGGGCCTCAATCAGCCACGCCAGCGCGCTTAACAGCAGGATAAACACCATAATGATGCCCGCTACGGCGGTGTAGGTTTCCACCGGGCGATATTCGCTGTCGCTGATCATCCGCGCCTGGCTCAGCAGCTCAGGGAAGGCGATAGTCGCCGCTACCGCGCTGATTTTGACGATCTCAATCACCTCGTTAACCAGCGCGGGCAGGCTGTGGCGCAGCGCCTGCGGCAGCATCAGCACCGCAAACGCCCGGCGGCGGGAAAAGCCCAGCATGCTGGCGGCTTCCCACTGCCCGGCAGGCAGTTTTTGCAGGCTCCCGCGCAAAATCTCGCAGAAGTAGGCGGCGGTATACAGGCTGAACGCCAGCCAGGCGGTCAGAAAGCGGCTCACCTGCATTCCGGTGTACAGCGGCAGGGCGTAGAAGAACCAGAACAGCACGATCAGCGCGGGCAGATTGCGCAGCAGATTAACGTAGATCTGCCCCACTGCGCGCACAAGCGGGCGTGGGGACAGCCGCAGCAGCGCCAGCAGGGTGCCGAGCAGGAAACCGCTAATCATAATCGCCAGCGACAGCTGTACGGTGTTGAGCAATCCTTCCCACAGCACCGCGCGGTAGTTGAGCAGGAAATGAAAATTCAGGCTGTAGTTCATCGGCGCGCCTCCTGCTGCCAGCGGCGTTCAAGCCCGCGTGCCGCCAGGCTGATCATCGCCAGCAGTACGAAGAACAGCCCCCCGAGCAGGGTGAAGGTTTCCAGCGGGCGGAAGGTTTGCGACGAAATCCGCCCGGCGTTATACACCACCTCGCTGAAGCCGATCACCGACGCCAGGGTGGTGGTTTTGATCAGATCGATCAGCCGGTTCATAAACGCGGGCATCACGTGGCGCAGCGCCTGCGGCAGCACAATCAGCCGAAAGCGCGTCCATCCGCGCATATTGAGCGCGGCGGCGGCTTCCCACTGGCCGCGATCGACGCCCTGAATCCCGGCCCGGAACACCTCGCAGAAGAAGGCGGCGGCCTGCAGGCTGATGGCCAGCACGGCGGAGGTCAGCGGCGCGGGGCTGAAGGCAAACAGAATCGGAGCGGCAAAGAAAAACCAGTAAATCAGCACGATGGCCGGGGCGGAGCGGAAAAAGGCCACGTAAAGCCCGGCAAAAGCGCGGAGCAGCACCGACGGCGACAGGCGCAGCACCGCCAGCAGCAGGCCGAGGGGGATGGCGGCCAGCAGTGACCAGGCCACTAACAGCAGCGTACCCTCCAGCCCTTCCAGCAGCAGCGGCAGCAGCCGGAAAACCTGGGAGAAGTCCCATTGATAATGCATAACGTCCTCAGTGACTTCAGGCGAAGGGGGCGGGCGCTGAACGCCCGCCGGAAACGGATCGCATTACGCGGATTCGCGCTGTACCGGGATCACGCTTTTCGGATCGATGCCGCGGAACTTCAGGAAGGTTTCATAGAACTGCTGCGATTTGCCGGTGTAGTAGAAGTAGCCCGCGCAGGTGTTCAGGTAGTTCAGCCAGCGGGAGTCGTTCTCCTGGCGCACCGCAATGCCGCCGGGAATATAGACCTTCGGCGCGGGTACCAGGGTTTTGCCGCTGCCGATACGCGCACGCGCCAGGTCGGCAGCCACGGCGGAAATCAACCCGGCGTTAATGCGCCCGGCCTGGAAAGCGGCAAAAATTTCCGCACTGCTCTGGAAGCGGCTGATGTTGGCCTTCGGTGCCTCCTTGGTGATGAACTCATCCCAGGTGGTGCCAAGGCCGACGCCGATAGTAAAGCTCGGGTCGTTGATCTGCTGCCAGTTTTCAATTTTGGCATCGTCCTTCGCCAGCAGCGCCAGCGGATACCACAGCAGCGGAGTGGGGATAAAGTTCACCGACAGCGCGCGGGCCGGGGTGGCATCCAGCAGCACGAAGGTATCAAACTGCCCGGTTTGCAGCCCGGCCACGGCGTTTGCCCAGGTGGTTTCCACAATCTCCAGCTGCACGTTCATCGCATCCGCCACCGCTTTGGCGAAGCTGATGCCGACGCCGCGCCAGGTCACGCCGTTGCTGACTACCGCGCCCGGCAGGTCCGAGCCGCTGCTGTCTTTAAAGTACCAGGGCTCCATCACCGGTGCGCCAATGCGCAGGATTTTAGTTTTCTGGATGCGGTCCCAGGTGCTGTCGCCGGGGTTCAGCGGCTGCGGGGCCGATTCGGCGGTGGCAATCAGCGGCAGGCTGGCGGCGGCAAAGGCCAGCGGCATGGCGGTAAGAAGCTCGCGACGGTTCATGATGGTGTTCTCCTGGTGAAGTAATAAAAAAGTTAAACGCTGATTTTGCTATAGATTTTCTTAACCAGCCCGGTGCTGTGCCAGGCATTGCTGACGCCACGGTTGACCGCCACGCCCTGGCCCGGCCCGTAGACGAAGGATTCCCCCAGCGCGTTGCTCAGCTCGATTTCTCCCTGCACCGGATACATCAACTCGTAGTCGCCAAAGGCGGCCAGGCGACGGGTATAGGGCGTTGCCTGCCAGATCCCCACGCTGAATTTTCCGTCGGCGCTGAGGTACAGCACGCGGCGATGCACCGTCGGGCGTTCGGCGGAGCTAATCAGATCGGCGGCAGGCCCGTCGATGAGATCCAACTCCACGTCGGCGTCCACTTTGAACGGCTGCGCAGTGGCAGGACCGGCAGCGAGCGAAAACGGCGGCGCATCGCTATGGCCGTCAGCAATCGCCTCCGGCTGATAGGCGCTGAACCACACCCGGGTGCCCGCTTCGCTGTGTAGCGCAAACTGTGCACCGCGTGGGATCACCAGACTATCCTCGGCGTTAGCGGTAATCTCATCGCCGTTGCTCAGCCGCAGCGTCAGCCGCCCGCCGATAACAATCAGCCACAGATCGGCATCAAAAGTGTCGATCTGCTGAGAAAATGCCCGCAGATACGCGACACCGGAATAAACGCCGTGCTGCTCGTTTTTGCTGTAGTAAAAGGCACGCTCGATCAGCAGATCGTCATCAAGCTGCGGTCGGCCATCAAGCCAGCTGTGGAAAAAATCGCGGCGCTGCTCGTCGCGGTGGTAGGTAATAATTGGATACATAGCAATCTCTGGTGTTAAGGATGAAGTGAAGAAGGCTCGCGGCCGTAGCGGGCATCGTTCAGACGATCCTCCAGCCGGTAGCGAGCGGTAAGGGAACTGACCAGCGGACGGTGGACGGCGTGGAACCAAAGAGGCCGGACGTCGGTCAGCGGATGCACCAGCCGATCTTCCTCTTCACCCCGCGCCAGCGCCGCCAGATCGCGCCCCATCAGCGTACCGATGGCGACGCCGCGCCCGCTGAAGCCGTAAGCAGCCAGCACGCCGGGAGCCAGCCGGTGCAGGCGCGGGTAGTGATCGACGGTCATATCCACCCAGCCCGCCCAGTGATACGCCCAGTTCAGCGTGGTGAGCTGCGGGAACATCATTTGCAGCCGTCGGGTTGCAGCGTTAAGCCAGCCGTCGGCGTGGTGGCGAAACAGCGGGCCGTCCAGACCCACATGCAGACGGCCATCGGGCCAGATGCGCACCCCGGAAAACATCCGGCGGGTATCATTCAGCGGCTGGCCGCCGGGCAGGATCTGGCTGAGTATCTCCGGTGCCAGCGGCTGGCTGACGGCCTGATAGGCTCGCACCGGGATGATTTCACGCTGGGTTTGTTGGCCCAGCAGATCGCCGGTAAAGGCACCGGTAGCAAACACCACCTGGCCCGCCGTCACGCTGCCGTGAGGGGTGGCAACACGCCAGCCGCTGCCCGACTTTTGTAGTGAAGTAAAAGGTGACTGCGTGTAGATCTCTGCGCCTGCCTGCCCGGCGGCCCGCGCCAGTCCGCGCGCGTAGCCAAGAGGATTCAGCGCGCCGCCGCGTTCATCCAGCAGCGCGCTGCGATAGCGCTGGCTGCCGGTAAACTGCTGTGTTTCAGCGGCATCCAGCAGGCGAACCGGATAGCCGCGCCGCTGAAGATCCTGCGCCGTAGTGCGCACCCACTGTTCCTTCGCCGGATTATGCGCGGCGATAAGATTGCCGCTGCGCACCGCGTCGCAGCGGATGTCGTGCTGTTTTACCAGATTGAACACCACGTCCGGTGCGGTTTCGGCCGCGCGGTTAATACGTGCGGCGATTTCAGGCGGGAAATCCTTCTCTATTTGCGCGGGCATAAACTTGGCGGCAGCGGCGACCTGTCCCCATGCACGGCCGGAAGCGCCCCAGCCGATTTCCCGCGCTTCCAGCAGCACCGTGCGCACGCCGCTTTCCGCCAGGCTCAGCGCACAGGAAAGGCCGGTAAAGCCACCGCCGATCACCACGACATCAGCGTCACTATCGCCATGCAGCTTCGGCCAGGCGATCGCCGGTTCAGCACGCTGGGACAGATAAGCGGAAAGGGGTCCGGCGGTTTCTAAGAAAAGTTCAGCAGATTGAGGCATGGGTTGTTAACCGATCTAAAACCCAGACTATAGGGATTAACGGCAGGCAGCAGAAACGACAAAGCCTGCTTTGCTTATGCAGCCAGCGTATTTGGCCTGGCGAACCGGCATCGCGGCCAGCAGCGGGTCAGTAGAGAAAAAGGTGGGGTCTTTATTCGTTGTGACGCCGGGCGTTGAGGCTGAAAATAGCAACGAATTATTCGCTGTGCCGATTCGATTCAGCGCTTGGGAAATAAATTCCTTCAAACTTCCACATTAACGGTCAGGTAATTTCGACTAATGGCGGCAATGAATAAAAGGATATATCTCATCGTACCACTTAAGGCTGTAAATAATATTCCCTGCTAACTTGTTGAATTATTTCCGCGTCTTTTGTTGTTATTTTTATCCACGCAAAAAGTGTTATTAAAATAAATAAAACATCGATTGCATAAAAAAGTGTGATCTTTATCACACATAAAGAATGCTAACGGTTATTGTCGTTGTTTTGTCAATTTTGGTAATGATATAACAAAAACCGCATAAGGGAGTGTAAAGGGATCTCCTTTATACATCAGATTGTTGATCGATTTTTCAGACTGTGAAGGCTTTTTCACAGCCTGCGGTAAGAGATTCTTAAAAAAGATAACATAAGAATAATTTGTTATTTTTATGTAAAATTAGCCCTTACAGAGCCTGTGGGACAGTTTGCATAACAGAAAGAGTCAATCGTGGGTCACGGCCATGCCGGTGATCTTTTGTTGGCTATAAATAAATTTTTTTTCGTGACTGAATTTACCCTGATGATGATGGGTTTATTATTGCAAGGCAGTTGGCAGCGCTATAATCATTATAATTTACACTGGAATGTACCGTGAGCAGATTCAGGTTTTTTAAAAGCCTTTACCTCATGGAGTATTACGATGAGATTTCATCGCAAAACTATCTTTGTCGCATTAAGCGCCGCGTCATTTATGGCAGGTGCGGCATCAACCGACAAAAAAACCGATAACGAAACCAAACCGGGCGAACTGCCCACCATTACCGTCACCGCAGAAAAAGTGGCTAAAGGCGAACAGCAAACGCCAATTAGCATGTATACGCTGACGGATTTTGATATTGAACGACGCAAAATCGACAATATCTATGACGTTTCGACCTACATACCGAACTTCTACATGACCAAAGCGGGCAACACGTCCGACGCGGGATTCTTCACCATTCGCGGCCTGACGCCGGGCATGGAAGGCGAACAGGCCGTAGGCTTCTTCGTTGATGGCGTATACAGCGCGCTGTTCGACGCCGAACTGCTGGATGTTGACCGGGTCGAGGTGCTGCGCGGGCCGCAGGCCACGCTCTACGGCCGCAACACCGAAGCGGGCGTGCTTAACGTCATCACCAAAGATCCTGACACCGTGCCGGAATACAAAGTCGGCCTTTCCTACGGCAGCTACAACCGTACCCAGGCCGACGCGCTGGCGGGCGGAGCAATCGGCGACAGCGAAGACTGGTCATACCGTACCGCGCTGAAATATGTCTACGGCGATGGCTACTTCAAACGCGAATCCGACGGCGCGAAAGATGTTGACCGCATCCGCGACTTCTACGGCCGCGTCAAGCTGCGCTGGCAGCCGATGGACGGCAACTGGGACGTGATCTCCACCTTTGAGTCGCAGAACAAGCGCGACGGCAACTCGCCGTTCGTTAACTGGAACGACATCAAAAGCGGCCGTAAATACGTGAAGTCTGACTACGGCGGCCAGGCCGACGTCGACGTATGGAAAGCGCAGATGAAGGCGGTGTACTCGTGGGATACCATCGATTTCACCTCGATCAGCGCCTACAACCACGATAAAAAAATCGACAACGAGGACCTCGACTTCACCAACGTCGACGAAGCCAAACTGTTGATGGATCGTGAAACGCGCTACTTCTCGCAGGAATTCCGCCTGAACTCCACCGATCAGGGGCCGTTCAACTGGCTGCTGGGCACCTACTTCCTGCACCAGGACGATAACAACACCATCGCCTATCGCTACAACTCCTACGACTACTTCCAGTCAGGCAACACGCAGATCAAAACCGACAACTACGCGGTGTTTGGTAATGCGGGCTACTACGTGCTGGATAACGTCGAGCTGGTGGCGGGTGTGCGCTACGACTACGACAAAAAACGCCTGCACTACACCTCAACCGGCACCATGATGGGCTATCCGACCGGCGACGGCGAAGATAACAACGATCGTTCGTTCGATGCCTGGCTGCCGAAGGCCGGAGTGAACTGGTACGTCACGCCGGAAGCGATGCTGTACGCCAGCATCTCCAAAGGCTACAAGAGCGGCGGCTTTAACACCCTTGGCCCGAACATGGCCCGCTCTTACGATGCCGAACACACCACCAACTATGAAGTGGGTCTGAAATCCGACTGGTTCGATCACAGCGTTCGCTGGAACACCTCACTGTTCTGGATCGACATGAAAAACCAGCAGACCGAAGTCACCTTCTACCCGGACTCCTACACCGCCAACAGCGGCAAATCGGTCAGCCGTGGGGTGGAAACCGACCTGACCTGGCAGGCGACCGACGCACTGCGTCTGGCGGCCAACGCGGGCTATACCGATGCCAAATTTAAAGACTTCCCGACCGAAGTCGATAACGGCACCGGCACCTACGTTTCCACCAACTACAAAGACAAGCGTCCGGCGAATGCGCCAGCCTATAACTACGGCTTCAGCGCGGACTACAACTTCGCCAACGGCTTCTTTGTACGCACCGACTATAACGTCACCGGCAGCATCTACTTCGATAACGCCAACACCAAAAAACAGTCGGCTTACGGCCTGCTTAACCTGTTTGCGGGTTACACCACCAACGAGTACGACATCACGGCCTACGTGAAAAACGTCACCAACGAAACCTACGTCACTCGCGCGTTCAATATGAACGGTGACTGGTATGCCCGCGCAGGGGAACCGGTCAACTTCGGCGTCAGCGTTAACTACAAGTTCTGATGTAAGCGGAACCTCAGGTGGCTGCGTGCAGCCACCTTTTCTGGCTGTTTCTTGCGGCCGGGCTTTTTCAGCAGGGCCTTATTTTTTATATCCCCCGTGGGGAAATTGAGGGAGGTTGGATGAAGCGATCGTCTATTGCCAGTGGCTGGGTGAGAGAGAAACTGTTGCAGCATGCGCAACACAAGCCGGACAGCATCGCGCTGCGCTATCGTGACAAGCAGAACACCGATGAATGGAGCTATCGTCGGTTAGTGAATACCGCCTTCGCCATGGCGCAGGAGATGGGCGATTCGCTGAACGTGAATCAGCGTGCCATCCTGCTGATGCCGGGCGATGCCAATTTTATTGCCAGCCTCAGCGCCTGCATTCTTAGCGGCGTGGCCGCCATTCCGGTCCATCTGACCAACGCCTTTCGTATTCACCGCAGCGCCGGGGTTATCGGCCATATTGTCGAAGAGAGCGCGCCGGAATACATCTTCACCTACCGTGCGATGGTCGAAGAGATCCAGTCGAAGGGCTGGCATCATCAGCGCAAACTGATCGTCGTTGACGAGCTGCCTGCCAGCCTGGCGTCGGGCGATCTGCCGGATAGCGCAGCGCTTGATGGGATCTATCATCCGGGTGGCCCGGTCTACCTGCAATACTCTTCCGGCTCGACCGGAAAACCGAAAGCCGTCTGCAACTACGACGACAATATTCGTGCCCAGCAGCAGCTGCTGTTGGATTTGCACTGCCGCTGCCAGCCGGAGGTGATCACCGCCAACTGGCTGCCGTTCTATCACGATATGGGCATGCTCAGCGGCCTGATGATGCCGCTGCTTTCCGGCGGATGCTGCAACTTTATGCCGCCGGCGCAGATGGTGGCCGACCCGCATCAGTGGCTGAAGCTGATTGAAGAGTACGGTGCCAACGCCGTCGCCGCGCCGGACTTCGTCTGGGCGCTGTGCAACGAGATGGTCAGCGATGAACAGGTTGCCCGGCTGGATCTGCGCTCGCTGAAGGTGGCCGCCAACGCCGCCGAGCCGATCCGCGCCGATACCATGGCGCGCTTCACCGATCGCTTTGCCCCGGCGGGCTTTGAGCCGCAGGCGTTCACCCCGGCCTACGGCATGGCGGAGTCCACCCTTGCTATCACCTACAAACCGGCCAACACCGACTATGTGATCCAGCGCTTTAACGGCGCGGCGCTGGCGGCGGGCAGGGCGCAGCCGGATGCACACGGCAGGCCGCTGGTCAGCTCCGGGCGCGTCGATCCCCAGTGGCAGCTGCGAATTGTTGATGCCGACAGCCATCAGGCGCTGCCGGAAGGGCATATCGGCGAAGTCTGGGCCAGCGGGGCATCGAAAGCGCACGGCTACTGGAACAAGCCGCAGCTCAGCGCGGAAACCTTTGAAGCCACCGTTGCCGGTGAGCCGGAAGGGCATCGCTATCTGCGCACCGGCGATCTGGCCTTCGTGTGGCAGGGGGAGCTGTACATTTGCGGACGTCTGAAGGACATCATCATTGTGGCGGGTGAAAACCACATGCCCAACGATCTGGAACAGGCGATCGAAAAGCAGTGCGAAGAGATAAAAACCGGCGGCGTCTGCGCCTGTCAGGATACCGACAGCGGCGAGATCCTACTGATGCTGGAAGCGCGCCGCCATCAGAGCGACGAGGTTTATAGCGCACTCGCCCGCGCCGCCTGTGCGGTGGTGGCGGAACACTTTGGCCTGACGATTGGGCGCGTTGTTGTGCTGTCGCAGGGCAAACTGAAGAAAACCTCCAGCGGCAAGATCCAGCGCCGCCAGATGATGAAAGAGTGGCAGGGCAACGAGCTTAGTCCGCTGTTTGTCTGGCAGAACGATCCGGCGGGCATCTCTGCCCTGGCTTATCACGCTGAACATCCCGAAGGCGGGATGGCAGAGAAGGAACGCGTGCCTGCCGCGCAGCAAGGATTGGCTGAGCGTGCCATTCCAGCGAACGGATCTACCCGCGTTGATAATGCGGCAGCACCATTAACCTCGTCATCAGCATCATCCTCTGCATCGCCATTGTCATCGTCATCAGCAGCATTAGCCGATCGCGACCTTGCGGCCAGTCGTGCTCTGAACGATGAGATCCTGCCGTGGCTGCACGACACGCTCTGCCGCCTGCTGGCGGTCGGTGAACTTGATCCGGCCCAGGGACTGCTGGACGCCGGGCTGAGCAGCCTGCAGGCGCTGCGCCTGTGCCAGCAGATCAATGAGAAATACCGCTGCCGTTTGTTGGTCACCGATCTGTTTGCCCATCCGACCCTGTTACAGCTGAGCGGCTGGATCGCCAGCCACACCGCCGTGCAACGTGCAGACGAACAGCCTGTACCGCCAGTTAACGATAACGAGGTGGCGATTGTCGCCATCAGCTGTCGCCTGCCGGGCCAGCAGTACGAGGGATGGCAGGCGTACGCCGACTGGCTCTCCGCCGGGGAATCGGCGGTGCGCCACGAAGCAAACGACCTGCGCCGCTTTGCGCTGCCTGTGGGGGCGCTGGCGGATATCGACGGCTTCGACGCCGCCTTCTTCGCCATCAGTCCGAAAGAGGCGCAGCTGCTTGATCCGCAGCAGCGCATGCTGCTGGAGCTGAGCTGGCACCTGTTTGAGCAGGCGGGCTGGCGGCCGGAGAGCCTGAAAACGGCGTCGCTGGGCTTCTGGATCGGCCAGAGCGGCAGCGAGTTCGGCATGCAGCTGATGCAGCAGAACGATCCCGACTACGCCAAAAGCTGGCTGGCAACCGGCATCAGCGCCAGCGCCAGTTCGGGCCGCCTGGCGAAGTTTTACGGCACGCGTGGCCCGGCGCTGACGCTGGATACCGGCTGTTCCTCGTCGCTGGTGGCGCTGGACTGCGCGGTGCGCAGCCTGCGTGCGGGCCAGTGCCACGCGGCGGTGGTCGGCGGGGTTAACCTGCTGCTCTCCGCGCAGGTGGAGCAGGCGCTGACCCACGCCGGGATGCTCTCGCCGAACGGCCGCTGTGCCACCTTTAGCGATAAAGCGGACGGCTACGCGCGCGGCGAAGGCGCGGTGATGATGCTGCTTAAACCCTATGCTCAGGCGCTGCGCGATGGCGATCCGGTGCTGGCGGTAATAGAGAGCAGCGTAGCGGCGCAGGATGGTGAAAGCAGCAGCCTGACCGCACCGAATCCGCAGGCGCAGGGCGCGATGATGCGCCAGCTGCTGGACGAAGCGGGCTGCACGCCGGACGCGGTTTCGCTACTGGAAACCCACGGCACCGGCACCGCGCTGGGCGACCCGGTGGAACTGAGCGCCGTGGCGACGGTGTATGGCGAACGCCTGCAGCCGCTGCCGCTGGGGGCCAGTAAAACCCAGCTCGGCCATCTGGAAGCGGCTTCCGGCCTCTACTCGGTGTTACGCGCCGTGGCGCAGATCCAGCGCCAGCAGCACTTCGGCCACCCGCATTTCAGCCAGGTGAATCCGCAGCTGGCGGAAAGCTGGCCGCGCTATCGCTATCCGCAGCAGACGCAGTCAGCCCGCGTTGAACGGGTAGCGGTAAACGCCTTCAGCTTTACCGGCACCATGGCATCAGCGCTGATTAAGCGTGCGGAAACGGCTTCACTGCCTGCTTCTCGCGAAGAGGTTAGCGGCCTGCTGCCCGTCAGCGGCCACAGTGAAACCGCACTGCGGCAGACCGCCTCGGCGCTGGCCGATGTCCTGGTGAAGCACCCGGAAAACGCCGCCGCGCTGCTGAATGCCTGGTGCGTCGGGCGCGAACATCATTTCCCGCTGCGCGCGCTGATCCGCTACCGTTCGCTGGATGAGTTAATCAGCCAGCTGAAACAGCCGGAGATCGTCACCACTGAACGCCTCAGCCGCTTCCGCCAGGCTGACAGCGCCGAACAATGGCTGAGCGGCGGCCGCTTTGACTGGCGGCAGGGCAGAGCACAGGTACACCCCGCAGCGCTGGCACTGCTGCCGCTCTATCCGTTTGACCGCCAGCGCCACTGGCCGCCGGGACTGCGCTTCACGCCGTCAGCAACGCACAATACAGCCGAGTCGGGCAACGCAACGCGCGAAAGCAGCGCCAGTATTGAGGGACAATCTTCGGCGGACCAGCCCGGCAGCGAGTACGTGCGTGGTTGGGTGGCGGACACCCTCAGCCTGCCCGCGGCAGATCTCAACGGCGATGACGATCTGCTGACGCTGGGGCTGGACTCCCTGCAAATGCTGGATCTGGTGGATGAGGGGAAAAAGCTCGGCGTGACCCTGACGCTGGCGCAGCTGTTTGAAAAAACCACCCTCAACGCCTGGCAGCAGTGCTGGCAACAGGCGGAGCGGCAGGCGGAATCCGTCCCGCAGGCTGAAAAGGCGCAGGTGCAGTGGGACGGCGGGGCCTTTACCCTGACCCCGGTGCAGCTGGCCTACTGGCGCGGGCGTCAGGGCGATCGCCAGCTGGGCGGCGTGGCCTGCCAGATCTATCTGGAGCTGGACTGCCCGGCGCTGGGCGATGAACGGCTCAGCGCGGCGCTGAACCAGCTGCATCAGCGTCACCACCTGCTGCGGATGCGCATTAACGCCGCCGAGCAGGGGGTCATTGAAGCCTGGCATCCGGTGGCCGTTGACAGCTATCACTGGCAGGCGCTGGCCGATGAGGAGGCCGAAAATCAACGCCGGGCGCTGCGTGAAAAACTGTCCCACCGGGTGGCGGATCTCAGCCGGGAAAGCGGCTTCCATCTGGCGGCCAGCCACCGTAGCGAAGGCAGCCGCCTGCATATCAACATTGATATGGTGATTGCCGACGGCATGAGCGTACAGATCCTGCTGGCCGAGCTGAGCCGCGCCATTCATCAGCCACAGGCGGCGTGGCCCGCGCTGGAATACAGCTTCCCGCAGTACCTGCTGGAACAGCAGCAGAACGACCTCAGCGCCAGCCGCGACTACTGGCAGCAGCGCCTGATGCAGGGACTGCCGCAGGCACCGCAGCTGCCTCGGCAAAGCCATGTCGGGCAGGGCGCACCGCGATTCAGCCACCGCGACTGGCAGCTGGACGCGGAACGCTGGAGCCGCCTGAAAGCGCTGGCGCGCGGTCAGGGCGTTACGCCGTCGATGCTGCTGGCGGGCTGCTACGCGGCCACGCTGCGCGGCTGGTCGGCGGTGCCGGATTTCAGCCTGAACCTCACTATTTTTAACCGCCGTGGCGATCACCCTCAGCTGCCGGAACTGGTGGCGGACTTCACCACGCTGCTGCTGCTGGCCTGCGAAAGCCAGCCCGACGACACCCTGCTGGCCGGTATCCGGCGGCTTAACCAGCGCTTTATGGCCGACTTCGATCGCGCCGACTACAGCGCGGTGGAGGTAATGCGCGACGGTGCACAGCTGCACGGTCGCCAGATGGATATGCCGGTGGTGTTCACCAGCAATCTGGGCCGCGATCTGATCGGCAGCAATACGCTCGGCGAGCTGCACTACTGGATTTCGCAGACGCCGCAGGTGTGGATTGACTGCCAGGTGATGGAGCATCAGGGCGCGCTGCTGCTGTGCTGGGACAGCGTCGATTCGCTGTTCCCGCCGCAGATGGTTGAGCAGATGTTTGGCTTTATGTGCCGACTGATCGACGGCATCGCCAGCGACGAACGGCTGCTGCATGCCCCGGTGGCGCACCATGTTGATAGCGCCGCGCTGGCGAAGCGTCGGCTATCGCAGGATCGACACACCGTGCCGCCGTTCAGCCCGCGCCTGCTGCACACGCCATTCTGGCGCAGCGTGCAGCAGCAGCCGCAGCAGCGAGCGCTGGTGGATACCGACGGCGAGCTCAGCTATCGGCAGCTCGGCAATCAGGCCCGGGAACTTGCCTGGCAGCTGCGTGAAGCGCGCGTGCAGCCGGGCGATCGCGTGGCGATCCTGCTGCCGAAAGGCCGCCAGCAGATCGTCGCGGTGCTGGCCTGCCACGCGGTGGGCGGCATTTATGTGCCGCTGGATGTGGCGCAGCCGCCAACCCGTTTACAGCAGATTATCCGCCAGGCGCAGGTTCGGATTCTTGTGGGCGCGGGTGAAAATATTTTCGACGCCGGTCAAAACCCGGCGGATACGTATGGAACTGCGCCGGTCGCTGGCGAGGCCAATGCATCCGCCTCCGCACAGCATGCTGAAAAACCGGTCAACGCGCCTGCCTTGACTGGCCATGCTGATGACGCTTCAACCGCTCCTGCTGCTAATCTGCAATACACCTGGCTGGATATCACCCAACCCGGCGAGTCGCTGCTGCCATTGAGCGAAATCGCCTGCGGCAATCCGACGGATGCCGCCTACATCATCTTTACCTCCGGTTCCACCGGGGTGCCGAAGGGGGTGATGGTCAGCCATCAGGCCGCGGCAAACACCGTGGATGAGATCAACCGCCGCTACGTCGGCGAGGATGCGATGCGGGTCTTCGCGCTGTCGGCGCTGAACTTCGACCTCTCGGTGTACGACATTTTTGGCGCGCTTTCCTGCGGCGGCACGCTGGTGATCCCGGCGGAGGGCGAAGAGAAAGACGCCCCGCGCTGGCTGAACCACCTGCATCAGCAGGAAGTGACCCACTGGAACAGCGTTCCGGCTCTGTTCGATATGCTGCTGACCGCCGCAGAACACGATCCGCGCGGGCTGCCGTCGTCGCTTAACCGGGTGCTGCTTTCCGGCGACTGGGTGGGGCTGGATCTGCTACCGCGCCTGCGCGCGCTGGGATCGCAGGCCGGATTTACCGCGCTCGGCGGCGCAACCGAGGCGGCCATCTGGTCTAACGCGCTGGACGTTGAGCAGATCGACCCTGAGTGGCAGGCGATCCCCTACGGCTATCCGCTGGCCCACCAGTCGTATCGCGTGGTGGATCGGCAGGGCCGTGACTGCCCGGACTGGGTCGCCGGTGAGCTGTGGATCGGCGGCGTCGGGTTGGCGATGGCCTACTACGGCGACGAAGCCAAAACCGCCGCCAGCTTCGTTATTCAGGGCGGCGAACGCTTCTACCGTACCGGCGATCGCGGGCGCTTTGTTCCCGGCGGCTGCCTGGAATTCCTTGGCCGGGAGGATCGGCAAATCAAGCTGAACGGCTACCGCATCGAGCTGGGCGATATTGAAGCCCAGGCCGAACGTTTCAGCCGGGTGGGCCGCGCGGTGGCGATCTATCTGGACAAACCGCATAAGCACTTACGGCTGTTCGTTGAGGGGGAAGCGCAGCGTGAAACCCGGGCCACGGCGACTCCGGTTGCGCCGCTGCCGGACGCTTTAGCGGTGGACGAGACCGTTCAGCAGGAAGCCCACGCGGTGCGCCATCTGCTCTGCCAGCTGCTGACTACAAAGCTGGGTCTGGCGATGAGCGAATGGCATCAGCCGGATGCGCTGCTGGCTAAGGCACAGATCGCCCCGCGCTATCGGCCGCTGGTGCGCCACTGGCTGAGCTGGCTGGTCGGGCAGGGCTGTCTGATCTCCGGCGAGCAGGGCGTGAAAGCCGGGCAGTGGCCGGGCGAATTTACCGCGCCGCCGCACCCGTACCTGGCGGCAATCGTGCAGTCGCTACAGCAGCGGCTTGAGTGGATCGCTGGGGTGGTACGCGGCGAGCAGAATGCGCTGGCACTGCTGGACGATCCGGTGCTGTCGCCGGAAACGCTGGTGGCCGGATCGCCGGAAACCCAGGCGGCTGTTGATGCCGTGGTGGCACAGATTGCCGCGCTGGCAGAGCAGCTACAGCGCCCGGTGCGCGTGGCGGAGCTGAACGGTCGCAGCGGTCTGTTCGCCAGCGCGCTGCTGGCGGCGCTGCCGGAGTCGGCGATTGAATACTGCCTGGTGGAGTCGGCCTCGTCGCTGCGCCAGCAGGCCGAGTTCCGCCTGAGTGGCTATCCGCACCGCAGCCTGCTGCTGGCGGCTGCAGACCCTTGCCGCTTCAGCGCCGACGTGGTGCTCAGCAACAACGCGCTGCACCGCTTCAATAACATTGCGACAGGCGTTCAGGCGCTGCGCGGACTGTGCGCCGCCGACAGCCGTGCGCTGATACTGGAAACGCTGACCCTCAGCCCGCTGGCGCAGCTGACGGTGCTGCTGCTGCCGCAGGAAGCCGCTTACGCCGATCGCCGCCGTGGCAGCCTGTCGCCGCTGCTTTCCGCCGACGGCTGGCACGAGGCGCTGGCCGAACAGGGGATGACGGTGGCATCGGCCTGCACGGTGGGCACAGGCGCGCTGCTGCTGCAAAGCCTTGCGGGCCGGTCGCGCGCGATGCCGGACGCCGCCGCCCTGCGTAGCTGGCTGCAGCAGCAGCTGCCAGCGTACATGCTGCCGCAGCAGATCCATCTGCTGGAGGCGATGCCGCTCAGCGCCAACGGCAAAGTGGACCGTCGTGAACTGGCGGTGCGCGCCGCCGCGGATGCGCAGGCGACGGGCAGTACGGTCAGCGCCGCGCTGCACGGCGAGCGCGAGCATCAGGTCGCTGCGGTGTGGCAGCAGGTGCTCGGCGTGATGCCGGACGCCGCCAGCAACTTCTTCCAGCTGGGCGGCGACAGCCTGCACGCCACGCGTATTGTGGCGCAGCTTGGCGATATCGGCATCGGCGGTGCCACCCTCGGCCAGCTGTTCGCCAGCCCGGTGCTGCGCGATTTTGTCGGCCAGCTGCCCGAACAGCAGGCCAGCGTGCAGATTGCCGCCCTGGCCCACGATGCTGAACAGCGCTACCAGCCGTTTGCCGCCACCGACGTGCAGCACGCCTACCTGACAGGGCGGCAGTCCGGCTTCGATCTCGGCGGCGTGGCGACCCACTACTATTCGGAATATCAGGGCGACGCGTTTGACGCCGCGCGGCTGGAGCAGGCGCTCAGCCAGCTGGTGGCGCGTCACGATGCCCTCCGTCTGATTTTCGACGAACAGGGAATGCAGCGCGTGCTGCCCGAGCAGCCCGGTGCCGTGCTGACCGTGCTGCGCTGTGCGGCCGCCGAATGGCCGTCCTTTACCGAACAAACGCGTGAAAATCTCTCTCACCGCGTGCTGGCACCGGGTGAATGGCCGCTGTTCCACGCCACGCTGATTGAAAGTGACGACGGGCAAAACCGCTTCTGCCTGGGGCTGGATAACCTGGTGCTGGACGGGCTGAGCATGCAGATGTTTATTGCCGAGCTTGCCGCACTGTATGCCGATCCGCAGGCCGCGCTACCGGCGGTGGATATCGGTTTCCGCGACTACGTGACCGCCGTTCACGGCAAGCAGCGGCCGGAATCGGAACAGTACTGGCTGGATCGGCTGGAAAACCTGCCGGATGCCCCGGCGCTGCCGCTGGCCTGCGATCCGCGCACCCTCGGTACGCCGCGCTTCCGTCGCCGCAACGGCTGGCTCTCTGCTGAACGCTGGCAGCAGCTGACCGCTAAAGCGCGTCGCCATCAGATCACCCCGTCGTGCCTGCTGCTGACCTGCTATGCCCAGGTGCTGGCGCGCTGGTCGGCGTCACCGTCGCTGAGCATCAACGTCACGCTGTTTGATCGCCAGCCGGTCCATCCGGCGATCAATCATGTGATGGGCGATTTCACCTCGCTGCTGCTGCTGGCCTGCCACCACGAAGCCGGTGAGAGCTGGCAGCATCGCGCCCGCCAGCTCCAGCAGCAGCTGGGCGACGATCTGGCGCATATGGATGTCTCGGCGGTGTGGGTGATGCGCGAACTGAGCCGCCTGCGCGGCAGCGCGCAGACCATGATGCCGGTGGTGTTTACCAGCGCGCTGGGCGCGCAGAACGCCGACTATCCGCAGGCTGACTTCCCGCCGTCTATCTGGGGCGTCTCGCAGACCCCGCAGGTGTGGATTGACCATCAGGTCTTTGAGCGCGGCGGCGAGCTGCACTTCAACTGGGACGTGGTGGAGGGGCTGTTCCCGGCAGGCATGGTGGATGAGATGTTTGCCGCCTACGGCGATCTGCTACGCCAGCTCAGCGAAAGCGAGAGCTGGGACGGTGTGATTCAGCCCGAACTGCCCGCGCCCCAGCAGGCCGCACGGCATCAGGCTAACGGCGTCACGCTGCCGCAAGACCCCCGTTCACTGCACGGTCGGGTGGCCGATGCCATGCGTGAGCATGCCGACCGCACCGCGCTGATCGACGGCGAGCGCCAGCTGAGCTTCCGCCAGCTGGAGCTGAAGGTGCAGCGGCTGGCGCTGGCGCTGCTGGAGCAGGGCGCACAGGCCGGGGAGCACATTGGCGTGGCGCTGCCGCGCGGCAGCGAGCAGGTGATTGCGGTGCTGGCCGTGCAGTGGATCGGCGCGGCCTACGTGCCGATGGCCGTCTCGTGGCCGCTGCACCGCCGTCAGCAGATCGTCAGCCAGGCGGCGATCCGGCGAGTCATCAGCGGACATGATGTTGAGTGGCCGTCGGACATTGCGCAGATTGCTGCAGATGCCCGCCCGCTGGGTTCGCGGCTGCCTGCCGCCGCGCAGGTAGAACCGGATGCACTGGCCTACATCATCTTTACTTCCGGCAGTACCGGAACCCCGAAAGGCGTGGCCGTTACCCACGCGGCGGCGGTGAACACCCTGGTGGCGATCAATCAGCTGTACGGCGTAACGGAACGGGATCGCGGGCTGGCGCTGTCGGCGCTGCATTTCGACCTGTCGGTGTGGGATATCTTTGGCCTGCTCGCCGAGGGCGGCAGCCTGGTCACGGTGTCCGGGCAGGATGAAAAAGACGCCTGGCGCTGGCTGGCGCTGGGGCAGGAACACCGCATCAGCCTGTGGAACAGCGTTCCGGCCCTGCTGGAAATGGTGCTGCCGCTGTGCGAGATGCAGGATGCGCCCGCCGGGCTGGCGGATCTGCGTCTGGTGATGCTCTCCGGCGACTGGGTGTCGCCAACGCTGGCGCAGCGGCTACAGGCCGCAGCCCCGCAGGCACAGGCCATCGCGCTGGGCGGTGCCACCGAGGCATCGGTCTGGTCGAATCACTGGCCGATGGCACAGCGCGTTGACGGCTGCCCGTCCGTTCCCTACGGCGTGCCGCTGCCGAATCAGGCATTCCGCGTGGTTAACGATCTGGGCGATGACTGCCCGGACTGGGTGCCGGGCGAACTGTGGATCGGCGGGCGCGGCGTGGCGGCGGGGTACTTTGGCGATGAGCAGCGAACCGCCAGCCAGTTTGTCACCCTGAACGGCCAGCGCTGGTATCGCACCGGGGATATCGGCCGCTGGCTGCCCGGCGCGGTGCTGGAGTTCCTCGGCCGCCGCGACAATCAGGTCAAAGTCTCCGGCTACCGGCTGGAGCTGGATGAGATCCGCCTGGCTATCGACAGCGCACCGGCGGTGAACGATGCGCTGGTATGGGTAGCCGAACAGGGCGGTCGCCCGGCGCTGGCGGCGGTGGTGCAGTCCGCGCAGCAGCCGGACTGGCGCGCGCTGGCGCAGCATCTTGCCAGCCTGCTGCCGGCTTATGCCGTCCCCTCCCTGTGGGGCTACTGCGACAGCTGGCCGCTGACCGACAACGGCAAGCGCGACCGGCGTGCCATTGAAGCGCTGGCCCAGGGCGTGGCGCGACAGGCGGCGGACCGCCCGCTCAGCGACTCGGAACGGCAGCTGATTGCGCTGCTGGCTCCGCTGCTGGAGCGCGACGACATCGATATTTACGACAACTTTTTCGCCATCGGCGGCGACTCCTTTATTGCCACGCGGCTGGCCGCCGCTCTGCGCCGTGAACACGGAACAGAGCTGCCGCTGTGGCAAATCTTCCAGTTACAAACGCTCGACCGCATCGCGGAGGCCTTGGCTTCCGCCTGCGAGCAGGCGTCGGATACCCATTTTGAGGAAGGAACGTTATGACCAGCCATTCGCCATCGGCGCAGCAGGCGCTTTCCCTGCTGCTTTCCCTTGAAAAACAGCAGGCGCAGTTCTGGTTAGATGCGGGCGCGCTGAAGTTTCGCGCCCCGCAGGGGGTGATTGGTCCACAGCAGATTGAGCAGCTTAAGGCGCTGAAACCGCAGATTATCGCACTGCTTGAGCAGTGGAGCCGCGAAGATGCCTTTATCGCCGAGCCGCAGGACCAGCACCTGCCGTTTGCGCTCAGCGATGTGCAGTCCGCCTACTACATTGGTCGCCAGCAGGCGTTTAACTTCGGCGGCATCGGCTGCCACGGCTATTTTGAAATTGAGGCCTCGCGCTGGGACGCCCCGCGGCTGGAGGCGGCCTGGAACCGGCTGGTGGCCCGCCATGCGATGCTGCGTGCCGTCGTCAACCCGCAGGGCGAGCAGCAGATCCTGCCGTCGGTGCCGCACTTTGACATCGCCAGCCGCAATGCGTCGCCGCAGGCCCTGCGCGAAGAGATGTCTCACCGGGTTTATGCCACCGACCGCTGGCCGCTGTTCGATTTACAGTTCAGCCACACCGACGCCGGTGACTGCCTGCACTTCAGTATCGATCTGCTGATTGCCGACGCGCTGAGTATTCAGATCCTGCTGGCCGAGCTGTGGCGTGAATATCGCGGGGAGTCCGCCGGTGATGAACTCACCGTCAGCTTCCGCGATGTGATCCAGTACCAGCAGCGCCAGCAGCGGCATCGCCGCTATGCCGAAGCGCGGGATTTCTGGCTGGAACGGCTGGAAAGCCTGCCGGAATGCCCGCAGCTGCCGCTGCTGCCGGAGGCCGCCAATGAGGGAACGCCGACCTTCTTCCGCCTCAGCCAGCAGTGGGACGCTACGCAGTGGCAGCGCCTGCGGTCACGCTGCCAGCAGCAGGGCGTGTCGCCTTCCGCGCTGCTGCTGACCCTGTATGCCGAAACCATGGCGCGCTGGTCCGCCAGCCGTCATTTCTGCCTCAACCTGACGGTGATGGATCGTCCGGACGTGCACCCGCAGGTGGCCGCGCTGATCGGTGACTTTACCTCGGTCAGCCTGCTGGAGGCGGATCTGCGCGCTACCTGCACCCTCGGCGAGCGGGTAAACCAGTTGCAAACCCGTCTGTGGCAGGACCTGGAGCATAACGCCTTTTCCGGCGTGTCGACCATTCGTGAACTGGCCCGCCAGCGCGGCAGCCAGCGTGCCCGTATGCCGGTGGTGTTTACCAGCGCGCTGGTCAGCGATGAGCACGCGCCGGATACCGCCAGTGCGCTGCCGGGCGATGCGCACTTTACCTGGGGCATCAGCCAGACGCCGCAGGTGTGGATCGACTGCCAGGTGATGCTGTTCCAGGGCGGACTGCTGATTAACTGGGATGTGATCGACGGCGTGTTCCCCGAAGGCACCGTGGCAGCGATGTTTGATGCCTTTAGCAGCCAGATTGCTCGGGTGCTGGAGGACGATCGCTGCTGGCAGCAGCCGGTCCAGCTGCCGCTGCCCGGCGCGCAGCAGCAGACGCGCATTCGCGCCAACACCACCACCCGCGATATCCCCAGCGGATTACTGCACGACGAGCTGCTGCAGCAGGCGGCACAGCGGCCGAAGGCGGTGGCGCTGATTGATGACGATGGCGAAGTGAGCTACGGCGAACTGCTGCATCAGGCGCAGACCCTGGCCGCTGCGCTGGCCGGTGCGGGCCGCTATGCGCTGGTGCTGAATGTGCGTCGCCAGCAGATTATCGCCGCGCTGGCGGTGCTGCTGGCGGGCGGCACCTATATCCCGGTCGACGCCGGGCAGCCGGAGCAGCGCATCGCCCAGATCGTTGCCGACGCCGGGGTGAAGGCGGTGCTGGTCGCCGGGCAACTTGAGCAGCAGGCGTGGCAGCAGCAGGGCGTGGCGGCGGTGGATGTGCTGCACCCCGTGGCACTGGAACCGCAGACCGTAGCGGCGCAGATCGATCCGCAGGATGCCGCCTACATTATCTATACCTCCGGCAGTACCGGGCAGCCGAAAGGCGTGGTCATCAGCCACGATGCGGCACGCAACACGCTGCACGATCTGCAACAGCGGCTGGCATTAACCGCCGACGACCGCCTGCTGGCGCTCTCCCGCATCAGCTTCGACCTGTCGGTGTTCGATATCTTTGGCGTACTCGGTGCCGGTGGCGCGCTGGTACTGCCCGCCGAGGCCGACCAGCGCAACCCGGCGCAGTGGGCGCGGCTGATCCGCGAACATCGGGTGACGCTGTGGAACACGGTTCCGGCGCTGATGAATATGCTGACCGGCTATCTGGCGACCGAAAACGCTACGCTGGATTCGCTGCGTTCGGTGATGATGTCCGGCGACTGGATACCGGTGGGGCTGCCCGCGGCCATCGCCCGCTGCGCGCCGCAGGCCCGTCAGCTGAGCCTTGGCGGCGCGACCGAGGCGGCGATCTGGTCCAACAGCTGGCCGATCGACCCGAAACACCACTATCAGCAAAGCATTCCGTACGGCCTGCCGCTGGCTAATCAGCAGTTCCGCGTGGTCAACGCGGTGGGCGAGGACTGCCCGGACTGGGTGCCGGGCGAACTGTGGATCGGCGGGCGAGGCGTGGCCCTGGCCTACTGGGGCGACGCGGAGAAAACCGCCGATCGCTTTATCACCGACGAGCGCGGCGTGCGTTGGTATCGCACCGGCGATCGCGGCTGCTATAACGCCGACGGCGTGCTGATCTTCCTCGGCCGACTGGATCAGCAGGTGAAAATTCGCGGGCATCGCGTGGAGCCGGGCGAGATCGAAGCGGCGCTGTCGCGGCTGCCGCAGGTGGCGCAGGCGTCGGTGGTGGTGCGCGGTGGTGTGATACAGAAAGAGCTGCACGCTTACGTGGAACCGGCGATGCTGGCGGCGGCCGGTCCGCAGGAAAATGCCCAGTGGCAGGCGGTAGTGCCGTCGCTTCAGCTGGCGGCGGACAGCGTGACCGCTTCACTGGATCGCGGGCAGATTGCCGAACTGACCGACGCGCTGGACCGCGTGGCGCTGATGCATATGGTGAAGGCGCTGTGTGACAGCCGGGCGCTGAACGTCGGCCAGCCGGTAACGCTTGATGAGATGATGCAGAGCGGCGGCGTGGCGGAAGAAAACCGCCAGCTGGTGCGCCGCTGGCTGCGCGCGCTGGTGCAGCACAACATGCTGGTGCAGGACGGCGAGCGCTATCGCTTGCAACAGTCGGTTGATACCGCCGTGATCGCCCGCCTGTGGCAGCGCGGTGAGCAGCTGATTGCCGGGCTGGACGACAACGGCGGCCTGCTGACCTATCTGGAGCGCAGCAGCCGCTGCCTGCCGGAGCTGCTGCGCGGCGAAGAAGATCCGCTGAATCTGCTGTTCCCGGACGGCAAGCTCGATGTGGCGACCCACGCCTATCAGAACAACCTGATCAGCCGACTGATGAACCATCTGCTGCTGCACGCGGCGGAAGAAAAGGTCCGCACGATGGCCGAACGCCGTCGGGTGCGGGTGCTGGAGATCGGCGCGGGAGTTGGCGGCACCAGTAACGTGCTGATCCCGCTGCTGGCGGGCTATGACGTGGAGTACACCTTTACCGACGTTTCGCCGTTCTTCCTTAACGAGGCGCGCCAGCGCTATCAGCAGCACGACTTCGTGCGCTACCAGCTGTACGACTTCAACCGCCCACCGCTGGAACAGGGCCTGGACTGCGGTCAGTTCGACATGATCGTCTCCAACAACGTGCTGCATAACGCGGTGGTGGCGCGCGACGGGCTGGCTAATCTGCGTCAGCTGCTGGCCCCCGGCGGCTGGCTGCTGATTATCGAGGCCACCCGTGACAACTACCAGCTGATGACCTCGATGGAATTTAAGCACGGCCTGACCGGCTTTACCGACGAGCGTCTGGAGTTTGACTCGCCGTTTATGCCGCAGGAGCGCTGGCTGGCGGCGCTGGATGACGTCGGGGCGGAATCCCTGTGGGCGTGGCCGCCGGAGCAGGATGCGGTATCGCGCCTCGGCCAGAGCTTTATGCTGGCGCAGTTCAACTCTCGCCGCCAGCGCTGTGAACCGCAGGCGCTGCTGACCGCCCTGAAAGCGCAGCTTCCCGCCGCGATGATCCCGGCCCGCCTGGCGGTGCTGGAAGCGCTGCCGGTGACGGTGAACGGCAAGATCGACCGCCGCCAGCTGCCGGAGTTGCCTGCCGCCGCCGAAAGCCACGCACAGTCGGCCAGCGAGGCGGGCAGCGACGCGCTGGAAACCCGGCTGCTGAGCCTGTGCCGCGAACTGTTGAATAACGCCGCCATCGGTCCGGAGGATGACTTCTTCGCCAGCGGCGGCGACTCGCTGCTGATCACCCAGTGGGTCAGCCGCATCCGCGAAGCGCTCGGTGCCGACCGCGTGCCGTGGGAGGGCAGCCTGCGCCAGGTGCTGCAACAGCCGACGGTGCGCGCGCTGGCGGACTACCTGCGCGAACAGGGCGCGGCGCAGGAAGAGAACAGCGACGGCTACGCAAAGGTCGCCTGCCTGAAGCCGGGCGATGGCGAGGCGGTATTTATTCTGCACGAAGGCAGCGGCACGGTGCTGCCGTGCCTGTCGCTGGTGGAGGCGCTGAGCGGGCCGGTATACGCCATCAGCGTTGCCAATACCGAGGCCTTCCTCGATCTGCCCGCCGAGGGGCTGATTGCGCGGCTGGCCAGCGACTATCTGGCGGAGATCCGCGCGATCGCGCCCGACGCCCACCTGTTCGGCTACTGCAAAGGCGGCCTGCTGGCCTATGAAATCGCCCGTCAGGCGATGGAGAACCAGACCCCGCTGGCGTCGGTAACGGTAGCCAGCAGCTACCGCATTCCTTATGTGATTGACGATCCGCTGATGATCGATATGGCTATCGTCTGGGCGCTGGGCATTGATGCACCGTGGCCGCTGGACAGACTGGAGCTGGAGGAGGTCTATCAGCAGATCCTGCACCGCAATCCGGCGTCCATCACCCCGCAGTGCGTGGCGCGCGTCGCCCGCGAACAGGGCAAAACCGCTTTCGCCAGCGCCTATGAAGAAGTACAGCAGCGCACGCCGGAGCAGCGTCTGAACGAGCTGACCGCCGCCATCGTCGGCAATTCCGGTGGCCAGCCCGCGCTGGCCGAGGCCGAGTGGCAGCGCATGTGCGCGGTGTTCCGCCACAGCATTCGCGGCATCTGCTGCTACAAGCCGGGCTTCTTTGCCGGGGAGATGACCTTCGCCTGCCAGCAGGGCGATACCTACCTGCTGCCTGCGCTCCAGCGCGATATGAAATCGTTCTGGGAAGGGGTGTGCATCGATGAGGTGCGCTATGTCGATTTGCAGGGCGACCATTTCAGCTGCATGAGCGCGGAAAACGTCGCGCCGCTGGCGCAGCATCTGGAACAGCAGCGGAGGGCAGGATGAAACACATTATTGTCACCGGTGGTCGGGGAGAAGTGGGCCGCGCGGCGGTAGCGCTGCTGCGGTCGCTCGATTACCGGGTAACGGTGGTCGGGCGCAGCCCCGGCGGGCTGGAAGCCGATTACCGGCAGTGCGATATCTTCGATGCGCAGGCGCTGGCAGACGTCTGTCGCGGGGCCGATCTGGTGCTCAACGCTGCCGGTCCGTCGTCGCTGATTGGCGCGCGGGTGGCGCAGGCGGCTCTGCTGGCGGGGGCGGACTACGTTGATGTGGCGGGCGATCCGCCGCTGTGGCGTGAAATCGCTCAGGACGGCAGACTGCAACACGCGCTGGCCCAACGTGCCTGCGTGCTGGGAGCCGGGTTAACCCCCGGCCTGGCGGCGATGCTGCCGCGCTATGCGCTGGCGCGGCTGGCGCACGTTTCCCATATCACCCTGTACGGCGGCGGCATCGAGCGCTTTACCGCCGTTTCCGCTGCGGATTTCATTGCCAGCCTCAATCCTTATCAGGAGCAGGGCCGGGCAGGCACGGTGATTGCCAACGGGGAAATGCAGCGGGCTTCGGCGCAGCAGCGGGTGAAGATTCCCACCGCCGCCCGGCCGTTTGACGCGCTGCCGTTCCTCAGCTTCGAGCTGGAGCAGTTGGCCGGCGAGTTCGGGCTGGGCAATCTGGCCGCCTACAGCCTGGTGGCCGATGCGCAGATGCTGCTGGCCTGCCAGCAGCAGGATGAGGCACAGGCGGAACTGGTGCGGCTGAGCACTGAGCTGGCCGCTGCCGAAGGCGAACAGCAGCACTTCTGGCTCCAGGCGCGGGGCACCCAGGCCGGGCAGCCGGTCAACCTGGAGCTGCGGCTGCGCTTCGCCAACAGCTACCGCCTGACCGGCAGCGTGGCGGCGCTGGCGGCGGATGCGCTGCTGCGCCAGCCAGCGGGCGACCTGAAGTGGCTGCCGCAGGTGCTGACGGCGGAACCGCTGCTCAATGCGCTGCACGCGCGTGGCCTGCTGGCGCAGTTCACTTCCAGCGTGCTGCCTGCCGAACAGCCACAGTTTACCGAGGGGGAGCTATGAGCCGTCCGTTACGCGTGGTGGTCTGCGGTACGCTGTTTGGCCAGGTCTATCTTTCCGCGTTTAATCAGCCGTTCGCCGGGTTTGAGCTGGCGGGCATTGTGGCGCGCGGCAGCCAGCGATCCCGCGATCTGGCGGAAAAGTACGGCGTGCCGCTCTATCAACAGGTGGACGATCTGCCGGGGGATATTGATATCGCCTGCGTGGTGATCCGCTCGGCCATCGTCGGCGGGGCGGGCAGCGAGATCGCCCAAGCGCTGTTGCAGCGCGGCATCTCGGTATTGCAGGAGCATCCGGTTTATCAGAGCGACGTGGCGCAGTGCCTGAAGCTGGCCCGTAAACACGGCTGCACCTATCACGTAAATACCCACTATCCGCACAGTCCGGCGGTGCGGCGCTTTATCCGCGTAGTGCAGAGCGCGCTGGCGGAGCAAAAGGCGCTGTTTATCGACGCCACCTGCGGCGTGCAGGTGATCTGTAGCCTGCTGGATATTCTGGGCCGCGCCTTTGGCCGCTTCGCCCCCTGCGCCTTTGAAGCGCCGGACGGCTGGAGCCAGGCGCTGCGATCGCAGATGCAGGGCACGCCGCCGTTCAGCCAGCTGCGCGGGGTGATTGCCGGGGTGCCGATCGTGCTGAATCTGCAAAACCAGCTCGACCCCGCCGATCCGGATAATCACTTCCACATTATGCACCGCATCTGCGTGGGCCTGCCGGGCGGCAACCTGCTGCTGGCCAATACCCACGGTCCGCTGCTGTGGCATGCGCAGATGCATATCCCGCGCGAGCGCAGCGAAACCGGCTGCCGTGAACCGCTGCCGCCGGAGCATGCGCCACACTATTACCGCACGCCGTTGTACGCGCTGGCCGAGGATAACCGTGACGATCTGGACGGCGTGCTGGCGGAGCAGTGGCCGTCGGCGGTGCGCCATGCGCTGCGGGAGTTTGCCACGCGGATGGGCGATCCGCAGCCGCAGCATGCCCAGCAGCTGCTGGCGCTGACCGCCGCCTGGAAGGATCTGATGAGCCAGGTCGGCAATCCGCAGAGCGTGACCTTCGACGCACCGCCGCCGCTGCCTGCCGCCGCGTGGGCCGCGTTTAATCAGGGCAAGGAGCAAGACGATGACTGAACAACCTTTACGCCTGCTGCGTGCGGGCACCTCCCGGCAGCTGGTCTGCTTCCATCACGCCGGGGGCATGGCCGAGTACTTTCTGCCGTGGCGCGACGGCGTGGCGCAGGAAAGCGCGCTTTACGCCACCCAGCTGCCGGGCCACGGTGCGCGGATGAACGAAACGCCGCTGACCTGCCTGCATCAGATGGCCGATCGGCTGGCCGCCGCCTGCCACTTCCTGCCGCGCCGTCCGACCTTTTTCTTCGGGCACAGCATGGGGGCGGCGCTGGCGTTTGAAGTGGCGCTGCGCCTGCAAAAACAGGGCAGACCGGTGGACGGGCTGGCGGTGTCCGGCCGCCTGCCGCCGCACCGCAACAGCGGCAGCGACTACTACCGCCAGAGCGACAGCCGCCTGATGGATAAAGTCACCCGGCTTTCCGGTGATGAGATGCCGTCGGGCCAGGCCAGCGAGCTGCTGACGCTATTAATGCCGGTATTTCGCGCCGATTTTCAGGCGATTGAAACCTACCAGCGCCGCTGCGAGGAAAAACTCAGCTGCCCGGTATTTGCCGCCGTCGGCGAGCGCGACAGCGAAGTGTCGGTGGAGGAGATGTCACAGTGGGAAAGGGTGACCGGACATCGCTTCAACCTGAAGGTGTTTAGCGGCGGTCATTTCTATCTTCAGCATCAGCGCAGTGCGCTGCTGGCTTTTTTAAACCGCGAGTGTGACCGTGCATCCGGTGCCTCGGTGAAGGAATATCATGAAATATAATGCGAATATCGTCAGCCTGTTCGGCCTTTACTGCGCGCAGGGCACGCCGCTGGGCTTTGCCCTGTTTGCCCTGCCGGGAATACTGCGCGAGCAGGGGGCGGATCTGCGCTTTATCGGCCTGGTCGGCCTGAGTATGCTGCCGTGGGCGTTTAAGTTTATCTGGGCCTCGTGGCTGGAGAACCGCCGTCCGTGGGGCTTCCGTTCGTTGCCCGCCGGGCTGGCGTGGATACAGCTGTTAAAACTCTTGTCTCTGGCGGCCATCGCGGCGCTGTTCTGGTTCGATCCCGCTGGTCACATTATCGGCCTGGTGGTGATGGTCACGGCGGTGAACCTGTTCTACGCCACTCAGGATGTGGCGGTAGATGCGCTGGCGGTGCGCACCTTTGCCGGTAGCCGCCACGTTAACGTCAACGTTGGCCAGGTGGCGGGCTTCAGCCTCGGCATGCTGGTGGGCGGAGTGGTCAGCCTGTATGTCTTTTACCGCACCGGCTGGCAGGGTACGGTGCTGCTGTGCCTGCTGATCCAGGTGGTCTGCCATCTGCCGTTCCAGCTTCATCTGCGCCACTTTGCCCGCCAGCCCGCTGAAGTGGCACCGCTGGGCGAGAAGGGCGCGGCGCTGCGCTATATCTTCCGCCGCAAACACTGGAAGCCGGTGATCCTCACTGCGCTGCTGTTTAAATCCGCCAGCACCCTCGGTGCCAGCCTGGTGTCGCCGCTGCTGGTGGATATGGGCGTCAGCCTCGACCAGATTGCGCTGATCTCCGGCAGCGTGCTGATCGTCAGCTATATCGCCGGGGCCGTGGCATCCGGCGTGCTGCACCGCTGGCTGAGCAGCGCACGGCTGACGCTGATCGGCCTGTCGGGCAGCCTGCTGTGCTGGCTGGGGATGGCGCTGTCGTTAAGCGCCGATCGCGCCTCCACCCAGTGGATCTTCACCTTCTTCGTGCTGGAAGGCTTCTTCTTTAACCTGTGCTGCGTGGCGCTGTTCGCCTGGTTTATGTGCTGGAGCGAAGGGGAAAAAGACGGTTCGGTGGTGCAGCCTGGCACCGACTTTACCCTGCTTCAGTGCTGCGAAGTGCTCGGCAGCAGCACGGCGATGGTGATTGGCGGCACGCTGGCGCACTACCTCGGCTTTGCCAACACCTTCTATATGGCGGCCCTGTTCGGCGCGGTGATTGCGCTGGTGATTATGCGCTGCTTCCGCCGCGTGCCGGATCGCTCACCCGATGAACCGCAGCCGCTGAATGAGGTGGCGCAATGAGCGAGCCGCAAAACGGCAGCGCCTTTCGCTGGCTGATGGCGCTGGTTAGCACCCAGCGGGCGCGGCTGGCGCTGTCGATGAGCCTGGCGGTGTGCTATTCGCTGCTGGCGCTGGTACCGTACGTGCTGGTCTGGCGGCTGGTGGACGGCATGCTCAGCGATCGCGCGCTCACTGCCGGACAGGTGTGGCAGTGGGTCGGGCTGGCGGCGCTGGCGCTGGCGCTGAAAATCGCCCTGCAGCTCACCTCCGGCCTGCTGTCGCATCAGGCGGCCTTCCGGCTGCTGTTCGACCTGCGCCGCCGGGTGATCGAACGGGTTGGCAGGCTGCCGCTCAGCGTCTGTCATCAGCATACTTCCGCCCGGCTGAAGAAGATTATTTCCGACGATATCGGCCGCATCGAAACCTTTGTCGCCCACCATCTGCCGGATATGGCGGCAGCGATTATCACCCCGCCCGCCGCCGCGCTGCTGCTGTTTTTCTTTGACTGGCGGCTGGCGCTGGTGGCGCTGATCCCGCTGCCGGTGGCGATCCTGATGCAGTGCTGGATCTTTCGCGGCTTCAGCGGGCGCATCGGCGACTATCACCGGGTGGTGGCGGATCTGCATACCAGCATCACCGACTTTGTGAAAAGCATGCCGCTGGTAAAAACCTTCAATATGACGGTGGACTCCCATCGCCGCTACGCCCGCGCGGTGGATGAGCACTATCAGCTGGTCAGCGGCTGGCTGCGCGACACGCGTACGCCGATGGCGCTGTTCAAAATCAGCATCGACATCGGGCTGCTGTGCCTGATGCCGGTGGGGATCTGGCTGTTTGCCCAGGGCGAGGTGACGCTGGCGACGCTGTTTATGTTCCTGCTGCTGGGCGTGGGGCTGATGGAGCCGCTGTTTAACCTTTTGCAGTTTGCCGGAATGTTCAGCGAGCTGCTGAAAGGGGTGGAAAACATTCGCGACTTCGCCACCATGCCCGTGCAGCAGGAAGCCGGGCAGTGGGCGACGCTGAAGCACTACGATATCCGCTTCGAGCAGGTCGGTTTTACCCACGGCAATAGTCAGAAAGCGACGCTGGAAAACCTCAGTTTTACCGCTCATCAGCATCAGATCACCGCTATCGTTGGCCCCAGCGGCGCGGGGAAAACCACCGCAGCACAGCTTATCCCCCGGCTGTACGAATATCAGCGTGGTGAGGTGTTGATTGGCGACGTGCCGATTACTGCGATGCCGCTGGAGCAGCTGATGTCGCTGGTCAGCGTGGTATTCCAGGACGTGTTTATCTTTGAAGAAACGGTGGAGAACAATATCCGCATGGGCAACACCGCACTGAGTGAGTCGCAGGTTCAGGCGGCGGCGCGTGCGGCCTGTGCCGATGACTTTATCCGCGCCCTGCCGCAGGGCTATGACACTCCAATACGGCCCGGCATGCTCAGCGGCGGGCAGGCGCAGCGGCTGGCGATCGCCCGCGCCATTGCCAGAAACGCGCCGATCCTGATCCTCGACGAAGCGACGGCGTTTTCCGATGCGCGCAACGAGGCGCTGATCCAGCAGGCGCTGTCGGCGCTGATGCGGGGCAAAACGGTACTGGTGATTGCCCACCGGCTGAACACGCTGACCGAGGTCGATAAGATTGTGGTGATGTCCCAGGGAACGAACGTGGCGGAAGGGCCGCACGCTGAACTGCTGGCGGCCTGCCCGCTGTATCTGCATATGTGGCAGGCGCACCAGCAGGCGCGCGAATGGCATCTGCCGGTACGGCAGCCGGAGGTGGTGCATGAATGATATTTTCAAGCTGATGAAACAGGTCGGCAACGCGCTTAGCGGCCTGCGCAAAATGGTGCTGCTGACGGTGCTGGATGCGTTTCTCGCCTCGGTGCCTTACGCGCTGCTGTTTTACATCCTGCTCGACATGCTTTCAGGCGCGCCAGATCTGCGCTGGCAGTTTACCCTGGCGGCGGGCTGCCTGCTGTTGATGCTGCTACGCGTGGCGCTGGCAAGGGTGCTGAACTTCAACCTGTCGCTGATGGGCTTCCGCGCCGGATATCAGCTGCGCAAATCGCTGGGGGAGCATCTGCGGCGGCTGCCGATGGGCTTCTTTTATCGCACCGATATGAGCAGCGTGAACAATACGCTGCTGAAGGATATCGATATGAGCGAGAAGATCTTCACCCATCTGTACGCGCCGTTTATCGCCAGCGTTTCCGTAGTGTGCTTCTTCGCGCTGGGCCTGCTGTTTAAGGACTGGCGGATGGGGCTGGCGATGCTGTCGACCCTGCCGCTGGCCGTGGCGGCTTTCCTGCTGACCCGCCGCTACGCGCGCCGCTGGACGGCGCAGATGCAGGCGCTGATGTTCCGCCTGAACGACGCGCTGATGGAGTATATCGACGGCATTAAAGAGCTGAAGGCCAGCCGGATGACCGGGCAGGCGTTTGGCCGACTGGATAAGGTGCTGGAGACGACCTGGCGGCAGTCGCTGACCGCCGAGAAGGCCAGCGCCTGGCCGGTATACAGCTTTAATCTGCTGGTGGAGTGCGGATTTATCGTGCTGCTGGCGGCGGTCAGCTGGGCCTGGCTGGGGCAGACCCTGCCGATGGCCGAGGTGCTGATGTTCCTGATCGCCGCCGTGCGCTTCTTCCGTCCGCTGCTGAATATTTCAATGTTCCTCGCCGAGCTGAACTACTTTGGCCTGGCCGCCGGGCGCATTGCCAAAGTGTTCGATCTGCCGGTGCTGCCGCAGGGCAATGAGATGCGCGATCCCGACCGGCTGCGCATCCGGCTGGAGAACGTCAGCTTTGCTTATCCTGAGAAACCGGCTCTGTTTGAGCGGCTGAATCTGACCATTGAGGCGCAGCAGGTGACTGCGCTGGTCGGGCCGTCCGGATCGGGGAAATCAACTCTGGCATCGCTGATTGCCCGCTTCTGGGCGCTGGAGGGCGGCACTATCTGGGTCGGCAGCGATTCGCAGCGGATTGATACCGCGAAGATGGACGCCAGCCACTGGCAGTCGTATATCAGCGTGGTGTTTCAGCAGAGCTACGTGCTGAACGATACCATCGCCAATAACCTGCGGGTGGCGCAGCCGGATGCGGACAGCCAGGCGCTGCGGCGGGTGTGCGAAGCCGCGCGGCTGCTGCCGCTGATCGACAGCTTGCCCGACGGCATGGATACGTTGGTGGGCGCGGGTGGGGTGCATCTTTCGGGCGGCGAGCTACAGCGGCTGTCGATTGCCCGCGCGCTGCTGAAGGATGCGCCGCTGATTATTCTGGATGAGGCCAGCGCCTCGCTGGACCCGGAAAACGAGCGCGATATCCAGCTGGCGATGCAGTCGCTGACCGCCGGGAAGACGGTGCTGGTGATTGCCCATAAGCTCTCTTCGGTGCGCTATGCCGACCGGATTGTGGTGATGGATGACGGGCGGATTGTGGAGCAGGGGGATCATCAGCAGCTGATGGCGGCGGACGGGCTGTATGCGGAGATGTGGGGGTTGCAGCAGCAGGCGATGAGCTGGCGACCGGGGGCAGCGGTGGTGTAACTGGCTGGCTGATCGGCTGATCGGATCGTTGGCTGGTTGGTTGGGCGATCGGGGGCCAGACCGGTGATGGCTGTGCGAAGGTCGCCCGGGCGATCGGGCTCAGGGCCGGGGGGAGACTGCGCACGCCGGAGCGGCAAAACCCGCATCCCTGCGTGCCTCGGAACGCGCCGTCCGTGGCGCGTTACGCCCGGATTAGCGCAGTCTTCCCCCGTCCCTTTGATAACGGAGATGGCTGTGCGAAGGTCGCCCGGGCGATCGTGGTCAGGGCCGGGGGGAGACTGCGCACGCCGGACCGGCAAAACCCGCATCCCTGCGTGCCTCGAAACGCGCCGTCCGTGGCGCGTTACGCCCGGCTTAGCGCAGTCTCCCCCCGTCCCTTTGATTTCGGAGATGGCTGTGGAAAGTCGGTTCTGCAAATGTGTGCTGGGTAAGACGGAAGATTGAACTCGGATCTAATCTAAATCGCGGTTTGATTCTTTTGATAACAGCAACGAAGAAGTCAATAAGGGAAGGCGTTGGGGCGGCTGGATGCAGACTCACGGCCAGGGATGGCCGTGCGTCAGGCTATAGGGACATACTCGCGCCGGTGCAGTAAGCCGCCCCAACGCCTTCAACCATTCTCCGAACATGCAGCGATAACTACAGCGCCCCAATGGCTTAGACCGTGCTCCGAACATGCAGCGATATCCAGCCCCAACGCCTTCAACCGAGCAAGAATCTAAACGCGGCTTAATTCAACCCCAACGCCTTCAGCCGAACTGGACGCGATAAAACTTCATTTCTCTTCCGGCGCGGCCTTAAGAAACTGCTCCAGCATCTCCTTCAGCATCTGCGCCTCCTCACTACCGTACGCATCTTCAATCTTAGTCTGATGCTCGTTCAGACGACCATTCTGCTGTTGCAGCACCGCACTACCTTTATCCGACATATACAACCTCACCTTGCGGCGATCCACCTCATCCGGGCGGCGGTAAACCAGCGCCTCCTGCACCATCTTGTCGATAATCTTGGTCAGCGTAGGGAAGTTCTGCATCAGCTCCTCGGAAAGCTCGCGCATGCTCACGCCGTCGCGATCCGAAATGATTTTTAAGGCGCGCCAGTGCTCAAGCGTAATGCCTTCCAGCGACAGCTCACGGTTGACCCGACGGTTGGCCTGAACCAGCAGATGGGCAAGGTATTCATTAATCGGCCTGTCGGACATTGGTCAGCTTCACTTCAGCAGCGGGAGGATAACCGCTACTTTAGCACTTCACTTTTGCGCGGTCATCCTGCGAGAAGTGAATCACAGAGTTGTTAATAATTTGTGAATTAGCACGTTTTTTGCATTAGGTTATCTTTTTGCCGTGAAGAGAATACCGCCATGTTCACGCCCCGGAATGACCTGTCACCTGCGATTCCTCGCTTTGGTTTACAACGCCAGGCGGGGGGATATTCCGGTTTTTCCACCGATCGCGGCCGCTGCCAGCAGAAACACAGGGGGAAATCCAGGCCGCTGCGGCTGGGGCTGTTGGTGCCTTTTCACGGCAGCGATGCTATCTGGGGGCCGTCGTGCCAGTACAGCGCGGTGCTGGCCGCCGCCGAGATCAATCGCGGGCGGCGGGTGCTGGGGCGTGAAATTGAATTGTTTGCGGTGGATGCCGGGGGCGATCCGCAGTCGGTCGTCGACAGGTGCCGGGAACAGGTGCAGGCGCATCACATCGATGCGCTGATCGGCGTGCATCTCTCCAGCGTGCGCGTGGCGCTGCGCGAGGCCTTTGCCGGGATTATTCCCTACGTTTTTGCTCCGCTGTATGAAGGCGGGGAGAACACGCCGGGGGTGTTTGCCATTGGCGATACGCCGCAGCAGCAGTTTCCCGCCGCGATCGCGTGGATGATGCGGCAGCACCGGCTACAGAACTGGCATATCGTCGGCAACGACTACATCTGGCCGCGCGCCACGCACCAACGCGTGCGCGGTTACATCGAATCCAGCGGCGGCCAGGTGGTCGGCGAAGACTATCTGCAACTCGGCCAGCTGGATATCTCCACCCTGATCGAACGCATCCGGGCATCCCGCGCTGATGTGATATTTGAATCGCTGGTCGGGTCTGACTGCGTGCTGTTTAATCGCGCCTTTTCAGAGGCGGGCCTCGCCGATCGGGTGATCCGGCTTTCGGGGTCGATTGAGGAAAATACGTTGCTGGGAATAGGGCACGACCATACCCGCAACCTCTACTGCGCCGCCAGCTACTTCAGCGCGCTGACCACCGAAGCCAACCGCACCTTTATGGATCGCTACCGTGCGGCCTATGGCCAGTCTGCACCGGTTCAGGGCGTGCTGAGCCAGTCCTGTTATGACGCCATCCATTTTTTTGCCGCGCTGGCCGAGCGCGCCGGAAGCCTTTCCCTCACTGCACTGAGTGCGGCATTTGAAGGGCTGAGCTTTCACAGCGTGCGGGGGAAACAGCATATTGTTTCAGGCCAGACGCATCCCACCATGTATATCGCCAAAGCCGAAGGCGTTCAGTTCTCCGTTGTGGCCGAGCTGGCTGATACGATGAAAAATTAGTAACCAATATTATATTTGAAAAGTGAAATATAACTTGTTAGGTTAATTCTTCCTGGCCGCGGGGCGATTTGCCCGGCGCTGACCATTACTGGGGAGAAGCAGAGCAAGATGGCTATTTCACGCAGTTTGTACCCGTTGTTGTGCCGTTCTGATGCAGAGCGGAGGCTGATATGGCGCTGACGCACAGCTATCAGCTACAGCAGTACGGCGGGCAGCCGGTCAGAGTTGAACACCCGCTCCCGCCGCTACAGAACGATGAAATCCTGATCCGCGTGACCCATGCCGGCGTCTGCCATTCCGATGTCTACATCCAGGATGGTTATCAGGATTTGGGCAACGGCGAAAAAATTGATTTTGCCGACAGCACCATGCCAATGCCGCTGGTTATGGGCCATGAAATCGTCGGTGAAGTGGTGGCCACGGGGAATGAACAACACCGTTCACTGATCGGCCAGCGCAGATTGATCTATCCCTGGATCGGCTGCGGAAACTGCCCTTCCTGCACCGGCGGGCACGACAATCACTGCGAGCAGCCGCGCTCGCTCGGTATCTTTCGCCACGGCGGCTACGCCGAACACGTGGTCGTCCCCGATGCCCGATATCTGCTTGATATCGGCGATCTCGATCCCGCCTGGGCCTGCACGCTGGCCTGTTCCGGCCTGACCGTTTACAGCGCCCTCCAGCAACTGCTGCCGATGAAATCCGGTTCTGCTCTGGCGATCGTGGGCCTTGGCGGGCTGGGACTGAGCGCCGTCTCCCTGGCGCGGAAACTCGGCTTCTCAACCATTATCGCCTGTGATATCGCCGACGACCGGCTGGAAGCCGCGCTGAAGCTGGGCGCGGATCGGGTGCTGAACACTGCCAATAGTGAGGATGCTGAACAGGCGCTGAAGTCCCTTGCCGGGCAGCGCCTGCACGGAGTGATTGATACCGTCGGTAGCCCCGCCACGGTACAGATGGCTATCGGCGCGGTGGCGAAAGGGTCACGCGTGGTGCTGGTGGGGCTGCACGGCGGCCAGACCGCGCTACGCATTCCGCTGCTGCCGTTCAAAGCGCTGTCGCTGATCGGCAGCTATACCGGCAGCCTGAGTGAATTGCAGGCGCTGATCGCCCTGGTCCGGCAGGGCGGTATTGCCCCACTGCCGATTAACCAGCGGCCGCTCTGCTGCCTGCCGGATGCGCTGAGCGATCTGCGCCGTGGCAAGGCATTGGGCCGCATCGTACTGAATCCCTGAACCATCAAGCCGGAGAGCACCATGATTTCAATTACCGCCCTGATAGAAGTGAAGCCCGGCTACGAGCGGGTCATGCTTGATGCCCTGCTGGAAGTGGCCGACTGGGTGAAAGCCCATGAGCCGACCACCCGGGGGTTTTATATTTCGCAGGATAGCCATAACGCCTGCCTGTTCACGACCTATGAACGCTTTGACGACCGCGCCGCGATGGATCGCCATAACGGCTCCGCCGCCGTGTCGCGCTTTTTTGATATTGCCCGACCGATTCTGGCGGGTGAGGTCACTCTGGTTACTGCAAATGAGGTGTCAGCCAAATGAGTTATGAAAACAGCATCGCCGCCCTGAGCCCGGCGGCGGCAGAATTTGTGAAGAAAAAGCACCAACTCTTTATCAATGGCGAATGGCAGGATGCCGCAGCGGGCGGCACGCTTGACGTGATCGATCCGGCCAGCGGCCGCGTGTTCACTCAGGTGGCTGCGGGTGAACAGGCCGATATCGCGCGCGCGGTCAGCGCCGCTCGCCGGGCGTTTGACGAGGGTGAATGGGCGGAGATGTCGCCGTCTTCGCGCGGCAAGCTGCTGTGGCGGCTGGGCGATCTGCTGGAACAGCACGCCGACGAACTGGCCGAACTGGAAGCGCTGGATAACGGCAAGCCCTTTAACGACGCGCGCTGGGGCGATGTGGCATTCAGCTACGAGCTGCTGCGCTATATGGCGGGCTGGAGTACCAAAATTACCGGCCAGACGATCCCGCTCAGTTCGGGTGCGCCGTTCCATGCCTACACCCTGCGCACGCCGGTGGGCGTCTGCGGCCAGATTGTGCCGTGGAACTTCTCGCTGATGATGGCGGTATGGAAAGTGGCTCCGGCGCTGGCGGCGGGCTGCACCATCGTGCTGAAACCGGCGGAACAGACGCCGCTTACCGCGCTCAGGCTGGCCGAACTGGTGCAGGAGGCGGGCTTCCCGGTGGGTGTCTTTAACGTGGTCACCGGCAACGGCGAAACGGCCGGGGCGGCGCTGGCCGAACACCCGGATGTGGATAAAGTGGCCTTCACCGGCTCCACCGAGGTGGGCAAGAAGATCCTGGCGGCGGCGGGCGGCAACCTTAAAAAGGTGTCGCTGGAGCTGGGCGGGAAATCGCCGATGATCGTCTATGCCGATGCGGACATTGAGAAAGCCACGGCGGCCGTCGCTTCCGGTATTTTTTACAACATGGGGCAGACCTGCACGGCGGGCACGCGGCTGTATCTGCATAACGACGTGGCCGACCGGGTGCTTGAGGGGCTGGTGAGCTATGCCCGCGACCTGAAAATGGGACCGGGCCTGGACAAAAGCACGCAGATGGGGCCGCTGGTTTCCGCAGAGCAGAAGCAGCGCGTCTGCGACTATATCGCGTCCGGCCTGGCCGAAGGGGCCACGCTGCTGACCGGCGGCGGTTCATGGGGTGAGGCGGGATACTTTGTTGAGCCAACGATTCTGGATCACACCCGCAACGACATGCGCGTGGTGCAGGAAGAGATTTTCGGCCCGGTGCTGTGCGTGATCCGCTTCTCCGATGCTGAAGAAGAGGACGTGGTGCTGCAGGCCAATCAATCCATCTACGGCCTGGCCGCCAGCATTTTCACCCGGGATATTGGCCGCGCGCACCGGGTGGCGAAGCGCCTGAAAGCGGGCACTATCGGCATTAACACTCACCACGTGGTCGATCCGGCGCTGCCGTTCGGCGGATTTAAACAGTCCGGCTGGGGGCGTGAGATGGGCTGGGAAGCGATCGAACTGTACACCGAACTGCGCTCGGTCGGCGTGGCGCTATAAGCGGAGGAGAAAACGATGAGCAGTCAGCAGCACGATGCAGTCAGCGCCGATCCGGCGGCCCTTCGCGTTAACGGTGAACGGCTGTGGCAAAACCTGATGGAGATGGCGGCGATTGGTGCCACCGATAAAGGCGGCAACAGCCGCCTGACCTTATCGCCGGAAGACAGCGCAGGGCGGCGAAAATTTATTGCCGACTGTCAGCAGCTGGGCATGACGGTCACCAGTGATGCCATCGGTAATCTGTTCTGCCGCTATGCCGGTACGGATAGCCGGGCCGATGCGGTAGTGATGGGCAGCCATCTGGACACGCAGCCGAAGGGCGGGCGTTTTGACGGGGTGTACGGCGTACTGGCTGCTCTGGAAGTCATCCGCACGTTCAGCGATGCCGGTATCCGGCCCCGGCGCAGCGTGGAGATTGCGGTATGGACCAATGAAGAGGGGGCGCGCTTTACGCCTGCGATGATGGGGTCGGCGGTGTTTGCCGGCATCATGCCGCTGGCCGAGGCGCTGGCGCGACAGGACAGCGACGGCATCAGCGTGGAGCGTGTGCTGAAGCAGGAGCAGTGGGCCGGGGAAAGTCCGTTTGGTCGCCCCTTTGATGCCTATTTTGAAGCGCATATTGAACAGGGCCCGGTACTGGAGGCCAGTCAGCGGACGATCGGCGTGGTCACCGGCGGCCAGGCTATCCGCTGGCTGGATATCACGGTGGAAGGGCATTCTGCACACGCCGGAACCACGCCGATGGCGAGCCGACGCGATGCGCTTCTGGCGGTGGCGGCAATGGCCGCAGAGCTGGAGAGGGTCGCCGCGCGGTTTGCACCCGAGGGGATGCTGACGATTGGCGAGCTGACTATCGCTTCGCCGTCCCGCAATACCATTCCGGGCAGCATCACCCTGAGCCTGGATCTGCGCCACCCGGATGACGAGGTGCTGGCCCGCTTCGATAGCGAGTGTCGGCTGGCGCTGGCGGCGGTTGCGGAGGGGCGTGGCGTGCAGGTGACGGTGAAACAGCACTGGCTGAGTGCGGCAACGCCGTTCGACAGCGACTGCGTTGATCGCGTCGACAGCGCCGCCCGGATGCTGGGATACGCTCATCAGCGCATTATTAGCGGGGCGGGCCACGATGCGATTCATATTGCCAAACACTGCCCGACGACGATGATTTTTATCCCCTGTGCCGGAGGGATCAGTCATAACGAGGCGGAGAGTATTGAGCCGGACCACGCGGAGCAGGGGGCCAATGTGCTGTTGCAGGCGGTGTGGGGACGGGCGAATCGTTAACAGTTGGTTGGATGGCTGGGCGAAATTCGCCTGTGCGTTGGGATATGGTCCAGGGGGGATGGCGCACACTGGATCGGCAAACCTGTATCTCTGTATGCTTTATCGTTTTAAACAGCGATGAAGAAGTTAATGAGGAAAGGATGTGGGGCGGCTTGATGCAGACTCACGGCCAGGGATGGCCGTGCGTCATGCTATAGGGACATACTTGTGCCGGTGCAGCAAGCCGCCCCACATCCTTAGCCCGGTCGCGATCCCACAGCAATGCTTTTAACATCTACGTTCAGAGCTCAGCCAGCATGCCGAAAATAAAACCTCCACCGACACACTCATCACATATATTAAAATCGCCAGGATTAAACAGTGATATTACCCACATTTTATCAGTTGAGAATTTTCAATTTTCCCTGTATCGACTATCGCGCAGGTAATATAAATAACTTATGTGAAGTTACAGTTATAAGTTTTTATTATTCCTTTGCTTTGTGGGTGTGCAACCGTCGCCCCTTTTTTGCTCCTGCTGGTAAATAACGCACTGTGATGGTGAGTGTGAATATTTATATTAAGTCATAAACCAAATTTATACGGCTTATAAAAATATTAAAGTTGACGAAATATCACCGCTGCGTGAATCTGAAAGTGCGTAGTTAATATATTAACTAATAAATAATAAATTATTTCCAACCCTCGTACGCTAATCAAGAAAACCAAATTTTGTAATTCGGAGTGAGAAATGACAGGATCAAACATTGCCCCGCGTAACGGCGGACAAATGGTATTGGAACAGCTGCGGGAGCAGGGCGCGCGCCGAATTTTTCTGGTCCCGGGCGAGAGCTTTCTGCCCTGTATTGATGCCTTCAATGAGCACCGCGACCGCATTCAGCCCATCGTTTGCCGTCAGGAGAGCGGGGCGGCCTTTATGGCGGAAGCCTATGGCAAAATGACCGGCGAACCGGGGATTTGCATGGTCACCCGCGGGCCGGGAGCCACCAATGCCTCGATTGGCGTGCACACCGCCTTCCAGGACTCCACGCCGATGATCCTGTTTATCGGCCAGGTGGGAAACGACTTTGTTGAACGCGAAGCCTTTCAGGAGATCGACTACCGGCGGATGTTCGGGCAAATGGCCAAGTGGGTTGCGCAAATCGATCGCACCGAACGCATTCCTGAGTATGTGGCCCGCGCCTGGGCGATCGCTACCAGTGGCCGCCCCGGGCCGGTGGTGCTGGCACTGCCGGAGGATGTGCTGTGGGGAGAATCCGATGCCGCCATCGTTCCGGCCCGGCCGCGGCTGGAAACCTGGCCGGGGAGCGCGCAGATGGCGGAGTTTGCTGACGCCATCGAGCGGGCCGAACGGCCGTTTCTGCTGGTGGGCGGCAGCGGCTGGTCGCAAGAGGCCCAGCTGCAGCTGCAGGCGTTTGCTCAGCGCTTTGACCTGCCGGTGGGCGTCGCCTGGCGTCGGCTGGAGTGCTACGACCAGCAGGACGAACAGTTTGTCGGCCACGTGGGCTTCGGCATGCCCGATGCGCTTCGGCAGCAGCTGATCGACAGCGACCTGATTATCGCCCTCGGCACCCGCCTCGGAGAAGCCACCAGCGAAGGCTACAGCTGGATTACATCGCCCCACCCGCGTCAGAAGCTGATCCATATCTATGCCGATCCTGAAGAGCTGGGCCGGGTTTATCGCCCCGATCTGGCGATTAACGCCAGCGTCAATGCCTTCGCCGCATCGCTGGCGGCGCTCCGGCCCGTCGGAAATCCCGCCTGGTCCGCGCTGCGGCAACGTGCGCGCCGGGCGTGGCGGGATACATTGGAACCGCTCGCCTCGCCGGGTAACCTGAGCCTGGATCGGGTGTCGGCCACGGTGGCAAAAGTGCTGGAAGGCCGGGGCTGTATCACGGTGGGGGCCGGGAACTACGCGCTCTATCCGCATCGTTATATTGCTTTTCGCGGGCTGGGCAGCTCGCTGGCACCCACGGTGGGATCGATGGGCTACGGCCTGCCTGCCGCTATCTCTTACAAGCTGGAGAATCCTCAGCAGCCAGCCGTTTGCTATGCCGGCGACGGCTGTTTCCAGATGAATATGCAGGAGCTGGGTGTCGCCCTGCAGTACGGCGTTGGCGTGGTGGTACTGGTGTTCAATAACGGTATGTGGGGGACCATTCGCGCCCATCAGGAGCGGGACTTCCCCGGCCGGGAAACGGCGCTGCGCTTCACTAACCCCGAGTTTGCCCGTCTGGCCGCCGCCTATGAAGGCTTCGGTAACGTTGTGGACCACATTGACGATTTCGAGGACGCGTTTCGCCAGGCGCTGGCGTTTGCGGAGGAACATCAGCGCCCGGCGATTCTGGAACTGCGCTACGACGCCAACGGCATTGCGCCCGGCATTTTACTCAGCGACATTCAGCGCAAAGCGCTGGAAGAGAGGCGTGCATGAGCCTTCCATCTTCCTTACTTACCCAGCTGTTAACGATAGAAACCGCCACGCTCGGGCACATCATCGATCACGGCTTTATGCATCCGCAGTTGCAGTGTGTGCTGCCCGCCGTGCGCTGCTGTGGCCCGGCGGTGACCGTTTCGCTGCCGGAGGATGACGGCTACAGCCTGCCCGCTGCGCTGCAAAGTGCGGAGCAGGGCAGCATTCTGGTGATTGAGCGGCTCAACGATGACCGACATGCCTGCTGGGGAGCAGTAATGACCGCGGCTGCTCAGCAGGCGGGAATTGTCGCGGTGGTACTCGACGGGTACATCACCGATATTTCGGCGATTATTGCCGCACCGTTTCCGGTGTGGTGCAAAGGACGATCGCCGTTAACCACGAAAAAAGGAAAGCAGGGTGGATCGGTAAATAAGCCGATTATTTGTGGCGGAGTTGGCGTGAACCCCGGCGATATTATTCTTGCCGATGAAAATGGCGTGCTGGCACTGCCACGCAGCGAATTCGAAACACATTTACAGCAGGCGCTGCGGATGCAACAGCAGGAGCCATTAATTATTGAACAACTAAAACAGGGAATAAGCCTGGCTGATATTTACGGTCACGGATAATTCCAACGTTATATTTCGCGAAGCCCAACCCACTGGAGAGAAAAGCATGACAAGCTCGGTGAATTACGATGCTGTGATTTCTGACGTGCCCGCAAAAGTGAATATGAAAAAAATTGCGGTAGCCAGCGTTATTGGTACGACGGTTGAATGGTACGATCTGTTTATTTTCGCCACCGCCTCCGCGCTGGTGTTTAATAAAATATTCTTTCCTTCGTTTGATGCGTTGATCGGCACGCTGCTGGCGTTCGGCACATTCGCTTCCGCCTACGGCGCGCGTATCGTCGGTGCTGCGCTGTTCGGGCATTTTGGCGACAGGCTGGGGCGAAAATCGATGCTGCTGATCTCGCTGCTGGCGATGGGCATTTCGACCTTCGCTATCGGGCTGCTGCCGGACTATGCCGCTATTGGCATCTGGGCACCGATTCTGCTGCTGACGCTGCGGCTGATTCAGGGCCTGGCGCTGGGCGGTGAGTGGGGCGGTGCGGTACTGATGGCGGTGGAGCACGCTCCGGAGAATAAACGCGGCCTGTACGGCTCGTGGGTGCAAATCGGCGTGCCGGTCGGCACCCTGCTGGCCAACCTGGCGTTTCTGGCGATTGCGGCGCTGTTCCCACTGGAAGATCTGCTGAGCTGGGGCTGGCGCATTCCGTTCCTGGCCAGCGCGCTGCTGATCGCCGTTGGCCTGTATATCCGCCTGAATATCCATGAAACGCCGGTCTTCCAGGAAACGAAAAAACAGCAGCAGCAGGTGAAGGTGCCGCTGCTGGAGATCGCCCGTAAACACTGGAAGCAGGTACTGCTGGGCGGGGTTGCCACCATGTCCACGGGTTCATCCTTTAATATTATCGTCGCCTTCGGCCTGACCTACGGCACGCAGACGCTCGGCTTCAGCCGCTCGATCATGCTTACCGTGGTGCTGGCTTCCTGCGCGCTCTGCATTGTGCTGCTGCCCGCCTTTGGCGCACTGTCGGATCGCTTTGGCCGCAAGCCGGTGATTATCGGCGGCATCATTGCCGAAGCGGTTGTCGCCTTCCCGATGTTCTGGCTGATGGATACCCAGTCGCTGCCGCTGGTCTTCCTCGGCTACGGGTTGCTGATGACGGCGTTTGCCGCCAACTACGGCCCCATCGCCACCTTCCTTGCCGAACTGTTTGGCACCCGGGTTCGCTATTCCGGGCTGTCGGTGGCCTATATGCTCTCCGGCCTGCTGGGCAGCGCCACCACGCCAATCGTCACCACCGCGCTGCTTTCCTGGACCGGGAAGGGATCGTCGGTGGCCTGGTATCTGATGGGATCGGCATTGATTTCGCTGGTGGCGCTGCTGCTGCTGACCGAAACCTTCCGCCGCGACCTACGCAGCAGCGCAGACGAAAAGCGCTGAGCCAACTTCACCGAAAATCCAATGAGAGAAAGTTATGAAACGCATTACCGCCGCGCAAAATTCACCCTCCCCCGCAGGCCCGTATTCGCAGGCCGTCGTCAGCGGCAACCTGGTGTGGACGGCGGGGCAAATTCCGCTGGACGCCAGCGGCAGTCAGCCGGACAGTTTTGAGGAGCGGGTCCGCCAGACGCTGCGTAATCTCGAAGCCTGCCTGCGGGCTGCGGGGTCTGACTTCGACCACGTTATCAAGGTGAACGGCTATCTGACCGATCCTGACCAGCTGGAAACGTTCAACCGCGTTTACCGGGAGTTCCTCGGGCATGCGCCGCCGGCCAGAACCACCGTCTGCGTGTCGCTATGGGGCGTGGAGCTGGAGATCGACTGTGTCGCTCAGGTTATTGAACACCCCTGAGCGGCGTTAAGCGGGTGAATAGCCCGCGTTAAACAACGCCTCTTTCAACCGGCAGAGAAAGGCCTCTTCGGCCTTGTTGATCTTCAGCACCTCATTCCACATCAGATACAGCGTAATCTGCGCAATACCGTCTTCGGGTGGCAGCTGCCACAGGTGCCCGGCGGCGGTTTCATCGTTCACCACATGTTCCGGCAGGGCCCCGATACCTAAGCCACAGCGGATCATCCGCTTCACTTCATGCAGGCTGGAGCTGGTGCCCACCACGGTGCCTTCCAGCGCCTGCTGGGCGCGGAACAGCGCCAGCGGCGCGAGGACGCCGTCGAGCTGCTCACTGGCGAAGGAGATAAATGCCTCGTGACGGAGGTCATCAACCTCAAGTTGTTGCCGACCATACAGCGGATGGCTGCGGCCGCAGTAAAGAAAATAGCGCTGGTGCAGCAGCGGCGCGTGCGCCAGCCCCTGTACCGGTTTATGCCGCAGGGAAACGCCCAGCCCGGCCTGATAGTGCAGCAGCGCATGCTGTACCTCATGGCTGGAGCCGGTGGTGATATCAAACGTGACGCGGGGATGATCGGCGTGAAACCGGGCAATCACGCTATCCATAATCTCGCTGTTAACACCGGATACCAGCGCCAGTCGCACCACGCCGCTCAGATCCTGGGGGATATCCTGCACGGCGAGCGACAGGCGGGCAATACTGCCGTAAATAACCAGCGATTCCTGGTAGACCATCTCCCCGGCGGCGGTCAGCGTGAATGCCGATCCGCTGCGGGCGATCAGGCTTTCGCCCAGCCGCTCTTCCAGCCGTTTCAGCGCCAGACTGACGGCGGGCTGCGACAGGTGCAGGCGAACCGCAGCGCGGCTGATGCTGCCCTCCTGAACAATCGCCAGAAATGTACGCAGCAGGTTCCAGTCAAGACGGTCGTGAATCGGTGACATGATTTTCTTCCTCGGCGGTGAGCCGCAGTGCGGGATAGTGCGTCTGAATACAGGCAATCAGTACGCCGAACGCCTGCCGCATGTCCTCTTCCGGCAGGGTGGAAAAGCCCATCAGCAGGCCGGTTTCTTTCCGTGAACCCAGGTAGTAACGCGACAGGGGGCGGACCAGAACGCCGCGTTCGTTGGCGATAGCGGCCAGCCGAACGTCATCCACTTGCTCGGGTAAACGCAACACCACGTGCAGACCGGCATTACTGCTGAAGGGATGCAACGCCCCGTCGCCAAAATGCTGTTCGATCAGTGCGACCAGGCAGGCGCGGCGTTTGCCGTACTGCAGGCGCATACGGCGAATATGCGCGCTGTAATGCCCGTCGGTAATAAAGTGGGCGAGGGCGTTTTGTGCAATCAGATGCCCGGCGCGATAAAACTCGGCGTGCGCCGTCATCATGGCGGCAGCCAGCGGCTCAGGGAACACCACATAGCCGAGGCGCAAACCGGGATAGAGCGTTTTGCTGAAGGTGCCGATATAAATCACCGGCGCACCGGCTTCCAGCCCCTGTAGCGACGGGATTGGCTGACCGGCAAAGCGGAATTCGCTGTCGTAATCATCCTCAACGATCCAGCTGCCCTGCCTGCGGGCAATCGCCAGCAGCTGCTGACGGCGCGAAAGGCTCATGACGGAACCGAGCGGATACTGATGCGAAGGGGTGACGAAAATCAGTCGGGGCGGCACGGTCAGCATATCGTCCGGCGGCAGCATACCGGCCTCATCGACCGTCACCGGGCAGAGGTTAACGTCGTTCATCCGCAGAATGTTACGGATGCCCCAGTAGCCCGGCTCTTCGACCCACGCTGAATCACCCGGATTGCACAGCATGCGGGTCACCAGATCCAGCGCCTGATGTATGCCCTCGGTTATCAGGATCTGCTCCGGCAGGCACTGAACGGAACGCGCCACTCGCAGATAGTCAACCAGCGCCTGCTGCAATTCCCGACTGCCGCCGGGATGGCTGTTGTAGGTGAGATGCTGCGGCGCGGGCTGGCGGCTGAAGCGGTTGAGGTATTTGGCAAACAGCTTATGCGGGAAGGCCGACACGTCCGGTACGCCGGGCATAAATGCCCCCCACTGTCGGGGACCGGCGCTGGCATTGGCGATCAGCGCCATGCCTCGCTGCGACAGCGCGGGTGGGGAAACCGGCTCCGGCTGGCGCTGTACGGGAGTGGCAGGCACCGGCGGCAGGTCGGGCACGCTGTCGGTGACGAAAGTCCCGCTGCCTGCCCGCGCCTCCAGATAGCCTTCTGCCAGCAGCTGCTCATACACTTTGAGCACCGTATTTCGGGAAAGCGTGAGTTCCTGGGCCAGATCTCTGGACGGCGGTAGCCGGGTGCGGGGCGGCAGGCTGCCGTCAAGAATGCTGAGCCGTACCGCATTGTATAACCGTGTATAGCGCTTATTCCCCGGCTGTGCGGCCAGGCGCTGCAGCAGTAAATCCCCGTTAAGCGATCGCAATTGGCCCCCTAAAGTATTCATAACTGGCTCTCGTTTATGGGGCCAATTTAGGGCTATATAATCATTAATACGTACGCGTTCAAAGTACTTTATTCGCCGGTTGCCGATTTTAAGTGAGGGACATAATGAATAATGCAGAACTGAATCAACGACGTCAGCAGGCCACACCCCGTGGTATCGGTGTGATGTGTAATTTCTTTGCCGAACGGGCGGAGAATGCCACGCTGTGGGATGTGGAAGGCCGCGAATATATTGATTTTGCCGCCGGGATTGCGGTGCTGAATACCGGGCATCGCCATGCAAAAATCATTGAGGCCGTCACCCGGCAGCTGACGCAGTTTACGCATACCGCCTACCAGATTGTTCCCTATGAAAGCTACGTCTCGCTGGCCGAGAAAATTAACCAGCGCGTGCCGATTGCCGGGCCGTGCAAAACGGCATTTTTCTCAACGGGCGCAGAAGCGGTGGAAAACGCGGTGAAAATTGCCCGCGCGCATACCGGGCGCCCCGGCGTTATTGCTTTTGGCGGTGCGTTCCACGGTCGTACCTTTATGACCATGGCGCTGACCGGCAAAGTGGCTCCCTACAAGCTCGGTTTCGGGCCGTTCCCCGGACAGGTCTTCCACGCCCGTTATCCGAACGCACTGCACGGCGTATCCACCGAAGAGGCCCTTGCCAGCCTGGAAACGCTGTTTAAAACCGATATCGACCCGAAGCAGGTGGCGGCGATTATTCTGGAACCGGTCCAGGGGGAAGGCGGTTTTAATATTGCTCCGGCCGATTTTATGCGGGCGCTGCGTGAGCTTTGCGATCGGCACGGTATTTTGATGATTGCCGATGAGGTACAGGCCGGTTTTGCCCGCACCGGCGAGATGTTTGCGATGGAGCATTACCCGGATGTGGAGGTCGATTTGCTGACGATGGCGAAAAGCCTGGCGGGTGGTCTGCCCCTGTCGGCGGTGGCCGGTAAGGCCGAGGTGATGGATGCACCTGCACCGGGTGGACTGGGCGGTACTTACGCGGGGAACCCGCTGGCGCTGGCCGCCGCGCATGCGGTGCTGGATATTATCGACGGTGAGCGGCTTTGCGAACGCTCCCGCCGCCTCGGCAGCGAACTGGCTGAGGTGCTGAACGGCCTGAAAACGGAATGCGCGGCGATTGCGGAGGTTCGTGCGCTGGGATCGATGGTTGCCGTTGAGCTAAACGATCCCGCTACCGGCCAGCCGTCGGCGGAGCTAACCCGCCTGGTGCAGCAGAAAGCGCTGGAAAACGGTCTGCTGCTGCTCTCATGCGGCACTTACGGCAACGTTATCCGCTTTCTCTACCCGCTTACGATTCCTGATGCCCAGTTCAAAAGGGCACTGGCGATCCTGAGCGATGCGCTAAAAGCCATCTGATCGCCTTTCTAACCGAATAAAGGCCTGCATAATGCAGGCCTTTTGCGTTGTTGGCCTGCAAACAACGGATTCAGCGCTAAAAAGCCAAATTATGCGAATTGTTGCCCGCCAATAGGCTGATTGCCCGACAGTTTTCATTACTCCTCTCAGAAAGTAAGGAAAAGGCTATTAAATATATAGGGTGTTTCAAATGTGACCCGCTTAAACCCGCGTATAGAGTAGCCAGAGAATAACAACAGGAGTAGAGCAATGAGCAATTCGACCGATCAAGAAGCAAACGATGCAAAGCCGATTGTTGAAGCAGACAGAGAAGCCCCGGCCGGTAAATGCCCTTTCCATGCGGGGAAACCGAATCAAACCTCCGGCGGCGGCACGGGCAATCGCGACTGGTGGCCTAACCAGCTGCGCGTTGACCTGTTAAACCAGCACTCCTCCCGATCTAATCCATTAGGTGAATCTTTTGATTACCGTAAAGAGTTCGCCAAACTCGACTATTCCGCTCTGAAAGGCGATCTGAAAGCGCTGCTGACCGATTCGCAGTCCTGGTGGCCCGCCGACTGGGGCAGCTATATCGGGCTGTTTATTCGTATGGCGTGGCACAGCGCGGGGACCTACCGCTCGGTTGACGGACGCGGCGGCTCCGGACGCGGCCAGCAGCGCTTTGCGCCGCTCAACTCCTGGCCTGATAACGTCAGCCTGGATAAAGCGCGCCGTCTGCTGTGGCCGGTGAAGCAGAAATACGGCCAGAAAATCTCCTGGGCCGACCTCTATATTCTTGCCGGTAACGTGGCGCTGGAAAACTCCGGCTTCCGCACCTTCGGCTTCGGTGCCGGGCGTGAAGACGTCTGGGAACCGGATCAGGATGTGAACTGGGGTGATGAAAAAACCTGGCTTGAGCACCGTCACCCGGAAGCGCTGGCGCAGTCTCCGCTGGGGGCAACCGAAATGGGGCTGATCTACGTCAACCCGGAAGGCCCGGAACACAGCGGCGATCCGGCTTCGGCGGCTCCGGCCATCCGCGCCACCTTTGGCAATATGGGCATGAATGATGAAGAGATCGTTGCGCTGATTGCCGGTGGCCATACGCTGGGGAAAACCCACGGAGCGGCACCGGCCAGCCACGTCGGGACCGATCCGGAAGCCTCCCCGATTGAAGCCCAGGGCCTGGGCTGGGCCAGCAGCTACGGCAGCGGGTCCGGTGCGCATGCCATCACCTCCGGCCTGGAAGTGACCTGGTCGCAGACGCCAACCCAGTGGAGCAACTATTTCTTTGAGAACCTGTTCAAATACGAGTGGGTGCAGACCCGCAGCCCGGCAGGGGCGATTCAGTTTGAAGCCAGCAATGCAGGGGATGTGATCCCCGATGCCTTCGACAGTGCGAAGAAGCATAAGCCAACCATGCTGGTCACCGACCTGACCCTGCGCTTCGACCCGGAATTCGAGAAGATTTCGCGCCGCTTCCTGAACGACCCGCAGGCGTTTAATGAAGCCTTCGCCCGCGCCTGGTACAAGCTGACCCACCGCGATATGGGGCCGAAAGCACGCTACATCGGACCGGAAGTCCCGAAAGAAGATTTAATCTGGCAGGACCCGCTGCCGCAGCCGGTTTATCACCCAACGGTCGGCGATATTGCGTTACTGAAAGAGAAAATCAAATCCTCCGGTTTGACGGTGAGTGAGCTGGTCTCGGTGGCGTGGGCTTCGGCCTCCACCTTCCGCGGCGGTGATAAGCGCGGCGGTGCCAACGGGGCACGGCTCGCCCTGCTGCCGCAGCGCGAATGGGAGGTCAACGCCGTTGCCGCCCGCGTGCTGCCGAAGCTGGAAGCGATCCAGCAGTCGGTGCAAAAAGCTTCGCTGGCGGATGTGATTGTGCTGGCCGGTGCGGTGGGCGTGGAGCTGGCGGCGAAGGCAGCCGGAGTGGACATCGAGGTGCCGTTTACCCCGGGCCGCGTGGATGCACGTCAGGATCAGACCGATGTCGAATCATTCGCCTGGCTGAAGCCGCTGGCCGATGGTTTCCGCAACTATCGCGGGCACGGCGGCGGTTCGACTGAAAATCTGCTGATCGATAAAGCCCAGCAGCTGACGCTGACCGTGCCGGAACTGACGGTGCTGGTGGGCGGGCTGCGTGCGCTGGGTGCCAACTACGACGGCAGCCAGCACGGAATATTTACCGACCGGCCGGGCGAACTGACCGCCGACTTCTTCGTTAATCTGCTGGATATGCGTACCGAATGGAAAGCGACAGATGCCAGCGCCGAGCGGTTTGAAGGGCGCGATCGTCAGAGCGGGGAGGTGAAATATACTGCCACCCGCGCGGATCTGGTGTTTGGCTCCAACGCCGTGCTGCGCGCTTCGGCGGAGGTTTATGCCAGTGAGGATGCGAAAGAGAAGTTTGTGAAGGACTTTGTTGCCGCCTGGACCCGGGTGATGAATCTGGACCGCTTCGAACTTTGACCGACTTTTCCCCGGTGATATCTGCCGGGGAGAACAGACGCCCGCCCGGTTTATGCGGCGAAGGCCGAACGTTATACGCTTAACGTCCGGCTTCGCTGTGCCACCGCGCCTGTCTGATGTGCTTTCGCAGGCGCAGCGGCTATCGCTAAGTAAGTTACAGCGCTTTCTGCGGATGGCTCGCCTTAAGCTTCCCGCTCTGAGTATCAGACGCCGAAGCCGATTCAATCTTCAGCACAAAAGTCAGCAGCGCATAGATCCCGCCGCCGGTCACCATTGAGACAATCACGCCAATGTTCGCCGTGGCAAACAGGCTTTTGCGGGCTTCATCGGTCAGTAAAAATCCGACGATATGTGCGATATAGGGATCGCTGGAGGTAATGGTCCCCAAGCCGACCAGCGTGGCGACGCACAGCGCCAGCAGCGCCGTCCAGCGTCCGCTTCTGCCGCCCGATTCGGGTTTGTTGGCCAGGGTCACATCCCAGCCCAGGCGCTTCTGCCGCACGAAATCAATCAGCTGGATAGCTCCGGCGGAGCCGATGACCACCGAAATCGACGCCAGAAATGACTGGAAGGTCGACAGGAAGGAGTCGGAGATAAACATCAGATAGAACGCACCGAAGCCGATAATCAGCGCATTGATCGCGGTGGTCGCCGCGCGGCTGACCGGCAGGCCGAGCGCCAGCAGCGCCAGACCGGAGCTGTAGATACCGGTAATCGCCGCCGACAGCAGGGAGATAATAATCACCACGGAGAAGGGCACGTAGAACCACATTGGTAGCAGGTCGGTCAGCGAGGATATCGGTGACTGCGCCGCCGCTGCGCTGAGGTCCGGGTTGCTGTCGGCCAGCAGGGTTCCCAGGATCAGCAAGATACTGACCGGGAAGGAGATGCCCGCCGTGGTCCAGAAAATCACCTTCGAGGCCGGGGTTTTCTTCGGCAGATAGCGGGCAAAATCGCCGCCGTAGTTCAGAAAGCCCAGTCCAACCATGGTCATCGCCATTACCGCGCCGCCGATCCAGGTCAGCAGGCTGCCCTGATGGGCGCTGACGCCAACGCGATCCCAGTGAATGTGCGGCAGGATCAGGAAAATAAAGATAATACTCATAAAGCCGGTCAGCCAGGCGATGTATTTTTCCACCTTCATAATCAGCTGATGACCATAGACCGCCACCGACATGGTCAGCACCAGGCTGAGAATAAACCAGCTGAGTATGCAGCCGAGCGTCGGCTTACCGTCGGCCAGTGCGAAGGCGGCGGGCCAGAGTTTGGCAAACAGCGCCGCGCCGGAGGTGGAGGCGAGGGTGATCAGGGTGATCTTCCAGCCCATATTGGAAATATAGGCAAACAGAGTCGGGAATTTATTGCCGTGATAGCCAAAGCAGAAGCGGGTCTGGGTCAGCGTCGGCAGGCCGGTTCGCGGGCCGCCGACGGCCAGAATACCCACCAGGAAGCAGGAGATCAGATAGCCGACAATACCGGCGCTGATCGACTGCCAGACATTCAGTCCCAGAGAGTAAACGTAAATCCCGTAGGCGATGCCGAGGATTGAGACGTTCCAGGAAAACCACACCGGGAACAGCCCGGACGGCGAGCCGTAGCGTTCAGATTCCGGGACGGCATTGACGCCGTTGGCTTCAACTTTTAGCCCGCCGGAGGTGGGCTGCTGTGTAGAGTTTGTCATCGGATAAGCCTTATCAAGAGGTTCAATCGCTAAAAATGGCGGTTTCTAATGCCAGCCGGAACATATTGTCTAACGCGGTTTGTTGTTGTTCTGCGGCGGGTTCTTCTCCGGTATTGCTGTTAATGCAGGCGGTCAGAAGGCTTAGTGCCCTGGCGCGATGCTGTGCGGCGAGGGAATACAGCGCCGAGGTTTCCATTTCGACGGCCAGGATGTTCATTTTGCGCAGCGCGGGCAGCATCCCGGCGGGCTTGTCGTACAGCAGATCGTTGGTGAAGGTGTTGCCGAACTGCGCGGGGATCTGCTGATGTTGTGCCACGGTCCAGCAGTGGCGCAGCAGATCGAAATCCGCCACGGCGGCGTAGTCGTAGCCGCCGAAGCGGTCGCGGTTGACCGACGACGAGGTGCCCGCACCGGTGGCGACGATGACGTTGCGCATATCCACGCCGTCATCCACCGCGCCGCAGGTGCCCACGCGGATCAGCGTTTTCACCTCAAAGCCGGTAATCAGTTCGTGGACATAGATCGAAACGGAAGGGATGCCCATGCCGTGCGCCATGACGGAGAGGCGTTTCCCCTTGTAGTAGCCCGTGTAGCCGAACATGTTGCGGGTATCGCAGACGCGCCTGGCGTCGGTCAGATACGTTTCCGCAATACGCTGCGCGCGCAGCGGATCGCCCGGCATAATTACGGTGTCGGCGAAGTCGCCGAGCCTGGCATTAATATGTGGCGTCATCAGAGTGCTCCTGCTGTGGTTCAGGCCCCGATGGTAGAAATCCCGGCGCGGCGTGAAAAAGGCAAATGTCCGGGCCTGGCCGACGGCGATCACAAAATTCATTTATTTGCCGTTCTGTGCGGCGGTGAATCCGCAGAAAACGCGGTGTGCTGAAGAAAGGAGTGCGAGAATGAACGGCTGATAGCGTATTGACAATGCTTCAGCCGGGCGGCTAGTCTCAGCCACTTTTTTGCCGTTGAGAGCGCGATATTATGACAATTATTCAGCAATTTGCGCAGCGCGGGCATCAGATCCTGCGCGATGCGGTTAATGCGGCACCGTTGAAAAGTAAACTGATGGGAGCCGGTGAGGTTATCCTGCGACAGGGCGAGGAGATTAAAGCCCTTTACTGGATTGCGCTGGGTGAATACACCATGCATTACAACGCGGGCAACGGGAAAACCTTCAGCCTCGGCCAGCGCTTCGTCAGTGATACGATCATCGGGGAAATTGAATATCTGACCCACACGCCCAGCCAGTTTTCGGTGGTGGCCCATGAATCGATGACGGTGAAGGTGATCCCCCGGGCGATGATGGACGAGCTGCTGACCCGCCATGCGGAGGTCGGCGTCTGGCTCAGCCAGCTGCTGTCGACCAGCTACCAGCGCGGCATGGCGAAAACCATGGAGCGTTTCCTCCAGCCGCTGATGTTGAATATCGTGTCGGATCTGTATGAACGGCATCAGCAGAACAAACCGCTGGTCGACTTTTCACAGGTTTATCGGGAAGCCGAACGCTTTGGCTGCTCCGAGCGCACCTACCGCCGTGCGCTGCATCAGCTGGTGGACGAAAAGTATCTTGAGAAGGTCGCCAGCGACTATGTCATTTGCGATATCGATAAATTCCGCCAGCTGCTGTTGCACCCCGAGAAATAAACCGGCCGGATGGCGGATCGGCCATCTGCGCTCACGCTTTCAGTACGGATGAAAAGTGACCCGCCGTGGCGGCGGGTACTCTGCTATCAGGCAAAGACGCGTTTTGCCAGCCGCTTCGCGCCGATCAGCGCCAGCGCCTGGGTGGGGGCATTGGTGTTGCCGCTGGTAATGGTCGGCATGATCGACGCATCAATAACGTACAGGTTTTCCACGCCGCGCACCTGCAGACTGGCATCCACCACCGCGTCGTCATCGCTTCCCATACGGCAGGTGCCCACCGGGTGCCACATAGTGGTTGCCACGGATTTGACGAAGGTCTCGATCTCTTCATCACTCTGCACTTTTGCGCCCGGCATCAGTTCCTCTTCAAGAATACCGGCCAGCGACTCCTGCTTCATCACTTCGCGGATCGATTTCACCGCCTGAACGCCCACGTCGAGGTCCCACTTATCGCCGATAAAGTTCGGATCGATCAGCGGCATCTCCAGCGGATCTTTGCTGGCGAGGCGAACCGAGCCCCGACTGCGCGGTTGCAGTACTACCAGGGCAAATGTGACGCCGGAGCGGGTGCCGGTCGGGCTCAGGCCGTTGGTGGAAATGATCGGTTCGTGGTAGCACTGCACCGTCGGCTCTGCCGCCAGATCCAGCGGATTCCAGTAGGAAACGGTTTCGATGCCGTTGCCGGATGCCGGGCCATCTTTGGTGATGTAGTAACGCATACCGGCTTTGATGGTGCCAAAGCCCAGCGCGGCGCTCTGATAGCCGAGCACGCCTTTCACGTAGGCGCTGACCGGGATAATCGGATGATCGTGCAGGTTTTCCCCGACCGCAGGCCGATCGACCTTCACGTCGATACCGAATTTTTGCAGTTCCGCCGCCGGGCCGACACCGGAATGCATCAGGATTTTCGGTGACTGCACCGCTCCGGCGGACAGAATGACCTGGGCGGCGTGAATGCGCTGGATTTCACCCTTGACGTCCACTTCCACGCCGGTGGCTTTGTTCGCATCGATCAGCACGCGGCGCACGGTGCGGTCGGTCAGCAGCGTCACGCGCCCGGAATCGACGTGGCACTTCAGATGGGCGACGTACGCGCTACAGCGCTTCTGTTCGCTGACGTTGCTCTGTACCGGGGAAACCCCGAGCTGGCTGTCGCCGTTGTAGTCGGCATTGTACGGCACACCGTATTCCTGGAATGCCTTCATGCAGTACTGATTCAGGGGATTGATACCGTGGGGCAGCTGTACCGCCAGCGTGCCTTTGATACCGTGATGCTGATTGTGGAAGGTGTCGTTTTTTTCCTGCTCGATAAAGGTGTCCCAGATGTTTTCAAACGACCAGTCAGCGTCGTGGCCGCTGGCTTCATGCCAGTGGTCAAAGTCGCGCTTTTGCCCGCGCACGTAGCACATGGCGTTGATCGAGGTGCCGCCGCCGACCACTTTGCCCATGCGAAAACGTCTGACCGTGCCGTGCTGCGGCGTGGTGTCATAGGGCCAGACGTGGCGATCTTTCGCCAGAATCTGGCCGTAGCCCGCCGGGATATGGATCATTGGATCTTTATCTGTTGATCCGGCTTCCAGAACGGCGATTTTTGCCTGGGTATTTTCGGCCAGATAACCGGCCACTACGCATCCTGCCGCGCCGCTGCCAATCACCAGTACGTCGTAATCTTGCTGACTCATTCTTTTTCCTTACTGCGAGTTATTTTGCATAGCCGTCATTAATTAACAGCAGGTGGGAGGGCTATTTCTGTTATGCAATATGATTAATTATGTGAAAAACATCAATTGAGAAGTTAATAAATGGCCGGGAATGATAAGAAAAAGACATTTTTTAAATTATTGATAATTAACAAATAAAAATAAAATGCACCGCAGGATAAAATTAAATGCACCGAGGAGTAAAATTTTTTGTATCCAGATTGTTAGATTGGCCACACTGAAAGTATGAATTAACGTTTTTACCGCTGACAATATTCATACCGCGCTGTGGAAACGTAACGAATGCTATTAATGACGGGAGCAAAGAATAGAAATGATTAATCAACAGGGTATTACCGAACTCTTTCATGGCCAGAAGCGGGCATTTCTTGCCGGTAAAACGCAGAGCGTTGAGCAGCGTGCTGCGGCGTTGCACAAGCTGAAGCAGGTTATCCTGGCTAACCGCGAGGCAATTCATCACGCGCTGGAAAGCGATTTGGGTAAAACGCCGGACATCGTCGATCTGGCGGAAATCGGCGCAGTCATCGAGGAAATTGACGGCGTGCTGGCCGGGCTGGCCGGGTGGGCTGAAGATGAGGTGTTTCCCCTCAGCGGTTTTCTCGCCGGTTCCGAAGGGCGCATCTGCGCTGAACCGTACGGCGTTTGCTATATCATCGGCCCGTTCAACTATCCGTTTAATCTGGCGCTGACGCCGTTGGTGGGGGCGATTGCCGCGGGCAATACGGCGATCATCAAGCCTTCAGAGGCCACACCCGCCACCTCGGCGGTCATTAAGGCCGTGGTGGAGCAGGCTTTTGCCGTGGAGTGGGTGGCGGTGGTTGAAGGGGGCCGGGCGGAAAATGAAATCCTGCTGTCGCTGCCGTTTGATTTCTTCTTCTTCACCGGCAGCCCGACGGTGGGCAAGATCGTGATGAAGGCCGCCGCCGAACATCTGGCCCCGGTGGTGCTGGAGCTTGGCGGTAAATGCCCGGTGGTGGTGTTTGAGGACGCCGATCTGGACCATCTGGTCGAGCGGCTGGCCTTCAGTAAATACCTGAATAGCGGGCAAACCTGTGTGGCACCGGACTATCTGCTGGTGCCGGAGGCGCTGCGGGATACGCTGGCATCGAAGCTGGCGGCGGTGCTACGGGCCGGTTTTAACGGGCAGTCGATCGGCAAAGTAGTCAGCGAGCGGCAGATTGAAAAGCTGGCAGGCTATCTGGAAAAAACCGGTGGTAACGTGGTGGTCGGCGGCGGTTACGATAAGGCTTCCCGCCAGTTTGAACCGACGGTGGTGACGCACGTTGGCTGGGACGATGCGCTGATGCAGGATGAGATCTTTGGGCCGATCCTGCCGATTATTACCTACGCCGATCTGGACGAATGCCGCCAGAACATCATCACCCGCCATGCTAAACCGCTGGCGCTGTATGCGTTCAGCCGCGATGAAGAGCGCGCGCTGGCGTTTATTAAATCAATCCAGTCGGGCGATGCGCAGATCAACGATATTCTGACCCACGTGTTATCGGCAGAACTGCCGTTTGGCGGCATTGGGCCATCGGGAATGGGAAAATATCACGGCAAAGCCAGCTTTGATGTGTATTCGCACCGGCGCTCGGTGCGCACCGTTAGCTGCAAATAATACAGACGTTAATGCGGGCGCGCCGCCCGCATTTCCCTTGGGCTGAGGCCAAAATGCCGACGGAACGCCTGGGAAAAATGGGACTGGCTGCTGAAGCCGCACTGCCAGGCAATTTCGGCCATTTGCATGCCGCTGGTCAGCGGCCGGGTCAGCAGGCAGCGAGCCTCTTCCAGCCGCATCTGCCAGACCAGCTTCATCAGCGACAGGCCTTCCTCCGCCAGAATGCGGTTCATGTAGTTAACGCTCAGGCGCATATGATCGGCAATCGTTTCGGGGCTCAGATCCTGCGCCTGCAAATTCAACGCAATATAGTCCTTAATGGCGACGATATTGTGCATTTTCGACACTTTCTTCGCGCTGGTGACTTTTTCGCTACTTAACAACACCTCGCCCAGCGTGGCGATAATCATCTGGCTGCCGATGGTGGCCAGCGCAGGGCTGAGCTGCTGCGACTGGGAAACATACTGATCGATCAGCTGCGTCAGCCAGGCGAAATCTTCAGTGGTAAGCTGCGTTGAGTAGCCGCCATGCTGCTGTGCGAGTGGCATAATGCGCTGGCACAGCGCGCGGTCGCAGCCGATGACATACAGAGAGGTGGGCGCGGTAAATGTCTCTTCAAACTGCGGATTCCACGGCATTAATGACAGGGAACCGTGCGGCAGGGACAGCTCGCCGAAGCGGTTTTCGATGCGTATATCCCCCTCTGTGACCAGTTTAAATACCACCTGGTTGCTGAAAGGCGTATCGCGGCAGGGCGCGAGTGCATCGCTGAAGGCGCTGAACTGCGAAAATGTCGCCGCCGGAGTTTTCAGATAGCGGAAATGGCCGTCTGAAAGCGGCGTGGCCTGTGGTGGTTTGAGGAACTGCAGGCCGTAAGATTCAGCCAGAAACAGCGAGAGGTCGGTGCTTTTCATCCTGCTACTCATGGCGTTATAGCGACGGGGGCCAGTATAAAATAATGTTCTGGCGGCATCTAGCGCGCTTTCACCGCCGTTTCCAAATCGACAACGCCGAAAGCCTGCAACAGCGCGGTGATCTTCGGCGAACGGTGGCGGGAGGGCGAATAGATCAGATGCAGCGGGCGGGTAAAGCCGGAAAAGTCGGGCAGTACCTCCACCAGTTTGCCGCTGGCAATCAGCGGTTCCACGGCGAAATCCATCACCTGCACCAGCCCGATGCCGTTTAGCGCGGCGTCCAGCAGCACATCGGCGTTGTCGACGCTCATATTGCCCGTCACGCTGACCCGCAGATCTTCTCCCTGGTTCCGAAACATCCAGTCTGTACTGCGCCCGTCTTTTTGCCCTTTCACCGTCAGGCAGTTGAAACCGACCAGTTCTGCGGGCGTTGCTGGCGTGCCGAAGCTCGTCACGAAGGACGGGGAAGCGACGGTGACCAGCCGCAGATCTTTTATCCTGCGGGCGATCACCTGCTGATCCTCAACGTCGCCGATGCGAATGGCGGCATCGAAACCGTCCTCAATGATATCCACCACGCGATCGCTCATCACGGTATCAATGGTCAGCTGCGGGTGGCGATGCAGCATGTCCGCCAGCAGCGGCATGGCGACCAGGCGGCCAAAGGCGGAGGGCGTGGTGATTTTCAGCGCGCCTTCGACCACGCTGCTGCGCTGATCCAAGCGGTGCTCAATTTCATCCATCTGCCGGATCAGTCCCCTGGAGGCTGCATAGAGAAACTGCCCGTCCGGCGTCAGGCTGATGCTGTGGGTGTTGCGGTTGATCAGCGAGATTTTCAGGTCTTCCTCCAGCCGGGCCACGGAGCGGGAGATGCCGGACTGAGTGAAGCCCAGTGCGTGCGCCGCACGGGTAAAGCTTTGCAGCTCGCCGACCTTAACGAATATTTTTAACGCGTTCAGATCCATATCGTTGCCATTCTCTGTTTGCCGCTGTGGAATATCGCCCGACTATATTAGCGAGTTTGTCACTTCAGGGATAACGGGATGCTTATGATTTTTATCATAACCAATATGAATATCGGCGCGTTTACCGGACAGCGAATTTTAAATTAAGGTCGGAATCATCTAAAACGCTGTATTACTACCGGATGGTTATTATGCCTTTGCCAATATATATACTGGGATTTACGTTATTTGCCATGACCACGTCTGAATTTATGGTGGCCGGATTAATCAGTTCGATGGCGCAGGACCTGCAGGTTTCTATTCCCGATATCGGTTATCTGATCACCATTTATTCGCTGGGGATGGTGGTTGGCGGTCCGCTGCTGGCGGCCGTTTTAATTAAGGTGGGTAATAAGACCGCGCTGCTCGTCATCAGCCTGCTGTTTCTTGCGGCGCAGAGCGTGGCGACTTTTTCGCACTCCTGGAAACTGCTGGCGGTGGCGCGATTCTTTACCGGTTTATCCTCTGCCGCATTCTTTGGTTTTGCTCTGCTGGCGGCGTCGAAGATGGTCGATCCTGCCCGTTTTGGCGTGGCGGCGTCGATTGTGTTAGGTGGAATGATGATAGCGATGGTTTTTGGCCTGCCGCTGTCAGCGCTGCTCGATCGCTATCTCGGGTGGCGTGCGGCATTTTCTCTGGTGATTGTGCTGACCGCGCTGGCTGCGCTGGGAATTATGCTGTTTGTTCCCGAGGTGAAGGCGGAAAAACAGGGCAGCATTCGGGCTGAGGTGAATTCTGTATTTCACCCCGGACTGTGGCTGGCCTACAGCACCAGCTTCTTTATTATTGCCGCCACCTTTGCCGTATTCAGCTATTTCGTGCCTTATTTTTCCGGGGCGGCGGGCTTCTCAACAAAATCGATCCCCGCCATTCTGTTTGCCTACGGTTTATGCAGTGTGATCGGCAATATTATCGTTGGCCGCGTGGCGGATAAAATACCGCTGCGGGTGATATTTTACGGTGGCCTGCTATTAATTGCGGCGCTGATCGGACTTTACACGCTGGTGGAAAGTAAAACCGCCGTGCTGCTATCGGTGATGATGATGGGACTGACCGGAATTACGTTGACGCCAGCGATGTCCGCCAGGGTGTTCAAGGTGACCGAAAACACCTCGCTGATTAATACCCTGCATACCTCGGTGATCTGCCTTGGCGTGGTGGTTGGGTCGTGGGGCGGCGGCTACGCCATTGATGCCGGGTTGGGTTTTCGCTCACCGATTCTGCTGGGGCTGGTCCTGGCCGCGATCGCTATGCTGACCATGCTGCCCGGCGTGCGGTTGCGCCGTCGGCCTGTGGCTGAGTAAGTCATGGATTAATTCTTTACATATTGTTAAAAACGTCTCTGACGATATTGATACCAATGCTAATAAAGTCAGTGTGTTAAATAATTTTATCTTCTTAACGTTAAGGGTAATGCTGGTAAAAATGGATATTTTACGGCGTTCTCAGCGGCTTCTTCCGTGCGTAGTATGGCTAATTGATACGACATAACAAGATCTTATCATTCTGGTGCCTCGTCTTGAGGCACCTTTTAGCGTAAGCAACAGGAAGCTTTATGAGCAAACAAGGAAATAAGGGCGTCCCCTCAAGGCGCCGCTTTTTGCAGCAAACTCTCGCCTTAATCCCGCTGGCCGCTGCCGGTAACAGCCTGGTTTCATTTGACGGCATGGCCGCTTCAGAACCGTCGGAGGGGGTCAGCGCCGACTACGTACCGATCTTTTTTAACAGCGAGGAATGGCCGTTCGTGCTGGCGGTGACCGATCGTCTGATCCCCGCCGATGAGCATGGGCCGGGAGCGTTGAGCGAAGGTGTGCCGGTGTTTATTGACCGACAGATGGAACTGCCTTACGGATACGGTCATCTGTGGTATATGCACGGACCCTTTGCCACGGCAGAACCCGAGCTGGGTTATCAGTCGGCTCTGATCCCTCGCGAGAGCTGGCGGCGCGGCATTCGGGCGGTTAACGGCTGGTGCCAGAAAACGTTCCATAAACCGTTTGCCGAGCTGGAACATCCGCAGCAGAACGATATCTTGCGCAGGCTGGAAAGCAACGACCTGAGCTTTGATGAGGTGCCCGGCAGCCTGTTCTTTACCCAGATGCTTGAGAACTGCAAAGAGGGGTATTTTGCCGATCCGATGCACGGGGGCAATCAGACGCTGGCCTCGTGGAAGTTAATTGGCTTCCCCGGTGCGCGTGCCGACTATCAGCAGGTGATGGATCACCCGAACCGACCTTATCCGCTCGGTCCGGTCAGTATTTCCGGCAAAAGGAGTGCGTAGCCGTGGTAATTAAAAAAGACCCCGTTGATATTGTGATCGTCGGTTTCGGCTGGACCGGATCGCTGATGGCGAAAGAGCTGGCCGATACCGGGCTGAAAATTCTGGCGCTGGAACGCGGCGAGGCGCGCGATACCTGGCCTGATTTTGCCTATCCGCGGATCACCGATGAGCTGACCTACGCGATTCGCCTGAAGCTGTTTCAGGACCCGTCGAAGGAGACGGTGACCGTCCGCCACAACCAATCGCAGACCGCGCTGCCCTACCGCCGGTTTGGGTCGTTCTTACCCGGTAACGGCGTAGGCGGGGCAGGCGTACACTGGAATGGCATGCTGTGGCGTCCGCTGAAAGCGGATCTGAAATTACGCAGCACGGTGATTGAAAAGTACGGCGCGGGCTTTATTCCTGCGGATATGACGGTGCAGGATTACCCGTTCAGTTACGAAGAAATGGAACCGTTTTTCGACAAGTTTGAGAAGATCTGCGGTGCGGCGGGCCAGGCGGGTAACGTCAACGGCACGCTGATCGACGGCGGTAATCCTTATGAGTCGGAGCGGCGTAATCATTACCCGACCAAACCGCTAAAACAGCAGTATTCCGGGATGCTGTTCAGTAAAGCCGCCAAAGAGCTGGGCTATCATCCTTTCCCGGTTCCGGCCGCCAACTGTAGCGAACCCTGGACCAATCCCTACGGTGTTCAGCTTGGCGTCTGCAACTATTGTGGCTTCTGCGAACGATTCGGCTGTTTTACCTACTCGAAAGGGTCGCCGCAGTCCTGCGTGCATCCGGCCCTGAAGCCGTACCGCAATATTGAGGTGCGTACGCAGTCGCAGGTGCTGCGGGTGAATACTGACTCTACCGGCACTAAAGCCACCGGGGTCACCTACATTGATGCTAACGGCCAGGAGGTTGAGCAGCCTGCTGATTTAGTAGTGCTGAGCGCGTTCCAGCTGCATAACGTGCGTCTGCTGCTGCTGTCCAAAATCGGCAAGCCTTACGACCCGGTCAGCGGCGAGGGCGTGGTCGGTCGCAATTATGCCTACCAGATGAACGGCGGTATTTCGCTGTATTTCAATAAAGATACCTTCTTCAATCCGTTTGCCGCCAGCGGCACCACGGGCATGTTTATCGACGAATATAACTCCGAAAACTTCGATCACAGTGGGCTGGATTTTATCGGCGGATCGACGATTTCGGCCACCATTACCGGTGGACGGCCCATTCAGCAAATGAGCACTCCGCACGATGCGCCGAAGTGGGGAACGGGCTGGAAGAAGGCGATTAAAGAGAGCTATCTGCACACGATGAATGTCAGCGCTTCCGGGTCAGTGATGCCCTATAAGCAGTGCTACCTCGATCTCGATCCCACCTATAAAGATCTGCACGGCCAGCCGCTGCTGCGGATGACCTTCGACTGGCAGCCGAACGAGCTGAAAATGACACACTTTGTCGGCGGCAAAGCCGAGGGCATCGTCCGCAAGATTAATCCCGATCGTTATGAAATGGGCTTTATGGGAATGGATGCGCACTACGACGTGCGTCCTTATCAGTCAACGCATACCACCGGCGGCGCGGTGATGGGCGATAACCCGAAAACCAGCGTGGTTAATAAATACCTGCAAAGCTGGGACGTGCCGAATGTGTTTGTGCTGGGTGCCTGCTGCTTCCCGCAGAATCAGGCCTATAACCCAACGGGGATCGTGGGAGCTACCGCGCTGTTTGCCGCCGAGGCAATCCGCACGCGGTATCTGGCTAATCCTGGACCACTGGTTCAGGCCTGACAGGGAGGAAGGCAGATGAAAACTCAATGGACTATGCGGTTATCCCTGCTGGCGCTGGCTTTGATGTCGGCCCCGGCCAGCAGCAGCCCCGCCAGCAGCGGGCAGGAACTGGTTGCCGCCGGGGACTGTGTCGCCTGCCATACGGCGGCGGGCGGCAAACCTTTTGCCGGTGGGCTGAAAATGTCGACGCCGGTGGGGGCGATTTACTCCACCAATATTACACCGGACGGGCAGACGGGCATCGGCGATTACAGCTACGATGACTTTGCTAAAGCTCTGCGCAGAGGCGTGGCCAAAGACGGCCATCACCTCTATCCGGCGATGCCTTACACCTCGTTCTCTAAGGTCTCTGACGAGGATATTCGCACGCTGTATGACTACTTTATGCATCAGGTGAAACCGGTGAACCAGCACAATCGGAGCAGCGAGATAGTGTGGCCGCTGAACATGCGCTGGCCGCTGGCGGTGTGGAATAAGATCTTCCATCACAAAAAGGTGTATCAGCCGGATAACCGCCAGAGCGCGCAGTGGAATCGCGGGGCCTATCTGGTGCAGGGGCTGGGGCACTGCGGCTCCTGTCATACGCCTCGCGGCATCGGTTTCCAGGAAAAGGGCCTCGATCAGCATGATGACGCATTTCTCACCGGCGGCACCCTGGAAGACTGGCATGCGCCGGATCTGACCAGCAATATCAAAGTCGGGCTTGGCCGCTGGTCAGAGCAGGATATTGCTGTTTTCCTGAAAACCGGGCACACCGGCAGCAGCGCGGCGTTTGGGCTGATGAGCGAGGTGGTAACACGCAGCACCCAGCATATGAGCGATCGGGATCTGCAGGCGATTGCGGTGTATCTGAAATCACTGAAATCCTCAGATCCGCAGGCCGTCGCGCCGAAGGAGGACTCGGCCACGGCGGCAGCGCTGACTAAAGGGGATATGAGCCGCCCGGGCGCGCAGGAGTATATGGATAACTGCGCCGCCTGCCACCGTATTGATGGTCAAGGCTATGACAAGACCTTCCCGGCGCTGGCGCATAATCCGGCGGTGCTCAGTGACGATCCGTCATCGCTGATTAGCATGGTGCTGCGCGGGGGGAAAACACCGGTGACACAGGGGGCGATAACCGGCCTGACAATGCCGGGTTTTGCCTGGCGTCTGGATGACCGGCAGATGTCGAATTTACTGAGTTTCGTTCGTAGCGGCTGGGGTAATAATGCGTCGGCAGTCAGTGCGGAACAGGTTGAGGAGATTCGTAAAAATCTGCCGAAGCCTGAGAAGGACAGTAGAGGACAGAGGCAGTAACGATGAGCAGGCCGCTTTTGCTGAGGGCTGAGGCGGCCTGCTGTTCAGTGAGTTACTCGTTGCCCCACTGATTGAGGAAATTGGCGATGTCGTCAATCCGCTCCACTTTAATACCGGCTTCCGCCGCCATCTCTCCCTGCGCTTCTTCGCTGATCTCTTCATTGTTCGCCAGGCGGGTGAGCAGCAGCTGGAAGTAATGTGCCAGTGAATCTAACTCTGCCTCATTCACCGGCAGCGCGGTTTCCTCCGCATATTCTTCGGCCATATCGTAGTATTTCAGAGGGATGTTATTGCTCATTGTTTGCTCCGGGTGTTAGGACCGGGCCAGCTGTGGTGTGCCTTGTCTGGCCCGGTGAATATCGTTATCCAGTTATTCTCTGTTTTGCCGGTCTGTCAGCGCGATCGATCTCAGATCTTCAGCATTTTCACCGTGGCATCCACGTCTATCTCATCTTCCGAGAAGATTAATGTCGTCCCCTGGAAGGTGTTGATCGCCAGTTTTTTTATTGAACGCATTTCGTCAGGATTCACAGTAGCCTTAGGTTTAATGCTGCTCATCAGCGCACCCACGGACAGCACCACATGTTCTTTATCAATGCGGGTGTCGGCGGGCACTTCTTCGTTGTAAACCAGCCAGGATTTGATCGAGGTGAGCTTAATTCGTTCACCGGCAATAAAGATGTATTTGCTCTCTGGAGCGACCTTGACGTTGAAGGCGGACAGGCCCTTGTTATTGGTGGTTGGTTCGAAGGTGACCGCCGCGTCTTTCTTTATCAGGTCCGGGTTGGCGACTTTGATCACATGAAAATAACGGTTGTCACCGTTTTCATCTTTGATAAATCCAAAGCCTTTGTCTTTAAACCAGGTTGTGATCGTTCCGTTCATCGCCATTTTTGCCTACTTAATCGTTTATCTACTCGGTTTTTGCAGCGCGCAGTGTAAAACACAATCCCCGCGCAGACCACGCCTTTACTATCAGTCTGGATGATAAATTTCAGCAGTGCCAGGTCGGCGGGGCAGGGCGTTAATCAGACGGAATAAGGACCGGGTCAGTAACCCCGTCGCAAATTCGTTCCCCGGCTTAAAATGGGTTATTATCCGCAGCCACTTTCGCTCCGGGTGACCTGATGTCCGAGATTATCGACACCTTTATTGCTCCGCCGTGCCATGACAGCATCGAAACGCTCTATCAGGATCAACATCTGGTGCTGATCGATAAACCCAGCGGGCTGCTGAGCCTGTCGGGGAAAAATCCGCAGAACCTTGATTCGGTTCACCACCGGATGGTTAAAATTTTTCCCGGCTGTACGCTGGTGCATCGCCTGGATTTTGGCACTTCCGGACTGATGGTGATCGCCCGCAATAAGGCCGTCAACGCTGCACTGTGCCAGCAGTTCAGCCAGCGATCGGTGAGCAAGATTTACAGCGCTCTGCTCTGCGGGCATGTGGTCGCTGATGAAGGGCTCATTGATGCGCCTGTTGCCAAAGATCCTGCTCTGTTCCCGCTGATGTCGATATGCGCCGTCAATGGGAAACCTGCACGCTCCCGCTATCGGGTGGTTGAGCGCTTCGAGCGCCAGCTGCCAGATGGAACATTCCTGCCGCTAACGCGGGTTGAGCTGACGCCGGAAACCGGACGCACGCATCAGCTGCGCATCCACTGCCAGCAGCTGGGGCATCCCATTTTAGGCTGCGATCTTTACGGCGGGCTGCGGCTGCCCGGAACAGAGAAGACTACGCGGCTGATGCTGCATGCCAGCGAGCTGCATTTTAACCATCCGGTCAGCGGAGAGCGTATTGAAGCCCGCTGTGAAGCGCCGTTCTGATCTTGCTGAGGCTGATGCTGCGGCGATCGGACACCGCAGCCTGAGATGAGCCGACACGAAAGCCAGCTCATTCTTCGAACCGCATCGCGCGGGTATCACCACATCAGATCGTCCGGCACTTTGAAATCGGCGTACGGATCGTCCTCATCCTGCTCTTCCTGGCTCAACGCGCTGTTTAACACAATGCTGTCGGCATCGCGCTGGGCGATTTTATCGGCAACGACGGCCGGGATAATTGCGTAGGTGCTTTCACCCACGTTATCCACGCCAAGACGTGCAATCGCCAGACGGCCGTTAATCAGCTGGGCCTGAGTCGTTTTATCCACAAAAATTTTCTTAATCAGCGTGCCATCGGTAAAGTTAAAGCCAATATCGCCTTTTGAGATGAGGATGCGGTTCATCTCAATCAGCTGTTTTACCTGCGCTTTGTACTCTTTTGCTAACGAGGCCTGCTTCTGCTGTTCGCTCAGCTGCCTGTCTCGCTCAATCTGCGCCTTCTTGTTTTCTTCCACGGCTTCCCTTGCTTCACGCGCCTGCACCCGCGATTTCTTCGCCGTTCGTTGCACTTTTTCCATCTTTTTGCTGCTCACTAAGCCAGCTTTGAGCATCTGCTCTTGTAAGGTGAGTTTTGACATCTTCGCTTCTGAATCCGTTGAATGATGCCAGAGATTATACCTGGTTTTTTTACGGCTGTACCAGGGGTAGCGGCCCGGCTGGTGGAGAGCATTATGATCGGCCCCGCTGTGATCCAGCTATGTCGTTTTGGCGCAGCGCTATTTTGATGAGTAATCACGTTATAAAACAGCGTTAAATTAACGAGGTTACTGGAATGAGCTTCCAGCTAATTCATTATTTACCGTATGGATTTAACATCATACCGATATATACAATATGGCGTGGCTGTTATCTTTTAAAAACTCGAGGTATTGGATGTCGTACAGGAATGGAAACTATTGCGCCTTTTACGTTGCGGAACCTTTTCAGGAAGGGAATTTAGATGCTCATGGAGCAAAAGATTTTGTGTATTACAACATGCTCCGTATGTGGGAAGGGAAAGATGATACGTTCCCCTTTATTGACTCGCATGATAAAACCTATAACGTCAGGGATGGCAGCGATTGGGAAAAAACGCTCAAGCCGCGCCTGCATCAGCGGCTGAGACATTCAAAAAACATCGTACTTTTTTTAAGCTCGCAAACCAAATCTTCCCGCGCTCTGGCAGAAGAAATTGACTATGGTATAAACGATCGGGGGCTGCCGGTTATTATTATTTATCCAGACTATGATACTGCACAGAGTTTGCTGGAAAATAATAATCTTAAACAGTCGATAAAAGATCTTTGGGAAAAACTTCCTGTGCTCAGAGACTCAATGTCATCCGTACCGACGCTTCACGTTCCGCTGAATAAGGATTTGATCACGCGCGCGCTTAACGATGAGGGTTTTACCGTTAATGGTAAGGTTGATTCCGGAGCGTATCGTTATACGTCTTAACTCAGGGAGCGAGCAGAGATGTTAAAGGTTAAACTGTTTGATAAGAAGGTCAGGGATGAGTTTTTTAAATATGCCTCAGGTATTACCGGTGCCATCACCGCTTACGTCCTCTTCTGGGATATTCCCGATGAATATAAAACGCTCGCTGGCATTATATGTATCCTTCTTTTGCTCGGCATCTACGCGTTTGTATGGCGTCGGGCGAATAAATTAACTTCCATCGATTTAACCGTTGACGGAACGACGGTGACGATTAAGGCTGGCGATATTTTTAGCCAGCCGGGTCTGAAAGCCATCGCGTTCAACGAATACTTTGATACACAGGTCGATGAGAAGATCATTGCCAGCCGCAGCCTTAACGGCATTTTCATCAATAAACACCTTAACCGCGACCTGGCGGAGCTTGATGAACATATCGCTAACTATCGCTTCGAACGGGAAGATATGATTAGCGTTAAAGAAGAGCGAGTGAGCGGGAAGAAACAGAGTTACCAACTGGGGACAATTTGCGTCTGGCAAGATTATCTGCTGACGGCATTTGCCCGTTTCAGTGAGCATAATGAAGCGCGTTTAACAATGGCAGAATACCTGACGTTTTTGATTAACTTCTGGGATCGCGTTAATCGCGTCTATGCCATGGAGAGTGTTTCCGTGCCCATTTTCGGTTCCGGAATAACCCGAATAAAGGAGCACAGGGGAATTAGCGATGAAGAGCTGCTGAAGATTATGCTGTGGACATTCCGCGTGAGTGAGATGCGCTTTGCCTATCCTGCAAAGCTCACCATTGTTATCCATCAGGATAAAATAAAAAAAATTAATCTCTTCGAGCTTAAGTCATCTAAAAATGGGCTATGAATTTTTTTCATATAATCAGCCTGGCCGTATTTATTAAGTTCATTTTCAAGCATTCGGATAGGGGTTGAAGCGGATTCTTTATTATCGCGGCTTCACTTTCCCGAAATTTCACATAACGCTCAACACAACAGAGGAGTGAGCTTTTATGGTCTATCGTACAAAAACCTATCTGGCCGGGGAATGGGATGGCGACAGTGATGCCATTGAGCAGCTGCATACATGGAATGAAAATAATTACTGGAGTTTGTCTTTCACCGATGCGCATAGCTTAACCCAGGCCAGGGACAGCAGCCTGAATTGCAGCATCAAGGCTTCTTTAGCTACCCGGCTTAATGCGTCAAAAACATTCGTACTGATTGTGGGTAGTAATACCAAAGATGCCAGAAGCGGCGGCTGTCGATATTGCGCGAGCTACAACAGTCTGTGGGAGTATTGCGACAGGGGGCGGGCGGTAGACCATCGTAGCTATATTACCTACGAGTGCGAAAAAGCGGTTAAAGATAAACTGAAAATTGTGGTGCTTTACAACGCCGCGTCCGTCAATAAAGCTAAATGCCCGGACGCCGTAAAATACGCCGGTACCCATGTAGCCATGTGCTACAAAGAAGATGGGAAATATTACTGGGATTATCAGGCGGTGAAGGCGGCGTTAGGTGCCTGAGTGCAGTTCCTCCCGATCTTCTGCCTGTTTTTGCAGGTAGGAGATCGTGAAAGCGACATCCACCAGTGACCACTCAGCATTTCATCATATCAGCGGGAAATGTTTTTCAGGCTAAAATAGTTTCCTCTTTCTACATCAGTCCTATTCACATTATTTCCTCTCTGCAACAAATGGCCCTCCGGGGTGCCCCTGTGTTTCATGCTCTGCGAGCAGCATCCTGATTTGAATCTGTTTTTCGATACAGATCGTAAGGCTTTGAATGCCATACATGTTATTCACCGAAATATCTGAATGCATCTTCAGTTTTGCCGTAATGGCAGATGAGTTCCTCACTCCTTCGTATCATAATCACCTTTATAGCTTTACACCTATATAGTATTCAGCCTATATTGTTCAGGAGGTCCCGTGTGGACGATTAAAACAACGGACAGGTTTGATCGCTGGTTTACCTCGCTCGATGATACCGATAGAGCCTGCGTGCTAGCAGCACTATTGGTCCTGCGGGAAAAAGGACCGGGTTTGTCCAGACCTTATGCCGATACGCTTAAAGGCTCCCGCTACAGTAACATGAAGGAGTTGCGCATTCAGAGCCGGGGTAATCCTATACGGGCATTTTTCGCTTTTGACCCAGCCCGCACAGGCATTGTGCTTTGTGCTGGCAATAAGGTTGGCAGTGAAAAGCGTTTTTACGAAGAAATGCTCCCTGTTGCTGACTGGGAATTCACGAACTGGTTGAACACATTACAAAAGGAGTAACGCGATGGGCAGAACGCTGGAGCAGCTTATTGCGGATGAAAAACCTGAAGTCGTGGCCAAAGCTCAGGCGATGGCGACGGACATCCTGCTCAACATTCACCTCGCCGAACTGCGTGAGAAAGTGCAGAAAACTCAGGTGGAAATGGCGCAGGCGCTGGGCATCAAACAACCGACCATTGCAGGGATGGAAAAACCGGGGCGCGACCTCAAGCTTTCCACGCTTAAACGCTATGTTGAAGCCACCGGCGGTAAACTTCGCCTGGATATTGAACTGCCTGATGGTTCTCACTACGGATTTGTACTGTAATTCGTAAGTGGCATGAAAAACAAAAAGCCCGCTTAAGTTTCCTTAAGCGGGCTTCTCTAAATATGGCTCCTCTGACTGGGATCGCCTTTGCCAGTAACTGGCTAATAAGTAAGCTAATCCTGAATTCCCTTTCTGTCAAGACCCCCAGAATGACCACCACATCAATGAGTCGACAAATACTTTTGCTAAACCAATCCGTTGTCATGCATGTCACTTTACAGATAGTAAGCAAATGCTGTTAAACTTTACACTAAACCTTCGGATTGACAGCCCAGTTTTGCACTGGCAGGGGAATATTTAAGTGTGCGGTTGCATGCAGTTTCCGGGATGCTGACGGCTTCTTTCACCTTATATTATTTTAATTGTACTTTTTTATAAAATCTGAGATCTTTCAAAGAGTTTATGAATTATGTGATCTATCATTGGGTTGTAGCGATATGAGGGCATTACATTGTAAACTGTCGGGGACAGGGGGGCTCGTTCTCGCACTACTTGTACGTACACTTACAAAAGAATTCTAAAGAAGCGAACAGGATTTTAGCATATGGCGAATGCAAGGATTAAATACCATGCTAATGAACACAGTATTCTGTATGCGGAAACAGGAGGCTGTTGCCCGCTTTGCACATCACCGATGATGTTCAAGAAGGCAAGTTCTAGGCACCCCAGCATAGGTTATGAAATTGCTCATATTTATCCTTTGAATCCAAATAAAACCCAAGAGAAGTCTCTGGAAGGATATATAGTCCCTGATGATATTAATTCACTTGATAATGTAATTCTCTTATGCCCGAGCTGCCACACAAAGTATAACAAGGATTTTAAAGTAGAAGAATACCTTAAACTTCTTCAAATTAAAAATGGCTATCTAAGTGAGACAAAAGCAAGACTGACTGCATCTCAACATGTTCTTCAAGGTGAGGTTTGTGAAATATTGGATCTTATTGTGCGTGTTGATGGAAATTTTGGCGATTTGTCTGAGACTAAACTAGATGTCAGTTCACTTAATGGTAAACTCAAAAGTGATATAAGTCCTTTGCAGAAAAGAGAAATTCAGTCAAATGTTATTGATTTTTTTGTGCCCATTAGAAATCATATTCGTCTTATTGAGCAGATAGATCAAGCGGCAATACGAATATTGCAAAACCAGATAAACTCTTACTATTTAGTAATAGATAAGCAAAATCCTAGAAACAAAGATTTAGTTTTCAACTATGTTTCACAATGGATATGCCTAAAGTCTGGAAGATCTCTAATTGCATCTAAAATCCTTACCTCTTTTTTTATCCAAAATTGTGAGGTCTTCGATGCTGATTCCAACTAAATTTACTACTCTTGAAGAATCGACCATCTTTAAGATGCGTGTCATTTTAAATACGAAAGTAAATGATGAAAAGTTATCGGAATTATTGGCTAGAACATCTGGGGATTTTCAAGATGCCTCGGAATTTTTACATGCTTTAGATATACTCTATGTTCTTGGTTTGATTGATGTTGATGCTTCGATGGAAATGATAAATTATGTTAAGTAAAATAACCTGCCCGCTTTTCAATCATGGCGAAATATCTTTTACTCATGGCTTGAATGTAATCCTTGGTGATGATGATGCTAAAAATTCAATTGGAAAATCCTCTGCTTTAATGGTAATTGATTTTGCCATGGGAGGGACGTCTCTTATGGATGATAAAGCTGGTGTTATCAAATCATTAGGGCATCACTCATACAACTTTGAATTTATTTTCAATAATATTAGCTATTTTTTCAAACGCTCAACTGATGAATCGAATATAGTTCATATCTGCAATATAAACTATGAAATAATTAATAATATTAGTATAGATGAATATACTGCTAAGCTCAAAGAACTCTATTATTTAGATCACCTAGTAAGCAGTTTTCGTTCATTAGTTAGCCCTTTTAGTCGAATATGGAATAAAGGTGCTTTAGATCCTGAGCAACCATTTTCTGGAGATGCAAAAGAGTCAGCAGGAAAGGCTATAGGACGGCTCATCGATCTTTTTGAACACATGACTGATATCGCTGAAGAGAAATCTGTTTTAGACGCACATAATGAAAGGAAAAAGCTAATATCCAAGTCTATGAATGCAGAAATTATCCCCAAAATCAATAGGGCTCAATACAAGACCAACCAGAAAATAATTACGGGTAACACGAATACTATTGAAGCGTTAAAAAGGGGATTTACTGGTGCGTTAAGTGCTTATGAGGCTCTTTTTGACGAGGAACTGCGTAAACTTCAGCAGCAGAAAAATGAGTTTTCTAGCCAAAAGAAAGATGTGCTTATAAAAATAGACCGAATTAAGCGAGACCTCTTAGGTGTGACACCGAGATTAACTGCTAATATTGCTCTTGTTAAGGAGTTTTTTCCTAATGTAGATGCTAAAAGACTCGAGCAGGTTGAATCTTTTCATCAAAATATTAGCAAAATGGTACAAAGGGAGCTTAAGAGGGATCTTGAATTGTATTCTGAACGTTTATCAAATTTCAATGTAGAGATCGATAGTTTAGACAACAAAATACGATTAGGCTTGGCATCAAAAGGGACCCCTGATGATATGTTTACGCGAGTATTCGAGTTAAAAGAACTTGCGGACAAAGCTGCTGAAGAGAATAACTTCTACGACAAAAAAAAAGCAATTGAGAAAGAAGCGTTGTTATCTAAAGAACGCTTGGAAGCGATATACGTGGACATTTTTCTCAGTATTGAAGCTGTAATGAATATAAAATTAAAAAACTTTAATAATGTGGTATACGGACCAAGCAGAAATGCCTCTCAGCTGAGAATAAAAAACGCAAATTCATACAACTTCATCTCGCCGGAAGATACTGGAACTGGAAAGTCGTATGCCGGTTTAGTTGGATTTGATCTTGCTATGCTTTCACTGACTCACCTCCCATTCATCATCCATGACTCAGTAATTTACAAGAATATTGAGGTGCCTGCTACAAGGAACATCATTCGAATTCTAGCATCAGTTAAACGTAAGCAAATATTCCTTTCATTTGATGAGGCCACAAAATTCGGTGCCAAAGTAGAACGATTATTGCGTGTTCATACCGTTCTTAAGTTAAGCGATGACGATCTTCTCTATAATAAAGACTGGAGAAAACAACAGTAACTAAGGTACTTATCCGGGGGAACAAAACCATGCATGAACTAGTGAAAGACAGATTAATCATGTTTTTAACTGATAAGGTCAAGTTTAGCCCTGCTTTATCTAAAGTACAGGGCCTTAATTTTAACCCTCATATATTAATGTGCTTTTAATTCATCTTTAGCTAAAGAATCATAGAGGATCTTAGTCAAAGGAGACTCAAGGTAATCATCACTTAATAATTTTATAAAATGTTTTTGAGACTCTTTGGTTTTTATAATTAATTTCCCTCCATCCTCACTCACAATCAATACTGTAGAAAGATAGATGTGATGACTGACATAATCGATGATTACTGGAACATCAATTTTCCCTAGAACAGGTGAATGTTTGGATATTTTAGCAAGCTTTCTTGAAAAAGAGATTTCTTTAGAGCTTTTTTCAAGATGAGAAATATCCTCAATCAATAAAGATGACCTCAAAGATTCTAAGGCGACAGCAGCCTGAGCTTCAATAACTTGATGGAATTGCATCGTAATTTCGAGCGTTTTTTGGTTTTTTATCAAAAATTCATCGTCTAAGAGTGCTAAGTCGTAATTGTAATCCAACCTAAATACTTGATTTGGTAATTCTTTTAAATAACCATCTGCATCAGGTATCAAGTTGAATAGTTTACGACTTTGTTCAAAAACAGTAAGATTGGTTTTGTTTTTATATAAAGATAAGCATTTATTGTTTCCACGTAACTGAATTATTATTCCCTTAACATCAGTAAATTTATTATTTAAATCATAATAATTTTGTGAATTCGGTGGGATAGCTGTGGCGCTTTTAATAAATTCGAATTCTTTAGGTTGTTTTTCATAATCAAATTTAAACAAAGCGTTCTTTCTGTCATCAAAGTTTGATAAGAGAGGAATGGTCAAATCGTCATTCTCTAAGATATCCTCTGATAGTTTTCTTTTAAATCCATCAAGAATTTTCGGCATGGCTGCTGCATCAATTTTCGATAATTTTAAAGAATATCCATCTTCAATTCTAACAATGAAAATTATTCTAATACCAGTAAATTTATTGAATATATCATGAATTTCTTGTTTAAAAATCTCAGGAGTCATTGTTTTTTCCTTGCTATAAAAACATAGTCATCTAAAAAACTGTAGAAGACTTGATCATTGACTTCTAGGGTGTCAGTTGATATTGCGATGATATTTTTAACTTCATTACTTCCTATGTGGGAAATATTAACCCTGTACAGTTTATATCCAAATAGAGCTAGGGTAGGGTTTGCATAATATTTGTCCGTTTTTATGAAAATCAAACCAATAACTATTACTAACAAGAGGTAAGCAATGTTTTTCTGAATGTCATCAAAACTAAAACCCATAAATGGAACTATATATGTGGCTAAAAAGGTTAAGCTTTCATAGTTTTCACTTTGACAGGATGTTATTGTGACGGCGTCAGCATTGTTAATTTTGATTAACGAGCGAAACCTGTTGTAGAAATAGAATGAGAATCCAATTAAAAAGAAGCATATTATTGGTATTACATTAGTTATGGCTAATCTATAAAAACCTATGAATTCACATGAGTCACCATAACATAACGGGATTTTTGCACTTAAGAGGATAATAAAAACGAACAGCAACATTAAGGATAGTATATACAACCCTATCTTATTAAATGTCCCCTTGATTTTCATTTCACACCCCCGGTTCATAGCATAATAGTTAAAAATGTCTAAATAGAATATAAAAATCATACAACAGCATACTGTTTTTTTATACAGTTATTGGAGATTATTCTCATCCTACCGCTGCGGAGCAAGGGGCGCTACGTCCAGCTATACAGCGTCAGATTTTTCTCCCACGTGCTTTCCGTTCCCCGTATCAGCTTCCGGTTAATCGTTTCCCAACACAACCTGTCCCGCAAGGGTAAATGGCACGCATGCTGCGCCCTTGCGGGCCAGAACGCTGCCGAGAAAGCGAACCGTCAGGCGATACGAAGACGAAAATCACACCACTGACGGAGAAAAAACATGACCATTTCCCTGCATACCCAGACTAGCGCCCCTAACACCGCAGCGGCGACCAGCGTATCCCCGCTGGAGCAGTCAGGCTCCTCAAAAACGAAATTTTCTCAAACCAGAACAGATATTTATCAGACTGTCACCAACAGCATCATTGCAGCGCTTGAAGCCGGTGTAAAACCGTGGTCTTGTCCGTGGCAAAGAGTATCCGGTATGTCTGGCTTGCCTTCTAACTTCGCAACCGGTATTGCGTATAGTGGAATGAATATCATGCTGCTGTGGTGCAGTGCATCAGAACAGGGCTTAGGTGATTCACGCTGGATGACCTTCAAACAAGCACAGGCAGTAGGTGGGCAGGTTCGCAAAGGCGAGCACGGCACGACAGCCATTTTCTATACAACCTTAGAGAAGGAAAACAAGGCCGGGGAAATCGACCATATCCCGATGCTGAAAACCTTCAATGTGTTCAATGTTGAACAAATTGATGGCCTTCCACTGACAACTGAAAGAGTCAGCTCGGAAGCAACCTTTGACCCGTTGCCGGAGGCTGAAAATCTGTTCCAAAAGAGCGGCGCAAACATCATTGAGAAAGGACAAAACGCCTTTTTCAGATCTTCAACCGATGAAGTCTGGCTACCGGATCGCCATCTGTTTTCAGATGCAGCTAATTTCTATGCTACCGGCCTGCATGAACTGGTTCACTGGAGTGGTGGTAAAAAACGACTTAACCGTGAAATGAAAGGGAAGTTTGGAAGTGCGGATTATGCGGAGGAAGAATTGGTAGCGGAGCTGGGAAGTGCTTTTCTGATGGCGGATCTGGGGATTGATGGAGAGGTACAGCATGAAAGCTATATTGCTTCCTGGCTGAAAGCGCTGAAAGCGCTGAAAAACGACAAACGCTATATTTTCAAAGCTGCAAGTGGGGCATCAAAAGCGCATCGTTATTTAATGGATAAAGCCTGAGGGCAGGAGCAAGAAGCCGCAAAGGAATGTGACTTTAACATAATATGGTAGTGGGTGGAGTAGCGGTGGTGTTAGGGGGGTATAATTCCACTGCGAATTTTCCTGGCACCGGATGCCAGGAAAATTCGCAGGCTGCGGGGCGGGCGGCAAAGAGCCCGTCAACCCTTTAAATGTATAGGCTCCGACTTGATCCGGCTGTGCTCTTTGTTAGAAAACGATTCAACCTGACAGTCGACAACGAACGAACAGCGGACATTGTCTGAACAGGGAGGTAAGCTCTAAAATTGAGTGACACAATTTGCAGGAATACTTATAGCATCCCTAACCTGTAGCGTAGGCAAAACTGCACCGGTCTTAGTCCTCCTTTATACCTCTGGCCTTTACATAAATCACCATGCCGTATATGTTTATCAAGCCAATAGCTTTCATATGATAGTAAAATGTTTAGGTAGTCGTTCAATTGCCTAGACCTTCAGAATTTTACTGAGCAGCGGCCAAATTAGCGCCGTTGCGTGCAGGGATGACCCGCTATGATCGAATCAATTAGTCTCTCCAATATCGCTACCTACCGTCCTGACAAATCAGAAGTTATTAATCTCAAAAAGATTAATTTCATTTATGGAGCAAATGGAGCGGGCAAGACCACAATCAGTCGACTTATTGAGAAACCTAGCCTCTCAACAGACTCTAGTATTACCTGGCTCAGAAATATGCCAGTGCCAGCAATGATCTATAACAACGACTTCATCACTGCCAACTTCTCAGAATCCAAAGAGTTTCAGGGAGTATTTACACTCGGCAAGGCCGAGAAAGTTCAGCTCGACCGCCTCAAAGATCTTAAAGATGAAAGAAAGCGCCATGAACAGTTGAGGGCCAAGTTAATCATCTCTCTTGATGGTGAAGATGGAAAACCTGGAAAGCATGCTGAGTTGATTTCTTTGGAAGCAAAGTTGGTTGGCCGATGCTGGGAACAGAAAGTGAAGCATGATGAATATTTCAAGGGGGCATTTACTGGTTCAAGGAATAATAAGGAAGCATTCAAAGCAAGGGTTCTTCAAGAACATGAGAATAACAAATCCAACTTAGTTGATTTGGTTGATCTCAAGGCTAGAACGGCAGTTTTATATGGTGACCAACCCTCGAAAATAGATCTTGTTTCGACCTTGGATTTATCACGGTTGATAGCATTCGAGAAAAGCCCGATTCTGGTTAAAAAGGTGGTAGGCAAAGACGATGTTAGTATATCCACGATTATTCAGCGGTTAGGTAATAGCGACTGGGTTAGGCAGGGTATGAGATTTCTGGAGCATACGGATGAACAATGTCCGTTCTGTCAGCAGACTCTGTCCCACGACTTCGAGAAGGAACTTACTGACTACTTCGATGAGACTTTTGAGGCGGATTCGAAGGCGGTCTCTGCCCTGCGTAATGATTATTTTCAAATTGCTGAGGATCTTTTGGCTCAGGCACATGTTCTGTTAGCTTTGGATTGCACAGAACTGGACAAGGAAAAACTTAATCCTAAGATTCAAGCACTGGATGCTGTTGTTCTTGTCAATAAAGGGCGGATGGAAAATAAAGTTACCACTCCAAGTGCTGAGGTGTTTCTTGAGGGGCTGGAGGGTATTGAGGCGGATATTGCTGCTATTGTTAATACGGCGAATGCGAAAATAACCGAACAAAATCGCCTAGTTGCAAGCTTCACTGCTGAGCAGCGCAGGCTCACCGGAGAAGTGTGGAAATATATTGTCGATGCCGAGCTAAAGAATACCTTAGCTGATTACACCTCTGAGAAGAATAAGCTACAGAAATCTATTTCGGGCATCGCATTGAGCCGGGATAAAGCCACGGAAGATATTAATGCTACAGACGTAGATATCGATAAGATTGAGACGGAGCTTACCAGTGTAAAGCCTACAGTAATTGCTATAAATAAGATTTTAAAAAATTTTGGATTCCTCAGCTTTTCTCTAGATCCTGCATGTGCGGATAACTCCTATAGAATTATCCGAGCGGATGGGAGAGATGCCAAGCAAACATTGAGCGAGGGCGAGAAGACCTTCGTAACGTTCCTTTATTTCTACCACCTGTTGAGAGGGAGTATTACGACATCCGGTATAACCGCCGATAGGATTGTGGTCATCGATGACCCTGTTTCTAGCCTTGATAGTGATGTGTTGTTTATCGTGAGTAGTTTGATCAAGGAGCTTTTCGCCGAAGTTAGAAAGAGTGGTAGCCATCTTAAACAAGTTGTGGTGCTTACACACAACGTGCATTTCCATAAAGAGGTCACATACGATCAGCGCCGGAAGGCCAATACATCTCTTGCTGATGAGACATTTTGGATTGTCCGCAAACCAAATGAGTATTCGGTAATTGAGTTCCATTCAAGTAATCCAATCAGGAATTCTTATCAATTACTCTGGGCAGAGCTGAAAAGGACACCGGTGCCAGTCCTTACGTTGCAGAATACCATGCGACGGATTTTGGAGAACTATTTCAAGATTTTGGGTGGTGTCGATACGTACCACTTGGTCGACAAGTTTGAGGGTATTGAAAAGACACAATGCCAGTCTTTGATGAGTTGGGTAAACGATGGATCGCATTACGCTCCGGATGAGCTCTACGTGGCCATTAGTGACAATATGGCAGCAAGCTACCTGAGAATTTTCTTCAAGATATTCAAGGCGGCTAAGCATGATGCGCATTACAGAATGATGATGGGCGATTCATATGTTGATCTAGATCCGGAAGAGATTTTAGAGCAGCAGGCGATGACTGATGCTAAAGAAGAGGGGGGCGTTGTATTTAATGATGCCGGTGTAGTAGAGGAATCAGCCCCAGTACCGACTGTACTCAAGTCTGAGATTGCTCTGCCAGGATTCGATCAGGGTATGCCGTTTTAAAGCCTTCCGTTGACGAGCGCATCCATGAAAAAATCCATCGACTAGATCAGGTTCGAAGCATCCGACCGAACGAGCGGAATGATCACTTTCCTTTGATTAAGGATAGCGTTGCAACGACCCGTTAAACTCACAGTATAAAGCGGACAAGCTTACTGAGCTGAAGGTCCGCTGTGAGAGAAAAGCGGACATTTGATTAATGTCAGCAATGACATTTTCTAACTCCACCTAACCCTTGTGAAGTCTGTAAAAAAGCAAGTTGAAAAACTCCGCTGGCGGTAAATCGTATTCGGTTAAAGCCTCCGCTGCCGGAGTTTTACCGAATGGCGCAGCAGGCAAACCGGCGCGTTCTGATCCAGTGCTGACCGCCAGCCCCCTATATCTGGTATGTCTCCTCACTGAGAGAGGCACAACATGTAGCGTTCAGCGCAGCAGCAGGGCGATTCGATAGAATTGGCTTTTTACCGAAAGGAAAGAAAAAACATCAGGGGCGGTCAGGCCGTGAAATGTGAACAACGTCCCTCTGTACAAGAAGCGGATGCTGCTGAAATCATAAAATGTCAGTCGGGCAGGAACAGAGAAATTGCAAGCCGCCCGGTTTTTGATATATTGAAGATGGTTTATGGGCAGATTTTGGGTCGCGTTTCGCGATCAGTGAAAAAAATGTCCGGTAGGATTGCCCTTTCAGGAACTCATTGTCCTGGCGCTTCTTAGGTTCTTGTCAAGTTTGCGTAAGAGTGCCCATAAACCTTTTTAAATGGGGACGTAGAGTGAATAGACTTTTATTATTAAAATCGGCAAAGACAAAGCCGGATTTAGCAAGGATTTTAGGCGTAAAACCTTCTGCATTAACGCATTGCTTATATATCGTTAAGCCCGAAAATCAATACGTGCAATTCGAGATCCCCAAGAGAAACGGGGGTAAAAGATTTATCAGCGCTCCCTCAGGAATGCTAAAAACCCTGCAATCCTCTCTTTCAGATTTATTACTTGACTGCCTGGATGAAATTATCTTTCTGAAGTTCCCCGATTCAGAGATAACGAGGCCAAAAGCAAAAAACTCTCTATTTTTAAAAGTGAAGTGCTCTGGCTCAGAAACAAAACAGCCTTCACTTTCGCATGGATTTGAAAGAAAACGTTCAATTATCACCAACGCAATGATGCACTTAGGAAAAAAACACGTCTTCAATATTGATTTAGAAAACTTCTTCAGTAGTTTCAATTTCGGAAGGGTGAGAGGTTTTTTCATTAAAAACGGAAACTTTTTGCTAGAGCCAGAAATAGCCACTGTGATTGCAAAAATAGCCTGTTATAATAACGAACTGCCTCAGGGCAGCCCGTGCTCACCCGTCATTTCTAATTTAATCACTCATGCTTTAGATATTAAATTAGCGGCGGTCGCCGCAAAGCATTCATGTACGTATACGAGATATGCAGACGATATAACTTTTTCAACCAGGAAGGAAAGTTTACCCTCTTCTATAGCGAAATCAGATAATCATACTTTTGTTGCGGGGAAGGTCATCAGAAATGAGATTGTCCGTTCAGGATTTTCGATTAATGAATCTAAAACGAGGAATCAATACAAAGACTCCCGGCAGGAAGTTACGGGGTTAGTTGTAAATAAAAAACCAAATACTAAAAAAGAATACTGGCGGCTTGTGCGCGCTCAGTGCAATCATCTTTTTAACACGGGCGAGTTTAAAGAGACGATAAATGGCGCTGAGGTGAGTGGCAACATTCACAGGCTCGAAGGGAAACTGACTTTCATTGACCAGGTTGATCATTATAACCGGCTTCGTCAGGGCGAAAAGTTAAATCCTAAGTATCATTTAAAAAAAGACGCCATCAGAAAAAGTAACCCTTCAATCAGGCGTTATTTACATACGTCCAGAGAGACAACATTTAGTAAGTTTCTGTTTTATCGCTGGTTCTATGGTAATACAAAACCTACAATTCTTACTGAAGGTCAGACTGATAACATTTATTTAAAGTCAGCAATATGGAAGCTTGCAGCCAACTTCCCGAAACTGGCAACTGGAAAAAGTGCCACAGAACCTTATAAGGCTTTGACTCGGTTTTTCAAATATAATGAGCGAACCCGATATTTATTAGAGCTTTTTGGTGGTGGTGATTACCTCAGGGATTTTGTAGACAATTACAAAGAATTGTTTAATGCTTACAAAGCACCTAAACCATCGCACCCGGTAATTATATTCGTGGATAATGACTCCGGGCCTAATAATCTGATTAATAAAGTTAAAAGAGTTAAGGGCATTGAAATTTTCCCGGCGGGTGTAGGTTTAGCCGACATCCGTCAGTCTGAGTTTGTTCATATTTTTTGCAATCTTTATCTGGTGCTCACTCCTCAGGGAGCGGGAAGCTCTGAGACTGATATTGAGTATTTCTTTAGTGATGCTGATCGGCTCAGGGAACATAAAGGAAAACGTTTTAATACGGTCGCCGACCGTGACGAGGTTAATGACCTAAGCAAAGAAGCATTTGCGACGCATATTGTTAAGACGCAGAAAGGTATTATTGATTTTTCACGGTTTACTCATCTTTTAGAACGCATTGAAAAAGTGATAGATCACTATAATTCAATAAAGTGATCTCTCTCATAGCAGGTAGATATCAAATCCAGGTACTGGTAAGGTTTTGATTGCCGGTAAATTACGGGTTTTACCGAATACGGTCGAACAGGAAAGTATCAGTCCGCTTCACGCCCTGAGACATTCGACAAGCTCTCTACGGCATTAGTAAGGGCGATTTTCGCGCTTCCAGTGCCAGCAAATATTTCGCTTCGTCATAACGGGTTCTGGTCTTCCAGCAGCGGTAAATAATCCTTATCCATTTGAATGCCAGAGCTCGGATCGCTGATTGATGAGATTTTCCTTTTTCTCGCATCCCCTGATAATACAGCTTGGCCCAGTATGATGAGTTAACCGTCTTGGCAGCCCATTCGACAAAGGTTTGCCTGACGAACTTTGCACACTGCCATCGCCAGTGAACCCAGGATTTCTGGCCACTCCGTTCAGTCACCGGAGCAATACCTGCGTAGTTTTGAATTTCCTCAGCGCTGTTGAAGCGGTCGCGGTTATCACCCAGTGCGGCAAGCATACGTGGGCCCATACACGGCCCCATGCCCGGTAGTGATTTGAACAGCTCTGCATCCAGAAGCGTATCGAATAACGATTCGATTCGTTCGTCGTAGGTTCTGATAAGTTCACCTACAAGTTTGATTTGTGATGCAAGAGCTGTTGCCATTAGCGCGTTCGCCTCGATGACACTTTTATCAGTGGTCAGGGGAATCGCGTTGGCAATGCTTGTAACCCGCTGTTCTGTATACGCAACAGCGGGACCACCTCTTGCGTTCATAAAATGACGGACGGTATCACTCCGGGCACGTTTGAGCTGTTGCAGGCTTGGCCAGCGGATTATGAGCTCACAGAACAATGAACTGTCCCGATGCGAGAACCATTCCAGGGGTTGAGGATAGTACTGCTTAAGCGTGTTAATGATCCGATTAACAAAGCGGCGTTTGTCTTCTACCAGCAGCCTACGCTGCTCGACTAGTTGTAGAAGTAAACGGATATCAGCATTGTCGGGTTCGATGGCTTTAATCTTTTGGGGATAGCGTAGCATCAGATCTAACGCCAACTCGGCATCCTGAGGATCATCCTTCGCACCACTTGGCCAGAAGGTCTGCCGATAGCGGGCCAATGATAACGCGTGTATGGGAAAGACAGTAATAAAGGGGTACTTCTGGAGAGCATATACTACCGGGCCTTTCTTCAGTTCAAGGGCGATAGCGATCCTGCCTTTGACCTTCTGGTGCAACTCATTGAGCCAGGTATCAAGCGCTTCCGGCGTATGGTTAATCACATGGAATGTGCGCTCACCGTTTTTAAACTGAACGCAGACATCGTGCTTTTTATCCGCCCAATCCAGACCAACATGAGCAGCAAACAGATCTATAGCAGTCATCACCAACTCCTTTTAACCGGGGATTGGTATGCATTCCACGCCCTTCGAGAGAAATATAGTCAGCAGTTTATCTGCATGCCCTGAGTATTCGTTAGCGAACGTGGAGCACTTACTGGCTCGAAAGCAAAGCGGCAATCATCAGATCACATGATTCTGGCACAATATTCGTAACCAGTAAGCGCATACCCTGAATCACTTAAAAGTGTAACCCTCAGGGTTAGAATGACTATATTTGGCACACAGCAGACAAGCACGTGGCGCTGAAGGTCTGCTGAGAGCGAAGAGCGGAAGCCCGCATAGCGTAAACAGGCGTCCGATATTTTGAAGTGTGCAGATTACTTAACCCGCTTCCCCGTTTCGTCAATGACCTTCTCGCCATCCTCTTTGGTAAACGCTCCTTTCTGACCTTCCGGTAGAATATCCAACACTATTTCTGAAGGGCGGCAAAGACGAGTGCCAAGCGGCGTAACGACTACCGGCCGATTAATCAGGATCGGATGTTGAAGCATGAAATCAATCAACTGCTCATCACTAAATTTCTCTTCATCAAGACCCAGGTTTTCATAAGGCTCAACATTCTTACGCAGTAATGCACGCACCGTAATTCCCATATCTGAAATAAGTTTAATCAGCTCATCACGGGTCGGTGGTGTATCGAGATAATAAATTATCGTCGGTTCGTTGCCGCTGTTACGGATCATCTCCAGCGTGTTGCGTGAAGTGCCGCAGGCAGGGTTGTGATAGATGGTAATGTTGGTCATATCTGTATCTCATTACAAAGTGATGGAGAGCCGCAACGCCAGCGCGGCCAGAGTGACAAACAGCACGGGCAGAGTCATGATAATGCCGGTGCGGAAGTAATATCCCCAGGTAATCGTTATATTTCTCTGGGCAAGCACATGCAGCCACAACAGGGTCGCCAGACTGCCTATTGGCGTGATTTTGGGGCCTAAATCGCAACCAATCACGTTGGCGTAAATCATCGCTTCCTTGATGACGCCGGACGCCGTGCTTCCGTCAATCGACAGTGCTCCAACAAGAACGGTTGGCATATTGTTCATGACTGATGACAGGAATGCAGTCAGGAAACCCGTGCCAAACGTTGCCGCCAGCAGTCCCTTATCCGCCAGCATATTCAGAACCCCGGAAAGATACTCCGTTAAGCCAGCATTGCGCAGGCCGTAGACCACCAGGTACATACCCAGTGAGAACACAACGATCTGCCACGGCGCACCGCGCAGCACTTTTCCGGTATTAATGGCATGACCTTTTTTCGCAACGGCGAACAGCACTGCTGCGCCGACGGCTGCAATAGCGCTGACGGGGATCCCCAGAGGCTCAAGCACAAAGAACCCGGCAAGCAACAGAACCAGAACAACCCAACCGGCTTTGAAGGTTGCGGGATCTTTAATCGCACTGGCAGGTGCTTTCAGTAGAGTGACGTTGTAGGTTGCAGGAATATCCCGGCGGAAAAACAAATGCAGCATACCCAGAGTGGCGGCGATGGCAGCAATATCAATGGGAAGCATGACGGATGCGTATTCCGTAAAGCCAAGCCGGAAGAAGTCAGCAGAGACGATGTTCACCAGGTTCGACACGATAAGCGGTAGGCTGGCGGTATCGGCAATAAACCCGGCGGCCATGACAAAGGCCAGCGTTGTCTGTTTGCTGAACCCCAGCGCGAGCAACATGGCGATGACGATGGGGGTCAGGATAAGCGCAGCCCCATCGTTAGCAAACAGTGCCGCTACAGCTGCACCCAACAGGACAATCCAGGTAAACAATAGACGACCACGTCCGTTGCCCCAACGGGAGACATGCAGCGCAGCCCATTCGAAAAAACCCGACTCATCGAGCAGCAGGCTGATGATAATTACCGCGATAAAGGTCGCGGTTGCGTTCCAGACGATATTCCAGACCACCGGAATATCACCCATATGGATAACACCAAATACCAAGGCCAGCGCAGCACCAATGCAGGCGCTCCAGCCAATACTGAGTCCCCCGGGTTGCCAGATAACCAGGATCAGTGTCAGTAAAAATATACTCCCTGCCAGTAACATTTCCGACTCCATTACATATGATTAAAAGAATGTGTTCGATTCATCTCAGCAGGATGATGCCGCTGATTTATCCAGCCACTGACGAACGTCTTCCCGCAGGCAGTGCCAGGATATCTTGATGGTTTCTGCTGCCCATGCGGGCATATGTGGAGAAAGTCGGTAATGGACCCATTTCCCTTCCCGACGGTCCAGAACGAGCTCAGCCTCCCGCAGAATTGCCATATGCCGGGAAACTTTGGGCTGCGACTCGGAGGTGGCCCCGCAAAGGTCACACACGCACATCTCGCCTGATTCTCTGAGAAGCATCACGATAGCCAGACGGGTTTCGTCTGACAGAATTTTGAAAAGCTGAACAGGCTGTAGCATTTTCTCTTCCGGTAAATTTAGAATACACATATGATAAAACATATGTATTGGTTTGAACATTATCGATTTTAGAGAGGAAGAAAAAATGGATCAGTTTCCAGCCCTGAATGCTGAGTGTTTCGACAGGCAGATCGCTGAGCGGCTTCAGCATCCGACACTACCACGTATCCTGATTCTGTATGGGTCAGTACGTGAACGTTCATACAGCCGTTTTGCTGCCGAGGAAGCGGGTCGATTGCTCATTGCTATGGGTGCTGAGGTCAAAACGTTTAACCCGTCCGGCTTGCCTCTGCCTGATGATGCACCAGAAACTCACCCTAAAGTGACGGAGCTGCGCGAACTGGTGAGATGGTGTGATGGCATGGTTTGGAGTTCCCCGGAGCGTCACGGGGCGATGAGCGCAATAATGAAGGCGCAAATTGACTGGATCCCTTTGTCAGAGGGCGCTGTTCGTCCTTCCCAGGGAAAAACGCTGGCGGTCATGCAGGTATGTGGCGGTTCTCAGTCCTTCAATGCCGTCAATCAGATGCGTATTCTGGGACGCTGGATGCGCATGTTCACCATCCCGAATCAGTCCTCCGTGGCGAATGCCTGGCAGGAATTTGATGAAAACGGGCGAATGAAACCATCATCCTGGTATGACCGCATCGTGGATGTGGCAGAAGAGCTGTTCAAAATCACGCTGCTGCTGAAAGGTCATACGGAGTACCTTGCCGATCGTTACAGCGAACGCAAGGAAAGCCATCAGGAACTGTCAGCCCGCGTCAATCAGGAGAAAATATAGAGTTCCTTGTATCGTGAACCCATCCTGAGTGAACTCAACAACGTCCGCTCCTGGCACAGAGCTGCCTGTCAGATTAGGTTTGGCCCTGTGTCGTAGTTGTGCCAGGCCAAGTCTGAGCTAATACAAATTATCAGTATCTTTCTGGAGCGTCTGCAGCCGCTGTTCCAGGCTATCCAGTCTTTCTTCGAGGTCATGGCTCTGCTGCTCAATATCTTCCAGCGTTTCTGACAGAACGTCACGTAGCAGCACAAAATTTGTGTGCAGGGCGTACACAAAATCGTGGCCGCGAACCAGTAATGCTTCGCGCGGTATGTCCTGCAATGCGGAATGCGTCAACCATGTCACCAGCGCTTTGGCGCTCATTTCAGTCAGTACGTCCGAAAGTTGGTCAGTTTCTCTGTTCATTCTGGTGTCCTGTCTGTTCTTATTTTGGGTGAGTATTTAGAGGGGCATTATTTCAGCTCGTTGCGCTGCTGCGTGGGTTGGGACTGTAAGTGATACAGAAGAACTATATGCCGTGGTGGCCTACATCGAGCCGTTGCAACTCGTCTAGCGTGTAGATGCGAAAGACATTTCGGTGGCGGGTTTCCAGCGGGATATGCTGATGGTTAACGATGACGTGTCTGATACTGTCAAACAGCCGTTCAAGACCGCGCTTTTTCTGCGGGTCCGGCACGATATAGAAAACGTAAATCCAGTCTTTACGGGTCCGGGCCAGCAAATGGCTGGCGATGATTGACTGGTAGCGGGCTCTGGTTTTCAGACGACGCTCGGTCTCAATGGCGATCACGGTGCCGCTGGGCAGGGTGATCAGACCGTCCGGGCGATGACCGACCTGATACCGGTTGAGGAAGGTTGTGCGATCGCCGTTTACCCACCCGGATGCGCCTTTTTGCTCAAGGATGATGCGGGCTACCTGATTATCAAGGTGATGCTCCAGCGTCCAGCCGGTAACTTTTGACGGCTCAAATCGCGCCGGGAAAAGCGCATCGTCGGGTGTTAACACAACGGCTATCCCGTCACTGGTAATGCCCCACAATGAAATTTTCATCGTGCGTGATACCAGGACGTGCTTTTGTATTAACCCCATGCCCTCGACTTTTGAAAGCAGGGAATACAGCGATTTATGATCTATGAACCCGAACAGCAGCATCAATGTTTTAAAGTCACTGTACGTTTCTTCTTTCAGGAAATTCAGCAGTCGTTGTATTTTTTCGCGATGTCGCGTCTGGCGTTCGCTGTATGCGGTGATAAGCATCATTACCCCCTTTAAAAATCTAGCAATGACGGGTTTTCCTCTTTGTCGGCATTCGGCATTGTCGTGTCTTTTTCGCTCGTCTCATCAAAAAAAAGATCGGGCCGCGTTGTGGTGATATCCGGTGTTGATGCGGGTCCGGGGGAAGTTTCCTCCTCGCCAAAATCCAGGGTGATGTTTACTGTTGCGGCGGTGGCGGATATTGCGGGCGACACGGCACAGATCTCCAGTTCGCGTTTTTTCACCCTGATGGGCGAAATCAGCGAAGCAGAGGGGAGTGCTTTTGTCGTGAAGATGAAGCTGACAAAATCGGGTAGGTTCAGGATCATATTGCTGTCGGTAAAGAAACGCTCGGCCTGCCTGATGGTGCGTTCACTGTCGATAGTCTCTGTCAGCACGGCGTCGGTTTTCGCTTTGCGGACCTCATCATCGACTAATATAGTGCCTGACATTCTGGCTACCCATTCAGCGGTATCCGGATCCATGACACGATAAACCAGTTTGAATTTGGCGTTCTCAACGACAGCGCCGACAACGGCGTCACCTTTCAAATCTGCCGGGCAGTCTTTTAAATCGGCAATAGACTGATGGTCCATAATAATATGCACGCCTTTATCGCGTGCCGCGCCTAAACCTTCCAGCGCGGGCCTGGATAAATGGTATTTCAGTTCGGAAAGATAAATTGCAATGGGGCGGGGCACATCTTTCACCCGCTCGCGCCTTTCTGCCAGCTGGTACAGGCGAACCAGCAGCATGCGCTGAGCGGTAATGATTTTGCTGTTGCGCATTGAACCGATGACGTAACAGCAACCGCCTGCCTCAAATATCTTATTAAGCGAAAATCCTGTCGGCGCATTGATGGCATTGAGTAAGGCAAGCTCTTCAATTTTCCCGAAAAAGGCTTTTATCTTATCGGCAATACCCTGAACGTAGTCTCCGTTATACACATCCCGAATAGTTGCGGTGGCATGTTGATTAACAAACTGCGCGGCTATTCGGGCCGCTTTCCGGTCGTCAATCCGGTAAAAGTCTGACTCCTGACCTTTCTCTGCCAGACTGAAACCGGCAACAAAAAGCTCTTCCAGTTCATCGGCGTTAATCTCTTCAATCAGGTTTAACTGGTATTGCGATTTTCGCAGGTCAATCAGGGCAAAAGGTTTGCCTGCATCCTCGCAGGCTTTGCGGTAAAGGTGCGGTGCCCATTCATCATCTTTGGGGTCCATAACAAATACGCCTTCACCGGCCAGAATACTTTGATAAAGTAATATGCCGGTGGCAACGCCTTTACCGGCGCCGGTGGTGCCGATAATATCCGCGTGTTGTTTTTGCCAGTCTTTTAACGGCAAATACATCGGCTGAATATCTCGGTCAATGCCGATAAATAACCCTTTGTTCAAGTCGATATAATCCAGCGGGTCATAATGCAGCGTTTCCGGCAGCAGTGATTTCACCGTACGGACATCGGTGCGTAATTCCCGTTCAAGCGTGGTTTTTCTGACGAGGCGTTTCTTTATTTTGTCTAATTCAGGGGTTAATACCCTGCGCAGCAGAATATGCAAAATAAAACCCGTTACGGTAAAAGTAATCAGAACCGACCATGCCAGAACGGGAATGCTGGTGACTACACGGCCTTTATAAAGCCACTGGAAAATCCAGATAACAACCGGGGCCATCGTACCGCAAAGAAAACACAGCAGGGAAAAAGCGATAATCAGCTTTTGCCACAACGGGGCTTTTTGCCGTTCATCGCTTTTCATCGACGCGAAAAACGGCATCGTCAGCCCCGATAACAGCGCCAGCATCAGCTGGTGCTGTTGCATAAAAGCAATGAAGCTCAGCGCGCCATTCACTATCGGCGACAGTGAAACGGCCAGCTTATTCAAAATCACGATGCCTCCTTCGTCAGCAGTTCGCCCCATGACGTCGCCCCATCAATTCGCCCCACGGTGTTGGGCGAAAAGGCGGGGCGAACGTCAGGGACGAAGAAGGTGGCCGCGTTGCGACCATGTGCAGGAAAGCATGCTTGCCTGCCCGAACGGCGTGCGCCAGTACATGCGGGCTGGACGCCCTTATGGCCTGTCACATGGGGGTAATGTCGCGGCTGGACGCCGTGCCAAAACCCCAACGTCAACGGCGGCACACCGTCGCCCGCTACGCGCGACCACCCCCTTTAAGACGGTCGCTTTCGCCTTTTTCTTCCCTTTACTCGTTCCTCGTAGCGGGAATAAAAGGGAAGCTGACCTTTAAAGAGGGTGGTCGCGCCACGCTACCGGCTTTTGGCCGGAGACTTATCTGCGACGGTGTGCGGGGCGATGCCCCCCAAATAAACCGCTGTCGTGGGCGACAGCTTTTCGCTCGCTGGGGCGGCGAAATTTATCCGGCTCCCCCGGCCTGCAAAATCCGCGTGGGCGCGGCTGTTTGCAGGTGAGGCGCGGTGCCTGAATTATTTTCGCTCCTTAACCCGCGAAAATATTTCTGTCCGCTGCCTCATTTTTACGGCCCCTGTTTCTTCGCTCCTTAATCCGCGAAAAACAGAAGCCATAAAAACCTGAAAACCGTCACGCTCTCCGCCCGTCTCGCCAGTATTAACCACGAACGCGGCCATATTTACTGATGACCTGACTGATAGCCGCCGGGTCTGCCGAAACACATTCAAGTAAAAACGATTTTCTGGCATCGGCCGTATGGTCAGGAAGAAAACCGTGTTTATTCTCTTTCACGATATTAAAGAATGCCCGTTCAGCGGAATGACATTCACTGCTGCCGCTGTTTCCCGTTGTTTTACCGTACATGCATAAAACCACTTCGCAGGCTTCAGCGGTCGTTGCGGATGTTGAACATGACGCCATAACGCCGAGAAATAATAAGGAGAGTATGACTTTCTTCATTTCAGTCACCGGTATGATTAATGAAAGGTTGCGTATTTAGGGTAATGTTATTTGCCAGAGTTATTGTCTGAATGCCTCTTTCATGCTTTTTAAATGAACTGGCTTAAAGTAAATATCACTCATCCGGCGCACATCGCCGTGTATGTCAATACTGACGATGACATCAATGCTTTTAAGTACCTTGCGTAACAGCACATCAAAAGGAATATTCCGGCAGTCGGGGTTTTCATAGCAGCGGTCAATGATCCCTTCAATACATTCTTCCGGGCTGCCTGCATGCAGGGAGGTGATTAATCCCTCATGCCCGGAACCAATAATTTTAAGCGCGTCCCATGCCTCCCGCCCACGAATTTCCGCCAGTAATATCCGGTCAGGGTTCATCCGATAATTAGCACGGATCAGCCTGCCGGGGGTGACAATGGCATTATCCCCGCCATCCGCCGGGTAAAAAAGATGCACATAATTGGCGTGGTGATAAAAATGGATTTCGGGATTATCTTCGATTGTGGTCAGCCGAAGATGCAGTGGAATATAATGCAGCAGCGTTTTCATATAGGTGGTTTTACCGGAGCCGGTTTCACCCACAATAAAAATCGTTTTGCCATATTCCACGGCCTTTTCCATAAAACGGGGGATATTCCCGCTGTGATATAACTGAACCAGTGCATCATCCTGGCTTTCCGTTCTCTCCTGACCAGCCACACGCTGATAAAATCCTGCATCAATCCATGACTGATGTGTTTTCTGCTCAAACGAAGGCTTGCGCAGCGTAATGGATACCGTATTACGCTCACAGGCCGGGGGAATAATCGCCTGAATACGTTCGCCGGATCTTAATGTTGCAGAAAGGATGGGTGATGTATCGTCAATATTGTCGTCTTGCCAGGATGCCAGCGCCCTGGCAAAGGCATGACACTGACGCAGCGTGATCGGGGATGCCTGTTTATGCCAATTCCCCCGGATTTTCGTATGCAGTTCGCCCGGTCGGTTAACGGCAATTTCTGTCAGGCCATCCTGCGCAAGAAAATCACCAAAGAGCCGGTTTTTCATAAAGTCCAGTGACAGGTTTTCAGCGTTCATACCATTTCTTTTTCAGCCGTAGTTGATAAACAGAGGAAAAATCAATATCCGTGCCGGTCATGATGCCGATCACATCGCCCTGGTTCAGGTACATCGTGGGCGGGATACTGATGCTGTTTTCCAGCGTCGTTTTCGCCATTTCCGCCGTGGCGGCGCGGGTATTTTCGGTATAGTCGGTATTGCGGTCTTTACCCGGCGCGGCATCTGATGCCGCTGCTGCCACGTCCTGTACGGTACTCAGCATCAGGGCGTTGCCGAAACGCTCCCAGAAATGGCTGTCGATCCAGCCCGTGATCCCCGCCTCGCCAAGCGGGCCGGTGGCCTGCGTATCGGTGAGCGGGATTTGCAGGCTGCCGGGCTCCGGCGTGCGCAACTCCGTCCACAGTACAAACATCCGGCTGCGCCCGTGTTGCAGTGCCCCGGTGCGGTAGATACCACGGGCAACTGTTCCCGCCGGGATCAGCATTACATGGTTACTGGAGCTCCAGACATTCTCACCGATCAGGCAGGAGATATGACCGCCAACATCGGACACGAAGCGCCGCATCATCGAACACGGAATATAGCGATCCACCGGGATATAGAGATCGGGATCAAGGCCCAGCCGCCTGACACCGGTGACGCGTGCGACGCCCGGATTGTCGTTGTTATTGCTGCCTGCCGGTGCTGTTGTATCCGGGCAGCGCAGGCGTCCATCTTCGCCACTGACCAGTACCGACTGACAGGATGTGTACGCCGTGGAGGCTGACGGGCTGCCCGACGTTCCCGCATTGCTGCGCGATCCGCTTCGGGACGTGCGTATATCGTCGCCTGACCCTGTACTGCCGCTGTTCAGCCCGTCTGCCAGCGCTGCCGCCTTGTTCAGGGCGGGTGGCCCGGGCGGCAGGGCTGGAGTGGCAGGGGGGCTCTGACTGGCAGGGGCTACGCTTTCCTGCCTCCCTGGCCCGAAGAGGCCAAACGGATTACTGTCCATGCCCAGATTTTTACGCTCCTGCTGCACCGCCCCGGAGGAGGGCGGCGACGCGGTGTCAGATTCTTTCTCATCACCCCTTTTCAGGGCGCTGAGAAGACGATCGCCACCGGATGCCAGCGCGATGACCAGGACCAGACTCAGCAGGCTGACGATCAGCGTGCGGTGACCGGAAGCTTTACGGAAACGGGTCACTTCCGGCTTACCGGGCGGCGTTTTCTGCTCCGGCTCCTGATATGCCATTGCCGCGCGGGCGCGTTCACGGGCTTCCGCTTCCCGTTCGGCGGTGGTTTTTTCCGGTTCGTCCGGGAAAGATTTGTCGGTCATTTTGCCTCCAGCGTAACGGACGGCGAAACGGTGTCACTGTTGGTCAGCGGGATACGCCCGAATCCGTCGTTTTCGATCCCCACCACTGAGCTCCCGTAGCGCAGAACCAGCTGCGGAGATGCCGGAACCACCATCACGGTGTAGTTGCCCCGTTTAACCGTTCCGGGCGTGACCGCCTGCTCCTGACCGTTAACCACCCGGAAAACGGAAGGCAGGGTTTTCGCGGGAGAAAAACCGATATAAGCAAAACGACCGTCATCCCAGGCAAAGTCCGGGGCAATGGAGGCTGAACCGGCGGCTACACGCCTGGTGTAGCGCCAGTTGCGCGGCGTGGCCGGATGCCGGAATGCCGACGCTATCCGCTGTCGGTCCAGCGCTTCCTGCTGTTGTTGCTGGCGGGTGGCACTGGCGGCGGCTGACTTTTTCCGCAGTTCGTCAGGATAGTGGTAGCGGATAATGAATGCCTGGGCGGGAGAGTCTTTATCCAGTACGTTCAGCTCCAGGCTGTAGTCGCGTTTCGATGTCACCACGAACAGGTTGGTTTTCCAGTCTTTTGCCGTCGGCAGAAAGACCTGGCTGATGTTGTTGCCGCTGGCATCCGTGACTGGCTGGGCGATGGGATTCGGGCTGACACCCACCCGGTTATCGCTTTTCGTCACGGTCCAGCCTCTGGGAAAACCCGCCTGCGCATCGATGACTGTTTCATCGTCATCAAATACCAGCATGGTGACGTAGCCGGGTCGGGTACTGACGACCGTGACGTTCTGGCTGTTGTACGTGACGTTCTGCATCCGGCTGTCATACGCGCTGCCGCGCGGTGTCGCCGAGCTCCATGCCACGCATGACGCCAGTAAACCCGTGAGGAGCAGAATGTGTTTCAGCATCATTCCCCCCTCAGCTCTTTGTCGCGCTGGTAGCTGGTGACGATAAAGCCCAGCGGGTTCACTTCACGCTGGCTGTCGGTCAGTTGCCGGTGCGGGACGTAGCGGTATGTGAGGCGGATATTCCAGACATCCGTTTTCACGGAATTATCAGCAATACGGCGGATAGTGCGCTTGATACGCAGGGTTGCCAGATTATCCGGCCCGGTGGCAGGCGCATGCACATTGGAAATAATGTCGATATCAACAATATATTCCGCCTTGTTAAAAATCACGTCCGGTGCCTGGTCGCCGTTAAACCCGTCCAGATAGTCCCGGTTCACGCTGTCGCTGTTAAATAACTGCACGTCGTCATAATCACGCTGGAGGGAGAAATAATTATATCCTTCGCGGAGCCTGACATAGTGTGCTGCCAGTGAATGCGCCAGTGCCTTTTCAGACGAAATATCCCGCTCCTTTACGCGCGTCATATATTCATAGCGCCCGGTTTGTTTATCCACTGACCATAATTCAGTGTCGGTGGTTTTCAGCGGCAGCAGAATAATAATGGTCGCAATCGCCATTGCGGCCAGAATCAGTCCGGCAGCGGCCACCCGCCAGGCGGTTCTTCGGGAACGCTCTTCCTTTTCCAGCAGGATGGATTCAAAAGAGCGGGAAACATTAACAATGTTCTGAATATCAGACATGGTGAGTGAGCTCCTGAATGATGGCGGGGGAATTTACCGGCTCGGGTTCGCCGGATACCGGCGGAAGGTCGCCCTGATACTGTACGCAGCCCGTGAGCGCGCACAGCATCAGAAGGAAGATGCTGAATTTCATGGAAGTTCCTTATTACAGGGATGCAGAAATGCCGCACCGGTGGCGCAGGCCACGGCGTGACGGGGAAAGGAAATTAAGGGTCGGGAGGATTAACGGTGACGCTGCCGGTTCAGGCGTTTCATGCTTTCGATGGCGGCGGCGCGTTTCTGCCAGGCGCTCACGGTTTTACCCGCGCCTGCGCCAGTGAGTCTGCCGGTCGCCGCGGCGACGGCCATGCCGCCTTTCGCAGCCAGGCGGGCACCGCCCTTTATCCCCGGCCCGGCCAGGTCAGCGGATTTGTTCGCCAGTCCGGTCAGACCACTCATGGCCGCCCCCTGTAACACCGCCTGTACAGCGGCTCCGCTGAGGGCGCTGGCGAGCTTCGCCGAGAACCAGACCACCACACCCGCTGCAATCCCGGCCAGCAGGCACTGTGCCGCCAGCGTCACCATGTTGCTGACATTGGATGTCCGGGTCGCTGCATCAAGGATTTTATTCAGGTAATTGATGGCGATACGGATGGATAAGGCGGAAAACATGATCGTTAATATTGCCGCGAAAATCGTTTTCAGCCAGTTATCAAACATCGGCTTAAGAAAACCGTACAGCAGGCAGAAAATAAAGAGCGGCGCGGTGGTCGTCATTAACAGGATGATAATTTCAGCGAGCAGGTTGACAAAGGTGGCAGCCAGTAACAGAACGATCGCGCCGCCCCATACCAGCACTTCGGCAAAGCCACCATTCAGTTTGACGTAAGTCGAGGTGTCCATACTGAACAGTGTCTGCCCCAGTGTCTGTGCCTTTTCCCAGACGGTATCAAGCAGCGCCCAGACGTTATCATTGCCGCTGACACCGTCTTTGAGTCCCTGGATAGCCGCTACCGCCATATCCAGCCAGCCATCCCGGTTTAACGCAAAGGTGGTGATCAGCAACATTCGCCCCACATCCCAGACGACATCTTCAACCGGGGCCCGGAGTTTGCCAGCCAGCGTCTGATAACCGCGATACAGTATAAATAAGGTAAAAGAGCTGACGATGATAACGCTGATCATCGTACCGTAAGTGGAAGACTGACCTTCCAGTACGGCATTCAGTCCATCCATGATGTTTTTGTCCATACCCACAAAAATACCACCGGACATGGTGCCTCACCTGATAGATAAAGAAAGGAAATAAAAAACAGGGAGAATTCTCTGTTTTGCTGGAGGAGATATTATTGTGTGACGGATTTTCTCTTTTCGGCTTCTTGCTGAAAGAATGTCTCAAATTTTTCTTTTATTCCGGGTTTGCCAATTTGAGCGAACATAATGGCAGCCCGTTGAGCAAACTCGCAGTTATCGCTTGCCTCGCCATCCTTCAGGCATTGCGTGTAAACCGCATATGTTTCGTCAGGATGCTGCTTATACCAGGTTTCGGATTTGGTTTCCTTGCAGCCGGAAAGTAATATCACGCCTGAGAGTGTGCATAAGGTGAATAAGGATCTGACCACGGATAACCTCCTTATAAATTATTAAGGTCAGCAACAGGTGCCGATAGCTGCTGCTGTTCAAAGGCTTTCTGTCTTTGCTGTTCCAGCAATGTCGTTCGCTGTTCAGCCTGTCTGACAGACATCTCCCACTGATTTGTCAGCGCATTTAACTGTACGCTTTTCGCCGCGATGGCGTTAGCCAGATCCTGAGACTCTTTCGAATCCTGTGCATTCGATATACGGTCAGATAAGTCTGATATATCGCTGAGTGTGCTGTTGATCCTGTTTTCAACGTCAGTGGTATTCTCAATCGCCATTGCCTGATTGAGGATTATCTGTTTACAACTGTCGGCCAGGGCCTGAGACTTTATCCCTTCCTGTTCCTCGCTGCATACGCTGAATGATTTGTATTTACTGTAAAGGTTTTGCAGTTCAGAAGAATATGAACTGTTTTGCGTGGTCAGCAGATCATCCAGTGAAATACTGCTCTTACGGAGATTATCAATATCGGTTTTCAGGCTTCGGGCATCGCTGAGAAAACCCTGAATATCCCGCACGCCGGTTGCAGTAGCTAACTGTTTTTTATACGCATCAAGTTCACTTTTATAATGGGTAACCGTATCCTCCCATTGCTGTAATTTCTGCATCCACTGGTTAATGGATTCGGTATTCTGCACGGCGTCGAAAACCGGTATTCCGGCGCTGAACGTCTGCGTCGGGAAAAATAACGATAATGCCAGAAAGGTATATCTGGTACGCATATCAACGACCTCCGTATTAATATCAGATTGCCCGCTCAAGGAAGGTTTCTTTCCATTCATCAGGTCGCATACCGTCCTGATAGATGGCATCGAATATTTTCAGGTTGTCCTCACTGCCGCTGAGGAGCCGGGTGAGTTTACCCAGCCCGGACAGATCCATTTTTGCCAACGCCACAAACGGGCGGGTTTCCCCGGCCCGCAACGGTGTTTTCAGGATGACCATATAATGCTCGCCCGGATCAAGGTTCCTGACAGTCTCATAAACGCTGTCCGGCACTTTCATTTTCTCCACGTAATCCGCATGACTGGCCTTCGGGTTGGCGAGGAAAATCTGGGTGCCGCACTGTTCAATAATCGCCGGGGCGATGGGATGTCTGACGATTTCATCCGGTGACTGTGTTGCGGGGACGAATATGCCGTTCAGCTTGCGGATAACTTTCAGCATATTGAGCGAGAAACGGGAAAATTCGACATCGGACAGCCAGCGCCAGAACTCATCCATAAACATCACCAGGCGGCGACCGTCCAGCAGGCTGGTCACGCGATACAGCAGGTAAAAGGTCACGGGGCCGCGAATATCGTCATCATCCAGAAATTCGGTGCCGTCGATACCAACGTTATCGACATCGCTGATGGTGAAAGTATCAGCCTCGTTATCAAACACCCAGCCGAACTCGCCCCCCTGTGCCCACTGTTTCAGGCGGATACGCAGCCCGTTGGTGCGGGCGTCTGTGGTCGGCGGCTCCGGCAGCACTTCCAGCAGCCGGGTGATTCCGAACCGGCGGTACTCCGGCGGATAGTCCAGCATGATGGTGTCAACGGCGGCACTGATCCGCTCCTCATCGCGCGGATCGAGCGGCTTACCGTTGCGGCGGCACAGCATGCGCACCAGCCGTTTGATGAAACTGATGTTCCGGCGGGTTGGCTCCAGCGCAAACGGGTTGAAGCCGGTGGGCTCGCCGGTACGGATGCGGAAATAACGCCCGCCCGCCTGGCGGATCGCCATCTCCGCCGCCCGGTCCTTATCGAAATACACCGTGGTCAGCCGTTTGAGGGTGGCAGAAGGCGCAAACGACGCCGGGTTACGGTACTTCTGCATCAGTTGTTGCAGGATGGTCATCAGCAGGGTTTTGCCGGAGCCGGTTTTCCCGATAATCGCCGTATTTCCCGGCGTTTTCTCACCGGTGTCATCCCGTCCGGCCTGGCTGTCGTGAAGGTTCAGGTAATACCCGCCACCGCCGGGCGATGTGAGGATGGCGATGGCTTCCCCCCACGGATTGCCGCTGCGTTTGTGGGGATGGAAGTTATGCAGGCAGGCCATATCGGCAAAATTCTGGCTGCTGACGGCCACCAGTCGGGGACGCAGCGTATAGACGCCCGGCAGTTGCGCCAGATATGCGGCGGGCAGTGACAGGGTGGAGAGCGTCGTCATAATACCCAGATCGGCGAAGGGCTGGGCCAGAACGTTAGTGTCCTTCACCACCTGCCCGGCACTGTCTGAGGAGATCAGCAGGGAAAAGTGGAATTTACCGCACGACACATGCCCGGACTGGAGCAGGTCGCGCAGGACAATCAGCTCTTCGCGCTGGGAAATCGCGTCGTCGTCCGCTGAGTTCAGCCGTTTTTCCGCCAGCCGGATATGATCCTGCGCTTCATCCCGCGCCATGCAGGTAAAGGACTGCGTCAGAACATACTCGCTTTCGGCGTACAGCAGTGCGTCCAGCATACCGGTATGGGTTTCCGGGGAATAATCCTTAATCTCGAGGCTGCGGAAGAAGCGGGAACCGCTGACCGTCTGGCATTCACCGGTGTCGGTGGTGAAAAAGACGTCTGGCGTACTGAGCGTTTCATAAAATGGTGAGCGCGTTACGGCCACTTTCTGCCACTGGCCGGTAAGCAGACGATGAAAGAACGCCAGTTGTGAGGAATACACCCGCTCGTTTTCTTCATATATCCCCAGCGGCATTGCCATATAGCGGGATAACGCAGACTCCAGCGCGTCGCGGTATTCCAGCATGATTTTGAGCGCGTCCTCCAGTGCTGGCTGGCGTTTACCGGGCGGCTGCGCTTTCATGGTTTTTTTCTCAATCGCAGAGAACGGCGCGTAGCAGACGGTAAAAAACAGCCGGTGCCGCCAGAACGGTTTTTCTTTTACCGGCTGGTAATACCGCCGTGTTACCTCATCGGAAAAGGGAATACCCGAACGGGCTTCAAAAGTATCATGGTATTTTTCACGGAGCCGGTGAATATAGAATGTTACCGGCAGCCCCTCATACGAACGAATAACGTTATTCAGGTGCGTGGCCATCAGGGTCAGGTGATGTTCGTCTTCACATTCAAAGACTGTGCCGCCCAGCTCCCAGGTGGCAACAAAATCACGGTGACGATTTCTGATGACGTAGGGGTGAATATGGGAGGAATACGGAATATATTTATCCAGCGTAATACGCTCGTTTAATTTCATTTTCTGAATAAACTCCGAGACATCAACATTATCGTACTGGTTTGCCAGAAGGGCATTCGCGCCAAAATGGGTATTGGTGAAAAGCCGTCCACGGGTTTTAAACGCCAGCCAGAGCAGGCTGAAATAATGAATATCCTTTCGGGCTTTATTTTTCATTTCCGCCCAGGCAGGAATGAGCAGAACCGCCAGGTAATAGCTGACATAGACCGCCAGCAGGACGATGGCCCCGCTGACAAGAACGAACGGCACAAGAGGAATACCCATAATGGCGGCAGGCCGCGTAAGCGCTTTATTCAGCGTAGCCATCGTTGCCTCCCTTATGACGCCCAGTAGGCACCGAAGCCGGATGCACCGACAATCAGGATCGCGCCGATGATGACGTTACGCATGTCGTGCAGGCTCTTGCCGTCGAACAGCACCTTGTAGCCCACCCACATGGTCGCCAGCGTGATGGTGACGGCGGCCAGTCCCAGCAGGCCGGTCGAGGTATTGCTCAGTGTTTCATTGGCCTTGTTAAAACCACTGTCCGCCGCCAGCACCGGGGAAGACAGCAGCACGGAAACAACAGCGGAGTAACGGCGTTTACGCATGATCATTTCTCCTCATCAGGGATAACAGGGATAGCGCCGCGAATGACGGAACCGGGATAATGCAGGGAAGTCAGGATCGGCGCAGTGGCACCGGCAGGCTCGCCGCGCAGCACAACGGCGGGATAACGGACAGACGGCTGTGCGTTCCGGTCAGGGGCACGCTGCCGGTCTTTCCGCGTGGACGGGACGACATAGCCAATGCGCTGCACGTAGCTGGTCTGGTTAAAGGCGGATTCCGGCCGCTGGCCGGTTTCAAAGTTGCCGGAGTAGTAACAACTGAGCGCCCGTTTCAGTGTTCCGCCGCGCCGGTAACAGTCGGCGAGAATGCGCTCAAATACCGACAGATTGATGCAAGGGTTAAGCAGGTCGCTGGCCGTGACGCCGTAATGGCGGAAATTGATGCTGGTGATTTGCATCAGGCCGACCGAATAGCGTCGGCCCTGTGCAGCCAGCTGTCTGGTAAGGAGGATCGCCTCCGGCAGGCTCGAGGGGAAATGTGAAATCACGCCCCGGCTGTCTGGCAGGATTTCAGCAATGGCGTAGGGGTGGAAGCCGGATTCGACCCGTGCGACATCAAGTGACGTGGACGGGTGAATACTGGCGGCGCACTGCACCGCCAGTGCCAGAAAGGCAGTGGTGGAAAGCATGCTGGCCTCGCAACAGAGAGACCGGCGGCTTACAGAAAAGTACGCCGCCGGGTGAGAAGAAGAGAAAATGGATTAAGTGGCAGCGGCATCCTGTGAAATGTCGCTTTCTTCTCTCGGTTCGAGCAGTACCAGCCTGCCGGAAACCGCAATACCGGGTATCAGCACGATATTCAGACCGGGCTTGCCGTTATGCGCGAAGGCCACGCCAACTTTTGTCCAGTACGTGTTTGTTTCGCCCTGCACATCGGGCTGGCTTTCCTGGGTAACAAAGACGTGATAAGCGGGTTTTCTCATGGAATTTCCTTTGATCAAAAACAGTAAATGAAATAAACCAGTCACATCCCGGTTCTGCATTCCGGTTTTAACGGGTCAGCGAGAACATTCAGCGGCACCCTGAATTGTGGTTACGTGACAGCCCGATCCATTTTGTTAAAGAGCAATACCCTGTCAGGACGAATTAATGTCCATAGGGGCGACTAATGCTGTAATGGCGTTCTCAGATTCGAATATCTGGTGAGGGATATAAATGAGAAACTCAAAACAAAAAGAAGAGAGAAAAATAGTGGAGTATTTAAGATGCAGTGAGAATAATGAGGATTTAAAAAACACGAGAGAGTGGTATTAACATTCACCGTGAATAATAAAGACATGCAGAGATATAACATCTCTACACGTCCTTTTTATCCTGTCAGCGGCTACTACGTTCAAGTTTTTCCTGACATTCCGTACAGGTGGTTACACCCGGCAGTGCTTGCCGTCGCTTTTCTGGAATGGGTTTACCACATACACGACAGTGAAATAATGATGGTGTCGACCCCGGCTTAAAACGACTCTGTTCAATCATCTCCTCCAGGCGCTGCTCATTAAATTCCTGATCGCGATCGATCTCATCCGGCATGTGGTGCCCTCCTGTTAGCGGCAACTTCCTTTTCACAAAGCGTGATACGTCTCCATACCATGGTGAGTGATAGTCCCAGGGAACTTGGTAGCAGGAGTTCAGTAACCTGCATCATGGCCATCAGCGCGTCGGGGGATTCAAGGCTTTCCACCCGGCACTTCTGCCATTGCCGCCAGATCTCGGCATCTGTCTCTTCATCCGGCTCAGGTGTACGTCCATATGGCACGCTGACACCAAGCAGCCGTCGGCGAAGGCAGACATCATTAGACGTCAAGCCAAAGTAGTGGTTGAGCAACGCGATAGAACCGCCCAGCCGGATAGCCCGGTTAATCTGCTGCTGTTGTCGGTATTCCTGTCGGGCCTGCGCCAGTAAATGATGCAGGACATCATGGCGGACACTGACCGAAACAAAGGGAGCCGTCGCCCGGCTGACAGCAAACAGTTCATCGAGTGATAACTGATTAAGAGCATTCATTTCGTCGAAAGTGAATCCGAGGGACTCGCAGTGACGAATATCCCCAACTTTCAGAGCGTGCAACGCATCAGTTAAGATGGTGTAATTAATTAATGGAATCATTCTGTTATCTCCTCAATCTATATGGAAAAGTTGAGCAAATAAACGGACATTTTTAACTGTTTGAACGTCCGGCCAATTTAAGGCTGATCCATTCATCAATTTCCGATTCGAGCCAGGCCACACTGGCCGGGCCAATTTTTATTGAACGTGGAAAGGTTCCATTTTTCATATACAGGTAAATTTGAGAGCGTTTCAAACCGGTTTTTTCTTCGACCTGTTTTAAACGTAATAACTGATGTGATGTCATTGTATTCTCCTATTGTGGAATGACTGGTGCATGTCCAGAGAAAATAAAAGAACACAGCAGTAAGCTTAGGAAAAGCCGATAGCACCTTATTACTGATGGGAAGATCCTTAGTACGGTTTTGTAGTGAATAAATAATAAGTTATTAGTTGTATAAGGATGTGGAGAAGGATAGTTGTGCTGCTGTGTAGTTTTCAGCGTTTCGCTGGTGCAATGGTGTCATGACTTAGCGTGATAATGAGGACAATAAAAAGATGCGGTTAAATACATTCATTGTGAATTTCAGTCAGGGGGGGCGTTACCACTCTGGCGGTAATGCGCTATGAAGCATCGCCATAGAAGTGTTCTGTGTGGTCGAAACATATATGCTCAACTACTTCCTTAACACAATGCTGAATTGATTGTGCTTCCCGATCATGTATAGACCGATCCAACAGATATAATAAAGTCCTTTGATTCTTGTTATCGTTAAGGCGGCTGAGGCAATATAGTCTTGGCTGGAGGTTCCATGCCGTAAAGATTCTGTAGTGTGATCCCCCGCACAGGGAGACGGATATGGCAGCTCTATGACTCACCTATGGTTTTTTGGATAACCTGATGTCGCTAAATATCGGTTAAGTGTGCGCTTGTTTTCCGTTCGGCAAAATAGTGCGCGGGTGTACTTCCCATTGTTTTTTTGAACATGGTGATAAACGCATTAACCGATTCATACCCCAGATTAGCTGCAACATTCTGAACCGAAACGCCGCTAGCCAGTTCCCGGAGAGCAATTATCAGTTGCAGTTGCTGACGCCAGCGTCCGAACGTCAACCCGGTTTCGCGCAGCATTAAACGCGCGAGAGAACGCTCGCTAAGCGCCAGTCTTTTTGCCCATGTTTTGAATGTGCTTCGGTCATCAGGTTGACTGACCAGAGCATCGGCCATGGCGCGGATTTTAGGATGCGACGACACAGGGAGGCTCAGTTTCTGCTGAGGCATGGTGGCTAATTCATCAAGTGTTACTCTGGTCAGTCTGGCGAGATGGCTTTCTGGTGGGTATCCGACGCCCTCGCGGGTTAAACGGGCAACAAGTTCTTTAATCAGACTGGAAATTGCCAGAGTACAGCATCGCTCCGGCAACGCGGCGGCTCCGGGTTCGATAAACAGATAGTTGAGATGCGCATTCCAGGTAGCTTTGGCGCTGTGCGGCACTCCCCCAGGGATCCAGACGGCACAATCAGGCGGCACGATCCAGATATCATTTTCGGCGCGACAAATGACCGCCCCATAGAGGGCAATAATCAATTGCCCTTTGCGGTGCGTATGCACAGGCACTTCGGCCGCGTAATCGACAAAATCCAGATGACGCGCGACTGCGGGACAGGGGGTGGCATCCGGATCAAACAGCGTATTGGCGAGTGGGGGTAACATAGATTGGCAACATTTAGGTATTTTTTGACAGAATAGAGTATTTAAGTGGATATGCAAGCCGGTAATAATTTCCGGCATGAAAAAAATTAACGCGAGTTACTTTCATTTTTTACACACGATATGCCAACGTCTTCGCGGTATGGCTTCTCCTTCACTACTGAATGATGCGAACGCTCTGCTCTATTCCGCGAAGAGTTTTGCCGCAGCGATGCTCGCATACTACATTGCACTGTCAATTGGCCTGGAGCGGCCTTCCTGGGCAATTATCACCGTGTATATTGTTTCCCAAACCTCCGTCGGAGCATCGCTGAGCAGAAGTCTGTATCGTCTGGTGGGAACGGTAGTCGGCGCGGGCATAACGGTATTAATTGTACCCACGTTCGCGAATTCCTCCGTATTTTGCAGCGTGATATTGACAGGCTGGATTACCTTCTGCCTCTATTTATCCTTGCTGGAACGCACGCCCCGGGCCTATGGTTTTGTCCTGGCTGGTTACACTGCGAGTCTGATTGGCTTCCCTGCGGTATCCGATCCTGGCGCGATTTTTGACATCGCTATCACTCGGATACAGGAAATCATGATCGGTATCTTCTGCGCGGCACTTATTCATCGCTATGTATTGCCCGCGCGCATCTCAGGCCAGTTCAACAGTAAATTGTCGCAGACGCTACTCGCGGCGCGACAGCGTATCGCAGAGACTTTAGCAGGCAAACCCGACGCTGCTTCCGGGCCGCTGCATATGGCACTGGCATTACAGTTCCTGCAGGGTATCAGCCATCATGTCCCTTATGATTTTGCGTTCTCTGTACCGGTCCGGCAAGCGAGAAAAAGGCTTCATGACAGGCTTGCGCGATTAGTCATTGTTAACTGTGAGTTACGCGACCGTTTAGCGCTGATAGCGACGATACCTGTCGATGTGCAAATTCTGCTGGGTGATGTTGAGGTCTGGTTGGCCTGCAAAGATGAAGGAAAATTCAAAAGCGAGGGTGAAGCGCTCAAAAAAAGCAGTGAAAAATTACTGCAGCGCTATTCAGTGTATGAGCTGACGCTTGAAGAAGCGCTGCGTGTAAGTTTTATGCGCTACCTGTTAGAGGCCATTGTCCTTGTGCAGCAGTGCTATCGTCTTTCGGACGCCATTCATCACGCGAAGCAGACGCCTGCGCAATCGGAAAAGAATACCGTGAGAGGGTATGTATTCCACCGCGATTCTCTCACTGCTGCCCGCACCGCTCTGGGCGCTTTCACCATCATTCTGAGCGGCTGCATGGTGTGGATTTTCTCGGCATGGCCTGATGGCGGTACGGCGGTTTCTATCCTTGGCGTTTGTTGCACACTGTTTGGCGGCTTCGATACGCCTGCCCCGCATATTGTGAAATACATTATCGGCTCCTTCTGGGGCGTTGTGATAAGCCTGATCTACAGTTTCGTTCTACTACCACAAGTCAGTGATTTTATCGTGCTGGTAACGGTTTTAGCTCCGATCTATCTGCTGGCTGGATCGCTCCAGGCCAGACCGCCTACCACGTTTATGGCGATGGGGATCACACTGACGCTGCCTATTTTGTGCGAGCTGGGTGCCCACTACAGCGGGGATTTTGCCGTGGCGGTGAATACCGCAATCGCACTATTTTCTGCAACTGGCTTTGCGGTATTCAGCATGGGCTTTCTGCAAACTGTACAGGCAGATGCGGCAATAAATCGCCTGCTTCAATTATGTCAGCGCGATATTAACCGCAGCGTGAAAGGTGTGCTGAATACTGATGAAACTCTCTGGATCAACCTGATGATCGATCGGGCTGCGTTGATACTGCCGCGTTTGCAGCGCAGCGGACAGTCACCGGAACGGGCACATCATTTGTTGTACGCCCTGCGCATAGGGCTGTGTGTAATGCGATTACGCCGATGTGATGCGCATGCGAACAAAGAAATAAAAGAAGTACTCACCCTTCTTACACACTCGACAGATATTGACACCTTACTTCAACGGATCGCCATTCTGACTGAGCGCAGCTTGAGCGTAACAGATGAACTATCGCGACATTATGTCGATCAACTGGTTGATCTTTACTGCGCATTAAGCGTTCAGAAAATGGAGCCTGCTAATGATCAATGATTTCAATATTGAGGGCGTTTTTGTACCCGGTCTGTTGGTAATTGCCCTCATTGCACTGACATGTACGCTATTTATCGTACATATCTTGTCATTCAGCAAGGGTTACCGCCGCTTGCCCTTTAGACCGATGATCGATTTTTCCGTCTTCATTATTACTTTTTACCTGCTGCTGCAGGGGCTGACCGAACTGGGGTTTTTTAAATGAAATCGTTACTTTCTCTACTGGGCCGCTACGTGCTGACGCTCAGCGCTGTGGCGGTGGCTACGCTTTTGGCTTTTATTCTCTGGAAACATTATGCGCAAACCCCCTGGACCCGCGATGGTCGAGTTCGTGCGGATGTGGTACAGATTGCGCCGGATGTCTCCGGACCGGTGCTGAATGTGGCCGTCCGCGATAATCAGTGGGTTAATCGGGGCGATGTGCTCTATTCCATTGACCCGCACTGGTTGAGGTTGGCCGTGGTCAGCGCACAGGCTGATGTTGAGGCGAAACGTCATGAAATGCTGATGCGCCAGGATGCGGCGAGACGACGCTCTCAGATTAAAGGGGTAATTTCCAGCGAGGATTTACAACAAACAGCCAGCGCAGCCAGCGTCGCTGCGGCTAATTACCACGGTGCACTGGCTGCGCTGGACCTTGCAGAGCTTAACTTATCGCATGCTATTGTTCGGTCTCCGGTTACGGGCTATGTCACACATTTGCGGCTTCGCCCTGGTGACTATGCCACAGCGGGAGAAACTAAAGTTTCCATCATTGATGCCCATAGTTTTTGGGTGGTTGGCTATTTTGAAGAGACTAAGTTGCAACATATCCGCACGGGAAATACTGCACACATTACGCTGATGGGATTTAAGCCGGTGATCACGGGTCATGTTGAGAGCATCGGACGCGGAATAGATGATAACAATGACGAGACCGGGGGGCTTGGCCTGCCTAATGTCGAGCCAACCTTTAGCTGGGTGCGGCTCGCGCAGCGTATCCCGGTTCGGATTCATATTGACAGATTGCCGGAGGGAATTGAATTGGTGGCTGGACTGTCTGCGAGTATATCCATCACACCATAATAAAAAGTATGGTCTCTATTGAGGATTTATGCAGAACTTAGGGATTGTCAGCTCTTGATCTATATGCCTGATGAGAATGTGTTTCTGTTAGAGTAATTCTGAGGTTTCGGTTATGAAAAACAGGAAAGATATTGTAAATGACTTAATTGTTTGGATAAACAAAAATATAGAGATGCCACTAAAAATTGATGATGTGGCTATCAAGTCCGGATATTCAAAATGGCATTTGCAGAGATTGTTTTTTTCTGAAACAGGGCAGAGTCTAGGAGGTTTTATCAGAGAGAAAGAATTATATCTTATTTTAGAAGCTGTTATCACAACAAATGAATCTTTGATAAACATCGCGATGCGATTTGGCTTTGACTCTCAGCAATCATTAACCAGGGCATTTCGAAAAAGATATAATGTCCCACCACACCGGTATAGAAAAAATGCCGTAAATATTAAAAGCAAGTCTTCTTTGGAGTAAGGTAATTACTCGTATCATAAGGTGAGCTTTTAAATCTTTAGTAACTATCTGGATTATGGACGGGGTTCATCTGGTAATCATGGTCTTAGTACCTCAGTTATAGATTTATTGAACGAAATGAAATCACTCATTTATTTCATTGAAAAGAATCTAAGTCTTCCTGTGCAATGTATGCTTTCGTGTTTTTGCATGTGTAATGTATTGGTAAGTAAATTCGTATTCATTAATTGGAATATAATTACGAGCCCATGTATGTATTTAATGATTGGATAAATTAAGGTTAATCTATTTCGTGCATTTTGGATTCGATCGAACCTATGCAATTCGACTAAACCCTCCTTTAATAAGGAGTGGCTTTAATGTATATGCGTGGTTGCGAGCATTTAAGTACTGTTTTGCTTTTACTTTTCTAATGCTTGATAATTGATGATATGTATTGATACCAGTAGTACAGAAATACAATGTCCCTTGAGGTGACAAGGAAAAAAGAGTCAAAAAAACTAATTATGTCCGTATTACTGATTTTAGAGTCCTTAATACGGACATTTGGGTTTGGTAAAATTCACTTGCGTCAATCCGACATTGATGTGGGGGAACCGCGTACGAGTGCAGTTTTTAACGTATCACCACTGAGCCTGTCGGTAATGCCTTCGTCAGATGCCCATTGTTCGAAAATAGATAGTAGTTTGTACGGTTTACTAATTAATGGACGGATGACTTCATTGTTTTTACAGGCCAGCCAGAAAAAACGAGATAGTGGTGTTGATATTCGCGTTGCAGATAATGAGGGCACTCTGCTATTGGTTATGATGTCAATGACTTTATCAAGTTCAGCATGTCGAATAACAAACCAGGCATCCCGAGGTAAAATATGAGCCGGGAAATACTCTTTCCCCAGGTAATTATTTATCCTCTTTGAGAATATCTCTTTATGTACATATGGTGAAATGTTTTTAGGGAGTTGCATAATTTTTTGTGTTATTCTTTCTTCCCATGTCATTTTATCGAATAGTTGAAATGGTTCTCCTTGTAAGCTAACTGTTATGCCATGATTAAAATCAATAGCTCCTGTTACAGGTAATGGTATTTTAAGAGATCGGGAAAGTAATTTTTGCACTAGAACATATTCATATCCAATCAATAGAGTGTCAATCACTCTCTCTGTGGGAATGATATATTTGCCAGTAGTGCTAACAATAAAATTATGTCCTTCAATAAACGCTTTTTTGTCAAGAAGGCATAAACGATTTATTGATGACATATCACATGGTCTGAGCCTTACTTTGTAGCTCGATCTCTGTATTTTTCGTAATGTAATTGGCGACTGAAAGTAAATAGAGAGATGAATGCTGCCATGTAATGCATGCCTGTAAATGTCACTTTTTTTTAATTTTCAGTCCTTTTTTATTTATCACTTCGACTGCTTCACGGATAGTCAGCCAGTCAGGCGAACTATAGTTTGTATTTGATAGTGTTTGTTTTTTTGACATAGTGGTTTTCCTCTATTTCTGTTTTTTAAAAAAAAATACCATGAATTTTCCAGTGAAATTAATTTCATGGTGCGGGATCTATTACGTTATAATATTTGGATTATATTGATACGGGGGCTTCTTAGCGTTTCAGTCCCCCATATCCGGCCTCATATTTCGCAGTGATTGAAAAGAAGAACAAATATCAGGTTAAACTAATTCAATTCTCAAACATTATTTAAGTTGAATGGAAGACATTACATAAATCTGTCTGCTCCGCCTGATGCTTCAATTGTCTGTCCAGTAACAAACTGATTCCTCCCAGAAAGTAGGAACGTAGCAATTGCAGCAATATCTTCAGGAAGTCCAAAGCGGCCCACAGGCGTTTTCTCTTTACCCAGTAATGCCATTACCTCTTCGTCTGTTCTGTCAGCCAGTTCAGGACGACGATTGCGAACATTCGGTAGCATGTTCTGCGCCCAGTTATCCGTCGCGACAGCACCCACTCCGATCGCATTGACCAGAATGCCATCCGGAGCCACGCTAAGTGCTAAACTACGGGTCAGGTTGTTGATAGCGGCGCTCAGTGCGTGTGAGACGGTAAGTTGCGGATTAGGGTAGATACCGCCAATGGATGAGATATTGACAATACGCCCCCAGTTTCGTCTCTGCATCCCGGGGATGATTACCTTACAAAAACGTCGCATGGCGGAGAATTTGGTCTCAGTCATTATCTGCCAGTCTTCTTCCGAAGTGGTTAACAGCGTGCCCGCATGGGCTCTTCCGGCATTGTTCACCAGTAAATCAATACGCTGAAAAACTTTTTCCGCTTGTTCAACCACTAAAGAAGGTAGTTTGGGATCAGTCACATCCCCGGCAATAGGCAGCACCGAAACACCGTATTTCTCTGAAATTTTTTTCGCAGCAAGAATCAGCTCAGGTTCTCGTCTGGCCACCATGACTAAATGCACACCATTCACGGCCAATTCTTCACAAATGCTGAAACCAATTCCGGTATGGGCTCCAGTTACCAGAGCCACTTTTCCAGTCAGTTTTAAATCCATTTGTTGCTCCTCAAGTTAAGCACAGTCAATAACATGAGCAGTATTAGTAACAAATCTCTTTTTCAGGAGCTTGTGCATCAGAATTCAGATGTCTGAAAAAAGCGGTCAAAGAGTTGGGTGTCGCCTTTGCTTATACTCCAGACAATATTGAGTTTAGTGCCAGGAGTGGTCAATGCGTTCGGACAATCACGAGCTTTCTTCTACCAGGATTCTTATGCTGGGGATTATTTGTTGTATTGTTGTGGCTAATATTTATTTTAATCAATCTGTCCTGAATTTAATTGCCGGATCCTTTCCCAATGAATGGGGAGCTGTTTCTTTGATCCCCATGGTCACCCAGGTAGGCTATGCGGTGGGCTTATTCTTTCTGATCCCCCTTGGCGATTATATTGAACGTCAGTGGCTTATCCTGCGTCAAGCGCAGGTGCTTTTCCTGGCAATGATCGGCATGATGTTATCCCCAACGGCGACAGTGTTGGTGTTCTTCTCCTTCCTTACCGGGATGGCTGCAACAGTAGCTCAACAGATAGTGCCGCTTGCCGCCTCGCTCTCAAGAACTTCTGCACGAGGTAAAACCGTTGGTACGGTGATGAGCGGTGTCCTGGCAGGTATCCTTGCTGGCCGGGCTATCGGAGGCCTTATTGGTCAGTATTTCGGCTGGCGTGGCGTCTTTTTATCCGGCGCGATCATGACATTGCTGGCTATATTTTTCATCTTACGCATTTTGCCTACTCAGTCGTTGTCAACGCCAAAGTTTAACTATCTGGCGGTATTACGTTCATTAGGACTGCTGTGGAAAAACGAGCCGCAGGTGCGTGGTGCAACTCTTACACAAGCAATGCTGTTTGCCTCCTTCAGCGTGCTGTGGACCGTGCTCCCTTTCTGGTTAGCTCATCGCTACGATTACGGTGCAGGGATAACCGGCGCCCTAGCTGCTTTGGGGTTAATCGGTATTCTGTGTGCGCCTCTGGCGGGAAGTTTCAGCGATCGTTAGGGACCATTCCGAATGGTTGTTTTTGGTGTGATACTCATGCTGCTAGCCTGGACTGTTTTTTGGAGATGGAACAGTATTGTGGGTATGGTGGTGGGCATTCTACTACTGGATGCGGGTGAGCAATGTGTACTGATAGCTAATCAGCACACGATTTATTCTTTGCGTCCGGATGCCAGAAACCGTCTTAATACATTATTTATGTGCGTTATGTTTATTGGCGGAGCATGTGGCTCACTGACTGCCACCTGGTTATGGGAGACAACTCATAGCTGGGCGCTGATTTCTTCAGCAGGGGGCGGACTCGTGATCATGGGGATGTTGATAGCCGTAAAACGTAAATATTCAGGCCCCTATTCGGGCACATAGCGCAATAGCACTTCTTACATCCGTCGCATTGTCTGAGTCATCAACATCATGTAAAGCGTCCTGTATCAATTGTTTAGCAGCCCATTTTTCCCCGGCTTCAGCCTGCAATGTCGCCAATGAATAAGCAATACGGAGGGCCCAGCCATGAGCCTGTTGCTGACGCGCTTTGTCCAGGGCCTTCTCCAACAGCAGGCGTTGCTTCTGAGGAGGTAATTGAGTGGCAGAAAGACGCATCAGCTCAGGCGTGCACCAGTTTTCATGATCCTGGCGGGTGGCTCTCAGCGATAACCCGGTATCAATTTCTGACAACAAGGGGGAATATTGCCAATCTAATCCCATCGCCCGCAACGAGCTAAACAGTGTGGTTTGACTAACATCGGTATGACTGAACTGTTTGGCCCAAACAAGAAACAGCTCGCCGTATGTCTTCCAGAAATATAAATCATGCCTTTTTGCCAGATGAATAAGCCAGTTTGCGGCCTTTATAACCCAACGCGGATTACGATCCAGTGCTGCTGTCATACAAGCGCCTTCAGCCAGTGCACAGCAAAGAGAACAGACATGCTGCAAACGAGCGGCTTTTTTAACACCGCGCCATGCCATCTGTTTCGCGGCCTTATACTCACCCTGTAACCAGAGTAAACGAGACAGAAAGGCCTGACCGGCGCTCTCTTGATCAAGACCAAAACGGAAAGAGTGACTTAATTCGCCATGTTCATACCAGTCAAGAGATTGCTGGAGATAATCACGCCCGACATAATGACGCCCCAAAAAATGCAGGGATACACCGAGAATACGCAGCCCGGTTGCCATCGCCTCCTCGTCACTAATGGACCGTGCCAGCTCGCACATAGATTGCGCATGCTCAAGCGCTTTATCCAACTCGCCAGTACGCAGATAATACAACCATAATCCGTAATGAGCCTGTAAACGTATTTCTTTGTCGTCGAGCTTTTCTGCAAGTGCAAGCGCGGTTTTCCAGGCTGAATGTGTTTCAGGCGTAGGGCCTTTTGCCCAGGTTGACGCCTTACCTGCTACAGCGCTGAGATTCATTCTCTGGCGTAGCGTTAATACTACCCGAGAAGTATTTTCATAAAGCAAAGGATAGATATGGCGCTGACATTCATCGTAGAGTGAATATTCAATCCAAAAAGGGGTCATCGCTTGTAAGATCTCAAGCCCCTTAGAGGGAGCGGCCCCTTCAGCCAACGTTTGCTGTAATATGCTCCGCAAATCATTAAGCATATGGCTATAACGTTCACGCCACTGTCCCGTTGGCAGCATAAACCAATCACCTTGGGCCTCTTCTACCAGAACTTTATAATAACCGGTAAAACGGGCTTCAAGAACAGTATATTCACCCTGTTGCCTGAGTTTATCGCATGCGAACTGGCGCATGGTTTCCAGCAGGCGGAAACGGGTCTCTGGTACCTGAGTACTGACCTGAATCAGGGATAAAGACAGCAATCTTTGCAGATCGTCAACAACCTGCCAGCGATGCTTGTCTTTAATCAGCAGAAGGTCACTTACTGATTTCACACTGAACATATCGGTATAGATCCCCAGAGAGCAAAATAATCTTTGTTCACGAGTGTTGAGTAACTGATAAGTCCACTCCAGCGTGGTCAGTATTTTCTGATGTCTGGGCACCAGAGAGCTGTGCGTATTGCTCAATAGCTGGAAACGGTCTTCCAGTCGGCTATAGATCTCTTTGACACTCATGACTGGCAGACGGGAGGCCGCAAGTTCAATCGCCAACGGCAGACCGTCAAGATGACGGCATAACTCGCCAATCAACGACAGTTCGCTGGCTGATGGATGGAAATTATGTCGGTTGGCCTGCCCACGTTCGATAAAGAGGCGGACACTGTCAAAAGTCAGTAACTCGTGGGTATCAGCCTCTTCGCTCTCAGGAACTTGTAATGGCGGTAGTAGATATTGTTGCTCGCCGGCAACCTGTAACGCTACCTGGCTGGTCAACAACAGTTTTATATGGGGAGCCAGGCGCAGGAGCAACGTAATCACTGGTTCCAGTTCACTAATTACATGTTCACAGTTATCAATCAGCAGTAAACATCGACGCCGTGCAAGCTGTTGCCGTAAATCGGCATCATTATGAATGGCAGCTAATGGAAGATGGAGCGCTTGTGAAATAACAGATAGCAAGCTGGATGCTTCGGTGATATGCGCCAGTTCAGCCACACATATTCCATCAGGAAAATGCGAGTGTGTAAGGCTGACGACTTCCCATGCCAAACGAGTCTTACCCACGCCCCCTGAGCCTGTAACCGTCACCAGACGGTATTGATCCAATAAGGTGCATAATTCCTGCACAGCTTTATCACGCCCCAGAATCGATGCGAGAAAAGGGGTAACAGCGGGCTCAGGTATTTCTGATTTAGAGAGCGGTTTAGTTGGCAATTTGTTGATATTAAAGCGATAACCACAACCAAATTCAGTAATCAGTAGATGGCGGTCATGTCCCAGTATGCGGCGTATAGCAGAAATTTGTGCCTGAAGATTATTTTCTTCGACGATTTCATTTCCCCACACTTGAGTAAGTAAAGATTCTTTACTTACCGCTTTACCTCCAGCACTCACCAGAACAACCAGAACATCAAAAGCTCTGGCAGAAATTCTTACTGGCTTACCCCGATGTAACAGAATCCTTAGCTGTGGCCAGATTTGCCAGTCAGCAAAGTGAATCTCATCAATTGATATCATGGTGTTGAGATCTTCTGTTTTGAGCATCACGAACTCTCGGTATGGAGTAAGCCATTTCTAACGAAAGTGGTCATCAGAATCAGGCTACATGTTGAATGTGCTGCATCGGCGTATAACTATTCAATACCACTTTTACCGTTAATGATTATAAAGCCAATAGTGCTATGTGGCATAGCTTTGCGATCAAGCTGGTGATGAAAACTGAATTTCGACGAACGATCCACGCTGACAATAAGACGACGATTGGCATCCAACGAAGCGATCAAAGGCTAATTATTGCGATGCCGGTCAGCACCACCACTGCACCGGCAATCCGGCGTGCCAGATGATTTTCACGAAAAAGCCAGTACGAAAGAAGGGAGCCGACAATAATGGATGTTTCCCTGAGAGGAGCGACGAGTGCCAGTGGCATGCTCTGCATGGCTGTCAGTACAAGGATATAGGCAAGGGGAGAGCATACAGCAATGATAAGGATTGGGATGATATCCACACGTACAGCAGTTGGAATGCGATTTCGTCGCCGCATCGCACCAGGGGTAAGAATCAGACTCTGTAGCAGGAGTGTGCTGGCGTAGTAGCGCACTGGATCCAGGTGCAGAGAGATTACCGAATAACCGTCCCAGAGTGTATAGCCAGCGATGGCGGTGCCTGTCGCTGCCCCCCAAAGCATTCCCTGTAGTGGTCGGCTTCCGCTCCTGAACGGATTGCCGGTGACAACGAAAATACCAGCGATAACGATAAAAGCGCCGAGTAAAGCGCCTGGTGAAATCCGTTCTCCCATGAGAAGGGTTGCAAACAGTATCGTCAGAACTGGTCCACTTCCTCGGGCAATCGGATAAACAACACCCAGTTCGGCGCGCTCGTAGCCAGCCTGCAAGATTAGAGAATAAGCGATATGAAGTGCAGACGAGATAACTGCGCCGACAGCGAGTCTCCAGTCGAGTTCCTGTTGTCCCTCAACTATCAGAATGAGGCTGAACGGGACCCACAGCAATGATGAGGCACAGCTGTACGCCCAGACGAACACAAGAGTGTCTTCCCTCTTGTATTTTGAGGCTATATTCCATACTGCATGAGCTACCGCAGCAGTAAGAATCATTGCTACCGTGCTGAACTGCATCAGGACATATCGGGCAAATCAATACCCGCCCGTTCAGCCCGGCGACTTTGTTCTTTATCCCGCAGAGTGAGAGCAGCGACCAGCGTATCAATAACGACGAGCTGGGCCAGTCGACTCCCGGCAGCGGCCATCTGTGCCGGGAGTGGCATTCCGCCAACAACGAGCGAAACGTTGGCGAGTGTCGCCAGTGGGGTATCGTACTGGTTAGTTATTGCAATAAGCGATGCTCCTGCCGAGGATGCTGCATCAGCGATGGAGAGTGTGGATGATGTGCGCCCTGTTGAACTGACGACGATGATGACATCGCCTGGACCGAGTAGACGAGCAGCAATCATCGCTGATAAATAATCCTGGATACTGACGGTTATCACACCCGCCGTCCGCAAACGAAAGACCGCATCAGCGGCAACCGTCGCAGAGGGACCAGCACCAAATGCAAATACCTGGCGTGCGCTCTGGATTAAATCGACCGCCTCATCAAGTGCGGAGATTTCGATAGCACCGCTGAGCGCAGTCAGTGCGTCTACACCAGCACGAATTGATGTTTCCAGCACTGATGCCAGCGTCGCATCCGCTGTAAGAACTTCAGGCGGGGCAAAGAATTGGGCAGTGCCACGAGCCCGGGCAATCTCTATCTTAAGTTCAGTGAACCCGGTGAACCCGATCGCTCGTGCAGCGCGTATTACTGTCGGCGGTGATACACCAGCACGGGTGGCAACCTGTGCTGCCGTGCTTGTACCGACAAATAAAGGATCGACAAGCAGGAGATCGACAACTTTAGCCTCACTTGCAGCGAGGTCGCCGCTTCGGGCGTGAATGCTGCCAAGCCATTGCTGTAACCGCTGCTCACCTTCTGAAATTCTATTACCATTTTCTTTATTCATATGTAATATATTACATGTCCTTTGGGAAGGGCACAACCACCACGTAATTAGATTCTGTTGCAAGGAGTCCACATTCATGAACACTGAAATCAATACAGTTGTTGCTGTTTTAGGTCCAGGTGCCATCGGCACAACAGTCGCGGCGGCGTTACACGAAGTCGGCCGCACACCATTGCTGTGTGGACGTACTCCCCGCGATCGCCTGACCTTGCAAGATGGCAACCGCTTTATCACCGTACCCGGTCCGGTACAGACGAATCCGGCACAAATCACTCGCACGGTTGATCTTATCTTTCTGGCAGTCAAGTCCACACAAATCGACGCGGCAGCAGAATGGCTCAGGGCGTTGACTGGCCCGGAGACGGTTATATGCGTGCTCCAGAATGGGGTCGAACAGTTGGACAGGCTCGCTACGTACTCTCTGCCCGGACAGATCGTTCCCGCTGTCGTGTGGTTCCCTGCTCAAGCGCAGTCCGATGGCTCGGTACGCTTGCGTGGTGAGGCGCGCCTCAGCGTGCCAGACGCACCAGCTTCCCGTGTAGTGGCCGCAGCGCTGCAAGGCACGTGGTGCTCCGTAGATCTGGCCGCGAATTTCAGCTCCCTGGCCTGGCGCAAGCTGATGCAGAATGCGGTGGCTGGACTCATGGCACTCACGCACCGCCGCTCAGGCATGTTTGGCCGTGCTGATATCGCCAGGCTTACGCTGGCTTATCTGCAGGAATGCCTGGCCGTGGCACGTGCAGAGGGCGCTGAACTCGGAGACGAAGTGCCGCAGGAGATCCTCGATAAGTTCCGGGCGGCTCCTGCAGACATGAGCACCTCCATCCTCACGGATCGAGAAGCTGGCCGACCGCTTGAATGGGATATCCGCAACGGCGTCATTGCGCGTCGCGGCCGGGTTCACAGCATTCCAACGCCGATCAGCGACATCCTGGTACCGCTTCTTGCGGCTGCGAGCGATGGCCCTGGTTGATCTTAAAGCCGATGATTGCACTCTTACTTCTCTTCTTCGTCGCTCTCGGTGCCGGAGTACTCAGCGGTGTCGTCGGCACTGGCTCGTCGTTAATCATGCTGCCCGTCCTCGTCGCCACGTACGGGCCACGGATTGCTGTGCCTGTTATGGCGATCGCCTCCCTTTTCGGCAACATCGGACGGGTGATTGTCTGGTGGCATGAGATTCGTTGGCGACCGGTGTTTGCCTATTCGTTGGCGGGAGTTCCTGCGGCTGTTCTCGGGGCGCACACGTTACTTACGATTTCTCCTGGCACAGTGGAGGTATTCCTGGCAGCTTTCTTCCTTGCGATGATCCCGCTGCGCCGTCTCATCAGACGATCGAACCTCCACTTGAATCTCTGGCACATGAGTTTTGCCGGGGCGATTGTCGGGTTTCTGACCGGATTCGTGCTGTCCACCGGGCCGCTCAGCGTGCCGGTATTTACCGGGTACGGAATGAGTGGAGGCGTATTTTTGGGATCAGAGGCGGCAAGCGCAATCCTGCTCTACGCTGGCAAGCTAGCTACGTTCGGTATATCGGGCGCACTCGCGCAGCCTGTCCTCACACATGGACTTGCCATCGGCATCGCATTGTTCGTCGGTTCGATGATTGCGAAACGTCTCGTCCAGAAACTCCAGACGCATACGTTCGAGCTTCTCATTGATGCCGTTCTCGTCGCTGGGGCAGTAGGGATGATCCTTGCTCTCAAATGAAATGGCACGCCAGGGCTGACGGCGCAAGCGTGTTGTTGTTGTGTAACAGCTTTCTACAGGCAGCGACGGGTCGGGGTGGAGGGGTTGGCAAGCCATCAGAAATGAATAAAGCCGTACCAGGGTATGCTGATACAGCTTTTTGTTATTGGTCATGCAGCTTCGTTGTTTTTATCCCGCCCTGTGTTAAAAGGTGGTACGTATGCGACCCGGCATGTATCGATATAATCTGACCACCACTGCATCATCGCCTTGCGGGCTTCCAGATGCTCAGCCTTATGAATGTAAGCCAGACGCACGGTGTTGCGCTCCTGGTGACTCATCTGGCGTTCCACTGCATCCTGCGACCATAAGCCAGACTCCATCAGGGCACTGCATGCCATTGCCCGAAAGCCATGTCCGCAGATGTCCTGTTTCGTGTCGAATCCCATAAGGCGCAGTGCTTTATTAACCGCGTTTTCGCACATCGGCCTGTACGGGTTATGGTCGCCGGGGAAGACCAGTTCGTAAGCCCCGGATATTTCCTTAATCCGTTTCAGAATAGCTATAGCCTGCTGTGAGAGGGGCACGATATGAGCAGTGCGCATTTTTGCACCGCGCCCTGAATAACGCACACCCACAATGGCTTCGCGTGTGGCGGGTATCGTCCAAATTCTGTTTATGAAATCAATTTCTGACCAGCGTGCAAAGCGCAGCTCACTGGAGCGAATGAACAGATGCAGCGTCAGCAGGACAGCAAGCCGGGTCAGTTCACGGCCCTGATGATATGCTTCAATGTGTTCAATCAATTCAGGCAGCCGCTCCAGCGGCAGGGCGGGATAGTGGTGTCTCATGGGGGGAGCCGTCACGCCATCAAGATTTGCTGCCGGGTTGGTGTCGATAAATCCCTGATGGACCGCATGGCGCATGATGTTACTGAGGTGCTGCCGCGTGCGGGACGCGACTTCCAGCAGGCCCTTTTCCTCAATACCTTTCAGCAGGTCAATGAAATGATGGGGTTTAAGCTCCGTGACGGACAGATGACCAATTACAGGAAAGATATGGTTGTTCATGCTGGCAAGCAGACGGTCAGCGGTGTTCTGCGACCACTTTTTATTGTTTTTATGCCATGCCAGCGCCACTGTTTTAAACACCTTCTCTGGTGTGCAGGCTCTGCGTTCAGCAGCCCTCTGCTGTGCCGGGTTGATGTTCAGCGCCAGCATCTTACGGATACCTTCGCGCTGCTGGCGGGCATCAGACAGGGAGACGGCAGGATAGGCACCCAGTGCAATGCGGGATTCTTTGCCGTTTATACGATATTTAAGATACCAGTGACGTGAGCCGCCTGGTTTGATAAGAAGGTACAGACCGTTAGAATCAGAAACTTTGAAGGGTTTTGCGGATGGTTTTAAAGTGCGGATTTTTGAGTCGTTAAGGGACATTTGGGGGTCACTCCGTCATCGAACTAACCTGACCCCAGATTTGACCACCAATTTTTCCCGATGCGGAGGGTAAAATCAAAATGCACCGGGAAGAGTTTTCACGCTAACCTCTTGAATCAATATCAGATAAGGATTCGCAAAGATGCATGCAAACAGGAAATTGGCTCCTCTGACTGGGTCGCATTTGCGAGCATGGGGCTATTACAAAAACCAATATGACTAACTAGCAGTAATCCTTAGTTCTCGGGCGGAAGACGAAATGTCATGCTGTTTCGGCAGCAATCCATATAGATTCATAAATTGACATTTTAGCCTCCACGTCGGCAGCGGTGTTGGGAGCAGAGGTTCTACATCTTAAACTGAAGCATTTAAGAAACATTGGCTTCTGGCTGAGTCATTGCCACCGATAAATACCACAATGAGTAGCTACGCTACTTGTGACGTTTTCTACCCCCCAGGCTTCAACGCATAACGGTAGTCGCGTTACACCCATGGTTATGTCTATCTACAGAAGGGCGAACTGAAGCTTAAATTTTAGAATAACAATGTAGCTCTTAACTATGGCGCAAATATTGCATATTAAAATTAGATAGAATGAGACTATTTAGAATGTTAACGCGAAGATATTTTATAAAGGTTTTTTCATGACACATTTCACACTCAAGCAACTTAAATATTTCGTCACTGTGGTTGAGACCGAAAGCATCGCCGAAGCGTCACGCCAGCTGCATATCGCCCAGCCTTCGATTTCGGTCGCCATCAAAAACCTTGAGGACGCTTTTGAACAGCAGCTGTTCATTCGCCATCATGCACAGGGCGTATCGCTCACCTCCAGTGGGAGACGGTTCTACGAAAAAGCAAAGGAGTTGCTGCGGTTGTCCTATGAGTTTGAGCAAAGTTCACGCGCAGAAAATGAGCTGGTTTGCGGCACCATCGCCGTGGGTTGTTTTGAATCGGCGGCTCCGCTGTATATGCCCAAGCTGATTGCAGGTTTCAAAAAACTCTATCCGGAAATCAATATTCAGCTGTACGACGGTGAACAGCATGAGCTGATGCACGGTTTACATCGTGGCCGTTTTGACATGGCATTTCTCTACGATCTTGACCTGGACAACGCGATTCAGAAAGAACCGCTGAATGCGCCGCATAAACCCTATGCGCTGCTACCGGCGGCGCATCCGCTGGCGAAAAAAAGTGCGGTGACATTACAGGAACTGGCAAGCGAACCGATGATCCTGTTGGATGCGGTACCCAGCAAAAATTACTTTATCAGCATTTTCAAAGAGAATGGTTATTACCCTGAAGTGGCCTATAGCTCTCCGTCAATTGAAATGGTGCGGTGCATGGTCGGGCAGGGGCTGGGCTTTTCGGTGCTGGTGACCCGGCCCTGTTCGGATATGACATACGATGGGCAGCGCTTGGTGCAACTGGATATTATCGATGAAATGGCGGCATCGACGCTGATTATGGCTTATCTGCAAAATAATGAACCCACGCGGCCCACGCGGTTATTTATGGATTATTGCCGCAGTGTTGAATTAACTCCGGCCGTCAGCAGCCATTAAATTGTTACTCTACCCGTTGCGGGTAGAGCAAACGTCAGTTGTATTTAACGTAATTCAAGCCAGGTGGTTTTTAATTTGGTGAATTTATCAAAGGCATGTAAAGACAGGTCGCGGCCAAAACCCGATTGCTGATTGCCACCAAAAGGAACGGTCACATCCAGCGCATCAACGGTGTTGACCGACACCGTTCCGGCGTTCAGTTTGCGCGCCACACGATGTGCCTGATTCAGGTCGTCCGACCATACAGACGCAGCAAGGGCGTAAATATGATTATTCGCCAGTTCGATGGCTTCCGACTCATCATCAAAGACTTTTACCGCGAGCACCGGACCGAATACTTCATCACGCCATAAGTTAACGTTTTCGCTTTCAATCTCAATCACCGTCGGCAGGATGTAGTTAGCGACTGTCTCGATTTCGCGTTGCTCGCCACCCGCGCGCACAATACCGCCCTGAGTCACTGCGGTCTGAATAAAATCCATCACCTTATCTTTATGCGCAGTCGAAACCATCGCGCCCATCCTCGCATTGGGGTTAAGCGGGTGGTCAGGTTGCCAGCCGTGCAACTTCGTGATCAACTTCGCCATAAAGTCGGGATAGATCTTACGCTCAACTAATAATCTGGAGTTAGCTGAACAAACTTCACCCTGGTTGAAACAGATACCGAAGGCGGATTTTTCGGCGGCTAAATCGAGATCCTGGCAATTGGCAAAAATAATGTTGGCGCTTTTGCCACCACATTCCAGCCACACCTGCTTCAAATTGGATTGGCCGGAATAGGCCATAAAGGCTTTGCCCACCGCGGTTGAACCGGTAAAGGTCAGCACATCAACATCGTTATGCTGGCCCAGCGCAGCACCGGCTTCGATCCCCAGCCCGGTAACAACGTTTAACACCCCGGCGGGCAACCCGGCCTCCAGCGCTAGTTCTGCCAGTTTCAGTGCGGTGAAAGGCGAATTCTCCGAGGGTTTCAGGATCACACTATTTCCGGCTGCCAGCGCTGGGCCAATTTTCCAGGCGGCAATATCGAGGGGAAAATTCCACGGCACAATGGCGGCAACCACGCCGACAGGTTCACGGGTGATGGTTGCCAGGGTACCCGGACGGGTGGGGGCAACCTCGTCATAAATCTTATCGATACTTTCTGCGTACCAGGCCATCACATGAGCAGCACCAGGCACATCAACGTTATAGGCATCGAGCACCGGTTTCCCCATGCTTGCGCTTTCCAGCAGCGCCAGTTCTTCCCGGTGCTCCAGCATCAGCTCCGCCAGCCTGCGCAGCACGGCTTTGCGTTGCGCTAAAGGACATTCAGACCAGATACCAGAGGTAAATGCCTGGCGTGCTGAACGCACCGCAGCGTCAATATCCTCAGCCTGGCAAGCGGTGACGTCCGCTAACACTGCATTGGTGGCGGGATTCACCACCGCCCAGGTTTTCTCCGCTTTGGCGAAGTAAGGTTTACCCCCGATAAGGGCATGCGTGCTAAAGCGTTGTTGGTTCAGCAGACCTTGCCAGTAATCACGATTATGCATAAGCGTTCTCCTTATTCGTCTCGGTCTCAGCTACCGGCGTTCCTTGCAGGATCATGCTTGCCGCACGTTCGCCAATCATAATTGAAGGCGCATTGGTGTTGCCGCTGATAAGCGTCGGCATAATTGATGCATCTGCCACGCGCAAATTTTCCACGCCATATACCTTGAGAGTGTCCGGTGCGACAACACTCATTTCATCCCGCCCCATCTTGCAGGTGCCAACCGGATGGAAAACCGTGGCGCAATATTCTTTGACGTATTGATGCAGCTGTTCGTCAGTCTGGATATGTTTGCCCGGCAGCATCTCTTCGCCATGCAATGCATTGAATTCCGGCTGAGCCAGAATATTCCTTGCTACTTTTATCCCTTCCACCAGCACGCTGGCGTCATAAGGATCGGCGAGGAAATTAAAATCAATAGCGATCTGCCCATCACGCTTTAACTGCAACGCGCCGATCGACCGCGGACGTAAAACGCAGGTGTGAATCGCATAGCCGTGGCCCCATTCAAATAAACGGCCACGATGGCTGCGATAACCCGGCACAAAATGGAACTGAATATCGGGTTCATCGCTACTGAGTTTTGTCGCGGCAAAGCCACCGGCTTCAACATAATTGGTGGTTAGCCAACCTTTGCGACGAAAGAGATACTGGAAGGGGGATGTCAGGATCGGTTTCCAGGCGGCGAGGGAAAAACCAAGCGTCAGAGGGTTTCTGGAACGCACGGTGACCAGACCATCCAGATGGTCCTGAAGATTTTTGCCCACCCCGGGAAGAGGGTGCACCAGCGGAATACCTGCGGCCTCAAGTTCGGCAGCAGGCCCGATACCTGATTTCAGCAGAATATGCGGTGAGCCGATCGAGCCGGCCGAAAGGATGACTTCATGGCGGCAGAGAATTGACGTGGGTTGATCGCGGCCATGCTCAGTTATTCGCACGCCTTTGACCGCTTTGTCTTCAATGATCAACGTTTGCACGGTGCAGTCAGTCATCACGGTCAAATTGCTGCGCCCAATATGGGGATGCAAAAATGCACGATAGCATGATAACCGTTTGCCATCCTTTTGCGTGACGTTGTAAATGCCGACCCCCGCCAGCGATTTACCGTTAAAGTCGGTGTTCTCCGCTAATCCGACCCGCTTGCCCGCCGCGACAAACAGCGCTGATACCGGATTGGGATCGCGCGGTTTATCGACCAGTAATTCGCCGTTAAAACCATGATATGCCGGGTCCTGAGACAGCAGATTCTTTTCCGATCGTTTGAACCAGGGCAGGACATTATTCCAGCCCCAGCCCTCACAACCTTGCTGTTCCCAGCGGTCATAATCAGAAGGTAATCCGCGAATATAAATCATGCTGTTCATGGATGAGGAACCACCCAGCGCCTTGCCGCGCGGGACGTGGATTTGCCGTCCCCCCAGGCTTTTTTGTGGCGTTGAATAAAAGTTCCAGCTGAACTTTTTGCTTTTATACAGGGTGATGGTGCCCGCAGGCGTCTGGATACGCGGGGTTTCATCACGGCTACCGGCCTCGATAAGGCAGATCTTGAGATCTGCCTGCTCTGCAAGCCGGGCGGCCAGTACTGAACCTGCGGAACCACCACCAATAATGATGTAGTCATAGGTCTTGCTATTGTTCATAGTCATTCCGGTGATTATTTAGCAACAGAGGTTTGCGCCACTGCCTGAGTACGGCAGAGGAAATAATAAACAGGTGAGACGATGGCTAAACCAATAATCCAGGAGATGTCGGCACCACCTAACATATTTGCTGCCGGGCCGGTATAGATGGCGGTAGACATAAAGGGAATCTCGACGATGATGCCCAGCAGATAACAGAAAATGGCTTTTGAATTGAAGTAACCGTATATGCCACCGTCGCGACGGAAGAATGAAGCGACATCATAATTACCGTGGGCCACCAGATAGTAATCAACCAGGTTAATTGCCGTCCACGGCACCAGCACATACAGCAGCATCAGAATAAAGTTGGTGTAATTGACCAGAAAGTTTTCCTGACCATAAATCGCAATCAGCACTTCGATAAGGATGGTGACAATCGAAACCACAATGCGGGCGCCAGAAAGTGGCGACCATTTAGGCAGGAATGTCTGGCCGAGCGTCAGGGTGCAGAGCACGCCGCAATAGAGGTTCATTGCATTGGTCGCGGCAATGCCTAAGGCAAACACAATAATTACGGTGGAGGATAATCCGCCGGTCATATTCACAATGCCGGTGATTAAATCACCATCCACGATGCAAATAGAAACCAGAATGCCAAGAATCATCGGGAACAATGAACCCAGTACGCATCCCAGGTAGCTACACCAGAAGACACTTTTTTCGCTGATATCTTTTGGCATGTAGCGGGAATAATCGGATACATAAGGCGCATAGGCCAGCTGCCATAACGCGGCGATGGAAATGGCACCGAGGAATCCGCTGAGATTAAAGCCATTACGTGCGAGAAAATCAGTCGGCAGACCATGCACGAAAACAATCCACGCAAAGGCCGCGAGCAAAATAATACCGGATACCCACGACATCACCTTGGTGTAGGCATGAATCAGGTTATAACCGAAGGCACAGGCGACCAGGCTGAGTACCGCAGAAACCAGGATGCCGGTATCGGTAGAAACCGGTGCGTAGATGGCGTGCAGTGACTGACCGCCCAGCACCAGGTTCGATGCCAGAAAGCCGATATACATGATGACGACTAACGCCACCACCAGCACGGAACCATAAGAACCAAACTGGCCGCGGGTTTGCACCATCTGCGGCACACCTAATTGTGGCCCCTGCGCGGAATGCAATGCCATAAACAGCCCACCGGCAAGGTTACCAATCAATACGGCGAGGGTGGCCCACATAAAAGATAAGTGGAAAATACTCACCGCCAGCGCACCGGTAATCACGGTAAGCAACATGATGTTTGAACCAAACCAGATGGTAAAAAGATCCCGTGGCTTGCCATGACGTTCATGCGCGGGAATGGGCTGGATGGTGCTCAACTCTATTGTGGTTGCAACAGCATTATCTTTTGGGTTGTTTGTCATCATAGTTATCTCAACAAAGTCATTTGCAGGCTTGCCGCATGGCTGCGGTTATAACCACCCAAAAAATTGGGAGGGGTGAAAATAACGTTGATGGGATGTTGCAACAGTTGGCTATAGAGAGAAATGAAGAAAAATATAGCCAACTAATATAAAAAAAAGATGCAATCTCGCTTATGGATTGGCTGCCCCAAATTGGAACGTTAAAGAATGACAGGTGAGATATTTTTGAATCTAATTAACTATTTGATTATTAACATCTAAAATGCCACGTTCTGGCTGAATGCCTTATTTTGGTGCGCGTCTGCTCGTCACTGAAGCATCGTTGGCAATATTAAATATCGTCAATTTTGCAAAATTAATAAGTAAAAATGTTGTCTGTGAATCGCGTTAATTTGATTTATCTCAGCACCTTTTTATCTTGCCTGTGCAGAGCGGATGCGGCTTTAACAGGGCTTTGTATTTTATTTCGGCGGACAAGGTTGCCAGCAGGTTAAATATTTTCTATCCAGACGCTCACTTTATAATATTTTACCGCCTGCACGTGCTCCAATAGTCTTGGGTCCTTCTTAAGTGGTTAATCCCCTGCGTGATGCGGGATGAAGGACGTTGAAATGACATCATTAAAAACTGAAACAGATACGCTGATTATTGGCGCGGGTCAGGCGGGGGTTGCCATGAGCGAACACCTGACGCGTCTGGGCATTCCGCATCTGGTAGTGGAGAAAAATCGGATTGCCGAATCCTGGCGTAGTCGTCGCTGGGATTCGCTGGTTGCCAACGGTCCGGCCTGGCATGACCGCTTTCCGGGGATGGAGTTTCCCGGCTGCTCACCTGACAGCTTCGTGGCGAAAGAACAGGTTGCCGATTATTTTGTCAGCTACGCCGCCATGAACCAGTCACCGATTCATACTGGCGTCGAAGTGTTAAGCGCTGAACGCAATCAGGGGCGCAGTGGTTTCACCGTCACCACCTCCGCAGGCGTGATCAATGTGCAGCGTATCGTGGCCGCTACCGGTCCTTTCCAGCGTCCGGTCATCCCGGCGATTGCTCCTCAGCATAGCCAGGTACAACAGCTGCACTCGGCAGACTATAAAAATCCGCAGCAGCTGCCGCAGGGGGGCGTGCTGGTGGTTGGTGCCGGTTCTTCCGGCGTGCAGATTGCTGATGAGCTGCAACGTGCCGGTAAGCCCGTATGGCTGTCGGTGGGACCGCACGATCGTCCACCACGTTCCTACCGTGGCCGGGACTTCTGCTGGTGGCTTGGGGTACTCGGTCTGTGGGATGCCGCAGCCAGCCAGCCGGGCAAAGAGCATGTCACCATCGCCGTCAGTGGCGCACGCGGTGGGCATACCGTCGATTTCCGTCGTCTGGCGGCGCAGGGCGTTAACCTCGTTGGCCTGACTGAAAGTTTCACCGCTAACACCGTACGTTTTCAGGATGACCTGGCGGTGAATATTGCGCGCGGCGATGCTAATTATCTCGCATTGCTGGATGCTGCTGACGCGTATATCGACCGTAACGGTCTTGATTTACCGCCTGAACCGCAAGCACGTGAGTTCCTGCCAGACCCCGCCTGCGTAACCCATCCGCAGCTGTCACTTAATCTGGCCGAAGCTGGCATCACCAGCATTATCTGGGCGACGGGCTACGTGGCCGATTACAGCTGGCTGAAGGTTAATGCCTTTAATGACCAGGGCAGACCGCAGCATCATCGTGGTGTTTCCAGCGAGCCTGGCGTCTATTTTCTCGGCTTGCCGTGGTTGTCACGTCGTGGTTCCACCTTTATCTGGGGCGTCTGGCACGATGCCAAATTTATTGCTGACCAGATCGCTATCCAGCGCCAGTACCAGCATTACCGCGCTCCCTCTGACTCGCTTTAAGGAACTGTTATGCCTACTCATCAACGTATTCGTATGTTCAACACCAAAGAAACCTATCCGAATCAGACGCTGGACAACGATCTCTGCCAGGCGGTACGCGCTGGTAATACCGTCTACGTGCGCGGCCAGGTCGGTACCGATTTTGCAGGCAATCTGGTCGGGCTGGGCGATCCCCGCGCTCAAACCGAACAGGCGATGAAAAACCTCAAACAGCTGCTGGAAGAAGCCGGTAGCGACCTGAGCCATATCGTGAAAACCACCACCTATCTTACCGATCCACGCTATCGCGAGCCGGTTTACCAGGAAGTGGGCAAATGGCTGAAAGGGGTGTTTCCGATTTCAACTGGTCTGGTGGTTTCGGCGCTGGCACAGCCGCAGTGGCTGATGGAAATTGATGTGATTGCGGTGATCCCGGATGACTGGGAGGCGAAATGACGCTTTCGATTGCCGCACGCTGTGCGGAGTCCGGCCAACTCGGTATCGCCATTAGCTCGTCGAGCATTGCCGTCGGCGCGCGTTGCCCGTGGCTGGTGGCCGGAGTGGGGGCGGTATCCAGCCAGAACATTACATTACCGGCACTGGGGCAGCAGATTCTGGCGCGGCTGGAGGCGGGGTTAGCGCCGGAACAGGCACTGAAAAGCGCGCTGGCAGAAGATCGCTTTAGCGAGTATCGCCAGGTGACTGTCATTGACGCCAGCGGTCGCAGCGCCGCCTTTAGCGGTGACAAGACGCTGGGTATTTATCATGTGGTGCAGGGCAAAGAATGCGTGGCCGCAGGCAATATGCTGGCGGAGCAAGCGGTGATCGCCGCAATGGTGACGGCTTTTGAAGCCACCACCGGTGAACTCACCAGTCGTCTGATTACGGCGTTGCAGGCGGGGATCGACGCTGGTGGTGAGGCGGGGCCGGTGCATTCTGCTGCCGTGAAAGTAGTCGATGATTACACCTGGCCGCTGGTGGACCTGCGCGTCGATTGGGCAGAAGAAAACCCATTGGCAGAGCTGCACAAGTTGTGGCTGGCGTATGAACCGCAGATGCAGGCTTACGTCACCCGGGCACTGGATCCACGCGATGCCCCGAGCTATGGCGTACCCGGCGATGAGTAACGCGGTACGCGACATCCTCGCGGCACTGCTGGCGTTTGATACCACCAGCCGCGAATCCAATCTGGCGTTGATTGCCTGGATTGAAGATTTTCTGGCGCAACGGGGTATCGCGTCGCAACGCATCATGGATGACAGCGGGCGCAAAGCCAATCTGTATGCCCGGCTGGGACCGGGCGGTGACGGCGGGGTGATGTTGTCCGGTCATACCGATGTGGTGCCGGTCGATGGTCAGCAATGGACGCTGCCGCCGTTTGCCCTGACACAACAGGAAGGGCGCTACTATGGCCGTGGCAGTGCCGACATGAAGGGCTTTCTGGCCTGCGTGCTGGCATCGCTGGATAACTTTCTGACCCAGCCGTTGCGCCTGCCGCTGCATCTGGCTTTTTCCTATGATGAGGAAGTGGGCTGCCTCGGGGTGCGCAGCATGGTGGACTATCTGCGCGCGTCTGCGGAAAAACCCGCCATGTGTATCATCGGCGAGCCGACAGAAATGCGCCCGGTGTATGGACACAAAGGCAAGGTGGCGATGCGTTGTCAGGTGCATGGCCGCGCCTGTCACTCGGCCTATGCACCCTCTGGCGTCAATGCCATCGAATACGCGGCCAGGCTTATCAACCAGCTGGGCGCAGCGGCGCAGCAACTGAAGCAGATCGAGGATGCGCGTTTTGATCCCCCCTATAGCACGCTCCAGACCGGTATGATTCAGGGCGGCAGCGCGCTGAACATCGTGCCGCAGGATTGTCAGTTTGATTTTGAAATCCGCTATCTGCCGGGCGCTAATGTTCAGGGTGTGATGACCGAGGTCGAGCTGTTCTCGCAACAGCAATTGTTACCGCAAATGCAGGCGGTGGCAGCCGAGAGCGCGATCCGTTTTCAGCCGCTGAGCTACTATCCTAGCCTGCTCACCGATCCGCAATCGCAATTCGCGCAGTGGCTGGCGCAATGGAGTGGCAGCAATGATTTCTCAACCGTGGCGTTTGGCACCGAAGGGGGATTGTTTGATGAAGCGGGGATTGCCACCCTGATTTGCGGGCCAGGCAGCATGGCGCAGGGGCATAAGCCGGATGAGTTTATTGCTATTGAACAAGTAGAACACTGCATGAGTATGCTGGTAAATTTATGTAAATGGATGCGTACAGTTCCTTTAAAATGAAACAGTCAATAGTTAGTTAAACCTAATGAAGCTAACCGTAAAAACGGCTCTGGTAAAAAAGACCTCAAAACACCGACCGGTAGTTTTGAACTGGCACCACCGCGTGATCGCAACGGCACGTTTGAACCGCAACTGGTAAAAAAGCACCGGACCAAACTCTCCAACGGGATAGAACGTAAGATCATCCGCCTGTTCGCTCTGGGGATGAGCTATCAGGATATCGGCCGGGAAATTGAGGATTTATAAGCGTTAAGCGTGTCCAGCGCCACCATCAGTGCGGTCACCGATAAAGATATCCCCGAATTTAAACAGTGGCAGCAGCGACCCCTTGTGAAGGTCTATCCTTTTGTCTGGTTGGATGCCAGTCACTACAAAATCCGCGAAGAAAGCCATTACCAGAGCTAGGCTGTATATACCGTTCTGGCACTGAATCTGGAAGGCAAAAAAGAAGTATTGGACCTGTATCTGTCGGAAAGTGAAGGCGCTAACTTCTGGTTATCCATACTGAGTGGCATGCAAAACCGTGGCGTTGAAGATATCCTGATCGATTGCGTGGACGGACTGACCGGCTTCCCTGAGGCGATTAACAGCATTTATCCACAGACTGAAGTGCAACTGTGCGTTATTCATCAGATACGCAACTCGATCAAAGACGTGGCATCGAAGTATGAATAGACCCGGGTTTCGTAGACACTTTTTTGCCTCATTGGAGTGACCCCGAGCCCATAGACAAAACTGACCTATATTTTGAGCATAGGAGGAGTCTATGGGCACACCACGTTTTACCCCTGAATTTAAAGAAGAAGCGGTCCGCCAGATCACTGAGCGGGGCTATTCCGTTGCTGACGTTTCAGAACGCCTCGGCGTGTCGGCGCACAGTCTTTACAAATGGGTCCGTTCAGTAAAACCTGATAATAACGGGCATCAGGCTCAGGACTTACTGGATGCCAGAACGGAAATTCTCAGGCTGAAAGCGCAGCTTAAGCGTACTGAGGAAGAACGGGATATTCTTAAAAAGGCAGCGCGGTACTTTGCCAGAGAGCCCGACTAAAGTACCGCTTCATCAACGATCACCGTGATATATGGTCGATCGCCGCGATGTGTCGGGTTTTGAAAGTTGCCCGTGCCGGATTTTACGTCTGGCTTCATTGTCCTGTCTCTGCAGGAGAAAAGGATAACCAGCGATTGTTGAAATTAATCCGCGACTCTTATGCACTGAGCGGCGGTGTTTACGGCTATCGCAGGGTTCACTGCGACTTACGTGAAGTCGGTGAAGCATGCAGCAGAAACCGGGTAGCCAAGATCATGAAGCAAAACAGGATACGGGCCGTACATGGCTACAAGATACCCCGTGGGACCAGAGGGCGTCCGTCACTGATAGCACCTAACCGCCTGCTGCGGGAGTTCACGGTTGTGAAACCCAATCAGGTCTGGGTAACGGATATTACCTATATACGGACCTGGCAGGGCTGGCTCTATCTGGCCGTGGTCATCGACCTGTTTGCCCGTAATGTGGTGGGCTGGTCAATGAAACCGACGCTGTCGCGTGAACTTGCACTGGATGCGCTGCTGATGGCCGTCTGGCGGCGTAAACCTGCCGAAAGCGTGATAGTGCACAGCGATCAGGGCAGCCAGTACGGCAGCGATGACTGGCGACGGTTCTGCCAGGCTAATAACCTGTCACCCAGCATGAGCCGGCGCGGCAACTGCTGGGATAATGCCGTGGCAGAATCCTTCTTCAGTTCGCTAAAAAAAGAGCGCATCAGAAAGCGGATATATAAAACCCGGGACATGGCCCGGGCTGATATATTTGATTATATCGAAGTGTTCTACAACCGGACCCGACGCCACAGTCACCTGGGAGGCGTCAGTCCAGAGGCCTTCGAAAAGGCCTCGTCGTGAGGACAGCGAATGTCTACGGGAATGGGGTCACTCCATAAGCCAGCCTGCAATGTCTGCCCACATTCATTCACTTGAGGCTTTTACCGGGTGTGTTCTCTTTACTCGTCGTTCACATGGTGTGGTGGCTACAGTGGATGGGGAGGAATTGGCGAGATTGGTGGCTTCAGATTTAGAAACAATTGAACTGAAGTTGTCGATGCTTAGATCACGTACAAGAAAGTCCTCGGGGACAGTATCTTTCATCGGGCCAGCAGAATTAATGTGGTCAAAATTACCGTACTTGGTGAAAAAACTATTCAATGAAGGTATTAAATTTAAAGTTTTGACAGGAAATAGGAAGCGCATATACACCTGTCTTCTGGACGGAAGTTGTCAACTAGGTTTCACAACTTCTATGCCGGATAAACAAAAATTTGGATATGCTGAAATTGGAATGGAAAAGTTAATAGTTGTGGTAGCGTCACTTATAGCAGACAACTTCAAAGAAAACGAGGACGTGATTGATACGCTGTCGAAGCTTCCTCTAATAGCTTATGATGAACAGTTACCATTGATAAGGGAGGTTTTCCAGGATTCTTCGCGATTTTTTGCACTGCTTCGTCCGTCTATTACTGTACCGGATTTGCGAATTTTAGAAAGAATGATCCGAGAAAATATTGGTTGGACTGTGATGCCTGAGTATTTATGCGCCCAAAGCATAGCAGGAGGTCAGATCGTTGAAGTCAATGTTCATGAGAGACTCCCCATAAATTCTATCTATTTGGTATGGATTGATAGCTCATTACGTAACCCACTCGTATCAGGAATCAGAGACAGAATTCTCGAACTATCAAAAAATAGCGGATTTATGGTTTGAGATACATAAAACAGGCAGCCTTATCGGCTGCCGTGTCATTATTTTATCCGTGGCAATCGCTTGGCAAAGTCATCTGCAATGTCATTCAATTTTAGGAATTTCACCCCTGGATGACCAAGCATATGCGTTAAGAGGCGTTCGAGCATCATTAATACGTGCGGGCGTCCAGATACGTCCGGGTGAATCGTGAAAGTAAAGATCGCATATTCATGCTCACGGTAGACCCAATCGAATTGATCCCTCCACAACTGTTCGATGTCCCTGGGATTCATGAAACCTTGGCTGTTGGGTTTTGTTTTCATGAACATGAAAGGAGGAATATCGTCGATTGTCCAACTGGCGGGTAATTCAATAAGGTCCGTCTCTTCTCCGCGTACCAGCGGTTTCATCCATTCGGTCGGTGTCTTGGAATAATCTATCTTGGTCCAGGAATCACCTTTCCTGACATAATAAGGCTGATGATCATGATGCATTAGTGAATGGTCATATTTGATGCCATTTTCTAATAGAAGATCTGTGGTTACAGGAGAAAATTCCCACCATGGAGCGACATACCCAGTAGGTCTCTTCCCTGTTAATTTTGTGACCATATCAATGCCCTTTTGAAGGACTTCTCTTTCTTGGTCAGGCGACATAGATATTGGGTTTTCATGACTGTAATTATGAACCCCTATCTCATGTCCAGCATTAACAACTGCTTCCATTTGCCGAGGAAAGGTTTCAATGGAATGACCAGGCATAAACCAGGTTGTTGGAATATTAAACTGGTCAAAGAGATTCAGAAGACGTGGAGTACCTACTTCGCCAGCGAACATACCGCGAGATATATCGCTTGGAGAATCCTCTCCCCCATAAGAAGATAGCCAGCCTGCAACGGCATCTACACCCACTCCAAAACCACATAGTATTTCTTTCGCCATGGGTTATTACTCCTCATACAGAAAAATTGAAATAATATCGCGTTAAGAGGGTTTCTTGACTAATTTCAAGAGATCCTCGGTATTAAATTCATTAATTCCTTTTTGAAGGGCCATTAATTTATGCTCAGGGATGTTGTATCCCCAATTAGCCCAAAATGATTGAATGCCATGATCTAATGCATCAATAACATTTTGGATATTGTCATCAATAAATATAATCTCCTCGTTTTTATCGAAGGCTATCGATTTTAGCAAGGTGAGAGTCTTGTTTTTATCGGTCATCCTCCCATAAATTTTATTCGCGGGTATGTTTAAACCATATTTACTTAGAATGAATGATATTGACTCCTCATCCTTTCCCAACACAATATAGATATCATTAGCTGTTTCAAATAAATTTGAAACATCCAATAGCGGACGGTGTAGTTCAGCCCAAAAACTAGGGTAAATACTTCTTGCCAGGTTCCTATACTGGATGAACTTATCCCTAAATATTTCCTTTTCTTCAGTTGGAATCGATTCATATATGGCAGTGAATCTGTCATTATCTATAGCCTCATTACCAAATTCGGTGAATGAGGAAATAAAGTGACCGTCGTGACGTACAAAATTCCTTAATTTCCTGAACCGTTTAGCCATCAGACTTGGTATTTTTTGAAGTACATTTTTGTTAAAATCACTGAGAGGTCTGTCATGTAATACATTCCATGTAATTAGCATGCATTCGTCTACTCCATCAACCACGACCCCGTCGAAATCCATTGCTATTAACATCGAATTATACCACCAGCGGTTCTTTAAGAGTTTCTCCGCGCTTCCATCTATCTATTGCATCGAATGTCTGACGCATAAATTTTCCACATTCGGCATAATAGGAGCAAGTTATGATATTCCCGTCGACAACTACATCTGCTTCAATTACGTTAGCGCCGGAATTAACCCTATCGTCTTTCAGACCAACATAAGCGCAGGCGAGTTTGTCTCTTAGAATACCGGCAGAAATCATAATCCAGGGACCATGGCAGAGCCCAGCCACAACTTTCCCCTGTGTTACCATCTGTTTTAGAAAATCTTTAACTCTCTGATCTTGGCGAACTCTATCAGGCGCTTCATGACCGCCAGTGAGAATAACAGCATCAAAATCAGTGGCGTTGAGTTGATCAAAATTAATATTGTCTTTGGATCTTTTATCCATAGGAACAGTGATGCCATATTTCCCTATCACTGCACTTCCATCCTTTGTTGCAATAGATATATCGTATCCTTCCTCTTTAGAACGATAGTAAGTATAAACTACATCGTGATCCTGAAAACCTGGACCAGTGATTATCACTACTCGTGTCGGATTAGACATGTCATTTTCCTTCTTATTGCGTTACGGGACGTTAATTAAAAATACATTCTGACCACAGTACATTTCTGAGATGGCATCTTTAGCTCGTAGGATATGAATTTTTCCCATTAGATGGCTTTTTACATCTAATGAAATAAAAATAAAATCATCCTCGTCATTCAACATTTTTCTATCAAGATTTTTGACGGAGAAGTATGCTAATTTGTGTAGGTCATGTTCTCTGATCAATGTGCCTGCAGATATCTGTTGCAAAGGAGGTAAAAGATCATGTTCCTGTGATTTCTTTTCATATGCCATATTTTGCCGGCCATAATTATCTTTAAGTCTGAGTAAGTCGAATTTGTTTCTTGGGTTTTCAACTTCAATTAATTCGATGCCTGATTTTCCAGAAATAGTCTGATGGAACACACCTTTTGCAATATATATGCTGTCGCCAGATTTTAACGCCTGATGTGTACCATCAAGAAATCTGGTCTCGCCATCACCATTTAGGCATATAAGGACGGTGACTTTCAGTATATGACAATGCATTGAAGTGGATAGATTCTTTGATATATGAAGGCGCCATACATCAAAAATAGAATCACAATAAACTCTATACTCATATCCCCATGGTTTTTCTATGAATCCATTGAGATGTAAGTCTTTCTCAAATGACTCACCATTATTTGAAGTTGAAAGTAGGATTTTGTTTATTTCAAGCAGGTCATATACATTTGGAGTCCGGTTGTGGATTTCCATATGGTCGCTCCCCCGTTAATTGAATTGCTGAATGTTGATTTCACTTCGGTCAATCGTTCCGTGATTTCAGTCTATAACGGTTATTTAGTACGAGAGAAATAACTTTTATGATGATTACCTATATTGTTTCTTTTGATCAGTCCTTCATACTCAATAATTACTGAAAGCTATGCTTCTATACTTGGGTACTCTTAAAGATGCATAGATTCTATGCCGTCAGGAGGTCATAGCTCACAAGCGATTAAGATGCTTAGCAAGATGCCGAACTCGGACGTCAGCACGATACAGCTCATGATATATGTATTCGATGTTTACCAGAGGTCGCTTTATGTGATCCGGTAGGGACAGGGGACAGGTCAGTAAACCAGCCTGTCTCCATCAGTAGCATGCATGCCGAACCTGGGGACATTGTGGAGGTCGATACCAGCGGAATGGTGATTGTCCTATGCGCAAAAGCTGAAGATGTCGCCTGAGTCTCTCATGAGATCGAGAAAACGAAGTCGCGGATAAGTGCATTGGACAATGAAGGTACCAGAGCGGATACGGAAAACCTGACGCGCCTTTTATGCCAGTGACCTGCACCCCATTGCTCAAGACGCCTCGATGTAAGTATACGTTCCGAACTTCCGCTGTTCGCTCAAAGCTGTCCTTGATCGTAGCCGTGGACAGCTCTGTGCCAGAAGCGGAAATTACGTACATCACAGTTTTTAATTTATGGACGTCGGTTACAGCGCTATGCACAAACTCCATACATAAGAGGGGAGGCCGCATAAGCCATGCGGCCTTTGGTATCAGAATGTCAGTTCAGGCATCTGTTCCATCACAAACGCTAAAACTTTCTCCGCGTTGAGTGACGCATAGGGCAGACTTTCAATAATTGCAATTGAACGAGAGTCCCCGACAATTTTTTCAATCTCGGAGACCTTGTACTGAATGTGTGGTGCAATCAGAAAACCGTCAAAAGCGGGAGCTACACTGGCAAAATTATCCAGACCCACAGCGCTAATAATGAGATTGTAGTCCTTTTTTTCTGCCAGCAACTGCATCCTTTTGGCGAGAGAATTTGCTGTATTACCAAACAAACAACATACCAGAAGCTTTTTCATATTTTACCTCCTGAGAATTGTTCACAGAATAATACTCGACATGCTGATAAAACGAGCTTTGCATCTTATTTGCATGACAAATCTCCAGCAGAGTTGATGTAACCCAGGAAAGACGAACCTGCCGTATTGTTGGACTGACGGGATGCATCTGGATCTTTTGTGCAGCCGCTTGTCTACGACGTTTCGTCATTTGGCCTTTTGTCAGCTGTTCGCTCGAAGCAGCCTGATGGGCTTCGCCTACAGCAGTTTGGTGCCATGAGCGGACATCTGAACTTAGCTTTGACAAACAATGTAACAGCAATACTCTGGTATCACTTTTAACCCATTAGTGATGCTTTTTTGACGGTACTTCATACATCCTCTGACATTGAACAGCCCAGAGAATATTGCGCGGGCTGTTCATGCCAGATAGCGAAGGGGGTTAGTGACGAAAAGGCAGGAAAAGTCGCCTTATTGTTTGCGTCCTCTACATCGTCAACACAATTTTTCCGACATTGAGGCCGTCTTCCATACGCTGGTGAGCTTTGCTGGCTTCAGCCAGCGGAAATACGCTGTCAATCACCGGGCTCAGCCCATCTTTACCGAAGCGAGTTAACCAGCACTCTTTAAAGCGACGGGACATCTCATGTTTCACTTCTTGCGAACGCGATTTCATTACCGTACCGATAATCTGCAGATGGCGGTACAACACCCGATCCAGCGGGATCTTCGCGTTTTCAATCCCCCCCATGATGCCAATCTGCACCAGACGTCCACCAAAGTTGAGTGCATTCACGTTTCGTTCAAAATAAGGCGCGCCAATAAAATCGAGAATAAGATCAACCCCCTTGTTATCCGTACTGCTGGCGACAACCTCGGAGAAGTCTTCTGTCACGTAATCAATGGCGTGATCGGCACCCAGACGGCGAACGAGATCGTGTGCTGCAGCATTCGCGGTGGTGATTACCGTCGCGCCTGTCGCATGCGCCAGTTGCACGGCGGCACCTCCCACACCGCCGGCCCCGGCGTGGATCAGTACCGTTTCCGTGGGCTTCAGTTTCCCCAGATGGATAAGCGCTTCATGCGCGGTTACAAAGACCTCGGCAATGGCCGCCGCATGGATATAGTCCATACCTTCCGGCACTGGCATAGCCATCCGGTAATCAATGCGGGCCATTTCAGCGTAAGCCCCGCCCCCGACGATACCCATAATACGGTCACCCAAGTTGTAGCCTTTTACATTCTCCCCGACGGCAATAACGTCACCGGCGATTTCCAGCCCCATAATCGTCGAGTCGCCAAAATCAGGGCGGCCATACCCGCCGCGTCGGTGAGTTAGATCGGCCCGGTTGACCCCCGCTGCCCGCGTGCGAACCAGCAGATCATTGGGGCGCAGCTGTGGGTCTGCGACTTCACTGATATTAAGTACATCGGCCGGACCGAATTGTTCAAAAGTGATTGCTTTCATGATTCTCTTTCCCGAAATAAGAAGATGGATAGCCGTCGTTCAGGCCTGTTCTTCAAACGTGGCATTGGCATAACCAGAAGCGGTAATCGCTGCCGGGAAGCCTGCATAAAACGCCATGTGCGTAATCAGGGCGGAAATTTCTGTTTTGGTCAGCCCGTTTTCAATGCCGCGACGCAGGTGGGCCGGTAGCTCATTGGAATGATTCAGCGCGATAAGACAGGCGATGGTAATCAGACTACGGTCGCGTGGTGCCAGGTCCGGATCTGTCCAGACATCGGAATACAGTGGTTGCTCAACGAAGCCGGACAGTTTAGGAGTAAATGCGCGTGCAGCTTCACGCGGGCGAGTAAAATCAACAGCTTTCATGGTCAGTTCCTCTTATATTCTGTCATTAGTGCCAGTGTGTTTTAGATTTGGCTGATGAATTTATTCACCAGATAATGGCTGAGACCTTCCCGACCGCCCTCCGAACCATGTCCGCTTTCTTTCATGCCGCCGAAAGGCAGTTCCGTCGCCACCATGCGGTACTGATTAATGCCGATCATTCCGGCCTCAAGGCCATCGCCAACATCCAGCACGGTACGGGCGTCACGCGTAAAAGCGTAAGCTGACAGGGCATACGGCAGACGGTTTGCTTCTGCCAGCCCGTCCTCAAGCGCGTCGAACGGACGCATCACGGCGATCGGGCCAAAGGGTTCTTCGTGCATGATCCGTGCTTCCATCGGCACATCGGTAAGCACCGTAGGTTCAAAGAAAAAGCCAGGACGGTTGAGCCGTTTCCCTCCAGTGAGCACTTTCGCGCCCAGGGCAACAGCATCGGCAATCAGCGATTCCATTTTTTCCAGTTGGCGGATATTCGCCAGCGGCCCCACCTGAGTGCCTTCCGCTATGCCATCGCCGATAATCAGTTGCTCCGTCGCACTCACGAAGCGTTCGACAAACTGTGTGTAAACACCTCGCTGAATAAGAAAACGGGTTGAAGAGATACAGATTTGGCCGGTGCCCCGAAAACGGTTAGCCGCTCCGCCAGTTGCCGCCGCATCAATGTCGGCATCGGCAAAAACCAGCACCGGTCCGTGGCCGCCCAGTTCCAGGGTAATCGGTTTAACACCGGCGGCAGCACGCTCAGACAGCAGTCGACCTACCGGTACAGAACCGGTGAATGCCACTTTGCGAATAACCGGTGAGGCGATCAGCGTGGCGGAAACCTGATCCGGTACGCCAAACACAATTTGCAGTACGCCTTCAGGCAGACCGGCATCATCCAGGCAGCGTGCCAGAGCCAGCGCCGTCGCCGGGCTCTCTTCACCGGGTTTCAGGATCACGCTACAACCTGCGGCCAGCGCCGCTGATAATTTGCGTGCCGGGGTAATGGCCGGGAAATTCCACGGAGTGAAGGCGGCAACCGGGCCGATGGGCTCTTTTTTGACCAGTTGCAGTACACCGGGGCGATTTGACGGTACAACGCGCCCATCAATGCGGCGGGCTTCCTCCGCAAACCATTCAAAATAGTCGGCTGCACGCAATACTTCGTCGCGGCTTTCAGCCAGGGGCTTCCCTTCTTCCAGCGTCATCAACGAGGCAATATGTTCAGCGCGTTCGCGCATCAGGGCAGCGGCATTCTTCATGATGCGGGCGCGTTCGGCAGGCACGGTACGGCGCCAGATGTCAAAGCCAGAACGGGTGGCTGACAGGGCACGTTCAAGGTCGGCGGCGGTCGCGAGCGGCAAGCGGCCGATAGTGGCTTCGGTTGCGGGGTTAATCACAGCGACAGTGTCGCGATTGCCCGCTTCAATCCAGTCACCGTCGATGAATAGATAAAGGGGATCGTATTGATGATTTTGCATGGTCGTTATCCTCAGTGTGTGCGTGTTTGTGTAATGTCATTCGGCTGAGGGGATCTTAAGTTCAGCGCACATCACTGATAAGATGGCTTCTCCCCACAACAGCTATGCAAGAAATGCACAGATGCAATCAGAGAAATTTGCCGAGTTCCTTGGAGTCTTTGTCGATGTCGCCCGTGAAAGCAGTTTTTCGGGTGCTGGTCGCCGTCGCGGACGCACGCCCTCCTCGATAGGACGGCAGATTGATGCGCTGGAAGCATACCTCGATACCCCGCTTTTTTTGCGATCTACACGGCATTTAACCCTGACGGATGCCGGGGAAATGTTGCTGATTCGCGCCAGACGGATCCTCGATTCACTGGAGGATACGCAGCAGGAACTGGCGTCAATGAAGGGCGAAGTAACCGGTGTGCTGAGAGTGGCGTGTTATCCCACATTTGGTAAACGCTATGTGCTGCCGGTTATGGCAAAACTCTCCCGACAGTATCCGGCGCTGAGCTTCGATTTGGATCTGACCGAACGGTTGGCAGACCCCGTCGCTGAACGCCTTGATGTTGTCATCCGTATTGGTAATATGGCCGACAGCACGTTGATTGCCAGCAAAATAGCAACGCAAATACGTGTGCTGTGCGCAAGCCCTGCCTATCTGGAAAGCGCGGGGATTCCCGCCTCGCTGGACGACATCGCCTCACATCGGTTAATCGATAAGCTGTACGGTGCGGATCTGCTTTGCTGGTCGAGCGTGATTGGCCATCCGGCCAGAGAAAACTCGGGCCTGCCTATGTTTGGCTGTGATGATTTCGAAGCAATGCGTCAGGCAGCGGTCGAAGGGATGGGGATCGCGTTCCTGCCGGACTGGGTGGCGGGAGATGAGATTAACAGTGGCGCGCTGGTACAACTCTTTCCGGAAATGTCATCGCAACCACATGTATCTACAGGAATATATGCGCTACGCGCGTTACGTCACCCACCTGCCAGAGTCACGGTATTTCTCGACGCATTGCGTGAATTCATCGGACATCCTGCAAAATGGTCAACATTTCACTGCCAGCTCTGACGATGTAAGCAACATTGCCATTTTTATTCTATGCGAACTTCCGCTGTTCGCTTATAGCGGACATCATACTCCTGAGCCTGTCCGCTCCGAGCCCAGACTGTGTGAAAACTGTTTTGGTAGATTAAACTGCGACTAAAACAGGGCTGAAAACTGCGCTCATACGTAAACTAACCAGTCGAGCAATTCCAGATTTTGCGTAGATGCGCGCACTTCAGTTCTAGGGCAGAGTTTTCACACAGCCTGTGCCAGATATAGTCATTCGAACCCAGAGAGTTACACTTTTAAGTGATTCAGGGTATGCGCTTACTGGTTACGAATATTGTGCCAGAATCATGCGGTTTGATGATTGCCGCTTTGCTTTCGAGCCAGTAAGTGCTCCACGTTCGCTAACTATTTTGCTGGCATTGGAAGAGCGAAAATCGCTCTTACTGATGCCGTAAAAAGCTTGTCAAATGTCTCAGGGCGTGAAGCGGACGTTGCTGACAACAGTTTGAGTGATTCAACAGAGCGTCAGTCATCATGTATTATCAGGACAAAGATGCCCGCTGAACCAGTCAACAACCCTATTTATGACAACGGGTTGATACCAGTGATCATCACCGTGTTCTGCACCTTCGATAAGTACGTAGTCCGTTTTGTTCCCCGATTCCAAAAGGGCTTTGTAAAGCGTTGCGCTCTGCTTAGGCGATACTAATGTATCCTTACTTCCATGCATTATTAGGAACGGAGGTTTACATCCTTTGAGACGTCCTATGGGGCTTGCATTTATCGCTTTTTCAGGTACAGAACTGATGGAGGCACCTGCAAAATTCTTGAAAGCCACACCATTAATTAGCAGTGACTCCGCGACTGCAGGAGACTGATGCACTTTTTGTCGGTGATCCGGAAAACCGTCACCTATGTTACGCAGATCTGATATTCCGTAAAGCGTAGCCACAGCCTGCACATCAGCGGACTGGCTGAGAAAATCGCCGTGATCGAATGATTTATCGCCATTAGTGGTACCAAGCATCTGCGCCAGCCATCCTCCTGCAGAATCGCCAAATACACCAATTCGTGAGGGGTCAATTCCATAATCGTGGGCATGTTGACGAAGGTATCTTACTGCTGCTTTAGCATCTATCACTGGCGCAGGGAAAGTATCCGGAATTGTCCTGTATTCTGCCGCTGCAACAACAAAGCCAGCCTCCGCTAAAGCCATGCGCATTTCCACAAATTTATTGTGCTCAGCTGTCATAAATCCTCCCCCAGGAAAATAGATGATGGCTGGTTTCAAAATTTTGGTACGAGGAACCAGAAAAGACATATGCAATTGCCTGACAGAACGAGTGTTTTTCACTGTCTCATAAACCACATCACTGATATTGTCTATAGGGTGTTTAGTCAAAGCGACTTGGATAATTTTCGCCCCATGAATATAACCAGGCAGATCATGATAATCAGAAGAGACTTCACTATTTATTTTAGGAATCATAAAAAATCACCAGTTTTTAAAATATTGTTTCGCCAGTCAACCTATTATTCTGAAAGGATAGGTCATCCTGTCAGATAATTTTTAAGGCCGAATTAATGGTGGCGAAAATCAAATTCGCTATAACACCCATTTGAAATATGCACCGACTGATATTGATGATAGAGATACGTAAAATCTAATCCTCTTTAATTACACCATCCCGGCCGAGCCCGGTGAAATCGGTTCTGTCTCCGGATGACTACTGTATACATACATATCCGAAGGCTTATCTATTCAGATACTTGTATTCGTTACAAACCATGAAAAGTGATGTTTTATATTCATGGCCAGTTACGTCCCCGGGTTACTGTTATTTTTTTCATATCTCAACCGGTCTTCACGAAAGCGATCAGCATTATCGACAATCCAGGTCCACAGCGGGATCATCCGTACAAGTAACTCCATACCTGTATCGGACAGTTCGTATTCGACTCGTGGCGGGATTTCACTGAAATCATGGCGGATAACCAGTCCGTCACGCTCAAGCTGTCGTAATGTACGCGTCAGCATGCGCTGAGTCACTCCGTGCATACGCCTGCCAATTTCGGCATGACGCAGTCTGCCATAAACGCCAAGCGTGTTGACGATACCCAGCGACCAGCGACTTCCGGCATGAGCCAGCACCTCCCGCCGCAAGCCATCATCATCGTCTCTCAGCCCCTTACAAACAGCCTGCGAATACTGAAGAATATCTTCCCGATCCATTTCATTGACTCCCGGTATCATACATGTACCTTCTTTTTTAGCCTGTTATGAATTGCTAGAGTGGTGCAACAATTCATGTAAGGCCAGATTATGAACAAAACAGATCTTAACACTACGTCTGAAAATATCCTCGTGCTCGGTGCCGGTGAGCTGGGCCTCCCCGTTCTGCGAAATCTTGCCCTTCGGGCAAAAGATGTGGAGGGAACGAAAATCAGCGTGCTGCTGCGCGAAAGTACCGTAACGTCAGATGAACCTGGAAAACAATTCGTTATCACGGAAATCAGAAACCTCGGTATTAATATAGTCACGGGCGATCTCGTCATGAGTTCTGTCGACGATTTGGCCAGCCTCTTTGCGCAATTTGACACAGTCGTTGGCTGCGCGGGGTACGCGGCCGGCATAAATACACCGATGAAACTGGCGCAGGCGGCCCTGCAGGCGCGGATTCCACGCTATTTTCCATGGCAGTTTGGTGCCGATTTTGATGCCATCGGACGCGGCAGTCCACAAGACATCTTCGACGCGCAGATTGACGTGCGTGATTTACTACGCAGCCAGCATGAAACTGAGTGGGTCATCATTTCGACCGGCATCTTCATGAGCTATTTGTTCGAACCAGACTTCGGTGTGGTCGATCTGCAGAACGATACTGTTCACGCACTCGGCAGTATTGACAACACCATGACGCTGACAACTCCCGATGATATCGGGATGCTGACGGCAGCGATCGTATTTAAAACTCCTCGCATCCGGAACGAAATTGTGTATATCGCCGGTGATACACTGACCTACGCAGAGGTAGCAGATAAGCTGCAATCAGCGCTTGGCCGTCCTTTCAGCTGCACGGAATGGAGCGAACAATATCTGATGGATAAACTCGCGCTCAACCCGCAAGACATGATGTCTAAGTATCGTGCCGTTTTTGCACAGGGGCGGGGTGTTGCATGGGATAAAAAGCAGACATTCAATGAACGCCATAACATTCCGGTTACCGACGTGGCAGCCTGGATAAATGCAAATCTGACCCCGGGCAGCTCATTATAATCGTATTTAAGCTGCTGTAATAAATACCAGAGTCTTTCTCCTGCCTAACCGAATATGGTGAAGAGAAAGACTCTGTTCCCCCTGTTGGCACTGATAGCAAAGCGGTTACGCTGTGTGCGCTGAAAACCGGCTCTCCGGTAAACCGGGGAATACGGCTGATTTCGCTCTTAGCAATGCTCCATCATGCCTTGACGGCACAGAAAGACCCACGCTGGCACTGGTACAATACAGCGTTGTGAATGCTTCTCCCGCGAGTGTCGGGCAAGTGCTCTGAACTCCTGGAGAGGGCAGGATACTCTCCGTCGTTCCGTCCGGACGATAACGTACAACACGGCTTCCTCCCCATTCGGCATTCCAGACATAGCCCATTGCGTCCACGCAGGAGCCGTCAGGCGCTCCCTTTCCTTCTGTTGCAGTGAACACGCGCTGGTTATTCATGGAGGGGTAATCACAGCACATTATACGGCCCTGCATCGAGTCACAGTAATACATCGTGCTGCCGTCCGGACTGAAACAGATGCTGTTCGGGATGGCCACCTCAGGCAGGGGTAGCGTCTCAATGCTGAGTGTCGCTGCATTTAGCCTGTGAAATCTTCCTATGATTTTCGCGGGGTATCCGTCATCCATGGTCCCGAAGACGAAATTACCCTCGCGGTCGCACCGACCATCCCCTGTCCGTGTTCCCGGTCCTCCCGGTGACGCCACAACCGGCGTAAAGATACCCGTATTCAGATCGCAGAAGGCGAATCGGGACGCCAGTCCCATCAATAAAACGTCAGAATGTTCAGTAAGAGCAAACGATCCGAGGCGTTCAGGCAGGGACCAGCGCATCACAACACTGGTGTCTTCTTCAAGGGCAAGCAGCTCGCTGCCTTCAATGTCAGTCCAGTAAATCCTGCGTGTCCTCTCGCACCAGATTGGGCACTCTCCCAGCAAATTTCTGGCATCAGCAGACACTGAAAACATGTTATTTCTCCCGCATATAAAAGTTTCGCATCGCGCCTGACCAAAAGCGTAAGGCCATCTGCATTATGGCAGACGGCAGTAACAAGCTATTCCCACCCTGTCAGGGCAAAAAACGCGCTGAAAGTTTGTCACCAAAAAGCATGATGGCGAGTCCTGCCAGCATGACCAGCATGCCCCCCAGTTTGAGTAGCGAAACCGGTCGCCGTACAGCACCCAGCAGACCGAAATGGTCAATCATCTGCGACGAGAGTAACTGCCCAACGATTGCCAGCCCGAGCAGGGCTGAAAAACCGATTTTCGGTGCCAGCACCACGTAGCTGAACAACGCACAGGCACCGATCAGGCCGCCCGCCAGACTCCATGCTGGCTGCGAAGGAATAGCAGCGAGAGAGCTAAATAACCCGCCACGTAGCAGCGAGTAAATCCCGAGGCTCAACGCCCCGGCCGTAAAGGAAAAGAACGCGGCGGTGACCGGATCGCCCCCGAGTCCTTTTGCGAGCTGACTGTTCAGGGTTGTCTGCAAGGTAATACCAAGACCCGCTGCAAAAGCTATTACGTAATAAATCGCGCTCATGCTGTTATTCCCTGTCAGTTTGCCTGTACCAGCGGCAGGAATTTCTCCGCAAAGATGTCCGGCTCATACCCGGCGGCGGCGAAAAGGTGTTCGCGTGATTCATCGATGGCAGCACGAAGACGCTCGCTGTCCACGCCCAGAACTTTGCCGTTCTGCTTGACGATGCGCCCGCCAATCATGACAGTATCGATGTTGCTGCGTTCAGTTGCATGCACCACCGTCCCGAAGGCATTCCCGTTCGGATAGAGATTGAGATCAGCAGCGTTAATCAGGATCAGGTCGGCCTGTTTGCCTGGCGTCAGGCTACCCACTTTATCCTGTAGTCCGGCACAGGTCGCACCATCGACGGTTGCCGACTTCAGCAGCTGCGCTGCCGGGAGCGTTGTCAGAGAATGCCCTGAATCACAGCAGTGCTGCTTATGCATACCCATTACTCGCTGCAGATAGAACGCCACGCGCATTTCCATAAACATATCTGTGCTGTAAGACGTTTCGTTATCCACGCTCAGGCCAGGATTGATGCCATGGCGCTGCGCGGCCTCAATGGCAAACATCCCGCTTTCAATGCCATAGTGCGAATCTGAGCGCGGACAGACGTTCACTCGTACGCCGGCTTCACGCAGGATTTCCCAGCCCTCATCAGGCAGTGCTGTGCAGTGATTGAAGATATTGTCCGGGCCCAGCAGGCCCTGCTGATGCAGTGATTTAAGCTCTGAAGCCATTTCAGCGCCAAAGAATTCGGTCACGATTGGCAGCCCGAGCCGGCGGGCCTCGGCCCACAATTCCGGCTCCAGCTGGGCCATGACGCCCAGAGAAACCAGTCCCTCAGGATTGTCTTTGAAATATTTTTCCTGCAGACGCTGCCAGTTACCCGGCCAGTGCGCTCTGTCCCATTCGCCTGCTACCGGCGCGCCGGAAGCATGAATAGCGCGAATTCCGGCATCAAGCAGGGCTTCAACGGCGGCGTCTGCATGTGCTGCGGTACGGCTGTTGTGCGAGTTATCAATCATGGTAGTGATACCCGCATCAATCGCGCCCAGCGCCGTCAGGAGATTACCGACATAGATATCTGCGGGCCGATAGTATTTCGCAAACGAGAAGTGCGTGGCATTGCTATAGTCGTCCAGACAGGTGGCGTTTGGGTTGATGCGGCGCAGCTGGCCTTCCCAGGCGTGACGATGAGAATCGACCATCCCCGGCATGGCAATCATATTTGTGGCATCAATGACGTGAGCACCCTCGGCGTTCAGGTCCTTACCGATGGCGGTGATGGTTGACCCTGTGACAAGAATATCGCCACGTTCATGGTTACCAACATTCTCATCCATACTCAGTATGGTTGCACCGCTGATCAGCGTTACCGGAGCATTTGCCGTCTGATTGTTAACAATATTTCTGCAGTAATCGGTCATTTGAATTGTCTCTTTCAGGTTCAGAAGGAAAACAATACGCCTCCTGTTTAAGCTGAAAAAGATGACTAACGTGTTTTCATCATTCAGAATTTGCGAATAATGATGGTTATCACCGTCACATGCTATTCAGGAGCGCAATCAGGTGGATCGTATTCAGGCTATGCAGGTTTTTATAAGGGTGGCTGAGGCCGGAAGCTTTGTCCGGGCAGCGGAAACACTGTCCCTGCCTTCTTCTACTGTTACCAGCACCATCAAAAACCTGGAGAAATATCTGCAGGTGCGTCTGCTGAACCGGACCACAAGACGTGTCAGCCTGACTCCGGAAGGTATGCAGTATCTGGCGCAGTGCCGGGAAATTCTGGCCTTAATTGAACATACGGAAGCCAGTCTGGCCGATTCGAACAGGCGCCCCCGTGGTCGTTTACGCGTTGATATGCCCGGCGGTATAGCGCACTTCCTCGTGATGCCAAACCTGAAAGAGTTCTACAGCCGTTATCCTGATATTTACCTGATGATCGGCGTCAGCGACCGGCAGGTTGACCTGGTTCAGGAGGGCGTGGACTGCGTGATCAGAACCGGAGAGTTACTTAACTCCACGCTTGTAGCCCGTCCGCTCGGAGAATTTCGCTGGATCACCTGCGCCTCTCCCGATTATCTCAGGGAGTACGGTATTCCGCAGTCACCTGAAGATTTATCTCATCACCGGGCTATTCATTATTTTTCCGGACAAAGCCGGCGTACAGACGAATTGCGTTTTGTAAAGGGAACAGAAACGCTGTCCGTACCCGTCAGGGGGCAGGCAGCCGTCAACGAGACGGGACTCTATATAAAAATGTGCCTCGAAGGATTCGGGCTGGCGCAGCTTGCTGAGAACGTTGTAGCAGAACACCTTCAGAAAGGAACGCTGGTTGAAGTCCTGGCCGACTGGCAGCCGTCGTCTGTTCCTGTCGCATTGCTTTATCCCCATCAGCGTTTTCTTTCACCCGCCGTACGTGCATTTGCAGACTGGATAGATGAAATATTCAGTTGATACGTCTGTCACAGCTCCCCGTTGCATACTAAAAGTCAGCAGTATTCAGGGGACCTGAAAGAACGGCAGACTTTATTTCGCGGATATGAGCATCCCGGAGCAGCGACTTCCCGGAGAAAGGCTGTACCCAGAAATTCACATCTCCGGTTTACGGGGGGACGCCGGCTAAGAGCGCCAGCCACATCCGGGCCCTCTTTTAACTAAAGTGTCTGAGTAAAATATTTTCAAGGATGTGAAAAACGGTCCTGATGCGCTGTGGTACCAGGGTCTGATAGGGCCGGTAAAGATAAAGCTGCCAGGTTTCCAGTTTCAGTTCCGGCAGGACATTCACCAGCCTGCCGTCTTCAAGGTATTCCCTGCAGGCCAGATTACTCGACTGAATCACGGCTTTACCGGTTAACGCAGCCTGAATCTCAGACTGGGAGTCGGTGGTAAAAAACTCCAGGTGCCGGGGAATAAAGGTATTGACGCCGTCGAGCATAAATTCAAACACCTTGCCGGTTTCAGGGTTAAGCAGACCGCTGAAAGGGTAACGCTGACGCAGGTCTTCAAAATTTTTCGGTGCGCCCAGCCTGTCAATGAGCCGGGGAGAAGTCATCAGGGCATGATGAACCAGCGTAATGGGCCTGACGATAAAATTCGGGTTTGGCTCCCGCTCTATACGGATCCCCATATCAATACGGTTCTGGACAGTATCCAGCTTCATCATGTCTAACCGCCAGTCAATAAACAGCTCAGGATAGGGATCGAGAGCGGTCAGAAGCTCATATAACACCTGCTCGTGGCCGGGAAACCGGAATAGCGTGATCCTCACAACACCCTTCATCTCATTGTCATCTCTGGCCGTCTGGAAAAGGGCCTCTGAGTCTTCAAGCAGCCGCATGGCACGGGGCAAGAAAAACTCACCAAAGCTGGTCAGCACAATGGATCGGGTATTGCGCTTAAAAAGCGGTTCGCCAAGCTGATGTTCCAGATCAGCAATCGTGCGTGTCACCACGGATGGAGAAATGGCCAGCCTGACTGCCGCTTCGCGAAAATTCATTGTTTCTGCAGCAGTAACAAAAAATCTCAGGGCATCGAGTTTATTCATAATAATTGTGATTTTAGCAATTCTGATTTTCTAAATTAACAATTTTTCAGCAATAAATCCAACCGTATACTTAGCATCTAAGAATAGTTAATACCTTAAAGAAGGGTGAAATAATCGTGAAAATTAGAAGGTTAGGTAGCCAGGGGCTTCATGTCTCGGAAATGGGGCTGGGGTGCATGGGCATGGACCATGGCTATGGCTATTCAGTTGAGATCCGGGAAAGGACAAAGCTGATAGACAAGGCTGTAGAGCTGGGCTGCAACCTTTTCGACACTGCCCCCATTTACGGATTTGAAAACGAAAAACTGCTGGGGGTAGCGCTCAGCAAACACAGGGACAACGTTGTCATCGCGACCAAATTCGGCGTGACAGGAATGGAAAATAGTGATGGACAGCTGGTGCCGGTATTAGACAGCCGTCCGGCATCTGTCAGAGAGCAACTGGAAGGTTCCCTCAGGCGCCTGAAGACCGACCATATCGACCTGTTTTATCAGCATCGTGTCGACCCAAAAGTTGAGCCGGAAGTGGTGGCAGGATTAATGAAAGAGCTGATCGCGGAGGGCAAAATAAAGTACTGGGGCTTATCCAATGCGCCCGTATCTTACATACGCCGGGCTCATGCCATCTGCCCGGTCACTGCGGTTGAAGACCAGTATTCAATGATGTGGCGTAAACCTGAACAGGATCTGTTTAAGGTCTGCGATGAACTTGATATTGGTTTTATGGCCTACAGCCCGCTGGGTAATGGATTCCTGAGTGGTCAGGTCACAGCTAATACAACCTACGGGGAAGGCGATTACCGGGGCATGATGGGGCGCTTCAAACCAGAGGTGATGGAAAATAACCAGACGCTTCTTAAGCTAATCGCTGAAATTGCAGAAAGAAACAACGCAACTTCAGCACAGATTGTTCTTGCCTGGGAGCTGGCTCAGAAGCCTTACATTGTGCCGATCCCGGGAACAACAAAACTACACCGGCTGGAAGAGAATTTTCACGCCGCAAATGTTCAGCTCAGTGACGCCGAATTAAATGATATCAACGAAGCCTTATCCCGGCTTGAAATTGACGAAACATTCTTCTGAAAAAATAAGAGATCGCTATGAAAACAACAGTATTTGTTACCCATCCCAACATTAATCAGTCCCGGGTAAACTCAGCCCTGGCAAAAGGTGCAGCATCACTGACAGGCGTTGAAGTGCGTTATCTCTATGACCTGTATCCGGATGGCAAAATCGACGTGGCCGCTGAACAGGCTGCCCTGGAGAAGACGGATCGTGTCGTGCTGCAGTTCCCTATGCAGTGGTACAGCACGCCGCCACTTCTGAAACAGTGGCTTGACGATGTACTGACGTACGGCTGGTCACATGGTGGAGAAACACAGGCGCTGCACGACAAGCAACTCATGCTGGCAGTTTCGCTTGGAGGTGCTGAGTCTGCCTATCAGCCTGATGGCGCTGCCGGACATACGGTAGGAGAGTACCTGCTGTCTTTTGAAACCATCTCCGGGTATCTGGGTATGAACTACATCAAGCCGTTCATTACAGGCGGAAGCGCGACGATAACTGACGAAGAAATCGCAGCTCAGGCCGGACGATACAAAACGGTATTAGCCTGATTATCTTCAGGCGATCATCAGTGTATTAAAACGCCTTCAAATGTGCCGTTGCTGATAACGGCACATTTTTCATTTATGGGAAGGAGAAATCGTGTGTCTTTACAGCCAGTCGAACTGAACAAAGCATATCGATTATTGCAGGTCGGCCCAACTACAATGATTTCCGCTAAGCATAATGGTAATGCCAATGTGATGGCCGCTGCCTGGGTGAGTCTGGTGGGGATCAATAAAGTCATGGCGTATATCGGTCCGCAGGCTTATACCCGTGGATTGGTGGAAGAAAGTGGTCTGTTTGCCGTACAGATCCCCGTAGTCAGCCAGATGGAAACCGTTTTGTACGCAGGTGAGCACAGCTACCGTGACAGGCCTGACAAGAATCATAAAATACCGACGTTCTACCTGAAAGAGTTCGATGTTCCGCTGGTAGAGGGTTGTGCTGGCTGGCTTGTATGTAAGGTAATACCCAACGCGGCATATGAGCTGGAACATAATCTGTTTATGGGAGAAATTGCCGGCGCGTGGAGTGACGATCGGGTTTTTCGCAATGGACACTGGATATTTGATGAAGCACCTGACGAATTACGAACCATACATTATGTCGCCGGGGGGCAGTTTTATGCCATCGGCAAAGGAACCCGGTTTGACCATGGGCCGGGCAAAGACTGAGACGCGAGTGCTTTTTGTACTGATACAACAAACTGCAGGGACTTGTTGTTAAAATGCCTTGCTGTTCCCTCATGGCCAGCAGGCGATACCGCCTCTGAGCCAGCAAGGGAAGTCGCTTTTCGGCGCCTGCAGCCTGCCTTCTTATATGCTCCTGTTAGCCCGCAGCACTCATAAATGAACAATGGCATGTCACATGGAAGGATCAGTGTCTTTAATCAGAAAGTGACAGTTTTGTTCTACCCACCGGTTGAGTTCATTCGCTGCCTGCCAGAGGGACGTTCCCAGTTCCGTGAGTGCATATTCGACTTTGGGCGGTACTTCACGAAAGACAGTGCGCGTAACAAGATTCCTGCTTTCAAGTTCCTTAAGATTCTGTGACAGCACCTTTTCTGATATACCCTGAATTTTTCTTCGCAAATCACCCGGCCTTGATGCACCGTCAGAAAGGGCATGAATAATGAGCAATGTCCATTTGCTCACCAGAACCTCGAGAACTTCACGGGCAGGACATGCCTCCCGCAAAACATTACCGGGTTCTTTGTTGTCCAGTGTAAAACAGTCGTTGAATTTTTCCATACTTACCTTGAGGTGGGTACTTGAAGATAAGTTAGTCTAAATCTACTATAGCGCTGAAATCAAGAGATTTGCATGTGCCATGCTGCTGCGGCTTAACCATCGTAATTATTGAAATAACCAGATAATGAGTTGGTAATGCTGAGTTTGTGACACGATAATGTCATACGTTACGAACACTGATAGCCATTAGCCGCCAGCACGAACAAATAATTTTTTTGTGTAATAACGAAAATTTTATCAAATAAGCCGGCTTGCTATATAAGCGCCTGCGCTAATAACAATCAATCCTTATGAATCGGGTTATATCAATGAAATATCATGTACTTTCTGCTTCACTGTTATTTTCACTTCTCTTTACTACTGCTGCACAGGCGAAAACAGCGAGTTATAAACTTGATGAATCGCATACGTCTGTGGTTATTAGCTGGAACCACCTAGGTTTTTCGAACCCGACGGCATCCCTTCATCATGTAGATGGCACAGTTAAGTTCGATCCGGCAACAAAAATTTTATCACTGGTTGATATCAACATTCCTGTAGCCAGTATTGATACCGGCGTTCCAGCACTGAATAAAGAGTTTGGTCAGCCAGATTATTTTGATGCGGAGAAATATCCGGTCGCAAATTTTAAAAGCACCAGCATTGAAATGAATGGTGATAAGTATGACGTACGGGGAAATTTAACCATTAAATCCATAACCCGGCCGGTTATTCTTCATGCAACCCTGAACAAAGCAGGTTTTCAGGCTATGGAGAAGAAAAATGCGGTAGGTTTTAACGCCACCGGTGTGATTAAGAGATCAGACTTTAAAATTGATAAATACGTTCCTTATGTAAGCGATAATATCACACTGACCGTGTCTTCGGAGGCGTATTCAGATTAATAAGATGCGGAGCCGTTAATGCTTCAGAAGCGTGGGCTGATGAAGCATCTTTACTTCCAGTCCAAACTTTTAACAATGTCGCATCCTGTCCGTAATCCTTCGGAAAGCATGCACTAATGAGTCAGCGTGTATTATTGCATGCTGACCCTATCAGTCCAGTCAGAGGGCAAGACGGGGCAAATTACGATGTCAAACAATTCATCTGAGGGCTAATTCATGACAGGTAACTTTTTAGAGCTTGCCAGAAAACGACGCACCATTTATGTACTTGGAAAAGATATTCCTGTCCCGGAGAACGAGCTGATCGGCACTGTCATTGAGGCAGTGAAGCAGGCTCCTTCTGCTTTTAACTCGCAAAGCTCAAGGCTTCTGATTTTACTGGGTGAGCAGCACGCTCGCTTATGGGAACTCACGCGTGAACAGTTACGCAAAATCGTGCCTGCAGAAAGTTTCTCCGGCACCTCAGATAAAATAGACGGGTTTGCAGCGGCTGCCGGCTCAATACTTTTTTTCGAGGATCAGGATGTTGTCAAGTCACTACAGGAGCAGTTTGCGGCCTATGCGGACAATTTCCCGGTATGGTCTGAGCACAGCACAGGTATTGCACAGTATGCTGTCTGGCTGGCGCTGGCTGAAAAAGGAATTGGTGCCAACCTGCAGCATTATAATCCTCTGATCGATGAAGATATTCGCACTGAGTGGAATGTTCCTCCATCATGGAAACTCCGCGCGCATATGAATTTCGGTGCCATCCTTTCACCCGCCAGTGAAAAAGCCTTTATGAGTGATGAAAAGCGATTCATCGTTGCCAAACAGTCATAAGGCTTGTTTATTATATTATTACTGACCGCGATCGCCCTGAGCTTCAGGGCGGCCGCTGAATGTTACGCTCGCCCTGAGCGGCCTTTTCACCGAAAAGTCCGCTCATCGGGATAGTACAGATGGCTCCGGTACCATTAAGACGCTTCAGAACCTCGATGGAAAGCATCCGCCGCAGAGGATCAGCTGGTACCTTGCTGTGTAAACCCATTCAGCCCGGCTGCTGTACAGGTTCCAGGTGCGCATCTCGTCCGGCAGCCATTCCGGTGCAGGCTCCTGCAACTGAGATTGCTGTGGTCATCAGTAATGGCACCGTCCAACCTCCGGACAACTCCTGTACTTTACCCAGCAACAGCGGTCCCATCGCCGCCATCAGATAACCGATACTCTGCGCCATACCTGACAGCGCGGCAGCATCACCAGCGTTTGTAGTGCGCAACCCGATGAAGGTCAGACCCAGCATCATGCTGGCACCCGAGCCGAAGCCGAGGAGTGCAGCCCACAGCATCGCCAGATTTGGCAAATAAAGGATGCCAATAAAGGACACTGCGGTTAACAGGCTGACGCCAGCAGCGGCTAATTTCTGATCGTTAAGACGACGCAGCGTGGCTGCCAGAATCAGGCCGGGAATGGCGGTGGTGAGCTGAAGGATGCCATGTACCTCACCAGCCTGAGCTGAGGAGAGCCCACTGTCTGTCAGAATGGCTGGCAGCCAGCCGACCGCAACATAAAACGGCATCGCATTCAGGCCCATAAACAAGGTGACCTGCCACGCCAGAGACGAGCGCCAGACCGCAACGGTCGCTGCTTTTTTCTCACCTGCTACTGGCAGTTGATGCTTTTTCTTCAACTGCGGCAACCATAAAAGCAACGCAAGGAGCGGTGCAATAACCAACATGGCTAACGCGATGTTCCAGCCCCAGCTCTGCGTCAGAGGAATGACAATGGCAGATCCAATGGCGCCAGCGGCGCCCATGGTGATGGAATATGCTCCCGTCACGGAAGCCACGTTGCCGGAAAAGTCACGTTTGATCAGGCCAGGCAGCAGGACATTGCCCAGGGCAATCCCGATACCAATTAACACTGTTCCGCCATAAAGCGCCCAGACGCTGTCTGTTGAGCGAAGCAGAATCCCCGCTGAAATCACGACCAGGGCACCAAAAAGGGTGCGTTCCAGGCCGTACTTGCGGGAAATCGATGCGCTCAGTGGAGAAAAGGCGGCAAAGGCCAGTAAAGGAAGCGAGTTAAGCAACCCAACGGCTGTGATACTTAGCCCAAAATCATGGCGAATGGACTCTAAAACGGGTGCTATAGCGGTAAAAGGAACACGCAGGTTAATGGCGATAAAAAGGATGCCGGTCACAAGTATGATTGAAGACCACTTGTTCGTAGTGTGGGACATAAGTTTTGCTTTCTCTGAAAAAAGAAAGACTTTAAAGGACGCATGAGTTACAGAATATAGATAACCTGACAACATATAGCTAAATCATGCCAGTTAATAAAAAATCTGTGACCTCGCCGGAAGAGTTTAATGCCGATGATTTCAGTCAGGCCGCTATCGCCCTGCATGTATCATCGTCAGGTGAGTATGCCGGGCAAAGTCCGCACGCTCATCGCAAGGGGCAACTTATTCTCTCTTTGCGCGGTGCAGTGCGCTGTGAGGTTGAGGATGCGCTGTGGCTTGTTCCACCAGGACATGCCGTCTGGGTTCCGGGAGAAATCCCCCACCGTTGCCGGATCACGAAGAATGCAGACACGTGCCTTTTATTCATCGAGCCCGGCACGGCAGCGATGCCGAAAATCTGCTGTACCATAGCGATTACACCTCTGGTTCGCGAGCTTGTTCTGTATCTTGCAGAGCAGGAACATGCTTATTCTCCTGACAGTAAAACCGCCAGGCTTGCAGCGGTGCTGCTGGAGCATATTCCGGATGTGCCGGTTGAAGCACTCCATCTTCCTGTATCAGATCATCCTAAAATCCGGATTATGGCTGAGGCACTTTTTAATGAGCCAGATGACCGGCGAACGTTAAAGCATTGGGCTGCTCATCTGGCCATCAGCGAACGATCTCTGGCCAGGCTGATAAAAGAGGCGACAGGAATGAGCTTTGGTCGCTGGCGTCAGCAGCTGCATTTGATGATTGCCCTGAGCCATCTGTCTGAAGGTCAGCCCGTGCAGCGCGTAGCCGGAACGCTGGGATATGATTCGGTCAGTGCGTTTATTACGATGTTCAGAAAAGCGCTGGGTAAATCACCGACGCAATATTTTTCTTCCCTGGATTAGTGCACAAGCACAGAAGCCGGATTTATTCAAAGAACACCAGCGTCCGCTTCACGCCCTGAGACATTCAACAAGCTTTTTATGGCTTCAGTAAGGGCGAGTGTCGCGCTTCGAGAGCCAGCAAATACTTCGCTTCATCGTACCGAGTTTGGTCTTCCAGCAGCGGTAAATGATCGTTATCCATTTGAAAGCAAGAGCCCGGATTGCAGATTGGTGCGATTTCTCTTTTTCTCGCAGTCCCTGATAATAAAGTCTGGCCCAGTATGATGAGTTAACCGTCTTGGCAGCCCATTCAACAAAAGTCTGCCTGACGAACTTAGCACACTGCCATCGCCAGTGAACCCAGGATTTCTGGCCACTTCGTTCTGTCACCGGTGCAATACCTGCGTAGTTTTGAATTTCTTCAGCGCTGTTGAAGCGGTCGCGGTTATCACCCAGTGCGGCAAGCATCCTTGGACCCATGCACGGTCCCATTCCAGGAAGTGATTTGAACAGTTCTGCATCCGGAAGCGTACCGAATAAGGATTCAATACGTTCGTCGTAGGTTCTGATTAGGTCGCCTGCCAGTTTGATTTGAGATGCGAGTGCTGTTGCCATCAATGCATTTGCCTCTATTACACTTTTATCTGTGGTCAGTGGAATAGCATTGGCAATACTTGCAACCCGCTGTTCGGTATATGCAACAGCAGGACCACCTTTAGCGTTCATAAAATGACGAACAGTATCGCTGCGAGCCCGTTTGAGTTGTTGCAGGCTGGGCCAGCGAATGATTAGCTCGCAGAACAGTGAATTGTCCCGATGGGAGAACCATTCCAGGGGCAGGGGGTAATACTGCTTAAGCGTGTTGATGAGCCGATTTACAAAGCGACGCTTGTCTTCGACCAGCAGTCGGCGCTGCTCAACTAATTGCTGGAGTAACCGGATATCTGCGTTGTCGGGTTCAATGGCTTTTATCTTTTGGGGATAGCGTAGCATTAACTCTAATGCTAGCTCGGCATCCTGCGGGTCATTTTTAGCGCCGCTGGGTGAGAAGGCTTGCCGGTAACGAGCCAGGGACAAAGCGTGGACGGAGAAAACGGTGATAAAGGGATATTTTTGAAGAGCATATACCACGGGGCCCTTCTTCAGCTCGAGAGCTATTGCGATTCTGCCTTTTACCTTCTGGTGTAACTCAGTAAGCCAGATATCAAGCGCTTCTGCCGTATGTTCAATCACATGGAATACGCGTTCACCGTTTTTGAACTGAACACAGACATCGTGTTTTTTATCTGCCCAGTCCAGACCAACATGTGCAGCAAATTGATTAGTCGCAGTCATCACCAACTCCTTTCATCGGGGATTGGTATGCATTCCACGCTCTTCGAAAGAAATATAGTCAGCAGTGTATCTGCATGCCCTGAGTATTCGTTAGCGAACGCGGAGCACCTACTGGTTCGAAAGAGAAGCGGCGATCATCACATGATTCTCGCTCAATATTCGTAACCAGTAAGCGCATACCCTGAATCACTCAAAAGTGTAATTCTCAGGGTTAGAATGACTATAGTTCGCTCATAACTGACCCAATCCGTTTCCGTGGATAGATCTAAATGATAAGCGGACCTCACACTTTCGATTCACGCAGGTCAATTCGGTTAAAGATGCTCATAAACGGCTTAACAATTTCTCCGAGTTGAAGCCAGAAAAATGCCCTACCAGTACAGACTGATACGGCTTTTTTTTGTGGCTTATTCTGTCAGAGGGGTTATCCCATTGTGTAACTGATTTCCTTCCCACAAATATAAGGTGGGGCATACGCTTTCCTGCACATATCCAGATAATCCGACCACCATTGCATCATCGCTTTACGGGAATCGAGATATTCTGCTTTATGGATGTAAGCCGCTCGAACGCTGTTACGCTCCTGATGACTCATCTGCCGTTCAACCGCATCCTGTGCCCACAGGCCAGACTCCATCAGGGCACTACAGGCCATTGCCCGTAATCCGTGGCCGCAGATTTCATTTTTTGTGTCATATCTCATCAGGCGCAACGCCTTGTTGACGGTGTTTTCACACATTGGCTTATACGGATTATGGTCACCGGGGAATATCAGCACGCGATGCCCGGATATTTCCCGTATCTGTTTCAGAATAGCGATGGACTGACGGGAGAGTGGAACGATATGTGGAGTGCGCATTTTTGCACCACGCCCAGAGTAGCGGACACCGGAGATGGCCTCGCGAGTGGCAGGAATGGTCCAGATTCTATTTTTGAAATCGATCTCAGACCAACGGGCGAAACGAAGCTCGCTGGAACGGATGAATAGGTGAAGGGTGAGTAATACGGCCAGGCGGGTTAACTCTCGTCCTTGCTTGTAGTCCTCAATGCGAGCCAACAGTTCCGGTAGCCGCTCCAACTGAAGGGCGGGGTAGTGACGTTTAACGGGCGGGGAGATGATACCCTCCAGATTTGCTGCCGGATTGTTCTCTATCAACTCCTGATGTATGGCATGACGCATGATGTTGCACATATGCTGCCGGGTGCGTGCTGCGACTTCCAGCAGACCTTTTTGCTCAATGCCTTTTAGCAGGTCAATAAAGTGACGAGGTTTTAGTTCTGCTACGGGCAAGTGTCCAATCACAGGGAATATATGATTGTTCATGCTGGCAAGCAGACGGGAGGCGTGGTTCTCTGACCATGTTCGGTTGCTTTTATGCCAGTCCAGTGCCACATACTTGAAAGTTTTGTCTGGCGAGGAAGTGGATCTTTCCGCAGAGCGCTGTTGTGCAGGATTGATATTATGCGCCAGCAATTTACGGATACCATCACGCTGTTGACGAGCATCAGCCAAAGACACATCAGGGTATGCGCCTAAGCCAAGGCGAGATTCTTTTCTATTGATACGATATTTGAGATACCAGAGACGTGAACCGCCTGGATTAACCAGCAGATACAGACCATGGGAATCGGAGACTTTAAAGGGTTTTGCGGATGGTTTTAAGTTGCGGATTTTTGAGTCGTTAAGAGACATTTGGGGGTCACTCCGTCATCGAACCAACTTGACCCCAAATCTGACCACCAAATTCTCCCGATGCGGAGGGAAAACTAAAAATACATCGGGAAGACTTTTCACGCTAACTTATTGAATCTAAATTACATAAGGATTCGCAGAGCGGCATGAAAACAAGAGTTTGGCTCCTCTGACTGGACTCGAACCAGTGACATACGGATTAACAGTCCGCCGTTCTACCGACTGAACTACAGAGGAATCGTGTGAACGGGGCGAATACTAATGGCCCTCAGGGTAGATGTCAAAACCCTTTTACTTAAAACGCTATCGTTTGCTGAAGGATGCAGCAATATGCGGTCATTACCGCCATTAAGGCGATAAAATGGCCCTAAACCCCACTCCGCGATATCGCTGCTGCCTCGGACTACACTTCCAGACCGGCCCTGAACTGCCCCCACTTAAAGACCGAATTCACGCCAATTGACAGGAATGGCTCCGGCGGCGTCTTATTCGGGCCCGGTGATGCCAGCAGGAAGTCAATCAGCTCGTTGCGCTCACCGGCGATCATATCCGCCAGCAGCTTACCGGTTGCCGTACCGCGGGTGATCCCCAGACCGTTACAGCACAGCGCGCCGTAAACATTCGGTGCCAGCTGGCCGAAGAAGCCTTCATGGTTTTCCGACAGGCAGATTGCACCGCTCCATGAATATTCCAGATTCACACCGGACAGCATCGGGAAGCGCCGTTCAAAGGAACGACGGTGATTTTCGATATAGCGTTTCAGCAGATGCTCACGCGGACGACCGTTAGGGTTAAAGCTGAAGCTGTTACGCACCAGAATACGGTGGTCAACGGTACGGCGAATCGTACTGCCGAATGGATGCGCAGGGATCACGCCCCATACCGGCTTGCCGCCCAGCCGCGCCTGCTCTTCTTCATTCAGCGGGCGCGTCAGACTGCCGTACAGGAAGGTGGGCAGCAGCGTGCGCTTCAGGAAACCAAAATCTGAGGCAAACGCATTGTTGGCCAAAATCAGCTTATCGGCGGTGATAGTGCCGTTATCGTGCATCAACGTGACTTTATCGCCGTAGTCGATCGAGGTAATCGGCGTGTTTTCATACAGCGTGACGTTAGATGGCAGACTGTCCGCCAGTCCTTTCACCAGCGCCGAAGGCTGCACCAGTACGGTGCCGGGAATAAACAGCGCCTTCTTATAGTAAGAAATACCGATGTGATCCGGCAGATCGCGCTCGTCAATCATTTGGGTTTCGCGGCCAATTTTCTCCAGACCGCTGCGATAAGCCTCCAGCACGGCAATACCCGCACCGCTTACCGCCGCCTGATATTTACCGGAGTCGCTCATCTGGCACTCAATACCGTGAGTTTTCACGATGTCGCGCAGATAGTCCTGGCCCAGCGTATTCAGCTTCAGCACGCGCTTCGCGGTGGTGATATCGCCGATATAGTCCTTCGCGCCGATATCATGCGGTACATCGATAGCGAAGCCCGCGTTACGCCCGGCGGGGCCAAAGCCGACTTCCTGCGCTTCAATCAGTACGATCTCGTCGTCCGGGAAGTTCAGCGCCATCTGGCGAGCGGCGGCAAGCCCCGTCAGGCCTGCGCCCACAATTGCCCAGCGGGTCTGTGTTTGCCCGACGTGAGCCGGGCGCGGCGTACGCGGTTTACTGGTGTGATACCACCCCGGAAGCGCATCGTCGGCGGGCAGAGAGGTTATTTTTTGCACTTGGGTATACTCCCGTTTATATGCGGTACAGAGGGGATTAACGGATCAACCGGTTCTATCAGCCAGCAATCGCCGCAGCGACATTCTGCTTCACGCCGGCAATCACCGCTTTCAGCTCTGTCTGCTCTTCTTCGGTCAGGCCCAGCAGCGGTGCGCGAGCCGGTCCGGTGCTCAACCCGGTCAGATCCACACCGTGTTTAATCGCCTGTACGAATTTCCCGCCGTCGAGGTAGTTCATCAGTGGCATCATCGCCGCCATAATTTTGCGGCCCTTATTGAAATCTTTTTCCACTACGCAGGCCTGATACAGGGCCACGTGTTCCTGTGGAATAAAGTTGGAACCGGCACAGACCCAGCTGCGTGCGCCCCAGGCAAAGAACTCCAGTGCCAGATCGTCCCAGCCGCAGGAGAGGGCGATGTTCGGGAACTTAATGGCCAGCAGATGCAGGCTGTTCAGATCGCCGGAGCTTTCTTTAATCGCCACCACGTTTTTCGATTTGCTGACCTCGGTGAAATAGGTTTCACCCATGCTGATACCCATACGGCCCGGGTAGTTGTAGAGCATGATCGGCAGCTGCGCGGCTTTATCGACGGTCAGCGCGTGGTGGGCGTTTTCCAGTTCGGTCGGCAGCGCATACGGCGGAGAGGTGACCAGAATGGCATCAGCTTTAATTTCGCGGGCGTGTTTGGCAAAGGCCACGGCATCTTCGGTACGGATCGCACCGGTGCCAATCACCAGCGGCAGGCGGTTAGCCGTGACCTGGCGTGCGCGCTCGGCCAGCGCCAGGCGCTCTTCCACCGTCTGCGCGTAATATTCACCGGTCGAACCGCCAATAATAATGCCGTGAACACCACCGGCAATTAATGACTCCAGCACTTCATCAAAACGGGCGAAATCAATCGAACCGTCAGCAGCGTAGGGAGTAACGGCAGGGGTATAAATACCATCAAAATTAATCATATATTCTCCAGGTCAGGTATCCGGGCAGCGTTGACTTAACGCTGAGCGGGTATTTGATGAGATCCCGCAGTCCGCCGAAGCCGGAAAAATACGGTTCGACAGGGACAGGTTCACTCCATTTGCTAACAATCTGCCAACAAGTTCACGGGCAGGCAATATGTGGATTTTTTTTGCATACATAAAAAAGACAAAGAAAATACGCATTAGTATTATGAAAATACCAATGGATTTTATTAATTCGTTTAAAATCATCAAATTAAAATATTATTTTCAGGTGATAATGTTCTGTTTTGTTTTCAGATGGCGATCACATTCCTGAATAATCCCCACCGTGAGCGTATTTACAGTGCGCAGTCGGGGGGTATAGTTTCAACATGAATTTAACCTGAAGTTAACAGCACTTTTCCCCTCGATAGCCTCGCTGGCGCGGGTCGCCTTCCAACACTGAGGCTCAGCAATAACGGGGGGAATGGTTAAATAAAAAGGATGTGTTCTTCAGGTGAATTTAATTTCGCTATAACGCGAAAAAAATAACAGGAGCCGATAAACAATGAACGGGTAAGGTTTACCGAAGAGAAAAAGATAACCGATATCAAGACTTACATGACGTTATAAAAATTAAATTAACGAAATTTCTGAATTATCGATCTGATTCAGAGCGAATTTCTGTACCTGCAAAATATGAATCCTTACAGGAGATTCACTGTCATGAATAAGAATAATATATCTATTGAGGATGTACCCTTAAATGGTTTTCACCAGTTGATGACCGTCCGCGCCGGGGGAGGATGGATCCTTGATGGCTATGTGCTGAGCATTATCGGCGTAGCGATCGTGCAGTTTTCGGGATACCTGCATCTGGACTCCTTCTGGCAGGGACTGGTTGCGGCATCGGCGATGTTCGGCACCTTCTTTAGTGGATTCCTCGGCGGCTGGCTGACCGATAAAGTTGGCAGGCAGCGCCTGTTCTTCGTCGGGCCGATTCTGTTTATTCTGGGTTCGATAGGCACGTTCTGGACGGAATCCGGCGTGATGCTGTTTTTCCTGCGCTTCCTGATAGGCGTGGGGGTGGGGCTGGAATATCCGGTTGCGGGATCGCTGCTCACCGAATTCCTGCCGCAGAAAAATCGCGGTCCGCGCCTGGCGGGGTTAACGATCCTGTGGTTTGCCGGTGCGGCACTGGCTTACATTGTCGGTAATGCGATTCTGGCTCACGGCGGTGATGACGCCTGGCGTTACGTGCTGGCCAGCCCGGCGGTACTGGGTGTGGCATTGTTCCTGATTCGTCTGGGTACGCCGGAGTCTCCGCGCTGGCTGGTCAGCAAAGGCCGCCTGGCGGAAGCCGAGCAGATCATCAAAAAAGTGTACGGCGCGACTTTCTCGCTGGCTAATCTGCCGAAAGAGTCGGAAGAACAAAAAGTGTCCATCCGCACATTGTTAAATGCAGGCTACGGTAAACGTATGCTGTTCGTGGCGGTGTTCTGGAGTGCGGCGGTGGTGCCGATGTTTGCGGTCTACTCGTTCGCTCCGGTGGTACTGCAGGCGCTGAACCTGAAGGGCGAGTGGGCCTCGATGGGTTCAGTGATTATCACGCTGCTGTTCGTAGTGGGTTGTATTATCGCTACCCGACTGATTGATACGATGGGCCGCCGCAAGCTGATTATTCACAGCTTCCTGTGGTCAAGCCTGGCCCTGCTGGGGCTGGGGGCAGCTTCACACGGTTCTGAAATGCTGGTACTGGCTCTGTTTGGTGCCTACGCGGTGTTTATCGGTGGGGCGCAGGTGCTGGAACTGGTGTATCCGAATGAGCTGTTCCCGACTGAGGTTCGTGCATTCGCCGTTGGCATGGGATCTTCACTGTCGCGTATTGGTTCCGCTGCCGGGACCTGGCTGGTGCCTTACTCTCTGGCGACGCTGGGTATTGGGCACACGATGTATGCAGCTGCTGCGGTATCCGTTTTGGGCCTGCTGGTATCCGTCTGGCTGGCACCGGAAACCAAGGGGATGACCCTGGAGAAGGCGGCTTCACTGAGTCGTTAATTGTTAGTCTGCTAAACCGTTAGTTCTTGCGCCGCCGCAGTTTATTCTGCGGCGGCGTTTGTGTTTGTTAGCGTCGTTTTCTCAGAGTGTGTGGAAGTGCAGATGGATTTCATCATCTGAACGGCTTTAAAAGCAGCGAGTAAGAAAGAAGAGGGTGGCACGGTATTGCGCGGCTAAAGGGCAATCCGCAGCGCTGAGGTGCAGGCATCTGGCCAGGAGACGGCGACAGGACGTCGTCGTCAGGTGGAATCGCAACAGGGACGTTGCGTTTCCGCCGGTCCGCCCGGCCGGATGCCGAAGCCGAAGGAACCGCGAAGCGGCGCGAGGACCGCCCGGTAGCCGCTCAATACCGGGACACGACCCACATCACCGAAGCGACAAACAAGCAATCTGAACAATTCCCCCAGCAGCCGCTCAATACCGTGACACGATCCCCACCACCACAGTGAAAAATCCATCTTCATCACCCGACATTTCATTTACAGCCCCCCAGCCGGGTTGTGACCTTGCTCGGGTAACAAAAAAGCAATTGCCGTCAGTCTCAAATCTCTTGCGCCAGATCTCACTTTCCAGCGTTTCCATGAGCGATGTTAGAGGTGTGTCAAATTTTTGTTATTTGATGATTTTAAAACACGCGTTTCGGTGCTTTATTAGTGAAAGTTTCAATTAACTTTAATATGAAACAAAAAAACTGCTCTGCGGCAACGTAGGCAGGGGACAGGAAAAGTAAAACAGTGGTTTGAATTTAAGGTGTTGATTTGTAGTAAGTTATTCCGATGAAGTGCTAATAAGAAAATAGTCATACACGAAATAGTAACCCCCTACATTTTACTAAAGTCGTCGGTCACGTTGAAGGAATGTAAAAGAAATTTTTCATTCGACGTCTCAGCCAGCCTGCGCATGCTAACGATAATAAGGGCTCCGCCATGAACGTGAAAAAAACAATTTTAGCGTCACTGTTAGTATGTATGTTACCTGTCACAAGTTTCGCCAAAGAAGTCCAGGTTGGTGTTTCTATGGCACTGTTTGATGACAACTTCCTGACTATTGTGCGCAATTCCATCAGCAAGGAAATGAAGAAAGAAAACGTCGACGGGCAGATCGAAGATGCCAAAGGCGACGTAGCCCAGCAGCTGCAGCAGGTGCAAAACTTTATCGGCCAGGGCGTTGACGCAATCATCGTTAACCCGGTTGATACCAACGCAGTTAAACCGATTGTTGACCTCACCACCAAAGCCGGCGTTCCGCTGGTCTTCGTAAACCGTAAACCCGCGACTGAACTGACCAGCAAAATGGCCTACGTCGGATCTGACTCCGAGCTGGCAGGCCGTCTGCAGATGGAAGCGCTGGCAAAACAGATGAACTACAAGGGTAACGTGGCGATTCTGATGGGTGACCTGGCTAACGAAGCAACGCGCGACCGTACCAAAGGCGTGAAAACCATCGTGGCTAAATATCCTGGCCTGAAAGTGGTGCAGGAGCAGACGGCGAAATTCACTCGTAACGATGCGGTGGATGTTGTCAGCAACTGGATGACGGCGGGTGATGACATTCAGGCTATTGCCTCCAACAACGACGAAATGGCTATCGGTGCCCTGCAGGCACTGGGTAAAAACCCGAACAAAATCGTGATCGCGGGCGTGGATGGTACACCGGACGCGCTGCAAATGATCAAGAACGGCAAGATGGTTGCCACCGTGTTCCAGGATGCAAAAGGACAGGGTGAAGGCTCCGTACAGGCCGCCGTTAAGCTGGCAAAAGGTGAAAAAGTTGAGCAGAACGTGATGATCCCTTATCAGCTGATCACCAAAGAAAACTACGCAGAATTTACCAGCAAAAACCTGAAATAACCGTTGCCGATAACAGTTGTACGGAGGTGTTAAATGTCCGCATATGCGCTTGAAGCCGAAGGCATCAGCAAGTTTTTCCCGGGAGTTAAGGCGTTAAGCAACGTATCGCTGCGCGTCAAACCCGGAACGGTGCATGCTCTGATGGGTGAGAATGGCGCGGGCAAGTCCACTTTAATGAAGTGCCTCATCGGGATTTACCGTCCCGATGAGGGACAAATCCGCATTAAAGGCGAGCCTGTGCAGTTTACCGATACGCTGGATGCGCTGCGTTCGGGAATTTCCATGATTCACCAGGAGCTTAATTTGGTACCGCATATGACGGTCGCCGAAAATATCTGGTTGGGTCGCGAGCCGATGAAACTTGGCTTCGTCGACCACGGAAAACTCAATCGTTTGACCAAAGATCTGCTGGTTAAACTGAATATCCGTCTGCGGCCTGACCAGATGGTTGGCGATCTGAGCATTGCCTCCCAGCAAATGGTTGAAATCGCGAAAGCGGTGTCCTGGAACTCGGACATCGTGATTATGGACGAACCGACGTCGGCACTGACGGAAACCGAAGTGTCGCATCTGTTCGCCATTATCCGCGACCTGCGCGAGCAGGGTAAAGCCATCATCTATATCAGCCATAAAATGGATGAGATCTTCGCCATTACCGATGAAGTCAGCGTGTTCCGTGACGGCACCTGGGTGGCCAGTGATTCCACGTCGAGCTATTCGCGTCAGTCGCTGATTACGCAGATGGTAGGGCGTGAATTAACCCAACTGTTCCCGAAATTTGATGCCAACATCGGTGAAGATGTGCTGACCGTGCGTAATCTGACGCGCAAAGGCGTATTCCACGATGTCAGCTTTAATGTGCGCCGTGGTGAAATCCTCGGGGTGGCGGGACTGGTGGGTGCCGGACGCAGCGAAGTGATGGAGAGCCTGTTCGGCATGACCTCCATCGACAGCGGCGAAATTCTGATTGACGGCGTGCCAACCACTATCGAATCCCCGGCATCGGCGATCGATAAGGGTCTGGCATTCCTGACCGAGGACCGTAAAAAGTCCGGCCTGTTCCTGGTGCTGTCGGTGATGGAGAACATGAGCATCGTCAAGATGACGAACTACAGCGCCAAAGCGGGCTTTGTTAATCACGGCGATATGGCGAAGGACTGTCTTGAGCAGATCCGTAAGCTGAATATCAAAACGCCGACAATGGACCAGATCATCAATAACTTGAGTGGCGGTAACCAGCAGAAGGTGCTTATTGCGCGCTGGCTGCTGGCCCAGCCCAAAATTCTAATCCTTGACGAACCTACCCGTGGTATCGACGTCGGTGCGAAGGCGGAAATATACCGTCTGATCAGCGAACTGGCGAGCCGTGGCGTTGCCATCATCATGGTTTCTTCCGAACTGCCGGAAATTCTGGGCATGAGCGACCGGGTCATGGTTATGCACGGCGGTCGTATTACCGGCATCCTCAATAAAGAAGATGCTGACCAGGAAACCATTTTGTCGTTGGCGTCCGAGTAAGGGCGTAAGGTAAATAAAATATGAGTGATATGAAAATGACAACGCAACAGTCAACTGAAGCACCCTCATTCTTCAGTAATCTGAAAAGCAAGATGCCGAAAGATACCGGTATTTTCGTGGTAATGGTCGGTATCGCGCTGATTTTCGAAGCCTTTGGTTGGTATGTTCGCGACCAGTCATTCCTGATGAACCCTAACCGCCTGGTGCTGATTGTTTTACAGGTGGCGATTATCGGTATTATTGCCGTCGGGGTGACCCAGGTCATTATTACTACGGGTATTGACCTCTCGTCCGGCTCGGTGATTGCCTTAACGGCGGTGGTTGCCGCCAGTCTGGCGCAAACCTCAGACAGCCTGTCGCCGATGTTCCCGTCGCTGGTGGATATGCCTGCGGTGATCCCTATCGGTGCGGGGATCGGGGTCGGTCTGCTGTGCGGAATTCTGAACGGCGTGCTGATTACTAAAACCGGTATTCCTCCGTTTATCGCCACGCTGGGTATGATGGTTTCTGCCCGTGGCCTGGCACAGTACTACACCCAGGGTAACCCAATCAGCTTCCTGTCTGACGGCTTCACCGCTATCGGTCAGGGCGCAATGCCGGTGATTATCTTCCTGGTCGTAGCGGTCATCTTCCATATCGCTCTGAAACACACTCGCTACGGCAAATACGTTTACGCTATCGGCGGCAACATGGTGTCGGCGAAAGTGTCCGGTATCAACGTTAACAAGTACCTGATCATTGTTTACACCATCGCCGGTGGCCTGTCCGGTCTGGCGGGTGTGGTGCTGGCGGCTCGCGTCAGCAGCGGCCAGTCAAGCATGGGTCTGTCCTACGAACTGGATGCGATTGCCGCAGCGGTTATCGGCGGCAGCAGCCTGATGGGCGGCGTGGGTCGCATCACCGGTACGCTGATTGGTGCGGTGATCCTCGGTCTGATTAAGAGTGGCTTCACCTTCGTGGGCGTTGATGCCTACGTGCAGGACATCATCAAAGGGATGATTATCGTGGCGGCGGTTTCTATCGATATGTACCGCAACCGTAAGAAGCGCTAATCGCTCCAGCGCAACTTCGTTAGCCCTTAAGCCGGGGGATCGGTCAAACGATCCCCCGATTTTTTATTTTTGTATTGCGCCATAACACGGTTGTTACGCTTCAGGGGAGTTATAAAATGCTGCGAGACGACGGGAAGCGGCTTTTTTTTTGACGTCTGGATTTCGTATTTTCAACATGTTATACCAAGTGAAAATAATCTTACTTTCCAGTAAAATTCCCCATTAAAGATTGATACATTTCATCGCGTTCTTGGAGTTACAGTGAAAAAAATTAATATCGCCTTTGTGAAAGCCAACTGGCATACAGAGATTGTGAGCAAGGCATTAGAGGGTTTCCGTCAGCGCATCGCTCAGGAAGATAACGTTGATGCCGTGATTAACGTCTTCGACGTTCCCGGTGCATTTGAAATGCCGTTAGTGGCCCAGAAGCTGGCGAAAACCGGCAAATATGATGCGATCGTCTGTGCTGCGCTGGTGGTTGACGGCGGCATTTACCGCCATGATTTCGTTGCCCAGGCGGTGGTTGATGGCCTGATGAACGTGCAGCTGGCCACCGAAGTTCCGGTGTTCTCCGTTTCGCTGACCCCGCATAATTTCCAGCCGGTTGACGAAATCGTGCAGTTCTACGATAAGCACTTTGTTAAGAAAGGCGCTGAAGCCGCGCAGGCCGTTCTGGCCGTTAATAGCCTGGTGATTGAATAATTTTCATCTTCGGATGCCTTTACCCGTAAAGGCATCCGGCTATTGTCGTTAAAGCCCCGATTTATTCCTCTGTTTCCCGACTCTCATTCCCTTTCTTTTTCCATTTTAAAGATCACCTCAGCCGGGCGGGCGAAATGCCGAAGCGCGTTCTGAAGCGTGCCGAAAAGCGCGCGGCGGAAAGATAGCCGCTGGCATCGGCAATTTGCGTCAGCGGCCAGCTGGTAGTTTGCAGCACCGCCCCCGGCACACGTGCGGCAGGCCGCTCATGATGATCAAGGGAAGGGCGGTGCACCGTCATTGCCGTCAGCCTACCGTAGGGTTCAGGCTGTAAAGCCCGGTGATCTGCGCGCTGCCCAGCACATCGGCCGCCGCGATTGCCGCCAGGACGTTAGCGCCGTTCAGCTCACCCGCAACCTTCAGGGTGCTGTTCGCCAGTGCGTAGACGGTGAAGACATAGTGATGCATCAGCTCATCGTTCCACGGCGGGCAGGGGCCGTCGTAGCCGAAATACTGTCCGCTCATCTCCTTATCGCCGGCGAACCACGCGGTGTAATCATTCACGCCGTGGCGCAGGCTGTTCGGCGCTGCCGGGCCGGGCTTGCCGCGTGGGGTTATCGCATCGGACTGGCTTCCGGCTGCAATTTCGCTGACGGATGCCGGGATATCCAGCAGCAGCCAGTGGTAGAAATCGACGCGCGGCAGCGATGCCTCTACCACTTTACCTTCCTGGTTGACGTTATCGCCGACGGACGGAACGTCCGGGTCGTGGCAGACAATCACCAGGGATTGGGTGCCTTCAGGGAGATCCTGCCACGCCAGGTGCGGGTTACGGTTAGCGGAGAGGCGAATGTGATTTTCGCTGTCGGCTACGGCAAAGGCGAATTCACCGGGAATGAGCTGGCCGTCGGTAAAGCTGTCGCTGTGAAGTTTCATGAGTGCTCTCTGTGGTAAGCGGTTGATTGAGATGCCGTTCGGATGGCGATCATCATATCGATAGCGAGGAGTGAAAAACTTCCCAATCCGCTCAATATTATTTCTTATAGCGTCATTTTGATGGCTAGGGGAGTTTTTTTATGAGTTGAGGAGTTGAGGAGTTGAGGAGTTGCTGCATGTTTGGCGTCTGGCCTGTCGGTGCAGGGTGGGTTCGCGGACTCGGCGTGAACACGTCCGTGTGGCCTCGATTCGCGCATCCCTGCGCTCAACGGTCCGCGAACCCACCCCGCACCGATTGCCAGTAAACTCAGGGTGTCGCTGCCCTCAACAAGACGCAACCAAATCTCTTTCTGAAGGCGACCGTTTCGCAGCAAAGCGACACGAAAGCCTGAGAGGGAGACCGTGACGGGGAAGATAAGCCGGGTGTCTGCCGCAGGGAGGCGGCAGTCAAGCCCCCAGGGATGGGTCTACGGCGTCCCGGCGTTCAGCCCCGTCACGGTCGCCCATAACCGAAGCTATCAGCAGCGCCGTCCCTCTGTAATGGTCTACGTCCTCGATCCCTGAAGCTAAGCTTCTAATGCGAAACGTTCGCCTCTTCCCCAATCCGCACCTCACCAACGCATCACCTGCACCATCACCGTGCGCCCAAACCTTGCAAATAATCCCGCTGAAACGCCAATCCGAGGCAATACCCCTTAGTGGGTAATCAGATTCTCTTATTTTACCGCCTGTTAGGCGGTCAGTAATAAGCCACTCGATTGTTTGTCAATTTCTGGCACGTCAATTGCAAAGATATATCAGTCAGAGTGAAAACTTATTACAAACGCCAGCTCAAACTGGCACTCGGGGATACGAGACGGAGGCAAAATGAACTTAAGACGACTGAAATATTTCGTGAAAATCGTCGATATCGGCAGCCTGACCCAGGCCGCTGAAGTCCTGCATATTGCACAGCCAGCGCTCAGCCAGCAGGTTGCCACGCTGGAAAATGAACTCGACCAGCAGCTGCTGATCCGCACCAAGCGCGGCGTCACGCCGACCGAAGCGGGTAAGATCCTGTATTCCCACGCTCGCACCATTTTGCGCCAGTGCGAACAGGCGCAGCTGGCGGTGGTCAACGCCGGCCAGGTCCTCACCGGGCAGGTCTCTATTGGGCTGGCACCGGGCACGGCCGCCTCTTCGCTGACCATGCCGCTGCTGCAAACGGTACGCGAACAGTTTCCCGAAGTGCTGGTCTATCTGCACGAAAACAGCGGTTCTTCACTAAACGAAAAAGTGATGAATGGACAGCTTGACATGGCGGTACTTTATGACCGTTCCCCAACTGCCGGTATTACCAGCATCCCGCTGCTGAAAGAAGAATTATATCTGGTTGGCACCACCGCCTGCCCAGGCCAGCACGTCGACCTCGCCGCCGTTGCCGAAATGAATTTGTTCCTGCCACGCGACTACAGTGCCGTACGTAAACGTGTGGATGAAGCCTTCTCCCTGCGCCGCCTCAGTGCCCGAATTATCGGTGAAATTGAGTCCATCGCTACGCTGACCGCAGCAGTCTCCAGCGGGATGGGTGTTACCGTTCTACCGGAGTCCGCCGCACGTGCGCTGGTCACCTCGACTAACGCCTGGATGGCTCGGATCAGCAGCCCGACGCTGAATCTGCCTCTGTCGCTGAATGTTTCTTCTCGGCAGCCGCTGTCACCGTCAGCGCAGGCGGTAAAGAATATTTTACTGTCGCTGCTCAACAGACCGGTCGTTGAAGATCGCGAACTGATGCTGGTTGGTTAATCCCTCTGTGCCGGGCGCGCAGCCGCGCGCCTCACTTCTGCCTTATCGCTAAAAAGCATATAAAACCTCTTTTTATTATTTGTTGCTATCAATTTGCATCCTTAACATGAAGGAAACCAGCAAATAACAGAGGGAGGAAAGCGCGTGAATTTTCAGCAACTTAAAATCATTAAGGAAGCGGCACGCTGCGAGTTTAATCTCACCGAAGTGGCTAACGCGCTGTTCACCTCTCAGTCAGGAGTCAGCCGCCATATTCGCGATTTGGAAGATGAACTGGGGGTAGAGATTTTTATCCGCCGGGGTAAACGCCTGCTGGGGATGACCGAACCCGGTAAAGCGCTGTTGACCATCGCCGAGCGCATTCTTGATGAGGCAGGCAAAGTCCGCCGTCTTGCGGACGTGTTTACCAACGAATCCAGCGGCGTTCTGACTATCGCCACTACCCATACTCAGGCACGCTACAGCCTGCCGAAAGTGATTAAGGCGTTTCGCGCACTCTATCCGCACGTGCGGCTGGAGCTGAATCAGGGATCGCCACAGGAGATTGCTTCCATGCTGGTCGCCGGCGAGGCCGATATCGGCATCGCCAGTGAGCAGGTGGTAAATAACCCGGCGCTGGCGGCGTTCCCGTGGTTCAGCTGGCACCATGCGCTGCTGGTGCCAAAAGGCCACGAGCTGATCCAGCAGCAGCCGCTGACGCTGGCGACCCTCAGCCGCTATCCGCTGATCACTTATCGGCAGGGGATCACTGGACGCTCGCGGGTGGATCGCGCATTCCATGCCGCCAGCCTGAAACCGGATATCGTCCTTAGCGCCCAGGACTCCGACGTAGTGAAAACCTACGTTGAGCTGGGACTGGGGGTGGGCATCCTGGCCGACCAGGCCTGCCAGTTGGATGAAAATTCGGATCTGGTTCGCCTTGAGGCGCGCCATCTGTTCGAGTCCAACACCGTCTGGCTGGGCCTGAAGCGCGGGCAGCTGCAGCGTAACTACGTCTGGCAGTTCCTGGAGCTGTGCAACGCGAATCTCTCTCTGGAAGAGATCAAGCGCCAGGCGCTGGCACTGAGCAACGAAGAAGAACCGGCTATCGACTTCCAGATCTGACCGCCGCCGTTTCAGCGGCACGGATCGCCCAAAGAGCATCGCGCAGCCACTTGTGTGCGCGATCGCCCTCCAGGCGTCGATGCCAGAACGGACGATCGCCCCCCATCCGCGAATACCAGAGCAGGGCAACCGCCAGCTCAACCGCTAATCCAACCCCAGAAGAGCATTCAGTTCGGCGATTTGCCGTTGCCACTGCTGCTGTAACTCCGGTTTCTGATGTCTGGGCCTGCGCGCCCGATCTTCTGCCAGTTTACTTTCCAGCTCCAGAAGCGCCGTCAGCCAGTGTTCCTCTTCGTTCGTTGCAATGACGGCCGCGGCCTCCGGTGTTTTTTCTGGTATTGCAGAATCCGGCACCGGCGTATCGGCCAGCAGGGCGTAAACCGGCGCCAGACTGTGCCACTCCGCCAGCCGCTGCTGATGAATAAGCCAGTATCGGTTGCAGCTCTGCTCAATCAGCATCCGGTCGTGAGAAACCAGCAGTACCGCGCCGCTAAAGGTTTTTAACGTTTCCGCCAGCTCTTCTTTCCCTTCCATATCCAGATGGTTGGTCGGCTCATCCAGCAGCAGCAGCGAGTAGTTTGCCAGCGTCAGCCCGATAAACAGCAGCCTCGAACGCTCGCCGCCGCTCAGCGTGCTGACTTTTTGCTGATGGCGAAGATACGGAAAACAGGCACCGATCAGCGCCATTTTCCGCTGCTCTTCGGTTAGCGGCGCAAAGTTTGCCAGCGCATCCGACAGCGTGTCTTCATCCTGTAGCTGTTGCAGGCTCTGGTCGTAATACCCCGTACGCACTTTGGGATGGAAAATCACCCCATCACTCGCGGTTTCCATTCGGCAATATGCCTGCCACAGAAGTTGTAGCAGCGAGGATTTTCCGCAGCCGTTACGGCCCACCAGCGCAATACGGTCACCGCTTTTCACCCGAAGCTCACCGACTTCAAACAGCACCGGCGCGCCCGGCGCAGGCCGCACCTGAAAGCCAGAAAATGCCAGCACGCGATCCGCCGGTAGGGCTTCACCGCGAAGCCGCAGCTGCCACTGACTGCCTGCGGTGACATCGGTTTGCTCTTCCTTCATCCGGTCGACCTGTTTTTCCATTTGTTTGGCTTTACGCGCCAGGCCTTCGTTGTCGTAAACGCTGCCCCAGATGGCCAGCCGTTTGGCGCTTCTGGTTACGCGGTCTATCTCCTTCTGCTCGGATTGACGGCGCAGTGCGTCTGCCGCATCTTTCTCCGCCAGCGCCCGGCGCGCCTGGGAGCAGGGGAGACGGATAAATTGCAGCCGGTTGTCACGCAGAATCCATGTACAGTTGGTGACGCTGTCCAGCAGGCTGCGATCGTGGGAAACCAGGACAAAACTGCCGTTCCAGTTTTGCAGAAACTGCTCAAGCCACAGCAGGGTGGGCAGGTCCAGATGGTTGCTCGGCTCATCCAGCAGCAGTAAATCCGGCTGACGGATCAGCGCACGCGCCAGCATCAGCCGCGTATGCTGCCCTCCGCTGAGCGTTCCGGCGGTCAGCGCCCAGCTATGTTCCTCAAAGCCCAGCGTCGCCAGCAGCACTTCGGCCTGCCAGCGTTCCGGCTGATGCAGGCTGCCGGGTAAATGGTTCTGTACCGCATCGATCAGCGTCGCATCGTGCAATGCCGCAGGAAGATGCTGTTCTACCGTTGCCATAATGCAGTGGTTTGCCAGTGTGATCGTACCGGACAGGGCCGGCAGTTCTCCGTTAAGGATTTTCAGCAGGGTACTTTTTCCGCAGCCGTTATGGCCAATCAGCCCGATGCGGTCGCCTTTCTTCAGGCCGAACGAAATCTCGGTCAGCAAAGGTCCGAAGGCGTTATCGAAGAATAAGGATTGTGCAGATAATAATGTCATGATGCTTACTCAAGTTTTACAGGCAAAAAGATGCCTTTCGTCAATAAAGCCGACGATAACCGGTAAGCCGGAGGGAAGTTCTCAGATTGTCAATCAGCTTCGCTCAAGCTGGTTATCGCAGCACGATACCGGTAACGCTTGAGCGGTGACGATCGCTAAGGACGAGTGAAATTAAAAAAACTTCACGGGTCAGCATGGCAATCCTCCTTATGTAGTCTGTGGGTGAATGAGTGGGCTGATTATATTGGGGATTTCCGAATTGTGCCACTGTCGAAAATCCCCGCAGAGGGCCAGTGGGGCGGCAGCGAAAATTTACCAGCGCAGTTTACGGCCGGAATATTCCACAAAATGGTGGCCGCCTTTGCCACGGTAAGCGTCAAACTGGTCGACAATCCCGGTGGCGCTTTCTTCTACGGTCAGCGTGGCATTTTCGCCGCCCATATCGGTTTTCACCCAACCCGGATGAATGGACAACAGCGTCAGCTCCTGCTTCTCCGTCGCTTCCTGCAACCCGCGAGTCAGCATATTCAGCGCGGCTTTACTGGCGGAGTAGAGCGGATAGGTGGCGATCTCATTCTCGTTGAGGCTGGAAAGCTCAGAGGTCATCAGCGCCAGCACGCCGGTGCGGTGATTCAGCAGCGGGATAAATTCAGCCGCGGTGCGAACGGGAGAAATAGCATTGGTTAACAGCAGCTGGATAATCTCTTCATCGCTCGCCTGATGAATGTTCTGATGGTCGGGGCCAAACACGCCCGCATTGATAAATATCAGATCAAAATGATGGGCGGAAAGCGTGTTTTTGACCGCCTCCCGGGCTGCGGATTGATTGATATCCAGTGTGACCCATTCCACCGCCGCGGGGCTTTTTTCCGGCACTGCCGCCCGCGTTGTTGCCGTCACCTGCCAGCCACGCTTTGCCAGTACCTCTACCACACCCAAACCGATGCCGCGTGAAGCGCCGACGATCAATGCTTTTTTAGAGTCAGTCATATTCATCCTTTTATTTAATGCATTAACGTTAAGTTATCGCGTTGATTGCGTTCGAACGTGCGTTTGAGTATGGGTCAGCCTGCCGCAGGCAACAATGGACAGGTGTGCGATCTGCCCTGTTGGCGAGGTTTATTGTGAAGGTGCTGCGATCGCGCATTCCATGACGCCAGCCTGAAGCAGGCTATCGAGGTCCGGAACCGATCGTAACGTCTTCGGCATGACACACTTCCCGCAGGCAGTCGCGCAGCCAGGCGTGTGCGCGATCGCCATCCATTCGCGGATGCCAGATCATCGATATTTTCATGGTCAGCGGCGTAAGTGGAAGCGGCAGGGTGACAGTGCCCTGGCGTAGATTCTGCGTATAACGAGAAGGCACGGTGGCAATCAAATCCGATCCCCGCGCCAGCGCAATCGCGGCGGAAAAACCGTCAACAATCGCGATAATATCCCGTTCAAGGCCCAGCGCTGCCAGCGCCTCATCCGCTCTGCCTTTCAGCTCACCGCTGCGCCCGGTCAAAATATGTTCCCCTGCGGCATAGCGCGCCACGGTCAGCGGAACGTTCGCCAGCGGATGGCCTTCCCGCAACACCGCAATCAGCCGATCTTCAAACAGCAGACGGGTACGCAGTTCCGGCCCGGCTTCGGCGTCTACTACGCCAGTGACCAGATCGACGCTGCCGTCGCGCAGCGTCTGGCTGCTGCGGGTCAGCTTGGGCACAAAGCGCAGCCGCACCCCGGGAGCTTCCCGGCGTACGCGGGCAACCAGCGCCGGGCCAAAGTTTTCCACAAAGCCATCACGGGTTTGCAGGGTGAAAATGCGATCCAACGTCGCCAGATCCAGCGCCGCCGCCGGGCGCAGCGCCGCTTCCGCCTCATCGACCAGGCGGGCAATATGCTGGTTTAGCTCCAGCGCGCGCGGCGTTGGCACCAGCCCGCGTCCGGCGCGCACCAGCAGCGGATCGCCGGTCACCTGCCGCAGACGTGCCAGCGAGCGGCTCATGGCGGAGGGGCTGAGCTGCAAGCGGCGTGCGGCGGCTGCCACGCTGCCTTCGCTGAGCAGCGCATTAAGGGTAAAGAGGAGGTTCAGATCGGGTTTGCTCATACGCTGATGTTAGCACAGCGCAACGATGAGATGGCGTTACATGCACGAATAACCTGCAATTCGTGCATCTTCCGCCTTATCAGCAACGGGCTTAGGCTGCGGGTAAATCAATATGGAGAGGTATCCATGAGCCAGACCTGTTATCAATCTTCACCTTATTCCTCCGCCGCGCTCTGCGCGCTGGCGCTGACCACCATGCTCTCCTCTATGAGCAGCAGCATCGCCAACATCGGTCTACCCGCGCTTGCGGCATTTTTTCACGCCTCGTTTTCCCAGGTCCAGTGGGTGGTACTGACGTACCTGCTGGCGGTGACCGGTTCGGTGCTGGCAATGGGCTGGCTGAGCGATCGCTTTGGCCGCCAGCGACTGCTGGCCGCAGGCGTGCTGCTGTTCACTTTAGCTTCGCTGGCCTGCGGGCTGGCCGGTCACCTCGGCTGGCTGATTGCCGCAAGGCTGATTCAGGGGCTGGGGGGCGCAATCATGCTGGTGAACAGCCTCGCGCTGGTGGTGCAGGTGGTTCCGGCCGATCGCAGCGGGCGGGCAATGGGCGTGATGGGATCGCTGTCGGCGCTCGGCACCGCGATGGGACCGGCGTTTGGCGGCGTGCTGGTGGCGGCGTTTGGCTGGCGGGCGCTGTTTTTGATTAATCTGCTGCCCGGCTTGCTGCTGTGGTTGCTGATCCGGCACAGTCTGCTGTCGCCGAGGGGGGCCGCCTCTGACAAGGCAAGCGAAACCGCAGCAGTCACCACCGCGAAAGCCGGAAATCCGGCATCAATAATGCCAGCAGACACGGCAGCCATCGATCGTTCAGGCGCAACGGCTGAGGCAGACGTCATGCCGCCTTCACCGTCAACAGCGGGGAGTAAGCTGAATCAGCTGCTGCGCCAGCGAGCGCTGATTGCCGGGCTGCTGCTCAGCCTGGTGGTGGCGGCGGTGATGATGACCACGATGGTGGTTGGGCCGTTTTATCTTGCCGCTGGCCTGCATCTCAGCACGCGTCAGAGCGGTATGCTGATGGCACTGGGTCCGCTGGTTGCCGTAGCCACGGGGCTGCCCGCCGGGCAGCTGGTGGATCGCATTGGTTCGCCCCGAGCCACCGCGTGTAGCCTGCTGGCGGTGGCGGCCGGATGAGGGCTGCTGACCGAACTGCCGCAGGCGATGGGCCGCAGCGGCTATGCCATTGGACTGATGCTGCTGACGGCAGGTTATGCGTTATTTCAGGCCGCCAACAATACCGCATTGCTGAAAGGGGCCGATCCGGCGCGACGCGGGCGGGTTTCCGGCATGCTGAATCTGAGCCGCAATCTGGGATTCATCGCTGGTGCGGGGCTGATGGCGACAGTTTATGCCACGGCGGGGCGGGATCTTCCCGCTGTGGATGCGGCTTCGCGCGGGCTGAGCGTCACTTTTGGTCTGGCCGCCGGGATGGTATTGCTGGCGCTGATTGTCGCCCGGCCATGGCGAAATTCTCCCACGGCATAAAATTTCGTTTCGCCATCGAAAACCCTTTTCCGGGCGTATCCCTGCACCGCATAGCGCAGCATACATTGCTCGCTCTCCGCTACATTGGATAACAGAGGATCGATAACCTATTCAGGAGTTGCCATGTTTGCATCACGTTTACGGGACGCCACCCTGCTGCGCCAGCAGGCCTTTTATGCCGGAGCCTGGCAGGGCGCGATTAATGGTGAAACGCTGCCGGTGATTAACCCGTCCAGCGGCGAAGTGCTCTGTACCATCCCTGCACTGGGTGCCGAAGAGACTCAGCGGGCGATTGATTATGCCGAAGCGGCACGCAAAAGCTGGGGTAAAACCACCAATGCTTCCCGCGCGCTGCTGCTGGAGAAATGGCATCAGCTGATCCTCGATAACGCTGACGATCTGGCGGTGATCATGACCGCTGAACAGGGCAAGCCGCTGGCGGAAGCCAAAGGCGAAGTGCTCTACGGTGCCGGTTTCGTCAAGTGGTTTGCCGAAGAGGCGCGCCGCATCTATGGCGATACCATCCCCGCGCCGAGCGAAGATCGCCGTATTCTGGTGCTGAAGCAGCCGGTAGGCGTCGCGGCGGCCATCACGCCGTGGAACTTCCCGATTGCGATGATCACCCGTAAAGTCGCACCGGCACTGGCGGCGGGCTGCCCGATTATCGTCAAGCCTTCCGAACTGACGCCGCTGTCGGCGCTGGCGCTGGTTGAGCTGGCCCAGCGGGCCGGTATTCCGGCAGGCGTGCTGCAGGTGGTGACCGGCCTGCCGAAAGAGATCGGCGAAACGCTGACCGGCAGCCGCACGGTGCGGAAAATCTCCTTCACCGGGTCCACCCGCGTGGGCCAGCTGCTGATGCAGCAGAGCGCCGACAGCATCAAGCGCCTGAGCCTGGAGCTGGGCGGCAACGCGCCGCTCATCGTCTTTGACGATGCCGACCTCGATATCGCCATCAGCGGTATTATGATCAGCAAGTTCCGCAACGCCGGTCAGACCTGCGTCTGTGCCAACCGCATTCTGGTACAGCGCGGCATCTACCCGAAAGTGGTGGAGCGTCTGCTGGCCGAGGTGGCGAAGCTGAAGGTCGGGGACGGCTTCGCCGACGGTAGCACCATCGGTCCACTGATCAACGCGGCGGCGGTAGCAAAAGTGAATGCCCATATCTCCGATGCCGAACAGCTTGGTGCGACGGTGCTGACCGGCGGCGTCAGCATCGGCGATGGCACCTTTGTTGCGCCAACGGTTCTGGGTGACGTCACCACGCAAATGCGTATTGCCCACGAGGAAACCTTTGGGCCGGTGGCGCCGCTGTTTATTTTTGATACGGAAGAGGAAGCGATTAATATGGCGAACGATACGCCATTTGGTCTGGGTGCTTACTTCTTCACCGAAAATATACGCCGCGCGTGGCGAGTCGGCGAAGCGCTGGAATTCGGAATGGTCGGATTTAATACAGGTTCCGTCTCGCTTGAGGTTGCGCCGTTTGGCGGCATTAAACTCTCGGGAATAGGCCGCGAAGGCTCCCGTTACGGTATTGAAGAATATCTGGAATCCAAGGCGTTCCATTTCGGCAGCTTGTAAATACTTTTTTTTAAATTCTTCGACGAAGCCCGCACCCCAAAATGGTGCGGGCTTTTTTATTTGTGATGGCTATCACTTAATCAAAATCAATATTGTCTCTGCTCTTCTCTGGTGCAGTTTTAGTACCAGAATCACCATCATGGTGCGTTCATTTTGTGATGAAAATCATCTATTTAAATAGTCGGTTTAACTGTAAAAAATACCCCGCTATTACGGCACAAAATTTTTTTGACGTCTGTTTTACGCATTTTTATTTTTTAGCTGACTGGCATACTTTCTGCATTACTTAATACAAAGGCGAATAACCAAAGCCGAAAACATTGTTAGTCAGCCAGCCAGATAAGGCGCCGATAAATAATCTTCCGGCCCGATCTGAATAAGGATTCAACATGCTAAGTTTTGACCCGGAAAAAATAGCATTACCCGCAGGGCACTACATTAACGGCCAGCATCAGGCCGGAGAAGGCAGTGCGCTGCTGGTGAATCGTCCTTCCGACGGCCTGCCTGCCGGGCAGCTGTATGAAGCTGACGCGCAGAAGGTGGATGAAGCGGTCAGCATTGCGGATCGCTCGGTGCGCGAAAGCGGCTGGGCCAGCTGCCCGCCGCGCCAGCGCGGTGCGGTACTGCGGCGCTGGGCCGACCTGATCGCCAGCGACACCCAGCTGGCGCAGCTGGAATCGCTGGGATCGACCCGCCCGATCAGCGACGTGATTAACCATGAAATCCCGTTTACCGCCGAAGCCATTCGCTTCTATGCCGAATGTGCCGATAAATACAGCGGCGACGTGTTGCCAACCCGCGATGCCAGCCTCGGCATGCTGGTGCCGGAACCTTACGGCGTGATCGGCGCAATCACCCCGTGGAACTTCCCGCTGTCAATGGCATCCTGGAAATGCGGCCCGGCGCTGGCAGCAGGAAATGCCGTGGTGCTGAAGCCGTCCGAGCTGACGCCGTTCTCTACCGTGCGTATGGCCGAGCTGGCCGTGCAGGCGGGCCTGCCCGCCGGTGTGCTGAATATCGTGCAGGGCGGCGGTGCTGTCACTGGCAGCGCGCTGGTCGCCCACCCGCTGGTGCGCAAAATCTCCTTTACCGGTTCTACCGCCACCGGGGCGCGCATTATGAGCGACGCTGCGTTTAACGGCATGAAGCCGGTGACCCTCGAGCTGGGCGGCAAAAGCCCGCAGCTGGTGTTTGACGACGCGGGCGATATTGATGAAGTCGCCGGACGTATTCTGCGCGGCTTTACCGCCAACGGCGGCCAGGCCTGCGTGGCCGGTACACGGCTTATCGTCCAGCGCGGCATCGCCGATGCGCTGGTCAGCAAACTGATCGAACTGTGCCAGTGCTTCCGTCCCGGCGTGACCTGGGATGAGAACAGCCGCTACGCGCCGATGATTGATGCCCGCCAGGCGGCGAAGGTGGCCTCGGTGGTCAACAGCGCGCGCCAGCAGGGTGCCGAAGTTCTGGTCGGCGGTGAACGCTTTGCCGACACCGGCGAAGGCTACTTCTGGCAGCCTACGCTGCTCAGCACCGTCAGCAACGATAACCCGGCGGTACAGGAAGAGATCTTCGGGCCGGTGCTGACCGTGCAGATCTTCGACGACGAAGCCGAAGGCCTGGCGCTGGCATCACATCCGACCTACGGACTGTGCGCCGGAGTACATACCAAAAATATTGACCGCGCCCTGCGCGCGATGCGCGGAATCGCCGCCGGTACGGTGTGGATCAACCGCTACGGTCGCTCCGGCGACTTCATTATCCCAACCGGTGGCTTCCACGGCTCCGGCATTGGCAAGGATTTAGGTCGCCAGGCGTTTGAAGCCTGCCAGCGCTACAAAAGCGTGCTGATCGACTTCTGAAACCCTTAACTCAACACCGAACTCTGAAGAGGTAGCGTAATGGCTGTGTTCAAACCGAAATTTATCACCTTCGACTGCTACGGCACGCTGATCAACTTCGATATGGCCGGTGCAGCTGCCGCCATCTTCGCGGATCGCATCAGCCCCGAGCGGATGAGGGCGTTCACCGACGACTTCTCATCCTACCGTCAGGATGAAGTGCTCGGCGCGTTTAAGCTCTATCCGCTGGTGGTGGCAAACGCGCTATTCCGCACCGCCAACAAGTGGGGCGTGGAATGCACGCAGGCCGACTGCGATGCGGTGATGAAAGCCTGTGCCACCTGGGGCCCGCATCCGGATGTGCCGGCCGGCCTCGCGAAAGTCGCGGAAGAATTCCCGCTGGTGCTGCTGACCAACTCCACCGATGAACTGATTAAAAACCATATCCCACGCCTGGGTGCGCCAATCCATATGACCATCACGGCGGAAGAAGTGGGGGCCTACAAGCCGCAGATGAAAGGCTTTGAGTACATGCTCAACAAGCTGAACTGCGGACCGGAAGAGATCCTGCACGTCTCCAGCAGCCTGCGCTATGACCTGATGACCGCGTATGACCTGGGCATTAAAAACAAAGTGTTCGTTAACCGCGGGCACGGACCGGCCAACCCGGCCTATGAATACACCGAAATCAGCGATATTGGCGGTCTTCCGGGCGTTGTAGGGCTGTAAGAGCACAGAGGAACAGGCGATGAAACTGGAATCATTCTGGCAGGCAACGGCACCCGAGTTTACCGGTGCTGCTACCGGCGATTTACCGGCCACGGCCGATGTGGTGGTGATTGGCGGCGGCTTTACCGGCATCTCCGCCGCGCTGAATCTGGCGCGCAGCGGCGTCAACGTCGTGGTGCTGGAAGCGGGGCAGGTGATGAGCCAGGCTTCGGGCCGCAACGGCGGCCACTGCAATACCGGCGTGGCGCAGAACTTTTCTGCGCTGGTGGCAAGCCAGGGCGTTGAGCAGGCGACCCGCTACTATCGCGCCTTTGCTGACGCGGTGGACTACGTGCAGCGCGTGGTGGCCGATGAGCAGATCGACTGTGACTTCCGCCGCTGCGGCAAGCTGAAGCTGGCCAGCAAAGCGTCGCATCTGCCGTCGCTGGTGGCCGCCTGCGAGATGATGAAGCGCCATGTTGACCCGGATGTGGAAATTCTCAGCCGCGAGGATGTGCGGCGTGAAATTGATTCACCCGATTTTCACGGTGGCCTGCTGCAGCAGCACGGCGGCCAGATGCATATGGGTAAATTTGGCGTCGGGCTGGCGGAAGCCGCCGCGCGCGCCGGGGCAGCCATCTATCCGCACACCGCGGTGACCGGACTGACCCGACTTAACGGTTATCGCCACCGTGTCAGTACCGCGAAGGGCGACATTGTGGCGGAAAAAGTGCTGATGGCGACCGGTTGTTCCAACATCGGTCCGTTTGAGTGGTTCCAGCGCCGCATTATTCCGGTGGGCAGTTTCGTCGTGGTAACTGCCCCACTGGAAGAACGCGTGCTGAACCGCCTGCTGCCGGGCGATCGCACCTATGTGACCTCGCTCAATATCGGTAACTACATGCGCACCACCGCCGACCGTCGTCTGGTGTTTGGTGGCCGCGCACGCTTCGCCATCAGCAGCCCGACCTCCGATGCGCGCAGCGGCGATGTACTGAAGGCCGGTATGCAAAAAATGTTTCCTTCCCTCGGTCATGTGCCGATCGACTACTGCTGGGGCGGGCTGGTGGATATGACCGCCGACCGCCTGCCGCACGCGGGGGAGCACGAAGGGGTGTTCTACTCGCTGGGCTACAGCGGTCACGGTACGCAGATGTCGGTGTGGATGGGGCGGGTGATGGCCGACCTGGTAGCAGAAAAGGCCAACAACAATCCGTGGCAGCGCAGCAGCTGGCCCGCGGTTCCCGGCTACTTTGGGAAACCGTGGTTCCTGCCGGTAGCGGGCCTGTATTACAAGGCTAAGGATCGGCTCTCCTGATCACCGTCCGCTTCGGGCCGCGCAGCGCCGCCGCCCGAAATAGACAGGTTATCGTAGATTAACAACGCTTTAGGGGTGTACTGATGAGTAAATTTCGTAAAGAATTTAGCCGTGCTAACCCGTCCTTAACCCAGGCCATTACGGATGTGTCAATCTCTCGCCGCAGCATGATGAAACTGCTGTCGGCGGGTGCGGTGATGAGCACCGGCCTGATTGGCTTCCCGGAGTTCAGCTATGCGGCAGAAACCCCGGTACTGGGCGGCAAGCTGCGTGCAGCGGTGGCCAACGCCTCGGCCAGCGACACGCTTGATCCGGCCAAAGGCAGCAACAGCGGCGACTACTGCCGTCTGTTTATGTTCTACAGCGGCCTGACCGAACTGGATAAAGACCTGAAGGCGCAGCCTGCGCTGGCGGAAAGCATTGAAAGCAGCGACGGCCTGACCTGGCAGATAAAACTGCGTCAGGGCGTGACCTTCCACAACGGCAAGGCGCTGACCGCAGAAGACGTGATTTACTCCCTGAGCCGTCATAAAGATCCGGCGGTGGCGTCAACGGCCATCACCCTGGCCGGACAGATGAAAGAATTCAAAGCGGTCAGCCCGTCTGAAGTGCAGATCGTGCTGGAACAGGCCAACTTCGACCTGCCGTCAATTCTGGCGACCAGCTCCTTCCTGATCGTACCGGACGGCACCAAAGACTTTACTAAAGCCATCGGCACCGGTCCGTTCACCCTGAAAGAGTTCCAGCCGGGCGTGCGCACCGTCGGCAGCAAAAACAAAAATTACTACAAGCCGGGCCTGCCGCGCCTGGACGAAGTGGAGCTGATGGGCGTGACCGATCCGGCCGCGCGCGTGAATGCCCTGATGTCCGGCGATCTGCAAATGGTGTCGACCCTGTCGGCCAACGACGTGAAGCGCCTGAAGCAGAACGGCAAGTTCAACGTGCTGGAAAGTAAATCCGGCATGTACAGCGACCTGATCATCCGCACCGATACCACGCCGGGCAATAACGCCGACTTCGTGCTGGCGATGAAGTATCTACAGCCGCGCGAAATGATCGTCAAAACCGTGCTGCAGGGCTTCGGCGATATCGGTAACGATACTCCGGTTCCGCCGTGGCATCCGATGTACAACAAGGAGCTGCCGCAGCGCCCGCTGGATATCGACAAGGCGAAGTTCCACCTGAAAAAAGCCAACATGGTCGGTGCGAAAGTGGAAATTATCACCACGCCGAACATCGAAGGAGCCGTTGAGGGTGGCCAGTTGATCCAGCAGATTGCCCGCTCGGCCGGTCTGAACGTCTCCGTGCGTCGCGTGCCGTATGACGGCTACTGGTCATCACACTGGATGAAAGATCCGGTGGGTTACGGCTCAGTCAACCCGCGCCCGACGCTGGATATGCTGTTCTCCCAATTCTACCTCTCGTCCGCGCCGTGGAACGAGTCCGGCTGGAAAAACGAGCAGTTCGACCAGCTGGTGGCCGCCGCCCGTGGCGAAAGCGACCAGGGCAAACGCAAGCAGATGTATGGCGACATGCAGAAGCTGGTGTATGACGGATGCGGCACGCTGATCCCGGCCTTTATCAGTTCGATGGACGGCTGTAGTAACAAAGTGAAAGGGGTTGAGGCCTGGCCGTCAGGAATGATGATGGGCTATCGCTTCCACGAGTTTGCCTGGCTCGCTTCCTGATAAGGAGAACGGCGATGAATCGGTACATTTTCAAACTGATATTCCGGCGCGTAGGGTCGGGTTTACTTACGCTGCTGATCGTCTCAATGCTGGTGTTCTTTATCACCAGCATGCTGCCGGGCGATGCAGCACAAATGATCCTTGGCCAGTCAGCTACACCGGAAACGGTCGCAGCGCTGCGCCAACAGCTGGGTCTGGATCAGCCGCTGATTGCGCGTTACTTCGGCTGGCTGGCCGGAATGCTTCAGGGCGATTTTGGTACCTCGTTCGCCAGTAATCTGCCGGTCAGCCAGCTGGTGTCGCAGCGTATTCCGGCGACCTTCCAGCTGGCGGCGACCACCACCGTGGTGTCGGTGCCGGTGGCACTGTTTATCGGCATCACCGCCGCCATGAAACGCGGTTCGATGCTGGACCGCGCGTTAGTGGTCGGCACCATGTCGGTGGTGGCAGTACCGGAGTTTCTGGTGGCGACCGTTGCCGTGCTGATTTTTGCGGTGAAGTTACAGTGGGTCCCGGCGATGTCGCTGGGTTCCACCCACCAGGATTTCCTTGGCTTCCTGCGCACCTTCGCGCTGCCGGTGGTGACGCTGTGCTGCGTGGTCGTGGCACAGATGGCGCGTATGACCCGCGCCGCCATAGTCAACCAGATGGACAGCCCTTACCTGGAAATGACCCTGCTGAAAGGCGTTTCGCCGCTGCGCGCCATGCTGCGCCACGCGCTGCCTAATGCCGTAGGGCCGATTGCCAACGCCATCTCGCTGAGCCTGTCCTACCTGTTCGGCGGGGTAATCATTATCGAAAGCATCTTCAGCTATCCTGGCGTTGCCAGCCAGCTGGTGGATGCGGTAAGCAACCGCGATCTGCCCGTGGTCCAGCTGTGCGTTATGTTCTTCGCCTGCTGCTACCTGGTGCTGCTGCTGGCCGCGGATGTGCTGACCATTGCGTTTAATCCTAAGTGGAGGGGCTGATGAACACACTCACGCTGCCGTGGCGCTTCTTTCAATCTCTCAACATCAGCGGCCGCATCGGCCTGCTGATCGCCCTGTTCTGGATCGTTATGGCGATATTCGGTGGCTCGCTGGCCCCGCATAACGTCGAGGATATCGGTGCCGGTCCGCTGTTTGGCGATATCAGCCGGGAGTTCTGGTTCGGTACCGATTATCTGGGCCGCGATATCTTCAGCCGCGTGCTGGTTGGCGCACGCTACTCGATTGGCCTGGCGCTGACGGCCGCCGTTCTTGCCAGCCTGGTGGGTACGCTGCTGGCGCTGCTGGCTGCGGTCGCCGGTCGCTGGCTGGAAGAGGTGCTGGGCCGTATCAACGATGCGATGCTGGTTCTGCCGGGGAAAATTCTGGCGCTGATGATCGTTGCGGTGTTCGGTTCATCGCTGCCGATGCTGATCCTGACGGCGGTGATCACCTACTGGCCGGGTGCCTACCGTATTGCCTACGCCATGGCGTCCAGCCTGCGTTCAATGGACTACGTGCAGGCATCAAGACTGCGCGGCGAGAGCCGCCTGTACGTGGCGATCCACGATATTTTACCGAATATGCTGCACCCGATGCTGACCGACTTCGGCCTGCGTTTTGTCTACATCGTGCTGATGCTCAGCGGCCTGAGCTTCCTCGGCCTGGGCGTGCAGCCGCCGTATGCCGACTGGGGCACGCTGGTGCGTGAAAATCTTCAGGGGCTGTTTGACGGCTCCCCGGCGGTGTTGATGCCAGCGGTGGCGATAGCCAGCCTGACCATCGGTGCAAATCTGTTTATCGACAGCCTGCAGGCAATGCGCCCGCTGACGCTGGCTAAGGGGACCGCATGAATATTACGCCACACAGCGCCACGCCGATGGTGTCCGTCGAAAACCTGAAGGTGACGGCCAACAGCGACGACGGCCGGGAAATCACTCTGGTTTCCGATATTCGTTTTACCGTACAGAAAGGGGAAGTGCTGGCGCTGATCGGCGAGTCCGGCTCGGGCAAAACTACCATCGCGCTGGCGCTGATGGGCTATGCCCGCCACGGCTGCCAGATCGCCGGTGGTACCGTACACGTGGCCGGCACCGATGTCACCTCGCTCACGCCTTCCCAGCTTTGCCAGTTTCGCGGCAACAAGGTCGCCTATATCGCCCAGAGCGCGGCGGCCTCGTTTAACCCGGCGATGAAAATTATGGACCAGGTGGTGGAGCCGGTAGTCATCCACGGGGTGATGAAGCGCGCCGATGCCGAGCAAAAAGCGGTGGAGCTGTTCCGCGAGCTGGCGCTGCCAAACCCGGAAACCATCGGCGAGCGCTATCCGCACCAGGTTTCTGGCGGCCAGCTGCAGCGCCTGATGACCGCGATGGCGCTGATCAGCGACCCGGACGTGGTGATCCTTGATGAACCGACCACCGCGCTGGATGTGACCACCCAGGTGGAAGTGCTGAAAACCTTCCGCCGCGTGGTGCGCCAGCGCGGCACCACCGCCATCTACGTCAGCCACGATCTGGCGGTGGTGGCGCAGATGGCCGATAAAATTCTGGTGCTGCTGAAGGGCAATATCGCCGAGTACGGCACCACCGAGCAGCTGCTGCGTGCGCCGCAGGCCGAGTACAGCCATCAGCTGCTGGAAGCGGCCCGGCAGAAACCGCGCCAGAGCCCGTGGCTGTCGGCCAGCGAATCCGAGCAGCCGCTGTTGCAGGTACGCGAGCTGTCGGCGGGCTACGGGCCGCTGGACGCCGAAGGCCAGCCGAAAGTGAAAATTTTGCAGGATATCAACTTCAGCCTGTACCGCGGCCAGGCCATCGGTATTATCGGTGAGTCCGGATCGGGGAAAACCACCCTGGCCCATGCGATTGCCGGGATGAACAAGCCCTGCGGCGGCCACATTCTGTTTAACGGTCACTATATCGAAGGCGATATGCACAAGCGGCCGGAAAACGAGCTGCGCCGCATTCAGTACGTGTTCCAGATGGCCGATACCGCGCTGAACCCGGCGCACAGTATTGAAACCATCCTCAAGCGGCCGCTGAAGCTGTTCCACGGCCTGCGCGGCCCGGCGCTGGAGCGCAGAATGCTGGAGCTGCTGGATCTGGTTCGCCTGCCGCGCAGCGTACTGTGGCGTCGTCCGTGGTCGCTCTCCGGCGGGCAGAAGCAGCGCGTGAACCTGGCGCGCGCGCTGGCGGCCGAACCGGATTTGATCCTCTGTGACGAGGTGACATCCGCGCTGGATACCGTGGTTGCGGCGGCGGTGCTGGATTTGATCACCGAGCTGCGCCGCGAGCTGGGCCTGTCGGTGCTGTTTATCAGCCACGATCTGCACGCCGTTCGTTCGGTGTGTGACGAGATTATCGTGGTGAAAAATGGCCGCATGGTGACGCAGGTCGCGCGTGAAGATTACGACAAGCCATCCACCGAGCTGTACTACGAGCGGCTGAAGCGCGCAGTGCCGGAACTGCGCCAGGGCTGGCTGGATGAGCACGAAGAGAGCGATATCGCGCTCTGAATGATGACCGACAGCGCGGTGGTCTGAACAGGTAATACCTGTATCAGGCCATCGCCGATAACGTGACTGATTGATTGCGGGGAGAGTCCATCGTTGAGGACGCCCCGTTAAACCACTTTTTCAGAGGTAACAGAGAACATGCCCGCACCGATACGATACGTACAGGACAGTCCTTACTTCCCGCCGGAAGTGGATGTGGTGGTGATCGGCGCCGGTATTGCCGGAGCGGCCGCCGCCTACGAGCTGGCCAAAAAAGGCGTCAGCGTGGTGCTGATTGAAAAGGGCCTGGTCGGCGGCGAACAGTCGAGCCGCAACTGGGGCTGGTGCCGTCAGCAGAACCGCGACGAGCGCGAGCTGCCGCTGATCATTTATGCCCTACAGCGCTGGGATGAGCTGGCGGGTGAAACAGGTGAAGAGCTGGGCTTCCGCCGCAGCGGGCTGGTTTACGCCTCCCGTAATCAGGACGATATCAACGCCTGGGAAAAGTGGAACCAGATGGCGAAAACCTACGGCTTCAGCAGTGAAATTCTCACTGCCGCCCGCGCCAAAGAGATGACGCCGGGCAGCACCACCGCCTGGCTGGGCGGCGTGCATTCGCCGACCGACGGCCATGCCGAACCGTCGCTGGCGGCACCCGGTCTGGCCATCGCCGCGCAGAAGCTCGGCGCGAAAGTGTTTCAGCAGTGCGCGGTGCGCGGGTTGGATATTTCCGGCGGGCGCGTCAGCGGCGTGTGGACCGAGCGTGGGCTGATTAAAACCGGACGGGTGATCTGCGCGGGCGGTGCCTGGACCTCAATGTTCTGCCGCCGCCACGGTATCGATCTGCCGCTCGGCAACGTGATCGGCACCGCGTTCCGCACCAAACCGATTGAGCAGGCGATTGCGCTGCCGCTGTATACCCCGGGCTTCGCCTGCCGCCCGCAGATGGACGGCAGCTACACCATGTCGGTATCCGGCCGCGGTCGTCTGGAGCCGGGCGCACAGGGGCTGCGCTATGCCCGCCAGTTCTATCCCACTTTCAAGGCGCGGCGTAAAAACCTGACGCTTAATCTGGGCCTCAGCCCGTTCTTCAACGGCCCGGAAGCGTTCGGCCGCTGGCAGATGGACGGCACGTCGCCGTTTGAAAAAATCCGTATTCTCGACCCGCGCCCGGATATGGCGATGGTGCAGGAAGGCATCGACGCCATGCGTAAAGAGTACCCGGCGATGGGCAAAATCCAGCTGGAACAGGCGTGGGGCGGCATGATTGACAGCACGCCGGACGCAGTGCCGGTGATTTCCCACGTCGGCAAACTGCCGGGGCTGATTATCTCGGCGGGCTACAGCGCGCACGGCTTCGGTATCGGGCCGGGGGCAGGCCGCCTGGCTGCCGATCTTGCCAACGGTGATACACCGATTGTGGATGCGACCCCGTATCGCTATGAGCGACTGGTTGACGGTTCCGGCCTTAACGCGCCGGGTATGATGTAAGGAACGACGATGACAATTGAATTCGTAGCGATGAATGAAACCCATCTGGATGCCGCCTTTGCGCTGACCCAGAGACTCAAGTGGCCGCACCGCCGCGCCGACTGGCAGCAGGCGCTGCTGCTGGGGGAAGGGATCGTGGCGCAGGAAAACGGCGAAGTGATTGGCACCATCCTCTGCTGGCGCTGGGGGCGTGACTATTCCACCCTCGGGCTGGTGATCGTTGACGACGCCCAGCAGGGCCGCGGCATTGGTCGCCAGCTGATGCAAATGGGGATGGATAAACTGGCGGGCAGCAACATTCGCCTGCACGCCACCGAGGCGGGCAAGCCGCTGTATGAAAAACTGGGCTTTGTGGCGACCGGGCACATTGAGCAGCACCAGTGTCGCGAGCTGCCGACGGTTAGCGCCCCGGCCTGCGCGCCCGGCCAGCGGCTGCGTGCTGCGGCACCTCAGGATGCCGCACTGCTGACCGCGCTGGACCGCCAGACGCTGGGCCAGCATCGTCCGCTGCTGATTGCCAACCTGCTGGACAGCGCCGAGCGTTTCCTGGTGCTGGAAGAGAACGGTGCGCCTGCCGGTTTCGCCTGCCTGCGCCGCTTTGGTCACGGCTATGCGATTGGTCCGGTGGTGGCCCGCAGCGCGCAGAGCGCGAAAGTGCTGATCGGTGAACTGCTCAGCGGCGTTAGCGGCCAGTTTGTGCGCATCGATACCGACCGGGCAACGGGACTGGGTCCGTGGCTTAACGAGCTGGGGCTGGTGGAAGTGGACGCCCCGGTCACGATGTGTAAAGGGGACGTCTGGCAGCCGGAAAGTGGCGGCATGCAGGCGTTCGCGCTGATGACGCAGGCGATGGCGTAATGAATATTGTCTATAAATCGGAACCCGAACGCGGCCGTAAGTGGGCCTCTCTGCTGGCGGATCTGGCGCCCGGTGCCAGCTTCCGCCAGTGGCCGGAGGTAGGTAACGCCGAAGAGGTGGAGTACCTGGTGGCCTGGCAGCCGCCGGAAAACATCATGCAGCAGTTTCCTAATCTGAAGGTGCTGTTCTCGGTCGGTGCCGGGGCGGATCAGTTTGACTATGCCAGCCTGCCGCCGTCGCTGCCGGTGGTGCGGATGATTGAGCCGGGGCTGACGCAGGGGATGGTGGAGTACGTGACTTTTGCCGTGCTCGGCCTGCACCGCGATATGCCGCGCTACCTGCAACAGCAGCGTGACGAAGTCTGGCAGGCGCACAGTATGCGATCCGCTGCCGACTGCCGCATCGGCGTGATGGGGCTGGGCAACCTCGGCGAGGCGGTGCTGAAACCGCTGGTGGCGATGGGCTTTGACTGCGGCGGCTGGAACCGCAGCCCGCGCGATCTGCCCGGCGTGCGCTGCTGGACCGGTGAAGCGCAGCTGAGTGAATTCCTGGCACGAACCGATATTCTTATCTGCCTGCTGCCGCTGACAGCCAGTACCGAAGGCATTCTGAACGCCGACCTGTTCCGCCAGCTGCCGCGCGGCGCTTCGCTGGTTCAGGTGGGGCGGGGACCTCAGCTCGATCACGACGCACTGCTGGCTGCGCTGGATGAACAGCATCTGGCGGCGGCGGTCATCGACGTCACCGTTCCCGAGCCGCTGCCCGCCGGGCACCGCTTCTGGCAGCATCCTCAGATCTGGCTGACGCCGCATATCGCCAGCCAGACCCAGCCGGAAAGCGCCGTGGTTGCGCTGCTGGAGAACATTCGCCGCTTTGAGCGTGGAGAAACCATGGTCGGCCTGGTCGACCGGGCAAAAGGATACTGATATGGATATTTCTCAGCTGGTCGCGCTGCGCCGCGATCTGCATATTCACCCTGAACTGGCCTACAACGAGCACCGTACCGCGGCTATCGTCGCCGAATTCCTGGAGGATCTGGGCATTGAGGTGCATCGCGGTATCGGTAAAACCGGGGTGGTGGGCGTACTGAAGCGCGGCAGCAGTACGCGTGCAATCGGCCTGCGTGCCGATATGGATGCGCTGCCGATGAACGATCTCGGCAGCCAGCCGTGGAAAAGCCAGACGGCGGGCGTCTGCCACGCCTGCGGCCACGACGGCCATACGGTGATGCTGCTGGGTGCCGCCGCGCAGCTGGCCGCCAATCCTGATTTTGACGGCACGGTGAATTTTATCTTCCAGCCCGCGGAAGAAGGTCAGGCCGGGGCGAAGGCGATGATCGAAGACGGTCTGTTTACCCGCTTCCCCTGCGATGCGGTCTACGCCATTCATAACTGGCCGCAGCTGCCGCTCGGCGTGGTGCAAACCCGACCGGGGCCGATTATGGCGGCCGGAGATGCCTTCAGCATTACCGTTCACGGCGGCGGCGGGCATGCCGCGCAGCCGCAGCTGACGCCGGATACCCTGCTGGCGACCAGCGAGCTGGTGGTGGCGCTGCATACCATCGTCAGCCGCAACCTCGACCCGTGCGATCCGGCCGTGTTAACCGTGACGCGGATCAACGGCGGTTTCTCGCACAATATGATCCCGGCGGAAGCCACGCTCAGCGGCACGGTGCGCGCCTTTGACAGCGCAGTGCAGGACACCATTGAACGCCGCATGCGTGAACTGGCCGCCAGTGTGACCGCCGCGCACGGCCTGACGGCGACGGTGAAATACGAGCGCTACTATCCGGCAACCATTAACAGCGCTGAAGAGGCGGCGGTGGCATTACGCGCTGCGCGTCGGGCGGGGCTGGAACACGGTGAGGCGCCAAAACCCGCGCTCACCTCGGAAGACTTCTCCTTTATGTTGCAGGCAAAACCGGGGGCATATCTGTGGCTTGGCTCCGCCGACAGCCGCCCGCTGCATCATTCAGAATATGATTTTAACGATGCGCTGATCCCTTATGGCATTCGCTGGTTCCGTGCCGTTGTTCAGGAAACGCTCGGCGTAAAAATATAACCGACAGATTAGCCCGAATTACGAAAGTTAATGCTGCTGCCGGTCCATCAACGGCAGCTTACCCCCATGGCTTATTGCGATACTTGGCAAATACAATTTTCACGTCAAAGAGGCAAAGAAATGCATAATTTACTGGCTGAGCAGCAGACATTTTCTGATAACGCACTGTTACTGGATACCCGCGCAGAGAACGTTCCGCGCGGCGTAGTAACCGCACACCCGATTGTGATTGCTAAAGGCAAAGGATCGGAAGTGTGGGATGTGGAAGGAAATCGCTATTTAGATTTCGTTGGTGGTATCGGCGTATTAAACGTTGGCCACAATCACCCGGCGGTAGTGAATGCCGTTACCGAACAGCTGCAGCTGGTTTCCCACGCCTGTTTCCAGGTGGCTGCCTACCCGGGCTATATCGAACTGGCAAAGCGCCTGAATAAATTAGTCGGTGCCGGTGAAGAATTTAAAAGCGTATTTTTCACCAGCGGTGCAGAAGCAGTAGAAAATGCGGTGAAGATTGCCCGCGCACACACTAACCGTCCTGGCGTGATTGCCTTTGACGGTGCCTTCCACGGCCGTACGTTATTAGGCGTGACCCTGACCGGGATGAGCCAGCCGTATAAACAGAACTTCGGTCCGTTCCCGGGCGATGTTTACCGCGTGCCGTTCCCGAATGCCTTCCACAATATTTCGGAAGCGGACTGCTTAAAGGCGCTGGATACCCTGTTCGCGGTGCAGATCCTGCCGGAGCGCGTCGCGGCGATTATCATTGAACCTGTGCAGGGCGACGGCGGCTTCCTGGCGGCGTCCCCGAGCTTTATGCAGGCGCTGCGTGAGATCACTCAACGCCACGGCATTCTGCTGATCTGCGATGAAGTGCAGACCGGCTTTGGCCGTACCGGCAAGATGTTTGGTTTCCAGCACACCGGCATTGTGCCGGACCTGGTGACCGTGGCGAAAAGCCTCGGCGGCGGCCTGCCGATTTCCGGTGTAGTCGGTAAAGCGGCGATCATGGACGCGCCGGCTCCGGGCGGACTGGGCGGCACCTACGGCGGTAACGCACTGGCCTGTGCTGCTTCGTTGGCGGTGCTGGATCTGCTGGAGCAGGATAACCTGCTGGAGCGCTCCAACCAGCTTGGTGAACACCTGAATGCGCGCCTGCGCCAGCTGGCGGATAAATACGCCTGCATCGGTGAAGTACGCGGTATTGGCTTTATGCAGGCGGTAGAGATCATCGATTTTGAAACCAAACAGCCGGATGCGGCGCTGACGCAGAAAATTCTGGATTGCGCCTGCCAGGAAGGCCTGCTGTTAATCAAGTGTGGCCTGCATCGCAATACCGTGCGTTTCCTCGCGCCGCTGGTGACCAGTGACTCGCAGCTGGAAGAAGCGCTGCATATCTTTGATATTGCACTGGCTCGTGCAACGGGACGACTGGGCTGAACGACAGTTCCTCATTGATATTATTGTATTTATTGATAATAACGGTTGGATGGTATGGCACGGTAAATCGCTGGCGTAAGTTGCGGAAAGCGTGCTATACCATTGGAAATTACCTGAAATATCTGACGCGCAGCACATCCCACTGCGCGGCGGATAGGGAAGGGTTGTGACAATGTAGTAACAATGAGGGCGGTTATGAACGGCTTAATGAAACTGGACCGTATCGACATCAACATTCTGGTGCAGCTGCAAAAAGATGGCCGTATCAGCAATGTGAATCTTGCCGATGCCGTTGGGCTGTCGCCCAGCCCCTGTCTGCAGCGCGTCAAGCGCCTGGAAACCGCCGGGTTTATCACCGGCTATGAAGCCCACATTAATCTGACCAAGATTACGGATTCGGTGACGGTGTTTACCGAGGTGACCCTTTCCGGCCATCGTCGCGAAGATTTTATGAAGTTTGAGAACGCTATCCGTGAGGTTGACGAGCTGATGGAGTGCCATCTGATCACCGGCGGTTATGACTATCTGTTACGGTTTATCACCCGCAGTATTGAGCATTATCAGGAAGTGATTGAAGGGCTGCTGGATGCGAAGGTGGGGATTGATAAGTACTTTAGTTATATTGTGATTAAGTCACCGATTATGAAAAGCAGCGTGCCGTTGCGTTCGCTGATTACGCGTCATACCCAGGTTGAGTTTTGATTTGGCTGATTGGCTGATTGGCTGATTGGCTGATTGGCTGATTGGCTGGTTAGCTGGTTAGCTGGGATCGCTGTGGCATGGGTGCCAGGGTTTCGGCCTCTGCGGCTGCCGGGCGGTCCTCGCGCCGCTTTGCGGTGCCTTCGGTTACGGCACCCGGCCGCACGGATCGGCGAAGACGTGTCATCCCTGACCCGACTTCGCCTGCCGCCAACATCCCTGTCGGCGGCTCCTGGCCAGCTGCCTTCACCTCAGCGCTGCGGATTACCCGGCAGCCGCAGAGGCCGATCCCCCTCGAAGAGTGTGCTTGCTGCTTTTGTTGCTGGTCCTGACGAGGAAATCAGGCTGGCAGGCCAAGAGGAGTCTTTCTGAAGGGCAATCCGCAGTGCTGAACGCAGTGAGGAAGCCCGGATTCGGCCACAGGGATGTGGACGAAAGGCGCAGTTGCGCAGGACGCGCATCTGTGCCGGTCCGTGAGGCTGACGAACGAAATGAAGGTATCGCGAAGCGACGCGAGGACCGCCCGGAAGGAAGACACCTGCCTTCATGCGAAACATATAACCCTCAGAATACGCCCCGATACTGTCATTTCGAGGAGATTATTTCTTCTTATTCAGCATCGACTTCAGATCGGCAAACGGATTGTAAGTGGCCTCACCGACATCTTTTTGCGCATCTTCACCCGCAACAACGGTGGTGCCGTACTGATCTGCCTCGGTGTACTTCGAGTGTTCGTGATCGTGGCAGTACAGGCACAACAGCTCCCAGTTGCTGCCGTCTTCCGGGTTATTGGTATGATCGTGGTCGATGTGGTGAACCGTCAGTTCGCGCAGGTTGGAATAGACAAACTCGCGTGAACAGCGGCCGCAGACCCACGGATAAATTTTGAGTGCTTTCTCACGGTAGCCGCTTTCCAGCCGCGCGTAGTTTTTAGGGATAAAAGCCATTGCCGTTGTTACCTGTGATAGAACGATGAATGCAAAATAGTGCCGCCAATATACCGCATTATTGCAAGTAAGGATAAATGAAGTATGCCGTACGAACCCTGATTTTAATGGTCTTCACCAGAGTCCGTAATGCCTGAACTTCAGTTTCGATAATCCAGTAAAACGATGAACACTGATGCGTAGCCGCAGGATAAAAAATAAGTATCCAGCGCAAAAATGTCACCTGGTGAAACAGATGACGGCAACTATGGAAGTTTCGTAAGGTGGCAAACAAGGTAAATGAAAAGAGGAGGCCATCATGAGCAGATTTCAGGGCAAACGCATTCTAATCACCGGCGGGAGCAGCGGTATGGGGTTGGCCGGTGCGCTGCGCATTGCCAGCGAAGGTGGGCAGGTTGCCATCACCGGTTTGAATGAAGAGCGCCTGGCGAAAGCCCGCAGCCTGTTACCGGGTACCACGCCGATCCTGAGAAATGATGCCGCCGATGAAGAAGATATCGCTGCGCTGGCGGCGGCTGTCAGCGAGTGGGGCTCGCTGGACGGACTGTGGCTGAATGCCGGTTACGCGGAGGTGGGTGCGCCGGAGTCCGTTACGGCCGACGGATTTAACCGCATGATGAATGCCAATGTTCGCGGACCGATGCTTCAGTTAGCTGCACTGTCCGGCTCGCTAAATCCCGGCGCATCCGTACTGGTTACCTCGTCATCTTCGGTTTATGAAGGCGCGGCGATGACCAGTCTGTATGCCGCGACCAAGGGCGCGACCGTGGCGATGGTGAAAAGCTGGGCCGCTGCGCTGGCCGCGCGCAATATCCGGGCGAATACACTGGTTCCCGGCCCGATTGAAACCAATTTCAGGCACTTTATGCCGGAGGAGTCCCGCCAGCAGTTTGAGGATTTCGTGGTCAGCCAGGTGCCGCTGCGGCGGGCAGGGACAGCAGAAGAAGCCGCCGCCGTCGCGCTTTTCCTGCTATCCGACGACGCTTCTTACGTGACCGGAAGCCAGTACGCGGTGGATGGCGGGTTGGTGCATTACTGACGTGACGTCTTATTTTATGCCGCATAAGACTTAAAGCGTTTTTATTTACGCCCTTCGCGATATACATGTAGCAGAACCTGAACGCGATCCCCTGCGGGGGATCTTACCTGGCCGCGGCCTGCTGCGGGTATATTGATTGATGATCTCTGCCGTAGCAGCTATAACCCTGAAGCTTCCATAGAGATAATTTAGAGTCTGCGTTATTTTCATCCTTCGATGAAATACGGCTATTCTCTCATTCCCCCCAGCACCGATGTCAACGCCCCTGCATCAGCTATCTCTGATATCCATTCGGCTGGAATTATTTTTAGCATTCCGCCATTCCGCCATTCCGCCATTCCGCCATTCCGCCATTCCGCCAGCGGTGGCTATTTAAATAGTTTTATCTTAATAACGCCGCTGCAGAGAATGCCACTTTTACCGCCATTTCGATAACACGTGCCCATATATTCTCTCCCACTGTAGATAAGGCGATCGAGAAAGAGCTTTAAAATTCAGCCATGTGAAAATTTCAATTGAAAAAGTTTGCCAGTGTTATTAATTGGTGGTTGTCGATTGATTTTCGGATTTTTCAGGAATTTTTATTCTGGAGTAAGGATTTTGTAAAAATTATACTGTCATGCTGAAAAATAACGTTAAATATTGTAAGGAATACAATGAAAAAGCTACTCCTCTGCGGCATGGTTTTACTCTCTACATCCTGCGCTGATTTCCAGCAGACCGTTGGCGAAAAAATGAAAGCGGTCAATGCGGCGCTCAATACCAATAGCACCAGCACCACCGGTACGCAAACCACTGCCTCGGTAAAACAATCCGGTAAAATCACCAATGAGCAGTGTAAGAGCAGCATTGGTAAAAGCAGAACCTATTTCGAACAGATTCTGGGTTTCAAACTGAATGAATCTAATTCTTCTGGCTACACGTCATTCTCAGAAACCTACAACCTGCAAATTTCCGATCGTAAAGATCGTTTCGGCGGAAATCTGGCTATCTGCATCATCTCAATCGACCCGCAGACCAATAAAGTGACCACCTTCTCGATGCCGACATAATCTAGCCTCGGGTTTAATTACAAGGGGCGATATTCCTGCCCCTTGTAGGATGATTTACTTTCCAGCCGCTCACCCTGATATTTTCTGCTTCTGCTTCTGCTTCTGCTTCTGCTTCTGCTTCTGCTTCTGCTTCTGCTTCTGCTTCTGCTTCTGCTTCTACGCCGATAACTAAAAAATCCATCCATGAACAATTGGTTTTATACAGGCAACCTGGAAATCAAACACCACCCGCCAGCGTTATCACAGTCACCACAGGCGACTAAGCCCTTTAAATTACAGACTCGATCACACATCAAATCGACAGACGACGCAGAAAATTTCCCCACCCACCCGTAATTCCCCACAAAACGCCGTAGTCACCCCCCGTTACAAAAAAATCCCGCCGCCAAAAACCGTACACTCATTTTATCCCCACAAAAAACAGGTCAGGAGCCACCATGCTACAGCCGCTCGTTCCCATCATTGCCGAATGGCAGCGCGACGACTATCTGCTCAGCAGCGACCCGAACCGGCTGGATGTGGCATGGGTCCACCATCAGCTTTCTGAAAACAGCTACTGGGCCAAAGGGCAGCCGCTGGCGCAAACGCTGCGCGCCCTGGCGGGATCGCTCTGCTTCGGCATTTACCACCGGGGCCAGCAGGTGGGATTTGGCCGCCTGATCACCGACTACAGCCGCTTTGCCTACCTCAGCGACGTGATCATTGACCCGTCGCAGCGCGGCCACGGGCTCGGCGGCTGGTTTGCCGCCAGCATTTTGCAGCACCCTGAACTCAAAACCGTAAAACGCTGGATGCTGGCCACCGACGATGCCCATGAGGTCTATCGCCGCGCAGGCTGGCAGCCGGTGGAAAAGCCACAACGATTGATGGAATTCATTCCCACCCACCCAGAGGATCACACCGCATGAGTTACCGCGTTGGCGTCGATATTGGCGGCTCGTTCACCGATTTTGCCGTGCTGGACGAGCGAGATAACAGCATTCGAACGTTAAAAGTTCTGTCGCGTCCCGACAGCCCCGGCAGCGAAATTACCACCGGCCTTGCCCAGTTCCGCGAGCGCGACGGCATCCAGCCGCAGGAAATCAGCGCGTTTACCCACGGCACCACCGTCGGCGTCAACGCGGTGATCCAGCGCAAAGGTGTGCGGCTGGCGCTGTTTGCCACCGACGGTTTCTGCGACGTGCTGGAACTGGCCCGCCTGAAGATCCCCCATATCCACGATCTGTTTTCACGCCGCCCGGCCCCGCTGATTTCCCGCGACCGGGTTTTCGCCATTCGTGAACGCACCGATCGTGACGGCCGGGTATTGCAGGAGGTCGACAGGCAAAGCGTGGTGGAGGCGATTGACGGCGCGCGGGCGGCAGGCTGCGAGGGGATCGTGGTTTCGCTGCTGCACAGCTATCGCAACGGCGGCAACGAAGCGCGGGTGCGGGAACTGGTCGCTGAGCTGGCCCCGGATCTGCTGACTTCCTGCTCGGCGGAGATCTGGCCGATTATTCGTGAGTACGAACGCACCATCACCGCAGTGATCAACGCCTACGTGCAGCCAAAGGTCATCCACTATCTTGACTCGTTCGAGCGGGCGCTGAAAGAGATGGGCGTTCCTGTACCGCCACGCATCACCAAGTCCAACGGCGGAGTGATGGGACTGGCGCAGGCCAAAGCGGAATGCGTACAGATGGTGCTTTCCGGCACCGCTTCCGGGGTGATCGGTGCCAGCTATATTGCGGAAAACTGCGGCTTTGACCGTCTGCTGAGCCTGGATATTGGCGGCACCAGCGCCGATGTGGCGGTTATTATCGACGGTCGCCCGGAATACGGCAGCGGTGAAATTATCGGCGACTTCCCGATCTACATTCCGTCGGTTTCCGTCACCTCGGTGGGACAGGGCGGCGGCTCGATCGCCTGGATCGACAGCCTGGGGGTGTTACAGGTGGGGCCGGACAGTGCGGGTTCACTGCCTGGCCCGGTCTGCTTCCGCCGCGGCGGTACAGAAGCCACCGCCACCGATGCTTTTGCCGCCTGCGGCATGATCGGCCATGGCGATCTCGGCTACAACGCGGTGCAGGTCGATGTAGCAGGAGCGCGGGCGGCGGTGCAGAAACTGGCCGAACCGCTGGGCATCAGCATTGAAGAGACGGCAGAAAACATTATCGCGCTGGCGATTTCCAGCATGTACAGCGACACCAGCGGGCTGATATCCCGTTTCGGCCTCGATCCGCGCGAGTTCTACTTCCTCGCATTTGGCGGTGCCGGGCCGATGATGGGCTGCTTCCTGGCGCGCGAACTCAAGCTGAAAGGCGTGGTTGTACCGCCAACGCCTGGCGTGCTGTCGGCGCTGGGCGGGCTGGTCGCCGATATCAAAAACGACTTTATCAACACGCTTTACTGCGATCTGACTCCGTCTGCCAGTGCCGCTCTGCATGATGCCAGCGGCGTGTTGCGCGATGAAGCCGAAGGCTGGCTGCAGCGCGAGTACGGTGGCGATCTGCCTTACCGGCTGAGCTTCTCTGCCGATATGCGCTATCGCGGCCAGTCGTTTGAAATCGACGTGGCGCTGGAGGAAGAATGGCTGCGGGCGGGTAATCTGGCCGCGATCCGTCAGGCTTTCGATGCGCATCACACCCGCCTGTTCGGGCATCATGACGAGCATGCGGCGGTACAGCTGATTAACCTGCGGCTGGTGCTGAGCTCGCCTACGCCGAAACCGCAGATGAAACTGCTGGCCGCCGCCGATGGCCCGGCGCAGGTACTGCGCCAGGTGGAAGCCTGGATCGACGGGCGCTGGTGGCAGGTGGATGTGGTTTCCCGCTCCGCGCTGGCCGCCGGGCACCAGCTCACCGGCCCGGTTATCGTCGCGCAGGACGACTGCACCACCTGCGTACCGCCGCAGATGCAGGTCGACGTCGACCGCTTTGGCAACCTGATTATCACCCCCGTTTCCGGAGAACATCATGGCAATTGATGGCCGTAACCTGCAGATCCTCGCCAACTACTGTGCGGCCGCGGCCGACGCGATGGCGTTTACGCTGATGCGCACTGCGCATTCCACCTTTGTTAAAGAGACGGAAGATTTTTCCTGTCAGATCGTCAGCCGCGACGGGCTGGCCTTTGCCTCGCCGCGCAGCTTCGGCGCGCCCTGGTACAGTGGGATTGACTACGGCCCGGTGCTGGCGCTGATCGACGGCTATCAGGAAGGGGATATCTGCATCACCAACGATTCCTATGCCGGAAATGTGGCGACCCACTCGCCGGATATCCATATCTGGAAGCCGGTGTTCCACCAGGGTGAAATCGTCTGCTTTGTGGTCGGCCATATTCACAACACCGACGTGGGCGGCGCGGTGCCTGCTTCGCTGTCGCGATCCCTGACCGAGATCGTGCAGGAAGGCATTCGCATTCCGCCGCTGAAAATCATTAGCGGCGGTCAGATGAATGAGGCGGTAGCGCAGATTATGCGGCTGAACGTGCGTGCGCCGGATCAGAACTGGGGTGACTTCAACGCGCAGATCGCCTCGGTGAATATCGGCGAGCGCAAAGTGCAGGAGATTATCGCCCGCTTCGGTATCGATGACTTCCTGACCGGCGTTGAAGGCATTCTCGACTACGCCGAGCAGCAGGCGCGGTCGATTATCAGTACCATTCCCGATGGTGAATATTTCTATGCCGATTATGCAGACGAAGACGGCGAGGGGGGCTACCCGTGCCGTATCGCGATCACTCTGCGGATCAAAGGCGACAGTCTGGAGCTGGACTACACCGGCAGCGATCCGCAGCTGGCTTCATCGCTGAATATGCCCACCGGCGGCCGCGAGCGGCACCCGCTGGCGCTGGTCGGCGTGACCTATGTGTTGTCGACTCTTGACCGTTCCCTGCTGCTGAATGCCGGAACCCTGCGGCCAACACGCGCCATTCTGCCGCCGGGCACGATAATGAACTGTGAGGCACCGGCGGCGGTAGGGATGCGTTCGCTGACCTGCGCGATGTCGCAGATTGCCACCGTGGGGGCGTTTTCGCTGGCGATGCCTGACAGGTTGCCCGCTAACTCGCCGGGCGGTAATTCGATTATTAATATCCGTACTGTGGATGCGCAGAACCGTACCGTGGTGGCTTCACTTGGCCCGGTCGGCGGCGGTGCGGGCGGCACGCCAAAACACGACGGGCCGGACGGTTCCGGCGGGCTGTCGGCGTTCCTGAAGAACACACCGATCGAGATCAACGAGGCCGAAGTGCCGGTGCGCTTCCATCGTTACGGGCTGGCGGCGGACAGCGCCGGAGCCGGGAAATATCGCGGCGGGCTGGCAACGGAGATGGCGTTTGAGGTGTTCGCACCGAATACCACCATCACCGCGCGCAACCGCAACCGTTCGGTGTTTTCCTCCGCCGGTGCGGCGGGTGGGCGTGCGGGGAGCACTTCCTGGTTCCGCACCACGCGCCCCGACGGCAGCGTCATTGAACACGGCAATACCGATGTCATTCACTGCGGGCCGGGAGATGTGGTGACGGTGAAAGGGCCAGGCGCGGGCGGCTACGGCGCGGCAAAAGATCGCGATGCGCAGGCGGTGCTGCGGGACGTACAGTGCGGATTTCTCAGCGAGCAGGCGGCGCGCGAGCAGTACGGCGTGGTGGTGCAGCGCGGTGAAATCGATCTGTCTGCTACCGAAGCATTACGGGCGGTAATGCCGGGTGCGGGCGATAAGCATTTTGATGTGGGGGCGGCGCGCGAAGGCTTTGAGGCGCTGTGGACGGAGGATCGCTATCGTCTGCTGACTGCATTCCTTGCCGAGCGGCCTGTGGTGTGGCGTCATTTCCTTAAGCATCAGGTGTTTGCTGCGGTGCAGAAGGGCGAGGGGAGCGATCTACCGCTGGATGAGCAGATGGCGGGATTGTTTGCCCGGCTGATGGCGCAGTTTCCTGCGCTGAGTGCGGCGTAGCGGGGCCACCGTTTTGCCTGTCAGTATCGGTGATAGCGCTGGCTGTTATTGATGTTGTCGGTGTTGTTGGTGCTGTCGGTAAGTCGCGGCGATCGCGCTGGCTGGCCGTGCCCCGTCTGGTCCTGTCCTGGCGCCGCGATGCGGTGCCATCACTGCGTGCGTCAGCCTGACGAATCGGAATAGACGGGGCGTCCTGCCCCGGCTGTGCCTTTCCCCCGCGTCCGTGCGGGGGAATCCTGGCTTCCTTTCTGCGTTCAGCGCTGCGGATGTCCCGCCCGGGTGCACGGCCAGCCTGCTGTTTTCTTCGGTGTTGCCTGAAAAACATCAGGATCGGTTCAGACTAGGGTGAGTAACTGCATCCGGTCTTACTACCCGTTTGCAATTTTCACGACCATCGCCAGCAAAATCTGGCGGTACATGTTGTGAATGTACGAATGTTTGCTGTGTGCCAAAACATGACATTCGGCGTTGTGGTAAATGCCTGATTATCATTTCTTTTACTGTTACAAACCGCTGGATAAATTCTCCAGTATCCAGCTTGAGTAAATTCGTGAACAACTAGCACTGCCTGTATAAATTATGCCGAACGCAAATTTACTTATTTCAGAAAAACTTGTTGAAATAGATTTACATTAGCGTTAGTTTGGCATGGGTTAAGTTTTGTAAATAATTTTTGAAAATGTTCTATTTGCGAACAGGCTACCTTTGAGAACGGATTTTTAGGCATGCAGGAGTGAGAAATTGAAAATAGATAGTTTAGAAGGCTATAATAGCTACTTTGACCTAGATGGTAGTCCTTTAGAGTTCTGTGCTCAGAGAAAAACATTCTACTATGATGGAATGAGGGTTGTTTTGGATTGCCTTCCGTATTTGCTAAATAAAAGCAGCGGCCAGATTCGCTTCTCTATTTCGGCAGTACATATCATAAAAAATTACATTGAAGATGCTAAGAAACAAGGTAAAAGTGAAGTCCGAATAAATCAGTTTGGTAGATTTAATAGGGGGAAGCTTCCTGTCGGTGAACAGACAGAATTTAAATATTCTCCAGCGGAACATTTTTTCATACCTGGACTGATTAGAGATATTCCATCAAATGGTTTTTTGACTCCTGTATATTTCGATAAAAATGTTTTAGTAAAGTTTGAGCATGCGGAAGGCTATAAGCTTCAGAAGCAAACAGAAAGTGCTGGTCGCATTAATGGTCCAGGTGGAATTAATATTCCATATGGAGTGAATAAAGGCGGTTATGTAATTATGTGGCTAGGTGACATAGTTAACTTACCTCAAAATGAGCTGTTTTATTTGTACTCTGCAAATGTGGATCCTCAGTATGATATTCATTCTGACTTTTATCGTAATCAAATATTAGGTGAGTGGCTGTAATATATGCTTAACGATTTGCTACACACAGAAAAATTACTTGCTACGCTCCCAATTTTCCCGTGAGCAAGGCGTTAGCGTTTACAGAGGGTAAGCAATGAGTTTGGAAGATATATTGTCAGGATAGATTGGTCCTTCAAGTGACACTGAAAAAGACAAGCAAGAACGAACAGAGCGGATGATTCGGCAAGCGATAGATTCACATGCACCGTTCAATAATTGCTCATTAAAGGTTTATGCTAAAGGATATTACGCTAACAAAAAGAAAATGGAATAGCCAAGAAAAAAAGAACTGGCTATGCCTATAAAAAAGGAGCACGGCTCCTAAAACGTATTGAAAACGCGATGGCAGATGATAGAGCGTTTCGTGAATTACCATCTTTCTTTATGGAGTGTTTAGCATTCAACTGTCCGGACAACGTATTCGCACATCTTACATGGACAGAATGTTTTCGAGATATGCTTATCCATATTTGGAATAGTCTACAAGGCGATGAGCCAATCACTGGTCGTTGGTTGGAGATAAATAAATGCATTTTTTTGTTTCACCAAAATCAAAAATGGACTCGGGAAGATGGACGAGGGTTTGCTGAAGCCACTTGGAATTATTTTTGAGTTCAAATAATGCGTAATGTGACGATTAAAAGCTCGATGTATCTATTGGTCACCATTTCAGCGGTCGCTTAGTTTTCCCTCGCATACTTTGGCGGCTTAGACTTGTCAAAGGTAGAAGATTTTTTCGGGCTTGCTCCTAAAGTGGTGACTGTTGACCTTTTAATTGTGGCAGCGTTCGTTAAATGGGGCTTGAAGTTCAGTATATTTAGAGATTGGCTTGTTCCTTTTCCAGATTTAAACGAGACCTGGGCAGGTTATATTTATTCAGATTGGATACATCTAGAGACAGGTGAAAAACCTGCTCCTATACCTATCATGTTCAGGGCCAACCAATCATTTTTTTTAAACTAGCTACATGATGCTCGCGAGTGAAATGGAAAGCATTTCTTATTCAGAGGTTTTTCTTATTTATCCTGAGAGGAAGATTAAAAACTTAGCATGTTACTATACTAGCAGGCCTCGACTAAGTTTAATCGAGCGGAGCATCCTTCATGGTGGAAAAGCGATGTTCAAAATTATTGAAAAGCCGAAACAAAAGTTAGTTGGTAGATATTGGACAGAGAGACTAACAAAGGAGAAATAGTTCTTCAGTATCACTCAAAAGAGCTATTGGAGGAGTTGCCAGACAATCTTGGTGAGCACCCCGTAACTGAAGATGAGAACCGACGCTAACAAGACGTTGCTGTCGGACAAATTTTACGCTGCGTTTTAAATTTTCCGCAGAGCACAGCGTTAATTCCGCAATTCGCTCAAAGCCGTCAGTCAATTCAGTAGATGACTTGTTTTCATTTTGTTGTGGCAGATGTCCAAATGAAATGCAAACAGGCAGGTAAAATGCAAATGTATGGTCAGGTGAGTGCAAATCCCCACTCGGGGATGTCCTCATGGCTGGCATCGTTCTCCGCAATACTGGGAGCCCCCCCAACCACCACCGCCCGTTTTCAAAGACAGCCGCGCAAAACCTCAAGGAATGACCACCCGGCCTGGTTTTAAAATCGCGAAACAGAAGCCAAAAGGGCAGAGCGCTACGGGACAGGTTAGCCGGGTGTCTGCCGCAGGGATGCGGCAGCCAAGCCCACATGGAGGTGTTTACGGCGTCCCGGCGATCTGCCCGTAACGCTCGGACCTACCCCGGCTACCACAGCCCGGTTTTAAAAACAGCGACACAGAAGCCAGAAAGGCTGGAACGGGACGTCATAGATGGGCCAGATAACGGCCGCCAGGTTCAAACTTATCTTATTTCACCCGCGCCATCGCCAGTCCATCCCAGCCTTTGGCTCCGACGGTTTGAACCGCCGTGGCTTCCAGCCGATCGTCGTTGCCCACCAGGCTGAGAAATTCCCGCAGCCCCTGGAGATTCGGATCGGCATCTTCGGCATCGGTAATTTTCCCGCTGCGTACCACGTTATCACCGATGATTACGGTGCCGGAACGCGAGTATTTTAGCGCCCACTCCAGATAGATCGGGTTATTTTGCTTGTCGGCGTCGATAAAGATCATATCGAACGGGGCGGAACCTTCGAGGGTTGGCAGCGTATCCCGTGCGGCACCCACCAGGATGGTCACTTTGCTTTCCAGCCCGGCGCGGCGAATGTTGTGACTGGCGATTTCGGCGTGGCGCGGCTGATACTCAAGGGTGATCACTTTGCCATCGTCCGGCAGCGCACGTGCCAGCCAGATGGTGCTGTACCCACCCAGCGTGCCGATCTCCAGAATGCGTCTGGCACCGATCATTTTGGCGAACAGATAGAGTAACTTTCCCTGATTAGGGGCCACGTCAATCGGCGGCAGTCCAGCGTTTTTGTTGGCATCCAGTGCGGCCAGCAGGGCCTCATCCTGCGGGACGAGTTGTTGAATCAGGTAATTATCGACGGCGGCCCAGCGTTGTTGATCCATGTTGCGTTTCCTGTTTTGGGGCAGAGCTAATAACTATAAGTCAGATATGGAGCGATGTGCGCATGGAGTTGCTTAAGATCCTGTGTCTGGCTTATCGGGGCTGGCCGGAACGCGGACCCGCTGTCACGTCCTTGTCCGCTCGGCCTCGCACATCCATGTGCTCGGACGGTCCGCTAATCCGTCCAGCCCCGATTGCCTCAATGCTTTGGTATCGCTGCCGGATAATCTGACATGAGATGGCAGCAACACCCATGTAGAGAGGATGACCGTTACGGGACAGGTTAGCCGAGTGACTGCCGCACGGATGCGGCAGCCAGGGCTACAGGGAGGGATTGACGGCGTCTCGGCGATCTGCCCGTAACGGTCAACCTGAGTACCTGACGGCCAGCGAATCCTCTGCTTTAGCAGCTTTTCACAAACGTCATCTCCCCTTAACCGCAGTGTCACACAACCCCGGCAAAGTAACGCCCATCGGTGGCAGGAAGCAGCAATTTGCAGACAACAGCTTCCCGCCGGGTATGACGCTGTGGAGATTTTTTTAATGCTCAACTTATCCAGACATCCGACCACTTTATATCAGGCCATCGCCGCCCGGCTGGAAGATGAACTGCGCAGCCGCTATCGCTGTGGAGAGTATCTGCCATCGGAAAAACAGCTGGCCGCACACTATGAGGTCAACCGTCATACCCTGCGCCGCGCGGTGGATGAACTGGTTGATAAAGGGCTGGTTCAGCGCCGTCAGGGCGTTGGCATTCTGGTGCTGATGCGTCCGTACGACTACCCGCTGCACGCACAGGCGCGGTTCAGCCAGAACCTGATGGAGCAGGGGAGCCATCCCACCAGCGAACGCCTGCTGGCCGTGTTACGCCCCTGCAACGCTGAAGTGGCCGCCGCGCTGGCCTGTAACGAGGGCGATACGGTGATCCACCTGCGCACCCTTCGCCGGGTTAACGGCGTGCCGGTGTGCGTGATTAATCACTACCTGCCCGATCTGGACTGGTGGCCGCAGCTGCAAAAGTTTACCAGCGGATCGCTGCACGACTTTATCAGCCAGCAGCTGGGCGAAGATCTGACGCGCAAGCAGACGCGCATCGCTGCCCGCCGCGCACAGGCAAAAGAGAGCCGTCTGCTGGAAGTCACGCTGCATGCACCGCTGCTCTGCGTGCGCACCCTGAATACCCGTAACGGCAGCGGCGCGATGGCGGAATACTCCGTCAGCCTGACGCGTGCCGACATGATTGAACTCACGCTGGAGCATTAAATGGAAGCACATAAGGCCCGCCAGCACTGGCTCTCAGTACTGGCCCACAGCAGCCCGCAACAGCTGCTGGCGCACTGGCCATCAACGCTGCAACCGCAGTACCAACTGCTGCGCGCGCCGGAAACCGGGCTGACCCGCCTCCAGGCGCGAATGGGGGGAACCGGGCGACGCTTTATTCTTGGCGATACCACCGTCACCCGCGCGGTGGTCCAGCTGGAAAATGGCACCTGCGGCTACAGCTATATTATCGGGCGCGATAAAGCCCACGCGGAACGCTGCGCGCTGCTGGATGCCCTGCTACAGGGCGACAGCGCACAGACTCTTCACCAACAGATTATTGCGCCGCTGGCCGCCGCACGTCAGGAACAGCTGCTGCTGCGTTCCCGCGAAGTTGCCAGCAGTCGCGTTGACTTCTTCACCCTCGTCAGGGGAGACAATTAATGACTCTACTCGCCAGTTTCAGCCATCCGGTTGCCGATGCCCAGCACGCCTTCCGCCGTATTCTTAAAGCCATGAGCGAGCCGGGCGTGATGGTTTCTCTGCCGTCGTTGCCCGCCTGGGGGCGTACCTCGGTGGCGGCAACGGCGGTGCTGATGACGCTGGTGGATCGCGAAACGCCGCTGTGGATCGATGAACGTTTCCACGATGAAGCGCTGCTGAACAATCTGCGTTTTCACACCGGTGCGCCGGTTACCGATCGTACCGACGCGCCGTTTGCCCTGCTGCATGCCAAATCCGCCGTTGATATCGCCAGCTTCTCGCCGGGCGATAACGTCTCGCCGGAAAAAAGTAGCACGCTGATTATTGATGTCGCCGGGCTGAGCGGTGGTCTGACGCTGCGCCTGCGCGGTCCCGGACTGATGGAAACCCGGGCGATTGCGCCGCAGCTGCCGGAAAGCGTGCTGAAATTCCTGCGCAAACGCGCGCATACCTTCCCTCAGGGGATCGATCTGATCTTCACCTGTGGCGAAAATATGATGGCCCTGCCGCGCACCACCAACGTGGAGGTGTGCTGATGTACGTCGCGGTGAAAGGGGGCGAGAAGGCGATAGCCGCCGCCCACCGGCTACAGGAAGATCTGCGCCGTGGCGACCGTAATGAAGCAGAGTTGCAGTGCGAACAGATAGACCAGCAGCTGGGCCTGGCGGTGGACCGGGTGATGACCGAGGGCGGCATTCACGACCGCGAGCTGGCCGCGCTGGCCATCAAGCAGGCCAGCGGCGATCTGGTTGAAGCGATTTTCCTGCTGCGCGCCTATCGCACCACGCTGCCGCGCCTGGCCGACAGCCTGCCGCTGGACAGCGGAAAAATGCGCGTGGAGCGCCGAATCTCCGCCGTTTATAAAGACCTGCCCGGCGGCCAGCTACTGGGACCAACCTACGATTATACCCACCGCCTGCTGGATTTTACCCTGCTGGCCGAGGGAAAAACGCCGCCCGCGCAGCGTGCCGAACAGCCGCTAGACGAGCGCTGCCCGCATATGTTTGACCTGATGACCCGTGAAGGACTGGCAATTGCCGAAGAGGATGACGGCAGTGAACCGCTGGATATTACACGCGATCCGCCATCCTATCCGCTACCGCGTTCGGCGAAGCTACAGCAGTTGGTGCGCGGCGATGAGGGTTTCCTGCTGGCGCTGGGCTATTCCACCCAGCGCGGCTACGGCCGCACCCATCCGTTTGCCGGTGAGATCCGTACCGGCTACGTCACGGTGGAAATCGCGCCCGAGGAGCTGGGCTTCCCGCTGGAGATCGGTGAAATCCTGCTGACCGAGTGTGAAATGGTCAACGGCTTTACCACCCCCGCCGATGCCGCACCGCATTTCACCCGCGGCTACGGCCTGGTCTTTGGCCGCGCCGAGCGTAAAGCGATGGCGATGGCGCTGGTGGATCGTGCGCTGCAAACCGATGAGTACGGCGAGCGCATCACCAGCCCGGCACAGGACGAGGAATTTGTTCTGTCGCACGCGGATAACGTTGAGGCGGCGGGCTTTGTTTCGCACCTGAAGCTGCCGCACTACGTCGATTTCCAGGCCGAGCTGGAACTGTTAAAGCGCCTGCGCGCGGAGTATCAGGAGAAGCAACGTGGCTGAACTGCATGGTTACAATCCGGGCTATCTGGATGAGCAAAGTAAACGCACTATCCGCCGGGCGATCCTCAAGGCGGTGGCGATCCCCGGTTATCAGGTTCCGTTCGGCGGGCGTGAAATGCCGATGCCCTACGGCTGGGGAACCGGCGGCATCCAGCTGACCGCCAGTATGATTGGCGAACACGATGTACTGAAGGTGATCGATCAGGGGGCCGACGATACCACCAATGCGGTTTCTATCCGTCGCTTTTTCCAGCGGGTTAGCGGCGCAGCGGTAACCGAGCGTACCGTAGATGCTACGCTGATCCAGACCCGCCACCGCATTCCTGAAACTCCGCTGACCGAAGATCAGGTGCTGATTTATCAGGTGCCTATCCCCGAGCCGCTGCGTTTTATCGAGCCGCGCGAAACCGAAACCCGCACCATGCACGCGCTGGAAGAGTACGGCATCATGCAGGTGAAGCTGTATGAGGATATCGCTCGCTACGGCCACATCGCCACCACCTACGCCTACCCGGTGAAGGTCAACGATCGCTACGTGATGGACCCGTCGCCGATTCCGAAATTCGACAACCCGAAAATGCATATGATGCCTGCCTTACAGCTGTTCGGCGCCGGGCGTGAGAAGCGCATCTACGCGCTGCCGCCGTATACCAAAGTGGAAAGCCTCGACTTCGACGATCATCCGTTCACGGTCCAGCAGTGGGATCAGCCCTGCGCCATCTGCGGATCGCGCACAAGCTATCTGGACGAGGTGGTGATGGACGATAGCGGCACCAGGATGTTCGTCTGCTCCGATACCGATTACTGCCATCAGCAACAGGAAAGCCAGTCATGAACAATGAGTCACCGCTGCTGACGGTCAATCAGCTTACCCATCTTTACGCGCCGGGTAAGGGTTTCAGCGATGTGTCATTTGAACTCTATCCCGGTGAAGTGCTGGGGATCGTCGGCGAGTCCGGCTCCGGTAAAACCACTCTGTTGAAGGCGATTTCGGCCCGACTGCCGCCGCAGCAGGGTGAAATTATCTATCAGGGTAATGACCTTTATGCGATGAGCGAAAGTGAACGCCGTCGCCTGCTGCGCACCCAGTGGGGCGTGGTGCATCAGTATCCGATGGACGGATTACGGGCGCAGGTATCGGCCGGTGGCAATATCGGCGAGCGACTGATGGCGGTCGGCGAGCGCCACTACGGGCAGATCCGCGAGAAGGCCGGCCAGTGGCTGGAAGATGTGGAAATCCCGCTGGCGCGCATCGATGACCTGCCGGGCACTTTCTCCGGCGGTATGCAGCAGCGTTTGCAGATTGCCCGCAACCTGGTCACCGGGCCGAAGCTGGTATTTATGGATGAACCGACCGGCGGACTGGATGTGTCGGTGCAGGCGAGGCTGCTGGATCTGCTGCGTAACCTGGTGCGCGATCTCAATCTGGCGGTAGTGATTGTCACCCATGACCTCGGTGTGGCGCGCCTGCTGGCCCATCGTTTGCTGGTGATGAAGCAGGGACAGGTGGTGGAGAGCGGTCTGACCGACAGGGTGCTCGACGATCCGCATCATCCCTATACCCAGCTGCTGGTGTCATCCATTCTGTAACCCATGTTGAGAAACCGCTATGAACCTCAAACTGCGCATCGAGAATTTGTCTAAAACCTTCGTCATGCACAACCAGCACGGCGCAAGGCTTCCGGTGCTGAATAATGCGTCCCTTCAGGTGGCCGCCGGCGAATGCGTGGTGCTGCACGGCCATTCCGGCAGCGGTAAATCCACGCTGCTGCGTTCGCTGTACGGTAACTATCTGCCGGACAGCGGCCATATCTGGGTTGAACACCATCAGCAGTGGGTGGATCTGGTCAGCGCTCCGGCCAGGCAGATCCTCGCGCTGCGCCGCGACACAATTGGCTGGGTCAGCCAGTTTCTGCGGGTGATCCCGCGTATCAGTACGCTGGAAGTGGTGATGCAGCCGCTGCTGGAGCGCGGCGTGGATCGGGCAGAAAGCGAAGAGCGGGCGCAGGCGTTGTTGGGGCATCTGAACGTGCCGTCGCGTCTGTGGTCGCTGCCGCCGTCAACCTTTTCCGGCGGGGAACAACAGCGCGTGAACATCGCCCGCGGATTTATCGCCGAATCCCCGATTCTGCTGCTGGATGAGCCGACCGCTTCACTCGACAGCGTGAACTGTGCGGCAGTGGTTTCACTGATTGAGCAGGCGCGCGCCCGCGGTGCCGCCATCGTCGGAATTTTTCATGATAATGCGGTGCGCGAACGCGTCGCCGATCGTCTGCATGTGATGCAGTCTGTTACCCCGGAGCACGCCGTATGATCATTAACAACGTAAAGCTTATCCTCGAACGGGAAGTGGTCAGCGGCTCGCTGGCCTGTGATAACGGCATTATTACCGCCTATGCCGAAACGCCAAGTCAGCTGCCGGGTGCCATTGATGGTGAAGGCGGCTGGCTGATGCCCGGCATGGTGGAGCTGCACACCGATAACCTGGATAAATTCTTCACCCCGCGCCCGAAGGTGGACTGGCCCGCGCATTCGGCAATGAGCAGCCACGATGCGCTGATTATCGCCAGCGGGATCACCACGGTGCTGGATGCCATCGGCGTGGGCGACGTGCGCGACGGCGGCCACCGTATGGAAAATCTCAACAAGATGATTAACGCCATCCGCCACAGTGAAAAACATGGCCTGAACCGCGCCGAGCATCGCCTGCATCTGCGCTGCGAGCTGCCGCACGACTCCACGCTGCCGCTGTTTGAACAGCTGATGTGCAATCCGGCGCTGTCGCTGGTCTCACTGATGGACCACTCGCCGGGCCAGCGCCAGTACGTTTCGCTGGACGCGTGGCGTACCTATTTCGGCGGGAAATACCAGATGAACGACGAGCAGCTGGATGCCTATCAGGCCGATCAGCTGCGCCTTGCCGCGCGCTGGTCCACGCCAAATCGTGAGGCGATCTCCGCCTGGTGCCGCCAGTATCATATTCCGCTGGCCAGCCATGATGACGCCACCCACGACCACGTGCTGGAATCGAAAGGCGTGGGCAGCACGGTCGCCGAATTCCCGACCACCGAAGAGGCCGCACGTTCATCGCGCGAGATGGGGCTACAGGTGCTGATGGGCGCGCCGAATATCGTTCGCGGCGGATCGCACTCCGGCAACGTGGCGGCACGCGACCTGGCCTCGAAGGGGCTGCTGGATATCCTTTCCTCGGATTACTACCCGGCCAGCCTGCTGGATGCCGCCTTCCGTCTGGCTGCTGATGACGAGATCGCGATGGATCTGCCTGCCGCCGTTGCGCTGGTCACCCGAAACCCGGCGCACGCCATCGGACTGACCGATCGCGGCGTGATTGCCGAAGGAAAACGTGCGGATCTGGTGCTGGTTCATCAGCCGAGAGAACAGGTCTATATCAAAAACGTCTGGGCGAAAGGTCGGATGGTGTTCTGATGGCGCGGTTAATCTGGCTGATGGGGGCATCCGGCTCCGGCAAGGATAGCCTGCTGCTGGCGCTGCGCGAAAGCGCTCCCGATCGGGTGGTAGTGGCGCACCGCTATATTACCCGCAGCGCCTCTGCCGGAGGGGAAAATCATATTGCGCTCAGCGAGCATGAGTTCCTGCGCCGCAGCGAGTTCGGCATGTTTGCCATTGAGTGGCAGGCGCACCAGTTTTACTACGCGCTGGGCACCGAAATCGATCTGTGGCTGGCTGCCGGGCTGGACGTGGTGGTCAATGGTTCGCGCCGCCATTTGGCGGTAGCACAGCAGCGCTACGGCGACCGTCTGCTGCCGGTGTGCCTGCAGGTTTCGCCGGAGGTGCTGGCGAAGCGGCTGCGCCAGCGCGGACGTGAGGATGAAAGCGAAATTACCCGACGCATGCAGCGTGCGGCAGAGCCGATCTCAATGGGATGCGTGACCCTGAATAACGACGGGGCACTGGAACGCACGCTAAAAGATTTTTCGCTGCTGCTGGCGGAAGTACCGTGCCGGGATGCGGAACAGAACAGCAGGTAACCGTACTATGGCTAGCCATTGTGCACTTGCGCACAATGGCTGCCTGGATGAAGGTCAAAGTGACTTTTTCAAAGCCAAACTAAGAAATCAAGAATTGATGACTGATTATCAATGAGCCATTATCTGTTGCCGCATGCTGCAATTGACGCGCAAAGCATGCGCAGACTGCCTCCTGTCCCTCACATGTCAGAGACAACAACTCCGTCCTGCTCCTGCTTGATATAGCTGTAAAAGCGTTTTTCCGGATCGTACATTTCCCGAACCTGGTTCAGCTTCTGCCATTTCTCGGCAGAAAAACATTGATTCACCATCTCCGGGGCGACATCCAAATCGATTTCGTTAATGTAGTAACCTTTCGCGTACGGTTTGATCGCCGCGTTGAGTTTCAGCATCAGCTTCCTGTTCGCCTCAATTTCTTCTTCCGTTGAGCCGATCAGATACCAGGAAATATAGTGCGGTGCCCAGTAGGTAAAGCTGCACGGTTCCGGCACCGTCGGATTGGTATCAATCACCGAAAAACCAAATGAACGCGAATCGACGGCTTCGTTTTCCAGCAGTTCGGCAACAACCGGCAGCGCCAGCTCTGGCCGATCGGTGAAAAAGGCCGTTTCGCTGGTTCTGCTGGTGCTGTAGGCATCCGTTGCGCCCAGCGCCTGGAACAGATCCAGATAGGTCAGCGAGCGGTTATGCACGCTTTGCAGGGTGCACAAATCCGGGAGTTTGCTGTTATTAAAAATGTCGGCCACTTCCCGTGCTTCCGCCTCCGTACTACCAAATGAAATCACGTTAAGCGCCAGATGCCAGCGCTGTTCTGACGGCGGTGTGCCCGGCGGGGAGAACTTGCCCAGCGCGCCGAGGATCTCCGAGCGCTTCGCATTGGCCGGCAGCAGCGTCATGATTTCATCCAGCGCGGGGCGCAGGTCCGTAACGGGAAAGTAAAAGCTGTTCATAATCGCCGTAGGCGCATTGTGCAACTGGAGCCTGTAACGCAGAACCACGGCGAAAAATCCCGGGCCAACGCCGCGAATGGCCCAGTACAAATCCGGGTTTTCATCCGGCGAGGCCATAACGATGGAACCGTCCGCTAACATCACCTCGGCTGCCAGAATCGACCCACACGCCATACCATAGGCGGGCATATTCCAGCCCATGCCGCCGCCTAACAGAAATCCACCGAGGGTAACGAATCCGGTATGCGCCCCGGGGAACACCAGCCCTTTATCAAAGGTGGCCTCGTTAAGTTCCTGACTAAGAACCCCGGGTCCGGCCCAGGCGGTTTTGGTCTGCGGGTCCAGCTCAATACTGTTAAAACGCGACATGTCGATGGTCACTGCGCCGTTACGTAACGGGGCTAGCGTGATGTTATGCCCGGAGCTGCGCAGTGCAACCCGACGCCCCGTCTGCTTTGCATAGATCAGCAGGATTTTTATATCTTCAGCGTCCAGCGGCTGAGCAATCACATCAGGGAATCGTTTCGGCTTTTTATTGTACCAGGTCATCGCCCAGAACCAGCGAAAATAGCGCGGGTCGGCGTGGCTGATAAAGGGCCCCTTGAAGCCTTCCGGTCGAACAGGAGCGCTGCCGGTAGCAAAACTGGCTACCGGGCGAAGCAGGCCGGAAAATAGTATGCCAACGGCAGCTGCGGCCTTGAGGAAATGTCTGCGTGCCAGTAATAACGTCTGCACAAAAGCTCCTTGTCAGATTACGGGTTGGCGGAAGGCAACTGGCTAAAGTAATGGGAAAGCTGACTGATATCGGTGTCTGTCAGACCGTTAACAACGTTCTGCATCATGCCGTTTTTACGGCTGCCGTCACGAAAGGCCCGGAGCTGACTGCGCAAATAGGGCGCTTTTTGCCCGGCCAGATTGGGCCACTCCGGATTCTGGCTTATACCGCCCGGACCATGGCAGCTCATGCAGCGGCTGGCCGTTTCGGGCTGCGCAAATTCCTGGCTTTTACCATCCGTACCATCTGACATCGCCAGCGCCTGCGGCGCAGCGAAAATCGCCATGCTGGTCAGGAAAAGCCATATCAGTAAGCGGCGATTGCTGTTTTTCATACCCACTCCGTCAGTTCTCATTAGTCGCGTACGCTGTTAGCGTTGCGTGTTGTTATATTTTTCCGCACCTCGGCCACCGCTGAAGAGGACACTTCAGGTGCCTGATTGCCCCATGACGAACGAATGAAATTCAATATATCGGCGATATTTCCGTCGCTGAGTGAATCGGTATAAGCGGGCATAGAATAAAGCGTGTCGTTGTGTTTTGTTTCGGCATTGGTTGCGCCTTCCAGCACAATTTTTATTAAGCTGGCCGGATCGGGATTATTGACCATGGTATTTAATGCCAGCGCCGGGAATTTATTTTTGTAGCCCAGTCCGTTAGATAAATGGCAGCCTTCGCAGTGGGATAAATACTGTTTTTCTCCGGGGCTTAAGTCCTCTCCTCGCGATAATTGATTCAGGGTTGTTAAATCGTAATAGGCCTTATCCTGTATGATATTCGGCTGTAACGAGCGCAGATAAGCGGCGATGGCCGAAAGATCGCTGTCCGACATGTATTGCGTGGAGTGGGTGACAACGTCGGACATCGGACCAAAGGTAGCGGTTTTATCCGAACGACCGGTTTTCAGTAGCGCAACGATTTCATCAGCGTGGGTTTGCCCCAGCCCTGAACGCTGCTCGCCGCGTAATGAGGGTACCGAATAGCCATCAATGACCTGACCGCCGGATAAATACTGGCTGCCTTTGCTGTTATCAAAAACGACTTCCTGCAGCGTGATGGCGCGGGGCGTATGGCAGGCACCGCAGTGGCCGAGGCCGGTGACATAATAAGCACCCAGCGCAACCGGTTCCTTCGGCAACGGACCCGGCGGCAGCGGTTTTGGTGCAAAGAGCCAGCGCCACCAGGTCATGGGCCAGCGCATCGAGAGCGGCCAGGGAATGGTGTTGTGCTCGCGGGGAGCCGCGACAGGCGTGACACCGTGCATGAAATAGGCATAAAGCGCAGCCATGTCGTTGTCAGTAATACGCGAGTAAGAGGTCCACGGCATGGCGGGGTATAACGTGTCACCTGAAGGAGCAATGCCGTATCTGACCGCACGTTCAAAGTCACCAAACGAATAGTTACCAATGCCGGTTTTCTTATCCGGCGTGATGTTCGGCGGGATCATGCCACCAATCGGGGAGGCGATGGGTAAACCGCCACTAAACGCCGGTTTACCGGGGGCCGTATGACAGGCAACACAGTCACCCACGCGAGCCAGATATTCACCGCGTGCAACCTGTTGTTCATCCATCGGTAAGGATATTTTAGCGAGGGGATAGCCAGGTTTGGGGATGATAAGAGTGACTAACCAGGCAAGCACGGCAGCCACAGCAACGCAGGCAACGATCCCGCTGGTCCAGCGGCATAGCCGGGAGGTGGTTGAACATTTGGTGTGATTTTTGGTCTTTCCCTGGCCATTTTTCATCAGTTTTGATGCCTTGAGTGTGAATTATTTTTTCGCTATTTGGTGCTCGTTTATTAGCAATGCGGGTTTTGATCGTTGAAGTAACTCGAGAGGGCGGTGTCTGAGTTTTTTAATTATTTTCTCAGGTTTAAAAACGAGGTGAGTATGTTCCAGTGTCGGTCAATTTTTTAAACCAAAAATGCCGAAGCGGGTAAATTCGATTTTTTATGAAGGCATGCTGGTTATTGCATATAATTTACATTTATTTATGCGAGGCAATACGCAGAATTATGTCTATGCCGTTGTGCCTTATTCGGTAATTTTTCAAACATGAAAAACATATCCATCAGCGCGATCTCGCCGGGCTGTTGGACCGGTTGGCAACCCTGATTTTGGCAAAACACATGACGGGACAGCAGTTTGTTACGCTGGTAAACTACTTTGCGCACACGGCGGAATTGTCCGATGCAGAGGTTTTTATCCGTAAACTGGCACTGCGCGTGCCGTCGCATAAGGATCAGCTAATGACTCTTGCAGAGCAGCTTGAAGAGAAAGGAATGAAAAAAGGGATTCTGCTCGGGGAGCAGCGCGGCGAACGTTCAGCTACGCTGAAAATTGCGCGAATGATGCTGCACAATGGGTTGGACTCGATCACGGTGATGAAGATAACCGGCTTGAGTGAAGATGACCTCGCAAAGATACCGTATTGATTTTATTTCGTCCGCTGTACAGTTTTTCAGTCTTAGAGTTTTTGTTTACAACATCTGAACTGACAGGTTATGTTCCTTGCCGAACCTTTCCAGGGGGAGCCCACCAGCGGGCTGAGAGTTTGCACTTGCAACGGTGCGAAGACCCTTAATACCTGATCCGGATAATGCCGGCGAAGGGATGGCGCAACCTGTCTGACTTTTGCCTGCCTCCGATCGAGGCGGCCAGAGTATCCACATTCAGTCGCGCTGTCTTTACTTTACAGGACAACACGATGACCGAACGTTTTACCGAAATCCTGCGTAACCAGAATCTGCCAACCTGGTCGGCGGCCGTTAATCACCGTTTCGTTGAGGAGCTGGTGACTGGCACCGTTGACGACCGCGTGATGATCAATTATCTGATTCAGGATCACCGCTTCCTCGACAGCTTCCTGATCCTGGTTGGTGCGGCAATGGCCAGTGCGGATACCACCGAAGCACGCCTGCGTTTTGGCCGCTTTGCCGGGATGGTTTCCTCCGAAGAAAACACCTATTTCCTGCGTTCGTTTACCGCGCTGGGCGTCAGTGAGCAGCTACGTAACGAACAGCCGGACACCGCGCCCACGGCCGGGTTCAAAGCCATCATGCGTGAAGCGGCAGCCACCCGCAGCTATGCGGCAGTACTGACGGTGCTGAACGTTGCTGAATGGCTGTATTATGATTGGGCGACTCAGGCTGCCCGACCGCTGCCGGAGAATTTTGTCTACGCCGAGTGGGTCACGTTGCACGACAACCCTGATTTCAATGCGTTTGTGGCGTTTATCCGCGAGGAACTGGATCGTGTTGGGCCAGCAGAAGCCTCGCAGTGTGAGGATCTATTCCGCCGTGCTGTTGGATTAGAGAAAGCATTTTTCGATGCGGCTTATGCGTAAATCACGCTGAAAGAAGGGTAATGCCAATACGAGTAGCCCGACAAACTCGGGCATCCGGAGTGTCATAAAGAAGGGGCAGAAAGCCAGTGCAGTCTGCCCCAAAAAATCTCCCCCGATGAAATCAGCTCCACAGCGCCAGAATCGGCCAGCCAACCAGCAGCAGTAGCGAAATAAACACCACGCCGAATATCGCGCCCAGCCGCCAGTAATCTTTCGACTTAACGTAGCCGCAGCCGTAGATAATCACGCCTGGACCGGTGGCATACGGCGTCAGGCAGCCCATAATCCCAATAGACAGCACCAGCAGGATACACAGGTGCTCCATCGGCACGCCGGGAATACCTTTCCCCACGGCAAGGATCATCGGCAGCATGGTCGCGGTGTGGGCCGACAGGCTGGCAAACAGATAGTGGGCAAAGTAGAACACCAGCACCAGCGCCACCACCGTGCCGCTTGGGGAGAATCCCTCCAGATGGCGACTCATGGTGTTGGCAAACCAGTCGATAAAGCCGGAGCGGGTCAGGCCATTCGCCATCACCACCAGCGTGGCGAGGTTAACCAGCGTATTCCAGGCGCTGTGATATTTAGTGATGTCCTTCCACGGAACCACGTGCAGCGCCAGCATCAGGGATACCGCCAGCAGGCCGACCGCCGTGGCGTTAATAATTTTGCCGCCAAATACCCACAAAGACAGACTCAGCAGCACCAGACCAATCAGCGTCATCTCCTGGCGCGTCAGGCGACCCATCTCTTTTAGCGCGCCACCCGCCCAGTTTGAGACTTCCTCGCTGTGGGTGATCTCTGGCTTATAAAGAATATAGGACAGCCAGGGTGCCACGATCAGCAGGATAATCCCCACCGGCAGGAAGCTGAGGAACCACTGCAGCCAGCTGATATGAATACCGGCAATTTTACCCACAAACTCCAGGCCCAGCACGTTAGGCGCGGCACCGGTAATAAACATCGATGAGCTGAGGCTGGTGCCTATCACCATCATCCACATCAGGTAGCCGCCGATGCGCTTTGACGAGGGATCGTTGGGGAACGATTTAAACAGCGGCGGCAGGTTTTTGATTACCGGGAACACCGTGCCGCCGGTGCGTGCGGTATTGGAAGGGGTAAACGGTGCCAGCATAATGTCGATGATTACGATGGCGTAGCCCAGCGTCAGTGTGCGCTTACCCATAAACTTAACCATAAACAGTGCGATACGACGACCGAGGCCGGTGACTTCATAGCCCAGCGCAAAGATAAATGCGCCGAACACCAGCCAGACCGTCGAGCTGGAAAAGCCCGCCAGCCCCCATTTCAGCGCCTGTTTACCGGCGTTAAATTCCGGATCTGCCAGCTCGGAGGCATCAAACAACACGTAGTGACTGCCGATAACGCAAATGGTTACGGCGATAAAACTGATCGCGGTTGCCGGGATAGGTTCCAGGATCATCCCAACAATCATCGCCACAAATACCGCGAAATAGTGCCAGGCCTGCGGCGGCATGCCGTCAGGCACCGGGATCAGCAGCATAATGGCGAGAACAATCAGCGGTGCCAGAGATTTCCATATCTTATCTTTCGCAATGGACATAATCGATCCTCTATCAGGGATTTAATGAGGGTTAATGGCATCAGCCTTCTGGAGCAGCGCGTCCATCTGGCGGAGCAGGTCGGTCACCGGATGTGCACGATTGCGGGCGCAAACCGAGGCCTCCTGCTGACACAGCAGACAGGTGCGGGGAGGCAGGCCGAAGTCTTTGCGCGACAGGAGCGTTCCCTGCGACGTGAGCACGTCAAAATCCCACAGCCTGCCCAGTGGCGAAGCCTGCTCGAGAGCGATCAGCGCACGTTTCACCCGTTCGGCGGGAGCGCTAACCGCCAGCAGACCTTCCGGGCCGCTGGGTAGCGCAACGCAGCGCTGGCGGTTGATTTCCCAGCCGGACTCGGCAAGTAACTGCCGTAACGCCCGCAGGCCGCGATTGAAAATGTGCCGCGTGAGCGGGCTGTCTTTTACCGATCCCGGTGCCAGAACGGTGAAGGAAATTAACGTACTGGCATCGTGCGCCAGCCATTCCTGCTGACGTGCGCGGCGTGCATCCCGGCTGGTCAGCAGCTGTTCCACGGTGATAACGGCGCGGGTGGCCGAGGTGATATATAGCGGCATGATTCACTCCCTGACCTGACGAACGACATCAATCACCGAGCCGTCGCGGTAGCGCACCACCGCAATTGTTCGGTCGGTAAAGGCAATCGGCTGAGGCTTACCGGTCAGCAGTTCTGCCCGCTCGCGCAGCCATTCAATCGGCACCACCTTCATACCGGCCTCTTTCAGCCGATCGGCCAGTTCGGGGCGGGCCGGATTAACGGCAATACCGTGATCGGTAACCAAAATGTCGATGCTGGAACCCGGCGTCACGCAGGTGGTGACCTTATCAACCAGCGTTGGGATACGGCCCCGAACCAGCGGAGCAACGATAATCGACAGCGCGGCGGCAACCGCCGTGTCGCAGTGGCCGCCTGAAGCGCCGCGCAGCACGCCGTCGGAACCGGTCAGCACGTTAACGTTAAAACTGGTGTCCACCTCCAGCGCGCTGAGGATCACCACATCCAGGCGATCGACCGAGGCACCTTTTGAACTCCAGTTGGCGTACTGGTTGGCGCTGATCTCAATATGGTTTGGGTTGCGCGCCAGCGATTCCGCCGCGTGGCGGTCAAAGCTTTGCACGTCGAGCAGCTTGCCGATCAGCCCCTTTTCGTGCAGGTCGACCATCGCGGCGGTAATGCCGCCAAGGGCAAACGCGGCGTGAACATCGCGGCGGCGCATGCTGTCCTCCAGGAAACGGGTCACCGCCAGTGAGGCCCCGCCGGTACCGGTTTGCAGCGAAAAGCCTTCCTTAAAGTAGCCGGAGTTAACCACCACTTCGGCGGCGCTGCGGGCGATCAGCAGCTCACGAGGGTTGGTGGTCATGCGGGTGGCATCCGCGCCGATTTTGTCGGCATCGCCTACGCGATCGACCTGAACAATCAGATCGACCCGATCCTGCGCAATGCTGGCCGGTGCGTGCGGGTAGCTGACGATTTCTTCGGTCAGCAGCACCACCTTATGGGCGTAATCGGCATCGACTTTGGCATAGCCTAATGAGCCGCAGCAGGCGCGGCCAATGCGGCCATTGGCGTTCCCCGCCGGGTCGCAGGCCGGTACGCCAAGAAAGGCGACATCGATGCTCAGTTCGCCGCGCTCAACCAGCTCGACGCGGCCGCCGTGGGAGTGGATCTGTACCGGTTCGGCAAGCAGTCCGCGTGATATGGCTTCCGCCAGCGGGCCACGCAGGCCGGAGGTGTAAATGCGGCTGACCACGTTATTGCGGATGTGATCGACCAGCGGCGCGTGGCAGTCGTTCAGCGAACTGGAGGCCAGCGTCAGGTTTTTAAATCCCATACGGGCAAGGGTCTCCATCACCGCGTTCAGCGTCAGATCGCCACCTCGAAAAGCGTGATGGAAGGAAACGGTCATACCGTCTTTGAGCCCCGAACGGCGAACGGCCTCTTCGAGAGTGGCGCACAGTTTTCCATCCCGGGGTTTCTGTGCCTGCAAATTGAGTTTCGAAGCCTGTTGATACTTCGGATAGTCAAACGCTGACCGGCGCTGCTCGCTGCTGTGTTCCTGCTGTTGATGCTGAGTCATAGTCTGTCCTTATTCATCACGAATTCCGGAAAGCGCCGCGCGGGAAAGTACCAGGCGGGCGCGCTCAATGACCGGGCTGTCGACCATTTTTCCGTTAAGCGACACCACGCCGCGCCCTTCAAGCGCCGCCGTTTCGGCAGCCTCGACAATTTGCTGAGCCTGATTAAAGGCTTTGCGCGTGGGGGCATAGAGGTTGTGCAGCAGATCGATCTGGCGCGGGTTAATCAGCGATTTACCGTCGAAGCCCAGCTGGTGGATATGTGCAGCTTCATGCAGGAAACCGGCATCGTTGTTGGCATCGGAATAGACGGTATCGAACGCCTGAATGCCCGCTGAGCGTGCAGCCTGCAGAATGGAGCAGCGGGCAAACAGCAGTTCGACGCCTTCCGGGGATCGCTCGGTGCGCAGATCGCGCACGTAGTCTTCTGCCCCCAGCGCAATACCGATTAAACGCGGTGATGCATGGGCAATCGCCACCGCCTGAGTAATCCCCTGAGCGGATTCGATGGCCGCCAGCAATCCGGTGCTGCCGGGCTCGCGGCCGCACTGCGCTTCGATGCGGCTGATTTCAGTTTCGATATCAATAACGTCCTGCGCGGTGTCGGTTTTCGGCAGACGCACGATATCCGCGCCACCGCGCACCACGGCTTCCAGATCGTCCAGACCGAAGGCGGAATCCAGGGCATTAACGCGAACAATGGTTTCGACGTCCCGGTAAAGGGGATGCTGGAGCGCGTGATAGACCAGACGGCGGGCGGCATCTTTCTCGCGCAGGATCACCGAGTCCTCAAGGTCAAACATCAGCGCGTCGGCGCGATAAATAAATGCGTTACTGACCATCGCGGCGTTAGCGCCGGGAACAAACAGCATGCTGCGGCGGATGCGCGAGCGCCGCGCTTCATTATGTGGCGTGGTCATTTTGCGTTCTCCCAGGGCAGGGCTGCGAGGCCAGCGGCGCGGGCCAGCAGGGTTTCCAGACGGGCGCGCAGGATGCAGTCCAGCGCGCCTTTATCGTCAACGATCAGCTGTACACCTTGTACGCCGTAGTGGCGCAGCGTCTGCCCAATGGTGGCGCGGATCGCTTCACCAAACTGCTTTTCAACGCTGCTGTTAATTTGCAGATCGATTTCCTGCCCATCGGCAGGCGCGATGCGGATCATCACATCGCCTGATTCCAGAGTGCCGGCAACGGCTGCATGGATTATTTTCATGTTTCACCTGTTACTGATTCAGAATGGGGTTGTTTCCCGGCGGGGAGCATGTGCTGCAGATAGTCGAAGGTGGTGGGCGGCACCAGATGCCCGATCGTGGCGATCTGCTGCTTCACCAGCAGCTGGCGGACCCAGGAGGCGGAAATGGCTTTGCCCTGATACTGCACGCGCTCAATTTCAACCAGCTCAATCGGTGGCGCATCCATCGCCGGATCGCTCAGGCAGCGGCGCATATCGCGGTTGTAATCAGCGGTCACCGCGCAAAACGGTTCGCTGCCGACAAAGCGGTGGGTAATTCCCAGCGCCGGGGCAATGTGCTGGCGAAAGATTTGCAGATCGATTTCGGTGTAGCAGTGATCGATCACTCCCTGTTCTTTGATGAAGTAGCAGGGGAAGGTGGCGCGAGAGATCAGGTATTCTGAGCCGCGATGCACCGTCAGGCCCGGAATGTCTGCGGTCCCGGCGCGCACCAACGCCAGGCGATCTTCATACGGGAAGCGCGAGGTATCTTCCTTCACCAGGAACACGTGCAGCCAGTCACACCGGGCAGCAGCCTGTTGGATCAGATAGCGGTGGCCGAGGGTGAACGGATTGGCATTCATCACAATACAGCCGGTTTTGCTGCCGCCGCGACGCAGGGTGGTGAGAAAACTGGCGTAGCGCTCCAGGCGGGAGGCATCATTCTCCATCAGCACCATAACGCCGGGAACGCGGGCGAGGGGGTAAAAGCCGCACTGTTTAAATAACGCCTCATTTTCACTTTTCGTGTAAATAAATAAGTGCGTGCACTGCCGTTCATAGGCGAGGTTGATTAATTCCGTCGCCAGCGTTAGCGCCAGGCCTTCCCCGCGCGCGGACTCGCTGATGGCAACGCATTTAATAATATTTCCGGCAATGCCCCCGCAGGCAATCAGTTGTTCATCGCGGGTGACGGTAATAAATACCTCTACCGACGTGTCGATGTTCAAATCGTTTTGGCGTAAAAACTGAATAATGGCGGCCATCTTTCGGTTTTCAGCGCGTTTTACCTGGGAAAAAACACAATGGGATAACATATCTGAACTTTTTCCGCCTCTTCACGTTTCCGTTAAGGCAACGTACAGGATGATAAATTTTTTCAAATCAATAACATTCATTACATGAATGCGTTCGGTGACTGGCTAATGCGGCGATATTACGTGCAAGGCGTGCCGTTTTTTTTGATTTGTTTCATAAACTGCGATCTGATTTAAAAGAGCTTAATGGTTTTTATTTGCTTAATTAATTTTGTGACGGATACTGGCAGGGTTTTATTTTCACTGATGCAGTGTATTTGAATTTTATTGACAATAATGGAATCGATCGGGCGAAGCAGGGAATTAAGCAATGGTAAATAAAATGAATACAAACTGTTTACGCCTGTTCGATCGTCGAATGTTTCCTCTGCGATTCTTCCTGTTTCTGTTACTGATTTCCGCACTGTTAATCGCTGCGCTGGGGCACTATTTTGCCGCCAGATTTGAAGATTATCTGAATCATCAGGTACGTGATATGGCGATGAATCAGGCGCGGATTATCGCCTCCAACGACAGCGTGGTGGCGGCGGTAGAGGCGCGAGATACCGCTCAGCTTCGTGCCATCGTTCGCCGCCTGGCGAGCGGTTCTGACTTTGACTATCTGGTGATCGGCGATCGCCATTCGATTCGTTTGTATCACCCCAATCCCGCTAAAATTGGCTACCCGATGCAGTGGACCAAACCCGGCGCGCTGGAGAAGGGGGAAAGCTATTTTATTAGCGGGGAAGGATCGATTGGCGTGGCGCTGCGCGCGAAAACGCCGGTCTTTGACCGACACGGGCAGGTGGTTGGCGTAGTTTCACTCGGTTATCTCTCCAGCAAAATAGAGGGCTGGCGGCGGGACTTTATCCTGCCGGTAGCCGGTGCGTTCGCGGCGATGCTTTTACTGCTGCTGTTACTGTGGTGGCTGTTTGCCGCCTACCTGCGCCACCGAATGCGCGGCATGGAGCAGTATGTTGACGGCCTGCGAACCCAGCGTCATGAACAGCTCAACTGGATGTCGACGATCAATGGCCTGCTGCAAATGAAGGAGTACGATCGGGTACTGGAGATGGTGCACGGTGAATCGGAGTTGCAACAGGCGACGGTCGATCGCCTGCTGGGATCTTTTGCCGACCGCCAGCTTGTTGGTCTGCTGTTTGGCAAGATGCAGCGGGCGAGTGAGCTGGGATTAACACTCGCGGTCGCTGACGGCAGCCAGCTCATGCAGCTCCCCGCAGGGCTGAACAGCGGTGAATTTGCCTCTATCGTCGGCAATTTGCTGGACAACGCCTTTGAAGCCTGCCGTGACGGTTCGCCGGAAGATCGTTACGTGGAGCTGTATCTGAGCGATGAGGGGGCGGAGGTGTTAATCGAAGTGGCCGACTGGGGCTGCGGTATCGCCGAAGCGCAGCGGGAAGCGATCTTTAACCGGGGAGTCAGCAGCAAAGACGACAATCACGATGAGCACGGTATTGGCCTCTATCTGATTGCTGGCTACGTGGCACGCTGCGGTGGGGTGATTACGCTGGAGGATAATCACCCTCGCGGTACGCTGTTTTCTATTTATTTACCCAAAGTGAAACCAACCCATGGCACACCCCCTGAGCATATTGATCGTTGAAGATGAAACCGCACTGGCTGAAACGCACGCCGAGTTTATTCGCCAGCGCTGCAGTCGCGGCCAGGTGTGGCTGGCGGGCGATTTAGCCCAGGCGCGGGTGATGATTGCGCGCTTCAGACCGTCACTGATCCTGCTCGATAACGCGCTGCCGGATGGAAATGGTATCACGCTGCTGCATGAATTGACGGCGGCACACAGCCCGTGCGGCGTCGTTTTCACTACCGCGGCCAGCGATATGGACACGGTCGCGGAAGCCGTCCGCTGCGGTGTGTTTGACTATCTGATTAAACCCGTTTCCTGGTCGCGGCTGGAGCAGACGCTGGATCGTTATCAGCAGCGTTTAACGATGCTGGCAAACCCGGATGCCGCCAGCCAGCGGCAGATCGACGAGATGTTTAATGCCTATGCCCGCGCTGCCGGTGAAGTGCCGCTGCCTGCCGGTATTGACGCGTTAACCCTGGCAAAAGTCAGCGATTTGTTTACCGACCCGGACGCACGATATACCGCCGAAACGGTGGCTCAGGAACTGAAGCTGAGCCGGACCACCGCCCGCCGCTATCTGGAATTCGCCGCCGGCCAGCAGCAGATCTGCGCTGAAATTGTTTATGGCAAAGTCGGGCGTCCGCAGCGCATCTACCGGGCGTCGTCACCGAATTAACGCCGGAAAAATTCTTTTCGCCTGTCACCGTTTCATCACCCGCCTGTCATATGAGCGTCATCGCGCTCGCCCTTAATAAGCGCACAACGACGAACGCGCTTAACCACAACGGTAATTAACAATGGCACAGGCACAGTTAAAAATTGCCCCACAGCATCAGGCGATACCTAATCCGGCCAGCCACGCCAAAGTGCTGGCGGTGAACGGTTTGGGTAAATCCTACGGCTCGCAGGCACGCGTACTGGACGACATTAACTTCGACCTGCACGCCGGTGAACTGGTGGCGGTTATCGGCCGTTCCGGCGCGGGGAAATCCACGCTGCTGCACGTGCTGAACGGCACCATCCCGGCCAGCGAGGGTGAGATCCGCCACTTCGCCGAAAACGGCAAACAGCAGAATATCGTTGAGCTGAACGCCCGACAGATGCGCCAGTGGCGCAGTGAGTGCGGCATGATTTTCCAGGATTTCTGCCTGGTGCCGCGTCTGGACGTGCTGACCAATGTCCTGCTGGGGCGTCTGAGCCAGACCTCGACGCTGAAATCCCTGTTTAAAATTTTCCCGGACGAGGATCGCGCCCGCGCTATTGGCCTGCTCGAGTGGCTGAATATGCTGCCGCAGGCGTTACAGCGCGCCGAGAACCTCTCCGGTGGACAGATGCAGCGCGTGGCGATCTGCCGCGCGCTGATGCAAAACCCGAAAATTCTGCTCGCCGACGAACCGGTTGCCTCGCTCGATCCGAAAAACACTCGCCGCATTATGGATGTACTGCGCCAGGTGAGTGAAAACGGCATCAGCGTGATGGTTAACCTGCACTCGGTGGAGCTGGTGAAAGAGTACTGCACGCGCGCTATCGGCATTGCCAAAGGGCGCATTGTTTTTGACGGACATCCGTCGCAGCTGACCGACAGCCTTCTTCATACTCTGTATGGCGAAGAGATGTCGCAGCTTAACTAACACTTTTGGGATACGGACACAGCAATGAAAAAATACCTACTCGCAGCGGTAATCAGCAGTGTTATGGCCGCCAACGCTTTTGCAGCAGACGCGCCAAAAGAACTGAACCTGGGCATCCTCGGCGGCCAGAACGCCACCCAGCAGATCGGTGATAACCAGTGCGTGAAAGACTTCTTCGACAAAGAGCTGAACGTTGATACCAAGCTGCGTAACTCTTCAGACTACTCTGGCGTGATCCAGGGCCTGCTGGGTGGCAAAGTGGATATGGTACTGAGCATGTCTCCATCCTCTTATGCCTCCGTGTACATCGCCGATCCGCAGGCGGTTGACGTGGTCGGTATCGTCGTGGACGACGCGGATAAATCACGCGGCTACCACTCTGTGGTCGTGGTGAAAGCCGACAGCCCGTACAAAAAACTGTCCGACCTGAAAGGTAAATCCTTCGGCATGGCCGACCCGGACTCCACCTCCGGCTTCCTGATCCCGAACCAGAGCTTCAAGAAAGAGTTCGGCGGCAGCGTGGATGACAAATACAACGGCTTCTTCTCTAGCGTGACCTTCTCCGGCGGCCACGAGCAGGATGTGCTGGGCGTGCTGAACGGCCAGTTTGAAGGCGCGGTGACCTGGGCTTCAATGATCGGCGACTACAATACCGGTTATACCAGCGGTGCCTTCACCCGTATGATCCGTGCCGGTCAGCCGGACCTGATGAAGAAAATCCGCATTATCTGGGAATCGCCGCTGATCCCTAACGGCCCGATTCTGGTCAGCAACAAGCTGCCTGCGGACTTCAAAGCTAAACTGATCACTGCGATCAAAAAGCTGGATACCGAACAGCACAGCTGCTTCGTGAAAGCCGTTGGTGGCGCGCAGCATATCGGCCCGGCCACGGTAAAAGATTACCAGGCGATCATCGATATGAAACGTGAACTGACCTCCAAGCGTTCTTAATCCGCCGCTTTCTCCCCGTTTGTAAGGGCCGGACTTCCGGCCCTTAATTCAGGTGTCCGCATGACAAATCCCGATTTTGAACGTTACTACCAGCAGATCCGCGGCAGACAAAAGCGCGATACGCTGCTGTGGTCACTCCTGCTGCTGGGGCTGTATCTTGGCTCGGCGCATCTGGCTGAATTCAATCTGCACACCGTCTGGGTGTCGCTGCCGCACTTCTTTGATTATCTGCGCGAAACCATTCCGGCACTGCGTTTTGATGCCCTGTTTAAAGACGTGAAGACCGACGGCTCACTGGCGTGGTGGGGCTATCGCCTGCATATTCAGCTGCCGCTGATCTGGGAAACGCTACAGCTGGCGCTGGCGGCCACGGTACTGTCGGTGATGGTGGCCGGGGTGCTGGCCTTCCTTGCCGCTGGCAATACCCAGACGCCGCGCGGCGTCAGTTTTGCTATCCGTACCGGGGTGGCGTTTTTACGCACCATGCCGGAACTGGCGTGGGCGGTGATGTTCGTGATGGCCTTCGGTATCGGGGTGATCCCCGGGTTCCTTGCGCTGGCGCTGCACACCATCGGCAGCCTGACCAAGCTGTTCTATGAAGCCATCGAAAGCGCGTCCGACAAGCCGGTGCGCGGCCTGGCCGCGGCGGGAGCCTCGTCGTTTCAGCGCATGCGCTTCGCCCTGTGGCCGCAGGTGAAGCCGGTATTCCTCTCCTACGGCTTTATGCGCCTGGAAATCAACTTCCGCCAGTCGACCATCCTCGGGCTGGTGGGGGCGGGCGGTATCGGTCAGGAGCTGATGACCAACATCAAACTGGATCGCTACGATCAGGTCAGCATGACGCTGCTGCTGATTATCGTGGTGGTCTCGCTGCTGGATACCTTCTCCGGCAAGGTACGCAAGCGCGTGGTAGAGGGGAAAGCCGCATGATCGTCTCCATCAACAGCGAACGGCAGAACAGCATCCGGCAGCAGCACAGCGCGCTGTTTGCCGTCCAGCGCCGTTACCTGACCAAAACCGGCCTGATCGCCGGGGCCATTCTGCTCTACTATATTTTCTTCTTCGCCAACTTTGGCATCAGCTGGCAGCAGTTGACCATCGGTCTGGGGCAGCTGGGGCACTACTTCCTGCGGATGTTTGTCTGGCACGACGTCGCTAACTGGCCGTTTGCCTACTACTTCGGCCAGATCGGTATCACTATCGGCATCGTCTTCGCCGGGACGCTGACCGCCACGCTGATTGCGCTGCCGCTGTCGTTCTTCGCCGCCCGCAACGTGATGAACACGCCGGTGCTGCGCCCGGTTTCGCTGATCGTCCGCCGACTGCTGGATCTGCTGCGCGGGATTGATATGGCGATCTGGGGGCTGATCTTCGTACGCGCCGTCGGCATGGGGCCGCTGGCCGGGGTGCTGGCGATTATCATGCAGGACGTCGGACTGCTCGGGAAACTCTATGCCGAAGGGCATGAGGCGGTAGAACGCTCGCCGGGTCGCGGGCTGAATGCGCTGGGTGCCACGGCGGTGCAGAAGCAGCGCTTCGGGATTTTCACCCAGTCCTTCCCGGCCTTCCTGGCGCTCAGTCTGTATCAGATCGAATCTAATACCCGCTCCGCGGCGGTGCTGGGCTTTGTCGGGGCCGGTGGCGTCGGGCTGGTTTATGCCGAGAACATGCGCCTGTGGAACTGGGACGTGGTGATGTTTATCACCCTGATTATGGTGGTGATCGTGATGACTATGGATTACCTCTCGGCGAAGCTGCGCAAACGCTATATTCAGGGCCAGCCGGTGCCGCTGTTTGAGGCGAAGAAGTAACGGAACAGTGTGGTTAAGCGCGAAGATAAGCAGGGCCGCGACTGACGAGTCGCAACACGCAGCCGTTTTTAAGTCTGATGCGGACTTTGGTAATGAAAGCTAAAGTCCGTATGACTCAATGCTCAATCCTCAATCCTCAATCCTCAATCCTCAGGCTTTAGCCGCTTACCTGTCAGCAATGCCGAGAATGAGACGACCTGGATAAGCCGTCACCGGATGAAATAAACTCGTTATTATGACGCAGAATATCAGCTTGTAGCTTCACTGCCGCCTCAGTTCAGCGTGTCAGCAATCAGCCACCACTTGCGGTTAAGCTCATAATACCGGTCGCCCGGCTCGGGCGGTTGTTCCCACGGTTTATCAATAATGTAATGAATGTTTTTCACCCGCTGGTCGTTCCACACGTGGGGATGCTGGTGCGGCAGGGTTTTCAGCGCGTTATACACCCACGGCAGCGGCTGCCAGCGGTCGCGGTAAAACTGATTCAGGAAATCCTGCTCGGCGAAAAGATAGGTGGACAGATCGTCCAGCGCCGCCAGCCGCGCCATCATCGCGTCAAACACCGACTTATCCGGCGTCAGCAGCAGGAAGCCACCGTTCAGATAGTTATCCACCTTGTCGGGCTGCTCAACGTGCTCCTCTCCCTTGCACCAGCTGTAAAAGCAGTTGTCGGGCGTCCAGTCGGCGGGATAGCTCTCGATGTGGTTGGGGTTGCAGCGGCAGGCGTGGCAGGCCGCAATCGTCCCCGCCGCCAGCGGTAGCGCAAACAGCTCGTCCATATTCTGCGTCACCAGCATATCGGCATCCAGAAAGGCCAGCCGTTCGAATTCGGTCAGCGTCCAGGCCGCCAGCTTGGTCCACACCTCGGCAAACCGCGCGTTGGCGTAGCGATTCTCCAGCGTGGGATTGGGGCTGACCGGGGCCACCTCTCTCACCAGACAACCATCCTGCTCCAGGGTTGCCCGCATCTCCGCGCTGATATTCCCGGTGACCATCACTACCAGCGGATAGCGGCTGCCGCTCACCTGCAGCGATTTTGCCAGCGTGCGAACGCCGATCAGGTAGCCGGGTTGGGTCAGTAATGTGGTCCATGCCATCATGGCGATAACTCCTTAGCCCAGCAGGCGTTGACTGAAAGCGTTGCTGAATTTGTGTTGCGGGTCCAGCGCCTCGCGCACTTCACGAAACGCCGCCATTTGCGGATACAGCGCTGACCAGTCGTACAGATCCGCATCGAAATATTTCCCCCAGTGCGGGCGACCGCCTTCTTCCGCCAGCAGCTTTTCCACCTCATGCAGAAAGGCCACGCCCTCAGCGGAGAGGGAACCATCCTCGGCGTAATAGACCACAAAGCCGAAGAAGCAGCTCTCCCGCTGCCAGGCAGGGCTGAGCCAGCTTTCCGACGCGCCAGTACAGCGCAGGATCACCGGGTAGTGCAGATGCGGCTGATTCTCGGCGTGCCAGCGTTTAATACGTGCAATAACCGCGCCCGCGCGGGCCAACGGAATGGCGATCTCGACATTGATCTGTGGAGTGGCAATGCCGCGGCAAAATACCTGATAGACATCGCCGGTAACGTCCGAAAAATCTTTAAAACGGGTGACGGTACGAAACGGCTTGCCGTTTTCATCACGGATTTGCGTGTCGTTACGCATATGTTCCAGCGTCTGATCGATGGTCTGATTCATCGCATCGCTGGTTTCCTGCTGAATAAGCGGATCGCCGTGATTAGCGTGATACTGCGCGCGCTCTTCGTCGGTGGCTTCGCGTGCTGCCCATACGTGTACCTGATTCTCATCGGGGAACCACCAGGCTTTGCTCAGCGCATAATTGCGGTTCCACTCCAGCAGATCCTCCGCGAGCGTGTCGCCGCTGACGGCGTTTTTAAAGCAGGTATAGACCGCAGAAGGGCGGGTGCGCAGCGTCACGGCGGTCACCACGCCAAGGCATCCCAGGCCGAGCTGCACCGCGTGGAACCACGAATGCTGGCGGTCAAACTCTTTTATGCTGCCATCGGCCAGCACCATGCGGATGCGCAGCGCCTCATCACCGAGGGAACTTTGATATAGTCCCTGGCCGTGGGTGCCGGTCGCCAGGGCGCCTGCCAGCGTTTGCGAGTCAATAACGCCGGGCGAAGCGGGCAGCATGCGTCCCATTGCCGTCAGCAGTTCATACACTTCATGCAGCGGCGTGCCGCCGGCGAAGGTGGCGCTGTCGGCATCGTGGGAGATAAGACCGCGCAGCCGGCTGGTATCGATCAGCCGATCGTTAGCATTACTCAGCGCCAGCATCCGGCCTGGCGACATCCGGCTGCCCATCACCCGCAGTTTGCCTGACATAGCGACAACCAGCTCGCACAGGTGGCGCTCACTTTCCGGCTGGAGTATCTGCTTTTTATCCGCCAGCGGCGCATTTTGCGCCCAGTTCCACAGGCGGGGTTCCTGCGGCGACAGCCTGGTAGTGCGCTGTGGGAAATCAGAGGGTTTACGCGTCATCAACAGCTCCTGTAAAACTGGATCGGGAGAGTGGACTATTAAGCGTAGACAAAAAACCCGTTATCTGGTGATAACGGGTGGGGAAAATTGTACATTCATGATTTTATTGTACAGATTGGCGGGCGACGGGTTGCAGATAGCGCAGGGTGGCATCCACCACCAGCTTACGGTTACGACTGATGCTCTGGCTTTCGCTTTCTTCGCTGCCAAACAGGCTGTTAAAGGTGTAGCGGTTAGAGACATTGTGGAAGCAGATACTGCTGATTAACCGGTGCACGTCCACCGTTGAAACACCGCTGGCAAACTCACCGCTCTCCTGCCCACGCTTCAGCACCTCATCCAGCACGTTCAGCGCGCTCTGGTTCAGCGTGCGGATCGATTCTGACTGGCTGATGTAGCGGCCGCGCATCAGGTTTTCACTGCATATCAGCCGCATAAAATCAGGATGGTTGATGTGATAATCAAAGCTGGCTTCGGCCAGGCAGGCAATCGCCTGCGAGGGAGACATCTCGGCGAGGTTCAGGCCGGTTTCATGCTCGCGGATCTGCTGATAGACCTGATGCAGCACCGCAATATAAAGCTGCTCTTTATTATTGAAGTGGTAAACCACCATGCGTTTGGTGGTTCCCGCATTATCGGCGATCTGTTCCATGCGCGCGCCCTGCAGGCCAAATTCGGCAAAGGTGGTCAGCGCGCTGGCAATAATGCGTTTTTTTAACCCTTCCGGATCGTTCTTACGTTTGGCGGGGGCAGACATAACCTGTAAATATCCATTATCTTTCCGTGGAAACCGTCACCAGAGTAACGTCTGGCGCGGCGATTTACAAAGAGAGAAAGTTCCGGATTTCGGTTCTGCTGGATTATTGCTGTCCGCAGGACTTACGTGCGGTTACCATGGTCAATACAGAGCAGACGGCCAGAATGGCAGCGCTGGCAAAAAAGGTACTGCGGTAGCCGTTATGATCGAAGAGCAGCCCGCCGACGGTTGAACCCAGCGCGATAGACATCTGAACGACAGCAACAAATAACCCTCCACCGGCTTCAGCATCGTCCGGGAACACCCGAGCAATCCAGGCCCACCATCCCACGGGTGCCGAAGTGCCTGTCAGCCCCCAGAGTGCAAGTAGAGCGATGACAACGCCAGTTGTGCCGCCAAATCCAATCAGCGCCAGTGCGGTAAGCGCCATTAATAGCGGAATAACGATCAACGTCTGATAGAACGCGCGTTGCAGCACCCGGCCAATCAGTAGAGTGCCGGTGAAACCTGCTGCGCCGATAACCAGCAGGATAAGGGAAATGTTTGTGCCGTGTACGTCAGTGACGGTTTCCAGAAAAGGTCGTATGTAAGTAAACAAGCCAAACTGCCCCATAAACAGCAAACTGCTTGCCAGCATGCCCACGACGACACCCGAATGTCTGAACAGGGTAAACACCTTAAAAGCACTGGCTATGCCGGGCGTGCGTGCGGGGGAGGGCATGGACGGCAGGGCTTTCCATTGCCACACCAGGGCAATCATTGAGATAGGAACCAGACACAGAAACGCCCCGCGCCAGCCAATGAGGATGCCGAGCCATGCGCCCACAGGCGCGGCGACAACGGTTGCAAGCGCATTTCCACCATTAACCAGCGCCAGCGCACGCGGTATGTCGCGTTTTGCAACCATTCGTATTGCCGCGGCGGCTGACATAGACCAGAAGCCGCCGACCGCGATTCCGATAAGCGCGCGACCCAGCATATAAATAGAGTAGTTGGGAGCGAGCGCTACAGTCGCACCCGACACGCCCATGGCGCACGTCAGCGTCAGCAACAGCGTTTTACGGTTGATGCTGCCGGCCAGCGCCGAGATAAACAGGCTGGTGAGGACGGCAAACAGGCCCGAAACGGCGATGCCCTGTCCGGCCATGCCTTCTGTGACGTGCAGGTCTGCTGCCATGGGCGTGAGCAGGCTCACCGGCAGAAACTCTGAACTGACCAGTGCAAAAGCGCAAACAGACATGGCAAAGACGCCACTCCAGGATGCGGGGACGTCGTGTGACGTGGCTGAGCCTTCAGAGGCCTCTGACAGAGCTGAATTCATGGGATATTCTTCATTTTACGGTGAAAGGACTGACCGTGCGCTGAATAGCCAGCACGCGGTCAGGATAAATTATGCGGATAGCTGCGTGGCGCTCAGTCCAGTTGATTTAAGCCGTGACGGCCAGGTTTTCCCTGAAAAAAGCAGTCAGTTTGTCGAAGGGAATTTTGTCCATTCGGTCATAGAGATCCACATGAACAGCATCCGGTATGATCATCAGCTCCTTGGGTTCGGCGGCGGCTGCAAAGGCCGTTTCGCTGAAATAGCGTGAGTGCGCTTTTTCTCCATGGATGAAGAGCACGGGCCGGGGCGAAATTTCCCGGATGTAGGTCAGGATGGGCATATTCATGAACGGCAGCGGCGTGGTCTGTGTCCAGGCATTTCCCGAGTTAACCGCGCGAGGGTGGTAGCCGCGCGGGGTCATGTAGTAATCATGGTACTCAACCAGGAATTGCGCCTCGCCACCCTTAAGCTCATTGTAAGGGGCCTGCAAGGCCGGTTTACCGCTTTCAGCATCTTTCCAGCGCTGCTGGCTCAATGTTGTCAGCGTCTGCGCGCGCTGCTCTGGCGTTACGCTGTCGTTATATCCCCTGGACATAACCCGCGTCATGTCATACATGGTGCTGGCGACAACAGCCTTGATACGTTTGTCTACCGCTGCCGCGCTTAATGCCATTCCACCCCAGCCGCAGATACCGATGATACCAATATGTTCCCGGTCTACATTCGGCTGCAGACCAAGACAATCCACCGCTGCGCTGAAATCTTCTACGCTGATATCCGGTGAAGCGACGTTACGCGGCTCTCCGCCGCTTTCCCCGGTGTATGACGGGTCAAATGCCAGCGTGATAAAACCGCGCTCTGCCATGGTTTGTGCGTAAAGCCCGGAGGATTGCTCTTTCACGGCACCGAAAGGCCCGCCGACCGCGAGAGCGGGAAGTTTGCCTGCTGCATTGACAGGCTGATAAATGTCAGCGGCGAGCGTAATGCCGTAACGGTTGCTGAACGTCACTTTGCGGTGTTCAACCCGATCGTTTTTCTTAAAAACCTTGTCCCACTTATCCGTGAGCGGGAGGCCCGTTTGCGTTTGCGCTGTAGCTGGAGGCAGAACACTGGCTCCTGCTGCCGCAATACCGACGGCGGTCAGCTTCAGCAGGGTGCGTCGGCGTGTGTCCGGTTGACCGGGCGCTTTCACTTCACGGCTATCAACATTTTTGGTCATGACAGATAATCCTTTGGCGTAATTTCATGTCATTTATCATCCACATTGCTGCCAGATATGACTAGATTATATATACTTAATGGCCTTATAAGTTAGGCTAATTAACGATGATTCATTTACCGGAGGCTGAGCACGATGGCCCGACGAAATCTTAACGACCTGATGTACTTCGTGACCATTGCGCGCGAAGGGAGTTTCACCCGCGCAGCCGCACTGCTTGGCGTGACGCAGTCGGCGCTGAGCCAAGCCATTAACGGTCTGGAAGCGCAACTGGAGATAAGGCTGCTGAACCGAACCACGCGCAGCGTTTCTCCGACAGCCGCCGGTGAACGCCTTCTGAATACCATCGGGCACCGGTTTGATGAGATTGAATCCGAGCTGGATGAGCTGACGGAAATGCGTAATAAGCCAGGCGGGACGGTGCGTATCACCTGTGGCGATCATGTCCTGCGAACCCTGCTATTGCCGAAAATCACGCCGCTGCTGCGGGAATATCCTGACATCAGAGTTGAGTACGACATCAACTACGGATTCCGGGATATCGTGGCCGATCGCTTTGACATGGGCGTTCGGTTGGGTGACACCATCGACAAAGATATGATTGCGTTACCGATTGGCCCGCCGCTGCGTGTGGCTGTTGCTGCCTCGCCAGACTACTTTGATCGTTACCCCAGACCGGAAAAGCCTCAGGATCTGCTGAAACATAACTGCATCAATATGCGTATGCAGTCCAGTGGGGGGATATATACCTGGGATTTTATCAGGCAGGGCAAACTAAAAAGCGTGCGCGTTGATGGACAGTTAATTTTTAACACGACGCCACCGATGGTTGAGGCGGCGCTGATGGGAGCCGGTATCGTTTCGCTGCCGGAAGAAGAGTTCGCACCGCATATTGAAGAAGGGCGACTGATCCGCGTACTTGAAGAGTGGTGCGAGCCATTCCCGGGTTACTTCCTGTATTACCCGAGCCGGCGCCAACCCTCACCGGCTTTCAGGCTGGTTGTGGACGCTCTACGGTATACCAAGACACCGGGAGCGAAAATATAACACTAGAGGCCTTTTTTCAGCCGTTAGCTAGTGACTTCAACTATTTGATTTAATATAGATAAATAGAAATGTTAATTTTATTAGTTAGCTGTACTAATAAACTCTTTAAGCGTTCATCAGCTAGTCATGCCTGTGCGTTCCTGCAAAACTCTCCGCTTCGCTATGAACCTACGATCTGACGCCCGCTGATGGCCATCTCGCCAATGCCCCTTACCGAGCAGATAGAGTTGACCGCTCTGCCGCAATGACAAGTCGGTATGCCATTGCGTGCGCCAGATCTTCATCACCCTGGAGACTCAACTAATGAACTATAACCACCTTGGACGGACCGGCCTGAAAGTCAGTCCGATGACGCTCGGTTGCATGAACTTCGGTGAACTGACCGATGAACAGGATAGTTTCAGGATCATGGACACTGCGCTGAACGCCGGTATTAACCTCTTTGATACTGCCGACGTTTATGGTGGCCCGCAGTCGCCGGACATGGCTAAAGGCTACGGTACCTCCGAGGAGATTATTGGCAACTGGCTGGCGCAGGATAAGTCCCGTCGCGATAAGATAGTGCTGGCCACTAAGGTCTATCAGCCTATGGATACCGGGCCAAACGATAAATATCTGTCGGCTTATCATATCCGCCGCGCATGTGAAGCCAGTCTACGACGTCTTAAGACAGACCATATCGATCTTTATCAGATGCACCATGTTGATCGTTCAACGCCGTGGGAAGAAATCTGGCAGGCATTTGAACAACTGATCAGGGAAGGCAAGATCACCTACGCAGGCAGCAGTAACTTTGCCGGCTGGGATATTGCTACCGCGCAGTACTCGGCCGCTTCGCGCAATCTGCTGGGGCTGGCTTCTGAACAGAGCCTTTACAACCTGACGCAGCGTACCATTGAACTGGAAGTCATCCCGGCACTGCGTCATTTTGGCATCGGGCTGATCGTCTGGAGCCCCGTAGGCATGGGGCTGCTGGGTGGTGTGCTGAAAAAGATTTCCGAGGGGCGACGCGCAACCCCGGGCCTGCTGGCGCAGATTGAGGCACGGCGTCCGCAGCTACAGGCATGGGAAGCGCTATGTGAAGAACTGGGTACTCCTCCTGCGCTGGTTGCGCTGGCCTGGCTTCAGCATAATCCGGCGGTGACTTCTGTCATTAGTGGCCCGCGTACTGCTGAGCAACTGCAGGAAAATATCAAGGCCATGGAGCTTAAGCTTTCAGAAGAGACGCTGGCCAAACTCGACGCAATCTGGCCGGGTCCTGGTGGCGAAGCACCGGGGGCTTATGCCTGGTAACTTCGCGAAGACTTGCTAATCAGGGAACGGGTGTCTCGCCCAGTTTGTATGTTCGCTACAGTCTCTGCAATAAAGCCAACGCTTTCAGCATCACACTAACAATCGCGGCGGTATTCACCGCCGCGCCCCATCAAAGATCACACCGCAGTAAACCACGGATGCATGCGTTCAACGACCTGCTGATAGTGTTCTTTAATCAGCTTTTCCTGCCGCTCGGCGTCGGGAAGCGGACCGCCGCGCAGCACGGCTTCGGCGGTAGAGCCGAAAATAATAATGCCGCGGGTGGCGATATCAGCGGCGGCAATATAGCCCGCCATCACGTTCTCCTCCAGACCGCTCAGCGCCGACTTTTCACGGCATTCGGCAGCCAGCTTCGTCAGCTGTTTAAACAGGCTAACCGTGTCGCCCAGCACCGGAATTTTTCTGGCGGAGTCGTTAAGAATACGTTGCAGATCGTCGAAAACGTCAGCGCCATTGCCTTCGCTGAACAGCACTTCCAGCGCCTGCTGCCACTGATGATAGGTGTGATTAAACAGCGCATTCTGCACCAGGATCGGGCTGGCGTGCTTCCAGGGAAACTTGTCGATAAGGCGCGAAACCAGCTTCTGTAATGCGGAGAACTGCGCTTTGTCGATCAACTTTTTCGGGGTGATCGCACTCAGCTCATCGAGAAACTTCGCAATCTCTTTTTCCGCCTTGGGCGTCCGCAGCGGCAGGCTTTTGCGCTGCTGTAACAGCTTGAGCTGGCTGAGATCGTAAAAGGCCGCACTCACGCGCTCGCCCGCCAGCAGGGCGCGGTTAACCAGCTGGATAACCTCCGCAGACTGCACCTGTGAGCGCTGTTCAAGCAGGGAGGAGTGGAGCCGATCGTAAGCCGGAGACAGGCTGAGAACTGTATTCATCAGAATCCTCGCAGAGACGAAACCGCAGCCTTCAGGCCGGATAGTGCCACAGAGTATGGCAGATTATTCCCTGCTCAACAGCCGGAACCTGCTTTTGCCAGACGCCAGGCGCTGGGCGAGCAGTTAAAGTGCTGATGAAACACTTTGGCAAATTGCATCTGGCTGCTGTACCCCACTGAATAAGCGATGATTTTTATTGGCAGGCTGTTATCCTCAAGCAGAGAGGTGGCAACATTCATCCGCAGCTGTAACAGATAATGCTTAGGACCATAGCCAAACTGCTGTTGAAAAAGGCGGCTGAGGTAGCTGCGGTCGATGTTACAAAATGCGGCGACTTCGCTCATCGTCACGCTGCGGTGATAGTGGCGTTCAAGGAAGTTAACCGCCGCGTCCAGATGACGATTGCCGCCGCTTGCGGCATCAAAGCGGCGGCCCGCGGCGGCATTGGCGATCAGCGCATCCAGCAGCAGGCAGGTCAGACCGGTAATGCGCAGCGAATACTGCGGATCTTCGGCAATCAGCTGTTGCAGTAGCTGCGACTCCATGGCCGGTAAAAGCGGATCTTTCGGCCGCCAGACGGGCATATCTCTCCGTAACCCGCATTTTTCCAAACTTCTGGCGGCGATCAGACCATCGAGTTCGATCCACATATATTCCCACGGCGTCTGTTTATCGGCCGTGTAGGTGGTGATCTCGTGCGGATGAATCAGAAACGCTTCGCCTTTTACCACCGGCCAGCGCTGTTTTTCGGTATACAGCGTGCCGCTGCCGGTTATCACATAATGCAAAAGATAGTGCTGCCGAACAGCCGGGCCATAACTGTGACGGCTGGCACAAACTTCGTGGCCGTACTGATAGATATTCAGGCCAAACTGGGTGATGTCATCGGGGTTGATATCTTTTTGCATGATTATTTCCCGTTTTTATTCATGTTATTACAGCATGGTTTTCGAACGGTCTGCGTGATGCCCTGAAAATAGTGTGATGTCACAACATAAAACTCCTTCATCATCGGCGCAATTAGCGAGCCGGATCACACTTCACTTCGACGGTCATTTTTCACCATATCAATGTCAAAAAATGACATAGGCAGCGGCCGCCGGCTTGCCTAGAGTTGAGTCGACTTCTCCTCATGACGTAACAAGGAATCGACAATGAAAATTACCTTTTTAGGTGCGGGCAGTACGGTATTCGCGAAAAATGTGCTGGGGGATATTCTGGCCACCCCGGCGCTACAGCAGGTGGAAATAGCGCTTTATGATATCGATGCACAGCGTCTGGACGACTCCTGGAGAATGCTAAATAACCTTAACGCCAACCTTTGTCAGGGAAAGGCGCGGATTGAGAAATATTCCGGCGTGGAGCAGCGGCTGAATGCGCTTCGCGGGGCGAACTATGTCATCAATGCCATTCAGGTGGGCGGCTACGATCCCTGCACCATTACCGACTTTGAGATTGCCAAAAAATTCGGCCTGCGGCAGACCATCGCCGACACGCTGGGCATTGGCGGCATCTTCCGTGCGCTGCGCACCATCCCGGTGATGATGGACTTCGCCCGCGATATGGAAGCGGTGTGCCCGGATGCGTGGCTGCTGAATTACACCAACCCGATGGCCTCGCTGACCGGCGCGATGCTCCAGCACACCGGCATTAAAACCGTCGGCTTGTGCCACAGCGTGCAGGTTTGCGCCGAAACGCTGCTGAAATCCGTGGATATGTCTACCGAGGGGGTGAAATGGCAAATCGCCGGGATCAATCATATGGCCTGGCTGCTGAACATCACCCGCGACGGGGAAGACCTTTACCCGGAAATTAAACGCCGCTCCCTCGCGCTGCAGCAGACAACGCACGATGACATGGTGCGACACGAAATTATGCGGGTGTTCGGCTACTACGTCACCGAATCCTCCGAGCACAACGCCGAGTACATGCCTTACTGGATCAAGCGCAACTATCCGGAGCTGATCGAGCGCTTTAACATTCCGCTGGACGAGTATCCGCGCCGCTGTATTGAGCAGATTGACCGCTGGCAGCAGCAGCGCGACCGCCTGACGCAGAACGACAATCTCAGCCACACCCGCAGCCACGAATATGCCTCGTGGATGATTGAGGCGATGGAAACCGACGTGCCGTACAAAATCGGCGGCAACGTGCTGAATCACGGCCTGATCACCAATCTGCCGAAAGAAGCCTGCGTGGAAGTGCCGTGCCTGGTGGACGGGCAGGGGATCACGCCGTGCTACGTTGGCGACCTGCCGCCGCAGCTGGCCGCACTGAACCGCACCAATATCAACACCCAGCTGCTGACCATCGAGGCGGCTATCACCGGCAAGAAAGAACACATCTATCACGCCGCGCTGCTCGATCCACACACCTCGGCCGAGCTGTCGATTGATGACACCGTCAGGCTGTGCGACGAGCTGATCGCCGCACACGGCGACTGGCTGCCCTCCCTGCATTAATCCCGATAAACGGGCGAGCCACGACGGTTCGCCCACATGGCCGGGCAGGTGCCGCGGCCTGAGAACATCAACTCTGGGGAATCACGATGAGCGTTTCGCTGAAAACAAAGGTCAGCTACGGGCTGGGTGCCTTTGGCAAAGATTTCGCTATTGGCATTATCTATATGTACCTGATGTACTACTACACCGATGTGGTTGGCGTTTCGGTCAGCATGGTGGCCTCACTGTTCCTGGTGGCGCGTATTCTGGATGCGTTTTTCGACCCGGTGATGGGCTGGATCGTTGAACGCACCCGCAGCCGCTGGGGGAAATTTAAGCCGTGGATACTGATCGGCACGCTGACCAACTCGGTGGTGCTGGTGTCGGTGTTCTGCGCGCACTATTTTGAAGGCGCGGCGCTGATTGCCTGGATCTGGGCCACCTATCTGCTGTGGGGCTTTACCTATACGCTGATGGACGTGCCGTTCTGGTCGTTGGTGCCGTGTATCACTATCGACAAACGCGAGCGCGAAGCGCTGATCCCGTGGCCGCGCTTTTTTGCCAGCCTGGCGGGCTACACCACCGGGGTGATCGGCCTGCCGCTGGTGGCGTATCTGGGCGGCGGCGATAAGGGGCAGGGCTTTATGCTGTTCTCGCTGATTCTGGTGGTGTTCTTTATCCTCTCGGCGATCATTACCCTGTGCAACATCGAAGAAAAATACTCCTCTTCCGCCACGCCGAATGCCGCCGAGCACACCACGATCAAAGCGGTGCTGAGCATGATTTTCCGCAACCGCCCGCTGTTTGCCCTGCTGCTGATGGCGCTGGCGTGGAACCTGGCGCATAACGTGATTACCGCGTTTGCCATCTACTACTTTACCTACGTTGTTGGCCGTGCCGAGCTGTTCCCGTGGTACATGATGTATGCCGGAATAGCCAACCTGATTGCCATCCTGCTGTTCCCAAAACTGGTCGCTCGCTTCTCGCGCCGCGCCATCTGGATCAGCGCCTCAGTGCTGCCGGTGCTTAGCTGCCTGCTGCTGCTGGCGGTGGGGATGTTTGCCCCGGGCAGCGCCACGCTGATCTCGCTGTCCGGCATTCTGGTTAACGTCGGCGGGGCCTTCTTCTGGGTGATGCTGGTGATTATGGTCGCCGACACCGTCGACTACGGCGACTATGCTCTCGGCGTGCGTATCGAAAGCATCGCCTTCTCGGTGCAAACCATGGTGGTGAAAGCCGGTGCGGCGTTTGCCGGATTGCTGATCGGTGTGATGCTCGGTGTGGTGGGCTACGTGCCCGGTGCGCAGCAGTCGGCCAGCACGCTGCTCGGCATGCAGGGGATTATGATCGGCCTGCCGCTGATGTTCTTTATGCTGACCCTGTGGATTTACCTGCGCCACTACAAGCTGGATGGCGAGCTGCTGCACCGTATGCAGCGCGCGCTTCAGCAAAAGTATGATGGCCACGCCAGCGTAACCGCGCCGCAGCCTGGCAACATGGCAGGTGATTACCCGACGGGCACCGCGCCATCTACAGCAACGAGCGATAATTACTCCCCGGCCAGCGCGGCCGAGGTGCCACGCAGCTGAATCCGCATGGCGAAATGTAACCGCTGATTTCCAATTGTAATGTTATAAAGTAACGGATATCATCCCCGGCGCAGGCGTTTGTCTGCGCTGTTCCATTTTCTCTGGATTAAGGATTGATATTCTGATGCGCAAAACTGTTTTATCGCCGCTGCTGGCGCTGATGCTGACCGCCGTTTCGGCGGGTGCCTTCGCGGATGCTCCGCGCGTGGCGAAGCTGGTGGCCCCGTTTGAAATTAAAGGCACCGACCCCACGCTGTCGGGCGACATCTTCCTGAAAATGTCGATTGTTGAAACGCTGATTAATGCCGATGCCGCCGGGAAACCGCTGCCGGGCCTGGCCAGCAGCTGGAAGGTCAGCGACGATGGCCTGACGTGGCGCTTCACTCTGCGTTCCGGCGTCACCTTCCACGACGGCAGCCCGCTGACCGCCGACAGCGTGGTTAACGCGCTGGACGTGGCGCGCAGCCAGCCGGGCCTGCTGGATAAAGCTCCGATTACCGCTATCCGCGCCGAAACGGGGGAGGTGGTGATTACCCTCAGCCAGCCGTTTACCCCGCTGCTGGGGCTGCTGACCGAAAACCGCGCGCAGATCCTCGCGCCTGCATCCTATAACGCTGAACATAAAGTGGTGCAGGTGATCGGCAGCGGGCCGTACCGCCTGACCTCATTACAGGCGCCGCAAAAGCTGACCGTCAGCCGCTATGACGGCTACTGGGGCGATAAACCGGCCATTGAACAGGCCAGCTATATGTCGGCGAGCCGTGCGGAAACCCGCGCGCTGATGGCCGAAAGCGGCGATGCCGATATGGTGTTTAACCTCGATCCCGCCAGCCGCGCCAGGCTAAAGAAAAACCCACAGCTGACCCTGCTGGCGGTGTCGATTCCGCGCACGGTACTGGTGAAAGTTAACGCCGGGCATCCGCTGCTGAACGATGTCCGTGTGCGTCAGGCGCTGAGCCTGGCGATCGATCGAGAAGGGATTGCCCGCGCTATTCTGCGCTATCCGGCAGCGGCCGGTCAGCTGTTCCCACCGTCGGTGGCGCAGTGGCATAACGCCAGCCTGGCACCGCTGACCACCGATACTGCCCGCGCGCGCGAACTGCTGGCGCAGCTGGGCTGGCAGCCGGGCGCTGACGGTATTCTGCAACGCGACGGCAGGCCGTTCTCGCTGACGCTGACCACCTATCCCGATCGCCCGGAGCTGCCGCTGATTGCCGCCGCGATCCAGCAGCAGCTGCGCGAAATCGGCGTGCAGTTAACCATTAACTCGACCAACTCCGGCGAAATCGCCTTAAAGCATCACGATGGCTCGATGGAGCTGGGACTGGTGGCGCGTAACTTTGCTCTGACGCCGGACCCGCTCGGCACGCTGCTACAGGACTACCCGCCGCAGGGCGGAGACTGGGGCGCGATGAACTGGTCTGACGCCACTTTCAATCAAACCCTGGCCCAGCTGGTGCGCGGCAGCAATCCGCAAGACAGCGACGCAGAACGTCAGCAGCTGACGCGCATTCTGCAAACCGAACTGCCGACCATTCCGGTGGCGTGGTATCAGCAAACGGCGGCGGTGTCATCGCGCCTGAGCGGCGCCGCTCTCGATCCGTTTGAACGCACCTTCGGGCTGGAAAAAATGAGGTGGCGTGAATGATCCGTCTGCTCGGTTTCCGTCTGCTGCAGGCCGGACTGGTGGCGCTGCTGGTGGGCGGTCTGACCTTCGTGCTGATGCGCATGCTGCCCGGTGATGTCGCCTATCGCATCGCCGCCGGGCGCTACGGTTACGACCGCGTCGATGCCGCTGCCGCGCAGGCCGTACAGCAGGAGCTGGGGCTGGATCGCCCGGCCTGGCAGGCACTGGCCGACTGGTTTATGCAGCTGCTGCGCTTTAATCCTGGTAATTCGCTGGTCTCCGGCGAGCCGGTGATGGGCGAGATTGCCCATCAGCTGGGGCAGACAATGCATCTGGCGGCGGTGGCCCTGCTGCTGTCGCTGCTGATGGGGCCGCCGCTGGGCATTATTGCCGGGCTGTCCCCCGGCGGTAAGCTGGATCGCCTGCTGCTGGCGATCTCCACCACGCTGCGTGCGCTGCCGCACTTCGTGCTGGGGCTGATCCTGGTCCTGATCTTCGCGCTGGGGCTTGGCCTGCTGCCCGCCGCCGGATACGGCGATGCTGAGCACGTGCTGCTGCCCGCGCTGACGCTGGCGCTGGGGCTGGCTGCAGTTTCCAGCCGGGTGGCGCGTAATGCTATGCGTCAGGTGACGGGATCACAGTGGTACAGCTTTGGCCGCACCAAAGGCCTGAAGCCGGGAACACTGTTCTGGCGGCACGGCCTGCGCAATGTCAGCGTACCGGTGGTCACTTATCTGAGCGTGCAGTTTATCTATCTGGTTGAAGGGGTGATCGTGGTGGAAACCCTGTTCGCCTGGCCCGGAATTGGTCACGCGCTGGTGCATGCCATTTTCCACCGCGACGTGCCGATGATTCAGGGGACCGCGCTGATTATGGGGCTGATGTTTGTATTGCTTAATGCGTTGAGCGACGGCCTGTGCTACCTGCTGGACCCACGGAGAAAAACCGCATGATGACGCTGTTACGAAAGGCCTCACGCGCCCAGCTGGCTGGGGCGGCGATCCTCCTGCTCCTGCTGATCTTTGCTTTTGTGCTGCCGTTAATCTGGCCGCAGGACCCGGTGCGTCAGCAGCTGATGCTGGCGCTACAGTGGCCGGAATGGCAGTCGCCGTTTGGCTACGATCACCTTGGCCGCTCGCTGTTTGCCCGCCTGACGTCGGCTATTCGGCTGTCGCTTGGCCTGGCGCTGGTCAGCGTGCTGAGTGCGATGATCCCCGGAATCCTGCTGGGCGTGCTGGCGGCGTGGCGGGGTGGAATAGTCGATCGCGGCATCGGCCTGCTGTCGGATACGTTTCTTGCGCTGCCGGGCCTGCTGCTGGTTCTGCTGCTTACCGCGCTGGTGCCGGATTCGGCGCTGATGCTGTATGTCGGCATCTCGCTGCTGCTGTGGGTGGAGTATTTTCGTCTGAGCCGTGCGATTGCCCGGCCGATACTGAACTCACCGGCGGTGCAGGCTTCGCGCCTGCTGGGCTTTGGTCCGTGGACGATTTTCCGCCGCCACCTGTGGCCGGAAATGGCACCCATGGTGCTGACCGTCGGTGCCTTCGGTGCCGCCAGCGCGATTATGGCGATTGCAGCGCTGGGCTTTGTCAGCGTCGGCGTGCGTCCGCCCACCCCGGAGCTGGGGCTGATGATGACCGAAATGCTGCCGTACTATGACGAAGCGCCGTACGCGCTGCTGCAGCCGGTGGCGGTGGTATTTTTACTGGTATTAAGCCTGCTGCTGCTGGCAGGGAAGGAGAAAGCATGAGCCTGCTGGAGATTGAAAATGCCGCAGTCAGCGGTGACGGCGTGGTGGTTGAACCGCTGTCATTTGTGCTGAACCCCGGTGAACCCTTTACCCTGTTGGGCGAAACCGGCTCGGGGAAAAGCCTGCTGGCCCAGGCGGTGATTGGGACGTTGCCGATCGGACTGGCTGCCAGCGGCACGCTGCGAATTGACGGTGAAGCGTACGATCTGGCTGGCCGTCCGGCGATGGTGCTGTGGGGGCACCGGTTGGGGATCCTGCCGCAGGAGCCGTGGCTGGCGCTTGATCCGACCATGCGGGCTGAACAGCAGGTGGCGGAAGGTTATCGCTACGTGCGGGGTATGGAAAAAAGCCCGGCGCTGCGGGCGGCCAGGGACGATCTGGACGCGCTGGGCGTCGGGCACGCTGCGGCTCGCCTGCCGCAGGCGCTCTCCGGCGGCATGGCCCAGCGCGTGGCCTTCGCCGCCGCGCGGGCGGGCGGGGCGCAGATTATCGTCGCCGATGAGCCGACCAAAGGGCTGGACGTGGCGCGCCGCGATGAGGTTATCGCGCTGCTGATGCAGGAAGTTCGGGCGGGCGGTGGGTTGTTCACCATCACCCACGACATTGAACTGGCGCGGCAGATTGGCGGTGAAGTGGCGGTGATGCTGCACGGTAAGATTATCGAACGCGGCAGGGCGGATCAGGTGCTGAATCATCCTCAGCATCCGTATACCCGCCAGCTGCTGGCTGCCGATCCGAGCCGCTGGCCGCTGCGGGAACACAGGCCGCACGGCGGTCAGGTGGTGCTGGAGGCAAAAAACCTGAGCAAAACGCGCGGTGGCAGGCAGCTCTTTTCCGGGCAGTCGCTGAGGGTGCATGCCGGAGAGGTGATTGGTATTACCGGGCCGAGCGGCTGCGGTAAAAGCAGCTTTGGCGATATCCTGCTTGGGCTGCTGGCCGCCGACGGCGGTGAGGTTCAGCGCGATCGTCGGCTGGCGGCGGTGAAGTACCAGAAAATCTTCCAGGACCCGCCTTCGGCCTTTGCGCCCCGGGTGACGCTGCGCCAGGCGCTGGCGGATGTGGTACGCCAGCATAAGCTGGATGCCGGGCGTATTGCACCGCTGATGGCGCGCCTGAAGCTGCAGCCTGTGCTGCTGGATCGTTTGCCCGGTGAGATTTCCGGCGGTGAACTTCAGCGCTTTGCGCTGCTGCGCGTGCTGCTGCTCGATCCGGTGTTTCTTTTTGCCGACGAACCGACCTCGCGCCTCGATGTGTTGACCCAGCAGCAGACGGTGGAGCTGATGGTGGAAGTGGCGGCGGAGCAGAACTGTGCCCTGCTGGTGGTAAGTCACGATGAGGCGTTAATCGATCGGATTAGCCATCGGCGGATTCGTTTTGGCGGTGAGGAAGTGGTTCAGGATATGGGGCGGTCGACGGTGGCTCTGGTGGGTGCGGACGGTTGATTCAGTTGCTTCAGATTCGTCGATCTGCATATCAGAGGGAGATTAAATCGCTATAGGGTTCCGCGTCTGGCTTATCGGGGCTGGCCGGAAAGCGGACCCGCTGCCACGTCCCTGTCCGCTCGGCCTCGCAGATCCTTGTGCGCGGACGGTCCGCTTATCCGTCCAGCCCCGATTGCCTTGATGCTTCGGCGTTGCTGCCTGAACAATCGTGTCTTCTTCGGCAGCCACGCGATGGTCTGAAAGGGGAGAACGTTACGGGACAGGTTAGCCGGGTGTCTGCCGCATGGACGCGGCAGTCAAGCCCCCAGGGACCGGGTTCACGGCGACCCGGCGATCTGCCCGTAACGGTCGCCCTATCTACAGAACCTGCCGAGATCTGACCGTAACGGTCAACCCATTCACTGATCTCGCCGCGAAAACAGCCAATCCAGTACTTGTTAACCAGTCTTTTATTTTGTACTTTAAAGACCTGTTAAACAGTCTCGAAAGGTACTCCCATGCCACACCTTATTTTAAGCGACACCAGTGCCAGCGTTAGCGAGCTGAAGAAGAATCCAATGGCAACTGTTAACGCAGGAGAGGGTTACCCGGTTGCTATTTTAAATCGTAATCAACCCGCTTTTTACTGCGTGCCTGCGGAACTGTACGAGAAAATACTCGAAGCGCTCGACGATAATGAACTGGTAAAACTGGTGACCGAGCGCAGTAATCAACCCCTGATTGATGTGGATCTGGACAGTTACCTATGAGGTATACGGTTAAATTCAGGGAAGATGCGCTGAAAGAGTGGCAGAAGCTGGATAAGACCATTCAACAGCAGTTTGCTAAGAAACTGAAGAAATGCTGTGATAATCCACATATTCCCTCGGCCAAACTTCGTGGCGTAAAGGATTGTTATAAAATTAAACTTCGCTCGTCGGGTTTTCGTCTGGTGTATCAGGTGATTGACGATAAAGTCATTATCGCCGTTGTCGCGGTGGGTAAACGAGAACGTAGTGAGGTTTATAATCTGGCCAGTGAACGGTTGAGATAGCCCGCTGAATTAGCAGATATTGATAACGTTAGAGTCCCTGCTCCTGCCGCCTCTGGTTCTGCACCTTGCGGGCCGGAACGCGGACCTGCTGTCACGTATCTGTGCTCGGGGGGAGTCGCTGCAGATTCCGCGTCTGGCTTATCCGTCCAGCCCCGATTGCCTTGATGCTTCGGCGTTGCTGCCTGAACAACCGTGTCTTCTTCGGCAGCCACGCGATGGTATGAAAGGGGAGAACGTTACGGGACAGGTTAGTTGGGTGTCTGCCGCATGGACGCGGCAGCCAAGCCCCCAGGGACCGGGTTCACGGCGACCCGGCGATCTGCCCGTAACGATCGCCACGTTCACCGATTTTTCAGCGAAATAGCGAACACAGAAGGCGGCACATCCCTGTGCCTGAACAATCCGTTTATCAGGCAGAAAGCTCTTTACGAACGATCTCTGCACCGGCGCTCAGGGCTTCCAGCTTGCCGGTTGCAACCTGACGAGATAACGGTGTCATACCGCAGTTGGTTGATGGATAAAGCTTATCGGCATCCACGAACTGCAGCGCTTTACGCAGCACATCGGCAACCTGTTCTGGCGTCTCGACGGTATTGGTGGCCACATCGATCGCGCCGACCATCACTTTTTTACCGCGAATCAGCTCAATCAGATCCATCGGTACGCGGGAGTTCATGCACTCCAGTGAAACGATATCGATGCTGGATTTCTGCAGTTTCGGGAACACTTCTTCATACTGGCGCCACTCGGTACCCAGCGTTTTTTTCCAGTCGGTATTCGCTTTGATGCCATAGCCGTAGCAGATATGCACAGCCGTTTCGCACTTCAGACCTTCAACGGCGCGTTCCAGAGCGGCGATGCCCCAGTCGTTCACCTCGTCGAAGAAGACGTTGAAGGCTGGCTCATCGAACTGAATGATATCGACACCGGCAGCTTCCAGCTCTTTCGCTTCCTGGTTGAGGATCTTAGCGAATTCCCACGCCAGCTTTTCACGGCTTTTGTAGTGACCATCATACAGCGTGTCGATCATGGTCATTGGACCCGGCAGCGCCCACTTAATCTGCTTATCGGTCAGCTTGCGTAAAAACTTCGCATCTTCCACGAAAACGGGTTTTTTACGTACCACTTCACCAATGACCGACGGCACGCTGGCATCGTAACGATTACGGATACGAACGATTTCGCGCTTTTCAAAATCAACGCCGCTCAGATGTTCAATAAACGTGGTCACGAAGTGCTGACGGGTTTGCTCGCCGTCGCTGACAATATCAATCCCTGCACGAACCTGATTATCCAGCGTCAGGCGTAAAGCATCCTGTTTACCCGCAATTAACTCATCGCCTTCTAATTTCCACGGTGACCAAAGCGTCTCCGGCTGTGCCAGCCATGTTGGTTTCGGTAAGCTGCCAGCGGTTGACGTAGGTAACAAAATTTTCATGAAAAATGACCTTGTATATTGGGTGGATCAAATAGCGTAATCAGCGGACCATTCTTCAAGAACGGCCTGATAAGGTTTGATAAAGTGCAGCTCGGTGAACTTGCCTTGCTCAACGGCTAGCTGGCTACGTTCTACTCGATCGTAAACAATCAGAGTTAATGAGTGATCCTGATGATTCAGGCTTGGCTGATAGCACTGCCCGGCCGCCGAGTTGGCATTGTAAATCTCAGGGCGGTAAATCTTCTGGAACGTTTCCATGGTGCTGATGGTCGCAATCAGCTCCATATTGGTGTAATCGCTCAGCAGGTCGCCGGTGAAATAGAAGGCCAGCGGCGCAGCGCTATTTGCAGGCATGAAGTAACGCGCATGCAGGCCCATCTTGGCGAAATAGTGATCGGTCAGGGACGGTTCGTCCTGCTGATATTCAATACCCAGCACCGGATGGACATTCCCCGTGCGGTTGTAGACGTTTTTGCTTGAGACGCTCAGGCAGATAACCGGCTGCTTGGAGAAGTGCGCTTTATACGTTTCGGACTTCACGAAGCATTTAAAAATGTTGCCGTGCAGATCGCCGAAGTTCTCCGGCGTGCTGAATCCCGTTTTGTCTTTATTATGCTCTGACAGCAGCACGCTGAAATCATAATCACGAACGTAGGAGGAGAAGTTATTGCCGACAATACCTTCAATGCGTTCGTTAGTTTCTTTATCAATGATATTAGTTTTTAAAATTTCAATCACCGGGAAAGCACTGTTGTGATTTTCGCCAGTAATATTTAAATCAACCGAAATAATATCAAGTTCGATAGCATAACGATCGCTTTTGGGATTATCCCAGTGCGCCAGGTTATTGAGGCGATTATTCATCATCACCAGGGTATTACGCAGGTTTTGCTGGCGGGTTTCACCGCGGGCCAGGTTAGCAAAGTTGGTGGTGATGCGCGTATTTTTTGATGGATTATAGTCTTCATCGAAACGCGTTTTTTTAATCGAAAAATTGAATTCTTGAGTCATGGTAACCTGCCGTCTTGATTTCTGAATTAAAGCTGAATTTATTTATTGCCTTCTCAAATTTGCAATGTTGTTCTGGCTTTTCGCTTCAGCAATCTTCATGATTGTCTATAGTAATTAATGCACATTTTATGCCAGACTATTCGTGTGAGGAAAAGTGATTTAATTTCACCGAACATGAAGGAATTTCATGATCGTGTGGGGGGATGCGGTTTTGAACCTGTTGCAGGTTCAGCGGCTTCACGTCCTGCGCCCGGCTTATCAGGGCTGGCCGGATCCCGTACCCGCTGCCACGGCCCGGTTTTCCTGGCCTCGCACTTCCCTGTGCTCAGATAACCCGCTTATCCGTCCAGCCTGGATTGCTTGAAAATTAGGTGCATTGCTGGACAAGGCACTGGACGCATCTGTTTCCCCTTTTTTGAGAATATCTCATGCGCGAGAATTTCATGGCTAACCCGTTCATTGCTGGCGACGTGTCAGTGGTGCCCGAAAACATGAAGATTAACGCGACCAAAATTTTTCTGGGTGTTATATTTTTCTCACATTAACGATAGTGTTTAACCTCCTTGATATTATTATTTTAATAACGGAATTAAGATGAAACGGATAGACTTACTTTCTTTGGGATTAATCGCCGCTGTACCTGCACTGGCTATCGACATGCCCCCTCCTGCTCCGATTAAAAGCATCGCCTTGATGCCTGATAGCTTTGTACGGATAGGGCAGGGAATTAACGCGGCATATCGTTTGACAACCATGGCGGGGCAGATCAGCGAAATATGGATTCACGCTAACTGTCAGACTCAGGATAAAACGCTGCTGTTTATCAATGCGGGGCCGGGAACGGGGCTTCGTGTTTACAGCTCCGATTCTATTGACCGCTACACGCCGGGATCGCCGTTTGAACCGGATGCCGATAGCCCGTTTATGACCCAATCCGAGCTGAATCTCTGTCAGCAGAACATTGCTGAACCTTCGTGGGCAGGGGTGGCTCCCGCAACCGGATCCGACGCAAAGCGATATGTAGATGTCAGCAACAGTCGCCGTAAAGGGGAGATGTTGCAGGCAAGGCTGGCAACGGACTACAACGAAATCCAGTTTGATAAGAAATACGCAGCGCCATACTCGATAAAGATTGATGAGGTGATGCTGGACTGCGGCAAAATGGTAGGAAAGTCGTTAGCCACCTTCTCACTGGATAATCAGGGTTGGTTGACTGACGAGCACATTGAGCAAGGCTCCGGCTTTACTGCGCTTTCGCCCGACATGGAACCTGTGGCAAAAGCGTTATGTGCGGCTGGAGAGCTGTCGCATTATAAAGGCACGGGAACGCTCATCTTGCGTGATAAAGCCGTGGCTGGTTCTGTGCCCGTGCGTCCTGATTTAGAGCACAATACACCGCTTGCGCTGCAGTCGTTCGCAATACCAGCAGACATCACTCAAGCCATTGCTGATATTTTCGCCGATCCTCGTCAAAAACCCGCATTTCGTTCGATAAGCTATACACAAAGCGGCCCGGAGAAAGAAGGACCGGGGCTGATGGCGAAGATCGACGCGCAGCCTGACGGCACGACGCTGACCATCATGAAAATGACCATCGGTGATGCGGTGTTCTATTCACAATATCAGCGGCTGTTCAATATTGTGGATGTCAAAAAATGGGAAATCATGTCCGACGCACCGTGGGTCAGTAAAACGCTGGATAACCGGATCACGCTGCCGTTAAGTCCGGGTGGGGTGTATTCATCCCACAGCCAGATCGCTAACGGGGATAAGCCTGAAACTGTCAAATCGCTTAGCCAGAACTGCGTTGCCGGTAAAGAGTGGCGTAACGCTGCCGAACTCAACGTGAAGTTCCCGGGGCGCTATCTGGCGTTCATCTGCAGTCAGGATCTCGGTGATGGCAGGGCGGCCAGCAGTGATTATGCTTATCTTGAGGCGCTGAAAGTGTATATCCGTATGGGTTACCAGGACAATGGACAGGCAAAAAGGTTTACCTTCACCGATGTGGATATTACGCGCTAGCGGGAACTGCGCGTGACGTTTCCCTAAGCACCGAGTCAGCAGCAGGCGAGCACGTTGTCCGGACGGACAAAAATTCATTGCCGCGCGGTCAGTGAATACAACCAGCCATCCAGAAAATCTTGCTCAAAACCCGCTGCTTTCTCCTTCACGCTCTGCTAAGTTAAAACAATGAACAATACTTTCTCAGCGTCATCCCACTCAGCGATCATTATTATCACCTCCTTTACGTAGGTGGGATAACACACGTCATTTTCCCGCCGGTAAGGCGGGCCTTACCGGTAATCAACCAGTGAGGTCAGTTATGAATAGCAATACGCCAGCAAAGACAGAAAAAGCCACGCTCCACCTGCTGTGTGGAAAAATCGCCTCCGGTAAATCTACGTTGGCTGACAAACTATCCGCTTCTCCCGGTACTCTGACCATCAGTGAAGATCGCTGGCTTGCTGCACTTTATGCCGGTGAAATGCATTCCGTCGCCGACTATGTACGTTGTGCCGCGAAGCTCAAAGAGGCGATGAAGCCGCATCTGGTTGCATTGCTTCAGAGTGGCGTCTCGGTGGTGCTGGACTTTCCGGCAAATACCCGGGCGAATCGCGACTGGATGATGAGCATTGTTGAGGCATCCGGTGCAGATAATCGGCTGCACTATCTGAAGGTTTCTGATGAGGTATGCAAAGCGCGTTTGCGTGCCCGTAATGCGGAAGGTTCACACGATTTTGCGGCGACGGATGCACAGTTTGAGTTAATCACCCGCTATTTCACCGAACCCGGAGTGGATGAAGGTTTTGAGGTGATTGAATACCGTTAAATTTTTTCATCTCCCTCCTGTTGGCATTTATACACGGCGGAGGAGGGAGCGGCTTATGACGCAGAGCCAACGGCAACTGTTGCACCCAAATGCAATCATCCAGGCCGGTTTATAACATGGCCTGAACGAGCGTTTTGATCTTTTCCGCTTTTTCAAAGTGATCCAGCTGCATCTCCTTGATCCACCACTGCGCGACTTCCATCAGCAGTTCCGGGTTATCGTTTTTATTGGCAAAGAAGGCATAGAACAACAGCCCGACGTTGCCGCCTTTGGCGGCGATTTTGGCTTCACAGATTCTGATGATTTTTTGCTTCATCTCTTCCTGCACGCGGACCCGCTGGCATGTCCCATTCCGCGCGGCCCCGCATATCCTGGTCACATAATTTTCTGTAAAGAGTGTTGGCTGTCTGCGTTTTGTTTGCTGAGGTTTAGTTTGTTGGCGAGGGGATGGGCGCCAGTGATTGCTGGGGTATAAGCAATTCCTGGTGAGGACAAGGTGTCAACCATGAGTTGCGTACTAACTTTAAAAAATGCTGCTGAAGTGTTCTTTCTTAAGATAGGGAACACAAAAAAATATCAAGAAATATAATCAGTATGACGCATTGAATGATTGGGTGACGGTGGTTTTGGATGCTTAGGGTATTTTTTTGATATTAATGCCATGTCAATATGGGGGGTTTCTTTGCATGTTTTAATAATTGTTGGCGTTTTTTTGGGTTAATTACGTTGATTAGAATGGTGGTGTTTTTATAATAATGGTCAACTGCTGAGTTGCGGGATTTATTTCCATGAATAAAACTACGCGGGATGAATATTTAATTCCAGGGTTGATGAAAAAACAGGGTCGACAGCCAGTCAAGAAATTTTGCCGATAAGGAGACTGCGATTGCTGGCCCACATGGCCGCAGTAACTGAAGCCACTTTGATCGGTATGGTGTGAAAAGAGGATGCCGGGCTGGAATCAGACCGAATACAAGGAGAGTAATCATGAACAGCAATCCCGCGATAGAATTCAGCCACAGCCACCACCTGCTGGCGGTACGCGGCTGTGATGCGGATCTGGACGTGCTGGTCTTTGAAGGCCGGGAGGCGCTAAGCCAGCCGTTCAGCTACCGCATTGAGTTCACCAGCAGCCAGCATGCCATCAGCAGGGAAAACATGCTGCTGAAACCGGCGTCACTGACGCTGCAGGCCCCGGTGGATCAGGGCCGGGGAATTAAAATCCAGCAGCCGGTGCGGGTGATCCAGGGTGTGGTGACGGGGTTTGACCGCCTCAGCACCTCAAAAGACGAGACGCGCTATGCCCTGACGCTGCAGCCCCGGCTGGCGCTGCTGGACCGCTCGCACCAGAACGCCATTTATCAGGACATGTCGGTGCCGCAAATCGTGGAGAAAATCCTGCGCGAGCGCCACGACATGCGCGGTCAGGATTTCCTGTTCTCGCTGGTGCAGGACTATCCGCGCCGCGAGCAGGTGATGCAGTACGGCGAAGACGACCTGCACTTTATCCGCCGTCTGCTGGGCGAAGTGGGTATCTGGTTCCGCTTCACCACCGACACGCGGCTGAACATTGACGTGGTGGAGTTTTACGACAGTCGGCAGGGCTGTGAGCCGGGCCTGACCCTGCCCTCGGTCCCGCCGTCGGGCCAGCATTCCGTGGGCGTGGACTCGGTGTGGAATATGGAAAGCCATCACCGGGTGGTGCAGAAGCAGGTCAGCACCCGGGATTACAACTACCGCCGGGCCACGGAAGACATGAACATGCAGGTGGATGTCACGCGCGGCGACCCGACCACCTGGGGTGATGCCTACCATTATGCCGACAACTACCTGACGCCGGGCAGTGCATACGACCGTAACCCGGCCCCGGAGTCCGGCGCATTTTATGCCCGCATCCGCCATGAACGCTACCTGAACGGGCAGACGCAGACCCGCGCCACCAGCAGCAGCCCGACGCTCTCTCCGGGGCAGGTGCTGAAGGTGACCGGGGGTGATGAAGTGGCGGCGGTGTTTGCTGACGGCGTGGTTATCACGGCGATAAACAGCCATGCGCGCCGTGACGCCGACTTTACCGTGCAGTTCGACGGCATCCCGGACGGCACCGACTTCAGCTTCCGCCCGGCACCCGGCTCCCGTCCGGTGATGGCCGGTACACTGCCGGCCCGGGTGACCAGCACCACGCCGAACGATACCTACGGTCATATTGATAAAGACGGCCGCTACCGGGTGAACATGCTGTTTGACCGCGACGGCTGGGAAAGCGGGTTCGAAAGCCTGTGGGTACGCCAGTCGCGGCCGTACGCGGGGGATACATACGGCCTGCACCTGCCGCTGCTGGCGGGGACGGAAGTGGCGATAGGCTTTGAGGACGGCAACCCGGACCGGCCATACATCGCCGAGGTGCTGCACGATTCTGCGCACGGCGACCACGTCACCATCCGTAACTACAGGCGTAACGTGCTGCGCACGCCGTCAAACAACAAAATCCGCCTGGATGATAACCGCGGGCAGGAACACATCAAGGTCTCGACGGAGTACGGCGGCAAAAGCCAGCTGAACCTGGGTCACCTGGTGGACAGCGAGCGGCAGAAGCGGGGCGAAGGTTTTGAGCTGCGGACGGACAGCTGGGGCGCGATACGGGCGCAGAAAGGGATATTTATCTCGGCGGATGGCCAGGCGAAGGCGCAGGGCGAGGTGCTGGGGATGGGGGCGGCGGTCAGCCAGTTGCAACAGGCCCTGAACCGGGCTGAAGCCCTGAGCAGTGCCGTTGAAGCAGCTAAAGCCGAACTGGCGGACATTCAGACTCAGAAGGCGCTGTTGCAGCAAACACTGACCGAGCTGAAACAATCCGCACTGTTACTCTCCGCCCCGGAGGGCATTGCCCTGAGCACCCCAAAAAGCGTGCAATTGTCAGCGGGTGAGAATGTTATCAGCACCAGCGGGGGCCACACTGATTTCAGTGCCCTGAAAAGATTCACCGTGGCAGCCGGGGAGAAGGTGAGTTTATTTGCCCAGAAGCTGGGTATCAAAATCTTTGCCAGTAAAGGGAAGGTGGAGATACAGGCGCAGGGCGATGAGATGACGCTGGATGCGCTGAAAGATATCCGCATCAGCAGCAGTAAGGGAAAACTGGTTATCAGCGCGAAGCAGGAAATCATTCTGACCAGCGGCGGGGGGTATATCCGCATTGCTGACGGTATCGTGGAGTGTGGGGCTCCGGACAAAATTATCCAGCGTGCTGCGGTGTGGCAGAAGTTCGGGGGGCAGAACATGAGCCAGGTGGCGCAGAGCTGGGAAAGCGCGGATTTTTCTTATACGCCTAAAGCGATTCACTCTTACGATGGTTCTGCTCTGTCGGGGCAGAAGCTGGCCATTCAGGCTGAAGATAAAGCCAGTCAACACGTCTCAACGGCCGAAGATGGAAAGAGTGTTCTGATGAAGCAGGTTAATGTTGTAACAGACACAATGCAGTTCGAGAAAGGAAAATAACCATGACGCAATCAGCAGAAAAAGAGATCGTGATCCGGCCTGAATATGATGAAAATGGACGGGCTTACTATCGCCTGCCCAATGCCAGAGCTGAAGACAATCTGGTGGTTGCCTGTCCAAAAGTGGCGGAAAAGGTGATACCGGTTATTTTTCTTCCGGGAGTCATGGGATCGAATCTCAAAAAGTTAGACTCTGATAAAAAAGTCTGGCGTGCAGACCTGTTTCAAGGCGCAGATGCCCTGGCATGGACAACTAAATCCAAAGAACAAAGAAAAGCGCTGCTGGATCCTCTCGCGACCGAAGTAGATTTAACGGGGAAGGTACTTTACGACGATCTTGACGGCAGGATGTTTCCCTCCAGGGCGGCCCGCAGCTGGGGCAGCGCGCTTTATAAAAGCTACGGTGAACCGCTGCATATTCTGCAATGTATGTTGAATGATGGTCATATTCTGATTGATAACCTGATCGATGGCACACGCAGGCGAACACCCCGACAGTTACTGATTGGTGAGAACTTAGGGGCAGAGAAAGGCGAAGAGGCGCTGACTGAGGCTGAGGTCAGGCGGAGTTACGATTATCTTTTTCCCGTCCATGTTTTTGGCTATAACTGGCTGCGGTCAAATGCCGATTCGGCCGATCGTCTCAACCGCTATATCCGAGAGGTATTAGGTACTTACCGTGACAGGCTGGCCGTCAATAAAGTCATTCTGGTTACCCACTCTATGGGCGGTTTGGTGGCCCGGCATTATTCAGAAAATATGAACGGCCGGGAAAATATCCTGGGCATCGTACACGGAGTGATGCCGGATCTGGGCTCTCCAGCGGCATATCGCCGGATGAAAACCGGGGAGCGAGGTATTGTCGGGGCGGTAATTGGTGCCGACGCGGCGAACCTGATGCCCGTGCTGGCCCAGTCACCCGGCCCGCTCCAGCTGCTGCCGGGTAAGGCCTACGGGATGGGATGGCTGAAAATTCACAGCACTACGGAAAAGATGGATAAGCCGAAGTCTGATCCTTATACGGAAATTTATCTTAATGAAAGTGACTGGTGGCGACTGTGCGAGAAAGACTTATTGCTGGATGAGGTGGATAAGGAATGGAAAGCCTATCAGAGCAGGATAAAAAAGGATGCAGAAAATTTTATCGAAAAGTTAAACGGTAAATATCATTCCAGTACCTACGCATTTTATGGTGCCAGTGAAAAATACCCTTCAGACGATCATCTGATATGGCAGCAGATACCGGCACCAAGGCCGGTGATGGGCATGCCTTTAGACCTCCCTGTTTGTCGTCACGTAGCGGGTAAAACCTTTGAATTAACCTCCTCCGGCGGCGCGGGCGACGGAACCGTACCGCTACGTGCCGGGCGTATTGCATTTTCCGGGATCCGTTCGCTGCTCGCTGCCGATGTCGATCATGAAGGCGCTTATGCCGCGGGGGATACCGGCAAAGAAAACGGCCTCTCTGTGGCAATGAAGTTTACGTTACGCTCGATTATAAAAATGGCCAGTGAGGTGACCTCATGCGGGTAAGGCATATGTGGCTGGGACTGATAGTTATCCTACTCATCCTTTTTACGATTATCTGGTTGCTCATCCGTCCGTGGCCGGCAGCCCCTTTAACAGCAGAGGAAAAACAAATGACAGATAAACTTTTTGAGCAGACCAAACCTCAGTGTCTCGGTCGTTACCTTTTTGATGTGCCCGTTTCATTTAAAAACGCTGCGGTGGGTCAGGTTAATATCAATGAGATGAGAATATCCAGCAAGCGACTGTATCCTCCGGCGTTTGCGCAACGTGTTCACTTACGTGAACAGGAGTTGAAAAACAGTCCTACAGTCGATCCGGAGGATCTACCATTTCTGAAGCAGGTGTACCGAATAAATGAAAACACAGTGATATTCGATCGTAACGTAAACGGGAGTGTTCCTGGATTTGGACGGGTTCTTGAAGGCCATCTTTATAATAATGGTGTGGCATTTATTGTTACTACAGAAATCACTGATTTATCCGATCCGAAATATAAAAAGGACAGAGTGGATTATCTGAATAGTGGATCAAAGGAAAGCGATCTAAACGATAAACCTCAGAAGGTGGCGGAAATGCAAAATCTGCTTTCCAGACTGAAGGGGAGAAAGGATGATGAGGTGCCGGAACAGCCCGGAATTTGTATTCCAGAAGGTTTCATTTACGACGCGGGTAGGATATCGAATGATGATATTACTTTGATATATAAACAGGATGATTTTGAAGTTATTGTGAACAGCAATAACAGCCTGGCTAAAGATGGCACATTGCTGGAGCGGGGGGGGGGAAATCAATGCTGCCATTGTCCGTGTTGGGGCTCGCACCCTGAAGAAAGGAGCCGTTAATCTGCCGGAGATAAATGCAGAAGAGTGGCTGATGAAAGCAAAGCAGGAGATCTATCATCCGGAAGAGAAAAGTGTTCCGTATTATACGTTTCATTTTTACGGTAACGAAAAAATGGGCGATTTGAAACATCCGGTATTTTCCATTGAGTTGCATAATTCTGGCAGGGAAACGAAAAATTATACTGATTCACAGCTTGTCGATATCTGGGACAGAATCACCAGAACGTTCAGATATCGCCCCGGAGCATTCTGAGCCCGAGTCGTACAGGAACGTCTTAAAGAGAACTACTCATTATGCCCAATTATAAAAATGTTAAGTGAGGTGACCTCATGCGGGTAAGGTATATGTGGCTGGGACTGATAGTTCAGACTGCCCCCATAGATCAGCAGACGCCTCGCCTCTCTTAAAATAAGAGGTAGTATAAGAACTATGTTTAATGCCCATAAGAATACAAACGGGTTGAAGTGTTATCGGGACCTGAGCGAAGTCACCGTCGTGAATCGCAGGAAAAAATTGCCATTATTCAACAGACTATGAGTCTGGCATGACCGTGTTCCATTTTGCTCGCCTGCATGACATCAACGATAACCAGATGTTCAAATGGCGAAAGCAGTATGAAGACGGCTCGCTGGCTGCCGTCACAGCGGGCGAGGACGTTGTCCCCATCTTTGAGCTCGCCGCTGCCACCAGTAACGTGCTGCGCACGCCTTCAAACAACAAAATCCGGCTGGATGACAACCGCGGAGAGGAACACATCAAGGTCTCGATGGAGTACGGCGACAAAAGTCAGCTGAACCTCGGGCACCAGATGGACAGCGAGCGGCAGAAGCGGGGTGAAGTCTTCGAGTTGCGAACCGGCAGTTGGGAAGCAATACGGGCCATAAGGGGATATTTATCTCGGCGAATGGTCAGGCGAAGGCGCAGGGTGAGGTGCTGGTGATGGGCGGCACTAGATAAAGCATTCATAATCGCTGGATTTATTCAGGGTTGTGTTGTACCGATAAAGTTTTCAGGAGAAATTAAAATGAAATCACTATGGTTGATTTTGATATTTTTGGTTTGTACAGTAGATGCATCAGAAATAAAAGAGTTAGATCGCTGGTCTCCACTTGTAATAGGTGGGTTTACTGTCGTGCCGGATAGAAAGGTAATATCAATTTTTAGCGATAAAAAAATTCATACAATCGCAGGAAAGGAATATTTTATATTAATAAAAGGATATGAGTCACGCCCTGGTCACCCATCAGGTCGATGCGGGGCTGGTCAAGAAATTTATGCTGATATCTATCAGGTTAATAATAAAAAATTAGTAAAGTACAGCGAGTGATGATTGTTAGTTGCGGGCGTTCTATTGAACAGTTTAGTCGCGGAGATGAGGGAGATTTCTCATCAATAGCATGGACTGAAAAAGGTGTTGCTTTTGACTGGATAGTACCTCCTAACTTCACAAGTCTAAAGGCTCAAATAAATCTCGATTCTGACGCTCCCGAACTTGTCTTTATACCCTGATGGTGTCGGTCAATCTTGAAATTATCCCCCACGTGCCTGACTCCCCAAAGGTTCGCGGTGCTGATTGATGTTGGCATCTCTATTCTGCCACATCGTTTCATCCCGGCCTGGTACGAGAGACTTAAGCAGGCCGGGATTGCACTGCCGATTTAATATGTTGATGACCGCGGGCGCAGTTTTTCGATGAGGTATTTTCGCCTTAGCTCTGTTTCACCCCATTCAAAATGTCGCGAATATTTACCAGCGCGTTACGCACTGCTGCACCTCCGGCGTAAAAAACCAGCTGGAGCACGGTTTCAATAATCTCTTCGCGGCTTGCCCCGGCATTCAGCGCGGCCTGAGCATGCGCCCGCAGCTGCGGAACCGTGTGCCCAAGCGTAACGCAGGAAGCAATCACCACCAGTTCGCGCGTTTTAGCATCCAGGCCCGGCCGGGCCTGGATTCCGCCCATCGCCCACTCGATCGAGATATCGGTAAAGTCGGGGCAAATATCCGCCATATCCTGGCGTAACGCTTCTCCCGCACCGTTACCATACAGTTGGTTAAATAAGGCTAAACCGCGTTCGCGAAGTTCTGGATTTGAAATCATTTTAAGCTCCTTCATCAAGTGAAGTGTCATTAAAACTCACTGACAAAAGTTGATAAATGGCAGTATATTTGTATCTTTCACAAGTTTGGTTTGATAATCGTGAATAAACTGGAAAGCATGGCGATATTCGTTCGCGTGGTTGAGCGGGGGAGTTTCAGCGCGGTGGCGGACGATATGCGTCTGAGTGGAACGATGATCGGGCTGCATATTAAAGCGCTGGAGTCACATCTTGGCGTTCGTTTACTTAACCGCACAACGCGCCGCCAGAGCCTGACGGACTTCGGCCAGGAATATTATCAGCGCTGCCGCCGCATTCTGGCCGACATCGAAGAGACGGAGTCACTTGCTCAGATTCAGCAGCAAGACCCCCGTGGAAAACTGAGAGTCGCCTGTCCTGTCTCTTTTGGCGTTCACGCACTTTCGCCCGTTACGGCACGCTTTCTGACCCGCTGGCCAGAACTGACCCTTGATTTGGTGCTGAGCGATAAGGCCATCGACATGGCCGAGGAAAGCATCGACGTGATGATAAAAATCGGCGATCTGGAAAACCTGAACTTGCTGGTCGCGCGCCCGCTGGCGTCCTATCGTTCGATCGTATGCGCTTCGCCCGCTTATCTGCATGAAGCGGGGGCACCTGCAACGCCTGAAGAGCTTAGTCGACATCGCTGCCTGGGTTTTGCTCATCCCCTTGCAGGCAGTGAATGGACACTTCATCAAGGAAACAAGTCAATCAGGGTGCCGGTGAATATCGTAATGTCGGTGAATAGCGGCGAGGCCTTGCGCAGCGCGGCACTACACGGTCTGGGAATTATGATGCAGCCAGAAGTGCTGATAGCCGATGATGTGCGAGAGGGGAGATTAGTTCCGCTATTAAGCGAGTACCAGCCTGTCGCCAAACCGGTGCATATTGTCACTTTTGCCGATCGGCGACAGCTGCCAAAAATCCGTCTCTACGTCGATTTTTTACTGCAGCAGTTTCGAGAATCGCTTTGCCTGGCGCGATAGCCCGGATAAATCAGTACCTGCCCGGGCAATATGTTGATGTGAAACAGTCCCGAATCAGCATCCTGTATCCCTGAATTCGCCAATGTTATTTATGCCTGGCGGAGAAGTGGGTTTTATTCGCCTGTGTGCGGACTTAGATTCAACAATTACACGCCATAATAATGAGTATCTTTGTTGTCATTACCGGAATGGCTCGGCGTGTGATATCTCACATTGCGGCTTTGTTCGTGAACGATTGAATGGAATATACAGGATGCGAAATACCGATCATCTGGGTGGCATTACCGCCTTTGTCACCACCGCCCGTCAGGGCAGTTTTACCGCAGCAGCGGAGAAACTCGGGCTGACAAAATCAGCCGTGGGTAAAAGTGTTGGTCGCCTGGAGGCCAGACTCGGGCTTAAACTCTTCCTGCGATCTACGCGGCGTCTTAGCCTGACTCCTGATGGCGAGCGGTTCCTGGCAAGCTGCCAGAATGCGATAGATATTCTTGAACATGCAGAGGCCGAACTGACCTCTCATATTGTCCAGCCTTCTGGCCGACTTCGGATCGATCTGCCTGCTGCGTTTGGCAGACAGCGTATTTTGCCTGTGCTGTTAGAAATCACACAGCGCTATCCCCAACTCGCCTTGACCGTCACGTTCAGCGAACGCTTTGTCGATCTCATCGAGGATGGTATTGACCTCGTCATTCGAATTGGTGAGCTTGCCGACAGCAGTGGACTGGTTGCCAGAAGACTGACCACGCAGAAATTGGTTATTTGCGCCTCGCCTGACTATTTACTGTCTCACGGTGAGCCCCTTTTATCTGAGGAACTGAACCAGCACCAGTGCGTTGTGGCCTAAAAACCGTCAGCTGTTACCTAAAATCCGCTACGTCGTGGACACGCTGGTAAAGGCCGCAGAGGATGGCTTGCTGGACTGATTTCCCGGCGGTGCGGTTGCCTCAAATCATCTCTTTACATAACGGTGCGGATTGAGCGTCAGAACTGTGCTTGATCAGAATACTGACGAATGCCAGTAGAGCGAAAATCACACTGCTCAGAACGACCGAATGTGTGCCGAGTCGGGCGATGAACCAGCCACCCGTCAAAGAGCCAAGCGTAATTCCCAGGTTGGAAAACGACATATAAAGACTGTTAGCAAATTCAGGTGCTTCGCTGGCTTCACGCATCAGCCAGGTCTGGCTGACAACCAGGCCGGAGGAGTGGAACGCGCCCCAGAACACGGTCAGCAGGCACATCAGTAACGGTGAAAATCCTACAAACCACACCAGTAACAGAAGCACCGTGAAAAGCAGTGGGTAAAAGACAGTCGTTTTGACGACGTTCTTCTGCAGGAAGCCGCTGAACACAAAATTACCGGCAAAACCGCAGACGCCAAACAGGATCAGCATGGCACTGATGGCGTTATTGTTCAGGTGCGTGACGCGGGACAGATAATCCGCGATGTAGCTGAAACTGGAAAACATTGCGGCAAAAATTAATGTGACCGTGGATATCGTCAGCCACAGCTTGCCTTTACGCAGTACGGAAAGCTGGCTGGAGAACGACACCCTTTCCCGGGCTGGCATTGACGGCATCAGGAATAAAACGCCGATAAAGGCCAGAACGCAGGCGGCGGCACCAAAATAAAAGGCTGCCGATAAAGAAAAATGATCGGCAATCAGAGAACTGAGTGGTACCCCGAGCACCAGCCCGATCGCCACGCCCGCAAAGACTTTGGCTGTCGCGCCCGCCGCTTTTTCCTTCGGTACGGCATTAGCAGCCACGACCAGCGCCACGGCAAAGAAGACGGCATGAGCCAGAGCCGGCAATATGCGAAACACCAGCATCAGGCTGAACACGTCGGTACTGGCATAGATCAGGTTCGACACGATAAAGACGACAAGAATGCTCAACAACACCGTTTTTTTATTCAAGCCGGAGAGCATCAGGGTGATGAACGGCCCGGTTACGGCCACGATGATGGCATAGATACTGACCAAAAATCCCACCTGAGTCGGCGTGACGTGTAACTGAGATACCAGTTTTGGCAGTAGGCCGATGATAGCGATTTCGGTGGTGATAACGCCAAAAACAGCCACAGACAGCGCCAGTAAAAGCAGCGCGCTTTTATTATGCATAAAAAAAACCTGGAAAAATCGCAGATGAAATCTGAAAGTTAAATAGCGAGAAATATCCTTGAAGCATTATTGCCCGCTTAACTTTCTGGAATGTGTATCATCGCTGAGTTTAATCAGGGCGGAAATACGGGTTCAGGCGTATCTATGGCGACATAGATTCTTCAATAAAATAATTATAATTCAGCAAGCAGGGCTGCCTGTACCGCCGGTCGTGACTCGATGCGCGTCATATACGTCGACAGTGCGGACCAGCGGTTAAGATCAATGGCGAAGAACCTGCACCAGCGCAATACGGTAAACAGATAGGCATCGGCAACGCTAAAAGTATTCCCGGCCAGATAGTCGCTCCCTGAAAGGATCTGCTGGAGGAAATCAAACCGCCGGAACAGTTTTTCGCAAATAGCCAATCGGGCTTCCTCGGGCAACGTGGTGTTAAATAACGGCGCAGACCCGGCGTGGATTTCGCTGGTGATAAAATTCAGCCATTCCTGTAAACGCAGCCGGTCCCAGCTGCCTGCCGTTGGCACCAGCCCGCACTCCGGCTTCAGTTCGGCCAGATACTGCACAATAACCGGCCCCTCGGTCAGAATCTGACCTTCTGTAAGCTCCAGCGCAGCCACATAACCCTTGGGATTGATGGCGAGAAAATCACGCCCATCCTCGGTCTTTTTAGTTTTATTGTCTACTTTGACCAGTTCGAACGGCAGGCCAAGCTCGCGCAGGACGATATGCGGTGACAGCGAGCAAGTATTGGGGGCGTAATAGAGTTTCATGATGGCTCCTGGAGTGTTAACAATCAGCGATGCGCCTGTCGTAACGCGTTGTGGGTACTATGTTTATCGCGAGTGTTTCTGTAAAATTAATCTTTAAATCAATAAGTATTAGCTGAGCTACTGTTCATCATGATGAATCTCCTCCACTGGCGTCTGCTGGTCGCTGCGGCTGAGGCCAGCAGCATCTCGCGTGCCGCAGAACGCGTTGGCATAACTCAATCCGGTGCCAGCCAGGCGATTGCGCAGCTGGAAGCTTCGCTGGGATTCCAGATCTTTATCCGCGAGCGGCGACATTTTTCCGTCACCGCGCTGGGTGAGCAGGTTATCACCCATGCGCGTAACATGATCGCGGAGCTGGACGCGATCCGCGATCTGGCCAACGACAGTAAGGGCTTAAGCCATGGACGCATCCGACTTGGCAGTTTTCCCTCGGTCATTTCAACGCTGCTACCGACACTGCTGCGTGACTTTCACCGCCTGCATCCGGGGATCGATCTGGTCGCGCTGGAAGGTAGCGATGAGGAAGTTGAGGAGTGGCTGGCCGCAGATACCGTAGAGCTGGGAGTGGTGCTTAATCCCGAGCCCGGCCGGGCGGAGGTGGTGCTGGGGCGTGATGAGTGGGTTGCCGTGCTGCCTGCAGGCCACGCGCTTGCCCGGCGCGCAACTACCGGCGGAATCACGCTTGATGAGCTGGCCGCTCAGCCTTTCATTCTGGCTACCGGGGGATGTACGGTGAATGGAAAAAGTCTGGTGGAGCAGGCCGGGCTGCACCTGTCCGACGTGAGAGTGACGGTGCGCGACTGGATCAGCGCCTGCATGCTGGTGCGCGAAGGTATGGGCGTGGCGATTGTACCCGAATCAGCGCTGCAAGAAGAGCTGCGGGGGCTGCGCGTCCTGCCGCTGACGCCGACCATTCATCGTGAGTTTGGTCTGGTGTGTTCACCGGCAGGAAGATCGTCCCGAGCTACGCAGACGCTACTTTCAGGACTGAAAAAAAACGGTCGCTGATGTGCCTTGCCCGGCACTGTACCTAGCGGTTAACCGTAATCCCCATCCTGTCCAGCAGCACCAGCGCCTGCACGCTGTCGAGCGTCACGCCTTCAAGATTCATCCCGCGCAGGTCAAGATCGCCCAGTTCGGCACCGCTTAAATCGCAGTGGGTCACGTTGACGGCTGCCCAGTCAAATGAGGCAAATTCGCCGCCGGACAGGTCTGAGCCGCTGAACGTGGCACCGCGCGCGACCACGCCGAGCCAGCGGTTGTTTTTCAGTTCACATTTTTCAAGTATGACTTTCGAGAGATTGGCATAGCTGAGGTTGCTGCCGGTGATGATCGCGCTGCAAAACCAGCTGCGGGTGGTGATCATGTTCATAAAGCTGGTTTCACGAAAGTCCGCGCCCTGCAACCGACAATCGCGAATTTCAATGCCCAGCGCGCTGGCATTTCTGAAATCGGCCATGGTTAAATCACAGCTTTTAAAGCTGGCATCCTTTAGGATTGCGCGGCGGAAGTTCGCGCCCTGCTGCGACTCTTTGTCATAAAACACGCAGTTGGTGAAGACGGTGCCGGTCAGGTCGGCACCCGAGAAGTCGCAGTTCAGAAAGGATGCGTTCTCAATCTTTTCGCCGGTGAATCTGCCCGCAACGATCTTTTCATTGTTCAGTATCAATGCCATTTAAAAGCCTGTTTATCTGCACAGTTGTTCAGCGCATTCTAATCGGGCTGCAAGGGCAAGGAAACCGCCCCGACAGGTTCAGGGGCGGAGATCGCACAAACGTCAAAATGGTGATCTTGAGCTCTAGTGCTCTATAAAGTCAGAGCCAATAAAAAAATATACTCCGCCAGACCAATGCTACAAGGTTATTGACTAAAAACCGCGCTCATCAAACCCGACCATTCTCTGGTTTTCAGCAGGCTGGACATTTCATCATCCGTCAGCTGCCTCTTTTCAACGCCATTAGCGGTAACCGTTTTCAGCATATTACCCAGCAGGATCACGCGTCCTTCGGGGAGATGCTGCACGATTACCAGCTTTTGCACAAAAATGGCATCAGGATGCGTGGAATTAAGGTAGTTGGCCGGGGCGAAATCAATCCACTCCTGCGGCGTCAGATCGAAGCCGTATTGATTGCACCATTCGCCCTCGACCTTCGCCTGGAGCAGATACTCACCTTTAGCATCACGGGACAGCCGGAAGGTGTCGAAGTCCTGAGAAATATCGCTATCAAGATCGTCCAGCGCCACTGGCGCGCGGATACCGTAGCTGCCAAAACCCAGGTCGCAAAGCCACTGACGGCCATCGACTTCAGCCACCACGGCCATATGGGTTTTCGGCCGACGTACAGGGTAGAACATCGGACGCGCGGCGACGAAACGGTAAGGAATTCCCAGTGCCTCCAGCGCCATGGCAAACAGCCCGTTGACCTCATAACAGTAGCCGCCGCGGCCCCGCTGCATGAGTTTGTCGGTTATATCTTCCGGAACCAGTGAAACAATCCTGCCCGCCTGCACATCCAGATTCTCAAACGGCACCGAAAAAAGCTGATGGCGCATGATTGCCTGCAGCGTTTCGGCGCTGGCGGTTACGGGGCCGGTATAGTTTATGCGGCGGAAATAGTTAGATAGATCAAAGTTGTTACTGTGCATAATGCCTCCCTGACATGTGTGTGGTTGACACTATAGATGGCGCAACGCATTGCCTGTATAGTCAGATTTATCGAAAATCAGACTGTACAGATCGCCATGTCCGCCCCGTCCCTTGCTGCTCCACACTACCGCCGAATCGCTGAAATGCTGCGCCAGACCCTGGCTTCAGGTGCCCTGCGGCCGGGCGATCGGATGATCTCCGCACGTAAACTGGCGGAGCGCGAACAGGTCAGTCTGCCCACCGCGCTCGAGGCGCTTCGCTGCCTGGAGGCAGAAGGGCTGATTGTTGCCCGCCCGCGTTCGGGCTATTTTGTCAGCCAGGTAAATGCAGCCCGCAGCAAACACTCCTTCTCTCCGTCAACCGGGCCCGTTCCGGTGACTATGTCTGCCGTTGCCCGCTCGCTGTTCAGTAGCGCTGAAACACGGCTGGTGCCGCTTGGCGCGGCGCTGCCCGATCCGGCCTGGCTACCCGGGGCGACGCTTCAGCGCGCGCTTCATGCAGCCAGTCGTCGGCTGGATGCGCACGGGCAGAGCTACAGCCTGCCGCCGGGCAGGGCCGATCTGCGCAATAATATTGCCGCGCGCGCCGCAAAGTGGGGAGCCCGTTTTGGCGCGGACGATGTGATTATTACCGCCGGTGCCACACAGGCGCTGCGTCTGGCGCTGCATGCGGTTTGCCAGCCCGGTGATGTCGTGGCGATTGAGCAGCCCGCCTACTTCGGCACGCTCCTGTTGCTGGAGGATTTAGGCCTCAAGGCACTGCAAATTCCCACCGACCCCACGGAGGGCCTGCTGCTGGAACCGTTGGCCGACGCTATTCAACGCCATCGACCCGCAGCGGTGCTGGCCTCGCCGACGGTGCAAAATCCGCTCGGTGCCAGTATGCCGGTAGCGAAAAAGCAGGCGCTGGTTGCGCTGATGGAACGCGCGGGCATTCCGCTAATAGAGGACGATGTTTACGGCGATCTGGTGGGTGAAGAACAGCGCCCTCCTGCCTGTAAGGCGTTCGACCACAACGGTAATGTGATTTACTGCAGTTCATTGTCTAAGACCCTGGCTCCTGGCTGGCGAATCGGCTGGATTGCCGCCGGGCGCTACCACCCGCAGGTGATGCAGGCGCGAATGGCCGGGGAGTGGGCCGGTGCGCCGATACTGGAAGCCGCAACCAGCGAGATCCTGGCGAGCGGTGACTACGAGCGCCATCTGCGCCGCTTGAAAACCCGCATTGCCAGTGGAGTGCAGGCGGTGATCGCGCGGGTGAAGGCGAGCTTTCCACCAGGGACGCGTATCGCTGCGCCCGCTGCCGGTTTTCTGCTGTGGGTAGAACTGCCCGAACCGATCAACGCGCTGGAAGTGCATCGCCGCGCGCTGGCGCTGGGTATCGGTGTCAGCCCCGGCCCGCTGTTTTCCCCTGGTGCGGAGCTTCAGAATTTTCTGCGGTTGAACTGCGCCAACGAACCGACGCCGCATCTGCTGAATGCCGTGGATCAGATCGGTGCGCTCTGTTATGCGCTGGTGGAGGAGGCCGCCCCCTGACATGGACTTGAATGTCCCTGACATGTCATGATGTCGTTTGGTTAAATTTTTGTATATAGCCGCAGGCTGTAGCAGATACAAATGGCATACATATTCAGGCGATAAAAGATGGCATATCTGGACTATTTATTTAAGTTTATGGAAGGGAATCCGGCACTCGCCGTGGGTTTTAACATTATTTTGCTGATTGTTTCCGGCATGTTTACCCACATTTTGTGCAAATTCCTGCTGATCAAAGTGGTGCGAAGAGTCTTCTTTGCCAGCCACAAGCAGGATGTGCCGCTGGAAAAAGACCGCCGCATCGCCGAGAAGCTGTCGAACTTTATGCCGGTGATTATCGTCTATTACGTTCTGCAGTTTATGCCGAATATGCCGCCATCGCTGGTGACGGCGATTAATACCTTCTGCGGCATTTTGTTTTTTATTTTCCTGTCGATCTTCTTCAATGAAATGCTGGATATCGTCAACAGCTCTTACGTCCGCAAGAGCAAGCGCAAAAACCACTCGATTAAGGGCTATATCCAGATAGGAAAAATTTTAATTCATGTTATTGCCGCAATTATGATTCTTGCGGTGATGTCGAATAAATCACCCGCCATTATTATTTCCAGCCTCGGTGCCGTGGCTGCGGTGCTGATGTTAGTGTTTCAGCATACTCTGCTGTCGCTGGTCGCCAACGTCCAGCTCTCTTCGAATGACGTCCTGCAGCTGGGCGACTGGATTGAGATGCCCGACAAGAATCTCAGCGGCGAGGTGACCGATATTGCGCTGCACACGATTACCATCCGCAACTGGGATAATACAATCTCACGTATCCCGACCAAAAACTTCCTTACCGAGACCTACACCAACTGGCAGGCGATGTTTTCTTCCGGTGCGCGGCGGATAATGCGCAGCACCAGCATCGATCAGCACTCGATTAACTTCCTCTCTCAGGAAATGCTGGCGCCGATGCTGTCCATTCGCGGAGTCAATGAACCGCTGGCGAAACTGCTTGATGGCCGTGATCCTGGAGGAGTGGCCGACAGCTGGTTTATTGATAACGAACTGACTAATTTAACGCTGTTCCGCCATTATTTGATGGCGTATCTCGCCGAACGGCCCGACATTATTAAAGACATGTACATTGTGGCGAGAACCCTGAAGCCGTCGCCGTCCGGCATGCCGCTGGAGATTTATTGCTTTACCTCGTCGATTTTTTGGATGGATTACGAGAATACGCAGTCAGAGATCTTCGAATATATCACTGCGGTGGCCGGGAAATTCTCCCTGCGTCTGTACCAGTATCCGGCGGGGCACGACTTCTGGCGGCTATCACAGGAAAGCAGCGGCCGGGATGGCGCGCGGTAAACCTCCTGCGGGCCTGCCTGTCAGGCAGGCCTGGCCACTCACTTATTTATCAACTTCATCCAACGAAGAAAAATCAATAACGAACTGTTTAAGCAGGCGTTCAAGCTGCACGCGGTCTTCCGGCTGCCATTGCTGGAAGACTTTCTGGTAAATTTCTTCACGCGCCGCGTCAATCTTATCGGTCATCGCTTTACCCACTGTCGTGATAACGGCTTCATTGATCCTCTTATCTTTCGCGTTTTTCTGCCGCTGTGCCAGACCCGCTTCTTCAAGCTTTGTGACCTGTCGGCTGACCGTGGTGTAATCGCGGCCCACTCTGTCTGCCAGTTCGACGACACCAATAGGACCAAACCGGCTGATTTGAACCAAAAGAGGAAACAGTGCGCGATCGAGATTGATTGTCGACGCTTTAATCATTAATTCATCACGTTGCGGGCGATTAAACACGCCAACAAGGGTGAGTAATGCATCATGCAGATCGGAAAAACTCTGGGTATTATGTGTATTTTGCACGCTTTTTATTGACACCGACTTTGGCTGGATTTAATGTGTGCATTATACACATAAATCATATTGGCGACAGGTGAACATTCAAATGAAAGCAGCGATTATCAACCAGCAGGGCGAAAAGCCGGTGTACGGTGAATATCCCGATCCCCAGGCCAGCGATAGTCAGGCCGTAATTACCGTCACAGCCGCCGCGATTAGCCAGTTGGCAAAATCACGCGCGGCTGGAAAGCATTACAGCTCGATGACCTCTGCTCCGTTCATTCCCGGGATTGACGGGACCGGTTACCTGAGCAACGGCGATCCGGTGTACTTCCTGTCATTTAACGCTCCCAGGGGAAGCATGGCGGAGAAAACGCGGGTTTCACTGGACAACGTTGTGCTCTTACCCGCAGGACTGGACCCTGTACTTGCCGCGGCGATTGCAAACCCCGGGATGTCATCCTGGGCTGCGTTAACGCGCCGGGCAATTTTACAACAGGGCGAAACGGTTCTGATCAATGGCGCAACCGGCACATCGGGTGGTCTGGCCGTCCACATCGCTCGCTGCCTGGGTGCCGGGAAAATTATTGCAACGGGGCGAAATAAAGACGTTCTGAACAAATTACGCGAAGAGGGCGCGGATGTTGTGTTAACGCTGGATTCCCTGCCATCTGAATTACCCGCCTTAATGGCTGAGGGGATTGACGTTGTTCTTGATTATCTCTGGGGGCAAAGCGCACTGGATATTATGACGGCGGCCGTTGCCGGTGGCGCAAAAACCGTGCGCTTCGTTCAGATTGGCTCACTTAGCGGTCAGGAAATTAACCTGCATAGTAAATTGCTGCGTTCATCAGGCTTGACGCTGATGGGGAGCGGGTTGGGTAGCGTTTCAGATACAGAATTGATTGCCGCGATAGGTGAACTTTTTCAGGCAGTAGTAAACAGTGGCTTGTCTGTTCCGTTTATGCAACGTCCTCTGGATGAGGTGGGGGAAGCCTGGTCCGAAGATGACAGCCGCTGTCGGACCGTTCTCATCCCCTGCAACGATCCTGTCAGGAAATAGTGTTGATCGGTCGGAATAAGGACTGAAATCCGGATTGAGTCAGGTACGTCATTTTTCCTTCCTGGTTTATCGGGGCTGGTTATCCTGGTATGGCTGCTTGAAAAACTATGTCTGGCCTGAGATAAAGTGTTTATGCAAGGCTGTACGATAATCATTTTTGTCAGCAACATAATGATCTGAAAGGGAGACAGTGATGGGACAGATTAGCCGGGTTTATGCGGTATGGATGGCGGTAATGCTGATAACCGCCTGCACCAGTGCGCCAAACCTGCCGCCGACCGATACCATCGTGGCGGTTAAACCGACCCAGTCCGGTGTTATCGCCAGCTCGGCAAAATACAGTTATCGTTTTGTTCGTGATGGCACGCCGCAGGAATATCAGCGCTACAAGACATTTTACGAACGTTTCCATCAGAAGGCTTCCGGCGTCAGAGTTAACTTTTTGGTTAAAGAGCATGAGGTGACGGCGGAGTACCTTGTGGTGATGGATAACCGCAAGCTGGACGCCGGGCAGCGTGACGTGCTGGTCAATCAATACAAGGCGGTTCCCATTGATAACGATCGCCTGGGCGTCCTGTTTAAAGCTAAAGGATTTTGGTCCTCCTCCCACGCGCCGGAACAGGCTGCCCCTTACCGGCTAGACAGACCGGTCGTGGTCGCCATCAACGACAAAACCCAAACGCTAAGCACCTTCGGTACCATCGCCCTGATACCGCTGTTGCCACTGTTCCCGCTGTTTATGATGTACGGATGTGCCACGGGTCCGTGTTTGTGATGCTCATACCGCAATAAATATCATATCCAAACCTGCCGCGAAAAATGCGGCAGCAGCGTATTTCATTTAGCTCTCCGGTGCGGCTGGCAGAAAATGGTTAGCCGCATACCGCATACCGCATACCGCATTGTAGCTGGCTGCCCGTAGCAGCGCAGTTGCTCGCCCCGTGGCGCTTGTCAGCAAAACCTCTTCCTCTGTCTGACTCGTCAACATTGCTATCCCTCAAAAGCTCGCGAACCCATCGTTTCAAATTTGCAATGATGAGTTGCAAACCATTCTATTTTGAAAATCATCGCGCGCGGATATGCTTCTCTCATCGCGACAACAAACGTCGTCGCCAACGACAGATGACCCAATAAATCTATCCATACTTAATTTAAGGAACGACATCATGAGTAAAAAACTTTCAGACAAAATTGCGTTAGTGACCGGCGGCAGTTCTGGTATTGGCCTGGCATCAGCACAGGAACTGGCAGCGCAGGGTGCCACTGTTTACATCACCGGCCGTCGTCAGGAAGAACTGGATGCTGCGGTGGCATTAATCGGACCTTCGGCCAAAGGAATCCGGGCAGATGCTTCTGTTCTGAGCGACCTCGATACCGTGTTCTCCACTATCTTGAGCGAATCCGGCAGGCTTGACGTGCTGTTCGCCAATGCGGGTGGCGGCGACATGATGCCTCTGGGTGCCATTACCGAAGAGCACTTCGACCGTATTTTTGGCACCAACGTGCGCGGTGTGCTGTTCACCGTACAGAAAGCGCTGCCGTTAATGGCTAAAGGGGCCTCCATCATTCTGACCGGTTCAACGGCAGCAGCGAAAGGCACCGCCAGCTTCAGCGTCTACAGCGCAAGTAAAGCCGCCGTCCGCAGCCTGGTCCGTTCCTGGGCGCTTGACCTGAAGGATCGTGGTATTCGTGTCAACGTGGTTAGCCCTGGCCCTATTCGTACGCCAGGTCTGGGCGGTCTGGTCCCTGAAGAACATCGTCAGGGACTGTTCGACGCGCTGGCAGAGGGCGTGCCGCTGGGCCGTTTAGGCGAGCCGGAAGAGATCGGTAAAACGGTGGCATTTTTGGCCTCTGACGATGCGAGTTTCATCAACGCGGCGGAAATTTACGTTGATGGCGGATTAGCGCAGATTTAATTCACGGTCAGAACAGCAGCTTTGAATATAAAGTTACAACGACACTTCAACGCCAGGAACGATCGCTGTTCGTGCAGCGCCTGGCGTATCGGGGCGGGCGGGAGGGGCGCTGTAATTTCCGCGTATGGCGTATCGAGGGGAGCGGGAGTGTCGCTTCAATTTCCGCGCCTGGCTTATCGGTGCTGGTCGGAACGCGGACCCGCTGTCACATCCCTGTACGCTCGACCTCGCACGTCCTTGTGCTCGGACGGTCCGCTTATCCGTCCAGCCCCGATTGCCTGCATACATTGGTGGTGCTGCCTGAAACCATTTGTTTTTGGCAGCAACGCAAGGATTCAAAAGGGAGACCGTAACGGGACAGGTTAGCCGGGTGTCTGCCGCACGGATGCGGCAGCCAAGCCCCCAGGGAGGGGTTCACGGCGACCCGGCGATCTGCCCGTTACGGTCGCCCGCGAACACCGATCTAACAGCGACCTACCGACACCACCTCTGAGGCCACGGCTCTAACAGCGACCTACCGGTACCACCTCTGAGGCCACCGTTCTAACAGCTATCGATCTACCGACAATCACTCAGCCGGATGATACTCAATATTAATCGGCTCATCCGGCAGCTTGGTGAACTTCTGGATAATCTGATGGTAATCCGCCGTCGGATTCACATCCTTAAACTGCTGCGGATAGAAATCCTTCGCCAGCATCTCAATACCGATAATATTGTACGGATGATTGTAGAAGTGATGGTAAACCGCCGCGACCTTGCCCGCCTTCACCGCCGGAATATCCTTCACCCCGTTACGATTACGCAGGCGATCAAAACTCTCTTTGATCTCCTCAACGCTGGTATTGTAACCCAGCGGGATCACCGTACTGGCTTTGCCACCGCGCTTTGAACCGCTCATCACATAGTAATCAGGATTCATTGAAATCACCTTCTCCACCGCCACGTTACCGCTGGTGCCCGGTAGCAGCTCGGAGCCGATATTGCGTGCGCCCGTCGCTTCAACCAGTGCGCCCCAGCCGTTACGGCCGTGGGTAAAGCAGCAGGCATCGCCGCCGCCGCCGATACCGGCAATCGGCTCAACGAACACCAGCGGCTTCGGTGAAATATCCTTCACCTTATTTTGAATGGCAGTCAGCTTCTGCTGATAAAAATCGGTATAGGCTTTGGCGTTGTCTTCCTGATTCAGCACCTTGCCGAGCAGCGTGACGCTGGCGGCGGTGTTCTGTACCGGATGCAGTTCAACGTCCACGAACAGCACCGGAATATTCAGCGCCGCAAGCTGTTTCAGCACGCCGGTCTGCTGGAGCGACGGCTTCGCGCGCAGCTGGGCAATCATCAGATCCGGATGCTTAGCGATCACCGTTTCCAGATTCACTTCACCCTGATCTGAGAAGCCCATATCCAGGATTTTTTCCGCCTGCGGCCAGCGGTTTTTCAGCATATTCCAGCTGCCGGTGTCCTGCTTCTTCATCAGGTTGTTCCAGGAAACCACGCGCTTGAACGGATTGTCGCGGTCCAGCAGAGCCAGGCTGAGGATCTCGCGGCCATCCTGCAAAATAATGCGCTGCGGCTCCTGCTTGATCACTACCTGCTGGCCGTCCATATCGGTCACGGTCAGCGGATAGGTGGTAGCGAAAGCCAGGGCGGGAAGGGTGGTAACAAGGAGAGCGGAAAGCTTCAAAGCCGGAACAGTTTTCATATTCGGAAAGACTCGGAATAATAAGGTGATGATAATTATTCTCATTTTTATCTAAACCGCACCTAAACTTTGTAACTTTTTTATAAAAAATTCACATTTTCACCTTCACCTTCACCTTCACCTTCACCTTCGCCTTCGCCTTAATCTGCTTCTGCTTCTGCTTCTGCTTCTGCTTCTGCTTCTGCTTCTGCTTATTTATCTGCGCCCGTGATTCAAATTCCCTCCGGTTCTTTCTGGCGAACGACCTGCCGCCGGGAAGGCGTTTGCCATTTGCAAACGAGTAAGAACCCCATCAAACCACATCGGCTATCATCTGCTAGTTTTGTCATTGCATTGAAATGTAAGTGTAAATTTAAATAAACTTACTGGTGAGTAATAAATTTAAACACAGATTGTGATCCCGCTCGCTTTTCCGTACGGATTGTTTGGACAAAAAAGGCGCAATAAATAATAGTGTTTGAATAATAAATCATGCTCGAATAATTATTCACAGCGGAGATAAAAAAAGATGAAACGTACCCTGCTTACCGGACTGTTGCTTTCTGCCATGACCCTCTCATCAGCCTCTTTCGCGGCGGATAAAGGGTTGATCGTCATCATCACCCCGTCCCACGATAATCCATTCTTTAAAGCCGAAGCCGACGGCGCATCGCAAAAAGCGAAGGCGCTGGGCTACACCACGCTGGTGGCATCGCACGATGATGACGTCAGCAAGCAGAACCAGCTGATTGAAACCGCCATTGGCCGCAAGGCAAAGGCGATTGTGCTGGATAACGCCGGTGCGGACGCGACGGTAGGGCCGGTACAGAAGGCGAAAGATGCCGGGATTCCTACCTTCCTGATCGACCGGGAAATCAACAAATCCGGCGTAGCGGTGGCGCAGATTGTTTCCAATAACTATCAGGGCGCGCAGCTGGGGGCGGAAAAATTCGCCAAGCTGCTGAACGGCAAAGGGGAATACGTTGAGCTGCTGGGTAAAGAGTCGGACACCAACGCCGGGGTGCGCTCACAGGGCTATCACGACATCCTCGATGACTACCCGGATATGAAAATGGTGGCTCAGCAGAGCGCCAACTGGAGCCAGACCGAAGCCTTCAGCCGCATGGAAACCATTTTACAAAAAAATCCCAATATCGTTGGCGTGATCTCCGGTAACGACACCATGGCGCTGGGTGCGGAAGCCGCGCTGAAAGCCGCCGGCAAAACCAACGTGATCGTGGTGGGCTTTGACGGCAGTGACTACGTGCGCGACTCCATTATCAATAAAGGCAACATCAAAGCGACGGTGCTGCAGCCGGGCTGGGCGCAGGCGCAGATGGCCGTTGAGCAGGCCGATTACTACCTGACTAACGGCAAAGCGCAGAAAGAAGAGAAGCAGCTGATGGACTGCGTGCTGATTGATGACGCCAACGCCAGCAAGCTGAAAACCTTTAATCTCTCTAACTGATTCGGGAGCCGATGATGGTGACGAAACTTCCGCTCGCCGTTCTGCTGAGCGCCAGTATGCTGCTCAGCGGCTGCACGGTGGTCGACCTTGATGAAAACGGTCAGCCCATCCTGCCAAAAGACCCGGCAGCGAAAGCCAGCTTTAGCAGTCAGACCCCGCAGCAGATCGCGCAGGAGAACTGGGACAGCAGGGTACTGAAAGGGGCGCAGGATCGCGCCCTCACCTGGAATGACATGAAGAATAAAAGCGCCGGGCTGAAAGCGGAGACCAGCAGCAGCGTCTTTGTGCACGCTGCCGGAACGGTTACTGCGGTCAGCGACGAAGCCGAGCGTGAACGCCTGCTGACGGTGACGATCAATGGCGAATCGGTGCCGGTGGCCATCGGGCCGGTGATCCGCAGCAACGCCATTCGGGATGCGGCCGGGTTTAAATTTGAAGAATTCACCAACCAGGTACAGTTCGCCAGGCTGACCAAAGCGCTGAACCAGCAAAACGTTCAGCAACTGCCGAAGATCGACGGCAGCTGGGTCGGCAAACCGGTTCAGCTGACGCTGGCCGTGACTCTGCAACCGCAGCGGATAGAGGATGCGGTTGCCGTGGTCATTAAGCAGGAGCAGCCGTAATGAGCCACACCGATCCGATTATTCTGCAAACCCGCGCGGTGTCGATGCTGTTTCCCGGCACGCTGGCGCTGGACAACGTCGACTACCGCGTCTGGCGCGGCAAGGTCAACGTCATTATCGGCGAAAACGGCGCGGGCAAGTCCACGCTGATGAAAATCCTCGCCGGGGTTCAGCAGCCGACCAGCGGTGAAATCTGGCTCAACGGCGAGCAGGTGCAGCTTAGCAGCACCCGCGCGGCGTCAAAGCTGGGGATTGGCATGGTGCATCAGGAGCTGAACCTGTTTGAAAACCTGTCGGTGGCGGAAAATATTTTCCTCGGCCGCGAACTGCAAAAAGGCGTGCAGCCGATCGATGAAAAAGCGCAGGAGGCGCGCACTGCCGAGCTGATGCAGCGGCTCGATCAGGCGATTTCACCGCGCGAGCTGGTCGCTAATCTGAAAGTGGGGCAGCAGCAGCTGGTGGAGATTGCCAAGGCACTGGCGGAAAACACCGACATTCTGATCCTCGACGAACCCACCTCGGCGTTGAGTAAAACCGAGGTAGAGATCCTGTTCCGGGTGATCCGCGAACTCACCCGTCAGGGGGTGTCGATCATCTATATCTCGCACCGTCTGGAAGAGCTGATGGCGATCGGTGACACCATCACCATCCTGCGCGACGGCCGCTTTCAGGCGGAAGCGCAGGTTAGTGAGATTGACGTGCCGTGGATCGTCCGTGAAATGCTCGGTAGCGAGCCGGTCAGCAGCTTCCTGACCCCCGATCGCCAGTTCGGCGCGACGGTGCTGGAAGCGGAAAACATCACCTGCGTGGGCCCTGCCGGTAACGCGGTGGTTAACGACGTCTCATTCAGCGTTCGCGCCGGGGAAATCGTCGGTATTTATGGCCTGATGGGCGCGGGGCGCACCGAGCTGTTCGAATGCCTGCTTGGCACCCAGCCTTCGTATCTCGGCAAGCTGTGGCTGGACAGCAAACCGGTGCCGCAGAGGCTGTCGACCGCCGACCGCATCCGTATGGGCATGAGTCTGGTGCCGGAAGACCGCAAGCGCACCGGCATTTTCCCCATCTCATCGGTAGCCAGCAACCTGACGATTGCCAGCCTGTGGCAGCGTCTGGAGCACCGTTTTGCCATCTCTCACAAACAGGAGATGGCGGTGGTCAGCAGCACGGTCAGCAATCTGTCGATCAAAATCTCCTCGCCGGAGGTGGCGATCAACGCGCTGAGCGGCGGTAACCAGCAGAAGGTGGTGATTGGCCGCTCGCTGCTGACCAATCCACGCCTGCTGCTGCTGGATGAACCCAGCCGGGGCATTGATATCGGCGCGAAAGCAGACGTGTTCCGCATGATGGTCAAACTGTCGGAGCAGGGGATCGCGGTGCTGTTTTCTACTTCGGACCTGAAAGAAATTATGGCGGTCTCTGACCGTATTCTGGTGATGTCCGGCGGCAAGCTGACCGCCGATATTCCACGCGCGGCGGCAGAAGAATCCGCGTTGGTGAAAGCAAGTGCACAGGGGTTCTGACATGACACATCTTTCCGGGAAAGCGCAGTCCGCGCCTGCGATGAAAGCCTTTAACTCGCGGGAGGGATTGATCCTGCTGCTGTTAAAAATGCGCACCTTTATTGCCCTGATTTTAATCGTCGGATTCTTCGCCATCACCGTGCCGGACTTCCTCGCCGTCGGCAGCATGGTGATCATGATTAAACATATCGCCATCAACGCCTTCCTGGCGCTGGGCATCACCTTCGTGATTATTACCGCCGGGATTGACCTGTCGATCGGGGCCACGCTCGGACTGTGCGGCATGATTGCCGGCTGGCTGATCACCAAAGGGATCGTCCTGCCCGCCTTCGGAATCGCGATTTTCCCCAGCGTCTGGGTGGTGGTGCCGCTGGTGCTGTTGATCGGCGGGCTTATCGGTGCGGCCAACGGCTGGATCATCACCCGCTATAACGTCGCGCCGTTTATCTGCACGCTGGGCACCATGTATATCCTGCGCGGGGCAGCGATGCTCACCTCCGGCGGTGAAACATTCCCAGGGCTACAGGGCAATCCGCAGCTCGGCAATACCGGCTTTGACAAGATCGGCTCCGGCTACTTCCTCGGCCTGCCGTGGGCAATCTGGATGATGATTGTGCTGGCGCTGGTCATCGCCTACGTCGCTCGCCGCCTGCCGTTTGGCCGCCAAGTCTATGCGATTGGCGATAACGAGCGCGCCGCCGAACTGTCCGGCGTGCGGGTAAAGCGGGTGAAAATCTTTGTTTACGCCATCTCCGGCCTTTGTGCGGCGATCGCGGGCATCGTGGTGTCCTCGCAGCTGGTGGCCGCCCACCCGGCAAACGGCACCGCCTTTGAGATGAACGCCATTGCCGCCGTGGTACTGGGCGGCACCTCGCTGGCCGGCGGGCGCGGCACCATCCTCGGCACGCTGATCGGCGCGTTTGTTATCGGCTTCCTCGCAGACGGCCTGATTATGATGGGCGTCAGCGAATTCTGGCAGATGGTGATTAAGGGCATCGTGATCATCATTGCGGTGATTATCGACCAGATGCAGAGCCGCATGCAGCAAAAGGCGGCGGTGGTGGCGCAGAAGGCGCTGCTGGTTGAGGCCGAAGCCACGCGGACGGCCTGACGTCTGACCGTGTCAGCCTGGCGTATAGAAAAACGATTTCGACCCCGGACGGGTGACCCCCGTTCTTATTTTCATCCCCGGGCGGCGGCGACGGCGTGATCCGCAGCGTGCCGCCCGGCAGAGAAATTGACAACCTTGCAGCCCCGGCTGCGTGATATTCAGCATGGAGAAGACCCAACATGACAACCTACAACTACCCAAAATTTGGCGCTGGTCTCTGGCACTTTGCTAACTACGTTGACCGTTACGCGGTAGACGGCTACGGCCCGGCGCTCAGCACTCTGGAACAGATTAAAGCGGCAAAAGAGGTCGGCGATCTTTCCTATGTTGACGTGCCGTATCCTTTCTCGCCGGGCGTGACCATCAGCCAGGTAAAAGAGGCGCTGGCCGATGCCGGACTCAAAGCGATCGGCATCACCCCGGAGATCTACCTGCGCAAGTGGTCGCGCGGGGCCTTTACCAACCCGGACCCGGTGGCGCGTGCAGAAGCGCTGAAGCTGATGAACGAAGCGGCGGACGTGGTGCGTGAGCTGGGTGCCAGCTACGTCAAAGTCTGGCCGGGCCAGGACGGCTGGGACTACCCGTTCCAGGTGGATCACAAGCAGCTGTGGAAGCTGGCGGTAGACGGCATGCGCGAACTGGCGTCGGCCAACCCGGACGTGAAATTTGCCATTGAATACAAGCCGCGCGAGCCGCGCGTGAAAATGACCTGGGATTCGGCGGCGCGCACCCTGCTGGGCATTGAGGATATCGGGCTGGATAACGTTGGTATCCTGCTGGACTTCGGCCACGCGCTGTTTGGCGGCGAGTCCCCGGCGGACTCCGCTCAGCTGATTATCGATCGCGGTCGTCTGTTTGGTATGGACGTTAACGACAACCTGCGCGGCTGGGACGATGACCTGGTGGTGGGTACCGTGCATATGACGGAGATTTTCGAGTTCTTCTATGTACTGAAGATCAACAACTGGGACGGTGTATGGCAGCTGGATCAGTTCCCGTTCCGTGAAGATAACGTCGAGGCCGCGCGCCTGTCGATTCGTTTCCTCAAGCATATTTACCGCGCGCTGGACAAGCTGGATATCCCGGCATTGCAGGAAGCGCAGTCGCGCCAGGATGCGATGCAGGCTCAGCGCATTATTCAGAACGCGCTGCTGTCATCGATCGAAGAGTAATCCCCGCTTCAGAAATCCGTCGGGCAACCGGCGGATTCTCACATTCCCCCCTCAAAGTGTTAAATCCCCGTAAAAATCAGGGTTTGATATCGAAAATCTTAATAAAAATACAAATGAAAATCATTACCATCTGTTTCAAATTTTATATATTCTAAACACACTTCGTTGACGTTGCTGCGAGCCAATAGCGATATGGCCTTGCCCACTGCGCTTTTGCCGGATAAACGTTCGCGTTTTACATATTTGGCCGCGTTAGCATTTAGCGGCTATCCCTGCTGGGAAACACAGCACTGCAGTAAAGATCGCTGTTATCCAGAGTGTTACTGCGAGGTTTGGTTGATGTGGAACCTGAAAAGCCTGTTTAATAAGCATGCTCAGGAAATTCAACGTTTTTTGCAGAAGCGCGGGCATGGTCCCGACGTGGCTGCGGATTTAACCCAGGATGTGTTTCTGCGGATTTTAGGCTCCGCAGCGCCAAAACGGGATGATAATCCGCGTGCCTATCTGCATATGGTGGCGCGCAGCCTGTCGGTGGATCTCTATCGCCGCGAGAAGATTGCCTCGATTGACTATCTGTCGGAAGAGGCCTACTGCGAGCTGCCGGATGAATCGCCCGATCCGGAAAGGGTGACCTCCGATCGTCAGCAGCTGGCGGTGCTTGACCGTGGTCTGACGGCGCTGCCGGAGCAGACCCGGCGTGCTTTTGAACTCTATCGCTTAGGGGATATGACCATTGCTGAAGTGGCACAGGAGCTGGATTTATCGGTGTCGCATACATGGACGCTGATCCGCCGCGCCTACCAGCATTTACGCACCACCCTGGATGATGATGCGAAGCACTAATGACTTTGCACAGCGACAGCGCGTGTAATTCCCTATAATCTGAATTACCTTTTATTCCCGTCGCCGCAAAGCTGCCGGAATTTGCCAATAATGACTGAGAAAATGTCGCAACACGAAAAGCTGTTTGAAGAAGCCTTCGACCTGATTATTCGCCTGCACGGCGATCCGGGGAATCCGGCCGCGCGCGAACTGGCCGAACGCTGGCGCGCGCGCGGCAAAGAGCATGAGGCGGTGTGGGCTGAAGCCGTTCATCTGCACGGCATGACCGGCAGGGTGGTGCAGGCCCGCAGCCAGGCGGTGCCGCAGTCGGTCGGGATTTCTCGCCGCCGCTTTGTGCTGGGCGGCTCTGTTGCCGTTGCGGCTGCCGCTACCGGCCTGGCGCTGGCACCCGGCATTCTATTGCAGATGAAAGCCAGCCATTTAACCTCTACCGGCGAAATCCAGCAAATTCCGCTGGAGGACGGCTCGGAAATTATTCTTGGCCCCAACAGCGCCATTGCTTCCCGCTTCACCGCCGATGAACGCCGCATTGAACTCCTGAACGGAATGGCCTGGCTTAATGTTGCCAACGACGCCCGTCGGCCGTTTAACGCGGTGGTCGAAGGCATGCAGGTGGTGACGCAGAAAGGGGCTTTTGACCTCAGCCGCGATGCCGATCTGCTGACCGTTGCCGTTGAACAGGGCGCGGTGGACGTCGCCACTCCTGGCCTGTCGCTGTCGTTAAACGAATCGGTCACCGCCGGCAGCTGGCTGTCGCTGGATCGCGATGGCGGTCTGGTGGAACGCGGCACCCGCAATCCGCAGCAGTTTGCCTCCTGGCGCAGCGGCATGCTGGTGGCGGAAAGTGAAACGGTGGCCGCCGTGGTAGCGCGCATTTCCCGCTGGGTGCCGGGTAAAGTGCTGATTGCCAGCCGCGAGCTGGGCGAACAGCGTATCAGCGGCGTGTATAACCTCGCCAACCCGCAGCGTGCGCTGGCGGCGGTGATCCAACCCTACGCCGGAAAAGTGCGCGAAATCACCCCCTGGTTGACCATTATTTCCGCAGTCTGAAAAAAAATTTAAAATTTCTCAGAAAAATCTCAACTCTCGTTCGTTTTATTAAGTAAGAACTGGCTCGGATGCGAATCCGCAAAGCCAGCGTACTGATTAATAACGCCTGCGGGGTCAAAATGAAGTCTGTGAAGTGCAAACGCGCGGAATCGCGCAACGGCAAAAAGTGGCTGGTGGCAGCCGTGTTCCGTACCAGCGCAATTTCTCTGGCGCTGATGTCGATGCAGCAAAGTGCGTTTGCGCAAACTTCGCCGGTCTCCTTCAACATCCCGGCCGGTTCCCTTTCCGGTGCGATTGCCGAATTTGGCCGCCAGTCCGGCGTACAGGTCAGCTATCCACCGGAATTCGCCGCAGGCAAACAGTCGGCGGGCGTCAAGGGTGCCGTCTCGTCGGAAGCGGCGCTGGGGCGCATTTTACAAGGCTCCGGGCTTTCCTATCAGTTTGTGAACAGCGACAGCGTCACCCTGGTTAACGGCGGTGCGGCGGCCAACACGTCTGCGTCTGCATCAGCGGCGGACGACTCGCTGCTGCTGGGCACCATCACCGTCACCAGCCGCGCGGGCAGCGATCCGGCCGATGCGCCCTGGCAGGGGGCCAGCTCTCGCGCCCACCTCTCCGCCGAGCAGGTTGAGCGTTTTAGCGGCACATCTGTTGGTGATTTTTTATCGGGTATCCCGGGCGTACTGAACGGTGACGGCCGCAACTCCGGCGCGGTGGACGTTAACATTCGCGGCCTGCAGGGGCAGGGGCGTGTACCGGTGCTGGTTGACGGCGCCAGCCAGGAAACCACCGTCTATCAGGGCTATAACGGCTCCACGGCGCGCACCTATATCGACCCGGACTTTATCGGCTCGGTTGATATTGAGAAAGGGGCCAGCATGGGGGCCGATTCTACCGGCGCGGTCGGCGGGATTGTGCGAATGAGCACCATCGGCGTGAAGGATATCCTGCTGCCGGGCCACGATTTTGGCGTGCGTCTCAAAGGTAACTTTAACACCAACAGCCGCAGCGCGCCGTCGCCGGGCACCACCGGCGGCCTGACCAACCTCGGCACCTATTACAGCTGGGATGAGTTCCCGAGCGGCTTCGGTGATTCATCCGGGACAAATCGCCCGTCGGCGCTGAAGCCGACCGGCGGTTCCGGCAGCATCGCCATCGCTGGCACCACCGATGCGGTGGATGTGCTGGCCGCCTACGCCCAGCGTTATAACGGCAACTATTTTGCCGGTAAACGCGGTGGAGACGATGCTCACGCGGTGATTTCCGGCCCAACCGGGCCATTCGGAGAGGTTAACGTCACCGACGGTAATCCACTGACGGCATACCGTGCGGGCGAGGAGGTATTAAACACCTCGCGCGATACGGAGTCATGGCTGCTGAAAGGCACTTTCCGTTTCCAGGACAACCAGAAGTTTGAGCTGGGCTACTCACGCTATATGACCCGCTACGGCAATATTCTCGGTTCGCAGCTGATGAGCTACTTCAATTCGCAACCCTATCAGGGATTGCTGAGTACCATCGACCTGGCAACATGGACCGGTCGCTACAGCTGGAAGCCGGAAGACAGTAATCTGATTGATATCAAAGTTGATACTTTCTATTCCGACGTGGATAACCGAGTTAATTCGGTGTTTAACAGCAGCGGCACCCTGTATCCGCAATACTTCTGGCTGGCGTCGAATCGCTGGGGCGGCAACGCGTCGAACACCTCACGTTTCTACAGTGATATTGCCGATGTGACCTGGCAGTACGGCGGTTCATTTACCCGTGAAAACGTGGGATTGCCCGACGGCGTGGATGAAGCGACCATGTCCGGATCGCGTTTTGGCTGGCGCAAAGAGTACAGCGGATTCAGCACCCTGGAAGTGAAGCCGCTCGACTGGGTGACCCTGAGCGGAAACCTGCGCTATTCCACCTTTGAAAGCTTTGACCGCAGCCCGACGCTTGAATCGCCGTTTACACGCAAAGATCACGGCTGGTCACCGATATTCAGTCTGATGGTGGAGCCTCTGGATGGCTTCCAGGCTTATGGTAAGTACGGCAGCGTTCTGCGTTCGCCAAGCATCTTTGAATCGATCACCGGTCCGTCATTCTCGGTACCCACTGCGGATAATCCGGTGGCGCCTGAACGCAACAAGAGCCTTGAGTTCGGTGTTAACTATCTGATGGATGGCGTGTTCCTGCCGGATGATAAGCTGCGTTTCCACGGGGCCTGGTTCAGTAACCACATCGACAACTACATCACGCGCGGAAATATCAAACGCTATACGGCCAGTGGACGGGAAAACTACCAGCTGGGCCGCATGAATCTGGATTATGCAGAAATGCGTGGCATTGAGCTGTCCGCACAGTATGACAGCGGGCGGGTGTTCGGCAGCGTGGCGTGGAATCACTACACCGACATTATGTTCTGCGCCAAAGACGGCGTAATACATCCAGCCGCCAGCCGCTGTGCGCCGGGTGGCCTCTACAACAGCTTTGCGCAGCAGCAGGTCCCGCCAAAAGATACCGTGACGGTAAACCTGGGATCGCGCTTCCTGGACAGCGATCTGACTGTAGGAACACGTATTAGCTACATCGGCAGCCGTTTTGTTGAGGGGCTGGGTGCGGACGAAGGGCTCGGGCAGGTTTCAGGTATGTACTCCATCGCGCCGTCGGACTGGAAGCCTTACACCCTGGTCGATCTCTACGCCAGCTACAAACTAAACCAGAACGCCACCTTCGATCTGTCGGTGGATAACCTGACCGACCGTTACTACGTCGATGCGCTGAACACCATTCCGATCCCTGCGCCAGGCCGTACCGTGCGCGGTGGTGTGACGCTGAAATTCTGATGTTAAACAAATGCCGCCTGCCGCAGAGCAGGCGCATGGGAGAAAATCAATGAGCGATGTGAGTACCCAAACCGAAAACCTGACCCGCGCGCAGCGGCTGAAGGCGGCCACCACCAGCAGCCATGACAGCCTGGATCAGCGCATTATGGCGGGCGATCCGTTTGCCAGCCGCGAACGCTACGGTCTGTTTGTGAAGGTGCAGTACCAGTTTCATCGTGAAATCGATGCGCTGTATGAATCTGCGCTGCTGGAGCCGCTGCTGCCTGATTTAGCCGGGCGCCGCCGCTTCCCGCTGATTGGCCAGGATCTGGCCGACCTTGGGCAGGCTCTGCCGCAGCCGGAAAGCGCAACGGCATTCAGTACGGCGGAAATCCCGGATATTGCCAGTGCTCTGGGCTGGCTGTACGTCGCTGAGGGCTCCAATATCGGCGCCGGTTTCCTGATCAAACAGGCGGAGAAGCTGGGGCTGTCCGGCGAGTTTGGTGCGCGCCATCTTGCCGGTGCGCCGGAAGGGCGAGGCCGCCACTGGCGTACCTTTACCGCCGCGCTGGACCAGCTGCCGCTGGACGAAGCCGGGGAAGCGCGCGCTATTGCCGGTGCGCAGCAGGCCTTTGCCCGCGTGCGTGAGCTGGTTGAACACTATTATGCGCGTTAGACCATAGAGCCACTCAGGCAGTGAACAGTCGCCCAGGACGTTGAGGTTGTCAGTTAGCTGTTTTGCTGGTGGAAGGGATGCCTGCCAGCTGTCAGTCGTTGTGCCCGAACACAGGGAGTGTGAGGGAGTAAAGCAGTACCCGAAGTAAGCAGTACGAGTAAGCAGTAAATCCTCCCGCCGTCAGGGAGGATTGTACCTATATGATGTAATGATAATCATTTGTGTTTTCATTCAATGTATTTCCACTTTTAACTTATGCTTTTCAGGAAAAATGAAATGAATCAGATTATGAAGAAATCAGTACTCGCTCTTGCTCTGTTTGGCGCAGCCGGTGCTGCTCAGGCCGTAGTCGTCACTAACCAGAGCTACACGGAAACGGGTGGGATTCGCGTTGGTCAGACAACTGCAGCTGTACCGACTCCTGCCGCCGGTGTTGATGGTCAGCTGTATGGTGCCAAAGCTACCTTCACTCACTTTGCTTCACCGACCTATCAGGATGCGAGTGGGGCATTCCACTTCAGCGGTCGCGAAATGGTGGCGGATGGTGCACCGGGTCCTGCGGGTCCTGGCCCGGATCACACTAAACTGGGCGTCTGGTCATTTGCCAAAGTCGGCACTCAGGATGTCTGGTTCGGCGAATGGGATGGCGAAGCCACTTCAGGCGCCGTGGGCACCAAAACGGCCGGTACCCACACGGTGTTCTACGCGGGTGAAAACGGTGACGTAGCCACCACGCTGCCAACGGCTGCACCGGTTAGCTACACCATTAAGTCCATCAATCAGTACAGCGGCACGCTGCCAACCAGTACGCTGACCGCCAACTTCAATACCAAAGTGGCCAGCTCTTCCGGTGACATCAACTTCACCGGCGGCACCATCAGCACCGTCGGTACTGATGTGCGTCTGGCAGCAACCAGCGTTGGCGTGCTGAGTGCTTCCGGCACCGGCGGTACGCTGGACGGTAAATTCTTCGGCACCGGCGCCAGCGCAGTGGCCGGTATCGTTAAGTTTGCCGATCGCAACAAAGATACCGCATTCGGCGGTACCAAGAACTAATCCGGTGGCGAATCTCACCACCTTATATGCAGGGATCACACCCTCAGCGGGAACGACGCTGATGGCCTGATTCACTGCCTTCCCGAGAGCAAAGGCCACTGGTCTTTGCTCTTTTTTGCGTCCGCTCTGTACGTTCCGAGCGGCACCGTTTGCCTCAGGGATCATGATCTATGCCGACCGTTCAGTTACCCGTTGCCCGCTACATTACGCCGCGCCGAACCGCACTCAGCCTGATTGCGCTGCTGATGGCCTCCGTTACCGTCACGGCGGTGGCGCAGGAGCGTGAAGATACGCGGCGCATGCTTGAAATGAGCATTGAGCGCCAGGGGGCCGAACGCGAGCGTGAAATATTGAAAGACGAAACGGCCACTGGCCAGCGGCCCACGCTGACCATTGACGGCCAGACCTACCAGGTAGAGCACACCGCCAGCGCACTGGGCCAGGCGCTCTATCTTTCACTTCAGTATCAGCAGTGGCAGGCTGCCAACCGTTTTCTGCAGGAGTACCTGACCCTGCCGGATCGTGACCCGCTGCTGGAACACTATGCCCGCGGAATGCTGGCGCGGGTAGTGGGCGATAACGACACCGCCATTACCGAGTTTCGCAAACTGCTGGCGCAGCAGCCGGACTTTATCCTCGGCAGGCTGGAGCTGGCAAGAACGCTGTTTGACGATGCCCAGGAGCGTGAAGCGAAAGAGGCCTTTGCCGATGCGCTGGCGATTATCGACGCCCGCGATCCGCAAACCGCCGGGGTGCGCAAAACCATTAGCGCCTACCAGCAGGCGCTGGAAAAACGCGGCGACTGGAGCGGCTCGTTCTCTTTCGGCCCCAGCTGGAGCGACAACGTCAACCGCACCTCCGCCAGCCGCACCTGTCTGATTAGCGACAGTACCGGCTTCTGCTACTACGAGCGCGCGCTGCCGGAGGCGTTAAAAGCCACCGGCACCGATTTCGACTTCAGCGTTCAGCGCCGACTGGCGATAAAAGGGCATCACGGTGTGTATCTGCGCTCGCTGCTGTACGGCACGCAGTATCGCAATCACGGTGAATTTAACGAAACCACCGTGACGTTACAGGGCGGCTACAGCTATCGCGATGCGCGCCAGCAGCTGATGCTGGCCCCGTCGTTTGAATATTACGAGTGGGGCAACGATGCGATGTACGGCGCGCCCGGCGTTCACGGCGAGTGGAGCTATATGCTGTCGTCCGCCTCGCTGGTGAAGCTGGAGGCGGATTATAAAGACATGCAGTATCGCCGCGCCGACTATGCCCGCAACTTTGACGGCGCGCAGCAGTCGCTCTACGGCACCTGGTACCGCGAGCTGACGCCGGGCTGGACGGTGTTTGGCGGGCTGGATTTCGTCAACAGCCACGCGGAAGACCCGACGGCGGAATATCAGCAGAAGGGCGTGCGGCTGGGGGCCTCGCTGCGCTTTGATGCCGGCTTTGACGGCACGCTTTCCGCCTCATACCGCCAGCGTGACTATGAGCTGTACAACCCGCTGATTGAAGTGCGTCGGCGCGACCAGGAGCAGAACTACACCCTGGTTCTGCGTGCGCCGCGCTGGGAGCTGGCCGGATTTGTTCCCAGCCTGACGCTGCGCCACAACCGGGTGAAAAGTAACGCCGACTGGATCTACTCCTACAACCGCAACGACGCCAGCTTGAAGCTGGAGTACAGCTTCTAGCCGGGTAATGGCCCTGACCAGAATTTGAAATATTGCACAGGGCCTGAAAAAATCTCAGCTAGCAATCGCCGTGCCAGCGTGCAGATAACGCTGGCAGGGCGGCGGATCTTAAGTTGGGGTGCGTGCGGGTGTGATTCGGGCTTTCAGTCAGGCCTTCCCGACTCGGCGCGGCGTTTCGCGGCGGAAGCCCAGACCGATCATCCAGCCGAAAACGTAGGGCAGGAAGCGGTAGCGCTTCACGATGCGCGGTATCGGGCTGGTCTGGCCCGGCTCACGTTTTTTGCCGCTCATTTTGATCTGAATAAACTGGGTGGCGCAGGTCGGGAACTGGCGGCGGCGCTGCACCTTATTCAGCTGGCGCAGACTGACCTCGCCATTGAGCAGCGGGCGTGTGAGCAGGTTGGCGGTGGCTACCGCGTCCTGGATCGCCAGGTTCACCCCCACGCCGCCAATCGGTGACATGGCGTGCGCGGCGTCGCCGATGCACAGCAGGCCCTCTTTCGCCCAGCTGTCGAGCCGATCAATACGGATCTCCAGCAGCCGCAGCGCGTCCCAGCGATCCAGTTCCGCCAGTCGGTCGGCGGGGAAGGGGGAAACGGTGGCGACCTGCTGCTTAAAGGCATCAATACCGGCGGCCTCCAGCTCGCCAAACTGGCCTTTAGTAATGGAATAGCCGCACTGCCAGAAACTGCCGCGATCGATCATAATAAAGTTCTGCTTCGGCCCCTTATGGCCCATCCCCCACTGCGGGTCCTCTTCGCGCTTATCCAGGCGGAACCAGACCACGTCGCGCGGTGCGCCGAACGATTTTCCGCTCAGCTGCGCTTTTTCCCGCACCTTTGAGTGGCGGCCGTCGCAGCCGACCACCAGCCGGGCACGAATCTCACGCGTCTGGCCGTCGGCAATCGCGCGCACGCCGCATACCCGGCCGTCGGCAGTGATCAGATCGTCAAAGGCACAGGATTGCAAAAGGGTAAAACCGGGAAGGGCGCTGGCGCGCTCGGCGAGAAAATTCAGGAAGTCCCACTGCGGCATAAAGGCGATAAATTTGCACTTCACCGGCAGGCGGGTGAAGTTGGCCAGCGTCACCTCTTCGCCGCCGACCTCGGCCTGTAGCTTTTCGGCGCGCTGGTGGGGCAGCTTCAGCAGATCCTCAAGCAGCCCGAGGTGATGCATGATCTGTAGCGTTGAGGGATGAATGGTGTCACCGCGAAAATCGCGTAAAAAGTCGGCGTGCTTTTCCAGAACCACAACCTGCACGCCTGCCCGTGCCAGTAAATAGCCGAGCATCAAACCGGCAGGACCACCGCCGACGATGCAACAGTCGGCGGTGAGCGTTTCCGCTGTCCGATCCATACAATCCACCTCTGCAATGCGATAAGTGAATTATATGATAATGCTTATCATTATCTATATCGAGTCATGATTCGCCTGCGGGTGCGGATTATTTAATTTCCACCGCGTAGTCTGCCACCGGGGTGATTTTTTTAATCAGCTTATTATCAAACAGGAACTGCTCGTAGGCCTGGTAGCGGGCGGTGTCCAGATGTGCCGGATCGCTGGCGAACAGCGGCAGTGATTTCTGCCACGCCTGGCGGTTCAGCTCGGTGTTCAGCTCCGGGTGGCTGCTGGCAAAGGCCTTCCAGGTTTCCTGCGGGTGTGCCTGAAGATAGTCGTTACCCTTCTTCAGCGCGGCGAGGAATTTGGCAATTTTCGGCTTGTTGACGTCATCGCGGTTAGCCACGATCACCAGCTCGTCATAGGCCGGAACGCCGTAATCTTCCACGTTGAACACCTTAGGATCTTTGCCCTGAATTTGCAGTTCCAGCGCCTCGATATTGCGATAGCCGCCGATCACCGCATCTACCTGGCCCGCCAGCAGCGCACCGGTCAGCTGGAAGTTGACGTTAACCGGGGTGATATCGGCAGAGGAAATCCCCTCATGCTTGAGCATGGTGCCCAGCGTGGCTTCTTCAATGCCGGTCACCGAGAAGCCGACTTTTTTGCCCTTCAGATCCGCCGGGGATTGAATGTTCTTATCCAGCGTCATCACCGTGTTCAGAGGCGTATTCACCAGCGTGCCGACGCGCACCAGCGGTAATCCCTGGTCGGCGAAGAAGTGCAGCTGCGGCTGATAGGTGATAGCCAGATCGGCTTTCTTTGCGGCCACCAGGCGCGGCGGCAGGGAAGGATCGGACGGCGGCACGATCTTCACGTCCAGCCCTTCGGCTTTAAACGCGCCAATCTGTTCGGCAACGATAATCGGCGCGTGGTCCGGGTTAACGTACCAGTCCAGCATCAGCGTGACGTTTTCCGCGGCGGCGGCGTGGCCCGCGATGGCCGTTCCCAGCAGCAGGGCGCAGAGGTTCTTTTTCATTGCTGTTATTCCTTGTTATGTCGTTTGCAGGTGGTTATTCCGCCGTCCAGTTAATCAGGCGGCGCAGCAGGCTATCGACGGCAACCCAGAGCAGCACCGTCATCAGAATCAAAATAAACAGCGCGGCGAACAGCTGATCGGTCTGCATCCGCGCATTAGCGTTGAGCATCAGATAGCCCAGCCCTTCGGCCGAGCCGACCCATTCGCCGATAATCGCCCCGATGGGGGCCACGGCGGCCGCCATGCGCAGCCCGGTGCCGAAGGCGGGCAGCGCCGCCATCAGCCGCACGTGGCGCAGCAGCGCCCAGGGGGAAGCCCCCATCGTGCGGGCAAGGTCGAGATAGTCGTTGTTCACCCGGCGCAAACCATCAAAGAACGCCGAGGTGACGGGGAAGAAAATCACCAGCACCGCCATCGCCACTTTGGCGCTCATGCCGAAGCCGAACCACAGCACCAGCAGCGGAGCGAGGGCGAACACCGGGATCGCCTGGCTGGTCAGTACCAGCGGCATCAGCCAGCGCTGCAGGCGCGGTGAATACACCATGCTCAGCGCCAGCAGTGCGCCGAGCAGCACCCCAAGCAGCAGGCCGCTGACCACCTCCGATGCTGTTACCAGCGAGTGGTAGGCCAGGAATCCGCGACCCTCCCACAGCGCCTGCGCAACGGCGGCGGGCGTCGGCAGCAGAAACGCCGGAATATTGCTCAGCGTAGCCAGCCACCACAGCAGCACCAGACCGATAAACACCGTCAGCCCGCGGCCCCATTTAGCCAGGCGGCTGTCCTGTTGATGGCTCATTCTGCGGCCCTCACCAGCTGTTGCAGCAGCTCGGCCTGACTCTTCAGCAGGTCGGCATCATCCGGCGCGCGCGGCGGCAGGCCACCGATATGATGGCTGTCATCAATACCGGCCGGATGCGGAGACAGCACCAGCAGCCGGTGGCTGAGGCGGCAGGCCTCCATCGGATCGTGGGTGATCAACAGCACGGTATGGTCGGCCAGCAGCTCGGCCGCCAGGGTCTGGATGGTGGCGCGGGTGATGGCGTCCAGCGCCGAGAACGGCTCATCCATCAACACAATCGGCTGGCGCTCGTACAGCGTACGGGCGATCGCCGCGCGCTGGCGCATCCCGCCGGAGAGCGCGGCAGGGCGGTCGTCGCCGTGGCCGCTCAGCCCGACCTGTTCCAGCAGATGCTCCGCCCAGGCGCGGTCGGCTTTTTCCCCGCGCAGGCGAGGGCCGAGAGTGATGTTTTCCCGCACCGTCAGCCACGGATAGAGCAGGTCCCGCTGGCCCATATAGGCAATGCGCCCCGGCACCGGCAGGCCGTCGCTGGCGGTGACCGAACCTGACGTGGCCTTTGCCAGCCCGGCGATAATCTTCAGCAGGCTGGTTTTCCCCGCGCCGCTGGCGCCAAGCATGGCGACGAAGGTGCCGCCCTCAATGCGGAAGTTCAGCCGCTCAAAGATAACCCGGTCGCCGAAGCGCAGGGTCAGATCGCGGATGTCGATGCCGGGGCGGGAAATCACGCCGTTCACCAGGCGTTAACCGGGTTTTCGACGGCGTTCAGCCCCATCTGCCAGAAGGCACCCTCCAGGCGGGTGGCGGTCGTGAAGATTTCACTCAGCCGATCGAAACGGGCGTCGGCACCGCGCTGCTGGCCCACGCGGTCGAGCAGCTCAATCGCCGCTTTCACACCGTCCAGATAGTCCTGGTCGCTGTAGTTCTGCATCCACGAAGCGTAAGGATTGCCCTCCATCACCGTGGCCGGATCGGCCAGCAGGCGCAGGCCGACTTCCGCATAGCCCGCCACGCAGGGCAGCAGGGCGGCCAGCAGTTCCAGCGCATCGCCCGAGTGGCCGATATCCAGTACGTAGCGGGTGTAGTTGATGGTTTCAGTGGCTTCCGGCTCGCGTTCCATCTGCGTTTCGTTCAGGCCCCATCCGGCGCAGTAGCTGACGTGCAGCGGCAGTTCGGCGACGATGTTATTCAGCGAACCGGCGGCGGCGCGGATTTCAGGCAGGGTGTGGAATTTGGTGACCAGCAGGGCGTAGGCGCGGGCGAAGTGGACGAGGAACAGATAGTCCTGGGTGAGGTAGCGGCGAAAAGCAATTTCCGGCAGCGTACCGGCACCGAGCTGTTGCAGGAACGGGTGGGCGACGTAGTGTTCCCAGTGCGGTCCGGCATTTTGACGGAGGCGACCAAACAGACCGAATTCGAACATTGAAGCAGGCATAAGATCTCCAAAATCGTGGTGGAGATCCGGGGTGCGGCGGCGGTGTGAAGAGGCAAATACCGATCTGTGTTTGCCAACCCGTCCCTTCGCTGGCATGACCCAGATCAGGTTCAAAGGGTTCGGCATTGCTGCCATCTCAGCCCGTTACAGGACACCCCTCGGAGGCGGTTGTTATACGATATTTATTTTTTGATTACAATCGATTGATTGGGGGCCGTGTTCCAGCAGGCTGGTTGTTCCCCCGGTCGGGCGGTCCTCGCGCCGCTGCGCGGTGCCCTCACTGCGGTCGTCAGCCTGTCGGACCGCAAGAGACGGGCTTTCACTGATAGCCTTGTGTATCAGCAGGCTGGTTGTTCCCCCGGTCGGGCAGTTCTCGCGCCGCTATGCGGTACCCTCACTACGTTCGTCAGGCTGTCGGACCGCAAGAGAAGGGCTTTCACTGATAGCCTTGTGTATCAGCAGGCTGGTTGCTCCCCCGGTCGGGCGGTCCTCGCGCCGCTGCGCGGTGCCCTCACTGCGGTCGTCAGCCTGTCGGACCGTCAGAGACGGGCCGTCCATGGCCCGGCTCTGACTTTCACCCGCGTCCGTGCGGGTGAATCCTGGCTTCCTCGCTTCGTTCAGCGCTGTGGATTGCCCGATCGGGGGAGCAACCAGTCTGCTTTTGACTTGTGTGTTGTCTGAAAGACAGACCTGGTTACTTCGCTCCTTTCAGTGCTGCGTATTACCTGACCGGGGGAGCAGCCAGTGTGCTTTTGACTTAAGTGCTGCCTGTGGGAAGTCCGTGTTGTCGTTTTTTAAACCTGGCTGCGGATGTTTCAAACGCTGCAGTTGGTGTTTTGCTTTTGGTCGTTTTTTTCGGATTTCTATTGGATTTTGATACTTTTTACCGAAGTTGTGTGCAATTTCGGGTGGTTGGTGGTCGATTTATAGAAATTCAGTATTTCCAGTGACTCGCAGTTTTTAACAGCCCGCACAATGCAAGAAAAGAGGGGAGGCCTCGGTGGCTGGCGGGTAATCCGCAGCGCCGAGGTGGAGGCATTACGCCAGGAGAAGGCAGCAGGGACGCTGCCATCAGGCCGGGTTTGAACAGGGATGTTCAATCCTGGCCGGTCCGTCGGCGAAATGCCGGAAACGAGGGAACCGCCACGCGGCGCGAGGACCGGCCGCCTGCCACCGAGGCCACCCCTTTCCACCATCCCCATCGCGACAAAAAAGCTAAACCAGCAACAACAGATTCGCCTTTGGCTCGGCTCTGACTTTTCCTCACATTGTGCGGCTAACTCGTTGCTCCCAGGCTATTTAAAGGGCTGCGAATTGATCGATCCAGGGAACAACCAGTCTGCTTTAGGTTTGGCGAGGGGCAGGGGAAAACATGGCCTCCTTGCTTCATACTGCACTCGTACTCGGCGGCATAGCGTGCCTTAACAAAATTTAATGCTGCGGCGGTTTATCGCCGGGTGAAATCCGGCATCGATCCTTACCTGTTGCGGGACGAGGCCGATACTCGCCTGTTCACCCCCCTGGGTGGATTATTAAGTTCTTTTCAGGTTTCCTGTTTTTACTTGTGGCCCTGAGCGGGCGGAGATCATACTGCGCGCAAATGCCCGATTCTGTAAGGAACCTCACCATGTCGCAGTCGCTTTATTCACGCTATGTTGCCGCCCGTGCGGACCACCCTCAGCTTTATGCCCGCGATCTTGCAGCGCTGCTGGAAACCAGCGAAGCACAGCTCGCCGCCGCGCGCGTGGGCCACGATGCCCGCCGTCTGGCCGATGAACCCAAAGCCCTGCTCGGCGCGCTGGCGTCGGTCGGTGAACTGAAGGCGATTACGCGTAACGACTGGGCGGTTCACGAGCAGGTGGGCCATTACGTTAATCAGCAACTGGACGGCCATGCGGGGCTGATCCTCAATCCGGGCGGCATTGATTTACGCCTGTTCCTCAAGCAGTGGCACAGCGCCTTTGTGCTGGAAGAATCTTCCGCACGCGGCGTGCGCCACAGCCTGCAATTCTTCGATGCGCAGGGTGACGCTATCCACAAGGTTTACACCACGGAAAACAGCGATATGGCCGCGTGGCAGCAGCTGATTGCACAGTTTGCCCGCGAGGAGAACCCGGAGCTGGACGTTGTTGCCGCCCAGAAGCAGCCGTTCGCCACGGAAGTGGACAGCGCGCGGCTGGAAGAAGAGTGGCGCGGCATGACCGACGTGCATCAGTTTTATATGATCCTGCACCGCCATCGTCTCTCCCGCCAGCAGGCGTTTAACAGCGTCAGCGACGATCTGGCCCGCCGGGTCGATAATCAGGCCGTTGAAGCCTTGCTCAACCGCGTGCAGCAGGACGGCAATTCGATCATGGTGTTTGTGGCGAACCGGGGCGCGGTGCAGATCTTTACCGGTCCGCTGGCGCGCGTTGAGCCGATGCGCGGCTGGCTGAATATTTTCAATCCAGAGTTCACGTTGCACCTGCGCGACAGCGAGATTGCGGAGAGCTGGATCACCCGCAAACCGACGGTCGACGGCGTGGTGACCAGTCTGGAGTTGTACGCTGCCGACGGTACGCAGATTGCGCAGCTGTACGGCGAGCGTAAAGAAGGCCAGCCGGAGCAGTCGTTGTGGCGCGAGCAGTTAGCCGAGTTGGAAGAGTCAGAGGTAACAGTCTGATTTGAGTGTGTGTGAAATAAGGTCTTTTTGAGACCATTTAGCCGCTATCGATGGACGATGGCGGCTTTTTTTTGTCTGCATCGACGAATGGACTGTGTTAGCCCGTACGCGTCAGCGACAAAATCCGCTGCCGCGCATGCCAAGATGAAAATGTGAAGCGTGAGCCGCGTTATAGTCAGGCCCCAGCGCATTACCAAAGCTGGCACATCCATTGCGCCAGAGTATATGCAGTGCGGCTGACTCGCTGGCAGGCTCTTGCCAGTTTTTCGCTACCCGCAGCCAGCGCCCGTTAGCCAGTTGAAAAGCGGTAATATCCCAGGCTTCTGCGGTGGCATGTTCGCTGCGCCGCCCCTGCTCACGATGATAAATATTGCGACAGGCAAAGCTGCCAACATGTTCAATACGCCGCAGCGGGCTTGCTACCTCCGACTGCTGCAATAATTGATGACTGCGTGTGACATACATCGTGCTGGCGACGGCCATGGGGCAACTCGCCAGAAAACTGCTGCTCAGTGACACCGGGCCAAATTTGCTGATGCGAATAGGTTGCGCGATAGTGCATTCTCCTTTGGGCAGTGGCGCTTCACGAAAACTGACCAGTCCCTGCGCACTGGCGCGCTGCAACACCCCAAGGCAGGCTTGCGGATCGTCTTTTAGCTGCTGCAATTTATAGCGGGTTATCCAGCCCGGCGGGTCGGTCACCGCAAGCGGAATGAAGGGGTTCCACTGTGGAGGAAGATGAGATTTTAACCAGGGCAGGCTCCACCAGGCCGCCAGCGCCAGAAGCGCTATCACGATAAGTACGCGCACAATAGGTTACCCGTCATGTTGTCAATATAGCTAAGTGTAGCTCTCCTGTTCATTTAGCCACCCGGCTTCCCGGTATTGCCTGGCTGCGTTAACCAGCAACGGAGCGATGAAACCAGGATTCACCCGCAGCGCACGGAAGAAAGCCAGAGCCGGGCCATGGATGAATCTGTTGTGGGGGGGCTTTTTTATCGCGATGGGGGCGGTGGAAAGGGGCGGTCTCGGTGGCTGGCGGCCGGTCCTCGCGCCGCGTGGCGGTGCCCTCGTTTACGGCATTCCGCCGACGGACCGGCCATGATTGAACATCCCTGTTCAAACCCGGCCTGATGGCAGCGTCCCTGCTGCCTTCTCCTTGCGTAATGCCTCCACCTCGGCGCTGCGGATTACCCGCCAGCCACCGAGGCCACCCCTCTTTTCTTGCACTGTGCTGGCTGTTAGAGGCCGCCAGTTATTGGAAACACTGAGTTTCTGTTAAACGACCAGAGAACCTTAATCATCCGCAATCGCTCGGAACACCATTAAAAGTATTCAAACTGAAAATGATTCCGAAGAACTAAACCGGAGCCAAAAGGAAACAGCCAGCCCCAGTGTTCAAATCCTATGCCAGCGCGGCATAAAGCACGAAAGCCATTTTTCCTCAACAGACAACGCTTAAGCCAAAAGCAGACTGGTTGTTCCCCCGAGTGGACGATCTGCTTCGCTAACCGAAGCGAAGAAACCAAACTTTCGCACACAGACAACTCCTGACTAAAAAGCAGACTGGTTGCTCCCCCGATCGGGCAATCCACAGCGCTGAACGAAGCGAGGAAGCCAGGATTCACCCGCACGGACGCGGGGGAAAGTCAGAGTCGGGCCATGGACGGCCCGTCTCTGGCGGTCCGACAGGCTGACGACCGCAGTGAGGGTACCGCGCAGCGGCGCGAGGACCGCCCGACCGGGGGAGCAACCAGTCTGCTGAAACACAGAATTTCTATTGAGCAGCCCGATCGGGTCAGCAACCAGCCTGCTGAAACACAGAATTTCTATTGAGCAGCCCGATCGGGTCAGCAACCAGCCTGCTGAAACACGGAACAACTATGCATCAACCAGTCAGCACAATCCCCCCCCGGCACGCTTCTTGCTTAATCACCTGCATCACCATGACCTGTCAGGCCCGCCTATGCCACTCTCCGCACTCAGCTTCGTCCTTGCATCAAAAAAAAGCGAAATCACCTGCCTACAGCAGCTACTGGAAATGGGCAGACTGGTCGGCGCGGTCAGCCAGCTGATCCACGTCCTGCAACGCGAACGCGGCACGGCCAACATCTTTTTATGCTCCCACGGCGAACTCTGGGCAGAACAGCTCAGCGAACGGGCGCTACAGGTGCAGCTGGCGGAACGGGCGGTGGACGATCGACTACAAACGCTCGATCTCAGCGGGCAAAGCATGACAAATGCGCCACGCCTGTTCAGCCGCATTGCCGCCGTACTCCACAGCCTCAGCACGCTACCGCTGCTGCGCCGCCAGATTCAGGCACAGGAGATCGGCCAGCCGGAGGCCATGCGCCAGTTTAACGACGTGATCCGTACCCATCTGGCACTGATATTCGAAGCGGCCGATATCTCCGGCGATCCACCCATCTCGCGGGCGCTGCTGGCGATGTTCAGCTTTATGCAGGGGAAAGAGCTGGCGGGGCAGGAGCGCGCGACGGGCGCTGCGGGATTCGCCGCACGGCGCTTCGACGAAGCGGCACAGCAGCAATTGCTGGATCTGATTGAAGGCCAGGAACGCTGTTTGCAAACTTTCAGCGAATTCGCCGACGCCCGCTGCCTGGCGCAGTGGCAGCAGCAACTTAACGCCGACAGCAGCGAGTTTGAACGCCTTCGCCGTATTGCCTGCACCCGTGCAACACCGGCAGATAACGGCGGCGATACCGCGCTGCGCTGGTTTGAGGTCACTACGGCGCGCATCGATGGCATGAAAGGGGTGGAGGACCTTCTGGAAGATGTGTTGATGGCCTGCTGCCGTCAGCGGATCGATGACGCGCAGGCGTCGCTGGCGATGCAGCAGCAGGACATCGGTGAGATCCCACCGCACGAACAGCACTATTCGGCGCTGATCCCACCGCAGCTCAGCCGTTCGGTGCTGGAACTGGTTGAGCAGCAGTCCCGCCAGCTACAGGCGATGGATACCGAGCTGGCCGGGTTACGCGCCACGCTGGCCGAACGCAAGCTGGTGGAGCGAGCCAAAGGGCTGCTGATGCAGCATCACGGCATGACCGAACCGCAGGCGCATAAAATCCTGCGCGATATGGCGATGAACCAGAACCGTAAGCTGTCGGACGTCGCCGAAGCGATGCTCGCCATGTCGGCGGTGTTGGGTAAAAAGAACAACTAATACTAAAGGAGTAGTTGCACTATTGGTGTGCCATTGCGCTGTGCAACGCGTGCCGCTGCGGTGCAGTGAAACCCCAGAAGTGGACATATAGTGAGCTAACCGACTGATTTTTCGATGAGCCACGAAGTTGGCATACAAGCTGCATTGTTATTAGCCATAACGACTAAGCCAACGGCGGTCTAGTCAGAGTTACGGATAAAGGCGTCCGTCAGCGTTCAGGAAACTGAGCGCTGACAGGACGCTTTTTTTTTGCTCATTTTTCAACATTACAGGAAGCCGCAATGACGCAAGACGACAAAAAAATGCCCGCGCAGTTCTCCCGCCGCCGCTTTATCGCCGGGAGTGCGGCGCTGGGCGGCAGCCTGCTGGTGCCGGGCCTGATGAACAGCGTCTGGGCGGCCGGTTCCGATGCGCCTGAAAAGAAAGAGATCCGCGTCGGCTTTATCCCACTGACCGACTGTTCATCGGTGGTGATGGCGGCGGTGAAGAAGTTTGACGAGAAGTACGGCATCAAAATCATCCCCAGCAAGGAGTCGAGCTGGGCATCGGTGCGCGACAAGCTGGTCTCCGGCGAGCTGGACGCCGCACATGTGCTGTACGGGCTGGTGTACGGCCTGCAGCTGGGCGTCTCCGGCCCGCAGCATGATATGGCGATGCTGATGACGCTGAACAATAACGGCCAGGCGATCACCCTGTCGAATCAGCTGAAGCAGGCGGGCGTCAGCGATGCCGCCTCGCTGAAGAAGGTGGTCGATGCCAGCGCTAAAGGCACCTACACCTTTGCGCAAACCTTCCCGACCGGCACCCACGCCATGTGGCTCTACTACTGGCTGGCCAATGCCGGAATTCACCCGTTTAACGACGTGCGTAACGTGGTGGTGCCGCCGCCGCAGATGGTGGTGAACATGAAAATCGGCAACATGAGCGGATTTTGCGTGGGCGAACCGTGGAACCAGCGTGCCATTCAGGACGATATCGGCTTCACCGCCGTCACCACGCAGGAAATCTGGCCGGATCACCCGGAAAAAATTCTCGGCACCACCGCATCCTGGGTTGATGCCAATCCGAATGCCGCCCGGGCGCTGACCGCTGCGGTGCTGGACGCCTCGCGCTGGATTGACACCTCGGACGCCAATCGCATCGAAACCGCCCAGACGGTGGCCGCCCGCGCGTACATCAATACCCCGGTGGAAACCATCCAGGGGCGGATGCTTGGCGACTATCAGAACGGGCTGGGCAAAACGTGGCAGGACACCCACGCCATGCGCTTCTTCAACGACGGCGCGGTCAACTACCCGTACCTCTCCGACGGCATGTGGTTCCTCACGCAGCACAGGCGCTGGGGGCTGCTGGACCATGACCCGGACTATCTGGCGGTGGCGAAAAAAATTAACCGCACCGATATCTACAAACAGGCGGCCAGCGCGGTCGGCGGCATCAACCTGCCGTCCAGTGAGATGCGCAGCAGCACGCTAATCGATGGGAAAGTCTGGGACGGCAGCAACCCTGCCGACTACGCCAACAGTTTTGCCATGAAACGCTAAGAGAGGTCGCCGATGTCCGCCAATGTTAAAACCAAAACCGCCGTGCCGATCGAAGTAACGAGCGCAGAAATTGTTTCCATTAATCCGGCCGCGCTGCATGCGGCACCACCGGTAACTGCGGTGAAAGCGCCGTCCGCCGTATCGCCGCGAGTGATTATGCACCGCGCGCTGCAAAAAGCCCTTCCGGCACTGCTGGGGGCGATAGTGCTGATTGCGATCTGGCAGATTGCCGCCATCGGCAGCAAAGGATTTCCCACCCCGCTGAAAACCTGGGAAGCGGCGAAGGTGATATTCGCCGATCCGTTTTACGTCGCCGGGCCAAACGACATGGGCATCGGCTGGAACGTGCTGGCCTCGCTGAAGCGCGTGGCGATGGGCTTCGGGCTGGCGGCGCTGATCGGCATTCCCGCCGGTTTCCTGATCGGCCGTTTCAGCTTTATCGCCAGCATGCTTAACCCGATTATTTCCCTGCTACGCCCGGTCAGCCCGCTGGCGTGGCTGCCGATTGGCCTGCTGCTGTTCCAGCGCGCCGAACCGGCCTCGGCGTGGACCATCTTTATCTGCTCGATCTGGCCGATGATCCTCAACACCGCCGAGGGCGTGACGCGCATTCCACAGGACTACCTCAACGTGGCGCGGGTGCTGAAGCTCAGCGAATTCACCGTGATGCGCAAAATCCTGTTCCCCGCGGTGCTGCCCTACATCCTTACCGGCGTGCGCCTGTCGATTGGCATTGCGTGGCTGGTGATCGTTGCCGCCGAAATGCTGACCGGCGGCGTCGGCATCGGCTTCTGGATCTGGAACGAGTGGAACAACCTCAACGTGGAAAACATCATCATCGCCATCCTGCTGATTGGGGCGGTGGGCATGGTGCTGGAGCAGGGGCTGATGGCCATTGCTCGCCGCTTCAGTTACGACAACCGTTAGGAGCCTGAGATGAAAAACGACAAAGCCATTATCCGCGTGCAGAACGTCAGCCAGAGCTTCCCAACGGCCAAAGGTCCGTTCCTGGCGCTGGACAACGTCAGCTTCGATATCGCGCAGGGCGAAACGGTCAGCCTGATCGGCCACTCCGGCTGCGGTAAATCCACGCTGCTGAATCTGATCGCCGGGCTGAGCCGCCCGACCGAAGGGGTGCTGCTGTGCGATAACCAGGAAATTACCGGCCCCGGACCGGAGCGCGGGGTGGTGTTCCAGAACCATTCGCTGCTGCCGTGGCTGACCAGCTTTGACAACGTGGCGCTGGCGGTCAATCAGGTGTTCAGCGGCTCGATGAGCAAAAGCGAAATGCACGACTGGATTAACCACAACCTCGAACTGGTGCATATGGCGCACGCCGCCGACAAACGCCCGGGCGAGATCTCCGGCGGTATGAAGCAGCGGGTGGGCATCGCCCGCGCGCTGGCGATGAAGCCGAAAGTGCTGCTGATGGATGAACCCTTCGGCGCGCTCGATGCGCTGACCCGCGCTCACTTGCAGGATGCGGTAATGGAGATCCAGGCACGGCTGAATACCACCATCGTGCTAATCACCCACGATGTTGATGAAGCCGTACTGCTTTCCGACCGGGTGATGATGATGACCAACGGACCGGCGGCAAAAGTGGGTGAAGTGCTGCAGGTTGAGCTGGCGCGGCCGCGCTCGCGGCTGGCGCTGGCTAACGATCCGCTGTTCCATCAGTACCGTCAGCAGGTGCTGCAGTTCCTGTATGAAAAACACCGGGCGGTGGCCTGATTTATCAGGCGGGATACGCGCAATGAAGAAACTCACCCTGATCGTAGTCGGTAACGGTATGGCGGGCGCGCGGCTGGTGGAGCGGCTGTGCGAACGCGCACCGGGGCGTTTCCGCATCCTGATCGTTGGCGAGGAACGGCAGCCGGCCTATAACCGCATCCAGCTGACCCCGGTGCTGTCCGGTGAGAAAGGCTTCGACGACATCATCACCCATGCCGCGCCGTGGTATGCGGCGCACGGCGTGACGCTTATCGCCGGTGCGCCGGTCACGGCAATCGACCGCGATGCGCGCCGGGTCAGCATCGGCGACCGGACGCTGGCCTATGACCATCTGGTGCTGGCTACCGGCTCGCGGGCGTTTATGCCGCCGCTGCCGGGCAACGATCTGTGCGGAATCCACGGCTTTCGCGATATGCGGGATGTGGAAAACATTCTCAGCGGTGAGGTTGTCGGGCAGCCTGCGGTGGTGATTGGCGGCGGCGTGCTGGGCGTGGAAGCCGCCGCCGCGCTGGCGCTGCGCGGAATGCAGGTCAGCCTGCTGCACCGTGGGCCGCATCTGATGGATGCTCAGCTGGATGCACATACCGCCGAGCTGCTGCGGCTCAGCCTGGCGACACGTGGCATCACTTCGGTGTTGCAGGCGCAGACCGCCGCTTATCTCGCTGATCTCTCCGGCTGCGTAAAGGCGGTGGCGCTGCGTGACGAACGTGAAATCCCGGCGCGGCGCGTGGTGGTGGCCGCCGGGGTACGGCCCGAGATCGCCCTGGCGCGGTCTGCCGGGCTGGCCTGCGATCGCGGCATTCTGGTCAACGATCGGCTGTACACCTCCGACCCCGATATTTCTGCCATCGGCGAATGCTGCCAGCAGGGGCAGCTGACCGTCGGGCTGGTTGCGCCGTGCTGGCAGCAGGCAGACGCGCTGGCCGCCCGTCTGCTGGCCGATCCCATCGCTGACCCCATCGCCGACCCCATTCCCGCCGCCGTCAACCCGACGCTGGCGGTGCGCCTGAAGGTGACCGGCATCGATCTGTTCTGCGCCGGTGAGCTGCACGGCGGCGAGAACGCACAGATCCACAGCGCCTCCGATCCGTTCGACGGCCATTACCGCCGCCTGCTGCTGCGCGATAACCGGCTGGCAGGCGTGGTGCTGTGGGGTGACATCAGCGATGGCCCGGACTATCTGTCCCACATGAACCAGACCTCTTTTTCGCAGACGCCACCGAGCGTCTTCAGCCCCGGCGATGCGCCTGCCGATTCCGGCCCGTCGCCCGTTAAATCAGAAAAGTTGTCCGTTGAGGCAACGAGGAGCAAAGCAATGTCAAAACCCGTATTAGTGATGGCCGGACACGGCATGGTCGGCCACCATTTTCTGCAGCAGCTGGTGGAACGTGAGCTGCATCTGCACTATCAGGTGATTGTGTTTGCGGAAGAGAAAGCCCCGGCCTACGACCGGGTGCATCTCTCCGAGTATTTCTCCGGCCGCAGCGCGGAATCGCTGTCAATGGTGGAAGACGGCTTCTTTGAGTCGAGCGGGATTGAGCTGCGGCTGGGCCACTGCATCGGCCATATCGACACCCGCCACCGTTTTGTTGTTGATCACCAGGGCCGACAGACGGCGTACGATGTGCTGGTGCTGGCCACCGGTTCCTATCCGTTTGTGCCGCCGATTCCGGGCAACGATGCGCCGGGCTGCCTGGTGTACCGCACGCTGGACGATCTGGCGGCGATCCAGGCCTGTGCCGCCACGGGGAAAACCGGCGTGGTGGTCGGCGGCGGCCTGCTGGGGCTGGAAGCGGCCAATGCGCTGAAGCACCTCGGCCTGCAAACCCACGTGGTAGAGTTCGCGCCCCGGCTGATGGGCGTGCAGCTGGACGAGGGCGGGGCGGCGATGCTGCGGCGCAAAATTGAAGCGCTGGACGTGCAGGTGCATACCGGCAAAGAAACCCGCGCCATCGTCGCCGGGGAAACCGGTGGCTACCGCATGGAGTTCGCCGACGGCGGCCATCTGGATACCGATCTGGTGCTGTTCTCCGCCGGTATCCGCCCGCGGGATCAGCTGGCAAGAGAGTGCGGTCTGGAGGTCGGGCCACGCGGCGGGATTGTGATTAACGATAGCTGTCGCACCTCCGATCCGGCGATTTTTGCCATCGGCGAATGCGCGCTGTGGAACGGGCAGATTTTCGGCCTGGTCGCACCCGGCTACCAGATGGCGCGCACCCTGGCCGATACGCTGGCCGGGAGTGACGTTGCCTTTAAGGGCGCGGATATGAGTACCAAACTCAAGCTGCTGGGCGTAGAAGTGGCCTCGGTGGGCGACGCCCATGGCCGCACGCCGGGCAGTCAGAGCTACAGCTGGGTAGACGGCCCCGGTGAAGTGTACAAAAAAATCGTGGTGTCAGAGGACAAAAAGCGTCTGCTTGGCGCGGTACTGGTCGGCGACAGCAGTGAATACAGCACGCTACTGCAAATGATGCTCAACGACATGCCGCTGCCCGCCAGCCCGGAAATGCTGATCCTGCCCGCCAGTTCCGGCGCGGCACCGCAGTCGCTGGGCGTGGCGGCGCTGCCCGACGGTGCGCAAATCTGTTCCTGCCACAACGTCAGCAAATCGGATATCTGTGACGCGGTGAAGGGCGGCTGCGGTGATATGGCGGCAGTGAAAGCCTGCACCAAAGCGGCAACCGGCTGCGGCGGCTGCGCGGCGCTGACCAAACAGGTGATGGAGTTTGCGCTGACCGAAATGGGCGTGGAGGTGAAAAAGGACATCTGCGAGCACTTTGCCTTTTCGCGGCAGGAAATCTATCACCTGGTGCGTGCGGGCAATATCCGCAGCTTTGAAGAACTGATCCACAAGCACGGGCAGGGCAGCGGCTGCGAAATCTGCAAGCCGCTGGCCGGATCGATCCTCGCCTCCTGCTGGAACGACTACCTGCTCAAGCCGCAGCATCTGCCATTGCAGGACACCAACGACCGCTACTTTGCCAACATCCAGAAGGACGGCACCTATTCGGTGGTGCCGCGTATTCCGGCCGGTGAAATCACCCCGGACGGGCTGATTGCCATCGGTCAGGTGGCTAAACGCTACAACCTCTACACCAAAATCACCGGCGGGCAGCGGGTGGATCTGTTCGGCGCGCGGCTGGAACAGCTGCCGGAAATCTGGCAGCAGCTGGTGGACGCCGGGTTTGAAACCGGCCACGCCTACGGCAAATCGCTGCGCACGGTGAAATCCTGCGTGGGCTCCAACTGGTGCCGCTACGGCGTGCAGGACTCTACCGGTCTGGCCCTGCGGCTGGAGAACCGCTACAAGGGGCTGCGTTCACCGCACAAAATCAAAATGGCCGTTTCCGGCTGCACCCGCGAGTGTGCCGAAGCGCAGAGCAAGGATGTCGGGGTGATCGCCACCGAAAAGGGCTGGAACCTGTACGTCTGCGGCAACGGCGGCATGAAGCCGCGTCACGCCGATTTGCTGGCGCAGGATATGAGCACCGAGGATCTGATCCGCACCGTGGATCGCTTCCTGATGTTCTACGTGCGTACCGCCGACCGGCTTCAGCGCACCAGCACGTGGATGGACAATCTGGAGGGCGGTCTGGACTATCTGCGCCAGGTGGTGCTGGAAGACAGTCTGCACATCGGCGCGGAGCTGGAAAGCGAGATGGATGCGGTGGTCGGCACCTACCAGTGCGAGTGGCAGACGACGCTGGCCGAGCCGGATCGGCTGGCGCTGTTCCGTCCGTTTGTTAACAGCGCCGAACCGGATGAAGCGGTGGTGATGGTTACCGAACGCCAGCAGATCCGCCCGGCGACCTCGCAGGAGCGCGCCGAACGGTCGCCGATCGTCGTTAATCCGTCGGTCAGCGCGGGGCAGGGCTGGGTGGATCTGTGCGATGTGCAGGCGATCCCGGCCAATGCGGGGATGGCAGCGCGGCTGGCCAACCGGCAGATTGCGCTGTTCCACCTGCCGACGCATCCGCAGCAGGTTTTCGCCCTGAGTAACCACGAGCCGGACAGCGATGCCAACGTGCTGTCGCGCGGGCTGCTGGGCGATGTGAAAGGGGAGCCGGTGGTGATTTCACCGCTCTACAAGCAGCGTTTCCGCCTGCAGGACGGCCGCAGCGTGGATGACGGCCAGCTGGCGCTCAGCGTCTGGCCGGTTAAGGTGGAAAACGGCCGCGTCTGGGTGCAGGAACAGCCGGTCGCGGCAGCGGTGAAAACGGCGGAAATTATTGCGACGGTCAGCGTATGAAATCGACGCCAGCAGCAACGACGCTCACCACCTGCGCCTACTGCGGCGTGGGGTGCGGCGTCAGCATGCAGCCGCAGGGCGATGCGTTCAGCGCCAGCGGGATAAAAACCCATCCGGCCAACCTCGGGCGGCTGTGCGTGAAGGGCAGCGCGCTGGGGGAAACGCTGGATCTGCAGGGGCGGCTGCTACAGCCGGAGATCGATCGCCAGCCGGTCAGCTGGGTGCAGGCGCTGGACGCGGTCGCGGATCGGCTGCGGGCGATTATCAGTGAATATGGTCCGCAGTCGGTGGCGTTTTACGGCTCCGGCCAGCTGCTGACCGAGGATTACTACGTTGCCAATAAGCTGATGAAGGGCTTTATCGGCGCGGGAAATATGGACACCAATTCGCGGCTGTGCATGGCTTCCGCCGTGGTGGGCTATAAGCGCGCGTTCGGTGCCGATGCGGTGCCGTGCCGCTATCAGGACCTGGAACAGGCCGACTGCGTGCTGTTAACCGGTTCGAACACCGCATGGGCACATCCGGTGGTTTACCAGCGGCTGGCGCAGGCCAAAAAAGATCGACCGGAGATGCGGATTATCGTGATCGATCCGCGCCAGACCGCCACCTGTGACATCGCCGATATGCATCTGGCGCTGCGCCCCGGCAGCGACGCCGCGCTGTTCTGCGGCGTATTAAATGCGATGGCGGAGTGCGGCAGGCTGGATAGTGATTTTCTCCAGCTGCATACGCAGGGGGCAGCAGAAACGCTGCGGGCGGCGAGTGAATGGACGCTGGCGCGCACGGCAGAATTCTGCGGCCTGGCGGAGGAACAGCTGCGGGACTTTTACCGGCTGGTCGGCGGCAGTGAACGGCTGGTGACGCTCTATTCGATGGGCATCAACCAGTCCAGCTCCGGGGTGGATAAATGCAACGCCATCATCAATCTGCATCTGGCCACCGGGCAGATCGGGCGCGAGGGCTGCGGGCCGTTTTCGATAACCGGTCAGCCAAATGCGATGGGCGGGCGCGAAGTCGGCGGACTGGCGAATCAGCTGGCCTGCCATATGGGTTTTACGCCGGAGGATATCAGCCGGGTAGGGCGCTTCTGGGGCAGCGATAGCGTCAGCCAATCCGCCGGACTGAACGCGGTAGATCTGTTCCGGGCGGTGGAAGAGGGGCGGATCAAAGCGGTCTGGATTATGGGCACCAATCCGCTGGTGTCGCTGCCGGATGCCGACCGGGTGCGGGCCGGGCTGATGCGCTGCCCGCTGGTGATTGTTTCCGATATTATGCGCGACACCGATACCACCCACGCTGCCCATATCTGCCTGCCCGCGCTGGGCTGGGGTGAAAAAAACGGCACGGTGACCAACTCCGAGCGCTGTATTTCGCGCCAGCGGGCTTTTTTGCCTGCCCCCGGAGAGGCAAAACCGGACTGGTGGATACTCAGCCAGGTGGCACAACGGCTGGGGTTTGTTGACGCCTTTGCCTGGCAGCATCCGGCGGAGATCTTTCGTGAGCACGCGGCGCTCTCCGGCTTTGAGAATCAGGGTTCGCGGGCGTTTGATATCAGCGGCCTGGCGCAGCTGTCGAATGCGGAGTGGGACGGGTTGCAGCCGATACAGTGGCCGGTCAACGCGGCAAATCCACAGGGCACGGCGCGGCTGTTTAGCGACAAACGTTTTTACCATCCCGACGGCAAAGCCCGGCTGATCGCCGTGGTGCCGCGCCTGCCGCTCAACGCACCGAGCGAAGCATATCCGCTGGTGATGAATACCGGACGGGTGCGCGACCAGTGGCATACGATGACCCGCACCGGCAAGTCGGCGCGGCTGATGCAGCACCTCAGCGAACCGTTTTGCCAGTTTCATCCCGATGATGCGCCGCAGATCCGCGCTGGCGATCTGCTGCGCGTGTCCTCGTCGCACGGCTGGCTGCTGCTGCGCGCGCAGCCGGACCCGCTGCAACCGCGCGGCAGCGTATTTGTGCCGATGCACTGGAACAGTAACTTCAGCCAGCAGGCGCGGGTGGATGCGCTGATTGAGGCGCACGTCGATCCGCTCTCCGGGCAGCCGGAAAGCAAACATATGCCGGTGAGCCTGCGCCGCTGGCGCGCCGCGTGGCAGGCGGAACTGTTTGTACGCGGCGAAAATAGCGTGCCGCCGCTGACGCCGTACTGGAGTCGGATTACCCAGCCGGGCATCGCACACTTTACCCTGGCAGACTCTTCGCGGCCGACGGACTGGCCGGCGTGGGTGAACGAGCAGTACCCCACCACTGGCCTGATTTGCCAGACCGCCGATCTGGGCGACGACGGTTTCAGCCTGCTGGCCTGGTGCGAGGGGGAACTACAGCTGGCGTTTTACGCCCGTCGCAGGGCACCGTCCGTGGATCGCCAGGCGGTAGTGGCGGCCTTCAGCGCACCGCCGCAAACCGCACCGCAGCGGCTGGCGCTGCTGGCAGGGCGCGCCGGAGGCGATAAAGCACCGACCGGTGCCATCATCTGTAGCTGCTTTTCCGTCGGTGAAATCCCGATTGCGGATGCCGTACGCCAGGGCTGCCGCAGCGTGCAGCAGCTGGGTGACGCACTCAAATGCGGCACCAACTGCGGCTCCTGCATTCCCGAACTCAAAAAAATCATTGCCGTTCAGCTCAGTACGCAGACGGCGGGAGAGGTCAAATGAACACACTTCAACAGGCGTTACGGATGCAGCAGATGGCAACGATTCTGGCGGCGGGCGATCGGCAGCAGCCGGTGCGCGCTGGCGAAGTCTGGCTGGTTGGCGCGGGGCCGGGCGACGCTGAGCTGCTGACTCTCAAGGCGTTGCGGGCGATCCAGCAGGCGGACGTGGTGGTGTTTGACAGGCTGGTCTCCCCACCGGTGATGGCGCTGATCCCCGATGAAGCGCTGCGCATTGACGTCGGTAAATCGATGCGCGATCACACTCTCGGCCAGGATGAGATTAACCAGCTGCTGGTTGATCTGGCGCTGAGAGGTCACCGCGTGGTGCGGCTGAAAGGCGGCGATCCCTTTGTGTTTGGTCGCGGCGGCGAGGAAATGGCGCACTGCCAGCAGAGCGGAGTGCCGTGCCATATCGTGCCCGGTATTACGGCGGCGATGGGCTGCGCGGCCGCCAGCGGCATTCCCTTAACCCACCGCGATCTGGCGCAGTCGGTGCGCTTTGTCACCGGCCACGGCGCGCAGGGCGAGCCGGACGTCGACTGGGCGGCGCTGGCCTCGGCGCGGCAGACGCTGGTGTTTTACATGGGCATTACCCACAGCGACCACATCAGCCAGCGGCTGGTGGCGCACGGGCTGCCTGCGAGTACACCGGTGGCGGTGATCGAACGCGGCACTCAGCCGGAACAGCGGGTGCTGACCGCCACGCTGGATTCGCTGGCGCACATTATCGCCCGTGAAAAGGTTAAAACGCCTGCACTGTTAATCGTCGGCGAGGTGGTGAAAATGTACCGGGGCGATAACGATCGCAGCAGCAGCGCGAATAAGTCCGGTGCCGAAAATCAGTCCGAACGCGCCGCCCTCACGGTGAGTTAAAGCCGGGCGACGGTGAATCGCGCTTTTGCCCTCAGCGCAGCGGCTGCCGGGGCCAGCCATAATTCCAACGCGCCAGCATTAAATTTCGTTAAGGTTCCGGCGTGCCTCATCACGCCGTTCGCCTGTAACCCTTGCCCGCCGGGGCTTACACCCTGAATCCTTCTTTGTGCAAACGCTTACACAAACATTGCAAATATCTTGTAATCAAATGATAATGATTGTTATTATCTGTTAGAGTATTTAGTCGGTTGTTACCGGCCGCCTCCCTTCCTGTGTAGCAAAGTAATAACTGATTTATATTAATAACAAGTACCTGCATTCAGCGGGCGGGCTGAAAGAAAGTGCAGTTCAGGGGAATTTTATGCGCGTTTTAGTGGTTGATGATGATTCCACGCTTTGCCAGTGGCTGAGTGAGAAATTACACGCCCACGGACACTCCTGTCGTCTGGTTCACGACGGCGCGTTAGCGCTGGAGGCTATTGAACAGGAAGTCTATGACGTGGTTCTGCTGGACCGAATGCTGCCCGGAATGGACGGCTTCAGCGTCCTGCGTGCGCTTCAGGGCCGCCAGCATCCGCCGGTAATGCTGCTGTCGGCGCTCGATCGCGATATCGATCGGGTGATGGGCCTGGAACTGGGGGCCGAAGATTATATGGGTAAGCCGTTCAATATGAACGAACTGCGACTGCGGCTGGATATTATCGTTGGCCGCGACAAGCGCCGCAGCGAGCACAGCCAGGTGCTGACGTTTGCCGATCTGAAAGTCGACTGCCTGCAACGATCGGCCTGGCGCGGCGGCAAGCGCATTGAACTGACCGATAAAGAGATCAAGCTGCTGATGCTGCTGATGGAGCATCCCGGCAAAGTGCTCAGCCGCACGCTGCTGCTTGAGCGGGTCTGGGGCTATCAGTTCGATCCGCAAACCAACCTGATTGACGTACACCTGTCCAAGCTGCGGGCCAAGATCGATAAGGGCTTCTCGCTGCCGCTGATCCGTACTCTGCGCTCGGTGGGGTATTGCCTTGGTGAAGTTGAGAAGAGGTAGGGGTGTCGTCCGTTAACAATCTGCGCGAGCACGGCCTGCGCCTGCGTCTTTTCCGACGCCGTGCGCTGATGAAACTGCATCAGTGGCAGGCCATTCTTGCCAACTACGATCCGGCGTTTCTGTCGACCTCCAACTTTCGTCAGGCCATTACCATCGCCTATCTGTTTATGATGATGATGCTTGGCTGTATCGTTGGTGTGAGTGTGCTAAGTGAATCACTGTTACGTACCCACGTGCATGATATTATCACCAACGATATCTACAGCTATTCCGCTAAATCACGCTTGAAAACCAGCGAAAGCCTGGTGGATTTTTTGCGCCAGGAGCGCGACGAGCAGAGCGGCGAGCTGCCGATGGTAATGGTTCTGGCCGCCGACGGGGCGCTGATTTATCACAACGCCCCGGTGACGCCCGCGCGCGGCCACTGTGGCATGGATATTGAATGTCTGAAAGGTCTACTCGGCGTGGCGGGCAGCAACCAGGTTATCGCGCTGGCGGTAAGGCTGGACGATGGTGCCACGTTCTTCCGCGCGTATAATATCGTGCCGATGATGGAGCGGCTGAGGACCATCCCGCTGGTAGCGGGGGCCGGGGTGTTTATTCTGCTGATGTGCTGCCTTCTTGTCAGCAGCCGCTTCAGTCAGCGTAACCTCAACAGCGTGCGGCAAATCCGCGAGGCGCTGCGCCGCTACAGCACCGGCGAGCAGCACGTGAGGATGCCTGTCTCACCGTGGGGCAACGATTTCGACGGACTGTGCACCGATATTAACCAGAATCTGGAGCGTATCGATCGCCTGATGAATCAGGTGCGCAGCACTGCCGGGCACGTGGCGCACGAGCTGCGGACGCCGCTGACGCATTTGCAGAATCGTCTGTTCAGCCTCGGCGAGCGCGACGATCTCAGCGGCAGCGTGCGGCGGGAGATCGACGCGGCGACCACCGAAGTGCAGGATGTGCTGGCGCTGTTCCGCAACGTGATGCGCATTGGTGAAATTGAAAGCGGCCGCTGCGTTCACCAGTTTGAACAGTTCAGCGCGCAGGATCTGCTGAACGATTTAGCCGAGTATTATCAGCCGCTGGCAGAAGAGAAGCAGTGCCTGCTGGCGGTTGAACTGAAAGCCTCGATGCCGCTGTTTGGCGATCGGGCGCTGGTGTTCCAGGCGATGGCGAATCTGATTGAGAACTCGCTGAAATACGCCGCCGAACGCGGACGGATCACTCTCAGCGTACAGCTGCATCGCGGCTGGCTGGCGCTGGTGGTGGCGGATCTGGGCCCGGGTATTTCACCCGACCTGTATCCGCGGGCGACGGAGCGCTTTGAACGACTGGGGCAGGACGGTACGCACAGTGGTTTTGGGCTCGGACTTTCGCTGGTAAAAGCGATTGCCGAATTACATCATGGTAAACTCTATTTTGGATCTGCCGATCCCGGGCTGGTGGTCTATTTGTGTCTTAATCGCAGCTAGTGAAGGATATCTCCAGGAAAGTCTTAGTATTAATCTGGCTATATTTATGCCATTTGTTCTTTGTGTAATATTATTTACCATTAAGAATTATTAATTCTCCCTCTACGCGCAGGGAATTATTCCCTGCGCGAATCCCCTGTAAAATATAATCCCTTCTCGGAGTCCGGTTTTATTTTCCCGCGCAACGTTTCTCACCGCGAAAATTACGGTTATTCAGACAAGAAAATAGCGAAAATTAACGTATCTTAATCTTCGGCATCTTGTTGTTCGTGAGAATAAGTCTCATTATTGACGCCTCTGGTTGTGCTTCTGCCGTGCGCGGAAGGCAACGCAATAACCTGAAAGAGAGTAGCGGAATAATGAAACAGTTAAGTGCAAAACTGCGTGCCTTTTTCCATGACGAAAGCGGCGTAACGGCCATTGAATACGGCATTCTGGCTGCGGCAATGGCGGCAGCGATTGCGGCAATCTTCGGCGATGACGGTATCTTTGTGAAGGCGCTGAACGACAAGTTTACTCAGATTGCCGATCAGATCACCGGCTCCGGCACCACCACTAAATAATGGCGATACAGTCAGGCGTACAGATTGCCTGGTATGTCCTGCTGGTTGTTGGTTTGCTGTGGTGTGTGTTTAGCGACCTGCTGCAGCGGCGCATTCCCAACCGCGCCGTGCTGCTGCTGTTACTGGGCTTTCTGGCGCTTTGCGCGCTGGCGGCTGAAGGAATAGCCGGTCCGCTACCGCGCATTTCCGGGACGCTGCTTCAGGCGTTACCCGGTGCCGGTCTGGTGTTTGTCATTGGTTTTGCTATGTTTTTAACCGGCCGTCTGGGTGCCGGAGATGTGAAGCTGATGAGCGTGCTCTGCCTCTGGGTTGGCTATGGGCATCAAACCCGGTTTGTGATGATCACCGCGATTGCAGGTGGGGTACTGGCGCTGGCGCTGCCGCTGCTGAATACCTTAACCACCGGTATTGCGTTGTTTATTGAACGGTTGAACAGCAACTTACGGATAAATATTACACCGCCGCCGGTATTACCCGATGAATTATCACGGGGTATTCCCTACGGAATTGCCATTGCATTTGGTGCGGCTTATATCCTTATTTGGCCTCAGTTCTGAATAAAAGAATCTGAACCGGTAAATATAAAAAAATGAAAATTAATTCAACGGTATTATTAGCCGGGGCGCTAATTGCTGCCGGTGTGGTCGCGTTGGTCGTCCGCAGCCAGCTCTCTGCACCGGTTGCTAAACAGGCGGCAAAGGCTCCAGTGGAAAAAACCGCAGTATTAGTCGCCGCGCGCGATCTCTCTCCGGGTGATTTTATCGATCCCTCTGCCCTACGCTGGGAAGAAACGACGGAGTCCGTTTCCCGCTCGTTTTATTTCGTCAGTGGTAAAGACCAGGAAAATAAACTGTTCGGTGCCACGCTGCGCGAACGTATTCCCGCAGGCACCCGCCTCAGCAGCAATATGCTGGTGCGTCCAAACGAACCTGGATTTGTCGCCGCCGTGCTGCATCCGGGTATGCGTGCCATCTCTATCCCGACCAGCGCCGTCGCCAGCAACTCCGGTCTGGTTTCCGCCGGTGACCGGGTGGATGTGATCCTCAGTCTGCGCCGTGATGAGCAGATGCAGCTGGCTCCCACCGCCGATAAACCCGTTGTCGTACCCATGCTGGCCGCCCAGACCGTGGCGCGCAATCTGCGGGTACTGGCGATGAACAGCCAGACCGACACCGACGTGCGTCCGCGCCAGGACGTTGACGGCGACGCGACGGGTAAAAATGCCCCGGCGCGCCCGCGTAACCCGGTCTATCAAACCGTGACCGTTGAAGCCACGCCGCAGCAGGCGGAAGTGCTCGCCGTTGCGAAAGAGGTTGGCCTGCTGCAGCTGGCGCTGCGTAGCCCTGTAGAGGCGGAAGATGATGTTGAAGCCGCGCTGACCCCGGTTACCCGTCTGGCAGATACCACCAGTATTTACGGCGGTTCACAGGGCAATGTGAAGGTGAAAACCTTCCGGGCCGATAAGCAGAACGTGCAGCAGTTCCAGGCAAGATGACAGCGTGCTGCCGCAGGCTGCGGCAGCACGGATGAGATAATCCCAGTCACGGATATTCCTAAATGAAGATGAAACCTACCGACTTTTGCCGCCGCCCGGCTGGCAAACGATTGCTGACGGCCGTCAGCTGGGTGTTAGCCACCCTGGCACTGCCAGCGGCTGCGGTCACCCAGATTGACGCCACCAGCGAGATCCACCTGAACGTTCACCAGGGGCGCATGCTGCAGCTGGATGAAGTCCCGGACAGCGTGCTGGTTGCCGACCCGGAAATCGCCAGCTTTGAGCTGCCATCCCCGGGCAATGTGTTTGTCTATGCCAAAACCGTCGGCACCACCACGCTGTATGCGATGGATGCCGACGGCCAGGTGATCAGCGCAATTCGCCTGGTAGCCGAGCACGACCTGGCGGCGCTGAAAGAGCGTCTGCGCCGTGAGTTCCCGGATGCACAGATCCAGCTGGAAGCCTCGGTGCCGAGCGGCGTGATCGTGCGCGGCAGCGTGGAAACTCCGCAGGATGCCAAGAAAGTTATCGACAGCGTGCAGGCATGGATCGGTTCTTCCGGCGGCGCGGGTGGATCGGGTGGCGGTGGCGGACAAGGCGGCGGAGCCGGTGGTGGTTCTGGCGGTGGCGGCGGTTCAGGCAACGCTCAGCCTGGCTCCAGCACCACGTCACCTAACGTGGTGAACCAGCTGAAGGTGCGTACCCCTTCACAGATCAACATCCGCGTTCGCGTGGTGGAAGTCTCCCGCAAGCTGACCCACGAACTGGGCTTTAACTGGGATGCCTCGCTGAATCGCGGCGGCAACAGCTTCGGCTTCGGCAGCGGTGCGTTAACCGACTTCTTCAGCGCCACCAGCAACACCTTCACCCGTGAAGGCGGCAGCGGCATGCTGGGCTATAGCAGCACCGGCAGCGACGGTTCGCTGAGCACACTGCTCTCGGCGATGAACTCGCAGGGCCTTGCCTCGGTGCTTGCCGAGCCGAACCTGACGGCGATGTCCGGTGAAACTGCCGCGTTTGCCGCCGGTGGTGAGGTGCCGATTGTTCTGGTCACCGGCAACAGCATCAGCATCGACTACAAATCCTACGGCGTGATCCTGCGTATGACGCCAACCCTGCTGTCGGGCAACCGCATCAGTCTGCATATCGCGCCGGAAGTCAGCGAGCTGACCTCGGTCGGTTCGGTTCAGCTGGAAGGGGGTTCCACCATTCCTGCACTGACCGTGCGCCGTGCCGACACCACCGTCGAGCTGGCCAGCGGACAGAGTTTCGCCCTGGCAGGCATGTTGCGCAGCAGCAACAGCCAGACGGTAGACGGCGTGCCGGGTCTGTCATCGATTCCGGTGGTGGGCCGCATGTTTGAGAAAGAGTCAACCAGCAGCGAAGAAACCGAACTGGTGATCATCGCCACCGCCTACGTGGTTGCCCCGGTAAGCGCCGGTCAGCTGCAAACCCCGGGCAGCGGCGTGAAGATGATCGATGCCGTAACTCCTGAATTCGGTGCCGCTGGCTACCTCTACTGACAGGCGATAAACATGAAAAATTATTCTTTATTTACCCTGCGCCTGAGCGGTATTGCGCTGCTGATGACCACGCTGGCCGCGTGCAGCGACCGCGATATCAGCGCCGAACGCATGGAGCGTTTCAATCAGCCGGATCTGGCGGCGGTGAAGGTGAAGCCGTCCTCGCTGGCGGTCAATCTTCAGGTCGATCGTAACGGCCAGGGGCTGACCCCGGAATCGCTGGCGGCGGTTAATCAGCTGCTGAAACAGCAGGGCAGGCTGGAAAAACAGACCCTGACGCTGACGCCGTGGACCCCACGCGGCGAACAGCTGGCGAATCGTCTGGCGAACGCCTTACAGAATGCCGGTGCCGACAAGCGCCACGTACGGGTGATGGGCCGCGTGCCGTCCGCCGGGCGCGGTGGCGATCTGCAACTGCAGTCGCAGGCGCTGGCGGTGACCAACACCCGCTGTCAGATCAACGATCCCAACCTGCTGATGGTCAAGCCGTATGAGGCCGTGGGCTACCTCGGCTGTGCCAACCAGAGCAACCTGGCGCAGATGGTGGCGGACCCGCGCGATCTGATCCAGGCGCGCAGCCTGGATGATGCCGACGGCGTGGTGATCGTCAACAGCATCGAACGCTACCAGCAGAACGAGGTGAAAGACCTCATCGACATTAACTTCGACGAAGATTAACGGAAGGTTAAGCGTATGAGCGAGGCAACGAATTCCGCCCAGCAGGAAGGCGAAGAGTGGGGCACCGGACTGGTGGCGTTTATCCAGGGCAGCGGGCCGCAGAGCCAGCTGCGTGAAGATCTGGCGCGGCTGAAGCGCAGCGATGCGCAGGTGCTGGCCGGTGGACTGAGCGCCGCCGCGCAGTGGTGCGAAGTGAATTTGCCGCCGCAGGTGCTGCTGGTGGATCTGGACGGCGAAGCCTGGCCGCTGCCAGCGCTGGAAAGCCTGATGGCGATGTGCGGCCCGCAGACGCGGATTATCGCGCTCGGCCAGGGGCAGGATATTGGTCTGTACCGCGCGCTGTTGCAGCTGGGTGTGACCGAGTATCTGGTGAAACCCTGCACCCTCGATCTGCTCTCCGCCACGCTGGCGAAGTGCGACGGCCAGCAGTCCGGCCCGGAATATGCCCGCACCGGGCGCACCGTGGCGGTCGTCGGTGCCAGCGGCGGCGTGGGCACCAGCACCGTTGCTGCCGGGCTGGCACAGCTGATGTCCGGCGAACGGCATCTGCCGGTGGCGCTGGTGGACTTCGACCGCCGCCACGGCGATCAGCTGCTGCTTCAGGGCGTGAGCGAGAGCGGTGGCCTGTCGGCGGTGCTGGAAAGCAGCCAGCTGGATACCCGTCTTCTCCAGCGCGCGATGTTGCAGGTGGACACCCGTCTGCACCTGCTGGCGCAAAAACCGGATTTAGGCCCGCTGAGCGAGCCGGATGCCGACGCGGTGCTGCACCTCGGCGGCAGCCTGTGCCGCATGTTCAATCAGGTGGTGTGGGATCTGCCCGGCTCGTTCCCGAACGGCGCGCTGGATGTGATCTGCTGTGCCGACCTGCGCATTATCGTCACCGAACTGACGGTGCAGGACGCGCGCAACGTTAAGCGCATCATCCAGGCCATCGGCGACGAGAGCGAAGGGCAGCGGCTGATGCTGGTGCATAACCAGAGCCACTATGCCGCCGCCGCACCGCTGACCCGCGCGCAGTTTGAAGCGCTGGTTGGCCGTCCGCTGGACCTTGTGCTGCCGCATGCCGGTGTTGGACTCGGGCAGAGCCTGAGCCTGGGGGCGCTGGATCTGGCCGCCAGCGGTCCATTCCGCCAGGCGATGCGCCAGCTGGTAGATCTCGCCTGCGGGCAGCGCCTGCAGCCGGTGAAAAAGAACTGGCTGAACGGCCTGCTTAAGCGCGCCTGAGCGAACTAACGTGAGGAAAAATCCCATGCTGATGCGTAAACCCGCAACCCCGCGCCGCGAAGAACCGGTCAGAAAACCGGACGCCGCACCGCAGGCGGCCAGCGTTGCCGAGGTGCCGGAGCCGCGCCAGGTTTCTGCCGCGCCGCGCCCGCAGGTGGAAAGCCGCAACGGCAACCGTCGACTGATCCGTTCGCAGCTCTACGACCTGATCGATGCCGGTCGCGCAGCGGCGATGTCCCGCGACAAGTTGCTGCTGCAAATCCAGTCGGCCATTCGCCAGCTGTGTGATGACCAGCGCCTGCAGCTGTCGCGGCAGGAAGAAGAGCTGATTGCCGGTGAAATGCTGGACGAGATGACCGGTATCGGTCCGATCCAGCCGCTGCTGTCTGACGACACGGTCAACGACATTCTGGTTAACGGTGCCGGACAGGTGTTTGTCGAGCGCTTCGGCAAGCTGGAGCTGTCGCCGATCACTTTTATCGATGAAGAGCACGTCTTTAACACCGCCCAGCGCATTGCCGCCGGTGTGGGCCGCCGCATCGATGAGTCCAGCCCGATGGTCGATGCCCGCCTGCCGGACGGCAGCCGCGTCAACGTCATCACCTACCCGCTGGCGATCGACGGCACCACCATTTCGATCCGTAAATTTATGCGCCGCAACCTGTCGCTGGAGCACCTGGCCTCGCAGGGCTGTATGTCTCCGGCGATGGCGGACGTGCTGAACAAAGCGATGCAGGCGCGGCTGAACGTGATTGTTTCCGGCGGAACCGGTGCCGGTAAAACCACGCTGCTGAACGCGCTGTCGCAGAAAATCGACAGCACCGATCGCATTATCACCATCGAAGACGCCGCCGAGCTGCAATTGCAGCAGGAGCACGTGGTACGCCTGGAAACGCGCCCGGTCAGCGCCGAGGGCAGCGGCAAAGTTGACCAGCGCGACCTGATGCGTAACGCCCTGCGTATGCGTCCGGACCGCATTATTTTGGGTGAGGTGCGCGGCGGCGAGTGCTTCGACATGCTGCAGGCGATGAACACCGGCCACGACGGTTCGCTGTGTACCGTGCACGCTAACACCACTCGCGATGCGGTTCAGCGCCTGGAAAACATGGTGATGATGGCCAACATGCAGCTGCCGCTGATGGCTATCCGCCGCCAGATCTCCAGTGCGGTACATCTGATCGTACAGATTGAGCGTATGCGCGACGGTATGCGCCGCGTGGTGGCGGTCAGCGAACTGTGCGGCATGGAAAACGAGGTGCTGCAAATGCAGGACCTGTTCAACTTCCGCGTCACCGGTTCGGACGGTCAGGGACGCATCACCGGCGAATACGTGCAGACCATTCAGCGCCCGCAGTTCTACGCGGACAAAGCGCACCTGTTCGATGCGCATTAAGGGAGCCTGATGAACGCGTTTAAGCTGAATCTGATCACCGGGCTGGTATTTCTCAGCGTGCTGATTGTGGTGCTGGCCGTCAGCCACTGGCGGCGTCAGCGCCAGCTGGACGAACAGCGCCGCCTGCGCTTCGCACAAATTCTCGGTGAGGGGGCGGAAGCCGCCGGTGAAGAGGATGTGTCGATTCTGCGCAGCCAGGCGCAGACGCCGCTGGCCTCGGTGCCGCTGCTCGGGCCGCTGCTGGCGAAACTGTGGCAGCAGCTGGCGTTTATCGGCTGGCAGCCAACCCTGCGCAAGCGCCTGCTGATCCTTTCCGCCGTCGGGCTGCTGGTCGGCATGACCCTTGGCCAGCGCACGCCGATGCCGCTGACCTTTGGCCTGCTGTTCTCCGTGTTGGTCACGCTGGCGATCGCCGTGCTGCTGTTCCGCAGCAGCCTGCAAAAACACCTGCATCAGCTGCGCGAAGGGCTGCCGGATGCCATTGACGCCATCACCCGCAGCGTCCGCGCCGGGGTGCCGGTTGCCAACACCTTTGGTCAGGTCGCCTCGCACCTCAGCGGCCCGCTGGCGACCGAGTTCCGCACTATCGATCACTGGCTGAAGCTCGGTATTCCACTGCGTCAGGTGATTCAGACCTCCGCCGGACGGGTGCCGATGGCCGAATACCGCTTTTTCGCGGTGATCCTGATTATCAACCAGGAAGCGGGTGGTCGTCTGGGGGAAACCCTGGAGCGGCTTGCCACCACGTTACGCCAGCGCCGCGAGCTGGCAATGAAGGTGCAGTCGAAAACCTCAGAGGCCCGCGCGTCGGCCAAGATCGTCGCCGCACTGTTCCCCTGCTGCCTGGGCTACATGTACCTCAAATCGCCGGAGGACATCACCTTCCTGTTCAGCGATCCGGTGGGCAGCACCATTCTGATTTACGCGCTGTGCAGCATCACGCTGGGCATGTTGATCACCCATCTGATGGTTAAACGCATCGCGTAAGGAGCCGTAAATCATGAGTCATAACCCGGATTCTATGCTGTGGCTGGCGCTGCTGCTGATTGTTGCTGGCCTGTGGCTGCTGCTGAGAAGCCGCCGCAGCGGCGCGTTGCAGCGCCTGCAGGCGCGGCTGGCACCGCATATCAGTAACGGTGACGCAGAGCAGGGCGGCACGGTGGATGAACTGAGCATTCTGCGTAATCAGGGTGCCGCACTGTCGCCACAGCTGGAGAAAGTGCTGCTGCCGGTGGCGAGTTTCGGCGAGCGAATGGCGGGGTCGGACCGCGATCGCCAGCAGCTGCGCCGTCTGCTGGACCTGGCCGGATTCCGCCGCGTGGAAACGCTTGGCTGGCTGCTGAGCGGCAAGCTGGCGTTCGGCGTGGCGCTGGGACTACTGCTTAACATCGGCGCACTGCCCGCCGGGGATCGCTTCAGCCTGACCGGGCTGGCGGCGATGCTGATTGGCTTCTTCGTTGGCGGGCTGCTGCCGGAGTTCTGGCTGAAGATGCGCGCCGCCGGTCGCGGTGAAAAACTGGCCCGTGCGGTGCCCGATGCGCTGGATCTGATGGTGGTCTGCGCTGAAGCGGGCCTGCCGATTGGCCGTGTTTTGCAGGTGGTCTCGAAAGAGCTGGGCCTGTCCGCACCGGAAATGGCCGACGAGCTGCGCTATACCGCCGCCGAACTGCAAATTCTTGCCGACCGTAACACCGCGCTGTATCACCTGGCCGAGCGCACCCGCGTGGCGGAAATCGAAAGCATGGTCGCCACCCTGCTGCAGGCGGAGCGCTACGGCACGCCGCTGTCTCAGGCGCTGCGCACTATTGCCGATGAAAGCCGTAAAACCCTGCTGCTGACCCTGGAAGAGAAGGCCGGGAAGCTGCCCGCGCAGCTTAGCGTACCGCTGATGGCCCTTATTCTGCCGCCGATTATCGCCATTATGGCCGCTCCCGCGCTGCTGCGCGTGATCCGCCTGCTGGCCCAATAACGAGAGATCCTGAAATGCTGATGAAAAACGCTCCGTCACTGTTTACCCCGCGCCTGCTGCTGGCGCTGATCTGCGGCCTGATGCTGGCCGGGTGCAGTTCCGGCCTGACCCTGAAGGGCAGCAAAGATGAAGGGCTGAAGCTGGCGCGCCTGCTGCGCGATCAGGGTCGGCTGGAAGCGGCCAGCGAGGTGTATGCCCGCCTGGACGCACGCGGCAAGCTGAACGGAGCCGAGATGCTGGAATACGCCACCGTCAGCGCACCGGTGCAGCAGCCGGCTCAGGCGCTGGCGCTGTATGGCCGTGCCCGCAACGCGCTGGGCGGCAATATCGACAAAATGGCGGACACCGAAGCGCTGGCACTGTGCCTCGGCATGGGCCGCGCCGAGCTGGCGCTGGGCCGCATGACCACTGCCACGAAAGATTTCGAGTGTGCGCTACGCCGCGACGGCAGCAACGCCACTGCACTCAACGGCATGGGCGTACTGCTGGATGCCCAGGGCCGCCACGATGAGGCCCGCCGCCGCTTCGAGCAGGCGCTGCAAAGCGAGCCGGGCAACGTGGCGGTGATGAACAACCTCGCGCTCTCCTGGCTCTCCAGCGGCCAGCCGGATCGCGCCATCGGCCAGCTGCGCACCGCCGATATGAACAACCCGTCGCTGCGCCTGAATCTGGCGCTGGCGTATCTCTACAAAGGGGATGAGTCCGCCGCGCGCGACACGCTGTCCCATCTGGCCGCGTCCGACCGCATTGACGGGCTGATCGCCACGCTGAGCACCCGCGCCGACGAGCTGAAGCAGAAAGGCGGTAACGGCAATCCGCTGCTGTTGGCCAGCACCCAGATGCTGCCGCTAAGCGAAAACGCCCAATGACAGGCGGAAAACTGCGCCGCTTCTCCGCCGCCGCCCGCTGTGAACGCGGGGTGATTGCCACCGAGCTGGCGTTCCTTGCGCCAGTGGTGCTGGTGGGCGTGATGATGCTGTTTGAGCTGGCGCGCATCGGCCTGGTGATCGGCATCGGCAGCGTGGCGCTGGATAACGCCGTGCAGTCGTTTCGCCTGGACACGCTGGAAAGCGAAAGCGCCAGCGATATGGCCGATTCGCTGCGTAGCCGCATGGTAAAAGCGGGCTACGGCTATATCTCCGCCGACGATCTGTCGGTCAGCGTGCTGCACTTTGACAGCCTGAGCGAGCTGGGTGGCCTGACGGTGTCCGACGACGAGCAGGGCGAAAATCGCCAGACGCTGCCGGTCTGGTCGGTGACCGTGCAGATCAAAAAGGAGTTTCTCTCGCCGCTGCCGGAAGTGCTGTCGCTGGGGAACACCTTCCGCTACCAGTACAAACACGTTTTCGGCACGGAACTGAACGATGAATAACCTTCTGCGTCGCCTGTGGCGGCAACAGCACGGCTCGCTGGCGGTGGAAACCGCGCTGGCGCTGCCGATTGTGCTGGCGGCAGGGGCGGTACTCACCGACCTGATTACCGTTGAGCTGGAGCGCGAACATATGGAACAGCGCGCCGGGGCGATTGCTTCGGTGCTGGCGATGCAAAGTGAACTGAGCCGCCAGGGTCTGAGCGGACTGCTTGCCGCTGCTATTCCCGACGAAAACACCGGCAGCTACCAGCTGAATATCGCCAACGTGCGGCAGAATCGCCAGGTTTACTGGCAGCTGTCACGCGGCAATAACACCGGTATTTGTACCGATAACGTGGTGCCGACAGGTAGCACCTGGCCCGGTGAACTGCCGGAAGTGAATGAAGAGTCGGGGAAAGAGAATGTGTCGATGATTGTGGTGGAACTGTGCCGCAACGGCAGCGATATCACCATGCTGGGTGGCCTGACGGTGAAAAACCAGCTGAAGGTTTCAGCCATTAACCGTGTTACCCGCAATACCCTGACGCTGGACGCCACGCTGGCGGCGGAAGCCGGGCTGGAGGAAGACGCCGATGAATAACTCCCTCAGCGTACTGAACCGCGCGGTTCGCCGTTTCTGCCGCCAGGAAAAAGGCGCAGGAACCGCTTTTTACGTGCTGGGCATGATGGCGCTGCTGGTCAGCGGGGCCTTTATTCTCGACAGCGTACAAACCACCGGCGACGCGGCGCAGATCAAGCGCGCGGCGGATGCGGCGGCGCTGGCGGTAGGGCGCGAGTCGCTGATTAAAAATAACAGCAGTTTCGGCGACGGTGAAAAGCAGCAGCTGGCCTGGGAATACGTGCGGACCAACCTCGGCCTCAACAGCCGCCTGGCGGAACAGCTGCGGATCTCCGATATTGCGGTCAGCGAAGGGCGGACGGACAAAGCCCATCGCACCTTTACCGTTAGCGTCAGCTACGCCAGCGATCCTGAACTGCTGGATGTCGGCTCGCAGGAGCAGGAGATCTACTCCACCGCCGAGGTGATCTATCGCCCGGCAGAACTGGCGATGATACTGCCGAACACCTCCAGCGAGCAGGCCGCCGACCTGGCGGTGCTGCGTCGCCTGACCAATACCTTTGCCGATGAGTTCCTCACCGACTTCCCCGACAGGCGAATGGCGCTGGTGCCCTACAGCCAGTCGGTCAGCGTCTGGGATGCCGATAACTGGAGCACCCGCATCCGCAGCTGGTCGCTGACCCAGGCGCTGACGCCGGTCGAACTGACCTCGCTGTTTCGTAACAACGACTACGGTATTGCCAATATGGCCAGCCGCATGATGCCCGATTTGCAGTCGAAGCGGATGTGCCTCTATCGCGGGCTGGACCAGGGGGATAACTACTTCTGGGAAGAGGCTCCGGCCAAAAGCTTCTGGATACATTACCGCCACGATCTGCCGATAAACGCCACCTGGATGCCGTTTATTCAGTGGGTGGGGCCAAACCCGGACTTCGGCCAGGCCACCGGGGTGAACGACACGCGCTTTATCGTCGGCGATAAGGGCTGCCCGACGGCGGCGCTGCTGCCGCTGACCGACGATCTTGGCAAGATCTCCGACCGCCTCAACCAGATGGAGTCGCACTTTAACGTGAACTACGCCATCGCCATGGGCTGGGGCGCGATGGCGCTGTCCCCGGCATTCCGCGGCGGTGACGGCTGGGGCGACAGCGAATATCCGCTGGACTTTAACGACAGCGGCAGCGGCAACCTGAAAGTGATTGTGATGATGGCCAACACCACCGGCGACTGGTTCGACACCGATTCCTATAACGCCTGGGTGGGTGAGGCGATCGACGGCGGCGAAGAAACCGGACAGGCCACCCCGGCCGCCACCGCGCGCTTCCGATCGCTGTGCAACAGCTTCCGCAACCGCGATATCAAGTTCTATTTCATCGGCGTGCGTCCGGGCGATCCGGAGGATTTTGGCCGCGGGCTGTTTGACCGCATTGCGCTGCCCGGTTTGCAGGTGTGTACCAACAACGATGGCGGTTCGGTGGAGTTTGCCGACAGTTCCAGTTTCTCCGGGGCCGAAGGTCAAATCAGCAACAAGCTGGATGACATTCTGGCGAGTATCGATAAACAGAGCAGTTCCGTACGCCTGATCGAGTAATTCATCCGGCAGAACGCGTTAATTATTAGGTGAACTCATGAAAAAATCATCCACACGCCCGGCCTGGAGCCTGACGCTGGCGCTTGAGCCGCGCATGATGTTTGATGCCGCTGCGGTCACCACCGCCGCCGACGTGGCCGACGCCACCGCCGTTGCCACCACCGCACCGGTCGCCACCGCGACGCCGGTCAGCGATGCGGTGTTTAGCATTGACGCTTCCGGCACGCCGGGTGCCGACGTGCACCTGTTCAGCAACGCCAGCGTAGCGGCGGACAGCAGCGGTGACGAAATCAGCAAGCTGACCATCAGCGTTAACACCAGCGGCAGCAACCAGGCGCTGGTGATTGACGGTACGGCGATTACTCTGACCACCACCAGCGCGTTCGGTGAAACGGCCAACAGCCACTACTCCTACAGCGTGGCGATTGCCGATAACACCACCACGATTACGCTGTTTTTGACCAATGCGGGTACGGTGACCCCCGATGCGGTGGAGACACTGATTAACGGCATCAGCTATCGCGCGCTGGACGGCGAGGTGGCTAACGGCACCGTCACCGTGCGGCTGGGAACCCTTAGCGACGCGCAAAACCACAGCACCGATCTTGATATCAGTAGTACCGTCACCATCGATAACGATAAAAACCTCGCGCCCGAAGTGGACAGCACCGGCGACCTGACGCTGCTGGACGATCTCACCGTGTCCGATCTTGCCGACGGCGCCAATGCCGTGAGCTATTCGCCGGACGGCGCATTCGCCTACGTCGCCAGCAGCAAGGGAAGTGTGGTGGTCTACAGCGTTTCCGACAGCGGCGTACTGACCAAACTGCAAACCTTCAGCGATACGGCTAATTTTGCCGTGACCAGCGGCATGGCGGTGGGCGATAAGGCGGTTTATCTGCTGAACGTGGTGCTGAGTGCCGATGGAAATAGCGCCACCAGTTCTATCATCACGCTGACCCGCGCCGCAGACGGTACGCTGACCTTCGCCAGTAAAGAAGCCATCGGCGACAAGCCGATCAATATGGCCATCAGCGAGGATGGTAAACAGCTGTATATCAGCTCGAATGTGAACGGGATTTATATCTATGATATCAATGCCCAGGGCGCGCTGACCTTTGCCGATCGTCTTACCACCAACGTTGACCGCCACGCCGGATTGACCTCGGTGGGCGATTATGTGTTTGTGATGAACCCCGGCGGCGAGTTTGAAACGCTCACCGTGCTGAAACGCGTGACAAAAGATGGCGTGAACACGCTGGAAGAAGTGACCAATACTACGGTCACCTCAACGCGTGATTTCACCTATCAGTATCAGGTGGCCGCCAGCAGCGACGGCAGCGTGATTTATACCCTGAATACCAACAACGGCAAACTGATTGCCTGGAGCTTCAACGGCAGCGTTTTGACGCAGATTGAAACCCGCACCATTTCCTCGGCGAAAGACGTGGTCATCAGCAGCGACAACACTTTGCTGTACGTTAGCACCAGCAGCGGCGAGTTGTCGGTCTATGCCATTGCCAGCACCGGTGCGCTCACCCTGGTCAGCAGCCAGACCACCGGCGGCAGCACCGCGCTGGCCAGCAACGGCACTTCGCTGGCGGTGGTCGGCGGCAGCAGCGTGGAGGTGTACACCTCGCTGATCACCTACACCGTCGGCGGCAGTCCGGTGGCGGTGACCACCGGCATGAACGTGTCCGACAGCAACTTCGACGTGCTGAATAACGGCGCGGGCAACTATAAAGGGGCCTCGATCACCCTGACCGCCTCCGGCAGCAGCGACAGCCAGTACAGCTTCGCCAGCGACGGCGGCCTGACCCAGCAGGGCAGCCAGCTGCTGCTCAACGGCAGCGTGATTGGCACCGTTGCCGCCAGCGGTAATACGGTGAAAATCACCTTCACCGCCGACGTGACCACCGCCACCGCTAATCAGGTGCTCCAGCAGGTGATGTGGGCGACCACCGGGACCAGCAGCGCGCTGGTGACGCTCAGCGTGGTGGTCAACGACGGCCAGCTGAACAGCAACACCGGCACCGTACTGCTGCGCGTCAACACCAGTCCGCTGCTCAACCAGGAGGTGGCCGCCGGATATACTCTGCCGCAGGCCACTACCGAGACGGACTACTGGCTGGAGCTGCCTGCGCTGTTTAGCGATGCCGACGGCGAAAACCTGATCTGGAGTGTCACCGGCCTGCCGGACGGTCTGACCTTTAATGCCGAGACCCACACGATTTCCGGCTCCACTACGGCAGTTGGCACGTTCAGCATCACCATCAGCGCGAAGGACAGCACCGGTGCCTCAGCCAGCCTGACTCTGTCGCTGGCAGTGGCGCAGATTGATAACCGCGCGCCGCAAACCAACTGGGACGCCAGCAGCCAGCTCAGCTCGGCGGTGGTCAACGAGTCGTTCACCATGAAGCTGGACACCACGCTGTTCAAAGATGCCGATGCCATTTACGGCGATACGCTGACGTGGACGGTGGAGGGCCTGCCGGAAGGGCTGACCTTCGATGCAGAAACCCTGACCATCAGCGGTACGGCGACCTCGCTCAGCGATAACTACCTGACCATTACCGTCACCGATAAGTCCGGCGACAGCGCCAGCCGTGATATGACCCTGCGGGTGATTACCGCCGATGAGGCTGCCAACACCCAACCGACGCTTGGCCCGCAGTCCAGCTCGCTGATTTACACCTCGAAGGGTGGCCTTGAGAACTATGGCTACTACGTGGACGCGATCAAGCTTTCCGACGATGGCACCAGCCTGGTGGTGATCGGCGGCACCAGCACCAACTGGGGCGGCACCATTTACGTTAGTGTGTACAGCCGCGATACCAGTACCGGCGAGCTGACGCTGCAAAAAACCTATACCCAGGGCAGCGTCAATGACGGTAACGACGCCAACGGTATTGAAATCGACGGTATTCAGGGCACCACCCAGTCGGCCTTCTCCGCCGATGGCAACACCCTGTATCTGTCCGGCACTAACAGCAGCGGCAAAGCGGTGCTCCAGGCATTTACTCTCGGCGACGACGGTTCGCTGACGCTGATTTCTGGCGCGGAAATCGGTGCCACGGCGGTGAAGCTGGTGGTGTCCGATGATGGCAGCAGCGTTTACGCGGTGAGCGCCAGCGGGCTGTACCGCTACAGTGTGGATGCCCAGGGCAAACTGACCGCACAGGAAAGTTTTACCGGGCTGAGTAGCGTACTGAGCATGAGCCTGGACGCCAACGGTACGCTGTACGTCATCAGCAGCACCGGCAACATGAGCCTCTATAGCACCGACAGCAGCGGCGTATTGAGCTATGCCGGGAAGCTGACCCGCGATGGCACTGCGCTGACCTGGACCGATAAAGACGGCAATGCCAGCAGCGCGGGCACGCTGGGCTCCAGCAGCGGACTGAACGGCACCTTTACCCAGATGTCGGTTTCCGATGACGGTTATGTCTATGTGGTGACCGGCACTAACGGCTATCTCACCGTGCTGCATTACGATGCGGCGAACGGCAGCATGAGCCTGATCTCGTCAAAATCTGTCAGCTCCGAGGTCGGTGGTTTCCCGATGTCGGTGACGGTTTCCGCCGACGGTACGGCGCTGTACGTTGGCACCAATGCGGCCAGCCTGGCCGTGTACACCATCGGTGAAGATGGCAGCCTGACTTTCCGCAATACCCTTCAGGGCGACGGCGCGATGATTGCCGTGGCGGTCTCCGACGACGGCAAATCGATCTACGGCGGATCGCGCTACTACAAAACCGGCCTGCGCTCATTCGACAGCTCAACGGATCTGGTCTCCGTGGCGTGGACCGAACGCGGCAGCAACGAGATCGCCAGCCAGCTGGTGCTTCGCGACGTCGACTATGATGCGGCCAACGGCGGTGCGGGCAACTACAACGGCGCCACCATTACCATGGAACGCGAGGGTTGGGCCAACGCCGACGACAGCTACAGCCTGAAAGAGGGCAACGGGCTGACGCTGGAGAACGGCAACATCCTGCTTAACGGCACCGCCATTGCCAGCTTTACCGTCAGCGAGGGCACCCTGACGGTCACCTTTACCGCCGACGTCACTACCGCCGTCGCCAACCAGGTTCTGCATCAAATCAGCTGGCAGAGCACCAGCAAAGCGCCGGGCAGCACCCTGACGATGGTGGTCAGCATCAGCGATCCCTGGACCACCGCCAGTCAGTCGGTTGAGGTCAACGTTACCGAGATTAACGACGCGCCGGAAGTCAGCAGCCAGGCCACCGACCCGACCTATCGCGACACCAGCGGCAGCACGCTGGTGTTCAGCAACACGGTGGTGGATACCATCGAGAACGACCAGAGCATCGTACAAATCACTCTTAGCGTCAGCGGGCTGGTGAACGGCGAGAGCGATTATCTGGTGATTGACGGCAAAAACGTCCTGCTGGCCGACGGCGTTCGCGTGCTGACCGACAGCAATATCGTGGTCACCGTCAGCGTCACCGACGGCGTGGCTTCGGTCACTATCGTCAGCGACGCGGGCATCAGCGCCGAAAAGGCGCAGACGCTGATCAACACCCTTAGCTACGGCAACCCGGATGCCTATCTCGGCAGCCGCGAAATCGTGCTGACCGGCATTAAAGACAACGGCGGCACCGCGCTCGGCGGCAGCGACAGTACCGATCTGGATATCCATTCGGTCATCACGCTACAGGCGCAGGACGCGGGCCCGCAGCTCAGCTCACCGGATAGCGATAAGCTGGCCTGGGCCGGAAGCCTCAGTGAAGTGAGCGGCCTCGGCACGATTATCCAAAGCGTGCTGTCGGACGACGGCACCAACCTGTACGCCATCGACGGCAGCGGCAAGGTCGCGCTGTTCAGCCGCGATACCGCCACCGGGGCGCTGACCTGGCTCGGCAACATGGACAGCGGGCTGGGTAAAATCGACAAGATCGCCCTGATTGATAACGGCAGCAAGCTGGTGATCAGCACCAGCGGCAAAGCGGAAGGCGCGCCGGATGATGAAATCAATTACAGCCTGAATATCTTCAGTATCGGGACCGACGGTACGCTGACGCAGCTCGATACCGTGCAAATGTGGGATATCAGCTCGGTGCTGGTCTCCGACGACGGGCTGACGATCTACGTGTATAACCAGAGCGGTCTCAGCGCGATCGCCATCGATGCCGAAACCGGCAAGATGACCAGTCTCGGGGATGTCGAAGCCAATGCCTTCGATCCGCCGCACCTGTGGCAGCCAGTTGCGCAGGTTATCAGTGGCGACTATCTGTTTATCGTCACCGATCCGGTATCCAGCCAGTTCCCCAACGCCATTATCGTCTACCAGCGCCAGGCGGACGGCACGCTGGCGCTGCTCGGCGCGGTCTTCGATCAGGACACCGACGCCAGCGGCAGCAAGCTGTCTATCGACTCACCGTCGGCAATTACCGCCAGCGAAGACGGCAGCCTGATCTATGTCGCCACCAGCAGCGGCCTGCAAATCTTCAGCCTGAACCAGAAGAGCGGCCAGATCGTGCAGACGGGCGTGATGAGCGATATCAGCGGGGTGACCGCGCTGGCGACCAGCAGCGACAGCCTGTACGTCACCCTGAGCGACGGCACGTTGCAGGCTTACAGCATCGGCAACAGCGGCAAGCTGACCCTGACCTCCAGCTGGAGCAGCAGCGAGTACGCGGCGCTGAATGGCGCAACCAAAATTATCACCACCCGCGACGGTGGGGTGATCGTCAGCGGCAGCCAGCTCGCCAGCCTGATTACCGTGGTGGAAGAAGTGCGCTACACCGTCGGCAGCGGCGCGGAGCTGAACTTCAGCAGCGACGTTACGCTGAAGGATAAAGCGCTGGATCTGCTTAACGACGGCAGCGGCAACTACGGCGGGGCGAGCGTTACCGTCACCGACAGCAGCGGGCTGGGCAGCTTTGCCTTCACCGCCGACAGCGGCCTGACGCTGAACGCCGACGGCCAGGTTGTGGATAACGGTACGGTGATTGGCAGCTTCAGCCAGCACGATGGCGTGCTGGTTGTGACCTTCGCCGACGGCGTCAGCAGCGCCACCGCCGGGCGGGTGATTAGCAGCCTGGTCTGGAACAATGCGGACAACAGCACCGGACGCACGGTGACACTGTCACTTATTGTCAGCGACGGTGAGCTGACCAGCGGTGCCTGGCAGCAGGCTGTCACCATTAACCACGCGCCGCAGAGCACCGACGTCAGCTATCAGCCTGCGGTGATCACCCTCGGTACGGCGTACACCGCGACGCTGCCACAGGGGATGTTTACCGATGCTGATAACGACACGCTGAGCTGGAGCATCAGCGGCCTGCCGGACGGCATCACCTTCGATGCGGCCACCCGCACGCTGAGCGGCACCGCCACCTCGGCAGGGGTCTATTCCCTGACCATTACCGTGACCGACGGCGACGGTGCCAGCGCTACCCGCCAGCTTGAACTGCGGGTGAATACCACGCCGGAGTTGGGCACGGGCGAAACCAGCTTCAGCGTCTCGTCCGGTACGGCCATTAGCGTGGCGCTGGCCGATACGCTGTTTAGCGATGCCGACGGCGATGCGTTGACCTGGCAGGCGGATAACCTGCCTGCGGGACTCAGCTTCGATGCCGAAACCCACACGCTGAGCGGCACGCTGCCGTCCGGGCGCTACACCCTGACGCTGACTGCGACCGATGCCTGGGGTGCCAGCGTCAGCCGCACGCTGGTGCTGCTGGCTAACCGCGCGCCGCAGGTCACCGACGCTACCTTTACCCCGGACCAGCCGATTGCGGGCATCAACTGGCAGCAGACGCTGCCCGCGGATCTGTTTAACGATGCCGATGGCGATGACCTGACCTGGAGCGTCAGCGGACTGCCGGACGGGCTGAGCTTTGACGCCGACAGCCGCACCCTCAGCGGCCGCGCCGCCACAGACGGCAGCTACCTGATTACCGTTAGCGTCACCGATCCTTACGGCGGCGTGGCCAGCCGCACCTTTACGCTGACTATCCAGCCTGCGGGCGCGGGAGTCTCACCGGTAGTGATGACCCCGGTCACGCTATTCCCACAGGCGGACGGCGATGCCGAACGCTTTATCTGGCAGGAGCGCGAGCCGGAATTTATCCCGGTCAGCGCCGAGGCACCGCGCGATCCGCTGGTGCTGAGCGATACCCCGGTGCTGGCCAGCGGTCCGCTGGACTACCAGGCCGCGCCGTGGCAGCTCGATCCGCTGATGCCAACGCTGATGCCGACGCTGGAGAAGGTCAACTTTACTTCCCGTACCGCCGATAACCCGGCGCTGGCGCGCGCCACCGCATGGCGCGGTGAATGGCACGACGGCGGCAACGGCCAGCAGGTCTATGCGCTGCCGCCTGGCCTGGCGGGGCGCGGCGGCATTGTGTCGGTTCAACTGGCCAACGGTCGCCCGCTGCCGGAGTGGATACGCTATGACGCTGCGCGCAGCGAACTGCAGATTAACGCCGCCGATGCCGGCCGCGTTGGTCAGGTTCAGCTGCGCCTTGAGCGGGCAGGTGGCGCTCCGGCGCTGCTGTTAACGCTGCACGGCAGTGAGTCTGCGCGCGCGGCAGCGGAAACCAGCGAACGGTTCCTGATACCGACCACCGGGGTACGCGCTCAGACGCAGCCGGATGTGGCCTTTAATCAGGGTGTATCACACTCGCTGAATGCCCTGCGCGGCGACGGCGACGATTTGCTCCAGGCGCTGAATGCGCTGGCGCGTGACTAACAGGGATTTAACTTTATAAATGAATAATTTCAATACGATGGGAACGCTTTCAGTGACTCACTTTACCTCTGTTTCTGCACCAGTACAGGCGGCGTTCAGCGCGCCGCGTCGTTTAAGCCTGGCCGTCGCGCTGGCCTGCTCTCTGCTGGCCGGATGCGCCGTCACCCCCGAGGCAATGACCCCCGCCGAGCAGGTGACTCAGGCGATGACCGACCGCACCCAGATGTTCAGCGATCAGGAACCGGTGCGCGGCAACATTACGCTGGATGAAGCTATTGCCCGCGCACTGAAGTACAACCTGCAGCAGCGCGTGGCGCTGATGGAGCAGGCGATGCAGGATGACCTGCGCAGCGTGGCCAGCCTGGATATGCTGCCGAAGCTGGCCGCCCGTGCCGGGCTGCAAACCCGCGACAACGTAGCCGGTTCCAGCAGCCAGTCGGTGACCACCGGCCAGCAGTCGCTGGAATCGTCCACCAGCCAGGATCAGACCACCCGCACCGCCGATCTGACCATGAGCTGGAACGTGCTGGACTTTGGTATCAGCTATATGAACGCCCATATGCAGGCGAATAAAACCCTCGCCGCCGAGGAGCGCCGCCGCAAAGTCGTGGCGGATATTACCCGTCAGGTGCGTACCGCCTGGTGGGAAGCGGCCACCGCACAGCGCCTGAAGCCGGAAGTGACCCGTGCGCTGGGCGAGGCGAAACGCTCGCTGGAGTACGCCCGCGCCACCGAACTTGAGCGCCTGCTGCCGCCGGTAGAATCCCTGCGCTTCCAGAAAAATATGCTGGAAATGGTGCGCCAGCTGGAAGTGGTGGACAGCGATCTGGCGCTGGCGAAAGCCCGCCTGTCATCACTGATGAACCTGCCGCCGGCCAGCGACTTCAGTCTGGTGGTGCCTGCTGAAAGCAGCATGGTCGCACCGAAGATGAGCTACACGCTGGGCGATCTGGAAAATATTTCCATGGTGCGCCGCCCGGAAATCCGCGAGGAGAGCTACGAAGCGCGCAACGCGGTGCTGGAAACCCGCCGCTCGCTGCTGCGCCTGATGCCAGGTGCGACGCTGTTTGCCGGGGTGAACGGCGACAGCAACAGCTACCTGGTGAACCACGGCTGGGCCTCTGCCGGGGTGCAGGTCAGCGGCAACCTGCTGAACGTGCTGGCGTGGTCGTCGGTGAAGCGTGCGGGCGAGTCGGCCGAACAGGTGGCGGAAGCCCGTCGCCAGGCGATGCGCATGGCGGTCATGGCCCAGGTCAACGTCTCCTGGCAGGAGTACCTGAGCAGCGTGCAGATGTTTAACCGCTATCAGGAACTGGCCCGCGTGCAGCAGGGTATCTATCAGCAGACCGATCTTAGCTACCGCAACCAGGCCGCCACCCAGATGGAGCAGATCCGCGTCAGCACCGAAACCATTCTGACTACCCGCGCCCGCGACCGCAGCTTTGCGGTGATGCAGAACGCGGTGGGCAGCATCTGGCAGGCCGCCGGTCTGGATATTCTGCCGGACCGCGTTAACGACACCAGCCTGGCCGCGCTGAGCAGCAGCATCAACAGCACCAGCAAGCAGATTGAAAACGGCGCGATTGCTGTGCCTGCGCTGGGCGCACCGACCGGTAACGTGACCACCGCCGCGCCTTCTGCCGCGCTGCTGGCCGCCAGCCGTCCGGCACCGGCCCCGACGCCTGCACAGCAGGCTGTGAGCAGCCAGCCGTATGCGGTGAGCTCAGGCAACATGTGGGACAGCTACAGCTCCCTGTCCGGCGGTGCGCAGTGATGAGCAAAAAACGGGCGTATCCGCTGCTGCTGGCGCTGATGATGGTGTGTGCCGACCGCGCGCTGGCGGAGGACGCGCCGCCGGAGCCGGTGCGCGTCCAGCTCAGCGCGGTACAGCAGACCACGCTTTCCAGCGGCATTGCGGCGCGGATCAATACGCTGACGGTGAAAGAGGGCGATCGGGTGAAGCAGGGTGCCACCCTGCTGAGCTTCGACTGCACCATGCTGAAAGAGAAGCTGAACTATGCCAGCGCCAACGAACAGGCGGCGCGGAAAAAGCTGGCGGTGGCGAACCGGCTGGATCGCCTGAACTCAATTAGCGTCTCGGACGTTGAGCAGGCGCGTTCGGCGGTGAGCATGGCGCAGGCGGAAAGCGGCGTAAACCGGGCGATGCTTGACCGCTGCGTGCTGAAAGCGCCGTTCTCCGGCCGCGTGACCGAAACGCTGGTGCGCAACTGGGAAACGGTGCCGGAAGGCAAGCCGCTGCTGACGCTTTACGACGACAGCGCCTTTGAGCTGGAAATGATTGTGCCGTCGCGCTGGCTGCGCTGGCTGAAAGCCGGCACGCCGTTTACCGTGGCGCTGGATGAAACCGGGGAAAGCTATCCGGCGAAAATTGTCCGCCTCTCCTCGGCGGTTGATCCGGTCAGCCAGTCGGTGAAGGTGTTTGGCCGTATTGAAGAGAAGGGCGACGGCCTGCTGCTGCCCGGCATGAGCGGCGCGGCGCAGTTCAGCCTGCCTGCCACCTCCGACACGGCGGCGCAATGAGTGAGATGAACCCCGCTGCGGCAGCGGAAGGACATCTGCGGGCGCTGAGCGAGCTGCTGCGCCTGCAGGGACGGGTGCGTGAGCTGGCCAGCAGTGACGAACTGGCCTTCTTTATGGTCAATGAAACTCATCGGTTGACGCCCTACCGCCAGGCGCTGCTGTGGGACGGTGCCAGCGGCAGGCTGCGTGCCGTTTCCGGCATCGCTGCGCCGGACGGCCACGCGCCGTTCAGCCAGGAGATGGCCCGGCTGTGTTCACGCTGGCAGCAGAGTTACGGTCAGCCGTCACGGCTGGATGCCAGCGTGCTGGACCCCGCCGACCGTGCGGTGTGGCAGGAGTACCTGCCCGCGTACGGGCTGTGGCTGCCGCTGCCTGCCGCGCAGGGCGAAACCGCACTGGCGCTGCTGCTGCTGCGTGAAACGCCGTGGCAGGACGGCGACCTGCTGTTGCTGAAAGAGCTGGGCGGTGCCTTTGGTCACGCCTGGTTCGGCCTGAATAACCGGCGCGGCGCTAAGCGGCAGAAGCCGAAGCGCGGTAAAGTGATTGCCGCCTGCGCCGTGCTGCTGGCGCTAATGCTAATCCCGGTGCGCCAGTCGGTGATTGCACCGGCAGAGGTGGTGGCGCATCGCCCGGCGCTGCTGCGTGCGCCGCTGGCCGGGGTGATTGATGAGATCCTGGTGCGGCCCAATCAGGCCGTGAAGCAGGGCCAGGCGCTGGTGCGGCTGGACTCCCGCGAATTGCAAAATCAGCTGGAAAGCGCCAGACAGCAGTTTGCCGCCAGCGACGGTGAATACCGCCAGGCGCAGCAGCAGGCACTGAGCGATACCGATGCTAAAGCACAGCTGGCAGTGCTGGCCAGCCGCCGGGAGCAGGGGCGCACTGAAATGGCCTTCCTGCAGGCGCAGCTGGCGCGTACCGAGCTGGTCGCCCCGCGCGACGGCGTGGCGATTTTTGATGATGTCAGCGATCTTACCGGCCGTCCGGTGGCGGTCGGTGAGAAAATTATGCTGGTGGCCGATCCGGCGGACAGCGAACTGGAGATCCAGCTGCCCGCCGCCGACGCCATCGCGCTGGCACCGGGTGCCGACGTGCGGCTGTTCCTCAACGTTGCGCCGGATAAATCGGTGGCCGCAACGCTACAGCAGACCGGCTACCGGGCGGCGCTGACGGCTGAAAATATTATGGCCTACCGGCTGCGCGCCGGATTCAGCCAACCGGACCCGCTGCTGCGCGTTGGGCTGAAGGGCAGTGCGAAAATCTACGGCGAACGCACGGTACTGATTGCCTGGCTGCTGCGTAAGCCGTGGTCGGCAATGCGCGTCTGGCTGGGAGTATAACCGTGGGGGCTTCTGTAAATGGCACTGCGCCGGGTTCCCACCCGGTTTCTGAGGCCGCTCTGGCTGCCCGGGGCGTGACGGCTTCCGGCGTTGAGGCGCTGCTGCATTCCGGCGGGGCTGCGGCGGCACGTTCTGCCGCGAATTCAGCACCGTTACCGCCGCTGCGTGAAGAGTTAATTCTGCATCGCGGCCCGGCGAACTGGGACGGTTCCCCCAGTTGGACGCTGGAAGATCCGCAGCGCGGGCGCTTTTTCCGCCTCGGCTGGCTGGAGATGGCGCTGCTGTCGCGCTGGTCGCTGGGCGATCGTCAGAGGCTGATTGCCGAAGTGAATCAGCGGCTGCCGCTGGAGATCGGCGACGAGGACGTGGAAAACTTCAGCCGCTTCCTGCAGTTTCATTCGCTGACCCGGCCCGAGGGCGAAGCCGCGCTGAAGCAGTTCCTCAATCAGCAGCAGCAGAGCCGCAGCGTCTGGTGGCGCTGGCTGCTGCATAACTATCTGTTTATGCGCATTCCGCTGCTGCATCCGCACCGTATGCTGCAACGGCTGCTGCCGCACGTTGAGCTGTTCTATCGGCGACCGTTCTGGCTGGCGACTCTGGCCGCCGGGGCCTGCGGGCTGCTGTTCGCCAGCCGCCAGTGGCAGACCTTTCTGCATACCTTCCTGCACTTCTTCACCCTGGAGGGGGCGCTGCTGGCCGGGGGGACGCTGGTGGTGACCAAGTGCCTGCACGAGCTGGGGCATGCCTTTACCTGCACCCGCTACGGCGCGCGCGTCTCTACGCTGGGGGTGGCGCTGCTGGTGCTGATGCCGGTGCTGTACACCGATACTTCGGCGTCGTGGAAGCTGCCGAAGCGCCGCCAGCGGCTGGCGATAGGGGCTTCCGGCATGCTGGTGGAGCTGGCGCTGGCGGCCTGGGCGACGCTGGCGTGGAGCTTCCTGCCGGACGGCATGTGGCGCAGCGCGGCGTTTATGCTGGCGACCACCACCTGGATAATGACCCTGCTGATCAACCTCAGCCCGCTGATGCGCTTTGACGGCTACTTCCTGCTTTCCGACGTACTGGGCGTACCGAATTTGCAGGCGCGCGGCTTTGCGCTGGCCCGCTGGCGGCTGCGCGAATGGCTGTTCGGGCTTGGCGATGCCCCGCCCGAACAGTGGCCGGACTGGCTGCGGCGCACGCTGCTGAGCTACGCCTTCGCCACCTGGGTGTATCGCCTGTTTCTGTTTACCGGGATTGCACTGCTGGTTTATCACATGGCGTTTAAGCTGCTGGGCATGGCGCTGTTCGCGGTGGAAATTGGCTGGTTTATCCTGTTGCCGATCTGGCAGGAGCTGCGTGAATGGACCAAACGACGTAAGGATTATCGAATGAATCGTCATCTTAGGATGACCCTGGCGGGGGTTACGCTGGCTCTGCTGGCGCTGATCGTGCCGTGGCAGCGCACCGTTACCGCTCCGGCGCTGCTGCGTGCCGCCGAGCAGCACAGCTTTTACATGCCGCTGGCCGGACGGGTTGGGGAGATCCTGGTGAAACCCGGACAGCAGGTGAAGATCGGGGAGCCGCTGTTTATCCTGCAGGCCGACGGTGAGTCGCACCAGCGCCAGCAGCTGGAAAAGCAGGTGGCCACCCTCAACTGGCAGCAGCAGTATCAGCTAATGAATCGCCGTGCAGCGCAGAACCATCAGCGTGTGCGGCAGGAGCGTGAGGCCGCAAATCAGCGGCTCCAGGTACTGGAACAGCAGCAGCAGGCGCTGACCGTGCGCGCCCCGGCCGAGGGGGTGATGGTGGATCAGATGCTGCCACTCACGCCGGGCGAATGGCTGCCTGCGGGAGAATGGCTCGGTACGCTGATCGGTCCTCAGGGCGGCGTGGTGGAAGCGCTGGTGTCAGAACAGGACTGGCGGCGGCTGAAGGTGGGCGACAGCGGCACCTTCTATCCACGCGATGCCTCCCGCGCCGCCAGTGAGATTACCGTGGTGGATATAGAACATGCGGCGCTGGCGGATATGAAGCCGCTGGCGGAACTGGCTTCGGTCTACGGCGGTCCGGTGGCGACGCTGAGCGACGCGCAGCGCAGGCTGATGCCGGAACAGGCGGTGTATCGCGTGGTCCTGAAACTGCCTGCCGACAGCCCGGCACCACAGCAGGTACTGAGCGGCACGGTATCGCTGAAGGGGGAGTCACAAAGCCTGGCGGTCAAACTGTGGCAACGGGTACATGCGGTATTGATACGCGAGCTGTCGTTTTAGCCTTTGCCGAATTCTTCCGCACGATAATTAACCGCGTGCGATAAAACTGCGATGTTGAATAATAAAGGCCGGAAGAGAATGATTTATCTCTTCCGGAATTGTGTTACTGACTGCGTTAAATAATCGAGCAAAGATAGGCATTGCCCTGGAAATAACTGCCGTCCGCTTTTTTCGCATGCGGATGATAGCCAATCGCCGCGCCTTTATGCTGGGCCGCACATTTCACATCGCCTTCGTGCTGTAGCGTTGCAGGCACTTTGCCGAACAGCGAAGCATCGTTCCATAACTGTGTTTTACCGGTCTGCTTGAGCTGCGGCGGCGTAGCAGACGGTTTCTCGCTTGGGCTAAGTGAAATACAGCCGGTGGAGAGCAGGGGAATAACGGTGAGTAAAATTGCTGCTGTTATCTTTGCCATAATAAATACCCTGGTTGGAGTTGGACTTTTTGTCTTTTATAAAAAGAAGAGTCTGATAATGATAAATCGCGCTAATTAAAGTCGGTGTATTAACGCAAGATCGTCTACGCTCAGATGGCGTATTATTTTTAACCATCATTTCGATGGGGTTTACGGCAGGAATCTACACCTGAAAAGGATTAAAGGCAACGAGGATTACGCGACGCAGATCGTAAATTTAATATTATTTTTCAGTCAGATAATGGGTGTTGAAATGATATTTCTAATTGGTTGGTGACGTTTTTACTAAGTTTGAATATTGTTTGATAAATAATATTACAGATTGATTAAATAAAGGGATTTTCTCAGGGCCGACAATTAATCAAGCCGTTTGGTTAATAAATGAATCATCCGTTTCGTCCAGTGCACGTATTGACATCAAATCTGAATAAAAGCGCAGTTATGGCTGGTAGTAACGATGCGGTACTTTTTATTATCATTCCCATCCCACCGGGCTGAGTTACCCTCAAGGCTTCTGCATCGATTGGCAAAACGGCATGAGTTTGCTGATAAAAGAGTTATCGCGAAACATCGTTGCTTTGGGCAGGGAATGAAAAGTCCGGCTGCCCTGATAATCGATAAACCAACTTCGTTTATGTGGATGTTTTATCGCAGGATCTTTTCAACCCCGCACTAGAAATATCCTAAAACCTGCGTAATAATCCCCGACCAACTGACCAGCAGCGCAGACTGATGGCACAGGATCGTTGTGTATTTCAGTATTTTTCTTTACCTTCCGGGACTCGATCTTATGGCCGATAAAGGCAAGGATCTCGCAGCGCTGTATCTTTCCGAACGTAAACGTCTGGAGCGCCAGATAGACCGCAAAGTGGGCTGCCGCAGCACCGCCAGCGATCTGGTGCAGGATATTTTTCTGCGGCTGTGGGAAAAGGCCGTCGAGTGGAAAGGCGATTCCGCTGCCTATCTGAGCCGCTGCGCGCGCAACGCCGCCATCGATCATCTGCGCGCTGAGAAAACCCGCGAAGCGTATTTGCAGGGCGAGCTGCCGGAGCCGTTTTCCGAGCCGCCGCTGTCGCCGCACGAGATCCTGGCCGCCGAACAGAACATCCGCCATATCGATAAGGTGCTGGCCTCGCTGCCGGAAAAAACACGCCATATTTTTCTGCTAAACCGGGTACACGGACGCAGTTTTTCTGAGATCGCCGGGGTGATGGGGATATCATCGCGCGCGGTGGCAAAGCATATGGCACGCGCGGTTGCCGCTTGTGAAGGTCCATCCGCGACAGGAGTGAACAATGTCGATTAAACCTGAATCAAACGACGCCGCAGTGCGTGCCGAAGCGCGTCGCTGGTTTCTGGCGATGCAAGACGGCCCGTCGCGCCGTCAGCTGGCCGCCTGCGATATGTGGCGGCGGGCGCATCCGGCGCACGAAGAAGCCTGGCTGGCGATTGAGTCCGTCTGGCAGGACACCGCCGCACCGGGCCAGCAGCTGGCGGAAAAAGAGGCCGACGTGCTGTCCGGCTATCTGGCGGCGATGGATAAAAACCGTGCGCGAAAGGCGACGCGTCGCCGCGCGGGTTCTGCCGCTGCGCTGTGCGTCACGCTGGTGATGCTGGCCGGTCTGTGGCTGCAAAATCCGTCGTGGATGCAGAATTTGTCTGCCGATCGGGTGGCGGCAAAAGGCGAGCGGCGCGAGGTGCTGCTGGCCGACGGCTCGAAGGTGCTGCTGGATGCCGACAGCGCCTTCAGCGTCGATTTCACCCCGGACGTGCGCCGCATTCATCTGCTGCGCGGCGGTGCGTATTTCGATGTGGTGTCATCAAAAACGCCGTTTATTGTGGATACCCCTGCGGGCAGCGTCCGCGTTCTGGGTACGCAGTTTGACGTGCGCCTGCAGGAGAGCGGCGGCGTGGTGACGCTGGCGCGCGGCAGCGTGGCGGTCAGCAGCGAGGGGCAGTCGCAGCCGACGATGATTAAACCCGGCCAGCAGGTCGCGTTTAGTCCGCAGGGGGTGGCAGCCCCGGCCAGCGTCAACGTTCAGGATGCGATGGCGTGGCACGGCGGTCGCTATATTTTCTATCGCGCGCGTCTGGGCGATGTGATGCGCGAGGTGGAACGCTATCGGCCGGGTCGCGTGCTGATGCCTTCTTCTGCGCTGGCGGATCAGCGGGTGACCGGCAGTTTCTCCCTGGCCGACACCGACAAAGCGCTGGATTCGTTACAGGCCAGCGTCGGCTTCCGTATGCGCAAGGTGACCGATTATCTGGTAATTATTACGCAATAAAAGCGTCTTATTTTCAGCTGGTTATGAGTTTTTTATAAAAAAGTTTCTTTTTCAGGTTCAGTGGTGCGCCTGCTGATGCGTGATCGTAGTGATAGTGAAAATGATAATAAATATTATTTTCGTTTAATTGCGATCGTCTTATCAGATATGGGGCACGTTAATGAACAACAAGAAAGTTCGTCGCGCAGGCTATGCATTAGCCTCGGCACTGCTGGCAGGCGCAGGCGCAACGGGTATGGCGGTGGCCGCCGTACAGCAACCTCAGGTTCAACAGTTCAGTTTTACGATTCCGGCAAAACCGGTCACCCAGGCCGTCAATGAGATTGGCCGCATTGCCGGCCTTTCCGTGGTATTTCGTGAAGATACGGCGATTGAGGTGACGGGCCGACCGGTACAGGGCCGGATGAGCGTCGAGCAGGCGCTGACCACTCTGCTGAACGGTACGGGACTGGGCTACCGCTTCAGCAACGACAGCACCGTACAGATTTACCGGCTGCCGCCGGACCCGGCCGCTAACGCCAGCACGATGGTCGTCAGAGCTTCGGATAACGGCAGGCTCGGGCCGGTGACCGGCTACGTCGCCAGCAACAGCACCGCCGGGACCAAGACCAACACCCCGCTGATGAAAAATCCGCAGTCGGTCAGCGTGATCACCCGCGATCAGGTGGATGTGCAGGGCGCGCAGAGCCTGACCCAGGCACTGCGCTATTCGGCCGGGGTATCGGCGGAGGTGCGCGGGTCGGCATCACGCTACGATCTGCCCTATATCCGCGGCTTTGGATCGCCGACCGACGGTAACCAGTATCTGGACGGTCTGCGCCTGCTGCGCGGCGGCGGCTATGTGATCCCGCAGATTGAAACCTTCGGCATTGAGCGCATTGAGTTCCTCAAGGGGCCTTCATCGACGCTGTACGGTGGCGTGAATCCCGGCGGATTGATTAATGCGGTCTCCAAAGTGCCCTCCAGCGAAGCGCAGAACTCGGTGGAGATGCTGTACGGCAGCCACAAGCGTATGCAGCTGGGGCTGGATTCCACCGGGCCGCTGGCCGACGATAACTCCCTGCTGTATCGGGTCATTGCCCTTGGTCGTAAATCGAATACTCAGGTGGTGAACACCAAAGAAGAACGACTGTTCGTTGCGCCGTCGCTGACCTGGATACCCGATGCCGATACCTCCTTTACCCTCAACATGAGCTATCAGCGCGATCCGGAAGGGGGCTATTACGGCGTTCTGCCGACGGTGGGCAGCCTGTGGTCCAGCCCGGCCGGGCAGATCGCACGTAACTTTAACGACGGCGACCCGGAGTACGACGAGTTCAGCCGCACGCAAACGGCGGTGGGCTATCAGTTTGAACACCGCTTCAACGACACCTGGACAGTGCGCCACAATCTGCGCTACCTCGATCTGACTACCGTGACCAAAAGCGTCGGGACCGCCGCGCTGGCCGCCGACGGGCATACCATTTCCCGCTATGCGCTGGGCACCGATGAATCGCTGCGGGGGATAACGTCCGATCTGCAACTGCAGGCGGAGTTTGATACCGGGCGCTTCTCGCATACCACCGTGGCCGGATTCGACTATCAGGAATCTTCATGGCGGCAGATCCGCGACTACGGCGCGGCACCGTCGATTGACTATCTCAACCCGGTTTACGGCGTGGCGACCAACCTGACGCTGGCGCCGATCACCAATCAGAAACAGCACATCACCCAGGCCGGGTATTATTTGCAGGATCAAATCGAGCTGGATAACTGGACGCTGGTGGCGGGCGGGCGCTACGACACCGCGCGTACCCGTACCGATAACTACCTCAGCGCCTCGCACGGCGTTCAGGATGATGAAGCGTTCAGCGGCAAGATCGGTCTGATTTACAACTTTGATAACGGCATTGCGCCGTATGCCAGCTACTCCACCTCGTTCCTGCCGGTGACCGGCACCGGCAGCAACGGCAACGCCTTTAAACCCAATACCGCGCAGCAGCGTGAGGTCGGCGTGAAGTACCAGCCGACCGGACTGGATGCGCTGTTTACCCTGGCCTGGTTCGATATTACCCAGAAAAACGTGGTGACCTACGCCAACGCGCTCACCTCCTATCAGACCGGGGAACAGCGTTCGCGCGGGGTGGAGTTTGAAACCAAAATGGCGGTAACCGACAGCATCAATGTGACCGGTGCCTTCACCTATACCAAAGCCGAAGTCACCAAAAGTCTGGCGGTTGATGCCGGCCAGCGGCCAATCGGCATTCCGGATTACACCGCTTCGCTGTGGGCCGATTACACCTTCCGCAGCGGTCTGATGCAGGGGCTGACCGTCGGCGGCGGCGGGCGCTACGTGGGGGAAACGGTGGGGGGCTATTCACCGAATGTGTACAGCGCCAGCGCCGTTCGCCTGGATGCGGCGGGGTATACGGTGTTTGATTCGGCAATTGGCTACGACTTCGGCAAGCGGTTTGGCAACCTCAATGGTTTAAGCACCCGGGTGAGCGTCAACAATCTGTTTGATAAAAGCTATGTCACCTGCCTGTCCAACAACTTCTGTAACTACGGTAACGAACGCGTGGTGAACGTGTCCGTGAACTATCGCTGGTGAGGCCGATGAGCGTAATGGAGCAAAATACGCATCGGGCACACACCGGTAGCGGGCAGCTGGCGGTGCTGCTGGCCATCAGCGCGCTGTATATCGGCTTCGGCATGACCATGGGGCTGATCCAGGGCGGATTCCCGGCCATTATGCGGGCGCAGGGAATGAGTCTGGGGGCGGTAGGCTGGCTGTATGCGCTGTACCTGCCGCTGGGCGTGGCGTTTCTGTGGTCTCCTCTGGTCGATCGCTGGCGGCCGCCGTTTCTGGCGGTGGAACTGGCGTGGATTGTGCCGATGCAGCTGGCTTCCGCGCTGGTGGTGGCCGCCGTGGCGCTGATGCAGGGGGCCGATCTGCGCCTGCTGTTTGCGATGGGGCTGTTTGTCGCCTTTGCGATGGCGACGATGGATATTGCACTGGACGCGCTGGCGGTGGAGCGCATCGATCCGGCCTGGCGACCGCGTGCGGCGGCCTGCAAGCTGGCGGCGCTTTCCATCGGCGCGATGATCGGCGGCGGGGCGTTTGTTGCCCTGTTCCAGCGCTTCGGCTGGGCCACCATCTTCCTGTGCTATGCCGCCAGTCTGCTGCTGCTGATTGTGCCGATGCTGCTGGTCAGCAGAGCAAAGTCGCCGGTGGCTCCGCCGTCCGTCGCGCCGCAGCAGCAGAAAGCCAGCTTCCGCCGACTGCTGCGCAATTCGCTACAGCGCAGGCGGCTGGTGCTGCTGACGCTGACCTGCTGCGTGATCTTCCCGCTGTCGGCACTCAACCGCTTAATGCTGATCGATATGCAGGTATCGATGGACGTCATCGGCGGCGTGGTGGGCACGCTGGGGCCGGTCACCATGCTGATGACCGCCGGGATCGCCGCGCCGATGATGCACCGTTTCGGTTTGTCGCGGGCGATCTGGCTGTTTACCGCTCTGGGGATCGTCGCCCTGGCGGCAATGGCGGCAGGCTATCTGCTGGCGCTGCCGTGGCTGGCGATAGCCGGTGCGGTCACCATGGGCGCGGCGGTCAGCGGAATTTATGTTGTGCTCAGCGCCCGCATTCTCGGCTGGTCGCGCGGGGAACAGCCCGCGACCGACTACGCCACGTTTTACGGCGTCGGGCGCTTTGTCAGTACGCTGGCCACCATCGCTTTTGCGCAGATGGTGGCGCTGATCAGCTGGCCGCTGTTTTACCTGTGCGGCGCACTGGCGCTGCTGACCGTAGTGGCATTACTGCGCCGTTCCGTAGAAGAAAAGGAAACAGAACATGAGTGACAAGAGCGTTTACACCGGCGCACAGCCGGATGCCGAAATTTTTGATATCAGCCACTGGCCGATTGTGTTTATCCGCTTTCCGCAGCTGGGTATGCCGGACCGAACCAACCGTCTGCTGAACGGCCTGACCGACTTTCTGCTACAGCAGCAGCGGGTGGTGTTTGTCTGGATACCCGCGCGGCATGGACACGAGCGCGAGCCGCATGAAGAAGAGAAGCAGTCCACCCGCTGGATGAAACAGTATAAAACCGAGCTGCGCGACTGGTGTGCGGGCTACGTTTATCTGACCACCGACGAGGAGGTGCGCGCCAGCCTGAGCACGCTGTTCCCGAAACTGAAAAAGATTATGCCGTTCCCGAAAACGCTGGCGAATGACCCGGAAGATGCCTGCGCGAAGGCGCGCGAGTTTCTGGCTTTGCCGGTGGAATAAGACCCGCCGGGCCTGAAACAGGCAGTCCGGCGGCAGTCATTGCCGCCGGACTGGCGCGTGGAGCGAGTATTTATCCTCAGGGACTCGCGGGCGACTTTGCCTGGTCATTGCTCCGTCACCCACTTAGCCCTTCAACCTTCAGCTTTTCAGTTCGCGCAGATATTTATAAACGGTGGTGCGCCCCAGCGACAGCACGCTGGCGATGTAATCCGCCGAGTTTTTTGCCCGGAACGCCCCTTCCTTATGTAGATCCATCACCAGATCCTTTTTCTGTCCGCGGGTCAGCGCGCTCAGCGAGGTGTTTTCACGCCGTATCCAGTCGTGCAGGAAGGTGTTGATTTTCTCCTGCCAGTCGTCGCGGAACAGAGCTTCCGGCTGCGGCTGCAGGCGGGTGACGGACAAAAACAGCTCCAGGGCGTTGCGCGCTTCTTCAAAGGGCGCGGTGCTGAAGTTAATGCACAGCAGATAGCCGGGATCAGTTTCATTTCCCGTGGCGATGGTCACCGAACGCATCTTTTTGCCGTCCCAGTTCAGCTTCTCGTAAGGCCCGGTGACGGCGGCCAGCGTCTGGCCTTCAAACTCATCCAGCCCGGCATCATCGCCAATATTGCGCTGCGACAGGTTATTGGCGATATACGCCACTTTGCCTGCGGCCACGTCGTGGATAACCACCTCAACGCTGGGAAAGAACAGCGCAGCGATGCCGTCCGCCATTGATTTTAGCAGCGGGAAGGGCGTTTTTTCGCTGAGCGTTACGTTTGCCACTGTGTTGTCCTCTTAGTTCTGCGGGCGCCAATCATAGCCGATTTATGCCGCGCGATGTTCGCTTCTGCCGTTCTGTTTTACGCAATCAGATTTTCATTGTAAACAAAAAGTGCATCATGTACTTTTTAGTTCACAATAATTCTCGATTATCGAGCCGAGTGGGTAAAAAGGAAGCAAAATGACGCCGACGGCGATTCCGATTGTGACGGCTGAACAGACGGCCGCGCTGCTGAAAAATATTGATGTGATGGTGGCTCTGCGTCGGGTATTCACTCACCTTGCGCGCGGTGAAGCGGTACAGCCCGCGCAGAAAGTGGTGCTGCTGCCCGATCGCAAAGGGGATTTTATTAATTATTTTGGCGTGGATATGCCACAGCAGCGGCTGGGGGTGAAGATTTCCCCGTATCTGGTGACGCCCGATAAACCGCTGATTACCGCCTGGACGCTGCTGATGTCGACGGAAACCGGCATGCCGCTGCTGCTGTGCGATGCCACGCTGCTGACGGTTGAGCGCACGGCGGCCACCACCGCGCTGGCGGTGGATTTGCTGGCCCCGGCCGAGGCGCGGACCCTGACGCTGATCGGCAGCGGTGCGGTAGGGCTTGCCCATCTGCGCCACGTGCTGGCGCTGCGCGACTGGCAGGAAATTCGCGTTCTTAGCAGAAATTCTGCACCGAATGCGGAGGATCTCAACCGGGAGCTGGGGATGGCGGATGGACGGCTGAAAATCTTCACCCGTGTTGAAGATGCGCTGGAGAATACCGATGTGCTGATGCTGTGTACCTCTTCCGCCACGCCGGTGGTCGATACGGCACTGCTGACGCGGCCGTGCCTGATTACTTCCATCAGCACCAACGCGCCGGGCGCGCACGAGATCCCGCCGGCTGCGCTGAACGCGATGGACGTGTACTGCGATTATCGCCAGACCACGCCGGGCTCCGCCGGTGAAATGATTATCGCGGAGGCGGAGCACGGCTGGAACAGTGCGGATATACGCGGCGACCTGCCGGAACTGGTGACCCAGGCCGCGGCTAAACCCGATTACTCACGGCACGTTTACTTCCGCTCCCTTGGGCTGGGGCTGGAAGATATCGCTATCGCCGATGCGATGCTGACTTATCTTAACCAACAGGATAAATAACATGAAAATCAGACCTTTTGGCGTTGAACAGTGGATGAACGAGTGGGAAAACCACTGCGAGTACAACCTGGCGGAAACCTGCGTGGAGTCGCTGACCATGCGGCAGCTGCTGGCGATGTCGGGCGATACCGCTGCGGTGCTGGATGAGATGCTGAACATCAAAATGACCTACGGGGCTATAACCGGCTCCGAGCGGCTGCGCCGGGTGATTTCGATGCAGTACCGGGCGCAGTCGGCTGACAATATCCTGATTGCCCACGGCGCTATCGGTGCTAATGCGCTGATTTATCAGGCGCTGGTGGAGCCGGGCGATACGGTGATTTCCGTGCTGCCGACCTACCAGCAGCACTACTCGATCCCCGCCAGCCTCGGCGCGGAAGTAAAGATCCTGCCGCTGCGCGAGGAGAACGGTTTTCTGCCGGATGTGGCCGAGCTGAATTCGCTGATTGATGATAAAACCCGGCTGATCGCCATCAATAACCCGAATAACCCCACCGGCGCGCTGATGGATGAAGCGCTGCTGAAGGAGATTGTGGCGGTGGCGCGGGAGGCCGGGGCCTGGCTGCTGTGCGATGAAGTGTATCGCGGCACCAATCAGGTCGGCGACGGCTACAGCGCAGCGGTGGCCGATCTGTACGAGAAGGGCATCAGCACCGCCAGCATGTCAAAAACTTACTCGCTGGCGGGGTTGCGCCTCGGCTGGATGGCTGGCCCGGAATCGCTGCTGAAGGCGGTAGAGATCCACCGCGATTACAACACGGTCAGCGTTGGCGTGCTGGATGACTACTTCGCCACGATCGCGCTGGAAAATCGCGATAAAATTCTCAGCCGTAACCAGACGATGCTGCGCGACAATTTGCAGCTGCTGGATGAGTGGGTGAGCCGCGAGCCGCTTATCGACTATATCAAGCCGCAGGCCGGTACTACGGCGCTGCTGAAATACCATTTGCCGCTGGGTTCCCGCCAGTTTTGTATCGGTCTGCTGGAGCGCTACGGGGTGATGTTCACTCCCGGCGAGGCGATGGATATGGAGGGCTATGTGCGTATCGGCTTTGCCAATAACGGCGAGGTGATGAAAAAAGGCCTGGTCCGGGTCAGCCAGTATCTGCGCGAACTGCAGGACGAGCTGAAATAATTTGCGGCAGGTGGGTGCGAGAGGCGCTTACCTGCTATTTTCTTTGGCGACTTATGGTATAAATTCAACACTAAAATAAAGAAAAGGTAAGTGTTATGTCGTCGCAGAAGTTGGCCAACAGAGTTAAAGACCTTCAGTCATCGGCAATCCGTGAGCTGTTAAAACACAGCAAGATGGAAGGTGTGATCTCGTTGGGCGGAGGAATTCCAAATCCGGATCTGTTCGATACGGAAGGCCTGAGAATCGCTATGGACCGCGTGCTGACTGAAGACGGTCACAATGCGTTTCAGTACGGTCTGAGCGAGGGTGACCCGAAATTACGTGAAGCGATCTGTCAGATTTCGGCGGAGCGCGGCATTCAGTGCACGCCGGACGATGTGGTCATCACCTCCGGTTCGCAGCAGTCGCTGGATATTGTGGCGCGGGCAATCATCAATCCCGGTGATGTGATTGTGGTTGAGCGCCCTACCTACCTGGCGGCGCTCCAGGTGTTCCAGCTGGCCGAAGCCGAGCTGAAATCGGTGGGCACCGACGGCGAAGGGATGATTGTTGACGAGCTGGAAGAGCTGGTTAAACAGACCCCGATTAAAGCCGTTTACATCGTGCCGACCTTCGGCAACCCGGGCGGCGTCACGCTTTCCGATGCGCGTCGTCAGCAGCTGGTGGCACTGGCCGCTCGCTATGACTTCCTGATTTTCGAAGACGACCCGTACAGCGAAATCAACTTCTCCGGCGAAACCTTCCGCACGCTGAAGTCCCACGCGCAGGCGATTGGCGTTGGCGAGCAGGTGATCTACACCTCAACGTTTTCCAAGATCCTGGCCCCGGGCGCACGCGTGGGCTGGATCACTCTGCCATCGTGGTTAAAACAGCAGGCGGTGATCCTCAAGCAGGCCACCGATCTGCACACCAGTTCACTGTCACAGGCGCTGACCCGCCACTATCTGGAAAGCGGCCGTCTGCGTCCGCAGATTGCGTTAATCAGCAAGGCCTATCAGCAGAAGTGTGATGCGCTGGTGTCGGCGCTGCAAAACGAGCTGGGCGATCGCATTCGCTTCCACCGTCCGCAGGGCGGGATGTTCCTGTGGGCCACCTTTACCGAGGCGTTTAACACCACCGAGTGGCTGAAAACCACGCTGAATAACGGCGTAGTCTACGTTCCCGGTGAGTTCTTCTACTGCGATCGTCCGGATACTTCAACGCTGCGCCTGTCCTATTCGACGGTGTCTGAAGCTAACCTGGCCGAAGCGGCAAGACGCCTGAAGGCCTCGCTGCCGCAGTAATCGCTCAGCTTATTCCTCTGGCCCTTTTGCAAGGGCCATTTTTTTGTGCCTTACTTCATCACGTTATCAATCACCCGCTGTGAGCGGCTCCAGCTATCACCAATAGCGAAATTGGGTTTACTGTTCGCCTGACTCGCGCAGTATTCCTGCACTCTCTGACGCACCTCCTGCGCGGACGGCGAACCGGCCAACTTCTCATTCTACTTTCGTCGCCCATTCATTTTTCCAGGCATCCACTGGAAGGGAGATTGACGGCTTATATTGTTGCAATTACAATCATTGCATTTGCAATCGAATGCTTCGGCGACAATACAGGAATGAGTGCATGAATAATGCCGTGCCGCTTTACCCCGGCTTTAGCGAACACTCCAGGCAGGCTGCCCTGGCGTGTCTGACCTTTATCGAACAGCGTGCCCGGGCGCAGGACACACCCAGGCGCTTTATTAACTGGCTGATGCAGCAGATGGCCGATAAAGACGGAATGTCGGATTGTGCCTGGCTGATTAGAGGCGATCTCGCCGCGATGCCCGATAAAAGCCGTGGCGCACTCCAGACCGCCTGGCCGCTGTGGTTCAGCCACGGCCAGGCACATTATGAAAAGCCCGTTTTTTACTGCATCAATACCGAAAGGCCGGAAGCATTGAGGACGCTGCTGACTGAAGTTAACCGGCGGGCTATCTTTCTTAACCTCGCGGATGATGGCGACAGCTTTTTACCGAAAGGCGTGTTGCCCTGGTTTCCAATCGGCGTGACGGCAATTCAGGACTGTCTGCCTTACGATCCGGCCAATGCGCAGGAAACCCGCGCAATTGTCAGCCACGCCCTGCGCTCGCTGTATCTGGACGATCGGCATAAAATAGCCTATATCGCCACGCATGGTGAGCGGGTCGTTTTACCCGATTTAACGGCGTGCGATGGGGAGATGGCCTGGAAGGGGATGTATCGTATTCGCCGTGATAATCCCCCAAATGACCTGCACGTTCGCCTGTGCGGCGCGGGAAAATCGCTGTCGCGCGTGCTCAAGGCCGCGGCGATTCTGGAGCAGCACTGGGGCGTCAGTTCTGATGTCTGGAGCTGCCCCAGCTATACCCGGCTGGCGCAGGAGGCAGAAGCGGCGCAGCTGGCCTCGCTGGCTGACGATGCTGATGAATTATCCCTTTCGCATCTGCACCGCTGCATGGCGGGAGAGGATTCCCCGGTGATAGCCGTTACCGATTATCACCATCTGATTGCCACGCAGCTGAAACCGTTTATCCCCGGACGGTTTATGGCTGTGGGTTCAGATTCCCTGCGCCGCGACGGGGCGAACGCTCCCCGCGCCGAATGGATTGCCCTGTGCGCGCTGAAGCTGCTTGCCGACGACGGCAAAATAGCGACTGCGCAGTTAGAAAGCGCAATGAAGCAACTACGCCTGATGTCTGACTAGGTTAACCGCGCCGTTTCGGGGGCGATCAGTCAGCCCCCCGGACGGAATGCGCAGCGGCATCCAGTGCAGCAGAGAACTGAGCAATCTGCTCTTTATTGAACTGGCTGAGAAAGTGCTGCTGGATCACCGCCTGATAAACAACCCACATTTCTTTCCGCAGCGCCTTACCCTGCGGGGTGATCGTAGCAAACGCGGCACGACCGTCATCCACCGAACGGTGGCGCTCCACCAGATTTTCTTTCTCCAACCGGTCGATCAAACGGGTGAGGTTATAGCGCTCGATCACCAGCACGTCGGCCAGTTCATGCATCCGGCGGGTGCCGTTCTCGCCGCTTTCCAGCCCCCAGAGCACATCGTACCAGGCATAAACCGGCAGCCCGGCCGCGCTCAGACGCGCCTCAACCAGCCTGATAATAGTGCGGTGGGAGCGCACAAATGAAAACCATAAATCCGGTGTGTTACCTGCCATTGACGACCTCTTTGTCTGTCCGTGAGTTGCAAATGCAATTATAAGCGGATAGAGTTGCTTTTGCTATTGTTGCAGTTGCAATGATTGCGGTTGCAATCGATTGGTGGGTGAGACTCGCTGTCGCGCAGATTTCACCGCTACTATTCTCGGAGAAGATATGAATCAACACGCAGTAGAAGCAGACCTGGACCCGCAGGAAACGGCCGAATGGCTTCAGGCTTTTGACAGTGTCGTCGATGCGGACGGGCGGGTGCGGGCGCATTTTCTGATCGATAAAATGGCGGAAGCGGATAACCGGCGGCACGGTGATTTTTACAGCCTGGTTACCACGCCCTACGTCAATTCGATTCCTGCCGATAAGCAGCCGGTCTACCCCGGTAATTTAGCCACCGAATCGAAGCTGAATGCGCTGGTGCGCTGGAACGCGATGGCCATCGTGCTGCGGGCGGGTAAGCACTCTAACGTCGGCGGACATATTGCCACTTACCAGTCTGCGGCGGTGCTTTACGATGTGGGATTCAATCATTTCTTCCGTGGCCGAACGGAAAGCTTTGCCGGGGATATGGTCTATTTTCAGGGGCATTCGGCCCCGGGAATTTACGGCCGCGCATGGCTGGAAGGGCGGCTGGATAACGAGCTGATGGATAACTTCCGCCGTGAATCAAACCGGCGCGGGCTCTCTTCTTATCCCCATCCGCGCCTGATGCCGGACTTCTGGCAGTATCCTACCGTGTCGATGGGGCTGGGGCCGCTCACCGCGGCTTATCAGGCGCGCTATATGCGCTACCTTGAATACCGCGATCTCAAACCGCATCAGGGGCGAAAAGTCTGGGCATTTCTCGGCGACGGCGAAATGGATCAGCCGGAATCGCTGGCGGCTATCTCCCTCGGCGGCCGAGAGAAACTGGATAACCTGATTTTCGTCGTTAACTGTAATTTGCAGCGGCTGGATGGCCCGGTGCGCGGTAACAGTAAAATTGTTCAGGAGCTGGAAGGGGCATTTAAAGCCGCTGGCTGGAACGTAATAAAAGTCATCTGGGGCAGCGGCTGGGATGCGCTGCTGGCTAAAGACACCAGCGGCCTGCTGGCACAGCGCATGATGGAGTGCGTGGACGGTGATTATCAGACCTTTAAGTCGCAAAGCGGGGCCTACGTTCGCGAGCACTTCTTCGGTAAGTATGCGGAACTACTGGCGCTGGTAGCCGATATGAGCGATGACGATATCTGGCAGCTGAACCGCGGCGGCCACGATCCTGAGAAGGTCTATGCCGCCTACCATCAGGCGGTGAATACGCGCGGTATGCCGTCGGTGATCCTCGCCAAAACGGTCAAGGGCTTTGGCATGGGGGAGGCGGGAGAAGGGCAGAACATTAATCATCAGCTGAAAAAAATGAGTCAGGATGCAGTCAGGGCGTTCCGCGATCGCTTTAAGCTGCCGGTGCCTGATGCGCAGCTGGAAGAAATCCCCTTTCTGAAAGCGGAGGCAGGCAGTGACGAAGAGCACTATCTGCACGCCACGCGGGCGCGGCTTGGTGGGTATATTCCTGCCAGATTTAACCAGTCGACGGCCCTGCCCGTGCCGCCGCTCAGCCAGTTTGCCAGCCTGCTAAAGGGCAGCGGCGAGCGCAATCAGTCTACGACCATGGCCTTTGTTACCATTTTGAACGTGCTGCTGAAGGATAAGGAACTCGGCAGGCTGGTTGTTCCTATCGTACCGGATGAGTCACGAACCTTTGGTATGGAGGGGCTGTTCCGCCAGATTGGTATTCACTCCTACCTCGGCCAGCTTTACACCCCGCAGGATGCCGGTCAGCTGAGCTATTACAAAGAGGCGAAGGACGGCCAGATTATGCAGGAGGGGATTAATGAGTCCGGTGCTATCTCCACCTGGATTGCCGCCGGAACGTCTTACAGTAACCACGATGTGCCGACGATCCCATTCTATATTTTCTACTCGATGTTTGGCCTGCAGCGCGTGGGCGACCTCGCCTGGGCGGCGGCCGATGCGCGAACCAAAGGCTTTTTGCTGGGTGCGACGGCAGGAAGAACCACGCTGATGGGCGAGGGGCTACAGCATGATGACGGCCACAGCCACGTTCTTTCCTCGGTGATCCCCAGCTGCGTTTCTTACGATCCTGCCTTCTCCTTCGAGCTGGCGGTGATCGTTCGCGACGGGATGCGCAGGATGTACGCCGATTTTGAGGATATCTATTACTACATCACGCTGCTGAATGAGGGCTATCCGCAGCCCGCGATGCCGGAAGGAGCAGAAGACGGCATTGTGAAAGGGGCTTATCTGTTTAAAGCGCATGGGGATGCCAGCCATACGCGGCCCTGCGTACAGCTGATGGGAAGCGGCGCGATTCTGCGCGAGGTGATGGCCGCCGCCGATCTGCTGCTTAATGATTTTGGCGTGGTAAGCAATATCTGGAGTGCGACCAGCCTGACGGAACTGCGCCGCGAAGGGATGGCCGCCGACCGCTGGAATATGCTGCATCCTGACGACGCGCCGAAGATCCCTTACGTCCAGCGGATGTTCGACGGGCACGCCGGGCCGATTGTGGTGGCGACGGACTATATGAAAATCGTCGGCGACCAGATTAAGCCGTTCCTGGCCGACAGGCGTTTTATGTCGCTCGGCACCGACGGCTTTGGTCGTTCGGATACCCGCGAGGCGTTGCGCGAGTTCTTTGAGGTTAACCGGCACTATGTTGTTGTCGCCTCGCTGAAGCTGCTGGCCGACGAAGGCGCGGTGCCGAGGGAGACGGTGGGACGGGCCATGGCGATGTATGGTCTTCGCGGTGACAAGCCCGATCCGGCGGTGGTGTAACTGGGTTCACTGCAGATTGTGAGGGTTTTTATTAGCGGGGAAGCGTCGGCTTCCCTGCTGTTTGTCGTGGTGGTGGTGCGGAAAAATGCTCAGCGTTTCTGCTTTATTTTTTCCGCGGTGGCGGCCTTTAACCAGCGCTGAAAGGTCGGGCACTCTGCGTGGCTGGCGGCCGGGCATTCCGCCACGTGGCGCAGCCCCTGGCTCATGGCACGCAGGCGGCTGATGGTGGCATCGATTTCATCGGCCCGGGTCAGCAACACCGCCCGGTCAACCTGCGGTTCGCCGCCGGGAGACAGCATGCTGCGGATTTCATCCAGCGAAAGTCCCCCTGCCTGGCCCAGGGCAATCAGCGCCAGCTGGTCCAGCACGTCTGCGGCAAAGTGACGCCGTTCCCCCTCGGGACTGATTGCGCGGATCAGGCCCATCTTCTGATAGTAGCGCAGCGTGGAGGCGGGCACCCCTGAACGCCGGGCAGTCTCGGAGATATCCATTGTGAGCCTCTTGACTTGAAGTTGACTTTAACTTCTATCATGCCTGCAACCGTAAAAATGAGAAAGAGGAACAGGCTGTGATGGGCATTTTTGATGAGGCGATAAAAATTATTCTGGTGGGGATGGGCGCAACGCTGGTGATGGACATCTGGTCTTCGATCCTGAAACGGCTGGGGAACCCCACTCTGGATTATGCACTGGTCGGTCGCTGGGTCGGCCACATGCTACACGGACGGTTTGCACACGAGGCGATCGGCCGCGCGTCGCCGATTGCGGGGGAGCGCTGGCTGGGCTGGATGATTCATTATGCCACCGGGGTGGTTTTTGCGGGACTGTTGGTGCGGGTTGCAGGCCGCGGCTGGCTGGCGAACCCGACCTTATTGCCTGCCTTATCCGTTGGTGTAGTAACCGTCGCATTTCCGATGCTTATTATGCAGCCCGCGATGGGCGCTGGATTTGCCGCGTCGCGCACGCCCACACCGATGAAAAACCGCCTGCGCAGCCTGGCTACACACGCGGTCTTCGGCTGCGGGATGTATCTGGCGGCGGTGTGTTTGTGGTGGGGATGGGGTGGGTGAGGTTTGGGAGAATGTGTGTTGGAGGCCGGTGTCTGAAAGATGTTGGCCTGCGTCAGGTTTTATTACTGCCCGCAGCTTGTGTTCCTGGATGTTTGCTTTTAGCGAGAAGCGGACATTAAGTTGGCAGGATTATTGGACTAGAGCTTTATGGCCAGGATGGCTATGAAAAGATCCACCATGAAACTGCGTAATTAAAGTGTTCAGCCTGATTCGTCATCATAATCTGTCAACACGAACAAGTCTTACTCATCGTTAAAAATGATTTACTTATAATTTCAATCCTATTCTATCCTCTAATCACTTAATATCCCTTCTCAGATATACCCCCTGTATTCGTTAAAAAAGCAAACGCCAGATTGGAGCATCGACTTAGAGTTTTCATTTCTGCCAGCGCTCGGCTGCGATTTTACAGCTGTTTTTCGAAAATTAAGCTGTTTCCGGTGCTTACCCAATCGGCTCTTTCAAGTTCGTTCTGCCGCAATACCGTCAGGCGCTTTCATCAAGAAAAACGTTTCTAAAAAATGCCGCTGCACGAGGTGCCCTCGTCTGCACCGCTCATCTTTCCTCTCCCTTGGCAGGTTTTATCTTAAACTCAGGCGCGGGCTGGGCAAGGAAACCTCTGCAGTCAGCATAAACAGCCTGCAGAGGCTGGCTTCCGTAAAGCGACATTGTCAGGGCTGATATCACGCCTGACTGATGTCTCAGATAACATAAAGCTCAGACAGGTATTTTACGGTTTGAATAGCGAAGCGCGTCAACCAGCAGGGCAAAAGCCGGCGTCGGCTGTCGATGCGCAGGATAATAAAGGTGATACCCGGAAAAGGGTTCACACCACTCTTCCAGTACCCGTATCAACTGCCCTGACGCAATGTAAGGTTCTAATTGACGTTCTGGCAGGTAGGCGAGACCGCGGCCTGCCAGGGCAGCTCTCAGGATCATGCTGCCGGTGTTGAAAACAAGCTGACCATCAACCCGCACGTTCAGTTCACGGCCACCCTTCTCAAACTCCCAGGCGTAAAGTCCACCGTGTCCGGAAAGCCGCAGGTTGATACAGCAGTGCTCCGTCAGTTGCTGGGGTACTTCCGGTACCGGTTTGTTGTTGAAATACGCAGGCGACCCCGCTACTGCCATGCGCATGGGAGGTCCCACTCTGACCGCAATCATGTCTTTGGCAATGGTTTCGCCCGGGCGCACGCCGGCGTCAAAGCGATCTTTAACGATATCGATCAGGCCGTAGTCCGTCAGGATTTCGACTTTAATATCGGGATATTCAGCGACAAGCCTTTCCACGGCCGGCCAGAGCACTGATTCTGCAGCATATTCCGTTGATGTCAGCCGTATCGTACCGGCAGGTTTGTCACGCAGTTCACTCAGCCCCATCAGCTGCTGCTGAATTTCTTCTATACGGGGTCCCACGGAGGCAAGCAGGCGCTCTCCTGCCTCGGTCGGAACGACGCGACGGGTGGTACGGTTCAGTAGTCTGAGCCCGAGCTGAGCCTCCAGTCCCCGTACTGTCTGGCTCAGCGCAGACTGTGAAACGCCCAGACGTTTGGCAGCGCGCGTAAAGTTTTGCTCTTTCGCCACCACCATGAATGCGGCGAGATCGTTAAGGTTATCACCTGCCATTTAGAACCTCTCCTTATAATTTCAATCTCATTTTAGCCTCTAATCACTGAATAAGTCCTCCGATATACTCTCCGTGTTCATTAAACAATCAGATGTGGGACGTGTGCATCAGAAACCGATTCGGCACATCTGATTTCTTATGGCCCTGCGGAGTGTGGGGTTGAATGCGGCGGGAGCCGAAAGCTGAACAAGGAGTACATGATGTGCGGAAACTGCAGTAACAACTCTCATACGGACGCGCCAGCCAGCCCTACACGCAGGCGAGCGCTTCTGGCTGGGGCCGGGCTGGCCGCGGCGTCGTCTCTGGCGATTATGCCGGGGCAGGCACAGGCACAGGAGTCGTCTTCGCCTGCCGGAAACGGCCCGTGGCGCGTCCGGGCATACGGTAACCAGCGGGCCGACGGCCCTTTCGGGCCGCTGGAAATCCCGCGACGCGCTCTTCGTCCGAACGATGTGCTCATTGACATCATGTACTGCGCCATCTGCCATTCCGACATCCACATTGCCAGACAGGAATGGGGGCCTCCTTATCCGGCAACGAATTTTCCGTGCGTGCCGGGCCACGAAATTATCGGCCGGGTGACCGCTGTTGGCAGTGAAGTTACCCGGTTTCGGCCGGGGGACATCGCGGGTGCCGGCGCGATGATTGACTCCTGTGGCGAGTGCGAAAACTGCGTCAACGACCTTGAGCAGTATTGCGTGAAGGGATGGACGCTTAATTTCAACACGCCGGATAAATTCCTGGGCGGCTATAACTACGGCGGGTTTTCCCAGCGCGTGGTCGTGCCGGAGCGCTTTACGGTTCGCATCCCGCCGGGCATGAACCTGGCCGCCGCCGCGCCGCTGATGTGTGCCGGCATCACAACCTTTTCGCCTATGCAGCACTGGGCCGTTAAGGTCGGGCAGCGCGTGGGTGTAATTGGCATGGGCGGGCTGGGACATCTGGCCGTGAAGCTCGCCGTGGCACGCGGCGCTCACGTCACCGTCTTTACCAGCACGCCGGCAAAAGTGGCGGACGCGAAGAAAATGGGCGCCCGTGAGGCCGTGGTCTGGACGAAACCCGACGCGCTGAAAGCTTACGCGAACAGCTTCGATTTCCTGATTTCCACGGTGCCGACCAGCGTGCCCACCCACCCGATTACCGGCATGCTTAAGCTTGACGGCACGTACGTCATCGTGGGCGCACGCGAACCCATTGAAGACGTACGTGGCTCCGGCCTGTGGCTGCAGCGCCGTCAGGTCTCGGCTTCACTGATGGGCGGCATGGCTGAAACGCAGGCGTTTATCGACTACTGCGCGCGCCGCAACATCGTGGCGGACATTGAACTGATTAAGCCGGACCAGATTGATCGGGCATTTGAGCGTATCAAGACAAAGGACGCCCGTTACCGTTTCGTTGTGGACTTGACCTGATGACCGTCTCCGGTTCCCGCCGGAGCCGTCTGTGAACACATAATTAACTGTGAGGTGAAAGATGAAAGCGATTATCGCTGCGGCCGCTATGGCTGTACTGGGTACGGCGCAGGTGTCGGCCGATGAAATTGAAATTCGCCGTAACGGTCAGACGCCTTCCGTATCGGGCAAAGCGGAAAACTTTACGGGGCAGGCGGTTATCAGCTCCCTGCTGCCGCCGAACGACAGCACCCGGGCAAACCTGGGCCAGGTAGATTTCGCGCCCGGCGCGCGTACCGTCTGGCACACGCATCCGGCCGGACAACTGCTGATTGTGACCACCGGACAGGGCTGGGTACAGGAAGAAGGCAAGGCGCGTCAGGAAATCAGCCCGGGCGACGTAGTGTGGATACCGGCAACGGTGCGCCACTGGCATGGTGCGACGGCCACGTCTCCGATGAGCCATCTGGCCATGACGTATATGGTGGGCGGCAGTAATGTTGAGTGGCAGGAGCCCGTGACTGACGAACAGTACAAGTGAACCGGAGGCAATGATGAAAAAAACAACGGCCGCTGCGCTGGCGCTCACGCTCGGTTCCGGCGGAGCCATTGCCGATGCGGGCTCCCAGAGAGGACCATTGTCAGAATCGGATATGCAGGCGGTTTCCCCCGCCTTAGAGCGCTATGCCGATAACAGGCTTGTCAGCAAACTCTGGAAGGGCGCTGACCTGTCGCCGCGCGACCGGAGCCTGATCACCGTGGCCGCTGTCATCGCCCGCAACCAGACCATTCTTTTGCCGGAGCAGTATGAGCTGGCGCTGGATAACGGCGTCACGCCGGCAGAGCTTTCGGAGACCATTACACACCTGGCGTTTTATGCAGGCTGGGGCAATGCCGTAGCCGCCACGGCTGCGGCAAAAGAGGTCTTTGCCGCCAGAGGCGTCAGGGCCAATCAGCTTCCTGGAGCCAAAGAGCCGCTTTTGCCGCTCGATGAAAAGGCTGAAGCAGCGCGCGCGGCCCGGGTGGATAAAAGCATCGGAACAGCGGCACCAGGTCTGGTCAGGGACACCACTGACGTGCTCTTCCGTGATTTGTGGCTTCGCCCGGGGCTGACGCCCCGGGACAGAAGCCTGATCACCGTTTCAGCGCTGATTGCGAACGGTCAGGATCAACAGATCCCGCCACATCTGAACCGGGCGATGGACAACGGGCTGACCCAGGAGCAGGCGTCGGGTGCGCTCAGTCACCTTGCTTATTATGCCGGCTGGCCGAATGCTTTTTCAGCCGCTCCGGTCTTCAAAAAGGTCTTTGAACAACGTGAAACTAAGTAGCGCGGGCTGAAAGTCTGCCGTACAGGAGAAACTCATGTCTCAGAATATTGAAAATAAAGTTGTCGTTATCACCGGCGCCAGCAGCGGCCTGGGTGCTGAAACGGCGCGCCATCTGGCGGCTCAGGGCGCGAAGGTCGTTCTGGGTGCCCGCCGGCTGGACCGCCTCGAAAGTCTGGCCGCCGAGCTGGGACTGGATGCCCGTGCGATTCTGAGCACTGACGTGACGGACTACCTGCAGGTTCAGGCGCTGGTTGATCGCGCGCTCGAGCTGCACGGTTGCATTGACGTGCTCATCAACAATGCCGGCCTGATGCCAAGCTCAATGCTTGATAAGCTGAAAATCGACGAATGGAACCGAATGATTGACGTCAACATCAAGGGCGTGCTCTACGGCATTGCGGCGGTGTTGCCGAAGATGAAAGAGCAGAAGTCCGGTCAGATAATTAACGTCTCTTCCGTTGCTGGCCACAAGGTTGGTCCTGGCGGTGCAGTCTATGCAGGCACCAAATGGGCAGTAAGGGCCATTTCGGAAGGTTTGCGTCAGGAAGTGAAGCCCTGGAATATCCGCACGACCATCGTTTCGCCCGGCGCAGTTGACACCGAGCTGACCGGCACCATCACCGATGAGGATATTGCGAAAGGCATGGCAAAAACCTATGAAAATGCGATCCCGGCCAGCTCGTTCGCCCGCGTAGTGGCCTTTGCCATCAGCCAGCCAGATGAGGTGGACGTAAACGAAATTCTGTTCCGCCCGACGGTTCAGGTTTATTAATCATCCTGTCTGGCGCGCACCTGCGCGTCAGACAGCTCCCGTCAGCCTGACATTGCCCGGACGGGAAGATCTGAGATTAAACATCATGACAAAAATATTAACAGGCCGCTGCGGCAGCCTGCGGGTTTTTTTACGCCTGAATTTTCCTCTGGAAGGCCACGCTGAGCGTCTGCAGGGCGGCATACGCCGGCGGCTTATACAAGTGGCAGCTCTGCCGGCCGCTTTCCCGGCACTGCTGTTAACAAACGCCTTTGCTGCAGAGCCGAAAGTCGTTTTTCCGTCGGAATACGCGCAGGGGAAGCACTACGCCAGCATTGTACGCGGCGACACGCGCGAGGAGCTGTACACCACCCCGGAGGTTATTGCGGCGGCCAGTCGCGGTGAACCGCTTCCTGAAGGGACGGTAATTACCATGGAAGATTACCGGAACAATCAGCTTTACCGGTATGTGGTCATGGAGAAGCGCAAGGGATGGGGGCAGGCGCATCCGGCAGAGCTTCGCACGGGCGACTGGGAGTTTCAGTGGTTCAATCCTGATCGCTCGGTCAGGCCCGGCGAAAACCTTGACCGGTGCCGCGCCTGCCATACCTCGCAGGCCGGCAATGATTACGTTTTCAGTTACGACAGAATGAAGGAGGCAAACTGATATGCCGTTAAACCACTCTTCCCCCCCTGCTGGCTCTGGAGTAGTGATGACCCTGATGCCGGTCATCGCCGCTGTGCTGGTTGGCTTTATCATTATCGGCGTGGCGCTTCCCGTTCTGCCCCTGCATGTGGAAAACGGTCTGGGATACGGAACCTTCATCGTAGGATTAGTGGCAGGCGCGCAGTTTGCCGCCTCACTTATCTCACGCATCTGGTCAGGCTCCTATTCTGACCGGCGCGGGGCAAAAAAAGGCGTCGTTGCCGGGCTGATTGCTGCGGCGGCAGCCGGACTGCTTTATCTGGTGTCACTCTGGATGATCAACTTACCTGCCCTTTCTGCCAGCATTCTGATGGCGGGCCGTGCCATTCTGGGCGGCGCTGAGAGCTTCATTATCACCGGTGCGGTAGCCTGGGGGCTGGCGCTGGTTGATAAAGCTCATGCCGGAAAGGTGATTGCCTGGGTCGGGACGGCCATGTTTGCCGCCATGGCGCTTGGCGGTCCGGTGGGAACGGTGCTTTACGGTGCGTTTGGCTTTAAGGCCATTGCGCTGATAACCCTGCTGCTGCCCTTGCTCGTACTGGTTTATCTGTCACGCATGCCTGCCGTGGCTCCGCATCCGCACGCTGATCACGCCTCGTTTGGCTTGGTCATGAAGGCGGTATGGTTACCCGGTCTGGGCGCCGCGCTTGCCAGCACGGGCTACTGCACCATCCTGGCGTTCAGCTCGCTCTACTACAGCGCCATGCACTGGCAGCCGGTGTGGATGGCATTCACCGCGTTCGGCATTGCCCTGATAGTGGCCCGTACTTTTGCCGGCCACCTGCCGGACCGCTTCGGCGGCGCGCGCATCGCGCTCATCTTCGTGCTGGTTCAGGCGGCAGGGCTGTTTCTGATGTGGTACGCCAGAACCCCGCTAACGGCTTCCGCCGGGGCCGCGTTTGCCGGCTTTGGCTATTCGCTGGTTTACCCTGGGCTGGGTATTGAAGCCATCAGCGGCGCAACGCCGCAAAGCCGGGGCATGGTGATGGGTATCTACACGGCCTTTCTCGATGTGGCGATGGCCGTTGGCAGCCCGGCGCTTGGCTGGGTCGGCGGCCACCTTGGGCTGGACAATATCTTCCTGGCCGGGGCGCTGGCCGTGCTGAGCACCGCCATCGTGGCCGTCCTGCTGCTCAGGCGTTCGGCGTTAAGGAAAGCGCACGCTTCCTGAAAAATTTTCCGGTGAGTGTGTATCTCTCACCGGAGTGAGCACTGCACGTTTATTCATCCTCTGGAGCGTTAAGGAGTTAACATGAAGCTTGTGTCATCAGTGAGTAAAATTGCAGCCGTTGTGCTGCTGGGCGCGACGCTGGGCATGAATATCAGCGTCGCTCAGGCGGCTGATATGTCCCATGGCGCGGACAACTTTTATAAAAGCGACAAGGTTAATTCTGAGGTCGTGAGATTTAAAAATGCCTACGGTATGGAAGTCACCGGCACGCTGTTTACGCCGAAACAGATGGAGAAAGGTAAAAAATACGATGCGCTGATTGTCGGGCACCCTTTTGCTGCCGTCAGGCAGCAGGCCGCCAACCTTTATGCGACCAAAATGGCGGAAGCGGGTTTCGTCACTCTTTCCTTTGACCAGTCTTACTGGGGGGAAAGCGCAGGCACGCCGCGTGGCGCAGTTTTACCGGACGTCTACGCGGAAAACTTCAGCGCAGCCGTCGATTATCTGGGCACCCGGACTTTTGTTGATCGGGAAAAAATTGGCGTCATTGGCATTTGCGGCAGCGGCGGGTTTGCTATTGCGGCAACGAAAGTTGATCCACGCATCAAGGCGCTGGCAACGGTTGCTATGTACGATATGGGTGAATACTTCCGTACCGGCCTGAACCATGAGCGCACACCTGAGATGCGAAATAAAGATCTGGCCACAGCTGCTGAGCAGCGTTACCAGGCCTTTACGACCGGTAAGCCTGTTTATGGTCCGGGCCAGAATGATCCTATCTTTATCGAAGGTAAAGAGTCGAACGATTTTTACCAGACTGAGCGCGGTAAAGTCGCTTCAAACGATCGCCGTACCGTGCCTGCTACATATGCCAGGTTCATGAATTTCCATCCGTTTATCGATATTGAGACCATTTCTCCCCGTCCTATATTGTTTGTGGTCGGCGACGCGGCACCGTCCCGCACATATACCGATACCGCCTATAAAATGGCGGCTGAGCCTAAAGAACTTGTGGAAATCAAAGGTGCCAACCGCATCGACCTGTATGACCGCACCGAGCTGATCCCCTGGGACAAGCTGATTTCATTCTTTGATAAAAATCTGAACAGCACCCGCTAATCGATCACGTGCTACCCGGGGCGACACCTCATTATGCAGGTGTCGTTTTTCACCGATACAGAAGATAAAACCGGAGATTTTATGTTTAAACCGACTCTGCTCGTTCTGGCTTCCATTACTGCTGCATCATTTTCAGCAGTGGCGGCTAACTCAGCGGGCATTAAAGTCAAAATCACTGCTGGCGATCATACAATGACCGCCACGTTTTATGATAACGCCACCACCCGTGAGCTGATTTCGCGGTTCCCGCTGACCCTGCCCATGGAAGATTTATATCACCGTGAGATGTGTTACCGCTTCCCTGACGCCCTGCCGGCCACTGAAACGCAGACAAGCGGATATGAGGTAGGCGACATCGTATACTGGGCACCTCGCCACAGCTTTGTGATTATGTACGGTCAAAACGGAGAGCGGATCAACAACCTGCAGAAGGTTGGACGCATCCATTCCGGCGTGGGAATATTCAAACACACGGGAGATGTCAGTGTGAGATTTGAGCTGGACGATGAACGGATAGCTCAGTGAAAAATTTACAGTCAGTTGGTTAAGGCGAACCTGCGCTTTAAGCCTGGTTAAATCTCATTATGAATAACGCCGTATATTTTCTTCTATAGTTCATACATAAAGGCAACTAGTGCCTCCTGGTGCTCTTTACCATTAATCGGGCAGGAAGTTTAAATCAGCAGGCTCTGCCCCCTGAATGTCCGCTCCTGCCAAAGAGCGGGCGTAACCCGCGTCCCGCATCGATCAAAACCTGCCTAATTCAAAATAAGGATGCTGGCGGACAGCCCTGCCACTAACTCAATCCCGGCGGGCAAGGTATCTAACTGGATACGCACCGGCACGCGCTGAGCCAGGCGCACCCAGTTAAACGTCGGATTGACATCCGGCAGCCCAAGTGCGCCCGTCTCGTCGTTGCTGTCACCGATCCCACGTCCGATGCTCTCCACGTGCCCCGTAATCAGCGGGTCAAACCCCATCAGCGAAATCTGCGCGCTGTTGCCAACGCGGATATGACGCAGCTTCGTCTCTTCAAAATAGCCCACCACCCAAAAACTTTTTGCATCGACAATCGCGACTTTTGTTTCTCCCGCCGTGGCATAGTCGCCGGGGCGCAGCCGAAGGTGGGTGACGTAGCCCGCAACGGGTGCGCGAACGGTGGCATGGGATAAATTAAGCTGTGCCAGCTCAAGCGCGGCCAGTGCACCCTGATAATTGGCTGCCGCGATGCTGGCCGTACTGCCCGTTTGCCGGATGTCCTCGCCGGAAATGACGCCTTTGATCAGCGCACGTCGCCTGGCGGCATCCTGGCGCATCAGCATCTCATGGCGTTTTGCTTCAACATCGGCCTGTGCGCTGAGCACGGCCAGCTTCAGCCAGTGCGGATCGATAGCATAAAGCACATCGCCACGGTTAACCCACTGATTATCACGGACAGCCACACTGCTCACCTGTCCCGAAACATCCGGCGCAATTTGCACCACATCTGCGCGAACCCGTCCATCCCGGGTCCAGGGTGTTTGCGCATAGTGCTTCCATAAAATAAATGCCAGAACCGTCGCCACCGCTACGGCCGTGAATGTCAGTGCGTAACGTGCCAGCAAAGAGAGTAATGATTTCATGTGAATAACCCCAAAATGGTCAGACCATGTAAGAGCAGGAAAAAGGTAACGACATACGCCGAAAAATCTATCAGCGGGCGAAAGGGCAGGCGGCGATAAACTCGGCTGAAAGAGAAAAACGGTAAGAGCGAAAGCGTGCAGACCAGAGCGGCGAGCGCTGTCACCAGCAGGCCGGGGATAAACACGCCCCCGATATTGATGTCATTTATCATCGTCGGGTTCCTTATCCTGCGTCCTTAATGCGCAATGCAGATCGACCAGCCCGTCGACAAACTGGCGCGATGGTTCGTCTGCGGCGGGCAGGCAACATTCTGCCATTGCCAGAATTTGCTCGCGTAAAGCGTCGGTCTGGGTGGTGCGTGTAAGGCGATGCAGCACATGGTTGATTTCGCCGCCCGTCGGGATGGCGCAGCGGCGCAGGCGCATGACGCAAAGGCCAATGCGCAGAAAGTGAAGCAGATGATCGAGTGCCAGTGCGGAGGACGGCCCGCTGCGCTGTAAGCGCGGCAATAACAGGGCAGCCCGGTCAATCATCAGATTGGTCCAGTGCGTCTCATTGCCTTTAAAAACGCCGTTTACGCTGCGTCGAATATCGCGCTGGCAAAGTTTCAGCAGGCGTTTAATCGCCGCGTCTGCCTGTACGGTTTGCAGCAGGCTCATGCTGATAACCGCGAAGCCGGTCGCGAAAAATAACGCGGCAGCCGTGTTGGCCGCACTGGCGAAGTCGCCCGTGTAGTGCGCACCCAGTTCACATAGCACAGGCAACGTTAACGTTATCCCCATCGCCATAAAGGTTGTGGGCGGCCGCGCCTGGAGTGACCCGGCAAACAGAAAGGCGGGGGCGAAAACGGCCACCAGAACGGGGAAATCACTGACCTGTGGCAGCAGGGCGAAGGTGTAGACAAGGCTTATCAGTACGCCCCACACGGAGCCGATAATGTATTTCACGATATGCGGTGCCGGGGTATCGAAACTGCCAAACAGCGTGCAGCAAACCCCAAGAATGGATACGGCCGTGCCGCCCTCTGGCCAGGCTGAGAAAATCCAGAGCAGACAGCCGACGAGGATGATAGCGAACGCCCCCAGTGCCGTTCGGCCAGCACTTAAAGGATCGCGATGGAAAACATACCCCTTTACTGCGCTATCTTCCTCCAGTTCGAGGGTGGGTTTTGCGTGACGGATGGCATCCGAAAGGCGCTCACACTGCTCTATGAGACAGATCAACTCAGCGATATAGCCAACGAAATTCGCCCGCATCGCGTCCTCAAACGTCAGTGCCTGTGCTGCGTACGACGCCATCAACTGCGCGCTGCGTTTTTGTAGCGCATTCGCCGCGCTTTTGTGTTTCCCGATATTGTCACAGGTCAACCAGGCCTGAACATCATCCAGCAGCGTCTGTATATCGGCTGGCATATTCGCGATCGTGCGTAAGCGATCGTGTAATTCACTGTTCACCATCACTAACCGTGCCAGCCGGTCATGAAGTGCTTTCCTTGCCTGACGGACGGGAGCCGAAAGGGAAAAATCATACGGGATGTGGTGGCTGATGCCCTGTAGAAACTGCAGGGCCAGTGCGAGGTGCAGCGGTTCTGACACTGTATCGGACCTGCCTGCCAGGGTGTCGGCAATCCGCCGTCGCGCGGTGTGCATCACTTGCGCTAATTTGCTGTTAAACAACCCGGATATGCGGGTGGGCAAAATGTATCGGTGAATCAGCGCGGCGCAAAGGATACCGATCGTTATCTCCTGTACGCGGACGATAGCGATAGTAAACACCGAGCCAGGATCGGAGACGGCGGGAAAACCAATCAGACTTGCGGTGTAACCGGCCAACACAAAGGCATAGGCGCGGGGTGTGCGTTCAAGCAGCGATAACCAGAGGCAAAAGGTTATCCAGCCTGTCAGCATCACACTGCATAGGATGGGCATATTCACAAATGTCGGCACGATCAACACGGTTGCCGCCGCACCTGCCACGGTACCCGCCAGGCGATAAAGGCTCCTGCTCAGTGACGCACCGACTGAGGTTTGCGAAACGATATAGACGGTGATGATGGCCCAGGAGGGGCGATCAAGACCGATCGACAGGGCGATATAATACGCGAGCATGGCGGCCGCAAAACTCCTGACGGAATAGAGCAGGGCATGCGCGTCGCTCAGCAGCGTGGGGGAGATGATGCGCCCTGGCCAGCGACTTATCGCGTGCAGGGAGTGTCTGTAACGAAGGTTTATTTTGATCATGCCCGGGATTATTCCCGGTTTGCACATGTCCTTAAATACTCTATTCTGTCAAAAAATACCTAAATGTTGCCAATGCTATGCCATCCAGACTCGCCCATACTCTGTTCGATCCCGACAGCACGCTCGCCCCTGCCGTCGCACGCCAAATCGACTTCGCGGACTACGCAGCAGAAGTGCCGGTTCACACGCACCGTAAAGGGCAGTTGATCATCGCCCTGTATGGCGCGGTGATTTGTCGTGCCGAAAATGATATCTGGATAGTGCCGCCGGATTGCGCCATGTGGATTCCAGGAGGCGTCCCGCATAGTGCCAAAGCCACCTGGAATGCCCATCTCAACTACTTGTTTATTGAACCCGGCGCTGCCGCGCTGCCGGAGAAATGCTGCACGCTGGCGATTTCACCGCTGATTAAAGAGTTAGTTGAGCGCTTAACGAATGAGGACATTGATTACGCGGCGGAGAGTCATGCTGGCAGACTGACCAGAGTGACGCTCGACGAACTCGTTACCATGCCACAGCAGAAATTAAGCCTGCCGGTTTCGACGCACCCTAAAATCCGCGCGATGGCCGATGCGCTGGTCAGCCAGCCGGAAGATCGGAGTACGTTTAAAGTCTGGGCCAAGCGGCTGGCAATCAGCGAGCGTTCATTAGCCCGTTTGATGCTGCGCGAAACCGGCTTGACCTTCGGGCGGTGGCGCCAGCAGCTGCATCTGATAATTGCACTCCGGGAGCTGGCAAGCGGCGTATCAGTACAAAACGTGGCGGCTAATCTGGGCTACGAGTCGGTTAACGCGTTTATCACCATGTTCAGAAAAACGATGGGGAGTACGCCAGCGCAGTATTTCGCGGTTCAAAGAGCGGCGAATCCGTGAGTGAGCGGGATGTTTGCTGCGGTGTGAGGTTCCTGAGACAGCGACGGTAGGCAGCGGACAAAAGGTCTTTTGCACGTACAGAACCAGATATCATCTCGTGCGCAGGTAAGTGGTTTGGACCAGTGTCTCCAGTACGACTTCATTTTTTGTCACTTTGAAGTTCAGTGACTGTTTCAGTTCACTAAACAATGGGATGCCGCCACCCAGTAAAAGGGGAAAGCGAGTAATAATCAGTTGATCGATAAGATCCTCATTGAGGAAGCTTTGAATTGTTGCGCCACCGTCGATGTACAGATCGTTAAATCCCCTGGCATTCAGCTCAGCGATAATGTCTTTTAATTCACCTTTGACTATGAATACCTTTTCCTCATAGCCCTGCGGCACTTTCGTCATCGTATTGCTTAACACAAACACGGGCTTTGAATAGGGCCAGTCGCAGTCAAAACCGAGTACGGCCTCAAGGGTGTTACGCCCCATCACCAACCCGTCAATTTGCTCCATCAAAGCGAAGCAACCCGTATCGATGTTATCGGGATTGGGCACCGAGTTTAGCCAGTCGAGTTTCCCCTGCTTATCTGCAATGTAGCCATCCAGACTGGTTGCAATGAATACGATGTTTGCCATAAATCCCTCATCAAATTAGTCGTGGTTGAGCCAGGCGGAGACAGCGTGTATAGTTAATTCTACAGTGTAGAATAAAGTGAATTTTATGGGAGGGATCGGATGGCTGTCAATGAGAAAAAACGTGGACGACCCGTTGGCAAGTTGACTCAGCTAACCGCTGACGGGATTCTGGAAACGGCGAAATGTCTGATGAAGGAGAATGGGAAAATCCCCAGCATCCGCGCATTAGCAACGCGGTTAAATGTGGACCCCATGGCGATTTATCACTACTTTGAAAACAAGAATTCGCTGTTAGAGGCACTAACGACATCGCTGGTGGTGGGGATCTATCTGCCTCAGGCACGTTCGGACTGGCAAAACGAGTTAAAGCACTTATGTGAGAGTTACATCGAAATATTGCGCGAGTACAGCGGACTCCTGGAAACCATGCTGAGCATGACATCACACGGCCCGGCGCAGATATTTACTGAACGCTATAAAATTATTGTTTCTCCTCTGGCGCTACCCAAACAAACCGAAAAAGACGGCCTGGATCTGCTGGCAGATTATTTGCACGGTTTCGCGTTATCGATTAGCTGTAACCCTGACGAAAGTAGGATCAAAACTGAAATGATGAATGGGCCTTTGGCATTAATCTGTCATGCACTGGAATCTTCAAGAACCTGAGCCTTTGAGTGTTGTATCTAATCCTGGGTTTCAGGACAGCTTAGCTGTGATGAATGAAACATCAAAAGTGACTGGTGCACTAAAGTGAGATACTTACACCGCCATCGAATGAAAAGTCCGTTGCTGGGAATAGTCTTGAGAAATACCGGGATTCAGAAGCCTGCTGAAGATAGCGGATTGCATATGAGGAGAGTGACTGATTCAAAGTAAAGTACGAGAAAATACCTCTGAATTGTTGGCGATTATCGCCTATAATTGAAGACTAAAGCCTATCTTCCAGGAGTCTCAATGAGCAATAACAAAAATACTCAGGAAAGTTACGCTCAGCCATCTCGTGCGGATATTGTTCGCTCTGTAGTGACCTCTACGGCTGTCGAAACAGGAAAGCCGTCCGCGAAGATTGAAGCTTTGCTTGAAGCTACGCGAAAAAAATTCTCCCATTTACGTCTTGCTGTTTAGTCCTTTCTTAATGCTTCTCTGACCCAGTGTTTCATCGGCTCGTAGTCCATGGACATGCCTGCATGAATAGCCGAAATATATTGGGTTTTGTTTTGTTCCCAGCGTTGATAGTCAAGTGGTTTAAAACCCGCCTGAACCGCCATGACATCGGCTAAAAGCCGCGATAAGCGTCCGTTTCCTTCTCTGAACGGATGAATGAGTATCAGCTCGACATGTGTTATGGCGATAGCTTCAATCAAATTGTCTTCATTCATATCTGTACACGGTGTGTAACGGGCGAGATATTGCACATCATAATCGTTCTCAGTTTTGACAGTTGCGCTGAGGGAGCAACATAAAACCTCCTTTGCTTATATTGACCGTCCTTTCATGTCCTGCCCACTGATAAATGTTGCCTAACCACCGACGATGCCAGCTTTTTAGCAGGGATAAACTGAGTTGCCCGTGTGGAAAATGTTCTTCAAAAACAGAATGGTAAAGTTGTTCTAATAGTACAAGCTCTGCCTCATCTATTTAATCTAAAGAAGCAATCCCTAACTTATTAGCCAAAACTTGTTCGCCGGAATCTTTCTCAAACTGACCTTCGCTGCCAGGAACGTGGTATCGGTTCATGAGTACGCTCGGGAACGGTGACGGGTGGATATATGAAGTATATCGTTCTGTGACTAACGCAACAATATTATTAGAATCAGAGGATTAATAAAAGGCAGGTTAAAACATGGCTTTTTTTGATGCAATATGAAAACAAAAATCCACGCAGCTGCGTGGATTTTTAGATTTCCGCTGTCCCAACGAGGTTCAGAAAACTTCGTTTGGCAGCAAAAGCGAGAAAACGGATTACACGTTAAACAGGAAGTTCATCACATCGCCATCTTTCACGATGTAGTCTTTACCTTCTGAACGCATCTTACCGGCTTCTTTCGCGCCCTGTTCACCCTTGAAGGCGATGAAGTCATCAAACGCGATGGTCTGAGCGCGGATAAAGCCTTTTTCGAAGTCGGTGTGGATTTTACCGGCGGCCTGTGGCGCGGTCGCACCAACAGGGATAGTCCAGGCACGCACTTCCTTCACGCCAGCGGTGAAGTAGGTTTGCAGGTTCAGCAGGGCATAACCGGCGCGGATCACGCGGTTCAGGCCCGGCTCTTCAATACCCAGCTCGGCCATAAACTCTTCACGGTCGCCGTCTTCCAGCTCGGCAATATCAGACTCAACGGCAGCGCACACCGGCACCACAACGGAACCTTCAGCGGCGGCGATTTCGCGCACTTTATCCAGGTACGGGTTGTTCTCGAAGCCGTCTTCGTTGACGTTGGCGATGTACATGGTTGGCTTCAGAGTCAGGAAGCTCAGGTAGCGGATGGCCGCTTTGTCTTCTTCGCTCAGGTCCAGCGCGCGCAGCATGCCGGCTTTTTCCAGCTGCGGCAGGCATTTTTCCAGCGCGGCCTGTTCGGCTTTCGCGTCTTTATCGCCGCCTTTGGCTTTCTTCTGCACGCGCTGCAGGGCACGTTCGCAGGTATCAAGGTCGGAAAGCGCCAGCTCGGTGTTGATGGTTTCGATATCGTCCGCCGGATCGACCTTGTTATTCACGTGAATAATGTTGTCGTTCTCAAAGCAGCGCACCACGTGGCCAATCGCTTCGGTTTCACGGATGTTGGTCAGGAACTGGTTGCCCAGGCCTTCACCTTTAGATGCGCCCTTAACCAGGCCCGCGATATCCACGAATTCCATAGTAGTTGGCAGAATGCGCTGCGGCTTAACGATTTCGGCCAGCTGATCCAGACGTGAGTCAGGCATTGGCACTACGCCGGTATTCGGCTCAATGGTGCAGAACGGGAAGTTAGCTGCTTCGATGCCCGCTTTGGTTAACGCATTGAACAGGGTGGATTTCCCGACGTTTGGCAGGCCCACAATACCGCATTTGAATCCCATGTTTGAATCACCTTAATAGCTTGATAATCAAGGTATTGTTAAATACCTCAATGTTGTCACAGACAGTGTCTTAAAAGTTTCCGCACATTATACACGTAAAACCGGCCGCGATGGCGTTGATTTGTCACGCAGCGGGCAGGTTTCACTTGAGATCGCCTTCACAATTTCCCATACTGACATATCTTTACCCTTATCGGAGAACCGCGCAGATGCATTGCTTCCTGCTTACGCCACCCTGAGAATGCTCCCCTCTGCGCAACAGATCCGTTGCCTTCACTCGTCGCTTGAACGAGTCCGCTGTACTCGCTGATAGCCTGAATCGCGCGGTGCAGAACTTCTGTCTGAAAAAAATAACTGGAAATAACATGTTTAACCTGAGCAATTTCAGGGCGAGAGACGTCAAAAACGACGTGCTGGCCGGTGCTGTCGTTTCGGTGGCGCTGATCCCTGAAGCGACCGCCTTTTCCCTGCTGGCCGGGCTGTCGCCGACTATCGGCCTGCATACCGCCTTTATCCTCGGCATTATTACCGCCTTTTTCGGCGGAAAGCCGGGGATGATCTCCGGTGCGGCCGGGTCGATCGTGGTGGTGCTGATTAGCCTGATTACCCAACACGGCTACGAGTATGTGCTGGTGGCCAGCATCCTCGCCGGGCTGATCCAGCTGGCGATTGGCGTGCTCAAGCTGGGCAAGTTTATTCGCCTGGTGCCGCAGCCGGCGATTTATGGTTTTGTTAACGGTCTGGCGATCGTCATTATGCTGGCGCAGTTCCCGATGATTAAAGGGCAGGGGCCGATGATGTACGCGCTGGTCGCGCTGGCGATGCTGATTGTCTGGCTGTTCCCGAAAGTGACCAAAATTATTCCCGGTTCGCTGGCGGCGCTGATCGTGATTAGCGCGATCGCCATTGGCTTTGGGCTGGATACTAAACGCGTTGGCGATCTGGCGGATATCTCCGGCACGCTGCCGATGTTCCACCTGCCGCAGGTGCCGGTGAGCTGGGAAACGCTGAAAATCGTATTGCCGTATTCGGTGGTGATTGCGCTGGTCGGACTGATTGAGTCACTGCTGACGCTGGCGGTGCTGGATGAAATGGGCAGCAAAAAAGGCGCGGGTAATCAGGAGTGTGTGGCACAGGGCATCGGCAATACGCTGTGCGGCTTCTTCGGCAGTTTTGCGGGCTGCGCGATGATCGGCCAGTCGATTATTAACTTCACCTCCGGCGGCCGCGGGCGCATCTCAAACCTGGTCGGTGCCGTGCTGCTGATCCTGTTTGTTGTCAGCCTGTCGCAGTACATCGCGCTGCTGCCGGTGGCGGCGCTGGCCGGGATTATGTTTGTGGTGTGCATCAATACCTTTGAGTGGAGTTCAATCAAGCGCCTGAAGCGGATGCCGAAAGCGGATGCGGTGATCATGATTGCCGTGACGCTGGTGACGATCTTTACCGATCTGGCGATGGCGGTGATTTGCGGGGTGATTATCTCCGCGCTGGTCTTTGCCTGGCAGCATGCGCGCATCACTATCGTCGCGCAGGAGAGTGAAGAAGGGCAGAAAACCTATCGTCTGGAGGGGCCGCTGTTCTTTGGTTCGACAACCAGTTTCCAGGAGCTGTTCGATCCGCAGCAGGACCCGGATCGGGTGGTGATTGATTTTGCGCGTACCCGGGTGATGGATTCCAGCGGCGTGGAGGCGATTGATAAGCTGACCGCGCGCTATCTGGAAGCAGGAAAAACCCTGCGCCTGCGCCATCTCAGCGAGGACTGCGTCAGCCTGCTGAAAAAGGCGGGGCCATACTGTACGCATGAACTGGACGACCCCGATTATAAGGTCGCCAGCAACGACGCCTGACGGAGAACGTCGCAAGCAGGCCCGAATCCGGGCCTGCTGCGATTAACCCGCTTTATAGCTGTGCAGGCGGTTCATCGCCTTCAGCTTATCTTCCTTCAGCCACACTTCGGTGCAGCGCGCCGCTTCGTCAATGGCGTTATCAATCAGCGGCTGTTCAGAGGCCATCGGTTTACCCAGCACGAATCCCACCACTTTATTACGATCCCCCGGATGACCGATGCCGATGCGCAGGCGGTGAAAGTTCAGGTTATTACCCAGCTTGCTGATGATATCTTTCAGGCCGTTGTGCCCGCCGTGGCCGCCGCCCTGTTTGAATTTTGCCACGCCCGGCGGCAGATCCAGTTCGTCGTGCGCGACCAGAATCTCTTCCGGCGCGATGCGATAAAACGTCGCCATCGCCGCCACGGCTTTACCGCTGAGGTTCATAAAGGTAGTCGGCACCAGCAGGCGCACATCTTCACCGCCGATATTCAACCGCGCGGTGTAGCCATAAAATTTACTTTCTTCCTTTAGCGACTGATTGTGACGTTCAGCCAGCAAATCAACATACCAGGCGCCGGCATTATGGCGCGTAGCGGCGTATTCAGCGCCGGGATTGGCAAGGCCAACAATCAGTTTAATGCTGCTCACGGTGTATTTTCCTGAAGCGTACGAATTAAGGCAGGTAGTTTACTGAAGCGGAAGGGATAACTCAAAGGCCACCGGACGCTCGCTGCGAATGGCAGATAGTTAGTCAGCGTGATAATACATTTTCTATACAAATTCAGTCGATTAGATGTAAAGAACTGTCAAAGATTTAGCGATAAATGTGATCGCGCCCGCAACGACCGCGCAGACGATTTCCTACACTATGGACATCTGGCAACGGAGTTTGCCCTGTTAAACCGTCTGGAGGTGCGTAATGAAACGTAAACATACACATGTAATGGGCAACGCCCTGATGGTGCTGGGTTTAGTGGTGATGATATTCGGGGTTGGTTACTCGGTGCTTAATCAGATGCCGCAGCTGCAGCTACCGCAATTTATGGTGCATGGGGCGATTTTCAGTATCTTCATCGGCGCGCTGCTGTGGCTGGTTGGTGCCCGCGTTAGCGGACGAGAGAAAATTGCCGACCGCTACTACTGGGTGCGTCACTGTGGCGATAAACGCTGCCGCCAGGGTAATCGCCAGCACTAATTAAGTCCCGTAGTGGACAATAGGGTTAAATCATTCAGCTTCGCTGACCTTCATTAATGCCCGCCTTCGCGGGCATTATGCTTTGCTCAGGCTTGATTTAAGCAATCATCAGCTTGAGATGGCGTAGCTCATTTGTCTATTGTTTAACCGGCTACCGGCAGGGTTTGTAATCGCTGTTCGTCCGGACGATACACCTTTATCTGATTACGTCCGGCTGCTTTGGCCTGATACAGTGCATCATCCGCCGCCGCAATCAGCGAATCCACGAGCAGGGGACCATAAGAGCTGCTGGCAACGCCGATGCTGACGCTGTAGTGCACCTGCTGCGGCCTCGAAGCTTCTATTGTCTGACGAATCCGCTCTGCCGTTTCCATCCCCACTTTTTCATCGCATAAAACAATGGCGGCAAATTCCTCGCCCCCAAGCCGGGCAAAAAAACTGTCCGCGGGTAGTTCAGTGACCACTTTGTGGCAAAAATCGATCAGCACCTGATCGCCATGATAGTGACCAAAGCGGTCGTTGATGCTTTTAAAATGGTCGAGATCGAATAACATCACGGTGATCTCTCGGGCCGTGCTGACAGGGTTTGCCAGCTGATCGGCCTTTTCGAACAGCGCGCGACGATTCCAGACGCCGGTCAGTGGATCGAGCAGCGAAGCCTGCTTGTACTTGATCTGCGTGCGTTCGTTGACCATCGCCATCAGGGTAAAACTCATTCCGATCACAATCAGTATCGATTCCAGAATGACATAAACCGAGAAGGTTGAGCCGCCGATTGCCCCGTAGAGTGGGCTGGGTATACCGCCGTCTAACAGCGCCCGCGCCACGCTGAACAGCAGATGTATCCACAGCAGAAGTCGGGCGGGCCAGAAGGTCACCGGCAGCATGGCGCGCGCACGGTGCAGTTCGCGGATCATCGCCGCAGTGTAGATAATGCACATCAGGCAGGAAACCAGAATCCGGTTATGCATCGAGTTCCAGAACCACGGGAACAGGCACAGTACGCCCCAGAACACCATGCCCAGAGTCCAGTCGTAGCCGCACCGCGCGCCGCGAAAGGCGCGGAATGCGCTGAGTAACAGACCATAGGCCAGCAGCACGCAGATATTGCCCACCGCCACTGACCAGAACAGCAGGCCTTCACTACGAAGGCTGCTTAACCAGACGGCAATAACACTGACGATCAGCGAGATACAGTTAAATCCCAACACTTTATCGTACTGCGCACCGCTCCAGGCGAAGGCGGTGATGACGATAAGAAACAGCAGTACGTACAGCTCGCAGATAAACAGGGTTGCGACGTCTAGCGCCATATAAGAATATTCCGATTAAGTCAATTCGAGCAAAGTAGCATTAATAAATGGTCCTCAAAAGGGGGGGTTATGCCAAATTGCTAAAAAAAACTGTCCGGCATCACTATCCGCTTAATTAATCTGCTTACCCCGGGGAACCAGGCACAGCCAGATCGCGATGGCACAGATCACGGTAACAACTAAAAGCACCCACAGCAGCTGCTGGAAGGCGTGCTCCGCCATCGGTAACAGTGCGGAGTCGATGGCCGATCCGGCACTCAATGTCGGTAGCGATTCGGCAGAGACGTGGTGAAGATTCGCCAGGCGGGCCAGCAAAAAGGTAAACAGACTGCTGACGCTCGCCAGCGCCACGCCTTCCCCGGCTACGCGCACCGTACTGAAAATTCCGGTCGCCATACCCGCACGCTGCGGCGGCACCACGCTGACCGACAAGTTGTCCATCAGCCCCCACGGCAGCCCGCTACCCGTTCCGATCAGTAACATCGCCAGCAGGGTTAACAGCAGCGAGCTTTGCGGCGTTACCGCACTCAGCAACCCGATACCCGCAGCGGCCAGCAGCAGGCCACCCGCGCTGACCGTGCCGGGATGGTAGCGGCGGGTCAGACTGACCGCGATCGAGGGAATAATCAGCATTGGCAGCGAAATGGCTAACATCAGCAAACCCGTGCTTAAAGCGTCATAGCCGTAAAAGCCCATAAATCGTAGCGGCAGCAGCACCAGCAGTACCACGAAGCAGTAGCAGGTCGCGACCGGCAACAGTTGTACACCAACGAAGCGTCCATAGCGGAACAGGCTCAGATCGAGCATCGGGAAGGCAGTGCGCCGCTCAATAAAGACAAACAGCGCCCCCGTCAGCAGGGAAGCCAGCAGCAGAATGCGGGTGAGCGGCGTACTGCCGCCGTCGGCCATTTGTAATAATCCCCAGGTAAACAGCGTCAGCGCGGTGCTGAAGGTGATGATACCGGCCCAGTCCAGCGGCTGCGGCTCGGGGTTGCGTGACTCGGCCAGATAGCGGGTGCCAAAAAGTAATGCCACCGCACCAAACAGGGCACAGCAGAGGAAAACGCTGTGCCAGCCCGCCGCCTGCATCAACATTCCTGCCACCACCGGTCCCGCCGCCAGTCCCACGCCGAAACTGGTTCCCAGCATGCTAAAAGCCCGGGCGCGCGCTTCGCCGTTAAAACTGTTGGCCATGGCTGCTGAACCTCCGGCCAGTGCGGCAGCGGCAGCCGCCCCTTGTAGCGCGCGAACAATATCCAGCCAGACCACCGAAGGCAGCCATGGGGTCAGCAGTGAAAGCAGGGTGAATACCGACACGCCGCTGATAAACAGGCGCTTGCGGCCATAGCGATCGGCCAGGGAGCCAGCGGCCATTAGCAAACTGCCGAAGCTGAGCAGGAATGAGTTGGTTATCCAACTCAGCGCGAGGGGAGATCCGCCGGGATGAACGGCAATGGCGGGCGTGGCGATGACCCCGGCAGAAAAACTCAGCGGCAGCATCAGCGCCGCGCTGCAAACGGCCAGCACGCTCCAGCGGCTGCTTTGGGCTTCAAGTGTCAGGGAACTCATTTTTTATCTCCGCTTTCATCAGTCAAAAAAGCAGGATAGATTGGCATGTGTGGGTGATAAACAGGCCGCATGGCCGAAGATAAAGGACAAAAAGTATCGAATGAGCAGCGTGGAAAGCCTGAGTGGTTTGACGGCCTTTGTGAAAGCGGCGCAGGCGGGGAGTTTCGCTTCGGCGGCAGAGCGTCTTGGCGTGTCGGCGTCGGCGGTGGGTAAAAGCGTGGCGCGGCTGGAAAGCAGCCTCGGGGTGAGCCTGTTTAACCGCAGTACGCGCAGCCTGAGCCTGACGGAAGAGGGGGCGCTGTTTTATGAGCGCAGCCAGCGCATTGTGCAGGAGCTGGAGGAGGCCGAGCAGGAGCTTTCGCGGCTGATGTCCGCCCCGCGCGGGCGTTTGCGGCTGAGTTTTCCGGCGATTGGCTACCGTCTGCTGCTGCCTCTGCTGCCCGGGTTCACCGCGCAGTACCCGGATATTGAGCTGGATCTTGATTTCAACGATCGGCTGGTGGATGTCATTAGTGAAGGCTATGACGCCGTGCTGCGCAGCGGGGATTTTGCCGATTCGCGGTTAAAGGCGCGGCGGTTGGGCGGCTTTCGTTTTTGCCTGGTTGCCTCCGGCGATTATTTTTCCCGTCGAGGGCGGCCCATGCAACCCTCGGACCTGAGCGAACATGAGTGCCTGCTGTACCGCTTTTCCGGCAGCGGCCAGCTTCAGCCCTGGCAGTTTGACGGCGTTGATGCGCGTCAGCTTTCGCTGCAGGGTTCGCTGGTGTTCAACAATCTTGAGGCGCAGATTTCGGCCGCCCGGCGTGGGCTTGGGTTGATTTACGTGCCGGATTTTGCGGTGCAGGAGTATCTGGATAGCGGGGAGTTGGTTTGCGCTCTGGATGATTGTATCAGTGCCGGAGGGCAGTTTTCGCTGCTGTGGCCGGGGAATCGGCATCTGTTACCGAAGTTGCGGGTGTTTATTGATTATCTGGCCGAGCATATTGGTTTGGATCGGTGATTTACTGCTTAGGTGGTTTTTGCAGCGACGGTGTTTGCGCTGACTGGCCCATTAACACGGATGCTCCAGCTATGACAGACCAGACACAAAAAAACCGCCGTCCCGAAAGACAGCGGCTATATAAATTTGAACGCTAAAAACAAACCGGCCGGAATAACCCGGCCAGTGAATTAATGCTCAAACATCGCAGAAATGGATTCTTCGTTGCTGATACGACGAATCGCTTCCGCCAGCATGCCTGACAGCGTCAGGGTGCGCACGTTTGGCAGCGCTTTAATCTCTTCTGGCAGCGGAATCGTATCGCACACCACAACCTCATCAATCACCGAATGACGCAGATTTTCAACCGCGTTGCCGGAGAAGATTGGGTGAGTTGCGTACGCGAATACACGCTTGGCGCCACGCTCTTTCAGCGCTTCCGCCGCTTTGCACAGGGTACCGCCGGTATCGATCATATCGTCAACCAGCACGCAGTCACGGCCTGCCACATCACCGATGATATGCATCACCTGAGAGACGTTAGCACGTGGGCGGCGCTTGTCGATAATCGCCATATCGGTATCGTTCAGCAGCTTGGCAATGGCACGGGCGCGAACCACGCCGCCAATGTCCGGGGAAACCACAATCGGGTTCTCCAGGCCAATCTGCATCATATCTTCCAGAAGAATCGGGCTACCGAAAACGTTATCAACCGGAACGTCGAAGAAGCCCTGAATCTGTTCGGCGTGCAGATCAACGGTCAGAACGCGGTCAACACCAACGCTTGACAGGAAATCAGCAACCACTTTAGCCGTAATCGGTACACGAGCAGAGCGCACGCGGCGGTCCTGACGGGCATAGCCAAAATACGGAATGACCGCTGTAATACGACCAGCGGAAGCACGACGCAGGGCGTCAACCATCACAACCAGTTCCATCAGGTTATCGTTGGTTGGGGCACAGGTGGACTGGATGATGAAAATATCACCACCGCGTACATTTTCATTAATCTGTACGCTCACTTCACCATCACTGAAACGACCGACGGCGGCGTCGCCCAGGCTGGTGTAAAGGCGGTTGGCAATACGTTGTGCTAGTTCCGGGGTGGCGTTACCAGCAAAAAGCTTCATATCAGGCACGAGAAGAACCTCAGGCTTTGCGTCGAGAGAATGAAATTAAGTCAGGGTTGGCGCAAGACCACTGACGATTTCATGCGGGTGTTAAATGAGCCTGGTGCAGCGTCCGGATCATGGTGACGCTGTCACTTCAGCTCGAATGCTCTGAAAGAATGCGGTGAAGCGGCGAAACGTTTGCGCCTCGCGCGACGAATCCCTGCAATTCTTTCGGGGCCAGCTCAAGCACCTGGCGTGCGGCGGACTCGGTGTCAAATTCAGCAAACACACAAGCACCCGTTCCAGTCAGGCGCGACGGCGCATATTCTAGCAGCCAGGAAACGAGCTGTTCAACCTCGCGGAAACGTTTTCTGACGACGGCCTCACAATCATTGCGGAAATCGGCCTCTAACAGCTCATTGATTTGCCGATATGGCGTATCTCTGGTCAATAACGGATCGTTGAACACCACCGGGGTCGCCACGCTGACGCCGGGGTGCATGACCAGATACCATTTTTCCGCCGGGGAGACGGGCGTTAGCTTTTCACCCACACCTTCTGCATAGGCCGCAAAACCCTGCACGAACACCGGTACGTCGGCACCGAGGCTCAGGCCCAGCGCCGCCAGTTCTTCAAAACTGAAACCGGTCTGCCACTGATGATTCAGCGCAACCAGCACCGTAGCCGCGTTAGACGAACCGCCGCCCAGGCCGCCGCCCATCGGCAGGCGTTTATCTACCGCAAGGCTGGCTCCGGCATTGGCGGGCAGGGTGCCGCGTGCTGCTGCCTTCTCGCGCAGCAGCCGGGCGGCGCGAACAATCAGGTTCTGTTCATCCGACACGCCGGCAACCGGCGTTAACAGTTTTAGTTCACCGCTGCTGTCGGCGGTAATGGTCAGCGTGTCACCATAGTCCAGAAACTGGAACAGCGTTTGCAGATTATGATAGCCGTCTTCACGACGGCCGGTGATATAGAGAAATAAATTTAGTTTTGCCGGTGAGGGCCACTGTTCGATCATTTAACGGTCCAGCTATCCATTTTCAACTTGATGCGCTGACTGCCTTCCTGCAGTTCCAGGTTTGACGGCAGCGTGGGGTTCTGTTTGCTGTCGTAGCCCTGATAGGTCACGTGCCATGTTTTGCCGTCCTGGCTGTAGTTCAGCTCGCGCAGGCGATACTGGTCGTCAAGCGAGTAGTCGGTGGCATCGCCCGGCAGGCCAAGAATCCACTGACGTAAATTATCCAGCGGAATGGTCATGCCGGTCAGCTGTGAGATCATCTGCGCGGCATCGCGGCTGACGTAGCGCTTACCTTTGTTATCCACGATTTGCGCCACCTGGCCCTGCTGGTCGAGCTGTAGCTCTGTACTGCCCAGCGGATTGGTCAGCAGCAGGCGATAGCGGTCCGGGGCGGTTTGCTGCCAGTTAAAGCGGGCATAAACTTTCTGCTGGTCGGAAAGGAAAGCAAAGGCACCGCGAGTTTGATACTGAGTAATTTTTTCCACCGCCTGCTGGTGGTCGCGCCACTGCGGTGAGGTCGGGCTCTGGCCGGGAGTCTGTGGCTCTGGCGTGATGCTACAGGCCGCCAGCAGCACGCTGGCAAGGGGAATAAGCCGCATCAGGCGGCGATTCGACAATAACATTATCAGGTCAACTCCTCGGACGTAATTCGGGCATACTTGCCGCAATCAACCGCTCACGCTAACCAGCTTGCCGGGCGGCGTCAACGCTCAAATTGTCTGATTTGCGCTACAACAGGTAAATCTTGTTGCAGGGATAGGCCACGCATGACTTTTATTGATCCCGCGCATCTTGTAGAATGCGCTTCAGAAAACCCTATCAACTGTGGGATATACCCAATCTGGCACCATGACGTTACTGGCTCTTGGCATTAATCACAAAACCGCTCCCGTTGCGCTGCGTGAACGTGTTACGTTCGCGCCGGATACGCTCGATCAGGCTTTAAACAGCCTGCTGGCGCAGCCGCTGGTGCAGGGTGGCGTGGTGCTTTCCACCTGCAACCGCACTGAAATCTATCTCAGTGTAGAACAGCAGGAGAATTTGCAAGAGCAGCTGACCAAATGGCTGTGCGATTACCACCAGTTAAGTCCGGAAGACCTGCTTAAAAGCCTCTACTGGCACCATGATGATGGCGCGGTCAGCCATTTGATGCGCGTGGCCAGCGGTCTGGATTCTCTGGTGCTCGGCGAACCGCAAATCCTCGGGCAGGTTAAGAAAGCCTTTGCCGACTCCCAGCGCGGCCATTCTCTTTCCAGCGAACTGGAGCGGATGTTCCAGAAATCGTTTTCGGTGGCCAAACGCGTGCGTACCGAAACCGAAATCGGTGCCAGCGCCGTTTCGGTGGCGTTCGCGGCCTGTAGCCTGGCGCGGCAGATTTTCGAATCACTTTCCACGGTCACCGTACTGCTGGTTGGCGCGGGCGAAACGATTGAACTGGCTGCCCGCCATCTGCGTGAACACAAGGTCAGTAAACTGATGATTGCCAACCGTACCCGCGAACGCGCTCAGGTGCTGGCCGATGAGGTGGGTGCTGAAGTGATTAGCCTGCCGGACATTGATTCTCGCCTGGCCGAAGCCGACATTATTATCAGCTCCACCGCCAGCCCGCTGCCGATTATTGGTAAAGGCATGGTTGAGCGGGCGCTGAAGCAGCGCCGTAACCAGCCGATGCTGCTGGTGGATATTGCCGTACCGCGCGACGTTGAGCCGGAGGTCGGTAAATTACCTAACGCCTATCTGTACAGCGTGGACGATCTGCAGGCAATCATCGAAAGCAACCTCGCACAGCGCAAAGCGGCGGCGGTGCAGGCCGAAACGATCGTGGTGCAGGAAAGCAGCGAATTTATGTCATGGCTGCGCGCACAGGGCGCGGTGGAAACTATTCGCGAATATCGTTCTCAGGCCGACCAGGTCCGCAGTGAGCTGGAGGCGCGCGCGCTGGCCGCGCTGCAAAACGGCGGTAATGCGGAAGAGGTCATTCGCGACCTCGCGCATAAGCTGACCAACCGTCTGATCCATGCCCCAACCAAATCTCTTCAGCAGGCCGCACGCGATGGCGATGGCGAACGTCTGCAAATTTTACGCGACAGCCTCGGGCTGGAATAGCGTTTCAAGCCTCTATTAACAAGGTAAAACTACACGAATGAAGCCTTCTATTGTTGCCAAACTGGAAGCATTACAGGAACGTCACGAAGAAGTCGAGGCGATGCTGGGTGATGCCGGTGTGATTGCCGATCAGGAACGTTTCCGTGCGCTGTCACGTGAATATGCTCAGCTGACCGACGTCAGCCAGTGTTTCCGCCGTTGGCAGCAGACCCAGGAAGATATTGAAACTGCCGAGATGATGCTCGACGATGCGGAAATGCGCGATATGGCGCAGGAAGAATTAAAAGAAGCGCGTGAAGCCAGCGAAGATCTGGAACAGCAGCTGCAGGTGCTGCTGCTGCCGAAAGATCCTGACGATGAGCGCAACTGCTATCTGGAAGTGCGCGCAGGAACCGGCGGTGACGAAGCAGCGATCTTCGCCGGCGATCTGTTCCGTATGTACAGCCGCTATGCTGAAGCGCGTCGCTGGAAAGTAGAAATCATGAGCGCCAATGAAGGCGAGCACGGCGGCTTTAAAGAAGTGATCGCGAAAGTGGTCGGTGAGGGTGCCTACGGTCGCCTGAAGTTTGAATCCGGCGGCCATCGCGTACAGCGCGTGCCGGAAACCGAATCCCAGGGCCGCATTCACACCTCCGCCTGCACCGTGGCGGTGATGCCGGAGCTGCCGGAAGCCGAACTGCCGGATATCAACCCGTCAGACTTGAAAATTGATACTTTCCGTTCTTCCGGCGCGGGCGGCCAGCACGTTAACACCACCGACTCCGCCATCCGTATTACCCACCTGCCAACCGGTATTGTGGTGGAGTGCCAGGACGAACGTTCGCAGCATAAAAACAAAGCCAAAGCGCTGGGTGTGCTGGGTTCACGTATCCGCGCCGCTGAAATGGCCCGCCGCCAGCAGGAAGAATCCTCCACGCGTCGCAATCTGTTGGGCAGCGGCGATCGTTCAGACCGTAACCGTACCTATAACTTCCCGCAGGGGCGCGTTACCGATCACCGAATCAACCTGACTATCTACCGCCTGGATGAGGCGATGGAAGGTAAACTGGATTCGCTGATCGAGCCTATCGTGCAGGAATATCAGGCCGATCAGCTGGCAGCCCTCGCCGGGCAGGACTGATGCAGATCCGAGCCTGGCTGCGTGAGGCCATCATCCGCCTGGCAGGCGGCGACAGCCCAAAGCGTGATGCGGAAATTCTGCTCGGCTGGGTAACGGGAAAATCGCGCAGCTGGCTGATCGCCTTCGACGATAGCGAACTGGATGCCGACCAGCAGGCGCGGCTCGATGCCCTGCTGACGCGTCGTGCGGCAGGCGAACCGGTGGCCTATCTCATCGGCGAGCGTGAATTCTGGTCGCTGCCGCTGCGCGTCTCTCCCCATACGCTGATCCCGCGTCCGGACAGTGAAGTGCTGGTTGAGCAGGCGCTGGCGCGCTTGCCGCAGAGTGCCTGTGCGGTGCTGGATCTCGGCACCGGGACCGGGGCGATTGCGCTGGCGATCGCCAGCGAACGGCCCGACTGTCAGGTCACCGGCGTCGATCGCATTGCCGATGCCGTCGAACTCGCCCGGTATAACGCCACAAAGCTGTCGCTGAGCAATGCGCGTTTCCTGCAAAGCAACTGGTTCTCAGCACTGACCGGGCAGCAGTTTGCCATCATCGTCAGTAATCCTCCTTATATTGATGCCGAAGACGGCCATCTCAGCCAGGGCGATGTGCGTTTCGAACCGGCCAGCGCGCTGGTTGCGGGCGATCGCGGTCTGGCCGATATCAAACTGATTGCCGCCGCTGCCGGGCAGCATCTGCACCCTGAAGGCTGGCTGCTGCTGGAACATGGCTGGCAGCAGGCGGAGGAGGTTCGCCAGATATTGCGCGATAACAACTTTACCGCAGTAGAAACCTGTCAGGATTACGGCGGTAACGATCGCGTGACCTTTGGACAGAAACTGGCTGAGTAAGGAGTCAACATGGCTACATGGTATCTTCCGCTAAAACATTTCCATCTGCTGACGGTTTGCATTACCGTGCTGATGTTTGTTTTACGTTTCTGGTGGTTACAGCGCCAGTCTGCCATGCTGCAGCGTCGCTGGGTTCGTATTGTGCCGCACATCAATGACACGTTGCTGTTGTTGTCCGGTGTGCTGCTGGTCACGATTACCCACTTTTACCCGTTCTCGCCACAGGGCAGCTGGCTGACTGAGAAGCTGTTTGGCGTTATTATCTATATTGCACTGGGCTTTATTGCCCTCGGACGACGTCCGCGTGCGCAGAAAGTGCGCTGGATAGCGTTCATTGTGGCCCTGGTCGCGGTTTATGCGATTGTCCGGTTAGCCACAACTAAAATGCCACTGTTGGGGTTTGTATGACGTCCTTAGCTGATTTTGATTTTACTGCCGCCCCGCTGAGTGAAGCGGTTATCGCGGCATCGCTGGCCATTCGCAGCGACTTTCCGGCTGAAAACGTCAGAGAGCAGTTGTCGGCGCTGGTAGCCGAAGCGCGTGCGACTATTTCGCCGCAGCTTGAAGCCGATTTACAGCTGGAGAAGCTGATTGAGCTTTTCTGGCACCAGTGGGGATTCGGCGGCGCGGGCGGTATCTATCGCCTCTCTGATTCTCTGTGGCTGGATAATGTACTGCGTACCCGTCAGGGAACGGCGGTGTCGCTGGGGATTGTGTTCCTGCATATTGCCCGCCAGCTTGAGCTGCCGCTGTGCCCGGTTATTTTCCCCACGCAGCTAATCCTGCGCGCCGAGTGGATTGATGAAGATATCTGGTTAATCAATCCCTTTAACGGTGACACGCTGGATGAACATACCCTTGAGGTGTGGCTGAAGGGCAATATCGGCCCGATTGCCGAACTGTATGATGACGATTTGCAGGAAGCCGAGCCGCTGGCCGTGCTGCGCAAAATGCTCGATACGCTGAAGGCCGCGCTGATGGAAGAAAAACAGATGGAAACAGCGCTACAGGTGAGCCAGGTTCTGGTACAGATGGACCCTGAAGACCCCTATGAAATTCGCGATCGCGGGCTGATTTTCGCCCAGCTGGAATGCGAACACGTGGCGTTGAGCGATCTGGCTTACTTTGTGGAGCAGTGCCCGGAAGATCCGGTGAGTGAAATGATTAAGCTGCAGATCCACTCCATTGAACAGAAACAGATAACCCTGCACTGATGCACTGTGCGCGGTGAATACCTCTAAGACATAAGGCGAAGACATGAAACAAAAAGTGGTTAGCATTGGTGATATCCCGGTAGCAAACGATCTGCCATTCGTCCTGTTTGGTGGCATGAACGTGCTTGAATCCCGCGATCTGGCCATGCGTATTTGTGAACATTACGTCACCGTAACCCAGAAACTGGGTATTCCTTATGTGTTCAAAGCGTCATTTGATAAGGCCAACCGTTCTTCTATTCACTCCTATCGTGGTCCGGGACTGGAAGAAGGGATGAAAATCTTCCAGGAGCTGAAGCAAACCTTCGGCGTGAAAATCATCACCGATGTGCACGAAGCCAGCCAGGCTCAGCCAGTGGCGGACGTGGTTGACGTTATCCAGCTTCCGGCCTTCCTTGCCCGTCAGACCGATCTGGTGGAAGCGATGGCGAAAACCGGCGCGGTAATCAACGTGAAGAAACCGCAGTTCGTCAGCCCGGGCCAGATGGGCAACATCGTGGATAAGTTCGCGGAAGGCGGCAACGATAAAGTTATTCTGTGCGATCGCGGTGCTAACTTCGGCTACGACAACCTGGTGGTCGACATGCTGGGCTTCAACGTGATGAAACAGGTTTCCAACGGTAGCCCGGTGATCTTCGACGTGACCCATGCCCTGCAGTGCCGTGACCCAATGGGCGCCGCTTCCAGCGGACGTCGTGCACAGGTGAGCGAACTGGCTCGTGCCGGTATGGCGGTGGGCATTGCCGGTCTGTTTATTGAAGCACACCCGGACCCGGCCAATGCCAAATGCGATGGCCCGTCGGCGCTGCCGCTGGACAAGCTGGAGCCGTTCCTGGTGCAGATGAAAGCGATTGACGACCTGGTCAAAAGCTTCCCTGAGCTGGATACCAGCAACTAAGATAGCGTAATCTCTCCGGGCCTGATTTTCAGGCCCGTTTTCTTTCCTGCTCTTCTCGTTACCCGCCGGAGTGTGGGCCGAAAGCTTGACTCAAGGAGCCATGATGAAGAAATCTATTCTGCTGATGCTGGCGGCGCTCGTCGCCAGCGGCTGTAGTAGTGACGGCAACCGTTTAAATGAGCAGCAGCTGCTGAATCAGTACTTCGTGCTGAGTGCGGTTGATGGCAAACCCGTTGAGCAACGTGCCGGGATACGTCCGGGCATTAGCTTTGCACCGGGTTTGAGAGTCAGCGGCGTGATGTGCAACCGCTTCTTCGGACAGGGACAACTCGAACAGGGCCGACTGACGGTTCCGCAGCTGGCAACGACCAGGATGCGGTGTCACGATGGTGAACTTAACCAGTGGGAACAACTGCTGGGTCAGGTGCTGACGGCGGGGGCCAGCGTGACAATGCAGCAGCAAACTCTGACGTTGAATGGGGCTGGACATACGCTGGTGTATCGGGTTGAGCAGAGCGCAGAAAAGAATTAAGCAGTAAAGAATAAAAAAAGGCCGGTGAACCCGGCCTTTTTTACGTTACAGCATAACCGTCATCAAATAGGCGGCAAACAGCGCCAGATGCGCCGCGCCGTTCAGCACGTTGGTGCGGCCGGTAGAGAAGGAGATCTGGCACAGTATCAGTGCGGAAATCATGACCACCATCTGCGGTGACTCCAGGCCGAAAATCAGCTCCTGCCCGGTCAGCGAGGCGATAATTGTTACCGCAGGTACGGTCAGCGAGATCGTCGCCAGCACCGAACCAAAGAACAGGTTCATCGCGCGCTGTACCTGATTGGCCAGCACCGCTTTAATCGCGCCAAGTCCTTCCGGCGACAGGATCAGCAGCGCCACCAGGAAGCCGGTAAACTGCTCCGGGGCATTCATCGCCGTCAGCAACTCACCCAGCGGATTCGCATTCATTTTCGTGACGGCAATGACCGCAATCAGATGCACAATCAGCCACGCGGTATGCCAGGCACTGCTGTGTACGGAAGGCTTGCCGTGGTGCGGATCGCCGTCATCGTCTTCATGTTCGTAAACAAACAGGCTCTGATGGGTTTTGGTCTGGATCAGCAGGAACACCCAGTACATGGCGGCTGAAATGGCTGAAACCAGCAGCGCCTGCGCAACGCTAAAATTACCGCCCGGAAGCGCCACGGGAAGCACCAGAACGATAATTGCCAGCGGGAAGATGGCGATCAGATACTGTTTTACACCCACCAGATTAACGTACTGAGTGGCGAATTTGCGGCCGCCGAGCAGCAGGGCAAAGCCGACCAGGCCACAGGTAACGATCATAATGATCGAGAACAGCGTGTCGCGCATCAGCGCCGGTGCGGCATCGCCGGTGGCCATCAGTGCGGAGATCAGGCTGACCTCAAGAATAACGACGGAGAGACTGAGAATAAGCGAACCGTAGGGTTCACCCAGACGGTGCGCCAGGACGTCGGCATGACGCACTACGCTAAAGGCGCTGCTGAGAATAGCGACCAGCGCCAGTAAATTAATGCCGACAACGACAGGTAGCGATGTGGTATTTCCCCAGAACCACAATATCAGCAGTGCGGCCAGGGGGAAGATCAGGGAGTACTCGGTGTGGCGGGTTTTACTGCTCTCGTGGGCACTCATAGGCTAACGCTCCTTATCGAAATCCGCTGGCCCAAAACCGACGAAATCGGGGGGCCTCTTAAAGTCGTGACTGAAGTATCAGTGACAAGTGGCGAAAGTGTAATCTTTTTTTTTAACGTGGCGGTAAATATTTACGCGATTTTACGGACTTTGGGTTAATTAATGCTGAAGTCTTCATTTTTAATAATTAACTTTTTATCCCAATGAAATATCAGGGTGTTTATTTTTTATAATCTAATGATTGGGTGAAATTAACCGCTCGTAGTGAGTTTTGTGGTCGGATAATGTGCCCGGTAATGAGAAATTCAATCCAGGCTTGTAAAAAAAGAAGGTGGCAAAAAAGCGTCTGTGCGCCAGGCTTAACGGTGATTGATTTATGCTCATTCAGGAGGTCAATAATGCCCTACGATTCCCGCCAGGCGCTGCCTGATGCCGTTAAACACGTACTGCCTGCACATGCCCAGGACATCTATAAAGAAGCATTTAACAGTGCCTGGGAACAGTATAAAAAGAGCGACGATCGCCGTGGAGATGATTCACGCGAGGAGGTCGCCCACAAAGTGGCCTGGGCTGCAGTCAAGCACCAGTACCATAAAGGCGACGATGATAAGTGGCACAAGACGCGCTGAAGTCATAATGCAACGCGCTTACCGAAGGCGAAGCGAGGTTTTGCTGATGTCAGAATGATGTCGCTCACCCGGACAAGTTGAGCTCTCGTTTTCCAAACGGACATGGCATTACGCCCGAAAGGGCGTATTACCCGGTTAAATTTCTGGATTTTTCGCCCGACGCCATTTCAGCCGCGCAGGTAGCCAGCGCTGAGTTGTCTCCGGGGGCTGTTCATCAATCAGTTGAGTGATCATTTCAAAGCAGTTCCACGCCAGCAGGCGCTCGTCCTGCTCGACCGTATCAATACGTACCGACAGGGCGTCATAAAGATAGTGATCGTCAAAGCTACAGAGATGCATCGGGGTATCCAGCAGTCCGTGCTGGCTGAGGTAGCGCAACACGCCTTCCTGTAGTCCACAGGCGGCGCAAAACAGCGCCTGCGGCACGCGGCCCAGACGGGCATAAAGATCGGCAAACATCTCGTAACCGGAACTGGAGTGGTAATGGCCGTGCATGATCCACTCCGGGCGCACCGTCACGCCAGCGCGTTCCAGCCCCTGTTGATAACCGGCCAGACGATCGCGGGTGGGGGAGATACGCGGCTGCCCGCCAAAGAAATAAATTTCTTCATAGCCTTCTCGCGCCACCGCTTCCAGCAGGGTCGCCGTCGGGGCTGTCGCGTCGGTGATCACCAGCGGCAGCGATGACTCACCCAGATGGCGGTCAAACAGCACTACCGGCAGCTGCTGGTTAATCTTCTGATACTCGGTGTCATTGAGCATGCTGGAGGCAACAATCAGACCGTCGATCTGACGCTGGATCAGGCTACCGACAGCCAGCGTTTCCTGGCTGGCATTTTCAGCGGTGCAGGCGATCAGCAGCTGTAGTCCGGCATCGCGGCACAGCATCTCAAGTTCATGAGAGAAGCGGGCAAAACCGTGGTTGGTCATTTCCGGTACCACCAGGCCAAGGGTATTACTGCGGCTGGAGTTTAACGCACGGGCGTGGATGCTGGGCTGGTAGTGATGCTGGCGGGCGATTTCCATTACCCGACTGCGGGTGGCTTCCGCTACGCGCAGCTCTTTACCGCGACCATTAAGTACCAGACTGGCGGTGGATTTGGATACACCGGCCAGTCGGGCGATATCGTTAATGGTGATACGTTTGTTTTTAGTCACAGTGGCTTAGGCGTGAATGAACAGGCGATCATTCTATCACGCATTGCCGCAACCTCCAGTGACTGAGGCTAATCTGCGCGCTGCCGTTAAACCTCAGATGCGGCTGAGCGTCCGGGAAATAGCGCGATGACAGCACTGCCTCGCCATCGTTAATAAAGATCTCCACGCTGGAGCGATCGCAGAGGATTTGCAACGTGCGCACCTCACCGCCCCAGTGGCGCTCTTCCAGTTCGCCGGTACGCAGATTTTTACGCGCCAGCGTCAGGCCATGACGATCGACATGAAGATTGAGTGCATCGGCAAAACTGGCGCTGAAGCTGCCATCAATCGATACGTGCAGCTCAGCACTGTCCACATCCAGCGCGGGCAGGTTACCGGCAATACCTTTAAGCTGAGTCTCATGCTGACGAAGTTGCTGAAGTTCGCGCGCCGGGCGCTGAATTACGCGATCGCCGCTCAGGGTCAGTTCGCGGGGGCAGGTCATGGTGTGTATCCAGCCATGGCTCAGCGTTGGCTGATAAAACTCATCCGCGTCCGGCAGTCCCATCCAGCCGATCAGCAGGCGGCGGCCATCGTCGCTCAGACAGCTCTGTGGCGCATAAAATTCAAAGCCGAGATCGAGCTCATTAAACTCCCCGTGGCTGAACTGCGCCGTATCGTAATCCAGCGTTCCGCAGAAATAACCGCTCTGGAAGGTGTTGCGATAGCGCCAGCCGTCGGCCTCCAGACCCTGCGGACAGGTGAGCAGAATTTCACGATCGTCCAGACGGAACAGATCCGGGCATTCCCACATATAGCCGAATTCACCCAGCCCGTTCAGGCCGCTGCCGGCCATCTCGCCCAGCAGCGTCCAGCTGTGCAGATCGGGGGAAATCAGCAGCAAAATTTTACCCTGTAGCTGCTGGTCCTGCGCCGCCAGCACCATGTACCAGCTGCCGTTATGCTGCCAGACCTTGGGATCGCGCACGTGGCCGGTATAGCCTTCCGGCAGCGGCAGTACCGGGCCCAGCTTGCGGAATTCACCATGCTCGTCGCGCACCGCCAGGCACTGCCAGGCGGTGCGTCCGTCGTCAAACTTCACATTACCGGTGTAGACCAGCGTCAGCTCGCCGTGGTTATCCACCGCGCTGCCGGAGTAGCAGCCGTGGCTCTCATAGCTTTCAGAAGGCGCCAGCGCCAGCGGTTCATGCCGCCACTGCACCAGGTCCGCCGAGCTCCACTGCCCCCAGAACTTGGCGCCGTGCGCACAGGCCAGCGGATTCCACTGATAGCACAGGGTATAGCGACCGTTAAACTGGATAAATCCGTTCGGATCGTTCATCAGCCCGACGGGCGGAGCCAGATGCCAGGCCGGGCGATGACGATCGGCGGCCGCGCGCTGCTGGCCGCTCAGTACCGCACGCAGCGCCTGTTTCACCAGATGGGCGTCGCTCATGCTTTCACCTCAACTTTGATTTTCAGCAGCAGCGACAGCACAAAAGCGGTAACAAACGCAATCACCATGCCGATCAGGTAGTTGATCATCGAACTGCTCTGTACGATCGCCAGCCCCGGCAGGGCGGTCAGGCCGACGGCTACCATATTGACGTGCATCGCGACCACCCATGCCCCGCCGAGCGCGCCGCCGATCAGACCGGCGATAAACGGCTTAATAAAGCGCAGGTTGATACCGAAAATAGCCGCTTCGGTAATCCCAAGCATCGCCGAGAACGCCGAGGGCAGAACGATACTGCGGGTGCGCACGTCGCGGGTTTTAAACCACACGGCCAGGCAGGCACCGCCCTGGGCGACGTTGGCCATTGACCAGATCGGCAGCAGGAAGTTAACGCCAATCGACGGATTACCCAATAACCCCGCCTCAATGGCGTGGAAGCTGTGATGCACGCCGGTAATCACAATAACCGAGTACAGACCGCCGAAAATTAAACCGGCCAGCCATCCCGCGTGGGCAATCAGCGTGCTGAGTACCAGGGAGATCCCTTCTCCCAGCCCGCGACCGGCGGGGCCGATAACCAGCAGGGCAACGAAGCCGGAGATCACCACCGTCAGGAACGGCGTAAGGATAATATCCAGCGCGTTAGGGATAAATTTGCGTAAGGTTTTTTCGCAGTGGCTCATAAACCAGACCGCCAGCAGCACCGGGAATACCGTGCCCTGATAGCCGATCATCGCAATCTCCAGACCAAAGAAGTTCATGGTATGGAAACCGCTGGCCACGCCCCACGCGTTGGTTAGCGCCGGATGGGTGAGAATGCCGCCCAGCGTTGCGCCCAGATACGGATTGCCGCCAAACTCGCGCGCGGCGGTAAAACCAATCAGGATCGGCAGGATGATAAAGGCCGCCGAGCTGCACATATCCAGCATGATAAATAGCGCGCTGCTGGCATCGACCCAACCATAGGTTTTCACCATACCCAGCAGGCCCATCAGCAGGCCTGATGCGACAATCGCCGGAATAATCGGTACGAAGATATTCGACAGCGTGCGGGCGATGCGCTGTAGCGGATTCAGCTTTTTCGCTGCAATATCAGCCGCTTCGCTTTTGCTGGATTCATTAATACCCGCTGCTGTAATAAACGCGGCGTGGACTTTATTGACGATGCCGCTGCCAAAGATAATCTGCATCTGGCCCGCATTACGAAAACAGCCTTTCACGCCTTCGATCGCTTCAATGGCCTCTTTCTGCACTTTATCATCATCGACCATCACCAGCCGCAGCCGGGTGGCACAGTGCGCGGCGCTGGCGATATTTTCCCGGCCGCCCAGCAGCGGCAGTAGTTCACGGGCTATTTTGTCAAAATCCATCATTCCCTCAGTCGGTGATTTAATGTTTCAGGCCGGTTATCAGAACCAGGTTTCCATCTGTACGCCAAAGTTCCATTCACCACCGGCACTGAAGCCGGTGCTGCCGAACGAATCATCGCTGGCGTAGCGATCCAGTGAGCTGTTCCAGTCCATCCAGGTGGCGAAGAGACGAATTTCAGGGCGCGTGAAGAAGTCACCGATATCGGCAACTTTAAACGTCGGCGCAAAGGTCAGCTTCCAGAAACTGCCGGAGACCGCCTGCCGATCTTTATAGCCCTGCGGATCGAGATCCATGTATTGATAGCTGCCTTCATAAGCCAGCGCAAAACTCGGGTTGATTTCCTGGATCAGGCGCGCATTTAATGTCGCCCAGCGGTAGTGGTCGCCCGCTGCATAGCGGTCGCTGCTACTCTGCGCCAGCACCGCCGGGGCAAAGCTCCAGCGATCGCTGAGTGGGGTGACACCGTAGCTGGCCAGGCGCCAGGTTTCCGCCTGCTGGGTCAGGTTACCGTCGGATCCGATGCCTTTAACTTCGGCACCCAGCCCGCGTCCGTAAAGCACGGCGGTTTTCGCCTGACCCTCACGCAGCCCCCAGAAGCTGTCGTTGTGCAGGGCCAGCATGGCGTGCAGGCCGGTGTCGCCCGCGTTATCGTTCTGGCGGGCGGTATTCACCCGCTCGTCGTTATCCTTCGCCCGCAGGCCGCTTAGCATCAGCTGGAACGGACCGGCAAAGTTGTTGGTGGTGACGATGTAGTTTTGAATGGTGTTATCAATCGCTTCGATATCGCCGAAGTTACGGCCATATAGCGAGAAGCTGCTCTTCAGCCCTTCATTCCACTGCACGTCGTAAATACCGCCGCCGGTCCCGGCGAGGAACACCACGTCGGAATCCAGCCAGTGAATATCAAAGTTATCGCGGTCGAAGCGCTTACCGGCCCACAGGGTACTGTGGCTAAACGGACCGCTGAAATCCGGTAAATTGCCCAGCTCCACGAACGCCTGGCGAATATTCAGTTCGCTGGTGCTGCCGGTCCAGTCGTTGTAGTCCTTCTGACCGTCCGCCAACATCGCCTTAAAGCGGGTGGTTGCGCCGTTAGCCAGCTGCTGTTTGTGTTCAAAATTCAGTTCAACGTAGGTGTTGTTTTCATTGCCCAGTCGGCCTACCGCACCACCGGTTTCCCCGGCCGGCGTCAGATAAGGACCGCTCTGTGTGCCTGCAGCAGAGTCGTTCATGATCAGGCCGGAACGGGCATAGCCGTGGAATTCAAATCCGTCAGCGAACGAGGGTTTGCTTTCCACCGGGGCGGCACTGGCCGTTTGCGCTGGCTGGGCGTTCGCCGCAATGGCAGAGCCCGCGACGGCAGAAGCCGCTACGGATGCTGAACCCGGCTGGGCGCTACCGGATGCGGAATGTGAAGACGCCGGAGAATCTGCCGTTGCCGATCGGGCTGAAAGCGTAGCCGTTTCATTTTGACGCGCCGTCTGTGCCTGAAGTCTGGCGACATCTTTTTCTGCCCGGCTGGCGCGGGTTTCCGCGTTGGCAGCACGGTTTTCAGCCTGTTGCAGGCGTGCTTCCATCGCGGCTAATCGCGCTTCAAGACTGCTGAGAGTCGGGGCGGCGAAACTGAGTGTGGGTGTTGCAAGCGCCAGACCGATGGCAAGGGTCAGAATTGATGGTTTGATCATCTTCTCGGTTTTCCAGAGTGTGTGTTTTATGATTTTGCTAAACCGGTTCGATCGCGAGGTTATGCCAGGTGGCACGAAATGATCAATCTGAATTGCTAACCCGGTTTAGGAAGTGTGATCGGGTTAGCATTTTATCCATCTAATTAGTGAATTTCGGCCAGGTCAGCGGCGTAGGGCAGAGCGGTCATTGCGCCTTTGGCGGTAGTGGCTGCTGCCCCGCTGCGCTGCGCCTGCTGGATAGCGGTTTCCAGCTGACGCGGTGCCAGCGGATTGTCTTCCTGCGCCAGTGCCGCCAGCAGCCCGGCAACGAAGGCATCGCCCGCGCCGGTGGTATCGACGACATTCACGGTCGGAGCCGGGAAGTGCCGCTGCGTGCCGTTCTGCCACAGCCAGACGCCTTCGGCACCGCAGGTCACCAGCAGCAGTGCGGGCTGATAGCGGCTGCCGAAATCGGCAATACGTGCGGCAAGATCGCTGGCGTCACTGAGGGTCGCTAACTCGTCTTCAGACAATTTGATGATATCGGCCAGCTGGAAGGCGGTATCCAGCAGGGATGTCAGCAGCTGGTGGTCAGGCCACAGATCTTCGCGCAGATTGGGATCGAAACTTACCCAGCCCCCGGCCTGTTTGATGGCACGCATTGCCTCCAGCGCTGCGCTGCGGCTGGGTTCGGCGCTGAGCGCAATCGAGCAGAGGTGCAGCCCTTCACCGGCGGCGAAGCGCGGTAGCCGCTCGCTGCTGAGGAACAGGTCAGCGGCGGGGCGCACCATAAAGGTAAACTGTCGCTCGCCGTGCTGGTCCAGGCTGACCAGCACGGTAGAGGTGCGATGGCCTTTTTCGCGATGCATATTGCTGATATCAACGCCTTCGTCGCGTAGTGTGTGCTGCAGGAATGCGCCGAACGGGTCATCGCCCACGCAGCCGATAAAGGCGCTATTACCACCAAGCCGCGCGATACCAACCGCGACGTTAGCCGGTGCGCCGCCGGGGCATTTCAACAGGCGATCGTCCTGTTCCGGTAGCAAATCGATTACTGCATCACCCAATACCCAGATTCGTTGCGTCATTGTGATTGTCCTGAAGTAAAAATCTGCCAGTAAGCTAAACTGGTTTAGCAAAAAAGAAAAGTGTTAATGATTGGATAGTTGATGGTTGTCTGAGCATTCAGGGACATAGTGATGTGAGCTTGTAGCTGCGTATCTGGAGTGTTGGGACCCGCCTCTGCGGCTGACGGGCGGTCCTCGCGCCGCTATGCGGTGCCTTCGGTTACGGCATCACGCCTTTCGGATCGGCGCGGTGCGGGCGTCCTGCCCGCGCCACGCCTGATGTCAGCATCCCTGCTGCCATCTCCGGTCGTGCTGCCTTCACCTCAGCGCTGCGGATTGCCCGTCAGCCGCAGAGGCGGGTCCCTTCGGTACTAATGAGTCGCTACAGATCTAAAAACTTACATTTCAGGCCACACAAAACTGTCAAAGCAGACGGGTAGCGATCCCGAATGGGTTATCCGTCAGCGCGGGCACTGCGGATGAACACATATCAAATTTCACCTGCCCGTCACCACCCGGTCATTTTTTTTCTTTTGTGATCCACCTCCAACTTGAAAGCTGCTGAATAAATGCATAAGGTCAGTAATAATGTTTGATAAAATAACTAAAAATAGTTAAATCGCGGACGGCGAAATCAGCAGGGTGTATTTTGAGCAGTGGCTTGGAGGTAAAAGTGTTAACAAGAGATTTCTTATTAAAAGCTGACTGTAAAACCGCTTTTGGTGATATCGAGGAATCACTGTTATGGAGTGCGGAGCAGCGGGCTGCTTCGCTGGCGGCGACCCTCGCATGCCGCCCTGACCACAGCCCGGTATGGATTTTCGGCTACGGTTCGTTAATGTGGAACCCGGTGTTTGAAGCCGATGAAGCCGCTACCGGTACGCTGGTCGGCTGGCATCGCGCTTTCTGCCTGCGCCTGACCGCCGGACGGGGAACGGCCAGTCAGCCCGGACGCATGCTGGCCCTGAAAGAGGGCGGTGAAACCACCGGCCTGGCCTTTTGCCTGCCGGAGGCAAAGCTGCATGAAGAGCTGGAGCTGCTGTGGAAACGCGAAATGATCACCGGCTGCTATCTGCCTACCTGGTGTGAACTGGCGCTGGACGATGGCCGAAAAGTCACCGCACTGGTGTTTATCATGGACCCACGCCATCCGCTGTATGAAACCGACTCCTGCCCGCAGACCATCGCGCCGCTGATTGCTAAAGCCACCGGTCCGCTGGGAACGAATGCGCAGTATCTGTTTTCACTGGAAAAAGAGCTTAACCAGCGCGGCATCAATGATGACTGCCTGACCGACCTGGCAAGTAAGGTGCGCGAACTGCAGCAGTGCCACAGTGGACTGGCGGGATAACCCCGCCGGATCTGCACATCAATGCGCCGGGTTAATCAGCCAGGTTCCGGCGCGGTCGATTTTCAACTGCTGACTGTAGTCGCCTTGCGTACTGTGTACCTGAAGCAAATAGTCACCTGCCGCAAGATTCAGCACGGCGTAGCCACTGTTATTTGGCGTCACCGTCATCGCGTTATTGTTAAGCAACAGCGTATCCCCATTGCTTAGTTTCAGATACACCGTTGCCAGCGCTGGCGTGTCGGCAGCGGCTGCTGTGGCGTCGGCTACGGGAGCTGTTGGTGAAGCCTCGGTTACCGGCTGCGCGACGTCAGACTGCGGAGCGCGGTTTAGCATCCACAGCACCGTGCCCACGGCAAGAACGGCCAGGGCGCTCAGCAGCAGCAGCGGCTTTGACAAGCGAAGTGGGCGCTTTGCCGCAATGAGTGGTTCAGCGGCGCTGGCTGCCGGGTTTATCGCTGCCACAGGTGCTTCTGTCTCTGTTGCCGGAACGGGTTCCGCTTCGGGCTGCGCTGTCGGCGAAACGGGCGGTTCGCCAATTGTGCTGAGCAGATCTTCAACGTCAGTCACCGGCAAATTAATCAGCGACGCCAGCTCATCTATCGACTGCGGGCGCTGCGTGGCATCCATCATCAGCGAGCGGTCAATGGCGTTGAGCAGCGGCAGCGAATATCCCTCAGGGCGAAGATCGCTAAGCGGCTGATAGCTGTCCTCAATGCTGCGCACAACGCTAACCGGCGGAGGGGTTCCGATAATCAGCGTATGCAGCACCGCACCCAGGGCATAAATATCGGTCCACGGCCCCTGTTCCGCATCGCTTTCTTCGCAGTACTGCTCCAGCGGTGCAAAGCCCGGTTTGAGCATAATCTCGGTTTCGTCAGAGAGGTTTCCAATCTCCTTGCGGGCAGAACCAAAATCAAGCAGCACCGGCAGCTGGTTTTCCTGGATTTGAATATTATCCAGCGAAATATCCCGATGCAGGAAGCCTGCGCGATGGATGGTGTTGATGGCACCAAACAGCGGCGGTAGCAGTTGACGGATCAATGCTTCATTAATCGTCTGCGGCTGGCTGGATTGCCATGCTTTAAGCGTCATCCCGCTATAGAACAACGTCCCCATGTAGGCGGTGCCATTGCCTTCCCAAAAGCGCAGAACGTGCAGCAGTCCGGGATGGTTAAAACGCGCCAGCAGCCGGGCTTCCTGCACGAAACTGTTCATCCCGGCGTTAAACAGCCGCTGATGGCGCTCGGCCCGAAGTATGACGGACAGATCCTCGCTGCGAGTCGCCAGCGAGTTCGGCATAAATTCCTTGATAGCGATAGTGCGTTCCAGCAGATGGTCCCAGGCACGATAAACAATGCCGAAGCCACCGCCGCCAATCACTTCCTGAATTTCGAATTCATTGAAGCGATAGCCCGGCGGAAGCGCTTTGGTCGCATTTTGTTGCTGCTCGTTTGCCGACATAATAAAACTCTCCTAACGTACGCTACGCCAGATACTTAATTAACGGTGCGCCAGGCACCTGTTGCCGGGTCGGCAAGATCGGCATGCAGGGCATCAACCAGCAGCACGTTCACTTTCACTTTGGGATCGATCGTCGCTGACCATGTCTGGCGCAATTTCTCAACCCGCTCTTTAATTTCTGCGGCGTTACTGGCGTCGGTTTTGTCCATCTTAATCAGCAGCGTTCCTTCAAAAGACCAGACGTGAAGCTCAGGAATGAATGGCAGTACCAGCCAGCTGTCCGGTGCATCCGGGCGGCTGACTACCATGCGCTGATTATTCACTGTGACAACGTCAAGTTCGCCCGGGGCAGGATGCAGATCCCGCAGCGGGTAACCCTGATAAAAAGTAACTTCCAGCGGCAGCGCAGGTTTTTGACCATCCATCAGGCTCAGTTCACTGCGCCCCTCCAGCCAGCCGTCGGAGGTACAGGTCATCGATTTCGTTTCGGGGATAAACAGCGACGAGCCGCGATCGTCCCACCAGGTACGGAAGTGGCAGCCGCCGGGCAGATCGAAGTAGTGAAGCGGTACGGTGTTTGCCGGGCGGGAGATATCCAGCGGTGCGGCGTTATCGGCGGTGGCCGTGGCGGTGGCATCGGCGGTAATGACCGGCTGCCAGCCACCGCTCTGCAGGGCATTGCCCACTGCCAGTACTGAGCCACGACTGCTGGTCATTTGCCACGGCAGCTCTTTCAGCTTGCCGCACTGGTTGTGCAGCAGCTTTCCGACCTGCGGCAGGAACTTATCGAGCACGACGGATTCAGTGGCTTTTGCGGAAACAATGCGCAGGTTGATCGTTTCCTGGCACCAGGACTGCGGAGCACTGCTGGCAACATTATCAATAAATACGTCCAGCGAAAGGCTGGGAGAGGATACGACCCGGTAATCTTCCGCCCGCGCGCTGGCGGCAGCCATCAGGCCCAGGACAACTGGCAACCAGTATTTCATAGCATTCCTTGAAATTAATCGCGCGGTGGTAAAAACCGGGCTGAATCCGTCAGAGAAAAAAGCAAAGTAGTGTCCTGCGGTGACCCATACCAGACGGCCACGGCGCTAAGATTATCCTTTTTTTCACTGCGGTCGATAGCTTTCTGCATTAGAGCCAGCCATTCCTGCGGTGAGTTTACCATTCTTAGTGCCTGTTCCATCTCGGCAGGTGTCAAATTATTCCAAAAACCATCGCTGCACAGCAGAAAAACATCGCCATCTTCCAGCGGCAATACGGCGCTGTAATCGTGGGGCTGAACGCTGTCGGTGCCCAGGGCGTTATACAGTAAATGACTGTTTATTCCCGTATTATCATACCCGGCGTCATGAAGTTGCTGCACCAGACTATGATCGCGGGTCATGTCATGAACCACACCGCGACGAAAATGATAAACGCGGGTGTCTCCGGCGTGGCACCACCAGGCCCGCCGTCCGGGGCGATCGATAAATAGTGCGGCAAGGGTGGTACTCATTTTCTTCAGTGCGGGTTCTGCCCGCTGCGCCGCACGGATGGCCTGTTCGCAGGCGGCAATCATCTCTTCGGTCTGCAAAGGTGAAAGCGCATTGTGCCCGGCAGTCTGCGAAAGCAGCGTATCGCGTGCAATGATGGCGGCCCGTTCACCGCCGGGGCTGCCCGCCACGCCGTCGCAGACGACGAACGTACCGAATTGCTCGTTAAGCTGTGTACCGGTGGCGTCCTGATTACTGACGCGCCCACCAATCTGTGACGTGCTGCAAAAGGTGATATTCATCGATCCTCCTCGGCGCTTTGAGAATCTTTGTACTGGTTGACTTCCATCTCATACGCCTGCAAAAACGCCTCGCCAAACAGCGAGTGAAAGTCATCCTCAATATCTCCGGATGTGTTCTGATAGTGGCGTAAAAAGTAGTCCCACAGAGCCGCCTTGCGCGATGTGCTGAGGGCCAGTCTGGGGATGGCGCTGTCCTGGCGGGCGTGTTCTTCCAGCCGCTGCGGGTTAAACGACTGAAGCATTGCGGCAATAATTGCCCGAATCCCGGAGGTCATCCCCAACTGATGGGCCTGTAAATCAACCAGCGCGTCGCGCACCGCCTGCTCCGGCGGCATAAATCCCGGCATCTGGCTTTGATAAATTTGCATCAGTACCGTTTTACCGCTGGGCAGGATTTTAAACGGATTGTTTGCCTCATTGAGGATCATGGTCATTTCGGCTTTGACCCCGCGTTTGAGGATTGAACGAGAGGAGAGCAGGGCGACCGTGCCCTGTGAGAACAGGCTCAGCATACGGCCGGTCAGGCGCATCTGCTCTTCGCTGAGTTCAGCGGTTTGACCGGCCGCCGGCTCCAGACCCATACCTTCCAGTAGTGCATTGAGCAGCCGCTGCTCATGACTGCCATCCCTTGCCGGATCGCCGTTATCACTGTAGCTGGTGGGCAGAGGGTTTATCGTCAGCCTGGCGGCAGCATCGCGTGCGGCGCGCAGTTCAAGCTCTTCCGCACTGGGTTTTTCCTGAACGCTATCGGGTAACGTAACCGGGTTAAGAATCCCCAGTGGATCTTCCGTGCTGCTGCTTTCACCATTAAACAGCAGCAGTGGATCGTCCAGTACCGTACTGTCGTCGGTCCTGTGGGGATCGGTAACCATAATATGATAGTGACCAATCGTCAGCGTATCGCCGTGCATCAGCCTGACCTGTTCACCGCGGGCAAGGGAGCGTTCATTATGTATCACCGCGATAACGCTACCCTGGCTGGTCAGACGACATTCCCCGGCGGGAGAAACATGAACCAGCGCCTGTAAACGAGAAATGGTGCGTTCAGGGTCGGGAAGGATCAGATTGTTATCCGCGCTGCGGCCGATGGTGCCACCTGGCGGTGCGAAATCACAGCTTACGGAGACGTCCTGCTCCAGATGGTTTAAAAGAGTAAGTCGCATACTTCTGTTTTCGCCCCCGGATCAGTCAGCCTGGTCAAACATGGGTGGATAAAGTCCGTGGCGGCCCGGATTTTCGGCCAGAGTCGGATGAAATAATTGTGTAAACAGCTGCGCGGTTAAATTACCGCTGTGCTTGTGCGTAACCAGCGGGCAGCCATCATACTGATTCGTCCACCAGTAGCTGGTGTACTGTAGCGGATCGAAACGGCGCGAAACCTCCGGCCATGCGAGAGTCGGACTATCGCGATAGCCAATAATCGTGCTGGCGTCGAGTTTTACAGTCTCAGGCAGCGGGGCGAGGTTAGTTATCGCCAGCTCGGCCTCATCGACGCTTTTCTGCTGGCGAACGGCCTGTTGCAGCGCAGTGCCCAAAGCGTTAAACCACTCACCGGCCATTGCCAGCTGAACCGGGTGCCACTGCGACACCGCGATCTTTTGTGCGGCCATCAGCGGCCAGACGCGGCCCACCCGATCCCGCGACGGCATCAGGCAGCCAATTTGCACCTGCTGTACGCCAAGTGTGGCAGGCAGCGCAAAATTCCAGATCGGCGCACGCGCGAAGGCTTCAGTACAGTTGTTGTGCAATTGTTGCCACTGTACTACGCCGGATTTAAACCAGTTTGACCACTGGGCAAGCTGCGATTCGGGCATCCGGCGATGGACAAAATCCCCTGCTGCCGGGAGTTTGCCATACCATCCCAGTTCAGTGCTGGTTGCCATTTTGTTTTCTCATTATCAATACGCCGTCACGCGCGTAGGGTGAGCTTTGGATCTGCTTATCGAGAAGCTGGCTTAAATGCCAGTCCAGTTGCTTAAGCTGGGCATCGGTAATATCCGGTGGCGGATTTTTTGACAGATTCTGCATCACCCAGCCCCGCAGAAAACGCCCATCGTATGTCCGCGGCTGGTACAGCATCTGATAAGCGCGGATCGCGTCGCGGGTGAAAGATTCGTCTGCGCCGTTATCTTCCTGCAGCGTGAGCGTGATCGCCTGGGCAACGCGCGGCAGCAGCAGGGATTTCAGGGCATTTTGATACAGGCCCCAGCTGGCGTTATACAGTTGCTCACCCCGATACAGCCCCGCTCGCATTAACGTCGGCGGAGAGGAGAGCGAAAAGTCCGGCGCTTCAGGTAGTGCCACCAGGCTGTTTAAAAACGGCAGCAGCCCGGTAATATCGCCGCTGTTGTTATCGCTCAGCGTACGGGCCTGCTGCTGAATTTCCGGTAACCTGGCGTCAATTTGTTGCAAATAACGCTGATTCTTATCATAGCTGGTGTACCACAGCCCACAACACGCCACTAATGCAGCAGCCGTGGCGGCATACCCCATGCGGTGCAGGCGCTGGTTACGTAACTCCCAGCGGCTGTCGCTGCCAGCCAGCGCACTTTCACGAAACACCACTTTACTGAGCAGGTCGTGAATAAAATAGCTTTGCCCTTTATTGGCCGGGATGGGCGAAGTACGGCTGACGCTGTTCCAGCTGGCAATTGACTGCCCCTGCGACTGTGGCAGCTGGAGTTTACGCGCCAGTTCGCCCATCACGCGATCGAACGGCAGACCTTCCTGCGTGCCGCTGGTAAAGAATAGTCCACGTATGGACCAGGCCGGGTCACCCTGTCGGGGCGAGAAAATGGTGGTGAGATATTCTGCCAGCAGCGGGCGTAAGGACGCGAATTCCTGCGGAAAAAGGAAGCAGTCTGCGCGCTGCTGTAAATCAGTTTGCCTTGCCATATTGCAGGCGAGATCGTTCATCAGCTGGTTGCACAGCTGATGGAAATAGTGCTCAAACTGGGGCAGCAGCGGGTCGTGTTCAACCGCTGTGGCCTTTAGCGGGAAAGTGAAGCCAAAGACCTGCTCCCGCTGGCTTTTGTCGCACTGGGCAAAATAGCTCATAAAGCCTTTAAGCAGATCGCTTTTCGTCACCATGATATAGACTGGGAAGTGGATACCCGTTTGCTGGTGAAGTTCTGCCATGCGGTTGCGTAGTGCTGTCGCCTGCGCCTGACGCATCTCCGCCGAGTCACTTAACAGGTCGGCCACGCTGAGCGTAACGATCACGCCATTGATTGGCTGACGCGGACGATAGCGTTTAAGCAGGGCGATAAATGTCTGCCATTCACTGGCATCACGTGTACGCTGGCTCTCCTGAAGGGTATATCTTCCCGCAGTATCAAGCAGTACGGCCTGTTGTGTGAACCACCAGTCGCAGTGGCGCGTGCCGCCCACGCCTCGCAGTGCGCCTTTATTCAGGCTGTCGGGTAGCGCAAACTCCAGTCCGGAGTTCAGCAACGCGGTAGTTTTACCCGCACCCGGTGCGCCGACAATCAGATACCACGGCAGCTGATAGAGGTAGCGGGCGCTGAAAAAGCGCAGCCAGCGGCTGCGGCGTGATGGGGAGCTATTCGGAAACTGGATCTTTTTTAGCAGTTGAGTTGCGTCGTGAAAGCGCATATCCAGCATTTCACTGGTAGCCTGTAACTCATTCTGCTCGTGGCTGTTCAACTGTAATCGCGTTAGCATCCGTCGGTTATACCAGGCGCGATAGAGCTGGGGCAGCAGCATAAACAGCCCCCACAGCAGATAGCAGCTGGCGATCAGCAACTGACGGTTCAGATCGCTATCAAGTAACTGAAATTGACTGAGGGCCAGTAAAGGCCCGAGCATCCAGATCAGGGCGCAGAGGGCGCTGACGCCGAGCAGGCCCCATATCGGTCGGCAGGTAAGCAGGGCGAAAATTGTTTTCAACATCATGATTTTCCGGTGCTGTTGCTGCGGTCATCGTTTTCAGGCGCGGCGAACAGGGTAATCTCTACACGCCTGTTCTGAGCCCGATTCTGAGCGCTGTCGTTGGGCATCAGTGCACCGCTGTCGCCCCGCCCCTGGGTGCGAATAGACACACCGGGCTGGGCAATCAGCTGCTGCATCAGGCTGGCGATGGCGGATGCCTGCGCCTGGGAATATTCATAGCTTGAGGGGAAACGTTCTTCACGCCGCGGTCTGTCATCGCTGAAAACGCTAATCAACAGCGTTCCGTGAACGGCTTCCAGCGCCGTGGCAACTCGGGCGATAAGCGCGCGCCCCTCGGCTGAAAGTACCGTACCAGAGGCATTGAACAGGCCGTCTACCGGCAGGATCACCCGGCTGCCACTGCTGGTATCCACCACATCCAGCTGATGAGCGGTAATCAGATCGCTAAGCCGCAAACGCAGGTCGGTTAACGCCTGTGGAACGGGGCCGCGCTGGCCAGCGACCGTTTCCGGTAGCGGGGTTTGCCAGATTTGCTGTAGCAGGGTGGTGGCGGTGTTACCCAGACGCCAGTTCAGGCTGGAGAAGACCAGGCAGGCGATAAAGGCAGCAATTGACATGCATGCCCAAAGTGGCACCGGCGCGCGCCATGGTGCACCTTCATGCGGCAGCTCGACCGGGGGAGAAATACGGTTGTGATGCGGCGTATCACGGACATTAGCAATGAGCGTGGCAAGTCGATCGCGAATGGCATCGCGCTGGCTGCGACCGTTTTCCATTGTGCGGTAGCGGCCTTCATAACCCAGTAGCAGACAGTAGTTAATGACTTCTAACAGCGAAAGATGCTGATCGGGATTCTGCGACAGTCTGGAAAGCAGCTGAAAAAACTTATCGCCGCCCCAGGCTTCGTTATGAAATGTTACCAGTAGTCCGTTACCTGACCAGACGCCGCGATTGCCCCACGGCGTTTGCGCAGCCGCCTCATCGAGTACCGTGCACAGGCAGTAGCGGGCACCGATAATCGTCTCAAACGGCAGTTCCACCTTGCGGCAGCGACTTTCAAACAGGCGGATCTCATCAACCAGCTGCTGGCGTAAACCTGCCGGATCGTCATGGCTGATGGCCTGGCGGATCTGCACCACGGCGTTCAGCAAGGGAAATGCTGCTGCCAGCAGAGGATTATCAAGGGCCGCGTAGCTCTCTGTCGCCGGAGAAAGTTCTGGCATCATCAGGATTCGAGGATCTCAGCTGTGTGCTGCAGCCAGGAAAAGGCCCGCAGCCGCATAAATTATTTTATCCATTCACCGGCAGTGTGGCTGCCGCATCGGGTTCGGGTTATTGCAAGATCCATGTCGCCGTATCGCCGCTGCGGCAGGCTTTGCTCTGCCCACCCACGTCGACGCACTCTTTTTTACGCGCTTTGCGCGGGCGAGGACGATCGTTGCGCAGCGTAGCGTCATACAGTTCGCTTTTTACACCGGCCTTCAGCGGAACATATCCTGCCAGCTGTTGCGGATCGTCGCCGGCAATGGCCAGCCAGTGGTCCGCTTCACCCAGTACGGTGAAGGGTTTTCCGGTTTCCAGGTAACGAACAATCTTGCCGCTGTAGTCGGGCCGGGTCATCACCGAGGCTTTATACAGCGCACGATATTGCTGGTTTACAGGTGTAAAAGAGGTGGGGGCCTGTACTGCATATCGATGGACCAGCTTCACGCCATTGACCTCACTGGTCACCAGAGTGTCATCATCCGGCTGTGACGGGGCCGTTTTGCATCCTGCGAGGGAAAACACGGCCAGCAAGATTAACGCGCTGCTAATTTTCACTTTGATCCCCGTGAATCTGTTCAGAATATCTGGCTTTAAAACGCGACAGCGCCGCGCCAGCCACGCTCCATTGCAACCAAAATGAATGTGTTGGCACATTTTTCGGTTGAGAGGAATAAAATTGCCCGGTTTGACATCAGGATACATCGTTAATGGTCTTACCTGACGTTTTTGGGAATAGAATCCATTGCAGGCGCTGAATGAACATGCTAGCAGTCGCCTTGTTTGCCAGATTTTGCCTGAAAGGAGTGATAACGGCAATTTGATTAGCGCTAAAAATGCTAATTTTCCTTATCTGCTACATAGTTGGCGTGAAAACAGGCGTTTGGCGTGGCCCGGTGATGCGCAGGGCATCACCGGACGAGTGATTAGCTGAAGGCGTAAAATGAGATCGCTTTAGTCGTTGCCATAGCGGCCGATGATTCCGGCACCGGCCAGCGCGTGGCCTTTCAGCGCGTTGAGCAACTGGTCGCGGGTCAGCCCGGAAGGAAGTGCATCTGCCGCCAGATCGCTGGCGATAAGCGTAAAGACATAGTGGTGCGCGCCGCTGCCTGCCGGAGGGCAGGGGCCGTGGTAACGATCGGTTCCCGGGCTGTTTTTTCCGCCGGTGAATCCGTTGCCGCTGGTCAGGTCGCCTCGGGCAAACTGGGTACGGCTGGCGGGGATGTTGTAGGCCACCAGATGTGAGACGCCGAGTCCTTTCGCACCTTCAGGGTCAAAGACCATCAGCGCAAAGCTTTTGGTTCCTGCGGGAGCGTGGTTCCAGCTAAGTGCCGGGGAGACGTTTTTACCCGTGCAGCTGACGTTACCCGGGGTCGCACCGGCGAACTGTTTGTCCAGCAGGGCATTATCGGTAAAGTCGGGTGAACTGAGGGTGAAGATTTCCTGTGCGCCAGCGCCGAGGCTGGCTAACAGGAGTGAGGCGGCGAGTAGCGTTTTTTTCATTGACGTTCTCCGTTTTAAAGTGGTGCTGATTATCTGATGGTTGATATTGTCACTGGCTGGCCTGTCATCGCGCTGTGGATGGCCCCTACGGTGGACCGGCCAGCCTGCTTTGTTTATTTTCGTGCTGTCTGAAGAAACGGACCAATGGCCGGGTTTCAGTGTGGTCGGCGTTAGCGATGGTGCTGGCTGGGCGACTTCTTATCTTTCAGTATGGTCTGAGAATGGTGAGCTGCCAGTCTGTTGAATCTGTTCAGGCAATTCAACGGTTGGGCTAAATCAAACAGCAAGCAGAATGGTTGAAGGGGGAACAGCCTCTGCGGAGGTCGGGTAATCCGCAGCGCTGAGATGAAAGCATCAGGCCAGGATACGCCAACAGGACGTTGGCGTAAGGCTGCCTCGTGTCAGGGATGACGCGTCGCAGGCGGTCCGACAGGACGGATGCTGGAATCGAAGGCACCGGGCGAAGCACGGCGCGAGGACCGCCCGGCAGCCGCAGAGGCTGTTCCCCTGATACCCAGGCACCAGCGACTATCCAGACACACAGTTAGTCAAGTAGCCACTAAAGTCGTGGAACCTGTGCACCAGCTGGTTAATGGTCCACGAGTTCACCTGAACGACGCATCTCTCCCCGGCGATTTTCACCGACCCGCCGAATCTGTGTTAAGGTTATAACTCGCCAATTTTGTGAGGCACCACACATTTAACCCGCTATAAAAACATTGCTTTTGCTATTTTAAATGCCTATGAACCGATTTATCCGCCGCTATCCCATTGCACTTTCCCTGCTGATCGCCTTATCCGGCCAGCTTGCAGAGCATGCCTGGGCCTTTGACGCTGAAAATCAGGTTGCCGAAGCCCCCTTTGACGATCCCGCCCGCTTCAGCAATATGGTGCAGCAACTGCCCGCGCTGAATAGTGGAGCTAACGACGACCTGCTGGAAAAACGTATTGCCGAAGCGGCGAAAAGTATCGGGGAAGCCAGCATGGCCAGCGACAGTGATAAGCCCCTGCGTGAACAGGCCGAGCTGTGGGCATTCAACCGCTTTCGCGATTTTGCCGCCGAACGCGCGGCCAGAGAAGGGGAGCAGCTGCTGTCGCCTTACGGGCGTGCCAGTGTCTCGCTGGCGGTCGACGATGCAGGTAGCTTTAATGGGACGTCGGCGCAGTTGATTACCCCCTGGCAGGATAACTACCAGTATCTTACCTTCAGCCAGCTGGGCCTTGAGCAAACGGAATACGGCGCGGTGGGTAATGCCGGACTGGGGCAGCGCTGGATAGCCGGAAACTGGCGGCTGGGCTATAACGCTTTTATCGACGATCTGCTGACCGAAAACCAGCAGCGCGGATCGCTGGGTAGCGAAGCATGGGGCGAATATCTGCGTTTTTCCGCCAACTACTATCATCCCCTTAGCGGCTGGCGTAATCGCGGGAGCACCAGCCAGATGCGTATGGCGCGCGGCTATGACATTACCACCCGCGGCTACCTGCCGTTCTATCGCCAGCTTGGCGTTTCCCTGAGTTACGAGCAGTATCTGGGGCGCAATATCGACCTGTTCCACAGCGGAAATATGATGGACAACCCTACGGCGGTGACGCTGGGGATTAACTACACGCCGGTTCCGCTGTTTACCTTCAGCGCCAATCACAAAGAGGGCGACAGCGGCGAATCCCAGGATCAGTTTGCCCTGAAGATGAACTACCGCATCGGCGTGGCACTGAGTAAACAGCTCTCCGCCAGCAACGTTGATGCCGCGCAGTCGCTGAGCGGCAGCCGTTATGATGCGGTGAATCGTAATAATTCTCCGGTGATGGCCTTCCGGCAGCGGAAAACGCTGTCGGTGTTTCTTGCCACGCCGCCGTGGCAGGTGCAGCCGGGAGAAACGCTGCCGCTGAAATTGCAGATTCGCCACAGCAATCCGATCAAAGCAGTGAGCTGGCAGGGGGATACTCAAACCCTGAGCCTGACGCCGCCCGCTAACAGCAGCGATCCGCAGGGATGGAGTATCATTATTCCCGCCTGGGACAGTTCGTCAGGGGCGAGCAATGAGTATCGTCTGTCGGTGACGCTGGAAGACAGTAAACAGCAGCGCGTCACCTCAAACTGGATCACATTGAAACTGGCTCCGCCGGTAGCATTGCAGGACCCGCGTGCGGAGAATTACGATTTTCTAACCCCCTGACGACGGGAAAGATAGCCCCGCTGAAATGCAAAAAGTTGTCAAGATAGCGCCCTAAAATATATGTGATTAAAGTCACAAAATACTCCTTCCCAACGTCAGGGTTTTTCTGCACAATCTGCGAAAAATTCTACTCACCTGCTCATCATGATCATCCGTCCGCATCGTCACTGGTTTGTTCGCCTTTTCGCCTGGCACGGCTCTGTGCTACCCGGAATCTGGTTTCGCCTGACACTCAATTTAATGATGTCAGTGATCGCGATTTTGTGTCTTGACTGGTATGAAACGCTGGGGATTAAGTTGACCCTTGCCCCGTTCAGTCTGCTCGGGGTGTCGATCGCGGTATTCCTTGGTTTCCGCAACAGCGTCTGCTTTGGCCGTTTTATTGAAGCGCGCATGTTCTGGGGTAACCTGCTGATCGCCTGCCGTACGCTACAACGCCTGGCGCTGGCCATCTCCCCGGCTGAAGCGCCGCGCGTGATGTCGCTGCTGCTGGCTTTCTGCTACAGCCTTAAGCACCAGCTGCGCCGTACCGATGCCCACGAGGACATGCGCCGCTATCTTGGCGATGAGGCCGATGAGATCCTGACCCGGCGCTCACCGACCAACTTTATTGAGCTACAGCTTTCCAACTGGCTGGCGGTACAGCGTCGCAACGGTAATCTTTCTGACATTCTGTATGCGCATATGGATGCCAGCATCAATCAGCTGTCGCAGGTTCTGGGAGGATGTGAGCGGTTGGCGAGTATGCCGATTCCGTTTGCCTACGGCCTGCTGCTGCACCGTACGGTGTATCTGTTCTGTACGCTGCTGCCGTTCGCGCTGGTGCCGGATTTGCACTACATGACTCCGCTGGTATCGGTGTTCATCGCCTATACCTTCCTGTCGCTGGATACCCTGGCGGAAGAGCTGGAGATGCCCTTTGGCCTGGCCAACAACCATCTGCCGCTGGATGCCATGTGCACCAATATTGAGATCAACCTGCGGGAGATGAATCTGGAGCAGGAACTGCCGGATACGCCTCAGCCTGACAGGCATTATCGTTTAACCTGATATGACAAAAGGGCGATCTTAACGATCGCCCCTTGCTATCCCATCAGAACTGATAGTTCAGACCGATGCCGGTAACGTCGTCGTTCGCCAGCCCCAGCGGGTTGTTGTCGCTGAGCAGGTTAACTTTGTATTCAGCGTACGCCAGGAAGTTTTTGTTGAAGTAGTAGTTCGCACCGAAGGAAACGTACTTCACGATATCCGCGTTGCCGATGTTTTCAATGTCCTTACCGCGTGATGACACGTAGGCCAGAGACGGACGGAAACCGTTCAGGAACTGGTACTGCGCCACGGCTTCAAAATTCACCGCTTTGTTAGCAAAGCCGCCGCTGATTGGCGTCGCGTTATGGGTGTTGCCGTACACCGTTGCCAGATAGATCTGGTTAGCGTCGTACTTAATCGCCGTTGCCCATGATTCCGCACGGTCGCCTTCACCACGCGCTGCGTTATTTTGTGCCTGAGTGCGGCCGAGGTTGGCATAAGTTCCCACCACGCCCAGACCCCAGTCGGCGTTGTAGCTGACGGACGTCGCGTAGCCGTCACCGTTGCTGCGGCGCACGGCATCAGTGCCGGTACGATCGTTTTTACCCTGGTACTGCAGCGCCACATTCAGGCCATCAACCAGACCGAAGAAATTGCTGTTACGCCAGGTTGCCACGCCGGTTGAGCGCGTGGAGAGGAAGCCGTCCGCGTAACCGGAGTCGCCGCCGAATTTCGGCAGCATATCGGTCCAGGCCAGCGCGTCATACACCAGACCATAGTTACGACCGTAATCGAATGAACCCCACTTGCCAAACTTCAGACCGGCAAAGCCCAGACGGGTTTTGTCGCCGCTCAGCGCATCCGCGCCTTCGGTTTTGTTCAGCTGGAAGTTGTACTGCCACTGGGCGTAGCCGGTCAGGTCCTTCGCAATCTGCGTTTCGCCTTTAAAGCCAAAACGAGCATAGGAAACATCGCCGTCGTTGCCCGTATCGTCTGAGAAGAGGTGGCCGACGTTGATCTTACCGTTCAAATCCACCTTGTTGCCGTCTTTGTTATAAATCTCTGCTGCCTGCACGCCGCCAGTGGCCAGAAGAGCCGGTATCAGTAATGCCAGTAAAGAACGCTTCATCATGAGTAACCCTGTTTTAAAATTATATTTTCTTTGCATTTAGTGCGGTGGTGAAGGTGACATAAAAATATGTTTCATGAAAATTGAATATATGTAACAAATTATTTCATAATGATTTTTGACAGGGTGTTTATAAGTTATTCCTTATGATGCAATACGTATTAGCTATGCATCTTTTAAGAGTTTGTGGAATTTAAGTGAGTTAATTGCATGATTTAAATGTATAAACTAATATTTCATTTTTATGAAAAACAATATTTATTTATCGCATTATGAGTAATTATTGAGCGATTTCGGCGGTTTTGGTTTCATGGTTAATTATCGAAATTGGGTTAATGCTATTTATCGTAAAGCTTTTCTATTAATACAAAATGTCCATATGTAATATCTGTGTTTTTGGGTTTTTTTATTAATATATCTAAATAATACAGGGCGGGATTATAAGGCTGAGTGTTAAAAAAATGATTTCTCCAGCGAGTTTACGCTGAAGAGGTGGTGTGCACGGTTCTGGTGCGCACCTGCTGCATTATGGTGCGTTAACCTCCTCTTTTTACGACCAAATTCTATCGGCGATCACATAAACAATATTTTATTTTACCAATGCATAATTCCTCTTTTTTTTGTGTGGCGAAGCCGGGGATTTACATTGATATTCACTTTTTATGCATTTATGGTGAATAATAAGCTGTCGTAAGTTATTGATATTTGGTTGTTGAATTTGGTTTATGCATTTTTTTGCTGGCTGGCACGCTCTGTGCAATTTACAGTAGAGCTGCAATGAATCATTTCATTAACATTTTATACATCTTTAGTTCACCACAAAAACTAAAGGGTTAAGCGATAAACGAGGCCGCTATGCAACCGTCAATCACCCGTGAAAATTTCGATCAATGGATTGTTCCAACTTACGCTCCTGCCAGTTTTATTCCGGTGCGCGCGGAAGGTTCAACGCTGTGGGACCAGGAGGGGAAGTCCTATATCGACTTCGCCGGGGGAATTGCGGTGAATGCACTGGGCCATGCACACCCCGATCTGCAGCTGGCCCTGCAACAGCAGGCTGCGCTGCTGTGGCATACCGGAAATGGTTATACCAATGAGCCGATCCTCCGCCTGGCAAAGCAGCTGGTGGATGCTACCTTCGCCGACCGCGCGTTTTTCTGTAACTCTGGTGCGGAAGCTAACGAAGCGGCGCTGAAGCTGGCGCGTAAGGTGGCTCACGATGGCGGCAATCTGCAGAAAAACGGCATCGTGGCGTTCAATAACGCGTTCCATGGTCGCACGCTGTTCACCGTTTCTGCCGGTGGCCAGCCTGCCTATTCGAAAGATTTTGCGCCGCTGCCGGGTGGCATTCAGCACGCGGTTTACAACGATTTGGATTCCGCAGCCGCACTGATCAACGACCAGACCTGCGCAGTGATTGTGGAGCCGATTCAGGGGGAAGGTGGGGTCGTTCCTGCTGAACCTGCCTTCCTGCGCGGGCTGCGTGAGCTCTGTGACAGGCATCAGGCGCTATTGATTTTTGATGAGGTGCAGAGCGGCGTGGGCCGTACCGGTTCGCTGTATGCCTACATGCATTATGGCGTGACGCCGGACGTGTTGACCACGGCTAAAGCACTCGGCGGTGGCTTCCCGATCGGGGCCATGCTGACGACCGAAAGTCTTGCTGCACATCTCAATATCGGCAGCCACGGCACCACCTACGGCGGCAATCCGCTGGCCGGAGCGGTCGGTGGCAAAGTGATGGAACTGATCAACCGCCCGGAAATCCTGGCGGGTGTGGCAGAGCGCCATCGCTGGTTTGTTGACGGCCTGAATGAGATTAACCAGCGTTTACAACTGTTCAGTGAAGTCCGTGGGCTCGGCCTGCTGATTGGCTGCGTGCTGAATCAGGATTACAGCGGTAAAGCCAAACTGATTAATCAGGCCGCTGCACGTGAAGGGCTGATGGTACTGATTGCCGGAGCTAACGTTGTACGTTTTGCTCCGTCGCTGATTATCACTAAACAGGAAGTCACGGAGGGGCTGGCACGCTTCGAACGCGCCTGCCGCGCCGTCATTGAAGGAGCCGCCGTATGATGTTTATTCGTCCCGTTGAACGAGACGATCTGGCTCAGCTGATGTACCTCGCCGGCAAAACCGGCGGGGGACTGACCTCTCTGCCCGTTGACAGCGATACGCTGTCAGCGCGTATCGAACGTTCATTAATGACCTGGCAGGGAAAACTGCCGCGGGCTGAACAGGGATACGTTTTTGTGCTGGCAGATGGAGATACCGGTAAAGCCGTGGGGATCTGCGCCATTGAGGTGGCGGTGGGTTTACAGGACCCCTGGTACAACTTTCGTGTCGGCACCCAGGTGCATGCCTCGAAAGAATTGAATGTATACAACATGTTGCCCACGCTGTCGTTAAGCAACGATCACACCGGCAGCAGCGAGCTGTGCACGCTGTTCCTTGACCCGGACTACCGCAACGGAAAGAACGGCTATCTGCTGTCAAAATCGCGATTTTTATTTATGGCGGCGTTTCGCGACCGCTTTATGCAAAAAATTGTCGCTGAGATGCGGGGTGTCAGTGATGAAAATGGCCATTCGCCATTCTGGGATAGCGTCGGCAGCCGCTTTTTTTCGATGTCATTCAGCGATGCCGACTACCTGAGCGGCACCGGGCAAAAGGCGTTTATCGCCGAGCTGATGCCTAAACATCCTTTATATATTGATTACCTGTCGCCGGAAGCACGGGCGGTTATCGGCGAAGTTCATCCGCAGACGGCCCCTGCACGTGCGGTGCTGGAGGCTGAAGGTTTCCGCTTCCAGAACTATGTCGACATTTTCGATGGCGGACCGACCCTTGAGTGCGATATCGACCGCGTGCGCGCTATCCGTAAAAGCCGCGAACTGGTAGTTGAATTGAGCGAGCAGCCGGATCAAACCCTGCCGCTGTGCCTGGTGGCGAATCAACACTATCAGCACTTCCGCGTGATGCTGCTACCGGCCAATATGCAGAGCGGCACGATTGCTGTCACCGCCGCGCAGGCTGAAATTTTACATTGCCGTGCAGGAGAGAACCTGCGGGTAGTGACACTTTGTCGTGAGGAGAAAACAGCATGACGCACTGTATTAATGGTCAGTGGCTGACCGGCGGTGGTGAGACCATCGCTAAACTGGACCCGGTAAAAGGCGAACTGCTTTGGCAGGGCAAATCGGCTACCGCCGCGCAGGTTTCCGACGCCTCTGAAGCCGCCCGGGCGGCATTCTCCAACTGGGCACGCCGGCCGTTTGCCGAGCGTCAGGCGATCGTAGAAAAGTTTGCGCAGCAGCTGGAAAAGAATAAGCGCGAGCTTAGCGAAACGATTTCTCGCGAAACCGGCAAGCCGCGTTGGGAAACGTTGACCGAAGTGCAGGCGATGATCAATAAAGTGGCGATTTCTCTGCGCGCTTATCATTCCCGTACCGGAGAACAGGCTGAAGGTGAAAGTTCACTGCGGCATCGCCCGCATGGTGTGATGGCGGTCTTCGGACCTTATAATTTCCCCGGGCACTTGCCTAACGGCCACATTGTTCCTGCGCTGCTGGCCGGGAATACCGTGGTCTTTAAACCGAGCGAACTTACGCCGCTGACCGCGGAACTGACTGTCAGAATGTGGATCAATGCCGGGTTGCCTGGGGGCGTAATCAATCTGGTGCAGGGCGGCCGCGACACCGGCCAGGCGCTGGCGCAGGATAATCAAATCGACGGCGTGCTGTTCACTGGCAGCGCGGCAACCGGTTACCAGCTGCATCGTCAGCTGGCCGGTAAACCTGAAAAAATGCTGGCGCTGGAGATGGGCGGCAATAACCCGCTGATCGTCGAAGATCCTGACGATATCGATGCAGCCGTGCATATCGCCGTGCAGTCGGCCTTTATCAGCGCGGGACAGCGCTGTACCTGTGCCCGCCGACTGCTGGTGAAAAAAGGGTCCGCCGGAGATGCCTTCTTACAGCGTCTGGTTGACGTGTCGGCGCGAATTCGCGTTGGCGGCTGGGATGATGAACCGCAGCCGTTTATGGGCAGCGTGATTTCATTGTCTGCGGCGGAAAAAATCTATGCCGAATGGCAGTCACGGGTGGATGCCGGTGGCCGGGTGCTGCTGCCGATGCAGTGGCCACAGCGCGACAGCGCGATCCTGACGCCGGGCATCATTGATGTGACCGGTTTGCAAAATCTGCCGGACGAAGAGGTCTTTGGTCCACTGCTGGCGGTGATCCGCTACGATGATTTTGATGCGGCTATTCGCATCGCCAACCACACGCGCTATGGCCTTGCCTGCGGTTTGATCTCCCCGCAGCGTGAGAAGTTTGAACACCTGCTGATTGAAGCGCGAGCCGGCATTGTGAACTGGAACAAACCGCTGACCGGTGCCGCCAGTACCGCACCGTTTGGCGGAATAGGGGCCTCGGGCAATCATCGTGCCAGCGCCTGGTACGCGGCTGACTACTGCGCGTGGCCGATGGCGACGCTGGAATCGGCGGACTTGAATCTGCCTGCAACCTTATCACCGGGGCTGGACTTCAGCACGGAAGGAGAGACGCGATGAGCGCCCGTGAAGTCAATTTCGATGGTCTGCCGGGGTTAACCCACCATTACGCCGGCCTGTCGTTTGGTAATGAAGCCTCAACCCGCAATCAGCACCAGCTGTCTAATCCCAAACTGGCCGCGCAGCAGGGTTTGGTGAAGATGAAAACCCTCGCGGATCTGGGTTTTGCTCAGGGGGTGATCCCGCCGCATGAGCGGCCAAACGTTGAAGCACTGCGGCAGATTGGCTTTTGCGGCAGCGATGCGCAGGTGGTGGCCCGGGCGGCAAAACAGGCACCGCAGCTGCTTTCCGCCGTCAGTTCGGCCTCTTCGATGTGGGTAGCGAATGCTGCCACGGTGTCACCCTCCGCTGATAGCGCCGATGGCCGTGTACATCTGACGGTGGCTAACCTGAATAATAAGTTCCACCGGGCGATAGAAGCACCGACCACGGCGAATCTGCTGCGGGCGATTTTCCGCGATGGTAACCATTTTTCAGTGCATGATGCGCTGCCGCAGGTGGCGATGTTCGGTGATGAGGGGGCGGCCAACCATAACCGCTTCAGCCACGGTTACGGCACACCGGGCGTGCAGATGTTTGTCTATGGCCGCAGCGAACGCGGTGGCGTAGCCCCGACCCGCTATCCGGCTCGTCAGACGCTGGAAGCCAGCGAGGCGGTGGCGCGCTTGCACCAGCTCGATCCGGCCCGCACGGTGTTTGCTCAGCAGAATCCGGCGGTGATCGACCAGGGCGTTTTCCATAATGATGTGATCGCGGTGAGCAATCAGCAGGCGCTGTTCTGTCATCAGCAGGCGTTCCTCAACCAGCCGCAGCTGCTGGCCGAACTGGCTGAAAAGCTGCCGGGCTTTACGGCGATTGAGGTGCCGGATAATCGTGTCAGCGTGGCCGATGCGGTGGCTACCTATCTGTTCAACAGCCAGCTGCTCAGCAAACCGGATGGCAAAATGCTGCTGGTGCTGCCGGAAGAAGCGCGTCGCCATGCGGGCGTCTGGGGCTGGCTCAATGAGCTGGTCGCCAGCGGCAGTCCGATTGATGAGCTGAAGGTGTTCGATCTGCGTGAGAGTATGTTCAACGGCGGTGGTCCGGCGTGTCTGCGCCTGCGGGTGGTGCTGGATGATGCGCAGCAGGCGGCAGTAAATCCTGCGGTGATGATGAACGATCGGCTGTTCCAGACGCTGAACGGCTGGGTAGAACGCCACTATCGCGATCGCCTGTCGCAGGCCGATCTTGCTGACCCGCAGCTGTTGCTGGAAGGTCGCGAGGCACTTGACGAACTGACTAAGCTGCTAAACTTAGGTAACGTATACCGTTTTCAGCAGTAACGCGATCGTTGCAGGGCCGGGGCATGTCCCCGGTCCCTCAGGGCTGAGCGGCGATGCTTGAAGGAGTAATGATGCAAGATTTTCTCACCTTAACCCTCGCCGGAGACCGGCCCGCTGCCGTTGCCGGGCAAAATGCCCAACTGAGCTGGCGATGGATTGATGAAGGTATTCTGGAGCTGACGCCAAATCACCCGGCGCAAATGGCCCTGGTGATCTCCACCGGCATCCACGGTAACGAAACGGCTCCCGTTGAAATTGTCGACCGACTGTTGAATTCGCTGCTGAGCGGTGAGATACCGCTGGTGGCGCGCCTGCTGGTGATTTACGGCAATCCGGCGGCGATGCGGCAGAATAAGCGCTATGTGCATGGCGATATGAACCGGATGTTCGGCGGCAGATGGCAGCAGTACGAAGACTGTCCCGAGGCGCGCCGCGCATGGCGTCTTGAGCAGGCAATGGAGAATTTTTGGCAGTTAAGCGAGCATGATGAAGTGCGCTGGCATATTGATATGCATACGGCGATTCGCGGTTCGTATCATCCACGCTTTGGGGTGATGCCGCAGCGTGAAACGCCGTGGCCGGAAGATTTTCTTCACTGGCTGGGTGCTGCGGGGCTGGAGGCGCTGGTGTTCCATCGTGCGCCCGGCGGAACCTATACGCATTACAGTAGCCATCATTTCCATGCGGCCAGCTGTACGCTGGAGCTGGGTAAAGCACTGCCGTTTGGCCATAACGATCTGACGCAGTTTTCCGCAGCCGACAGGGCGCTGAGCGCGCTGGTGAGCGGCGACACGTTGCCTGCGGTGGGGGTTCCACCGCTGCGCTATCGCGTTTCGCAGCAGATCACCCGGCATTCAGACCGTTTTGTGCTGCATATGGGGGGAGAGACGCTGAACTTTACCGCGTTTGCTCAGGGGACGCTGCTGGCCGAGGATGGTGATACGCAGTATTACGTTCAGCAGGCGCGGGAGTATGTTTTGTTCCCTAATCCGAATGTGGCTGAAGGTTTGCGGGCGGGTTTGATGCTGGTGGCAGAGGATGCCAGCGAGGTGATTGATGTCCCTGAGGCTGAGGGAGCCAGCGTTTTTAGTCCTCCTGCTTGACTGGTGTCGCGGTGGCATTGGTGGCTGGCTGAGCCTCTGTGGCTGCGGTCGGGCGGTCCTCGCGCCGTGCTTCGCCCGGTGCCTTCGATTCCAGCATCCGGCCTGTCGGACCGCCTGCGACGCGTCGTCCCTGACACGACGCAGCCTTACGCCAACGTCCTGTTGGCGTATCCTGGCCTGACGCTTTCATCTCAGCGCTGTGGATTACCCGGTCGCAGCCACAGAGGCTCTGCCTGTAATATCTCCGTCGCTGGCTTTTAACAGGCAATTCTGGATTCCAGGAGCATGCTGGCGGTTCCCCAGGCTGGTAATCCGCAGCGCTGAACGCAGAAAGGAAGCCAGGATGTGCCCGCAGGACGCGGGCACAAGGCTCGGTCGGCGCAGGGACGCGACGTCTGAGCCGGTCCGGCAGGCTGACGAACGGAGTGAAGGGACCGCACAGCGGCGAGAGGACCCGCCAGCCTGGGGAACCGCCAGCGTGCTTATCCCCCCCTTATCGCTACAAATCTTACCCTCAAATTTCCAGCAGCGGACATTCGCAGAAAAGTGTAAAGGGCTTAACTTTTTCCTTCCGAAATTCAACCTGGAGGATTACACTCCTCCATATTCCCTGCATAAATCCCTTCAAATTCATATTCTTTTGCAATTCTTCACCATAATCTTCTCATTCTCTCCATGATTGGCTTCAAATTGTCTTTTATGCTTTCAGGCCTTTACCAACCCTCTGAGTACTTGACGTTGGGCATCGTAAACTGGCTCCCGACAACGCGACAACCGGGTCGCCATAGAAATGAAACATAAGGACAATACTATGCGTAAATTAACTTCCCTGATTGTTGCTGCCACGCTGGCAGTGGGTGCAGCAAATATCGTTCATGCTGCAAACGACAACCTGACTCCACCTCCTGCCGGTGGCGACAAACCGATGATGCATAAGCCACCTCGTCACGGCGGCGGTATGCACGATATGTTTAAAGGTCTGAATCTGACCGATGCGCAGAAGCAGCAGATTCGCACCATCATGAAAGAGTCGCACAAGGACATGAAACGTCCTTCGCTGGAAGAGCGCCGTGCAATGCACAGCATTATCGCTTCCGACACCTTCGATCGGGCTAAAGCGGAAGCACAGGCAACGCAGATGGCCGCCAACGGTAAAGAACGCGCCCTGTCTATGCTGGAAACGCAGAACAAGATGTATAACGTGCTGACGCCTGAGCAGAAAAAACAGTTCAACCAGGATTTTGAGAAACGTCTGACTGAAAAACCGAAGCATGAAGGTAAAATGCCTCCTGCAGACGACTAATCCTCGTTAAACGTATTTGAAACCGCCGGTGTTGCTCACCTCCGCCCTCAGGGCAGTGGGCAACACCGGCGGTTTTGTTTGGTGATGAGTTCAGAGTGCCACGATCGGCAGTTTGCCGGCCATCAGCGGTTTACTGAGGATCTTATAGCCGTCGCTGTCAAAACCCGGCAGTGTGGTGCAGAGCGATGTTGCTTCCGCGATATCGCTGACCGAGCCCAGATAGAGCCAGTTGTTAATGATGTGGATTTGCTTCCGGTCAACCCCTTCTTCAATCACGCCAACGGCTCCCTGCCACGGCCAGCACTGCACACGCACCGCTTCCAGAGCGGCCAGCAGCCGCTGTTGATGCGCTTCCACGCTCTCTTTACCGCAGCAGGCCCCGCCACAGCGCCGTAGCGCCGAACGGAAACAGCCGCGACCGGCTTTCAGCGGTTCCATACCCAGCAACCCGTAGCAGAGCTGCTGCTCGTCGGCAATTTTCTGTAAATGCTGAAGAGCAGCGCGGCGATTGGCATACAGACCGAACAGGTTTGGCGTGTGTGAGAAATCAACCTCTTTGGCGTAGACCACCTGCGGGCGCTGATTCACCAGCTGCAGCGCGCACAGCTGACGGTTTTTGCGCAGACGTTTGTTAAACAGCGGCTGCTGGATCTTAATCATCTGCGCTTCAAGCAGCAGCGCGCCCAGTTCGCCGGCAGTGGTAATAAAGCTGATACGCGTTGACTGACGCAGCATTTTTGCTTCATCAGCGGTACGCAGGTGCGACATCACCCGGCTACGGATATTGACACTTTTGCCGATATAGAGCGGCAGGTTGTCACTCTCGCCATGAAAGGTATAGACGCCGGGAAGGTTGGGGAGATCGTCTATCCACGGGCGCAGATGCTCTGGATATTGATAAATTGCCGCCGCTTCAAACTCCAGACGGTGGCTGACGATTTTTTTGACCACTACGGACTCCAGTTGCTGGTTGTTCATACAGTATAGCGAAAATATCTATCAGCGGTTAGTTGTGGACAGCTGCGCGGAACCAAAGACCAGGGGGAGTAGAAGTAGTAACAGGAATAAGTGAATCAGAAGCAATAAGTTGGAGGCAGGCAGTTTGCGGTAGGAAATCGGCAGGAGAAAGATCATCCAGCTGGCAACAGAAGCCGCCGCCGGCCAGATGATATGAAATGCCTTAGTAAACCAGCGGCTCGCGATGAGCCGCTTTATTATCGCATTGGGCGATGGCCTGAACGGTTATCTCTAACTCCGTGCAGCCACAGAATGAATTACCGGCTTATTTTTTCCAGAAATCATCAAACACGGTAATCGGCGTACGGCGCTTGTGCTCGGTTTTCTGATACCAGCCTTCAATGATTTTCGCTGCGGCAGGATCGATAGTTTCACCTTCCAGGTAACGATCGATCAGCTCATAGGTAACCCCTAGAGCAACTTCATCCTGCAGGCCGGGGCGATTATCTTCCAGATCCGCGGTCGGCTGCTTCAGATAGAGGTGTTCCGGGCAGCCCAGCGCTTTCAGCAGCTGTTTTCCCTGTCCTTTATTCAGGCGGAAAATCGGGTTGATGTCGGTGCCGCCGTCGCCATATTTGGTGAAGAAACCGGTCAGCGCCTCGGCCGCATGGTCGGTTCCCACAACGACGCCCGCCGTCATGCCTGCGATGCTGTACTGGGCTTTCATGCGTTCACGCGCTTTTTCATTGCCGCGAATAAAATCAGACAGGGTAATACCGGCATCGCGCAGCGCCTGCTCGCTCGCCAGCACCGCCTGCTTGATATTCACCGTCAGGACGCGGTCTGGCTGGATAAAACCAATCGCATCCTGACAGTCCTGTTCATCCGCCTGCACGCCGTAGGGCAGACGCACGGCAATAAACTGATAGGTGGTGTCAGTGGTTTCTTCGCGCAGTTCGTTAATCGCGGTCTGGCACAGCTTTCCGGTGAGCGTTGAGTCCTGACCACCGCTGATGCCCAGCACCAGGGTTTTCAAAAACGGATACGTTTTCAGGTAGGACTTAAGAAAATCAACGCTGGTGCGAATTTCTGCATGTGCATCAATCACCGGTTTCACACCCAGTGCCGCAATAATGTCCTGTTGCAGAGCCATTTACCTCTCCTCAGATTCAGCGCCGATGGACGGCAGCCAGTAAAATTATGTCTGTTTAAGCTAACGCGCCCGGCGCGAAACAACAATCTTCATCCGCGATGTTTATCACCGACTGCTGACAAATCAGACTTTTTTTGGCTTTTGTGCCAGTAGCGTAAACATCACAATAGCCAGCATGTAACAGCCAAAGATGGTGGCCGCCATGGTCATTACCGACGTTCCGCCAATGCCGGTAACCGGCACGCTGATGCCACCGAGGGTGAACATTGCCACGCCCAGCACCGCCGATGCGCTACCGGCCCGGTGTCCCTGGCTTTGCATCGCCAGCGAGGAGGCGGTAACCGAAATCACCCCGTTGCTGGCTACACTAAAGAACAGGGCGATCAATACGATCGGCAACGCCGCGGCGCTGAGACCGGCAAGCAGTAGGGTACCCGACGAGATAAATGCCAGTATCAGTCCACCCTTCAGTACCCGATATTCTCCCCACAGCGGGCTGAGGCGCGCGCTAACCTGAGAGGCAATAATCAGGCCGATACCGTTAGCCGCGAAGCAGAAGCTGAATGCCTGCGGGGACAGATGGTAGATTTCCTGCAGGACAAACGGCGACGCGCCGATGTAGGCAAACATGCCCGACATCATAAAGCCCTGGGTCAGGCAGAAGCCCATAAACGGACGATGGGTAACAACCTGGCCGAGTGCAGCCCATGCGGAGAGAATGCTGCCCTGGCTCCGGCGTTCTGCAGCCAGCGTTTCATGCAGCTTAAGCTTAGCCAGAATAAACAGCAGCACGGCGATAACCGCCAGCGCCATAAACAACCCGCGCCAGTTAAGGAAGGTCATCAGCGCACCGCCCATCACCGGAGCGGCAATCGGTGCAAGACCATTCACCAGCATTAGCAGGGCAAAAAAGCGCGTCAGCTCATGGCCGGTATACATATCGCGAGCAATGGTGCGCGACAGTACGGCACCACCTGCACCCGCCATTCCCTCGAACAGTCGCGCCAGCAGCAGCTGGTGGATATCCTGTGCGAGCGCGCAGCCAATGGAAGCAATCAGCAGCAGGACCAGCGACAGCAGCAGCGGGCGAATGCGGCCGTATTTATCGCTGAGTGGGCCAAAGAACAGCTGGCCGAGACCCAGACCAAGCAGACCCGCGGTGAGGCTTAACTGAGCGGTGGCTGTTGGGGTTTGTAAATCGCTGGCAAGTTCCGGCAGCGCCGGCAGATACAGGTCTATGCACAGCGGGCCGAGCGCTGCCAGAAGGCCGAGCGTAATGGCGTAGCCAAGACGGTTTGGAGATGCAGGTGTCATGAATCCTCTGAATGAAATAGCAGTTGGTGGATCTCTTGGTAGAGCGGGTAGAGCATTTCGGCTGACGCTTTCTGCGGCGTCAGGCGGCGGTAAGCAGTGCCTTCAACCAGCACAGCAAGGACTTCCACACAGCTGCGGATCTTCTCGTTGCTAAAGCCGGGGTACTCTTGTTTAACGTTTTCGCAGGCCCGATCAAATATGCGGGTGTCGGCTTCCTGCATCATCAGTGCAACACGAGGATTGCGGGTCGCTTCTGCAGCAACCTCCAGCATTAACGCCTCATCATCTTCATTCAACACATGACGCCAGGCCAGGAGTTGGGGTAGATGATGACTGCTACTGGTATCGATCATTTGCTCGATTCGCCGGTCGATAATGCGCTTAATCATCTCTTCGATAATCGCGTCTTTATTGGAAAAATAACGATAAATCTGCCCAACGCTGAGTTGGGCTTCCGATGCCAGGTGCGCCATGCTTGCAGCATGAAAGCCGTACTGACGAAAACAACGGCGTGCGGCGGTGATGATTTCATCCTGACGCAGGCGGTGTCTGGCATCACGCGCTTCGTTATGCATGGTGAAAAGCCCTCCGCGACCGGGTATTTTTACCCGGTATTGCATATGAAACGGGTTAAAACTGGAATGTGAACGTTCATTCTCATTAACAGCAGTATAAAGCCAGCGGTGGCAGAAACGTAATAATTTCGCCAGTTAAAGTTGAAAATCCGGCACTTATATTCCAGGCTTATATCCACATGGACAATAAATGAGGAATAACATATGCGTAAATTAACGGGATTGATTGGTGCTGCTGTGACTCTGGCCGTTCTTTCTGGCTGTACCGCTTACGATCGTGCCGAAAGCTATGTCACCAAGCCCGTGGTACAGGATGTGAAAAAAGGCATGACCCGCCAGCAGGTCCGTGATATCGCGGGTCCACCGTCTACGGAAATCACCATGGTGCACGCGCGTGGCACCTGTCAGACCTACGTTCTGGGTGAGCGAGACGGCAAACAGCAAACCTACTTTGTGAGCTACAGCGACACGGGGAAAGTGATGAACTACGGCTTCCAGAGCTGTAAAGAATACGATACCGATCCGCAGGCCGGGCAGTAATCCAGCAAAGGGTTGAGTTAGTACAGCCTGGATCGCTAAAACGAACGGCAACGCGCAATATGCAGCGTTGCCGTTTTACGTTGCAGATAGCTATTCTTTCTGCGCCTTGTGGCCGGTCATAGCCCCGGTGGACGAGGAACTTCCAGGTACTCACCGTTGATATTGCGGCGGTAGTAGTGGCCGTCCTGAACGTAGTAGCGTTCACCGTTATAATCCAGCGCACGCATATCCGTTACCCGGTCAATGGGGCGATCAACCACCACATAGGTATTGTCGTTTTGCCGCTGATAGTAGTTACCGTTAAGCACATAGTAGGTCAGCCCGCCGATCAGTACCGCTGCTGCCGCATCAGGCAGAAACGACAGCCTTCCTGGCCCGCCGCCGCCGTGCCAGCCTGGACCAGGCCCCGGTGGGCCCCAGCCTCCTGGATGGGCGGATGCCAGCGCGGGTGCCAGCAGGGATAAGGCGAGCAGGGTGGTCATCACCTTTTTCATAAGCAGTTCTCCAGGTTCTTTGCGCTAGCATCGCCCCAGGCGTAGTGAAATACAAGCGGCTCCCGGCCGCTATTAGCGGCTGCTTACAGCGCTTAACGCTTCCTTAACCTGAGGACCACGATCGGGGGGGAATATGGGCAAGGCCAGCGACATTTTGAGGGAGCCGACGGCAAGGCTGCTGAAGAATGAGATTTCTGGCGAGGGAATCAACGCGTTCGTAAAAGAGCTGAGGTTGAACGAGCGGCGAGCGTAACAGAGAGTATGGCTGCTTAACCCGATGCCCATCAAGGCACCGGGTTAAAGCGAACGGCTGGCGATCAGCGGTGAGCGAGCTCGGCGTCGTTTTCCGCATCGGTGTTCAGGATCTGCTTGTCGGTCTGCTTAAGCCACTGGCTGGTCAGCGTGCCGGCAGTCATGGAACCGTTGACGTTAAGCGCGGTGCGGCCCATGTCAATTAGCGGCTCGATGGAGATCAGCAGAGCCACCAGCGTGACAGGCAGGCCCATGGCTGGCAGCACGATCAGCGCAGCGAACGTTGCACCGCCGCCTACGCCTGCAACGCCCGCAGAGCTCAGGGTAACGATACCGACCAGAGTGGCTATCCATACCGGGTCAAACGGGTTAATGCCAATCGTTGGCGCGACCATGACCGCCAGCATTGCCGGGTAAAGACCGGCACAGCCATTCTGACCGATGGTGGCACCGAATGACGCCGCAAAGCTGGCGATGGATTCTGGTACGCCAAGGCGACGGGTCTGTGCTTCTACGCTCAGTGGAATGGTTGCTGCGCTGGAACGGCTGGTAAAGGCGAAGGTAATCACCGGCCACACTTTGCGGAAGAAACGCAGTGGGTTCACGCCGTTTACCGACAGCAGCAGAGCGTGCACTGCAAACATGATTGCCAGTCCAAGGTATGACGCCAGCACAAAGCTACCCAGCTTAATAATGTCAGCGACATTCGAGGTCGCTACCACTTTGGTCATCAGTGCCATGACGCCGTAAGGAGTCAGCTTCATAATCAGGCGCACCAGCTTCATCACCCAGGACTGCAGGGTATCGATGGCTTTCAGCACGCGCTGGCCTTTCTCTGCATCATCCTTCAGTAACTGCAGCGCCGCTACCCCGAGGAAGGCGGCAAAAATCACCACGCTGATAATCGACGTTGGATTCGCGCCGGTCAGGTCCGCAAACGGGTTTTTAGGGATAAAGGAAAGCAGCAGCTGCGGGGCGCTCAGATCGGCAACTTTACCCACGTAGTTGTTCTGAATCGCCGTCAGGCGCGCGGTTTCCTGCACGCCCTGCACCAGACCGCTGGCGTTCAGCCCGAACAGCCAGGTAACCAGCACGCCAACCGCCGCTGAAATGGCGGTAGTAAACAGCAGCACGCCAATGGTCAGTACGCTAATTTTACCCAATGATGACGCATTGTGCAGGCGAGCAACGGCGCTGAGAATAGAGGCGAAAACCAGCGGCATAATGATCATCTGCAGCAGCTGGACATAACCGTTACCGACGAGATTGAACCAGCTGACGGATTGTTTAATCACGTCACTGTTTTCACCATAGATGGTGTGCAGCACCAGGCCAAACAGCACGCCAACCACCAGGCCTGCGAGGACCTTTTTCGACAGGCTCCAGCCGCGGCGGCCGGTTTTTGCCAGCAGCAATAACAGGGCGACGAAGGCCACCAGGTTAATAATGAGCGGGAAATTCATTAGGACATTCTCCAAAAGTGACGGCGCGATGGCACCGCCGTAGTGGGCGACAGTTAATTTCTGCCGCGCAGCAAGTAGGTCAGTGGCGAAATGGTAACAGTTTGGAATGGTGCAGGTTTATATCCAAAAGGAATTATTTATAACTTTTTGGTGTTATTTGTTTGATTATCGCTCTGGTTGCACATTAATTATTCTGCTGATGCTGTTTTGTACGGTATTCATTACGGAACTGGCCCATCCGCCCGCACCAAAATGCTGCATGCCGGGTGGGAAGAACATTGCATAGCCGACCAGCGCCAGGCATAACATACGTTCCAGCTGATTGCCTTTCTGGCTATTGAGCAGCGGAAGCCGAAAACGCCAGCGGCACGGCCAAAGCAGCGGCACGCCTGCGGGCGTGAGCATATCGGCAACAATATGGCTGAGATAGCCCAGCACCATTCCCTGAAACGCATCGGCGGGAATAATCCAGCCCGCGGGAAGTTTCATCTGTAACAGCGCTACGCCACCGGCCACGGCCAGCAGGCTGTGGGTAAACCCCCGATGGCCAAAAGCGCGGGCAATGGGCTGCGACAGCCATTTAAGCCGCTGACCGAGCAGCGACTTTGGGTGATCGATATCGGGTAGCAGGCAGGTCAGCAGCGTGGCCGGAATAATGTGCCACCAGTCCGCGCTGGCCAGAACCGGGGTCAGTTCGGCGCGCTTGGCAAAAATTGCGCTGGCAATGGCAAAAATAAGATGGCCTTCGGCCGTCATGGGAAGTACCTGGCTGCATAGCTGTCAATGCATCCAGTATAGGGAATATATACAGTAGAATAAATATGTGACGCTGTAACGAAAGATAAATATTTTTAGCCCGGATTAACATTTAAGCAACGAAAGGTGAAAACAGCCTCGCTGCGTTAGCTTTCCGGGCGATAAAAGTGAATTAGTTGACCTTTTAGCGGCCGAGTAAATGCTGGCCGGTCAGCTCGGTCAACGACGTGAGCTTAACGTCCGCCAGCGCCCAGCGCGGATCGGCAGCGTACTCTGCATCAGGTACGACAATGGATCGCATACGCGCGGCTTTGGTGGCAACCATACCGTTGAAGGAATCCTCGAGCGTGACGCAGTTGAGCGGATCAACGCCCAGACGTGCTGCGGCATCAAGGTAAACCTGTGGGTGCGGTTTGCTGTAGGGCAGGGATTCAGCAGAGGCGAGGATCTCAAAGTAACTGCGGATGTTAAACATCTCCAGTACCCGCTCAAGCATAAACAATGGAGAGGCGGAGGCTAATGCAATCTTTAACCCTGAACGCTGGCAAAGCTGCAGCGCGTTTTCCACGCCGGGCAGCAACGGTCGTGTTTCTTCCACCAGACCGAGTGCACGGTCGATAACACGCTTTGTAACTTCCTGCTGCGTTGGACCGCTCCACGGCAGCGTTTCGTACCACATGCGTACCACCTGATCGATGCGTAAGCCCAGGGTGTCGGGCAACTCTTCACGGCGGCTCAAATCGATGTCAAGCGTGCTGAAAATATCCAGTTCAGCCTGTTCCCAGAGTGGTTCGGAGTCGATCAGCAGGCCATCCATATCAAAAATGGCGGCAACGACGGGGCGGTGATAGGACATTTTGTGGCTCCATTAAACGGTTTATGTCATTTTAACATGAACATGGCATCGACCAAAAATCGCCGCAGGCCGTGACATTAAGTGAACGCAGGCATAAAGCCGCCCCGCGGGCAGCATTTAGCAGGCACTTTTCTTTCAGTACAGGTAGACTGTCGGCGAAATATCATATGGACGGGAGAAAGCATGACTTATCAACGGGCTGGCCAGATCGCAATCGTCAAGCGTATCGCAGGCTGGATTATCTTTATTCCTGCACTGCTATCCACGCTGATTTCGCTGATGGGTTTCCTGGAAAAAAGCCAGGAACAGCGGGACGGCATTAACGCGGTAATGCAGGATTTTACCCATGTGATGATCGATATGATCCGCTTTAACACCGGTTTTTTGCACAGCTTCTGGACGAATTCTCCGGTGCCGAACTTTAACGGCGGCAACAATCTTCTGTTTTGGGCGATCTACATACTGATCTTCGTCGGGCTGGCACTGCAGGCTTCCGGCGCGCGTATGTGGCGCCAGTCGCGACATCTGCGCGAAGGGATTGAAGACCGTATGATTCTGGAGCAGGCAAGAGGGGATGAAGGCCTGAGTCGTCAGCAGCTGGAGGAGAAAATTGTGGTGCCACGGCACACCATTTTCCTGCAGTTTTTCCCGCTCTATATTTTGCCGCTGATCGTTGCCGTGGCCGGGTATTTTGTGCTGAAACTGCTCGGTTTTATTGTCTGATCGCAGCGCGCGCAGGCTGGCATTCAGGCCAGATGCGCGCGCTTCCTACCTGATTCATCCTCGTCCAACAGTGCAACGACTGCACGCTGCGCCTCACCCAACCAGCTACCGCCAAAGACATTTGCCCTGTTAAGCAGATAGTAAAGCTGATAAACCGGCTGTCGTTGAATATAGTCCTCCGGAAGCGGCCATACCGACTGGTAGCCAGCCAAAATCTCTGCGGGAAGATCGGGATACCAGGCCAGCATTGCCAGATCGCACTCCCTGTCGCCCCAGTAGCAGGCAGGGTCGAAGATCCACGGCCCGCTGCTGCTGCCTGCACAGTTTGCCGGCCACAAATCACCGTGAAGCAAGGACGGTTGCGGATGATGCGATGCCAGAATGCTCTGCGCGCAGCGAGTGATTAATTCGATGTCGCCGTACTGAATCCCTTTTTCCGCCGCCAGCTGCAGCTGCCAGCCGATACGCTGTTCCGCAAAGAACAGTGACCAGCGGCGAAGCCAGCTGTTGGGCTGTGGTGAGGTGGTGATATTGTTATCGAAATCGAGGCCAAACTGCGGCTGCTCGCTCCACTGATGCAGACGCGCCAGCTGTTCGCCGAGCGTTCGGGCTGTAGAGGCATTCAACGGGCAGGGTTGGGTATATTCCAGCAGAAGGAAGCTGGCTTCACGAACGCTGCCGACGCCGTAGACCTTCGGCACGCGCACGGTTCCGCTGCGAGCCAGCAACTGGAGCTGATCGGCTTCCCAGGTGAACAAATCCAGCATCTCTCGCTGATTGCACTTAACGAACACCTGCTGTTCGCCATAATGCAGAAGCCAGGCTGGATGGACGTCCCCGCCCGGTAGCTCCGTACGGTGGGTGATTTCTCCGGGACCAAGCTGTTCATTCAACAAACGACTGATGGCTGACCACATAGGAAGCTCCTCTTTTGTACGCCGTGAACAGGGTTACCGTATCGCTTAAAGGATAACCAGTCTGCGCGTGAATGCACGTTAATCGTACATTTTTACAAAAACTTAGCTTTGATCCTGCTTATTAAATGATTCCAAAGTCCGGACTTCGACCTCCGGTTGTTTTCCCAGAACCAGTTCACCAATACTTTGCGCCTGCTCCCTGAGTTCTTCGAGAGACAGGGCACTGACGATACCGAAATTGTTGGTGCCCAGTTCATGCGGGTGCCCATCAGAATCGTTGTGGGTGGTTGAAAAACCGGCATTTGCCATAGTGCTGTTAAGTTCAAGCAGATTAGCGAGCCCGGTTTCGTGATAGCGGAAGGTCACTACGTATTGGGTTACGGAAGAACTCATGGCGTACCTCTTTGTCAGAAAACTCATTACATCATAGGACATGGCCGGGTCTGAATGGATGATCTGGTCATGGTGTGCTCATGAATTTTATTAACACTCCCACCAATTTATTGGTAGCGGCATAGAATCAGGTCGCACGTGATGCCTTTTTTTTCCCAAACGTTGCCAGATACCGAGTGTGGTTTATCTGCCGGTCTGAGGTTCGATCACACTTTGCAAACGTCAGTGGAAGAGGGCATGAGACAATGCTTCTGAATATTTACTTTTTGTTACATTACTGCGTTTTCCTGATGCTATTTTCGCAGTGGCTAGAGATATTTCTTATTTACAGGCTGATGTTTTCCCGTCAAATACCCTCTATAATGCGCGCCGTTAATGAGATTGTTCTCATTCGTAGAGTAATTTCGTCATGATGCTTGTGAAAAAGAGTGATTTAACAAATTGTTACGTTTATTACCGTAAATTGCGTTGATCGTCCTTCAAAAGGCTTCAGACTTAATCTTTTCAAAACTGCCGTACGGGTCACATTAAATGAAAGCGCTGAGTAAACTGTCTGTCGTTCTGCTGCTCTCCGGGGGAGCACTGTGTCAACAAGCCCTGGCTGATAACAACGTATTTACGGTTATGGATGACCCGAGCACTGCGAAGAAACCATTTGAAGGGAATGCTGCGGCGGGCTATCTGGCTCAGAGCGGCAATACCAAAAGCTCATCGGCCACGGCAAATACCAATATGACCTGGTATCAGCCAAGCACCGCCTATAGCCTGTGGGGAAATGCGAGCAACACCTCCTCTAATGATGAGCGCTCTTCCGAAACCTACCAGGTGGGCGGACGTACACGTTATAACATGAACAGTGCAGACTACCTGTTCGGTCAGGCCAGCTGGCTCAGTGACCGTTTTAACGGCTACGACGGTCGTTCAATTCTGGCCGCCGGTTATGGTCGCCAGCTGCTGAATGGTCCGGTGCACTCTCTGCGTGTGGAAGCCGGTCCTGGCGTGCGTTATGACGACTTCCATGAAGGCGGCCATGAAACTCAGGCCCTGGCCTATGGCGCATTCAGCTACCAGTGGCAGCTGACCGACAGCACCAAATTCATTCAGGGTGTGTCCGTGCTGGGTAGCGACGATACTACCGTCAACTCTGAAACCGGCCTGCAGGTAGCCATCAACGATCACTTCGCGCTGAAATTGGCATACAACGTGACCTGGAACCAGAACCCACCAGAGTCCGCGCCGGAAAGAACCGACACCAAAACGTCGGTATTACTTTCCTACGCAATGTAATGCTCAACGGGCCGATAATTCGGCCCGTTATTCTTTTGGCACACAGTCAGATCTCTGGCGACACTTAATTCCCCTGCCGCAATTTAATCCCGCACCGTGCAATTACCCGCCATGACGTGTAAGATACTACACCTTCAAAGGTTTCTCTGAATTTGAGTCGCTTTTGAGTCTGTGTACCAAACCGTGTACCAAACCGGCAAATGTGAGCGGGTTTTAAGTACTAAGGGTCTGGTTTATAAAGTAAAACCAATGTTTGTATGTAGCCTTGCGTATGGGTTACCACTGCAATTAAGGATGTTACATGCCAGTTATTACTCTTCCTGATGGAAGTAAGCGTTCGTTTGACCACGCGGTAAGCGTGATGGATATTGCCCTGGATATCGGTCCTGGCCTGGCGAAAGCCTGTATTGCCGGACGGGTAAATGGTGAACTGGTGGATGCGGTTGATCCGATCACCGAAGATGCCAATGTGGCCATCATCACCGCCAAAGATGAAGCCGGTCTGGAAATTATTCGCCACTCCTGCGCTCACCTGTTAGGTCATGCGATCAAGCAACTGTGGCCTGATACGAAAATGGCTATCGGTCCGGTGATCGACAACGGATTCTACTATGACGTAGACCTCGATCGTACCCTGACGCAGGAAGATATCGAACAGCTGGAAAAGCGTATGCATCAGCTGGCCGAAACGAATTACGACGTCGTCAAGAAGAAGGTCAGCTGGCAGGAAGCGCGTGACGCCTTTGCTGCACGTGGGGAAACCTACAAAATGACCATTCTTGATGAGAACATCAGCCATGACGATCGTCCTGGGCTGTATCATCACGAAGAATATGTCGATATGTGCCGTGGTCCGCACGTACCGAATATGCGTTTTTGCCATCACTTTAAGCTGCAGAAAATCTCCGGTGCCTACTGGCGCGGCGACAGCAATAATAAAATGCTGCAGCGTATCTACGGTACCGCATGGGCCGATAAGAAACAGCTCGCCGCGTATCTGCTGCGTCTGGAAGAAGCGGCAAAACGTGACCACCGCAAAATTGGCAAGCAGCTCGACCTGTATCATATGCAGGAAGAAGCACCAGGTATGGTGTTCTGGCACAACGACGGCTGGACTATCTTCCGCGAGCTGGAAGTGTTTGTGCGTACCAAGCTGAAAGAGTACGACTACCAGGAAGTGAAAGGTCCGTTTATGATGGACCGTGTGCTGTGGGAAAAAACCGGCCACTGGGAAAACTACAAAGAAGCCATGTTCACTACCTCTTCTGAGAACCGTGAATACTGCATTAAGCCAATGAACTGTCCGGGTCACGTGCAGATCTTTAACCAGGGGCTGAAATCGTATCGCGATCTGCCGCTGCGTATGGCTGAATTTGGTAGCTGTCACCGTAACGAGCCGTCAGGTGCGCTGCACGGCCTGATGCGTGTACGTGGCTTTACTCAGGACGATGCCCATATCTTCTGTACGGAAGAGCAGGTGCGTGATGAGGTGAACAGCTGCATCAAGATGGTGTACGACATGTACAGCACCTTTGGCTTTGAAAAGATCGTGGTTAAGCTCTCCACGCGTCCAGAAAAACGTATCGGTAGTGATGACCTGTGGGATCGCTCCGAGGCCGATCTGGCCGCCGCGCTGAAAGAGAACGAGATTCCGTTCGAATATCAGCCGGGTGAGGGTGCTTTCTACGGTCCTAAAATTGAATTTACCCTGCATGACTGCCTGGACCGTGCCTGGCAGTGCGGCACAGTACAGCTCGACTTCTCTCTGCCGGGCCGTCTGAATGCCTCTTACATAGGTGAAACTAATGAACGTCAGGTGCCGGTAATGATTCACCGTGCAATCCTGGGGTCCATGGAGCGCTTTATCGGGATTTTAACCGAAGAATATGCCGGTTTCTTCCCGACCTGGCTTGCTCCGGTACAAGTTGTGGTAATGAATATTACCGATGGCCAGTCCGAATATGTTGCAGAATTGACTCGAAAATTGCAAAATGCGGGCATTCGTGCAAAAGCGGACTTGAGAAACGAGAAGATTGGCTTTAAAATTCGCGAACATACTTTACGTCGTGTCCCGTATATGTTGGTCTGTGGTGATAAAGAGGTGGAATCTGGCAAAGTGGCCGTTCGCACCCGCCGCGGTAAAGACCTGGGCAGCATGGACGTAAACGAAGTGATAGCGAAGCTGCAGAATGAAATTCGCAGTCGCAATCTTCATCAATTGGAGGAATAAAGTATTAAAGGCGGAAAACGAGTTCAACCGGCGCGTCCTAATCGCATTAACAGAGAAATTCGCGCCACTGAGGTTCGTCTGACAGGCGTCGATGGCGAACAGATTGGTATTGTCAGTCTGAATGAAGCTTTAGAAAAAGCTGAAGAAGCAGGCGTTGATCTCGTAGAGATCAGCCCTAACGCCGAGCCGCCCGTTTGCCGTATTATGGATTACGGCAAGTTCCTTTATGAAAAAAGCAAATCTTCTAAGGAACAGAAGAAAAAGCAAAAAGTTATCCAGGTTAAGGAAATCAAATTCCGTCCTGGTACCGATGATGGCGACTATCAGGTAAAACTACGCAACCTGATTCGCTTTCTGGAAGATGGCGATAAAGCTAAAATCACACTGCGGTTCCGTGGTCGTGAGATGGCGCACCAGCAGATCGGTATGGAAGTGCTTAACCGCGTCCGTAAAGATCTGTGTGAAGATATTGATCTGGCAATTGTCGAATCCTTCCCTACGAAGATCGAAGGTCGCCAGATGATTATGGTGCTCGCTCCCAAGAAGAAACAGTAGGCCCTAAAGTAATCTTGCCGTGCGTTTCGGCGTGCGGCGTGATTCGCCTGTCTGGTTCATTTTATTAACAATGCGAAGTGGATATTTTTTAAATGCCAAAGATTAAAACTGTACGTGGCGCGGCCAAGCGCTTCAAGAAGACCGCTTCTGGCGGCTTCAAGCGTAAACACGCTAACCTGCGTCATATTCTGACTAAAAAATCTACTAAGCGTAAACGTCACCTGCGTCCGAAAGGTCTGGTGTCTAAAGGCGATCTGGGTCTGGTTATTGCCTGCCTGCCGTACGCATAAGTATTTTTTTTAAACTTTCAGAATATTAACAGGAGAGCTAAATGGCTCGTGTAAAACGTGGTGTAGTTGCTCGCGCACGTCACAAGAAAATCTTAAAACAAGCTAAAGGTTACTACGGAGCACGTTCACGTGTTTACCGCGTTGCCTTCCAGGCCGTTATCAAAGCTGGTCAGTATGCTTACCGCGACCGTCGTCAGCGTAAGCGTCAGTTCCGTCAGCTGTGGATTGCGCGTATCAACGCAGCAGCCCGCACTAACGGTATTTCTTACAGCCGCTTCATCAATGGCCTGAAAAAGGCTTCTATTGAGATCGACCGTAAGATCCTGGCTGACATCGCCGTATTCGACAAAGCAGTATTCTCTGCTCTGGTAGAAAAAGCGAAAGCAGCTCTGGCGTAAGCCAGATTTGAAGAGGGGAGCCTGTCTCCCCTTTTTTATTGCCTGTAACCTAAGCAAAAGATTGACTTTTCTGCCTCCGGGCATTTCAATAGAACGGTTTCCGCAAGCAACCAGGTAACATTAAGCATGAACGCTAATTTTCGTTTCTTTTTTTACTTTAGCACCTGATTCTCGGGGGCTTTTGCGCAAAGAAAAGAAACGAAAAATCGCGCTAAAAGCCTCCCCCGTGGAGGCTTTTTTCGTTTCTACACTGAATACATAACGATGTTATCGTAAAGACTAAAAACAGACCGGCCACGGTGGCTGGAAGAAGAGGAAAGCATGTCACATCTCGCAGATCTGGTGGCGCAAGCGAAAGCCGCCATCAATGATGCTCAGGATGTCGCCGCGTTAGATAACGTTCGCGTCGAATACCTGGGGAAAAAAGGGCTTCTTACCCTGCAGATGACTACCCTGCGTGAACTGCCAGCGGAAGATCGCCCGGCAGCCGGTGCGGTAATCAATGAAGCTAAACAGCAGGTGCAGGATGCGCTTAATGCGCAAAAGAACGTGCTGGAATCTGCGGAGATGAACGCCCGTCTGGCCCAGGAAACTATTGATGTGTCCTTGCCAGGTCGTCGCATTGAAAATGGCGGTCTGCATCCGGTTACTCGTACCATCGATCGTATTGAAACCTTCTTCGGCGAACTGGGCTTCTCGGTGGAAACCGGGCCGGAGATCGAAGACGACTATCATAACTTTGATGCGCTGAATATTCCTGGCCATCACCCGGCGCGCGCGGACCACGATACATTCTGGTTTGATGCCAAGCGCCTGCTGCGCACTCAGACTTCCGGCGTGCAGATCCGCACCATGGAAACCCAGCAGCCACCGATTCGCGTCATTGTTCCGGGCCGCGTTTATCGTAATGACTACGATCAGACCCACACCCCAATGTTCCATCAGATGGAAGGCCTGATTGTTGATAAAAACATCAGCTTCACCAATCTGAAAGGCACGCTGCACGACTTCCTGAATAATTTCTTCGAAGCCGATCTGCAGGTTCGTTTCCGTCCTTCCTACTTCCCGTTCACTGAGCCTTCGGCGGAAGTGGATGTGATGGGCAAAAACGGCAAATGGCTGGAAGTGCTCGGCTGCGGCATGGTGCACCCGAACGTATTGCGTAATGTCGGCATCGATCCGGAAGTGTATTCCGGCTTTGCCTTCGGTATGGGTATGGAGCGTCTGACCATGCTGCGCTATGGCGTTAACGATCTGCGCGCCTTCTTCGAAAATGATTTACGTTTCCTCAAACAGTTTAAATAAGGGCGGGTAAAACCAATGAAATTCAGTGAACTCTGGTTACGTGAATGGGTCAATCCGGCCATTGACGGTGAAGCCCTGTCCGATCAAATTACCATGGCCGGTCTGGAAGTTGACGGCGTCGATGCTGTTGCCGGTGCTTTCAACGGCGTGGTAGTGGGTGAGGTGGTTGAATGCGGCCAGCACCCTAACGCGGATAAACTGCGTGTCACCAAAATCAACGTAGGCGGCGATCGCCTGCTGGATATCGTCTGCGGTGCGCCAAACTGCCGTCAGGGCCTGAAAGTGGCCGTTGCCACCGTCGGTGCCGTACTGCCAGGCGATTTCAAAATCAAGGCTGCCAAACTGCGCGGCGAGCCGTCTGAAGGGATGCTGTGCTCCTTCTCAGAACTGGGCATTTCCGACGATCACCAGGGCATCATTGAACTGCCGCTGGATGCGCCTGTCGGCACCGATATCCGCGAATACCTCAAGCTGGACGATAGCACCATTGAGATCAGCGTGACGCCAAACCGCGCCGACTGTCTGGGCATTATCGGCGTAGCGCGCGATGTTGCTGTGCTGAACAAACTGCCGCTGGCTGAGCCGGAAATTTTACCGGTAGCGGCAACACTGACCGATACTTTCCCGATAAGCGTGTCTGCGCCAGAAGCCTGCCCGCGCTATGTGGGCCGCGTTGTTAAAGGCGTTAATGTCAAAGCAGCAACCCCGCTGTGGATGAAAGAGAAGCTGCGTCGCTGCGGCATCCGTTCTATCGATCCGGTAGTGGATATCACCAACTTTGTACTGCTGGAGCTCGGTCAGCCGATGCACGCCTTCGATCTGGATCGCATCAATGGTGAAATCATTGTGCGTCTGGCAGAACAGGGCGAAAAACTGACTCTGCTTGACGGTAGCGAAGCCACGCTGAACAGCGATACGCTGGTGATTGCCGATGCCGGAAAGGCGCTGGCGATGGCCGGTATCTTTGGTGGCGAGCATTCAGGCGTTAACGAAGAGACGCAGAATGTGCTGCTGGAGTCCGCTTTCTTTAGCCCGCTGTCAATTACCGGCCGCGCGCGCCGTCACGGCCTGCACACCGATGCGTCTCACCGCTACGAGCGCGGCGTTGACCCTGCGCTGCAGCACAAAGCCATTGAACGCGCGACGCGCCTGCTGCTGGATATCTGCGGTGGTGAAGCCGGTCCTCTGATCGATGTCACCAGTGAGCAGCACCTGCCGAAACGCGCCACTATCACCCTGCGTCGTGAGAAGCTGGATCGCCTGATTGGCCATGTCATTTCCGATGCGGACGTTACCGATTTCCTGACCCGTCTGGGCTGCGAAGTGACCGTCGGTAACGGCGAGTGGCAGGCGAAGGCACCAAGCTGGCGTTTCGATATGGAGATTGAAGAAGATCTCGTTGAAGAAGTCGCGCGCATTTACGGCTACAACAATATTCCACACGTTCCGGTCCAGGCATCTCTGGAGATGACCAAACACCGCGAAGCGGATCTGTCTCTGAAACGCGTCAAATCTCTGCTGGTCGATAAAGGCTATCAGGAAGCGATCACCTACAGCTTCGTTGACCCGAAAATTCAGGCGCTGCTGCATCCGGGTGAAGAGAGCCTGCTGTTGCCGAGCCCGATTTCCGTAGAAATGTCGGCGATGCGTCTGTCATTATGGAGCGGACTGCTCGGAGCTGTGGTGTATAACCAGAATCGCCAGCAGTCTCGTGTGCGTCTGTTCGAAAGTGGCCTGCGCTTTGTTCCTGATACACAGGCAAACCTGGGTATCCGTCAGGAGGTTATGCTGTCTGGCGTGATCACCGGTAATCGTAATGAAGAGCATTGGGATCTGGCGCGTCAGGCCGTTGACTTCTATGATTTGAAAGGTGATTTAGAGTCTCTGCTGGAATTAACCGGCAAGCTCGATGAGATCCAGTTTGTAGCAGAAGCTAATCCGGCGTTGCATCCGGGGCAGAGCGCAGCAATTTATTTACGCGGCGAAGCCATCGGATTCATCGGTGTGGTACACCCGGAACTTGAGCGAAAACTGGATCTTAACGGTCGTACGGTGGTGTTCGAACTGCTGTGGGATAAGGTCGCAGACCGCGTCCTGCCTGATGTCAGCGGTATTTCGCGCTTCCCGGCAAACCGCCGTGATATTGCTGTTGTAGTGGCAGAAAACGTCCCTGCAGCAGATATCATCACAGAGTGTAAGAAAGTTGGCGTAAATCAGGTAGTTGGCGTAAACTTGTTTGACGTGTACCGTGGTAAGGGTGTAGATGATGGTTTTAAGAGCCTCGCTATCAGCCTGATTTTGCAAGATACCAGCCGGACACTCGAAGAAGAGGAGATTGCCGCTACCGTTGCAAGATGTGTAGAGGCACTGAAAGAGCGATTCCAAGCATCCTTGAGGGATTGAACCTATGGCGCTTACAAAAGCTGAAATGTCTGAATATCTGTTTGAGAAGCTTGGGCTTAGCAAACGGGATGCCAAAGAGCTGGTAGAACTGTTTTTTGAAGAAGTGCGTCGTGCTTTGGAGAACGGTGAGCAGGTTAAGCTGTCAGGATTTGGCAACTTCGACCTTCGCGACAAGAATCAACGTCCGGGACGTAACCCAAAAACCGGGGAAGACATCCCGATTACGGCCCGTCGGGTAGTGACTTTCCGCCCTGGTCAGAAGTTGAAGAGCCGGGTAGAAAACGCTTCACCGAAAGAAGACTGATATTCGCAATTCAAAAAGGCCGCGCAAGCGGCCTTTTTCACTGGTGTATTTGCATGATTTTAAAGGTAAAGTTTTTGTTTGTGTCCACTCAATGACCACGCCAACAAAAAAGCCACGATACTCCGTGGCTCAATGTCATAATCACCGCGACTATTTCCAGCCACAAGCCTGCTTCAATGGCTGTAGTGCATCACTCAACCCCGCAACATCGAATGTGACTGATACGGGACTCTCATTGTATGGTGTTATCCTCGCAAACAACTTGTCAGCCTTGGATATGCTCTTAACAAAATCAATAACCTTCCCACTATAGAATGTGGCTTTTGTGTCAGTTGATATTGTCCATGTTCTTTCAACGGCTTTTTGTTTGTCCAGTCGATACAGCATGCTTGTTTCATTGAGCCCCAGATAAACATCCCAGTTCACATATAGCTCTGTCTTTTTCTCTCGACAGGTAACAAAAATGGCTGGCGTTACCGTTTCTCCAAATGCTGTTCTGATAGTGTCGTTACTTTCAAGCATAAGCACTACATTTTTTGAGTCATCAACAGGTGAGGTTGTAGTGTGGGTAAACCACTTCCCAGTGTTTATTGCTGGCTTGTTAGCTGATTCTTCACCCTCATCTGATGATCCAATTGGGAATAGCTTGTCATAGCATGCAAGCCTTTTAGTGCCGTTTACCTCTGTTCGGCATTCAGCAATATCGGCTTTGCTTGTAGTTACTTCTTTTGGGGCGGGGGGTTTGGATACGTCTTCAACTTTGAATGTGGGTAAAAAGAATGAGTCATAGCATGTTAATCTTCTCTCAATGTCTTTTTCATCAGGACATTGCTCTCGACTTTCAAATTTTTTAGTAGTCTGCGTTTGTGTGGGAGCGATAGTTTTATCGTAACAAGAGATACGCTGCGTATTGTCTTTTATTGAGCGGCACTGAAGTACACCGCTAAAGTCAGTAAACTTCTCCTGTGCACGAATAGCAGAAGGGGATGTTGCCACCACTAAACATGCAACTAAGAAAATAAAACGTGCCTTCATGAAATTATCCTTTCAGTTTACTAAAGCCCTTAAAGAACCCGTCGAACAAATTGTTAACTGATAAATGTTACAAAACATTTTGATTTTATCTGATTGTCTTACCCTGACAAGAAAATAACCCCGCATATGCGGGGTAATTTTAAAGAGCAAGGTTTAGCTGATCGCGTCCGTAGTGCGACACGGGAAAAGCGTCTTTAGGGATAAAGTCCGGCGGTAACGGTTCGCGGCGGCCGCGCTTAGTCACCAGCTTTTCTACGCTGTTCAGGGTGGTAAAGGTTTCGCTGCATTCTAAATTCTGGCACTGATGATACTGGCGTATTGTCAGTTCACTAAGACGACGGCTGGTGCGGGTACGGGCGTGAGCGCCGCAGATTGGGCAAATAAACATGATGGCTCCCTCATGGGAGTTGAACTCGCTGTTATTATGACCGTTATGTCGTCGTTTCTGCAATCCACTCCGGTATTTTTGCTTCCAGCTCCAGGCGGGTTTTAAAGCCACCGTCATCAATCGTGTGGCTCACCCGCGATAATACCCAGTCCTGATTATCAATATCGGTTTTAAATCCTGAAACGGTGCCTTGCATTTCCGGGTACAGATCAGCGCGGCCCTCGGTCAGGGTAAGCGAAAACTCTGCGGCACCGCGTTTTAGCTGCTGCCACTTCGCCGCAGCTGCGCGGCGGGCTGCTGTCTCGTTGCTGTACGTTGAGCGCAGCACAAATAAATTCCCGTCTTCACCGGCAATATAATCCCCCTCACGGCTGCTGCTTTTTGCTGGCTTGTCCGGCTTAGGTTTTGTCGCGCGCTTCTTAACTGTGACCGTTTTCTTTTTGCCGTAATCCAGATCCAGCCAGTTTGCCTGCACGCCGGTATAAGCATCCCTGTCCGCGATGCGAAACGAATGCCGGTCACCGCTTGAACGGGTGAGGGCAAACTGCGGCAGTGCGATACCACTGGCACTGACGCCACCGCCGGGCAGTATAAACAGCAACGATCCGTTCTTCACCGTAGCGATGGCCCCTAACAGCTCCGCAATGCGCGTCAGAAATGACATGTCGCTTTCCTGCGTCTGGTCTGCGTGGTCGATTTCCGCTTTCATCAGCTGTTCTGAAATCACCGGCGTCAGCTTGTAGCGCCGGGCGATAGCAGAAACGATGCGCTCAACCGTCACGTCATGCCATGACACCTCACGTTTGACGTTAAATTCATCCCGAAAGTCGGCGCTGCGGGCGGTGATATCGATCCTGTCCGGCGGCCCTGAATAAGCCACCTCGTCAACGGTGTAAACCCCTTTGTAAACCAGTGGTTCGCCATCCCAGCCAAGCGACAGGGAAAGCTCGGCACCGCGAGGGGGTAACTGGAGGTTGCCATCCGTATCGTCAATCGAGATAGCCAGTTCATCGGCTTCAAAACCGCGGTTGTCGGTCATCTCCAGTGAGATGATGCGTGGGTCCAGCTGCGTCAGCGCCTTGCCGCCCATCATGACGCTGAAAGCCGGTACCCGTGACAGGCTGGACTGGTACTCCTTCAGGTTTTTCAGCCCGTCATCCATCAGCGTTTTTGCCTTGTCGATCGTGTCTGTAGTCAGCGCCATTTTCGTTCCTCCGGCGCTGATGTTTTCATGCGCGCGCGATGGCGGAAACAGCCCGTTGTTGTCGGCGGACGGCGAGAGCAGGCAGGGCGTGTGCGGGGCGTTAAATTCAGCGAACATCATCCCCGAACTCAACAAACATGATGGCGGTACAGTATGACCGACAACTTTTTCCACGGGGCACGCGTCCAGGAAAACACCGACCTCCAGACGGCGATCAATGACATTGATTCAACCGTTATTGGCCTGGTTGCTGTTGCCGACGACGCCGACCCGTTAGCATTTCCACTCAACACGCCGGTGCTGATCACGCGGGTTATCAGCGTGCTCGGCAAAGCCGGTAAAACCGGTTCGCTGTACAAATCCCTCAAGGCGATTTCCGACCAGGTCAGCACCCGCGTGATTGTGGTACGCGTGGCAGCGGCTGGTACGGCTGAAGGTGCGCCAACGCAGTCACAGCTGATTATCGGCGGCACGCAGGCGGATGGCAGTTACACCGGGATGTTTGCGCTGCTGACGGCGGAGCAGAAAACCGGGTATCGCCCGCGCATTCTCGGCGTTCCTGAGTACGACACTGAAGAAGTGACCGCACAGTTGCGCGTTATTGCGAAGCAGCTGCGGGCATTCTCTTACAGCTACTGCGACGGCTGCGAGACTATCGCGGAGGCCAAAACCTACCGCGAAACCTTCGCAGAGCGTGAAGGTATGCTTATCTGGCCGAACTTCATCGCCTTTAACCCGCTGACCGGCGTTAACGAAGAGTTTCCGGCGGTGGCCTATGCACTCGGCCTGCGTGCGCTGATCGACAGCGAGCAGGGCTGGCATAAGTCGCTGTCCAACGTGGCGGTTAAAAACGTGCTGGGGATTTCTAAGGACGTATTCTGGGCGTTGCAGGCGGAAGACTCCGATGCCAACGAGCTCAACGCGCATGAGATCACCACTCTGATTAAGCGCGACGGGTTCCGTTTCTGGGGTAACCGTACCACCGACACCGAAGAGTTTACTTTCGAGGTCTACACGCGAACGGCGCAAATCCTGGCTGACACCATCGCAGAGGCTCAGTTCACCACGGTAGATACCCCGCTGACACCGGCCAACGTGAAAGACGTGGTAAGCGGCATCAACGCCAAACTGCAGGGGCTGGTGACCGCCGGTAAGTTAATTGGCGCGGCCTGCTGGTTTGATATCGTCGATAACCCGACTACCGGTATTCGCCAGGGTAAAGCGGTAGTGCGTTACAACTACAGCCCGGTGCCGCCACTGGAAGATCTGACGATGATTCAGACGTTCACCGACCAGTATTATGAAGCGGCGTTTGCGTCGCTGGGGAGTGCGTAAATGGCCATTCCAAAAAAACTCCGCCTCTTCACGCTCTTTGTTGATGGCACCAACCACGTCGGCAAGATCCCCAGCGTCACGCTGCCTAAAATCACCCGTAAAACGGAAGATTTTCAGGGCGGCGGCATGCTCGGTGCAGTAGCTGTCGATCTCGGTCTGGATTCCGGGGCGCTGGACGCGTCTATGATTGTCGGCGGCGTGGAGCAGGAACTTATTCTGAAATACGGCGGTGACATTGACGGGCTGCGCCTGCGCTTTGTCGGTGAAATTTACAGCGGCGGTGTCAGCTCGTTGATGGAAGTCGAGATGCGCGGTCGTATGACGGAAATTGATCAGGGTGAGTCGAAACAGGGTGATGATACCAACCACACCTACGCGATCAAGAACACTTATTACAAGCTGTCCATTGACGATAAGCCGCTGCTGGAAGTTGACCTGTTGAACTTTATCTATAAGCGCAACGGCGAAAACCTGTACCCGGACCGCATTACGTCTGCGCTGGGCCTCGGCAGCTGATAACCCCTTATGGCGGCCTGCGGGCCGCCCGGAGAATCCTATGTCCGTAACGCTGAATACCCCGATTGTTCGTGGCAACCAGACAATTACCAGCATCACCATCAATGACACAATTAAGCAGGCTGGCTCCCTGCGCGGCCTGCGCCTGGTGGATGTTCTGAACTTTGATTACACCGCAGTTTCCACGCTGCTGACCCGTGTTGCCACGCCTGCGCTCACCGGGGCGGAGATTGCTTCGCTTGAAACCGGTGACTTCGTGGCGCTGTGCGAAGAAATCACACCTTTTTTGACGAAAGCGGAGCCGTCAGCATCGAACACGGTGGCAGTGGCGAAAGAGTAAGAGAGGCACGTTTTACCGACGTCGATGACTTGATCGCCGACGTCGCGGTTATCTTTCACTGGCCGCCCTCTGCCATGTACGGCATGGAGTTGCGCGAACTGATGGCCTGGCGCGATAAGGCGGCCATCAGAAGCGGCAACAACGAGGAGGATGACGACGATGGATCTTAGTATTCGCGTTGCGTTCAGTGCAATTGACAGGCTATCCCGCCCCGTGAATGCGGCCAGCGCTGCTGCTGGCCGTCTTTCTGAATCACTCAAATCCACACAAAACGCCGTCAGAGAGGTGGAGCGCCAGTCCGTGGCGTTTAACCGGCTTCGTGACAACGTCCAGAAGACCTCCCGCAAAATTGATGAAACCAGCAACACGCTGGAGGGGTTACAGCGGGCGCAGCAGTCCGGTGTCGCGCTTACGGATAAGCAGCGACGCCAGATGACGAACCTGGCAGCGCAGCTGGACAGGCTCAAGGCTAAGCGTGATTCAGAGGTAAACGGCCTGCGCCTGGCCTCTGAGGCGCTACGCCGTCACGGTGTGTCCCTGGCTGGCGGCGCGGCGACAACGGAAAGCGCACGACGACGGCTGGAGCAGTTTAATCAGACGCTGGAACGGGAGCGACGACAGCTGGCCGCTGTGACGCAGGCGCGACTGCGCTATGACCGTGCGCAGCAGGTGGCAGGGAAAATGCGTGGCGCTGGCGCGATGGCCGTGGCAGGTGCTGCGGGGGCGGGTTATCTGGGCGCGCGTCTGATGGCACCGGAGGTGGAAACACAGCAGCACGCGTCCGTCATCGCTGCACAGAATGGCGAAGGTGTGGCAGGCAGCGACCGGTACTCAAAAATCATTCAGGATCTGAACGGCTCAGGCGTCAGCAATGACCTCAATCGTATCGCGGAGTCCGTTGCAGCAGTGCGCAGCACGTTGGGTGCGCTGGGCGAAGTGGGAGACGACGAACTGACGCGCATATCCCGGAAAGCGATGGATATGCAGAAAGTGTTCGGCGGGGATATGACGGAAAATATCCAGATGGCCGGGATCATGATGAAAAATGGCCTCGCGCGTAACAGCGATGAAGCCATGGACCTGATCACCGCAGGCATGCAGCGCGTTTCAACGCAGATGCGCGGCGAGCTGCCGGAAATCCTGCACGAATACTCCACGCACTTTCGCAATATGGGCTTCACAGGCGCTGAAGCGATGTCGCTGCTGGTCAATATGTCGAAGCAGGGCAAGTTTGCGCTGGATAAAACCGGGGACGCGATCAAGGAGTTTTCGATCCGTGGCTCCGATATGTCAAAGAACAGCGTGAAAGCCTATGAGGAAATCGGGCTTAACGCAGCATCCATGTCATCCTCGATCGCGAAAGGAGGTGACAGTGCGCGGGTGGCGATGCAGAAAACAGCGCAGGGGCTGCTGAAAATTCAGGACCCTGCCACGCGCGCCAATGCGGCTATCTCGCTGTTCGGCACGCCGATTGAAGATCTTTCCGTAGACCAGATCCCGGCGTTCCTTTCTGCCCTGGCGAATGTGTCCGATCAGATGGGCGATACACGCGGTAGCGCCGATAAAGTTGGCGACACGCTGCGTGATAACCTGGCCGGTGATATTGGCAAACTCGGCGGCGCTTTTAACAGCCTGCGCACCGGTGCGATGGCGAGTCTGGATGGCATGCTCAGGCAACTGGTGCAGGGTATTACATCCGCCGTCACCAGTACGCAGGCCTGGATGAAAGAGCACCCGCAGCTTACACAGGGGCTGCTCGTTGCTGCGGGCGCGCTCGTCGCACTGGTTGGTGTTATCGGCATTGCCAGCCTTGCGGCTTCCTTCATTCTCGGCCCGTTTGCAAAGCTCAGGCTGGCTATCGGCATGATGGGGCTTTCCAGTGTTACCGCGGGCACCAACATTGCGACGCTGAATCTGACGCTGACTGGCCTGCGCACCATTCTTTCCGGTCTGCTGGGCGTTCCGGGACTGATAGCCGCCGCGTTCATCGCCGCCGGTCTGCTTATCTGGAAATACTGGGAGCCGATAAAGGCATTCTTTGGCGGGTTCTTCACAGGTGTCTGGCAGGCACTGGCACCGGTCAGGGACGCACTGGCCCCGTTTGCGCCGATATTTTCCGCCATTGGTGATGCGATAAAAACCGCGTGGGAGTGGTTCAAGAGTCTACTCACCCCGATGGAAGCCAGCAAAGAAACCCTGGATAAATGCGCCAGCGCCGGTGAGACGTTCGGCAATGTAATCGGTGGTGCATTGCAACTAGTGCTTACACCGGCACGGATGCTGCTTGATGTGCTGGGCTGGATTCTGGAGAAACTGGGCGTATTGCCAGACGAGGCGGAGCGCGCCCGCAGGAAAATTGAAGAGGCGCAGGCATCAGCAACCTTGCAGGGAAGGATCGCACTTCTTCAGGGTGATTTGGCGGCCATCAATCCGAAAAAGCCTGACGGACCGACTGGATTTGTTGGCCCGCTTCAGCCGCCTGGTGGTGTCCTGACCGGGGCAAATTCTGATACAAACAAAAAACTCAGCAAGATAGCCGACAACACGAAAGCCACCGCTGATAACACAAAGAAAATCGGCCCCGGCGATATCGTGTTTAAAAATCTGCCGCAGGCGCTGGCGTTGCGCGGGGCATACCAGGAGGCACGTGTAATACCGCAGCCAGTGCCGCGTGTTTCAGCTGCGGCGGCGGGCGGCGTTCTGTCTGTACCGAGTGCAACAGAACGGCCAGCTGCGGTGCCGGTTTCCGCTTCAGCAGGTGCCGCGCCGATCATCCAGATAATTTTTCAGGATGCTGGAAAATACTCGCTGCAGGAGCTGGAAAAAATGGCACGCAAGGCTATTCGCGAAGAGATGGCCAGCACCCGCAGATCTAACCGTGGTTCTTTCCGTGACAGGGAATAAGGGGATGATTTTATGATGATGGTTTACGGGATGTTCGTTTTTACACTGCGCACCGTCCCTTATCAGTCGTTGCAGCATTCGCAGTCATGGCGGCATGTCAAAAACGACAGAGTGAATGCGTCGGCGGGCTGGCAGTATATCGGCCCGGGTGATGATACCGTTACCCTGGAGGGGGTACTGTATCCTGAGATCACCGGCGGCAATCTCTCGCTGGCAGCGCTGAACAGTATCGGTTTTTCCGGGCGGCCGTGGCCGCTGATTGATGGTGTTGGGCTGATTTACGGTATGTACGTCATGACGGCGCTGGAGCGGGGAAAATCGGAGTTTGACCGCTACGGGAACCCGAAGAAAATAGAGTTTACCCTGAGTCTCAGTCGTGTTGACGCCGACTTCCGTGAAAAGCTGCAATCCTCATCCGTCAGTGACGTGCTGAATGATCTGAAAACCAGCGCGATGAAAGCCGTTAACTCGGTTTCTGATTCGGTTAACATTTTTTAGCTAAGACTTGACCCGACAAATCTAAGGCACAGAGCTGAATCTAATTTGACAGGCGGCTCTGTGCCAGAAGCGGATTTTGTAAGCATCAGCGCGTATAGGTTCGTCAGCAAAAACCACAATGTATGTTGAAACAAATGAGAGTGATGATATTTTACTGTCATGGCGTATTGGAGCTAAAATTTTACTTAAGGGGATGAAATAATGTTCAACATATTGTCAGGTTGTTTTCACGCAGTAGGAAATGGCACTTTTTTCACTTCAAAAATTAGAGGTATAGATGGCAGGGAATTCAATTGGGGTTATGACTGTGGCTCTACCAGTGAAAGCACCATAAATAAAATAATTGACTCATCTTATTTGGAGTTCAATGACGGTGATAGTATAGATATGATGGTCATTTCTCATTTTGACGATGACCATGTTAATGGATTATTAACTCTATTAAAAAAGCACACAATAAAGAGATTAGTCCTCCCCTATAGCGACTGGACTCAGACCGTTAGGGAAATATCTGTAAATGGGTCCCATGGAGTATCAGCTTCTGTCGCACTTTTTCAGTTAAATCCAGCGTTATGGTTATATAATAACGAGCTGTCAGATCGGGTTGAAAAAATAATATTAGTACAAGGCAACGGAGGTCCTGAGGATTCTGATGAACCGAAAACCCCTAAACCTTTTCCAAAAATTCTTGACGAGCCTTTAATACTACGAGGTGATTCAGAGGATTTAAACCTTCCAGAACAAGAAAGAAGTATAAATGATGCGTTCGATAATGTTTTTTTTGATTTGGGAAGGCCAATCAATAGTAGCGGAATAAAACTATCAAAAATTACCCACATGCAACCTATTGGTGCACTCAGTGGTGTGTTTGAGTTTATATTTTATAATGCCGAAAAAACATTTAAAAAACTCAATCTTGTATATGAAAAAAACGGGGAGCTTTATGCAAGCAAATCTCATGTTAAACTTGCCGATGCTAAGAACGATATACAACAGACAATTGAGAGTATAAACCTACACCAGAGTGTAAAATCTAGCCTAGATGCAAAGTGGAGGGAAACGCTCAAGACTTGCTACCAGAAACATTTTGGCAGTACTAGCAAAGCGAAGAACAACATTTCTTTATGCATGTATGCTTCACCTAAAATGACACTACATACTCACTATCCCATATTCACTCTATATCACCAAAGCTACGAAATTCATTCTGCTGGTTTGATATTTACAGGAGACATTAATCTCACAACCCCTGTTTTGGATGATTTCAAGTCTCATTTGGGCGCTGATCGATGGATGAATTGCGGATTATTTCAGATTCCTCATCATGGTTCTGCCGATTGCTGGGAGAAAGGACATACTAAGAAGATCAAGCCAGCTTATTTTATTCAATGCGCCACTCCTACATTAAAGCATCCCAGTCAGTTTGTTTTAGATGATTTGAATGATGAAAAAAGCGTTGTTTATAATGCTTCTCGACAAAACCCAGTGCATTTTTTATACGGATTTTAACGGCGACGAATGTAAGAATAAATTATTGCGAATTCACCAGACAACAAAGCCGTTGGTGAAATGTTGTATTGTAATATTATCCGACCATAACTTAAGGTTCAGTCCGCTCCTCGCTTAAAAGCAGACTGTCAGATTTAATGATGCTTTACCTGCTAAACCTGTCAATTTAAGTTTGAGCTGATACAGTTAATAGCCTGTTCTGAGCAATAAAAAAGCCCCGCTTCAGGGGCTTTCTTCTGGCTGCAGCACTGCCATTTTTAACCATACTGCAGCTAGCTTTTACGCGGTTCGCGCCCAGCACATGAACAGGGTGTGTTCCTCAACGATGCTTATCGTTTTACCCTGGCCGAGCGCCTCGGTTTTACCGCTAACATCTCGTTCGGGGACCGTCAGGCTGATGGTGTGTTTATGGGGCTGGATCTCCACGGGTACAGGGATATCGCCCATATCCACGTCATCCAGTGAGAACGGTGCGATAGAGTTTTCCCGACCTTCCTGACCAAAACGATACACGTTGAACTCTGCGCCACCTGCCCCCGTGGTTTCCACGTCGTTGAGTTCGACAGACGCCGCTTTGCCTGAAACATCGAGCGTTTCCGCTGGCAGGTTTTCACGTTTGATTGTCACGGTATCGCTGCCGCCGGTCTGGCCGACGTTGGTGCCGTCAGCTTTGCCTACACGGATGGATTTGTTCTCGCCGGTATAAACCCACGTAGACCACGGATACAGTTCATTCGGGTCCACCTTCTGCGCGAAAAATCGCACCGTGCCTTTAGGGTTTTCTTCTTCCCAGAAATCACGCTTAGCATTAGTTATCGCCTCTGAAACAGCTTCGCTGATCAGGGTTTTCAGGCTGGCGTCCAGCGCGCTAATCTCGTCGTCAGTGTAATCTTTCACTTCATTTTTAGCGCGATTGACTTCATCCACAGAGGCCAGAATGACTGACGGATCGGCTTTCAGCTCCACGTTCTCAGTGCTGCTGACCGCGATCCAGATATTCACCGCCTGCATTCGCCCGGAACCTTCGGACAGAAGCGGTTTGTACGTGGGGGCCATATTGGCCACCGCCAGACAAATCCCGTTTTCGTCGAACAGTGCCGTCTCGCGAAGCCAGAAACCTCCTGCTTGTGGCGGAATAATCATTTCCGCGCGAATGATATTGTTACCCTGATCGGCAATCACCAGGCGGTTAAGTTGCGCGCGATAACACTCGTTAATCAGCCCGACCTGTTCAGGCGTCGGGGTTGGTAGCGTTCCGCCACCGTCACCCACGGCCATTTCAGTAAAGCCAACTGTCTCCCCCGACAGTGCCGCCTGTGCCAGTGCGGCCACTCCGGCGAGGGTGAGCGTGGCGAAATACTTCCTCGTTTCCATGATATCTCCCACTGCTCAGTTAACGATGCTGGTGTTGACCGGTGCATTGGTGCCCGGCTTACGGGGTGTTCCGCTGCCGGTATGTCGGCAGTCCATCATGTGTGTTACTGCAAAGCCATAATTCACCGGGTCGATAGATACACAACCAATGCATTTCATTGTGGCTTTGATTGATGGGTCGGCGGTATCGCCAGACCAGTACCCGTTATAGTCTCCATCTGAAATGCCGTAATACACCGTAACTGACGTGGTGACGCCCGGATCAGAGGTTAGCGGGCTCATGTGTGACTCTATACCACCCCGCTTGCCGTTGACCTTCCGAATCTGCAACGCGTTACGCGAGGTATACGGGAAGTAGTACACCGCCTGACACCCGTAGGCCGGGGTGCCGCCGCCACCAAGATTTGCCACCATCACAGGCGACCAGCCGATTTCGTAGCAGTTTTCATGGCAGGAAATTCCGTCATCCACATTATCCGTAAACAGGCAGTTATGGTGTTCCAGCACGCTGAAGTTATGCGCGTTCACCCCGTCAAACGTCCCGGCGATATTCGATGACCCCACCCCCTGAAAGCGGCAGCTGTACATTTTCGTCCAGCAGCCGATATCCATGCCATTTTGCGGGCAGCCGAGACTGTGAGCGTCGGTCAGTACCGACTCACGGAATCCCACGGTGTTGATTGTCGCGTATCGCACCTTGATGCCGGTGACACTGACGCGCCCGCTGGCCGACCAGACGGTGGCACTGCCGGAAAACAAAGCCGCCCAGCCTGTGGGAGCGTAAATCGCAGTGCCAGCGGCGGTCGCATCGCCGCCATTCGGCAGGGTGAAGTACACACGTCCTTCTGACTCCACCCACCGGCACAGCGGTGAATTGCTGGCGTCCATCTCTGTCAGGGCTGCAGCTTTATCCGTCGCCGTGGTCAGCCAGATTTTTGTGCATTCCAGCCGGTGCGCCATGCCCCGCATGTATTCCGACATGCGGCTGACTTTCGTTTCGCGCGTGTCTTCATCCGGTACGCCGTCCTGCCACATCCACGCGGGGTGTGTACCGGCGGCATAGCCGGTCAGTGGTGCAGAATAGACCCGGTTGTAACCAGCCAGCTTCGTCACGCCTGACAGGGGATTACCAAACCTGAATACCGGGTAGTTGAATCCGCTGTCGGTCAGCCCGACGATACGCAAATCGCCCACGAGATTTTGTGGGATGCTTTCGCCCGGGTACATGCCTGGAGCCACGTTAACCGTACCGGTTCCGCCGATTTTCGCGATGGCCGCTGTGAGGGTTTTCAACGGAGAGGCGGCTGTGCCGTCTGCACTGTCGCTGCCCGCCGGAGCAACATAGACCGTTTTCAGCCCTGTCCCGGTTGATGCCTGTACCTCGTTATCTGTCCAGCTCGCGTCTTTCCCGTCGCGCAGCAGCCAGTTGGTCGGGTGCATCTGCGGGCAGGCCACTGCCGATGTGCTTTCGGCGCGGATATTAAATACCAGCGCCACGGCACCCGCCGGGATCGGAATGCCTTCCCCGATCACCATCCGGGTGCGTGATGTGATATCGGCGCGGGTTACGTTACGGGTGAAATACTGACGCGCTGACCCGCCTGCGGCACTGTTCGGGTCGTCGTTGCCGCTGACGCCCGCCCAGGCATCGAGCATCAGGGCACCGCTGGCATCCTTTGCCCAGATACGCACGCGAAGGTTGTTCATGCCTGTACTGTTAACGCCCTGGTCACCGGTTTTCAGCATGATATCCACGGCGGCCGAGAAGAAACCGGAGGTAAATCCGGTGATATCAATCGGCGTGTCGTTGTACCCGGCAGCAGCATTGACCAGTCCGGCCACCGGCACCTGTAGCGCCATGACACCGTTGATTTTCTGGACACGCAGCGGACTGCCCCAGCGCGTTGAATATGCCCCGGCGGTTTCCGCCTGCATACGGGAGTCCGGGTATCTGTTTTTGTTCACATCCCAGAAGTTCTTTCGCTTTATCAGCTCACCGGTCAGCGCTTCCGTCATGAAATGACGGTTGTCGGTCGCAGGCCATGACGGTGCGGTCGGGCCTGCTGACGGATACGGTGCAAGGAACACGGCAGAATAGCCGGGAGACATCACGATCCCGTCGAAAATAATCTCCGGGCACGGCGCGGCTACGGTGCCACGACGATAGACGTTGAGAACAAGTTTTGCCGCATTCGCCGGAATAACCACGCCACGGGCGACACTCAGACGCGTCAGCGACGTGATACCTGAGCGCGGCACGTCACGGCTGTAATACTGCCACCCGGTGCCGGACTGACCGGTATTGTCATCGTTACCCTCTGCATTCTGCCAGGCGGTGTTAATCAGCGCGCCTGCACTGTCAAATGCTGCCAGACGGAACCGCAGATTGTTCAGACCGCCTGTAACACCCTGATCGCCGGTCTTCGCCAGGATATCGACGGAAACCGACACCCGGCTACCGGCCAGCGCAGACACATCGACTGACGGGCTACTGGATGCGGACGCTGTGGTGGTGGCCAGGGCGCGGAGCACTTTTTTTCCCTGTACTGTCGCTATCTGCACGTTAGCCCAGCCCGCCGGGATATCACCGACGGCGTAGGCACTGAAATCGTACTCCGGGAACAGGTTCGACTGTGCCAGGCCACTGAGTATCTGATCCAGTGCAACTGCGGCCTGTGGTGGCGAGAGGACGGTTTCGGCTCCGCGTCCGGTCACTATCTGCTCTGTGGTTGACTGTTCGCGCTCCCGGCGACGGAAAGACGGATTAACGCCGTCGGCCATCAGTAAATCGCGGAACCACACATTACGCACAGCCGCACTGTTGCCGGTCGTGATACCGAGATACAGGGCAACGCTGGCGCAGGAGGCGTGCCTGGTTGCGCCCGGAATACTGACAAAAAGAGGGCCGCTGACCGATTCGGTTGTGGCAATCCGCACGGTATTTCGCGCGCCGCCAATTTCATTGCCTGCTGAGTCGAACTGCATCACCAGCAGGCGCAACTGCGACGCACTTCCCGTTGAAGCATCGGCATCGAGGATACTCAGCGAGCCGGAGATAAAACCGGACGGGAAATTATCGGCGCTGAATATGCCCAGCGTCTCGCCGGATTCGGTAACGGACCCCGGCGCGGTACTCATTTTAAAGCAGGGCGTTCCATTCAGCCGGGTAATAACGGGCAGTACGGTAGCGCCGCTGACGGGCGGGAGGGCTTTGGTGTCTGACACATCGTTGCTGAACAGATTTGGCTGGCTGACGGTCAGCCCGCTGGCCGCTGCGTGCATTAAAACCGTTTTGCCGTTTGCTTCTGCGGCCACCAGGCGTGCGACTCCACCATCATTGAAATAATAAATAAACGAGTAGTAGCCGTTTTCACCCTGCCAGACGCGAAAATACTGTCCGCTCACCGTCTTACTCATCCCTTCGGCAATATCTGCGGCTATGAGGATCTCGGCATAGACAGCCGCTTTCAGCTCCATCAGGTTGTTGTAAAGAAACCGGGTACGGTTAGCCAGCTGTGATGCCTGCACATTAGCGGGTCCGGCCGGACCACCTTCAACCTTATCCCCGCGCTTTATCTGATAGATACTGCTTTCCCAGTCTGGCGTTTCGTTAATGTTTGTCATCGTTAAATCCCGGTGTAATAAATAAAGCCGTTGTAATTCGCCATGCCATCAAAACAGAGGCTGCCGTCAGGCTGGTAATCCTTCGGATAAACGTCTGTCACCTCGCCATCGAAAATCGCTACGCCTGTCCAGGCATTACCCTGCGTACTGACAGCGACGGTCATCTGGGCCAGGTGCCGACTGACTGGCTTTGCATCCGCTATCATGCGATTGAGTTCGTCCAGGGTTTTCGGTGTGAGTCCGACCTCGTTAACATCCACCTCCAGCCGGAACGTACCTGGCGCATCGCCCACATCGAACCACTCGGCAAACGAGGCCGAAAAGCCCATGTCCTCGATCACACGCCGCACCGCTGCGCGCGTACCCTTGCGCCGGTGAAGCCAGTAGGACTGCCGGATAGCGCCAATTTTTTTATCGGCCGGCCAGTCCTTGTCCCAGCGGTCAACCGACAGCGCCCAGGCCAGATAGGGCAGCAGCTCCACCGGGCAGGCGGTCGGCGTCCAGATTGTGCGCAGGGCAACGGTGATCGCGGAAAGCCTGGCAGTTGCGGCTTCGGTGTGGCGCATCCAGTCACCGGCAGAGGGCGGCAGCAGGGAGTTATTCATCTGTGCCACCGTTGTCCACTGTGTAACCGGTGTTGCGTGCCGCCTCGGTATTGCTGATCTGCAGGTCAGTGACGGGCGAGTTAATCACCACGCGCTGGACACCCTGCACATGCAGCGCAGCGGAAAGCGCGGAGCGGACAATATCGCGGCCAATCTTTTTATCGTTGGCCGTGAGGAAGGTCTGAAGCGAGGCCATTGCCGCATTGATAATCGGTTCAGACTCCGGCCCCGGATACAGATATAAAGTTGCGTCGATCGCGTATTCGACGATGTCTGCGCTGCGCACCGTTACCCGATCCCCCAGGGGGCGCACCTCTTCGTCATTTACCGCAGAAGAGACAGCGGCCAGCAGTTCTGCCGGTGCAGTGCCGTCACCCTCAGTGGACAGCACGGCGATCACCACTTCAGCCGGTGACGGGCTGGTTGCACGTGCATCAGCCACCTGGCCGCTGGCGCTGCGGGCAAAGAACTCGTAAGCCGCCGATGGTCCGGCAACGCTCATACCTTCAAACGCCGACTGCGCCCGCAGGCGTAACGCCTCGTCGCTTTCCATCACTGCGTCGGCGGTATCGGTGGCCGCAGTGATAACCAGACGTTCCGTTTCGAGGTTCGCGGCGATGTTGTCCAGATCGTCGCCGGTCGCATGACTCAGCATGGTTGCCGCTGCGCCCTCGTTGATGCGCTGGCGCAGCAGCATCTCGCGATACGCTATCGTCTGGGCCAGTACGTTAAGCGGCTCAGATTCCAGCGACAATGCGGCCACAACGGCGCTTTGCTGGTCCGCCGGAAACGCGGCGATAATCACCGCCTTGACTTCGGTCAGGATGACTTCGAAGTCCAGCGTTTCGATAATGGCCGGTGAGGGCAGCTGCGAAAGGTCAATTGTCGGCATTGCCGGTACTCCTTAACGTCACCGTGCCGGTGCTCTTTTCCAGTGTTTCCGTCAGCATGCCGGACAGCGCAGCTGTGACTGCGCCGCTGGCTGAGTAAGTCACATCGACCGCATCCAGCACTATCCGCGGCTCCCATGCCGCCAGCGCGATGACCGCTGCGCTCATCAGCTGCATTTGGGTAACATCGTTCATCGGGCTGTCCAACAGGTCAGGGCAGAGAGAGCCGTAATTACGGCGCATCAGGCGACTGCCGACTGGCGTCAGCAGAATGTCGTTAACCGACTGCCAGACGTGATCTTCATCGGTCAGCGTGCCGGTGCTGCTGGCGTTCATGCCGCGATAGCGCTCGGTCATTTTGTCCCCTTAGTCCAGCTGCCGCCGCTCTGCACTTCGCCGTGCGCGTGGTCATCGACCTGCACGCCGTTGGATATGAACGCGCCACCGCTGTGATTAAAGCTCCCGCTCAGCTCGCCACCTTCAGTGATATCCAGTTTCTTTGCCCGCAGCAGCTCAGTGCAGTCAACCAGTGGGGTATCCAGCGTCACTTTTACCGACGCAGCGATAGTGGCGGACTTAATGCCGGTCACCTGCAGATCGCCGCTTTCGGCGTCATAGCGGAATTTCGCGCCGTCCGGTGCAGTGATGACGATCTCTTTACGTGATGCACCTGGTGCGGGGTTATCTTCGCTGTACAGGCTCCCGCCGATAATGGCGTTACTGGTATTGCCACCCATGCAGAACATCCACACCTGTTCACCCACTGACGGCGGTATCCAGATCCTGAAATCACCGGCGCGCTGGGCGTTCCAGCGCAGCCAGGTCATTTCCAGCGCACCGGATTGCACCCGTACCCGCCAGTTCTCCTCGTCAATTTCCGTCACCGTGCCGGTGCGGATGATGTTTTCCAGCAGGCGAACCAGTTCAGGCATTTCCATCAGCGGATCTCCATCGTGTCGATAACCTGGCGGGCAATCGCCAGCCGGTCTGCTTTGCTCAGGCCCAGCAGTTCACGGCGCGGATAACTCGCCATCGCGCCGCCGTCATTGATGCGGTCGCGCAGGCCGAACTGATGCGCACGCGCAATGCGCGCCACCACGCCGGAAAACCCGATCTCGGCCCCGTCAGCTGTCGCGCGCGATTTCAGGAACGTGGCCGAGCGCAGGCGGCGGAACATCGGATCGGTTTTGGTGGTGTCCCGGCGGGTTTCGTTCAGGCGGATATCGAGATAGCGCTCAATGTCTTCCCGGTAAAACGATCGCAGGCCGCCTCGATCGGTATCAAAACCGGTCAGCATGCGCCCGCGACGGCCACGGCTGGCACGCCACGTGCGCAGGTTGCGGGTTTCGCCCTGCCAGATGAAGCTGATACCGGCCTGAGAACGCAGCACGCGGCGGCGGCGCTTTGCGTATTTCGTGCCATCCGGGTTTTCCTGCTTGCCGATGCGCTGCGACTGACTGCGGCGCAGCGTTGTGCCGATGCTTCTCGCCATGCGCAGGCGGCCCGCCGGTGCAATGCCCTGGATAATCGCCGCAAAGACATTGTCGAGCTGGTCAAAACGCGCGTCGTCATTCATACCAGCGATCCCCCGTTATCGGGTTCCAGTACCGCCTGCCACTCGCCGCCGCTGATAATCGGTCTGGACTCGGCCAGATGCTCGGCAGTGGTGATGCCGTTCTCCGTTTTGACCATCACGCGCTCCCAGACCGGCACGCGGAACAGAATGTCGGCAGCCTCGTCGCTGATGATGTCGGCATCAAATTCGATCTTGCTGTTGCTCTCCGGGTTCAGCAGCAGGTCAGGCTGTTGCTCCCAGACCCACGCCAGCAGCGGCAACATCAGGTCATCGATCGCGCCGGGGAAGTCCATCGCAAACGCCTGGATGCTGTAGCGGTACATAAACGACGGCTCGCCCGTTGCCTGGATCTCAATACCGCCTTTTTCCACCCACACGGTGATGGCATCAGGGTTGGCTTTGCACCAGGTATTTCCGGCAATCAGTGCCGCGCGCAACAGTTCAGCTTTTTTCACTGTATCCCCCGGGCGATGCGCCTCAGTTCCAGTTCACGAATGCCAGCCTTGTCGGCATTGCACGTATCCAGCGCATCCAGCAGCGCATCGGACCACGGTGCCAGTTTCCCGTATGTCATCGGCCTGGCCGGTGCCGGTGGCACGTCAGTTTTTGCCGTCAGGCTTTCTGGCAAAGGCTCCTGAATAATCACCGGCGGCGACTTCTGCGGCGCGCTGGTACAGGCTGTCAGCCACGGCATCAGGCACAGCAACAACAGCGCACTGTTCACCTGCCAGTGCAGCGTTAATTTTTTCACGGCGTGATTCCCCTGTTGCGTTGCGGTTTTGACCCAGCTTTTTCAGCCGGGCTTCCACGTCGCTGATGTCTTTGCGCAGTGCCCGGACTTCTTTCAGCACATCGCCCGTCTGTTTCAGTTCGCCCTGCGCGGTTTGCAGTGATGCCTCGGCCAGACTGCGCTGATGGCGCTCCCATGCGATACCGCCCACGGCAGCAGCCAGCAGGGTCAGCAGTACCACGGCCAGCACCGGCAGCGCTTTCACCTTGCCACCTTCAGCGCAGGGTCAGACAGGCACCACTCGCTAAACTCGGCGCGGCGTTTCACCAGTCCCGGCAGTTTCTTTCCGGCGGCGTTAACAAAGTCCGGCAGGCGTTCGCAGACGCCACGCCAGTCACCGGCCTGCGCGTTACGCCACAGCGTGGTGCGGACTTTCTTGAGCTGCTTATTCGTGTACCAGGCCAGCCCGGTACAACCGAGGTTAAACGCGCCGTCAGTCATGCTGTCAAAGACACGCGGTGGCGCAGCTGCGCCGTTAAATTCGCGGTTAACACACTTTTCGGCGCGCATCACATCGTTAACCCAGCGTTCGGCAATCTCTCCCTCGCTGTGCAGCCGGTCCTGCACCTTGCCGGTCGAACCGATCCCCACGGTCAGCACGCCTGCCGGGCAGTAATACGGGGTTTTGCGGCAGTCTTCATACTTCGCCATCATCTGCTGTGCTTCCGGGCTGGTGCGCAGCGTCTGCGGCCACAGTGTGGCGGCCAGCGAAATGATCACGGCGGTAGAGCAGGCGATAATGCGTTTTTTCATCGTGGCGTCTTCCTGATATCGGCTATCAGGTCTTTAATGTCCCTGCGGTGTTCGTTGTCGTCACGGATGGCAACGATCAGCTGGCCCAGCAGTGCATTATTCGTTTCCTGACTGCGCGACATCCGGCGGCGGTGCAGTTCGCCCATCACGGCAGCTGCGACACCAATCACCACGCCGATTGCCGCCAGCCAGTCCTGCTGCGTCATCATGCCGACGCTCGCCAGCAGGGTTAACCAGCCGTACGTCAGCCAGTTCCATATGCGGTTAATCAGTTCCATAGCTGCACCGTCTCCTTAACCGCCGGGGTGGTAATTTCCGGCATCTCAACCAGCTGGCCTGCGGTCAGGAAAAGCTGACCGGACAGCGCCTTGTTGGCCGCCAGCACAATTTCGGTCACGCCCTGCGTGGTGCCATAATGCCGCTGGCACAGCAGGTCCACCGTGTCGCCCTGTAGCGCCTGCACTTTCATCAGAACGCCTCCGCAGAGTTACGCACGGTGCCGATGATGTCGGTAATCGCCCAGCGGGCATCACGCCACATATCATCAGCCTGAGTAGCCAGCGCGGCCGCGCGCTTTTCACCGGCGCTGCCGGTGGTATCCACATTGCGATACGTCCCCAGGATGTGGGCGCTGGCGATGCTGGAGACTGCGCGGCGGAAGCGGTGAACCTTTACGCTCTCGCCATCAATTTCAATGGCCGGTACATCAGCCAGTCGCACATGGCCTGCGGCGAGCTGCACAGCCTGCCATCCGGCCAGCTGGTCAAGTGTGTGGGCCATACCTTCGATCACCGCCTTTTTCAGGCGGGTGGTGGTGACCACACCGTTGATGCGCATCTCTTTACGGATATCACTCAAAACGATCTCCGGCCAGAACGCACCGGCGGTGACTTTTTCCCCGCCGTCGTCCGTGTCCGGCACATCCTCCGAGGAGGGGGTTACTGTGCGACCGGCAACAAGGCTCATAACATCTCCTGAAAAGGTTGGCGGTGAGCGAACGGAGAAAAGCACACGCATTGCGTTGCAGATCTCCGCCCGCGCCGCCAGCGCACGGGGCGCAATTCGGTTTACTGTTCTTTGGTGACGGATACCGCTTTTTTGGCCGCGGGCTTACGTGCGGTGGCCTTGCGTGTCGCAGGCTTGCGCGCTGTCCTGGCCGCCGGTTTCGTGGCCACCACTGCCGGATCTGACGATGCTGCAGCGTTACTTTCTGGCGCACCTTCTGCTGCCTTCTTCACCACGCGGGCCAGTCGGTCAATTTCTTTCTTAACCCCGGCCCCGGCGTCGAGCGTCATCGCAAGCCGCAGCAGCGCCAGTGCGGTTTCCTGTTCTTCAGCAGTGCCGTTGCGCAGTGCGAAAGCGCGCAGCTTATGCAGTTTGGCCCGCACCATGTCTGGCATATCCTTACCGCTCGTTATCTCAACCACTTCATCCAGCAGAGGCAGATACGACGTGACATCAGTGCTCTCATTGGCCTTGACCTGCACCAGAATCGGATCGCAGATTTCGTCAACCAGCACCGTCGCCGCTGTACGGTTAAAGCGGTCAGGCATCGCCAGGCCGTGCGTGACGACATAGCGCCCGATGCGAACTGCCAGCGCTAAATCACCGGCATCAATCGCCCACACCATCAGGGTGACGATCACTTCATCCTGGCGGCCGCTGTTACCTTCCAGCGTTCCCTCGATCCAGCCCTCGTAATGGGGCAGCAGGGTGCGCTTCAGTTCGGCTTTCGCCTGGTCAGACTGCACTCGCTTTAATGCACTCTGATCCATACGCAGCCGGTGCATGATTTGCTCGTGCGCAGTACGCACGGTTTCTGACTGCGCATCCGTTCTGCCGTGGCGTTCAGCCATGACTTTTTGAAAATGTTTCTGTGCCGGTGTCAGCATTGTCCTGTCCCCGAATAACGGCGGGCCGCAGCCCGCCTGATGCGTATCAGCCGCCCGCAGCCTCGGCAAAAGTGATGCCGTCAATAAACGCCACGTTGCCGTAATCTTCGATCACGAAGTCATCGTTAGATGACTGGTAGGTTGCGATACGGTTGTAATGCGGCTCTTCGATAACCGACCGACGCAGGCCGCCGCGCTGGTAGTAAACCGACAGGTTTTTGAATGGCGTGATCAGAACCCCATTTACCGGGAAATACGGCGCGATAAACGTCGGCATATTGCCCACGCGCTCTTGCGCGACGATCAGCTGACCGGCCAGCATTTCGCTATTCGGGTTGGTCTGGCTCATGGCATTAATGGCCGGGAAATTGGTGGTTGTCAGCAGGTCACCTGCCAGAATTACCATGTTGTCCGGGTTGCGCTTATGCCATTCATCCATGAGGCTGTTTTTGGCGTCGTAGACTGCCGCAGCAAGATTTCCATAGGTGCCTTTAGCAATGACTTTGTTATCTTCATCACGTGAAGTGACGGTGACGCCTGAAATAACGCGGTGCGGCGCTTCGGTGCGGATTTTTTGCAGCCAGCCAATACCGCAGTCCTGCAATAGTGGATTTTCAGCGCGGTTGGATGGGTCACTGTACTTAATGCCGTTAAAGCCAATCATGATGCGGTCCAGTGACATCTGCCGCGCCATAGCGGTACTGATCAGCGGCTGGAAGTTCGGCTGATGCGCCCAGGTATCCATCTGCTCGTAGCTGATGCCATAGTCATAATTCACCTTACGGCACATGTAATCGTAAGGTTCCATCGCAGCATTGCTACCAGGATTACGTCGGGTGGTTGAACTGTTATTGACGCCAGCAAGCGGGCCTTTGCTGCCGATTAACACCTTCTGTCCGATCTGCTGGGTGACACCAAAGACATTGATTTTGCTCAACAGGCTGTCACTTTCCTGTGCCGCCGCTTCCAGACGCTGCTGCACCGCCGGATCAACAGCAAATTTGGCCGCGATAGCCGATGGCGATACACGGTTAAGCTGCGCCTGCCGGGCGACATACTGCTCAAACAATTGACGGGTAGTGTTTTCCATTCGGGTTACTCTCGTTGTGAATATCAGTAGGCGGCTGAAGGATCAGTAATCAGCCAGCTGTACGTTACCGCCACCACTTGCCGGAGGGCGCTGGCTGAAGTTGCCCGGTGCGCTTTCCAGCTGCTGACGCAGTGAGGTCAGTTCGCTGGCCAGCTTCTGGATCTCAGCTTTATCTGCCGCGCGTTCCTGCTCAGCGGTGCTGAACTGATCGCTGATATCCGCCTGAGTCTGCGCAATCATTTCAATGGTCTGATGCACCTGGCTGAAACGCTGGTCATCCGTTTTTTGCGCCTTACCGAGGATGCCCATCACGCGGTTGTACCAGTTACGCCCGGAATCAGTCCGTTCCTGATTTCCCTGCACGATTTCTGCATCGAAAGCCGGTGTGAACAGGGTTGGCTCTGCCGTGGCTGACGAGAAGCGCAGGACTTCAGTGCGTTTTTCAGAAGTGAATTTCAGCCGGTCGGTGCCCAGGCTTGCCGGGGTATCGGTCATCGCCAGACCGACCAGATACGGGCCGTTGGTCAGGGCAAAGTTCGGATGGATCTCGACGCTGGAATAAATCTTTTTCCCTTCATCGGTCATCGTCTTCATGCGTGCGGTAGGCTCGATTTCCGCGAACAGCGCCACTTCACCGGCCAGTGCGCCCTCGGAGATATCTTCAACGGACAGCGCCACCACATCCCCCATCGCGCAGAACGTGCTGTCAGGGATCGGTGAGAGGTAGTGCTCAATATTGACGCGTGCACCGTAGACCGTCGGGTTATACGCTGCGGCCATCTGGCGCAGCTGCTCGGGCGTTGTTTTGCGTCCGTCAATAGTTGCGCCGCTGGTCATCACCTTAAATTTCTTACGGGTGTTCTGGGCCATGTTCATTTGCTCGCTTTGTTGAGTTCGCAGTGATGATGGCAGGGGCCAGCCCGCCCGCGCTATGCGTTGTTGTTGTCGGCGAACGGTGAGAACAGGCAGGGCGCGAAAGCATTCGCGCGCGCGGGTTAATCTCCCCGGCAGGAAGCGAGGAGGCTAAATGGCGGTTGAAGAAGCATTCATCATGCAGCGTGCGCGGCAGCTGTACTGGCAGGGTTATCCGCCTGCGGAAATCTCGCGCCTGATGGGCGTCAATGCGAACACGATCTACTCATGGAAAAAGCGTGATGAATGGGACACCACCCCTCCGATCCAGCGGGTCACGACGTCGATTGATGCCCGGTTAATTCAGCTGACCGGCAAGGACAAAAAGAGCGGCGGGGATTTCAAGGAAATTGACCTGCTGACGCGACAGCTGAAGAAGCTGGATAACGGCACGGCGGTAACTCAGCCTAAAAAGAAGGTGCGTAAAAAACAGAACTTTTTCTCTGAAAGCCAGATCGCGGCACTTCGCGCAAACATCCTGGATTCGCTGCACTGGCATCAGAAGGGCTGGTATGAAAACCATCATCACCGCAACCGGGCGATCCTGAAAAGCCGTCAGGTCGGCGCGACGTGGTATTTCGCCCGCGAGGCGCTGCTTCGGGCGCTGACCGGCGACGTGAAGTACAAGCACCAGCTGAATCAGATTTTCCTGTCTGCCAGTCGTCGCCAGGCCTACCAGTTCCGCAGTTTTATCCGCTCAGCAGCTGAAGAGGTGGACGTCGAGCTGAAGGGCGGTGACATGATCCAGCTGGCGAACGGGGCGGAACTGCATTTCCTCGGCACATCAGCCGCAACGGCGCAGTCATACACCGGCAACCTGTATTTTGATGAGTATTTCTGGGTCGCGCAGTTTGCCAAACTGAAGAAGGTGGCCGGTGCAATGGCAACCCTGAAGGGACTGACACGCACCTATTTCTCCACGCCATCAGCTGAAAGTCATGAGGCTTATCCGTTCTGGTCCGGAGAGGCGTTTAACAAAGGGCGCAGCAGCAAAGGGCGTATCGAGTTCGACACGACATGGAAGACGCTGAACAGTGGACTGATGTGCCCGGACAAAATCTGGCGGCAGATAGTTACCCTGCAGGATGCTATCGATCACGGTTGGGATCTGACTGACCTGGAAGAAATCCAGCAGGAGAACAGCCCGGAAGAGTATGAAAATCTCTATAACTGCGTCTTCATCAAGAACGGTGAAACGGCGTTTGATTACAACCAGCTGCTGACCTGCGGCGCGGACGGTTTCGACGAGTGGCAGGACTGGAAACCGTATGCCGTGCGCCCGATGGCAGATCGTCCGGTGTGGATTGGCTATGACCCTAACGGAGCAAGTGGGAAGGGGGACAGCGGGGCGATATCGATCAATGCCGTACCACTGGTGCCCGGCGGTAAGTTCCGCACGATTGAGACGCACAAAATACGCGGCATGGAGTTTGAAGCACAGGCCGCTCTGATTATCAGCATGTTGTCACGCTACAACGTTCACCACATCGGCATTGACGGTACCGGAATCGGTGAGGCGGTTTATCAGCTGGTTAAGAAGAAGTTTCCTGCGGCAGTTTGCTACCAGTTTTCACCGGCAAGCAAGCGGATGCTGGTACTGAAGATGCTGCAGCTTATCCGTGCCGGTCGCTGGGAGTATGACCGCGGGGAGTATGACCTGATCACCGCATTCAGTGCCGTGCGTAAGGTTGTTACGCCTGGCGGGATCATTACCTATGACACTGACCGTGCGCGCGGCGTCAGTCACGGCGATCTGGCATGGGCAACCATGCTGGCAACCATCAACGAACCGCTGGGCCAAGACGCCAGCGGTAGCGGCATGACAGTAATGGAGTATTAATGAGCAAACGAACCCCAGCGCGCGCCCGCGCCCGGACCTCTGAACGTGAAGACCTGGCGGCAGCGTTGAAGTCTGCACCCGGCCTCAGCATGTTTACCTTTGACGGTCCCTGGCCGGTAGCCAACGCACATGACCTGCTGGATAACATGTACTGCGCCAACAATGGCCGGTATTACGAAACGCCGGTGAGCTGGTACGGTCTGGCCCGTCAGTTCGGCCATGCCAGCTGGCACCAGTCGGCGATTATCTTTAAACGCAACGTACTGGCAGGCTGCTTTATCCCGCACAAGCTCTTATCCCGTCAGGCGTTCTCTGCGTTTGCTATGGACTGGTTTGTATTCGGTAACGCCTATCTGGAGATGCAAAAGAACCGGCTCGGCGGTTCCTTTGGTTTTAAGAACTCGCTGGCGAAATACACCAGGCGAGGATCTGATCTGGATACGTACTGGTTTACGCAGGCGGGTATTGACGATCACCAGTTCGAAACCGGTTCGGTTTGCCACGTCATCAATCCCGATATACATCAGGAAATATACGGCATGCCGGAGTATTTTGCCGGTCTGCTGTCGGCCAGCCTGGCACATTCAGCTGATAAGTTCCGCAAGCTGTATTACGACAACGGTTCACATGCGGGCTGCATCGTTTATGTAAACAGCGCGATGGCTGACAAAGAAAGCATCGACCAGCTCAAGCAGACGCTGACTGACACACGTCGGGGCGGGGCATTCAAAAATATTCTGCTGCATGCTCCCGAGGGCGGTAAAGACTCGGTGCAGATCCTGCCGTTCAGCCAGATATCGGCGAAGGATGAATTTGCTAACGTGAAATCATCAACCCGCGATGACATTCTGGCAGCACATCGCGTGCCGCCGCAGCTGATGGGCGCGATCCCGGAAGGTAACGGTTCGTTCGGAGATGTGGAGAAAGCGGCCCGTGTATTTGCCATCAACGAACTGACGCCGGTGATGGAAACCATGAAGCACGTCAACGACTGGCTCGGTGAAGAAGTGATCCGCTTCAACCCCTACGCATTACTGGCCTCAACGGATTAACGTTCTGGTACCACACCGTCATTACTGGCGGTGTGGTACCGCTGCAGCATCATCATTTCTGAACACAACAGGCACCTGAACCGCGACACAACCACCCACTCAAACGCAGCCAGCGCCACGCTGGCGCGATATCTCGTTTCCGATACCCCAAATGCGTATTTCCTGTATGCGTTCAGCACGTTTTTGCTGGCGAAGACTGACCCCTGTGCCACCCCAAAGCGCGGGATTGCTCCCCCGCCTCGCCCGCACATGAAACGTGCCTCTTTTTGTGCAGGTTTCAAAACCGGGCGGAGCGCCGCCAGCACTGGCGCGGGCGGCTATTCATAGTGGGTAAAAAAATGTGCAAATTCGTGCAGGTTTTTGCAATATGTTGAGTACGGGTTAGTTAGCGTTTGGTTTTTCAGTTGATAATCTAACCAAACGCAATTATTTTGATTTATATGCAATCTACATCTAAGGGTTATATATGGAAGAAGGTAAATCTAATAAAAGGCCGGATATTCCTGAGTCAATAAAAAGAGAAGTTAGGAAGAAATGTTTTTTTGGGTGTGTTATATGTGGCATGCCTTTTTTTCAATACGATCATATTGATGAGTATTCTGAAGTTAAGGAACATACGGAAGAAAACTTAGTGCTTTTATGCCCTAACCATCACGCTGCAAAAACAACTAATAAACTTTCAAAAGAACGTGTGCGCGAAGCAAAGTTAAATCCCCATAATTCAAATAGAGCTCATACCACTGGTTTTAAGCTTGAACCTTCTAAGAAACTTTCCGTTCAGTTAGGAAGTAATACTGTTTTTGGATTAAATAATAAAGAAAATGGAATACATTGCCCAATTTGGATAAATGGAATGGGATTTTTCTTGATTCACAAAGAAGACGGCTGGTTAACCTTTTCATTATCATTGACTGATTGTAATGGTAATGTGCTCTTGAATGTTCTTAAGGGAGAGTTAATGATTTCAGTTGATGCCTGGGACTATGTTTATGAAGGTGAAAACATTAAAATTCGCTCTGGTTTGAAAAAGATATTGCTTGAGTTAAATCTTTCTGATGCAAAGGTTGAATTAAAAAAAGGGATTTTCTTTGATGAAAATAAAGATGGGTTTGCGGTTGATGCTGGGACACTATTAACGTTTATTAATGGTGTGTGTCTAGGTGCATCTCATGGCGGGGTCGCCAGTAATAATGGCTTTGGTGGATGGGGGCTTTTGAATAAAAAAGAGCACCCTGAAATTTCAAAGCCAGGAAGTTTCGGTTTTTTCACAGAGGTGTAATTTATTTTTCCTCAACCTTCAGGTCTGTCCTTGTAAAACTGGGCAGTTTCTGATTGTTACTTGATTTATATATTCGTAACTTATTAAAGCGCGATATCAGTTCTTCTGATTTAATTTTTATTCCAATGTGTACATTTGACGTACGAACGGATTCTTTTTTACTGTAAATATTCCCGTCATTTCGGGAATAATAGCGCTCGCCGTTCATTGACAGCTCGCCGCCTGCTGCCAGATGGCGCGCCCAAAGTATGAGATTGTTATCGCGCCAGCCGAGCGACTGCGCGAAATCATAAATTTCAGCCACTTTCTGGCTGTCCTCTGGTGCATAGGCTGCTTTTTTCACTGGTTTTGTCGGGGCGTTTTCGCGGCGGATGCGCCGGAGGATTTCCCGGCGTTCCTGTCTGGTCGCCTTCTTCAGATCCGGCGGCCATATTTCAGCTGCCGGCACCGTCATTTCTGACGAAATGCTGTGGATAACAGTCCCGTTTTTGCTGGTTTTTTGTTCCGGGGGACAGTTATTGCCACAAGTCCAAGGGGCGCAAGCGCCCTGGTCGGCTGAGGCCTCCTGAACGGCAACGGCCTTACGAACCTTTTTCCACTTCGTCGCATGCGTGCATATCCGGCCCGTAGCCAGACGTGACCACACGCCATAAATACGGATGCCGTGATCGCCGTAGGCGTTTGCCTCTTCGTTGATCTCGTATGCAGTGCGGATAAGGTGAAGATCGCGTGGTACCAGGACGCCGCCCTGCTTCATGATGTAGGTAGCGAAGCAGCCCACGTCAGCTGCGGCCAGCACGGCATCAAGGCGTGGATTTTCCAGTACCTGCGCGCCCGGCTTTTTGTCTTTCTGCTGCCTGCCAGCCTGACCGGCCAGCAAACGCAGTTCGCGGTAAGCCTGGCGGCTCGGTATGCCAAAGAAACGGAATTGCTGTACGCGGTGCAGTGATGCCCAAGCAGTAACATGCTCCGCGTTATCACGCAGTGACTTGCCGGTTTCTTTGCTGACCTCGTTAGCCAGCCCGCGTCCGTCGATGTTCTTACTGATGTATTTCGATATGTAGCTGGTCGGCGTCCCCTTGCGGCGGTCAATCAGCTTTGATTTGAAACGAGGGCCGGTATTGTTCCCCAGCTCTGCACGATCTTCACGAATAGAGAATTTCCGCAGCATTGCGGTAACAGCCCGGCGGTCTTTTTTGCGCATAAAGCACAACAGGTGCCAGTGTACCGTACCGTCATGATGCGGCTCCGCTACACGCACGCCATACCAGCGCAGGCCAGCTTTGTGCATGGCCTTGCGGAAAGCAGCGAACATACCCACCAGGTAATCGCTGCTTTGCCTTACAGTGGCATTTTTCCACGTTGGGTTCGGTCGGCCATTACTTAACGTCGCGTGGAAGCGTGACGGGCAGGTGATGGTGTAGAAAACCGCGCAGTCGCCGCGCATTTCGGCGATCAGCTCCAACCCCTTCACACAGGCCATCATTTCATTGCGCCGGTGCGCCGGGTTGCTGCTGCTGGCGTTCACAACGTCCTCCATATCCAGCGTGTCACCGTCCTCATTCACCAGCTCATGTGCGCGGAAAAACTCCAGCGCTTTGCGACGCTGTTCACGCTTATGGATCACGGCCTCATAGCTGACATAGGGTGATGCTTTCTTGTTAACCAGACATACCGCGCGCAACTGTTCTTCGCGCCACTCGCAGCGCATCTGCCATAACTTGGCATACCACCAGTCGGCACAGCGCATACGCCCTATCGAGCCGGGGATAACGTCGTAAGGCACAGGTTTGCGGCGGCGCTTTTTGCGTCGCAGCCTGTCAAAGGCGGGCGGGATAACATCAAGGCGCATTGCCTCATCAGCAACGCGTTCCCATACACGCCTGATTTGTTCAGGCAGCGAATCACTGCCGGTTAGAAACTCGCTGCATGCGGCCTCCAGACACATATCCATATGAGCGGCAACCAGCGTGGAAAGCCTTTTCACCTGGTTCTGATTCATTTCCGGCATCACCAGCAGGCCGTCCAGCCCCTGATAGCTCGCCATGAAGCGGAAAGAGATGGAGAGCTGCGAGTCACGCACGCGGTCGAGGCGTTCGAGGCAGGGTCTGACAGTCTCACGCAGGTAGCGTGAATAGGCTTTCGGCCGGTTCAGGCTGTACAGGTAATCAATACGCTGCAGCATCGGTTTGCTGATAAATGATGGCTGGGCGTGGACGTCTGCACGGATTATCAGATCCGGGTTGAATTGCTGGCGTTCATGGGCCATTTTCGCCCGGCTCAGTAAGTCGGCCTGGTCACTCTCGCGCTGAACGGGATCGCGCGACTCGTTATAGAAATAGCGATTCCAGACCTCATCACTCAACGCCTCGCGGCGCAGCTGTTCGCGCTCGCTGTCTTTCGCATAGAGAGTGATCAGGTTTAAAAGTGCTGATTCTGATGCGTTCAGTGCAGGGGCTAGATAAGGATTAATCGCGTTTTTAGGGGCGTTCCACGAATAAACCCCAGCAACGCTGTCTGGGTTGCTGGGTGGGTTATCATCTGAAGCAGATTTAGCTGGGTTAGCTGCGGTCATTCACAAACCCCGGCATAAACGCTGTTGCAAACAGCGCTATCATTTAGCCCTGCAAACAGATCGAATTGGCTACCGCCTCTGGTTGTCATCACCCAATCGCGATAAGTCTCAATTCCATAGGCTTCTAAAGTGACAATCTCAATACGCCTTTCTGCACGGAGAGGATCGTGAGTGGACATGAAAAAAGTGGAGTTACCGCGGCGTGAGCAATCTGCTACCAGTCGTTCCCATGCAGCGACGCGCTGAATCTCTTCCGGCCAGCGATGGAAAATTTCCGCCAGCTCAGATTTTCTGGCGTGAATGCATGGCATGCATCCGACGCGGCTGCAGCCCTGTAAATAAAGTGGGTTTGGTTTTATGCCGTGCCGCTTAGCTATGGCGAAAACATCTTCATGCATCCAGTCAAGAATCGGTCGATAAATAGCTAAACGAGGGCCAATATCTAGCCCTTCCTCCCATTCGGCTAATGCTGCACGATCAGGGGACTCTTGAGCGCGCACGCCTTGCCATGAAATAACCGTCTTGCCTTCACTGAGCAAAGGATCAACGACCTGCACCTTAATTGGTTCATGCTTAAGTTCGAAGGTACAAAACCGGGCTTTAGTTGATGGGAATCTCCCTTTCCACATGCACAAATCAAGAAACGGTATCCCGGTCGGATGCAGTATTTTCAGTGCCTGCGCAATGCGTTCTGCCGCCTGCTCAGGCGACATTCCGCACTCTTCCACTAAGGAAGTAGGCCATTTCTCGGCAATGAATTTTCTTTTGCCTTCGATCTGGCGGGTGAAGTCAGCTTTCACACGGATTATCTTGCCCAGCTTAGATTCTAAGTAAGCCAGATAGTCCATGGTTTGAGGGTGCTCATGCCCAGTGTCAGCAAAAGTCATGAGCGGCTCAATGCCGTTCTCCTTGGCAACTAAGCACTGGGCCAGACTGTCTTTTCCTCCAGAAATAGTGACGCAATTTATTGTGTTAACTGCGTGGCATCGAGAATCGGCGATTTTCATACGCCATCCCCAATCGCCAGATCGAAATCCATCATGTATTTCGGGTTTGAAGTCGCGATTATTTCTGCGCCTTTCTTTCCTTGTCCGGCAGCAACGGTAACGCTGCGGGATGTAGTGATGTGGCTGAGGATGAAGTCGCGGTACGCCTTGCGGTTGAACTCGGTATCGCTATTGGAAACGACAACACGAAAACCCTCACCGGCAAGCCGATTAAGCTGTGCGGCAAGTTTTTCATGTTCTAGGCGGGCAAAGCCGCTGGTGTGGTACTGGCTGAATGTTCCGTCATAGGGCGAATCGCTATAGATCACATCGCCGGGCTGAACCATTGAAAGGGTGTCGGCGAAGTCTGCACAGATGAACGTTGCTCGTTTGGCTTTGGCAGCAAAGGCACGGATTTCATCAACAGGAAAATACGGTTTAGATATTTTCTCGTACGGAACGTTAAAGCCGCCGTTCTGGTTGTACCGACACACGCCGCGCCAGGCATGACGATTCAGATACAGGAAGGCCGCTGCCCGATACAGCAGAGTCATGCCAGGATTGTTATTGAAATCATCGCGCAGCGCGTAATAGTCCTGTTCGCCAGCGTTCTGGGCGAACAGTTTCGCAGCCAGCGCAATGAATGCGTTTTCGTGTTGCTGGATTTGCTGGTACATGTTGATCAGATCGCTGTTGATATCAGCGACGAGATAGGTGGGATAGTCAGTGGCCATCATGACGGCGCAGGAGCCGCCGAATGGCTCAACCAGGCGCTGACCGGCTGGCAGAAACTTTTTCAGCTCGGTCATGACTTTTGACTTGCTGCCGACCCATTTCAGAGGGGTTTTGACGGTCATAAGGCACCGCCTTTGCTGTCGTGAGGCATGGCAACCGTGGCATAGTCAAACCCATTACCGGTCTGGACAAAGCACTCCTGCTCCACAAAACGCTTTAGGATATCTCTTTCAGTAAATGCCTGTTTTGCACGTTCAGCCGATCCTTTATCTGTGAAATCACAGAGAGCCTGGCTTAAGCCATCCGTGTCCCGCTCATACAAAGTCCAAAACTCAGCAGCATCATCATCGACACGGCTAACGGATGCGCTTGAGTCAACAATACAACCAGAAATGAAATACTTAACAAAGATATCTCTGTAATCCCGCTGCACTTTTATCGCGATTTTTTTGCTCATTTTGCACCGCCTTTGAAGTGCTTTGCGCGACTCTCGATCAGTGACTGGCAGTGGTGGCACGTTGAAACGCCTGGCACGGCGATTCGCCGCAACTGCTCAATCTCTACGCCGCAGGATTCGCAGAAAAATGCACTTTCTGCCGTTACATGCGATCTGACCGCCATGATTTGACGCTCAAGAGTCGCGTTCGCGTGCTCCTGCGCAATGTCGATTACGTCAGCCATCAGCAGATCTCCCGCGCTTCGTTGCGAATTTTTTCAGCCTCTGCGCACAGCAATTCCGCCGCGGCTGTGGCATTCATCTGACTGCGCACGACATGGGTTGCGATTCTTTCAAGGCGGGCCGCCATAACTTCAGCGCGATTTCTGCGCTCGTCTTTGCGGGCTTCGGTAAGCAGGAAATTTATTCCTGCATCATCAACGCCAGGTTGAATAGGCCGACGCTCTACATTACGCATTTTCTGAACTCCTGAATTTTGGCAATAAAAATCCCGGCGAACAGATTCGCCTTTTTATTGACCATTAAGGATTAACGGAAAAGTATTTCGGGATTATCAAGAATTCCCGGTTTTGGTATAGGAGGTAATCCGCTCTATTGCAGCCCATTTTTGTCAGGGCGCGACCAGATATCTCCTATTTAATGAGACACTAACTAATGTGTCATTAAATAGGGCCGGTATTACCCGGCTATGCAGAAAAGTGTTCCAGGCTGACAGGTGAGGGGATTTCACCGCAATTGCACATACTGACTAGGGATTCCAGGGCATCAGCACTGACATCATCACCGGCGGCGCGGGCCACACTGGCTAACCCTTCCATGCCTACGCTCAGGCGAAAGGCGTAATCATTCAGCGACAGCTGGCGAACGGCCTCTGCGGTTGCAGTGGCGCAGTTCAGGTTTTCTTTTTTGTTGTGATATTGCTGAAGCAAATCATTAGTTAGGATTGCGTATGCTTTTTTCATTTCTTTGCCTTTCTGATGATTTCATCAATGGTTTTTTCTGCCTCAGTTGAGGAGAAGTCCCGCCCCAGATATATGCCATTGCGCATGATTTGATATGCACGGCGATTAGTTTTGCTATGTTCTGGGCATATGTGAATCGTGAAACCACAATACAGGCGCGTGTGCTTTGATATTTGAATTGTTGCGCCGGTGAATTTATTCATCTATATGATTCCTAAATAGCTAAAGAACTATCAAGCAATGCAATTAATTCAAATCTTCATCATCAGCGCTTCTTGAGCTTCCGCATACGCTTCTAAAAACTCGTAAACCATATTCACCTGGCGCTCGCGTCCTGGCTTGGTTTTTGTCAGAACCAATTTTCCTTCATTGGCTTGCTGCTGAATTGTGCGAACGGTCTGACCGGTGATCTCTGCATATGCTGAGAGGGTCAGCTTGGGGTAGGGAAGACAGAACACAACCGGGCAATCCGGCATTCCTAATAACGTTGGTTTTGGTTTCTTAGCTGTCATGGATTATCCTCTTAGATCGCGCCGGATTTACCCGGATTATTTTGGATCTGCGGTGTCAAATGACACTGTTTTGGGTGAGTATAGGGAGTCAAACGACACCATGTCAACATCGTTAGGTAAAAAGATACGTGAGATAAGAGACTGCGAAGGTCTAACGCGGGAGGAATTTTCAGCATTAACGGGTGTTGCAGCCGCAACGCTAAAGCAGTATGAAAGTGGGCGTAGAGAAAACATTAGTAGCGAAATTTTGCTGAAGATTACTCAGCACGCTCAATTCCAGAAATACACGCTTTGGCTGATGACTGATCAAACATCAGAAGCCGCCGGACAGATCGCCCCGGCTCTCTCCCCTGATGGGCAAAACATCACATCGAACCCCCAAAAAGGCCAAAAGGCTGGTTAACTGCCTTAAATATAAAAGAAAAATGGTCAAAGGGCGGAATTTGCTACCAGCGGGGGCTGTGGAATGACGATTTCTAAATTGGAGACCGGCCAGTATCGGGTCGATATTCGTCCCCAGGGCAGGGATGGCAAGCGTATTCGCAGAACATTCAAAACCAAGTCCGAGGCGCAGCAGTATGAGCGCTGGATTGTCGCAACTCAAAACAATAAAGAATGGATAGATAAACCTGCTGATAGACGACCGCTTACAGAATTGATTGAGCTGTGGCGTTCGCAGCACGGTAGAACTCTCAAGGACGGCGAGGCTATATATAAAAAGCTGATTAATATCGCCGAACGAATGGGGCATCCGCGAGCTGATCAGATCAATCGTTCCAGCATTGCCAGGTATCGCGCGTTGCGACTGGAGGCAGGAATAAAGCCTGAAACCATTAACAAAGATCAGACCATGTTAAGCGGCGTTTTTACTGCTCTGATTGAAACTGGGCTTTATCACAATGAACATCCGCTAGCCGGGCTTACGCGCATAAAACGCAGTGCCCGGCAGATGGCCTACCTCACTCAGCCGCAGATAATTGCTTTCCTGAGTGCATTGGATGGTGATGATCTCAAGGTGGCTCGTCTGTGCCTGGCTACAGGGGCAAGGTGGAGTGAAGCCGCAACATTGATGCGGGACGCAGTCATCCCTTTCAAATGTACTTTCGTTAATACTAAGAATGGCAAAGATCGCACGGTGCCAATTTCAAAGACACTCCATCGGGAAATTACTGGAGACGGTGACGGGCGCGAGCTGTTCCCCATGGTCGATTATGACAATGTGCGAAAAGTCCTCAAAAAACTGGTTCCCGATTTACCCGATGGCCAAGCCACCCACGTGATGCGGCATACTTTTGCCAGTCATTTCATGATTAACGGGGGCAATATTATTTCGCTTCAGAAAATCCTTGGGCACTCCACCATCTTGCAAACAATGGTCTATGCGCACTTTGCACCAGACTATCTGAATGATGCTGTGAAACTTAATCCATTAGCACCGTTGGAAGGGGACAAGTGATCCACATTTTGACCAAAACATCAGGATTATGGCGGATTAATTAAGACCTGTGTTTCATCTAACATCAAGATAATAAACGTAAAATACTGATTTATATGATGTATGTAAGGCCGCGCAAGCGGCCTTTTTCATGTCATTTATGTTATTCAATCTCTTGATAGATGGCATAAACACCCGTCGCAGAAAAATCCCCATGGGCGCAGTAAATGGCCTTCTTTTGTTCCATAAGAATAAATTTTCTGACTTTTTTCGTGTAGTAAATGGTGAAGATAAAACCCAGGAGAAGCCACAAAATGACCGCTAAGGTAAACGGAATCATTGACGTGACGAAGAGCTTTTCCTTGTTAAATTTAGCGATCGCATTTTCCAGATGAGACTGGCCCTCGGCTGTTGTCAGCAGGGTACATAAGTCCTGTCGGTTCCTGGCGCTGAGTAACCCCTGGCTTTCTGTTGCGGATAACGTGTTCTGCCGGCACTCCTCCACCGTTACAGACCAGCTGGAAGGCAGGAAGGTCGTGGCTTCCGACGCTTTCTTTGCGGATATGTAGAAGGGTTTTCCGGATTCTTTCCAGATCAATAGCGTTGAGTCTGGTGGGGTTCTCAATGTCTGAACCAGAGCGGGAATCAGAAACCAGGACGCCAGCAACAAAATAATGAAAAAGACAAACGTAATGACTTTCTCAGGTTTGCCGATTGTGGGGAGTTTCTTTAATGGAATTGAGATGATAAAGAAATTCAGCATGAATGCCGGGACGCCACCCTTTTTCAAAATTTCACTGTGTCCTTTTTTATAGGTGAAAATTCTGTTGGCAATTTTAATCGTTGGCTTGATGAGCAAGGCCAGAATGGTGATTAAAGCAACCGTTGTTCCTAACGGGGCATTGGTGAATTCAGCGTTGACCATATTAAGTGAGGGGGTGATATTCTGCATTTCTGCACCTTAATCTGCTGTTCTGTAAGCCAATTATTATCACCTCTGATAGCGTTGATAAAGTCCAGGAAAATAACTACCAGGGATCGATTCCCCGATTTATCACTGTAACTTCTGCTGCCAAACGGCGCGAACACGGGGGTTGATAGCACGGTTACAGAGTGAATAACACATCCGCCGCTTCCAGAGGACGCTTCCATTTTTCAGATTTCCCTCTAAAATTAACTCTCTGTTTTCACTCCAAAACGTCGCTTATGACCCTGCTTAACCAACAGATTACGCGTGCAAAACGGCGGTCAGGAATATGGCTGAGCGCGCTGGCGATATTTTGCCTGGTCCTGCTGCTGCTCAGCCTGTGTGTTGGCGATCGCTGGGTGCCACCGACGCGCTGGTTAACGGCTGATGCCGAACTGTTCGTCTGGCAGCTGCGCCTCCCGCGCACGCTGGCGGTATTGCTGGTGGGGGCCTCGCTGGCGGTAGCGGGCGCGACGATGCAGGCGCTGTTTAACAATCCGCTATCGGAACCTGGGCTGCTGGGTGTCTCCGCCGGGGCGGGCGTCGGTCTGGTGCTGGCGGTATTTGCAGGAAACGGCGACCCGTGGGTGATGAGCGTCAGCGCTATTGCCGGTGCCCTGTTCATCACACTGTTGCTGCTGCGTTTTGCCCGCAGGCATCTTTCCGGCAGCCGCCTGCTGCTGGCCGGGGTGGCGCTGGGGATCGTTTGTAGCGCGATCATGACCTGGGCGGTCTATTTCAGCAGCAGCCTCGATCTGCGTCAGCTAATGTACTGGATGATGGGCGGTTTCGGAGGTATCGGCTGGAACGAACGCTGGCTGATGCTGGCGCTGCTGCCGGTGTTACTCTGGCTGACGACTCGCTCGACGGCCCTGAATCTGCTGGCGCTGGGTGAAACGTCAGCTCGACAGCTGGGGCTACCGTTGGTTCTGTGGCGCAATCTTTTGGTGCTGGCGATTGGCTGGCTGGTGGGTGTCAGCGTTGCGCTGGCCGGAGCGATAGGTTTTATTGGCCTGGTGATCCCACATATTTTGCGCCTGAACGGTCTTAGCGATCATCGTACGCTTTTACCCGGCTGTGCCCTTGCTGGCGCGGGTGTGCTTTTGGCCGCTGATATTATTGCCCGCGTGGCGCTGAATTCCGCCGAGCTTCCGGTGGGCGTGGTGACCGCCACGCTGGGTGCACCGATCTTTATCTGGTTATTATTGAGCAACCGCTAGCCGCTAAAACGGCTATCCATCCATGTTAAACAGGAAAATTCAATGAGCATTTATGCAACAGAGCTGACTACGCTGGACGGTGAGAAAACCACGCTGGCACAGTGGCAGGGGGATGTCCTGCTGGTGGTGAATGTCGCCTCAAAATGCGGCCTGACGCCGCAGTATTCTCAGTTAGAAAATCTGCAAAAGGCCTGGCACGATAAAGGCCTGACGGTGTTGGGTTTTCCCTGCAACGCATTTCTTGAGCAGGAACCGGGTACTGAAGCGGAAATAAAAACGTTCTGCAGCACCACCTACGGCGTCACCTTCCCGATGTTTAGCAAAATCGAGGTAAACGGGCCGCAGCGCCATCCGCTCTATGCTCAACTGGTTGCCGCGCAGCCGCAGGCGCTGGCCCCGCAGGGGAGCGGCTTCCTTGAACGCATGACCAGTAAAGGCCGCGCGCCGAAGCAGCCGGGCGATATCTTGTGGAATTTTGAAAAATTCCTTATTGGCCGCGACGGTCGCGTCCTGCAGCGCTTCTCACCGGACATGGAGCCGGAAGATGAAGTCGTAGTCAGCGCAATTAAACAGGCGCTGGCAGGATAAGTGCTGCTGGATATCCGCCAGGCCGCCGTTGAACAGCGCCTGTTCCCCTTTAGCGCTGAGGTCGACAGCGGCCAGCTGATCCATCTGGTGGGGCCAAACGGCGCGGGTAAAAGCTCGCTGTTAGCCTCGCTGGCCGGCCTGCTTGACGTAAAGGGCGATATTCTGCTCAACAATGAACCGCTGATGGCGTGGGCCGCACCGCGTCTGGCGCGACATCGCGCTTATTTGCCGCAGCAACAGCGGCCTTCAGAGCAGATGCCTGTCTGGCACTATCTGTTAATGCACGATGTACAGCAGACTTCGGCCAGCGAGCAGCAGCTGATGTATTTTACCGATGCGCTACAGATTAGCGATAAGCTGCATCGCCCGCTGGGCCAGCTTTCCGGCGGTGAATGGCAGCGGGTCCGGCTTGCTGCCGTCTTTTCACAGGTCAGCCAGCCGCAGGGGCAGCTTCTGCTGTTAGATGAACCGATGACCGGGCTGGATATTGGTCAGCAGGCGGTGTTTGATCGCCTGCTTCCCGGGCTGCTTGAACGAGGCGTGACGGTTATCATGAGCAGCCACGATCTGAATCACACGCTGCGACATGCCGATATCGTATGGCTGATGCGAGCCGGGCAGCCTGCGCTACAGGGCAACCCGCAGGAGATCCTGACGCCAGAGCACCTGTCCGCGCTGTATCAGGTGCCTTTCCGCCAGCTGCAGGTAGAAGGGCGCTCTTTTCTGACCACGTTCGTGTAACCGGCCGCTAACGCTGTCAGCGTGGCGAGTTTGCCGCTAAAGTTAATATTCCGACTCCAGAGGATGGTGTGCTATGCGTTACTGGTTTGTGCTCATGATCGTGATTCTTGCCGGCTGCAGCAGCCATGCCCCTCCGCCAAAAACGCAGCTTGCCGACCGGATAATGGTGATTGCGCAGCTCGACGATCAGCTTTCTCAGTGGCACGGAACCCCTTACCGCTACGGTGGCATGAGCCGGGGTGGCGTTGACTGTTCGGGTTTTGTTTATCTGACCTTCCGCGATCGCTTTGATTTGCAGCTGCCGCGCACAACATCCGCGCAAACTGATATAGGTACACGCATCAGTAAGGACGATCTGCTGCCCGGCGATCTGGTGTTCTTTAAAACCGGCAGCGGCGAAAACGGCCTGCATGTGGGCATTTATGACACCGACAATCAGTTTATCCACGCCTCGACCAGTCAGGGTGTAATGCGATCCTCGTTGGATAATGTTTACTGGCGCAAAGTGTTCTGGCAGGCGCGACGGATTTAAACGGACGAACGCAGCGTTGACCGCTTTTGTCAGGCCTGTTTATTCGATGATGCGGGAAGAAAGCAGAATAACCCTTCATAGTCTCCGTGTTTTATCCACGCTCCGCGATTTACACTAGTTCCTGCACCTGCCTTCGGGGATGTTCCCGCGGGCACTGATGGAGACAGCATGCAATTTAATAATACCTGGTTCCAGGAACTGAGCGGCTGCTACAGCGCCGTATCGCCCACACCGTTAGCGAATCCGCGCCTGCTGTATCGTAACGCAGCGCTGGCGCGTGAACTGGGGCTGGGCGACGAGCTGTTCAACGTGGAGAACGTTGGGCTGTGGAGCGGCGACCGCCTGGCGGATGGCATGCAGCCGCTGGCGCAGGTCTATAGCGGTCATCAGTTCGGCGTCTGGGCCGGACAGCTCGGTGACGGGCGCGGGCTGTTGCTCGGTGAACAGCAGCTGGCCGACGGGCGTAAAGTTGACTGGCATCTGAAGGGAGCGGGGCTGACGCCTTATTCGCGGATGGGGGATGGGCGTGCGGTTCTGCGCTCCACGCTGCGCGAGTTTTTGGCTTCGGAAGCGATGCACGCGCTGGGCATCCCGACCACCCGGGCGCTGACTATTGTTGCCAGCGACGAACCCGTTTACCGCGAAACTACCGAACGCGGTGCGATGCTGCTGCGCGTTGCGGAGAGTCACCTGCGCTTTGGCCACTTTGAGCATTTTTACTACAGCGGCAACCAGCAAAAAGTCAACGAGCTGGCCGACTACGCTATTCGTCATCACTGGCCGCATCTGCAACAGGAAGCGGATAAATACCTGCTGTGGTTCAGCGACGTGGTGAAGCGCACCGCACGACTGATCGCCAGCTGGCAGAGCGTAGGGTTTGCCCATGGCGTAATGAACACCGATAACATGTCGATTCTCGGTCTGACGCTGGACTACGGCCCTTATGGTTTTCTGGATGACTACCAGCCGGAATTTATCTGCAACCATACCGACCATCAGGGACGCTACAGCTTTGAGAATCAGCCAATGATTGGGCTGTGGAACCTGAACCGCCTGGCGCATTCGCTCTCGGGCCTGATGACTACCGAGCAGCTTAAGCAGGCGCTGGCGAACTACGAACCGGAGCTGATGCGAGCCTGGGGCGAAAAAATGCGGGCGAAGCTGGGGCTGATGACCGCCGACAGGCACGACAACGATATTCTGACCGGGCTGCTGTCGTTAATGACGCGTGAGGGAAGCGATTACACCCGTACCTTCCGAATGTTGAGCGACAGCGAGCAGCAGCAGTCCCGTTCACCGCTGCGCGATGAGTTTATCGATCGCGATGCGTTCGACGGCTGGTATAACGTCTGGCGTCAGCGGGTCTTGCAGGAAGAGCGTAGCGATGAGGAACGCCAGCGGGCTATGAAACAGGCTAATCCGGCGGTAGTGCTGCGTAACTATCTGGCACAGCAGGTCATTGAGAAGGCGGAACAGGACGACACCAGCGCACTGGCGAGACTTCACCAGGCGCTGTCACATCCGTTTGAAGACATCGAAGAGTTCGGCGATCTGGCACGTCGACCGCCGGACTGGGGTAAAAAAATCGAGGTCAGCTGCTCCAGCTAGCGGCGCAGAGCCACCTGTGGCACCCCTTCGATCTGATGCGGGTGCACCATCACGTCGGCGTGATACCAGCGCGTCAGCGTCTCTTCATCCAGCACGTCGGCCGGCGTGCCTTCGGCTACCAGTTTCCCCTGCGCCAGCAGTATCACACGGTCCGACCACAGCGACGCAAGATTCAGATCGTGCAGCACGCAGCAGACGCTGAGCGAATGCTGTTGGGTCAGCTGCGACAGCAGGCGCAGCAGGTGCTGCTGGTGATAGAGATCCAGTGCGGAGGTCGGTTCATCAAGGAACAGCCAGCCTCGGGGTCCGTCCTGCTGCCACAGCTGCGCCAGCGCGCGGGCCAGCTGTACCCGCTGCTGTTCACCGCCGGAAAGCTGCAGGAAGTCGCGATTAGCCAGATTCACACAGCCGGTCAGCGCCATCACTTCCTGAACGATCGCCTTTTGCGGCTGTCCGGGCCAGGGCGCACGGCCCATCGCCACCACATCGGCTACGCTGAGCGGGAAGCTCATATTGCTTTGCTGGCGCATTACCGCGCGCTGCTGCGATAATTTTGCCGGTGACCAGGCCGCCAGCGGCTTGCCGTTAAGCGTGCACTGCCCGCGCTGTGGCGTGTAGAAACCGGTCAGCAGACGCAGCAGTGTCGATTTACCGGCCCCGTTTGGCCCAATCAGCGATACCAGCTCACCGGGACGCAGACTGAGGGAGATATCTTCAAGCAACCAGCGCTGGCCCGGGTTATAGCCCAGACCGCTGGCTGTTAATGACTCATCCATTCATACCTCCACGGCGGCGCAGGATCAGCCACAGGAACCACGGACCGCCTATCAGGCTGGTGAGCAAACCAACGGGCATTTCTGCAGGAGCTACCAGCGTGCGCGCCAGCGTATCTGAAATCAGCAGCAGGATGGCACCGCTGAGCAGCGAAGAGGGCAGTAGCCAGCGATGATCGCCACCGAGCCAGAAGCGCATCAGATGCGGCACGACCAGGCCGATAAAGCCGATAATACCGCTGACAGATACCGCAGCGGCGACCAGCAGCGCGCTGAGCACCAGCAGATAGCGCTGAGTACGCGGCACATCAACGCCGAGATAGTGCGCTTCTTCCTCACCCAGCTGCAGCAGGTTGAGGCGCCCGGCAAGGCGCTGAACCAGCACCATCGCCGGTAACACCACCGAGGCGCAGACCAGTACGGTTGGCCACTGCGCGGAACCCAGACTGCCCATGCCCCACAGCGATAGCTGGCGCAGCTGCTGGTCGGTGCTGACCCACGACAGCACGCCCACGGCAGCGGCACAGAGGGCATTGATCGCAATCCCCACCAGCAGCAGGCGGCTCAGTCCGCTAAAACCCTGGCGGCTGAGCAGGAAAATTAGCACCGTTACCGCAATACTGCCGATAAACGCCGCGAACAGCGGTACATACAGCGCGAAAATTCCCGGCAGCGAAACAGACATGACGATGGAGAACGCCACCGCCAGCGCCGCACCGCTGCTGATCCCCAGCAGGCCAGGATCGGCCAGTGGGTTACGGAACAGACCCTGCATGACGCAGCCGGAGAGCGCCAGAGCACCGCCAACGATAACGGCCAGCAGTACGCGGGGCAGGCGAATAGTAAACCAGATTTGCCACAGGCTGCTGTCCGTTCCGGCGTGCCACAGCATCGGCAGCGACAGCTTCATCGCCCCGATATTGGCTGCGCTGACGGCGAGCGTCAGCAGCAGCAGCAGTAAAATGCCCAGCCAGCGTAAGGCGCGTGCTGACATCACTTAATGGTTTCCGCGGTCTGGCGCAGCTTCAGAATAGCCGCAGGGGTATCGATACCGAAACCCAGCAGTGCCATATCATCAACCACCAGCAGCTGCTTGTTTTTCGCCGCCGGAGTCAATGCCAGACCCGGCAGTTTCCACAGGTTTGCTTCACCGCCGACGGTTTTCAGACCATCGGTGGTGATCACAATCAGCTGTGGCGCACTGGCAACCACGCCTTCCTGCGACAGTGCCTGATAACGGTTTACCGAAGCCATGGCGTTTTGCAGACCTGCCGCCTGGATAGCGCTGTCAGCAGACGTACCGCTGCCCGCAGCCATAGTGCCCATGCCCTGGTGGGCGAGGATAAACAGCACCTTCACCGGCAGCTGAGTTTTAGGAATGCTGGCCAGCTCGCTGGAGATCTTCGCCTGAAGCGCTTTACCTTCCTGCTCGCGATGCAGCGCGACGGCAACAGTTTCAATTTTCTGATTGATTGCAGAGACGTCGGTCTTACCGGTGACATCGACCACTTTCACGCCGTTTTTCGCCACCTGTTCCAGCGCCAGCGCCGGTTTAGCCAGTTCGGTGGTCAGCACCAGCGTCGGTTTCAGCGCGAGAATGCCTTCAGGGTTCAGCATGCGCATATAGCCGACGTCGGGCAGTTTCTTCACTTCTTCCGGGTGCAGACTGGTGGTGTCACGTGCGACGAGATCTTTCTGTCCGTTAAGGGCATAGATAATCTGCGTTACATCGCCACCGATGCTGACGATGCGCTCAGCGGCCAGGGTTGAAAACGACAGCGGTAAAACGCAAAGCGCGGCTAACCATGATTTCATGCTGAAACTTCCTCGCTGCTGAGGGTTGCTAACTGTTCGCGCCACTGGCTCTGTTCCGGCTGACCTTCGCTACGCTGACCGTAAAGCTGGGCGATCTGCGTGCCGTCAGCGGCGAAAAGCTCAAGGCTGGTGACAATACCGTCGGCGGTCGGTTTACGGGTGATCCAGGTTTCGGCAATTTCCAGCTCCTGCAGGTGCAGGGTGAATGCCGGGTTGAAGATATTCAGCCAGTTGTGCATCGGCATCAGTTTCTCAATCACGCCGGTGAAAATCTGGGTGCAGGCGCGGTTGCTGACGAAAATCATGATTTCGTTGCCGTCGCGCTTAACGGTTTCCAGCAGCGTCGCCAGTGACGTATTGCTGACGCGGGTCGCCAGATCGTCGGCAACGGCGCGGAAAGCCTGCTGGCGGGATACGTTGTGGCGCTTCAGCAAACGGAAGAACTGGTGCACGTCGGTCATTGCACGCCACTCGCTTTCCAGCAGTGAGGCATCCACGCTGTCGGCAAAGCTGGCCGGCTCGGCGGCGGCTACGCTGAATTCAGCGGCCGGTTCGGCGTTGAATTCTTCCAGCACGGCCTGCCAGGCATCCATATCGGTTTTATCGGTCGCGTAGACTTTCAGCACCGCATCGCCCTGGCGATCGAAGAACTGAATGCTCTGACGTTCGCCGTGGCCGGTCATTTCCTGCAGATGGAACACGCTGGCCCACTGATTCACAAACACGCGCAGATCCAGGGCGCGCGGGTTCAATACGATCCCGGCATGTTCATTGATATGGATATTGTTAAAGGTGCCCAGCTGTTCATGAACGGCATATTCGTTGCGGGTGATGCATTTGGTTTCACCCACTTTTTCCAGCGCGTGCAGCAGTTCGCGCATCGCAGGGCGCAGTGGAGCAGCCTGATGGCCAACGCGCGCAGCGGTCAACTCGGCTTCGCTGATCCCCATCAGCGCAGCAAGATCGCGGGCATATTTTTTCGGATGCTCTTCTTTTAATTCGGTGTAACGTTGGTATTGCGCTGTCATTGCTGCTCCTCACAAAGTTCATCCACTGACAATCGTCAGTGACAATCATTACCACTGATGGCTCGTAAATTCATGGCTGCCGATCGCATACTCGGGAGCGATCACACAGAATAGCCGTTGATAGAAAAAGGATATTCATTATCAGAATGATAATCATTATCAGGGAAAGGTGGCGGTAATCAAGCAGAAATTCAGCTTATTGACGAGGGAGAGCATAGAAGTTGAAAGACTGGCCATAAAATGGCCAGCCAGAAGATTAAAAACGACTGTCGATAGCGTCCGCCAGCTGCGCCAGAACGGCGGCGCTGTCATCCCATCCCAGGCAGGGATCGGTGATGGACTGGCCCCAGGTCAGCGGCGTGTCCGGCAGAACTTTTTGCGCTCCTTCCTGCAGGAAACTTTCAATCATCACCCCGGCAATCGCCGTTGAGCCGTTGCGGATCTGCCCGGCGATGGAGGCTGCAACGTCTTTCTGTCGACGGTGCTGTTTCAGGCAGTTACCGTGACTGAAGTCGATCACCATCTGCGTCGGCAGGCGATGTTCGGTAAGTGCCGCGGCGGCTTCAGCAATGTCCTGTGCATGGTAGTTAGGCTGCTTGCCGCCGCGCATAATGATATGGCCGGAAGGATTGCCGCTGGTCTGGTAGATCGTCATCTGCCCCTGCTTGTCAGGAGAGAGGAACATGTGACTGACGCGGGCCGCACGAATAGCATCTACGGCGATACGGATATTGCCGTCGGTGCCGTTTTTGAAGCCGACCGGGCAGGAGAGCGCAGAGGCCATTTCACGGTGAATCTGGCTTTCAGTGGTGCGCGCGCCGATAGCGCCCCAGCTAATCAGGTCAGCAATAAACTGCCCGATCACCATATCGAGAAATTCAGTGGCGGTGGGCATACCCAGGGCATTGATATCCAACAGCAGCTTGCGTGCCACTTCCAGCCCGTGGTTAACGCGGAAACTGCCGTCCAGATCCGGGTCTGAAATCAGTCCTTTCCAGCCCACTACCGTGCGCGGCTTTTCAAAATAGGCCCGCATCACGATTTCCAGCCGGGACTGATACTTATCGCGCAGTTCGTTGAGGCGTGAGGCGTACTCCAGTGCTGCAGCGGGATCGTGCAGCGAGCAGGGGCCGATGACCACCAGCAGACGCTTGTCCTCGCCCGAAAGAATGCGGGCAATACGCTGGCGGGAGGTCATCACAGTTTCGGCAACGGCTGGGGTAATGGGGTGTCTGGCAAGCAGTTCGGCAGGCGTTATCAGGCTGTCGATGCGCGCGGTCCGCAGTTCATCTGTTTTATTCATGGTCTTCTCTAAATTTTTGTCTTCGCAACGGCAGGAATACCGGGAAGTAATGGCGATCACCTTAAAGCAAACGGCGATGATTTCAACCATCGCCGCAGGATAAATGCCATAAAAAAACCGCAGGCCGTCGGTTTGCCCGGCGTCAGTACATGCGTCGCGCCAGTCCCATGATATCGAGGATCTTGGTGGCGATTTCTTCTACCGAATAGTTGGTACTGTTGAGATAGCGGATCTGATTGGTGCGGAACAGAGCTTCAACTTCACCGACTTCCAGTCGGCACTGGCGCATTGAGGCGTAACGGGTATTCACCGCGCGCTCCTGGCGAATCGCCGCCAGACGTTCCGGGTCGATGGTCAGGCCAAACAGCTTGTTCTGGAACGGCTTCAGCGCGGGCGGCAGCTTCAGGTTATCCATATCGTCGGCGATAAACGGATAGTTCGCCGCTTTGATACCGAACTGCATCGCCAGATAAAGGCTGGTCGGGGTTTTACCGCAGCGCGATACGCCGAGGAGTATCACCTGTGCTTCCTCCAGCCCGCGCAGAGAAATACCGTCATCGTGGGCCAGCGTGTAGTCAATGGCGGCAATACGGGCGTCGTATTTGCCCAGGTTGCTGGCGGTCAGACCGTGGGTACGGTTAGCGACTGGCGCAGGCGCAACGCCCAGCTCCTGCTGGAGCGGTGCCACCAGCGACTGAACGATGTCCTGGCAGAATCCATCACTTTGTAAAATGATCTCGCGGATTTCCGGCGTAACGATAGAGATAAACACCAGAGGGCGAATACCGCTGTGCTGATAAATGGTGTTGATTTGTGCTTTCACTGCCTGTGCCCGCTGCACGTTCTCCACAAAGGGCAGCGTCACGCTGTTGGTTTCCACCGGGAACTGGGAAAGTACGGCATGACCCAGCACCTCGGCGGTTATTGCCGTACCATCTGAAATATAGAAAACACTGCGTTCGGCATTCACGTCCATTTTATCTCCAGATTGAGCTATGCGGGCAGACTAATTTATTTCCGATGCAGAAAGCAAACTGTGATTTCATCGACAAAATAAAATGAAAAATCCAAATAAATGATGATTTGAAATTTTTATTCTTATAATATTTGCAGTATCATTTCATTAAGCATAAATGAAATGACGTTTCTGTTTACTATTCATTTTATGCGTCCCTTCTTTTTAAATCATTCTCAAAAGGAATCCTGTTTTTGTTGCGCAAACAAATTTGCGCGATTTAGGAGTGATTTTTTAACTTAATGAAAATAAAAGTATTTATTTTTTAATTTGATTTCTTCCAGTCATTATCCTGCGCAGAGTTGTCTTAAAAACGTCGCCGCCGAGTTGCTTGAACGATTCAACACTTTCTCAACCCTCCGATGTTGTGACAGTCTCACTAAGCAATGCTGTATCCCTTATTCCTAATTAAATCTTACAAGGATTGCTTCAATGTCCAATAAAGGCCAATTGCCGCTCGTGCTCTGGTATAACGAACTTGGCATGCACGATGTCGATCGGGTGGGAGGCAAAAATGCTTCTCTGGGTGAAATGATTACTAACCTGTCATCACTGGGTGTGTCCGTGCCGAATGGCTTTGCGACAACCTCTGATGCTTTCAACCAGTTCCTTGATCAAAGCGGCGTTAACCAGCGTATCTATGAACTGCTGGATAAGACCGATATTGATGATATTGATCAGCTGGCGAAAGCGGGTAAGCAGATCCGTCAGTGGATTATCGACACGCCTTTCCAGCCGGAGCTGGAACTGGCTATCCATCAGGCCTATGACCAGCTGTCCTCTGACGATGCTGAAGCGTCGTTTGCCGTACGCTCTTCGGCGACGGCAGAAGACATGCCGGATGCGTCGTTTGCCGGGCAGCAGGAAACCTTCCTGAACGTGCAGGGTTATGACGCGGTGCTGGTGGCGGTGAAGCACGTATTCGCCTCACTGTTTAACGACCGCGCGATCTCTTACCGCGTGCATCAGGGCTATGACCACCGTGGCGTGGCGCTCTCTGCCGGTGTTCAGCGCATGGTGCGTTCTGACCTGGCGTCATCGGGCGTGATGTTCACCATTGATACCGAATCGGGCTTCGATCAGGTGGTCTTTATCACCGCTGCGCTGGGCCTGGGTGAAATGGTGGTGCAGGGTGCGGTTAACCCTGATGAATTCTACGTGCACAAACCGACGCTGGCCGCGGGCCGCCCGGCGATTGTGCGCCGCAATATGGGATCGAAAAAAATCCGCATGGTCTATGCCGACTCGCAGGAACACGGCAAGCAGGTAGCGATCGAAGACGTGCCGGAAGCCGAGCGCGACCGCTTCAGTCTGACCGACAAAGAAGTTGAAGCGCTGGCGGTGCAGGCGGTGCTGATTGAGAAACACTACCAGCGTCCAATGGACATTGAATGGGCGAAAGATGGTCACACCGGCAAGCTGTTTATCGTGCAGGCGCGACCGGAAACCGTGCGTTCTAACGGTCAGGTGATGGAGCGCTACAACCTGCAGGGCAAAGGCAAAATTCTGGTTGAGGGCCGCGCAATCGGCCATCGTATCGGTGCCGGTGAAGTGAAGGTGATTCACGATATCAGCGAGATGGGCCGCATTGAGAAAGGCGACGTGCTGGTAACGGATATGACCGACCCGGACTGGGAACCGATCATGAAGAAAGCGTCGGCGATTGTGACCAATCGCGGCGGTCGTACCTGCCATGCGGCAATTATTGCCCGTGAGCTGGGTATTCCGGCGGTAGTCGGCTGCGGTGATGCGACCGACCATCTGAAAGACGGCCAGAAAGTGACCGTGTCCTGTGCGGAAGGTGATACCGGCTACGTGTATGACGATCTGCTCGACTTCGAGGTGAAAAGCTCGCAGGTTGACGAAATGCCGTCGCTGCCGCTGAAGGTGATGATGAACGTCGGCAACCCGGATCGTGCGTTCGACTTCGCCTGCCTGCCGAATGAAGGCGTAGGTCTGGCGCGTCTGGAATTTATTATCAACCGTATGATTGGCGTTCACCCGCGTGCCCTGCTGGAATTCGATCAGCAGACGCCGGAACTGCAGCAGCAGATCCGCGGGATGATGAAAGGGTTTGATGACCCGGTGGAGTTCTACATCGCCCGTCTGACCGAAGGGATTGCAACGCTGGGTGCGGCGTTCTCGCCTAAGCGCGTGATCGTTCGTCTGTCTGATTTTAAGACTAACGAATATGCCAACCTGGTTGGCGGCGAGCGCTACGAACCTGAGGAAGAGAACCCGATGCTGGGCTTCCGTGGTGCCGGTCGCTATGTTGCCGACAACTTCCGCGACTGCTTCGCGTTAGAGTGCGCGGCCGTTAAGCGCGTTCGTAACGAGATGGGCCTGACTAACGTTGAAATCATGGTGCCGTTCGTGCGTACCGTGGCTCAGGCGAAGGCGGTGGTTGAAGAGCTGGAACGTCAGGGACTGAAGCGCGGCGAGAACGGGCTGAAGATCATCATGATGTGTGAGATCCCGTCCAACGCGCTGCTGGCTGAGCAGTTCCTGGAATACTTCGACGGCTTCTCTATCGGCTCCAACGATATGACCCAGCTGGCGCTTGGCCTTGACCGCGATTCAGGCGTGGTGTCTGAGCTGTTTGACGAGCGTAATGACGCGGTGAAAGCGCTGCTGTCTATGGCGATCCGCGCGGCGAAGAAGAAGGGTAAATACGTCGGCATCTGCGGTCAGGGTCCGTCGGACCATGAGGATTTTGCGGCCTGGCTGATGGAGGAGGGGATCGACAGTCTGTCCCTGAACCCGGATACCGTGGTGCAGACCTGGCTGTCGCTGGCTGAGATTAAGAAGTAATGTCTTTCATAAAGGGCGTGTGATGCTCCCTTTTTCGGATACACCGAGGCGTGTTTTCAGCCTTCGGTGATTATCTGAGGCACTTATAAAAACCGCTCTCGTTTTCGATGGCGGTTTTTTTGTTTTGTTGGCTGGTGGCTGTTAGATCGGTGCCGGCTGTCTCCCTGCTGACTATCTTGTCGCTATAACGCTGAGCTGTTGTCATTAGTTTGGGGTAGTTCTGATAAGGGGGACAACAGACATCTATTATTGTCGTCTTATGACCATAGGCGTTCATCTCAGCGTTGCGGGTTGCGCCGATGCCGCAGTAGTCCCCACAACATCCCCCACAATCACAACCAGCGGCCACATAATTGCAGCCAGGACCTCCGCTGGGCAGATTTGAAAACATCAATCGCTAAATAGCGAGACTCACTCCGTCAAAACGCAGCCAAAAAAAAGCCCATCGCAGAGGATGGGCAAAGACTACACACAGCAATTTTGTACTTCACTCAGGGGAAAGGGTGTTTAGAAATCAGTAGCTTGATTTCAAACATGGATTCAATACTAAGCAACACGCATTCTGGCGTCATTAAGAATCATCTCATTAGTTTAAAATCAATAATGCATTCACGGGCAGATGGCCAATTATTGTCATTTATTCAGAAGAAAAGGTTAACAAAAGTGCTGATTTGGCCTGTTTGCATGCTGTTTTAAGTTAATACAGTCAAGATTTGCTAATAAAATGAAGGTGGGGCCGTAAGGATGGTTTTTTGTTGCTAATGATTGCGACCAGCGATACTGGCCGCGTTAATCATTCTGAGAGCTGAGAGCTGAGAGCTGAGAGCTGAGAGCTGAGAGCTGAGAGCTGAGAGCTGAGAGCTGAGAGCTGAGAGCTGAGAGCTGAGAGCTGAGATTTGCGATCAGAGTTGTCGCGGATTATCGTTCTCAAATTCGACCAGCTCTTCGACTACCATCGTCGGATCGTCACTGGGAACCGGGACCTCGTGGACCCATACGGAGAGAAGCCGATAGGAAACCGCTAACACCACCGGACCAATAAATAGCCCAATCATGCCGAAAGCTACCAGACCACCGATCACCCCGGAAAGGATCAGCAGCAGCGGCAGGTCGGCACCCATGCGGATTAGCATCGGGCGCAGCACGTTATCCAGCGTGCCGACCACGCAGCTCCAGATCACCAGCACGGTTGCCCATGACGTGTCGCCGCTCCAGTACAGCCAGATAATCGCCGGGATAAGTACCGTCAACGGTCCCAGCTGCACCAGACAGGAGAAGATCATGAGCACGGTCAGCAGCGTGGCGTAGGGAATGCCGGTAATCGCCAGTCCAATACCGCCAAGCACACCCTGCACCAGTGCGGTGACCACCACGCCCAGCGCAACGGCGCGTATTGCCTGACCGGCAAGCAGTACGGCAGCATCACCACGGCGGGCGGCAAGGCGGAAGGCAAAATGACGTATCCCGCGCCCAACCTGCTCGCCGCGCCAGTACAGCAGCATACTGAACAACAGCATCAGACCAAGATGCAGCATAAAGCGGCCAAAATATCCCGCCTGAGCCACAAAGAAGCCGGTAGTACGGCCGATATAGGGTTGGATTTTTGCCATCAGGGCGGTACCGCCACCGGCAATCAGGGTGTGATAACCAGAATAGAGATTATCCCCGATCATCGGCACATCGTTCAGCCACTCCAGCTTTGGCATTTCCAGGCGTCCGGAACTGATCATGGCGATAACCGGCGCGCTGGAATCCAGCAAGCTGTTAACCAGTAGTGAAATCGGAATAATAAACACCAGCAGCAGCAGCAACGTCATCGCGATAACCGCCAGGGAGCGGCGTCCCCACAGCAGCCGTTGGATCTTAGTCATCAGTGGCCAGGTGGCGATGACCACCATGCTGGCCCAGGCAAAGCTCAGGATAAAAGGCTGAATTACCCAGAAGCAGGCGATGATCGCAATGCTGATAAACAGCAGCGTAAACACAATCTGCGGCAAGTCCCAACCTTTATAAACATTCTTCATGTGTGAACCATAACCTCGGGTCAGTAAATTCCCTATTCGCGGCGACCGGGTGGGGAGCGCGAATAATTTGTCATTCTGTCTTCAATCATTTTATTTCTGAAAATCCGCGCCAGCGCGACAGTTACGCTAAGGCAGCTGGTTTAATCATGATGTATGAAACGATTTTGTGACATACACAACAGGTTATTCTTTTGTTTCGTTTTTTGAAATAACGGCAGGTCATAAAAAAATGTGATAAAACGGATAGCTGCGTCATTTACGACACGCAGAATGATCCATACAACATTTTGGTCACCCGATAATGATCCCACAGATTTCCCAGGCACCGGGCCTTGTTCAACTGGTGCTGACGTTTTTGGATACACTGAAGCAGGAAGGTTTTACCGGTGATACGGCTACCAGCTATGCCGATCGCCTGATAATGTCGACCGATAACAGTATTTACCAGCTGCTACCCGACGCAGTTGTCTTTCCCCGCTCTACCGCTGATGTTGCGTTGATCGCCCGCCTTGCCGGTGAAGAACGCTTCGAGTCGCTGGTTTTTGCGCCGCGTGGCGGCGGCACCGGCACCAACGGTCAGTCTCTGAACCGTGGGATTGTGGTAGATATGTCGCGCCATATGAAGCGCATCCTGGAAATTAATACCGAAGAAGGCTGGGTAAAAGTTGAAGCGGGCGTGATTAAAGATCAGCTCAACGCCTACCTTAAGCCCTACGGCTATTTCTTCTCTCCTGAATTGTCCACCAGTAACCGCGCCACCCTTGGCGGGATGATTAATACGGATGCCTCCGGGCAGGGGTCGCTGGTTTATGGTAAAACCTCCGATCACGTCCTTGGCCTGCGAGCGGTTCTGCTCGGCGGTGATATTCTGGATACCCGAGAAATGCCTGTCGAACTGGCGGAGCAGCTGGCGCAGCAGCAGGGGGCTGAAGGGAATATCTATCGCGTTGTGCTGGATCGCTGCCGCCAGCAGCGTCAGCTGATCCTGGATAAGTTTCCCAAACTAAACCGATTTCTTACCGGCTACGATCTTCGCCATGTACTGAGCGACGACCTGCAGCAATTTGACCTGACTCGCCTGCTGTGTGGGGCCGAAGGTACGCTGGCCTTTATTACCGAGGCGCGGCTGGATATCACGCCGATCCCTAAAGTGCGGCGGCTGGTCAATATCAAATATGACTCGTTTGATTCCGCGCTGCGCAATGCGCCGTTTATGGTGGAAGCCAAAGCGCTGTCGGTTGAAACCGTTGACTCTAAAGTGCTTAACCTGGCGAAGGAAGATATTGTCTGGCACTCGGTCAGCGAACTGATTTCCGACGTGCCGGATAAAGAGATGCTCGGCCTGAATATGGTTGAGTTCGCCGGGAATGATAAAGCGCTGATTGACGGCCAGGTTGACTCGCTCTGTGAACGGCTGGACACGCTGATGACGGAAGGTCAGGGCGGCGTGATTGGTTATCAGCTTTGTAACGACGTCGGCGGCATTGAGCGTATCTACGGCATGCGTAAAAAAGCGGTAGGTCTGCTGGGTAATGCGAAAGGCCGGGCTAAGCCGCTGCCCTTCGTTGAGGACACGGCGGTGCCACCGGAAAACCTGGCGGACTATATCGTTGAGTTTCGTGCGCTGCTCGACAGCCATAATCTGAGCTACGGCATGTTCGGCCACGTTGACGCCGGAGTTCTGCACGTTCGTCCCGCGCTCGATATGTGCGATCCGCAACAGGAGATCCTGATGAAAAAGGTCTCCGATGAGGTGGTGGCACTGACCGCCCGGTATGGCGGCCTGCTGTGGGGAGAGCACGGGAAGGGCTTCCGCGCGGAATACAGTCCGGCGTTCTTTGGCGAAGAGCTGTATAGCGAGCTTCGGCGCATCAAAGCAGCCTTTGACCCGGCTAACCGGTTAAATCCCGGAAAAATCTGCGCGCCGATCGGTGTTGACGATCCCATGTTGAAAGTTGATGCGGTTAAGCGTGGAACCTGGGACAGACAAATCCCCATTTCGGTGCGCAGCGACTGGCGCGGTGCGATGGAGTGTAACGGTAACGGGCTGTGCTTTAACTTTGATGTGAACAGCCCGATGTGCCCATCGATGAAAATCACCAGCAATCGCATGCATTCACCGAAAGGGCGCGCCACACTGACGCGTGAATGGCTGCGCCTGCTGGCTGAGCAGGGCGTCGATCCCCTGGTGCTGGAGAAGCAGCTGCCGTCAAAAGGCATCAGCCTGCGCGGGATGATCCAGCGGACCCGCAACAGCTGGCATGCACGGCGCGGGGAATATGATTTTTCACATGAGGTGAAGGAGGCGATGTCCGGCTGTCTGGCCTGTAAAGCCTGTTCTACCCAGTGCCCGATTAAAATCGATGTGCCGGGCTTCCGTTCGCGCTTCCTGCAGTTGTATCACACTCGCTATCTGCGCCCGGTCAGTGACTACCTGGTGGCTACGGTTGAAAGCTACGCGCCGCTGATGGCCATCGCGCCGAAAACCTTTAACTTCTTCCTGCGCCAGCGCTGGATTGGCGCGCTGAGTAAACGCCAGTTAGGTATGGTGGATCTGCCGCTGCTCTCCTCACCGACGCTGAAACAGCAGCTGTCGAAGCACCGCAGCGCGGCGACGACCCTGGAACAGCTTGAGCAGATGAGCGTCGAACAGCGTGCGCAGCACGTGCTGGTGGTGCAGGACCCGTTCACCAGCTATTACGAAGCGCAGCTGATTGGTGATTTTGTGCAGTTGATTGACCGGCTTGGTTTTACGCCGGTGGTGCTGCCGTTCTCACCCAATGGTAAAGCGCAGCACGTGAAAGGCTTCCTGCAGCAGTTTGCCCGTACGGCGCAGAAAACATCAGATTTCCTTAATCGCGTGGCCCAATTGGACCTGCCGATGGTCGGTGTCGACCCGGCGCTGGTACTTTGCTACCGCGATGAATACCGCCAGGTACTGGGGGATAAACGCGGTGACTTCAATGTGCAGCTGGTGCATGAGTGGTTGCAGAATGCACTGGTGGATCGGGATATTCAGCCGGTCAGCGGGGAAGCCTGGTATCTGTTCGGCCACTGTACTGAAGTGACCGCGCTGCCGGGTTCGATCAAGCAGTGGGAAACGATCTTCTCGCGTTTCGGTGCAAAACTGGAAAGTATCAGCGTGGGCTGCTGCGGCATGGCGGGAACCTACGGTCATGAAACTAAAAACCTGGAAAACTCACTGGGTATCTTTGAACTGTCCTGGCAGAAGGCGCTACAAAAGCTGCCCCGTCAGCGCTGTCTGGCTAGCGGTTATTCCTGCCGCAGCCAGGTGAAACGCGTTGAAGGAAGCGGTATGCGCCATCCGCTGCAGGCTTTACTGGAGATTGTCTGATGGCTATCTGGAAACGTGAAGTAACGCTTGAACAGCTGAACCTTCACAGCAAAGGCACCATGGTAGAGCACCTCGGCATCCGTTTTACCGCACTGAATGATGACAGTGTTGAAGCGGTGATGCCGGTTGATAACCGTACCCGACAGCCGTTCGGGCTACTGCACGGCGGGGCCTCAGTGACACTGGCCGAAACGCTGGGGTCGATGGCGGGCTATCTCTGCACTCAGGGAGATCAGCAGGTGGTCGGTCTGGAAATTAATGCCAATCACGTGCGGTCGGCGCGGGAAGGGGAGGTGCGCGGCGTTTGTCGCGCCACCCACATTGGACGCACGCATCAGGTATGGCAGATCGAGATTTACGGGCCTGACAGTCGATTATGCTGTAGCTCGCGCTTAACAACGGCGGTGATAACCCAATAACCCCAAATTATCCGGGGTTTTTAGCTGCTCTGCCACGCGGTATACTGGTACCGGGACTACATAATCCACGAAGCGTGTTTCACAAAATCGCTTTGCAGTACCGTTGCCTTATCCCATTCACCGTTGAGTGCCAGCTGATGACACAGGCGACTGAGGGAATGGCGCGCCAGCTGCCAGGCCTGCATGCGGAACAGTCGTTCGCGGGATGTATTGCTCAGCTCAACAACCAGTCGTTGATGAAGTTTGCCCATTGCGTGCAGATAGCTCTGATCATCACCGTTCAGCTGGCAAAGCTCAGCCATATCGAGACAGGTATCATTGAACTTGCGTAATTGCTCAATGGTGCATTCCGGGCGGTTCAGCTTTGCCTGTGCCATATAGAAATCGACGGTGATATCACGTACGGAAAACTTATATTCATCAATCTTGTGTTGCAGCCACGCACTCATCGACAGATTCATTGCTGGTCCCAATCGCGCTAATGATAATCATTATCATATTATAACTGCGTTAATATTCAATCACCCGGCGGGATTTTTTATCGATAAATGCCGCCTTTCAAAAAAATTGGTATTAACGATAAGCGCGATAAGGGATTTAGGTGAATGATTATTATTAAGAAGTGGCTTGAGATTACAACTTAGAAACATTTTGTTTTCAACAATTTATCTTTTGCGGTTTTGACCTGAAGAGCACGTCACAATCTGTTTCGCAGGGGCTAAACTTACTCAATAAGATTAGAAAAACACCCAAAGGGTAATATCCCTGCAAAACAAGAGGTTGAAGTGATACAGGTTATCACTAACATAGAGGCACTAGCCCGAAGGGCTAACGTATCGCGAGGTAATTTATGCAATCAGCAAATCCAGCATCTTTTTCTCCAGATGACTTTATCTGGAAAGGATTGACGCTCACCGACAGCGCCGCCAAACAAATCAGCAGCCTTGCCGCTGGCGATCCTGAAATCAAAGGTTTGAAGCTGGGCGTGAAGACGTCAGGCTGCGCCGGTTTTGGTTACACCATGGATCTGGTGAAGGAGACGGCGAAGGATGATTTGGAGTTTAGCCATAACGGTGCATCGCTGTTCGTGCCCCTTCAGGCAATGCCCTACATTGACGGTACGGAAGTTGATTTCGTCCGTGAAGGTCTGAACCAGATTTTTAAATTTAATAACCCTAAAGCTCAACACGCCTGTGGCTGTGGTGAAAGCTTTGGCGTTGAGTAAACTCTATGTCTCGTAATACTGACGCATCTGATGATGTACAGGTTTGGGAAGGCGGCCATCAGAAATATAAAGAAGGCTTCTTTACCCAACTGGAAACCGAAGAATTTGCCCACGGCATCAACGAAGATGTGGTGCGCGCGATCTCGGCCAAGCGTAATGAACCTGAGTGGATGCTGGATTTCCGCCTGAAGGCGTTCGCGGCCTGGCTGGAAATGGAAGAGCCGCACTGGCTGAAAGCCAACTATAAAAAACTGGATTACCAGGATTACAGCTATTACTCCGCGCCGTCCTGCGGCAGCTGTGATGATGCCTGTGCCTCAGAGCCGGGTGCCACTCAGACCTCCGGTAGCGAAGCGCCAAACTACCTGACGCAGGAAGTGGAAGAGGCCTTTAAACAGCTGGGTGTTCCGGTGCGCGAAGGCCAGGAAGTGGCGGTTGATGCCATCTTTGACTCCGTGTCTGTTTCCACCACCTACCGCGACAAGCTGGCGAAAGAAGGCATCATCTTCTGTTCATTCGGGGAAGCGATTCACGATCACCCGGAGCTGGTTAAACAGTATCTGGGTACCGTGGTGCCGGCCAACGACAACTTCTTTGCCGCGCTGAACTCCGCTGTTGCCTCTGACGGCACCTTTGTGTACATCCCGAAAGGCGTACGCTGCCCGATGGAGCTGTCGACCTATTTCCGCATCAACGCAGCGAAAACCGGGCAGTTCGAGCGCACGATCCTGATCGCCGATGAAGGCAGCTACGTGAGCTACATTGAGGGCTGCTCTGCCCCGGTGCGCGACACCTATCAGCTGCATGCGGCGGTGGTTGAAGTGATCATCCACAAAGACGCAGAGGTGAAGTATTCCACCGTGCAGAACTGGTTCTCCGGCGGCGATAGCGAAGGGGGTATTCTGAACTTCGTGACCAAGCGTGCACTGTGCGAAGGCGAAAACAGCAAGATGTCCTGGACCCAGTCTGAAACCGGTTCAGCCATTACCTGGAAGTACCCGAGCGTGATTCTGCGCGGCGACAACTCCATCGGTGAGTTCTTCTCTGTTGCGCTGACCAGCGGACGTCAGCAGGCCGATACCGGCACCAAGATGATCCACATCGGTAAAAATACGAAATCGACGATTATTTCGAAGGGTATTTCAGCCGGTAAGAGCGAAAACACCTATCGCGGCCTGGTGAAGATCATGCCGACGGCGACCAATGCGCGTAACTTCACTCAGTGCGACTCGATGCTGATTGGTGCTGACTGCGGCGCGCATACTTTCCCGTATGTGGAAGTGCGCAATAACACGGCCCAGCTGGAGCACGAAGCGACAACGTCACGTATTGGTGAAGATCAGCTGTTCTACTGCCTGCAGCGTGGCATTAGCGAAGACGATGCGATTTCAATGATCGTTAACGGCTTCTGCAAAGACGTCTTCTCTGAGCTGCCGCTGGAGTTTGCGGTAGAAGCGCAAAAACTGCTGGCAATCAGCCTGGAACACAGCGTGGGCTAAGCCCGCGCCAAGAACTTTACCCAAGGGTATTTACAGTGCCGGAAAGCACTGCAAAGGAAACCATATGTTAAGCATTAAAGATTTACAGGTCAGCGTTGAAGATAAAGCTATCCTGCGTGGGTTGAATCTTGAGATCAAACCCGGTGAAGTTCACGCCATTATGGGACCAAATGGCTCAGGGAAAAGTACGCTGTCTGCAACGCTGGCAGGGCGCGAAGATTACGAAGTGACCGGTGGCTCCGTCGAGTTTAAAGGTAAAGATCTGCTGGAACTGGACCCGGAAGAACGTGCTGGTGAAGGCATCTTCATGGCCTTCCAGTACCCGGTTGAGATCCCGGGCGTGAGCAACCAGTTCTTCCTGCAAACTTCCGTGAATGCGGTGCGTAAATACCGCGAACAGGAAGAGCTGGACCGCTTTGATTTCCAGGACTTTATCGAAGATAAAATCCACCTGCTTAAGATGCCTGAAGATCTGCTGACTCGTTCAGTTAACGTGGGTTTCTCCGGCGGTGAGAAAAAACGCAATGACATCCTGCAGATGGCCGCGCTGGAGCCGGATCTGTGCATCCTGGATGAAACCGACTCCGGTCTGGACATTGATGCATTGAAGATTGTGGCGAACGGCGTGAACACCCTGCGCGACGGCAAACGTTCTTTCATCATCGTAACTCACTATCAGCGTATCCTTGACTACATCAAGCCTGATTTCGTTCACGTGCTCTATCAGGGCAAAATCGTTAAATCAGGAGATTTCTCGCTGGTGAAACAGCTGGAGGAGCAAGGCTATGGCTGGCTTACCGACGAAGAGTGATAACGCGCTGCAACAGTGGCACCACCTGTTCGAAACCCGCGCCGGGCATCGCTCAATGCAGGCCCAGCAGCACTGGCAGCAGCTGCTGCGCGAAGGTCTGCCTACGCGCAAGCAGGAAAACTGGAAATATACGCCACTGGATGCGTTGTTCGATCATCAGTTCGTTCTGCCGCAGCAGGCTGAACTGACAGCAGAAAACATTGATACACTGGCGCTGGCGATTGATGCCGTGCGTCTGGTCTTTGTTGATGGGCGCTTTTCCGCCGCGTTGAGCGATGCCGAACACGACCTGTTCAGCATCCAGGTCACCGGTTCCGGCGAACGCCGCGAGCTGAATGCACCGATACAGCCGGAGGTGTTCCTGCATCTGACCGAAAGCCTGGCCGAAGAGTCTACGCTGATCCATCTGGCTCGGGGTAAGGCTGCGGAGCGTCCGCTGTATCTGTTGCATATCAGCAGCGGCAGCGCGGCAGGTGAGATGAACACTTCGCACTATCGCCATCATCTGCAGCTGGATGAAGCGGCTGAAGCGACGATCATTGAGCACTATGTCACCCTGAATAATGCCACGCACTTTACCGGCGCGCGTTTTACCGCCGACGTGGGTAACGGTGCGGCGCTGACCCACTACAACTTCGCCTTCGAAGATCAGAGCAGCTACCACTTCTCGCATAACGATCTGGTGCTGGGCCGCGATGTGCGCGTTCAGAGCCACAGCTTCCTGCTGGGTGCGGGCCTGACCCGTCATAATACCAGCGGACAGTTGAACGGCGAGGGCAGCGATCTGGTGATCAATACGCTGATGCTGCCGATTGATAAAGATGTGTGCGACAGCCGTACCTATCTGGAACACAACAAAGGCTACTGCCAGAGTCGCCAGCTGCATAAAACCATCGTGCGCGATCGTGCTCGTGCCGTATTCAACGGCATGATCAAAGTGGCGAAGCACGCCCTGAAGACCGACGGTCAGATGTCCAACAATAACCTGCTGCTGGGCCGCCTCGCCGAAGTGGATACCAAGCCGCAGCTGGAAATCTATGCCGATGACGTCAAGTGCGGCCACGGTGCGACCATTGGCCGTATCGACGAAGAGCAGATGTTCTATCTGCGCGCGCGTGGTATTTCGCAGGATGCTGCTCAGCGCATGATTATTTATGCGTTTGCTGCCGAGCTGACCGAGGCGATTGGCGATGACACGCTGAGAGAAGCTGTCATGCAGCGTATTGCTCAACGCTTTCCCGGAGGTTTGCAATGAGTTTTGATCTGGCTCGGGTACGGGCGGATTTCCCGCTGCTGACGCGTGAGGTTAACGGGCAACCGCTGGCCTACCTCGACAGCGCTGCCAGCGCACAAAAGCCGCAGGTGGTGATTGATGCAGAGAGCCAGTTCTATGAGCACGGTTACGCTGCCGTTCACCGTGGCATCCATACGCTGAGCGCGGAAGCCACCACTGAGATGGAAAATGTGCGTGTTCAGGCTGCGCGTTTCCTCAATGCGCCGTCGACGGAAGAGATTGTGTTTGTCAAAGGTACCACCGAGGCAATTAACCTCGTGGCCAACAGCTGGGGCAGCAGTCAACTGCAGCCCGGCGACAACATCATCATTACCGAGATGGAACACCACGCCAATATCGTTCCGTGGCAGATGGTGGCCCAGCGTACCGGAGCGGAAGTGCGCTTTATCCCGCTCAACGCTGACGGCGAGCTGGATCTGGCTAAACTCCCTGAGCTGATTGATTCACGTTCCCGACTGCTGGCGGTGACCCAGGTTTCCAACGTGCTGGGCACCGTTAACCCGGTGAAAGCGCTGGTGGCGCAGGCGAAAGCGGCGGGGCTGGTGACGCTGATCGACGGTGCGCAGGCTATCATGCACGGGCAGGTTGACGTGCAGGATATCGACTGTGATTTTTATGTCTTCTCCGGGCATAAGATCTACGGACCGACCGGTATTGGTATCCTGTATGGCCGTAAGGCGCTGCTGGACCAGATGCCGCCGTGGGAAGGGGGCGGTTCGATGATCGCCACCGTCAGCCTGACCGAAGGCACCACCTATGCTGCTGTACCGGGTCGGTTTGAGGCGGGAACGCCGAATACCGGTGCGATTATCGGCCTGGGGGCGGCACTCAAGTACGTGACCGAACTGGGGCTGGATGCAATCCAGCGGCGTGAACAACAGCTGATGCACTACGCGATGGATAAACTGGCCTCTGTACCGGATCTGGTTATCTACGGCCCTCAGGAGCGCAGCGGCGTAATTGCCTTTAATCTGGGCAAGCATCACGCCTACGACGTGGGCAGTTTCCTCGATCAGTACGGTATTGCGATTCGCACCGGCCATCACTGTGCGATGCCGTTAATGCAGCACTACGGCGTTCCGGCGATGTGTCGCGCCTCGTTTGTTCTGTATAATAGCGAAGAAGAAGTCGATCGCCTGGCGGCGGGGTTAATTCGTATTCACCGTCTGCTGGGGGGCTGATCGCTCTCTGAGCAGGAGCGATTTCAGCCTTAAAAGGGCGAGGCATGCCTCGCCCTTTCTACGTGTTTACCCGATAGAGTCATGTCGTTAAGAAGCCGATTTAAGTGAGGAAGCAATGGCAACTCTGCCAGATAAAGAAAAACTGGTGCGCAACTTCAACCGTTGCGCAAATCAGGAAGAGAAGTATCTGTATATTATTGAACTGGGTTCGCGCCTTGAGGCCGCATCCGAAAATCTTCACCAGCAGGAAAATATCGTTCCGGGCTGTCAGAGCCAGGTTTGGGTGATCGTTGATCTTGATGAGAATGGCCAGGTCCGCCTGCAGGGCGACAGCGATGCCGCACTGGTTAAAGGACTGATTGCTATTGTCTTTGCCGTTTACCAGAAGATGTCGCCGCAGGAAATTATCGATTTTGATGTTCGCCCTGTGTTTGCCGAACTGTCTCTGACCCAGCAGCTTACGCCATCCCGTTCTCAGGGACTGGAAGCCATGATTCGTGCCATACGTCAGAAAGCGCTGATTCTCACCGGCGCGTGAGTTGCTAAACTACTCGGTCTGCGCCCCGCTGATATACAGTGGGGTTGTTCTCCCTTCATAACCGAGAAAAACGCATGAAACCTTTGTTCCGTTTTGCATTTATGGTCACGCTGCTGACCGGGGCGTACAACGCCAGTGCTACAGAATATCCCCTCCCGCCCGACGACAGCCGTTTGATTGGGGAAAACAGTACGTACATCGTGCCCAATGACGGAAGGCCGCTGGAAGCGGTAGCGAAGGAGTATATGATTGGCCTGCTGGGCATGCTGGAAGCCAATCCGGGAACCGACCCCTGGCTGCCGAAAGCCGGTACGCAGTTAACGATCCCCACCCAGATGCTGCTACCGGACACGAAACGTGAAGGTATCGTGATCAACGTAGCGGAGCTGCGGCTTTACTACTATCCGAAAGATGAAAACAAAGTGATTGTCTACCCGATTGGCATCGGTCAACTGGGTGCCAATACCCCGGCGATGGTCACCAGCATCAGCCAGAAAATCCCCAACCCAACGTGGACCCCCACCCCTAACATCCGCAAGCGCTACGCAGCCAAAGGCGAGATCCTGCCTGTCACCGTGCCTGCCGGGCCTGATAACCCGATGGGCCTGTATGCGATGCGTCTGGCTTATGGCAAGGGCCACTATCTGATCCACGGCACGAATGCTGATTTTGGTATCGGTATGCGCGTCAGCTCCGGCTGCATCCGCCTGCGCCCTGACGATATTGAAGCGCTGTTCAACAGCGTGCCGAAGGGAACGCGCGTTCAGGTGATTAACCAGCCGGTGAAGTATGCCGTAGAGCCTGATGGCAAGCGTTGGATCGAGGTCCACCAGCCGCTGTCGCATAACGAGAATGACGATCCGCAAACCATGCCGATTGCGCTGAGCCCGGCCGCGAAGAAATTCATTAATAGCGCCAGCAGTGATGATGCGGTCATTAAAGCGGCATTAACGCGCCGTTCGGGTATGCCCGTTCTGGTTAGTGAAGGGGAAGTTGTGAAAGATGACTCGGCAGTACCCGAATTTCTTCACCAGAAGGGAGCAGAGGGATTTAAATCACAACCGGCGGGGATAACTCAGGTTGGGGGAGAAAGCGCTCAAAAATGATTACAGTGCGTTTGGCGGCGGGGTCAACATCCGCCGTCGGCGAAGCTGATTTGCAGGCAAAAAAAATGGCGCACAGTGTGCGCCATTTTCAGTACCAGAACTCTTACTTACGGTAAGAGTGAGCCTGGTTGTCCAGACGCTGGTTAGCACGAGCTGCGTCATCTTTAGCAGCCTGAACGTCAGAGCGAACTGCGTTCACGTCGTTGCTCAGCTGGTCAACTTTAGCGTTCAGAGTCTGAACGTCAGAAGACAGCTGGTCGATTTTAGCGTTGCTTGAGCAACCAGCCAGCAGAGTTGAACCCAGGATTACCGCGCCCAGTACCAGTTTAGTACGATTCATTATTTATACCCTCTAGATTAAGTTAATCTCCATGTAGCGTTACAAGTATTACACAAAGTATTTTCTAATGAGAATAATTTTTTGATGAGAACGTGCTTAAATTTGATCGTTCGCTCAAAGAAGCATCTTCTTTGGGTGTTAAGGCAAAAAATTAAGCGAAAACAGGCGATTTTAATCGGACAGGTCTTAGTTTTTAGTGCAGTTGAATAGTTAATTTCGATTGGAAATTTTGTGAAATCAGGTTACGCAAATTGAAAAAAAAGCACCCCTGAGGGTGCCTTATTAGTCGATAGTGTAATCTTAAATTACAGAACGTGGACCGAAGAGGTATTGGTCGTACCGCTTGGTACCAGCGCACCGGAAACCATCACCACAACATCGCCTTTCTGCGCATAGCCGCTGGCCAGCGCCGCTTCTTTGCCCAGACGGTAGAAATCGTCGGTAGAGGCGATTTCCTGCACCATGCTGGTAATCACGCCTTTGGTCAGCAGCAGCTGACGGTTGGTCAGCTCATTGGTGGTCAGCGCCAGAATGGTGGCGTGCGGGAAGTATTTGCGGATGGATTTCGCTGATTTACCGCCTTCGGTCGCTACGACGATAACCGGGGCTTCCAGATTCTCAGCCGTTTCAACCGCACCGCGGCAAACCGCTTCAGTAATGCGCATTTTGCGATCGTCGTTGCGAGGATCGATGCGGCTCTTCATCACGCGGTCAGTACGTTCGCAGATCGTGGCCATAATGGTCACGGACTCCAGCGGATATTTACCTTTGGCGCTCTCGCCAGACAGCATGACCGCATCAGTCCCGTCGAGGATGGCGTTAGCCACGTCGCCGGCTTCTGCACGGGTAGGGCGCGGGTTCTTGATCATCGAATCCAGCATCTGGGTGGCGGTGATCACCACTTTACGCGCGCGATTACACTTCTTGATCATCATCTTCTGAGCGAAGATCACTTCTTCAACCGGAATCTCTACGCCGAGGTCGCCGCGAGCAACCATGATGCCGTCAGACGCATCCAGGATCTCGTCGAAGTTGTTCAGGCCTTCCTGGTTCTCGATTTTCGAAATGATCTGGATATTTTCGCCGCCGTGGGCTTTCAGATGCTCACGAATTTCCAGCACGTCTGAACGCTTACGAATAAAGGATGCAGCGATAAAGTCAACGCCCTGCTCGCAGCCGAAGATCAAATCGAGCTTATCTTTTTCCGCCAGTGCAGGCAGTTGGATTGAAACGCCCGGCAGGTTCACGCCTTTGTTTTCGCCCAGATCGCCGTTGTTGCGCACTTTACAGACCACGGTAGTTTCGGTGACTTCGGTGACTTCCATACCGATCAGGCCGTCATCAACCAGAATGGTGTTACCCACTTTCAGGTCAGCCGCGAAGCCGGTGTAGGTGACCGCTACGCGCTCATTGTTGCCGATAACGCTCTGGTCAGTAGTAAAGGTGAATGTCTGGCCAGCGGTCAGCGCAACGTCGTTGCCGCCTTCCAGTTTCATGGTGCGGATTTCAGGGCCTTTAGTATCCAGCAGGATAGCTGCCTGATGGCCGGTGTTTTTCACCACGCTACGCAGGTTTGCAATGCGCTTGCCGTGCTCTTCGTAGTTACCGTGTGAGAAGTTCAGACGCATAACGTTCATCCCTGCTTCGAGCAGGTTGGTCAGCATCTCTTCAGATTCAGTTTTTGGACCGATGGTGCAAACAATTTTAGTCTTTTTCATGACGGATTATCTGTAAGTTGTGATGGATGATAAGAATGGGTTCCGATGGCGTGGCCAGCGGAGGAGAAATTAGGTGCCTGAGGCAGATTGCGATACTGAGTAAGGATAGGTGACAGATTAAAGGTATGCAGAAGACGTTGAGACATGGTTTCGGCGCGAGCGCAGCACGTTGTTGCGCAACAGGTACGGCTTATAAATTGTGTATTTACCATGCGCTGAAACCATTCAAGTGAAACAACGGCTGCATTATAAAGGCTAAGTGCTAGAAAACCAATTAAAAAGCGTTAAGACGTTTAAGTAAGTGCGTCAGAGCGGCGTGTTGCGCAACAAGATTAATTGGTGAAGCGGAGTCTTAAAAAGAGGGAAGAACTAAGAGTGGTGCGTTCTAGAGGACTCGAACCTCCGACCCCCACCATGTCAAGGTGGTGCTCTAACCAACTGAGCTAAGAACGCTTTCCGGATAATCTCTGGTGCGTCCGAGTGGACTCGAACCACCGACCCCCACCATGTCAAGGTGGTGCTCTAACCAACTGAGCTACGGACGCAAATTGTTACTTCAGAGATTTGGTGCGTCCGAGTGGACTCGAACCACCGACCCCCACCATGTCAAGGTGGTGCTCTAACCAACTGAGCTACGGACGCACTGTTGCTATCTGGGTGACAGCGGGGACGAATATTAACGGCAGCCTGTACGCCTGGCAAGGAGAAAAAAGCTTTTTTCTGCCTGATTGCTGCGCATCTGTGCGAAGCGCAGCAATTTTAATCATATTTCAGTGAAATCTACCGAAAAATTAGTGTGCTGCGCGCGCCAGAATACGTTCCGATGGCTGCCGCTGCAGGCGGATAATTCGCCAAATCATCATTATCGCCGAACTGGTTAGCCCAATAATAAAACCGGTCCAGAAGCCCGCCGGGCCCATCGGTGACACGACCCAGTCGGTCATCGCCAGCACGTAGCCGCTGGGCAGGCCGAGCACCCAGTAGGCAATAAAGGTGATAAAGAAGATGGCGCGGGTATCTTTGTAGCCGCGCAAAATACCGCTGCCAATCACCTGGATAGAATCCGAGAACTGATACACTGCCGCCAGCAGCATCAGCTGCGCCGCCAGAGTCACAACCTCGGGATTGTCGTTATACAACAGGGCTATTTCGTGGCGGAAAGTGACCGTGAACAGTGCGGTCAGGCAGGCCATGCAAACGCCCACACCCTGTGCGGTCCATGCCGCCACGCGCGCCTGCTCGGTTGAACCCTGGCCGAGGCGGAAACCGACGCGAATGGTCGTGGCTACGCCCAGCGACAGCGGGATAACAAACATCAGCGAACTGAAGTTCAGCGCAATCTGATGACCGGCGACCTTGACGATCCCCATCGGTGAAACCAGCAGGGCTACCACGGCGAACAGCGTGACTTCAAAGAACAGTGCCAGCGCAACCGGTAGTCCAAGGCCAACAAGGCGGCGCAGCACTTTCCAGTCAGGCGGGGAGAATGAACTTTCCAGACGAATATCATGCATAAAGGCGGCACGGTTCACCCAGAACTTCATGGCAATAAACATCACCCAGTAAACCGACGCCGTCGCCACGCCGCAGCCAACGCCGCCGAGGGCCGGCATGCCGAAATGTCCATAGATAAAGATATAGTTAACCGGAATATTAACCAGCAGACCGATAAAACCCATCACCATGCCGGGTTTGGTTTTCGACAGCCCTTCACACTGATTACGTGCGACCTGGAAGAACAGATATCCCGGTGCACCCCACAGCAAAGCGTGCAGATAGCCGAGTGCCTTGGCTGACAGTTCCGGATCGACATTATGCATTGCACCAATCAAATAGCCCGCATTGTAGAGCACCACCATAATAATGAGTGATGAGAAACCCGCCAGCCAGTAACCCTGGCGAACCTGCCAGGCAATGCGATCCCGTCGGCCTGAGCCGTTGAGCTGCGCGACCACCGGCGTTAAGGCCAGAATCAGGCCGTGGCCAAAAAGAATAGTCGGTAACCAGATTGAGGTTCCCACTGCAACGGCGGCCATATCCGTGGCGCTAACGGCACCGGCCATCACTGTATCGACAAAACCCATGGACGTTTGCGCAACCTGCGCAAGGATCACGGGAATTGCCAGCATTAATAACTGACGCGCCTCTGTGAGGTACTTCTGCACGTAATACACCTTTATTTTAATTGTGGAGGGGTTTTAGCTGGGGAATACACGGCGTTTGCTCATTGCCACAGCATAGCAGGCCGCTTAGTGTAGTGTCCGTAGACGAATTAGCCAATAAGCTGCCGTAAGAATAGCTCTTCATGTCACGCAAACCGCTTTCAGTTCAGTTGGCATTACGTGGCAGCCAGGGCAAACTAGTGCCAGCGACAACACATTAATAGAGGCATAGCTATGTTTACCGGAATTGTGCAGGGCACTGCTGAAGTGCTGGCAATTGAAGAGAAACCCAATTTTCGCACCCATATCATAAAAATGCCGGAAGCCCTGCTGCCCGGACTGGAACTGGGTGCATCGGTTTCCCATAACGGTTGCTGCCTGACGGTAACGGAAGTCAACGGCGATCGCGTGAGTTTCGATCTGGTTAAAGAAACGCTGCGTATTACCAACCTGGGCGATCTTAAAGAAGGGGATACGGTAAACGTTGAGCGCGCAGCCAAATTCAGCGATGAAATCGGCGGCCATCTGATGTCGGGTCATATTATGACCACGGCAGAAATCAGCAAAATTATTACTTCGGAAAATAACCGGGAAATCTGGTTTAAGGTGCAGGACGCCAGCCAGATGAAATACATTTTGCATAAGGGCTTTGTCGGCATTGACGGTATTAGCCTGACGGTAGGTGAAGTCACTAAAACCCGCTTCTGCGTTCACCTTATTCCTGAAACGCTGGCGCGCACCACGCTGGGCGCGAAACGTCTGGGTCACCGGGTGAATATTGAGATCGATCCGCACACGCAGGCGATTGTCGAAACGGTTGAGCGCGTGCTGGCCCAGCGCGAAGCTGCACTGCTGGCAGCCGCCGCGGCTGAAGAATCCGCTGAATAAATTCAGCCGGTCCGTCAGCGATCGCATCACACTGTTGCTACTTTTTTAAATATACAGCGCGTGGTGCCAGCCAGAGCGTATTTGCGCAAGGAGATACTTCTTTGCGTGCAGCATCAGTGGCCTCGTTTTCCTGACGTTAAAAAAGCCGCTATCTGATAACGATAGCGGCTTACGTATTATTTCAATGCCGTATTTTGCCAAGACAGTCAGTAATGCTCCCCATTATCCGCCGTCTTTTTCTGCTATAGCGACATCACCGCGCCACGCGCAGTCCACCATCAGCCCCATGAGTGAAGACGACCTGCCACAGTTGAATATCACGCGCGCGGAAAGCCCCTGCACAGGCGTTAAGATAGTAGCTAAACATACGCTTAAACCGTTCCCCATAGTTATCCGCAATCTGCGGCCACGCCGCGAGGAAACGGTGGTACCAGGCCATTAACGTCAGATCGTAATCTGCGCCGATATTGTGCCAGTCCTCCATCACGAAATGCGGTTCGCTGGCATTGGCAATATGCCTTACCGACGGCAGACAGCCATTGGGGAAAATATATTTGTTGATCCACGGATCAACATTCTCATCGGTTTTGTTTGCCCCGATGGTATGCAGCAGGAAAATACCATCACGTTTTAAATTGCGATCGACCACGGAGAAATAGGTCGCGTAATTTTTTGGCCCAACGTGCTCAAACATACCCACTGAAACAATACGGTCGAACTGCTGGTTCAAATCGCGATAATCCTGCAAAAGGATTGTCACATCCAGCCCTTCACAGCGCTGCTGGGCCATTTTTTGCTGTTCAGCAGAAATGGTAACCCCAAACACGCTGACGCCGTAATGACGAGCAGCATACTCCGCCAGTCCGCCCCAGCCGCAGCCAATATCCAGCAGCGACATGCCGGGGGCCAGCTCAAGCTTCTCGCAGATCATTTTCAGCTTCGCTTCCTGCGCCTGTTCCAGTGTCTTGGCTTCTTTCCAGTAACCGCAGGAATACTGCATATACGGATCAAGCATCAGCGAAAACAGGTCGTTACCTAAATCATAGTGCTCTTTACCGACAATCCAGGCCCTTTTCCGCGACTGGAGGTTGGTCAGGCGAGCAGCGGCAATGCGAAGCGTATCTTTAAAATGATGGGGGAGTTGTTGATCGAGTTTTGCCAGCAGCACGCGCTGGAAAAAGATATCCAGCCTGTCGCACTGCCACCAGCCGTCCATATAGCTTTCACCCAACCCCAGCGAGCCTTCCTGCAGCACGCGCTTAAAAAAGTTGGGATTACTGATTCGGATATCCCATGGACGGGAACCGTTTATTTCTATGTCAGCCTTGCGCAACATCTCCTGGACAATTCGGTACCACTGGTTTTCTTCCAGGCTCACTTCTTCTATACACGATGAACTCATTAGCTTCTCCATCACCCTGTGTGATTGAAACCTGAGAAAAAGGATAGTCAATTTCTACAGATTTATGAGAAAACTCACGGCAGAGCCGCAGTCTGATATCCGACGTTAACAGAGGACTGAATTATAACCGGCAGAGGCTGAAACAGACGTAACATAACAGAACGGTATGACAGCCTTGTCAGTAAAAAAACACCGAGCACCGCCAAAGCGATCTTCGGATTTAAATGTTGGTAACTTGTTATTTTGTAGTGCCTGACGAGTATATGCTCCCGTCAGGCAATATTCAATGCATTATTGTTAGCGTGCTAACCAAGTGATTTTACAGCATATCACAACGGGTTTTCCATCGTTTGAAGCGCTAATTTTTTAGCCGCTTTACGCTGAATCAGGAAACCCATCGTAGCAAGTAAAATGGTCAGTAACATGACACGAACGGTGGTTTCTAGCGGTGATTCAATCCAGGTTGAAACGGCCAGACTGGCGATAAAGCACAGACCGAGCTGCAGCATATTTTGCAATGCGGCGGCTTTCCCCGTTGCCTGCGGGAACGGCAGCAGGGCGCTGGACACCACCACCGGATAAATCGCACCGCTGGCCATCGACATAACGCAGAACGGCGTCAGCAGACTGTACAAAGATGGCGCCTGCTGCTGTGCGGCGATAAACAACGCAATAACCCCCAGGCTAAAGCACAGCAGCATCCACGGCAGCAGCTGCCCGCCGGAGAAGCGATTAAGCAGCGCGCGACAGCCAAAGCCACCAATCAGAAAGGCGATAGTCTGCGGCACATAGCTCAGGCCGATATCGGCAGGAGACAGGCCCAGATTACCGAGGATAAACGGTGAGCCGGTCAGCCAGGCAAAGAAGCTGGCGGAGCAGGCGGCAAACACCAGCACGTTACCGCTGTATACCGGGGATTTCAGCAGCGTCAGGAAACCGGGCGCCGGGCCATTGGGTGCCGCTTTCTCGGCGGATGCACGGCCGGACAGGCGCAGAGTGGGGATCAGCAACACGACGCTAATCAGCAGCAGCGCGACGAAGATCGCCCGCCATGAAAAATGTTCAAGTAGCCAGGCTCCCAGCAGCGGTGCCAGCGCCGGTGAAAGCGCAACCAGCGGCATAATGGTGGCGAATACGCGTTTTGCCTGCTCGGCGCTGTAGCGATCGACAACCAGTGCCTGCCAGCTTACGGCGGCGGCGCACACCCCCACAGCCTGCAGGAAACGGAAAAACAGCAGCCACGGAGCGGAGTTAACCCACATCATGGCAGCACAGCCGATAGCGAACATCCCCAGCCCCACCAGCAGAACGGGCTTGCGGCCAAGGCGGTCGGACAGTGTTCCCCAAATCAGCTGCGCGCAGGCAAAGCCGGCAAGGAAGATGCTCAGGCTGGCGCTGATAACGCCAGAACCGGTGGCAAGATCCTGCTGCATCTCACCAAAAGCGGGCAGGTACATATCGGTAGCAAGGAAACCCAGCATACTCAGCATGGCCAGATAAACGATAAAGAATTTTGAAGGCATATTTTACTCGTACAGGGCAGTTTTTTATCGCAGGGAGTGTAAAGGGATGCACTTACGCTTGTGAAACGCTAATATTCGTCGGTTCCGTTGAAAAAATTTGCAGGCAAAGCGATGTGGTCAGAACATTCTCTGGAAGTGATAGAAGCCGTTGCCAGAACCGGCAGCTTTACCGCCGCAGCGGCCGAGCTTCACCGCGTGCCTTCTGCGGTTAGCTATACCGTACGCCAGCTGGAGCAGTGGCTGGCCGTCAGCCTGTTTGAACGCCGCCATCGCGATGTGGTACTGACAGAAGCGGGGCGGGTGTTTAGCGAAGAAGGGCGTTTTGTTATCAAAAAAATGCTTGCCACCCGACGCCGCTGTCAGCAGGTGGCTAACGGCTGGCGCGGTCAGATTAATATCGCCGTTGACCGCATCGTCAGGCCGCAGCGCACCCGTCAGCTTATCGTCGATTTCTACCGTCACTTCCCCGATATGGAACTGCATATCTTCCCCGAGGTGTTTAACGGCGTATGGGATGCGCTGGCGGATGGCCGCGTTGATGCGGCTATCGGGGCCACGCAGGCGGTGCCGGTGGGCGGGCGCTTCGCCTTTCGCGATATGGGCAGCCTTAACTGGCGCTGTGTCGTGCAGGCGGATCATCCCTTATTGCAACAGACGGGACCGCTTAGCGACGATCTGCTGCGGGAATGGCCATCGCTGACGCTTGAGGATACCTCACGCGCGTTGCCGAAGCGTAACACCTGGACGCTGGATAATCAGCGGCGGCTGGTGGTCCCGGACTGGGACAGCGCGCTAGACTGCCTGCGTGCCGGACTGTGCGTCGGCATGATCCCGGGGCACTTTGCCCAGGGTTGGATTGCCGAAGGGGGAATTGCGGAACTGACGCTGGCAAACCCGTTTCCGATCAGCCCATGCTGCCTGAGCTGGTCGGAACAGAGTGCATCACCGGCGCTGAGCTGGCTGCTGGATTATGTTGGCGACAGCGATACGCTGAATGCTGAATGGCTGAGTGAACCGTCCGCCTGAGCGAACGGTAAACGGGGAAGGAATTAACGGCGATAGTCGCGGAACGGACCGTCGGCAACGGAGCGGCGTTCAATCAGTGACGGATGAACTTCAATGGTCTGCGGTTCTTCACGCTTGCTGGTGATACGATCGAGCAGCATATCAAACGCGGTTTCTCCCAGCCGTTCTTTCGGCTGGTGCACTGTAGTCAGCGCCGGTGTGAAATAGCGCGCGTTGCGCACGTTATCATAGCCGATCACCGAAATATCCTGCGGAACGCGCAGGCCCATCTCATCTGCGGCACAAATTGCGCCCATAGCCATCACGTCGCCGCCGCAGAAGATGGCAGTAGGGCGCTGTTTCTGCGCCAGGATCTGCTGCATGGCGCGATAACCGGATTCAGGTTCAAAGTCGCCCTGGACCAGCCACTCTTCGCGCAGGGTAATCCCGGCTTCGTTCAGCGCTTTGAGGAATCCGGCATGGCGACCGCCGCCGGTGTTGCGCTCCAGCTGTCCAGGAATGGCACCGATATCACGGTGACCACGCTCAATCAGATAACGCCCGGCCAGATAGCCGCCTTCAAAAGCGTTATCCAGCACGGTATCGGTGAAATCGCCACGCGATTCACCCCAGTCCATCACCACCATCGGGATATTGCGGTGGTCTTCCAGCATCGAGATTAATGAATCCGGGTACTCAGAGCACATCACCAGCAGCCCGTCGACGCGCTTCTGCGCCATCATCGACAGGTAGGCCTGCTGTTTGTTCAGGTCATTATGTGCATTCCCAAGGATCAGGGTATAGCCTTTGGCAAAGCAGCGGTTTTCCACGGCTTCAATAATTTCGGCAAAATAGGGCGCTTCGCTGGAGGTGGCGAGCAGGCCGATGGTTTTGGTGTGGTTGACCTTCAGACTGCGTGCCACGGCGCTGGGGGAATAGTGCAATTCCTTAATTGCTGCCCACACCGCTTCACGGGTCTCTTCGGCTACAAAGCGCGTTTTATTAATTACGTGGGAAACCGTGGTGGTTGAAACCCCGGCTCGCTTTGCCACATCCTTAATTGTTGCCATTAAACTTATGCTCCTGGTGTTATCGTAACTATTTGATAACAGGTTGGTTAAACGTTTGCCTGGGTGCAGCCTTTTCCCGCCAGACCAAAGTGGTTTGGATGCTGCCGCAACGGGTCGGAAAGGGGAAAAAATCGTCCGTAGAGTGACTGCAGAGCTGGCAAAAACCGTTATCCGTTACTGTTGCGCAACGGAAAAGAGGAATTCTAACAAGGCTGCGCAGAGAAAACGAGATTTTTACGGGGAACTGTGGGAAAATCTTTGTGCATACATTTTACAGGGTTATTAAGGAGAGACGATGAGTACCGATCTGAAATTCTCACTGCTGACCACGGTGGGTGCGCTACTGATGATTATTGCATTTAGCTTTACGGCTATTCTGCACTAAGAAAATCGGGAGGAGCATGGCTCCTCCCGATTAGCAATAAAGTTATGGCGGTCCGCTGTTGCGCAATCAGCGAATGGTTTTTGGCGTCATCATTCGGCGGGCACCAATATAGTGCTCCTGCCAGTAATCATCCCCCAGTGCGCTTACCTGAATGTCTTTGCCGGTTCTCGGTGACTGAATGAATTTTCCACCACCAAGATATACGCCAACGTGATCGGCTGTACCGCGTCCGTTGATGCGGAAGAACACCAAATCGCCTTTTTCCAGCTTATCGCGTTTGATTGGTGCAGCATCGCGCAGGTGATACATTTCATTCGCCGTGCGCGGGATCTTAAACTTCACCAGGTCTTTATAGGCATACCAAACCAGTCCGCTACAGTCGAAACCGGTTGACGGTGATGCGCCGCCCCACTGGTATGGCTTACCCAACTGGCCCATCAGTTTGTTCATCGCCGTTTCACGGGCTTTCTGATAGCGCGCGCGGTGTGCTTTGCTCAACTTAAGCGGTGATTCAGGGGATTCAATTTCATCACGCTCAATAGCGCGCAGCGGGCCCTTCTTGCCTTTTTTGGTCTGCAAAGAGGCGAGACGCTCCCGACCGTAGCGTTTTTTCTCCATCTTACCGATGCGGGTGGTTTTCACTTCGCGTGAGGCCGTCGCTTCCTGGCTCTTCTTCAGCTTTGCCTTCTGGGTAGCAGAAACTTTGGTTTTCTTAAGCGCGGGCTCTTTGGTTTTTTTAATGAGGGGTTCTTTGACTTTCTTTGTGGCAGCCGCTTTCACCGGCCGACGCTTGCGGCGTTCATCTTCACGCGCAGAGTTGTGGTCAACTTTATGTTGATTAGCGTTAACGGGAGCATGAGGCGAAGCATGCGCCATATTAAAGAACAGCTGGGCGAGGGCCAGCATGCTAAGCGTGATGATTAAACGCAACGTTCCCATTAACAGTTAAACTCAGTGTAATGACTGCATGGCAATCGAAAAAGAATTCTGCAATTTGCAGGGGTTAGGGCAATTCTAATCTAACTTCTTAACAAAAGGTAAGGTGTTTTTTGTTTCAATAAGACAGATTAAGTAAATGATGAATTATTAAGCGCAATCAGCTGCTTAACTCAACAAAAAAAAGTAATCCAACATCGAGAAACGCTGCAACGATGATAGGAAAATGTTATTTTGTTTTCATAATTTTGCATTTTGTTGCGTTCTGTTCATCAGCGCTGCATAAAATGTCGTTTTCAACGGCGGAGCAGAATCGCTACAATAACTAAACACGAAGTATCGTACTGAGGAAGTCATTTATGAGTACTGTTGAAAAAATTCAGCGCCAGATCGCAGAAAACCCAATCCTGCTGTATATGAAAGGTTCTCCAAAGCTGCCAAGCTGTGGTTTCTCCGCACAGGCCGTTCAGGCTCTTTCTGCCTGTGGCGAACGTTTTGCCTACGTTGATATCCTGCAGAACCCGGATATCCGTGCAGAAATGCCAGCCTACGCTAACTGGCCTACCTTCCCGCAGCTGTGGGTTGACGGCGAGCTGGTCGGTGGTTGCGATATCATTATCGAAATGTTCCAGCGCGGTGAACTGCAGCAGCTGATCAAAGAGACTGCGCAGAAGTACCCTGCGCCGGCTGCTGAATAAGCCGCTGCCAATAAAAAAACCCTGCATCGCAGGGTTTTTTTTCGTCTTTATATTGTCAGTGCGGTGGTTAATGCACGCCGCAGAGTCAATATGGTTCAGTACTCAGGACTGAATAATCAGGACTCCGCTTCCGGCACGGCCAGCGGCCAGCCGCCCATACGCTTCCAGCGGTTGACCAGCTCACAGAATAAGTCTGCCGTCTGTGTGGTGTCGTACAGAGCAGAGTGTGCCTGGCTACTGTCAAAAGTGATTCCGGCCGCGATACAGGCTTTAGCCAGTACGGTTTGCCCAACAACCAGTCCACTGAGCGCGGCGGTATCAAAGGTCACAAACGGATGGAAGGGATTGCGCTTCAGGCTGGCACGTTCCGCCGCCGCATTCATAAAATTCAGATCGAATGTGGCGTTGTGCGCCACCATAATCGCTCTGCTGCAGCCGGTATCCTTAATCCCTTTACGAACCAGCTTAAAGATGGCGTGCAGCGCTTCATACTCGCTGACCGCGCCGCGCAGGGGATTGCTGGGATCGATGCCGTTAAAGGCCAGCGCTTCCGGCTGTAAAACTGAACCGACAAAAGGCTCTACGTGAAAATGCAGGGTTTCATCTTTCTCCAGCCAGCCATCTTCATTCATTTTTAAGGTGACGGCGGCGATTTCCAGCAGTGCGTTCGTTTTGGCATCAAATCCCGCAGTTTCCACATCGATCACTACCGGATAGAAACCGCGAAAGCGGCTGCTCAGAGTATTCAGTTCATTTAATTCAGACATCAGCTTCTCATTGGCGCAAAAAGGCAGGGCGTATTATGGCAAACTTTGCTACGTGATGCAGCAGGCAGGTGAGAAGGAGGGCCAGAAGGCCCTCAGAGGAACTTAATTGCCCAGGCCGTGACCGGCGTGTTTATTCTCAATCAGTTCAATCTTGTAGCCATCCGGATCTTCAACGAAGGCAATGATCGTGGTGCCGCCTTTAACCGGGCCGGCTTCACGAGTCACGTTTCCGCCGTCGTTGCGAATGCGATCGCAGGTTGCGGCAACATCATCCACGCCCAGCGCGATATGGCCATAGGCGTTACCGAGATCGTAGCTATCCACGCCCCAGTTGTAGGTCAGTTCGATAACTGCACCTTCGCTCTCTTCGGTGTAGCCAACGAAGGCGAGGGTGTACTTATATTCGGTATTTTCACTGGTACGCAGCAGACGCATGCCCAGCACTTTGGTGTAGAAATCGATAGAACGTTGCAGGTCGCCAACGCGCAGCATGGTGTGAAGTAAACGCATAACATCCTCTTTTTTTTGGCGTCATCGGCGGATGACGTTAGAAAAATAGTATAGCGATAATCGTTACAACTGCGAGCGTTGTAGCAATTATCGCTATTAAAACAATCTATTATATCACAAATGTGCCGCTTAACTTAGCGCAATTATCCTAAGACAGGATAATCCGTATAGCCTTCCGCACCACCGCCGTAGAACGTTTCCGGGCGCGGTTCGTTGAACGGCGCGCCAGCCTGCAGGCGTTCGACCAGGTCCGGGTTAGAAATGTAGCTGCGGCCAAAGGCAACCGCATCAATCAGCCCGCGTTCGATCAGGTCTTCGGCTTTTTCAGCACTGTAACCGCCCGCACCGACGATCACGCCGGGATACACGGCGCGAATCGCCTGACGGAAGCTTTCGGTATACGGTTTGCCACCGGCCCAGTCCGGTTCTGAAATATGCAGATAGGCCAGGTTGCGTTTTGCCAGTTCGGCAATGTAATACAGCGCCGCTTCTTCCTGATCTTCGCCGTTATCCAGGCCGTTAAACGGGCCGAGTGGTGAAATACGGATACCGATACGATCAGCGCTCCATCCGTCAATGGCAGCATCAACCACTTCCAGTGCGAAACGGGTGCGATTTTCAATACTGCCGCCGTACTGGTCCTCGCGCTGGTTAGACGCCGGGGAGAGGAATTGATGAATCAGGTAGCCGTGCGCGGAGTGTAGCTCAACCAGATCGAAATCCGCTTCGCGCGCGTTAATCACCGCCTGGCGGAAGTCGGTAACGATGCCGGCAACCTCGGCAGTGCTTAGCGCCCGGGGGGTAGAGGTTGCTTCTCGCAGCGGTTTACCTTCAGCATCGCGCAGCGAGGTGCGGGTTTCGGCATTAATCGCCGAAGCGGATACGGGTGCTGCGCCTTCAGGTTGCAGGCTGTTGTGCGATATACGCCCGGTATGCCACAGCTGAACCGCGCTGTGACCGCCATCCTGGTGGATACCCTGGTTAATCGCCTTCCACGCGGCAATCTGTTCCGGACTGTGCAGCCCCGGCGCACCGGCGTAGCCTTTCGCCTGGAAAGTAATTTGGGTCGCTTCAGTAATAATTAATCCAGAGGAAGCACGCTGGCGGTAATACTCGCCCATCAGCGGCGTTGGGATATCGCCTGGCTCAATGCTACGCAGGCGGGTTAACGGAGCCATAAAAATGCGGTTTGGCACGGTGATCGCGCCGGTTTTTAATGGGGTAAACAGTTTATTCAAAGCCATAACTTACTCCTGGTAGACCGGTCGACTAGTAAGGGCGTTTTTTTTTAAATCGCCTGAAGAATACGTGTCATTTGCTGCACGGCAATCTGTAAAGGCGCACTGTCGCGGCGAATTTTGCACTGCAGGCTTGCGCCAAGCCACAGCATATAAAGCGTTTCCGCCGTGGAGGCGGCGGAGACGGCAGGTGACAGTTTTTCCTGCTGCTGCGCCTTTTCCAGCGCGGAGGTCAGTTCGCCAATCAAAGCCGCTGAACCCGCCGCCAGCGCGTTGCGCATCTCTTCGGAAAGATCGCAAACCTCAGCGGAGAGCTTAACGGAAAGGCAACCGGCAAACTGATGTTCCTGCCACCAGCTGCACGACTGCTGATAATATTCCAGCACCCGCTGACGCGCATCGCCCTGATGTTCCGCAAGAAACGCGCTCAGGTTCTGCACATATCGAGCGAAGTAGCGCTCCAGCATTGCCACTCCAAACGCTTCTTTGGAGGGGAAATAGTAGTAAAACGACCCTTTAGGCACTTCAGCTTTTTTTAGCAGCTCGATCAGCCCCGTGCCGTTAAAGCCGCTCTGCACGCAGAGCTGCTCACCGGTATTGAGGATATGTTCGCGCGTATCAAATCGGGTCGTTTTATTCATCGCAGCAGACTACCCGACCGAATGGTCGATTTCAACCTGCGCTGATGGGTAGGGCACGATCCGCCTGGCATTTTTCCTCAAGCGCTTTTACGACAGCCCTGGAGCATATCCAGATTTTGCTGATACTCATTCGTTTGTACGTTGAGCATGCCGAGCAGCGTATGGAAGATATTATCCTGCGACACCGGCTGGCTTTCTGCCTGTTGCTGCAGGCAGGATGAATTAATGCTAAACGCGCTTTCATAATCCGGTGACAGCCACAGCAGGAACGGAATATGCGTTTGCTGCTCAGGTGCAAACAGATACGGTGCGCCGTGCAGATACATCCCGCGTTCGCCCAGCGATTCACCATGATCGGAGAGATAGACCATCGCGACGTTAAATTTACTGCTGTAACTTTTCAGCAGCGTGATGGTGCTGTCGAGCATCGAATCAGTATACAAAATGCTGTTGTCATAGGTGTTGATCAGCGCCTGACGATCGCAGTCCTGGATCTGATTACTGTCGCAGGTCGGCGTGAACTGACGCATTGCAGCTGGATAGCGCTGGTAGTAGGCCGGGCCGTGGCTGCCCATCTGGTGCAGCACAATAATCGAATCATCCTTAATGCCGTCGATATAGTTGTTCAGGCGGTGCAGCAGCACATCATCCAGGCAGAAGTCGCTCTTGCACAGTTCATTAACCTGCCATTTGGTCATATCCGTATGCGGTACGCGATCGCAGGCACCTTTACAGCCGCCGTCGTTTTCACGCCACAGCACGTTAACATCGGCATGCGCCATGATATCCAACAGCCCTTCCTGATGACGAGCAAGCCCGGCATCATATTGCGTGCGAGGCATATTGGAGAACATGCACGGAACGGAAATCGCCGTTTCAGTTCCACACGAAGTGGCGTTCTTATAATAGATAACGTTATCGCCTTTCAGTTTAGGATTCGTTTCCCTTGGATAACCGCCCAGAGAGAAATTCTCCGCTCGGGCCGTTTCACCCAGTACGAATACTACCAGCGTCTTTTTCTTTTCTGCGCTAATGATCGGACCTTTACGGGCATCAAGGCCGATTTTTACCAGCTGCTGACTGCCGGCAAACCAGCGATCGTGCATGTAGTGACCAATACCGCTGGCAACGTTAGCCGGGGTAATCATCTTCACCAGGCCTTTGTTGTTGCGCACCATCGACGCGTAGTCTTTATAGAAGAGCGCCGCCATCATCAGAATCAGCAGGATAGCCGCCAGTGAACTGACCGAACGCCAGATGATCGATGCCCACCACGGGCGTGAAGATTCAATCTTGCTCCGCCACATTACCGCGACCGGCAGCAGTCCGAGCAGTGTCAGCCAGATAAGATAACGTGTGCTGAACAGCGAGGCGGCTTCCTGCATGTCGGTTTCAAACACATTCTGGATCATATTGGTGTCAATCACCGTGCCGAAACTGTACATAAAATAGTTAGCGGCGGCACTGAGCAGGATAAGTAAGGTTAACAGTGGCTTACGTACCCATGGCAGGGCGAACAGATTAAAGATCAACAGAAAGGCGCAGAACAGCACCAGCGGAATAGAAGCCGCAAAAAAATAGTCCTGTAGGCCAACATAAGGAAAGGTCTGCCACGCGCGCAGCAGAAATACGCCGTTAAGGGCAAAAGTAAACAACAGCGCAGCACAAAGATTAAAGGTCAAATCGTTACAACGTAACTTTAAAAAAGATTTCATGGTATTCCAGTCGCAGAATTATCTGCGTGCAGAATAACGATGAAACCTTAGATGAACCTTAAATGCGATGTGAACCGCCTGGCCTGCCTTAGGCAGGCCAGGGGATCAGTATGCGGCGGTGAACTGCTGACGAATATGCTGCGGGTTTTCAATTTCATCGACAATAGCCACGGCCAGGTCGGCCACGCTAATCGAGGCCGGATGTTCACCGTTCATCAGCAGTGACGTGGTCCCGAGGCGGAAAGTGCCGGTACGTGGCCCCGGTTCCAGCATCGCAGCGGGTGACAAATAGGTCCAGTCCAGCGCCTGCTCTTCTGCTTGAAGACGGTTACGCAGGTCACGAGCGCCCAGCGCACCGGGCTTGATGTTGGCCGGGAAGGCCTCGGTATCAACCAGCTCAACGCCGGGTGCCACTTCCAGGCTCCCTGCGCCGCCCACGACCAGCAGGCGCTTCACGCCGCTGGCTTTTACCGCCTGCAGGATAAGGTCGCTGCCGCGGGTGAACTTCTCATACAGATCGTTTTCCGACCAGCCGGGGTTGTAGGCGCTGATAACCGCATCCTGGCCTTTCAGGACGCCGCTGAGCCACTGCACGTCGTGAACGTCACCTTGTGCAACGGTCAGGCCGGATTGCGCTGCCAGTTTATCCGCCGAACGAGAGACGGCAACGACCTGATGCCCGCGCGACAGGGCTTCTTTGACGATTTCAGGGCCGACAAATCCGGTTGCGCCAATGATGGTAAGTTTCATGAAGTCATTCCTTATTAACGGGTGTGGATTGCACTTTACAGCTTAACAGTGAGGCTGATAAGTGGCATATTTTGACTTTTATAATGAAGCAAAACTTACGAATAATGGAAAAACTCAACAGAATGGCGGTGTTTGCTATTGTGGTTAGCGAAGGCTCTCTGGCTGCGGCCGCCCGCCGTCTGGGGATGTCGGCCTCGGCGGTGAGCCAGCACCTGCGGGCGCTCGAGCAGGCGGTGGGCGTACCGTTGCTGTACCGATCCACGCGCAAACTGACGCTGACCGATGCCGGCGCGGCTTTTTATCCCGGCTGCGAGGCGATGCTGAACCACGCTCAGGAAGCCGAAAGGCGTCTGGCCGAGATGCGCGATACGCTCACCGGTGAGCTGCGCATCAGTGCCACCGTGGGGATTGGCGGACAGCCGCTGTGCAGCGCGATGTCACCGCTGCTGCTACAGCACCCCGGACTGCGGCTGCGGATCATCGCCACCGATAACGTGCTGGATATGATTGAACATCGCATAGATATTGCCCTGCGCTTTAGCCGACAGCTTAGCGATGCCAGTATTATTGCCCATCCGCTGGTCGAATGGCCGATGGTGATTTGTGCCGCACCGGCCTATCTGACTCGCTACGGCGTGCCCGAAACGCCGCAGCAGCTGGCAGGGCATCGCTGGATTCAGGGGCATCTTTATCAACGGGTGATTGAGCTGCACCATCCGCGCGAAGAAATGCAAACCCTTCGGCTTAGCGAAGGTCAGGTGCAGAGCGACAGCATGCTGGTGATCCGCGAGTTCACGCTGGCCGGAATGGGGCTGTCGCTGCAGCCGCTGAACGAAATCCGTGCCGAACTCAACAGCGGACAGCTGATGGTGCTGTTGCCGGAATGGCGGGCGCCTTCACTCAAACTAACCGCGCTGACTCTGGAGAGAGTGCTGCCGGAGAAAAGCCGTCAGGCGTTGCAGGCGCTGCGCGATTATTTTTCCAAATTTCCGCTAAGCGGACTTGCACAGTAATCGCCGACGAACTTCAATAGAGGCAATACGATCCAGCAGGAGGCGGTGTGGCAGAACAGTTAGAGTTTTTCCCGGTACCCAGTCCCTGTCGCGGTATCTGTCAGGCAGATGCACGCGGCTACTGTCGTGGCTGCCTGCGTAGCCGGGAAGAGCGGTTCAACTGGAACAGCTTCAGCGACGCGCAAAAACGCGACGTCTTGCGTCTTTGCCGCCAGCGTTATCTGCGGCAGCAGCGAGCACAGCCTGCTTCTGCTGCTGACGAGCCGGATCAACCCACCCTGTTTTAAGTCGAGCCGCGTCAGCGGTGCATACTACGTTATGGAGAGAGTTATGCTGCAAGCCGTGCAAATCGCCCCGCAGGGACCTGAATTTTCGCCAATGGTGATGGGTTACTGGCGTCTGATGGAGTGGCAGATGTCGCCCCAACAGCTCACCGGTTTTATCGAACAGCATCTGGAACAGGGGATCACCACCGTCGATCATGCTGACATTTATGGCGGTTATCAATGTGAGGCGGCGTTTGGCGAGGCGCTGCGGCTTCAGCCGTCGCTGCGCGGGCGCTTGCAGCTGGTCACCAAGTGCGGCATTGCCACCACCGCCAACCCGGATCATAAACTGGGCCACTACCGTACCGATGCGCAGCATATCCGCCAGAGCGCGGAAAATTCCCTGCGCTATTTTCACACGGATCATCTCGATCTGCTGCTCATCCATCGTCCCGATCCGCTGATGGACGCCGATGAGGTTGCTGAAGCGTTTATCCAGCTGCACCAGAGCGGCAAAGTGAAACATTTCGGCGTATCCAATTTTACACCGGCACAGTTCTCATTATTACAGTCACGCCTGCCGTTTACGTTAGCCACTAATCAGGTGGAGATCTCACCGATCCATCAGGAGCTGCTGCTGGACGGAACGCTGGATCAGTGCCAGCAGATACGTATCAGGCCGATGGCGTGGTCCTGTCTGGGGCGTGGGGAAATTTTCACCCAGCCACAGTATCAGGCCCTGCGCGAAGAGCTGGAGCGCGTGCGTGAGGAAATCGCCGCTGAAAATATCGAACAGGTCATCTACGCCTGGATTCTGGCGCTGCCTTCACGGCCGCTGCCGATTATCGGCAGCGGTAAAATTGAGCGGGTCCGCAGTGCCGTCGCCGCCGTCAGTCTCTCTTTAAGCCGCCAGCAGTGGTTCAGAATTCGGAAGGCCGCACTGGGCTACGACGTGCCTTAAGAAAATGATGATCCGACGAGCTATCAGCGTCGGATCGCTACCGTTCAGGTCTTTGTTTCACGGGGCTGAAGCTGTGACAGAGAACAGTAAAGGCGCCAGACGATCCCCGCCAGTTCGCTCTCCTGCGCATCGCCGCTCTTAATCAGCATATCAATGCGCTGCTGTAAGGTTGCCAGCGTGTCGTTCAGTGAAACATGATGAACGCCGCGTTCGCTGATGATGTTCTGCAGATCGTGCAGCACTGAATCCCGCACCGAGGAAAGCGCCCGGGAGGGCGTTTGCCACTCGCGCAGCTGCCAGGCTATTTGCGCGCAGTTCAATAGCACCATTCCCCAGCGCAGCAGCCAGAGTCGTGCATTTTCATCCCGGCTGTTGTTCAGTTGATTGATGCGATGATAAATCTGCGATTCAAAGCTGCTTTCGCTGAGTCGCGGCTGGCGCCCAAGCTGGTCAAGAAACTCGCGGCGCAGAGCGCGAATATGACGACGGCTGCGCCGCTTATCTGAACTGGGCCGTAATATGCTGAACGCTATCCAGACCATCGTTACGCAGCTAACCTTGGCCAGATTATCGTTAACGAAGCTCTGATAGTTGTAAACCGGAGGGTTGCTCACAGAGATGAACGAGCCTAAAAAGACAATCAGCATACCCCACAGTGCCGCATGCTTTTTCTGTTGAAGCTTAAAAAGCTGCATGGTGATCAGTAGGGGAAACAGGACGATCAGGAACTGCCAGAGTACGGTAATTTGTACCATCAGCCCGAACATCATCACAAAACTGAAAATTGATAGCAGGATGAGCGTTTTAAGCATCAGCAGCGTGCTACCGGTTGGTGACGGTGATGATGAATAGAGCACACAGCCTATAGCTGCCAGCGTAATGCCTGCTGCGCCAGAATCCCATTGTGTGGCAATCCAGTAGCCGCATCCCAGACAAACGACGCTGAACGTACGAATGGCATTCCAGCCCGCCTCGGCGCCGTCCGCCTGGCGAGCAAGGGCCGGAACCACGGGGGGAGAAAGCCGGGTATCGCTGTCGGCGTGTTCAAACTGACGAAGCCAGCGCGAGTTGTTCAGATACAGCCAGCAGAAATAGCGTAAATGTTTCCAGTAGGCGTTATGCTGGTACGCTGAAGTGTCCTGCGGCGCTGCCGTTTGCAGGATCTGCGCCAGCCGATACTTGTCGCAGTTTTTCAGCGCCAGTTCAGCGAGCAGTTGTTGGGTGGCCTTGTACAGAATTTCAGGCGGGTCCTGCCAGTTCAACAGCATTCTACGCAGACTGGATATGACACTGGCCAGGTGTAGCTGCTGGTGGAGAACATAATTCAACACATTGTTCTGGCGTCGGAAACGATAGTGGCTCCAGAAGGCCTGAACACGCAGCAGATTCATTGTCAGGATCTGGCTGATAACGTTTTCGTGCGCGTGGCGCATACCGTCCGTGGTTTCACGCTGCAGTAGCAACGTGGCATGTTCAAGCAGCCTTGCGTGCATTTGCTTAAGCGAGTTGATCAACGTTTCACCGTCAGAGGTGCTCGGCAGAACCATCATCATCAGCCCGCCGCAGAGGATGCCGGATATCACTTCACACACGCGTGCCTGTGCAATAGTCCACAGCTCGCTCGAATCGGTAACATTAACGCAGGTGAACGCGATAATCGCCGCAGTATACCCCGACAGAGAAAACGCGTAGGCGACGTTGTTCTGATAGTGATTCGAGACCCATGTGCAGAAAGCCAGCCACGCGGCAATAGTAATGGTAAAAAGCCACGGCTCATTCAGGGTATGGCCGGCAATCAACAGAGCGGCACCGGCTCCGATCATGCTGCCAACAATACGGCCCAGGCTTTTGCTTATTACGCCGCCCACCGTAGGGAAACTGACGACAGCAGCTGAGGTCATTGCCCAGTAGGGCTGATCGAGCTGCAGGCCGTAAGCAATACTCAGGGCAAGACACATCGCAATTGAGTTACGCAACGCATAACGCCACTGGGCACCCGTCGCTTTAACCCATGGCAGTTGCTGCCACTCCAGCCAGCTCAGATTCATCGCGACCTCAGTGCTGTAAGGATATAGTCACCGTGGTACCCGCGACCAGCGGCAGATCCGGCGGAATATCGGTGAGTCTGATACGAACCGGTACCCGCTGCGCCAGTCTGACCCAGGGAACGTTAGGCTTGATATCGGGAACCAGCCCACTGTCGGTCTCAACGCTTTGATCGTAGATGGCTCGTCCGATACTTGCGACCACGCCACCGAGCTCGCGGTCATCGCTATAGAGGCGCAGTCTGGCTGTAGCACCAGGTTGGATATGGCGCAGTTTGGTCTCTTCGAAATAGCCCATGACGTAAAAAGAATGACTGTCAACCAGTGCAAACAGGGGGGACCCGCTGCTGGCATAGTCGCCTACTCGAGTCACCAGGTTATTAATCCAGCCATCGACCGGAGCATAGACGTTCGTTTGCGACAGTTCCCAGCGGGCCTGATTAAGCTGCGACTGTGCTGTTTTTTCGCTGGCTTCCATTGATTTGACCGCCAGATTGGCCTCATCCAACGCTTCTGCCGAAATAACGTTGCGCGGCAGATCCTGCCGACGTCGGGCCTCATGCTGTGCTTTAACTAAATCAGACTGTGCTTTTGCCAGCTGCGATTCGGCCGTTGCTTCGGCGATGCGATAGGGATCGTCGTCAAGACTAAACAGTTTGGTGCCCTTGCTGACGAACTGATTATCTTCTACGTACAGATGCATGATTCGTCCTGAAACCTGCGGGGTAATATTGACCAGTTCCGCGCGAACTTTGCCGTCACGAGTCCAGGGAGACTGCATGTAGTAGTTCCATAACCACCATGCAGCGCACAGCGCCGCGGCAAACACAATCAGGGTTGAAAAATACTTGAGCGAATTCAGTTTCATCATTTCATCCAGAAATCATCAACCACAGCCACAGCGAAGCGCTGACACAGAGTATAAAAATCGACAGATCCAGTAGCGTTGGGTGCCAGATCTCCCCGGAATACATCCAGTCCCGGAGCAGGGGATGAAGTATCAACCAGAGGAAAAAGCCCAAAAGAACGGCCTTAAACAGCGGGGGGAAATAGAGCGAAGCACCAAAAACCAGGTCGGTGAATGGGGCCGCTGTCAGTGAGAGAGTCATCATCACATTGTAAATCCTTATCGTCGTCGGCCCTGTGGCGACTAAAAATCTGATACAAGCGCTGTAAGGAGCGATTTGTATTTTGTCCTGTAAACTCGCAGAATAGTCTAAAATGAGGCTTGATAGCTAGCAAGCTAATTATAAGGAGTGGAAATTGGATACCCCGTTGGGAACTGACCTTGCAAGACTGGTGCGCATCTGGCGCGCACTAATCGATCAACGATTGAAACCACTGGAGCTAACCCAGACTCATTGGGTGACGCTGCACAACATTCATCAGCTGCCTCCCGAGCAGTCACAGATACAGCTGGCAAAGGCGATCGGCATCGAACAGCCTTCACTGGTGCGTACTTTGGATCAGTTGGAAGAGAAAGGGCTGATAGTGCGCAGTACCTGCGCTAACGACCGACGCGCCAAGCGAATCCGTCTGACGGAAGCAGCAGAACCGATTATTAATCAGGTTGAAGATGTGATTGATGCCACGCGTGATGATATTCTGGTGGGTATCTCTCAGGCTGAGATTGACAAACTGGTGACGCTGATTGCGCGGCTGGAAAAGAACATTGTGGAACTGCAGCGTAAAGCTGAGTAACATGCCGGTTATATGTCGCAGGGAGCAAACCTGCGTTAAATCTTTACTCTTGATTGATGCATCGTGGAGTATTGTGTGGGATGAGCATCGCGCTAATTGCAATGCTCATCAATGCTGACTCCGCTGATTCAAATATCATCAATGGTATGATCTAAAACGATCTCCAGCGTCTTACGTACCACATCAGCACTGACAACATTGTCCGTTAATTCGAGTATTTCAATCAGGCGCGCAATGATCGCCTTATTGGTAAGATGCCCATCTGTGGCGACAATGCTATTGATAACCTGCCCGAGCAGGGCTGACTCTTCCGCCAGCGCCTCGCCTGATGTGCGAAAGTACTCAGAGAGGCTTGCCCCTGAAACGCCATGAAAAGTTTGTGGTTTTTTAGTTGCAATCTGATTCATCGTTCACACCGTTCAGGTTAAATTCGCCATTGTCAGTCAATGTTTTTTAGCGTTGCCGGAAATTGTCGTCGCGGCAAACAGAGGAAAAACGTTGTCCGTGTGTTGTTCATTTTTTGACGTTGATTCTTTACGATGCAGAAAGTGCTCAGTGTTACCATTCAATTGTGTAACCAGATAGGCAATATATTGGCATCGTTCGGCATCAGACTCATCAGCGCCCATTTGTTTGAGTTGTTGAATTAAAGAATGCTTATTGATTGGCCCTTTGCGCTGTAAAAGGGCGAAAGCTGCTTCTCCTATAATCTCGGCAGCCAGCCTGTCATGTTCAATTCTGTTCATAGCTACATCTCTTATCGCTGCAATTACCGCTCGAACAACATAGAAATCAATGCCTGATAATGGCTTTCTTCTGTTTCGTCTGAGGCATTTTCAAGGCGGCGCAGTAATTTAGCGCAGATTGCTTTGCGGTTCAGGCTGCGCCCGTCGCTGAGTATCTCAACAACGATTTCACCGAGAGTCACCTGCTGTTCGGATTGATCTGCTTTTTCAAAATAGCGGGCAATGGCATTTGCTGGGGTCGGGCTGTAACCGTTCTGCTGCATATGTCACTCCTGTAAATTAATCAGTTATCCACCACCTCTTAAAGTTATACCAATACGTAAAATCTGTACATAAAAACTTGTACATAATTTTAATGGTGCGGATCTTTACCGTTCTAAACTCGTGATTCCTCCAGTACTCTCTGGTATTAACAAGACGCAATGACAGTCATCTGCTAAGGTGGCAATTCACACACTTTTCCTTTGGAAGTAGCATGCTTACCACCCTTATCTATCGCAGCCATATTTGTGAGCATTTCCCGCCTAATGACCTGAAAGAAATGGTCAACGCTGCTAACTTTAAAAACGGTCAGGCAGATGTTACGGGCATACTACTTTTTAACGGCGTTCACTTCTTCCAGTTGCTGGAAGGCCCTGAAGAGAGCGTTTTTAATATTTACCGCCGGATTTGTGAAGACCAGCGCCATTACAACGTGGTCGAGGTCTTCTGCGATTTCGCACCTCACCGTCGGTTTGGTAAAGCGGGAATGGAGCTTTTTGATCTGCGGGAATATGAAAGGGAAGAGGTGTTACAGAGCGTTCTGAACAGAGGAACGTCAAAGTATCAGTTAATTTATGACGACCGGGCGCTGCAGTTCTTCCGGACTTTTGTTGAAGCCACCGAAAAAGAGAATTACTTCGAGATCCCTCCCGCTGATTCATGGGCATTTGTTTCTGATGGTAATAGCGTGCAGTCCGCATCGCTCCCCGCTGAAATCACGACCGAGTGCAGTTTTGCTTTTCAACCGATTGTCGATCCTCTGGCCCAGAAAACCGTATCGCTGGAAGCATTGATCCGTACATCTTCGGGAGAGAGTTCAGCGGCATTTTTCAACGGTCTGGAAGGGGATGAAGTCTATAAGGCTGACTTGAAGAGTAAAAAGACCGCCTTCGCCCTGGCTGGAGCCATCAATGTGGGCGCCCGGACGCTCTCTATCAATCTGCTCCCCATGACGCTGGTCAGAATCCCGGAAGCGGTGAATTTCCTGCTGAAGGAGATTAATGTTAACGGATTGGTCCCGGAACAAATCATCGTTGAGTTTACAGAAAATGAGGTGATCTCTCGCCTTGAAGAGTTCACTAATGCGGTGAGACAGCTCAAGGCTGCCGGCATCCGCGTCGCCATCGATCACTTTGGCGGTGGTTTTGCCGGACTGTCGTTGCTGGCCCAGTTTCAGCCAGAAAGGATCAAGATCAACCGAGAACTGATCCGAGATGTACACAAAAGCGGGCCACGGCAGGCTATTGTCCGGGCGATCATTCAATGCTGCGCTTCGTTGGAAATTATGGTTTCAGCCGTTGGCGTCGAAAAACCCGAAGAGTGGATGTGGCTGGAATCTGCCGGCGTGTCACATTTCCAGGGGCATCTTTTCGCCGCGCCTGCCTTCGAAGGGATCCCTGCCGTCTGCTGGCCTGAAATGTTGAGCGCGATGTAATACCGGTGTGGCTGAACCGAAACTGTACAGTGCAGGTGGTAAAAAACTGCACTGTCAGTGATCTCTTTCGCTAAATGTAGTGCTGGTGCCTATCCCCTTTATTAACTGTGGCTTACGTTAGTTACAATCTCGTACAGTTAACACACTTTCAGCCCAAAAAATCCAACATCTCTGTATAATTGACAGAACTTTGTACAGCTTTAACGTGTATACTTTTACCATGGTGTATTGGCTGGCTATGAGGAAGTGAATGGCCTTTTACAGTATTGGTGACGTCGCTGAGCGATGTGGAATCAACCCGGTGACCCTTCGTGCATGGCAGCGGCGTTACGAGTTGCTCAAACCGAAGCGGACGGAAGGGGGACATCGTCAGTTTGATGAGGAAGATATCCAGCGGATTGAGGAGATTAAACGCTGGATTGAAAGCGGCGTCTCCGTCGGTAAGGTCAAAGCGCTTTTAGAACAAAGTGAAGTGAATTTGCAGGATGGCTGGGAATCTCGCCAGGAAGAGATGATGGCCGTGCTTCGTCAGGCCAGACCGGCTAAGCTGCGCGCGATTATCACCGAACTGGATCGTAAGCATTCGGCGGACGCGGTGATCGACCAGATCATTATTCCCGTGCGCCAACGTTTGATTCTCGATCTGTCAACGGCACGGTCTATGAGCAGCCTGTTTGATGGTGCACTGATTGATTATGCCAGTTCATGCCTTGTTGCATCGCGAAAAAAAGCAGGCAGAAATACGCTATTAATGAGCTGGGATAATGGCGATCGGGCCCGGCTGTGGCTTGAGGCCTGGCGGCTTTCACAGCGAAGCTGGCACGTTGACGTACTCTCTGAACCGCTGGAAAATCCGCGACCGGAACTCTTCCCAGGCCAGCACGTTTTCCTCTGGACGGGAAACGCGCTTACGCAAGAACAGCAGGAACAAATGACCCACTGGAAGGCACAGGGATACGACGTTGCATTTCATGCAGGATAAAAAAATACCGGCCTCTTGCGATGACCGGTATCAGTAATATCGAGAGTTTTGCTGTGTGGGCTTAGCGAGGCGAAACGGTAATCTGGCTGCCGTTTGATGCCATTGCTACGCGCTGACCCACCGAGAAGCGGCTGGCTGCCTGCTTCTGTACCACCATGATGGTATTGCCATCGTCCTTACGAATTTCCAGTTCAACGCCCTGGCTTTTATTGTAGGCAGACTCAACGCCCTGGCCTGCTACACCACCGGCAATCGCACCCGCTGCTGTCGCCAGGCTGCGACCGGTACCGCCGCCAACGGTGTTACCGAGGAAACCACCCAGTACTGCACCGCCGATAGCACCAATAACGTTGTTTTCTTCGCCGCCCTGAATCTGAATAGGACGCACGGAAACCAGGGTACCGTAAGAGACGCTTTGAACCTGTTTGGCCTCAGATGCGGAATACACATCACCTGACAATGTGTCGTTATTTGCACAACCCGCCAGCGTCATCCCGACAAGAGTCACGGCTAGTAAACGCTTCATCATATTAAGAACTCCTTTATATTGCAGTTGCTGCACATAGTCAGGCAGCCGTAATGGCATCATTATATGTTACCAGCTGTGCATTTCTCACTATTGGAAATGAAAAAAGTAAAAGAAAATATAGCCCGCGATGCTTAAACACCGTGTCAATCACCGCATGAAATGTATTCGCGGTGCAATTAATGACAGCGAGAATAAAAAAATGTTCACTAAATCATGGTATTGCTAACCATATTTTGCCAGGCTGGCAGCATCATTCTCATGCCCTTCAACGGGGTTAAGGCAGACGCATGAAATCGGGACGCTATATCGGTGTGATGTCGGGCACCAGTCTGGACGGTGTGGACGTGGTGATTGCTGCGATTGACCAGCATATGGTGGCGCAGCAGGCCAGCTATTCGCATCCCATTCCTCACGAACTCAAGCTGCAGATTCTGGCTATCTGTCAGGGGCAACCGTTGACACTTTCTCAGCTTGGCCAGCTGGACACCCGGCTGGGCAGACTGTTTGCCGAGGCCATCAATACGCTGCTCAAACGCCAGGGATTGAGCCATGAAGACATCACAGCGATTGGGTGTCACGGGCAAACCGTATGGCATGAACCGCACGGAGACGCGCCCAATACCCTGCAAATTGGCGACAATAATCAGATTGCCGCCGCCACCGGTATTACGGTTGTAGGCGATTTCCGCCGCCGGGATATGGCGCTCGGCGGGCAGGGGGCACCGCTGGTTCCTGCTTTCCACCATGCAGTATTGATGCATCCCGGCGAGCGCAGAATGGTGCTCAATATCGGTGGCATAGCTAATCTCTCTCTGCTGATGCCCGGTCATGCACCGCGTGGTTTTGACACCGGACCGGGCAATATGCTGCTTGATGCCTGGATCTGGCGGCAGCAGGGTAAACCCTACGATCTCGACGGTGCCTGGGGAGCTGGCGGTCGCATTATCTATCCGCTGTTGCAGCAAATGCTCAGCGATCCCTATTTCGCACTGAGCGCACCGAAAAGCACCGGCAGGGAATACTTTAATCTCGGCTGGCTGGAACGTTATCTGGCGATGTTCCCGGGCCTTGCCGCACAGGATGTTCAGGCCACGCTCATCGAGCTGACCGCCAAGACTATCGCCGATCAGGTATTACTCAGCGGCGGCTGTGACCGGCTGCTGGTGTGCGGCGGCGGCGCTCGCAATCTGCAGCTGATTGCCCGGCTGGTGGCGCTGATTCCGGGTACGGAGGTCACCAGCACCGATAAAGCGGGGATCAGCGGCGACGACATGGAGGCGCTGGCGTTTGCCTGGCTGGCGTGGCGTACGCTGAGCGGGCTGCCGGGCAATTTGCCATCGGTGACCGGTGCGCGCGAGGCCAGCGTGATAGGGGCAATATTCCCGGCAAATCGTCCATTACGCTGATTGCATCTGCGGAAATAGCGTTTTACGCTGGGCTGAACTGACGTAAAAACACAGGAGATAGCGATGAAACAGGGGATTTTTGTGGCAGCGCTGCTGCTTTCTGGCTGCAGCTACTTTCAACATTCCGCTGAGGAACAGCCGAAAACGCTGCATTACACCTGCGGAACGCTGCCGCTGACCGTTCAGCTCGACAACGCGAAAAGTGAAGTCAGCATGATTCTGGACGGTAATCAACTGACGTTGAAACAGCAGGTGGCGGCATCGGGCACCCGTTACAGCGACGGCAACTATGTGTTCTGGTCAAAAGGTGATTCTGCCTTTATTGAGCGTAATGACAAAATTATCATTAACGACTGCCAGCTGCAGAACGCTGGTTAACGCATTGAAATTATGAAGGGTGGGGCGCACAATGCCTTATCCCTTCTCAACCAGAAGTCAGAGCGATGAGCGACAGCGATCACCTGCAACAAATTGCCCACCTGCGGCGCGAATACACCCGTGGCGGCCTGCGCCGCAAGGATCTTCCCGATGACCCGCTGAAACTGTTTGAACAGTGGTTCGAGCAGGCGGTAGCGGCTCAGCTGCCGGACCCCTCGGCGATGAGCGTCGCGACGGTTGATGAGCACGGGCAGCCTTACCAGCGAATTGTGTTGTTAAAGCATTTCGACCAGCAGGGTATGGTGTTTTACACCAACCTTGGCAGCCGCAAGGCGCAGCAGCTGGAGAAAAACCCGAAGATCAGCCTGCTGTTTCCCTGGCATATGCTGGAGCGGCAGGTGATGGTGCTGGGCAGCGTTGAGCGCCTCTCCACGCTGGAAGTGATTAAATATTTCCACAGCCGTCCGCGCGACAGCCAGCTGGGTGCCTGGGTTTCAAAACAGTCCAGCCGCATCTCAGCGCGTGGGGTGCTGGAAGGCAAATTCCTCGAGCTTAAGCAAAAATTCCAGCAGGGTGAGATTCCGCTGCCCAGCTTCTGGGGCGGTTTCCGCATCAAAATCGACTCGATGGAGTTCTGGCAGGGGGGCGCTCACCGCCTGCACGATCGCTTCTTCTATCAGCGCGAAGATGACAATTCCTGGACGATCGACCGCCTGGCTCCCTGAAGCGCGAAATGAAACGTGAAATAATGGCTTAACCGCTGGATTCGAGCGGAGTGGGCCATTATTCTATATCCCTTATTTTTCTCCGCGTGTGAGCGGAAAGCTGTGTACCAGCTTAGGTGCAGACTTTTTTTACATGGAGTCTTAGATGGCCAGCAGTAACCTGATCAAACAATTGCAAGAGCGGGGCCTGGTAGCCCAGGTGACGGATGAGGACGCGTTAGGAGAAAAACTGGCGCAGGGCCAAATCTCCCTTTATTGCGGCTTCGATCCCACCGCAGACAGCTTGCACTTGGGGCATCTGGTACCGTTACTCTGCCTGAAGCGCTTTCAGGATGCCGGCCACCGGCCGGTGGCGCTGGTGGGTGGAGCAACCGGTCTGATCGGCGACCCGAGCTTTAAAGCAACTGAGCGTCAGCTGAACACCACCGATACCGTTAACGAGTGGGTAGAGAAAATCCGTCACCAGGTCGCGCCGTTCCTCGACTTCGACTGCGGCGACAACAGCGCGATTGCGGCCAATAACTACGACTGGTTCGGCGGCATGAACGTGCTGACCTTCCTGCGTGATATCGGCAAACACTTCTCCGTTAACCAGATGATTAACCGTGAAGCCGTTAAGCAGCGCCTGAACCGCGACGACCAGGGTATCTCGTTTACCGAGTTCTCCTACAACCTGCTGCAGGGCTATGATTTTGCCGCGCTGAACGAGCGTCACGACGTGGTACTGCAGATTGGCGGCTCCGATCAGTGGGGTAACATCACCTCCGGTATCGATCTGACCCGTCGTCTGCACCAGAACCAGGTCTTTGGCCTGACCGTTCCGCTGATCACCAAGTCTGATGGCACCAAATTCGGTAAAACCGAAGGCGGCGCGGTGTGGCTCGATCCGAAGAAAACCAGCCCGTACAAGTTCTACCAGTTCTGGATCAACACCGCCGATGCGGACGTTTACCGCTTCCTGAAGTTCTTCACCTTTATGAGTATTGAAGAAATCAATGCGCTGGAAGAAGAAGACAAAAACAGCGGCAAAGCCCCGCGCGCGCAGTATGTGCTGGCGGAGCAGGTTACCGGGTTGGTTCACGGTGCTGATGGCCTGGCTGCGGCAAAACGCATCACCGACAGTCTGTTTTCCGGCGCGCTGAGCGATCTGAACGAACAGGATCTGGCGCAGCTGGCGCAGGACGGCATGCCAACGGCTGAACTGGAGGCCGGTCAGGATCTGCAGCAGGCGCTGGTTAACGCCGAACTGGCCCCGTCACGCGGACAGGCCCGTAAGCTGATCGACGCAAAATCCATCAGCATTAACGGTGCGCTGCAAACTAATGCGGAATATGTTCCGGGCGAGGACGATCGTCTGTTCGGCCGCTACACGCTACTGCGCCGCGGCAAAAAGAATTACAGCTTAATCTGCTGGAAATAAAAACTCTCGCGGGGTTAGCCTCGCAGCTAAAGCCGGGTAAACCGGCTTTTTTATTGGCAGGAAAGTACAGGTCAGCACCATGAAAAATATTCTCTCCATCCAGTCCCACACGGTTTTTGGTCACGCAGGTAACAGCGCGGCAGAGTTCCCGATGCGTCGTATGGGCGCAAACGTTTGGCCATTAAATACCGTCCAGTTTTCCAACCACACTCAATACGGTAACTGGACCGGCACGGTGATGCCCGCAACGCATCTTACCGATATTGCCCGTGGCATTAACGATATCGATCGTCTGAAAACCTGTGATGCGGTCCTGAGTGGCTATCTGGGCTCCGCCGAGCAGGGCGAACAGATTCTGGAAATCGTTCGCATGGTCAAGGCGGCGAACCCCAAGGCCTGGTATTTCTGCGATCCGGTAATGGGTCACCCGGAAAAGGGCTGCATTGTTGCTCCCGGCGTAGCGGAGTTTCATCGACTCTATGCGCTGCCGGCCAGCGATATTATTGCGCCAAACCTGCTGGAGCTGGAGATCCTCAGTGGTCGCAGTGTGGCCAGCGTGGACGAAGCGGTTACAGTGTCACGTGAACTGATTGCCCTGGGGCCGAAGGTGGTGCTGGTGAAGCATCTGGCACGTGCGGGATACCGTAGCGACCGCTTCGAAATGTTGTTAATTACCGCTGACGAAGCCTGGCATATAAGCCGTCCGCTCATCGACTTCGGTGTGCGTCAGCCGGTGGGCGTGGGCGATCTGAGCAGTGGCCTGCTGCTGGTGGATCTGTTGCACGGACTCTCACTGCAGCAGTCTCTGGAGCACGTCACTGCGGCAGTATATGAAGTGATGTTGAAAACGCATCAGATGGGCGAATACGAACTGCAACTGGTTGCGGCGCAGAATGCCATCGCGGAACCCGTACAGCATTTTGACGCGGTAAAACTGTAATATCGCAGGTAGATCCCCGCTCAGCGCAGCAACAATACTCGTCGGGCAGGCCTTCAGGGCCTGCCCGTTTTTCTACTGTTCAGATCTTAAGAATCTGAACGTTTATCAAACCAGGCCTTCTGCCTTCAGCGCTGCTGCAACCGCCGGGCGTTCGGCTACGCGGTCGAACCAGCTGTTCAGTGCATCCAGTCCGCTCAGATCTAATTTCAGCGCGTGAGCCCAGCGGGTGACGGTAAACAGGTAGGCATCCGCCACGGTAAAGCGCAGACCCATCAGCCACTGCTTATCTTTCAGCTCGCCGTTCACATAGCTGAATTTCTGCTCCAGCAGCTCGCGCGTGCTCGCTTTGAATTCATCCGGGGTATTGGGGCGGAACAGCGGACTGAATCCCTTATGCAGCTCGGTGGCGACATAGTTCAGCCACTCCAGCGTGTGGTAACGATTCAGGCTGCCGCACGGAGCCAGCAGCTGGCGATCGCTCTTCAGGTCGGCCAGGTACTGCACAATAGCCACACCTTCTGTCAGCAGCGAACCATCGTTTAACAGCAGAGCAGGAACCTGTCCTTTGGGGTTGATCTGCAGATAATCTTCACCCTGTTCGGTCTTTTTAGTCTGGAGATCGACCGTTACAAGAGTGAAATCGATGCCGGTTTCGCGCAGCACAATATGGGGGGACAGCGAGCAGGCGCCGGGTTTACAGAACAGCTTCATTGCGTTCTCCTGAGGTTTTTGGGGGGGCGTTCGGAGATTATCTTACTGCGCGAGTGGCGAAATGTCAGCGCGACAGATCAATTGATTATGCGGTTTCAGAAAGGAGGATGGCGCGACTGGGGAAAATCAGCCCGGAGCAGGGTGCTCCGGGCGGTCAGGCTATCAGGCCGTGACGTTATCAGCAGCAGGCTTTTCTTCCTGCGTCATGCGGTTCAGGCGCGATGCCGTCAGCAGCATCAGCACGGCAATAATCCCGGTGACAACACCAATCTTCATAAAGACGTCACCGTAGATATGCAGTGATTCCAGAGGATTGGTAATGTCAGATGGGATGGCCATCATGCTGGCAACGTTACCGGCAATCATTGCCGCACCGGCGGTGGTCAGGAACCATGAACCCATAATGAAGCCCATCAGGCGCTGTGGTACCAGCTGCGCCACCATCGCCAGACCGAGGCCGGAGATCATCAGCTCGCCCACGCTTTGCAGCGCATAGCTGAGAATCAACCAGGTGACCGGCACAATGCCCTGTGCATTCGCGAAGGAAACGCCCAGCGGCAGCACGAGGAAGGCGGCAGAGCACAGCACCATACCCAGCGCGAACTTATGCGGCATCGGCAGGCGGTCGCCCATTTTGTTGTAGATCGCGGCCAGCAGCGGGCTGAACACCATAATCCACAGTGGATTCAGCGCCTGATATTGCTGAGGCTCAAAGGCAATCCCCAGAATGCTGTGTTCCACGTTACGGATAGCGAAGAAGTTCAGCGAGGTTGGCATCTGCATATACAGCACAAAGAACACAATCGCTTCCAGCATCAGCACGAAGGCGAGGATCATTTTGCGGCGGGCAACGCCCTTCAGCGCCAGCGCTTCTTTGGCAAAGACAAGTAAGATGCCGATAGCAATTATCGCCAGCACCAGACGGGCAATACCCTGGTTATGCAGCAGCCAGTACGCCAGAGCGATTAGCACCACAACCCCTGCCAGCGTTGCCAGCAGTTTGCCCATTTGCATTGGAGCGAAGTCAGGCTTTGAACCGTAGTCTTTGACCGTCTTACGGAACAGCAGGAAGTTCACCAGGGTGATCAGCATCCCGACAAAGGAGAGAGCGAAAGCCACGCTCCAGCCGAATTTCGCCGCCAGAACCGGGGTAGCGAGCATCGAAAAGAACGAGCCAATGTTGATCGACATGTAGTACATGGTGAAAGCGCCATCAAGACGCGGATCGTCTTTCGCATAGCAGGTCGACAGCAGCGAAGACGGGTTGGCTTTAAACAAGCCGTTACCCACGGCGATGGTCGCCATACCGAGGTAGACCATCGACACATTATGGCCGGACCAGGCGATCAGTCCGTAACCGGCCGCGAGAACAATGGTGCCCAGCACGATAACGCGTTTGGTGCCCAGCACCTTATCGCCCAGCCAGCCGCCGATGGCTACCATGCCGTAAACCAGCGCACTGAAGGAAGCAAACAGCGTTACGGACTGCGCTTCGGACATGCCCAGCGTATTGACCAGATAACCGGCCATAATGGCCTGCAGGCCGTAAAAACCAAAACGCTCCCACAGCTCAACGGAGAAAATCAGATAAAACGCTTTTGGCTGTTTAAAAGCGTTGAGGCTTGCCGCCTCGGGATGTTTGTTTGCAGTAGACACGTGTACCTCTAAATAAGACCTGTTTTGTGGCAGGAATTAAGCTGACGAAACGCGGGACGTACGTTCGCCTTATAGTTATAGAACAGGAAAAGCGGCCAACAATTTCGCCGATCGTTCCTCTGAGGGCAAGCATTTTTTGAATGCTAAATTTCGCTATTTATTTGGCGGTGACCTGGCGAATACGGCTATAAAGCAGCATTAAGTGCTGGGTATTTTACACTAAAACGTTTTTAATTTTTAGTGTGGCGCAGACTTTAGCCAATAAGGAGAGAGCTCTGCTGAAGAGAGGCTTGGTGATATCATCTGCCGCAAACGGCTGTGAAATTGACATATAGGGTTGTCTGTTCGGGATTAAATGGTTTTAAAACAGTTATTTAGGTTGTGGTGTTGGTGTGATTGGTTATTACAGTGCTTTTTTGTGATTAAAGTCAAAAAAATGCCGATAATTGTCGAAATAAAAAAACTTTCCTGCGGTATCCCCGTGATTTGCAGGGGATATGCCGCAGATAGTGAATTGGAAAGGCGAATATGCGCTCTTGTATCGCAAACGATACAGGATGAAGGAATGATAGTGGTTTTCGCGTGAGGAAGAAGGCATTTGGAGCTGAAACGGCAGGGGGGATATTCTGTACCGTGCGTTCATACTGAGTCGCACGGTGCAGTAAAGGGCGCGGCAAGAAGGTTAAATTTCTACCTTTTCCGGAAACTCGCAGAGATCTTCAATCAGGCAGGAGCCGCAGCGCGGTTTGCGCGCTACGCAGGTATAGCGGCCGTGCAGTATCAGCCAGTGATGGCAGTCAACCTTGAACTCCTTCGGTACCACCTTCAGCAGCTTTTCTTCGACCTGTTCAACATTTTTACCGGGAGCAAAGCGGGTCCGGTTGCAGACGCGGAAGATATGGGTATCTACCGCAATAGTCGGCCAGCCAAAGGCCGTATTTAAAACCACATTCGCGGTTTTACGACCTACGCCGGGCAGTGCCTCCAGCGCCTCGCGGCTTTCCGGCACTTCACCACCGTGCTGCTCAAGCAAAATTCGGCAGGTTTTAATCACGTTCTCAGCCTTGCTGTTAAACAGACCGATAGTCTTGATGTATTCCTTCACACCCTCCACACCCAGCGCCAGTATCGCTGCCGGTGTGTTGGCTACCGGATAGAGCTTCGCGGTCGCCTTATTCACACTGACATCGGTCGCCTGCGCTGACAGCAGCACGGCGATCAGCAGTTCAAAAGGGGAGTTGAACATCAGCTCGGTGGTAGGATGCGGGTTATTATCCCGCAGGCGGGTCAGAATCTGCTGACGTTTATCTTTGTTCACTGAGCCATTTTTCCATCCGGCGGCACCGCCTGCGCTTCTTTTTCGGCTTTCAGGGCGGCGCGCTGTTTCATTTTATTATCGATCAGATATTTCGCGGCAAGCAGCATACCAAGGCCAATAAACGCACCCGGTGGCAGCATCGCCAGCAGCATCGGCGAATCAAAATGAATCACCTCGATACGCATCACTTTAGCCCACGGACCCAGCAGCTGATCGGCACCGTTGAAGATGGTGCCGTTGCCGATGATTTCGCGAATCGAACCCAGCACCACCATCACGCTGGTGGCCCCCAGACCAATCGCTGCCCCGTCCAGTGCGGAAAGCGGAATGCTGCTTTTCGATGCTACGGCTTCCGCGCGGCCCACGACGATACAGTTGGTGACGATCAGCGGGATAAAAATCCCTAACGACTGATACAGTCCATAGGCATAGGCGTTAATCAGCATCTGCACGCAGCTCACCACGGCAGCGATAATCATCACGTAAATCGGAATACGAATTTCCGACGGCACCCAGCGGCGAGACATCGATATGCCGCTGTTGGTCAGAGTCAGTACCAGCGTGGTCGCCAGACCCAGCCCGAGGGCGTTGGTGGCGGTTGAGGTCACGGCCAGCAGCGGGCAAAGTCCCAGCAGCTGAACCAGCGCCGAGTTGTTCTTCCACAGCCCGCCGATCAGCAGGGTTTTAGCTTCACTCATTGGCATCTCCACAGGTTGGCAGCGAGGAAATCTGCCCGGATAAGGTTTCAATATACAACGTCGTGCGCTTCACTGCATTCACCACCGCACGCGGGGTGATGGTCGCACCGGTAAACTGGTCGAAGTCACCGCCGTCTTTTTTCACCGCAAAATGCGTATCATCGGCACCGGTGACCTTTTTGCCGTTAAAACTGTTAATCCAGTCGGAAATACGCAGCTCGATCTTATCACCCAGCCCCGGTGTTTCATGATGCTCAACAACACGGGTGCCGTAGACCGTTCCGCTGAAATCAGCACCGACTACCATCTGAATTGCGCCCGAATAGCCGTCCGGCGCGGTAGTCTCAATTGCCACGGCCACCGGTTTATCATCCTTACGGGCCAGATAGAGGTGGTGCGGTGCGCCGTTGCCCAGTGCCGGATTGCTGACGATATAGCACTCTTTTTGTATCGAGTTATTGTACAGCTCCGGGGGCACTACCTGGTCCAGCAGGACCTTCTGCTGTAGCGCCGTTTGATGCTCGATGGTGGGTTTGGTCACCGTATTAATCACTGCGGTCATACCGGTGGTGATGGCGGCAAACACCGCCAGCGTCACGCCGTTTTTACGAATGGCATCCAGCATCATTTATCCTTACGGTGGCCGTAAACGCGCGGCTGCGTGTAGTAGTCAATCAGCGGAACGCAGATATTCGCCAGCAGTACTGCGAAAGCAACACCGTCCGGATAGCCGCCGAAACTGCGGATCAGCCAGACCAGCAGGCCAATCATCACACCGTAAACCAGCCGTCCTTTATTGGTGGTGGAGGCGGTGACGGGATCGGTAGCAATAAAGAAGGCACCGAGCATGGTAGCTCCGGAGAACACGTGGATCATCGGTGACGCCAGGGTTTCCGGCGAGGCCAGCCAGCCGATAGTGGCGAACAGCGCCAGCGAGCCGATAAAGCTCACAGGAATATGCCAGCGAATGCTGTTGGTCCACAGCAGGAAAATACCGCCGGCCAGGTAGCCAATGTTAATCCACTGCCAGCCAAGCCCGGCTAACACGCCGCTGTAAATCGGCTGCGCCAGCAGCTGCTCGGCGGAATGCCCGGCGCGCAGACCGGTCTTGAAGGTATCCAGCGGCGTTGCCTGGCTGATGCCGTCAATGCCGATCTGCAACTGCTGCATGTTATGACCATCCACAGTGTGGAAATGGAAAATCATGCTCAGCGTGTCGCTGAAGGTCGGGGTGATGCCCTGTAACGAATCCGGCGGCAGCCAGCTGGTCATCTGTACCGGGAAGGAGATCAGCAATACAACATAGCCGACCATCGCCGGGTTGAACGGGTTCTGCCCCAGGCCGCCATACAGCTGCTTGGAGATCACCACTGCAAAAAGAGTCCCGATCACCACAATCCACCACGGTGCCAGCGGCGGGATACTGATCCCCAGCAGCAGGGCGGTCAGCAGGGCAGAATTGTCCTTGAGCGTTGGTGCCAGCGGCAGCTTGCGCAGGCGCAGGATCGCGGCTTCCGCGCCAACACCGGCGGCGGCGGCGATTAACACCTGGATAATATTTCCCCAGCCGAAGAAGTACCACTGCGCGGCCATGCCGGGAATAGCGGCAAGCAACACCAGCAGCATAATGGTACTGGTGCTGCGGCGGTTATGGGTATAGGGCGAACTTGCAATACGAAATGCCATTTAATCCTCTTGCGTCGAAGGCTGCTGAGCTTTGCGCGCTTTGACCCGCGCAATTGCCGCAGCCACCGCTGCTTTACGTGCATCATCAGAAGCGACCGCTTCCTGTTCAATTTCTACCGCAGGCGGCTGTGCATCAATGCCACCCGCCTGCGCCGCTTTCTTCGCTTTAGCGCGGGCAATAGCAGCGGCGATAGCGGCTTTGCGTGGATCTTCAGCGGCTGCCGGTTCAGCAACGACTTCGGTAACGGGTTCCACTGCTGCTTCAGGCTTCACAGCAGGGGCTTCTTCAGCAGCATCACCTGCCTGCGCCGCTTTCTTCGCCTTAGCGCGGGCAATGGCAGCGGCGATAGCAGCTTTGCGTGGATCTTCAGCGGCTGCCGGTTCAGCAACGACTTCGGTAACGGATTCCACTGCTGCTTCAGGCTCCACGGCTGTAGCTTCTTCAGCAGCATCACCCGCCTGCGCGGCTTTCTTCGCTTTAGCGCGGGCAATCGCTGCCGCAACCGCAGCTTTGCGTGGATCTTCAGCGGCTGCCGGTTCAGCAACGACTTGGGTAGCGGGTTCCGCTGCTGCTTCAGGCTCTACGGCTGGAGTTTCTTCAGCTGCATCACCTGCCTGCGCCGCTTTCTTCGCCTTAGCGCGGGCAATAGCAGCGGCGATAGCGGCTTTGCGTGGATCTTCAGCGGCAGCCGGTTCAGCAACGACTTCGGTAACGGGCTCTGCTGTTGCTTCAGGCTCCACAGCTGGAGCTTCTTCAGCCGTACCACCCGCCTGCGCGGCTTTCTTCGCTTTAGCGCGGGCAATGGCTGCGGCAACAGCGGCTTTACGCGGATCTTCAGCGGCAGCCGGTTCAGCGGCAGCTTCAGATTTAGCCTCTGAGGCTTCTGCAACAGATTCACCCGCCTGCGCAGCCTGCTTAGATTTAGCACGGGCAATCGCCGCAGCAACGGCAGCCTTACGCGGATCTTCCACCTGGCGGGTCGCCGGTTCGGTTTCAGCCTGCTTCTCGGCCTGGCGTGCTTTCGCTTCAGCCAGACGCGCTTCACGCAGCGCAGCGCGTGCGGCATCGTCAGCCGGGCGCGTATTCGTTTCTATAGCAGCGACATCCGCTGCCTGGTCCTGCTGCTGTTTCGCCTTCACGCGTTCGCGTGCCGCATTCAGCGCATCGGCATCCGTCGCCGCAACGGTGCGTTTCGCCTGCTGATGCTTCGCTTCACGCGCCTGCTTCTCACGTTCAAGGCGCAGCTGTCGGGCTTCAAAGCGGGCTTTGGCCTGCGCATTGCGCTCCGATTCCAGATCGATAGCCTGGATTTCAGCTTTCTCCTGGCGGTAATACTGCACCAGCGGAATATTGCTCGGGCAGACGTAGGCACAGGCACCGCATTCGATGCAGTCGGCAATATTATGTGCACGGGCTTTATCGTGATCGCCGCCGCGGCTGTACCAGTAAAGCTGCTGAGGCAGCAGACCGGCCGGGCAGGCGTCGGCGCAGGCGCTACAGCGGATGCAGCCTTTTTCCGGCTCGCTGACGCCCATCTCACTGGCGGAAGGGGCCAGGATGCAGTTGGTGATTTTCACCACCGGGACGTCCAGCGACGGCAGCGTAAAGCCCATCAGCGGGCCGCCCATCACCACCATCTGTTCGTTGCCAGGTTCAAAATCCGCCTGCTGGAGTAAATGACTGATTGGCGTACCAATGCGGCCCCAGACGTTGCCTGGGCGCTTTACGGCTTCACCGGTCAGCGTTACAACACGTTCGGTCAGTGGCTCACCGTCGATCACCGCACGCTTAACCGCAAAAGCGGTACCGACGTTTTGCATCAGCACGCCAATATCGGTGGAGCGTCCGCCGTGCGGGACTTCCTTGCCGGTCAGAATACGGGTCAGCTGTTTGGCACCGCCGGAGGGATATTTGGTCGGGATCACCCGAATTTGCAGATCGCGTTCGTTGCCAAGCGCCGTTTTCAGTGCGGCAATCGCTTCCGGTTTGTTATCTTCAATACCGATAAGTACGCGCTCGGCGTTGAGTATCCACGCCAGTATACGGCTGCCTTCCAGCACTTCGGCAGCACAGTCCTGCATCAGTCGATCGTCAGCGGTGATATAGGGTTCGCATTCGGCGGCGTTGATAATCAGGGTATTCACCCCGCGCAGACCGCCTCGCAGCTTGGTCGCCGTCGGGAATCCTGCACCGCCCAGACCGGCTACGCCGGCTTTGTGCACGCGCGCCACCACCTCGCTGCGCTCAAGCTGGCGATAGTCGCTGACCGTTTGTTTCTCGCACCAGCGATCTTCACCGTCCGGCTCGATAAAAATACACATTTCGGCCAGCGCCGAAGGATGCGCGGTCATGTGCGGGGCGATTTTAGTTACCGTACCGGACGTCGGGGCGTGGATCGGCAGCATCCGGCCGTTACCGAAGGTCAGCGGTTCTCCGCGCAGGACTTTATCGCCCGGGCGCACCCTGATTTCACCCTCGCTACCGATATGCTGCTTCAGCGGCAGAATAAAGCGGGCAGGCAGCGGCAGCTGACGCAGCGGCGTGCCGTTAGACTGGGTCTTCATTTCCGGAGGATGAATACCGCCGTCAAAGTCCCAGATTGCGTCTTTTTTGAATCTCTTAAACAGATTAAGCATGACTTTCTACAGGAATAACCCGGACCGGGATGGTTTGCAGATCCCATTTCCAGTTGGCAGTGGTCGTTGCAACCGGACGCATTTCAATGCAGTCGGTCGGGCAGGGGGCAACGCAAAGATCGCAGCCGGTACAGACATCGCTCAGCACGGTGTGCATCGCGCGGGTGGCGCCGACGATGGCATCAACCGGGCAGGCCTGAATGCATTTGGTGCAGCCGATGCAGTTAGCTTCATCGATCCAGGCAACTTTGCGCTCCGGCTCCAGTTCGGCTTCATCGCCCAGCGGCTGCGGATCAACGTTAAGCAGCGCGGCCAGCTTGAGCATCGTCTGCTCTCCGCCGGGGGCGCATTTGTTAATCATCTCGCCGCCGTTGGCCACGGCTTCCGCATAGGGGCGGCAGCCAGGATAGGTACACTGGCCGCACTGGCTCTGCGGCAGCAGGGCATCGATCTGCTCAACGATCGGATCTTCTTCAACTTTAAAGCGGCGTGAGGCGTAGCCCAGCAGTCCCCCGAACACCAGACTGAGGGCGCTTAATACTGCAATTGCAATCCAAATCGCCGTCATCAGAATTTAACCAGACCGGTAAAGCCCATAAAGGCCAGCGCCATTAACCCGGCGGTAACCAGTGCAATGGAAGAACCCTTGAACGGCGCAGGCACATCGGCCAGCACCAGACGTTCACGGATACCGGCAAACAGCACCATCACCAGCGAGAAGCCGAGCGAAGCGCTGAAGCCGTAAAGCGCGGCCTGCAGGAAGGTGTGGTTAAGGTTAACGCTCAGCAGCGGCACGCCCAGCACGGCACAGTTGGTGGTGATCAGCGGCAGGAAAATTCCCAGCAGGCGATATAAATCGGGGCTGGTTTTACGCACCACCATCTCGGTGAACTGAACCACCACGGCAATCACCAGGATATAGGCCATGGTACGCAGATAGACCAGATCGAGCGGCAGCAGGATCAGGTGATTCACCAGCCATGCGCAGATCGAAGCCAGAGTGATAACAAAGGTGGTGGCGAGTCCCATGCCAATCGCCGTTTCCAGTTTTTTGGAAACGCCCATAAAGGGACAAAGGCCGAGAAACTTCACCAGAACGAAGTTATTCACCAGCACTGTGCCAATAAAAAGGAGCAGGTAGTCGGTCATTCTTATGCCTGAAAAAAGAAGAAAGAGCAGATTTTAGCGACCCGAAGGTCAGTACTGTTAACCGGCGGCAATGCTCACGCGGGTTGTCAGCGCTGCAGCTTAAAATTGCAGGGGTTTATTATCGGATATTGCCCGCCGGACCACAACCGTTGTGCGCTATTCAACGGTGTTATAGCGCACTCACGATTAAATTCTTGACGGTTTTTGCATCAGCAATCGGCAGTGAAGGTATTTTTCACCCGTTTTGAACGTTTGAAGTAGGGTACGAGAATACCCGCTGCCAGCAGTGCGATAAGCAGAGTCTGTACTGCGCGGCCATCCGCAACCGGTGCAAACGCGAAGGTTTTTAACGCCAGCACAACGGTAATTAACAGCCAGATAATATAGTGTCGGGGCAGGCGGCGGGAGCGTTTGCAGAAAATCCATGTTACCCAGCCAGTGTAAAACCATACCAGCGTCGAGGTCAGCAGCGACAGCCCCCAGTTCAGTAGTAGCGCACTGTCCTGCGAGAACAGCTGCTGGCGCATGGCAGGATCAAACAGGGCACTAAGATACAGTGCCATCACCAGGGCGCTGGTCAGTAAGGTCATGATCAGCCAGGCCAGCGGCGCCAGCAGCCAGCCTCCGATGCGATTTTTGGAATCTACAGCCACGCGAAGTCCTCAATATAGCCAGAATAAATGCGATAACTTCGCATTAGCAGAAGCCAACTATACGGAAAAATACCTGCCGAATCACCAGGCTAAGACAGCTTTAGCGGTTTTATACAACATAGTGCCAGAGCGTTTTCGGTACGCAGCCCGGGTCAAATAGACGACCACCGGAGGCCAGCTCGGCGCGGCGATGATCGGCTGCACGATACATTAAGATGATTTCACTATCCTCAGTGAGCGTATAATTGAGGTGATCAAAAAGTTTTTCCAAACTTTCAAGGTTGTTAACTTTGCGAAACTTTAAAAGGTAGTCGTGAATGCTCATGAGGCCCATATCGTGCAGCAGTAGAAGAAAATCAGTATATAACGGCTACTTACGGAATCCATCTCCCTGATGTTAAAAAACATCAGTTTCGGATAACTGATTAATTTTGTGAAGAATCAGTGGGAAACGCTGATGAATCGTGAGAAACTTCACAGTTCAGGATAATTCCTAATCCACAATTCACATCGCGAAGAATGACAGAACTTCACGCGGTGCTGTAATCGCTTCCAAATGCTCAGTCCGCAACCGCTTCTGTTTATTACACTTATTTAACCTGATTTTCATCTATTGCAGGCGAATTATCCATATTCCTGGCGCTGATTTTTGCGGCGCAATTTACCTAATCTCATTGATTTTTAGCGTTTTGTGAGCGTTGTCGAATATGTTTTTCCACTAATAGTCCAGGATTTAGGTGCAGTTACCCTATACGGCAAAATCCCATCAGAGGAAAAATGATCATGTGGAAGCGTTTACTCTTACCTGTCCTTATCAGCGCAAGCCTGTCTGCTCCCGTGCTGGCTGAATCAATGACCGTTGGCTTCTCTCAGGTTGGCTCCGAATCGGGCTGGCGTGCAGCTGAAACCAGCGTGGCAAAAACCGAGGCGCAGAAGCGCGGAATTACACTGAAAATTGCTGATGGTCAGCAAAAACAAGAGAACCAGATCAAAGCGGTACGCTCATTTATCGCTCAGGGCGTAGATGCCATCTTTATTGCGCCAGTGGTACAAACTGGCTGGGAACCCGTGCTGGAAGAAGCGAAGGATGCCAAGATCCCGGTATTCCTGCTGGACCGCGCTATCGTGGTGAAGGATAAATCGCTGTATCAGGCGGTGGTCACGGCGGATAACGTCTATGAAGGCAAGCTGATCGGCGACTGGCTGGTGAAAGAGCAGGCTGGCAAACCCTGTAACGTTGTAGAACTACAGGGCACCGTCGGCGCCAGCGTAGCCATCGATCGTAAAAAAGGCTTTGCCGAAGCGATTGCCAATACCCCGAACATCAAAGTGATCCGCTCGCAGAGCGGTGACTTTACCCGCAGCAAGGGTAAAGAAGTGATGGAGAGCTTTATCAAGGCCGAGAACAACGGCAAAAATATCTGCATGGTATACGCGCACAACGACGATATGGCTATCGGTGCCATTCAGGCGATTAAAGAAGCCGGACTCAAGCCGGGTAAAGACATTCTGACCGGATCGATTGATGGCGTGCCGGATATCTATAAAGCGATGCTGGCCGGGGAAGCTAACGCTAACGTTGAGCTGACGCCGAACATGGCTGGTCCGGCCTTCGATGCGCTGGAAAAACTGAAAAAAGACGGCACCGTACCGCCAAAAATCATCAAAACCGAAACCAAACTGTTCCTGCCTGCGGACGCACAGGCACAGCTGGATCGTAAAAAAGGTATGGGTTACTGAGCCACGTGCCGCTCCACCCGGAGCGGCTTTTTTCATGGTTTGAGGCGCAGCGTATGACCATCGACACCTCCTCTGCAACGCTTCTGGAAATCAGCGGCGTCAGTAAATCCTTCCCCGGCGTGCGCGCGCTGGATAATGTTTCCTTTGATATCCGCCCGGGCGAAATTATGGCGCTGCTGGGTGAGAACGGCGCGGGGAAGTCCACGCTGATTAAAGTGCTGACCGGCGTGTATCAGCGCGATACCGGTTCGATTTCACTCTCCGGGCAGGCAATTAACCCGCGTAACACCGCCGAAGCTCAGGAGCTGGGCATCGGCACGGTGTATCAGGAAGTGAACCTGCTGCCGAATATGTCGGTGGCGGACAATCTGTTTATTGGTCGCGAGCCAAAGCGTTTTGGGCTGATCGATCGCAAAACGCTGAACCAGCGCGCGGTGAAACTGCTTAACGATTATGGCTTCGAGCTGGACGTGACCCGGCCGCTGGGCCACTACTCGGTCGCCATGCAGCAGATTATCGCCATCTGCCGCGCGGTGGACCTGTCGGCGAAGGTGCTGATCCTCGACGAACCGACCGCCAGCCTGGATGCCAGCGAAGTGGAAATGTTGTTCACCCTGATGAGCCAGCTGCGGGCGAAAGGCATGAGCCTGATCTTCGTCACCCACTTCCTCGACCAGGTGTATCGCATTACCGACCGCATCACCGTACTGCGCAACGGCCAGTTTATCGCCACCCGCGATACCCGCTCACTGCCGCAGATTGAGCTGATTAAGCTGATGCTCGGCCGCGAGCTGCTGGAAACGGCGCTTCAGCGCGCGGGCAGTACGCTGCGCAGCGACACCCCGGTGGTGGAATTTAAGGACTACGGTAAAAAAGGCACCATTGAACCGTTCAGTCTGAGTGTACGGCCGGGTGAAGCCGTGGGTCTGGCTGGCCTGCTCGGTTCCGGGCGTACTGAAACCGCCGAACTGCTGTTTGGCATTAAGCGCGCCGACTCCGGCACGGCCGTTATCAAAGGCAAAACGCAGACTATCCGCACCCCGGCTCAGGCCTCCCGCTTAGGAATGGGCTTCTGCCCGGAGGATCGCAAAACCGACGGTATTATCGGGGCCGCCTCGGTGCGTGAAAATATCATTCTGGCCCTGCAGGCGCAGCGCGGCTGGCTGCGGCCCATTAAGCGCCGCGAGCAGCAGGAAATTGCCGAACGCTTTATTAAAAGCCTGGGTATCCGCACGCCGGACGCCGATCAGCCGGTGGAGCTGCTTTCCGGCGGCAATCAGCAGAAGGTGCTGCTCTCCCGCTGGCTGGTGACCCGTCCGCAGTTTTTAATCCTCGATGAGCCGACGCGCGGCATCGACGTGGGTGCGCACGCTGAAATTATTCGCCTGATTGAAACGCTCTGCGCTGACGGCCTGGCGTTACTGGTGATCTCATCAGAACTGGAAGAGCTGGTCGGCTACGCCGATCGGGTGGTGATCCTGCGCGACAGGCAGCAGGTAGCCGAAATCCCGCTGGAACAGCTGTCGGTTGCCGCCATCGTTAACGCTATTGCGGCAGGGGGAGAACAGCATGCTTGAGAGCCATTTTCTACCGGGGAAAACGCCGATGTTGAAACGTAAATTACCGCCGGGACTGCCGCAGATCGGTGCGTTGATCCTGGTGCTGCTGATCGACAGCATGGTGGCGAACAACTTCTTTGCCATTCATCTGCAGGACGGGCGGCTGTTCGGCAGCCCGATCGATATCCTTAACCGCGCCGCGCCGGTGGCGATTCTGGCTATTGGGATGACGCTGGTCATTGCCACCGGCGGGATCGACCTGTCGGTGGGCGCAGTGATGGCCATCGCCGGGGCAACCGCGGCCACGATGACCGTAGCCGGGCACAGCCTGGCGGTGGTGATTCTGGTGACGCTGGGCAGCGGCCTGCTGTGTGGACTGTGGAACGGCATACTGGTGTCGCTGCTTAAAATCCAGCCGTTTGTTGCCACGCTGATCCTGATGGTTGCCGGGCGCGGTATCGCACAGCTGATCACTCAGGGGCAGATCGTTACGTTTAACAGCGATGCGCTGGCACGGCTCGGCAGCGGTACGCTGTTCTACCTGCCGGTTCCGCTGTGGATCACTATCGCACTGGCTTTGGTGGTCTGGCTTCTGACCCGTAAAACCGCGCTTGGCATGTTTATCGAGGCCGTCGGTATCAACCTGCGTGCCGCGCGTAACGCCGGAGTTAACGGCTGGCTGGTGGTGATGAGCACCTACGTGCTGAGCGGGCTGTGTGCAGCGGTAGCTGGACTGATCGTGGCGGCGGATATTCGCGGAGCCGACGCCAACAACGCCGGATTGTGGCTGGAGCTGGATGCCATCCTTGCGGTGGTTATCGGCGGGGCTTCACTGATGGGTGGCCGCTTTAATCTGCTGCTGTCGCTGATCGGCGCGCTGATTATCCAGGCGATGAACACCGGGATTCTGCTTTCCGGCTTCCCGCCCGAACTGAACCAGGTCGTGAAGGCGGTAGTGGTGATGATTGTGCTGCTGTTGCAGTCACCACGCTTTATTCAACTGTTTAAAAGAGGGCCGCGCGGTGGTTAAACGTCATCTTCCGTTAATGATAACCCTGCTGGTATTCGTGGTCGGTTATCTGTTCTGCCTGAGCCAGTTCCCCGGCTTTGCATCAACCCGGGTGATTGCCAATATTCTGACCGATAACGCTTTTCTTGGCATTATCGCCGTCGGCATGACCTTTGTGATCCTCTCCGGCGGTATCGATCTGTCGGTTGGCGCGGTGATCGCCTTCACCGGGGTGTTCCTCGCCCGCGCCATCGGCGATTTCCACCTGCATCCGTTTGTGGCGTTCGGTCTGGTGATGGTGATGGGATCGGCGTTTGGTGCCTTTATGGGATGGCTGATCGATGCTTTAAAAATTCCGGCATTCATCATCACCCTGGCCGGGATGTTCTTCCTGCGCGGCTGTAGCTATCTGGTGGCGGAAAGTTCGCTGCCGATCGATCACCCGCTGTATTCCACGCTGTCGTCGATGGCCTGGAAAATTCCGGGAGGAGGCCGTCTCAGCCTGCTGGCGCTGATTATGCTGATGGTGGTCGCGCTGGGAATTATTGTCGCCCACCGCAGCCGCTTCGGTAGCCAGGTGTATGCCATCGGCGGTAACGCCACTTCGGCGCAGCTGATGGGCATCTCCACCCGCAGCACCACGATACGTATTTACATGCTGTCCTCCGGGCTGGCGACGCTGGCAGGAATTGTTTTCTCCATCTATACCTCGGCGGGCTATGCGCTGGCGGGTATGGGCGTGGAGCTGGATGCCATTGCGTCGGTGGTGATCGGCGGCACGCTGCTTTCCGGCGGAGTGGGCACGGTGCTGGGAACGCTGTTTGGCGTGCTGATACAGGGGCTGATTCAGACCTGGATCAACTTCGACGGTACGCTGAGTTCCTGGTGGACGAAGATTGCCATCGGCGTGCTGCTGTTTGCCTTTATCGCGCTCCAGCGGTTGCTGACGGTGATGTGGGATCGACAGCAGAATGCGCCGGTTAAGCGGTTGAGTACCTGATAGTTGGGGTGTTTCGGAAGAGCGGTAATCTGATGGTGGAGGATTTTCGCGGCGAGATTGGCGAACGGGGCGACCGTTACGGGCAGAACGCCGGGTCGCCGTGAACCCAATCCCTGGGGGCTTGGCTGCCGCATCCCTGCGGCAGACACCCGGCTAACCTGTCCCGTTACGGTCTCCCTTTTGAATCCTTGCGTTGCTGCCAGATACAATCAGTTGTTCCAGCAGCAACACCAAAATATGCGGGCAATCCGGCCAGCCCCGATACACCAGATGCAGGATCTGAAGCAACTCCCCAGCCCCCCCGATACGCCATACGCAAAATCTGAACGCTATCGATATAGCTAATTATATGGTAAAAACAGCAGTTATTATTATCATAAATGGGATAGCGAATGCGTCCGGCGCTTGATTTTCATACCCTGAAAGTGTTCATTGCTGTGGTTGAAAAAGAGAGTTTTGTTGGGGCATCGAAAGTCCTTGAAATGCCAACCTCAAATGTCAGCCGCTGTATTTCTCAGTTAGAAGAAAAACTGAATCTTCAGCTCATCGAGCGCAGCACCCGGCATATGAAACTCACTCAGGCCGGGCATCTGCTCTACAGCCGTGCGAAGCCATTACTGGAGGCGCTTGAGCAAACGGAGACAGAGCTAACGCAGCGCCAGATGCAGCTCAAGGGGCCATTACGTCTCTGTATCCCCAATGAGATCGGACCCGCACTGCTGGGTTCCGTTATTGCCGAATTCGCCTGTCAGTACCCGGATCTGGAGATCGGCTGTGTCACAAACCTCTCGGGTTTGGAATCACTGCGGGACGATCTGGATTTAGCGATCATTGTAAGCCGGGGCCAGATGGATGACAGTGACTATATAGCCCGTCATCTGCTGACTATCCCTTGCACCATTGTTGCCGCGCCCTCTGTTATTCAACGCTATGGCACCCCTGCTAATATCCGGCAGCTTGAAGCATTACCCTGTATTACCACCGTGAGTGCGCTGAAAGGAGCGCCCTGGCAGTTTGTCAATGCAAAAGGGGGATTCGAGACGGTTAAGGTTAACGGGCATTATCGGGTAAACAGCGGAGAGATGGCAGGGCGCGCTGCGCTGGCAGGCGTCGGTTTTGCCATTCTGTCAAAACAGGGCTGTGAACCCTACATTAGCGATGGGCGGCTGATCGAGGTTGAATTTGAACAATCGGTAGCGCCGCTGCAACTGTTCGCACTTTATTCAAACCGGCGTTACCTGCCCACGAAAACCAGAGCGCTGATTGATTTTATCCAGCAGGAATTAAGCAAACTCCCCTGACAACCCAATACGGGGAAGAGATTGCTCAGCTATTCATCGAAAGGAAGTTAAATGCGTTTGCCAGATTCGGGACTGATAAAAACCCTTCATCGATCATCATTCGCAGAATGAGTCGTCAACTGTTTGTTACGCTGGATGGACCCAAGGGCGCGGGAAAAACCACGCTGTTAGAAGCCATGGCGAAAGTATTACGCGCGGATAACCACAAGGTGGTCCGTCTTTGCGAGAAAAAAAGCGATCCCTGGCGGGCAGCAACTATGCTCCTCGTAAACCAGTTTGCCAGACATCCCAGCCTGGATTTAGAACGGCAGGTTTGTCAGCGCCTGGCTGACAGCCGCGCGTGGATAACACGGGAGGTGCTGACTAAACAGCCGTCGGACAGCATTATCCTGATGGACCGCTGGTATCCGTCGGATGCCGCGTTTCGGCGAATGGTGCCCTTTGCAGAGATTTTACAGCTTAATATTGAACGTAACGTGCGAACGCCGGACCTGCATGTCGGGGTAGTCACTGCACCTGAAATTTCATGGGCGAGGGCGGCAGCCCGAACGCGTGGGCTGAGCAGTACGGTAATGCATAAGCTGGAAGAGCATGCTGCCTGTACCCGGGCGTTCGAGCGAGAAATCACCGGGAACGGCTGGTTGTTATGCCGTAATGAAGGAACCCTTGAAGACGCAGCGATGCAGGTGATTTCTGAAATCTACCGCGTGCTTTGAAGGCTAACGAGCCGTATCAACCCAAAATTTTCGCTGTGTGCCGTGGCAGCCAGGCGCTGCACGGCAGTATAGACGCTGAACCCTGTCTGTTTTGAGGATGACGATATGACCCTTTTTCATCAACTTTCTGCTACCAGCCTGCAAGGCCAGCTTATCCCTATGGCCGACTACGCGGGAAAACTGGTGCTGGTAGTGAATACCGCCAGCCGGTGCGGTTTCACGCCGCAATATGCGGGCCTGGAAGCGCTCTACAAAAAGTATGCTGACCAGGGGCTGGTGGTGCTGGGCTTCCCCTGTAACCAGTTCGGCAAGCAGGAACCCGGCAACGCCGACGACATCGCGCAGACCTGTCACATCAACTACGGTGTTACCTTCCCGATGTTCGAAAAAGTCGAGGTCAACGGTGCCGCTGCGCATCCGCTGTTTCGTTACCTGAAAGAGGAATTGCCCGGCGTACTGGGTGGGCGGATCAAGTGGAACTTCACTAAGTTCCTTATCGGACGCGACGGCAAACCGCTTAAGCGTTTTGCGCCCATCGCCACCCCGGAGAAAATGGAAGCCGCAATTCGGGCTGAACTTTGACGCCTGCGCGATTGCGTCACAGGTGTAATATGTTCATCACCGCTATGCTTTGTTGTGTACACTCTGCCATGTCATGTTTATTTTGAGAGTAAAGAATGATTGATTATGACGCCCTGCCTGAACAGAGACAGGAAGTGATTTACCAGATGCTACAGCAGAACGGTCGGGTCATTGGCGCTGATATCGCCCGCCAGTTAGGCGTGTCTGAACACACGATACGCAGGGATTTGCAGGCGATGGTCCGTAAAGGAATGTGCAAAAAAGTCTACGGGGGCGCGGTCAGTCAGTTTAAACAGTCAGCAAGTTTCGACACACGGGTTATGCATAGCGTTGAGGAAAAGACGAGTGTGGCAAAACGCTGTGCGGAACTGATCAAATCCGGAACCAGTATCTTTATAGACGGCGGCTCTACGTATCTGGCTATGGTCGATTTCATTCCCTCCGAATTCGACCTCACCATCGTGACAAATTCCCCACAAATCGCTGCAGCCCTGAGTGGACGCCAGCAGGGTGAAGTGATTATGCTCGGCGGCAAGCTGAATTCGCAGACAGGAAGCATTCTCGGGTCTGAGCCGCTTAATCAAGTCAAAGAGATGCTGTTCGATCAGATGTTTATCGGCGTCTGCGGATTGGACATTCATGCCGGGCTGACGGCTGTCTACTATGAAGATGCCTGCTTTAAAAAAGAAGTGATCCGCCAGAGCAATGAAATCATCGCCGCTGTCATTGCGGATAAAGTGCCGCAGGTGGCGCGCTACAAAGTCGCATCCTGTGACGATATCGACGTTGTCGTCGCCAGCAGCCTTACAGACGCAGGCTCGCTGGCACACAGCAACATACGGCTGGAAATCGCCTGATATGAACTTCTATCTGGGAAGGGCTGGGTGCCTTCCCGCGTTAATAACCTTCAGGCTTGTAACGCAAGCAGGCGATTGATAGTTTCCATTACCGCACTGTCATCATTGGTTCCGGTGACAAAACGCGCCGCATCCTTAACCTCATTAAAGGCGTTTCGCATAGCGAAGCTATACTCTGCCTGAGCCAGCAGCTCCAGATCATTGTAACCATCACCAAAAGCCATTGTTTCTTCCGGGCTGACATTCAGAATTTCTTGAAGTTTTTGAACTGTGCTTCCCTTGTGTACGCCATATCCGGCGATATCTATCCATGAGGCTTCAGAAACCACAATGTACACATCATCCTCAAATGGACTCAAATGTGGGCGAGTTTGTGGACAGTTTCCCTGCTCATCAAACACGGTGATTTTAACAAAATCACTGTCGACCAGGCTGAAGTCCTCAATCTCGATGATGCGGGCATAGGAGCGTCTGATTTTATCTTTGAGGGGTTTCGGAACATCGGAGCGCACGATCGCCCCTTCAGGGGTGCAGGCGATAATCACATGCGTGGAACTCACTTCTTCAAGCGTTTTAATGATTGCCCTTCCTGTCGCATTATTAATCAGGGACTGAAAGGCAAAGCTGCCGTTATGTTTGATGCGCGTGGCGCTGTCGCCAACGATCCAGATATCTTTACTGAATTCCCCAAAAAGCTCTTCCACCCGCTCACATTGTTTGCCGGTACATGCAGCAAAATGCACACCGAGAGACGACATCTTCTCCCACGTCCGGGCAAACAACGCCCGATCATAGTCACCCTGGCTGTTTAAAAAAGTACCATCGAGATCGGTAATTATCAGCTTTATCATGTTTCACTCCGGCTTCTCGGTTATCAAAGGAATGGATTTGCCCATTCCCAATTCACCAGGTCAAAGTAACATTGCATGCTCGGTTGTGCAACGTTGTGTTTATTGTTGTCTGTTGTTGTTTATTTCGAACGCCACAGGATGGTGTGTTGACTGGCGGGATTTCTAAAGTGGAGCTTTGATATGCACGTCTAGCGCCGTAGCGCTCCGGGCGGATATCCATTGACACGCTTAAAAGCCCGGCTGAACGCGGCCTGCGAAGCGTAGCCCAGGCGGTGGGCGACCGTATCAATGGATACCTTATCCCGGGCGATCCACTGCCCGGCGATCCGCATTCTCACCTCTGTGGCATAACGCAGCGGCGGCGCGCCGATAATCGCCTTAAAGCGTTCAGCAAACACAGAACGTGACACGTGTGACAGGGAAGCCAGCTCTGCAACGGACCATTCACGACCCGGATCGCGATGAATCGCCAGAATGGCACGCGCCAACCGCGGGTCGCGTAATGCTGCAACAAGGCCATCGGCGCTACCACAGCCGCTTTCAATCCATCCACGCACTATCATGGCGCTCGCAACCTCGGCGAGTCGGGCCAGAATACCCGCAAAGCCAATGCGGCCTGAGCAGATTTCAGCTTTCATCGCGCTGAGGATGGGCATCAGCCCCGGATAGCGCTGTTCATCAGCCGTCGCCACCATTGCCTCCGGCATCAGTTTAGCCAGTCCCTGCATTCCACCGAGGTCGAACTCCATACAACCATAAAACAGTACCGTGCTGGGCGTTGAATGCGTGCTGGGGCAGGTGTTAATCCCGCTGACGGCCTCGCCCAGCGGGGCCGCGCCTAATGTGTCAATGTGTTGGCATGAATGCCTGACATCTGACACAAGCTGATGGTCTTCACCCTGTGGCATGAACACCACGCTCCCTGCGTTGAGTTCGTAAAGCGTACCGTCTTTGGTGCGTAACAGGGCGGTGCCAACGGCGAGATAATGAAAATAGGCGTGCCGTGGCCGATGGTGAAAACTGACGCCGAATTCAGGCCCGGTTTGTACACGGCGGTACTGAACGCCGCGCAGACACATTTCCATTAACAGCTCACTGATCAGGTCAGAGGACAGAGCAAAAGGGGCATTCATCTTCATAGTCGGCGTTTCGGGTAAAAAAATAGGGTTTGGCATCATAGATCGTCCAGTGTTACGACTCTAGACTTGAGGCTCAATTTTTTACAGGAAGGCTGTGAGATGAGAGATGAAGTAATGAGTGCAAATAATGGGGAACCTGAGGAACCCGCCTGGATGGCCGTCTTTTCACTGGCGATGGGGGTGTTCGGATTACTGACCGCAGAATACCTCCCAGCCAGTCTGTTGACTCCCATGGCAGCCGATCTCGGTGTAACCGAAGCGCTCGCGGGTCAGGCCGTGACGGTAACCGCCGTTGTGGCTCTGTTTGCTGGCCTGCTGGTGCCCCGCCTGACGCGCGATTTCGATCGCCGAAAGGTTCTGCTGGGCTTTACGGTACTGATGATTGCCTCCAATCTGCTTGTGGCACTTTCATCCAGTCTGGCCGTGCTGTTGGTGATGCGTATTCTGCTGGGTATTGCGCTGGGGGGATTCTGGAGCATGGCGGCCGCGGTCGCCATGCGGCTGGTTCCGGGTGAACGTGTTCCGCGCGCGCTATCAATAATTTTTAGCGGTATTGCAGTGGGAACTGTGGTGTCGATCCCGCTGGGGAGCTACTTAGGCGGGCTTTATGGCTGGCGCAGCGCCTTCTTCGCGGCGGCGGCTGTCGGGGGGGTAACAATGATTTTCCAGCTATTTACCCTTCCCGGTATGGCGCCGCGAAAAATGATGAGCACGGCATCAGTGATGGGTTTACTCCGCCGCCCCGGGATTGCTATCGGAATGGCGGGATGTGTGATTGCCCATACGGGCCAGTATGCACTCTTTACCTACATTCGTCCGGCCATTGAGAATCTTGCCCACGTTAATGTGGACCGCCTGTCCGTGATGCTGCTTGGATTCGGTGTGGCTAATTTTTTCGGCACGCTGCTGGCTGGATGGCTGATGGAAAAAAGCCTGCGTCTCACCCTGATTGTGATGCCCGCACTGGTAGGTTTTGCAGCATTAAGCATGATTTTACTTCCTGTACACGAAACGGTACTGATGCTACTTGTCGCGCTGTGGGGGATGGCATTTGGTGGTGTCCCCGTGGCGTGGTCAAACTGGGTGGCCCGGGCGGTACCCGATCAGGCTGAAACTGCCGGCGGTATGGTTGTCGCAGCGGTCCAGTCATCAATCGCTGCTGGCGCGGCGCTGGGAGGCTTACTCTTCGGCTTCAGTGGCGTAAGCGGGGTTTTCATAACGTCAGGTTGCCTGATGTTTATCGCCGCCGTGGTTATCACACTCAGGGTGCGGGTTGAACCGGCACACAGCGTTGATTCTGACCAGATAGCGGAGTTTTAAATGGAGGTCAGCTGCGGTACGCGGCTGGCCTGGAAGGACGCTGAATGATATTGGTAAATGGCTTTCCAGGCGGCTCTTGAAATATAAGGGCAGGCATGGTTCGAATGATTCACGTTTTATAGTTGAATGTTTAAAACTTCAAGGTGGGATCTAATGAATGATGGAAAATATGTATTAGGCATTTCTGGCAGCCTTCGTGCGGCTTCACTGAATAGCGCTTTTTTACGGGCAATGTCTCTTCTTTGCCCGGCAGGAATAACGTTTGAAATCTATGACGGCCTGGACAAAATCCCGCTCTTTAATGTTGACCATGAATCTGCGCAGAACCCTGAGGTTGACCACTGGAGAAATGCGCTTTCCAGGGCAGATCTGGTCGTAGTAGCCAGCCCGGAATATGCACATGGTGTCACCGGAGTGATAAAAAATGCGCTTGACTGGATTGTAAGCAGTGGAGAATTGCTGGATAAACCTTTGTCATTGCCTAACCTGTCCGTTCGGGCCCATCTGGCACACTCTCAGCTTTCAGAAACGTTAAACGTTATGGGGGCGGTACTGCATGAGGAATGCTGCCCGGGAGCAACGCTTGCTGCGCCTTACACACTTCCTGATGCGACAGAATTTGTGCTCATTGAAAACGCAGAAATATGATCGAGAATACATGATTTATGGCGAAACATTGAATCGGCGATCACAAGAACTAACGAGTTATCAGCTAGTTAAAGTAAGTGGAGTATTTGCTAGTCAGGACCGAAGTCGCATGACGCACAAACTGGTTAACAGTGTTAACTAGTTTGTATGTTATCGTGCGCTGACATTCCATTCAGGTCCGGATTATGAACAAAAACGAAATACGCCAGTTCCGTGCAGCGCTGCGTGAAATGGTCAGAGAACTTGGCATGCTCAGCCGTAGAACCAGCGGAACGGAGCTTTCGCCCCTCCAGAGCCATATTCTGATTGAACTTAACAGCCAGCCCTGCGGTGCAACCGAGCTGGCCACTAAGCTGTGCGTTGATAAAGCGAGCATGAGCCGCACGCTTCGCAGCTTGATGGAGGCGGGATACTTACTGAGAGATCATGATGAGCAGGACGGCCGTGCCTCAACGTTCCGGTTAAGCGAGTCAGGGAACCAGAAGCTCTTGTGCCTGGAAGAAAATGCCGACAGGTTTACAGAAGAAGCCCTTGCCTCCTCCTCCAGTGAAGAAATTCAGCAATTCTTTCAAACGATCGAAACATTTTCGGGCAGCCTGCGAAACGCCCGCCGCCAGCGCGAAGCAGAACTGATTTTCCGGCCGATTGAAGCCCGCGACAATGCGGCAATCGCAGAGATCATCCGCACCAGCTTTCGGGAGAATAAAATTGATCACCTGGAAGGGGTAAGCCTGCATGATCCTGAACTTGAACGTTTAAGCGAAGTTTACAAGCAACCCGGTAGTGGATACTGGGTTGCAGAAGCCAATGGCAGAATTGTCGGCGGTGCCGGATTAGCTCCGTTAGGCGGTGAAAAAGGCACCTGTGAAATGCAGAAACTGTATTTCAGTAGTGAGATAAAAGGCATGGGGATGGGTAGACGGATGATTGCCTTTATCATTGCGCAGGCTACCGCCATGGGATATCAGTCCTGCTATCTTGAAACGCTGGACGAACTGAAGGATGCCGTGCGCCTTTATGAAGCGTTTGGCTTCCGGCATTTGTCTGAAAGGCTGGGCAACACCGGCCATGACGGCTGCGGTATTTGTATGCTGAAGACGCTGTGACGGAACAGAGTGCTGCTTCATCATTCAGACAGCGGCATCAGGCATGATTTTTCGCCACCATTCAGGCTTCATATCTTCAAATGAGTGAGATTGTGGTGAAAACAAGGCTTGCTCATTGTGGTCAAAAATTCCGCTCAGCAGAGCAATGACCGGACTGTCATCTATGGCACCGACAGAGGTGCCACACCGGCCGCAAAATGCCCGGGAGGAACTCGCGGATGAGCGGAACAGGGAAGGAACACCGCCTTCACCCGTCCATTCAACATCATCCGAGTGGAATTCAAGCCATACTGCGGTCTGGCAGCCAGAATGTTTCTGGCAAATATCGCAGGAGCAGGAATGAGAGGAAGAAGGGTTCACCGCGGTGAAGCTGATAAATCCGCATAAACATCCACCAGACAATTTCATATTTATCTCCGTCGCTCCGATTTTTCCCCATTAAGATAAATATCCGGCCGGGTAATGGTCCAGGCATAGTTTTCCCGGTTGACGGGTTCATAGCCTAACTTTTCATACAGCCAGGGGGCGGTAGTGGTAAACAGCATAATCCTGCGAAGCTGCTCAAAAACCGGGTGATGATGAAGACATTCCATGACCCATCGGCCCAGTCCTTTCCCCTGATGCTCCTCAAGTATGTACACATCGCAGAGGTACGCGAAGGTAGCGTAATCTGTTATCAGGCGCGCGAAACCAATCTGGCAACCATGGTGATAAACACCAAAATTCAGGCTGTTCTGTATGGAAGTGGTGACGATCTCCTGAGAAATACCCTTAGCCCACGTGGATCGCGTCAAATACCGATGAACAGCCTGCACATCCAGCTTTTCCCGGTCCGTGCTGACCAGGTAGTTATTCTGCCGCCATTCATATACCGCTGATATGCTCACTTTACTTGCCACCCGGGTGATTAAGGGAAAACTTAACCTTATCATCTTACAATGAAACAGCGCCCTTGAATCTAAGATGTCTAATCCCAGAATCTACAGAACGGTTTTTCCATCTAAACACGCGGACACCACAGTCAATGATCCCATGCCAGCAGTAGTATCAAGGGCAAGTTGCATATTGTTTACAGCTATTGATACTTCTGAACTCTAAGCCGTTTGAGCAACAGTGCGATTCACGGCAAATCCATACATTGGAAAAACTGTCAATGTTAGTTTTATCTCAGACAGTAAGACTCTAAAGTCATTAGTTTTTTTCTGCGATCAAGCGCTAGACTTCGGTTAACCTTGATATTTAAACAAGCACGAGACACACTCAGATGTTCGTCAGACGGCGATTAGATCTAGAAGATGATTAAGTTGACGAATGTGTTTGGTCTCTGTAGCGAATTCTGACCCCGAATTGAGCTTTTGTCCTCGCTCCTAGGGCACTAGATGCTGTTTGCAGAGGTTATGCCAGAGATGGCATTAAAACAGATAAATGATAATCCCAAATGCGGTTTATCATTCTTTGGTATATGCCGCATCAAGGGGCGCTAATTGATGATAACGGTTAGATACTAAAATATACTGCTGATATGAAATATCGGTGTCAGTTATAACTCGGTCAAACAGCAATCATAAAACCTCTGAAGAAAAAAACATGCCAATAATCAACAGAAAATACAAAGAATTGAAGTTGACAGATGAATACATTTCAGATCCATTGTTAATGGCACTGGCATGGAAAAAAAGTCATCATTACATACGTACCACAAATTGGTACGCGGACAATTTTGAACTCGACCTGTCAGCTCTTGATTTAACTCAGCATTGTAAACATTGGGTGAGAAGAATATGTAATATAGAAAAATTTGAGTTTAGTCCATTGCAGTTAGTACCTGTTCCTAAAGCATGTAAGTGGGAGTTTAAAGTAGTTGAGGGTGAGGTGCTGTGGCAACCCCAGGATGAGGATGAACTTACACTTCGGCCTCTTGCTCATATTCATGTGGCTGAACAAACTATTATGACATTAGTCATGATGTGTCTAGCTAATATGATAGAAACAAAACAAGGTGATCCCAGTGTTAGCTATGATCTTGTTCACCAGAAAGGCATTGTAAACTATGGGAATAGGCTTTATTGTCAATATACTGATGATGAAGCTGAGCATAGTTTTGGTGCAACTGTAACTTATAGTAAGTATTTTACTGATTATCGAGCTTTTTTAAATAGGCCGTATTATTTTGCTTCAAAAGCACAAGGTGAAATTTCTCTTAATGAATCTGTTTATATTATAGACTTGGATCTTTCAAAGTTTTTCGATTTAGTCGATAGAAGGATTTTAGTATCAAAGGTTAAATCTCATTTAAATACATCAGTCAAGGGTGAGAATGTAATTGTAAATAACTTGCTTAATTCTTTTGTTAACTGGAAATGGACGGATGAAAGCATTGACAAATACGATCTTTGCAAGTCTAAAGATGTAAAGGAAATACCGAAGGGAATTCCACAAGGGTTAGTTTCTGCTGGTTTTTTATCAAATATATACTTGCTTGATTTCGATCGTTTCTTACAAGGGAAAATAAATAAAGACATAAATGATGATATCAAACTTGTTGATTATTGTCGATATGTTGATGATATGCGATTTGTCGTTAGAGTTAAAAGGAGTAAAGGGGTTAATTCCCAAGCAATAAGCGACGCAGTTAATTATTTTCTTAGCGAAGAATTGAATAAGCTTGGTTTGATAATTAATTCAAAAAAAACAAAAGTAGAAATTTTTAGAGGAAAGTCTGCTGGCCTTTCGCGTAACTTGGAAAAAATTCAGACAAGTTTAAGCGGCCCAATCTCAATGGAGAATGCCAATGAACAACTTGGATATCTCGAATCATTATTGTCACTAACCAAAACCGAATTGGAAGTTCCGAAAAACATAAAAACCAATAGGTTGTCGGAAGTTGAAAAAGATCGTTTTGATGTGAGAGAAGATACACTAAAGCGTTTTTCTGCTAATAAAATAAGCAAGCTTTTAAAAGAAATGAGAAGTTTTATTTCGCATGATTTAGATTCTGATGGAAAAGTTATTGCCGGTGAGTGGGACTATATGCAAGAACGTATGGCTCGTCGCTTTATTGTTTGTTGGAGTCATGATCCATCGCTGGTGTTGTTGCTTAAAAAAGGCTTGGAACTTTTCCCTAGCCCTAAGCTCTTAGAACCTATACTTGAGCAACTTGGCTATATTATTGAAAGTGATGACAATAAACAAAAAGCTGTTGCAAGTTATTGCCTTGCGGAAATATTCAGGCATTCTGCAATGGTTATCCATAAAAAGAATGACCAAGAACTCCCTGCCCAAGCTGATGTTGATGGTTATTTTGAAAAAGTTCAGCATTGCGCGGCGTCGCTAATTAATAAGCATAATTCGTCAGCAGAGAATTCATGGGATATGTTGATTGAACAGGCTGGTTTTTTATTGCTGGTGCGTTTGGATAATACGCTGGAGACGGTTGGAATTAATGAAAGTCATGATCTTATTTTAAAGATTACGACAGGGTTTAGAACAATAACCATTCCTGATGGGATGAAAGAAAGCACGCTAGCGTCATGTGTTTTGTTAGCTGGTCAATTAGTAAATGAGAAACAACCTTTCATTCGATCTTGTGCCTCTATGTTCGAAAGTGTTTTTGATGGAAAAACACCTTTAAAACTAAAATATGTTGTTGATAGGATAGCCAGTCAAAATTTATCCCTTTTCAAATTATTGGTTATTCACGCTCGACAGGTAAAGCAGAAATGGGTGGTTTCAAGAGATCTAATAAGAATAGTTAAGAAGTTCAGAATTGATTTGCAGCCTTTAGCAATTCCTCTTGATAAAATATCAGGGGAGCACTCTTTGCTAAGGATTGTTTTAAGGGAAGATAATCCATATTCCAATGAAATAATGGCATTGAAATTAATGCAATCAATTTTATCTAATGAAGTAGTTTGCGATAATAACAAAAAAAATCATCACATCAACCTGGCTTATACTATGGTGAGCTTCGAAAACTACGCTAACCCACCGCGTTTAAATGTTTTTGATTCAGAAGTTATTGTAGATGCTAAATTATTCAGGTTCTCTGGGTGGGGCGATTTTATTTTTACGGATGATACGGATACTCATATATTGTATAGAGTCGCCACTTGTATTCGCTCTGTATTAATCGGGAAACAAGATTGGACTGACTTTGGTCAGGAGATTTCGCCAAAACAGGGATATCGTGGAATAAAAACCAGTAGAGCAAAACGACAATTGGGTATGATGACAACACCAGAGGTTATTTCTGGTGATAACTCTCAGGTGTCGGGGTGGTTAACAACATTGTTATCAAAATTAATAGCTTGGCCAGGTATTTCAGTCGCTGATAATGGTTATTCTTGGCCGACTTCATTTACTGTAGATGTAGTCAGAAAACTAGTCGATGCTAGGTTGGACAAAATTAAGGATGATTACTGTAGACTTTCAGGAATGCCGGGTCTTACAGAGAGAGTTAAAATGGATTGGCCAGAGTCTAAACAGTCGTTAACAGTTGTAATGGTGCAATCAAAGCTGCCTGCAACGAAAGATTTTAGTAGTCATGGTCTTCTTTTGAATTCAGTAAAATATAGGCCGACTCACCGTAAGCATGTAGCTGATGTTGCTGAGTTGGTGGTGAAACATACGGCTGTTCAAAAAATAAACCAACCCGTTAAAGATAATAAAGAAGGCATTGATTTAATAGTATGGCCTGAACTTGCTGTACATAAAGATGATTTGGATGTCTTGGTCGCTTTGTCTCGAAAAACAAATGCTATTATTTTTTCAGGGTTGACTTTTATCGAGCAGTCAGGGATTAAAGGTCCCAATAACTGTGCTGTTTGGATTGTCCCACCAAAGATAAATAGCAGTCAGAATGAAATGATTAGGCTTCAAGGTAAGTATAATATGATGGCTGATGAGAAAGGTAGAGTTGAACCTTGGAGACCATATCAAATGATGATTGAAATTATTCACCCTCAATTTCCTGACAAGAAAGGATTTATATTAACCGGGTCGATTTGTTATGACGCAACCGACATTGCGTTGAGTGCAGATCTAAGGGATAAATCAAATGCTTATTTAGTTGCTGCATTGAATCGAGATGTAAATACATTTGATTCAATGGTTGAAGCATTGCATTATCATATGTATCAGCATGTTGTGCTCGTTAATTCTGGTGAGTTTGGAGGGTCTTATGCTAAAGCCCCTTACAGAGAGCCTTTCAATCGTTTGATTGCTCATGTTCATGGTAATGATCAAGTTGCAATAAGTACTTTTGAAATGAATATGTTTGATTTTCGTCGTGATAACGTAGGTAAAAGTATGCAGTCTGGCTTAGATAAAAAAGCGGCTCCTGCGGGAGTTATAGTATCATAGTTTTTAATTATTTATATTGTAGGGGTGATTGATATCACCTCTACAATTACTACAAGTAATGGACTCAAAGATATTTTTATCGACTCATAAAACGATTATATCTCTTTTCCAAAAATTCACTGAGTATTCGCCCGCCATGTAGCATAGCTGATATGTTCCTGCCGCTTGAGCTGCTCCACCAGTTTATCCAGCTCGGCGGCGTCAACTTCCGTACTGATCAGGGTGATTTCGATATCGACATGGTCGCTGTCGGTCACGACCGTTTCAATATCCGCCGCAGGGTAGCGATGCAGCTCCAGAAACTCCTGCAGGGTATCGCGCACCTTGCCGGAATACTGTCGCGGAACCGTGGCGAGAATCACGTATTCCGCCTCGACGCTGTCGGTGTCGGCGCGGTTAATAAAATTCACCAGCGGGCGCAGTAACGTATTGCCGGCCAGGATAAAGACCGTTAAAAGCGCCGCTTCGGGGATGCGATCCACGCCGGTACAGGCCCCGACGGCCGCCGAGCACCAGAGCGTTGCCGCCGTGTTTAAACCGCTGACGTTGGCGCCTTCTTTCATAATCACCCCAGCGCCGAGGAACCCGATGCCGGAAACAACGTAAGAGATGACTCTCACTGCCTCCGTGCTGCCGGCAATAGAATCGGCCAGATCCACAAACCCCGCCGCGCCGATGGCGACCAGCACGTTGGTGCGCAGCCCCGCCGTGCGCTGGCGAAACTGGCGTTCCGCGCCGATCAGCGCACCAAAGATAAAGGCAAAAAAATAGCTCAAAAACGTGTTGGCGATACCCGAAAAATCAAAGTGTTCAACGAAATTCATGCCGGTCCCTTTGCCGCTGTTGAGTGCTGAGACACAGAGTATAAATTTCGTCTGTGAACATATCGTTGTCGGGGCCAGCATTTTATTGAAATCTTGAGATCTTTTTTTCAACGGACTGGATCAGTCCGGGGAAGGGCCTCGCTCCAGAAAGGTGGACAGGGCAATATAGCTGCGCACGGAGCGGACGCCGTCAAGGCTCTGAATTTCCATCAGAAAATTCTCCAGGGACTCCGTATCATCCGCGCGGACTTTAATTAACACGCAGCCGTCACCGGCAACGGTATGCAGTTCCTCAACCTCGCGTCGGCTGGTGAACTGCAGCAGTGCGCGCGTTGCTTCATAGCTGCTGGTGTCAATCACCAGAAACGTTAACAGCGTTCGGCCCAGCTTGCAGCCATCGAGTACCGCCACGGTGCCTTTAATCACGCCGTCGCGCTTCAACCGCTTCACCCGATCGTGTACCGCAGGGGCAGACAGATGCACGATCTCGCTCAGTTCGCTGTAGCTGCGTCCCGCATCTTCCGCCAGCGCGCCTAATATTTTTCGGTCGATGGCATCGAGTTCGATCGGTTTGTGTCTTGTCTGCCTAATACCATCTTTTTCTTTATCAATCGCGCTCATAAGCGTTTACCTGCTGAATGGAGTTATGAATATACTTTAATCCACCTAATAGTATTAAGCTAAAATTTGTACTGGAGTTTACATGCCCATCGCACTACTTGCCCTCGCCGTCGGCGCATTCGGGATAGGCCTGACGGAATTCGTCATTGCCGGTATCCTGCCGCAAATCGCCGTGGCGTTTGACGTCAGCATTCCCTCCGCCGGATACATGGCGACCATTTACGCGCTGGGTGTTTTTATCGGCGCGCCAATCATGACCGTTCTGGGTGCCAGCATCCCGCGTAAAGCGATGCTGACCGGCCTGGCGGTGATCTTTACCCTGGGCAACGCGATCACCGCCATGGCCCCGACGCTCGAAGTGGCGCTGATCGGAAGAGTGATCACCTCATTCAATCACGGTGCCTTTTTCGGCATTGGGTCGATTATCGCGGCGTCGCTGGTGGCACCTGGGCGGCAGGCGAGTGCCATCGCCTTTATGTTTTCGGGTTTGACGCTGGCAAACCTGTTTGGTGTGCCGATCGGCACCTGGCTTTCTCAAACCTTCAGCTGGCGGCTGGTTTTTTGGGGGATCGCGGCTATCGGTCTGCTGACTATCGCCAGCATCGCGCTGCTGGTCCCGCATATTGAAAAAGGCAAACCGATTGCCCTGCGAACCGAACTGCGTGCATTTTTCGATCCTCAGGTTCTGCTGGTGATGGGCATTACCGTTTTCGGTCCGGCGGGTTATTTTACCGCTATCACCTATATCGCGCCGATCATGATTGAAGAGGGCGGTTTTTCCGCCGGAGGCGTGACCTGGCTGATGGTCCTCTTTGGCCTCGGGCTGGCCGTTGGTAACTGGGTGGGTGGCCGTTTTGCCGACCGTTCGCTATTTGGTACGCTTTTCGTCACGCTTATCGCCCAGGGGATCGTGCTGCTGATTTTCTGGTACGGCGTTCACAACCCGGTGATTGCCGCCGCGTCGGTATTCCTGATGGCGGCCTTTGGTTTCGCCACCGTCGCACCGATCCAGAAGCTGGTGATGGATCGTGCCAGCCAGGCCGGTGCGCCAACGATGGCTGCCTCCGTCAACATTGGCATGTTCAATCTGGGCAACGCGCTGGGAGCCTGGGTGGGCGGGGCGACCATCGCTGCCGGTTTTGGCCTGGTGTCACCGGGCTGGGCGGGTGCCATCCTGTCGTTTATTGCTCTGGGGCTGGCTGCCCTTGCCTGGCAAAGCGCGCGCAGAGGCTACGTGTTGAATGCCGGGTCATGCTAAATGACTGAATCCACGAGAATGTAAAAGCATCACTGACAGGGGCCGCCAGTGGCCCCATTTTTATCGCCTCTCACTGATGCTTCACTATATGAAGCAATTTGATGATTTGTTCTTTGAGTCGCTTCACGCAATCCCCCCTTGCCGGCGCAACCCCTCACCAAAAACCCTACGCTGAATCCCAGAACATAACGCGTCTTTTCGGCGCGACGTTTACCTTCTGGAGGTCGTATGGAAAGTTCGGACCGCCGCTATGGCGGTGAATATGTGGCGGAAAAAACAAACAGCCCGCCGAGAAGCACGGCCAGAATCATGATGGCTGCCGGGATTGGACACTTTATCGAATGGTTCGATTTTGGTCTGTACGGCACCTTAGCGGCGATTATCGCCAGCAACTTTTTTATCAGTGACGATCCGGCCACCGCGCTGCTGAAGTCCTTCGCGGTGTTTGGTTCAGGCTTTCTGATGCGCCCGCTTGGTGGTTTGTTTTTCGGTTCCATGGGCGATCGGCTGGGGCGACGCAAAGTACTGGTCACGGTGATCGTCATCACCTCGATCTCTACCTTTGTGATGGGCATTCTGCCGACCTGGCATCAGGCCGGGATTATCGCACCGGTACTGCTGGTGATCACCCGCCTGGTGCAGGGCTTTGCCGCAGGCGGCGAAAGCTCCGGTGTGATTACCTATCTGGCGGAAAGTGCTAAGCCGCATCGTCGCGCAACGCTCACCTGCTGGAGCGAGAACTTCAGCTTTATGGCGTTTGTCTGCGGTTCCGGCCTGGTGCTGCTGTTGACTTACTGGCTCGGCGAAGCGGCGATGAACGACTGGGGCTGGCGCATTCCATTCCTGCTGGCCGCACCGCTCGGGCTGGGTGGGCTATATATGCGCCGCAATATGGAGGACTCGGCGGAATTCCACAAGCTGAAAGCCAGCGGAAAACTGGAGAAGTCGCCGCTGCGCACTGCGGTTAAGACCTCGCTTTCGGCATTGCTGTTCTGTACGGGCTTCGTGGTGATTAAAGCGGTCAGCAGCTGGGTGCTGCAATCGTTTATGCCGGGTTATCTGTCAACGCATCTGCACTACAGCCGCGCCGACTCTTATCTGATCACCACTCTGGGCCTGTTAAGCGTGGCGATTTGCATGCCGATCACCGGCTATCTGTCGGACAAATGGGGGCGGCGGCCGCTGATGCTGCTGGGATGCGCCGGCTTCATCCTGCTGACGTATCCCGCCATGCTGCTGATGACGCAGGGTTCGGTAGGCAGTTCGATTGCCGCAATGAGCATGCTGGGCGTATTTGTGGCGCTGTTCAACGGCGGCTGCGGTGCTGCAATGGTGGAGCTGTTTCCCACAGCCATTCGCTATGGCGGTATTGCCATGTCCTACAACCTCACCGTGGCGCTGTTCGGCGGCGTTACGCCGCTGGCTTCCGCAAGCCTGATCGCCTTCACCGGCGACCCGCTATCTCCTGCGTGGTACGTGATGATCACCGCGCTGATCTCGTTTATTGCCGTGTGGTTTGCCAAAGAAACGGCCGGAAAAGTACTGGATTAATGAAAACTGGAGCTTTTATGCATATTACGAACGTGGAGTGTTTTCCGCTAAAAATCACCCCGGACCAGGCTTATCTCGGCGGTAAGGCGGACGGGAACGGCCCGGATTACTACTATCGGCCGGAATACCGCTGCGTCTATTCACGCAAGATGGAAACCTGCATGGTGAAAATTACCAGCAGCGACGGCCATGTCGGCTGGGGCGAAGCGCTGGCACCGGTGGTACCGCAGGTGGCCGCCGAACTGATTAAACAGCTGTTTGCGCCGCTGCTGATCGGGGAATCTCCGTTTTCCAGCGGCGTGCTCAACGCCAGAATGTACGACTCCATGCGCGATCGTGGGCATATCAGCGGGTATCACATTGATGCCATCGCCGGTGTGGATATCGCCCTGTGGGATCTCAAGGGCAAAATTCTGGGTCTGCCGGTTCATCAGCTGCTCGGCGGTGCGTTCCACAAGTCGGTGCCGTGCTATGTCTCCGGTTTGCCCGAACCCGATATCGACAGCCGCTGCCGCCTTGCCAGGCAATGGCAGGAAAAGGGATTCCATGCCGTGAAGTTAGCGCTGGGCTACGGCGTACGGGAAGACGTCAAAAACATCCGGGCGATCCGTGAAACGCTCGGCGACGAGGCGCAGATTTTCATTGATGCGCACTGGAATTACAGCGTGGCCGAGGCCAGCGACTTAGCCGCACAGCTACACGCGCTGGGGGTGGGTTTCCTTGAAGCACCGCTGCTGCCGGAGGATATTGCCGGTCATCGGGAGTTACGCGCCAAAAGCGCGGTAGCCATTGCGTTAGGTGAAACCGAACGCACGCGCTACCAGTTCAAAGCAGTGATCGAGCAGCGGGCGGCGGACATCCTGCAACCTGACGTCGGCAGAACCGGCATCAGCGAACTGATGCACATCGCCTCGCTGGCCGAAACGTGGAATCTGCGCGTTGCGCCGCATTTAAGCGTCGGGCTGGGGCCGTGTATCGCCGCATCGATCCATGCCGCTGCGGCTATCCCTAATCTGTTTATGCTCGAATTTCAGCCCCCCGTTTTTACCCTTGCCAATCAGCTGCTGAAACAGCCGCTGATCTGCGAACGCGGCGAGTATCAACTGCCGCAGGGCGCAGGTTTAGGGATTGAAATCGATGAAGATCGCGTTCGCGACGTTGTTATGGAGGCAGCATGTTAAAAGGTAATGTCCCGATTCTCGCCACGGCATTTGATGAGCAGGGCCAGCTGGATCTGGCTTCCGTAGAACGTCTGGTGACGTTCCTGTTGCAGCAGGGTATTGATGGCCTGGCGCTGTTTGGCAATGCCTCCGAAGGCTATGCCCTGACCCTGGATGAAAAAGAGGCGCTGTTTTATTGTGTGAAAAAACGGGTGGGCGATCTGCCGCTGGTGGCTGCGGCGGGCGGAGCGTCATCCGCCGTCGCCATTGAAGAAATTATGCGAGTACAACGCTGGGGCGCGCAGGTGGCGATGGTCAATCCGCCCTCGGTGGTGAAGCCCGGACCGGAGGAGATTTATCGCTTCTGGCGCGATATCTGCCAGGCCTGCGATATCGACATCATGATCCAGGATGCGCCGCTGATGACCGGGGTAAACATTCCTGTGCCGACACTCGTACGTCTGTGCCAGGACTTCCCTGGCATCAAATACATCAAAGTGGAACAGCCACCGACCACGCTGAAAATCACCGCCTTAAAGCAGGCGCTTGGCGATAGCGTCGGTCTGTTTGGCGGCCTGAACGCGGGCTTTCTGTATGAAGAGCTGTGCCGTGGCGTAACGGGAACCATGCCCGCCTGCGAATTCCCCGAGGTGATCAATGCCATCCTGGCGGCCTGGCAACGGGATCGCCGGGAAGCACAGGCGCTGTTTTATCGCTATCTGCCTTTCCTGCGTTACGGCGTGCAGCCGGGAATAGGCGTGGCCATTCATAAAACCGTGCTGCATCAGGCCGGGATTTTTGCCAGCGATTACGTGCGCGAACCGGCGAAAAGCCTGGATGACACCACGCGGCATGAGCTCCGTGAACTGACCGAATTTCTGCCGCTGGCCGCGCTGGGAGGAGAACGATGAACTACATTGCGGTGGACTGGGGAACCAGCAATTTCCGTGCATTCAGCGTGCGCAACGGCGTGGTGATGAAAACGATACAGGACAGCTGCGGCGTCGGCCGCTGTCAACGGGCCGAGCTGCCCGGAATACTGCAACAGCAGATGCAGCGGCTGGGTGAGGATTGGGATAAACAGTTGCCCGTACTGCTTTGCGGAATGATCGGCAGCAATATCGGCATTGCCGACGCCGGTTACCTTGATATGCCGCTGAGCTTTTCGCAACTGCTGGGGAAAGGGCGGGCGCTGCCGGGCATCCTGCCCAATCCGCTCACCCTGCGCCCCGGTATTTGTGACCGACGGGTCAATGAAATCTGCCGGGGGGAAGAGATGCAGCTGGCGGGGGCGCTGACGCAGTCCGATGTTTCACTGTTTGCCGCCGTGGGTACCCACAGCAAATGGCTCCGCGTGGATCGCACCCGGCAAAGGGTCACGGGCTTGCAGACCATTATGACCGGCGAACTGTACCATCTGCTGCTGAATCATGCCGTCGTGGGGAAAGGCCTGCCGGAGCAGATTAACTCCGCGTCTGCATTCCAGTCGGGTGTTGAAACGGCGGTGACGGTGGTGCGGGATCAGGGGGAACTGGTGACAGAACTGTTTCGCTGTCGGGGCCGCTACATCCTTGATGCACTGGCAAAAGAAGAAGCCGCATCATGGCTTTCCGGTCTGTTGATGGGATATGAAATATTACGCGGTCATCCCGGCGGCGATGAAACGGTATGCTTTATCGGCAGCGAGGCGCTGCTGCCGCACTACCAGCGCGCCTGCGAAATTTTGTACTGCCGTTATCAGTTAGTTTCTGCGGAAAGCGCGACGCTCGCCGGATTCAATGAGGTGTTTCGTCATGAAGGATAATCCGCAAATTATTGCGATTCTGCGTGGGATAACCCCAGACGAGGCGGTGCCGCATATTGCCTGTTTGCTTGAGCACGGGATCAATCGTGTTGAAATTACCACCAACTCTCCCGAGTGGGAAGCCAGCCTGCACCGGGTGCGGCAGCACTTTGGTGCTGACATCCAGCTCGGGGTGGGAACGGTCACCAGCGGCGATCACCTGCGGCGCAGCGTGGCCGCCGGTGCCGATTTTATTCTCACACCGAATCTCAATCCGCAGCTGATTAATCAGGCCAAAGAGCAGGGGCTGTTTGTCTGTGCGGGCGTATTTACGCCTGGTGAAATATTTACTGCGGTCGATTCTGGTGCTGATGTGGTGAAAATATTCCCGGCCTGTGCACTGCCGCGCAACTATCCGCAGTTGATCAAAGGTCCGCTTTCCCAGCCCGTCAGTTTTTCGGCGGTCGGGGGCGTAGAAATAGACAATGCCGCTGAGTTTCTGCACTACTACGACAGTGTGGGATTAGGGTCGGCGCTGTATAAACCGGGCCAGCGGGTGGCAGACACGGCAGCCCGCTGTGAGCGGCTAAGACAGCACCGGCAGTGATTCGCCGCTGATTTTCCTGGCCGCTGCCGTCAGGTATAAACGCAGGCTGGCCGTATCCATTTTTTCACTGTTTATGTTCGACAGTGCAATGGCGGCCTGCATGCCGGGGATATTGCAGGCCAGGCGATAATCACCCGGGCCGAAATCTTTGGCAAACACCTGATGTCGGCGCGCCTCGTCAATATCCTGCCTGAGCAACTGATAATCATTGATGCCGATTTGGCCGATGATTTCTTCATCACTCATTGCCGACAGCAGTTTAATGCCGATCACGGAATCATGAACCGGAAACGACTGGTAATTACCGATGGCGCGGGCAATGCTTTCCCCGCCGCGCGTATGGATCAGATACACCACGTTTTTACCGCTCAGCGCGCCGATCACAATCGAAATGGCGTGATTACCACTCTCTTCCAGCAAATCCATCACCGCATTATAAAACGCCGAATTGTGGATCGCGTGGGCCGATAAACGATGGATGCCGATACCCAGGCTGTATTTGCGTCGGGCATCGCGCTGCACCATGTCCAGTGCCAGCAGTGTCTGCATTAACCGCGTGACCTTGGCAGAATCCAGTTCCAGCTCACGCCCCATTTCGCGGATGCCTTTTGGCCGATTTGTGGTAGCCAGTAAATTCAGGCAGCGAAAGGCATCGTAGACGGTACTGTTCATCAGGGTCCTTGCCGGAGTTGAGGTGATGTAATCATAAATGCTTCGCGTTTATCGTGATATCGGTTTAGCGACGGAGTGTGAAGCGCGTTGCCGGAACTCGTCAGCAGGAGATATCAGTTGGCATCAATACTTATTGCGCAGCAGCGATCTGCTCCCGCAGCCAGCGGTGGGCAGGATCGCGATGGACGCGTTCGGGCCACAGCATCAGCATGTCGAAGCCCGGCACGTCAACGGGCGGTTCCACAACGCGGAGCGCGTCGTTGCCGCAAACCAGCCGGGACGGTGTCATCGCCACCAGATCGGTGTCAGACAGCACCGCGCTAAGCAGCAGAAAGCTCGGCACGGAAAGCGAGACTTTGCGCGCCAGGCCGCGTTCAGCCAGTACCGTATCCGTCGCGCCCAGGAATCCACCGCCGTCGGGCGAAACAATGGCATGCTCAAGCTGGCAGAATTCCGCCAGCGAAGGCGTTGTTTTTAGCTGAGGATGCCCCGCACGACCGGCCAGCACATAGCGTTCCGTAAACAGCCTGTGGTAATGCAAATCCGCCGGGGCTTCGGTGCCGGTCATAAAGGCGAGGTCGATATCTCCGCGTTCCGCTGCTCTTGCCACCTCCGACGGCATGCTCTGCACAATCGCCAGATGTATCGCTGGCGCTGCGGTACGGATCGCATCAAGGGCAGGGACTAGCAGGGTTAACGCCGCGTAATCAAATGCAGCAATGCGCCAGCGTTGAGTTGCCTCGGCGGGATTGAACGTATCCGACGGCGCGACCGCGAGTTCCAGCGCTGCCAGAGCCTGGCGCAGCGGTTCACGCAGCTCATCAGCCCGGGCGGTTGGGCGCATTCCCCGGGGACCGGGCAGCAGAAGCGGATCGCCCAGCAGATCGCGCAGTCTGGCAAGCTGCACGCTTACCGCCGGCTGCGAGAGATGCAGGCGCGCGGCGGCCCGAGTGACGTTGTTTTCAGTTAAAAGTGCATCGAGGGTGACGAGCAAATTCAGGTCGAGACGCTGCAGGATATTACTCATGGCTATACCTGTTATCCGTACAATTAATTTCTATTATACCGCAGATAAAAATACGCTGTCCCCGTCAACTCACGAGGCGCAGATTATGAATATTCTTCTTGTACACGCACAGCCAGAAAGCACGTCGTTAACCCGTCATCTTGTCAACGTCGCCCGAAATTTCCTGGAAGCAAACGGTCATTCAGTGGTGGAATCCGATCTTTATGCGATGGGGTGGAAAGCGGTTTTCGACGGCGAGGACTTCCCTGACCGAAGCGATCCCGAACGCCTGTCCTTTATCGCGGAGTCAGCGCATGCTTTTGCCAGCGGCAGCCAGACGTCAGACGTCGTGCAGGAGCAGAACAAAGTGCTGGCGGCGGATGCGGTGATCTTTGTATTTCCTCTCTGGTGGTTCAGCATGCCCGCCATCATGAAAGGCTGGATAGAGCGCGTCTGGGCCTACGGTCTGGCCTACGGATATCAGGATAAAGGCAATGCGCATCGCTATGGCGAAGGCAGCTTCCTGGGCAAACGCGCGCTGCTTGCTGTTTCGGTCGGCGGCCCGGAAAAAGATTACGCCCCCAGAGGGATTAATGGTTGCCTGGAACAGCTGCTGTTTCCCATTACCCACGGCACGCTGTTTTACACCGGCATGGAGGTTTTACCGACCTTTGCGGTTTATGGCAGCGGGCGGCTGGATGCCGATGTTATGCCACAGGTTGAAACTGCATGGCGAAACCGGCTGGAAAGGCTGTTTGACGACGCGCCGATCCCCTTCAGGCAACAAAACGACGGCAGCTATCCGGATCGTCATATTCTGGCGGATCATCTTGCGCCTGGGGTGACCGGCCTGGCGGTGCATATTGTGGAGCGTTAACCCGGTTCCATTTTTGCCGTGGTATCTCATTTGGAACATGGCGTTCCGGCCAGCACCGATAGGCCGGGCGCGTGAACTGAAGCGAGCAACGCCTGTCAAAATGCGTCACTCATCACACTTCAAACAATTAAATTTCGCCCACCAGGCGTTATTTACGCGATTAATTACCTGTGCGTCACACTGTGTGACACTATGAGCGGTATAAATGTAACAAAGAGATAGATCAATTATGTTTAATGCCAGAAAAATTGCTGCGCTGAACGCATTGGAAATTCGTGTCCACAATTACATAATTAAAAATATTAATGCGGTCATTTATATGACCATTCGAGAGTTAGCGGATAATTCAGGGGTGTCGACAGCGACAGTTCTTCGGTTCTGTAAAAAGATGGATTTCAAAGGATACGCTGAACTTAAAACCTGCCTAAAGATTCATCTGCAAAAAAACAGCACTTTGTTGATCCCGCACGGAGCAGAGGAAATACTGACGTTTTTTAAAAGCATCAGGAATGATGAGTTCGATGAAACGATCGGCTGTGCGGCCGATCAAATCAAGAGCGCGGAACGCGTGTTTTTCGTTGGTGCGGGCAGTTCAGGCTCGCTGGCCAGGTATGGCGCGCGCTTTTTATCTAATATTGGCAAGTTCAGCAATCACATTGACGATCCCTGGTATCCGGTCAGTACGGACATGGCCCAGAGTGCCGTTGCTATTGTGCTATCTGTGTCGGGTGAAACGCCTGAAATAATAAAAATTGCCCGACAGTTTGTCATTCACAAGTGCAAGGTCATCTCGATTACCAGCAATCAAAATTCCAGTCTGGCAAAACTGGCTGACTTTACTATTCCCTATCATGTGTCGCGTATTCTTATCGATAATGAATACGACATTACCACGCAGGTTCCGGTGATGTTTATCCTCGAATCCATTGGGCGAAAGTTGGCACTAACCAGTGATGATGGCTCGTCACAGGGTGTGACATTCCTGTAATTAGTTACGAGCGTATTCATATTGTGACCACGTGACATTGCCTCAGGCTTTTCCTAACATGCCGGGAACAATTTTGTACCCGTACCTGAAATCCCCTCTGGCAATGGAAAAAAACGATGGCAATAAATTATGCAGAGTCGGCGAAAGAAATCGTAAGACTCATAGGTGGCGATGATAATGTGATCAGCGTGACGCACTGCGCGACGCGGCTGAGATTTGTACTCAAGGACTCTGCTCAGGTCGATGTTGAAACGCTAAAACGCGTACAGGGTGTGATTACCGCCGTGAAGGCCAGCGGCCAGATGCAGGTGGTGATTGGTAACCACGTAAGCGATGCTTACCATCAAGTGCAAAAACTGCTGAATATCGATGAAAACGCCGTGGTTGAAGCGCCGAATGTCGGTATCGTAAATCGCGTTATGGATATCATCTCCAGTATTTTCGCGCCTTTTCTTTATCCTCTTGCCGCCTGTGGCGTACTACAGGGGATTATCTCCCTTCTGACGGCTATCGACCTGATGGACCCGGCGGGAGGAACCTACCGCATCCTTAACTTTGTTTCCTGGACGGGATTCACTTTTCTTCCGGTGATGGTTGCCTTCACCGCCGCTAAAAAGTTTAACGTTAATCCTTTTACCGCAGTGATTTCAGCCTGTGCGCTGGTCTCCCCGGATTACTTAAACATGCTGACCGCCAACAAAATACTGACGGTCAACTCAGCGGATCCGGCCATGCAGTCGCTGATGAAGAGTGCCGTTGAAAACCCAGACATTGCCAAAGTGCTGGTTGAGGTCGCAGGCATTCCCATACAGTCCGCGCCGCTGACATTTATGGGGTTACCGGTAGAGTATCTGAGCTACACCTCGTCGGTTATTCCCATCATTCTGATGGTCTGGGGAATGTCCTACATTCAGCGCTTCTTTGAGCGGACCCTCCCGGTGGTGATCAGAAATCTGTTCACGCCGATGTTCTGCATCGCCATCATGGTGCCGCTGACGCTTCTCGCCTTCGGTCCCGTCGGCAATATGATCGGTGGGGCGATCGGCGGCGTCTATAACACCCTCTATCATCTTAGTCCTGCCGTCGCCGGGTTTGTCGTCGGAGCGCTGTGGATGCCGCTGGTGACGCTGGGCGTGCACTGGGGAATTACGCCGGTCACAGTCGGTAACTACGCGACGCTGGGCTACGACACGTTCACCGGCCTGCAGGCCTCTGCCGTATTTGGTATGGCGGGTGCGGTACTGGGCGTATACCTGAAAGCGAAAGATGCAGAGATGAAGCGACTGGCGTTATCCGCCGGGGTCACCGCGCTGTTCGGGATTACTGAACCGGCCATCTACGGGGTTGCCTTGCGCCTCAAACGCCCGATGGTTTGCGGCTGCCTGGCCGGAGCAGCAGGCGGCGTTATCGCCGGTGCCTTCAATGCTGTTTCCTGGAGCTACTGTATTCCGGGCATCGCCGTTCTGCCCGTGTTCTTTAAGGAAGGGCATATGACCCAGTTCCTGGGCTTCCTGATGTCCATTTCAGCCGCATTCATTTTGGGCATCATTTTCACCTGGATCGCCGGCTTCACCGAAAATAGCCAGCCTGATGCCCGTGCCGTTGCACAACCCGGCACCGTCTGAACATCTTTATCGAATGACAATTTTAGAGAATGACTATGAATAATGTATTTCCAGAAAATTTCATGTGGGGTGGCGCCGTAGCGGCACATCAGGTCGAAGGTGGATGGGATCGGGGAGGAAAAGGCCCAAGTATCGTTGATGTCCTCACCAGCGGGGCCCACGGTGTCGACCGGGTGATTACGGACGGCATTCAGGACGGTTTTCTGTACGCTAATCACGAAGCATCAGATTTTTATCACCGCTATCGTGAGGACGTTGCCCTGCTGGCCGAGATGGGATTCCGCTGCTTCCGTACTTCTATCGCCTGGTCGCGTATTTTTCCCCTGGGTGATGAATCTGAACCTAACGAAGAGGGCCTGCGTTTTTACGATGCGCTTTTTGATGAGCTTCTGAAGTATGGCATTGAGCCGGTGATCACCCTGTCGCATTTCGAAATGCCTAATTACCTGGTGACGGAATACGGTGGCTGGAAAAACAGGAAGGTTGTCGACTTTTTCGTCCACTTCAGTGAGGTCGTTTTAAAGCGTTACCGGCACAAAGTAAAATACTGGATGACGTTTAACGAAATTAATAATCAGCGCAACTGGAAGACGCCGCTGTTCGGCTACTGTTGCTCCGGGGTGATTTATACCCATGAGCCTAATCCCGAAGAGTGCATGTACCAGGTACTTCACCATCAGTTTGTCGCCAGCGCACGAGTGGTGAAGCTGGGGCATGAGATTAACCCAGCGCTGCAAATTGGCTGCATGATTGCCATGGTGCCGCTTTATCCTTATTCCTGCCATCCCGATGATGTGATGTATGCACAGGAGGCAATGAGGGAGCGGTTCCTGTTCAGCGACGTGCATATGCGCGGGCACTATCCTGCTTACATTCTTAAAGAGTGGCAGCGTAAGGGCTACAGTATTGCCATGGAACCTGATGATGCGCAGATCCTCCGCGAGGGATGTGCTGATTACATTGGGCTGAGTTATTACATGAGCAACGCGGTCAGTAAAGCCAATGCGGGCTCAGGATCGGCGCTTTCAGGTTTTGAAGGCAGCGTGCCGAATCCGCATGTCAAAGCCTCCGACTGGGGCTGGCAAATCGACCCGGTTGGTCTGCGTTATGTTCTAAACATCCTTTATGAGCGCTATGAGAAGCCGCTTTTCATCGTCGAAAATGGCTTTGGTGCGATTGATAAAAAGGAAGAATCCGGCGAAATCAACGATGACTATCGCATTGATTACCTTCGCTCCCACATTGAAGAGATGAAGAAAGCCGTAACGGAAGATGGCGTTGAACTGATGGGCTATACCCCGTGGGGCTGTATTGACTGCGTGTCTTTCACCACCGGTCAATACAGTAAGCGCTATGGTTTTATTTATGTGGATAAAAACGATGACGGCAGCGGCACCTTTGCGCGTTCGAAGAAGAAAAGTTTCGACTGGTATCGACGGGTTATTGCCAGCAATGGGAGTGAACTTTAACGATCCTGAGAGCCGAACGGTCCAACGTTAGGGGCAGATCGCGGTGTGATTAGTGAATGGGGTGACCGATAAGGGCAGATTGCGGCGGGATTGGTGAATGGGGCGACCGCTGCGGGCAGATCGCCGGGCCGCCGTGAACCCAGTCCCTGGGTGCTTGGCTGCCGCATCCGTGCGGCAGACACCTGGCTAACCTGTCCCGCAGCGGTCACCCTTCCAAATCATGGCGTTGCTGCCGAAAAAGTCCTTTCTTAACAGCAACACCGAAGTCTTCAGGCAATCGGTGCTATCCGGATAAGCGGACCGTCCGAGCACAGGGAAGTGCGAGGCCGAGCGAACAGGGAAGTGCCAGCGGGTCCGCGTTCCGGATAGCACCGATAGGCCGGGCACGTGAACTGAAGCGATCGGTTGACGCGCTACACTGTGTAAGTTCGAGCGAACAGGGAAGCGCCAGCGGGTCCGCGTTCCGAATAGCACCCATACGCCAGACTCAGGAACCCACAGCGAGACAATCCCTGCCTAACCCAAGTGCCAGCGGGTCTGCGTTCCGGATAGCACCGATACGCCAGGCTCAGGAACTCGCAGCGAGATAACCCCTTCCTGACCGCCAGCGTTAAAAATCATCCTGTTGGAGATAACGCCACGCATACTGCGCATACAGCTCAGCGCCGTGCACCATCACATCCTCATCAATATTGAAGCAGCCGTGATGATGCGCCCAGTCGGTGCCTTTCGCCTTGTTACCGCAGCCCAGCAGGGCAAAGCAGCCGGGGATATTCTCAATAAAGTAGCTGAAATCCTCACCGCCGGTGGTCGGCCGTTCGGCGTACAGCACCTCTTCACCGAAGGCATCACGGATCACCGACTGCGCCAGCAGGGCGCTGCGCTCTTCATTGATCACCGGCAGCGTGCCGTAGGTGTACTCAACTTCCGCCGTGGCACCGTAGATCTCCGCCGTGTGATGAGCATAGCGCTCGATCGCCGCTTTCAGGCGTTCACGGGTGGCAACGTCAAAGCAGCGCACCGTGCCGTCCAATACCGCATTCTCGGCAATCACGTTGAAGCGCGTGCCGACTTCCATCCGACCAATGGTCACCACCGCGGATTCCAGCGGCGAGGTCTCGCGCGAGACAATCGCCTGCAGATTCATCACAAACGAAGAGGCCACCACGGCGGCATCAATACAGGCTTCCGGCATCGAGCCGTGGCCGCCGCGCCCTTTGAATCTCACTTTCAGCAGATCGGCCGAGGCAAAGCTGGAGCCGACGTTGCAGGAAATCTTGCCGGAGGCGGTGGTCGTCCAGATATGCATGCCAAAGACGTTATCTACGCCCTCAACCGCACCCTGGCGAACCATCTCACGCGCACCTTCGGCGATCTCTTCCGCCGGCTGGAAAATCAGACGCACGTTGCCGCGTAGCCCGGCGCGGTTCTCCTGTAGCGCTCTGGCCGCGTTCAGCAGCATGGAAGTATGCGCATCGTGGCCGCAGGCGTGCATTTTACCGTCGGTCAGGGATTTGTAGCTGAGTGTGGTGCTCAGTTCCTGCACCGGTAGCGCATCCATATCGGCACGCAGCGCCACGGTTTTACCGGGCTGGCCGCCTTTGATCTCGGCGATAATGCCGGTTGGCTGAGTCAGACGGTAGCTGATGCCGATCTCATCCAGCGCCTGCGCCACTTTCTGGGTGGTGCGGATTTCTTCCCACGGCAGCTCGGGGTGCGCATGCAGATCGCGACGGAAGGCGATCATCGCCTCTTTCCAGGCGTGGACGGCCTGCGTAATTGACTGGCTTGTCATAACGGTTGCTTCCCTTATTTTTCGTACCATTGCACTGAATAATGATTTAAACAGCAGGAATAATGTAGCCCACCATGATCCCGGCAAGCACCACCGACACCATGGTGACGGAAATAAAGCCCCCGACCAGCATCGGTGCCAGCATGTGCTGGGTCAGCACCTCGCGCTCTTTCTCATCTTTGGTCAGCGCGGTGATGGCTTCGTTAGTAATAATATAGTCCGCCGGGAAGCCGTACATGGAGGTTAGCGCGATAGCGAATGCCATCTCCATGCTGACGCCCAGCATTTTTCCCACGATCCAGGAGACAATAAACATCCCGACTACGGCAGCGGCAATCAGCACCAGCATCGGCAGCAGCAGGCGCAGCAGCATTTCCGGCGTGGCGCGGTTCAGCGTATCAAAAATAAACAGCATCAGGCCCATCACCGCAAAGCCGAAGCCGTTGGCTTTTTGCAGCGGCTGCCGCTCCAGGAAACCCAGCGAGGCGGCGATCACGCCGAACAGCAGGCACAGCACGAACGGGCTGACCGCAACAACGGGAGCCAGCCAGCCGGAGACCAGATACGCCAGCCAGCCGACGAAGGCGAGGCGCATAAATTTAAAATAGCTGGTGTTGTAGTGGGCGGGCATGCGACCAAACAGGCGCGGCATGGCGTTATCCGCTGCGCCGGAGGTTTTATCCGGCAGCGGGGTGCCCGCGACCGTCTCCTGCCACTCGCCGCTGCGGTACTTTTGCAGCACGCGCTTTCCCTCACGCTGCAGCATAATGGCGGTCAGCGGATAGCCGGCAAAGCCCTGCATCACGTAGATCAGAATGGCGAAAACGGATAAATCAACCAACCCGGCGGATGCCGCGCCCTTGGACATGATGATCGCCGAGACGATGCCGCCGACCAGCGGGGGAATGGTCACAATGGCGGTGTTGCGGTCGAACATCAGCATACAGACCACAAATACCGTCACCATAATACCGGCGATACCGGCCAGAGAGATGATAATGGTTTTCCACTGGCGGATCAGTTCAGGAACCGACAGCAGGGTGCCCATATTGGTGATCAGTAAATACATCAGCATCACCGCAACTACCGGGGTGATACCGGCGCGGCTGACGATATCCTGCGGGAAGAAGGTCCAGTAGCCAAATAAAAACAGCACGGCGCAGACAAATACGGAGGGTATCCAGGCTTTCGTTCTGACAGAAACCAAATCGCCCAGGTATAAAATGACCATGACCAGTAAAAGTGCGAACATTTGTGACATAAGACACATCCATTTGATTATTTTTAGAATAACAGCCCTGTTGGTCAGATAATCTGATTTTTACCTGATGATTATAATTATCAACTAGTTGGTGGTGTTGCTAACGCGAAGTTTTAGAATAAATGCCCAGGGTGTTAAATAAGGTGACCGGTGACAATAATTAACACAGCACAAAACTGATGACCAGAGAAGAATCACTGAAAGTGTGAGGTTATAAGGAAAAACTATGTGAATTTAACTTTCAGGGGGTATTTCCGGCGGCGTTGAAAGTTTGACAGGGCTATATTCGGGCGAGTGCTAAAAATCTAATTTTACTTACGGTACGTAACGATAAAATAACAACCGACAGCGCTGCCAGGCGCTGTCGGTCATATTGTTAACGTGCCAGACGATAATACGCTTCATTCCAGCGCAGCGCATCGCGGAAACCGTGGATGGTGGTGTCGTTATCAATCACCAGCACTTCGATGTTATGTAGTTCGCCGTACAGACGCATATCGTCAACCGTCAGCGCCTGGCTGAACACCGTATGATGTGCACCGCCGCCGAGTATCCAGGCTTCTGAAGCCGTCGCCAGCGAAGGCTGGGCACGCCACAGCGCGCGGGCAACCGGCAGTGCAGGCAGGGCATGCGGCTGCTCGATGGCATCCACCACGTTAACCAGCAGGCGGAAGCGATCGCCCATATCGATCACGCTGGCGTTGACCGCCGCACCGGCCGGAGAAGAGAAGATCAGCCGCGCCGGATCGGCCTTACCGCCAATGCCCAGCGCCTGCACATCCAGCAGCGGGCGCGCTTCACGGGCGATAGACGGGCAGACTTCCAGCATATGCGAACCTAATACCAGATCGTTGCCCGGCGAGAAGTGATAGGTGTAATCCTCCATAAACGAGGTGCCGCCCGCCTGATTGCCGGCCATCACTTTGAAAATATGCAGCAGCGCGGCGGTTTTCCAGTCACCTTCACCGGCAAACCCGTAACCCTGCTGCATCAGACGCTGCACTGCCAGCCCCGGCAGCTGGGTCATACCGTGCAGAGTCTGGAAGTTAGTGGTAAACGCGCGGCAGCCTTCTCCGTCGAGGAAGCGTTTCATGCCCAGTTCGATGCGGGCGGCATCCAGCACGTTCTGGCGTCTTTCCCCGTTAACCGCCGCTGCAGCAGAGAACTCATAGCGGCTCTCGTACTCATCAACCAGCGTGCTGACATCGCCGTCGCTGACCTGATTAATCACCTCCACCAGATCGCCAACGCCCCAGCCGTTAACGGCATAGCCGAACTGGATCTGCGCGGCGACTTTATCGCCTTCCGTAACCGCCACTTCACGCATATTGTCCCCGAAGCGCGCGACTTTCAGCTGCTGGCTGGCGAGTTTTGCGGCCGCCCCACGCATCCACTGAGCGATGCGTTGAATCGCCTGTGGGTCCTGCCAGTGTCCGGTGACCACCTGATGCGGCAGGCGCATACGGGCGCCGATGAAACCGAACTCACGGCCGCCGTGCGCGGTCTGGTTCAGGTTCATAAAGTCCATATCCATGCTGTCCCACGGAATCTCCGCATTGAACTGAGTATGGAATTGCAGCAGGGGTTTATTCAGCACGGACAGCCCGCCGATCCACATTTTCGCCGGTGAGAAGGTGTGCAGCCAGGTAATAATTCCCAGACACTGCTGGTCGTGGTTGGCATCGCGGCACAGCGCCAGCGCCTCGTCCGGGCTTTTGACCAGCGGTTTAAGCTGGAGTTGGAAGGGCAGTTTTCCTTCGCGGTTAAGCTGGTCGACGACCTCTTTGCCGTGCTGTTCAACCTGACGCAGAGTTTCCGCGCCGTACAGATGCTGGGTGCCAATCACAAACCATACGGTTGCGGTGTTTAACAGGGTCATAAAACCACTCCTTCACTGACGGATGACTGTTGTGGCGCAAACTGCGGTTCGGCAACTTCGCACCATTGAAGATAACGCTGATAAAGCTGTTGAAAACGGGCGACGCGGGCAGGATCGGGTTGCAGAGTCTGCTCCAGCGGGCTGGCCATCTGCTGCTGCGCGGCCGGAATATCGGCGTAGACGCCTGCGGCAACAGCGGCAAAAATGGCCGCACCCAGCGCGCAGCACTCGTCGGAAGCGACGATGTCCAGCGGGCGGTTCATCACATCACAGCACACCTGCATGATGGCCGGAGACTTGCGTGCAATGCCGCCGAGCGTCAGGATCTGCTGTACCGGGATATCCTGATTTTCGAAGCATTCCATAATGGTTCTGGCCCCGAAGGCGGTGGCGGCAATAAATCCGCCGAACAGCGTAGGGGCATCGGTGCCCAGATTCAGGTCGGTAATCACCCCCTTCAGGCGCTGATTGGCAAACGGCGTGCGGCGGCCGTTAAACCAGTCCAGCACCACCGGCAGATGATCGAGCTGCGGATCGCTGGCCCAGGCTCTGGTTAAATCTTCCAGCAGGGCGCGGCGGATCGGTTCCAGCTGGGTTTTCAGTTCCGGCTGTTGCTGCATCACCTGCACCAGTGGCCAGCTGAGCAGGCGGCTGAACCAGGCATACATATCGCCAAACGCCGACTGACCGGCTTCAAAGCCGATCATCCCCGGCACTACGCTGCCGTCCACCTGGCCGCAGATGCCTTTAATCGCCCGATCGCCCACGCGCTCGGGATCGGCAATCAGAATGTCGCAGGTGGAGGTGCCGATGACTTTCACCAGCGTGTAGGGCTTCGCCCCGGCACCAACCGCGCCCATATGGCAGTCAAAGGCACCGCCGGAAATCACCACGCCGCTCGGCAGGCCAAGGCGTTCAGCCCATTCGGCGGTGAGCTCGCCCACAGGCAGGTCGGCGGTCCAGGTATCGGTAAACAGGGGAGAATCCAGATCGCGGGTCAGCAGCGGATCGAGCGCATCGAGGAATGCCGCCTCAGGCAGACCCTGCCACAGCGGATGCCACAGGGATTTATGCCCGGCGGCGCAGCGCCCACGGCGCAGATCGGCCGGAGCGGTGGTGCCGCTGAGCAAAGCCGGAACCCAGTCGCACAGCTCAATCCACGAGGCAGCAGCTTCACGTACTGCGGCATCTTCGCGGCTGACGTGCAGAATTTTGGCCCAGAACCATTCCGAGGAGTAAATCCCGCCGATATAGCGTGAATAATCTTCGAATTCGCCGCTGTGGCACAGGCGGGTGATGGCTTCCGCCTCTTCGATGGCGGTGTGATCCTTCCACAGCACGAACATCGCATTGGGGTTATCGGCAAATTCCGGGCGCAGCGCCAGTACCCGACCTTCACGATCGATGGGCGCAGGGGTAGAGCCGGTTGAGTCGACGCCAATTCCTACCACGTTCTGGCTGTCGCTACCGAGCTTAGTGACAACGTCACGGATGGCCTGCTCCAGCGCTTCGATGTAGTCCGCAGGATGATGGCGGAACTGATTGCGGTTGGGCTGACAATAGCGGCCCTCCTGCCAGCGCGGATAGGCAACGACCTGCTTCGCCAGTTCACGTCCGCTGGCACATTCCACCGCCAGCGCCCGAACCGAGTCGCTGCCAAAATCCAGACCGAGGGTTATGGCACCCTTGTTCATAGTTGTTCTCCAGAGACGATAGTCAAGTCTCTCTATCCTGGGAACATGGCGCAGAAGCGGTTAGGTGTGAGTGGCTGCAAATATGCACTTTTCTGCCATCAGATGCGGTTATGTGATGCGCTTCAAATGTTACTTTCCGGTTAAATCAGCTGAATGCATGGACAAAACGCCTGTAATTCCAGTGTGTGATAGCGCTCTACAAATTTCCGCCTGTATGCGGGTAAAACTAATTAACCGCCGCCGCAAAAAACACGACGGTTTTATATAAGCTACTGTTTATTCGATTTTAATTATTACATCTTCCGATTGTTACCGTTTACACAACCCCGTCAAAAGCGGGCACTGAGCCGGAGAGCCTCATGCACAAATTTACTAAAGCACTGGCCGCAATCAGCCTTGCTGCCGTTATGTCACAATCCGCTATCGCAGAGACAATGAAACTCGGTTTTCTGGTGAAACAGCCGGAAGAACCCTGGTTCCAGACCGAATGGAAGTTCGCTGACAAAGCAGGCCAGGAGCTGGGCTTTGAGGTGATCAAAATTGCCGTGCCGGACGGCGAGAAAACCCTTAACGCCATCGACAGCCTGGCAGCCAGCGGTGCCAAAGGCTTTGTTATCTGCACCCCGGACCCGAAACTGGGTTCCGCGATTATGGCGAAGGCGCGCAGCTACAACCTGAAAGTGATTGCGGTGGATGACCAGTTCGTGACCGCCAAAGGCAAACCGATGGATACCGTGCCGCTGGTGATGATGGCAGCGACCAAAATCGGCGAGCGTCAGGGGCAGGAGCTGTATAAGGAGATGCAGAAGCGCGGCTGGGATGTGAAAGACACCGCAGTAATGGCGATTACCGCTAACGAACTTGATACGGCACGTCGCCGCACCGGTGGTTCTATGGACGCGCTGAAAGCGGCCGGATTCCCGGAAAAACAGATTTATCAGGTTCCCACCAAATCTAACGATATCCCCGGTGCGTTCGATGCCGGTAACTCGCTGCTGGTACAGCATCCTGAAGTGAAAAACTGGCTGATCGTCGGCATGAATGACAACACCGTGCTCGGCGGCGTGCGCGCAACAGAAGGCCAGGGCTTCAAGGCACCTAATGTTATCGGCATCGGTATCAACGGTGTGGACGCGGTCAGCGAACTGTCAAAAGGCCAGGCCACCGGCTTCTACGGCTCGTTGCTGCCAAGCCCGGACGTTCACGGCTACCGCAGTATCAAAATGCTGCATGACTGGGTGACCAACGGCGCGGAACCGGCGAAGTTTACCGAAGTGACCGACGTGGTGCTGATCACACGCGACAACTTCAAGGCCGAGCTGGCTAAGAAAGGGCTGATGTAATGCGCTTTAAGTGACAACGTCACTTGATGTGGGTCGATCGCTGCAACGGTCGGCCCACGGTCTGATTATTTGTATTACGGGGCGAATAACGCCGTTACCGTCCCACACCGTTTCAGGGGAGTGATATGACCAGAGAACCCGCTTATCTCAGCTTTCACGGCATTGGTAAAACCTTTCCCGGCGTGAAGGCACTGCAGGACATCAGCTTCGACTGCCATGCCGGAGAGGTCCATGCGTTGATGGGGGAAAATGGTGCCGGGAAATCAACGCTGTTGAAAATTCTCAGCGGCAGCTATCGCGCCAGCAGTGGAGAAATTCGCCTTAAGGGCCAGCCGGTCAATTTTCAGCACACCACCGATGCGCTGAACGCCGGAGTGGCGATTATTTATCAGGAACTGCATCTGATCCCGGAAATGACCGTGGCAGAGAATATTTTTCTGGGCCAGCTGCCGCAGCGCGGCGGGCTGGTCAATCACCGTCGCCTGCGTGCGGAGGCGGCAAAACAGCTGGCGGTGCTGGGGATGGATATCGACCCCGATATGCCGCTGAAATACCTCTCGCTGGGTCAATGGCAGATGGTCGAAATTGCCAAGGCGCTGACCCGCAACGCGCAGGTGATTGCCTTTGATGAACCGACCAGCTCGCTTTCCGCTCGTGAAATCGATCAGCTGTTCCGCGTCATTCGCCAGCTGCGCGCCGATGGCCGTGTGGTGCTGTACGTTTCACACCGCATGGAGGAGATCTTTGCCCTCAGCGATGCGATTACCGTTTTCAAGGACGGACGCTACGTGCGTACCTTCAGCGATATGAGCACCTGCGACAACGAACAGCTGGTGCAGGCGATGGTCGGGCGCGATATCGGCGATATCTACGGCTACAGCCCGCGTCCGTGCGGCGAGGTGCGCCTGCGTCTGGATAACGTGCAGGCGAAAGGCGTGCGCAGCCCGGTCTCATTCAGCGTCCGCGCCGGTGAAATCGTCGGGCTGTTTGGCCTGGTGGGCGCAGGGCGCAGCGAACTGATGAAGGGGTTGTTTGGTGCCACTCGGCTGACCGGCGGCGAGCTGTGGCTGGATGGCGAAAAACTCAACCTGCGCGAGCCGGTTGAGGCGATCCGTGCCGGGATTATGCTCTGCCCGGAAGATCGCAAGGCCGACGGCATCATTCCGGTGCACTCGGTTCGCGACAACATCAACATCAGCGCCCGTCGCAATAACCTGACGGCAGGTTTTCTGATTGATAAAGCCTGGGAGTCGAAAAATGCCGGGCTGCATATCCGCTCGCTCAATATCAAAACCCCAACGGCGGACCAGCTGATTATGAATCTGTCCGGCGGCAACCAGCAGAAGGCGATCCTGGGCCGCTGGCTGTCGGAAGAGATGAAAGTGATCATGCTCGACGAGCCAACACGCGGTATTGACGTGGGTGCTAAAAACGAAATTTATCAGCTGATCTATGCGCTGGCCGAGCGCGGCATTGCCGTGCTGTTTGCCTCCAGCGATCTGCCGGAGGTGATGGGCCTGGCCGATCGCATTCTGGTGATGCGCGAAGGAGAGATTGCCGGCGAGCTGGCCCACGACGATGCCACCGAAGCGCTGACCCTCGGTCTGGCGATGCCTAAAACCGCTAAACCTGCCACCGCGGTGGCCTGATATGCAGGAGAAACCTATGTCTTCGACAACTTCAACGACCGCCCCGGCGGCACCGTCGCGCCTGAGCTTCGGACGTATCTGGGATAACTTCGGCATGCTGGTGGTGTTTGCCGCGCTGTTCCTCGCCTGTATGGTCTTCGTGCCTAATTTCGCCAGCATTATCAATATGAAAGGGCTGGGGCTGGCGATTTCGATGTCCGGAATGGTCGCGTGCGGCATGCTGTTCTGCCTGGCCTCCGGCGATTTCGACCTCTCCGTGGCATCGGTCATTGCCTGCGCCGGAGTGACCTGTGCGGTAGTCATCAACCTCAGCGAAAGCCTGTGGATCGGCGTCGGTGCCGGTCTGCTGCTCGGCGTGGCCTGCGGCTTCGTTAACGGTTTCGTCATCGCTAAGCTGAAAATCAACGCGCTGATTACCACCCTCGCAACCATGCAGATCGTGCGCGGTCTGGCCTATATCTTCTCCGATGGTAAAGCGGTAGGCATCGAAGATGAACGCTTCTTCGCGCTGGGCTATGCCAGCTGGCTGGGCGTACCGGCACCGGTGTGGTTAACCATTATCACTCTTGCGCTGTTTGCCTTCCTGCTGAATAAAACCACCTTTGGCCGCAACACGCTGGCTATCGGCGGTAACGAAGAAGCCGCGCGTTTAGCCGGTGTACCGGTGGTGCGCACGCGGATTATCATCTTTATCCTCTCCGGCCTGGTGTCCGCCGCGGCGGGGATTATCCTGGCGTCGCGCATGACCAGCGGCCAGCCAATGACCTCAATCGGCTATGAGCTGATCGTGATCTCTGCCTGCGTACTGGGCGGCGTATCGCTGAAGGGCGGCATCGGTAAAATTTCTTATGTGGTGGCGGGGGTTCTGATTCTGGGTACGGTGGAAAACGCCATGAACTTATTGAATATATCGCCTTTCTCACAGTACGTGGTTCGCGGTTTGATATTGTTAGCAGCAGTGATCTTTGACCGCTACAAACAGAAAAATAAAGCAGCCTGATAAGGGGACGCGTTATGTATCATCGCCTGGCACCGGTCACACAATCTAACCCGCTGTTACCTGGTTATCAGTTCGGTGCCTGGCTGGTGGCCGGGCTGACGCCGATTAACGCCGACGGGCCGCTCGATTTTTTTGTCGATCGTCCCCACGGCATGAAAGGCTACATCCTCAACCTGACGGTGAAAGGGCGCGGACGCATTTTCGACGGCGATGCGGCCTTTGACTGTGAAGAGGGCGATCTGCTGCTGTTCCAGCCGAAAACCCCGCACTATTACGGCCGCTCGCCCGACAGCAATGCCTGGCATCACCGCTGGGTCTATTTCCGCCCCCGCGCCTACTGGAGCGACTGGCTGTCGTTTCAGGACGAGGTGCAGGGCGTGGGACGGCTGCACCTACCCGAGGCGCTGCGCGGGGAGTTCGACCGCCTGTTTGCCAGCATTGAAAACACCCACAACTCCGGGCGGCGTTTCGCCGAAGAACTGGCGATGAATCTGCTGGAACGCCTGTTGCTGCGGGCGGTAGAAGAAGATCCGCGCAGCCATCAGCAGGTTCGCGACTCGCGGGTGATTGAAGCCTGCCAGTATGTCACCAGCAACCTGGCGGCAGAGGTAAAAATTGAGGAAGTGGCTAAACACGTCTGCCTGTCGCCTTCGCGGCTGGCACACCTGTTCCGCGAGCAGATGGGGGTTAACCTGCTGCGCTGGCGGGAAGATCAGCGGGTGATCCGCGCCAGACTGCTGCTGCAAACTACTCAGGAGCCGATTGCCAGCATTGGCCGGGAAGTGGGCTATGACGATCAGCTCTATTTCTCGCGGGTGTTCCGCAAACGGGTCGGCGTCAGCCCCAGCGATTTCCGCCGCCGCAGCCTGGATGCGCACGATGCGCTGGTCGCTCAGGAAACATGGTACGTACCACGGCGTGCTAATGAATAAGAATCAGAATGATTTCACCTTGTTCTCTCTGGTCCGATCGTCTTAAATCAATGGGTAACCAGAAGAGGGAAAGTGATGACTGATAAAATACGTGTAGGGCTGGTGGGCTATGGTTTCGCCAGTAAGACGTTTCATGCCCCGTTGATTGCCGGTACGGCAGAAATGGAGCTGGCCGCTGTTTCCAGCAGTGATGCCACAAAAGTCCACGCCGACTGGCCCTCGGTGCAGGTGGTTGCCGATCCTCAGGCGCTGTTTGACGATCCGAACATCCAGCTGATTGTGATCCCCACGCCGAACGATACCCACTTCCCGCTGGCGAAAGCCGCGCTGGATGCGGGTAAAAACGTGGTGGTGGATAAACCGTTTACCGTGACACTGTCACAGGCGCGCGAGCTGGACGCGCTGGCAAAAGCGAAAGGTCTGCTGCTGTCGGTGTTCCATAACCGCCGCTGGGACAGTGACTTCCTGACCGTCAAGTCGCTGCTGACCGACGGCACCTTGGGTGAAGTGCGTTATTTTGAGTCGCATTTTGACCGCTTCCGTCTGGAAGTAAAACAGCGCTGGCGCGAGCAGAAAGGCCCGGGTAGCGGCATCTGGTACGATCTGGGGCCGCATCTTATCGATCAGGCGCTGCAGCTGTTCGGTTCCCCGGTGGCGATTAACGTCGACACCACCGAGCTGCGCCCGGGCGCGCAAACCACCGACTACTTCCACGCTACGCTGATCTATCCGCAGCGCCGCGTCGTGCTGCATGGCAGCATGCTGGTGGCGGCCGAGTCCCCGCGCTATCAGATCCACGGCACGCAGGGCAGCTACGTGAAGTATGGCCTCGATCCGCAGGAAGATGCGCTGAAAGCGGGTGCCCGCCCGCCGCAGGAAGACTGGGGATACGATATGCGTGACGGCGTGGTGACGCTGGTTAACGGGGATGTGCTGGCTGAGAAGACTCTGCTGACCATTCCGGGCAACTATCCTGCGTACTATGCGGCGATCCGTGATGCGCTGAACGGCGTGGGTGAGAACCCGGTGAAGGCCGAAGAGGCGATTCAGGTGATGGAACTGATTGAACTGGGTCTGCAATCCGCAGAGAAGCGCCAGACGCTGTCGCTGAGATAATCTGAGCGGTTAACGTAAGACCCTGCCGCAGAAGTAATGCGCGGGTCTTCGTAAGTCACTGCCGCTGAGATGTCCGCAGCGCTGTAGACTCACTTGGGTCATTGAATGTCGAACCACTGCCGCCGCCTGTTGGATCGCTATCCGTCATGCGGCGGCAGTTTTTTCTTAATCTACTGTCTTGAACATTAACCCGCGACGCGAGCCCGTACCGCGGCTTTTTCCGCCTCGCTCAGGAAGGCGATTTTCAGTCCGTTATCCTGCGCGGTGCGCATCTGCTGCTGGCTCAGACCGGCTGCCGGTGCGGCAAGCTCATACTCATGACCAATCTCGATGCCCTGCACCGCCGGGTCGTCGGTATTGATGGTGGCCAGAATACCGTGCTCCAGGAAGGCTTTCAGCGGATGGCTCGCCAGCGAGGCGACGGTGCTGGTCTGGATATTTGAGGTGAGGCAGGATTCAATACCGATGCCGTTCGCCGCCAGATAATCCATCAGTGCCCGATCTTCAATGGCCTTCACGCCGTGGCCGATACGCTCCGCACCCAGCTCGCGAATCGCCTGCCAGATGCTGTCAGCACCGGCGGCTTCGCCCGCGTGCACCGTGATGCGCAAACCGGCATCGCGTGCGCGGTTGAAGTGGCTGAGGAACTGATTTCCCGGGAAGCCAAGTTCATCACCGGCCAGATCCAGCGCGGTGATACCGTCGCGGTGTGCCAGCAGGGCATCCAGTTCGCGCAGGCAGGCCTGCTCGCCGAAGGTGCGGCTCATAATTCCGATCAGGCGGACGTCAATGTTGTGTGCGGCACAGCCTGCTTTCACACCGTCGATCACGGCTTCCACTACGCCTGCTACCGGCAGATTATGGGTCATCGCCATATAGCCCGGAGAGAAGCGCAGTTCGGCGTAGTGAATTCCGGCGCGCGCGGCATCTTCAACGTTTTCCTGCGCCACGCGGCGGCAGGCATCCAGCGAGCCAAGTACCTTCACGCCCCAGTCGAGTTTATTCAGGAAGCTGACCAGATCCGGTTCGGTTTCGATAACCTGCACGTGCGGGCGCAGGGTTTCCAGCGTGCTGGCGGGCAGGGTGATGTTAAATTCGCGGCCCAGGTCGAGAATAGTTTGCGCACGAATGTTGCCATCAAGGTGGCGATGAATATCGGTAAGGGGAAGCTGGCTGTCGATCATGGTCGGCACTCTTGAGGTGATGTAAAAGTGCAGAGCATTATAAAAACTAATTGCGCAACAGTACCAGTTATTTGCGCAAATGGGTGATTGGTTGCTGGTTAATTGGGCGGAATGCTGATAGTTGGGCATTGGTGCTGCGTTGTTTGCAAAGCCGGGAGTTAGCGCTGGCTGGCCGCGCCCCCGCTCGGGCTGTCCTCGCGCCGCTTCGCGGTTCCCTCACTTCGTACGTCAGCCTGTCGGACCGCCACAGACGGGCCGTCCTGGCCCGACCGTGTCTTTCGGCCGCGTCCATGCGGCCGAATCCTGGCTTCCTTTCTCCGTTCAGCGCTGCGGATTGCCCGTTCGGGGGCACGGCCTGCCTGCTCTCAGAGTTTGGTGTTGCCTGAAAGCCAAAAAGCGATGAAATTGTCGGAAAGGGACAGCCTCTGCTGCTGCGTAAGGGCATCCGCAGCGCCGAGGTGGAGCCGTTGAGCCAGGAGACGACAGCAGGGACGCTGGCGTCAGGCCGGGTTTGAACAGGGATGTTCAATCCTGGCCGATCCGTCGGCGCAATGGCGTAACCGAGGGCACCGTGCCACGCACGGCGCGAGGACCGCCCCTGGAGCAGCAGCAGAGGCTGTACCCCCGCCACCATTTCACAGCGCTTCTTACTTTAAAAAGCAAAAAACGATGGAATTATCGAAGTGGGACCGCCCTGGAGCAGTAGCAGAGGCTGAACCCTATCCACCAGACATAAAAAAACCGCCATCACAAGGATAGCGGTTCTGGATCTCTACCGAATCACCGACTAAATCAGTTCTGCGGAGCAACCTGCGGCTGAACTTCAGGTGCAGCCTGTTGCTGCTCTTCCGGCTGCGCCTGCGGTGCAATCTCATCACCGCCGCCCAGCATATAACGCGACAGGAACTGCTCCAGCGGCATCTTCTCACCGTTCATCGTTACCTGGCCGGTAGCGTACTGCAGCGTGGTGAGAATATTATTATCCTTCTGGGTAGTCAGCTTAAACATCTGGCCCATCGCGGCCAGACCCTTCACCTGCTGATCGGCAAGCTTGGCGGCCTGATCCTTATCATACCCCTCGGTCATCGCCACGTGAGTCATCATCTCCGTCGCCATATCCATTGAAATCTGCAGCTTGCCGTCGAACGACTTCAGCACGTTATCCACCTGCTGGCCCACGGTCTGGGCTGGCGCCGTAGCCGCCGCCGGATCTTTAAACTGTACGGCAAGATTGAAGCTGCTCTCGCCTTTATCATTGCTCCAGCTCAGGGGGGCAATACTCACCGACGGGTTGCCTTTCAGCAGCAGCGGAAGGTTTGCCGCCAGCAACTCGCTGACGCGCTGCTGATAAAGCTCAGGATTGTTCTGGACGGCCGGATCGCCGGTCAGCGCCATCACCTGGTTGTTGTACTGAGTGGAGAACTGTTTCATCGCCTTGCCGTCGAAGTCGGCAAGTTTAATCAGCAGTTTACCGTGGCCGAAGTCCTGGCCCTGAAGCTTCAGGCTGTCGAGCGTGTAATCGATCTGGCCGGAAACGTGATTATCCTTCGAATCAAAAGTCGACTTGCCGTTAAGGTTCTCCAGCGTCAGCGCTTCTTTATCACTCACGGTCGCGCTGAGTTTTTTCAGCGTCAGATCCTGATCGCCGATGCGCAGTCCTTCCGGGCTGAGGCGGCTGTTCGCATCAAGCTTGAGGCCGTTAATGGTAAACAGTACCGGCATCTCCAGCTCATTTTTACTGGCAATGGAAACGCTGTCGATATTGCCGTCAAACTTGACCGCGTCACCTTTGTCATCCGCTGAAATCGACAGCGTACCGCCGTTAAAGGCAAAACGTTCACCGGTCTGAACATTGCTGTAATCAGCCGGCAGCAGGCGCACATCGGAATCGGTGCTGCCGCTGTAGCCAACGCGGGTTTCAACCTGAACAATGGACTGTCCCTTAGCAATTTCAAACAGCTTCTTCACCGGATCGGTGTTTTCCAGCTCGCTGTGAACGGAAGCCATGCTGGGTATGAGATTGAATTTTTTCAGCTGGGCAAGCGGGAAAGGACCATGATCGATGGTCTCCTTCATGACGATGCTCTGGCCGGGTTTCAGAATTGAGTTGTCTTCGGTTTGTGAACTGGACTGAAGGATCAGACGCACGGTGCTGCTGAACAGGCCGCGCTGATAATCCTGATAGCTAAGCTGCAGGCGGCTTTCCGGCGCCGTATCGCGAATCTGCGCGTTCGCTTGCTGTACCAGCTGATCCATGTTTTTTTCCAGCTGCTTACCGGTAAGCCAGGCACCCCCGGTCCAGATAACGCCAAGGGCAACTACTACGCCGACGGCAATCTTGGTTTTTTTCATCTGTAAGTCGTCCTTTTTTGATTCACGAACGCCGGTTAACCTCTTCAAACCCTGCAGGCAACATAATGGCGAATAAAAAACGCCTTACGGCGTTTTTGTGGAATAACTTCAATAATATTAGCAATTATGGCTGGATACGTCAGCCGCAATTAGCCAGATCGTTAAATGCCCGCGCAACGCGACCGCTTCCACTCAGGGTAATCGGCGATTCACTGGCGGCAATAAACGCTGACTCGCCCGGCTTCAGCGTCAGCTGCTGTTTGCCGTTGTCCAGTACCGCTTCGCCTTCGATGCAGAAAATAATGGCCGCGCTCTGCTGCTCAACGCTCAGCGGTTCTGCGCTAAGGGTGTGGATGGCGAAAGCAAAATCTTCTACCGGAATGGGGAAGGTTTGCGTATTTCCCTGCTGAACCGGCACCGTCAGCAGCGTATCCGCAGGCTTTTCGACAAACTTCAGGTTGGCCAGCAGCTCGGGAATATCGATGTATTTCGGCGTTAAACCGGCACGAAGAACGTTATCGGAGTTAGCCATAATCTCCAGCGCTACGCCGTTCAGATAGGCGTGCGGCGTTTCAGCGAACAGGAACATCGCCTGGCCCGGCTGCAGTTCAATCACGTTCAACAGCAGCGGGGAAAACAATCCGCTATCGTCGGGATACACTTCCGCGATGCTGCTGATGGTCTGCCACGGTTCGCCCGCGTTGGCGTTTAATTGCTCACGCAGAATATCCAGCGCCCGCGCCTTAACTTCGCCTTCCATCGACAGCAGGCTGGCAAACAGGTCGGACAGATTAGCGGCGTCCGGTGCGTGGATAAATTTCTCAATTGCCGGGTGCGCCGCAGATACGGGTAGCAGCAGGGCGGCAATCTCCTTCAGCGGACGGAAGCCGTTGATCGCCTGGAATGGGGTCAGCGCATAAACCAGTTCGGGCTTGTGGTTGTCATCTTTATAGTTGCGGTTAGCAGCATCGATCGGGATACCCGCCGCGTTTTCGCGGGCAAAGCCTTCAACTGCGGCGGATTTGCTTGGGTGAACCTGGATAGACAGCGGCTGGTCGGCGCACAGCACCTTAAACAGGAAAGGCAGCTCATTAAAACGCCTGGTGACGGCTTCACCCAGCAGGCCGGTTTTATCCTCGGCGATGACATCGCGCAGCGAACGCGGGGCATTATCAACGATAATCTGTGAAGAACTCTTCGGATGGGCACCCATCCACAGCTCCGCCATCGGCTGCTGCGATGGGTTTTCGATACCGTACAGCTCCGTCAGCGCCGTTTTACTTCCCCAGGCATAATTTTGCAGCGAATTGATTAATTTTTGCATGATGTTTCCCTGTTAAACCCTGTTCAGGTAGCTAATTGCCGATAGTAATACCCAAAGAATACCCTGGAAGACAATCCGAAAAATCCTCTTTAAAACAATCGGAGTGCAATAAACGCGAATGAGTCGCATAATGTTAAATAGTTGTATGTAAATATATGGCCCGCAGTTACTGGCCACCGGTTACTCAAAACGGGCCATTTAAAATCATATGTTTGTGCTAAAGGAGAGAGAGGAATGGCAGCCCACCGCATTGAAAAAGACTCAATGGGACCTATCGAAGTACCGGCTGATAAACTTTGGGGCGCGCAGACCCAACGTTCACTGGAACACTTTCGCATTTCAACGGAAAAAATGCCTGTCGAGCTGGTCTATGCTCTGGCGCTGACCAAGCGCGCCGCAGCCAAGGTAAACAGCGATCTCGGCCTGCTGCCGGGTGAACGTGCTGGCGCTATCATCAGCGCGGCGGATGAAGTGCTCGCCGACAAGCACACGGCTGAATTCCCCCTCGCCATTTGGCAGACCGGTTCCGGTACGCAAACCAATATGAACATGAACGAAGTGCTCGCCAACCGCGCCAGTGAAATTCTTGGCGGTGAGCGCGGCATGTCTCGTCTGGTGCACCCGAACGATGATGTCAATAAGAGTCAAAGCTCTAACGACGTCTTCCCGACGGCGATGCATGTGGCGGCGGTTGTGGCGGTGCAGGAACATCTGCTGCCGCAGCTGAAAGTGCTGCAAAAGACGCTGAATGATAAGGCTGAAGCCTATAAAGACATCGTCAAAATTGGTCGTACGCATTTGCAGGATGCCACGCCGCTGACGCTGGGCCAGGAAATTTCAGGCTGGGTTGCCATGCTGGCACACAGCCTGAAGCATATCGAACAGAGTATCCCTCATGTGGCCGAGCTGGCTCTGGGCGGCACTGCCGTGGGCACCGGCCTGAATACCCACCCGGAATACGCGGTTCGCGTGGCGAAAGAACTGGCCGATTTAACTAAACAGCCGTTTGTGACTGCGCCAAACAAATTTGAATCGCTGGCAACCTGTGATGCGCTGGTACACGCGCACGGTGCGCTGAAGGGTCTGGCGGCTTCCCTGATGAAGATTGCTAACGACGTGCGCTGGCTCTCTTCCGGCCCGCGCTGTGGTATCGGCGAGATCGCTATTCCTGAAAACGAGCCGGGCAGTTCAATCATGCCGGGCAAAGTGAACCCGACCCAGTGTGAAGCGCTGACTATGCTGTGTTGCCAGGTGATGGGCAACGATGTGGCGCTGAATATCGGCGGCGCGTCCGGTAACTTCGAGCTGAACGTTTACCGCCCAATGGTGATCCATAACTTCCTGCAGTCGGTACGCCTGCTGGCAGACGGCATGGACAGCTTTAATCACCACTGCGCGGTCGGTATCGAGCCGAACCGTGACCGCATTACCCAGCTGCTGAATGAGTCGCTGATGCTGGTTACCGCATTAAATACTCATATTGGCTACGATAAAGCGGCTGAAATCGCCAAGAAAGCACATAAAGAAGGGCTGACGCTGAAAGGCTCGGCGCTGAAACTGGGCTATCTGACCGAGGAAGAGTTCGATGCCTGGGTGCGTCCGGAAGAGATGGTTGGCAGTATGAAAGTCTGATCCTTCCTGTACTACCTGAAGACTAAGCCAGGCTGATGCCTGGCTTTTTTTTTGTGCTTCTATCTGCTTAAGGGCATCAGGCAAGCCGATCGGTATACAGATGCAGCCGTGGGATCAGCATAAACAGCGGCTGCGCCAGCGGTTTGTGGCGGTGATTCACGTTATCCGCGTCGTAGTTAAGCAATTCGCCCAGCACCGGCACGCTGGCCGTATCCTTACACAGCACGATTAAAGGCGAAGGGCAGGCCAGCTGGGTCTGCTTCTGGCTGCTGCTGTTCCAGACTCTGGCGATCGGCTGCACCTTGACCGGCCGTTTTATCTTCAGGCGCGCGCTATCGGGCAGGGATTTGATCGATTCTATCTCCTGTGCCACTTTTTCCGCCCACTGCTCGCGGCTCCACGGTGCCTGCGCCCGGCCGGCATTGTGGCTTTTTTGCAGTTTCTCCAGTATTTCGTCGCGGCTGACGTTTTTAATAATATGCTTGTTGGCCCAGCCGAATCGCACCGAATCAGGATTATCCAGCAGCACCAGCGAGCGATAGGCGTTGAGGGTAATCAATCCGCGCTGGTGGGTATGAACGAATTCGAATCGCTCTTCGCTCGGCAGCCCGGACTCGACGGTAATGATCTGCTCCAGCTGCTTTTTTAGCGTGTTTATTCGTTCAACCTGCTGCTGGAAAAGGAGAGACTGCTCTTTGTCGACCTGCAGGCAGATAGCGCCGGGCAGGCGAACGGCCGATTTGGTACTGATTTTTTCCGACTGGTGCTGCATGAATAGCCGTGAAAAATGCGCCAGAGCAAGTTGTAATGCGGACTGGCCCACGCGTTGCTCAACGCTAATCTGCGTAAGCGGGTCACTCTCTTTGCCTTTCTCAACAGCAGGCAATTCAAATACCCTGGCCGCCAGCAGCCGCAGGGAAAGGATGTGCTGTTGCAGGAGGTCGAGTTCAGACTCCAGCTCAGCGACGCAGTGGTGCAACCGATCTACGGCATGATAAAGGCTCATTCCATTCCCCATTAGTTACAACATACTAATGATGATAATGATTACTGGTGCTCAATTCAACATCAGTGTGCGTTTTATTCAGGCAGAGAGGGGCAAGGTAAATAACGTTTAGCGTTGATTGGTTAAGCAGTCTGTTCGCGCGATGTCCGGGGAAAAAACGGGCCACGCTGATTGCATTGGCCCGAGAGGGTGAATAAATCAAAGCTTTTTAAGGTGCAGACGGCTACCTACCAGTATCGACAGCAGCAGCATTGCAGAAATAAAAGCGGTGATCCCGCTCCAGCCAAAACTATGCCAGAACACGCCACCTAACGTGCCCGCGACGCTGGAACCAAGGTAGTAGCTGAACAGATAAAGCGATGAGGCCTGGCCTTTGGCACGGCGTGCACGCATGCCAATCCATCCGCTGGCAACGGAGTGTGCCGCAAAGAATCCGGCGGTAAACAGCATCATGCCGGGCAAGATCAGCCAGACACTGCTGAATAATGTGATCAGCAGGCCGCTCATCATCACCAGCGTTGAAACTAACAGGACCGGTGACCGGCCATACTTCGCTGTCATCGCACCGGCTTTGGGTGAACTCCAGGAACCGGTGAGATACACAACGGATAGCAGACCAACAACCGCCTGGCTAAGTGAATAGGGGGGGGCCAACAGACGATAGCCAATGTAGTTAAACAGCGTGACGAAAGATCCCATCAGCAGAAAACCTTCGGCAAATAACAGCGGCAAACCGCTGTCGCGCCAGTGAAGGCGGAAGTTAATGGCCAGACTGCGTGGTTTTAGCGACGCCGGGCGAAAATGGCGTGAGTCGGGCAGAATTTTCCAGAACATAACGGCGGAAGCCAGCGCAAAACAGCCGATGATGGCAACCGCCACGCGCCAGCTGCTGTAATCAGTGATCACACCGCTTAACAGACGGCCGCTCATGCCGCCGATGGAATTACCGCTGATGTAGAGGCCCATCGAAAAAGCGACAACCGCCGGGTTCATCTCTTCGCTCAAATAGGTCATCCCTACCGCTGCAACACCGCTTAATGACAGGCCGGTGAGCGCGCGCATCAGCAGAATGCCGTGCCAGCTGGTCATGGTGGACGAAAGCAGAGAGAAAATGGCCGCCAGCATCAGCGACGTGACCATCACTGATTTACGACCCAGCGCATCAGAGAGCGGGCCGGTAAACAGCATGCCCAGCGCGAGGAAACCGGTAGAAATGGAGAGCGAAATGCTGCTACTGGCAGGGCAAACGCCAAATTCATGCGACAGCACCGGCAGTATCGGTTGTACACAGTAGAGCAAGGCGAAGGTGGCCAGCCCGGCGGAAAACAGGGCCAGCGTAACGCGCATAAACTGCGGTGAGCCGCGATTAATATACGCACTGGCATTGGAATAATCAGACGGGATGCGGTTAACGGGCTCTTCAAGCGTAACGGCGTGGGTTGAGCGATTCACTTCAGGTTCCTTAGCGGGGATGGCTTAGTCTCTCCATGGAAAAGATAAGAAAAACCTATTATGATGTCTAATATATTAATAATCTCAAATGATATATTTAAAATATGAATATCGAGCTTCGTCATCTGCGTTACTTTATTGCCGTTGCTGAAGAACTGCACTTTGGCCGTGCGGCGCAGCGGCTGAATATCTCCCAGCCGCCGCTCAGTCAGCAGGTTCAGATCCTGGAGCAGGAAATCGGCGCACGTCTGTTTGCCAGAACCAACCGCAGCGTACGCCTGACGGCAGCCGGCCAGCAGTTTTTGCTGGATGCCCGCTTAATACTGCAAAACGTTGCTCAGGCCGCTGATAAAGCGGCGCGTTTGCATCGTGGTGATGAGGGTGAGCTGCGTATTGGTTTTACCTCTTCGGCCCCGTTTATCAGCGTGGTGTCCGATGCATTGTTCACCTTTCGTCAGCGTTTTCCCGCCGTTCACCTGCAAATGCAGGAGATCAACACGCGTCAGCAGCTGGCACCGCTGATCGATGGTCGGCTCGATCTGGGGGTGATGCGTAATACACCGTTACCGGAAACGCTGGATCATCAGCTGATCCTGGAAGAACCGATGTATGCGCTGGTTCATCGCGACCATCTGCTGGCCGGTAGACAGACCATCAGCGTTCGCGAACTGGCTAATGAGCCGTTTGTTTTTTTCGATCCCCAGGTCGGAACGGCCCTCTATACGGAAATTTTAACCCTGCTGCATCACTACCAGATTGAGCCGAATATTGCCCAGGAAGTGGGGGAAGCAATGACCATTATCGGGCTGGTTTCGACCGGGCTTGGTGTGTCCATTTTGCCTGCATCTTTCCGCCGCGTTCGGCTGGCGGATGTCGTCTGGATTCCTTTACAGGAAGCAGATGCGCTGTCACAGGTCTGGCTGGTTTGGTCGCGGCTGCGTGAACGACCAGCCGTCATGTCGGCCATGATGTCGCTGCTGCTGCCGGCGCATTAAATCGTGGAAAACATGAGCGCTCTTCTGCTGTTTATGTGCTGCAAATCACATATCGAATCAAATATTTGACCTTGTGTGCGAAGTGTTTCACCATGAGCAGTATGCTTTATTTTGAAGCGTGAAAATAAGCGGGAGCTGGGGTGTGATTGCGGACAATCAGCCTGGTCATATCGACCAGATTAAACAGACCAATGCCGGTGCGGTCTATCGGCTTATCGACCGGTTTGGCCCTATTTCGCGTATCGAACTGTCCAAAAAAGCGCAGCTGGCTCCAGCCAGTATTACCAAGATTGTTCGTGAAATGCTGGAAGCGCACCTGGTTAAAGAAACCGAATTCCAGGAACCCGGTAGCCGGGGGCGTCCCGCCGTTGGCCTGGTGCTGGACACGGAAGCCTGGCATTTTCTCGCCGTTCGTATTGGCAACGGCGATATGACTATCGCGCTGCGAGATCTCAGCAGCAAAATGGTAGTTGAACAGCAGTTTGCGCTGCCTCCCACCGATCCCGAGCCGCTTCTTCAGCGCATTATTCAGCTGATCGATCAATTCTTTGTGATCCACCAGAGCCGTCTGGAACGGCTGACGGCTATTGCTATTACCTTACCGGGTAGAGTTAACGGCCAGGCGGGTATCGTGCATCGCATGCCGTTTTATCAGGTCGATGACATGCCGCTGGGGCCGGAACTGGAGCTGCGAACCGGACTGCCGGTCTACATCCAGCACGATATCTGCGCCTGGACCATGGCTGAGTCACTGTTTGGAGCGTCGCGTGATGCCAGCGATGTTTTGCAGGTGGTGATCGATCATAACGTTGGTGCCGGGGTGATTACCGGCGGCAGACTGCTGCACGGCGGTGGCGCAACGCTCGTTGAGATAGGGCATACCCAGGTCGACCCCTGGGGCAAACTTTGCTACTGCGGCAATCACGGCTGTCTGGAAACCGTGGCCAGTACGGAAAGCATGCTCGAACTGGCCGCGCAGCGTATGCAGGCATCAATGAGCTCTTCGCTGCACAATCAGCCGCTTTCGATTGAAAACCTGTGTGATGCTGCACTGAGCGGCGATCAGCTGGCCTGCGACATTATCACCGGTGTCGGTGGCAGTATTGGACGTATTCTGGCCATTATGGTCAACCTGTTCCATCCGCAAAAAGTGTTGATAGGTTCGCCGCTCAATCGCGCACACCCGATTTTATTCCCGGCGATTAACGCCTGCATTCAGCAACAGTCGCTACCTGACTATGGCGCAACGCTGTCCGTGGAGCCGACCGAGTTCCTGAACCAGGGAACGATGCCCGGTGCGGCACTGGTGAAGGATGCGCTCTACAATGGCTCGCTGCTGATCAAATTACTGCAGGGATAACGAATCCACTAAATATTGCGCCAACGCAATCTTCACCGCCAGGCGCTGCCCTACAATTTTCGCTCCATTACTTCCCAAAAGTTTATCTGTGGGCCAGACATGGCCTGCTGGAGCCGTTTATGTATAAACGTTTATTTGTTACCGGAACCGATACTGAAGTCGGTAAAACGGTAGTGTCACGAGGGTTGCTGCAAACGCTTGCGGTGGGCGATAAGCATGCCGTTGGCTACAAGCCGGTAGCCAAAAGTAGTCAGCAAACCGAAGAGGGGCCGAGAAATAAAGATGCCCTGGTATTGCAGGCCTCTTCTTCACTTCAGCTGCCTTATCAGGCCATTAACCCGGTAACTCTGCTTGATGATGAAATCAGTACCAGCCTGCAGTCGTTTAGCTATGCCACATTAAGTAGCGGGCTGCATGCGCTGGATGAGCAGGCCGATCATATTGTCATTGAGGGAACCGGCGGCTGGCGTAGTCTGATGAGCGACAGGCGCCCGCTATCCGACTGGGTGGTGCAGGAACAGATGCCCGTCGTTCTGGTGGTTGGTATCAAACTGGGTTGTATCAGCCACGCTTTACTGACCGCACAGGCGATACTGAACGACGGGCTACCTTTGCTGGGCTGGGTGGCTAACCGAATTAATCCAGGCCTTGCGCACTACGCAGAAATTATCAACGTCTTACAGGATAAGATCCCCGCACCGCTGTTGGGTGAGCTTCCTTATTTACCACGTGCAGAAACCCGCGATTTGTCGCGCTATTTCGATCTCTCTCCCCTGAACTTATAAGCCAGATAACGTGGGCGAACCGCTTAAAGAGTTCGCCCCGGCTATACTCTTCTTTGAATCCATGCCGCAAAAAGCCATTGTTTTCGTTTACTATCCTGACGGGATGTTGTTTTAATTATCGTGATTTCGCGCGCTGAGCTAATCAAAACCCTGGAATTTATGTGACGTTGTCACCAGCTAAAGCGCACAATCCGAAAACTCCACGACAAGATTTGGTACACACTTAGCAGGGAAGCAACGAAAAGGAATCCCATGTCAGAAAATACAATTAACGCCGTAACCCGGCGTCACTGGGTGCTGATTGCCTGCATGCTGTCGATGTTTATGGCGGCCATTGAGGTCACCATTGTCGCCACAGCGATGCCCACGATCATTACTGAACTGGGTGGTTTTTCGCAGTTTGGCTGGGTTTTCTCTATTTATCTGCTTACCCAGGCGGTCACCGTACCCATCTATGGCCGCCTTGCCGATATGTGGGGCCGCAAACGCGTGTTTTTTATCGGTGCCGGACTGTTCCTGCTGGGCTCGATACTCTGCGGATTCGCCAGTAGCATGGGCTGGCTGATTCTTTTCCGCGCCTTCCAGGGGCTGGGGGCCGGGGCTATTATGCCGCTGACCTCAACGATTATCGCCGACGTTTATCCGCCAAAAGAGCGCGCAGGCGTGCAGGGCTGGCTTTCCAGCGTGTGGGGCGTAGCGGCGATTGTCGGGCCACTGACCGGTGCCTGGCTGGTACAGCACTTTAACTGGGCGCTGGTTTTCTGGGTTAACGTGCCAATTGGTATCATTTCGATGCTGCTGCTGGTGCGTTTCTTCCCGGAAAGCCGGGAAAAAACCGATCGGCGTATCAATTTCACCGGCAGCTGTTGGTTGATGCTGACCGTTACCGCGCTATTAACCGCACTGTTACAGGCCGAGTCGCTTGGCTACTGGACGCTGGTATTAAGCGCCGTTGCGCTGTTAGCCGGATGGGGACTGTTGCGCCACGAACGTTACTCGGGCGAGCCTCTGTTTCCCCTGGCTATCTGGCGCACCAGAACGCTGCTGGCGGGTAACGTAGGCAACCTGCTGATCGGTGCGGCGATGATGGGGATCAGTGCATTCCTTCCTACCTGGATTCAGGGCGTTAACGGCGGTACACCGCTGCAGGCAGGGAGTGCGCTGGCGATGATGTCAATTGGCTGGCCGCTGGCCAGTACGCTAAGCGGCAGGCTGATGCAGCACACCTCTTACCGATTTACCGCTCAGCTGGGTTCGCTGCTGCTGATAGCGGGAACGGCGATGCTACTGATTTTGCATCGCGAAAGCCCGGTATGGTATGCCGGATTATCCGCTTTCGTCATTGGTACGGGGATGGGGATGACCAGCACCACCTTCCTGATTGCGGTGCAGAATACGGCGCAGTTTGAGATCCGTGGGATTTGTACCGCTTCGGTGATGTTCAGCCGCATGTTAGGCTCTGCGCTGGGCACGGCGCTAATGGGGGCGGTGCTGAACTACAACTTGATGCTGCGCCTGCCGCAATATAGCGATCCGGTGCAGCAGGTGATGTCACCCGCCGGGCGCGAGCAGCTCAAACCCGCGAACCTTGATCTGATCCTGACGGAAATCGCGCACTCGCTGCACTGGGTGTTTGTGGTGTCACTGATTATTGCGTTTGGCAGCCTGCTGATGTCGCGACTGGTGCCGGTACAAAAACCCCATTAGGAAGGGACCGCTGACCAGGCATAATGCCTCAGGTCAGCGGTAAAGAGATTACTGTGCAGGTGTATCCTGGGAGGTTCCCGCACTGGCAGGAACACTGTTTTCGCTGTCGTTACCGTTGCGTTTATAGACGATTTTTTGCGTATCGCTCTCGCAGTGCCCGACAACCTGACCACCAGCCTGCTCGGCCTGATCGTTAGGGACGATATCCAGCGAGAAACCGGATTCTGGCACGCCGTTATTGATGATCTTCTGACTAATATCAGCCTTGACGCTTTCGCAAGATGCCTGAACGGCCAGCGGGCTGGCAACGAGCAGGGCGGTTAAAATCCACTTAGAACCTTTCATCATTTCATCCTTTTGCGTGAGAACAGCGGTAATTATAAGCCAAAAAATTGCCCACCAACGTGAAACGCTGTCAGCCCCATAGCGATGCACTTTTAATTATGGGGCGTTTCTTTCCACATTCCGTTGGCGAACAGAGAAGTGACCGGGCTTACGGTGCAACCGGGCGTCCGGTACGACGATCCAGGCAGCGCAGCGTATTAGGTTCCCAGTAGGCGTTCACATTCAGGCTTTTTTCGCAGCCGTCGCGGGTGTCAAAGGCGCGATCGACTTTATCGAACTCTTTCTCAACACGATTGTTCACTTTGCCACGCAGGCGATGAGTATCATCCCACTGTTCTTTCTCCTGACGAGCCTGTTCTTTACTCAACGAGTTATCGCCGTTTTCAATCACCAGACGGTCAGTGCGCGCCATTGCGCTGTGCTGCACGGAAAACAGTGCCGCCAGTAAAACCAGTGGTAGGGTGGTGCGGGTCAGACGTTGTTGTAGTGATTTCATCAAAGGTTTCCTTTCTTTACAGACGCGAAGCGGAGACAACTGCTGCGCAGATATTGCCAATAAGTATATCATCAGCGCCGAAGTGCTCACCAGCGACCCGGTGTGTTCATTGAGGATTCGGAGAGATTTACACGTATGTTGACCACCACGTTACTGTTTTTTGCCACCGCGCTGGCCGAAATCATTGGCTGTTTCTTGCCCTGGCTTTGGTTAAAAAAAGGCGGCTCCCCGTGGCTGCTGCTGCCCGCTGCGCTAAGTTTGATGATTTTCGTCTGGCTGTTAACCCTGCATCCGGAGGCGAGCGGGCGCGTCTATGCCGCCTACGGTGGCGTGTATGTTGTGACGGCGCTGGTCTGGCTGCGGGTGGTGGACGGCGTAAAGCTCAGCACATGGGACTGGGTTGGGGCCGCGGTGGCGTTCTGCGGAATGCTGATTATCGTGGCGGGATGGGGAAAAACCATTTAGCCGCTGACCTGCTCCCGCCTGAAGCGGGGGCAGGCAGCAGAGGGGAAATTACGACTTATGCACGCGTAAACCGGCCTGGCTTTGACCTACCGGCATCATTTCCAGCGCGTTAATGTTCACATGCGCTGGCAGCGTGGCGACCCACCAGACCGCTTCGGTCACGTCTTCCGGCGTCAGCGGTACAGCGCCGTCGTAAACGCCATCGGCACGGGCATCATCACCCTTAAAGCGCACGTTAGAAAACTCGGTGCCGCCCACCAGACCCGGCTCAATATCGGTCACGCGGAGTGCGGTGCCGTGCAGATCGGTACGCAGGTTGAAGCTGAACTGACGCACGAAGGCTTTAGTTGCACCATAAACGTTGCCGCCAGGATACGGCCAGCTACCGGCAATCGAACCCAGATTGATGATATGACCGATATTGCGTTCCACCATGCCTGGCAGGATGGCACGCGTCATGTACACCAGCCCTTTATTGTTGGTGTCGATCATATCTTCCCAGTCATCCAGGCTGGCGCGCTGCGCCGGTTCAATCCCCAGAGCCAGACCGGCGTTGTTGACCAGAACGTCAATGTTGCGCCATTCGGCGGGCAGGCTGGCAATCGCCTCATCGATGCCTGCGCGGTCGCGCACGTCAAGCTTCAGCGTATAGACATTCTCACCCAGCTCTTCCTTCAGTGCATCCAGGCGTTCCTGACGGCGGCCGGTTGCAATCACCTGATGACCCTGCGCGATAAAACGACGGGTAATGCTCTGACCAAAACCAGCGGTCGCGCCGGTAACAAATACGATCATCTCACTGTTCCTCAATACAAAATTGGGCGTCATAACCCGGAAATTTCCACCATGCAGCGCCGATCACCATACCATCTCAGGGCAGATGTGATAAGAAGCGAATGGTTATGATTAATAAGAAAATGTCGCACCAGCATGGTGCGAAAGTGACGGACTCTGCGTTATTTCGGTGCCGGGGAACAGACGAATAATGTCCGGTAGAGGAGCGTATTTATTATTAATGCCAGGCAACCGTTTGCGCATTAAATAGCAAACGGTTGCCTGCCGTTTTTATCATTCCAAAATATGATGCCTGCCAGAATTTAATTTATCCGACTGATAAATATGATTAATTTATTTATTCTCGCTGGTACGGATTTTGCAAAACAGCAGAGTCTGTTTTTTCGGAAACAGAATGGTCACTCTGTTTGTTTATCGATAACCAGCACCTTTCCCGTGAATTGCGGGACGGATCTTCCGCCGTGCTTGAAGGAATAATTATGCCAGTAACCTGTAGCCACGCCATTCGCGGCAGCTTTTTCGATATTACCCGTACGGTGAGTACGCCGGATGAACTTTTGGACGCCGCGCGCTACATCGAAGATGGCCTGCTGTTGCTTAATGCAGGCAAAATTGTTTCCCTCAGTCCCTGGCAGGAGGAGAGTTCACAACTGCCACCGGGCTGCGAGGTGGTGGATTATCGTGGCAAGCTTATCGTCCCGGGATTTGTCGACACGCATATTCACTATCCGCAAACCGAGATGATCGGGGCCTTTGGCGAGCAGCTGCTCGAATGGCTGAATCAGTATACCTTTCCGGTGGAAAGTCAGTACCACTGCCCGCAGCACTCTGCACGAATGTCGGCATTTTTCCTCCAGCAGCTGCTAAGCAACGGCACCACCACCGCGCTGGTGTTTGGCACTGTCCACCCGGAATCGGTAGACGCGCTATTTTCGGCCGCGCACGGCCTGGGGATGCGGCTGATCGCCGGTAAAGTGATGATGGATCGCCACGCGCCGGAAGCGCTGACCGAAACGCCGGAACAGAGCTATCGGCAGACGCGCGAACTGATTGAACGCTGGCACAATGTTGGTCGCCTGAGCTATGCGCTGACGCCACGTTTTGCCCCCACATCCTCACCGCAGCTACTGGAAAAAGTCCGCCAGCTGCGTGAGGAGTTCCCGGATACCTGGCTGCATACCCATCTGAGCGAAAACCCGCAGGAGGTCGCCTGGGTGAAGGCGCTGTTCCCTGAAAACAGCGGCTATCTTGATGTTTATCATCAGTATCAGCTGACCGGCCGCCGCAGCCTGTTTGCCCACTGCCTGCACCTTGAAGATGAAGAGTGGGACTGCCTGCACCACACCGATTCCGCCGTCGCCTTCTGCCCAACCTCTAATCTGTTCCTCGGCAGCGGATTGTTCGATCTGCAAACCTGCTGGCAGAAAGGGGTGAAAATGGGCGTGGGCACCGATGTTGGTGCAGGCACTACGTTCAATATGCTGCAAACCCTCGGCGAGGCCTACAAGGTGGGACAGCTTCAGCGCTACAAACTTTCAGCCTGTGAAGCCTTCTATCATGCCACGCTCGGCGGGGCGAAGGCGCTGGATCTGGACCGGCACATCGGCAGCTTTATGCCGGGTAAAGATGCGGATTTTGTGGCGATCGATCCGGCGGTGTCCGCGCTGCAAACCCTGCGCCACGGCAACAGCCGCGATATCTGGGAAAAGCTGTTTGTATTGATGACGCTGGGCGATGACCGCAACATCGCCGCGACCTGGGTTGAGGGTCGCTGCGTGTGGCAGTGTGATAAATCCCGGCAGGCAGCATAAGTTAATCCGTAATTAGCAGGTTCAGGTGGGCAGTAAGGCATTGCGTCCTGCGTGATTCCACGTTTATTCTGGAAAGCGTGCAACAGGGAGCAGGAGAGCAGGGAAATGCGCAACAAATCCGCTATTTACGCCATAGTTGTGGCACTGAGCGCCAGCCCGTCATCGCTGCTGGCGGCAGAATCATTTAAGGAGAATCAGCCGATGTCCACCCGCCAGCTTAACCCGTTCAGCCAGGCCAGTACGCTGCCTTACCAGGCACCACCTTTCGATCGCATTAGCGATGAGGATTATCGCGCCGCGCTGGAGAGCGCTATCGAGCTGAAACGCACTGAGATCGCTGACATTGCCGCCAATCCGGCACCGGCCGATTTTAATAACACTTATCTGGCGCTGGAAAAGAGCGGTGAAAATCTGCGCCGGGTCTATAACGTATTCAGCGCGATGACTGCCGGCAACACCAGCGATGCGCTACAGGCGCTGGACGAAGAGATTTCCCCAAAGCTGGCCGCGCTGGATGATGACATTCACCTCAATGCTGCGCTCTTTACCCGGCTGGATACGGTGTATCAGCAGCGCCATCAGCTGTCGCTGGATGATGAATCGTTAAGGCTGGTTGAAGTGACCTGGCAGGCGTTTCAGCTGGCCGGGGCGCGGCTCAGCGATGAGGAAAAAACCGAGCTGAAAGCGCTGAATCAGGAGTCGGCAAGGCTCAGCAGCCGCTTTACCCGTCGGCTGCTGGCCGCCACCAAAGCCGGAGGCCTGGCCGTGGCCAGCAGCCAGCAGCTTGCCGGACTGAACGAGGCGGAGATTGCCGTTGCCCGCGCAGCGGCGGAGGCCCGTGGCCTGTCGGCTCAGTGGCTTCTGGCGTTGCAAAACACCACGCAGCAGCCTGCGCTTCAGTCTATCGACGACCGCAGCACCCGCCAGGCGCTGTTTAACGCCGCCTGGGCGCGGGCGGAGAAGGGTGACGAAAACGATACGCGCGAGGTCATTGCCCGGCTGGCGCAGGTGCGCGCCCGGCAGGCGAAGCTGCTGGGCTTCGACAGCTTTTCCGCCTGGAAAATGCAGGATCAGATGGCGAAAACCCCGCAGGCCGCGCTGGATTTCATGCGACAGATTGTACCGGCGGCCAGCGCCCGGGCGCAGCGTGAAGCCGACGATATTCAGCAAATTATCACCCGTCAGAACGGCGGTTTTAACCTGGCACCGTGGGACTGGCTGTTCTACGCCGAGCAGGTAAGGCGCGAACAGTACGATCTTGATGACGCTCAGCTCAATCCCTATTTTGAATTGAACAACGTGCTGGAAAACGGCGTGTTCTACGCGGCAACCCAGCTGTTCGGCATCACCTTTAAACCGCGCGCTGATATTCCGGTTTATCATCCCGACGTTAAAGTCTATGAGGTGCTGGATAAAGACGGCAGCCCGCTGGCGCTATTCTATACCGACTGGTTCCGCCGTGATAACAAGGGCGGCGGTGCGTGGATGGGCAACTTCGTTGAGCAGTCGACCCTGTTGGGCACTAAGCCGGTGATTTACAACGTGGCAAACTACACCAGGCCTGCGGAAGGGCATCCGGCGCTGCTTTCGTGGGATGATGTCATTACGCTGTTCCACGAATTCGGCCACGCGCTGCACGGCATCTTTGCCGAACAGCGCTATGCCAGCCTTTCCGGCACCAATACGCCGCGCGATTTCGTCGAGTTCCCGTCGCAGATCAACGAGCACTGGGCCAGTAATAACCAGGTGTTTAACCACTATGCTCGCCACTATCAGACCGGTGAACCGATGCCAGCCGCCCTGCGCGAGCGGATGCAGGCCGCCAGTAAATTTAATAAAGGCTACGATATGACCGAGCTGCTGGCGGCGGCGCTGCTCGACCAGCACTGGCATCTGCTGGCTGCCGATGAACCGCTGCAGCAGGCTGACGTTATTGAGCAGCGGGCGCTACAGCAGGAAGGGCTGGATTTGCCTGCGGTGCCGCCGCGCTATCGCTCCAGCTATTTCCAGCACATTTGGGGTAACGGCTACGCCGCCGGTTACTATGCTTATCTGTGGACGCAGATGCTGGCGGACGATGGTTATGCCTGGTTTGAGCAGCACGGCGGGCTGACCGCTGAAAACGGACAGCGTTTCCGCGAGATGATCCTCTCGCGCGGCAACAGCAGCGATTTGCAGCAGCTGTTCCACCGCTGGCTGGAACGTGAACCGCAAATCGAACCGATGCTGCACCATCGTGGGCTGAAGTAGCACCTTGCAACGGCGGCGCGAAAAGCGCCGCCATACACATCCTGGAGAGAGTTATGGCCATCGTCGCCTGTCTGCATGCGGCCAGAAGCAATATTGACGTTTTTGAACAGGCTCTGCTGGCGCTGGATTACTCGGACGTTGAACTGCTGCACCGTGTAGAAAGCGAACTGTTTGAGCGCGCGGTCGCGCAAAATGAAGTGACGGACGATATTACCCTTGCAACCCGGCAGGCCATCAGCGAACTGTGTGAACAGGCGGACGTGGTGATCGTCACCTGTACCACGCTGGGCGTGGCGGCCTTTGAAACTGAGTTCAGCAAGCCGGTGCTGCGCATTGATGCTACCCTCGCTAAAGTGTCCTCACGCTATCACGGTACGATCCTGGTTCTCTGCACTGCCAGTTCGACACTTGAATCCACGACCCGACTGTTCAGCGCCTTTATTCCGGGTGAGCGCCTGGTGGTGGAGCTGATCCCGCGTGCGTGGGCGTGGTTTAATCAGGGCGATATTGCCGGTTATCATCAGGTGATCGCCGATTATATTCGCCAGCGGCCGGAATGCGCGCTCGGCTGCATTGTACTGGCGCAGGCCTCCATGAGCGGCGCGGAAAAACTGATCCATACCACGCTGTCGGTATTGAGCGGCCCGCAGGTCAGCCTGCAGGCCGCAATCGACAGCCTTGCCTGATTACGACTCTACCAGCCTGGCCGCAATAGTCCGCCGTTGCAGCCAGGCATACAGCGCCACCGCCAGCGTGCAGAGTGCCAGCGTGGTCAGCATCACACCGCCGCCAAAGCGATCCAGCAGCAGTCCGCTAAACAGCGGTACGCTCAGCCGCGACAGGGTAAACAGGCTGGCCTGGATACCGTAATCAACCGCCCGGTTTTCCTTGCGGCTGAACGCCATCATCAGCATAAACATCAGTGCCGACAGTCCGCCGATGGCACAGGCCATTAGCGTGGAGATTGCCAGTAGCAGCGCGGCGGAAAGCTTTAGCGAGACTCCTGCCGCCAGCAACAGCAGCGAAATCCCGGCAAACAGCAGCCAGCCCGGCAGCGCCGTGCTGGCATTGCCCCGGTTCAGCCAGCGTGCGCCAATCAGGCTGACCAGTGCTCCGGTGACGCTGCCGCCAACCCCCACCCACATAATCACCTGCTGCATCGGCAGTCCGGCATCCAGCAGCAGCGGTTTCAGCCACAGCCAGCCGCTGCCGAGGAACGGAAAGGCCAGAACGCAGAGCGGATACCAGCCTTTTCCTCCCGGCTGCCGGAAAAAGCCAAGCATCTCGCTGCGGCGATATTCCCCGGCGGGCGGTTCCGGCAGCAGCCTCAGCAGCAGCGCGCAGAGCAGGGCCGCCGCGCTCATTAGCAGACAGGGCAACGCCCAACCGTAGTGCTGCCAGAGCAGCAGCATAATGCCACTGCCGCCCACCGCGCCGGTGAACAACGCAGCGGCGCGAACGCTGCCGGCACGGGCCTGTTCGCCTTCGTGAAACAGCGCAATCGCCAGCGCATTGACCGGCACATCGCACCAGGCCAGCAGCAGGCTGCAACACAGCAGCAGAGCAAACAGCAGGCTTTTATTCTGCTGCAAATCGAACTGGCTGAGCAGGGCAAACAGCAGTGCCAGCCCCAGCCAGAGCAGGCTTCCCCAGCTTTTATAGCGCTGGCGGAACAGCCTTCCCCGCTCTACCGGTAGCGCCAGCCACAGTTTGATCACCGCAGGCAGGGCCGCCAGCTGGAACAGCCCCAGCTGCTGGCCGCTCCAGCCCTGCTGATGCAGGATCAGCGGCAGGCCGAGCATCAGCCACGTGACCGGCAGCGTCAGGCTGACGTTAAACCAGAAAAACATCAGCTGTAGCAGCGCCCGGCTCACGAGCGTTCTCCGCGCCAGGCGCAGTGAATGTGTAGCGGTGCCATTGGAAACGGCTGTTCACCGCGATCCTCCACCCGAAAACCTGCTTCGGTCAGCATCTGCGTCAGCTGATGGTGGTGGAAGACGTGCTTGCCGCGCATCAGCAGCGGCAGGAAGAAGGGCAGAACCCGGCTAACCTGCTGCGGATCGTCACCCAGGCGTGCGTGGGCACTGATTAAGACACCGCCGGGATTCAGCCGTCGATACAGATCGGCCAGCGTCTGCGCCGGATCGGCAACGAAGTGCAGGAAGGAGGAGCACCAGATAATGTCGAAGCGGTCGCTGTCCGCCAGTTCACTGACCGCGCTGAAACGGTCTCCCACTCCGGCGGCAACGAGATTTCCCTGCGCCACCTCGGCCGTCAGCGGCAGATCCTGCACCACGCCGGTCAGCTGCGGATAGCGCTGCGCCAGCGCCACGCTGACCAGTCCCGGCCCGCCGCCCATATCGAGCATTCTGGCCGGATGGTTGAAGCGTGTCACGGTTGCGGCGATCGCGCAGGCGGTATCCGCGGTGAGCGCCCGCTGCTCCTGCGCAATTTGTCCCCCAGCGGCAGCGGCCCAGGCGGCGTCATGCGGCAGCTGTTCGCTGTATTCGGGCAGCGGCTGCTTGAGCATCTCAGTCAGCTGCTGGCCAAATCCGCGCAGCGCCTGAAGGCGGTAGCGCCATGCATCACCCATATAGCGTTCGCCCTGCTGGCAGAGGTACGGAATGACAGCCGAAGCGGTACGATAAAGAAGCGATTCGCCCTGCTGCTGCTGGCGATCCAGCAGTTGAAAACTCCACAGCAGCTCCAGCAGATGCGCAGTGGGGTCGGCATGCCACTGCAACTTCTCCGCCAGCTGCCGCGCGCTGAGCGGGTTTTGCAAGTGGTCAAACAGATTGTTTTGCAGCGCCAGCTGCACGCTGTCAGCCAGCACGCTGTCGGCGGCCAGCCGGTCGATCATCCTTACGGGAAAGGTCATAGTTTGTAGCTCACTTTCAGGCCAAGTTCACGCGGCGGGCTGTAAATGCGTACGCTACCGTTGAGGTAGCCCACGGCGTCATACTCTTTATCGGTCAGGTTATCGACGAACAGCGAAACATCCAGGTCGCGCCAGGCATAACCGAGGGTCATGTCGACAACGCCGTAACCGGCCTGACGATACTGATTGCCCGCATCGAGAAAGCTATGGCTGGCTCCGTGCCACTGCAGCAGGCCGTATGCACCGCTGGTATGTTCGTAGCGCAGTCCGAGGCTGGCGGTGGCATCCGGCGCGAAGGTGTTGTGATTACCGGCATAGTCGTTGCTGCCGTCGCGATAGTTATCGAAACGGGTATGGTTGAGCCCGAGTGATCCCTGCAGACGCAGTTCAGGCAGCAGCGCGTAGTCGGCCTCCAGCTCCCAGCCGGTAGATCGGGCTTTTGCTGCGTTGTTGATATACACCACACCGGCCTGGACCACCTGCTGAACCTGCATATCGTCGATATCCATCAGGTAGACTGAGCTGCTGTAACGCAGGCGGCGATCGTCGGACAAACCCTTAACCCCCAGCTCCCAGGAGTGAACTTTTTCCGGGTTGTAACGGAAGTAGTCGGTCGCCGGTGAAAACAGGTTATAGCCACCGGCGCGATAGCCCTGGCTGTAGCTGGCGTAGCTTTGCAGATCGGGCTGCCACTGATACTGCACGGTAATTTTCGGCGAGACGTTGTGCCAGGTGGAGCTGCGTTTATCCATCCCCGTCGGTGACATTTCAATTTCGCTGCGCTCAATGCGCCCACCCAGCGTTACGCTCCACGGGCCGCCCAGCATCTGCGTCCATTCACCGAACAGCGCCTGCGTATTGCCAATCTGAGCGTTGCGCATTTCGGTGGACATCATCGGCAGCTTTTGTACGAAGCGGTAATCGTTGTCGTCGCGATCGAAGTACAGCCCGGCCAGCCAGCGATGATCGCTGCCTTCGCCCTGAAGGCGGAATTCCTGAGATAGGGTGGTGAACTGATTATCGCGCTGCATATGCAGCGTATCCGGCGCGGTGAAATCGGTATCCTGCTGAATGCGGTCGAGAATTTCGGTGCGGGCGCTGATGGAACGGAACTGCCAGCCGTTTGACAGCATGTGGCGATAGTCGAGTGAGGCGACGCTGGCCTGTGAGTGGTTCCATGAATCGGTGCCGCTGGCGACTTTTCTGTTGCGGCTGGCCGCCGGTCCCCACTGCGAACCGCCGTCGTGATAGCGCTGCTGGCTGTAGCGCAGGCGGATATCGTCGGCGTCGGTCGGCGTCCAGCGCAGTACGATCCGCGCGTTATTGCGCTCGCGATCGTCGGCTTTGCCGCCGGTGGTGGTGTTATCAACGTAACCGTTTTGCGATTTCCATTCGCCCGCTACGGCGGCATACAGCCGATCCTCAACCAGCGGAGTGCTGAAGCTACCGCGCAGCTGCTGCCGCTGGCGGCTACCGGCAATCGCCGTAATTTCACCGCGTTGTAGATTATCCGGCGTGCGGGTGACAACGTTGATGACCCCGACTTCGGCATTGCGGCCGTAGAGCGATGACTGCGGCCCGCGCAGGATCTCCACGCGATCGACGTCGAGGAAATTATTATCAAAACCCTGTCCGGCCAGCAGGGGCACGCCGTCTTCGCTGAGCAGCATGGCCGAGTTAAACCCGCTGCCGCTACCGGTTACTCCACGTACCACCGCAAGGTTAGTGCCGGCCTGGCCCCAGGGCTGAAATGCCATACCGGGTGTCATGGCTGCCAGCTGGCTGACACTGTCTACCCGGCGTTCTTCAAGATCTTCACCGTAAAGAACGGAAAGCGATGCCGGTACTTGCACGGCAGGCAGTTCCGTTTTGGTGGCGGTGACCACCATCTCATTATTCTGTACGTCGGCGGCGATTGCCGTCATGCCGGGGGCCGCCAGCAGCAGGCCCCAGTAAGATCGTGCCATTCTCATCCTCATCGTTTGTCGATAGCGCAGGGTCAGCAACTATGATATCTATAATGAGAATGCTTATTATCCTCGTTTATATGCGAGGCGGTGATTTTAGTCTGTGAAACGGTGAAGGTGATGATTCAGGCTTTCCAGGGGACGCAAAGCTATCGGCTGACATCGGCAGATGCTGAACAGCAGGGCAACATTCGGTCACTGCCTGCCACGGTGGGGCACTGCCTTTCCCGTTTCAATCCGGTGGCAGAAGGCTTTACCGTTGTTTGTTCCAACTACCAGCCGGTGCGGCCTTTGATAGAGGAAACCTGCAACCCACACGATCGCCCAATGCTGGTGCTGACTTTTGGTCTGGCAGGAAACTCGCAGTTTTGCGGGCGCGACGGCAGCGAAACGCAGTTTACCGAGGGCCAGCTTACCGTCACCAGCTTTCACGGCAGCCAGGGAGAGCGGCGCTATCGAGGCGGGGAACAGGTCAGCCAGCTGCGCCTGCTGCTGAGCGCCGACAGCGTCAGTCACTATCTTGGCGCGGCGGTCTGCGACAGGCTGTTCGCCACCGGTCGCGTGGTGAACCATGCCTTCACGCCTTACAGTCGGGCAACGGCCACGCTGTTAGAGCAGCTCAGGCAGGGCGGCAATGACGCGCTGATGCTACAGATCCACGCACTGAATTTGCTGGCCCAGCAGCGGCATTTGGTGGAAGAGGTGAAGCACAAACCTCTGCACCCCAGAGACGATCTCCAGCTGGAGCAGGCCCGTGACTGGATGCTGGCCCATCTCGATGAGCCGTTTTCGTTAAGTACGCTGGCGATGGCGGTGGGGCTAAGCGACTACAAATTGAAGCAGGGTTTTCATCAGCGCTTTAACACCACCCCCGGTCAGATGCTATTACAGATGCGGATGGAAAAAGCCCATCGTCTGCTGGAACAGGGCTATCAGGTTGCGCAGGCAGGCTGGCAGGTGGGTTATCGCCACGCTAACAACTTCAGCGTGGCGTTTTATCGCTATTTTGGTCGCCAGGCCAGTGAGGTCACCGGGAAAAAAAAGTAGAGGATGTGAAAAAAATGTTTATGCTGTGATAACAATATGCTGCTACCGATTTTGTCGTCCGGGAATTAAACATGTTCGATCTGTCTTTAGTCATTCTGCTGTTCCTTGCTGCCTTAAGTTATTTCAGTCATAACCTCACTGTCACGATTGCTCTTCTGGTGCTGGTCGCTATTCGACTGACCCCGCTGCAGCAGACTTTTCCATGGATTGAAAAGCAGGGCGTGACCGTGGGCATCATTATTCTGACCGTTGGGGTGATGGCGCCGATTGCCAGCGGTTCTCTGCCCTCCAGCACGCTGCTGCACTCCTTCCTGCACTGGAAATCCCTGCTGGCGATTGCGGTGGGAATTTTTGTTTCATGGGTTGGTGGGCGCGGCGTCACGCTGATGAGCAGCCAGCCGACCATCGTCGGCGGACTGCTGATTGGCACCATTATTGGCGTTTCACTGTTTCGCGGCGTTCCGGTCGGGCCCCTGATTGCGGCCGGTCTGGTTTCGCTGCTGATTGGTAAGTTCTGATTCGGATAAGCGTGCAATCGTTACCGATCGTCGTCATAAACCGAAGAGGGATGGCGGCATAGTGCCTGCACGTTTATTTGCATGTAGGAATAGAGGGGCAGTGCGCTGAGCAGTTCGTGCAATTCTTCAGCATCGCGTACGTCAAATATGCTGATATTGGCGTAGCTGCCCACAATGCGCCACAGATGGCGCCATTTACCCTCTCGCTGTAGCCTGTGTGAATAGTCTCGCTCGCGCTGTTTAATATCGCTGGCTTCGGCCCTGGTCATTGACGCTGGCAGATTGACGGTCATTTCTACTCTAAACAACATACACAGCTCCTTTTTGCCTGGATCGAACCCTGCCTGGGTTCGCCTCTTTTTACGGACAGCTTTTCTGCTGTCGGTTTTCTGCAACGCGCCTTCACCATAACATCCTTCAAAGGGGCGTTATCGGCCATTTCCTGCCGCATAATATCGGCTACGTTGTCGTGCTGTGCTATTCTGCGGCCCTTCCCATTCCGCAAGCAGAGAATACCGTGAGTACAAAACAGGATAAGCGTAAGAAACGCGCGAAAGAAAAAGCGAAACAGGCCAACAAAAGCCGCGCGCACGGCCGCAAACTTGATGCAATTGGCCGCCAGAACTACGAAGCGACGCCGGAAATGGTTGAACTGTTTCACACGCTGCCTGCCCTGGACGAAAGCGGTGATATGCCCTTCGTCAATGCCGTTTACGACTGGTCACTGGCCGAGTATCAGTTTGACGGTGAAAATGAGGAAGGAGAAGCATTGCAGGTTGCCGCGCTGTGCGTGATGTATATTCACTGGGTGACCAGCGGCGGTTCAACTACGCTGGTGCAGAACGAGCTGATTGAAGCGGCGCTGCGCCTGGTGGAAGACAATGAAGCCTTTAAGCAACGCTATCAGGCAGCGCAAGACGCGGCGAGTAACGCCTAAAAAAAGGGCAGGTTCCGCATGGAACCTGCCAGTCATCTTGCCAACCCTACTTCATGATCCCTCCCTTCTTATCCGGGCTAGCGGTGCAAACTGCACCACGCCAGATAAGAGGGCGGTTTTGTTTATCTCTTACCTTACTTGCTGGTGTATGCCGTCAGGCTGTCCATTGAATCGCGGGCTATTTGCCACAGATCGTCTTCCCAGTGTGTCGGGCTGAGCAGCTCCGGGCACCATACGCCGCTGTAGCCGGTTTTATTCACCGCCGCCACCCAGCGATCGATATCCACTTCACCTTCACCCGGCTGATAGTTGCGCTGTACGCGCTCGTCCCACGCCTCTCCCGGGTGCAAACGGCGGCCATCGCAAAAATGCACGCCATAAATCAGATTAACATCAAGGGCTTCTACCTCTTCCGGGGTGGTATCGCCACCGGCGTACAGATGCCAGAAATCGATCACCACACCAACGTTGTCAGCGCCGACCGCATCGATAATGGCCTGACCCTGTTTAAGGCTGTTAAACGGCGTAAAGGCAACCACCTCGATCTGGAATTTAATGCCGTACTGTGCGCCAATCGCCGCAATGTCCCGGACGTTTTGCGTCAGAATTTCCGTACGTTCTGCTTCAGACAGCGCATCGATTTCATTCAGCGCCATAATCTGTACCACCGGGCAGCCCAGCGCCTGAGCGGCACGGCAAATTTTGTCCGCCTCATCCAGCATTTCGCGGCGTTCCTGCGGCTGATGACGGCCAATGCGCTTCAGCGCATTAATGCAGCTGATTTCAATATTGTAGTGCTGCATCAGCTGTTTATACTTTTCCAGCGTTCCGCCGTGCTCCAGGTAACGGAACAGGTGCTCCGGCAGCAGTTCCAGTGCATCAAAGCCCGTTTCATGGGCGATACGCAACTGAGTCACCGCGTTAGAATGTAAAACGGAAACGCCATGTAACGCTTTTTTCATCGGTCATCTCTCATTCTGATTGCTTTAATGCGCGACGAGGCTGAATGATATCTATCATGGTAAAATGATAGGTTTGATAGCCTGATATCATTCATCACCTTCGATCATTATCTGACGTCCGGTGGCCTGTGAATGGAGACAGCCTAAGGTTAAAGGAATTTAAATTCCATTTAATATATAAATGAAATATAAATTCTTTGAAGTCGATCATGTTTTGCCATGACGTTATCGAACAAATGATAGATAATGATAGAAAAATATCATGCCTTTCATCGATGACGACGATGCGAATCGCGTAGTTCAATCCTGCCGGGATAAAGCGCGTTGTGTTCCTCAATCTAGGGGGAGGTCAGACGACGCACCGCATCGGGCACCAGTTCGGAAAAGGGTTGGCCGCAGGTTGTCAGGCAATAGCTCTCCGATGCGGCCAGCTCAATCCCGTCAAAGCCAACAATTCCCATCAAACCTGAGGCATTTGCTGCCCGCAACGCTTCAATTGCCCCGATGGCCAGAACGTCATTTTCGCAAAACAGGGCGTCAATTCGCCGGTCTGCACTGGTCTGATTTAAATAGTGAGCGAGGGTATGATAGCCGCTGGCTCGCTGATAATGATTAGCATGCAGCATGGTGAGCCGCGCTTCATCAACGCCCAGTTCCAGCAGACGGTCACGGTAGCCATCAAAGCGTAACAGCTGGCTGGAGTCGGTATCCGGGCCTTTCATATAGCCAAAGCGACGAAACCCCTCACCGTGTAGCAGCTCAGCCATAGCAACCCCGGCCTGGTAGCCATCGGTGGTGACCACCTGAATATAAGGATGGGTGCTGCTGCGCCCTATCTGTACCAGAGGGATGTGGTGAATATCCTGCGCCAGACGAATAATTTCCTCGCTGAGCAGCGTTCCCATAAACAGCAGCCCGTCAACCTGTAGCTGGTCGGCGAGGGTCAAGAGCCCTTCATCGCGCTGGCTGATGTTCAGCAGCAGAGCAAGATATCCCCGTTGCTGCAGCTGCCGGGTCACTTCGTCCAGCAGCGGCATCAGGTTTGGATTGTGCAGCTCATCAACCACCACGCCGATGATGCGCGAGCTTTTTTTGGACAGGCTGCGGGCCAGCAGGTTAGGGCGATAGCCCAGCGCACTGGCTGCGGCCTTCACGCGCTCCAGGGTCGCCGGGGAGATGGATGCACCGTCGGTGAACGCCCGAGATACCGTCCATTTTGAAACGCCTGCTCTGTGAGCGACATCGCTGGCGGTCACTTTTCTCATCGGCGCTTTAGGTAAGTTTTTTTTCTGCATCGTGAGCCGTAACCCGCTGTTATCAGTGTGGAAAAGGATCTGAATCCGAAATTTTTTCGACAGTATAGCAGGCCGGTAGCGATATCTGCACTCGGGTGCAAATATTCCGCTATCAGTGACAGAGAGTCAGACAGCAAGTCGGGAGCTAAAAATGGCGTGATTTGATAGAAGGAACGACGAGTCACTCATCGAAGGTAAAACGCCGGTGTTGTGGCTGAAATAGCACGCAAGGCACTGAACAGGGGCGGAAAACCGCCCCAAAGAGACGGATTAGCCCGGATAGATACCGCGATCTTTACGCGCCATCAGAATACGTTCACAGGCCACAATATAGGCCGATGTACGCAGGCTGCACTCTTTCTCACGCGCTTTGTCCCAGACGTGGATCATCGCCTCGGTCATGATTTTATCCATGCGTTCGTTAATTTCGTCTTCGCTCCAGAAGAAACTGGCCATATCCTGCACCCACTCAAAGTAGCTGACGGTTACCCCACCGGCGTTGCAGATAACGTCAGGAACCACGGTAATGCCGCGTTCGGCCAGTACGTCATCCGCCTCCGGGAAGGTCGGGCCGTTGGCACCTTCAAGCACCAGACGGCAGTGCAGCTTCTCGGCACGCTGGCGGGTGATTTGGCCTTCCAGCGCGGCCGGGATCAGAATATCCATTTCCACGTCCCAGAAAGCGTCATCGCTAATCACGTCAGCCCCGGTGAAGCCAGCGATTTTTTTATGAGTGGCCTGCCATTCGGTGAGTGCTGCCAGATCGATACCCTGAGCGTTAAACAGCGTTGCGGTGTGGTCCTGAATCGCGACCACGCGGCCACCGGCGCTGGCAAACAGGCGAGCGGCCTCGCTGCCAACGTTACCAAAGCCCTGTACGGCAACTCTGGCGCCTTCCAGCTCAATACCGCTGCGGCGTGCCACTTCACGGCCGGTAATAAATACGCCGCGCCCGGTGGCCTTTTCACGGCCCAGAGAACCGCCAAGGTGGATCGGCTTACCGGTTACCACGCCGGTAATCGTGGTGCCGTGATTCATGGAATAAGTATCCATCATCCAGGCCATCACTTTGCCATTGGTGCCGACATCCGGTGCAGGAATATCTTTCTGTGGCCCAATAATCAGACCGATTTCGCTGGTGTAACGACGGGTCAGACGCTCCAGTTCGCCTTCCGACAGAGCGAAAGGATCGACGCGAATACCGCCTTTTGCGCCGCCGTAAGGCAGGTTTACCGCCGCGCATTTAATGGTCATCCAGGCGGAGAGTGCCATCACTTCATTCAGGTCAACGTTGGGATGGTAGCGCACGCCACCTTTTCCCGGGCCGCGTGAGAGGTTGTGCTGCACGCGGAAGCCTTCGAAGTGACGAATGGTACCGTCATCCATCTGGAGGGGAATATCAACGATCAGCGCGCGCTTGGGGTGGCGCAGGGTATCGATCCAGCGCGACAGTTCACCGAGGTAGGGGGCGACGCGATCGATCTGCTGCAGGTAGGTTGACCAGGCTGTCTTGCTGCCTTCAGATACGTAAGATAGCTTTTCCATAACAAACCTTTATTTTATTAGCTCCACTTCGTCGGTGACCAATATGTACCCGGCGCGTGGCGCTTAGTTATAACTACTAATTACCGTGGATAGCTCAGGACATCTCACTGAGCTGCCATCAATTTAACACCAAAAAAAAGTTTCAAACTTATTAAATAATTGTAAATTGCTCCGTTTTGGTGCAGGTTTTTGACCTCAAACTGCATAGTTAACCTCGACGATAGGTCGGAGTTGCTTAACGGGCGGTTTCCAGCCGATAGTTATGCAGGTAAACTGCATATTTCTATTTTTATTATATTTTTCAGAAATTTGAATGCGATCATACTTTGGTGTTGATGCCCGCCGCGAGTGTTGAATCACACTAAATAAACATCATGTCGTCCAGATTCAGGAGAAGAAACTATGTTAACGGACGCTGAAAGCCTGAAACAGAGCTTTCCACTGTTAAATGAGTTGTGTGCATTACAACCCGTCACCTGGTTCAACCCTCGCTACACCAGCATGCAGGAAGGTTATCCTCACGTAGGGCTCAGTGCTGAACAGGTAGCCGATGCGGCCGCAAGGCTTGAACGTTTTGCTCCCTGGCTGGCCATCGCTTTTCCGGAAACTCAGGCCAGCGGCGGCATTATCGAATCGCCGATCTGTCCACTGCCCAAGCTGCAAACGGTGTTAGATGCGCGTTATGGCCAGCAGTTGACGGGGTCTTTGTGGCTAAAAAAAGACAGTCATCTGCCGGTTTCAGGTTCAATCAAAGCGCGTGGCGGTATTTATGAAGTGCTGGCGCATGCCGAAAAGCTGGCAATTGAGGCTGGATTGCTCACGCCGCAGGATGATTACGTTCGCCTGGCAGAGCCTGAATTTCGCCAGTTCTTTGGCCAGCACCGTATCGCGGTAGGTTCCACCGGTAATCTCGGTCTGTCGATTGGTATTATCAGCGCCGCGCTTGGATTTGACGTTACGGTACATATGTCCGCCGACGCCCGCGCCTGGAAAAAGCAAAAACTGCGCAGCCACGGCGTGACCGTGGTGGAGTACGAGCAGGATTACGGCGTGGCGGTGGCGGAAGGGCGGCGACAGGCCGCTATGGACGAGCGCTGTTTCTTTATTGACGATGAAAATTCGCACAATCTATTCCTTGGCTACGCGGTTGCGGGCGATCGGCTTAAACAGCAGCTGGCCGCGCAGCAGATTACCGTAGATGCGGAACATCCGCTGTTTGTCTATCTGCCGTGCGGCGTCGGTGGCGGCCCCGGCGGGGTGGCGTTTGGCCTCAAGCTGGCCTTTGGCGATAGCGTCCACTGCATTTTTGCAGAGCCAACTCATTCACCGTGCATGCTGCTTGGCGTGCATACCGGTTTGCATGATGACATTTCAGTGCAGGATCTGGGCATTGATAACGTTACGGCTGCAGACGGGCTGGCCGTGGGGCGTGCTTCCGGTTTTGTTGGTCGGGCGATGGAACGGTTACTCAGCGCCTTTTATACACTGACTGACGAAGAGATGTATGCACTGCTGGGCCTGACCGAGCGGCATCAGCAGCTGGCGCTGGAACCGTCGGCGCTGGCCGGTATGGCTGGCCCGTGGCGGCTGACAGCGCAGAGTGAGCAACTGGAAAAACAAGGGATTTCCGCGCGAGCGCTGGCGGGCGCAACGCATCTGGTGTGGGCGACCGGTGGTGGCATGGTGCCGCCGGATGAGATGGCGAAGTACCGTGTGGCGGCCACATTAGCGCTTAAAGAGTAAACAATCATCGTCTTCAGAGTAGTCGGTCGGGCGATAAGCGTGCATCCGTGCTTTGCCTGGAACGGCATAAGCGGTATTCTAGCGCCGAAAAAGTTTCCTATATTGAGGTCGACATGATTATTAAACCACGCATTCGTGGCTTCATCTGTGTTACTGCCCACCCGGCGGGTTGTAAAGCTAACGTAGAAAAACAGATCGAGTACGTTACTGCTCAGGGCGAGATCGCTTCCGGCCCGAAAAAAGTTCTGGTCATCGGCGCCTCAACGGGTTACGGCCTCGCAGCGCGTATTTCCGCTGCATTCGGCTGCGGTGCTGACACGCTGGGCGTGTTCTTTGAACGCCCGGGCGAAGAGAGCAAACCAGCCACCGCCGGCTGGTATAACTCCGCGGCATTCGAAGAGCTGGCAACGGCTAAAGGTCTGTATGCGAAAAGCATCAACGGCGACGCTTATTCTGATGCCGTTAAGCAGAAAACTATTGAACTGATCAAACAGGACCTCGGTCAGGTTGATCTGGTGGTGTACAGCCTGGCCGCGCCGCGCCGTACCCATCCAAAAACCGGTGAAGTGTTCAACTCCACGCTGAAGCCAATCGGTAAATCACTGGTCACCCGTGGTCTGAATACCGATAAAGAAACCATCAATGATGTGGCGCTGGAACCGGCTTCACAGGAAGAGATCGACGGCACCGTCGCGGTGATGGGCGGCGAAGACTGGCAGATGTGGATCGACGCACTGCTGGAAGCCGGCGTGCTGGCTGAAGGCGCAAAAACAACGGCCTTCACCTATCTGGGCGAGAAAATTACCCACGATATTTACTGGAACGGTTCTATCGGCGAAGCGAAAAAGGACCTGGACAAACGTGTTCTGACCATTCGCGACACCCTCGCTGCTCACGGCAACGGCGACGCGCGCGTTTCCGTGCTGAAAGCGGTTGTCACTCAGGCCAGTTCCGCGATCCCGGTAATGCCGCTGTATCTGTCACTGCTGTTTAAAGTGATGAAAGAGAAAGGCACCCATGAAGGCTGTATCGAGCAGGTTTACGGTCTGTTCAAAGACAGCCTGTACAATGCCTCACCGATTCTGGATGAAACCGGTCGTCTGCGCGCTGACTACAAAGAGCTGCAGCCGGAAGTGCAGGAAGAAGTGACGCGTCTGTGGTCCGTTGTGACCGACGAAAACCTGAACGAGCTGACCGATTTCGCCGGCTATAAAGCTGAGTTTATGCACCTGTTCGGCTTCGGTCTGGAAGGCGTTGACTACGCGGCTGACGTTAATCCGGATGTGAAAATCAAAAATCTGGTGCAGATGTAATTCCTGCCCGGATGAATGAACGGAGCAGCGACTGAGTTTTTAAACGCGCTGCTTCATTCAGCTTGATCAACCGCCATCGGTTAACGATGGCGGTTTTTTTTCGCCTGGTGATATGCAGCCAGCGAGATGAACACCAGTGACACCACTACCGACAGGGCTGCCGTCAGCAGCATAACACCGGTTTGACCGCCGGAATTTTCCAGCAAATAACCGGCTATTGATGGCCCCAGCGCCTGACCGCCGCCGATAACCAGGTTGATCGCGTTCATCAGTTTGCCATTGTTATCCAACGCCGCCACCCGCGACAGAATTAACGGCAGGACGTAAATCCAGGAAAATTCAAACAGCACCGCCGCCAGCGCGAATCGTACGCTGAGCGGGTGATGGCTGAACAGCGCAATCCCCACCAGCAATAATACGTATCCCAGCAGTAATAAAAACCGTCTGTGGCTGTGTGAAGACAGTGCTGCGGTGATGCAGGCACCCATCATGCCGAACACCGTAGCAACCGCCAGTATCTGCCCGCTGTGAATACGATCCAGCCCGGCATCTGCCGCAATGGTTCCGCTAAATGCCCAGACGGCGCTTTGTCCGGTATAGAACAGCAGCACTGCCAGCGCCGCCAGCAGCCCGGGCATATATGGCCCGGTGATATTCTTCGTTTGTTTCTGTACCGCTAAACCGGCCGGAAAAGCGCGTATCAGCGGAAAGCAGCCCATCATCAGAATGGCCAGCAGTAAATAAACCGTCATCAAGCCAAAACGGGCAAACAGCGGTGGCAGCACAAGTAAGCCGACCGCGCCGAGTAGCAATTGCCCGAGTATCCACAACGAAAATACTCTCCCTGAATTGCGGGTTGTGGCCGCGCTGGTAATGCACAGGATCATCAGCGTCCCTCCGGCCAGCGAAGCGATAAAGCGGCACGGCAGAAGCAGTGCAAAGGTCCCGGCAAAAGCCGATACGACATTACCCACCGTGAAAACGATAACAGACAGCAGGGCAACGCGGTGCCAGTGACATCGGCCCAGCCACCACCAGGCGGGGAACGTCGCAAGGCTCATCGCGCCCAGCTCCGTTGAGAACAGAAAACCGATGTAAGAAGGAGAAAGATGCAGCTGCACCGACAGCTGTGCGGCAATAGCGGGGGCGGTCATCAGGCCCCCGGGGGCCAGTGCGGCAAAGGCGACAATAGCGGACAGTAGCCGTCGCGATGGGAGAGCGGGTGATTCCTGCATGATGGCATTCCCTGCGGATCATTTCGTGCAGTATCGATTTTTAAACGCGCGGAGCGCTATCGTTCAGAAGAACGATACAGGCAAACAGGGTGGCCCGCCTGCACCTGCGCATAAGTATCGCCAGCCAGCGAATTAACAACCAAAGATAGTTCGTATCAGAATTTATTAAAAAGCCACCGGCTTTAAGGTTGAGTAAGTAGATAATTTGCGACATTTTTTGCTATTATCACTTCGCTTCCTTGCAGGTGGAAAATCGCAAAGTAAAACTAAGCCTGCTACGGGTCTTTAACTGTGTGCAACGGACGGATTTTGCACTGTTACCCCTTCTCCTGTGAAAGCAGGAACGCAATCTGGTGATGATATGCATAAATTAGTTCCAGCGCTGATGATGGCTTTCTTAGTCACGGGTTGTGCTGTTCATCCACAACCGCGCGTTGCGCCACCACCGCCTCCACAGCCGGTTGTGGAAAAACCAACCCTGAGCGCATTTGATGCTCGCGTTGGACAGTGTCGTGATGAGCTGGATGCGCTGCAATCTTACAACGTGACGGTTTATCAGCAGTACCGCCAGCGTTTCGATCGCATTAACGGCCAGCTGAATAAATATATGGAAATTCGTGGCAAAATTGGCAGCGACATTGACGATATCGCCTTACCAAAATATCAGTTTAATCTGCGCAATCTCTGCTTCGATATCCGCAGCGAACTGACCCGTCAGATCGTGAAAGAAGTCTGATAGTCTTCGCGGCAGCATCACGCTGCCGCGTTGTTCACTGACTGTTCTCCCGCGTATACAGTACAAATTCTATCTTGCCTTCCGCGTACTCATCCGGCCTGTTTTGCTGCTCCAGATATTTCAGCATCAGCGTCATTGAGCGCTGAGCAAGTTCCCGCGTATTCTGATCGAGCGCCAGCGCCAGCGCATCCTGCGCCAGCAGCGCGCGGGTGGTGGGATACAGCTCATGGGTGATAAACACCGCTTTATTCAGCAGCCGATAGCGTGCCAGCGCCTCGCCGATTTCGCGATTTCCCAGCCCGGTGTTGTAAACTCCGTGAATGGTTTTACTCTCGTACAGCTGCTGCTCCAGCAGACGGCTGACCTGCTGGCGGTCGTCCAGTGCGGCCAGCACCTTATGCACGCGCAGATGAGGAAACTGGCTGGAGAGCACCGCGCTGAATCCTTCCACCCGCTGCCGGTGCGCCAGGTAATCCATTCGCCCGCTGATGATAATCACCTCACCCGGTCCGTTGATCATTTTTCCCATCAGCAGCCCGGCGGTGCGCCCGGCCTGTAGCTGATTAATCCCGACGTGGCACAAACGCTTCGCCCCTGGCAGGTCGGTGGCCAGCGTGATCACCGGCACGTTGCGCTGATAACAGTGCTCAAGCGCGGCATAGATCGCCGGATGCTCGTGAGCAAATACAATGATGCCGTCGCGCTGTTCGCTGGCCTTGACGATCTGCGCCGCCAGCAGTTCCGGGTTATCCTCGGCAATCAGCGTGCGGTGTAGCGTCACCTGGCCATAACCCAGCTGACCGGCAAGATTGCTAAAGTCCTGACTCAGCTGGCTGAAGAAAAAGGCATCGCTGCTGCTGAGTAACAGCGCAATCTGCCACGGCTGGCGGTGTGCGTCGGGCAAAATACGCTTCAGACCCGCTTCTCTTGCTGCCTGTAATACCCGGCGGGTTGTGGCCGGGGAAACACCGCCGCGCTCGTTAAGTACGCGATCGACGGTCGCGACTCCCACGCCAACCTGCCTGGCCAGCTCTTCCAGCGTGATCTTCTTCACTCTTTTCTCCGAATGATGGAATTCCATCAAAAAGTCGATTCAGCCAGTATATTCACTGGCGCTATCCTGGCAATCGAACACTGATGTTTAACCTATAAAGGCGTCGCAAAATGGTACAAAAACGTAAGTTTGCCCTGCTGGGCACCGGATTTATCGGCCAGGTTCATGCTAAAAACCTGGCGGCCCATCCGGATATTGAGCTGGTGATGGTGGCCGATCAGGATCGCAGTCGCGCGGATGAGATTGCCAGCCGCTACGGTGCGCGCGTGGGTAGCGTGACGGAGGCGATTAACAGCGATGCCATCGATACCATCCTGATTGCGACGTCCACACCATCACACGCCGAATTTCTGGCCGCGTCGGCCGCGGCGGGCAAGGCGGTCTATTGCGAGAAACCTATCGATCTGTCGCTGGAAAAAGCGCGCCGGGTGGTAGACGAAGTGGCCCGCCATCCGGTACCGGTGACGGTCGGCTTCAACCGCCGCTTCGATCCCAGCCACAACCAGCTGAAACAGCATTTGCAGCAGGGGCTGATTGGGAACGCGGAACTGATCCAGATGGTTTGCCGCGCCTCTGAACTGCCGCCGCTGAGCTATCTGCAAACCTCCGGCGGCCAGATGCGCGACCAGGCAATACACTTTTTCGATCTGCTGCGCTGGCTGACGGAAGACGAAGTGGACACCATCGGAGCCATGGGATCGGCGCTGGCAATGCCGGAAATCGCCAGCTTCGGCGATGTGGACACCTCGGTGCTGATGATGAAAATGCGCAGCGGGGCGCTGGCGCAGTTGGATAACACGCGCCGGACCGGATACGGCTATGACGAGCGTATTACCGTACTCGGTTCGCAGGGAATGTCCGATTCCGCGGCGCAAAGCCCGCAGGGCGCCACGCTCTACAGCACCTCCGGTATCAACCGACCACCGCTGTATGCCGACTGGTTCAACCGCGTGAAAGAAACCTATTACCTGCATCTGGATGCATTTGTCCGCTCGCTGAATGGCGAAGCGGTATCCGTGCCGGGCCTGCACGACGGGCTACAGGCGCAGGCGATTGCCGAAGCGGCAGTGAAATCACTGGAAACCGGCACTTTCTGTAAGGTTGAGCAGCTGTAAAATATAACCGCAGCCGATCGCCGCGGGTGATCGGTTTCATCCTCAGCGTTCATCGGAAATATCACTTCTGTATGGTTATACCCAATGACAGGTTTTTAGTGCACAATATTGCCATTGCGAATTAAAGATATCAGTGCGCTGTACAATTAACTAAGATATAATTTCAAGCCACATTAATGACCGGAAAAACCGATATGAAATGGATTGCGGGTATTGTTTTTCTAATCGTTGGAGGGCTATTTTTCAATGGTTATTACACGGCAAAACAACAACTGGAGAAGGGCGTTTCGCTATTAGAGGTGGCGTTTACCTACAATGCTATGAATCCGGTTAGTCAGTATGGTTATTCTTGGGTGATGAAGAACAATAACGATCTGCAACGAGCAGTGAGCCGCATGAATGAGGCCACGCAAAAATTGAACGACGCTTCAACTGACTAATTTTTTTTTATCGTATTAATTCCTTAGTGCATGGTATGGATATCTGGTGAAAGAAAAAAGTCCGATATAAACCCGCAACTCGGCAGCTTAATATAAGCAACTTTTTTCCAGTCCTGGCAGATCGAACAAAGAGTCAGTCCCTTACAATATGGCAATCCTGCTTGCTGGAAACAGCATGTCACAAAAAACTTACGCAGTGAGTCGGCCATTACCGGAATTGAAAAAGCCGCCAGAAACGAAGGCGGCTTTTTTTCGATGTCTGTCAGACGCTGAAACTACTTCTCTTCGTTAAACACCTGACCAATCTGCCGACGCACTTCATCCATTGCCGCCAGCGTATCAATAGACGCAGAGAGCGGGCGAACCGGCGACTCCGTTTTACCCTGTCCCACGCACCAGGCGAAGTGAACGGCTTCATGGAACAGCTGGTCGTAGCGGTTACGCGGCTCATCGAAGTGCAGCACTTTTCCACCCTGGCTTGAGGTGAGGGTAAACGGCCCCGGCGCGTAGAAGGACGCACCGCCAATCTCCAGCGTGGCATCACGTCCGGCAATCACCGCCGCGCAAGGCGTATTACTGAACAGGGTGGTATTCAGCACAGAGTGCATGCCGTTATTGTGGGTCAGCAGCATTGACGTCTGACCGTTCACACCGCCCGGCACCTGCTGCCCGGTGGCGTGGATGGACACCGGCGCACCGGCGACTTTCACGCTAAAGCCGATCAGATAGCTGCCGAGATCCATCATCGGCCCGCCCGCTAAATCTGCGTTGAAGATACGGTGATCGGGGGTGAAAAATTCGCCGTGGTCGGCAAGCAGGGTATGCAAATCGCCCAGCGCACCATCCTCCAGCAGCTGGGTGATAATGTCGTATTTTGGCAGGAAGTCGCACCACATCGCTTCCATACACAGCAAACCTTTGGCTTTTGCCAATTCGGCCAGGCCGCGCGCCTGCTGCGCGTTGAGCGCCAGCGGTTTTTCAATCAATACGTGCTTACCGGCGTTCAGCGCCTGTAGTCCGTCGGGATAGTGATGATTATGCGGCGTGGCGATGTACACCGCATCAATATCCGGTGAGGCCAGCAGCTCGGCGGCACTACCAAAAGCCTGCGGAATGCCCATTTTGCTGGCGAAGGTGCTGGCCCTGTCCTGCGAACGGGAGGCTATCGCCACCAGCTGCTGCGAGGTGAACTCTTTCAGCGCGCGGGCAAAGCGTTCGGCAATCCAGCCCGGGCCGATAATGCCCCAGCGCAGCGAGGGAACGGCGTGGGGATCGAGCGTACGGGCCTTGGGTAATGAAGACGGAAACATGGCAGCTCCTGATTATTATGTGTAGGGCATCAAGCGGATTGAGTCGCCGCCGGGCGGCGCTATTTCACTATAGTCAGCGGATTTTACGGGGGAAACCGCTTTTATGATGGAAATCCATCAATCTGCCGAGGCAAGCCGCTATTAATAATCTTCAAGCAAAAACAGCGCATTGCGCGCTGTTTCGGGATGGGAAATGAACGGTTGAATTCAAATCAGATTGAATCGGTCATCAGGTTTAAGCGACGGCGGCAGCGCCTCATTATTCATATCCCGCAGCGTGCGTTCGATGGTGTTGCAGATGGCATTCAGCGGCAGATCGTTGGCATCGACGCCAAACGGATCTTCCAGCTCTTCCGCCAGCGACTCCAGCGACAGGAAGGTGTAGGAGATAAACATCGACACGACCGGCGTCATATAGTGCAGGTCGGTGACCAGCGCAAAGGGCAGCAGGGTACAGAACAGATACACCGTGCGCTGGAGTATCAGGCTGTAGGCAAACGGGATCGGCGTGTTACTGATGCGTTCGCAGCCGCCCAGCACCTGCGACAGGGTATTCAGATTATGGTCAATGCCGTTATACAGCAGATCGGAGATCGCGGCGCGGTCGCGCTGCTGCGCCAGCCACTCGCCGAGGCAGAGCAGCAGCCGGTTAGCGCGAAACGGGCTGTTGAGCACCTCATTTTGCCAATGGGCAGGGAGCAGACGCCGGATATCTTCACTGCTGTCCGTGCCGCGCAGCTGATGCTTCAGCGCCCAGCTAAAGGCCAGTAGCAGGGAGGTGAACTCGGCTACCGCCACCGAATCGCTGCGCAGCGCGCCTTTGGCCTGCCGCAGCAGTGAGCGCGTGGTAATCAGCAGTGATCCCCACAGCGTGCGGGCCTCAACGAATCGGGCATAGCTGGCGCTGTTGCGAAAACCGAGGAAGATCGCAATCGCCACACCCAGCAGGCTGAACGGCGCGGTGGTCAGATGCACGCCCAGCGTTTCGTACCATTGCAGGCTGATTACCGCAATAATCGACATCTGCAGATTCAGCCCAAGACGAAACAGAATTTTGGACAGCACCGCGCCGCGCCAGGAAAACAGACGGCGGAACCAGTGCTGATGGGGACGAACGATCATGGCAATATTTCCAGTGAGTTAGACACAAAGCGGCAATGCAAAGCCAATATTGATATTTAAATCTGCGGCAATTTTATGGAAATCTGAAGGCATATCTTATTACCACGGATTACCACGGAGTTAGCTTATGAGCCAGATTGCACGCCGGATTAAACTCGGCCTGATGTTACAGGGAGCAGGTGGTCATATGAACGCCTGGCGGCACCATAACGTACCTGCTGACGCCAGCGTCAATGTTAACTGGTATCACCAGCTGGCGCATCAGGCAGAAGACGCCGGACTGGATTTTTTATTCGTTGCCGACGGTCTGCACATTAATGAAAAGTCGCTGCCGCACTTCCTTAACCGCTTCGAACCGATAGCTCTGCTGTCCTCGCTGGCTTCGGTGACGCATCGTATTGGCCTGGCCGGGACCATTTCCACCTCGTACAGCGATCCCTTTACCGTTGCGCGGCAGGTGGCATCGCTCGATCTGCTGAGCGGCGGTCGCGCGGGCTGGAACGTGGTGACCTCGCCGCTGGAAGGATCGGGGCGCAACTTTGGCCGCGCGCATCCGCAGCATTCAGAGCGCTATCGCATTGCCGAAGAGTATTTACAGGTGGTGCAGGGGCTGTGGGACTCGTGGGAAGACGATGCATTTATCCGCGACAAGCAAAGCGGCGTGTTCTTTGATGCCTCAAAACTGCACGCGCTAAATCATAAAGGCGAATACTTCTCGGTGGCCGGGCCGCTAAATATTCAGCGTTCGCCACAGGGACAGCCGGTCATTTTCCAGGCCGGTGCCTCCGATACCGGTATTGCTCTGGCGGCCAAAACCGCTGATGCGGTGTTTACTAACGCCCGCACGCTGGAAGAAGCCGAAAGCTATGCGCACAAGCTGGACGCTGAAGCCCGCGCTCAGCAGAAACCGACCCCGGGCATTTTCCCCGGCATCACGCCGATTGTCGGCAAAACGGAAGCCGAAGCGGAAGAAAAATATCGCTATCTGCTGTCGCTGCTGTCGCTGGACGATGCCCTCAGCTATCTGGGGCGCTTCTTCGATCATCATGACTTCAGCCAGTACGATCCTGACGGTCCGTTCCCGGAACTGGGCACGCTGGGAGAAAATACCTTCCGTTCAACCACCGATCAGATCAAGCGGCTGGCGAAAGAGGAACAGCTGACGGTGCGCGAAGTGGCCTACCGCACCACGCTGCCGAAGGGGGAATTCTTTGGTACGCCGGAGCAGGTGGCGGATACCTTTATTCGCTGGGTGGAGCAGGGCGGAGCCAGCGGCTTTATCATCTGTGGTCCGGTACTGAACGAGGCGCTGGAAGACGTGACCCGTTATGTGCTGCCAATTCTGGCCGAACGCGGCTACTGGCAGCAGGACGAGCGCACCACGCTGCGCGAGCGTCTGGATTTACCGGTGCGCGAAAACCGTTATGCGGGAAATGCCGAACAGCAGCTGACTCACGCAGGCTGATTTTTTAACCCGCGCAGCAGTTCAAGCAGCCAGCGGCAGGCGTCGCGCTGGCTGTTTTTCTGCCAGCTGTAAATTTTGACCGTGTAGCGCGGAATGGCAAACGGCAGCGGATGGATTACGTACTCCACGCTGTGCTGCAAACGCTCTGCGGCATAGCGTGGAATGGTCATCAGCAACGGGCTTTGCGCGATGATAAACGGTGCGCCGAGTACCGACGGCATCCGCAGAGCAATATGTCGTTCCAGCCCCAGCAGCGCCAGCTCGCTGTCGATATACCCCGTTTCCTCATTCCACGGAGTCACCACCAGATGCCGGGCGGCAATATACTGCGCCAGGTCGACAGGCCGATCCGCGGGGAAAAAACGCGGCGAGGCAATCACCACGTATTCATCTTCCATCCAGTCCATTTCTTCAATGTCCGGCAGCCGGCGATCGTGGGTCTCGCTGAATCCTAATGCGAAGTCCACCCGCCCGGCCATCAGTTCGTGCAGCGCCACTTTCTGTTCGCTGTGAATCAACTGAAAGCGAAGCCACGGCGCGAGCTGCTGGACTTTCGCCATCAGCGCGGGGAACAGACTGAAGGTGGTGAAGTCGGTGACGGCAAAGGTGAATTCGTGCTGGCTGGTTGCCGGATCGAAACGGGGGCGTTTCTGTACGCTCTGATTCAGCAGCGACAGGCTGTTATTGACCGATTCCGCCAGCGCGGTGGCAAAAAGGGTGGGCTGCATTTCGTGGCCCACCCGGTAAAACAGTTCATCGCCAAGATGGCGGCGCAGGCGGCTTAGCGCATGGCTCAGCGCCGAATTACTCAACGCCAGCTCCTCCGCCGCGCGAGCGACCGACTGGTGTCGCCATACCGCGTCAAATACCAGCAGCAGATTGAGGTCGAGGTTACGTAAATTTGGATGCATAAAATTCACTATATGCTGATAACAATGCACTTCATTCATCCGAGATTAGCGGGTATTCTGCCCGCCATCAACTCAATGTAAGACGGGAATATCCATGAAACTTGTTATCCGCCGCGCTGAACGCAGCGATGCCGCACTGATCCTCGCGATGATCGCCGAACTGGCCGAATACGAAAAAGCGCTGCATGAAGTGATTGCCACACAGCAGGATATTGAGCAGACGCTGTTTGCTGATGACAGTAAATCGGAAGGGCTGATTTGTGAGATCGATGGCGTCCCGGCGGGCTATGCGGTGTTCTTCACCAGCTACTCTACCTGGCTGGGGAAAAACGGTATTTACCTGGAAGATCTGTACGTTTCACCGCGTTTTCGCGGACAAAAGGCCGGGAAGCAGCTGCTGCGCCACATTGCCAAACTGGCGGTAGAGCGGGGCTGCGGTCGTCTGGAGTGGAGCGTGCTGGACTGGAATCAGCCCGCCATCGATTTCTATAAAAGCATCGGTGCAGCACCGCAGGACGAGTGGGTGCGCTACCGCATGGAAGGCGCGGTGCTGACGGACTTCGCCGCCTCCTGATCGCCCGTTATTCCTGACTGGCTGGTTCGCGGCCTCAGCCTTTGTATTAAGACAGCCGCCAATCAGCTTAACAGCCCCGCCAGAAAGCCAGCCCGCTTTCTGGCTCAATCGTATCGATTCTCCGAAGATTCAACCGACTTAACGTACCCACAGAGTGAGAAGCTTCAATAAATTCAGCAAGTTTTGCAGTTTTCCCCGTCACTTAACGCCGCTTTGCAACCTCCCGACGCTATCTTCATCACTCTGCGGTGAAGCCATTCTGTAACCGCGTATCGAACCCGGTTTCATATTTTGGTTAATTATCACTCATTCCTTTTTTATTTTTTTATTATCAATTGGTTGCCTGGCAATGGCGGGCTGGCGCTTCTGCTCTATTGCACACTTCAATGACATCGCAACGTTTTCTCAGCGAAAAAGTTCCGCGACAAATTGTAAATAATTATTAATTTGAGATTGATAATGGTTATCATTTATATATGATGTCGCAAAATATAAAGATTCACCTGCAATACCCTTTTAGATTCGTTACACACCCGTTTGTACAGGAAGCCGATGCCGGGCAAATACCAATAAAATAGATCAGGGTATTTGACATGCTCAAATTTTCATCCCGCAGGGGATTGCTGCAGACGTCTCTCGTTATGGGAACGTTTTTTACCGCTGCCGTTAACGCCGCAGAAGCGCCTGCTGCGCAAAACGACGTAGCGACCAGCGCTAACACCAGCCAGAAACAGAATCTGGTCAAACCGGTTAAAAACAACGAGCCGGTAATGACCGTGACCGCCCCGGAGATCAAAAAAGTCGCCGGGACCAAAACCACCATCACCGCTGACGAGCTGCAAAAGCGCGGCAGCAACGATTTCGGATCGGTGATGCGTAACCAGCTGGCGATTAGCGCCACCGGTTCCAGCGGCGGTTCTTCCGACGGTAAAAGCGGCTTCGACCGCGGCGGCTACACCGGCTACAACATTCGCGGCCTGGAAAGCAACCGCGTGGCGCTGGACGTTGACGGCATTCCACAGCCGGATGCGACCGGCCGCAGCTACGCCAGCCGTGCGGGCGTGAACACCTTCGGGATTGGCCGCGACTACATCGATCCTTATGTCTACGGGCAGATCGATATCGTTGCCGGTGCCACCGAAACCTCCTACGCCAACAACGCCATGGGCGGTTCAGTCTCCTTCCAGCCGAAATCTGCCGATGATTATCTGCAGCCGGGTAAAGATACCTATTTCGGCTATCAGAGCGACTACGATTCTTCCAGCCGCAGCTGGCACAACGGCATTACCGCTGCCGCAGGCGATCAGACCCTGCGCGGCCTGATTGCCTACAGCCGACGCGATGGTCAGCAGACCCGCAACAACAGTGATGAACATGATGCCTACCCGGCTAACTGGCACTCCGACGCGGTGTTAACCTCGGGCATCTGGCAGCCGAACGACGAGCACAAATTTACCGGCGTGCTGGATTTCTACAGCAAGGTTAAGCACACCAACTACGACAGCTGGAACAGCAGCGGTTCTGCGATCCTCGGCCCGGCCAACCAGCAAAGCAATACCCGCCGCTGGGGTGCTTCGGTGAAGGATGAGTGGACGCCGTCGAGCCAGTGGGTCGACAGCCTGACCACCAAAGCGTACTGGCAGAGCACCGAAGCCCATGACAACACGCTGATGCCGGATGAAATGACCGGCAACATGCAGCGCGTCTACTCCGACTACAATGTGAAAACCTACGGTCTGGAAACGCAGCTGGCGAAAACTCTGGGCCGTCATAACCTGAGCGCCGGTCTGAACGGCCGCATCAGCGATGCAGAACGCCCGTTCAGCCAGTCTCCGGCACCGGGTCCGTTTAGTGTGGTGATGAAGCCGCAGGGCGACAGCCGCACCACGGTACTGGGTGGCTTCGTGCAGGACGATATCCAGTTTGACCTTAGCGGACACAACTTCTCGGTGGTGCCAGGCGTACGCGTGGCCCATCAGGAAACCAAACCGCAGAATCTGGATAATCTGACCGCCAACAGCACCGCGCTGAACGGCGCGTCGGTGGAAACGCTGTACGGTAAAACCAATAAAGATACTCAGGTGCTGCCGTCAATCAGCTTCAACTACGATCTGACGCCAACCCTGATGACCTATATCCAGTACAAGCGCGGCGCGCAGTTCCCGAACGCCAGCCAGCTTTATGGCTCATGGAACCTGGGTTCAAGCTATGCCGGTCCGCAGCAATATGCATTAATTGGCAATACCGATCTGGATACGGAAACCAGCAACAATTTCGAGTGGGGCGTGAAGGGGGAAGCGGTTGAAGGCGTAACGCTGAACACCTCGCTGTACTACAACAGCTATAAGAACTTTATTGCCTATTCCCGCTACCGTCGTGCGGCGAACCCGGACAAGTTCGTTAACGTACCGTCTAACATCTACACCACCTATCAGGCTGAAAACCGCGATAAAGCCTATATCTGGGGCGGTGAGATCAGCACCAAAGTTAACTTTGGTACCTGGTTTGAAGAGGTTAACGGCCTGAGCGCTAACCTTGGCCTGGCGTACAGCAAAGGTCAGTCGAAGTCGAGCTACAGCGGCGACAAGTACATCGACATGGAAAGCGTTGCACCAATGAAAGCGATTGTTGGCGTGGCGTGGGATGACCCGGCCCAGCGTTACGGTGCTGCGGTGACCGCTACCTTTGTTAAAGGCAAGCAGGCTGAAGCCACCAACCGCGAAAGCTATACTAACGTGGGTACGCCAATCACCGATTCCACCGCAAAATATATGCGCGTGCCGGGCTACGGCATGGTGGATATGACCGCATGGCTGCGCGTGAGCAAAAACGTGAAGCTGAGCGGCGGCGTATATAACCTGACCGATCGCAAATACTGGGATTATCTCAGCAGCCGTGAGCTGACGGAAAACACCGCGCAGGATGGCTACGACAATGCGCTGGCCGTGATGCCGGGCCGCAGTTTCCAGCTGGGCGTAAACGTCGATTTCTAATCGTTGTTAGTACCGCATTAATACTCAACCCCGCGTTTACACGCGGGGTTTCTTTTTGTGGGGCAAAAAATAGAAATAGTTAATTGTGTGGCGTTAACATATAACTGTGCGGATAATCTTAATTTTTTAAAAATCCTGTACAAGACGGAACCCAGAGGGTAGTTTTTCACTTTTCACGGAGACGCTTACCTTCAGGGTCAATTCATCATCAGTCTCTGTCAATAAGGACTGAAAAATGAAACCCCGCTCAAAAATCACCCTCGCTATTTCTGCCGTTATTATTATTTCCGCTGCATCAGCGATAACCTACAAAATCAAAGCAGACAATAAGCAGCGCTATATTTTTCAGCAGGCTGAATCCGGCGTATTGAAATATCAACTTGCGCTGGGGAATCGGTATTTAAACGACCATGATATGCAGCATTCAGCGTACTGGCTGAACAAAGCTGCGAAGCAGGGAAGTCATGAGGCGATGGATCAATTGGGGATTATTGCCTATTACCTCAAGAGCAAGACCCATCCTTCAACGGAAGATAAGCAGCTTTTTACTGACGTGGAGCAGACGCTCAACGCCAGCCGTCGGCCGCAAACCATGCTGGACGTTTATCAGCAGCGGGCCGAAGACGGCGATATGGAAGCGGTGCTTTCTCTCGGGCTTATGTATAAGCGCGGTAATGGCGCACCGGAAGACTATGCTCTGGCGCGAAAGTATTTCGAACGCTATGCGGCAGCGGATAACACCGCTAACCCCGGCAACGGTGAATACTATCTTGCTTCGATGTATCTGGCAGGGAGTGGTGTTGCGGTTAATGGCAAAAAGGCGCTGGCATTACTGCAAAAATCCTGCGATTTGAAATTCAAACTCTCCTGCTATGAACTCGGCGATCTCTATTATCAGGGCGGAGAGTCCTGGGCGAAAGATTATAGAAAAGGAACGGAACTGCTGGATGTCTACGCTGAGGGAAACAGCCCTGATTCCCGCGCCATGACTTACATTCAAAGTTTATTTACGATGTATCGCGAAGGGGGATATGGCATTACGTCTAATCCGCAGCGAATTCAAGCGATTAAAACCCAGCTGTGCCGCTCCGACGATCTTTACGGGAATGATTGTGAGGGGATAGCACAGCAGTAGAATTAACAGTGGCAGTGGCAGTGGCAGTGGCAGTGGCAGTGGCAGTGGCAGTAATTGTGACGCAGGCTCGCCTCTAAAAGCCGGGTATTTATCCACCCGGCTTTAACGCCTGAGCGACGTATTATTCCGCAGGTTTGGCGTGCTGATCGATATGGCCGAGATCGCGTTCCGGGAAGCAGATAGCCCGCAGCCGACGCTTAATCTCGGCGGCATCCGGGAAGCCATTATCGGTTTTACGGTTCCAGATAACCTCATCGTTGACGGTAATCTCATAAATCCCACCGGTGCCCGGCACCAGAGTAACGGACGCCAAATCGGTGCTGAAGGTGTGCAGCAGCTCCTGGGCCATCCAGCTGGCGCGCAGCATCCAGTTACACTGGGAACAGTATTGAATTTTAACAGCGGGCAGGGTGCTCATGGTTGCGGGCCTTCCAGTCGGTAAGAGATAAGGTGAAGTGGTTACCGGCATAATTTTATCCCGAAGCCTGGGTTTTGTCCTGCTGATTGTTATTTCAGACAGCTCTTAAATGGATTGAATAGACTATTGGTTAATATCAAAGGAGAGTGTTCAGGGAAAGAAAAATGAAACCATTTAATCAATCACTGTTATTAATCGCCTGTCTGGCGCTGTCTTCCTGTTCTACGATGCATAAATACGCCACCGGTCGCTATTACGAAATATATCGCGCGGATGATTTGCACGCCTGTGAGTTTAAAACCAGATTTAACGCCTGCGCTGAACCTTACACCTTCGATTTGAAAATTTCCGATGATACCAATCGCATTGCGCTGGCTGAATATTTCAGCCCGTCGCAAAATTCCAGCTATTTTGGTTTTATTCGCGGCGACTATGACAGAGAGACGCAGCCCATCCGCGACTTTATCATCTGGTCGAAGGCGAACAGCGCAGGCGGCAAGCGAGTTACCGTCAAACGCAAGGCGGGAAATGCCGTAGGTTACCTGTTTGAACACAGCGATGTGGTTTACGTTTTCGACTATATCCACTCGAGGGAAGATATACCGATGCTGATGCTGAATATTGAAGGCAGAGGGCGCTACTTTGGTTTTACCACTGAACAGGCGGAGAAACTACTGCAGGTACTGGATGCCTGGTACGCCGGGAAGTTCACCGGTGAAAAGCTCACCGGTTAAACGCTCACTTGTTAAAACCTGACGCGCTGGTGAGGGTTAAAACTTCTGGAATCTGAAGCTACCGTCGTCGCAGTTTTTTAGCTGTAAATCGGTGACCGGTTTTTTATCGTAGTATCCTTTTTCGGTCTTATAGACTTCATAAACAAACACCTCGCCGGTTTTATATGATCCGGTCACGTAGTAATAAGAAGTCAGATTGGGCTTAAACGAAACCGTATGGAAACTGCCGTTATCGGCAATCATACGGATAGCGATACTACCTTTGGCGCTGACCCAGAACTCGCGCCGCATCACTGACGTTTCCGGGATCTCCGGGAAACCAAGCAGCTTGTTATTCAGCCTCGTCTGGAAGCCAATCGCGTTATTCGTATAGCCATTATCTGGGGAGTCAAGATTAATGCACTCTGCAGTATTCGGATATACGCGCATATAGTCGAGATTTCTGTTATCAAAACTTATTCCCACGCGATCGCCGGATTCAACGTCCTGCAGTTTGTGGCTATAAGTCGCCACGGAACATCCGGTTAATGTGGTGAGAAACATTCCCACAAGTAAGGTTTTTTTTATCATAACTATTCCGCTGTCATATTGATAAGGGTGTGAATAATAACGGTAGGAGGATTATTGCTGGCCGTTATTAATATGTATAGCAAAAGATGATCGAGGGATATTCTTGCACCAGAAAGTGGATTCAAAAATAAGATGTCTCTGATTACAGAGGTCATGGTCGGTAGACGACGACGCTTTTATGCGCTTACCGCTTCTTCAGGGATCGCCGATCGATAATTAAATGCTCCGTTAAATGGCGCCCGAATCCAGGCGCTGTGTATAACTCAGGGATACTGTTCGTCGCTGACGTGCTCCAGCCAGTCCACCACTTTACCGTTTTCGGCTTCAGCAATGGCGATATGGGTCATTGCGCTGCCTGCCGATGCGCCGTGCCAGTGCTTAACGCCGGGGCGTATCCAGATGATATCACCGGTCGCGATCGGCTGAACTTCCTTATCCCACTCCTGCACCCAACCCTGACCGGCGGTGACGATCAGCGTCTGGCCAAGTGGATGCGTATGCCATGCGGTGCGTGCACCGGCGCTAAACGACACGGTCGCGCCGCCTACACGAGCAGGTTCGGTCGCCTGGAAAGGGGCATTAATGGTGACTGAACCGGTGAAATAGTCGGCGGGTCCGGCTGCGGGGGCTTTGCTGCCGTTTTTAATGATATCAATCATGGCGATTCCTCTGCTCGAATGAAAATCGGGCATCCGTTAACGGATACCCGACAATAATAGGCCATTTAGCCGCAGAGATTGAGGCGGCAGCCCACATAGCAGTTATGAGTAAATCTCATTAATAGCGAGGTTAAATCGCTTCGTACTCACCTGTACCGTCTGGCCACGGCGTCAGCAAATCAAACCCGGTTTCGGTGACCGCCACGGTGTGCTCCCACTGTGCCGACAGCGAGCGATCTTTCGTCACGACCGTCCACTCATCGGCCAGCACGCTGACCGCCGCTTTACCGGCATTAATCATCGGTTCGATGGTAAAAATCATGCCCGCCTTCAGTTCCGGCCCCTGGCCCGCAATACCGTAGTGGAGGATCTGCGGGTCATCATGATAAATCTGACCGATGCCGTGGCCGCAGTATTCGCGCACCACGCTGAAACCCGCACCTTCGGCGACTTTCTGGATTGCTGCGCCAATGTCACCCAGGGTACTGCCGGGGCGCACGGTCCTGATTCCGGCCACCATTGACTGATAGGTGACTTCCACCAGACGTTTAGCGCGAATTGACGGGGTGCCAACGTAGTACATGCGGCTGGTGTCGCCGTACCAGCCGTCGCAGATCAGCGCCACGTCAATATTGACGATATCGCCATCGCGCAGCGCTTTTTTCGAGTTCGGAATGCCGTGACACACCACATGATTCACCGAGGTGCAGGTGGTTTTGGTGTAGCCGTGATAGCCGATATTGGCCGGGATGCATTTGAGCGTATTCACAATGTAATCATGGCAGATATCATCGATTTGCTCGGTAGTGATACCGGGTTTAACGTGCTCACCGATCATCGCCAGCACTTTTGCCGCAAGGTTTCCGGCGATCCGCGCCTTCTCAATTCCCTCGGCCGAGTGAATTTTAATATTTCGCATAACGGTTCCTGAAGTTAAGTATCTGATAGCTATTCTAGTTTCCGATCAGCGATGAAACAATCACTGACGTAATGAATCTCGTTTCAATCGGCAACGGTTTCTGTTTATCCAGCCGTGCTGCACCGAATACGTCAGCACGACAGGCGGCTACCGGATGGTTTATTCTGGTTTCTACCTAGTCACATCACGCTCATCGAGAAAATTTATGAACGAATTTATTGCCCCTGTAGCGCTGGAAAAAGCCTACCGCCTGATTAACCATGGCCCGACTGTGCTGGTTTCAGCCCGTCACGATGGCGTACAAGATGTGATGGCCGCCGCCTGGGCCACCGGGTTGGATTTCTCACCGGCCAAGATCCTGGTGGTACTGGATAAGATTGCTAAAACACGGCAGCTGGTCGAGGGAAGTGAAAGCTTCGTCATCCAGGTTCCTACCGTGGCGCAGATAACGCTGACTCACGCGGTGGGCACCCGCAGTCTGTTTACCGAACCCGATAAGCTGGCGAACTGCGGTGTTGAGCTGTTCTCGTTTGACGGTTTCGATTTGCCGTTTGTCGCGGGCTGCTCGGCGTGGCTGGCCTGCCGGTTGATTAACGAACCGCATAACCAACAGGCCCACGATCTGTTTATCGGCGAAGTGGTCGGTGCATAGGCCGACAGCCGGGTGTTCAGCGAAGGGCACTGGCATTTCGATCGTGCCGACCCGGCGCTGCGCAGTCTGCACTATGTTGCAGGCGGGCAGTTTTACGCGACGGGTGAGTCGCTGAACGTGCTGGACGGCTGCGAAGGGAATTAACTGGCGGGCGGTTCACAAACAGGGAGTGCCGTTCAGTGGTTCAGCACTCCCGTTTCAAGAACGATGTGCCCAACTGGCCGCAGCGATAAATTCGTGATTCAGGCTCTGCTCAGTTCGCCCAGCTTCGTTTGCGTAATACGTTGCCAGGCCGCGGCGACGTCCTGCGGGATAGCAACATGGCCGATAAACCCGGCACCTTTCGGCCCGTAGCCGCTGGCATCATTATTCAGCCGACGCATCTCGCCCAGCGCCATTGAAATAAAGCGTTCGACATCCCAAATCCCCGCGCTCTGCGCGCCGGTAATTAACGTGCTACCGGCAACAGAGACGAGGCGGGGGACAAAGACCGGCCAGTTAATAAACCCGGCCTTCATTTCTCGCTGTTGCCAGCTAAATTCGAACGTTTCCCGCGTGCGGCGCTGCATCAGCGGGTCCTGCGACAGGATAATTTTTTCCGCCTTCAGCCCCAGGTCGGCAATCATATCGCGAGTAAAATCCGCGTTCTGCCCGCAGTTTGCTGAGCGGTTCTCAACGTAAAGCTGCGAAGGGGGAATAGCGAAGAACTCGGTGGCCAGGGCGAAAAAGATATCTGCTTCGCCCTGCTGGTCGAAGGTGGCGTTTCGGGTTAACGCGTTTTCAGCCAGCGCCTGCTTCAGTAAAACCGTAGAGTGCCCCACGCCGCCGGTAAACAGTAGCGGAATGCCGGTTGAGGCCGCCAGCTGCAACACGCCCAGGATCGCCGGTACTACGGCATGCCCGGCGAGCACGATCAGATCGGCATCAAAGTGGCCCGCCAGCGGCAGTTCATCCCACGAAAGCCACTCGCTGATAAGGTTGATATCGCTGTGAGTGCGGTTATCTTTCTGCATTGGTACTTCCCCGATTAACTTGAAAGCCGCTGAACAAACCGCCACGCCAGCCGCGATCGCTCCGGCGGTCCGGCGGGATCGTTAATCTTATTCAGCAGCAGCATGACCGCCTGGCGGCCAATCTGATGCGAGGGCTGCTCGATGGTGGAAAGCTGCGGGGAGGTCATCTCGCCCAGTTCGGTGCCGTCAAAACCAATCACGGCAATATCCTGCGGGATGCGCAGCCCGGCCTCGTCAATGGCGCGAATCGCCCCGGCGGCCAGCGTATCGGAAATGGCGAATACCGCATCGGGCCTGACTGGCTGTGCCAGCAGGTTCTGCATCGCTGCTTTTCCGGCGTTAAAGCTCAATTCCTCTGCGTATTCCACCGGGAAGCCGTCGAGCTGATGTTCGTGCAGCATATCGCGATAGCCCTGTTCGCGCTGGCGGGCATATTTGTAGGTTAAATCGTGGTTGATCATCGCCACGTTACGGCGGCCGCCCGCAATAAACTGACCGACCACATGGCGCGATGCCTGATAATCGTCAATGCCAACGCTGGATACCGACGAGTCTTCATCATACTCCGCACACTGCACCCAGGGCGCATCGGCAATCAGCGTGCTGAGCTGCGGCAGGGCGGAGATGGCATCCATAGTAATGACGCCGTCAACCATCTTGCCGGAGAGCAGCTGCAGGCTGGACTGCGAACGTTTAACGTCGGAACCGGAGTTGCACAGCAGGATACGATAGCCGTTGCTTTCCGCTTCGGCCTCAATGCCTTTCACCACGTCGGCACAAAACGGGTTGCTGATATTGGACACCATCACCAGCAGCATATTGCTGCGCGCGGTGCGCAGCTGGCGGGCGAGCAGGTTGGGCTGGTAATTACTCTCTTTGATTGCGCTAAGTACGCGCTCGCGATTCTGCGGTTTGACCGTACCCTGGTTATTTAACACGCGGGAAACGGTGGCTACGGATACACCGGCAAGGCGCGCAATTTTCTGAATCGACATCCCATCACTGTCCACGCTGATCGTTATTCGGCACAGATTAACACAGTTTCAGCAGGCTGTGCCGGGGCGGCATCACCCTGGGTGCCGGATGGAGAATCTGTTTGAACAACGGAAATAATCACCTCACGGTTTAGCGATGGTGTACGCCTTAATCCAGCCTCATTTCTACATTGCACGCATTCATTCTCAGGCGGGAAAGATTTATGCGCACCATCATTGCGCACCAAATTTTTGCACTGCATCACATTTATTCCTTGGTGAAATCTCTTTCTTACTGATTTTTATCATCTTTTAAAACTGGCACGCTTCCTGCTTTATCGCTCTGTATACACAGCGGTGTATCCAGATGAAGACAGCAGGGATTTGGCATTAACAGGCATCGATTGGGAAGTGTGCGAAACAAATAAGCGCCCGTAAGAACAGTGGCCTGACCACGGCGGGATAACAGAGCGTAATTTTGGAGATATATCAATGACCTCGATAAGCGAACCGGTGGTAATAGCGAAACACAGTAAGTGGGTACAGCTCCTGCTTGGGTTACTTTGCATGGCGGCGATTTCCAGCCCGCAGTACGTCTGGACACTGCTGACCAAGCCGATGATTGCCAAACTCGGAGTCGGGCTGGCTGAACTACAGGTCACGTTCTCGCTGCTGATTATCCTGCAAACCTTTTTCTCTCCGTTCCAGGGGCGCCTGGTCGAACGCTTTGGTCCGCGTCTGCTGATTTCCATCGGTACGCTGATGGCCGGTTTCAGCTGGGTGATCGCCGCCCGGGTGGACAGCCTGACGTCACTGTATCTGGTGTATGGCTGCCTTGGCGGGCTGGGCACCGGTATTGTTTACATCGGCGTGGTGGGGCTGGTGATGAAGTGGTTCCCACAGCAGCGCGGTTTTGCCGCCGGAACCGTGGCGGCGGGTTACGGCATGGGGGCGATTTTTACCACCTTCCCGATCTCTATTTCTCTCGGCAGCTACGGGCTGGAACAGACGATGACGATATTTGGCCTGATCTTCGCCGCCGTCGGTTTCCTCGCCAGCCAGGGGTTGAGGCTGCCTGAAACCAGCGCGATGATGCCGGTCAGCACAACGCCGTCACCGGTGTCGGGCCAGCGCCAGTTTAAATCCGGGGAGATGCTGCGCCAGCCGCTGTTCTGGCTGATGTTTTTGATGATGACCATGATGTCGACTTCAGGGCTAATGGTGACCTCGCAGATGGCGATTTTTGCCGAAGACTTCGGCATCAGCAAAGCGGTGATCTTCGGTATGGCCGCGCTGCCGCTGGCGCTGACCATCGACCGCTTCACTAACGGCCTGACCCGCCCGCTGTTTGGCTTTATCTCCGACCGCTACGGCCGCGAAAACACCATGTTTATTGCCTTCGCGCTGGAAGGCGTGGCGATGACGCTGTGGCTGGCCTGCCGCGAAGATCCGCTGCTGTTTGTACTGCTTTCCGGCGTGGTTTTCTTCGGCTGGGGTGAGATCTTCTCGCTGTTCCCGTCCACACTGACCGACACCTTCGGCAGTGAAAACGCCTCAGCGAACTATGGCTGGCTGTATATTTCGCAGGGTATCGGCTCAATTTTTGGCGGCCCGCTGGCGGCGCTGATGTATCAGCATACTCATAACTGGCATCTGGTATTTGGCTGCGCAATTACCTTTGACTTTATCACCGCCGGTCTGGCGTTGTGGATTCTCAAGCCCTGGCGCGCCCGCTTTATGCGCGCGCAGAAATAATCTCACGCATTGATTAACGAGTAAGGAATTTCGGTAAATGGCATCAGAACTGACCAGGCTTCTTCCGCATTCTGTCCGCGTTTATCGCCAGCTCAGGCAGGAGATTTACGAGTTTATTCTGATGCCGGGTGACCGCTTCACCGAAGTGGATATCGCCAGCCGCCTTGGGTGCTCGCGCACGCCGGTGCGCGAGGCGCTGCTGACTCTGCAGAACGACGATCTGATCCGTCGCTGTTTTCGCAACGGCTGGGAGGTTTGCCCGATTGATTTCGACGTTTACGAAGATCTCTATGCCACGCGTATCCTGATTGAGGTCGACACGGTGGCACGCCTGTGCAGCTCCGACTCGGCAAAAACAGACCGCAGCGTGCTGGCCAGGCTGCGGGCGCTGTGGATCATTCCGCCAGAACAGCAGGAGCAGGCGGGAGAGAAAATTGCCACCATGGATGAACAGTTCCATATCGCGCTGACCGAGGCCGCGGGCAACCGCGAGCTGACGGCCATCCTCAGCAATATCACCGACCGGATACGGATTATGCGGCGGCTGGATTTTGAATATGACACGCGCATTGCACAAACCTACGCCGAGCACGCAGAACTGCTGGAGGCGATTGAAAACCGTGAGCAGGAGCGGGCGGTCGGCCTGATGCGCGAACATATTGAAGATGCACACACCGGTGCCTGCGCCATTACCCTTCGGCGTCTGCAAAAAGTCAGGGCAAGAAATCTGCCCTGATGTAACGTGCAATGCGCTGGCGAGCGGGGCAATCAATCCAGCGTGGCCACCTCCACCCAGCGCTGCTGCTGATGGCTTTGCAGCATCGCTTCAACGATCAGCAGCACGCTTGCTCCCTCATGGAAGGTGGCGAAGTTAGCGGCATCCACGCCAGGCCGTTTACCCTGTTGAATAAAGCGGTAGTAGTTCAGCATCATATTTTTAAACGCATCCGGCCAGCCCTCAATATGTCCTCCGGGGAAGTGCACGGCGGCCGCCACGTCGCGGTTTACCAGCGAAGGATCGTCACTCAGCGTCTGATTCGCACTGTCGCGATGCCCCAGCCACAGCTGCTGCGGTACTTCCTGATCCCAGGCTATCGACATCTCGCTGGCGTTCACCTCAAACGCCAGGCGGTTTTTACGCCCGGCGCTGACCTGCGAAACCGTCAGGCTGCCCCGGCTACCGTCGTCAAAGCGCAGCAGGATCGAGGCGAAATCTTCGGTGTCCACGGCCACCTGGTCATACCCGGCATTCTCCTCAGCGGCGGCAAAGGTGGTACTGGCTCCGCGCGCCACCCGGCGAACGGGATGAACGATTGAAAAATCCGCCATCACCGCACTGATGCGTCGCCCGGTAACGAACTGTAGCGTATCGCACCAGTGGGAGCCGATATCCGCCACCGCCCGGGATGCGCCACCCTGGGTTGCGGATACGCGCCAGTTGAAATCGCTGTCGTACAGCATCCAGTCCTGCAAATAGCTGCCGTGTACGGCAAAAATACGACCCGCCTGCTGCTGGCGGATCAGGCTGGCTGCCTGCTGCACCATCGCGAACTGGCGATAAACAAAGCTGACGCCGTGCACCACGCCAGAGTCCTCCGCCAGCTTCACCAGCTCGCGCGCCTCCTCGCCAGTCATGCACAGCGGCTTTTCTGAAAACAGATGTTTGCCCGCCGCCAGTACCTGGCGATTGATCGCCGCGTGCAGATGATTAGGGGTGCAATTATGCACCACCTGTAGCCCGTCGTGGCGCAGCAGTTCCGCCACATCGGCATAAGCGTGGGGCACGTTAAGCTGCCGCGCTTTTTCCTGTGCTTTTTCCAGCGAGCTGTCGCAGATGGCCACTACCTCGACGAACCCCAGACGGCGGATTGCTTCAAGGTGCGCCGGGCCGATAAAGCCCGAGCCGATAATCGCCGCCTTAATCATTTTTTGGCTCTACATCCAGCCCCAGCATAGTGCGGATACTGTTGTCTTCGCTGCCGGTGGCGGCAAAGTCATCAAACGCGCGTGCGGATACCGGAATAATGTGCTCGCTGATAAACTGCGCGCCTTCCCGTGCGCCGCTCTCTGCATCCTTCAGACAGCATTCCCACTCCAGCACCGCCCAGCCGTCATAGCCGTACTGCGCCAGCCGGCTGAAAATGCCTTTGAAATCGATCTGACCGTCCCCCGGCGAGCGGAAGCGGCCGGGGCGCTCGCTCCATGGCTGATAGCCGCCATACACGCCGCTGCGCCCGGAAGGGGTGAACTCGGCATCCTTAACGTGGAACGCTTTAATGCGCGGGTGATAGAGGTCGATAAAGGTCAGGTAGTCCATCTGCTGTAACAGCATATGGCTTGGATCGAACAGAATATTGCAGCGCGGATGATGGTCGACCGCCGCGAGGAAGCGGTCGAAGGTCACGCCATCGTGCAAATCTTCCGACGGATGCAGCTCGTAGCACACGTCGACGCCGTGGCGGTCGAAGCAGTCAAGAATCGGCTTCCAGCGGGCGGCCAGCTCGTTAAAGGCCGTATCGATCAGCGCCTCTTTGCGCGGCGGCCACGGGTAGAAGTAGGGCCAGGCCAGCGCACCGGAGAAGGTGGCATGGGATTTCAGCCCCAGCTTTTCCGATGCCGCTGCCGCCTGCTGGAGCTTTTCAGCTGCCCAGAGCTGGCGCGCTGCCGGATCGTCACGCAGCGCCGCCGGGGCGAAGTCGCGGAACGCCAGTTCGTAAGCCGGATGCACCGCCAGCAGCTGCCCCTCAAGGTGGGTAGACAGCTCGCTAATCACCAGCCCGTAGCGCGCCAGCAGGGCAGTGACCTCATCACAGTACGACTGGCTGCTGGCCGCCTTCTCCACATCAAAAATTGCCGGATGATTACAGGGGATCTGCAACGCCCGGAAACCCAGCCCCGACGCCCATCTGGCGAGGTTTTTCAGGGTATTAAACGGTGGCATATCACCGATGAACTGGGACAAAAACAGGCCAGGCCCTTTTAACGTTTTCATTGCTTACTCCTGAAGTTGATCAAAAACTATTCCTGCTCTTTGTACTTGAAGGTGAAGAGGAATATGACCGCGATAACCGCAGCGGCAACCGCCGGGATCAGCCAGAACGTGGTCCAGTTTTCCGGTTGATGCACGCCGCCGTGGTTAATTAACTGGTTGTACAGCGCGCCGGAGATCTGCGATCCCAGCAGCATGCCGATACCGTAGGTGAACATCACAATCAGGCTCTGCGCCTGGCCTTTTACCTGGCTACCGGCGATGCGGTCGGTATAGATAAAGCCGATAACAAAGAAGAAGTCGTAGCACACGCCGTGCAGCAGGATGCCGATGTACAGCAGCCAGCGCGTTTCTTCATTCACGCCGAAGGCGAACAGCGCGTAGCGCACGAACCAGGCCGCCATGCCGATCAGCAGCATGTATTTCACCCCCAGCCGACGGAACAGCAGCGGGATAATCAGCATAAAGAAGATTTCGGACATCTGGCCGAACGACATCGCGGTACTGACGTCCGCAATGCCCACGTCAGACAGGAACGACGCGGTAAAGGCGTAGTAGGTGCCCAGCGGGATGGAGATCAGCGTGGCGCAGATGGCGAAGATCAGGAAGTGGCTTTTCTTCAGCAGCGCGAAGGCATCGGCGCACAGCAGATCGCGCAGGGCAAACGGCTGGCCCTTAGCCGGAGCTGGTGTGTGCGGCAGCGTCAGGCTGTAGGCGGCCAGCACTGCGGAACATGCAGCAGCGAGGCGGAAGATATCGGTGCTGGCGGCAATCCCGCTGACGCCGATACAGATCCCGGCGACGATCCAGCCGATGGTGCCGAACACCCGCACCACCGGGAAGCTTTTCTCGCTGTTGCTCAGGCTGTGGAAGGCGATGTTGTTGGTCAACGCCAGGGTGGGCATGTAGCACAGCGTGTAGGCAAACAGCAGGGCGATCAGCAGCGAGCCGTTCTCGGCCAGCAGCGCCTGCGGTACGAACCACAGAATGACCGCACCGGCCAGATGCAGCAGGGCTACCACCTTCTGCGACGGGAAGAAGCGGTCAACCACCATTCCCAGCACGAACGGCGAGAGGATCGAGGCAATCGGCCCGGCCGAGAAGGCATCGCCGATGATGCTGCCGAGATTATGCTGTGTCATCACCAGGCCCAGCGTGACCGACCAGGTTCCCCAGATAAAGAACTGTAAAAACATCATTAATGACAGCCGTGGAACCAGCATCACATGCTGCTGCCGCGAGCCGTTGCCAGCGGTAAGTGAAGAAACCATCGTCAGACCCCTTCCTGAAAAGTAATCGATTACATTATTGTGTCAGATGAATGTAATCGATTACTTTTCAGGTTTCCTGGATCTTTTATCGATCTGCGAGGTGGCTCACAAGCTTAATTTTTTACAGAAGGATCGTCCGCTACGGCTCAGACTTGCCGCCCTGGAAGGTACGCCGCCATTCGCTGGGGCTGACGGTATAGCGCTGCTTAAAGCTCTGGCGGAAAGAAATCACCGACTGGTAGCCGCTGAGAGTGGCGACGGCCTCAATGGAATGTTCGGTCAGCTCCAGCAGCTGCTGGCTGTTGTGCAGGCGTTCGGCGTTCAGCCATTCACCCACCGACATGCCGGTGGCGCGCAGAAAGTGGCGGGTAAAGGTGCGGCGGCTCATCATCACCCGGGCCGCCAGCGAATCGAGATCGTGCTGGCAATCAAGACTATCGCGCAGATAGCCGAGCAGGGCGTTGATGCGCTCATCCTGGGTAGTTTGCGGAATAGGGTGAGAAATATACTGAGCCTGACCGCCGTCGCGGTGCGGCGGGATCACCATTCGCCGTGCGACCCGGTTAGCCACGGCGCTGCCGTAAAACTGGCGCAGCAGGTACAGGCAACAGTCCATCGCTGCGGCGGTCCCGGCGGAGGTGATCAGGCGCTGCTCGTCAACATAGAGCGCGTTGGTATCCAGCTGCACCTGCGGGAAGCGCGCACTGAAGTCCTGCTCGAACTCCCAGTGGGTTGAGGCCCGCTTTCCTTCAAGCAGACCGGCGTACGCCAGCACATAGGTGCCGAGGCACAGACCCGCCACTCTGGCACCGCGCTGCCATGCCTCATTTAATGACTGACATAATGCCGCAGAGGGCCGCTCGCCGGGATGCGGCCAGTAGGGCACGATAATTAAATCGGCCTGCGCCAGTGCTTCCAGCCCGTGCGGAGTTTCAATGCTCATGCCCATCAGCGATTTCAACGTGCCGGGCTGCTCGGCGCACAGCGTCAGCTCAAACAGCGGGCGATCGGCCAGCACCGGGCCAAAAATCGTGCAGGGCACCGAGAAATGGAACGGGCTGAATCCTGGCGTCACCAGCACGGCAACGGACGGTAACGACATGTTTTTCTCCTGATGACGGCGCAAGGACGGCTATCTTACCACTCAGAACGCCCGGCTTTCGCCATCTTCCGCTACCCACAGGCGATGGGCGAAGCCGTTGCGCTGCGCATAATCGCGCAGCTGCTGGCGGCCAAGCAGGCAGTGATTAATCGCCTCCATATGGCTGGCAACGATATGGCTTTCCGGCAGCAGGCGGTGAACGCGCAGCGTATCCTCCTCGCCCATGATAATTGCGCCAAAGCAGTCAATCTGTGCACTTCCGGCATTCAGCACCACCACGTCGGGTTTGAACGCTGCCAGCGCCTGCTCAACGGCCGGAACCCAGACGGTATCCCCGGCGATAAACAGCGTGGGTTCTTCGGGGTGCTGGAACACCAGCCCGCAGGCCTTGCCCAGCCTTTTTGCCAGCGGCGGCAGCGCGTAGGCGGCGTTGCTGCCGTGCTGGCCGTCGGTTTTCCATACGGTGATGTCGCCAATCTCTGTGCGATCGTCCAATACCGTCACCGCGCTGAAGCCCTGCGCGCGGATCTGCTCGGCATCCTGCTGATTCTGGCTGAACAGGGGAATAGTCGAAGCAATCAACCGCCGTGCCGCCTCATCCCAGTGATCTTCGTGAGTGTGGGTAACGATGACCGCATCGGCGTTAATGATGTCTGCAACCGGCAGCGGCAGCTCGACCAGCGGGTTGCGCAGATGGCTGCGGGCGGTGCCGGGGAAACCGGGCAGCGCACCTTTATCCGCCAGCATCGGGTCAATCAGAAAGGTTTTACCGGCATAGTCCAGTTTGAGCGTGGCATTGCGAATTTGGGTGAGTTTCATCGGTGGCTCTCCATCTGAGCGGCAGCGGAATACCGCCGTACCGCGCCAGTATAGAGAGGCGGGAAAACCGCAATAAGTAGCCTGATGGACAATAAACGATGGGATTGGGACAAACTTATCCCTGGGCCGCGTCGATCGGAGGGGACAGTGTCTGCCCCTCAGGCGTAGCGACGAACGGCGGGCGCGCGCAGCTGGGCGAGAATACAGGCGCAGTTCTCGTACAGCGTGCGAATACGGCGCTCCAGCACCTCCGGCGGATGGGTTTCCACTTCCGCATACATACTGAGAATTTCGCTTTTGCAGTGCGAGCGGCAGCTGCGCTTTTTCTGCCGGGCGTCCAGCCAGCGCAGCAGCATCAGCTTTTTCTCTGCATCACGATGCAGCATGCTGCCTCTGATGCTGCGAATGGCCTGCAAAAAATCCTGATAGAAGTCGGTGATATCCTGCATTTTATCGATATTCATCATCGTTGCATCATCCTGCCCGGTTAAGCGGCAGCCGGATTGTTCGCGGCTGCCGGGTCGTCAGTCAGCGGCACGTGCCGCCGTTGATGGAGTCATGATTGTTCTGCTGCCGTTCAGCGCTTTGCGGGCGGCTCGATGGCGTATCCGGCTTTGGTCAGCGAAGATTTCAGGCTGGCATAGCCAATTCGCGCGTATTCCAGCGGCGGAGCCAGCGCCGGATCCTGCTCGGCCTCGACCACAAACCAGCCCTGATAGCCGATACCGGCCAGCCGCGCGATCACCGCATCGAAGTCAATGCTGCCGTCGCCTGGCACGGTGTAAACGCCTTTCAATACCGCATCAAGAAACGAGTCGCGCTGCCAGTCCAGCCCGGCGCGCACGTCCGCTCGGATGTCTTTGGTATGCACGTGGTTGATGCGTTTGCCATGCTTGCTCAGCACGCTCAGCGGATCGACCCCGGCAAACACCAGATGCCCGGTATCAAACAGCAGCCCCACCTGCGGGCAGGTAGCCGCCATCAGCAGATCGATATCGCGTTCGTCTTCAATCACCGTGCCCATATGGTGATGGAAGGCCAGCGGTACGCCGAAATCCCGGCACCAGCTGGCGAACAGGTTCAGCTTCGCGCCGTACTCGCGGATCTGCTCCTCCGTCAGCCTGCGGCGCTGGCTCAGCGGCACCTGCTGTTGGTTCTGAATGGTGCCCGCCGTTTCGCCGTAGACCAGGCAGGCCGCACCGCACTCTTTAAACAGCTGCATCTGCGGCGTCGCTTTGGCGATTTCACTCTCCAGATCGTTATCCAGCAGGGTGCCGGAGTACCAGCCGGAGACCAGCTGTAGCTGATATTCCGCCAGCTGCGGCTGCAGTTCAGCGCGGGTTCGCGGGAACTTGCCGCCGGTTTCTACGCCGGAAAAACCGGCCAGCCGGCTTTCGGCCAGGCAGACGGAAAGCGGTGTGTCGCCGCCGAGCTGCGGCAGATCGTCATTGGACCAGGCGATAGGGGCAATCCCCAGTTTTGCGTGCAACGTCATGTTCTGATTCCTCTGGCTGAAAGTTAAATACCTGTACGCTGTTTTTTACGGCCCGCAACGTGTTCGGCCCGCGCCTGATTCACGCTTTCGCGCTGGCTGACTTCCGGCACGCCGACGTCCCACCAGGCATCGCCCGGCGTCCATTCGTGTGGGTGCGTGTCGATGCAGATGACCGTGGTGCGATCGTTACCCTTCGCCCAGTCCACGGCGTCGGCCAGTTCATCCAGGCTGCTGACCTTGCGGGCGAGCGCGCCCATCGACTGCGCGTTGGCAACAAAATCAACGTGGAAAGGTTCGGTAACCCGGCAGTCCTTGAGCAGGTTGTTAAACGACGCGCCGCCCTTGGCGTTTTGCAGACGGTTAATCACCGCGTAGCCGCCGTTGTCGCACACCAGCAGGATCAGCTTGTGGCCGGAAAGCACGCTGGAATAGATATCGGAATTCATCATCATGTAGGTACCGTCGCCGATCAGCACGAATACATCGCGATCCGCGTCGATCATTGCCGTACCCCAGCCCGCAGAGATTTCATAGCCCATGCAGGAGAAACCAAACTCACAGTCGAAAGTACCGGGATTTTTTACCTTCCAGCCCTTCACCAGCTCGCCCGGCAGGCCGCCCGCCGCGCTGATCACGTAGTCTTCGGCAGCGGCGCGTTCATTGACCACGCCAACCACCTGCGCGTAGGTCGGCACGCCGGTTGTTACCGTGCGCTGCTGGCGTGCGGCGATCAGCTGATTCCACGCGGCAAAGGCGGTTTTGCCGCTATCCAGCCAGCCCGCATCCGCCGCATAGTTGCCGAGTGCGGCATTGAGTTCGCGGATACCTTCGCGGGCATCGGCGACCAGCGGCAGCGAGAAGTGCTTATGGGCGTCAAAGCGCGCGGCGTTAATGGCAATAAAACGCGCCTCGGGTGAAAACACCGTCCAGGAGCCGGTGACGAAATCCATCAGTCGGGTGCCGATGGCGATAATCACATCGGCTTTTGCCGCCAGCGCGTTGGCGGATGTTGACCCCAGAATACCGACCGGGCCGATATGCAGCGGGTGATCGTGGGTCAGCGTGCCTTTTCCTGCAATGGTTTCCACCACCGGGATGCCGCGCTGGCGGGCGAAGGCTTCCAGCTCGGCCTCAGCCCGCGAGTAGCGTACGCCGCCCCCGGCGATAATCAGCGGATGCCGGGCGGAAGCCAGCAGTTCGGCCGCCTGCTCCAGCAGCTGCTGGTCCGGGCGAGGGCGCGGGATAGTGTGAACGCGGCGGGCGAAAAACGCCTCGGGATAGTCGAAGGCCATCTCCTGCACGTCCTGGCACAGGCCGATGAAGGCCGGGCCGCAGTCCGCCGGGTCAAGCATGGTTGCCACCGCCTGCGGCAGGGAAGAGAGGACCTGCTCCGGCCAGGTGATGCGATCCCAGTAGCGGGTTACCGCTTTAAAGGCGTCGTTGACCGTCTGGCTGGGATCGCTGAAGTGCTCCACCTGCTGCATGACCGGGTCCGGCACGCGGCGAGCGAAGGCATCACCGCAGATCATCAGCATCGGCAGGCGGCTGACGTGAGCAACACCGGCCGCCGTCAGCAGGTTTGTGGTTCCCGGGCCGATAGAGGCGGTCACCACCATAATCTGCTGGCGCAGGCGCGCTTTGGCAAAACCGACGGCGGCGAAGGCCATCGACTGCTCGTTCTGACCGCGCCAGGTCGGCAGCACGTCCTGTACGCTTTCCAGCGCCTCACCAATGCAGGTGACGTTGCCATGGCCGAAGATGCCGAACACGCCCGGGAAAAGCGGCACTTCTTCACCGTCTACGTGAATAAACTGATTGCTCAAATAACGGACCACCGCCTGCGCAGTGGTGCAACGATAGGTCGACATAGTTTCTACCTGCTGTAGGGCCCGTAATCAGGCTGGTTATAGAAATTAATTTGCTAAAAACACAAACAAGCAATTTTAGTTGCAAATCCGGACGTAGCCCTCCCCAAAGGGAGAGCGTTAAACCGGACTGCGGCTATTTATGGCTGCTTTTCTTACCTTCCTCGCGGATTTGCGTGCGTTCCGTCAGCGTGGCAATGCGCGGCTGTTCCTCTTCAGGATGCAGCTCGGCGGCCAGTGCCAGCGCGATGCACTGGACCAGGCACACCGGTGCGGCCAGCGAACGGGAAAAACTGTATTCCTCTTCCGGGATGGTAAACAGCACCCGGGCGTCCTTTGCCAGCGGAGACAGCACGCTGTCGGTAATCGCAATCAGCGGCACCTTTTTCTGCCCGGCAATGTCGGCAATCTGCACCACTTCCTGCGCGTAATGGCGGAAGGAGACGGCAATCAGCGCATCGCGTGGAGTCATGTTCATCGCCATATGCGGGGCCAGTCCGCCGGACATATCCAGCAGCACGACCTTGCGGTTAAGCATGGTCAGCAGGTAGCGTAGCAAAATAGCCACCGGCTCAGAACGCAGCTGCCCGGCGATAAAAATCGTGTCGGCGCGGCCCATCAGCTGAGCGCTGTGGTCGAGATCGGCGGCGGTAACGCTTTCCAGCATGCCCTGGAGCGTGGCGATATCCCGCACCACTAAATCCTGCAGAAAACCGAGGTTGCCGAGCTGCTGGTTTTTTTGCAGATCGTTTTCCAGCGCCACAATGCGCTCGTTATAACCGGGCGCGGTGGTCGCCAGCCGGGTCTGAAACACCGCCTGCATCTGTTTAAAGCCGCTGTAGCCAAAGTGCTGGGCAAAGCGCACCAGCGTTGACGGGTGCAGCGCGCAGCGGGCGGCAATGGCATTAATTGACTCCAGCGCCACGGCGTTAGGATTCTGGGTAATAAAACGCGCCACCTGCTGAAAACGATCCGACAGCTGCGGATAGCGGGCGGTGATGTCGTTCACCACCTGCTCGTAGTTTTTATGCGGCGGTGGGATATCTTTCCTGTATGTTTCTTTACGGCTCGCCATCGGCTTTAACCCTTAACTAACGTTTTGTTCTGACCGCAGGCTATCGCAACTAAAATTGCATTACAATTTTCATTGCAATTGAAATTTCCAAAAGCGTGATCTGACTCAGAAGTTGCGCATTTCATTCTCTTCGAAAAAACGCAGAAACTCCCTCAGCGAGTGAGTTTGACTCTTTATAAATTCATTAAAAATCATATTGATAATTCATTTTACATGCTGAGAAACCCAGCATGGTCAGCGCTAAATCTGCCATTGCAATTTTTATTGCGTTTTTTTCTTGTTTGCAATTAAGTTAATAACCGGTGGCGGTGAGCAGGCAACGACATCCGCCGAATTAACATCTCCGATCCCGGTCAGGGCGGCAGGAAAACAGGGTCAGGCTATGTATAACGACTACGGGCAGTTTATTAACGGCGACTGGCGACAGGGCCGCAGCGGCGAAACTATTGTGGTTACCGATCCGGGGCGCGACGAACGGCTGGGCGAGATCGCCGCCGCCTCCCGCGAGGATACGCTGGAGGCGATCGCCAGTGCGGAAGCGGCACTGGCACCGTGGCAGGCGCGTGCCGCCTGGGAACGTGCCGATACGCTGCACCGCGTGGCGGCAGAAATGGAGCAGGCCCGCGATAAGGCGGCCCGGACGATCTCCCTCGAGAGCGGAAAACCGCTGGCGCAGGCCAGTCGCGAATGGACGCTGGCTATCGATCAGTTCACCTGGTACGCCGAAGAAGCACGCCGGGTGTATGGACGTATTGTGGAAAGCCGCGTGCCGGGCGGGCGCTGTGAAGTCTCTCATCAGGCTGTGGGCGTAGTGGCAGCCTTTACCGCATGGAACTTCCCGGTGGTGCTGATCGCCCGCAAGCTGGCCCCGGCGCTGGCCGCGGGCTGCACCGTGGTGCTGCGCCCCTCCAGCGAAGTGCCCGGGTCTGCAATGGTCATCATGACCTGCCTGCAAAAGGCCGGGCTGCCAGCGGGCGTGGTCAACATGGTAGTCGGACCCACGGCCAATACCTATCAGCCGCTGATTGAATCACCGGTGGTGCGCAAAGTGACGCTGACCGGCTCCACGGCGATTGGGCAGCAGATGATCCGTGATTCGGCTGCCACCCTTAAACGCGTCAGTATGGAACTGGGCGGCAATGCGCCGATGATCGTTTTTGACGATGCCGATATAGAGAAAGCGCTGGATCTGGCGGTACCGACTAAGTTCGCCAACTGTGGGCAGGTATGCGTCACCGCCGATCGCTTCTATGTTCATAAATCGGTTGCGCAGGCCTTTATCGATGGATTCGCCCGTCGCGCCGCGGCAATTAAGGTCGGCTACGGCCTGGATGAGGGCAGTGAGATGGGACCGCTGATCAACGCGCGGCGGCTGAAGGCGATTGAAAACATCGTCGAGGACGCGCGACAGAAGGGTGCGCGCGTTGTGACCGGCGGGCAGCGCATTGCCGATAAGCCGGGCTTTTACTTTGCGCCCACCGTGCTGGCCGATGTACCGGACGATGCGCTGGCGCTGGCTGAGGAAAACTTTGGCCCGATCGCTGCCATCACCACTTTCACTGACGAAGCCGACGTTATCGCCCGCGTGAACCGCAGCGAGCTGGCGCTCTCCGCCTATGCCTTTACCCGCGATGCCGCACGCATTCGCCGCATTTCTCAACAGTTGCAGGCGGGCATGGTGGGTATCAACAGCTTTGCCCTGGCCTCGGCCGACGTACCGTTTGGCGGCATTAAAGCCAGCGGTATGGGCAGCGAGGGCGGCGCGGAAGGTATTTTCGAATATATGAATGTCAAACTGACGCAGGTGGTCCTGTAAGGAAGCCACAATGATAAACAGCAACGTTAAGCGTTTATGGGCAGAAGGGCACAGCGTGCTGAACGGCTGGCTGTCGGTTGCCAGCCCGTTCACCGCTGAGATTATGGCGGCGCAGGGCTACGACGCGCTGACCATTGATATTCAGCACGGTCTGGTCGGCTACGAGACGGCCACCACCATGCTGCAGGCAATGCGTGCCAGCGGCGTGACGCCGATGGTGCGTGTGCCCTGGCTGTCGCCTGGCGACATTATGAAAGCGCTGGACGCCGGGGCCTGGGGCATTATCTGCCCGATGATCAACAACGGCGAGGAAGCCCGACAGCTGGTGTCCTGTGTGCGTTACCCGCCGCTCGGTTCCCGCAGCTTTGGTCCGACGCGCGTCACCTTTGCCGCCGGGCCGGATTACGGCCAGCATGCGGACAGCGAAGTGGTGTGCTTTGCGATGATTGAAACCGCCGAAGCGGTGGAAAAAATCGAGGAAATCGTGCGAACCCCGGGGCTGGACGGCATCTATATTGGTCCGGCGGATCTGACCCTGGCGCTGACCGGGCGACGCTACCGTACCGGTTTTGACCGCGAGGAGCCGGAAATCATCGACGCCATCCGTCATATTCTGGATCGGGCGCACGCGGCCGGTATCCGTGCCGGACTGCATAACGGCAGTCCCGAGTACGCCGCACGTGCGGTGGAGTGGGGATTCGATCTGGTTACCGTCTCTAATGATGTTCAGCTGTTGCGCGGTGCGGCGGCGGCCAGCGCCACGCGCTTTCGCCAGCTGACCGGTACTGCGCCACAGGATAAAGTCCAGCAGGGGGGGTACTGAAATGCCACATGTGCTGATTGCCGGAAGTATTCATCAGGCCGGGTTGAGCATTCTGCAAAACACCCCCGGTTTCACTTACGAGCTGGTGAAAGAAGTGAGCACCGCCAGCTATGCGCCGTTTATCGAACACGCGGATGCGCTGCTGCTGCGTACCCAGCCGCTAACCGCCGCAGAAATTGAGCAGGCTCCACGACTGAAGGTCGTTTCCCGCCACGGCGTAGGCTACGACGCGGTTGACGTGGCGGCGCTGAACGAACGCGGTATTCCGCTAACCATCGTCGGTGACGTGAATTCGCTGTCGGTGGCGGAACACACGTTTGCTCTGCTGATGGGTGTGGCGAAGCAGCTGCGGGTTTACGATGAAAATCTGCGCAGCGGCAACTGGAACTGCCGCAACAGCTTCTCGGCGATGGAGCTGTCGGGGCGCACGCTGTTTGTGCTGGGCTTTGGCCGCATTGGGCGGGAAGTGGCGAGAATGGCGCGCTGTTTCAATATGTTCGTGGTGGCCTACGACCCTTACGTGGCCGATGAAATCTTCCATGCCCTTGGCGTGGAGCGGATTACCGAACTGGACGCCGGATTAAAAATCGCCGATGCGCTGACCGTGCATTTGCCGCTCAGCGACAGTAAACCGCTGATTGGCCGCCGCGAGCTGGCGCTGCTTAAACCGCAGGCGATTGTCATTAATACCGCGCGCGGTGGGATTATTGATGAACAGGCGCTGATCGACGCACTGAAAAACGACCGTCTGGGCGGCGCGGGGCTGGATGTTTTCAGTCAGGAACCGCCGTCGCGTGACTCGGCGCTGCTGCATGCGTCCTGGCGACTGATCCTCAGCCCGCACTCCGCCGGGTTGACCGAAGAGGCGGCGATGCGCATGTCGGTTTCCGCCGTGAATAATATTATTCATTATTTCACCGGCGAGCTGGAACAAAACTTAATTGTTAATTACCGACAGATAAATAACACGCACGCTATTTAACGGCTGGCGAATAATAACTTACCCGTCCTCTACAGGAACTGACTATGTTGAAAATAGCCGTGCTCGGTGCTGGCCGCATCGGGAAAATCCACGCCGCGAATATTGCCACGCACCCGCAGGCAACGCTGGTGGCGGTGGCCGATCCTTTTATTAATAGCGCAAACGCGCTGGCAGATTTATATGGTGCTAAAGCCGTATCCGATCCGCTGGAATTAATTAATGACGCTGATATTGATGCGGTAATTATTGCCACACCTACCGATACTCACGTTGATTTAATGCTTGCCGCCGCGCGTAAAGGAAAGAAAGTATTATGCGAAAAACCTGTCGATCTGGATTTAAACCGGGCGGCCGAGGCTTGCCGTCAGCTTGAAGAGCTAAATGCCCCAGTGATGGTGGCATTTAACCGCCGCTTCGACCCCAGCGCCAGCGAGCTGCAGCAGGCCATTGCCAGTGGCGACATCGGCGATCTGCACCAGGTGGTGATCACCAGCCGCGATCCGGATTTTGCCCCCATGGACTACCTGCGCCATTCCGGCGGTATTTTCAGCGATATGGTGATCCACGATTTCGATATGGCCCGCTGGCTGCTGGGCGAGGAACCTGTCGAAGTCTACGCCAGCGCCAGCCGCCTGCTGAAGCCGGAACTGGCGGAGTTTAACGATTACGACACGGTGATGGTGCAGATGACCACCGCATCCGGCAGGCAGTGCCACATCAACTGCAGCCGCCGCGCGGTATATGGCTACGATCAGCGGCTGGAGGCCTTCGGCTCCGCCGGCATGCTGCTCAATAACAACCAGCGTGCCAACAGCGTGCGTCGCTATACCGCCACCGCCACGGAAGTGCAGGCCCCGCTGGAAGCGTTCTTCCTTGAGCGCTATGAGCAGGCCTATCGGCTGGAGATGGATGCGTTTATCCAGGCCGCGCTGGGCAAGCGCGCCATCCCAGTTACCCCCTTTGATGGTCTGATGGCGCTGAAGCTGGCGGAGTGCGCCGCGCGTTCTGCCGCCAGCGGCAGGCCGGTAAGTGTTGACTGATTCCTGACGGAGAACGAAAAAATGAAAAAGATTGGCATTGGTATTATCGGCACCGGCTTTATGGGGTTATCACACGCGCTGGCCTATCGCGCGGCGGCGGGCATTTTCCCGACTGACGGCGTGCCGGAACTGATTGCGGTAGCTGATGTGGACGGTGCAGCGGCAGAGCGGGCGGCAAAACGCTTCGGCTTTCGTCGCCACACCGATGACTGGCAGTCGCTGATTAACGATCCGGAGATCGACGTGGTGTCGATTACCACGCCGAACCGTTTCCATCTGGAGCAGGCGCTGGCAGCAATTAAAGCCGGTAAGCACGTGCACTGCGAAAAGCCGATAGCGCCGACCAGCGAAGAGGCGCGGATCATGACCGATGCCGCCGAGGCGCAGGGGGTGATCACCCAGGTGGGCTTTAACTATCTGAAAAACCCGCTGATCAAGCTGGCCAGGGAGATGATCGACAATGGCGATCTGGGCGATATCGTTAGTTTCCGCGGTATTCACGCCGAAGATTTTATGTCCTCGCCGCTGACGCCATGGTCATGGCGGCTGGACCCTGCCGGCGGCGCGGGGGCGGTTGCCGATCTTGGTAGCCACATTGTGGCGATGGCGCGTTTCCTGCTGGGGCCGGTGGTGGCGGTGCAGGCGGATCTGGAGACAGTAATCAAGCAGCGCCCGGTTGCGGCAGGTGCGCACGAGCTGCGAGCGGTTGAGGTGGATGATATCGCCCGCCTGACCGTAGAATTTGCGCGCGGCTGCAAGGGTAGTATTGAGGCCAGTTGGGTGGCGATGGGGCGCAATATGCAGCTGGGCTTTGAGGTTTACGGTACGCGCGGGGCGCTGCATTTTACTCAGGAGCGTTTTAACGAGCTGCACTATTATCGTCACGATGCCGCCGGTGGGGTGCGCGGTTTCCAGAAGATTGAGGCCGGTCCGCAGCAGCAACCATACGGCGCGTTCTGCCCGGCGCCGGGTCATCAGTTGGGCTTTAATGATTTGAAGACGATTGAGATTGCGGAGTTTCTGCGGGCGGTATCCGGTGGGGAGTTCAGCGGTCCAGGGTTCCGTGATGCGATGGAGATCCAGCAGGTGATTGATGCGGCGATTCGGTCTTCGCGGGAGCAGCGGTGGGTGGCGGTTTGATTTTGGGATGAAGGTATGGCGATGGCTGAAGGTATGGCTGGACGATCGGCGACGCTGGACGTTTGGCGATCGGCTTGAGCGGCTGTGCCCTCGCTCGGGCGGGTCCTCGCGCCGCTTCGCGGTTCCCTCACTTCGTTCGTCAGCCTTCAGGACCAGTACAGACGGGGCGTCCTGCCCCGGCTGTACTTTTTGTCCGCGTCCATGCGGCCAAATCCTGGTTTCCTTTCTGCGTTCAGCGCTGCGGATTGCCCGTTCGAGGGCACAGCCGCTCAGCCTGATGGCTCAGCGTGGTCTGCTAGAAAAGCTGGGATTTTGGTTTCTTATCCGATTCCCTCTGGCGAATCCTGGCTTCCTCCCTACGTTCAGCGCTGTGGATTGCCCTCTCGGGGGCACGGCCAGCCTGCTTTCTGACTTCTGCGTTGCCTGCAAGAAGCGATTGCCACTCAGGCAGCCAGATGGCTTCCGTTTTGCCGCGATCGCAATCTGATTGTCTGCTCTTTAAACAGGCTGCATGCGGAATCACACTTTGTTAGTAGATGTGGCTTTTGTCCAAATCTGAAAGCGATGAAATTATAAATTGGGACAGCCTCTGCTGCTGCGTAAGGGTATCCGCAGCGCTGAGGTGGAGCCATTGCGCCAGGAGACGACAGCAGGGATGCTGGCGTCAGGCCGGGTTTGAACAGGGATGTTCAATCCTGGCCGATCCGTCGGCGAAATGGCGTAACCGAAGGCACCGCAACGCGGCGCGAGGACTCGCCCTGAAGCAGCAGCAGAGGCTGAACCTCAAACACCCATTTCACAGCACCCTCTGATTACCAAACTCAAGAGCGATAAAATTATCAAAGGCAGCAGTAACAGCTGCACCAGGACATCAATTCCCCTGCGCAATCTGCCAGTGGTTCAGCCAGGGTTGTTTCTTACCTGTTTCATACCTGTTTCTTCCCATTAGTCGAGGTGCCTTCCAGTTTTAAACTGGCACTCAGCCCGATGAAGATTTAACCTTGTGTTTTATGGTGTTAATAAGGAGAAGTTATGCGCCAGAGGACGATCGTTTGCCCGATTATTCAGAACGAAGGTGAGTATCTGTTATGCAAAATGGCGGCGGACCGCGGAGTGTTTCCCGGCCAGTGGGCGCTTTCCGGTGGAGGAATGGAACCGGGAGAAACGATGGAGGCCGCTCTCAGAAGGGAAATTCGTGAAGAGCTGGGGGACGAGCTGGAAATCACGGAGGTCAGGCCGTGGGCTTTTCGCGATGACATTCGTACAAAAACCTATGCAGACGGCTCAACCGAAGAGATTTATATGATTTATCTCATCTTTGACTGCATCAGCGCTAACCGCACAATTTCGTTTAATGAAGAGTTTCAGGAAGTCCGTTGGGTGCCTGCGGAGAAGATAGGGGAGCTGGATCTGAATGAAGCCACGAGCGTGACCTTTAGCCAGAAAGGGCTGATTTAAATCGCGGGTCTGGGGTCGGTACCGCGCTATAATTTGCGCACGGGGCTGCTTAAGGTGCGTGATCGACAGGAAATGTAACCCTGTTTTTGCTGGTACAAAGTTTTGTTGGTACAAAGGCCCATCTGCGGGCCTTTGTTGTTTTTAAATTCGTCTAATCGAGTGTTGTTTAGCCAGGCATACGCTCAAGAAAGAAGTCGCGCCCTTTTTTAACCATACGCATGCCTTCGCGGCCAGAAGCGCTGGCGATGCGGAAAAACTCATCACTGCTGATATCCCAGGCCAGACGGACGCGCTCGCCGCCGGACTTAATGAAATTCCTTGCTTCATCCACGTTCAGTGCGTTGGTTTCAATAGCCTGGGTTGAATGACGACTCATAATTCTTCCTTAGTGACGTATGCAATGCCGTTCTCTTCGAGTGAACAGCATCTGATTTAGCTACAGGAAAACGTTTGCTCTGCGCTAACTGTCAATTTCCTGAAACATTTCCTTCATCTTACTCAGAAAATTTATTGCCTCAACTGACGATAACCTGCTGAAACTAAGATTATTCCTACCAGCCTCTGAAAGGGGTTGCAATGATAAGAGTAGCTCGATTAATTGTTATATTATAACATATCAAAAATTATCATCACGGACCGACTTATGCAGCGTATTCCCCTGACCATTCTCAATGGTTTCCTTGGCGCAGGGAAAACCACCTTACTGAAAAGTTTACTGATGCAGGCGCAGAATCAGTGGCTGAACGTTAGCGTAATCGTGAACGATATGAGCGAACTGGATGTTGACGGCGTGCTGATTGCCAACACCGAGCTGGTAGGGCAGCAGCGGCAGAATTTTATCTCCATCTCCGCCGACAGCATCAGCAGCCCCACCGGAGTTAACAAGCTGGCACAGGCACTGGAACAGCTTGCTGTAAATCAGCCTGATATGATCCTGCTGGAAACCTCCGGCAGCAGCCATCCGCTGCCGCTGATTAAGCTGTTGCGCGATCATCCGCTGGTACAGCTAAAGGGCTTTCTTTCACTGATTGATGCCGTGATGCTGCAAAGCGACTATGACGGCGGTGAACAGCTGATCCCGCGCTGGCAGCGCAACCTTAAGCAGAGTCGTGGTGGCGTTGAAAACCTGCTGGCAGGGCAGATCCTGTTTTGCAGCCATCTGATGATGACCAAGGTCGATCGGCTGAATGCCGATGCCGTACTTGATATAGCTCATGCAGTGCATCCCATTAACCCTGCGGTGGCGGTTATGGCGCTGCCGTGGGGAAATTTGCCGATAAGCGAGCTGCTGGCGTACCCCGAATATGATTTTTATCGCGTGGCAAAGCTCGTCGAGGAACTGGAGGAAGAGGTCGAGCAGTTCACCGATGCCGGCGCACCGTACGACATTGAATCGCGGGTGATTGCGGACGACCGTCCATTCCACCCGCAGCGGCTGTGGGACACTTATCAGCAGTTTCTCGGGGCCGGAATCCACCGCAGCAAGGGTTTTTTCTGGCTGCCGGGGCGGGACGATCTCGCTCTGCTGTGGAATCAGGCGGCGGGCAGCATCAGCCTGGAATTTATCAGCTACTGGAAAGCAGGCGTACTGCGACATGAAAACAGCCTGCTGAATAGCGAAGAACGGCGCATCCTGCAACAGCAGCTGGATGACATGCCTGGGCGTTTTGGCGATCGGCGATGTCGCCTGACGGTGATTGGTTTGTCCGGGCAGCTCGATCCCTTTGTCACGGCGCTGCGGCGCTGTTTCCTCAGCGAGGAGGAAATTGACTGGTGGCAGAAGGGTGGAACTTTTGCTGACCCCTGGCCGAAAAGCGTTGCCAGACTGAAGTCGTAAACTCGACCTGAATACTCATTATGGAGGCCCGCGTGCCACAGAGCAGTAAAGAAGAGCAGAAGCTACTGGCGATGTCGCCCGCAGATTATATGAATGCCCAACAGCTGGCGTTTTTTCAGCAGCGTTTATTGCAGGATAAACAGGATCTTTTGGCGCATATCGACCAGCTGAAAGCCAGTTTGCAGTGGGGAGATAACCAGGGTGATGAAGCCGATAAGGCAATGCGCGAAGAAGAACTGAGGCTGCTGCTGCGCCAGATCGATCGCGAAAGCCGCCTGCTACCGAAAATCGATGCCGCACTGATTCGTATCAGAAAGGGTGAGTACGGCTACTGTCAGGAGTCCGGCGATCCTATCGGCCTGCCGCGCCTGCTATTGAGGCCAACCGCCGAGCTGAGCATAGACGTGAAAATGACCCACGAAATGAAAGAAGCCGCCTGGCGTAAATAGCGTTGGAGGCTTATTTTAGCTGCGCGAGATAATTAATCGTCGGGGTCAGCATCTGTCTGACCGCCAGCACCTGCTGATGCAACAGACCACGGTGGGCGTGCGACACTGGGGGACGTAGTGCATCTCGTCCTTACTTTGTGGATAAGCGGAAAAATCCAGCCCTTCGGCATTGACCAGAACAAAAGATTCACTGCGTGCAGGAAGCTGACTGTATTTCCACTGATCCAGGCATTCTCCTAAACTGTTGGCCATGGCGTTCAGGCCTCTGAGAAATAGGAATTTTTACCTTTTACACTGTTCGCACTGGCAGTAGATTTCAGCTATCGACAGCGCGGGTCAACACCGGGGATGCTGTCGGGAAAAAAACAATCATAAACACTATTTCTACCTGCCATTGTTGCTGATGGTAATGAGGTTAATCATGCTTTTAAAACGCAGCTTTTCGGTAGCAGTCGTGGTACTGCTGACGCTGTCAATCACTGCCTGTGGACATATGTCTAATCGGGGCAGAAACACGGCGATTGGTGCAGGTATTGGTGCGATTGGCGGTGCGGTACTGACCGGAGGAAGTTCTCTCGGCACCGTAGGCGGCGCGGCGGTGGGGGGCATTATTGGCCATCAGATAAGCCGCTGATTAATTCGCTGCGTCAGTCAGTTCGCAGAAAAAAACTAACCTGCTGGTTAACGCTGGCGGGTTAGGTTGCTAAAACCAGCAGCAGTTCAATTTCCCTTCTTTTTCGCCAGCGCTTCCTCAATAAGTTGATCGATACCGCGAGCAGCGGCCATATCCACCGCTTCACTGCGGGTAATTTCATTGAGTCTGGAGAGACGGTTGATTTTGCGCAGCAGCGACATGCGTAGCGAAAGCGATATCGCCTTTTTCTTATCCTTATCGAGAAAGACACGACTGACCGTTTCAGCAGGTTTTGCTTCGGCATTTTCAGTCAGCGCTTCATTCATCCGGCGCAGTGCCTTTTTATCCAACTGGCCAATACCGGTTAACTGATAAGAGTGGCCTGCTTTACTGTATTTAATTTCAGCCGCGTAGGATTCGCGCAGTTCTTTCAGCGCACGAGTCAACGTGGGTTCGGAACAGTTCAGGGCAGTAATAATCGTCTCGGCAGCCACCGGTTTTCCAGAACCGAGAAGGATTGCCAGCTTATAAATTCGGGCCTGTCGCGTGCTGAGATACATAATAAGTCGCTGCCTGGATTCATCATTATAGTTTTGGCCTGGCAGCATAGCACGGGAAAGGCATTTGCTGGCAGTATCGTCTGAGGGTTAGCTCAGCTTTTGGTCAGTGCGGTCATCAGCCTGATCGCATCCTGGTTTTTCTCGCTAACAATGCCGTATACCTGAGCACGAGCAAGGATGGCTGAGGCCCAGCGGCGATGGGTGGCCGGTTCGCACATCGCGCCCTGCGACTTAAATACCGCCTGACTGGAATTAAGGATGCGCAATGCATCAGCGTGATCGCTGGCCGACACCATTAGCGCAGCTTCGATGATGCCAATCTGGCTGGGGTGAATGGCGGTTTTACCCACCAGTCCGTGCAGCATATCCAACGCCAGTTCACGATCCATGATTTGCCGATCGTCAATGTGCTCACAAACCGGCGCGGTCAGGGCAAAATCCCGCGTGGCAAAGACCGAAACCAGCATTTTAATCACGTAGCCCATCGGGCCGTCGTACAGGGTGAACTCTCGCGAACGGCGCAGTGAGACGACATTCATTAAATCATTACCGCCGATGCGCAGGGCAATAATACGCTGACGACACGGATGATTCGCCAGTGCAGCAGCCAGCTCCCGCATCTGCACCACGTCGAATACTTCTTCAGTTTCCAGCGTTGGCATCATGCACAGGTGAGAATCCTTGAGCATTGCCCACCAGACAGGCAGGCAGTGGCGCGTGAATTTAGGCAGTACAAGACCATCGACACCGCTCAGGTCCCAGTCGGCAGCCAGTTCCGCCCCCATAGTGATATCGCGCGGGCGGACAAATACCAGCGGCCAGTTTACGTTACCCTGTAACTTTTTAGCCGCTGCAAGGTGCGTCAAAACCTGGCGCAGGTTGCGGCGGGCCAGGGGAATATCGGCGTCGCTGACGGCATCTTCAAGACAGATAACCAGCGAACGCAACCCAGCAATCTTATTGTGCAGCACGGCGTCAGCGATATCGGTGCGGGTAGCGGGCATGTACAGCGTTGCGCCCAGGCGCCAGGGAGAAAGCCGTTCGTTCATCAGAGTACCTTCTTGATAATGGTGACCGCCCGATACTGGCCAATGGCCTCGCCCACGGCGGTTACCGCGATGCCTTTCTCATGTGCCAGATGCAGTAGCAGCGCGACATCGGCATCGTCGGTCGAACGCACCAGCACGTGATCCGGCACGCGGCGCAGCACGGCTCGTGTGGCTTCAGCAATGCCGGGTTTGATGCGATTAATACTGGTGATGTCGTACTGCTCCGCCAGTTGCTTAATGACCGCTTCACTCTGCTGCCGCAGTCCGGCATTCTGCTCGGGAGCCCACGCGCAGGCTTTAACCTCACCCAGCAGGCGGCGGCGAGCGGCGACCGTCTCCACCAGGTGACGGCTGCATTCGAAGCGTTCGAGATGATGGCAAATCACGCAGCCGTGGAACCCTTCGCTACGCCAGATCGAGCGTGAAATCATGCCAGAAACCGGCGCGCCCATAATGCCAAACGGAATCAGCCAGTCGTCGTCACTGGCCGACAGCCAGGAGCGACCACAGGGATCGGCCAGCACCACAAGGCGCGGATAAGCCGGATAGCTAGGGCGATCCTTGAGTGAACGAATTAACTCACCGGTGATAGCCCCTTTGCCGGTCCAGCCGTCAACGAAAACAAGGCCTTCCGTACCGTGGCGCTGTTCAATCCAGTCCAGCGCGGCGCTATCAATGCCGCGATCGCGGATAATGCTGATACCGTAATGATAAGATTCTTTTCCGCAATCACGCAGCGCCTGCTGCAGCATCACGCCCAGCGGCACCCCGGCACGCACCAGACTTGCCAGTACTACCGGCGTATCGGGAAAGCGCTCAATCAGCGACCTGGCCAACATCGCTACTTCTTTTGCCAGCCGCTCCGCTCCGCGATCCAGCGCGCGGGCAAACAAATCCAGATGCCATTTGGTTGGCTCCGGCTCCTGGCTCAGCATTTCTGAATAGTGCTTCGCCCCGGACTGGATCAGCGCTTCTTTGCGGTCGACCGGCGTCATTTCCATTTCCACCGGCGTCAGCAGAAAATGAACGTCATGCGGCTGGTAGGAGCCTGAAAACGGCACAAAATCAGTCATGGTCGGCCTCCCTGAACAGCGCTTCGTTAATATGATCTGCAAACTGGCTCTGACGCGGCAGGCCGTACCAGCTGCACAACTTCATAAAGCGATGATCGCTCAGGCTGTCGCCGAGACCAATCACCGGAAACACGCCGCGCTCGGCGCGCAGTCGTTCCAGCAGGAAACTGACCGCCAGCCCTTTTTCCACCACAACCGGCAGCCAGGCCACGTTGTTGCTGTTGCGATGGATATACCAGCCTGCGGTGGGGAACCGCTGCTCGATCTCATCGGCGATGGCGTACAGCTCATCCAGTTTGGTGCTGTCGCGATGCTTCATGACCAGATAGATCGGCGTCTGCTCGTATTCATAGTTGATACGCGCCCAGCCGTTGATATTGCGCTCCGCCATCAGCTCGGTGATCTGCTGCTGCATGGCTAGCAGCTGCACCGCATACGGTGCCAGTTTTGCCAGCATCAGCGCCTGCCATTCGGCATCCGCTTCACCCTGTGGATTAAGGATCACTGCACCGTGCGTAGCAACAGCCCAGGAGCGGAAGGGGATTTCAACGCGGGCGATCTCTTCGGTGCCGCGTGCGGTGACGGGAATTAAATCGCCGTGTTCCAGCATCCAGTCAACCAGCATTGCCTGTTCTTCGGTCATAAAGCTGCGCGGTTGCAGACTGCGGTCCAGCGCGCCGGTGCGAAACGGCTCCAGAGCCAGCTCATCGACCATTTTGCGGCGGGTCTGAAACAGCGTGTCGTCAAGATCGGAGAAAATTACCGGCTTATTCATAGCTGAGTACCTCAACCTGAGGTGCAACCCGGGAGAGTGCGGCAATCAGCGCAGGATCGAGGCTGTCGGCAGGCGTTTCGCTGCACAGCAGAATGCGGTCAAACTGCTGATGGGCCACATTGTAAACATAGTTCGGAATGCCCAGGCCATAGTTATCGCTGAAAGCAATTGCCGACTGAATGGCAAATCCGGTCGCTATCGGCGAGCGGGTGGTGGAGCTGTACTTCACCTCGGCACCCTGACGCTCCAGGCGTTCCGCCAGCAGGAAGGGTTCCCAGATAAACTCACTGGTGCCGAGCACGAGGATCTTTTCCCCCACGGACGCGACGATATCTTTGCCCAGATCGCCTGCCGGAGCGTCCATGCCCAGACGGCCCCAGTTTTGCCGCCCGGTGACCGGTACGCTGCCACTCGCGGTTACATTCACCGCCGGCATAATCGGGATCGGCGCATCCGGGTTTTTCTCCCAGTGCCAGTCGCCGCGCACCAGCGCCACGGTGGTCACCGGTAACGGGCAGGCTCTGGCAATCGCTTCGCCGCTCCAGTCAGTGAGTGTCACGGTAATAACCCGCTCGATACCGGTCAGTCCGGCGTCGTTTCTCAGCGCGGCCAGCAGATTAATAAAGGTGTTGCCGGTGGTGGCTTCATCATCGATCAGTACCAACGTGCGGGCATTCTGTACCCGGCGGCGTAACTCAACGTCAGCAGGTAAGTAGAGCAGGTGGTCGGTTGCGTGGCTGTGGTCTTCTTTAAACTCACACAGCAGCTCGCCGCTAACCGGATGGCGCGTTGAACTGAGATAGACCGACTCCGGCGCGCGCTGGCGCATCTCATCAAACACGCCCGCGCCGAGGCCCACGGCGGTTTCCGCCATGCCGATAAACAACACCGGGCCTTCAGGCAGCGCGGGGAACTGCGCGGCCAGCTGGCGATAAACACCGCGCATGGTGGCCGGGCTGACCGGAATATGGCGCCCCAGCACTTTACTGACAAACAAAAAGGCGCGTTTCGGATTACGGCGTTCGGCTACGTCAAACAAATCATCCAGCGGGATGGTGTTACCGTTTGGCGTGACGCTCAGCGTGCCGCAGGTTAAGGTTTTGCGCCACAGTGGCGAAGAGATTGCAGTCATTCTTGTTTCCTTACGGGATCAGATTGGTCAGCGGTTGATAACGCACGACGTCAGTTATCGATCGCACAGTGACAGGCGAAAAATCACGGATAGCGCTGTCACGTACCTGCTGTGCGGTCATCAGACCCAGGCGTCGCATGGCGAACAGGCCGGGCAGATTGACACCGCTAAAGCGGGTGTAGCCGATACCGCCGGAAGGGCGCATATTGATTTCCAGCAGCAGCGGTTTTCCACTGGCATCATGGCGGGTTTGAACATTCACCAGCCCGTCGGCCTCCATCGCTTCGGCGCAGGCGCGTCCGAGTTCGTAAGCTTCACCACTGTTTTCCAGATGTTGCAGCGCGCCGTCCTTGCGACGTGCTACCGCCGCCAGCACAGAACCTTTTTCAACCAGCATATCAACGGAATACTCCGGACCGGGCAGCCAGGGCATCAGCACCAGCGGCTCAACGCGATCGGTGGCGTCCAGCGCCTGTAAATAGAAATGCGGATGGACCCGGCGACTATCGGGGTGGGTAAATGCAGCCATCGGCGGGGCAGATTCATCAAAACGCCAGAAACCCATGCCATAAATACCTGTAACCGGCTTCACGCAAAGAGGCGCATCGCCAAACGGCGAGTCCAGCAGCAGCTGGCGCAGCTGCGATGTGGAGTCAATGCGCATGGAGGGGACGACCGGCAGCCCGCGCTGCGCCATCGACTCAGCAAAGCTGACCTTGTCATCGGCGAGATCCAGCATTTCAACCCGGGTAGCGCCGGTGGTCAGACTGGCTCCACTGGTTTCAATCTCCGCGCGGCGGGATTCGAACCAGCGGGCATTGCGCCCGGTATGAATCGCCCGAATACCGTGCTGTTCGACCGTGGAAAGAATAAACGCCAGCCGCCGCTCGTCTTCCGCAGGTTCAATCAGAGCAAAGTCGGCCTGCGAAAGAATTTCATTACGTTGATGACGATGTGACGCGAAAACGAAAATCGGCTGCTGCGATGCTTCAGCAGCAGCGGAGATACCCTGAATAATATCGCGCTGTGAGGACAAACCTTCCATCAGCCAAATGTTCATTGTCATTCTGTATTTATCCACCGGGAGAAAAGTTGCACAGCAAATGAGCATCGAGTGTAGGGAGCCAGAAGAATGTTGTCAATCATATTATGATTAACGTAAAGACGTACCAGTTTCATCTAAAGAAGTGTAAATAATACGAGAGTATATTTATTTTTTAATCATTAAAAATGATACAAATCAATGCGTTAAATTAATGTCATAAATGAACAAAAAAAAGGATCTTGTGCAAGAACATCATCATGATATGATTTTCTACCTCAAGGATTGTGACGTAAAAGTCAGTCGCCTTTTTCATTACTCATCTTAAGGAATTATGACCATGGTTTCATTAAGCAAGAACCAGACTGTATCACTCAGCAAGCAGTCTTCCGCGATTAATAAACTGCATTTCGGCCTCGGCTGGGACCCAGTAAAGAAGAAAGGCCTGTTTGGTAAGATCTTTGGCGGCGATGGCGACATCGACCTCGATGCAGGCTGTGTTTTGCTGGATAAATCAGGTAGCGAAATCGACACCATCTGGTTCCGTAAACTCAAATCCGACTGCGGCTCAGTGGTTCACAGCGGTGACAACCTGACGGGCGAAGGCGACGGCGATGATGAAATCATTAACGTTGATCTGTCTCGTCTGCCTTCCGACGTTGAGTATCTGGCTTTTACCGTTAACAGCTTCCGCGGCCAGTCGTTTAACGATGTTGAAAACGCCTTCTGTCGCGTAGTGGATCAGGCGGGTAAAGAACTGGCACGTTATCAGCTGACCGAGCAGGGCGCTCATACCGGTATCGTGATTGCCTCTCTGCACCGCAATCACGGCCTGTGGGACTTTACCGCTCACGGTAAAGCGTGCAGCGGCCGCACTATCGATGCGATGCATACCGACATTGTTGCCGCAGTGGTGCGCTAATGAATATGACTCCGGGGGGCAATGCCCCCGTTCCCGCTCAGATCCTGACAGTGCGCGTGCTGTCGGGCGCATCGGTAGACGCCTCCGCTTTCCGCCTGTTTGAAAACGGCAAGGTGCAGGGCGATGCCGATATGGTGTTCTACGGCCAGCCTCAAAACAACGATGGCACCATCAGCCTGAATACGCAGGGTAATAACACCGCTTTCACTGTCGATCTCAGCCGATTGCAGGCTGCCGTGCAGAAAGTGGCGTTTACCGTCACCTGCGACGGCACGCAAACCGTCGCGGGCCTGCAACGTCTGGCGATTCAGGTCGAGTCTTCAGGCGAAGTGCTGCTGAATGGCAATGTGGATATCAGTGGACGTCAGGAAGCGGCTCTCATTCTCGGTGAGTTTTATCGCCGCAATGCAGAGTGGAAATTCCGCTTTATCGCCCAGGGCTTTAACGGCGGGCTGAAGCCGCTGGCCGAACATTTTGGCGTGGATGTGGCGGATACCCCGGCACCAGCTCCAGCGCCTGCTGCTGCTCCGGCTCCAACGCCAACGCCCGCACCGGCCAGTAAAATTAACCTGAGCAAAGTCACGCTGACGAAAGAAAAACCGGCGATCAGTCTGACCAAGCGCGATAACTTCGGTGAGATCCGCATCAACCTGAACTGGCATCGCGCCCCGGCTTCATCGGGTGGACTGAAAGGGTTCTTCGGCGGCAATAAAGGCATCGACCTGGATATCGGCGCGTTTGTTGAGCTAAACGACGGCAGCAAGGGAGTAATTCAGGCGCTGGGCAACACCTTCGGTTCGTTTAACGACAAACCTTACGTGCACCTGAAGGGCGACGACCGCACCGGTTCGATCAGCGACGGTGAATGGATGCATATCAACGGCCGCGAGTGGAAGCATATTCGCGAGGTGCTGATTTATGCCTTCATTTACGAGGGCGTACCGAGCTGGGATAAAACCGACGGTGTAGTGACACTGCATATCCCGGACCAGCCGCCGATTGAAACGCGTCTGACCGAAGGGCAGGACCGCCGTAATATGTGTGCGATCGCCCGCCTGGTGAACGAAAACGGCAATATTAAAGTCGAACGTATTAACCAGTTCTTTAAAGGCCACTCCGACATGGATGAAGCCTTCGGCTGGGGATTTCGCTGGAAAGCGGGTTCTAAATAATTATTCACAGAGGAAAGTAGCGATGGGTTTCTTTGACAAGGTAAAAGGGGCGTTTAACGCCAGCCGCGACGAGCTGACCAAACAGGTTGGCCGTTTTAAAAATAAAAAATTCATGCAGGGGACCGTGGCCGTCTGTGCGCGTATTGCGGTTTCCAGCGACGGCGTTAGCGCGGAAGAGAAACAGAAAATGATCGGCTTCCTGCGTGCTTCGGACGAACTGAAAGTGTTCGATACCGCTGAAGTTATCGAGTTCTTCAACAAACTGGTGACCAGCTTCGATTTCGACATTGAGATCGGTAAAGGTGAAACCATGAAGTACATCCTGGCCCTCAAAGACCAGCCGGAAGCAGCTCAGCTTGCGCTGCGCGTGGGTATCGCCGTGGCGAAGAGCGACGGCAACTTTGACCAGGATGAGCAGCACGCCGTTCGCGAGATTGCTCTCGCGCTCGGCTTTGAACCGGCTGAATTCGGCCTTTGATGTCACACCTTTAAGGGTTAACTATGGTATCCACGCATATCGGCTTTCCGACAGAGACAGTCATTGTTTTCGTAGTACTGGCTGTCGGGGCCATTCTTATTGACCTGTTCATGCATCGCGATGACAAGCCAATATCGCTGAAAAGTGCAGCGTTGTGGTCTCTGTTCTGGGTTGCTGTTGCCCTGGGCTTTGCCGGTTTCCTGTACGTGCACCACGGCGCAGAAGTGGCCAGCCTGTTTGTTACCGGTTATGCGCTGGAGAAAGTGCTGTCGGTTGATAACCTGTTCGTGATGATGGCGATTTTCTCGTGGTTTGCCGTACCGGACCGCTACCGTCACCGTGTGCTGTACTGGGGGATCATTGGTGCCATCGTCTTCAGGGGTATCTTTGTGGCGATTGGTACCGGGCTGCTCAGCCTGGGTCCCTACGTTGAGGTTGTCTTTGCCATTATCGTGGCCTGGACCGCGGTGATGATGCTGAAAAGCGGCGATGACAGCGAAGAAATCGAGGACTATTCGCAGCATCTGGCCTACCGCATGGTCAAACGCTTCTTCCCGATCTGGCCGAAAATCAAAGGTAACGCCTTTGTTCTGAGCCAGAAAGAAGTGGATGCCGAACTGGCAAAACCGGAAAACAAAGACGTGACCATTGGTCGCGGTGCGAAGGCCTGGCGCTATGCAACGCCGCTGTTCCTGTGCGTGGCGGTGGTTGAACTTTCCGACGTGATGTTCGCCTTCGACTCTGTACCGGCAATCATTGCCGTCAGCCGCGAGCCGCTGATTGTGTACAGCGCCATGATGTTCGCTATCCTTGGTTTGCGTACTTTGTACTTTGTTCTGGAAGCGTTAAAACAGTATCTGGTACATCTGGAGAAGGCGGTTATTGTCCTGCTGTTCTTTATCGCGGCGAAACTGGGCCTCAATGCCACCGATCATATCTGGCATCATGGTTACAGCATTTCGGCGACAACCAGCCTGTTTGTGGTTCTGGGCGTACTGGCGGTGGGGATTATCCTCAGCGTGATGTTCCCGGGCAAACCCGACGCCGAGGAAGAAAAGTAAGGGCGGTAGTCCACGTCTACTGAAAACGAATTCGAAAATCTAATTATGAGGAAAATATAATGAGCGTTTCTTTATCCAAAGGCGGCAACGTATCCCTGAGTAAAGCAGCACCAACCATGAAAAATGTTCTGGTCGGTCTGGGTTGGGATGCACGTTCTACCGATGGTCAGGACTTCGACCTGGATGCGTCAGCGTTTCTGCTGGCCGCCAGCGGCAAAGTTCGCGGCGATGCTGACTTCATTTTCTACAATAATCTGACGTCTGCCGACGGTTCCGTTAGCCACACCGGCGACAACCGCACCGGCGAAGGCGACGGCGATGACGAATCACTCAAAATCAAACTGGATCTGATCCCGGGCGACGTCGACAAAATCGTCTTCGTGGTCACCATCCACGATGCGCAGGCACGCCGTCAGAGCTTTGGTCAGGTTTCCGGTGCGTTTATCCGCCTGGTTAACGACGACAACCAGAGCGAAGTGGCCCGTTACGATCTGACCGAAGATGCCTCTACCGAAACCGCAATGCTGTTCGGCGAGCTGTATCGCCACGGCGCCGAGTGGAAATTCCGCGCGGTCGGTCAGGGTTATGCCGGTGGTCTGGCATCCGTGTGTGCCCAGTACGGTATCAACGCATCCTGATAGTTTTATTCATTGTTCCAACCGGGCAGTAAGACGCTGCCCGAATCACCCATTATCAGCAGGAGCATTAAAATGGCAGTTTCTCTCGTAAAAGGCGGCAACGTATCCCTCACCAAAGAAGCACCAACCATGAACATCGCCATGGCCGGTCTGGGCTGGGATGCTCGCGTAACCGACGGTCAGGACTTTGACCTGGATGCTTCAGTCTTTATGGTTGGCGAAGATGGCAAAGTGCTGAGCGACAGCGGCTTTATCTTCTTCAACAACAAGCTGAGCAGCTGCGGCTCCGTTGAGCACCAGGGCGACAACCGCACCGGTGCGGGTGATGGCGACGATGAGCAGGTGAAAGTTGAACTGAGCAAAATCCCGGCCGATGTGAAAAAACTGGTCTTTGCGGTTACCATCTATGATGCGGAAGCGCGTAAGCAGAACTTCGGCATGGTCAGCAACAGCTTTATGCGTATCTACAACAACGATAACGGCAGCGAAATCGCCCGTTTCGACCTGTCTGAAGATGCCTCTACCGAAACCGCGATGATCTTCGGTGAGCTGTATCGCCACGGCGCAGAGTGGAAGTTCAAAGCAGTAGGCCAGGGCTTTGCCGGCGGTCTGTCCGCGCTGGCTTCCCAGCACGGCGTTAACGTCTGATCATCAGTTAATAAAAAACCCGGCGAGTCCGGGTTTTTTTTCGTCCGCCTGCGGTGGCTGTGGTCAGGAGCGAACCTGGGTTTCAGGCGGCGAATGCGGCAGGCAGTGCCACTCAGCGCAAACTTTCCCCCAGCCACGCTGCCAGCTGCAGCAACTCTTCCCGCTGCTGCGGAAACTCAGCAATCAATTCTTCCGCCTGGCGAGAAACGCTCTGCGGCTGATATTTCTCGCCCTGTAGCTTCTCCTGTAACGCTTCCAGCGGGGCCGGGTTCAGGCTGTCGGTGTAAATCCGGCAGCGTTGAATGATGCCGCGCTCAACGTCAACGTGGATCTCCACGCCGCCCCAGCTGAAGCGGGTATCCAGCTGATGGGCGAAATCCGGGGCCTGGCCAAAGTTCCACTCCCAGCTGCTCTGGCGGGCAAAGGTTTCGGCAAAGCCGGGGAGGTCGGGGAACGCTTCCGGTGAAATCAGCTCCGGCTCACAGCGGTCTCCGTAGTAGTCGAAGAAGGATTTTGTGACAGCGTCACAAATTCGTTCGTAGCTGATATCCGGCTGAAGCTCCTGCAGATTCGCCACGCGGGAACGTACCGAGGTGATGCCTTTGGCCTGTAGCTTTTTCTCGTCAGGGTTCAGATAATCGGCCAGCCGTGACAGATCGGCGTTCATCAGCAGAGTACCGTGATGGAAGCCGCGATCGCGGGTTTCACGATAGGCCGAACCGGAGACTTTTCGCATCCCGTCGGCGGTGCTGACCACCAGGTCGTTGCGTCCTGAAGCTTCCGCCGTCATGCCCAATGCTTCCAGCGCGTGCAGGATAATCCCGGTAGACACGCTTTTGTCGTACTCCGGCTTACCGGCCATAAAGGTAAAGCAGCAGTTGCCGAGGTCGTGAAACACCGCGCCACCGCCGCTGCTGCGGCGCGCCAGGCGAATGCCATCTTCGTCCATGCGGCGGGTATTGCACTCTTTCCACGCATTCTGCGCCCGGCCAATGACCACCGTTTCCGCGTTACGCCACAGGAACAGCACCCGCTGAGTGGTGGGCATCTGGCGGAAGATGCACTCTTCCACTGCAAGGTTAAACCACGGGTCCCAGGATTCAGATAACAGCAAACGCAGTGAGGACATCAGTAACTCCATTTCCATATTAAGGCCGCCGGGCAGTGCGCGACGGCGGGAGTGCGGCGCAGGGATCATACTCTGGCGGCGACCGACGTGTCACCTTCGTCCGTATACCGGGCTGCACCGAAGTGATGCAACCTGCCTGATCGTGAGGCAGAAAAAGATGACTGGCGCGTTCTGATTATCGCAACTCATTGTTTAAAATGAAATTGAACTTCTGGCATAGCTTTTGCTTTTATCTCTCTAAGCAGCAGCGTTACCCAGATAACTAACAAAAAATAGCAGGCTAGGGTTCCGGTCCACCAACGTGGATGTCTGGTCCGAGAGCTGGCGACCTCGGTTGAGGTTACACGGCGGGACAAAAGCCCGGGAGACAGCAACACCGCAGGTGTAGCGCTGCTCCCGTATTTTTTCCGCCGACACCGAGGTCCGATATGAAACTATCCCGTTTGCTGGGCGCCTGTCTCCTTACCGCCACCGCGCTTCTCAGCCTGCCGACGCAGGCCGCCGCTAAGAAAGAATTCAACGTCTGCTGGACCATCTATGCAGGCTGGATGCCCTGGGGGCAGATTTCCAGCTCCGGCATCATCGATAAGTGGGCCGCTAAGTACGGCATTAAAATCCACGTCACCCAGCTCAACGACTACATCGAGTCAATCAACCAGTACACCGCCGGGCAGTTTGACGGCTGCACCATGACCAATATGGATGCCCTGACGATTCCAGCCGCCGGCGGCGTGGACAGCACCGCGCTGATCCTCGGCAGCTATTCCGAAGGCAACGACGGCGTGGTGCTGAAGGGCAAAGGCAAAACCCTGAACGACCTGAAAGGCATGAAGGTGTATCTGCCTGAGCTGTCCGTATCGCATTATCTGCTGGTGCGCGGCCTGGAGAAAGCCGGACTGCAGGAGAAAGACGTCACCGTGGTTAACACCTCTGATGCCGATATTGTTTCCGCCTTCGCCACCCCTGGCGTGCAGGCCGCCGTGGCCTGGAACCCGCAGCTTTCGGTAATCAAAGCCACTCCGGATACCACCGAAGTGTTTGGCTCGCAGCAGGTTCCCGGCGAGCTGATCGACATGATGGTGGTGAACACTGCCGTGCTGAAAGACAACCCGGCGCTGGGCAAGGCGCTGACCGGTGCCTGGTTTGAAATGATGGCGCTGATGAAGGCCGGGGATAACAAAGCCCTGACTGAAATGGCGACCGCCTCCGGCACCGATCTGGCGGGCTATCAGGCTCAGCTGAAAACCACCCATCTGTTTTATACCCCGGCCGATAACCTGCAGTTTATAACCGGCAGCGAGCTGGCAAAAACCATGCAGCGCGTGGCGCAGTTCTCCTTTGATAAGGGGCTACTGGGCGACGGCGCGCAGAGTGCGGACTTTATCGGCATGCAGTTCCCCGGCGGCGTAACGCAGGGCGACAGCGGCAACCTGAAACTGCGCTTCGACGACAGCTATCTGCAGATGGCCGCAGACGGCAAGCTGTAACCGATGACGCAAGGAGTAAACGCAATGCGGCAAATTAACCGCCACCCGACGCCGGGCGCACGCCTGATGCTGATACTGCTGCCGTTTGTGCTGGTGATCGCCGCGTGGCTGATCGGTTCGGCCATCCGTCTGGAGGCCAACCCGCAGGACAAACTTCTGCCGGGTCTGGGACAGATGATCGATGCCGTGCACCGTATGGCCTTCGTCGCGGACAAACGCAGCGGCGATTACCTGTTCTGGACCGATACGCTGGTCAGCCTGGCGCGTCTGCTGGTCGGGCTGGGCATCGCCGCGCTGTTGGGGCTGTGCTTCGGCATTGCCTCCGGGGTTTTCCCCATGCTGCGCGCACCGCTTTCGACCTTTATGACGGTGATTTCGATGGTGCCGCCGCTGGCGATACTGCCGGTGCTGTTTATCGTGTTCGGCCTGGACGAGCTGTCGAAGGTAATGCTGATTGTCATTGGCGTCACGCCGATGCTGGCACGCGATCTGGAGCAGCGGGCGCGGGAGATCCCGGTAGAAATCCTGATTAAAGCGCAAACGCTGGGGGCCAGCAGCTGGACGCTGGTCCTGCGCGTGGTGCTTCCGCAGCTGCTGTCTCGACTGCTGGTCTCACTGCGGTTAATGCTGGGCGCGGCGTGGCTGTTCCTGATCTCCGCAGAGGCGATTTCCGCCACCGCCGGGCTGGGCTACCGCATCTTTCTGGTGCGCCGCTATATGGCGATGGATGTGATCCTGCCTTATGTGGTGTGGATCACTCTGCTGGCCTGGCTGATGGATCTCGGCCTGCGCTATCTGAATCGCAAATGGTTCCCGTGGTCGACAGGAGCACAGTCATGAGTTTTATCGTCATCGATAACATCTGGCAGGAGTATGGTCGCCATGTGGTGCTGGAGCGCCTTAATCTGAACATTGCCGAAGGGGAGTTCTGCACCATGGTCGGGGCATCAGGCTGCGGAAAATCGACCTTTCTGCGCCTGCTACTGGGACAGGAAAAGCCCAGTCGAGGGCAGATTCTGCTGGCCGGAGAACCGCTCAAACCGGAGCCGGATATCACCCGGGGCGTGGTGTTCCAGCGCTATTCCGTTTTTCCCCATCTCAGCGTGCTGGACAACGTCACCATCGGGCTGGAGCTACCGCGCTCACGCTGGAGCGGCCGCCTGTTCGGCCAGCAAAAGCGGGAGGCTAGGGAAAAAGCCGCTGCACTGCTGGTACGGGTGGGGCTTGGCCACGCGCTGAACAAATATCCTGCCCAGCTGTCGGGCGGCATGCAGCAGCGGCTGGCGATTGCCCAGGCGTTCATTATGCAGCCGCGCGTACTGCTGCTCGACGAGCCTTTTGGCGCACTCGATCCCGGCATCCGTAAAGATATGCACCAGCTGCTACTGGAACTGTGGCAGGAAACCCGCCTGACGGTGTTTATGGTCACTCACGATCTGAGCGAAGGGTTTCATCTGGGCACCCGGCTGCTGGTGTTTGACAAAGTGCGTATCGATCCCCACGAACCGGAAGCGTACGGCGCCCGGATCACCTATGACATCCCGCTGAACGAGCAGCGCCAGCCGCCACGCGATATCGTGACGACCGCTGCGTCGTCTTCAGCCGTAAAGGAGTTTTCCCTGTGAACACCACTCAACACAATCATGCCGATACTGAGAGCGAAGTTCTGCCGGGCGGCGGACACACCTCATTTATCCTGCGTCGCGGACAGGTCCTGCGCATCACTGATACCACCGGCGGTGCCAACGTCAGCCTGATGATGCTGAACGCCGCAGAGAAAAGCGACCGCCTGAATCTGCCGGATACCCTGAAAGCGCAGCACACGGCGAAGCTGACCACCGGCCACTGCCTGTATTCCGATATGGGCCGGGTGCTGGCCGCCATCGTTGCCGATACCTGCGGCTGGCACGACAGTTTTGGCGGCGTGCTCAATGCGGCTGAAACGTTGGAAAAATACGGTCAGGGGCGTTATCAGGAACTGAGAAACGGCTTTTATCGCAACGGCACCGACAACCTGCTGGTCGAGATGGGTAAATGGGATTTGAACCTGCAGGATCTGCTGATGACCCTGAACCTGTTCAGCAAAGTCACGGTGGATGAGAAGGGCCAGTTCCATTTCGAACGCGACTATTCCCGCCCCGGCAGCTATATCGAACTTTACGCGCCGCTCGACGTGCTGGTGATTATGACCGCGCTGCAGCATCCGATGGACCCGGCGACCGAGTATGCTCCGCGCCCGGTCAGCCTGAGCTGGCGGGAGGCGGACGATCCCGCCGCGCTGCTGTCCTGTACCGAAATCCGCGCTGAGAACGCCCGCGCGCTGATCAACACCACTAAGTTTTGCCGCCATGGAGCCCCATTATGAATCCCGTTGCCAGCACCCGAGATATCCACGATGCGGTTTACCGCCACACTATCCCTGCGGGTGAACCGTTCCTGTTCGAAGTCCGCCAGGGTCAGACGGTGCGCCTGCACGATCTTGAGGGCAATCAGGCGGTGGATACGCTGTTTTACAGCGCCCGCAACCCCCGTGAGCGCTACGATGCCCAGCGCACACTGCGCCGACAGAATAACGTTTACCTCACCACCGGCAGCGTTCTTTACTCCAACCTCGGCAACCCGCTGTTGACTATCGTTGCCGATACCTGCGGCCGCCACGATACGCTGGGCGGTGCCTGTTCACAGGAGAGCAACACCGTGCGCTATGCGCTGGATAAACGCCATATGCACAGCTGCCGCGACAACTTCCTCTGCGCCAGTCTGCACGATGGTCGCCTGCAAAAGCGCGACCTCGCTGCGAATATCAACTTCTTTATGAACGTGCCGGTGACCCCGGACGGGGGATTGACCTTTGCCGACGGTATTTCGGCCGCCGGAAAGTACGTTGAACTGCGTGCGGAATGCGATGTGATCGTGCTGATCTCAAACTGCCCGCAGTTGAACAATCCCTGCAACGGCTGGAACCCGACCGCGGCTGAGGTACTGATATGGAATTAATTTTTCAGCGCTTGCGATTAGTGATGCCGCTGCGTTTCTGGCAGAAAGCGGGGCTGCTATGCCTGCGGCTGCTGGAAGCCCGCACCGCAAATTATGCGGTGTTGTCCGATCCGTCGGGCCACCTCAGCGGGCGCGCATCATCCCGCTCGCGTTAAGGCGATTTTTCTCCGGTGGACGACCACAGGAGATCGAATTGATGGCGGGACGGCCCGCCAGAGTGTGAGTCTCAACCATGTTTACAAAAGTCCTTATTGCCAACCGTGCCACGCTGGCCTGTCGCATTCTGCGCACCCTGCAAACCATGAACGTCAGCGGCGTTGCGGTGTTTTCCGAAGCGGATGCCGGCAGTCTGCATATCAGCCAGGCCGATGAGGCCATCAGCCTTGGCGACGGACCTGCGGCGCAAACCTATTTAGTGGTGGAGAAAATCATTGCGGCCGCACGTGAAAGCGGAGCACAGGCCATTCATCCTGGTTACGGCTTCCTGTCGGAAAATGCGGCGTTTGCCGACGCCTGCGAAGCGGCAGGTATCACCTTTATCGGCCCGACCCCGGAGCAGCTGCGGCTGTTTGGCCTGAAACATACCGCCCGCGATCTGGCCCGCCGTCAGGGGGTGCCGCTGCTGGAGGGCAGCGATCTGCTGGACAGCGTTGATGATGCGCTAAACACCGCAGAAAAGGTTGGCTATCCGGTGATGTTGAAAAGCACGGCGGGCGGCGGCGGCATTGGTATGCGCGTCTGTGGTGATGCCCGCGAACTGGCCGACGCGTTTGCCACGGTAAAACGACTGGGCGAAAACAACTTCAGCGACGGCGGCGTGTTTATTGAAAAATACATTACCCGCGCGCGCCATCTGGAGGTCCAGGTCTTCGGTGATGGTGCCGGAGACGCGATCGCTCTTGGCGTACGCGACTGCTCGGTTCAGCGCCGCAATCAGAAAGTCATTGAAGAAACCCCGGCACCGCATCTGCCGGAAGGGATGGCAGATGCGCTGTGCAGCGCTGCCTTACAGTTGGCGAAAGCGGTTAACTATCGCAGCGCGGGCACCGTGGAGTTCGTTTATGACAGTGAAGCGCAGCAGTTTTACTTCCTTGAAGTCAATACCCGTCTGCAGGTGGAGCACGGCGTAACCGAGCAGGTGTGGGGCGTGGATCTGGTTCGCTGGATGATCGAACTGGCCGCCGGAGCGCTGCCGCCGCTGGCGGAGCTGGCGGCAGGATTGCAGCCGCAGGGGCATTCGATTCAGGCGCGGCTGTATGCGGAAGATCCCGCCCGCCAGTTCCAGCCATCGCCGGGGCTGCTGACCGAAGTCAGTTTCCCATTGGCAGACGGTCAGCGGCTGCGCATCGACAGTTGGATTGAAGCGGGCTGCGAAATCCCGCCGTTCTTCGATCCGCTGCTGGCAAAAGTCATCACCTGGGCCGACAGCCGTGAAGAAGCGACCGCCGCGCTGAGCGACGCACTCGGCGACATCCGCCTTTACGGCGTAGAAACCAACCGTCAGTACCTGCAGCAGATCCTTGCAGATCGGCCTTTCGCCAGCGGCCAGCCGTGGACGCGCTGCCTGGAACAGCTGGTTTATCTGGCCGAAACTATCGAAGTGCTCCAGCCCGGCACGCAAACCACGGTACAGGATTATCCCGGCAGGCTGGGGTACTGGGCGGTCGGCGTGCCGCCGTCGGGACCGATGGACGACCGCGCGCTAAGGCTGGGCAACCGGCTGCTGGATAACGCACCGTCCGACGCGGCACTGGAAATCACCCTCAGCGGCCCGACGCTGCGCTTTAATACCGCCGCCGTTATCGCCATTACCGGCGCAGAAATCGGCATCGAACTGGACGACGTGCCTCAGCCGATGAATACCACGCTGGCGGTTTCCGCCGGTTCCGTACTGAAGCTGGGCGAGATCGCCAGCGCTGGCGCACGTAGTTATCTGTGCCTGCGCGGCGGTATTGCCGTGCCGGAGTATCTGGGCAGCAAAAGCACCTTCACCCTCGGTCAGTTTGGCGGCCACGCCGGTCGTGCCTTACGTACCGGTGATGTGCTGCATCTTGCTGCCTGTGATGGCGGTGTCGCTGGAGCCACGCTTCCAGCTGAACTGTGCGCACCGCTGCCGGAGGTGCGTACCCTGCGGGTGATTTATGGCCCGCACGGCGCACCGGAATATTTCACCGCCGACTGGATCGACGTCTTCTTTGCTACCGAGTGGCAGGTTCACTTTAACTCCAGCCGTACCGGCGTGCGGTTGATTGGTCCCAAACCGGAGTGGGTACGTGAAAGCGGCGGTGAAGCGGGGCTGCATCCGTCAAATATTCACGATAATCCCTATGCGGTGGGCGCGGTGGATTTTACCGGCGATATGCCGGTGATCCTCGGTCCCGACGGCCCAAGCCTGGGCGGATTTGTCTGCCCGGTCACCGTAATTGAGGCGGACCTCTGGCAGCTAGGACAGCTCAAGGCGGGCGATCGCCTGCGCTTTGTACCAGTCGATATCACTACCGCGCGGCGGTTGGTGGCCGCGCGTCAAACCGAACTGGCAACGCTTCAGCCGCAGGAGAACCGCTGGATGACTGCACCGATTGCGTCCCCGGTGGTGCTGGACTGCGGCAGCGACGATTGCAGGCTGGTTGCCCGCCTGTCCGGCGACACGCATCTGCTGCTGGAAATCGGCGCGGCGGAGCTGGATCTGGTGCTGCGCTTTCGTGCACACGCCCTGATGCAGGCGCTGGAGGCACTACAGAATCCGGCGATCATTGACCTCACGCCCGGTATCCGCTCGCTACAAGTCCACTACCGCCCGGATGAGTTGTCACTGGAATCGCTGCTGGCGATGATTGCGCCGCTGTGGCAGGACGTCTGCCAGCAGCGCGATCTGCGCGTGCCGTCGCGCGAGGTCTGGCTGCCGCTCTCCTGGGACGATCCGGCGTGCCAGCAGGCGATTGATAAATACATGACCACCGTGCGCCGCGATGCCCCCTGGTGCCCGAGCAACCTGGAGTTTATCCGCCGGATTAACGATCTACCGGATATCGATGCGGTTTATCGTACTGTGTTTGAAGCCAGCTATCTGGTGATGGGGCTGGGCGACGTTTATCTCGGCGCACCGGTGGCCACGCCGCTCGATCCGCGCCACCGTCTGGTGACCACCAAGTACAATCCGGCACGCACCTGGACCGCCGAAAACTCAGTCGGTATCGGCGGTGCCTATCTGTGCGTTTACGGTATGGAAGGGCCTGGAGGCTATCAGTTTGTTGGCCGCACCCTGCAAATGTGGAACCGCTATCGCAATGTGGCGGACTTTAACGGAAAACCCTGGCTGCTGCGCTTCTTCGACCGTATTCGCTTCTTCCCGGTCAGCGCCGCCGAGCTGGAAACTATCCGCCGCGACTTCCCGCTGGGGCGCTATCCGTTAAGAATCGAGCAAAGTGAACTGGCGCTGGCCGACTATCAGGCGTTTCTGACGCAGGAAAGCCAGACTATTTCGGCATTCCGCGACCATCAGCAGTCTGCGTTTGATGCCGAACGCCAGCGCTGGATCGCTTCCGGCCAGGCACACTTCGACAGCCAGGAAGAAGCGACCGTTGAGGATGAATACCAACCGCTGGCGGCGGGGCATCAGGCGGTGGAAAGCAGTATTGCCGGTAATCTGTGGCAGGTCAGCGCAAATGTGGGTGACACTGTCACTAAAGGCCAGTCTCTGGTGATTCTGGAATCGATGAAAATGGAGATCCCGCTGCTGGCGCCCTGCAACGGCGTTGTGCGCGAGGTGCGTGCCGCGCCGGGTTCCGCCGTCAGGGCCGGGCAGTGCGTGGTGGTCATTGAGCAGGACTGACCGCGCAGGCATCCTGGTACAGGTGCCGTTCTGTGTGGCGCGGGTATTCACGCAGGAACGGCGATCCTGTCCGGTTCTGTCCGTTTGCTGTCCGAAAACGGTATTTCGCCGACGGCAAACGGACGGTATGCTGACTAAAAAACGACGACGAGGATGGGGTAAATGCTGGAACTACGACCGGGATGTGAATACTGCGATATCAACCTGCCGCCGGAGTCGCTGGATGCGGTAATCTGTTCGTTTGAATGTACCTTTTGCCGCGACTGCGCAGAGAAACATCTGCAGGGCAAATGCCCGAACTGCGGCGGGGAACTGGTGCGCAGACCCATCCGCCCGGCGATCAAGTTGGAGAAGTTCCCGGCTTCTACCGTGCGGGTGCTGAGGGAAGGATAAAGCGAGGAGACCTGTGGCTAAAGACAGCTTACATGATGAGGCAATGATTGAAATTCTGCGCGAAGATCCCCTCTTTGCTCAGGACTATCTTAATCAGGCTTTGCTGGATATTGATGAAGAGGGTGGCCAGCAGGCATTTCTGCTGGCATTACGCCATGTTACAGCCGCGCTTAAAAGCGCGGATGCTTATATTTCGGCACGCCGTTGAGCACCAGTCGCCAGGAATCGTTCACCAGCTGTTCGATCAGCCCGGCAGTGATTTTCTCGCCCGGATGAACCGAAATCCAGTGGCGTTTATTCATGTGATAGCCCGGGTGGATCGAGTCATAGATCGCCCGGTGCAGCTCGCCCTGTTCCTGCTGGCACTTCAGGGTGATAATTTTTTCCCCGCGCAGCTCGGTAAGCAGCAGAAACATTTTATCCGCCACCTTGAACACCTGATGCTCCGGGCCAAAAGGGTAGCTGCATTCTGAACCGGAAAGCAGTTCAGCGGCCGCAATAGCCGCCGCATGAATTTGTCCACCGTCCATGATTAAGACTGCCGATGCTGTTGGATAACCGCCACGATATCTTCAACGGTATCCGCCAGGCGCTCGCCCTGCTTATAGGAGGAGAGCGTGTCTTCATCACCGTTGAGCACCGACTGCGGGCGCTCAATAAAGGTGCCAAGCGGATTCAATTCTGCATCAAGGATCGCCGCAAACGGAATCTTCACTCTTTCCACGCCAAACTGCTGTTGGAACAGCACCGTCGCCTGGTCGCGGGTAATGATACTCATCTTCATATCCGGTGCCAGACGGCACAACGCCTGAAAAGCCGGCACGTTACGCAGGCAGTCAGGGCACCACATTTCTGCCGCAACCAGCAGCGTGTAGCTGCCGTCCAGCCGTTCGATTTCGCCTTTCAGCTCGTCAGAGAGAAAGCCGACTCGTTCGGTTTTCGCCTGCTCGCGCAGCAGATGCTGTATCTGCTCATCATTGCCCTGGCGGATAAACTGCGGATAGTCGACGCCAAGTTCGATCAGTGTATTGAAATCTGTCACCTGCTGCTCCCAAAAGTAAAATAGTAGGGTATCAACGTGCTGGACCAGGCTGAAATATCAGCCTGGCGTTGGGTATTGCCGTTATGACGCTGCCGTCTGTGAAGATGCCTGTCGCTGAAGCAGGTACACCTGCAAATTGACCCATACCGCATTCAGCAGCGGCTTCGCCAGCTGATGGCGTTGGGCGCGCTGTACCAGATCGCCAATAATCTGATCGGCTTCAATATCATATCCCTGCATCAAATCGCGATACATCGACGATGTTAACGGGGTTTCAGGATTGCTGAGCCAGGTTAAAATGCCGTCGGTCTGCGCCTGACGATGCTGATAACCCTCAGCAATCAGGGTAGAGAGTACCTCATTAAACAGCCCGGTTAACATAGCCTGACCGCCTCCGGAGGCGACGACCTGGCGGGTATCACCGCGCGCCAGGCAGGTTACCGCCCCCAGGGTACTCAGCAGCAGCCATTTTTCCCACAGCTCACAGGCGATAGCATCGCTGAGGAAGGCGTCAAAGCCACAGTCACGCAGGGTAGAATCCAGCTGCTGTAGTCTTTCGCCGTTATCGCCGTTGAGCGCGCCGTAATAAAGCTGATGCAGCGGCGAGAGCTGGACAATCTCGCCCTCTGGCCCCAGCGTAGCGTGGATTTTGCACAGTCCGCCGATAACATGACGATCGCCAAAGCGCTGGCGCAGTAAATCGATATGCCGCATGCCGTTGAGGACAGGGAGGATCAGCGTATTCGGTCCCACTGCCGGAGCGATATCCTCCATAGCCTGGTTCAGCCCAAAGCCTTTAACCGTCAGCACGATGAGATCGTAAGGGCTGCTGATTTCAGCGGCGAGGAGGGTTACGGGGTTCAGGGTTTCACGCCCCTGCGGGGTTTGCAGGATCAACCCGTTTTTTTGTAGCTGCTGGCTGCGATGCTCGCGCAGCAGGAAGGTGACATCACGCCCGGCCTGCGCCAGTCTTGCACCAAAGTAACCGCCGGTTGCTCCCGCGCCAACAATCAAAATACGCATAATCCACTCCATCGTTGCGAAACATAAAGATTCAGACTCCGTGAACCGGTATGCTATCAATCTCCCGCCGAGATGGGCAACAAAAAAGCCGGTGACATTGCTGTCACCGGCTTTCGATTAAGTCCCTGAATCGGGCAGAAATTACGCCGCGATCTGCTCGGCGGTTTTTTCTACCAGCGCCAGCAGCACTTTGATGTCTTCCAGCGTGACCGTCGGGTTCAGCAGCGTCAGCTTCAGGCAGGTTACACCATCAGCTTCCGTCACACCCACGTTGGCGCGGCCAGATTCCAACAGCACATCACCGATTTTCTGGTTGAACAGCGCCAGGGCAGTATCACCCGCGTCGGAGAGCTGCTGCGTGCGGTAGCGGAACAGCACGCTGGCCAGCTGCGGCTGCATCACCAGCTCCAGCGCCGGCTGCTCGCTGACGTACTGAGCCACGTCCTGCGCCAGCGTGACGCCGTGATCGATGATCTCCGCGTACTGTTTCTGGCCTAACGCTTCCAGACCCATCCACAGTTTCAATGCATCGAAGCGGCGGGTGGTTTGCAGCGATTTAGACACCAGGTTTGGTACGCCCTGGGCTTCATCAAACTCGGAGTTCAGGTAAGCCGCCTGATAGCGCATCAGCTCGTAGTGGCGCGCTTCCTTCAGCAGGAAAGCACCGCAGCTGATGGTCTGGAAGAACTGCTTGTGGAAGTCCAGAGTAATGGAATCCACCAGCTCCAGGCCGTCCAGGTAGTCGCGATACTTCTCGGACAGCAGCAGCGCACCGCCCCAGGCCGCATCAACGTGAACCCAAATCTGGCGCTCGGCAGCCAGCTCGGCAATCGCCCGCAGCGGATCGATTGCACCCGCATCGGTAGTACCGGCAGTGGCTACGATAGCCAGAATCTGCTCGCCGTTAGCCTCCGCCTGCGCCAGTTTCTCCTGCAGATCGTTAAGATCCATACGGGAGAAGCGATCGGTTTTCACCAGCGTGACCGACTGATAACCCAGCCCCAACAGCGCCATGTTCTTCTGCACGGAGAAGTGCGCATGCTCGGAGCAGAGAACACGGATTTTCTTCAGGTTGCCAACCAGGCCATCCTGCTGAATTGAGTGTCCCTGGCGGGCAAAGAAGGCATCGCGTGCCAGCATCAGGCCCATCAGATTGCTCTGCGTACCGCCGCTGGTGAATACCCCGGCATCGCCGGGCTGATAGCCAACCTGGGTGCGCAGCCATTCAATCAGCTTCATCTCGATGATGGTCGCTGACGGGCTTTGATCCCATGAGTCCATGCTCTGGTTAGTGGCGTTGATCAGCACTTCCGCCGCCTGGCTTACCACCAGGCTAGGGCAGTGCAGATGCGCCACGCACTGCGGGTGATGGACCGCAAGGCTGTCTTTCAGGAAGTACTCAATTGCACGCTCAATCGCGGCCTGATTACCCAGCCCCTGCGGATTGAAATCAAGCGTAATTCGCTCGCGCAGTTCGGCAACGGTTTTACCCTGATACATCTCGGGCTGCTGCAGCCACTGGGCTACCGCTTCGCTACTCTGGGCAATCGCCTGGCGATAGGCTTCAGTGCTTTGCGCTGAACCTGCCAGAATCGGGTTTAACCTGGACATCGAATTCACTCCACTCAGACCGGTTTTACGCCGCTGGCAAGCAGGGCGTTTTCAAATTTATCCAGGAACACTTCCAGCTCGCTGTCGCTGATCAGCAGGGAAGGCAGCAGGCGCAGTACGCAACCATCGCGTCCACCGCGTTCCAGGATCAGACCGTTTTCGAAGCATTTTTTCTGCAGCAGCGCGGACAGCGCGCCGTCAGCCGGGTAGCAACCCATATGATCCTGCGCTTCATTTGGCTTAACGATCTCAATACCGATCATCATGCCCAGACCGCGCACGTGGCCAATGACCGGGTAACGCTGCTGCAGTTCAGCCAGCTTACCTTTCAGCCATTCGCCCTGCGCCGCCACTTTTCCAGCAACGTTGTTTTCTTTCAGGTGCTTCAGCGTGGTCAGGCCGGTGGCCATTGCCAGCTGGTTGCCACGGAAAGTCCCGGTGTGGTGGCCAGGAGACCAGGCATCGAACTCTTTCTTAATGCCCAGCACGGCCAGCGGCAGACCGCCGCCAACGGCTTTCGACATCACAATGATGTCTGGCTCAATGCCAGCGTGTTCAAAGGCAAACAGCTTACCGGTACGGGCAAAGCCAGCCTGAACTTCATCAAGGATCAGCAGGATGCCGTGCTCGCGGGTCACCTTACGGATACGCTGCAGCCACTCGGCAGGAGCCGGGTTCACGCCGCCTTCACCCTGAACGGCTTCCAGAATTACCGCCGCAGGTTTACGCACGCCGCTTTCAACGTCGTTGATCAGGTTGTCGAAGTAGTAGGTCAGTGCTTTAACGCCTGCTTCACCACCGATACCCAGCGGGCAGCGGTATTCGTGAGGGTAAGGCATAAACTGCACTTCCGGCATCATGCCGTTGACCGCTTCTTTCGGTGACAGGTTGCCGGTTACCGCCAGCGCACCGTGGGTCATACCGTGGTAGCCGCCGGAGAAGCTGATCACGCCGGAACGACCGGTGACTTTTTTCGCCAGTTTCAGCGCGGCTTCAACGGCATCGGCGCCGGAAGGACCGGTGAACTGCAGGCAGTACTCTTTACCCTGGCCTGGCAGTAAAGAAAGCAGATATTCTGAGAAGCTGTCTTTCAACGGCGTCGTCAGATCGAGTGTATGTAACGGCAAGCCGCTGGTAATGACATTTTGGATGCTTTGCAGGATATCAGGATGGTTGTGGCCCAGAGCCAGCGTTCCCGCACCGGCCAGGCAGTCAAGATATTGATTATTCTCAACATCGGTAATCCACACGCCTTCTGCTTTTGCGATTGCAAACGGCAGCTTACGTGGATAACTCCTAACATTTGACTCAAATTCAGCCTGGCGCGCCAAATAGGTTTCATTGTTTCCTTTTAATGAATCTGCACCGAAATTATCAATACGGACTTTATCCGTCATCATATCTCTCCTACAACCGTGAGTTTCAGAACGTCACAGTTGAATAAATGAATGAAAAGTTAACTGCTGTGAAAAAACGCGGCCAATATAGGCCATTTTAAGTCGCTACTCAATGATTAATTTTAATTAGTTATACTTATGATTTTATCATAGGAATCAATACGTTGTTGATTTGCTGAACAATCGTCTTTCGGGGGATTTGTTCCAGTCGCTTTATGCATAAATTTTCGATTTATGAATATTTAAGGCAATAAGGGAGGAGGGGTTGTTGTTTGCAAAATCCACAAACAGAGCAAAAATCGAACAATATCAAGGCGAATCGCTCGATTAATAAGCAAACAAAGCGCGGGAATTACGTAGATTTACAGATGATGATGTTGCTGAATTTGCATAATCCACAGCACTTTTGCTGTCTCAGAACCGTGATTAAATACGCTATGGGTTAAATGACTTTTAAACTGGAAACTATCGCCCACCATTAACGTGACGCTGTCACCTGATACGGTAAGCGACAGTTCACCTTCCAGCAGCAGGCCTGCTTTTTCCCCGTTCCCCATCAACATTTCCCTGGGGCCGGAGCCGGGTGGAATGGCGATCAGCATAAACTGTAAGTCATGTTCACCGCCTGGCGACAGCAGCTCTTTGGCAACGCCGCTCTCACCAACGTGAAAATGAGGACGGTCCTGTCGCCGCCGCACAAAATGCTCCGGCCCGCCAGCGGGCGGTTCGTCGGCATCCAGCAGGGTGGTCAACGGCACGCCGAGGGCAATACGCAGCTGTTCCAGCATCCGCACCGTGGGATTGGTCTGGTTGCGTTCTATCTGGCTGATGGCTCCGGCTGAAACACCGGCCTTTGCGGCAAGCTCATTAATTGTCAGGCCGCGCAGTTTGCGCATCTGCCGCACTCGCAGGCCGATGTTGGCCTCAAGGGATAACGTGGGTGACTGACTCTGTTTATTCATTTGACCGAATCCCGTAGCGCATCAGAACTGCGATTAAGATTCAGTATAATGAATTAACCCCAGCCTTTGTCAATCTTGAATCGCTTTGCCTTCCTTATAATCCAAAAATTGAATAATTCATCATAATCATGAGCTTAAATGACTGATACATGATTTTCAGCGCGGGTTTGAGGGCAATAAGTATTCCCTATGCTCCAGCCTCTGTCGCGCGTTGACATCTTTTTTAGTGAAGCAGACATTCAATATGTTGAATATTTGCTGGCTATTTGAGCGCTAACATTATCACCGGGGAGAAAGAATGGACTGGAGCAGCGTGCATAATTATCTGCCTTTCTTGCTGAAGGGCGCGGAAATGACCATTACGATCACCGTGCTGGCGCTGATCATCAGTACACCGCTGGGCCTGCTGTGGGCTGCCGGGAAGATGAGCGGGTTGCGTATTATTGTCTGGCCGGTATCAATCATTATTAACATTACTCGCGGTCTGCCAATGATCGTGGTGCTGTTTTATATCTACTTCGTGTTTCCCGATATTGGCATCACGCTGACCGCATTTCAGGCCAGCGTGATCGGTATTGCCTTCTGTTTCTCCTCCTATATTGCCGAAATCTTCCGCGCCGGGATCGAATCCGTCGATCGCGGCCAGCTGGAGGCCGCGCGTTCCATGGGCATGGGATTCGGCAAAGCCATGGTTCGCGTGGTGCTGCCGCAGGCGTTTCACGTCGCGCTGCCGCCGTACAGCAATACGCTGGTAATGATGCTGAAAGATTCCGCCCTGGCTTCCACCATCGCCGTCACCGAGATGACCCGCCAGGGGCAGCTGATGGCCTCATCCACCTTTGATAACACCACCATTTATACACTGGTCGCCATTCTGTATCTGGCGATGTGTCTGCCGCTGATGGCGCTGACCAAACGCCTGGAAACCCGCCGCCTGAAAGGAGCCTGAGATGATCGAAATTAACGATGTGCATAAACGCTTTGGCCCGGTTGAGGTGCTGAAAGGCGTCAGTTTCAACGTCAAACAGGGGGAAGTAGTCTGCCTTATCGGGCCGTCCGGCTCCGGTAAGTCGACCATTCTGCGCTGCATCAACGGGCTGGAAAGCTATCAGGGCGGCGAGATCCGCGTGCTTGGTCAACGCGTGGATAATCAACAGCGTTCGATTAACGATCTGCGTCGCCAGGTGGGGATGGTGTTTCAGCGCTTCAACCTTTTTCCCCATCGTTCTGTGCTGGAAAACGTGATGGAAGGGCCAATTCACGTTAATGGTGAAGCGCGTTCCGTTGCCGAGAAGCGAGCGAAATCGCTGCTGGATCTGGTCGGTCTGGGCGAAAAAATCAATGCCTGGCCACAGCAGCTCTCCGGCGGTCAGCAGCAGCGCGTAGCCATTGCCCGTACGCTGGCGCTTCAGCCGAAGGCCATTTTGTTTGATGAGCCCACCTCAGCGCTGGACCCGGAACTGGTGGGCGAAGTGCTGCAGGTCATGCGCAACCTCGCGCAGGAGGGGATGACCATGATCGTTGTCACTCACGAAATGCAGTTTGCCAGCGAAGTGGCCGACCGCGTGTGCTTCCTGCACAGCGGCAACATCGTTGAGCAGGGTACCACCGATCGGGTGCTGGGAAATCCGCAGGAGCCGCGCACCCGGGATTTCCTGCGCCGCGTACTGCGCGAACCGGCCATTCATCACTGTGAGCACTGCCGAAAAAATGCCTGACCTTCACTCTCAATGGGACGATAAAAATGAAAATGATCTCCAATCTAAAGCGTACACGCCTGTCTTCTCTGCTGCTGGCCGGCGCACTGTGCTGCGGAACATTTGCCAGCGTTGCGCAGGCCGAAACGCTGAAGCTGCTCGCGGGTTCCACGCCTGCAAGCCGTCCGACCTGCTTTATGGATCTGGAAACCGGTAAGTTCCAGGGCTTTATGCCGGAAGTAGCGGAAGAAGTGGCGAAGCGGGCCGGATTTGAAGTGAGTTTTAACGCTATTCCGTTCTCTGCGCTGTTGCAGTCCCTGCTGTCCGATAAAATCGATATGATCGTGGCGGGCATGACGCCGACCGACCAGCGCAAAACCAAAGTCGACTTTTCCGAAGGGATCACCGGCATCGGCGAGGGGATTTACGCCCGCGATGATAATAAAAAGGTCTACCGCACGCCTGCCGATTTCAAAGGGGAAACCATTGGCATCATGGCCGGTACCGATTACGGCCGCCGTATTTCTGAAATGAATATCGCGAAAGAGGTGAAATTCTATGAAAATGCGGCGGATCTGGCACGCGATGTGTCTCTTGGCCGGGTCAGCATCGGTATGAACGATTATCCCATTCTGAAAGGCCAGGCCAGCATTGGCAATCTGAAGGGCATGCACGTGGTGGAAACCTATCAGGCCACAAAAGTCTCGCCGGTGGCATTTGCCGTGCGCAAGGGTAATGGCCCGCTGCTGGAAAAAATCAACGCGGCTCTCACCAGCATGAAACAGGACGGCACGCTGGAAAAAATCCTGAATAAATGGGGCATTCAGTATATCCCGGCCTGATTGGCTGATTGGCTGATTGGCCAGGCTAATATGTCGGCGCGGGCTGACAGGATTGTTGTCGCCAGCCAAAAGCGGCAGGCGGCAGGCGGCAGGCGGCAGGGAATCTCTCTGCCGCCTCTGGTGGAAGGCAACCGGCAGCGTTAATATGTCCGAAAAAAACGACAGGGTTTTTTATGTCCCGCCCCGAACTGCAAGACAGTCTCAAATTTGCCGATCACTACACCCATCCTGATTTTCCTTTATATAAGGTAACCTCGCTAAACGCCGATGCCGACTACAGCGAAGCGATCGCCTTCTTCGTTAATGGCGTTGAGGATGATCCACAGTGCCAGAACAATCTGGCGATATTTTTCGCCCTCGGCATTCACTATCAGCAGGATCTGGAAAAAGCACGTACGCTGCTTATCTCGGCTATCGAGCTCAAACTGTCGCAGGCGTACTTCAACCTGGGCCTGTTGGAGCACTACCGCCTGATACCGCGCACAGCATTGACGCTACATCGCTTTACCAGCGCGCTGTCACTGGGCATAAAAGAAGCCAGCTATTATCTTGGCCAGCATGAAGAACGGAACATCAGCCATGCGGATTTCGATGGCAATGCCATGGATCGCTCCGAGGCGTTTGGCGATGCGCGAGTCAGATCGTTGAGATACTACGCCGTTGCTGCGGACGTCGGGCACGTTCTGGCGCTGACCCGCATGGGGGATATTTATCATAGCGAAATGGAGGTGAGAGACGATGCGCTGGCGATGAAGTATTACTCGCAGGCGGCGCAAAAGGATCATCTTCCCGCCATGTTTTCGGCGGCAACGTTATTGACCCGTGGCTACAGTCCGCGGCTCAGCGTGACTGAAACGGATAAGTCCGCGTTTTACATCCATGAAGAATGCGACCCGGAGCGCATCACGGCATTGCAGGCGATAATTATTGAACAAACCCGCGATCCAGAGGCTGCAATCACGCTGCTGAACCGAGCCTGGAATATACACCGGTCCGTAGAAGCGCTGGAAATGATGGGGGATATCCGTAAAGAAGAGAAAGACTATCGGGGCGCGGGATCGTATTACATGACGGGGATGCATAAAGGCAGTATTCCCTGCCTGGCGAAGTGCGGCGAAATGTTTTTAATCTGTGAAGAGATACGGAGTAAAACAATAGCGAGAGATCTGTTTAAACAGTTCAAAGCGCGGCTGGCCGAGTCACGTCTTCTCAATCCTAAGATGCTGGAGCTGACCGAAATGATTAACAGCTATAAGGAAGCGCTGAAGCCAATCCCGAGGAAGAAAAAAACGGTCGACGGAGATAGCGATAAGACCGCCGAATGAAGCAATCAAAGGCTCAATCTGGCTATTGATGAGAATAATGCGGCTACTGTTCATGCCGGACAGCTTATCACAAGGTTCCGGCACATTGAGCTTGGGGATTTTACTCCCCCGGCACGAGTTCTCAGGGCAGCTTTCTGATCAAGCGCGCCGGGTTCCCGGCATAAATTCCTTTAACCGTCACCGGCCGAATCACCACGCTGCCGGCGCCAATCACCGCACCGCTGCAAATCGAGGTGGTCAGCACGGTAGCACCGCTACCAATAGTGACGTTGTCACCGAGAGTAATGGTAATCCAGCTGCTGGCATCCGGGTCCGGCGCGCCGCTGCGGAACAGATCGTTGGCGAAGGTAACGTTATGGCCGATAAAGCAGTTTTCACCCACGGTGACGTTTTCGCAGAGAAAGCTGTGTGACTGGATGCGGCTGCCGCGACCAATCACGCAGCCTTTCTGGATCTCAACAAACGGTCCGACAAAAACATCGTCGTCCAGCCGACACTGGTAAATATTTGACGGGGTGATGATTTTGACGTTTTCCCCGGTTTTGACATCACGAATGCTGCACTCAATGGTTTTCATCTGCATTTCATCCTTAAACTGCGTTGATACGTTAGTGGTTAAGAGGCCGATACTAACACCATCTGAAGCCGGTCGTCAGGCGCGACCTTTACCCTGCTGGCGCAGCAGATAAATAAACCAGGGGGCACCGATAAAGGTGGTAAGCAGCCCTGCCGGGATCTGGTTAGGGAACATCACGATGCGGCCGCACCAGTCGGCGATCAGCATCAGCAGCGCACCGATAATCGCCGCCATCGCCAGCTGCGGCATCGCCCGGCGGAATCCCATAATGCGCGCCATATGCGGCGACATCAGGCCGATAAAACTCAGTGGCCCGACCGTCAGCGTGGCGCCCGCGGTCAGTATCGACGCCAGCAGCAAAATTGTCATGCGGGACCCTGCCAGCGGTACGCCTAACGATCTGACCGTATCGTTTCCCAGCGGCAGCATGGCAAGCCAGCGGCGGCAGAGCGGCATCATCACCAGCAGCACCAGAGCAAGCAGCATACTGGAGGCCGCCTGCACAGGTTCCACGCCGTAGGTAGAGCCGGAAATCCAGTTAAGTAGATTGCCCAACCGCGGATCGCCGCTGGCCAGTAGCAGGGAAACGATCGCCGAAAACAGCGTGCCCAATCCCACACCCGCTAACAGCAGGCGCTGGGAGGAGAAATGCTGCCGCCCGGCGACGAGGAGAATGGTGGCCAGTGTCAGGGCCGCACCGCCGCTCCCGGCGTACAGCTGGGTGGCAAAACCGGCGGCGGGCAGGAAAAACATCACCGCAATGACCGCAGAGGCCGCCCCCGCGCTGATCCCCAGCACTTCCGGGCTGCCCATCACGTTGGCGGTCAGCTTCTGGATCAGCGTACCGGCCACGGCCAGCATGATACCTGCACTCAGTGCCGCAACCGTGCGCGGCCAGCGCCACGGCAGAACGTGCCACACATTATCACCCGCCCAGCTCAGCCCGTGACTGTTGCGGCCGACCATCAGAACAATGACTAACGCCAGCAGCAGCAGCCCGGCGGCGCAGGCTATCCATAGCCAGGGCCGCGCACGTTCAGCACCAGGTGCTGAAACCGAAGCGGAAGGCGGGGCGGAATGCCGCAGGCGCGGTAGCAGCCACAGCAGGATTGGCGCACCGATCAGCGCGGTTGCGGCCCCGGTCGGGACCTCCTGCCAGACCTGCGCCAGCAGCACCATCGACTGATCGGAGAGCCACAGCAGCAGCGCTCCGACCAGCGGTGCCAGCAGCAGGCGGGGGATCAGGCGACGCGCACCCAAAAGCCTCGCCAGCAGCGGGGCAAACAGCCCGATAAACCCAATAACGCCAACGGCGTTAACCAGCAGGGCGCTGAGCGTAATAGCCAACCCAAGCGCCATCAGCCGTGCCAGGTTAAGCCCCAGGCCAAGGTTGCGCGAAACGTCGTCATCCACACCTAGCAGTGTCAGTGGCCGCACCAGCAGCAGCGCGATTACCAGCGCAATAGACAGGCGGGGAGCCAGTGAAATGACCTGCTGCCAGTCAGTCTGATTCAGCGCACCGCTACTCCATAAAAACAGGCTTTGCAGGTCCTGATAGTGGAACAGCGCCAGCAGGCTGTTTATCGCGCTGCAGTACAGACTGAGCACCAGTCCGGCAAGAATTAATGTCACCGGCGAAAGCCGTTTTCCCCAGGCGGTGCCGAAAACCGCCGCGCCGATAACCAGCGCGCCGAGCAGGGCGGCAACCGGCTGCATCGCCGTGCCGCCGGGTAGCATACCCAGGCTGAAAAGCGTGATTCCCAGCTGTGCGCCGCTGGCCACCCCGAGCGTAGCCGGTTCCGCCAGCGGATTGCGCAGTACCTGCTGGAACAGCACACCCGCCAGCGCCAGCCCTGCACCAACCAAAAGCGAAACCGCCACGCGCGGTAGCGTTGTGTAATAAAAAATGATCTGACGGATATCGTTGCGATCGGGGTGAAAGAGGGCATCAGACCATAATTGCCGGGGCAGAACCTGCTGCGCGTTATACAGACTGAGCAGCAGCGCAACAAAGCCCACCAGTACCAGCAGCGCGAGGGATTTGTACTGAATTCTTACCATTGTTTTTCCTGTTGCTGCAGCATCCGGCAGAAACGCAGTGCGGAAAGGGTGGCACCGAATATCCACAGGGCGGGCACGGTTCTCAGCATATTTTCCCTGACGAAGGGAATAGCCTGCCACAGCGGCGTGGCGGCGACGCGTGCTCTGGCCTGCTCATCGCGATGGTCCAGGCAGATAGCGCGCAGCGGCGGCAGGGTCGCCAGACGCTCAAGGCCAACCATCGCCGTACCCCAGCCGTTATCGTCGCCCTGCCAGGCGTTTTCGATGCCCAGGCGGGCCATCACGTTACCAAACAGGCTGTTTTTACCGAGGATCATTACGTGGCGATCGTCAACCAGGGTGAACACCAGCAGCGGCTGGCGGCGAAATCCTGCAAGCTGCCCGCGTGCTTCCTCTAACTGGCGATCGAACCAGGCTAAATGATCATGCCCGGCCTGCGTTTTATCCAGCCGATCGGACAGCTTAAGCAGACCATCACTGACAGTGCGCAGCGGCTCTCCCCGTTCACTGGTAAAGCTAAATTCCATCGAAGGGGCGATGGCGTTCAGCTGCGATGAGCGTGGCCCGTAGCCTTCGGAAAACAGCAGCAGGTCCGGCTTCAGTTCGGCGATGTATTCCAGGTTGGGTTCGGAACGTCGGCCAATATCCAGCACCGACGCTGGAATAGTCGGTTCACCTACCCAGATGCTGTAATCGTGGGTATCGGCGGCACCTAACGGCGTCACGCCGAGGGCAAACAGCATCTCCAGCGGCAGCCACTCCAGCGCAATAATACGCTGCGGTACAGTGGCGCTTGCTGATGCCAGCGGCAAGAGCGGTAAAAGGGCCAGCGCCGTCAGCAAACGACGGCGCGGCAAATCAACCCAATGCGGAGACTTCCCGGCGAACCGCCGGGAAGAATAACCATCAGAAGGCATAGGAAACGCTGACCGAGTAGTTACGCGGCGCACCGTACACGGCGTAATCGCTCAGCCAGGAATAGTAGCTGCGGTCGAACAGGTTATTGACGTTGGCCTGCACGGCTACCTGCTTGTTAACCTGGTAGCGGGCAAACAGGTTCGCCAGCGGGTAGCTGCTCTGATAAACGCGGGTCGTTTCGCCATCCGGTCCTGTCGCATCCTGGAAGGTACGGCTCTGCCAGTTGACGCCGCCGCCGACGGTCAGCTCACGCAGCATCGGCAGCTGGTAGCGGGTGAACAGTTTGAACGAGGTCTGCGGCATATTGCTGTTGAAGCGGCCTTCCGTATCTTTCGCAACATAGCGCGTGGCGCCGAAAGTCATTTGCAGATTGTCGGTTACTGCACCGTTGATCTCAAACTCGGCACCCTTGCTGACTGCACCTTTGGTCGAATAGTAAGCCTGTTCGCTTGATCCGTTAACGAAGTTGTCGCCGTCGGCCTGCGCGGCGTTTTCCTGCTCGATGCGGAACACGGCGAAGGTGGCGGTCAGACGGCCGTTGTACCAGTCCGATTTCAGTCCGGTTTCATAGTTTTTACCGGTGACCGGCGACAGATACTTACCGTCGCGATCGCGGTAGGTTTGCGGCTGGAAGATCGAGGTGTAGCTGGCGTAAGCCGACCAGGTATCGTTAATGTCGTAGACCAGGCCACCGTACGGCGTAATGTTGTTTTTACGCACGTCGCCGCTGCTGCCCATGGTGCTCCATTCGGTATAGCGCGCGCCCAAAATCAGCGCTAACGGATCGGCCAGCGAGAAGCGCGCGGCGGTATAGGCGGATTTCTGCCGAACAATGTCATCGGCGTTCTGATACCAGTCGCCCCATTCTGGCTCCTGCGCGCTGCCATCCCAGCTGTTAAAATCGCCCATCTGATCATAATCCAGTGAGCCATCGGCGCTGTAGGTGGCATTATGCTGGCGGCTGTAACTGACGCCTGCAACCAGTTCATGCTGGCGACCGGCCAGTTCAAACGGACCGCTGGCGTAGGTATCCACCGACTCCAGCTTGCGCTTGCCGCGATCCTGGCTACCGAAGCCGGACACGCCCTGGCCGGTGGTCACATCCGGGAATTCCATCACGTACAGCAGTTTATCGTTAAAGGTTTCTTCCGCGTGGGTGGCATTAACGCGGAACGACCAGCCGTTATCAAAGTTATGGCTGACGTTGGCAAAAATTTTACGCGAATCGGTGCTGTAGCGCGTCCAGTCTGCCGCCGGGTTGGTACTGCGGTTAAAGTGGGTGCGTGAACCGTCGCTGTACCAGGTCGGCAGACCGCCCCAGGTTGGATTGCCGGTATTACTCTGCTGATAATCGTAGCCGAGCGACAGGGTGGTGTTGTCGGTGACGTCGGCATCAATCACGCCATACAGGAACTTTTTGGTTTTGTGGTAGCGATCCAGCCAGCTGTCCTGATCCTGATAACCGGCTACGATTCTGCCACGCACCGTGCCCGCTTCGTTAAGCGGGGAAGAGACATCGGCCACATAGCGCTGCTTGTCCCAGCTGCCGTAGCTGGCGGTGAGATTGCCGGTAACCTCTTTGCTGTCCGCATGCTTACGTACCATATTCACCGAGGCGCCCGGGCTGCCCGCGCCGGTCATCAGCCCGGTCGCGCCGCGCACGATTTCAATGCGGTCATAGATTGCGGTGTCTTCAGCGGCATCGCCGTAGTTCCAGGTATCGCTGACCGAGGTAGGAATATCGTCATAGGTGTAGCTGCTGATCTGGAAACCTCGGGCGAAATAGGCTGACCGTTCGCTGTCGATCAGTTCGGTGGCAACGCCGGTGGCGTTATCCAGCACGTCGCCCACCGATTGCAGATCCTGATCCTGAAAGCGCTGTTTCGTCACCACGCTAAGCGACTGTGGTACGTCACGCGGCGCCAGCAGCATTTTCGTTCCGGCATGGGTGGTTTTCACCTGATAGTCCTGTGCTTCGTTTGCATCGCCATCGTCTGCCGTCGCCGTTACCACCAGGTCCTGCTGCGCTTTATCCTTTTGCGACGGGGCCGTTGAATCTGCTGCGTGCGCCGGGTGGGTCAGCGTATGAATCGCCAGCGCCAGCAGTGAAACGGTAAAAGTATGTTTAACAACCGATGCGCGCTTAGCGGCACCGTTTTCCCTGCCAACAAAAGACATAAAAGCATTCCTTATGCGGAATAGTGGTTTAAATGATTATGATAATCATTTTTCTTTGCAGGCTCATTGTAAAGATTTCATTGTCTTGTGTAAAAAAATATAAAACATTACATTTCAATGAATTAAAGGACAGTTAAACGAAAGCATGCGCCGCCGAATGGATGCCAGTGTAAGGACCCGGATCTGTGGAGTCGGTAAGACTTCAAGGATGATTAATTCGCTGATTTCTCTGCAACATTACGATGAAAATCGGAAACAGTAGCGCCGCCACGGCAGCGATAATTAACAGCCTGTCAAGATGCCAGGCTGCCTCGTCTTCACCAAGCAGCAGCGGAGCCAAAAAGAATGCAACGGTAGTAGCGAGGTGCATTAACGACGTTTGTAGTGCCACAAATTGGGCGCGCTGCCCCTCGGAGGGATACGAAATGGTGACCGCCGATGACACCACCAGACGACTATAGGATGCGGCGAGAAACAGGACAATAAACAGTCCAGACAGCGGAGAACCGGACGCAGCCATGCCGAGACTGAGCAGAAAAATAAGCGTCGAACTAACGGCCAGTTGTCGTGCATTACAGTACGCCAACAGTTTCCCGGTTATTTTGGTGGCCAGCAGGCCTGCAATGCCTCCGGCAAGAAACACCCAGGGTAACAGCGGCAGTGCCAGCCCCATCTGCCGTGTCAGCAACGGAACCAGAATCGGAATAATCAACATCGGACTGAACTGCACCAGGGCATTTGCTGAGGCAAAGAGCAGGGTATTTTTACTTAACGTCAGCGGAGCAGGAGCATACCCAATCGACGTCTCCGCAGGAACGAAGAGGGTAACCAGTGGAATAGCAAGCAGGCACAGCAGGCCTATGACGTTCAGTGAAAGATGCCAGCCGAAATGGGTACAAATCAGTAATATCAGCGGCATTCCAGCAATGCTTACCATCGAAAACGCAGCAATGACCGTCGCCAGCATCTTCCCACGCATATCGGGTGGGGTTTGATTGATCAACAGACCGATGGCGACACCCATCGTTGTACCGCCAATCATACCGGCTAAGAACCGGAGTATCAGCAGCACGCCGAAACTCTGCGTTAGCGTGGCCATGACCGTCAACGTGCCCAGCAACGCCATATTCAGCATTAAAAAACGTTTTTTATTCACCCGACCCAGCCAGTAAAAAGCGGAGAAACCGGAAATAACAGCACCTGCGGTATACAAACCCGAGACATAACCTGAGTATGAGACGGGGACGGCGAAATCAGCGGCCATAAATGCGAACAGTGGATTAAAAACCATATATTCCAGCGCATTAGCAAACTGAACAAGAGCGATAACCAGTGCCATATGGCGCAGTTGACGGAGATGAGGATTCGACATGGCAGATAACCTGAATTGAAAGAAGAACCCAGCTTAATCTCTATCAATGATGATTATTAGCCGCAAAAAATTAATCGTTGCGTTATCAAAAATGGGATGATGAACGCAAAATTATTACCCGGCTGACACACCATGCCGCTCGAATTTATACCGTTGAAATGAGAAAAACGAATTCAATTTATGCCAGGCGAAAACCCGGTTTACTGATAATCGGGGAGAGGAAACGGGCCACTAAGGGCCCGTATATTCTCAGGCAGAAAGCGTCGCCAGACGGGCAGCGAAGCCCATAAACAGCAGTGCAATAATACCGTTTCCGGCGCGTGAAACATTCTGACGCTGGCGGAAAAATGTTGCCATCGCTGCACCGCCAAATATCAGCAGGGAGAGATAAATAAAGCTGAAGGCTTCCAGGATAGCCGCCAGCAGGAAATAGGACAGGCCGGTGTGCGCATAGTTGTAGTCAATAAACTGTACGAAAAACGAGATATAAAACAGAATGGCTTTTGGGTTGGTCAGGCTCAGGGTCAGCGACTTTCTGAAAATATTTTCCTGGCTGATGCTGACTTCTTCCGCGCGCTGGCTTTTAGCAAAAAAGTTGGCGTGAATAATTCTGATGCCGAGGTAGAACAGATAAAAAGCCCCCAGTAAACGCACCAGGGTAAATAACAGCGGCGACGCTTTGATAATCGAGGCTACGCCGATAAAGGACAGGAAAATCAGCAGAGCATCACCGGTAAACACACCCAGTGCTGCCCGGTATCCGGCGGCAACACCTCTGGATGCGGCGGTCTTCAGCACGTAAATCGAGTTCGGACCCGGCGCGATAATAATTAACAGCAGGCCCGCAATATACGTCCAGAGATTGATAACACCAAATTGTTCCAGTAACACCCCGACCTCCATACTATTCAGACTGGCGGCTGCCTTACGGCATACGCAGATTAAGAGCGGCATTCTAACGCCTGATATCGACAGGAATAAAGCCTTCTGCTGAAAGTGCGGGAATTTCATGTTCAGGTTACCGCCCGGGTGATAAGACGCACGTAGGTAAACCGGGGATGGGGGTTAAAAAAGCAGGAGGTCATTCTCCTGCTTTACGTTAACCACACTTATTTTTTAGCGGGTTCCTGCGGTAGAGCATAGGCAATCACGTAGTCGCCGCGATCCTTATTGGTACCGGTACGCGTAGCACCACCGGCCACGACCACCACATACTGACGGCCATCTTTGCCCATATAGCTCATCGGTGCGCCCTGGCCGCCCACCGGCAGCCGCCCACGCCACAGCTCTTCGCCGGTATCACTGTCCAGCGCACGCAGATAATAATCGAGGCTGCCGTGGAAGAAGGTCAAACCGCCTTTGGTGACCATCGGCCCTCCCATCGTTGGCATACCTACAGGGATATGCAGATGAGGAATAATGCCTTCGTCAGGCAGGAACGCGTTACGGATACGCGCGTCTTCCAGCGTTCCCATCGGCACCTGCCAGCGCGTTTCACCGGTCTGTAGGTTGATTGCAGTCATTGAACCAAACGGCGGTTTAAAGCAGGGAACGCCCAGCGGTGATATAAACATCGAACGCTCAACGCCCCACGGCGTACCCAACTGCTGCGAGTACTCGCCTTCGCTTGATGGAGCCAGACCCACCTTCGCCGCATCCTCCCGGCTCAGGAAGCGAGCCCACATTGCCATGCGGATATCGTTAACGTAGAGCATGCCCGTGGAGGCATCCAGCGCGCCGCCGCCCCAGTTCATCCCACCGTAATAGCCCGGCCAGATTAGCGTTTTCTTCTTATCGGACAGCGGCGTAAATTCGCCTTCCCAGCGCATCTGTTTGAACTGAATGCGGCAGTAAAGCTGATCGAAGATCGTGGCTCCCCACATGTCCGGCTCTTTTAGCGGCGCAACGCCAACGGACAGCGAGGAGTAAGGCTGAGTCGGCCACGGCTTCATGCCCGGCATGGCGTCTGTTGAAACTTTACGCTGTTCAACCGGGTACACCGGCTTTCCGTTACGACGATCGAGGACAAAAATCTGCCCGCGCTTGGTCATCTGAATCACCACCGGCAGGATCGAACCATCCTCACGCGGCATATCATAGAGAATAGGCTGAGTGGAGACATCATAGTCAAACATGTCGCGGTTGGTTGTGCGGAAATGCCACTTATCGATACCGGTTTTGGCATCGATGGCGACGATGGAGTCATTATACTCATCGGCGTAGTCGTGGCGGTTTCCGTTCCAGAAGTCCGGCGTCTGGTTGCCGGTTGGGATGTAGATTAACCCCAATTTTGCATCGTATGCCGCTGTCCCCCAGAAGTTTGGCGATTCCGGTGGATAAACTTCACCATCAGGCAGTGGCGTGCCGCGTTTAGGATTGGCCGGATCCCAGGCCCAGGTGATGGCGCCGGTACGGACGTTATAAGCACGAACTACGCCCGACGGCTGCCCAACGCTGTCGTTATCACCAATCAGGCCACCGACCACCACCAAGTCTCCAGCGACGGTTGGCGCCGCCGTCGGGAAGTAGACTCCCGGCGCACGCGGACCCAGTCCTTTCAGCAGGTCGACGCTGCCGTTATCACCAAAGCCCGGACACATCTGGCCGGTTTTGGCATCCAGCGTAAACAGTCTTGCATCAATTGAGGTTAATACGATGCGTGCCTGGCACTGTTCGGTTGGGTTCGACGTCGGCGTTTCGGTGTACGCCAGACCGCGACAGCGCTGCCATCCTTTACCTCCATCGCCTTCACCGGCACCCGGCTTCAGTTTTGGATCGAAACGCCAGCGCTCCTGGCCGGACTGCGGATCCAGCGCGATAACTTTGCTAAAGGGGGTACACAGATACACGGTGTCATCCACTTTCAACGGCGTAACCTGATATTCCGCGCCGTTAATCGCCAGGTCACCGGTGCGATAGGTCCAGGCAACCTCAAGGTCTTTCACGTTATCTTTATTAATCTGCGTGAAGGGAGCAAAGCGATGGCCGCTGGCGTTGCGCGCCCAGGAACGCCAGTCATCGCCTTCATTCTCACCGGCCTGCGGATTGACGATCGGCGCGGCCGATTTTCCTTTGGCGCTGACTTCAGGGTGAGGCTGGAACATACCGGCAAAAACGGCAACTACGCCCACGCTGAATACCCCGGTCAAGGCGATCGCCAGTTTCGGCTGCACACGATAGAGACCATCACGATTTTTCAGCATCGGAGAAAATGCGCTAACAATAACGGTGACGATAATAAATACGATTGTGCGCGGCACCAGCTGCCAGAAGTCTAAACCGACTTCGTAGAATGCCCATACTCCCGTGATAATTAACAAAATCAGTGCCAAAAGCAGGGCAGCAATGCGCTGCTTTACCAGCATCCAGCCGGTCAAAGCTAGCCCTGCGCCGGCAAAGACATAAAACCAGGAACCCCCTAACGAGATGAGATACGCGCCACCGGCGGCGAGAAGAACGCCCAGAAGCGTAAATATCCCTCCAGTTAAATAGAGTAGAAAAAGTCTTACCTTGTTCATTTAAAAACCTATGTAATTAAAACTTGTTAAATTATTGACGTAAAGAAACGCCCTGAAACTCTCAGTAAGAGTGCAAGGGTAGGGGCGGTAAAAATCATTCCCGAGCCGTCAGATCAGGCATATTGCTGAGCATTGCAGAGTCGGAATTAAATTTTATCCTGAGGGTCAGAGTTTGTGCAGCATCTTCCTGATGAACAATATCCGTATTTATTGACTGTATTATTTAAACGATAACTGAATTGCTTGTTGTTATGTTTCGCGACATTTATAAACCAATTGTCATGGTTGTGTTAACTAACTCATTAAAGAGTTTTGCCTTGCATCACAAATTAAGTATCTTGAACAGATCTGTTCAGTGATTAAATATCATTGCATTAAATAAAATGATAGCGGATATGCACACTACCTGTATGGATTTAAAATAAACTATTGCTGGTTGTTATTCGGCCTGTCTGTTCGAGAACTCATCTGACGGGTTAATCGATATTCAATTATGTGGTCGATCCGGGAATTATCCCGGATTGATGTTTCAGCTGCGAAGGTAGGGGCGGGAATGGTGATTGGTTGGGCAGAATAATCGAAACTCAACGGGACCGGTATCAGGCGAAACGTCGCCCAGTCCACAGGCATTCAGGGCATGACGGATTGCGGTAATAATTTGCGTATCCGGATCCTGATCGATGATCAAATCCATTGCGCCGTCTTTCAGGCAGCTAATATGATAGTCGTACATCTCATGACCAACCCAAGTTACGCTGGATACACGGTCAAATTCCTTCAGGGCTTTGAATATGCCATCCGATCCATCGCCACTGTTATAAATGCCAACCAGTTCACCTTTTTTAATTTCGTCAACCACGATGTCATAACAGGCCTGACTGCTGTTGTCGGTGATTATTTCAACTTCTTCAAAGCTGCCCGATGCGAGCATTTGCTGGCTGAACCCGTCACTGCGTTCTGAATGCGTACCAAAATGCTTATTACACAAGAGTTTCAATACTCTGCCAGGGCGCTGACTTAAGCGCTGAATAAACCAACCGGCCGTTTTACCCGCCTGGTAATTATCAATCCCTGAATATAAGCTGGTGGTGAGTTCCGGGAACTGGCTCATTAAGGTAATCACCACCGTTCCCTGGTCAATCATCGAATTAAGATGATTACGAATGAGTGGCGTATCACGGGCAACGACGATAATAGCATCCCGTCGGTGGCGAGAATGGATTAATGCTTCAATGACTTTTTCTTCCGCATCGGGTAGCGAAATACGATGAATGCGCACACGTTTATCAAGCAGATGGAGGATGCGGTTTAACTCTTCCAGATAACGTTTAACGATTGGCGTTGAAACATGGGAAATAAGCACATCAATATGTATAAGCTGGTGTTCTACATCGGGCAGTATTCTCCTGACGTCTAACTGCTTCGCAGCATTCACCACACGACGTCGAGAGGATTCAGAAACGCTGCCGATTTCATTCAGCACTCTGTTAACTGTTGATTCGCTAACGCCAGCGAGTCTGGCGATATCAGAAAAATTTGCCTTTTTTCTGTTTGAAGCCGTTTTCGTTTCTTTTTTGTGAGTTGCCAAAACCGTTCAGCCCTGAGTGAAATCATCTGCAGAATGCAAACTTGCGGGCTACAGTATATAACTGCCGTCATCAGACGGCAGCAAAATCAGTGAGGTAATTTCTCCAGATCCTCTGCCATCAGTCCGGTGACGGCAAGAACTGAGTCAGCATCCATACCACGGGTAAGAAGTGAGCGGGCAATGGTCAGTGCGGCTTCACGCTTACCTTTAATCACTCCCTGCTCTTCACCAAGGAGAATGCCTTTCTTAAGACCTTTCTTGATACCTTTCTTAACGCCAATCTGTTCAAGCTGTTGGGCAATAGTCATCAGTCCGTCCTTATGCTGAGGCATCCTTTGTGCCAGTTTCCGTACGAAAGCAGACGCATCCGGGGCTTCCCCTGTCTGCACCAGGTAGTTTATCAGCGAAACTAACTGCTGTCCTGTGAGATAGCCTGCAATTAAGACGGTGCAAAGCCGATCGAGTAATTCTGTCAGATCGCGCTGGTGGATATGTTTCTGCAACAGTGTCAATGCGGCCATGCTGCGGTGGTGCATAATGTCGTCGTCGGGGATTACCGTAACATCAATTAGGGGAAAATCTTCGCGATACAGTTTTTCCGCCATGCCAGGATCGTAGAATTCCTGCAGCCAGTTGGTCGAGTAAGGGTAAGGGCTTCGCCTGCCGTTATAAAACAGAAATGGAATCACCAGCGGAAGACGGCTGTGGCCAGCATCAAGGTGGCGCTGCATTGCCGCGATGGCATAGCGCATCAGTCTGAATGCCATATGCCTGTCGGGTGAGGATTGATGTTCAATCAGGATATGAATATAGCCCTGACCGGAGGTGGTTTGTACGCTGTAAAGCACATCGCTGTAAAAAGCGCGCAGGTTTTCTTCAACAAAGCTGCCTGATTCCAGCTTTAAGGTGCTGAGATCGCAAAGCGCGTAAATTTGCTCAGGCAGGTGCAGCGCGATAAAGTCTCGCGCCGTATCTGGATGGCTAAGGAATGTTTTAAATACCGCATCATGCGGAACGGATGTCGTCCGTGTCATCGTCCTGGTCGCTGGCTGTTGAAATATAAAACTCTACATCAGCGCCAGGCGTGTTTCCGATTGGCTAGTAAATTTCTGGAGGCACCTTCAGAGATTATTTTGTGGATGTAACATTGCTGATATTGGCGCAGGTTTAGTTAAACCCGTTCTCCATAAAATCAACCATCGCACCTTTGTGTGCATCGACATTACGGATATAACGCATCAGGGTTTCCGGTTTTTTCCACGTGCCTTCCTGCATAATTTGCGGAACGGAATAGCCCTGCCGGGCCATATCCTGCGCGGCCCCGACGCGGGCACTGTGTCCGCTCCATCCCTGATAGCGACCTTTATTTTTCTTTGCGGGCGTAGCCGGGCCCACCTCGCGCCACGCCTGCAAAAAAATATTTTCCAGCGCCGGGAGCGTTAACGGCCTGGCGTTGTTGATTCTGGCCGAATTAGAACGATGAACGGGGCAGAACAGATAAGCATCCGGTTCGGCTGCCAGCCCGGAAATCATCAGCCATTCCGTCAGGCGCTGCGAGGAGTGGCTGCTCAGCGCTTTAATCAGGCCGCCGGTCTGAACAATGGTTTTGGTCCACGCCACGTCCAGAATAATTCGTCCATCCTCCGTCCGGCTGATATCACCCACCCGCAGGCGGGAAAGTTCGCTAACGCGCAGCAGGGTATTGTAGGCCAGATGCAAAAAAGCCAGGTCACGGACCTGCTGCAGTCTGTCCGATCCTGCCCAGCGTGCATCCAGCCGGGAAAGATCGCTCAGCCGAAAAGGCACGGCCTGGCCGGTGCGTTCGCCGCTGACGACCGCACTGCGGTTAATCTTTTTGAGGGTGCGAAACACCAGCGGCGAAGTGCCGGGAGATACCAGACCGGCATTACGATGCAGCATAGCGATCAGCGCGGCGTGGCTGGCAATAGTTGAAGAAGACCGACCGCTGCTCTGTAGCCAGGACAGGTAGTCACGCAGATCGGCAGGGGAGATTGGGAAAAACGTTCGACCATGTTCTTCCGCCCAGCGATAGCAAATGCGCATCACGCTGAGCAACTGCCGCCAGGTGTTTGGCGAGAAGGCATCTTTGTCTTCGACGAATTCTTCAAGCGTTGTTCGCATCGCATCGCCAGCTGTTGAAGAAAGAAAAAAGGACTGATTCTGAATGGCTTTTGTCATTTTTACTCTCTGCCTTCCGGTGACGACTTAAGCCCGGCCATCCGGTCAAAGGTACCGTCACGCAGAACGAACCGATGGTAAAGCGCCGCCAGAATATGCATGGCCATGATGCCGCAGAGCACCCATGCCAGCAGAGCGTGAAGCGCATTGGCCGGTGCGATCATCCAGCCGATTTCCGTTCCGGTTTCCGGAATGAGGGGCAGCCCCCAGGGGCTCCATCCCTCTCCGCTGCCGTACACGCGCAGAAGAGCAATCGCCGGGATGATAAACATCAGGGCATACAGCATCAGGTGAGCGGCGTGGGCGGCGGTGCCCATCCATCCCGATGAACGGGGCGGGCGGCGGTGCCTGTTGGTGAACCCCCATGCGGCACGCACGACGACGAGCGCGATAGTCAGCAGGCCGACCGTGCCATGATCGGGGCCGAACCGGGCGATGTTTTCGACCGTTTCTGAAGGGTTGAACGCCTTCCAGCTCAACGCCATGATCAACTGCCAGAGAAGCAGGTAGGCCATTCCCCAGTGCAGGATGCGGGTGACCAGGCCGTAACGTTCGGGCGTGTCCATCCACTGGCGGCCGGTACGATTGGGGTCTTTCATGCTGCACCTTCCGGGTTCGCGGGGAGAAAAGAGGGCAGGTATTGGATGAATTCTGTCATATTTGCTGAATAAATCGCCTGTCATTACCATCGATCGCGCTACGTGAATTCTGCCGAATCGGCAGAGGGATTATGCGCAATCTTTCACGTAGCGACGCCATTTTTAACTGTAGAATTGCCCGGTTACAGCCCGGTAAAAATCAGGCACCCAGGCGTACGGTAAAGTCCGGTTCCGCAGCGGATCGTATGATAACGGAATTTTGATCCCAGATCCTGACTTTATATAATGCCTATTATATAAAGTTAGAAAACGATCCGAGAGATCATTTTTATAATTATTCATATTTATCATCAGGTTAGATTGTGAAGGGCGGCTGCGGTTTTATCGTCGCGATCCCGTGAACAGAATGCGAATCTGAATTAGCGGAATCCCGAGGGTTCAATGCCGTATCGATCGCTGAACTGTCTACTAAAGCTGGTCACGGAACTGTAGCCGACGCGGCCCGCCACCGTTTTTACCGGAAGATCGGAGGACATCAACAAACGCAGCGCTTCTGCCACGCGGGCCTCGATAATAATCGCCCGCAGGCTGGTGGATTCAGCGGCCAGACGGCGGCGCAGCGTGGCGCCACTAAAACCCAGCTGCTGTTCTATTTCAGCGGCATGCCATAAATGGGCAGGATCTTTTGCTACCATTCGGCGAATCTTCATTGCCAGGCCAGGATCTCGTGCGCGCAGCAATCCGTGGCAGCCCATGGCATAAAGCATCAGCACCACTTCGACCATGGCATGAAGAGAAAGGGGGCGTATACCGCCAGTCATCGCCTTTACCCAGCGCTTAAGCGGTGCAAGCAGATCGCCGACGGACACGGCAACCACATCGCCAATGTCCTGTTGCGCGGGGTCGGCAAGCAGCAGCCGCGCGGCCTCCAGCTGTTCCTCCGCCAGCGACAGGCTCAGCGCAACAAATTCTCCGCTGTCTTTGCAGGGTGCATATTCGATGTCCAGACTTCTGGCATTCGGGACGACCAGCATCTCACCGGGGTGTACGGTTACCCAGTCACCGTTTTCCCGGTAGCTGAAAGTGCCCTGAAGTGGAAAAGAGAAGGTCGCTACTTCCGCCTCAAAGCGTTTTACCTGATGGGTTTTCACCGCGCGCAGACAAACGCAGGGCAACGGCGACTGAGAGCGCGCAAGCTGGAGCAGCTGGTGAAGCAAATGCTGCACCTCAGTATCATGGGTTTCAGAAACCTGCATAGGACCGTCAAAAGGGAAATGGAGTTTTTACTATATGCCGCCCGGGTCTGTTTTCTCAAGCGGCCTGTGCTTTCATCGTGTTTTAACCTCAGATCGCTGGCGACCAGAGGTCGTAGTCCAGCGCAAATGTTGCGCCGTCACGTTTTACTTTACCGGTTGTGGGCAGATTAAAATGCATTCCGCTGACCGACAAATTATCACTGGCCGCGCGGTCAAGCAGCTGATGACGCACCGCCGATGCTGAAGCCGGATCGCTGTCGAAGGCAATAGTCACCTCCGGCTGGGCAATCTGAATATGAGGAAAATGCACAATATCTCCCCAAATCAGCAGCGATTCGCGCTCATCTCCCAGTAAATAACCACTGTGGCCCGGCGTGTGACCAAACAGAGGAACTGCCTGAATACCTGGCAAAATCGCTTCCTGACGGAACGGCACCAGCCGATCGTCGTAGGCATTAAAGGCGTTTCTTGCCAGATCGATAAACGGGCGCTGGGCGTCCGGCACGCTGGCATAGCGATTTTCATCCCGCCAGAAAGCCAGCTCTTTTTCATGCACAAACAGCTGCTGTACGTTGCGGAAAAGAGGCGTTTGTAGCGGACCGGCCAGGCCACCGATATGATCGGGATGGGCGTGCGTCAGCAAAACGGTATCAATCTGCAGCGGGTCGATGCCCGCAGCGGCCAGCGCCACCGGCAGTCGCCCGCCCCAGCCGTTAACGCCACCGGCACCGCTGTCGATCAGAATGGTACGTCCGGCCGTCTGGATAACGTAAACGTTGATATTGATACGCGGCACGGCTGGCGCACCGCGTCGCTCTAACAGCGCTTCTGCCCGCGAACCGTCGATGCCGGAAAGGAGTTCAAACGACACGTCCAGATATCCGTCGCTGAGCATTGTCACCAGCATGTCGCCGATTTTTTTGCGGTTAATGGCCGGTGCCTGCCAGGTAAGCTGAGTCATTATTTTCTCCGTGAGCTGATTTCATTCAGTCAAATCATGCCGTTAAGCATAGCAAGACCGATCTCATCGTTTCGCTCACTTTGGCTCGCCAAACGCTCAATCCCTCGCATTCACTTCCTGTATAAGGTCAATCAACGCTCGAAGCGCGACTGGAATATGGTGTCTTCCTGCATAGTAAAGTGACAGACCGGGCATCGGCTGTAGCCATGGAGACAACACGCTAACCAGCTCGCCGTTGCGCAGCTCATTTTCGATATACCAGCGCGGGATCTGCGCAATGCCTGAATCATGCCGTACGGCGGAAAGCATCAGCTGCGGGGAATCAAGGATCAGCGGACCAGGCACATGCAGCGTGAAGAGTTCCCCTTGACGATGAAACTGCCAGCCAGAAGGCAGCCCGCCGGGCAGGCGTCCGCGAATGCATTGATGATGCATCAGATCTTCCGGCCTTTGCGGCGGGGGATGGCGATCGAAATAAGCTGCAGAAGCCACCACTGCCAGCGGGATTTCACCGGAAATCGGCACCCGGATCATATCCTGCGGCACGCTATGGCTTGACCGTATTCCGGCATCAAATCCTTCACCGATAACATCCACCATCCGTCCATCGGTAACGATATCCAACGTCATTTCCGGATAGCGTTGCAAATAGCGATGCAGAATCGGTGTAAAAATCATCAGTGCGGCACCCAGCGCACAGTTAATCCTTAACGTACCCGACGGCGACAGGCTTCGGCCGCTGGCTTCTTCCATCGCCTGCTGGATCTCGGCCACGGCGGGAGCAATCCGTTCGACAAACTGCTTGCCTGCATCCGTCAGTGAAACGCTGCGGGTGGTGCGGTGAAACAATCTGATGCCCAGCCGGGATTCCAGTCCGGCGACGGTATTGCTCACCGCCGTGGTTGACATCGACAGCTCCAGCGCCGCCGCGCGAAATCCCCGCCGCCTGGCCACGGCCAGTACCACATTCAAGTCTGTCACATCTCTGGACATTGGTTCGATTTCCGGGATTCTTCATGCCTGATTAACTATATTATCAAAACAATAAGTCGTCGATACACTCCATTCTTCCTCCCCATGAAGACAGAACAGGAGCCATGCCATGTGGTATATCGACAAGGCCTATATAGGCGGTAAATTTGTTGCGGTCAGCGGCAGCAAGGAAATTGAGAGTATTAATCCGGCAAACGAAAAGGTTATTGGCCGCGTGCGTCTGGCGGATCGCAATGATGCCCGACGGGCGATTATTGCCGCATCACAGGCGCAAAACCGACTACGGGAAACCTCCCGAAAGGATCGTGTTGAGATGCTGATGGCGCTCAAATCTGCCGTTTTACGCCGGACGGCAGATCTTCAGCAGGCCACTATTGAGGAATATGGCGGGCCGCTTTCTCGTTCACGCTGGGTCAGTCAGTATGCTTCGCAGTGCTTTTCCGATGCTGCGGATACATTACAGAATTACCCCTTTACGAAGAAAATCGGTGCGGCAACGGTGGTCATGGAGCCTGTTGGCGTGTCGGCACTTATCGCACCGTGGAACAGCGTGACGGGCTCGGTATGCAGCAAGCTGGCCTTTTCGCTGGCTGCGGGCTGTGCATCGGTGATTAAACCCAGTGAACTGGGGGCGATGCAGACGCAGGTGCTGGCGGAGGCGCTGCACGAGGCCGGTCTGCCCGATGGGGTGTTTAACATTCTGCTGGGCAATGGCGATGATGTTGGCGATGAAATCTGCCGACATCCGCTGATTGCCAGAATCTCCTTTACCGGTTCAACGGCCACCGGTAAAAACATTGCCCGTACGGCCACTGAAACACTAAAACGCGTCACGCTTGGACTGACGGGAAAATCCGCTTCGATTCTGCTGGATGATGCCGATCTTGACGTTGCGATTCCGCTGGCGATAAACGCTGCATTTCTCAATAACGGACAGGCCTGCGTTGCCGGGTCGCGGCTTCTGGTGCCAGAGTCGCTCTTAGAAGACGTTATCACGCGGGTCCGATTGCATGTTTCCACGTTGAAAACGGGGCTGCCGGACGATCCGGCGACGGAGATCGGCCCTCTGGCTAACCGGAGCCAGTACGATCGTATCCAGCGCTACATTCGCCTGGGCATTGAACAGGGCGCGGAGATTATCGTGGGCGGCGAGGGGCGACCGGACGGATTGGAAAAGGGCTTCTTTGTCAGGCCGACGGTTTTTGCAAAGGTGGAAAACCAGATGGATATCGCCCGTGAAGAGATTTTTGGCCCGGTACTGTCCATCATCAGCTATAGCGATCGGGGCGATGCCATCCGTATTGCCAACGACTCGCTCTACGGACTTCAGGCGTATGTGTTTACCTCCAACACAGAAAGCGCGTTACACATTTCCCGGCACCTTCAGGCGGGCAGCGTGCTGATCAATCGCATTATCCCTGAACTTCTGGCCCCGTTTGGGGGCGTTAAGCAGTCCGGTATCGGGCGAGAATTTGGTATTTTTGGACTCGAATCCTTTCTGGAGCCCAAGTCCATTGTAACGGGTTAGCGTTCTCGGAAAGGCCATGTCGGTGCCAGAGACATCATTTCGCCGATGCCTCTGGCCGCTGACCTCATCAGCTACGTGCTTCGCTTAACAGCTGTTGTATAACCTGTTCCTGCTGTTCGTAATCACCTTCGCCAAAGGCGGTATAGCGCAACTGGCCCATGGCATCAAAAATGTAGTGTGCGGGCCAGTACTGATTACCGAAGCGGTTCCAGATGGCATAGTTGTTATCGGTGACCACGGCGTAGGGCAGTTTCCAGCGGGCGATAGCAGCGGAAACCGTCTGCGCATCGCGCTCCCAGGGATACTCAGGGGTATGAACGCCCACCACCACCAGCCCCTGGCTCTGGTATTTATTGGCCCAGTCGCGTACGTGCGGCAAAGTGTGCTGGCAGTTAATGCAGTCAAACGTCCAGAAATCAATCAGTACCACTTTACCCTTGAGCGAATCAGGAGTGAGGGGTTCACCGTTCAGCCAGCCGGTATCGCCGGTCAGCGATGGCAGTGCGCTGCTGGTTTGCTGAACGGCTACCGGCTGCAGTTTGATCTGCGGCTGCGGGCGGGCAAAGTGCTCGCTCAACCGCTGCTCCAGGCGCTGGGCAAATTCCGGTCCGCTCTGCAGCTGACTCTGCGCACCGCTGGCAACCAGTGCCACCGACCCGAGCATCAGCCCGCCCGCCAGCTGGCGAAAACGGGTGGTGATCATCATCCCCGGCCGCATCCGCGCTAACAGTTCACGGCCGGCAAACCAGAGCAGAGCCAGCATTGCGGCGCATCCGCTGCCGTAAGCGGTCAGCAGCAGTGCAACGGACACCGATGATGTGCCGCTGACCGACAGGCTGAGGATTGCGCCCAGTATCGGCCCGGCGCAGGGTGACCACAGCAGGCCAATGGCCATCCCGGATAGCAGGGCTGCGGCCAGCCCCTGCTGGCGATAGCTTTCATCGTTGATCCGGTTGCCGAGGGCAAGCAGCGGACGGCTGAGCCACTGGGCCATTCGGGAGGAGAGCAGCGTTAATGCAACAAGGGTGAGAAAACCGAGTGCTATCCAGCGCCCGGCGGCGGTAACGCCGGTAACCCACTGACTGGTCACCGACACCAGCAGTGCCACGGCGGTAAACATCAACACCATTCCGCCGAGCAATGCGATAATTTTACCTCTGCTCCCGCGCACGCCGGCAAATACAAAGGGGATCACGGGCAGAGTACAGGGGCTGAGTAAGGTCAGCATTCCGGCAATAAAAGCAATCAACAGCGTCATAGAGAAACTCCTTCAATAGCAAACGAGGTCAGGGTCTGCCTCCTCGGGCAGTGGGCCTATTTAACCGCTCGAATGTATTGGTGGTGTTTCTCGATCTGGCCGATTTTGTCAGCTCGTTTATCTGCGGGCGATAGCGATACACTTTGCTACAAACGCGTCTCACGCAGCATTACGGCTGCCTGCAATCCTCCCTGAGGAAGGTTGCTGAGCGTCAGCATGCCGTTCATCTGGCCGACCAACTGTGACGCAATCGCCAGCCCCAGCCCCGTGCCACCGGTGTGGCGACTGCGGGAGTTTTCCAGTCGATAGAAGGGTTCCAGCACCGCCTGCAGTTCCCGTTCGGGAATACCGGGGCCGCCGTCGCGCACGCAGAATTCAATGCCGCCCGAGCCGGGCGGGTAAAGCACAATATCGGCGCGATAGCCGAATTTAAGTGCATTATCGGTCAGATTAGTGATGACCCGCCGCAGCGCCTGCGGCCGAACGCTAAAGCGATCGTCGCCGTCACACGGTGTAAAACTCACCGGCAGCCCGATATCCTGATAATCGCAGGCAAGGGTGTCGATAAAGGCATTCAGGCTGACGGTTTGCGGTTTCTCTTCCAGCCCACCCGCGCTGCGGGCGTAAGCAATCCCTTCACGAACCAGCCGACTCATTTGATCCAGATCGCTCTGCAGCTTATCGCGCAGATCCGGCTGTTCCGACATCTCCACGCGCAGCTTCATCCGGGTAATCGGCGTTTGCAGATCGTGTGAAATGGCCGCAAGAATTTGCGATTTCTCTTTCAAATGTTCCTGTATACGGTTCTGCATATCATTAAACGCGCGGGCGGCCTGGCGAACCTCCAGCGGGCCGCCTTCCGGCATCGGCTGGATTGCCGGTGAGGCTGGCTTCAGGGTATCAACTGCGCGAATAAACTGCGTGAATGGCCGTGTGACCTGGCGAACCGCAAACCAGCCGCAGCCGATCAGCAGCATCAGCTGGGCGAACAGGACTATCGGTAACCAGGTGGCAATGGCAGGCATGTGCGGCCAGAGATTAATAGTCAGCGGGCTGCCATCATGCAGCCGAAGGTGGACCTGAATATGTTCGCGGCTGCCGGGAAGGGAGACGATCGTCATCGGCCACGTACTACCCAGCGCGGCCTTCAGTGAGTTAACCGCATCGCGCGAACGCAGGCTGGTGGGGGGATGGCCGGTCTCACCCGGCGACAGCTCGTAGCTGTAGTTTCCTCGCGCCAGTCGGCTCAGCCACTGCGGGCGTTCAGCCGCAGGGAGCCTGTCGAGGATCGCCACGCTGGTGGCAACATCGTACTCCAGATTCCCCAGCATCACCGTTTTGGCACTGTTCATGCGTTCAATCAGCAGGCTGGCCAGCGTCATGCCGTTAGCCAGCAGCAGGCCAAGCATGACGATCAGCAGCAGGCGGGCCAGTAATGTTCGTGGCCACAGCCTCATTCGAGAGCCTCTTTGATAATGGCGGCGGCAGCCAGTACATAGCCTTCACTGCGGACCGTCTTGATCAGCGACGGTTCCCGCGCATCTTCCCGCAGCCGCTGGCGTAGCCGACTGACCAACAGGTCGATGGAGCGTTCAAACAGCTCCGCATCGCGACCCTGGGTCAGATTCAGCAGCCGATCGCGGGACAGCACTCGCTGCGGATGATCGAGAAAAACCCGCAGCAGTCGATATTCCGCACCGCTCAGCGCCACCACCGTTCCCTGTGTATCCAGCAAGTGTCGGGAGGTGGTATCCAGCTGCCAGTCGCCAAAAGCAATGATCCGTCCGGCTTCCGTCACCTGCAAATTCGGCGGCAGGGCGCGCGTGCGGCGGAGGATCGCTTTGATCCTCGCCAGCAGTTCCCGGGCAACAAACGGTTTCACCAGGTAATCATCAGCGCCCATCTCCAGCCCAAGAATACGGTCAGCGTCTTCGCCGCGCGCGGTGAGCATCAGTATCGGCATATTTTTCTGCGGGTCGCTGCGCAGCTGACGACACAGCGTCAGACCGTCATCGCCCGGCATCATAATATCCAGTACGACCAGGTCGATATGCCTGTTCCCCAGTACCGACCGCATCTCGCGACCGTTCGCCGCCCCGGTTGCGGCGTAGCCTGATTTAATCAGGTAGTCGACGATCAGCTCACGAATGTCGCGATCGTCATCCACCACCAGTATGTGATCGATATGTTCCAGGGGAGGCTCCTTAGTTACATGCCCGCTGCGTCAACGACGGCCTGAACGAATCGTTCAGGATCTTCCTGCGGAGGATTGTGTCCGATATTACCGCTAAACGTGCGGTGTTCATATTTCCCGCTGAACTTAGCCCGATAGGCCGCCGGGGCCGGATGCGGTGCACCGTTGTTATCGCCTTCAATGGTGATGGTCGGCACGCCGATAGTGGGGAGCGCCGCCAGCTTTTGTTCATAGTCCGCGTACTTTTCTTCGCTCTTTTCCAGACCTAACCGCCAGCGGTAGTTACTGAGGGTAATCGCCACGTGGTCGGGATTGTCCAGCGCGCGGGCGCTTTTCTCGAAGGTGGCATCGGTGAATTTCCAGCCTGGCGACGCCTGCTGCCAGATCAGCCGGGCGAAATCTTTGGTGTTTTCAGCATAGCCTTTAGCACCGCGTTCGGTGGCGAAGTAAAACTGATACCACCATTGCAGTTCGGCCTGCGGCGGCAGCGGTTTACGGCCAAGCTCCTGGCTACCAATCAGATAGCCACTTACCGATACCAGAGACTTTACGCGTTCCGGCCACAGGGCCGCGACAATATCGGCGGTGCGTGCACCCCAGTCATAACCGGCGAAAACCGCCTGCCTGATATTCAGGGCATTCATCAGATCGACCACGTCCTTCGCCATTGCCGCCGGTTCGCCGTTGCGCGGGGTTTTATCCGACAGGAAGCGCGTGGTGCCGTAGCCGCGCAGCCAGGGGACAATCACCCGATAGCCTTTAGCCGCCAGTTGCGGTGCCACCCGGGAGTAACTTTGAATATCGTAGGGCCAGCCGTGCAGCAGAATAACCGGCTGACCATCGCGTGGGCCGATATCCACATAGCCGACGTTCAGCACGCCCGCATTAATCTGCTTAATCTGTTCAAATCCGGTGCTGTAGTCCTGAACCGTCTGCGTTGCTGATGCCTGGCAGGCTGCAATCATAGCCATGGTGCCCAGCAGTAAGGGCGATATGCGTGTTTTCATTTTGTACCTCAGGAGTTGTTTTGTTTGTTGAGGCTATGAAAACACGCTGATGTATGCGGAATGTTTTTATCTTTGCGGGTTGTGCATCAACCTGTATCGCTCAATAAGGCAGATACAGTGTGATACAAAAATGCCACAGGACAGTCCTGGGCGAGGATTGCGTGCGGTGCGGTGCGTGAGAGCCATGTTCGGTGGGGTCAACACGTTAATTTGCGGTCAGCCACTGTCGCTGACCGTTGCGCGTGTTGATGGAGGAAAAATGGAGGATAACTTGTGGGGCCGATCAGTTGGCGTCAAAAATCACATAAACCTTACGCATTTGCGTTTCCACCACCCAGGTTCCCTGCGTATTGGCTTCGAAAAACAGCGTATCGCCGCCTTTAAAGCTGACCGGTTCTTCACCGTCGGTGGTGAAGGTGCCGCTGCCGCTGAGAATATGCATGACTTCCGCCTGCTTCACGCCGCGACGATAGCTGCCCGCCGAGCATTCAAAGATACCGGTATCGATATCCTCCTTGCCGGGGATTTTTTTCTCCAGCCCAAAGACCTTAATCGGCGGGCTGCCCGGTAAACCTTCCACGCTACCGCACGCTTCAAGGGATTCAATGGCGGCGGGCTGTGCAATTTTCTGTACTTTCATTTCAGGGTATTCCTTGCAGTGGATGCCGGAGCAATATCGTAAGGTGATGAAAAAAATCAGGTTAATGATGTGATGGCATTAAGATTAGCGAATTGATTAAGCAGATGGTCTGATTTATCGGCAGGGGTTTAACATTTTTACGCGAAAATGAGCGGGGTTAAGGCAGGAAATTTTTGCTATGCCGGGAAAAGGTCGCCCGTTGTCCGTCAGGCGCGGGGCAACCTTTATCACTACCTGGCGACAGAGCCAGGCTTATTGCCCGGTCATCGCCCGTTGGCGTAGCTTACTCCAGCCAGCAGCGATCGCCGTCGCAGACTACCTTTTTACCTGGCTTATCGTCCGCCGGGATATTCTTCTGGCACTGCGCAGCCAGATCGTTAAGCGCCTGAATAATATCCTCATGCAGACCCGCGTGCTGCGCCGCGTCTATTGCCTTCAGCGCATACTGATGCGCATCCTGCCAGGCTTCCTGCCGGAATCTGACCAGCGTCAGGCTGCGGGCGATATGGCACCGGGTGATCCATTCACCGCTTTCTGCCGCCTGGCTTTCAGCTTCCAGCAGCGTATCGGCGGCAAAGGCGAGCAGGGCATCCTGACGATCGATTTCCGGATTCACCTCAATACCGTCAACGATGATATAGCCGAGATCCTGGCGGAGTCTTTCCGTCGAGTCGCCGAATTTTTCTTTCAGTTGGCGGGCGTAGCTCAGCGCCGCATCTCCGCCGGGCAGCCGCAGCATCAGGGCCAGTTTCTCCAGCCCCAGCACCTGTTCCAGGACCGGATTCTCAGCGAATGCGGCTTCGCAGGCGGCAATCGCGCCTGGCAGATCTTTATCGGCGGAGAAGGCCATCAGCTGCTTTTCCAGCACTTTCCTTTCCGCCACCATGCTGTCTTTTACCCACTGCCGGTACTCGCTGGCCGCACGTTCAATATCAAACGTACCGGCGACAACCTCGGCCAGCGGCGCATCCAGCTCCATTGGGTGACCAAACCAGGCGATACGGCCCTGCTGGTCAATCAGGAAAGCCGTAGGGATACCCTCCTGCCAGCTTGGCTTCAGCCAGCTGCCGGGGATATCACCCGGTTGTTCTGCCGTTGCCGCCGGGTTAAAGGCCAGGGTATAGCCCATTTCAGCCTCGCGTTCGCTGGCGAATTGACGCACTTCGTTAATATCGTCTTCCCAGATCGCGGCACCGAGTATCGTCACCTGCGGATATTGCTGCTGTAGCTGGGTGAGATGCGGGAAGGTGGCGACACAGGGCCCGCACCAGGTGGCCCAGCACTCCAGTACGTAAACCTGGCCGGGTTCAAACGCGGTAAACGCCCGCCCTTTGATAAATTCCAGGCGTGGGAATGAAGGTGCGGCATCGCCGATAAACAACGGGTTAACTGACATAGTGACTCCGGTAATGTTAACTGCCTGCTTATTCGCGCAGGGGATTTAATGGTGACCTGCCAGCAGGGTGATGAATTGCGCTTTTAGATGTGCGCGATCCTCTCGGATCTGTTTCTCTATAGTGCCGATCAGTGTGAAATAATCGGGATTGTTGGCAATTAACTGGCCGACAATATCGCTGCGCAGCGTGGTCAGCTGCTCTTCTGAATATTCTCCGGCTTGATTGGCAGTGTGATTCGCCAGCGCTTCTTCAAAGCGTTGATTAATTTCCTGCTCGCGCTGCTGCCACCGATCGCTCCATCCGCAGCGGATTTTGGCAATGTGGTAGTTAAGGCCCTGTAAGGGCGACAGCAGCTCGGTAAACAGGGTGACCGACTCAGCGAGCGGCCAGCACAGCGCTTCCAGAAGTGCGATAAGGTAATAATTCAATATCGAATCATCCGGCGACTGCGGCAAATCCATTACCGCCTGTTGTAGGCTCTGCCAGGGCGCAGCGTTACCCGGCAGCGGCGGGCTGGCGCGATGCAGCGCCGTCAGCCTCTCCAGCAGATCCAGGATCGGCGGTGCAATCTCTTCACGGCACACTTCCAGTTGTTCCTGCACCGTGCCCAGCAGTGCGCTTAACAGCGCGGGTTCAATGCCGCTGAGATCCTGGCCCGCAGCCAGAGTGGTAAACCACTCTCGCGCCCAGTGGATATCGAACGCCTCATCCTCAAACGCAAGCCGGTCGGCGAGCAGGGCAAAAGACGCGGGGAGGCCGGTCACGCTAACGTAATCGTCCAGCCCGCCGCGCACCGCGCAGCCGCTGAAGGTGCCGGACTCGCCCTGCCAGAAGGCGCCGTGAGGATGAATTTTTCCGCTCAGCCAGCTGTTTTCAAGCTGGCTGAGCACCTGCTGTTTTCGTTGCGGGCTGCCGCCAAAGGCGATACTCATACGGCGGGTCCCTTGTCTGATTGTCCCAGCCAGGCGTTCAGGCGCAGTTTATTCATCACGCCGCTGTGGCGCGCCACTTCACTACCGTGACGGAACAGGATCAGCGTCGGAATGCTGCGAACCGCCAGCAGACTGGCAATCTCGGGCCGCTCGTCGATGTTGACCTTCACCACCGCCAGTTCTCCGTTGCGCTGCCGCGCCGTTTCATCGATCAGCGGGGCAATCATCTGACAGGGCTGGCACCATTCGGCCCAAAAATCCAGCAGCACCGTTGCCTCTCCGGCCAGCAGATCGCCCAGCAGGTCCGCATGTTGATCGTCGGTTTTTTCTGTCACAGCGTTGGCTCCTGCGGTAGAACGTTGAGCGGGCTCAGTCCCGGTAAGTCGTTGTCTTTCAAACGGATGACCGGCAGTCCTGGCGGCAGTGCGCGACAGATATCCGCTTCTGACTCAGCCATGTCCGCCACCACCACCCACGCCATCTCCAGCGGCTTGATTAAAGTCGCCGCCAGCCGTTGCAGATCGTCGGTGGTCAGGGCGGACAGCTGTTGCGCATATCGTTGCCAGTAGTCATCGGTTTTTTGCTGGACAACGATAAAGCGGACATCCTGCAGCTGCTGACCTACGCCTTCCGAACCGCCGCGCAGCCGCAGCAGCTCTCCCCGGCGGAATTTTTCCAGCTCTTCCGCCGTTACGGGCCTGTCGCCGTCGATCGCCGTCAGCTGATGCAAGACTTCATTCAGGGCATCGCCGCTGCAGTCGGCCTGTACGGTGGTGTAGAACCCCTGAATCCGTGCGGCTCTGGCCTGCGTCAGGATGCCGTGAACGCCGTAGGTCCAGTTATGTTTTTCACGCAGCGAGGCGTTAAGCCGGGAAGCGAAGCCGTTGAGCAGCGCCTCATGCAGCAGGTTGAAAGCCGCATCGTCCTGCGTTTCACCCGGAGGGATCAGCGAGGCGGCGGCGATGGTCGTCTGGCTTACTCCTGGTTTATCAATCAGATACACGGCAGCCGGACTGGCAGTCAGTGCCGGCAGAACCAGGCTTTCGCTGGCGGATTCACTGCGCCAGTCGCCAAACAGCGTATTCAGCTGACTGATGAGGGCATCGAAATCACCGCTACCGGCGATCACAAGCTGCGCGCCGTCCGGCACCAGCAGCCGCTGCTGATGTTCTGACAGACCGGTAAAGCTCATCTCCGCCAGCGTGGCGGGCGTGCCAGAGCCGAACAGCGGCTGGGCGTACGGGTGCCCGGCGGAGAACAGCGTCTGCGACAGCAGCAGGGAAACCATGCCGTCCGCCGTGTTGAGGTGGGATTCCAGTCGATTAATTTTACGACTGCGGCTGCGCTCAAACTCCTGTTCGGTAAAGTGGCTGTGACGCACGCGGGCAGAGAACAGTGCCAGCGATTCGCCCAGACGAGAAGTCAGCGCCCGCAGCGTAACCAGCATATTGTCCTGGCCGATACTGACATCCATATCCGCGCCCAGGCGCTCAGCGCGATCGGCTATCTCATCGGCGGTGAAATCTCCGGCTCCGCATTCAGAAAGTAGCTGGCTCAGCAGCTGCCCGGCCCCCGCCGTGGCAAATACATCCCACGAAGAACCGCGCGGGATAACCAGCGAGATCAGCGTTTCCGGCTGCTGTGGGCGGGAGGAGAAAATAACCGGCATGCCGTTATCCAGCCGCGCGCGCAGCAGTTCAGGCTGGGCGAACTCGCCAGATAGTACGATCGGCGGCACTTCTCTCGATGGTGTTGGGATCTCCGCACTGCGGGCGGTGAACGGAATAATATGCAGACTGTAGCGGTCTTCATTTAACCAGCGTGCGGCAGTCTGACGAAGCGTCTCGCCGCTGACGGTCGCAACGCTGTTCAGCAACCGGTTGTAACCCTGCGCATCGCCGAGCATGCCGACGCTGAAAGAGAGCAGATCGGCGATATCCGTCACCGTCGAATAGCTCTTCAGCGCGCTGGTCATATAAACCTCACGTACCCGTTCCAGGTTGTCTGCCGGAGTGCCGCTGGCGATAAAATCGGCCAGAATCGCCAGAATCGCCGCCTCCAGTTCAGCGGGAGAAGCACCGTTCTGTGCCTGGGCCGAAATGGTCAGCTGGCTGCACACCAGCCCCGGATCGATCCACGCATTAACAAAGGTCGCTATCGCCGACTCCTGTACCAGCTGCCGGTGCATCACCGACAGCACACCGTGGGTCAAAAGCTGCGGCAGCAGCAGCAGGGCGGTGGTATCCGCATCACCGTACGGCGGTAAATTCCAGCTCAGCATCACGCGGGCATGGGTTACCCGATCCTCAAGGATCTCCCTGCGCCCGCCCCGGATCGCACTGACCCAAACTGCGGGGCGCTGTAACGGCTCCCCCGTTGGGATATGTGCAAAAAAGCGGCTGACTTTTTCTTTTGCCGTTGCCAAATCAATGGCCCCTGCCAGCGTCAGCACCGCGTTTGAAGGGCGATACCAGCGCTGGAACCAGGCGCGGGCATCCTCCAGCGTGGCATTTTTAAGATCGGCTTCTTCGCCCAGTACGGTATGTGCGTAGGGATGGCCGACCGGGAAGCAGGCTTTGATGCTGCGTACCGACGCCATGCCATAGGGGGCGCTTTCACGCTCCTGTTTTTCGTTCAGCACCACGTTTAGCTGGCGATCCAGCACGTCCTGCTGGAGTCCTTCAAGAAAATGCCCCATGCGATCGGATTCCGCAAACAGGGCAAAATCCAGCGCCTCCAGCGGTACGGTCTGATAATAATTGGTGCGATCGCGGCTGGTGGTGCCGTTCACCTGTAATGCTCCGGCCTCAAGCATCCGTTCCAGATACGAGCCGGGCAGGTTGCCGCTGCCGCCAAACATCAGATGCTCGAACAGATGGGCAAAGCCGGTTTTCCCTGCGGGCTCATCCTTCGCCCCCACGCGATACCAGACGTTCACCGCCACCACCGGCGACTGGTGATTTTCGTAAACGATCACGGTTAAGCCGTTTTCCAGGGTGAATGTTTCACAGGGAATGGCCAGCGTATCGCTATCCGACAGCGCTCCTGCGCTATGCTGTACGTTCAGATTTCGTGTATTCATGCAAACTCTCGATTTACCTGCTGCTGATTATCAGAATGTCCCGTCAACGCTAACCACCACATTGCGCGGCGCGCCGTACCAGTTACCGGAGTCCACGCCGCCGGTGGTGCCGTAATAGCGGCGGTCAAACAGGTTGTTGACGTTGAGCGCCACCGACCACTGGTCGTTAAACTTGTAGGCGGTGCGGGCAGAAAACACGCTGTAGAAACCCTGGCCAAACTGGTAGGCCACGTAGTTATCGTCGCAGGTGCCGTCGGCATTGACCTTGCCGCAGACTTCACCGGCGGTGAAGCTGCGGGTCTGCGCAATCACGCCCAGCCCGACGCGGGTTTTATTCAGATATTCGTTGCCGCTCAGCTGAACATCGTTCCACAGCTTGAACATATGCTTCGGGGTAAAGGACGACAGCGTTTTGTCCTGACTGGTGTTTTCCGGGTCGGGACGGGTTTTATTGTTGTTATAGGAATAACCAAAATTCACCGACCAGCGCGGCAGCGGTTCGCCGGTAATATCGAAATCGACCCCTTCACTGGTTTCTTCGGCACTGCTTATGCGATAGCAGCCGAGAGAGCAGTTGAAATTCAGGCTATCGAACTGCGCACCGTCACGACGCAGGGCGCGATAGGCGGAAAGCGAGGCATTGGTTGAACCGTTGCTGTATTTCACCCCGATCTCTTTCGTACTGCCGGTCATCGGCGGCAGCGGCGTATCGTTGGCGGTACGCATATAGGCCTGGAACTGATAAAGATCGGTATAGCTGCCGTACACCGACCACTCTGGTGAAAAATCGTAGCGCAGCGCGTAGTAAGGCACCGACGTGCGCGACGTTTTCACATTAAGCCCGACGACATCCATCACCTGATAGTTGGCGTCGTAGCGATCCCAGCGGACTGCGGACTGGAAGTGCAGATCCGGCAGGAAGGGCAGCAGCACAGCGTCAATTTTCGCCACCAGATTCGCGCTGTTATAGCGGGCGAGGGTTGAGCCTTCTGGCTCCCAGTCGGGTTCGGGAACAGAGAGAGAGGCATCGCCATAGGTGCGGTTGTACGAGGTGCCGGTATACTTGTTTTTCTGATAGCTGCCGGAGAAGGAAACCTGCTGCGGCAGGGAGAAAACATCAAACTTTCCCACCAGATTGGCATCCGCCAGATACTGCTTGCCGATGGCATCCTCCGCGCTCATATCGGTATAGCGCGCATCGTCGATCAGATCCGGCAGTGCGCCGACCAGCGATCCCTGGCGGTTGCTGTAGTCCTGACTGAAGTATGTTAGCTGAGAATTCAGCGCCCAGTGTTCCCCCAGCTCCTGTTTCAGCTGGGTAAACAGTTCGCGGGAGATCAGCTGACGATGGCTCCACGGCAGGGCCAGGCTGGTATCCCGGGCGTAATGCGCGTCGGCACCGGACTGATAGCGCGACAGGCCGCCTTCCCACGGCAGATTCTTTTTCTGCGTGTAGCTGCCGCCGACGGAAAACAGCGTGGTGGGCGTCAGATCGGCTTCGAGAATACCGTATAGCAGGCGGGTGCTGTCGCCGGACGGATGATAATACTGATCCTTATCCTGCCAGGTGGCGACGGCTCTACCGCGCAGTTTGCCGTCAAACGCCAGCGGGCCGGTGACGTCAACCGACGAGCGATAGTCATTCCACGAACCGGCCTGTGCACTTACCGCAACCTGGCCGTGATCCAGCGGTCGTTTGCGGGTCAGGTTAATACTGCCGCCGGGAGAACTGCTGCCGACGCTATTCAGGCTGTCGCCGCCGCGCAGGATTTCCGCATGGTCAAACATCGACATATCGAAAGAAGAAAACGAACTATTACTGTTGGAGAGATTGTCAAACAGCTGAATGGGCGTGCCGCCGTCCAGCTGAATATTGGTGACCCGCCAGCCGCGCGAATAATATTCCTCATTTGCGCCGGTTCGCCTGACGGTGATCCCGGCCACTTTTGACATTACGCCATCCAGATCGGTCAGGTTCTGATCTTTAATTTGCTTGCTGGTAATGACGCTAACGCTTTGCGGCGTTTCCTTCAGCGACTGTGGCGTTTTCGAGCCAATGCTGACTGCCGTGGTGGTGTAGCTGTCGCTGCCCTCGGTGGCGGTGACATCGGTACTGCCGTTACCGCCGCCTTCCGCGACGGTGGCATCGCCGTCCACCCTCACCGCATCCAGCACGTTTGCACCGCCGCCGGATGGCGTGCCGATCAGCGTGACGGCGTTATTCTGGCTGTCGAGAGTAAAGCTTAACGCGCTGCCCGCCAGCAGCTGGTTCAGCGCCTGCGTTGCGCTGAATTTCCCACTCACTCCCTGAGTTGCGTGTCCGTCGGTTAAGCTGCTGGGCGCAATTAACTGTAGCCCGCTCTGCATACTGAACTGCAGCAGCGCGGTGCCTAAATTACCGGCCGGTATGTGATATTCCGTTAGCGAATTCGCCGACTGCTGCGTATTTTCCGCCGAAGCGGAATAAACCACTGATGAGGGTAAAAATAACGCTGCTGCTATCATTAACGACAATGTTTTTATATTCATCTTGCCTTGCTTCACCATTGAATCCCCAGAGTCATGACTGTTTTAAATAAAACGTAATGACTATTTAAAAACCTCACTGCTTTTAAAAAATAACTTCTTCACGGTTTTTTTCAGGCGGATTTAATTGATATTCCTGCTGCTGCTGAACATCAATAACGGACGTATTCAGGCCAATACACCATTTTCCTTTCGGCTGTAATAGCAGCATTTCTTTATGGAATTCGGTAATTGAAGGGCGATGCCCGACGCTGATAAAGGTGGTGCCGATATCGGCCAGCAGCAGATAGAGACGGCGTTCAGTATCGATATCCACCGCGCTGGTGGCTTCGTCGAGGAAGGCGAACCGGGGCCTGGCGAGCAGCACGCGGGCAAAGCCAATCCGCTGCTGCTCGCCGAGCGACAGCACTTTCCCCCAGTCGCGTACGCTGTTGAAATCGCCGTATTTCTCGCAGAGGTCGGGCAGGCTGACCTTCTCCAGGGTGGCCTGAAGCTCATCATCCGACACCTCGCGTTCGGTGTTGGGATACAGCAGCTGGGCACGCAGGTTAGCCAGAATCATGTAGGGCCGCTGCGGCAGGAAAAAGCACTCTTCAATCGCGGGCATGACGATTTCTCCGCACCCGCGCTGCCACAGACCGGCCATCGCGCGCAGCAGCGAGCTTTTACCGACACCGGTCTGCCCCTGAATCAGCAGATGTTCACCGGGCGACACCGTCAACGAGAGATCCTGCACCAGCGCCTGCTCGCCGCCCGGCGTTTCCAGGCTGACGTTATGCAGGGCAATCAGCGGGCCACGCCGGATGCGGATGCTGTGCTGCTTTTCATCTTCACGCTGCTGGTCCAGTTCATCAAAGCGTTCGACAATCTGCGCAAGGCGTACCGCGCTCGGTGCCATGCTGGCGATAGTCGGGATAAACTGGGACAGGGTAGTCAGGGCGGTCATCATCTGCGTGGCGGCGGTGGTGGCCATGGCAATAGCACCGAACTCAATTTTATTTTCAAAAAACAGCGGGGCGATCAGAAAGAACGGCGCCAGGTTCCACAGCTGGCCCATACCGAAGTTGATCATCGACATTTTCAGCTGGTAGATCAGAATGGCCATCCGGCTGTCGGTGGCGCTGGCCAGCCGTCCGTCAATCTGCTTCTTTTCCGTCTTTTCACCGCGATAAAACGCCACGGTTTCCGCATTATCCCGGACGTGCAGCAGGCCGTAGCGTAAATCGGCTTCCGCGACCGTGCTGTTAAAATTCAGCCGAATCATCGGGGTGTACATCACCAGGGTTATCGCGGTGGAAATCACCGCGTAGATAATCACGTACCACATCATCGTTTCGCTAATCGACGCAATAATAATTCCGCCGGTGAGCAGCCCCATCAGCTGGCTGATGATTTGCAGTGGGATGCCGGTCAGTACGGTGACAAACGGGTCAACATCGCCCTGAATACGTTGGTCGGGGTTATCCAGATCCTCATGCACCGTGATGTTGTAGTAGGTGCGGTGGCGCAGGTAGCGGCTCACCAGCCAGTCGGTCAGCCAGCTGCGCCAGCGCACAATCAGCACGCTGCTCATGTAATACATCACCGACTGAATGAGCCAGGTCGCCACGGTAACGGCGGTGATCAGCCAGAACAGGCTGGCGTAGGTACTCTGCTTGCGCGCCACAATGGCGTTGGTCATCTCGGCCGTCAGGTTAGCGGTCCAGTAACCGATGGCGGCAAACGAGGGCGTCATCAGCAACAGCACCGACATCAGCAGCCACCAGCGGCGGTGATCGCGCTGCCGCCAGAACGGAAACGTCAGCATCCCTATCCGGCGCATCAGCAGGCGGGAAATACGGTAATCTTTTTTATTGATTTCGGGGGTTTTGCTGTCTTTCATCGCACAGCTCCCGGAGAGATCTCGCAGGCAGGATCGTTGCCAGTACGCATTACTTCACCTTAACGTTTAGACGGTTTGGCATCCTCCCCGGTTACGGAGAGGATGAACGTGTCTCATTTAGAACGCGTGGGGTGTAGCGAATCTGCAATCAGCAGGAGGGAAATAATTTTGCGGCGGCGACTGGCGTGCTGCGAAAGTCAGCCTGCGTCAGGTGCCTGACGTATCCAGATCACCGGGCCAAGGCGGGTCACACGCAGCGGCAGCGCTTTTTCCAGCTGGCTGTACCAGTCGTCAACGCGGGCAATATTGATGCTGGCATTGAGGCGCAGCGTATCTTTCTGCGGATAATCCAGATACACCGCCCGGCTGTCGTAGTGGCCCAGGGTGTGAACAATTTCGTTAAGCGTGTTGTTTTCAAAAATCAGCAGGCCTTTCTGCCAGGCGAGCTGCCGCGCGGCATCAACCTGCGCCACCGTCAGGCTATTATCGCTGGGGTTCAGGGTAACCGACCGGTCCGGGTCAACGGTCACGGTTTTCTGCCGGTCGCCGGACACGCTGACCTTGCCACGCTGCACGGTAACCACGGTATTTTCGCCGTCAATCTTCACGCCAAACGCGGTCCCCAGTACCCGGATATGGCCGCTGCCGGCGTCAACGGTGAACGGGAGCTGCTCGTCGTGCTTCACGTCAAAAAAGGCTTCGCCTCGCGCCAGGGTCACGTGACGCTGGGAGCCGCTGATCTCAACGTTGGCCGCGCTGTCGGTATTCAGCCACATGGTGCTGCCGTCATTGAGCGACACCTCACGAAACTCGCCCAGTCGGGTAGCATAGTTAAAGCGCCAGTAGCTCATCCACTGGTAGCAGCCCATCGTGCTGATGACCAGTAAAAAAAGCGCCATCATCGCCCGTTTTGGCGGCAGGGCAAAAGGCCAGCCGGAGGCAACAACATTGTCGGAAGGATAGAGGATCGCACGGTGGCTTGCTTCCAGCGGCTTACCGAGCTGTACCCACAGATCGGTCGCACGCGAAAGCGCAGCCTGATGCTCCGGGCTGGTCCGACGCCAGGCTTCAAACTGTTTTAATTCGGCGGACGAGAAGCTGCCGGACATCATTCTGACCAGCCAGTGAATGGCTTCATCTTCCAGAACTTCGTCCTCGGGCCTACAGGGATCGTTATTGAGCGCCACAGTTATTTTCCGTTTCGGAGCTTAATGTTCCATAAATTCATGGTGTTGCCAAAGCGTGAAGCGGTCATCCCCCGGACTTTTTAATCACGTCGCGGCACTGGATCAACGTTCTGACCGCATATTTTTCAACCAGACTGATAGAGATATCCATCCGTTTGGCGATCTCTTTATGGGTCAGCCCCTCAACGCGGTTGAGGTAGAGGATCTCGCGGCACTTTTCAGGGAGTTCAGACAGCGCGGCATCAAGAAGGTTAATTTTTTCCACGCTGTAGTGGCTGTCTTCCGGTGAGGGCGAATAGCTCTCGAACAGATGGAGTGCGCCGCTGAGGATCTGTTCCCGTCGCTTTTCGTTACGACGATAGTCGTTTGACGCATTTAACGCAACGCGAATCAGGTAATTCCTGGCATCGCTGTACTGCGGGAACTCATTGGCTACATTGATGATCTTGAAGTAGATCTCCTGAGTAATGTCCTGGGCAATATGGGTTGCGCCAGTGCGATAGCTCACAATTTTAAACAACGTGGCGTAAACGTCGACAAAGACATCAACAATGTTGACGTCAGCTTCTTTGGCTAACATAGCGGTGCCTTATTAGAATGGTTGAAACCAACCCCGGTTGGCGACAAAGTGGCACAGCGCATGAAAAAGTTACAGTCTTTGCGTTATATGATATTCGTATATCATTTTTCAACTGACGGAAAAGTACCGCAACCAGTGATATTACGAATCGGTTAAGAATATTTTAATTGTCATCACCCATGATTATTTAAATCTCTAACTTTATGAATTGTAATGAGTTGGCTATATCTGTAATTCTGCATACGTAACCCGTAATTATTATTATCTTTCAGATAACAGGCTATTTACCCTCTGCCGTTGTTTAATTCAATCCATACGGCGGATTTAAAAAGTGAAAATTGCAATTATCGGTCTGGGGCTGCGCCTGGGCTATGTGGCAAGGATTTTTTCCGAACTGGTGCCCAATCTGGAGATCGTCGGCTATGCCGATCCTGAGCCGGTTGGACTGCCCTACACCAAAGAATTTGGGGTAAACACCGGAAAAGCGTTCTCCGCGATCGATGAACTGCTTGCCGTGCCCGATCTGGATTTAGTGCTGATCGGGTCGCCGAATCATCTGCATCTTGAACATATCACCGCCGCGCTGGAAGCCGGCCACCGGGTGCTGTGCGAAAAACCGATCGTCGCCACTGAAGAACAGACCCTGGCGCTGGCCCGTCTGATCCATCGCTTTGGCGCAGACCGCATTCTGGTCGGGCTGGTGATGCGCTACACGCCGCTGTATGCCGACCTCAAAGCCCTGAAAACCAACGGTACGCTGGGCGAAATCTCCAGCATTGAAGCCTCTGAACATATCCCGCCTTATCACGGCGCGTTCTTTATGCGCGACTGGCGGCGCTATGAGAAATATTCCGGCGGTTTCCTGCTGGAGAAATGCTGCCACGACCTGGATATCTACCAGGGGATCGTCGGCGCGCGCGCCGTTCGCGTGGCCAGCTTCGGCGGTAGAAAGCTGTTCGTACCGGAAAATGCGGCGCTGGAGCGCGAGGACATTCACCACAGTAAACCGGCAGGCTGGCAGGGCAGCACGGCCGTATTTGATAACGACGGCGATATCGTTGACTACCAGACGGCGATTATTGCATACCAGAACGGTGCAACCATGGCATTTCACGCCAACCTCAACGTACCGGATCTGTTCCGCCGCTTCTGCATCGTGGGTACTACGGCCACCGCAGAGGGCGATTTCATCCGCAATACCCTGCAGGTGCACCGCTCGCCGGACGGGGAGAAAATTGTCGACAACCATCACTATTCCCGCACCGAACTGGGCCATCACTACGGCGGCGATGAGCGGATGGTGAAGGACATTGTCGATCACCTGCTGCATAACCAGCCGCTGCCGGTATCGGTGATCGACGCGCTGGAAGCAGGGCTGACGGCGATCAAAATAGATGAAGCGCGCCGCAGCGGCAGCCTGCTGGATCTGACCGAAAGCTGGCGGCGTTTTGACGCGGCGCTGAACGGCGAAGTCTGATGTCCCGCTCGTATCGCCGCGACAGGCGGCTGGCGCTGCTGCTGATGGCTCCGGCCGTGTTCTATCTGCTGGCTCTGGTGCTATGGCCGCTGATTAACACCGTGATCCTGTCGTTTACCAATGCCTCGCTGCGGCAGAGCTATCAGTGGACAGGGTGGCAGAACTACCGGACTCTGCTTAACGACGACTTTTTCAGCGTGCTGCTGCGAACGCTACTGTGGACGCTGTTTGCCGTGGCAATGAAACTGCTGTTTGGCCTGATTGGCGCACTGCTGCTGAATGCCTCGCTGGCGGGAAAAAAGCTGTTCCGGCTGCTGATTATTCCGCCGTGGGTGATCCCGGTGGCCATCAGCATGTTCATCTGGAGCTGGCTGTATAACGGCCAGTTCGGCGCGATTTCCGGCCTGCTCCAGCGCAGCGGCCTGCTGGAAGGGCCGTTTGAGTTTCTGGCCTTCCCCAACAGCGCTTTTTTTGCCTCAGCGATTGCTGATATCTGGGTCGGTATTCCCATGGTCGCGCTGTTTCTGCTGGCGGCCCTGCAGGGTATACCGGGCGATTTGTATGAAGCGGCATGGGTGGACGGAGCAGGGCGCGGCTACCGTCTGCGGCGCATCACGCTGCCTCTGATGTGGCCCGCAGTCGCCAGTATGGGTGTGCTCTCTTCGCTGTTCACTCTCAATGCTTTCGATGCCATCTGGATACTGACACGCGGCGGGCCGCTGGATGCGACCAACACGCTGATTATTGACGCTTACCGTACGGGGATTGGCAGTTTCCGCTTCGGGCTGGGTGCCGCGAAAAGCGTGATGATCGCCGTCGTTACGCTGCTGTTTGCCTTTGGCTATTTTGTGCTGCTGCGAACCCGGCAGCCGGGAGAAGTGCGTCCGTGATTAACCGCTATCGTCTGCATGAAAAAATCGCGCTGTATGCGGCCATTTTCCTGTTTCTGCTGGTGCTGCTGTTTCCCTTTTTTGAGGCGGTCAAAGCCGCATTCAGCCCGCTGTCTTCGCTGTTTCGCGCGCCCTGGCATCCTTTGCCCCAGCACTTTTCACTGGAGGCCTGGCAAAACATGTGGCAGCGGGTGCCGTATCTGCCACGTTACATCTTTAACAGCGTGCTTATCGCCGGTGTTTCAACGCTGCTGACGCTGCTACTGTCCGTGCCCGCCGCCTACGCGCTGACCCGGCTGCCCATACCCGGCGTGCGCTACTTCTGGGCGCTGTTTCTGGGGGTGAACGTCTTTTCAGGCGCGGTACTGCTGATCCCGCTTTACCGCATGATGAAAGCGTGGGGGATGCTGAACAGCTATGCCGGGATGATCGTTCCGGGCACGGCGTTTTTAATCCCCACGGCAGTGTGGCTGCTGAGGACCTATCTGGTGCAGATCCCGCGAGATCTGGAGGATGCGGCGCGCTGCGACGGCGCAGGCCGGATCTATATTCTGCGCCGTGTCATCCTGCCGCTGATCAAACCCGGGCTGGTGGCCGTGGCGGTGATTACCTTTATCAACAGCTATGCCAATCAATTTATCTTCGCGCTGACCTTTAACTCAAAGCGTGAATACATGCCCATCGCGGTCGGCATCTTCGACTTCTTTGGCCGCAATACCGTGCAGTGGAATGAATTAATGGCGGCCTGTCTGGTCGGCATCGTTCCCGCACTGCTGATTTTCGTCGTCCTACAGCGGTATTTAATCGATGGGTTAACCAAAGGTGCCGTTAAGCATTAATTTATCTTTCATTCAGGGGAAATATGAACAAGTTAGCCATGGGGATTTTACTGGCGCTGGCGGCATCCGGTGCGCAGGCGGCCAATGAAAAAATTATCAATTTCATCCAGTGCGGCAGCAAAGCCTCTCCGGGAATTGAAGAGAATATCAGCGCGTTTAACCAGGCCAATCCCGGTTACAAAGTCGTGCTGGAGGTGGTCGGCTGGGATCAGTGCGAGCAGAAGGTCACCACGCTGGCCTCTGCCGGTAATGCCCCGGCGCTGGCTCAGGTAGGCTCGCGTACGCTGACCCGCTTCTATCAGAACGACCTGATCGTGCCGGTGCCGCTCAGCGCGGCGGAGAAGAGTAGCTACTATCCGGCGGTGCTGGATACCGTCCATTATGAAGGTGAATACCTTGGCCTGCCTGTGGCGCTGTCCACCCGCGCGCTGTTCTGGAACAAAGCACTGTTTAAGCAGGCGGGCCTGAACCCGGAGCAGCCGCCGAAGACCTGGCAGGAACTGCTGGACGATTCGCGCATTATCAAAGAGAAAACCGGCGCGGCGGGCTTCGGCCTGACCGGTAAAGCCTTCAGCAGCACCACGCACAGCTTCCTGCTGTGGCTGTACAGCAACGGCGGCGCGGTGCTGGACGGCGACAAAGTGGTGTTTAACTCACCGCAGGCGGTGGAAACGCTGGAGTGGTACAAGAAGATCCTGCCGTACGCCGAGCCGGGTCCGGTGGCCTACGATGCTGAAGCGCTGCGTCCGCTGTTCCATCAGGGCAAAGTGGCGATGTTTATGTCCGGCTCGTGGGAGCGCGGTCAGTTCCCGGCGGGTCTGGAGTGGGGCGTTGCGCCGCTGCCGTATGGCCCGCACGGTAAGCCGAGCAATCTGCTGGTCACCGACAGCCTGGCGATTTTTAAAGGCACCGGCGTGGAAGATAAAGCGATTGCCTTTGCGAAATTCATCACCACCCCGGACCGTCAGCTGGCCTATGAGAAGGGCTATGGCTTTACCCCGGTGCGCCCGGATCACGGACCGAAACAGCTGGTGGCGGAAGATGCCAGCTGGAAGCCGTTTATCGACGGCGTGGCCCTGGGGAAAGCGGAACCGCTGTTCTACGATCCGGAGCAGTTCCAGCAGACGATCAACACCGCTACCCAGCAGGTGTTACTGAATCAGGCCACGCCTGAGCAGGCCGTGAAAACCGCCGCCCAGGCACTGGAACAGAACGGCAAATAAATGCCGGTGGCCCGTCTGAGTGCGGGCCATGACCTGAGGAAGCTATGCGTCAGTTACGTATTGAACATCTGGAAAAACGCCATCAGGGTCAAATAATCCTGCATGACATCAATTTAACCATTCAGCAGGGCGAATTTGTGGTGTTTGTCGGACCGTCCGGCTGCGGGAAAACCACGCTGCTGCGCAGCCTGGCGGGGCTGGAGGAGATCCACGGCGGCCGCATCCTGCTGGACGATCGCGACGTCAGCGAGGCATCGCCCATTGAGCGTGAAGTGGCGATGGTCTTTCAGTCCTACGCGCTCTATCCCCATCTCAGCGTCTTTGAAAATCTGGCCTTTCCGCTGCGGGTGGCAAAGCTGCCGGAAGCGCAGATCGTCGCGGCGGTCCACGCGGCGGCAGAGTCGTTACAGCTGACGGCATATCTGCGGCACAAGCCCGGTATGCTCTCGGGCGGGCAGCGCCAGCGGGTGGCTATCGGCCGCGCGATCGTACGTAAACCGGCGATTTTTCTGTTCGATGAGCCGCTGTCTAACCTTGATGCCGGGCTGAGGGGCAGCATGCGGCAGGAGATCTCACGCCTGCACCGTACGCTGGGCGTCACCACGCTGTACGTCACCCACGATCAGATTGAGGCGATGACCATGGCCGATCGCATTGTGGTACTGAACAAAGGTCGCATCGAGCAGAGCGGCACCCCGCAGGAGCTGTACTTCCAGCCGCGCAGCCTGTTTGTGGCGCAGTTTATTGGTCATCCGCAGATCAACACCTTTACCACAGCGATTGAGCAGCAGCGCGACGGGCACCTACAGCTTGCGCTGCCGTCATTGCCGCATATCCCGCTGCTGACGCTGTCTGAGCCCCATTTAAGTGACAACGTCACTCTGGCGATCCGCCCGGAGCATATCCTTCTCAGCCAGACGGCGACGGGCATTGAAGGTGAGCTGCCGTTTGAGATCGGCAACGTGGAATGGCAGGGAAATCAAAGCATGCTGTACGGCGAAATCGGCGGGCAGCCCGCTTGTTGCGTAACGGCGGACTACATTGACAGGTCGCAGCTTTCCCGCTGCTATGTGCGCTTTCCGGCTGACCGCATTCTGTTGTTTGACGCCGGGGGAAATCGCTGCGTTACTTATCCAGCGCCACCCAGCGTTTGCCAACCAGAATAGTCAGCGCCACAATCGACAACACTGCAGCAAGATGCATGACAAAGTCCAGCACGTGCAGATGTACCGGGTGGCAGAAGGCCAGCAGGCTGACCGCCAGGCTGGAAATGCCCACACCCGCCATCGCCAGGCTGCGTACCGGATGCAGCGAACGGCTGCGGCGCAGGCTGGCAATCATCAGCAGCATCATCGGCGTACTGACCACCATCAGGAAGGTGAAACAGCGCGTGCTGTCGTCATCATGCAAGATCGCGCCGTTGCCCTGCATATTTATCACGCTCAGCCCCAGCCACATCAGCGCAATCGGCAGCAGCGCTTTCCAGCTGATGGCCCGCCGCCCGGCAATGCTCAGCGTGAAGGCGCTGCGGATCGCCAGCGTCCCGAGTAAAAAAGCCAGGGCAATTTGAAGGATCGCCAGCTTCGCACCGGGCTGCGACCAGTCGGTCAGCCCGCGCGGCACCAGAAAGCTGGCGGCGACGGCGCAAGGCAGGGCGACGGCAAGCCAGGCCATCACCCGCAGACCCGTGGGCCAGATGCGCCTGACGGGCTTGATTTCCCGCCCGAGTTTTTCAATTAAAGCATTATGATCGGTCATGACTGGCTCCAAAACGGCGCAGGTTTTTTAGCGCCCGGTGCAGCAGGGATTTCACTGCGGCGACCGTCAGATGGTTATGCGCGGCGGCTTCCGTCAGGCTCATTTCGCGCAGGTGAACGTGTTCAACAATTTCCCGCTGCCGCAAAGGCAGCTGGCTCAGATAGCCTTCCAGCTCCTGCTGGTTTTCCGCACGCTGCATGTTCGGCTGGCTTACCGGCTCCGGCAGCGTCTCTTCCGGAATTTCCCATTGCTGGTAGCGCCCGCGCCGCCGCAGGGCATCGATCGCGCGCGCGGAGATAATGGCCATCAGCCACGGCAGAAAGGGAAAGGCGGGATCGTAGGTATGGCGCACACGATGTACCGTCAGCAGCACATCCTGCACTACATCCTCGGTTAACACATCGTCAGCAACCTGTCTGCGCACCTGTGAACGGATCACCGGCACCAGCGCTTTCAGCAGCCGGGTATAGGCAGGCCGATCGCCTGCCTGCGCCTGTTCCATTAGCGCGGGCCAGCTTTCGCGCGCGCTGTCGTTCATTTCCATCTTCCGCCTTGTTATTACGCTTTTTTACCGGCTGCCTGGTTCAGTGCGTTGACCACAATGCCCGGCGTCAGCACCTGCGGCAGTACTTTCGGTGGTCCGCCGTCGGCGGGATACACCACGTACAGCGGCAGGCCGCCCTGACCAAACTCGTTCAGGGCATCGTCCACGTCGGGGTTAAATTTGGTCGAATCCGCCACCATATACCGCGTGCCGGTTTTGGCCAGCGCCTCTTTCACCGCCTGGGTGGAGAGCGAGGTTTTCTCGTTAACCTGACAGGTTATACACCAGGATGCGGTAAAGTTCACAAAGATGGCTTTACCCTGTCCGCGCTCGGCGGCAACGGTCTGCGGCGTCCATTTTTCCTGCGCGATTTCCGCTGCGGCCGCTTCTCCGGGCAGTGCATCCCCCGGTTTGATCAGGCCAGGAAGCGGGGCCAGCACGGCCACAATCAGCACGGCGGTGAGCGCATACATCAGCCTGTGGCCTTTCCCCTGCAGGTGGCGATGTTGTGCCATCCCGTACAGCCAGGCTGCGAAACTCAGCACCACGGAAGCGGCCAGCAGGGTTGCCAGCGCGGCGCTACCGGCCTGCTGCGCCAGTACCCACACCAGCCACGCGTAGGCACCAAACATCGGGAAGGCCAGCCCGCGCTTGAGGATATCCATCCACGCTCCCGGTTTCGGCAACAGCCGTGCCAGCGCCGGAAACAGCGAGATCAGCGTAAAGGGCGCGGCAAACCCCAGCGCCAGCGAAAAGAAGATCACCAGCGCCACCGCTGGCGGCTGCACCAGCGCATAGCCAATCGCGCTGGCCATAAACGGTGCGGCGCACGGCGTGGCGACGATAATTGCCAGCGCGCCGGTCAGCGCGGAGCGAACAAAAGCGCCACGGCCCACATCAAGCGCACCCACGCGCTGCGCGGATAAGCCGACTTCAAAAACGCCCAGCAGATTCAGCGCCGCCGCAAGGATCACCAGCGACAGCAGGGCGATAACCAGCGGCGACTGCAGCTGGAATCCCCAGCCCACCGCCGCGCCTCCTGCGCGGGCCGCAAGAAGTATTCCCGCCAGTGCCATCATGGTCACCGTTACGCCCAGCAGAAAGCCCAGACCTTCGCGACGGGTGCCGGCGGAGTTATCCGCATGGCGCAGCAACCCGAACGCCTTCAGTGAGATCACCGGAAACACGCAGGGCATAAAGTTCAGAATGATGCCGCCAATAAAGGCGGCCAGCATGGCAGTTAACATCGCTGGCCTCGTTGTTTAGTGGGTACGTGGATGAGCCGCGTCGTACTGCTTCACGGCGGCCAGCGTCTTCTCGATATGGGTTTCCGGGTTTCTGTCAGTGTAGCTCAGCAGAATGTTGCCATCCGGTGCGATCACATAAGAGGTACGGTCCGAGAGGGTTTTGCCCTTCATCTGCATCTGGGTCTGGTATTCACCGGCGACTTTGGCTCCCGGATCGGCGGCCACGGCAAATTTATCCCGGCACTCCAGTTTGGAGAAGTCGCTCACCTGCTCGGTATTTCCGGCGGTTACGCCAATGACCGTTGCGCCCATTTTCGTAAAGTCATCGGTCGCTTCGGCAAAGTCGTGAGCTTCAATCGTGCAGCCCGCGCTGAAGGCCGCCGGGAAGAAGTACAGTACGACCGGGCCTTTTTGCAGCGCCTTTTGCAGCGAGAAGGTGATCGGCTTACCGGCGAGTGCGCCCTGCAGTTCAAAATCCGGGGCCTTCGCCCCGGCGGGCAGAGCGGCTCCGGCATTAAAGGCGAGGGCGGACAGGCCCAGCGCGGCGGAGAAGGTCAGTGTAGAGGCGAGTTTTTTCAGTTTCATTATCTGCTCCTGCGAAGTAAGTGAGTACCGGTTTGGTTGACTCCTTAATCAGTTCGCAGCAGCAGACAGAAAAGTTGCGCCGGGCAGAAAATAATTATTCTCCCCAGCGTTTCCTCAGATAGTTGACCGCGTCCTGCGTCTGTGGCTGATTCAGGTAGTTCTCCCGGAACAGAATGGTGCCACTGATTTGCGGCAGCGACTCATTCAGATCGAGCTGTTTCTTCAGCTCCGGCACGCCGCCGCCGATGGTCCAGTCCGGCTCGTTCTTCGACGGTTCGCCGACTTTATACAGCGCAATGCCGATATAGAGACGGGTTTTGGTCGGTTTCACCACCTCCGCCCACCACTTCGCCAGCACGTCATAGCGGGCGGCATCGCGGGCGAAAGGCCAGTAGATTTGCGGGGCAATGTAGTCCAGCAGCCCCTGCTGCACCCAGCGGCGGGTATCTGCATAGGATTCGTCATAGGCGGCAGCGCCGCGCGTGTCGGAGCCTGCGGCGTCATGGGAACGGTTGCGCCATACTCCGGCCGGGCTGACGCCAAACTCCACATCTGGCTTCAGCTGTTTAATGGTGCGGGAAACCTGTTCAATCAGCAGCTGGGTGTTGTGCCGCCGCCAGTCGGCTTTGGAGGCAAAGCCCTGGCCGTACTGTCTGAAGGTCTGGCTGTCGTTAAGGGCAGATCCTGGCGACTCGGTATAGAAATAATCATCAAACTGCACGCCGTCAACGGGATAGCGCGCGACCACCTCCGCGACAATGCTGGTGATCCAGTCGCGGGCGTCGGGAATGCCCGGGTCAAGCACATAGCGATCGCCGGAAGTACGAATCCAGTCGCGGTGCAGCACAAAAACGCTGGCCGGATTCTGCGACAGAGTGCGGTTCAGTTCGGCAACGGTTCCGGGTTTAGTATTGACCGTGACTCGATAGGGGTTAAACCAGGCGTGAACCTTGATGCCGCGCCGGTGCGCTTCATCCAGCATAAACTGCAGTGGATCGTAGCCCGGGTCCCGGCCGATTTTGCCGGTCATCATATCCGACCACGGCAGGATTTTTGACGGCCACAGCGCAGTACCGTCCGGTTTCACCTGGAAGAACACCGTATTGATACCGAGGCTTTTCAGCTTGTCCAGCTTATCGGTCAGCGCTTTTTTTTGCTGGCTGATGCGTACGGCATCGTTGCTGATATTGACCGACGCGATCGGCGGCCAGTCCAGGCGGGAAACGGTGGTTAACCACACGCCGCGCATCGGCTGCTGGCTGTGTGGCGATATCGGCGGCTGAGGCTGATTCGGATTCGCTACGGGCGGTAGCGGCGTAACCAGAGAAACCGGCGGTTTGCTGGCACAGCTGGCAAGGAGCAGCGCGGCGGCGATAAGCATGCCGGACTGACATTTAGCCCGAGGCGAGAGATGACGGAACCGGACGATGATGGACTTCCTTATTTAGGCCAGGGTTAAGTGAACGGTATTTTCTTATTATTTATAGTGAAGTCAATGTAGCATCTTACGCACGAATCAGCGCTTCGTGCTCGCCATAAATTTATACTGTAAATGCCCACCACGATAACGAGTGAGCATGATGAAAATCCGCAAAATCGAAACCATTCCGTACCGTATTCCCTATACCAGGCCGTTGTCTTTTGCCACCGGTACCATCACCGCCGTCGAGAATGTATTCGTTCGTATTCACACCGATGAGGGGATTGTCGGTGAGGCGGATGCTCCGGCACGGCCTTATATTTACGGTGAGTCGCAGCAGTCGATTATCACCGCCATTAATCAGTGGTTCCTGCCTTCGTTGAACGATATTGACCTGTTGGATAATGAGAAAGTTGGCCACGCCATGGCCTGGGTTACGGATAATCCCGCCGCCCGAGCCGCCGTTGATTTGGCTATCTGGGATGCGACAGGTAAATACCGCCAGATGTCATGTGGTCAACTGCTGGGAGGATGGTGCGATGAGATCCGCGTCAGTCATATGATTGGCCATGATCTACCGCCGAAGATGGCGGAAAGCGCAGTTTCAATGGCAGAAAAATATGGTATCAACACTTTCAAAGTGAAAACCGGGACGGCGCTGCAAACCGATATTCTCGCCTGTAAACTGATAAGAAAAGCGTTGCCGGAGGCGAATCTCTACCTTGACGCCAACCATGGCTGGAGCTCCGCCGAGGCGATTGCTGCCGGACTGGCGCTGAAAGATGAGGGGTTTTTATTCTTCGAAGAGCCGTCACCGGCAGCAGACAGAATCGGGCGCAGGAGGCTCAATCAGCATCTTGGCCTTCCCGTTTGCGGCGATGAGAGCTGCCGCTCGCTTGAGGAAGTGGGCAGGGAGATTAGCGATAATATTGCCAGTATGATCTGTATTAAAACGGCCAGAACCGGCTTCAGTGAATCCAGGAAAATTGCCGCGCTGTGTGAAGGTTTAAACGTGCCGGTATACGTTGGCAATCAGGGGGATACTAAAACCGGTACGCTGGCCAATATTCACTTTGCCTGTAGCTTGCGCCATACCAGTCTTTATGCGGCAGAATTGACCAACTTCCTTGATATTGCAGATGATTTACACGCGGAGGATATTCCGATAGTGGCAGGGAAAATTAAGCGGCCAGCAACGGCAGGAATGGGAATCAGTATCGACCCGGGCAAACTCAGTTATTATCGCTGTGATAAGTAGATAAGAGCTGAGCCTGCCCGTGATGAGATTATTTCAGATGCTGTTGCAGTTCGGCACCTGCCTGCGACAGGGCGGTTTTCACCGTTGGCTCTTCGCTTAACGGATTCAGTAAGCCGTAGTCATGGATCATACCATTGTAGCGGGTGACGGTCACCGGCACGCCTGCTGCATCCAGCTTACGTCCGAAGGCTTCACCCTCGTCACGCAGCACGTCCAGCTCCGCCGTCTGGATCAGCGTCTGCGGGAAGCCTTTCAGCTGTTCCGTGCTGGCTCGCAGCGGGGAGGCCAGAATGTTGTTACGATCCGCGGCACTGGTGGTGTAGTTATCCCAGAACCACTTCATCATGTTGCGGGTCAGGAAATGGCCGTTGGCGAACTGATGATATGACGCGTCGTCGAAGTTCGCATCGGTTACCGGCCACAGCATCACGTTGTAACGAATTTTCGGTGCGCCGAGCTGTTTGGCCTGCAGGGCAACCGCTGCCACCATATTACCGCCCACGCTGTTACCCACCAGAGCCAGACGACTGCCGTCAACGCCGATTTCACTGCCGTGCTCGGCAACCCAGCGGGTGGCCTGATACGCCTGATTAATCGCTACCGGGAAGTGCGCTTCCGGGGAAGGCGTGTAATCAACGTAAACGGCCGCCGCACCGGAATCACGGACCAGATCGCGGATCAAACGTTCATGAGTCGGGTAATCGCCCAGCACCCAGCCGCCGCCGTGGAAGAACATAAACACCGGAAGTGTGCCCGTCGCATTTTCCGGTTTGACGATTTTCAGCCTGATGTTCTGACCGTTCACCTGAATTGTTTTATCGCTTACCTGGGCGGCAGGCAGCTTCGCACCCTGCTGGGCACCGATCAGCACCTGACGGGCTTCCTGCGGGGTCATCTGTTCCATCGGTTTACCTTTGCCTGAATTCAGCACGTCCAGGAAAGCTTTTACACCGGCGGTAGGGGCAGGCGCGTTCAGTGGCTGAGTGGTCGCTGCGGAAGCGGCTGAAGCAAAGACGGCGGATGTTAATAAAATCGATGCAATTTTCATTAGTGTAGCCCTCTGTATTTTTTGAATAAAAACTTAGTGTTGGATTATCCCGGTTAGTGATGTCTGACTGCTTGCTCACTTACCTTGTGCGAATAATACTTGCACGCAAGATACTTATGGTCAAACTTTATTTATAATAAAATTCTGCAATCTCGTTCAGCTGGTGGAAAAAATGAAAGAAAACAGCATATTAGATGGGCAACTTTGTTTCTCACTCTATTCGGTAACCAATGCGCTTATCCGTCAGTACCGCCCGTTACTGAAAGAATTCGATCTGACCTACCCGCAGTTTGTCGTGCTGCTGGCGCTCTATGACCAGGATGATATTCCGCTGCGTGAACTGAGCGAAAAAACGTTGTTCGACTCGGGGACGCTAACGCCGCTGGTACAGAAACTGGAGGCGAAGGGATTCCTTAACCGGGTATCGATTGCCGAAGACGAAAGGGTGAAAAAAGTGGTTCTGACGCCAAAGGCGAGGGATCTTCAGGATAAAATCGTCGCCATTCCGAAGCAGATGCGCTGCTTTATGCGCATGGACGATGAAGAATTGGAAATGTTACGAACCTTCTCGAAAAAACTTTTACAAGACCTTTAACAGACGCGATCTGCGCTGATTCTCATTTCGTGCAGATCGCTGTTTTACTTTCAACTTCATCGTCAGCCCGTTATCCCGCTCTCTCGTTTTGATATCTGCTCCGCCGCCTCCGTCGCCAGGTTAAACGCCGCGTTCCCATCTGAGATCTCACATCCATCGTCACGTCATCGATCTGCTGTAAGCAGGGCGCAGAGTCGTGCTTCATCACAACCTAAACCCCTGATCTTAGTGTTACAAATTGGTTGAAAATTTGCATAGTTAGTTGACAGAGTATTTACAAATGTAAATAATAAAAATACTTGGTGTATACATGCAATACACAAAAGAAATGCATGAAGCCTGCTTTCGGGGTCTTCAGGGCAGATCTGTTCTCATCACGGAGTTTATTCTTAATGGGTATTTCACGAAGAAAATTGCTGGTTGGCACCGGGATCGGCGCTGGTATCGTTGCAGCGGGTGGGGGAGCTTCCCTGCTGACCGACAATCTTCCCGCCGCGCCGGATTCATTACTGAAAATTGATGCGCTGCCTTCCGACGATCCAACGCCGGGCTGGTTCCACACCAGCCGTAAACGCCAGCCGCAGCCCGCGCTGGTGGGCGATGCGAAAGCACCATGGGTAGTGATTGGTGCCGGTTTCACCGGACTGGCCGCCGCACGTCAGCTGGCGCTGAACTTCCCGGACGATCAGATCATCCTTGTTGAAGCGCAGCAGGTTGGATTCGGCACGTCCGGCCGTAACGCCGGATTCCTGATCGACGTACCTCACGATATCGGCGCACCGGACTATATCGGTGATAAAAAAATTGCCCGTAATATCCTGAATCTGAACCAGACCGGGCAGCGCATCCTGAAAGAGCAGGTGGAAGAACACAATATCGTTGATGCCCAGATGCGCCATTCGGGTAAATACCAGGCCGCAGTGGAAGACAGCGGTATTGCGGTGCTGGAAGCCTATCGCGGCGGTCTGGAATCATTGGGGCAGCCATGCAAGATTATCGACGGTAAGGATCTGCCCGACCATCTCGGCACCAAATTCTACCGTAAGGCACTGTACACGCCGGGCACCATCCTGGTTCAGCCGTCAGGGCTGGTGAAGGGCCTTGCGGACAGCCTGCCAGCCAACGTTAAGCTCTACGAAGAAACGCCAATTACCGCCATTGAATACGAGCCGGAAATTGTGTTGCATCACGCAACCGGCCGCATCTTTGCCGATAAGCTGATCCTCGCCAACAACGCGTTTGGTACGCACTTTGGCTTCGGCGAGCGGACCATTTTCCCGATTTTCACCTACGGCAGTCTGACCCGCCCTCTGACCAAAGCGGAGCAGGACAGCATTGGCGGCCAGGAATTCTGGGGCGTTATTCCTGCCGATCCGTTCGGAACCACCTCGCGTCGTACCCACGATAACCGCATTCTGATCCGTAACAGCTTCAGCTTTAACTCGGACGGACGCTACAAACCGGGCTACACCCAGAAGTATCGTGAAACCCACCGTCAGTCGTTTGAGCGCCGCTTCCCGACGCTACAGGACGTTAACTTTGAACATACGTGGGGCGGTGGTCTGGGCATGACCCGTAACGGATCGAGCCTGTTCGGCGAACTGAGAAAGAACGTCTACGGCTCGCTGGGCTGTAATGGCCTGGGGACCGTGCGCGGCACCGCGATGGGCACCATGCTGGCCGACTGGCTGGCGGGCAAAAGTAACGACACGATTAACTTCCTGCTGTCGCTGCCAAAACCAGAGTGGAACCCGCCGGAACCGCTGCTGACCATGGGCGTTAACTTCACCCTGCGTAAAGGCATGCACGACGCGGGCCAGGAAGCGTAAATCCGACAGTAAGTCGACATCCAGGCTGTGTTCGTTAACCGAATGCAGCCTTTTTTTATGCTTTATCAAATGCATGATCTGCATTGCATGTTGAAAACAACACACTGCATAAAACGTGTGGGATAGATTAGACTCGATTTTTAATATTTGATTATATTAAAAAAAGAGAAAACTATGCACATCAGGGACAACCGCATATCACATTTATCAACGCTCGACGGTGATAAATGAACATTCCCAACCTCTCAGGCTATCTGAATCAGTTTCAAATCTTTATTAAAATTGCCGAAACCGGCAACCTCTCGCGAGCGGCCAGGGAACTGGGGCTGACGCCGTCGGCGGTAAGTAAAAGCCTCTCCCAGTTAGAAAGCATCACCGGCAATCTGCTCATCAATCGCGAAAGCCGACCCTTCCAGCTGACTCTGGATGGACGGCGTATTTTACAGCTGGCCAGGCGGGTTATTGCGGACATCGAAAGCATTGCCGACGGCAGTCGCGTGCCGGGTATGCAAGGTGAGACTCTGCGCATCAGCTGCTCGGTGGCCTTTGGCTGTACGCATATTCCCACGCTGTCGAGCGATTTTCAGGCCCGGTATCCGGGCGTGGGTATTAACGTGATGCTGGACGATCGCTTTATCAACCTCGATCGTGAGGATATCGACGTGGCGTTCAGAATTACCTCAGAAGCGGCAACGCAGAACGAGGACGCGGAGCAACTGATGGATATCCGCTGGTTTTACTGCGCTTCCCCCGAATACTTACGCTGTCATCCGCCGATTACCGTTCCCGCCGATTTACGTTTCCATCACTGCCTGGTTTATCCGCAGATGACCCATGATGGTAAATGGATGTTCCGTCATCATGCCAAAAGTGAAACCGTAGCGGTGACCCCACATCTGTCCTGCAATTCCAGCCTGCTGCTGCTGCAAAGAGCGCTGCTTCATGGCGGAGTGGCCTGCCTGCCGGATTACCTGGCCTGTCATTACATTAATAGCGGCAAACTTGTCCGCGTGCTGTCGGACTACGATCCCGGCGTTACCCATCGGCTACAGGCAAGAGTCCGTCATTCGGCCAGAGATAATAAAACACTGACTCTTTTTCTGGCATTTATTAAGGCCCGCCTCGCGAAAAACTGTGACCCGACAACCGATATTTAGGACACTAACTGTGAAAGGCATTCACAGTTGACGGAGAGAAAGCCGCGCACATCACAAATCATCTTTTCCGTGGAAAACACTTCATGGCAAACGATCGCCGTTCACGGAATATAAGCCTGCGGAACGGAGAGTTAAAAACTTCGAGCGCGTTTTCTACGTTAATGCGGCTTTCTGCAATGCAGATAATTCGCGGGCATGTCTCTTGAACCGAGGTTTAAAATGACGATAAATAATGAAGAGGCGGTAAATCATCTTAAGATCCCATTCACCAGTTACGATCTTGGCTGGGTGGTGTTATGTATTGGTATGGCGATTGGGGCAGGGATTATTTATATGCCCATCCAGGCCGGGGTGAAGGGGATTTGGGTCTTTGTTTTCGCTATTGTCCTGAGCTATCCGGCGATTTACTGGCTGCAGGATCTGTATCTGAAAACGCTGACGCAGACGAAATCCTGCGACAGCTACGCCGAGATTATTACCCAGTATCTGGGGAAAAACTGGGGAGGTCTGCTGGGTATTGCTTATTTCCTGATGCTGCTGATGGGTATTCTCAATTACTCGATGAGCCTGGTGAACGACAGCGCAACTTACTTACACAGTTATCATCTTACCGATACGTTTCTTTCTAAAACCAGCTGGTATCCGTTGATCCTGCTGGCAATTATTGTGGCAATTGCCAATCAGGGCGAAAGGCTGCTGTTCCGTATCTCCGGGCCCATGATTCTGTTCAAGCTTGGGGTGATCGTTTTTCTTGGACTGGTGATGCTGCCTTACTGGAGCCTGAGTAATATTTCGGCTTTCCCTCCGCTGCTGGCATTTTTCCGCGATGTGCTGCTGACGCTGCCGTTTACGTTGTTTTCTATCCTGTTTGTGCAGATCCTCAATCCGATGAATATCGCATTTCGTAAGGTTGAGCGCGATCCGCTGGTGGCCTCTTATCGCGCGATTCGGGCAACCCGCATCGCCTATATCGTCCTGGCGGTCAGCGTGCTGTTCTTTGCTTTCTCCTTTAGTTTCGCGATTACCAAAGAAGAGGCGATATCAGCTTTAGATCAGAATATTTCCGCACTGGCGCTCGCTTCCCAGATTATGCCGGGGAATATGGTGAATATTTTATCGGTGACGCTGAATATCTTTGCCATACTTACCGCGTTTTTCAGTATCTATCTTGGTTTTAAAGAAGCCGTTGTTGGTCTTGCAGTGAATATTATTTCACGCATTGCCGGAACAAATAATATCAATCGTGCAAAATTATCCCTCGCCGTTGCGGTCGGAATTGTGATCTTCCTGTGGATTTGGGTCAGCTTTGACTTCTCCGTGATGCTGCTGATGCAGATTTCCGGCCCGATATTTGGGCTGGTGGCCTGTTTAATTCCTTACTATCTGGTATCGAAGGTTCCCGCGCTGGAAAACCTGCGAGCTAAACGAAATTACTATATTGCCTTCTACGGCATCCTCCTGTGTATATCACCTTTTTTGAAATTCGTAGAGTAATCCGCTGGCAGAGGCTGGTGGCACACTGAATGGACGTGAATATGAAAAATCTTAATCCCGAAAAATTAACCCTGGCAACCCGATTAACCCAGTTGGGCAGGAGCACGCAGGATCAGCGGGGCTTTGTTAACTGCCCGGTGTATCGCGGATCGACGGTAGTGTTTAACAGCGTCGAGGATCTTGAACACAGCCGGGCGGAGTTCGCCTACGGCACGCTGGGTACGCCAACGATTAAAAACCTTGAAGATGCCTGGACCGAGCTCGCCGGTGCGGCGGGAACGGTAATGTCACCCTCTGGCCTCGGGGCCGTGGCGCTGGCGCTGATGACCACGCTGAAGGCGGGCGATCATCTGCTGATGCCGGATACGGTTTACCGGCCAACCCGAAGTTTTTGCGAACTGACGCTGAAAAAATTCGGTGTGACGACCACCTATTACGATCCGCTGGTGGGAGAAGGTATCGTCAACCTGCTGCGGCCGGAAACCACTACGCTATTCCTTGAATCCCCGGGATCACAAACCTTTGAGATTCAGGATGTACCGCTGATGACTCGCATCGCCCGCGAGCGCGGTATCAAAACGATTATCGACAATACCTGGGCCACGCCGGTGTTCTTCCAGGCGCATCGTCACGGCTGCGATCTCTCGGTGGAAGCGGGAACCAAGTACCTGAGCGGCCACTCGGATCTACTGATGGGGATGGTGAGCGCCAATGCCGAAACCTGGCCCGATTTACGCGCCACCTATGACAGCATGGCGATGTTACCCGGTGCGGAAGACTGTTTCCTTGCCCTGCGCGGGCTGAGAACGCTGCATATCCGCCTTAAGGAGGCGGAAACGCGCGCGCTGAACGTTGCATCATGGCTGGAGGAACAGCCGGAGGTAAAGACCATTTTACATCCCGCCTTCGAGAGCTGCCCCGGGCACCATTTATGGCAGCGTGATTTCACGGGTTCGACAGGGTTGTTCTCAATTATCCTCGAGCCGGCATACGATAAATCGGCGGTCACTCGTATGCTTGATGGTCTGGAACTGTTCGGTATGGGCTATTCATGGGGCGGTTTCGAAAGCCTGATCATTCCGTTCAACTGTCAGGATTATCGTACCGTAACGCAGTGGAAGGAGCAGGGCGCAACGCTGCGCCTGCAGATTGGCCTGGAAGATCCGCAGGACCTGATAGCAGATTTACGGGCGGGGCTCGACCGTCTGCACGGGGAGGAATAGCGCTTTAAGCGTAAAATCTGTGCGTCGAGTTAACATCGACATCCCGGTCCTGATTAACCCCAGCCAGGACCGGGAACCTGAGATAAATCTTTAAATACGTGATAGCCCGGTGATATCTGTCTCAAAGTGCCATACTGAGCTAATCCGATTTGCAACAAGGATTTGTCCTCTTAATATGAAAAATATATTTTCCTCACTCTTTGCCAGCCCCGAATCCCTTCTTCAAGTCATGAGCCGTCAGGATATTATGGAGTCGATCCAGGAAGGCGATCGCATTATCGTTGATGAAGATGGCAACGTCTCTGTTAACCCGACCAGCCCGGAAGTGCAGGATGTCTTTTTTCAGCACGTCCAGACGTTAAAGGATGTCTGAATGGGTACCGCTATTTTTATGGTTCTGATGGTCTGTGGATACTGGTATACCAGCCGGGACCTCTCTACGCGGCTTAAAATCAAACGATCGTTTGGCTGGGATGTTTACTTCCTTGTGGCACTGTACGGCTGCATATTTGTATTACAGGGCCTGTTAGCGACAGCGATTATATGGTCGGTATTATTGGGTATTTCTACGGTAAACAATCTACTTTATCCCGCACCCGGCGCGCATCTTAACCTTCACAGTGAGTTTATGACCTGGAGCTTTCTTGGCATTCAGGCACCCGTGGTGATCATGCTGGGGCTGGCGATAATCTTTTGTCTCTATCGATCAAACTGGGCGCTCAGCGCAAGGCTGAATGCCGGTAGCAGAAAGGATCTCTATCAGCGACTATCGCGTTCTAACGGCATCGAACAGCTGCTATTTCAATGTATGGAAGAGGGCGAGTTAGCCTGGGTGACACTCAAGTCACGCAGAATCTATATCGGTATGATCCATGCAGCCACGTTTGAATATGAAGGTACGGCCAACATTGTGCTAATCCCCATGTTGAGCGGTTATCGCGATTCGAGAACGTTGAAACTGGCTATTGAGCATAATTACAGTCATTGGTATGAACAGCACGGGATTGATTTCACCTCTCAGCCGAAGAACGTGCTGTCTTTCCGCAAAGTTATTATGGTTTCCCAGATTGAAAGTTTGTCCCTTTTCGATCCTGCACTCGCTAACGCTCTGGCGCCAGAAAGTGGAATTGACAAGGGGTAAGCGCAGTGCACCTTGTCTTATTTGTTGACATTAACTTAATTAACTTTTGGTTAATTTTCATTGCTGCCGTCAGTCATAGGAATTATCTATTTGTGCCGCTTCACTTCGTAATCTTGCCCTATACTGAGCTTCTCAGAGGGTTATGCATTACCTGTGGAGGAGTAAACGATGTTGCAGATGCTGATAAAGCGAAAGAAGGGCCGAACGCATAATGAAGACCGTAATTTAGCCTTATTATTAGCCACCACCGCCGGAATTCTCAACGCGATGGCGTTGGGTGCTTTTGGTATATTTCCCTCACATATGTCAGGCAATACTTCGCAGATTTCTTCTGAGGTCACTAACTCCGATTTGAGTGATTTATCGTTTCTTGCCGCGATTATTTTGGCATTTGTCGTCGGGTCGATGGCTTCGCGGATGCTGGTGATTAGCGGCATCAAAAATAATATCAGAACCATTTTCAGCATCATTCTGTTACTGGAAGGTATCGCGCTGGCGGTGATGTCGCTGTTTGAAAAATTCTACTATTCCCACGCCAACAACCGCGAAGTGATCGTGTTCCTGGGCTTTCTGATGGGGCTGCACAACTCAACGTCTACGCAGCTTTCTAACGGGCGGGTTCGTTCAACACATATCACCGGGACACTGACCGATGCCGGAATCGCACTGGGGTCGCTGCTCTGCGTCAGCCTGCGCAGGGACCCGTCGCGAGACCTGAAGGCGCACAGCAATCAGCTTTTTACGCATCTGGTCACTATCGTTTCCTTCCTCGGTGGCGGTATCTGCGGGCTGCTGCTGTTCAAGCTTTTTGGCTTTAACTCGATGATCGCCATGGGCGTGTTTCTTACCCTTGTTGCCGTGCTGTCGATTACCGCGACGGTCTATCAGGTAAGACGCCGCGGTTTGAGTCCCTGCTGATTCACGCAGAGGTATCCCATAACTGCATCATCTGAGTAATCGCGCTATTCAGCTGGTCGAGGCTGGCACCATCACGTGCCTGGATCGACAATCCGAACAGAAAGGTGGTGAAAAGGGTGGCGAGGGCGTTGACATCAGCCCCCTTTTTCAGCTCGCCGCTGGCCGCGGCGCGTTGAAAAGCGGCCATAATGCCTTCACGGGTTCGGTTGCGCGAGCGGGTCAGTGGCTCAGTGACGTCCGCGTGCTCAGCGGATGTTGCGCTCATTGAGCCTAATGTCACCATACATCCCGGTGGATGGCTGGGGTCGCACTGCATTTTTGCTGAAGCTCTCAACGTTGTTTCTACCGCTTCACGCGGGGACAAACGGCTGTCCCACAAGAATTCGCTAACCTGCCCGTGAGTGGCCAGATATCGCTGCACGCATTCGCGAAACAGCGCTTCTTTTGAACTAAACGCCGCGTAGAAACTGGGCGCGGAGATGCCGTTATTAATTCCGGCCTTAAGCTGGGCAAGAGACGTTGATTCGTAGCCATGCTGCCAGAACAAATGCATGGCATCTTCAATCGCTTTGTCCCGGTCAAAAGTTCTTGGTCTTCCCATCGCTGCCATGTCTGCCTCCGTTTTCCAGGTCTGCGGATTACTATACTAAACGATACATATATCGTTGACAAAAGAATTGCCACCCACTAACGTACCGATCGTTACACATGTAATCAGCCGATGAGTATCCGATGCTGAGGGATAACTCATCGCCATATATATACCAATCGATACATTTATAAATAAGAAGGGCATATGGAGAAAGACATCGCGTTACCTTGTTCAAATGAAATCGCCGCTTCACTCTCGCGAACGAAAACGCAGCCGCTGCCGGTTTCAGCGCTGCTAGCGCTGGCGATGACGGGATTTATCTGCATCATTACTGAGACCTTACCAGCGGGGTTACTGCCACAGATTGCGGCAGGGCTGAACATTTCAAATTCGCTGGCAGGGCAAACGGTTACCGCTTACGCCCTGGGTTCTCTGCTGGCCGCCATTCCATTGACCATTGCCACGCAGGATACGGCAGGCGAGGGTGCAGACATTGCGCTGTCGATGAACGTGGTGGCATGGAATGGTGCGATTGCCGCGGCGGGTATTTCCGGCGGGATACTGCTGGATAACTGGGGAGCACCGGCGCTGCCGCCGGCACTGATTCTGTTGCTGACCGTCGCTTTTGTTATCACCTGGCGGGCACGGCAGTATGGCTTTCGAAAAGGAGCGCGAATGGGGCATTAATTGACACGTTGTTCGCTCTGCGGAAAATATCGTCAGGCCACGGCAGCTCTCGCAGGTAACTGAATAAATTACGGTTCATTTCCTTCATTTAGAGACGGTTCAAACCATAACGAGCGCTGCGCCCGCCGCCGGGACAGGCCAGCAGATATCCGAGCTCAACCAGCTGTGCCAGATGGCGCGTGGCGGTGGCGCGACTGACCTTTGCCACCGCCTTGTACTGGCTGTTATTGATGCCCTCGCTAAAATCGCCGTCCAGCAGGCGGTTCAGCACTTTAATCTGCTCGGTGCCAATCTGCGCGGCGTCGAACTGCTGCCAGTAGCGAGTTTTAAACACGGTTTTATCGATAACCGCCAGCGTTTCTTCAATCGAGGCTCTGAGCATGTCGATAAACCAGCTCAGCCAGACGGTGATATCCAGCTCGCCGCGCTGGGTATTTTCCAGCACCTGATAGTAGTCCTGCCGGTGGAGATTAATCGTGCGGGACATCGCGTAGAGCCTGACCGTGTTGCTTTCCGCCTGGGCCAGCGCCAGGTCCATAATCAGGCGGCCGATCCTGCCGTTACCGTCCTCAAAAGGATGAAGCGTTAAAAATCTCAGATGGGCAATCCCGGCGCGCAGCAGCGGGTCTAGTTCCGGATCGTTGCGGCTGTCGTTAAACCACTGTAAAAATGCATCAACGTCGTCGGCAATCGATGCGCTATCCGGTCCTTCAAAATGCACAACCGGTTTTTCAAGACGGCCCGAAACCACCTGCACCGGACCGCTGCGCAACTGGCCGCCAACGATCGGATACAGCAGGCCGGAACCGGCGGGGAAAAGCAGGGCGTGCCAGTGCAGCAATCGCGCCAGAGACAGCGGCTGGTCGAGGTTTTCGATAGCGTCCAGCGCCGATGCCACCAGGCCTTCGGTTTTTTTATCCACGGCATAGGTCATGCCGTCCTCGATACCGAGATGATGCGCCAGCGAGGATCGCACCGAGTGGGCGTTGACGCGTTCTCCTTCGATATCACTGGAGTAGAGAATGTTGGCCAGCACGTTATCCAGCGTGCTGTTTGCCTCATCCAGCAACATGCTGCTACCGTAGAGTTTCCCCTGCAAAAAACGCGTGGCGCGCAGCAGCGGCTCGATGCGCTGACGGTCCCAGCTGAACGCTGGCCAGTTTTCCTGCTGCCAAATCCACATGCTGCGGCTCCTGAGTTGAATAGATACCTTATTCTACTCATAGAATGAGTCAAATGTAATGCGTATTTGCATCATGGCGGATGAAGATCAACTGATGTCGCTACGTGAATTGTCGCTGGTTATCCCACACGATAAACTTCAGAATTCGCGTAGCGCGATCGTTTTTAAACGGAAAAATCGAGACAAAAGGGTCATCACAGTGCGTATTCATCATACTACTAAAGCCAGAAAACTTTACCGCAAGATCAATACAACCACGTGGGGCGTTGATCGCAACGATCACGGCGGTGAGTACCGCTGGCAACGACACAGCAAAAATAAGGTGGATGAAAATCTGCCATCGCGTGAAGGCATGCATGGCCAGCGTGGCCGGGGCCGTGACTACACGCCGTTATATAAATTCCTGCTGAGCAAAGTGGGCCAGGTCTGGGACGACGTCTACAGTGAGGCAGTCAGCCGACTGGACAAGCCAGATCCGATTTTCTATATGGTTATGCTGCGCAGAAAAGAATGGCGCAGCTATGTTCGCTGCGATGAATCGAGTTTTTACAGTGGGCTGTGCATCGATGATGCAGGTTTATTGCAAAAGGTGAACCCGGCATTTACCGCAGAAGACATCCCGGTGAGGTGTGATTGCTGCACATATACATTTAACGGCGAGCCGGTGCCGGTAAGCAGTAAGAACTGGATGAAGCCGCTTGAAGAGGAGAATTGGGAATGATGGATTCTGGTTATGCAGCGAGCCGGTGGAACGGTTTTACAGGAAGCAACTCCGGTCGTTATTTGAGGGGAGGTAATGTGGCTGAGTCTGGTGCTGCCGGAGATAGTTAATTTAACATAATATACATTATGCGCACCTGTGATGTCAGCCCAAAGCGATAATGTCGTGTTTTACCAAAGTTAAAATGTCGCGTTTCCGGTAGCCTGCTTTTTGTTCTTACAGACAATCCGGAGCGTCGTAATGTTGGTGACCATGAGCCAGAAAGAACTGAGTCGCATTCCAGTACTGCAGCAGATTTGTGACAAACGCCTGACCCAGTCTGCTGCCGCAAAACTTCTCAACATCAGTGTTCGGCAGATCCAGCGTCTACTTATCCGTTATATCTCAAACGGAGCTGAGGGACTTACTTCGCGAAAACGTGGCCAGCCGGCAAACAATCGCGTACCAGAAGCATTGAAAATGCATGTTCTCGCGTTGCTACGTGAAAAATACAGCGACTTTGGCCCTACGTTAGCCACCGAGAAGCTTCTCGAACGTCATAGCATCAGGGTCTCCATTGAGACACTGCGTAGCTGGATGACTGCTGATGTCTCTGGGTACCACACTCGCGCCGTAAGGCCCGGATTTATCAGCCCCGTTATCAGCGTGACTGCCTGGGTGAACTGGTCCAGATTGATGGTTCTCACCATGACTGGTTCGAAGGCCGTGCAGATAAATGCTGCCTGTTAGTTCCATTGATAGGCGTTCAGGCCAAGTCTGAAACGCCAGCCCCCTGCTCTTTTGGTTGGATGCCGGTTTGGGCAAAATCAATGCTGTTTCTCACCCATGATCTCTCGACATCGCTGCTGGTCTTCGATGATAGCTGATTGCTCCTGTGTACTAAGCTTCTTCCAGGTGCTGAGCATCCTTTCACCCAGTGCGGGGATATAGTGATTTTTATGCAACGCGTAATCAGAGTTTCCACCTTCGACGAGGTTTTCCATATCACGCAAAAAAAACTGTGAGTCACTGTGATCAATCGAGCAGAATACCGCGCGGTAATAGCTTTCATCTTCCTCGGAGTAGTGCGGTGTAAGCCAAAAAGCGATAGCGCCGCTCAGTGCAAGTGCAGGGAGAATGAAACGTATTTTTTTTATCATTGGTGCATTTAGCAGAAAGAATTAAGCGCGCAGTGTACCTTATCGGCCACCGCGCACTACGTTTTTTTCTGGTCCTCGCCCTTCTCATGGAGTAAAAAATGACCGGGACGGGGGAAAAAACGGCTGCGTGAAACCTGCTTAGCACCTCAGACCCGAAGTCAAAATTCTGTCCCACCTATGGAGCTATTATGACGGTAAATGAAGACCACACTCTCTTGCACTACGGTATTACTGGCGACGGTCCCCTGGTTATCCTGCTGCATGGCCTGTTAATGGATGGCAACAGCTGGGTTTCCAACGGACTGGTCGATGCATTACGTGATGATTTTACGGTTGTTTATCCTGATCTATTAGCCCATGGCAAAAGCGTAAATATCATCAACGCCGCATTCGATCAAAAAAGTCAGGCAGATGGCATCAGGCACTTAATTGACAGTTTAGGCGCTAAAAAAGCCCATATTGTCGGCTATTCTTCTGGCGCATGGCTGGCGATTAGCCTGGCCAAATATCATCCAGAGAAGTTATCTTCATTAGTCATTGGCGGATGGGATGTGCAGAATGGCTTACCCGAAGGACCAAATGGTCGCCTTGATTTCGATGCATTTTTCGCCTTTGCTCAGGAAACGGCTCCCGCATTAACGACATGGGTATCCACTGAAAATAAAGCACCGTTGCGCTCAACCTTTGAGGCATTAGCTGGATATGAGGGCTTTAAAGACGCCCCGCAGATCGCTGATATCAACATTCCCAAACTGTTTTGGGCAGGCGAACAGGATATCTATTATCAGCCGTTAAAAGACTGGTCGGAAAAAAATCGGCAGGCATTTATATCCGCACAGGGCGACCATGTCAGTGCAATAACAGAACTTGCACCGGATACTATTGCGCGAATTCATCACTTCCTGAAAGACGCGCGTTAACCGCAATCGGCAGGAATAGCCGCCTGCCTGATTAACCCCGTAATCACTGATGGAGCAAACGTGCGCCCCGAACGTATCGTCATTTTAGGTAATGCAGGAAGCGGAAAATCAACGCTGTCCCGAATCCTTGGTGCAAAAACGAATTACCCGGTGGCGCATCTGGATCGGTTATTTTGGGGACCACAGTGGACAAAACCAGAACCGGAAGCTTTCCGCGCCCGGGTGAGCGATGTGGTAAACACGGAAACATGGATCATTGAGGGAAACTATCCTCGCAGAACATTCGACCTGCGTATACCTGCTGCCGACCTGATCGTCTGGATGGACACGCCCCGTATCATCTGCCTGTTCAGGGTATTAATGCGGTCACTGCGTAATCAAAAAAGATCTGATTTACCAGACGGCTGCACGGAGAAAATCAATGCCGAGTTTTTCGCATTTCTGCACTACGTCTGGAAATTTGAAAGTAACGACAGGCCAAAAGTCGAGAGGCTTCGCCTTGAATATGGTCCGAAGGTGCCAGTGATCCACCTTAAGAATAAACGCCAGATCGAGCAGTTCCTGTCCTCTCTTTAACTTCCCTGCCCCATTTCTCCCAGTTGCCAGTAAGGTGGCGTTCCGTAAACGCCAACGAAATGGTCAATCACCGCCCGTACATTCAGCGGTGGATGGCGGGCGTTGGGATAGATGGCGGCGATATGCTGCGGCTCGGTGTGAATGGCCGCCTCGAAGTCGGGCATGATGCGCACCAGTCCACCTTTATTCAGGCTGTCATTGATCAGCCAGTCGGGAAACAGCACCAGTCCCATCCCATCAAGTGCGCTGGTCAGCAGAGATTCCGCATTATTGGAAGTCAGTAATCCTGCCACCGGATAGTGTGTCCAGCTCTCCCCTGGCTGACGGAAAAGCCAGCGATTGGGGCCGGAAGAACCGCGGTAAACCAGACACTTATGTTGACTGAAATCGGCAGGCGTTGCCGGCTGGCCGTGCTGTTCTAAATACTCGGGTGATGCCGCCAGATAATAACGCTGCGTGGCGAATATACGCGCATGAAAGGAGGAATCGGTCAGCGTGCCTATCCTGAACAGCACGTCGGTGGCATCGCGGTGTGGATCGATGAAATCATCCGTCAGCATCAGCTCCATCTGTAAGCGGGGATATCGCCGGGACAGCGCAGTCAGCCAGGGCGCAATATGGCGCTGGCCGAAGAAGACCGGCGCGTTAATACGTATCAGCCCGGCGGGTTCGAGGGATCGGTCCTGCATCTCTTTACGGGCTTTATTCAGCTGTTCGGTCATGCTGCGGGCGTAGTCAATAAACAGTCGGCCTGCTTCGGTGGGGATAACGGCGCGGGTATTGCGGTAGAACAGCTGCTGGCCAAGCGTGTCCTCTAACTGAATGATCACGCGCGAAACCATAGAAGCCGACACCCCTTCCCGCCTGGCAACGGCGGAAAAGTTCTGTTCATCATACACGCCGATAAAAAATACCAGCGTGCGGAAATTTATGCTGCCAGCATCAAACATTATCCTGATTCCTGCAAAGGTGTTTCCTGAATTATACCGTTTTTCATGATGCAGCGCTGCTATACCATCGCAACCCTAAATTATCGGGGACTGATTTATGCAGCTTATTTTTATATTACTCGTCGTTGCCGGCGGCATGGGGTTATCGGTTGAGGCGGGATTACTGGGGCCATTAGGAAATGAAGTCGGCGGGCTGTGGGCAACGTTCAGCGTTTTTGGCGTGGGTGCCGCGCTGACCTTCCTGCTGATGTTGTTCTTTAGCCCCCGCAGCAGCCCTTCCTTCTTCACGCAGCCATCATGGACCCTGCTGGGCGGTATTCTTGGCCCGGTGTACGTGGTGATCCTGACCGTGGCCGTGCCGGTGATTGGTATTGCAATGACGATGATCGGCATTCTTGCCGGGCAGGTTTTCAAAAGCGTGGTGATTGACCACTACGGACTACTGGGTACGGAGCATCGCAAAATTGACCGTAAGCGGTTTATTGCGCTGATTTTTATTATTGCTGCACTGATTCTGGTGGCAAAGGGCTAAGGTGAAACAATGAATATAGTGATGATTATCCTGGCCGTGATCGGCGGTGCGGTACTGAGTATTCAGGCGGCTATTAACGGCAAATTAGGCAGCCAGGTCGGCGTGTTTCGCAGCGCGTTTCTGACCTTCTCGCTCGGTGCGCTGGTCAGCGCCCTGCTTATTTTCTTCTTTGAACCGGCGCATAACTTAACCCTGCTGGACGTGCCGAAATGGCAGCTGCTGGGCGCGCTCTGCGGTGTGCCTTATATCGTGATCATGGTACTGGCCGTTCAGCGTATCGGTGCGGCAGTAGCGACGGTGGCGGTTATTTTTGGGCAGCTGGCGATGAGCATGCTGATTGATAATTTTGGCTGGCTGGGGAACGAAGCGATCCACTTTTCCGCAACGCGGCTGGGGGCGGTTGTCTGCCTGGGGATCGCGCTTTACTTTATTTATTCCAGCAATAAAACCGATGCCGAAAAGTCCAGCGACAGCCAGGCCTCAGCTGAAGCCTGAAGCCTCCTGACAATATTCGGCTCCACGAATGCCCTGCGGTAACAACTATCTCGTTGCTGCAGGGCTTAATCTTCCCGCTTCCCGCGCCGCAGTAAATACAGAATCACCATGACGGCGATGCCAATCAAAGCAGCACCCGCAAAAATCACCGATGCATTGCCGGGGATAAACTCCATAAAGGAGGACAAAAACTGCCCGGAAAAAATCGCCATCGACAGCCAGGCAAGATTTCGCCCGCGTACGTGCGCCTCGCTCAGTTCGACGGTCATGTGATTAACCAGCGGCACCGACAGGCCGAAACCACATCCCATCAGAACCCCTCCGGCAATAAACGGCACTACCCCAGATGATACAGAAAAGATCAGGTGCGCCGCGGCATAACAGGCAAAAGCGGCGTAAAGTGTACCGAACTCCCCCAGATGCCTGACCATTTTCGGCATTGTTGCTGCGGCAAATACGGCGATTAGCGAGACAAATGACAGGAAATAGCCCGTTTCCGCCGCGCTGATATTGAGATGATGAAACTGCTGCGGAATAACGATTACCCCGTTAAAGAAGCACAGCATAGAAGCTAATGCAGCAAATAAAACCGTTTTAAGCTTACCGCTGGCCGGAGCTGAATTTCGGATCGCCTCCCCGCTATCGTCGCCTTCCGGCTCGGCGGATGGCCTGGGCACAAACATTAACTGCATCGCCAGTAACAGCCAGGCGACAAGATAAAGCAGAAACGGCCAGCGCCAGCCCAGACTGGCCAACAGTCCGCCAATGAAAAGGAAGATCACACCGCCAAGTTCGATCGACATGCCCTGGGCCGCGATCATTTTCATCCGCGCCTGCCCGCTGTAGAACAGAGAGATCAGTACGGTACCTGCGGCCATCACCACCGCCGTTGCACCGCCAAGCAGTAACCTGTCTATCATTACCGGGAGCGTGCCGTGAAGAAGTACGCCACCGCTGCCTAACAGACCGTAGCAAAATAGCCCCCACAATAGCGCCCGGTAAGCCCCTACCCGGTCAATAAAGCGGCCAGCCAGTGGCCCAAAAATTACCACGCCCAGCGACGGAATGGTTACCAGCCAGCTGGCCGCTGAAGGCGTGCCCAGATTTTCAGCGACCGCCGTTAATCCGGGTACGATTACACAGCCCACCATAATGGTCAGGCAGGCCACCGCCAGTAGCGTAAACGCACCCGTTTTCTTTATCTTATTCATTGCCATGCTATCCAAATAATGGGATTAATGTCCGATATGTGGTCATTATATTCAGATCATCATCCAGTCAAGTCAACGGACAAAAGGTAAACTGAATGTCAGCGAAGCGCGTTCGTTAAGAGAGCCAGCCATTTTATCCATCAGGCGGATAACGCGTGATATCCTGCTGCAAGATGTTTTAAACCGGAGATGAAGATGAGCAATGATGCAGACAGCAGTGGTTCACAGGTAATTGCCCGGGCAGCCACAATTCTGCGGGCGCTGGAGCTACAGCCAAAAGGCATGACCATCTCCAGCCTGTCGCGCGAAACGGGTTTGCCCCGCACCACCGTTCACCGACTGGTCACCTCGCTGGAGTCACAGCAGCTGCTGATATCGGGCAGCACCGGCGTTCGGCTTGGACCGGCGCTGGCACGCCTGGCGGCCTCCGCGCACACCGATGTGATTGCACTCGCGCAGCCGTCGATGGAAACGCTGGGACGCCGTACGCGTGAAACGGTGGATTTATGCGTTTATCGCGGTAGCCATGCCGTCTCCGTCAGCCAGTTCGTTTCTGACCAGGAGCTGCGCGTGGTATCCGCGGTGGGCACAGCGTTTCCCTGCCATTGCACCGCACACGGTAAAGCGATTCTGGCGATGCTTGCCGATGAGAAAATTGCGGACCTGCTCGGCGGCCAGCCGGATGTGAGAACGGATAATACCCTGCGAACGCTGCCTCTGCTGCTGGATGACATCCGGCAAACCCGCGCGCGACGTTATGCGATCGATCGCGAGGAACATGCGCGTGGCGTCTGCGGGATGGGCGTTTATCTGAATACCGGGGCCGGTGAACATTACGCGATTTCGGTTGCCGTCCCGGCCCTGCGCTTTGAGGAGAAGTTCGATCACCTGCTCAGCTCGTTAATGCAGTGCAAAGCGGAGATCGAAGCGCTAACGAGCTAACATTTACAGTTTTTTCCTAAAGCCATAGGTATCTTCGCGTGGCATTGTTGACCACGTTGTTAACACTAATGACGTATTTTATGAGGGAATATTTATGAAAAAGACGATTATCGCCCTGTCAGCCATTTTACTGGCCACTTCCGCATTTGCCGCCACACACGCAACCGATGAAACCGTCGCCAACGCGCAGGCCGGTGCAAATACCGCTAAAGAAAAACTGCACGAAGCGCAGCATCAGGGCCAGGAGCAACAGCTGAAAGCTAAACATGCTGCCGAAGGTAAAAGCGACAGTTTAAGCAGTAAAGTGAGCGAAGGCTCGCAGAAGACCTGGAATAAAACCAAAGAAGGGACTGAGAAAGGCTGGAATGCGACCAAAGAAGGCACACAGAAAGGCTGGAACAGTACCAAAGAAGGTGCCAGCGACCTGAAGAAAAAAGTGACCGAGTAAACGCTCCTCGCTAATTAACCGTTTGATGCCGCAGCCCGTCTGCGGCATTTTCTCGTTCAGCACCGGGTTTACAGCCTGCACAATTTTTGCCACTATACCTTCTTCACCTTCCCTGAGGATGTCTGCCGACATGATTTAATGCCTGTATTCCATCGCAATATCTCCCGCATCTTATCCGGTGTGAATTTTGATATTGGGCAGGCAGCTATCCTCGTCAGTATTTATTTCCGATCCGGCATCACGGCCTGCCCTGTTTATTCAGGAGCACAACTATGCCTGTACACTGCCATTTTTCTGAACTCTCAATTACGTTCAACGACACTGCTCTGTTTCAACAGATTAGCGGTACTCTGACACAGCAAAACCAGGGACTGACCGGTATTAACGGCTGCGGCAAGTCAGTGCTGATGTCGATACTGGCACTGCGTCGCCAGCCTTCAAGCGGCACGATTAACTGGCTGACGCCGTTTTATTACGTCCCGCAGTTAACACGTTTGCCCGGAGTGACTCTGGCAGATGCGCTGGGGATCGCCGACGTCCGTGCGGCTTTTCGCAGAATGGAAAACGGCAGTGCCAATGCCGATGATTATGATTTTCTTGCCAACAAATGGGATTATCCACTCCGCTGGCAGTCGCTGTTGGACAGTGCGGCGCTGGGTCATCTTTCGCTGGAAAGCCCTTCCGCGCAGCTAAGCGGCGGCGAACAAACCCGCCTGGCGCTGTGCCGTGCATTTTTGCAACAGGACTCATTTTTACTGCTCGACGAGCCGGAAAACCATCTCGATAGCACCGGTCGCCGCTGGCTGAGCGAACAGCTGCAGCGACATCCTTCCGGGTCGCTGGTGATTAGCCACGATCGGCGGCTACTGAATGAAATGCAGCGCATTTACGAACTCAGTTCTGGCGGGCTGGTGGAATATGGCGGTAATTACCGCGATTTCTCGCAGCAGAAAGAGCGTCAACTCAATGCGTTACGCAGTGAGGAAAAGCAGTTACAGTCCGGCCTGCGTAAAGAAAGGGATGAGCTACAGCGCACGCTGGAGAAAAAAGCCCAGCGACGGCGTCGGGGCGATCGCGTCCGTTCTTCGGGGTCGCAGTCTCTGTTGCTGCTGGATATGAAGAAGAACAAAGCGGAGAAGCAGCAGTCAAAAATTACCCAACGCCACGAACGCGTCATGGCCAACCTGGCTGAGCAACGAAGTGTTGTTAACGAGAAAATCGAGCACGTAACACCGCAAATGCTGAAATTTTCCTACACCGATGAGCAAAAGCGCGTTCGCGTTAATACTCAGGATTTACGTCTGCCTTTTGGCTCGTCGCAGCCGCTTTCCCTGACCATTTCCGGCGGCGAGCACTGGCATATCGCCGGGCGTAACGGCAGCGGAAAATCTACCCTGCTTAAAGTGCTGACGGGCCAGCTGGCGGCAGCGTCGGGGCGTTACTCACTACATGGCCACTGGCGCTATCTGGATCAGCACCTTACCCTGCTGAATTCCGCACTGCCGGTGGTTGAAGCCTTATGCGAATTTGACCCTTTAGTTACCGCTGAAAGCTGGCGTACCCGCCTGGGTGCGCTGCGCATCAGGGGCGATAAAAGTCTGATTCCGCTTGAACAGTTGAGCGGCGGAGAACAGCTGAAAGTTATCCTGCTGGCCTTAACCTGTTCATCCCCCCTGCCGGATATCTTATTGCTGGATGAGCCAGACAATCATCTGGATCTTGATTCACGTCGGCTGTTAGAGGGGGTGTTGAGATCATATAAAGGAGCGCTGCTGTTAGTCAGCCATGACGAAGAGTTTGTGAATAACTGTGGCGTGACGCAGACCCTGCAATTATGATCGGGCGGACTTGATTTCAACCGTAATCAGACCCGCCATTTATCCTGACTCACCGATGCTGGCACAGAATCTATTCATCGCCAGCATCGGTAAAGTATCGCATTAAGCCAGCGTTAACACTTCCGCCACCGGTTTACGCGGCTTCTGCGGCCAGTTGTTATCCAGCGGATACCCCACGACGACCACCATCAACGGCAGCTCCGTTGGCAGCAGAGCAAAGTCTTTTGCCACCTGTTCGGCATCAAAGCCAATCATCGGGCATGAACCCAGCCCCATTCCCTCGGCGGCCAGCATCAGTGTCATTGCCCCCAGAGAAGCGGAACGCACGGCCTCATCACGCTGTAGCACCGCGTTATTTTCATGGGACGCCGTGGCCTGCTTTACCCAACCTTCTACAGTACGCTGCTCCATGATCTGCGCGTCCACGCTGGGCTGGAGTGCAGCCGCCAGCTGCTGGTGTGCAGAGAGCGTACCGCAGATGATGAAAGCCACGGAAGCGTCGACGATCTTCTGCTGGCCCCAGGCGGAGTCTTTCAGCAGATTTTTCGCCTCAGGCGAGCGCACGGCAATAAACCGCCAGTTCTGCATATTAAATGCCGTTGGGGCTTTGGTTGCCAACGTGACCAGAGAGGTAATCGTTTCATCATCAAGAGGACGATCGGCCTGAAAACGGTTAATGGAGATACGTGATTCAATAGCGTTCTGTACGGAAGATTTCATGTAATTACCTTATATAATAGTCTGTTAAAGAGAGTCATTGTCCACGGCGAACCGTTGTCCACTGCACGGCGAATACGCTAAGCAGCACGACGATTAGCCCAATAAAGGCGGTACCGGTCATTGACTGGGAAAGCACGATCCAGCCCAGTGCTACGGCGGCCAGTGGGCTAAGCAGACCGAGTGAGGCAACGGCCACGCCGGGAAGCCGGGTTATTCCGCGGAACCACAACGCATAGGCAAGTAGCGCACCGGCAAGGCTGAGATACGCATAGGCACACCACTGCGGCAAGGTCAGCACTGGTAGTGGCGCATCGACCAGCCACGCAACGGGGGCCAGCATCAGCCCGCCAATCACCAGCTGCCAGCCGGTAAGCGACAGTACGGGCAGATCGACCTGCCAGCGCCGGGTCAGCCATACTCCGGTGGCCATACAGGAGGCACCCAATAGCGCAGCGATCACGCCTATTGGTTCAAAGGTGGTTTGCGGTGACAGCAGTAAAACCGCCATTCCGATCACCCCGGCCACGGCGGACCACAGCGTAATTTGTGCGGGCGCACGCCGATCAACCGCCCATGCCAGCACCATCACCAAGAGCGGCTGAATGGCACCCAACACGGCGGCCAGTCCTCCCGGCAGACGGTAAGCAGCAACGAATAACAGCGCCTGGAAAACCCCGATATTCAGCGCGCTCAGCACCACTAAGCGCCACAGATCGCGCCGCAGCGGAATGCGGCGAGTGAACAGCAACAGCAGCAAACCCGCCGGTAAAACTCGGATCAGCGCAGCGGTAAACGGCCTGTCCGGCGGCAGGATTTCAGATGTGACGATATAAGTAGACCCCCAGATCGCGGGGGCCAGTGCCGTGAGGATCACGTCACGCCAGTAATGCATTGAGGATGTAATGTTCATGACTTTACCTTCAGTTCAAGATAATATTAGTGTGTCGATCGGTTATCTTGAAGTCAAGACAAATGAGTGTACCTATGAAAAATCGTGAACATGATGCCGTGGATGCCATTCTGCAACAGTGGCAGCGCGAACGGCCCGATCTGGACGCCAGTCCGATGGGACCAATTGGACGTATTAATCGATGCGCGGCCCTGCTGCAGCAGAAACTGGAAACGGCCTTTGCCCGATTCGATCTCAGTATGTGGGAGTTCGATATGCTGGCAGCTCTGCGCCGTTCAGGTGAGCCAAGCCTCAGCCCGACCGAACTGTTTTCAACGCTGATGGTCACATCGGGGACGATGACACATCGGCTTAAGCGACTGGAAACTCGTGGATTTATCGAGCGAGTGCCCAATGCTCAGGATGCGCGCAGCATGCTGGTTAAACTGACGGAGAGCGGGCGGGAGCTGATCGATCGGGCGGTTGAAGAACACATCGAGAATGAGCGGCAGATCCTGTCGGGGCTGTCAGCTAATGCACTAAGTGATCTGGATAATTCGCTTTCGGCGTTTTTACGCACGCTGGAGCAGTGATTTTATTCTTTTTTGATTACCGTAACGCTACCGATCGGGCCCGCCCTACCGACGGGCCTGATGTTTTTTACGCCAGCGTTACCGGGCGCCCCTCGCGCGCGCTGATAAGCGCAGCATCCAACACGGCCAGCGTCTGGATTGCCTGCTCGGTGGTCACCGGGGGCTCCACACCGCTTCGGACGGCTTCAACAAACGCTTCATAGTAGGCATGGTAGTTCCCCTGTTCGGAGGGAATGGCCTCTTCGCCGTTAGCGGTACGTAGCACGCCCCACCGCTCCTGTTTTTCATAACCCCAGGCCGCCAAATCGTCGGCCGGGCGCTGACCGGCGAAAATCGCCTGCGCCTGCACATCGGTGCCGTTAGACGTATAGCTACCCTTGTCGCCGTAGATTATCAGCTCGCGGGTGGCTAACCGGTTGAGTTTGCTGGCAGAGATATGCGAGTGAACGCCGCTGGTATGGGTCAGCGTGATAACGAAACTGGCATTGGTCGGGCCGTCCGGATGGTCAACAATATCCGTATGGGCATAGACCGATTTCACCGGCCCCAGCAGCCAGAGAGTCTGATCGACCAGGTGGCTGCCGATATCCCGCAGCAGGCCGCCCGCCTCACCGCCTTCCAGCGTATGCGGATCGTCGAGGTCCATGCGATTATGCAGACGCCACAATTTGCCAACGCGCTGCTGTTCAATCACCTTGCGCAGCGTCTGAATGTCAGCATCGAAACGGCGGTTATGATAAACGCTCAGCACCACGCCTTTGGCCTTCGCCGCATCGGCAAGCTCGCGACCGGTTTTCGCATCCGGTGCAAAAGGCTTATCGGCAATCACCGCCACGCCTGCCGCAATCGCTTCCAGAACCAGCTCGCGGCGGGTAGCGGGCGGCGTGGTGATGGTAACAATATCAATGCCTGCAGCCAGCATAGCCGTCAGGCTGGGGTAGATCGGCACATCGGGAAAATCTGCCTGAGCGCTGGAGATGGTTGCCGGTGCGCGAGCAACGATTCCCGCCAGCTCCAGACCTTTGGCCGCCGAAATAAACGGCGCGTGAAAATTTTTACCGCCTGAACCGTATCCTACGATGCCTATTCTCATGCTTTCCTCATTGTGGGTGGGTAATTAATGTTATGAGTGCTATCTGAGTACTTAAAAGTCGGATGCAGGAGGCGCTATACGCGCAGCCGCTGGCCGACATCAATGCGGTTTCCGTGGGGATCGGCGAAGACAAATGCACGCAGGCCGTAATCTTTATCCTGCACGCCTTTTATTATTTTTGCGCCGTGCTGTTTGCAAAGCGCAAACATTGCGTTGGCGTCGTCGACCAGCAGATGGGCTATCGGGAACGGGGCGGCTTTATGCCCGGGCTGAAGCGATAAATGCAGTTCGCTTTCGTCGCGTTTCAGGATGATAAAACCGACGGGATCGCCATTTTGAAAGGTTTTGGTGAATCCTAATCCATCAATATAAAAACGCTGCGCAACTTCCATATCCTGCACGGGCAAAATAGCCGCGATACGGCCAAAATTCATCGCAGTGAGTGTCATATACACCCTCAATATTTTCAGAGCGATCGCATATATCAGACGGTGCTGTTGCCGGAAGGCGTCGATCGAATGGCTGGACGTTGCCAGAACAGCCTTCAGCATATCCGGCAAGCGCCATCCGTTCAAATTGTTTTCACACGCTTTTCGGGTGAAAATCGCTGAAAATATTCTGTTTTATCCCTGATAGCGAACCGCATCGATGAGCTTTGAAAATGCCGCAGTGTGCTGTTTTCGGCTGGGATAATAAAGATAGTAACCGGTGAACGGTTCGCACCAGTCCTGTAATACGCTTTGCAGTTTACCCTGTTCTATGTATGTTCTGACCGAATCTTCAGGAACGCAGGAGACCCCCATTCCGGATAATGCCGCATCAATGCGCGCAGAGAGCGTATTGAACACTAACTGCCCTTCTACCTTGACCCGAATGGCTTTGCCATCCTTGCTGAATTCCCAGTGATACAACCCGCCGAGCGTGGGCAGACGCATGTTAATACAGCGATAATTTTGCAGCTCATACGGCGTTTGTGGCACGCCGTGTTCTGCAAAATAGTCCGGCGTGGCAACGATCGCCATTTTCCAGTCAGGGCCAATACGCACCGCTACCATATCTTTTTCTATCGACTCACCCAGGCGTACGCCGGCATCAAAACGCCCGCTGACGATATCGGTCAGCGCGTTATCAATGGACAATTCGACGTTCACATCTGGATAGCGTTGTAAAAAGGGTTTCAGCAGCGGCCACAGCGTGCTGGAAAGCGCATGTTCACCGGCGGTAATGCGGATATTTCCCGAGGGATTTTCCTGATTATCCGCCAAATCCTGTAGCGCTTTTTCAATTTCCGTAATCATCGGCGCGACGCTCTGAATCAGCCGCTCCCCGGCTTCCGTAGAGGCAACGCTGCGCGTCGTTCGGGTTAACAGGCGGGTATTCAGCCGTTCTTCCAGTCCGCGGATGGAATGGCTCAGCGCTGACTGTGATACGCCCAGCTTGGCTGCCGCTCGGGTGAAACTGCGCTCGCGTGCGACCATCACCAAATAGATGAGATCATTAAAGTTTTCTTTGAGCATTGTCCGCCTTTGACAAGTAAGTTTGACCCTCACTCACTACTATACACAAAATGAAATACATGTGTATTCTTCACAAATCTTTCGGAAAAATTTTACTTTATGTGAGAAAGGTCGAATTTAGAGCACACAATTTTTGCGAGACAACTCGCAAACTCCTCTGCCAGGCATTTCAATAAATGAATTAAAATCATAAACCCTATCATTTTTACCCCGTTAATCGATCGTAATCCGTCATGTTATTCTGCTCCCGCATCAGGCCGTTCTGGTCATCTTTTTAATCCTGAAATTATGGCAAAGGTGAAAGAATGGATAGACAGGAACTCATCATTCATGAACTGATTGCCTGGATTGACAGTAATATCCGTCAGCCGCTGAAAATTGAAGATGTTGCGCAGCGCGCGGGGTATTCGAAGTGGCATCTGCAGCGTATGTTTCAACGTATTATGCGAATCAGTCTGGGAAATTACATTCGCGATAAAAAACTGGCGTCCGCCGCTCAGGATTTAATCGCTGGCGGCGAAAGCGTGATTGATATCTCCACCAAGTATGGCTACGACTCGCAGCAGTCATTTAGTCGTTCATTCAGCAGAAAATATCATGTGCCTCCGGCTACATGGCGTCGTTTAAATTCTCAACAATCCCATTTTTGAGGTTATTCCTCTCTTAATACCGGCTTCCGGGAGAAAATAATAATGCCCATCAAGGTGGCAATTAAGCCTCTGGCTTTGCTATGCGCGCTGTTCGCTTTAAATCTAACCGGCTGCGATGATTCCTCCGTTAACTCAACGCAGTCAACGGTGGTTCCCGAAGTTCAGGTCGCTACGCTGGCCGCGCAGTCGCTGCCGGTCACGGCGGAACTGCCGGGGCGCATGCTGGCTTACCGCATTGCGGAAGTCCGACCGCAGGTTTCCGGCATCATTTTGCAGCGTCTTTTTACCGAAGGGAGTGACGTTGTCACCGGTCAACCGCTCTATCAGATCGATGCCGCTCCCCTGCGCGCTGAATTCAATCGTACCGTCGCCGCTCTCGCACAGGCCAGGGCCAACGCGCAGCTGGCGCAGGCCACCCTTGCACGCTATCGCACATTGATCGGTGCGCAGTACGTCAGTCGTCAGGACTTTGACCAGGCGGAGGCGACGGCGGCTCAGACGCGTGCTGCCGTTGAGGCGGCCAGGGCCGCTGAGGAAACGGCGCGGATCAACCTGGGGCGAACGACGGTCACCTCGCCGCTTAACGGCAGAATCGGGCGTTCTTCGGTAACGGAAGGCGCGCTGGTGCAGGATCAGCAGAGCGATGCGCTGGCCACGGTGCAGCAGCTTGATCCGCTTTATCTGGACGTAACGCAGTCGAGCCAGGAATTTCTGCGCCTGCAGCAGGAACTGGCCTCCGGCAGACTACAGCGTCAGACCGGCAGTGTGCCGGTCAGCGTAATCCTCAGTGATGGTTCACTTTATTCGCATCCCGGAACGCTGGCGTTTTCGGACCTGACCGTTGACCAGACCACCGGCGCAATTACCCTCCGCGCTATTGTACCTAACCCCGATCGTCAGCTGCTGCCGGGCATGTTTGTGCGGGCGCGTATCAATCTGGGGAGCGATCCACAGGGGCTGACCATTCCGCAGCAGGCGGTCAGCCGCACTCCGCGTGGCGAAGCAACCGCACTGGTGGTGGATCAGGATAATCGTGTTGAAGTCCGCCATATCACCGTTTCAACAGCCTCGGCCAATCGCTGGGTGGTCACCAGCGGTCTTAAACCCGGTGAAAGAGCGATCGTTTCCGGGCTACAGCGTGCACAGCCTGGAATGAAGGTCTCTCCTGTTGATATTGCCGCTACGCCAACCGGAGGCGCAAACTGATGTCCAGATTCTTTATCGATCGCCCGGTTTTCGCCTGGGTTCTGGCGATTATCGTCATGCTCGCCGGGGGCATTTCCCTGCTGAAAATGCCCGTGGAGCAGTACCCCGACGTCGCACCCACCGCCGTGCAAATCCGTGCCACTTACCCCGGTGCCGATGCCACCACCCTGCAAAACAGCGTTACACAGGTTATCGAGCAAAATATGAGCGGGCTGGACGGGCTAATGTACATGTCCTCGACCAGCGATTCTTCCGGCACGCTGCAGCTGACGCTGTCGTTTGAAAACGGCACCGACGCAGATATCGCCCAGGTGCAGGTGCAGAACAAGCTCCAGCTGGCCACGCCGCTGCTGCCGCAAGAGGTTCAACAGCAGGGAATTACGGTGCGTAAATCTTCCAGCGTGTTCTTCCTGGTGCCGGGATTTGTTGATGAAAGCGGCCGGATGAGCATGGAAGATATTGCCGATTACGTGGCGGCAAACCTGAAAGATCCCATCAGCCGCATCAACGGCGTGGGTGATACCACGCTGTTCGGCTCACAGTACGCCATGCGTATCTGGCTGGATCCGAACAAGCTGAATAACTACCAGCTGACGCCGGTGGATGTTATTGCACGGATCCGCGTGCAGAACGCTCAGATTGCCGCAGGTCAGCTCGGTGGTGCGCCGCCGGTGAAGGGGCAGCAGCTTAATGCGTCGATCATCGCGCAGACGCGGCTGACCTCGCCGGAAGCGTTCGGCAATATTCTGATGAAGGTTAACGGCGACGGATCGCAGGTGAGGCTGCACGATGTGGCGCGCATCGAGCGCGGCGGCGAAAACTACAATTTCGTGGTGAAGATTAACGGTAAACCGGCCTCGGCGCTCGGCATCCAGCTGGCGACCGGAGCGAATGCGTTGGATACGGCGAATGCCATCCGCGCGCGCATCAACACCCTGAAGCCCTTCTTCCCGCAGGGACTAAAGGTGGTGTATCCCTATGACACCACGCCATTTATCAGTATTTCGATCAATGAAGTGGTGAAAACGCTGATTGAAGCCATCGTGCTGGTTTTCCTGGTGATGTACCTGTTCCTGCAAAGCTTCCGCGCCACGCTGATCCCCACCATCGCAGTACCGGTGGTGTTATCGGGAACGTTTGCCATCCTCAGCGCCTTTGGTTATTCGATCAACACGCTGACGATGTTCGGCATGGTGCTGGCAATTGGTCTGCTTGTCGATGATGCCATTGTGGTGGTGGAAAACGTTGAGCGGGTGATGGCGGAAGAAGGCCTGAAGCCGAAGGCCGCCACGCGCAAATCAATGGGGCAGATCCAGGGGGCGCTGGTCGGCATTGCGCTGGTACTCTCCGCAGTGTTTGTGCCGATGGCGTTCTTTGGCGGCAGTACCGGTGTGATTTACCGGCAGTTCTCTATCACTATCGTGTCGGCCATGGTGCTCTCGGTGCTGGTGGCGCTGATCCTTACCCCGGCACTGTGCGTCACCCTGCTTAAGCCGCTGAAGCCGGGCGAACACGGGCAGAAACACGGTCTGTTCGGCTGGTTTAACCGAAAGTTTGAGCAAAGTACGCAGCACTACAACAGCTCGGTGGCCCGGATGCTGCACCGCAGCGGCCGCTATCTGCTGATCTACGGCGTCTTGGTGGCGGGTATGGCGCTGCTGTTTGTGCGTTTGCCGACCTCATTCCTGCCTTCAGAGGATCAGGGCGTGCTGGCAACGCAGGCGATTCTGCCCGCCGGGGCAACCCAGGAACGAACCCAGGCGGTGCTGGATCGCGTCAGTGACTACTACCTCAACGCGGAAAAAAGCAACGTTGAAAATGTGCTGACGGTGAACGGCTTTGGCTTTGCCGGGCGCGGGCAGAACGTCGGCATCGCCTTTATCGGCCTGAAGGACTGGTCTGAACGCGGGGGCGATGAGAATAAGGTCGATGGCATTGTCAGCCGTGCCGCCGGGGCTTTTGGTAAAATTATGGATGGAACCGTAGTGGCGTTTAACCTGCCGCCGATAATCGCGCTGGGCAACGCCACCGGCTTTGACTTCGAGCTGATCGACCAGGCCGGGCTTGGCCATGAAAAGCTATTGCAGGCGCGTAACGTTCTGCTCGACCTGGCGCGCCAGCATCCGGAGACGCTGACGGCGGTGCGAGCCAACGGCATGGAAGACAGCCCGCAGTTCAAACTCAATATTGATGAAGAAAAGGCCACCGCGCTGGGTGTCGATCTGACCGATATTAACAGCACATTAAGTACCGCGTGGGGCGGCAACTACGTCAATGACTTTATTGACAGCGGCAGGGTCAAAAAAGTTTATGTGATGGCCGATGCCCGCTGGCGCATGCTGCCGCAGGATCTGGATAACTGGTACGTGCGTGCAACCAACGGCAAAATGGTGCCCTTTGCCAGCTTCTCTACGGCGGAATGGATTTACGGTTCTCCGCGCCTGGAGCGCTACAACGGCCTGTCATCGGTGGAGATCCTCGGTCAGCCCGCCGTGGGTAAAAGCTCGGGCGAAGCGATGGCGTTGATGGAACAGTTGGCACAGCAGCTGCCCGAGGGTATTGGTTTCGACTGGACCGGGATGTCGTATCAGGAACGGATGACCGGAGAGCAGGCTCCTGCACTGTACGCGCTGTCTCTGATCGTCGTATTCCTGTGCCTGGCGGCGCTGTACGAAAGCTGGTCGGTGCCGTTCTCGGTGATGCTGGTGGTGCCGCTCGGCGTGTTCGGTGCGCTGACAGCAACCCTGCTGCGCGGACTGAACAACGACGTTTATTTCGTGGTAGGTCTGTTAACCACGATCGGGCTGTCGGCGAAAAACGCCATTTTGATCGTCGAATTTGCAAAAGACCTGATCGAAAAAGAAGGCAAAGGCGTTATCGAGGCCACGCTGGAGGCGGCGCGCATGCGGCTGAGGCCGATACTGATGACCTCGCTGGCCTTTATCCTCGGGGTACTGCCGCTGGCTATCAGCACCGGCGCCGGTAGCGGCGCGCAGAACGCGGTAGGCACCGGCGTTATCGGCGGGATGGTCGCCGCAACCCTGCTAGCGGTTTACTTCGTTCCCCTGTTTTTTGTCGTCGTGCATAACCGCTTCGGCGGCAGTGCTCGCGGCGAAGACGACGATGCCTGATTGATCGGGCTGACCGGCAGCCGATCGGGTTTTCTACCCGCTTGCTGCCGGTCACTTTCTACGACTTATGCCCTGCGACTCAACGAGATAACACCCGTGAATAATTCCACCATTGCCAAAACCGGCATCGCCTTTATTGCCATCCTCAGCGCGCTGATGGCCTTTACTTCACTGTCGACGGATATTTATCTGCCCGCGATGCCAGCGATGTCGATTTCGCTACACGGTGATGCGGCGCTGACCGTAACCGGTTTTTTGATTGGTTTCGCCATTGCCCAACTTATCTGGGGGCCGATTAGCGACAGATTTGGACGCAAGCCACCGCTGTATATCGGCATGATCCTGTTCGCTATTGGCTCAGCGGGATGTGCCCTGTCTACTGAAATGTATCAGATCGTATTCTGGCGAGTTTTCCAGGCGGCAGGTGCCTGCACCGGTCCGATGCTGGCACGCGCCATGATCCGCGATCTCTTCAGCCGCACCCGTGCCGCACAGATGTTATCCACGCTGATTATCGTGATGGCGATTGCACCTATTGCCGGTCCGCTGCTCGGCGGACAAATTATGCGCTATTCACAGTGGCCGGTGATTTTCTGGTTTCTCGCAGCCGTTGGCGTGCTGATGTTTTTCGCCCTGTTCTGGCTGCCTGAAACTCTCCCTGCGGAAAAACGCACGGGTGATTCGCTCGGCAGCGCCTTCACTAACTACCTGCACCTGCTGGAAAATCGCAGCTTTATGCGCTTTACGCTGTGTGTGACCTTTTATTATGTCGCCGTGTATGCCTTCATCGTTGGTTCGCCCGCGGTCTATATCAGCGGGTTCGGCATCGATCCCCAGCATTATGGCTGGCTGTTTGCAGTCAACATTGTCGGCGTGGTGGGCATGAGCTTTATCAATAAGCGGCTCGTTCAGCGATTTCCTCTGGCGGGAATAATGACGACATTTACCCTGCTGTGCGGGATGATGGCATTTGGACGAATGGGGGATCAGGCCATAACCGACGCTGAATAACCAGGCAGCGAAAGGAAAAAGATCGAATTTAGCACCCATCGTCATTTTACTGACAAAAATGTCAGCAAAAAGTCAGCCTGCGGACCAGAGCTGTAATTATAATAGCGGCCGTAAACCGAGTAAGAACAGAGAAACACCCGATCATGAAAATACTGCTGGTGGAAGACGAGCTGAAAACGTCCTCCTATATCACCATGGCGCTGAGAGAACAGGGATTTATTGTCGATACCGCCCATGACGGCAGAGACGGCCTGTTCCTGGCCGTCGAATACGATTACGACGCGATCATTCTTGATGTCATGCTGCCAGAGATGGACGGTTATGAAATGCTCGCCAGCCTGCGCGAAAGCAAAAGAACACCGGTGCTGATGCTATCCGCGCGCGGCTCGCTTGATGAGCGGGTCAAGGGCCTGCGCCTGGGGGCCGATGACTATCTGCCGAAACCATTTTCACTGACCGAACTGATTGCCCGATTGCAGGCGCTGCTCAGACGCCGTTCGATGGACAGTTACGATATTGCCCATTTACAGGTTCACGATCTGACTATCGATCTGCTGGCGCGCCGGGTAATTCGCGACGGCAGCCGGATTGATTTAACCCAGAAAGAGTTCGCCCTGCTCAGTCTGCTGGCCCGACATCAGGGCCAGGTCATGTCAAAAATGATGATCGCCGAACAGGTATGGGATATGAATTTCGACAGCGATGCTAACGTCGTTGAAGTCGCCATTAAACGGCTGCGGACCAAGGTCGATGCGCCGTGGGATATCAAACTGCTGCACACCGTGCGCGGTATGGGCTACGTGCTTGAGTTTCGAGATTAACCATCATGCTCAATCTGTTCAGAAAATCCATTTCCGCCCGTCTGGCATTAATGTTCACTGTGGCGACGGTAAGCATGGCGCTGGCCTACGCCGTTTGCCTGCGCGTGACGTTGCAGGAGTCGCTGGAAAAGCAGATGCATAACGAACTCCAGTTTCGTTATTCGCTGGTTGAACCGATGATTGTCTCCCGGGCTTCTGCCTATGACTGGCAGCTGCTAAAAGCGAAATTCGTTAATCTTTCTACCTCCGAAGGGGGGCGCGTACAGTACTGGATTATCAGCGACGACCCGTTTTATCACCTCGGTGGACCGGTGCCGCAGGGTGTGAACCTGAGAGCGCTGGAAGATGGTTTCAGTAAAGTTGACCTGCCCGATGCCAAAAAATGCCCGCTGTTCCTGATGGCAAGTACCCTTCCCGCCAGCGGTAACAGGCCCGCATTACGTTACGTTGTAGCGATTGACTCCACGCCCTATATGGGCACGCTGGAAGAATTTACCCGGGTACTGCTGTTTATCACCTTCTTCGGCGTGATTATGGTCGCTCTGCTGGGTTACTGGATTTCCCGCGCGGGCATGAAGCCGATAAAAGCGCTGAGCGCGCAGTCGCATCAGCTGGTTCCCGGGAAACAGAAACAACGGCTGTGTATCGATTCGCTGCCGGAAGAACTGCATGCGCTGGCAGAGGCCTTTAACGGCGTACTGGTCCGCCAGGAAAAGGCCTGGGAGCAGCTTGAGAGCTTTAATGCCGACGTCGCGCACGAGCTGAAAACACCGTTAACCAATTTAATAGGCCAGACCCAGCTGGCGCTTTCCCGCGACCGCAGCGTAGAACAGCTGCAAAATATGCTGGGATCGAATCTTGAAGAGCTTGAGCGCATGTCGTCGATTATTAATGACATGTTATTCCTGTCTCATGCCCAGACCGGTAAGTTTGCCGCTCAGATGGCGCAGGTTTCCCTTCGCAATGAAAGTCAGAAAGCGGCTGAATATCTTGAGCCGTCACTAACGGAACGCCATTTGTCAGTGCGCATCAACGGCGACGCTACGGCATATGTAGACCGCAGATTGTTTACCCGCTCTCTGGCTAATCTTCTCAGCAACGGTTCACGCTACGCCCGCGAAGGCAGCACGATCGATATTAATATCGTGCAGTCCGAGAGGTTCATTTCGGTGTCGGTGTTAAATGAAGGTGCAGAGATTGAGTCTTATCACCTTGAACGCCTGTTTGAACGCTTTTATCGCGTTGACGGTTCCAGAACGCAGAGCAGCAGTAATCACGGGCTGGGACTGTCGATTGTTAAAGCGATTGCGCTGGTTCACGGAGGCGATGTTTTTGTTAACAGCCGCGATGGCGTGAATACTTTCGGTTTTACCCTTGCCGTAGCCGAAAAGCGCTAACCTTACCGCGCTGTCAGCCAGCGGTCACCTTAATGACAGCCCCTGTTTGCCAGGATGATAATGAACTTTCATCCTTCCAGACAAACAGGGATCTATCATGTATGAAAAAGTCGTTTTAATTATTGCCCGCATTATTATCACCCCGCTGTTTATTTATAGCGGCATGGGTAAAATTCTGCATTTTTCAGATAACGTGGCCAAAACGCCTTTCGGCGATACGTTGGTCGGACAGTTAATGATCGTGGCGGCGATAATTATTGAGTTAGGCGGCAGTCTCTGCTTCTTAATTGGGTATCGATTAAAGGCCGTGTCGATTATCTGGATTGTCTATGTATTCCTCACCAGCGTGCTTTTCCATCAGTTCTGGCTATATACCGGCGCCCAGCAGAGCAGCCAGTTTATTGCCTTCGGTAAGAATCTGAGCATTATTTCCGGGCTGCTTTATTTCTCCCTGTTCTCTCCTGAGCGCCGTCAGTCGTAACGTCCGTTAGAGTGGAGAACGGTTAAAACCGGCGGTCTGTCCCTGCCGCCGGCGATCTCGCCATGATACACGACAGAAAGGTTCAGACGTCAAAAAGCCAGCCTGATTATCAGGCCGGCTAAGTGTTTCATTATAAGGAGTAACGCGATTCAGCGGATTACTGGTAAATAATCGCCGTTCCGCTCAGCAAGTTATGCCCACCGGCAGCGATAATTTTATAGCGGCTGGCGTGCTGTTTATCCGCTTCCTGTTTAATCATGCTCTCAAGATTTGACAGCGTGGTGGCACCAGAAACGGATACGGTTCCTTTCTTCACCAGGCCGCTGGTATCTTTAACGGCTTCCGCCGCATTAGCGAAGGATGAAATAACCAGAGCACCGGTTAGCAAGGTCATAGCGATACGCTTTTTCATAAATATCTCCCATTTGAATTCATTATTTCTGATGGGATAATTATATTTCATCGACCCTGTTCTTTAGCTGACATGAAAATGACATTGCTGTCATAATCCGGAATTAACGTGCTTCTTTACCCCTGGTTTTCCTGGATTGACAATAATGTGTCAGCCTGTTTCAGGCCCCGGTTAATATATCGACAGCGTATTGGCAAGAAGGTCATTTAAGTTCTCAGGTATTTCTCTTGCCGTCCTTTTATCCCCTGCCAGAACCAGGTTAACACTGTTGCAGAGGTAAAGTGTATTCATGCCAATTTGTATGTTGTAACTAATGGAGACCTCTATGATAAAACCGTTCGGAACTGCATAGGCATACGGGATATTGACGGGGGATTGATCTTGCCAGACGCAGGCGACGAGCAGTTTCACCTGCCCGCCGCCTGCTGCGGATTACTTATCGTGGTTTTCCATATACTGCTTGTCTTCGATACGGTTGCGCTCTAACTCAAACTTCGGCGCGATAAAACCATACAGATTCCAGCCAAGGAACGTTGCCAGCGCGCCCCACGTCAGGGCTTCAAAGCCTGCGCTGTACAACGCATAGTAGGTATAGAGCGTTGCGATAATCATGATGGTATTGGTTATCCGCATCTCGCGTTTACTGACGTCGGCCAACCGCTGCATGGTTACCAGAGCCGCCATCGACAGCAGATACGGGATCAGGTTGGTAATCACCGCCAGGTTAACCAGAATATCAAACTGCTTGGTCAGCGACGGGCTGATGGTCATAAAGGTGACAATAGTCTGCCCTACTACCAGAATCAGCATGCCTTTTACCGGCGCGCCCATCTTGTTCACGTGGGTGAAGACACGATGGTAGAAACCGGCTTCTGCCCCGGATTTACACACCTGAGCAAAAGTAAACTGCCAGCCCAGCAGCGAGCCGATACAGGCCAGGCACATCAGCGCCATAATGATTTTACCCACCAGCGGCGTAAACATATGGCTGAACGCCACACCAAACGGCGCGGTGGAGTTAACCAGATCCAGGTTCGGCACAATCCCGGCGATGACGTTGGTAGAAATGATATAAATCACCGCAGCGCCCAGCGTTCCGCCCAGTACCGCAATCGGCACGTTGCGCTCGGGATTTTCAACCGCATCGCTATTGGCGCAGGCGGATTCCAGACCCAGGAACGCCCACAGCGTAATAGAAATCGAGGAGCTGATCGCCGAGAACAGCGGCTTGTGATGCGGATTCCATGCCTCTATATACTGCTGTGGACTGAACCAGAACCAGCCGATAATGCACAGCCCGACAACCGGAATGATCACCCCCCAGATAGTGATTGAACCGAGCTTACCGGTAACGGCGGAACCGCCGAAGTTGGCCAGCGTGGTCACCCACAGCACGGCCACGGTGGCCAGACAGACCCCCACCGGCGTCAGCAGCACATCGAACAGTTCAACCCCATAGCCAACCGCCGTAATGCCAATCGTCACGTTGGTGACAAGGCAGGAAATCACGTAGGTGTAGTTAGAGATAAAGTTACCGCCGGTGCCCAGCGGATACTGTGCGTAACCAAACATCCCGCCGGGTTTACGGCTGAATCGACCACATTTCGCAAAAGAGTAGGCCAGCGCCAGCGAACCCAGCGCGGTTACCAGCCAGGATAATATTGAGATGGTGCCGACTTCCGCCAGCTTGGTCGGCAGCAGGATAATCCCCGAGCCCATCATGTTGATGATGGTCAGGATGATCAGCTGCACGACGCCCATTTTTTTCGTCGGTTTTGAATCAGACATAGTTTCTTATCCTTATGACGGCCGCCCGGCAACACTGCCCGCGCGGCCGTTCTTATTATTGTTTAATAACGTAACCGCAGACCTGAACGCTGCCCTGTGCATTAACCTGCGAATAGACGCCCTGCAGTTCCGGCGCGAAGCCAGGCAGGAGATCGATAACCATCTCCCAAACTTTGAAATACTTCAGTACCGCCCCGCCCCACACTTCGCCAGGTACGATACAGATAATTCCCGGTGGATAAGGTAAAGCCCCCTCTGCCGCGATCCGTCCTTCGATCTCATTCAGGGCCACCAGCTCGGTGTGGTTACGCACAAACTCCAGATTGGCTTTTTGTGGCAGCATTGCCTGCCGTGGCAGAGTCTCCTTACGGAACAGCGCCTTTTGCAGATCCTTGATGTTGTTACGAACGTAAATATCGTGCATTTCCTGGCACAGACGACGCAGGGTATAGCCCTGATAGCGTTCGGCGTGATCGGCATAGATTGACGGCAGAACATCACACAACAGCGCATCTTCAGCCACCAGCTGTTCAAAGCGAGAGATCAGCGCGACCAGATACTGAATTTTTGGTAAATCTGAAGAGGGAGTAATCAGGAACAGGATCGAGTTGAGATCGCTTTTTTCCGGCGTAATGCCGTGTTCACGCAGGAAGTTACACAGGATAGTGGCCGGGATACCGAAGTCGGCATAGCCGCCGGTGTCAATATCAATGCCCGGCGTGGTCAGCAGTAGCTTGAACGGGTCAACAAAGTACTGATTTTTTTCGAAACCCTGATAGGCGTGCCACTTTTCGCCCGGAACATAGTCAAAAAACTTCAGATCGTTGGCGATTTCGTCGGTGCTGTAATCCTGCCACGGTTTACCTTCAATCATCGGAGGAATAAACGGTTTGATCATGGTGCAGGTTTTCAGGATCAGTTTCCGCGCTTCAATGCCAACCTTAATCGCATCCTGCCAGATTTTCACGCCGGCTTTGCCTTCGTGCATCTGGGCATTCACATCCAGCGAGGCGAAAATAGGATAGTTAGGACTGGTAGAGGCATGCAGCATATAGGCATTGTTCATATGCTTGTGGTTGCAGTAATAAGGCTGATGCTTCATATGACGATCTTTTTTATGGATCTGTGATGCCTGGCTGAAGCCCGCCAGCAATTTATGCACTGACTGGGTTACCAGGATACCCGGATCGTTCTCTTTCAGCTCCAGCAGCATCGGCGAGCAGTCACGCATCATCGGGATAAACTGTTCGTAACCGACCCAGGCCGAATCAAACAAAATGTAGTCACAGAGATGACCAATTTTGTCGACTACCTGACGGGCGTTATAAATACAGCCGTCATAGGTGCCAAGCTGAATAATCGCCAGACGGAATGGACGCGGGCAGTCGACCTTCTCCGGCGCAACGGCTTTAATCTCTTCTCTGAGGTAACTTTCTTTAAAACAGCGGGCATCAATTCCGCCGATAAAGCCAAACGGATTACGACAGGTTTCCAGGTAAACCGGCGTTGCTCCCGCCTGAATCAGCGCACCGTGATGGCAGGACTTATGGTTATTTCGATCGAAGAGAACCAGGTCGCCCGGAGCAAGTAGCGCGTTGGTCACAACTTTATTCGAAGCCGACGTGCCGTTTAACACGAAGTAGGTTTTGTCGGCGTGGAACACTTTGGCGGCATGCTGCTCGGCCTGACAGGCAGCGCCTTCATGAATCAGCAAATCGCCCAGACGCACTTCGGAACTGGCCATATCGGCGCGAAAGGCCGTTTCACCAAAATAGTCAAAGAAGCGCCTTCCCGCGGGCGTCTGACGGAAGAACTGGCCGCCGTTATGGCCCGGCGTTGAAAGCGACACATTACCTTTTTCGGTATATCGAGTCATCTCTTTGAAAAATGGCGGCAGCAGGTTTTCTTCATATTCACTTGCCGCAAAATTGATTTGCTTACCAAAAAATTCTTTCGTCACACCATTAATATTAATGACGCCGCGCATCCGTTCCAGAATGTCTGGCGGCAATATCTCATCGTTCTTGAGTGCAGCAAAAACGGGGATATTAAACTGGGTTTGATTAACGGAATCCAGATGCCCATCCCTGATGTCCTCCATCGTTAAAACAACGGCGCCAACATCGGTAAAATCCGTTTCTGTAATATCAATAATTTCCCGTTCAATGATAAAACTATTTAACGTTTTCTGGGTTGCAGCAATTTTAAGTTTTTTCATGATTTTCCCTTGGCTTTTTTCAGATCCATTTATGGCGTGTGCGTTACCGCAGCGATTAAATCCTGCAATCGCCATGCCAAATAAACAATCCATATAACTCAATGGGTTAACACAAATAGTGCTGTTTAAAACCCAGACATAATTCAAAACGTTGTACTTCCGTCTGTTTTTCGACACACTCCTCGTTAACCCTGTCAGGGATAAAAACTAAGGAAAAAAAATTTTCAGGAGCCGTAAACAGAATGGAATCGCAAAAAGAACTGGTGCGCATGGTGTCGCTGTTTTCCCGTTTTTTTGACTTAATTCATCAACCCATCACGATTATCGATCGGCAGGCGAAATTCATTTATTACAACCAGGAAAGTGCTGGTATAGACGGTTACAGCGTCCAGTCTGCGCTGGGGAAAAGCGTGCAGGACGTCTATGGTCTGTGCAAAGAAAAGAGCACCATGCTGCAGGCGCTGTATGACGGCAAAGAATTTATTGGTAATTATCAGATTTATTACAATCGGAAAGGGAAAGCCGTTGAGTTTCAGCACACCACCGTTCCGCTGTATAACAGCAGCGGAGAGATCCAGGGAGTGATTGAAATTGGCCGCGATATCTCCTCTACGCGGATCTTGCAGGACCAGGTGGTTGAGCTGAACAGCCTGCTTTACAACCATAACCAGAGCGAGAAGAAGTACGAAATTGTTACCGCTGACCCGCAGATGCAAAAGTTAATCGGTCAGGCCAAACGCCTGGCCGCAGGTGACGTTCCTGTGATGATCGTCGGTGAGACGGGAACGGGCAAGGAGCTTTTTGCCCGCCTTATTCATCACTACAGCAACCGGGCGGACAAACCGTTTATCGCACTGAACTGCGGAGCCATTCCGGAAGCGTTGATTGAAAGTACCCTGTTCGGAACGGAGAAAGGCGCGTTTACCGGTGCCGAACATCGCCAGGGTTATCTGGAACTGGCTCAGGGAGGTACGCTGTTTCTGGATGAGCTGAACTCCATGCCGGTCGGTTTGCAAAGCAAGCTATTGCGCTTTTGCCAGGATAAAACTTTCTGGAAAGTGGGTGGTTCACGCCAGCAGACGTCAGATATTCGAATTCTATCAGCGGTGAATGAACCCCCGTCGGAGCTGCTTAATAGCGGCCATCTGAGGTCCGATCTCTATTATCGTTTGTGCGTCGGTCAGCTGGTGCTACCGCCTCTCTGCGAGAGGCCGGCTGACATCCGCCTGCTTTCAAATTATTTTATTGAAAAATATAACAATATTGTCAGCTGCCAGATCACCCATATCAGTGAAGAGGTAACCCGGCGGCTCACTCAGTTGCCCTGGCCCGGCAACGTGAGAATGCTGGAGAATGTGATACTGCGCAGTATGCTACAGCAGGAGCACAACGGCCCGCTGGACGTGCTGGCCTATGATGATGAAATTTCTTCCCCGGTCTCCTTCCGCCAGGTGAGTAAACCCGAAGAAGACGTCGGCCCACAGTCTATTCCTCAGGAGGGCCTGGATGTGGCAATTGATAAATTTGAACGTCAGCTGATTATCAACGCGCTTAACAGTACTCAGGGCAATATCGCCAGGGCCGCACAGGAGCTGCAGATAGCCAGGACCACGCTATACTACAAAGTGAAAAAACATCGCCTTACGCTGTGCGTCAGCGACGGGCGTATGCCGGAGAGTCAGGTGTAGATTTTTCTGATAAGTTGCACGCGGCGGTGCTTCGGTGTCAGAATATTATTTCACGATAAAAGAAGGTAGAGATCTGCTATGCAGCACATTGTTGAAGGTTTTCTGAATTTCCAGAAAGATGTTTTCCCTAATCAGAAAGAATTATTCCGCAGCCTTGCTTCCAGCCAGAATCCCAAAGCGTTGTTTATCTCCTGCTCCGACAGCCGTCTGGTGCCTGAACTGGTCACCCAGCAGGAACCCGGACAGCTCTTTGTCATTCGTAATGCCGGCAATATCGTGCCCTCTTTCGGCCCTGAACCGGGCGGCGTTTCTGCGACCATCGAATATGCGGTAGTGGCTCTGGGCGTCACCGATATTGTTATCTGCGGCCACTCCAACTGCGGCGCAATGAAAGCCATCGCTACCTGCCAGTGTCTGGACCCTATGCCTGCCGTTCAGCACTGGCTGCGCTACTCCGATGCAGCGAAAGCCGTTGTCGAGAAGAAAACCTACACCACTGAAGAAGAGAAAGTGAATGCGATGGTGCAGGAAAACGTCATCGCTCAGCTGAACAATATCAAAACGCATCCGTCCGTGGCGGTTGGCCTGCGTGATAAGGCGATTCGCCTGCACGGTTGGGTTTATGATATCGAAAGTGGCGCGATCCGCGCACTGGATAAGAATACCCAGGACTTCGTACTGCTGTCCGAGAATCCGGGCGTTTGCTACGAGTAATCGCCAGAGGGGCACGGACGCCCTCTTCCCCCTGTTACAGAATCAGTACGTCGCCACTCCTGAACGGACCCCACGATTGAGCCGAAAACGAAAGAGAACCGGCGGTAATCCGGCTATACATCCCCCCAAAGCCCCGCTTGCCACACCGATGCGGCGCTATTTACGCAGCGGAGAATTTGGCTGGAACTTTCTAAGCGGCCTGCTTTTTTATGGTATCGCAATGTTTACCTTAATTAAGGACTTTTCCCTCTGGTTTCTTCTGCCAGCGCTGCTATTTATTGCTTTGTATCCCTTCGCGAAAAAGGCAATGGATTCCCTGGTGATACACCTGTTCTCCGTTCGAGTCTGTAATTTTCTGAACGGGTCGCCACGAGGTCTGGACGCGATTTATAATATCCTTGTCATTATGCCGCTGACGTTGCCACTGGCGCTGGGCTGGTTTATCTATTGCCACCGTGCGGCGCGCAAGATGCGGCAGCAGGAAAGTATGCAGTAAAAGCGCGGATAAAAAGAACGGGCAGCAAGCCTGGCAGAATGTCTGGGTGAGAGTGAACCGAACCGCGGGGGATAAGCTGCCGGGGCAAATTCGTCCCCGGCAGAACAAAGCTTAGTTCAGCGCGATGCGCGCTACGCTGTCCGGCCCTTTTGCCGTATGCGATTTATCCAGCCCCTGCTTGACGCTGACGTACAGCGTCTGGCCGTCCGGGGAAAGCTCCAGGCTGTTCGGATGGCTGTCAAACGACCAGCTGTTTTTCACCGCGTAACTGGTCGCATCCAGCTGCAGTACCTTCTTCGATTCGCGCTGGCTGATGTAGATCTCGTTGCGTTTGGCGTTAAACTTCACCGCCAGCGCATCACCAGGCAGGCGCTTAATCACTTTGCCGCTGCGCTCATCAAATACCAGTGTCTCTTTCGCTTTCGAATTATCGGTCACGAACAGACGTCCGGTGGCAGGATCTTCCGCCAGGTTGAGGAACAGATACGGTTTATCGTCACCCGCCGTCCAGCGCTGTTCGATTTTGTGGCTGCGCGGATTGATCACCAGAATTTCACCGCCGCCGTTGGCCGCGTAAACCTTATTGGTCAGCGGAGACCAGATAATGCCGGTAACCCATTTTCCGGCGTTTTTAATGGTGGTTTTCAGTTTCAGCGTTTTCGCATCCACCACCCAAATCACACCCGGATCGCCCACACCGCCAACGTACAGCAGACCATCGTGAGCCAGGATTTCGCGACTGCCCAGCGCATCCCCTTTCTTGCTGCGATCCTTAAACATCAGGCGCTGTAATACTTTACCGCTCTGCGCATCAACCTTAGTGATGCCGCCGTCCACCGTGTTGGTAATGTAAATCGCGCTGCCGTCAGCGTCCTGCGCCACGCCAAAGTTTTTCAGATCGGTGTGCGTTTCGCTAACTGTCTCGAGCGTTTTGGGGTCCAGACGGTAGATAACTCCGCCGTTAGACGTTTTGAATCCCTGAGCGCTGGCAACGTACAGCCCTCCCGCAGCCGGAGAATAAGCCATCTCATACAGCCCGGCGGCGAGTTCGCGCTGGGTGAGCCGACTATCTGCGGGTTTAGATTCGCTGGCGCCAGCAGCAGGCTGCTGCGCGGCCTGCGCCTGTTTCTGCGGAGCCTGACAGGCCGTCAGGCTGAGTGAGGTCACAATCGCCGCAGCGACCAGGGCTTTACGTGGGGTAAACAACGATCTCATTTCTGGCTCCATCAATGGACAGGCATCCCGCCCGGCTAATCCGGCGCGGGTGCATATAAGAGAATGAGAATCATAAGCATTTACAAATCTTATGTAAATGCGTTGTTTACAGAAGGGGTAACAGAATGAACCATTCAGAACATCGTGCTGTGCAACACCGTACGCAGCAGAATACCCACCAGCGCACCGGGCAGCGCAAAGCGGAACAGCCTGACAAAGCGGCTGGCAATACCGAGGTAGATGCCAATACCGGGCAGATCCAGCGTCTGCACCATAAACCCGGCAGAAGCGTTAACCTGCTGGGCGGTCATTAATCCCCTGTGCAGCAGATCGGATACCACGCCAAAATAAGCGGTTCCCCCCGCCAGGCATTTGGTTAACGCCGGAAGAATAAACACCTCGGAGACATGAAAGAAATCCAGCACCGGTGCAATCAGCCGGGTCAGCAGTTCAATCGCACCCGCCTCTTTCAGGATACCCACCACGGTCAGCGACAGGATCAGCATCGGGACCGAGCCCAGCGACAGGCGGATTGCATCCGACCCGGCGCCGTTGATAATGGCAATAAGCCCGGTTGCGGATTTATCTTCCGGCGGCGTGTCATCCCGCTGCAGGGAGGCGACCGACAGCCTGCGGCCGAAGAAATACCAGGTGATTGCCGCAGCGGCCAGTCCGCCCGCCACCGAAATACCCAGCGCCGCGCCCCAGTGCAGGCCAAAAGGGATCAGCGGATAGAAGACGTTTCCCTGCCCCATGGCAAACAGCATGGCCAGCGTCGCTGCAAGATGGCGGTCCGATGCGCCTCTTTTTTCCATAATGGCCAGCGCGGCCAGCGGTGCGGCAAAGCTGACAAAGTTAAGCTGGATCAGCGCAAAAATCCCCATCCCGGTAATACCAAACGGCTTCAGCACCGGCGTCATCACCTGCACAATGCGGTCCAGAATTCCCCGGACCTCCAGGTATTTCATAATAATCAGCATAACGACCATAATGGGGATCAGCGTATAAAGCGCCACATTCACCGAGGCTTTACCGGCCGACATAATGATCCCAATGATATCCATCAACGACTCCGAACGGGGGAAATTGCCAGTACGTTAACTCAGCCAGGGATTGACCGCTATGGTCGCGAGGATTCTTTTTTTGAATAACCGCTTAGCGGCTTAAAATAACAACGCAGCTAAAATATAACCGCCAGGAATCATCCTGGTTGGTTAACCCCCCTTTTTCGGTGAATAACCGGCCATGGCATGTTAATCTCTGACTGTAAAAAATATCGCATATATAAAGGGAACACGGTGACAACCTATATCTTTGACCTGGATGGTACCATTATTACGAACGGAAAACCGTTACACTGTAACCTGGCAGAAAATATTATCTCGCTCGCCAACTCCGCCCGCGTTATCTTTGCCTCCGCCCGCCCGGTGCGCGACATGCTTCCTCTGCTACCGCGTGAACTGCACGACTGCCTGATGGTCGGCTGTAACGGGGCGATGGCCTGGCAACAGGGTGAGTGCCTGTTCAGTAACCGCTTTGATAATCGGGCAGCTGAAATGATGATCGGCCTGCTTCAGCAGCATCAGGTGCCTTATGTGCTCGACGGCCACTGGAGTTTTTCCACGTCGCAGACCGCGCATACTTTCCACGACTATATGCGCACTCTTACCGACAGTGAAATCCCGGAAAGTGAACTGGTCAGTCAGGGAGTGAGTAAAATTCTTATTCTTGATGGTGAATTCCGCGCGAAGACGGATGCATTTCTGCAGCAGAATGGTTTCGAATTTTCTCTTCACCACCATCGTCACGAGAATATATTCGACATTACTCCCCGACAGGAGAATAAATATCTGGCACTGAAGACGCTGGGAGTGGATTTCAACCGCAGCATTGCTTTTGGCAATGACAGCAATGATTTTGAGATGCTGAATAATGCCGGAATATCCATCTTTACCGGCGAACCGCATTATTACGTTGGTGCCAGCCACTATTGCAAAACCGAGCAGCTGCCTGCCCTGCTGCGCGAATTTTCAGTGGTCCAGGCGTAAGAATATTAGTCACCCATGGAGTATGCAATGTTTGCCGTTTTACCATCAATCGACAATCGGATCGGGGAAATCGCTCCAGGCTTCAGGGCCTTAAGTATCAGCGTTGAGGCCGCCCCGCTTACGCGGCCTGAATTCGCCGCAGAGGCGTTGAAGGCGGCCTGTCTTTTTGTCAGCGAACAGCAGCCCGACTGGGCAGTGGCGCATCTGGCTGCCTGGGCGGACGTTTTTCAGAAATTCGGGGCAAAACCGAAGCGCACGCCCTGTTCCGCCGAGGCGCTGCGCAAGCGTGTACTGCGCGACGGCACGCTGCCGGCTATCGATCCGGTGGTTGACCTGTATAACGCCATCAGTATTCGCTATGCCATTCCGGTGGGGGGCGAAAATATCGCGGCATATCAGGGCCAGCCGCGTCTTTGCGTGGCGGAAGGCGACGAGCAGTTCGATACGGTGAAGGATGGGGCAACGGTGCTGGAAACGGTGGATCGGGGAGAAGTTATCTGGCGCGATGACCTGGGCATAACCTGCCGTCGCTGGAACTGGCGTCAGGGTGTCAGAACCCGCCTTGATGCCAGCGCGACCCGCATGTGGTTTATCCTTGAAAGCCTTCCCGCGATGCCGCTTTCTGCGGTGCAGGATGCCGGGGATGCGCTGATTGCCGGGCTGGAAGCCATGATGCCGGGAGCGGTATGCCAACAGCAGTGGCTGGGTAACACCCAGGCATAACTGACAAACGTTAAAACGGGCGCAGCATACAGCGCTGCGCCCGTGGCTACGGCTTACTACTACACTCAGGAATTACAGCGCCAGGTCGACGACGATACGTCCTTCAATCTTACCGGCGTGCATACGGGCAAAGATATCGTTGATATTAGTCAGCGGTTCAACGGCAATGTTCGCTGCCACTTTATGGCGGCCTGCAAAGTCCAGGGCTTCCTGCAGATCCTTACGGGTGCCGACGATGGAGCCACGAACGGTTATGCCGTCCAGCACCATGTTGAAGATCGACAGATCGAAGGTTCCCGGCGGCAGACCGTTCAGGACCATAGTTCCGCCACGGCGCATGGTGCCGATAGCCTGCTCAAACGCCTTCGGTGATACCGCCGTCACCAGCACGCCGTGCGCGCCGCCAAACTCTTCGTGGAACACTTTTGCCGGGTCAACATTGCGGGCGTTAGCAGTGACGGTGGCACCCAGACGCTTAGCGAAGGCCAGCTTCTCGTCATCGATATCCACCGCCGCGACGTTCAGGCCCATCGCCACCGCATACTGCACCGCCATATGGCCCAGACCGCCGATACCGGATACCACCACCCAGTCGCCCGGCTTGGTGTCGGTCATTTTCAGGCCTTTATAGACGGTTACACCGGCGCAGAGGATCGGCGCAATTTCGTTGTATTCGACGTTGTCCGGCAGGATACCCACATAGTTAGCATCGGCCAGGCAGTACTCAGCAAAGCTGCCGTTAACGGAATAACCGGCGTTTTGCTGCGAATGGCACAGGGTTTCCCAGCTGTCCAGACAGTGTTCGCAGTGGCCACAGGCGGAATACAGCCATGGCACGCCCACGCGATCCCCTTCCTTTATGTGCTTTACGCCTTCACCTACCGCAACCACGTAACCGACACCTTCATGACCTGGAATGAACGGCGGCTGCGGTTTCACCGGCCAGTCACCTTCGGCAGCGTGCAGGTCGGTATGGCATACGCCGGTCGCCACTACTTTCACCAGCAGCTGGCCGGGACCAACGTCAGGGATCGGTACCTGCTCAATGACCAGCGGTTCGCCAAATGCCTTCACTACTGCGGCTTTCATCGTTTTCATCTTGTCACTCCGTAAAAGATAACAGGCTCAGAACAGCCCTAAAGGTGCCGTGTCGTAGCTGACCAGCAGATTTTTGGTTTGTTGATAGGCAGACAGCGCCATCTTGTGCGTTTCACGCCCGACGCCGGACTGTTTGTAGCCGCCAAACGCCGCGTGTGCCGGGTAGATGTGATAACAGTTGGTCCACACGCGTCCGGCCTTGATGCTGCGCCCCATGCGATAGGCCAGATTGGTATCACGCGTCCAGATCCCGGCACCCAGACCAAACTGGGTTTCGTTGGCAATCGCCAGCGCTTCGGCTTCGTCCTTAAAGGTGGTCACGCCGATCACCGGCCCGAAGATCTCCTCCTGGAAGCAGCGCATCTGGTTGTTGCCTTTAATCAGCGTCGGCTGAATGTAATAGCCGGTATCCAGCGCTGGGGTAATCGATGCGCGATCGCCGCCGGTGAGGATCTGGCCGCCTTCCTGGCGGGCGATATCAATATAAGAAAGGATTTTGTCGAACTGCTGGCGAGAGGCCTGTGCGCCAATCATCGTATCGGTGTCCAGCGGATCGCCACGGCGAATAGTGGCCACCTTCGCCATCACGCGTTCCATAAACGGCGCGTAGATCGATTCGTGGATCAGCGCGCGCGACGGACAGGTACAGACTTCGCCCTGATTGAAGAAGCCCAGCACCAGACCTTCTACCGCTTTGTCGATAAACTCCGGCTCGGCATTCATGATGTCGGCAAAATAGATGTTCGGCGACTTGCCGCCCAGCTCGACGGTGCAGGGAATAATATTCTCCGCCGCGCAGGCCATAATGTGGCGGCCCACCGGCGTTGAACCGGTAAAGGCGATTTTCGCAATACGTTTGCTGGTCGCCAGCGCTTCCCCGGCCTCGCGGCCAAAGCCCTGTACCACGTTCAGTACGCCAGCCGGGAAGATGTCGCCGATCAGTTCCAGCAGCAGCGTAATGCCCAGCGGGGTCTGCTCTGCCGGTTTCAGCACCACGCAGTTACCCGCCGCCAGCGCCGGAGCCAGCTTCCACGCGGCCATCAGCAGCGGGAAGTTCCACGGGATAATCTGCCCGACCACGCCCAGCGGTTCATGGAAGTGGTAGGCGGCGGTGTGCTGGTCAATCTCTGCCGCGCTGCCTTCCTGAGCGCGCAGGCATCCGGCGAAGTAGCGGAAATGATCTACCGCCAGCGGCAGGTCGGCGTTCAGCGTCTCACGCACTGCCTTACCGTTGTCCCAGCTCTCGGCAACCGCCAGGTATTCCAGATTGGCTTCAATTCGATCCGCAACCTGCAGCAGCAGGTTAGCGCGATGCTGTACGCTGGTTTTTCCCCAGGCGTCGGCCGCACGGTGAGCGGCGTCCAGCGCAAAATCAATATCGCGGGCATCGGAACGCGGGAACTGAGCAATGTCGCTACCGTTCACCGGTGAGGTGTTCATAAAGTACTGACCGCTAAGCGGTTCGACGAATTTGCCATCAATAAAGTTACCGTAGGCCGCTTTGAAAGAGACTAAAGCGCCGGGCGTTCCGGGATGTGCATAACGCATCGCAAACTCCTTAATGTAGGGTAAACAGGCAGCCGTGAATGAATCCTCGTAGCGGGTGTTTTTTTGGCTGCATTGAGGTATTGCAGTTAGCGTGCCAGTTTTTTTAGCTTGCGATATTCTAAAAAATGATGATACTTATCATGCTGTTACAACGCTAATAACCTTCTTTTCGGCATGGACTATCGGATAATTTCTCTATCTGTGTCGCAAATCGCAACACTAAAAAAACCAGATAGCTACAATGCTGCAACACATTCGCTACAGGCATGGGGTTACCAATGCAGGGAAATACGTCAGCTGCCAGCACATCGAACGTCGCCACTACGCCGCTATTGAACGACTCATGGTTTCGCAGCCAGCTCTACGGCCTGGACCGTACCGCTGATGACTTTCCCCGTATTCGCCCTGGTGAACTGGCCGATGTGCTGGCCAGTAATACCGGCCTGCAAAATTTCGCTCAGCACGCAGTGAAGCGGCTCGCGGAAAAGGTTTCCGGCAAGCAGTCGGTGGTGATCCTGTCCGACGCCAGCGGGCTGGTGCTGAATACCTTCGGCGATATGCACGCTCTACAGAAAGCCCAGCGCTTTGCCCTTGCGCCGGGAAACTTATGGAGCGAGTGCGGCCGCGGCACCAACGCAATCGGTACCGCGCTGGCAATAGATGATGGCTGCGAAATATTTGGCGACCAGCACTACCTCACCAGCAATCAGGACCTCTACTGTGCGGCGATGCCGCTACAGGCACCGAACGGACAGATTGCCGGGGTGCTGGATATCTCCGGCCCGGCTCACTATCCTCATCCCGCCACGCTGGCCTGGGTGAAAGAGGCAGCGAAGCAGATTGAATATCTGTGGGTGAAGCAAAGCCTGCATCCCGACCAGTGGCTGATGAGCCTGCATCCGCAGATTCAGGGCATCGATCACGTTGAAGAGCTGCTGCTGGTGTTTTCCGACAATGTGCTGATGGCGGCCAACCGGCTGGCAATGCGCGAGCTGGAACTGAGCGCCGATCTGTTTGGTATTCTCACCTTTGCCGATCTGTTCCCGCAGGCCGAGCAGGCCGCGAATTGCGTGCCTCAGCCGGTACAGACCCGCAGCCAGCAGCGCTACTTCTACCGACTGCGCGCCCCGGCGCGAGTCAACTTCCCCGTAGCCCCTGCCGCCGCGCCGGTGCTGCCGTTCTCGCTGGGTGCCGCCGGGGATAAAATGGTTCGCCTGCTGAACGCCGGGGTATCACTGTGCATTCACGGCGAAACCGGCAGCGGTAAAGAGTACGTCAGCCGCGCGCTGCACCAGCAAAGCCGCTGGCGTGAAGGAAAGTTTGTTGCCATTAACTGCGCGGCCATTCCCGAATCGTTGATAGAGTCGGAGCTGTTCGGCTATCAGCCCGGTGCATTTACCGGTGCCAGCAAAAACGGCTATATCGGTAAAATCCGCGAAGCGGACGGCGGCGTGCTGTTCCTTGATGAGATTGGCGATATGCCGCTGGCGATGCAGACGCGTCTGCTGCGCGTATTGCAGGAAAAAGAAGTGGCACCGCTGGGATCGAGCCGCAGCTGGCCGGTGAATTTTGCGGTGATCTGCGCCACCCACCGTAACCTGCCGCAGCGGGTGGCAGATGGCGAATTCCGCGAGGACCTGCTCTACCGCCTGCAGGAGTTCTCCCATACCATTCCGCCGCTGCGCGAATGGCCCGCGCTGCCAGAGTTTATTTCACAGCTCTGGCTGGAACTGGGCGGCGGCGAGCGCGGCATTGTGATGACCGCTGAGCTGCTGGATACGCTGGCACAGCAGCCGTGGCCGGGTAATGTCAGGCAGATGCGCAGTCTGATGAAAGTGCTGCTGGCGCTGGCGGATGATAATGAAGTGCTGGACGTGGACAGCCTGCCGGAAGAGTACCGGCTGCTGCGCAGCGAGCCGCTGCCTGCTTTGCAGGAACATGATGAGAAGCTGATTGCCGCTACCCTGGAGCGCTTCAGCGGTAATATCAGCAAGGCCGCGCAGGCGCTGGGCGTGGCGCGCAGTACGCTGTATCGCCGTGCGGCAAGGCGCGAGACGGGCGAGAACGGTTAACCCATTTAGCTAAATGATCCGCTCTCTGAACCGTTGAGCCCGCAAATTACCGAGCAGCCGAGCAGCCATTATTTCAGTCGGGCATCGAACTGGAAGTCAATCTTCACCGCCCTGCTGACGATAGATAAAAACTGTGGGTGTCGCGGATTCAGCAGAAAGTTAAACTCCACCGGCGACAGCGCGCTCGGCACTCTGAGCGCCACCGCATCCCCGCTCTCAACCCAACGATCGCCAATCTCCGCCAGCTCCGGCGGGGCTTCCGCTGCCGCCCAGCTGGCGGGAAGAATCTGGTTATCGATCATCTGAATCAAATCATCATCGACATCAATGGACAGCAGGGTAAAACTGTCCAGCAAATTCGCCGCATGCAGATGCACCAGCGTTTCCAGCATAGTCAGTGAAGCCGCCTCGGCGGCGTACACCATTGCCGTGCCGACGCTGTTCCAGCGCCCGCCCGCTTCCTTTGCTCCCTGCCCGCTCCAGGCTCCGGCCACGAAGCGGGTTTTGGTCAGGCGATAGAGGATCAAGACCAGACCCCGTGCTCCAGACGGGTGATCAGCCGCATCACCTCCCAGGCACCGGATTCAGAGGCCAGCAGGTCGGCGGGTGCTTTCCATCCCAGCGCGCGGCTTGGCTCATTCAGCCACTTCTGCGCGGCAAGCTTATCGCCTTCAAACAGATCGACTGCGCGATCCAGTACGCGAATAAAACGCACCAGTCGCTCGCTCTGATCCGGACTGAAGCGCTTTTTGATATTGCGGCTGAAGGTGGTGCTGGGGATACCGGTGATGCGGCGCAGTTCGGACTGCGTGATGTGCGCCCAGCTGGCAATGCGGTTAGCCACTTCGCCCTCCAGACCCTTATCAATTTCGCCCACCAGCAGAACGCCGTCGGCTACGTTAAGGCCAACGTGCTGCCACAGCGTTTCAACACGCGGCACGGATACGGCAGGGGTAAACATTTTCATCGCATATCCTCCATATGGTCATTTCAGTATAACCAAATGGGCAAGGCGGACGCAAATTTAACCCGTTCGGTTGAGGGACCGATTCTCAGAGTCAATGGCATGCGCGTTTTATCGCCAAATATCACGCTGTATCAACGAAATATGACCAGATGTGAAAAAAAGTGAAGAAAATTTTTATCTGGATCACAATTTACGTTAAAATAATCATCCAGTTTTTAAACTTTTATTGATGTGTGTTAAAGAAATGTCTAATTCCAGAAGATTTATACCCGTTCTTTCCCTGTCAGCGCTGCTGGTTTGTTCTGCCAGCTATGCTGAAACGCCAGTCAACCAGAAAACCGACGTACTGCTAATCGGCGGCGGCATCATGAGTGCTTCTCTGGGTACCTGGTTGCAGGAACTGCAGCCAGACTGGAAACAGCTGATGGTTGAGAAACTGGACGGTGTCGCCCTCGAATCTTCCAACGGATGGAACAACGCCGGTACCGGTCACTCGGCCAATATGGAGCTGAACTACACGCCGGAGCGCGCGGATGGTTCCATTGACGTCAGCAAAGCGCTGGAAATCAACGAACAGTTTATGATTTCCCGTCAGTTCTGGACGGCGCAGGTTAAGCGCGGCATCCTGAACGAGCCACACTCCTTCATCAACTCTACGCCACATATGAGCTTTGTCTGGGGTGATGCCAACGTCAACTACCTGACCAAGCGTTATCAGGCGCTGCAGCAGACCACGCTGTTCCAGGGCATGCAGTTCTCCACCGATCAGAACCAGATTAAAAAGTGGGCACCGCTGGTGATTGAAGGCCGCGATCCGCAGCAGAAAGTCGCTGCGACCTGGACTCCGGTCGGCACCGACGTCAACTATGGCGAAATCACCCGTCAGCTGATCGGCAGCCTGAAGAAAGATAAAAACTTCACGCTGGAAACCTCTGCGGAAGCCACCGAATTCGCGCGTAACGCCGACAACAGCTGGCATGTCACTATCACCGACGTGAAAAGCGGTGAGAAGCACAGCGTCGACGCAAAATACGTGTTTATCGGTGCCGGCGGCGGCGCGCTGAAGCTGCTGCAGAAAACAGGTATCCCGGAAGCGGACAACTATGCAGGCTTCCCGGTAGGCGGTTCCTTCCTGGTGTCTGAGAACCCGGAAATTACTAAACAGCATCAGGAAAAAGTGTACGGTCAGGCTTCAGTCGGTGCACCACCGATGTCCGTTCCTCACCTGGATGCCCGCTTCCTTGACGGTAAGCGTGTCGTGCTGTTTGGACCGTTCGCCACCTTCTCTACCAAGTTCCTGAAAAACGGCTCGCTGTTCGACCTGCTGAGCACCACCACCACCAGCAACTTTATGCCGATGACTCACGTAGGCATGGATAACTTCGATCTGGTGAAATACCTGGTGGGCCAGGTGATGCTGAGCGACGACGACCGCTTTGCCGCGCTAAAAGAGTACTATCCGAACGCGCGTAAAGAAGACTGGAAGCTGATTCAGGCCGGTCAGCGCGTGCAGATCATCAAGAAAGATGCGGATAAAGGCGGCGTGCTGAAACTGGGTACGGAAATCGTGACCGATCAGCAGAAAACCGTGGCGGCCCTGCTGGGTGCTTCGCCGGGTGCATCTACCGCTGCACCAATCGCGCTGAACGTGGTGAAGAAGCTGTTCCCTGAGCAGTTCAACAGCCCGGAATGGCAGAGCAAGATCCGCGCTATCGTACCAAGCTACGGTCAGGAGCTGAACGGTAACGTTGCGCTGACTCAGCAGGTGTGGAATGACACGGCTGCCACACTGCAGCTGACCACGCCACCGGTTATCCAGATGGGTAACTCAGCCGACGCGGCCCCACAGGCTCAGCCGGAAAAACGCGCAGAAAGCGCTAAACAGGATATGGCGCTGTAATTTAACGCCCCTGCTGCCCCGGCATTCGCCGGGGCTTTTTTTTATCCCGCCGTGACCATCAGCAGTTCCAGCATTCGGCTTAATGTTTCAAGGCTCCCTTCTCCCTGCTTCCTGCTTCCTGCTTCCTGCTTCCTGCTTCCTGCTTCCTGCTTCCTGCTTTCAGCTATTCCCTTTCTTAGTCAGCGTAAAGCCCGGTTTATCTTTGGTGACCGCATAGGAAATTTTGGTGGCGGCCCAGGATGATGTGGTGATATCCAACGCGGGGATGGTCACGCGGCCCATGCCAAACAGCGTGCGAACGTAGCCGCCCAGCTTATGCTTACCCGGTGCCACGCTCAGCGACGTCACTTCACCGCGTTTAAGCACGCCCGCTTCCTTGCCGTCCACCGTGAGGATAATTGACGAACCGTCGTCGGTCTTAGTTAATGCGTGATAGACGTGAATGACAGACTGCGCGGGGGGCTTGTTCACCGGATCGGTTTGCATCTGAGCTGCGGTGGTGACCACAGGAACAATCGGTGGGGTGATGCCGGCGGTTTCTGCCGGGGCACTGTCCGCAGGGGCAGCGGGCGTCGATGCTGTCGATGCAGCGGTTGTTGCGCCCTGAGCCTGTGCGCTCGCGGTGACCGTTGAAGTCGCCGGAGTTGCCGAAGCCTGAGCCGTGCTGCTATCAGCTGAGGCCGATGGAGCTGCCGTTGTAGCCGCAGCGGTAGCAGAGGTCGTCGCGGTGCCCTGAGCCGTGGCGTTCGATGCATCCGCCGCCGTGGTCTGAGTGGAAGCACTCGCCGTATCTGCGGCAGCATTCTGCGCCGTTGCGGTCTCGGTTTGCGTTGACGGAGTCTGAGAACCCGCAGACGCCGAGTTGCCAGCACTGGCATTAGCGCTGCTTGAAGCCGGAGCCGGGCTGCTGTTAGCCTGCGTGCCCGTCGAGGCAGTCGAAGCAGTTGATGCAGTTGATGCAGTTGATGCAGTTGATGCAGTTGATGCAGTTGATGCAGTTGATGCAGTTGATGCAGTCTGATTTTGTGCCTGCGTTGCAGAGCTATCCACCGCCGCCACAGTCTGATCCTGAATATGCGTGGTGTTCACATAAACGCTGGACGCCTGAGCAGCGGCGGGCGAACCCTCGTCAATGGCGCTGATGGATGCAGTACCGGAAGACTGCGGCGCGCAGCCGGTCAGAATACCTGCGGCAAAGATAACGGTGAGGGTGGAACGGGTAAACATCCGGCAATTTCTCCAGCCAATAATGAACGGTCAATTATAGCGTCCATCACGTGCCGGAGTAAGCGGAACAGGGTTAAGCCTGTTCTGAAACTGCATCGATCGGGCAAAAAAAAGCCGCTATCCGCTGAGGGATACCGGCTTTTTTCACGCGGTTCTCGCGGTGACGGTGAATTACCGATCGCGCCCGCGATGGTTGGCCCACGGACTGTCAGCGGGGATATCCTGCGGCTCGTCAAGCGAGGCGATATACAGCGCTTCCACTTCGCTACGCGCCCACGGCGTGCGGCGGAGAAATTTCAGGCTGGACTTGATGCTGGGCTCGTTTTTAAAACAGTTGATGTTGATACGTGCGGCCAGTTCGTCCCAGCCGTAGCGTTCCACCAGACGGGTTAGCAGGGCTTCCAGGGTCACGCCGTGAAGCGGGTCTTTTGAGTGATTCGCAGTCATGTTTTGTCCGGGTCGGTAACGATGCGCACACCATACTGACGGCGCATCCGTTATGCAAGCTACAGCGGCTGGGAGGTTCGAACGCTGAAGGCCCCTGCCGTTTCGGATTCAGCTTCCTGCATCACCGTCACGATGCGCCGCAAGCCTGCCTCGGCGGGATGCTGCGGCAAATGCCTGAGCATAATGCGCAGCGGCAGCGAAACCTCGCCGGTCAGCACATCCCACAGCGCATCAAGGTTATTACCGAAGCCGTGCAGGCCGAATTTCTCCGCAAACTGCCGGTAGAAATCCTGCTCATCACGCACATCATGGAGATCGAAGCTGACCAGCTGCATTTCAGTTCACCTGTTCAAAGTGGCGATAGTGATCGCGGGTGACGTAAATCAGACCATCGCTGGACCAGAGCATCCGGTCGCTGCCACGACGACCGCACTGATAGTTCACGTCCGCTTCAAACCATTTCCGCCCTGCCTTTTCCGGCAGCCCTCCTTCGCGGTTACTGAAACGATCGCCGCCGATAGCCCTGCCCGGCAAAACCTGGCACAGATTACCGCGGGACGGGTCCCAGCCCTGGCGGCGCGCTTCATTCTTACGGATATAGTAGTCCGGCAGGCGCTGATGCTGCTGGAGGTAGTTCGCCACGCGAGTTTGCTGAGTCAGTGCGCTGATATCATTGCTTTGCGGCGCACTGGCCGTGCGCGTATCCTGCACCGACTGCCCGGAACGTTGCTGATTCTGTTCGGTAACCGACCTTTCTGATGCTGAACTCGAAGAGTGTTGCTGTTGCTGAGACTGCGGCTGACGCGGGCTGTGTTCGGCCGAAGGCCTGAGCCCGGCGTAGCTGGCGATAAGAGCGAGGATTCCGGCGATAATCAGTTTTTTATTCATATTCCGTTCGGTAACTGGCGTTCTCGTGCTGAGAATCAGAAGGTTCGTCAAAGGATTATAAAGTAAAAAAGGGACCACTGAGGTCCCTTATCTGATTAAGTCCGTGCGGTTCGTTATTTATTCTCGTATTGCTTCATATTGGCCTGCGTAACCAGTTCGAACGGAATCCAGTGATAGGAATCCAGTTTCTCACCTTTGATCATCCGCTGCGCCACATCAACCGAAGCTTTGCCCTGGCCTACGGCATCCTGGAAGACGGTGACCTGCATTTTACCACTGGCCAGCGCTTTCAGGCCGTCCGGCGTCGCATCAATCCCGCCCACCAGCACTTTGCTGTCCTTTTTACCGGCCTGCTGCAGCGCCATAATCGCACCAATCGCCATCTCATCGTTGTTCGCGGCGACGATATCAATCTCTTCCCCGTTGGTCAGCCAGTTCAGCATCAGGTCCATCCCCTCATTACGGGAATAGTTCGCGGTTTGCTTCTGCACGACCTTCATTTTCGGGTATTTGGCCACCACCTCTTCCACATCTTTAGTACGCTGCAACGCACCGGCATCAGTCAGGTTACCGATCATCACGGCGACTTTACCTTCGTAATTTGCCTGGCGCGCCAGCTCCTCCATTTGCAGCGTGCCGGACTGCTTCTCATCAGAACCGACAAACACCACGCCCGGCGGCAGTTTCGGATCGCCCGGCGTACGGTTGACGTAAACCAGCGGAATTTTTGCCGCAGTAACCAGTTTGGTCATCGCAGGGGTTCCGGCCGAGTTCACCGGATCGACAATAATCGCATCCACCCCGGCGCTGATAAAGCTCTGCACCTGGTCCGTCTGCCGACCGACATCACCGCGTGCATCTTCGAACTGCACCTTGATACCACGCTCTTTCGCTTCTTTATCGATGGCATGGCGGATAATAGTCAGGAAGTTCTGGTCAAAATAGGCCATCGAAACGCCGATGGTTTCTGCCAACGCAGACGTGGAACAGCTGAGTGCGGCAACCAGCAAAATTTTCTTCAGATGCTTCATTATTCTTCTCCAGAGGCAGATCGGGGTAATGTCTTCGGATGCAAAATGAAATGCATAAACCGTAGATGGAGAATAATGAAATAAATGATTTCATCGCAATCGCTATCTAACAAAATCTTAACATCCGTCACGCTTTACGATCGGATATCACCTTTTAACGCTAGACTTAGCGGTATGGGATCGCGCTTTTTCAAATAACCAACAGGGAGATACCGTGAAAAATACGCTGCTGCTTTCACTGGCTTTACCACTTATCCTTACCGCCTGCTCGGAGAAGCGCTCTGAGCAGGCGCGAGAAGAAACCACGGCCTGCCGTAACTACCGGATGATGATGACCGCACCGATTCCACCGGACGTGCACAACCGGCTGAAGCTCGCCTGCGAAGCAAGCAGGGCTGAGTAAATATTCGCGCCAGTCATCCAGATTAAGATCCTTGCCCGCTCTGGTACATCGGCGGGCCATAATTTAAGATTCAACGCACACCGGCCTGAATTGATTATTTATCCAGCGGATCCCTTTCATCATCGTCGCTATTATCTGGGGTGCGCGGTATTTCTCCGTGCTCCCGCGGATCGTCCTTCGCCGGATGATCCTTCTCTTTTCTGCGCTGCTGGTCGGAATTGTGTTCAGACTTCGACATTGCTTTCTCCTTTTACTGGCTGAAACTTAAGTTTAGACGATGATCACGCCCTCCACTTTTCCCCTTTACGCCAACCGCAACAGGCATAGTTCGCTCGTCGCCGAAGCATAACTATCTGATAGCGATAAAGTGAAGCCCAGTCTCCACAATCAAAGGGCAGGAAAATGATTGCCGTACTTTTTGAAGCAGATGTGACTCCGGCACAGCAGGCGCGTTATCTGCAGCTGGCCACAGAGTTAAAACCGCTGCTGGCGGATATCGAGGGTTTTATCTCTATTGAACGGTTTCAGAGCCTGACCACTGAGGGAAAGATACTCTCCCTTTCATGGTGGCAAAATGAGGAAGCCGTCCTGCAATGGAAACGCAATGTGATGCATAAAGCCGCCCAGGAAGAAGGCCGAAAATCGATTTTTGCTTTTTATCGCATCAGAATTATGCAGCTGGCGCGGGAGTATTCATCAGAAAACAGGGAGAAAACTCATGCATGATATCCATATTATTTTACGCAACGCACCCGGGGAACTGGCGGCGATGGGCACTTTACTGGGGCAAAACGGCGTAGGGCTGGAGGGCGGCGGCGTATTTACCGCTGGCGCACAGGCGCACGCCCATTTTTTAGTTGAGGACGGTAGTCGAGCCAGGGACGTACTGGAAAAGGCCGGCTTTCAGATTGCCGCCGTGCGCACGCCGCTGATTCGTAAACTTAAGCAGGAACGCCCGGGAGAACTGGGTGAAATCGCCGCCGCACTGGCTAATAACGGGATCAATATTGTTGTGCAGTACAGCGATCATGCAAACCAACTGATTCTGCTGACGGACAATGATAAGGTTGCCGCTACGCTAACCCAAAAATGGGCGGTCAATCCGGAGTGATATGCTAAAACCCGTTGAGTCAGAGGAAAACAGCCATGCGCTTGAGCACGCCATGGCGAATGTTGCAGCGGCGATGGCCGATCCTTCCCGGATAAAAATCCTCTGTGCCCTGATGGATGGCCGGGCGTGGACAGCGACGGAGCTGGCTGCGGTTGCCGACATTGCGGCATCTACCACCAGCGCCCATCTTTCCCGGCTGGTCAGCGGCAGTTTAATTACCGGCCTGTCACAGGGCCGGCATCGTTATTTCCGGCTTGCCGGGCAGGATATTGCCGAGCTGTTGGAAAGGATAATGGGCATTTCCTGGCGCTCCCCCTCCGCAGCCAGGATCAGCACGCCGGTGCCGCTGCGTCTTGCCCGTACCTGCTACGATCATCTGGCCGGTGAGGTCGCGGTCGATATCTTCGACGCTATGGTCAATCTTGCGTGGCTTACCGATGACGGCACGGTACTGACGGATAAAGGGCATCAGCAGTTTGCCCAAATGGGTATCGAACTGAACGGCAAAAACCGGCGAAAACTCTGCTGCGGCTGCCTGGACTGGAGCGAAAGGCGCTTTCATCTGGGTTGTGAAGCCGGTGCCGCATTTTTCAGCCACTGTGAACGCCAGCAGTGGATCGCCCGGACAACGGGGTTTCGGGAAATCACCATCACGTCGGTCGGTCGGCTGGCCTTTAAAAAATGGTTTGGCGTTGAACAACGCTGAGTAGCACTCTTAATGTTGAAAAATTGCAGGTCAGTGGAAGTTCGAGTGCATCTTCACAATAGCGACGATATTGCGCCCCTGCCCGACAGTCATCGCAGCGACACAGGGACGAAACCATTTGGCAGCGTCATCTATCAAACCGGGGATTCCTGTATCCCCAACAGTTCATCGATATTTGCCAGATCTTCATGATGCAGCAGAATAATCGAATGCGACAACGCTAACTGGCGGGCAGAAAGCGTGTAAGTGTTATTACTCACCACCAGCCCAACATCCGCACCATAAAATCCTTTACCGGCAATAATTTCCTGAACGGCTTTATTCCCCACGGGCGACGCGTATTTTTTACACTGCAACGCCAGCTGGATGCCGTACTTCACCGCCAGAACATCCACTCCCTGATCGCCAGAACCTTGTGTGACTCGAGTATCCCATCCCTGCTGCCACAACAAATCGGCACAGTGATGTTCATACTCGATCGGTGACATTTCTTCAGAGTAAACGCTCTCCTCATCATGAGAGGCCATGTATTCATCGACAATATCATCCAGTAACCGGCGCTGTTCACGAGGATAAAGCCCATTATAAAATGGCGTAGAGTACGCAACATAATCCAGTTTATTAATGTAATACTCTTTTTCTTTTGCCCATCGATCGTAAATGACGTTGCCATAATCATCACAGGTCACCAACATTCTTTTTTTACGCGCCAGAACAGGAAGGTGTTGAGCGATCAGAGAACGAAACTGTTCTTCATCCAAATCGCGTGATTCCTCAATATGTTTATCATGCTGCTCCTGCCATTCTTCTGGATAAATTGTATTTTTTAAATACCCATATCCCGCAGTAACAGCCAGAGCAATGAGTGCGATTGTTCCGAAAGAAAAATGAAATAAAACTAACAGAGCGAGAATAGCTAAGCTGGCAAAAGTAATGGGTCGCATCTTTTTCTTAACATACGATTCCCGATCGATCAGAGTCATCATGCACCCTACGCTAAATTCTGGAACGGCGATTGTATTGGATAATTCTTAATTATGGAATATGACAACCGCTTATGAACAAAATCATCGCGTTCTGAGCCGATGAAAGACCTGCACTCTGACAGCATATTATGCTGCACTTAAAATTATAACCTCGGGAATCGCGGAGACCAGCACAACAAAAAACAGCGCTATCGTGCTGGTAATTGCATGAATTTTAATCAATTTGCAGAATTTTGTAAAAAAATGACTTAAGAGTCAAACTGAACCAACAGGAGGCGAGCGGCTGTACTGACAAAGTTTATCGCTAACATTAAAACACCTGACAGCGCCTTTATCCATTGCAAGAATTATCTTATGTTTAGCTCTGACGTTAACCCATACACTTACAGTCTTGTATTTCATGCTAACGCAAGAGGTATTAGATGAAAGACTGGCTGCTTCTTATATTTGCTATTGTATTATTAATCGTCACTATTTATAGTTTTGTTTCTTATTACCGCCAGAGAAGAGCAATTAAGCTTCAGTTTAAGAGAAAATGATTATTTTACATTAATATTTTAACACCATCGGGTATTCAATTATTTCTATCAAAACCCGAGTTAAGGTTGTGCAACGCCAGTTTGCACCCTTCTCGGGCTTACTTAAACCTCGCCACCGCAGCCCGACTCGCCACCCAACTTGTAGCATGTGACATCATTCACATTTTTTTAAAGAATCACGTACCCTCTTCCTTCCCAGTATCAAAGAGACAAAAAAAGACAAAATCAGGGAAAAAAAACTTCGCTACAGAGAGTGTACATGGCAGGATAAATCCTCTTAACACGAGGGCGGCAACCATGATTAAAAAAATTGTTTCAGCGATAGTGATTTGCTTCGGTATCGGGCTTTGGTACTTTGGCGTTGACCTTCACAGTTTCTTCAATGAGGCATTTTCCCCACCAAAGTAAAGCGTTGACGGTCAGGTCTTTTACCCGAAAACCATTATTTTTATGATTACCTGACCCGTTTTGACTATAACCTTATTTTGTAAAACCTCTTAAAATCATAAAGATAAAAAAGTTATTAGAAACAAACACAATAAATAATTCACAACACTCCAATTAGAATGGAAAAAATAAAAAACTTAAGAAGTAAAATTACAGTTAAAAAAAGCAATTAAATTAATAACAATTATCCTAAAAAACATAAAAATAAGAATTAAGACTTGCCAGTCACCATTATTGGTGATTAGTATTGCCAAAGGAAGATTTTCAACATGGACATAAAGGAAATAACATGAGCGACTTAACTCTGCTTCTCACCGCCTTTGCATTGCTTATTATTTCAGTCTCCAATCTGATTTCTTATATTGAACAAATTAAATCAACCACACTCCCTCTCCCCAGAAAAAGGAGGAAAAGGAAAAGCGTCATATACAAATTTAGCAATTGGTTACCTTTATATAAATCAAGAAGTAATATTTAGATCTTTCTGTAATATTTTTATTAAAAACTTACCACTATATCTTCCTCTATTTATAATTTCTTATAATGTAATAAATTCTCACCGCCAGGGAGAATCAACATTGATTGCGCATTAGTCATGTATTCTGCGGAGTTTAACTGCTTTCGTACGTGACTTCGTCACCTGAATCTGACAGATTAATTCACTAAATCGCAAGTAAATTATGAATAAGCCTATGATAAAATTAAGAATGTACAGAGAGGGAGATGAGGCCGCGTTGCTCAAGGTTTTTTTGTCATCCATACGAGACATTGCATCGCGTGACTACACCCCCGATCAAATCGCAGCGTGGGCACCGGAGGATATGGACCCGCAACGATGGGCCAGCCACATAAAGCAGCTCCAACCATTTGTCGTTGAGCTGGAGGGTGAAATTGCCGGATACGCCGATGTTCAACCCAATGGCTATATCGACCATTTCTTCGTAGCGGGAAACTACCCGAAACAGGGTATTGGCACGCTGCTGATGAATGCCATCCACGATGAAGCCCGACGGCTTGGACTAAGTGAGCTGACGTCGAATGTGAGCAAGACGGCTGAAGGTTTCTTTCTGCGGCACGGTTTCCACGTGGTCGAACGCGGATTTCCCGTCCGGCGCGGCGTAACGCTGCAAAATGCACTGATGCGTAAAGAACTGCGGACTGCTGACTGAACTGATATTGATCAATCCTGAAGCCTAAGAAAATCAAACAGCCGCATCATGGCCGGGCTCAGAGAATCCGGTGTTTTATAACAAATGCAGATCCGCCGCCGCGCCCATGAGTCGGTTAGCGGCAGGATATGGTACGGAAATTTTTTACTGAAGCGTTCAGCCAGTGATAAGGGAAGAACTCCTACACCAATCCCACTGCTGACCATCTCCCCCATCCCTTCAAAGCTGCTCATTCTTATGCGATAGGTCAGTGGACGACCAAGATCTTTTGCATGTTCACTGATGTGATCCTGAAGCGCATTACCGGGATGTAAACCAATAAATGGCTCTGCAAGCGCCTCGGAGAGCGAGATTTTATCTCTGCATTTAAATGGATTAGAGAATGGGACGATAAGTGCCAGCCTGTCATCTGCCAGAGGTTCAAGCATAAGCCCCCGGGCATCTACCGCATCTGAAACGAGGCCGGCTTCAGCTACGCCGCTACTTATGCTGGTAATAATATCCGCACTGCTTCTCTCTTCAAGCTCAATGGTCACACCCGGGTGCGCTGACAGCCACTTCGCCAGCCTGCCGGGCAGGAACTCTGCCATCGCAGAGGTATTCGCATACAGCCTGATCTTCCCTTTGGCTCCTCTCGCGTATGCGCCCAGCTCGGCTTTGAGCCGTTCCTGCCGGGACAGAATTTCCCGTGCATGGCCAACAAGAACCTCACCCGCTTCAGTAAGACTGACTCCCCTTGGATGCCGGATAAACAGCTTTACCCCGGTATCGTCCTCGATGCTTTTCAGTCTCTCACTGGCCGACCCCGTGGCCAGGCTGGCATGTCTGGCGCCGCGGGTAATGCTTCCGGCATCCGCGATATACACAACGAGTTTCAAATCAGCAAGATCCAGTCTCATAGAATATCCGTCTCAGCCTTCGGGTTTTCCGAAGCATGACGCGCTTAAACCAGATTGTCCACCGCCGGGTGAGATGGTTGAATCACGGAAAATCTTATACTGGAGCAATCGTTGTGAGCGGACAGCTGTTTATCTCTCTTTCGCTGATCTTTATCGTCGCTGGTTTTGTTAAAGGCGTAACGGGAATGGGGCTGCCTACGGTGGCGATGGGGCTGCTTGGCATGTTTATGTCACTGCCGATCGCAGCCGCACTGCTGGTACTTCCCTCTTTCGTGACGAATGTGCTGCAGCTGTTTACCGGCCCCTCAGTGAAGATGATTGTCAGCCGATTGTGGCTGATGATGCTGCTGATTGCGGTGGGAACCGTGGCGGCATCTTCGCTGATTATCGCCGTTAATCCCGCCTGGTCAGCTTGCACTCTGGGCGCAGCTTTAATCGTTTACGCCGTTTTTGCAATGTTCTCGCCGTCGCTGACGGTCTCTCAGGCAAGCGAAAAATGGCTTTCCCCGATTATTGGCGGCGTGACAGGTATTATCACCGGCGCAACGGGCGTATTTGTGATGCCGGCCGTTCCCTTCCTCCAGTCGCTTGGCCTGCGGAAAGATGAACTCGTTCAGGCTCTGGGGCTGCCATTCACCGTCTCTACCGTCGCGCTTGCCACGGGGCTGTATCTTCATGATGCTTTTCGAGTAGAGCAGCTTTCACTGTCCCTTTTTTCGCTGGTTCCTGCTTTGGCAGGGATGTGGCTGGGGCAGAAAGTGCGGGCACGCATCAGCGCCAGGCGCTTCAGGCAGTGTTTTCTCCTGTTTCTTATTGTGCTTGGATTGGAGTTGGTTTCGCGGCCGTTTGTTTAGTTTGTAGATCCTGTAGGCGGCTGGGAAGAAATGCGGTTTTCCTGGATTGATAGCGTAAATCAGGCCAGTTGATGCTTATAGTCGCCACTAGTTTTTTTGTGGCGGCTATGAGCGAGGTGCGGAACCTGGCAACGCCAACAGCTACATGACTAACATTGAGGAATTTTAATCATCGGGGAGTAGGTCAAATGGACCAGCGCCCATCCGCTAAGACTAACCGCAGTAACAACTTACGCTTTTGACCAGACCTATCGGTTGTTTATGACCGATTTCGACCCAAAGTCGCATGTGGATAATTTAAAGACTCATTGTGATTTGACCTAACAGTAGCTGTCAAATGAGTTTGAGCTACCACAGTTTATTATGCTATTTAAGAGTGGCTATCGATGTCGAAAAGTGGTCACTCTTTCTGGATGCCTGCAATTTTCGATTAGGGCCGCGAGAAAATTATCCTCATGTTCATCAGGAAAGAGCACATGCGACGATAAACGTTCAGACTCCGGCAGTTCGAAATCGATTCGAATCGCTCCAACAAGATATAAGCCCGCAAGATTAAGTGCGTACGGACCTGATCGGCAGATTACACATGATTGCCTCTCCGGTCTAAGTGGCTGTAAACCATGAAGAACTCGATCGTGTGCATACACCGCCATTTCATTTTGTTTATGCTTAAACAAGTACAGGATGGACTTCGAACCGTTACTTCCGACGAACTGGTAATGATCATTGCCAGCATTGGGAACAAAACGATGACTCGCAAAAAACATTGCCACTCGCAAATCACTGCTTAAATCCAAATACGACGAAAACAGTCCATAGTGCTGCAGTAGAGTATTAAGTAGGTCAGACAGATTGTAATTGTGGCCCATACTCAAATCCAATCGAACGCGGCCAAAGAGACTCACTAAAGGATCATCTGAATCCTCCATATCTTGTGCTGAATATATCCACTCACCTCGTTTTATGAGTTCGTTTATTCGCCGATCCACTTCCTCGATGTCGAATTGTGAATAGATAATCTTCGACCACTCATGCAAGTTAATACCATTGAAATGGTGAAATGATCGCGGATGATTCTGGAGGAGATTTCGCCAAATAGAAGGAATAAAAGAAGTCTCGCCAAGCCCTTCGATAAGAAAGTATGGATTTCTTATTGGGCGAGTAATCTCGTAATGCATAATCTGCCCACGGAACAATAGTTTTTGCCCTAGAGACTCTTGGATTTTGTTAACCTGCCTCGTTAATTCGTCATATGATTTTGCTGTGTTTAAAAAAATATCTTTACAGAAGGTCTTACCGGACTTTGCTATCTGATACCACTCGGTAAAATGATTTTTGTGAATTCGTGTGGCAAGATCCGAACTGGCTAGAGGTCCGCCATAGTAACGATCTATAATTATGTCACCACCCATATTCACATATCCTGACGAGATTAGCGCTTCGGCTTCTTCAGTTTGGATGCCAAGGTCAGAATAAATCTGTCGAGTCTTCTCTAAATTTGGGGGATAAAAATTATTTGGCCAATCGAAGTCATTACTGTAGTAATTCCAATAGTTATCATAATTCGCCATGGGTTTATTATTTTCCAATAGTTGACTAATACTACTAACGCCAATAAATAAAAGCTTTTTCTTCTAAATTAAACTTTAGCGAAAGCTTTCGAATAAGTTTTATTATCACCAATGTGGATACTTGTCAAATAAAACTGGTCGCCAAGTTAGATTTTTTCATGTAACGGTTTTCCGATTCGTTTGGTGGTCAGTTGACTCAACGTAATATTCATACAGCCATAGAATGCTGTAATACTTAACGATAAGTGAACTGCCACGGATAATTTAGACATTTCCTTGCCAGCTCAATCATGCTAGTAAGGTTCCCCCCATGTAGCCAATTTGTCAGAGGTCGGGTCAATACCTTTCTGAACATATAAATCTGAACCGATATCTTCTAGTAACTTGTTCCTCAAGGAAACATCAACCCGGCCAAGTAAGGATATATTGTCAATATGTTCTGAACCACACTTGCAGTCTTCCTCATGAATAACACGTTCCCAACAGCCGTTACTATCGATTCGATAGTGCATCCCATAGAAGCGACCAATACTCATGATACGCAACCCTGGATGATCGATACCATATTCAAATACACATACAATATTTTCAGGCATTTTTACTATTCCAACGCCCTTCCCATATCTTGTGTCCATACCATGGTAAACAAGTCCATCAAGTTCAATTGATATCTCATTATACTTTTCTAATAGCTTGTTGATTTCAGGAAGAACAAAACAAGGGTCACTTACACCATGATACAGGGCGCTTCCACATAGAATCTGAACTATTTGTGAAGAGATGATGGCCAAACCGTCCGGAGGCGGAAGGTCCCTAGTCCAAAAGGGTCTATACATTGCACTTCTAGAAGGCATGTGCTTTTGAAGGTGACAGGAATACTCAGGTAACTCCAATGACCTCTTGAACGCCTCAAGACCTTCATCCGAAAGGTGTCGTATCTTCACCCATGGCATTGCCAAAAGTTCGCGATAAACAGGATCCTCACATGGTTCTGGAAATAGCCAGCCAACACTATATCCCTCCGCATATTTACGCAGAACCTCTGCTGGAGCGCTGATATGACAAATAATACAGTCTCCATCTAGCCCTTCACGAATTAAAGGCCCCACCATGTACGCATCCTGTCGCACATATCTTGGAGCGCCATGATCTGTCGCAATTTCGGATAGATGAACAGCCTGAAGATTGTATTGTCGTAGTAACTTCTGGCTTATTAAATAAATGTGGCCAATATCTTCGGATGGAGCGAAACAAGCATTTAGAGTACGCAACCAAACTGGATCTTCAAAGCAATCCTCTACCAAATTGACCACATACTTAGAATCAAATTTATTACATGCAAACCAAGCAGCAACACGCGGATCGCCACTAACATCAAGGAAAAAGGAACGAAACCCATAATGCTGAAGGATTGCTTGGTTGGTTGCATTATCGCCGGTATCATTCCAACCGCGTACTAAGTGTTGCAAGGCTCTCTTTGCATAATAGGTCCACATAATCATCAAATCGGGTACGCACCCTTGACGCTGAAATGACGTGGGCATTGAGGGCGAGCCATCTGAAGACAGGTAATGTTGAGTTTGTCCTCTGTAGAGAACTCCTGGCCCATATTGTTTAATAACTATTTTGAGTTCTTCGAGCGTCTCGCAATGACAATGTTCCATCCCACCTCTCCATTCCAACTTTAATTGTCGAATAAATGCTCTTGACTCAAATTTAGTGTGCCATTATACCTATTCGTCTACCATCATCCCTTGATAGGTACAACCTCGTCGGATAGAAGCTTCTTGGATTGTAAATTTTGGACCCAACTCAATCTGTAGCGCATTTATTCTAAGACCAAAAAAATCAAAATGCTGAAGATCAGTTTTTAATTCTTCAATAAATACGGATTTATAAGCATTTGCATCAAACCCTTGGAATAACACTCCAGCATTATCCAATGCAGTAAAAACTCTAGAAACAGCAGAATTGAATATCGGCAACAAGTCTAAATACACTTGCTTTGTGGGGTATCGATCTACTTTCGTTTTTTCCCACACTTTTTCAAAGGCCAAGCCATTTTCCAGAGAGACGAATCTGGATAAAGCATTTGCTTTACCCATTGGGTTTAAGTAGTCCGATTCGCTGCGTGGATCTAAGCGACTATAAACATCTTCTAACTTTATCAAATGCATCATCAACGGAGGATTGCCACCTGTCGTTCGATGCCTAGCAATTAAATATTCAGCCCCAAGTAGATGCTCAGGTTTCCCATCCAACCAAATAGTCTGGAGAAGACTATGGAATAGAGGATGATCACGGTGATGAAGAGCATTTCGAATTGAAATTAAGAGGCTAGTCTCAGGATGCTCATGGAAGTCAAATATCGCTTGTGATACATCATATAACGTATGAAAACCCTCAAGATTTTGCTCAAATGCTCGATCTAAGTTGTGTATAGCCTCTTCACGGTCGATTGCTACCAATTCTCGGTATCTTAAAAATGCTTCCCCATAGAGTCGCATATTGTTGGCAAAACGCCCAAGAGCATTAGTAATAATTGATACATCGCCCATATCAATCCTCAGCATCTTAGTATTTATAGACTCTTCTTGTGAGTCCTCGGTTGGATTGCATAATCATATAATGGCGTACTGAACATAGCTATCAATAGCGCTGGGAATGTCCGCTCCTGGCACAAAGCGGACTCCCCTATCTGATAGTGCCCAGCAAACCGAATCGCCATCCACATCAGTTAACAACCGTCTCGCCCCCTCCTAAACATCCCTGCAGATCCATCCATCGCATCACCGCGCAAAAGGTAATTCAGCTAGATGAATCTACCAGGAGTAGATGACCAAAACAGTAAAGATGACCGCGCTAAGAAATCCAGAGCAATCACCCATAAACCCAGTCCATCGTAAGTATCAGAACTGGCGTGGAAATTGCCGAAAATAACGTCGTCAAAAGCATGCTTGTCGCAGCCGGTCCGGTCAGAGCGTTAAACTGCTGCGACATAAGATACACGTTCACGCCCACCGCCATTGAGGCCAGCAGCACCACCACTTTACTCTCCAGCGGCGGCAGGCCCAGCAGCCAGGCCAGACCCCACACCACCAGCGGATGCACGACCAGCTTGATCGCGCTCAGTACGCCGCCAATGGCCAGGCCGTCCTTAATGCGATAGCACGCCAGGCTCATACCCAGCGCCACCAGCGCCAGCGGCACGGCGATCTGGCCGAGCATGGATACAGGCTGGTCAATCATCTGCGGCAGCGGCAGCCCGGTCAGGCTGAACAGCGTGCCGCTGAGGATGCCGATAATCAGCGGGTTGCGCAGCACGCTGACTGCCGTTTTGCCAAAGCCCTTTACGCTCAGCGAACCGTGCTTAAACCACTCCACCGAAACCGTTGCCAGCGTCCACAGCAGCAGACCGTTAAATACCAGCACCAGCGCCACCGCAGGAATGGCTTCGTCGCCAAGCATCACGCGTGCAATCGGCAGGCCGAGCAGAACGTTATTGGAGAAGATGCCGCCCAGCGCAAACACCGAACCGGACACGCCATCAAGGTGGAACACCCGGCTGGCAATCACCCTGCCGAGAATAAATACCAGCAGGCAGCCGCCAAAGAACGCCAGCAGCAGGCGGGCATCCACCGGCGGGCCGCTGCTGAAATCGCACATCAGGCGGAACAGCATCGACGGCAGCGCCACGCGAAACACCAGCCGGTTTATCGCTTCGGTAATGCTTTCCGGCCAGCGCCGCCAACGCACCAGCAGCCAGCCGAGGCCGATCAGCACAAACAGAGGGATCGCGATAAGAAACTGGTGCCACAGCGAGCTGCCGAACGCTAACATAAAAATCCTTGATGAAGGTTAGATCAGCCGCGCTGCCCGCAGTTCACTTTTCAGATAGGCGTAGTACACCGGTGCCGCCACCACGCCCGCCAGCCCAAAGGCAGATTCAAACACCAGCATCGCCAGCAGAATTTCCCAGGTTTTGGCGCTGATGCGGGTGCCGAAAATACGCGCGTTGATAAAGTACTCCAGCTTGTGAATCAGGATCAGATAGACCAGCGCAATCAGCGCCGCCTCAAGCGAGATGGAAAGCCCGATCAGCACGATCACCGTATTGGAAATCAGGTTGCCAATAATTGGCAGCAGCCCGGCAATGAAGGTCAGCACTACCACGGTTTTGGCAAACGGCAGATGCAGGCCAAACAGCGGCAGGATGCCAAACAGGAAGCCGCAGGTCAGCACGGTATTCACCAGCGAGACTTTGATCTGCGCAAACACCACATTATGGAAGGAGTCGGCCAGGGTACGCAGGCGGTCGAGCATCGCCTCTTTCAGCGGCGCGTCGTCGCTGCGGAGCTTGCTGTTGCGCAGAGAGATAATTGCGCCGAGCAGCATGCCGATCAGCATAGTTGCAAAGGTGTGGGCGGCGCTGCGGCCGAAGGTCTGCACCACCACCAGATGCTCGCGCAGCCAGGTGATCACCTTATGCTGAAGTTCATCGATGTCCGCAGGCAGGTAGCGGGTCACCACCGGCGACAGGGTATGTTGGGCATCCTCAAGGATTTTGGTAGCAGTGGCGTGAAACATCGCGGGGTTCTGGAAGTCGTGCAGCAGAAAGCTAATCAGTTTGGTAATGCCGGTAACCAGTCCGAGGATAATCACCATGCTGAGGAATAAGATGCTGATCCAGCGGGCAATCGGTCCTTTCACCAGACGTTCAATGTACGGGGTCATCGCCAGAATGATTTCATAGACGATGAACCCGGCCAGAAAACACGGCAGCAGCCGCAGAGGAAAAATGGCAAACAGCGCGATAAAAATCAGCCCATAGCTAACGGTCTGGCACCACTGCGTTTTTATGGCATGACGAATTTCCATGACGTACCCTGTCTGAAAGAAGAAAAGTAATGCGAATTCAGACAGTATACTATGCCATCACGCTATGGTGCTGAATTAACGACGATGTGCCAGGCTTCTTACCAGCCGGTCGCCGGTCATTTGCACAACCTGCACCAGCGCAATCAGCACGATCACGGTGGCAATCATCACCGGCTGGTTAAACCGCTGATAGCCGTAGCGAATCGCCAGATCGCCCAGCCCGCCGCCGCCGATAACCCCGGCCAGTGAAGAGAAACCAATCAGCATCACCACCGTCAGCGTCACGCCGGCCAGCAGCGCGGGCAGCGCCTCCGGCAGCAGTACCTTGCTGACCACGTGCCAGTCGTTGCCGCCCATGGAGAGCATCGCCTCGATGCGCCCTTTCGCCACTTCATCCAGCGCGCTTTCTACAATACGGGCAAAAAACGGCACCGCGCCGATGGTGATCGGCACAATCGCCGCGCTGCTGCCGAGCGTGGTGCCGACAATAAAGCGGGTTGTCGGGATCAGCGCAATCAGCAGCACCAGAAACGGCAGCGAACGGCCAACGTTAACTATCGCTCCGACGACCGCATTCACCCGCGGCAGCGGCAGAATGCCATCGCGACGGCTGATAAACAGCAGCACGCCCAGCGGCAATCCAATCACCAGGGTAAACAGCCCGGAAAAACCGACCATATACAGCGTTTCCAGGGTTGCCTGTAGCATCAGCTGCCACAGGTCTTCAAGGCTCAGGCTACCGCGCACAGTGGGCCTCCTTCAATACCGTGGCGTTGCAGGAAGCGGCGTTCGCTCTCCGCATCGTGCAGTAGTGCGTTTCGCAGTAAAGAATCCTGCTGCCGCAGCAGCGTGCTCAGCGCCCCGCTCTCCCGCAGTCGCCCACGCTCCAGCAGCGCGGCGTGATCGCAGATTGATTTCACCACCTCCAGCTGGTGGGTGATCATCACAATCGTCAGGCCAAACTGCTGATTGATTTGTTGCAGCAGCGCCAGTACCGAGGCGGTGGTTTCCGAATCCAGCGCGCTGGTGGCCTCATCGCACAGCAGGTAATCGGGCCGGGCCGCCAGCGCGCGGGCAATCCCCACGCGCTGCTGCTGCCCGCCGGAAAGCTGTGACGGCCAGGCGGTCGCTTTTTCACTTAACCCTACCAGCTCGAGCAGTTCGTTCACCCGCTGCTGGCGCTGCGGGCGTTTCACCCCGGCGATCTCCAGCGGCACCGCGACGTTATCGGCCACGGTTCGCGAATGCAGCAGGTTGAAATGCTGAAAAATCATCCCGCTGCGCTGACGCTGCTGCCGCAGTGCGCGCGGCGTCAGCGCGGTGATATCCTGGTCGTCGATCAGCACGCGCCCGGACGTTGGCCTTTCCAGTAAATTAAGACAGCGGATCAGCGTACTTTTTCCCGCACCGCTGCGGCCAAGAATGCCGTAGATTGCCCCATCGGGGATAACCAGTGACACATCATCCAGTGCAGGGGGTTGCCCCCCGGCGTAAATTTTACTGACCTGCTCCAGGCGAATCATTTTATTTACCCGCTACCGGGATCACCGATCCGCGATAGTTCTGCTGAATAAAATCGGCCACCTCTTTTGACTCCAGGTCCTTCGCCAGCTGGCGAATACGCGGGTCATCAGCCAGTTTTGGCGTGGTCGCCAGAATGTTGGCATACGGGTTGTTGGTAGCGCTTTCCAGGCCCAGCGCATCTTTCGATGGCGTCAGCCCCGCTTCCAGCGCGTAGTTGCCGTTGATCACCGCCAGGTCAACGTCATCCAGCGCGCGTGGGATCTGCGGCGATTCCACTTCCAGAATCTTCAGCTTTTTCGGGTTCTCGGCGATATCTTTCGGCGTCGCCTGATCCTTCGACGGATCGTTATAGCCCGCTTTCAGTTTGATCAGTCCCTGTGCCTGCAACAGATACAGCGCACGGCTCAGGTTGGTGGTGTTATTCGGTACGGCGATAGTTGCGCCTTCCTTCACATCCTTCAGGCTTTTCACCTTGCGGGAATAGATGCCCAGCGGTTCGATATGCACCGTGGCGGCAACGGTGAATTTCTGGCCCAGCGCTTTTTCCTGATCGCGCAGATACGGCACGTGCTGGAAATAGTTGGCATCCACATCGCCATGCGCCAGCAGCTCGTTGGCGTTCACGCCGCTGCTCAGCTCGATAATTTTAAGATCCAGCGACGGATCGAGTTTTTTCACGAAGTTGAGGATCTCGGCGTGCGGCACCGGATCGGCAGCCACGCGCAGCGGTTCGGCAGCGTTAACGCTGAAAGCCATCGCCACGGATAAGGCAATCCCTGAGAATGATAAAGCGGCAAAACGTTTGTTCATTGTTGTTCCTTAAATCAGGCTGTGTGTTGAGGTTGTTGTTGTAATAATTCGTTGTACCAGCGCTGCGCCACATCGGGATGGGAACGCAGACGCCCTTTCAGATAGTTCCAGCCCACATCGCGCAGCAGCGGATTGAGCGGGTCGCTGGCCGGGCCGAGCGCCAGGCGGGCGAGGGGTTCCGGCAGATTAAATACCGGCACCACCGCATCGAGCTGCGCACCGAGGAAGAAGGCGATCGACAGGCGATCCTGATCCGCAGGCGGTGCGACCACGCGGTGCACCGTGGCACGCAGATAGCCGTTGCTGGCCAGCTCCAGCAGTTCACCAATATTCACCACAAAGGCACCGTTCAGCGGCAGGGCATCTACCCACTGGTCAGGAGCCACTTCCACCTGCAAACCGCGCTGCTGATCCTGCAACAGGAAGCTGAGGAAACCGGAATCTTTATGCGCACCCACGCCCTGGCTCGACGTTTCCGCCGTCTGGCCCGGGTAGCGGATCAGTTTGATATGTTCGTTTGGCTTATCGCCGTACAGAGAATCGAAGGCGTCGGGAGCCAGTTCCAGAGCACGGGCAAAGGCACGCAGCAGGCGCAGCGACATGGTGGTCATCGCTTTTTGCCATGCCAGCAGCACCGGCTTCAGCTCCGGCAGCGCCTCCGGCCACAGGTTCGGCCCCTGCAGGCGTTTCCAGCCTGCGTCACCGCTATCCAGCGGCAGCGGTGCGCGTTCCGCGCCGACGTCGAACTGCTCGCGCCAGTCCGGCTGGCTACGGGTCAGTTCGGAACCGGCGCGGTTGTAACCGCGAAAATGCGGCGAGTGGATCATCGCCACCTGCTGCTTGTCCGCCTCCGACAGCGCAAAGAAGCGGCGGGAAAGCTGCTGTACCTGTGCCGACAGTTCGGCATCAATGCCGTGGTTGATCAGATAAAAGAAGCCGACGTCGCGGGCGGAACGGCCCAGCTTGTCGAGGAAGGCCTGCTGCTGCTCGGCGGTGCCGTCCAGCTGCGACAGGTCAAGGATCGGTAACGATGTAATCTGGCTCATGAAAATTCTCTGCGTCGGGTTATGAAGCGTTTTTTATTTGTTGATTGCTGACCAGCGCAGCAACCTGCAGCTGGCCGGGGGTAATGTCATGGTTAAACAGACCGGTGGAGAGATAGCTCAGGCCGCTGTCCGCCAGCACCACCACAATGCGTTTGCCGTGATTTTCAGGGCGCAGCGCCACCTCGCGAGCGGCATGCAGTACGCCACCGGCGGATTCGCCAATCAGAATGCCGTCGCTGACCGCCACTTCGCGGGCGGCGGCGGTTGCCTGCCAGTGCTCCACCGGGAAAGCCTCATCGACGATGCTGCGGTCAAGCGTTGGCGGTACGCGCTCCGGCAGAACCTCGCTGAAGGCGTGCACGCCGGTTAATTCACGCTGCTCAGGGCGATCTGCGGTCGGAATGGAATGCGGGCCGGGTTCAACCGCAATCACCTGAATCGCCGGATTGTGCTGCTTCAGATAGCGGCCGATGCCGGACACCGTGCCGCCGGTGCCGACCGCGGCAATAACGATATCCACCTGCCCTTCGGTCTGCTGCCAGATTTCCGGACCGGTGGTGCGATAGTGCGCCGCCGGGTTGGCCGGGTTTTCCAGCTGGGCGGTATGAAAGACGTTGGGCTGGCGATTAATCACGTTTTCCGCCAGCCAGCGTGAGGCGGCAACAAAATCGCCGTCGCTCTGCTCCAGCACCTCGGTAAAGCCTTCAACCTGGCTGAACGGGATCACTTCTGCCCCCAGCGCGCGCAGGATCTGGAAGCGCTCTTCGCTCAGCTTGTCGTGCAGATAGACGCGGAACGGATAGCCTTTGGCCGCCGCAATGGCCGCCAGCCCGATGCCGGTGTTACCGCTGGTCGAGTCGGCGATGGTATCGCCCGGTTTGAGTCGGCCGCTGCGTTCGGCCTCTTCGATCATCGACAGCGCGATACGATCTTTCACGCTGTGATTAGGGTTGAAATACTCCAGCTTGGCGAGGATCTCCGCAGGCAGTTCAAACTGCTGACGAAAGCGCGACAGTCGCAGCAGCGGCGTGTTGCCCACCAGCTCGGTAATGGAATTATTAATGGTCATTATCAGCATCCTCGGTCACTTCAGTGGCTTCAGCACCCAGCAGCGCCAGCGCTTTCGATCGCAGCGCGATCAGGCGCGGATCGTTGCGGCGGCGCGGGTACGGCAGATCGACATGAATAGTTTCAATAATTCTTGCCGGGCGCGGGCTGAAGACCACCACCCGGTTCGCCATCAGCAGGGCTTCCTCAACATCGTGAGTCACCATCAGCGCGGTAAAGCGCTGTTCGCGCCACAGCTCCACCAGCTCGTGCTGCATACGAATGCGGGTCAGCGAGTCCAGCTTGCCCAGTGGCTCATCCAGAATCAGCAGTCGCGGATGGTTGACCAGCGCCCGGGCCAGCGCCGCTCGCTGCGCCATACCACCGGAAAGCTGATGCGGCCAGGCGTTAGCAAACTGACTGAGGCCCACTTTTTCCAGCGTCTGGTCGATGCGTTCGCGCCCTTGCGGCGTCAGTTTGCCCTGCGTTTGCAGGCCAATGGCGACGTTGCGCCACACCCGGCGCCACGGATAAAGCGTCGGGTCCTGAAACACCACCACCCGGCTGGGATGCGGTGCGGTCAGCGGCTGTCGATCCTCAAAGATCTCGCCCTGAGTTGGATGATCCAGGCCCGCCACCAGCCGCAGGAGGGTTGATTTCCCGCAGCCGGACGGCCCCAGCAGCGCAACGAATTCTCCCGCATCAACTTTCAGAGACACATTGTCTAAAACCGCCAGGCTCTGCCCGTCGAGATGAAAAGCATGGCTGACCTGATTGATGGTTAATTCAAGCCCGAAGGCCGTATCCAGTTGTTCTGCCAGTGACATCGGTTCACCTCATTAATCCGTAATACGCTGACTATTCCGTTTTTTTTACCGCACGTGAAATATCAATAGTGGCAAAGGTTTACAGCCCGGTGGATAACGCGAATTCGCAATTGAAAATGAGAGATTGTTATTTTGGCGATGTAAAAAAAATTGCCATAGTGCGGACATAATTCAGTCAACAGGGATAACAAGCATGACGATTTCACGTGGGATTTCACGGCGTAGTTTTATTCAGACTCTGGGTGTGGTGGGTGCAGGACTGGTGGCAGCACCGGCGTTACCGGTGTGGGCGGCGGGTGAAGACACCAGCAAGTTAACCACCGTTAAGCTGGCCTGGGGCCAGACGGCGGTGTGTCAGTCGCCGATTTCAGTCGCCCTGAAGCAGGGGTTCTTTAAAAAGTACGGTCTGAACGTTGAGCCGGTGAACTTTAGCGGACCGACGGATGCCCTGCTGCAGGCGATTGCCACCGGTCAGGCGGATGGCGGTATTGGTATGGCGCTGCGCTGGCTGAAACCGCTGGAACAGGGCTTTGATGTCGATCTGACCGTCGGGACGCACGGCGGCTGTATGCGCCTGCTGACCAGCAAAGACAGCGGCATTAAAAGCGTGCGCGACCTGGTAGGCAAAAATGTGGCGGTGACCGATCAGGCCAGCCCGCTGCGTAACTTCTTTGCCATTCAGCTGGCAAAACTCGGCATCGATCCCGACACTCAGGTGAACTGGGTGCAGTACCCGGCCGATCTGTTCGGCGAGGCGCTGCGCAAGGGCGAAGTGCAGGCGCTGGCGGCGGACGATCCGCAAGGCTGGCTGATTAAAAAGCATGACGGCCTGATTGAAGTGGATAACAACCTGAACGGTGAATATCACAACCTCGCCTGCTGCGTGCTGGGGCTACGCGGTTCGCTGGTACGTGAACAGCCGGAGGTGGCGCGAGCCATTACCCAGGCGATTATCGACGCGCAGCAGTGGACGGCGGATCACCCGGCAGAAACCGCGAAGATCTTTGCGCCGTTCGTACCGGGCAATGTTTCCCCGGATGATATCGCCGCCATGCTGCGCGAACATACCCACAACCATCACTCCACCGGCGAACAGCTGCGCAAGGAAGTGGTGACCTATCTGAACGAGCTGAAAACCATCAAGGTGATCCGCGAAGATACCGACGCACAGCGCTTCGCTGCTCACTATGTGCCTGACGTGCTGCCTGCTGCTCCGGCGCACCAGCATTCAGCATAAGGAGGAAGTATGTCCAGTGAAACCCTGACGCCACCGCGGACAGCCAGCCGCTCCGCATCGGTCCGGCTTAACCCTGCGCTGATCCTGGCGGTTTTTGCCTGGTGGGGTCTGGTGGCACTGATGATTTACTGGCCGGATAAGCCGGTGGGGTTCGCCCCACCGCGTTTTGTTGCTGAAACGCACCGGGTGTTTTTCATCCTTGCTGCCGCACTAACCTTAATCGTGGTCTTCGGACGCCTGCTGGCGATCCCTAAGCTTCTGGCACCGTTTCAACGCGGCGGGCGCTGGCTGGTGGCGCTGGCGATCCTGATCGGTATCTGGGAGGCGGCAACCGCCAAGCTGGCCCTGCTGCCTGCCCCGTTCTTCGCGCCGCCGCGTGCGCTGGTTGAAGCCTGGGCCACGGACTGGTTCCGCTTGGGTGACAGCGTGCTGAATTCGCTGCGCCTGCTGGCGCTGGGCTTTATTTTTGGCAGCATCACTGGCTTTATTACCGGGGTGGCGATCGGCTGGTCGCGAGGCCTGGGCTACTGGGTGCATCCGCTGCTGCGCTTCCTCGGCCCGGTGCCATCGACCGCGCTGCTGCCGCTGTCGCTGTACTTTTTCCCGTCCAGCTTCTCCGCTGCCGTATTCCTGATCGCGCTGGCCACCTGGTTCCCGGTGACGGTACTGACCTGGTCGGGCGTCGCCAGCGTTGACCAGCGCTACTACGATGTGGCGCGCACGCTGGGAGCCAACACACTGTTTCTGGTGCTGCGCGTGGCGGTGCCGGCATCGCTGCCGCAGGTGTTTGTCGGGCTGTTTATGGGGCTGGGCGCATCGTTCTCGGTGCTGGTGGCGGCCGAAATGATGGGGGTGAAGTCGGGACTGGGCTGGTATTTACAGTGGGCTCAGGGCTGGGCGGCCTATGCCAATATGTACGGGGCGCTGATTGTGATGGCCCTGCTGTTCTCGTCGCTGATTAGCCTGCTGTTTGCCATTCGCGATCGATCGCTGGCTTGGCAGCGCGGAACGGTGAAGTGGTAGAAAGAAAACACTGCCGGCGGTGGAGCGGAATTCCGCTCCGCCTGCCAGCAATAACACTATCAGGCGTGAGCAGCGATCTGAACCTGGCGGCGCCATGCGCCCGGTGACTGACCAAACTGACGTTTGAAGCTGCGGTTAAACGACTGCTGCGAATCAAAACCAAAACTGATAGCGACATCCAGAATCGGCTCACCGCCCCTGGCGAGGCGTTCAGCGGATTTTTTCAGGCGACGTTCACGAATATACTCACCCAGCGCATAGCCGGTATGCTGCTTAAACATCCGCTGTAAGTGCCACTTCGAATAGCCCGCGCGATCGGCAACGGTGTCTAAATCCATCTTCCCTTCAATATGGGTATCGATCCACTTTACAAGATCGTTAATAAAATCATCATGGCTCATCGGTCTTCCCCTGATGTTGTTAAATTTGGTGTTGTTATCAACCTGATGTGCCCCGACCTGATTCTCGCTGAGAGTAAAAGGCAACTATGATGAGTGCACTTAACAACGGTAAGACAACGCCGATTTTAATGCAAGTTTTATTGTTGCATTAAATGCTGTTTAAATCGTAACTCATCCATTATGAGCGACTACAGACGGGCAAAACTTAAATCAGAAAGCGTCATGAACCCGCAGCGATACCGGCCTGCGGGAGGGAATTTTTAAGAGGAAAAAATCAGGAGGCGCAGCGCGCTTCGGCGTCGGTCCAGTCTCGCTGCATAATTTCGCGCAGCGCATCGGCAACGGTACGCCGGGCCAGCACGTCAAGGGACGCCTGCTCGGCCTCTTTCGCCAGCTCTTTAAAAAAGCGGCAGGCGTTAGCGCTGACCACGCAGCGTGCCGGAACTTCAGGTCGGCTGGCCATCAGCGGCTTATCATTGGTCACCGAGGTGTAGATTTCACACAGGGTAATCTGCTCTGCCGGGCGACCAAGACGAATGGTGCCACAACGGCCCAGCGTGGAAACAATAATACCGTCGCGAGTCAGCGGCACCATCAGTTTACGTACGAAACTCGGGTTGGCGTCGAGGCCATCTGCGAGAATCTTGCTGGTGCAGCGCTTATCCTCGCTATCCGCCTTGGCAATGCAGAGCACCATTTGCAGGGCGGTAGGAAAACGATTATCAAGCATGATGTGATCCTGGCTTTTTGCCGTCCATCTGCGGATGAAACACTGGAATAAAAAGCATTAAAAATCAGTTAACTATAAAATACATCAGGCTAATAATATAACAAACCTGGTTACACTTTTGAAGCCGCTCACTAAGCACTATGGGCTATTGGTTCTATCATAATGATTTGACGGGAAATATTGTCGGGGTGCCGAACAGCACCCCGTTAAATCAGGCCTTATTTTCCTGTAAATAGCGATAAATTACCGAGAGATCTTTCTCACCGTATCCGGCATCGACCGCCTTTTGCCACAGAGCGGCGATAGTTTCCAGGCCCGGCATCGCGGTATCGCCTGCGGCCTCCAGCGCCAGTCGTGCATCTTTCAGCGCCCAGGTCAGATGCATTTGCGGCGGATACTCGCCCCCGGCAATCATCGCCAGCTTGCCTTTCACATACGGGGCAGCCAGCGGACCGCCGTCCAGCACCTGCCAGAAATCATCCGGCGAGAAGCCCAGCTGTTCGGCCAGGCGGGTACTTTCCGCCAGACCTTCAACCATGGAAACCAGCCACGCATTGGCGACCAGCTTCATTTTTGAACCGGCACCGGCTTCGCCCAGCCATTTCGCCCCTTTGGAGATCGCGGCAAATACCGGCTCGATAGCCGCCGCACGCTGACGATCGCCGCTGGCGAGGATCAGAATCTGCGCATTTTCCGCCGGTGCCTTGGTGCCGGAAACCGGAGCGTCAATAAATACCGCATCCGGGCGACGCTGATTAAATGTCGCAATTAACTGCTCTGTTGCCGCAATGCCAATGGTGCCCATCTGGCAGACCACCGCGCCCTGCTTCAGCTGCGGTAAGACATCATTAAGCACCGCCTGGGTGGTGTCGCCGTCGGACAGCATGGCAATCACCACATCGGCGGACGCTACCGCCTGCTCCGCACTGTCGGTCAGCTGTAATCCCGCCGCCAGCAGATCCTCACCGCGCGCCCGGGTTCTGTTCCAGCCAGAAACGGTAAAATCATTTTTCAGCAGATTGGCGGCAAAGGCGTGCCCCATCGCGCCAAGACCCAGCACGGCAACCGTTGGACGTTGATTCATCAGTGTGACTCCCTGTTAAATGAAAACGGCGACATAAGCATGTCGCCTGACCCGTCCAGGGTAACGCAAAATAACAGGGAATGGGGACTTTTCTGCGGAATATGACGACTCAATCGTTCAGGTATTTTTCTGCTAACCAGAGTGTCTCCGTCGTTATCATTTATTTGCGCTCAACCGAGCGGCTCAGTCCGTAATGCTGCGCAGCGCAGCGGCACTCTCTTCATCGTTAGGAATGTACACCAGCAGGCGATCGCCATTGCGCGGTGCCGACCACCAGTTATTCTGCCTGAGCGTCATCATGCCGGTCCTGGGATGATAAAAACGCTTCACCTGATTATCTATCGCACGGATTTCATAGCGCGGCCACAGGTCGCGAAACTCTTCGGACTCCGCCATCAGCCGCTCCAGCAGCGCCTGCCAGCGGGGATCGTCGAGGTGATCCGCCATCTGAGTGCGAAACAGCGCCACCATATGCGGCATCAGAACGTCCTGATCGGCAATCGCCGCTCGCCACTGCGGGTGGGTAAACGCCAGCAGGATGCAGTTACGATCGCTCTGCGGGATGGTTTCCAGTTCAACGTTCATCAGCCGACACCATGCCGGGTTGTAGCCGATGATATCGAAGTGCAGCGACTGAATAATCGCCGGCAGCGGATTCAGGCTGTCCAGCAGGATCTGCCCGTGGGCGGAAACGGTGGCGCAGGTTTTCGCCGCCACCGAGGCGGGCGAGGCATGCCCGGCCAGCTGGAACAGATGCTGGGTTTCCGCTTCGTTACACTGTAACGCAGTAGCAATCGCCGACAGGGTTTTGGCCGAGACATTAATTTCCCGCCCCTGCTCCAGCCAGGTGTACCAGGTAACGCCGACGTCGGCCAGCTGCGCTACCTCTTCCCGGCGCAGGCCAGGGGTTCGGCGCGGGCGATGATGCGGCATGCCGAGGCGAATCGGGTCCAGGTTTTCACGACGGCTGCGCAGGAAGGTGGCCAGCAGCTGACGGTTTTTTTGCGCCGTGCTGGCGGGCAGCTGGATCTCACTCACGGGTTTTCTCCTCGTTGACGGGTAGCGCCAGTACTATGATAAGCAGGATCTGGTACCCGTTTAAATTTTCCCTGATGCTATGCCCGGTCACTGATTAACACAAGGGTTATGCAAGATGAAAAGCGGGATTGATTCCACCACACTGAGGCAAGGCGGGCTGATTGTGCTGCTGGCGGGTCAGCTGTTGCCAATGATTGATTTTTCCATCGTAAACGTGGCGCTGGACGCCATGTCCGCCACTCTGCATGCCAGCCCCATCCAGCTTGAGCTGATCGTTGCCGTTTACGGTATTGCCTTTGCAGTCAGTCTGGCGATGGGCGGCCGTCTGGGCGATAACTTCGGTCGCCGTCGGGTGTTCAGTACCGGTGTATTGCTGTTCGGCATTGCTTCACTGATCTGCGGTATTGCTCCCAACGTCTGGGCGCTGCTGCTGGCGCGCGCGTTGCAGGGTATTGGCGCAGCGCTGATCGTGCCGCAAATTCTTGCAACGCTGCATGTCACCCTGCACGGCCGCGAGCACTCCCGGGCGCTGGGGCTGTACGGCGGCATTGGCGGAATGGCATTTATTATCGGCCAGGTACTCGGTGGATTCCTGATAAATGCCGATCCCGGCGGCTACGGCTGGCGCAGCGTTTTTCTGATCAACATCCCGCTGTGCCTGGCGATCCTGCTGCTGGCCCCGCGCAGTATTCCCGAGACGCAGAACGACCGCCGCGTTGCCATTGACTGGCCCGGCACGCTGTATCTGGTCGGTGCGATTGGCTGTCTGCTGACCGCGCTGGCGCTGGGGCCGCTGCTGCACTGGAGCTGGCCGTGTATTGTGCTGCTGGTGGCCTTCCCCGTGCTGCTGAGCCAGCTGCGGCGCGTTGAACAGGCTCTTGAAAAACGCGGCGGTGCGCCATTGCTGCCCCCGGCACTGATGCGCCTGCACGGTGTGCGTTTTGGCCTGACCATCGCGGTACTGTTTTTCTGCTGCTGGAGCGGGTTTATGTTTGTGGTGGCGCTGACCCTGCAGTCCGGCCTTGGGCTGAGCGCCTTCCAGTCAGGAAACGCCTTTATCGCGCTCGGCGTCGCCTACTTTATCAGCTCCCTGCTCTCCGCCCGGGTGGTTGAACGGCTGGGTAAGGTTCCCACATTGATTACCGGCTGCGCGATCCAGATGACCGGGCTGCTCGGTCTGGCGTGGACGTTTAATCACGGCTGGCCGCACGTGGGTATTGCGCAGTTGATCCCGGCCACCGCGCTGATTGGTTTCGGTCAGGCGTTTATCGTCAGCTGTTTCTTCCGCATCGGGCTGGCGGAAGTGCCAAAAAGCCATGCCGGAGCGGGAAGCGCAATGCTGTCAACGGTACAACAGGCGGCTTTCGGCCTTGGCCCGATGGTGCTGGGTGCGGTATACAGCCACGGGCTAATCTCGACAGGAAATTACCAGCACGCCGTACTGTCCTCACTGGGCACCGAGTGGGCAATCATGCTGGTACTGGTTATCAGTGCGGTTATTTTGCGACGCGGCACAACTCAGGGAAATGCTAACGTTCAGGGAAATGCAAAAATTCAGGGAAGTGCACCGTCGTTAAAGCCTGCCGTTTGCGCTGCCAGGGATAAAGCGGAGTGATATCGGGGAGTTTAAGGACAACCGGTGGTTTACAGGCCGGGTAAATGACAAATGACAGGCGGATTGCACTGGGCGATCCGCCTGGCTTAACGCCAGATATCTCACGGAGAGGTATAAGGCTGACGTTTCGAAAAGCTTTCAGGCAGGCATTTTATCGCCTGCTTACTGGACAACCCACTTCGCCTCAACCTGCTGCGCGGGATGGAAGCGCAGTCGGCTGCCGCTCATCGTCCAGACTTCAATACTCTGCGGCGTGGTACGGATCATCGCCAGTTTCACCAGGTTGCCAAACTGGCACAGCTGATGGTTAAGGGTCAGCTGACGTGCTGGAATGCTCATCTCATTGTTCACTTTGCACAGTCCTCGCGCCATAAGTGTTAATTCACTGCGCGAAATATTAGCAAATTGTGCTGCAAAAGGCTTTGAGCTGGATCAACAATTGAGAACCAGAGCCAACTGGCTCAAGAGTAGAAAAAAATCTGCATAAGCCCGCTGTTAAAGTCAGAAAATTGAACGACCGATGCGGTCGGCCAGCAGTTCCAGCGCGGCGGTGCCCGCCAGCGAATTACCGGAAGCATCCAGCTCCGGCGACCAGACCGCGATACTCATTTCACCCGGAACAATCGCGATAATCCCGCCGCCCACGCCGGATTTGCCCGGCATGCCGACCCGCCACGCAAACTCACCGGCACCGTCGTACATCCCGCTGGTGACCATCAGCGCGTTGATCTGCCGGGCCTGTTTTGGCGTCAGCAGCGGTTCGCCCTGCCCCAGGCCCCGCCCCTGATTGGCAAGATATAAAAAGCAGCGCGCCAGTTCACCGCAGCTCATGGTCATCGCGCAGTAGTGAAAATAGGTATGTAACACCGTCTGAACGTCATTGGAGAAATTGCCAAACGACTTCATCAGCCAGGCAATTGCCGCGTTTCGTGCAGAATGATCGAACTCCGAACGGGCAACGTGGCGGTCGTAATTGATATCCGGCTGCTGCGTCAGAACCCGCACCAGTTCAAGCATGCGCTGTCTAGGCGCGGTCAGACGAGTCTCCAGCATATCGCACACCACCAGCGCCCCCGCGTTAATAAACGGGTTACGCGGTTTGCCCTGCTCCAGTTCCAGCTGTAACAGCGAATTAAACGGCTGACCGGACGGTTCTTTCCCCACCCGCTGCCAGATTTCACTGTCCTGATAGCGCGTAAGGGCCAGAGTCAGAGAAAGCACTTTGGAGATCGACTGAATCGAAAAACGCTCATCCGCATCGCCCGCCTGATAAAGCGTGCCGTCGAGCATACAAACCGCAATTCCCAGCCGATCGGCGGGCACTTCGGCCAGCGCAGGAATATAGCTGGCTACTTTACCCTGACCAATTAGCGGCCTCACCTGTTGCAGGATCTCCTCCAGCAGGACATTATTCAGAACGCTCACGATATCTCTTCCTCGACGGCTGCCTTTACGGCCTGATTTTCTTCGCGATTCTGCGGCCTGGCAGACCAAAGGTCAAACCCGCTCAGGCGGAACTGCGATGACGGACGGTAATAGTAAAGGATTAATTGATTCGCTTAAGTTATATATAAATTCTGATTTACAAATTTATTGAATTTTCTGTTTCATCTGTCACATAAATAAAAGACAATATCCCTACTAAATTTATGATCCATAATTTGGATTAACACTTCATCAACACATCGTTAACTTCAATAATGCATCCAAACACTGTTTCTCGTAAGACCGCATGGCTACGCGTAGTTATGCTGGCTATTGCTGCGTTTATTTTTAACACCACCGAATTTGTTCCGGTCGGCCTGCTGTCTGATATTGGCGCAAGCTTCTCAATGCAGACGGCACAGGTTGGCCTGATGCTGACTATCTACGCCTGGGTCGTGGCACTGATGTCACTGCCGATGATGCTGTTAACGCGCAACGTTGAGCGCCGTTTTCTGCTGATGGTGATTTTCACCCTTTTCATAGCCAGTCACGCGCTGTCGTCCGTGGCGTGGGATTTCACCACCCTGGTGGCTTCCCGCATTGGGATCGCCTTCTCGCACGCCATTTTCTGGTCGATTACCGCATCGCTGGCCATCCGCGTTGCCCCGTCGGGTAAAAAAACCCAGGCGTTAAGCATGCTGGCCACCGGTACGGCGCTGGCGATGGTGCTTGGCCTGCCGCTCGGCCGCATGATCGGGCAGCTGCTGGGCTGGCGTATGACCTTCGCGGTGATTGGCGTGGCGGCGCTGGTAACCATGGCGCTGCTGTTTAAGCTGCTGCCTAAACTGCCGAGCGAGCATACCGGTTCGTTAAAAAGCGTGCCGATGCTGTTCCGTCGCCCGGCGCTGGTGTCACTCTATTTGCTGATTGCCGTTACGGTGACCGCGCATTACACCGCCTACAGCTATATTGAGCCGTTTATTCAGAGCGTCGCGGGATTAAGCGGCGGGTTCACCACCTTCCTGCTGTTAATTTTCGGCGCCGCAGGCATTGTTGGCAGTATTCTGTTTAGCATGTTCGGAAATAAATATCCGGCCAGCTTTTTACTCGGTGCGATCCTGTTAATTAGCGTGTGTATGCTGTCACTGTATCTTGCCGCCACGCACGATCTGGCCATCTCCACCCTGTGCATCGTCTGGGGCATGGCGATGATGATAATTGGCCTGGCGGTTCAGGTTCGCGTACTGGCACTGGCACCGGACGCCACCGACGTGGCGATGTCCCTGCTGTCGGGGATTTACAATATTGGTATTGGCGGCGGCGCACTGCTGGGCAGCCAGGTCAGCGTGCATCTGAATATGGCCAGCGTCGGCTACGTCGGCGGTGCTATCGGCGTGCTGTCGCTGTGCTGGTGCGCATGGAGCATGAAGCGTTACCCGCAGCTGAGAATTAACGGCTAAATTACTACCCGCGTTAACGATAAAAACGACAAAGCCCCTGACCGGTATTGAAACGGTCAGGGGCTTTTTTATTGATAAACCCTCAGCGGTTGTTCAGGCGATCGACAATAAAATCAACCGTCGCCTGAACTCGCTTCGCCCGCTGGCTTCTTGGCAGGTAGTAAAGACAGACCGACGGAAAGGTCGGCCAGTAGTTATTCATCACCGGCTGCAAATGCTCGTAGCCGGACATATTATCCCGCAGCGGTTCAAACAGTCTGCCGATGCCGACACCGTCAGATATCGCATCGCGAACGGTATCAATATCATTGCAGATCATCGCATTATCCATATCGGGCGATATCGTCACACCGTGACTTTGCAGGATCAGCTTCGAAAGGCGCTTCGAAGTACCGAAGCGATAGGTGATCAGCCGGTGTGTTGCCAGCTCCTCCGGAGTGGTCGGCGTGCCGTGGCGTGCCAGATACTCATCTGAAGCATAAAGCCCCATTCTGAACGGTGGGAAAATTTCTCGGGCCACCATCCCTTCGCTCACCGCATTGCCAAACCTAATGCCCAGATCGAATCCCTCCTCGACCAGGCTGACGCTGCCGTCATTAACCGAAACCTCCAACTGAATATTTGGGTAAGTGCGATAAAAATCGGCCAGCAGCGGGCGGAGAATCAGCTGCCAGGCAAAACGCGGCAGCGTAATGCGCACCGGGCCGGAGGGAGCACCGCTGATATTCAGCACCTCTTCCAGCGCCGTATCCAGCTCGGCCATCGCACCTTCCGTTCGCTTTAGCAGCGCCATACCGGTCTCGGTCAGGCTGATTTTTCGCGTGGTGCGGGCAAACAGCGGCACGCCGGTTTTCTGCTCCAGCAGGCGCAGGGATTTACTGACCGAAGGCACGGTAACGCCGAGCTTGCGCGCCGCTGCAGAAATGCTTTGTTCACGTGCAATAGTGTGAAATACCGCCAGCTGGCCGTAGGTTGTGGTGTCCATTATTAACTTTGAGTTAACAGTTCAGGTGATAAAAGCAGTCTACTCCGCATTCGACGATTGTCCTACATTACCGACTGCCGAGACAGGGCGAAGGCATAATCCGTTACTCATTGAAAACAGAGGCACTATGACCAGGGCGCTAATCATCTCAGGGCATCCGAACCTGAAAGAATCCATCGCAAACACAACCATCCTTACCGCGGTCGCTGCCGCACTGCCTGAAGCAGAAATCCGCTATCTCGATTCGCTGTATCCCGATTATCGTTTTGATGTCGAGGCGGAACAGCAGGCTTTACTGCGTGCGGATGTGATTGTCTGGCAGTTCCCGTTTTCATGGTATTCCGTACCCGGGCTGATGAAGCTGTGGATTGATGAAGTGTTCCTGCACGGCTTCTCGCACGGTTCAACCAGCAAACTAAACGGCAAAAAGCTGCTGCTGTCGTTTACAACCGGTGCGCCGCAGGAAGCCTTTAGCGCAGAAGGATGGTTTGGGCACGATCTGGACGACTACCTTCTGCCTTTCAGAACCACTGCCGGGCTGTGCAATCTGGATCTGCTGCCGCCGATTCACACCAGCGGAGTAAGCTACACGGCGCGAGTTGAGGAAAGCCAGATTAGCCAGCAAAAAGAGGCGGCGCGGGAACATGCCGTGCGGCTGGTGGCGGCCATTAAGGCACTGAGCTAAAAGCAACGGCCAGCGCATAATGTATTAACCCCACTGAGAATTCACGGCGAAATCAACATCCCGCGTTAGCGATAAGAACGAGAAAGCCCCTGACTCAGGGGCTTTTGCTTTCAGTCACGTTAAGAATAGTGACTTACGGTAAATAAAACACCGACGGCAGCTCGCTGCTGACCGGACTGTGATCCGCATTGGACGGCATCAGCTCGCTCATTGAACGCCACCAGCGCTGGCACACTTCCGTGGCAGCCACCGCGTTCCAGCGTTCCTCGGATTCGATCTCCACATACGCAAACAGCAGATTGCGTGAGGCATCGAGGAAAATGCTGTAGTTGTGCGCCCCGTGATCCTTCAGCGTTTGCGCCAGTTCTGGCCAGATTGGGCTGTGCCGCTGCTGGTACGCCTGATGCTTGTCAGGATGCACCTGCATCACAAACGCCTTACGCAACATGAGAGTGCTTCGCTTCCAGCGCCGCCGCCCACGGTTTAACCCCGAAACGCTCACCCAGGGCGATCAGCTCCTCGGTGGTAATGCTCTGCCTCATGCCGCCCATCGACAGCACTTTCACCACTACCTCCGACGATTTCTCGGCGGTATCGATCAGGCCAAAGGTTTCATCCAGCGTCGGCCCGGTGCCGAAAATACCGTGGAACGGCCACATCACCAGCGTATGAGAAGCCATCTGCTCGGCGGTTTTGGTGCCGATACCGTCAGTGCCCGGCACCATCCACGGCACAATACCCACGCCGTCCGGAAACACCACCAGGCACTCGGTGCTGCCTTCCCACAGCAGGCGGGTAAAGCTGGCGGCGTTAAGTTCAGCCACGTAGCTCAGCGCCATAAAGTTAGTGGCGTGGCAGTGCATAATCACCCGATCCGCACCGTTGGAAACTTTCTTACGCACGCTGTGCGACTGGAAGTGCGAGGCCAGCTCAGAGGTCGGCACGCCGCCGTTGCTCAGCCCCCAGTGAATGGTATAGGCCTGGCCGTCGGCGCTGACGCGTAGCAGCACCAGGCTATCGGCCGGATCGAGCTGCACGTTACGGAAAAACTTGCCTGAACCGGTCACCAGGAACCAGCAGTTTGCCAGCTCCGGCGCGGGCTGGCTGAGTTCCAGCGTGCGCGGTTCGGCATAGAAATCAGCGGCGAACGGCTGCACTTCTTCGTCCAGCAGGCGCAGCGAAACGTTGCCGCCGTTGCGCTCGTCCCAGCCCTTCAGCCACATATCACTGGTTGCTTTGACCATGCCCTGTACGAACCAGGAATTGAGAATCTGATGCATGTGTTTACCCTTAACGTTGGCTGAGAATCTGTTGTTCATAATGACGGACGTCGCCTAACCAGCTGGCCCCCGCCGGGACGTCATGGCGCAGGCACCAGGCTTCCCAGACCGCCTGCCACGGCAGGGATTTTTGCTCTTCCAGCAGCGCCAGGCGCGCGGTGTAATCCCCCTCAAGCTCCAGCTTTTTCAGCTGGTCGACCGGCTCCAGCAGCGCCCGCAGCAGCGCTTTTTTCGCATTGCGCGTGCCGATGACCCAGGCGGCGATGCGGTTGATGGAGGCATCGAAGAAGTCCAGCCCGATGTGTACCTTGTCGAACAGCTTCTGGCGGACAATTTCGCTGGCGATCGCCTGAGTTTCATCATCCAGCAGCACCACGTGGTCGCTGTCCCAGCGTACCGGGCGGCTGACGTGCAGCAGCAGGCGCGGCACATAGAGCATGGCGGTAGAGATCTTGTCGGAAATCACTTCGGTCGGATGGAAATGTCCGGCGTCCAGCGTCAGCGCGGTCTGGCGGCTGGCGGCGTAGCCGAGGCAGAATTCGTTAGAGCCGACGGTATAGCTCTCGGCGCCGATGCCGAACAGTTTGCTTTCCACCGCGTCGATATGGTGCGCCGGATTCAGTTTTTCGCTGATAATTTCATCCAGCGAGTTCATCAGGCGCTGGCGCGGAGCCAGGCGGTCCACCGTCAGATCCTTCATGCCGTCCGGCACCCAGATGTTCATCACCGACGGCGTGCCCAGCTGTTCACCAAACCACGCGGAGATTTTGCGGCTGGCCTTGCAGTGGTCGATCCAGAACTGGCGAATTTCCGCGTTGGCATGGGCCAGGGTAAAACCGTCAGCGCTCAATTCATGCGAGAAGCAGGTCGGGTTAAAGTCCAGTCCGATTTTCTGCTGCTTCGCCCACGCCACCCAGCCGGCAAAATGCTCGGGTTTGATTTCGTGGCGATCCACCGCCTGCTCGCTTTCCAGATAGATGGCGTGCAGATTCAGCCGCTTCGGACCGGGGATCAGCGCCATAGCCTGTTCCAGATCGGCGCGCAGTTCTTCCGCGCTGCGGGCGCGGCCCGGATAGTTACCGGTGGCCTGAATGCCGCCGGTCAGCGCGCCCTGCGGGTTTTCAAAACCGCGCACGTCGTCGCCCTGCCAGCAGTGCATGGAAACCGGCAGGCGATCGAGCTGCGCCAGCGCGGCCTCCACATCAATACCGATATCGGCAAAGCGCTGCTTAGCCAGCGCGAAAGCCTGTTCAATAGCCTGGGTCATATACATAGCTCCTTATCTGAATGGGTCAGTGCCTGAAAGCGCGCCTGACTGCGGCGAAACGCCTCACTGCCCTGGAAATCGAAACGAATGAGAGGGAAATTATGGTTAATCAGCTGGCGGAAAGCGCTGACATCCGCCACATCGCCAGCGGCAATCAGCTGACAGCCGATATTGCCAAGCGTGGAGGCTTCAACCGGCCCGGCATACACCGGAATGCCGCAGGCGTTGGCACACAGCTGGTTAAGAAACTGGTTCTGGCAGCCGCCGCCGACGATATGCAGCTGGCTGAATGCCCTGCCGCGCAGGCGTTCCAGCTGCTGCAGGACTTCCCGGTAGTAAAGTGCCAGGCTGTCGAAAATGCAGCGGGCCAGCTCGGCGGGCGTGGCGGGAACCAGCATCGCCTGTTCGGCACAGGCGTCCTGAATTTCTCGCACCATGCTGGCCGGATTCAGGAAGCGGTCGTCATTGGGATTGATCAGCCACTGGCAGACCGGCTGCCGTTCGGCATCGGCAATCAGCTGGCAGAGATCGTCAATCGCCAGCTCGTCACACACGCGTTGCAGCAGCCACAGCCCCATAATGTTTTTCAGCACCCGATAGCGGCCTTCGGCACCGCCTTCGTTGGTGATATTGGCAGCCTGCGCCGCTCTGGAAGTAAACGGCTCGCGGCTTTCAAAGCCCATCAGTGACCAGGTGCCCGAGCTGAGGTACGCCGCCTGCGCATCGGCCAGCGGGGCCGCCAGTACCGCACTGGCGGTATCATGGGTGGCGACGGCAATCACCGGGATCGCCTGCCCTGAAGGACTGTGCCAGTGCCCCACCTCGCGCCCCGGCTGGGACGGCTGGCCGAACCACGCCGGATTTGCTCCGGTCCAGTTCAGCAGATCGCGATCCCACTCGCCGCTGCGAATGTTCAGCAGCTGGGTCGTGGTGGCGTTGGTGTATTCCCAGTTCAGCTTGCCGGTCAGGCGGAAGTGCAGATAGTCCGGGATTAGCAAAGCATGTGCCACGCGTGACAGTTCAGGCTGGTTGTCGCGGCACAGCGCGCGCAGCTGATAAAGGGTGTTAAACGGCAGAAACTGAATGCCGGTGCGCTGATAGATATTCTCATGGCCCAGTTCGCGGCCCGCTTCGGCCATCACGCCATGAGTGCGATCGTCGCGGTAGGCAATCGGCAGCCCGACGCGCTCCCCCTGCTCATCCAGCAGCACATAGTCCACGCCCCAGGTATCAATCCCGATACTGTCCACCCGGATACCCTGGCGATCCAGCGTCTCCAGCGCGGCAACGATAAAATCCTCCAGCGCATCCAGATCCCAGCACTGGTGATTATCGACGCTGACCAGCTGGTTCACACAGCGGCTCACCTCTTTGAGGGTAATGCTCTGGCTGTGCAGATCGTGGCGGGCCAGAATAACGCGACCGCTTGATGCGCCAAGGTCAACGGCCACAAGGTGACGAACAGTCATATGATTTACTTCCTGATGATTCGATGTCACCAGTGTAAAACAGCGTGATTTTGCCACCTTCTTGCTACTGCCAGCACATTTCCCCTGCTGGCAGGATGGCAAAGATGAACGTGAAGCAGTTCACATTTTCACATCCTGAACCCGTTGCAGAGCGGGATGTGATGCCTGCCGCATTTCTCAATGTTTCCGGTCATTTCTTTAAAAATTAGCGCCCTGGCGGAGATTTACTGTCAAAAATTCAAGGTGGCAACGTTCACGGCTTCGTACACTCTGTTGCTGGCATGTTACGAGGAAACAATCATGACCGTGTTACACAGCGCCGATTTCTTCCCCTCCGGGCACTGCCCGGTTGCTATCGAACCTCGAGCACCGCAGGGGGCGTTCCCGGAGCACCATCACGATGACTTTCACGAAATTGTGATCGTCGAACAGGGTGCCGGTATCCACGTTTTTAACGGCCAGTCGCAGCCGCTGTGCAGCGGCTGCGTCTGCTTCGTGCGTAATCATGACCGCCATATGTATGAGCAAACGGACAACCTGACACTGACCAACGTGCTGTATCGCGGGCCGGAGTCGTTTCGTTTTCTTACCGGATTACAGCATCTGCTGCCCGCAGAGCATGACGGGATTTATCCGTCGCACTGGCGCATCGGTAATAAAGTGCTGGCGCAGGCCAGGCAACTGATTGACGGGCTGGTCGCTTCACCTTCCCCGGCGGGCATTGCCGGGCAGGCGGAACAGGAGATGCGCTTTATGCAGCTGCTGGTGCTGCTGCATCAGGGCCGCAGCGCGGCGCAGAGCGACGATCAGGACGGCCGCCTGCGCGCGCTGCTCGACTGGCTGGCCGATCACTACAGCGAAGAGGTTGACTGGGAAAATCTGGCGGACAGCTTTTCACTGTCCCTGCGTACCCTGCATCGCCAGCTGAAGCAGCAGACCGGCAGTACGCCGCAGCGCTACCTCAACCGCCTGCGCCTGCTGGAGGCGCGCCATCTGCTGCGACACAGTGAAATGCGGGTGACGGATATTGCCTTCCACTGCGGTTTTGGTGACAGCAATCACTTTTCTACGCTGTTTAAACGGGAGTTTGGCAGCTCTCCGCGTACACTGCGGCAAAATGACTGAAAAGGACACGCATGGTGACTGCCCCTCTGCGGCTGGCCAAAGCCGACTATATTCCTTCCGAACAGATGCCGGTTGCGGTTGCCGAGCGCACGCCGCAGCCCTCCTTTCCGCCCCACGTTCACGAATTTAATGAGATCGTGCTGGTCTGGCGCGGTAACGGCCTGCACGTCATGAACGATCGTCCCTGGCCGGTAACCTGCGGGGATATCTTTTATCTGCACGCCGACGACTGCCACAGCTACGAGTCGGTGCAGGATCTGGTACTGGACAATATTATCTACTGCCCGGATCGCTTTCAGCTGGCGCTGGACTGGCAGCAGCTGCTGCCTGCCCGCAACGAAGGATGCTGGCGGCTGACCACGCGCGGTATGGCGCTGGCGCGCGGGGTGATTAAGCAGCTGGAGGTGGAGAGCCGCAAAAGCGACCTGCTCTCAACGCAGCTGACCGAAGCGCTGTTTTTACAGCTGGCGCTGATCTTAAAGCGCCATCGCTACGCCTCCGATCTGCCGTGGCAGCTGCCGGAAGGCGAACAGCTGGATCTGCTGATGGCCGCCATTCAGGGGCATATCGCCAGCCCGTTCGATCTGGCCACCTTCTGCCAACAGCATCGCCTGTCCGAACGGGCGCTGAAGCAGCTATTCCGCCAGCAAACCGGCATGACCATTGGCCACTATCTGCGCCAGCTGCAGCTGTGTCAGGCGAAATATCTGCTGCGCAGCGGCGATCTGCTGATTGGTGAAGTGGCCTCGCGCTGCGGCTTTGATGACAGTAACTACTTCTCGGTGGTGTTCACCCGCGAAACCGGCTTTACCCCCAGCGCATGGCGCCAGCGCTTTATCAGCGGCGGCGAGGCACATCGGCTGCATAACGCAAAAGGCTGACCCGAAGGTCAGCCTTATGTGACGTTGTAACGAATTTACGACACCATTCCCATCCCGACGATGTTGGCCGCGAGGATAATCACCACGCAGCCCACGCTCAGCACGCGAACCGGTCTGCGCCCAACGTTGCTCCACTCCTTCAGCAACAGCCCCACCAGACCACCGCACAGCACGTAGAAGCTCATATGCAGCATCCAGCTGACGAAATCGTACTGCGCCGGAATGCGGGCATGGCCCCAGGCGTAGAAGAAGAACTGCAGATACCACATGGTCCCGCCGAGCAGCGACAATCCGATGTTGGCGATAAGCAGCGGTTTTGCCACCGAGAAGTCGGCTTTAACCGACAGGTTAGATTTGGTTGCCAGGCGAATAAAGCAGTAGCCGAGGTTGATCAGCGCCCCGCCGCCCATAATCACCACGTAGCTCGGCAGCGCCACGTAAAGCGGGTCGATACCTGCGGCGGCGGCGGCTTCGTGCATCGGCTTGGCCGCATCCATCGCGAAGGACATTCCGGCAGAGAAAATACCGCACAGCACCGCCAGCACCAGGCCTTTCTTGAGATTGAAATCCTCCGCCGCTATGCCCATCGCCCGCTCTTTCAGCAGCCCGGCGCGGGAAACGATCGCCACGCCAATCAGCGCCACCAGCACACCCAGCAGCGTCAGGCGGCCGCCGGTGGAACTGAACAGCTCAACGAAGCGCCCCTGCAACAGCGGCGTCATCAGCGTGCCAACCACCAGCGTAATGCCGATGGCAATGCCGATACCCATCGACATGCCGAGATAGCGCATGGTTAAACCGTAGTTAATGTTACCGATGCCCCACATCGCGCCAAACAGAAACACCGGCATCAGTTGGGAGAAAGAGAACGAACTGTAGTAGCCCCAGAAGCTGGGCAGCAGCATGGCGCTGATTGCCCACGGCAGGATAATCCACGACATCACCCCGCCCACTGACCACATGGTTTCCCACGACCAGTTGCGGACCTTCTTTAGCGGAGCATAAAAGCAGGCGGCGCTGGCCGCACCGACCAGATGCCACAGAATACCCGAGAGAATGGCTTCACTCATTTTGTTTTCCTTCGTTGTTGTTTGCCCTGTATGACGAAGGAGTCTACGGATAAGCGCCACCGGGCAACCTTACGCTGGCTGCCCCACCGGCGGCAGATCTGGCAAAATTCAGTGCCTTCAGCCGACCTCGATCACAATTCGCTTATCTGATGCCCGGCCACTGCATTCACTCGGGTTTTACGTTAAGTTGCTCATATTTATCATTAAATATAAAAAATGCCAGATCGGTCAGCTGCTTCTTTTCGTTTTTGCCACCCGGCTCTCATTGCTGGCAGCCAGTTCAAGGTGATTGCGCCACAGCTGTTGCACTTTCTAAGACCTGTAACAGTTATTCCGCTGTTAATTAACACACCGATAAAAAATGCGTCACGGAGAACCTGCCATGAACCCAGTTCAGCAACAAATGTATATCAACGGTCAGTTTGTCGAGAATCGCTCCGACCGCTGGATAGATGTGATCAACCCGGCCACCGAGGTGCTGCTGTCGCGCATTCCCGAAGGTAGCGTTGAAGATGCGCAGCGGGCGATCGATGCCGCAGCGGATGCACAGCCGGGCTGGGAGGCGCTGCCGGCGATTGAACGCGGAAACTGGCTGCGTAAAATCGCCGCAGGCGTGCGCCAGCGCGCGGCAGAGCTGACCGCCACTATCGTTGCCGAAGGCGGAAAAACCCAGGAACTGGCCGAAACCGAGGTGTTCTTTACCGCCGATTACCTCGACTATATGGCCGAGTGGGCGCGCCGCTACGAAGGTGAGATCGTGCAGAGCGATCGCCCGCAGGAAAATATTCTGGTATTCAAAAAAGCCATTGGCGTCACCACCGGAATACTGCCGTGGAACTTCCCGTTCTTCCTGATTGCCCGCAAGGCGGCTCCGGCGCTGCTGACCGGTAATACCATTGTGATCAAGCCCAGCGAACTGACGCCGAATAACGCCATTATCTTCGCCGAAATCGTTAATGAGATCGGCCTGCCCGCCGGGGTGTTTAACCTCGTGACCGGCTACGGCCCGGTAATCGGCCAGGAGCTGGCGGCCAACCCGAAAGTGGGCCTGGTCAGCCTGACCGGCAGCGTCAACGCCGGGATCGCCACCATGAAAGCCGCGGCGCAGAACGTCACCAAGGTGTCGTTAGAGCTGGGCGGCAAAGCCCCGGCTATCGTGATGAACGATGCGGATTTAGACCTGGCGGTGAAGGCCATCGTTGCCTCACGCATGATCAACACCGGGCAGGTGTGCAACTGCGCCGAGCGGCTCTACGTGCAGGACGGGGTTTACGATGAAGTGGTTAAGCGCCTGACCGCCGCATTTGAGCAGGTTAAATTTGGCGATCCCGCCACGCAAAAAGGGCTGGATATGGGGCCGCTGATCACCGCCGCTGCCCTGCAGCGCGTGGAGCAGAAAGTCGCCGATGCGGTGGCGGCAGGCGCAACGGTGGTCACCGGCGGCAAACGTGCAGGCAGCAGCGGTTTCTTCTTTGAACCCACCCTGCTGATCAACGTTAACCAACAGATGAACATTATGCAGGAAGAGACGTTCGGCCCGGTGCTGCCGGTGATGAAGTTCAGCACCTTTGAAGACGCCATCGCGCTGGCTAACGACAGCGAGTACGGTCTGACTTCGTCGATCTTCACGCAAAACCTGAATACCGCCATGCAGGCGCTGAAGCAGCTGAAGTTTGGCGAAACCTATATCAACCGCGAAAACTTCGAGGCGATGCAGGGCTTCCACGCCGGTTGGCGTAAATCCGGCATTGGCGGTGCCGACGGCCGTCACGGCCTGGAAGAGTATCTGCAAACCCACGTTGCCTATCTGCAATATCAGTAATTGATTTGACCCGGCGGCATCTTCACACGCGAGATGCCGCCTCTCTGTGCTTACCCTGTCAAACTGATGTATTTATTCGGCAGCGCAATCTTCTGTGCTCTTCACATTCCTGACACATCGCCGTGTTCATTCTGCTCCGCAACGTTCCTGTTCAATTCTTTCTACTCCGATATGTTCACTTTCCGCGTCGTTATGTTCCTGCCGCATATCGTTATCAGATCAACTCGCTAAGCCGCCTTCATGCATTTTGATATGTTTTTCTGACAGCGCTTATCACTTCGGGAAATAACATGAATAAAGCACTTCTTAGCGGCCTGATTAGCGGTCTGGTGATTGCCACCACCGTTTCGGCTAATGCAGCGGAAAAACTGCCGGAAACGGTGAATATCGGCTATCAGAAAGCCAACATCTTCGCCCTGCTGAAGTATCGCGGCACGCTGGATGAACAGTTTAAAAAACAGGGGATCGCGGTGAAGTGGGTTGAATTCCCTGCCGGTCCGCAGATGCTGGAAGGCCTGAACGTTGGCAGTATCGATCTGGCCGCCACGGGCGATGCGCCGCCTACCTTTGCCCAGGCGGCAAAAGCCGACCTGGTGTACCTCGGGCACTCCCCGGCGAACCCGAAAACGGAAGCGATTGTCGTTCCCGAGAATTCCCCGGTGAAGACCGTTGCCGATCTGAAAGGCAAGCGCGTGGCACTGAATAAAGGCTCGGACGTCAACTATCTGCTGGTTCGTGCGCTCGAAGATGCCGGGCTGAGCTATAAGGATATCACCCCGGTTTATCTGCCACCGGCGGATGCCCGCGCCGCCTTCCAGCGCGGTGCGGTGGATGCATGGGTGATCTGGGACCCGTTCCTCTCTGAGGTGGAAACCAACGCCAAAGCGCGGCTGGTGAGAAACGCCGAAGGATTGGTGCCGCACTACACTTTCTATCTTGCCAGCCGCAAGTTTGCCGATACCTGGCCGCAAACCGCTAAGCAGGTAGTGGATGAGTTAGGCACGCTCAGCCAGTGGGCCAACGGTCATCCGCAGGAGGCGGCGAAGATCCTCTCAACCTCTACCGGGCTGCCGGAACCGATCTGGCAGCGGGCGCTGGCGAGAATGCCGTACGGCGCAGAGCGCATGACCCCGCAGGTATTTGCTGAACAGCAGGCGCTGGCCGATAAATTTACCCAGATCGGCCTGCTGCCGGTGAAAGTGGACGTCAGCAGCGCAACCTGGTCGCTGGATAAGTAATTTTTATTGCCGGTTGCCAGCGACTTTGCCGGGCAGCAATGCCCGGCAAGACAACGAAGATTACTGACGGTTTATCATAAACCTGATGTTTTTTTTCATGCCTTTATACGGCTTGTTGGGTTCATATTTCCAGCGCGAAATGGCATTCAACGCTTCTCGGTTAAACACGCCATTGGCCGTATCAGACACCACCACCGGATTAATCACATTGCCGTTGGCGTCAACATCGTACGACAGCATGACATCGCCCGTAAGCCGTTGTTTAAATGCGATAGCCGGATAAGCAGGCCGTTTAACCGTAATCGGCGACGGCATGACTCCCTGACGGGCTTTGTTGGCCGGCGAACAGGCGGCTAACAACGTGCAGAAAAGCAGTAGCGTGACTTTATGCATTGAATAATCCCTTATCGTTTAGCAATCAATAACCTGAACCAGGTCCGAAACCAGCTTACCAGAAAAGCTCGCTATAGCATGCTGTCATTCTCTTATTGCGGAAGTTGATCGCCTTCAAACAATCACAAATTCCTATGCCTGAAATTCTGAATTTTGTTGCACAACCCGGCACCTTCTCTCACGATAAGTAGAACGTTCTACTAAAACGTTCTACTCACAATAATAGTGCACAATGTGCGCAGAATAATGGTCGGTAATCGGGGGAAATCGGGATGAGACTGTTATCAGGGTTTATTAAATCGCTATCAAAGCTGTCGATGATTGGCCGCGCGTTAATGCTGCCCATCTCACTGCTGCCAGCCGCCGGCCTGCTGCTGGCGTTCGGTGATAAGTTCCACCTGCCGCTGATGATGAACGCGGGCGGGGTGATCTTCGACAACCTGCCGCTGCTGTTTGCCATCGGTTCGGCGGTTGGCCTGGCGTCGGAATCGGGTATCGCTGCCCTTTCCGCCGCCGTATCGGTGTTTATTACCAACATTACTATTGGAACCGTGCTGTCAATTACGCCAGAAATGGCCTCGCAGGGCGGAAAGTATGCGATGGTGGTCGGTATCCCCACCCTGCAAATGGGCGTATTCGGCGGGCTGATCTGCGGTATTCTCGCCGCCTGGTGCTATAACCGTTTCCATACGCTACAGCTGCCGGAATTCCTCGGTTTCTTCTCCGGGAAACGCTTTGTGGCGATTGCTACTGCGTTTATGTCATTTATTCTCGGCCTGCTGCTGCCGTATGTCTGGCAGCATATCCAGGCGGGGATCGATGCCCTGTCGGTGATCGTCAACGGTGATAATCAGGCGGCGTCGACCTTTATCTTTGGTCTGGTGGAACGCGCGCTGATCCCGCTTGGCCTGCACCATATCTGGTATCCGTCGTTCTGGTACTCGTTCGGCGACTACACCACGCAGGCCGGTCAGGTGATCCACGGCGACCAGACAATCTGGTTCAAAATGCTGGAAGAAGGCACCAAGTCATTCAGCAGCAGCACCTATCAGAATGCCGGTAAGTTTATGCAGGGCGAATTCCCGCTGATGCTGTTTGCGCTGCCTGCGGCCTGCCTGGCGATGTATCACGAAGCGCACACTAAAAACAAAAAAATAGCCGCCGGTATTCTGTTCTCCGCCGCGCTGACCTGCTTCCTGACCGGCATTACCGAGCCGGTTGAGTTCACCTTTATTTTTGTTGCGCCGATTCTGTACGTCTTCAACGCCATCATGGCCGGGCTGGCCTATATGTGCATGTATCTGCTGCATGCGCATATCGCCAAGTCCTTCTCCGCCGGTCTGATCGACTATATCTCCTTTGGTATCCTGCCGTCGTTTAACGGCTATCAGACCAACTTCCTCAGTGCGGTGATGATCGGTGTGCCGATGGCGCTGATTTACTACTTCACTTTCCGCTTTGTTATCCGCCGCTTTGACGTGAAAACGCCGGGCCGGACCGAAGTGTCATCCAGCGCCAGCGATAAGAGCGATGACGAGCTGGTTGGCGAAATTATCGGCCTGCTGGGCGGCGCGAAAAACATCGATTCCGTTGGTTCCTGTATTACTCGTCTGCGTATCGAAGTGCTGAACGGCGATCGCGTGGATAAAGAGGGGCTGAACGGTGTAGGCGCACGCGGTGTGGTGTTTGTCGGCGACAAGGGCGTGCAGGTTATTTTCGGTGCTCGTGCGCAGTTTATCGCCCAGGCGATGTCGACAACGCTTGGCAAATAGCCCGGTGCTGTTAAGGTAGCTAAGCCTCCCGTATTCGTACGGGAGGCTTTACTGTTTCCGACTGATTATTCTGGTGTTTCAGGGAGCGAGTTTGAAAAAGGTCAGCATTATTGATGTCGCTAAACTGGCGGGCGTTTCCGTCTCGACCGTGTCGCTGGTGCTGCGCCAGAAGGGAAAAATATCCGAGGCGACCATCGAACGTGTGCACTCGGCGATTAATGAGCTGGGCTACGTGCATAATGTCGCCGCCGCAAACCTGCGTTCCAATACCTCAAATCTGATTGGGCTGATCCTGCGCGATTTCAGCGACAGCTTTTCCATTAAGGTGATGGCCAGCATTGTCAAGGAGCTGGAACGCCAGGGCTTTATGGTGTTCCTCGGCCAGCCGCAGGATGACCAACAGCATCTGGAGCGCTGCCTGCTCTCTTTCAAACAGCAGGGCGTGGCGGGCGTGATCTATCTTGCCAGTGATGCCACGACCGACCGACTGCCGGAACAACTCTGCCAGTGCCCGCTGCCGCTGGTGGTGGTGTCGCAGGCGCTGCCGGAACAGCCTTGTAATCTGGTAATGCGCGATAACCGCCAGGCGGCCAGTCTTGCCACCCGCCACCTGATTGAGCGCGGGCACCGCAACATTGCCTACATCGGCGGAATGGAAAATGATCGGGTGCGCCACCAGCGTCTGCTGGGCATGCACGGCGCACTGAAGCAGAACGGTCTGGCGCTGCGCGATGAGTTCACCCCCGCCTGTCTGGAAAGCACCCATTCGGTCAGCGTGGCTACCCGTCAGCTGTTAGAGAAAAACAATACGATTACCGCACTGCTTTGCCATTCCCCGACGGCGATAATCGGTGCGATCGGCGGCATTCATCAGGTGGGGCGCACTGTCGGTAAGGACGTGTTCCTGACCCAGCAGGTGGCGCTGATCGGCTTTGAGGATATGCTGCACGTTAATCTTACCTCGCCGTCGTTTACCTATGTCTCCTCAGCCAGTGAGGAGACCGGTCGCCAGGCGGCGGGGCTGATGATGCGTAAACTGAAAGAGCCGGAGCTGCAAACCCAGCGGATCACCTTATCAGGCCAGCTGGTGATACAACAATCCGCCTGAAGCGACACCCGTCAGCTTTAGTGCAGATTTTTGTGCACCGATTCCTGTCCGCAGGCTAACGGCAGGCCGCAACCATCGCCGTTAACCGTTGACGCACATGCAATGGTTCATCCTAGCGCCCTTTCTTCTTGCGCCCCGGCTGAGTGAAACGCTTGCGCCCGGCGGCAGCTCCCGGTTTCGCTCCGGCAGGTTTCTTCTGCGGGGAAGATTTCGGCGGAGACTTTTTAGCCGAGGCGTCTTCCGAGCTGGAGTCTTCAATCAGTTTGAACAGGTCGATCAGCTCGTCATCGGTCAGATCGCGCCATTCGCCCGGCGGCACGCCCTTCAGGCTGACGTTCATGATGCGCGTGCGTTCCAGCTTGGTCACTTCATAGCCGAAGTGCTCGGCCATACGGCGGATCTGGCGGTTAAGACCCTGAACCAGAATGATGCGGAAAACGAAGGTCGACTCTTTCTTCACCTTACATTTCTTGGTCACCGTGCCCAGCATCGGCACCCCGGCACCCAGCCCGCGAATAAACTCTTCGGTAACCGGCTTGTTGACGGTCACCAGGTACTCTTTCTCGTGGTTGTTACCGGCACGCAGGATCTTGTTGACCAGGTCGCCGTGGTTGGTCAGGAAGATCAGCCCCTGCGAGTCTTTATCCAGTCGGCCGATGGGGAAAATGCGTTTGCTGTGGTTAACGAAATCAACAATGTTGTCTTTCTCACCGTCTTCGGTGGTACTGACGATGCCCACTGGTTTATTCAGAGCAATCAGCACCAGATCTTCGGCATCGCGCGGTTCAATCAGCTGACCGTTAACTTTAACAACATCACCGTCCGACACCCGATCGCCCACCGTGGCGCGCTTGCCGTTGATAAAAACATTTCCCTGTTCGATATAGCGGTCGGCATCGCGGCGAGAGCAGATTCCGCTTTCGCTGATGTATTTATTAAGACGTGTCGTTGAGTTGGTCAGCATGTTACCCCCGTGCAAAAAAGCGGACTATACCTTACCGCCGGGCAAGCCTGGAGTAAAAAATGCAGATTTTATTGAAAGCGCGGCATTCCGCCGCCGCGGAGCCGTTTTTCTGGCCTGGCGGCGGGGAATACCGTGCTTTAATATTGAATAAAAAACAGGCTTACTGCCCCGATTCCCCCAGCCCGGAGCAAGCAGCCAGCAGCTGGCGGGCAACGCTTTCGGCATGCTCGGCCACCTGCGGCAGCCCCATCAGTTCACCGAAGCGACCGCGCGCGGCGGGGCCAGCCACGTAAAGGTGCAGATTCGGTGCGCCAAAGCGATTAATGGTCTGCGAACGGCCGTTAACCTTAATGCCCAGCGCCAGCTCGTCCGGCTGGATCACACCGTCCAGCGCCAGCTGGTGCAGCAGCGCATCGCTTTGCAGCAACCCGCCGTGCGCCGGTCCGGTGGTGACAATCAGGCGATCGACCTTCAGGGCGCGGACTTCACCTCGACGGGAACGTAAATCCAGCTGGATCGCGTTCCCTTCCGTCGTAATGGACTGCAAACGCGCGGCCAGAACCTGCAGCTGTCCGCTGCTCTGCCACTGTTCCAGCACCGCATTGACCTGTGGGGCGATGCGGTAGCGGTGAACATCCCACCACGGGCGCAAATGTCGCAGGAAACGCCGCTGTTCGGAGAGCGACAGCTGCTGCCAGATGGCCTGACCGTTCTGGCGGATATCATCCAGCACCAGCTGCCACGGCAGCCCTTCTGCGGCGGCAAGCTTCACCTCACGACGAATGCGCCGCAGCCAGCCGAGCGCGGAATCCTTCTGCGAAACAGCGTAATCCAGCACTCTCGGCTCAAAGCTGCCGCTGAGATTAGAACGCGGCAGCAGGCCACGGCGTGAAAAGGCCACAATCGGCCCACGATGACCGTGACGGTGTAACGTTGCCACGGTATCGGCCATGGTCAGACCGCTGCCAATAATCGCAATGGATTCATCAGGCGCGATATCCGCCAGCGCGTTGTCGCGCCACGGATCGGCAATCAGTCCCGGATGCCCTTCCAGCGCCAGCGCAATGGCGCGCGGCAGTGCGGGCGGCGGATGGCTGATTGCCAGCACCAGCTCATCCACCCGCAGTCGTTCACCGCTGGCGGTAATGACTTCACCGTTTTCCAGCGCCACGGCGCGGTCGCGCAGATGGCGTAACACGACCGGGGACTGCCTTTGCGCTTCGGCAAACAGCCCGGAGATATACGCAGCAAACTGCCCGCGCTGCGGATAAACCCGCCCGTCCTGCCAGCGTGCCGCCGGGTCAGCATCGTAAGCCGCCGAAGCACGGAACCAGCGGTCAAAGTCGCCCTGTTCCGCAGCGGTCAGCTGCATACGGTCAGCGGGCACGTTAATGCGGTGCGCCGGATCGCGGCTGCCGTAGGCCACGCCCTGCGCCACGCCGTCGCGCGGTTCAATCACCGTGACCTTCAGCCCGGCGTGGCCGCCGCGCGCCAGATGGATGGCCAGCGCGGTGCCGCTGAAACCGCCGCCGACGATCGCGATATGGCGATCAGCCATGCGCCAGTTCCCGCTCTTTCTGCCGCTCCAGCTCGCGCACCAGCGGAATAACCTCACGACCAAAGAACTCCACCTCTTCCTGGAAGTGCAGGAAGCCCAGCAGCATCAGGCTCACACCCGCTTCTTTCAGCGCGATAATGCGTTCGGCGATCTGCTGCGGCGTGCCGATCAGATTGGTTTTGAAACCGTCGTTGTACTGCACCAGATCCTCCAGGGTTGATTTTGCCCAGTTGCCTTCGCCCTCCGGGGAGGCGCTGCCGGCATTTTTCACTTCGTGCTGGAAGCCTTTTACCGCATCCGGGTTGGCGTGGTCGAGGATCTCCTGCAGCACCTGCTGTGCTTCCTGCTCGCTGTCGCGGGCGATTACAAAGCCGTTGACGCCGACTTTAACCTGGTGCTGATTATAGGCCGCCTTGCGCTGAATATCCTCCACCTGCTGACGAATACCCTCCACGGTATTGCCGTTGGTGAAGTACCAGTCCGACACGCGTGAGGCCATATCGCGAGCGGCACGGGAGCTGCCGCCCTGGAAAATTTCCGGGCGCGGCGACAGCGGCTTCGGCTTCAGCGAATAGTCGCGGTAGCGGTAGAAATCTCCGGCAAAGGTAAAGCTCTCCTCCTGCCAGATGCCTTTCAGGCAGCGGATAAACTCTTCCGAACGCAGGTAGCGCTCTTCGTGATCCAGCCACGGCTCACCGATGGCTTTGAACTCGCCACGGAACCAGCCGCTGACGATGTTAACCGCGATGCGCGCGTTGCTCAGATGGCTGATGGTGGCAATCTGCTTGGCGGCCAGCGTTGGGTTCCACGGACCGGGCAGCAGCGCGGCAATCACCTTCAGTTTTTCCGTCGCGCCCAGCAGCCCCTGTGAAAAGCTGACCGACTCATGCTGGTTATCCGCGCCGTATCCGGCAGTAAAGCGGATCTGGGTCAGCGCGTAGTCAAACCCGGCGCGCTCGGCAATCTGCGCCAGCTTGCGGTTGTAGTCAAAGTCCCAGCTGGTGCGCTGCGGAATATTACTGATCACCAGGCCGCCGGAAACGTTCGGTACCCAGTAGGCGAATTGAATAGGTTGTTGGCTCATTGTTGTTCTCCTCAGCTCACGCTGGTCTGTTTTTGTGGCCGGCGGTCGCCGCCAATCGTTTCACCAAATGGTCCGGTATTGACCGTTCCCTGACGTTTTTCACCGTTTGTCGCCAGCGGCAGCAGTGGCATAACCAGCTCGGCAAAGCGGTGTGCTTCTTCAAGATGCGGATACCCGGAGAAGATAAAATTGGTGATCCCCAGTGCCTGATATTCGCGGATACGTGCTGCAACCTGCTGCGGGTTCCCCACCAGTGCGGTGCCCGCCCCGCCGCGCACCAGACCAACGCCCGCCCACAGGTTCGGCGCAATGCGCAGGTCGTCGCGTGACCCGCTGTGCAGTGCGCTCATTCGCGCCTGGCCGGTAGAGTCCATGCGGGCAAAGATTTTCTGCGCGCTGGCGATGGTGTCGTCATCCAGATGGGCAATCAGTTTGTCGGCTGCGGCCCACGCCTCCTCTTCGGTTTCACGCACGATAACGTGCAGGCGGATGCCGTAGTCGAGTTGACGACCGCGCTGCTCGGCGCGCTGACGCACCACGGCCAGCTTTTCAGCCACCTGCTCAAGTGGTTCGCCCCACGTCAGGTAGGTATCTACCTGATTCGCCGCCACATCGATCGCTTCATCCGACGAGCCGCCGAAATAGAGCGGCGGGCCGTTTTCCTGTACCGGCGGGAAGAGGATTTCAGCGCCTTCCACGCGGATATGCGCACCGTCGTAATCCACTTTTTCGCCTTTCAGCAGGCGGGAATAGACATCAAGGAACTCTCGTGTGACCTGATAGCGGTCGGCGTGGCTGAGGAAAATGCCGTCACCCCGGTTCTCGACCGGATCGCCCCCGGTGACTACGTTGATGAGCAGACGTCCTTCCGACAGACGGTCAAGGGTTGCCGCCATACGCGCTGCCAGGCTGGGTGGCTGTAATCCAGGACGAACCGCCACCAGATAGCGCAGACGTCGAGTCATCGGTGCCAGCGCCGAGGCGACCAGCCAGGAATCCTCGCAGCTTTTCCCCGTGGGGATCAGCACGCCGTAATAGCCAAGATTGTCCGCCGCCAGCGCAACCTGCTGTAAATAGGGAAGATCGACTGCCCGCCCGCCTTCAGCGGTCCCCAGGTAACGCCCGTCACCGTGGGTGGGCAGAAACCAGAATACGTTGATGTTGTCCTGTACCGACTCGCTCATTTGCCATTTCCTATATAACTACATCTGAATTTATTCATTAGAAAGTTACGCTTTGGTTATAAAACACTAAGCAGGAAGCATGCCAATTCTTTATTGAATTTTTATTGTTAAAAATCAGTATATTAAAATTATCTCCGTTATTAATTTTTGCTGCATTTGCAGCAGCGAATGATGATCTTCTGCTGCAATTGCAGCAGCCCGGCCGTTTACCCCTCTCGTCGCCGCTTCCGCGCCAGGATACTCTGGCCGCAGACGCTATTCCGCAGGAGTGAAGCATGCAAAACCCCGCCCCTATACTGATTGACCCGGCCTCTATTGCCTTTCAGAGCGTGCTGGACAGGCTGGCCCCGACCGATGCCACGGTGCTGATCGTCGGCGAAACCGGTACCGGTAAAGAGGTGGTGGCGCGCTATTTGCATCATCACAGCGCGCGGCGCGGCGAGCCTTTTCTGGCGGTGAACTGCGGTGCGCTGACCGAAACCCTGGCGGAATCGGAGCTGTTTGGTCACGAAAAAGGCGCTTTTACCGGCGCGGCGGAGCGCCACCAGGGCTGGTTTGAGGCGGCGGAAGGGGGAACCCTGCTGCTGGATGAAATCGGCGAACTGAGCCTGCCGCTCCAGGTGAAGCTGCTGAGGGTGCTCCAGGAGCGTGAAGTCACCCGGGTGGGATCGCGCCGCCCGGTGAAGGTTAACGTGCGGGTGATTGCCGCCACCCACGTCGATCTGGCGCAGGCGATCCGCGAACGGCGCTTCAGGGAAGACCTCTATTATCGTCTGAACGTCGCAGCGGTGACCCTGCCCCCGCTGCGCCAGCGCCGCGAGGATATTCCCCTGCTGGCGGATCATTTCCTCAAGGTATATGCCACCCGACTCGGCCGGCCACAGCTGCGGCTGGCGGAGGATACCGTCGCCACGCTGATGGATTATCCGTGGCCGGGCAATATCCGCGAGCTGGAAAATACCCTGCACAATGCCGTGCTGCTCAGCCGCGAGGCGGTGATCGCGCCGCAGCACCTGCGGCTTAACCCGGTGGCGCTTGACCCTCAACCCGCCAGCGAACTGGCGCTGGATCGCTTTCTGCGCCAGCAGCTGAGCGTTGACAGCGGGCAGATTTACCAGCGGGTGCTGGATTCGCTGGTGCGTAATGCGTTTGAACTGAGCGACGGTAACCAGCTACAAACCGCCGCACTTCTGGGCGTCAGCCGCAACACGCTGCGCACGCATCTCGGCCATCTGGGACTGATCAAGGCGCGGCGCAGTACCGCACGCGGCCTGCGTTTCGATGCCGCTCCAGCCGCGCCGCAGGAACGCGAACTGCGCATCGGCTATCAGAAATTCGGCAATCTCGGCATCCTTAAAGCGCGGCAAAGCCTGGAAGCAGAGTTTGCCAGCCGGGGGATCAGCGTACTGTGGAGTGAATTTCCCGCCGGGCCACAGCTGCTGCATGCCCTGACCCATCATGAGATTGATTTCGGCACCACCGGCGAAGTTCCCCCGGTGTTCGCCCAGGCCAGCGGCAGCCCGCTGCTTTACGTGGCCTGGGAACCGGCCGCGCCGCAGAGCGTGGCGCTGATGGTGGCTAACGACAGCCCGATCCGCACGATTGCCGATCTGCGCGGTAAGCGCATTGCGGTGAACAAAGGTTCCAACGTGCACTATCTGCTGGTGCAGATGCTGGATGAGGCGGATATGAACCTGGCCGATGTGCGGGTGGTTTACGCACCGCCGAAATATCCGCTGACGCCAAGCGATCATCACGCGGTGGATGCCTGGATGATGTGGGACCCTCTGCTCAGCGCAGCGGAATATGACGGACAGCTGCGGGTGGTCGGCGACGGGCGTGGACGGGTGAACAATCATCAGTTTTACCTGACCCATCGCGAGTTCGCGGCGCATTCCGCCGACCTGCTGCATACGCTGCTGACGGCGCTGGAGCAAACCGGGCGCTATATTGACGGTAATCGCAAGGAGGCCAGCGTGCTGCTGGCGACGGAACTGGGCCTGGCACCGCAGGCGCTGTCGGACGCGCTGGTGCGCCGCAGCCATCAGACTAAACGCATGGATCTGGCGGTGATCCGCGAACAGCAGACCATCGCCGACCGCTTTTATGCACTGGGATTGTTGCCTCGCGCGGTGAAGGTGCGCGAGGCGTTATGGCACGATTAGTGAAAGCGTCACATTTTAAGGGTGTTTAGCGTACCCTGCGCTGGCTGTGGAACAGTGCCACCGCGCTGAACAGGGCCAGCAGCATCAGATAATAGCTCGGTGCCAGTGGCGTTCCGGTCATACTAATCAGCAGGGTACAGATCAGCGGCGCGAAACCGCCAAACACCGTGACCGCCACGTTATAGCTGATGGCCATGCCGCTGGCGCGGGTGGTCATCGGGAACAGATCGGCCATCATCGACGGTACTGTTGAGAAGTAGACCGATTTCAGCAGCGCCATCCAGCCGACCAGCAGGATCAGCGTGGTCGGACTGGTGTGATTCACCACCAGCAGGAACGCCGGATAAATGGTTACCGCCAGCATCATCAGCGAGCCCCACATCAGCGGCAGACGCCCAACTTTTTCCGCCCACAGCCCCATCAGCGGCGTCACCACCGTCAGAATAATCCCGGCCACCAGCGTAGCGGTAAACGCCGTCGATCCCGGCAGATGCAGGTTTTTGGTGGCGTAGGTCGGCACGTAGTTGAGCATGTAGTTCACGCCGGTGGAGATCACCATCAGTCCCATCGCCAGCAGCAGCAGGTTTTTCTGCTGGCCCATCAGCGTTTTCAGCGGCGCGGCGTGTTTTTCCTGGCTGACGAAGCTGGCCGGTTCATGCACGTGGCGGCGAATATACAGCCCCACCGGACCGATCAGCAGGCCGAAGGCGAACGGAATACGCCAGCCCCACTCCTGGATCTGCGCTTCAGTCAGCCAGGCCGTCAACCCCAGGCCAAAGGCAGATGCCATCAGCGTACTGGCCCCCTGCGTGGCGAACTGCCAGCTGGCGATAAACGCGCGGCGCTCCGGGAAATGCTCAACCAGAAACGCGGTGGAGCTGCCAAACTCGCCGCCTGCGGAGAAGCCCTGAATCAGCCTTGCCAGCAGGATCATAATCGGTGCAATCACTCCGATGCTGCTGTAGGTCGGCATCACGGTGATGATCAGCCCGCCAACCATCATCAGCATAATCGACAGCAGTAGCGCCTTCTTGCGCCCAACGCGGTCGGCGTAGGCACCCAGCACAATTGCCCCGAGCGGGCGGATCAGGAACGACACGCCGAAACTGCCGAAGGTCAGCAGCAGCGATACAGATGGATCTTCGGTTGGGAAAAACGCATGGGCGATATAGCTGGCGAAGAAACCGTAAACCGCGATATCAAACCACTCCAGCGCGTTACCGACGCAGGTGGCAAACAGGGTTTTATACAGATTCGGCTTGACCGCTACAGGTGTCTGAACGGTGGTACTCATTTTGCACCTCCCTGCGCACGATGGGCCTGATGGCGCGCCAGCAGTGCGCTTCCCTGTTCTCCCAGATCCCAGAACAGCCGGGTCATCATCTGTAATCCCTCGCGCGCGATGGACTTCAGCATGTGCTCATCCACCGCGTGCTGGCCGCAGGCCGGATAGGAGTGCGGCACCCACAGCGTGGGCAGGCCGAGGATATCGGCAAAGACATCATTCGGCAGTGAACCGCCCAGATTCGGCAGCAGCGCCGGTTTTTTTCCACTGGTTTCCGCCATCAGCGCCAGCGCCCAGCCGACCAGCGGGTCGGTCGGATCAAGCCGGGTGGCCGGGGAACCACGCAGCACTTCAACCTCAACCTGCGGGAAACCGTGACGATCCAAATGCTCGCGCAGATGTTCACCGATGTACTGCCAGTCGGTATCCACTACAAAGCGCAGCTGGCACACCGCCGTGGCGCTGCCGGGGATGGCGTTCATCGGCCGCGCCGGGTTACCGGTCAGGAAGCTGAGCACCTCCAGCGTATTCCAGCCGTACAGCCGCTCGGTTGGCGTCAGCCCCGCTTCACCCCAGGCGGGATCGATAGCCGGGCCGTCGCCTTCACCCACGGTAATATCATCGAGAATAGCCTTAACCGCCGCGCTGATGGCCGGCGGTTTTAGCGCGGCCACCTGCAGCTGGCCGTGCTGATTGACCAGGCAGGCCAGCGCGTTCGCCAGTTGAGTGCCGGGATTGGTCAGCAGCCCGCCCCAGTTACCCGAGTGGTAGTCGCGGTCGCGGGCGTGAATGCTCAGGCGGAAGTTCACCGCCCCGCGCGATCCCAGAAACAGCGTCGGGCGTTCCGCGTTCAGGCGCGGGCCGTCGGAGGCGATAAAGATATCGGCGGCCAGTTCGGTCTGGCGATCCCGGCACAGCTGCGCCAGGCCGGGGGAGCTGACTTCCTCCCCCATTTCAAACAGGAACTTGCAGTTAAAGCCCAGCGAACCGCGCGCGGCAATCACCTGCTCCAGCGCGGCGATATTCACCGAGTGCTGGCCTTTATTATCGGCACTGCCGCGCCCGTACCAGCGGTCGCCCTCTTCCACCAGCAGCCACGGGTCCAGCCCGCTGCGCCAGTTTTCATCATCGCCGAACACCACGTCGCCGTGGCCGTAGCACAGCACGGTGGGCAGCGCGGGGTCTTCAATACGCGTCGCCAGCAGGAACGGACGCGCCGGTGCCTGCGGGTTTGGCAGCTGCTGGCAGGTAAACCCCAGCCCCTGCATCGCCGGGATCATCTCTTCGTCATAATAGCGCTGGATAATCTCATCACGATCGTCGCGCTGGCTTTCACTGCGTATCGCCACGCGCTTCGCCAGCACGCGCTTAAACTCCCCGCTGTCAAAATACGCCGTCGCGCGGGCTACTGCCTGTTCAGCTGTCATAGACTTTTTCCGTAGTTATGTGTTGGTTTGCGTTTTAACGATCTCTTTCGCGGATCGATGTTGTTATCACTCCATCTAAGCTAATATTCAGCTTTGCCACAATTATCAAAATAACAAACGAGGCTTGCTTTAAAAGCAATGCTCATCTGCACCATCACCGATCGCGCACCGTTAAAGAGCACCGCTATGCACAGCACTGAAATTCGCTATTTTCTGGCCGTTGCCAGCAGCGGCTCGCTAAGCGCCGCCAGCCAGCAGCTGTTCGTCGCCGTTTCCGCTATCAGTCGCCAGATCCAGCGGCTGGAGGCCAGAGTCGGCGCACCGCTGTTTGAGCGCCATGCGCGCGGCATGGTACTGAACGACGCAGGGCAGATTTTTGAGAACCACGTGCGGAAAAGCATGATGGATATGGAACACGCCATTGCGGAGATAAAGGGGCTGAAGGCGGTGCGGCGCATTGCGCTGCGCGTGGCCTGTACCGACGGCATGGCGTTCAGCCTGCTGCCGGTGCTGTTTACTGAGTTTCGCCAGCTGCATCCGGGAGTCAGCTTTCATCTGACGGTGGGCAGCGCGCTGGAGGTGGCGGAAGTGATTCGCCGTGGCGAATGCGATGTCGCCTTTCAGTTCAGCCTGCATCCGGAGCGCGGCGTGGATGTGGTGGCCGCCTGGTCTGCACCGGTGCTGCTGGTGATGCAGCAAAATCACCCGCTGGCACATCAGCGGATTCAACTGTCCGATCTGCTGGCCTGGCCGCTGGCGCTGCCGGATGCGGGCACCACGGTGCGTCAGCTTTTCGATCTCTCCTGCCGGATGAGCGGCACCTTTGTGGAACCCACTCTGACCTGTAATAACTTCAGTACGCTCTACTCCTTCCTGCTGAGCACACCGCAGGCCATCACCATCTGCAGCCAGTTTACGGTGATGTACCAGGCCGAAGAACAGGGCCTGGTACTGAAGTCGCTCGGCAGCGAGCAGCTCAGCCAGCGCTCGCTACAGGTGCAAACCGCGATTGGCCGCCCGCACTCCGCCGCGCTGGCGCTGTTCCTGGAATTTGCCCAGCATGAGCTGAAGCAGCAGGATGAACGCATAAGAACGCGTTACGACTTTTAGCGATTACTTAATATCCACCGGATAGAAAATATGTTTGCCGAACGGATCAACCTCATAGCCGCTGACCTCTTTGCGCACCGGCTCAAAGATCGTTGAGTGGGCAATCATCACTGCCGGGGCCTGATCGTGCATAATCTGTTGCGCCTCACGGTACATCGCCACGCGTTTTTCGTGGTTCTGCTCGGCGCGGGCTTTGGTAATCAGCTGGTCAAACGGCTGATAGCACCATTTTGACGAGTTCGAACCGCCGTTAGCCGAGGTGCAGCTAAACAGCGGGCCGAAGAAGTTATCCGGGTCGCCGGTGGCGGTGGTCCAGCCCATCAGCGCCGCCTGATGCTCGCCGTTTTTCACCCGTTTGAGGTATTCGCCCCACTCAAAAGTGACGATAGTGGCTTTGATGCCGACCTTCTGCCAGTCCGCCTGAATCATCTCCGCCATACGTTTAGCATTCGGATTATACGGGCGCTGAACCGGCATCGCCCACAGCTCAACGGCGGTGCCCGGCGCGATACCCGCTTCTTTTAGCAGCGTTTTCGCCTTTTCCGGATCGTATGCGTAATCCTGCATATCTTCGGCGGCGCTCCACACGCCCGGCGGCAGCAGGTTTTTCGCGGCGGTGCCGGTCCCCTGGAAGACTGCCTCAATAATCGCCGGTTTGTTGATCGCCAGCGTCAGCGCCTGGCGCACTTTGACGTTATCCATCGGCGCTTTTTGGGTGTTGAATGCGAGGAACCCGGTATTCAGCCCGGCTTTCTGCTCCAGAGTGATATTCGGGTTTTCACCCAGCCGCTTCAGATCGGCGGGATTAGGGAACGGCATCACCTGGCACTCGTTTTTCTCCAGCTTGGCGGCGCGCACTGAGGCATCCGGCACGATGCTGAAGACCAGTCGGTCAAGCTTCGCCTTGCCCTGCCAGTATTCCGGGAAGGCGCGGTAGAGAATGCGCGAGTCCTTCTGATACTGCACCAGCTCGAACGGACCGGTGCCGATCGGTACGCTGTCCACCTTCTCCGGCGTACCGGCTTTCAGCATCGCGTCGGCATATTCGGCAGAGAGAATCGAGGCAAAGTACCAGGCCAGATCGGCGAGGAACGGCGCTTCGGCATGAGCAAGTGTAAAGCGCACGGTGTGGTCGTCCACCTTCTCGATATTTTTCAGCAGCGAGCCAAACTCCAGGCTTTCGAAGTTGGCATAGGTGCCGTTAGAGACGTTGTGATAGGGGTTGGCCGGATCTTTCTGGCGCATAAACGAGAAAATCACATCATCGGCGTTAAAATCGCGCGTGGGTTTAAACGTTTTGTTGCTCTGAAACTTGACGCCCTTGCGCAGATGGAAGGTGTACACCGTACCGTCCTCAGAGATATCCCAGCTTTCCGCCAGGCTTGGGATCAGCTCGGTGGTGCCCGGCGTAAAGTCCACCAGCCGGTTGTAGACCGGCACCGCGCTGGCATCCACGCTGGTGCCGGAGGTGTAGAGCTGCGGGTTAAAGTTTTCCGGCGATCCTTCAGAACAGTACACCAGTGTTTTTGCCGATGCCGCAGAGGCCATTGAGATTGCCAGCGCCGTTAACAGCGTGCCCAGTACCGCTTTCTTCATCTCCATCCTCGCTTTTTATTTGACATTGTCAGGGGGTGGTGCGTAAAACCAGAGAGTATCCGAGTAATAAATATTACATAAATACAGCAATATGCTGAGCAACGATTAAGGAATTCTGATGACTGACTCCCTCGCGCAGAAGCTGACCGACCGTTTTTACCGCTATCTGGCGGTCACCAGCCAGAGCGATGCCGCCGCCACCATCTTGCCAAGTACGCCCGAACAGCACGACATGGCCCGGCTGCTGGCGGAAGAACTGACCCAGTTAGGTTTGCAGGATGTGGTAATCGATGAATTTGCCACCGTGACCGCCGTCAGACCGGGTAATACGCCGGGCGCACCGAAAATCGGCTTCATTACCCATATCGATACCGTCGACGTTGGCCTGTCGCCGCATATTCATCCGCAGACGCTGCGTTTTGAGGGTAAAGACCTGTGCCTTAATAAGGAGCAGGACATCTGGCTCCGCACCGCCGAGCACCCGGAAATCAACGCCTATCTCGGCCAGGAGATTATTTTCAGCGATGGCACCTCGGTGCTGGGCGCGGATAATAAAGCCGCCGTTACGGTGGCAATGACGCTGCTGGAGCAGCTGCCTGCCGATGCCCCGGTTGGCGATATCGTGATGGCTTTTGTGCCGGATGAAGAGATCGGCCTGCGGGGCGCAAAGGCTCTGGACCTGGAATCCCGCTTTAAGGTGGATTTTGCTTATACCATTGACTGCTGCGAGCTGGGCGAAGTGGTGTATGAGAACTTTAACGCGGCGGCGGCAGAGATCCGCCTGACCGGCGTGACCGCGCACCCGATGTCCGGCAAGGGCGTGCTGGTCAACCCGCTGCTGATGGCGTGGGATTTTATCGGCCACTTCGATCGCCAGCAGACGCCGGAGCATACCGAGGGCCGCGAAGGCTACACCTGGTTTAACGATATGCATGCCAACGCCAGCGAGGCGGTGTTAAAAGCATCCATTCGCGATTTCGACCTGGCAAGCTTCGCCGGACGCAAGCAGCAGATCCACGATGTGGCGGAGATTATTCGTAAAAGCTATCCGACCGGGCGCGTTGAGGTGAGCATCAGCGATACCTACAGCAATATCAGCAACGCCATTGGTGAAGATCGCCTGCCCATCGATCTGATTTTTGCGGCGCTGAAGGAGATTGGCGTGGAACCGAAGGTGATCCCGATGCGCGGCGGCACCGACGGCGCGGCGCTGTCGGCGAAAGGCCTGCTGACGCCGAACTTTTTTACCGGCGCGCATAACTTCCATTCGAAGTTTGAGTTTCTGCCAATTCCCTCTTTTGTGAAGTCCTACGAGCTGGCGGAGAAAATCTGCCTGCTGGCGGCGCGCCCTTTCGTTAAGTAAGCCGGTTAGCGGGCAGACTCTGCCCGCTTCTGTATCAATGACCCGCCTCGCGGCGCGGCTGTCAGCCAGCGATTTCCACGCTGTTATTCCTCGTAGACGTATACGCGCAGGCGGTGACCATCCGGGTCGCTGCAGGTAAAGGTGTAGCCGAAGTCCATTTCGCTCGGCTGCTGGAGGATTTCCGCGCCGTGCTGCTGCCACAGGCGACAGCAGGCATCTACTTCTGCGCGGCTTCCGAGGGTAAAGACCAGTTCCGACTGGCTTGGGCCTTTGGTTGCCGGCGGCTGGGTGTCGTCGATTGCCCACAGTCCCAGGCGACCGGTTTGCAGCACGAACATGTAGTAGATGTCCTCCGTCACCACCGGTTCGGTCTGGAACAGGCGCTGGTAGAATTCGGCGCTTTTTTTCGGGTTTTCGACGTAGAGGATGGTGTAGTTGAGTGCGTTCATGGTGATGTCCTTTCATTTCGTGGATTGGTTTGATGTCGGGAAGGATAGCGTTGGGGGGTGACAGTTTCTGTCAGTAGGGGTGAGCTGGGTGTGTTGCCTGTGAGTTTAGTGTCCACGCTGGTGGGCTGGGTAAGTTGCCTGCGGGTTGGGTGATGACGCTGGTGGGTTGGATATGTTGCCTGTGAGTTTAGTGTCCACGCTGGTGGGCGGGTGTCTTCCTGCCGGGCCGGTCCTCGCGCAGCTTCGCTGTACCTTCTCTTCGTTCGTCAGCCTCACGGACCGCCGCAGACGCGCGTCCTGCGCGGCTGCGTCTTTTGCCCACGTCCATGTGGGCAAATCCGGGCTTCCTTTCTGCGTTCAGCGCTGCGGATGGCCCTTCAGTAAGCCACCTGCCCCCCCTGCTTTTCTGCATATGTATCTGCTGGCTGGAAATGAAAAAAATCACTCTTTATATTGAAGCCTTGCCGATAGGTTTTGCAGGAAAACACCGGTTCATTACAGAATTGATGTGTCCAGGACCTGTGAATATACCGACGATCACGATGGTTAAAATAGCGAGCAGATTGTCTAAAGGGACAGCAGAGGCTGGGCACCATTCACCCAACCTCATGCGAAAAGTTACTTCACAGAAACATCAATACCCGGGAAATACTTCGCTGCCAGCTTGGTGATCGTACCGTCGGTCTGCACCTTGGTAATCGCCGCATCCAGCTCGCCCTTCAGCTTGGTATCGTCCTTACGCAGACCGAAACCAATACCGGTGCCGAGAATCGTATCGTCCTCAACCGCTTTGCCGATAAAACCGAATCCCTTGCCCTGCGGCTTATCGAGGAAACCAGACTGGCCCGCCGCAGACATCACCAGCGTACCGTCCAGACGACCGGCAACCATATCGTTATAAACCTGGTTCTGATCCTGATAGGAGGTTACGGTCACGCCCTTCGGCTCCCAGTGCTGCTTGGCGTAAGTTTCCTGAATGGAACCCTGCAGAACGCCGATGCTCTTACCCTTCAGTGCTTCCGCAGTCGCATCCTTCAGGCCTGCATCGGTTTTACCCACCAGCATGCTGGGAATACGGTAGATAGGCTTGGTGAAGCCGATGCTCTTTGCACGCGCTTCGGTAATATTCATCGCCGAGTTGATGGCGTCGAACTTCTTCGCCGACAGTGCCGGGATCAGCGCATCAAAACTGCTCTCCACCCAGCTGCACTTGAAGTTACCGGCCTGGCAAATCGCGTTGCCCAGATCGATATCAAACCCTTCCAGCTGACCGGACGCGTTGCGGCTTTCAAACGGCGGATACTGAGATTCCAGACCGTAACGCAGCGTTTCCTGCGCCAGCGCGGAGACGGATGTCAGCAGGCCAATTGCCACAAACAGCGCATTCAATTTCTTCATTCACTTCCCCTTATGATTTTGATTAGCGAGGCTTGACCTGGCAGAGCGCGCGTGCGCCAGCCTGCAAGGTGGCTTCGTCTTTTGCGAAAGAGAGACGGATCAATTTATTGTCGGTTCCATCGGTATAAAACGCCGATAGTGGGATAGTTGCCACACCGTAATCAACGATGAGACGTTGTACCATTTCACTGTCCGTTTCGTCACTGAAATCCGCATAGCTGGCCAGCATAAAGAACGATCCGGCGGACGGCAGCAGGGTAAACGGCGAATCCTTCAGCAGCGAAGCCATCAAATCGCGTTTTTGCTGATAAAACGCCCCCAACCCGAGATAGTTTTCCGGCTGTTGCAGATAGTCAGCAAATGCCACCTGCATCGGCGTATCGGCAGAGAACATCATAAACTGATGCACTTTCACCACTTCTTCCATCAGCTCTGCCGGAGCCAGCAGATAGCCTACTCGCCAGCCGGTAACGTGGAAGGTTTTACCAAAGGAGGAGACGATCACGCTGCGCTGCGCCAGTTCAGGATGCGTCGCCATGCCGTTATGTTTGCGGCCATCAAACAGAATATGTTCATAAACTTCGTCGGACAGCACCACGATATCGGTGTTGCGGGTCAGCGCGGCAAGGCGGTCAAGATCCTCGCGGTTCAGCACCTGTGAACTTGGGTTGTGCGGCGTATTGATGATAATCATCCGGGTGCGCGAGGTGATCGCCGCGCTGACTTCATCCCAGTTAATGGCGAAATCCGGGACCTGAAGCTTCAGACCGATCGGGGTGGCACCCTGCAGGCGAACGATGGGCGCATAGCTGTCGAAAGCCGGTTCGAAGAAGATCACTTCATCGCCCGGATGCACCAGCCCGGCAATCGCCGAGTACAGCCCTTCGCTGGCGCTGGCGGTAATCAGTACCTCGCTTGCAACATCATATTTTTGGCCGTAAAGCGTTTCGACTTTCTCCGCCAGAATTTGCTTCAGCGCCGTGACGCCGGTCATCGACGCATACTGGTTATGGCCCTGCTGCATTGCCCTGCTGACGCCCGCTACCAGTGCCGGGTCGCAGGGGAAGTTTGGCGCACCCTGCGAAAGGTTAATCGCCTTATGCTGCGCGGAAAGCTGGCCGATCACCGTGAAAATGGTGGTGCCGACGTCGGGTAATTTTGAGCGCTGCTGCACCGAAGAGGTGATAGTCATGGAAGCTCCAGTCAGAGGGTAAACCGTCGGGTGAATTTGCTTATGCTATTCAACGTGGCGCGGCTTGAGGCGACAAGCGAATTGTTGTCATAATAGCTATGACTTTTAAACATAGCTCAGGGTGTACCTATGTCCCAGCGTCCGCTGCCGCTGAACGCCATTCACGCTTTTATTGTCACCGCACGCCACCTCAATCTGACCCGTGCCGCCGGGGAACTGTGCATCACTCAGGGGGCCGTCAGCCGTAAGATCGCTTCACTGGAAGCCTGGCTGGGCTTCAGCCTGTTCGATCGCCACGCGCGCGGGCTGCGCCTGACGCCGCAGGGTTCCGCCCTGCTCCCCGCGCTACAGGCTGGCTATCAGCAGATTTTCGATGCTGCGCAGGCCAGCAGGCAACAGGCGGTGATTCGGCTTAAGGCCCCGACCTGCGCCATGCGCTGGCTGCTGCCGAAGCTGGTAGCGCTGGAGAAACTGCGGCCCGAGCTGCACGTTTCGCTGACTACCACCGTCGATCACAGCATTCTGCTGGAACACTATGATGCTGCAATCCTTTACGGCAGCAGCGGGCGCGGCCTGCGCCTGTTCGAGGAGGAGCTGACGCCGGTACTCGCAGGTGGCCTGCTGACTTCACGTTCAGTAGATGCCGATACGCTGACCGCCATGACTTTTTTGCATCCCACCGCCGACAGCCGCGACTGGCAGCTGTGGCTGAAATCGCAGCAGATGTCCATTGCCATGCAGCGCAATCAGCATTTCGCCACCATGGATCTGGCAATCAGCGCGGCCATTCAGGGCTACGGCGTGACGGTGGCGGACGTCACGCTGATTGCGGAAGATCTGGCCATGCAGCGGCTGGTTGCGCCATTCAGCGGCAGAGTGAAAACCGGCGCGGTTTACAGTCTGATCCGTCGTCCGGCAGAGGAAGCCCCGCCGCTACTGGATGAACTGGTCGCGTGGCTTTCCTCCCATGATGAAACGGCACTCAGCACAGAAAAATGAGTCAGGCAGTTCAGTTACGTTTCGCTCCCGGCTGGTGAAAATTGATTTGCAGATTATGCTGATAGGAGGCCGATCCTGACGTATGTCACCATCGCCAGCCTGCGGCGCACGCCTTTTGCCGCCGAGCATTTCTTCATAACGTTAAGGACTTCACTTATGTTCTCCTCGCTTAATAACGGTTTTACCCGGCTCAGCGATCACCCCGATCTGGGCAGGCTGGTGCTGCGCGTTTCGCTGGGCGCACTGCTGCTGTTTCATGGCGTATTTAAGCTGCAGCATGGAGTGGGCTGGATTGCCGGGCTGTTGCAGGCTCACAACGTTCCAGGGCTGGTGGCTTACGGAGCCTATATTGGTGAGGTTCTGGCCCCGGCGATGATGATTATCGGGCTGATGACCCGCCCTGCGGCGTTTATTATTGTGATTAACCTGGTGGTCGCCACGCTGCTGGTGAAAACCGGCGCATTCTGGGACCGCACTTCGGTCGGAGCCTGGGCGCTGGAGGGCGAAGCGCTGTATCTGTTTGGGGCGCTGGCAGTGATGCTGCTGGGACCCGGTCGCTTTACGATAGTGCAGGACAGTCGCCTGCAATAAAAGAAAAACCACCTCTGAAATAGAGGTGGTTTTGATTCATGATGAGCAGTTGCGAGCGCTTCTCAGCAGTACTCAGGATGAAACAATGCGCGCCACGTCGTTAATATTGCCAGTGAGGATATTTACCAGGTTCGACACGCCAATCCGCTGATTTTCCTGCATCGAGAAATCTGAGTAAAAGGCAGCATGCGGCGTGATGATGACGTTATCGCGCCCGACCAGCGGCGATCTGGCAATGTACTCATCGCTCTCATCAACCAGCACATCAAGCCCGGCACCAAATATCAAATTGTTGTCGAGGGCCTCAACCAGCGCCTCTTCATCGATCATCTGACCGCGCGAAACGTTGATAATAATTGGCCGCTGTTCCATTTTGGCAAATGCCTCGCGGTCCAGAATGTTCACATTGCCAGCGTTAAGCGACATGGTTAAGCAGATGAAATGACTCTCTTTTAGCAGTCGTTCTTTATCTACCAGCGTTATGCCCAGCCCCTCCGCCACCGCTGCCGGGCAGGACGGGGAGAAGGCGATCACCTTCATGCCGAACCCCTGCGCTTTCCTGGCAACGGCCTGGCCGATTTTCCCCAGCCCCATGATGCCGAAGGTGCTCCCTTCCAGCCGGAACATGCCGCTGACGCAGTTGAAGGCATATTTCCCCTTTTGCTCGATGCTGCGCCCGTACGCCTTGATATTCCTCGCCACGGCAAGGCCCAGCGTCATGGCATGTTCACTGACCTCCTGCGTGCAGTATTCAGCAATCACCGCCACCTGAACGTTATTGCGGCTGGCGGACTGCAGGTCGATAAAATTATAACCGGTCGCATTAATCGAAATACCTTTCAGCCTGCGGCAGGCGGAAATCATGTCATCGGTAAAGGTCACATAGGAAGTCATAATGCCATCTGCATCGGCGATAACTTCATTTAATGCCTGATTATCGCCGTTGTATTCATGGATAATCACCTCGGTATTCTGACCCAACTGCTGCTTAAACAGATTAATTTCAGCAGCAACGTCTCTGTCGAGCGATTCTTTATGATCGCAAATCACTATTTTCATTAGAGGAACTCTTTATATTGCTGCTGTTAATTATTTACCAGATGTTCGGCCAGTCTGTTTTTCTTAACTGCATTTCTCGACAGTACCCATAGAGATAAAATAACCGACAGCACCGCCAGACAGGCGAGGCTCAGGAAGATTATTTTATACGCGGTCATGGTTTCCGCACCCTGGTATTTATCCAGCACCGTGCCGTAAACGGTATTCATAAACAGATCCGGTGAATAGCTGATAATTGAAGCAAAGCCGATAGCCGTTCCCGATACCTTGACCGGGACATTAATCTCTTTAAATGACGAGAACATAATTCCGTACATCGACATGACCAGCCAGCCCGGAATAATTGAAATGATACTGGTTAGCTGGAGATTATCACCGCCGACCATTACCGTGGCGACAATAGAAACGGCCAGCAGAATCGAACCATACATAATCCATTTTAGCGTCGATTTGAAAACTTTATCCGCCAGGTAGCCGCCTATTGGCGAGGCAATCATCATCGCCATATTAATTCGCAGAATACTGAGCTCAGCGGAATTGTCGGCTGACATCCCCAGCCAGGTCAGATACGGTGTATAATAAGAGCTACAGGTATAAACCGCATAGATACAGAAGAAGATAATCGACACCATCCACACCGAGGGATTATTTACCACCAGTGAAAGGTCGGAAAATTTGAATTTATCTTCTTCTTTCGTTTCTGACTTTTCGAATCCTTTCAGGAAAAACATCAGCGCAATCGCCGACACGCCCGTAAAGCAGGCCATCAGCAACACAGCCATAAACAGTCCATGGCTGCCGCCGCCGGAATAGCCAAACACTTTCAGACACAGATAATTGATTATTGCCGTTGCCGCACCGTTGGCGCTGTAATAGATGCCATACATTAACCCCTGGTCCTGCTCCTCGCTGATTATCCTTACCGCCTTAAGTACGGCGGACCAGAAAACAAACCCGGAAGCAAAGGCCATCAGGAACCAGACCACCAGCGCCGAGGCAAAGTTAAAGAAGAAAGCAAATACCAGCGTTAACGCGGTGGCTGCGAACAAAGAAGCCACCACGGAAATACGCGGCGACAGTTTGTCGGCCAGAATACCCCCTGGAATATACAGCGCCACACAGCCGAGAGAATACGCCGTCAACAGTAAACCGGAATCGGCATTACCAATACCCAGTGAGGTTAATACGTCATCATAAAAAATATATTTAAGATAGGGAAAGACAAATATCGCACCACCGGAAAAACCCAACAGAAGGAGGGTTATATACTTCTTATACTTTGGCATAATTAAGCACCCTGTAATGTTTGCAACACGCTTTTAAATTTGTCGATAAAGACTTTATTTTGTTCTTCCGTTCCGATCGTCACCCGCAGATGGTTCTGGTAGCCCCAGCCGCCGCACGGACGCACAATCACGCCTTGCTGCAGCAGCCGAGTGGCAATATCGCTCGCTGCAAAATCCGTAGAGAAAAAGACAAAGTTGGTGTCGGACTCGCTGCACACACAGCCCACCTCGCGCAGTTCCGCAATCATGCTTTCGCGGGAGGCGATAAGCCGGTTGCCATAGCTGATGCAGGTCGCCAGATCTTCCGTCAGCACGCTGACCGCACCGGCCAGACCGATACGGTTGGCGTTAAACGGCTCGCTAATGGTGTCGTAGGCGGTGATCACCTCGGGCCGGGCAATGCAGTAGCCAATTCGCCCGCCCGCCAGACCAAAATATTTCGACAGCGTGCCGACTTTAATAATTTTTTTACCTTCACTAATCAGGCGGGTTACATCAATCAGATGGTCCTGTTTGGCAAACTCAATATAGGCTTCATCTAATACCACCCATACGTGGTTCGGCAGTGCGTCAATAAAGGCGTAGAATTCATTGCTGTTAACGGTGGTGCCGGTGGGATTGTTTGGATTACAGACCCAAATCAGCTTTGTTTTTTCACTCACCGCTGCGGCCATTGCCCGCAGATCCAGACGGAATTCGCCGTCCAGTGGGATCTGTTTTACCTCAGCCCCCATCCCTTTTGATATTTCGTTATACAGCCCGTATGTTTCTTTCGGAACAATTACTTCATCGCCGTGGCTGATAAAGGTTTTAGCCAGCGTATCGAGTACGCCTCCGGCTCCGTGACCTAAACCAATATTTTCCGCAGCCAGATTATTTCTCTCTGCCAGAATAGATTTCAGGCGGATAAAGTTTTTTTCCGGATAGCTGTTAATTTTCAGCACTTCATCCATCATTCGTTTCGTGGAAAGATGAAAAGGTGCGTAAGGGTTTTCATTGGACCCCAGTTTAATAGCGCTGGATAAACCATACTCTTCCATCACATCTTCCATACTTTTCCCTGCGGCATAAGGCACGCAGTTGTACACTTCTTTTCTTACTTCCTTAATCATATTATCCCCTGAAAAATATTCTAATTATGATGCAAACATTCCGGCACGGAAGCCTTTGATCCATGCCTGACAGATTGATACGGCATCTTCTGGTTTAAATGCGTGGGAGTTAAGGCAGCTTTCCACCCATAAACCGTCGAGCATTGATGAAAATGAAATACTGGCCAGTCGGATATTACATTCCGTACTGTTGTCCTGCCGCCACAGGTCGCCAAGTAGCTGTGAAAGGAATTCAAGATAGCTGGCGTAGGTTAATGAGTGAGATTTATCAATTTCCGGACTGTATCTCGTCATTCCCCAAAACACTATCCACGCATTAAGCAGATCGGGGTCAAGAATTGATGGATTAAAACTCTCCCGAATAAACACCTCAATTCTTTTAGCGGGATCGGTAATTTCACCTTCACAGGTTTCTTTTAGGGAAATCAGAATATCACCCGCCATTGATTCATAGGCTGCGGATATTAATTTTTCCAGGCTGCCAAAATGGTGATTAATCAACCCGACGGAAACCTTCGCCTCATCAGCTATTTTTCTTACCGATAACCCTTTGTATCCTTCCTTTTTCAGGCAGGTTAAAGCGGCGGAGATAAGTTCCGATTGTCGTTGTATTACCGTCATCTGATGTGCCTGTTGATTTATTTAAACCCTGCGATTGATTATTAACTTACACAGCGTTGAACACTCGTTCAATCTCTTTTTTCGTAATGAAAAAGTCCTGGAGACGATCGCACCATGGTGGGGAGCGATGTTTAATTTTGGCATTAATGATAAGAAATAAAACGACGCAAATAGAACGAGTTAATGCAGCATCAAACCAATTTGGTGCACAGGCACCAAAATAAAGCGTCAGATATTTTTTTATCAGGCAGGTAAAAAATGAAGGGACAGAAGTTGGGAAGTGAGAGAAATTTCGATCTTTACAGACAAATCGGGGGCGATGCTCCCCCTGATTTTGTCAGCCAGTGGCCGCGAGGCAGTTGTTTTGCCCCGCTATGGCCGGTAACCATAACGCGATTTTGCCACCAGCATCAGCGTAGTCAGGACTGCGGGGATGGCCAGGAAGGAAAAGACATCGGTAATATTCCAGCCCATCGACAACATCTGCGCACCGGCAAAAGCACTGATGATCGCCCCGACTCGCCCCACTCCGTGCATCCAGCTGGAACCGGTAGCGCGCGCTCGCGTTGGATAGTAGCTGGCGGACAGTGCATTCATTCCGGTATTCGCTCCGTTAAGGCAGAAGCCGCTACAAAAAGCGATACAGCTCAGCACCAGAACGTCTGCCGGCGCATAGCCGATACACACGGTAGCAATCGCACCGGTGAAATAGATTGCCGCCAGTGCCAGATTAGCGTTAAAGCGATCCATTACCCAGCCGGCAAATAGTGAACCAATCGTCCCCCCCGCCTGATACATCGCCGTGACCAGCGCGGCCTGGGTGACCGTCATACCAATGTCTTTGACCAGCGACGGCAGCCAGCTGCCGATCAGATAGACCAGGAACAGCCCCATAAAATAGCTGCCCCACAGCATTACGCTGCCAAACAGATACTGTCGGGACAGCACCAGACGCACGGCTCCTCCGGTTGTGGCGATTTCGCTCAGGGCAAAACGGCAACGATCGGTCGTCATTCCAGGGTGCATCTTTTCGACAATCCGGCGAATTTTCCAGGCTGGAGCATTGCGCGTCATCATAAAACGCACGGATTCAGGCAGCCAGCGGAGTAAGAACGGCACAATCATCAGCGGTAAAACGCCGCCCAGAATGAGTACCGAATGCCAGCCGTAGTGAGGAATTAGCCACGAGGCGGCAAAACCGCCACTGGCGGCTCCAAAGGTAAAGCCGCAAAACACCACGGTGATCAGGAACGCGCGTTTGCGCTCGGGGGAATATTCCGCCACCAGCGTACCGACATTAGGCATCGCAGCCCCAAGCCCTAAACCGGTGAGAAAGCGGAACAGCATGAGCTGATCGAGGTTCTGTGAAAATGCGGTTGCCAGCGTCCACAGGCCGAAGAAAAACACGCTGCTGATAATCAGCACCCGTCTGCCAAACCGATCGGCCAGCGGCCCGGCAAACATCGCACCCAGCGCCAAGCCAATCAGAGCGGCGCTGATAACCGCACCCAACTGATGATTGCTGACACCCCACGCCGTTTTCAACGCCGGAGCGATAAAGCCCATCAGCGCAATATCCATTCCGTCCATGGCGACAACGGCAAAACTCAGTGCAATGATGCACTTCTGGTAACGGCTTAATGCATTGCGGTTGATTAATGCATGAATATCGATGGCCGCGGTACTGTTCACTGCGTACTCCCTGGCTTGCCGATCGTCACCCCGCTCCAGCCTGCTAAGCGGGTTTCTGCGGCCTCAGGGCCCTGCTGCGCGATCAAGCGGAAAAATAGCCCGTTATCATAACGGATTGTTATGAAGTTCTCCTGATTAATTGCATGTACTTTTAACCTCAGTAAAGCATAAGCACACATTAAGGATGGGTGATTTAACGCCCTGAAAAGTAATAGTTACCGGGCTATACGGAGCAAATGTTAATTAAATTTTGCAATAAGGTTAACAAAAACCGCAACGCAAGCTTGCCAGTAATACCGCCAGATTACTAATCTGAGCTATGAATAAAAATTATCAATTTAATCAGCGCATTCGACTGCGCCACCTGCATACCTTTGTTGCCGTTGCGCAGCAGGGCACCCTCGGCCGCGCTGCAGAAACCCTGTCGCTAAGCCAGCCCGCACTGTCAAAAACGCTAAATGAACTGGAAGAACTGGCCGGAGCCAGACTGTTCGAGCGGGGTCGGCTTGGTGCGCAGCTGACCATGATGGGCGAACAGTTTCTCACTCACGCGGTTAAAGTGCTTGATGCGCTCAATCATGCCGGACAGTCCTTTAATACGCCGTTACCGCAGGAGCCGGAAGTGCTGCGGGTTTGCGTGTTAACCACCGTGGCGCTCGGCATGCTGCCTTCTATTCTCGATCGGTTCCATCAGCAGCGGCCGCAAACCATTGTACAGGTGGCGACGCTGCACAATAACGTACTGATAGCCGGGCTGAAGGCCGGGGAATTTGATGTGGGCATCGGCCGCATGGCCGACGCCGAACTGATGACCGGACTGACTTATGAACTGCTGTTCCTGGAATCACTGCGGCTGGTGGTTCGTCCCGATCATCCGCTGATGAGTGACAACGTCACGCTTTCCCGCGCAATGTCCTGGCCTGTGGTGATCTCACCTGAGGGGACTGCCCCGCGCAGGCTGGCGGAAGCCATGCTGAAAGAACAGGGATGCAGCCTGCCGCCCACGCTGGTCGAAACCTCGGCCACGTCACTGGCTCGCCAGCTGGCGCTACGCTACAACTATGTCTGGTTTGTTCCTTCCGGCGCGATTAAGGAGGATCTGTTGCACAATTCCCTTGCCGCACTGCCCGTGGCATCACACGGGCCGGGAGAGCCGGTCGGTATTCTTACCCGCTCCGGCGTTCCGCTCAGCCTGAGCGCAGAGATATTGCTGGCGACTATTCGAAAATCTCACTCTGGTTAGAACGTCAACGAGCGCGGCGGGCGTTTTGCTCTCGGTTTTCCAGCCGCGCCCGTTCGCTTTTACGCAGCGCAACGTAACACGCACCGCTACCGCCGTGGTGAGGCTGAGCGCTGCAAAAGGCCTGCACTTCATCAAACTGCTGTAACCAGCGCATCAGGTAGCTGCGAATAATGTTGGCATGAGACGTGTCGTGCCGCGCTTTGCCGTGGATTATCAGCAAATTGCGGACATCATCTCGCAGCGCCTGGCGCATAAACAGGTACAGCATCTGGCGACTGTTTTCTGCCGATTGCTTGATGAGATTAAGATTAAGCTGCGGTGGATATTTGCCCTGTCGAAGTTTATCGAGTACCCCCGGCTGTATACCGTCAGCAATAAACTCCAGCGGCTGCGTGCCCGGCACAACTTCCAGCAATCCGATGGTCAACGGATTATCCAACTGTTCTTCCCACTGCCGATCCCTGGGGGGTTTAGCGGATGGCGATTTCTGCCACATAATCGTGCTGCAGTCTTTCAGCGGTGTGACATCTTCCATCGCGTGGCGGAAGATATCGCTTTCATCAGGGTTAAAGGTCATTACTCACTCCTTTTACTGGCACCTGCGGCGCGACAATTCAGCGCATGACGTTTTAACGCCTAACGGGAAGTTTAGCAAGATAGAAAGCGGCAAGGCGAAAATTGCGCCAGCATCGCTTTTTGATGGGCGAAATAATTCCACAGTTAAGTGTAAATTATGATGGCAAAGAGCAGAACAATACTCTACAGCGCATGATTACAATGGCACAGATCAATGAAAAATCGCTAAATAAGCAGATTTAAGTTTGTTAATGGATTGTTTTTTATCATATATTTCACCAGGATAGCTTTTAATAATGACATCCTTAATCTTTATGTGGCTAAAACTGCTCTGATGAGTTTCATTTTGTAAGTCAAAACGGTAAAATTGATATCAGTCAATAATCATAGAGCGTACATTATGATTCCAGAAAAGAGAATTATCAGCCGACGCATACAATCAGGTGGTTGTGCTATCCACTGCCAGGATTGCAGCATCAGTCAACTCTGCATCCCCTTCACGCTAAACGAACACGAACTTGACCAGCTTGATAATATTATTGAGCGCAAGAAGCCAATTCAAAAAGGCCAGACGCTGTTCAAAGCCGGCGACGAACTCAAGTCGTTATATGCCATCCGCTCCGGCACTATTAAAAGCTATACCATCACCGAACAGGGTGACGAACAGATTACCGGTTTCCACCTGGCGGGCGATCTGGTTGGCTTTGACGCGATCAGCGGCAGTCAGCATCCCAGCTTTGCGCAGGCGCTGGAAACCGCGATGGTGTGTGAAATCCCCTTCGAGACCTTAGATGACCTGTCCGGTAAAATGCCGAGCCTGCGCCAGCAGATGATGCGGCTGATGAGCGGTGAGATTAAAGGTGACCAGGAGATGATCCTGTTACTGTCGAAGAAAAATGCCGAAGAACGCCTTGCCGCGTTTATCTACGGTCTTTCTCGTCGTTTCGGACAGCGCGGGTTTTCTCAGCGCGAGTTCCGTCTGACCATGACGCGGGGCGATATCGGTAACTACCTGGGATTGACGGTAGAAACTATTAGCCGTTTGCTTGGCCGCTTTCAGAAAAATGGAATGCTGGCGGTGAAAGGCAAATATATCACTATTGAAAATCATGAAATCCTCTCCCAGCTTGCCGGCCAAAGCAGGGCAATCGCCTGACGATTTGCCGGGTCAATATTTGTTATTTTATTGATCCGGCAATATCTTTTCCCCTTTTTCCTTTTGTCTGATTGGGCTATCTTTAACTTACACGCTCAGTGTATGGAGAACCCATTATGGCTAACTATCAAAACATCCTTGTGGCTATCGATCCGCAGCAGGACGACCAGCCTGCCCTGCGGCGCGCGGTGTATCTGAATCAGCGCCTTGGCGGTAAGATTACCTGTTTTCTTCCGATCTATGATTTCTCCTACGAGATGACCACTCTGCTGTCGCCTGACGAACGCTTAACGATGCGTAAAGGCGTGATCAGCCAGCGCACTGAGTGGATTCGCCAGCAGGCGCAGGCCTATCTGGCCGCCGGTGTGCAAATCGATATTAAAGTGGTGTGGCACAACCGCCCCTTCGAAGCGATTATTCAGGAAGTACTGAACAACCAGCACGATCTGGTGATCAAAATGACCCATCAGCACGATCGCCTGCAGGCGGTGGTGTTTACCCCAACCGACTGGCACCTGCTGCGTAAATGCCCTTGCCCGGTCTGGATGGTGAAAGACCAGGCCTGGCCAGAGGGCGCGAAAGCGCTGGTCGCCGTCAACCTCGCCAGCGAAGAACCGCATCACGATCCGTTGAACACCAAGCTGGTGCGGGAAACGCTGGACCTGGCCGAGCGGGTAAACCATACCGAAGTACATCTGGTCGGTGCCTATCCGGTGACGCCAATCAATATCGCCATTGAACTGCCCGATTTTGACCCAAGCGTCTATAACGATGCAATTCGTGGGCAGCATCTGGTGGCAATGAAGGCGTTACGTCAGTCATTCAGCATTGACGAGAAATTCACCCATGTGGAAAAGGGTTTACCGGAGGAAGTCATCCCGGAACTGGCCGAGCATCTTTCGGTGGGAGTCGTGGTCCTTGGCACTATTGGCCGCACCGGTCTTTCCGCTGCCTTCCTTGGCAACACCGCAGAGCAGGTCATCGACCACCTGCGCTGTGACCTGTTAGCCATCAAACCTGACGGTTTTACTTCGCCGGTGGAACTGGACGACGACGAAGACGATTAAACTGACTACAGGCGCAGTCGCTGAGATATGCGCGGCTGCGCCTGGCCACTTGAAAATGATATCGTGTTAACCGTTTTATCGATCCCATGAAAGTCCGGTGCTCTCTGCCAGAATATATTTCGTCTGTTGATAATGCTGCAAGACTAAATATCAGCCTTAATGTTAAATATTTGTTTAAATCCACCAAGAGTAAATCGGCGATAATTTATTCTCTGTCGCAATAACGTTAAAAAATAGCTTTATGATAAGAATTATCCTTTAACATTATAAATAAAAGCCGTTACACTCTGCCGGTCATTTTACTTTGCCAGAGATTGCCCTTTTGGTTTTATATCGTCTGTCACAGCGCCGAATGCCTGCACTTATCGCCATACTGGCGATTCTGCTGCTATTTATCGCGCCGGACATCTCGCAATCGCTGATGCATCGCCAGTCTTCAGACGGTATGACTGAAGCAATGCACGATATGTCCGCGATGCACGATGATATGAATATGCAAAGTATGACTGCTGACGATATATCGAGCAGCCACAGCAGCCACAGCAGCCACAGCAGCCACAGCAGCCACAGCAGCCACAGCAGCGTAAACGATTTTAATCGCACAACGCAACACGCCATGAATCCCCTTCAGACCCACGCCATGAGTATGGGCATGGGCATGGGCATGGGCATGGGCATGGGCATGGGCATGGGCATGATGGATGAATTTGCCTGCGGCTATTGCCAGCTGTTGGTCCACGTGCCGATGCTGATGTGGCTATTTGTCCCGGTGCTGCTACTGATGCTGCTGGTGAGCCAGTCACCACCGATACGTCCGCTGCCCACATATCACCTTACCGTTTACCCCGGCCCCTGCCAGCCGCGCGCTCCGCCTGTTTTTTAATTCCTGAATGTTATTCAACTCGATAATTTGCCAGCGGCAAATATATCGTTTGGCCAAAAATAATAATGTGATTTTCACAGGACCTCGCACGCCTTGATTATTATCACCCTGAATTTTCTATTGCGTTATAAAAGCACTGGATGACGGGAATGAAATAGTTATCAGACGTTAGCGTTGATGGTTAAAACAGGAATAATAAATGAATACATTTCCCCTGCGCAGCTCACTGCTGAGTGCGGCTATTTCCATCGCATGCCAAAGCCAGGCTGCCTCCGATCCTCATCATCCCATCGTGAACGAGGATGCAGTGATTACCGTAACGGCACCGTTGTCCAATCCGCTGAACGTGGTGACATCCCCCAAAACGCCACGCCAGCCGGTTCCCGCCAGCGACGGTTCCGACTATCTGAAAACCATTCCCGGTTTTGCTCAGGTACGCAACGGCGGCACCAACGGCGATCCGGTATTTCGCGGGATGTTTGGCTCACGCCTGCGTATCCTCACCGACGGCGGAGAAATGCCGGGGGCCTGCCCGGCGCGAATGGATGCACCAACATCCTATATTTCACCGGAAAGCTTCGATTTACTCAGTATCACCAAGGGGCCGCAAACCGTCCTCTGGGGGCCGGGAAACTCCGCCGGAACCATCCGCTTTGAACGCCAGCAGCCGCAGTTCAAAGAACCAGGGATCAAAGGCGATGCCAGCCTGCTGGCCGCATCAAACCATCGCTACGATCAGAATGCGGACCTCAGCCTCGGCAGTGAACAGGGCTATCTGCGCTTGCTGGGTAACAAATCGCGTTCGGATGACTACAAAGACGGCAACGGCGATCGTGTTGCTTCTCGTTGGGATAAATGGAATGCCGATATCGCGCTGGGCTGGACGCCGGATGCCGATACGTTGCTGGAGTTGAGCGCCGGGCGCGGCAACGGCGAGGCCCGCTACGCCGGTCGCAGTATGGACGGTTCACAGTTTAAGCGTGAAAGCCTCGGCCTGCGCTTCGAGAAATCGAACATCGGTGAAGTGCTGGATAAAGTTGAGGCACAAATTTATTACAACTATGCCGACCATATTATGGATAATATCACCCTGCGCTCACCGACTGCCGGAATGGGCAGCATGGATGGCATGGCGATGGGCGGTATGGATATGAGCAGCGGCATGTCGGGCAGGCTCGACCGCCGTACCGTTGGCGGGCGGGCGATGGCCACGCTGATGCTGGGCGATGTTAAACTCGAAAGCGGTCTGGATATGCAGACCAGCACCCACCGCCAGCGCAGCGGCGATGACTGGAGTAAAGATGCCCGCTTCCACGACGTCGGCATGTTCAGTGAGCTGAGCTGGTCGGCGAGCGAACAGGATAAAATCGTGGGTGGTGCACGTCTGGATCGCACGTGGGTGGATAATTTCAGCGCCAGCGGTGAAGGCGAACGTAGCGATACGCTGCCGGCCGGATTTATGCGTCTGGAGCATACACTCAACGACGTGCCGCTGATGCTGTATGCTGGCGTCGGCTATACCGAACGCTTCCCGGATTACTGGGAGTTATTTTCGCCTTCCACCGGATCAGATGGCCGTTCAGCGGCATTTGATACGGTCAAGCCGGAAAAAACCACCCAGCTGGACTTCGGCGCCAAATATTCCGGTGAACACCTTGATGGCTGGCTCTCCGCCTACGTTGGCCGGGTGAACGATTTTATTCTGTTTAATTACGATGCGGCCGACAGCAGCATCAGCCAGGCAAACAACGTTGACGCCACCATTATGGGTGCTGAAGCCGGTTACCGTTACCAGCTGACAGAACACTGGTCAACGGATGCCAGCCTGGCGTGGGCGTGGGGCAAGAATCGCAGTGATAACACGGCTCTGCCGCAGATGCCGCCGCTGGATGCCCGGCTCGGGCTGGGTTGGGAAAATGGACCGTTCAGCACCAGCGCCCTGCTGCGGATGGTCAGCCATCAGGATCGCATCGCGCTGAACCAGGGAAATGTGGTCGGCAAAGATTTTAGCCGTAGTCCCGGTTTCAGCATCTTTTCCGCCAATGCGGCCTGGCAGTTTAATCCGCAGCTTAAGCTGAGCGCTGGCGTTGATAATATTTTCAATCAGGCGTATAGCGAACATCTGAATCTGGCGGGTAACAGCAGCTTTGGTTACTCGTCTAATACCCCGGTTAACGAGCCAGGTCGTACCTGGTGGGCAAAAGTTAACGTGAAGTTCTGAACAGCATACAGGAGTTTTTTATGGCGTTTTTACCACCGGGCAAAAAGAGAAGGAATTTTCTGACCGCCCAGGCCTGCGTTTTCATTGTCGTTGCCATTATCATGACCCGAGCGATCATCGGCGGGGCCATTCAGGAATACAACATGCCGTTCTCTACCTGGCCGGTAGAGCTGTATATTTCTGAATTCTTTATGATCACGATTTACAGTAGCGTCTTCACCCTGCTGTTTTCCATCCCGCTCTGGTACTTCTTTATCGGTACCCAGGACCCCGAGCAGAAACAATAGCTCATGCCGTACTGAGCACCTGCTTTGACTCATTGCGGGAATCCGCTCCTCTCTTCCGAGGAGCGGATTTAAAACGGACAATAAAAAAGGGGCGACCGGTTAAAGGTCGCCCCTGTTACTTTCCGTTCTTCTCAGGCTTCAGGTCATGTCACCCCAAAGCCTGAGTGGCTTACAGTGCTTTCAGAATGGCATCTACGGTCGCTTTCGCATCACCGAACAGCATCTGGGTGTTCTCTTTAAAGAACAGCGGGTTCTGCACGCCTGCGTAACCGGTATTCATTGAACGTTTGAATACCACCACGTTTTGCGCTTTCCACACTTCCAGCACCGGCATGCCGGCGATCGGGCTGCGCGGATCTTCCTGCGCGGCCGGGTTAACGGTGTCGTTAGCGCCGATAACCAGCACGGTATCGGTAGAAGCGAAGTCATCATTGATTTCGTCCATTTCCAGCACGATATCGTAAGGCACTTTCGCTTCGGCAAGCAGCACGTTCATGTGGCCAGGCAGACGACCGGCAACCGGGTGAATGCCGAAACGCACGGAGATGCCGCGCGCGCGCAGTTTCTCGGCGATTTCAGCCACCGGATACTGAGCCTGCGCAACCGCCATACCGTAACCCGGGGTAATGATCACCGAGTTAGAGCCTTTCAGCAGTTCTGCGGTGCCCGCTGCGTCGATCTCGCGGTACTTGCCCATCTCTTCGCTTTCACCGGTTGAGCTGCTGTCAGTACCGAAACCACCGGCGATCACGCTGATAAACGAACGATTCATCGCCTTACACATAATGTAGGAGAGGATTGCACCGCTTGAACCCACCAGCGCACCGGTCACGATCAGCAGGTCGTTGCTGAGCATAAAGCCCGCCGCCGCTGCCGCCCAGCCCGAGTAGGAGTTCAGCATCGACACCACTACCGGCATATCGGCACCGCCGATAGATGCCACCAGATGCCAGCCGAATGCCAGGGCGATCAGCGTCATCACCAACAGCGCGAAGCCCTGAGCACCCACGCTTTCTGAACGCACAAACAGGATCAGCAGCAGGAAGGAAACCACCAGCGCCAGCAGGTTCAGCTTGTGGCGATGCGGCAGCATCAGCGGACGCGAGGAGATTTTCCCGCGCAGCTTGCCAAACGCCACAATCGAACCGGTAAAGGTTACTGCACCGATAAAGATGCCGATAAAGACTTCGGTCAGATGGATGTTCTCCATCACCGGCAGCAGACCAGGCGCATGGTCCAGGTAGCTGTTAAAGCCCACCAGCACCGCCGCCAGGCCAACGAAGCTGTGCAGCACCGCCACCAGCTCCGGCATTTCGGTCATCTCGACCTTCTTCGCCAGACGGATACCGATCGCCCCACCAATCACCATTGCCAGCAGCACCCAGGCAATATTGCCGGAATCCGGGCCAAAAATGGTCGCCACCAGCGCCAGCGCCATACCGCTGATGCCGAAGATATTCCCCTGTTTCGAGGTTTCATGTTTAGACAGCCCGGCAAGGCTGCAAATAAACAGGATCGCAGCAACAATATATGCTGCAGTCACTAATCCGCCAGACATGGACAAACCCCTCAGTTTTTACGGAACATTTTCAGCATGCGCTGGGTGACGGTGAAGCCACCAAAGATATTGATGCTGGCGATCAGCACCGCGATAAACGACAGGAAGCTGACCCAGCCGCCGTGACCAATTTGCAGTACCGCACCGATAACGATAATGCCGGAAATCGCATTGGTTACCGACATCAGCGGAGTATGCAACGCATGGCTGACGTTCCACACCACGTAGTAACCCACCACGCAGGAGAGCGCGAACACGGTAAAGTGCGAGAGGAACTCCGGCGGCGCAACGTTAGCCAGCCAGCCAAACAGGACGATAACCAGCGCCAGCAGCAGATACTTACGCAGTGGAGAAGCCGGTTTTTTCTCCACCTCAGCGGTTTTCACTTCAACCTTCGGCGCTTTTGGCGCAGCGGAAACCTGAATCGGCGGTGCAGGCCAGGTCACTTCGCCATCGCGGATCACGGTCACGCCGCGCACCACGACATCGTCGAAGTCGATGGTAATCTCGCCGTTCTTCTCTTTGCACAGCAGCTTCAGCAGGTTAACCAGGTTAGTACCGTAGAGCTGGGAAGACTGCGTCGGCAGACGGCTTGGCAGATCGGTGTAGCCGATAATCTTCACACCGTTCGGGGTGACGGTGACTTTATCCGCCACGGTCAGTTCACAGTTGCCGCCGGTTTGCGCCGCCAGATCGACGATCACACTGCCCGGTTTCATCGAAGCAACCATTTCAGCGGTAATCAGCTTCGGCGCTGGCTTGCCCGGGATCAGGGCAGTGGTGACGATAATGTCCACTTCCGCAGCCTGAGCCGCAAACAGTGCCATCTCTGCCTTAATAAAGGCTTCAGACATCACCTTCGCATAACCGTCGCCGCTGCCCGCTTCTTCCTCGAAGTCCAGCTCGAGGAATTCGGCGCCCATACTCTGCACCTGTTCTTTCACTTCCGGGCGCGTGTCGAAGGCGCGGACAATAGCGCCCAGGCTGCGCCCGGCACCGATCGCAGCCAGACCGGCGACACCGGCACCGATGACCATCACTTTGGCAGGCTGTACTTTACCAGCCGCGGTGATTTGTCCGGTAAAGAAGCGGCCAAACTCGTGAGCGGCTTCCACAATCGCGCGATAACCGGCGATGTTGGCCATCGAGCTGAGGGCATCCAGCGACTGAGCGCGGGAAATACGCGGCACCGCATCCATCGACATCACGGTGACTTTACGCGCGGCCAGTTTTTCCAGCAGCGCCGGGTTCTGCGCGGGCCAGATAAAGCTGACCAGCGTACTGCCTTCACGCGTCAGGGCGATCTCTTCATCGTTCGGCGCATTAACCTTCAGCACGATATCCGACTGCCAGACGTTAACTGCATCGGTGATAGTCGCACCGGCAGCAACATAGGCTGCATCGTCAAAGCTGGCGAGCTGACCCGCACCGCTTTCTACGGTGACACTGAAGCCAAGTGATAACAGCTGTTCCACCGTTTTCGGTGTTGCTGCCACACGGGCTTCGTTTGCCAACCGTTCTTTGGTAATACCAATAAGCATATTCTTCCCTTTCATCAGAGAGTATGACGGTTTGTTGATACTGCTCCGGCCCATATGACCGAAACCATCTTGTTTCAAACTGTTTATAACCTACTGAAAATGTGTGTTCCGATCCAGCCACCACGAGCACTGCGGCGCACTTTACCTATAAAAATTCAAATCAGACCCGGTTCAACCCTATATTGGACCTGAATTTCGCGTTAAACCAACGATAATCTGCTACGAAAAAATTTAACATTCTCAGTGTATTCTTATCAAATACCATTAATTAACAATGCATTAACGAGTAAAGTGGTAGCTATTACCTGCATAAGTGGTATGGACTGAAAAAATGACTCGATTCAGCAAGCTTTCCTGACTATTCCAAAAAACGGAATACCCACCCACATAAAACCATAAAAAATGGCTGAGACAGAGGCATTATTACATGCAATAATCGTGGACTAATCTGTTGAACATCAAGACTCCAGCACGTTTTCGTACTCATTTTGCGTAAGGCGAAGGATTATTTTTATGAAGCTGAAGAACACCATCCTGGCATCAGCCCTGTTGTCACTCACATCATTAACCGCAGTCCATGCGGCACAGGAACTGACGCCGGAGAAAGCCGCCGCGCTGAAACCGTTTGATCGGATCACCATCAATGGCCGTTTTAATGCCATTAACGAAGCCAGCAGCGCAGTATCTAAACGTGCTGATGCGATGGGTGCCGCCTCCTACTACATTCAGGGCATCAACGACACCAACGGCAACGGTGGCAACTGGAACGTGACTGCCGATCTGTATCACGCAGATGCACCGGAAGCAGTGAAGAATAAAGATCGCGTGATCAACGGCGTGCGCGAACTGACTAAATCGGAAGCCTACTCGCTGGAACCGTATGACACGGTCAGCGCCAGCGGTTTCTTCCGCAGCCAGCCGGACGTCAACGACGCCATTAGTCGTTCAGCGAAAGATAAAGGTGCGGCATCCTTCTTTATTATTCGCCAGATCGATACCAACAACGGCGGCAACCAGATGATCACCGCCTATATCTATAAAGCCGACGCGCCAAAACGTGTGGTGCAGCAGTCGTCGAATCTGATCCCTGCGGATTCCGAAGCCGGTAAAGCCGCGCTGGCCGCCGGTGGTGCCGCAGCGAAAAACGTTGAGATCCCGGGTGTCGCGTCCTCCGATACACCAAGCAAAAATGTGGGTCGTTTCTTTGAAACACAGACCACGACCGGCCAGCGTTACACTGTCACTCTGCCGAACGGTAAGAGCGTGCAGGAAGTGAACGCCATCACGGCGGCACAGATGCAGCCGTTTGACAGCGTAACCTTCACCGGCCACTTCAGCACGCCAACCGAAATCTCGGAAGAAGTCGGTAAGCGCGCGATTGCCAAAGGTGCGAAGTACTACCACGTGACTCGCCAGTGGTCTAATCAGAGCGGCGGTAACCTGACTGTCAGTGCTGACCTGTTCAGGTAATAAGCTAAAACCGTCTGCAACGCGGGCAGCCTTCGGGCTGCCCTTTTTATTGGTGAATAATCCGCTGTGATTTGTGCATAGTAAATCATTGCATCCCTCCTCCTCACTCCGTAAAATCGCCCTCCTTTTGCAGGGCTATCGTTCGCACAATCGCACATTAACCCTGAGTAAAATTCACACCAATCGAATTAACTGGATTTTTATTCTGTTTCTGGAGTCATTCTTGGACAAAAAACTAGGGATTACCGCCCTGACCGCGCTGGTACTCAGCTCTATGCTCGGTGCAGGCGTTTTCAGCCTGCCGCAAAATATGGCCGCGGTAGCCAGTCCGGCAGCATTGCTGATCGGCTGGGGGATTACCGGCGTGGGCATTTTGCTGCTGGCCACGGCAATGCTGCTGCTGACCCGAATAAAACCAGAACTGGATGGCGGGATCTTTACCTATGCACAGGCGGGTTTCGGTGAGCTGATTGGCTTCTGCTCCGCCTGGGGTTACTGGCTGTGCGCGGTGATCGCCAACGTGTCGTATCTGGTTATCGTTTTTTCCGCGATGAGTTTCTTTACCGATTCGCCGGGCCACATTGTATTTGGCGATGGCAATACCTGGCAGGCAATGCTGGGTGCCTCCGTGCTGCTGTGGGGTGTCCATGCCCTGGTGCTGCGCGGCGTACAGACCGCTGCCGGGATTAATCTGGCTGCCACACTCGGCAAGCTGCTGCCGCTCGGGCTGTTTGTGGTGCTGGCGATTGCCGCTTTCAACTACGATCGATTCCGTATCGATTTCAGTGGACTGTCGCTGGGTAAACCGGTGTGGCAGCAGGTTAAAGACACCATGCTGATCACCCTGTGGGTGTTTATCGGCGTTGAGGGTGCGGTGGTGGTGTCTTCCCGCGCGCGCAACAAGCGGGATGTCGGCCGCGCGACGCTTCTGGCGGTGGTGGCTGCACTGTTCGTGTATCTGCTGGTGACGCTACTCTCGCTCGGCGTGGTGCCGCGCGCTGAACTGGCTGACATGCGCAACCCTTCGGTCGCGGGACTGATGACTTCGCTGATTGGCCCCTGGGGCAACCTGATTATCGTCAGCGGGCTGATAGTCTCCGTCTGCGGTGCCTATCTCAGCTGGACGATTATGGCGGCGGAAGTTCCGATGATTGCCGCACAGCACGGCGCGTTCCCTCGTATCCTCAGCCACCAGAACGCCCGGGGTGCCCCTGCCGCGTCACTGTGGCTGACTAACGGCTGCGTTCAGCTGTGCCTGATCCTGATCTGGCTGACCGGGGCAGACTACAATACGCTGCTGACTATCGCTTCAGAGATGATTCTGGTGCCTTACTTCCTGGTAGGTGCCTATTTATTCAAGCTGGCATATCGCAATGGCCAACCCGCCGTGACGGCAGTCGCTATCGGCGCGAGTCTTTACGGTCTGTGGCTGCTCTACGCTTCCGGGCCACTGCATTTGCTGCTGTCGGTGGTGCTTTACGCGCCGGGAATGCTGCTGTTTCTGTTCGCCCGCCGTAAGGGACAGGCCCTGACGGCGCTGAAGCCTGTCGAGAAGATGGCAATGGGAGTACTGGTCCTGGCCGCCCTTCCGGCAGCCTGGATGCTGATGCAGTAGCCGTCAGTGGGACAGCGGCGGGATGGCGATATGCAGTCGGTCGTCCTGCTGCTGGAGTTCCAGCGGACGGGCATATTCCTGACGCACGGTGGTCAGCTGAGATTCTGATAGCGGATAAGGCAGAAGAATTTCAAAGCGGGCAATTTGCTGCTGTTGCGCAAGAGTTATCAGGCGAACAATATTGATTTCATCACTGACCTGAGTAGAGATAATCTGCAGCGCGAGGTCTTTAAGGCGTTCCGGCGCGGCGCGAGGGGCAGCTGCCGTTTTGCGCGTAACGATGCCAAAAAACGGGATAACGCCGTAAATCGCATCAACAAAACTCCAGCGTTTCTTACAGGAAGCGGAAAGGAAATCGATATAATTTATACAGACAGGGTCATTGTGCCCTACTGCAGCCAGCTTAGTTTCTGACACCCTTCCTCCTTTTCGTTACAAGTCAAAACAGCCCTTACGCTTATAATGACATACTCGACCGACATTATACTACATTCATTAGATTAACAGATGTAAGGATTCTCCGAGGCGTTTTTCCGACGATTTAGCACAGGTTAATAGGCGTTGCCCCTGAGAAAGGATAAGCTAGTGTCATCTACGGCCCGATATACCGCATCATGAATAAAATTGTATTTGTTGAAGACGACAAAGATGTAGGCGAGCTGATCGCCGCCTATCTGGGAAGACACGATATTGAGGTCATTGTGGAAAGCCGAGGAGACAGGGCTGAAGCAACGATCGCCGCCACTAACCCGGACCTTGTCATGCTGGATATTATGCTACCCGGCAAGGACGGGATGACGCTTTGCCGCGATATCCGCAGCAGCGGCGACTGGTCTGGCCCGGTTGTGCTGCTGACCTCACTCGACAGCGACATGAACCATATTCTGTCGCTGGAGATGGGTGCGAATGATTATATTCTCAAGACCACGCCGCCGGCGGTTCTGCTGGCGCGTCTGCGGCTGCATCTGCGCCAGGCCGGGAGCAAAACCCAGGGTGAAGAGATCGCTCCTGCGGTTTCCAGCCAGAAAGGCCTGCGCTTCGGCACGCTGAGCATCGATCCGGTTAACCGCCAGGTGACGCTTTCTGGTGAAATTATTGCTCTTTCCACCGCCGACTTCGATCTGCTGTGGGAGCTGGCAACCCATGCAGGCACAATTCTCAACCGCGATGCCCTGTTGAAAACCCTGCGCGGCGTCAGCTACGACGGCATGGATCGCAGCATTGACGTGGCGATTTCGCGCCTGCGTAAAAAACTGCTGGATAGCGCCACCGAGCCGTACCGGATTAAAACCATCCGTAATAAAGGCTACCTGTTCGCTCCGCACGCCTGGGATGCCCAATGAGAAAGCTGTTTATTCAGTTTTAGTGTGCGGAGATGTCGCAACATACTGAATTTAAATAAATTAGCTTATTTTCAACATGTTGCCACAAGGCGAGCAATGTACATTTAAGGGCGGGCACGGTCGTTTTCGTGCCCCTGATGTTGTCCCTAAGAGTGAAATGCCCCCAAAATTGTCCCTGCTCGGTGTCTGGCGAGCAGGCATGGAAGGACACCTAACTGATCCTGCGAGTTTAATAGAAGAGTGATTACATCACAGCAATTGCAGCATCCCTTCATTTTAGAGCCCATCAGTACATCTCAAGGCCCAGAAATTTATCATGATCCACCAACTGTTCGAAGTCATCCGTCACGGTCTTGGCGGCGATTGCGCTTTCCATGACTTTAACGATCAGGTCTGAGGCTTCGAACCATTCCATATGGCGCAGCATTACCTTAGAAAAACACCCTTAATGCATTGATATTTATATAATAATTAATAATCGAAACTGCGTTGCTCATACGGTTAGTCTTGTTTCAACCCTATGAAATACTTAGAGTAAAATCTAGTTTTGGGGAATGGTATCTTGAATTAGTAGCGGCAAACGCTTAGTATGATTGGTGAGTATGCTTATCCAGAGATGTGAGTTCGATTCTCACGCATGCGCCATTTATTCCGGCCCTTACAGTGATGCTAGTCATAACAGCTTTGCGCTTAATCAGCGTTGCTTTGATGAATATTACCAATAAGGAGAAGCCTATGAATAAATTATTCCGATTTACCCTCACGATTGCTTCATGTATGTGTGAAACCGCGTGGGCTGGAATAATAAGCGCGGTAGTTGGTCTATGTGCTGTCCAGTCCGAGATTATCTCGGTTCTGGATAAGCGTATTTAGTGCACTCGGTCATGGGGTGTCTGGGGTCGGAGGTTTAAATCCTCTCGTACCGAACAAATACCTAGAAAAACCAGCCTCTTACGGCTGGTTTTTGTCTGAATTTTATATGGAGATTCAATGGAGTGAAATAGGGAAGAAATTCGGTCAAATCTTCAAGTGATTATCGTCAGATCGTTAGCCGGTTTTCATCATAAACAGACAGGACTTCCAGCGTCATGCAACCCATAATGATCACGCACTGCCCTCTCCCTTAAATAACTTGATTATAGAGCTTACCGTGATCTCAGATTATATTTTGTTATATTTCGTCCATTGATGCTATACATACCTTCTCGCTTGCGAAGTTGGCCCTTTTTGTTTCTAACAGTTGCTATTAGTGTTTTGCAACGAATTGAATAGTGCCCCTCAACCACTAAGCGAATTGCTTCTGAAGCATCTTCCACTTCTATAAGGTCAGTCGTCTTGTCAAGCCCAAGTGGCTTAAGATGGAATGCTGTTTTCCCCGAAGATTTTTGAGTAATCTTCGTCGGATATAGAACATCTCCAGTTTTATGAATAAATTCAATCTCTTCTATATGATTCATGGCAATCCTCCTCAAATGTAGACCTGAATATACAAACCGAGAATAGGAGAAACAATAGAAATCCAAAAATTTTCCCAAATTTAAACGGATAACGTTAACTTATTGAAATTTATAGCATTAACTCCATATTTTATTGCTACAAAAGTAGACGCGAAAAGTTAATGTGCGCGGGAATGATTAATGATGCCAGATGTGACAGCAGCCTGGCTCAAGGACGATGCAGTTTCTGAATGCGATGGGGTTTTCGTAGTAGCGGGGCATGATGCTCTCTCGTCAAACAAACTGTATATACATACAGCATTATCATTTGAGCAGGAGGAATCAAGGGATGCTAACTCGATTCACAGTAACCGTATAATGGATCTGGCAATTTAATCAGTTCCCATTGTTCATTTGAGTAATTCCTCAGTTGGTACTTCCGATAGCTTATAGTTTCCATTTACCACCTTACTTACCTACCTCGACTGAGTTAGGAGTAGGATTTCCCTTAAAAAGTGACTTCAGCCTTAAGTATGAGATATATCATGCTTGTTTAGATAAAATTGGTTTAAAACTTAGTGCATTAGCAAATTTTAAGAAGTAAGATAGTAATAAATTTATCCGTGGGATTGATCATGAGTGAATCAGATAGTTTAAAGGAAAGCATTCTGGAAGTTACTAAGGATAGATTAACTAACAGATTGTACATGTACATGTTTTCTTCAGTTGTGGTAGCTAATTTTCAACATATATTATTAATTCTAATGTCAAAGAATGACATAGAACTTACATTAGGCTTAATGGCATACGAAGATTTATTTTATTGGAAATATTTTATTTTCCCAATTTTAATTGGATCTATTTTATCAATCGTAATGCCATATTTAACTCGCCTCACATATGAATTTACAGCAAGCCAATATTACATTATCAAAAATAGTGACAAACTGGGGCAGAGTGCATTGGACTTGAAAATTTCCAAGCGAAAGGAGGCCGCGAGTGAAGCCAGACTCAAGAATGAAATAAACAAAATACAACTTTCAACAATAAAATCCGATCATGACGCACTAGAATCTCAGAGTAGAAATTTTTACAAATGGCTGAAAGGGCTTCTAAAGGCGCATGAAGAAGTCGGCGGGAAAATTGAAAATGACGAAGATTTTAAGAGGTTTTTATTTAAGCTTCACGAGAATGGTGCTGTGTATGATGGGGCTATTATCCCAGGATTTAAAAAACTAATGCAAGACCTTCATAAAATAGAATCTCAGCAAAGAGAGGCAGCAGGAGAAAATGATCAATAACTGCCGCCCCCTTTAATGTACTGAGATAAATTAATCAGTACTATGCACATCCATGTGTGTTTTCAGCCTTAACCTTCTACAAAAGGGATTAAGAGTTCAAACGAAACTATCTTACAGGTGATCAGATGGATTTTAGAGCCCATCTCGCAAGACAGCTTAGCTTTCTCAAGAGGTCCTGTGAAGCGTATGATGCAGGCGCAACCGACGAAGCGATTAGAATGGCGACAGTCATTCGAGTTTTGATTCATAATACAAGAGCTTCAACATCTCTTCTCAAGCACCTGAACGCAACCAAAATTAACTTGATCACTTCAACACAAGACCCCCCGAATAATGCGGTCTTTTTTCAAGGCATTGGAATGATGCAAATAGGCGGAAATGAAGAGTCAAAGTATTTTGCTCCTTTTTCACTTAGTGTTACCTCAAGACCTGTCCCTGTAAGTAAATGGTGGGACCAAATAGTTTTCATACTTAATCCTCAAACTGAATCGCCACGGATAATCTAGACACTTCTGAGCCGTCGATAATATTGATTTTCATATTCCGTCGGTGGCATCTGATCACTCGAACCATGCCGGCGCTTACTGTTATAAAACATTTCGATGTAATCAAAAATATCGCTGCGGGCTTCTTCCCGCGTTCCATAGATCTTTTTCTTTATCCGTTCACGCTTCAGCAACTGGAAAAAGCTTTCTGCAACCGCATTATCGTGGCAGTTACCGCGACGGCTCATGCTCCCCTCCAGGCCGTGTGATTTCAGGAACGACTGCCACTCATGGCTTGTGTACTGACTGCCCTGATCAGAGTGAACCAGCACCTGTTTTTGGGGATTACGCCGCCATACAGCCATCAGCAATGCGTTCAGGACAATGTCCTTTGTCATCCGGGATTGCATCGACCAGCCGATAATTTTGCGTGAGAACAAATCAACAACCACGGCAAGATACAGCCAGCCTTCGTGGGTCCTGATGTAGGTGATGTCCGTTACCCAACGCTCATCCGGAGCATCCGGATTGAACTGTCGCTGGAGCCTGTTGGGCGACACGATACAGGCCTCGCCTTTACGTGCCCGCGGGCTCCGGTATCCGACCTGAGCCTTTATCCCGGCACGTTTCATAAGTCGCCAGACTCTGTTGACTCCGCACTGTTACCCGGTGTCCCGCAGATCCAGATGGATCTTGCGATAACCATAGACGCATCCCGACTCCAGCCAGAACTGTTTAATCTGTCCTGTCAGTCTCAGGTCTGTCTGATGGCGTTGTGAATGCGGCTGCTGAAGCCAGGCGTAAAAGCCACTGGGATGAACATCCAGCACCCGACAGAGCAGGCGAACAGGCCAGCAACAGGTGTTGTCACGGATAAAGGCGTACCTCAGTCGGACAGCTTTGCGAAGTACGCCGCGGCTTTTTTTAATATGTCCCGTTCGTCGGTAACCCGCTTCAGCTCTTTCTGGAGACGGCGAATCTCGGCCTGAGCATCTGACTGTTCTTTATTATTGGAAGAATCCGGACCGTATTTCTTTATCCAGGCGTAAAGGCTGTGGGTGGTGATATCGAGACGTGTTGCAACACTGGAAACAGAATAACCACGATCAACAACCTGTTTGACTGCTTCAATTTTAAACTCTTCGGGATAACGCTTACCGCTCATGGGCACCTCTCTTTAAGCCATCTTAAATGACTCCGAGGTGTCTGTTAAACCCGTGGCGATTCACGGGCTGGATCGTAAATGCTGCAAATATCAAAAAAGCCGGAAACCTAAGAGCCAAAATTGTCAGTGAAATACAGATGGGTATTTTTGATTACAGGACTGTTTTTCCTGAATCAAAAATCGCTGCAAAGTTCTATGTATCGCAGAACATTACGTCATTCTCGGAGTTGGCTTCAAGCTGGTATGAGAACCATAAAATTGACCTGTCTCCTAACGCATCGAGAAGCTACGGCATAGCCATACGCACTTTAGGCAAGATGATCGGCCCCGATACGCTTGTAGCTTCTATCACCAACAATGACATTCTGAACTGGAGAAAGGAGCTGCTGACTGGCGAAACCAATTATGTTCCTGAAAAACGACGCAACAACTCCGGGCGGGCTGTTCGCACAGTCGATTACTACCTGTCTATATTGCGACAGATCCTGGACTATGCCGTAAAGAATAAAATCATTTCCTACCAGCCTTACGTCGGCATCAAAAGACTGCGTAAAGGGCATACCAAACCTGACCCACTTCTGAAACATGAGTACCAGCAATTAAACGATGCCGCTCCGGAAAAACAGAAAAACATGTGGCAATTTTTCGCCTATACCGGGATACGTCCTGGTGAGCTTTGCGCACTGGCCTGGGAGGATATCGATCTCACTGCTGGAGAAGTTCACGTCAGTCGTAATCTTACTCAAGAAGGCATTTTCGGCCCACCAAAAACCGAATCCGGATACAGAATAATAAAGCTGCTTGAGCCAGCGCTTGAAGCCCTGCGGGCTCAAAAGGAGCTAACAGGAAACGCACCTCAGGTTCCAGTGACGATCCACCACAGAGAATTCGGTAAAACAGAAACACAGAAGCTGCATTTTGTATTCATGCCGCGGATGCTGAAAGGCATGCAGGCCCCGCATTACTCCGTTAATTCGATAAAGTCACTTTGGGATGTTACTGTACGCAAAGCGGGTATCCGACGCCGACGCCCCTATCAACTGCGCCATACATACGCGTGCTGGATGTTGTCAGCCGGTGCAAACCCTGCTTTTATAGCGAGTCAAATGGGTCATGAGAATGCAGAAATGGTTTTTCAGGTATATTCTTCCTGGATCACCGCCCTCGACAGCGATCAGGTTTCGTACCTGAATCAGCGCATTGGTGGTTATACGAGTGCCCCCATAGTGCCCCTGAAGGTAAAAAGCAGGTAGCTAACATGTTGATTTTTGAGTTATAAAGAATGAGAAAGCTGTTTATTCAGTTTTATCTGCTGCTGTTTGTCTGCTTCCTGGTAATGGCGATGCTGGTCGGGCTGGTGTACAAATTCACCGCCGAACGCGCCGGTCGCCAGTCGATGGACGATTTAATGAAGAGTTCGCTGTATCTGATGCGCAGCGAACTGCGGGAGATCCCGCCGCGCGACTGGAACCGCACCATTAATAACCTCGATCTCAACCTGTCCTTTAAGCTGCACATCGAGCCGATGAGCAAATACCAGCTCGATCCGCCGACGCTGCGCCGTCTGCGCGCGGGGGAAATTGTCGCGCTCGACGACGAATACACCTTCCTGCAGCACATTCCGCGCAGCCACTATGTGCTGGCGGTCGGCCCGATCCCGTATCTGTTCTATCTGCACGAAATGCGCCTGCTGGATATCGCGCTGCTGGCCTTTATCGGTATATCTTTGGCGTTACCGGTGTTTATCTGGATGCGCCCGCACTGGCAGGACATGCTGAAGCTGGAGAATGCCGCACAGCGCTTCGGTCAGGGCCATCTTGACGAGCGTATCCATTTTGACAGTACCTCCAGCCTGCTGCGGCTGGGGGTGGCCTTTAACCAGATGGCTGACAATATCAATACGTTGGTCGCCAGCAAGAAGCAGTTGATCGACGGCATTGCCCATGAACTGCGCACTCCGCTGGTGCGTTTGCGCTATCGTCTGGAAATGAGCGATAACCTCAGTGAGGCGGAATCTGCGGCACTAAACCGGGATATCGGCCAGCTGGAGGCGCTGATCGAAGAGCTGTTGACCTACGCCCGCCTCGATCGTCCGCGCGTGGAGCTGAATCTGCAATCACTCGATCTGGCACAGTGGTTGCACGAACGGCTGCAGGATATGCGCCTGGTCAATCCCGATACCGAAATCGCGCTGGATACTCCGCAGCGTGAAAATCACGGCGTGGCCGATACCCGTCTGATGGAACGCGTGCTGGACAATCTGGTGAATAACGCCCTGCGCTATGCCGACAAGCGGCTGCGCGTTGGACTGTGGTTTGACGGCGACATTGCCTGCCTGCAGGTGGAGGATGACGGCCCCGGCATTCCGCAGGAAGAGCGCGAACGGGTATTCGAACCCTTTGTGCGGCTCGATCCCAGCCGCGATCGCGCTACCGGCGGCTGCGGCCTGGGGCTGGCGATTGTTCACTCTGTGGCACAGGCGTTTGGCGGCTACGTCACCATCGACAGCAGCCCGCTTGGCGGTGCCAGCGTGCGCTTCTGCTGGCCAATTAATCACCCTTTGCGCGACGCCTGAGGCGTCTGAACGCTCCTCTTATTAAGGAATAGTATGTCATCTGCTTACGCGAATCTGACCCGAACCTTTCAGCGCCTTTCACGCTTTGGTCATCTTGCTGCAATTACCGGCTGGGATATGCAAACCATGATGCCCGCAGGCGGCAGCCGCGCACGCGGTGAAGCGCTGGCGGAGCTGAGCGTGCTGCGCCATGAAATCCTGACGGCAAAACAGGTGGGGGAATGGCTGGACCAGGCGAAGCAGGAAGATCTGGACGATGTGGCGCAGGCAAATCTGTACGAAATGCACCGCGCCTGGCAGCAGGCCTCTCTGCTGCCCGCCTCGCTGGTGGAAGCTAAATCCATCGCCGGTTCCCGCTGCGAACACGCGTGGCGTCAGCAGCGCCCCGCCAACGACTGGCAGGGGTTCGCCGCCAATCTGAAAGAGGTGGTGAAACTCAGCCGCGAGGAAGCTGAAATTCGGGCACAGGCCAACGGCTGTTCGCGCTATGACGCGCTGCTGGACGTCTTCGAGCCGGGCATGACCAGCGCGAAGCTGGATAGTACTTTCGGCGATCTTAAGCAGTGGCTGCCGGAACTGCTGCAAAAAATCGTCGACCAGCAGGCGAAAGAAACGGTGATCGCTCCTGTCGGGCCTTTCCCGCAGGAACAGCAGAAAGAGCTGGGGCTGGCGATAATGAAGCTGCTGGGCTTTGATTTTAACGCCGGTCGCCTGGACGTTAGCGCACATCCGTTCTGCGGCGGCGTACCGCAGGATGTCCGTATCACCACCCGCTACAAAAGCGATGAATTTATCAGCGCGATGATGGGCGTGATCCACGAGACCGGCCACGCGCGCTATGAGCAGAATCTGCCGCAGCAGTGGGCCGATCGGCCTGTGGCTCTGGCGCGCTCAACAGCCATTCACGAGTCACAGAGCCTGTTCTTTGAGAAACAGCTGGGCCGCAGCCCGGAGTTCCTCAGCCTGATCCAGCCTCTGGCGGTGCAACTGCTGGGCGACCGTGCCGGTATGGCAACCGACAACTTTATTGCGCTGAACCAGCGGGTGAAACCGGGCCTGATCCGCGTGGATGCCGATGAGGTCAGCTATCCGGCTCACGTGATCCTGCGCTATGAGATTGAGCGCGCGCTGATTGCCGGAGAGATTGAGGTCGACGATATCCCCACGCTGTGGCAGGAAAAAATGCAGCACTGGCTCGGTATTAATACTGCCGGGAACTATCGCGACGGCTGCATGCAGGATATTCACTGGACCGACGGTGCCTTCGGCTACTTCCCGACCTATACGCTGGGTGCAATGTACGCCGCGCAGCTGTTCCAGGCGCTCAAGCGTGCGATTCCCCAGGTGAATGAACTGATTGCCCAGGGCGATTTGCAGCCGGTATTCAACTGGCTACAGCAGAATATCTGGCAGCACGGCAGCCGTTTCTCCACCCGCCAGCTGGTAGAGAATGCCACCGGAGAGGACCTCAACCCGATCTGGTTCCGCCAGCATCTTGAGAGCCGTTATCTGAAGTAAACCCGCAGCTGTTACATGCCCTCAAGGGGAATGCTATTATCGCATTCCCCTTTGTACATTCGGTTACACGCCGATACCAATCACTCACTGAAGCGCCCGTCCCGTTCTCATATAGTTTACTCACCGGCCCCGCAGTGGGCTGACACATGAATAAACATTTGAGGGTTTTGCAATGAAAAAATTATTTGCTCTGGTTGTAGCCGCTGCAATGGGTCTGTCTTCAGTTGCTTTCGCTGCTGAGACCACAGCTGCCCCAGCTACCACCGCACCAGCTGCCGCTGCTGCCACCACCACAACTGCGGCGCCAGCTCCGGCTAAAGCAACCGCTAAGCATCACAAAAAACACAAGAAAGCGACCGAGCAGAAAGCGCAGGCAGCTAAAAAGCACCACAAAGCCGCCAAGAAACCAGTAGCGCAGAAAGCTCAGGCTGCTAAAAAGCATCACAAAGCCGCGAAGAAGCCAGTAGCTCAGAAAGCTCAGGCTGCTAAAAAGCACCACAAAGCCGCTAAGAAGCCAGTAGCGCAGAAAGCTCAGGCTGCTAAAAAGCACCACAAAGCCGCTAAGAAACCAGTAGCTCAGAAAGCTCAGGCTGCTAAAAAGCACCACAAAGCCGCTAAGAAACCAGTAGCTCAGAAAGCTCAGGCTGCTAAAAAGCACCACAGAGCCGCTAAGAAATCAGTAGCTCAGAAAGCTCAGGCTGCTAAAAAGCACCACAAAGCTGCCAAGAAAGCCGCTGCTCCTAAAGCGTAACTTTTGCAGACGGGCGGACAGCCGCCCGAAACAAGATCCTTAACTCAAACACCCGGATAATCCGGGTGTTTCTTTCCCGGAGTCTCGGATGATGGTGCGCCGCTATTTATTCGAAATTATTCTGGTTGTGATGATCCTTTGCGGTGTGATTGCCGCCAGCTTCTACATCTGAACCCTGTAGCGTGCTGATATTCCAAATTAATCTCCCTTTTCAAGCGCTATCCGTCTATAGTTACTGCATTAGCGTAATCACCTTTAATGCTTCTCCAGCCCGAGAGAAATATGCGCCTGACTGCTGTGTTATTAATGGGTTTCCTCTCCTTTTCGTTCTGTACTCACGCCGATGATGATGCCCAAAGTGAAGCCGACACCAAGACGCTGTTTTTTGGTAAAGATGACCGTCTGCCGGTCAGCAATACCGCCAGCCAGCCGTGGGAAGCGATCGGACAGCTTGAAACGGCCAGTGGCAATTTGTGTAGTGCTACGCTGATCTCCCCTCACCTTGCCCTGACCGCCGGCCACTGCCTGCTGGCACCACCGGGTAAACTGGATAAAGCTATCGCACTGCGTTTTGTCGCCGGCAATAACGGTAAATGGCGCTATGAAATTCACGATATTGAAGGCCGGGTGAATCCGACGCTGGGGAAAAAACTGAAGGCCGATGGCGATGGCTGGATTGTTCCGGCTTCTGCCGCGCCCTACGATTTCGGGCTGATTATTTTACGTAATCCTCCATCCGGTATTGTGCCGCTGCCGCTGTTTTCCGGTACACGCGGTGAAATGACCGCAGCGCTGAAGGCGACCGGTCGCAAAGTAACTCAGGCAGGTTATCCGGAAGATCACCTGGATACGCTTTATTCGCATAACGACTGCCTGATCACCGGCTGGGCGCAGAAAACGGTGCTGTCGCACCAGTGCGATACACTGCCGGGAGACAGCGGCTCCCCGCTGCTGCTGAAGGTTAACGGCGACTGGCAGCTGATCGCGGTGCAAAGCTCTGCCCCTGCGCCGAAAGATCGCTATCTGGCCGATAACCGCGCTATTGCCGTAACGGCATTTCGCGATAGCCTGGAAGAACTGGCAAAATAGGCGATGAAGCCCCGGAATTTTTGCAAGCGTCCGCATCACCTGGACTGTTGAAATTTCAGCAGGACCGCAGGGAAAATGTACTGACCGTCAATTGGGGCCAGCGTTAAACTGGCCCCAATATCCGATTTCCTTCTGCGTCATCTCGGCCAGCCACAAGGCTCCATTCCCCGCCTGGAATCAGAAAAATGTCATCCCCTCATAGGGTTGGTCCCGGCAGGCCATTAAGCGGCTGTTCAAATCCCCGTCATGAATTTCCAGTTTATGCCCGTCGGGATCTAAAAAGTAGACGGACTTCCCTTCGCTTTTGTTGATTTTCCACTCCGTCACGCCCGCCGTTCTTAAGCGAACAGCAAACTCATCAAAGTCATTGCTACGGATGCTGAACGCATAGTGAGTGTAATCCCCGCCGGACAACACATTATCAGCCGAAAGGCACAGCCACAGCTCACCCAGTGAAAGGTAGGCACCTCGCGCCCACATCGCCTTTGGGGTAAAACCGAGCGTATTGACATAAAAATCAAAGCTTTTTGTCACATCGCTGACGGCGATAGTGATGTGGTTAAGTCCGTTCAGCATGCGGAGAGTCTCTTTGGTAGGGAGGTGGCGGGATTAATTTAGCATGGATGATGTTTTAATTGCCGTCAGGCTGCATTATAGGTTTTAAGTCAGCCTGGACAGAATTGAAGAGCACGAAAATGAGTAAAACCAGTTCAGAGATAAGTAAATTTTTAAGCTATGCACTACGCCATCAGCCAGAAGCCATCGGTTTATCATTAGATAAAGAGGGTTGGGCGACCATCAGCGACCTGATCCTTTGCTCGGTTAAAAAAGGCTATGCGCTCGACCAAACCCTTCTGCGTCAGATAGTTGACGGCAGCGATAAGAAGCGGTTTACGATTTCAGATGACAGTTTGCGCATCCGCGCGGCGCAGGGGCATTCAACACAACAGGTTAGTATTGATTACCCTGAAAAGACACCTCCGGAATACCTCTATCACGGGACCGCTACCCGCTTTATGCCTGCCATTCGGGAGCAAGGGTTAATTCCCTTATCACGGCAGTATGTGCATCTTTCATCTGATGAAGATACTGCAATTCAGGTAGGGCAACGTCACGGGAAACCGATTGTATTAAAAATACAATCCCAGACCATGTACGAACAGGGCTTTAGATTCTTTCAGGCTGACAACGGCGTATGGTTAACGGTGTCAGTTCCTTTTCGGTTTGTTTCTGAGTAATACTACATAAAATAACTTTACCCACAAAGCCAATAAGATAAACTGCTTTTATTAAATAAACTCAAGAAGGGTTAAATAAAAATGGAAATAATTGGGGATTTTACTGAAGTAGTTGAACTACAGAAATACATGAACTTTTCTAAATTTATGGGACTACTCGACACTAAAAAAATTTTCTTATCCAAAGCTTCTGGTTTTGAAGACAAAACTGAAGGAGGTCTAAGTCTGACATTCAAAATGATCAATAGTGGCGACGCTATGCTTATTGACATAGCAATGAACATTTCTTGGCCCACTGCACATACGTTATCTCAAGAGGAGGTCGAGGCTAAAAATAAAGAAGAGGAGGATGCATTTTTACTATATGAAAATAGACACTTCGATACAGTTTTTGGCGAATTTTCAGCAAAAGAAATAAGTTATGACGAGATCAATAATCAATACAAAGAGTGGATTGATGTAAGTTGCTGGCATGCAAATAAATATGAAAGCATGGCAATGTGGAAGATTTACGGGGAAAATGAAGGGGCAGTCTGCATAATAACTGATATCGATAGAATAAAAGAAAGCATCACGCCAATTGAAAACTACAACTTAATAATCGCAAAAATAAATTACATTTCACTTCCAAACGAAGAATTTACAACTCAACATAAGCTTGCGCCTTTCATGCATAAATCAAGATTTTACGATTATGAACATGAAGTTAGATTAATTGGGTATGACTCATCTTGCCCATTCAGAGATAAAAGAGAAACACCAGGAACAATGCTGGAAGTAAATACAAATAATTTGATTAAAGAGATCAGAGTGTCCCCTTATGCATCAAACTGGTTTTTTGACCTGATAACATCAGTTTGCAAAAAGTATGATTTAAATACTGAGGTTATTCGTTCGAAAATGCACGGTACGGTATGAATTTAAATTCTGCATGTTGCTGCTTTCATCGTGAGTCAGTATCTGCGACGAATGCCCCATCGAGAAGCCAATCTCGCCACTGCCGCTGAAGCCGGATTTTTTCTTCTGCTCAATCGAGGCGGAGTGATCGGACTCGGCGGCGGTGGTCAGCGTCAGGTTGTTGCCCGCGCTCAGCGTCACATCGTTTGTGCCCAGCAGGTTGCTGCCCGATGCGGTCAGATCGTTCCCTGCCATCACCTTCAGCGTGTCGCCGGAGACGGTACTGTCCAGCGCGCTCTGCTGATGCGTCTCGCTCTGGATTTTCGTGGTGGTCTTCGACATCAGACCGTGTTTTTTCCACTTCGCGCTGGAAGACTGATCCCACGTCTCCTGCCCGCTCATCAGGTTCAGATTATTGCCTGCCAGCAGGGTGCCGTCGCCGGTTGCCGTCACATCCGCCAGAAGTCTGTGAAGCCAGCCAGCACCGCCACGATCTGGGAGCCGACTGGATACGGGAGAATGCCGAACTGGTGATCGGCAGTGACTGGCTCACCGAGTCAGGCATCACCAGTGCGGAACAACTGAAGATCACCACCACTACAGGGATGATCCGGTTGCAACGGCGATAAGTAGGAGGATTTAGGGCTTAGATGCGGCAACCCCGGCCAAGGCCGGGGTTGGTTATACGATTATTTGATTGATTTTTAATATATCTTTTTTTAAGTCATCGTTAATATCTGAAGGTTCTAACTGATTTATAAGTTGCTTTATTTGGATAAAAATACGTTTCTGATCTTTTAGCTCCTCGTTTTTTATCGTCGATAAAGCTGCTATAAGTTCACCATCATAATATTCTCCAGCCAGCGGATCTTCGGTCAGAACATCCAACACTCTTGGCATTAACTGGTCAATACATAGATCCTGCCGAATGGCACGGCAAAGATCTTCGACGGCCAACTCTTCGATAGGTATATCAATGACGCGTTCGAACCATAGTTCAAGTGGAGACTGTTGACTTGGTTCCTTCGTTAAATTTATGTTTCCTATCAATTTACGGAAGGTGCTCATATCCCATATCCTTTCAAGGCAGATTCTATTTTATTAATGGCATCGGTTGCTCTTCCATATGCAGCTTGAGCCTCGGGGTTGTTTACGTTTTTCAGCGTATCCGCATGGTTCCGTAATCCCCTGAGAGTATTTTGCATTTCTTGCATATGATCCCAATAACCACCGCTCTCTTTAGGAACAGGATTACCATCCATATCCTTGAGGGTTCCTGTTATATCGTGATCTTTCAGAGCATTTTTTATAGTATTATCAATCTTCTTGATAGCACTTTCTTGCTTCTGATTCAGCTTATCGGCTTTTTTCTCTTCCAATTTATTCGGATCGTTTTCTGGCGGTGGTGGTGTTCCCATTCCAGACCCCGAACCACCCAGCTCTTTCTTCTGCTCATCCGTCAGATCCTTGCCGATATTCGGGTTCTGGCTACCGTTCGAGTCTGATTGGTTCTGTGCTGCAACCACCGCCATTAGCACACAGCTGCTACTTGCCAGGCAGGCCGCATCCAGCCCTTCCTTCACTTTCTTCGTCAGCGCCAGCGCCGCCTGCTCATTTGCGCCGCCCTTGCCCGCTTCAGCCATTGCTGCTGAGTTCAGCGTTTCCTGTGCCAGTATCTGCGACAACCACCCTATACCGGTCATGTTATTGCTGAGTTCGTTCTGGCCGGCCTGGGCTCCTGCCATCCCGCCCGATGTACTGCCGCTACTCAGACCACCGGCAAGACCTGCCGCCAGGCTTCCCAGCGTCACCAGAGTCTGCTTCTGCTCCTCACTCAGCTGGCTGACCGGCACATCTCCGTACAGCGCATTTTTGATGGCTTCACCCATTATCGCTGTGGTGGCGGCACCTGCCGCACCGGCACCCGCTGAGTTACCCTGAGCTGCCGCTATCACGCCAGCCACAGCCGCATGCGCCATGACGCGGCTCGCTTCATCCGGGGCGTACTGCTTGATGATTTCTGCAATATACGGTGCGGCACCACCGGCTATCGCCGCTTTCAGGTCACTGCCCGCCAGCCCCTGCACCGCCGCCGTTGCCGCCTGGATACCCTGCTGGATCGCGCTCCCCGTTCCCCATTCCGCCTGCGCGGTTTTGTAGCCGGACGTTTCCTTCAGCGCCTGGTTGTAAGCCGCTGTCTCGTCTTTCGTGGCATTCGGGCCGGGTTCCCTGATACCTTTTGCAGCCAGCTCAGCCCTCCCTGCTTTTGTTGCCGCTATCTCCCCCTGCGTCCTGGCAATATCACCAACCTGGCTGCCGATCTCCCCGATAACCTGCGCTTCCTGCAGCCGCTTCTGCTCTTTCTCCTTATAAAAGTTTTGCTTAGTCGTAAAACTTCCTTATATTATATTTTTTACCAACAACAACGACCTCCGAGTCTTTTTCATCAAAACTACCCAAATGAAAAAAAACCAGTCCATCATTTCGAATAATACTATTTATCCAGAATGACAAACGTCCATTTGAATTTTCTTCAGAAAAATCGAAGTCCGGAGTTAAATTTGAGAAAAACAATCTCTCCTCCGAATTTATTAACTTTTCAATCTCATGAGTAACATCACTAGAAACACTACCAAAACCACTTAAAATCAATCCATTACAGCCTTTATCGATAAAGGACATTCTATTTTCAATCAGATTCAAATTCAACCCACAACTCTCGATCAAACCCCAAGTTTTTTTATATTTAACCATTGCAGTGTTGGGTTGTTCTGGAACTAGCTGCACCATTACATTCATACTCCCACCATCATGATTCACAAGAGAAAACATGTTTCTCAATAGCTCTTCACCATATTCTCTCCGTGAATGCCCTTGCCATTCCCAACTTACCGCAGAAACACCATCCAAAGATAAAAAAATCTTATCAAAACAAGCAATATCATTACTGCTTCTTAAATCTTCCGCATATCGCTTTATGTAATTAGTAATCATAATGGTTACCTTGCTGATCATTAAAGTGCGGACCTCGATTTTGATTAGAGTCATCGCCATAAAAATGGCCACCCGCATCATCCCGAATATATACTTTCTTGCTCCCACCACCAGATTTTGGCACTTCAAACTCATAGATATATCCGGCTTGAGGATTACCGCGCTTATCAATATTTGGATAAACTTTACTCGGACTTTGAGTTACAGGGATACCAGATTTTCTCTTTGCTTCATTAAATGCCCCAGCCCTTGCTGAACCTTCAGGTGATAAATTTGCCGGTTTATCGCCTTCAGACAAATAAACCGAATCATCCTTACTCGGCCCATCCGGGATCGGGGTTGCTATGATACCGCTACCTGTATCCGGCCTGTCGTCAGTATTTCCGGTATGAGTTGCGCCCTGTTCCCCGGACTGATCCGGCGTCACCAGCACCGTTCCTTTATTCTCTTCCGGTAGTGGCGTCACCAGCGTACTGCCCGTTGTATCCTCATGAACCGGCAGCGTTTCCGTCCACCCGCCTGCTCCGTCGGTATGCTGCTGAGTCTGCACAGCAGCAATTGCCATCAGCACACAGCTGCTACTTGCCAGGCAGGCCGCATCCAGCCCTTCCTTCACTTTCTTCGTCAGCGCCAGCGCCGCCTGCTCATTTGCGCCGCCCTTGCCCGCTTCAGCCATTGCTGCCGAGTTCAGCGTTTCCTGTGCCAGTATCTGCGACAAAAAACCCATACCGGTCATGTTACTGCTGAGTTCGTTCTGGCCGGCCTGGGCTCCGGCCATCCCGCCCGATGTGCTGCCGCTACTTTCCCATACCGGTCATGTTATTGCTGAGTTCGTTCTTGCCTGCCTGTGCCCCGGTCATCGCGCCAGCAGTGTCACCACCAGTCAGCCCGCCAGTAAGACCTGCCGCCAGGCTTCCCAACGTCACCAGAGTCTGCTTCTGCTCCTCACTCAGCTGGCTGACCGGCACATCTCCGTACAGCATTTTTTTGATGGTTTCGCCCATCAGTGCTGTGGTGGCGGCACCTGCCGCACCGGCACCCGCTGAGTTACCCTGAGCTGCCGCTATCACGCCAGCTACTGCTGCATGTGCCATGACGCGGCTCGCTTCATCCGGGGCGTACTGCTTGATGATTTCTGCGATGTACGGTGCGGCACCACCGGCTATCGCGGCCTTCAGATCACTGCCCGCAAGCCCCTGTATCGCCGCCGTTGCCGCCTGGATGGCACTGCCGCTTCCCCGCTGTTGCCAGGCCGTTTTATTATATATTTCACTCTTCCAGCATTTTTATGTCCATTCCAGGCTACCGTCACTCAGCACCCATACAGCACCTCCAGGACAAATCTCATCGAAAAACCAGATGCCATCTTCCATCTCTATTTCCGTTTGAGGGAAAACCTGTCGAAAACTTTCCACCTGTTCCTCAATACTCCCTTCGAGAAACTTACCATGCTTAGCAAGTTTTAATCGGCCATCACATAAAAGACGTTCTAACGCCCATAAGAATATTTCCCTTCTATCGGAAAAACTAAATTCTGGTGGGCATAAGTCTGGCATTGAATAGCATAAAACCGCATCAAGAGTTTGGCCTTCAGCGGCATCAGCCAACTCGTTATATTCATTTTCACTTAACACTCTAATCATTTAAACTTAATCTCCACGCGCGAATATTTATTCCCCAAGTCAGTTAGCCTTTGACTATTACGTATATCCACTGTCCATCGAGCCCCAGTTTTCGCTTCAGATGTTGATACATTCCTCAGTGTTATGACAGAACCATCCGATAAATTTGCTGTATATATTCCCGACCTAACTTCTTTAAGGGGTGTTTCTCCTGCAAGCTGCTGTGCATACTTCTGGATTTGTTGATCGGTTAAGCTCTGGCTCTCAAACACTTTAGTTGTACCATAATTATTACTCACTTCACCCTGACGGATTGTTTGACCATCTATATTAAGATCCTGTATTGGGTTACTTTTGTCATAAAGTTTGCTCAGCTCATCAAAATGATTTTTCTGCTGTTGCTTAACGGATTCATTGTTTCGAGCATTTTCCTCATCTTCCGGCCCCCAGCCTCCAGGTGTACCCGACCCGGCACCACCTAGATCCGCCTTGTCTTTATCCGTCAGGTCTTTACCGACGTTTGGCTGACTCTCCTTATCATCATCACCTCCGGTTGCCAGCGCACCCGCGGCGCCAGCGCCTCCGGCACCCACAGGCCCCAGGCCTCCACCACCGGTTGTGAGCAGGTCTTTTTTACCCACACAAAGTGGGTCTGACGAGCCTGAACAACCAAACACATTATTCTCAACCGAGTTATTACCCGCCTGCGCCCCGGCCATTCCATCCGCCGCACTGCCGCCCGTTATACCTCCCGCCAGGCCCGCAGCCAGTGTGCCCAGCACGCTGACCGTCTGTTTCTCCGTTTCCGTCAGATCACTGACCCGTTTACCCGGGTAGAGCTGATTCATCACCAGCTGCGCCATCAGCTCGCCGCTGACCGCACCAGCAGCACCCGCTGCCGCACTGTTTCCTGCCTCGTACGACACGATGGCACCCACCACCGCGTGCGCCATGGCACGGCTCGTTTCGTCCGGGGCCAGTTTGTGGATCTGCTCGGCCAGATACGGCGCAGCCGCACCGGACAGCAGTTGTCCCACATTGCCGCCCGCCAGCCCCTGTATCGCCGCCGTAGCTGCCTGGATACCCTGCTGGATCGCGCTCCCTGTGCCCCATGAGGCCATCGCATTGTTATACGCCCGCTGCGCCACATCCGATTCGGTATAAGGCTTGCCCCCGGCAGCGAGTTGTTCTCTCGCCGCATTCAGCGCGGCCGGGTCTTTCGCCGCCTTCTGCCCGGCTATCTGGCCCTGGGTTGCCGCAATGTCTATCGCCTGCGAACCAATCTCCCCAATCACCTGCGCTTCCTGCAGCCGCTTCTGCTCTTTCTCCTTATCAAAGATCGGGCTCAGGCCGTTTGCGGCGTGCTCCGTATCGCGGTCCAGCGTCGCCACATCCTGCTGCTGTTTATCCTTGTCGCGGATAATGATCGTGCCGTCTTCCACCGCCGCGTGCGTCGTGCTGCTGTCGTGCCCGCTGCCGTTGGCGCCGACCAGCGTGTTGTTCGCCATATTGCCGACAAACTGATCGCCCACGCTGCCGCCTGAGCTGATACCCGCACCCTGATGTTCGGTTTTATAATCCGCCTGATTGTGGATATCGCTCCAGCCCAGCGTGCCGGTATCCAGCCGGTTCTTCTCTTTCTCCGCCGTACTGGCTATCACCCCGCCGTCCAGCTGCGTGTGATTCCCCACGGTGATATCAAACCCGCCTTTCCCGGCGAACAGCCCCGACTGCTCCTTCACGCTGGCGAAGTCGCTGTTCATCTTATCCCGGCTGCCGCTCAAACTGGCCGACCCGCCGATACCGGCACCGCCGATGACACTGCCGCCGACGCTGCTGCCGGTCTGCTTCATGTCGTAGTGGTCGCGGTCCTGCTCGCTGGCTATCAGCAGATCGCGCCCGATGTCGGCTTTCACCGATTCACCGCTGACCTGCGCGCCCTGCAGCAGCGCGTCACGGCCACTGTTCAGCGTCAGGTTCCGCCCGGCGTCCGCCGTTGTCTCCGTGTGCGTCAGGCTGCTGCCGTTCTCGTGGCCCCGGCTCTGACTGGCGCTCGCCGAGAGGCTCAGGCCCGCCGCACCGCCGCCCACCGACAGCCCTGCGCCCACGCTACCGCCGTGGCTGCTGCTGTGCCCACTGCTCTGCGTGCTGTTTTTGCCCGAGGTCAGGCTGATGTCCCGGCTGGCCGACAGCGCCATATCCTGCCCGGCCTTCAGCTGCGCGCCCTCCACAGTCAGGTCGCCCGCCGTCGCCGCGATATGCATATCCCGACCCGCCTGCAGCTGACTGCCTGAACTACTGTGCTCTTCCTGCCGCTGCTCCGAGCTCGATTTCTGCTTACCGTAGCTCAGCGTCAGTCCGGCGATGTTGCCGTCGCAGCTCCCACCAGCCGCGCCCGCCGCCAGCTGCGCCGCCTGAGCGGCCTGATAGCCGGTCAGCGCTGCCTGCGTGCCCTTCAGCGCCGCCAGACGACCGCTTTCCTCTTTTTTCGCCGCCTTCACCTGATGCACCGCGGTGTTCAGCGCGCTGCCCACCGTACCGGATAACCCCAGCGTCAGGCCACTGCTTTTCTCCTCGCTTTTCGTCAGCGAGGTGTGGCTGTTCTCCGCCGACGTGATGCTGACGTTTTTACCCTGCACCGTCAGATCCTGACCGGCCACCAGGTCGCTGCCGTGCACGGTCGCCGCGTTCCCGGCCTGCAGCGTCAGGCTCCCCGCGCTGCTGCCCGCCACGCTGCCCTTCTGCACGTTGCTGCTGTCGTCGCGGGTCAGTTTCTGCGACGAATGCCCCAGCGAGAAACCAATCCCGCCGCTGCCGCTGAAGCCGGACTTTTTCTTCTGCTCAACCGAGGCAGAGTGATCGGACTCGGCTGCGGTGGTCAGCGTCAGGTTGTTGCCTGCGCTCAGCGTCACATCGTTTGTGCCCAGCAGATTGCTGCCCGATGCGGTCAGGTCGTTACCCGCCATCACCTTCAGCGTGTCACCGGAAACAGTGCTGCCGATCGCGCTCTGCTGATGCGTCTCACTCTGGATTTTATGCGTGGTCTTTGACAGGAACCCGTGTTTTTTCCACTTCGCGCTGGAAGACTGATCCCACGTCTCCTCCCCGCTCATCAGGTTCAGGTTATTGCCCGCCAGCAGCGTGGCGTCGCCGCTCGCCGTCACATCCGACGCGCGCAGGTTCATATCGCGCCCCGCCTGCATCAGCAGGCTGCCCCCGGCGCTGACAACGGAACCGACCTCACGGCTTTCCAGCGTACGGTCGTAGTTCTCGCTGTTGCGGGTGTAGTCGGTGGCGTGAGAGGTCTTCGCCGTGTCCAGGGTGATATCGTTGCCCGCAGTCAGCCGGGTGGTGCTGTCGCGGCCCTGACTGCTCACCACGCTGGCCGTCAGCTGAATATCATGACCGGCGTTCAGCGACAGCAGGCCGCCGTCGTTCGTCACCCCGATCCCCGCCTGGCGGCCCAGCCAGCTCTCGCTGCCCCGCTGTTCGCTGCTGGTCAGGCTGAGAATATCATTCCCGGCCTGCAGGGTGAGCTGGTCGCCGCCTTTCAGCTGCCCGCCCCGGTTGACGATATCCCCGGTCGCCACCAGCTGCGTGATGTTGCCGCTGATATCGCCGGTGTTCAGCAGGCTGCCCGCCGAAATGGCGGTCAGCTCGCGCCCGTTAATGCTGCCGCTGTTAATCACCTTGTCGGCGGTGTTGATGCGCACGCTGTTACCCGCCAGCAGGGTGCCGTTGCCCTGCAGATCGCCGGGCTGCACGCGGGCATACAGCTTCGGCACGCTGACCACCTGCGTGGTTCCGTCCGGCAGAGTGACCGTCTGGTTCACCATCAGCACCATATCAGCGGTCACCTGTGCCATCTGTTCCGCAGTGAGGTCCGCGCCTGGCGAGATCGTAAAGCGCTCGGTGAAGGATTTGCCGCTGCTGAGCAGCGCCCGGTACTGGCTTTCATCGTCGCTGTAGCCGGAAAGATAGCGCTGGCCGGTGGCCTTCATCACCTGATCCCGCACCAGCGACTGCTCGTAGAAACCGTCCCCCAGCCGTTTTTGCAGCTGGTCCTGGCTGTAGAAGGCACTGCTGCTCAGCGCCTGCTTACCGTCGGTAAAGCGCGGATCGGTTTCAACCAGGTAATGGCTGTCTGAGCCGGGATGCAGGCTGAACAGGCTGTTATCCGGCAGTTTCACTGGCCCGGTCACGCTGCGCAGCACCCAGTTATCCTGCGAAGGAGACGTTACCGGCAGCCCGCTGTGCGTGTCATCAATCTGAGCGCCATCCTGCGTGCTGCCGGTATTGCCCGCCGAGGTGGCCGTCAGGTCCGTCGCGCCGGTGAGCGCGGCATCCGTCATGCCGTCCGAAGTTTTCCGCATTTGCAGATCGGCAGCGCCGCTGCCGTCGGAAAGGGCATCCGACACGGGTTTCAGCTGCGTATCCCCGGACGGACCGGACGGCAGCGGCACCTCGCTAACCAGCGTCTGCTGCCCCAGCCGGGCAAGCGTTTCAGCGCCGTTCAGCCCCGATGCCTGCCCGCCCGCACCGGAGGTTGACTGCTGTTGGGCGATCGTCCGGCCTTCACCCGCTCCCTGCCCCTGCTGCTGAACGGTCAGATGCAGCGGCAGATCCGTTTCCTGCACCGGTGCCTGATAAACGCCTTGCCCCTCAAAGTGGGTCTGCTTGTGGCTCTTGCGTTTACCCGCTCTGACCACCACGCCGTCTTTGGTGATTTCCTGCCGGACGGTGGTTTCATCATTATCGACGCTGCCGTTAATCAGCAGATCCTGCCCGGCCACCACCTGGCTGTCTTTATTGTGCAGATCGCCGTTCAGCGTTAAATCGCCGCCGCTGCGGATCACCGCGCTGTCCTGGCCGCTGACCTGCTGCTCTTTTACGCTCTGGGTGTAGGAGAAAATATCGAATCGACGCCCGTCACCGGATACGCCCGGCAGATTAAAGCGGATGATATCCTTATCGTTATCCTGCCAGAGGTAGATGTACTGCGGCTTACCGTCAACGTCGACGGTGATGCGATTACCCTGCTCATCCAGCGCGTAGCTGCGCCCGTCATGATCAAAGTCAAAGGCAACGGGGCTGTTTTCATCCTTATTGAATTCAACCAGATACCCTTTGAAACTGTAGTGCTGACCGTCCGTCCTGCCGCAGCCCTCGGTCCATTTTTCCCCGGTGCACATCTCAACTTCCAGCACGTTCGGCGTCACGGAGACGGTTTTCAGATCGCTGCTGACTGTTAAGTGGATGTCGCGGTTTTCCGTCTTCGCAGCGTCAATGCCAAGATCGCCCATCGCCTCAATGGTGGCGCTCAGGTTCTCAACCTGCGATGCCTGGCCGGTCAGTTCACCCGCAGCGTTCAGCCTGCCGCCGATGTTCAATCCGCCATTGCTGTAGATCAGGCCGTGATCCTGATTGCTCAGCCGATCGGTGGCGATCGTCAGATCGTCGCGGGCAGCAATCGTTGCAGCCGTTTCTCCGGACTTATCATTGAGCAGCGTGCGCGCATCAATCACCAGCCGGTCACCGTACAGTCGCCCCGTTCCGGTGTTGTGCAGCGTGTCGGTGCGCAACAGCACATCGCCACCGTCGATCAGCCCCTGATTGAGGATGCCGGAAGCATTGATGTGGGTCGTGCCCGCATTGATGTCACCGCTCTGCTGATTGTTCAGCTGTCCGGTGGTCAGCGTCAGCTGCTTGCCCGCGCTCAGCGCGCCGCTGTTGGTCAGTGCGTTGCCGTGGGTATTGAAAGCCAGATCGTCACCCGCAGCCAGCGTCCCGCTCTGGTTTACAGCGGAAGTGATATCCAGGCCAAGATTGCCGCCGCTGACGATCCGCCCGGCACCGTCAAACTTCCCAAGCCACAGGCTGGCATCGCCGTTGGCAACGATGTCGCCGCCCGCGTTGTTCAGCGCCAGCTGCGAACCCGGCTGGCCCACCTTCAGGCTGTTCTGCGACGAAATCAGGCCGTTCTGGTTATTGAGCTGCTCGCGCACGCTGGCCTGCAACGTATCGCCCGCACGCAGGGCACCGTCCTGATTGTTGAGGCTGCCGGCGCTCAGCGTCAGATCCTGCGCCTCAATGCCCTGTTTGCTGCCGCGCGTGTGCTGATTGTCAATCTGGCTGGCGCTCAGGTTCAGCGCCTGGCCAGCTTTGATCAGCCCCTGTTGGTTTTGTACGTTCTGCCGGACCGCCAGCTGCGCATCCCCGGCGGCAAACAGCAGGCCATCGGTGTTGTCCAGCGAATCCACGCTGGCCGTCAGATCCGCGCCAGAAAGCATCTGGCCGTGCTGATTGTCAACGCGGCTCCCCTGCACAGACAGGCCAGCGCCACCCTGGATCAGGCCCTGTTGGTTACTCAGGCTGCCGCTGTTGATGGCAAGCGATCCGTCGGCCAGCAGTTTTCCCTGCTGGTTATGCAGATCGGCACCGTGCGTATCCAGGCTGAGGTCGCCGCCGGACTGGATCGCGCCATTCTGATTATCCAGCGCGCCGCTGGCGATCCTGCTGCCTTCAGCGCTGCCGATACTCCCCGCGCGGTTATTCAGGCTCCTGAGGTTAAGATCCAGCAGTTTCCCGGCAATCAGCCCGGCCTGGTTGATCACATCGCCCGCGATCAGATTCAGCGCACCGCCGCTGCGTAGCCCGGTTTTATCACCGTTAGTGTCGCTGTTGTCGAGCTGCTGACCGTGGGTATCAATACGCAGGCTATCGCTGCCCTGAATTAATCCCGCCTGGTTAGTTAACCGCTGGCTGCTCAGATCGAGGGAATCCGCCAACAGCACCCCTTTGCGGTTATCGATATCGCCGCTGCTCAGTGTCAGCGCCCCGCTGGCGACAATGCTGCCCAGCTGGTTATCCAGCAAACCGGCGATCGTCAGCAGCCCGTCTCCCTGAGTGGACTGAAGGGTTCCGCGCGCGTTGGTCAGGCTGAGCGTATCAACTGACAGATCGCCGCTGCTTTGCAGCGTTCCGTCACTATTGTCCAGGTTCTTCCCGGCGTGAACCGTCAGCGTTTCGTCAACGGCGGTCACTGTGCCCTGCTGGTTATTCAGCCCGTCGGCGCTCAGCGTCACGTTTTTACGGGCGGCAATGCGGCCCTGCTGATTGTTCAGGCTCTGCGCGGTGCTGACCGTCAGTGATTCATTTGCCGAGAGGATTGATGCCTCACGGTTGTCGAGGCTGGTGCTGCTAATCTGCACCGGCCCGGCGGCTTCCAGCGATCCCCGCTGGTTATCGATCGCGCCGCTAACCTTAACCTCGAGCGCGCCGTTTTTACTGCTGACGGCACCGTCCTGATTGCTCAGCGATGCAGCGTGCAGCCCGGTCGCCCCGCCGCTGACAATCTGCCCCTGCGCATTATTCAGCTCGTTGCGTACGGTAATCTGATTTTTCCCTGCCACGGCCAGCACTTTACCGCTGCGGTTATCCAGCGATGCACCGGTAAGCGCGACGCTGTTTCCGCTTTGCAGCACGCCGTGCTGGTTATCAATCCCCGCATCCAGCCGGGCATTCAGCGCACCGTCCACGCTGGTGATGGTCCCTTCACGGTTGTCCAGCGATTGGGCGTCAAGCTGCACATCTTTCTGCGCCGCCAGGCTGCCGAGCTGATTGTTCAGGGTTCCGGCTGAGAGGGTTAACGATCCGCTGGTCGATACCATCTGGCCGTTACCGTTATCAACGCTGCCAGCGTTGAGCAGCAGATCGTCTTTCGCCAGCAGTTTCCCCTGCTGGTTAGTCAACGCGTTCTGCACCTTCACACTGGCGCTGCTACCCGCCGCCAGCAGAGAACCGCTGGTGTTATTGAGCGCGGCGGCCGTAACGTGCAGGCCCTGGCTGCTCTGCATCGTGCCTTGCTGATTATCGATGGCCTGCGTCAGCGATGCCGTTAAGTCACCGTCTCCGGCGCTAATCAGCCCCTGGCCGTTACCGAGCGTGGTTCCACTCAGGCTCAGCGCATGCAGGCTGTCGATCTCCCCGGCAAGATTGTTCCACGACAGTCCCAGGCCTGCGAACGTATCGCCGCTGATTAAACCGTTATGGTTATCCACGTTGCCAGCGCTCAGCGTCAACGCACCGCCAGCACGAATTCCGCCGGTTTCGGTGAGCGTATCAGCGTTAATCAGCGCCCCGCCGTGGGTGTTGATATCCAGTGCATCGCTGGCCTGAATCAGCCCATCCGCGTTGTTCATCTCGCGGGTGGAAATCTGCATCGCGTCACCGGCCAGCAGCTGGCCCTGGCTGTTTTTTACGCTCGCGGCATCCAGGGTTAAGCGCTGGCTGCTTTCAATATCGCCGCCCTCGTTATTAATCTGGCCCGCCGCGTTCAGGGAGCTGTCTCCGTTGGTAGCAGCAATAACCCCCTGCTGGTTATCAACCGATCCGGCATGCAGCTCCAGCGAGGTGCCTGCCAGCAGGTTTCCCGCCAGGTTAGTCAGCGCGCCGCTGAGCTGGCCGATAATCTGCGCCGTGGCAGACAGCACGGTGCCGCCGTTGTTATCAAGCGAGGCGGCCTGAAGAGTCAGCGCCTGCTGGCTTTGCAGCGTACCCAGCCGGTTGATCAGCTGGCCGGACAGCGCCAGCGATGCCGCCCCGTCATCGGCACTCACCATACCCTGCGTATTATTCAGCGAGCTGCCTTTCAGGCTCAGCCGGTCGCTGGCTGCCAGCACACCCGACTGGTTATCGATGTGAGCGGCGGAGAGATCGAGGCTCTGCGCCTGTAGCTTGCCCTGCCGGTTATCGAGGTCGCCGGTGTTAAGCGCCAGCGCCTCTCCGCTGAGAATACCCAGCCCGTCGGCGTTAGTTTGTGCGTTAATCAGCTCGCCGCCGCGCAGATCGAGGCGGATAGCTCCCGGCGTAGCGATGCGTCCGGCGGTGTTATCCAGCGAGGAAGCCGCCAGCGTCAGCCCGCTTCCCCCTTCCAGAGTTCCCCCGCGATTGTCCAGCGCGCCCGAGAGGTCCAGCTTACCCTCGCCGGAAACGGCACTGACCGCGCCCTGCTGGTTGTTAAGATCGGCAGCCTGTATCGCCAGCTGCTGCGCAATAAATTTACCGCTGCGGTTATCTACGCTGCCGCTGAAATCCCCCTGAAGCCGGCCGTCGGCCGCCAGCACTCTGCCGTCCTGGTTAGCCAGCTGCGCCGCACTGAGGTGCAGATTTTTCGCGCTTTGCAGGTTTCCGCCACGGTTGTCGATCTCCCCGCTGACGGACAGATTCGCATCACCGCTATCGGCGCTGATAAAGCCCTGCTGGCTGTCCAGTGAACCGGCGGTAATATTGAGCGACTGGAGCGCTTCCAGCGTGCCTTCGCGGTTATTCAGCGCATCCGCGCGGACGTCAAGATGCTCGCCGAGCAGCGTGCCAGAAGCGTTATTAAGATTACCGGTCGCCACCCGCAGCGCGTTGTTGCTGGCAATGCGTCCCAGGCTATTGTCCAGGCTGGCCGCACGCAGATCGATGGCTCCCGCACTCTCAATCACGCCCTCGCGAGCGTGAAGATCGCCGGTCGCCTTTATCTGCATCTCGCCCTTACCGGTTTGCAGCAGCTGGCCGTTCTGTATCGACAGCGATGTTCCCTGTACGCGAACCTGGCGCCCCTGCGTCAGGCCACCGTCCAGCAGGATCTGCTGGCCGCCAATCGTCAGGTCCTTAGCGGCAAGAATTTTGCCCTGCGCGCCGCTGACATCATCGCTTTGGATCGCAACACTGCCGTTTTCGGAGCCCAGCTCGCCACCGGTATTGTCCAGAGAATAGCTGCTGAGGGAAAAATCCCCGGCGCTGGCCAGCGTGCCGCCACGGTTATCTATCCGCTGGCTGGTCAGCGCCAGACCCTGTTCGCCGCGTGAAATCAGCGTTCCACCCGTGTTATCAATCTTTTCAGCCGCACGGATGTTCAGCTGGCCCGCAGCGATAGCGCTCCGCCGCGTGGTTAAGGCATGCGCCGTACTCAGCGTGGCCTGCCGTGCGTCAATCAGCGTATCGTCAGCGTTGATATTCCCTTCACGGGCGGTCACGGTAACCGTTGCTGCCCGGCTCTGACTACCGGAGAGATCCACTTCGCGGCCGGAGGCAATAAAGCCGTCGTGGCTCAGATGCGTGCCGTGGCTGGCAAGACGCTGTTGCGCGTTGACCGTCAGCTGCCCGGCGCGCGTTGCTTTTCCGCTGCCGTCGATCCCCGCGCCCATCGCACTGCCGGCATCTGCTTCTATACTGCGGGCAGTCACGGTGGCGTTACCGCCCGCCGTCAGCGCCGATCCGGCCTGGCTGTGCAGCCTTCCGCTGCTGTCCAGCTGCAGATGGCCTTCGGCACTCAGCGTCCCCTTATTCGTCACATCGCCCTGGCTGGCAATCTGCAGGTTGCTGCCGGTCGAGATATGTCCCTGGTTATCGAGCTGGGATGCTTTCAGCGCCAGATCCTGCTGCGCATAAAGCGTGCCGCTGTTGGCGATTTTCCCCTGCGCATTGAGCGTGAATTTTCCCTGCATCGCGCCGATTTCTCCGGCGTTACGCACCCCCACGCCGCGCTCGGTTCCCACCAGCGTGATGCGCCTGCCGTACATACCGCCCAGCGACGAGGTGTCCACCGCAAACTGCGGGCGGCCTGCTGGATCGTCAGCTTTCACTACCACGACGTTGCCGTTGGCATCCGTCTGATTGCGGCCGGTGGTCACCTGCAAATCGCCGGTCTGTAATCGGGCGTTCACCTCCACCGCGCGGGCAATCAGATGGGTATAATCCTGACGGCTGCCGTCCATACCGCCGCCGCTGATGGTGATCCGCCCACGATCGACGTCATAGCCCGCCACCTGGCCGTTTTTCATCTGTACGCGCCCGGCCGCCAGGGTATTGTGCCCGGCGTTAATAAAACCGCATCCGCTACAGGTGATCCCCGCCGGATTGGCGATAATCACATCCGCTTTCTTGCCCGCTACCTCAACAAAACCGTGGAGCTGGCTGGGGTTCATACTGTTGACTTCGTTGAGAATAACTTTGGCCGATCCCTTCGCCAGCCACGGGTTACCCGCTACCTGACCGGCCAGCTGGGTCTGGGTGCTGTGCTGGCTGTTATTTAAAATCGCCCCCCGCTCACCGACGTCAAACTGGCTGTATTTATTGTGGGAAAGCCCCTGGCCGTTAGGCGTTTGAATGTTGATCTGCGGCAGACCGTTGCCGGTTTGCAGTACGGTTGGTCGCTGCCCGCCGGGCGCACCGCGATCGGCGGTAATCGTGCCCGCCTGCGCGGCGCTGACCAGTCCCCCGGCCAGCCATAACGCCACGGTAAGAGGCCGCAGAACGGCCACGCAGGAAGCAATGCCGCCCGGGCCTCGAGCCGAATCGCCAGCGCGGCAGCGGGCCAGTTCGGAAACGACCATCAGCATGCGACGGGCGCGATTAAAAATGATGCGGTAACAGTGTTTGTTCATGATTCATCCCTGTATCAATACTGCCAGCTGACGCTGAAGCCAAAGGTCACCGGGTCGGTTTTAAAACCCTGTGGCTTATAGATCGGTATGCCGCTAAAGGCGTCGTAGCTGGCCCCGAGCGCGGAGATACTGCCGCGCAGACCTGCCACGCTGCCCGCCAGCTGGTGCCCCAGCAGCGTGGAACCGTCGCTGCGCCCGCTCACTTCGCCGTAGTCTGCGCCAAGATAAAACTCCTGCTGCGGCAGCGGTGTACGCCATGCCAGCGTATTTTGTACATACCAGCCGCGACTGGCGCTGAGGGTGCGTTCACCGTCAAAGCCGCGCACCGTCCAGCGGTTACCAATAGCGATTTGATCGGGCGAGGTCAGCGGGGTGGAGCTGGCCTGCTGCAGGTAGTTAACCTGATAAGAAAAGTTTTGATTTCCCAACGTAAACGGCCAGTTCAGGCCCGCCGTCAGGGTGAGGATTTTACTTTTTTCGGTGGCATCGTAGCCGTCTTCATAGTGCTCTTCATAAGCGGGCAGCGCGCCAAACCAGCGGGTGCCGCGCTGGAAGCTGACGCCGCCGTCAACGGTCACGTCGCCAAAGTAATGACGATGATCGAGCCCAAGCAGCCAGGCGCTGGTGCGCCGACGCTGAACCTCAATTTCGGTACGATCGATGTAGTTACGGATCTCGCGAACCAGCACGCTGCCGCGCATCGTCGTTTTGCCGCTGGCGTTACGCTGGATCACGCGGCTAAGGCTAACGTTCAGGTTTTTACTCTTACCCGAATAGCGAATGTCGCCATTGAATCCCGCCACGTTTTGCACGTAGTTGTATTGCCCGGCGTTGACCTCAAACAGCCAGTAGCCCAGCGGCAGCGAGTAGTGGCCGTTAATATTTTTGCTCTGTTCGTGGCTTTTGAAGCCGAGATCGTGGCTGGCGGAAACATACAGCAGATCGCTGAGGGCGAACGGATTATCCAGCGCCAGCATGGCACCGCCCTGATAGCGCCCGGTGCTCTTCGTGCCGGAGTCATCGGCCCACAGATTAACCCGCCAGATTTTGCTCTGCTGTCGGCTGATGATCACATCGCTTTCGCCGGGATTATCGCCGGGGACAATCTCCATATTGTCCTGCACCGTCGGCAGGCGCTGCTGATTCTCCAGCCCCTGCTCGATATCGCGCAGATCCAGCAGTGCGCCTTCGCGGGCGGGAATCGAGGTATAGAGTACGGCACGTTTATCGGAGCCGTCGGCATAGCGAATATGGCGAATCATGCCCGGCACAAGGGCAACGATTAGCGTTCCGCTGCTGAGATCCTGCTCGGGGATCAGCACCCGCGACGTTACCCAGCCGCGATCGACCAGTCGGTTTTGCAGCCGGCTCATCAGCTGGTTGATGCCCATCACGCCGAGACAGTGCCCTTTCGCGCCGTCGGCCACCCGCTGCGCCGGAAACCAGTGCGGAAAGGCCTCTCTGCCCATCAGCTGAACGTGGTTGATCGGAAAACAGGGCGTTTCCTGCGGAAAGGGACCTTCGGCATCGGGCTGCGGCTGTTCAGACAGGGTAATATCCGGCGAATCCGGGGTTAACTGCGCCTCTTTCGCCGACTGCTGAGTTTTAATGTGCTGCTGCTGCTGATCGATAAAGGGAGCAGCCTGAGCGGTGAAGTGAAAACAGGTAATAGCAGAAAGCGTCGCCAGAATAATATGGCGACACCGGGGGGCATTTGCGATCCTTGCCAAAAGTTACAGCTCCATTGAGTACAAACAAACTTAAACAAATATTAATGTATTTAGGTTTGTGAGGCCTGTACGGAGCGCAAAATAGCCATAAAATCGTAATTTATCTATAAGCCAGGCAACTGAATGGTACCCGTTTGCATCAGCCGTCTCGTATACGGTCATACAGCGTTAAACAGATTCAAACCCGGCAAACGTTTCGAGAGCGATCGCCGGAACGACCGCTCTCTTTTTATGACTAGACGACGAGCTGTTCCATCGCCTGGGTAATCCGTTTTTCCGAAACGGGATACGGCGTGCCCAGCTGCTGCGCAAAGAAACTGACGCGCAGCTCTTCAATCATCCAGCGAATATCCTGCACGTCGTCATCGTCGCGCCGCTGCGGCGGCAGTTTGTTGAACCAGGTGTTCCACGCCTGCTCCACGTTCTGCACCTTGATCATCCTGGCGCGGTCGCTGTGGGGGTCCACCGCCAGCTTCTCCATGCGCCGTTCAATCGCCTGCAAATAGCGCAGCGTGTCCGCCAGCTTTTTCCAGCCGTTGCCGGTGACAAAGCCGCGATACACCAGCCCGCCCATCTGCGCTTTGATATCGGAAAGCGCCAGCGCCATGGTCATATCTACACGCCCTTTCAGCCGCTTGTTGATGTTGAACACCGCGGTGAGGATCTGCTCGACCATTTTGGCGATCTCCACCACCGTGTCGTTCAGCTCGGCGCGCACCACATCGTGCAGCCGGGTGTAGCCGGATTCCTGCCAGCTCGGGCCGCCGTGTTCGGCAATCAGTTTATCAATGCCGCAGGCGATGCAGTCGTCAATCAGATCCAGCACCTTGCCGTACGGGTTAAAGTACAGCCCCAGCTTGGCCTTGTTCGGCAGCTTCTCGTGCAGGTATTTGATCGGCGACGGCACGTTCAGCAGCAGCAGGCGGCGCTGGCCGCGCCACATGGCTTTCTGCTGTTCGTGCTGCGAGTCAAACAGCCGGATGGCCACGCTGTCTTTTTCATCCACCAGCGCCGGCCAGGCTTTCACGCTGTAGCTGCCGCGCTTCTGCTCGAAGTGGTCCGGCAGATCGCCGAAGCTCCAGATATGCAGACCGCTCTGCTCAAGGCCGTCGTCGGCCACCTGAGACAGGGTTTCCTGCACCTTGCCCTTCAGCTGCAGCTTCAGCGCATCGAGGTCTTTGCCTTCCGCCAGCTTACGGTTGTTTTCATCGATCACCCGGAAGGTGATTTTCAGATGATCGGGCACCTGATCCCACTGCCAGGCTTCGCGGTCCAGCGTCACGCCGGACATGCGGCGGAATTCGCGCTCGAGCGATTCCAGCAGCGGCAGCGCCAGCGGTTCAACGCGGCCGAGGAACGCTTCCGCATAGTTAGGCGCGGGAACAAAGTTACGGCGTAACGGCTTCGGCAGCGATTTAATCAGCGCGATAATCAGCTCGCGGCGAATACCGGGGATCTGCCACTCAAAGCCTTTTTCCTCCACCTGATTCAGCAGCGGCAGCGGCACGTGGACGGTCACGCCGTCGGCGTCCGCGCCCGGTTCAAACTGGTAGCTGAGCTTGAGTTTCAGGTTGCCCTGATGCCAGAAGTTCGGGTAATCCAGTTTGCTGACGTTCTCCGCGCCCTGGCGGATAAGCATCTCTTTGGCGAAGTTCAGCCGCTCCGGCTCGGTGCGGCTGGCATTTTTCCACCAGCTGTCGAAATGGCGGGCGGATACCACGTCGTGCGGAATACGCTGGTCGTAGAACTCGAAGAGGATCTCGTCATCCACCAAAATATCGCGGCGGCGGGACTTATGTTCCAGCTCTTCCACTTCTTCACGCAGTTTAAGGTTGGCTTTAAAGAAGCCGTGGCGCGTCTGCCAGTCGCCCTCCACCAGCGCATGGCGGATAAACAGTTCACGCGACAGCACCGGGTCAATCTGGCTGTAGTTCACCTTGCGCGCCGCGACGATCGGCAGGCCGTAAAGCGTCACCTTCTCTACGGCGATAACCGCGCCCTGCGCTTTCTCCCAGTGCGGCTCGCTGTAGCTGCGCTTAAGCAAATGCTGCGCCAGCGGTTCTATCCACTCCGGTTCAATGCGCGCAGCAATGCGCCCCCACAGGCGGCTGGTTTCCACCAGCTCGGCGACAATCGTCCACTTCGGCGGCTTTTTAAACAGCCCGGAGCCGGGGAAGATGGCGAAGCGGGCATTGCGCGCGCCGGTGTACTCCTGCTTGTCGCTGTCTTTCTGGCCAATATGCGAAAGCAGGCCGGTCAGCAGCGCGGTATGCACTTCGCGGAACGGGGCCGGTTCACTGTTCACCGGCAGCCCCTGTTCACGTACCACCTGGCGCAGCTGGGTATAGATATCCTGCCACTCGCGCACGCGCAGATAGTTAAGATAGTCCAGCTTGCACTGGCGACGGAACTGGCTGGATGACAGCGCTTTCTGCTGCTCCTGCAGATAGTTCCACAGATTAACAAAGGCGTTGAAATCCGACTCTTTGTCAGCAAATCGCTGATGTTTCTCGTCCGATGCCTGCTTTTTCTCGGCCGGGCGCTCGCGCGGGTCCTGAATCGACAGCGCGGAGGTAATAATCATCGCCTCGCGCACGCAGCCGTATTTTTGCGCTTCCAGCACCATTTTCGCCAGGCGTGGGTCCACCGGCAGCTGAGCCAGCGATCGACCGGATGAGGTCAGTTTATAGTGCTGATTATCATCCAGAGTGATCGCACCCAGCTCTTCCAGCAGGCGCACGCCGTCCTGAATATTACGCTGGTCCGGTGCTTCCACAAACGGGAAGGCGGCAATGTCTCCCAGCCCGAGCGAAGTCATTTGCAGAATGACCGAAGCCAGGTTGGTGCGCAGGATTTCCGGGTCGGTAAACTGTGGGCGGCTGAGGAAATCATCTTCGGAGTACAGACGAATACAGATCCCTTCGGAGACGCGGCCACAGCGCCCTTTACGCTGGTTAGCTGACGCCTGCGATACCGGTTCAATCGGCAGGCGCTGCACCTTGGTGCGGAAGCTGTAGCGGCTGATGCGCGCGGTGCCCGGGTCGATCACGTATTTGATGCCCGGCACGGTCAGCGAGGTTTCCGCCACGTTGGTTGCCAGCACGATGCGCCGCCCGACGTGTGACTGGAAGACGCGGTTCTGCTCAGCGTTGGAGAGGCGCGCGTAGAGCGGCAGCACCTCGGTATGCGGCAGATCGCGCTTCATCAGCGCGTCGGCGGTGTCGCGAATTTCACGCTCGCCGCTCATAAAGATCAGAATATCGCCACGGCTCTCCTGACCCAACTCATCCACCGCGTCGAAGATCGCCTGTAGCTGGTCGCGGTCGGTATCGTCAGCATCTTCCACCACCGGGCGATAGCGCACTTCTACCGGATAGGTGCGGCCCGAGACTTCAATCACCGGCGCATTGTTGAAATGGCGCGAGAAACGCTGCGGATCGATGGTCGCCGAGGTGATGATCACTTTCAGATCGGGGCGCTTCGGCAGCAGCTCGCGCAGGTAGCCGAGCAGGAAATCGATGTTCAGGCTGCGTTCGTGGGCTTCATCGATAATGATGGTGTCGTACTGCATCAGCAGACGGTCCTGCTGGATTTCCGCCAGCAGGATACCGTCGGTCATCAGCTTCACCTGGGTGGTGTCACCGACCTGATCGTTAAAACGAACTTTGTAGCCCACGCAGCCACCCAGCGAGGTTTCCAGCTCGGCGGCAATACGGTCGGCAACGGTGCGCGCGGCCAGGCGGCGCGGCTGGGTATGGCCGATCAGGCCGCGAATGCCGCGGCCCAGCTCCATGCAGATTTTCGGCAGCTGGGTGGTTTTCCCCGAGCCGGTTTCACCGGCGACAATCACCACCTGGTGGTCGCGGATGGCATTGGCGATGTCCTGCTTCTTCTGGCTAACCGGCAGATTTTCAGGGTAGTTAATGGTCGGTACGGCGGCACGGCGCTGGGCAATGCGCAGCTCGGCGGCGGTAAAATCCTGGTTTAGCTCTTCGGTAATCGCCTGGAGTGCGGCCGGGCTTTTAACTTTTTTTGCCCCGTGCAGACGGCGCTGCAGGCGCTGGCTGTCGCGCAGCATCAGCGAGTCCAGGCGCGGCCAGAACGCGGTCAGGGCAGATTGTGGTGTATCAGACATAGGTCAAACTCACTTTATTGCGCGGTTAACCGACAACATGGATGTATTGTGATAAAAAATTTTGCGTATAGTAGCACAGACAAGAACTTAGCGTTTTACCTGCGCGGCTATCCTTATTCAATATTTTCGAACATAGATAACAAAAACTCGCACTTACACTCACCGGCATATCGCAGTAGAGTGTTTCACATCAGGCGGACAGCATTCCGCGACTCAACAGGAAATGAAGACATGAGCAAAGTACTCGTTTTGAAATCAAGCATCCTCGCCGGTTATTCTCAGTCAGGCCAACTGGCCGATCATCTGGTTTCAGAGTGGAAAGCCGCTCATCCTGGTGATGAAGTCACCATCCGCGATTTAGCTGCAAACCCAATTCCGGTGCTGGACGGTGAGCTGGTTGGCGCACTGCGCCCTTCAGACGCTGAACTGTCTGCCCGTCAGCAGGACGCGCTGGCGCTGTCCAACGAGCTGATTGAAGAACTGCAGGCGCATGACACTATCGTTATCGCTGCACCAATGTACAACTTCAACATCCCAACTCAGCTGAAAAACTACTTCGACCTGGTTGCCCGTGCAGGCATCACTTTCCGCTACACCGAAAACGGTCCTGAAGGCCTGGTGAAAGGTAAAAAAGTGGTGGTTCTGACCAGCCGTGGCGGCATCCATAAAGATACCCCGAACGATCTGCTGACTCCGTACCTGACCATCTTCCTGGGCTTCCTGGGAATGACCGACGTGCAGTTCGTGTTCGCTGAAGGTATCGGTTACGGTCCGGAAGTGGCACAGAAAGCCGCTAACGATGCCAAAGACGCTATCTCTAAAATCGTTGCAGCCTGATTTTAATCACCGGTGGCAAATCGCTGCCGGAACGTAATAACAACGCGATGCCCGCTGCATCGCGTTTTTTTTGGCTATAGCAATGCTTTTCGCTACGGTCATACTTTTCGCTACGGCTGTTTTTTCAGCCACTGACCGTTGATCCCGCGCACGTACTCACCCGGTTTTGCCCGCGTCACCAGTTTTTGTCCGGCGATTCTGGCCACCTCGGCCGCCGTCATATTATTCTGCTCCGCCAGCAGCTGATACTGCCTGCTGCGGCCTTCGTTGATCTGTTTTACCAGCGCCTGAGTTTCCGCATCAGTCTGTCTGGGGGCAATATAGCCGTTAAGCGTTTCGCCCACCCGACCCTGCTGCCTCGCTTCGTCAAGCGTCAGCGCCATGGCACCGGAAGATATCAGCAGACAGCCCAGCAGGAGTGCTCTGTTCAGCAATTTCATGGTTTTATCCTCAGAACAGACCGCTCTGGTTTTTTAACAGCGCTTCCACGTCTTTATCGACCTTGATATGGATCTCGTGCTCGATTTTGACGTTCATATTGATGGTGATCGGTTCTTTCGGCGCCGCCACTTCAATGCGCGGAATACATCCGCTCAGCGACAGCATCGCGCCAGCCATCAGCAGGCTATTCAGGGCTTTCATCACGTTTTTCCTTCTGCGACGGCAGGGTGGCGTTATCTTCCACCCAGGATTGCAGGTTATCGCCAAAGCGCAGGCTGCGCCAGAGTTGAAACAGGTTTTCCCGCTGGGAGTAATTCAGCGCAACGCGCTGATCGCGGTCGCTAAATCGACTGGTGCCGTCGACTTTTGCCGTCAGGCTCATCCAGCCAAGGTTATCAAGGTCGAGCGTCGCCCAGCTGCGCGAAATTTCCATATAGCGCAGCCAGTCGATGGCCGCACCGGCAGCAATATTATTGCTGCTGATGGCATCGGCCATATCTTTATCCATACGTACGGTTAGCGGCCCGCTGTTGGCGATCCAGCCGTCCTTCACCAGCCACTGGCTGTTATTGAGGAACAGCGGCAGCTCGCCGTTGATATGGCCGGAAAGCGCAATCTGCTTGAGCTTCATCGCCGTAATCAGCTGCGACAGCGCAAGATGCTGCACGCGGATTTTTGCCGCCTCGGTCTGCGGCATCTGTAAACGGTCAAGGCTCAGCGTACCGCCCAGCATATCCAGGCTGACGTTGCTCAGGCTCAGCGGCTCCGCTTCGCTCCACGGATACCAGCCACGCAGATCCGCAGTAACATTCTGCATGGCAAACTGGTTTTTGATCTCGCCAATGCGCAGCGAAACCGGGCCGTGGGTGCCAAAGTACCAGCGGTGGGATTGCAGACGGAACGGCAGCGAGAAATCCACGCCGCTGAATTCATTATCCGGCAGCAGCGCGCGGCCGTTACGCACCAGCCAGTGGCCACCGGCCTCCAGTCCCTGATCGGCCGCGGCTGAAAATGCCACCTGCGCCTTCAGCGTACCGCTCTGGATCGACAGTTTGAGGTCCGGGCTGAGCAGCGGCTGAAAGACCCGCAGCGACTGTTCCGGCCACCAGGCCTGGCCGCGCAGGCGTTCGCCGTCCCAGCGCCCGCGTACCTGAACCGGACCGATTTTCTGCGCCTGGAGTGCGCCGTTAAACAGAAACGCGGCCGGATCGCGGCCCTTTACCACCAGGGTTAACGTTGAGGGCGGCAGATAGCCCCCGGCGCTGAAGCGGGTTTCCCGCGCTTTTAACGCCAGCTCGCCGTCGAAGGATGGATTCTGCTCATCGCGCTGCCAGCTGACGGGTTTCACCAATGTGAGGCGCGGCGCAGCCATGTTCACGCTGCCGTAGCTGATGCGATCGAAGCCGGTGGAAAGCGTGGAGAGTTCAATCAGCGAATCCTGCCAGCGCCCGGTGCCCGTCACATCCCATTTCGCCGCCAGCGGCTTCAGCCGCCCGTCGCCCCAGTAGCGCCAGCGCCATTCGCCTTTGTCCGGCCAGAAGTCGCTGGCCCGTCCGTCAAGGTGCAGGCGGAAATTGCCCATCTGCACGTCGTGCGCACTGAGTATCGCCTGCAGACGACCGTCGATCCCCGCTGAAGAGATCTTTACCCCGGCCAGCGGCCAGCGGGCTTCATCGACTTCCAGCGTCGACAGCAGGCGGCCTTTCATCCGCAGCAGCGCGCCGGGCAGCATTGCCAGCTGCGGATCGGCCAGCGGCCCGCGAAGTTCGCCCACCAGGCTGGCGTAAAACTGCAGCGCATCGAGTTTGCTTTCGCCGTAAAGGCGCAGTGGCAGGCTGCTTTCCTGCCAGTCCAGATGCCCCGGCCCCACCGACAGCACCACGTTGCCTTTGCCGCCGCGCCCTGAGGTCAACAGGTTCAGACGGCCGCTAAGCTGAGTGGCGGTCAGCCCCTTCTGCCAGTTTTCTGCCAGCAGCGAAACCCCGCCGGAAAGCGGCTGGGTGCCCCACGGCCAGCTCCAACTGCCCTGCTGTATCTGAATATTCTGCGGAGTGATCTGCCACGGCAGATCCAGCAGCGGCTGTGGCTGATTTGCCGCGTTGACGCGTAAGGTGCCGCTCTGCTGCTGCCAGTCAAGCTGCACATTCAGCGGCTCCGCAATGCCGTCCAGCGCCAGATTGCCATGCAGCACGCCGCTCTGCGGCAGCGCATCAGGAATGCGCGGCAGCGTCAGCGTACCGTCAAGCGTGACCGGCTGAGCGATACCCGGTGCCAGTACGGTCAGGGTTTTTAGCGTCAGCTGCTGCTGCCGCAGTTCAGCCTCAAGAGAGAGATTGTCACCTTTATAGTGCAGCTGCTGGCTGTCGGGTTCGAAATCAAGCTGGAGCTGCCCCGCCCACTGCGGCCAGGGTTTGAGGGTCAGCTGGCGGATGGTCACGCTGGCACCGGGCAGCATCTGCTGCCATTCAGCCAGCGTGCGGGGAGCATCCTGGCTGTCACTGGCCGGGAGTTTGGCCGCGCACTCGCTGTCGATAATCACGCTGTCTGCGTTGGCCACCCAGCGCTGGTGGCGGTAGCTGAGCGAGACGTTTTTCACCGCCGCCAGTTCGCAGTCGCCGATAGTGTAGTGGACGCCGGGCAGGCTCAATGCACCGTGCTGCCAGCGCGGCCCGCCATCAAGGGAAATGGTGGTATCGTTCGGCAACCACAGCCCTGCCAGCCTGGGCAGCCACTGCGTTACCGTGAGTAAAAGTCCTGTCAGCAGCAGGATCGCTGCCAGCAGCGCGGCAAGCGCGCGTTTCCAGCCCCTGTTCATGGCAGCAAAATCCTGTTCGGTCCGTGATTATCAACGAAATGATGGCACGGAATCGCTTCATCGTGAAGTTTTTCACCGTTTTACGGTGGATTCGATGCTTTTTGCAGCAGTAGCCACCATCAGGTTCTCGCTCGCTGAGAATAGTTGATAAACTGCAGTTATTCATTCTGCAGCGGTAAAAGGAACTATAACGATGAAACTTGCGGTGTACAGCACCAAACAGTATGACCGGAAATACCTGGAACAGGTGAATCAGGATTTCGGTTTCGAGCTGGAATTTTTCGACTTCCTGCTGACCGAACGTACCGCGAAGAACGCCACGGGATGTGACGGCGTGTGTATTTTCGTCAACGACGACGGCAGCCGTAAGGTGCTGGAAGAGCTGGCGGAACTGGGGGTGAAGTTTATCGCGCTGCGCTGCGCCGGGTTCAACAACGTCGATCTTGATGCGGCCAAAGAGCTGGGAATGCAGGTCGTTCGTGTGCCGGCCTATTCACCCGAAGCGGTGGCTGAGCATGCCGTTGGCATGATGATGACGCTGAACCGCCGCATTCACCGCGCGTATCAGCGCACCCGCGATGCCAACTTTTCGCTGGAAGGCCTGATTGGTTTTAACATGCATGGCCGTACCGCCGGTGTGATCGGCACCGGTAAGATCGGTATCGCCACCCTGCGCATCCTTAAGGGATTTGGCATGCGCCTGCTGGTTTCCGACCCTTATCCTAATCCACTGGCGCTGGAGCTGGGTGCGGAATATGTTGATGTGAAAACGCTGTTTGCCCAGTCGGACGTGATCAGCCTGCACTGCCCGCTGACCCCGGAGAATCATCATTTGCTCAACGAGAGTGCCTTCGCGCAGATGAAAGATGGCGTGATGATTATTAATACCAGCCGCGGCGGCCTGATCGATTCGCAGGCAGCCATCGACGCGCTGAAAAAACAGAAGATTGGCGCGCTGGGAATGGATGTTTACGAGAACGAGCGGGATTTATTCTTTGAGGATAAGTCGAACGACGTGATTCAGGACGACGTTTTCCGCCGTCTGTCAGCCTGCCACAACGTGCTGTTTACCGGCCATCAGGCGTTTCTGACCGCCGAAGCGCTGACCAGCATCGCAGAGACCACGCTGCAGAATCTGCGGCAGCTGGAAAAAGGCGAGCCCTGCGCTAACCAGCTCTGAGTCAACCACCGCCCCCGCTGCCTACAGGCGGGGGTTTAACGGGCGCAGGTGCCGTTAAGTAATGCACTCTCGCCGCAGCGACGGCCGTTCGCCAGCTGACACATTCCTACCGAAGATCCATCCAGCTGACGTGAAAGCGCCAGCGTTCCACCTGCATTCTCACAATTACTCGCTGCCAGATCGGCCATTTGTACTCTTGCCGGGACGTGTGCGGCGGTTGCCTGCTGCGGCGGCTCGTTGTCGCTGCTACAGGCCGACAGCACCAGCGTTGCCGCTGCAAGCAAAAAAGTGGCTGCTTTCATTGTGTAAACTCCGATCGGTGAAGGGTCAAAGGCGCCAGCCAGCATATGCCAGGTTTTGCGACAGGTCGATAGCTGTCATCCAATTTTACAAAATCAAAATTGATAAAATATCAATACCCTCAGGTCTTAATTTACAATTGATAAGAAAAAATTAAGGAAAATCTTTACAATACAGGAGGATAGATAGTGGTCTTCGACTTATTACTGCGCATCGCGCTTGCCGGTGCGCTTGGCGGTCTGATCGGCATGGAGCGGCAGCTGCGCTCGAAAGAAGCCGGGCTGCGCACCCACGTGCTGGTGGGGATTGGCAGCGCGATGTTTATGATCGTGTCTAAGTATGGCTTTAGCGATATCCTGGGAGCCTCGCATATCGAGCTGGACCCCAGCAGGATCGCTGCTCAGGTCGTCAGCGGCATGGGTTTCCTCGGTGCCGGTACTATCATCATTCAAAAACAGATGGTCAAGGGGCTGACCACCGCCGCCGGGCTGTGGGTCACGGCGGCTATCGGGCTGGTTGTCGGAAGCGGCATGTATGAGATCGGCATTTACGGCACCCTGCTGGCACTGGTGGTGCTGGAAACCTTCCGCCGTATCAGCTACCGATTTATCGGCCGTAATCTTACCCTGATCTTCCAGCTTAAGCCTAAAAGCGTGCCGCTGGTGCTGATTGCCCTACAGCGTCGGGAAGTACGCACCGGCAAAGTCATCCTCGCCCACCGCGACGCCGAAACCGGACTGTGTGAAATGATGGTGGATGTGACATTGTCACGAAAGGTGGTACCGGAAAAAATGTATGACGTACTGCTGGAGATAAACGGCGTACAGTCGCTGGAAATTCATTAGCCACAAATGCTCATGGCAAAAAAAGCGTAAACGGTTACTCTTACAGCCAGGCCTGTTTGTGTCTGGCCCTGCGCCAGCAACGTTTTTTAAATGGAGATTATAATGTCTGAGAAATCCGTACTGATTATCGCCACATTTTCCGCTAAGCCGGGCAAAGGCGATGCGCTGTTTGACGTGTTGAACCCCTGTGTGGCACCGAGCCGCCTTGAGGCCGGCAACGTACATTACGATCTGTACCGCAGCGTAGAAAACCCGGATTCGTTCCTGTTCCACGAAACGTGGAAAAGCCATGCGGCTATCGAAGAACATGAAAAGCAGCCGCATTTCCTGAAACTGATTGCCGGCGTTGAATCCCTGCTCGCCGCGCCGCCGGTGATTACCAAGATTTAATCGCCCTTTCGATCGGATAAAAAACGGCCCCCGGATTTCACCCGGGGGCCGTTTTGTTTTGTGCAGCTGACGGCTTTACTTGACGATGCGGGCGCGGCAGGTTTTCCCTTTAATTTTCACCTGCGTAAGCTGCTGCATCACCTTGCGCACCAGCTCCTGACGAATTGCCACGTAGGCAAGCGTAGGCGCGATATCAATTTTACCCACCTGATCGCCGCTCAGCCCGCCGTCACCGGTCAGCGCCCCCAGGATATCACCCGGACGGATCTTGGCTTTACGCCCGCCGTCGAGGCTGATGGTGGTCATCTCCGCGCGCAGCGGTTTTGGTGCCACGGACTTCAGTTCACTGACGTTACGCCACGCCAGGCGCTGCTGCAGGAAATCTTCAAGCGCGTGGGCGCGCTGCATTTCATCCGGCGCAACGAAGCTGACCGCACAGCCCTCTGCGCCAGCGCGGGCGGTACGACCAATGCGGTGGACGTGAACTTCCGGATCGAACGACAGCTGGTAGTTCACTACCATCGCCAGCGATTTGATATCCAGCCCGCGCGCCGCAACGTCGGTCGCCACCAGCACCCGGCAGCTGCCGTTGGCAAAGCGCACCAGAACGCGATCGCGCTCGGCCTGTTCCAGATCGCCGTGCAGCGCCAGCGCGCTGATCTGCGCATCTCCCAGCGAGGCGGCAATGTCATCACATTCGCGTTTAGTGTTGCAGAACACCACGCAGGAGGCGGGCTGGCGATCGCTGAGCAGGCCGGTCAGCGCGCTCATTTTCTCACGCGCGCTGGCTTCATAGAACGTCTGCTCAATGGACGGCAGATCGGAAACGTCGCCGGTTTCCACCGTCAGTGGATCGCGCTGCACGCGCTGACTGATGCGGGCGATGTCCTCAGGCCAGGTGGCGGAGAACAGCAGCGTCTGGCGCTGCTGAGGGCAGTAGCTGATTATCGCGTCGATATCATCGCGGAAGCCCATCTCCAGCATCCGGTCGGCCTCGTCCAGCACCAGCGTAGCCACGCCGTCCAGCTTCAGGGTTTCACGCTTAAGGTGCTCCAGGACACGCCCTGGCGTACCGACAACCACGTGCGGCGCATGCAGCAGCGAATCACGCTGCGCGTTCATCGGCTGGCCACCGCACAGCGTCAGGATTTTGATATTGGCGGTAAAACGCGCCAGCCGACGCAGCTCTTTCGACACCTGATCAGCCAGTTCACGCGTCGGGCACAGCACCAGCGACTGAGTGACATACTGGCTGACGTCCAGCCGGTGCATCACGCCAAGGCCAAACGCGGCGGTTTTGCCGCTGCCGGTTTTTGCCTGCGCGCGTACGTCACGCCCTTCCAGGATCGCCGGCAGCGATGCGGCCTGTACCGGCGTCATGGCCAGATAGCCAAGTTCATTAAGGTTTTCAATCTGGCTGGCGGGCAGCAGGTTCAGGGTAGAAAAAGCAGTCACGGGTATAATCTCTGATAAATCGGGCGGGAATTTTGCCGCTGATTGTAGCAGATAATCCGCTGGAAACGTTACTTTCAGGGTCAAGACTGCGCAGCGGCAGGGTTTGAGGCTTCGCGCAGTTATTGTTGCGTGAAGTTTGTACAATACACATGTAAAACTTGCTCTACTCAATATTATCGCGTTTTTGACACAACGATTTGGCGGAAAAAACTACATCAAATTCCTAAACCTCATTCCATACTCACTGGTAACCTGACTAAATGACGACCAATAGCTACAGTTAATTTGTCCCTCTGATGGGATATCCCCTACCGTACAATGACATTGTATTGGAGCTAAATATGGCTGCCGATCTGGACTTAGTGAACCCTGAACTTAAAGACAAAGTTTTAAAAGTGATAGCACTATGCAAACTTGAAGGCTGCGAAATGAGACCAGGCACAGGTCTTCGCGATCCCTTTGAGCAAGGCAGGCTATGGCGTCAGTCTCGATCCATAGAGGAGATAACGAACAGAATCAGTATGTTCAAAAAACAGGGCGCCAATTTCCTCGCTCATTGCATCGAATCGGTAGGCCCACAACACGGGATAAAGGTCACCAATACCCCACCAGGCCTGTCCTGGCATCAATGGGGGGAAGCCGTTGATTGCTTCTGGTTGGTTAATGGCAAAGCTGAATGGTCTCCGGATATTTTCATTAAGGGAGTGAATGGCTATCACGTTTACACCGATGCTGCGCTGGATACAGGCCTGAATCCCGGGGGTATTTGGCATAATAAAGACTGGCCTCACGTCCAAATCAGAGATAAAGATACAGGTGTCCTGGACGTATATAACATTCTGGATGTAGACAGGGAAATGGAAGAAAAATTTGGATAAAATGCCTCTCGAGCACAGGTCGTTAATCACCATATCCCATTATTGACCAGTCGCTTAATGGGAACAAACCTTTAAACCCAGCTGCAGCTGGTTGTCAGCCGACACCATTGTTACTGGTAGATAATCACGATCTTCGACGGGAGCAAAAATCGAACCACTCTGGTAGTAGAGATGCAAGATGGAGTTCTACTGTAAAACGTGCTGGTATTCGGCGTCGTAATCCGTACCATAGCACGCCAGTCAGTTTTCATGCCGGGCCTGCCGATGTTCTCGCCCACTTCTGCAATACGAGATAGCAAATAAATGCAACCGAATCCGGAAACCAGTAAAAAAGAGCAGTACAACCTCAACAAGCTCCAGAAGCGCCTGCGCCGTAACGTCGGCCAGGCGATTGCTGACTTTAATATGATCGAAGAGGGTGACCGGATTATGGTGTGCCTTTCCGGCGGCAAGGACAGCTACACCATGCTGGAAATTCTGCGCAGCCTGCAGCAGAGCGCGCCGGTTTCCTTCTCGCTGGTGGCAGTGAACCTCGATCAGAAGCAGCCGGGTTTCCCGGGGCATATTCTGCCGGAATATCTGGAAGCCCAGGGCGTGGAATATAAGATCGTCGAAGAAGACACTTACGCCATCGTTAAAGATAAGATCCCGGAAGGCAAAACCACCTGCTCGCTCTGCTCCCGTCTGCGCCGCGGCATTCTGTACCGCACGGCAACCGAACTGGGCTGCACCAAGATCGCTCTGGGACATCACCGTGACGATATCGTGCAGACGCTGTTCCTCAATATGTTCTACGGCGGAAAAATGAAAGGCATGCCGCCGAAGCTGATGAGCGACGACGGTAAACATATCGTTATCCGTCCGCTGGCCTACTGCCGCGAGAAGGACATTGAGCGTTTCGCCATCGCCCGTGAATACCCGATCATTCCGTGCAACCTGTGCGGCTCGCAGCCTAACCTGCAGCGTCAGGTGATTGGCGATATGCTGCGCGACTGGGATAAACGCTATCCTGGCCGCATCGAAACGATGTTCAGCGCCATGCAGAACGTGGTGCCTTCGCATCTTGCTGATACCGAACTGTTCGACTTCAAAGGCATCGTCCACGGCAGCGAAGTTGTTGGCGGTGGCGATCTGGCCTTCGATCGCGAAACCCTGCCAATGCAGCCCGCCGGCTGGCAGCCGGAAGATGAAGACGACGCGCCCGTTCGTCTTGATATCCTTCAGGTCGGCTAAGCTCAACGTTTCACGGAGGAAGTGTGTCGCGATCGCAACGCCTGCTGGATCTGCTGCAGTTACTGCGCAATCACCGCTTCCCCGTTCCCGGCGCTCAGCTCGCTGCCACGCTCGGCATCAGCCTGCGCACTTTGTACCGCGATATTGCCACGCTGCAACAGCAGGGTGCGGATATCGCCGGTGAGCCGGGTATGGGCTACGTGTTAAAACCCGGCTTCACCCTGCCCCCGCTGATGTTCAGCGAGGAGGAGATCGAAGCACTGGTGCTCGGTTCGCGCTGGGTTGCCAGCCGCACCGACACCGGGCTGAGCCAGTCGGCCAAAAGCGCACTGAGCAAAATAGCCGCCGTGCTGCCTGAAGACCTGCGCCACAGCCTCGACAGTAACGGGCTGATGGCCGCGCCCTCCGCCAACCCGCTGATTGAAAGCGTGGATTTTGTTGCCATCCGGCGGGCAATCAGGCACGAACTGACGGCGACCCTCACCTATCGCGACGGCAAAGATCAATCTTCCCGGCGCGTTATCTGGCCGTTTCTGCTGGGCTATTTCGATAACCTGCATATTCTCGGCGCGTGGTGCGAGCTGCGCGGCGACTTCCGCCATTTCCGCACCGACCGTATTATCTCCCTGGAATTAAACACCACCCGCTATCCCCGCCGCCGTGCCGCGCTGATCAAGCAGTGGCGCGAGCAGCAGTTCCCGGACAGACCGGCGCAGTAGCCCACGCTCAGTAATGTGCGGGCGGATCGATAATCGGGTCGGGGTCGACCGGCGGCGGATCGGGCATGGGCTGTGGCGTGGGTATCGGCCCGGGAACGGGTACGGGATCGCTGAGTGGTTCAGAACCGCGAATAGCATCAGGCTGCTTAGTCATTTTGCTGTCCCCTCTGTTTTCAACGCGTGAACGTTAAGCGTAGGACATCCTGGCGGGCTGGCAAACGGGCAAAAAAAAAGCCGGCTCGAAGCCGGCGTCGTACGAATTAAATGTGCTATGCATTAATTCTAAAAATGAAGTAAGACAATTATGGAGCGCAACGCCCATCGCTTGACGTTGCATTCACCTGCGAGAGAGAGTTTGCCCTTAACAACGTCGCCAGTTATTGACGTCGATCAGTTTTAAACGCCTTTACCCCACAATAATTTGTCCTCTTCACAACCATTTACGCCGCTTTAACCACCACGCAACGCCCAACACCAGGATTGCTAACAGCAGGCAGAAAATACCAAAACCAAAGCGCCAGCTGCCGCCCGGAATGCCACCAAGGTTGACGCCAAACAGGCCGGTCAGGAAGGTCGTCGGCAGGAAAACCACCGCCATCAGCGACATGGTATAGGTGCGGCGGTTCATCGCCTCGGCCATCACCGAGCTGATTTCATCGGACAGCACTCCGGTCCGCGCCACGCTGGCATCCAGATCGTCCAGCCCGCGCCCCAGTCGGTCGGCTATATCCTGCATACGGCGGCGGTCGTCATCGCTCATCCACGGCAGCCGCTCGCTGGCCAGCCGCGAAAACACATCCCGCTGCGGCGCCATGTAGCGGCGCATAATAATCAGCTGTTTGCGGATCAGCGCCAGCTCGCCGCGCGGTGGCACCTGCTGATCGACAACCGCATCCTCCAGCTCGATGATTTTATCGTGCAGATCCTCAATAAATTCGCTGGTGTGGTCGGTCAGCGAGTCGCAAACGTCCACCAGCCAGCTGCCGCCGTTATGCGGACCGTTGCCGTTTTGCAGATCGGTCAGCACTTCATCAATGGCAAACACCTTCCGCCGCCGGGTTGAAACAATCAGCCTGTCGTTGATAAACACGCGTATCACCACCAGCTGATCGGGCCGCGATTCGCTGTTCAGATTGACGCTGCGCAGGGTGATCATCGTACCGTCGCCCAGACGGCTGACGCGCGGCCGCATGCTGTCGCCGCCGAGCGCATCGCGCACGTTGTCCGGCAGCAGCGGCGTGGTGGTCAACCATTCGGCGCTTTCGGGATGGGTGTAATTCAGGTGCAGCCAGCACGGATGGTCACACGTGAGTACTTCACTGTCGGCAATCGGGATCATCCCGCCGTGGCCGTCCAGCTGACACGAGATAATCGCATCCGATACCTGTAAGGATTTACCTGCTATAGCGTCCACCTTTTGCCCCGCTTTCAACATAATCAATACGATACAGTCTAGCGCGCGGGGCAGCAGTTGCAAAATATTGCACTCGTGAACAATGGTTAGAAAACATGACAGCGGCAATGTCTTCCACGCCCCGCCCCGCCTCACCTTTGCCGCACTGGCACTTCTGGCACACCCTCTGTCCGCCATAGCATAGCCAGCTTTGGCGGCCTGATTTACGTTGGTGATCAGCATATTGTCTGCTTTCGCAGGCATCATTCCCTTCAGGAGATCAGGCCACGATGAACAACCTGCATTATAAAAGCTTGCTGGAAACAGGCCGACTGATTCAGTCGAAAGAGATTGCTTCCGTTGAAGTGACCACCGCTCTGCTGGATCGCATCGCCTCGCTGGATGCCGATTTACATAGCTATTTTTATGTGATGCGCGACAGTGCTTTGCAACAGGCGGCAGAAGCCGACCAGGAAATCGCACAGGGGATCATCCGCGGCCCGCTGCACGGCGTGCCCATTGCGCTGAAGGATCTGATCTGGACCAAAGATGCCCCCACCAGCCACGGCATGCTGATCCACCAGTCGCATTATCCCACGGAGGATTCCTCCATCGTCACGCGCTTCCGCGCCGCCGGGGCGGTGATCCTCGGCAAACTAAAACAAACCGAAAGCGCCTTTGCCGATCATCACCCGGAAGTTGTTCGCCCGGTTAACCCGTGGGGTTCCGCGCTGTGGACCGGCGTCTCTTCCAGCGGTTCCGGCGTTGCCACTGCGGCCGGGCTATGCTTTGGTGCTATCGGCACCGATACCGGCGGTTCGATCCGCTTCCCCTCCAATGCCAACGGTCTGACCGGTATTAAGCCAACCTGGGGGCGCGTAACCCGGCACGGTGCTTTCGAGCTGGCGGCCTCCCTCGATCATATCGGCCCGATGGCGCGATCCGCCGCCGATGCCGCGGCCATGCTGCAGGCGATTGCCGGTCGCGATGAGCAGGACCCCACCTCCAGCATCGAGCCGGTGCCCGACTACCTTGCTCTGATGACAAGCGGCATAGGTAAAATGCGCATCGGTCTGGATAAAACCTGGGCGCTGGAAAAAGTGGATGAGGATACCCGCCGGGTGCTGCAGGAGGCGATCGCCACCCTGAGCAAGCTGGGTGCGACCTTCGTGGATATCACCATGCCGGACACCGAGCAGGCGGCCGAAGAGTGGAGCCCGCTGTGCGCGGTGGAAACGGCCTTCGCACATCGGCAAACCTATCCCTCGCAAAAAGATCAATACGGGCCAGGACTGGCGGGCCTGCTGGATCTTGGCCACAGCGTCACCGCCCTGGAATTCCAGCGGCTGCTGCTGAACCGCGCGGCGCTTCGCGGCACGATTTCTGCCCTGTTCGGCCAGGTTGATCTGATTATCGCCCCGGCTACTGCCTATGCCGGTTTAACCTGGGACACCATGACCCGCTTTGGTACCGACAAGGCACTGTTTAATGGCGTGCTGCGCTATACCAGTGCATTCGACTCCAGCGGCCATCCGACCATTACGCTGCCCGGCGGCAAAACCGCTGTCGGTGCGCCGGTTGGCTTCCAGCTGGTTGCCGCGCATTTTGATGAAGTCAGTATGATTCAGGCTGCCTGGGCCTATCAGCAGGTGACCGACTGGCATCAGCAGCACCCCGCGCTGTAATTCCCATCTGTTACCGCCCCGCTGTCTGGGGCGGTACTCCGGCAGGAATGGTCTGGAGTTTGCATGTTTTCTGCTGATTTCACCTTTTACGCCACGTCCGGGGGATCTGACGATGAGAGAAAATTTCACCACGGAGCATTTAGAGAACCGGCACCGCTTCGACGCCTGGCGCGATGCCGTCTGTTCTCGCCTGATCAAGGCAGAGGCAAAGCAGGTGCAGGCGGGCATGTTTTCCGGCCGCTTCAGCTACGGCATGCTGGGCCAGTTCGATATCGCCAATCACGTTTCGCAAGCGTCGATGATGTGGCAGAGAACGCCCGAATGCATTCGCCGCCACCCGAATCCCGATTTTTATCTCGGCTATATTTGTGAAGGCAGCGGCCGCCTGCGGCAGAATAACAATGAAACGCAGGTCAGCGCCGGGGATATGGTGATCTACGACGCCAGCTCGCCGTTCCATTTCGCCATGGAAAACGTGTCGATGAACATCATCCATCTGCCGCGCCATCTGATTGAAAAAGAAGCCCCGGCGATTGCGGCAATGTCCGGGACCTCGCTGGATCTCTCCCGACCGGGCATGGTCGCGCTCAGGCATATGATTGATGAGGCCTTCCGTTTTAATGCCGCCGAAGAAGGCAGCTGCCTGACCGAGCAGTTCGCCAATACGCTGTTTACCGTGATTTCCGTCGGCCTGAATCTGCAAAAAAGCGACGAGGGATTAAAACCCAGCCTCTATTCCCGCGTGATGAGCTATCTGCGCCAGCATTTGCAGGACCACGATCTGTCGGTGGCGCAGATCGCCAACGCCCATCATGTTTCTCCTCGCACCCTCAGCCGGGTATTTGCGGCCAACGGCACCACGCCAATGAACTGCGTCTGGCACGAGCGCCTGCTGGCCTGCCATAAAGCGCTGGCGGAAGGCAAAGCGCGAAACATCACCCAGGTGGCGCTCGATCACGGCTTCAGCGATATGTCCCATTTCAGCCTCGCCTTTCGCAAGGCCTTTGGCTATACGCCAAGCAGCCTGCTGCATTCGGCCAGCGGCCAGCCCGGCAGCTGATTATTTTTGCAGACTATTGAGCACCCGTTCCGCAGTGAATTCCAGACTGCTGCGGGTGTTCATCGCCTCTTTACGCATAAATCCGTAGGCCCCCGACTCATCCAACCCGAAGGTTTGCATCAGCACGCCTTTCGCCTGCGCCAGACTGTCCTGCCGAGCCCTGGCCTGCTGTTGCTTATGCAATCGGTCGCGCAGCGTCTGCTGTTCCTGCGCCGCACGCAGCCTGGCTACGATCTGAATAATCAGCGAGAACGGGTCGGCCTCGCGCGCTGAAATCGCATCCGGCTCCAGCGCCAGCAGCAGCGGAAACAGCTGCCCGTCCTGGCAGTCGGCCAGGGCAAGCACCGGGGTCTGTACGCCGCGGTAGTGCCGGAACAGCGGCGCGATCGACGCCTGCTGGTGGCGATCGACGGCAATAATCGCCAGGTCAGCTTCAGGAGGAAGGCTCGCAGGGATCGGCCAGTCGTGCCGCACGTGGCAGCCAAGCTGGGTCAGCGAAGTACAAAAGGCCCGCATACCCTGGGTATGAGGATGGAAAAGATGCAGCCGAACGCCGGAAAGCGCGGCAAGTAAGGATTGCTCAATCATGAATCACCCTGTCTTGTCCGGGATAGTGATGCTTCACAATAAGCAACCCGACAGGCCAGCGCTTTGTTTGCTCTGCCTGCCGCTGTGTCGTTTGGGACAGAGGCAGGCTGCCGGTCAGCCAGAAGGATGGCCACCGGCAGCAGCCGACTCAGGCATTAAACCCCAGATATTGTTCCGCTACCCGGGCGCTGGGCGTGGTTGCCGGGTCGATCTGGCGGACGATTTGCCCCTTTTCAATCACGTGAATACGATCGGAAAGCGCGTAGAGGAACTCGATGTCCTGCTCAACCAGGATAATCGAGATATCCATTTCATGGCGCAGCCGCTGGAGCGTGTCGATAATTTCTTCGCAGATATTCGGCTGTATCCCTTCCGTCGGTTCGTCCAGCAGCACCAGCTGCGGCCTGCCGCACAGGCATCGGGCCAGCGCCAGCAGCTGCTGTTCACCACCTGACAGTGCGCCGCCCGGCTGCGCCAGCAGCCGCTTCAGGCGCGGGAAAATATCCAGCATCTGCCCGATGATTTCTTCAGCCCGCGAGAACTGCTTAACGCATCCCATACGCAGGTTTTCCTCTACGGTCAGCTGCGGAAAGATTTGCCGCCCCTGCGGAACGAAGCCGATGCCCGCCGCCGCCCGCTGATGCGGCTGGTAGCCGGTAATATCGATACCGTTTAGCGCGATGGTGCCCTGCCATGCGGGCAGCTCCCCCATGATGGTGCGCAGCAGCGTGGTTTTACCCATACCGTTGCGGCCCAGCACGCCGGTAAAGGATTTGGCACCGATAAACAGCTCGGACAGGTGCAGCACCGGAATTTTATTGTAGCCGGAGACCGTTTGTTTCATTTCAAGCATGTTTAATCTCCAGATTGCCAAGGTAGGCTTCTTTGACGCGCGCATCCTGAGTGACCTGGCTGAAGGTGCCTTCGGCCAGCACCTCGCCCTGGTTAAACACCGTCACCTGCTGCGCGATCATGCCGATGAAATCCATATCGTGCTCAACCACCACCACCGTACTCTGCTGGTTAATCCGCTGAATCAGCGCGGCGGTTTTACGCACTTCGTGGTGGGTCATTCCGGCGGCGGGCTCATCCAGCAGCACCAGCTGCGGGCGCGAAATCAGGATCATCCCCAGCTCTACCCACTGTCGCTGGCCGTGGGCCATTTCGGAGAGGATGTCATTCTGCCGATCGCTGAGGCCGATATCCTCCAGCACCCGATCGACTTCGCCCGCGACCGCCGCTTTATCCATTTTGTTCGCGGCGGCGAGCCACAGATTTTCCGCCACGCTCAACCCTTCAAACACGCTGGGAACCTGAGTTTTGATGCCGATACCCAGCCGGGCGATTTCCCACGGCCGTTTACCGGAAATGACCCGATCGCGATAGCGGCACTCCCCGCGCGTGGGCGTCACCTGGCCGCTGAGCATTTTAAAAAAGGTGCTTTTCCCCGCACCGTTAGGGCCAATCAGGCAGCGCAGTTCGCCCTCGTTCAGGGTGAAGTCCACCGCTTTCACCGCATGAACACCACCAAAGCTGACGCCCATCTGGTGCGTCTGAAGTAATACGCTCATGGTTTCACCTCTTTCACCTGTACGGAGGAAGCCGGCGCGGCAGGCCGACGCTTGCGCCGCCAGATCCGCTGCAGGCCGGGCAGAATGCCGCCGGGAATTAACAGCACGAACAGGGCGAGGATCACGCCAAGGACCAGATTGACATCAACCGTTTGCTGCGCGCCCAGCCGGGTCACCATCCACTGCAGCAGCATGCAGCTGATCACCGGGCCGAGCAGCGTTCCGCGGCCGCCGACGATTACCCAGATAATGATCTGCGCTGACTGGCTGATGCTGAACACGCCGGGGCTGACAAACGCACCCCAGTTAACGTACAGACACCCTGCCAGCCCCGCCACGGCAGCACCGATGGCAAAGGTCACCAGCTTGTGGGCCGGAACGTTATAGCCCAGCAGGCCCGCCCGCTGTTCGTTTTCGCGGATCGCGACCACCGTTTTGCCAAAGCGACTGAGCAGTACGAACTTCAGCAGCGCGTAGCACAGCGCCAGGCAGGCTGCGGTGACGATAAACAACGCTTCCGGCGACAAGATAGCGTCCGGCTGGAACGGAACGTTGAGCGTCGGCACCGAGGGAATGCCGTTAAAGCCGCCCAGCAGCGCCTCGCCGATATGGTATTCACTGCCCGACGTGGAGTTGATCCAGTTGAACAGCACCAGACTGACCGCCAGGGTGATCGCTCCCAGATAAACGTCGCTGACGCCGCCGTAGAAAATCACATAGCCCAGCAGCACGGAGAACAGCGTTGGCAACAGCACCGCCATCACCACCGCCCAGGTGGAATCCCCCCAGTTGATGGCGCAGACCGCATAGGTATAGGCCCCGATGCCAAAGAACGCCGCCTGGCCGAAGCACAGAATGCCGCCGTATCCCCAGATAAAGGCCAGGCTTAGCGACAGCAACCCCATCACCAGAAACACGGTGAGGGACAGCAGCGTGTAAAGCTCAATCACTCCCGACAGCCAGCACGCGACCAGCACCACCAGCAGCGCGGTCACCACGATCTGTAGCTTTTCAGCAAGCATTTTCATTACAGCGATCTCCTGAAGAAACGGCCGGTGATGCCCTGCGGCAGCAGGCGCAGCAGCACAATGGCGCTGAGCAGCAGCGCTACGGCACCAAACACCGGCGTGGAGAGATAGGTCACCAGCTGCGAGATGGTGCCAAACAGCGTGGAAGAGGAGAGCGTACCGGCAATAATCGCGCTACCGCCGCCAATCACGGTGATAAAGGCTTTGGCGATAAAGCTGACGCCGATGGTTGGGATCACCCCGGTGATCGGTGCAAGCAGCGCGCCGCCCAGCCCCGAGAGTGCCGCGCCCAGCCCAAAGGTCAGGCTGTAGATTTTGCCGGGATTACTGCCCAGCGCGGCGGCCATTCGCGCGTTTTGCATGGTGGCTCGGGCGCAGAGCCCGAGGGTGGTAAACCGCAGCAGCAGCCACAGGGCACCAATCAGGCACAGCGCGAAAAGGATGATAAACAGCGAATAGCCGCTGGTGGTGTAGCTGCCCACGCTCACCGCCGGCAGCGGTGCGCTGATCCCCAACGTGGTGTTACCAAACGCCATCGTGGCCGCGCCAATCAGCGCCAGGCTCAGCCCCCAGGTGGCCAGCATGGTATCGATCATCCGGCCATAAAGGTGGCGGATGATAATGCGCTCAATAACGATGCCAAAAATGCCCACCGTCAGCGGAGCGACCACCAGCATCGACAGCCAGATCGGAATGCCAAGGTGATTGGTGGCCAGAATCGCGCTGTAGCCGCCGAGCATCATAAATTCGCCGTGGGCCATATTGACGATTTTCATCATGCCGAACACCACCGCCAGCCCCAGGCTCATCACCACCAGCACGGCAATGGCATTGAGAACCTCAATGCCGTAGATAATCAACAAATCCATAGCCGTTCTCCTTACAACTCAATCTGATATTGCCTGGTATCACGCGGATTTTTCTTCAAGTCGCAGACCATGGCGGTGTCGACCGGTGCCTGGCGCGTAAAGGTCTCCAGAATCTTCATCTGATGATTTTCCACTTCGGCAATATGCACATCCAGCGTGCAGTGATGGGTCACCGGATCGACGATCAGCTGGCCGCTCGGCGAGGTTAATGAAATGCCGGATTCCAGCGCTTCAATCACCTTCATGCGGTCGATATCACCGGCCTTTCTCACCCCTTCCGCCCAGATCAGCATGCCCTGATAGGCACCCATCGCCAGATCGCTGATGTACGGCACGCTGCTGCCGTAGCGGGCCTGGAATTTTTCCACAAAGGCTTTGTTTTCCGGGGTCGGAATTTCCTGCATATAGTTGGCGCAGACCAGAATGCCGTTGCTTTCCTCCGGCGACAGGATGATATGTTCGTTGCCGCCGCCAAATACGGTAGAGGCAATCGGGATCTTGCCGCTCATGCCCGAGGCGTGCCACTGGCGGTAGAATGAGATATGGGCCCCGCCGACCAGCGCAGACCAGACCATATCCGGTTTGGCGCTCTGGATTTTTGAAATGGCGGCACCGAAATCCGTGACGTCCAGCGGGAAGAACTCCACGGCGACGGTTTCGCCATCGTTTTCTTTAACAAATTTTTTCACCCACGCCGAGACGATCTGCCCGTAGTTGTAATCCGCGGCGAGGATATAGACTTTTTTGCCCCATTTTTTCATCGCGTAGGGCACCAGTTTTTCCACGGTTTGCGCAGGCGTTGAGGCGGAAGAGAAGTAGTTGCGGTCGCAGACGCCGCCCTCATACTGCGCGGGATAGAAGTAAAGAGAACGGAAACGGTCCAGCACCGGGCGGATCACTTCACGAGAAGCAGAGGTAATGCCGCCGTGGACCACCGCAACTTTATCTTTTAATGCCGCCTGCTGGGCATACTGCGCATAAAGCTGCATGTTGGACTGCGCATCGTAATTAATGACCTGCACCGGACGCCCCAGTAATCCGCCTGCCGCGTTAATTTCTTCGGCGGCAAGATTAATGGCATCCGACATCGGTTTACCGTAGATATCAAGACCGCCGGACAGGTCCAGAATACTGGCGACTTTAATCGCCTCTTTACCGTCAGCCGCCAGGCTGAATTTTGGCGCAATGCCTGCTGCCATGCCCAACGCAGATATTGCAGATCCCTGAATAAATGAACGACGACTAATAGCCATAGCACCCTCGAAGTGAAGTAGTCATGTTAATAAGAAGATTTCCGGGTTACGGACGGAAGCAATCAGAGACACGCAGACGGCGCTGTCTGCACAGGTTTGAAAGGCGGGCCACATCTTTGGGGCCGATGGTATCAAGCAATTAGCGGGCCATCTTTTTACGTTTCATGACAAACTCAGCTATTCCGCGGTTGGATCTCGCCTGAAAATAAATTATTTAACTGCGGAATTTAAAATGCGCACCAATAAACAACAACCGGCACCAAATCGGTGCATAAATATCGCTATCACTGTATTTTTATACTGGCACTTATAACAAAGCACATGGCTCGGACAACAAAGAAAATATCATCGCCACACCAGATAAAAAGAATGAAACCGTTTTGCTTCCTGCCATTTTTATCAACAAAGTTTATTCGTTTATATTAATAAAATAACTCAATGACGCTGCCGCCTGTCGTTCGTCAGCATCGCAGGTTGACCAACAACGGCTCAGACTGGAAAAAGGTGAGCCCGCTCACGAAATCCAGTTTTTGCCGTTTCCCCCCCTTGTCAGCCTGCCGTAACTGAGGAACTATTTGCGTCAACAAATCAGGATTGCTACTGAATTTCAGGCAAAACCTAAACAGCTTTTCATGGACCGTGGTCCGTCTGAAGCTGTTTAGGTTTTTTTTTGGCCTGAATTCAGTAACGGCCCGTGACAAGATGTCAGAACCAGGAGCATACGATGAAGTACCAGGCGTTATCAGAAGAGATCCTGCAAGGGGTTGGCGGCAAGGCAAATATCAGTTCGGTGATACATTGCGCAACCCGCCTGCGTTTTAAACTGAAGGACAGCAGCAAAGCCGATACCGCCGGGCTGAAGAACAACCCGGGCGTGATTATGGTCGTGGAAAGCGGCGGCCAGTATCAGGTGGTGATCGGCAATCACGTCAGTGACGTTCATCAGGCGCTGCTGTCCGTAGCGGGCCTGGGTGACGGCAGCGGTAACGGTAGCGATGAACAAAAAGGCTCGCTGTTTGCCCGCCTGATTGACGTTATTTCCGGCATCTTCACCCCGTTTATCGGCGTGATGGCGGCGTCAGGTATTTTGAAAGGCCTGCTATCCCTGGCGCTGGCGCTGAATGTGATTAGCGAAGACGCCGGCCTGTACAAAATCCTGTTTGTCGCCAGCGATGCCCTGTTCTACTTCCTGCCGGTGGTGCTGGGCTACTGCGCGGGCAAGAAATTCGGTGGCAATGCCTTTACCACCATGATTATCGGCGCAGCACTGGTGCATCCGCTGATGCTGGCTGCTCTGAATGCCGAGCAAGGCGGTGCCGCACCGCTGCACGTCTTCGGTGTGCCGGTCATTCTGATTAACTACAGCTCATCGGTTATCCCGATTATTTTTGCCGCCTGGCTTTCCTGCCTGGTGGAGCGCACCGTACATACCCGCCTGCCGGGCGCGATTCGTAACTTCACCACGCCGCTGCTCTGCCTTGTCATCACCATTCCGCTGACCTTTATGGTCATTGGCCCGGCGGCGACCTGGCTCAGCCATCTGCTGGCGGACGGCTACCTGGCGATTTACCAGTTCAGTCCGACCTTCGCCGGGGCCTTTATCGGTGCGTTCTGGCAGGTTTGCGTAATCTTTGGTCTGCACTGGAGCCTGGTGCCGATCATGATCAACAACCTCAGCGTGATCGGTTCAGATACCCTGCTGCCGCTGCTGATGCCCGCCGTACTCGGCCAGGCCGGTGCCACACTCGGCGTGATGCTGCGCACTCGCGATGCCAAAACCAAAGGCATTGCCGCCTCCGCCTTCAGCGCCAGCCTGTTTGGTATTACAGAACCCGCGGTCTACGGCATTACGTTGCCGAACCGCCGTCCGTTTATCTTCGGCTGCATCGGCGGCGCACTGGGTGCCGCGGTGCTCGGCTTCTGGCACACCACTTCTTATTCATTCGGTATGCCGTCGATTTTCACCTTCAGCCAGGTGGTACCGAAAACCGGTTTTGACGCCAGCGTGATGGCCTCCTTTGCCGGTGCCATTATTGCTCTGGTCTTTGCCGCCGTCGCGACCTGGCTGTTTGGCCTGCCTGCCGCGAAGGCAGAAGAGGCTCCGGCCCCGGCACCGCAGGCAGTAGTCAATCCCGATCTGCTGGCGAAAACCCAGATCGCCAGCCCGATGACAGGCGCAGTCGTGCAGCTGGAGCAGGTGCCGGATGAAACCTTCGCCAGCGGCCTGCTGGGCAAAGGAGTGGGTATTCAGCCTACGGTGGGCCGCGTGCTGTCACCGGTTAACGGCACCGTTGCCTCGCTGTTCCGTACCCGTCACGCCATTGGCCTTGAGGCCGATAACGGTGCGGAAGTACTGATCCACGTGGGCATCGACACGGTAAAACTCGACGGTCTGCACTTTACCACACACGTCAGCCAGGACGATCGCGTCAGCGTCGGCGATCTGCTGCTGGAGTTTGATATCGAGGCGATACGTGCCGCCGGTTATGACCTGACCACACCGGTGCTGGTCAGCAACAGTGATGACTATATCGACGTGCTGGTTGCCAGCCAGCAAAGCGAAGTGACCGCAGGCGAGCCCCTGCTGGCGCTGATTAAATAATTTTTCACAAGGAGAACCATCATGACTCAACGTTTCCCACAAGATTTCCTCTGGGGCGGCGCGGTTGCCGCTAACCAGGTTGAAGGTGCCTGGCAGACCGATGGTAAAGGCCTGTCGACCTCGGATCTTCAGCCACAGGGTATTTTCGGCGAGCGCGTGGAACGCCAGGCTGGCGACTCAGGCATTAAAGATGTGGCCATCGACTTCTATCACCGCTATCCGGAAGACATCAAGCTGTTCGCCGAGATGGGTTTCACCGTCCTGCGCACCTCGATTGCCTGGACCCGAATCTTCCCGGAAGGCGACGAGTTGCAGCCGAACGAAGCCGGACTGGCCTATTACGACCGCCTGTTTGACGAGATGGCGAAATACAACATCCAGCCATTAGTGACACTGTCACACTACGAGATGCCGTACGGCCTGATCAAAAAGTATGGCGGCTGGGGTAGCCGTACCACCATCGCCTGCTTCGTGAAGTATGCGGAAACGGTGTTCGAGCGCTTCAAGCACAAGGTTAAGCACTGGCTGACCTTCAACGAAATCAATATGTCGCTGCATGCGCCGTTTACCGGCGTCGGTCTGCCGGAAGAGAGCAACAAGCAGGCGGTGTATCAGGCCATCCACCATCAGCTGGTGGCCAGCGCGCTGGCGGTAAAAGCCTGCCATCAGATCGTCCCGGAAGGGAAAATCGGTAACATGCTGCTGGGCGCGATGCTCTATCCGCTGACGCCAAACCCGGCTGACGTGATGGAAACGCTGCAGCAGAACCGCGACTGGCTGTTCTTCGGCGATGTGCAGACCCGCGGCTATTACCCGTCGTATATGACCCGCTTCTTCCGGGAAAACGGTATTACGCTGGATATTACCGAGCAGGACAAAATTGACCTGCGCCAGCCGGTCGACTTTATCTCCTTCAGCTACTACATGACCGGCTGCGTCACCACCGACGAAGAGCTGAACCAGAAAGAGCGTGGAAACATTCTCAATATGGTGCCGAACCCGCATCTGGCGAGTTCCGAATGGGGCTGGCAGATCGACCCGGAAGGCCTGCGCTATCTGCTGAACGTGCTGTACGACCGTTATCAGAAACCGCTGTTTATCGTTGAAAACGGCCTGGGTGCCCGCGATACCGTGGAAGCCGACGGTTCTATCAATGATGACTACCGCATCGCCTACCTTAACGATCACCTGGTTCAGGTGCGCGAAGCGATCGATGACGGCGTAGAAGTGCTGGGCTACACCTGCTGGGGGCCTATCGACCTGGTCAGCGCGTCAAAAGCCGAGTTCTCCAAGCGCTACGGCTTTATCTACGTTGACCGCGATGACCAGGGTAACGGCACCCTCACCCGCACCCGTAAGAAAAGTTTCTTCTGGTATCAGGACGTGATTAAAACTCACGGCGAATCACTGAAATAAACTATCCGGGCAGTGACGCTGCCCGATTAATTAACGCCCCATAAAAAACTGTTCCGCAATAACGGGAACAGGGGGCGTTGTCGTGCCCTAACCCTTCAGAATGAATATAAAAAATGAACAATATCTCTCTGCGTTTAAATAATAAGAACCGCCTGGCGCTGATCGCGCTCGCCGTTGGAATGAGTACTTCAGCCGCGTACGCGCAGGAGTGGAACGGCACCGCGTTGGGCTTCCAGGCCCCGCAGGAAGGGCTGCTGGGCGATATGCTGGGTATTCGCCCTATTCTGGAAGATAACGGCTTCCATTATAATTTAGGTTATTTAAGCCAGGTCTCCTATAACGCCGGTGGCGGATATAATCACGATAAGCATGCCGCCTATATCGACCAGTTCTCATTAACTTTCGCTCAGGATTTAGAAAAGCTGACCGGTATTCCCGATGCTAAAATTGAAGGAAATATCGTTAATCGTAACCACAACGACAGCCTGACCAATAAGCGCTTAAAAGACGACCGGGTTAATTTCAACGATATTTCACAGGAAAGCTACGGCGGGCAGTCAATTACCCGTCTGGGCTGGCTAACCTTCTCGCGTACCTTTGATGACCGTCGCCTGCAATGGCGTATCGGGATGATGAATAAAAACCAGGATTTCGACCAGATTATCCCGTGCGACTTCCAGCTGCTGTCGCAGTGCGGCGGTAAATCCGCTAACTCAATGACCTGGTATAACTGGAACGTTCACTACTGGGGAACCACGCTGCAATATAAGCTGACCGACGAGCTGACGATCAAGGGGGGCATCATGGAACAGAACCCTGACGCCACCGCCCGCAGTCACGCGTGGAGCTGGTCAACGAAGGGCAGTAAGGGGATGCTGCTGCCGCTTGAACTGGAGCTGAAAACCCACGTCAACGACCTGCCGGGGATCTATAACGTCGGCGTGCTGTTTACCAATGCGAAACAGTACGATCTGTCCGAAGGCAAATCACAGTCACGCGGTGCCGATGACCCGGAAGGCTACCGCAGCTATAACCGCACGTGGTTCCTGTACACCGGCTTTAATCAGCAGCTGACCCGCCACGCCGATGACGCCACGCGCGGGCTGAGCACCTCATGGAGCCTCGGCCTGAGCGACCAGCGCAGCAACTACATGCATGCCACGCTGGCCGGTTCCCTGCGCTATCACGGCCTGTTCGATGCGCGCCCGGATGACTGGATTGGTTTCGGTGCCAGCTACATCAAAATGAGCGATCACTATCGCGACAATCAGCAGGCGCTGAACGACATTCAGGGCGTGGATGAATACGGCAACCCGCTCTACAGCCCGCTGCCCGGCCACTCGGTGAACGCCGAGCTGTACTACCGTCTGCGCGTGACCTCCTGGCTGGAACTACAGCCCGCACTGCAGTACTGGCATCGCCCCGGCGGCCTGAAAGAAACTCAGGATGCATGGGTCACCGGGCTGAAAACGGTGGTCACCTTCTGATCGACCCGGTCCGTATCTGAGGCATAAAAAAGGGTGCTGGCATGATTGCCAGCACCCTTTTTCGTTTCGCCGCTGATATCAGGCTTCGTCGTCGCTTTCACCCAGCGCCAGCGTCTCTTTGCGCACCCGTTCAATATGAATGGTCAGGAACATGCGTTCTTCACTGCCCAGCTTGTACTGGTAGTTTTTAATGATGTGGCGATCGATTTTATCCACGCATTTATACGCCTGCGGATAGCGATCGCGAACCACGTCGTGCAGAGACTCATCGTCGCTGTAAACGCCCTGTTTACCGAGCATACGCTGGGAGAAAAATTTCAGATGGGTGACAAAGCGGTTGTAGCTGAGTGAGTCGGTCTGGTAGTCCAGCTGCAGCTGGTATTTCACAATGTGCAGGATCTCCTGCATAAATTTAGTGATGTGCATCACCGCCGGCATTTCGCTGTCCAGCTGCGCGTTGACCAGATGCAGAGCGATGAAACCGGCTTCATCGTCGCTCATCCTTACCTTCAGGCGTTTTTCAATAATATCCAGCGCGGCCAGGCCAATGCCGTACTCTTTCGGATACAGGCTGCGGATCTCCCACTGCAGCACGTTGCGGATCGGCAGATTCTGCTGATGGCGGACCAGGGCAAAATGAATATGATCGGTCAGTGCAATCGCGACCTGCCCTTCATGCAGTGCGGTCCCCAGCTGCTGACGCGCCAGTGCTATCACGCATTCGCTGGTGATGACCACTTCAATGGGGATCTCAGACAGCAGCTCACTTAAACGCCCGGTCAGCTCGCGGCTTTTCAGGGCGAACGTTTTCTCCACCAGCTGCGGGTCCAGTTCGTCGTTCGCGCGCTTTTTAAACGCCAGACCGCGCCCCATCACCACCTGTTCATTGCCGTGTTCGTCGTGAACGATCACCACGTTATTATTTAACACTTTCGCTATTTTCATTTCCCGGCCCGAAAACAAAAAAACCTGACCGCCGGAAAATCCGACAATCAGGTTTTGCCTGTATGATTACAGTAACAATCCAATCCTGCTACGATAATGGATAGATTACGACTCACAAGTTCCTGGCTACCGAATTGTGATACAACTCCCGATTTAGCGGATCAGTGCTTCAGAATATACATCGTGCGGCTGTAAGCGACGTCTTCCGGGTTGGTAATCGGATAGCCCTTCACGTACGGTTTTATCAGCCGTCCGTTGGTGTACTGATAAATCGGTGCAATCGGCGCACGTTCGGCAATCATTTGCTCGGCGCGGTTATAGTCGTCGTTGCGCGCTTTCGCGCTGGTTTCCCGGCTGGCTTTATCCATCAGCGCATCATATTCCGGGCTTTTAAAGCGGGCGATATTGCCGCTGTGCGCCGAGGTCAGCAGGCTGAGGAAGGTCGACGGCTCGTTATAGTCGCCGACCCAGGAGGCGCGGATAATATCGAAGTTACCGCTGTTGCGGCTGTCGATGTAGGTTTTCCACTCCTGGTTTTGCAGCTTAACGTTGACGCCCAGATTCTTCTTCCACATCGACGCTACGGCGATAGCGATTTTCTGATGCGTTTCCGATGAGTTATACAGCAGGGTCAGGTCCAGCGGTTTCGACGGCCCGTAACCCGCCGCCGCCAGCAGAGATTTTGCCTGCGCATTGAGATCTGCCTGGCTGTGCTGCTGCAGGAAGCTTTCCTTCGGCGTAAATCCGGCGGTCACGTCCGGCGTGAAGTGCCAGGCCGGTTTTTCCCCGGTGCCCAGTACCTTTTCAGCGATGATTTTACGATCGATACTCCACGACAGCGCCTGACGCACGCGCACGTCGGCGGTCGGCCCCTTCTGGGTATTGAAGGCATAATAGTACGTACCCAGCTGATCCGGGGTATACACCTCGCCCGGCAGCTGTTTTTTCAGCAGGCCGTACAGCTCTTTCGGGAAGGATTCGGTGATATCGATGTCCCCGGCGCGATAGCGTTTGGTGGCGCTTGACTCTTCGCTAATTGGCACAAAGGTGACCTTATTCAGCACCGAGTGAGCGTTGTCCCAGTAGTTCGGGTTGCGCACCAGCACCAGTTTTTCATTTACCACGCGGCTTTCCAGCTGATACGCGCCGTTGCCGACCAGATTGCCGGGGCGCGTCCATTGATCGCCGAACTGCTCAACGACTTTTTTCGGTACCGGGAACAGGCTGAAATTCGCGGTCAGGCTGACAAAATACGGCACCGGTTTATCCAGCGTCACCTTCAGGTGGGTCGCATCGGTTGCCGTCACTCCCAGCTTGTCAGGCGTCATGGTGCCTTTGACGATGGCACCGGCGTTTTCAATACCTGCCAGCTCGGCAAACCACGCGAAAGTTGAGGTATTTTTCGGGTCAACCAGACGCTGCCAGCTGTAAACGAAATCGTCGGCGGTAACCGGATCGCCGTTGGACCAGCGGGCGTCCTTACGCAGGGTGAAAATCCAGGTTTTGTTATCGTTGCTTTGCCAGCCGGTGGCGACGCCGGGGATGATTTTGCCGCTGGCATCCTGATTAGTCAGCCCTTCAAACAGATCGCGGATCACCGGGATTTCCGGCAGTCCCACGGCCTTGACCGGGTCCAGCGACGCCGGTTCATCTTTAATATGGCGCACAATTTCCTGGCTGGCCGCCAGCTGGGTCCCGGGTGGCACGTCGGCAGCGCGCGCGGCAGAGGAGATACACAGCGCCAGAACGGCGAGCGCGGGAACGGAAAAAGCCTTCTTCATAAAGACATCCTTAGCTGTCAGCAGCAGACGATAAGCGGCGGGTCTGAAATATTGCAGAAACTGTAGCGCAGTTTGTCGTGGAACAGGCATATTTTTCAACGGGCTGTGTCAAAAGCCTCACTTTTTTCTTTTACTGCCTGCCACCCACTCTCTGCTACGCTGATTTGAGTATAGTGTCAGCATGACGCCTTTTTTCTGGAGCCCATTATGTCGTTACTTCACCCCCGCCCGCTGCGTGGTCGCCTGGATACCAACGGAAAACAGTACGGACAGTCGCTGCTCGGCGCACCGCTGCTGTGGTTTCCTGCCCCGGCCGCGGATGAGGAAAGCGGGTTAATTCTTGCCGGCACCCACGGTGACGAAACCGCCGCCGTGGTCACCCTTTCCTGCGCTATGCGTTCTTTGCAGGACCAGCATCGCCGCCATCACGTGGTGCTGGCGGTGAATCCGGACGGCTGCCAGCTGGGGCTACGCGCCAATGCCAATGGCGTTGACCTTAACCGCAATTTCCCGGCGGCCAACTGGCAAAATGGCGACACGGTTTATCGCTGGAACAGCGCGGCGGAGGAACGGGACGTACTGCTATCTACCGGAGATCGCGCCGGTTCAGAACCTGAAACTCAGGCGCTGTGCCAGCTCATCCATCAGCTGAAGCCACAGTGGATCGTCACCTTCCACGAACCGCTGGCCTGCATTGAAGACCCGCATGAAAGCCCGCTGGGGCAGTGGCTGGCGGAGCAGACCGAACTGCCGCTGGTGACCAGCGTCGGCTATGCCACCCCCGGTTCGTTCGGCAGCTGGTGCGCCGACCTTAACCTGCCCTGCATTACCGCCGAACTGCCGCCGATTTCAGCCGATGAAGCCACCGAACGTTATCTGGCGGCGATGGTGGCGCTACTTCGCTGGCACCGCTGACAGCGTGATGCGCCCGCAGCTGAACGGCAGCGTAGGCTCTGCATCCACCGCCAGCCACGTCGGGCCGTCGAGATCGACAAATCGCGCTCCAGGGGCCAGCGGCAGCGCGGCACGAATGGCGCGTGAGGTACAAAGCATGCAGCCGAGCATAATATCAAAGCCCTGCTGGCGCGCATCCGCCGCCAGCGCCAGCGCTTCGGTCAGGCCGCCGGTTTTGTCCAGCTTGATATTGACCATCTCATAGCGGCCGCGCAGCCCCGGAAGATCCTGCCGCGTATGGCAGCTCTCATCGGCGCAGATCGGCAGCGGATGAATAAAGTTTTCCAGCGCCGCGTCTTCGCCAGCGGGCAGCGGCTGCTCCAGCATCGCCACGCCGAGATCGGCCAGCAGCTGGCAGCGCGCAGCCAGGCCTTCGGCATGCCAGGACTCATTGGCGTCAATAATCAGCGTGGCCTGAGGCACCGCAGCGCGGATGGCGACCAGGCGCTCGGCAATCAGATGATTATCCAGCTTAATTTTTAACAGCCTTGCCCCGTTTTGCCACAGGGCCAGCGCGCTGCTGGCCATCATTTCCGGCACGTCGATGCTGACGGTCTGCGCCATAGCGATAACCTGCGGTTCCGGCTCGGCGGTCAGCTGCCACAGACTGTGCTGGGTGAGCTGTGATTCCAGCTGCCACAGCGCGCTGTCGACGGCGTTGCGCGCCGCGCCTGCGGGCAGCACCTGCTGAAGCTGTTCGCGGGTCATGCCTTGCTCGAGCCGCGGGATGATGCCGCTAATCAGCGCCAGCACCGATTCTTCACTTTCGCCGTAGCGCGCATAGGGCGAACACTCACCCTGCACCCTGACGCCCTGCTCTTCCAGTTCAACGACCACCACCCCCACTTCATTGCGGGTGCCGCGGGCGATCACAAACGGCGTATGCAACGGCCAGCTTTCCGGGTACACCTTCACTGCTCTCATGCTCATGTCCTTATATGCCCTGGGCTTTTAATTTTGTTATCGTTTTTTACTGTCTCATAGCTTCAGCATGACATACACTGAAAGCGTTTAAACACCATTAACATTAAAAGGATAGTCTATGTCTCAGACCGTACATTTTCAGGGTAACCCGGTTTCCGTTGACGGCCAAATCCCTGGTCCAGGCCAGAGCGCGAAACCCTTTACCCTGGTCGCGAAAGACCTTGCCGATGTCTTTCTTTCGCAGTACGCAGGTAAACGTAAGGTGCTGAATATCTTCCCTAGTATTGATACCGGCGTTTGCGCGGCGTCAGTGCGTAAATTCAACCAGCTGGCTAACGACCTGGACAACACCGTGGTGCTGTGCATTTCAGCAGACCTGCCGTTCGCTCAGTCCCGCTTCTGCGGTTCTGACGGCCTGAGCAACGTGGTGACCCTGTCCACCCTGCGCGGCGGCGAGTTCAAGAAAGACTACGGCGTGGCAATTGCTGAAGGTCCGCTGGCCGGTCTGACTGCCCGTGCGGTAGTGGTGCTGGATGAGCAGGACAACGTGCTGTACAGCGAGCTGGTGAATGAAATCACCACCGAACCAGACTACGATGCGGCGCTGGCTGCACTTAAGTAACTGTGTTGCAGGCCAGCCGTCCGGCTGGCCTTCTTGTTGTTTCCCGACTACTCGCTGTCCGTTTTCTTCTGACTCAGGCCATATTCCCGCAGTTTATTGGCAATCGCGGTGTGCGATACGCCCAGCCTTTTCGCCAGCTTGCGTGTGCTGGGATAGGAGAGATAAAGACGGGTCAGCACCGAGCGCTCAAAGCGGCTGGTAATTTCATCCAGCGAGCCTTCAATCGCATCATCACCCAGCGGCATTTCCATCGCATATTCCGGCAGCGCAATATCCTGTGGCCGCAGTTCATAGCCCTCCAGCTGGGCCAGCGCGCGGTACAGCGCATTTTTCAGCTGACGCACATTTCCCGGCCAGGTATAACGCGTCAGGAAGCCGTTCAGCTGCGGCGACAGCTTCGGCCTTGCCATGCCCTGTTCATCGGCAAAGCGGGCAACGAACATTTCAGTCAGCGGCAGGATATCCTGCGGGCGGTCGCGCAGCGGCGGCAGATTCAGCGTCAGCACGTTCAGCCGGTAAAACAGATCTTCACGGAATTCCCCGCGCTGAACCAGCTCCATCAGGTTACGCTGGGTGGCGCAGATCACCCGCACATCCACGTGTACCTCATGTTCTTCGCCCACGCGGCGGAAGGTGCCGTCGTTCAGGAAGCGCAGCAGCTTGGTTTGCATACGCGGTGACATTTCACCGATCTCATCCAACAGCACCGAACCGCCGCTGGCCTGCTCGAAGAAGCCTTTTTTCCCTTCCAGCGCGTTCGGATAGGCACCGGCCGCGTGACCAAACAGTTCGCTTTCAGCCACATCATCCGGCAGCGACGCGCAGTTCAGCGCCAGGAACGGCTTTTTACCCCGAGCGCTGCGCAAATGGCAGGCGCGGGCCAGCATATCCTTACCGGTACCGGTATCACCAACAATCAGCAGCGGTGCGTCCAGCATCGCCAGCTTGCGCGCCTGATCGATGACCTGGCGCATTTTGCTGCTGACGGCAACAATATGCTGGAATTCGCTGTCATCGTTCACCGCCAGGTTTTGCAGCTGCTGCCCCATGCGGGCTGTCGATTTCAACAGAACCACCGCACCGGCAGGCGTGGTGGCATTATTTTCATCGTCACGGGCATAGATCGGCGTCACCTCCATCAGGAAGTCTCGCCCCTGTAGCACGACATGGTGCGCCTGCGCCTCAATGCGCTCACTTTCCAGCCAGCGCTGGAAGTTAAAGCCGGGGATAAGTGCACCCGCGCTGTAATTACGCATTTTCTCTTCATTGAGATCGAATAACGACTGCGCCGCCGGGTTTGCCAGTTCAACCTTGCTTTTTAAATCAATGGAGAAAACCGGCTCGGGCAGAGCAACAAGCAGCGCGCTCAGCGCTCGATGCTCGCGCTCGGAAGGCAGAAATGCGACCGTACGCACGTCGGTCACACCAGGGATGCGGCGAATTTCCGCCATCAGCTGGCTGAACTGTTCAAAGCTGATGGTGGAAAAATTCAGGTAGATGCGGCCAATAGCGGCAATTTCGATACCGCGTAGATCGATGCTGCGTTCAACCAGCAGATCCAGCAGTTCACGGGTCAGACCAATTCGGTCCTGGCAAAATACTTCGAGACGCATGGATGTAAACCCTTATTGTTGCGGTGTCTGGCACTGTCACAATAATACGCTATCCCGCGGCCACTCAGAAGCATTCTGTCAGGAAAAGTTGACAGCGACTGTAATCAGCCGTGTCATTTTTCGCGATCGGGCGACCGCTTCAGGCTTTCTTTTAGCTGGCCTATCAGTTCACGGCGGAAATCGCCCAGGCGCGGTTTATCATCCTCCAGCCAGGGCAGCGGGCGGCAAAGCTCCATGGCTTTAATGCCGAGGCGCGCGGTCAGCAGCCCCGCACCAATGCCCTGTGCGGCACGCGCCGACAGCCGGGCCGCCAGATCCTGCGACATCCAGTCCATACCCACTTCCCGCACCAGCTCCGATGCCCCGGCGAATGCAATATTCAGCAGCACCAGTTTAAACAGGCGCAGACGACTGAAATAACCCAGCTCAATGCCGTACAGCTGGGCGATGCGGTTCACCAGCCGCAGATTGCGCCAGGCAATAAAGGCCATATCCACCAGTGCCAGCGGGCTGACGGCAATCATCAGCGTCGATTCAGCAGCGCAGCGGCTGATTTCTCGCCGCGCCTGGCGATCCAGCTGCGGCTGCACCAGCCGGGCATAGAGCGCCACCACTTCGCTATCGTTGTGTGTTTCGTGCAGCGAAGCCTGCCAGCGCTGTAACGCCGGGTTGCCAGTGTCCAGCCCGGCCTGCTGTGCCAGCTTTTCGCAGAAAGCGCGGCCTTTACCCATGCCGTGGCTGTGCAGCAATTCGCGGCCGATATCGCGCTCGGTCGCCCGCTCGCGCAGGCGGTAAAGCCGACGCCACTCCACGATGAGCGAACCGGCACCGGCGGCGACAATCAGCCCGCCGGCCACGCTGCCACCGAGGGCAATCCAGTCCTGCGCGACCCACGCCTGATGGGTCCACTGCACGCCCTGGGCCACCACGCTGATACCAAACAGGCCCAGCCCGGCGGTAACCATTTTGCGCCACAGGCTGCGTTTAGGCCGCAGCGCGGCTTCCACCGCCAGCTCGCCCGCGCTCTCTTCCTGCACATCAACTTCCGGCTCAACGGCAATAAACCGATCCTGCTGTTCGGCAAATTCCTGCTGCTGCCGCAGGACCGTTGCCTGCTCTTTGGCCAGCGGTTCGGCAAAATCCATGCGCGGTTTAATCGGTGTATTCATCGCAGCTTATCTCCCAGTAAAAATTCCAGCGCGGCATCCATACGGATATGTGGCAGCGGCCTGTCGATATCCAGCGCCTGCGGACGGAACTGCTCAAAATGAAAACCCTGCTGCTGCCAGAAGGCGCTGCCGGGAAGACGGGGTGGTACTTCGCCCGGATAGACGGTTAACGGAACACCGTCGGTCAGTCGGTGACCGCGTAACGCCGGGATGCTTTCTCCCTGATGCTCAACGTAGCCGCTCTGCGTCGCCTGCACCGAAGCCAGGCCAACGCAGTCCATGGTGATACCTTCAAACGCGGCGTTTTGCCAGGCATCCTGCACCAGCTGCTGCAACAGCGACACCAGGTTGGCGTGCTGATCGGCGGTAACGTGATCGGACTTGGTGGCGGCGAACAGCAGCTTATCAATCACCGGGGAGAACATCCGGCGGAACAGCGTGCGCTGGCCGTAGGAGAAGCTTTGCATCAGCTGAGTCAGCGCCAGGCGCATGTCGTTAAACGCCTGCGGGCCGCTGTTCAGCGGCTGCAAGCAGTCAACCAGCACAATCTGGCGGTCAAAGCGCAGAAAATGATTTTTGTAGAAATCTTTCACCACGTGCTGGCAGTAGTATTGATAACGCGCGCGCAGCATGCCGATATTGCTGGCGGCATCCGCCTGCGCCAGTCGGGTTTCACCGCCCTCTGCGACTTCCGGCCAGGGGAAAAACTGCAGCGCAGGGGCACCGGCCATTTCGCCGGGCAGCACAAAGCGGCCGGGCTGAATAAAGTGCAGCCCTTCCTGTTTGCAGCGCTGAAGATATTCGGTCCACGCTGCGGCGATCTCCGCCAGCCGGTTTTCGTCCGCCGGGGCCAGCGGGTCCAAACCGCTGCACAGCTGTTGCCATTGCTGCGACCACAAGGCACGGTCGCCCTGTAACAGCCCGGTCATCTGCCGTGACCAGCTGAGGTAATCCTGCGCCAGCATTGGCAGATCGAGCAGCCATTCGCCGGGATAGTCGACGATTTCAAGGTACAGCGTGGAGGCGTCGGTAAAATGGCGCAGCAGCGAATCGCGCGAGCGGTAGCGCAGCGCCAGGCGCATTTCGCTGACCCCACGCGTTGGCGTCGGCCAGTCCGGCGGGGTGCCGTGCAGCTGCGCCAGCCCTTCATCATAGGTAAAGCGGGGAATGCCCAGATCGCGCTGCGGCACGCGCTTCACGCCCAGCAGCCGCTGCTCGCGCACGGCGGTAAACAGCGGCAGTCGGGCGTCGGTATTCACATTCAGAAGCTGGTTAACCAGCGAGGTGATAAAAGCGGTTTTACCGCTGCGGCTCAGGCCGGTAACGGCGAGACGCAGATGGCGATCCACGCCGCGATTCACCAGCGACATCAATTCATTTTGCAGTCGTTTCATCAGGGGCCAGCTTACCTCAGGTGTTTGATTGTCCTTAGTTTAACACACTGGCGCTAGCGGGCCGGTTTCACCCATTTTGCTACAGCTCCCCGCATCACGCGGCGGAGCAGCAGTTCCAGCGCCCACGCCAGTAAAATTTTCAGCGGTTTACGCGCCACGGATTTTACCGCCCAGCCGCTCAGGCCTGCCGGGCCGTAGGTGATGGCGCTAATCAGAATAAATTTCCCCACCTTTTTTAGCGCGGGTGCGGCCTGATGACGAAGGGTCGATTTCCCGTGACGCATAGTTTTCTCCACGTGAGTAGACACGATCAAAGCTGGCTGAAGCGGCTGCGCACGGTAAAGGTTTCTGACGTGACGTAGCGCTCCACCTCACGCAGCTGCTGCTCGCCGCCGCGCAGTTCGCGGCTAAGCTCATCCAGCAGCTGAGAGGCATTCAGCGGCGGCTGGTTGTCCAGTTCGCTCTGCGGCATTTCATCCAGCACCAGAGCCAGCGCGGCATAGGCTACCAGGGTAAAGACAAACAGCCCGAAGAACATCGACAACACCACAATCACCCGTACCAGCCGCACCGGAATATCCAGATAGTTGGCAATCCCGGCGCAGACGCCCTTCAGTTTGCCCTGCTGCGGAATACGGTAAAGCTTATGGCGATGGTTCATGGCTGCCTCCAGTTCGGATGCTCGGCGTCGAGAATCGCTTCCAGCGCCTGAATGCGCTCACGCATTTTTTTCGCATCGCCGGTCAGCTGTTGCAGTCGTTGCAGATCGCCCTGCGACAGATCGCTGCCGCGGTTTTGCCGGTTACTGTAGTGCAGCCACAGCCAGATCGGCGCGACGAACAGCACAAAAATAGTTAACGGTATGGCAAGAAATAACGCGCTCATTGATTCTCCTTAATACAGGCCCGTTGACGGTTGGCTTACTCGCTGCGGTTCATTTTAGCTTTCAGGGCCGCCAGCTGCTGGCTGATTTCATCGTCCGCCTGCAGTTCAGCGAACTGCTGGTCGAGGGTTTTCTTTTTACCAAAGCTGTGGCTTTCGGCTTCCGCTTCCATGTGGTCGATGCGGCGCTCGAACGACTCAAAGCGCGCCATCGCTTCATCAATTTTACCGCTGTCCAGCTGGCGACGAACGTCACGAGAAGAAGAAGCCGCCTGATGACGCAGAGTCAGTGCCTGTTGGCGAGCACGGGTTTCGTTCAGTTTGTTCTCCAGTTCGCCAATTTCGCCTTTCATGCGGGTGAGGCTCTCGTCCACCTGGCTGGATTCCTGGTTCAGCACGGCGATCAGGTCGGTGAGTTTTTGCTTCTCAATCAGCGCGGCGCGTGCCAGATCTTCTTTGTCTTTGCTCAGTGCCAGCTCGGCTTTATCCTGCCATTCCGCCTGCTGGGTTTCCGCCTGATCAATGCGGCGCAGCAGCTGTTTCTTTTCAGCCAGCGCGCGAGCGGAGGTGGTACGCACTTCCACCAGCGTATCTTCCATTTCCTGAATCATCAGGCGAACCAGCTTCTGCGGATCTTCGGCCTTTTCCAGCAGCGCGTTAATATTGGCGTTCACGATGTCGGCGAAACGAGAAAAAATTCCCATAATACAATCCTCTTCAATAAGATCCCGGCGTCTGCCGTTTAAACACGTTGATCGTGCGGTACGGGGATACACTATTCAAAAGGCGTGCCAGTTTTTATGTTATTGATTTTTAATGCCCAGGCGTGTTTACAGCCGCCAGGCTAAACTTTAGATTAGTTAATCTCGCTAAATCCTGGTGAATTTCATTATGAGCGATCGTTCCGATACCCTGCTGGGTGAGTCAAACAACTTTCTGGAAGTGCTGGAGCAGGTATCCAGACTCGCACCGCTGAATAAACCGGTGCTGGTGGTGGGAGAGCGCGGTACGGGGAAAGAGCTGATAGCCAGCCGCCTGCACTATCTGTCAGCCCGCTGGCAGGGGCCGTTTATTTCACTGAACTGCGCGGCGCTGAATGAAAATCTGCTGGACTCCGAACTGTTTGGCCACGAGGCTGGTGCGTTTACCGGCGCGCAGAAGCGCCATCTGGGACGCTTTGAGCGCGCCGACGGCGGCACGCTGTTTCTTGATGAGCTGGCCACCGCGCCAATGCTGGTGCAGGAAAAGCTGCTGCGGGTGATTGAATACGGCCATCTTGAGCGCGTTGGCGGCAGTCAGCCGCTCCAGGTCAGCGTGAGGCTGGTGTGCGCCACCAACGACGATCTGCCGCAGCTGGCGCGTGAAGGGAAATTCCGTGCCGACCTGCTCGACCGGCTGTCGTTTGACGTCGTACAGCTGCCGCCGCTGCGCGAGCGCCGCAGCGATATTCTGGTGATGGCGCAGCACTTCGCCATGCAGATGTGCCGAGAACTCGGCCTGCCGCTGTTCCCCGGTTTTTCCTCCGGCGCGCAGCAGGAGCTGCTGGCTTACGGCTGGCCAGGTAACGTGCGCGAGCTGAAAAACGTGGTGGAGCGTTCGGTGTATCGCCATGCGGACAGCGAACGGCTGCTGGATACCATCATCATCAACCCGTTCAGTAAGACAACGCCGGTGGATCAGGTTGCAGCAAGCGAAGGCGATCCCCTGCCCGACCTGCCTTTTGACCTGCGTCACTGGCAGCTGCGCCAGGAGCGCGCGCTGGTTGAAAAAAGCCTCGCTCAGGCTCGGTTTAACCAGCGCCGGGCGGCAGAGCTGCTGGGGGTCAGCTACCATCAGCTGCGAGCGATGCTGAAAAAGCACGCCATCAGCGGGGATGAATAACGGACAAAAAAAAGCCCACTCAAGGTGGGCTGAAAAATACTGGAAGCAATGTGAGCAATGTCGTGCTCTTCTCCGGTAGAGCCACCGGTGAAGCGCATGGCAATAATAATCATTCTCACTTCTTTCTGTAAAGTACTTTGTTGAGAATTTTTCTCATTACCGTAGTGATATTGGGTGTATTTTGAACACCCCTGATAACAGTATGCTCTTTTGCAGGCGAATTAGCCGTCAGTTATCCTGCCGGGCTGTAGCCTTACGACGAGAGTGCGGTACACTCTGCTTATGCCTTAAATATCAGACGAATTATGCGCAAACTATTTTCCACCCTGTTACTCAGCCTCGGCGTTTTCAGTGCCCAGGCGTGGTCGGCAACGCCCGGCGATATCCGCCAGAGCGGGTTTGTCTACTGCGTTAACGGCGTTATGAACACCTTTAATCCGCAGATGGCCAGCGGCGGGCTGGTGGTGGGCACGCTGGCCGCGCAGTTTTACGACCGCCTGCTGGATGTTGATCCTTATACCTATCGGCTCATCCCCGAGCTGGCCGAAAGCTGGGAAGTGCTGGATAACGGCGCGACCTATCGCTTCCACCTGCGCCAGAAGGTCGACTTCCAGAAAACCGCGTGGTTTACGCCAACAAGGCCGATGAACGCCGATGATGTGGTCTTCAGTTTCGATCGTGTGTTCAATCGCCAGCACCCCTGGCACAACGTCAACGGCGGCAGCTATCCCTACTTCGACAGTCTGCAATTTTCCGACGCGGTGCAAAGCGTAAAAAAACTGGATAAAAATACCGTTGAGATCCGCCTGAACAGCCCGGATGCTTCGTTTCTGTGGCATCTCGCCACCCACTATGCGCCCGTACTTTCGGCGGAATACGCCGATAAGCTGACAAAAAGCGATCGCCAGGAGCAGATGGACCGCGAACCGGTCGGCACCGGGCCGTTTATGCTCAGCGAGTATCGCGCCGGGCAGTACATTCGCCTGCAGCGTAACGAAAATTACTGGAAAGGCACCCCGCGCATGTCGCAGGTGGTGATCGATCTCGGCGCGGGCGGTACCGGACGCCTGTCCAAACTGCTGACCGGCGAGTGTGATGTGTTGGCCTATCCCGCCGCCAGCCAGCTTTCCATTCTGCGTGACGATCCGCGTCTGCGCCTGACGCTGCGCCCGGGGATGAATACTGCCTATCTGGCCTTTAATACCCGCAAGCCGCCGCTCGATCGCCCTGAAGTGCGCCAGGCGCTGGCGCTGGGGATTAATAATGAACGCCTGATGGAGTCGATTTTTTACGGTACGGCGGAAACCGCAGCCTCGATTTTGCCGCGCGCCTCCTGGGCCTACGACACCGATGCGCGCATTACCCCCTACAACCCGCAAAAGGCCCGCGAAGAGCTGAAAGCGCTGGGGATCGAAAATCTGCATCTCAATCTGTGGGTGCCTTCCGCATCGCAGGCGTGGAACCCCAGCCCGATGAAAACCGCGGAACTGCTACAGGCCGATCTGGCGCAAATCGGCGTGCGGGTCACCATTGTTCAGGTTGATGGCCGCTTCCAGGAAGCACGCCTGATGGAGATGAACCACGATCTGACCCTCACAGGCTGGTCTACCGACAGTAACGATCCCGACAGCTTCTTCCGGCCGCTGCTGAGCTGTGCGGCTATCGCATCGCAAACCAACTACGCTCACTGGTGCAATCCTGAGTTCGACGATCTGGTGCACCGGGCGCTGCTTTCCCAGCAGCTCGCCACCCGTATCGACTACTACGATCGCGCCCAGGCGCTGCTGGCAAAAGAGCTGCCGGTGCTGCCGCTGGCCTATTCACTCCGCCTGCAGGCCTATCGTTATGATATTAAAGGACTGGTACTCAGTCCGTTTGGCAATGCGTCATTCGCCGGCGTCCATCGCGACAACGGTGAGGAGACTTCACCGTGATAATTTATACGCTGCGCCGGCTGGTGCTGTTTATCGTGACCCTGTTTATGCTGACGCTGATCGGCTTCAGCCTGAGCTATTTTACCCCCCATGCGCCACTGCAGGGCGCGTCGCTGATCGATGCCTGGACCTTCTGGTTTAGAGGCATTCTGCATCTGGATTTTGGCGTTTCGAGCATTAACGGCCAGTCGATTAACCAGCAGCTGCGCGAGGTGTTTCCCGCCACGCTGGAACTGTGTTTTATGGCTTTTGCGCTGGCCATGCTGATAGGTATCCCATTGGGTATTGTTGCTGGTGTGATGCGTAACAAATGGCAGGATAAGCTGCTGAGCGCCCTTGCGCTGCTGGGTTTCTCCCTGCCGGTATTCTGGCTGGCGCTGCTGCTGACGCTGTTTTTCTCGCTCAATCTCGGCTGGCTGCCGGTGTCCGGGCGTTTCGATCTGCTTTACCCGGTGAAAAATATTACCGGCTTCGCGCTGATTGATGCGTTTCTTTCGGATTCACCATGGCGACATGAGATGATTGTCAGCGCCCTCACCCATATGATCCTGCCGGTTGCCGCGCTGTCGGTGGCTCCCACCACCGAGGTGATCCGCCTGCTGCGCATCAGTACCCGTGAAGTGATGGAGCAGAACTACGTTAAGGCAGCCGCCACACGCGGGCTGTCGCTGTTCACCATTATTCGCCGCCACGTATTGCATAACGCCGTACCGCCGGTGATCCCGCGTCTCGGCCTGCAGTTCTCTACTATGCTGACGCTGGCGATGATTACCGAGATGGTCTTCAGCTGGCCTGGCCTGGGCCGCTGGCTGATTAACGCCATCCGCCAGCAGGATTACGCGGCGATTTCTGCCGGGGTGATGGTGGTTGGCGCGCTGGTGATTGCGGTGAACGTGCTGGCGGATATCCTTGGTGCGATGACCAACCCGCTGAAGCATAAGGAATGGTATGCGCTAAGGTAGTTGATTGGTTCCGAGCTATTTATCATGGAGTAAGAGGGAATAAACTTCATCGGCGGGTTCAATTCCCGCCAGCCTACGATCCCTCAGAAGGCTGCATCTAATTTTACAGCGAGCCATTAAGTGTGTAGAACTTGATATACTCTACGCTGGATTGAACAACCGTACTAACAATAAAAACACACTCACCTCCACTAATTACAATAAAAATTTTCAGCATAACGGGAATAGCCGCGAAACCGATTTACCTATACTAATAGTATGATGACTTAAGTGCGCTACAGGAGAGTAGAATGAAATGGAAAAAAATTTATTTACCAGGCATTATTGCGCTGACGAGTCTATCTGTTCATGCGCCCCCGATGAACATAGAAAAAAAGCTAGCCTCGGTTGAGGTTTTCTCTATGGGCTTCAATGGATTCATAGCAAAAAAAATGCCAGAGCAACTTATTTATGAGGAGGCTCTTGAAAACAAAAACTCCGATTCAATATTTAAAAAAGTAATAGAAAACCCTGACTCAACGCCTGAGAGCAAGGCTTATGCAGCCTGTGGACTTTGGAAAAAAAACCTATTGAATGATATCAACCCCGATGAAATACTCATGAAAAAAATGGTGACAGTATTAAGGGGGGATATACTACAAAGGGAAAGTTTAGGCAGCATAATTCATAGTATAAAAATCCATGGATGTCATTAAAGGAGAGTCAATATGGAAATATTAAATACTCAATCAAGCGAACAAGTGTCTGGTGGAATGAACTGGCAAGGTGGCCGGGAGTCAACGAATGTTGTAGATCTTCGCGGAAAAGAAATGGGCACATGGATCGATGCAGCAAACAGCTGCTGGAAACCGGGAACACCCTCCAGTATTATGTATCCAGGAGGGATTTATATTCCTAACTTCAGATTTTAATAACGTGGCCTAAATTAAAATCATTATTGAATCCCGCTAATATAGGCGGGATTCAATAACTAATCGTTTAAAATCTTCCTTTGCGCTGACATTCAGCCATTCATTTCCTGAAGCCCATGCTTTCGTTGTTAGCGAACTCTGTCGTAAACAGGCCGATAAGCAGGAGCATCGCAGTCATCTGTTTATCCGCTTCGCGTCTTGTCGGGTCTTCTTACGGCACCGCGGATTTCTGGAGGAATAACGTCCCCGTCCCTTGCTTGTGACACTGTAATAGACGGATAATCATCTATGCTGAAATGTACGGGTTTACTCTGCAATCGAATGTCACCAGAATGGGTGTGCCTTAAGCGTGATTTCAACGTAAGATGATGATATGAAAATAGAGTTTGAATTAATTTCGCGCAAAAAAACGCCAGCGGACACTCATGCCCGCCGATAATATCTACGCAGAGAAGCGCCCGCCCAGTCCGCTACGCCATACGTGGCGGCTGTTCTATCACGACACCACGGCGATGATTGGCCTGTACAGTTTTGGAGCCGTGCTGCTGCTGTGCATCTTTGGCAATCTGATTGCGCCTTACGGCATCGACCAACAGTTTCTCGGCTATCAGCTGCTGCCGCCGTCCTGGTCGCGTTACGGCGATGTCTCCTTCTTCCTCGGTACCGACGATCTGGGCCGTGATTTGCTCAGCCGCATGCTGAGCGGCGCGGCGCCCACCGTGGGATCGGCGATTGTCATTACCCTGGCCGCCGCAGTGTGCGCCATGTTGCTTGGGGTACTGGCGGGGTTAACTCACGGCCTGCGTTCGGCGGTGATGAACCACGTGCTGGATACCCTGCTCTCCATACCTTCACTGCTGTTGGCGATCATCGTAGTCGCGTTTATGGGACCAAGGCTGGAACATGCCATGCTGGCGGTGTTTCTGGCGATCCTGCCGAGACTGGTGCGCGCTATTTACAGCGCGGTACACGATGAGCTGGAAAAAGAGTACGTGGTGGCATCCCGGCTCGACGGAGCCAGCAACCTGGATATTCTGTGGCACGCGATTTTGCCGAATATTCTTGCGCTGCTGGTGAGCGAGTTTACCCGTGCGCTGTCGATGGCCATCCTTGATATTGCTGCACTGGGCTTTCTCGACCTCGGCGCGCAGCTGCCTTCGCCGGAGTGGGGAGCAATGCTGGGGGATTCCCTCGAATTGATTTATGTTGCGCCCTGGACCGTGATGTTACCCGGCGCAGCGATTATGCTTTGTGTACTGATCGTCAACCTGTTGGGTGACGGCGTGCGCCGGGCCATCGTTGCGGGAGTCGAATAATGCCGCTGCTCGATATTCGAAATCTGACCATTGAATTTATGACCGCCGACGGCCCGGTCAAGGCGGTCGACCGCGTCAGCATTACGCTGACCGAAGGCGAAATTCGCGGGCTGGTAGGCGAATCCGGTTCGGGTAAAAGCCTGATCGCCAAGGCTATCTGCGGCGTGACCAAGGATAACTGGCGCATTACCGCGGACCGTATGCGCTTTGATGATATCGATCTGCTGCATCTTTCCCCCCGCGAGCGGCGTAAACTCGTTGGCCAAAACGTGTCGATGATTTTTCAGGAGCCGCAGTCCTGTCTCGATCCGTCCGAAAGTATTGGCAGACAGCTCAAGCAGGCAATACCCGGTTCAACGTGGAAAGGCCGCTGGTATCAGCGTTTTCGCTGGCGCCATTATCGAGCCATTGAACTACTGCACCGGGTCGGCATTAAAGATCACAAAGATATTATGCGCAGCTTCCCCTACGAGCTGACCGACGGCGAGTGTCAGAAGGTAATGATCGCTATCGCCCTTGCCAACCAGCCGCGCCTGCTGATTGCCGACGAACCCACTAACGCCATGGAGCCAACCACCCAGGCGCAGATTTTCCGCCTGCTCTCCAGGTTGAATCAGAATAACAACACCACCATTCTGCTCATCAGCCACGACCTGCAGATGCTGAGCCACTGGGCCGATAAGATTAACGTGATGTACTGCGGTCAGACGGTGGAGACGGCGGTCAGCGAAGAGCTGATTAGCGCCCCCCACCATCCTTATACGCAGGCGCTGATCCGCGCGATGCCGGACTTTGGCCGCTCGCTACCGCACAAAAGCCGGTTGAATACGCTGCCGGGCGCCATTCCGTCGCTGGAGCATCTGCCGATTGGCTGCCGTCTTGGCCCGCGCTGCCCCTACGCGCAGCGCACCTGTATTGAAACGCCACGGCTGAGCGGTTCAAAGAATCACCTTTACGCCTGCCACTTCCCGCTGAATACGGAGCAACAGTAATGGACGAAACGCTACTGGAAGTGCGCAACCTCAGTAAAACCTACCGCTATCGCACCGGGCTGTTTCGCCGACAGCACGTTGAGGCAGTAAAAGACGTCAGCTTTACCGTGCGTGAGGGCCAGACGCTGGCGGTTATCGGTGAAAACGGATCGGGTAAGTCAACGCTGGCTAAAATGCTGAGCGGGATGATTGAACCCTCCTCCGGCGAAATGATGATTGACGATCATGCCCTCGAATACGGCGATTACGGCTATCGCAGTCAGCGTATACGCATGATATTCCAGGACCCGTCTAACTCGCTGAATCCTCGTCAGCGCATCAGCCAGATTCTGGATTTGCCCCTGCGGCTCAATACCGAACTGAATGCCGAAGAGCGGGAGAAGCGAATTATTGCCACGCTGCGTCAGGTCGGTCTGCTGCGCGATCACGCCGCCTACTACCCGCATATGCTGGCACCGGGACAGAAGCAGCGTATCGGCCTGGCCCGCGCGCTGATCCTACAGCCCCGGGTGATTATTGCCGATGAGGCGCTGGCCTCGCTGGATATGTCGATGCGTTCGCAGTTGATTAATCTGATGCTGGAACTGCAGGACCGGCATCGCATCGCCTACATCTATGTGACTCAGCACCTCGGCATGATGAAACACATCAGCGATCAGGTATTGGTGATGCATCAGGGGGAAGTGGTTGAGCGCGGCAGCACCGCAGATGTGCTGGCCTGCCCGCTGCATGAACTGACTAAGCGTCTTATCACCAGCCATTTTGGTGAACCGCTGACCGCTGACGCCTGGCGCAAAGATCGTTAAGCCTTCATCTTCCCTTTCATAAAAGACGTTTCGGACGCGCGCGGTGGGCCTGCCGCGCCGCTCCGGTGTCCCTGCTGTTTCTAAGCCCTTATATCTTCCAGCTATTTAATAGCACCGATCATTATTTTGCTCGCCACAGCGCTTACGTCAGGATATTCATGCCATTCAGATCGGCGGTGTGTTTGACCTTAACGGCACCGACGGTCAGTTAACTTGAAAAGGAATGACCATGGAACAACGCCGTTTTCCCGGCAACAGCCACTGGTATCATGAAACCCAGACCAGTCTGCCCGCTCAGCGTAGCGCTCTGGTGCCTGAGGCCGCCGATATTACAGACCGTTTTTTACTTGGTCTGACCCAGCAGGCGGAAGGAGAATTAAAGACTATCGTGCAGCGCGCGCAGCCGCTGCATCTGGCGTCACGCGATCTGTATCAGCTGCTGTTTCCCAGCCAGCTGTCCACCAGCCTGACGCATACCCTGACGCTGTACGATCGCATCAGTACCGCGCTGACCGTCGCGCAGGTGACGGGCATTCAGCGCCTGTGCAACCACTATGCGGCGCGCCTGAATCCGCTGCCTGGGCCGGATTCATCACGCGAAAGCAATCGTCGCTTAACGCAGATCACCGAATACGCCCGCCAGCTTGCCGGGCAGCCGACGCTGATCGATTCTGCGGCGCTTCAGCGCCTGGATGAGGTGGGATTAACCGCGCCCGATATCATTACCTTCAGCCAGATTATCGGCTTCGTCAGCTACCAGGCTCGGGTCGTGGCAGGTATTCACGCACTGATGGCGCTGCCGGTACGCTGGATGCCGGGTGTTAGCGTACCGCCCGACGCGGCTTCGCTTTCGTCCGGAGCATGGCAGCCCGCGCTAACGCCGCTGGAACCGCGCTACGCTGCCGCCGATCAGCTGGAAGCGCTGACCTTCTGTCTACCGTTGATTAAGCCTGAAAGCTTTGTCTGGCTGCTGGCGCAGGATGGCGATGTGCTGAACGGCTGGGGGCATCTGCTCTCTGCACTGGAAAAACAGCACGCGTCGGACGATGCCGCCCTTGCCGCCGCGGTCACCGCACGTATCAACGGCAGCAGCATTTGCTTTGCTCACTATCCGGCAGGAGAACTGCGCGATGCGCTGTGGGAAAATGTCGACCAGGCATTAAGCATCGCCACTGAGCGGCAGAAAGCGATCATTCTGCTGGCCGCCCAGCTGACGCGCGTTCCCGAACGTTTTAGCGCGGCACATTTGCAGCCGCTGCGCGAGGCAGGTTTATCGACCGCTGAGATTTTCGATGTGATCCTGAGCGTGGCCGCCGCCAGCTGGTCAAACCGCCTGATGCAGAGCCTGGGCACGGTCAGTGTTGAGAATCATTAATATCTCAGAGGATTGATGCAGGTCTGATGGCGATCGTTGTGTTCAACCGCAGATACCGCAGACCTGATATCCGTACCGAAGCTCAGCAGGAGACATTTCCGGGCTGATAGAACGCTGAAATCCTGTAAGAGAAGTTACCGGCCTGCTGTCAGTTGATCAGCAGGTGCCTGACCTCATCAAAGAAATGCTGCGCCAGCGGCGTGGCGCGTCCCGGCTCAGCGATGACCACCGCGCCGTGGCGCGACATCGGCGGCATCAGCAGCGGACGTCGGCACAGTTCACCAATACTTTCCGGGATCAGATGCCCGACCGGGGAAATCAGGCAGCCCAGCCCCACCTGCACGCCCTGAATTAACTGGAAGATAGAGGTTGTTTCCATTACCACGCGCAGGGTATGCCCGGCGTCGAGGAAATGGCTGTCCAGATAGCGGCGGAAATAGCGCGTACGGTCGGCCAGGCACAGCGGCAGCGAAACCACATCTGCCAGCGCCAGCGGCGTATCTCCCGCCAGCTGCGGGAAGTGCTGCGGATGCCAGATAACCTCAACGCCGCGATCGTCCAGCATTTCTGCCTGAAAATGCAGTTCCCGCAGCGTAGCCAGCTCAAAGAAACCGATACCGACATCCACCGTGTGGCTGTTCAGCGCTTCCAGCAGCTGGTCGGCACTAAGCACCGCGATGCGATAATCCAGCTGGGGATAACGATCGGATACCGCCTTCAGCAGCTGCGGCAGGGAAATACTGCACTGCGGCACCACGCCGATGCGCAGCGTACCGCTGACACCGTGCTTCAGCGATTCCACTTCCAGCTTCAGCCCCTGATAAACCGAAACGATTTCCCGCGCCCACGAGAGCACACGCTCGCCCTCTGGCGTAAAACCGTCAAAGTTATTGCTGCGGTTGATCAGCGAAAGACCCAGCTCGCGCTCCAGATTTTTCAGGCGCATTGAAAGGGTCGGCTGGCTGACAAAACTGGCCTCGGCAGCGCGGCCAAAGTGGCGTTCGCGCTCCAGATTACAGAGGTAAATTAACTGCTTAATGTCTATTTTTTCTATTCCACAAAGAGTTAAGACTAAATATTATTCGAAATTATAACGAGGTCATATTCCAGGTACAAACACAACCTTTCCGGTTAATGACGTCTGAGTTTCAGGCGATGCCCAGCGCGCTCTTCACCTCTCCGGCAATTTTCTCCACCTGCGGGCCATAGATCACCTGCACATCCGTATCGCTGACGCGGTTTACGCCGTTGGCCCCGGTGCTCATCAGCGTGGCATCCACCACCTCTTTCATCGTTTTTACCCGAACGCGCAGGCGGGTAAAGCAGCAGTCTACATCCTCAATATTTTCCGCACCGCCCAGACCGCTGATAATCACTTTGATCCGCTCTGCGGCTTCCACCTGTGGCGTCGCGTCCTCTTCTTCCGTTTCGCGTCCCGGGGTTTCTACTCGCATGCGCTGAATAATAAAGCGGAAGCTGTAGTAATAGACCGGTATGTAAATCAGCCCCAGCGCGATGCTCCACCACCAGGCGGTTTTTTCGCCGCCGAGGATACCGAACACCACCAGGTCGATCGCCCCGCCCTGCACGTTACCAATCATCAGATGAAACAGCGACATCAGCATAAACGACAGGCCGCTGAGCAGCGCATGCAGGATGTAGAGCACCGGTGAAACGAAGATAAAGCAGAACTCTAGCGGCTCGGTGATGCCGGTGGTGAAGGATGTCAGCGCGGCGGCCAGCATCAGCGCCTTGACGCGCTGCTTATGTTCAGGCCGTGCCGCATGGTAAATCGCCAGCGCGGCAGCGGGCAGGCCAAACATCATTACCGGAATTTTGCCCTGGGCGAGGAAGCGCGTGGCTTCCCGCACCGTTTCATCGGGCACGCTGCCGGGATGGGTCAGCGAGGCGTTAAAGATATTCAACGCTCCCACCAGCGTCTGGCCGTCAACGGTGGCAATGCCGCCAATCGGCGTAAAACGCACGGTTTCGTTCAGGATGTGGTGCAGCCCGGTCGGGATCAGCAAGCGCTCGCTGGTGCCGTAAAGAAACGCGCCGTACTGGCCACTTTTACCAATCAGTTCGCCGACCCATGCAATGCCAAGTCCAATGGTTGGCCAGATCGCCGCCAGCAGTACGCCCACCAGCGGCAGCACCAGCACAGTGACAATCGGCACAAAGCGCCGCCCGCCGAAGAAGCTGATGGCCGTGGGCAGCTGAACGGTGTAGCAGCGGTTATGGATCACCGCAGTGAGCAGCCCGGCAATCACCCCGCCCAGCACGCTCATGTTGTAGGTGAAAATGCCAAGCATCTGGATATATTCCGCCGCCGTCATCATCGCCTGAGTCTGGTCCATGCCCTGCGCCTGTAGCGCCTGGGCGGTCGTGGTGGCAGCAGTCAGCCCTTTCGCCGCCAGCGTGGCGCTGACGCCAACGTGCATCGTAATAAAGCCAATCGTCGCGGCAAACGCCGCTGTGGGTTTTTCCGCTTTAGCCAGGCCGATGGCGCTGGCAACGGCAAACAGCAGCGGCAGGTTGGCGAACAGCGCACCCGCTACCTTACGGATAAAACCGATAATCAGCTGCGGCACCTGCATCGCGGCAAACGCTTCACCGGTAATCGCCGGATTCTGCATTGCCGCCGCCACGCCAAGGAAAATCCCGGCGGCGGCAATGACCGAAATCGGCATCATCAGCGCTTTACCAAAAGCATGAACGCTGCTGGCAAACTTTTTCATCTGGCCTCTCCTGCCCGGCTTGGTGAACGCTAAGTATTAGACGACAGCGGAGGGATCGCCGTACCACAGGGGAAAACGCCAGGCTATTTTTTGAACAACGTCACAGTTTTAACAATTCCACGATAAATACTAACTATCGCTCCATCGCTGCAATCAATTAGACAATTCTCACACTGGCTATCACACTTATGCAAAAGGAGTCATAACTTCTTAACATCATTCCAACATAAGCCTGCATATCATGAAATTTAAAGAAGCGATTAAACCCTACCAGGCTGCGGCCGGTGGTTGGGGTTCCCTGGAAGCTACCACCCGTTTTGTCTTCGACAGCAAGCAAGTATTAAAAAACATGCGCAACCTGATGCGCATGAACAAGGCAAAGGGCTTCGACTGCCCCGGCTGTGCCTGGGGCGATGATAATAAAAGTACCTTCAGCTTCTGCGAAAACGGGGCCAAAGCGGTCACCTGGGAAGCCACCCGCCGCAATATTGGTGCAGACTTCTTCGCGCAATACAGCGTGACCTCGCTGTATCAGCAGAGCGACTATTTCCTCGAGTATCAGGGTCGCCTGACCGAGCCCCTGCGCTATAACCGTCAGACCGACCGCTACGAGCCAATAAGCTGGGACGATGCGTTTGCGCTGATCGCCCGCCATATCAAGGCGATGGATAATCCGCACCAGATGGAGCTGTATACTTCGGGCCGCGCCAGTAATGAAGCGTCCTGGCTTTATCAGCTCTTTGGCCGCCTGAACGGCAGTAACAATTTCCCCGACTGTTCCAATATGTGCCACGAGGCCAGCGGCAGCGGCCTGAAGCGCAGCATCGGTGTCGGTAAAGGCACCATTCGCCTTGATGATTTCGATCATGCCGATGCGATTTTCGTCTTTGGCCAGAATCCGGGAACCAACCACCCGCGCATGCTGCACAGCCTGCGCCACGCCGCCGATCACGGCGCTAAAATTGTCACCTTCAATACCCTGCGCGAGCGTGGGCTGGAGCGTTTTGCCGACCCGCAGAAACCGCTGGAAGTGGTGACCAGCATGGCCGGACAGATCAGTTCTACCTACTATCAGCCGAATCTGGGCGGTGATATGGCCGCCGTTCGCGGTATGGTGAAAGTACTGGCGGAAAATCACCGCGCGCTGGTTGCCGCCGGTGAAAAAGGCCTGTTTGACGAAGCGTTTATCAATGCCAAAACCGAAGGCGTTGAGGCCTATCTGGCCGAAGTCGAGGCCACCGAATGGTCGCAGATCGTCCAGCAGTCGGGTCTCAGCGAGCAGCAGATCCGCGAAGCGGCGGCGATTTATCAGAGCGCCGACCGGGTGATTTGTACCTGGGCGATGGGTATCACTCAGCACAAACACTCCGTGGATACGGTGCGTGAAATCGTTAACCTGCAGCTGCTGTTTGGTCAGCTGGGTAAAAAAGGTGCGGGCCTTTGCCCGGTGCGCGGACACAGTAACGTGCAGGGCAACCGCACAATGGGCATTGACGAGAAGCCGCCTAAAGCATTCCTCGACAGCCTGGGCCAGCATTTCGGCTTCGAGCCACCGCGTGAAATCGGCCACAACACCGTTGAAGCGCTGGAAGCGATGCTGCGCGATGAAATCAAGGTACTGATCGCCCTGGGCGGTAACCTGGCGGCCGCTGCGCCGGACAGCCCGCGTACCGAAGAAGCGCTGCGCCGCTGTGGCCTGACCGTGCAAATCAGTACCAAGCTCAACCGCAGCCACCTGTGTCCGGGTGCGGTAGACGCGCTGATTCTGCCTACGCTGGGCCGTACCGAGCAGGATATTCAGGCAACCGGTCCACAGTTTATTACCGTGGAAGACTCGTTCAGCATGGTGCATGCCTCCGAAGGTGTGGGCAAGCCGATTGCCGATACCCAGCGTTCTGAGACCTGGATTGTCGCCGGTATCGCTAACGCGGTGCTGGGCAACGAGAAGGTCGACTGGCTGGGTCTGGCGGCGGATTACAATCTGATCCGCGACCACATCGCTGCCACCATTCCTGGCTTCGCGGATTTCAATGCGAAATGCGATATCAAGGGCGGCTTCTATCTCGGTAACGCCGCGGCGGAACTGCGGTTTAATACCCTGCATGAGAAGGCGCAGTTCAGCAACGCGGCGCTGCCCGCCTCCCTGTTCCCACCGCTGGATGCCGAGGTGCCGTTCACGCTGCAAACTCTGCGTTCGCACGACCAGTACAACACCACCATTTACGGTCTGGACGATCGTTATCGCGGCGTTTACGGCCAGCGCGAGGTGCTGTTCATCAATGCGCAGGATATGGAAAAACTGGGCTTTGCCGCCGGTGATAATGTCGATATCGAAACCGTGTGGAACGACGGCATTACCCGAAAAGTTCATGGCTTCAAGCTGGTGCCGTACAATATTCCTGCCGGGAATCTGGCCGCCTACTATCCGGAAACTAACCCGCTGGTGCCGTTATCCAGCTTCGGCGACATCAGCGGCACGCCAACCTCGAAGTCGGTGCCGGTGAAAATTTCTCTGTCACCGATTAAGCACGAACTGCGGATTGCGTAAGTGCGGGGGCGGCCGGAAAAATGGCCGCCCTTTTCATACCGGACTTGCCGCGAAGCGGTTAATCGCGTAAAACTGTCTGCCGCTCTTAGGCCACGAAAACTGTTGAAATTATGTTCCAGGATAACCCGCTGCTCGCGCAGCTTAAAGAGAAACTCCACTCCCAGACACCTCGCGTTGAGGGTGTGGTAAAAGGCACGGAAAAAGGCTTTGGCTTCCTGGAAGTCGATGCTCAGAAAAGCTACTTTATCCCGCCGCCGTTCATGAAAAAAGTGATGCACGGTGACCGCGTTTCAGCGGTACTGCAAACCGATAAAGATCGTGAAGTGGCCGATCCGGAAACGCTGATCGAGCCGTTCCTCACCCGCTTTGTTGGCCGGGTGCAGCGGAAGGACAAAGACGACCGTCTGTCCATTATTCCCGATCATCCTCTGCTCAAGGATGCTATCCAGTGTCGCGCCGATCGTAGCGTGAAACATGATTTCCAGAACGGTGACTGGGCGGTGGCCGAGATGCGCCGCCACCCGCTGAAAGGCGACCGCACTTTCTACGCCGAGCTGACCGAATTTATCACTACCGGTGATGACCATCTCGCTCCCTGGTGGGTGACACTGTCACGCCACAATCTGGAGCGTGAAGCGCCGGATGTCGCCACGCCGGAAGAGATGCTGGATGAAAAGCTGGAACGTGAAGATCTCACCGCCCTGAATTTCGTCACCATCGACAGCGCCAGCACCGAAGATATGGACGATGCGCTGTACGTGGAAGAAACCACCGATGGCGAACTGCTGCTGACCATTGCCATTGCCGATCCAACGGCCTATGTGCTGCCGGGCAGCAAGCTGGATAAAATCGCCGCCGAACGTTCGTTCACTAACTATCTGCCGGGCTTCAATATCCCGATGCTGCCGCGCCAGCTGTCGGACAACATCTGCTCGCTGCGCCCGAACGAACGCCGCCCGGTGCTGGCCTGCCGCGTGAAAATTGCCGCAGACGGTACGCCTGCCAGCGACATTCAGTTCTTCGCCGCCTGGATCGAATCCAAAGCCAAGCTGGCTTACGATAACGTTTCCGACTGGCTGGAAAACGACGGTGCCGGTGAATGGCAGCCGGAGAGCGAAGCGATTGCTCAGCAGATCCGTCTGCTGCATCGTCTGTGCCTGGCACGCAGTGAATGGCGTCAGAGCCATGCGCTGGTGTTTAAGGATCGCCCTGACTTCCGCTTCCTGCTGGGTGAAAAAGGCGAAGTGCTGGATATCATCGCTGAACATCGTCGCATCGCTAACCGCATCGTTGAAGAGTCCATGATTCTGGCCAATATCTGTGCTGCGACCGTGCTGCGCGATAATCTGGGCTTCGGCGTCTACAACGTGCATTTAGGCTTCGATCTGGTTAACGCCGAGCAGGCCGCTGCCGTGCTGGCCAACCACGGCATTACCGCCGACCCGGCGGCGATTGCCACGCTGGAAGGCTTCCGCGAGCTGCGTCGCGAGCTGGATGCCCTGCCTACCCAGTTCCTCGACAGCCGTATTCGCCGCTTCCAGTCGTTTGCCGAAGTCAGCATTGAACCCGGCCCGCATTTTGGTCTGGGTCTTGAGGCGTACGCAACCTGGACTTCACCGATCCGTAAGTTCGGCGATATGATCAACCATCGCCTGCTGAAAGCGATTATTAAAGGTGAAGCAGCTGACCGCCCTGCTGATGAGCTGACGGTGAAAATGGCCGAACGCCGCCGCCAGAACCGCATGGCAGAACGTGATGTCGGCGACTGGCTCTATTCTCGCTTCCTGCAAAAGGCGGCGGGTACTGACCAGCGCTTCAGCGCCGAGATCATCGACGTTTCACGTGGCGGCATGCGCGTTCGCCTGCTGGACAACGGCGCGGTCGCCTTTATCCCGGCTCCGTTTATTCACGCGGTGCGTGATGAGCTGGTGTGCAGCAATGAAAACGGCTCCGTGATGATCAAAGGCGAAGTGGCTTATCGCGTTACCGACGTTATTGAGGTCACCATCGCCGAAGTGCGCATGGAAACCCGCAGCGTGGTGGCTCGCCCGGCAGCATAAAACTCAATGCGGGATAACGACTCAGGTTATCCCGCATTATTTCTCTCGACTTCCCTGCGTAAAAAATCCCCGACAGTTCACACTTCCTGATTGATAATCTTTCTTTTACATTTCATTACACTATTTTTAACTTGCTGATTCCTTCTCCCCTTTGTGGTTCTTACAAGGAGTAATGTGATGAAAAACGTCAAGGCAAGTTTGATCTGGATTGCCGTGGCCATCGTCGGTGCCTGCGCGTTTGCGATGCTGGCATTGAATCGAGGCGAACCGGTTAACGCACTGTGGCTGGTAGTGGCTGCCGTTGCCTGCTACAGCATTGCTTATCGATTCTACAGTCTGTTTATTGCCCGCAATATTTTTGAGCTGGACGATCGGCGTATGACGCCCGCCGAGCGTAAAAATGACGGTCTGGACTACGTTCCCACCAACAAATGGGTACTCTTCGGGCATCACTTTGCCGCTATCGCCGGTGCCGGGCCGCTGGTCGGACCGATCCTTGCCGCCCAGATGGGCTTCCTGCCCGGAACACTGTGGATCTTGATCGGCGTAATGCTGGCAGGTGCAGTACAGGACTTCCTGATTCTGTTTATCTCCACACGCCGCGACGGACGCTCGCTGGGGGAAATGGCCCGCCAGGAACTGGGCGCATTTGCCGGGGTGATCACCATGCTCGGTGCGCTTGGCGTGATGATTATTATTCTTTCCGCGCTGGCGCTGGTGGTAGTGAAAGCGCTAACCAACAGTCCGTGGGGCATGTTCTCCATCGCCGCCACCCTGCCGATTGCCCTGTTTATGGGTGTGTATATGCGCTTTATCCGCCCCGGTCATATCGCCGAGGTGTCGCTGATCGGCTTCGTGTTGATGATGGCCGCGATTATTTACGGCGGTGATATCGCCCTGCATCCGTTCTGGGGACCGTTCTTTACCCTGAAAGGCACCACCCTGACGCTGGTTCTGGTGATCTACGGCTTCGTGGCTTCAGTTTTGCCGGTGTGGCTGCTGCTGGCACCGCGCGATTATTTGTCTACTTTCCTGAAAATCGGGGTGATCGTCGGTCTGGCGGTGGGTATTGTGTTCGCCATGCCGGAAATGAAAATGCCGGCGGTTACGCGTTTTATTGACGGCAGCGGGCCGGTGTTCTCCGGCGGACTGTTCCCGTTCCTGTTTATTACCATTGCCTGTGGCGCAATTTCAGGCTTCCACGCGCTGGTTTCCAGCGGCACAACGCCGAAGCTGGTGGAACGCGAAAGCCATATTCGCATGCTCGGCTACGGCGCGATGCTGATGGAGTCCTTTGTGGCCATTATGGCGCTGATCTGCGCCTCGGTGCTGGACCCGGGTATCTATTTTGCGATGAATGCCCCGGCGGCGCTGATTGGCACCACGGTAGAAAGCGCCGCGCAGGCGATTAACGGCTGGGGCTTTGTCATCACGCCGGAGGTGCTGACCGCGATTGCCCGCGACGTGGGGGAAACCTCGATTCTGTCCCGCGCAGGTGGTGCGCCAACCTTTGCAGTTGGCATGGCGCATATCATCACCGAGGTATTTAACAGTCGGGCGATGATGGCCTTCTGGTATCACTTTGCCATTCTCTTTGAGGCGCTGTTTATTCTGACGGCAGTTGATGCCGGTACTCGTGCCTGCCGGTTTATGGTGCAGGACCTGGCGGGTACCGCCATTCCGGCGTTGGCCAATAACCGTTCCTGGTTCGGTAATATTATCGGGACAGCGGTAGCGGTTTCCGGCTGGGGCTTCTTTGTTTATCAGGGCGTGATCGACCCGTTGGGCGGCATTAACACCCTGTGGCCGCTGTTCGGTATCGGCAACCAGATGCTGGCTTCGATGGCGCTGATTCTGGGTACCGTGGTGCTGTTTAAGATGAAAAAACAGCGCTACGCCTGGGTGACTATTTTGCCGACTGCCTGGCTATTCGTTACCTCAATGACGGCCGGATGGCAGAAAATCTTCCACGAAAAACCGTCGATTGGTTTCCTTGCCCAGGCGAAGAAATTCTCCACCGGTATCGATCAGGGCGTGGTGATTGCCCCGGCAAAAAGCATCGCGGATATGCAGACCATCGTGATGAGTAACCAGATTAACGCAGCGCTATGCGGCTTCTTTATGCTGGTTGCTGTCACCATGTTGATTTCGTCTTTCTTCGTGATCCGTCGCGCTCTGCAAAGCAGCCAGCCAACCACGCACGAAAGCGAGATTGTTCTGCGTAGTGAAACGGCACAGAGTACGGCGAATCGTCTCTGACTTCAGCGGCCAAAACGCTGTCCATGCCCGGCATGTGCTGCATTATTTTTCTTAGGGCATGTTACACAATCCGTCAATTGCGTTATTGTTAATGATGAGTCTCCCCGATCGAACGGTCGGGGAGATTTTTTATTTATCCTGATTTAATCAGCCTGGATTAATTGCTATTGTGTCTCGGGATTCTGCAACCGGCTAATAGTGTTGCTAAAATAAGAAGATACCATCTGCACTGCATCACCAAGGAGAAAGAATAAATGACCGATGAACAGGGGCAAACGCTGCTATACGCCTGGTTTGGCACCAGTAGCCCTTATTGGCATTTACGCTCTGACAGTGATGCGCTGCACTTCGCTCAGGAAGAGAATGGCGAAATCAATATCGCCGTGCCGCTGAATGCTGCACAGGCCCGCATGATTCGCGAAATGACGGTGGTCACATCCAGCATTAATCTGACGCTCTCACTCTACGGCACTCCGCTGTCCATGCATCTGGTCGGCCGCAAAGTGAGTCTGTCCCAGTGGGCGGGCACCGCCTCGGCCTGGGGGGACACCTCCGCGGTGGCGCGCGATCTGGCGCTCGGGCTTTCTTTTGCCGAACAGGTGGTTTCCGAAGCCAACTCGGTAATCGTTATTCTCGATCAGCACGGTAATATTCAGCGCTTTAATCGCCTGAGCGAAGAGTATACCGGCCTGAAAGAGCAGGAAGTGATCGGCCGCAACGTGTTCCAGCTGTTTATGACGCGACAGGAAGCCGCGTCTTCTCGCCGCAATATCAGCACCTTCTTCCGGGAAGGCAGCTCCTATGAAGTTGAACGCTGGATCAAGACGAAAATGGGCCAGCGTCTGTTCCTGTTCCGGAATAAATTCGTCCACAGCGGCAGCGGAAAAAATGAAATTTACCTGATCTGTTCGGGGACGGATATTACCGAAGAGCGCCGGGCACAGGAGCGTCTGCGAGTGCTGGCCAACACCGATACGATTACCGGCCTGCCTAACCGTACGGCGATTAACGATCGTATTACGGAGGTGCTGGAGAATCGCGCAAACGAACAGGTGGGCGTGGTCTATCTGGACCTGGATAACTTTAAAAAGGTTAACGACGTTTACGGCCATATGTTTGGCGACCAGCTGTTGCAGGCCGTGTCGCTGGCCATCCTGAGCTGCCTCGAGAAAAATCAGACTCTGGCCCGCCTCGGCGGCGATGAGTTTATCGTGCTGGCCGAAGATACGACTCAGGCTGCGCTGGAAGCGATGGCGTCGCGCATTATCGACCGACTGAAGCAGACCTTCCGCATCGGTCTGATTGAGGTGTATTCCGGCTGTTCAATCGGTATCGCCATTGCTCCACAGCACGGCGAGGATCGTGACAGCCTGATCCGCAACGCCGACACGGCGATGTACACCGCCAAAGAGAACGGCCGTGGGCAGTTCAGCGTCTTCTCGACCGAGATGAATCAGCGGGTATTTGAATACCTCTGGCTGGACACGAACCTGCGCAAGGCGCTGGAACTGAGCCAGTTAGTCATTCACTATCAGCCGAAGCTGGATGCCGACGGCACGGTCAGCAGCGTCGAGGCGCTGGTCCGCTGGCTTTCGCCGGAGCGTGGCCTGGTTCGCCCCGATCGCTTTATCTCCTACGCCGAGGAGTCCGGGCTGATTGTACCGCTGGGCCGGTGGGTGATGCTGACGGTTCTTGAGCAAATTCTTGAGTGGCGCAAGCAGGGGATTTTCCTACGTGTGGCGGTCAACGTTTCCGCACGGCAGCTGATCGATCAGAGTATTTATACCGATCTCAAGCTGGCGCTCGACGAAGCCGGGCTGGAGAGCTGTCCGATTGATATCGAACTGACCGAAAGCTGTCTGATGGAAAACGAAAGCCAGGCACTGGTGCTGATGGGCGAATTCCAGCAGTTAGGTGCATCGGTGCATCTTGATGACTTCGGCACCGGCTATTCTTCGCTGTCGCAGCTGGCGCGCGTGCCGATTGACGCGATCAAACTCGACCAGAGTTTTATCCGCGATGTGAACGAGAAATCCGTTTCGCAAACGCTGGTTCGCGCGATTGTTGCCGTGGCCCGCGCGCTGGATCTCCAGGTGATTGCCGAAGGGATTGAAACCGAAGAAGAAGAAGCGTTCGCGCTGGCCTGCGGCGTTGACGTGCGCCAGGGCTATCTGTACGCGAAGCCAATGCCCGTTGATGAGCTTGAGCACTGGCTTGCGCACTATCTTGTTAAAGCCTGATTATGGTTGATAAACGCACTTAACCCGCTTTCAGCAAGCTTTGAGCACTGTGGCGGTTTTGTAAGTTAACCAGACGCTCCATATAGGCGATGTCCTTGGGTTCCAGGCTGAAGGCGAAATCAACCCAGTCTTCGGTGATGTCCATCAGTTCGGCGCGCGTCAGCTGAAGCACGCGCTGCCGCGCTTTCAGCATCGCCCGCACGCCGTTCAGCTTCGGTCGCAGCGTATCAATAAAGGTACGCGTACTGTGGTAAGCCTCGTCCGGCTGGAACAGACGATCAACCAGCCCGCGCGTTTCAAACCACTCTGCGGTGTGTGATTCACCTTCGCAAATCAGCTCCTCTGCCAGCTTCATACCTGCCCGACGGGCAACCAGCGAATAGCCGCCCATCCCGGGGAACAGGTTAAAAGCAATTTCAGGGAAACCCATCCGCGCGGTGTTCTGCGCTAAAATAAAGTGATGTGCCAGCGCCGCTTCAAATCCGCCACCGAGCGCACTGCCCTCTACCATCGCAATGGTTACCGCTCCGGTATCAAATCCTCTTGCCGCCGCGTGAATGCAGTCCACGCAGGCTCGGGCATAAGCCCGTAGTGCCTCGCGGCGGCCGTTTTTGATCGACTCCACAAAGAAGCTGAGATCGCCACCGGCATTAAACATGCCGGGGACCAGTGAGCCGGTAACCCAAAAATCAATAGCCAGCCCCGACCGCTGTGCCGCATAGCTGAGATTCATGATCTCCTCTATTAGCTGGTGGTTGAAGCTCGGGCGCGGCTGCGCACGCAGCAGCATCCACATGGTCCGGCGCTCTTCCTCATAGTAAGCGGAGAGCTGGGTCATCTGTCCGGCTTCACTGAACAGTCTGCAGGTAGTCTGGTTTACAACGGTCATATTATTATCCTCGATTAGTCATGCGTTCAGTACGCAGCTCCAGCCTAATCGACAGGATGTTTACACTAAATGGCTGTTTGATTATTAAAGCAAATTAGTAAATTTTCAGACAAAAAGTGACAATAAACCGCCAAATAAATTGAGCAACTTCGTCCTTAAATCACCGGCAATGAACATCACTTCTGACCGTAGTAGGCTCCGGCACCGTGTTTACGCAAATAGTGTTTATCCAGCAGGGTTTGCTGCATCACCGGAAGCTCGGGCGCAAGTTGTTGACTGAAGATGCCCATATAGGCCACTTCTTCCAGCACGACGGCACTGTGTACGGCATCGTCTGCGCTTTTACCCCAGCAAAAAGGACCGTGCGAGTTAACCAGTACGGCGGGTATAGCCAGCGGGTCGATTTCCCGGTCGCGCAGGGTTTCAATAATGACCTGCCCGGTTTCCCACTCGTACCGTTCTTTGATTTCGGCATCGGTCATCTTACGCGTGCAGGGTACGGCACCGTAGAAGTCATCGGCATGCGTTGTCCCCCAGGCGGGAATGTCCCGGCCGGCCTGTGCCCAGATTGTAGCGTGGCGAGAATGTGTATGGACAATTCCACCGATATCTGGCCAGGCCAGATATAAAGCGCGGTGAGTATCGGTGTCAGAAGATGGCCGTTTAGCACCTTCTACCACCCTGCCGCTTTCCAGCTCCACCACCACCATATCGTCACGCTGCATCTGCTCGTAGCTCACCCCGGAAGGTTTAATCACCACCAGTCCCTGCTGGCGGTCGATGGCACTGACGTTGCCCCAGGTAAATGTGACCAGGCCGTAGTGCGGTAGCGCGAGATTGGCTTCCAGTACCTGCTGTTTCAGTTGTTCAAGCATCGTTGACTCTCCGATTAGGTCCGTGAGTCATTGTCGGCGCAGGCGCTAAAAGCGGGTATGGAGACAATAGCTGGATAAAGGCAGTTTCCGGCTGTCCGCAGCGTTCTGTGCGGCACGGCAGCGGAAATATTCGGAATTATTACCTGGGCAGTAAAGCAGCAGCTTCTAAAATTAATATAGATAGCTAGCTGTAGTGATAATCAGCTCACTAACTAATAGCAGGAACGCCGGAATAATCGACAGTTCCAGGCCGAAAATCCGAGTATCCACTATACTTGATCGGGTAATCAGTCGCTGCAATTGAGGAGTATTCACAATGACAAATACGACAAAACGCATTACCGCCGCGATGCTGGCGGCAACTCTGGTTCTTTCTCTCAGTGCCTGTTCAAACTGGTCTAAGCGCGATCGCAACACGGCAATCGGTGCCGGTGCTGGTGCAATAGGTGGTTCGATTCTGACTAACGGTAGCGGCTTAGGTACCGTGGGTGGCGCGGCCGTCGGCGGTATTATCGGGCATCAGGTCGATTAATTCGTTTGCACACGATATCTCTGGCTGCCGCAGCGAAAAGGAAACATTTGAGGCCGCACTTGCGGCCTCATGTTTGCTGAATCGGTATCTTGCTTTAGCGCAGCTTCGGCTTTGAAAGCTACCGACCGATGTTTGACCGGTTGAAGCTCAGCATAAAAGACCGGGCATCAGCCTCCAGCGAGTTTAACCTTATGGCCTTTGGCCTCCAGCAGCGTTTTCAGCAAATCGCGCTTGTCGCCCTGAATTTCAATCACGCCGTCTTTTACCGCACCGCCGCAGCCGCATTTTTTCTTAAGTTCGGCAGCCAGCTTTTCCAGCTCGGCATCGTCCACATCAATCCCCGAGATCAGGCACACGCCCTTCCCTTTACGGCCGCTGGTCTGACGCTGGATGCGAACAATACCGTCACCTTTAGGACGCTGCGGTTTCTCTTTAACTTCGTCAATACGGCCACTGGCGGTTGAATAGACCAGCCTGCTGTTATCGTCTGCCATTATGCCTCCTGAATTGAGGAAAGGATCGCTTGCAGGGCTGCTGCCGGATTGGCCGCCTGGGTAATAGGACGCCCGATCACCATATAATCAACGCCGGCCTGCACCGCTTGCTGCGGAGTCATAATGCGGCGCTGGTCACCTACATCGCTGCCAGCCGGTCGTATTCCCGGAGTAACTAACTTAAATTCCTGGCCAATAACCTGCTTAAAGCGGCTGGCTTCCTGCGCTGAACACACCACGCCGTCCAGTCCGCACTGATGTGTCAGCCGCGCCAGGCGCTCGGCCTGATCGGCAGGAGATAACTCGATCCCCAGACCGCGAAGGTCGTCCGCATCCATGCTGGTCAGCACGGTGACGGCGATCAGCAGAGGGGCGTCTTTGCCAAACGGCATCAGTGCCTCGCGGGCCGCATTCATCATCCGCGCTCCGCCGCTGGCGTGGACATTCACCATCCACACGCCCAAATCAGCCGCTGCGGCCACCGCGTGTGCCGTGGTGTTCGGAATATCATGAAACTTGAGATCAAGGAAGACGTCGAAACCGCGCTGTTGCAAATCGCGCACCAGCTGCGGGCCGAACAGGGTAAACATCTCTTTCCCTACTTTCAGGCGGCAGCTGCCGGGTTCAATCTGGTCGACAAAAGCCAGTGCAAGGTCGCGATCGGCATAATCTAACGCTACCACAATCGGTGAGCCGGTAAGCTGAGGTGAATGCATCAATAAACCCTCTTTAAGTGGAGCACCGCATGGCGCAAACAGAATAGTCACAGGAATTCAGCCAGGCGTCACAGGCCGTTGACTGAAAACGGAAAGCGGAAACGGCAGGCATTTTACCTGCGGAAGGCGCAAATTCACAGTTAACCCGTTGAGAATTATTAACGAAGAGTGGTGGATTTCCATTCCCCCCTGCCAGGCTTCACGACTAAGATGCCGCTGGCATCGTACTGTTTAAAAAACAATTAGCATGTTGTAACTAAGTCACAGCAGAAAAAGGACAATGAATCGGCGCGGGCGCCAGGATTATTGTCCATCCAGGCCGCGAATCGGCTTTACCGAAGACCAGGCGCGGCAAGACGGGCAGTGCCAGTAAAGCGCATGGGCGGTAAAACCGCATTTGTGGCAGCGATAGCGCGGCTTGGTGCGAATTTGCTCGCCCACCATATCGCGCAGCACCATCAGGCTCTCTTTCGCCCTGCCGTCTTCGGCTTCCTGCAGGTTGAAGTCCATCAGCCGGTGGAATACGCGCATGGTAGGATGTCGCTGTAGCTGGCGGGTGATATAGGTCTGCGCCACGTCCGCCCCTTCATCGCGGTCCAGAATACCGGCAAGGTAGAGTTCGGCGGCCGCACCGGTATTCTCTTCCACGCAGCGCTTCAGATAATCGCTCCATGCCTTTGGCTGGTTGAGGTGTTCGAAGCAGGTTTCCAGCATTTCCAGCGTCTCGCTGACCAGTTCCCGATCCTGTTCAATGACCCGCTGCAGGTGCACTACGGCTTTGGCATAATCGCCTTTCGCCATAAAAATCCGCCCCATCATAATAGAGATGCGGGCGCTGTTGCGATCGGCGGCTTCGCCCTTCTTCAGCAGGTTCATTGCACGATCAAGATCGTCACTGCCCATGGCCTGCAGCGCCAGCTCGCAGTAGAAATGGGCGATTTCCATTTTCTTCTGCTCTTTACCCAGCTTCACCAGCCGTTCCGCGACTTCGATCGCATTCGGCCAGTCGCTGGTGGACTGATGGATGATCAGCAGCTGCTGGAGCGCGCCAATGCGAAAATCGGTTTCTTCAACCAGTTGCCCGAACATCTGTTCAGCACGATCGTATAAACCGGCCACCATGTAATCGCGCCCCAGCTGCTGTATAGCAAGCAGCCGCTGATCGTAGGTCAGAGAAGCACTTTCCATCAGGGCCTGGTGGATGCGGATGGCGCGGTCAACTTCACCACGGGAACGAAACAGGTTGCCCAGCGTCAGGTGAGCCTCAACCGTACCGCTGTCTTCCTTGAGCATGTCAAGAAACAGGTCGACGGCTTTGTCCTGTTGATTCGAAAGCAGGAAGTTCACCCCGGCCACGTAATCGCGTGACAGGCGGCTCGCTTCCTGTTGCTTATCCTGTTGCGCACTTCTGCGCCCCATATACCAGCCGTAGGCGGCGGCTACGGGGAGTAACAGAAACAGCAGTTCCAACATAAATGATTATTCCTTGACGGCTGGCGTTCTTGACGCCGTCCCGGCAGCATCCGTCTGCCCGATCTGATGCTGCAGTCGCTTAAGCTTACGCTGGCTGTTAGCCAGTGCAACGCGAACACGTAGCCAAAACAGACCACATATTGCCCATCCCAGCAGGAAGCCCACGGCAAACAGCGAAGCCAGCAGTGTAGAGATACGGAATTCACCCTGCGCCAGCAGATAGTTGAAGGTGACGACCTGATCGTTGTGTGCACCCAAAGTGACTGAAATGACAAAGATCGCCAGAACCACTAAAAAAATCAGCAAATATTTCACAGTTCATCCCGTAATCTGATGTTAATCAGATGAATTATGCCAAAAAAAACGCCTTGATGCTTGTGTTGATACTCGCAGATTTCAGGCGCCGCACTAATTCCCTGTACCCATCACGCTATTATGCAAAGTCGTTGATAGTTATGGGGGCAAAAACCTGGTTTACAATCGGCGTCACTCATTTTCTCGCTGGTTGATTTCCTGCTGCTCCTGTGGCAGCACGCTCAGCGGACCGCAGAAACGCTGGGCGAGCCAGGTTGCCAGGGTAATAAACAGCCAGCTCAACAACGTAGATACGATAAGATCCTGCGGCCAGTGCATGCCCAGCACCAGACGGCTGCCCATCACCAGCGTGGCCCAACTCAACAGCAGCACAATGGTGACATAGCGCCGACGCGGCCACAGCAATCCTACACCAAGCAGCGCCCAGCTGGCAGCAAACATGGTGTGTCCTGAAGGAAACGAAAATCCGGTTTCAAACGCCCAGTGCCGCTTCAGCCATCCGGGTAGCTGTGTATTATCGGCCACCGCTTCTTCGACCAGGTGGCTACGCTGTTTGCGTTTTAATTCATAGAAGTATTCATTACTGACACCCTCGGCCTTTTCCAGCCATAAAACGTATGGGCGAGGCTCCTGTACCCGGTCTTTAATCAGGCTTTTGGTGTACTGGCCGACGAGGATAGTACCAACCAGGATGGCCAGCAAAAACACCGCCGGTTTGAAGCGGAAACGTAAACACCAGAGGAACCAACCGCACAATAGCACGCTGGTAATAACGCCCCACGGACGGGTGACCGTCTCGGTAAACCAGAACAGGATCAGATATCCCCAGCCCATTTCACCAGGCTGCCACTGCCAGCCAGAAAGCGCGATCAGCACGGGCATTGTCAACAATAGAAGCATCCCGATCGTGGTTCGTCTGAGAATTTCAGGCATCTTTCTTCCTTAAAAAGTTCGGTTATTTCTCTGGATTGATATAACAATAGTAATAAAAATAATAACATATAGATTGCGACGGTGATAATTGTGCGTTATCACTGGATAGCTCAAACATGTTAACCTTCGCATCGCGGGTTATGGCAAAATAGCACGCATTGTTAGCCGTCAGGCAACTGACACTGCGCCATCTGATGATAGCGTACACCTGAAGTTTCTGGAGAGTCACATGCAGCTTAAACGGGTGGCAGAAGCCAACCTGCCCACGCCCTGGGGCGATTTCCTCATGGTCGGTTTTGAAGAACTGGCAACCGGGCACGATCATGTTGCGCTGGTTTATGGTGATGTTTCTAACAGCGAGCCGGTACTGGCGCGCGTTCATTCCGAATGCCTTACCGGTGATGCGCTGTTCAGCCTGCGCTGCGATTGCGGTTTCCAGCTGGAAGCTGCGCTGACGCACATCGCCGAGCAGGGCCGCGGGATTCTGCTTTATCATCGGCAGGAAGGACGCGGTATCGGGCTGCTGAATAAAATTCGCGCCTACGCGTTGCAGGATAAAGGCTATGACACGGTAGAAGCCAACCATCAGTTGGGATTTGCCGCCGATGAGCGCGACTTTACCCTGTGCGCCGATATGTTCAAACTGCTTGGCGTTGACGAAGTGCGTCTGCTGACCAACAATCCGCGCAAGGTAGAGATTCTTACTGAAGCGGGCATCAATATTGTTGAACGCGTTCCGCTGATTGTCGGTCGTAATCCGAATAATGCGCACTACCTCGATACCAAAGCCGAAAAAATGGGCCATCTGCTGTCGAAGTAATACCCGATACGGATCACATTGCTCCTGAAGACGTTAAAAGCCGCTACTTTTGATAGCGGCTTTTTTCTTTTCCCGGCAGTCGATATGGCCAGGGAACTGCGAACGGTCAGTCGTGAAGCATATTGCGGATCACGTAATGCAGAATGCCGTCATTCTGGTAGTAGGTCAGCTCGTTGCCGGTATCAATACGGCAGCGCGTATCCAGAATTTCTTTACTGCCGTCCGCTCGCGTTAGCGTCACTTTTACCGTCGTTCCCGGTTTCAACTGCTGGAGATCCGCAACATCGATCAGCTCATCGCCGGTGAGTTTCAATGTTTTCCGGGTTACGCCCTGCGGAAACTCCAGTGGCAGAATCCCCATACCGATCAGATTGGAACGGTGGATGCGTTCAAATGATTCGGCAATCACTACCCGAACGCCCTGCAAACGCGGCCCCTTCGCCGCCCAGTCGCGGCTGGAGCCGGAACCGTACTCTTTCCCGGCAATGATGGCCAGCGGAATGCCTTCTTCCCGGTAACGCATTGCAGCGTCGTAAATCGCCAGTTGTTCATTGCTGGGGATGTGCCGCGTAATCCCCCCTTCCACTCCCGGCACCATTTCGTTGCGGATGCGAATGTTAGCGAAGGTTCCACGCATCATCACTTCATGATTGCCGCGCCGCGAGCCGTAGGAGTTGAAGTCGGTGCGTTCAACACCGCGATCCAACAGATAACGCCCCGCCGGACTTTCGGCCTTGATGCTGCCCGCGGGAGAGATATGGTCGGTGGTGACCGAATCGCCGAGCATCGCCAGAATACGCGCGCCTTTGATATCCTCTACCGGCTCCGGTTCTTTTGCCATCGTGTCAAAGAACGGTGAAAGACGGATATAGGTCGAGTCGTTATCCCACGAATAGGTTGCCGCCTCGCTGACCTGAATTTGCTGCCACTCAGGCGTACCGGCAAACACTTCGGCATACTCTTTATGGAACATTTCGGTCGACACCATCTGCACCGCAGCGGCTATTTCTTCCGGCGACGGCCAGATATCCTTCAGATAAATCGGCCTGCCGCTGGCATCTTCACCGAGCGGATCGGTTTGCAGGTTCAATTTCATATTGCCGGACAGCGCGTAGGCCACCACCAGCGGCGGTGACGCCAGCCAGTTGGTTTTCACATACGGATGGATACGTCCTTCAAAGTTACGGTTACCCGACAGCACGGCACCGACGGTCAGATCGCCCTGACGGATGGCACTTTCAATCTCATCCGGTAACGGTCCGGAGTTACCGATACAGGTCGTACAGCCGTAACCCACCAGGTTGAATCCCAGGCGATCGAGGTAAGGCGTCAGACCTGCGGTAGCGAGGTAGTCAGATACCACTTTCGATCCCGGTGCCAGCGAGGCTTTGACCCAGGGTTTGCGCTGCAGTCCAAGCGCGGCGGCCTTTTTCGCCAGCAGTCCGGCGGCCATCAGCACGCTGGGGTTCGAGGTATTGGTGCAGGAGGTGATGGCGGCTATCACCACCGCCCCATCCTCCAGCTGATACTGCTGTCCACTGCGGGCGTCGCGATAGCTGACAGCCTGATGATCTTTCTGCGCGTGATTAACCTCCAGCTCGTTGCTGGCGCGGAAGGCAGCGGGAACATCGCCCAGCGCCACACGGTCCTGAGGGCGTTTAGGGCCTGCCAGACTTGATTCCACCTCACCCATATCCAGCGACAGGCTGCTGGTAAACACCGGTTCGTCACCGGCGTGCCGCCACATCCCCTGCGCGCGGGCATAGGCTTCCACCAGCGCCACCTGCTGGTCGCTGCGCCCGGTGAGCCTCATATACTCCAGCGTGACGCTATCAACCGGGAAGAAGCCGCAGGTTGCACCGTATTCCGGTGCCATATTGGCAATGGTCGCACGGTCTGCCAGCGGCAGATCCTTCAGGCCATCTCCGTAGAACTCAACGAACTTACCCACCACGCCGTGCTTGCGCAGCATCTGAGTGACGGTGAGAACCAGATCGGTGGCGGTGATCCCGGGTTTCAACTTGCCGGTGAGCTTGAAGCCGACCACATCCGGGATCAGCATGGAAACGGGCTGCCCCAGCATCGCGGCTTCGGCTTCTATACCGCCAACACCCCAGCCCAGCACGCCAAGAGCGTTAATCATGGTGGTGTGGGAATCCGTGCCGACCAGCGTATCGGGAAACGCGACCTCCCTGCCGTTTTGCTCTTCATGCCAGACGGACTTGCCAAGATACTCAAGATTCACCTGGTGACAGATCCCGGTCCCCGGTGGCACCACGCTAAAGCGATTGAAGGCTTTCTGCCCCCAGCGCAGGAAAACGTAGCGCTCATGGTTACGCTCCATTTCCAGTTGCACATTCTCTTCGAAAGCGTCGTCATCGCCAAAGCGGTCGACGGTAACGGAATGGTCGATCACCAGATCGACGGGTGATAGCGGGTTAACCTTCGCCACATCGCCCCCCAGACGCTTCACCGCTTCACGCATCGCGGCCAGGTCCACCACCGCCGGTACGCCGGTAAAGTCCTGCATCAGAACTCGAGCCGGGCGGTAGGCAATTTCTCGATCGGCATGGGCGTCCTTCAGCCAGTCAGCAATGGCCTGGATATCTTCCTCGGTGACAGAGTCGCCATCCTGCCAGCGCAGAAGATTCTCTAGCAGGACCTTCATGGATTTAGGCAGGCGATCGATATCGCCCAGTTTAGCGGCGGCTTTTACCAGACTGAAGATGTGATACGGTTGGCCGTTAACGTTCAGCGTATCCTGGCTGATCTCACGTAGGGTGCTCGACATTGCTCCTCCTTTATAATTTTGTTCGCTCTACCTGCCGTATAACCTGACTCAATGCAGGGTTTACTCTAAAGATAGTACAAAAAGGAGGTAACATTCTGATAACAACACAAAATGCCAAACTGAAAAACGTAAAACGCCCCACCAACATAGTCCGCAGGGCTTCGAATTAATCACTCAGGTTATTTATATTCATGCGATTATTCTGCATCAGCATGCTAACAGGCACTGTATTATGACAGGAATTCATAATTCGAATTAAACGCTAATTGCGGATAATCTCAGTGAAATTATTGAGCTGTATTCATCTTTGTTGATAACTGTATCTCGCGTTATCATTTACAGAAAACAGCATCTATTTACCATGAGGAAAAATACTTCCCATAGTCATTACATTTCACGTTAATTGTTTACCAGAAGTAACTATTGATAATTAGAATCAGGCAAAAAAGCAGAAGCCGGATATGAAAATTTTCATTACCCGGCTTGATTTAGTTGGCTTTTCCATCTTCAATTATAGATTGGATAAATTTTAGCTGCATCTCATTCAGACACCAGGCTGCGGGGATAATCACCTGAGAAATCTTCTCATCATTGCCAAAATCATCATCGATTTCGGCAATGCTATTGCTGTTCAGCTTGGCATTCAGGAGCTGCATAGTTAGTTCCAAAGGTTCCAGACCATTGTAACGACCAGTAGCCAAAACAGGAAAGAGCCCGCGAAGAGCGCCAGCCAGGCGTTACGCTTGAGGTTATCGCTGCCGCTATGCTCAGCATCCTGTGACTCGTGACCGAAATTGGACCGTACAGATAATCTAGTAGCCATAATTGATACTCACTCTCATTAACACAATGTTTCAACCAGTAATTGGCACGAATCCTAATCAGCCGGTTGCCCAAGATCCAGTCATTTTCATTAAACTAAACGCTTAAAAACATTAGTAAGTCACTGAAGAACATTAATAAGGTGTTTTAAGTTAATCATTCAGCATAAAAACTTTATCACTCTGATATGTACCCGGTGTTCAGCTCGGCGCTGTCAGATATCAGAGTCCCCTTTACCTGGCTAACCAACGCAATCCTCTGCTCGTTGGCGTTGGATATATTATGGGAATAGTCTTAATTTTTCGCAAAGATTCACGGCGAAAAATGTGTACTATTTCTCACTTCATCAATAACAATGGGAGAACATGTGATAGAGATTTCATTTATTGCAAATAAAGGAAAGAAACTAACGATAGCAGTGAAAGGCGGGAGCTTTCATTAAGTTCAGACCCGTTACAATCTGAACTTAAGATAATTAGAAACAAATGTAATTATTTAGCCGGTAATTTAATATCTTTAAACATCGCTTCAATATCTTCATTGGAACGCAGCCCAACGGCGGTATCGACCACATCACGCGTCAGATGCGGGGCAAACCGTTGTATAAAGTCATACATATAGCTGCGCAGGAAGGTACTGCGACGGAAGCCGATCTTCGTCGTGCTGTAGGTGAACACGTCTGTTGCTTCAATTCGCACCAGATCGGGATCGGATACCGGGTCTACGGCCATGCTGGCAATAACACCTACCCCCAGCCCCAGACGCACATAGGTTTTGATCACGTCAGCATCGGTCGCGGTGAAAACAATACGCGGCGTCAAACCTGCGCGGTTAAATGCCGTATCCAGCTCAGAGCGCCCGGTGAAGCCAAAGGTGTAGGTGACCAGCGGATACTCAGCCAACTCTTCAATCGACACTTTCGATTTACCGGCCAATGGATGATCCGGCGTGACCACGATTGCACGATTCCAGTGATAGCACGGCAGCATGATCAGATCGTCGTAAAGGTGTAGCGCCTCGGTGGCAATGGCAAAATCCGCATTGCCCTTAGATACGGCTTCAGCAATCTGAGTCGGCGACCCCTGGTGCATATGTAACGAAACGCGGGGATAGCGCTCAATAAAGCCTTTGATCACATTGGGCAATGCGTAACGTGCCTGTGTGTGGGTGGTAGCAACGTACAGTGACCCTTTATCTGGCCAGGTATGCTCGCCGGCAACCGATTTAATCGCATCGACTTTTGACAGCACTTCGCGGGCAATACGGATGATTTCCTGCCCGGCGGGTGTCACCTGAGTCAGGTGCTTACCGCTTCGGGCAAAGATTTGAATGCCCAGTTCATCCTCCAGCATACGAACCTGCTTACTGATGCCGGGTTGAGAGGTGTACAGCCCTTCGGCCGTTGAAGAGACATTGAGGTTGTGGTTAACCACCTCAACGATGTACCGCAGCTGCTGCAATTTCATTTTTCATTCCGTCCAGGGTCTGAAGCAACGTGCCGAAAACCCTACAGAAGAAGACACCAGAAATCTGGTCAGCGTCAGGTTAGCGGTCTAATGCGATTTAATAATAAGAAGAGGGATATCTATAACAACTATATCAAAAATGTGGGATATGTATAGCGTCAGCAGGGAAACATTCATCAACAATCGGTTAGAATATCAGCAAAGTGACCACTCAGGGGCAAACCGCAGCGGCCTGCCCCTGAAAGGGAGAAATCAGCGTGGATTACTTCTTGCTAACTTCCCATTTTCCATCAACGAAGAAGGCCGACCAGCCGGTGGCTTTGCCGTCTTTTTCTGTGCTGACGTACTGCTGTTTGGTTTTACGACTGAAGCGAACGACAGCCTTGTTGCCTTCCTCATCCGTCGCTGGCGCATCGGCCAGATAACGGAGCTTTTCAGGCAGACGGTCGCGGAAGCGCTGCAGCTCTTCAACCTGAGGCGCACGGGTTTCGCGCGATTTAGGGAAGGTATTCGCTGCCAGGAATACGCCCGCCGCACCGTCGCGCAGAACGAAGTACGCATCTGATTTTTCGCAAGGCAGCTCCGGCAATGGAACCGGGTCTTCCTTCGGCGGGGCAACTTCACCGTTACGCAGAATTTTGCGCGTGTTCTTACAGTCGTCATTGGTACAGGCCATGTACTTACCGAAACGCCCCATTTTCAGGTGCATTTCGGAACCACATTTCTCGCACTCCACGATCGGGCCATCATAGCCTTTGATGCGGAATTCGCCCTGTTCAATTTCGTAACCGTCACACTCCGGGTTGCTACCGCAAACGTGCAGCTTACGCTGATTATCAATCAGATAGCTGTCCATCGCCGTGCCGCATTTCTGGCAGCGGCGACGCGCACGCAGCGCGTTAGTTTCCGCATCGTCGCCCTCAAGAATATTTAACACTTCATTCTCAGGGATCAAATTAATGGTCTGCTTGCAGCGCTCTTTCGGCGGCAGAGCATAGCCGGAACAGCCGAGGAACACGCCTGTACTGGCAGTACGGATACCCATCTGGCGCGAACAGGTCGGGCACTCGATCGAAGTCAGCACCATCTGGTTGGGCTGCATGCCGCCCTCTTCCGGGTCCTTTTCCGCCTGCTCTAGCTGCTGGCTGAAATCGCTGAAGAATTTATCCAGAACCGCCTTCCACTGCGCCTCGTTATTCGCCACCTTGTCGAGGTTATCTTCCATGTTGGCGGTGAAATCATAGTTCATCAGTTCGCGGAAGTTCTCTTCCAGACGATCGGTAACGATTTCTCCCATCTTCTCGGCATAGAAACGACGGCTTTCCACTTTAACGTAGCCGCGATCCTGAATGGTCGAGATGATCGAGGCATAGGTAGAAGGACGACCAATACCGCGCTTTTCCAACTCGCGCACCAGCGAGGCTTCGCTGAAACGTGCCGGTGGTTTGGTGAAGTGCTGGCTTGGCGTCAGCTGCTGCAGGTTCAGCTCGCTACCCACGTCAACCGGAGGCAGGGTGCGATCTTCATCGCCCTTACGCAGCGCCGGCATCACCCGGGTCCAGCCGTCGAAACGAAGCGTGCGGCCCTTAGCTTTCAGTTTGAAATCGCCGGCCGCTACGGTCAGGGTGGTAGAGTCATACTGTGCAGGCATCATCTGACAGGCCACGAACTGGCGCCAGATCAGCTGGTACAGCTTCTGCGCATCCGCTTCCATGTCTTTCAGTTGTTCAGACTGAATGTTCACGTCGGAAGGACGAATCGCTTCGTGCGCCTCCTGCGAGTTGTCTTTGCTGGTATAAACGACAGGAGCTTTTGGCAGATACTTCGCGCCAAATTCTTTTTCGATATAGCCGCAAACCATGCTTACTGCATCCTGACTCAGATTCGTCGAGTCGGTACGCATATAGGTGATATGGCCCGCTTCATACAGGCGCTGAGCCATCATCATGGTTTTTTTAACGCCGAAACCAAGACGAGTACTTGCCGCCTGCTGTAGCGTTGAGGTGATAAACGGGGCACCGGGCTTACTGCTGGTTGGTTTGTCTTCACGATCGGCAACAACATAGCGCGCTTTTTCCAGAAGGCTGACAGCCGCCTGAGTTTGTTCACCGTTCACCGGACGGAAGGGTTTGTCACCCTGATGCGTGACCTGCATCGGCAGGTCCGCGCCTTTCGGCGTGGTCAGCGCGGCATTCAGCTCCCAGTACTCTTCCGGAACGAAGGCTTTAATTTCACGCTCACGCTCCACCACCAGACGCACGGCAACGGACTGAACGCGGCCGGCAGACAGGCCACGAGCGACTTTCTTCCACAGCAGTGGTGACACCATATAACCCACCACGCGGTCCATAAAGCGCCGCGCCTGCTGGGCATTGACCCGGTCAATGTTCAGTTCGCCAGGCTTTTCGAACGCCTGACGAATCGCATTCTTGGTAATTTCGTTAAACACCACGCGGCTGTAACGTGATTCATCGCCACCGATCACTTCCCGCAGGTGCCATGCAATGGCCTCCCCTTCGCGGTCAAGGTCCGTTGCGAGATAGATATGGTCAGCGTTCTGCGCCAGTGATTTCAGTTCAGCAACCACTTTTTCCTTGCCCGGCAGGATTTGATAATTCGCATCCCAACCGTGATAAGGATCGACGCCCATGCGGTTTACCAACGCCGCCTTTTCGTCTTTTTTGACCTTCTTCGCTGTTTTACTGGTTGTAGAGTCAGCGCTCTTTTTAACCGTTGATCCACTCGTCGGCAAATCGCGGATATGACCGACGCTGGATTTAACCACGTAGTCATTGCCGAGATATTTATTGATAGTTTTGGCTTTTGCCGGGGACTCAACTATTACGAGAGCTTTTCCCATAGTTACCTTTACCTGATTAAAACATCCGAGAGTAAGTAGTGCCGTCCAGGCCTGCGCTGCACATTGAAGATAGAGCTATCGGGAGAATGATACCGATCCCGGATAACTTTTTATCAATTTCCGTGCCATTACAAGTCTTTTAACACATTGATAAACGGTACTATTTACTACCTGTTAAGCGAATCTCTAACAAAGCGTAAACTCACTTTTACGCCCGGAACCCGAAACGCCCACACTCTACCTGATAAAATCTGTTACGCAACTTAATTAGCATCAAGCACAGATTTCCGCCAGAAAAGGCTGTAAAAAGAGACAGTTTTCTATACCACCACCATGATTGCGGATTTATCAGCCAGGCGTTCAATACCCGGCAGCGGAATCACTATAAGGAGGGAATATGGAGCTGGACCAGCAAACTATCGATCGCAGCAGCCTGCTGGCAATCGCCAATCAGATGATTGCCGAGCACAAAGATTTTTTTGACGGTATGTCCACAACGGACGTTGAGCAAAAGGGTGAGGTGCTGATTTTTAGCGGTGACTACTTCCTGGATGAACAGGGCCTGCCCGGTCCCCGCAGTACTGCAGTATTTAATGTGTTCAAATTTTTAGCGGTCGAGCTTTCGCCGAAATACCGACTCGACGAATAGCGCCCGCCTGAACGGGCGCCGTCTGACGAATTACAGCAGGGGCTTTTCGCCGCGCTGCCAGAGGCGGAGCAGCAGACGTTCAGCGCTGGCCATCGCACTTTGTGTAAAACGATCCATCATGCGTTTACGTTGAGCAAAACGCACGCCGATGACCTGGCGCTTCTCGATGTGTTCCAGTAACAGATCGTCACTGGTACCAATGGCATCAACCAGCCCTTTCTCCAGTGCCTGGCTGCCGTACCAGTGTTCACCCGTGGCCACGCTGTCAATATCCAGCGACGGGCGCATCTGATGAACAAAATCCTTGAACAGCTGATGGGTTTCGTTGAGATCCTGGCGGAATTTTTCGCGACCGGCGTCGGTATTTTCCCCCAGCATGGTCAGCGTCCGCTTATATTCCCCGGCGGTATGCAGTTCAAGGTCAATATCATTGCGCTTCAGCAATCGGTTGAAGTTAGGGATCTGCGCCACTACGCCAATCGAACCGATAATCGAGAACGGCGCGGCGACGATACGTTCCGCCACGCAGGCCATCATGTAACCGCCGCTGGCCGCCACTTTATCGACAGCAACGGTCAGGGGGATTCCCTTATCGCGCAGGCGCTGCAGCTGCGATGCCGCCAGGCCATAACCGTGTACCACGCCGCCGGGGCTCTCCAGGCGCAGAAGCACTTCATCGCCGCTGCGGGCCACGGCGACCACCGCAGAGATCTCTTCACGCAAAGAGGTGACTTCTCCGGCGTCCATACTGCCTTTGAAGTCGATCACGAACAGCGTCGGTTTGCTTTCCGTCTTCAGACCGCCCTGTTTTATCTGCTGCTTAGCCAGCTTGTGCTTCAGTTTTTCTGCCTTCTTTCGTTCCTTGATCCACTGCTTCTGCTGCTCTGGCTCGACCTTAGCCAGTTGCATGTCGTCACGCATTTCGCGGTAACGATCGCTCAGATGCGTCAGCCGGAGCTGGCCGGTCTGGCTTCGCTTGCGGGCTGCAAGATTGGCAATAACCAATGCAATGGCGGCAATAGCCACCACTACGGTGACGGTTTTCGCTAAAAAGAGTCCATAATATGAGAGTAGTTCCACTCAATCCGCCTTAATTAACATTGTATTAGTGTTGATCCAGTGTAACCGACTCTCGACGATTGGTCGCCTGCAACCCGGTAACATGGCATTAACGGGCAGGTCCAGGATTGCACTCGCCCCATTTTTCAGGCATAAAGCATTTAATTCTATGTTCTGCAAGAACTTACGCTGGCCCTACTGCCGGCGACGCTGCGGACACTTCATCGCCAGAGGATTCTATCGTGCATTATCAACCGAAAAGCGATCTGCTCAACAACCGAATTATTCTTGTCACCGGTGCCAATACCGGCATCGGTCGCGAAGCCGCTCTCACCTACGCCCGCTATGGCGCACAGGTCCTCCTGTTGGGCCGCAATACAGAACAGCTCCAGCAGGTTTGCGATGAGATTAATCAGCATAATCTTCAGCCTGCTTGCTGGTTCGCGTTAGATTTGGAAACGGCCACACCGGAAAGCTGCCGGCAACTGGCTGAGGATATTGCGCGCGTGGTGCCGCGACTGGATGGCGTGCTGCATAACGCCGGACTGCTCGGCGAAGTGGTGCCGATGACCGAACAAAGCCCGGCCGTCTGGCAGCAGGTGATGCGAGTCAATATTGACGGCACCTTTTTCCTGACTCAGGCGTTGATCCCGCTGCTGCTGAAATCCGCGTCGGCTTCACTGGTGTTCACTTCATCCAGCGTCGGCCGCCAGGGCCGTGCCGGATGGGGGGCATATTCCGTCTCTAAATTCGCCACCGAGGGTATGATGCAGGTTCTGGCGGAAGAGTACGACAGCCGCCAGCTCCGCGTTAACTGTATCAACCCGGGTGGAACCCGTACCCGCATGCGCGCCAGCGCCTTCCCTCAGGAAGATGCGATGAAGCTGAAAACGCCTGCCGATATTATGCCGTTGTATTTGTGGCTGATGGGCGACGACAGCAAGCGTAAAACCGGCATCAGCTTTGACGCCCAGCCGGGGCGGAAACCTGGAGCGGCAGAATAATGTCGGAAGAGCGCCACCAGCAGCGCCAGCAGCGGTTGAAAGAACAGGTCGATGCGCGCATTGCCGCCGCCACGGAAACCCGTGGCATCCTGATGGTCTTCACCGGCAACGGCAAAGGGAAAACCACTGCCGCTTTCGGTACCGCAACTCGCGCTGTCGGACATCAGAAGCGCGTCGGCGTGATCCAGTTTATTAAAGGCGAATGGCCTAACGGCGAGCGCAATCTTCTTGAGCCACACGGCGTTGAATTTCAGGTCATGGCGACCGGATTCACCTGGGACACGCAAAACCGCGCCACCGACACGGAGGCCTGTCTGAAGGTCTGGCAGCATGGCAAGCGGATGTTGCAGGATGCCACGTTGGATCTGGTGGTTCTGGATGAGTTGACCTATATGGTCAGCTTTGATTACCTGCCTCTCCAGGAGGTGATTGATGCACTACAGCAACGCCCTGCCCATCAGAGCGTCATTATTACCGGGCGAGGCTGCCACCGCGAACTGCTTGAACTGGCGGATACGGTCAGTGAAATGCGCCCGGTTAAACATGCATTTGATGCCGGAATTCAGGCTCAGCAGGGAATTGACTGGTAAATATAGTGCATAAAAAAAGGGCCCTCAGGCCCTTTTTTATTAGCAAGACAGACAGCTTACGGCTTGCCCTGCTGACGCTTTGAACCCGGCCGACGGCTGCCGCCCGGTTTCGCCGCTTTAGTGGTGGTTGTATGGCGTTTCACCGCACGACGAATTTGATTCGCCTTAGTGCGGCGGCGATCTTTCTCAACCGGCACTTTACTGACGGTTTCCGCTTCCAGACCAACCAGCTCACGCAGATAGTTGGTTGGCTGCAGATCCAGCTCGGTATAACCGCCGCGCGGCAGACCTTTCGGCAGATCGATATCGCCGTAGCGGACGCGGATCAGACGGCTCACCTGCACACCCACCGCTTCCCACAGGCGACGAACCTCACGGTTGCGTCCTTCCGTCAGGGTGACGTTGTACCACTGGTTAATACCTTCACCGCCGGTAAATTTCAGGGTCTTAAACGCTGCCGGACCGTCTTCCAGCTGCACGCCACGGCTCAGCTGTTTGATTTTCTCGTCATCCACCTGGCCGAAAACGCGTACCGCATATTCACGCTCAACTTCGCGGCTCGGGTGCATCAGGCGGTTTGCCAGCTCACCGTCAGTGGTGAACAGCAGCAGGCCGCAGGTGTTTACATCCAGACGGCCGACGGCAATCCAGCGTGCGCCACGCAGCTTAGGCAGACGATCGAACACCGTTGGGCGGCCTTCCGGATCGCTGCGGGTGCACAGCTCGCCTTCCGGCTTGTAGTAGGCCAGAACGCGGCAAACTTCAGTAATGGATTCACTGACCGGCACAACGTGCCCGTCAATACGAATTTTCAGGGAACTGCTTGGCTCAACGCGGTCACCCAGCGTGGCCAGCTTGCCGTCAACGCTGACGCGTCCGGCGGAGATCATGGTTTCGATTTCACGACGGGAACCGTGCCCGGCGCGTGCTAAAACTTTCTGTAACTTCTCGCTCATGGAGCTGCCTCTTTGTCGCCTTCCCAGGCGTCATGGTGAAAGCAAAATTTCTTTTGTTTTCAATAACTTATATTTAAATTCGGAGGATATTATACAGACTTTTACCCCCGCTGTAACCTGTTTGTTAGCAGGATGATGCCCTAATTTTAGCCTGGCTGAGCGGGAATTGCAGAAACGATCGCTCGCCATATTAAAAAATTTATTTACCGGCACGAGATAAAGTTAAATCCCTTCACATAAAGATAAATAAAAAAACAGCCTTCAGGGTTCCCCCCTCCTCTGAGATCTTATTTCCCTGCGTAAACCCCCTTAATTTAAGTCATTATTTATCGCCGGGAGAATAACGCTACAACCCACAGAAGAAAAAACATTTAATCATTTAAAAACATAAACATACAAGAAAAACTGCATTCAAAGGAAAATTAAAAACAGTCTTAATGCAATGTTTGTTATTAGATAGCATTGTTTTAAGAATGAATAATTACCCTTCAAAACACTTCACCGAATAAGATTTTTCCAGGAAACAAGCCGGTAGGCCGGTGATTTTCGTTTATCTCATCCTTGTTTCCCCTCCCTCGCAGAAATGATAGCGCGCTGACGTCGTTATTTCTTTTGTTATTAATCCGTCGGGTCATCACCCGGCACAGGACCACCCGCGTCTTTAACGCGTAAAGGCGATAAACGACGTGGCTGACATGTGGATAAAATGGATATTAAAAAGTGTCTGCTGGCGCTGTCGCTGCTGGCGTTAACCGGTTGCTCCGTGGGTAGCTACAGCTACAGTCGCGAAGCGATGAAGCGGGTCGATATGAATTTTGTCGGCATCCCCACCATTCTTGGCGTCGGTGCGCTTGGTACCAGCATTCCGATTACGCCGGAATACAGCCTTACGGCAGCCCACGTGGCGCGCTGGACAATGCATCGGGTGAAGGCTTATCACCCTTACTGCGATCTGGCGATCATCCATCATAAAAATAACATGAAGAAGCTACCGGAGTTTCGCACCACCAAAGTGGGCGAACCGGTACGGATGTATGGTTACAGCTTCTTCTCAGCCATGCCGGTTGAATCATCCGGCAACAATCTGGCGATCACAGCAATCCGCAACGGCTGGAATAAAAAGCCCTGCGTAGCCATGGCATCAAACGCCGGGGCGGTACAGGGCATGTCAGGGGGTGCGGTTTATCACAGTGATGACAGCATTGGCGGCGTGCTGGTCGGTTACAGCAGCGAAGTTAAAAACACCGCAACGCAGGAGACGAAATTGAAAGACGTGTCTCTCTATATCCCCTATCAGGTATTCCAGAAGTGGTTGGAGGAATCAACATCTTAACGGCTACCGTAGAGAGGCAGGACAGGATTAACATCCTGCCTCCAGGCTGCTACAGGAATGGCTGAATATCACCCACACCTTCACGAACAACCACCGGTGAATCATCGGTCAGATCAATCACGGTTGTCGGCTGCTGTCCCAGGTAGCCACCGTGAATAATTAAATCGACCAGTTTGCCAATTTCATCCTGAATGGCTTCCGGGTCCGACTCGGTAAAATCATTGCCCGGGAGCATGAGCGAGGTCGACATCATCGGCTCGTTCAGCGCTTCCAGCAGGGCCAGCGCAATCGGATTCGACGGTACGCGCAGGCCGATGGTTTTACGTTTTTCACTCATCAGGCGGCGCGGAACTTCTTTCGTCGCCTTGAGGATAAAGGTGTAGTTGCCCGGCGTGTTGTTTTTGATTAACCGAAACGCGGTGTTGTCGACGTGCGCATAGGTCGACAGTTCGGACAGATCGCGGCACATCAGGGTGAAGTTATGGTTACCATCGAGCTGGCGAATGCGGCAGATACGCTCCATAGCATTCTTATCTTCCAGCTTACAGCCCAGCGCATAGCCGGAATCCGTTGGATAGACGATCACGCTGCCTTTATTCAACATCTCTACCGCCTGCTTGATCAGTCGCGGCTGTGGATTATCCGGGTGAATATAGAAAAACTGACTCATAGAAACCTCTTATCCGTACATCAGCAATGACATTGACGTCGCCTGCTTCAGGCTATTGCTTAACGATTTCTGGAAAACGCTGCCACACGGCATCAACACCGCCGGGTAGCCATAATTTTTTTCCCAACTCAATCCACGCGCAGGGCTGATGAAAATCAGACCCCTGCGATCCCGCCAGTTGATACTCCTGCGCGTATCGCGCCAGCTGCGTTCGTTCCTGCGGAGCCTGCTGACACTGCGCGACCTCCATCGCTTCACCGCCCTGTTCGCTGAAGTGGGCAATCAGGCGTTTCAGCCACTTGGCAGACAGCCCGTAGCGGCCCGGATGGGCCAGCACTGCACGACCACCAGAATCATGAATCGCATCAACAGCTTGTTTAATTGTACACCACTGCGGCGGAACGTAACCGGTTTTACCGCGAGCCAGATAGTTTTTAAACACCTTCTGCATCGTGTCGGCTTTACCGGTGGCGATCAGAAAACGGGCAAAATGTCCGCGCGTCACCGCGCCGCCCTGCGCCAGGTCAAGGGCAGCTTCCAGTGCACCGGGTATCCCGGCTTTTTCAAGGCGCTCAGCGATCATGCGCGCACGCGCCATTCGTCGTTCACCCTGTTCTGCCAGAAAGGCCACCAGCCCCGGATGGGTGATATCCACTCCCAGGCCAACAATATGGATCTCGTGGTTCTCCCACAGCGACGACACCTCAACGCCGGCAATCAGCTGCAGCGGCAGCTGATGACGCTCAATAGCCTCACGCGCGGGCTGAACGCCGTCGGTGGTGTCATGGTCGGTGACGGCCAGCACGCCGACACGATGTTCTACCGCGCGCAGCACCAGCTGCTCCGGGGTAAGTAATCCGTCAGATGCGGTGGTGTGACTGTGAAGATCGAAGATAGGAAAAGAACTGATTGGTGTGGCTGCTACTGTCAAAACGGCTCCGGCATTGGCGGGAATATCGCAGCATGATAACGTCATTCTTTGCTAAGGGAAAAAGAGTATTGACTTTTTTTCCGCGTTCCAGTTAACTAGTACGCAAGTTCACGAGCATAAGGTATCTGTATCATGTCATATTCACTCTCTCTGATGACTGGTTGGTGGCGCACTTCTCCCTGAACGGGCGATGTCGTCGTGCACGGTTACTACGTTGTGCAGATACTCAGGCCCGCTAAATGCGGGCTTTTTTTTGAGCAAAAAACAGAGATCAAACCATGTCGAATGCCAAACCTACAGTGAAGTTGATTACCGGCAATGCGCCCTACCGCGAAGATCCGGCCGCCGTCTTCCACCAGCTCTGCGGCGCACGTTCCGAAACGCTGCTGCTGGAATCAGCGGATGTTGACAGCAAGCGTAACCTGAAAAGCCTGCTGATTGTCGACAGCGCCCTGCGCATCAGCGCGCTGGATAAAACCGTGCAGATTCAGGCACTGTCTGAAAACGGCCGCGCCCTGCTGACGCTGCTGGATGCGGCTTTGCCTTCATCAGTGCAGAATCACGTTCGCCCCGATGGCCGTGAACTGGTCTTCCCGCATAATACCGAAATTCAGGATGAAGACTCTAACCTGCGTGCCCTGTCGGTGTTCGATGCCCTGCGCCTGATCCCGCAGCTGATCAACGTCCCGGCAGAAAATCGTGAAGCCATGCTGCTCGGCGGGCTGTTCGCCTACGATCTGGTCGCCGGCTTCGAATCGCTGCCGGCATTAAAGAACGAGCAGCGCTGCCCGGACTATTGCTTCTACCTGGCGGAGACGCTGCTGGTGATTGACCATCAGCAACAAACCGCTCGCCTGCAGGCCAGCCTGTTCACCTCTTCACCGGCCGAATTCATTCGCCTGCAGAGCCGCATCGAACAGCTGCACAGCCAGATGCTTCAGCCAGCGCCCGCGCTGCCGGTGCAAACCGTTGACGGCATGGCGCTGAGCGTCAGCCAGAGTGATGAAGACTACTGCCAGGTGGTTCGCCAGATGCAGGAAGCCATTCGCATTGGTGAAATCTTCCAGGTGGTGCCGTCACGCCGCTTCTCACTGCCGTGCCCTTCACCACTGGCCGCCTACGATACGCTGAAAAACAGCAACCCCAGCCCGTACATGTTCTTTATGCAGGATCGCGATTTCAGCCTGTTCGGCGCATCGCCGGAAAGCTCACTGAAGTACGACGCGGAAAGCCGCCAGATTGAAATCTATCCGATTGCCGGTACTCGCCCGCGCGGCCGCCACGCAGACGGTTCACTGGATCGCGATCTCGACAGCCGCATTGAGCTGGAAATGCGTACCGACCACAAAGAGCTGGCCGAACATCTGATGCTGGTGGACCTGGCACGTAACGATCTGGCACGCATCTGCGAACCCGGCAGCCGCTATGTGGCGGATTTGACCAAAGTGGACCGTTACACCTTCGTGATGCATCTGGTTTCTCGCGTCGTCGGCAAACTGCGTGGCGATATTGATGTGCTGCACGCCTACCGGGCCTGCATGAATATGGGCACCCTGAGCGGCGCACCGAAAGTACGTGCCATGCAGCTGATTGCCAAAGCCGAGGGCACCCGTCGCGGCAGCTACGGCGGCGCGGTCGGCTACTTCACCGCCAGCGGCGACCTGGATACCTGCATTGTTATCCGCTCCGCATGGGTGGAAGACGGTGTTGCTACCGTGCAGGCCGGTGCCGGTGTGGTTCTGGACTCGAACCCGCAGGCGGAAGCTGACGAAAGCCGTAATAAAGCCCGCGCCGTTCTGCGTGCGATTGCCACCGCTCACCACTGCCAGGAGATTTTCTGATGGCCGATATTCTGCTGCTCGATAACTTCGACTCCTTTACCTATAACCTCGTCGATCAGTTACGCACCTTTGGCCATCACGTGGTGGTTTATCGTAACAACGTTCCTGCCGCCACGCTGATTGCGCGCCTGCAGGAGATGGAAAACCCGGTATTGATGCTGTCACCCGGCCCTGGCGCACCGTCTGAAGCGGGCTGCATGCCGGAAATGCTGCAACAGCTGCGCGGACGCCTGCCGATCATCGGCATCTGTCTGGGCCACCAGGCGATTGTGGAAGCTTACGGCGGCCATGTCGGCCAGGCCGGAGAGATCCTGCATGGCAAAGCTTCGGCGATTACCCACGATAACGAAGGTATGTTCGCCGGTCTGAGCAACCCGCTGCCGGTGGCCCGCTATCACTCGCTGGTGGGCAGCAATATTCCTGACGGACTGACGGTTAACGCCACCTTTAATGGCATGGTGATGGCCGTTCGCGACGACGCACAGCGCGTCTGCGGCTTCCAGTTCCACCCTGAATCCATTCTCACCACCCAGGGGGCTCGCCTGCTGGAACAAACCCTTGCATGGGCGCTGGCGTAACCGAGGAGAAGCCTAATGAACACTATTCTGGAAAAATTATTTCAGGCCGAGATCCTGACTCAGGCGGAAAGCCACCAGCTGTTTTCCGCGATTATCACCGGGCAGCTGGAACCCACTCAGCTGGCAGGCGCGCTGATTGCGATGAAGGTTCGCGGTGAGCATCCGCAGGAAATCGCCGGGGCGGCGACCGCCCTACTGGAAGATGCCAAACCGTTCCCGCGCCCGGACTATGACTTTGCCGATATCGTCGGCACCGGCGGCGACGGCAGCAACAGCATTAATATCTCCACCGCCAGCGCCTTCGTGGCCGCAGCCTGTGGATTGAAGGTGGCCAAACATGGCAACCGCAGCGTGTCCAGTAAGTCGGGTTCCTCCGATCTGCTGGCCGCGTTCGGCATCAGTCTGGATTTGCCTGCGGAACAGGCACGCCAGGCGCTGGATGAACTTAACGTCTGCTTCCTGTTTGCACCGCAGTATCACAGTGGATTCCGCCACGCGATGCCGGTACGCCAGCAGCTGAAAACCCGCACCATCTTCAACGTGCTTGGTCCGTTGATTAACCCGGCACGGCCTCCGCTGGCGGTGATCGGCGTGTACAGCCCGGAGCTGGTGCTGCCGATTGCTCAGGCGCTGAAAGTATTAGGCTATCGCCGTGCGGCGGTGGTGCACGGCGGCGGCATGGATGAAGTGGCGCTGCACAGCGTCACCCACGTAGCCGAACTGCGTGAAGGTGAAATCACCAGCTACCAGCTGACCCCGGATGACTTTGGCCTGAGCTATCATCCGCAGGAGGCGCTGGCCGGGGGTTCCCCGGAAGAAAACCGTGACATTCTGGCGCGTTTACTCCAGGGTAAAGGCGAGCTGGCTCATGAAGAAGCCGTGGCGGCCAATGTCGCCCTGTTACTGAAGATTTTTGGCCATGAAGATTTGCGACAGAACGCTCAGCAGGCGCTGGAAACCATCCGCAGCGGCCAGGCTTATAAACATGTGGTCGCACTGGCAGCAAGAGGATAATCATGCAGCAGGAAACCGTACTGAATAAGATTGTTGCGGACAAAGCCATCTGGCTTGCCGCCCGTCAGCAGCAGCAGCCGCTGGCCTCATTCCAGAATGATATCGTTCCGTCTACCCGCAGCTTTTATGATGCGCTGAGCGGCACGCGCACGGTGTTCATTCTCGAATGTAAGAAAGCGTCGCCATCTAAAGGTCTGATCCGCGATGATTTCGACCCGGCCACCATCGCCGGGGTTTATAAAGACTATGCCTCCGCCATTTCGGTGCTGACCGACGAGAAGTATTTCCAGGGCAGCTTTGATTTTCTGCCGATCGTCAGTTCAGTCGTGACCCAGCCGGTACTGTGCAAAGATTTTATTATCGATCCTTACCAGATTTACCTGGCCCGTTACCATCAGGCAGATGCCATTTTACTGATGCTTTCGGTGGTCAGCGATGAGCAGTATCGCCAGCTTTCCGCCGTGGCGCACAGTCTGAATATGGGCGTGCTGACCGAAGTGATCAGCGATGAAGAGCTTGAGCGCGCCACCGCCCTGGGGGCAAAAGTGGTGGGAATTAACAACCGCGACCTGCGCGATCTCTCCATTGACCTCGACCGCACCCGCCGCCTGGCGCCGAAAGTGGCGCACGGTGTGACGGTTATCAGCGAATCCGGAATTAACAGCTATGCCCAGGTGCGAGAGCTGAGCCATTTTGCTAACGGCTTCCTGATTGGATCTGCGCTGATGGAAGAGGCCGATCTGGCCGCAGCGGTGCGCCGGGTAATTATCGGTGATAATAAAGTGTGCGGTTTGACCCGGCCGCAGGACGCGCAAAGCGCGCTGGCAGCGGGGGCGATTTACGGTGGACTCATTTTTGCTGAAGGCTCACCGCGCAAAGTAGACCTGACCATTGCGCGATCGGTGATTGCCGCTGCCACACTGAAGTATGTTGGCGTGTTCCGCAACCAGGCAGTGAGTGACGTTGTCACTACCGCCGGTGAGCTGGGGCTGACAGCGGTACAGCTGCACGGCGACGAAGACCGTCAGTACGTCAGCCAGCTGCGCGACGCGCTGCCTGCCGAAGTGCAGATCTGGAAGGCATTCAGCATTCGCGACAGCCTGCCGCAGCGCGACTGGCCGCACGTTGATCGCTACGTGTTCGATCACGGTAACGGCGGCAGCGGTCAGTCATTCGACTGGTCACTGCTGCAGGGCCAGACGCTGAAAAACGTGCTGCTGGCCGGCGGACTGAGTGCTGATAACAGCGTTGAAGCTTCCCGCCTTGGCTGCGCCGGTCTGGACTTCAATTCCGGGGTAGAAAGCGCCCCCGGTATTAAAGATGCCGATAAAATCGCCTCGGTGTTTCAAACGCTGAAAGCCTACTGAAATAGCGAAATGCTCAGGCCGGCACAATCATTTTTCGTCGGGCGTGATCCACGCCCGCGCTGAGAGAGAATAAAGAGACGCGATATGACCAGATTAAACCCCTATTTTGGCGAGTTTGGCGGCATGTATGTGCCGCAGATCCTGATGCCCGCACTGCGCCAGCTGGAAGACGCTTTTATCAGCGCCCAGAGCGATCCGGAATTCCAGGCTGAATTTACCGGCCTGCTAAAAAACTATGCCGGTCGCCCTACCGCGCTGACGCTGTGTAACAACCTGACCAAAGGTACGAAAACCCGCCTGTACCTGAAGCGTGAAGACCTGCTGCACGGCGGCGCGCATAAAACCAACCAGGTGCTGGGCCAGGCTCTGCTGGCTAAGCGCATGGGTAAAAAAGAAATTATTGCTGAAACCGGCGCAGGACAGCACGGCGTAGCCTCGGCGCTGGCCAGTGCCCTGCTCGGCCTGAAGTGCCGCATTTACATGGGTGCAAAGGACATTGAGCGCCAGTCGCCGAACGTGTTCCGCATGCGTCTGATGGGTGCAGAAGTGATCCCGGTGCACAGCGGTTCGTCGACGTTGAAAGATGCCTGTAACGAGGCGCTGCGCGACTGGTCCGGCAGCTATGAAACCGCTCACTATATGTTGGGCACCGCGGCCGGTCCGCATCCGTTCCCGACTATCGTTCGCGAGTTCCAGCGCATGATTGGCGAAGAGACCAAAGCGCAGATCCTGGAGCAGGAAGGTCGCCTGCCGGATGCGGTGATTGCCTGCGTCGGTGGCGGTTCGAATGCGATTGGGATGTTTGCCGACTTTATTGATGAAACCAGCGTGGGTCTGATCGGCGTGGAACCGGCAGGTCACGGCATTGAATCCGGCGAGCACGGCGCGCCGCTGAAGCATGGCCGCGTGGGCATCTACTTCGGTATGAAAGCACCAATGATGCAAACCGAAGACGGTCAGATCGAGGAGTCCTACTCCATTTCTGCCGGGCTGGATTTCCCGTCCGTCGGGCCTCAGCATGCCTATCTGAACAGCATTGGTCGTGCGGACTACGTTTCGATTACCGATGACGAAGCGCTGGATGCTTTCCAGGCCCTCTGCCGCAATGAGGGGATTATCCCGGCTCTGGAATCGTCACACGCCCTCGCCCATGCGTTAAAAATGATCCGCGAGAATCCGGAGAAAGAGCAGTTGCTGGTAGTGAACCTTTCCGGCCGTGGCGACAAAGACATATTCACCGTACATGACATTTTCAGCGCCAGGGGAGAAATCTGATGGAACGTTACGATCGTTGTTTTAAGCGCCTGGCAGAACGTAAAGAGGGTGCGTTTGTTCCCTTCGTCACGCTGGGCGATCCCACCCCGGAGCTGTCGCTGCAAATTATTGATGCGCTGGTTGCAGGCGGTGCGGATGCGCTTGAGCTGGGTATCCCGTTCTCCGATCCGCTGGCCGACGGCCCGACGATTCAGAACGCCACCCTGCGTGCCTTTGCCGCAGGCGTAACGCCAGCGCAGTGTTTTGAGATGCTGGCGGCCATCCGTCAGAAATACCCGGAGCTGCCGTTCGGCCTGCTGATGTATGCCAACCTGGTATTTTCCAACGGCATCGATAACTTTTACGCCCGCTGCCAGGAAGTCGGTGTCGATTCGGTACTGGTTGCCGATGTGCCGATTGAAGAGTCTGCGCCGTTCCGCCAGTCCGCCATGCGCCACAACGTCGCACCGATCTTTATCTGTCCGCCAAACGCTGAAGACGATCTGCTGCGTGAAATCGCTTCACACGGTCGGGGCTATACCTACCTGCTGTCCCGTGCCGGGGTCACCGGTTCCGAGACCCGCGCAAATCTGCCGCTGAAGCATTTAATCGACAAGCTGAAAGAGTATCATGCTGCCCCGCCGCTGCAGGGGTTTGGTATTTCAGAAGCGTCGCAGGTTGAGGAAGCGATTCGTGCCGGGGCTGCCGGGGCGATTTCTGGTTCAGCTATCGTCAAAATTATCGAACAGCACCACAAAAACCCGTCGGTGATGCTAACCGAACTGACCGCTTTTGTCAGTAAACTGAAAGCCGGAACGCGCCAGTAATCCTTTCCTGAAACGGTGCCTTATCTGACCGATAAGGCATTATTTCCTTTCTATTTTTAACATTCTGAACTTGCAGAAACATCATCCGTACCTAAGAATTAGTTATCGCCGCCTTTTCAGCGGTTTAAACCTGGACAGGGAGAAATGCAATGAAGCTGTTGAAAACGATATCAGGAACGATTGCCGCTGCCGTAGTTGCACTGAGCGTTAGCGCCTGCGCACCGACCGCAACGCAGGAAGGAACCGGTGGTTATATTGACGATACGGTGATTACCACCAAGGTGAAGGGCGAACTGCTGCACGACCAGTCTCTGAAATCCACCGCTATCAGCGTGGAAACCTTCAAGGGGCGCGTACAGCTGAGTGGCTTTATCAGCTCGCCGCAGATGGCAAACCGGGCGGTTGAAATCACGCGCGGCGTGGCAGGTGTGAAATCAGTAGTGAATAACCTGCAAATTAAGTAACGGTGCAGAGAGCAAAAAAAGGCGCGAGATTCGCGCCTTTTTTCGTTGAGCGGGCTTAGAAGCGGTAACCTGCGCCAAAGAAGAACACGAACGGGTTAACGTGGGTGTCAATGCTCTGACGCTCTTCCCCGGCGTTAAAGCGTACTTTGGTATTGATGTCGATGTACCACAGCGAGGCGTTGATCATCCAGTCAGGGGTCAACTGGTAGTCCAGACCCACCTGGCCAGCAACCCCCCAGGTATTTTTCACGCTCAGATTGCTCAGGCCCGCATCGCGACCGGTCTGATTGAAATCGGTGTTGTAAAACATCGTGTAGTTCACACCCACGCCGGCATACGGCTGCCATTTACTGGTGTTACCCATAAAGTACCACTGTGCCATCAGCGTTGGCGGCAGCTGGTGCACGGTCGCCAGTGTACCGGTGGCACGCAGCCCGACTTTGTGGCGGAACGGCGTCGCACCGAGAAGCTCAATACCGATATGGTCAGTAGCCATATAGGTAAAGGTCAGCCCCAGCTGCGTGTTGTTGTTAACATCGAATTCGCCGAGGCCGAGGACGTTATCGGAACCGCCGGTAGGCCGCACGGTGGCGGAACCCGCGCGCATAAAGAAATCCCCTGCTTCATGTGCCGATGCGGCGACCGGTAACAGGGTGACGACAGCCAGTGCTAATGCTCTCAGTTTCATGACCACTCCTTTTAAATTTAAAATCGTATGTAAACATCTGTGTCCTACTGCGAGGACTTGTGCGATATCAGGACACATATTTACGCTGATTTACTGGAAAGGTCATGCGAATCATTTTTTTCATTCTTCTTATAAAACAATGGCTTGATTTAGATCAATTTCCCACGATTTCGGTATTCGAAAAATCCGATTGACCATTTTTTTTGGAAGCCTTAGCTTTCTATTCTCCTTCAATGTGATTTTGGTTCGAAGCCTCAGGAGGGGCGGGCAATCAGATGAGCGATACTCTTAATCCTTGTGTCAGTTGCGGCGCGTGCTGCGGTACGTTTCGCGTTTCTTTTTACTGGTCAGAAGCTGAAGACGGCGGCGGCGTTGTGCCGGTTGATCTGACCGAACCCCTCAACCTTTTTATGCGTAATATGCGCGGTACCAACGATCGTGCCCCGCGCTGTGTGGCTTTACAGGGCGAGATTGGCAGCTGCGTCTCCTGCGGCATTTATGAACAGCGTCCAACACCCTGCCGGGAGTTTGATATGTCCGGTGAAAATGGCATTTATAACGAAGCCTGTGACCGTGCGCGGGCAAAATATGGCCTGTCGCCCCTGTTTACCCCGGTAAAACCTTCTTTAATCGAAAGTTATGTCAATCTGAGTGCCAGCACCCTACAGGAACATGTACAATCTCCCGGTCTATAAAATCGGCTTTTCAAGGAGTTTACATGTCTATCACGGCGGCTTCGCTATACCGTGACACGGGGAATTTTTTCCGCCATCAGATCCTGACCATTGTGCTGATGGCACTGCTGACCTCGTTTATTTCCGTGCTGATAGGTCACGGGCTGACGCCGGATGCCGATCAGATGTCGATCCTGAATGATGGTGCAGCCGGTTCAGCCACCAGCCTGATGGAAATGGTGCAGAATATGTCGCCGGAGCAGCAGCAGGTTCTGCTGCGGGCTTCTGCGGCAGGAACGTTTGCAGCGCTGATTGGCAATACCCTGCTACTGGGTGGAATGCTGAGTCTGATCCCGATGGCGTCTTCCGGCCAGCACGTCAGCGCCCTGCGCGCTATTGGTGCGTCCGCGCCAAAGCTGCTGTCGCTGCTGCTGCTGACGTTCTTAATGACGCTGGTTATCCAGCTGGGCTTTATGGTGCTGGTGGTGCCGGGTTTATTGCTGGCAGTGACGCTTTCTCTGTCGCCGATGCTGCTGGTGAATGAGAAGGTTGGCGTGTTTGGCGCCATGCGCGGCAGTATGCGCCTGGCCTGGGGGCATATGAAGCTGGTCGCTCCGGCGGTGCTTTTGTGGATCGTTGCCAAGCTGATCGTGCTGCTGATGGCATCATCCATGACCGTGCTGCCGGCAAACGTTGCCTCGGTGCTGCTAAACGGGTTGAGTAACCTGGTTTCAGCGCTGTTGATTATTTACCTGTCCCGCTTATATATGTTGTTACGCTAATTAACCATGATTGCCTCGACAGAGGCATTCACTGGATGATTTCATTACGTACTGGTCTGATACTGGAAGCCGCTATGAAGCAGTTACTCGACTTTCTTCCCCTCGTGGTCTTTTTCGTTTTTTATAAACTGTACGATATTTTTGTCGCCTCCGGCGCGCTGATCGTCGCCTCTGCCGTCGCCCTGGCCGCAGGCTGGGTTATCTACCGTAAAGTAGAGAAAATGAGCCTGGTGACCTTTGCGCTGGTCGCGGTGTTCGGAACATTAACGATTGCTCTGCATAATCCTGACTTCATCAAGTGGAAAGTCACGATTATCTACGGTCTGTTCACCCTCGCCCTGCTGTTCAGCCAGTGGTTTATGGAAAAACCGTTAATCCAGAGAATGCTGGGCAAAGAGATCCAGCTGCCTGCATTCGCGTGGCGTCGTCTGAATATTGCCTGGGCGTTGTTCTTCTTCGTCTGCGGCCTGGCAAATATCTACGTTGCCTTCTGGCTTTCTCAGGACACCTGGATGAACTTCAAAGTGTTTGGCCTGAGTGCGTTGACCCTGCTGTTTACCCTGCTGAGCGGCATCTATATCTACCGTCTGATGCCGCAGCAGGAAGAAAAATAACGGAAGCTAAACAATGAGCGAACAACAACGCGTGCCTCAGGGCGAGATGGTGCTGCGCACCCTCGCTATGCCTGCGGATACTAACGCCAACGGCGATATTTTCGGCGGCTGGCTGATGTCGCAGATGGATATGGGCGGCGCTATTCTGGCGAAGGAGATCGCCGAAGGACGCGTGGTAACGGTACGCGCGGACGGAATGACCTTTTTGAAACCGGTAGCCGTGGGTGACGTAGTGAGCTGCCACGCCCGCTGCATCCGTACCGGCACCAGTTCCATCACCATAAACATCGAAGTGTGGATTAAAAAGGTCTCTTCAGAGCCGATTGGTCAGCGCTACTGCACCACTGAAGCGGTATTTATCTACGTTGCGGTTGATCCGGAAGGTAAACCTCGGCCACTTCCTGCAGATAAAATCAACTTCACCGCAGAAGGCTGATTTTATCTCCTGCCGTCCCGGAGCGGGCCTGAACTGGCTCACTTCTCGGGTAGTGGATTTAAGCTGATAAAAAAAGGGCTTTCGCCCTTTTTTTATTCGATGCTACTGCCGCCGTCGATTTTGAACACGATGTTCATGGTGACATCTTTACCCGGCTTGTTCGGCTCATAGCGCCATCTGCGCATCGCCTGTTTGACTTCACGCTCAAACATGTTGCGCGGCTCGGCGGAAAGAATACGCACGTTATCGACCTGGCCTGAACTGTCAACGTCAAACTGTACGCGAACGCGCCCTTCTACACGCAGGGCAAAGGCACGCTGCGGATAGGCCGGCTTGCTCTGGTTTAGCGCGCGTGGACCGCTGGAAACGGCCGTAGACGGTGCCTGAGACAGCTTCGGCGCGGTGGACGGCTTAGGCGGCTGCGGATTGGTTACCGGCTGAGCCTGGCGCGTCTCCTGCGGTTTCACCTCTTTCTTCGGCTTCACCACCTCTTTCTTCACCGGCTTCGGTTTAGGTTTCGGCTTTGGTTCAGGTTTAGGAATCGGCACCGGTTCAGGAATCGGCGGCTCCGGTACGGGTTCTGGCTCCGGTTCTGGCTCCGGTTCCGGCTCAACCTGCGGCGGCACCGGTTCAGGTTCGGGCTGCACTTCCGGTGCGACCAGCGAGACACTGATAGGCTGAGACGCTTTTGGCATATCAACCACCTGGTGAAATGAAGCGTAAAGCAGAGCTGCGATAACCGAGCCGTGCAGTACAACTGAAATCAGCAGAGGCAAAGGAGCGCGGCGTGGTAGTGATGTTGTCAGCGTCGTCATAATCTTTCTGGTCAAAATGTGAAGCACCGAGTTTAAATGCAAATAGCAATCAGTTTCAACAACCTCTCACGGCTTATCCGCGATTTCCCGCTTAAAGTTTAACAAACTGACCTTTATCAAGGGTGAATTATCTTTTAATTGCACAAAAGTTAACGATCACTTAACGTGATGCCCGAATCTCAATTCCCGACAGGAGTGCTTAAAAGTGCTTTATGTAATTTACGCTGAAGATCACGCGGATTCTCTGGAAAAACGCACGGCGGTTCGCCCTGCCCACCTCGCTCGTTTGCAGCTTTTACGTGATGAAGGACGTTTGATTGTTGCCGGTCCGATGCCGGCTGTAGACAGCAATGAACCCGGCGTGGCTGGCTTTACCGGCTCAACGGTAATTGCCGAGTTTCCTTCGCTGGAAGCGGCACAGTCCTGGGCTCAGGATGACCCTTATATCGCCGCCGGCGTGTATAAGCAGGTCGCAGTTAAGCCATTCAAAAAAGTTTTCTAAAACAACAATACGTTTTTAAATTCAGTTTATTATATTTACACCAGTGGGCAGATTAACTTAAACGGTACGCAAAAAAGTACACAAAGTTTTCTGCTCATTCTTCTCCCACTCTGGCCGCCATTCTCCCCCAACAAAATTTCCTACGACGAGGCGATCGATGAAATCCACTCTCTTACTTGCCGCCTGCCTGCTTCCCGGCCTGGCTTATTCTGCGGAAGCACTGCCGCCGGTGGTCAAAACCTTCAGCGACCAGCAGGGCATTAAAATCGTCAAAAAGATCGATGCCCCCGGCGGCCTACAGGGCTGGGTTGGCCAGTATCAGGATATGGGCGTATCGCTGTTTCTGACGCCCGACGGTAAGCACGTTATTTCCGGTTATCTGTATGACGACAAGGGGAAAAACCTCAGCGAAGGCTATTTCCAGCAGGCGATCTACGTTCCTATGGGCCGCGAGATGTGGAAAACGCTGAACGCGGCGCATCCGATTAAAGAAGGGCCGGATTCTGCCGCCCGAAAAGTGATTGTTTTCGCCGATCCGTTCTGCCCTTACTGTAAGCAGTTCTGGTCTGCGGCCCAGCCGTGGGTAGATGCCGGTAAGGTGCAGCTGAATACGCTGCTGGTGGCGTTCCTCAACCCGCAGAGCGGCAGATATGCCACGGCGATACTCAACGCGGCGGACCCGGTGCAGGCATGGAAAGAGTACGAGCTGTCTGGTGGGAAAAAGCTGCCGCACTTTGACGGTGCCACACCGCGTGAGACGTTTAATTTGCTCCAGCGACATCAGAAGCTGATGGACGATCTCGGTGCCAGCGCCACACCGGCCATTTACTATATGAATGATAAAAATGAGCTGCAGCAGGTGGTCGGAATGCCGGATGAGAAACAGATGGCGGAGATGTTCGGGCCAAAACCCTGACGAGAGTGCGCATTCGGGCAACCCGGCATAAGTCTGTGCCGGGTTGCCCGCTAAGCTGGAAGTGGGCCAGGCCTCACACGGTGTTCAACAGATGATGAACGCAAACGGCTTCACGCCGACAATCGAGCGGGAAGAGTACGCCGATTGCCGGGATACGCTCTCTGGCAACAGGCCCCTCAGTCAGAGAATCTGGGTAAGAAACAGAATCGAACGGCGTTGCTGCTGACTGACCATATGACGGAAGGAGTGCATTCGCCCGTAGCGACGCGACTGCCCTTCCAACCAACGTGACCTGCGACGCTGTACCTGACGCATCATGCGCCAGCGCGCAACTTCATTTCTGCTCCGTTTCATTACACCCTCGGTCTGATATCTGTCGCTTCAAATGTAGCCAAAAATCTCGCGCAGCAGTATAGACCTTTCTGCCCCGTTACCAGGTCCGATCTCTTTGCCGTTGAAAATTTCCTTAAAGGTTTCCAGAGCTGCCATCAACACGTAAACTTCTTCTTAACTCGAGCGTGAACAGGATTTCCACTTAATGACCACTTTTTACACCGTGATGAGCTGGCTGCTGGTTTTTGGATACTGGTTACTGATTGCCAGCGTTACGCTGCGCATTCTGATGAAACGCCGCGCGGTGCCCTCCGCAATGGCCTGGCTGTTGATTATTTATATCCTGCCGCTGGTCGGGATTATTGCCTACCTCTCATTCGGTGAACTGCATCTTGGTAAGCGCCGCGCAGAGCGAGCGCGAACCATGTGGCCATCGACAGCTCGCTGGCTGAAGGATTTGAAGTCCAGTCAGCATATTTTCGCCGACAGCAACAGCGATGTTGCGCGCTCGCTTTTCCAGCTGTGTGAAAATCGCCAGGGGATTGCCGGGGTTAAAGGCAACCAGCTTCAGCTGCTGACCAGCAGCGACGACACCATGAAAGCGCTGATCCGCGATATTCAGCTGGCTCGCCACAATATCGAGATGGTGTTTTATATCTGGCAGCCCGGCGGCATGGCGGATGAAGTGGCAGAATCGCTGATGGCTGCCGCGCGTCGCGGCGTTCACTGCCGGCTGATGCTGGATTCCGCCGGCAGCGTGGCCTTTTTCCGCAGCCCGTGGGTGGCAATGATGCGCAACGCCGGCATCGATGTGGTGGAAGCGCTCAAGGTCAGCCTGCTGCGCGTATTCCTGCGCCGTATGGACCTGCGCCAGCATCGTAAAGTGGTGCTGATTGATAACTATATTGCCTATACCGGCAGCATGAACCTCGTCGATCCTCGCTTCTTTAAGCAGGATGCCGGGGTCGGTCAATGGGTGGACCTGATGGCGCGCATGGAGGGACCGGTGGCAACCACCATGGGCATCGTTTACTCCTGCGACTGGGAGATTGAAACCGGCAAGCGTATTCTGCCACCGCCGCCGGACGGCAATATCATGCCGTTTGAGCAGGAGAGCGGCCACACCATTCAGGTTGTCGCTTCAGGTCCCGGCTTTCCGGAGGATATGATCCACCAGGCGCTGCTGACCGCTATTTACTCAGCGCGGGAGCAGCTGGTGATGACCACGCCTTATCTGGTGCCCAGCGACGACCTGCTGCACGCCATCTGCACCGCCGCGTTTCGCGGGGTTGACGTCAGCATTATCGTTCCGCGCCACAACGATTCGATGCTGGTTGGCTGGGCGAGTCGTTCGTTCTTTAGCGAACTGCTGGAAGCGGGCGTTAAAATTTACCAGTTTGAAGGTGGGCTGCTGCATACCAAAAGCGTGCTGGTTGACGGTCAGCTAAGCCTGGTTGGCACGGTTAATCTGGATATGCGCAGCCTGTGGCTGAATTTTGAGATTACGCTGGTGATCGATGACGACGGTTTCGGCGGCGATCTGGCCCGCGTACAGGACGATTATATCGCCCGTTCCCGCCTGGTTGATGCCCAGCGCTGGTCGCGCCGTGCTTACTGGAAGCGCATCGTTGAACGACTGTTTTACTTCTTCAGCCCATTGCTGTAAAACGAGCGGAATTGAAATACGACATCGCCCGTCGGCGGAACAGGAAATAGTATGGATTTAAATAACCGTCTTACCGAAGATGAAACCCTGGAACAGGCTTATGATATTTTCCTTGAGCTGGCCGTGGATAATCTCGACCAGGCCGATGTGATTTTATTTAACCTTCAGTTTGAAGAACGCGGCGGCGCGGAGCTTTACGATCCTGCCGAAGACTGGGCTGAACACGTCGATTTTGACCTCAATCCTGACTTCTTCTCTGAAGTGGTGATCGGACTTGGCGACGCTGACGGAGAGCCGATTACCGACGTTTTCGCCCGCGTGCTGCTCTGCCGGGAGAAAGACCACAAGCTCTGCCACATTCTGTGGAAAGAGTAACGCTGTGAAATAGCCCGATTTAATCGGGCTTTTTTTCATCCGGTTCGGGCGGTAGCCCCGAGCCACAGCTTTTGCAAAATTGTGCATCGTTTTCATGGCCGGACTCTTTACAGTGCGGGCAAATACGTTGCTTGCGCCGCCGCTGCATGACCTCAGTCATATACGAACTCATCACCCCAGTCGGAATGGCTATCAGCGAGTAACCCAGCAGGATAAGTATCGACGAAACAATGCGACCCAGCCCGGTATGCGGTGTGATATCGCCGTAGCCAACGGTAGTGAGCGTTACGGTCGCCCAGTAGAGGGAAACCGGCAGGCTGGTAAAACCGTGCTCCGGCCCTTCAATCACGTACATCAGCCCGCCAAACAGGCACAGCAGGATAATCAGCACGCCAAAAAACAACATCAGCTTTTTACGTGCGCTGTACAGGCTGTCCCACATGACGCTGGCAGAGCCGATATAGCGCAGCACCTTGATCAAACGCAGCAGCCGCAGCACACGCAGCAGGCGTAGTGCCATCATGTACTGTAAGGCGATTTCCGGCCAAAAGAAGTAGATATACAGCGGCAGCGCGGTTATCAAATCGACAACGCCAAAAAAGCTGAATGCGTAGTGCAGAGGATGGCGCGAGGTTATCAGGCGCAGCAGATATTCAATGCTAAACACGGCGGTAAAAAGATACTCGAGCAGCAAAAACAGCGAGGTTTCAGCATCACCTTTCGCTATCACATCCGGGGTCCCCGACTCCACAAATACCAGCACCACACTCACCAGCGATGATAGAATCCAAAACCGTTCAGCATAGTGGCCGCTACGGGTGTGAATATCAAACAACGCCGCATAAATGCGACCGCGCAATCCCTGGCAGTAATCCGGCACACAACCTCCTGCAATCCTTTACGATGCGCTATTACTAGGGTCCTGCCGAGATAAGATCAAGCATTAACCCGAGACATAAAAAAAACCCGCATTGAAAGTTCAAAACGGGTTTTACCATCGAAAGATCGAGCTTTGCTTACATCGGATCGACCTTCAGGCAGGACACCGCATGTCGGAAACTGCCCTCCAGCAGCGGCCGTGTTTTGGCGCATTCCGGCCCGGCAATCGGGCAGCGGGTGCGAAAAACACAGCCCGAAGGTGGATTGATCGGCGATGGCAACTCACCGTCCAGCAGCTGGATGACTTTGTTTTTCTCCAGGTCGGGATCGGGGATCGGTACGGCAGACATCAGTGCGCGGGTATAGGGGTGTTGTGGATTCTGATAAACCTGGTCGTAGGTGCCCAGCTCCACCGCGTGCCCTAAATACATCACCAGCACGCGGTCGGAGATGTGTTTCACCACCGCCAGATCGTGAGCAATAAAGATCAGCGAAAGACCCATTTCTCGCTGCAGTTGCTGCAGCAGGTTAACCACCTGCGCCTGAATTGACACATCCAGCGCCGATACCGGCTCGTCGCAAATTATCAGCTTCGGCTCAAGGATCAGCGCGCGGGCAATTCCGATACGCTGGCACTGACCGCCGGAGAACTCGTGCGGGTAGCGGTTAATCAGATTTGGCAGCAGCCCCACCTTCAGCATCATCGCCTTAACGCGATCCTTCACTTCCTGCCGCGCCATTTTCGGGTGATAGGTACGCAGCGGCTCAGCGATAATTTCACCGATGGTCATACGGGGATTCAGCGAGGCCAGCGGGTCCTGGAATATCATCTGAATGTCGCTGCGTGCTGCGCGCCATTCATCCGCCGTCTGCCCCAACAGGTCACGGCCCAGCCAGGCTACGCGGCCTTCGGTGGCTTTCACCAGCCCGATAATTGCCCGCGCCAGCGTGGATTTCCCGCAGCCCGACTCACCCACCACGCCGAGGGTTTCCCCTTCGTACAGCCGTAAGCTGACGCCATCCACCGCCTTCAGTGTTTTTGGCGGCTGCCAGAACCACTGACGGCCATCTTTGATGTCGAAGTGCACCTTCAGGTCAGCGATTTCCAGCAGGACTTTCTTTTCAGCAACCGTTGTCATACCAGCTCCTCCACCGGTTTGAAGCAGGCGCGCAGGCGCCCTTCACCAAATCCCGTCAGCGGCGGCGCAGTGCGGCAGATTTCCATCGCATGCGGGCAGCGAGGCTGGAACGGGCAGCCCTTCGGCAGGCGCAGCAAATTAGGTGGATTGCCAGGAATGGTCATCAGGGTATCGCCCTCTTCGCCATCGAGGCGCGGAACGGCATTCAGCAAACCAATCGAGTAAGGATGAGAAGGATGATAGAAGACATCGCGCGCGTTGCCGTATTCCATCGTGCGTCCTGCGTACATCACCAGTACCCGATCGCAGATCCCGGCTACCACGCCCAGATCGTGCGTGATCATAATAATCGCGGTATTAAACTCTCGCTTCAGCTCGTTCAACAGCGTCATGATCTGCGCCTGGACGGTCACATCCAGCGCGGTGGTTGGTTCATCGGCGATAAGCAGTTTTGGCCGGCACAGCAGCGCCATGGCAATCATCACGCGCTGGCGCATCCCACCGGAAAACTCATGCGGAAACATCTTCATACGCTTGCGTGCTTCCGGCATTTTTACCGCATCCAGCATCCGTACCGACTCTTCAAACGCCTGAGCGCTGCTCATGCCTTTATGCAGCTGTAACACTTCCATCAGCTGTTCACCCACGCGCATATACGGGTTCAGCGAGGTCATCGGGTCCTGAAATATCATCGCAATCTGCTCGGCGCGCAGCCGGTTCAGCTTCTTCTCCGGTAGATTGAGGATTTCATTACCGTCGAAGCGCGCCGATCCGCCGATCCGGCCATTGCTGGCCAGCAACCCCATCAGGGCAAATGCGGTCTGCGATTTACCCGACCCGGACTCACCCACGATACCCAGCGTTTCTCCCGCGCGCAGCGAGAAATTAAGATCGTTGACCGCCGTAACATCGCCGTCCGGCGTGTTGAAGGTAACCCGAAGATCCTTAACGTCCAGCAGTGCTTCGCTCTGTCTGGCGGATGTTCTGACCGTTTCCAGTTCAATTACGCTCATCGTTATCTCCTTAGCGGTCTTTCGGGTCGAGGGCGTCACGCAGGCCATCGCCGATAAAGTTAAAACAGAACAGGGTGATCACCAGAAAACCGGCCGGATACAGCAGCAGCCACGGAGAAACCTCCATGGAGTTGGCACCGTCGCTGAGCAACGCGCCCCAGCTGCTCAGCGGTTCCTGAGTACCCAGCCCGAGGAAGCTAAGGAACGATTCGAACAGGATCATACTCGGCACCAGCAGCGAGGCGTACACCACCACCACGCCCAGCACGTTGGGAACGATATGACGCAATACAATATTCATGGTCGATACGCCCCCGACCTGGGCCGCTTCAATAAACTCTTTGCGCTTCAGGCTGAGCGTTTGCCCGCGTACGATACGCGCCATATCCAGCCAGGAAACCATGCCGATGGCGACAAAGATCAGCAAAATATTCTGGCCAAACAGCGTCACCAGCAGGATCACGAAGAACATAAACGGGAAGGAGTTGAGGATTTCCAGCAGGCGCATCATTACCGAGTCGGTTTTTCCGCCAAGGTAGCCCGCCAGCGTGCCGTAAAGCGTGCCGACCACCACCGCGACCAGCGCCGCGGCAATACCGACCATCAGAGAAATTCGCCCACCGATGGCCACGCGCACCAGCAGATCGCGCCCCGAGGAGTCGGTGCCAAAATAGTGGCCACTGCTGAACTCCGGGGCCGCGGACATCATCGCCCAGTCGGTATCATCGTAGGTAAACTGCGACAGCATGGGCGCGAAGGTGACGAACAGTGCGATCAGCACCAGCACAAACAGGCTGGCGACCGCCGCACGGTTATGAATGAAGCGACGGCGGGCATCCTGCCACAGGCTGCGCCCTTCGATTTCCAACTTTTCAGTGAAATTTTCCAGAGCTTCGCTGTTTTTCTTACTTAAAATCATTTTCAGCCCCTGCTCAGTAACGGATTTTCGGATCGATAACGGCATACAGCACGTCAACAATCGCGTTAAACAGAATCGTCAGCGCACCGACCAGAATAGTCAGGCTCAATACCAGCGAATAGTCGCGGTTTAAGGCACCGTTAACGAACAGCTGGCCGATACCCGGCAGCCCGTAAATCGTTTCAATGACCATTGAACCGGTGATGATGCCGACAAACGCCGGGCCAAGGTATGAAAGTACCGGCAGCAGTGCGGGCTTGAGCGCGTGGCGCAGAATAATCCGACGCATCGGCAGGCCTTTGGCACGGGCCGTGCGAATAAAGTTTGAGTGGAGAACTTCAATCATCGACCCGCGGGTGATACGGGCGATGCTGGCGATATAGGCCAGCGACAGTGCGACCATCGGCAGGATCATATATTGCAGCGCCCCGCCGTTCCAGCCGCCCCCGGGCAGCCACTTCAGGGTGATTGAGAACAGTAAAACCAGCAGCGGAGCCACCACGAAGCTGGGAATAACAATACCGGTCATTGCCACCCCCATTACCGCATAATCCCATTTACTGTTCTGCTTCAGTGCCGCAATGACGCCCGCGGTCACGCCAAAGACCAGCGCCAGCAAAAATGCCGCTGCGCCCAGCTTGGCCGAAACCGGGAATGAAGAAGCAACCAGATCGTTAACGGTGTAATCCTTATATTTAAAGGAAGGACCGAAATCGCCGTGCGCCAGCTGCTGAAGATAGTTGAGATACTGCTTCCACATCGGGTCGTTGAGGTGATATTTGGCTTCGATATTCGCCATGACTTCCGGTGTTAATGCGCGCTCGCCGGTAAACGGACTGCCGGGGGCAAGGCGCATCATAAAGAATGAGATGGTGATCAAAATAAACAGCGTTGGTATCGCTTCAAGGAAGCGACGGAAGATAAATTTTAACATTGCCCGTACCTGCTGGCTCTAAGCCGCAGAGGCGAACCTCTGCGGTGACATTGCTTTAAATGGGCAGCAGAACTGCCCGTCGTACTTAGTGTTTAATAATGTAGAGATCTTTATCGTGGCTGTTATCCAGCGGATCTTTGCCGGTGTAGCCGCCCACATAAGGCTTCACTAACCGCAGATTTTTATAGTAATAGACCGGAACAATAGCGGAGTCGGCATCAAGGATTTTTTCAGCCTGCGCGTAAACTTCGGCGCGTTTGCCCTCATCTCCGGCAGCCAGCGCCTGTGCCATCGCCTTATCAAACTCAGGATTCTTATAATGTGAGGTGTTGTTGCTGCTGTCCGACAGCATGGTATTCAGGAAGCTGGTCGGTTCATTATAGTCCGCGCACCAGGCCGCGCGCGCCACGTCGAAAGTGCCCTGATGGCGAGTATCCAGGAAGGTTTTCCACTCCTGGTTTTGCAGCTTCACGTTAACGCCCAGATTCTTCTTCCAGATGGATGCCGCGGCGATTGCCAGTTTTTTATGCAGATCGGAGGTGTTGTACAGCAGGTCAAAGGTCAGCGGCTTGTCGGCCGTGTAGCCCGCTTCGGCCAGCAGTTTTTTCGCTTCTTCATTACGTTTTTCCTGCGACCAGCCGAACCACTCAGGCGGCGTCAGCTTGATGCCATCGGTAAACGGCGGAGTATAGCTGTAGGCCGGGTCTTCATCCTGCGCCTTCACTTTATTCACCATGATGTCGCGATCCAGGCCGAGTTTCAGTGCGGCACGTACGCGGGGATCGTTAAACGGTGGTTTCTGGTTGTTGATTTCGTAGTAGTAGGTGCAGAGGTACGGATCGGCGTGAATTTCGCCCGGGATCTCTTTTTTCAACTTCTGGTACAGTTCAATCGGCAGATAGTTATAGGTCATATCGCTGCCGCCGCTGCGGTAGCGGTTGGTGTCGGTCACTTCGGAAGAGATTGGCAGGAACGTCACCTGATTCAGAATGGTATGGGCGTTATCCCAGTACTGCGGGTTACGTTCAACGACGATTCGCTCGTTAACCACCCACTCTTTCAGCTTGAAGGCACCGTTGCCAACAAAGTTTGCGGGCTGGGTCCACTTATCACCAAATTTTTCTACCACCGGCTTATAAACCGGGGACATGGATGGGTGGATTAGCAGCTTGTAGAAATAAGGAACGGCATCGCTGAGGGTGACCTCCAGCGTATGATCGTCAATGGCTTTTACGCCCAGGGTGTCGGCAGGTTTTTTGCCGTCGATGATGTCATCAACATTGAGTAAATGACCGTATTGCAGGTAGCTGGCATAAGGTGAGGCAGTTTTCGGATCGGCCAGGCGCTGCCAGCTGAAGACGAAGTCCTGCGCGGTGACCGGCTCGCCGTTTGACCATTTGGCGTTATTGCGCAGGTGGAAGACCCACACTTTGCCACCCTCTTTGCTTTCCCATTTTTCCGCTACGCCGGGGATAATTTTGCCATCGGCGTCGTTAATCACCAGCCCTTCCAGCACGTCACGGTTAACGTTAGATTCCGGCACGCCTTCAATTTTGTGCGGGTCAAGGGATTGCAGTTCTGCGCCGTTACCGCGGATCAATTCCTGCTTGTCGGCCAGCTGCACGCCGGCGGGCACATTTGCCGCGAAGGCAGTACTGAGTGTCAGTGACCCCATAGCGGCCATGACGCCCAGGGCGATGAGACTTTTCTTCGTGATGTTGGTCATTATTTACCTACTCCAGTTTTTAATATTACCTGCGGATCTTCGGCCCGCGGCGATAGCCCTGTATTCGGGAAACCTTGCCAAATGGCGGAACGACGCCTATTGGTTTGTTGATAAATCGGTACTTCTTTCTGCTACCGCTTTGCGAAGCACTCCTGCGTTACCGCTCAGTCAATCGGGCTGACGATCAGAACATCACATTGGCAATCTGCTGCTGTTCAGTTAAACCCTGCTGCCATCCCTCAAAGTTACGGCGTAATACACTGCACATCCGGTGCCAGTTTTTAACGTGTCACCTGAAAAATTATCAGAAGGGGTAAGTTTGCGCTAAAGCTAAATAGCAAAAATGTTAACCATTTCTACTTTATCATGATAAATCGCAGGGGTAATGAGTTATTACACATCAATAAATAATGAATAACTTACTGATTAATATAAACAAATAATAAAAACAGACGCGAACGGGCGATAAACTGCGCAATGCCTGTAAAAATCAATTTTATGTCGCAAAAAACCATCACTTCAGCAACAAATACTGCTATCAGTGACCAACTAAGCAGTACATACAACTGGATATGATAAAAATTTAAGGCAGATACAAATGTAATAAAAATCACACCTGTAATCGCAATACATCGATAAAAAATCGTTTGCAGTAATTACATTAATAATTTTCACATTGATGTAAGCTAAATGAATAAATGCCGTAAAATGGGGCACAAAAGAACGAAAACGCACCAAATTAGTGCATCCGTTTTATCTCACACGTAAAAAAAGCGCACAATGTGCGCCTTAATGTTTTTATTTCAGGATGAAATCATTTCAGACGATTCAGCTGGTTAAACCCGGGAACAGTGACCGGATACCGGTAACCACAAACTCAATGCCCAGCGCCATCAATAACAGGCCCATGATACGTGTGACCACGTTAATGCCGGTCTGGCCCAGTACACGAACCATGATCGGTGCAGCGCGGAATAACAGCCAACAGCAGAAGGCGAACAGCGCAATCGCCAGCGAGAAGCCCAGCAGATTCTGCCAACTGTGATAGCGGGTGCTCCAGACGATAGTAGAGCTGATCGCACCAGGCCCTGCCATCAGCGGCAGCGCCAGCGGAACTACGCCGATGCTTTCCCGGTTGGCCGTTTCGGATTTTTCCTGCTTGTTCTGCTTATCTTCCCCCAGCTTACCGCTGATCATCGACATGGCGATGGTGACGACCAGGATGCCCCCCGCGATGCGGAATGAATCAATAGAAATGCCGAAAATATGCAGTATACCGTCGCCTAAAAACAGCGCGGTCCACAGAATAATCGCTACGGAGACGTTGGCAGTAAGATTGGTTTTATTCCTTGCCGCGGCAACCTGATAACTGGTCATGCTGATAAACACCGGGATGATGCCGATGGGATTGACCAGCGCAAACAGGCCGACAAAGAATTTGATGTAACCTGACAGATCTAATAGTGCTGAATTCACCCTGCTCTCCTGTGGGCGTCATGATGGCGCTAATGTAATAGAATTCATCCGCACTGACCATCCTGCCTCTCGTGATAATCACCCGAAATTCTCGTTAAAATCGGGTAAATAAACTCGCTGTTACCGGAATGTTTAGAGCATTATTTCATTGTTAAATCTTGTCATAACTTAATGCGCATAAGTTGAGTAAAAGCACAATTCCACACAAGCTGAAAGGTGTCAGCTTGCAGAAAAGATGATCTAAATCATCATTTTCCTTAGCGACTCCCGTTATGCTCAATGTCATCAGAAGGAGCTGATAACGCACCGAAAGTGACAGTCTGTTTTAAGATGCATTGAGACTCTGTCAGTAAACCATTAGAACGTTTTTCGCATTATCGCAAGCCCGCGTCCGGCAGCAGCAGCGTCGATGACTATACTTGCAAGTTCTGACTTGTTTACTAATAGAGTTTAACTTCCTCAGGAGAGCATTTATGGCCGTTACTAATGTTGCTGAACTTAACGCACTGGTTGAACGTGTTAAAAAGGCACAGCGTGAATACGCCAATTTCACTCAAGAACAAGTAGACAAAATCTTCCGCGCTGCCGCTCTGGCCGCTGCCGATGCCCGAATTCCACTGGCTAAAATGGCCGTCGCGGAATCCGGTATGGGCATTGTTGAAGATAAGGTGATTAAAAACCACTTCGCTTCCGAATATATCTATAACGCCTACAAAGATGAAAAAACCTGCGGCGTTCTGGCTACCGACGACACCTTCGGCACCATCACCATTGCTGAACCTATCGGCATTATCTGCGGTATCGTTCCAACCACTAACCCAACTTCTACTGCGATTTTCAAAGCGCTGATTAGTCTGAAAACCCGCAACGGTATTATCTTCTCCCCGCATCCACGCGCCAAAGACGCCACCAACAAAGCCGCCGATATCGTTCTGCAAGCCGCCATTGCCGCCGGTGCGCCAAAAGACATTATTGGCTGGATCGACGCACCTTCCGTCGACCTGTCAAACCAGCTGATGCATCACCCGGATATCAACCTGATTCTGGCTACCGGTGGTCCGGGCATGGTGAAAGCGGCCTACAGCTCTGGTAAACCCGCAATCGGCGTGGGTGCCGGTAATACACCGGTCGTGGTTGATGAAACGGCAGATATTAAACGTGCGGTTGCATCAATTTTAATGTCAAAAACCTTCGATAACGGCGTGATCTGCGCATCTGAACAGTCGGTGATTGTCGTTGACAGCGTTTATGATGCAGTTCGCGAGCGGTTCGCCAGCCACGGCGGCTACCTGTTGCAGGGTAAAGAACTGAAGGCCGTGCAGGATATGATCCTGAAAAACGGTGCGCTTAACGCGGCTATCGTTGGTCAGCCAGCGGTAAAAATTGCCGAAATGGCTGGCTTAACCGTTCCGGCGAGCACCAAAATTCTGATTGGTGAAGTCAAACTGGTTGACGAGTCCGAACCGTTTGCCCACGAAAAACTGTCCCCTACGCTGGCCATGTACCGGGCCAAAGACTTTGCCGACGCGGTTGATAAAGCCGAGAAGCTGGTCGCCATGGGCGGTATCGGCCACACCTCCTGTCTGTACACCGACCAGGACAACCAGTCTGAACGCGTCAATTACTTTGGCGACAAAATGAAAACCGCGCGTATTCTGATTAACACGCCGGCTTCACAGGGTGGTATCGGTGACCTGTATAACTTCAAACTGGCACCGTCACTGACGCTGGGCTGTGGTTCATGGGGTGGTAACTCCATTTCTGAAAACGTCGGACCTAAACATCTGATTAACAAGAAAACCGTGGCCAAGCGAGCTGAAAATATGTTGTGGCATAAACTTCCTAAGTCTATCTACTTCCGCCGCGGTTCGCTGCCCATTGCCCTTGAAGAAGTGGCCACCGACGGCTACAAACGCGCGTTTATCGTGACCGACCGCTTCCTGTTCAACAACGGCTATGCTGACCAGATTATCCGCGTGCTGAAGTCACACGGCGTGGAAACCGATGTGTTCTTCGAAGTTGAAGCCGACCCAACGCTGAGCATCGTGCGTAAAGGTGCTGAGAAGATGAACTCCTTCAAACCTGACGTGATTATCGCGCTGGGCGGCGGTTCACCGATGGATGCGGCGAAGATTATGTGGGTGATGTACGAACATCCGGAAACCCACTTCGAAGAGCTGGCGCTGCGCTTTATGGATATCCGTAAACGCATCTACAAGTTCCCGAAAATGGGCGTCAAAGCCAAAATGGTGGCGATCACCACCACATCGGGTACCGGTTCAGAAGTTACGCCGTTCGCCGTCGTAACCGACGATGCCACCGGCCAGAAATATCCACTGGCGGACTACGCCCTCACCCCGGATATGGCGATTGTTGATGCTAACCTGGTGATGGATATGCCGAAATCACTTTGTGCCTTCGGTGGACTGGATGCCGTGACCCACTCACTGGAAGCGTATGTTTCCGTCATGGCGAACGAATTCTCCGACGGTCAGGCGCTGCAGGCACTGAAACTGCTGCAGGAAAACCTGCCGGCCAGCTATCGTGACGGGGCCAAAAACCCGGTAGCGCGTGAGCGCGTTCACAACGCCGCCACCATTGCCGGTATCGCCTTCGCCAACGCTTTCCTTGGGGTCTGTCACTCAATGGCCCACAAGCTGGGCTCGGAGTTCCACATTCCACACGGTCTGGCCAATGCGCTGCTGATTTGTAATGTGATTCGCTATAACGCCAACGATAACCCAACCAAACAGACGGCCTTCAGCCAGTACGACCGTCCGCAGGCACGCCGCCGCTACGCGGAGATTGCCGACCATCTGGGTCTCAGCGCAGCGGGCGACCGTACCGCGCAGAAAATTGAGAAACTGCTGGCCTGGCTGGAGGAGATGAAAGCCGCCCTGGGCATTCCGAAGTCAATTCGTGAAGCTGGCGTTCAGGAAGCCGATTTTCTGGCGAAAGTGGATAAACTGGCCGAAGATGCCTTTGATGACCAGTGTACCGGCGCTAACCCGCGCTATCCGTTAATTGCTGAGTTGAAGCAGATTATGATGGATACATTCTACGGTCGTGCATTTACTGAGTCTGAAAATGTAGCCACTGAAGCCGCGCAGGAAACTGAAATCAAAAAGGTTGAAAAACGCGCAAAAAAGTAACAGCACACTAGTGGATATAGCACTACGGTAAGAAACAATGCCGGTTACTCAACGTAACCGGCATTTTTTTAGCCGTCATAAAAAGTATTCTAAACAAAACGGTTAACCTGACTTAACCTCGCCCAGGAATCTTCTCAAGCCGGAAAATTAATCGGGTTTATCCTTCTGTGCCATGCTGATTACCAAAAATAGCACGAGAGGAACCGCTTTCCAGCGCTTCATAGTAGTGCTTGCGGCAGACAGAAACATAACTTTCATTTCCTCCTACCTGCACCTGTGCCCCCTCTTTGAACGGCTTGCCTTGTTCATTAAGACGCAGGACCATCCCGGCTTTTCTGCCGCAGTGACAGACGGTCTTTAATTCCACCAGCTTATCAGCCCATGCCAGCAGGTACTGGCTGCCGCTGAACAATTCACCCCGAAAATCTGTACGCAGCCCGTAGCAAAGCACGGGGATATCCAGCAGGTCGACAACGTCGGCCAGCTCTTTGACCTGGGCACGGGTGAGAAACTGGCTTTCATCCAGCAGGACGCAATGAACGGGTTCAAGAAGACTCTCAGCCTTAATTTCACTAAATAGTGAAGTCTCGTTACTATAAAGTCTGGCTGGTGAAGAAAGGCCAATTCGTGAGCCAATCCGCCCCGTACCGAAACGATTATCAAATTCAGCGGTATACACCATCGTACGCATTCCGCGCTCTTGATAATTATAAGAAGACTGCAACAAAGCCGTGGATTTACCGGCGTTCATCGCCGAATAATAGAAATAAAGTTGAGCCATCGGCCCTTACTCCGCAGGTCATAAATGATGCGCGAAGTGTAGCATAATCTTTGCGTTTTGATGGTGATAAGCTAATTATTATTAGGGGTTTAACTGTAACACCCGCCTGTTGGTTTGATAGCCGATATCGATGTTATTTTTGCCATAATCGATAATCACCCGGCTTTAAACTGTGTAATATGTGTCTATTAGTTGTTTTCTATTCCTCGGACAATTAGCTATTGCAGTTAGCTATCGTCACCACTATTATTATCGGGCAAGAAGTATTCCTATCAATATAAATTAGAGAAGTGGACAATGAGCGAAGCACTTAAAATTCTGAACAACATCCGTACGCTGCGTGCGCAGGCAAGAGAATGCAGCCTGGAAACTCTGGAAGAAATGCTGGAGAAACTGGAAGTTGTGGTTAATGAACGCCGCGACGAAGAAAATCAGGCTCAGGCCGAAGTTGAAGAACGTACTCGCAAACTGCAGCAATATCGCGATATGCTGATCGCTGACGGTATTGACCCGAACGAATTACTGTCCAGCCTTGCTGCGGCCAAAGCACCCGGTAAATCTAAGCGTGCGGCGCGTCCGGCTAAATATCAGTATGTTGAAGAAAACGGCGAAACGAAAACCTGGACCGGCCAGGGCCGCACTCCGGCAGTAATCAAGAAAGCAATCGAAGAACAAGGTAAGCAGCTGGACGATTTCCTGCTGTAATTACTCTTAGAGTCCGCCTCTAATACCACACACTGTGTGCGTTTATTTAGTTTTATTTTTTATCACCAGGCATCAGTAAAAAAGGAAGCGTAAGCTTCCTTTTTTTATTCATCATCAAACCTGATAAAAGTCTCTGTACCACGTAACAAAGCGCGCAACGCCCTCCGCCACTGCAGTCTGAGGCTTATAGCCAATTGCCTTGTACAGCGCACTGGTATCCGCACTGGTATCCAGCACATCACCTGGCTGCATCGGCAGCATGTTCTTCGTTGCCGTCTGCCCGAGCGCATTCTCCAGCGCTTTTATATAGTCCATTAACATCACAGGCTGGCTGTTGCCAATATTGTAGACCCGATAAGGTGCTGAACTGCTGGCCGGGTTTCCTGCTTCAACCGTCCAGTTTTCATCACGCTGGGGAATAATGTCCTGCAGGCGCAGGATAGATTCAGCAATATCGTCGATGTAGGTAAAGTCCCGACGCATTTCGCCATTATTATAAACGTCGATACTTTCACCCGCGAGAATAGCGCGAGTGAACTTAAACAACGCCATATCCGGACGTCCCCAGGGGCCATAGACGGTAAAGAAACGCAGTCCGGTGGTAGGAATACCGTACAGATGAGAATAGGTATGGGACATCAGCTCATTGGCTTTTTTGGTTGCCGCATACAGCGATACCGGATGGTCAACGGAATCATCCGTAGAGAATGGCAGTTTACGATTCAGGCCATATACCGAGCTGGAGGAGGCATACAGTAAATGCTCAACCTGGTTATGGCGACAGCCTTCAAGAATATTTAAATGGCCGATAAGATTCGCGTCTGCGTACGCCAGGGGATTTTCCAGTGAATAACGCACGCCGGCCTGGGCGGCAAGGTGAATTACGCGCTGGAAACGCTGCTCACGAAACAGACTGGCAATACCTTCCCTGTCGGCAAGATCAATTTTTATAAAGGTAAATTCGGGATGGTTGTTAACCAGTTCGAGGCGGGCTTTTTTCAGATTAACATCGTAATAATCATTCAGGTTATCGATACCGATAACCTGGTGACCGGCATCAAGCAGGCGTTGAGTGACATGAAAGCCAATAAATCCTGCTGCGCCGGTAACCAGATATTTCATACTTGCCTCTTCAATTATGCAATGTTTAGAGATGCTCCGCGGCCGATTGCATAATAGACAAAACCGCGTTTGCTGATTCTTTCTGGATCATACAGGTTACGACCATCAAAAATCACGGCTTCTTTCAGGGCATCTTTAATCACATCAAAATCAGGTGCGCGGAAGTTCTGCCACTCGGTGCAGATGACCAGGCCATCAGCACCCTGCAACGCTGCTTCTTTGGTTCCCATCAGCTTCAGATCGCTGCGGTGACCGTAGATGCGCTGTGCTTCATCCATCGCTTCCGGGTCGAACGCCTGTACGGTCGCCCCTGCCTGCCACAGTGCCTCCATCAGCACGCGGCTTGACGCTTCACGCATGTCATCGGTGTTAGGCTTAAACGACAGGCCCCACAGAGCGAAGGTTTTGCCCTCAAGATTTTCACCGAAGTGACGCTTAATAAAGGTCGGCAGCTTGTTCTTCTGCGAATCGTTCACGTCTTCTACCGCCTGCAGCAGACGCGGCGTGTAGCCAATCTGCTCGGCAGTACGGATCAGCGCCTGAACATCTTTCGGGAAGCAGGAACCACCGTAGCCGCAGCCAGGATAGATAAAGGAGTAACCGATACGTGAATCTGAACCAATCCCCTGACGCACTTTCTCAACGTCTGCGCCCAGACGCTCGGCCAGGTTGGAAATTTCATTCATAAAGCTGATTTTGGTTGCCAGCATGCAGTTTGCCGCATACTTGGTCAGCTCAGCACTACGAATATCCATCAGGATCATACGGTCATGGTTGCGGTTGAATGGCTCATAGAGCTCACGCAGCAGCTCAACAACTTCATCGTTGTCGGTACCAATAACAATACGCTCAGGACGCATACAGTCGTTGACTGCCGCACCCTCTTTCAGGAATTCCGGGTTAGACACGACATCAAAGGTCAGTTCAACACCGCGTCCTTTCAGCGTTTCTTCCATTACCTGACGCACGCGGTCGGCGGTGCCTACCGGTACGGTGGATTTATCCAGCACCACTTTGTGTGAAGTCATGTGCTGGGCGATAGTCCGCGCCACGGCAGTGACATACTTCAGGTCGGCAGAACCGTCTTCATCCGGCGGCGTTCCCACGGCGATAAACTGCATCACACCGTGATTCACCCCTTCCTCGGCGTTCGTGGAGAACTTCAGGCGACCGGCCTCATAGTTCTGCATCACCAGCGGAGTCAGCCCTGGCTCAAAAATTGGAATCTGACCTTTCTTAAGATTCTCGACCTTGTTTGCGTCAACATCGATGCAGAGAACGTCATGTCCAACTTCTGCCAGAACAGCAGCCTGCACCAGTCCGACGTAACCGATACCAAATACGGTGACTTTCATTGTGTTGTCCCGGTTAAAATGAAATTATTTTTTACTGCCTACGGTGCTTTCCAGCCACGCTTTGAAATCACTGCCCAGCGTGTTGTGGCGAACACCGTACTCAACGAAGGCCTGCATGTAACCCAGTTTGTTACCGCAGTCATGGCTGACGCCTTTCAGGTGATAGGCTTCAACGGTTTCTTTTTCCATCAGCATAGCGATAGAGTCGGTCAGCTGGATCTCATCACCGGCACCCGGAGGGGTTTTCGCCAGCAGCGGCCAGATGTCCGCAGACAGCACGTAACGACCCACTACCGCCAGATTAGACGGCGCCTGATCGGCTTTCGGCTTCTCGACCACGCCTACCATCGGCGCGCTCTCACCGGCTTTCAGTTCCGCACCTTTGCAGTCAACAACACCGTAGGCGGTCACGTCAGCAACCGGCTCAACCATAATCTGGCTGTGCCCGGTTTCATCGAAGCGGCGGATCATATCGGCCAGGTTATCCTTAGACAGATCGGATTCGTACTCGTCCAGAATCACGTCCGGCAGGATCACCGCAACCGGCTCGTTGCCCACCACTGGCCATGCGCACATCACCGCATGTCCCAGACCTTTTGCCAGACCCTGACGAACCTGCATAATGGTCACGTGCGGTGGACAAATTGACTGAATTTCTTCCAGCAGCTGGCGCTTAACGCGTTTTTCCAGCATGGCTTCCAGTTCAAAACTGGTGTCAAAGTGGTTTTCGATAGAATTTTTTGAGGAGTGCGTAACCAGCACAATTTCATTAATTCCTGCTGCGATACACTCGTTAACGACATACTGAATTAACGGCTTATCAACCAGCGGCAGCATCTCTTTAGGGATCGCTTTGGTTGCTGGCAACATACGTGTTCCCAAACCCGCAACCGGGATTACCGCTTTCTTGACTTTAGAATTATGGGCAGACATCAAAGTACCTCTCATTTAGGCCGTTCAAGTTATTACTTGATATGTCGAGTTTAAAAACAGAGTGAGTATACCAGTTAGACCCGCGCGGATTTATCCTGGTAAATTCATTTATGCAAAAATTAAGACTATTACCCAAGTGTAAAGCTTATCGATGCCTCTGTCTTGCCGGGCGAATAGAAAGGAGCGTGACTGGTTAATCCGTACTCAGCATTAATCTCAGCCGGCCACCAGCGCCCCACACCTGGCACTGCCAGGCATCACAACGCTGGCTGATTTGATTAAGATGCGTACTGCCCAGCGTACCGAGCGGTACACCGTTACTGAGTTGAATTTGCTGGCTGTGGATACTGAGCGCGGCATTCAGTCCGGCGGAGACCAGAATCAGATTTTTCAGGTCGCGGTTATAATAACCAACCAGTAAAGGAAATTGTCCTTCCAGATTAACCTGTCGTAATAATTGATTAACCTGAGTAAGCAATCCGCTTAACTCCGGCAAGCGCTGAGACTGACCGGACAATTGCTCCTGAAGCAGACCATTAAATAATGCACGTAATAACAGTGCGGCCAGCACACCATTATCTCCGGCACGGGTCACATCCAGACAATAAAATGCCAGATCTTTCTCCGATAGTGCCGCCACATCAAGAACCAGACCCGGCTGTTCGGCCATCGTCAGCTGCCGATAGTTTATGCGGCAGTGGGCAATGGTTTGCTGGACCGGCGGCTGCAGCTGCTGCAGGAGTTTAGCTGCGGCAGAAGGGTCACGAACCAGCGCATCCCAGTCCTGGAACAGCTGTTCATCTTCTTCAACTTTCGAGGAAAACATTGAGGGATAGAGGCACTCAAAAACCACTTCGCGCAGCCGGGCCAGATCTTTAATCGGCTTCAGCAACACATCCTGCACGCCCAGCCGCAGTACTTTGGCAATATCTGACATGTTCTCCGTGGCGGAAATAACCAGAATTGGCAGCGTCTGGCCTTTACTACGCAGTTGGCCAACCAGCGTCAGGCCATCCATATGCGGCATGGCAAGGTCACAAATCATCATATCAGGCGTGCTGCGTTGCAGATGTTCCAGAGCCTGAACGCCGTCATCTGCCAGGCTTATTTGCGCGCCGAGTGAGCTGAGGAAGTTATCAAGCAGGGAGCGGAAAACAACTTCGTCCTCAACGATGAGAATGCGTTTTCCACTTAACGGTTTTTCCATTGTTCTCCCCAGCAAAACAGATACCTCAATAGTGGTCTATAAATCGCAGATTTGCCTCTCTGAAATGGCTCTCTCCGCACGATAAATCGATTACGCTATTGTCTGTCGCGGACAAGTGGCAGTAATTCATCCATTTTCTTTTCTACCGACAATCTTCCAGCCTCAATAGCTTCATCGGCGCGATGAAAATCCAACGTGGATATTTGAGGGCAGAACGGCTGTAGTAGTACATCCGGCGGGTCGCCCGCCATTCGGTTGCGCTTCAGGCGATTCTCTAACACCTGTATCGAGGTTGACATAATTTCCATCGCGCTCGGGGAGTGATTCACTTTTCGCTGCACTAACCGCCCCAGCCCCTGACGCAACCGCCCGCCCCAGCTATGTGGCTGGATAACCTCTTCACCTTCGGGTTGCGGCGTGACGGAAAACAGATCCTGCTGCATAAGGTGCGCATCGTGCTGCAGATCGACAGCAATCACAATATCGGCCCCCAGGGCACGCGTTAAGGAAATCGGCACCGGGTTAACCACTGCACCATCAACCAGCCAGTACCCGTTCCAGGCAACCGGCGACAACAGGCCGGGCATACTGCACGAGGCTCTGACAGCCTGATGGAGATCGCCTTCCGTCAGCCAGAGTTCTCGCCCGGTGCTTAGATTCGTGGTCACTGCGCCAAACGGCAGACTGCACTGTTCAATATTATCTTTTGCAATTAATCTCTTAACGTGGCTAAACACACGTTCCCCACGCAGAAGCCCCCCGCGCTGCCACGAAAGATCCATCAGGCGAATTACCTGCCAGTAGCTGAACGAGCGTACCCAGGATTCCATTAAGGGCAGCCTTCGGCTGGCGTAGGCAGCGCCTACCAGCGCGCCAACGGAACAGCCCGCGACAACATCAACACGAATACCAGCCCGTTCGAGGGCGTTAATCACACCGATATGCGACCAGCCCTTCGCCGCTCCTGAGCCCAGCGCCAGCCCGATTTTAATTTTTCTCATTCCACCTCTGGCAAGAATACCTGCATCCGTTTTACTGCTACACCCTGGCAATAAAGAGACTCAACGAAGGGTTCAGAACGATCAAAATGGCATCGCTGACTCTGGTCGGTTACCATCAGCGCACAAATTCTGAATTAACCGTCTTGAGCGAGCTGGAGCCAACGTGTCTGAACCTTGTCCTTGCGGTAGCGGAATGCAGTATAGCTTATGTTGCGAATCGTATCTAAAAGGTGCGTCACTCCCTGCAACACCAGAAGTATTAATGCGTTCCCGCTACTGTGCCTACGTCAAACGTAATACCCGCTATTTGATCGATAGCTGGCATCCTTCCTGTCATGCGGAGCGTTTTGCAGAGAGTATCGAAGAGAGCTACATCGCCACACAATGGCTTGGACTTAACGTCATTAGCAGTGAAATCATGGCAGATTCCGCTCAGGGATATGTCACGTTTTTTGCGCGCTTTACGGAAAATCAGCGCGAAAGCTTTATTCATGAACGTTCGCGCTTTCTTCGTGAGGAGCAACGCTGGTACTATATCGACGGAACCTTCCCGCCAATCGGGCGCAACGATCAGTGCCCCTGTGGCTCTGGCAAAAAATACAAGAAATGCTGCGGTCAGAACTGACCCTGATTTCCCTTTTGTATCGACAGGATTACCATCGTAATGCAAGCGCAAACACTGCAACGAAAAGTTTTACGCACCATCTGCCCGGATGCTAAAGGGCTGATCGCGAAAATTACCAACATCTGTTACAAACACGAACTGAATATCGTCCAGAACAATGAGTTCGTCGATCACCGCACCGGGCGCTTCTTTATGCGTACCGAACTGGAAGGCATCTTTAACGACACCACCCTGCTGGCCGATCTCGACAGCGCACTTCCTAGCGGATCGGTGCGCGAGTTGCAGCCAGCCGGTCGCCGCCGCATTGTTATTCTGGTGACCAAAGAAGCCCACTGCCTCGGCGATCTGCTGATGAAAAGCGCCTACGGCGGGCTGGATGTCGAAATCGCTGCCGTTATCGGCAACCACGAAACGCTGCGTACGCTGGTTGAACGCTTTGATGTGCCGTTCGCGCTGGTCAGCCACGAAGGACTGACGCGTGAAGAGCACGACAATAATATGGCGGCGGTTATCGATCGCTATCAGCCGGACTATGTGGTGCTGGCGAAATATATGCGTGTGCTGACCCCGGCATTTGTTCAGCGTTATCCGAACCAGATTATCAATATTCACCACTCTTTCCTGCCGGCCTTTATTGGTGCCCGTCCTTATCACCAGGCCTATGAGCGCGGCGTGAAAATCATCGGCGCAACCGCGCACTACGTTAACGATAACCTGGATGAAGGCCCAATCATCATGCAGGACGTGATCCACGTGGACCACACCTACACCGCCGAAGATATGATGCGCGCGGGCCGTGACGTAGAGAAAAATGCCTTGAGCCGTGCGCTGTATCAGGTGCTGGCACAGCGCGTATTTGTCTACGGCAACCGCACGATTATTTTGTGATGCCGATACTGCTGTTTTGCCTTACAAAACAGCAGTTCGGGCAAAAAATCGGCGAACGCGCTATTTTATGAATAACGGGGCTTTACAGCGTCAGTTCATTTGATATGATGCGCCCCGCTTAACAAGCACAGTAGCAAGGCCAGTGGTGGGGTTCCCGAGCGGCCAAAGGGAGCAGACTGTAAATCTGCCGTCATCGACTTCGAAGGTTCGAATCCTTCCCCCACCACCATTTCAACCACGCTTTTGGGTTGAAATAAGTCTTCACTTATTCTGCAACTGCAGAAGTGATGAGAAAATGAAATTCGTTTTGTTTTTGTTGTACTGTGAATTGTTAACACGCTTCCCCTGGTGGGGTTCCCGAGCGGCCAAAGGGAGCAGACTGTAAATCTGCCGTCATCGACTTCGAAGGTTCGAATCCTTCCCCCACCACCATTTCGAGCATCATCTCTCAATCTATCTTTTTTAACTTCATAAGCTGAATTTCAAATACTCCATTGAGTCGATTTTGCCGCACGTTTCATTTCGGCAACAGATGACATTTCTGCCAGACTTCTGCTACCATTCTGCCATCTTTTCGCCACGAAATGGCCCACGCTATGAAATTTGTCTCCTTTAATATCAACGGGCTACGTGCTCGCCCTCACCAGCTCGCCGCCATTGTTGAACAACATCAACCGGACGTTATCGGCCTGCAGGAAACCAAGGTTCACGATGATATGTTTCCGCTGGAAGAGGTCGCAAAGCTCGGCTACAACGTGTTCTATCACGGCCAGAAGGGCCACTACGGCGTTGCCCTGCTCTGCAAAGCGCCACCGGTTGCCGTGCGCCGTGGTTTCCCCGGCGATGACGAAGACGCTCAGCGCCGTATTATTATGGCCGACATCGAAACGCCAGCAGGCCTGCTTACGGTCATTAACGGCTACTTCCCGCAGGGGGAAAGCCGCGACCATCCAATCAAGTTCCCGGCGAAGGAAAAATTCTACCGCGATCTGCAAAACTATCTGGAACAGAATCAAAGCCCGGCAAATCCGGTGCTGATCATGGGCGATATGAACATCAGCAGTAGCGATCTGGATATCGGCATTGGTGAAGACAACCGCAAGCGCTGGCTGCGCACCGGGAAATGTTCGTTCCTGCCGGAAGAACGCGAATGGATGGATCGTTTGATGAACTGGGGTCTGGTAGACACCTGGCGCGCGCAAAATAGCGAAGTTAACGACCGTTTCTCCTGGTTCGACTACCGTTCTAAAGGCTTCGATGACAATCGCGGTCTGCGCATTGACCTGCTGCTGGCCAGCCAAACGCTGGCTGAACGCTGCACGGCAACCGGTATTGATTACGATATTCGCGGTATGGAAAAACCGTCCGACCACGCGCCGATTTGGGCGCAGTTCGCCTTCTGATGTCCAACACTAACGAGCTGGAAGTCGTAGCCGCAATGATTGTGCGAGACGGTATGCTCCTGCTGGCCCAGCGTGGCCCGCAGGGCGACCAGTCCGGATTGTGGGAGTTTCCCGGCGGCAAAGTTGACGCCGGTGAAAGCCAGCCGCAGGCGCTAAAACGTGAGCTGATGGAAGAACTGGCGATCGATGCCGTCATTGGTGATTACATCGCCAGCGAAAGCCGGGTTGTTGGGGAACGCAAAATCAATCTCCATGCCTGGCTGGTGACCGACTTCAGCGGAGAACCGACGGCTCTCTGCCATCAGGCACTGAACTGGGTTAAACCGGCAGAGGCGTTCAGCTTTGCGCTGGCCCCTGCCGATGTTCCGCTACTTCAGGCTTTTTTGGATCGCTAAGCTTTACGGCACGATGTTTCTGATTGCCTGATTGCCTGATTGCCTGATTGCCTGATTGCGGAAGTTTATCGCGAATATCCCCCAATGGAATGCCGAAAGGTCAGACTTGGTCCTGGCCAGAGTCCACATTGCCCGACCGCCCTGCCTTTCCGCTTACCGCCTTTGACGAGGCCGCTTTACGACGCGGCTTCTTCGCCTGACCTGACGAAGGTGCGGGCAGCCCGCGGAAGGCATGTGCCGCAGGCTGCTGGCGAGCCTGATGGATCAGCGAGTACAGCGTATCCACCAGCGGCTGCATAAAGTCCTGATAGCGGCACTGCTTCTCGCTGATTTTCGTTAGCGTGGATTCCCAGTGCGCGGTCATATCCGGGCGGGCGGCCATTTCAGGTAATGAGTGAATCAGCGCCCTTCCCGCCGGGCTGGAGTGAATATAGCGCCCTTTCTTGAACAGGAAGGTGCGCTTGAACAGCAGTTCGATAATACCCGCCCTTGTCGCCTCGGTGCCCAGACCGTCGGTGGCGCGCAGCACCTTCTTGAGATCTTTATCCTGCACAAAACGCGCGATTCCGGTCATCGCCGACAGCAGTGTCGCATCGGTAAAGGGGCGCGGCGGCTGGGTCTGTTTCTCCACCACTTCACCGCGTTCGCACAGCAGTTCATCACCTTTCGCGACCACCGGCAGCGGCGTACCGTCGTTTTCTTCGTCGCGCTCTTTGCTGCCCAGCAGCGCGCGCCAGCCGGCCTCCGCCAGGAAACGCGCTTTCGCAATAAATTTTCCTCCGGCGATATCGAGTTCAATCACACATTTGCGGTAAACCGCATCAGGACAGAACTGCATCAGATACTGGGTGGCAATCAGACGATAAATACGCTGCTCGTTTTCATTCAGCGACACCCGACTGCTGCGCGCCGTCGGTACTATCGCGTGGTGGGCATCCACCTTTTTATCATCCCAGCAGCGGTTACGAATATCGCTGTTAAAATCGGCGGGCGGTGTCAGATCCGGTTGATGGCTGTTAATCGCATTGAGGACCGCATGCCTGCCTGAGAAATGCTCATCAGGAAGATAGCGGCTGTCCGAACGCGGATAGGTGATCAGCTTGTGGGTTTCATACAGCCGCTGGCAGGTATCCAGCACCATCTGGGCACTCAGGCCGAACCGCTTACCGGCTTCAATTTGCAGGCTGGAAAGTGAAAACGGCAGCGGCGCGGTGTCATTTTCACGTTTGTCGTTATAGCTGGTAACCAGCGCTGGCTGACCGCCGATGCGCGCAACCACGTGATCGGCCAGTGGGCGATGCAGCAGACGCCCTTCTTCATCCTGATACGGTTCGCAGGATTCGCTGGGCTGCCACAGGGCAACGAAACGCTCATCCTGCGGGGTGACGATGTGCGCTTTCACTTCAAAGAAATCTTTCGCCACAAAGTTTTCAATTTCTTCATCTCGCCGCACTACCAGCCCCAGCACCGGGGTTTGTACCCGACCGACCGACAGCACGCCGTCATAGCCCGCATTACGCCCCAGCAGCGTGTAGGCGCGGGTCATATTAATGCCATAAAGCCAGTCAGCGCGCGAACGCGCCAGCGCCGAGACGCACAGCGGAATAAATTCCCGATTCTGCCGCAGTCGGCCAATGGAACGCTCCACCGCCTGCGGATTAAGATCGTTAATCAGGCAGCGCTGCACGGCGGCAAGTTTCTCTGCCGGTAGGGTCAGATAATCCAGTACTTCATCCACCAGCAGCTGACCTTCACGGTCCGGATCTCCGGCGTGAACCACTTCGCTGGCTTCACCGAGCAGCTTTTTTATCACGTTAAGCTGCTTCGCCACCGACGGGCGCGGCTGCAGCTGCCACTTTTCCGGCACAATGGGTAAATCAGCCAGCGACCAGCGGGCAAAGCGGCTGTTATAGCTGTCGGGCTGCGCCTGCTCTAACAGGTGCCCCACGCACCAGGTGACGACCTGATCGTCACCGCAGGCGATGAAACCATCGCCACGGCGGTGAGGTTTCGGCAGGACATCCGCAATCGCGCGGGCAAGGCTGGGTTTTTCGGCAATAAACAGACGCATCCGGGACTCAATTCCTGCTCAGGGTTTAATTTCAATCATGGCTCGTCCGGTTTGAGCCTTTTTCAGTTCACCAATTGCGGTCAGTGAAACCGCATGTTTTTCTGCGGCAGCGTGCAGTGCCGCTTCCGCCTCGGGTAATACCGCTATCAGCAAGCCACCCGACGTTTGCGGATCGCACAACAGGCTGCGCTGTGTCTCAGTCATCTCACCGATCAGCTGCCCGTAGCTGGCAAAATTGCGCGCCGTCCCCCCCGGCACACAGCCCAGCTCGATGTAGTCATCAACGCCGGGCAGCCGTGGGATCGCGCTGAACTGCACGTCGGCCTGCAGGTCCGCACCCTGACACATCTCGCTGAGATGGCCAAGCAGGCCAAAACCGGTGACGTCGGTCATTGCACAGACACCGGCGATCCCTGCCGCTTCAGCGCCAAGCAGGTTAAGCTGACACATCACCTCCGTCGCCAGTCCCTGATGTTCAGGGCGCAGTAGCGATTTCTTTTCGGCGGTGGTCAGTACGCCAATACCGAGCGGCTTACTGAGCCACAGGCGGCAGCCCGCCTGCGCCTCGCTGTTCTTTTTAACCTGGTGCGTCTCGACCACGCCGGTGACGGCAAGGCCGAAGATCGGCTCCGGGGCATCAATCGAGTGCCCACCGGCCAGGCTAATCCCGGCCTGTTCGCAGACGCTGCGCCCGCCTTCAATCACCCGCCGCGCAACATCCGGTGATAAAACGTTCACCGGCCAGCCCAGAATGGCAATCGCCATAATCGGTTTTCCGCCCATCGCCCAGATATCGCTGATTGCGTTAGTAGCGGCAATACGTCCGAAATCATAGGGGTCATCAACGATCGGCATAAAGAAATCGGTGGTGCTGACCACCGCCGTACCGTTACCCAGATCGTACACGGCCGCATCATCCCGGGTTTCATTGCCAACCAGCAGATTAGGATCGCGTCGGAGCGGATGGTCGCTGTGCAGAATGGTATCTAAAACCTGGGGGGAGATTTTGCAGCCGCAGCCTGCACCATGGCTGTACTGCGTCAGGCGGATCATATTCTGATTCATGAAGAAGGTCCCTTTTAGCTTCACCAGATATTATGGTAGCGGATCGGGCAGACGGGTGTAAGCCTGCCGACCTTAATCGCGGACCATTCGCTTATTATCCCGGCGAATTGCAGGGCCGCTCACAACCCTGACGGTAAAAAGGACCTGATTCAATCAGAAATAGCTGACAAACGGCGCGCTGTCGACCGGTAATACGGTGGTCGCCGCTTTCAGCTGCGGGGTGCCCAGATAGAGGAAGCCGACGATGGCATCCTGAGGACGGCAGCCGAAGGCCTGGCGGACAGATTCATCTTCGGTCCACGCACCGCTTCGCCAGATACCGTTGAAGCCCTGAGCAGCGGCAGCCATCTGCATAGCCATCACCGCACAGCCCGCCGAAACAACCTGTTCCCAGCGCGGTACTTTGGGATGATCCTCGCAACGGGCAACGACGGTGATAATCAGCGGGGCGCGATACGGGGCCTGTTTCGCTTTCTCAATCGCTTTATCATCCAGGCTGGCTTCACGTGACACTTTTTCCAGCAGCGCACTGAGGCGATCGCGCCCCTCATTTTCGACGATAATAAAGCGCCACGGCTGAAGCGTACCGTGATCGGGCGCGCGCATACCGGCACGCAGAATATTGTCCAGTGCATCGCCCGCCGGAGCGGGATCGGCCAGGCGCGAGGCCGAGCGTCGATTAACCAGTAAGTCCAGAGCGTCCATAATTTCCTCCTGATGGGGGCGTAAAGTGGACTGAAACTAGCACAGGATGATGTTTTGTTACAGCATTGTCCTTTTTCCTGCTGACAATTCAGCCCCTGCTATTTAGGATGTTGAACATTACTGTCCGTTAAGGGGCGCGTTAACTTTAACCCTGTACCCTGACGGGCATTTGTTGCGATTACGGAGAGTCTATGCGCATGTTGTGGCGAGCTATCGCTGGTATTTTTAAGTGGACGTGGCGGGGACTGAACTTTGTCCGCGAATTTATCCTCAATCTGTTTCTGATCCTGCTGATCCTGGTTGGTGCCGGGATCTGGTTCCAGATGAACAGCAGCTCTACCCCTGCAGAAGTGAAGAAAGGTGCGCTGATTGTCGATCTCAGCGGCGTAGTGGTGGATAAACCTTCCGTCAGCAACAAATTCAGCAAACTGGGCCGTCAGTTAATCGGTGCCAGCAGCGATCGCCTGAAAGAAAATTCACTCTTTGACGTCGTGGATGCCATCCGTCAGGCAAAAGATGACAGCCGTATTACCGGTATTGTGCTGGATTTGCGCAGTTTTGCCGGCGGCGATCAGCCTTCGCTACAGTATATTGGTAAGGCCCTGCGTGAGTTCCGCGACAGCGGCAAGCCGGTGTTTGCAACGGGTGACAGCTATAGCCAGTCGCAGTATTACCTTGCCAGTTTCGCCAACAAAATCTACCTTTCCCCGCAGGGAACGGTTGACCTGCATGGCTTCGCGACCAACAGCCTGTACTATAAAACCCTGCTGGATAAGCTGAAGGTGAATTCCCATGTTTTCCGCGTCGGCACCTATAAATCGGCGGTCGAGCCTTTCCTGCGTGATGATATGTCACCGGCCGCTCGCGACGCCGACAGCTGCTGGGTAGGCGAACTGTGGCAAAACTACCTCAACACGCTGGCCGCTAACCGCCAGATTACCGCCGATCAGGTCTTCCCTGGCGCTCGCGGCGTGCTGGACGCTCTGCAAAAAGTCGGCGGCGATACCGCGCAGTATGCCAAAGAGAGCAAACTGGTCGATGAACTGGCGTCACCGTCAGCAGTGGATCAGCAGCTGGTGAAAACCTTCGGCTGGGATAAAGAGGCGAAGGACTACGTAGGGATCAGCATTTATGACTATCCGCTGAACAATACCGAAACCACACAAAACAACAGCAAAGGGAATATTGCGGTTATCGTTGCCAACGGGGCGATAATGGACGGTGAAGAAACGCCGGGTAGCGTGGGCGGCGACACCACCGCCAATGAAATTCGCCAGGCACGTCTGGATGACAACATCAAAGCCATTGTGTTCCGCGTGAACAGCCCGGGCGGCAGCGTTACCGCGTCTGAAACCATCCGTGAAGAGCTGGCAGCGGCCAAAGCAGCGGGTAAACCGGTAGTGGTTTCCATGGGCGGCATGGCCGCGTCCGGCGGCTACTGGGTATCCACACCGGCCAACTATATTATCGCCAGCCCGAACACGCTGACCGGCTCTATCGGCATCTTTGGTGTGATCAACACGGTGGAAAATTCGCTGGACAGCATTGGCGTTCACACCGACGGGGTTGCCACCTCACCGCTCGCCGATGTCACGCTGACCAAAGCGCTGCCGCCTGAAGTGCAGGAAATGATGCAGTTGAGCATTGAGTACGGCTACAAAAACTTCATCGGACTGGTGGCGAAATCACGTAACAAGACGCCTGATCAGGTTGACCAAATCGCCCAGGGCCACGTCTGGACCGGCAGCGATGCCAAAGCCAACGGTCTGGTCGATGCGCTGGGTGATTTTGACGATGCCGTGGCTAAAGCCGCCGAACTGGCAAAAGTGAAGCAGCCACAGCTGGACTGGTATCAGGAAGAGCCGGGGCTGCTGAATACATTGTTCAGTCAGATGGACGTTCGCGCCTCGCTGCCAGCGTCGCTGAAAGCGCTGCTACCGGCCCCGCTGCTTGACGTGGTTTCCGCTATGAAAAAACAGCCGGGTCTGATGGGCGATCTTAACGATCCGCAAAATCGCTACGCGTTCTGCCTGAACTGTGGTGATGTGAAGTAGTTCACTAATCAGCCCGACCGTCACCGGTCGGGCTGCTTTTCCCCGGCTTTCCCCTTATACTGCGCGTTTTCGGCAAGTCTGAGTTTACCCATGCAAAAAAAATCGATTTATGTTGCCTATACCGGCGGAACCATCGGCATGCAGCGTTCTGAGCACGGCTACATTCCCGTCTCAGGTCACCTGCAAACCCAACTGGCGAACATGCCCGAGTTCCATCGTGCTGAGATGCCCGACTTCACCATCCACGAGTATCAGCCGCTGATTGACTCGTCGGATATGACACCGGAAGACTGGCAATCGATTGCTGACGACATTCAGAAGAACTACGATCGCTACGATGGCTTCGTCATCCTGCACGGCACCGACACCATGGCATTCACCGCTTCTGCGCTGTCGTTTATGCTGGAGAATCTGGCCAAGCCGGTGATTGTGACCGGGTCACAAATTCCGCTGGCGGAACTGCGTTCTGACGGGCAGCAGAATCTGCTCAACTCGCTGTTCGTTGCCGCTAACTACCCGATTAACGAAGTGGCGCTGTTCTTCAACAACACGCTGTATCGTGGCAACCGCACCACCAAAGCCCACGCTGACGGTTTCAGCGCCTTTGCCTCACCTAACCTTGCCCCCCTGCTGGAAGCCGGTATTCACATTCGCCGCCTGAATACCCCTCCCGCTCCGGCCGGTAACGGTGAACTGATCGTTCACCCGATTACGCCGCAGCCGATCGGTGTGGTGACGATTTATCCCGGCATCTCCGCTGAAGTGGTGCGCAACTTCCTGCGTCAGCCGGTAAAAGCGCTGATCCTCCGTTCTTACGGCGTGGGTAACGCTCCGCAAAACAAAGAGTTCCTTGAAGAGCTGAAAGCCGCGTCCGATCGCGGTATTGTGGTGGTCAACCTCACGCAGTGCATGTCCGGCAAAGTGAATATGGACGGCTATGCCACCGGTAACGCTCTGGCGCACGCCGGTGTCATTAGCGGGGCCGACCTGACCGTAGAAGCGACGTTGACCAAACTGCACTATCTGCTCAGCCAGGATTTGACCAGCGATGAAATGCGTCAGCTGATGCAGCAGAACCTGCGCGGTGAGCTGACCGAGGACTAACCGGAGAGAAATGCATGAGCGCACGCCAGGCACTGGTATTAATCGATTTACAAAATGACTTTTGCCCCGGTGGCGCACTGGCGGTGGCAGAGGGCGATGAGACGATAGCTGTGGCTAACCGACTGGCAGCGGAGTTTCAGCAGCGCGGTGAACCGGTTATTGCCACGTTTGACTGGCATCCTCTCGGCCACGGCAGCTTTGCTTCTACCTGCGGAAACAAACCCGGCAGCTGCGGGGAACTGGATGGTCTGCCGCAGGTCTGGTGGCCGGATCACTGCATTCAGCACAGTGCCGGAGCAGAACTGCACCCGGCTCTGGAGCAGTCCGCTATCACACTGCGCGTTTACAAGGGTGAAAATCCACAGGTGGACAGCTACAGCGCCTTTTTCGATAACGGCAGACGCCAGGCAACTATTTTAGAAGACTGGCTGAAGCAGCAAGGTATTACCTCGCTGACGGTAATGGGGCTGGCAACCGACTACTGCGTTAAATACAGCGTGCTGGATGCGCTCTCCCTGGGCTTTGACGTCACGGTGATAGCTGAGGGTTGCCGCGGCGTGAATTTGCAGTCTGGCGATAGCACAGAGGCACTGGAAGCGATGCAAAATGCCGGTGCACTGATTCTGTAGGCCAAAAAATTTAGGCAGATGTGCTGAACGCACAGCTGCCTATTCTTTGAACGAATTATTCTTGCAGGAATAACTACTGTAATTGGATGCGCGTCACGTCTTCATCGCTGATACCGAACTCTTCTTTCAGCTGTTTTTTACTCTTCATCACGATTTCCCCGCCCTTCGCTACGCTCATATGCTGGGGGGCGTCGTTATGCTTTGCCTGCCACAGCAGAACCAGCTGCAGGCTGTTTTCCTTCTGCTCCGGCGTCAGGGCGACACCGTCAGCCCATTTACCGGTTTCAACCGCTGTTGCCAGGCGCTGATAAATTTCCGGAGTCATACCGGCAATGATTTCATCGAGTTCCATTACAGTTCCGTTAACCTTTGGTGATGTTACCGTCATCGTCGCTAAAACTCAGCGATGCGGAATTAACGCAGTAACGTTCGCCGGTTGGCTGCGGGCCGTCCGGGAACACATGACCCAGGTGAGCATCACAGCTGCCGCAGCGAATCTCGACACGCTGCATTCCATGAGTATTATCATCAAGATAGCGAATGGCCTCGTCGCTGTAAGGCTCGTAAAAACTTGGCCAGCCGCAGCCTGAATCATACTTTGACGCGGACAGAAACAGTGGAGCCTGACACACCAGGCAGTGATACAGACCTTGCTCTTTGTTATGCAACAGTTTACCCGAATACGGTGGCTCAGTACCACGCTGCTGGGTAACGTAACGTTGCATTTCGTTCAGTTCATTTTCGGGTGAAATAGGGGATTTCTCATTAGCCATGGTAGACTCTCTGGCAGTGTTATTATGAAGACTTCGCTTAGCATTCTAACAAATACTTAACAAGATCAGGTGAATTTTTCGCTCGCAGTGCGAGAGGAGAATCGTTCAGAGACATAATTGTGACTCAGATCACCTTTTACAATATGACCCCCTTTATATTCGGGTTAAGTGCCTTAAGATCACGGCTGTGTCGGCGTCAAGAAATGGACTTTTTTTTGAATAATTCCTGGTCATGAGTTTGACCTATAGCAATAATTGACACGATTCCGCTTGACGCCTGGTAAGCTTTTTGTAATTTTACTGCCAACCTTTTATTCACTATCAACTAGCTGGTGGAATATATGACTATCAAAGTAGGTATCAACGGTTTTGGCCGTATCGGTCGCATCGTTTTCCGTGCTGCTCAGGAACGTTCTGATGTAGAAATCGTTGCGATCAACGATCTGCTGGACGCAGAGTACATGGCTTACATGCTGAAGTATGACTCAACTCATGGTCGCTTCAACGGCACTGTAGAAGTCAAAGACGGTCAACTGGTTGTTAACGGTAAAACCATCCGTGTTACCGCTGAGCGCGATCCTGCTAACCTGAAATGGGACGAAGTAGGCGTTGACGTTGTTGCAGAAGCGACCGGTATCTTCCTGACCGACGAAACTGCACGTAAACACATCCAGGCTGGCGCCAAGAAAGTTGTACTGACTGGCCCATCTAAAGACGACACCCCAATGTTCGTTATGGGTGTAAACCACAAGTCTTACGCTGGCCAGGACATCGTTTCTAACGCTTCCTGTACCACTAACTGCCTGGCACCGCTGGCTAAAGTAATCAACGACAAGTTCGGTATCGTTGAAGCACTGATGACCACCGTGCACGCAACTACCGCAACTCAGAAAACCGTTGATGGCCCGTCTCACAAAGACTGGCGCGGCGGCCGCGGCGCAGCTCAGAACATCATCCCTTCATCTACCGGTGCTGCAAAAGCCGTAGGTAAAGTGATCCCTGAGCTGAACGGCAAACTGACCGGTATGGCGTTCCGCGTTCCTACCCCTAACGTTTCCGTCGTTGACCTGACTGCACGTCTGGCTAAGCCTGCTTCTTACAAAGAAATTTGTGATGCAATCAAAGCCGCGTCTGAAGGCGAACTGAAAGGCGTTCTGGGCTACACCGAAGACGAAGTGGTTTCTACCGATTTCAACGGTGAAAAACTGACTTCAGTATTCGATGCTAAAGCCGGTATCGCGCTGAGCGACACCTTTGTTAAACTGGTTTCCTGGTACGACAACGAAACTGGTTACTCTAACAAGGTACTGGACCTGGTTGCTCACATCGCCAAATAAGGCCTGTTGACACAGAACCAGAAAAGTAAGGGCGACTCAGGTCGCCCTTTTTTTATCCCTCAATTTCAGAAGGACCGCTCATGAACGAAAAACTCTTCTCGCTGCCGGTGCTTAACCAGATTTCCCCGTATATTACTCAGCGCCAGATTGGCGAACTGCCGGTGGTGGTCATCACCCACCCTAAGATCCGCGCAGCCGTTACGCTGCAGGGGGCGCACCTGGTAGCATGGCAGCCTGCGGGTGAAAAGCCGGTTGTCTGGCTGAGTGAGAAAACGGCCTGGACCCCGGGTAAAGCTATCCGAGGCGGCGTGCCAATCTGCTGGCCATGGTTTGGCCCGGCAGGTGAGCCGGCACATGGTTTTGCCCGCAATCTGCCGTGGAAGCTCTCGGCGCATGATGAAAATGAGCAGAGCGTGATGCTGACTTTCGTTCTGGAAAGCAACGAGCAGACCAAAAAACTCTGGCCGCATGACTTTACCCTGTTCGCTCGTTTCCGCTTCAGCGATACCTGCGAAATTGAACTTGAGGCCCACGGTGATTTCGAGGCAACGGCAGCCCTGCACAGCTACTTTAACGTTGCCGATAATGCCTCGGTAACAGTCAGCGGCCTGGGGCCGGACTATATCGATCAGGTACTGAAAGGCGCTACCGGCCAGTTGCCTGACGGCAAACAAACCTACGAACAGCGCGTTGACCGTATTCATACCCAGCCTGCTGAATGCAGCGTGCTGGAAGACCGTGCCGGCAATCGGGTAATTGAAGTGCATCATCACTATCAAAGTGACGTTGTCACATGGAATTCGGGAGCTGAATTGTCATGCAGCATGGGAGATATGGCAAACGAAGGTTATAAAACGATGGTGTGTGTGGAAACCGCGCGCATTTCCCGTCCGCTGATCAGTTCTGGCGAACAGCCTGCCCGGCTGGCAGTAACCTTACGTATTCAGAAGTAATCTGATGCCTGTGCGACCGGTCAACAACCCGGTCGCCTGCTGTGGCCATTAAGGCTATGACTACCCTGCCATTGGCTACACAACATCCAGCGGCATTTTAGTCGACGGCGGAGGGAAGGCCTGGTTAATCAGCATCAGATCTTCGCTGCTCAGCGTCACCGCCAGCGCAGCCGCGTTTTCCTCTACGTGAGCAATCGAACTGGCTTTCGGGATGGCTATCACCCCTTCCTTGCGGATTACCCAGGCCAGCAGCAGCTGCGCCACGCTGATGCGCTTGTGTTGTGCAATCTGACCGAGTACCGGATGTTCCATCAGCTCACGGCGCAGTCGCCCTGCCTGAGCTAACGGGCAGTAGGCCATCACCGGCATTGCCATCTGCTGGCACTGCGGCAGTAAATCATACTCAATGCCGCGTGAAGCGAGATGATAGAGCACCTGATTAGTTGCGCAGTCTTCTCCCCCTTCCTCCTGCAACAGTTCGCTGAGGTCATCGGTATCGAAGTTGGATACGCCCCAGCGCCGTATTTTTCCCTGTTGCTGCAGGTTTTGCATCGCGCGCAGCGTCTCTTCCAGCGGAATATTACCCCGCCAGTGAAGCAGATAGAGATCGAGATAATCGGTTTTCAGGCGGCGCAGGCTTCGTTCACAGGCTTCAACGGCATCCACTTCGCTGGCATTCCAGGGATAGACTTTTGAGACCAGCCAGGCGCGCTCCCGCCTCCCCACCAGCGCTTCGCCAACAATCTGCTCCGCACCGCCATCCGCGTACATTTCCGCCGTATCGATAAGCGTCAGGCCTGCATCAATTCCGCACTGTAATGCGGCGATCTCCTGGTTGCGTAATGCAGGATCTTCGCCCATATACCAGGTCCCCTGCCCGATAGCTGGCAGGAGGGTTCCATCAGAAAAGGTCACTCTCCGACTCATTACTCTCTCCCTGCATCATTATCGCGCCCCGAAATAGCACAAAAGGGCGCACAGCGCCCTTCTTTGGTGCAGATCGCGACATCAGAAGGTGTAGCTAATACCGCTCCACAGCAGAACCTGAGAACTTTTATCGACCATCGGGCTGTCTTTAATTTCATCGCCCAGACGGACATAGCGACCGGAAACGGTGGCGTTCCAGCTGTCGCTGATTTTCCAGCCACCGGTCAGCTCCAGGTAAGGGCTCCAGCTGTCATCCGGATCGTAGCGATTAAGCCCACTGCGATCGGACTCAGCAGAAGAAATACCATAGTAGTATTTGTTCTGGTTTGAGCTATTCCATAGCGCACCAATACCCGGCGTCAGGCTGAACTGGCCAAATTCGAAGCGGTAAAGATAGGTCAGATCCCAGATAATACCGTTGCTGTTGTCGAGCACATCGCCCGCCAGCGTAGTACGTACGATCCCCCAGTCGGCCGTATGGCGATAGGATAACCCGCCCATCAGCGTCATATGGCGCTTGTTCAGCGATTTCATATCACCGTCGTCGGCATCGTCAGGGTCGTAGTTCTGCGGTGAACCCAATACCGTCAGCGACAGCTGGTCCTGGCTGTCCTTCCACAGGTAGTAACCTGCCTGCAGGGTGTTCAGATAGAAACTGTCACCGTCGTAGTTAACGATAGGCACAGGATAGTATCGGTCCTGGCCACTTTTATACGGGCTCTGGCTGTAAATTACGGAGGCGCCCAGCGTTAGCGGGTTAGCCTGTGCGACAGGGGCCGCAAAATACAGAGGTAAAAACGCAGCAAGCGCGGTAAGTTTGAAATGGTTCACAAATAAATCGTTCCGTAAATATAACAATCAGGCTGGTAAGTTTAACCGTGATATCAATACGCGATCGTAAATTTACATAACTTGTAGCACTTATAATCAATTTTTAAGCACGAAATATCCATTTGTTTCGCACGGGGTTATTTTCGACCCGCAGTACCCGGCGAGCCGGGAAAGCGAGCTGCTTAGCGCTTTTCTAACTTTGTTATTGAAATTTCATCGAAAATGCTCGCGGCTTCAGGAAATTTTTTAATATGCGATCTACGCTTAATCGTAAGACCTAAATTTTAACGAGCAGAGTAACCAAAGAAGTGTGTTTCCCGATAAAAAAAGTCAGGTTGGCATAAGGGTTGCTGTACTCATTAATAAGTTCCTTCAGGGGCTATCGCGTTAGGCTCCTGGTACCTGTGCTAAAAACGAAAGGACGGGCATCGCTATGAATATATTCGATCACTATCGTCAGCGTTATGAAGCTGCCAAGGACGAAGAGTTCACACTGCAGGAATTTCTTACCATTTGTCGGCAGGATCGCAGTGCATACGCCAACGCGGCGGAACGATTGCTGATGGCAATCGGTGAACCCGTAATGGTCGACACCGCTCAGGAGCCTCGCCTTTCCCGGCTGTTCTCTAACCGTGTGATTGCACGCTACCCGGCGTTTGAAGAGTTTTACGGTATGGAGGAAGCGATTGAACAAATCGTCTCCTACCTGAAACACGCCGCGCAGGGCCTGGAAGAGAAAAAACAGATCCTGTATCTGTTGGGACCGGTTGGTGGCGGTAAATCCTCTCTTGCAGAACGCCTGAAATCGCTGATGCAGCGCGTGCCTATCTACGTGCTGAGCGCGGATGGTGAACGCAGCCCGGTTAACGATCATCCACTGTGCCTGTTTAACCCGCAGGAGGACGCCAACATTCTGGATAAAGAGTACGGCGTTCCTCGTCGCTACCTGGGTACAATCATGTCGCCGTGGGCGGCGAAGCGCCTGCACGACTTCGGCGGGGATATCACCCGTTTCAAGGTCGTTAAGGTCTGGCCGTCAATTCTGGAACAGATTGCGATTGCCAAAACCGAACCGGGTGATGAAAACAACCAGGACATCTCCGCGCTGGTGGGTAAAGTGGATATCCGTAAGCTGGAGAATCACGCCCAGAACGATCCTGATGCCTATGGTTATTCCGGCGCGCTGTGCCGGGCGAACCAGGGGATCATGGAATTCGTTGAGATGTTCAAAGCGCCGATTAAAGTGCTGCACCCGCTGCTGACCGCCACGCAGGAGGGCAACTATAACGGCACCGAAGGCATCTCTGCACTGCCGTTTAACGGTATTATTCTGGCGCACTCTAACGAATCTGAGTGGGTCACCTTCCGCAACAACAAGAATAACGAAGCGTTCCTCGACCGCGTGTACATCGTCAAGGTTCCATACTGCCTGCGGGTTTCCGAAGAGATTAAGATCTACGAGAAACTGCTGGTGAATAGCGAACTGACACATGCACCGTGCGCACCAGGCACGCTGGAAACACTGGCCCGTTTCTCGATTCTTTCGCGTCTGAAAGAGCCTGAAAACTCCAGCAGCTACTCGAAAATGCGGGTCTACGACGGTGAAAGCCTGAAAGATACCGATCCGAAAGCCAAGTCGTACCAGGAGTACCGTGACTACGCCGGTGTGGATGAGGGAATGAACGGGTTATCTACCCGCTTTGCCTTTAAAATCCTCTCCCGCGTGTTTAACTTCGACCATGTTGAAGTGGCGGCGAACCCGGTTCACCTGTTCTATGTTCTGGAACAGCAGATAGATCGCGAACAGTTCCCGCAGGAACAGGCTGAGAAGTACCTTGAGCACCTGAAAGGCTATCTGATCCCGAAATACGCCGAATTTATCGGCAAAGAGATCCAGACCGCCTACCTGGAATCTTACTCTGAGTACGGTCAGAATATTTTTGACCGCTACGTGACCTACGCTGATTTCTGGATACAGGATCAGGAATACCGTGACCCGGATACCGGACAGCTGTTCGATCGTGAATCACTGAACGCCGAGCTGGAAAAAATCGAGAAGCCTGCCGGGATCAGCAACCCGAAAGACTTCCGTAATGAAATCGTCAACTTTGTGCTGCGCGCCCGGGCACACAATAATGGCCGTAATCCGAACTGGACCAGCTATGAGAAGCTGCGCACCGTGATCGAGAAGAAAATGTTCTCTAACACGGAAGAGCTGCTGCCGGTTATTTCGTTTAACGCCAAAACATCCACCGATGAGCAGAAAAAACACGACGATTTCGTCGACCGCATGATGGAGAAAGGCTATACCCGTAAACAGGTTCGCCTGCTGTGCGAATGGTATCTGCGCGTAAGGAAGTCATCCTGACGTTTGCGTAAGTGCTTAACCCAGTGGGCCCGACAGAGGTTGCTCTGTCCGGGCCCACAACGGCAGCAAAATCGCAACGAGTGCATCAGCACGGGCTCAGGCCCGTCTGCAACGTAGTATGGGGGAGCTATGGCCTATTTTATCGATCGGCGTCTTAACGGCAAAAATAAGAGCGCGGTAAACCGCCAGCGCTTTTTGCGCCGCTATAAGTCGCAAATCAAACAGTCGATCTCCGAGGCCATCAACAAGCGTTCGGTTACCGACGTAGAAAGCGGCGAATCCGTCTCAATTCCCGTTGAAGATATCAACGAACCGGCTTTCCATCAGGGGCGGGGCGGCCTGCGTCATCGTGTACATCCAGGCAACGATCACTTTGTGCAGAACGACCGCGTTGAACGCCCTCAGGGTGGCGGCGGTGGCAGCGGCAGTGGCCAGGGTAATGCCAGCCAGGACGGTGAGGGGCAGGATGAGTTCGTATTCAATATCTCAAAAGATGAGTACCTTGATCTGCTATTCGAAGACCTGGCCCTGCCGAATCTGAAAAGGAATCAGCATCGTCAGCTCAATGAGTATAAAACCCATCGCGCCGGTTATACCGCTAACGGCGTTCCGGCCAATATCAGCGTCGTCCGCTCGCTGCAAAATTCTCTGGCGCGCCGCACGGCGATGACCGCCAGCAAACGCCGCACGCTGGCCGAACTGGAAGAAACGCTGAAAACAGTGGAGAACAGTGAACCGGCTCAACTGCTGGAAGAGGAACAGCTGCGCAAGGAGATCGCCGAACTTCGCGCACGTATCAAGCGCGTGCCGTTTATCGATACCTTTGATTTACGCTATAAAAATTTTGAAAAGCGACCTGAGCCTTCCAGCCAGGCGGTGATGTTCTGCCTGATGGACGTTTCGGGCTCAATGGATCAGGCCACTAAGGATATGGCAAAACGCTTTTATATTCTGCTGTATCTGTTCCTCAGCCGAACCTATAAAAACGTGGATGTGGTTTACATTCGACACCACACGCAGGCGAAAGAAGTCGATGAGCAGGAGTTCTTCTATTCGCAGGAAACCGGCGGTACGATTGTTTCCAGTGCATTAAAACTGATGGATGAGGTGGTCAAAGAGCGTTACGACCCGGCGCAGTGGAATATCTATGCCGCGCAGGCATCCGACGGCGACAACTGGGCTGATGATTCCCCACTTTGTCATGAGCTGCTGGCAAAAAATATCCTGCCGGTGGTGCGTTACTACAGCTATATCGAGATCACCCGGCGTGCTCATCAAACCCTGTGGCGCGAGTACGAGAATCTGCAAACCCGCTTCGACAACTTTGCTATTCAGCACATACGTGAACCCGAGGATATCTATCCGGTGTTCCGTGCCCTGTTCCAGAAGCAGGTTGAGGAAAATTACTAAACCCGCATGCGCCGGTAGCGCCCTGCTACCGGCGTAAAACCCCGGGTGCGACTGTTCTTTTTGCCCGATTACGGCCTTAATGCGTGCCAGTCAGCAGAAAAATTCCCTTTAGCGCACTCCGCGGTATTCACCGGAGCCGTTTTTACGCTATTTTATCCCCTGATTTCAATCGAGTGAGATCGATTCTAAATTTCTTGCTCTGTCATGCACACTCTGTAAAAAAGTATTTTAATCTGTTGGGAGAAACGCCTTTTGGAAGCCAGCGCGATTTACAATTTATTCATCATTGGTTCAGTGCTGGTTGCCGCAAGCATTCTGCTGAGTTCCTTTTCCTCCCGTCTGGGTATTCCTATTCTGGTTATCTTCCTCGCGCTCGGTATGCTGGCGGGCGTTGATGGCATCGGTGGCATTGTCTTTAACAATTATCCGGCGGCCTATCTGGTCAGTAACCTTGCGCTGGCAGTGATCCTGCTGGATGGCGGTATGCGTACCCAGGCCAGTTCATTTAAGGTGGCGCTTGGACCGGCGCTGTCGCTGGCTACCGTCGGCGTGCTGATAACCGCCGGTCTGACCGGCATGGCCGCCGCCTGGCTGTTTGATTTAAATATGATGAACGGCTTCCTGATTGGGGCGATTATTGGCTCAACGGATGCGGCAGCGGTCTTTTCACTGCTCGGCGGTAAAGGGCTGAATGAGCGCGTCAGCGCTACGCTGGAAATTGAATCTGGCAGCAATGACCCGATGGCGGTGTTTCTGACCATAACCCTGATTGATATGATCCTGAAGGGCCAGTCCGGGCTGGATATGATGTTCTTTGTGCATCTGATCCAGGAATTTGGTCTTGGTATTGCGCTGGGAATTGGCGGCGGCTGGGGACTGCTGCAGCTCATCAACCGTATTTCTCTGCCGGCCGGGATGTACCCGCTACTGGCGCTAAGTGGCGGTATCCTGGTGTTTTCCCTGACCACCGCGCTGGAAGGCAGCGGCATTTTGGCCGTGTATCTCTGCGGTTTTGTCCTCGGCAACCGGCCGATCCGCAGCCGCCACGGTATTCTGCAAACTTTTGACGGCATGGCCTGGCTTAGCCAGATCGGTATGTTCCTGGTACTGGGTCTGCTGGTCAATCCGCTCGATCTCTGGCATATCGCCGTACCGGCAATGTTGCTGTCACTGTGGCTGATACTGTTGGCGCGCCCGCTTTCGGTTTTAGTCGGACTGCTGCCGTTTCGCGGCTTTAATATCCGCGAACGCTTCTTTATCAGTTGGGTTGGGCTGCGTGGCGCGGTACCGATTATTCTTGCCGTCTTCCCGATGATGGCGGGTCTGCCCCACGCCTCGCTGTTCTTTAATATCGCCTTCTTTGTTGTGCTGGTATCGCTGATCGTTCAGGGAACCTCTCTGGGCTTTGCTGCCCGTAAAGCCAGGGTAATCGTACCGCCTACGGCTTCACCTGTTTCTCGTATCGGGCTGGATATCCATCCTGAAAACCCGTGGGAGCACCTGGTTTATCAACTCAGCGCGGATAAATGGTGCGTCGGCGCCGCCCTGCGCGATCTGCATATGCCGCGGGAAACACGCATCGCCGCACTGTTTCGCAACAACCAACTGCTGCACCCGACGGGCAACACGCGCCTGCGCGAAGGGGATATTCTGTGTGTGATTGGGCGCGAGCGGGATCTGCCCGCCTTGGGCAAACTATTCAGCCAGTCACCGCCGGTCGATCTCGATCAGCGATTCTTCGGCGACTTTATTCTTCAGGCCGATGCGCGGTTGCAGGATGTTTCTGAAATCTACGGCATCGATCTGGATGAAGAACATGACAGACAGCAAACGCTCGGGCAGCTGGTTTCCGACATCATTGGTGGTGCTCCGGTCGTAGGCGATCAGGTTGAGTGGAAAAATCTGATCTGGACCGTGGCGGAAAAAGAAGACAACACAATTATTAAAGTTGGGGTTCGCGTACAGCAGGATAAAGAGTAATTCTGCGGTGTAAGGAGATAAATCCCTGTCTCCTTACACTTTATGCTTTTCTTTTCCGTGGGTAATCTCTACCCTGTACGGCTTGCTTTAATTTGGATCTTACTTCTGTCATGCAAAAATTCACCCTGCTGTTGCTCAGCCTGGTTCTGCTTGCCCCGCTGGGCATCGATCTGTACCTGCCTACTCTGCCGGACATTGCCGTTGGATTAAATACCCCCGTGGCCAATATCCAGACCACAATCCCCCTGTTTCTGCTGGTGATGGGCCTTGGGCAGATTGTCGCCGGGCCGCTGGTCGATAATCTGGGGCGCAAACCGATCGCCATCATCGGCCTGCTGCTCTACGTTGCCGGTAGCGTGATGGCAGCCACCGCTGACGTCTGGCTGCAGTTCCTTGCCGCACGTATTATCCAGGGCTGCGCCGTGTGCTGTACGGCAGTGGTGGCCTTTAGCGGCGTACGCGATCGTCTGAACGGCGATGATGCCGCCCGCGCCTACGGCTTCCTTAACGGCGCGTTGAATATCGTACCGGCTCTGGCCCCGCTGCTGGGTGGTCTGCTGGCTGAAGCTTTTAACTGGCGCGCGCCGTTCTGGTTCCTGACCCTCTACGCACTGTTTATTGGTCTGCTGGTGGTGTTCTTCCTGCCGGAAACGCGCCCGGCGGATACACAAAAAGTGAAAGGGCTGCCGCTGCGCCAGTACTGGCAGATCCTACGCCAGCCGCGCTTCCTGGCCTTTGCTTTCGCTAACGCCGGTGCGCTGGGTATGGTGCTGACCTACGTTTCACTGGCACCTAACGTATTGATGACCGAAGGCCGCCTGTCTGCTCTGCAGTTCTCAATTGCGTTCGGTGCGAACGGCTTCTGGATTATGCTGGTCAGCGTGCTGGTCAATAAGGTGATTCGCAAACTGGGCCGTCCGATCTGTCTGGCGATTGGCGCACTGGCAATGACCACGGGAGCCGTGATGCTGACAGCCGGCATGTGGCTGCTGCCCGAGGCATGGCAGACGCACTGGGCGCTGTATATGCTGCCTGTAGCTGTGTCGGTTGCCGGCCTGGCCTTTACCGTCGGTCCGGCCACCAGCTATGCGCTGGAACCTTACCAGCAGCAGGCCGGTGTGGCTTCTGCGCTGGCGGGCTTTATTCAGATGGCTGGGGGATCGTCAGCGGGATTATTGATGATGGCTCTGCCGCTGGCAGAAAAGTCAGCGCTGGCGCTGATGATGGTGGCAGGTGCGCTGCTGGCATTTATCGCCTGGCGCTTCAGTAAAAAAGTGCGCGGCACGCTGACCGCGCTCTGATTTCAGACTATCACACCACAACAACCGGCACTCTCGGTGCGAGCGCACACATCAGCTCATACCCGACGGTGCCGGATGCCGCTGCAACATCATCTATCTTGACGTGATTCCCCCACAGCTCTACCGCGCTACCGATGCCGGCCTGCGGGCAAGGCGTTAAATCAACGGTAATCATATCCATGGAAACGCGGCCAACGATGCGGGTCATGACGCCATCAACCATCACCGGCGTACCGGTTGGTGATATGCGCGGATAGCCGTCAGCGTAGCCGCAGGCAACCACACCAATGCGCTGTTCCTCACTGGCACGATAAAGGCCACCGTAACCGACCCGTGCCCCTGGCCCCAGCTGCTGTACGCCAATAATCTCACTGGTTAAGGTCATCACCGGCTTCAATCCGTTACCGGCGATGTCCTGCCACTGCCCGCTGGGTGACGCACCATAGAGAATAATACCAGGGCGAACCCAGTCGTGGTGAGTTTGTGGGTGCCACAGTGTCGCAGCTGAGTTAGCTAGGCTGCGCGGGCAATCGAGCCCTTCAGCCGCCTGCTCAATGCGTTGCAGAGGCTCGGCAATGCCTTCCGCTGTTTCCGCTTCGGCGAAGTGCGCCATCAGGGTTATTTCACCCACGTTAGGCAGTGAACGCAGTTTCTGCCATGCGTTATGCACCTGCTCCGGCTGGAAGCCAAGCCGGTTCATACCGCTGTTCATCTTGAGGTAAATATCCAGCGGTGCGGAGAGTTTGGCCTTTGCCAGCGCCTGAATCTGCCAGTTGCTGTGCACGCTGGTGGTCAGGCGATAGCGATCGAGTATGTCCAGATCCTCCGGGTGGAAAAATCCTTCCAGCAGCAGGATAGGTTTCTTCCATCCGCGTTCGCGCAGCAGGATCGCCTCTTCAAGATCCAACAGCCCAAAACCGTCTGTTTCCTGCAGGCTCTGCCAGACGCGCTCAATACCGTGCCCGTAGGCATTGGCTTTAACCACTGACCACAGGCGCGAGCCGCCTGCGGCTTTGCGGGCAACGGCCAGGTTTTGCCGCAACGCGGCGGTATCGATCGTTGCGACAATCGGACGCGACATACTCTCTCCTTGAACTTTCAATACGGTAAGTTAACGGATACTGGCACCGTGCAATGAGCGGGCCGGCGTTGGCGTATAGCCCGGCAAATAGCGCATTACCGACAGATCTTCCGCCATAATTGCCGGCGTTTTACCCGTAAGAATATCCGCCAGAAGCTGACCGGAGCCGCAGGCCATCGTCCAGCCCAGAGTACCATGACCGGTATTAAGATACAGGTTTTTCAATGGGGTACGGCCCACGATCGGTGTGCCGTCCGGGGTCATCGGGCGCAGCCCGCTCCAGAATGTTGCCTCGGCAACATTACCCCCGTGCGGGAACAGATCGCGCACCACCATTTCCAAAGTACCGCGGCGTGCCGGTAATAATTTTGTATTATAGCCAACTATTTCCGCCATTCCGCCGACGCGGATACGATTATCAAACCGTGTGATCGCCACCTTATAAGTCTCATCCAGCACGGTGGAAACCGGCGCGGCGCTCTCGTCGGTAATCGGTACTGTCAGCGAGTAGCCTTTCAGCGGATAGACCGGGATTTTGACGATGTCGTGCAGCAACGCGGTGGAGAACGATCCGAAAGCCACCACGTAGGCATCTGCGGTAATGATTTCCTCGCCGCACTTCACGCCGCGGATCTGGTTTCCTTCCTGCAGCAGTGCATCCACCTGCATGTTGAAACGGAAGTTCACCCCCGCTTCCGCCGCCATTTTGGCCAGACGCTGAGTAAAGAGCTGGCAGTCGCCGGTTTCATCATTCGGCAGGCGCAGACCGCCGGTGAGTTTATGCTGCGTGGTAGCCAGCGCAGGTTCGACCCGAGCTAAATCGGCGGCTTCCAGCAGTTCATAGGGCACGCCCGCGTCTTTCAGCACGGCAATATCCTTCGCCGCGCTCTCATACTGTTGCGCGGTACGGAACAGCTGTAACGTGCCGCCCTGGCGGCCTTCATACGCGATACCGGTGTCCCGACGCAGCGCTTTCAGGCAGTCACGGCTGTATTCGGACAGGCGAACCATACGGCTTTTATTCTGCTGATAATGGCTCATGTCGCAGTTGCGCAGCATTTTCCACATCCACTCGAGCTGGAAGCGGCTGCCGTCAAGGCGAATCGCCAACGGCGCGTGGCGCTGAAACATCCATTTAACCGCTTTCAGCGGCACGCCCGGCGCTGCCCACGGTGCGGCATAGCCCGGAGATATCTGCCCGGCGTTGCCGGCACTGGTTTCCAGCGCCGCATCCGGCTGGCGATCGATAACCGTAACCTCGTGGCCCGCCTGCGCCAGGTACCACGCACTGGCCACGCCGACCACCCCACTACCGAGAATGACAACACGCATACCGAACCCCATCTGGCTTTCAAAAGAACATTACACTACGTGAGAGCTTTTATTACCGAGTAAACCACCAGAAAAAGCACTCACTCTCCGCTGACAAATTTCACATATTTTTCACCCAGCCAGCGAATAAAAACAAGATATCACTACGAATACAGTTAAAAATTCTTCATTTTTCATAATGACAGCATCTTGAAAACATTTTTTGGAATAAAACGCCTGTTGACAGCACAAACCTTTCACATCATATCTTTTGTTTATAAACAGGATTTAATTCTGAAAAATAGTTACTTTTGGGCATTTCCCATCACGGAAAAATCTTTTTTTAAATCGCGCTCTATTTTCTGTCGAAGATTTCATTTGTTTTCACGAGAGGGATAAGAGACAGTGAACTATCATTGAGATATTGGCTTTTATTCCAGGCTTATCAACGCGGCACGAATGCGGGGGTGAGTTGACATGAAAACGGACATTTTGTCGCTACGTGCTGTATCGCCAGAAACCGGTTTTATAAAAAGGGGTGCGCTATGACAACGATCTTTGACGTTCCAATTACGGACAGCAAACGACTCAATGATGGACCAGACTGGACGTTCGACCTGCTTGATGTGTATCTGAAAGAGATCGATCGCGTTGCCAAATCCTACCGACTGGATACCTACCCTCATCAGATAGAGGTCATTACCTCAGAGCAGATGATGGATGCTTACTCCAGCGTGGGGATGCCAATCAACTATGCGCACTGGTCGTTCGGCAAAAAATTTATCGAAACCGAACAGCGCTACAAGCACGGTCAGCAGGGGCTGGCCTATGAAATTGTTATCAACTCTAACCCCTGCATCGCCTACCTGATGGAAGAAAACACCATGACCATGCAGGCGCTGGTGATGGCGCATGCCTGCTATGGTCACAACTCCTTCTTTAAAAATAACTATCTGTTCCGCAGCTGGACCGATGCCAGCTCCATTGTTGACTATCTGATTTTCGCCCGTAACTACATCAGCGAATGTGAAGAACGCTACGGGCTTGAACAGGTTGAGCGGCTGCTGGATTCCTGCCATGCGCTGATGAACTACGGCGTTGATCGCTACAAACGACCGCAAAAGATTTCGCTACAGGAAGAGAAAGCACGACAGAAGAGCCGCGAGGAATATCTGCAAAGCCAGGTCAATATGCTGTGGCGTACCCTGCCGCGCCGTGAGCGCGAGGAAACACAGTATTCAGCCGCCCGCTATCCGTCTGAGCCGCAGGAAAATCTGCTGTACTTTATGGAGAAAAACGCACCACTGCTGGAACCCTGGCAGCGTGAGTGCCTGCGCATCGTCAGAAAAGTCAGCCAGTACTTTTACCCGCAAAAGCAAACTCAGGTAATGAACGAAGGCTGGGCAACGTTCTGGCACTACACCATCCTGAATCATCTGTATGACGAAGGAAAAGTCTCTGAGCGCTTTATGCTGGAGTTTCTGCACAGCCATACCAATGTGGTGTATCAACCGCCGTATAACAGCCAGTGGTACAACGGTATTAACCCTTATGCTCTTGGCTTTGCTATGTTCCAGGATATTCAGCGCATCTGCCAGCATCCGACCGAGGAGGACCGCTACTGGTTCCCCGATATTGCCGGTAAAGACTGGCTGGAAACCCTGCATTTTGCCATGCGCGAGTTTAAGGACGAGAGTTTTATCAGCCAGTTCCTGTCACCGAAGGTGATGCGAGATTTCCGCCTGTTCACCGTAATGGATGACGATCGCAACAACTATCTGGAGATTGCCGCAATTCATGATGAGGCGGGTTATCGGGCCATTCGGCAGCAGCTTTCCGCGCAGTACAATCTGAGCAATCTGGAGCCTAACATTCAGGTTTACGATGTAGACCTGCGCGGTGACCGTTCGCTGACGCTGCGCTACGTGCCGCAACATCGCGCTCCTCTGGATAAAAGTCGCCGCGAGGTTCTCAAGCACGTTCATCGGCTTTGGGGCTTTGACGTCACGCTTGAACAGCAGAATGAAGATGGTAGCACTGAAATTCTTGACCGCTGCCCACCGCGCCCGAGTACCCCGCTCTGACGACTTTTTTCTGACGTCTGTTTAACTAAAAACGCCCCCGAAGAATAGATTTCATTCGGGGGCGTTTTATATTGAGCTGACCGTTAGCGGCGCGGCGGCGGCAAGTCCGTCGGCATACTAGTCTGCATAGCATGCCAGATTTCACCACTGCGGCGACCGTAGTCGCGTACGATGTCGGCGATCTGTTCGTGCTCGTGAGAATGACAGATATGCAGCAGGTGCTGATAAAAATCCTGCGCTACGCGGCGGGCTTCAGGGTTGGAGAAGTAGTGACGGCCAACCCGGGTATACAACCCTCTGAGTCCATTAAGTATTAAACCGTAGATCGGGTTACCGGAAGCAAACGCAAGGCCACGGAAGATACTGTAATCCAGCTCGGTGTAGGCTTCCGCGTGGTCGTCAATATCGCGGGCGGTTTCCAGCACTTCTTTCGCCTTTTCAGGATAACTGCGAATCGCCCGTCGAATAAAGATGGAGGAAATATCGGTACGCACGGAGAGCAGATTATCAATCAGCTGAGGCACGCTGTCATGATCAAGCCGGGCTAGCGTTTCAAGAATGCTCAGACCGGAGGTTTCCCAGAAGTTATTCACTCGCGTCGGTTTACCGTGCTGAATAGTCAGCCAGCCATCGCGTGCCAGACGCTGCAACACTTCACGAAGCGTGGTGCGCGTAACGCCAATTAACTCAGAGAGTTCACGTTCAGCAGGCAGTATCGAGCCAGGGGGAAAACGGTTATTCCAGATACTTTCTATTATATATTCTTCCGCGAAACCGGCAGGGCTCTGTGCCTTGATGACCATAAGCTTTTTGTTTCCATTGCGTTCATAACTGCAAAAATTCATCTCATCATACCAGAGGCCCCAGGCTACACATAGCTCATGGCAAGAGGAAAATGTCGATCGCCAGCAAAAAAATAAGCTTTATCCTGGTCTTTATCCGGCGTTTTTTCACTTTTGTCCGTTCGGATTGAACACGTGTCTTCGCCAGCGTCTTTTTTCGTACCAGTTTTAATTTAAGTCATTTTACTGCCTAAATTTTTCTTGCCACGAGGCTGGAATACGGCGGCATTTGGTTTACACTGCCGAATCAACGCTTACTACACGGATAGACTTATGTTGAGATACCTGAATCGCTGTTCATATGGCCGGGGTGCCTGGCTGTTAATGGCGTTTACTGCTTTTGCCCTCGAATTGACGGCGCTCTATTTTCAGCATGTGATGTTGCTTAAACCCTGCGTAATGTGCATTTACGAACGTTGCGCGCTGTTCGGTATTATGGGCGCCGGTCTCGTTGGCGCTATCGCACCAAAAACGCCGCTGCGCTGGGTGGCGATTCTGATCTGGCTGTACAGTGCGTGGGAAGGTGTTCGTCTGGCCTGGGAACACACCATGCTGCAGTTGCATCCGTCACCCTTCGTGACCTGCGACTTTGCGGCACGTTTCCCGTCCTGGCTGCCGCTGGATAAATGGCTGCCTTCGGTATTCGTTGCCAGCGGCGACTGTGCAGAACGTTCATGGACGCTGCTGAACATGAGTATGCCGCAGTGGCTGGTAGGCATTTTTGCTGCCTATTTATTAGTGGCCGTGCTGGTGCTGATAGCCCAGGCGTTTAAACCGAAAAAACGCGATTTGTTCTCGCGCTAAATGATAAGGCCAGCAAATATGCTGGCCTTATTCTCTTTACGCGACTGACTGATACTCAGTTGCCGTACCCACGTGGACGATTGATGATGTGCTCTTCCCAGTCCACCACTTCACTTTCATGTACCGCAATATGGCGCACTGAGATCCTTGCTGCGTGCATTGCCGCACGCGATCCCTTCCGTAAAGGGTGCCAGACCGGCAGCGTTTTGCCTTCTGCCAGCACGCGATAGGCACAGCTTGGCGGCAGCCACGAAAAAGTCGGCAGATTGTCACGCGTCAGCTTGATGCAGTCCTCTTCCAGCTCAAAACGGTGCTCATAGTTTCGGCACTGGCAGGTTTTGATGTTCAGCTGGTTACAGGCGACATTGGTAAAGTAAATTTCATCCGTGTCGGCATCCTGCAGCTTGTTCAGGCAGCACTGACCACAGCCATCGCACAGGGATTCCCATTCCTCATCGCTCATCTGCTCCAGCGTTTTTTGCTGCCAGAAAGGGTTATCAGTCATGTCGGTGTCCGGTAAAAGTAAAAACCCGCACCTTATAAAGGGTTTGGGCTGAGTATGCAAGTTTTACAGTACTCGGGTAGCAATACCGTGGCCGCCGAGCGACAGTTCCAGCTTATCGCCAGAGACCATCGGTCCAACGCCTTCTGGCGTACCGGTCAGGATCACATCGCCAGCGCGCAGGGTGAAAAACTTGCTCATATAGGCAATCAGCGGCAGGATTTGGTGGATCATATCGGCGGTACTGCCTTGCTGGCGAACTTCGCCGTTGACGGTAAGCTTAAGCTCAACGTTTTGCGGATCGGCAGTAAATTCACTGCGCGGGATGAAACCGGAGATTGGGCAGGAGTTATCAAACCCTTTCGCTTTCTCCCACGGCTGACCGGCCTTTTTACAGCCCGCCTGGACGTCGCGCAGGGTTAAATCCAGCGCTACGCCGTAGCCTGCAATCGCCTGAGCCACATGCTCTTCGCTGGCATGTTTTAACGTGGCACCAATCAGCACCGCCAGTTCGACTTCATGATGTACGGCACCGAGACCCTGCGGGATGGATAACGGCTGACGGATATCGCACAGCGCGGTTTCCGGTTTGATAAACAGTACAGGTTCGGTCGGGGTCGCGCTGCCCATCTCTTTTATATGTTTGGCGTAGTTACTGCCAACGCAAACCACTTTATTGACCGGAAAATCTAACAATGCGCCTTGCCAGTTGTGATGCTGATACATGTTTTTCCCCTGCTTTGTTGAACGGCAGCCTCGACTATAAACCGAGACCACCCCGTTTTACTGTGCGATAGCATCGGCCATCATGCCAATACTAATGGCAAAATAATAAGATCGATTCCAGTGCATTAGCGTACGGAAATTGTCATAAACCATAAATGAACGACCGTCACCATCTTCAGGCGTGATGATCCACGCACGTCCGGGTGCATTTCCCTGCGATGCCGCTTTGACGGTTACGCCAATCTGCTGCCACTGTAGCGGCGTTTTCGCCTGCGCGTTTTTCAGGCCGCTTAATTCGGTATCAAATCCCTGTGGCAGGGTGACTTCCGTTCCCCATCCCTGCCCGGCTTTCCAGCCTTCTTTCTGCAGATAGTTGGCGATGGAGGCAAACACGTCGTCAACGTTACTCCAGATATCTATTTTACCGTCGCCGTCGCCGTCCTTACCGTAGTTCAGGAACGAGCTGGGCATAAACTGGCTTTGCCCCATCGCACCCGCCCACGATCCCTTCAGTTCATCTGCTGTCATGCCCTGCTGCTGAATGATTTTCAACGCGGCCATCAGCTCTTTTGTGAAAAACGCTTCACGACGCCCCTCAAAAGCTAATGTCGCGAGTGCGGAAATCACGTCCTCTTTGCCCTGAATGGTGCCAAACTGGCTCTCCATTGCCCACAGCGCAACAATATACGAAGGCGAAACACCCGACGCTGCCGCAACGCTATCCAGCTGAGCACGATACGCAGTGAGCCTGTCACGCCCCTTTTCAATTTTGCCCAGGGTCAGTACGCGGCTGAGATAATCGTTAAGCGTCACTTTATGTTCGAGCTGGCTGCGATCGGATTGTATCGCACGGTCAACAAAATGAATGCCGGTGAAGGCGGTATCGATCGTCGCCTGGTTGAAACCCTGCAGGCGAGCGGTGGCTTTAAGCTGTTCAACATAGCCGGGGAACTGTGCGGGATCGCGCCCCTGCTGCGACAGCGTAGCACTGCCCGAAGAAGATAATGCGACAGGTGGGATTGCAGCATAACTTAAACTCATGCTGCTCGAAATAGACAACAAAGTTAACAGCGTGGTAAGGAGTGGCAATTTCATGCATGCATCCTTTAATCACTTCACCCGCGCCGGATTTAAATGCTCAACCCGGCGCCGGTGATATATTTACAGACGATTCCTAGTTAAACTTTTTTATGGTTTTCCAGATGCATCTTAAGCAGACTTTCCGGCGGCGGCGGCATTTGTAAATAAAATCCTTCATCACGTAATGCGGCTTTAACTTTTTCGATATCAGCGCCCACCAGCTTCTTACTGCCGTCCAGCGGCAGCAGCATCGCCAGCTGCGGTTTGCCAAAGCCATTCATCAGAGCTTCAGGGACCCGGGAAAAATCGTCTTTTTTTTCGACATAAAGATAAGTCTGGTCGCGTTTAGTACTTCGATAGATCACACAAAACATATTTTTTACTCGAATTAACCTGGAAGGTAGCTTGCCTGGATATTACAGTAACTATAACATGCTTGCAGAACTTCGGAATATTGTCCTGATTTGATTAACCAGCACAATGTGCGGCTATTTTAGACGGGATGATAAATAACAGGACTGAACGGGACAGATGCCACAATCGCCAATTGAGTTAAAGGGCAGCAGTTTTACACTTTCTGTCCTACATTTGCACCATACCGATCCTGCCACCGTCCGTAAGGCGCTGGCGGAAAAGGTCAGCCAGGCTCCGGCCTTTCTGAGAAATGCGCCCGTCGTTGTCAATGTCTCAGCGTTAACCCGCGATGTTAACTGGCGGCAGATGCAGCAGGCCATTGTGGGTTCAGGCCTGCATATCGTCGGCGTCAGCGGCTGTAAAGACGAACAGTTAAAGCGCACGATTTCACGTTCAGGGCTGCCATTATTAACCGAAGGTAAAGAAAAAAAACCTGCGGGTGATGTGCAACCCGAAGTTCCGGTTGTAGCACCCACAGTCGCTGTAGCAGCGGCTGAACCCTCGGTCGAGAGAACCCGGGTGATTTCCACGCCTGTACGTTCCGGGCAACAAATCTATGCCAAAAACTGCGATCTCATCGTCACGAATAATGTCAGTGCGGGTGCCGAACTGATTGCGGATGGCAATATTCATATTTATGGCATGATGCGCGGCCGCGCCCTCGCCGGAGCCGGTGGCGACAAAGGCAGCCAGATTTTTTGCACTAATTTATCAGCGGAGCTGGTTTCCATAGGCGGTGTGTACTGGATTATGGACCAGATACCGAACGAGTTTTTCGGAAAAGCCTCTCGTCTTTGTCTCAAAGACGGTGAGCTGACCATCCAGACACTGAACTGAGCCATGCTCGCAAGCCCTTTCTTTTCTAAGGAAATTACTATATGGCACGCATAATTGTTGTTACATCGGGTAAAGGAGGCGTTGGTAAAACCACGTCCAGCGCGGCCATCGCTACCGGTTTAGCGCAAAAAGGAAAAAAGACGGTTGTTATCGACTTTGATATCGGCCTGCGTAACCTCGATTTGATAATGGGCTGTGAGCGCCGCGTTGTTTATGACTTCGTCAACGTGATCCAGGGTGATGCCACGCTGAATCAGGCGTTAATCAAAGATAAGCGCACTGAAAATTTGTTTATTTTGCCCGCATCACAAACGCGTGATAAAGACGCACTGACCCGCGAAGGCGTGGAGAAAGTGCTGAACGATCTCGCCGCTATGGAGTTCGACTTTGTCATTTGTGATTCACCGGCAGGTATTGAAACCGGCGCGCTGATGGCGCTCTATTTCGCTGATGAAGCGGTGATCACCACTAACCCGGAAGTATCTTCCGTGCGTGACTCCGATCGTATCCTCGGTATTCTGTCGTCGAAGTCTCGCCGGGCGGAAAATTCGCAGGATGCCATCAAAGAGCATTTACTGCTGACCCGTTACAACCCGGGCCGCGTGAGTCGTGGCGATATGCTGAGCATGGAAGACGTGCTGGAAATTCTGCGCATTCCTCTGGTCGGTGTCATCCCTGAGGATCAGTCCGTACTGCGCGCCTCAAACCAGGGTGAACCTGTCATCCTCGATACCGAATCCGATGCAGGCAAAGCCTATGCTGATACCGTTGACCGCCTTCTTGGAGAAGAACGCCCCTTCCGCTTCATTGAAGAAGAGAAGAAGGGATTCCTGAAACGCCTGTTTGGGGGATAAACCATGGCCTTACTCGACTTCTTTTTATCCCGAAAAAAGAGCACTGCAAACATAGCCAAGGAACGGCTGCAGATTATCGTTGCAGAACGCAGAAGGGGGGACAGTGAGCCCCAATATCTGCCTCAGTTAAAGAAGGATCTTCTGGAAGTCATTTGCAGATACGTAAAAATCGATCCAGAGATGCTGAGCGTCAAGCTGGATCAAAAAGAGGGTGATATTTCCATTCTGGAGCTGAACGTCACGCTGCCTGAGTCGGAAGAACCCGATAAATGACCCTTCCCTGTTCATAATCTTCCCCTGCGATAATGCAGGGGAAAATTGTTTGCGATCAGTCAGCGCTGAGGATTTCGTTAATTCCCGCCTCCAGAAGCGTGCCCCGCCAGCCATCGATCAGCTCCGGTTTACGATCCCGCGGTTTTAATTTCCAGTACCAGCTCAGTAGCTGATTAATCTGACGGCGTGATGCCAGCAGCTCCTGGCTGACACCATGCTGTTCCGCCGCACTGGCCACCAGCGCTTTAATCGCTTTGAACACCGACTTATAGCGCGGATGGTCAATCAGATTAGCAACCGGCTCCGGCAGTTCGCTCTCGTCCAGCGCTTCGGCTTTCGCCACCATTGCCAGCAGCGCCCGTCCATGGAAGCGGATCTCCTGCCCCGGCACGCCGAGATGTTCCAGCTCGCCCAGCGAGCCCGGCAGGTAGCGCGCAATTTTCCATAAATTCTCTTCACGCACCACGAAATTCACCGCCATATCCTTTTCGCGCGCCGTCTCCAGACGCCAGGCGGCCATCAGACGTAACGCGGCCAGCTGGCGCGGTCGCAGCTGCCAGGCGTTGGTAATTTCACGATAAGCTTCCTGCGGGTCGAGCTGTGCGGTACGACGCTGGCACAGCAGGCGGCATTCATCCAGTGCAGCAGCCATCTGCCCGGCGGCTTCCGTTTCAGCCATCAGCTTCTGCGCGATAGGCAGCAGATAGAAAACGTCCGCAGCAGCGTACTGACACTGTTTTTCCGTCAGCGGGCGCGCCATCCAGTCGGTACGAGATTCGCTCTTGTCCAGGGCGATACCGGTAAAGGATTCCACGATAGTGGCAAATCCGCAGGAAAGGGGGCGACCGGAAAACGCAGCAAGGATCTGAGTATCAATCATCGGGTCGGGAAGTACGCCAAACTCATGCAGGAACACTTCCAGGTCTTCGCTCCCGGCGTGCAGGAACTTAACGATTTCACGATCCTGCAACAGGTCACGGAAGGGTTTCCAGTCTCCGATGGTCAGCGGATCGATTAGCGAAATCGTCTCACCGTCGAAAAGTTGGATCAGGCCCAGCCGGGGATAATAGGTGCGCGTGCGAACAAATTCGGTATCCAGCGCCAGTGCCGAAACCTGACGGGCGCGCTGGCAAATCTCGGCCAGCGCTTCGTTGCTGGTAATCATGGTGTAATTCAAAATAACAGTCTCTTGTCGCAGGCAGCATCGCGGCCTGCCTGTGCAGGTGTTAGAAATAATAATGCCGGGTGCATCCCGGCATTTTTGTCCCCGTCGCCCCGACCAAAACGATGATGCAGCCGGATAGCAACGGAGTATCGATATCGCGCAGTCGTTCCCTCAGACTGCCGTTTTTTGCGCCGCCTTAATCGCTTCATCGCGCAGTTCCCGGCGCAGAATTTTTCCGACGTTGGTCTTCGGCAGCTCTTCACGGAACTCCACAATTTTCGGAACTTTATATCCCGTCAGATACTTTTTACAGTGCGCAATCAGCTCTTCTTTGGTCAGGGAAGCATCCTTCTTCACCACGCATATTTTCACCGACTCGCCGGCTACGTCATTGGGAACGCCGATTGCGGCGGCTTCCCGCACTTTAGGATGCAGCATCAGCACATCTTCGATTTCATTGGGATAAACATTAAACCCGGAAACCAGAATCATGTCTTTTTTGCGGTCAACGATGCGAAGAAAGCCTTCATGATCAACGGTAACAATATCGCCGCTGCGAAGCCATCCATTTTTTAAAACTTCATCCGTCGCGTCAGGGCGCTGCCAGTAGCCCAGCATCACCTGCGGTCCTTTAATGCACAGCTCGCCTGGTTCACCTGGCGCGACCTCATTGCCCTCATCGTCAACCAGCTTCACATCGGTCGACGGCACCGGCAGGCCGATACTGCCGTTGTGGCACTGGATATCGTACGGGTTGACCGAAACCAGCGGCGAGCACTCCGTCAGGCCGTAACCCTCCAGCAGATAGTGCCCGGTCAGTTTTTCCCAGCGCTCAGCAACGGACTTCTGTACCGCCATCCCGCCCCCTGCCGAAAGACTGAGGCTGGAGAAATCCAGCTTGTTGAAGCCTTCATCGTTCAGCAGCGCATTGAACAGCGTGTTAACGCCGGTAATGGCGGTGAAGGGGTATTTTGCGAGCTCCTTAACCAGGCCCGGAATATCACGCGGGTTGGTGATCAGCAGATTGGCACCGCCGAGATCGATAAACAGCAGGCAGTTAACCGTCAGCGCGAAGATATGGTACAGCGGCAGTGCCGTAACCACCGTCTCCTGCCCTTCTTTCAACAAAGAACCGTAGGTGGCACGGGTCTGCTCAAGGTTGGCCTGCATATTACGGTGGGTGAGCATCGCTCCCTTCGCCACGCCGGTGGTGCCACCGGTGTACTGCAGAAACGCCAGGTCGTCATTAATGACGTCCGGCTTGGTGTAATCCAGAGTCGCCCCGCGCTGCAACGCCTGTCGGAATGAGATCGCACCCGGCAGATGATACTTGGGCACCATCTTTTTGATGTACTTCACCACGAAGTTGACCAGCGTGCCCTTTGCCGTTGACAGCTGATCGCCAAGCCGGGTGAGGATCACATGCTTAACCTGCGTTTTCGCGACAACTTTTTCCAGCGTGTGGGCAAAGTTGGAGACAATCACAATAGCGCTGGCACCGCTGTCATTCAGCTGATGTTCTAATTCTCGCGGGGTATAAAGCGGGTTAACGTTGACCACCGTCATTCCCGCTCGCAGTATGCCAAACAGGGCGATGGGATATTGCAGCAGGTTGGGCATCATCAGCGCCACACGGTCGCCTTTCTTCAGCCCCAGTTCCTGTTGCAGATAGGCGGCAAACGCCCGGCTGCGAATATCAAGCTGTCGGTAAGACAGGCTCTGCCCCATATTGATGAACGCCGTCTGTTCGGCATAACGCAGTACCGCGTGTTCAAACAGGTCAATGAGAGAGCGGTAACGGTCCGCATTAATTTCTGCCGGAACATCGGCCGGATAACGGTTAAGCCAGACCTTTTGCAAGGAGTCACCTCGAAAATGAGTATTAGTAGTCATCGCAGCTCAGCCTCTGATTTCTGTTAACATTATTTTAACTCAGCGTACCAGTTTGCTCAGCTCTCCGTTTTGAGGTTGCGAAGCCCATCACTAAAAATTTCTCACCGGGAGAAAAGTAAACAAAAAAAAGGCACACCCGCTGAAACACAGCGGATATGCCGTGAAAATTTCGCTACAGCACGACTACTCGGTCAGGATTGTCTGAACCTGCGCCGGTGCCGGGGAGTAATAGCCCCAGGGCGGTGGGCCCCAGTATCCGCCGTGGCGGCGACCATAACCGGGACCATACCAGATCCACGGGTCAATCGGCTGCGGTGCCGATACAACTTGCTGCACCCTATGCCAGCGCTGGTAACCTGTTACTTTCACTACAACAAAGTTGTAGTTAGCATCACCAATTTTGCCTTTTTCAATCCCGGCGATAGGCCCGACAACGGTGACCATTTGATTATTGAAGTTAATCGGATCGACAAAGCCGTTGACGTCAGCGAACACGCGACCGATCGTCGCCGACCCTAAAATCGGACGTGCTGTATCATCCAGACGCATAGCGGCAATCTCAAGACGGGTCATGCCGTTCTTGTTACTGACGCTAATCACTTTACCGCCGAAGCGCGATTCCTGCCCGACATAGAGCTGTGGCGCATTAAGCACTCGCACCAGATCCTGCTGCGGCATTGCCGACGTTCCCTTCACTGAATCAGGCACGGTCACGCAACCTGAAAGCAATAAGGACGTTAATAACAAACCACTCAACTGCCAAAAACGAGATTTACGCATAAGATTCTCCCAGGTACTGTTGATTTGACTGCACCGTGGCGAAATAGTTGCTGCGACTCACTCGCGGCCCGGTAATTTTTTCCATGTCACTTCATTACGTAAATAAGTCGGTTCTGCATGCTCCGGAGCGACAGTTTCCCCCGCTGCCAGCGCCTGCGAGGCAAGAATCAGCATGTCCTCAGCGGCAGGCAATTCCACCTCACTGACAGTTAACACCAGTTGGCTGTTTTCAGCCAGCTCAGGCCATGCTTTCCAGCCGGTCCCCACACAGGACCATTCACCGCTTAACGCGGCCATACGTTCACTTGCCGCCTGAGGACTGAGCACGGCTTCGCTCTCTTCGCCATGCCAGATGCCCTGTTCATCGCGCTGGTACTCAGCCCAGTAAACTTCGCCCATGCGGGCATCAATGGCGGCCAGCACCCGCGTTGCTCCGCTCAGTCGCCAGGCGCCCTGCGCCATCGTTTTCAGCGTGGAAACGCCAATCAGCGGCAGCTCCGCACCAAGCGACAGCCCCTGCGCAATGCCGATGCCGATGCGAACGCCGGTGAAACTGCCCGGCCCACGACCAAAAGCCAGGGCATCAAGATCCTTCAGCGCCACGCCACCCTGCTGCAGGATGTCCTGCACCATAGGGAGAATGCGCTGGGTATGTTCCCGCGGGCAGAGTTCAAAATGGGCCAGTCGTTGCTGGTTATTCAACAGAGCAACCGAGCAGGCTTCCGTGGCCGTATCAATGGCTAAAATTCGCGTGGACATTGCAACCTCAGGGATAAAAATTTCGGCGCGAATAATAGCACAAAGCGCGCCGAATTGATGACTGTCACGTTATGGCTTGAGAAACGCCGCCGCCAGGCTGATGTCTCGCGTGCGCGGTGTAGGCGGTAAGCTGTTCAAAAACACCGCACCGTAGGGCCGCATCACCAGCCGATTATCACAAATCACCAGCACGCCGCGATCGTCAACGTCGCGGATCAGGCGGCCAACGCCCTGCTTTAGCGTGATAACGGCATCCGGAAGCTGTACCTGATCGAACGGATCGCCGCCGCGCAGTTTGCAGTCTTCCATTCTCGCTTTAAGTAATGGATCGTCGGGCGAAGTGAACGGCAGCTTATCGATAATGACCAGCGACAACGTATCGCCCCGCACATCCACCCCTTCCCAGAAGCTGCTGGTTGCCACCAGCAGCGCATTGCCAGCGGCAATAAACTGCTTCAACAGCTGGCCTTTGCTGGTTTCCCCCTGCAGCAGCACCGGCAATGTGAGCGTTGCGCGAAACTCCGCGGCCAGATCGCGCATCACCTGATGAGAGGTACAGAGGAAAAAGCAGCGGCCATTGTTGGCTTCGATCAGCGGACGCAGCATGCGCGCCAGCTGGCGAGCTCCACCGGGTTGATTAGGCGAAGGCAGATTACGCGGAACACACAGCAGAGCCTGACGGGAATAGTCAAACGGGCTGTCGAGGATCAGCGTTTCGGCCTTTTCCACGCCCAGACGCTCAACGAAATGGGTGACCTGTTCGTTCACCGCCAGCGTGGCCGAGGTGAAGATCCAGCTGGCCGGGCGCTCTTCCATCACCTCGCGGAAACGATCCGAGACGGAGAGCGGCGTCAGAGCCAGAATAAAATGGCGAGAGTTGCATTCATACCAATAGCTGAAGCCAGGCTGCGAAACATCTTTCAGCCGTTTCAGCCTTCCACGATAGAGCGCCGCGCGCTCAAATGCCGCATCCAGCAGCGCCGAACGCCCCAGCGACAGCTTCGCCACGTCATAGCACAGCTCCAGCGCGTCATCGAGCAACAGTAGCGCTCGCTGCACATGGGGATCGCTAAGCAGCTCGCGCAGGTTGCCACGAAACCCCGGATCGCCTAAAGCCAGGCGAAAATCCTGCGCGCTTTGCGCCAGCCGATCGGCTGACTTTTGCAGCTGCTGCACATCGCGGATCTCGGTACGGTAGGCAATGGTGATGTCTTTGGCCAGATCCAGCAGCTGGCGGCTGGAGAGCTGCTGACCGAAATACTGGCTGGCGATATCCGGCACCTGATGTGCCTCATCGAAGATCATGACGTCTGCTTCAGGGATCAGTTCGGCAAAACCGCTCTCTTTTACCACCATATCGGCCAGGAACAGATGGTGGTTAACCACCACCACGTCAGCATCCATCGCCTTGCGGCGTGCCCTGACCACGAAGCAGTCTTTGTACTGTGGGCAGTCGCTGCCCAGACAGTTATCGTTAGTGCTGGTGACGAGCGGCCAGATGGTGCTGTCCTCCGCCACCCCGCCGCAGGTACTGATATCGCCATCAATGGTTTCGCTGGACCAGCCACGCAGATGGACCAGATCGCTCATCGCCTGCACGGCGAGTTCCCCCCCGGCCATCGACTGCTGCTCAAGCCTTTCAAGGCACAAATAGTTAGAGCGCCCCTTAAGCAGCGCCAGCGTGCCTTTAAACTTGAGCGCCTTTGCCACCGTGGGCAGATCGCGGCTGTAGAGCTGATCCTGCAGGGCTTTCGAACCGGTGGAAACAATCACTTTTTTCCCGGAGCGGAGCGCGGGAGCGAGATAGGCGTAGGTTTTACCGGTGCCGGTACCAGCTTCCACGACCAGTTCGCCGCGCATGTCGATAGCTTTCGCCACCGCCGCCGCCATTACCCGCTGGGGTTCACGCGGTTTAAAACCGGGGATCGCCTGCGCCAGAGCGCCGTCCACTGCAAAATCGTCTGCCACAAATCCTCACTACCGGAGAGAAACTACTGTAATTATGTCAGTATTACCTTTAGGATGCAAAATTATCAAAATCAATAAGTTATATAACTTTTATGCGCATTGATTGTACAGCAAGGCACTACAAAGCACGCCAGGTCGCTACATATTTATCAATGCGTTAGCCGATTATTTTGAACGAAAGTAACAGCAATTATCTTAACATTAGGCAGCCCAGTGACTAAATAGTTGGACGTTGCCCCGGCATGATCTCCAGAGTGATGTAATTCATCCTCCCGGTTAGCGTCATCTCAAGAGCCTCTTCCTCGAACGCCTCACCTTCCTCAATTATCAGCGCACTGCCCGAACACTTCCCGATATACTCTTCTCCGAATAACTCTAAACCGACTGTGTCATCCTGACCCGCTCTTAATGCCCGATCAACGATCACCAGACGACCCACATTATTTCTGCTCTTTCATGATGCTGTTTTTAAATGAGATGTGGATTTCGTAATAGCGGGGCATGATGTCCTTCCGTCCAACCATAACTGTATACAAATACAGTATTATCATTTTAGCGTTATATAATACTCACCCATGACGCTCCATCAGCCGCTACCGGGCCAACCCCCCCAGCCAGAGAAGGGTTAGTATTGTAGCAATAGCCGCCCCGGTTAACGCCGATATTGTTCACATCAGCGCTTATACCAAACCCTTTCACTAACCAGGTAACTCCTGCTGCAGGCTGGGTCGGTATGCATGAGTTCCCATACAGCAGCTGTCCCTGCACTTTGACTACCCCGGCGGTTGTGTAAAATATTTCCCCGATTTTAGAAAATACCGTTGCTCCTGCTGCTTCGACCGAATAACCGGTGACCAGGCTGATAAGCTTGTCGGGTGAAGTATATGAACCACCAATAAATTTGAATGTGGGCGTTGAGGAATCGAAGTTTCCAGTTGTCGCATAACAGGAAAATCCATTTATTTGATTAAGATTATTGTACGTCACCATTGATATCTTACCTCCGGACTTTCTCAAAACGGACTGTCCCGAAGAAAGCGTAATAGATCCGTCCATGGTAAGATTATTAATCTGCCCACGGGTAACTTTTACACCGTAACCCTCTGGTACATTAGCGTTGAGAATTGCCGCATCGAAGGAAATCTCAAGATTATCAATTCGGCTGACATCAGATCCGGCACCATCACCGCCAACCTCAAGAAAACAGGCCACGTTTCTCGGGCAAATACAGGAAAGATTGTGGACACTGACCGATGAGTTCCCTGCAGTACCCGTCGTCACTGAAATAACCGGCACGTCTGAGCCAGAAAAATCACCCGATATTATACCAATACTCATATTATCAATATTGACACCACTACCGCCACCAACTGTTTTCACCTCAACAGCCCGGTAACTCTCACCGGGCATTGCTCCGATATTATCAATATTACACGTTTTAACATCAGTAGAAGAAAGGTGCTCTGAATCAGTCCAGATACGGAAAACACTCTGCTTAAATTTGCCGTAAATTCCATCGACATTCAAATGATTAATGGGTGTTGTACTATTTCCCGCAACTTTCACGGCACACAGCGAATTTTCACCATAGATACCCTGAACATCAATATAGTTGAATGCGCCCCGCAGGCCAATATCATAATCCAGATAATCCCCACCGGTCAGTGCAAACATATCATCACCCGTTGCACCATAGAGATTGCGTACATAGGCATAATTAATGGGTGGCTGAAGATGCAACCCATCCGAACGGTTATTAAAACGTAATCCCTGTGCATCCAAATACTGGACGTTTGCGACAAGATAGGAGTATTTAATTGCGCCGGCGATCAATAACCCCCCGCCAAGCCTGACACGTTTAGCGGAAGCAATGCAGATGCAATGCATGTCAAGTCCGGAAGCAGTATTACCACTGGTGAAATTATAATCAACAGTCCCTCCGCCCCATAACCCGATATAGTCAGAACGGATGTCAACATTTGCCGTATTTTTCGCATACCCTTCACTGACGCTACGTTTAGAAAGTATGTATGACCAGTACTGGCTGACAAATACAGGTTTCACATTACCTGGCGAGCCTGAAACCGTCACCCCATCTTTTATTTCAATATCGGTGTTATCAGGTATGACTATAGGGCCATTAACATACAGAGTACCGGTATCGGTAAAAACAATCCGCGTTATTTCCATCTTTCCTGAAAGTGTATTTAGCATTCGCTGTAAATTATCAGCATTCGTTCCCGGTGAGTTATGGTTCAACACACCATAGTCGCTAACAAAATATACCCTATCCAGTTTATCTTTCACGGTCTGTTGGGTAGCAACATCCCCTGAATTTTTATAGCCAAGAATTGAACCATCGGTTCGGATAATATCGCTCCTGAGCGACGCTTCACCTTCGCCAAACCCTTTCTCCCGACCTGCATCACCAGCACTCTCAGGAGTTGAGCCCGGCGAAATGGCTTTGGGTCCAGCCCAACTCCTGTCGTATGGGTAATATTCGCCGCTGCTTTCCTATTGCAAAACAGAGTCAGGAGTGTCGAGGGTAGAACCAGCCTCAAAAGATTTCTTCGTAAATTATCCATAATTAAATTTTCCTTGACTGGCATCATAATTGATACCAGTAATTGTCCTTCGACTGACGCCAAATCCGTCAGCGCAGGTATAGTTATACGACGTTACGAATTCGTCAAATTTTCCAGCATTAAATATGCAAATCTGCTGAGCTGATATTTGGCATGGTCAGGCTGGTCAGCGTGTTTACCCGGAATTTTTCATAACAAACCGACAGGAGCGCACTGGCATCCAGGATTACGTGTATTATTCAGACTACGTAAAAGCCGTTGTACCCTTGCTGTTTGATTTCTTCTCATCGACACGCCAGAGAGTAGCGTCCATTTCCTTCCGTGTGGCGATAACGTCGCGCAGGCGGCAGCGGTAGCAGCCAGCGAATTAACGTGAAAATTTGGCAGGTTGTCGTGGCGAACTTCACCTTTTCGCGGAATAGTCGCCTGACGTCATCCTGAACCGCGTTGGCAGAGGTACAGGCAACGTATGCCGGAAGAGTTTGCCGTAAGGGCTATCCAGACAGAGGAGCGAGCGCCAGGAAACACCCCGTTGAGCCACCCGAAGGCTCTTCATTACTCAAGCTCATCAGGTGCTATCACGGTTGCGTATGGTCGGCAGCGATCGTTACCAGCTACCTGTTTGTTTTGGGGAGGAAAAGGACAGGGCTGAATCTGTCACTGAAATTACGCAGTGATTTTTACTGACTGGCCGTCATAATTGACTTACAAAATATGCACTTAGCTCCATACGGGTTCAACTTGGTGATATCAAGATGAGAAAAACGGTACTGAATGCTAAAGCAGGATGGGCAGATAAGTTTGAAATTGTAGATAATAACCTTCATTTTTTTATTTAAGAAAAACCACCTTAACACTAATAATCCAATAAATATGTTTTATTTCTGTTTTTTATTCACGATGGTTTTTTTTAATAATAACGACGTGCCATGAGTCAGAATGCGCAGCGCCCTGCCGCAGGTGACTCGCGCCGCCGTTTATGCCAGGCTATCGCCGGTGATTAAAGTGTAAAAAGGAAAACTCATGACCATTGAACGTATCGATCCGGAACACCGCATGTCGGAAGCCGTCATCCATAATGACGTGGTGTACTACACCAGCGTGCCGGAAAACCTGGATGAAGATGCTGAAGCACAGACGGCGAATGCGCTGGCGGTAATCGATCGCATTCTGACGCGCGTAGGTTCGGACAAGAGCCGCATCCTGGATGCCACTATTTTTCTGGTCAATAAAGAAGATTTTGCCGCGATGAACCGCGCCTGGGATGCGTGGGTGTCGCCGGGTAACGCACCGGTACGCTGTACCGTTCACGCCGGGCTGATGAATCCAAAGTATCTGGTTGAAATCAAAGTCGTGGCGGCAAGATGAGTAGCACCCCTGCCCTGGCGGCAGGGGGCTTTATATCAGTAATCTTCGTCTTCTTCTTCGTCGTCTTCATCATCCTGACTATCGGCATGATGCTCGTCGTCTTCATCATCAAACATCACCGCAACGTGGCCGCCGGTGTGCGTGCTGCGGATTTCTTCCGCCACCATGGCAATGGCCTGGCCGCTGGTCAAACCTTCTGACATCAGCTGGTGAATGCGTTCTACGGCCTGCTGCTGCTGTTCATGTGTCAGCGCGGGTAATCCTGTAAACATAGTGGCTCCTGAGTGCTCGTGCGGCGCGGATTATTTCACGGGTGACAAAGAGATGCCAGCGGCAGAAAAATATGCCAGGCTTGCACCCCTGTAACGGATCACCCTGCTGAAGAATTATGCTGCCTGTTCTACATTCACTGAAGTATACGCCGGATGCCGTCGAGCATCAGTTTGCCGCTCTGGCACATCTGCCCTGGGCAATGCTGCTGCACTCCGGCTTTGCCGATCACAGCGACAACCGCTTCGATATTCTGGTCGCCGATCCGTTCTGTACGCTGACAACTCGCGGTGAGCAGACCGCCATCGATGAAAACGGCACAGTCAGCCATTCCGTTGAGGACCCGCTCACCCTGCTTGCTGCGAAACTGGGGCGTGCTGCGATGCAGGCCACACCGCGTGATGATTTACCGTTCCAGGGCGGTGCACTCGGACTTTTCGGCTATGACCTTGGCCGCCGGTTCGAAACGCTTCCCGAACTCGCCGAGAGTCAGTTAACCACACCGGATATGGCCGTTGGGATCTATGACTGGGCGCTGATCGCCGATCATCATCTGCAAAGGCTGACGCTGGTTGCTTACGGTGATATCAAACAGCGTCTCAGCTGGCTTGAGGCTCAACGCCCCGCAGCGGCAGAACCGTTCCGGCTGACCGGCGGCTGGCAGGCGAATATGTCGCGCGAAGAGTACGGTGAGAAATTCCGTCAGGTGCAGCAGTGGCTGCTTTCCGGGGACTGCTACCAGGTGAATCTGGCGCAACGCTTCCAGGCCCGCTATCAGGGCAGTGAATGGCAGGCATTTGTCCGCCTTTGCCGCGCCAATCGCGCGCCGTTCAGCGCCTTTATTCGCCTGCCAGACAGCGCGATTCTCAGCCTGTCGCCCGAGCGTTTCATTCGTCTGCAGAACGGTGATATTCAGACCCGTCCAATCAAAGGCACGCTGCCGCGACTCGCCGATCAACAGGCCGATCGCGAGCAGGCAGCCAGGCTGGCCAACTCCCCGAAGGATCGCAGTGAAAATCTGATGATCGTTGATTTACTGCGCAATGATATTGGCCGGGTTGCGGTGCCGGGCAGTGTCAAGGTGCCCGAACTGTTTGTAGTGGAGCCATTCCCGGCGGTGCATCATCTTGTGAGTACCATTACCGCGCGGTTGAAAGCGGGGCTGTCAGCCTGCGATCTGCTGCGTGCCAGCTTCCCTGGCGGTTCGATAACCGGGGCACCAAAAGTTCGCGCAATGGAAATTATCGAAGAACTTGAACCACAGCGTCGTAACGCCTGGTGCGGCAGTATTGGCTACCTCAGCGCCTGTGGAAATATGGATACCAGCATCACTATCCGCACGCTGATTGCCGAACAGGGGAATCTCTACTGTGCTGCAGGTGGCGGTGTGGTAGCCGACAGTGACGAAGCCGCGGAGTACCAGGAAACCTTCGATAAGGTCAACCGTATTTTGCCCTGTCTGGAGGAGCCAGTGAATGAGCAGCAGTAACCCTCATCTGCAACGCTTTTTGTCGCGCTTTATTCTACAACCGCCGCCGTCAGAAAATATAGCCCTGCCGCGCCGTCAGGCGGCAGTGCTGGTGCCGATCGTCGCTCATCCCAATCCGACCCTGCTGCTTACGCGACGTGCCGCCACGCTGCGTAAACACGCCGGTCAGGTTGCCTTCCCCGGCGGTATGCGTGATGCAGAGGATGAATCGCTGGTGATCACCGCACTGCGCGAAGCCGAAGAGGAGGTCGCGATCCCGCCGAAGGCCGTAGAGGTGATCGGGGTATTGCCGCCGGTCACCAGCAGCACCGGATTTCAGGTCACGCCGGTGGTGGGCATTATCCAGCCCGGCCTGCGCTGGCAGCCTAACGAGGGGGAAGTTGAATCGGTGTTCGAAATGCCGCTGGAAGAAGCGCTGCGTTTGAGTCGCTATACCCCACTGGACGTGCATCGTCACGGGCTTCATCACCGCGTCTGGCTCTCCTGGTTTGATGACTATTTTATCTGGGGGATGACCGCCGGAATTATTCGCCGCCTGAGTCTTCAGGTGGAAAAAACCACACAAATCGACTAAAATACAGCCTCATATCGGTCTGAAATTCATCTTTGCCTTATTTTTAACTGCTTTTTTGCAGGATGACGATCCAAATCACTGCAAGGCGGCGGCTTTTCATTTATATTTCACCCAATTCATCTTATTTGTGAGCATCGTCCAGTGAGTAATCTTGTTAAGGAGCGTATAGCGTGATTAGCGTTTTCGACATGTTTAAGATCGGCATCGGCCCGTCGAGTTCCCATACGGTTGGTCCAATGAAAGCCGGCAAACAGTTTGTCGACGATCTGCTGGCCAGCCGCCAGCTATCCTCCGTTACTCGCATTGCGGTGGACGTCTACGGATCGCTGTCGCTGACCGGAAAAGGCCACCATACCGATATCGCCATTATCATGGGGCTGTCGGGTGCTTCACCGGAAAGCGTCGATATCGACAGTATTCCGGCGTTTATTCGTGATGTGGAAGATCGTCAGCGTCTGTTGCTGGCTAACGGTGCCCACGAAGTTGATTTCCCGCGCGAAGGCGGCATGGTGTTCCGCAGCGACAACCTGTCGCTGCACGAAAACGGTATGAGTATCCATGCTTATGCTGGCGATCTGAAAATCTACAGCAAAACCTACTACTCGGTGGGTGGCGGCTTTATCGTTGATGAAGAGAGCTTCGGTAAAACCGCGCTGAATGAAGTATCAGTACCCTACCCGTTTAACTCAGCCAAAGAGATGTTAAACCACTGCCAGCAGACCGGACTTTCCCTCTCCGGAATGGTGCTGAAAAACGAACTGGCAATTCACTCCCGCGCGGACATCGAACGCTATTTCTCCGATGTCTGGCAAACCATGCGCGACTGTATCGATCGTGGTCTGAATACCGAGGGCGTGCTGCCGGGTCCGCTGCGCGTTCCGCGCCGTGCCTCCGCGCTGCGCCGTCTGCTTGTTTCTTCCGACAAGCTTTCCAGCGATCCGATGAACGTCATCGACTGGGTGAATATGTTTGCTCTTGCGGTTAACGAAGAGAACGCTGCCGGTGGACGTGTGGTAACCGCACCCACCAACGGTGCCTGTGGCATCGTCCCTGCGGTGCTGGCCTATTACGATCATTTCATTGAGTCGGTCAGCCCGGATATCTTCACCCGCTACTTTATGGCCGCGGGCGCGATCGGCATTCTGTATAAGATGAACGCCTCGATTTCCGGTGCCGAAGTCGGCTGCCAGGGGGAAGTTGGTGTCGCCTGCTCCATGGCGGCAGCCGGTCTTGCCGAACTGCTGGGTGCAAGCCCGGAGCAGGTGTGTGTGGCGGCGGAAATTGGTATGGAACACAACCTGGGTCTGACCTGCGATCCGGTTGCCGGACAGGTTCAGGTGCCGTGCATCGAGCGTAACGCCATCGCCTCAGTCAAAGCTATTAACTCTGCCCGCATGGCGATGCGCCGAACCAGCGAAGCTCGCGTGTCGCTGGATAAAGTTATCGAAACCATGTACGAAACCGGCAAAGACATGAATGCCAAGTATCGCGAGACCTCACGCGGTGGCCTGGCAATCAAAGTTCAGTGCGACTAATCAAATCTGACGTAAGTGTTTGAGAACCTGTCCTGATTCGCTTTTTCGTCAAGTGCCAAAATTAGTACCAAAATTAACTAAGCGCCATCTACCGGATGGCGCTTTTTCTTTCCTATACTTCAAAATAGTTTAGCTGGCGGCTATCCCCAGATTAAGGAAACGGCTAGAGTGTCTCGGCGCGTTCTGTGAGAGTAAGTTCCTGTTTTTGAGACATTCCGCTTTTCTCTTCAGTGCTACTAAACTAAATGTCTGTTTTGCCCATTAACGGTGTTCAATCTCTGTATACGCGACTGGCTTATAGGATGGTTACTAATGCAAATGTCCCAGGAAGTCTTAGGACAGTTTCGCCGCAAGCGATTGCTTATCGCGGCGGTCGTTGCAGCACTGGTGCTCATTCTGACCTTAACCTTCAGGTTTGTGGAAGAAAAGAACCGCATAGAACAGCAATCTCACAGCTTTGCTAATAACGCCATTCAGCGCTTTGACCGCATGTTTTCCCCTCTGGATGTTGCCGCCGATAACGCCCTTGCCTGGGTCGGTACCGACTGTGGGCTTATCCGTTTTAAACTGATTGAGAAACTGGCCGTCCTGCAAACTGTCAGGTCGATCCTGCTGGTTGATAACGATCGTATCTACTGCTCAAGTATCTTCGGTCCGTCAGATCTCGCCTTCAGTAGTAATTATCCCGAACTTTTGGTGAAAAATCAGAGGATGCAGCTGGCGGTAGATGAACATTTGCTTAAGGGTTCACCGATTCTGCTACTGTGGACGCCAAGTAATGAAGACAACCGTGCGGGTGTTTTACAGGTCATTAATATTGAACTGATGACCAGCTATCTGCTGGAACCCACATTACCCTGGGTTGAGCGGGCAATACTGAACGTCGGCAGTCAGAGCCTTGAATACGGCAACCCGCTGATTGAACCCGCCACGCCTGCCGAAGATCAGGTCACTATCGTCGAATCCTCCCTGCGTTATCCTTATTCAATTACTCTTTTCGGGCCCTCGCCTTCGCGGCTGGCGCTGATAACCGTGCCGTCACAGCTGCCGCTCGCGCTGCTGCTCAGCTTGCTGATGGGTTATATCGTCTGGCTGGCCACCGCAAACCGTATGAGTCTGTCCTGGCAGATTAGCTATGGCATTACCGCGCGCGAATTTATGGTTTACTGCCAGCCGCTGATCAATGCCCGTAACGGCCAGTGCGACGGCATTGAAATGCTGCTGCGCTGGCACAATCCGCGCCAGGGATGGATACCGCCGGACGTTTTCATTCCGCTGGCCGAACGCCAGAATCTGATCGCTCCGCTGACCCGATTTGTAATCAGTGAAACGGTGAGACATTTGCCCGACCTGCCGATGCGTTCCTCATTCCATATTGCGATAAACGTCGCCGCCAGCCACTTTCGCGAGCGGGCGATTATTGATGATTTACAACGCCTGTGGTGGCCGGCGAATCCCCAGCCGCAGCTGGTGGTGGAGTTGACCGAGCGCGATTCACTGCCCGTTGTCGACCAGCGAGTGGTTTCTCATCTGCATAAGGTCGGGGTTAAGCTGGCGATCGATGATTTCGGTACCGGGCACAGCTCACTGTCCTATCTGAAAACGCTGAGCCCTGACGTGCTGAAAATCGACAAGGTCTTCACTGCGGCCATCGGCACCGATGCAATAAATGCCACGGTGACCGATATGGTGATTTCACTGGCCCAGCAGCTGAATATCGGACTGGTAGCCGAAGGTGTTGAAACGGCGGAACAGGCAGAGTACCTGCGCGAACGCGGAGTGGATGCATTGCAGGGTTATTACTATGCACGGCCGATGCCATTAGGGGATTTTCCGGCCTGGCTGGCTAATCACAAAGCTTTCTGCCCGGCATAAAAAAGGCCGGGTTTCCCCGGCCTGTTCAACGTTAACCTTCTTCTTCGTCGTGCTCGTTGCGTTCACGCGTCACGCGTACCAGATCAACGCGGTAATCTGTCGCTTCGATAATCTGGAAACGCAGCGGCGGCATCTCGAATACCTCACCCGCTTTTGGCAGCTGGCCCTTCTGGGCAATCAGCAGACCCGCCAGCGAGGCATGGTCATCTTCCGGACGAACCAGTTCCTGAGTATCGAACAGCTGCTGAAGCGAGTGCAGATCGGTACCGCCTTTGACCAGCCAGCCGTCACCATCGGCGATAATATCCGGGGTTTCATCTTCATCCGGGAACTCACCGGCAATCGCTTCCAGCACGTCCAACGGCGTCACCAGCCCCTGTACCACACCAAACTCGCTGGTGACCACGACAAAGCTGCCTTTGGCACGGCGCAGCACACTCAGCAGGTTGAGCGGGTCCAGCGTTTCCGGAATGATAATCGGCGGCGTTGCGGAGGCAAACGTGGCCACATCCACACCGTGGTCCAGCGCCACCAGCAGCTCTTTCGCCCTGACTACGCCAACAATTTCATCCAGTTCGCCGCGACATACCGGGAACAGGCTGTGTGGCGTATCCAACAGCTGCATGCGGATTTCTTCCAGCGGGCGTTCAATATCAACCCACGAAATGTCACCGCGCGGCGTCATAATGCTGCGAATGGAACGGGAGGCCAGAGTCAGAACGCCGTTGATCATATAGCGCTCTTCATCCTTAAATGCTTCCTGCGGCATGATCGCTGCCACTTCACTGCTTTCGCTACCGCTGTTCTCAGTACTATTACGACGGCCACCCATCAGACGCTGTATCGCCTCAGCGGTACGCTCGCGCATCGGCCTTCTGGCCTGATGACGCATAAAGTTATGGCGTGCTATCTGGTTAAACAGCTCAATCAGAATCGAGAAGCCAATCGCCGCATACAGGTAGCCTTTCGGAATATGGAAACCAAAGCCTTCCGCCACCAGGCTGAGACCAATCATCAGCAGGAAGCTCAGACACAGCACCACCACCGTCGGGTGCGCGTTAACGAAGTTAGTTAACGGCTTGGAGGCCAGCAGCATCACGCCCATGGCGATAATCACCGCCGTCATCATCACCGCCAGGTTATTGACCATGCCCACGGCGGTGATCACCGCATCGAGGGAGAAGACGGCATCAAGAATAACGATCTGTACCACAACCGCCCAGAAACTGGCGTATCCCCGGTTTCCACCGTCATTATGCTCGCGGTTTTCCAGCCGTTCATGAAGCTCCATCGTGGCCTTGAACAACAGGAACAGTCCCCCGAACAGCAGAATCAAATCCCGCCCCGAGAAACTAAACTCACCGATACTGAACAGCGGACGCGTCAACGTCACTATCCACGAGATCAGCGACAGCAGGCCCAGGCGCATAATCAGCGCCAGCGACAGTCCGATCAAACGCGCTTTGTCACGCTGCTTAGGCGGCAGCTTGTCGGCCAGGATAGCAATGAACACCAGGTTATCAATGCCCAGTACGATTTCAAGAACAACCAGCGTGAGCAGACCCGCCCAGATCGAGGGGTCTAAAAGAAATTCCATGACAGACTCCGGAAAAAGGATCGAGAAAACGCAGCAGACGTTCGGCTGAGCGTGCGGCATGAATTACGGCGAGTAGAGGCAGAGATGACGTCAGAAGACGTTGAAAGCGATACCGGATAGCCCGGCGGCATGATTAAGCAACTTCGGTGACAGTCCATAGGGAGGGCTGAGGCCCGTTACTCCTGTATTAGAAAAGGATCACTACTCTAGCAGCAGAAACATTGCCGTCAAAATGGTTTCTTACACTTGGCTGGCATCCTTGCAGAACTTTACGCTTTGCTGACCGCGCGTATTTATCAATTACGGTCTAAATTACTGAGCAAGGTCACATAATTTATTTTTTCACGTACTAAAATAAATCGCGTTAACTGGTGTGTTAAGCGTGCCATTGCAAGTTTACCGGCACGAAGTAGAAAAATAAGTGTGACCTCTTTCATGCTGAATCACGCAAATACCTTAAGTATCCGACGTTGGCGAAGATTAAATTTCGGATAGTCAGGGTAGTGATCGGCTGAGCCTCGCGCGGCTTGAACTCCAGAGAGCCGTCGTCAACTGGATAAGGAGTAGCAAGTGACTATTGCTATCATCATCGGCACACACGGCTGGGCAGCGGAACAGCTGCTGAAAACGGCCGAAATGCTCCTGGGTGAGCAGGATAACGTCGGTTGGATCGACTTTGTCCCGGGGGAAAATGCAGAAACGTTAATCGAAAAGTATCAGGCGCGAATACACGACCTCGACGTGAGTCAGGGTGTGCTGTTCCTGGTTGATACCTGGGGCGGTAGCCCGTTTAACGCCGCCAGTCGTCTGGTAGTTGATAAGGAACATCACGAAGTCGTTGCCGGGGTGAATATCCCGATGCTGGTCGAAGTGCTGATGGCCCGCGATGACAATCCGTCCTTCGACGAGCTGGTCGCGCTGGCGGTTGAAACCGGCCGCGAAGGCGTCAAAGCGCTCAAAGCCAAACCACCTCAGGCAGCCCCGGCACCCACTGTTAAAGCTCCAGCTCCCCCGTCTGCCCCACTGAAACCCGGCGAACATATGGTGATTGGTCTGGCGCGTATCGATGACCGCCTGATTCACGGCCAGGTCGCCACCCGCTGGACCAAGGAAACCAACGTCACGCGCATCATCGTGGTCAGTGATGAAGTGGCCGCCGATCACGTACGTAAAACGCTGCTGACCCAGGTTGCTCCTCCCGGTGTGACTGCACACGTGGTGGATGTCGCGAAGATGGTCCGCGTGTGGAACAACCCGAAATATGCCGGTGAAAAAGTGATGTTGCTGTTTACCAACCCGACCGATGTCGAGAGGCTGGTGGAAGACGGTGTTGGCATTACCAGCGTCAACATCGGCGGAATGGCGTTCCGCCAGGGGAAAACCCAGGTGAACAATGCCGTATCGGTGGATGCAAAAGATATTGAGGCGTTTAACAAACTCAACGCGCGCGGAATAGAACTGGAAGTGCGTAAAGTTTCCAGCGATCAGAAACTGAAAATGATGGATCTGATCGCCCGTCTGAATCAGTAGCCCGTGGCCTGAAAGTTCAGGTTGAACTCCGTTCTGTATCTAAGAGGAAAAGTGTAATGGAGATTACCACGCTGCAAATTGTTCTGATATTTATCGTCGCCTGTATTGCGGGCATGGGCTCGATCCTCGATGAATTTCAGTTTCACCGGCCCCTGGTGGCCTGTACATTAATCGGTGCGGTTTTGGGTGATATCAAAACCGGGATCATCATCGGCGGTACGCTGGAGATGATCGCACTGGGCTGGATGAACATCGGTGCTGCGGTTGCACCGGATGCGGCTCTGGCTTCCATCATCTCAACCATCCTGGTCATTGCCGGCGGTCAAAGCGTCGGAGCCGGTATTGCGCTGGCGATTCCGCTGGCTGCGGCAGGCCAGGTGCTGACCATTATCGTTCGTACCATCACCGTCGCCTTCCAGCACGCAGCGGATAAAGCCGCGGAAAAAGGCAATCTCACCGCCATATCCTGGATACACGTTTCGGCACTGGTTCTGCAGGCAATGCGTATCGCCATTCCGGCATTGATTGTGGCGATTTCGGTCGGCACCAGCGTGGTCCACGACCTGCTGAACTCAATTCCTGAGGTGGTAACCAACGGCCTGAACATCGCCGGTGGCATGATCGTCGTTGTGGGTTACGCGATGGTGATTAACATGATGCGCGCGGGCTACCTGATGCCGTTCTTCTACCTTGGCTTCGTAACGGCCGCATTCACCAACTTCAACCTGGTGGCACTGGGCGTTATCGGCGTGGTCATGGCCATCCTGTATATCCAGCTGGCACCAAAATATAACCGCGTTGCCGGTGCGCAGGCTGCGGGCCCGGTAAACAACGACCTTGATAACGAACTCGATTAAGGAAAGGTGAGAAAAATGGTTGAGACAACAACACAGAAGAAACTGACTCCCGGTGATATCCGCGGGGTGTTCTTACGCTCAAACCTGTTCCAGGGTTCGTGGAACTTCGAACGTATGCAGGCGCTGGGCTTCTGCTTCTCGATGGTGCCGGTGATTCGCCGCCTCTATCCCGAGAATAATGATGACCGCAAACAGGCGATTAAACGCCATCTGGAGTTCTTCAACACCCATCCATACGTAGCGGCTCCGGTGCTGGGCGTAACCATGGCGATGGAAGAGCAGCGAGCCAATGGTGCGCCGATTGACGATGCGGCCATCAACGGCATCAAAGTTGGCCTGATGGGACCGCTGGCAGGCGTAGGCGATCCGATTTTCTGGGGCACGGTTCGCCCGGTATTCGCGGCGCTCGGTGCAGGGATCGCCATGAGTGGCAGCCTGCTGGGTCCGGTACTTTTCTTCGTGCTGTTTAACCTGGCTCGTCTGCTGGTGCGCTACTACGGTGTGGCCTACGGCTATCGCAAAGGGGTAGATATCGTCAGCGATATGGGCGGTGGCTTCCTGCAGAAACTCACGGAGGGCGCGTCGATACTCGGCCTGTTTGTCATGGGGGCGCTGGTTAACAAGTGGACGCATGTTAACGTGCCGCTGGTGGTGTCGCGAATCACCGATCAGACCGGCAAAACCACCGTCACCACAGTGCAGTCAATCCTCGACCAGCTGATGCCTGGACTGATCCCGCTGCTGCTGACCTTCGGCTGTATGTGGCTGCTTCGCCGTAAAGTGAACGCGCTATGGATTATTATGGGCTTCTTTGTTATTGGTATCTTTGGCTACTGGGTTGGCCTGCTCGGCGTCTGAGCCTGACCTTCAGCACCATTAACTTCGAGGGCCAGCACAGTCTGGCCCTTTTTTTCGGACGGGATTATGCAACTGACTGATTACCTGATTTTGCTGTTTATTGTTCTGATTTTGCTCTATGCCATTTACGACGAGCTAATCATGCCGCGCCTGAATGGGCCAACGCAGCTGAAAATTTTGCTTCAGCGGCGTACCAAGCTCGACAGCATAATATTCATCGGTCTGCTGGCTATCCTGCTGTATCAGAATTTACGCGTGCAGGGCCCTCAGCTGACAACGCTGTTGCTTTTGGCGCTGGGTGCAATGGCAGTATGGCTGTTTTGGGTCCGCGCGCCGAAGCTGCTGCTAAAGGAGCACGGATTCTTTTTTGCTAACGTTTTTATCACCTGGGACCGTATCAGCGCGATAAATTTGTCTGAGGATGGTGTGCTGGTGATTACGCTGGAAAATCGCCGCCTGCTGGTCTATGTTCGCAAGCTGGACGATCTGGAGACAATCTACAAATTTATGCTGGAGAGTCGCTAACGGCGGTTTCCCCATCATCCTGCCGCTGCCACAGCCGCAGGGTGAAATCCGTCTCGCAGGCAAACTCAGTGGTGGTGGCGAGTATCCCCCACACTTCAGGCCGGGCGCGCCACGCAAACGGCGTCATTTGCAGCAGCGCTGCGGACTCTTCACTGTTTAGCGTCATCGAATACCCCAACGACTGCTCCTCGACAAGCGTAAATCCAGGCATCTCTTCCGGCGTGTTGTCATGCAGTTTCACATCCTGATAAATCAGTGCCTTAAACTGCATTAAGTGGCGCGGGCCTGGCGTCACGGTCAGCACGTATCCCTGCGGCTTAACGACTCTTGCCAGTTCAGCGGCTTTACAGGGCGCATAAATGCGCAGCACCGCATCAAACTGATTGTTACCAAACGGCAAACGGTGGCTGGACGCCACGCAGAACTCGACGTTGCCGTAACGCTTAGCACCGTAGCGGATGGCAATTTTCGCCACATCCAGCCCGTAAACCAGCGCCTGCTCGCGTTCTTCCTGCAGCCGGGTGGCGACTGCCTGAGTGTAATAGCCCTCGCCACAGCCAATATCCAGCACGCTCAGGGTGCTGTTCGGTAATGCTGCATCCAGCATATCGCACACGCGCTGTTGCAGCGGCTGGTAGTGCCCCGCATCAAGGAAGTTACGCCTTGCCTGCATCATCTCAGCGCTGTCACCGGGCTGTTTCGAACGCTTGTGCTGCACCGGCAGCAGATTGATATACCCCTCTTTTGCCAGGTCGAACTGATGCTGGTTCTCGCAGCGCAAAACGCGTTGCTGAGCGAATAAAGGCTGTTGGCAAAGGGGACACAGGTAGGACATAACAACTCTCCGCGATCAAGGACGGCGGCAGTGTACTTGAAAGTGTGCCGCAGCGGCAGTACTTCTTGCCGCAAACAAAAAAGCTCTGCCATTGCTGACAGAGCTTTAGTATTCAGATTTCAGACTGCACTACGCAATAGGGCGTTGGTGACAGCCTCAAATCGAAATCAGATAGCGGTAACGTTCACAGCAGCAGGGCCTTTCTGGCCGTCCTGAATTTCGAACTCAACGTTCTGGCCTTCAGCCAGAGTTTTGAAGCCGTTACCCTGGATTGCAGAGAAGTGTACGAACACATCTTTGCTGCCGTCAGCAGGAGTAATGAAACCAAAACCTTTAGACTCGTTGAACCACTTAACCTGACCTTTAATCTTTGCCATTTTGCAAATTCCTTAGAGTGTTTATTAGCCCGTAGGCCTGACGTACAGAAAAACCAGAGACATTACTGCATGAGGCATTAATTAAGGCTCGGCAAGGAAGCGGTATTCAACGTCAACGTCTTTACTCAGAACTTCTTTACTGAAGATGCCACACATAAACAGAACTGTACCTCGTTTTACTCAAATGCGTTTATCACATATCCGCTAATTAATGGCAAGTTATTTTTAGGCAAGCATTGATATGTCGCACACAATTGAAACAGCAAACGAGGTAAATGTCACTTTTATGCCAGCACACCCGTCAATGCTGCACATATTTTCATCCCCAGTAAACCCAGAGGCAGCATGGGCTTCAGCCACATAAAACGCTGCCAAATAGCGGGCATAATACGATAATAAACTGCAAGTATTACGTAATTATGGCAAAGTATTGTTAAATAAAATCTATGGGCCTCAATGACTTTTTCACCACTGTAGCCCTGACGTCGACTTACAATGTACCACTTGTTTCATCCCATAATTAGGCTGCACCAAAAACAGGAGATTCGCGACAACCCTGCCCCATTTAAAGGCATTTCAACAAGTTTTTAAATTAACCTTATTTTTTCAATTTAATTACGCTATTAGACGCGGCTCTCATTATTAGCTATTACATATAGAAAAATACATTAGGATTAATCTTGACATATATTGTTGAGCAATACTCTGGAGCCTATTCGCCACGCCTGAAAACGCTCTGCCGTCAACCCAACTTGCGCTAATGCCTGCTGCAAAACCTGCGGTGGTTCATCCAGTGACTCATCAGCCAGTTCAAATACGCCCCAGTGTATCGCTACAGTCTGCGGCTGCCCCATCGCCTGATGAAGTGAAACGGCCTGATCGGGGTCCATGTGCTGCCCCCGCATGAACCATTTTGGTGCATAAGCCCCAATGGGCAATGCTGCCAGATTAAAGGGCCCCAGCCTGTTGGGGATCTCGAGCAGACGATCGGAGTATCCACTGTCGCCGCTGAACCAGAAGTTCAGTCGCGGGTGTGTCACCACCCAGCCACACCACAAAGAACGGTTGCGGTCACGCAGCGAGCGCATACTCCAGTGGCGGGCGGGGACGGCATGGACGGTGACTTCTCCCAAACGGGTGCTTTGCCACCAGTCAAGCTCCTCAACGTGAGCCGCCCCAAGGCGTGTAAACCATTTCGCCAGCCCCAGCGGCACCACAAATCGTACATCAGGAAAGCGACGAAGAATTTTTTTGATGGTCGGTCGATCAAGATGATCGTAATGGTTATGGGAAATCAGCACGCTATCCAGCGAGGGCAAATCACCAATCGCCAGCGCAGGGGGCGTTTTACGCTGCGGCCCGGCAAACGGCAGCGGTGAAGCGCGCGACGAGAGTGCCGGATCGATCAGCGTATAGCGCCCATCAAGGCGCAACAGCAAACAGGCATGCCCCAGCCACCACACGGCATCTTCGCTGCCGCTGAGATCGGCTGGCTGCCACCACTGGCGTGTAAACTGTTCATATCCCGCTGCCGGCGGTTTAGGCAAGCCCTGCGCCTTTCTCTCACGTCGCCAGCGTTGCAAGTCCCCCGGCTGTCGCAGTTCGGGTTCCGGATTACAAAAACCGTCGGGGGTATGGTGAGAAAGAGCAGGATCGTACCAGGGATTTTTCCAGGCCATTGCGTTCACCTTATTGCTGCAGAATTAACGCTCCGGGATCATACGGATAAAGTCTTTTTCGGCATCGTCTTCCGGTGCCGGCTCCGGCTGCGCCTTGTCTGCGGCATTCTCGGTGAGTTTGCGCAGCAGTGCGTTCTGGCGTTTCTGCTCTTCAAGTAACGCTTCCAGCAGCTGAATCTGCTGATTGGCTCGCACGCTGGCGCGATTGACAAAAAACCACACCACCAGACCGATGATAACCAGTGCCATGATCAGCGCGGTCGATGTCAGCCCCTGCACGTCATTTACCATTTCGTTCATACCAACCTCAAAACTGAATTTACGCCGCCGATTATCCGGCGACACTGCGGCTGTAGATTCTACCCGCTGCCACGCCAATTGATAGCTACCTCACAAAATTTACGCAGCCGCTGCGCAGAATAAGACGAGATGTTTCAGTATCCTCTTATCGCTTTGTGAGGCATGTCGCGGCATGCTGAATAAGCAGCGCCCTGATGTCCGGGCCAGGCTGCTGATAAACAACAATAAAGGGGATAGCATGAAAGTATTGACGCGACTCATTGCTCTACTGGTGATTATCTGGCTGGCCATGCTGGTTACCGGCTATGGCGTATTAACCGGCAGCAATAAGAACGTGGCGGGAATGGGCCTGCAGTGCCAGTATCTGACGGCGCGCGGCGTCGTGATTGCGCAGTATCTGCACACCGACAGCGGAATCATCGGCGTGACCGATTGCCCTCTGCTCAGAAAAAGTATCGAAGTCGTCGACAACTGAAATCAGACGGGCCGACCTGTCGTCGGCCCGCAACGCAACATACCGCAGCTTAAAATGGATAGTTGTGATAACCCAGCTGGGAAGAAATCGTCTTAGCCGCCCGGTGCAGCATTGAGACATAGTGCTGCTTATTCTCTTCTGCAAAGCGAATCGTCGGGAAAGAGATGCTCAGCCCGGCGATAACCACGCCAAAGCGGTCAAATACCGGCACAGCGATACAGCGAATCCCTTCTTCCTGCTCTTCATTATCTTCACCAAAGCCCTGCGATCTGACGCGATCGAGTGCGGATAGCAGCTCATCCACCCCGTTCAGCGTTTTGGCCGTACTAAGAACGAACTCCACATCGGCGAGGATTTCGCGCACCTCATCATAATGTCGCCACGCCAGCAGCACTTTGCCAATGGCCGTGCTGTAGAGCGGATTGCGTCGGCCAATACGCGAGTACATCCGCAGATTGTAGAGCGAGTCAATCTTATGGATATAGACAATACTGTCCTCTTCCAGCGCGCCCAGGTGGATGGTTTCCCGGGTAAGGCGGGAAATCTCACGCATCTGAATATCGGCGCTGCGGATCAGATCGACGTTTTGCAGCGCTTTTGCTCCCAGCTCAAACAGTTTCAACGTCAGAGCATATTTTTCCGATTCGCCTTCCTGCGACACATAGCCCAGCGTTTTCATGGTCTGCAAAAAGCGGTATACGGTGCTTTTCGACATCATCACCCGCTGGGACAGCTCGGTAATACCGTTTTCCCGCTCTTCTCCCAGCGCCTGCAAAATACCAAACACTTTCATCACCGAAGAGACGGCATCCGGTTGCTTATCTGAATCGGTACTGGCCATTGCGCTTTACCTTTGTGTTTTATAAAAAATGGAACGCTATTTCCAGTATACGTACCGCCTTACGGTGCCGCAACGGCAGCCGCCGAGATGCCGACACATCCGGTGATAGTTTTCAGTCGTTTACCTCTGGCAAAAATCGCAAAAAGCATTAGCATGGTAATATTCACCTCTTACATTACTTCCTCTCTATGTCTGCAACTTCTGTTAACGACGGGCTTCCCGTTCCGCAGCGTTACGGTGCGATTTTGGCTATTGCGCTGGGCATCACCGTCGCCGTGCTGGATGGTGCGATTGCCAACGTCGCCCTGCCTACCATTGCTCGCGAACTTAATGCCAGCCCGGCTGAGTCAATCTGGATTGTGAACGCCTACCAGCTGGCAATCATTATCTCTCTGCTTTCACTGTCTTTTATCGGCGATATGATCGGCTATCGCCGTGTCTATCAGTGTGGTCTGGTGCTGTTTACCTGTACTTCCGTGTTTTGCGCGCTGTCCGACTCGCTGACCATGCTAACCATTGCACGCGTGCTACAAGGCTTCGGCGGCGCGGCGCTGATGAGCGTCAACACCGCGCTGATCCGCATTATCTACCCGCAGCGACACCTGGGTCGGGGCATGGGCATTAACTCGCTGATTGTGGCGGTCTCCAGCGCGGCAGGCCCCACGGTGGCTGCGGCAATTCTTTCCGTCGCCTCGTGGAAATGGCTGTTCCTGATTAACGTGCCGGTGGGTATCGCCGCGCTGTGCCTTGCCCTGCGCTTCCTGCCCGACAATCCGCAGAAATCGCAGGGCCAGCGCTTTGATATCCCCAGCGCGGTAATGAACGCCCTGACCTTTGGCCTGCTGATCTCGCTGCTGAGCGGCTTTGCCCAGGGGCAGAACGGCACGCTGCTGCTGGTGGAACTGGTGCTGCTGCTGATTATTGGTACGCTGTTTATTCGCCGTCAGCTGCGCCTGCCGTTCCCGCTCCTGCCGGTCGATCTGCTGCGCATCCCGATTTTTGCGCTGTCCCTCGGGACCTCTATCTGCTCCTTCTGCGCGCAGATGCTGGCAATGGTTTCGCTCCCGTTTTATCTGCAAAACGTGCTGGGCCGTAGTGAAGTATCAACCGGACTGTTGCTGACGCCCTGGCCGCTGGCCACGATGGTGATGGCACCGATTGCCGGACGACTAATTGAGCGGGTGCATGCCGGCCTGCTCGGCGCAATTGGCCTGGCGATGTTTGCCAGCGGTCTGTTTGCGCTGGCGCTGCTACCCAACGCGCCTGCGGATGCCGATGTGGTGTGGCGGATGATGCTGTGCGGAGCGGGCTTTGGGCTGTTCCAGTCGCCGAACAATCACACCATTATCTCTTCCGCACCGCGCAACCGCAGCGGCGGAGCCAGTGGGATGCTCGGCACCGCTCGTCTGCTTGGGCAAACCAGCGGCGCGGCACTGGTCGCGCTGATGTTTAATCTGTTCGCCAACCACGGAACGCATTTTTCCCTGCTGCTGGCGGGCAGCTTTGCCACCGTTGCCACAGTGGTCAGTGCACTGCGTATTCGTCAGCCGCGCAGTGTTCACGGATAAAACCGCGCGGACCCGATACCAGCGTTCAAAAATGACCCGACGACACATCGTTTGCCCATAAAAAAAGCCACTGTCGTATGAACTGCCCCCTTGTCGTTGGATGTCCAACTTTCAGAGGGCAGTGCAATACAGACGGTGGCTTTTTTACTCACTTAGCAGCGCGACCGAAAGGGCCAATGCTGCCGGAGAATTACTTCAGATATTCACCGGTGCGCAGCGCTTCAATACGCTTATCCAGCGGCGGATGCGACATAAACAGCTCGCTCAGCGACTTGGATTTGCCGTTGATGCAGAAGGCCATCATGCTACTGGCTTCCTGCGGCTCATAGCTGGTTTTCAGACGCTGTAGTGCAGCAATCATCTTCTCGCGGCCGGCCAGACGCGCCGCACCGGCATCGGCATGGAACTCACGGTGACGAGAGAACCACATGGTGATAATGCTGGCCGCAATACCGAACACCAGTTCCAGCACCATCGATACGGCAAAATAGACCAGCGGGTTACCGTTGCTGCTTTCCTCATTGTCGCGATTCCCGGAGAGGAACCCGGCTGCAAGCTGGGCCAGAATGCGCGAAATAAAGATCACAAAGGTGTTCACAATGCCCTGGATCAGCGTCATGGTCACCATATCACCGTTGGCAATATGGCTCACTTCGTGGGCCAGAACCGCTTCGGCCTCATCGCGGCTCATGTTCTGCAACAGCCCGGTAGAAACCGCAACCAGCGAGGCATCGCGGCGCGCACCGGTAGCGAAGGCGTTGATGTCAGGCGCGTGATAAACCGCAACCTGCGGCATAGCAATACCCACCTGCTGTGCCTGACGGGCAATCGTGTCGATCAGCCAGCGTTCAGTTTCGTTGCGCGGCTGCTCAATGACTTCACCACCTACGGAACGAAGCGCAATCCATTTCGACATCAGCAATGAAACGAACGCACCGCCGAAGCCAAACAGACCCGCCATAATCATCAGGCCCATTACACTGCTTGACTGGATCCCTGTCAGGCTGAGGATCAGCCCGAAAACCACCATAACGCCCAGGTTGGTTAACAGGAAAAGAGCAATACGCATCATATGATTTAATCTTCCTCGGTTATTTACTCACTGTACACAGGGGTACAAAGGTGTATCGATATCGTAAGGTCAACGCAGCACATTTCAAGCCCCGCGCGCGGTTAAGTGTTTAAAAAAACATAACTTTACATTATTGGCGGGTTTTAAATGCAGTTACTGACGCAGCGTATACACGGATAAAAAAAGGCACAGCATTTGCTGTGCCTGTTGGTCTTAGTTGACCGCTGCCGGTGTGACCGCGGGCTGCTGTTTTTCCAGCTGGGCCAGGTCATTGGCAATTTTGACCGTTTCATCAAGATACGGGTCGGGCTCTTTATAGTCCTTAGGCAAATCGTCCAGCTTAGCCAGCGGTTTTTTACCTTCCGTTTTCAGTCTGGCGTTGATCCGCTCAAGGCGCAGTGCATCATCTTCACGGTTCTCTTTTTCGCGCTCGGCCAGATTAAGCGAAATAATATTACGCTTATCCTTGTTGGCATTGAAGCGAGCGATATCCTTGATGATGTACTGGAACTCAGCATCTTTCGCAATGCGGTCCTGGTGATCTTTCAACAGCTGCGGTTCCAGCGGCTTCAAATCGCCAATCTTGGTGTAGGTTGCGGCATTCACGCTATCCCACGGCAGCGCGTTGTCCTCAAACTTCTCACCGGTTTCAATGGCTTCTACGCCAGTTGGCATCAGCAGATCAGGCGTCACACCTTTACGCTGCGTGCTGCCGCCGTTGATACGGTAGAACTTCTGAATGGTGTACTGTACGGAACCCAGCGCAGGCCATTCAGGCCGCAGCATCTGATCGTAAATGCGATTCAGAGAACGGTACTGCTGTACGGTGCCCTTACCGAATGTCGGTTCGCCGACAATCAGTGCACGACCGTAGTCCTGCATTGCCGCAGCAAAGATTTCCGACGCAGAGGCGCTGAAGCGGTCAACCAGCACCACCAGCGGCCCTTTGTAGTAGGTAATACCGTCGTTATCGCTGTCTTCACGCACCTTGCCGTTATTGTCACGCACCTGAACGACCGGGCCGCCTGGAATAAACAGACCAGAGAGTGAAACCGCTTCGGTCAGTGCACCGCCGCCGTTGGTACGCAGATCAATCACGATGCTGTCAACGTTCTGCTTCTGCAGTTTTTGCAGCTGCACTTTCACGTCGTCGGTCAGGCCCACATAGAAGCCTGGAATATCCAGCACGCCGACTTTCTCTTTACCGACGTTGTGCACGGACATTTTCACCGCACGGTCTTCAAGACGGATTTTCTCACGCGTCAGAGTGATGATTCGGGTTTTTGTCCCCTTACCTGCCGGCAGCACTTCCAGGCGAACTTTACTGCCCTTCGGTCCTTTGATCTGCGCAACAACGTCGTCCAAACGCCAGCCGATAACGTCCACGATCGGTTTACCCGGCTGACCGACGCCAACGATACGATCGCCAACGGTAATAGCTTTACTTTTCGCCGCCGGGCCACCGGCCACCATGGAGTTGATTACCGTGTAATCATCGTCCATTTGCAGCACAGCACCGATACCTTCCAGAGAAAGGCTCATCTCGGTGTTAAACTGTTCGGTATTGCGCGGGGAGAGATAGTTGGTGTGCGGATCGATTTCATGAGCAAAGGCGGTCATCGCCAGCTGGAAAACGTCTTCGCTGTTGCTTTGCGCCAGACGACGCTCGGCAAACTGATAACGCTTGGTGAGAACCTCACGGATCTCTTTCTCATCTTTGCCGGTCAGCTTCAGGCTCAGCTCATCATATTTGACCTTGGCATCCCACAGCGCATTGAGTTCGTCGGTGGTTTTCGGCCAGGCGGCCTTGCTGCGGTCAATATCGATGGTGTCGTTACCGGTGAAGCTCATCGGCTTATTAAGTACCGACAACGCATACTGATAACGCTCAAAGCGGCGTTTCTGAGTCAGATTGTATAAATCGTAAAAGACAGAAAGCTGGCCGGTTTTTAATTCTTCACCCAGTGTTGTTTTTTTATCCGCGTACTGTGCAATGTCAGACGCTAACAACACGTTGTGGCTGTAGTCGAGCAGGTTCAGATAGCGATCGAAGATTTTTGCTGAAAAATCTTTGTCGAGATCGAACTGACGATAGTGTGAACGGGTAAAGCGCGAGGTCACACGTTCGCTTACGGTAGCGTGTTGGGCTTCCTGATGCAGCTGCGGGATCTGATCGGCGCGGGTAATATTATCCGCGGCGTAGAGGTTACCTGCAAACAACAGGCCCGCAATGATGGTGCTTTTAAAAAGAGTGTTCATGCCCTGATTAGCCTCCGTATCAGAACTGCAAGTGTTCTGCGCGTACTATCATTGCCAGGCCGGAAGCCAGCTGTACCCGAACGCCATCTTTGGTGATTTCAAGAATGGTCGCATCCATGGCATTTTTGCCCGCGGTAACTTTAATGCTCTGGCCGACTTGCAATGCTGAGGTGTCGGTAACGGGTTTGCTACGCGACGGCTGACGCTCTTCACGTGCAGCGGCGGCTGCCGGAGCAGGAGCGCGGTCGGCCTGCGGGCGGGCAGGTTTGCTACGCGGCTTGCGCGGCTGCTCACCTTCGGCTGCTGGCTTACGGGCAGGCTTGCGAGGACGACGCGGAGCGGTTTCTTCACCGGCTTCACGTTTTTTCGCCTGCTGCTGCTCGCGCTGCGCCTGAACGCGTGCTTTCGCTTCTTCAAGCTGTTTACGGGCATGTTCAACATGCTGCTCATCGAGCTGTCCACAGGCATTACCGTCCAGATCCACACGGTCGGCACCGGCTTTAATGCCGTACAGGTAACGCCAGCTGGAGGTATAAAGACGCAGTGCAGAACGAAGCTGAGTTTTGCTTAAACCCATTTCACCCTGAACGCGGTCAACTAAATCCTGAAAGATCCCAATCTTTAATGGGCGCGCTTCGCCTTCAGCGCTAAAGCACTGAGGGAAACGCTCTGCCAGAAAGGCAATTACTTCTTTAGTACTGTTCAACTTAGGTTGATTTTCCATGAAATTTCCTGATTACAACGGGTTTGCCAATCAGCGCAGGCATGAACAGGCGTCATTATAATGACCCCATCGACAATTGCTACGTGATCCAGCGCTTTAGGTGCGTTTCATGCGAATAAATTTTTCCACATCGGTGCCGGCCAGCACCTCGCATAGCCCGTCAGTTAAGGCTTTCAGCCCAATTTCATCCTCATTATCGAAACGGTTATACTCCACGCTATCGATATCTAACACGCCAATAACGCTACCGTTAACCACCAGAGGCAGCACAATTTCAGCATTACTGGCGGCGTCACAGGCGATATGACCGGGGAAAAGATGCACATCATCAACGCGCTGCACGGCGTTTTCCGCTACCGCCGTTCCGCAAACGCCACGCCCCACGGGAATGCGCACGCAGGCGATTTTTCCCTGGAAGGGACCCAGCACGAGGGTATTTTCTTCCGTTAACAGATAGAAACCGGCCCAGTTAACCCCATCAAGACGTTCAAACAGGAGTGCGCTACAGTTACCCATGGCGGCCAGGAAGCTGGTTTCACCCGTCAATAAGGCACGCATATCCCGATTAAGGTCGGTATAGAATTCTGTTTTTGTCATTGTTTAACCATTATTAAATCTGTCGCGAAGCCCACAGACGCTTCGTTGAATAAAATTGTGATAAATGCCAGCGAGACAGGATGATTCATGTCGTTAGTTAATATAACCTTAGAGTTGTATGAAGCGATCTGCACGATTCAAACGAGTCACACGACTTGCCTAAATCTGCCCTGCACCTGCGCTGTTTGGGCCTAAGCACGACCAGGAATATGAAAATACACGCCATCAGTCATGCTCTGCCACAGGCACGTTATCAGCGATGTCCGCAATGCGATACCCTTTTTTCCTTACCAGATGTGAAATCCAGACAGTCCGCGCACTGCCCGTGCTGTAACGCTCGCATTCTGAACGGACGCGACTGGTCGATGACCCGTCTGACGGCGATGGCGGTGACCATGATGCTGCTGATGCCTTTCGCCTTCAGCGTACCGTTAATGACCGTCCACCTGCTCGGGACCAATATTCGCGCCAGCCTGCTGGGCGGCATCATGCAGATGGCACAGCAGGGCGACGTGATTGCCGCCTCCATGGTCGCCTTCTGCACGATTGGTGCCCCCGTGACGCTGGTGGCCTCGATCAGCTACCTCTACTTTGGCGAAAAGCTGGGGATGAACCTGCGCCCGGTCCTGCTGATGCTCGACAGGCTAAAAGAGTGGGTGATGCTGGATATTTATCTGGTTGGCGTCGCCGTTGCTTCAATTAAAGTGCAGGATTATGCCTCGATCGATCCCGGCAGCGGGCTGGTGGCGTTTATTTCGCTGACCCTGCTCAGCCTGCTGACGCTGATCCACCTTAATGTAGAACAGCTGTGGCACCGTTTTTATCCGCAGCCGGTGCAGCATGCCCCTTCAGATTCGCTGCGCGTGTGCCTGAGCTGCCACCATACCGGCGTGGCCGATGATCGCGGCCGCTGCCCGCGCTGCCATACGCCGCTGCCCTTTCGCCGCCACTTCAGCCTGCAAAAGTCCTGGTCAGCGCTGATTGCATCGATTGTTTTGCTGATCCCCGCAAACCTGCTGCCGATTTCGATTATTTATCTGAACGGCGCACGTCAGGAGGACACCATTCTTTCGGGCATCATGTCGCTCGCGTCGGGTAATATTCCCGTGGCGGCGGTGGTGTTTATTGCCAGTATCCTCGTACCGTTTACTAAGGTTATCGTGCTGTTCAGCCTGCTGCTCAGCATCCATTTCAACTGCGAACAGGGGCTGAAAACCCGCATCCGCCTGCTGCGCGTGGTGAAGTGGGTAGGCCGCTGGTCAATGCTGGATTTATTCGTTATTTCACTGACCATGTCGCTGGTTAATCGTGACCAGCTTCTGGCTTTTACTATGGGACCGGCAGCCTTCTACTTTGGCTCGGCGGTTATACTGACTATTCTTGCCGTTGAATGGCTTGATAGCCGTTTACTTTGGGATGCTCATGCAACAGGAAACGCCGACTACACCGACTAGCGCACGCGTCGTCAACCGGCGAAAAATTTCGCCGTTCTGGCTGCTGCCGTTTATTGCTTTACTGATAGCGGGCTGGCTGATCTGGACCAATTACCAGGAGCGCGGAACCACGGTGACCATCGATTTTGCCACCGCTGACGGTATTGTTCCCGGCCGCACGCCGGTTCGTTACCAGGGCGTTGAGGTCGGTCTGGTGCAGGGGATCAGCATGACTGACGATCTGCGCACCATCAAAATCAAAGCCAGTATCAAAAGCGATATGCGGGATGCGCTGCGTGAAGACACCCAGTTCTGGCTGGTCACGCCGAAAGCCTCACTGGCAGGCGTATCCGGGCTGGATGCGCTGGTAGGCGGTAACTATATCGGCATGATGCCGGGCAAAGGCGAACCGCGGGAAAACTTCGTGGCGCTGGATACCCAGCCGAAGTATCGCGTTAACACCGGCGAAATGATGATCCACCTGCACGCGCCGGATCTCGGCTCACTGAACAGCGGGTCGCTGGTCTATTTCCGTAAAATCCCGGTGGGCCGCGTTTATGACTACAGCATCAATCCCGGCAATCACAACGTCACCATTGATGTGCTGATTGAGCGCCGCTTCACTAATCTGGTGAAGAAAGACAGCCGCTTCTGGAACGTCTCCGGCGTGAAAGCGGATGTGGGGCTGAGTGGCGCAAAAGTCGAACTGGAAAGCGTGGCGGCGCTGGTCAACGGTGCGGTATCCTTCGATTCGCCGGAATCCTCTGAGAATGCGAAGAGTGACGATAACTACACTCTGTATCCTGACCTTGCACACAGCCAGCGCGGCGTGGCGATTACCCTCGATCTGCCGGATGGTAAAAATCTGAAGGAAGGCAGCACTCCGCTGATCTATCAGGGGCTGGAGGTCGGCACGTTGACCAAACTCACCCTGCTTGACGGCGGTAAAGTTTCCGGTGAACTGACGCTGGACCCGTCGGTAACCGGGCTGATGCGCAGCGGAACCCGCATTGAGATGCACAGCCCGAAGATCAGTCTGAACGACAGTTCGTTAAGCAGTTTGCTGACCGGTAACACGCTGGAGCTGGTTCCCGGCGAAGGCGAACCGCAAAACCACTTCGTGGTGCTGCCGGACAACGAATCATTGTTGCAGCAGGCCAATACGCTGGTACTGAAACTTAGTGCACCGGAGAGCTACGGCATTGATGCCGGGCAGCCGCTGATGCTACACGGCATGCGTATCGGCCAGGTACTGAGCCGTACCCTGACGGAAAAAGGCGTGAACTTCAGCCTCGCGGTGATGCCGGAATACCGGCAGCTGGTACACGGCGATAGCAAATTTATTATCAACAGCCGCCTTGACGTGAAGCTCGGTATTGACGGGATGGAAGTGCTGGGTGCCAGCGCCCGCGAATGGGTTGACGGCGGAATTCGGCTCGATCCCGGCAGCAAAGGCGAGGTGAAAGAGATCTATCCGCTTTACGCCAACAGTGAAAAAGCGCAGGAGGGGATCACCGGCGATCAACTGCCGACCACGCTAACGCTGGTGGCCAACAGCCTGCCGGATATTCAGGCGGGTTCCGTGGTGCTCTACCGTAAGTTCCAGGTGGGTGAAATTATTAACGTTACCCCGCGCGCCGATGCGTTTGACGTTAGTGTGCATATTAAACCGGAGTACCGCCGCCTGCTGACGCAGAACAGCGTGTTCTGGGCCGAAGGTGGCGCACGCGTGCAGCTGAACGGTAGCGGCCTGACCGTGCAGGCTTCGCCACTGAACCGGGCGCTGAAAGGGGCCATCAGTTTCGATAATCTCAGCGGAGCCGGCGCGGGCCTGACACGGGGTGACAAACGCATTCTGTACGATTCAGAAACCGCTGCACGCGCGGTAGGCAGCCAGATCACTCTGCGAACCTACGATGCCAGCAAGCTGGCAGCAGGCATGCCAATTCGCTACCTCGGCATCACCATCGGCCAGCTGGAGTCGCTGGCGCTGGGTGAAGATAACAACCAGGTTATCGCCAAAGCGGTGCTCTATCCCGAATACGTGGAAAACTTTGCCCGCCTCGGCAGCCGCTTCTCGGTTGTTTCCCCGCAGATCTCTGCTGCCGGGGTCAACCATCTGGAAACGCTGCTGCAGCCTTATATCAACGTCGATCCGGGCAAAGGCCGGGCGCAGCGTACTTTCGAACTGCAGGAATCCACCATCACCGACGCGCGCTATCTCGATGGCCTCAATGTGGTAGTTGATGCCCCGGAAGGCGGTTCGCTCTCGGTCGGTACACCGGTGCTGTTCCGCGGTATTGAAGTGGGTACCGTCACCGGAACGGCGCTGGGCAGCATGGCCGATCGCGTGCAGATTACCCTGCGCATCAGTAAGAAATACCAGCACCTGGTGCGCAACAACTCGGTGTTCTGGCTGGCATCCGGCTATAACCTGAAGTTCGGACTGATTGGTGGCGTGGTGAAAACCGGCACCTTCCAGCAGTTTATTCAGGGCGGAATTGCTTTTGCCACACCACCAACGGTTCCTCTCGCGCCTCGCGCAACCTCCGGCAAGCACTTCCTGCTGGAAGAGGAAGAGCCGAAGGACTGGCGGAAATGGGGCACCGCAATGCCGCAGTAAACGCACTATCGGGCAGCCCAGGCTGCCCGTTTTTTTGGAACCATTGACCTGCGTTTCTGACATTCATAAGAAAAGTCTGTGTTAAACTGCGTCCACTCTTATTTAGTGGACCCTGCCCGTGCCTGACTCTTCCCGCGTCTATTTTCCGCCTGCGTTTCTCAGCCTGATGCAGCAGATGCTGCCTGATAGTGCCGAATTCGACCAGTTTATTGCCATAAGCCAGCAGCCACTGCGCCGCAGCCTGCGTGTCAACACCCTGAAGATCAGCGTTGCGGATTTTCTCACGCTGGTCGCGCCGATGGCATGGTCACTGACGCCGATCCCCTGGTGCCCTGAAGGCTTCTGGATCAGTCGTGACGACGGCGATGTACTGCCGCTGGGCAGTACAGCTGAACACCTTGCCGGGCTGTTTTATATTCAGGAAGCCAGCTCAATGCTGCCGGTAACGGCACTGTTCGACGGCTGTACGTCACCACAGCGAGTGATGGATGTGGCCGCGGCCCCGGGATCAAAAACCACCCAGATTGCCGCCCGCATGCATAACGGCGGTGCGATTCTGGCCAATGAATATTCGGCCAGTCGGGTGAAAGTGCTGCACGCCAATCTTAGCCGCTGCGGGATCAGCAACACGGCCATGACTCACTTTGATGGCCGCGTCTTTGGCGCGGCACTGCCGGAATCGTTTGACGCTATCCTGCTGGACGCCCCCTGCTCGGGTGAAGGCGTGGTCCGCAAAGATGCCGACGCGCTGCGCAACTGGTCCGAAGCCAGTAACGCGGAGATCGCCGCCACTCAGCATGAGCTGATTGACAGCGCCTTCCACGCGCTGCGCCCCGGAGGCACGCTGGTTTATTCCACCTGTACTCTGAATCAAGATGAGAATCAGCAGGTTATTGCCTGGCTGCTGGCGCGTTATCCGGATGCGGTAGAGGTTGAGCCCCTCGACCAGCTGTTTGCCGGGGCGGAAAAAGCCGCTACCGCCGAAGGCTACCTGCACGTTTTTCCGCAGATCTTTGACAGCGAGGGATTCTTCGTTGCCCGCCTGCGTAAAACGACCAGCATCCCCGCCCTGCCGCAGCCGGGCTATAAACTCGGCAAGCTACCATTTAGCCCAATGAGCCGCGCCCAGCAGCAGGAAGTGGCCGCAGCGGCAGCGAAGTGCGGACTGCATTGGGATGAGCAATATACGCTGTGGCAGCGCGACAAAGAGATCTGGCTATTCCCGGTGGAGATTGAACCACTGCTGTCCCGCGTTCGCTTCTCCCGCATCGGCCTGAAGCTGGCGGAAACCTTCCCGAAGGGCTATCGCTGGCAGCATGAAGCGGCAATTGCGCTGGCCGATCCGCTGGCAGTCAATGCGGTTGAGTTGAGCAGTGCCGAAGCTGAAGAGTGGTATCGCGGGCGCGATATCTACCCGGAACGCGATCTTCCGTCAGGAGAGCTGATTATCTGCCACCAGCGACAGCCGATCGGCATTGCTAAAACCGTGGGATCGCGCATCAAAAATAACTATCCCCGCGATCTGGTACGCGACGGCAAACTGTTTAACGCCTGAAGCGATCTGGCCCGGTAACGGGCCATTTAACGCACAAATTCATTAGTTTCGGAAAGTATTGAACTCCGGTTTAGACGATATGGTCTACATTGCTTCACTGACCTTCTCGCTGCAGGGATTCAGCATTCATGAAAAACCGTTATCAGTTCTACTTTACGCTGGCCTTAATCACCATCGGCAGCCTGCTTATTATTGAAGTGCTGGCCCGCCTGGTGCATCTGATCGTCGTCGGCTAGTTTGTTTTAACTACTTCATTGCCCGCGGGTTTTTACGCAGTGAACCTGCCCAACTAAAGTCTTTCACTTCGCTCTCTTTTGCCGCCGACGGTTTACGCGGTTTTTTCACTTTGACCACCTGGGTACTTTCGCGCACTACCCGCTCCTTCATTACCAGCCGCTTTGCCTCTTTCAGGATCTCTTTTTCTTCTTTCTTACTGGCGATATGACCGAGTTTCGCGGTGAGGGTCTTTACCCGTAGTTCAACCAGCACTTTCTCTTCTGTCGTGAACTGGTCGATCGAAATCTCTTTATCATTTTTCATCGTTCGAGCTCCTTGCCAGCGGCACCGCAAACGGATATCCGCTGCGGTGGGGCAGCTTTTATCGTAAAGTGCGCAAGCACAGCGCACAAGCATAGATAGCGGAAAACGTTCTCCCCGACCTTGCCTTGCCGATCGCGTGCCTGCGTTCATCCGCTGTGCTACCCTCGCGGTGCACGCTCTGCCGCGAGGAATACCCCGGCGGCAGCCATTTTCGTCAACCGTATAAAAGGAGTTCATATGACTGACGTGGAGCAGGCCAGCTCTGTTTCGATATTTAGTATTCGTGGCGATATTGTCGCCAGTGCCAGCGACGAGCATGGGCAGATTACGGTGATCGAGAATAAAATTTACCGCATCCTCACTTTCGACCGCATGTGCGAACAGAGCAAAATGCAGAAGAGCGATCCAGCACTGCCGGTACACAATTATATCCGTGCCATGCTGATGGCCGTGGCGCTGAAATCTCCGCAAAAAGCGCTGATCCTTGGACTGGGCGGCGGCTGCCTGCCAAGAGCGATCGCGGCCCGCGATGCCGCCTGCGCGATGGATATCATTGAGCTGCGTCCAGCGGTGATTGACGTTGCCCGACAGTACTTTTCCCTGCCGGAAGGCGAGCATATTCACTATCACGCTGTCGATGCCGACCAGTTTATTGCCTCGGCAACAGGCAATCTCTATGACCTGATTTTCTCCGACCTGTACGCCGCCGATACTATGTCGCCGCTACAAGAGATGGAAACCTTCCTCCAGAACGCTAAACGTCCGCTAAAAGCGGATGGCTGGCTGGTGCTGAACTATCCTCAGCGCCCTGCTGCCAACGGCCCGCTGCTTCAGGCACTACAACGGCAGTTTTCCACCCTGCTGCGCTGTGTGGTGCCCAGCGGCAACGTGGTGATTTATGCCAGCAATGTGACGTTTGACCTGCCTTTACGTGAACTGCAACGCATCGCTAATCGTGCGGGCAACGAGTTTGGCACTGATTTCTCCAGCCTCACCCCGAAACTGGCGGTTTTAAGCGGCAGGCAGCCTTAACGCGATCTTAGCCGTTTTTTTAGTTGTTTAGTTGCCGGTTTACCGATGCTGTGCCAGGTTTACTCCGTTATTCAGGACGTTAAACAAAGAGAACAAAGTATGATGATTAAAGGCATTGGTAAGGGATTCTTTATTTTGATCCTGGCAGTGACAACGCTGGGTTTCTTCCACATCCTGGGGCCCTACTTTTCTGCAATTCTGTGGGCGGCGATTCTGGCGGTTATTTTCCATCCGCTGAAAACCCGCATCAGAAAACAGCTCAACGATAAAAACGGCATTTCAGCGCTGATCACGCTGCTGATAATCTGCCTTATCGTCTTCATTCCGCTCGCCGTGGTGGCCTCGTCACTGGCGGTTGAGTGCAACGCGCTGTATAACCGGCTGCAAAACAACCAGACCGAACTGGCTACGGTGGTCAGCGGCGTGGTCAATCACCTGCCGGAATGGGCGCGTCATTTCCTGGCGGAAAACGACCTGAATAATGCAGACCAGATACAGCAGCAGCTGTCCGGTGCTGCAATGAAAGGTGGACAGTTCTTCGCCGGTAGCATCATGCTGATTGGTAAGAGCACCTTCAGCTTCACCATCGGTTTTGGCGTCATGCTGTACCTGCTGTTCTTCCTCTTGAAGGATGGCGCCTATCTGGTCGGATTGATTTTTACCGCCGTGCCGTTGTCGGACCACGTGAAACATCATCTGTTTGTGAAATTTGCTGCGGTTTCTCGCGCTACGGTGAAAGGCACTGTCGTGGTTGCCGTTGTTCAGGGAGCCCTCGGCGGCATTGCATTTTACTTCGCCGATATCCAGGGCAGTATTCTCTGGGGCTCGCTGATGGCTTTCCTGTCGCTGATCCCGGCGGTCGGTTCCGCGATTATCTGGCTGCCGGTAGTGCTCTTCTTCCTGTTCTCTGGTGCTGTAGTAAAAGGCCTGGTGCTGGCCTTCTTCTTCGTGGTGGTTATCGGGATGATTGATAACATTCTTCGCCCGCTGCTGGTCGGTAAAGACACCAAAATGCCGGACTACCTGATCCTGATCACCACGCTCGGCGGCATGGAAATCTACGGCATTAACGGCTTTGTGATTGGCCCGCTGATTGCCGCACTGTTTATTGCCAGCTGGAACCTGTTCTCCGGTAAAGAACATCGGGGCAATACTGAAGAGATCGACCCGGAATTTATCGAGGAAGGTCTGAGCCAGTCTGAAAAGAGTGAATAACGCTGGCATCGCCGGGCCAACCATCATGGCCCGGCTTTTTTATGCCTGTTGGTCGGCCTTCTTCTCATTCTCGATCAGCCTGATCAACGTACCGTCGGGATCGACCAGCGCGCCCATCTTCAGCCCCCACGGTTGCATTTTGGGCGGATGGATACGCGGGAAGTCAGTGCATTTTTCCGGAATCCCCGCAGCCTGCAACAGGCGGTAAAACGCCTCAACATCATCCAGCCGCAGACAACAGCTGAACCAGCTGCCGTAGGGGTCCAGCTCGGGATGTGGGAAAAACTCCAGAACCACGCTACCGGAAACCATAATCATCCAGTGCTCATCCTGCCAGGTGGTGGTAAAACCCAGTGCGGCATAAAACTGCTGGGTGGCGCTGAAACTGCGGGAAGGAAGATTGGGGGTAGCATAATCGGTCATGATGGTGGCTCCTGTGATTGGGGCCTGTCCGCCCCGCAATAATATTACCGTTAACGGCTTGAGTTTCTGCCATTCAAATGAGCTACGCAGCATCGCCAGAACGCTGGTATTTTCGATTGCAGAAATACTGCACCGCTCCACCTACAAGCACCAGGACCAACGCAAGGGGGACTTTACTTTCATCTTCTGCACCCAGGCCCCCCACGCCAAGGAAAAAGACAGCGGCAAACAGAGATTTCGCGATCTTCCCTGCATGAGGAGCCTGTTTGATGCATATACTGCGCACGGACCATGCGCCCATTATTAATCCGAACAGTGCCAAAGCGGTGACCATCTATAGCCCCTTATCAAAATATCTTTCACTCTTTCTGCTCACGGGCAGAAAAAACTGTCACAACGAGGACAACCGTATCGCCACGCCTGCGTGCTCATACTCCTGCCCATCTGTGGCACAACATGCTCGCTTAGTGTTCCCACCTGCGTTGTCATGATTGCACATCATCCTACAGATTATCTCATTCGGGTATGTAAGCAGACCCTTTTAGTTCCACGCTATTGAGATTTCTGGTTTGTCAGCCATCGGCCGGTACTCTTCCGGTGTCAGGTTATTCAGGGATTCATGAGGCCGCTCGCTGTTATATTTCGTCAGCCAGCGCTCTGTAATTTCCCGTACTTCATTCAGCGTTCGGAACAGATAAATGTCCAGTATTTCAATCCGGCATGTCCGGTTAAACCGGTCGATAAATGCGTTCTGTGTTGGTTTGCCGTTATTCTGTCCAGCACCCGCAGACCCGCTGCGCCGGGATATTCAGGCCGATTTCGATGGCCAGAGCCTCGCGGTTAAAATCATCAAGGACGTTGAACGTCCGATAGCCGTCGAAAATGGTGATATGCTCTTGCAAGATGTGGTTTCTATTGAAAAAAAAGAATACTAAGTAACCTGCTTAAAAAAGTAACCTTTTGACGCCTTTGTATTTTTCGCTTTCTATATCGAGACTGCATTGGTTCAGAATACAGTCTGAAGGTACTTGCGTTAATTTCTTACGAGCGTGATTTTAGGTCATTTTTCTTTTAGATTGATGTTTATATTATTTTTGTATTAAATTACATCAAATATTCGAAGTTTTGCAGGATAAAACTTGAACATTAAATATTATCTAATGAATTTTTTGGTGTTTTTATTATGGTTTCCTTTTTTTGGCCCCTGGTATCATTTGAGGGGTACTGACTTTTCTACCCTATGTTTCAGTAATTTTATTCCCACTTTCAAAAAAATTGAAAAATGACAGCATCCTTAATATTTTAAGTGAGGAACTTAAATATAAACTTAAAGAAACTAACAATAGTGAACGGAACTCATTTTTTGCGATTTATGACTTGATTATATATTTTATTTCAATTCCTTTAGGTGTTTTGTACATGTTTTTAATTTTGAGAAATAGAAAGAAAAAATAGCCTTTCTATTATTTTAGAAATTAAAACTTACTAATCCAACAATTTAGGTCTTCAAACGGTTTTTCATCAATCATTGAACCAGTTGCGGCCAATAACAAAGCAAAAGCTACTATCCCCATTGGAGTTACTGCCATCGCAGAGAATACTAAAGCAACTAACTCAGCAGCACCTGCGCCAGCAAGAATGGTTTCAATTCTAATGAAAGTAGGTTGCCAGTTGCCTGTTTTCACGGAATTAGACATTTCACGCACGATACTAAGCCTGTCTATGTTTTTAGATACCGACCCTAACACTTTGCTGAATACGTCAAGCTGTTTTGATAATTGTTCTTGCTTCAAACCATTCAGCGCATTGCTGAGTGCATTTTTATCTGCAGCGCTCAGCCGAGATGTGATTGATGCCCTATGTCTATTCCACAGAGCTAAAGCTTCACTTGCAGATTTTATTTTCTTACCAACTTCTGCATTATTATATAATTTAGCCTTGTCTGCAGCCGCAATACTTTTTTTAGATGCAATTTCATCGAAAAATCCGAAACCTTCTGCAAAGCATCCAGTTCCTCGAACTGGGCATCTGTGAGATCCCATTGCTTAGGGAACACACCTTTTTTAATTGACACAATATCTTTAGAAATTTCGGAAGCGCGAGTTTGGCTTTCGGCAAGAGCTTTTCTCAAATTCTCAATGTATCCCAAGCTCTTCTTCATGGAAACGTCTTTTTTCTGCTGGGGATATTGGAATAGGAAATAAAGCACCTCGTTCAAGAACCCTGGTGGCATTTAAATTCGTACTTAGTCCTTTGAGTCTGTCAATTTTGGAAAGTGGTCCTCCGCCATATGCATTTACCCCAATGGACCATGGTCATTTCCGCGATTGATACCATCCACCCCGACGCGAGAGAAAATTCCATTTTCTTGCTTGGTATAACCGTGAACGTTCAGCAATTTTTCGTCTAACATTATAATGTACTTCGCGAAACGCCTGAAATGAAGTATGTCTTGCGATACAGTTTATTCCAACAAAGATAAAACGCAGAAGTAACAGATTTTTATGTGTTTTATATATTATTGGCACTCTTGTTAAACACGTTTAGATGTATACTTAACTGAACGATATTGAACAGGCAGGCAATGCGAGATGGGGTGATTGGTGATAAGAGTCGAACGGCTGAATTTGCAGCCCTCACGGGCTGCTTGTCGGTATTTCTGATTATTTATGTAACTAACCCTGGTGTAGAGCAGAGAACCATGGTGCATTCACCACAACGGAAGACATTTGAAAAGCCTGTATAAACCAATCAAGGTCAACATGCCTATACCCGAAAGCAAAAAGCAAAACAGGCTTGCCCCCAAACTCATACTGGTGTCCTTTTTCATTTTTACCACCTCCTTCAGGGCATCATCGTGCAATAAGAATGGAGCGAAATATAATCGCTTTTAAAGATCAATTTGCCCTAATCGATCGATTAAACAGATCAATTATTCGCAGTATTATTGGAACCATTACAAGTTTTTCCCACTCATACGGCGTCTGCAGCGGAACTCTCGTCTTCCTTTGTTCACTGGTTCCATACAGAGTCCTCAGGCATCTGAAGGTGCAGGTCGATCCACCTACCGCACGGAATATCCATGGGATCACCCGCCACGATGCTTGCGGTGTTGACGTCGAACCGGCGCGAGAAGACGCGCACGGTATCACACCCTCTTCTGCGGTATCGGTTTCAATAAAGTACAGCCGGTTGCCATTACTGTCCTGTGGTCCCTCAATCGTCCATCCTTCGACAGCGAGTGCCTGCGCGCCTCTGACAACGTACACTCCCGTCCCCGCCTTCTGAGCACGTACACCTTTATCTTCGGGATTCACTGAAAACAGTCCGGTAAGAACATGTTGTCCTTCGATAGCGAAGTCTGGCTGCATCTGGTCCACATCATTTGGAAGGCGGACAATAGGAGAGGCGCTTTTAATTAAATTGTTCGAATCAACCGTTGTATTTGCTGTCGTATAAAACTCGATCGGGGGTTACCAGTCACCGCTAATGAATCCCCCGGCAAAATAACGTAAGCCGGCGCTCAGACGAAACCCTGTCACGACCTTATTCGATGTATCCCAGTGCCACGACTGGCAGAGATAATTTTCACCACCAACGGACAGTCTTCCCGCTTTTACAGGCGTCCTGTAAAAACCGGTAAATTGTCTGTTCGTGAAATCCTGTGTTAGCGGTAATGCATTACTACTCATGCCGAATGCGCCAACTTTTCCATTGTCTGTATCTTCTGAAGATGTCTGGATACTGGTTGTAGCGGCACTCGCCAGATCGAGGCTTTGTCTGGCATCCGCCGACGTCACTGCCCCTGTACCGCCCTGTTCCAGGGTAAGAGGAGTTTTCAGACTCTTAAGTGCATTAATTAAGAATTTTGGGTTTTGCCACAAACTGCAGGTCATCAGGTTATTCGAAGGTGTGCGTGACGTTGCACTCCCTGCTTTTTTCCCTTGATTGCGGTGGATGTTGCCATATTTTGCCCAAAAAAAAGCCGCCAAATGGCAGCCTTGTTGATGAGAATTATGTTTTATTGCTGCTCTTCAACGTAAATCCCCGCTGAAATGATTGCCCCACCAATACGCGGTTTCCCATAAACCAGCGCAACCGGATAACCCTGCGCTACAGTATTTGTGACGCCACCAAAGGCGTATGAAGCACGGTTCTCTGCATCCCGATACACTCACCAACACTTTTGCTGATGCCAAAAATTTGACGTCGATTGCGTCCATGGAAAACCCGCCCTCATTTCATGAAATCCGAAGTTTAGCTGGCAGGTTGTACAGCAAAGAGCGAGGAAAAGAATTTGCACAAAAACTGCTCGGGCATAAGAACGTAGAACAGACAGATGAGTATCTCGACGGACGCGGTCGGGAGTACACGATCATTTAGACCGGGAAAACGGTTTTCGTGGATTTTTCGTGTAATTTCGTTCCTGTTGAAAATAATTACTTATATTTAAATAACTTAAAAAAAGACCGAAGACGATTCCTGTCTTCGGTCCAGGGAAATGGCTCTTCTCAGAGCCGTGCGCTAAAAGTTGGCATTAATGCAGGCTTGTTGCCTGACTCTTAAAAGATAGACGAAATGCAGGGGATTGCCAGACCGTATGTTGCAAAGTAGTTGCGGATTGTTAGCATTGTGATCAACGTGGCAGAAACGGCGGGTTCCCACGGAATACGCGGGCTGATGCGAAGATAAGAGATGCGCCAGGGCTCTGCCAGCGCATCCATCAGATATCAGTTACAGAGCTTCTCGGCGCGGGCAATAATCGGTGCCAGGCTTTTTTTATGCCCCGGATTGGCCGGATCGTCAGCCAGCATCTTATCGATCGGGAAGCCCTTGATGAGGCCGGCTTTCACGCTCTCTTCCGCCGCCGCATTGAGTGGGTACTGCACCAGCGTGCCGTCGTTAATCGCTAACAGCACGTTGCCTTTTTCGCAGCTGAGCATCATCTCTTCACGCGTGAAAGGCCAGTTCTCTTTACCCATATCGAAACGGCTGACGGTTTCAATCCCGGCCAGCGCACTGGTGCTGACGCTCAGTACAGCAAACATTAATGCCAGTTTTTTCATGACTTTTCATACCTTCAAACAGTGCTTAAAACAGTACACCGGTGCTGGCTACCGATCAGGCTGGTTCCAGCGTGGCAAACAGGCTGACTGAGAGCAACGCCAGCGCCGCCAACGCCACTTCCACCAGCGTGGCGATGACAAAATTATGTTGAGCCCCCTCTCCACTGCGCTGAAATCGCGGCACCAGCCAGTAGCGGTTAAACAGCGCGATGGCGACCATCGCGGCAACCAGCAGCGTTTTCAGCAACAGCAGCTGGCTATAAAGCCGGAAACTGACAAGGGGCCATCCCAGCAGCAGCAGAGCGGCAAGCACGCCGCTGATAATCGCCAGCGCCACGGCAAGATGGCCGTAGCGCGAATAGCGCATCATGGTTTTAATTGCCTCGTAGCGCCAGGTAGCATCGCGAGCTTCTCGCATCAACAGCGCCACCGGCCACAGACCACCCGCCCAGAATGCTGCGGCCAGCAAATGGACGATCTGGTTGCCGCGCTGCAGTGCTCCCAGCCAACCGTCAAGGATCGCAGCGTGGCCGACAAATGCCAGCCCAGCAAGCTGCAGTAGCGCACACAGCAACATCATTTGCTGACGAAGCCTGCCCTGCAGCAGCAGCGTCAGGCAGCCGAGCATTGCCAACACACACTGCAACTGCCAGACACGGCCAAATCCGGTTTGTAACACGGCAGCCCAGACGTCGGCATTGATCATATCTCGCCAGCCATCACCCATCAGCCCGGTTTGGGCACTCAGCAGCAGTAGCGTGGTGAATAGCGTCAGCCAGCAGGATATTTGGATCAGCAGACGGAAGCGGACGCTGAGACGCGCACGGTATCGTGCCGGCGCTAAAAGCGTGGTAAAGATCCCCGCTCCTGCCAGCGACATCAGCGCGCCAAAATGCAGCCAGCGGCAGAAAATATAGAAGCCGGTTAGCGACATATTACTTCAGGCTGTTGTTACGCATCGTGCTCAATCATCCTTGCGAGTAGCGGCGTCGGGCGACCAGAGGCCGAAAGAATACCCCGCCTGAATAGCAGTGTCGAGGTGATAACGACTATCGATTAGCCGGTAAACTTGCTAATCCGTGCCTTCTGCATTATTTTTGCGACAAACTGTCTGGAGAACACCATGAGCACTAACCTGGCCACGCTGCCGCAGGAAGAAAAAGATAAAATCAACGTCGATCTGGCTGCCGCCGGGGTGGCGTTTAAAGAACGTTATAATATGCCGGTGATTGCCGAAATGGTAGAACGTGAACAGCCGGAGGCTCTGCGTGACTGGTTCCGCCAGCGGCTGGCGCACTATCGCCAGCTGTCACTTTCCCTTTCGCGGCTGCCGTACGAACCCAAGCAAAAATAATGGCTTGTCATTTTGCCGGGCATCGGTTGAGATAATCAGCAGAGCATTACTGCACCTAATCTCAACCATGGGAGTCATTATGTCCGGCTGGAACGTTGCTGCTGCACAGTCAGGGTCCCGCCCTGGCGATATCACCTGGAATATCCAACACCACCTTGAGTTTGTCCGCCTTGCTGCCTCCCGGCATGTTGATTTACTGATGTTTCCCGAACTGTCACTCACCGGTTATGAACTGCCGCTGATGGCAGAACTGGCCCTGTCCCTCGACGATCCCCGGCTGCAGGTTTTTGCCGAGGCCGCCGTAGAATATCAGATGGGTATCAGCATCGGGCTGCCGCTGACCGGTGAAAATAACGTACGGCTGTCGGCGGCAACGTTCCTGCCCGACGGCACCCGTTTCGCCTACAGCAAACGCAATCTGTATGGTGAAGAAAAGCAGATTTTTGTTCAGGGCGTGGCCGTGCCGATGTTCGGCCATCAGCGTCACAACGTGGTGATGGCGATTTGCGCCGACATCAGCGTAGAGAAATTTGCCCAGGATGCTGCACGCCAGGGTGCCGATCTCTATGCGACCAGCGTACTGGTGTCCGAACAGGGATATCAGCAGGACTGTGATTATCTTGCGCGCTGGTCGCGGGACTACAGGATGGCGGTGATGATGGCCAATCACGCCTGGCCGACAGGTGGCTATCAAAGCGCAGGAAAAAGCGCCTTCTGGGGGCCGGACGGGCGTCAGGTAGTGCAAGGCGGGAGCGGGGAACAGCTGATTATTGCCCGCCGCAGCGGTAATCATTGGCAGGGGGAGGTTCATCCGTTACCCTGCACCTCAGTTCTGTAAACGGGAGAGAGTATGTTACGTGTGATTGACACGGAAACCTGCGGCCTGCAGGGTGGTATTGTCGAAGTGGCATCGGTGGATGTGGTTGATGGACAGATCATAAATCCGATGAGCGATCTGATCTCCCCGGATCGGCCTATCAGCCGGCAGGCAATGGCTATTCATCGGATCACCGAAGAGATGGTGCTCGGTAAACCCACTATTGAGCAGGCGGTGGGGCGTTATCAGGGCAGCGCGTACTATGTGGCGCACAATGCCAGCTTCGATCGCCGGATGCTGCCGGAAATGCACGGCGAGTGGATTTGCACCATGACGCTTGCCCGTCGCCTGTGGCCCGGCCTCAAGTACGGCAATCAGGCGCTGCGCGATGCGCTGAATCTTGAGGTGATTACCCCACCCGGTCTGCATGCGCACCGGGCGCTGTACGACTGCTACATCACCGCTGCGCTGCTGGTTCATATTATGGATGCCAGCGGCTGGGACGCTGCGGAAATGGTCCGCAGGATGCAGACGAAAGGACTGGAAAGCACCTTCCCGTTCGGTAAGTATCGCGGTCAGGCCATTGATACCGTGGCAAAGAAAGATCCGGGATATCTGCACTGGATGCTGAAAAACATCCCGGACCTGAAGCCCAATCTGCGTATTACCATGCAGCGGGCATTAGGCATAGATGATTAGTGAGCAGAGCTGCTGGTGAGCGTGCCGTTCGCCAGCCCAATCAGAAACGCATACTCCAGCGCCACTTCTTCCCACACTTTATAACGGCCTGATTTACCGCCGTGGCCGGCATCCATATCGGTATGCAGCACCAGCAGGTTCGAATCGGTTTTCAGCTCGCGCAGCTTAGCCACCCATTTGGCCGGTTCCCAGTACTGCACCTGAGAGTCGTGCAGGCCGGTCGTGACCAGCAAATGTGGATAATCCTGCGCAATAACCTGATCGTACGGGCTGTACTGCTTGATGTAGCGATAATACTGCTCGTCGTTGGGATTGCCCCACTCATCATACTCACCGGTGGTCAGCGGAATACTCTCGTCCAGCATGGTGGTCACCACATCAACAAAAGGCACCTGTGCTACCACCCCGTGGAAGCGTTCCGGCACCATGTTGATCACCGCCCCCATCAATAAGCCACCGGCGCTGCCACCCATGGCGTAGAGCTTAGCCGGATCGCCATAGCCCTTTTCCACCAGCGCATCGGTGATATCAATAAAGTCGTGGAAGGTGTTCATCTTATTCAGCAGGCGGCCATCGTCGTACCACTGCTGACCCATTTCACCGCCGCCGCGAATGTGTGTTAAGGCGAAGACGAAGCCACGGTCCAACAGGCTGAGCCGGCTGGCGCTGAAATCCGGGTCCATGCTGCTGCCGTAAGAACCATAGCCGTAGACCAGCAGCGGGTTGCTGCCGGGGCGATAGCTGTCCTTGCGATACACCAGCGATACCGGCACATCAACTCCGTCACGCACGGTGATCCAATGGCGTTCACTGCGATAATGACCGGCATCAAACCCTTTTACCGCCGTCTGCTTCAGCACCTGACGCTCGCCGCTGTCCATATCCAGTTCGTACAGCGTATCCGGCGTGGTCATTGAGGAATAGCCGTAGCGCAATTTGCTGGCTTCTGGCTCCGGGTTATGGCCCAGCCAGGTGACGTAGGTCGGGTCGTCGAAGGCAATCGCCCGTTCCTCCCCACTCTGCCAGCTAATCTGCCGCAGACGGGTGAGTCCGCGCTGACGCTCTTCCACTACCAGCCAGTCGCGGAACAGCGAGTAGCCTTCCAGCACGATATCCGCACGCGGTGCAATAATCGCCTGCCAGCTGTTTTCATCAACGGTGTCGGTGCGATAGAGGCCGAAGTTTTTACCGTCGCGGTTCGATCGCAGGTAAAACTGCTGCTGATAGTGATCGACGCTGTATTCGTGATCTTTACGGCGCGGACTGAACATCACCGGTTCGGCATCCGGCGCATTCGCATCCAGCAACAGGATTTCACTGGTGGTGCTGCTGTTGAGTGAAATAGCAATAAACTGCTCGGAGGTGGTCTTATACAGCCCGACGTAGAAGGTGTCGTCCAGCTCTTCGTAAACCAGCCGATCGCTTTCCTGCGCGGTGCCCAGCGTATGCCGCCAGACCTGGTAAGGCAGCAGCGTCTTCGGGTGCTTGCGCACGTAGTAAAGCGTTTGCGAGTCATTCGCCCAGGTCATGCCAGCCGTCACACCTTCCAGCACATCGTCAAAGCTGCGCTCATCCTGCAGGTGGCGGAAATGAATGCTGTAGATGCGGCGAGAGAGAAAATCTTCAGCCAGAGCCAGGATCTGGTTATCACGGGTAATCGCCAGGCTGCCAAGTGCATAAAACTCACTTTCCGCCGCGCGCTGGTTGGCATCGACCAGCGTTTCCCACTGTTCGGGGTTGGCGGTTTCCGCAGGCTGACGGCTGTAAATGGCGTACTCGTTGCCCTCTTCATAGCGGCTCTGATAGCGATAGCCATTTTTTACGTAGGGAACCGACTGGTCGCGCGGAGGGATGCGATCGATGATCTCCTGCAGCAGTTCCGCCTGTAACGCTTTTTGCGGCTCCAGCAGGCTGTCGCCGTACTCATTTTCTGCTTTGAGCCACGCGATGATTTCCGGATCTTCCCGTTGATCATCGCGCAGCCAATAATAGTTGTCGCAGCGCGTGTCACCGTGCTGAGTCATCACATGAGGGACTTTCTTTGCTTTAGGTGGTGTCATGATATTTTCACGGTTGCTGTGCCTGCCTGTAAGACTGGCAGCAAGATGCCTGATTGCCAATAGCCGAAGGCACAACCGGTGGAAAATTAGCCTTTATTTTGAGTCGATAGTCGCCATGGCATTGCTGGCTATGGGAGTTGTGAGGTGAAAGTTTTGTTTCTACCTTTGTATTGCCGACTTTTTTAAGGAGATGAAATGACCTTCGCAAGAAATCCGTTATTTATAAATACCATTTTGCTGGGTGGGTCACCCGAACAAAAACTACAGGCAGCCTGTCAGGCCGGTTTCAATCAGGTTGAGCTGTGGCAGCAGGACGTAGAGGCCGCAAGAACCGGTCTTCACGGGCTGAACAACGTGCTGAGAGATCTCCCGCTGGCGCTGACTGATTATCAGGTGCTGTTGGATTTTGATGGCGCACCGGACGCGCTGCGAAAGGATAAGTATCAAGAGGCCGAAAAAATGATGCAGGTGGCCTGTCTTCTGGGAGCGTCAACGTTGCTGGTTCCGGCTTCAACCGATAGTCGCTGCCATGCTGAGAGGATAGAGGAAGATCTGCGCTGGCTGGCGGATCGGGCACTGCAACGAGGGCTGAACATTGCCTATGAAGCAATGGCCTGGAGCTGCGTAATTAACAATACCGCGGATGCATGGCAACTGATTAAAAAAATAGATGCCCCTAACCTCGGGCTGGTCGTGGATGCTTTCCATATTTTTGTTCGCCAGCGCAGTGTTAATGACCTGGCAGGCATACCGGTGGAAAAGATTTTCCTGGTGCAGCTTTCCGACCTGGCGCAACTGCCAGCAAAGGAAGAACTGGTGGAAACAGCTCGCCATCACCGCCTTTTACCCGGAGAAGGCAATTTTCCTTTAGCTACTCTGCTGCAGTATCTGCATCAGATTGACTATCGCGGGCCGTTGGGGCTAGAGGTATTCAATGACGATCTTCATCAGGCAGATCCTGTGAAAACCGCGCGCAGGGCAATGCATGCACTTAGCCAACTGCTGGCATCGCAGTGATGCCTGCCCTGCCTTCGGAAATTACACCGCGCGCAGTTTACCCTCAGCTTCGGCCGTTTCATCTTCTGAAGCAGTTGCCTCTTCCGGCATTTTACCGGTGCGCAGAATGTGCTGCAGTGCATCTTTGTTTTCTGCCAGATACAGACCCAGCGCTTCACCCTGCTGCTCATCAAGCGCCAGCGGACTGGTGGTCAGCCATTCAGAAAAAACTTCGGCCATATCGAGCATTTTGTCGTAGGCATCGGCTTCTTTTTTGCTGGCAAACGTCATCTTTTCCTCACCTTTTCTGACGACTACGTATTGAATTTCAACAGCCATAATTTTCTTCTCGCTATACTGTGTTTATATACAGCTTATCACTGAAGCGGATTTGACTCAAGTTTAGCGTTCAGGATGAATACGCAAACGTTTTCGTTTATACTGCGCGCGTTTTTTCCATTCAATCAGGTAGAGATTATGACGACTCTTGGAACCGCGCTGCGCCCACAGGCGACTCGCGTAATGCTGTTAGGATCAGGTGAACTGGGTAAGGAAGTGGCGCTGGAATGTCAGCGTCTTGGCGTGGAAGTGATCGCCGTTGACCGCTATGCCGATGCCCCTGCCATGCACGTTGCCCATCGCAGCCATGTGATCAATATGCTGGACGGTGCCGCGCTGGCTGCCTTGATCGCCCAGGAAAAACCGGACTTCGTCGTGCCGGAAATCGAAGCCATCGCCACCGACATGCTGGTTGAACTGGAAAAAAAGGGTCAGCACGTTGTCCCCACCGCGCGTGCAGCAAAGCTGACCATGAACCGCGAAGGCATTCGTCGCCTCGCTGCCGAAGAATTGTCGTTGCCGACTTCCACCTACCGCTTCGCCGACAGCCGTGAAGCCTTCTTTGCCGCCGCCGATGAAATTGGCTTCCCGTGCATCGTTAAGCCAGTCATGAGTTCTTCCGGTAAAGGTCAGAGTTTTATCCGCGAAGCTTCGCAGCTGGAAACAGCCTGGGAATATGCCCAGCAGGGTGGCCGCGCCGGTGCGGGCCGTGTGATTGTTGAAGGCGTGGTGAAATTCGATTTTGAAATCACGCTGCTGACCATCAGCGCCGTTGACGGCGTTCATTTCTGTGCTCCAATCGGTCACCGTCAGGAAGATGGCGATTACCGTGAGTCCTGGCAACCGCAGCAGATGAGCGATTTGGCTCTACAGCGCGCGCAGGATATCGCCCGCAATGTGGTTGAAGCCCTCGGCGGACGCGGCCTGTTTGGCGTTGAGCTGTTTGTTTGCGGCGATGAAGTGGTGTTCAGCGAGGTTTCCCCTCGCCCGCACGATACCGGGATGGTGACGCTGATTTCTCAGGACGTTTCCGAGTTTGCCCTGCACGTTCGCGCGTTCCTCGGCCTGCCGGTTGGGGGGATTCGTCAGTACGGTCCGTCGGCGTCTGCCGTTATTCTGCCGCAGCTGGATAGTGATAACGTTCAGTTTGGCAATTTGCAGGCGGCTGTCGGTGCCGGTTTGCAGGTTCGTCTGTTCGGTAAGCCGGAGATTCGCGGTCAGCGCCGTCTGGGTGTGGCACTAGCGACCGGTACGGATATTGATGACGCGGTACAGCGTGCGGTTACTGCGGCAGCTAGCGTCAAAGTTAGCGGGTAATTACTGGGGTCGTATTGCCTGAAGCAACGGCGCTTGCGCTGGCTGGTGGTTACCCCGCTCGGGCGGGTCCTCGCGCCACGCTTTGCGTGGTGCCATCACTTCGTTCCTCAGCCTCTCGGACCAGCACAGACGGGCGTCCTGCCCGGCTGTGCTTTTCGGTCGCGTCCATGCGACCGAATCCTGGCTTCTTCTCTACGTACTGCGCTGCGGATTGCCCGTTCGGGGGAACCACCAGCCCGCTGTTAGATCTGGCAGCTTCTGGCTGAAAAACAAATTTCTATATCTTAATTTCTGTAACTTAACGGCCTCATGGCTGTAAGTTCTCTTAGTTTGATCTCAGCCACGATCTCTTTTACAACGAAAAAACAGTCGAACTCTGTCTTTCGAAGATTGGACATGTATTAAGGTGGCGAATCTCATACGCGAGCTAATCTACCCGGCTCCGTTAACTCAACGCTTAATTATCCTGAATCTAACCGCAAGCACTCTGTAAGAAGGGGCGCATCCTCTGCGCAAACCGGGCAATCCACAGCGCTGAGGCGAAGACAGCGGGACCGGGGACGCTAACAGGACGTTAGCGTCAGGGCTGGCGCGGGCAGGACGCCCGCTCCAGACCGGCCCGAAAGTCATGCTGCCGGAGCCGAAGGCATCACGCGCAGCGTGACGCGAGGACGCCCGACTTGCGCAGAGGATGCGCCCCGATCGCCACAGCCACAGCCACAGCCACAGCCACAGCCACAGCCACAGCCAGGTAACATTTTTACCGCCCATAAAAAAACCGCCATCCCAAAGAGACAGCGGCCTTTAATTTTTAAACCGTGGTCAGATAAACGACTCGCTTACCGCCACTAACCGTCACGCATTAGCGCGCGCCAGCCACCGCTTCCTGCGCCAGACGAGTAATACGATCGTAATCACCCGCTTCCAGCGCATCGGCAGGGACCAGCCATGAACCGCCAATACACAGCACGCTTTTCAGTGCCAGATAGTCACGGTAGTTCGCCGGAGAAATCCCCCCGGTCGGGCAGAAACGCACCTGCGGGAAAGGCCCACCAATTGCCTGTAGCGCTTTCACGCCGCCGTTGGCTTCGGCCGGGAAGAACTTAAACTCGCGCAGGCCGTAATCCAGACCGGTCATCAGTTCAGAAACGGTGCTGATACCCGGAATCAACGGCACCGAACCGTCGACAGCGGCACGCAGCAGCGGCTCGGTCAGGCCCGGACTGATAATAAACTGCGCACCGGCATCGGTGACTTCTTTCAGCTGCTGGGCGTTGAGCACCGTACCGGCACCCACAATAGCTTCAGGAACTTCTCTCACCATCGCCTTCAGCGCATCCATCGCGCACGGCGTACGCAGAGTCACTTCCAGCACGCGCACACCGCCGGCAACCAGCGCTTTAGCCATCGGCACCGCATGTTCGAGTTTGTTAACGACAATCACCGGGACAACCGGGCCGGTGGTCAGGATCTGTTCTGCGCTTGTTTTCCAGTTACTCATTAACAACCTTCTCCTGTCTGGCATGCTTTCCCTGTTTGAGATAGCAGGCAAATATTATGCGGTGGTTCCGAAACGGTGACTTACCTTACAACAGTGCAAGAGTATCGTCTATCGCTCTCCGCCTTTTTTGAAACACAGGTTCAAAAATATTTTTAATATTGTGTCATTTTCAAAATATCAGGCAAAAAAAACGGCCCACACTTTTCAGTGAAGGCCGCTTATCTGCGAGAGGACGTCAGAAGATCTTACTCGATTTCATTCCAGGAACGGCCATCGCGCGTAATCATCGCCACGGAGGCAACCGGTCCCCACGTACCCGCCTGATACGGCTTAGGTGCGTCTTTATCCGCAGCCCAGGCTTCCATGATGGAGTCAACCCACTTCCAGGCTTCTTCCACTTCATCACGGCGCACAAACAGTGCCTGAATGCCGCGCATGGTTTCTAACAGCAGGCGCTCATAGGCATCTGCCAGATGTGACTGGTTGAAGGTTTCAGAGAAGCTCAGATCCAGCTGGGTGGTTTGCAGGTTGTGTTTGTGATCCAGGCCCGGAACTTTGTTCAGGATCTCGATTTCTACACCCTCGTCCGGCTGCAAACGGATAGTCAGCTTGTTCTGCGGCAGTTCAGGCCAGGTATCTTTGAACAGGTTCAGCGCCGGGTTTTTGAAATACACTACCACTTCGGAACACTTGGTCGGCAGACGTTTACCGGTACGCAGGTAGAACGGAACACCAGCCCAACGCCAGTCGTCAATATCCACACGGATTGAAACGAAGGTTTCAGTGCTGCTCTGCTTGTTCGCGCCCTCTTCTTCCAGGTAGCCAGGCACTTTTTTGCCCTGTACGAAACCGGCAGTGTACTGACCACGTACGGTCTTCTCACGCACATTAGTCTGATCGATGCGGCGCAGGGAGCGCAGAACTTTCACTTTCTCATCGCGGATACGGTCAGCGGACAGATCGGCAGGCGGTGACATGGCGATCATGGTCAGAACCTGCAGCAGGTGGTTCTGGATCATATCGCGCATCTGGCCCGCTTTATCGAAGTAGCCCCAACGGCCTTCGATACCCACTTCTTCCGACACGGTGATCTGCACGCTGTCGATGGTGCGGTTATCCCAGTTGGACGCAAACAGGGAGTTGGCGAAGCGCAGAGCCAGCAGGTTCAGAACCGTTTCTTTACCCAGATAGTGGTCGATGCGGAAGACCTGGCTTTCTTCGAAATATTCGCCAACCTGGTCATTGATCTCCTGAGAGGTCACCAGCGAGGTACCCAACGGTTTTTCCATGACCACGCGAGCAGGCTTGGCGTTAAGTTTCGCCTGGCCCAGGCCCTGACAGATTGCACCAAAGGTGCTTGGCGGCATAGCGAAGTAGTTGATGGTCACGCGTTTTTTCTGGTCAAGCATTTTGCCCAGACGCGGGAAATGGCTGCTATCATTAACATCCAGGTTGCAGAAATCAAGTCGGCTACTGAGTTTATCCCACAGCGCTTCGTCAATTTTTTCCTTCATGAAGGTTTCCAGCGCTTCACGCACCACTTTGGTATAGGCAGCTTTGTCCCATTCCGCACGGCCTACGCCGATGATGCGTGATTCTTCATGGATCTGGCCCGCTTTTTCTAACTGGTACAGAGAGGGCAATAGTTTCCGGCGCGCCAGGTCGCCTTTGGCGCCGAAAATCACCAGATCGCATGCCTGGGCTGTTTGTGTAACCGCCATTTCATTCTCCTCGTTGCAGGATTAGACTGTCCATGTAGGTTCCGTAGTTGGACAGATCTTATTGTAATTTTATTTCAACACACTGTACTTCGTTTGCCCGGCCCGCGTAAACCAGGCGAGGTAACTCTGGCACAATGTATTCAATTCGATGGTTAAATAACTGGCAAAAACGATCGATCTGCGTCTAAGCTTTGCGTAATAAACCATCAGTTCTGATGTTGTTATTACCAATCTGAAAACCTGACACAGCTCAAACTATGGTAAAAAATGTAAAGTTTTCTCATCATGCTACTGCCGTCTCTGCCGTAGCGCATTGTATATTCTCTACAAAATGACATCGATTTCTCCTTTGATTGAAATCGTCAGAATGTATGAGTGGTTAGTCCTATGAATATGCTGGAAAAAATTCAATCCTGCCTGGAAAATTTAAGCAAATCCGAGCGCAAAGTTGCCGTCGTTATCCTTGATTCCCCGACTACCGCGATGCATTCCAGTATTGCAATGCTGGCAAAAGCAGCAGGCGTTAGCGAACCTACCGTGAACCGCTTCTGTCATAGACTGAATACCAAAGGCTTCCCGGACTTTAAGCTCCAGCTGGCGCAAAGTCTGGCCAACGGTACGCCGTATGTCAGCCGCAATGTCGAACAGGAAGATAGCGTAGAGTCCTATTCCGGTAAAATTTTCGAGTCGGCGATGGCAGGGCTGGATCGGGTAAAACAGAGCCTGGATACCAGCGCCGTCAATCGTGCCGTCGATCTACTGACCCAGTCAAAGAAAATCGCCTTTTTTGGTTTAGGTGCCTCGGCAGCCGTGGCGCATGATGCGATGAATAAATTTTTTCGCTTCAATGTGCCAGTGATCTATTCCGATGATATTGTGATGCAGCGCATGAGCTGTATGAACAGCAACGAGGGAGATGTGATGGTACTGATCTCCCATACCGGGCGCACAAAATCAATGGTTGAGCTGGCAAGGCTGGCGCGGGAAAATGATGCTACGGTCGTGGCGATTACCTCGCCAGACTCCCCGCTGGCGCGGGAAGCGACGCTGGCGCTGACCCTTGATGTACCGGAAGACACCGATATTTATATGCCGATGGTTTCACGCCTCGCGCAGCTGACGCTGATCGATGTGCTGGCCACCGGTTTTACCCTGCGGCGCGGCGCGAAGTTTCGCGATAATCTGAAGCGGGTTAAGGATGCACTGAAAGAGTCGCGTCTGGAAAAGGAAGGCCAGGTTAACATCAGTCATTAGCAGTTTTACTTAGTAACGACGATGAAGGTTCGGGATTATCCGTTCCTTATCATATACCCAGAGATAAAACCTGGTAGTGCTTGCACTTGCAACACCACACTAAAAGTCAACGGAGTTATACATGTCAAGACGTCTCAGAAGAACCAAGATTGTAACCACACTGGGGCCTGCCACGGATCGCGATAATAACCTTGAAAAGATCATCGCAGCAGGTGCCAATGTCGTTCGTCTGAACTTCTCACATGGCACAGCGGAAGATCACCAGAAACGCGCAGACAGCGTTCGCGCTATTGCCGCTAAACTGGGCCGTCACGTTGCCATCCTGGGTGACCTGCAGGGACCAAAAATCCGCGTATCTACGTTTAAAGAAGGCAAAGTCTTCCTGAATATCGGTGAGCGCTTCCTGCTGGATGCCAGCCTGGGTAAAGGTGAAGGCGATAAAGAAAAAGTCGGCATCGATTACAAAGGCCTGCCTGCTGACGTGGTACCTGGCGATATCCTGCTGCTGGACGACGGCCGCGTACAGCTGAAAGTGCTGGAAGTTCAGGGAATGAAAGTCTTCACCGAGGTGACCGTCGGTGGCCCGCTTTCCAACAATAAAGGCATTAACAAGCTGGGTGGCGGTCTGTCTGCCGAAGCGCTGACCGAAAAAGACAAAGCCGACATCCTGACCGCGGCACAGATCCGCGTGGATTACCTGGCAGTCTCCTTCCCTCGCTGTGGCGAAGACCTGAACTACGCTCGTCGCCTGGCGCGCGAAGCAGGCTGTGAGGCGAAAATCGTCTCTAAAGTTGAGCGTGCTGAAGCGGTTGCCACTCAGGAAGCGATGGATGACATCATCCTCGCCTCGGACGTGGTAATGGTGGCAAGGGGCGATCTGGGCGTTGAAATTGGCGATCCGGAGCTGGTCGGTATTCAGAAAGCACTGATCAGCCGCGCGCGTCAGCTGAACCGTTCCGTGATCACCGCCACCCAGATGATGGAATCGATGATCACCAACCCGATGCCAACTCGCGCTGAAGTGATGGACGTGGCTAACGCCGTGCTCGACGGCACCGATGCGGTGATGCTGTCAGCCGAAACCGCTGCGGGCCAGTACCCGGCTGAAACGGTAACGGCGATGGCGAAAGTGTGCCTGGGCGCAGAAAAAGTGCCAAGCATCAACGTCTCTAAGCACCGTCTGGACGTGCAGTTCGATAACATCGAAGAAGCGATCGCCATGTCCGCGATGTACGCCGCTAACCACCTGCAGGGCGTTACGGCGATTATTACCATGACCGAGTCCGGCCGTACCGCGCTGATGACCTCACGCATTACTTCAGGTCTGCCAATCTTCGCCATGTCTCGCCACGAAAGCACCCTGAATCTGACCGCTCTGTATCGCGGCGTGACCCCGGTGTTCTTCGACAGCCACAACGACGGCGTGGCGGCAGCGCACGACGCTATCAACCTGCTGCGCGAGAAAGGTTTCCTGGTGTCCGGCGATCTGGTTATCGTTACCCAGGGCGACGTGATGAGCACCACCGGCACCACCAACACCAGCCGCGTGCTGCGCGTAGAGTAATTTCCCGCTCGCTATTGATGAATGAATGGGCCAGGCAACTGGCCCTTTTTTATTCGCGAACCGCTCAGGCGGTTTTCGCATTTTCAACTTACTGGAAGGAGCCAGCATGGCGTCATTTACGCCTCTGTCGAGTCTTACCCCGCGGTACTTGATTTTTCCTCTGTCGCTGGTGCTGTTTGAATTCGCCACCTATATCGCTCATGACATGATCCAGCCGGGTATGCTGCTGGTCACCGAAGAATTTGGCGTCGGTCCGGAATGGGTCTCCGCGTCGTTAACCGCCTATCTTATTGGCGGCATTATGCTGCAGTGGCTGCTCGGTCCGCTGTCGGATAAATTTGGCCGCCGGCCGGTGATCCTTGGCGGCGTAGCGTTCTTTATGCTGACCTGTATGGCGACGCACTGGGTGCAGAGCATCGAGCAGTTTGTGCTACTGCGATTCCTTCAGGGCACCAGCCTGTGCTTCATCGGCGCAGTAGGCTATGCGGCCATCCAGGAAGCCTTCGATGAAGCGCTGAGCGTGAAAATGATGGCGCTGATGGCCAACGTTGCCCTGCTGGCTCCGCTGGCTGGCCCGCTGGCGGGGGCGGCATTTCTTGAATTCAGCGACTGGCGCACCATGTTCTGGCTGTTTGGCGCGCTGACGGCACTCGCCCTGGTAGGATTATGGCTGACGATGCCGGAAACCTCCGGCAATCCGCAGATGTCACTGTCGCTGCCATCGCTGGCGAAGGGCTATGCGGTACTGGTGAAAGATCGTCAGGTGATGAGCGGTTCGCTGGCTATCGGCCTGGTCACTATTCCCTGCCTGGCCTGGGTGGCGCTGTCGCCGGTTATCCTGATCCACGACGAGGGGCTGACGCGGATGGATTACGCGCTGCTACAGCTGCCGGTATTTATAGCGATGATTATCGGCAACCTGACGCTGGGCAAGCTGGCATCACGCCTGCCGATCGATAAGCCGCTGCGGCTGGGTGCCTGGCCTATTCTGCTGGGGTTAGCGATTTCCACCATTGCCACGCTGATCGACAACCACAGTTATCTGTGGCTGACCGCCGGTTTAAGTATTTATGGATTCGGCACCGGGCTGGTCAATGCCGGTTTATACCGACTGACGCTGTTCTCCAACGAGTCAGGTAAAGGTAGCGTGGCGGCGATGCTCGGCATGGTCAGCATTCTGGTGTTCGCGCTGGGCATTGAGCTGGCGAAATTTGCCTACTTCAGCGACGGGTCGCGGGCGTTCAGCCTGGTGAATCTGGCATGTGGCGTTATCTGGTTCCTGCTGGTGCGCGCCTTCCTGCGCGAGTGGCAGCGCCGCTCCACGTTGATCGCGCACTGATTCATCACCTTTAGTGCAGCCCGCCGCTTAAAGCTTGCGGGCTGGCGCATAAAAAAAAGCCGCAACCCATAGAGGATTGCGGCTTTTTTATGCCAGTCGCGGCCTGAAGTCAAACGCAGCCAGGGCGCTATTTCTTTGGATAAAGTTCCTGGCGATCGTAAGGTTCAGTCTCACCCGGTCTGCGGGTTTTCAGCAGCTTAAGAATCCAGGTGTACTGCTCCGGATTCGGGCGAACAAAAATTTCCACTTCCTCATTCATACGCCGCGCCAGCGTGACATCGTCCGCATCCAGCAGATCGTCCATTGGCGGACGCAGATGGATGGTCAGACTGTGGCTTTTACTGTCATACACGGGAAACAGCGGCACAACTTTCGCACGACACACCTTCATCAGGCGGCCAACGGCGGGCAGCGTGGCTTTGTAAGTCGCGAAGAAATCGACGAACTCACTGTGCTCCGCGCCGTGATCCTGATCCGGCAGGTAATAACCCCAGTAGCCCTGCCGAACCGAGCTGATAAACGGTTTGATCCCATCGTTGCGCGCGTGCATACGGCCACCAAAACGGCGGCGCACGCGATTCCACACGTAATCCATCACCGGGTTACGCTGATTGTGGAACATCGCAGCCATCTTCTGCCCTTCCGAAGCCAGCACCATCGCCGGGATATCCACCGCCCAGCCGTGCGGCACAAGGAAAATCACATTCTGCTGTGCTTCTCGCAGCTGGTCGATTAGCTCGCGGCCCTGCCAGTGAATACGCGGCTGGACCTTATGCGGACGTAGCGCCAGCTCAGCCATCATCACCATCGATTGCGGTGCGGTCGCGAACATCTCATCAATTATTTTCTCCCGCTCTTCCTCCGGAGCCTCCGGCAGGCAGTAAAGCAGGTTAATCTGCGCACGGCGGCGTGCGCTGCGAGCCAGTTTACCGGCCATACGGCCCAGCGATCCCAGAACCGGATCGCGTAAACGGGGAGGAACTAAAGCAATCGCAGCAAAGGCACCTACCGCCAGCCAGCTGCCCCAGTAGCGAGGATGTAAAAAGGATTTCTTAAAAACGGGAATAAATTCAACGTGACTTTTTTTTATGTTTTCCATGCACCGGCCTCTACAATAACGGGCTAATGATAGTGCTGGCAGGTAATTTTGCAATGCATTAACCTGGATTTTTCCGGTAAACGGCCAGTCTTTAGACCAGTTTCACCCGGATTTCGCGCACTCTGGCAATAAAAAAGCCGACGGACTGAGTGCTCCATCGGCTCTGTTATCAGCGGCAGCGAATTACTTGAATCGCAGCTGCGGTACGACTTCTCGGACCTGAGCCAGATAGTCGCTGCGCTCTTTACCCGCCAGGCCTTCCATCCGCGGCAGCTTGGCCGTTAATGGGTTAACCGCCTGGTTGTTGATCCAGATTTCATAATGCAGGTGCGGACCGGTTGAACGGCCGGTACTGCCGGAAAGCGCAATGCGATCGCCACGTTTAACTTTCTGACCCGGTTTGACCAGCAGTTTCTTCAGGTGCATATAGCGGGTCATATACTGGCGACCGTGACGAATCGCGACGTAGTTGCCAGCCCCACCGCTTCGCTTCGCGACGATAACTTCACCATCACCCACCGCCAGTACCGGTGTACCCAGCGGGATAGCGAAGTCGACACCTTTATGCGGCGCAACACGCCCGGTTACAGGGTTCAGGCGACGCGGGTTGAAGTTAGAAGAAACGCGATACTGCTTAACAGTTGGGAAGCGCATAAAGCCACGCGCCAGCCCGGAGCCGCTGCGATCGTAAAACTTACCATCTTCGGCGCGGATGGCGTAATAATCTTTGTCGCCGCTGCGCATGCGCACACCCAGCAGCTGGCTTTGCTCACTCTTGCCGTCCAGCATTTCGCGGGACATCAGCACAGAGAACTGGTCGCCCTTGCGCAACTTGCGGAAATCCATCTGCCACTGTAGCGACTTGATTACCGCACTGATTTCAGCGCTGGTTAACCCGGCCGCTTTGGCACTGGTCACGAAACTACCGTTAACTTCGCCACTCAGAACGTTGTTTTTCCATTCCCCTTTCTGCATTTCAGCCGAGGATTTAAAACTATCGCCTGAGCGATCGTACGTTCGGGTTTCACGGCGGGAGACTTCCCATGTCAGACGCTGCAGCTGCCCGTCATCGGTCAGGGTCCAAGAAAGCTGCTGACCAATTTGCAGGTTGCGCAGGTCTTTATCACTTTTCACCAGCTGCGTAATATCCGACATATCAATGCCGTACTGGTTAAGAACGCTGCTGAGGGTGTCGCCGGTGGAGACTACATAATCATGCGTCCCGGCTTCATCCGGTACGTCCTGATCGATCTCATCTTTTGGCGTGTCATCATCCGGAGAAGGTGTGTCCTGGTCGATGGGTTCACTGGCTTCGGGAAGCAGCGTACGCAGTTCGTTTTTATCCAGTTCGATTGTTTTAACAATCGGGCTTTCACTACCGGGATGATAAATGTAAGGCCGCCAGACGGTGACGGCCAGTGTAACGACGGTAAGTGACCCCAGCATGATGCGGTGAGGTCGGGGTAAGTTGTTGAACGCCATGGCGACAGCGCGGGCTATCTGCTGCAATTAAGTCTTCCTCTATTCTCCTTTCAGGCAGCTCGTATACTGGCTGGACAACTGTGAGAGGAATTTCACATAGCTGTCTCGTGCTGGAGTGATGTCAGTACCAAGAGGATCGAGGGTGCCCGAACGCACGCTGGTTCCTCTGGCAACCGCATCGATCACGGCTGGCCTGAATTGTGGTTCAGCAAAGACGCATGTGGCCTTCTGCTCAACCAACTGTGTTCGTATTTGATGTAAACGCTGCGCGCCGGGTTGAATCTCAGGATTTACGGTAAAATGACCCAATGGAGTCAGTCCGTAGTGTTTTTCAAAGTAGGTGTAAGCATCGTGAAAAACGAAATATCCTTTCCCTTTAACCGGGGCCAGCTGATTACCAATTTTCGCATCGACAGACGCCAATTCTGACTCAAAATGCTGAAGATTGGCGTCTAGTTTGTCCCTGCTTTGCGGCATAAGTTCCAATAATTTTGCGTGAATTGCAACCGCAGTTTTCTTCGCAATCTCCGGCGACATCCACAGGTGCATGTTGTACTCACCGTGATGATGATGATCGTGGTCATCAGCCGCGCCGTGAGCATGCTCCTCATGTTCCTCTTCTTCGTCTTCCCCGCCTTTCAGCAGCAGCGCGTGTACACCCTCAATGCGGTCCATTTCCAGGTTCTTTTGCGGCGGTAATCCGGCGGCCATTTTAGCCATAAATGCTTCCATTTCAGGGCCAACCCAAACCACTAAATCCGCGCCCTGCAAGCGTTTTACATCCGATGGGCGTAATGCATAATCATGCTCTGATGCACCATCCGGTAGCAGAATTTCTACAGGTGTGACACCATCTGCAATCGCGGACGCAATAAAGCCAACTGGCTTAACGGAAGCCACAACGGCAGCCTGTGCAGGAAACGCGAAAGTGGCAGCCACGCCGACACCGGCAAGCGCTGCAAAGAGACGTGATTTTTTATGTAACATAATGATTCAATCCATCGTGATAAGCTGATGGGTTGTGATATTATAACATTATAGAACTTCTGCAACCGTAATCGACATGTCATCCTTGATCTCCCTTGAAAATGTAGCTGTGAACTTTGGTCAACGCCGGGTACTTTCCGATGTATCGCTGAAGCTGGAACCCGGGCGCATTCTGACCCTGCTCGGCCCAAACGGCGCAGGTAAATCAACGCTGGTACGAGTGGTGCTCGGCCTGATCGCCCCTACGTCCGGTTCGGTAAATAAACCTGCGGATCTGCGCATCGGTTATGTGCCACAAAAAATCCATCTTGATGTCACTCTGCCGCTGACGGTCGATCGCTTTATGCGCCTGCGTCCAGGAGTAAAGCGTGAAGACATATTGCCCGCGTTAAAACGCGTACAGGCTTCGCATCTGCTGAACTATCCGCTGCAAAAGCTTTCCGGTGGTGAAACCCAGCGCGTACTGCTGGCCAGGGCACTGCTCAATCAGCCGCAGCTGCTGGTGCTGGATGAACCGACCCAGGGCGTGGACGTCAACGGTCAGGTGGCGCTGTACGATCTCATTGACCAGCTGCGTCGCGAGCTGAACTGCGGCGTACTGATGGTATCCCACGATTTGCATCTGGTAATGGCCAAGACCGATGAAGTACTGTGCCTTAACCACCATATCTGCTGCTCCGGCACCCCCGAAGCCGTTTCAAAGCACCCGGAGTTTATCTCCATGTTTGGCCCGCGCGGCGCTGAACAGTTGGCTATCTATCGGCACCACCATAATCATCGTCACGACTTAAAGGGACGAATCATTTTACGTAAGGGACCCGGTCGTCATGATTGAACTGTTGTTACCCGGCTGGCTGGCGGGGATTTTACTGGCGCTGGCGGCCGGTCCGCTTGGCTCGTTTGTCGTCTGGCGCCGCATGTCTTATTTCGGCGATACGCTGGCCCATGCTTCTCTGCTCGGCGTAGCTTTTGGCCTGCTGCTCAATGTCAGTCCGTTTTATGCCGTCATTGCAGTGACGCTGATCCTGTCGCTGGTGCTGGTCTGGCTGGAACGGCGGCCGCATCTGGCGATCGATACCCTGCTGGGCATTATGGCGCACAGCGCGCTGTCTCTTGGTATGGTGGTCGTCAGCCTGATGTCCGACGTACGCGTGGATCTGATGGCCTATCTGTTTGGCGATCTGCTGGCGGTGACCCCGGCCGATTTATGGACCATTGCCATCGGCGTGGCGATAGTGCTGATTGTACTGGCCTGGCAGTGGCGCGCCCTGCTGTCGATGACCATCAGCCCGGAAATGGCCCAGGTCGATGGCGTCAACATTCAGCGCAGTAAACTGATCCTGATGCTGGTGACCGCGCTAACCATCGGCGTGGCGATGAAGTTTGTCGGTGCGCTGATTATCACCTCTCTGCTGATTATTCCTGCCGCAACGGCTCGCCGTTTCGCTCGTTCGCCGGAACAGATGGCTGCGTTTGCCATTGTGGTCGGGATGCTGGCGGTCACCGCCGGGCTGACCTTTTCAGCGTTTTACGATACGCCTGCCGGTCCGTCGGTAGTCCTGGGTGCGGCGGCGATGTTTATCCTGAGCATGGTAAAAAAACCGGCGGTCTGATTATCCGCTGAAGACGTCTCGCAGTCCTCAAATCCCGTTTATACAGCCTTAAAAAAACAGCCCCGGAATGGATGACATTCCGGGGCTGTTGCGATCTGTGCGCAGGCGAGCCTGCATCAGACAGTTTTCTCAGGCTTCGCGGTCGATGCCGAAATGCTTATAGGCGTGCTGAGTGGCCATACGGCCGCGCGGGGTGCGTTGAATAAAGCCCTGCTGGATCAGATAGGGTTCCAGCACGTCCTCAATGGTTTCACGCTCTTCACCGATGGCTGCGGCCAGGTTATCCAGCCCGACCGGCCCCCCGGTAAATTTATCGATAATCGCCAGCAGCAATTTACGGTCCATATAGTCAAAGCCTTCGCTGTCCACGCTCAGCATATCCAGCGCGCGGGCAGAGACTTCACCGGTCATCTCACCGTCGGCTTTGACTTCGGCGAAGTCGCGCACGCGGCGCAGCAGGCGGTTAGCAATACGCGGCGTGCCTCGCGCACGGCGGGCGATCTCCAGCGCACCTTCTGGGCTGAGCGGCAGTCCAAGACAGGCCGCGCTGCGGCCAACAATGTGCTGCAGATCCTCAACGCGATAAAATTCCAGGCGCTGAACGATACCGAAGCGATCGCGCAAGGGCGACGTCAGCGATCCCGCGCGGGTCGTTGCGCCGATCAGGGTAAAGGGCGGTAGATCCAGCTTAATCGAACGTGCGGCCGGGCCCTCGCCAATCATAATATCCAGCTGATAGTCTTCCATAGCCGGATACAGCACCTCTTCCACCACCGGAGACAGGCGATGGATCTCATCGATAAACAGCACGTCATGCGGTTCAAGGTTGGTGAGCATCGCGGCCAGATCGCCCGCCTTTTCCAGCACCGGGCCGGAAGTGGTGCGCAGATTCACGCCCATCTCATTGGCAACGATATTGGCGAGTGTGGTTTTACCCAGCCCCGGCGGGCCGAAGATCAGCAGATGATCGAGCGCATCGCCGCGCATCTTCGCGGCCTTGATGAAAATCTCCATCTGCTCGCGCACGACCGGCTGCCCGACATACTCTTCAAGCAGCTTGGGACGGATAGCGCGGTCAATGACCTCTTCTTCGGTGATAACCCCGGCGGAGACCAGGCGATCGGCTTCAATCATGCTCTACCTCAAATAGCTGCGCGCAGCGCTTCGCGGATCAGGGTTTCGCAGTCAGCATCGGGTTTGCCCACTTTGCTGACCATGCGGCTGGCTTCCTGAGGTTTATACCCCAGCGCCACCAGCGCAGCAACCGCTTCGCCCTCTGCATCATTGACCGCCGCACTCTGCACCTCGCTGGTCAGCGCAAACGGCGCATCGGTAGCGAACAGATCGCCGTGCATACCCTTGAAGCGGTCCTTCATCTCGACAACCAGACGCTCGGCGGTTTTCTTGCCGACGCCGGGCAGTTTCACCAGCGCGGCAATCTCTTCACGCTCAACGGCAGTGACAAACTGCTGCGCCGACATGCCCGAAAGAATGGCCAGCGCCAGTTTTGGCCCCACGCCGTTGACTTTAATCAGTTCACGAAACAGCGCGCGTTCCTGCTTGCTGTTAAAACCGAACAGCAGCTGGGCATCTTCACGCACCACAAAGTGGGTAAAAATAATCGCTTCATGATTCAGTTCAGGAAGCTCATAAAAACAGGTCATTGGCATTTGCACTTCATAGCCAACTCCGCTGGCTTCAATCAGCACCACAGGCGGCTGTTTTTCCAGAATAATGCCTCTCAGACGACCTATCACATTAGCTTCCTTCAGATAAGAATGGTGGGGATGAGTACCGGGATGAATGTTATAGCATAAAAAAGGCTGGATGGATATCCAGCCTAGGAGCGCAGTCGACCGCGTGCCAGGGTGAGCTTTCCTTCTGCAATTCGCGCAACGTTTTGGCTCAAATGGCAGTGGGTAATGGCGATAGCTAACGCATCGGCCGCATCGGCCTGCGGGTTCGCGGGCAGTTTCAGCAGCGTGCGCACCATGTGCTGCACCTGGCTTTTTTCGGCACTGCCGATGCCGACCACGGTTTGCTTGACCTGGCGGGCGGCATACTCAAACACCGGCAGATCGTGATTCACCGCGGCGACGATAGCCACCCCGCGCGCCTGGCCCAGCTTCAGCGCCGAGTCGGCATTTTTCGCCATAAACACCTGTTCAATGGCGAAATAGTCCGGCTGAAACTGAGTAATAATTTCACACACGCCGGCGTAAATCAGCTTCAGGCGCGGCGGCAGATCGGTGGAGCTGGTGCGAATACAGCCGCTGCCCAGATAGGTAATCTGCCGCCCAACCTGACGAACCACACCATAACCCGTAACGCGCGAACCGGGATCGATACCCAGTATAACCGTCATATCGCGTTCTCCGGGTTGATGGTGTTTTTACGATAACTCACAGCATACAGGATGCGGTGAGAAATCATAAGGTCGCCGCAACCTCATCAGAGATTTCACCGTTATGGTAAACTTCCTGAACATCGTCGCAGTCTTCCAGCATGTCGATCAGGCGCAGCAGCTTCGGTGCAGTTTCCGCATCCAGCTCGGCCTTGGTCGATGGGATCATGGTGACTTCCGCACCTTCCGATTTCAGGCCGGTAGCATCCAGCGCATCTTTAACCTGGCCCAGTACTTCCCAGGCGGTGAAAACGTCAATTGCGCCGTCATCGTAGGTCACTACGTCGTCAGCACCGGCTTCCAGCGCCGCGTCCATTACCGCATCTTCTTCCAGGCCCGGAGCGTAAGAGATCACCCCTTTCTTGGTGAACAGATAGGCCACGGAGCCATCGGTTCCCAGGTTGCCGCCGGTTTTGGTGAAGGCGTGACGCACTTCTGAAACGGTACGGTTACGGTTATCACTCAGGCACTCAACCATCACCGCGCTGCCGCCAGGACCGTAACCTTCATAAATGATGGTTTCCATGTTGCTGTCGTCATCGCCGCCCACGCCGCGGGCAATCGCACGGTTCATGGTGTCGCGCGTCATATTGTTTGCCAGCGCCTTATCCATCGCAGCACGCAGACGCGGGTTAGAGCCTGCATCACCGCCGCCCAGTTTGGCAGCCGTCACCAGCTCACGAATAATTTTGGTGAAGATTTTACCGCGTTTAGCATCCTGAGCAGCCTTGCGGTGCTTGGTATTCGCCCACTTACTATGTCCTGCCATGTATTCTTGTCTCCAAAATTAGACTACAAATTCTTCAATTGCCTGGCGATTACTCCAGGACTTGGTGAGCGCAGCCGCTTCGGCCGCATCCAGCCAGCGAAAAGCCAGATGCTCGCTCAACACAATGTCTATTTCCGTCGGCAGCGCCAGGGTAAACCAGTGTTCCCGGTTATGGGTGGTCCCCGGCGCGTAGCGGTGGCGAAAGTGCGCGAAGATTTCGAATTCTATATGACGCTGGCAATCCACTAATGTGAACTGCCCGGCGTTAATATCAATTCCCGTCTCTTCCCACACTTCCCGCCGCGCGGTGTCTTCCCGGCTTTCGTCCGGCTCCTGACTGCCGGTCACCGACTGCCAGAAATCCACATCATCGCGCCGCTGCAGCATCAGCACCCGTCCGGTGTCCTGCGCATAAATCACTACCAGCACCGAAACCGGATGCTTAAACGTCATTATTCGCTCTCAGCCGGTTTTTCTTTTTTCACCACGTCAATGCCCAACTCGGCGAGTGACGCCGGGTTAGCGAAGCTTGGCGCTTCGGTCATCAGACAGGCCGCTGCGGTGGTTTTCGGGAAGGCGATAACATCACGGATATTTTCGGTGCCGGTCAGCAGCATAGTCAGGCGATCGAGGCCGAAAGCCAGACCGGCATGCGGTGGCGTACCGAACTTCAGGGCGTCCAGCAGGAAGCCAAACTTCTCGCGCTGTTCCTGCTCGGTAATACCCAGAATGCCAAACACGGTCTGCTGCATCTGACCATTGTGGATACGCACGGAACCGCCGCCCACTTCGTAACCGTTGATCACCATATCGTAGGCGTTGGCGATGGCCGTTTCCGGTGCCGCTTTCAGCTCGTCCGGGGTCATCTCTTTCGGCGCGGTGAACGGATGGTGCATCGCGCTCAGGCCGCCCTCGCCGTCTTCTTCGAACATCGGGAAGTCAATAACCCACAGCGGTTTCCACGCGGCTTCGTCGGTAATTTTCAGGTCGCGGCCCAGCTTGAGGCGCAGCGCACCCAGCGCATCAGTGACCACTTTGGCACTGTCGGCACCGAAGAAGATCATATCGCCGTCGGCGGCCTGAGTACGATCCAGAATGGCTTCAACGATCTCAGCGGTCAGGAACTTAGCAACCGGGCTGGTAATACCTTCCAGGCCTTTAGCACGTTCGTTGACCTTGAAGTAGGCCAGGCCTTTCGCGCCGTAGATTTCGATAAACTTGCCGTATTCATCAATCTGTTTGCGGCTCAGCTGGGCGCCGCCCGGCACGCGCAGTGCGGCAACGCGGCCTTTAGCATCGTTAGCCGGGCCGGAGAAGACTTTGAACTCCACGTCTTTCAGCAGGTCAGCAACGTCCACCAGCTCCATCGGGTTGCGCAGATCGGGCTTATCGGAACCGTAGCGACGCATCGCTTCCGCGAAGGTCATCTGCGGGAATTCACCCAAATCAACGGACTTCACGTCCTGCCACATATCACGTACCAGACGCTCCATGATCTCACGCACCTGCGGCGCGGTCATAAAGGAGGTTTCGACGTCGATCTGGGTAAATTCCGGCTGACGGTCAGCGCGCAGATCCTCATCACGGAAGCATTTCACGATCTGATAGTAACGGTCGAAGCCGGACATCATCAGCAGCTGTTTAAACAACTGCGGCGACTGCGGCAGCGCGTAGAATTTACCTTTATGCACGCGGCTAGGCACCAGATAGTCACGCGCACCTTCCGGCGTGGCTTTGGTCAGCATCGGCGTTTCAATATCCAGGAAGCCGTGGTCGTCCATAAAGCGGCGAACGAAGCTGGTGATCTTCGCGCGGGTTTTCAGGCGGTTTGCCATATCCGGGCGGCGCAGATCCAGATAGCGATACTTCAGGCGCGCTTCTTCGCTGTTAGTCTGGTTGGAATCCAGCGGCAGCGGCTCAGAACGGTTGATGATGGTCAGATCGGTGGCGAAGACTTCGATCTCACCGGTAGCCATATCGCTGTTTTTGTTTTTTTCGTCACGCGCACGCACGGTGCCGGTGATCTGAATACAGAATTCATTACGCAGCTCGGAAGCCTGGCGGAACGCGTCCTGACGATCCGGGTCGAAGAACACCTGAACGATGCCTTCACGGTCACGCATATCAATAAAGATCAGGCTACCCAGATCGCGGCGGCGATTAACCCAACCGCACAGTGTCACCTGCTGCCCTACATGAGACAGGTTGATCTGTCCACAATACTTAGTACGCATAACGATATCCTTTTAACTTCACCGCTGCGGGCGCGGCATTTTAAAGAAAACCCGGCCCGGAGGGGGCTGCTGCCGCGAAAAATGGCGGCCATTATAATGGAAAACGGCGCACAGGATAAGTGCTGTCGAGAGGGCAAAGCGGCAGAAAAACGGCAAGATGCGTTCATCCCGGCTTTAGCGGTCAACAAAACAACGGTCACCGCGTTTAGACGAAGAATCTTCGTGCTGAAATATCGGCAGTCGCCTCAGTCGATGACATACACGTTAACAAATTCCCCCGCGCTCCCCACACAGTTATAGTCGCGTCACAGGGACATTGCTTTGTATTCTCTCTGGTTTCCCCCACTCTTCCGGAGAATTACGATGTTTAAACTTAACCCACAGACTACCGCGCTGGTACTTATCGATCTTCAGGAAGGCATTCTGCCCTTCGCCGGAGGCCCGCATACCGCCGGTGATGTGGTGAAAAAAGCCGCCGTGCTGGCTGAAAAGTTCCGCGCGCTGAACGCACCGGTCGTGCTGGTGCGCGTTGGCTGGTCGGCCGATTTTGCCGAAGCGCTGAAGCAGCCGGTGGATGCAGCTCATCCAGGCGGTGCGCTGCCGGAAAACTGGTGGACCTTCCCGTCTGAGCTGGGCGCACAGCCTGATGACATTCAGGTGACCAAACGCCAGTGGGGCGCATTCTACGGCACCGATCTTGAACTCCAGCTGCGTCGTCGCGGTATCGACACCATCGTGCTGGGCGGTATCTCCACCAATATCGGCGTGGAATCTACCGCGCGTAACGCCTGGGAGCTGGGCTTCAATCTGGTGATCGCTGAAGACATTTGTAGCGCAGGCAGCAGCGAGCAGCACCGCAGCAGCGTTGAATGGATCTTCCCGCGCATCGCCCGCGTACGCCAGTCTGATGAAGTGATCGCCGCACTGTAAAAAAACCAGGGCCGGAGGGACCCGGTCCTGCCAGATTTGCACTACGCCCGCCGCACCGCTACAGTCGCTCAATCAAAATGTAACAGGATTTATGATGACGCCGCTCTATCTTGGGCTGCCGCAGTGGCAGCATCCGCAGTGGAAAAAGCTGGGTATGTCTACGCTGGAAGATTACGCCCGCTATTTTAACTGCGTGGAGGGAAACACCACGCTGTACGCCCTGCCGCGCCCGGAGGTGGTTCAACGCTGGCACGCAATGACCCATGATGATTTCCGCTTCTGTTTTAAGTTTCCCGCCACCATCAGTCATCAGGCGGCGCTCAGGCAGTGCGGTGACCTGACCGCGGAATTCTTTGCGCTGATGGAACCGCTGGCCGGCCGCCTGGGACAGTACTGGCTACAGCTGCCCGCCGCCTTCTCGCCTGCCGATTTGCCCGCACTGTGGGCCTTTCTGGATTCGCTGCCTACGGAGTTTCATTACGGCGTGGAGGTGCGGCATGCGGAATTTTTTGCCAAAGGCGACGCTGAACGTGCGCTGAACCGCGGGCTGCATCAGCGCGGCGTTAACCGGGTGATTCTGGATACCCGAGCGGTGCATGCGGCGAAGCCTACAACCCCAGCTATCGTTGACGCACAGCGGAAAAAACCGAAGCTCCCGGTTCACGCGGTGATCACCGCCAGCGAGCCCATGATCCGCTTTATCGGCGGCGACAATCCGCAGGCTAATCTGCACGACTTCCGCGCCTGGCTTTCCCGCATGCCCAAATGGTGCCAAACCACCCGTCCGTGGCTGTTTATTCACACGCCGGATATTGCCTTCGCCCCGGAACTGGTGCGCTATCTCTGGCCCGATCTGCAAAAAGCGCTGCCGCAGCTGGGGGATGTTCCCGACTGGCCGCAGCAGGAAACGTTATTCTGAGCAATCGGATAGCGGACGGGAAGACAGTCTTAAGATTGCCCGCTATGATAGCCGCAAGATAATTCTTACATCATGGAGTGAGTCATGGTCAGCGCTCTCTACGTCGTTTTTGGCGCGTTGTTGATTATTAAATTTTCACTGGATGTGGTGCGATTGCGCAGACAGTACCGCATTTCGATTGGCGACGGCGGAGTCTCGGATTTACAGCTGGCTATTCGGATCCACGGTAATGCCGTTGAATATATTCCGCTGGCGACGCTGCTGCTGGTTGTGATGGAGATGAACGGCGCTGATATCTGGCTGATCCATCTGCTGGGGCTGTTTTTCTTCTTCGGCCGCCTGCTGCATGCCTGGGGACTACGCAGCCGTACGATGCTGTGGCGCCGCAACGGCATGATCCTGACCTTGCTGACTCTGCTGGGGATGATTATCGTCAATCTGATCTTCCTGCCGTGGGATCTGGTACTGACTCTGCATTAACGATTTAACACGCCGCTGGCAGAAAAGATGCAGCCCGCTTCGCTTTCTGCCAGAATATGCGCTTTCCGTTAGCTTCCTCCGGACTTACCACTATGACTAACCGCGATACGCTGTTCTCAGCGCCCGTTGCCAAACTCGGCGACTGGACCTTTGACGAACGCGTTGCTGAAGTCTTTCCAGACATGATTCAGCGTTCCGTTCCCGGCTACTCCAACATTATTTCGATGATTGGCATGTTGGCCGAGCGATTTGTTCAGCCCGACTCCCACGTCTACGATCTGGGCTGCTCGCTGGGCGCTGCCACGCTGTCCGTACGGCGTAATATTCAGGTTCCCGGCTGCAAAATTATTGCCGTCGACAACTCCCCGGCGATGGTTGAGCGTTGCCGCCGTCATATCGATGCTTTCCGCGCCGATACGCCGGTTGAGGTGATTGAAGCCGATATCCGCCAGATCCCGTTAGAAAATGCCTCGCTGGTGGTGCTGAATTTCACCCTGCAGTTCCTGGCACCGGAAGAGCGCCAGCAGCTGTTAAACACCATTTATCAGGGGCTGAAGCCCGGCGGTGCGCTGGTGCTGTCGGAGAAATTCAGCTTTGAAGATGCCGACGTCGGCGAACTGCTGTTCAACATGCATCACGACTTCAAACGCGCCAACGGCTACAGCGAACTGGAAATCAGCCAGAAGCGCAGCATGCTGGAAAACGTCATGCTGACCGACAGCGTGGAAACCCACAAAGCGCGCCTGCGTCAGGCCGGTTTCCAGCACGCCGAAGTCTGGTTCCAGTGCTTTAACTTTGGCTCGCTGGTCGCACTGAAGGCGGGTGATGCCTGATGGATTTCGGAAATTTTTATCAGCTTATCGCCAAAGGCCCGTTGGCACCGTGGCTGGAAACCCTGCCCGCGCAGATCGCCGCCTGGCAACGCGAGTCGCTGCACGGCCACTTTAAAAACTGGGATCGCTCGGTTGAGTATCTGCCTTCGCTGACGCCGGAAACGCTGGATCTGTTGCACAGCGTCAGCGCCGACAGCAGTCAGCTGACCGAGCGCCAGCGCGGTGGAATTGAAAAGCTGCTGCGCAATCTGATGCCGTGGCGCAAAGGCCCGTACTCGCTGTACGGCGTGAATATTGACACCGAATGGCGTTCGGACTGGAAGTGGGAGCGCGTATTGCCGCATATTTCCCCACTGGCCGGCCGCACGGTGCTCGATGTCGGCTGCGGCAGCGGCTACCACATGTGGCGCATGATTGGTGCTGGCGCACATCTGGTGGTGGGCATCGACCCGATGCAGCTGTTCCTGTGCCAGTTCGAGGCGGTGCGCAAACTGCTGGGCGGCGATCAGCGCGCCCACCTGCTGCCGCTCGGTATCGAACAGCTTCCTGAGCTGAAAGCGTTTGATACCGTGTTTTCGATGGGCGTGCTGTACCATCGCCGATCTCCACTCGATCATCTCTATCAGTTGAAAAACCAGCTGGTCAGCGGCGGCGAACTGGTGCTGGAAACGCTGGTGATTGAAGGCGATGACCAGCAGGTTCTGGTTCCCGGTGAACGCTATGCTCAGATGCGTAACGTCTACTTCATTCCGACCACCGGCGCGTTGAAAAACTGGCTGGAAAAGTGCGGTTTTACTGACGTGCGCATTGCCGATTATTCGGTAACCAGTACCGACGAACAGCGCCGCACCAGCTGGATGACCAGCGAATCGCTGGCCGAGTTCCTCGACCCCAACGATCCCACCAAAACCGTTGAAGGCTATCCGGCTCCGCTGCGCGCGGTGCTGGTGGCGACTAAGCCCTGATTGGCGGTTAGCAGACAGGCCCTCGGGCCTGTCTCAGCATGCAGCATCATTTCCGGCAATCCCTTCCCGCATTTACTCTGATCTGGCTCAATGCGAATGATAACTTTATCGGAAAGCACTTTTTTCAATAACATTACGATTGCCAAAACGTTACGGTAGTGGACAGAAACAATTTCATTCACCTGAACGGAGTATCTGGTATGAGTAAATTTGTTTTTTCTTCCCCGCGTAAATATATCCAGGGCGCAGGCATGATTACCCAGCTGGGTGAGAATCTTGCCGACCTCGGCAGCAGCGCATTCATCGTCGCCGATAAGATCGTCTGGGGGCTGATTGGCAAGCAGGTTCGGGAATCCCTGACCGCCAGCCATGTGGAGTTTCACTATCAAGAGTTCAACGGCGAAGCCTCCAGCAACGAAATCACCCGCCTCGCCAAACTAGCGAAAAGCAGCGGCACCGCCGTGGTTGTCGGTCTTGGCGGCGGTAAAACCCTCGATACCGTGAAAGCCGTCGCTGATGAGTTAAAACAGCCGGTCGCCATTGTGCCCACCGTCGCCTCTACAGACGCGCCGTGCAGTGCGCTGTCGGTCATCTACTCCGACAGTGGCGTATTCGAAAGCTATCGTTTTTACAGTAAAAACCCGGATCTGGTGCTGATAGATACCCAGGTCTGCGCGCGTGCGCCGGTGCGCCTGTTCGCTTCCGGTATTGCAGATGGTCTGGCCACCTGGGTTGAAGCACAGGCGGTAAAACGCTCGCACAGCAAATCCATGGTGAACGGCGATCCGACCATTGCCGGCCTGGCGATTGCGGAAGCCTGTGAGAAAACGCTGCTGACCTACGGCCTGAGCGCCTATGAAGCGGTAGCGAAACAGCTGGTGACGCCTGCCGTGGAAGCGGTGGTGGAAGCCAACACCCTGCTGTCCGGTCTGGGCTTTGAAAATGCGGGTCTGGCGGGGGCACATGCCATCCACAACGGCTTCACCGCCGTTGACGGTGATATTCACCATCTGACGCACGGTGAGAAAGTCGCCTACGGCACGCTGACCCAGATGGTGCTGGAACAGCGCCCTGATGAAGAGATTGCGCGCTACGTGCGCTTCTATCGCGCCATTAAAATGCCGACCACGCTCAAAGAGCTGCATCTGGAAAATGCCAGCTGGGAAAGCCTGTTAAAAATTGGTGAGCTGGCCAACAGCGACGGCGATACGCTGAAAAATCTTAACCCGAATCTGAGCGCCGAAGATATCGCCAACGCCATCCTGGCCGTTGATACGTTCAGCCAGTCGGTGAAATAATCCCGTCCGGGACCGGCCCTAAGGCTGGTCCCAGTATTCATAACGGCTGGCGGCGGCAATATTGCGCCGGAACATGCCCAACGCCGACACTTCCATCTCCCGTGAATAGCTCAACGTGCAGTTTCCACGCTCGTCCCACAGCTGGCATTCGTCCTGCGTCGTGGTGGCGCTGAACGGGTTAAATTCGCGGATATGGACCCCCAGCTCACGGCCCTGCTTATCATAATTCCACTGAATCGTGCTGCGCTCAGATCCTGAGGACAGCAGCTGGTTTTTATCATTCCAGCGATAGAGATATTCGCCGTTGCTGGTGTTGTCTGAGCCACGGGCAACGCTGCGGATCAGCCGATTGCGGCGGTCGTAATCGTTCACGGTCTCCGTGAAGCCCTCTTCCCCCTGTATAACAAACTGCTCGGATGCGCTGGTAATACTGCCATTACGCCCGGAAAAATAGAGCGTGGTGCCCTGTTTATGGTGCAATACCGCTTCGGCATCATCACGCAGTGCGAAAACGGTAATTTCGTAGCGCGCCTGCCAGCCGACGCTGACCCGTTCTATTTTCATATCGAGCTTGAGCCGGGTATTGGCGTCCTGCTTGTCGTAGCTGATATCGGCCTGGGTCAGCACGCCGCAGCGATCAAACTTTCCCAGCATGCGCTTTTGCTGATCGACATCTTTACCGAACTCACCAACAATAAACTGCTTCATCGGCCCTTTAGCAGTACCGCCCAGCAGCAGCAGATTATTGTTATCGTTGATCTGTTGCTGATTAACCGCGCAGCGGGGAGGCTGAACCTTCGTTTTGTTTGTCGCCGCAGCGGCCGTTTGAATAACCAGTAAACCTGACATTAAGACCAGGACACAGCTCGTCTTCCTCGTTCTCATCACGACTCTCGCAACAGTCTGAAAATCCATAGGGATAAGTGTATAAGCAACCGCCTTATGACGGCATTGCCATGATGCTTAAACGGCAAAAAAAACCCCAACAAATCATGCTGGGGTCTGGTACTTGCAAACATCACGTCAGGGTTCGGCGTGCTGCGCGGCAAAATCTTTTGTTATCAGGCGACTCGTATTGGTGAACCCAGAGTAATAACGCTTTTCATCGCTTCCACCACGTCTCCGTCAACCACGCTACGGCTAAACTCATCGTTTTCAGCCTCGGAACACATGGAGACTCCGGCCTTACGGTAGCGCATTGGAGATGAAATTCGCTGGCTGGCGGAGCTGTGCAATTCGGTAATACCCGCATCAATAAACTTCTGGAGATTGCTTAAGCGCACTCCCGCACCTGCCATAATTTTTGGACCGCGAGTAATACGAGTTAGTTCCCTTAATAACGGTAATCCACTTTCGGCACTCTGCTGCTGACCAGAAGTCAGTATCCTCGCCACCCCCAAATCCGTTAGCTGCTCCAGCGCCATCAGCGGGCTGTGGCAGAGATCGAATGCCCGGTGGAAGGTCACTTCCATGCCGGCGCACAAAGGCATTATTTGCAACATGCGCGGGAGATCGATATGGCCATCCAGGTCTAAAAGGCCAACCACTACGCCGGGGAATCCCAGCTCACGAACAAAAGCGATATCCGACTTGATTTGCTCAAATTCTGTGACACTGTAACAAAAATCCCCACTCCGCGGACGGACGATCGGATGAACCGGTATGGACACGTGCTCTCTGGCGGCCATCAGTGTTCCCGCAGACGGCGTTAATCCGCCTTCAGCAGGTGAGGCGCAAAGCTCAATTCGATCGGCACCGGCTTGCTCCGCCACCCGTGCGCAATCCACCCCATAGCAGCATACTTCCAGTTTTTGCATTCCATTCTCCTGTTAATTACTGCTGGCTGGTTGTTTATTCACAGACAGATCTCTAGTCTGATTAGTGATAAAAATGAGCACACCGTAACAACCCGTCAACCCGCTACAATAGCCAGCCAGCGAAATGTACGCGCCACTCCTTCAGCTATTTTATGACGTTTTGTGTCAGCCCTCTGGCACAAATTTGTCACACCTCGGCCCAACTCACACTTCATGTTAGTTAATGCTTATGAAACTCGAAGGTAGTCACATCGTTGAACGAAAAAGCTCACAACCTCTAAAATTTCTGCTGCCTTGTGTAGGTGCTCAAAATGCTGAACCTTGGGGCCAGGCTTTGTATTGAACGTTGACACCAAGGACTGAGGTTGTTCACGCATACCTGCTAGCAGGTCATATAGTTTTGAAATTAACTGCAAGTATGCGCCATTTGCTGGCTCAAGCCGGCCATCATGAGCGTATCAACCACCATAAGAGATTGTCGGATCATGCTCGGCACGATTTCCACGGTTGACACAGTGGTTTGGTAAATTGTAAAACATTAATACCAGTTATTTCTGGCACCTAGCTACGCTTACAAAAAAACAACCAAAATCAGTATTTTCATGTAGTTAAGGAAAGCAAACAAATCAGCATCAGGGCTGATAAAACTGGAGCATTCACAACAGGGATGTTCAATTCATATGCATAGTTGGTGAAAAAATGGATCTTTATGACTGGCTTTACGCGATAGGTGTGACTTTGTTAAGTATCTGTTGCATAGGAATTTATGCAAGATTTGATAGAGTTTTTTACAAGGATAAATCTAAAAAGAGATAGCTATGAAAATTGGATACTTATTTCCTGCTGCTTGTGGGATTGCCGGGATAATTCTTCTTATTTGGTTTATAGCAAGTGGAGCCTGGATGCCGGGTGCGTAGTTATATTGGGGTTAAAACTGGTAGCGTTTTACGTTAAAAACTTCTCATAATGCGCTGTGCTTAGGCTGCAGTAGATGTATGATGTTATCTCAGCTTTTAAGCTGAGATGGACCCCTTATATTTCTTGTACAAATTTACGCCCGAGTAACGCGGGCTTTTTTGACATATATTTTGATTAGAATATTTAATCTTATCGATTGATTTTTTTTGGGGAGAATTGCGACTCACTTTATTTTTTGTACTATCATTTAATGTGACGCCATAGCGTCACTCTCCTCTAACTCTTGACTTACTAGTTACAAATTGCCCGCGTCAATGCGGGCTTTTTTTATACATATCAGTAATAAAATCAATCCAATGAAATTAAAAAAAAGAAAATCGATTTAATAAGTTAAATTCTTGTTTATCATAGATAATGATTATGAGGTTAAAGGAGAGTGCAACATTCTTTAATGCTAAATTAATAATTTACTTAAAAAACTTAGCAATAAATAAAATGGTCTGTACTACTCAGCCCAGACCAAAGACTTTTAACGAGAAGTAGATGTGGTGGTTGTGGTAGTAGTTCCCGTATTCGACCCATCACCTCCGCCAGCAGTAGCAACGAATACTCCTGCTAAAGCAGCAACCGCGCCAACACCAAGCGCATCAGTCGCGCCTTTCGAAACACCAGCTGCGCCTGCACCCGCAGCCTCACCTTCTCCTGGTGCAGCGTATGCGCCAGCAGTCAGTGAAGACATTAATACTAACAATGCAATTTTTGCCTTCATAGGTCTGCCTCATTTTATATCTAATATAAGTCCAAACAATTTCATCCAGGAAAGTGCATATTCACTTTATCACAAGCGTCAATGTTGTCACGAAATATTAATATTGAAGAGGCTACTTTTAATTATAAAAAGTAAATTCATTAAAAACATAATCTTAACAGTAAGGGGGCTTAGCAAAATCCTAAAAAAATGATTTATTAACGATTGAGGTAAATTTAACATTCAAAACAACACTCGGATAAGTAAGAGAAACTTTTAAAAAACCAACCTTTTTGCCACTCAAAAAAACACAAGGCTATGTATTATTTAGATCAAACCCACAACACATGTATTGGTTAGCATTAAAATAATTTAAAAAAACTAATAAGCACCTTACGAACTCATAAGTGGGAAATTCATAAAAAGATCGATGGGAAGAACAAAATTAATTTTCTGACCACTCCAAATTTTATCAAAGATTCTGTTTTTTAATGAAAAAATTATCTTTTTTTAGCTAAACTTCATGTCCTCCCATTTAAATCGAAACTGTTTATACGTACGGGGACAGCATTCTCTGGGAGGTATCCTGTTCTATTTTTGAAGAACATCTTACAGGTATGAAATTTATGGATATTTAGCTTTCCTGACAGATCTACATGCCAAAAACCCTCGAGCGACCACAAAAATTATACTAGTTTTACAACAAGTTACATACAGCATCACAAACTCATAAGAACATATGTTGTGATAAGCTTTTAAATCGAGAAGAAGAAATGAGCAAAATTGTTGTCTTGTCGTTGGTTTATGCTTTAGCGTCATTTACTGATTTTGCGCAAGCCGCTGATTGCGAACCTAATGGCTTGGGCGGCTACTCATGTGTGAATGACGATGGTTCAACCAGCGATAGCATGCCTAATGAAGCTGGCGGTACAGATATTCTCTCCAGTAACGGTAACTTAACCAGTTCAGATCCGGATGATGTCGATGACAATGCTGAGCTTGACGATCCATCCCCCATCACTAACAATGGCTCAGCTAACATTAATACGAATGATGCCCTAAAAGGGAAAGATTGGAATGCGCCGTCCAATATTAATGATGGTTCGGCAACCTCCAGTATGGATATGATAAATCAACCATAACAAAGTTTTCGTGAATGTTACCAGGAATCACTACCTGAAAATTGCTACCGCTTCCAGAGCCGATCTCTCGCAAAGCCACCTGACACAAATTCAATTATGGTAAAAATCATTCATACTCAGGAAACCAGCCATTCACGGACTTGTTTAGCGTCTAAATTTTGCACAGGGAGTTAATGGACGGAAATGGGAGAGAAAACCAGCTTTCCCGACCATTCTATGGGATTTTAAGTCACGATATTTGTGTTAATCGGTGCATTTGTACCAGGCTTACGGGGTGTTCCGCTTCCGGTATGTCGGCAGTCCATCATGTGCGTGACCGCAAATCCATAATTCACCGGGTCGATAGCGATGCAGCCAATCGCGTTCAACGTTGCGCGCACTGACGCATCAGCCGTATCTCCCGACCAGTAGCCGTTATAGTCTCCGTCTGAAATGCCGTAATACACTGTCACTGACGTGCTGACACCCGGATCAGAGGTTAGCGGACTCATGTGCGATTCTATTCCGCCCCGCTTGCCGTTGACCTTCCGAATCTGCAACGCGTTACGCGAGGTGTACGGGAAGTAGTAAACCGCCTGGCAACCATATGCCGGAGTGAGCCCACCGCCCAGGTTAGCAATTGAAACGGGTGCCCAGCCGATCTCGTAGCAGTTTTCATGGCATGAAATACCGTCATCAACATTGTCTGTGAACAGGCAGTTGTAGTGCTCAAGTACGCTGAAGTTATGCGCATTGGCCCCATCGAATGTACCGGCAATGTTTGATGACCCCACCCCCTGAAAACGGCAGCTGTACATTTTTGACCAGCAGCCGATATCCATGCCATTTTGTGGGCAGCCGAGACTGTGAACGTCGGTCAGTACCGACTCACGGAATCCCACGGTGTTTATCGTCGCGTAACGGACTTTAATACCCGTAATGCTGACACGTCCCGCCGCAGTAAATGGTCCTGCATTCCCCGAAAAAAGTGCCGCCCAGCCGGTAGGTGCATAAATCGCAGTGCCAGCGGCGGTCGCATCGCCGCCATTCGGCAGGGTGAAGTACACGCGTCCTTCTGACTCCACCCACCGGCACAGCGGTGAATTGCTGGCGTCCATCTCTGCCAGGGCTGCAGCTTTATCCGTTGCCGTGGTCAGCCAGATTTTTGTGCATTCCAGCCGGTGCGCCATGCCCCGCATGTATTCCGACATGCGGCTGACTTTCGTTTCTCGCGTGTCTTCATCCGGCACGCCATCCAGCCACATCCACGCGGGGTGGGTGCCAGCGGCATAGCCGGTCAGTGGCGCTGAGTAGATACGACTGTAACCGGCCAGTTTTGTTACGCCTGACAGAGGATTACCAAACCGGATCACCGGGTAATTGAATCCACTGTCGGTCAGCCCGACGATACGCAAATCGCCCACGAGATTTTGTGGAATACTTTCGCCAGGATAGATACCCGGAACGAGTGCGATCGCACCGGTTCCGTTCAGCTTCACCACAGCCGCATTCATCGTTTTAAGTGGTGATGCTGCTGTGCCATCTGCGCTGTCGCTGCCCGCCGGAGAAATATAGACCGTTTTCAGCCCTGTCCCGGTTGATACCTGTACCTCGTTATCTGTCCAGCTGGCATCTTTCCCGTCGCGCAGCAGCCAGTTGGTCGGGTACATCTGCGGGCAGGCCACTGCCGATGTGCTTTCGGCGCGGATATTGAACACCAGCGCAACAGCACCGGCGGGGATCGGAATACCTTCCCCGATCACCATCCGGGTGCGTGATGTGATATCGGCGCGGGTTACGTTACGGGTGAAATACTGACGCGCTGACCCGCCTGCGGCACTGTTCGGGTCGTCGTTGCCGCTGACGCCCGCCCAGGCATCGAGCATCAGGGCACCGCTGGCATCCTTCGCCTGGATACGCACGCGAAGGTTGTTCATGCCTGTACTGTTAACGCCCTGGTCACCGGTTTTCTGCATGATATCCACGGCAGCCGAGAAGAAGCCGGAGGTAAATCCGGTGATATCAATCGGCGTGTCGTTGTACCCGGCAGCAGCATTGACCAGTCCGGCCACCGGCACCTGTAGCGCCATGACACCGTTGATTTTCTGGACACGCAGCGGGCTGCCCCAGCGCGTTGAATATGCCCCGGCGGTTTCCGCCTGCATGCGGGAGTCCGGGTATCTGTTTTTGTTCACATCCCAGAAGTTCTTACGCTTTAT